>NZ_JAUKWQ010000009.1 GCF_030504645.1 Rhizobium oryzicola | reverse complement strand
AGGGATAATCTGGCGCGCTTCAATCGACGCTCAAAGCGTTTCTCCAAAACTCATGACATGCTGGAGATAACGCTCACACTGTTCTTTAACAGGCACCTCATCGGGAGTCCTCAGTAAACACTGCCCCCACAAGGGGGGGAGATCGACCCGTTGCAATGCCTCTCCCGAACGTGAACTTCAGTCAATGTCTTTGACATTGCGGGCAGAGCGCGCGGGTCACGTCGTGCTGATCTCCCCCCTTGTGGCGGGGTCCGAAGGACGGTGCGAGACGCGTGGCTCGACCAACAGAGGCAAGGCAGAGGGGGGGATGATCAACCGCGTGCACGAACGCGCTTCTGCGGCTGAGCCCCCCGTTACACCTCAGTTATACCCGCCGCTCGCCCGCTGTTCGGCGGCGTCGCGCTGGGCGCGGTCGAGATCGCTGTTGCCATCGGCGGGCGTGTCGGCGGGCAGGCTGGAGCCCTTACTCTCCTGACGCTGACTGGAAACCTGGCCCGGCGCTTGACCATCAGACGAACCGGCGTTCTGGCCGGAAATTTGCACAAGGCCCGTGCCAGCGCCGCCGCGGGTTTCCGCCGAGGGGATCCGGCGCGTATCGAAATAGCTGCGGAAGGCGGTGATGCGGCCATCCCGATGCTCCAGCACGCTGACGCCGCCATAGGTGAAGGCCTTGCCGCCGAGCGAACCGCGGCTGACCCATTCCAGAAAGGTCAGATTGTCCTCGTCCCGCACGGCGCGAAACTCGGAGCGGATCTCTTCAAAAGCCTCCGCATAGGTCTGCCAGAAGCGCCTGGCGCCATTGGCCTCGCCATGACGGTGCTGCACCAAGGGATTGGAAATGTCAGCCGCTTCCGCAAACAGGGCGGCAATACCATCCACATCGCGCTCGGTTTCCAGACGCGTCAGCGCCGCGATGAATGTCTCGGACATGTTGGGCATGATGTCTCCTCAAGGTTGGGGGCGTGAGGAGAACTGCGGGGAGGGGCGGGGGTTCCGAGAGCCCTGCCTTACAAGCATAACCCGATCGCGTGATTACCGATCCAAAACGGATCTTAACTTCGGAAAAATAAATTCAGGGTTGAAGTTAAACTTCTGATCGCTATGGATATTGCACAAAATCTCATCGGATCGAGCATTATGGCCCGCACACTCCAAGTTAAAGCTGAACAAGATTTCTGGAAGCGGTTTGTTGGTGGAAGCTCCTCGCGGGCGCTGCAAGAGATCATCTGGAATTCGTTTGATGCTGATGCCGACACCGTGAGCATATCAATTAAATTCAATCCTCTTGGTCAGCCAGACAAGATTGTGTTCGAAGACAATGGCGAGGGGATACCCTTTTCTGAAAGTGAACATCAATTTGAAAAGTTGGGTAACTCGTGGAAGGCGCGCGCTCAACGCTCAAATATTAAAAAGCGAATTTTGCACGGAAGGAATGGTGAAGGTAGGTTTCGCGCACTTTCCCTTGGTCAGTTCGTCGAGTGGCATACAGTGTATCAAGCTGACGGAAAGTTCTACGAGTATAAAATTGTAGCAAATTCCGATAATATCGGCTATTTTGAAATAAGCGATGTTAGGGCTTCCAAATCTGTCAAAACGGGCACGACCGTTGAAATTACAAATATATACCCTGTAGCTTCCGGATACTTTTTGAAACTGAAAAGTGAATCTATTGCTCACTCGTTCGCCTCGTATATGAATAAGTACCGCGACATCACGTTGCGCGTGAACGGCGAAGTATTGGACATATCTAAGCTTATTTCAAGATCGGAAACAATGGAGGTGGGTCCCGTAAGGCTTGTTTCGGGACGAAGAATATCCGCTGATCTTGAAATAATACAATGGAACCATTCTGCTGACAGGCATTTGTACTTGTGTGATGCAAGAGGATTTACGCTGGCGGAACGTGCTCCTGAAGTGCGTGCACCCGGTTACAACTTTTCTGCCTACTTAAAAAGCGATTATTTTTCTGAAGTTGCAAGTGATGGCTTGATTGAAATTGAGATGGAAGAAGGAATTTCTAAACTTATTGGGGAGGGCCGCGATAAGCTTACCTCATACTTTAAGCAACTTGAAAAGCAAAAGGTAGCAGAATTAATTGATCAATGGAAAAATGAAAAGGTTTATCCTTATAAGGATGATGAATCTGGCGAAATTGTAAAACAATCTATGCGCATATTTAATATATGTGCCGTTACGATTAGCAACCAAGTGAAGGGTTTCTCATCTCAGGATAGAATAACCAAATCACTGTCATTCAGACTACTGCGCGAGGCAATAGAAGAAAGGCCGAGTGAAGTTTCCAAAATTCTCTCAGAAGTTCTTTCTCTTTCCAGCGAGAAAAAGAAGCAATTTGCCAATTTGCTTGATGATACAAAGTTATCCGACATTATCGATACTGTATCGCTGATCAGGAGTCGCATTCGCATCGCGAAGGGATTGAGGTCGCTCGTTTGCAGTGACGAAAGTCGCCCCACAGTTAAAGAACGCCAGCATATCCATCAGATAGTAGAGCGAAACGCTTGGATATTTGGTGATGAATTTATGTTGGGTATTTCGGAATCTACGCTGACCAACGCTCTCAGAGAGCATCTTCGCCGGCTAAAAATTAACGAAAAAGTTCTTGATCCTGTTATTGTCAACGGAAAAAATACTGCCCGTTTGGATCTTATGCTGTGTCAAGCTTCTAGAGTTACAGGTAGAGATGATGATCATCATCTAGTAATTGAGCTGAAGCGTGCGAAAAAAACCTTAGACATGAAAGATTTTACCCAAATAATGGGATACGCTTCTTCGATCATGAAAGATAGTCGCTATCGGAAAACGAACGTTAGATGGAGTTTTTGGTTGGTGGGTGTCGAAGTTGATTCTCAGTTGGAGGATTTAGTTTCAGCTCCAGATCGGCCTCCCGGGTGTGCTCATATCTTTAAAGAGGGCAACGGCAGGATCTTCATAAAGACTTGGGGTCAGCTTCTTCATGAATGTGTATCAAGGCTGGAATTTATACGTGACCGACTCGACATCGCCGTTACTGACGAAGAGTCAGTGAGCTACTTGAACGAGATCTATCCGCATTTTGTACCCGAGATAACCAAACAATGAGATGCCCTGTCGGGTAGCAGGTTCAAGCGCTTGGTAGGCTCACTTCAGCAACTCCCGCAGACTCCAGGGATATTCCGCCTTGGGGTCGGCGATGTCGTCCACCTTCCAGCCGCCCTGTTCCTGCACCAGCGTGTAGTGCAGCACCATGCGCTTGCCATTGGTGAAGCTGGCCTGCAGCTTTGCCGTGTTGCCCTTTATGACCGGCTCGGTGAGCGTCAGGTTGCGGGCGCGGCCATCCTGTCCATTGATGACGGGGTCGAAGTCGATCGCGCCGATTTCGCCTTCCGGCGTGCGGTCGCGGTCGGCCTGAAACAGCGCGATCAGCGCGCGGGAGAAGAAGGGCGTGTAGGGCGTCGGCCTGTCCTGGGGCGCCGTGTCTGGATTGAAGGCATAGAGCGCCTTCATCAGCGCCTGCGGCGTCTTGAAGGTTTCCGCCTGGGCGGTGAGGGCGGTCGCCGCGACGATGAGAAAGCTGAGGACGAGAGCGGGCAGGCGCATGGGCGACATCCTTTTTGAGACACGGGATCGGCTTCATGCTTAGCGCGGGGCGGGGGCCTCTGCCCAGCGCGCAAAGCTATGCGGGACGTGCAGGGGTGGGGTTGCCCCTCATCCGGCTGCCGCCACCTTCTCCCCGCAAGCGTGGAGAAGGGACTCGCGGTTACCGTCCCGGTCGTCCGGTCTTGCCCTTGGTGCGGCCCTTGCGCTTCTGGTCCATGGGGTCTTCGTAGGAGCCGACGCCCGCCTTGCCCCGCACGAGCGGGCGGGGGGCGTCCGGGTTGGCGCGTTCCGGCTGGCCTTCGAGCAATGGTGAGTGGCGGCGGGATGGGTCTTCCGGCTTTTCCGGCAGCTTGCCGGGCATGGGCTTTTCCGTGCGGCCCACGGTCATCTCGTCCAGCGTGTTCTTGCGGAACAAAGGCGTGGCCGTATCGGTGCCCGGCCCCATGTCGTCCAGCGAGGGTTTGGCGAAGTAGCTTTGCCCCTCATCCGCCCTGCCGGGCACCTTCTCCCCGCTTGCGGGGAGAAGGGTCGATGAGGCGGTCGCTCGGTCCCCCTCGCCCCGCTTGCGGGGAGAGGGTTGGGGTGAGGGGCTATTTTCTCCCTCCGGCGCCAAGGACTGCCGTGTGGCTTCGGCGCTGCGGCGAACACCTTCCTGCGCCTTGGTCTCCTCGCGGGCAATCGGGTCGTCCATGCTAGCCAGTTCCACGGCCTTGAGGCGCTTGATCTCGTCGCGCAGGCGGGCGGCTTTTTCGAAGTCGAGATCGGCGGCGGCATCGCGCATCTGCTTTTCCAGCGCGTTGAGGTGGCTCTGCAGGTTGTTGCCGACCAGATGGCCGCCATCGGCAAAGCCCTTGCCCGCGGCCCCGGAAATATCGGCGCGGACATGGTCGCGCTCGTAGACCGAGTCGAGGATGTCGGAAATGCGCGCCTTGACCGATTCCGGCGTGATGCCATGCTCGGTGTTGTAGGCCATCTGCTTTTCGCGGCGGCGGGCGGTTTCTTCCATCGCCCGCTTCATGGAGCCGGTGATGTTGTCCGCATAGAGGATGACCTTGCCATCCACGTTACGGGCCGCGCGGCCAATGGTCTGGATGAGCGAGGTTTCCGAACGGAGAAAACCTTCCTTGTCGGCATCGAGGATGGCGACGAAGCCGCATTCGGGAATGTCGAGGCCTTCGCGCAGCAGGTTGATGCCGACGAGCACGTCAAACGCGCCGAGGCGCAGGTCGCGGATGATTTCGATGCGTTCCAGCGTGTCGATATCCGAGTGCATGTAGCGCACGCGAACGCCCTGTTCGTGCAGGTATTCGGTCAGATCTTCCGCCATGCGCTTGGTCAGAACCGTCACCAGCGTGCGGTAGCCCTTAAGCGAGGTTTCCTTGATCTCGCCCAGCACATCGTCCACCTGGGTGCGGGCCGAGCGCACCTCGACCGGCGGATCGATGAGGCCGGTCGGACGGATGACCTGTTCGGCAAACACGCCGCCCGCCTCTTCCATCTCCCAATTGCCGGGCGTGGCGGAAACGGCCACCGTCTGCGGGCGCATGGCATCCCATTCTTCGAAGCGGAGCGGGCGGTTGTCCATGCAGGAGGGCAGGCGGAAACCGTATTCGGCGAGCGTCGCCTTGCGGCGGAAGTCGCCCCGGTACATGCCGCCGATCTGCGGAATGGTGACGTGGCTTTCGTCTATGAAGATCAGCGCATTGTCCGGGATATATTCGAACAGCGTCGGCGGCGGCTCGCCGGGCTTGCGGCCGGTGAGATAGCGCGAATAGTTTTCGATGCCGTTGCAGGAGCCGGTGGCTTCCATCATCTCGATATCGTAGCGGG
Source organism: Rhizobium oryzicola (assembly GCF_030504645.1). GTDB lineage: Bacteria > Pseudomonadota > Alphaproteobacteria > Rhizobiales > Rhizobiaceae > Neorhizobium > Neorhizobium oryzicola. Next base: position 172,978 of record NZ_JAUKWQ010000009.1, on the reverse strand, counting down.
TGCGCTGCTCCAGGCGCTGCGCCTCCAGCAGGCGGCCCGCCTTTTCCAGCTCGGCCAGACGGTGCTTCAGCTCGTCCTTGATGGCCTTGATCGCGCCGTTCAGCGTCGGGCGCGGCGTGACATAGTGCGAGTTGGCATAGATCTTGACGGACTTCAGGTCGCCGGTCTTGTGGCCGGTCAGCGGGTCGAACTCGGTGATGCTGTCGATCTCGTCGCCGAACAGCGAGATGCGCCAGGCCGCATCCTCCAGGTGGGCGGGGAACAGCTCGATCGTGTCGCCGCGCACGCGAAAAGAGCCGCGCACGAAGTTGATGTCCTGCCGCTTGTATTGCTGCGCCACGAGGTCGGCCAGCAGCTGGCGCTGGTCGATGCGGTCGCCGACCGACATCTGGAAGGTCATGGCCGTGTAGGTTTCGACCGAGCCGATACCGTATATGCAGGAGACCGAGGCGACGATGATGCAGTCATCGCGCTCCAGGATCGCGCGCGTGGCGGCATGGCGCATGCGGTCGATCTGCTCGTTGATGGAGCTTTCCTTCTCGATATAGGTATCCGAGCGCGGCACATAGGCTTCCGGCTGGTAATAATCGTAGTAGGAAACGAAATACTCCACCGCATTGTCGGGGAAGAAGTTCTTGAACTCGGAATAGAGCTGCGCCGCCAGCGTCTTGTTGGGCGCAAGGATGACGGCGGGGCGCTGCGTTTCCTCGATCACCTTGGCCATGGTGAAGGTCTTGCCGGAGCCGGTGACGCCGAGCAGAACCTGGCTGCGGTCGCCATTGTTCAGCCCCTCCACGAGATCGCGGATGGCGGTGGGCTGGTCGCCCGCCGGCTTGTATTCGGAGGCCATGCGGATCGCGATGCCGCCCTCGGATTTTTCCGGGCGGGCAGGGCGGTGCGGCGTCCAGATCTGGCCGTTCTTGAACAGCGGATTGCCGCTCTCGATCAGCTTGGCCAGCGCGTCGACGGTGGCCGTGACCGCGCCGGGGGCGAGCGTTGCCGCCTCCTCCAGGCTCACATCCATGCCCGCAACGGGGTTCAGACCTGCGGCGGCGCGGGTCTTCGGGTCCGAGGATGCGCCGATGGACACGCCGCGAGCGGTCTTTGACGCGGTGGTGTTTTTGGCGGTCTTCGACTTGTCCGGCTTCGCCCTCGCGGCTTCTTCTTCCTTCGCTTCGCGGATGGCCTGCTCGCGGGCGGCGATCTCGATCTTCTTGCGATGCTTGCCGGCCTTGGAGGCGATCTCGCGCTGGGTTTCCATCGCGTCCGCCTCGGCCTGTGCTTCCAGCTGCTTCACCCAGTCGGAGACGGAGCCTGACAGGGGAGCGCCTTCGAAAGCAGCCTGCGGCGCTTCCTCGAAGCCGTTTGCGGGGGTCTGGGAGGGGGAGTTTTTCGGTGTCTTGGCCATGGCCGGAATATGGAGGGAGTCCGGCCGAAAGTGAAGGGCGGCGGGGAAACAAATTGGGAACGGCGGTTCGAAAGCCAGCTTGCGAATGCAGCGCCTCAATTCGCCTCGAAGGGTCAGGCCACCGCGTAATCGGCGTCGTTGTCGCGAAAGCGCCAGGCAACGACCCAGGGCTCCAGCTGGTCGGCCCGCAGCGCGCGCGAGAAGAGAAAGCCTTGCCCGATTTCGCAACCTAGCTGGCGCAGGCTGTCCGCCTCCTCATCCGTTTCAACACCTTCCGCCAGAACGGACATCGACAGCGCATCGCCAAGGCTGATCAGCGCCGAAATGATCGCCTGGTTGCGCGGGCTCAGATGAATGCCTGTGGTAAGGCCGCGATCGATCTTCAGGCGGTCCACCTTCAGGTCGATCAGATGAGTGAGCGAGGAATGACCAGCGCCGAAATCATCCACGGCCAACAGGAATCCGGAGGTCTCCAGCTGTTTCAGCTGTGCCATGGCGATTTCGGTGTCCAGCAGAGCCTCCTCGGTGATCTCGATCTCCAGCAGGCTCCGGCAAATGCCATGGCGGGTGGCAACCTCGTCCAGCATATCGGGCACGGAATACATGGCAAATTCGCGTGGCGACACGTTGATGGCGATGGTGGCTTCCGGCAGGCCGAGCGAAGGCAGACGCTTCAGCATCCGGCAGGCGGCATCCGCAATCGCTGGGGTCAGTACCTGCGAAGATTGGATGTTGTGGGCAGCCTGCACGATTTCCGGGGGCGAAATGGCGCCAAGTTGCGGGTGATGCCAGCGCACCAGCGCCTCGAAGCCGAGGATCCGGCCAGTGTTGAGACTGACTTGCGGTTGGAACCATGTTTCCACCGCGCCCGCCTTGATGGCCTGCAGGATGTCGCCTTCCACCTGCCGCTGGCGAGCAGCGGCCGCCCGCATTTGCGGCGCAAATTCCGTGTAGGTGCCGCGGCCTCGATCCTTCGTGGCATGCAGTGCCATGTCGGCGGATACGAACAGCTCTTCGGCGTTGCGTGCATGGTGCGGATAGACGGCAATCCCGATCGAGCTGGAAATCATGCGGCACTGACCCTTGAGATCGAAGGGGGCGCGGCTGTGTTCCAGAATGGCTTGGGCTTCCTGGATTGCCCGGCCATAGGCATCCTTGCCGGCGAGAATGACTGCAAACTCATCGCCGCCCAGACGCGAGATGATGTTTTGGGCGGGAAGTGTGGTGCGCAGCCTTTCGGCAAACTGCCGCAGCAGTTCGTCGCCGCCGCGATGTCCCATCGTGTCGTTGATCGTCTTGAAACGATCGATGTCGAGGATGAGCAGCGCCAGTTCTTCGCCGTTGCTCGCCGCCTGGCTGATGCCCTCTGCCAACCGTGTATTGAAGGCTGCCCTGTTCGCCACATGCGTCAGCGAATCGCGGTTGGCGAGATCTTCAAGCCGCGCATTGGCCTTGAGAATATCCACATTCGCTGCCGTCAGCGATTGCGCCAGCGAGGTCGCCTTCAACTCGGTCGTCAGGTTTTCCAGATAGGTTCGCTCGCTGGCGCGGCTGCTGCGATAAAAGATCAGCGTCATCAGCAACAGATTGGCGCACAGGATCAATCCGGTTGTGCCCGAATAGAGCAGCAGCGAGAGGCAGGCTCCGATATGGGCGGGCAGCGTGAAGGCGATTCCCGGCCGGCTGAACTCGACGTTCAGCAGTGCAGCACCCGCGGTGACGCCGAAGAGCATCAGATAGACATTGTTGCCCATCAAAGCATTTGCGGAGCCGTCGATGAGAAAAGGAAGTGTGCCCCAGGCAATACCCGTCAGGAAGTTTCCTGCGGGAACGAGGCGCAAGGTGCGCAGCGGATGGGTTGTTGCAAGATCTCGCTTCCTGATTGTCAGCAAGAGAGCGAGACGCAGCGTCAGGGTCGCTACGATGCCGGCGAACCAGACCCAGATGCCTTCCCGTGGGCATTGCGTCGCATAGACCAGACCTACGACCGATGCCGAGACAGCCAGGTTCAGGATGAGCGGCGTCAGGGCCTTTCTGATCACGGCGATCGCCTGTGCCTGCCGGACTGCGAACGCCTCATCTACAGCCTGGCTCGGCTGGACCCCAACAGACATATTGCACTCTCAAATATACTTGGGTTCTAATGGTATCCACGTTAGTCGATCCGGTCTTAAGCCATCCCTAATTCCCGGAAAATATAAGATAATTCAATTTTATCGCGGGGTGAAATGTTTGCCTGCGAAAGTCTTGGCTATGCTTGACGAATTGTTGACGTCAACGGCGAGATATAGGGGCATCATTCCCCGCCTTGAGCGTACTCTGCAAAATAGCGTTCCGGAGTTGAAAGGATTGAGCGTGCTTCTGCATCCGCAGAAATCATCCAGGGTTCCCGCGCATTCGTGTCGCTGCCGGGGCCGGTGGCGTCGATAATCATGTAGCGTGCGGTTGGCAGTCTATGCTCGCCCTGCCACTCGGTAAAACCCTCCGGCAATACCCGGGCGTCGAGCCAGCAATCTATGTAGGTGACGGTGGCATAGTCGCGCCAGGGCCGACCAAGGCTGATGGTCTGCACGGAAGCATCGCCAGTCACCTTGCAATCGTGAAATACATAGCCGCTTCGCTGCTGTGGTACGCGCCGGCTCTGTGCTGTTACCGTTATTTTGCCACGGTTGACACCGCGCAGTTCCGGCCGTTCGAACCAGGCCAGCGCATCGCCGAACACAAAATCCACGGAGCCCTCAATCAGCGCATCCTCGTAATATTGCCGGGTCGGCCTACAGCTCTCCGGTCCATTGCAGCCATGGCTGCCGGCATAGAGCGTATCTTGCCAGCCGATGAGGTGAAGACCGATGAACTGCTGGCGGTCGCCCGTGGCCGACAGGGCAATCGCCTGGGCGCCCTGGGTGACATCGGGATGGTATCGTGGAAACGGTTTGCGATGGTCAGGCGCGCCATCTCGATGCCGTCTGCCTCGGCAAATACCGTAGCTGAACGCGACGTGCCGCCGCTGTCTCCGGCACTGTGATCGGCCTCGATGACGACGTCGTCGGCCGTCGCGCCCATGCCGATGACGTGCAGGTTCGGGGTGCGCAGATGCACCACCTCCCGATATGCGCCCGGTTGTACCAGAATAGTATCCCCCGGTTTGGCCGCATCCGCAGCTGCCTGCACCGTGGCGTAAGGTTGCCCCTGGCCAACGCTCAGGGATTGCGTTGTCTCTGTCGGGCGCGGCGCGCAACCGCCTACCGGTTTTGCTCGGCAGGAAGGTGCAGGGAAGGGCGCATCTGCCGCTGTTGCTAGCTGTTCAGTTGCAGCAAGCGGCCATGACAGAGCGCCGAGAACCGAAACACTCACAATGAAGGTCATGACGGCCGCTTGGCGAAGAGACATCCTCATCAGCAATTCCATTCGAGTCTATGTGCAGGCACAGGAATAGCGGCCGAACTTTAACAAAGCGGGCATCGGCCTGTCCTGCGTTCTCGACCATCATTCAGGGAAAAGACTGCAGTCTCCATTTGTGGGGCGCTTGCCATTTCCACCTTGCCGCTCATATCAGGATGTGAACCTGAATCGGATCGATGACCGGTCACGAGGGGGCCGTATTTCTCCTGAACCCTGACGGACCTGAGAAATCCAATCACACGCCGGAACAGTAATGTTGTGCGAGCGGACACAACGAGGATGAAGAATGACACCTTCCTTTTCGACGATCGCTTCCCGGCGCTTCGGTTACGGCATGCGACCGGGTGAGGACGCGCCTGACGACGTTGATGACATGATGGCGCAGCTGCCGAAGGCGATGAAGAGCGCGCCGCGTTTTCCCCGCGAAGGCATTACCGGACGCCGCGAGACCGCCGGTCGTCTGCTCTCGGTGCGTGCGGTGGAGGCCAAGGCGGCACTCGACGGTCGGCCCAATGTAGCGCTGCGCAAGGAGACCCAGAAGGAAGCAGACCGCATTTTCGAACGTGATGCGCTGGGGCGGATCACGCAGGCCGTCTATTCGCCCTATGGTTTCTACGAGCGGCTGGCGACCTTCTGGATGGATCATTTCGCCGTCAACGCCCGCAAGGTCTATGAGACGCATATGATCGTGCCGCTGTTCGAGGCGGAGGCAATCCGCCCCAATCTGGCGGGACCTTTTTCCAAGCTTCTGAAGGCGGCCATCCTGCACCCGGCCATGCTGATCTATCTGGATCAGGAGAGGGTCGAGGCGACTGCCAACGAACCTGAGGCACCCGGCGCGCCTGCCCTCAACGAGACGCTGGGCCGTGATCTTCTCGACCTGCACACCATGGGGGCGGATGCCGGCTATAGCGTGGAGGATCTGCGGGGCGTATCTTTCATCCTTGCGGGTCTTTCCGTCGACAATCGCAGCCTGGAGATTGCCTATCGCCCGCGCGGGCGCACCAACGGCATGGCCCTGTTTGGCCGCACCTATACAGGCGGCAGCGACGATCATCAGCGCATGCTGGAGGATCTGGCTGTGCGACCGGAAACGGCGCGCTTCATCTGCCGCAAGCTGGTCAGCCATTTCATTTCCGATGATCCGCCGGCAGAGGTTGTCGAGCCGATGCTTGCGGCCTGGACCGAAAGCAATGGCGACCTGACCCGCGTTTACCGCGCCATGCTGGATCAGCCACGCGCCTGGTCGGGCGAGATGAGCAAGGTGATCCCGCCTTTCGATTTCGTTGTGACGGGTTTGCGAGCCTTCGAATTGAAGCCGGGGGAGTTCCAGGCATTGGCCAAGGCCATGGAAAGCGGTGTGGGTGAAGAAGCCATGCCGATGACGGGCAAGGGCGTGATGCGGGACAAGCCGGGCGTGGCCCGCGCGCTGACCATCGAGGCTCTGAAGCGCATGGGTCAGCCTGTCTGGCAACCGCCCAGCCCGGCAGGCTTTTCCGATCGCACCGATGCATGGCTTTCACCGGGGCAGATCAGCGAACGCATCGGCTGGGCGCGCATGGCCGCGAGAGCGCTGGGGCGCGACGTGGAGCCGGAAGAATTCGTAGAGGCTGCATTGGGGGATGGTGCACGCGATGTGACGCGTGAACTGGTGCTGGCCGCACCCACCAAGGTGCACGCCCTGACGCTGGCGCTTGCTTCGCCGGAATTCAACAGGAGATAGCCGCGATGTCCTTCACGCGCATTACCCGCCGCGGCTTCCTGAGTGCATCTGCGGCCTCCGTCATGCTGTGGCCGTTAGCGTCCCGCGGCCAATCGGCAACGGGCGGCGAAAGCCGTCTCGTTGTCATTCTGCTGCGGGGCGGCCTGGACGGGCTGCAACTGGTGCAGCCTTATGGTGAAGCCGGCTGGAGTGGCTTGCGAGCGGGCCTTGCCCTGACCCCTGAGACAGGTCTCCTGGATCTGGACGGCTTCTATGGTCTCGATCCTTCTGCTGCATCACTGCTGCCGCTTTACCGGGCAGGGGAACTGGGATTCGTGCATGCCACGGCCGGACCGTATCGTAACCGGGCCGATCATTTCAGTGCGCAGAACATGCTGGAAAGCGGCTCGGGCGAGGGGCGTTTGCAACGTACGGGATGGCTGAATAGGGCGCTGGCGCTCATTCCACGCTCGGCAGGACGTCGCGCCATCGACGTCAATGCATCGATGGAACTGATCCTGTCAGGAGCGACAACCACCGACAGCTGGACCACGCAGGCGGATACGTCTCTGGCGCCGGATGAGGTGGATATGTTGGCGCGCCTCTATAGCGAGGATGATGGCTTCAGCCGCACTCTTGCCGCCGCCATGCCAGCGGCGGGCTCCGGGAACCACAGCGCTATCTTTGACCCTCAACGACGTGCTGCGGGTATTGCCGACATGGCGCGCCTGACCGGAGGATTGCTGCGCGAGAATTATCGTATTGCCAGTTTCTCGATTGGAGGCTGGGACAGCCACCGCGATCAAAAGCAGCTCTTTGCGCGGGCTAGCGCAGACCTCTCAAGAGCGTTTCTCGCCCTGAAGGAAGGGCTTGGCGAAGAGGCATGGCGCAACACGTCCGTGCTGGCCGTGACCGAGTTCGGCCGAGCTCTTAGGCTCAACGATCACGGCGGCACCGAGCATGGCACCGGCAGTCTTGCCATCATTGCCGGCGGCGCGGTTGCGGGCGGCTCCGTCATGGGGGAATGGCCGGGTCTTTCGCATGATGCTCTTCTGGACGGGCAGGATCTCGCGCCCACCACTGACGTCCGCGAGATTGCCGCCGCGATGCTCTACCAGCAATTCGATATCAGTATCGGCAACATCGTCTCGAAGGTGTTTCCCGGCCTCGATTTCGACGGCAATTCCATTTATCTGCGCGGATAAGTTTCACGCCTCCGCGGGAACTTCCGTGGGCTTTCCGTCGTCATCCATGGCGACCATGATGAAGAGGCCATCCGTTACCTTTTCCAGAAGGCCGCGCCGCGAGCGGTTCGCCCAGGCTTCGACTTTCAGCGTGATGGAGGTGCGGCCGATCCGGTCGATCTGCGTGTAGATGCTGAGCGTGTCGCCAATCTTCACCGGCCGTTGAAACGCCATTTCCTTGACGGCGGCGGTGACCACGCGGCCTCGAGCCCGCTCACCTGCGCGGATCCCAGCTGCCAAGTCCATCTGCGCCATGACCCAACCACCGAAGATGTCGCCGGCGGGATTGGCGTCACCTGGCATGGCAAGCGTTCGCAGGGTCAGTTCGCCTTCCGGCAACAGGGTGTCGTTCATGATATGGCTCCTTTGGCATTGTCGATCGGTTACTGCGTGTCGGACTCTTTTGCGAGACTGATATCCAATAGGAATTAATTTCTAATTCAATGCTCGCAAAAGTTGATTTTGTTCTCAAGTTATAGAATTTACTTGTGATAAACTTGCAAAGGTTAATGTTGGACTTTGTAAACGATGTCTGGAGGTAATTTATGTATAATCTCCGTCTGTCGACGCGGCTCTATATTCTGGTCGCGCTTGCAGCCGTCATTCTGGCTGGTGCGATGACGTTTAGTCTTGTGCAAAGCTATGATGCGCTTGAGCACGAACGACGCGCCTCGCTGGTGTCCATGGACTCCAATGCCCTTAGTCTCATCAAGTTATATTATGAGCAGGAAAAGTCGGGTGCGATGACGCGCGAGCAGGCGCAGGCGGAAGCCAAGCGCGTAATCGGTGCTATGCGCTACGACAATGGCAGCGGCTATTTCTGGATCAACGACATGCAGCCGCGCATGGTCATGCATCCGGTCAAGCCGGAGCTGAACAATACGGATGTCTCCCAGATCAAGGATCCGAACGGCAAGTTCATTTTCGTGGAATTCGCCAAAGTGGTGAAGGCGCAAGGGCAGGGCTTTGTCGATTACTATTGGCCGAAACCGGGCGCACAAGAGCCGGTGGCGAAGTATTCACACATTGCCGGTTTCGAGCCCTGGGGTTGGGTGGTCGGCACCGGCGTCTATGTGGACGACCTGCAGGCGCTGTTCTGGCAAAAGGCGACGCGTTTCGCACTCTTGTCCGCCCTTGGTCTGCTGGCGCTTGTCGCGACCGCTTTTCTGATCGTACGCAGCGTCATTCATCCGGTTGCCTCTATCCGGCAGGCGCTGTCGCGCATGGCGGAGGGACAGGCTGACGTTGCTGTCGAGGGTTCGCAAAGACGCAACGAATTCGGCGAGATCGCCCGCTCCATCATCGTGCTGGGCGACGCGGTGAAAGCGCGCCATATGCTGGAGCAGCGCGAAGCCGAACAGCAGCGCGCGCTGGCCGCTGATCGCGAGGATACCGCGCGCACCATCCAGGCGGCAGCCGATCGTCAGGATCGGGCGATGCGTGAACTCGGCCGGGCGCTGGATGCGCTGGCCCGGGGCGATCTCTCCGTTTCCCTGAACGACCTCGGCGAGGATTACGCCAAGCTGCGCAATGACTTCAATTCTGCCGTTTCGGCGCTGCGCGCCACGATCGAGGGGATTTCCGACACCGGCCGCGTCGTGCACGCCAGCGCTGCGGATATCAGCGGCGCCACCGGCAATCTTTCTCGCCGCACGGAGCAGCAGGCGGCTGCGCTGGAGGAAACCGCAGCGGCCTTGACGGAAATCACCGAAACGGTGCGTAGCGCTTCCGAACGGGCTTCCGAAGCCCGCTCGATGGTGGCCGCGACGAAGCAAAGCGCGGGTCGGTCCGGAGAGATCGTCCAGACCGCAATTGATGCCATGGGCCGCATCGAGGATTCCTCCAGTCGGATCAGCCAGATCATCTCGGTGATCGACGAGATCGCCTTCCAGACCAACCTGCTGGCGCTGAACGCGGGCGTCGAGGCAGCGCGAGCAGGCGAGGCAGGTCGCGGATTTGCCGTCGTTGCGCAGGAGGTGCGCGAACTGGCGCAACGCTCGGCCAATGCCGCAAAGGAGATCAAGACGCTGATCGACAATTCCGCCCATGAGGTGGAGCAGGGCGTTTCGCTGGTGCGCAAGACAGGGGATGCGTTGATCGAGATCGTCCAACTGGTCGACAAGGTCAATGACCAGGTGGAGAGTATGGCTACGGCCTCGCGCGAGCAGGCGAACGGGTTGCAAGAGATCAATAGTTCCGTCCACCACATGGATCAGATGACGCAGCAGAATGCGGCGATGGTGGAAGAAACCACCGCTGCCAGCCAGACGCTGGAGGAGCAGAGCCGTAAACTTCAGGCTCTTCTGACCGGCTTTCGCCTTTCCGGTGGCGGTGAACGCCGCGCCTCCGCGGCGTAACAAACGCATGCATGAAAAAGCGCCGTCCGGCTCTGCGGGCGGCGTTTTCATTGCTATCCAGAGTAAGGGCTTGTTGAGGAATGTGGCGCAAAACGTGCAGCTTGCCCCAACATCACCCCCAAAAGAACAAGGTCCGTTAAACCTTCGCTTACCCTATCCGCCTAGAGTCTCGCAGTGTGGCATTCCTGCATCTTGAGACTTGGGCATCTGGTATGGCGTATGCTTTTTCCTCGCGGCGGGTTGTCGCCTTCCTGATGATTTCGACCGTCCTGGTGGGCTGCACCGCCGATGGATTGGTGCCGCCAGCGCCGATCGACAAGGGAACGCGGGTGGGCGCCATCCGTCCTCCGCAACCGTTGCCGCAGGGCTATGGTGGCGCAAACCAGCCAGTGGCGCAGGCCAGTGGCAATCTCGGTTATCTCGATAATCCCAATCTCGCCGCCCCGCATGCCCCGCAGCCCGAGCCGATGACCTATCCGGCAACCAGCCAGCCGCAGTCCATGCGAGGCGGTCGCCTGCCAGCGATCGACAGTGCGGAAGCGCTCGCCAATGATCGCGGGCCTCGCAATCTCGGCACGCTGACCATTCCCGCAGGCGGAGTAAACATGGATGACGGGCTTGGCGTCGGTGCGCCAAATGCCAATGCAATGGCGGCACAGTCACCGCGAGCCTCCAGTCAACGTGTCGTAGGCCTCGCGGAAGAACAGAATGCCGATATTGCCGAAGGTGCCACCAGCCAGCCTGTGGTGACGGGCATCGGCACCGACAACCCCGTCGCGGTCGGCGGCGCGCGCCGTACGTCGGCACCCGCCCCACGTCAAGCCGCCCCGCAACCGCTTGCCGAGGATGATCTGGTGATCGTCCCGCCGAAGCGGCAATCCCTGCCGCCGCGTGGCGATGCCGTTGGCCAACAGACGCCACGCTGGGGTGACCAGAGCATGGTCGTGCCGCCCAGCCGCCAGCCTGCCCAGATGCAGGAAGTGGCGATGCTGATGCCGAACAAGCCGACGGTCAACGAGACGCCAAGGGCACCGGCGCAGATGCCGGCCTCGGAAGTCGCCTGCCGGGCCGAGCTTCGCCGCATGGGCGTGCAGTATCGCGATCTGGCGACCATCAATGACGGCCCAAGCTGCGGCATTCCCTATCCGGTGGAACTGTCCGGCCTTGCCGGTGGCATTGACGTAAAGCCTGCCACCAAGCTCAACTGCCAGACGACGCTCGCCTTTGCCAAATGGGTCAAGAACGAACTGCAGCCCGCAGCCCGCACCCGCTACTGGAGCGGGGTCAAGACCATCCAGTCCATGGGCGGCTATTCCTGCCGGCGCATGAACAACAGCAACCAGCGCTACAACCCGATGTCGGAGCACGCGCATGGCAACGCCATCGATGTGGGTGCCTTCGTGCTGAACAACGGCCATGACATCGATGTGCGCAAGAAGGGCCTGTTCTCGTTCCGCGAGGGCGGCCTGCTGAAATCCGTCCGCTCCGACAGCTGCAAGTATTTCAATACGGTGCTGGGTCCCGGCAGCAATGCCGAACACTGGAACCACTTCCATTTCGATCTGCGCAGCCGCGCTTCCGGCAATCGCTACTGCGATTGACGGTGTGCCCGTTGTTTCTCGACCTCACCCATAAATGAAAGGCTGACCGCGACAGTCCTGTCGGGCCAGCCCATCATTTGGAGTTTGAACTTAGGATGAGGACCCAATCATCTTGTTGAAATGGTGCGAGGCGATCCGGATGAGATACGAGGCGAAAAACGGAGGCGATGCTTTTGCATCGGCGAGGCTTTTCAACGATGTAGCTCGCCGGATCGACCACATCCCGAGCATAATCCCGTCGGGATTATGCGGGGACGCGCGAACGGCTGCGATCTGCTGTGTCGAAGCGCTTGAATGGGTGCCGGACCCATTCGTGCGCGCTTCTCCTCGCATATCATGGCCGTTCATCGCGCCATTTCAATAATATGATTGAGCCCTCACCCTAGAACCTATGTTGTTACGCGCTTACTTTAAAGTTGGCGTCATCCGAGTCTGGGCCGCCCACCGACATGTCGATCGTCAACCCCTTCACGCGGGCTTGCTGGTCTCGCACCGTCCTGCCAGCCGGGAAGGTTGACCCCTTGGCGGCGGGCTTCGCCGGGCCATGATTCCACGCTCCAGCCTTGGCCTGTTGGGCGCGAGAGGGCTGCATTTTGTCGCTCTCGCCGGTATCGACCCTGAAGAAGGCGATGGAGGCCTGAAGCTCTTCGGCCTGTGCGGCAAGTTCTTCAGAGGTCGCCGCCATCTCTTCAGAGGCTCCGGCGTTTTGCTGTGTCACCGTGTCGAGCTGCTGGATGGCTTCGTTGATCTGGCTTGCGCCGATATCCTGTTCGCGGCAGGCAGCCGAGATTTCCGAGACCAGTTCTGCCGTTTTGCGGATATCGGGCACGAGGCGGGCGAGCATTGTCCCTGCCTCTGTCGCAACGTTCACTGTGGTGCTCGAAAGGCCGCTGATTTCTGCCGCAGCGGACTGGCTGCGTTCAGCAAGCTTGCGGACTTCGGAGGCGACGACGGCAAAGCCCTTGCCATGTTCACCGGCACGCGCGGCTTCCACTGCCGCATTCAGCGCGAGAAGATCGGTCTGGCGGGCGATTTCCTGAACGATGGAAATCTTCTCGGCGATGGTGCGCATCGCAGCCACGGCGCGATTGACAGCCTCACCGGATGCTTCGGCATCCTTTGACGATTGACGTGCGATCTTTTCCGTCTGGGCAGCATTGTCGGCGTTCTGCTTGATGTTGGCGGCCATCTGTTCCATGGAGGCAGAGGCTTCTTCAGCCGCCGAAGCCTGTTCGGTCGCGCCTTGCGAAAGCTGTTCTGCACCGGCCGAAAGCTGCTGTGAACCCGCTGAAACCTGGTCGCTTGCACTGAGCGCGTCGGCAACAACGCCGCGCAGGCGATCGACCATGGACACAAGTGAAATTCCCAGCCTGTCCTTGTCCGAAAGCGGCTTGGGTTCCACGGTCAGGTCGCCGCTGGCAATCTTGTCGGCAATGCCTGCCGTGTTGCGCAGGTTGTCCACCAGTGTATTGATCGCACTCTTCATGCGCTCATGATCGCCCTCGCATTCTATGTCGACGCGCTCCGTCAGGTCGCCAATGCTGACCTGGCGCAACACGCGGTTCCCCTCGGAAATCGGCAGGATGATGGCGTCCAGCATTCCGTTGATCCCGGAGACCAGCTTGGCGAAATCGCCCACGAAGCGATCCGCCGCACCCCGCTCCTGGAGCTTGCCGGCTGTGGAGGCGGCAATCAGGCGCTGAAGCTCAGTGGTGATTGCGCGAAGATTGCCGCGCAGTGTTTCGATTGTCTGGTTGATAAAGGCCTTCTTGCCCGGGAACTGTTCGAGCGTTGCCTCGAAGTTGCCTTCGCCCAATTCCTTGATGCAAGCCATCGCCTTCTTCTTGACGGCGATATGGCCTGCAACCATCTCGTTGATGCCCTTGGCCATGGCAGCGAAATCGCCCTGGAACTTGTCGATAGGGACAAACACGTCGATGTCGCCCTTGTCGTGCTCGATCGACATTTTGTTCATTTCGGCAATCAGGCCTTTGAGATTGCCACGGAGCGTTTCGACCGTCTGGTTGATGAAGGCCTTCTTTCCGGGGAACTGTTCCAGCGGCGCCTCGAAATTGCCCTCGCCCAATTCCTTGATGCAGGCCATGGCTTTTTTCTTGACGGCGATATGGCCTGCGACCATCTCGTTGATGCCCTTGGCCATGTTGCCGAAGTCGCCTTTGAAGCGGTCGGTGGCGAGGAAGACGTCGATGTCGCCCTTGTCGTGCTCGGCCGACATCTTGTTCATTTCATTGATCAGGCCGCGAAGATTGCCGCGCAGGGTCTCGATCGTCTCGTTGATGAAAGCCTTCTTGCCCGGAAACTGCTCAAGCGACGCATCGAAGTTGCCTTCGCCCAATTCCTTGATGCAGGCCATGGCTTTCTTCTTGACGGCGATATGGCCCGCCACCATGTCGTTGATGCCTTTGGCCATGGTGCCAAAATCGCCCTTGAACTTGTCGACAGGGACAAACACGTCAATGTCGCCCTTGTCGTGCTCGGCCGACATCTTGTTCATCTCGCTGATCAGGCCGCGCAGATTGCCGCGCAGGGTCTCAATCGTCTCGTTGATGAAGGCTTTCTTGCCGGGGAATTGATCGAGTGGCGCGTCGAAATTGCCATTGCCCAGTTCTTTGACGCAGGCCATCGCCTTCTTCTTGACCGCGATATGGCCCGCCACCATGTCGTTGATGCCCTTGGCCATGACCGCAAGATCGCCGCTGAACTCCTCCACGGGCAGCGCGACATCAATGTCGCCCTTGTCATGTTCGCCCGACATGCGCGCGACGGAAGTCGCAAGCTTCTTCATCGGCTGCGTGGTCGCATCGAGCAATGCGTTGACGGCTGCCAGCATCTCTCTGGCTTCGCCCGTTGCGATGTCGACATTTGCTCGTTCCGACAGATTGCCGGCAAGGATGCCAACAGAGACGCGTTGCATCTCGGCGAGCGCCACCGGAGCTTTGGAAGACTTCTTCATCTGCGTGTAGAAAGACATTCTATTCTCCCTCGTCGGAATCTGATTTCGGATGTACATGTCAGGTTCGGCATGCGCGATCGATCGATTGTCCCGATGGCTCCAATACAACCCAAATTAGCGGAGTTAATAATTAAGAGTCCCCTAAATTAGGAAGATTATTTTTGATGAATGAACTCGTGTAGTGCGTGTCATATTCAGCGGAAAGGCTGGCTGCGCAGATGGCCGCGACGCGGTGTACTTTCGAGGCCAATGTATAGAGATCAGGCCGCAAACCTGCCCATATTCACTGAAAACACTGATGTTTGAGATTCGCCGGTCGTGGGGACGCCCGTGCGCTTTATGAGGGACAATTGAAATGGCAAACAAGTTGAAGATCGGCGTGCTGTTCGGCGGCCAATCCGCAGAGCATGACGTGTCGATCATGTCGGCTACGAATGTGATGAAGGCGATGGATCGCGGCCGTTACGACGTGCTGCCCATCGGCGTCGACCGCGACGGGTGCTGGTGGCTGGGCGCGGATGACGGAGAGCCGCTGCAGCCGGGCAGGGGCGTGCAGGTGGCGCTTCTGCCTGGCGGCAAGGGCCGTCTGGTGGCGGTCGGCGACGGTGCTGCTACCCTACCACAGCTTGACGTTCTCTTTCCGGTTCTGCACGGCCGTTTCGGCGAAGATGGTACCGTGCAGGGCTATGCCGAACTGGCGGGCGTTCCCTATGCCGGCTGCGGCCTCATCGGGTCTGCCGCCGCCATGGACAAGGATGTGGCGAAACGACTGCTGAAACAGGCTGGCATTCCTGTTGCCAGATCCGTCTGCCTCACCGCATCAGACCCGGTGTCGGCAACGGCAATCTCCGATCGTCTGGGCTGGCCGCTGTTCGTAAAGCCTGCGCGGCAGGGATCCTCCTTCGGCGTGTCCCGCGTCGATGGCAGCCAGGCCTTTCTGCCCGCGCTGGAAACCGCGTTCCGTTACGACGCGAAAGTTCTGGTGGAAGAATTCCTGCAGGGCCGTGAAATCGAATGCGCGGTGCTTCAGCATGCCGATGGCAGCCTGACGGTATCGCCGCCGGGCGAAATCGTGACCAACAAGAAGCACGATTTCTACAATTACGAAGCCAAATATTTCGATCCGGATGGGGCGGCGATCCACGTCCCCGCCAAGGTGGTCGAGGCTGTGGTGGAACAGGCGAAGATCCTGGCTGCCGACGCCTTCCGGGCACTCGGCTGTGATGGCATCGCGCGCGTCGATTTCTTCCTCACCGAAGCGGGCGAGCTCTATGTGAACGAGATCAACACCATGCCCGGCTGTACCAATCGCAGCATGTATCCGCTGGCGCTCGGTAAATGCGGCATCAGCTATTCCGGCTGGATCGACGTGGCCATCGAGTTCGCGCTGAAAGGGCGCGGGCAGTAGAGTGGTCGGCGGGCAATCTGCCGTCAGGGTCGCAGTGGGGGGATGCCCGGCGTGTGCGAATAATTAACGGTGTCTATTGCAAAAATCTGAAATGGGCGTATATTGCTCGCATCGACCTTTGCTTGTGACGTCGTTCAGAGCCCAATTCGCGCTCACGTTGGATATCCTCTCAAAACATCGATCTAATCCCGCAAGGTATCGCGGGAACAACAACGATTGCTTGAAAGGAAATCGTTATGAACACTGGTACGGTCAAGTGGTTTAATGCCACCAAGGGCTTTGGCTTCATTCAGCCGGACAACGGCGGCACGGACGTATTCGTGCATATCTCTGCTGTCGAGCGCGCAGGCATGCGTTCGCTGAACGACGGTCAGAAGATCTCGTACGACATCGTACAGGACCGCCGCTCCGGCAAGAGCTCCGCAGACAACCTGCGCGCAGCCTGATATTGAACTGCGTTCCTGCTGACCACGGATGTACCGGCAGCAGAATGCGGTGATCGTGAGAGGTCGGGTCAACCCCGGCCTTTTGTGTTTTTACAACTCGGGAAAAAGCAGCGTCTGCTGCGTCAGGAGATAACTTGCAGGTCATCGTCAGAGACAACAATGTTGAACAGGCCCTTCGCGTTCTGAAGAAGCGCATGCAGCGCGAAGGTATCTTCCGCGAAATGCGCGCCCGCGAATCCTACGAAAAGCCGTCTGAAAAGCGCGTTCGCGAAAAGGCTGAAGCCGTTCGCCGTTACCGCAAGATGGCACGCAAGAAGCTGCAGCGCGAAGGCCTGCTGCCGGCGCCCAAGAAGGCTGCCCGCACGCGTTGATTTTGCGAAGGTCGGACACCGCCTCCTACGCGGTGTCGGCCTCCCGCTATTTCCCCGCCGCAACCGTCTGACAAAAGGAGAGTGCGATGAGCATCACCAAGGACGAGTTCTTCAAGCCGGGCAAGACTTCCTCTGCTGAAAAAGCCTCTCGTACCGATGAGGCTGCCAGGCAGATTATTCAGGCCGATCAGGCCGATCGCATCCGCAAGACGGAGCGACTGAGGCAGCTGCGCGAAGCACGCGATGCCGATGGTCCGGCCATCGTGCCACCAGCCGCCAAGAAACGCACGGCCAAGAGCGGCAAGTAATCCGCCATTGCGTTCGCATTCGCCTTATTGACATCTCGTTATCGCGAAATGCTGCCTATATATGGGGCATGTTCCCGCCCAACCTGTGCGCATTCATGTCCCCCATCGTCTCGATCCGAAATCTCACCAAAACCTATGCGAACGGATTTTCAGCCCTAAAGGGTGTCGATCTCGACATCCGAGAAGGTGAAATCCTTGCCCTCCTTGGCCCCAATGGGGCTGGCAAGACCACGATGATTTCCATCATCTGCGGGCTCTCCACGCCGTCGTCCGGCCAGGTCCTTGTCGGCGGCCACGACGTCGTGAGCGAGTTTCGCGAGACGCGTCGGCTGATCGGTCTTGTGCCGCAGGAATTGACCACGGACCAGTTCGAGACGGTCTGGAACACCGTCAGCTTCTCGCGTGGCCTGCATGGGGGCAAAAAGAACCCGGCACTGATTGAGCGTATCCTGAAAGACCTGTCGCTTTGGGACAAACGCGACAACAAGCTGCGCGAGCTTTCCGGCGGCATGAAGCGGCGCGTGCTGATTGCCAAGGCGCTGGCGCATGAGCCGCGCATTCTGTTTCTGGACGAGCCGACCGCCGGGGTCGATGTCGAGTTGCGGCGCGGCATGTGGACGGCGATTGACCGTCTGCGCGCGACGGGCGTCACCGTCATCCTCACGACGCATTACATTGAAGAGGCCGAGGAAATGGCGGACCGGATCGCCGTTATCAGGGGCGGCGAAATCCTGCTGGTGGAGGAAAAGCGCGAGCTGATGCAAAAGCTCGGTCGCAAGCAATTGCATCTGGAACTGAAGACGCCGCTCGGCACCCTGCCACCGGCTCTTGCCGCACTTGGCCTGACGCTTTCCGAAGACGGTCGCCAGTTGGTGCACGAATATGGCAATGGCGCGGGCGAGGGGCGTATAGGCCAGGTGCTGGCGGCGATCGAGGCGGAGGGGCTGTCGCTCAGCGACGTGTCCACGCATCAAAGCTCGCTCGAAGACATCTTCGTTTCGCTGGTGGAGGCGCGCCAATGAATGTCGAGGCGATCAAGGCGATCTATTTCTTCGAGATGGCGCGCATGCGGCGCACGCTTCTGCAAAGCGTGATCTCGCCTGTCATCACAACATCGCTCTACTTCATCGTGTTCGGCACGGCGATCGGCTCGCGCATCCAAGAGGTGGGCGGCGTGTCCTACGGCGCCTTCATCACGCCCGGCCTGATCATGCTGACTCTGCTCGGCCAGTGCATCAGCAACGGCTCCGTTGGGATTTATTTTCCTAAGTTTACCGGCACCATCTACGAGATCCTGTCTGCCCCGGTGTCGATGGCAGAGATTGTCATCGGCTATGTCGGTGCGGCGGCCAGCAAGGGCATGATCATCGGGCTGATCATCCTCGCCACGGCGTCCTTCTTCGTGGATATCCATATCCAGCATCCGGTCATGATGCTGGTCTTCATGGTGCTGACGGCGATTACCTTCTCGATGTTCGGCTTCATCATCGGCGTCTGGGCGGATAATTTCGAGCAGCTCAATCTGGTGCCGATGCTGGTGGTGCCACCGCTGACCTTCCTTGGCGGCAGCTTCTATTCCATCGACATGCTGCCGCCCTTCTGGGCCGCTGTCAGCCACCTGAACCCGGTGCTCTATCTCGTCTCCGGCTTTCGCTGGAGCTTCTACGGTATCTCGGATGTCAATCCTTTGATCAGCCTCGTCATGATCGCCGTCTTCCTGACGGCGGGCATGACGGTGCTGAGCTGGATGTTCCGCACCGGTTACCGGTTGCGGAAGTAGGCGAAGTTTCAGGCCGCCTGTTCGGCGGCCTCCGTCTGGTGATCGCGGCCTGAGATCATGACCGCGGCCGCGAGTGCGCTTGAAACCGCGGCGAAGGCCATGACGCCGATCGGTCCGCTGGCATCAACCAGCAAACCGCCAATCACTGCACCGCTGGAAATGGCGACCTGAAAGGTGGTCAGCATGATGGCGCCCGCGCTTTCCACCTCATCCGAGGCGATGCGTGTGATGCGGTTCTGGACGCTGACGGGGAAGGCCCCGAAGCCGAAGCCCCAGAAGGCAACGCCCGCAATGGCAATGGCAGCTACGCTGCTGCTTGCGGCAACAATGGCCATGGCGATTGCAATCATCAGGGCTGCGATGGCGACGGCCCCGGCATTGCTGCGGGCGGAGAGTGCGCCGCCGGCGAGATTGCCGAAGAAGCCCGCGACGCCGAAAGCCAGCAGGACAAGCGAAACCGTCGCGACGTCGAGATGCATGATATCATCCAGATAGCTGCGAATGAAGGTGAAGCCTGCGAAATGACCGGCTGCCGTCAGGATGATCACGAAGAACACCGTGCGTACGCTGCGCCGTCCGAGCAGCCGGCCCATGGTGGCGAAGGATGCATGACCCGCAGGCGGCATGGCCGGAACGGTGAAGGCCTGCAGCAGGAAGACGACAACGCCGAGCGCTGCCGTCAGGTAGAAGGCGGCGCGCCAGCCAAGTGTGGCACCGATCCAGGCGCCGAGCGGGGCGGCGCAGACAGTCGCAACAGAAACCCCCGCCATGATGACGGACATGGCGCGCGGAAGGTTATCACCGGGAGCAAGCCGCATGGCGAAGGCGGCGGAGAGCGCCCAGAAACCACCCAGCGCGACGCCCAGCAGGACGCGGGCAACAAGCAGCGGGATAAAGCCGGTTGATGTCGCTGCGATCAGGCTGGAAATGATGAGCAGGCTGGTGAGTGTCAGCAGGACGAGACGACGGTCGAGCTTACGCCCGCCGACAACGATAGCGGGGCCCGCAATGGCGCCGATCACAGCCGTTGCCGTAACCGTCTGGCCGGCAAGACCGGTGCTGATGGAAAGGTCCTGGGCGATGGGCGGCAAAAGGCTGGCCGGCAGAAACTCTGCCGTCACGAGGCCGAACACACCAAGCGAGAGGGAAATGATCGCGGGCCAGGCAACGCGGTCAGCACGATCATCCTCCACGGGCAGGTCGAGGCAGGAATCGGTCATATCGGGAATCCTTGTGATATGGTCTTGGGAAAACCGCCGCAAAGCTGACTGAAAATCACAGCTATTCCTATGGCCGATCCACCGCGATGGTTGATCATTCCTCCGAAACTGCACATCGGACACGTCGCTTGAAGTGGGTGCACCCCCCTCTGGCCCGCCGGCCGTTTCCCTCCTTGTGGGGGAGATGGCCGGCAGGCCAGAGGGGGTAATCGACAATCCGTTAGGTGCGTACCATGTTCAGTGCCGAAACCAATGCGCAACAGTTCAATCGCGCAGCTTCAACTGGTCCGTCTGCATTTGCAGCGAGCCCAGCGTGGAGAGGAAGGTCATGCCGAGCAGACTTTCTTCCAGCTTGCCCTTTTCCGCCACCATCGCACGGATGGAACTGCGCTCGATCGGTCCGATGCCGACCGTATCGAGCCGCACCGGTGCGGCATAGGCCGCGCCATTGGCCGTCTGCACCCGCACGGAATAGGTCAGCGCTTCTGGCTTCAGCCCCAGGCGCTCTGCATCCTGGTAGGTCAGCACCACGGCGCTGGCACCCGTATCCACCAGCATAGGCACCGTCTTGCCGTTGACATCGACGCGGGCGCGGAAATGGCCGCCCATCGCCCGGTGCAAGATGACCTCCTGACCGCCTTCACTTGTGGTGACGACCACCGCGCTGCCTGGCATCAGACCGGCCGTCATGCGTGCGCCGAACTGGGTAAAGTCGTCTCGATAGATATAGCCGGCGACCAGCACGAAGATGATCAGCAGCCAGATCGCGATGTTGCGAAGAACCTCGTGCGCGGGTCCGCGCCGGCCCGCCAGCACGCCTGCCGACAAAAGGGCCGCAATCGGGAGCATATAGACAAGGCGGCCGAAATCCTCGTTTGCCATGCCGAAGGTCTGGCCCGTATCATGGTTGAAGACCAAGAGTGCGAGGCCGACGCCCAAGATCAGAAGAACGAGCGTCAGGCCTTTCATGCTGCATCTCCGCCTACTGTCGAGGACGAACTCTCCGCCGACGCGTTCAAAGCCTGCAGCCGTTCGGGAAGGCTCTCCATGAGCGCGAGGCGCTCGTGGTCGCCCAGGCTCGACCAGCTGGCGATCTCATCAAGGCTGCGTCCGCAGCCCATGCAGAGGCCACTGGCGGGATCAAGCGAGCAGACGAGGATACAGGGTGAAATCATGACCAATATATCGTGCTGTCAGGCGAGCGCGGCAAGGGCCACGAGGAAGGTGATCTCAACCAGTTGTTCACTGCCGCCGATCGTATCGCCGCTATGACCACCGATTTTGCGGCGCACGAAACGGGTGAAGGCGAGAACCGCGACAAGGCTTGCAAAGAAGGCGAACAGGAGCGGCCCAAGGCGGATTTGCGGCCAGAGCAGCACGAACATGAGGCCGATGGCGGAAATGATAGCAAAAGTCACCGCACTCTCCTGCGGCTGGCCTGCGGCAACCGCCGTCCCGTTCTGGCGGGCGGGTGGCAGCTTCGACCAGTGCCAGATCATCAGGGCGCGACCGACCGTTGCCGCAGCGATGAAAGCTGCCGCCGCCGCGTGCGCAGAGATGAGCGTGGCAAGCGATGCGAGCGCGAAGGTTCTGAGCCCGAAGCTGAGGATCAGCGCGATCACCCCATAGGCACCGGTGCGGCTGTCCTTCATGATGGTGAGCGCATGATCCTTGTCGCGCCCGCCGCCAAGGCCATCGACGCTGTCGGCAAAGCCATCCTCATGCAGCGCGCCGCAAAGTGCCGCAGAAAGCCCAATCGCCAGCAGCGCCGCGACCAGAGGCAGCTTGTCTGCCATCGCGAGCAGGATCAGGGCCGAGGGCAGGGCGATCAGCGCGCCCGCCACAGGAAAGGCCCGGCAGGCACGGGCGACGCTGCCGTCATGCCCCTCGAAAAAGCGGGAAGGTACGGGCAGGCGGCTCAGGAATGCGACCGAGCGTGCAATGTCTGCAATGAAATCCTGCGCGCTAGACAGTTGTCCCTCCGGCCTTCGGTGCTTAAAGAAGGGGCCACCAAATCAGATTCCACCGACA
Source organism: Rhizobium oryzicola (assembly GCF_030504645.1). Taxonomy (GTDB): domain Bacteria; phylum Pseudomonadota; class Alphaproteobacteria; order Rhizobiales; family Rhizobiaceae; genus Neorhizobium; species Neorhizobium oryzicola. The sequence continues at coordinate 150,726 of NZ_JAUKWQ010000009.1, read as the reverse complement.
AGGCAAAGTACGTCTGCCGGTGACGCCCAAGAAAGAGAGATCCGATGAGCCTCAGCGGTTTGCCCTTCGACGATTTTCGTGTGCTTCTGCGCGAGCTTCCCGGTCCTGATACCCGTGCGCTGGTGGCCGCCCGCGAGCGTGATGCGCAATTGACGAAGCCCGCCGGCTCGCTCGGCCGGCTGGAAGAGATTGCCTATTGGCTCGCCGCCTGGTCTGGCCGGGCGCCCGCGGTCAACCGGCCACTGGTGGCTATCTTCGCCGGAAATCACGGCGTGGCGCGCCACGGCATCACGCCCTACCCGCCGAGCGTGACGCAGCAGATGGTCGAGAATTTTGCCGCCGGTGGCGCTGCCATCAACCAGATCTGCGCGGCCTATGACCTCGGCTTGAAGATCTTCGATCTGGCGCTGGATTATCCGACCGGCGACATCACCACGGAAGCGGCTCTCTCCGAGCGCGACTGCGCCGCCACCATGGCATTTGGCATGGAAGCCACTGCGGGCGGCACCGATCTGCTCTGCATTGGCGAGATGGGCATCGGCAATACGACGATTGCCGCCGCGATCAACATGGCGCTTTATGGCGGCGAGGCGGAAGAATGGGTCGGCCCCGGCACAGGCTCTCAAGGGCAGGTACTGGACCGCAAAGTCGCTGCGGTAAAGGCGGCCCTTGCCTTCCATAAGGATCACCTGTCTGACCCGCTGGAAATCCTGCGCCGTCTGGGTGGGCGCGAAATCGCCGCCATGGCGGGTGCCATTCTCGCGGCCCGCATGGAAAAGATCCCTGTCCTGATCGACGGCTATGTGGCGACCGCTGCGGCTTCGATCCTGAAGGCTGCCAATCCGACCGCGCTCGATCACTGCCTGATCGGCCATGTCTCGGGTGAACCCGGCCATCTGAAGGCGATCGAGAAGCTCGGCAAGACGCCGCTTCTGGCGCTCGGCATGCGGCTCGGCGAGGGCACGGGTGCGGCCCTTGCCGCCGGCATCGTGAAGGCCGCCGCCGCCTGCCATTCCGGCATGGCAACTTTTGCGCAGGCCGGGGTGACGACGGCAAGCCAGCCGGTGCCGCATTCCCATTGAGGTGATTACGGATCAGCCAGCCGCGCCTTTGCGGCTGGCTGGGACTTACCGGGCATATTCAGGACGAACGGAGAAGGGCGTTAATAGGAATCGGCAATCCAGTCCTCGTGGGCGTGACGCACACGAATGACGAGAATGTCGTTATTTTCCTCAATGCGGTAAATGATGAGGTGCGCCTGAAATGGGTGGACACGAACGGGTGGTGTAATCTCGTCTCGTTCACGAGCCATGCGTGGGTTGAGTGATATCAATTCAAACATCCGGAGAAGATGTTGGTGATATTGTCTAGCTTTTGACTCACCAAACAGCGCGAAACCATTCGTGGCGATGGCAATAATGTCCTCTTCAGCCGCAACGGTGAGCCGATAGCCCATCGGATTTAGGTCTTGGTCGCTGCTTTTAGAGCGGCTTCAAACAGGGCCTCGCCTGAGCGTTCCCCTATTCCGCTTTGCAAGCCTTCATCGACCAGCCGCTGCATGGACTGGATTCGTTCGATCCGTTCCTGATCGCGACGGATCAGATCGCGCACGTAATCGCTTGAGTTCGAATAGCGGCCAGACCGTGATTGAGCCTCGACCCAGTCTTTCATCTGATCGGGAATGGATACGTTCATCGTTGCCATGGCAGCCTCAAGCTCATTGGAGCGTAAGTATCCTCATGATGGCAAAGTTTGTCAAACGCTGCGGGCGGCTAGGCAAAGCTCTTGCGGCGCGGCTCAATCGCCTGGGCATCGGCGACAGCGGGCAGGCTCTGCAGCACGCGGGTGGCGGGCAGGATGGCGATGGCTTCCGTGCCTTCGCGAAGCTTGGATCGCAGGATGAACTGGCCGTCATGCTTGGCGAGGATCGCCTGAACGATGGGCAGGCCAAGGCCGGTGCCCTGCTCGGCGCTCTTGATGGCGATCGAGCCCTGCCCGAAAGCCGAGAGCACCACGGGGATCTCCTCCTCGGCAATGCCCGGACCATTGTCCTTGATGGTGACGTACTGGCCGCCGCCGGCCGTCCAGCCGACCTTGACCGTTACCTCGCCACCTTGCGTGGTGAACTTCACCGCATTCGACAGAAGGTTCAGCACCACCTGGCGCATGGATTTCTCGTCCGCCCAGACTTGCGGCAGATCGGGCTCGAACTGCTGCTTGATGGTGATGTTCTTGGAGCGGGCACGCAGCTGGACCATGCCGATGCAATCCTCGGCAATTTCAAGCAGTGACAGCGACTCCTCGCTCAGTTCATAACGCCCGGCTTCGATGCGCGACAGATCGAGGATCTCGTTGATGAGGTTGAGCAGGTGCTGGCCCGAGCGGTGAATATCGCCCGCATATTCCTTGTAGGTCGGGTTGGAGAGCGGCCCCAGCACTTCCGAACTCATCACTTCGGAAAAGCCGAGGATGGCATTCAGCGGCGTGCGCAATTCATGCGACATGGACGCCAGGAAGCGTGATTTCGCAAGGTTTGCCTCTTCGGCCCGGCGGCGTGCTTCGTCGGAGACAGACTTCGCGACTTCCAACTCCGCGATCAGATCATCCTTTTCCGATTGGTAGGACATCAACGTCAGATTGGAGCGGTGGAGGCGGTCCGAGATGTAATGAAAGAGGATCAGCGCGGTTGCCGCCATCGCCGTCAGGCCGATGTCAAGGGTACTGCGCGAGCTAAACGCCGTGACTGCAAGCGTAATGACAGCGGGAACAAAGGCGAGCAGTGTTGCCTGACGCAACGTCACGTTTGCCATCGCCGATATCGATATCGCAACCAGCAGGACGGCGCCCTTGTAGAAATAGAAGCCATCGGTACCACAGGTATCGCATTGGCCCAGCGAGAAGATCGCCCAACAGCAGCCCATCAGGATCTGACCTGCCAGCAGCCGGATGCGCCATTTTCCGATCTTGGCCGTGGTGATCTCGATGCGGGATGCGCGGCGCGCCAGAAGCAGGTTGATGGAGTGGATGGCGAGCGTCAGAAGCGCCCAGCCCAGCATTCCCCCTTGCGGGTTGATGTAGATGCCTGCCGCCGCGACCAGCGTCACGAAGAGCGGCATGATCATGGCACCTTGGAGCATCGAATGCAGGTGCAGGGTGAGCATTTCCCGATCGAACATGGGGCTGCTACTGCCGTTGGACTGCAGCCGCTCTCGTGTTGCCCGAACCGCTTTCGATACCGCCTTGTTGCGGTGAGCGCGTGTTCGGTCCACGATAATCTTGTCGTTGGAGGTGCTGACGCCGCTACTCATGGCCATTGATGTTCATCCGGATATTGCCACACTAGAGGTCAAATCTTAAGAAGATCCTGATCCATGCAATGAATTTCACATTTGATAACCATTTGCGGCACTCACGAGGATCAAATATCAAGGTTGGAAAATTCGATAACAATCAAGGGGTAAGCGGGGCTCATCGGATTCTGACATTGGTGCCTGGTCTCGCTGCGAATGCCAGGCAAAGGTAAAAAATCGGGGCGCTGGCAAGGTTTTGTTTGCCGTCTTTGGGAAGTTTCCAATTGCGATTTGGGCCGTATCGTAACCGCCATTCGAAGCGGCTGCCGCAGGGGCGCGATGTCCTGCTAACCCTTTTCTTCGTGGGCCTGGTGGCGGCGGGCGCCAGCATTGTCGATCACGTCAATGCACCAGACCCGTTGATCGGGCCGTTCCGCGTGGTGGACGGCGATACGCTGGCACATGGCCGGGAACGGCTGCGGCTTGTGGAGATCGATGCACCGGAACTGGAACAGACCTGTCAGGATGGCGATGGCCGGGAGTGGCGTTGCGGCGAGGCGGCGCGTGAGGCGTTGCGAAAGTTTGCACGACAGGATGGTGTGCAATGTCAGGGTCGCCGCAGAGATCGCTATCAGCGCCTGCTGGTGACCTGCACGGTGGGTGCGGTGTCGGTCAACGAGGTCATGGTGTCAAGCGGTATGGCGCTTGCCAGCGGTGGTGCGTATGTGGCGGAGGAATCCGAAGCGCGTCGCGCCAGGCTTGGTATCTGGCAGGGCACTTTCGAGACGCCGCGCGAGTGGCGCAGACGCATGGCGCAAGAACGGGAGGATGATGCGGCATGGCCCGGTCTCGATCATCTCTGGAAAAGGATCTGGTGATGGCGGCTGCCTCTGGTGGGCAAGCAGCGCTCGAAGAACTGGCGGAAGCGATCCACGCCTGTCGGCTCTGTCGTGATGCTCCGCTCGGCGGTCCGGAGTCTCGTCTGCCGCACGAGCCGCGACCTGTCGTGGTGATGTCGAAGCGGGCGCGCATCCTGATCGCCGGCCAGGCGCCGGGCCTGCGCGTGCATGAGAGCGGTCTGCCCTTCAACGATGCCTCAGGTAACCGGCTGCGGGACTGGCTGAGCGTGACGCGCGACCAGTTCTATGATCCTGACAGGTTTGCGATTGTGCCGATGGGCTTCTGCTTTCCGGGTTATGATGCGCGCGGAAGCGATCTGCCGCCGCGACCGGAATGTGCGCCTACCTGGAGGCAGCAGGTGATCGACGCCATGCCGCAGATCGAGCTCGTGCTTGTCATCGGCCAGTATGCGCAGCACTGGCATATGCCCGATCTCGTGGCCAAGAGCATGACCGAGACGGTGCGCAACTGGCGGGTTGGCATGGGGCAGGGAACAGGGCCGCTTCGTCTGGCACTGCCGCATCCCAGCTGGCGCAACAGCGGTTGGTTGAAGAAAAATCCCTGGTTCGAGGAGGAGCTGCTTCCTGTTTTGAGACAGCATGTGGAAAGCCTCGTTGTCTGAAAAGATTTTCGGTTACATGGCGTGAATTTCGCGGTATGAAGAAAATTAATCTCAGAGGGACGATGAATGGACCGCCTTGACCGCAAAATCCTGCGCATCCTGCAGGAAGATTCTACGCTTGCCGTTGCCGATCTGGCCAAGAAGGTCGGTCTTTCCACCACCCCCTGCTGGCGCCGTATTCAGAAGATGGAAGAGGATGGCGTCATCCGCCGTCGTGTCGCGCTGCTCGATCCCGGCAAGGTCAACACCAAGGTCACGGTCTTCGTGTCGATCCGCACGGCAAGCCATTCCATCGAGTGGCTGAAGCGCTTTTCGGAAGTCGTCGTCGAGTTTCCGGAAGTCGTCGAATTCTATCGCATGAGCGGTGATGTCGACTATCTGCTGCGCGTCGTCGTCCCTGATATTGGCGCCTATGATGCCTTCTACAAACGGCTGATTGCCAAGATCGAAATCCGCGACGTGTCCTCTGCGTTCGCGATGGAGCAGATCAAGTACACCACAGAACTGCCGCTGGATTACATGGTGCTGGACAACCAGAAGTCCGGCGAGGATTGAGTTTTTGTCTCACGGTGTCAAAGCAAAAGGCCGGTGGATCGCTCCACCGGCCTTTGTCGTTTTGCATGTTGTACGAAACCTCAAAACTCTTCCCAGCTTTCGGTCGCCGCGGCTGATGCCCCACCGACGCCGACCGCGCGAGCAAGCTTGCTGACGAGCTTGCGGGCGGGCGAAGGGGCTGCCGCATGGCGGCTGGAGGCTGCGACCGGGGCTGAGGCCTGGGCGTAACTGCCATGGCCATAGCCGGAAGCGCTGCCGCCACCGATCTGGAATCGACCGACGAGCTGGCGAAGCTTGTCTGCTTCACCGGCCAGCGAGGCGCTGGCGGCGGTTGCCTGTTCCACCATCGCGGCGTTCTGTTGGGTGGTCTGGTCCATCTGGTTGACGGCGGTGTTGACCTCGGACAGGCCGACCGACTGCTCGCGGGCCGAGGTGGCGATTGCATCCAGCTGACCGTTGATCGAGACGACATAGCCGCCGATCATCTTCAGGGCATCGCCCGTGGCACTGACGAGCCTGACGCCATTTTCCACTTCATCCGCCGAGGTGCGGATGAGATCCTTGATCTCCTTCGCCGCCTGGGCAGAACGCTGGGCAAGCTCGCGCACTTCCTGGGCAACAACGGCAAAACCCTTGCCCGCTTCGCCCGCACGGGCTGCCTCGACACCGGCGTTCAGCGCCAGCAGGTTGGTCTGGAAGGCGATCTCGTCGATCACCCCGATGATGTTGGAGATCTGGCTCGACGAGGCTTCGATGCGCTGCATTGCATTGACGGCATCCGCGACGACGGTTTCCGACTTCTCTGCGGATCTGTTGGCGTCCACTGCGAGAGCACGCGCTTCTTCCGTGCGCTTGGTCGAATTGGTGACGTTGACGGTGATCTGATCCAGCGCCGCGGCTGTCTCCTCGAGAGACGCAGCCTGTTGCTCGGTGCGCTTCGACAGGTCGTTGGCACTGGAAGACAGTTCGCGTGAGCCGCTGTCGATAGAGCGGGTGGCTTCGGCGACGGAAGAGAGGGTGTCGCGCAGTTGGGAAACTGCGAGGTTGAAGTCGTTGCGCAGGCCTTCGAAGTCAGACGCGAATGGACGCGAGAGTTCGAAGCCGAGATTGCCGCCGGCGAGCTGCTTCAGCCCTTCGGCCAGACCGGAGGTGGCTTCTGCCATTTCAGCGGCGCGCTTGGCATCGGCTTCGGCCACACGGGCGCGTTCGGCCTCGGTCATGTTACGATTGCTTTCGGCTTCCGCTTCCAGAGCCTTGGCCTTCAAGCCGTTGTCCTTGAACACCTGCACGGCCTTGGCCATGGCACCCACTTCATCGCGGCGATCGGTTCCATCCACATTGGCCGACAGATTGCCGCCTGCCAGAATGCCCATGGTCGACGCAAGGCCGCGGATCGGCGCGACGACGGAAGACTTGATGAACACAAAGCCGATCGCGGAAACGATCACGACACCTGCCATCAGTCCGGCAATCATCGTGAAGACTGTCGTGCCTGTGCGAACTGTCAGGGCGTCGTTTTCCTCCTGCGCTTGCTTCGTCAGGCGCGCGGTGTTTTCGGTCATGACCGCCGCCAGCTTGGTGATCTCGGGCTGGCAGGTCTTGAAATAGCGCTGTTGGATCCTCTGGTTTTCCACAGGGTCTGTCGTCGCCAGACCGGCGGCGATAACGTCGGCGCAGCTCGTGTCGACAATGCGAAGGGCAGAGACCTTGAGGTCTTGCAGAGCCGCCTCTCTTGGCAATGCCTGGATTGCGGTATCCATCATTTTGAGAAAATTAGCGCGCGACGTCGTCAGCTCGTCGGATGCACTCTTCAGGACTGCAGCATCGGTGGTCGAGATGATGTCGCCAATGGCACCACGCATCGTCTGGAAGTTGCGATTGGCCCGGGCGGTCGATACAGCGGCAGTCATTTCGCCGCTGATCAGGCCACTATAGCTATCATCAATCGCCCACATGCGCGACGCGGAATAGAAGGCAACGCCTGCCGAGAAGATTGCGAACAATCCCATAATGGCCAAAAATTTCGTGATGATCGGAAAATTACTCATGGTGACATCCTCGCTTCCACGTCTCTGCGCAGTCCTGCCTCGTTGTTTGGTCTATGCGCGCGGAGGATTTATTTGAATAAAATAAAATTAAAAGTTAATGTGGCGTGACTTCTTCATATTATCGATCTAACTGATTTAATTTCATATTTTAACTCTATGAATATCCCTATATTTTAGGGGGTCTTATTTTCTTCTTGTTTCCTAATTTAGAAATTGTACTTCGCCGCTTTATTTCTTACTTTCGGTTGAGTTTCGAATCAATAAAAAGCCGGTGGATCGCTCCACCGGCCTTTTGCTGTTTGTGATGCTCTGCCCGTGCTTAAAACTCTTCCCAGCTTTCGGTCGCCGCGGCTGACGAACCACCACCGACGCCGACCGCGCGGGCAAGCTTGCTGACGAGCTTGCGGGCCGGTGAGGGGGCCGCCGCATGGCGGCTGGAGGCCGCGACCGGGGCTGAGGACCGGGCGTAACCGCCATGGCCATAGCCGGAAGCGCTGCCGCCGCCGATCTGGAAGCGACCGACGAGCTGGCGAAGCTTGTCGGCTTCTCCGGCCAGCGAGGCGCTGGCGGCGGTTGCCTGTTCCACCATGGCAGCGTTCTGCTGGGTGGTCTGGTCCATCTGGTTGACGGCGGTGTTGACCTCGGAGAGGCCGACCGATTGTTCGCGGGCGGACGTGGCGATCGCATCCAGCTGACCGTTGATCGAAACGACATAGCCGCCGATCATCTTCAGGGCATCGCCCGTGGCACTGACGAGCCTGACGCCATTTTCCACTTCATCCGCCGAGGTGCGGATGAGATCCTTGATCTCCTTCGCCGCCTGGGCGGAACGCTGGGCAAGCTCGCGCACTTCCTGGGCAACGACGGCAAAGCCCTTGCCCGCTTCGCCCGCACGGGCTGCCTCGACACCGGCATTCAGGGCCAGCAAGTTGGTCTGGAAGGCGATCTCATCGATGACGCCAATGATGTTGGAAATCTGGCTCGACGAGGCTTCGATGCGCTGCATCGCATTGACGGCGTCCGCGACGACAGATTCGGACTTTTCGGCCGACTTGTTCGCATCCATCGCCATCGTGCGCGCCTCTTCGGTTCGCTTCGAAGCGTTCGAGACATTGGCGGTAATCTCGTCAAGGGCTGCGGCCGTCTCTTCCAGCGAGGCCGCCTGCTGTTCGGTGCGCTTGGAAAGATCGTTGGCGCTGGAGGAGAGTTCGCGTGAGCCGCTGTCGATGGAACGGGTGGCGTCGGCCACAGCCGAGAGCGTATCGCGCAGCTGGCTGACAGCCATATTGAAATCGCTGCGCAGGCCTTCGAAGTCAGATGCGAAGGGACGCGACAGTTCGAAGCCGAGATTGCCGCCGGCGAGCTGCTTCAGACCCTCGGCGAGGCCGGATGTGGCTTCTGCCATTTCGGCAGCGCGCTTGGCATCAACTTCGGCCACGCGGGCGCGCTCGGCCTCGGTCATGGAACGGGCACTTGCAGCTTCGGCTTCCAGAGCCTTTGCCTTCAAGCCGTTGTCCTTGAACACCTGCACGGCCTTGGCCATCGTGCCGACTTCATCGCGGCGATCGGTTCCGTCGACATTGGCTGACAGATTGCCGCCTGCCAGAACTTCCATCGTGGAGGCAAGGCCGCGGATCGGGGTCACCAGCCAGGCGCGGATCAGGAAGAAGCCGAGGATCATGATGACCGCCAAGCCCACCACGATACCTGCCTCGGTATCGAGGATCGTTGCCATGGAGACGTCCGACAGCTTGCCGCTTTGTGCGTTCTGTGCGCTGTCTATGTCCCGAACCACCGTGGTGAAGCGCGGCGTGATATCGACGAATGAGGGCTGGCATTCCTTGAGGAAGACTTCCTCAGAGGCCGCGATCTGCTCTGGCGTGGTTGATGCAAGGCCGAGCTTGATAGAGTTCGCGCAAGTTGTGTTCAGAATCCTCAGGCCGTCCTGCTTGAGCGGCCCGAGGTCCGTTCTCTCCGGCAATGCCGTCATGGCTGTTGTCATGAAGTCCGTGAATGTTTTCACGGCAGTTTCGAATTCGCTCTGGGCAGATGCGTTGAGAGCATCGGTTCTTGCCATCAGAATATCACTAATCGCGGCACGCGCATTCTGCATGGAGCGGCTGGCCCTGGAGATCGCGGTCATCGCTGCCGCCTCTCGCGTTAGCAGTTGCGAGTAGCTGGTGTCGATCTTCGAGATCTGCAGCGCCGTGTAGCCCGTTACACCCAGCGCAAAGACGCCAAACAGCGCCATGATGCTGAGAAACTTGCCGATGATCGGGATATTTTTCATCCGACTTCCCTCAAATGGAATCGCCCGCCCGGGCACATATGAGGACCAATCGGCTTGTGCCGTTAACGAACTCAAACTGCACACACTCCTATTTTTTAGGGATGCAATATTGGGTCTCGTCCCGTCAATTTTTCACGGCGCCTAATAAGCTTTTGATTGTAATGTCTTGCGGGCCAATCCTGCAGCGTGTGCAGGTCAGGGACGACAATCTGCCGCCCCTGATTTTGAGGGACTATTGATCCAGCCGCGCCAGCAGCGAGGATGTATCCCAGCGGTTGCCGCCGAGTTTCTGAACCTCTGCGTAGAACTGGTCGACAAGCGCCGTCAGAGGGAGGCTCGCCTTGTTGCGCTTTGCCTCGCTCAGCACGATGTCCAGGTCCTTGCGCATCCAGTCGACGGCAAAACCGAAATCATACTTGCCTTGGTTCATCGTCTTGTGGCGGTTTTCCATCTGCCAGGAACCGGCAGCACCCTTGGAGATGACGTCGACCACCTTTTCGATGTCGAGGCCGGCTTTCTTGCCGAAATGGATGGCCTCGGCAAGACCCTGCACGATGCCAGCGATGCAGATCTGGTTCATCATCTTGGTCAGCTGGCCGGAACCGACAGGCCCCATCAGCCCCACCATGCGCGCATAGGCGTCGATCACGGGCTTGGCCTTGTCGAAGATGGACTGCTCGCCGCCGCACATGACGGTGAGCACCCCGTTTTCCGCACCAGCCTGTCCACCGGAGACCGGCGCGTCGATGAAGCCCAGCCCCTTGGCTTCAGCAGCCGCTGCGAGCTCGCGCGCCACTTCTGCGGAAGCCGTCGTATTGTCGATCAGGACGGCGCCAGACTTCATGCCAGCCAATACACCATCGGCTGATATGGTGACTGAGCGAAGGTCATCGTCATTGCCCACGCAGGTGAAGACGAAATCCGCATCGGCCGCAGCCTCGCGCGGGGTCAGCGCATGGCTGCCGCCATAGCGTTTGACCCATTCTTCAGCCTTGGCAGTCGTGCGGTTGTAAACCGTGACCTCGTGACCGCCCTTTTCCTTCAGATGCCCTGCCATGGGAAAACCCATCACGCCAAGACCGATGAACGCTACCTTCGCCATGCCATTCTCCAGCTGTTGTTCGTTTCTGAGTAGACCAAATCAACGCGTCGGAAAAGGGCAGGGCTGAGATGCAGGAGGCTACAGGTTCACCGTCGCGTGAACTTTCGTTCCGCATGGGCCGCAAATTTGGAATGAAATGATCGCGTGCAGGTCATATTTGAAATGATCTTATGTCGACCGGATGGGTCGTCTATGCGAGCCTTTTGTCATCGTGAACGCGGCGGGATGACATCTATCCTGCCACAGGAAGGGGACAGGGACAAATGGTAACTCGCCGACAGACATTGGGCCTCATCGGAGCCTCGGCCATTGCAGCGGGCTTGCCGTTTACCGGCGGTGCGCGTGCAGCTACGCCCAAAACACTGCGCATCGGCTGGCAGAAGGGCGGCATTCTGGCGCTCGCCAAGAGCCAGGGCGCTCTGGAAAAGCTGTTTGCCAGCCGTGGTATCAGCATCACGTGGTCAGAATTCTCCTCCGGTCCTCCGCTTCTGGAGGCCCTTGGTGCAGGCGCGCTGGATTTCGGCCCGACCGGCGACGTACCGCCGCTGTTTGCACAGGCTGCCCGCGGCAATCTCGTCTACGCTGGCACCTACAAGGGGAGCGCCGAAGGCTCTGCCATCCTGGTGCGCAAGGACTCGCCGATCCAGACATTGCAGGATCTGAAGGGTAAGAAGCTTGCCTTCAAGCGTGGCTCCAGCGCCCATAACGTGGCGGTGAAGGTGCTGCGCAAAGGTGGCCTTGCGCTGACCGATGTGACGCAGGTTGATCTGGCACCGGCCGATGCCGCAGCCGCATTCAAGAATGGCAGCATCGATGCCTGGTCGATCTGGGATCCCTTTACCGCCGTGGCGCAGGCAGACCCTCAGACTCGCGTGCTGACGACCGCGAAGGGCATCGTCGAATCCTGGAGCTTCTTCCTCGCGAATGGTGATTTCGCCAAGGCCAATCCGGACGTGATCACTGATATCATCAAGGAGCTGGCGCGCTTCGGCAAGGAGGCTCAAACCAATCTGGAAGCCACCATTCCGGCACTGTCTGAGATCACCGGCGTTCCGCAGGATATCACGCGGGTGACGCTGACCCGCAGCGACTCCAACCTGGGTGATGTCGCGACCATCTCCGATGCGGCTATCGCCTACCAGCAATCGCTGGCGGACGAGTTCTTCGACCTGAAGATCATCCCGCGCAAGCTCACCATCAGTGACATCGTCTGGCGCCCGAAGGCCAGCTAATCCCGAACCGCCTGGAGACCCGCCATGACACAGCAGCAGAAGCCGATCGATTTCCTTTGGTTCATTCCAACCAGCGGCGACGGCACCTATATCGGTGCCAGCGACCTTAATCGTGCCCCCGACAACCGCTATCTCCGTGAAATCGCGGTTGCCGTGGACCGTCTGGGTTACAGCGGCGTTCTGCTGCCGACGGGCGTGTCCTGCGAGGAGAGCTTCGTGACGGCAGCGTCGCTCGCCCCGTTTACAGAAAAGCTGAAGTTCCTGGTGGCGATCCGTCCGGGCACCGCGTCTCCCGCCTATTATGCGCGTCTCGCCTCGACGCTCGACCGCATCTCCAACGGGCGGCTGCTGCTGAACATCGTCGTCGGCGGTTCGCCGGCGGAGTTGGCGGGTGATGGCATCTTCCTGCCGCACGACGAACGCTACGCACACGCCGAGGAATTTTTCCAGGTGTTTGAAGACCTGCTGGCGACCGGCAAGGCGGATCTCGACGGCAAGTACATCCAGGCCAAGCAGGCCAAGCTCGGTTTCCCGACCATTCAGCAGCCGCGCCCGCCGCTCTATTTTGGCGGTTCGTCCGATGCGGGCATCGAATTCTCCACGGGCCGCGCCGACAAATACCTCACCTGGGGCGAGCCGCCGGAACAGGTGGCTGAAAAGATCGAGCGGGTTCGTAAGTCAGCCGCTGCCAAGGGCAGGGAGGTTTCCTTCGGCATCCGCCTGCACTTCATCGTGCGGGAGACGGATGACGAGGCCTGGGAAGCGGCAGATCGGTTGATCTCCAAGCTGGATGACGAGACGATCGCCAAGGCGCAGGCGCATTTCGCCAGCGCGTCGGACTCGGTCGGCCAGCAACGCATGGCGGCTCTGCATGGCGGGCGGCGCGACAGACTGGAAGTCGCTCCCAACCTCTGGGCCGGTATCGGTCTCGTGCGGTCCGGCGCCGGTACCGCCCTCGTCGGCTCGCCGAAGACGGTTGCTGCGCGGCTCAAGGAATACCAGGACCTGGGCATCGAGACGGTGATCGGTTCCGGTTATCCGCATCTGGAGGAAGCTTACCGCGTCGCCGAACTTCTGTTCCCGGAACTCGGCATTGGCCGCGACGAGCAGCGGACCGGCTTTGGCTCTGAATTCACCTCCAACACCGTCTTTGCCGGCGGTGGCCATCAGACGCTGCGCGCGGTTGCCGCATCCTGATCCGGAACTGACCCGAAGGAGAACGCCCATGTCGATTTTGGATATTCAAGGTCCAGCACGAACCTTTGGTGCCGACAAGCCCAAGACCTTTCGGCTTCCAAAGGTTGATGCCGATCGTCTCTTGCCCTTTGTCGTGCCGGTGGCGCTTGTTGGTCTGTGGCAGGCCGGCTCCTCTTTCGGGTTCATTTCAGACCGCATCATGCCATCGCCTCTGGCCGTCCTCTCTGCCTTCTGGCAGGAGGCAGCCTCCGGCGATCTCGGGCACAATATCCTGGTCAGCGGAGCGCGCGCGCTGGCGGGCCTTGCGGTCGGCGGCAGTATCGGCTTCCTGCTCGGCATCGTGAACGGGTTGTCTCGGCTTTCCGAACGGCTGACGGACACGACGTTGCAGATGGTGCGCACCATTCCGCATCTGGCACTCATCCCTCTGGTCATTCTCTGGTTCGGCATTGGCGAGGAAGCAAAGCTGTTTCTGACGGCGCTCGGCGTGCTCTTCCCCGTCTATCTCAACACCTATCACGGCGTGCGCAATGTCGATCGCGATCTGATCGAGATGGGCCGCATCTACGGCATGGGCCGCTGGTCCTTGTTCCGCAAGGTGATTTTCCCCGGCGCGCTGCCGTCCATCTTTGTCGGGCTTCGTTATGCGCTCGGCATCATGTGGCTGACGCTGATCGTGTCCGAAACCATCGCCGCTTCGTCCGGCATCGGTTACATGGCCAACAATGCCCGCGAGTTCATGATGACCGATATTGTCGTTCTCGCACTCGTCATCTACGCCCTGCTCGGCAAGCTAGCCGATGTGGTGGCCCGCGCGTTGGAGCGCTGGGCGCTCTCCTGGAACCCCGCCTACCAGCGCTGACAAAAGGATTGTGTCATGACCATCGCTCAGGTTGAACGCGACCACCGCGCATCCATCGAGACCACTTCCGAAACGGCACCTTCTGTCGCACCGGCAGGTCTTCGCCTGCGAGGTGTCGAGAAGACCTTCGGCAAGAACCGCGTGCTGCGTGGCATCGATCTCTTCGTACCCGCCGGCCAGTTCCTTGCGATCGTCGGCAAGAGCGGCTGCGGCAAGAGCACGCTGCTCAGACTTCTCGTCGGGCTCGACCAGCAAACCGGCGGTACGATTGCCTTCGAAGATGGGCAAGGCCAGGAGATCGCGCCAAATTCCCGTATTGTCTTTCAGGAGCCGCGCCTGCTGCCGTGGTTCGATGTGGCCGATAATGTCGGCGTCGGACTCGGCGATGGTGTTGCGCGTGCCGACGCACGTCGGCGGGGTGAGGCGGCGCTTGCCGAAGTGCAGCTTTCGGACAAGGCGAAGGAATGGCCTTCGCGCCTATCCGGCGGCCAGCGCCAGCGCGTGGCGCTGGCGCGTGCGCTCGTCAGCCGTCCGGGACTTCTGGCGCTGGATGAACCGCTCGGCGCGCTGGATGCGCTGACCCGCATCAGCATGCAGGCGCTGCTTGCCCGCGTATGGCAAGAGCTTGGGTTTACGGCCGTGCTCGTCACGCATGACGTAACGGAAGCGGTTCACCTTGCGGATAGGGTGATTGTGCTGGACGAAGGCCGCATCATCAGGGATATCGCCGTTCCGCAGCCGCATCCCCGCCACCATGGCGATGCCTCGCTGGCAAAAATAGAGGGGCAGCTGCTGGAGGCAATCCTCGGCGAACGGTGACGTGGCATTGGCAACTGCCCTCATAAGCCCTATCCAATCCACGGTGAGGAATGGACAAGGCTTTCAGGGGAGGACACCATGAGCCGTATAGAAGGGCAGATAGCCGTCGTAACGGGCGGTACGCAAGGATTGGGCGCGGCGATTGCCGAGCAATTTGCGGAAGCCGGAGCGGCGGGCATTGTGATTGTCGGGCGCGACGCGGGCAAGGGTCAAGGCGTTGCCAACCGCATTGCGGAGAAGACGGGTGTCGCCGTCGAAGTGGTGGCTGCCGATCTGGCCGATATCCTTGCTGTGCGCACCATCATTCCGGCTGCGGACAGGCTGTTTGGGCGGGTTGATATTCTGGTCAATGCGGCAGGACTGACGGATCGCGGCAATATCCTTAACACCACGCCAGAGCTCTTTGACCGGATGTTCGCGGTCAATACGCGTGCGCCTTTCTTCCTGCTGCAGGATGCGGCCAAGGTGATGATCCGCGAGGGCATCGAGGGCAGGGTGGTCAATATCGGCTCCATGTCGAGCCTGGCAGGCCAGCCGTTTCTGGCACCCTATTCCGCGTCCAAAGGCGCACTGGCGACACTGACCCGCAACGCCGCCTATTCGCTGATGCGCCATCGCATCCATGTGAACCAGCTGGATATCGGCTGGATGAATTCCGACCACGAGCGAAAGCTGATCCTCTCCGAAACCGGCGACCCCGATTTCATCGATCGCGCCGCTGCGCAAAAGCCGTTTGGCCGCATTCTCGACCCGAGGGAAGTGGCGCGTACGGTGCTGTGGATGGCATCGGATGAAAGCGGCATGATGACCGGCGCAGTCATCCCCTTCGACCAGTCCGTCTATGGCGGTTACGACGATGCGCCAGTGCCGACGGAAAAGCTTAAGGGGTAACAGGCGGCCTGACCCGAGGGCGGTCGATCATTCGTCGCCCTCAAGCGTCTTGTGAATGCGGGTGCGACCGACATCGATGACGTGACGCATGGCGGCAACAGCCTTGTCCGGATCACGCGATGCGATGGCGTGGGCAATGCGCAGGTGGTTTGTCGCCACTTCGTCGATCTTTTCCGGCGAGGCCGCGGGCGAGGACAGGCGGAAGGATATGGCCAGTGCCGCCTCGATGAGCGCGCTTGCGGACCGCATGAACGGGTTGCCGGACATGCGGGCAATCGCCAGGTGGAATTCAAGATCCACCTTGGCGATGCTTTCCGGCGTATGCTTGGGATCGTCGAACTTGGCCGCAATGGCGTACAGTGCCACGATGTCATCGCTGGAGGCACGCAGCGCGGCAGCCGCAGCTGCCGCCGGTTCGAGTGCCAGGCGCATTTCCGCCAGATGCTCGATAAAGGACAGATCGACGCCCACGTCGCAGCGCCAGCCAAGCACATCCGGATCGAAGAAGTTCCAGTTCGAACGCGGCAGCGCACGGGTGCCCACCTTGGCCTTGGCCTCGATCAAGCGTTTCGCTGCCAGCGTCTTCATCGCTTCGCGCAGCACGGTCCTCGAAACGCCGAAGCGCATCGAGAGCTCCGTGTCACCCGGAAGAATGGACCCTTCGGGTATGCGGCCAGAGACAATGGCGCTGCCCAGTTCCGCTACCACATGCGCATGGCTGCTGCCGCGCTTCTTGCCTGTGATCGTCGTCTCAAGCAACCCCACCTAACGCTCCTTTTCCCCCACCACGGCTCATCCGAAGATTCGAATACCAGATGATACCTCTCTGAAGGGCAATGAAAACAAACAGAAGGATGCCAATAACGATCTTTGTCCACCAGGACGAGAGTGTTCCATCGAATACGATGTAGGTTTGTATCAGGCCCTGGATCAGGATGCCCAGGAATGTTCCGGCCACAAGCCCGGTGCCGCCCGTGAGAAGCGTACCGCCAATGACGACAGCCGCAATGGCATCCAGTTCGATTCCAACCGTCGCCAGCGAGTAGCCGGACGAGGTGTAAAGCGTATAGGCAAGCCCGGACAGGCCAGAGAGAAAGCCCGACAGTGCGTAGATTTCGACTGTCGTCTTGCCTGCGGGAACGCCCATCAATTCTGCAGATTGCTGGTTGCCGCCAAGGGCATAGACATTGGCACCGAAGCGTGTGCGGCCGGCAATAATGATGGCCGCCGCAAACACGACAAGCATCAGCATGGCGAGTGCCGAGAGCCGTCCACCGCCCGGAATGCGCAGGTAGAAGCCCTGGATCGCGTCCAGCAAAGGATGACTGATCGGCACGGATTCCGTCGAGATGAGATAGGCCGCGCCGCGCGCGAAGAACATGCCCGCCAGGGTCACCACGAAGGGCGGAATGCCAAGAAAGCGAATCATCAAACCCATTCCGGCCCCGAATGCGGTCGACATGATCAACACCAGGCCGAACGCCACCAACGGGTGGACGCCCAGCTTGCCCACCAGAACCGCCACGAACACGCTGGTGAAGGCGATGACGGAACCCACGGATAGATCGATACCGCCTGACAGGATGACGAAGGTCATGCCGACGGCAGCAATCCCCAGAAAGGCATTGTCCGTCAGCAGATTGCCCATGACGCGCGTCGAGAACATCGCCGGAAACTGCATGGTGCAGAGCGCATAGGCGATGAGGAAAATCGCAAGTGTTGCCAGGAAGGGCAGGTTGCGGGAGTTCATCATGCGCGTTTCTCCACCTTCTGATGGGACTTGGCCGGTCCACCCGGCTTCTTGGCAAAGCCGAGGAGGAGACCAACGGCAGGCGATTGCAGTGTCAGCACGACGATGATGATGCTGGCCTTGATGATCAGGTTGAATTCCGGCGGGAAGCCGGACAGCAGCGTGCCGGTGTTGATGGTCTGGATAATCAGTGCGCCGAGCAGCGAAGCGGTGATGGAAAAGCGGCCGCCGTTCAGCGAGGTGCCGCCGATGACCACGGCAAGGATGGCATCGAGCTCCAGCCAGAGACCAGCATTGTTGGCGTCCGCACCACGAATATCGGCCGTCACGATCAGGCCTGCAATCGCTGCCATCACGCCGGAGACGGCATAGACGAAGAACAGCAGGAAGCGGGCGCGCACGCCAGCCAGCATGGCGGCGCGACGGTTGATGCCCGTTGCCTCGATCAAGAAGCCAAGCGCGGAGCGGCGCACCAATAGCCCGATCAACAGACCGGCCGCCAGCCACAACAGAACCGGGATCGGAATGCCGCCGAGTGCGCCGGAGCCGAAGGCCGCGAAGCTGTCATTGTTGAAGGTGAGGATGACGCCCTCGGTGATCAACTGCGCGATACCGCGTCCGGCCACCATCAGGATCAGCGTTGCAATGATCGGCTGGATGTCGAGAAGAGCGACCAGAGCTCCATTCCACAGTCCGCAGGCGAGACCGACGCCGACCGCCACCAGCACGACAACCGTCAGAGGCTGGCCCTGTGCCACGAGAGTTGCGGCGACAGCGCCGCAGATGGCAATGACCGCGCCGATGGAAAGATCGATACCGCGCGTGGCAATCACGAGCGTCATGCCAACCGTCAGCAGCGCCACGGGAGCGGCGCGCACCAGAATGTCGATGAGGCTGCCATAAAGACGGCCGTTCTGGATCGATACCGACAGGAAGCCTGGGGACACCAGCGAAATGAGGCCGAGGATGATCACCAACGCGGCGATCTGCGGCGCAAGCCGCTTGAACTTGCGGGTGAGGGAGCTGCCCATTATGCGGCCTCCGTTTTCGTGGGGCCGGCAATGGCGTGCATGATGTTATCGGCTGTTACGTCGGCGCCCTTCAGTTCCGCCACGTGGCGCCGGTCGGAGAGAACCACGACGCGATGCGCAACAGCAGTGAGCTCTTCCAACTCGGAGGAGATGACCACCAGCGACATGCCTTCCGCACACAACCGCTCGATCATGCGCAGGATTTCCGCATGCGCGCCGATATCGATGCCGCGCGTTGGTTCGTCCAGAATCAGCAGGCGCGGATTTGTCGCCAGCCAGCGTGCGAGGATCGCCTTCTGCTGGTTGCCGCCGGACAGGAACTTGATGGGACGTTCGGCATCGGCCGGGCGAATGTCGAGCGAACGAATGTATTCCTGGGCAAGCGCCTTCTGTTTCTTGGCGGAAATAGGCTTGGCCCATCCATCGCGCGCCTGAAGTGCAAGTGCGATGTTTTCCGCGACGGAGAAGTCGCCGATGATGCCATCGGTCTTGCGCTCTTCCGGACAGAAGCCGAAGCGCTGAGAAATTGCCGATTCAGGCGAATGCAGTTGGACAGGCTTCCCATCGATCGTGGCTGTTCCGGAATCGGCCTTGTCGATGCCAAACAGCAGGAAGGCGGTTTCCGTGCGGCCGGAACCGAGCAGACCCGCGATGCCGACGACTTCGCCGGGCTGGATTTCCAGATCGAAGGGATCGACACTGCCGCGCTTGCCGAAATTCTCGAATCGGATCGGGGCCTCGCCACTCGGCGCTACCTTTTCGTCCGCGGCATGATGATCACGCGTGATGTGCTGGAGTTCGCGGCCGAGCATCATGGAGATCAGCTCCATGCGTGGCAGGCCCTCCAGTGCGCGGCTTCCGACGAGGCGGCCATTGCGCAGCACTGTGGTCCGGTCGGCGATCGCATAGACCTGATTGAGGAAGTGGGTGATGATGATGATGCCGAGGCCCTCGGCCTTCAGCTTGCGCAGCACATCAAACAGCATTTCGACTTCGTTGCTATCCAGGCTGGCGGTCGGTTCGTCCAGAACCAGCACCTTGCCGGAGAGATCGACGGCGCGCGCAATGGCAACGATCTGGCGGATTGCCACCGAATAGCTGGAGAGCAGCGCATCCACGTCGATGTCGAGACCGTAGCGCGACAGCAGTTCACGAGAGCGTTTGCGCATCTCCGCCTTGTTGACCATGCCGAAGCGGCGCGGCTGGCGTCCGAGAAACAGATTTTCCGCAACCGTCAGATTTTCAAGAAGGTTCACCTCCTGATAGACGGTGCCGATACCGAGTGCCTGTGCATCGGCCACGGAAGCCGGGAAAATTTCCTCGCCGTCCATGCGGATCGTGCCATTATCGCGCTGATAGACGCCGGTGAGGATCTTGATCAGGGTTGATTTGCCTGCGCCGTTCTCGCCGAGAAGCGCATGGACTTCACCGCGATGCAGCGTGAAATCGACACCATCAAGCGCAGTGATGCCGAGGAAGCTCTTGCCAATGGCACGAGCCTCCAGAAGTGGAGTATGATCTGACATGGACGATATCCGCTACACGTAAAATGCAGGTCGGCCGGATGAAGCCGTTTGGTCGTTCCGACCGAGAGGGGCGCAAGCCCGCAAGGCCGGAGGCAGGCAAAGCCCACCCCCGGCCTTTGGCGCCAGGATATCAGTAGCCGAGGCCCTTCTTGGCTTCGTAGACCTTCATCGGGTCATCCTTGGCCGTGTAGAGCTTGGATTCGGTCTGGATCCACTTCGGCGGCTCCTTCTTGTCCTTCAGATACGCCATCAGCGCATCGAAGGCCGGACCTGCCATGTTCGGCGTCAGTTCGACAGTGGCGTTGGCTTCGCCGGCTGCCATGGCCTTGAAGATGTCAGGAACAGCGTCGATCGAGACAACCTTGATGTCGGTGCCCGGCTTCAGACCAGCTTCCTTGATGGCCTGGATGGCGCCGACGGCCATGTCGTCGTTGTGGGCATAGACGGCACAGATGCCCTTGCCGCCGCCTTCCGCCTTGATGAAGCTTTCCATGACTTCCTTGCCCTTGGTACGGGTGAAGTCACCGGTCTGCGAGCGGACGATCTTGATGTTGGCATGGCCAGCGATCGCCTGTTCGAAACCCTTCTTGCGGTTGATGGCGGGCGAGGAGCCCGTGGTGCCCTGCAGTTCCACGACCTTGCAGTCCTTGCCTGCAACGTCCTTCACCAGGTAATCGCCGGCAACCTTGCCTTCATGCACGGTGTCGGACGTGACGGCTGTCAGGTAAAGGTCCTTCGGAGCTTCCACTTCGCGGTCGAGAAGGATCACGGGGATCTTCTCTTCCTTGGCTTCCTTCAGAACGGCGTCCCAGCCGGTTGCCACCACCGGTGCCACGAAGATCGCATCGACCTTCTGTGCGATAAAGCCACGGATCGCCTTGATCTGGTTTTCCTGCTTTTGCTGGGCATCGGCGAACTTGAGCGTTACGCCGCGCTTTTCTGCCTCCTGCTTGGTGACGGTGGTTTCAGCCGCACGCCAGCCCGATTCGGAGCCGATCTGCGAAAAACCGACGGTCAACGAAGCCGCGGAAACGCTGGATGCCAATGACAGGGTAACGGCGACAGCGAGCGTCGCGAGAGCTTTTTTCATCTTATCCTCCCAGAGATGATGTCAGCAGTGACGAGCGGGAAGTGACCATATTATATTACTTTTGAAAAGCGGATTTTTCTCTTTCTGAACGAAAATTTTCACAACTAAGAATTTAAATCGATCTAATTCGCAGCGCACACGAAATTATGTTGCGTTGCATTCAAAATGTTGCGTCGCGGATTAAACCGAGACGGTGCTTGACAAGAAGGGTCGCTGGCAAATAGTCATATTTATAGACTAAGGCGCTCCGGCGTCCGGGAGGATAATGCACTCAGGTCTACTGAGCGGCACATTCAGGGTAGGTATCAGGGATACATGTTGAGACTTCTCCAAGTGATCGTCGGCGGTCAGCCGCGCGTTGTTGTCTGGCACGGCGAAGGCGCCGGTCAGGTCGTTGAAGGCGTTCAGTCCACCTATGAACTGGCGCAAAAGGCCATTGCTGCGGGCAAGGGATTTGCGGATTACATCGCAACGCTCAGCCTCGGCGAGAGCGTCGACCTGGAAAAGGCGGCTGCTGAGAACCGCATCGGCCTTCCGATTAGCCATCCGGATCCGGCCCATTTCATCGTTGCCGGTACGGGGCTCACCCATCTTGGTTCCGCCGATGGTCGCGACAAGATGCACAAGGCTGCCCAGTCTGCAGAGAAGCCGACCGATTCCATGCGCATGTTCCTGATGGGCGTTGAAGGCGGCAAGCCGAAGGCCGGCGAAACCGGCGTTCAGCCGGAATGGTTCTATAAAGGCGATGGCACGCAGTTGAAGGCAACCGGTGAAGACCTCGTCTCTCCGTCTTTTGCGCTCGATGGCGGCGAAGAGCCGGAACTGGCCGGTATTTATCTGGTTGGTGCGGATGGAACGCCCTACCGCCTCGGTTTCTGTCTCGCCAACGAATTTTCCGACCACGTCACGGAGAAGGGCAACTACCTCTGGCTTGCGCATTCCAAGCTTCGCCAGGCATCGCTCGGTCCGGAACTCTTGGTCGGCGAACTGCCGGCGCATGTGGAAGGCACGTCCCGCGTGCGTCGCGGCGACAAGGTGATCTTCGAGAAGCCGTTCCTGTCTGGTGAAGCGAACATGTCGCACACCATCGCCAATTTGGAACATCATAACTTCAAGTATGATTTATTCCGTCGTCCGGGCGATCTGCATGTCCACTTCTTCGGCACGGCCACCTTGTCCTTCTCGGACAATATCAAGACCGAGGCCGGTGACGTGTTCGAAATTTCGGCGGCCCCCTTCAAGCTTACGCTCTCCAATCGTCTGGCCGTGGCAGCGGAAACGCCTGTTACCATCAAGGTTCTGTGAGGGCGGTCGATGAGTTCCATTCGTCTTGCCATCGTCGGTCTTGGCAAAATCGCCCGCGATCAGCATCTGGGTGCCATTGAGGCGACTGATGGTATCGATCTGGTTGCGGTGGCCAGCCGCAACGCAAAGCTCGAAGGTGTGCACTGTTTCAGCGACATCCACGAGCTTCTGGCGTCGGGCATTGAAATCGATGCCATTTCGCTCTGCACGCCACCGCAGGGTCGTTTTGAGCAGGCGCAGGCAGCGCTTCTCGCCAACAAGCATGTGATGCTGGAAAAGCCGCCGGGTGCGACGATCGCAGAAGTTTTCGCGCTGGATCAGCTGGCGCAGAAGCAGGGTAAGTCGCTGTTTGCCACCTGGCATTCGCGTGAGGCCGCTGCCGTTGAGCCGGCGCGCAAGCTGCTTTCTGAACGCAAGGTCCGTTCCGTCCACGTGGAATGGAAGGAAGATGTTCGCCACTGGCATCCGGGTCAGGCCTGGATCTGGGAGCCGGGCGGTCTCGGCGTCTTCGATCCGGGTATCAACGCACTGTCGATCGTCACCCGCATCATGCCGGAAAGCTTCCACCTCACGGCGTCCGAACTGTCCTTCCCGGCCAATCGTGCGGCCCCGATCGCTGCCAATCTGACCTTTGCATCGGCCAGTGGCATTGCCGTGACCGCCGAATTCGACTGGCGCCAGACCGGTCCTCAGACCTGGGATATCCGGGTCGAGACGGAGGAGGGGCCTGTTGTCCTGACGCATGGCGGCAGCCGCCTGCTGGTGGATGGCACTGCGCAAATTGTCGAGGAAGATCGCGAATATCGCAACCTCTACCGTCATTTCGTGTCATTGGTAAATGCCGGCCGGTCCGATACGGACTTCTCACCATTGGTGCATGTGGCCGACGCATTCATGCTGGGCCGCCGCAATGTGGTCGAGGCCTTTGAAGATTGATGTGCTGACGGCCAGTCCGTCACGTCCTTGAAAAGAAGATTGAGCTCATGAGCAACGACAAACTGCCCACCACGACCGCCAAGGGACCGAACGGCAAGCTTCGCTCACGCGCGTGGTTCGACAACCCCGCCAATGCCGACATGACGGCGCTTTATCTCGAGCGCTACATGAACTTTGGCCTCAGCCAGGCGGAACTGCAGTCGGATCGTCCGATCATCGGTATCGCGCAGACCGGCTCGGATTTGTCTCCGTGCAACCGTCATCACCTGGAGCTGGCAAATCGCCTGCGCGAAGGTATCCGCGAAGCCGGCGGCATCGCCATCGAATTCCCGGTTCACCCGATCCAGGAAACGGGGAAGCGCCCGACCGCGGGTCTCGATCGCAACCTCGCTTATCTCGGCCTCGTGGAAGTGCTGTATGGTTATCCACTTGATGGCGTCGTCCTGACGATCGGCTGCGACAAGACCACGCCGGCCTGTCTCATGGCCGCCGCCACCGTGAACATTCCGGCGATCGCCCTGTCGGTCGGTCCGATGCTGAATGGCTGGTTCCGTGGCGAGCGTACGGGTTCCGGCACCATCGTCTGGAAGGCCCGCGAACTGCTGGCAAAGGGCGAGATCGACTACGCAGGCTTCGTGAAGCTCGTGGCCTCGTCGGCTCCGTCGACCGGCTACTGCAATACTATGGGCACCGCCACGACCATGAACTCGCTGGCAGAGGCGCTCGGCATGCAGCTGCCGGGTTCGGCCGCCATTCCGGCGCCCTATCGCGACCGTCAGGAAGTCTCCTACCACACGGGCCTTCGCATCGTTGAGATGGTCAAGGAGGACCTGAAGCCTTCCGACATCATGACGAAGGATGCCTTCATCAACGCAATTCGCGTGAACTCGGCCATCGGTGGTTCCACCAATGCGCCGATCCATCTGAACGGTCTGGCGCGCCACCTCGGCGTTGAGCTGACCGTCGATGACTGGCAGACCTATGGCGAGGAAATTCCGCTTCTTGTGAACCTGCAGCCGGCTGGCGAATACCTCGGTGAAGATTACTATCACGCTGGCGGCGTTCCGGCTGTCGTCAACCAGTTGATGAAGCAGGGCCTCATCAAGGAAGACGCGATGACGGTGAATGGCAAGACGATCGGCGAAAACTGCCGTGGCGCCATCATCGAAGACGAGAAGGTGATTCGTCCGTACGAGCAGCCTCTCAAGGAGCGTGCCGGCTTCCGCGTGCTGCGCGGCAACCTGTTCTCTTCTGCCATCATGAAGACGAGCGTGATCTCCAAGGAGTTCCGCGACCGTTACCTGTCGAACCCGAACGATCCGGAAGCCTTCGAAGGTCGGGCGGTCGTGTTCGATGGTCCGGAGGATTACCATCACCGCATCGACGATCCGTCGCTTGAGATCGACGAAAACACCGTTCTCTTCATGCGCGGCGCTGGCCCGATCGGCTATCCCGGCGCTGCCGAAGTGGTCAACATGCGCGCTCCGAGCTACCTGCTCAACAAGGGCGTGACCTCGCTACCATGCATCGGCGATGGCCGTCAGTCCGGTACGTCGGGCAGCCCGTCCATCCTGAATGCTTCGCCGGAAGCGGCAGCTGGCGGCGGTCTCGCCCTGTTGAAGACGGGCGATCGCGTTCGAATCGACGTTGGCCAGGGCAAGGCGGACATCCTGATTTCCGAGGAGGAACTCCAGGCACGCCGTCAGGCTCTTGCAGCCGAAGGCGGATACAAGTATCCGGATCATCAGACACCGTGGCAGGAGATCCAGCGGGGCATCGTCGGTCAGATGGAAACCGGCGCCGTTCTGGAGCCAGCAGTGAAATATCAGCGAATCGCGCAGACAAAGGGAATTCCGCGTGATAATCACTAAGCTGATTTAAATCGTTTGCAGACGGCAATCGTGCCGTCTGCGGGGGACCGGCGGGGCTCACAGGGAGGCCCGTTTCTATAGGAGGAGTACCTATGAAAATGATGAAGTATTTGACCACTGCCGCGATGCTGGCCGTTATGGCTATGGCAGCCCCGGCTGGTGCAGCGGACAAGGGTCTCGTTGGCGTTGCCATGCCGACCAAGTCGTCCGCTCGCTGGATCGCCGATGGCGATAACATGGTGAAGGTACTCAAGGATCGCGGTTACAATGTCGACCTGCAGTACGCAGAAGACGACATTCCGAACCAGCTTTCCCAGATCGAGAACATGGTAACCAAGGGCGCCAAGGTGCTCGTCGTTGCCTCGATCGACGGCACCACGCTGTCGGACGTTCTCAAGCAGGCTCATGACAAGGGCATCAAGGTCATCGCTTATGACCGCCTGATCCGCGAAACGCCGAATGTCGACTACTACGCGACCTTCGACAACTTCCAGGTCGGCGTTCAGCAAGCAACCTCGCTCGTCAAGGGCCTGAAGGCTGACACCGAAAAGGGTCCGTTCAACATCGAACTCTTCGGTGGTTCTCCGGACGACAACAACGCCTTCTTCTTCTACAACGGCGCCATGAGCGTTCTGCAGCCGCTGATCGACAAGGGCGTTCTGAAGGTTGGTTCCGGCCAGATCGGCATGGACAAGGTTGCCACGCTGCGTTGGGACCCGGCAACGGCCCAGGCTCGCATGGACGCCATCTTGTCTTCGACCTATTCCGACAAGAAGCTGAACGGCGTTCTGTCTCCTTATGATGGTATCTCCATCGGTATCCTGTCGTCGCTGAAGGGCGTCGGCTATGGCTCGGGCGGTCAGGCCATGCCGATCGTGACCGGCCAGGACGCTGAAGTTCCGTCCGTCAAGTCGATCATCGCTGGCGAACAGTACTCCACCATCTTCAAGGATACGCGCGACCTCGCCAAGGTAACCGTCGACATGGTTGACGCTGCCATGAGCGGCAAGGAGCCGACCGTCAACGACACCAAGACCTACGACAACGGCAAGAAGGTTGTTCCTTCCTACCTGCTGAAGCCGGTCGTCGTCGACAAGTCCAACTGGAAGCAGGTTCTGGTTGACAGCGGCTACTACAAGGAAGCCCAGGTCAAGTAAGACTCTTGAACCGCGCGGCGGGGTCACCGCCGCGCGGTCTTGCCCCATGGAGTGACCATGTCCGATACCGTTTCCAACGCCGAGAAGCCGCCAATTCTCGAAATGCGAGGCATTTCGAAGAGCTTTGGCGCCGTCAAGGCGCTTTCTGATGTCAGCTTTACCGTACGCGAGGGCGAGATTCACGCGCTCGTCGGTGAGAACGGCGCAGGCAAGTCGACCCTTATGAAGGTCCTGTCTGGCGTCTATCCGCACGGCTCCTATGAAGGCTCGATCCTTTTCGGTGGCGAAGAGCGGCAGTTTCGCGACATCAACGATTCTGAAAAGCTCGGCATCATCATCATTCATCAGGAGCTCGCGCTCATCCCACTGATGTCGATTGCCGAAAACATCTTTCTTCACACTGCGCCGTCCAAGTTCGGTATCATCGACCAGGACGAGCGCCGTCGGCGCACCAAGGCCCTGCTTGAAAAGGTGGG
Organism: Rhizobium oryzicola; assembly: GCF_030504645.1. Taxonomy (GTDB): domain Bacteria; phylum Pseudomonadota; class Alphaproteobacteria; order Rhizobiales; family Rhizobiaceae; genus Neorhizobium; species Neorhizobium oryzicola. The sequence continues at coordinate 123,776 of NZ_JAUKWQ010000009.1, read as the reverse complement.
CCTGAGCGAAGCGCCTGAAATGCTGATTACCAATATCGGCGTCGGCAAGCAGCAGCTGGTCGAAATCGCCAAGGCGCTGTCGAAGGACGTGCGCCTGCTGATCCTCGACGAGCCGACCGCGTCTCTCAACGAGACCGACAGTGCCGCTCTGCTCGAGCTTCTCAAGGAATTCCGCCGCCGCGGCATCACTTCGATCATGATCAGCCACAAGCTGAACGAGATCACCGAGATCGCCGACCGCATCACGGTTCTGCGCGATGGCCGCACCGTCGGCACCATGGATTGCCATGCCGGTCCGGTCGATGAGGACGAGATCGTTCGCCGCATGGTCGATCGCGATCTCGACAGCCGCTATCCCAAGCGCGAACCCAAGATTGGCGATGTCGTCTTCGAAGTGGACAACTGGTCTGCCTATCACCCGCTGCATTCCGAGCGCCAGGTGGTCAAGAATGTCTCCATGAAGGTGCGTGCGGGCGAAATCGTCGGCATTTCCGGCCTCATGGGTGCTGGCCGTACGGAATTCGCCATGAGCCTGTTCGGTCGCTCCTGGGGCCGCAACATCACCGGCACCGCGAAGCTGCACGGCAAGGAAGTCGATCTTTCAGACGTGCCCAGGGCGATCAAGGCCGGCCTTGCCTATGTCACGGAAGACCGTAAGCACCTTGGTCTGGTACTTGCCGAAGACATCCGCAAGAACATTTCGCTTGCGCATCTCGCTGGCGTGTCCAATCGGGGCGTCATCGACGATATCGCCGAGATGAAGGTTGCACAGGAATTCCGCGGACGCATGCGCATCCGCAGCCACAATGTGTACCAGGAAACGGGCAAGCTTTCGGGGGGCAACCAGCAGAAGGTTGTGCTCTCGAAATGGCTCTTCACCGGGCCGGAAGTGCTGATCCTCGATGAGCCGACCCGCGGCATCGATGTCGGTGCAAAATATGAAATTTACACGATCATCAATGAACTTGCCGATAGCGGCAAGGCGGTGATCGTGATCTCGTCGGAAATGCCGGAATTGATCGGCATTTGCGACCGTATCGTGGTGATGCACGAAGGTGCGTTTGTCGGCGAGGTCGCCGGCGAGGAAGCCACGCAGGAAAATATCATGCGCGCCATCATGCGCCGCAAAGCGAGGGAACAATGAGCAACCCGTCGAATACCACGGCTGCTCCGCAGCAACAGCAGCGCGGCGCCGGCTTCTGGAAGGAAAACCTCCGCGAATATGGCATGCTGATATCGCTCCTCGCGATCGTCATCATCTTCGCCTATCTCACCAACGGCATCATTCTGAAGCCGCTGAACCTCACGAATATCATCCTGCAGAACAGCTATGTCGTCATTATGGCGCTCGGCATGCTGATGATCATCGTCACTGGCCACATCGACCTGTCGGTCGGTTCGGTGGCGGGCTTCATCGGCGGGTTCGGTGCGGTGCTGATGGTGCCGTATCACGTTGATTTCGCCGTTGCCTCGCTGATCTGCCTGGTTCTCGGCGGTATCATCGGCGCAGCGCAGGGCTATTTCATCGCCTATCTGCGTATTCCGTCCTTCATCGTCACGCTGGCGGGCATGCTCGTCTTCCGCGGTCTGATGATCACGGTTCTTGGCAGCCAGGCCATCGGCCCGTTTGATCCGAGCTTCCAGAAACTGTCGTCCGGCTTCATTCCGGAACTGATCTCCTCCGAAGGCAGCTTCTATATCACGTCCTTCATCATCGGCATCCTGCTGGCGGTTTTCCTCGTCTGGCAGAGCTATCAGAGCCGGGCACGCCATCTGTCGCATGGTGTTGAGACCGAGCCGCTCGCGTTCTTCATCGTCAAGAATGTCGTCGTATTCGGTATCATCGCCTACATCGCTTACTTGATCTCTTCCTATCGCGGCATGCCGAACGTGCTGATCATCATGGGCGTGCTGATCGCGGCCTATGCCTTCTTCACGAACCGCACCGTGATCGGCCGTCAGATATACGCTGTCGGCGGCAATGCACGCGCAGCCGAACTGTCGGGTATCAAGACGCAGCGTCTGGTGTTCTGGACCTTCGTGAACATGGGCGTTCTCGCAGCGCTGGCCGGTCTCGTGGTTGCCGCTCGCCTGAACAGCGCCACGCCGAAAGCCGGTACGGGTTTTGAGCTTGACGTCATCGCGGCCTGCTTCATCGGCGGCGCATCCGCTTACGGCGGCGTCGGCAAGGTCACCGGTGCAGTCATCGGCGCCTTCCTGATGGGTGTCATGAACAACGGCATGTCCATCCTCGGCATCGGCATCGACCTGCAGCAGGTCATCAAGGGCCTCGTGCTGCTGGGCGCCGTTTGCGTCGACGTCTACAACCAGCGCCGCTGATCGATCCATTGATCGCTTTCTCAGGGCCGCGGTCTCCGCAAGGGGACCGCGGCCTTTGCGTGTCAGGGCACGACTGTCAGACCGACCGGTTACCCGTTGGACGACTGAATGACCACAGAGTGTCGGCTGGTTCAAAAGCTGATAGGCTGGTAGCGGCGCTATGCCGGCATTATTTTCTGTCGTCCAAGGGAGAGTGAGCGATGAGCACGCCGAATGTACCGGTTCCCATGATCGAGGACATCCATGACGCCAAGGTTACCGCAGCGCATGCGTCGGGCGCAGCCGCACTTGGCGCTCTCGCAGTGGGGGCACTTGCCATTGGCGCGCTGGCGATCGGTGCATTGGCAATCGGCCGTTTACGGATCCGCCGTGCGCGCATCGACGCGCTCTCTGTCGGCACGTTGACAGTCGAACGGCTCAAGGTTCTTTCAAAAGATAGCTGACGTGGTCGTGCCTTCGGCCACGTCGATAACGCTTTGGCTTCTGCTCACCCCATCCGCTCGGATGCATAGCTTCCCGGGCTCGGCGGGAAGACGATGGTGCGGTTGCCGTTGATGAAGGTGCGGTGGTGGATATGCGCATGGATGGCACGGGCCAGCACCTGTGCTTCCACGTCGCGACCCAGCGAAACGTAATCATCCGGCGACTGCGCATGCGTGATGCGCACTGTGTCCTGCTCGATGATCGGACCTTCGTCGAGATCGGCGGTCACGTAATGGGCCGTGGCACCAATCAGCTTCACGCCGCGCTGGTAAGCCTGCTTGTAGGGATTGGCACCCTTGAAGCTCGGCAGGAAGGAGTGGTGGATGTTGATGATGCGGCCGGACATCTTCTTGCACAGATCATCCGACAGCACCTGCATGTAGCGGGCGAGGACGATGAGTTCCGTGCCCGTCTGCTCCACCACATCCATCAGCTGCGCTTCCGCCTGCGGCTTGTTTTCCTTCGTCACCTTGATGTGGTGGAAGGGAATGTCGTGGTTCACGACGACCTTCTGATAGTCGAAATGGTTGGAGACGACGCCGACGATATCGATCGGCAGCGCCCCGATCTTCCAGCGATAGAGCAGGTCGTTCAGGCAATGACCGAAGCGGGACACCATCAGCATCACCTTCATTCGCTCGGCGGCGTCGAAGATGTCGGCCTCCATCTGGAAGCGCTGGATGATCGGCTTGAGGCCTGTCAGTAGCGTGTCGCGATCCAGCCCTTCCTCGGAGATGAAGGAGATGCGCATGAAGAATTTGCTTGTATCGAAATCATCGAATTGGGAGCTGTCGACAATGTTGCAACCCTTCTCCGCCAGATAACCGGAAAGGGCGGCCACAATGCCCCTCGTCGTCGGGCAGGATACGGTCAGCACATAGCTTTTCATCGTCATTTCACTCCTGGCAAAGATCAACTCCGCATTACAAGCGGATCGTCATGGCAATAGCCGAGACCGGCAATATATCAAGGCGTTTCCTCCCTGATGTTGGAACGGTCTCGTTCTGTGGCCGGAGCTTAAGACACCGGTATAGGAAAACCGTTCCGCTTGCGTCTTCCTTCCGCTCAAAGCCGCCGTGCTTGATTTCAGTCAAGGTCATGACGCAGTTGCGAGGTAGATTGGCACTCATATTTGGCACTGCAGGATATTGTCATGCTCGAAGACCGCATCAGACGTCCCTCCCTTCTGGAACGCATCACCACGCCGCAGGCGGCGGCCAGTCTCATCGAGGACGGAATGATCATTGGCATGAGCGGCTTCACCCGCGCTGGTGACGCGAAGGCCGTGCCGATTGCCATGGCCGAACGCGCCAAGACCGATCCCTTCAAGATCACGCTGCTGACGGGTGCTTCGCTTGGCCACGACATCGACCGCATGCTGACCGAAGCGCATGTGCTGGCGCGCCGCATGCCCTTCCAGACGGATGCGACCTTGCGGGCTGCCATCAATCGCGGCGAGGTGATGTTCGTGGACCAGCACCTGTCGGAGACGGTAGAGCATCTGCGGTCAAACCAGCTTGGCCCGATTGATTACGCTATCATCGAGGCGGCGGCGATCCGTGAGGATGGGGGCATCATCCCATCCACCTCGATCGGCAATTCCGCGAGCTTCGCCATTCTCGCCAAGAAGATCATCGTGGAAATCAATCTGGCGCAGACGCTCGATCTGGAGGGGCTGCACGACATCTACATTCCCACAAAGCGCCCGACCCGTGAGGCGATCCCCGTCGTTGCCTGCGATACACATGCGGGCGTGCCCTATATCCCTGTGGATCCGGACAAGATCGCTGCCATCGTCATTACCGATGAGCAGGACAGCTTCTCCACCATCGAACCGGCGGATGCGGATACGCAGGCGATTGCCGATCATCTCATTGCCTTCTTCGAAAACGAAGTGAAGCTCGGCCGGCTGGACCTGACGCTGGACCCGCTGCAGGCGGGCATTGGCACCATCGCCAACTCCGTGCTGGCGGGCCTTGCCACCGGGCCGTTCCATCACCTGCGCATGTATAGCGAGGTGCTGCAGGACAGCACGTTCGATCTCTTCGATGCCGGCAAGCTGACCTTTGCATCCGGTTCGTCGATCACCCTGTCGTCAGCCTGTGCGAACCGCGTCTACCGCAATTTCGCCCATTACAAGGACCGGCTCATTCTCCGCCCGCAGGAGATCAGCAACCATCCGGAAGTCATCCGCAGGCTGGGCGTCATCGGCATTAACACGGCACTGGAGGCCGACATCTACGGCAATATCAACTCCACCCATGTCAACGGCACGCATATGATGAACGGCATTGGCGGCTCCGGTGACTTTGCCCGCAACGCCTATATCTCCATCTTTGTCACGAAGTCGCTCGCCAAGGGTGGACGTATTTCCTCCATCGTTCCCATGGTCGCACATGTGGATCACACTGAACATGATGTCGATATCATCGTGACGGAAAACGGACTGGCAGATCTGCGCGAGCTCGCACCGCGCGAACGCGCCGTCGAGGTGATCCGCAATTGCGCCCATCCGAGCTTCCGCGACGATCTCATGGATTACTTCGAGCGTGCCTGCGCACGCGGTGGCCATACGCCGCATCTCCTGGAAGAGGCGCTTTCCTGGCATATCCGCAGCCGCGATACGGGAACGATGAAAGCGGAAGGCGGGAAAGACCAGCCAAAGGTGCGGCTGGCTTGAAGTTAAGCAGCGACGACGGTTTGCGGTGTTTGAGGCAGACGGCGCGGTTCACTTCCTTCTCCCCGCTTGCGGGGAGAAGGGCACCGTTGCTCAGTCAAGTCATCAGCCTCAAGCCGCAGGCTGCTTGGTCTTGCGCAGATAGGGCAGGACCACGTCAAAAGAGCCGAACTTTTCCTTGGCCTCGTCGTCGGAGACGGCGGCGGTGATGATCACGTCATCGCCGTTTTGCCAGTTGGCTGGCGTTGCTACCTTGTGCTTGGCCGTCAGCTGGATGGAATCGATGGCACGCAGAATTTCGGCGAAGTTGCGGCCGGTCGTCATGGGATAGGTGAGGATCAGCTTGATCTTCTTGTCCGGGCCGATCACGTAAACAGAGCGCACGGTGGCGTTATCGGCAGGCGTGCGCCCCTCCGAGCTTTCGCCAGCGCCGGCGGGCAACATGTCATAGAGTTTTGCGACATTCAGGTTCTTGTCGCCAATCAGTGGATAGTTCACGTCAAAGCCGGTTGCGGTGCGGATGTCATCCTTCCACTTGCCATGGCTTTCGACCGGATCGACAGAGATCCCGATGATCTTTACGCCGCGCTTGCGGAACTCGCCTTCAAGGCCGGCCATGGCGCCGAGTTCAGTGGTGCAGACGGGTGTAAAGTTCTTCGGATGTGAGAAAAGAACGGCCCAGCCGTCACCGATCCATTCATGGAAGTTGATGGTGCCGGCGGTGGTCTCGGCAGTAAAATCCGGGGTGGTATCATTGATGCGCAGCGACACGGGAAAACTCCATTTGAGGTGGTCAGATGATGTCCCAAGATAGAGCTTTGACCTGTTCTTGCCAGACAAGTGCGTCTGCCATTGCGACTTCCGGCGCAAAATTCTTCCTCAAACCAGTATAGGCAGGTGGCGCTTGTTGCGCATCGTCGATGTCTTGACGATCATCAGCTGGCGTGATGCGGCGTCCAGGATGTCAAACCTTTGACATTTGAAATATCCCTTCGTACAGGTTTGAGAAAGCGATTTTGGGGAACAGCACTATGGGCGAAACGGATGCCGCTTCGGTCGATCTCGAGATCATCGCAGATGGTCCGCGCAGCAAGCCGGAAACCCGGCTATGGCTGCGAATGCTCTCCACGACCAAGCTGATCTCCACGGAAATCCGCAAGCGGTTGCGGGCGGAATTCGGCGCAACGCTTCCGCAGTTCGACCTGATGGCGCAGCTCTATCGCGAAAAGGACGGTTTGCGCCTTGGGGAAATTTCCAAGCGCACCATGGTTACCAATGGCAATATCACCGGCCTTGTGGAGCGGCTGGAGGTCGACGGTCTCGTGCTGCGGGAAACCCCGGATGGGGATCGCCGCGTGACGGTGGCGCGCCTGACTGCGCGTGGCACGGAGGTCTTTGCTGCCATGGCCGCAGCGCACGAGGGCTGGTTGCGCGATATGATGGCGGATGTCGATCCCGCGGTGATCTCGCATCTTTGGCATGACGTCGGGCGAGTGAAATCCTCCGTTGCCAATCATTTGTCCGGTGCTCCGGACGAATAGCTATCTCGCGCTTGCGAAGGCGCGCCATCTCGGCCAATACAATGAGATCATTGTGATACGGGTGTGGGGCGCACGCGCATGGCCGAACTACAGACAATCGTCAACGAGATCCATCAAGCGCTTCTTCCGCGCCTCGGTGAAGGCAAGGTAGCGGACTACATTCCGCAGCTTGCCCGTGTCGATCCGAAGAAGTTCGGGATTGCCGTCATCGATATCCATGGCCGTGTCTACAAGGCGGGGGATTGCGACGAGCCGTTTTCGATCCAGAGCGTGTCGAAGGTGTTCACGCTGACGCTGGCGCTCGGCAAGCATGGCGAGACCACCTGGAACCGGGTCGGTCGTGAACCTTCGGGCTCGGCCTTCAACTCCATCGTCCAGCTGGAGCATGAAAACGGCAAGCCGCGCAACCCTTTCATCAATGCCGGTGCGATCGCCATCAGCGATCTCGTGATGTCCGGCCACACGCCGCGCGAGGCGATCGGCGAGATCGTGCGCTTCGTGCAATATCTGGCGGATGACGAGACCATTGCCATCGACCCGGATGTAGCACGGTCCGAAACGGCCACGGGCTACCGCAATTTCGCATTGGCCAATTTTATGAAGTCCTTCGGCAAGCTCGATCATGCCGTCGATCATGTGCTGGGCGTCTATTTCCATCAGTGCGCCCTGGCCATGAGTTGCACGCAGTTGGCGCGCGCAGCGCTGTTTTTGGCCAACAACGGCAAGAACCCGCTCACTGGTCATACTGTCGTTTCCAGCCAGCGGGCGCGGCGCATCAACGCGCTGATGTTGACCTGCGGTCATTATGACGGCTCGGGTGATTTTGCCTATCATGTCGGCTTGCCTGGCAAGAGCGGTGTGGGGGGCGGCATCATGGCGGTGGCGCCGGGCAGGGCATCCGTTGCCGTCTGGTCCCCCGGCCTCAATCAGGTCGGTAACTCACTTCTGGGATCCGTTGCGCTGGAAATGCTGGCAGCGCGCACCGGTTGGTCCATTTTCGGTACCCAGCATTAGCACATAGCTCATCTGATATATTTATTCGCGACGAGCCGTTGTCATTTCGGTTGTGGTGACACAAGTTCCCGCTGAAATCGAATCATTCAGTCGATATGACTGCACGAGATCATCACCCGTTTCCCGGGAGATGCGGCAACGGGAGGATTTGGCAGATGCCAATTCCTCCCGGATTTCGATAGGGACGATAGAGGTTGCCTCGCCGCTTTCTGCGGCCTAACCTGCTATTTCTTCTCAACAGAATTCCCCGGCAGGACCTTCATGACATCCATCGATTTGATCGAAGCCGCACGCCAGCGCATTGGCGGGCGCGCCTTGCGCACGCCGCTCCTGAACTCTCCCTTTCTGGACGAAATTGCGGGACGTCGCGTCTTCGTCAAAGCGGAATGCCTGCAACTGACCGGGTCATTCAAATTCCGCGGCGCATGGTCGGCGATTTCTGCGCTGGAACCGGATGTGCGAGCACGCGGTGTGCTGGCCTTTTCCTCCGGCAACCATGCCCAGGGCGTTGCCCTGGCGGCGAAGATGCATGGCATTGCTGCCGTCATAATCATGCCTTCGGATGCGCCGCGCCTGAAGATCGCCAATACGCGGGACTATGGCGCGGAGGTCGTGCTCTACGATCGGGAAAAGGAGGATCGCGATGCCATCGGCGCCAAGCTCTCTGCCGAACGCGGACTGACGCTGGTCAAGCCATTCGATAATGAGCAGGTGATTGCCGGGCAGGGGACGATCGGCCTGGAGATTGCCGAGCAGGCGGCCGAACTCGGCATTGAAAAGGCTGATGTTCTGGTCTGTTGTGGCGGCGGCGGCATGACAGCCGGGATTGCGCTGGCGCTGGAGGCGCGTGCACCGCATCTGAAGGTCCGGCCCGTGGAGCCGCAAGGTTTCGACGATGCCGGGCGATCGCTAAAGGCTGGGAAGATCGAGCGGAACGAAAGCCTGGGGGGCTCCGTATGTGACGCGATCCTCACGCCGCAGCCGGGCAATATCACCTTTCCCATCCTATCCAGACTGTGCGGGCCGGGGCTGGCAGTCAGCGACGAGGAAGCCATGCGCGCCGTGGCGCTTGCCTATTCGCGTCTGAAGATCGTGGCCGAGCCAGGCGGTATCGTCGCGCTGGCTGCTGCCCTCTTCCGCAAGGACGAGATTGCCGGCGACACCGTCATAGCTACTTGCTCGGGCGGCAATGTGGATGTCGAGGTGTTTCAGGATGCACTCAACCGCTATGCCTGATCAGAGTTTTGCTTCCTTCTCGCGCTCGATCTTGTCCATCACCTTTTCCGGGTGAACGTCCCGCGTCAGTTCGGCGATTTCCGCATCGAGCGAGGTGCGGATGTTCATCTGCTGTGCCATCTCGGCGACCAGCGCCAGCAGGCGGGTCGTCTCATGCTCGTGCAGCAGCGAGATCTGCAAGTTGAGATCGGCCCGCTTGTCATCTGCTGCGGCCATTCGGTTCTGGCTGATCAGCACGAAAGTGGAGAGAAAGATCGCTTCCACGGATGCCACCATGGCCAGCACAACGAGCGATGGATCGAAGGGCTTAACGAGCGGCAGGATGCCGACATTGATCAGGATCCAGACACCGAAGATGGCGAGATGCAGATAGACGAAGACCATGCTGCCGGCAAAGCCGGTGATTATGTCTGCAAGCTTGTCCTGAAAGCTCACCTCCACCGTATCGCGCTTGCGGCGTGCCAAGAGCGCCGCAATATTGTGGTCCAGCGTGCGGGTCATGGCATCCGCGCCGGACGGGGAGGGATCGTAGGTCGGGGAGCTTTGATCGAGCATGGGTGTCCCATCTGTGATGAAAGCTCTCTAACCGTTCAAACACCGGTCGCGTTCCTGCGGCCTCAATCCCGATGGCGGCCATAGATGCAGTCGAGGATATCGGCAACATCGACCAGCCGGTCTGCGGCGGGATCGAAACGCTCGCCGCGTGCCAGCCGCTTGGCCCAATCGGCTGCGGCGCGGCCACCCCAGTCGTCCGGCGGTTCGCACAGTAATTCCCGCGATGTGCCGCGAAACCGCTCGGAGGTGAAATCGTAGAAGGAGCCGTTGACGTTTCGGAGTGCCGCGCCGCCATTCGTGCCATGGAAGTCGGCGGAAATGATCGCATCCTGGCCTGCCTGCAGCCGCCAGGAACAGGCGATGCGGATGACCGCGCCGGTTTCCAGTTCGATTGTCGCGACCGCATAATCCTCAATGCGGTCGCTCTCACCGGAGATAGGCACGCCGCCGCTGAAGAGATGGCTGCGGATCTGGCTCACTGCTGGAAAATCCAGGCACCAGAGCGCCATGTCGACCAGATGCACGCCGAGATCCATCACGCAGCCGCCGCCGGACAGGGCCTTTTCATAGAACCACGGCTTGTCCGGTCCATAGGCATTATGGAAGACGAGGTCGCCGGAGAACACTGTGCCCAAGCCGACAGAGCGGATCAGTTCGCGGATCTTCTGCAGGCCCTCCGTGTGGCGATAGGAGAGATCGACGGAGAGCAGGCGGTCGTTTTCACGTGCCGCATCCACCACCGCCTGCACTTCCGCAACATTGCGACCCAGCGGCTTTTGACAGAACACCGCCTTGCCGCTTTTGAGAACCGCAATCGATTGCTCCGCATGCTGCGCGCTCGGCGTTGCAATCACCACGCCGTCAAGATCCTCATCCAGCAGCGCATTCAGCCCATCAACGGGTTTGGCAGCTGGGGCGAGCTTCAGGGCTTCATCCATCATCTCGGGCGAGGGATCGGAGATCGCCACCGCCTGCGCCAAGCCGGTTTCCAGAATGGCCTGCATGCGGTGACGGCCAATCCAGCCGACGCCCAGGAAACCCAGCCGCAGTGGCCGCGTGGTGTTGGTCAGAACCTGTTCGGCCAGCATCTCGTTCATGGGTACGTCACCAGTGCCTTGAGGAAGCCGTCCGGGCGGTCGCGCGTCGCGTCCAGCGCGTCTCCCAGGCCATCCAGCGGGAATGTGTGGGTATAGAGAGAGGAAGGGTCCAGCCTGCCGCTGGCGACCGCTTCGACGGCTTCGCGAATACCCTGCCGGTAGATTTCGGGATCGCGTTCATGCGCGTTGATGACGTCGATGCCGCGCCAGTTCCACAGCTGCATGTTGATCTGCCGCGGGCCATCCTGGTGGTAGCCGGCCACAATCATTCGACCACGCTCGCGCGTGAGCTCAGCTGCAAGATCGAGCGGCCACTGCTTGCCCACGGCCTCGATCACACGGTCGGCGAATTGCCCGCCCGTCAATTCCTTCACCCGCGCGATGATCTGCCAGTGGTCCTCCATGGGGATGACCTCGGCGGCTCCCATGCGCTTTGCGATATCGAGCGAATAGGCGCGGCGGGAAATCGCGATGACGCGTGTACCCACCTTTGCCGCAAGCTGGGTGAGCAGCGCGCCGAGAAAGCCGATACCGATGATGACGACCGTCTGGCCAGCCTGGATTTCAGCCCGGCGAAAGATGTTCATGGCGCAGCCGAGCGGCTCGCCGGGGAAAGGCTTTCCGTCCAGCTCTGGCGGCAGTTTAACCACCGCATCGGCCTTCGCAATGTCATGGCTGGCATAGGCGTGATAGGAAAGCGCCGCCACGCGGTCGCCCACATCAAGGTCGTTGACATTTTCACCCACGGCATCGATGACACCCCAGCCTTCATGGCCCAACCCGCCGGGCTCCGTCGGAAACTGCATCCAGTCCGGCCCGGCCCAAGGGGTGAGATTGGAGGCGCAGACGCCGCAGCCTTCCAGACGGATCCGGATCTCGCCAGATTTCGGCTTCGGCAGCGCCACCTGTTTGATCGTCAACTCACCGGCGCCGGTGATGATCGCGGCCCGCATTGTGCCTGCGGGCACTTCAGCGGGGTGAGGTGTCGCTGTCCGTTTGGAAATGCTGTCCATCCCAAGTCCTTCTGTCTTCCTGGTTCACACGATACGCGCGCGTGGCGCGACGGTAACAAGAAAAGGCGGGAAGGGTTCCTGATGAAGAAGACATTGATGATGTCATTCAAGAAGTCATAGGCGGCAGGCCACCGCTACAGCCTTCCGGAAAAAGCAGGATTTCGCCGGGGAACATTTGCATGTGCCGCTTGTTCAGCCCGGGAACGCTTCATCATCATCCCCTCATATACAGGCGAAAACCCGTGTCTCAGAAGGTACTTATCACAGGCGGCTGCGGCTTCATCGGACGCTATGTCGTCCAGGAACTTTTGCGCGCCGGGCATCAGGTTCGCATCCTTGATGCTTTGATCGACCAGGTACATGGCGATACCGGCGGCACCATTCCAGAAGGCGCAGACTTCATCCACGGCGACGTCTGTGATCAGGACAAGGTAAAGGAAGCGCTGCAGGGAGTCGACAGCGTCATTCATCTGGCCGCGGAAGTTGGCGTCGGCCAGTCCATGTACGAGATCGCCCGGTATGTGGGCGGCAACGATCTCGGCACCGCCGTTCTGCTGGAATCGATGATCGGCCTGCCCGTCAAGCGCATCGTCGTTGCCTCCTCCATGAGCGTGTACGGCGAAGGTCTGTACATGACGGATGATGGGCGTCGTCTCGGCCAGGTGCGCCGCAAGGCTGCCCGTATCAAGGCGGGCGAATGGGAACCGTTGGGGCCGGAAGGCGAGCACCTGAAGCCTGCGCCAACCGACGAGGAAAAACCTGTTGATCTCGCCTCCATCTACGCGCTGACCAAATATTTCCAGGAACGCGCGGTGCTGATCTACGGCGAAGCCTATGGCGTTGAGGCCGTGGCGTTGCGCCTGTTCAATGTGTTCGGTCCCGGTCAGGCGCTTTCCAACCCCTATACCGGCGTACTCGCCAATTTTGCATCTCGCATCGCCAACGGCCAGTCGCCGATGATCTTCGAGGACGGCAAGCAGCGCCGCGATTTCGTGCATGTGGAGGATGTTGCGCGGGCCTTCCGCCTCGCGTTGGAAAAGCCGCGCGTCAGCGGCCACACCATCAATGTGGGCAGTGGCCAGTCCTACTCCGTTTCTGAAGTAGCGACGATGCTGGCGGACGCCATGGGCGCGCCCCAGCTTGGGCCGGAAATCCTGCACAAGGCGCGTTCGGGCGATATCCGCAACTGCTTCTCCGACATCTCCAAGGCGCGCGAACTCTTAGGATTCGAGCCGACCCACAGACTGGAAAACTCGCTCGGCGAATTGGCGGAGTGGGTGCGCAGCGCCGGCGCCATCGATCGCGGCGCTGAAATGAAACGTCAGCTGGAAGAACGGGGGTTGGTCTCTTGAGTATACCCGAGTCATCGCCTTCCGGACGCAAGTTCGGCTTTGTCGAGTGGTTTCGTCCCGGCGAGTATGAGCGGACGGAGCAGGTGCTGCCGGATCTCATCAAAAGCGGCGCGAGCTATCTCAGAACGCATCTCTCCTGGGCGGAATATCTGGCGCCCGGTGGCGAGGAGTGGTTCGACTGGCTGATCCCGAAGCTCGGGCGGGAAATCGATCTTCTGCCGTGCGTGCATTACACGCCGCCATCCCTCTCACGCACCGGCCGATCGAATGGCGCGCCCTTGGTGCTGAAGGACTATGCCGATTTCGTCGATCATGTGCTGAGCCGCTACGGCCAGCATTTCCGCCATATCGAGCTCTGGAACGAGCCGAACAACCTGCTCGACTGGGATTGGCGGGAGGATGCCGATTTCCAGCTGTTCTGCGAAATGGTGGGCGGCGCTGCCTATTGGGCCAAGCATCGCGGCTGGAGCCCGGTGCTCGGCGGTCCGTGCCCCTTTGATCCCATGTGGCTGAACCTGATGGGCGAGCGCGGCGTGCTGCAGGTGGTGGATGCCGTTGGCTTCCACGGCTTTCCCGGCACCTGGGAGAGCGAGGAGGGCAGCTGGGGCGGCTGGGACATGCATCTCGGCGAGATGCGCGCGGTTCTCAACCGGCATAACCCCGCCACGGAGATCTGGATTACCGAGACTGGCTATTCCACCTGGCGCAGCGACGAGATGGAGCAGGCGCGGCGCTTCACGAAGGCGCTGCAGGTGCCGGCGGATCGCATGTACTGGTATGGCTGGGCGGATGTGCCGCCCGATGTCGCCGTGCAGGAAGGCTTCTGGTTTGATCCGCGCCATTACCATCTGGGTGCGGTGACGCACGACAACCAGCCGAAGCTCCTGGCGCGCCTGTTGATGGAAGGCGGCGTGGAGCGCCTGAAGGCGGTGACGAAACTGGCGACGCCGCATGTGGCGACCGGGGCCGCCCCGATCGTGATTACGGGCGGCAGTGGCTTTATCGGTTCCAATCTCGCGGACAGTTTCCTGGCGGAGGGCGAGGATGTCATCATTCTCGACAATCTGGGCCGCCCTGGCGTCGACCAGAACCTGGCCTGGCTGACGGAACGGCATGGGGACCGCGTCCACCCCGTCCTGATGGATATCCGCGACCCACGCGGCATCGATGCGGCTTTCAAGGATGCCAAGGCGGTGTTTCACCTCGCCGCCCAGACGGCGGTGACCACCAGCCTGGTTTCCCCCATTGACGATTTCGAGGCCAATGCGCGCGGCACCATCAATGTGCTGGAAGCTGTAAGGAAAGCGGGCAAGAAAGCGCCGGTGATTTTCGCCAGCACCAACAAGGTCTATGGCGCGCTGGAAGATCTCCAGATGCTCGACATGGACGATCGCTATATCCCGGCCGATGAAAGCATACGCGCTTTCGGCATTGATGAACGCCGCCCGCTCGATTTCTGCACGCCCTATGGCTGCTCCAAGGGCGTGGCGGATCAGTATGTTCTCGATTACGCAAAGTCCTTCGGCATCCCCACAGCGGTTCTCAGAATGAGCTGCATCTATGGCCCGCGCCAGTTCGGCACGGAGGATCAGGGCTGGGTGGCGCATTTCCTGATCCGCGCGCTCTCCGGCGAGCCCATTTCCATCTATGGGGACGGCAAGCAGGTGCGCGACATCCTGCATGTGAGCGACGCGGTGGCGGCCTATCGCAGCGTGCTTTCGACCATAGACAGCGTGAAAGGCCGCGTCTTCAACCTCGGCGGCGGTCCGCATAATTCCGTCAGCATCCTCTCCGTTCTGCGCGAGATTGAAAAACTCATCGGCGCGCCTCTAAAGACCAGCTTTGGCGACTGGCGCGCCGGCGACCAGTTCTACTTCGTCGCCGATACCCGGCGCCTGGAGGAAGAACTCGGTTGGCAGGCGCGCATGCGCTGGCGCAGCGGCTTGCGGGATCTGGCCGAGTGGCTGGTGGAAAACCGTTTCGGCGGTCGCATCGCCCTGGAAGAGCCGCTGCGGGTGATGGCATGACCGCGTCGCTTGCTCCTCCCCACCGCATCCTGATGACACTCGATGCGGTTGGCGGCGTTTGGCGCTACGCCATGGATCTCGCCGCAGCCCTTGGCGGACAGGGCGCCGAGATCGTGTTTACCGGTTTTGGGCCTGAACCCTCCGAGGCACAAAGGGAGGAGGCGGAAGCCATCGGCAGGCTGGAATGGCAGGCCGCGCCGCTCGACTGGCTGGCATCAGGGCCGGATGAATTGGCAGAAGTGCCGCGTCTCATCGAGGGTCTGGTGAGGCGTCACGATGTGGATCTAGTCCATCTCAACCTTCCCTCGCAGGCGGCGGGGCTTAAGGTTTCGGTACCAGTCGTCGTGGTCTCGCATTCCTGCGTTGTCACATGGTTTCAAGCCGTGCGCGGGCATGACGTGCCCGGTGAATGGGCCTGGCAGAAGCGGCTGAACGCAGAAGGCTTGGCACGGGCGGATGCCGTGGTGGTTCCAAGTCGTTCGCATGGCGAACAGGTTCAAGCCGCCTATGGTCCACTGGATCGGCTGCAGGTGGTGGCAAATGCCACGACCGTGGAAGAGGTGCAGCCGGAAAAGCAGCTGTTTGCCTTTTCTGCCGGGCGCTGGTGGGACGAGGGGAAGAATGGTTGCGTTCTGGACGAGGCGTCCGTTCTGACGGATCATGCCGTTGTCATGGCCGGTGCCACGCATGGACCGAATGGCGAGCATCGGCATCTGCGCCACGCCGATGATCGCGGGCCTTTACCGCACGCGCAGGTTCTGGCGCTGATGCGATCCGCTGCCATCTTTGTTTCGCCCTCGCGTTACGAACCATTTGGCCTGGCGCCGCTGGAGGCGGCTCGCTCCGACTGCGCGCTCGTTCTCGCTGACATCCCGACCTATCGCGAACTTTGGGAGGACTGCGCCATCTTCGTCGATCCCGGCGATGCGCAAGGCTTTGCCGATGCCATCGATCAGCTTTGCGAGGATCATGGCCTGCGCAAGCGGCTGGCGGCCATGGCGCGGCTGAGGTCTCGCGCCTTCACACCTGACGCGCAGTGTGAAGCGATGCTCGCCATTTATGCCCAAGCCCAGTCTCGCCTGCTTGAGACAGGCGCCAATGACGAAAAAGACCCCGCCCCAAACCCCTCCCCACAAGGGGGAGGGGTTTACAGCGCCGCACCTTCTGAGCACGGATCTGGTTCAACGGAAGCAGCCAGTCTCTCCCCCCTTGTGGCGGGGTCCGAAGGACGGGGCGAGACACGCGGCTCACCCCAAAAGGCGGCAGCCAGAGGGGGCTCTTCCCCTAACTGCGAAAACCACGCCCGCCTCACGAATCCCACTGCTGCAGCGGAGTGATGATGAAATTCCTTTTCTATACCCATTCCTTGATCTCCGACTGGAACCACGGCAATGCGCATTTCCTGCGCGGCGTTCTGCGTGATCTTATCCGCCGTGACCACGAGGTTCTGGCGCTGGAGCCGGAAAATTCCTGGAGCCGGCAGAACCTCATCGCAAGCCAGGGCAATACTGCCATCGACGCATTTCATGCAACCTTCCCGGATCTTCGCTCGACGACCTACGGCGCCAATTTCAATCATGAAGCCGCACTCGATGACGCCGATGTCGTGGTGGTGCACGAATGGACCGATCCTGAGCTTGTGAAGCAGATCGGCGCGCTCAGGAAGAAGGGTGGCGAGTTCACCCTGATCTTCCACGATACGCATCATCGCGCCGTGTCCTCCGCGCAAGACATCGCAGGCCTCGATCTCTCCAGCTACGATCTGGTGCTGGCCTTCGGCGAAACGCTGAGAGAGCGTTATCTCGATGACGGCTGGGCCGGCCAGGTCTTCACCTGGCACGAGGCTGCCGATGACACGCTATTCCGGCCGATGCCCGAGGTCGAGAAGACCGGCGATCTGATCTGGATCGGCAATTGGGGCGATGACGAGCGCAGCGCCGAAATTTCAGAATTTCTGGTGAAGCCCGCCAAGGCGCTTGGCCTGAAGGCGACGGTGCGCGGTGTGCGATACCCTCACGACGCTCTAGCGGCACTCGATGATGCGGGCATTGCCTATGGCGGCTGGATTGCCAATGCGGATGCACCGAAAGCCTTCGCCCGCCACCGCATGACGGTCCACATTCCCCGCCGCCCTTACGTGGAACACCTGCCGGGCATTCCCACCATTCGCGTGTTCGAGGCGCTTGCCTGCGGCGTTCCGCTGATTTCCGTGCCCTGGGAGGATGGGGAAAACCTCTTCCGGCCGGGCAAGGATTTCCTCTTCGTCCGTGATGGCAAGGAGATGCAGGCCGAGATGCGCCGTGTCCTGTCTGACGCCGATCTTTGCGCCGATCTCGCCTCCAGCGGGCTGGAGACCATCCAGGCGCGCCACACCTGCCGCCACCGCGTGGATGAACTTCTCGACATCCTGAAATCGTCAGGCACCCGCCGCGTTACCGACAAACTCAAGCAGCCGGAGGCCGCCGAATGAAGATCGCCTTTTATGGTTCCAGCCTCGTTTCGGCCTATTGGAACGGTGCCGCCACCTATTATCGCGGGCTGCTGCGGGCGCTGAGCGCGCGAGACTACGACATCACCTTCTATGAACCTGATGTCTATGACCGGCAGAAGAACCGCGACATGGACCCGCCGGACTGGGCGAAGGTGGTCGTCTATGACGGCACCATCGAGGCGCTGAAGGCGGTGACGGCGAAGGCAAGCGAGGCCGATATCGTCGTCAAGGCAAGCGGCGTCGGCTTCGAGGATGATCTGCTGCTGGCGGAGCTTCTGACTTCGGCACGGCCGGATGCACTGAAAATCTTCTGGGACGTCGATGCGCCGGCAACACTTGCCGAGCTGAAGGCAGCCCCCGATCATCCGCTCCGCAAGGCGCTTGGCCAGCTTGATCTGGTGCTGACCTATGGCGGCGGCGATCCGGTCGTGAATGCCTATCGTTCATTGGGCGCCGCCGATTGCATTCCCGTCTACAACGCGCTGGACCCGGAGACGCATCACTCGGTTGCGCCCGATCCGCGCTTTACCGCCGATCTCGGTTTTCTCGGCAACCGCCTGCCGGACCGGGAAGCGCGTGTGGAGCATTTCTTCCTGGAGCCCGCCTCCCGCCTGCCGCAGCAGCGCTTTCTGCTCGGCGGTTCCGGCTGGGAGGACAAGCCGAAATCGGAGAACATCCATGCGATCGGCCATGTCTCCACCCGCGATCACAATGCCTTCAACGTGACGCCGAAGGCGGTCTTGAACATATCTCGCGCCAGCATGGCTGAAAACGGCTTTTCGCCTGCCACACGCGTGTTCGAGGCGGCCGGTGCCGGCGCCTGCCTGATCACAGATTATTGGGAGGGGATCGAGCTTTTCCTCAAGCCCGATGAGGAAGTGCTTGTCGTTCGCGATGGTCAGGATGTGGCCGACATCATGGCCGGTCTCGATACGGAGAAGGCACGTCAGATCGGCGAACGGGCGCTCTCCCGTGTGCTGGCGGAGCATACTTATGATCATCGCGCCGAACTGGCGGACCAAATCTTCCGCACCCATGGCGGACGGCGGGAGGCAGCGGAATGACCAGGTCTTCCCTCGATATCGTCATCCTTGGCCTGTCACTGTCCTCCTCCTGGGGCAATGGCCATGCCACCACCTTCCGGGCGCTGCTGCGGGGCTTGAAGGCGGAAGGTCACCGCGTGCTGTTTCTGGAGCGAGACGTGCCCTGGTACGCCAATCATCGCGACCTGCCGGACCCGGATTTCTGCGAACTGGCCTATTACAGCGAGATTGATGGCATGCTCGCGCAGCATGGCGAGCGGCTGCGCAAGGCGGATGCGGTCATCGTCGGCTCCTATGTGCCAGACGGCGTGGCGCTGATCGATGCGCTGATCGAGCTTTCGCCCAAGCGGCTCTGCTTCTATGACATCGATACGCCTGTCACACTGGCGAAGCTGGAACGGGGCGAAGAGGAATACATCGCCAAGCGGCAGATTGCCGAACTCGACGCCTATTTCTCCTTTACCGGCGGGCCGGTGCTGCGCCATCTGGAGCGGCATTACGGCGTGCCGCACGCCTTTCCGCTGTATTGCTCCGTCGATGCCGAGCGTTACGGCAATACCGGCGAAGTCGCTCAATGGGATCTCGGTTATCTCGGCACCTATAGCCCCGACCGCCAGCCGACGCTGGAAAAGCTGCTGATCGGGCCGGCGAGGCGACTGCCGCATATGCGCTTCGTCGTGGCGGGGCCGCAATATCCTGACACCATCGACTGGCCAGACAATGTGGAGCGGATCGACCATCTGCCGCCCGCGGATCACGCCGCCTTCTACAGCCGCCAGCGCTTCACCCTGAACGTTACCCGCGCCGACATGATCTCCGCCGGCTGGTCGCCCAGCGTGCGCCTGTTCGAGGCGGGCGCCTGCGCCACGCCGATCATCAGCGATGCCTGGGAGGGCCTGGGTGAACTGCTGCCGGATGGGGAGGCGATCCTGATCGCTGACGGTACCGAGGATGTCGTCCGGGCGCTGAACGACACGACGGACGAAAGACGACGCGCCATGGGCGAGGCGGCCCGCACCCGCATTCTCGAAGGCCATACGGGCCATGCCCGTGCGGTGGAACTGGCGGACTGGCTGAAAAGCCTGCCACCCCGACAGACAAGACAGACAGATGAACAGCCGGTTTCCCGGCGCATTTCGGCATGAGTATGGAGGAGACCAGGATGCTGCAAAGAACCGAACGAGGAAAGACAAAGACCATTCTCGTTGCGGGAGGCGCCGGCTTTGTCGGCTCGCATCTCTGCGATGCGCTTCTTGCGCGCGGTCACCGGGTGATCGCCGTCGATTGCTTCCTCACGGGTTCAGAGGCCAATGTGCGGCCGCTGTTGAACCACCCGAATTTCCGGCTGATCGAGCGGGATATCTGCGAGGTGAAAAGCCTGGATGAGGCGGTGGACGAGATCTACAACCTTGCCTGCGCGGCCTCGCCGCCGCATTACCAGGCAGACCCCGTGCATACGATGATGACCTGCGTGGTGGGCACCGGCAATCTCCTGGCGCTGGCGGAAAAGCATGGCGCTTCCTTCCTGCAGGCTTCCACCAGCGAGGTCTATGGCGACCCGGAAGAGCATCCGCAGCGGGAGGATTATCGCGGCAGCGTCAACTGCACCGGCCCGCGTGCCTGCTATGACGAGGGCAAGCGGGCGGCGGAAGCGCTGTGTTTCGATATGCTGCGGGCCGAGCGGGTGGATGCCCGGGTGGTGCGCATCTTCAACACCTATGGGCCACGCATGCAGCCGAATGACGGGCGCATCGTCTCCAACCTCATCGTGCAGGCGCTCTCCGGCAAGCCGCTGACCATCTATGGCACGGGCGAGCAGACCCGCTCCTTCTGCTATGTCAGCGATCTCGTCGCGGGCCTGATCGCGTTGATGGAGGTGAACCCCAACCCTGGCCAGCCGGTCAATATCGGCAATCCTGGCGAGTTTACCATCAACGAGCTGGCGGAAATGGTGGTGGCCATGGTGCCGACCGATTCCTCAATCGTCTACAATCCGCTGCCGAAGGATGATCCCCAGCGTCGCCGGCCGGATATTTCCCGCGCGAAGGAATTGCTGGGCTGGGAGCCGAAGGTGCCGCTGGCGGAGGGCTTGCGTCATACCATCGACTGGTTCGCCGCTTCCCTGGCGGACGAAGCAAAGCCAGCGCGGCGTGCCGTGCCGGCCGGCTTGAATGGTCATGGCAAGAGCAAGGACCAGCCCGGTGTGAGCCTTCCGCTCGGGGCGTAAATTCATGGATACGGCAAGAACACCGAAGGAAGAACTTGGCCGTCGCATTGAGGCGCTGGGGCCGTGGTTCCACAACCTGCGGATCGGCGGGGTGGAAACGGCGCCGGATCATTTTCTCGGCGATTACCCCGCCTTCAAATGGCAAGGCTTCCGGCATGTGCTGCCGGAGGACCTGACGGGCAAGACGGTGCTGGATGTCGGCTGCAATGCCGGCTTCTACGCGCTGGAAATGAAGCGGCGCGGTGCCGCCCGCGTGGTCGGCGTGGATTCCGATCCCCGCTATCTGGCGCAGGCGCGCTTTGCTGCCGAGCAGAGCGGGCTGGAGATCGAATTCCGGCAGATGTCGGTCTACGAGGTGCCGAAGCTGCAGGAGCGGTTCGACCTCGTGATCTTCATGGGTGTGCTCTATCACCTGCGCCATCCGCTGCTGGCGCTCGACCTGCTCTGGGAGCATGCGGTGGGCGACATGATGCTGTTCCAGTGCCTGCAGCGCGGCGACGAGCGCATTCCTGAGCTTTCGGAAAACTACGATTTTGCCGAATGGTCGGTCTTCGACCAGCCCGATTACCCAAAACTCTTCTTCGTCGAGGAACGCTATGCCTCGGACCCGACCAACTGGTTCATCCCCAACACGGCGGCCATGGAGGCAATGCTGCGATCATCCGGCTTTGAGATCGCGGCGCATCCGGAACGGGAGGTCTATCTCTTAAAGCGCGGGGCGCGGCATTATGCGGTGGAAAATGCGCCATGCGGATTTGGCGGGTGAGGATAGCACCTATTTTCGCTCGGCCAGCCATATGACATGACGTGCGCCGCTGCGCTTGGTGCTGGCGCGGACGGACTTCGCTTCCGCTGCAAAGCCGCTATCCCGCAGCCGTCGCGTGAATTTGTCATCCGGGCCGGAGGACCAGACGGCGAGCACACCGCCGGGGCGCAAGGCTTCTCGCGTCGCACGCAATCCCTCATGATCATAGAGCCGGTCGTTGGAAGGGCGCGTCAAACCATCCGGCCCGTTATCGACATCGAGCAGGATCGCATCAAAGGCCGCTTTGGAAGCGCGGATCAGCGCGCCGACATCGCCCAAATGGATGTGCACGCGCGGATCATCCAGGCAGCCCTTGAACACCTGGGCCATCGGGCCGCGCGCCCAGTCGACCACGGCCGGTACCAGTTCGGCCACGGTCACTCTGGCATCCTCTGGCAGCACGTCCAGCGCGGCGCGCAGCGTAAAACCCATGCCGAGCCCGCCGATCATGATATGGGGGCGAGGGCGTCCCGCGATCCTCTCATAGGACAGCGATGCGAGTGCCTCTTCCGAACCGCTCAGCCGGCTGTTCATCAGCTCGTTGGTACCCAGCATGATGGAAAATTCCTGGCCGCGCTGCTTGAGGCGCAGAACCTGCCCGCCATCTCCCGGCACATCGGCCTGATCGATCTGTATCCACGGAAGCATTTTGTTTGCCTCTTGATCCGCACTGCCATTCTAGTTGGCCCGGCATTCGCATGCGGAGCCTCAGAGAACAAGCGTTTCGTGATGGCAGCGCAAGAAGGGGCGGCGTGAAATGCAGCTTTGAGGCAGCCCGCTGACAAAGCGTGAGTGCGAAGATGCAGGCAGGGCGTGCCTCGGTTGTCCTTCTCCCCGTTTTGACGGGGAGAGCGACTGTCTTGGCTGTCAAGCGTTTTGCCATGGTTTTTCGTCCCGGATGAGGGGCAAACTGGGCATTCATCCGTATGGCATTGCCCCTCACCCTAACCCTCTCCCCGCAGGCGGGGAGAGGGGACGAAAGCGTCGTTTGCCGTCACAGACACGATTCCCCTTCGCCTAACGGAACTTGGCGTTTCAAGGCTGGCGGGCAGGCGCGGGTGCTTCCACCGCCGGCGCGATCTGGCCCTGCGCAGGGTTGATCGGGCCATTCTGTGGGGCAGAGGTGGCGGCTGCTGGATCACCCGCTCGTGGGCCACGGGTGGCGGCGACGGAACCGGTTGGCATCTGATCTGTTGCAATGGGCGCCTGCGATACCGCGCCATTGGCATTGGCAACGCGCCACACCGTGTTGCCCGCATCATCTGCCACCAGAAGCGCGCCGGTGCCATCGATACCGACTCCGACGGGGCGGCCGCGCGTATCCTCGCCCTTCAGGAAGTCCGTCACCACATCCTGAGCCTTGCCATTGGGCTTGCCGTTCTGGAAGGGCACGAAGACCACCTTGTAGCCGTTGAAGTGGTTGCGGTTCCAGCTGCCATGTTCGCCGATGAAGGCGCCGTTGGTGTAAGGTGCCGGAAGTGCAGAGCCATGCGTGAAGGTGAGGCCGAGTGCTGCCACATGGCTGGAAAGCGCGTAATCGGCGGGAATGGCCTTTTCCACCATATCCGGGCGCTGCGGATGCACGCGGGCATCCACATGGTTGCCGTAATAGCTCCACGGCCAGCCGTAGAAGGCGCCATCCTTCACCGAGGTCATGTAGTCGGGCACGAGATTGGGCCCCAGTTCGTCGCGCTCGTTGATGACGGCCCAGAGCGCGCCCGTATCCGGGTTGAAGCTAAGGCCGTTCGGATTGCGAAGCCCGGAGGCATAGACGCGGGCCGCCCCCGTTTGCCGGTCGACTTCCCAAATCGCGGCGCGGCCCTTCTCTGCCTCGATACCGTTTTCCACGATGTTGGAGTTGGAGCCCACGCCGACATAGAGCTTGCTGCCGTCAGGGCTCAGCGCCAGATCCTTGGTCCAGTGATGGTCGATCGGACCGCCGGGCAGGGGTGTCAGAACGCGCGGCTGAGCCGTGATCTTGTTTTCGCCGAGCTTGTACGGGTAGGCCAGGATGGCGTCGGTTGCCGCAACGTAAAGCGTGTCGTCCGCCCAAGCGACGCCGAAGGGAGAGTTGAGGCCGGTCAGCAGATCATGACGCTCATCCACCTGACCATCGCGATTGGTGTCGCGCAGAAGCGTGATCAGGTTGCTCGGCTTCTGCGGCCCGCCCGTATCGCCATGGGAAATCGACATGATGAAGCCGCGGATGATGTCCTTGGGGCGGGATTTCGGTTCGCCCGATGGACCGCGCGACTGGATGACCAGCACATCGCCATTCGGCAGCGTGTGGACGGTGCGGGGATTGGCGAGATCCTTGGCGTAAGGCGTGATCTTCAGGCCATCGGGCACTTTCGGCGTTTCATTGTCCTTCCAGCCGACCACTTTGGCCACCTTCAGGTCCGGCACCAGAATGGTCTGCGGCGCGGGCAGAACTGGGTCCGGCCCGATCTGCTGGCTGACATCGAAATTGCCGTCATCGCTGCAGCCGGCAAGGGCGGCAGAGAGTGTCAGGGCAGAGCCAAGAAGGGCGGAGCGGGAAAGCGTGCGGCGGTTCATCATGCGACCCTCACATACAGTCTGGAACGGTGGGAGGCCGAAAGGCCGAAGGTGGCGATGATCAGCACGAAGTTGATGGCAGAGAGCGCCAGCCCCCAGGGTACGACAGCCGTCCAGCCGTCACCCGCATGGATGAAGTTGTTGAGAAGGCCGACCAGCAGGATGACGATGAAGAGCAGCGCTGCAAACAGCGACGGCCGGGCATAGCGTGTGGACGAACGCAGGAGATCGATAAGGCCGGCAATCAGCGCCAGCCCACCCGCCACCTCCCCGGCAAACAGCAGCCAGGCGGAAAAGTTCTGCCACATCAGATTGGCCGTCTGCCAGAACAACAGGTCGGTCGCCAGCGCCAGCGAGAAGCTGACAAAGGTGAAGGGCACGAAAATGCCAGAAAAGGGATAGCCGCCATAGGCGTGCGTATGAGGTTCGGTGATGGTCATGAGCCGCCTCGGTGTGCGTGTGGATGAGCGTCATCGCACTACGGTCGAGAACGGGTTTTGTTCCACTCACCGGAAGACCTAAAACCATTCCTCTTGCCGAGCCGTAATGGGGAAACCAGATGTGTTCTCTGTTTCTCTCGTCGCGAGCCGCCATGATCGATCCCGAAAATCCGCCCGCCATCAACCGCATGGTCCTGCAACAGGTGATCGCAGTGCTCTCCGATGGCCTGATCCTCGTCGAGACCGATGGGGCGATATCCTGGGCCAATCCATCAGCCCTTGCCATGCATCGCATTGAAAAGATGGAGGATCTAGGTGGATCCGTAGAAGGGTACCGCAGACGCTTCACGCTACGTTACCGGAACAACCATCTGCTGGAGGAGGGTCAGTACCCGCTGGAGCGATTGCTGGCAGGCGAGGAGGTGGGGGAGGTGACGGTGGAGGTGTCTCCTGCCGATGACCCCGATCAGTTGTGGGTGCATACCGCCAAGAGCATGGTCATTGCGGATGCGGGTGCGCGCCCCGACGTGCTGGTGCTGGTGCTGAGGGACGAGACACCTCGCTATGAGGCGGAGAAGCGGTTCGAAAAGGCGTTCAATGCGAACCCGGCGCCGGGTCTGATCTGCCGTCAGGAGGATCAGCGCTTCATTCGCGTCAACCAGGGCTTTCTGGAAATGACAGGTCTGACGCGAGAGGAAATCATCGGCCGAACCGTGGATGAACTTGGTCTCTTTTCCAATTGCGAGACGGGCGAAGATGCGC
Source organism: Rhizobium oryzicola (assembly GCF_030504645.1). Lineage (GTDB taxonomy): Bacteria > Pseudomonadota > Alphaproteobacteria > Rhizobiales > Rhizobiaceae > Neorhizobium > Neorhizobium oryzicola. The sequence continues at coordinate 98,117 of NZ_JAUKWQ010000009.1, read as the reverse complement.
GCGAAAAATTGGCGGAGGGCAGAGTTGTGCGACAGCGTGAAGCCTTGATCCCGATCCCTGAGGGTGACCGGCTGGTGATCGTCGCGGCCGAACCCATTCCGGTTGGTGAAGAGGCCTGCATGCTCTTCACCTTCGCCGATCTCGACGGGCGCAGAAAGGCGCAGATTGCACTGCGCCAGAGCGAGGAGCGCTTTTCCAAATCCTTCCGCCTGTCTCCTGCACCAACGGCCATTTCACGGCTGGATGATTTCGTGCTGACCGAAGTCAACGAGGCTTTCCTGCAGCTCTGCGGGCGCAGGGCTGAAGAGGTTGTCGGCAAGACGGCCAGCGAACTGAAGCTGTGGGAGGATGTAAAGGCGCGAAAAGCGATCGAAGTTAAGTTGAAGGACAATATCCCGGTCCGTGACGAGCCGCTCACCATGGCACTGAAGGATGGCAGCTTTGCCGATTGCCTTGTCTCCGCAGAGCGGGTGGAAATCAATGATCAGCAATGCGTCATCTGGGCGCTGCAGGATGTGACGGAACGCCGCCGCACGGAAGCCGAACTGGTGGAGGCCATTGAAAGCGTGATGGCCGACACTTCCTGGTTCAGCCGCACCATTGTCGACAAGCTCGCCAATGTCCGGCAGACGTCGCGCGGCAAGCCTCCGTCTGCGGGCCTCGCTGATCTGACCGAGCGCGAGACGGATATGCTGAGCCTCATTTGTGAGGGCAGGAGCGACGCGGAAATGGGGGATGTACTGTGCCTTTCCAAGCATACGATCCGCAATCACATTGCCTCGCTTTATAATAAGATCGGCGTCAATCGGCGTGCGGCTGCCGTGATATGGGCGCGTGAACGTGGCTTCAAAGGTACGCGAACCAACCGGAATGGTCGCTGAAAAATCGCCGAAACGACCTCAAAAAAGGTCAGGATCTACTAGTTCATCTAGTAGATCCCAATCTGCAAGCTCCTCTTTCCCAACCCTAAATCATCAATCGTGACGGCGCAGACAGCGTCGTGAAACACGGATTGAACAAGGAGTTGGACAATGGACAAGAACCGCATCGAAGGTGCAGCACGTCAGGCCAAGGGCTCCCTGAAGGAAGCTGTCGGCAAGGTGACCGGCAACCGCGAACTCGAGATCGAGGGCAAGGCAGACAAGGCGGCCGGTAACGCGCAAAGCGCGGTCGGCAAGGCCAAGGACGCCATCCGCAGCGCCGTCAAGTAACGCTGCCCCGAAACGAAAGACTTCGGATCACACCATGATGGTTCTGCACGCACGAAACAGTCTGCGCAGCAACCCGGCAGAGTGCAGCCTTCGCGCTGCACTCCAGTCTCTGCTGGCCTATGGCCAGGGGCTGGAAGCCTGCACGATTGATGTCTCGGTGGAAGATGGCCGGGTTATTCTGTCGGGCGAGGTCAGCTCTCTGGACGCCTTTGAAACGGCAATTGCCGTTGCCGAAGTCTTTAGCGGAAGAACGGTCGTTCCGGATCTCGCGATCCGCCCGTCCCGCAGCACTCTCCTTATTGTGCCGCCGGGTGCGGCATGCCCGCTCATGACTACGAGCCACCCATGAAAGGGAAACCAATGAAGAAACTCGCCATCCTCGCCGCTGTCGCTTCAGTTGCTGCAGCCCCTGCAACTTTCGCCGCGGAGCGTCATCACAAAGCCAATGGTCACACCGCCCAGAAGGTATCTGCCGAACCCGGCCAGCGCGTCGGCCAGTTGAACTGTGAAATTCAAGGCGGCGTCGGCCTCATCGTCGGCTCTTCCAAGAAGGTGGACTGCACCTTCCGCCAGCAGTCCGGCAAGGTCGAGCGCTACAGCGGCACCATCGGAAAGCTCGGCCTCGATGTGGGTGTGACGGGCAAGAGTTACATGAACTGGATCGTCGTCAACACCGCTGCAAGCCGTATCGGCGAGGGTGCGCTGGCCGGTCAATACGTCGGTGCGTCGGCGGAAGCGGCCGTTGGTCTTGGTGTCGGGGCCAATGCTCTGCTTGGCGGTAATGCCAAGAACTTTGCGCTGCAGCCGCTGTCCGGCCAGGCTGGAACCGGCCTCAACATCGCCGCCGGCGTCTCCCGCTTGACGCTGCAGCGCGCCGGCTGATCGGGGCGCAGATCACATGACGAAGGGGCTGCCCGGTGGGCGGCCCTTTTTGTTGATACGTTGCCCTCCCGGAAAATACCGCAGTCCGACGGAACCGAATATCATTGTGGGAATTGACAGCATGTTGTCGAATAGACGTCAGGTTGTCATGATCACTGCAGACGCACAAAAGACTGTTCGCGAACTCATTCTCTCGGTCTTCGAGACGAACGGACTGCTGGTGGACACCGGCAATGCACTCGTGAAACCGTTGGGGCTGACCACGGCCTGGTGGCAGGTGCTGGGCGCGCTCGGCTATTCTCCGGTGCCGCTGCCAGTGGCTCACATTGCCCGCAATATGGGGCTGACCCGTCAGGCGGTGCAGCGCGTCAGCGACCTGCTGGCGGAGCAGGGCTTCGTGGCCTTTGAACCCAACCCGCATCACCGCCGCGCCAAGCTGGTGGTTCTCACGCCCGCTGGCTGGGATGTCCTGAAGCAGGCCGAATCCGCCTCACGTCCCCTCGACGGCCGTATTCTCGAACGGATCGGCGCCGATCGTCTCGCGGCCGCGCTGCAGGTGCTGCGCGACCTCACCGACGTGCTCGACGAAACCCTCCCGGCCTCACCGACGAACACCTCACTCACAGCCTGAAAGGCATCCCATGACCCATGCATCCATGCAGGACGGCTTCGATACTGATGTCATCATTATCGGAGGCGGCCCCATCGGGCTCACCACGGCCGCAGCGCTTGCCCATCACGGCATCAAATTTCGGCTGTTCGAGCAGCGGCAGCATCCCAAGCCCTATTCGCGTGCCAACAATCTCTGGGCCCGTCCGCAGGAGCTGCTGGCCAGCATCGGCATCCGCGACGCCATCGCGAAGAACGCCTACAGCATCACCCAGGTCAACACGCTTTTGAACGGGCGTCCTGTCAATCCGGTGGCGATCGCCGATGTGCCGAGCCCCTATGGGCCCGTTCTCTATAGCGGGCAGGACGTGATCGAGAAAACGCTGACCGAGCAGATCGAGTTGAAGGGCGGCACGGTCGAGCGCGGGATCAAGGCCGTCTCCTTCGAGCAGGATGCCGATGGCGTTACCGTGACGATCGGGCGGGTCAGCAATGACGATGATCATCACGTGGAAGGCCCGACCGAGCAGGTGCGCGCCCGCTATCTTGTTGGCGCGGATGGTCATGATGGGTCCGTGCGCAAGGCGCTGGGGCTCGATTTCGAGCTGCAGAAGCTGCCGCATGTGATCAACCGCCAACTGGATGCCAAGCTCAGCTGGCGCCGCTCGACAGATTTCGATCACCTCTGGTTCTTCTATTATCCGCATGGTTTCTGTGGCGTGCTGCCGGTCTGGGAGGGCTATCACCGTCTCTTCTTCCTGTCGCATGATGAGGGCATTCCCGACCGCGATCCGACGCTGGAGGAATTGCAGGCCATCGCCCGCGAGGTGACGGAGGACGAGACGCTGACCCTCGCCGATCCAATCTGGATCACGCATAGCCGCTTCCAGCATGGTGCCGCCGAGCACTACTCGGCGGGCCGAGTCTATCTGGTCGGCGACGCCGGCCATGAATCGCTTCCCGCCGGCGGGCAGGGCATGAATTCCGGCTTTCATGATGCGGTCGGCGTTGCCTGGCGGCTGGCCATGGCGCTGAACAACAACGCAACGCCTGTTGTTCTGGAGTCCTACGACCATGAACGCGGCGGCGAGCATCGTGCACTCGATGGCCGGCAGGTTCGTGGCTTCGAAAACAGCGTCTACCGCGGCGCCATCAAGGACATCGCGATCGATCTTGCCGCGCGCTTCGTTCCGAACATCAGCGCTTTCATTCAGGGCACGGCCGATCTCCAGCAATTGTCGGTGGCCTATCCCGAAAGTCCTCTGAACGAGGATCATCTGACAGGTCTTGCGGATCTCGTGGGGCAAGGTGCGCCAAAGGCGGGCGAGCGCGCGCCGGATGCCAAAGTGGTCGCATCAGATGGACGTTCCACCACCTTGTTCGACCATATATACAATCCCGACGGGTTTAGTTGGGGATGGACGCTGCTTGCCTTCGATGGCCGCGACGCCGGGGCGATGACGTCACTGCGCGCGGCGTTTGCCGAGGTGCAGGGCTGGCGCTTCATCCGCCCAAGGCTGGTGCTCGCAAAGGCCTTGCCCTCTGCCAGTGATGCTGTCGCGCTATCCGATCTCGATCACGAAGCCCATACCGCCTACGGCCTCAGCACGGCGGCGCTGATCCTGATCAGGCCGGACGGGCATATCGCCTATCGCGGTACCGCCGATCATCCGGAAAAGCTGCGCGCCTATTGCGAGCGGATGTTTGGCGCAACCGCGGCCTAGCATCAGCCAGTGAATGGGCTTGCCCCCCTGAGTGGCGTCCCCACTAGCCAATCCAAAAAGGGCCGCCCACCGGGCAGCCCTTCAACAACCCAATCGATCTGACTCTACGTCAGCCCTTGGTGCCCTTGGCGATCGGCTCCTGATAGGTGAAGCCCATATCCCAGGGGAAGTAGATCCAGGTATCCTGCGAAACCTCGGTCACGAAGGTGTCGATGACAGGCACGCCCTTCGGCTTGGCATAGACGCAGGCGAAGTGGGCGTTCGGCATCATGTCGCGCACTTCCTTGGCGGTCTTGCCGGTATCGGTCAGGTCGTCCACCACAAGTACGCCACGGCCGCCATCGGTCATCAGGTCAGGGTTGATGCCCTTCAAAAGGTTCATTTCGCCCTGGTTTACATAGTCGTGGTAGGAGGCGATGCAGACCGTATCGATCAGGCGGATGTTGAGTTCGCGCGAAATGATTGCTGCCGGCACCAGGCCGCCTCGGGTAATGCAGACGATGGCGCGGAACTCCTGGCCGCTGCCGGCCAGACGCCAGGCAAGCGCACGCGCATCGCGGTGAAATTGATCCCAGGAAACAGGAAAGGCTTTGTCGGGTAGGGACATGTGAACGTGGCTCCGAGGCGCGGGAATGGAACATGGGCCGCGCACCGGGTCATTCACCCGATCGGCCCGCGGAAGCGGCGCTTGTTCCGCACGCTCCCGTTGGCCGTTGCTCTTAGCGAAAGTTTTCCGGCTTAGGCAAGCCAATCCATGCGGCTCGCCCGCTTTAGCAGTCGTTTTTCGCTGTCAGCGTGACAGAAGCGTCAACGCCGTCATGGATTCCAGCATGGTGCGGGTGACCCCGCCGAACAGCATTTCCCACCAGCGGGAATGTCCGTAGCCGCCCATGACGAGCAGATCGATGCTCTGGTCGGCGAGGCGATTCTCGATGGCCGTGGCGGCCGGTAGGCCGAGCTTCTCCTCGGTACGCAGCGTTACCTTCACGCCATGGCGGGAAAGCGAGGCGGCAAGATCGGTGCCTGCCAGTTCAGGCGCATCGCGCGACGCACCGGGTGGGTCGACGGAGAAGACCTCGACGCTGTCGGCGCTCTTCAGAAGCGGCAGCGCATCGAAGGCGGCGCGAGCGGCTTCCTTGGAGCCGTTCCAGGCAATCAGCGCGCGGTGGATCGGCTGCGGGCGGGTCATCAGGCGCGGGATGAGCAGCAGCGGGCGGCCGCTCTCGAACAGAAAGCTTTCGAGATCCGCGCGGCTGTCCGCAGCCTCCGCCAGATTGCCCTGGCTCGCCACGATCAGGTCCGCAGTGCGGGCGCATTCCATCACGTTGGCGGAGGAATAACCGGCCGTGCAGATATAGCTTCGCCATTCGAAGGGCACACCATCGCTCTGCATCGCGCCGCGGAAGATCGCTTCCACGGCCTTCGTTTCGGAATGGGCGGCCTGCTGCAAAGCCTCCACGGCAGAGGGGTCCGGGATTTCCATCGGCGCGATCAGCGGGACCGTCGCCAGCGTTTCTGCGTGCAGGCCAATCACATGCGCGGAAAACTGTTCGGCCAGCGCAACGGAAAAATCCGTGACCTGTTTGGCGTTGGCCTTGCTGTCGAGAGCGGCGAGAATGGTCTTGTAGCTCATGGCATGTCTCCTGACCCACGTTGTTCCTGAACAATGTCAGCCAGCTTTACGTGGTTCTCGCCTTGCGCTGGGTCAAGCTTTCCTGACTCTACGCTTCACGCCTCGGGGCCGGGATTGCTGGCAGCAGCCTTGGCGGCCTCGATGTCCCGGATCATAGCGAGGATCGCTTCGGCCGCGGCATCGAGTGCCGCCTGATCGCGGGCGCGCACCACCAGTTCCGTCGAAAAGCGCTGGCCGTCATATTTCGGGTAGGAACCGATACTGGTTTCCGGATGCGCCTTCTGGATGGCGCCGAGCAGCGTGCCGATATCGCCTTCGCCATAAGGGCAGGGCAGGGCGCGGGAGAGCATCTTTGCGCCCGATTGCAGCTCCGGCAGTACATTGTCCACCATGGCCTGGAAGACCTGGGGCACGCCCGCCATGACATAGACATTCTCCACAATGAAGCCCGGGGCGGTCGATACGGGGTTGGCGATATGGCGCGCCCCTTGCGGCATGCGGGCCATGCGTTGGCGGGCTTCGGTGAACTCCATGTTGCGGCGGGCATACATCTCGCCCAGCAACCGCATGGCCTCCGCATCATGCACGCAAGGGAGACCGAAGGCCTTGGAGATGGCGTCTGCCGTGATGTCGTCATGGGTCGGGCCGATGCCGCCTGACGTGAACACATAGGTGTAGCGGGCGCGCAGCGCATTCAGTGCTTCCACAATGGCGTCTTCCTCGTCGGCCACGATGCGCACTTCCTTGAGATCAATGCCCGATAGCGTGAGCAGGTCTGCCAGATGGCCGATGTTCTTGTCCTTCGTCCGGCCGGACAGAAGCTCATCGCCGATGGCCAGCATGGCGGCGGTCACGATCTTTGCACTCATGGAATTTCCTCACGCGCGAACTTGATGGGTGCGGCGAACCTAGGCCACCTGCTGCTGTCGTGGCAACCAGATCTTGCTGCGCGTGCGGCGTGCGTGCCCTCGTCTGCGATCTCATAGCTTTTTGTCGCGGATGCCAGAGATATTTCGAATGAATTTCTCTCCAAATGAATGTAGAGCGTAGCGATCAACAATGTGTTTTCTTGGCTTTCGCTAAGTCGTTCTATCCCTCTCATCTGAAGTCGCAAGATTTAGATATGAATAAAGGGGGCGGCGAAGCTGTGTCGAAATAAATACTATGAAATATCATTACGAGGGGTGTGATATGGCAGCAACGTTGTCTGAAGATCAGGTCCAGAAGCTTTATATTGCTTATTTTGGACGGCCGGCGGATCCTGTTGGGCTAAAATATTGGTCCTCTCAACTGGATGCCGGTGTTGCTGTCGCAAAGATTGCGGCGACCTTTTCCAGTACCCAGGAATCCATCGATTTCTATCGCGGGACAACGGATGGCGGGCGCATTACGGCAATCTATCAAAACCTCTTTGGCCGGGCGCCGGAGCCTGCCGGTCTTCAGTTTTGGTCGACTTCGCTCTCATCCGGAAAGATTACCATCGCGGATGCCGTCGTTTTTATCATGAACGCCGCCGCCTCGACGGATGCGACGATCGTCTCCAACAAAGTTCAGGCGGCCAATGCGTTCACGGCCAACATCGACACGCCCGATGAAATCAAGGGCTATTCCGGCGCCAAGGCTGCGGAGACTGCACGCGCCTTTCTCAGCAAGATCGATGCGACGCCTCAGTCCATTGCCAACCTCGCGGCTGATGCCAACAAGGCTGTTGCGGATGCCAGCAGTACCAACACGCCTGTTCCACCCGTGGTCGACACAACTCCGGTCACGATAGACCCGCCACCTCCGCCGCCGGTGTTCTCGGTATCCAAGGATGGGTCGGGCCTTGTCACGTTTGCAAATGCGGGTTCGTCGATTTCCATCGCGGCGACCAACGGCGGCTTCTCGTTCACCACCAACGGCAGCGCCGCTGGGACTGCCGCAATCACCGGCTCCGTCTCCAGCATCGCGGTACCGGCCGGAAGCACGTTGACGATCAGCAGCGGGCTCGCCAACGGGCTGAGCTTCCCTGGTAGCGGTACTGTCAAGCTGTCGGATACGGGCGCCGTCACTGCCGCCACCCTGAAGACACTGGATGCTGCGACGACCGGCTTGCTGGATGCAACTGGTTTCACGTCCATTACGTCTGCGTCTGCTACCGATGCGCAGCTGTTGCTGGTTACCAATCAGGGCACGTCAGGCAACAAGATCAAGACGGCCGGCAATGTTGCCGTTACCCTCACAGATACCACCGCTGCGGCTGGCGTTTTGAAGGCGATTGAGGGTGCCACGACCGGGCTGGTCGATGCCTCGACCGTCAAATCCCTTGTGTCGGCTTCGGCCGCGGATGCGCAGCTGTTGCTGCTCACCAACCAGGGCGCGACCGGCGACAAGATCAAGATGGCAGGCGATGTGACCGTCACCCTCACAGATACCACGGCCACTGCCGCCACTCTGAAGTCCATTGAGGCCGCCACGACCGGGCTGGTGGATGCCTCGACCGTCGAATCCCTTGTGTCGGCTTCGGCTGCGGACGCTCAGTTGTTGCTGGTCACCAACCAGGGCACGACCGGCGACAAGATCAAGATGGCAGGCGACGTGGCCGTCACCCTGGCGGATACCACGGCCACTGCCGCCACCTTGAAGTCCATTGAAGGTGCCACGACCGGGCTGGTGGATGCGTCCAGCGTGACCTCACTCACCTCCGCTTCGGCTGCGGACGCGCAGTTGTTGCTGGTCACAAACCAGGGCGCGACGGGTAACAAGATCAAGATGGCGGGCGATGTGACAATTACTCTGACCGATACGAGTATTGCGTCCAGCACGCTGAAGGCGATCGATGGTGCCACGACCGGATTGATCACCGCCGCCAATCTGACCGATCTGTCCGGCGCTACCGCCGATATCAAATCCGTCCTGACAGCGACAACGACCGGCACCGCGATAGCCGCAGCGGCGTTGAATAAAGTCACGTTGGCGGACGCCATCACCACGCATGCGCTGGACACAGTGACCTTTGTCAATAATACGACGATCAAGCTGGCAAACGTCACCGGCAATGCGCTGACCTTGCTCGACAGCACCGTTGCAGCAGGCAAGACCCTGACGCTGGATGCCACAGCGGTGGCCAGTGCGATCACCCTGGATGGCAGCGCAGAAACCAATGGTAGACTTTTTTTCAGCGCGGGAGCGGGAGCGACTCTTAAAGGCGGCGCAGGCGGGGACACGTTTGATATCTCCGGCCGACCGACATTGATTGATGGTGGCGCGGGCAACGACATCCTCAACATCAATGTATCCGGGCAGAACCTTGACCTCTCGGACAGAGTCACGGGCATCGAAACGATCAACATTAACGGTGGGGATCAAGACAGTTCGGTTATCGTCCCGGGCGGCAGCCTGGTGGTGAATGTGCGAGGTGGGGCGGGTGCTCTCAGCGTCACCCTGGGCGCGGGTGGTCAAACCATAAAGGTATTGAGCGGCGGTGCGGGTGTCATCACCATCAAGGGCGGCGCGGGGGCCGATACGATTCAGCTTCCGACAAGCGGCCCTCCTGGGAGCTATGTGATTGATGAAACCGGCAGTGGTCTCTCCAATCGAAATGCTATCGATACAGTATATGGTTTCAACGCCTCGGGAAAATCGGTGTTCAAAACCGGCTTTCAACAGCCGAATGTTGATTATTATGGCTCGGACAGCGCTCAGTCCGCGGATTATTTGAACAAGATTACCTCAATTGTTAATGGGCAAAACCTGGTGGATCGGTCCTTCGCTACACAAATGGAGCTCAATGCGAGCGCTAATTCCGGGGTTTATTTGTTTCAGAATACGGGACCGGACGTCTCATCCTTTGATGACGGTGACTTTTTGGTGAAACTGCTTGGTACCATGAATTTGGTGGGGACAATTTTCGCGATTTGAGTTTGCAATCGGATCCGAGGGAAGTCCAACTGTGGCATCGGTTGCTTGGTGAGGCACCTCAATCTCTTTCTTCAAGATCCGCATTTGCTTGCGAGCTAGGATAGGATCTTCGTGTAACGGACTGAGACCCGAAGAGCAGAAGCGACCTCCCGTACCTCGCGGATTGTCATCCATTTGTGACCATTTGCGTTTTACCGTTACGAATAAGTGAACACTGCGTTTCGCTGCTACGGGGCTGGCCGAATGCGCGTTGCTTGCTAATGTTAACGTCAAAGCACGCCGTGGTGGTGTGCCAACACGAGGAGATTTGAGATGGCAAAGGTACTGGTTCTTTATCATTCTACCTATGGTCACATCGAAACCATGGCCTATGCCGTTGCCGAAGGCGCAAAGGCAGAAGGTGCAGAGGTCACCGTGAAGCGCGTGCCGGAAACGGTATCGGATGAGGTTGCCAAGGCCTCGCATTACAAGATGGACCAGGCTGCACCGATCGCTACCCCGGATGAACTGGCAAACTACGACGCGATCATCGTCGGTGCCGGCACCCGTTTCGGTACGGTTGCCTCGCAGATGCGCAACTTCTGGGACCAGACCGGCGGTCTGTGGTTCAACGGCAAGCTCGTCGGCAAGGTCGGCTCTGTCTTCACCTCCACTGCCACGCAGCATGGCGGCCAGGAATCGACGATCCTGTCCTTCATCCCAACCTTCCTGCATCACGGCATGGTCGTGGCTGGCCTGCCTTACGCCTTCCAGGGTCAGATGGGCACGGAAGAAGTCAAGGGCGGTTCGCCCTACGGCGCTTCCACCATCACCAATGGCGATGGCTCGCGTCAGCCGTCTCAGGTAGAGCTGGAAGGCGCCCGCTTCCAGGGCGCGCATGTCGCGAAGCTTGCTGCAAAGCTCGCCGGCTGATCTGCTGTTTGAGATAGAGACATGGAAGGGCACCGGCACTCGTCGGTGCCTTTTCGCATTATGCGGCGGGTGCCATAGGGCGAAACAGCTTCAACCGGGCAGGCGGGTTGCGTTGGAGACCGTTTTTCCAGTCGACGGCAAATTGTATGACATCGGATGCGGCCTGATTGGTCAGCGGTTTGGCGATGACGCCAAGCGCGCCCGCATCTCGGCCTTCCACAAGTGTGGGATTGCCGGTTACGAAGATCACCAGAATGCCACGTTCCACAAGACTGCGGGCAAGTTGAGGGCCTGTTTCGCCATCTGCAAGGCGAACGTCTACGAAGGCAATGTCGGCGTCCTGGGCGTAGTTGAGAGCGACCTTAACATCCGGTGCAATACCGACCACTTCATGGCCGCTGCGAGTGACCGCCTCGTCCAGGTCCATCGCCAGCAGCAGACTGTCCTCGACAATCAGAAAACGATATTTCACAGCCACTCCCTAGTGCCCGCTGAAGCGCCCGGTGTCTTCATCAAGAAGGTTCCAGAATCGCTGGCCTTTTTTAAGCGAGATAGGGTTCTTCGGGACTTTTGCAAGTGCTGATATAAGAAGCTATCAGATTCTCAGTCGAAGGCGGCGAGATCCGGGCGGTAACGTCTGTCGATCAGTTTCAGGCTGCGGTCGGGCTGGATCACGTAAGTCTCGTAGACCATGCGACGGCCATCATTGAACTCGTTGTTGACGATGCTGCCGACCGGCGCCTTCGTCAAATGGCTGCGGGGTTGGCCGCCATAGGTAATGCTGCCGGGAACGGGGGTAAGCTCGGCTGTCGTGCAGCCGCACAACAGAAGAAGGCCGAGGCTGGCAGCGAGATAGCGTTTCATAGGCGTGCATCCTGAATTGCGTCTGGAATGGCAGGAGAACGGCCGGCAGACGCCGCAGTTCCCGCCCTAGCGCTACGCTCTGCAGTCGGTCCCGGCAAGGGGCGTCCGCGAGGATCGGCTCAAGCTGCTCGGTGGCGGGTCGAGGCAAAGGGAGTGCCCGCCTGTTCCGGCAGTCGGAACCGCTCCATCAGTTGATGCAGCTTGGCCGCCTCGTCCGCCAGTGTTTGGGACGCCGCATTGGCCTCTTCGATGGTGCTGGCATTCTTCTGCGTGCCCTCGTCCAGGCGGTTGATCGCGGTGTTGATCTCGTTGAGGCCGAGTGATTGTTCCTTTGAAGCCTTGGCGATCGCCTGAACATTCTGGTCCACCTGCTGCACCTTTTGGACGATGGTCTTGAGGGCGCGGCCGGTATCGTTGACGAGCGAGACGCCGTGCTTCACCGAATCGGAGGATTTCGAAATCAGCCGCTTGATATCCTGCGCGGCGCTGGCGGAACGTTGTGCGAGTTCGCGCACCTCCTGCGCAACGACGGCGAACCCCTTTCCGGCTTCGCCCGCCCGCGCGGCCTCGACGCCGGCATTGAGCGCCAGCAGGTTCGTCTGGAAGGCGATTTCGTCGATGACGCTGATGATGTTTTCAATCTCGCGAGAGGATTGTTCGATGCCGCTCATCGCGTCGGTCGCCTGTTCGACGATTCGGCCGGAGGCTTCTGCGGATGCGCGCGTATCGACCACCAGGCCGGTGGCGTCTGCGGCGCGTGCGCTCGAATCGCGAACCGTCACGGTGATCTCGTCGAGCGCTGCTGCGGTTTCCTCAACGGACGCCGCCTGCCGCTCTGCATTGCGGGCGATCTCATCGGACACCGTGTTGATGACATGCGCATTGGTTGCCAGAACCTCCGCCGACTGTTTGATCGCGCCGATGGCCTGGCCGAGGGAGCGGACGGCCAGATTGAAATCATGGCGGGTCTGTTCAAGCGTCGGATCGATCGTGCCGGTGATCTGGGAGGTCAGGTCCCCTTCGGAGAGACGGCGCACCGAATTGCTGATGGTTTCGACACCAATCATCCGCGAGGTGATGTCGCTTGCCACCTTGATGATCTTGTAGATCCGGCCGCTGGCATCCTGCACTGGCGTATAGGCCGCCTGGATCCACACCTTGCGACCGCCCTTGCCGATGCGGGCGAAATTATCCACCGTAAAGGTGCCGCCGCGCAGGTTCTGCCAGAACTGGCGATAGGCGTCGCTGCGTACATAATCGGCGTCGCAGAACATGCTGTGATGCTTGCCGGTGATTTCACTCAGCTGATAGCCCATGGCGGCGAGAAAATTATCGTTGGCACCGAGAATCACCCCGTCAGGCGTGAACTCGATCAAAGCCTGCGAGAGATTGATCGCCGTCAGCCGGTTGCCGTCCTCCAGCGCGCGATTCTTCGATTCGGTGATGTCGGAGGCAATTTTCAGGATCCGCACCACCTTGCCGCCGCGAAACACCGGATTATAGCTCGCCTCGATCCAGACATCCCGCGCATCCTTGCGCTTGCGCAGAAACTGCCCGCTCTTGAACTGGCCGGCGGCCAGATCCTGCCAGAAGCGGCCATAGTCGGGCGAGTTGCGAATCGCGTCATCGCAGAAAAGCCGATGATGCTGGCCGACGATATCCGACAGACGATAGTTCAACGTCTTGCAGAAGTTCTCATTGGCATCGATCACGGTGCCATCCGGCTTGAACCAGATCATGGCCTGCGAGCGGGAGAGCGCCTTCATGTCTTCTGCAAGGCGGCTCGCACTAAAAAAAATTCCGATAGACATGCCGGGTCTCCTACCACTGCGCTTCCGGGGGCAGTACTGCAATAAATCCAAATGTGCTAATGTTAAGTGAATGAAAACAAAGGCACAATTTCCGCGGTCAAACTTTCGCAAATCAATTCCTGCGGGAATGGCGGGCTGTCAGGAGGCATGCCGTTAACGCTGGCGGCCACTGTGAACTCATAGCTGTGATCTCGAGGATGTGCTGCCATTCCTCGGCGACCTATCCGTGGCTGAAATGGCGAACCGATTTCACCCTTTCCAGACCTTCCCATTTGCGATCTCGCAAGTTATGGAAACGTTTCGAAGGGCGGACGTGGCGAAACTGGTAGACGCAAGGGACTTAAAATCCCTCACCTTCGGGTATACGGGTTCGACCCCCGTCGTCCGCACCAGCTGATGTCTCAGCGTATGTTGAGCTTTTCCCAGTCCGCCGGTGTTGCGCCTTTCAGGCACAGCATCAGTCCGCCCCAGGCCGTCCAGCGAATGCATTCGCCGCTTTTGAGGCCGTCAAGAGTTGCCGGGCTGCGGGTTATGTCCGAATCGGCCTCCAGCATCACATGCAGGCGGTGATCGGTGCTCCAGCTGTTGACGGCTTCACTGCACGTGCCGGACGGGCGGGCGAGATAGCCTGTGTTGATGGGAATACCGAGGCGCCCGGCGACGATCTGGAAGTAGAGATAGTACATGCTCTCGATTCGGGGCGCGCAGCCATAATCGGGCATCACGTGGATTGCTTCCACGCGGCCCGCCATGGAAGGCCAGCCGGAATAATCGAGCGGTCGCGCAAGGGTCAGGAGATCAGCGGTCTTCAGCCGAATCGGCCTTGTATCGGCCCATTGCAGCACAAGCGCCACACTGATGATGAGAGCGGTGAGGAGGCTGCGGCGCTGAAGAAGCGCGGCGAGCGCCAGAAATGACACGGCATAGCCCACGGGCCAGAAGAACCGGCCGGCGGCGCGAAACACGCCGCTCACGATCGTCAGCGGCCAGGGCACGACATAACCGGCAACAGGCTGACCGGCGAGCGTGATGCTGTTGCCGAGGGAATAGACCGCAAAGCCCACAAGCAGGAGTGCCAGCCCCGCATGCCGCCTGCACCATTGCAAAAGCCGGCCCGGGCGGGCATGGAGAGCCAAGGCCGCCGCGATGATCAGCAGGCCGCCGGCGCCGAGAAGGTTGAAGCCTTCGCTTTGAGGCGCTGTTTTGTCCACAGCCGGGCAGGGCAGGATCCTGCCGCCGCAAAAGGGCGAGAGCAGATCCATCGAATAGGTGTCGAAGCCGGTCGCACCCGACGCGGCGGAGGAGGCATAGCCGAAAGCAATCGCAAGACCCGCCACCGCTATACAGACGGCCAGTGCGGAAATTCCGTATCCCGGCTGGCGCTCTGGCAGGTGCTGATGGTCGAAGAGCGCTGCGGCGTAAAGCGCAAACACCATGGCGAAGAGATAGGGGTGGATGAGCAGCGAGGCGATCAGCAGAGTGCCGAACAGCAAGCCCGCCCGCATTGCGCTCCAGCGGCCCTGGCTGATGCGGACATAGAAGCCGAGCGCAAAAAGGATGAGCCCATGCGTCATCAGTGCCGTGTGCACGAATCGCGCCAGAAAGGCCGGCCACATCAGCGCCAGCAGAGCGGCAGAAAGGGCGGAGAGCATGTCGCGCCGCCCGAGGCTTCGAATCAGGAAGACGGCGCCTGTCGCCTGCAGCCCGTAGGCCAGCAAATGCCACAGGCCGAAGTAATGGAAGTTTTCCGGCAGCAGCGGAAAGAAAAGCTTCAGCAGCAGGGCGGCCAGCGGAATGCTGTCGGAAAGCGCGATGGAAACCCCGCCCGGCGGAGAGATCATTGTCGTCACAAGCGGCGGCCAGTGCCACGCATCCTTGGCATAGAGAAGCCAGCCGCTCACATGCTGCGGCGTATCGCCAATCTCGAAATACACGTTGTCGCCCGCCAGAAACGACAGGGGGTGCGGATGGATGTGCAGAAAGACGAGGCAGGCGAGGCCAAGCGCCGCGACATAGCAGGCAGCGGCCGTCAGGCGGGCGGGGCAATCTCTCTGCAACATGGCTCCATCGGCAATCGGAAATGGAAATGCGTTGATCGCTATCAACGAAGCGCTGCAAACGCAACAGCGCGCGTGTCCCAAGGGAGGGCGGTCATGCCCGCTTGCACCAGCAAAAAAAGCCGGCGGCGTCAGCGGCGCCACCGGCTTTCATGATCATCGTCCAAAGAAGAGTTTACTGGCCGAGCTTTGATTCCAGCATGGCGAGACGACGCTCAAGCCGCAGCATCAGCTCGTCCTTGGCATCCAGCGCGGATGCCTGCGGCGCGATCTGCTCATCCTCGCTGCCGTCGAACAACAGGCCGTAAATGATCGGCTCGTTATAGCGCAGAATGGTCATCACAAAGTCCCGCACGGGGATTTTCAGCGCATTGGCATACAGCTCGTAACGCTCCGGCGGCACGCGGCCGCGGCCCGTCTCGATCTGCGAAATGAAGGTATAGTAATCGATCCCCACCTTCATCGCGAGATCGCGCTGGCTAAGACCGGCGGCCTCGCGGCGGTCTTTCAGCCATGCGCCAACTTCGCGGCGAAGGGCGGCCTGATCGTCTTTGGGTGCGAAGGTGGAAGTACGGGGCGGCATCGGGTTGTGTTCCTGGTTTGAACGGCTTCAAGCTGTATCGGCGAATGGTCGTAAAGGGCCTGCACTATGAGTGACATAGAGTACATGCTATTTATAAACCCGCAAGAGGAAGGTAGTGCACTTTAGCAACTTTCGTGTTCCAGAACCGCGAAATTGCCTTGGCTTGTACAATCTAACCCATTTGGGTGATATATTCATGATTGCATATTAGGTTTCGTACAGCAGATCGACGTATAATCGGGTTGCAGGTGCGGTTGTATAGCGGAAGCACATGCCTGACTTCCGTTGTCAAAAATTCACAACAGTGGACTCTTGACTGTTGGCTGCACGGCGTATAGCAATCACTACCGACCCACGTAAGGTCGTTCCAATCGAGAGGAAACTTCACAATGGCTACCATTCAAGGCGTGTACGTCGCCCTGTTCGGCCGTCCGGCAGATCCGACGGGCCTGGCTTACTTCAACTCCGTCACCAACAACGGCGCGAACCTGAACGCGATCAGCAACCTTGCTGGCACGGCTGAGTATCAGACCCGCTTTGCTGGCCTGTCGAACCCGCAGATCATCAACTCGATCTACCAGTCTCTGTTCGGCCGTGATGCTGACCTCGCTGGTCTGACGTTCTTCGCGAACGGCCTGGCTTCCGGCAAGTACAACATCAACAACATCGCGATCACCATTCTCGATGGCGCACAGGGCACTGACCTGACGACCGTCACGAACAAGATCAAGGCTGCCGATCTTTTCACTGCCGCGATCGATACCACGGCCGAAGTTCTCGCCTATAGCGGCAATGCCGCTGCTGACGCTGGTCGCGCCTTCATCTCGGCTGTCAAGGACACGGTTCCGGCACAGACCGCTGTTGACAGCGCTCTGGCAGCTATTGTTAACACACCTGTCGTCGGCTCCACCCAGTCCTTCACCACCGCTGTCGACTCGCTCGTCGGCACAGGTGGAAATGATGTATTCATTGCTGACAACACCGGTACCAGCCTCACAGCAACCGCTGGTGACAGCGTAAACGGTGGTGCGGGCAATGATACGATAAAGCTCTTCGTGAAAAGCGATGCTGACCTTACGGCTCTCGCTTTGCCGCAGCTGACCAACGTCGAGACGCTGTACGTCAACGGCGGTGTGCTGACTGCATCCAAGACAGCTGACTTTAGTGGTCTTACAGGCGTTACGAGCGTCCAGGTCGATAGCCCGGCAACTCTTGCAAACGGTTCTTCGACCGCTATCAAGACTGCGGCGACCCAGTCCCTTTCTCTGACGAAGGTAAATTCTGCTGCTGGTTCCGCTACGGTTCAAATCAACGGCGCAACCAACGTTACCCTAAATGCGGTCGGCACCGATTCCGTTGCCACTGGTGCGGTGAAGCTAGATCTCGCCAGCAATGGTGCTGCTCTCACGCTTAACGATACGGGTGCTGCAAGCAAGGTTACGCTCGTTAACTCCGGTGCAGCTCTGGCCACTCTCTCTGTTACTGGCGACAAGAATCTCACGCTGACCGCAGACACCAGCTTGACTGCACTGAAGACGGTCAATGCTTCTGCCGCAACCGGTAACGTTTCGCTCGACGTGACGGCTCTGACGCTCCCGGCTTCGTTTGCCTTCACGGGCGGCGCAGGTGCGGATACCCTCACCCTTAAAGCAGGTGCTCTGGGTCTTCTTACCGCCGGTTCGCAGCTTGATGGTGGTGCGGGCACTGACACGATCGTAACCAGCGAAACGAGTGGTTTGAGCCAGGCTCAGATCAACACCGTTAACGCTTCCAAGAACTTTGAAGTTCTCGGTTTCGCAGTTGACGGTTCTGGCGTTGACGTTTCCAAGCTGACTTCGATCAACCAGTTTGCTGTTTCCAAGGGTTCGACTGTAGGTGCAGCGTTCACCAACGCAAACTCCAGCAGCAAGTTTAGCGCCGATCTGGGTGTCGATAATGGCGGTACGATTTCGATCGCTAACGCTGTGGGCGAAGCTGCGACAAACGTAACGCTCAGCAACACGTCTGGTGCATCGCACACGCTTACAAATCTCACGGTAACGGGCATTTCGACTGTCAACCTTGCTTCGACGGGCGTTGCAACGAAGGCTGGTGGCGCGAACGTTGTTACCACGCTTTCAAACAGCGACAATTCGAAAATCGTTATCACTGGCGATACCGATCTGACGATTACGAACAAGCTCGCAGCAACCGCCGTTGGCAGCAAGGTTGACGCTTCTGCGTTTACCGGAAAGCTGTCGATCATTGGTTCCGATAAGGCTGACGTCATCATTGGTGGTTCTGGTAACGACATCATCCAGGGTGGCACTGCTGCAAACCAGGCCGACACCCTGACTGGTGGTGCGGGTGCAGATACCTTCAAGTTCGTTGGCTCGAACCTCGCAAACTTGTTGGCAACCTCTGGCAATACAACCGCGATTACGTCCATTACGGATTTTGTAGCGGGTACTGATAAGATTGCTCTTGTTAACAGCGGTGCGGCGTTTACCAGCATCACGCTGTCGAATACCCAAACCATTGCGTCGGCAAATGATCTCACCGGCGTATACGGTGGTATCTCCACTATCGCCACATCGACGTCAGGTGGTGCTGCAAGCGCTGCTTTGATCACGGTATCTTCGGGTGCTGCGGCAGGTACCTACCTGTACGTAAACGATGCGAATGCGGGCGTTCAGGCCGCTTCCGACTTCTTGGTGAAGGTCGCAGTTACCGGTACGGTTACCGCTAGCGATTTCGTATTCGCTTAATGTGAGCTCGATTGAAAAGAGAACCCCCGGTGTAAACCGGGGGTTTTCGCGTTGGGGTTTTGCAATTTTCACTTAGAGTTTGCAATGCTATCCTTGGTTCCGCCGGCGAAGTTACACCTCCGATGGTCATCCTATTGCCCATGCTACTAGGTTATGTCATGACGCGCACTGAATTATCCTCTCCCGCGTCTCGAGCGCGCCCGATGAATCCAGCAGCGCATCAATGATGCCACGCAGGCAATGCCACAAAACTTTCCCGCAACGTCGCAGCGGTGAAGCTCGCGCAAGGCCTTCAAGCGCGCTGAATTTTTCGCGCCTATCCGGCTGTCATCACCCGTTCGGGTAATGTCCTCTCACCGTCCTGCATGGCAGTTTTGGCGAAAGCTCTGCGGCGGTTCCGCCGGGAGATGTCATGCGCATTTTGTGAGAGGAAACGCATCATGGCTTCCATTCAAGGCGTGTATCTGGCGCTGTTCGCCCGCCCCGCCGATCCCGCCGGCCTTGCCTATTTCAACTCCGTCACCGGCAATGGCGCCGATCTCTCCGGCATCGGCGATCTTGCCGGCACCCAGGAATACCGGGATCGCTTTTCCGGGCAGAACAATGCCACCATCATCAATTCCATCTATCTCTCGCTTTTCAACCGTGCGGCCGATTCCGAAGGCACGGCCTATTTCGCCGACCAGCTGGATCGCGGCCTGCTGACCATCAAGAACATTGCCATCGCCATTCTCGATGGCGCGCAGGGCGATGACAGGACGATCGTCAACAACAAGCTGAAAGCGGCCGACAATCTGACCAGCGCGATCGGTTCGGCATCGTCGCAAGCCTATAGCGGCAATGATGCGGCGGCCCTGGGCCGCCTTTACGTCAGCCAGGTCACCAAAGATCCCGGCACCATTCCAAGCGCGCAAGTGGTCTCCAAGGTGCTGGCCAGCATTGCCGCGTCCGGCCCCGTGGGGAGCGGCGGTCCGGGTATCAGTCTCACGCTCGGCACAGGCGATGACATCGTGTCGCCCACCACCAAAAACGCTGCCTACAAATCCACGCCCGGCGATGATGTGATCCGCGCCTCCGCGACCTTCAACGGATCTGGCCCCAATCCGCAACTGGTCAACACGTTGAACTCCGGCGACAAGATCGATGGCGGGGATGGTTTTGACACGCTGGTGTACAAGGTGCAGGCCGCCGATGGGGTGTTTGGCAAGTATGGCGGCGCTGGCATTGACCTCGAATGGTTGAAGCCAACCGTGACCAATGTGGAGAGGATACAATTTACCATTGCGGCTGGCGAGGCGGACGGCTTTAACTTTGGTGGCACGGCCTATGTCATCTTCGATCTCGGTTTCTCCAGCGGATACAAGGAGGTCTGGAGCATCGACTCCAAGGCTGCCTCTTTTCGGATTGGCGATGCCGGGGCTTCCAATTTCGGCGTCTACGGCATCGATCCCAACACCGTGCTCGGCATCTCGGGGAGCTCGGGCTATACGACCTTCGTGTTCAAGGACACGAACTCACTCAATGATTCCGCGACGCTGAAGCTTGAGCACGTCGCCAGCGAACGCATCAAGATCCCCGGCGTGGAGACCTTGTCCATCAATCTCAACGGCAGCAACAAGGTCAATGAATTCATCGATCCCGAGCTGACGGTGCTGCGCTTTACCGGCTCCGGTGATCTGACCTTCACCACCCCGAAAACCGCCGCCCTCAACACTCTCGATGCCTCCGGCAGCAGTGCCAATCTCTCAATCACCATCCAGAACCCCGGTGTCCGCTATACGGGCTCGCAGGGCATCGACACGGTGCAGCTCTTTAGCAAGGATGTGATCGTCTACAATTCCGCCAATCTGTCCACGACGCGCAAGACCGACATCTACAGCAATTTCGCGTCGGCGGGCATCACCAAGAACGCCGTCGATGTCTCGGCATTTGCGCTCAGCGGCGACAAGTCAGGGATTACCAGGTTTATGAAATCGCCCGCGCCGGGTTCCGCGAGCTTCCAGGGCAAGGCGGCAGCTCTTTATATTGATGATAACAACGACACGCTGGTCTATTTCGATACCAACGGTAACAATGTCTACGATCCCGGCACCGATCTCGCCTTCAAGCTGACCGCGGTTGGCGGCAATGCCGTTGTCTTCACCACAAGCAACATCATTTTCTGATGCTGGGGCTATCCCGCGCCTTGGCCTTGGGGCCGGCGGGTGACTGCCTGCCGATCCAACACAGCCGTTACGCCGACATGCCTGCCATGCCGCCAATCCCTTTGCCCATCTGCGCCCGCTATGGCATAGCGTGCGCATTGGAAGAATGGATATCGGGTGTGCGCGCAATGAACATGGCAGCGGTGGATGAAGCCAAGCAGGCGATGCGGGAGATCTTTCCGGAAACGCCGCTGCAACTCAACGAGCATTTGAGCCGCCGTTACGGCGCGGAGATCTGGCTGAAGCGCGAGGATCTGTCGCCCGTGCGCTCCTACAAGATCCGGGGCGCCTTCAACTTCTTCCGCAAGCAAATTGCCGCCGGCCATACGGATCGCGTCTTCGTCTGCGCCTCCGCCGGCAATCACGCCCAGGGCTTTGCCTTTGTCTGCCGCCATTTTGAAGTCCAGGGCGTCGTCTTCATGCCGGTCACCACGCCGCAGCAGAAGATCGACAAGACCCGCATGTTCGGCGGCCCCTTCATCACCATCCGTCTTGTGGGCGACATTTTCGACCAGTGCTATGCCGCGGCCCGTGCCCATGTGGATGAGACAGGCGCCGTGATGGTGCCGCCCTTCGACCATGCCGATATCATCGAGGGCCAGGCGACGGTGGCGTCCGAAATCGCCGAGCAGCTGCCGGATGGCGGCGTGCCTGATATGATGATCGTGCCGGTCGGCGGTGGCGGCCTGTCGTCTGGCGTCAGCGGCTATTTCGCCGGGCGCATGGCGCCGTCCGATTTCCTGTTCGTGGAGCCGGAAGGTGCCCCGAGCCTGAAGCGCAGCCTGGAGACCGGGCATCCGGTGACGCTTGCCAAGGTCGACAATTTCGTGGATGGCGCAGCGGTCGCCCGCATCGGCGATCTCAACTTCGAGGCGCTGAAGGGCTTTTCCGCCGATCAGGTTCTGGCCGTCCCGGAAAACGCGATCTGCGTCACCATGATAGAGATGCTCAACATCGAGGGTGTGGTGCTGGAGCCTGCCGGTGCCCTGTCCTTGACGGCGCTCGCAACGCTTGCCCCGGAGCATATTGCCGGCAAGCGCGTGGTGGCGGTCGTCTCCGGCGGCAATTTCGATTTCGAGCGCCTGCCAGATGTCAAGGAGCGCGCCATGCGCTTCTCCGGCCTCAAGAAATACTTCATCCTGCGCCTGCCGCAGCGCCCAGGCGCACTGCGTGACTTCCTCAACCTTCTGGGGCCGGATGATGATATCGCCCGCTTTGAATATCTGAAGAAGTCGGCCCGCAATTTCGGCTCCATCCTGATTGGCATCGAAACAAGCAAGCCGGAGAATTTCACCGGCCTTCTCCAGCGGTTCGAAGGGGCAGGGCTGGGTTACGAAGATATCACCGAAAACGACATCCTCGCCAACCTGATCATCTGAGCCGGTGAGGGCAGGGGTGGAGGCCTAGCCGTTACCCCTCGCCAAACCCGTCACCCTCTCCACGAAATCGGCAATCGCTGCCGTGTCATCCAGATCGAAGACTGGCAGCGTCGTATCGGTCACCGCATGGTCGGCGGCGATCGCGAGGATATGCGGATCGGTGGGTGCCAGCGGCTCGCGGTTCTTCGCGTCCAGACGGCGTGCCTCGATCTTCGGCACCGGCTCGCGCTTGTAGCCTTCGATCAGCACCAGATCACAAGGCGCGAGGCGAGAGAGGATTTCATCGAAGCTCGGCTCCGGTTCGCCTCGCAGTTCGTGCATGATGGCAAAGCGGGTCCCCGACACGATCGCCACCTCATGCGCGCCCGCCTGACGATGGCGAAAGCTGTCGGCGCCGACCTTGTCGATGTCGAAGTCATGATGGGCGTGCTTGATGGTCGAGACGCGGTAACCGCGCCGGGTCAGTTCCTCCACCAGGCGCACGGCCAGACCCGTCTTGCCGGAATTCTTCCAGCCGGCGATACCGAAGACCTTGGGTGTCATGCATCCTCCAGAAAACGATGGGCGCGTTCCAGCTCGTCGGGGCTGTTGATATTGAGAAACGGATCGAGCATGCCCGCCGTCGTCTCGACAAGCGGGAAATCTACCAGTCGAACCGGATGCCGCGCCAGGAAAGCCTTCACGCGTGCTTTCTCGCCAAGCGCCAACCAGCGCTCCAGATCATCGGCCAAATGAACGGGCCAGAGCCCGCAAATGGGATGCATCTCACCCGCGGAATCGGCAATAGCGATGGTGTCACGATCGGGCAGGGCGGATGCCAGCCGCTCCACCAGGTCGAGTGGCAGGAAGGGACTATCAACCGAGGCGGTTACCACGTGCGTGGTGCCCGGATGCGCTGACGCGGCATAACGCATCGCCGTCAGGATGCCGACGAGCGGTCCCCCTTGGCCGGGGATAACATCTGGTACGGCCGGCAGATCGGGCGCTGCGGCAAGCGGCGCGGGGGCATTGACTGAGAGGTGGCTGACCTGCGGCGCGAGATGGCGGATGACATGGGCGATCATCGGCAGGCCGCCCAGCAGAACCTCCGCCTTGTTCGTGCCCATCCGGCTCGATTTGCCGCCCGCCAAGATGATGCCGGGCGGAGGAGGAAAGCTTGGCATCGTTCAGATCCTTATCCGCTGGCCGTGCCTGCGCTCGTTTCTGCCGCGATGCTCTGGGCGCGCTGTCGCTCGCGATAGAAGGCATAGAGGCCGGAGGCAATGATGAGGCATGACCCCAGCACCATCAAGCCATCCGGCTGTTCGTCGAAGGCGAAATAACCAAGGCCCAGCGCAAAGATCAGGCTTGTATAGCGGAAGGGGGCCACGAAGGAGACATCGCCTTCGCGCATAGCGAGGATGATCGACTGGTAGCCCATCAACAGCAGGATCGAAGCCAGCGCCAGATGGCCGAACTGCTCGATGCTCACCGGATGCCAACCGCCCATCGGCACCATCAGCAGGGCGCCGACCACCATATTGGTCGAGGCGGCAAACAGCGAGACGAGCAAAGCGGGCAGGGCGAGCCCCAGCCGACGTGTGGTCAGGTCACGTCCAGCCGTCAGGAACACCGTCAGCACCACCAGCAGCGAGGCGACGGAAAAGCCTGATGGCGTCGGCCTCAAGATGATCATCACGCCGATGAAGCCGACAAGAATGGCAAGCCAGCGCCGCCAGCCCACCTGCTCGCGAAAGAACAGCGATGCGCCGAGCGTTACCGCCAGCGGGATGAACTGCATGATAGCGCCGGCATTGGCCAGCTGTATGGAACCAAGCGCCGTCACATAGGTGACGGTACCGGCAATCTCGAAGATTGAGCGCAGAAACAGCAGCGGATGCGTCATGCGCCTGATATGGGCAAGAGCGCCCATCCGCCACGCGATCGCCAACAACATCACGGTTGTCATGGCGCCGCGGATCATCATGATCTGTCCGACAGACAGAAAGGGTGTCACGGATTTGACCAGCGCATCATTGGCCGTGAAGACGCCCATGGCGAGCGTCATCAACAGTGCGCCGCGCGCGTTCTGCGACAAGGGCATTCCTGATTCTCCTCCGTCCTCAGGCCTCATGTAGAACAGGGCGCACGGCGCGACCAGAGTTTTAGATTTGTCTTATGGTGTTATTTCAAGCCCTTGCTGCGCGCGCTGCCGCCGCACCCCGGCGATACAGGAAGAGCGTCGCCAACAAACCACACAGCCCGGCAAAGCCCATCCAGTAACCGGGTGCTGCCTTATCCTGCCTGCTTTCGATCAGCCAGGTGGAGATGGCAAGCGACGAGCCGCCGAGCGTGGTGGCAAGGCTGTAGGCCAGCGAGAAGCCGGCTGTGCGCACGCTTCCGGGAATGACTTCCGTGAGCGCCACGACCATCGCGCCGTTGTACCAGGCGTAAATGAACGAGAGCCACAATTCCACGATCACCATGCGCTCGAAGGTGATGTTGGCGATCAGCCATGAAAGCGCCGGATAGGCGGTAAAGAGCGCCAGCAGCGAGAAGGTGATCAGGATCGGCTTGCGGCCGACCTTATCGGAGACAGCGCCCGCAATCGGTAGCCAGATGAAGTTGGAAATACCAACCGCCATGGTGGCCAGCAGCGCATCCGATTCCGAAAGCTTCAGCACCGTCTTGCCGAAGGACGGCGTGTAGACGGTGATGAGGTAGAAGGAGACGGTGGTCATGATGACCATGCCGACGCCGCCGAGCACGACGCCCCAATTGGAGATTAGCGTCGCGAAGATTTCACGCGTGGTCGGTTGGTGCTTGCGGTTGGCAAATTCCTTCGTTTCCTGCAGCGAGCGGCGGATCACGAAAATGAACGGCACGATCATGCAGCCAATGAAGAAGGGGATGCGCCAGCCCCAGTCGGAAATCTGTTGCGGCATCAGCATACGATTGAGAAGGAAGCCCAACAGCGCGCCCACCACGATCGCCACCTGCTGGCTGGCCGATTGCCAGCTGACATAGAAGCCCTTGTGGCCGGGCGTCGCCATTTCCGAGAGATACACAGAGACGCCACCGAGTTCGACGCCAGCGGAAAAGCCCTGCAGCAAACGACCGATCAGCACAAGCAGCGGTGCGGCAATGCCGATCGTTGCATAGCCGGGAACGAAGGCCATCAGGATCGTACCCATCGCCATGATGGAGAGGGTGACGATCAGGCCTTTGCGGCGGCCGATCCTGTCGATGTAGGGGCCGAGCACCAGCGCGCCGATCGGTCGCATGACGAAGCCCGCCGCGAAGCTGAGAAAGGTCGATATCATCGACACGAACTCGTTGTCGTTCGGAAAGAAGGTATGCGCGATGTGGGAAGCGTAGATGCCGAACAGGAAGAAGTCGAACATCTCAAGGAAATTGCCGCTGGTGACCCGCAGCACAGTTTTCATCTTTTCGGCCCTGGAAACTTCCATGGCTTTTCTCCTTGAACAGATATCGTCACGGGGACGAGAGGCGCTTGAGTGGGAGGAATAGCGCCCTTGCAATGAATTTGAGTGCGCGGTGGTATATCACCGGCTTGGCGTGGCACTACGCCTGTTAAACGATACAGGCAATCAGTTTCTGCTCATATGTTGCGGCCGTCGGCCCCTGGTCGATCACCTTTGTGTGGATGGGGCGTTGACTTGGCCGTGCTTGCGGCCAGATTGACGGATGGCGAGAGGAGCGCCCCATCATGACCTTTCCATTTCTGCCCGTCGGGATCGACCACGTCGTCTTCCTGGTCGATGATCTCGAGCGCGCCATGCGCTTCTATCGCGACGTGCTCGGCTGCCGGCCCGGCTATACCTATCCGGCACTCGGCATGGAGCAGGTCTGGTTCGGTTCGTCGCTCATCGTACTATGGGACGTGACGCATCCGGGTGCGGCGTCCGCCGTGCCAGCCGTTGCGGGCGGGCGCAATGTCGATCACGTCTGCCTGGCGACGAGCCCGTTCGATCACGACGACTTGCGGGCGCATCTGGCGTCACATGGCGTGGAGATTGTGCGAGAGGCCATGCATGGCGGCGCCAGGGGCATGGGCCATTCCTTCTACATCCACGATCTCTTCGGCAACAAGCTCGAGATCAAGGGACCAGCGGAATATCCGGACGGGCGTGGGTAATCCTCAGTCAAGCCCTAGGGGGACGTCCATCCCGTTAATATTCGGGTCAGCCACCCGTAACGCTCATGTGGCGGGCGACGGCTGGGCGGTTGTTGCGGTCGATGATGAAGTCATGGCCCTTCGGCTTGCGCGTGATGGCCTCGTCGATGGCGGCGGAGAGATAGGCATCGTCATCGGAGGCGCGAAGCGCCGTGCGCAGGTCCGCCGCGTCGTTCTGGCCAAGGCACATATAGAGCGTGCCGGTGCAGGTGAGGCGAACGCGGTTGCAGCTTTCGCAGAAATTATGCGTCATCGGCGTGATGAAGCCGAGGCGGCCGCCCGTTTCCTTCACCGTCACATAGCGGGCCGGGCCGCCGGTCTGGTAGCCATTGTCCGTCAATGTGAACTGCTCTTCCAGCTGCGCGCGCAGTTGAGACAGCGGCAGATACTGATCGGTGCGGTCTTCGTCGATCTCGCCCATGGGCATGGTTTCGATGACGGTCAGGTCCATGCCGCGGCCATGCGCAAAGCGCAGCATCTCGGGAATCTCCTGGTCGTTGAAACCCTTCAGGGCCACCGCATTCAGCTTGATCTTGAGACCGGCGCGCTGGGCAGCATCGATGCCTTCCATGACCTTGGAAAGGTCGCCCCAGCGGGTGATCTGGTGGAATTTCGCCGGGTTCAGCGTATCGACGGAGACGTTGATACGGCGCACGCCAGCGTCATAAAGCTCATCCGCATAGCGGGCCAGTTGCGAGCCATTGGTCGTCAGCGTCAGCTCTTCCAGCCGTCCCGCCTCGATATGGCGGCCGAGCGCGCGCACCAGAAACATGATGTTTTTACGCACCAGCGGTTCGCCGCCTGTCAGGCGCAACTTGCGAACGCCTTTTTCGATGAATGCGGAACAGAGCCGGTCCAGTTCCTCCAGCGTCAGCAGATCCTTCTTCGGCAGGAAGGTCATGTTTTCCGCCATGCAGTAGGTGCAGCGGAAATCGCATCGGTCCGTCACCGAGACGCGCAGGTAGGTCACCGAGCGACCGAACGGGTCGATCATCGGCTGGGCAATGGTGGAGAGCGGGCTGGCGGTTTCCGGCGGATTGACTAGGCTGTTCAAGAGGCGTCCTCCATGCACGGAATCTGGGCAGCGGTTGCGCTTCCGTCAAGTCAAAACTCTGTTTTTGCTGATATAGCCGCGTCACATGCGGAAGCTAGGAAGATTCTCTGTTTCAGTGCGAGATAGTGTCATGCATCTTTCAGATCTCGGCGACCGCATCTGCATTCTCGGTCCCTCCAATAGCGGCAAATCCACCCTGGCCGATGCCATTGCCCGCAAGCGCGGACTGACGCCGGTTCATCTGGATCAGCTGTTTCATGTCCCCAACACCGATTGGGTTGAGCGTCCTTACGAAGACTTCGCGGCCCTTCATGACCAGGCCATTCTAGGAGAGCGCTGGGTGATGGACGGCAACTATTCCAAGGTGATGCCGCAGCGTCTGGCCAGAGCAACGGGCTTCATCCTGCTGGAGGTCTCCACGGCGGTGAGCCTCATGCGCTATTTCCGCCGATGCCTGTTCGAGCGTGACCGGCGCGGCGCGCTCGAAGGCGGCCGGGATAGTATCAAATGGGGCATGATACGCCACATTGCCATAACCACGCCCAAGAACCGGCTGCGCTACGAAACGCTGTTTCAGGAGATTATGCTGCCGAAGATCCGGCTTGGCTCCGCATCCGAGATCAGCCGCATCTATGACAGATGGGAACTCGACAGATAGCGAGCGGCATCGGTGCCTGCTATGAACGCGTTCCGCGCCCGCCGCGCGCCCCTTGCCAAGCGCGCGGCCCAGTCCATCTTGCATGAAACGGAACAGCACCATGAGCAGCACCTATGATAACGCCTGGCCGACCGAACTGCGCGTCTCCTCGGACAAGCGTCTGCTGAAGATCAGTTTTGAAGATGGCGGCGCATTCGAATTGCCGGCGGAAATGCTGCGTGTTCTCTCGCCCTCGGCGGAAGTGCAGGGGCATGGTCCCGGTCAGAAGGTCACGGTGCCGGGCAAGCGCGAGGTTTCCATCCGCAACGTGGTGGCGGCCGGCAATTACGCTGTGCGCATCGCCTTCGACGATGGTCACGACAGTGGCATCTTTACCTGGCGCTACCTACGGGAACTGGGCGACCGCGGCGCGGAACTGTTTGCCGAATACGAGCGAGAGCTTGTGGAAAAGGGATTGAGCCGCGACCGGCTCGGAGCAGGACGGCATTGACGCATGGCAGAGGCGAAGAACGAAGACGCCGGTCAACAGGGTGCAAGCCAGGATGCCTGGCTGCGGGATGATCAGGAAGAGCGCACCGTCGGCTTCCCCGAACTGTTCTTCGACCTCGTCTTCGTCTTTGCGCTGATCCAGCTGTCGCATTTTGCTGCCGAGGATTTCACCTATATCGGCCTTTTGGAGGCGGGTGTCATAGCGCTTGCGCTGTGGTGGGTGTGGATCCATACGGCCTGGGTCACGAACTGGCTCGATCCCGAGCATATGCCGATCCGTGTACTGCTCTTCGGCCTGATGTTCCTCGGGCTGTTGATGGCCTCTGCCATACCGGAAGCTTTCGAGCACAAGGGTCTGATCTTTGCGGGTTCCTACTGCTTCATGCAGATCGGGCGGTCCTTGTTTGCCGTCTATGCCTTCAAGGGCCTGTTGCCGGCGGTGCAGCGCAATTTCATCCGCGTCACGCTCTGGTTCTGCTTGTCCGGTCTGTTCTGGATCGGCGGCGCGCTGGCTGGCGAGGAGATGAGGATCGGTCTTTGGATTGCGGCTTTGGCCATCGAGTTCGTGGCGCCCGAGTTGCGCTTCCGTGTGCCGGGTTTTGGTAGATCCAGTTCCGACGATTGGGATATTTCCGGCGACCACATGGCGGAACGTTGCGCGCTCTTTGTGATGATCTGCCTGGGCGAGGCGATCCTGGCGATTGGCCGCAGCTTTTCCGAACAGGATCTCAGCCTGCCGGTGGTCAGCATCTTTGCGGGATCGTTTCTGGCGGCCTCGGCCATGTGGTGGATCTATTTCCATTTCGGTCATGAGCGGGCTTCGGAGGAAATTGAGGAGACGGATGAACCGGGCGAGGTCGCTCTTTACGTCTTCACCTATGCGCATATTCCTGTGGTGGCTGGCATCATTCTGACGGCGGTCGCCGCTGAGCATTTGCTGGCCCATGCGCAAGAGCCTGGTAGTCTTCAGTTGGCGATTGTTATTGTCGGCGGTCCGCTCCTTTTTCTGGCGGGAAACTTCTGGGTAAAGCGCGCCACGACGCATACCTTTCCTCTGTTGCATGCCCTGGGACTGGCCGTTCTGGCGGGATTGGGCATTGTGGCCGCGTCCACCGTGACGGCCTGGGTTGCAGCCGGCGTCCTTCTCGTTCTGCTCGGCGTCGCTGCCGGCGAGTATCGGCGGCTATCGCAGACGCCGGGTGAGGGGCGCAAGCGTGGGAATGCCGATACGGAATTGGGTTGAAGCACGGCAGTCTCCCGGCTAGGTTCGCGCCAGTAGGAGATACGCATGACCATTCTCACCCATGTCGAGCAGCTCGAAGCCATTTACGGCACGTCACCATCGGAAGCCGCTATCGCCAAAGTGACGTCGCGGCTGACGCCCGAATATCGCCAGATGATCGAGGCGTCACCTTTCGTGGCGCTGGCGACCGTGGCAGCGGAGGGGCTCGATTGCTCGCCGCGCGGCGATCTCGGCGGCGTGGTGCGCATCGAGGACGACAAGACGGTGGCCCTACCCGACTGGCGCGGCAACAACCGCATCGACTCGTTGCGCAATATTGTGCGCGATCCGCGCGTCGCGCTGATGTTCCTGATTCCGGGTTCGAGTTCGGTCATGCGGATCAACGGCCGCGCAGTCGTCTCCG
The DNA here is from genome assembly GCF_030504645.1 of Rhizobium oryzicola. GTDB lineage: Bacteria > Pseudomonadota > Alphaproteobacteria > Rhizobiales > Rhizobiaceae > Neorhizobium > Neorhizobium oryzicola. Next base: position 67,577 of record NZ_JAUKWQ010000009.1, on the reverse strand, counting down.
TCGATCCGGACCTCCTCAACAGCTTCGAGATGGATGGAAAGCATCCGCGAACCGTTGCCGTGGTGACGATCGACGAGGTCTATTTCCAGTGCGCTCGTGCCGTGATGCGGGCGGAACTCTGGAACCCGGATCGCTTCCTGGAGCCGGCGCAACTGCCGACGCCTGGCATGATGCTGAAATCCGCCAAGGCAGATTTCGACCAGGTCACCTATGATAAGGAATGGGCTGCTCGTGCCGCCGCCACCATGTGGTAGCGGTTACTTCTTGTAGATAAGCCAGCTCTTGCTGGTGTAGTCCTTGCGCATGCCTTCCTCAAAGAAGACGGTGCGGTTGCGCCCGGTGTTCTTGGCGCAGTAGAGGGCTGTGTCGGACTTGCTGTAAAGTTCGCCAGCGTCTTCCGCCTGAGACCCCATGGCAAACCCGATCGAAATGGTGATCGGGCCGTAATCCACGCCGGAACGCGAGTTGCGGAATGGCCTGGTTTCGAGGCTGCGCCGCACGCGCTCGCACAGGCCCATCACTTCTTCCATCGTGTTCCCTTCGATGATGAAGGCGAATTCTTCGCCACCCGTACGCGCAACAAAAATATCCTTGCGCAGTGTGGAGCGGAGGACGGACGCGACGGAAGCCAGGATCTTGTCCCCGACGGGATGACCATAGGTGTCGTTGATCTTCTTGAAGTGGTCGATATCGGCAAGCACCAGAGCGGTGACTGGAAGCTGCATGGAATCGTTGTAGATTGCGGCTAGCTTTTCATCGAATGCACGGCGGTTGGAAAGCCGGGTCAGTGAATCGGTATTGGCGATCCGCTTGTACTCGTCCAGTTCCTTGCGAACTTCGTCGAATTCACGCGAGCGCTGGGCCACACCCTCGGCCGTCTTTTCACCCTGCGCGATCGTCTCGCCGGTTGCCTCCGTCAGGAGGCCGATGGCGTTTCGAACGAGGTCGACCGAGAAGTTGGTTTTCGAATTGATCCGCGTCGCGGTCTCGCCGAGAAGTCGGCCGTAGCTCTCCAGCGAGGTCTGCTCCTGGCGCAGTATGCGCAGCAGGGCGTCGAGTTCGGTGCTCAGGCGGCTATGCGCCTGCTCGATGACGTTCATGCCGCCGCCGCCGATATGAGCGTGGATGAGTTCATCCAGCTCTTCCTGCGTGGCACGCACACCCAGCGCGGCAAGATCCTTTGTCAGTGCAGGATTTGAGCCCAAGTAAGCTTCATAGAAAAGCTGATAGTTGCGCGGAATTGGAGCGACCCCCATCGAGCGCATCGCAACAACAATTTGCGCTCCGACATCAGACGCTTGCGCTTTTTGCGCAACCACCGTGCTCATCCCATTCTCCAGATTGGATTTTATTCACCCCTATGGGCTTATTACTATCGCTAAATTATTTGGGAAAGATTAAAGTTCAATCAACTTAGCGTGGTGCACAAGGATTTCCACTTTATTCTAAAGTGCTAATAGATAAAGATTTTGCTTGCCTGTTTGCAGGTAAATGCAATCTTTGGTTGATTTTAATTGAGCGGTGATCAGATGCGGCGAAACGCCGTCGCGTTTCGCCGATTGAAGTTCAGTTTCACTTCGGTCCGATCATGTTTTCCGGACGGACATGCTGGTCGAATTCCTCATTGGTCAGGTAGCCACCGCCAACGGCTTCCTCGCGCAGCGTAGTGCCGTTTTTGTGTGCCGTCTTGGCGATCTTCGCGCAGATGTCGTAGCCGAGCTTGGTGTTGAGCGCCGTGACCAGCATCAGCGAGTTTTCGACACCCTTCCTGATGTTGTCTTCACGCGCTTCGATGCCGACCACGCAATTGTCGGTGAAGGAAACGGCTGCATCGCCTAGCAGTTGGACCGACTGGAGGAAGTTGTAGGCCATCATCGGATTGTAGACGTTGAGCTCGAAATGGCCTTGGCTGCCGGCGAAGGTGATGGCTGCCTGATTGCCGAAGATATGGGCGCAAACCTGGGTGAGGGCTTCCGACTGCGTGGGGTTGACCTTGCCCGGCATGATGGAGGAGCCCGGCTCGTTTTCCGGCAGCGCCAGTTCGCCGAGGCCGGCGCGTGGACCGGAACCAAGGAAGCGGATGTCGTTGGCGATCTTGAAGAGAGCTGCAGCCGCGGCATTGATGGCGCCATGGGCAAAGACCATCGCATCATGGGCCGCAAGCGCTTCGAACTTGTTGGGCGCAGTCACGAAGGGCAGGCCGGTGATCTTGGCGATTTCTTCGGCCACCTTTTCGGCGAAGCCGACCGGCGCGTTCAGGCCCGTGCCGACCGCGGTGCCGCCCTGCGCCAACTCGTAAAGACCAGACAGGGAGACTTCGATACGCTTGATGGCGGACGCGACCTGCGCGGCATAACCGCCGAATTCCTGGCCGAGTGTCAGCGGTGTTGCATCCTGCGTGTGCGTGCGGCCGATCTTGATGATGTGCGCAAAGGCCTTTGCCTTGGCGTCCAGCGCCGCATGCAGGTGCTTGAGGCTGGGAATCAGATGGCGAACGATCTGCTCGGCGCAGGCAATATGCATGGCCGTTGGATAGGTGTCGTTCGACGACTGGCTCATATTGACGTGGTCGTTTGGGTGAACCGGCTTCTTGGAGCCAATCACGCCGCCCAGCATTTCGATGGCGCGGTTGGAGATCACCTCATTGGCGTTCATGTTCGACTGGGTGCCGGAACCGGTCTGCCAGACGACAAGCGGGAAGTGGTCGTTGAGCTTACCGTCGATGACTTCCTGAGCAGCGGCAATGATGGTTTCGCCGAGCTTGGCGTCGAGGCCGCCGAGCGCGATATTGGCGCGTGCTGCCGCCTGCTTGACGATGCCGAGCGCACGTACGACGGCGAGCGGCTGCTTCTCCCAGCCGATCTTGAAATTGCCAAGGGAGCGCTGTGCCTGCGCGCCCCAGTAGCGGTCGCTCTGGACTTCGATCGGGCCAAAGGTATCGGTTTCGGTGCGCGTGGTCATCGTTCTGCCTCTGTGTGACGCGGGTCGTGTTTCAGGAACGGCAGTCCTGTTACGTCTTTCAAGCGGAGTGCCGTTCGGGCGCGGGAATTACTATACGATTGTCTGGCGACTGCAAGCCGTGAACATGTTGCGTCCCTGCGGCAATCTCAGCGTGCCCCGAAAGACACGCCCGTTAATAATTGCCGATCACGACTCGATGTCATTTTCGTGAGTGGGTGCAACGTCAGTAAAAAATTAACCAATCATTTCTTAAGGTTCTGGCAACGATCAGGCGAAGTTTGGGCGCCTTTCGGAGCCTTTATCATATCTGTTCGTTTACTTTTCACGGCGCGCTGCATCCGCTAGACAGGCGCGGGAATTTATGACAGCCGCTGATTCACGGCTGAAAAAGGTGACGGGGAAGACATTGCCGCTCAATCACAAGAATACTTCGCGTGCCCTTGCTTTGCTCTCGGGCATTTCCTTCTGTGCTATTGGAGCGCAGCCGGCCAACGCCCTGACCCTGATGGAGATGTTGTCCGGCAAACGTCAGCCGAGCATTCAGGAGCAGGTTGAAGGCGCGCGGCCGCAGGCTGCTCAGCCACCGTTGACCCAGAAGGCGATCGATGCAAGCGATCCCGAGCCGCTTCCGAAGGTTTCTGCTCCGAAATACCTGACATACAAGCCGGACGCTGTACGTCCGTTGAAGACGTCGGCTTTCGCGTCGGCAAGCAGCACGGATGCAACGCGCTTCCTGGCTCAGGCTAAGGTTTCCGCGCCTTCCGACGTCGCAACGGCTGTTGAAAACTTTTACGCCAAGAACGCGTCGCCTCTTTGGGTGGAAAACGGCGATGTCTCCGAGCGTGGACGCGCGGTTCTCGCACTGTTCGCCAAGGCGCAGGATTACGGTCTCGATCCTGCAGACTATGCGTTGAAGGCACCGTCGCTGGTCACGTCGAGTGTTAACGACACGCCCGCTGCAACGCCGGTTTCGACCGCGCCGCAGGCAGCTGCCGTTTCTCCGGCCGAGCAGCGCGATCGCGATCTGATGCAGTTTGAGCTGGCGCTTTCGACGAAGGTTGTTCTGTTCGCGCAGGACATGGTGCGCGGTCGCATCGACCCCAACCGCATCTCCGAATATCACGACTTCAAGCGCAAGAACGTGCCTCTGGATGCCGTCCTGGTCTCTGCCAAGGGTGCGCCTGACGTCACTGCCTATCTTGATGGGCTGGCACCGCAGAGCCCCGAATTCAAGGCGCTGCAGGCAGAAATGAAGCGCGTTCGCGCGGAGGCCTCCCCGGCGGCTGCACCGATCACGCTTCCGGAGAACCTTAGTCTCAAGCCCGGTGGCTCCAGCCCGCAACTGGCCAACCTGGTTGCGGCCATTGGTCAACGCGGTTCCGACACGATCAAGGCGCAGCACGCAGCGTTGATGGTGTCCTACCAGAATACGCCGACCTATACGCCTGAAGTGGTTGAACTGGTGAAGGCCTTCCAGAAGGAAGCCGGCCTGAAGCCTGACGGCGTCGTTGGCCGTTCCACCATCCGCGCCATCAGCGGCCATTCCGATGGCGACAAGGTTTCCAAGCTGGCGATTGCGATGGAGCAGGCCCGCTGGCTGCCGGCCGATCTCGGCCAGCGCTATGTCTTCATCAACCAGCCGGCTTTCCGCGTTTATTACCATGAACATGGGCAGGAGCAGTTCTCCATGCGCGTGGTCGTCGGTTCTCCGTCGCACCAGACCTTCTTCTTCCAGGACGAGATCGAGACTGTCGAGTTCAACCCTTACTGGGGTGTGCCGCAGTCGATCATCATCAACGAAATGCTGCCGAAACTGCGCCAGGATCCGAGCTATCTGGATCGCCTGGGTTATCAGGTCGAAGTTTCCGGACGCCCGGTGTCATCGACGCAGGTTGATTGGAGCGCCTCCACGCAGAAGGTATCTGTGCGTCAGCCGCCGTCGAGCGACAATGCGCTTGGCGATCTGAAGATCCTCTTCCCGAACGCGCATGCCATCTACATGCATGACACACCGCAGAAGAGCTTCTTCCAGCGTGATATGCGTGCACTCAGCCACGGTTGCGTGCGTCTTGCCGAGCCGCGCAAGATGGCCGCAGCCGTGCTGGGCATCACCGAAAAAGACGTCAACGACCGTATCGCTCAGAAGAAGAATGTCGCCGTTCCGGTCCCGCAGAAGTTCCCGGTCTACGTTGCCTACTTCACGGCCTGGCCGAACAAGGATGGTAAGGTCGAATATTTCGACGACGTCTATTCCCGCGACGCGGCCGTTATGAAGGCCTTTGCGGCGACCACGAAGGCACGCAGCATCTGATGCATCCTACCCTATGAGATGAACACTCATCGGCCCGAAGAACAGGCGTTCTTCGGGCCGATGCCGTTTCTACTGCGAAACTGGTGCAGCGACCGTGGCAGTTGTCGCTGCCGCCTTGGTCAAGGTCGCGTAATCGGTTGCCGAAATCCCCTTGTCCTTGTGCAGGAAGGCAGCAATCGCCCAGAGAGAATCATCATCGAAGCTATTTCCGAAGGCCGGCATGCCGGTCATTTTGATCCCGTACTTGGCCACATAATAAACCTGATTGGGACGGTTCTTGCGGGTTGCCTTCAAAAGGTTTGGCGCCTCTGGATAGATGCCCGCGCCGATAGGATCGAGCTTCGTCCCCGGCGCACTGTGACAGAGTGCACAATGCTGCTGGTAGAGTGCAGCTCCGGCCAAAACCCTTTCATTTGTTTCCAGGTTTGCCGGAATGGCGATATCATCCGTCCGCGCTTCCATGGCCGATTGATAGGTCTGATGAAGGGCCCAGGTCACCACCGCAAAGTGCGGGCTTGTGGCGCGGTAATCGAAGAGGCCGGAATAGATGAAGCCGAAAGTACCGGCGGTTCCGAGCGCGCAAAGACCGACAATGGCGGCAACGCCAGTTAAGAGTGGTCTTTTCATTATCAATCTCCAAATAGAGCAGGACGTTCATCGAAAAATTGCGAGGTAATGCCTGCGTTGTTTCTAAAATTTCGATCTGGTCCGTCCCTGAGCGGCGACCATTGAGAATGATTCTAAACCCGCCCCGGCAAAGCTCATGTGATTCAGATCAAGCGACCTGGATTGCTTCAAATCGCCGTCACAGTGATCTGTGAGAGGCAAAGCCTGCGAGGTGTTCCATGAAGATCATTGTTATCGGCGGCGGTATTTTCGGTGCCTCGATTGCCTGCCGGCTTGCCATGGCCGGGACGGATGTCACAGTTGTAGAGGCGGGTCCGGAACCGGCTTCGGGTGTGACAGGTCTTGCCTTCGGCTGGGTGAACCTCATTCACTCCGACCCACAGCATAAAGCCTCCTATGCGCTTCGTCAGGCAGCCTTTGCGGAGTGGCAGGACGTGCCGCAGGAATTTCCGGATGCAGTGAGAAGCGCGCGGCGCGGTTCGCTGCTCTGGAAATCTTCTGCGCAAGCAACCGAGCATTTGGTTTCCAATCAGTCCGCTGCTGGTACGTATGTGAGACTGGTGGAACGCACCGAGATTGCGCGTCTTGAGCCGGATCTTCACGAAGCACCCGATGTGGCCGCCTACTTGCCGGATGATTTCGCGTTAAGCCCGCGCGAGGTGGTCCGTTTCTTCCTTGCGAAGGCTGAGGCTGATGGGGCGAGGTTGCGTTATAACTCCCCGGTTTCCGATATCCTTGTTGAGGCGGGCAGGGCTGTTGGTGTCCGGATCGGCAGCGAGCAATTGGCTGCGGATATCATGGTGGTCGCAGGCGGGGCAGGGAGCGCGAACCTGCTGCTACGGCATGTACCTTCACTTGGCTTGCGAACGTCACCGACGATTCTGATGCGCTTTGCTGCGGAGCATCAGGCTATCAGGCAGATCGTTTGCGGGCCGGATCTGGAGGTACGTCAAACATTGGATGGTGAGGTCTTCTCGGCGGAAGGCTATATCGACGATACGCCGCTTAACGGGCCGCAGGCCATTGCGCGCCAGGTTCATGCCAACATTATCAGGCAATTTCCGGGGCTTGGTCAGATCCATCTTCGGTCTGTGGATGTCGGCTATCGACCAATGCTCGATGACGGCATGCCGCGCGTCGGCTTTGTGCCCGGCGTGGAGAAGCTTTATGTGGCCGTCGGACATCCGGGCGTCATACTGGCGCCGTTGGTCGCACGGTTGGCGGCTCGGGAAATCATGGCGGGCGAGCGCTCATCTCTGCTGAGTGCGGCATCCCTGACGCCTTAAGAGGTTATCAAAAATCGATAGATGATTTGGTTGCCTCGGCTTGTGGTCGCGACATCCCTCGCACCTGCCGCTGCGATAGCCTTCGGCCAGAAGGCAAGGGCGGGGGCATTCTTCTCGAGAACGCCGAACTCCCAGCGGCCGGGATGTTGCTGCGTCAGAGCGAGTAGCGCTTGCGCACCAAGACCCTGCCGTCTCGCTTCCGGTACGATGTAGAATTCCGCCATGGAATAATCGGTACCAAGTCCCGAAGGCGACCAGGTGTTGATGAGGGCGAAGCCGGCGATCGCTCCATCGCGACAGATCCAAAAGGGCCAGCGTGTTTGCGTCTCGGTCCAGTAGAGATCGAAGAAGCGATAATCCGGCCCGACATCCGCATAGGCGTTCATTGTCGCCAGATGGTCGGCCAGGAGCTTTCGCAATTCGGCCTTTTCACTCTGCGTGACGATCGTGATTGAGACGGCCACCGCACAGGTCTCAGGCGTTGATGCGTGCAATGACGGCGGTCACCAGATCAGGCGTCAGCTGGTTGAAGTGGCTAATGACGTGGCCGGGCTCAAGGGATGCGACTGGAACATCCGAATAGCCGAAGGTGACGCCGATGGATGCGACCTCGGCATTTTTCGCCGCGAGAATGTCATTGATGCTGTCGCCAATCAGGATGGCGCGCTTCGGATCGCCGCCAGCCCTCTCAATCGTCCCCAGCAGGTGGCGCGCATCCGGCTTTCGCACCGAAAAAGTGTCGCCGCCGGTAATCGCCACGAAGCGATCGGTGAGGCCCATCTTGTCCAGCAGCGGTAGGGCCAGCTGTTCCAGTTTATTGGTGCAGACAGCGAGCTGCATTCCCGCCGCTTCCAACCGATCGAAGGCATCGGTCAGACCTTCATAAAGGCGGCTGTGACCCGGCATATGCGCCTTGTAATGGGCAAGGAAGCGCTCCAGAAGGGGCTCGACCAGCGCTTCGTCTAAAGGTGCACCACGTAGCGCAAAGGCGCGACGGATCATCACGCGCGCCCCCTGGCCGACCAGATGCGTCAGATCGTCGAAGGTCACGGGTTCGAGATCAGCTGCCGCAATGGTGTGGTTGAGGCTTTCGATCAGGTCCGGAGCGGTATCGATCATGGTGCCATCCAGATCGAATACGACGAGCGGTGCAGTCACGGGGCATCTCCGGGTTCATAATATTATCCCCGGATTAAAGTGTGCGAGTGCGAATTGCAAACAAGTCAGAGCTCAAAGCCGGCCTATAACCGACACAAGACCGCAACGGGGGACTTTTGTTTGCGGAAAGGGGCGTGTAAACAGCACTCGGCGAAATTGACGGGAGCTTATGGCGCATGGACGCCCGGGAAATGAAGGTGAAGGCTGCGGAAGCAGCGCTTCAGCATGTCGAAGACGGAATGCGGCTTGGTATCGGCACCGGTTCGACGGCAGATGAATTCGTTCGGCTGCTGGCGGAGAAGGTCGCGGACGGTTTCAAGGTGCAGGGAGTTCCCACCTCCGAGCGCACGGCACGGCTTTGCGTCGAGCTGGGCGTCCCGCTGAAGTCGCTGGACGAGCTTCCCGAACTGGATCTGACGGTGGATGGTGCCGATGAGCTGGATGGCAGTCTTCGCCTGATCAAGGGTGGTGGCGGCGCGCTGCTGCGTGAGAAGATCGTTGCTGCGGCTTCCGCCCGCATGATCGTGATTGCCGATGAGAGCAAGGTGGTCGAAACGCTTGGGCGCTTCCCGCTGCCGATCGAGGTCAATCCCTTCGGATACAAAACCACCCGTATCGCTATCGAAAAGGTTGCGGAACGGCATGGTCTCAGCGGCGAAATCCGGCTGCGCGGGACGGAAGATGGTCCCTTCACCACCGATGGCGGGCACTACATTTTCGACGCATCATTTGGCCGTATTCCTGATGCAGAGGCTCTCGCGACGGATCTCAACTTTATACCCGGTGTCGTCGAACACGGGCTGTTCATCAACATCGCGTCGTTTGCGATCATCGCCGGACCGGCGGGGGCGCGGACGCTGCAGGCGAAATAACGACAGGAGCAACGAATCCATGATCAGACAAGCGGTTCTCGGCCGTGCTGCCGCCCTTGCTTTCCTTCTCGCAGGCGCGACCTTCAGTCTCCCTGCCGCCGCTCAGGACGTTCCGCCGGAACACCTGAAGGCAGCCAAGGACGTCATCGCAGCGCTGAGCGCAACCGAGCGTTTCGATGCTATCCTGCCGAGCCTCGCCGAGCGCCTGAAGAGCGAATACATTCTGGCTTCGCCGAATTATCAGGATCAGATCAGCAAGACCGTGGATGCCGAAGCCCTGGCGCTGGCACCGCGTCGCGCTGACCTGGAAAAGGAAGTGGCGACCATTTTCGCAAAGTCCTTCACGGCTGACGAACTGAAGCAGATTGCAGCATTTTATTCTTCAGAAGTGGGCAAGAAGTATCTGAAGACGCTGCCGCTGGTTCAGCGCGATACGCTGAAGGCTGCCGATATCTGGGCCAACGGTATCTCGCGTGACCTGACCAACCAGAGCACCCAGAAGCTGCGTGGCATCATCGACACAGCCAAGATTCCGGCGGCTGACGCACAGGCTCCGGCCAACCCGGCGCCTGCTCAGGCTGCTGCACCGGCCAAGCCTGCGGCACCGGCTGCCAAGCCTGCCGCGCCCGCTGCCAAGCCTGCGCCGAAGCCCTGATCGCTTTTTAATCGGAATTTGCAAAAGCCCGGTCGCTTCATTGCTGACCGGGCTTTTGTTTTTTGCGCTGCACATCTTATATCAGCGCAGCTTTGAGTCTTTCTGCCCCGAACCAATCTCTTCCAGGAGCCTAGTCATGACCACTTACGATTACGATCTCTTTGTCATCGGCGGAGGCTCGGGCGGCGTCAGAGCAGGGCGTGTGGCGGCCAGCCTCGGCAAGAACGTCGGCATTGCGGAAGAGTTTCGATTCGGCGGTACCTGCGTCATTCGCGGTTGCGTGCCGAAGAAATTGTTCGTCTACGCCTCCCAATATCCCGAGCATTTCGAGGATGCCGAAGGTTTCGGCTGGACTGTCGGCGAGCGCAGCTTTGACTGGAAAGCACTGATTGCTGCCAAGGACAAGGAAATCGCGCGCCTTGAAGGCCTCTATCGCAAGGGGCTGGAAAATGCCGGCGCTGAGCTTCTCGATACGCGCGCCGAACTGGTAGATGCCCATACCGTGCGGCTCGTGAAGACCGGCGCGACCGTGACCGCGGAGCGCATCGTCATTGCCACTGGCGGAAGCGCCAATCCGCATGCGGCGCTGCCAGGCCATGAACTCTGCATCACCTCCAATGAGGCCTTTCATCTGGAAGAGCTGCCACGGTCGATCCTCATTGCCGGCGGTGGTTACATTGCAGTGGAGTTCGCCAATATCTTCCACGGCCTCGGCGTCGAGACGACACTGATCTACCGCGGCAAGGAGATCCTCTCCCGCTTTGATGAGGACATGCGCCGTGGTTTGCACAAGGCGATGGAAGAGAAGGGCATCCGCATTATCCTGACGGATCTGATCGAGGAGGTTGCCAAGGCACCGGAGGGCGGGCTGACAGCGCGCACGCTGAACGGCGCTACGATCCACGCCGATCAGGTGATGCTGGCGCTGGGCCGCGACCCGAACACGAACGGTCTCGGCCTTGAGGCTGCGGGCGTTGCGGTAAACGAACGCGGCGCCATTATCGTGGACGATTATTCCCGCACCAGCGTGCCGCACATCTTTGCGCTTGGCGATGTCACCGATCGCGTCCAGTTGACCCCGGTCGCCATTCATGAAGCCATGTGCTTCATCGAGACCGAGTATCGCAACAATCCGACCAAGCCGGACCACGACCTGATCGCAACTGCAGTCTTTTCGCAGCCGGAAATCGGTACTGTCGGTCTTTCGGAAGAAGAAGCGATCAAGCGCTTTGCTGAGATCGAGGTCTATCGCGCCGAGTTCCGCCCGATGAAGGCGACCTTGTCCGGCCGCACCGAAAAGACGATCATGAAGCTGATCGTCAATGCGGCCGACCGCAAGGTTGTCGGCGCGCATATTCTTGGCCATGAGGCGGGCGAAATGGCGCAGCTTCTCGGTATCACGCTGAAGGCGGGCTGCACGAAGGATGATTTCGACCGGACGATGGCCGTGCATCCAACCGCAGCGGAAGAGCTTGTCACCATGTACAAGCCTTCGTACCGTGTGAAGAACGGCGAGCGGGTGACCGGCTGATTAGCCGGTCAGGCGAGGCGCGTTCACCACTTTCTGGAAGAGGGCCTTCATGGCGTCGGCAATACCTTGGTCGGGTGTGACTTCGAAGAAGTAACCTGTCGACGCGCACGCCTGCATATTTGGAGAGATTTGGTTGGTAAATGGTTTGATCCATTTGCTCCACCAGCTATCTTCTGGAAGAGGCAGGTAGGTCGTATAAAGAACCGCAATCTTGATCCCGTTATCCTTGAGCTTCTGACAGTACGATACTTCCAACGGAGCCTGGCAACGGGTGCTGCCCGATAGCGGTTGCGTGCAATTCGGATTGTTGTAATCCTGCACTCCATCTGCGACGAAAAACAGGATCTTCTGCCGGTCTGCGCTGGTTTTGCCGGTGCCGCCCTTTCCAAGAATATCCTTCATCTTGCTTAGGGCAGTGTTGTAATCCGTGAGCTGATTATTCAGATAGTTGTTGCGCGGAGTCGTCATCAGGTCGACGGCATCCGTCGCCTTGCTGACTTGGGTCATATCTGAGCTGATCTGTGCGACCTGCGTCAGACCCGCCGTATCGGCCGTTGCGCCGAATGTATAGACTGCCATGCGATACTGGCCTGGTGTCTGCGGGTTCTTGACGCTGTCTTGGTCCATCAATGCCTGAGTGGCATCCCGAACGGTATCAATGCGTGTCTGCACGCCTGCCTGCTTGGCAATGTCGTAGGTATTCTGGCTTTGATAATTCGGATCGGTCGTGTGGCAGGCAAACGCACAGCCATCCGATGTGCTTTGCTCCATCAACTTGATGTCATCGGTCGTCGCCGCTAGGCCCATCGAGGGCGTATTGTCCAGCAGCATATAGAAATCCATGAACGCACTGGTCTGGTAAGTGCCCGTTGCCATTCCGCTGAAGGTCATTTGCTTCTGACCTAGGATCTGCATGAAGGTGGTCGGAATGCTCGCCGTGAACTGCAGCGATGACGTCAGGACGTTGCCTGTCTTATTGATGTCGATCTTGACGTTGGAGAGTTCCGCCTGGAGGTTTGATGGAAGCTGTGCCTTGAACAGTCGAATTGCGTCAGGCCCGCCGATACCGATCGTACCGTCACCCGGCATCTGGAGCGCCTGCATAACGGCGGCTGACTTCGTTGACAGCACGCCTGCGGCTGCCGCATCGGCGGCATTCAGCATCTGGCTCCGCTGTTCGACTGCGGTACTTACATCAATCGCGAGACCTGCCACGCCGACAAGCGGAACCACGAGCAACGCGGTCATCATGCCGAAATTGCCCGATCTGTCAGTAAACAGTTTTTTCAATAGCTCCATGGCGCCAACTCCTCGCAAGGAAACCTGACAGCAATGGCATCATGCCACCAAGATGGCGTGCATCCGCCATAGGTAGCCTGTTCTTAACGAGGAGGGGTGATGAATTGCTGAATCTATAAGGTAAAAATTTATATATGATCCATTTCGTGGCGTCGTGACCTGCGCGCAATGGAAGTACGTTTGCTTGGACGATGCTTCTGCTTCATGCGTGCGGATGCGCGATTCTGGCTCGGCGCCTGATTATCTTGATGGTGACACCGTTTTCGGCGCCGTTTCTGCTATGGATATGCTCCCCCCGTTTCGCCCCGCTGCTTCCTCTCCAACTCTATGCAAGCGGTTCATTAAGGTTTATAAGCCGCGCCATCGATACGAAGACCGGCCCGGCCGGCGAACGACGGATGGAAGACATGGTACAGAACTGGACCCCGAACAGCTGGAGGCACAAGCCGATCAAGCAGGTTCCGGCCTATCCGGATGATGCAGCTCTGAAGACTGCCGAGCAGCAGCTTGCTACCTATCCGCCGCTCGTTTTTGCCGGTGAAGCTCGCCGTCTCAAGAAGGCGCTCGGCCATGTTGCCGAGGGCAACGGTTTCCTTCTTCAGGGTGGTGATTGCGCCGAAAGCTTTGCCGAGCATGGCGCGGATACGATCCGCGACTTCTTCCGCGCCTTCCTGCAGATGGCCGTTGTCCTGACCTTTGGTGCACAGCAGCCTGTGGTCAAGGTCGGTCGTATCGCTGGCCAGTTCGCCAAGCCGCGTTCCTCTGATATCGAGGCGCAGGACGGCGTGGAACTGCCGAGCTACCGCGGTGACATCATCAACGGTATCGAATTCACGCCGGAAGCCCGCATCCCGAACCCGGAACGCCAGCTGATGGCCTATCGCCAGTCGGCTGCGACGCTGAACCTCCTGCGCGCGTTTGCCATGGGTGGCTACGCCAACCTGGAAAACGTCCACCAGTGGATGCTGGGCTTCGTCAAGGATAGCCCGCAGGCTGAGCGTTACCGCAAGCTGGCGAGCCGCATCTCTGAAACCATGGACTTCATGAAGGCGATCGGCATTACCTCGGAAAACAATCCGAGCCTGCGCGAAACCGATTTCTTCACCAGCCACGAAGCGCTGCTGCTGGGCTATGAGGAAGCGCTGACCCGTGTCGATTCCACCTCTGGTGACTGGTACGCGACGTCCGGCCACATGATTTGGATCGGCGACCGCACGCGTCAGGCCGATCACGCGCATGTCGAATACTGCCGCGGTATCAAGAACCCGCTCGGTCTGAAATGTGGTCCGTCGTTGCAGGCGGATGACCTGTTGAACCTGATCGACATCCTGAACCCGTCCAACGAAGCCGGTCGCCTGACGCTGATCTGCCGCTTCGGCCACGACAAGGTTGCTGACCATCTGCCGCGCTTGATCCGCGCTGTCGAGCGGGAAGGCCGCAAGGTTGTTTGGTCCTGTGACCCGATGCATGGCAACACGATCACGTTGAACAACTACAAGACCCGTCCATTCGAGCGGGTGCTGTCGGAAGTTGAAAGCTTCTTCCAGATCCATCGTGCGGAAGGCTCGCATCCGGGTGGCATCCATATCGAGATGACGGGCAAGGACGTGACGGAATGCACGGGTGGCGCACGCGCCGTCACCGCAGGCGATCTGCAGGACCGCTACCACACCCATTGCGATCCGCGCCTCAATGCCGATCAGGCACTCGAACTGGCCTTCCTGCTGGCCGAGCGCATGAAGAGCGGTCGTGATGAGAAGCGTCTCGTCGTCAACGGCTGATTGGGTCGCGATATAAAATTGGAAAAGGCCGGCGGGGGGAGCGCCGGCCTTTTCTTTTGCTCGCAGGAAGTGCTGAACGTGCGAGCGGGGGGAAGCATGAAGGACGTAAGACCTGAAACTGACCTGATCTCTCTTGCGTCCTTGGATGTATGATGCGCCGTGCTGCTTAACAGCAGCTTTTCGTCGGTAGATGAATTTCCATCTGCAACTTTTCAGTGTCTGCGCTGTCAGGATGGTCTTATTCGGCCTGTCGCATCGGGTCCCGGACTGTTGTCGAACTTTCATCATTACATGCCGTTGCGACGCTCTCGACGGCACGCTACATCAACACCATGACCCAGATGATTTCAGACACTCTTCGCATCGCAATCGCCCAGCTGAACCCCACTGTCGGGGATATTGCCGGCAACCTCGCTCTCGCCCGCCAGGCGCGGAGCCAGGCTGCGGAAAAGGGCGCTGATCTCGTGATCTTCACCGAACTTTTTCTGTCCGGCTATCCGCCGGAGGATCTGGTTCTGAAGCCAGCCTTCTTGCGCGCCTGCTGGAAGGCGCTGGAGACGCTGGCGGTCGAAACGGCGGATGGCGGGCCGGGTGTGGTGATCGGTCTGCCGCGCCAGAGCGAGAAGGGCCGGCATAATTCGGTCGCCCTGCTGGATGGCGGCAAGGTGGTCGCGTTGCGTGACAAGGTCGATCTGCCGAACTATGGCGAGTTCGATGAAAAGCGCGTCTTCGATGAGGGCGAGATCTCGGGACCCTATAATTTCCGGGGCGTGAGAATCGGCATTCCGATCTGCGAAGAGATCTGGAACGATCTCGGTGTCTGCGAAACGCTCGCGGAGGCCGGTGCTGAAATCCTGCTCGTACCGAACGGCTCGCCTTACTATCGCGGCAAGGTGGATGTGCGTCATCAGGTGGCACTCAAGCAGATCATCGAAAGCGGGTTGCCGCTCGTCTATGTCAACCAGCTCGGCGGGCAGGATGAGCTGGTGTTCGATGGCGGCAGCTTTGCCTTCAACGGCGATAAGTCGCTGGCCTTCCAGCTGGCGCAATTCGAGCAGGCGGTGACGATCACCGAGTGGAAGCGTTCTTCCACCGGTTGGCGCTGCACGTCCGGCCCCGTCGAGCCGGTGCCTGATATGGAAGAGGCCGATTACCGCGCCTGCATGCTGGGCTTCCGCGATTACGTCAACAAGAACGGCTTCAAGTCGGTGGTGCTCGGATTGTCTGGTGGCATCGATTCCGCCGTCTGCGCCGCGATTGCCGTCGATGCCCTGGGCGCCGACCGGGTACGCACCGTGATGCTGCCCTATCACTACACCTCAAGCGATTCGCTGAGGGACGCCGCCGAATGCGCTGACGCGCTTGGCTGCCGCTACGAGACGGTGCCGATTGCCGAGCCCGTCGAGGGTTTTCTTTCGGCGCTCGCCGACACGTTCGAAGGAACGGAAGAGGGCATTACGGAAGAGAACCTGCAGAGCCGCACGCGCGGCACGATCCTGATGGCGATCTCCAACAAGTTCGGCGCCATGGTCGTCACGACGGGCAACAAGTCGGAAATGTCGGTGGGCTATGCCACGCTTTACGGCGACATGAACGGCGGCTTCAACCCGATCAAGGACCTCTACAAGATGCAGGTCTATGCGATCGCCCGCTGGCGCAACCACACCGTTCCACGCGGCGCCTACGGACCGGGCGGAGAGGTGATCCCGCAGAACATCATCGACAAGGCGCCCTCCGCCGAGCTTCGTCCCAACCAGACGGACCAGGATTCGCTGCCGCCCTATCCCATGCTGGACGACATCCTGGAATGCCTGGTGGAAGGCGAAATGTCGGTGGAGGATATTGTGGCGCGCGGCCATGATGTGGCTGTGGTGCATCGGATCGAGCACCTGCTTTATCTCGCCGAATACAAGCGCCGCCAGTCGGCACCGGGCGTGAAGATCACGCGGAAGAATTTCGGCCGCGACCGGCGTTATCCGATCACCAACCGGTTCCGGGATCGGTAAGAGCGGGAGGTTTCGACAGAGGGGGGTATGTGATAGCACCTTCATCGCTATCGTTCGGGAGGAAAACATGCGCAGTTCCATCGAGATCTTCGACCTCAACACTCGGACTTCCCGCGTGCTGTGGCAGACGCCGGAGCTGTTTGAAGCCCCCAACTGGTCGCACGATGGTAAATATTTGATGCTGAACAGCGAAGGGCGGATGTATCGTCTGGCCATCGACAATCCCGCCGCGCCGGAGCTGATCGATACCGGCTTCGCCATCCAATGCAACAATGACCACGGCATTTCGCCGGATGGCCAACGCATCGCCATTTCCGACAAATGCGCGTTCGGCAAGTCGGCGATCTACATTCTTCCTGCGACCGGCGGCGTGCCGAAGCTGGTGACGGAAAACCTGCCGTCCTACTGGCATGGCTGGTCGCCGGATGGCGCGCGCTTTGCCTATTGCGGCATTCGTGACAATGTCTTCGACATCTACACCATTGCAACAGACGGCAGCGACGAGCGCCGCCTGACGCATGGGGAGGGCCGCAATGACGGGCCCGATTATTCCCCTGATGGGCGATGGATCTATTTCAATTCCAGCCGCACGGGCCGCATGCAGATCTGGCGCGTACCGGCAGAGGGTGGCGAGGCGGAGCGGATCACGGATAGCGAATTCGGTGACTGGTTTCCGCATCCCTCGCCGGATGGGCGCAAGGTGGTGTTCCTTTCCTATGAAGGTGATGTGTTCGATCATCCGCGCGACCTTGACGTGCGCGTGCGCCTGATGGACCCAGACGGAAGTAACGTCGAGACGCTGTTTGAGCTGTTCGGCGGGCAGGGCACCATGAATTCGCCCAATTGGGCGCCTGATGGTGCGGCCTTCGCCTATGTGCGCTACTTTCCGACAGGATGACCATGTCCACTGATGATGACGGCAAACGCCCATACCAGCCGCAACCGGCCGGCCCTCTCTCTGCGGAGGCGCGTGAGGCCGTCTATCACACGATCCATACGCGTCGGGACGTACGCGACCAGTTTCTACCCACGCCCTTGCCGGACGATCTGGTGCGGCGCCTTCTGGAGGCCGCACATGCCGCGCCTTCCGTCGGCTTCATGCAGCCCTGGAACTTCATCTTGATCCGAGATCCCGAGGTGCGCCAGCGCGCCTGGGAAGCCTTCTCCAGCGCGAATGACGAGGCGGCGGAACTGTTTTCCGATGAGCGGCAAGCGCTCTATCGTTCGCTGAAGCTGGAAGGAATTCGTAAGGCGCCGCTTTCCATCTGCGTCACCTGCGACAAGGATCGGGCAGGGCCGGTGGTTCTGGGCCGTACGCACAATCCGAAGATGGATGTCTATTCGGCGGTCTGCGCCGTGCAGAACCTGTGGCTTGCTGCCCGTGCCGAAGGTGTCGGCATCGGTTGGGTCAGCATTTTCCGCGATGAGGATGTGCGCGACATTCTGGGCATCCCCGATAATATCGAGATCGTTGCCTGGCTTTGCGTCGGCTATGTCGATCAACTCTATCAGGAACCGGAGCTGGCGCTGAAGGGCTGGCGCCAGCGATTGTCTCTGGATGACCTGATCTTCAAAGACGGGTGGGGCCGCAAGGGCGATTAGTCTTTGGGATGCGCCAGATCCAGATTATTGGCATCGGGATAGAATTGCGGTCCGACGCTGCGGATCGGCTTTGACGGGTCCCAGGGTCGATCGGCCGGTGGAGGACCGTAATCCTTTGCCTGCTGGCGCGGCGGTGGACCTTTCGGCTCGATCTTGGTGATGCTGGGTGTGACGATCTGCTTGATGCTGCCGCGATTGGCCTTGGGCTGGATCGGGTCCGGCGCGATCGACACGGTACTGAGGTCAAGCTCCGAGCAGCGCAGTCGCGCCATCTCCGCCCGGATGTCCGCCTCCTCGGGCAACACCTTGCGGACCAGCTGGGAACTATCCTGCTTCTGCGCCTTGATGGCATCGCGGTTCGATTGCATCATGGCGAGCGTATTGGACATCTCGTCGCAAGGGTCCTGCTGATCGTCACCACCGATGTTGATGATGCTGCCATTGCAGTTGTTGCGGCGCATCTCCGCCTGAACCCGGCGGATCTCCGCCTCCTGGCGGCTGAGTGCCTGGGCGTCGCTGCGCACTTGGCCGTTCGTGCCGATGATTTCAGGCGCCTGCGCAATGCGGAAGGCCAGTTCCTGACAGCGCGCGACATTATCGGCTGCGTTGGCGGCAGCCGGCAGGATGGCGATCAGGGGAAGCAGGAGGTTTCTAACCCGCATGACGGTTGGCCTAGCTCATTATCACTCGAAGCGGCATTGTGCCGCTTCGAGATTGACAATGTCATAAGGCGGACGCCGTTCCGCGATTTACAGCGCTTGCGACGAGAAGTCCGCGTGGTTGGCTTCCACGACGGCGAGCGCCGCCATGTTGACCACCCCGCGCGAGGTGACCGAAGTCGACAGGATGTGCGCCGGCTGGGCGGCACCGAGTAGGATCGGGCCGACATGCAGCGCATCCATCATGGTGCGCACGATGCCGAGCGAGATGTTGGCGGCATCGAGGTTCGGGAAGACCAACAGGTTGGCTTCGCCGGACAGGTCGCTATCCGGCATGGCGCGCTTGCGCAACTGCTCGGAAAGCGCAGAGCCCGCCTGCATTTCGCCATCCACTTCGAGATCCGGCGCACGCTCGCGCACGATCTTCAATGCCTCACGCATCTTGGCCGCGCTTTCCGAATTGCGCGAACCGAAGTTCGAGTGGCAGATGAGGGCTGCCTTCGGCGTGATGCCGAAGCGGCGGATTTCCTGTGCCGCCAGGATGGTGATCTCGGCGAGTTCCGCAGCTGTCGGATTGTAGTTGACGAAGGTATCCGTGAAGAAGACCGGGCCCTTTTGGGTGATCAGCAGGCTCAAGCTGGAGAAGGCGCAGACGCCCGGACGCTTGCCGATGATCTGGCCGACGTCCTTGAGGTGACGGTCGAAACGGCCTTCGACGCCGCAGATCAGCGCATCCGCTTCGCCGCGCTTGACGGCCAGCGCACCGATGACGGTGTTGTTGGTGCGCACGATGGTGCGGGCAGCTTCCGGGTTGATGCCGTTGCGGCCAACGAGGGCGAAATAGTCATCGACATAGTCGCGGTAACGCGGATCGTCTTCCGGGTTCACCACCGCGAAATCGACATTCGGGCGAATACGGATGCCGAAGCGCTTGAGGCGCGCCTCGATGACCGAGGGACGGCCGATCAGGATCGGAACGCCGGTCTTTTCCTCCAGCAGAACCTGGGCGGCGCGCAGCACGCGTTCGTCTTCGCCTTCGGCAAAGATCACGCGGTTCTTTTCCGACTGGCGGGCGCTGGTGAAGATCGGCTTCATGACAAAGCCCGAGCGCCAGACGAAGCGGTTCAGCTGGTCGAGATAGGCGTCGAAATCTTCGATCGGGCGGGAGGCAACGCCGCTTTCGGCGGCTGCCTTGGCAACGGCGGGCGCGATGCGCAGGATGAGGCGCGGATCGAACGGCGAGGGGATCAGATAGTTGGGCCCAAAGACCGGCGTTTCATCCGCATAGGCCTTGGCGGCGACGTCGGAGATTTCCTCGCGTGCGAGGCCGGCGATCGCCTTCACGGCCGCCATCTTCATTTCTTCGTTGATGGTGGTTGCGCCGCAATCCAGCGCGCCACGGAAGATGTAGGGGAAGCAGAGAACGTTGTTCACCTGGTTCGGGAAGTCGGAGCGACCGGTGCAGATCATCGCGTCCGGGCGGGCGGCACGCGCCAGTTCCGGCATGATTTCCGGCGTTGGATTGGCCAGCGCCATGATCAGCGGGCGCTCGGCCATCTGCTCCAGAAGTTCCGGCTTCAGAACGCCAGCGGCGGAAAGGCCGAGGAAGACATCCGCACCGCCGATGGATTCGGCGAGTGTCCGCTTGTCGCTCTTCTGGGCGTAGACTTCCTTCCATGGGTCCATCAGAACGTTGCGGCCGTCATAGACAAGGCCTTCGATGTCATGCACCCAGATGTTCTCGCGCTTTGCGCCGAGCGAGACCAGCAGGTTGAGGCAGGCGAGCGCCGCAGCGCCAGCACCTGAGGTAACGATCTTGATCTCGTCGATCTTCTTGCCGGCGAGTTCCAGCCCGTTCAGGATGGCAGCGGCGACGATGATGGCGGTGCCGTGCTGGTCGTCGTGGAAGACCGGGATCTTCATCTTTTCGCGCAGCTGACGCTCCACCTCGAAGCATTCCGGCGCCTTGATGTCTTCCAGGTTGATGCCGCCGAAGGTCGGCTCAAGCGCCGCCACCGTCGAGACCATGCTCTCGACGGTTTCACCTTCGATTTCGATATCGAAAACGTCGATTGCGGCAAACTTCTTGAAGAGGACGGCCTTGCCTTCCATCACGGGCTTGGAGGCCAGAGGCCCGATATTGCCGAGCCCAAGTACGGCAGAGCCGTTGGAGACCACAGCCACGAGATTGCCGCGCGCGGTGTAGTCGGCAGCCGTTTCCGGATTGTCGCGTATGGCGATGCAGGGAGCGGCAACGCCCGGCGAATAGGCCAGTGCCAGGTCGCGCTGGTTGCCGAGGGGCTTGGTGGCCTGGATTTCCAGCTTGCCCGGACGCGGATAACGGTGGAAGAACAGAGCCTGTTCTTCAAGATCCGCCTTCGCAGTGTTTTTGTCCGCAAGAGCTTCGCCCTGGCGCTCCATAGCCTTACTCCTTCAAGTCACTGATCATCCTTCCATACATCAAACGCACTTCAGGAAAAGATGAGAAATCAGTTGGTCGCAATATCCTTTTCGTGAAACCACTGTGACATGCTTGCCATGGCTCACGCCGTGCAGTGCGTCAAAGCAGTGTTGAAGCCGGATATCAAGCCCGCCTGTCATCTTCCTGATAAACGAGTCTGGTTTTCAGGACAAAAGGGGTGACATGGCGAAAGGACGGATATCGTGACCGAGGCAACGGAAACCAAACATTTTCGAACTCTGTTCATTTCCGACATGCATCTCGGATCGAAGGCGGCGCGGACGGATTTCCTACTGGATTTTCTGCGTCACCACGAGGCCGATACAATCTATCTGGTTGGCGATGTCGTGGATGGCTGGCGCCTGAAGCGCAACTGGTACTGGCCGCAGGGATGCAATGACGTGGTGCAGAAGCTGTTGCGCAAGGCGCGCAAGGGCACCCGCATCATCTACATTCCCGGTAATCACGACGAGTTCCTGCGGGCCTTTCCGGGCGTTCACTTCGGCGGCATCGAAGTTGCTGAACGCATGATCCATGAGGCTGCTGACGGAAAGAAATATCTCGTCCTGCACGGCGACGAATTCGATGTCGTGGTGCGCAACATCCGCCTTCTCGCCTATCTCGGCGACTGGGCTTATGACGCGGCGATTGCCATCAACGTCGTTCTGGCTGCCGTGCGCCGCCGGCTGAAGCTGCCCTACTGGTCGTTCTCGGCCTGGGCAAAGCTGCAGGTGAAGCAGGCCGTCAACTTCATCGGCGAGTTCCAGAAGGTGGTGGCAGAGGAAGCGCGCCGCAACCAGGTGGACGGCGTGATCTGCGGCCATATCCACCATGCCGTCATCGAGGATATCGAAGGCATCCGCTACATCAACACGGGCGACTGGGTTGAAAGCTGCACGGCGATCGTCGAGCACATGGACGGCACCTTCGAGCTGATCTGCTGGCAGAGCATCGGTCAGACCGCCGAGGTGATGACTCTGCCTGCCCCTGCAGCCAAGCCGGTGGGTGACATGCAGGCGGCTTGATCCGCAGAGCCTGACGCGCATACACAATCTATGGGCATCATCCCGTCCGCATGGTAGAGGCGTTTCAACGCTCCCAGTGCAGTCGATTCCGTGCCCCAAGATCCCGTCCTCTCGAATGCTCCCCAGCATTTTGCCCTTCGCTGTGCCATCGCCTATGGGGCGGCGCTTGGCGTGAACGGCATTCTCCTGCCTTTCTTTCCGGTCTGGCTGCGCGGGCTGTCCCTCTCCGATTTCGAGATCGGAATCATTCTTTCGCTGCCCATCGTGCTGCGCGTTCTCTCGGCGCCACTTGCCGGCATGCTGGCGGACCGCATGGCGGAGCGGGCGCGTATTCTCATCGGCTGCGCGGTGCTTGCAGTCATCACGGCTGCATCGCTGATCCCTGCCGAGACCTTCTGGTTCGTGCTTATCCTCTTCACCCTGCAGGGCATGGCGTTTGCGCCGTTTACGCCCGTGCTGGAGTCCATCACCGTGACGGGGGTGCGTCGCTGGGGCTATCGCTACGGGACGATCCGCGTCTGGGGCTCGATCGGTTTCGTTGTGATTACGCTCATTGCCGGGCAGGCGGTTTCCCGCTTCGGCGGCACGATCGTGCCGCTGGCCGCCACGCTCGCCTACGGGCTGACGCTGCTGGCCGCCTTCTGCGTGCCAAGGCTTGGACGGGCAGCGCAACGACCTTCCCGGGCAGGCGGCGGCCGGGCACGGGCCTTCCCCAACGATCTTTACCTCCTGATGATCGGCTGTACGGTCGTTCAATCCACCCATGGCATGTATTACGCGTTCTCCGCCATTCATTGGCAGCAATCCGGTTTTTCCGGAAACCAGATCGGAATGCTCTGGTCTGTCGGCGTGCTGGCGGAGATCGCCTTCTTCTTTCTGTCGGGCGCGATCGCTCGACGGCTCAGGCCTGAAACGCTAATTCTTATCGGTTCCTGCGTCGCCATTGGCCGCTGGATCCTGTTTGCGCTACCGCTTGATTTCGGCCCAGCGCTGGCGCTGCAATGCTGCCACGCCTTTTCCTTTGCCTTCCTGCATTTCGGCATGCAGCAGAAGATCGTCGAGACCGTGCATGAGAGTCAGGAGTCGACGGTGCAGGGCACCTTCTTCTTCTACAACGGCGTGTTTCTGGCCGCGTCCACCTTTGCCTCAGGCATTCTTTACAGGGAGCTGGGACAGAATGGATACTTCGTCATGGCGGCCGTTGCCGTGCTCGGCACCGGCCTTTCACTCACGTCGAGGCGGCTTCAGCCCCAAAGGGCCTGACTTGGTGGATAGACGAGCGATCCCTCGTAGCGAAGGCCAGGTTCGCGATCGCGTGCAAGCAGCAGCGGGCCGTCGAGATCGGCATAATCGCATCCGGCAGCCAGAACGACGGCCGGTGCCATCGCAAGCGATGTACCAACCATGCAGCCAACCATGATGACGTAGCCGAGCCGCTGTGCCTCCACCTTCATGTGAAGCGCCTCGGTTAACCCGCCGGTCTTGTCCAGCTTGATGTTGACGGCATCATAGCGATCACGAAGACCTTCGAGATCTGCTGTCGAATGCACGCTTTCGTCGGCACAGACAGGAACGAGGCGCTCAATCCGGCGCAGGATGTCATCCTTGCCTGCCGGCAGCGGCTGTTCGATCAGCCCAACACCTGCTTCCCGCGCGGCGGCCAGATGATAGACTATGTTTTCGTCGGTCCAGCCTTCGTTTGCATCGATGATGATGCGCGCGCCGGGAGCGGCCTGCCGAACGGCCTTCATCCGCTCCACGTCGTCAGCGGTGCCCACCTTCACCTTCAATAAAGGCCTTGCGGCATTGGCGCGGGCCTGTTCCGCCATGACCTGTGGTTCGCCGAGCGAAATGGTATACGCGGTGATCAACGGCGGCTGGGCGGGACGCTCCAGCAGGTCATGGATAGGCTTGTTCGCCTGCTTGCATTCGAGATCCCACAGCGCGCAATCGATGGCATTGCGGGCAGCACCCGCCTTCATGGCATGTTGCAGCTGTCCGCGCGTCAGGCCCTCGTTGATGGGGGCTGCCATGGCATCGATCGCCGCAATCACGCCCTCTATCGTTTCACCATAGCGCGCATAGGGAACGCATTCGCCGTGACCGACCATGCCATCCTCCTCGATGGTGCAGGTGACCACATGCGCTTCGGTGCGCGTGCCGCGCGAGATCGTGAAGCTGCCTGCAATCGGATAACTTTCTTTTGTGGCTTTGAGGTTACGACGCATTGTTTTCCTTGTTCCCCGCGTAGCAATATGTCGGGTGAAGGCTATATTGCGCCTCTCACAGGTACGATCAACAGCGCGTTCGAGCTGCCAAACATGCAAGTTAAGTCGAAGTCGGGCGATGTCATGCCTGCGACAATCGAGAAGGCAGATGAAGCCGGTAGTGCCGAACGCTTTGTTTTGTCAGGTGATTGGCGCAATCGCAGCATTGCGCCCGTACTGCATAAGCTGGCGGAGTTCGAAAAGCAGGGTGCGGGCGGAGAGGTCGAAATAGACGTCTCGCAGGTGCAGCATATCGATACTTCTGGCGCCTGGCTGATTCGCCGTTTGATCACTCAGTGGACTTCGGATGGTCGCTCGGTGCATCTGACCGGTGCCAGCGAAGCGTTGCAGGAACTTCTGGATGTGCTGCCGGAGAAGGTCCCCAAGCCGCCGGCCAATAACAACGACAACCGCACTCTGTTCGAGAGAATTTTCGAGCCGACTGGCCGCGCGATTGTTGATCTCGCCCATGACGCGGTGTTCGGCATGCATATCCTGGGATCAGCTGTTCGCGGTACGCAGCTGAAGCTTGGTCGCGGTGCGGGTGTATCGCCGGCCTCCGTTGTCAGCCAGATCGACCGAATGGGCGTGCGGGCCGTTCCGATCATTACTTTGATGTCGTTTCTGATCGGGGCGATCATTGCCCAGCAGGGCGCATTCCAGCTGCGCTATTTTGGTGCCGAGCTTTTCGTGGTGGATCTGGTCGGAATTCTGCAGCTTCGTGAAATCGGCGTGCTGCTGACGGCGATCATGATTGCCGGTCGTTCCGGCAGTGCCATTACCGCTGAAATCGGTTCCATGAAGATGCGCGAGGAGATCGACGCACTGAACGTCATCGGCCTCAATCCGATTGGTGTTCTTGTCTTCCCCCGGCTGGTGGCGCTTTCGGTGGCGCTCCCGCTGTTGACGATCGTCGCCAACTTTGCCGCACTGTTCGGCGCCTCCATCATCGCCTTCGTCTATTCCGGCATCACCTTCGATACCTTTCTGTCGCGACTGCACGAAGCGGTGGAGTATTCCTCCGTGGCATCTGGTATGATCAAGGCGCCCTTCATGGCTCTGGCGATCGGCATCGTGTCGGCTGTCGAAGGCATGAAGGTGGGCGGCAGCGCCGAATCTCTCGGCCAGCACGTGACAGCCGCCGTGGTGAAATCCATTTTCGTGGTCATCCTCATGGATGCCCTTTTTGCCATTTTCTATTCCTCAATCGATTTTTAGGACAAGCATGGCCCTTCAGGAAGACCAGACCCAGTCGCGTGCGCATCCGGAGGATGACAAGGTCATTCTGTCCGTGCGTGACCTGACGGTTGCGTTTGGCGAAAAGAAGGTTCTCGACAGCCTGGATCTCGATATCTATCGCGGCGAAATTCTTGGCTTCGTCGGGGCGTCTGGTACTGGCAAGTCCGTGCTGATGCGCACCGTGTTGCGGCTTTTGCCGCATAGCTCGGGGTCGATCCGCATTCTCGGCGTCGATTACGAGCATGCCGATGAACAGCAACGTATGCAACTCGACATGCAGCTTGGCGTTCTCTTCCAGCACGGTGCCCTGTTCTCCGCGCTGACGGTGAAGGAGAACATCCAGCTGCCCATGCGGGAATATCTCGACCTGCCGCAGTCTCTGATGGATGAGCTGGCCTATCTCAAGATCGAGATGGTGGGGCTGGCGCCTGATGCGGCGGACAAATATCCGTCCGAACTGTCGGGCGGCATGATCAAGCGCGCGGCGCTTGCGCGGGCACTGGCGCTCGATCCGGCGCTTGTCTTCCTCGATGAGCCGACGTCCGGTCTCGACCCGATCGGTGCCGCCGAATTCGACCAGCTGATCGCCAAGCTGCGCGACACGCTGGGTCTCACCGTCTATATGGTGACGCACGATCTCGACAGTCTGTTTTCCGTCTGCGACCGAATCGCCGTATTGGGACAAAAACGCGTTCTCGTCGAAGGGACGCTGGATGATATGCTCGCCTGTGATGACCCTTGGGTTAAATCCTATTTCCGCGGAAAGCGTGCCCGGTCTGTCGTGACCGAGGACGACCATCATAACGGCGCCGGGCCAGGAAAGTAAAAGCCATGGAAACCAAAGCCAACTACGCCATTGTCGGCTTTTTCACGCTTCTCGTCGTGGCGGCGGCTTTTGCCTTCGTCTACTGGATGGCGGAGTTCGGGCGAAGCGGCCCCATGGGTGAGCTCGCCATTCGTATTCCCGGTTCCGCCAATGGCCTTTCCGTCGGTTCCGCTGTGCGGTTCAACGGCATAGCGGTCGGCACCGTCCGCAGCCTGAAGATCGATCCGGATGATCCGCGCTACTCGATTGCCTTTACCGAAGTGCAGATGAGCGCGCCGGTTTACTCCTCCACCAAGGCCGTTCTTGAAGTGCAGGGCCTGACCGGTGCCGCCTATATCGAGCTTTCCGGTGGTCGGGTGGGTGATGACAATATTTTGCAGAAGGCGCAGGAGACGGGCCGACCTGCGGTGCTTCTGGCCGACCAATCGAGCGTGACCAACCTGCTTGCCACCGCCGACAAGATCCTTCAGCGGGCCGATGATGCCATCACCCAGATCCAGGGCTTTGTCACCGATGCGCGCGGTCCCCTGACGCGCACCATCGAGCATGCGGAAGCCTTCAGTGGCGCGCTGGCTGCCAATTCCGGCGCGATCGATGACTTCCTGAAATCACTGACGACGCTCTCCGGCACCTTCAACAAGGTCTCCGATCGGCTCGATTCCACGCTGGCTGCGGCTGAAGGTCTGGTGAAGGCGATCGATGCCGACAAGATCAATCACGTCGTCGGAAATGCCGAAAAGATCACTGCGGACATCGCCAAATCCACCGACCAGATCGGTGATATCATGGCGCAGGTGAAGCAGGCCGCAGCCGGCTTCAACCAAGCCGGTGTCGAGGCGCAATCGGTTCTGAAGCGCGCCGATACGCTGCTGGCGGCTGTTGACGCCAACAACGTCAAGAGCGCCGTCAATGACATCACTGCCGCCTCTGCCGATGCGCGCAACGCCATTTCTTCTGCCCGCAGCGTTGTGGACAGCGTGGCCGATCGACGCGGGGAGATCAATCAGGCGATCAAGGACTTTACCGAACTGGCGCAGAAGCTGAATACAGCCTCCACCCGTGTGGATGGCATTCTGGCCAAGGTGGATGGAATGGTGAGCGGCAACGACAGCCAGGGCCTGATGGCGGAAGCGCAGAAGACGCTTCAATCCATTCGCGCCACCGCCGACAATCTGAACGCCAAGATCGGACCGATTGCCGACAATCTGGCCCGTTTCTCCGGCACCGGACTGCGCGATGTGCAGTCGCTTGTCACCGATACGAGGCGTGCGGTGCAAAGCCTGAATGAGACGATTACCAATTTCGACCAGAACCCGCAGCGTTTGATCTTTGGCGGGGAAACGGTCAAGGAATATGATGGCAGGACGCGGCGTTGATGAAGCGAGCCAGTGGGGACGGAATGATCGACAGGCAGGGTAACAACGGGCGCGGTCTGCGATACCTCGCCTTCATGGTGCTGCCGGTCGCGGCAGCGCTTTTGAGCGGCTGCGGCAGCAAGGCGAACAATGATACTTTCGATCTGTCGCTGACGCCGCGTGCTGACGGGCCGACGGTCAAGAACCGCCAGATCCTGGTGCCGGAGCCGACGGCGCTGAAATCGCTGGATAGCGAGCAAGTCGTTGTGCGCGTCTCGCCATCCGAGATTCAGTATCTCTCCAATTCGCAATGGGGTGACCGCCTGCCGCGCATGGTGCAGTCGAAGCTGGTTCAGGCATTCGAGAACACCGGTAAGCTCGGCGGCGTCGGCAAGCCCGGGCAGGGGCTGGCGATCGATTATCAGGTTGTGGCCGATATTCGCGCCTTTGAAATCGATGCCCGCAGCCCCAAGTCGGCGCGGGTCGAGATTTCCGTCAAGATCCTCAATGATCGCAATGGCTCCGTGAAGGCGCAGAACGTGTTCAAGGCGCAGGTGCCGGTTTCCGGCGACGACAATGCCAAGTTTATCGCAGCGATCAACAATGCCTTTGCGCAGGTGGGCGCCCAGATCGTGGACTGGACGCTGCGCTCGCTGTGAGCTTCCGAGGCGAGGGTGGTTAGCACTCTCGCCGTTCGATATTCTTATGAAAGCGCCGCCGCCGCTCATCCCGGCGGCGTTGTCATTTTGGGCCGGTCAACGTTCCCTGATGGAAGAACAGTCGCCATGCGCAGCCCTCCCGCTTCCAGACTGAGCTGCGCAAAGCATGACGGTGTGTGCCGTCGGCTTGCAGCCTGTCTGTCCGGTACGTGAGGAGGACCGCGTCCTCCGAGATGGATGTCAGCGCATAGTCTGAAGCGAGGAACGTGCTTTCGTCTCCGCCCTTGTCCTCCTGCGTCAGAAGTTCAATTATCTCTGCGCGGCCATAGAACCTGCCAGACGCGCCAATCTCTCTGAACTCGTCCGCCAGCAGCGATTCCAGCCTGTCTCGCGCGCGCCGAACGTCCGGTCGGTGAAGCGCTTCTTCAAGCGCAATGATCTGCGCCAGCAACGTTCCCTCATCGGCCATTGGATCGTTCTCCCGGAAGCTTGCTAAAGCTCATAATGATGGATTGGAGTCCTGCAGGGGTCGCCATTTCTGCTGGACCATAAAGAAAAACCGCCGGTTTGACGCGGCGGTTTTTTAGGTTCTGACGGTTACCGAGCCTCAGCCGAAGCGGCCGGCTGCGTGGGCAAGCATGGTGTAGACCTTGCCCGTATCAGAGGTCAGGTAGCTCTGGGTCACGCTCTTGTCGCGATCCGTGCGGGCGACATCGGCCAGCAGCTTTTCGAAGTCGGCAATGTAGCGATCGACTGCGGTGCGGAATTCCGGCTCGCGCTCGTATTTGCGCTGGATCTCGTCGAAGGTCTGCTGGCCCTTCAGCGTGTAGAGGCGGCGCGTGAAGACATCACGCTCGCCGCGCTGATAGCGACGCCACAGCTCGACAGAGGCATCGTGATCGATTGCGCGGGCGATATCGACAGAGAGCGAGTTGAGCGATTCCACCATGTGGCGCGGATTACGGTTATCGCCATTGCGCACCGGTGCTTCAGGCGCACGGGCAGGCTGCTGGCGAACCGGTTGAGCTTCCGCCTGCTCGTCACGGGACGCGCCGCGCAGGAGATCGCTGATCCAGCCACCGCCTTCGCCACGGGTCTGCTGCTGCGGTTCCGCTGTGCGCTGAACAACCGGGGCCGGACGCTCTGCCGGTAGCGTGCCACGCAGGCCGGCGGGCGCTGCATAGGCATCATTGCGCGGCGCGGCAGGGCGAGCCGGTTGCGGCTGCTGCGCGACGAGCGGGGCCTGGCGTACCTGCTGAGGGGCCGGCTGTGGTGCGGCGACCTGCTGGATGACAGGAGCGGCGTGCTGCGGGGCAGGTGCCTGTCGGATAACAGGTGCTGCGACAGGAGCGGGCGCCGGGGCAGATACTTCCAACTGCTGCGCCGAGCGACCGACCAGCGCAGAGATATCCTGCAGCGCCTTGATCTGCTCGGACACGGCGCGGCGCATGGCGGCAGCACTCTCCTTGGCCTCTTCCGGCAGGTCGAATGCGCCACGCTTGAGTTCCGAGCGTGTGCTGTCCAGCTCCTGGCGGATCTCGTTGGCGGAGCGGCGGATCTCATCCGTTGCGCCGGAGAAGCGGCCGATGGCTTCCTCGACGGACTGGCGCAGCGTGTCGCGTAGCTGCTGCGCGGCAGCGTCGGACTTGCCGGCGGCTTCGGTCAGCATGCGCTCGACATCGGACAGCGAGCCGGAAATGCCGCTGCGCATGCGCTCAGCCAGTTCGCGCGAGCGGCGCTCGGCGTCGGTGAGCGTTGCTTCGATGGCACGCGTTGCTTCCTC
Source organism: Rhizobium oryzicola (assembly GCF_030504645.1). Classification (GTDB taxonomy): domain Bacteria; phylum Pseudomonadota; class Alphaproteobacteria; order Rhizobiales; family Rhizobiaceae; genus Neorhizobium; species Neorhizobium oryzicola. The sequence goes on along the minus strand of NZ_JAUKWQ010000009.1, from coordinate 37,214 downwards.
GCCAGCGCCGGTGAGGGCCGCACGCATGCCGGCTGCCGTGGCATCCGCACGCTGCTGCGTCTGTGCCAGCGACTGATCGATATCCGTAAAGGACGACTGGATGCTGGAGCGCAGATGCGTGCCGACTTCCGCGGAGCGTTCTTCGGCGCGCTGGAAGGCGCCATCGACCACAGCAGACAGGTTGCGCATGTTCGCTTCGATTTCCTCGGAGCGCTTGACGAGACCGGCGGACAGTGCCCGCAGCGCGTCCTGACGTTCCGAGAGCGTGCTGACGAGGTTGGACTGTGCAGCGCCGAGAAGCTGCGAGGCCTGACCAAGCACCTTGGCATAATCGTCGAACTGGCCGACAATGCCGCCGACCTGGCTGAGCGTGTTTCCGGACACCTGCGTGAGGCGCTCGACATTGGTTTCGAGGAGGCGGCTGGAGCTGGAGACCATGTCCGCTGCATTGCTTGCCGAGTGCGTGAAGCGTGCTGCAGTCTGGTCGAGCTTCTGATCAGCCGCACCAAGTTCCGCAGAGGCACGCTCGACGGCAACGCCGATTTCGCGAGCCGCTGCTTCGACGAGCGAGGCGATGCCGGAGTTGCTGTCTTCCAGGCGGGAGATCAAGCTGTTCACGCTGCCGGCCAGGCTCTGCTCGGCACCCCGGATGGTGCCGGCTGCTTGCTGCGTGCGTTCCGAGATCGCGGCCAGCGTCTCATTGGTGCGCGCCGTAATGGCTTCCACCAGCGATGCATTCTCCTGACGCAGGCGCTGCGAGCTGACTTCGGCGGCTGCAACGAGGCGCTCCGCGCTCTGGTCGGCCGCGGAGGCCAAACGTTCGGCGGCGCTGCGTCCGGCAGAGGAATATTCCTCGACCATCGGCTTTGCCTGCTCCTCGATGAGGCGCGAGAGTTCCGCGGACCGCGATGCCAGCATGGAGTTGAGTTCGCGCGAGCGATTGTCGAGGGCCGCGCGAATAGCTTCGCCGCGGGCTTCCAAGGCCTTGTCGACCGCGTCGATAGCGGCGTTGATTTCACCGGCTGTCTGGGTCAGCGACGAGCGGATGTTTTCGCTGCGGCCTTCCAGGGTCTGATCGACATTGCGCAGGGTCTCGTCGATGGTGGCAGCGGCTTCAGCGAGCGAGGAACGGATCGACGCACCGCGGGCATCCAGATTGCGCTCCGCTTCGCCCAAGGCTTCGGAAATCGAGCCAACCTGGCGCTGAACCAGCGCCTCGGCTTCGGAGATCTTGCTGATGATGGAATTGCCGGCATCCGAAAATGCGCCGGCGACATCGGCAGCTTGACCTGCAAGACGCGTCTGCGTCTCGCTGAGGCGGCCGGCGATTTCGTTGGTGCGATCTTCAATGGCGCGTGCGAAGTCTGCATTGCGCGATGTGACTTCCTCGGCAAACTGCTGCCCGACCTTTGCCAAGGCCTCGGCAGAGCGCAGTGCCTCGCCATCCAGCTCCTGGGCCGCACTGGTGACGGCGTCTCGCAACGAAGACGCAAGCGCCGAGGCGCGGCCTTCGATGGTGCGGCTGACATTGTCGAGACCGATATTGAGAGCGCGATCCATGGTGGACAGGCGCTCTTCGAAGCGGGCGGTGCCAGTGTCGAATGCTGCGGCCAGACGCTCTGCATTCTCCTGGTTGACACGCTCCAGCTCAGCTGTGCGCTGCGCCAGCGTTTCGGACAATTCGCGGCCGACGCCGCTGACCATGCCCGACACTTCGCCCACCTGGTTGCGGATGCGGTCTTCAAGGCCACCGAACGTGCCTTCGATGCGACGACCCGCATCATCAAGAGCCGACGATACGCCGCCGACGGTCTGTTCGACACGGCTGGAGAACTGGTCTGCTGAGGCGGTAATTTCGCGCGCAGCATCCACCAGTTTGCCCGTGAGGTCGCCTGCAGTATCGCGCAGACGGCCTTCGAGCTCGGTACCAGCGCCGTCGATGACCTGCCGCAACGCATCCTGTTGCGCTTCCATCGACATTTCCAGCATGCCGGTGCTTGTCGCGATCGTTGTGCCGATGGAGGTTGCCTGATCCATCAGCATCTCGCCGAGTTGCTCTTGCGCGTCGCTCAGCGTTGAGCCGATCATCGCGCGACGGCTTTCCAGCGTATCCTGCAGGCGCTGGTGGTTGGTCTCCAGCGTATCCTGCATACGCTCCTGGCCCTGTTCCAGGGTGTCACGGAAGCGCTCATGGCGGGCATCCAATGTGCCCTGCATGCGCGCCTCGCTCTGTTCGAGCGTGTCGCGGAAGCGCTCATGCCGGCTATCCAAAGTGCCTTGCAGGCGTTCGGTGCCATAATCGATCGTGCCCTGAAGGCGGTCAGTGCCCTGGTCGAGGGTGCCCTGGAGACGATCGGATGTCTGTTCGAGCGTGGCTTGGATACGTGCCTGACGCGCATCAAGCGCAGACTGCAGACCATTCGAGCCAGCATCCAGCGTGTCGGCAATACGCCCGCTCGCGCTGTCGACGATTCCGCCCAGACGTTCTTCGCCGGTGGCAATAACAGTCTCGACCTGCAAAACTGCGCCGAGCAGGCTGGTGTCGATCCGCTCGACATTGTCGGTCAGCGTATTTTCAATGCGCTGGGCATTCTGCGACAGGGACGTTTCCAGACGCAGCGTCCCTGTTTCCAGTGTGCGCTCGACACTGGAACTACCATTTTCGAGTAGGCGTGAAAGCTCCGCATTGCGCGTTTCCAGCGCGTGATCCAGAAGCGCCTGATTGTCGGCATAGGCCGCACGAATGGCATCAGCACGTGCGGCAAAGGCGTCTTCGATCCGGCTGTCGGCTTTTTCGACCGTCTCCATCAGGGTTGATGTCTTCTCGTCGATCGCGCCGGTGAGGCGATCTTCGCTGAGCGCGATCGTTGCCGTGAGCGCCATGGTGCGATCGTCAAGGACATCGCCGATGCGTTCGCTCGCACCGCTGACGATTTCGCCAAGATCGGAAATACGACGACCAAGGTCTCCTTCGATGCGCTGATGGCTGGTTGCCAGTGTCTGGCTGAGGGTCTCGAGACGGCTGTCGAGCGCTGCGCCCACCCGGTCGCTGGCGCCACCGACGATTTCGCCGAGATCAGACATGCGGCGGCCGAGATCGCCCTCAATGCGCTGATGCCCGTCGGCAAGCGTCTGGTTCAAAGCTTCAAGACGGCTGTCGAGTGCTGCCCCCACACGTTCGCTTGCGCCTCCGACGATTTCGCCGAGATCGGACATGCGGCGACCGAGATCGCCCTCAATGCGCTGATGCCCTTCCGAAAGCGTTTGCGCCATGGTTTCGATGCGGCTATCGAGAACACCCGCGAGACGTTCCGGCGCACCGGAAACGACCTGTTGCAGGCTGGCGGCCTTTTCATCCAACACTTCCGCGAAGCGCTGCTGACCACCGGTGACGGCGTCAATGATAGCGCTGGAACGGGTTGTGAGGTTTTGCTCGAAGCGGGACTGGCTTTCCGAGATGGCGGTGAAGAGGGCGCTGCCCTGCTCGCTCATCACGCTGTCGATACGCTGATGCGCATTGCCAAGGGCGTCGGTGATTTCGGCGCTACGGGCGGCCAGCGCACCTGTCAGTTCGCGGGTGCGGCTGTCGATGTCGCTGACGAGGCTGCGATTGCGCTCGTCGATATCGGAAACCAGAAGGCGGCTGCCGCTATCGAAATGTTCGCTCAGAGCTCGGCTGCGGCTTTCGAACTGCTCGGCGAGTTCACGGCTGCGCGCATCCAGATCCGAACCAAGAGACTGCGTATGGGTGGAAAGCGTGTCGCCGAGCTGGCGCGTTCCGCTGTCCAGCGTGCTTTCGATCATTTCCTGGCCGGTGCCCAAGGTCGTGGCAATGGCGAATGACTGATCGGTGAGGGTGGAGCCCAGGCGATCGATGCTGGTGCTCAGGATACCTTCGATGGACCGCGAGCCGCCTGAGACAGTCTCGTTGATGCGCGAGAGGCTCTCGGTCAGCTTCGTTTCGAGCGAACCGGCGCGCTGGTCGAAGGCGCTCGTGAAGGTCGAAAGGCCCGTGTCGAAGGTCGCGCTCATCTGACTGATCGTACCCTGCAGACGCTCTTCGAAGAGGCCCGTACGCAGGTCGAGATCCATGACCGTGTCATCGGCTGCATTCTGCAGGCTCTGGCGGAACGACTTGGTCTTGTCGTCGAGCGAACGGTTGAGGTTCGAAAGAACCGTGTTCAGTGAGCCGGTAATGCCGCGCTCGCCCTCATTCAGGCTTTCGGTGATCTCACGGGTGCGTGCGACCAGAGTCTCGTTGAGCATGCGGGTGCGCTCGGCGAGCGCCGTATTCAGCTTTTCGGTGCTTGCATTGAGCGTCGAAGCGCGCGTCTCGAACTGGCTGACGATGTCGTTGCCGTGCTTGGACAGGGATGAGGTCAGCTTCTCTAGACGGTCATCCAGCTCGCTCGTGAGTGTCGAGCCCGAGGTCTTGAAGGCGCTGAGCAGGCTTTCCGTCTTCGCGGCAAGCAGCGAGCCAAGGGCTTCGCCAGCCTGATTGGAGCGTTCCATCAGCACAGCAGCGCGGGTGTCGATCATCGAGGCGAAGGCTTCGCCCGATGTGGCGAGACGAACGGCGATTTCTTCCGTTGCGAGAGACAGTTCTTCCTTGAGCTGGTCATGGGCGCCGACGATGGAGGAGCGGATGCGCTCCGCATGGTTGACGATCGCGTCGCGCTCGCTGCCCAGTTCGTGGACCAGACCGCGCACACGCAATTCGTTGTCGGCGTAGCTGCGTTCCAGCGCCGTCACTTCCGAGTGAACCAGCGTTTCCAGTTCGGTGGCGCGCGCGATGGTGCGCTCGATGCCCTCGTTCATGGCGGAGACTTCGCGGCGCACGGCCTGTCCGACCGACATGATCCGCTCGGACGCGATGGTCTCCGGCTCGGCGAGGCGAAGTGCCACTTCCGCCATGGAGCGGGCTGCGTTGCGAAGATCGTGGGCCCGGGCCATCATGATGGCGAAGGCGAAGAAAAGCATGACCGGCACGACGATGCCGACAAAGATCGCCACAACGCCCGGCATTGCCAAAAGGTCGGCCAGCGATGCGATATGCCAGAGCTGCGATCCATAAAGCAGATGGCCGAGGCCAACGCCGGCAACTGTCCAAAGTACGGAGATGATCGAGGCGTTGCGAATGGCGGAGCGCATCGAGCCGTTTTCAAGCGATCTCAGAATCGCATTGGCGTTGCGGCGTCCGCTGTCATTGGCAGGTTCGAAGGCGGGCGATTTGGCGGGTGTGGGTTCGGCGGTCTGCTGGCGCACGGGTGTTTCCGCCGCTCGCGTCCGGCGGGGTTGGGATGCGGGACGCTGCTGCGTTTTGTCCGCCACGGACGACTCCCGAGAAGAAGGGGCTGGCTTGCTGCTTTGAGGCTTTGGCGTCGGCTCTTCATTGAAGTCGACTTTCAGCGCGTCTTCCAGCGCCTGGAAGGCGGTTTCGTCGATCGACTCGTTAATCGGGTTCTTCGCCATGCGGTTACGCCTCGCTACTCACTCTTCCGGCAGACGACCGGGTGCTCCGCCGCTTGAGCTCCACCGATGATCAGCCTTCAGGCTCCACGATGCGCTTAACGCATCCTTGCAGCCCGCACACTCTAAGATCCGGTAAACGCGCAGCCAACCTGTTATACGGCGCGCCCTTACCGATGCAATTCAAAGGGCGCAGACGGGTAGTCTACACCTCTTCCAATCGTACTGTAGTGGCACATTCGGTCACCATACACAATTATGACCGCATATGAGGCTGTGGCAATTGACCCTTGTTAACAGAATTTAAACCCCGGTACCCGCAATTTCCCGTTTCATCCGCTGTAGTTAGCGGAAATTAACCATAGCCCGAAATTGATGCCGCGATTGTGCCGGAATTTAACGGGATAGCGACGGCGCCCAGCGAGACTGGGCTTCAGGACATAACAACGGGAAAAACGGTACATGGCTGCGGTCAGTATTGCATTCGAAGCTCCGGATAATGCCCGGGGTGCTACACCCTCCAATTCGCGCCCCATCGATCTTGTTCATCTGGCCGTTCAGACCATGGGAGACAAGAACCTGGAGATCGAGGTTCTGCATCTGTTTGCACGCCAGGCGCGCGCGGCCCTGCAGGAGATCGGTCAGGGATCACCAGATGCGATCAGTGCTGCGGCGCATCGCCTCCGCAGCGCTGCCAATGCTGTCGGCGCCTTCCGCGTTGCCTCCTACTGTGAAGCCGTCGAAGCATCCAGCAAGGATGCCGCTTTGCTTGCGGCGCTTGGAGCATCGGTGGTAGAGGCCGAGAACTTCATTCTAAAGCTGTCCCGATAAGCGCTTAGCGCACCATTCGGACACGCCGCGTGCGGCGCAAAACGTTGACTGAGGCGGCGAATTGTCGGAAGACATCGCCGCCTCTTTCACATTCACGCCAGGACTTCTTCCATGACACAGATCACCATTGTCGCCTTCGACGGAACCCGTTTCGAACTCAATGCAGAGCCGGGCTCCACGGTCATGGAAAATGCTGTGCGCAATTCGGTACCAGGGATTGATGCAGAATGTGGCGGCGCCTGTGCCTGCGCCACCTGTCATGTCTATGTGGATGAGGCCTGGACCGAGAAAGTCGGCGGGCCACAGCCGATGGAAGAAGACATGCTCGATTTTGCGGTAGATGTGCGTCCCAATTCGCGTCTGTCCTGTCAGATCAAGATCAAACCAGAGCTGGATGGGCTTGTGGTGAGCGTGCCGGAACGCCAGGGCTGACGCCAGAAAAAAAGGTGCCTCGCCGGACGCTGACGCGACAAGCGAGGCCAAGGCGGGCGCATCGCCCAACAGGAGAGGGAGGAAAACTCCGTGGGTGATCTGATACGCCGGGAGAACGCCGGAAAACTCGGACAGTGACTGAATTCGTGTACTGAATTTCACTGGGCGCCAATGCGCCGGAAAAGCCGAGAGATGATATCCGCTGTCGCCTCACGCCGCCTCGGAGGCGACAGCGGATTCTATCTTTGATAGGGCCTCGTGGTTCGTCTCTATCAATAGCTTCACTATATGAGCGATTTCGCAATCAATCTATTAGTAGATTTTGCCGATAATTCGCTGGGTCTTGCGCCAGCTTCGCGCAAGGAAGTGATTCTCTATCCTAACTTCGTGCGGGCCGGCTGCCTGAAGCAGTTAGCGTGAACGGCTGGAGCGATACTGCAAAAGGCGCATCATGCGGGCGTCGAAATTGGCCGCTTCCACGCGGTCGAACCGCTGCTGATCCTCATCATGTTTTTGAATGATACGTTGCGTGATCTGGCCCGCCTGCTTCTCCAGAATATCGCAATTTGCCGCTGGCTGCAGTTCAAGCAGCGTGCGCTCGAGATCGCGTGCGTGGCCGCGGGCGATTTCCGCATGGCGCTCCTCATGCCGCTTGATGTCGGCGGAGAGTGTATCCCAGATCAGACCGAGCGTCGGCTCTGCCTTGTTCCGATTTTTCCAGCGCGGCAGAATGATGCGCGTTTTCAATGTGACCCGCACGCCTCCGACGGAGCACCGGCGGCTGCCCTCCAGATAGGTCACGTCGCCGCCGAAGCTGATTTCCGTCGCGCCCGGGTGGCGGAAGCCTGCGTGGTTGGTCTGCGGTCCCCTGCGGCCGAGTTCAGCGTCCAGTTCTTCAGCGGTGCGCCCGCCAATGGTGAAATAGCTGTAGGTCTTGGTGATCCGCGGCTCCGACAATGCGGGCGTCGCGATGGCGCAGAGCACGAGGCAGGCTGCAGAAAGCAGAGGACGGCTCAGCTGAAACGACATTCTTTGGCCTGCGACATTGAAGTTGCCCAAAGCTTGGGGCATAGCCGTTTCGTTCGCAACGGGTCGTGGCGAAATTCTCTGTGTGTGGAAGGGATTGAGGTCAACCGTGACGTTTAACTGCAACAGCGTCTGGCGGGTTGGCGGCGGGAGGCAGCTCGCGCTTGGGGCGGCGGGCCATCTCATGGCCATTGTCAACGTGACACCGGATTCCTTTTCCGATGGCGGTCGTCACGCTTCCGCGGCAGCCGCGGTTGAGCATGCGCTGACCTGTGTCAAACAGGGCGCCGTTATCCTCGACATCGGCGGAGAGTCGACCAAGCCGAATGCTGACCCCGTCGATGCCGCGGAAGAGCAGGCGAGGGTGCTACCGGTCATCGAGGCACTTGCGCGTCAGACCGATGCGGTGATTTCTGTCGACACCTACCGCGCGGAGACGGCAAAGCGGGCACTCGCGGCCGGAGCCCATATCGTCAATGACGTGTACGGGCTGCAACGCGACCCGGACATGGCGCGCGTCGTGGCGGAGGCTGGCGCGGGTGTTGTGATCATGCATACCGGGCGCGAGCGCCACAAATTGACAGATGTGATTGCCGACCAGGATGTATTTCTGAAGACATCGATCGAGATGGCCGAAAGGGCCGGGATTGGACGAGACCGCATCGTTCTGGACCCAGGTTTTGGCTTCGCAAAAGATGTCGCGGAAAATACCGAGCTAATGGCGCGATTCCACGAACTGCAACGGTTCGGCTTGCCGCTTCTTGCCGGTACGTCCCGCAAGCGCTTTATCGGTGCAATCACCGAGCGCGAGGCGGCTGATCAGCGGGATGTCGGAACTGCGGCCACGACTGCCCTGTTGAGGGTGGCGGGTGCCGTGATTTTTCGCGTTCACGAAATTCCGGGCAATCGCGACGCCCTGCGTCTGGCTGATGCGGTATTGGCGGCTCAGAGAAAGATGAGAGCATGAGTGTCTACACCATCACGCTGAAGAACTGCGCCTTTTACGCCAGACATGGTGTCCTTGCCGAGGAGGCGGCCCTCGGTCAGCGTTTCTTCGTGGACGCAGAACTGGATGTCCCTATCAGCGATGCGCTGACCGACGACAGGCTGGATGAAACCGTTCACTACGGCCACGCCTTTACGGTTATTGAGCAGGTGGTGACCCAGACGCGGCGCTCGCTGATCGAGGCGCTGGCCAATGATATAGCGGTGGCGCTGTGTGAGCGGTTTCCGTTGATCCGCCGGGCTGCCATCACTGTGCGCAAGCCGAGCGTCCCCATTCCCGGCATTCTCGATTACGTGGAGGTTCGCGTTGAACATCGCCCCTGAACGCGGCTGGCATCGGGCTTCGCTGGGGCTTGGCGGCAATATTGGCGATCCGCGCCGGCTGATGGCGGATGCATTGGAGATTCTTGACGCAAGGCCGGACTGTCGCGTGGTCGCCGTTTCGCGGCTTTATCGCACACCACCATGGGGTAAGACTGATCAGGCCGACTTCTTCAATGCCTGTGCCTTGCTCGACACGCAGCTTGCGCCGGATGACCTGTTGACGACCTGCCTTGAAATCGAACGTTCGATGAAGCGGGAGCGGATCGAGCGATGGGGACCGCGGACCATCGATATTGATGTGCTGACCTATGACAGCCTTGAGCAGGAATGCGCGCGGCTCACGGTTCCGCACCCGCGCATGACGGAGCGTGGCTTCGTGTTGATGCCGTTGGCGGATATCGCGCCGGATCTTGAGGTGAAGGGTAAGAAGGTCGCTGACTGGTTAGCCGGAGCGGATGTCGCTGGGATCGAGATCGCAGACGAGAGCCAGCAATGGTGGCGGACGGGTTGACCCGTCCGCTCTGCGTCATCAATCAGTTCTTGATCGAGCCGACAACGACGGCATCCGTATCGCGGGTCAGAGCAAGGCCGATGACAGGAACCATCTCATCCTCGACGCGCACCGAGATCGTGATGTTCATGGCGTTCTTGTCCTGCATGCGGGCGATCATCGCGCCGTTCAGCGTGGCGCGGTTGATGCCAAGAACGATGCGATCGCCATTCACAGCGCCCGATACAATATCGAGACCCTTGCCGTCAGCACCATCCAGAAACTGGCCCTTGTAGCCGTCGCCCTTGCGAATGATGGTGGCGGACATTGGTTGCTTGAACACGCCAACCCGGCAGGTTCCGTCCAGCTTGATACCGGTCTCGCCATCGGGACCGGGTTCGCCTGTCAGGTTGCAGGTGAACTTCGTGCCCTTGTATTTGCCGGCCACGATTTCACCGGGACCCTTCCAGGCGCCTGATGCATTCTCGAAGAATGCCTGGTCGCGCGAACCGGCGTGAGCCTGCGGCACGAGTGCCGTCATGGCCATGATTGCAGCGGCAGAAAACCCGCCGGAGAACGAAAAGAAGCGCGAGACCATTTGACTTTCCTTGGGCGAGCAGCGTCCTGTAGCAGCCCGTAATTTATGTCGGGAATGGTTAATGACTGGTTTCCGGCGGGCGTTTTAGAGCCTCTCGTCTTTACGTTGGTGACCGGTCGTTGCGGGCTATGTCCGACAGAAAGTCGCCTATACCGGGCCTTTTCAGGCTTCGGAAGGGTAGCGGGCGGCAGAGGTCCATGGCGGCGATTCCGATGCGGGCGGTCAACATGCCGTTGATGACGCCTTCACCCAATCGCGCCGATAGTTTGGCAGCCAGACCGTGCCCCAACACCTGTTGCGCAAGGCTGTCACCGACCGCGATCGAGCCCGTGACGGCGAGATGGGCGATCACGTCGCGCAGCAGTCGCAGCAGGCCGATCGTGCCTGGGCGCCCGCCATAGAGATCGGCCATGGCGCGTACCAGTCGCGTGACTTCGAACAGAACATAGGCAAGATCCACCACGGCACGGGGGCTGACGGCGGTGACGACCGAGACACGCCGCGACGCTGCGAGAATCAGCGCGCGTGCCTTCTGATCCAGCGGCGCCAGCAGTTCCCGTTCCGCCAGCTCGATCAGCTGCGGACCGTCGATGATCTCGTCCTTCGTGGCGGCCAAAGCCGCACGGCCGCGCGCAGCTTCCGGACGATGGGCCAGCAGCTTCGTCAAACGGTCGACCAGCGCCCGCGCAGCCTTTGGTCCCGGCGTTGCGGTTGCCGCTTCGGCATCTGCCTTGAGGGTCTGCACCGCACCGAGTCGAAGGATGCCGTACACTTCGCGGCCCACCACAATGGAAAGTGCAGCGACTGCGATGCCAAGCACCATGACAGCCGTGTAGCCCAGCCAGTCGGCGCGAGCGAAGAGATCGCGGACCACCTGATCTGCCCAGAGCCAGAAGGCCAGAGACAGGAAGGCGGTAAAGGCTCCGAGTGCGAGCTTACCGAAGGAAAAGTGTCGCTTGCGGGGCTGCGCGATGGCGGCATCGGCTGCCGCCATCTCTTCCGGTGTGATGAAGGGATCTTCCTCATCTGCGACGACCGTGAAGCCCTCATCAAAGCTTTGCGGGCGGCGTCTGACCTCCGCCATCCGTTCAGGCTCCTCCAGTGAGAAACTGCCGGGACGGCGGGTGGGTTGCGGCCCACTCGGCGGGGCGTGGTCGTTCGAGGTCATGCCAGTCGATCTCCCAGCAGAAATTGGAGGGCCCGGTCGAGTCGGATGTGCGGCACCGATAGCTGGATGGCGCCGCCCGTATCCTCCAGGGATGGAGGCCGAAAACGAACGATATTCAAATCGGGTAGGAGTGTTTCCTGAGGTTTTGAATCAAGTTGGTGAAAAAGTGAATCCGGTTTCTCCGGTAAGTCACCGGGAAATATGGCTGTTTTCCTCTTCCCGTCGAAGATCTCGCCGTTGATCTTTTCGCCTTCGATGGGCGTGCCGGTGATGACGGGAAGCAACATGCCATCCTGCTTTACAGTGGCCTCACGGGTGGCGCGGACCGAGGCTATTGCCATCACGTCAATGCCGGCGCCCGCCATGCCGATGCGGTGGATGGCGCGATCCACCAGCCGCCGCGTAATGGCTTCCAGCCGATCGTGGCTTTCGTGATGGAGATGATCGGCCTTGGTCGCGGCAATCAATACGCGATCGATTCGCCTGCCAGTCAGGGATGAGATGATGGAATTGGTTCCGGGCTTGAAGCAGGCCAGCACATCCGACAGCGCGCGCTCCAGATCCTGTACGGCTTCTGGTCCCCGGTTCAGCGCCTGAAGCGCATCCACGAGCACGATCTGCCGGTCGAGGCGCGCGAAATGCTCCCGGAAGAACGGCTTTACCACCACATTGCGATAGGCATCGTAGCGCCGCGCCATCATGGCGCCAAGCGATCCCTTGGCATATTTGCCATCAGGGGTTTGCGGCAGCGGCGCGAAGGTGAGTGCGGGCGAGCCCTCCAGATCTCCCGGCATCAGGAAGCGACCGGGCGGAAGCGTCGACAGCGAGCGCTCATCGGATTTGCAGGCGCGGAGATATCCGGTAAAGGCTTCCGCCAGCCGCCGCGCCGTCATTTCATCGGCGGGTGCGTCCGGGTCGACTGTTTTCGTCATCTGCCGCCAGGTTTCCGACAGTTCGCGGCGGATGCCGGTTTCGGCAAGCTGCAGCGTCCTCTCGCTGAAGGTCGAATATTCCTGGCCGAGAAGTGGTAGGTCCAGAAGCCATTCACCCGGATAGTCAACAATGTCGATCGAGAGCTTGCCGGACGAAAACAGACGTCCCCATCCGCTGGCGCTTTGATATTCCAGCGTCAGGCGAAGCTCCGAAATGGCGCGCGTCGAATCGGGCCAGATCCTTTCGCGCACCAGCGCCTGTATGTGGTCCTCGTACTGGAAGCGGGCAACCGCATCATCCGGCTGCTGCTCCAGTCTGACGGAGGAGATACGGCCTGAGCGCATGGGCTCGAAAAGAGGCAGGCGGCCGCCATGCAGAAGGTTGTGCACAAGGGAGGAGATGAAGACTGTCTTGCCTGCGCGGGAAAGGCCTGTGACTCCAAGCCGGATCGTCGGATGCAGCAGGCTTGCAGCGCGGTCTGTCAGATTATCGAAGGCAATCAGCGCGTCGTCGGTCAGGCTCGTCAGGGATGGCGGCAAGGCAAGATCCTCGTGGAGAGTCGTGCCTCACATATAGCGATCCATTTGGCGGTAAAAAGGTGCTTTGACCGTTATGGAGCAGACCCGTTAGGGCGTGACGAAATCCTTCAACTGCCATGTCCCGGCGGCGGCGATGATTGACCCGCCGTGATCGAGAACCGATAGGCCTGCGGTGGGATAGCCTGTAGGAATGACGGCGGCCATCCGGTCATGCCCGATCAGGGCCTCGAGCAGTTCTTCCATCGCCGGGTTGTGGCCGATGATCATGAGGGACTGTACGGCGCTCTGGGCCGCAAGGAGCGCGATATAGGTGTCGAGCGGCGCGTTGTAGAGTTCGTCGACAAAGGAAATATCCAGGTCTTCACCAAATGCGCGCCTGATGGCATCGGCCGTCTGACGGCAGCGCACGGCTGTCGAAGAGATCACCAAATCGGGACGCAATCCCCGATCCGATGCTTTGGAAGCCACCAATTCAGCCTCCGCAAATCCGGCGTCATCCAGCATGCGATCGAAGTCTCGTTGGCCCGGTTCAGCCCAGCCAGACTTGGCGTGACGGAGAAGCAGAAGACGGGAGGGCGGCGGTTCGATGGTCACCATGAGCTGCTTTTCGATGGTTGTGGACATCTTCGACTAGCCCGGCGCGCTATCTGCCGTCAACAGATCGCGAAGATCGCCATCTGCTAATCTTTGTGGAAGGCTTCGAATCGATGATTACAGAATGCGCATTGGAAATAGGCATTTAGCCGTTTTTTGTGACACTTTTAAAAATGCCTTAATGCCGCCCAGAACACTTGAACCGCACCCGTGGATTGGAGTATAGACCCGGCCTAGAGCTGTTCTTCAGGAGAATTGCGTTGAGTGAGAAGATCGACCTTAGCAGCTACGTCCTCTCGGAAGATGATGAGTTCATGAATGCCAACCAGAGGGCATATTTCCGAGCCAAACTGATCGCCTGGAAAAATGATATCCTCCGGGAAGCGCGTGAAACCCTGGACCACCTCGCTGAAGAAAGCGCTAACCATCCAGATCTTGCCGACAGAGCCTCATCTGAAACTGATCGTGCCATTGAACTTCGTGCCCGCGACCGCCAGCGCAAGCTGATTTCCAAGATCGATGCGGCCTTGCAGCGGATCGAAGACGGCACCTATGGCTACTGTGAGGAAACCGGCGAACCCATCGGCCTCAAGCGTCTCGACGCCCGTCCGATCGCGACTTTGTCGATCGAAGCGCAAGAGCGCCACGAGCGACGCGAAAAGGTCTACCGCGACGAATAAGATCGATGGAAAGCGCCCGATGGGCGCTTTTTTGTATCTTATCGAGGGGTGTCTGTTCGCCTGACCTGCGGGCTGAGTGTCATGCCTGCTGAGCCAGCGAAGTCGTTGTCGAAACCATGTCGGTCATAAACCGGCGTCGGCTGGTGGTGCAGAACGCATTGATATCGAAAGGGACATGGTGCAGCCTCAAAGTCGGGTGACCGTGAGGCTGCACCATGTGTCTGGCATGACGTTTCCGACTTAGGCGCGGTCGTCGCGCGTCACTGACATCTCGCCGAAGATCCGTGCCACCTCATTCTGAAGCGACGGCTCCGGCGAGGCTCCGGTCACCCGCGGCTGTGAGGGATCGCGGTTCGGGAGAGTTGAGGCGGATACAGGTTCAGACGGCGAACGGTTGGCGGCCAGATTGTTCGCCATCTCTTCTTCGAGGATACGCTCGAAATCGGTGCCCAAGGTTTTTGTAGGCGCGGTCTGGGGAGCGGGCGGTGCAATGCTCACCTCTGGCTCGACGCGCTGCGGCCTGACCTGCGCCGGTTGCGGTTGGAGGGGCGAGGCAATGGCCGGTTTGGGCTGTGCGGCGGCAGCGGCTGCGGTCTGGAAGACCCGGCGGCGGGCTTCATCCAACGCATCGGTGGCAGCGCCCAGATTGCCCTCGACTGGTTTTGGCGTTGGTTGAGGTTCCGCAATGCGCGGCGGCGTCGATACCTCTGCTGCTGCTGCTGCCTGTGGGGCAGGGCGTATTCCGACAGGTTCGCGCTTTTGCAATGCCACCGGGTCCGATGTGGGGGCGACGGCTGCGGCAACATTCGGGAGCGAGGTTGGCTCGGCCGGTATGGATTTTGCAATCGGTGCAGCAGGTGCCTGTTCCGTTACCGGGCGCACGTCAACCTTCAATGCAGCAGGTTCAGGCCGTACAATTGCAACAGGCGCGGGCTGCGGCTGTGCAGCAATTGCCGCCGGGCGCGAGCGTTCCGGCACACGGGGTTGTTCGGCTGGTTGCGGCGAAGCAATCGCTTCCGGCGGTGCCCGCTCGTATGAAACTGGTTTCGACGGTGCAGATGTTCCCTCCGGCTGGATGCCGCTTTCGATGACGATGTCGGTCGGTCCGCCGATCATGACCAGGTGCTCGACATCATCGCGCCGGATCAGCACGATGCGGCGACGCGTATCGACGGCAGCGGCATCGAGAACCTGCAGGCGGGGAGCGCGGTTCTTGCCGCCCCGGATAAAGGGCGAGGGACCACCCCGCCGACGGACTAGCCACAGAATGACGATCAACAGAATCAGCGCCACACCAACGCCGGCCACTGCAATCAGCAGACGGCTGCCATAGGCGCCCATCAATTCATCGATCATGCCGTTACTCCCTAAATATTCCTAGTGCGTGCAGAAACGATAGCCGTCCACTTGAATGCTTGCGGTGTCGCACGCTGCGGTACAGTCTGCCTCCGTTGTCCGAAGGAAGATTGCTTCCCAAGGAAGCAATCTTGCCGCAAGGTCAATGACCTATTGGCTGGAAGCATGCCGTGTTCCACGACCCGTGGCGGAGAATATGGACGCTATCGCCAGAACGGCAATAGGATTGTCTCTGTCTTCAACCGGTTTCTGCGGCATCGGAGCTTTTTGCCCGGGATGCAAATTGCTATGCAGATGCGATGGACCGATTCCATGGCCGAGGCGCACAGCCACCGGTCGAAATGCGAGGTGTGATGACAAAGTCGCAGCCGGCGGGCAGCTATGACGCGCCCTTGGTTGACCGCGGAACGAGAGGCGGAACCGTTTTGCGGTTGCTGTTGCTTGCGCTCGTCCTCGTCTGCGTTGCGATTGCCTTTGTCGTTTTCAAGGATGCCATGGATAACCAGTTGGTGCTGGGCCTGCTCGGCATTCTTGCAATGGTCGGCATCTTCTTCATCGTTTCCTCCATGATCGGCCTTGTCGAGGTCATGCCGCAATACCGGCCCGATGAATTCGCCGCCGGTTATCTTGCAGGCCATCCGGACGGTATTCTCGTGACCGACGGCAAGGGCCGTATCGTCTATGCCAATGCCGCCTATGGCCGATTGACGGGCGCCACAAAGGCCGTCAACGCGCAATCGCTGGAAGCGCTGCTGTCCAAGAATCGCGAAGCAACAGAAGCCCTCTATCGATTGACGGCAGCATTGCGCGAGGGCCGGGAAGGGCACGAGGAGTTCCGCCTGCTCAAGCCGCTTGGCCGCGCCACATCCGGCAGCGCCGGTGCCCACTGGTATCGCTTGAAGGCGCGTATTCTGGTTTCGCCAACCGCCAATACTCCCTTTGATGTCTGGCAAATCGCCGACATCACCTCCGAGCGGGAGGATCAGGAACGATTCTTCCGCGAGCTGCAGAACGCCATCGATTACCTCGATCATGCGCCGGCGGGCTTCTTCTCGGCTGGGCGCAAGGGCGAGGTCTTCTATCTCAATGCCACGCTTGCCGAATGGCTGGGGCTGGATCTCACCAAATTCGTTCCGGGTTCGCTGTCCATGTCCGACCTGGTGGCGGGTGAGGGCATGGCGCTGATCCAGTCCGTAACCGCGAGCCCCGGCGAAAAGCGGACCGAGACGCTCGATCTCGATCTGCGCCGCAGCAACGGCCAGAGCCTGCCGGTCCGGCTGGTGCATTCCGTCAGCTCGACCCGTGATGGTGCTCCCGGCGAAAGCCGGACGATCGTGCTGGGTCGCCAGAAGGGCGATGTGGGCGATCAGTCGGCGTCTGCCATGCGCTTCACCCGCTTCTTCAACAATACCCCGATGGCGATTGCCTCGATTGGCGGCGACGGCAAGATCCTGCGCATCAACGCCCCATTCCTGAAGCTCTTTTCCGGCGTGGTCTCGCGCGATGATGTCGAGGCGGGCGCGTCGCTCGATACCATCGTGCATGAAAGCGCACGCACGGAACTTGCACGGGCGCTCGCTGCCGCCAAGGATCGCCAGGGGGATATCGCGCCGATCGACTGCCGCCATCCGGGCGACGACCAGCGGCACGTGCGCTTCTACGTCAATGCCGTCATCGACGAAAGCGACGAGGCGCCGGAAGAGGTGGCGATCGTCTACGCCGTCGAGACGACGGAGCAGAAGGCGCTCGAAACCCAGATGGCGCAGACGCAGAAGATGAATGCGGTCGGCACACTGGCCGGCGGTATCGCGCACGACTTCAACAACGTGCTGACCGCCATCCTGCTCTCTTCCGACCATCTGCTTCTGCAGGCGCGTCCGTCGGATGCGAGCTTTGCCGATCTCATGGAGATCAAGCGCAACGCCAACCGCGCCGCAGTCTTGGTGCGCCAGCTGCTCGCCTTCTCGCGCAAGCAGACCATGCGTCCGGTCGTGCTGAACCTTACCGATGTGGTGGGCGATCTGCGTATGCTGGTGGACCGGTTGATTTCCGGCACCAATGTGAAGCTTGAGGTCGAGTACGGCCGCGATCTCTGGCCGGTGCGCACGGACCTGTCGCAGTTCGAGCAGGTGCTGATCAATCTCTGCGTCAACGCACGCGACGCCATGCCGAATGGCGGCATGATCCGCGTCCGCACCCGAAACCTGCCTGCGGCAGAAGCTGCATCCTTCCCGGGCGCACGTCTGCCCGCCGAAGATTTCGTCGTCGTCGAGGTTCAGGATAACGGGACGGGCATCCCGCCCGAAATCATGGACAAGATCTTCGAGCCCTTCTTCACGACAAAGGAAGTGGGCAAGGGGACAGGTCTCGGTCTTTCGATGGTCTATGGCATCGTCAAGCAGTCCGGCGGCTATATCTATCCCGAATCGGAAGTGGGGAAGGGAACAACGTTCCGCGTCTTCCTGCCGCGCCATATTCCGGAAATGCAGCCCGTTCCGGTACAGGTCGAGAACCGTGGGGACGCAAGCACGCCTGATGCGCCTGCGACGAGTGCCGCACCGGCCCAGGCGGCCACTGCGCCCGCCGACATGGACCTCACTGGGAAGTCTGCCGTGGTCCTGCTGGTGGAGGACGAAGAGGCGGTCCGGCGTGGCGGCAAGCGCATGTTGGAAACGCGTGGCTATACCGTTCACGAAGCGGGATCGGGCACAGAAGCGCTCGACATCATGGACGAACTCGAGGGCAAGGTAGACATCGTCGTTTCCGACGTGGTGATGCCTGAAATGGACGGCCCAACGCTTCTCACGGAATTGCGCAAGACCTATCCCGACCTCAAGTTCATCTTCGTGTCCGGCTATGCGGAAGATGCCTTTGCCCGCAATCTTCCGGCTGACGCCAAGTTCGGCTTCCTGCCGAAGCCCTTCTCGCTGAAGCAACTGGCTGTTGCCGTGCGGGAAATGCTCGACCGCAACGATTGATTCGCCCTCCGAGCGCTCACGCAGACCTCTCATCTGAACGTCAGGCGAGATGCTGAAACGGAATACGGAAATTTCTGCTGAACGTTTTAAGAACACTCTGCTGAAAAGCGAGCTTAATCAAAGGTTTGGTTGTGGCTTGCGCAATGAGAACAAATAGGGTACATATTCGTCATCGACTCCCTGTTGCCCGCGTGGCTGCAATAACCTAAAGGTGGATCAGATGGCTCAGAATTCGTTGCGGCTCGTAGAGGATAAAACAGTGGATAAAAGCAAGGCTCTGGAAGCGGCGCTGTCTCAGATCGAACGGTCTTTCGGCAAGGGTTCGATCATGAAGCTCGGCGCCAATGAGAGCGTCGTGGAAATTGAGACGGTATCGACGGGTTCTCTGAGCCTGGATATCGCTCTTGGCATTGGCGGTCTGCCCAAGGGTCGCATCATCGAAATCTATGGTCCGGAAAGCTCGGGTAAGACGACGCTGGCACTGCAGACGATTGCGGAAGCTCAGAAGAAGGGCGGCATCTGCGCATTCGTGGACGCCGAACATGCGCTTGATCCGGTCTATGCCCGCAAGCTTGGCGTCGATCTGCAGAACCTCCTGATCTCGCAGCCCGATACGGGCGAGCAGGCGCTTGAGATCACCGACACGCTGGTGCGGTCCGGTGCGGTCGACGTTCTCGTCGTCGACTCGGTTGCGGCACTGACGCCGCGTGCGGAAATCGAAGGCGAAATGGGCGACAACCTGCCGGGCCTCCAGGCGCGCCTCATGAGCCAGGCGCTGCGCAAGCTGACGGCTTCCATCTCCCGTTCGAACTGCATGGTGATATTCATCAACCAGATCCGTATGAAGATCGGTGTGATGTTCGGTTCGCCGGAAACCACCACGGGCGGTAACGCCCTGAAATTCTATGCCTCGGTTCGTCTCGATATCCGCCGTATCGGTGCGGTGAAGGAACGTGAAGAAGTGGTCGGCAACCAGACCCGCGTGAAGGTCGTCAAGAACAAGATGGCGCCTCCCTTCAAGCAGGTCGAATTCGACATCATGTATGGCGAAGGTGTATCCAAAACGGGCGAGCTGATCGATCTGGGCGTCAAGGCTGGCATCGTTGAAAAGTCGGGTGCCTGGTTCTCCTATAATAGCCAGCGTCTGGGGCAAGGGCGTGAAAACGCAAAGACCTTCCTGCGCGACAATCCGGAACTCGGCCGCGAGATCGAGATGGCGCTTCGCCAAAATGCCGGTCTGATTGCCGATCGCTTCCTGCAGAATGGTGGTCCGGATTCGGAAGAGAGTGATGCGGGCAGCGACATGTAATCGTCGCGTCTGATCGCTGTGGTAAATTTACCGGCCGCCATCTGTCGAAAGATGTGCGGCCGGTTTTTTTAGTCCTGCTGGACAGTGTCCGGATGGAACGTTAAAAGCCAATGGTTTTTCAAAGGATGGGCCGCAAGGTGCGGCGGTGAAGCAAGGGCTGAGCATGAGTGGCGTGAATGAAATTCGGTCGACCTTTCTCGACTATTTCCGGAAGAACGGCCATGAGGTCGTTTCATCGAGCCCGCTCGTGCCGCGCAATGACCCGACATTGATGTTTACCAATGCGGGCATGGTGCAGTTCAAGAATGTTTTCACCGGTCTTGAAACACGTCCCTACACGACAGCCACAACCTCGCAGAAGGTCGTGCGCGCTGGCGGCAAGCATAACGACCTCGACAATGTCGGCTATACCGCCCGTCACCTGACCTTCTTCGAAATGCTCGGTAATTTCTCGTTCGGCGATTACTTCAAGGAACGCGCGATCGAGCTGGCCTGGAACCTCGTTACCAAGGGATTCGATCTGCCGAAAAACCGTCTGCTCGTGACCGTCTATGCCGATGACGAAGAAGCGGCGACGCTCTGGAAGAAGATTGCCGGCTTCTCGGACGACAAGATCATCCGCATTCCGACATCCGACAATTTCTGGCAGATGGGCGATACCGGCCCCTGCGGTCCCTGCTCGGAAATCTTCATCGATCAGGGCGAGCATGTCTGGGGCGGTCCGCCCGGTTCGCCTGAGGAAGACGGCGACCGCTTCCTTGAATTCTGGAACCTCGTCTTCATGCAATTCGACCAGACAGCGCCGGGCGAGCGCACGCCGCTGCCGCGTCCGTCGATCGATACGGGCATGGGTCTGGAACGCATGGCCTGCATCCTCCAGGGCGTTCAGAGCGTCTTCGATACGGACCTGTTCCGCAACCTGGTTTCGGCCATTGAAGACGTCGTGGGCGCCAAGGCCGAGGGTGACGCAGCGGCAAGTCATCGCGTGATCGCCGACCATCTGCGCTCCTCCGCCTTCCTGATTGCCGACGGTGTTCTGCCGTCCAATGAAGGCCGCGGCTATGTCCTGCGCCGCATTATGCGCCGCGCCATGCGCCACATGCAGTTGCTCGGCGCGCGCGAGCCGCTGATGTACCGCCTTCTGCCGACTCTGGTCGGCGAAATGGGCCGCGCCTATCCCGAACTTGGCCGTGCGGAAGCGCTGATTTCCGAGACGCTGAAGCTTGAGGAAACCCGTTTCCGCAAGACGCTGGAGCGCGGTCTCGGCCTGCTGAATGATGCAACGGTATCGCTGCATAATGGTGACTCGCTCGATGGCGAGACGGCCTTCAAGCTCTACGACACCTATGGCTTCCCGCTCGACCTGACACAGGATGCGCTTCGCGCCCGCGGCATCGGTGTGGACCTGACCGGCTTCAATGATGCCATGCAGCGCCAGAAGGCGGAAGCCCGCTCGCACTGGGCAGGCTCCGGCGAGAAGGCGACCGAGGCTGTCTGGTTCGAGCTGAAGGAAAAGTTCGGTGCGAGCGAATTCCTTGGCTACGACACCGAGAGCGCCGAGGGTGTGGTCCAGGCGATCGTTCGTGACGGCGCCGTTGTCGATGCCGCATCCAAGGGTGAAACGGTCCAGATCGTCGCCAACCAGACCCCGTTCTACGGCGAGTCCGGCGGCCAGATGGGCGATACCGGCGTGATCTCGACGGATACGGCCAAGCTCGAAGTCACTGACACCCAGAAGAAGGGCGAGGGCCTGTTCGTTCATTCGGCAGTCGTTGCCGAGGGCGTGTTGAAGGCAGGCGACGCCGTGCTTCTGACGGTTGATCATGCCCGCCGTGGTCGCCTGCGCGCCAACCATTCCGCCACCCACCTGCTGCATGAGGCGCTTCGCGAAGTGCTCGGTACCCATGTGGCCCAGAAGGGTTCGCTCGTGGCGCCTGAGCGCCTGCGCTTCGACGTCTCGCATCCGAAGCCGATCTCGGCGGAGGAGTTGCAAAAGGTCGAAGAGATGGCAAACGCCATCGTGCTGCAAAACTCGCCCGTCGCCACTCGCCTGATGAGCGTGGATGATGCCATTGCCGAAGGCGCCATGGCGCTGTTCGGTGAAAAGTATGGCGATGAAGTGCGCGTGGTGTCCATGGGCACTGCCATCGATGGTGAGAAGGCCGGCAAGCCATACTCCGTGGAACTCTGCGGCGGCACGCATGTGCAGTCGACCGGCCAGATCGGTGTGATCCGTATCCTGGCCGACAGCGGCGTGGCCGCCGGTGTTCGCCGTATCGAAGCCGTCACGGCGGAAGGCGCTCGCGCCTACCTCGCCGAGCAGGATGAGCGTGTGAAGGCGCTGGCCGGTGCCCTCAAGGTGCAGCCGGCTGAAGTCCTCGGTCGCGTGGAAACGCTGCTCGATGAGCGCAAGAAGCTGGAGCGCGAACTGGCGGATGCGCGTCGCAAGCTCGCCATGGGCGGCGGCGCTTCGGGTGGCTCTGCCAGCGAGGTGAAGGAGATCGCTGGCATCAAGTTCCTCGGAAAGGCCGTTACCGGCGTTGACGCCAAGGATCTGAAGGGTCTGGTGGACGAGGCCAAGACCGGTCTGGAGTCGGGCGTCGTACTGCTGATTGCGGTTGGCGCGGATGACAAGGCCAGCGCCGTTGTCGGCGTGACGGCGGATCTGACGGCGCGCTTCAGCGCCGTCGATCTGGTGCGCGTCGCTTCCGTTGCGCTCGGCGGCAAGGGCGGCGGCGGCCGCCCTGACATGGCGCAGGCTGGTGGTCCCGATGGC
The DNA here is from genome assembly GCF_030504645.1 of Rhizobium oryzicola. Lineage (GTDB taxonomy): Bacteria > Pseudomonadota > Alphaproteobacteria > Rhizobiales > Rhizobiaceae > Neorhizobium > Neorhizobium oryzicola. The sequence goes on along the minus strand of NZ_JAUKWQ010000009.1, from coordinate 14,706 downwards.
AGCAAGGCGGATGAAGCCATCTCCGCCGTGGCCCAGGCTTTGGCAAGTTGATCGATTTTCAAAGGCGCGGCTCAGGCCGCGCTTTTCGCTTGGGTGAAGGAGAATGACGTGACGCTGGCGGCGGCAATCGACGAGATGGAAGAGGCGACGCCGGAATTCGATGGTGTTCTGAAAAAGCTCTTCCATCTGGCGCCGGATTCTGTCTCCTTCAACAAGCTGCGCAAGCGCCTGCTCCGGCAGATCCGTCAGGCGCTGGATGATTTCGACATGTTGAAGGGTCAGAAGCGCTGGTTGATCGGCCTGTCAGGCGGCAAGGATTCCTATTCGCTGCTGGCGCTGCTCCTGGATCTGCAATGGCGCGGCTTGCTCCCGGTGGAACTGGTCGCCTGCAATCTGGACCAGGGCCAGCCGAATTTTCCAAAACATATCCTGCCGGATTATCTGACGGCGCTCGGCATCCGCCACCGGATCGAATATCGCGACACCTATTCTGTTGTGAAGGAAAAGGTGCCTGAGGGTGCCACCTATTGCTCCCTCTGTTCGCGCCTGCGCCGCGGCAATCTTTATCGGATTGCGCGTGAGGAGGGCTGCGATGCGCTGGTGCTCGGCCACCACCGAGATGATATTCTCGAAACCTTCTTCATGAACCTCTTCCATGGCGGACGGCTCGCGGCCATGCCCGCCAAGCTGTTGAATGACGAGGGTGATCTCTTCGTACTGCGGCCGATGAGCTATTGCGCCGAAGAGGATCTGTCGAAGTTTTCCGCTGCCATGCAGTTCCCGATTATCCCTTGCGATCTCTGCGGCTCGCAGGATGGGTTGCAGCGCAATGCGATGAAGGCGATGCTGACGACCATGGAAACGCAGATGCCGGGCCGAAAGGACCGCATGATCCGCGCGCTCGGCCATGTCAACCCGTCGCATCTGCTTGATCCGAAACTCTTCGATTTTTCCTCCCTCGCTCCCTCCGAAAATTCTTTGCTCTAGTTGAGGTCTATCATGCCTGTTGATGTAATGGCTCTTGCGGACGTGCTGCGGCGCGCCGCCAAGGCGGAAATCCTGCCGCGCTTTCGCCGCCTGAATGCCGGCGATATCCGCGCAAAATCCGAAGCCACCGATCTGGTGACGGAGGCGGATGAGCAGGCGGAGCGTTTCATCCGGGCCGAGGTGCAGAAGTTTGCGCCGAACGCGCTCTTCATCGGCGAAGAATCCGTCGCGGCCGATCCTGATCTGCTCGGCAAGCTGAAGGATGCGGAGCTGGCCGTGATCGTCGATCCCGTCGATGGCACCTTCAACTTTGCTTCCGGCATGCCGGCTTTCGGCGTGATGGCCTCCGTTGTCTACAAGGGTGAAACGGTGGCCGGTCTGATCTATGACCCGATGGGTGACGACTGGGTGATGGCGGAAAAAGGCGGCGGTGCTTTCCTGCGTCGCCCGGATGGCGATGCCGTGCGTTTGGCGGTTGCACCGCAGAAGCCGCTGGAGGCGATGATCGGCATGGCCTCCGCCGCCTACTTTTTCGGCGAGCAGCGCCTGCAGGTGTTGACCAATTTGGCCAAGGTGCGTTTCTTTGCGAGCTATCGCTGCTCGGCTCAGGAATACCGCGTCTTCGCCGGTGGGCACGTGGACTTCGTGATCTACAACAAGCTGATGCCCTGGGATCACCTGGCGGGAACGCTGATTGCGCGCGAGGCGGGGGCGCATGTCGCGAAGTTCGATGGCAGCCCGTATCAGCCGACCGATTTCGAGGGTGGTCTTCTTGTTGCCACCAGCCGCGAAAGCTGGGAGATCCTGCGCCGCGAAATCATCGGCTGAGCGCTGATTTTCCCCGTGAAAAAGCCCTGCGGTCCGGATGGATCGTAGGGCTTTTCTATGACTTAATGCGGATATCAGACGCGAGGATTGTGGGGGCGGAAGAGCCTGCCCTTTTCCGCGATCAGCACAAAGACAAGCCCAATCAGCGAGACCGTCGAGAAGCCGGCGATCAGCGGAAGTGCCGTGCCGTTGAAGGCCTGGCCAATGACCGCGCCGATCGCCGCACCGCCGACCGTGCTCATGAAGCCCAGGACGGAAGATGCCGTGCCCGCGACGTGGCCAAGCGGCTCCATGGCGAGCGAGTTGAAGTTTGCGCCGATCCAGCCGAACTGGAACATGGAGAGGCCAAAGAAGGTGAGAAACACCGCAAACGGCATCGGCTCCGGGCCAACCAGCTGAACGACCATCCATAGGCACGTAACCAGGATGAAGCCGAGCAGTGATGCATGCGACAGGCGCCGCATGCCATAACGGCCGACCAGCTTGGAATTCAGGAAGGATGAGAGCGACATGAAGGCGGCAACGGCGGCGAAGGCGAGGGGGAACCATACGCCGAGGCCGTAGATGCCGACATAGATCTGCTGCGCAGAGTTGATGAAGCCGAACAGCGCACCGAAGATGAAGGTCGCCGAGATGGTGTAGCAGAGCGCAATCCGGTTTGTGAGAACGATACGGAAGCCTTCCGCAATCGATTTTAGCGTCAGGGGGCGCACATCCTCGGAAGCCAGCGTTTCCGGCAATCTCAACCACATCCAGATCAGCACGGCGGCGGCAACAGCGCCGATGAACAGGAAGATCATGTGCCAGTTGCTGAACAGCATGATCACTTGGCCCGTGCCCGGGGCGATGATCGGGACGATCATGAAGACCATCATGATCAAGGACATGACTTCGGCCATGGCGCGCCCGCCGAACACGTCACGCACAATCGAGACGGTCACGACGCGGGTGGAGGCGGCGCCTGCCCCTTGGATGAAGCGCAGCACGAGCAGTCCCGCAAAGGAAGGCACGATCACGATGGCCAGTGAGCATATGATGTAGAGCGAAAGGCCGAAGATCATCGGTGCACGCCGGCCGAAGCGGTCGGTAATGGGGCCGTAGATCAGTTGCGCAAAGCCAAAGCCGAACAGATAGGACGACACGACATACTGGCGGGCATTCACGTTGTCCACGTGAAGCGACTCGCCGATGTTTTGCAAGGCCGGCAACATGACGTCGATGGCAAGCGCGTTCAGCGCCATCAACATGGCCATAAGACCGATGAACTCTGCCTTGCCCATCCCCTTCAGGCGGGCTGACGTCGCTTCTGCAACAGAAGACACAATATAGTTCCTTCAAAGATGAAGGCGCCTTTTGGGCGCCTTCCGCATGCCGGATAATCGGAAAGGGAATGGTGTCAGGCGGCGCCGCGAACGGCGATACCCTGCTCTTCAAAATGCGACTGCAATTCACCGGCCTGGAACATTTCGCGGACGATATCGCAGCCGCCAACGAACTGACCCTTCACGTAAAGCTGCGGGATCGTTGGCCAGTTGGAGTAGTCCTTGATGCCCTGGCGGATTTCCTGGTCAGCCAGAACGTTGATGCCCTTGTAGTCGACGCCGAGGTAGTCGAGAATCTGGACCACCTGGCCCGAGAAACCACACTGCGGGAACTGCGGCGTTCCCTTCATGAAGAGAACGACATCATTGCCCTTCACCTCGCTATCGATCAGATCGTGAATTCCGCTCATAGAACTTGTCCTTGTCTATCCGGGTTCAAGGTCCGGACGCTTCGTGAATGTTAGATAACATGCATAGTCGTAATTTCCAGCCTTCAAATGCGATTGATGCTATCAATTCGCCTGATGGATGGAGGGTCGTCGGTATCAATCGGGTGCTGACGTCTGCAATGCTAGCGCATGCAGGACACCACCCATATTGCCTTTGAGGGCCTCATAGACCATCTGGTGCTGCTGTACGCGTGTCTTGCCCCGGAACGCTTCCGCGACGACTTCCGCGGCGTAATGATCGCCGTCGCCCGCCAGATCGCGGATCGTCACCTTCGCGCCCGGAATGCCGGCCTTGATCATGTCTTCAATGTCGCCGGGATTCATCGGCATCTATGCATTTCCTTCCGTCTTCCTGTCTTCGCTTCTGACAAGACTGCCAAAAGCCGAAAATTTGTCAAAGCCTTATGAAGGTTATTCTCAAGCCATGAAGGTGGGGAACCACTCTTCATGGGCCTTGGTCAGGTTGTCGCGCGACACATTCAGGAGGTCGTCGATCACAAGGGCGTTTCCGCCAACCGTTCCGAGCGTGCGGAAGGGAACGGTTGCTCCCTCGGCATTGGCGCGGACGAAGTTGGCAAGATCGGCGGGCACTGCAATCACGTAGCGGGCCTGATCTTCGCCAAACAGGATGGCATGTGGCTGGCCCTTGCATTCACCCAGCTTGATCTTTGCGCCCTTGCCGGACGCCATGACCATTTCCGCCAATGCGACGGCGAGACCACCCGACGAGATGTCGTGGCAAGCCGTGACCTGCCCATTGCGGATCGCTGTCCGCACGAAGTCGCCGTTGCGGCGTTCTGCCGCGAGATCGACCGCGGGTGCCGGACCGTCCGTCGAACCGACGATATCGCGCAGGTAGATGGAGCTTCCGAGATGGCTTCCGTCGGTCCCGATCATGATCAGCACGTCGCCATCCTTGGCGGAACCAATACGCGCCATCTTTGACCAATCCGGCAGAAGGCCGACGCCAGCAATGGTCGGGGTCGGCAAAATCGCGACGCCATTGGTTTCGTTGTAGAGAGACACGTTGCCGGAGACGATCGGGAAGTCGAGCGCCTTGCAGGCCTCGCCGATGCCCTGAATGGCGCCGACGAACTGGCCCATGATCTCAGGCTTTTCTGGATTGCCGAAGTTCAGGTTGTCAGTGGCGGCCAGCGGCTCGGCGCCGGTCGCGGTGATGTTGCGCCAGCACTCCGCCACAGCCTGCTTGCCACCTTCAATCGGATCGGCTTCGACGTAACGGGGCGTGACGTCGGAGGAGAAGGCAAGCGCCTTGGTCGGATGCGTCTCGACGCGGACCACACCGGCATCGCCGCCCGGGCGCTGCAGCGAGTTGCCCTGGATCAGCGTGTCATACTGCTCATAGACCCAGCGGCGGCTCGATTCGTTGGGGGAACCAACCAGCTTCAGCAGGGCTTCGCCGTAGTTTTCCGGAGCCGGAACCTTCTCCGCTGGCAGCGGGGCGCGACCGTTCGACTTGATCCACGGGCGATCATATTCTGGCGCCTGATCGCCCAGGTCCTTGATCGGCAGGTTGGCCACTTCTTCGCCCTGATGCAGGATACGGAAGCGCAGATCATCTGTGGTCTTGCCGACGATCGCGAAGTCGAGGCCCCACTTGACGAAGATTGCCTTGGCTTCCTCTTCCTTTTCCGGGCGCAGAACCATTAGCATGCGCTCTTGGCTCTCGGAGAGCATCATTTCATAGGCGGTCATGCGCTCTTCGCGAACGGGAACCAGATCGAGGTTGAGTTCAATGCCGAGATCGCCCTTGGCGCCCATTTCAACGGCAGAGCAGGTGAGACCAGCCGCACCCATGTCCTGGATGGCGATGACGGCACCGGTCTGCATCAGCTCCAGGCATGCTTCCAGCAGGCACTTTTCGGTGAAGGGGTCGCCAACCTGCACGGTTGGGCGCTTTTCTTCGATCGACTCATCGAATTCAGCCGACGCCATCGTCGCGCCGCCGACGCCATCACGGCCGGTCTTGGCGCCGAGATAAACGACGGGGAGCCCAACGCCTTCCGCCTTGGAATAGAAGATGCCATCCGTGCGGGCGATACCGGCTGCGAAGGCGTTGACGAGGATGTTGCCGTTATAGCGTTCGTCGAACTCGACTTCGCCGCCGACCGTCGGCACGCCGAAGGAATTGCCATAACCGCCGACACCGGCGACGACACCGGCCACGAGGTGCTTGGTCTTGGGATGATCAGGCGCGCCGAAGCGCAGCGCGTTCATGGCAGCGATCGGTCGTGCGCCCATGGTGAAGACGTCACGCAGAATGCCGCCGACGCCGGTCGCCGCACCCTGATAGGGCTCGATATAGGAAGGATGATTGTGGCTCTCCATCTTGAAGACGACGCAGTCGCCATCATCAATATCGACAACGCCGGCATTTTCGCCCGGACCCTGGATAACGCGCGGGCCCTTGGTCGGCAGCGTGCGGAGCCATTTCTTGGAAGATTTGTAGGAGCAGTGCTCGTTCCACATGGCGGAAAAGATGCCAAGCTCCGTGAAGCTTGGTTCCCGGCCGATGAGATCCAGAATCCGCTGATATTCGTCCGGCTTCAGGCCGTGGGCGGCAACGAGTTCGGGAGTAATCTGGATGCTGTTGGAAATCGTCATCTTGTTCTCTACGCTGGCGGTCCGGATGGCGTCTCTTTAGCGTAGATGCTTTGGCGGCGCGACAGGAAATTTCCAATCGCGCCCGCCCAATCAGGTTCTTTTTGCGGTTCTTGTACCGTCAGAACTTGTAGCCGATCATGACGCCGCCACGGGTCAGACCGTTGTTGGTATCGCCGCAGAGGTTGGCGTGCGAGGAATGCTCTGCCTGGGCAACGATGCGCCAGTTCTTGTCTAGGTTCACACCGGCGGCAACGTATTCGTGGAAGAGCGCGTTGCAACCGACAAACGGGCCGCGACCACCGTCGGGTTCGCGCGTGCCGTCGTTCAAGCTGCCGCCGAAACCGGCTTCCAGGAAGAACTGGTCAGTGAGGTTCACCGTCCAGGAGAAGCCCGCATAAATCTGATTGGTTTCGCCAGCCGTGCTCACGTCACCACCGACGTGGATACGTGGACGAATGAAGCGGTCCCAACCGGTGGCTTCAAAGTGATTCCAGGGGTCGAAGAAGACCATGCCGGTGATGAAGGAACCCTTTTCATCATTGGTGAAGGTCTTGTCGATGCCGACCTGCCAACCGAATCGCGCTTCATCGAAAATCGGCTTTTCGAGCGTCGCGGGTTGGCTGGATGCATAATCGGCGGAAATGGCGGGATTGGCCGATACAAGGGCGCTGGCGCAAAGCAGTGCAGAAATGACCAGCTTGGAGGCCGTAAACTGTCGCATTAGTCGGTTCGACTCCGTGATACCTCTGAGCTGCGACACTGCGTCGAAGCAGTCAGTGGCACGGAACGTAGACGCGCATCTGACCGTAAAGCAATAGTGAAAATGATGAAACCGGATATGAGTCACTTAAGATGTTTGGTGACTGTTGCAGGAACGGGACGGCCTTCCGGATGGACGTGTCGTGTGCTTCAGATAGATCTTATCATGACGATCGAGCCCGCCTGATCGGCGAGCCCACGGAATCAAAGCTTACTGGTTCAGCAACCCTTGGCGCCATTGGCCCAACGCACCACGTCGTGACGGATACGTTCACCGGCAGGCCCCTGCATCAGTGGACCAAACGCATCGAGACGCGCCGGATGGCCTTCGGCCTGCACCACGAGGGCAGGGCGCGATTCGGGGCTGCGCTTTGGAACAGCCAGAATACGCGGACGGCCGGAGAAGGAATTCAGTTCCGGTGCGAGCCGGTAATCCTTGAAGGCCGGATCGCCCGATTTGAACCAGCAGCTATTGGCGGCAACGGCCACGCGTTCCATGGTCGACAAAGCGCTTTTGTCCGGCACGGGCGCGGAGGAGCGCTGCGACTGGCATGCGGAAAGTGCAAGCGCGGCCATGACGGCTACTCCGCCCAACGAGATAAAATGCTTCATGTCAGGCGGCAATCACATCCAGTGCGGAGGCAAAGATGCCACGACCATCGCTGCCACCATGCGCGGCCTCGATGAGGTTTTCCGGGTGAGGCATCATGCCAAGCACGTTACCGGCCTGGTTGACGACGCCTGCGATATCCAGCAGCGAACCATTGGGGTTGGTGCCATCTGCATAGCGGAAGACGATCTGGCCATTACCCTGAATACCCTTCAGGGTTTCGTCATCCACGAAGTAGTTGCCATCGTGGTGGGCGACGGGGCAGCGGATGATCTGGCCCTGCTCGTAGGCGCGCGTGAAGTCCGTGTCGGCATTGACGACTTCGAGCTTCACTTCCTTGCAGACGAACTTGAGAGAGGTGTTGCGCATGAGAGCGCCCGGCAGCATGCCCGCCTCGACCAGGATCTGGAAGCCGTTGCAGACGCCGAGAACCTTCACGCCCTTTTCCGCCTTTTCGCGAATGGCCTGCATGACCGGCATGCGAGCCGCAATCGCGCCGCAGCGCAGGTAGTCCCCATAGGAGAAGCCGCCGGGGATGACGATCAGGTCGACATCCGGGATCTCGGTTTCCGTCTGCCAGACGGTAACCGGTGCCTTGCCGGAAATCTTGGTCAGCGCCGCGATCATGTCGCGGTCACGATTGAGGCCTGGAAGCTGAACGACGGCGGACTTCATGGGTGGGGCTCAAACCTTGCTTGTGCTTCTGACAGTTCTCGAAGTTCGAGACGGTTTTCGATCCGATCGAGGCGTGCCTCATGTCGGGATAGCGTCGAGTAGATGTTATGAATGTCCTGGTGAATGGACACCATGGCTCCGCGCATTGCGTTCATCTCAGAGCGAAGCTCGCTCAACGCGGAATCCACTTTGTCAAAGCGTGCGTTTAACCTCTTCATCAGCTCAAACATCAATTCGTTGGTGATGTCGGCCATCGCACGCTCCACAACCTTCAGGTGAGGGCGATAGAATAGTTCTCAATCACCGTGTTGGCCAGAAGCTTTTCGCACATGGCCTTGAGGTCAGCTTCGGCTTTGGCCTGATCGTTGGTGTCGAGCTCGACATCGAAGACCTTGCCCTGACGAACCTGATGAACGCCGTGAAAGCCAAGGCTGCCAAGCGCGCCTTCGATGGCCTTGCCCTGCGGGTCCAGAACGCCGTTCTTCAATGTGACGGTTACGCGTGCCTTGATCACTGAATGCTCCCCTGACGGCTTACTGTACCAGAACCGGACCCGTGCCTCGGATCGGCTCGTTCTCGTTGATGACGCCCAAGCGGCGTGCGACTTCAGAATAGGCTTCCAGCAGTCCGCCCATGTCGCGGCGGAAGCGGTCCTTGTCCATGCGTTCCTTGGTCTCGATGTCCCAAAGGCGGCAGCTGTCCGGCGAGATTTCATCTGCCAGAATAATGCGCATCAGGTCACCTTCGAACAGGCGGCCGCATTCGATCTTGAAGTCGACCAGCTGAATGCCGACGCCCAGGAAAAGGCCGGACAGGAAGTCGTTGACGCGAATGGCGAGCGCCATGATGTCGTCGAGCTCGGCGGGGTTCGCCCAGCCGAAGGCTGTAATGTGCTCTTCGGAGACCATGGGGTCACCGAGCTGATCCGACTTGTAGTAGAACTCGATGATCGAACGCGGCAAGACCGTGCCTTCCTCGATGCCGAGACGTTCGGAAAGGGAGCCAGCGGCAACGTTGCGAACGACGATCTCGAGCGGGATGATCTCCACTTCCTTGATCAGCTGCTCGCGCATGTTGAGGCGGCGGATGAAGTGGGTCGGGATGCCGATTTTGTTGAGATGCGTGAAGATGTATTCGGAGATCCGGTTGTTCAGGACGCCCTTGCCATCGATGATGTCATGCTTCTTCTTGTTGAACGCAGTCGCATCGTCCTTGAAGAATTGGATCAGCGTTCCTGGTTCAGGGCCTTCGTAAAGGATCTTGGCCTTGCCTTCGTAAATACGGCGGCGACGGTTCATGATGTCTTTTCTCGTTTGTTCAGAGGCGCCCATACGGCGCGATAAATGAAGCTTGAGCGGTCCCATAACGGAAAACGGTCGGTTTCACAATGCGCCACCGTCGATCCACTCACATTGAGACGGGGCAAAAGGAATCGTTCACCTTGCCCCTACACGTTTTTTCAAAGAGGTCCTGCTTATATGCCGAGCAGAGGCGGAACAAACGCCCGGAAACAGAAGCAAAACGGGGATTTTCGATGATTACTCTCAAGGATCGTGCTCGCGCTCTGGAGAACAAGTTTGCCTATGAGCAGGACGTTGTTTTCCGCGCGGCCGCCCGCCGCAACAAATTGGTGGGTCTTTGGGCCGCGCAACTTATGGAGCGGACCGACCCGATCGCCTATGCGGAAGAACTTGCCGCCTGGGCCGTCAACAATCCCTCATCCGAAGAGTTAGTCACGCAATTGCGTCGGGATTTCGACGCTGCTCGCGTGGCATTTCCGGAAGACGGACTGGCGGATCGACTGAATGCCATGCTGGTTGAAGTTCTCGCCGACATGAAGGCTGCGGCCTGACCGCCGAGCCGGTTTGTCCGCCTCAGGGCTTCAAGCCACCCAGAAAACGCGCAAACACCATCGTGCCTTCCGGCCACGGCCCGTGTCCGGAATCGGCATTGATGTGTCCGGCTTCGCCCGCGTCTATCAGCAGGGATCCCCAGGCATTGGTAATGTCATCGGCATGGTCGTAGGTGCCGAAGGGATCATTGCGGCTGGCGATCGTCATCGACGGGAAGGGCAGCGGATCGCGCGGATAGGGCCCAAAGGTCATCAGGTGTTTGGGCCTAATATCCGGATTTGCCACGTCCGGCGGCGCAACGAAAAAGGCACCCGCCACCTTCTTGCGAAAATGCGGGATGGCGTGGATGGCTGTCGGTACGCCCAGCGAATGGGCCACCAGCACGACCGGCTTGGTCGCGGCGTTGACTTCTTCCGCCACGCGGCTCACCCAGTCCTCGCGTACGGGCTTCGACCACTCTGCCTGCTCCACGCGGCGCGCAGTGGCGAGCTTTGATTCCCATCGGGTCTGCCAATGGTCGGGCCCGGAATTGGTGTAGCCTGGAATAATCAGGATATCTGCTTCGGATGCTTTCATGGCGCCTTATGTCATGTTTGTGACGGGTTGCGTCAAGAGTTTGGACCTATAGCAAACGCCATCGAAGCGTGCATCGCTCCGATTGGACTCTGATGTGCAGTATGCTTGATCAGCCGAAGACGCGGCGGAAAATCGTATCGACGTGCTTGGTGTGATAGCCGAGATCGAACTTTTCGCGGATCTGGTCTTCACTCAGGGCTGCGCGCACTTCGGCGTCAGCCAGCAGCTCTTCCAGGAAATCCTTGCCCTGTTCCCAGACCTTCATGGCGTTGCGCTGTACGAGGCGATAGCTGTCCTCGCGGGAGACACCGGCCTGGGTCAGGGCCAAGAGGACGCGCTGCGAATGCACGAGGCCGCGGAACTTGTTCATGTTCTTCAGCATGTTGTCCGGATAGATCACCAGCTTTTCGATCACGCCGGCGAGACGGTTCAGCGCAAAATCGAGCGTAATCGTCGTATCCGGACCGATGGCGCGCTCGACGCTCGAATGGCTGATGTCGCGCTCGTGCCAGAGCGCCACGTTTTCCAGAGCGGGCACCACCGACATACGGACGAGGCGGGCAAGGCCGGTCAGGTTTTCCGTCAGAACCGGGTTGCGCTTGTGCGGCATGGCAGACGAACCCTTCTGGCCGGGCGAGAAGAATTCTTCCGCTTCCAGAACTTCCGTGCGCTGCATGTGGCGGATTTCGATCGCGACATTTTCGATGGAGGAGGCGATCACGCCGAGCGTCGCGAAGAACATGGCATGGCGATCCCGCGGGATGACCTGCGTCGAGATCGGCTCCGGCACGAGGCCGAGCTTGGCGCAGACATGCTCTTCGACGCGCGGATCGATGTTGGCGAAGGTGCCGACAGCGCCTGATATAGCGCCGGTCGCGATCTCGGCGCGTGCGTTGACGAGGCGCGTGCGGTTACGGGCCATCTCGGCATAGAAGCGCGCAAAGGTCAGGCCCATGGTGGTGGGCTCGGCATGGATGCCATGGCTGCGGCCGATGCGGATGGTATCCTTGTGCTCGAAGGCGCGGGCCTTGAGGGCTGCAAGAACGCGGTCCATGTCGGCAAGCAGGATGTCGGCAGCGCGCACGAGCTGGATGTTCAGCGTCGTATCCAGCACGTCGGACGAGGTCATGCCCTGGTGGACGAAGCGGCTGTCGGGGCCGACGAATTCCGCAAGATGCGTCAGGAAGGCAATCACGTCATGCTTGGTGACGGCTTCGATCTCATCGATGCGGGCCACGTTGAATTCCGCAGCGCCGCCCTTTTCCCAGATGGTTTTGGCCGCTTCCTTCGGGATGACGCCGAGATCTGCCAGTGCGTCGCAGGCATAGGCCTCGATCTCGAACCAGATGCGGAATTTCGTTTCGGGAGACCAGATGGCAACCATTTCGGGGCGCGAGTAGCGGGGGATCATGGACTATACTTTCTGGAAAACAGGTAATTTGCGCCCCCTCTAGCAAATGGAGGGAGGAATCTCAACGTTGCCGGCGCACAAGAAGATAGGAGGCAAGGATGGCGGCGAGCGGTGCCCAGGGGAGATAGAGCCTGAGCCCGATCACCAGGAACTGATAGGTGGCAGATGCCGAGGTGAACAGGAACTGCAGCGTCCAGTCGATGGAGAAGGCGGTGGCATGCCAGCGCGCATAGAAGGCGCGGTAATCCAGCGCAAACAGAAAGGCGGTGAAGGCAAACGTGGCGCCCGCCAGGAATACCGTCATGAGCGGCCAGCGCCATCGAAATGACAAGCGCCGACCGACGGCCAGATCCGCCAGTTCCGTGGCAAGCCATCCGAGAAGACTGCCGGTGAATGCCACCAGCAGCAATTCATCGCGGTGGAAGGTCTCCAGCCTCTCAGCCTGCCAGAGGCTGAGAAGCAGGATGGCGGAGCAGGCGAGGGACCAGAGCAGGCCGCCAGCCAGCATGTGCAACGGGCGGAGTCGAAAGGCAGCGCTGGCCGGGTTCTCGCTCAAGCATCCGCGCTTTCGGCGGCCTGCCGCAGCGCCGCGATGTTCTGCCGGTAGCTTTCGACGCTGCCGCCCTTGAAGACGGCAGAGCCTGCCACGAACACGTTAGCGCCGGCTGCCGTGGCGGCACCGATGGTTTCCGGCGTAATGCCGCCATCGACTTCCAGTTCGATAGGCCGGTCACCGATCAGGGTGCGGGCATCGCGGATCTTTTCTTCCATGGCGGGAATGAACTTCTGGCCGCCAAAGCCCGGATTGACGCTCATGATCAGGATCAGGTCGATGTCATCGAGAACGTTCTCGATGGAGGAAAGCGAAGTGCCCGGGTTGAGGGTCACGCCCACCTTCTTGCCGAGATTGCGGATCGTCTGCAGCGAGCGATGCAAATGAGGGCCTGCCTCCGCATGCACGGTAATGCTGTCGCAGCCCGCCTTGGCGAAGGCCTCCAGATAGGGGTCGGCGGGCGCAATCATCAGGTGGCAATCGAAGAAGGCTTTCGTATGCGGACGCAGCGCCTTGATGACGTCGGGGCCGAAGGAAATGTTCGGCACGAAATGGCCGTCCATCACATCCAGATGAATCCAGTCCGCCCCTGCGGCCACGACGTCACGCACCTCCTGGCCGAGCTTGGCAAAGTCGGCGGCGAGAATGGACGGGGCAATGCGGATCGGCAGCGAAGCGGCTTCTGACATGGGGCGGCAATCTCCGGTGATGACTTTTGCCGCGACCGCTTAACACCGCGCTAAGGCGGGGACAACACGGCAAATTTACTCGGTTGCTGGTCCAACGGGGCGAAAGCTGCCACCGCGCCATTCCTGCAGGCGATAAGGATTATCCACCAGCTCGTGATCCTTGCCGATGCGGAGGCGGCCAATCACCGTCTCCGTGCTGCTATCGGTCAGAGACTGCGACGCCGTGATGTTTTGCGACGTCATGCGCTTTGCGGCTTCGCTGGCCACCTGGACGGCCGCAAAGGCGGGCAGGACATAGCCATCAGGTTCGATATTGCCGGTGCGCAGGATGACGACCGCGTTGGCGGCCTCCGGCAGAAGCGCGTAGTCGGGCAGGGCGACGGCCAGCACACCGTCTTTCAGTGCTACGGGACGGTTGGCGGCCCGCAGGGCGTCACCGCCGAGGAAGGTGAGGCCCAAATTATCGCCTGCTACATCGCGCGCCATGATGGCCACATCATTGCGGTCTGCGCCGACGAAGACATGGGTTGCGCCGGTTTTTGCCAGTCGCCGCACCAGCGATAATTGCTGTTCCTGGCCCGGGCGCAGCGTATCGGTGAAGGCGGGCTTGATGCCGCCCGTTTCCAGCCGCTGGCGGATGACGCTGACGAGGTCGCGGCCATAGATGGTGCCGTCATCGACCAGCGCGATGGATTTTGTCTGCCATTGGGAGAGGATCGTATCGGCGAGCTTTTGGCCCTCCTCACCATCGACAGGCGCCAGCCGGAAGAACGGCCAGCCGTAGCGCAGCGAATCCTCCATCAGGATTTTCGAGCGCACCGAAACGGTCAGGGCAGCAATGCCGGCATCCTTAAGGATCGGCAGTGTCTCGGACAGGGTTTCCACACACAGAAAGCCAACGGCAATGCTGACCTTGGCATCCTTCAGCTTCTGCGCGATCTGCTTGCCGGAACCCTGCTCGCAGCTTTCCTCCACTTCCACCAGCGTGTCTTCACCGGCAGCGGCGCGGGCACCATCCAGGATCTGAGCCCCGAGCATGGCATAGGGCCCGTTTTTCGGCGCAACGACGCCGATGGTGGCAGCACTCGCACCTGTCGCGAGGCACAAGCCGAAAGCCAATGAAACGAGCCGATGCGTCAGACGCGGCATACACAAAATCCTCATGTGTTCATCGTGGTTTAGCGCAGAGCGAGGAGACAGGCAAATCAATCGGTGACTGCGGCCAACCTACCTCCCCTTGATGGGGCAGTGTTTACTGAGGACTCCCGATGAGGTGCCTGTTAAAGAACAGTGTGAGCGTTATCTCCAGCATGTCATGAGTTTTGGAGAAACGCTTTGAGCGTCGATTGAAGCGCGCCAGATTATCCCT
>NZ_JAUKWQ010000008.1 GCF_030504645.1 Rhizobium oryzicola | reverse complement strand
TGGGTAATGACGCGCAGCAGCTTCGCGGTGCTGCAGCGGCCATGCGCTCTTCGACATCGGCCCCTGCGCGTGCACCGGCTGCACCACGTGGTCGCACCGGCAATGCCGCTGTCGCACCACAGTGGGAATCCTTCTGAGGCCATTCAGCCTCAAGCGCAGATGACCAATCACGATAGGCCGGCGATCCAAGCGCCGGCCTTTCTCATGAATGATGGCAGTTTTCACTTGCACCGACCTGACTTGTCATATAAAGATATCTTTATATGTTGATTGTATCGGGTGCTGGTTCCATGGCTTTGCCGCTGGACAATTTGGTTGATGTATTGAAGGCGGCCGGTGAGCCGACCCGCTTTCGTCTGTTGGCCCTGCTCGCATCCGGCGACTTGACCGTCAGTGATCTTACAGAAATCCTCGGCCAGTCGCAGCCGCGTATTTCGCGTCACTTGAAATTGCTTGCGGAAGAGAATCTGATCGAGCGCTACCAAGAAGGTGCTTGGGCCTATTTCCGGCTGCGCCAGGATGGGGAGGCGGCATCGCTTGCCAAGACCTTGCTGGCGCGTGTGAATTCCGGCGATCCTGTTCTTCAGCGGGATGGCGAGAGACTTTTGACGGTGAAGCGGGCGAGGGCGGAGCGCGCCCAGGCGTATTTCAGCCGCAACGCTTCCGAGTGGGATGAGCTTCGCCGCCTGCATGTCAATGATGCGCAGGTGGAGCGTGTGCTTATCGACCTGCTGGGGGATGAGCCGATCGACTCCCTGCTCGATCTCGGTACCGGAACGGGCTGGATTTTGAAGTTGTTTGCCCAAAGCTATCGGCGAGGGCTGGGCATTGATGCCAGCCGCGACATGCTGTCAGTCGCCCGTTCGAACCTCGACAAGGCAGAGATCACCAAGGCTTCGGTGCGCCATGGCGACATCTTCAACCTGCCCGCCGAAAGCGGTGATTTCGACCTGATCACAATCCATCAGGTGCTCCATTTCCTGGATGAGCCGGAGCGCGCCATTGCCGAAGCAGCTCGCGTGCTGCGTCCTGGTGGTCGGCTGATCATCGTTGACCTTGCCCCGCATGCGCTGGATTACCTGCGCGACGAGCACGCGCATGTGCGTCTCGGTTTTTCGCACCAGACCATGTCGGAATGGCTGGAGAAGGTCGGCCTGTCCGTCGAGAAGGTTTCCGACCTGCAGCCCTCGGGCGCCAAGGGGGCGCCTTCGCTCACCGTTTCCATCTGGCTGGCCCGCGCGGCCGAGACGCCTGTTGCCGTGACTGCGGCATCCATGATCAACACCATACCGGAAGTACGCCCATGACCCTTGCAAGCCCCGCCCACGGACCGGACGAGCAGCTTCGCATCTCATTCGAGTTCTTTCCGCCCAAATCCCCTGATATGGAAGACCAGCTTTGGCAGACGGTCGATGACCTCTCCGACTGGAATCCGGATTTCGTTTCCGTGACCTATGGTGCTGGTGGCACGACCAAGGCACCGACCTTTGCCGCCGTCGAACGCCTGATCTCCGTCAATGGATTGCCGACGGCGTCTCACCTGACCTGTGTCGATGCGGACAAGGCGGAGACGCACAAGGTGATCGAGGATCTGCGTGCACTCGGCGTGCGTCATATCGTGGCGTTGCGCGGTGATCCGGCTGCCGGCATCGGTACGGCCTATGCTCCGCATCCGAATGGCTATGCCAATGCCGCCGAATTGGTGGTGGGGCTGAAGGAAATCGGCGGTTTCGAAATCTCCGTTTCCGCCTATCCGGAAAAGCATCCCGAGAGCGCCGATGTGGCGCGCGACATCGAGATGCTGAAGCGTAAGGCGGATGCGGGTGCCGACCGGGCGCTGACGCAATTTTTCTTCGATAACGATGTGTTCGAGCGCTATATGGATCAGGTCCGCGCAGCCGGAGTCAAAATTCCGGTCATTCCGGGCATCATGCCGATCCAGAACCTCACGCAGTTGAAGCGTTTTGCCAGCCGTTGCGGCTCGTCCGTGCCGTCTTTTCTGGATGCGCGCTTCGCGGGCTATGACGACAAGCCGGAAGACCGCGCCAAGGTGGCGGCGGATGTCGCTGCCGAGCAGATCGAGGATCTGCGCCGCCGTGGCATCCACGATATCCATCTCTACACGATGAACCGCTCGGCGCTCGTCTCCGCAGTTCTGGAAAAGGTTGGGAAGGTAAAAGTAAAGCGAGCCCAGGCCGGGGCTGCGGCCTGAGCTCTGCTTGAGATCAGGATGGGGCGGTCCTCCCTGACCGCCAAATCCATGTTCAAAACTGTGTCTGCCGACTATCCGGGCACTTGCCGGAGACCGGCCCCCAACAGCGCCGTCGCTTAGATGAAGAGCATCGATGCGACGAAGACAAACGCTGCACTGACGAGAAGGACATTGAAGGAATGCGTGCGTTCCATGATTGCCTCCTTACGTTGACGCTCAAATTGTATGTGCAGAAACACCGGCTTGGAAAGCGAATAATATGATGCGCTGCATCATGAGCGAGCGGTTCAAAATGTGGTTTTAGAGACTAAGTCTCTGAAAATCCTTGGAATCTGTGTTAACGGATAGCGTTTAAATTCCGTGAATAAAAAATGTCGCAGCGTTAACAACCGTCACATTGCGTGAGATTTTGGCCTGTTTTGTCACAGCGACTGACGTTGTCCACAGGTACTGCAAGCCTCTCGGAAAGCTATTGCTGCAGTGCACAGGCATGAAAAAAGCCGGCGCAAAGGCCGGCTTTGGATCGATCCGTCGAATCGTATGTTCAGAGCGCTTGCAGCAAGGCGGCATCCGGCCAGCCATCTGCCGGCAGGCCGAGACGCTTCTGTTCCTTCTGCACCGCTGTGCGCGTACCGGAACCCAGAATGCCATCGATCTTGCCGACATCATGTCCGCGCGCTTCCAGCTTTGTCTGGAGTGCCTTCATGGATGCCTCGTCCAGGTTTGGTTCCGGGTTGCCCTTGAGGTAGGTCGGGGCGCCAGCCAGACGGGTTGCGAAATAGGCGGCAGACGTCGTGTAGATGAACGACTGGTTCCAGTGCAGGTAGATGCCGAAATTGGGATAGGCGAGGAATGCCGGCCCCTTGCGGCCCTGCGGCAGAACGAGTGCGGCATTGAGGTTACCGAACTTCGTATCGCCATCGCGGGGCTTCACGCCGAGCTTGAACCATTCGGACGCAGGGATCTCATTGCCGAGGCCGGATTTTTCCCAGGGCAGTTCCGCCGGCACTTCCACTTCCTGCAGCCAGGGTTCTCCCGCTCGGAAGCCGAGGCCCTTGATGAAGGCGGCGGCTGTCAGGATGGCATCCGGTGCGCTGGTCTTGACGTTGATATGGCCGTCGCCATCGCCATCGATACCGTAGGCAGTGATGTCTTTCGGCAGCATCTGCACCTGGCCGATTTCACCGGCCCAGGCGCCCGTATTGGTATTCGGGTCCAGATCACCATGCTGAACCATCTGGATCAGCGCCATCAGCTGCGGACGGAAAAGCTCCGGACGGCGGCAGTCATGGGCCAGCGTAACCAGCGCGTTGCGCGTGTTGAAATCGCCCTGCACGGCGCCGAAATCCGTTTCCATGGCCCAGAAGGCGGTGATCACGCCGGCGGGCACGCCGAATTCTTTCTCGGCGCGTTCAAAGACCGGTGCCAGTTGCTTGAGCTTCTGGCGACCGATGTCGAGACGAGCCTGGCTGACGGTACGCTGGGAGAATTCCAGGAAGGTCTGACGGAAGACGCCCTGCGCGCGATCGCGCGCCAGAACCTTCTGGTCGATCTGTGCGCCAGCCAGCGCCTTGTCCGCGGCGCTGGCGGGAACGCCTGCGGCAACAGCCTCGGCCTTCACATTGGCCAGAAACGCGTTCAGATCTCCACCGCAGGCAGGTGGCGCGGTCTGCGCGGAAGCAATGGACGAGCAAAGGGCGGTAAAGGCAAAAGCCAGGGTGACAGGGCGTGCAAACTTGAGCGGCATGGCGTTCCTCTTTCGGGTCTTCGCTTCTCTTCTCCAAGTTAATGTGACAGAAGAGAGGCGGAAGAACGGATGCCGGCCTTACATCAGTTTATCACTTCTATCGCAAGTGCGAAGGGCGCCGAAACGCGCGGTTTCGCGGGCAAATTCGCGCGCCTTGGCGCATCAACGCGGCGCCACCGTAGAATTCAGACGGTATGCGTGTCCAAGTTCGGGTCAATTGACCGGCTTGCTGACCGCAGCCACCCAGTTGCGCCAGTTCTTCTCAGTGCCGGCGAAGACGTTGATGTCGGTCTCGCCCTTGATGCCGGGAACCACGCCTGTGGACGTGTATTGCCAGAAGGCCCAGCGGCGCGCTTCGTAGATCTTTTCCGGATGAGCCGCAACGGAACGGACCCAGAAGTGATAATCCGGGAAATAGCCGACGAGATTATCGCGATGGAAGTCGACGGATGTGTAGATGATGGGGCGCTTGCCGTAATAGGCCTCAAGCCGGTCCATGAACCGCTTCATTTTTGCACGAACGGTTTCCGGGTCCGGCTTCAGGCTGCAGGTCTTGGAAGCATGGTTCCATTCCACATCCAGCACCGGCGGCATTTGCATGGATGCCTTCGGTACGTTGGAAATGAACCAGTCGGCCTGCTCGTCTGCGGATGAGCAGAAATAGAAGAAGTGATAGGGCGCGTGCGGAATGCCGGCGTCGGCTGCTTCCTTCCAGTTCTTCACAAAGGTTGGATCGATGACGTCCTTGCCTTCCGTCGCCTTGATGAAGACGAAGGAGATGCCGGATTTGCTTACCGTCTTCCAATCGATATCGCCATTCCATTTGGATACGTCGACGCCGTGGATGCGATGCATTTCCGGTTTCTTCGGACCGAAATCCTGCGGCTTGTTGTCGTGGAACTTCGGCTTTGGAATGGCAGCCGTTTCCATGAAATCATAGCTCGTGGACGTGCAGCCGCTAAGCAAGAGGGCAGAACTGAGAAGAGCGATCAGGAGCCGAGACATAGACATCCCATGGAAAACGGGTTCGGGTTTGCTCTTCTTTTGACTCGCCGCGCGACACGATCGCGAGCGAGGTAAAGAAGGACGAACTCCTTATTCACCATAACGACGTAAATATTCGGTTAGAGCAAGTCTCAGATATCACTTCTTGCTTATGAAAGGTGACGCCGGATGACGGCACGCCAGGCGTAACCCCCGCCAATGGTCTCAAAAGCCATGTCGGCGCTAGCGGCTGCCGATTTTTGCTCCAGCACTGCACGCAGATCCGGGCGCGGCGTGACATGGAAACGGGCGAGCCAGGCTTTCAGAGCTTTGCCGAACCATTGCGGCAGATTTTCCTGCTGACCGAAGTCGACGATATGCAGTGATCCGCCGGGCACCAGGGCAGCAAGCGCCGAGTCAATGGCGCCATGCCAGTCGGGGATCATGGAGAGCGCGTAGGAAATCATGATGCGCTCGAAACCTTCTGCTCCGAATTCCGCAGGAGTGAATTTTGCCGCGTCCTCCGCGATCAGATGCGGCTGCACGGCCTTGCCGCGAAAATTGGCGCGCGTGGTTGTCAGCATCTCTTCGGAGATGTCGAGCCCGTAAAGTCGCGCTGCCGGATAAAGCCGGTGCGCAAGAAGCAAGTTACGTCCTGTGCCACATCCCACTTCCAGCAAACGGCCGTCAAAGGGCACATGCAGGCCGGCAATCGTGCCATCCCGGCCCAGCAGATAATACTTGCGGGTGAGGTCATAGATGTGGCGCTGATAGCGGTACATGCGGTCCATGCGGTCGGCATGGCTATCATCGCCCATCGGCATCGTCTCACCCAGATTGGTCATGCCGTTCTCTCGTAAATGTGGAAGCCGCCATAAATTGCAGAGCGATCCTGCAGGTTCAGTGCAGTGGAGCGCTCTTCCAAGTAATTCCACTGTTCGCGGATCGCCGGCGAAAGGCGACCCTCGATGACGCTCTTTTCTGCAGCGGTGCGGAAGATCACGCGTGCCTTCGACGAGGCTGTGCGGGTGATTTCCGCCCACAGGTCGTTCAACTGGCGATCGTTCATCCAGTCCTGAGCGTCTAGCAGAACGTAGCGGTCGACGCTTCCTGCGGTCTTGTGCGAGAGAAGCTCGGTGAAGGTCGCGTGGTGTACAATGACATTGCCCGCGTTCTCGCGAATGGCGCGGTAGTGCTCTGCGCGCAGATAGGTCGGCAGCGAACCCTCTTCCGGACGCGGATAACGGCGGGCAAAAGCCTGCCAGGCGAAATAGTTATCCCTCAGCGGGAAATGGCAGGCGAGTTTTTCCAGTCGCTGGCGCAGAACCGGCGCAATCGAACCCTCGGCGGCAACGCTTGCCAGTTCGTCATACTGCTGCGGCGGAATGCCAAGACCGAACAGCGAACTCTTGCGGCTGGTAATCCAGCGGATAACGGGGCGGTCGAACAACGGTGCGATCTTCGTCTCGAAGAACTGGCGCTGTTCGCGCAGCGAACGGGCCTGCGTCATTTCGGTCAGGTCGACGCCATGCATGCGGGCCAGAAGATGGCCGACGGCGATGAAGCGGCCGAGAAGCCCGGTGCGGTAGATATTGCGATCGAAGACAGATACCCGGCGCTGGCCTTTGATGTTACGCTTTTCCCAGTAGGCGCGTGTCACCGGGTCGAGGCCAGGAGCGATGAAGCGGTCGAAGGCCTTGCCATTGACGCCTGTACCTTCGGCAGACAGAAAGCGAACCACGTCGGCATGGCCGGGCAATGTCTCGAATGCCTTCAACTTCAAACGGTTGAGCGCGATGTGGTGCGGATTGAGATCGACCACGTCGATGGAGCGTGGCGCGCGGGAGAGATAGGCCAGCATGTTGCAGCCGCCGGAGCCGATGGTCACGATGCTCTGGCCTTCGGAAAGATCCATGGCTTCCATGTCGACGTCAGGATCTTCCCAGATCTGCGGATAGACAAGGCCGGAAAACAGAAGGCCGAATAGCCGCTCTGACATGCCGCTGGCCGACAGCGGCCGGTGCTGCAGTAGAGCCGTCTTGAGTTTCCCGTTCTTCAGGAAACCAGCTTCGGGTGCCGTATGCGCCATGATCGAATCTGCCCCTCTTTATTGGCTCGGAAGCGTGTAGACCGGGCGTGCAACATTTTAATGACGTCCACATTGTGGACATCTGCGTTGAGCATTCTCAATAGCGCAGGGAGGCTTGCGCGATGACGCGATATGGGGAATGGGAACGCTGGCGGTCGTTTGGAATTCAAAATAGGCGAATGCCGTTCAGCGTCCTGGCAGCCTAAGCGCCGTATGTCTTGGCGCGATAGACAAATTGTTTCGAATGATGGGGTTATGCTCAAACTGACAGATATCTGTGCAAGAGTGCAGCCCGCAAGAGTGATCCGAATTGGAGAGAACAGATGCGCTTTGCGTCCCGCTTCCTGAAGCTCATACTTCTGGTTCTCCTCTTGCTGGTCATGGGTGGTCTTATCTGGGTTTATGCCGCACCCAATGCTTTGCTCCGGATGGGTAGCGCCTACGCCGCTAAGATTGTTTGCTCCAACGTTTTCATTGCCGGACGCGATGCCGATAACGTCCTGAGCGAGGACATTCTTCCCCAGGGAAATCGTGTGCTGCATCTGCTTGGCGTGCAGGTTGATCGCGAACACCAGTCGGTGCGGGCGTCTTTCCTCGGACTTGTTGCAACGCGCGTCGCGATCTATCGCCCCGGTCTTGGCTGCACCGTCGTGCCACGAAAGGCCGAAATCGTTGCCGTTTCGGCTCCAGCACCGGTTCCGGCTCCTGTTGTGGCTGATGCCCCCTGGCCAGAGGGTGAAAAGGCGGAGCCCACCGCAGGGGTGTCTGCGGTCCTTGCGCGCAAAAATCTGACAGGCGTCGGGATGCGAGCCGTAGTCGTCGTTCACGACGGTCGCATTGTGGGTGAAACCTATGGGGCTGGCTATTCGGCCCAGACACCGCTGCTAGGCTGGTCCATGACCAAGACCGTCAATGCGGCCCTCATTGGCATGATGATGAAGGACGGAAAGCTGCGTCTCGATGACAAGGGGTTGATGCCGCAATGGCAGAACGACCCGCGGCGCGATATCAAGCTCAGTCAGTTGCTCGGCATGGAAAGCGGGCTTGAGTTCCAGGAAAATTACGGTTCCGTCACGGATGTGACGCGCATGCTGTTCCTGGAAGGCAACATGGCGAAGTTTGCCGCCAGCCGCAAAATGGTCGCGGCGCCCGGCCAGAAGTTCAGCTACTCCTCCGGCACGTCCATGATCCTTTCCGAAATCTGGATGGATCGTTTGGAAAGCCGGGACGCCGCTTGGCGTTACCCGCGTGATCGTCTGTTCGCGCCGCTCGGCATGAGCAGCGCGGTATTCGAAGTCGATGCAGCAGGGACCTTTGCCGGTAGTTCCTATCTCTATGCGACGGCACGTGACTGGGCACGTTTCGGCCTTTTCCTGGCGCAGGGCGGGGTGTGGAACGGCGAGCGGTTGTTGCCTGAAGGATTCGTCGAGAGCATGTCGCAGCCGACCGCTGCCTCGGGGGGGCGCTATACGCGTCTTCAGACGTGGCTGCCGATGAGCGACGACAAAACGCGCCTGCCCTCAGACACATTCGTGCTGCAGGGGCATGACGGTCAGACAGTCTTCGTGATGCCGTCGAAGAAACTGGTGGTCGTGCGAATGGGCTTCACGCCGATGCGTACCCACTACAAGGCAGCCGATCTGGCTGCAGCCATCGCCAAATTGTACTGAGGTATCAGGATCATTCGAGCGTGCCGCAATATGCGGTAACGCTTCCAAGCTTATCGCTTTGCTATGAGTTGACACCATCGGCCTGAAACGCGCGGGAAATCCAGGCGATCTTCAAAGCAAAGGGCTACCCAGTGTCAATGCGCCAAGCTCAACCAGAGTGGTTGAGCGATCTGCGGCCTACATCTCCTATCGCAGTGCGCTAGAAGCCTTAGTGGTCGCTGATCTGCTGCAACATGTCCTTGCGCTTAGCATCGTAATAATAGCCGCGCGCATACAGGCTAATGGCGTTGTTGGTGTCGTTCTCCGCAACAAGCCAGGCGCCACGCAGGTATTTGATGGCGTATTTGAGGTTTGTTTCTGGATCGAGAAGACCCTGCGGTGTGCCCTGGTAACCCATGGCACGTGCCGTGGAATACTTGATCTGCATCAGACCGAAGAAGCCGCGTTTGTTATAGGCGCGCGGATTGTACTTGCTCTCGCGGTGAACCACGCGATGTACCAGTGCTTCAGGCACGCCGTACATGCCTGAATAGCGCTTGATGAGCTTGTTCAGTTCCGGCGTGCTGACCTGCGCCGTTTCCGGAATCGGAGCGCCCGGAGCGGGCGGGAAGAAGTCGTTGGAGAGCGCCGTCACCGGCTGCGTGCTTCCCGCATAGGCTAGCATGGAAGATGTTGGCGCTGGTGACTGGGCCGTCTTCGGGCGCGGTGTCGGAATGGCCGTATAGGAAGCGGTCACTTCCGCTGGAAAGGCCTGGATCTGCGGCATTGCCGTGATCATCTGCTGCGGCTGCCCCGGCTTGGAGATCGGAGCCGGTGCGCCGACTGCATCAAGTGTCGGCTTCAACATCGCCTGATTGGCGGTGGCCACGTTGATTGCCTGCAGACCGGGCGTCGGCTGCGCGGCGTTTGCAAGCCCAAGCGGCTGTGTCTGCTGTTGCTTGGCTGCCAGAGAGGCGATCACCGCGTCATTCTGTGCAGTCAGAGCGGATCGACCAGTCGGAAGAGCCACAACGTGAATGCGGTCACCCTTCTCGGCGACTGTGGTCGTCATGCCAGCTGGAACGGCGACGGGACCAACCTGTGCAGGAGCGGTGGCGACAACCGGCGTGCCAGCCCCAGCAACGATACGGCCGGTCTTGCCGGCAGCCTGTGTGCTTGCAAGCTGATTTGCGGCTTCGATGGTGGGTCCCGCTGCAGCGGTTGCGACCTGAGTTGGTTGCGTATGCTTGGACGCGTCCGTGGAAGCCACGTCGGTCTTAGCGCTCGCGCTTGGACCCTCGGCTTTTGATGACGTCTGAACGCTCGAGCAGCCGGAAACCGCCGAACAAATGGCAACAGCTACAACCGCGTTGCAACCGAGAATACGGGTTATTGCCATCGTGTCACTTTCATGAAGATGTTTGTCCCCAAGCCCTTCGGCATCCCTCTATCGGAAGGATTCCTTAACGCATGAAAACGCTTGCGGCAAGACCGCCGGGCGTCATGCCGCAATCTGACGGTACCCGGCTGTGACAGCGCGACGTGCGATGAAGCGTGTGCGGGGCTTGTGCCAGGTGGGATTTTGCTTCTGAATCAAACGGATGCGGCGTGCGACCCGCTCGGCGGACAACGTCTGGATAAGCGGGGCGACAAAACCACTCACTGCCATAACAGTTAACAAAGGGATGAGGCTGGCAATGTCAGTCACGGTCGAATCGAGCGATTGAAGCAGCAGCGAAACGAGCGCCAACACCAGTTTCAAACGCAAAGCGTGGCGCGGCAGTTGTACGGCAGCGTGGCTCATCGCGCGCACGGGCAGGTTGTCATTGTCTGCAATGCGCAAGGAAACACGCTGCTGCAGCGACCACAGAAGATAAAGCACGAGATAGCCGACGCCCATCCAGCGGGCGACTGCAATGATCGCCGCAGGCGCTTGTCCAATCGCCAGCCAAATCAGAAGGGCGGCGGTTACGGTCACCGAATACGCCAAACCGATGGATAGTGAAAGAACCGCCGCGCGGGCGCGACCAAAGGACAGAGCGTAATCCAGCAGCATGCGTCCGGCAGGCGAGGGCAGGAGGAAGGCGAGCAAGGCCAAGGCTGATAATACCAGCAGGGTGTCCGCGCTCATCCAAATCCTCCCAGACCGGAATGTGTCTCCCGATCTCTCCCTGAAATCGATCGATATCCTCGATCTGTTAAGCCGGGCGGAAGGGCTGGCCGATGAAGTCCATCACCTCGCCGAACCACTTGGTCGACAGATCGAAATGCTTTCCACCTTTGATACGATGGAATTCGATGGTGCGCAATTTGCCATTCTGATCTTCGTCATGGCCCGTGACGCCGGAAACTCCGTTCAGCGCACTTTCTACCGCGAGATCGACCATGCCCTGAATGAGGCGCAGGTCATCGCCATTGGCGGGGGCGGAGCGGGCATAATAACCGGATTTCTGCACCATGGAGCGCTCGGCATTGAGACGCGGAGCGAAATGGGTCTGGAACCAGGAGCCGACATTGATGGTGTCGAGTTTCACATGGCCGAATGCATCGCGCTTCACGGTCTCGCCTGCGGCTTCGCGTTCCGCCACGATCGATTCGAGGCCCGCGCCTTCCGATACGAACAGCGTCACGAAGCCGCATGAGTCCATGATCTTGTGCAAGCGTTCCGCTTCCGCTTCCAGATCAAAGGCCATCTCGGGCAGGTAAAGCCCGTCGATGTTCTTCATCTGCGTATTCATCATCAGGCCTTCGACATATTCATTGTTGCAAGTCGAGTCGATGTAAGCCTTGGCGGTTGCGGCCGTCAGCCAGCCGCAATGGCGCCCCATAACTTCGTGGATGACGAGCGTGCGCGGCGCTGCACTTTGTTCATTGCTGACGTGATCGAAGAAATGCGCGCCAACTTCGGCGGCGGTCCAAGCGCCCAGCGATTGGCGGATCGGCACGACGTCGTTGTCGACGGTCTTCGGCAGGCCAACCACGGTCAGTTCATAGCCGTTGGCGCCCAGATAGGCGGCAAGGTCGGCAGCTGTCGTGTTGGTGTCGTCGCCGCCGATGGTGTGGAGAATCGTAACGCCATCGGATGCCAGGCGTTCGGCGGCCACCCGCAAAGGATTCTCGCCTTCCTTGACGAGGCCGCGCTTGACGCAGTCTGCCACATTGGTGAGCTTCACGCGGCTGTTGCCGATGGGCGAACCGCCGTAGCGATGCAGCAGGTGGGCGCGCTCCCGCATCTCAGGCGTGATCTCGATACGGTCGCCTAGAAGAACCCCCTGATAGCCAGAGCGATATGCGATGATCTCGGCATCGGGTGCAACATCGCTGTAGCGCTGGATCAATCCGCCCACCGCCGAGGAAAGACAGGGAGCCAAACCACCTGCCGTCAGCATTGCTACCTTCTGCTTGGCCATCGAACCTCCTTCGCGCATTTTTGCGCCTTGCCAAATATGTGCGGGCATTAGGTGCGTCACGTAAACGCAGCTGTAAAGTGAATTTCTCAAGAAAATCCGATATTTCGCACCTGTGAAGGCGTCTTGTCCGTTTCAATCGGTTCAAACGCGGCGGCGGATAAACGCGCCCTCCGCCTGGCTGTGGAAATCCCGCTGGACTCACTCTAGAACAGCAGTATCCAAACGCGGACCGCGACAGTGTCCAATCCGCGCTAGGCCGTTTGCCGTAGTGTGAAGAAAGTTTAATCACCGTTCACGAGCCCGCGACTTGCCAAGGCCGGGAGAATTTGGTCAGGTGCATCATGATTATCGATTTCTTGTGCCTCCAATTGACATCCCTTTGGGATCGCGTGCTTGGCAGCATTGGCGATGCGGCAAATAATGCGCTGTCGCGTATGGTTGAGGCTGTTCGCACTTTGTTCGAGGGTGATCCGGAGACGCGGCGCAAAGTGTCTTTCTCCATCGCCATCATCGCGCTGTCCGCCAAGATGGCCAAAGCGGATGGCGCAGTCGTTGCCTCCGAAGTGGAAGCCTTCCGCCAGATCTTCGATTTTCCGCCGGAAGAGGCTAAGAATGTCGCGCGTCTTTATAATCTCGCGCGTCAGGATGTGGCCGGCTACGAAGCCTATGCGGAAAAGCTCGCCAATCTCTGCGGCAGCGGTGCCAAGAACTGCACCATGCTGGAGAATGTGATCGACGGGCTGTTCCACATCGCCAAGGCCGACGGCATGGTGCATGAGAAGGAGATGGCTTTCCTTGCTCGGATCGCCGAGATCTTCGAGATCGACGAAGATCATTTCCGCCGAATTATGGCGCGTCACATCGAGATGGATGGCATTGACCCCTATGCGGTACTGGGCGTTTCCCGCACTGCCGATTTCGATGAAATTCGCCGATGCTATCGCAAGCTGGTGGCAGAGCATCACCCTGACAAGCTGATTGCCCGCGGTGTGCCGGAGGCTCTGCATACCGCTGCCAATGAGCGCATGGCAGCGCTGAACGCCGCCTATGCGGCGATCGCTAAGGAACGCAAGGCAGCATGACCAGACTGATTGCGGATTTCGCCGGCGCGCGCGTCGAGCCGTCGCCGAATCATGGCGAACGCCTGGGCGTTGATGCGCCCGATATGGTCATCCTGCATTATACGGGCATGGATGATCACGGTCGTGCGTTGTCCTGGCTCAAGAATATCCAGAGCGAAGTTTCCAGCCATTATTTCGTCTGGCCGGACGGGCAGGTGGTGCAACTTGTCCCCGAAGAGCGGCGGGCCTGGCATGCCGGCAAAAGCTTCTGGGCCGGCGAGACGGATATCAACAGCCGCTCGATCGGGATCGAAATCGCTAACGCCGGACACCCCGGCGGACTGCCTGACTATCCGCAGGCGCAGATCGATGCGGTCGTTGCGCTGTGCAAGGATTGCATGACCCGCTGGTCGATTCCGGCGGAACGCCTGCTCGGGCATTCGGATGTCGCGCCGCGTCGCAAGGTCGATCCGGGTGAAAAATTCCCTTGGGCAGAGTTGGCGGTGGCGGGGCTCGGCCATTGGGTGGAGCCAAGCCCCATCCGGGGCGGTCGATACTTCCAGCGAGGCGAGACGGGGCAGCCGATCGAGGCTCTGCAGGGCATGCTGGCGCTCTACGGTTATGGCGTCGATATAACAGGCGAATTCTGCGAGAAGACCGAAGGTGCGGTCGATGCCTTCCAGCGACACTTCCGCCCCGAGCGGGTGGATGGCATTGCCGACATGTCGACCATCGAGACGCTGCATCGACTGCTGGTGGAACTGCCGCGCTATCAAGGCGTGCAATAACTGCTGCGGCAAGCTGCGACATTGATTCCGCCCCACCTCGCAAGCTATTGATCCCGAACTATTTTCAAACAAGGCATTTGGCACTTCCATGGCAGCGGATTTCAAATACATCATCGTTGGGCGAGGTATGATGGGGGCGGCGGCTGCTCGCCATCTCACGCGGTGGACGGACGGCGTTGCACTGTTAGGGCCGGATGAACCCGCTGATGCGAGGACACATCGGGGTGTCTTCGGCAGCCATTACGATGAAGCCCGCATCACGCGCACCATCGATCCTGACGGGGTCTGGGCGCTGCTCGCCAACCGCTCCATTGCGCGATATCGCGATCTGGAGAAGGAGAGCGGCGTCGACTTCTATCATGAGGTCGGCTGCCTGATGGTCGGGCCGGAGCGGCAATCCGGCCACGCCTATTTGAAGGGTATCCTCAAGGCCGCCGCCGATCTGGGTGTCAAGACAGAGACGCTTGGCAGCGACGAGTTGACTCAACGCTTTCCCTATTTCGGCTTCGAGGCGAATTGCGAAGGCGTGTTCGAGGCGGCCAATGCCGGCTACGTCAATCCGCGCGCATTGGTGAAGGCGCAGGCTACGGTGGCTGAACGGCAAGGCGCACGCCTGATCCGCGAGACGGCGGTTTCCATCCGCGACGAGGGCGGGCTGGCTGTCGTGCGCACAGCTGAAGGGGCCGAATGGCGGGCGGAGAAAGTGCTGCTGGCTGCCGGTGGTTTTTCCATTGCAGAGAATCTGTTGCCGCGTCCCGTTGAGATGTCGGTTTATGCTCGCACCGTCGCCTTCTTTGAGATCTCGGAGGACGAGCTGCAGCGCTACACGGGCATGCCTTCCCTGATTTACGAGCCGCGCGACCCCACAAAGCACATCTATCTTCTGCCGCCTGTGCGTTACCCCGACGGCAAGGTCTATCTCAAGATCGGCGGTGACCCTGACGATGTCATCCTGACCAAGGATGAGGATATGCGTGCCTGGTTCCGTTCCGGCGGGCGCGCTTCGGTGCGCGATCATCTGTCCGAAATAGTTGCTGGCCTCGTGCCCGATGTCGATCGCAGCCGCATCTCCATGGGCGCCTGCGTTGTCTCCAAGACGCCGTCCGGCTATCCCGCGATTGCCTACACTAATTCGCCCCGCGTGGCGGTTCTGACCGGGGGCTGTGGGACTGCTGCGAAAAGTTCGGACGAGATCGGGCGCCTCGGTGCCGAACTGATGCATGAGGCACGGATCCGGGACGAGGCTTATTCCGTGCCTTTCGTCACGACTTTCCAGTAGCCTTTGCGGTAGCAATCCATTCTGAACTGCGCTAAGGAGCTCCGGCCAGTTGGCCGGGCAGCCGCGCTTTACCAATGCCGAAAGGCGGTAGGGTGAGGAAAGTCCGGGCTCCACGGAAACACGGTGCCGGATAACGTCCGGCGAGGGCGACCTCAGGGAAAGTGCCACAGAAAGGAAACCGCCCCGCTTGCTGTGCTGCTCGTGAAGAGCCGCAGAGCTGGCGGGGTAAGGGTGAAAGGGTGGGGTAAGAGCCCACCGCGTCTCTGGCAACAGAGGCGGCAAGGTAAACCCCACCGGGAGCAAGACCGAATAGGGATGACGCGGGTTCCGCTTGTCGGGGCTACAGCCTGTTTCCGGGCCAGTCATCCGGGTGGGTTGCGTGAGGCAGCGTGCGAACGCTGTCCCAGATGAATGGCTGCCACGTTCCGATGCTTGCATCGGTGCCATACAGAACCCGGCTTACAGGCCAACTGGCAATTTCTCCCTTTCAACCGCAAGGCGGTTTCGTTTTTGCGATGCACTTGAGCTGTGCCTGGCGCTTTGTTGCGCCGCAGCACAAGATCTGAGGTTGCGCTGGAGAGGGTGCTATTGCCAGAATTTCGGTGAAAAATAACCTAATGTACCCCTTAAAACAGATGGTTAGGCTTTCAGTTCGTGCGTCCGGCCCGGCAACGGAGGCTCGCGCACCGCCATGCGCCGCTAACCCTTTGTTAAACTTAACAGGTCATAAATAATTCCGGCCGTCGTGCATCTCGTGGGGCGGCTTCCCATTGACGCCCATAGGGTCCCATGTTATCCCAAAGCCACACTGCGAGCGGGCAATCATGTGCCCTTTCATCGGACAGTTTGAGGTCGCTTCCTTCGGGAAGAACCGGGCGGGTTGGCTCTCGTTCGGCGGCTTTCTTTGTGTCCGGCGGTTCGCGGGGCGTGCGGCGAAATGGTGCGCCGCAATCTTTGAGGGCGGCTGTTTGGCGTTATGAACCGCTTCTTGTCAAATGCGACGAACAGGATCGATGCGAAGGGGCGCGTTTCCGTGCCTGCTCCGTTTCGCGCCGTTCTCGCGGAGCGGGATATCCAGGAGCTTTATTGTCTCCAGGATATGGTTTATCCGGCGATCAGCGTCGGCGGTCTGGATCTGCTCGAGCGGTACGAGCGGCAGATTGCCTTGCTCGATCCATTCTCGCCGGAGGCAAATGCGATGTCGCTGCTGGTTCACGGTGGCGGCGTCTTTATACGGCTCGATGCGGAGGGTCGGTTGATGGTTTCGGATTTCATCCGGAGCTTCACCGGTATTTCGACGGAGGTTACCTTCGTCGGCCGCTCGGACCATTTTCAGCTTTGGCAGCCGCAGGCGTTTCACGAGGCGCAGGCGGCAGCGAGGGAGGGGCGTTCGCAAGCTGCGGTGCGCCCCGTTTGATGCAGGGGAGCGGGATGGCGGCGAATCTTGGCGACGGCGTGTCCGAGGCTGATGGCGGACCGGTTCGTCACATCCCGGTTCTTCTGGCGGAAGTGCTGGCGTCTTTGGCGCCGGCACCCGGCAAGGTTATTCTTGACGGCACGTTTGGCGCGGGTGGCTACACCCGCGCAATCCTGGAGGCTGGCGCCAACGTGATCGCGCTCGACCGCGACCCGACCGCGATCTCCGCAGGCCAAGCGATGGTGTCGGAATTCAACGGTCGCCTGAAGCTCGTTCATTCCCGTTTTTCCAGCCTGGCAGACCATGCGCCGGCCGGTGGACTGGATGGCGTCGTGCTTGATATCGGCGTCTCCTCAATGCAGATCGACGAGGCCAAACGCGGCTTCTCCTTCCAGCGCAACGGGCCGCTCGACATGCGCATGTCGGGTGAGGGCGTGTCGGCGGCGGATGTCGTCAATCGTGCCAAGGTCGGCGATCTCGCGCGCATCTTCGGTTTTCTCGGTGAAGAAAAGCAGGCGGGTCGCATTGCGCGTGCCATCGAAAAGCGCCGGGCTGTCGAGCCTTTCACCACCACGCGCGATCTCGCGAACCTTATCGAAAGCGTCAATCCGCGCAAGGCCAAGGACAAGATCCACCCGGCCACACGCGTTTTCCAGGGCCTGCGCATCTTCGTCAATGACGAGCTCGGCGAACTGGCGCGTGCATTGTTTGCAGTCGAGCGCGCCCTGAAACCCGGCGGCCGTCTGGTCGTGGTCAGCTTCCATTCGCTGGAAGACCGTATCGTCAAGCGCTTCCTGACCGAGAAGTCGGGTCGCGCCGCCGGTTCGCGCCATATGCCGATGATCGAGGACAAGCCGGCGATCTTCGAACCGCTCGGCAAGGGTGTCGTCTCGGCAACCGCGGAAGAGGCGGAAGCCAATCCACGTGCCCGCTCCGCCAAGCTTCGCGCAGCCTTCCGCACCGCTGCGCCCGCGGTGGCTGCCGATCACTCGATTTTCGATCTTCCCGATCTTACCAGCCTCGAGCGGATTGGAGGCTGACATGGTCCGAAGCTTCGATCTCATTCTTATAGGCGTGATGACGGCCATGGCTGTCGTGACCTATACCATCAAGCATCGCGCCGAACTGAAGCTCGAAGAGGTTCACCGCATCGAGCGCGAGATCAAGCTCGAGCGGGATACGATCGATCTCTTGCGCGCCGACTGGGCTTTGCAGACGCAGCCGAACCGTCTGCATCGTCTGCTCAATGTCTATCAGAACGAGCTGGCACTGGTGCCGACGGAGCCGACGCAGTTGGCGCTGCCGCGTGAACTGCCCATGGCCAAGGCGCAGTTGCCGCAGCCTGAAACCACTATCGAAGACCTGATTGCCGGCGCCGACAGCGAAGTCGCCGCGGCTATTCGCGGCGTCAACGCCGCCAAGGCCACGCCCGCCAAGCCGAAGAACCAGGTTCCGAAAATTCCCGTGCCTCTGAAGCGCGGAACCGCCCCCGTCGATGTCATCTCAACTGGATCGGTGCGCCGCTAATGTCATTTCTCTCTCGCATCATGGTTCTGAAAAGCCGGGCCCACTTCTCCGCCGGAGCGCGGGGTGTCCGGTATGGCGGTGACGGCAAGAACTTCGAAGGCATTCGAAAGCGCAAGTCGAAGCAGGCGCGCAACCGCGTTGCGCTGATCATGGCCGGCTTCATGTGCTTCTATTGCGTCATTGGCGGGCGCCTTGTCGTCTATGCGATGAAGGAGCCGGAGAACACCTCCAGCATCCTGCCGCCCGATCGCCTCATGGCGTCCCGTCCCGACATTCTCGATCGCAATGGCGAAGTGCTGGCGACAGACATTCGCACTGTCTCGCTGTTCGCTGAGCCGCACAAGATCGTCGATCCTGATGAAGTCATCGAGAAGCTGCGCACGGTGTTGCCGGACATCGATGTCAAATCCACCTATTCCCGGCTTTCCTCCAAGTCCCGCTTTCAGTGGCTTCGCCGTCAGCTGACGCCGAAGCAGCAGAGCCAGATCCTGGCGCTCGGCATTCCCGGCATCGGCTTCCGTCCTGAAAAGCGACGTTTCTATCCGGGCGGCCCGACGGCATCGCACATCATCGGTTACGTCAACATCGACAACCGCGGCGTTGCCGGCATGGAGCGCTATATCGATACGCAGGGTCTCGCTGATCTCGCCTCCGTTGGCATGACCAGCGACCAGCCGCTGGAGCCGGTGCATCTGTCGATCGACATCCGTGTGCAGGCCATCCTGCGCCAGGTGCTGGTGGACTTCATCGATAAGTTCAAGGCAAAGGGTGCGGGCGCCGTCGTGCTGGATGCCAATACTGGCGAGGTTCTCGCCATGGGTTCGGCGCCGGATTTCGATCCCAACAACCCGGCCGAAGGCGGCGAAGAAGGCTGGCTGAACCGCATGTCGAACGGCACGTTCGAAATGGGCTCCACCTTCAAGTCCTTCTCGCTGGCCATGGCGCTGGATTCGGGCAAGAGCAAGCTGACCGACAGCTATGACGCGCGCTATCCGATCCGCATCGGCGGCTTCACCATCAACGACCTGCACGGCAAGCACAGCTTCCTGACTGTGCCCGAGATCTTCCAGTATTCGTCCAACATCGGCACGGCCAAGATGACGGATCTGGTCAGCATCGATTACCACAAGGACTTCCTGACCAAGCTTGGCCTCCTGACCAAGATGCATACGGAGCTTCCGGAGGTGGCGCAGCCGACGCAGCCGCGTGTGTGGAAGAAGGTGAACCAGATCACCATCTCCTTCGGTCACGGTGTGTCGACGACGCCCCTCCAGACGGCGGTGGCCGGTGCGGCGCTGATCAATGGCGGCAAGCTGATCCAGCCAACGTTCCTGCCGCGCACGCAGGAGCAGGCGGATGCCGTGGCGAACCAGGTGATCAAGCCTTCGACGAGCAAGGACATGCGCTGGCTGTTCGAATGGAACGGCGTCAAGGGCTCCGGCCGCAGCGCGCGCGTTGAGGGTTTCGATGTTGGCGGCAAGACCGGTACGGCCGACAAGGTTGTGAAGGGTCGCTATTCGCGCGAGCACAACTTCAACGCCTTCCTGGCGGCTTTCCCGATGAACAATCCGAAATATGTCGTGCTGACCTTCATCGACGATCCGCGCACGGAAGGTAAGACCATTCCGCCGCTCGCAGCAGAGACGGCAGCCCCGATGGTGAAGGAGATTATTCGCCGGACGGCGCCGATTCTCGGTGTAAAACCGACCTTCGGTGATAATGGCTCCGCCTTGCTTGTGTCCTATTAGGTCATAATAGATCTGCCCGACGATTCGTCTGCGCAGGCGAGCAGACAGTAAGGAAGGGATTTTGATGCGACTGAAAGAGCTTGGCGGAGGAGAATTTCCAGCGCTTGCGGGTCCGGTGGGGGAGCTGGAGATTGCAGGCATTTCTTCCGACAGCCGGAAGATCCGGCCGGGCATGCTGTTCGTGGCGATTGCAGGCAACAAGGCGGATGGCGCAGGCTTCATTCGTGATGCCGTCGAACGTGGCGCGGTGGCCGTGGTCGCAGGTCATGCCACCGAAGCTTCCGTTCCGGTTCTGACCGTCGATCATCCGCGCCGCTTCCTGGCGCTTGCCGCTTCCCGGTTCTACGGTGCGCAGCCTGAAACCATGGTGGCTGTGACCGGAACCGCCGGCAAGACCTCCGTTGCATCCTTCACCCGTCAGATCTGGGCGCATGCCGGTCTAGCCGCGGCACAGATCGGTACGACGGGCGTCGTATCCCCCACGCGCAATGAATATGGCTCTCTGACCACGCCGGACCCGGTCGCGCTTCATGCGCTGCTGAAGGAACTGGCGGATGAGGGCGTGACCCATGCCGCCATGGAAGCCTCCAGCCACGGTCTCGACCAGAGCCGGCTGGATGGCGTGCGCCTTGCAGCTGCGGCCTTCACCAATCTCGGTCGCGACCACATGGACTACCATCCGACGATGGAAGACTACATGGCCGCCAAGATGCGGCTGTTCGATACGCTTCTGCCCAAGGGCAGCCCGGCGGTCATCTTCGCGGATGACGCCTGGTCGGCAAAAGCGATCGAGGCTGCACGCAAGGCAGGCCATGATCTGCGCACCGTTGGCCGCAACGGCGATTTCCTTACCCTGAAGCGGGTCGAGCACTTCCGTCATCGGCAATTGATCGAGGTGCATATCGGCGGCGAAATTTTTGAGGTGAGCATTCCGCTTGCCGGTGATTTCCAGGTTGCCAATGCGCTGGTCGCCGCAGGGCTTGCGATTTCCACCGGTGTTGCGCCGAAGACGGCAATGGCGGCTCTGGAGAAACTGGTCGGCGCTTCCGGCCGCCTCGAACTCGTGGGCCAGACGGGGCAGGGCGCGCTCGCCTATGTCGACTATGCCCATAAGCCAGATGCGCTGGAAAACGTGCTGACTTCGGTTCGGCCCTTCACCACCGGCCGCGTCGTCGTGGTCTTTGGTTGCGGCGGCGATCGCGACAAGGGCAAGAGGCCGATCATGGGCGAGGTTGCGAGCCGTCTGGCCGACATTGCCATCGTCACTGACGATAATCCTCGTTCGGAAGATCCCGCGACCATTCGCTCGGAAATCATGGCGGGGGCGCCCGGTGCGTTGGAAATCCCAGATCGCGCTGAAGCCATTCGCCATGCTGTGCGCCTGTTGGAGGCAGGCGATACCCTGATCGTGGCCGGCAAGGGTCATGAGGAAGGACAGACGATCGGTACGACGGTTCTGCCGTTCTCCGATCACGTCGAGGTTCGCAAGGCACTGGAGGAGACGAAACATTGACATGGTTGTGGAGCACAGCGGAAATGACCGCCGCAATGGGTGGCCGTCCGATCGGTTCGCCCCCGCCTGGCATTACCGGCATTTCGATCGACAGTCGTTCGATTTCGCCCGGTGAGGCCTTCTTCGCCATCAAGGGTGACCGTGTCGATGGTCATGATTTCACGACCATGGCGATTGCCAATGGCGCTGCTCTGCTGGTCGTGGCCGAAGGAAAACTTCCGGCGCTCGGTCGCGTGACGACACCGATGATCGTGGTGGACGATGTGCTGGCCGCCCTCGGGCGGCTGGCCGTGGCGGCGCGTGAACGCAGCCGTGCCCGCATCGTCGCCGTGACAGGCTCGGTCGGTAAGACCACCACCAAGGAGATGCTGCGCACCGTGCTTGCGCCATCCGGCAAGGTACATGCGGCCGTTGCGTCCTTCAACAATCATTGGGGCGTACCGCTGACGCTTGCCCGCATGCCCGAGGATACGGATTTCGGCGTGTTCGAAATCGGCATGAACCATCCGGACGAGATCCGCCCGCTGGTGAAGATGGTGCAGCCGCACGTCTCCGTCATCACCACCATTGCCGCCGCCCATCTGGGCCACTTCAAGAGCATGGACGAGATCGCTGCTGCCAAGGCGGAAATCTTTGAAGGCGTCGTGCCGGGTGGCGCCGCCATCCTCAACCGTGACAACAAGTATTTCGGCTATCTGGAACAGACAGCTCTGGAATGTGGTGTCGCCAACATCTTCAGTTTCGGCCAGCACGCGAAAGCCGATTTCCGGCTCGCGGATTTCGAGGGCAATGCGGAAGGCTCCACCATCTGGGCCGTGATCAACGGCGAAACCGTTGAGGTGCATATCGGTGCGCCGGGCCGTCATATTGCGGAAAATGCCATGGCGGCACTCGGTGTCGTCGTGCTGTTCGGCGCGGATCTGGAAGCCGCGAAGGTGGCGCTGGGGCAGATCCGGGCCGTGAAAGGCCGCGGGCAGCGACAGAGGCTTGCGATTGGTGGCGGCCAGCTGACGCTGATCGACGAAAGCTACAATGCCAATCCTGCCTCCATGCGCGCGGCGATTGCTCTGCTGGCGGCCAGCGAACCTTCGCCCGGCGGGCGGCGGATCGCCATCCTCGGCGACATGCTGGAGATGGGAGAGTTTTCCCAGAAGCTGCATGAGGAGCTGGCTGGGCCGCTTCTGTCCGCCGGCATCGAGCATGTCTGGCTGTCTGGCGAGGCGATGACGGCACTGCGCGATGCGCTGCCGGAAAGCGTGCATGTGGAATATCGGGCGACGACCCCGGAACTGACAGAATTCGTGGTGCAGAATGTGGTGCCAGGCGATGTGCTGATGGTGAAATCCTCCCTCGGCCTTGCCTTCGGCAAGATCGTTTCTGCGCTTGTTGACAACTATCCGGCATTGCCCGACACGGAGCGCCAACTTTGACCGGCAATAAGAAAGACCCAGCATGCTGATCTGGCTTGTGGAGCTCGCGGGCACGTTCCAAATCTTCAACCTGTTCCGTTACATCACCTTCCGCACCGGGGGCGCGCTGTTTACGGGAGCGCTCATCGTCTTCCTGTTCGGACCGAAGATGATCTCTTCGCTGCGCATCCGCCAGGGCAAGGGTCAGCCGATCCG
Source organism: Rhizobium oryzicola (assembly GCF_030504645.1). Taxonomy (GTDB): domain Bacteria; phylum Pseudomonadota; class Alphaproteobacteria; order Rhizobiales; family Rhizobiaceae; genus Neorhizobium; species Neorhizobium oryzicola. The sequence continues at coordinate 172,102 of NZ_JAUKWQ010000008.1, read as the reverse complement.
CGCCGATGGTCCGCAGACGCATTTCAAGAAGGCGGGAACGCCCACCATGGGCGGGTTGATGATCCTGACCGGCATTGTCGGCGGTTCGCTGCTCTGGGCCGACCTGTCGAACGTCTACGTCGTGGCGACGCTGCTGGTGACGCTCGGCTTCGGTGCGATCGGCTTCTATGACGATTACCTCAAGGTGACGAAGCAGACGGAAAAGGGCTTTTCCGGTAAGGCGCGTCTTGCCATCGAATTCCTGATTGCAGGCATTGCCGTCTATTTCATGATGCGCACCGCGATCGCCACTACGCCCGCAGGTTCGCGGCTGGCGACATCGGTGGCCTTCCCCTTCTTCAAGGATCTGCTGGTCAATCTCGGCCTGTTCTTCATCCTGTTCGGCGGTTTCGTGATCGTCGCTGCCGGCAATGCGGTGAACCTGACGGATGGTCTTGATGGTCTCGCCATCGTGCCGGTCATGATTGCCGCCGCTTCCTTCGGTGTGATTGCCTATCTCGCCGGTAACGCCGTGTTCGCAGGCTATCTGCAGATCAATTTCGTGCCCGGAACCGGCGAGCTTGCGGTCATCTTGGGCGCGGTGATCGGGGCGGGGCTTGGTTTCCTCTGGTTCAACGCGCCGCCCGCCGCCATCTTCATGGGCGATACCGGCTCACTGGCGCTTGGCGGCCTGATCGGCTCGGTCGCGGTTGCCACCAAGCACGAGATCGTCATGGCGATCATCGGCGGTCTGTTCGTGATGGAAACGCTGTCTGTCATCATCCAGGTCGGTTTCTTCAAGATGACCGGTCGCCGCGTCTTCCTGATGGCGCCGATCCATCACCACTTCGAAAAGCTCGGCTGGACGGAAAGCCAGGTGGTGATCCGCTTCTGGATCATTGCGGTTGGCCTTGCGATGCTCGGCCTCTCCACGCTGAAGCTGCGGTGAGGCGGCGATGATCCCCGTCACGACATTTGCGGGCCGCAATGTTGCTCTTTTCGGCCTGGGCGGTTCGGGCCTCGCAACAGCCAGAGCGCTGGTTGCCGGTGGTGCGCATGTCACCGCCTGGGATGACAATCCTGACAGCGTTGCCAAGGCGAATGCCGAGGGCATCGCGACGGGGGACCTGCACGGCATCAACTGGGCGGAGCAGAGTGCGCTGGTGCTGTCTCCCGGTGTGCCGCTGACGCACCCCAAGCCGCACTGGACGGTGGATCTTGCCCATGGCGCAGGCGTCGAAGTCATCGGTGACGTGGAACTCTTCGTCCGCGAACGCCGGGCGCATGCACCGGATTGCCCGTTCATTGCCATTACCGGCACCAACGGCAAATCCACGACCACGGCGCTGATTGCTCATATCCTCAAATCCAGCGGCCGCGACACGCAACTGGGCGGTAATATCGGGACCGCAATCCTGACGCTCGATCCGCCCAAAGCCGACCGCTTCTATGTGGTCGAATGCTCGTCCTACCAGATCGATCTGGCACCAACGATCAACCCGACCGCCGGCATCCTGCTCAACCTGACGCCCGATCATCTCGATCGTCATGGCACCATGCAGCATTATGCTGATGTGAAGGAGCGACTGGTGGCCGGAGCCCAGACGGCGGTTATCGGTGTCGATGACAGCTATTGCACGGTCATTGCGGATCGCGTCGAACGGGCGGGTGTTTCGGTCAAACGGATTTCAAGGCGCGGTGTTCTGCCGACGGGGCTTTATGCCGAGGGTACGCGCATCCTGCAGGCAGATGGGGGCAATACAGAATTGCTCGCTGATCTTGCCGGCATCGATACGCTGAAAGGCTCTCACAACGCGCAAAATGCAGCTGCTGCCATTGGCGCCTGCCTTGCGGTTGGCGTATCGATCGAGGAGATCAGAGCGGGGCTGAAAAGCTTCCCCGGCCTCAAGCATCGCATGCAGCCGGTGGCCCGCATCGGCAACGTGACTTTCGTCAACGATTCCAAGGCCACCAATGCGGATGCCGCAGCACCGGCGCTCTCCAGCTATGACCGGATCTATTGGATTGCAGGTGGCCTGCCGAAAGCCGGCGGTATAGTCAGCCTCGCGCCACTCTTCCCGCGTATCTTAAAGACTTATTTGATTGGCGAAGCTGCGCCGGAATTTGCCGCGACGCTTGGCGAGGCGGTGCCTTACGAGATTTCGGGCACACTGGACCGCGCCGTGGCGCATGCTGCCGCAGATGCGCTTACCGATGGTGGCGTCTCTGCGGTGATGCTGTCTCCGGCCTGCGCAAGCTTCGATCAATTCAAGAACTTTGAGGTTCGGGGCGATGCTTTCGTTGCCCTGGTTGGAAATCTCGATGGCGTGACCATGCTGATCGAGACGGAAAAGGGGACTTGAAATGGTAAGTCGCGCAGACCGAGGTGCCCTGGCGGATTGGTTCTGGACCATTGACCGCTTCTTTCTGGCGACATTCGTGCTGCTGATGGGCATCGGCTTCATGCTGTCCTTCGCCGCGTCGCCGCCAGTTGCCGAACGTATCGGTCTGCCGAGTTTCTATTTCGTCGAAAAGCATGCGATATTTCTTCTGCCGTCGCTGATCGTTATGATCGGTCTGTCTTTCTTGTCGCCGCGTCAGGTGCGGCGCACGGCAATCATCATGCTTGCCGCGATGATTGCGATGATGGTGCTTGCTTTGTTGTTCGGGGTCGAGATCAAAGGTTCTCGCCGTTGGTTTTCGCTGGGGCCTTTGTCGCTGCAACCCTCCGAATTCATGAAGCCCGCCTTCGTTGTTGTTTGTGCCTGGCTGTTTTCGGAGCATGCGCGCCAGCCGGAAATTCCCGGCAACCTGTTTGCCATCATTCTCTATGGTATTGTGGCGGCGCTTCTCGTGGCGCAGCCGGACCTTGGCCAGACCATCCTGACCAGCGCTGTCTGGGGCTGCATGTTCTTCATGGCCGGCATGCCCTGGCTCTGGATCATTTTGCTCGGCGGTCTCGGTGTTGGCGGTATCGTTTCGGCCTATTACATCTTCCCGCACGTGGCGGGGCGTGTGGACCGGTTTCTGACGGGCGAGGGTGATACCTTTCAGGTGGATACCGCGCGTGAGGCAATCATTCGTGGCAATTGGTTCGGGCAAGGGCCGGGTGAGGGTATCGTCAAGCGCATCCTGCCGGATAGCCACACGGACTTCATCTTTTCCGTCGCGGCAGAAGAATTCGGTATCATCTTCTGCATGGCTTTGGTGGCGATCTTCGCCTTCATCGTTTTGCGTGGCTTGAATCACGCCTATCGCGAGAAGAATGACTTCAACCGTTTCGCCGTTGCTGGCCTCGTGCTGCAGATCGGCATCCAGTCGATCATCAATGTCGGCGTTAATCTGGAACTGATGCCCGCAAAGGGCATGACGCTGCCGCTGATTTCCTATGGTGGCTCGTCCATGATCGCGATCTGCGTGACCGCTGGCTTCATCCTGGCATTGACCCGCCACAGACCGGAAAAGCGCGCGCAGGAACGTAGCCTGTTCCGCGTCTCGCACGGTATTCCCGCAGAGTAGGGACACTTCATGACCAAAGGCATCATCATGCTTGCCGCCGGGGGGACCGGCGGCCATTTGTTTCCGGCGGAAGCGCTGGGACATGAACTTCGCCGTCGCGGCTACAGCGTGCACCTGGTCACCGACAAGCGCGCCGAGCGATTTGCGGGTACCTTCCCGGCGGACGAAATCCATGTGGTGCCGTCTGCTACCTTCGCCTCGAAGAACCCGTTGGCCGTCGGACGCTCGCTGCTGACCTTGTGGACAGGCTATCGCGCAGCGCGGCGCCTGATTGCGCGGCTGAAGCCTGTTGCCGTGGTGGGCTTTGGCGGTTATCCGACCATTCCGCCCATGCTGGCGGCAACGGCGCTGGGCGTGCCGTCTGTGATCCACGAGCAGAACGCCGTCATGGGGCGCGCCAACAAGGCGCTTGCCAGCCGCGTGCAGGCGATTGCGGGCGGGTTCCTGCCTGAAGGCGCCGGCGCCTATGCCGCAAAGACCGTGACGACGGGCAATCCAGTGCGGCCTGCCGTTCTGGCGGCGGCGCAAGTTCCCTATCAACCCTCCCGTGACAACGATCCATTCCGCCTCGTCGTCTTCGGCGGCAGCCAGGGCGCGCAGTTCTTCTCGGGCGCCGTGCCGACTGCACTTGCTCTTCTGACAGAAGATGAGCGCAACCGGATCGTACTGACACAGCAGGCTCGCCCGGAAGATCGCACCCAGGTGGACAGTTGCTTTGGCAAGCTCAAGATATCCGCTGATGTGTCCCCCTTCTTCGGTGACATGGCGGAGCGGATTGGCGCGGCACATCTGGTGATCAGCCGTTCCGGAGCGTCTACCGTATCGGAAATTGCCGTGATCGGACGACCTGCTGTTCTCGTTCCCTATCCGCATGCGCTGGATCACGATCAGGCCGCCAATGCCGCCGCCCTTGTTGCTGCGGGTGGCGCAAAGGTCGTGCCGCAATCGGAACTGTCTGCCGAGAAGCTTGCTGCCATTCTGTCGGCAGCGCTTCGCGAACCGGATCGGCTGGCGCAGATGGCAGAGGCATCTCGCAAGGTTGGCCGCCCCAATGCGGTCGGCTTGCTTGCCGACCTCGTGGTGGCTATTGCTGCGGGCGAAGGACTATCGAAGTTTAAAGGAGTTAGCGCATGAAGATGCCGAAGGCCATCGGGCTCGTTCATTTCATCGGCATCGGCGGGATCGGCATGAGCGGCATCGCCGAGGTGCTTCATAACCTCGGCCACCGCGTTCAAGGTTCCGACCAGGCGGATGGCGCGAACGTTCAGCGCCTGCGTGACAAGGGTATTCCGGTTTTTGTCGGCCATCAGGCGGAAAACCTGGGTGACGCGGAAGTGGTCGTGGTTTCCACCGCCATCAAGAAGAACAATCCCGAACTGATCGCCGCGCGTGAAAAATCGCTGCCAATCGTGCGCCGTGCGGAAATGCTGGCGGAACTGATGCGTTTCCGCAATGCGATTGCCATCGGCGGCACGCATGGCAAGACGACCACCACATCCATGGTCGCAACGCTTCTCGAAGCTGGCGGGCTAGACCCGACCGTCATCAACGGCGGCATCATCAACGCTTATGGCACCAATGCCCGCATGGGTGAGGGTGAATGGATGGTGGTGGAGGCCGACGAATCGGACGGGACCTTCCTGAAGCTTCCGGCCGACGTGGCCGTCGTCACCAATATCGACCCGGAGCATCTGGACCATTACGGCAATTTCGATGCGGTGCGGGCAGCCTTCCGGCAGTTCGTGGAAAACGTGCCCTTCTACGGTTTCGGCGTCCTCTGCCTCGATCACCCGGAAGTACAGAGTCTCGTCGGCAAGATCGAGGACCGCAAGATCGTCACTTACGGTGAAAACGTGCAGGCTGACGCACGCTTCTCGAATGTGCGCATGGAAGGCACCAAGTCGATCTTCGACGTGGAGATTCGCCGCCGTCGCACCGGCCGCGTCTTCACCTTCAAGGACCTGACACTGCCAATGCCAGGCCGGCACAACATTTCCAACGCCACGGCAGCAATTGCCGTTGCCAATCGCCTCGGCATTTCCGAGGAAGATATCCGCAAGGGTCTCGCCTCTTTCAGCGGTGTCAAGCGGCGCTTTACGCTGACGGGGACCTGGAACGATGTCTCCGTCTTCGACGATTACGGTCACCATCCGGTCGAGATCAAGGCAGTGCTGAAGGCCGCGCGCGAAAGCTGCAAGGGCCGCATCATTGCCGTACACCAGCCGCATCGCTACAGCCGTCTTGCCAGCCTGTTCGAGGATTTCGTCACCTGCTTCAACGATGCAGACAGCATCATCCTCGCCCCCGTCTATGCGGCAGGCGAGGATGCGATCGAGGGTATTAATTCGGAAGCGCTGGTTTCTCGCATCCGCGCTGGCGGTCACCGCGACGCCCGTTATATGGCATCGCCCGATGCTTTGGCCGGTTTGATCGCAGGCATTGCGAAACCAGGTGATTTCGTGGTTCTTCTAGGGGCTGGTAATATTACGCAGTGGGCAGCAGCCCTGCCCAAGGAATTGCAAAGCATATCGGGACAGTTTGCATGAAACAGGTGAATGGGGAGAAGCTGCTGGCTTCGCTGGGGTCGGGTGTCAATGAGTTGCGGGGCAGGTTGACGCCTGACGCGCCGATGGAGCGTGTGACCTGGTTTCAGGCGGGTGGTCTGGCCGAACTGATGTTCCAGCCGCATGACGTGGACGATCTGGTCACGTTCCTGAAGCTGCTGCCGGAAGAGGTTCCGCTGACTGTTGTGGGTGTAGGCTCCAACCTGCTGGTCCGCGACGGCGGTATTCCGGGCGTTGTTTTGCGCCTCTCCGCGAAGGGCTTTGGTCAGGTGGAACTCGCTGGCGAGAACCGCATCCTGGCCGGTGCCATCTGCCCGGACAAGCACATCGCTGCCATGGCCATGGATAACGGCATCGGCGGCTTCGCCTTCTACTACGGCATCCCCGGTTCTATCGGCGGCGCGCTGCGCATGAATGCCGGCGCCAATGGCGGCGATACGGCTGCTCGTGTGGTGGAAGTGCATGCAGTGGACCGCCAGGGCAACAAGCACGTGCTCTCAAATGCGGATATGGGCTACACCTATCGCCATTCCGCGGTTCCTGCGGACCTGATTTTCACCCATGCGATCTTCGAGGGCTACTCGGATGAGCGCGCGAAGATCCGGGCCGAGATGGACGCAGTGCGCCATCACCGCGAAACCGTGCAGCCGGTCAAGGAAAAGACAGGTGGCTCCACTTTCAAGAACCCGCCCGGCCACTCTGCCTGGGAGCTGATCGATGAAGCCGGTTGCCGTGGCCTGATGAATGGCGGCGCGCAGATGTCATCGCTTCATTGCAACTTCATGATCAATATCGGCCACGCCACCGGCTATGACCTTGAATATCTTGGCGAGACGGTGCGCCAGCGAGTGTTCGAAAAGTCGGGCATCAAGCTGGAATGGGAAATCAAGCGCCTTGGCATCTTCATGCCGGGCCGTGAGGTAAGACCGTTCCAGGGTGCGACGACGGAGTGAGAGGGAGTTCCTGTCCCAGCATATGGAGCCTCATTCGTCATCAAGTACGAAAATTGCAATCCTGTTCTGTGAAACAGTAATCAGTCGCTTGTCACCCGCGGTTGAGATCTTATGCTGCAATTGCCATCTTGAGTCGTTTGGGGGACTTAATGTTACGTATTCTTCTCGCTTCCGCATTGATCTTGTCGTCATCCGTTTCTTCGATGGCGACAGAATTTACAATTACGCCAATGCTTTCATTGAAGGTGGGAAAAACCACCGTGATTACGGGAGTAGGTGGTAGAAGCTGTAGCGGTCCAGCTCCTTCCTGGGCTGAAGTCGCGGCTCATCTTCCGAGAACGACAACGGGTCAATTCACAGATGCCGGTGTGGGGTATGTGAAAAAACATGAGTGCTCGGGGGCTCTGGCGCCGGCTCGTGGCGTTAAGTTTACAGCGATCAGGGCCGGGCATGAATCCTTTAGATTCCGCGGAAATTTGTACTCGATCACCGTTTTTTAAAATGGAGTTGCTCTACGATGGAATATAGCCTCCGCTTGCCAAATCCCGGCGTCCACAAAAAAGCCCGCGAAGCCAGAAACTTCGCGGGCTTTTCTGTCAGTTTGAATCCGGTTGCGATCAGACTTCTTCGCGGCCGGACAAGAGGATGCAGACCAGTGTGATCACGGCCGAGAGGCCGAGATACAGGCCGACAGCCCACATGCCGTAGGTCGCCTGCAGCCAGGTGGCGGCATAGGGTGCCAGAGACGCACCGAAGATACCGGCCAGGTTGAAGGTGATCGACGAACCCGTATAGCGGACCGCGGTCGGGAAGGGGGCGGCAAGCGCGGTCCCGATCAGTCCGTAGGTCACGCCCATCAGCGCCATGGCGGCTGCCGAGAAGACGAAGATCATGCCGAGGCCATTCGTCATCAGTGGCGGCAGCAGGAAGGAGAACAGTGCAATCGCCACCGTCACGCCGATCAGCAGCTGACGACGGCCGATCCGGTCGGCATATTTGCCGGCCAGCGGAATGAAAATGCCGAAGACGATTGCGCCGACCAGCTGCACTTCCAGTGCCTGCAGAAGCGGCAACTGAAGGACCTTGGTGTTGTAAGCCAGCAGATAGGCCGAGCCGATATAGAACAGCACGAAGGTAGCAAGCGCCACGAAGGTGCCGAGCACGATGCTGCGCTTGTGGTTGCGGAAGAGGGCCGCAATCGGCACTTCCACGCGCTCATGCGCTTCCATGGCCTTCTGGAAGGCAGGCGTCTCGGTGATCGAGAAGCGGACCCAGAGGCCAACAGCAATCAGCAGGCTCGATGCCAGGAACGGAACGCGCCAGCCCCAGGAGAGGAGCGCATCCTTGGAAATGACCTGCAGCAGCAGCCAGAAGATGCCCGACGACAGGAAGAGACCAATCGGTGCCCCAAGCTGCGGGAACATGCCGTACCAGCTGCGCTTGCCGGGAGGCGCGTTTTCGGTTGCCAGCAGAACCGCGCCGCCCCATTCGCCACCAAGGCCAAAGCCCTGGCCGAAGCGGCAAAGCGCCAGAAGCAGCGGTGCCAGAACGCCAATCTGCGCATAGCTTGGCAGAAGGCCGATCACGACGGTGGAGATGCCCATGGTCAGAAGGGCGGCAACCAGCGTTGCCTTGCGGCCGATGCGGTCACCGAAATGGCCGAAGACAATCGCGCCGAAGGGGCGAGCGAAGAAGGCGATGGAGAAGGTTGCGAAGGAGGAGAGCTGTGCCGCCATCGGGTCGCTGTTCGGGAAGAACAGGGCCGGAAAGACCAGCACGGCAGCCGTCGCATAAACATAGAAATCGAAGAATTCGATTGTCGTGCCGACCAGGCTGGCCGTCAGGACTCGTGCAGGAGAATTGAGTGCAACAGGTACCAACGGCTCAGCGGACGGTGACACGGAAGGCGTCACTTGAGACATGGCTTGGGTCCACTGAGATAGTTACGTGAGCTCTAAAAGAAGGGCTGCGGCTCCCTTAAGGCAATTTTTGAACGATCAAAAGCCACATTCTGAAATTTTATCGAATTTTCGCGCCACGCATGCCCTGCGGAAGGGGCTCTCCTCAGATGCCGGATTAACGAAAGTAAACGATTCATTAACCTTAATCAGGGTCTAATGGACATGCGCAAGAATCACATCTGCGCACCGGCAATCGACAATAGAAAAGCAAGCAGGGGCATTTTGATGAGTGGCAAGCATGTGGCGGTTCTGATGGGAGGTCTGTCTTCCGAGCGCCCGGTAAGCCTGTCTTCGGGGAATGCCTGTGCGGATGCGCTGGAGGCGGAAGGCTTCCGCGTCACTCGTATTGATGTCGATCGCAATGTGGCGGCGCGTCTCAACGAATTGCGTCCCGATGTTGCCTTCAATGCGCTGCACGGTCCCTTTGGTGAGGACGGTGCGATCCAAGGCATTCTCGAATATCTGCAAATTCCCTATACGCATTCGGGCGTACTGGCATCTGCGCTTGCCATGGACAAGTCGCGCGCCCGCCATGTGGCGGCGTCAGCCGGCGTGCCTGTCGCGGAAGCGCTGGTTGTGGATCGTCATCAGATCGGCTCGGAACATCCGATGCCCGCGCCTTACGTGGTGAAGCCGGTTCGTGAAGGTTCTTCCTTCGGTGTGGTGATTGTCCGCGAAGGCCAGTCTCATCCGCCGCAGGTGCTGGGTTCCAGTGACTGGCGCTATGGGGACACTGTTCTCGTCGAGCGCTATGTGGCAGGCCGCGAACTGACCTGTGGTGTGATGGGTGATCGCGCGCTGGGTGTGACCGAGATCGTGCCGCTCTCCAACACCTTCTACGACTATGATGCGAAGTACGCGGCCGGTGGCTCGAAGCATGTCATTCCGGCGCAAATTTCACCAAATATTTACCAAAAGATACAAACACTCGCTCTTAAGGCGCATCAGGCGATGGGCTGTCGTGGAGTGAGTCGGTCCGACTTCCGTTACGACGACCGCTTCTCCGAGGACGGCGAGCTGATTTGGCTTGAGATCAATACCCAGCCCGGCATGACCCCAACCTCCCTGGTGCCTGAAATGGCGGCCCATGAAGGCCTTTCCTTTGGTGAGCTCGTCCGTTGGATGGTGGAGGATGCTTCGTGCTTGCGATGATCGGTAGAAGAGCTTCGGCCGCACGTGGCCGTTCTGCGGACTACCCGGTATCCGGGGATGACCGGATGATCCTTCCGCGCCCGTTGCGGCGCGTTTTCCGCTTCTGCGTCAGCCTTGCCACGGGCCGAATCAACATCCCGCGCCACACTGGCACGGTCTCCGTGTTTGCCTTCTTCGGTGCCGTTGGTCTCTATGGCATGTCGCTCGGCGGCCATGCGCAGGATTTTGCGCAGGCAACGACGTCTGCTGCCGGTTTTGCCATCGAAAGCGTTCGCGTCTCTGGCAACAACGAGACGTCCGAAATCGATATCCTGCAGCTGCTCGGTCTCGATGGCACGACGTCGCTTCTGTCGCTCGATGTGGATGCCGCCCGCCGCAAGCTCTCTGGCCTGCCTTGGGTCGAGTATGCGGAAGTGCGCAAGGTCTACCCGAAGACGATCGAGGTGATGCTCAAGGAGCGCAGCGCGTTTGGCATCTGGCAGCACGGATCGGAGCTATCGCTGATCGAGAAGGACGGCAGCATCATTGCGCCGTTGCGCGACAACAAGTTTGCGTCTCTGCCGCTGTTTGTCGGTCGGGATGCCGAAAAATATGCAGCCACCTTCGAGGCCGAGCTTTCCAAGTGGCCGGATATCAAGAACCGCGTTCGCGCCTATGTGCGCGTCGCTGGTCGCCGCTGGGATTTGCATCTCGATAACGGCGTGGTTCTCAAGCTGCCGGAATTCGATATCGAGCGCGCCATGGCTGTGCTTGCCAAGTACGAGGCGGAGCAGGGCGTTCTGCAGCGCGATATCGCCGCCATTGATCTGCGGCTTGCAGATCGCACCACTATTCGCTTGACGCCCGGCGCTGCCGACCGGCGCGCGCAGGCGCTTGCCGCCCGCACCAAGGCGCTTGCCAAGGCAGGAGGTCAGACGTGAGCCTGTTCGGTTCTTCCCATTTCGGCCTGCCCCGGCTGAAGCCGCTTTCTTCTAAGCGCACGCATGTGGTGTCGGTCCTTGACATTGGCTCCAGCAAGGTCGTGTGCATGATCGGCCGTCTGACGCCGCGTGCGGAAAGCCAGATCCTGCCGAACCGCACCCACCACGTCGAAATCATCGGCATCGGTCATCAGCGTTCGCGCGGCGTGAAATCCGGCGTGATCGCCGACCTCGATGCCGTCGAAAGCGTGGTGCGTCTCGCCGTTGATTCCGCCGAGCGCATGGCCGGCCTCACTATCGACAGCCTGATCGTTAATGTGTCGGCCGGACGTCTCACCAGCGATGTCTACACCGCGACAATCGATCTCGGCGGCCAGGAAGTGGAAGCGGGCGACCTGCGCAAGGTGCTGACGGCTGCGGCTCAACAGTCGCTGCGGCAGGACCGCGCCGTGCTGCATTCCCTGCCGACCGGCTTCTCCCTGGATGGCGAGCGCGGCATTCAGGATCCGCTTTCGATGTATGGCGATGTGCTTGGCGTCGACATGCATGTTGTGACCGCTGAGCGCGCCGCACTCCGCAATCTGGAGCTTTGCATCAACCGGGCGCATCTCTCCGTCGAAGGCATCGTCGCAACGCCTTATGCAAGCGGCCTTGCTGCCTTGGTTGATGACGAGGTGGAGCTGGGCTGTGCGGCGATCGATATGGGCGGTGGCACGACGACGATTTCCGTCTTTGCGGAAGGCAAGCTCGTGCACACGGATGCGATTGGTATCGGTGGACATCACGTCACGACAGATTTAGCACGCGGACTATCTACCCGAATCGAGGACGCTGAGCGTATGAAGGTAGTCCACGGGTCGGCGATTGCGACAGCAGCCGATGAACGGGATCTCATATCCGTACCGCCGATCGGCGAGGATGACCGTGATCAGCCAACACAGGTGCCACGCGCCCTGGTGACGCGCATCGTTCGCGCTCGCCTGGAGGAGACGCTGGAACTGATCCGCGACCGCATACAAAAGTCCGGTTTCAGCCCCATCGTCGGAAAGCGCGTCGTTTTGACGGGCGGCGCCAGCCAGTTGACCGGCCTGCCGGATACGGCACGTCGTATCCTGGCCCGTAATGTGCGTATCGGCCGACCGATGGGGGTCTCGGGCCTGCCAACGGCAGCCAAGGGGCCAGCCTTTTCGACCGCGGTGGGTCTGATGATTTACCCGCAGGTCGCGGACATGGAGACGCATGCGTCGCAAGGCGGCTTCCTGTCGGGATTCGGCAATGGAAACAGCCGGATCGCTCGAATGGGGCAGTGGTTGAAAGAAAGTTTCTGAGGCGCGAGTTTCACGCAAGCGTATCAGCCTAATGGAAAGAATCGGCCGGCTTGGCGAGGCGGCCAGAGAAAGAAGGAACGGTTACAATGACCATCAAGCTGCAAAAGCCGGACATTACCGAGCTTAAGCCTCGGATCACTGTCTTCGGCGTCGGCGGTGGCGGCGGAAACGCTGTCAACAACATGATCACCGCTGGTCTCGAGGGTGTCGATTTCGTCGTCGCCAACACCGATGCCCAGGCCCTGACGATGTCCAAGGCCGAACGCATCATCCAGATGGGCGTACAGGTAACCGAAGGCCTCGGCGCCGGTTCGCAGCCGGAAGTCGGCCGCGCGGCTGCCGAAGAATGCCTCGACGAGATCATGGATCACCTGTCGAGCACGCATATGTGCTTCGTCACCGCCGGCATGGGCGGCGGCACCGGCACGGGTGCGGCTCCGGTTGTGGCTCAGGCGGCCCGCAGCAAGGGCATTCTGACGGTTGGCGTCGTGACCAAGCCCTTCCACTTCGAAGGTGGCCGTCGCATGCGTCTGGCCGAGCAGGGCATCTCCGAGTTGCAGAAGTCGGTCGACACGCTGATCGTCATTCCGAACCAGAATCTCTTCCGCATCGCCAACGACAAGACGACCTTCGCCGATGCCTTCGCCATGGCTGACCAGGTGCTCTATTCGGGCGTTGCCTGCATCACCGACCTGATGGTGAAGGAAGGTCTCATCAACCTCGACTTCGCTGACGTGCGTTCGGTCATGCGCGAAATGGGCCGCGCAATGATGGGTACCGGCGAGGCTTCCGGCCAGGGCCGTGCGATGCAGGCCGCCGAGGCCGCGATTGCCAACCCGCTGCTCGATGAAACCTCGATGAAGGGTGCACAGGGCCTGTTGATCTCCATCACCGGCGGTCGCGACCTCACCCTGTTTGAAGTCGACGAAGCGGCAACCCGCATTCGTGAAGAAGTCGATCCGGATGCGAACATCATCCTGGGCGCGACCTTCGACGAGGCGCTGGAAGGCGTCATCCGCGTGTCCGTCGTTGCCACCGGCATCGATCGCGCCATGGCGGAGAACGATCTTCGTGCGGCTGAAATGCGCGCTGCGCAGAAGCCGATTATCCGTCCTTCCGCGGCCGTTGCTTCGGCTCCGGCCGCAATGCAGCCTGCAATGACGCAGGCACCCCGTGCTCCGATCATCGACCCGGTTGCCGATACGATCCGTCAGGCAGAAGCCCAGCTGGAACGTGAACTGGCGTTGAACTCCATGCACCAGTCTGTCCCGGCTCCGCAGCCGGTCGCCCCGCAGCCCGCGCCGGCTCCGGTTGAGGAAGAGTTCCGTCCGCAGAGCCGCCTGTTCCAGGCCGCCGCGCCGGTCGAGCCGATCGTCTCCCGTCCGGCGCCTGCACCGGCTCCCGCGCCGTCTTTTGCAGCGCAGCCCGCACCGGCACCTATGATGGCACAGCCAGCACCGGTTGCGCCGCAGCCGGCCGCTCCGCGCATCAGCCAACCGATGGAACAGCCGTCGCCTCTGGTTCGCTCCAGCATCGATCAGGTTCGCATGCCGAAGGTCGAGGACTTCCCGCCCGTCGTGAAGGCCGAGATGGACCATCGTGCGCAGCCGGTTCAGCAGGCCGCTGAAGAGCGGGGACCGATGGGCCTTCTGAAGCGGATCACGAATTCGCTTGGCCGTCGCGAAGACGAGGACAATGTTTCGGCTGACATGACGAACCAGGCACCGTCTGCGGCTTCGCAGCAGCGCCGTCCGCTGTCGCCGGAAGCAAGCCTTTATGCACCCCGTCGTGGCAATCTGGATGATCACGGTCGCGCTGTTCCGTCCTCCAGTGCTCACCACGAGGACGATCAGCTGGAAATCCCTGCTTTCCTGCGCCGTCAGTCCACCTGAAGCGCTTGAAATATCTGTTGAAAAGAAGCCCGGGCCGCTTGCCTGGGCTTCTTGCGTTTTGACGCCAGGCGGCTAGCCGCATAGCACGGTGACGGTTTTGCGGATTTCGTAACAATGCGAAAAAAACAGTGATTTGGAATGGGCGGGCAGCCGCCGTATTTACGAAGATAGAAGAAGCCGGAATCGACCGTCCCATTATGCGACGTCTGGCCAAAAAGATCCCGGGTCGGACCTCCAAAGTCCGGGCTGGCAATATAAAGGCAAATGAAATGACTATTGGACTTCTTGGGTTTCAGACCACGATCGCCGCTCCGGTTACGCTGTCGGGTATTGGTGTTCATTCCGGTAGTCCTGTCTCCATTACCTTTCAGCCTGCCGAAGCCGGTACCGGCATCCTCTTCAGCCGAACATTGGCCGACGGGTCTGTCGTAGAATATCGCGCCGTCTCGTCGAACGTCGGTAACACGGATCTTTGCACTGTCCTCGGCACGTCTCTGTCGCGTTCGATCGCAACCATTGAACATGTCATGGCCGCGCTTTATGCCCTTGGCCTCGATAACGTGGTTGTGGAAGTCGAAGGCGCCGAAATGCCGATCATGGATGGCAGTTCCTTCACGTTTATCGACGCCATCGAACAGGTCGGCATCGTCAATCTCGGTGTGAAGCGTCGTTACATCAGGGTGCTGAAGCCGGTGCGAATCGACTCCGGTGCCTCCTGGGCGGAGTTCCTGCCGTACGACGGCACACGCTTTGAAGTGGAAATCGACTTTGATTCGCCGCTTATCGGCCGCCAGTCCTGGAAGGGCGATCTGAGCGCCGGCGTGTTCCGCGAGGAACTGTCGCGCGCCCGCACCTTCGGCTTCATGCGGGATGTGGAGCGTCTCTGGGCTGCCGGTTTCGCGCTCGGTTCTTCGCTCGAAAATTCCGTCGTTATCTCGGATGACGATACGGTCGTGAATGTGGAAGGCCTGCGTTACAAGGACGAATTCGTGCGTCACAAGACACTGGATGCCGTGGGGGATCTGGCTCTGGCCGGCGCGCAGTTCATCGGTTGCTACCGCTCCTACCGCGGCGGCCACAAGCTGAACGCCAATGCGCTGAAGGCTCTCTTGAGCGATCGTACGGCTTATGAAGTCGTTGAGGCACCGGCTCGCAGCCAGCGCGTTCGTGCACGTGAGTTTGTGGCTGTCAACGTTCCCGAGTTCGCACCCTGGGTTGGTTGAAAATTCATAGTCCAGTCGACTGGGCCGTCTCGGTGAGGCGGCCTTTTTTCTTGGGAACCTTAACACTTGCTGCCATAAAATTGCGTCAAAGGGTGACCATTGCGTTGCTATCACGCTTCTTTTATGGCTAGAACGCCAGCAAGCGGTTGATCTTATCGCGTGGCAATCGGGAACTGTCGTATGGCTCAGTCAATGTCTATGGGAATGAGGAACACCGCCCGCGTGGCTCTGGTGTCGCTGGTAATGATCGGCGCCGGGGTTTTGGTGACGGGTTGCCAATCAGATCCCGATATCGACATCACCAAACTCGGCCTGGCTACCGACCCGCCGGAACAGCTCTACAAGCAGGGCCTTGCCAATATGAAGGCCGGCAATTTGGCGGAAGCCAGCCGCAAGTTCGATTCGATTGATCGCCAGAACCCGTTCAGCGAGTGGGGCCGCAAGGCGCTCGTCATGAGCACCTTCACCAAGTATCGTCTTGGGCAGTATGACGAAGCCGTCACCACCGGCAATCGCTACATGAAGCAGTATCCGCGTTCTGACGACAGCGCCTATGTTCAGTATCTGATCGGCCTGTCTTATTCGAAGCAGATCGCCGATGTGACGCAGGATCAGCGCGCAGCCTCTCGCACGATCGACGCCATGAGCGTCGTGGTGAAGGATTATCCGAAGTCGGAATATGTCGAGGATGCGCAGGCGAAGATCCGCTTTGCGCGTGACCAGTTGGCCGGCAAGGAAATGCAGATCGGCCGCTACTACCTCGAGCGCAAGGAATATCTGGCGGCTATTTCCCGCTTCCGCGTCGTGGTTGAACGTTACGGCAACACCAATCAGGTTGAAGAGGCGCTCGCGCGTCTCGTCGAGGCCTACTATGCCATGGGCGTGACCGAGGAGGCGCAGACAGCTGCGGCCGTTCTCGGCCACAACTACCCAGACAGCCAGTGGTATGCCGATTCCTTCAAACTGCTGAAGGGCGGCGGTCTTGAACCCCGCGAAAACAGCGGCTCGTGGATTTCGCGTGCCGGAGCGAAACTTCTCGGCACCTGACGGGGCATCATGCTGATCCAGTTGTCGATCCGCGATATCGTCTTGATCGAGCGGCTGGACCTGTCCTTCGAGAGCGGCCTATCTGTGCTCACCGGGGAAACCGGTGCGGGCAAGTCCATTCTGCTTGATAGCCTTTCGCTGGCCCTTGGCGGGCGTGGCGATGGCGGTCTCGTGCGCCATGGTCTGGACAAGGGGCAGGTGACGGCGGTCTTTGACGTGGCCGGCAACCACCGCGCCCGCGTTCTCCTGCGTGAGAACGGTATCGATGATGATGGCGACCTGATTTTCCGCCGCGTTCAATCCGCCGATGGCCGCACCAAGGCTTCCATCAACGACCAGCCGGTCAGCGTGCAGCTGATGCGACAGGCAGGCCAGATGCTGGTGGAAATTCACGGCCAACATGATGACCGTGCGCTGGTGGACATTGCCGCTCATCGCACGCTTCTCGATGCGTTTACGGGTGTCACCGATGAGGCAACTGCCGTCTCTGAGCTGTACCGCAGCTGGCGGGATGCCGAGCGTGCCTTGAAGACGCACAAGGCGCGCGTCGAAGCGGCACAACGGGAGGCGGATTATCTGCGTTCCTCCGTCGAAGAACTGGAGACCTTAAGTCCCCGCGATGGCGAGGAAGACGAGCTGGCGGAAGAGCGGGCGCGGATGCAGAAGTCCGAGCGGATTGCCGGCGACATCGCGGAAGCGTCCGAGTTCCTGAATGGCAGCGCATCGCCCGTGCCGCTTCTCTCCTCGATGATGCGGCGCCTGGAGCGAAAGAGCCATGAGGCGCCGGGTCTCTTGGAAGACACGGTTCAGCTGCTCGATCAGGCGCTCGATCTGCTTTCCAATGCGCAGATGGAGGTGGAGGCGGCGCTGCGCAAGACGGAGTTCGACCCACGCCAGCTGGAGCGCGTGGAAGAGCGTCTGTTTGCCCTGCGCGCCGCGGGCCGCAAATATTCCGTGGCGGTCGCTGACCTGCCAGCGCTTGCCGAAAAGATGGTTGCTGATCTCGCCGAACTCGATGCGGGGGAGGAGCGTCTCGGCCAGCTGCAGAAGGTGTCAGAGGCCGCCAAGCTGGCTTACGACGCTGCCGCTCTCGCTCTGTCCGCCAAGCGCCATCATGGTGCCGATGCACTGGCAGACGCTGTGATGGCAGAACTTCCGGCGCTGAAGCTGGAGCGCGCGCGCTTCATGGTGACGGTCTCTACCGATCCAGAGAATGCTGCGGCGGAAGGTATCGATACGGTCGAATTCCATGTGCAGACCAATCCCGGCACGCGTCCCGGCCCGATCATGAAGGTGGCCTCGGGCGGCGAGCTCTCGCGCTTCCTGCTGGCGCTCAAGGTGGCGCTCGCCGATCGCGGCTCTGCTCCCACGCTTGTCTTCGACGAAATCGATACCGGCGTGGGTGGCGCGGTGGCGGATGCCATTGGCCAGCGGCTCAAGCGTTTGTCGGATCGCGTGCAGGTTCTCTCCGTCACCCATGCCCCACAGGTGGCGGCGCGCGCCTCGACGCATCTGCTCATCTCCAAGGGACCGGCGGGCGATGGATCGGACAAGATCGCCACGCGCGTCGCGACCATGGCGCCGGAACATCGGGCCGAAGAGATTGCCCGAATGTTGTCCGGTGCTTCCGTGACGGACGAGGCGAGGGCGGCTGCGGCGCGTCTGCTGGCTGGTAACGGCTGATTGAAGCGCTTTCCGTTGCGTTTCGGCATAGGATCAACGGATTGAAACTCCGTATTGTATGAGAGAGTTTGATGCCGCCGTTTTCCGTTCTGATCGCTTCTATGGTCGTGCTGGTGGCAGCGCCCGGTGAGGCGCCGCCAACGCGGGCGGATCTGTCGCAGCGGGTGGAACAGGCCTTGGCCAGGCGATTGGATATCATGCCCCTTGCCACCCGCATCACGCATGTGGGGGAGAACCGCAACAAATCCGGATTTACCGTCTGCGGTTATGCCGATGAACGGGCGGGAACGGCTCGTAAAGGGCAGACCGAGCGCTTCTTTGTGGTCGTCCCCGGCAATTTCGCCATCCTCGATAGGGATGGCGCAGATCTCATGGATGATTACTGGCGAAATGCCGGCTGCTGAGCCTGGGCCGTCCGGACCGCTGCCGTTCTGACGCTGTTGTCGAAGCTGATCCAACGGTTGGGGTTCTCAGCCGTCTGGCGCTTCAGGAAGGTGTAGCCGGTCTCGTTCCAGTAGACGATGTCGTCGGTCATGTTGTCCAGAATGATATCGCCGCGATCGGTGCGTACCATCAACACCAGGTGACCCGCCTGCTCATGATCGAGCACGACCGTCAGCAGAAGGGCCGAGCTGTCCAGGCCTGCCTCGACCAGCAGCCGCTTTTTCAAGATCACATAGTCGTTGCAATTGCCCTTGCCGTCATCGGGATAAGTCCACCAGTTGGCGATGCCCTTGGCGGCGATATGATAATGGTCTTCGTCAGAGAGACCGGCGATCTGGTGATTGACCAGAAGGTTGATCCGCTGCAGGACGTTCCAGCGATGATCATCCAGTGTCAGCGCCTCTGTCTTGGGTTGGGGGGCATGGCAATCTGCAGGCTGCGCCTGGCAATACAGAACCCATCCGATCGGGATTGACGTCTGCTGATCGGTCGCTGCGAAATGCGTGTCCTTCGGTGTGCGCGCGGCGATGGCCTGTGTGGTTGCGATGACCAATACCGCACTGAGGCCGAACAGGATGGAGGCGATCTTCGAAATGCTCATGGAAATAATACCGACTTCGTTTCCGCCATGGATCGGCGAAAACGTTGAAGGCGGGCTCGACATAATCTGAAGGATTTTATCGATCTGTCGGGCTTCGGTACGATCGGCGCAAAGCTAGTTAACGATCGGCTACGTGGAAATTTAGAACTGGGTCTTTCCCGTTCTGGCGCTTTATTGTTGCCGGAGGGCGGTCTAAAAAGCCTCACGCAAAAACGAAGTGAGGGCTGAATGTCTCTGGATCAGATCCCGGTCGAAACCTTGAGCGAAGAGCAGGCCGCAGCCGAGCTTGCCTTTCTGGCGGCGGAGATCGCCCGCCACGACCAGCTCTATCACGGGGGGGATGCGCCGGAGATTTCGGACGCGGATTACGACGCGCTGAAGCGGCGCAATGATGCGATCGAGAAGCGATTCCCGGCGCTGGTGCGTGCCGACAGCCCGACATTGCGTGTTGGTTCCGCCCCGCTGCCAACCTTTGCGCAGATCACCCATTCGCGTCCGATGCTGTCGCTCGACAACACGTTTTCCGATGAGGACGTGCGCGACTTCGTCAATTCCGTCTATCGCTTCCTGGGCCGCTTGCCGGATGGCTCGATTGCCTTTACCGCCGAGCCGAAGATCGATGGCTTGTCCATGTCGATCCGCTACGAGAACGGGCGGCTGGTGAGCGGTGCGACGCGTGGTGATGGCACGACCGGCGAAAACGTCACCGCCAACATCCGCACCATTGCCGAAATCCCCAACCAGCTGCCCTCTGGCGTCCCTGCCGTGGTGGAAGTGCGCGGCGAGGTCTATATGGCGAAAAGCGATTTCCTGGCGCTCAACGCGCAGATGGAGGCTGAGGGCAAGCAGACCTATGTGAACCCACGCAATACGGCCGCCGGCTCGCTGCGCCAGCTGGATGCAAAGGTGACGGCAAGCCGCAAGCTGCGCTTCTTCGCCTATGCCTGGGGTGAAATGTCGGAGATGCCGGCCGATACGCAATTGGGCATGGTCGAGACCTTCCAGCGCTGGGGCTTCCCGGTCAACCCGCTGATGAAGCGGCTGAACTCCATCGAGGATATTCTGGCGCATTACCAGGAGATCGGCCTGAAACGGCCGGACCTCGATTACGACATCGACGGCGTTGTCTACAAGGTCGATAGCCTTGAACTGCAGCAGCGACTGGGTTTCCGTTCGCGCTCCCCACGCTGGGCAACGGCCCATAAATTCCCGGCAGAACAGGCCTTCACAACAGTGGAGAACATCGACATCCAGGTGGGTCGGACAGGCGCACTGACGCCGGTGGCGCGGCTCACGCCTGTCACTGTTGGTGGCGTCGTGGTGACCAATGCCACGCTGCATAATGAGGATTACATCAAGGGCATCGGCAATTCGGGCGATCGCATTCGGCCGGAGGACCATGACATCCGCATCGGCGACACCGTCATCGTGCAGCGGGCGGGCGACGTCATTCCGCAGGTGCTTGATGTGGTGATGGAAAAGCGTCCCGCGCAAGCTTTGGCTTACGAATTTCCGAAGAAGTGTCCGGTCTGCGGTAGTCATGCGGTGCGCGAGCGGAACGAGAAGACGGGCAGACTCGATTCGGTCACCCGCTGCACGGGCGGCTTCGTCTGCCGGGCGCAGGCGGTGGAGCATCTGAAGCATTTCGTCTCCCGCAATGCCTACGACATCGAAGGGCTGGGCTCGAAACAGATCGACTTCTTCTTCGAGGCGGAAGACCCGGCGCTGCAGATCCGCACCGCCCCCGACATTTTTACGCTGAAGCGCCGGCAGGAGCAGTCGCTGACCAAGCTCGAAAACATCGAAGGCTTCGGCAAGGTCAGTGTGCGAAAGCTGTATGACGCAATCGACGAGCGGCGCGAGATTGCGCTGAACCGCTTCATCTTTGCGCTCGGTATCCGCCATGTGGGTGAGACCACCGCCAAGCTTCTGGCGCGGGCCTATGGCACCTACGAGGCATTCGAGGCTGCGATGAAGGCGTCCGCCTCCTTCTCCGGCGAGGCCTGGGACGACCTCAACAACATCGAGGGCATTGGTGAGGTGATGGCGCGCGCCATCGTGGAGTTCTTCCATGAGCCGCGCAATATCGAGGTCATCAATCGCCTGCTGGAGGAGGTGCGCCCGCAAGCTGCCGAACAGCCGGTCAGAATGGACAGCCCTGTTGCCGGCAAAACCGTCGTGTTCACCGGCTCCCTGGAGAAGATGACACGCGACGAAGCCAAGGCGCGCGCTGAAAGCCTGGGCGCGAAAGTGTCGGGTTCCGTCTCCAAGAAGACGGATATCGTGGTGGCAGGGCCGGGCGCGGGTTCCAAGCTCGACAAGGCGCGCGAGCTTGGAATTGAGACCATGGACGAAGACGAGTGGCTGGCGCTGATCGGCGGGTGAAGCCAGCTTCTGTTTAAAGAGGTTGGGTGACAAATAGTGACCCCACCTAACTAGTTTCATGCGGAGTTTTGAGGAGTGGACGCGACGGCAAGATGAAGAAACCCCCTCTGGCCTGCTGGCCATCTCCCCCACAAGGGGGAGAAAACTCGCGACCAGGCCTTCACCAAATCGGGGCATGGAAGGTTCTGCGGGTTAAGGCCCTCCCCCCTTGTGGGGAGGGGTTGGGGAGGGGCGTTCTTCCCCCATCGATAGATGCGCGTCTGAAGGAATTGATCCGTCACTATCACTCGAAAGCGCAGCGCGCTGTAGAGTGCAAATGGTGTTGTGGAGAGGCTCAACTCCTCATCCGCGCCATCGTATAGGCATCGACATACTCGCCATCGCGGAAGGCAAAGTCCCGTAGCGTCCCCTCCACCTTGAAGCCGAATTTTTTGTAGAGGCCGATCGCGGCGTCGTTGTCGGTGTAGACGGTGAGTTCAATACGCCGAAGGTTCAGCCAGTTATCGGCGAGATCAAGAGCGGCAGCTAGGAGCGCCGTCCCGACGCCTTGTCCGGTGTAGTCATCATGGACACCCATGCCGATCGATCCGGCGTGTGAGCGCCTGCCTTGAAGGCGTGTCAGCCCAACTTCACCGATGATGGCGCCATCGTGTTCCGCAACCAGTCCTGTCGTGGCGGATGGACCGGATGTCCACCGCCGCGAAGTCTCCTCGATGCTCTGGTATGGCAGCCGGAGCGTGCCCCAGCGAAAGCCGGGCAGATTGACCAACGTCGTAATGGCTGCCGCATCTGATGGGCAACTGGCGCGGATGATCCAGTTTTTGGCAGCTATCTGGTTTGAGGCAGGTGGATTGTCGTTCATCATAGCTCTCTCTTCGATGTGCCGAAGCAGAGGATATGTCTGTTCCCCTGCCTCGCGTTTGGCAGGGTTGCGGGGATGACCGGAGCTTAACGCGCCACGCCGTCCACACGCCCTGCCGGGCGGATGGTGAGCACCGTGGTCATATGCATTGCGAATTTGGTCATGGCCGGAGAATGCCGTGAGGTTTGCGCGCCGTCAATGCAGTGGCGGTCATGTCTTGTAAGGTGCCGGTCAATTCTTATGTCTTCGTGCGAAGCCGCACGCTTCACATTCACTTGAGGGAGCACCATTGATGTTTGCCATTCTGCGATCATTGAAACACGCCGCAGGCATTGCCGCGGTTGCCGCCAGTCTGGCCTCCGTTGGCCCGGTCGCTGTACGGGCCGAGGTGGTGGGCAAGGTCGGCGTCGACTGGATGGGCAATGACATCGTCGTGGAAGCGGTCAACGATCCGAAGGTGAAGGGTGTGACCTGCCATGTCACCTATTTCGATCGCGGCGTTCTGGACCGTTTGAAGAACGGCAACTGGTTCGAGGATCCCTCCAACAACTCCATCGCCTGCCGCCAGACTGGCGAAATCGAAATTGGCGACATCGATCTCTCGAAGGATGGCGAGGAGGTGTTCAAGCAGGGAATGTCGCTGATCTGGAAGCAGATGGTGGTCAACCGCATCTACGACAAGACGAACAATACGCTGATTTATCTGGTGCATACGCGCCAGATCAAGGATGGCTCCGCCAAGATGGCGATCTCCACCGTGCCTCTGTTCAATCAGAAGGTAACCTGGACCAAGGGGCAGCCTCGCTGATTGCAGGCGCATTGGCCAAACGCCAGAAACCCCGGTCGCGAGACCGGGGCAATGACAATGGGGATTGCGTCCGTTCAGTCGATCAAGCGGCCTGAGCCAGCTCGTCTGCGATGACGGTGTCAAGGTTCAGGAAGCAGACCATGGTCTTCTCCAGGGCGACAATGCCGCGGCAGAAGGCGCGCTGGGCTTCCGGAATGATTTCCGGTGCCGGCTGCAGATCTTCGCTCTTGATGGTCATCATGTCGGAAACCTGTTCCACCAGAAGACCGACCAGCTTGCCGGCAATATCCGTGACGATGATCGCGGAGCGCTCTGACGGCTGGGTCATGTTCATGCCGAGGCGGCAGGCCATGTCGATAACCGGGATCACCGCGCCGCGCAGGTTGATAAGACCCAGTACGTAAGGCGGGGTGTGCGGCATGGGTGTGACAGGCGCCCAACCGCGGATTTCGCGGATGGCCATGATGTCGATGCAGAACTCCTGATCGCCGAGATGGAAGGACACGATCTCGAGATAGGCGCCGGACTGCTTAATTGCGTTGCTCATTTTCAGAACTCTTCCCATTTGTCACTGGATGCACCCGCAACTTTCCTTGCGGGTTGGCTGGTCATGGCGCTCGCAACCTTGTTGATCAGATTGCGGGCGGGAGAAGGACGCGGCTGAGAAGGGGCGGTGGATGCCTCCACAGCACGCGGTGTCGAACCTTCGATTCTGAACTGGCTCATCAGTCGAGCCAGATTTTCAGCATCGCTGGCTAGTGCGTGGCTGGAGGCATTGGTTTCCTCTACCATCGCAGCATTCTTTTGGGTGGTTTGATCCATCTGGGAGATGGCGGAATTGATCTCTGACAGGCCGACGAACTGCTCGCGGGCCGACGTGACGATTGCGCCTACATCGTCGTTGATGCGCATGACGTCATCGCCGATATGGTGCAGGGCTTCGCCCGTTGCGCGCACCAGGTCCACGCCGGTCTGGACTTCGTGCGTGGAGCGGGAAACGAGCGACTTGATATCCTTTGCGGCGCCTGCAGCGCGCCCGGCCAGTTCGCGCACTTCCTGGGCAACGACGGCAAAACCCTTGCCTGCTTCACCGGCACGTGCCGCTTCGACACCCGCATTCAAAGCCAGAAGATTGGTCTGGAAGGCGATCTCATCGACGACATTGATGATCTTGCCGATTTCGCCATTCGCCTGCTCGATCCGCTCCATGGCCGACATGGCGTCGGCGACCACTTTGGTTGACTTCTCGGCAAACTGCTTGGTGTTGTTGACCATCGTGCTGGCGCCTTCGGCGCGCTGCGTTGAGGTCTGCACGGTGCGGGTGATCTGTTCCAGCGATGCGGATGTCTCTTCCAGTGCGGCTGCCTGTTGTTCGGTCCGCTTGGCAAGGTCATCGGCGGCTGAACGCATCTGCTGGGCATTGGCCTGGATCGACGAGGAGTTGCCGGAAATCTGCGCCATCATCTCGCGCAGCTTGTCGGTCAGGCGATTGAAGTCCGCGCGAACGGGCTCTAGGTCTTCACGGAAGGGGCGTTCGATGCGGGTAGAAAGGTCGCCGTCCGTCAAGCGCGTCAAGGAGCTTGCCAGCGCATCGACGGCGGCGCGAATGGCTTCCGCATCGGTGCGCTGTGCGGTATCGCGCTCCAGGCGTTCGCGTTCACTCTGGCGGCGATCCTCGTGGCTGCGTGCCTCAAGTTCCTGCTTTTCCAGGCCGGCTTTGCGAAAAACGTCGGTAGCCCTTGCCATCTCGCCGATCTCGTCGGAACTTTCGGTCCCCGAAACCGTGGTGTGATAATCGCCACCGACAATGCGGTTCATGCTTTCAATGATATTCGACAGACCACGTCGGATCGCTCCAGCATGAACACGCTGCAAAAGTGCGATGACAGTCATGGCCAACAGCCCAAAGCCGAACTGTACGTAGACGGATTGTTGCGTCAGCGCGTTCGTCTCGTTGATTTTCTGCTCTGTGAGGTCGCCGCCGAGTTTGGCCAACTCAGCCAACGTTCCGGTTACTTTGTCTGCTGCCCGGTCGATGACGTCGTCGATTGCATGGAAGGCTTCTTCGTCCGCTTTCTTCTCGACAAGACTTCTAAGGTCGCTCGTCACCAATTTCGACAGCGTTGCCACATCCGCCGCAAAGGTAGACGCCAGCTCCGGCTTGTTGACGAGCTTGGCCAGGTCAACCACGCCCGGCACACCTTCCGCCAGGCCCTTGCTGGTTTCGGCAAAGATCTTCAGCCGTTCGGGTGTCACTGAACCCTCGTCCTTATCGACGATGGTATCCATCGCCGCGAGATCCAGTTCCAGCGCATCCACGCGCAGCGTATTGATCACCTCCACCTTGTCGCCAAAGCTGTTGGCTTCCTTGAGACCGGCTTCGACCTGCACCTGCTCATACCAGCCCACAGCAACCATCGTGCCGATGCCCATGAAGGCTGCGACGCCCAGCGTCATCAGTCGCTGTTTTACCGTGATGGTCTTGGTCAAGCTGTTGCTTTTCATGAAACGGATGGCTCCTGCTTTTCAGCGCGGGGGATCAACTGTGCGGATTCTTGACTGCATTCCTTATGATGGCGGATACGCCTGTTTGTAATGCGCACTGTCGCAAACAGAGCTTAAACATTCACTAATCCTGTTTTGTGTGGAATTGCACTTAGTTACTGTTAGTTTTTACTGGTGAATATCGGCCCCTTCTCATGTCTTTCCAATAGTCTTGAAGGTTCTGACTGAGTGGGGAGGCATAAGAGCGCACCGGCCCGTTCCCACACTCTGTTGAATTGATTGGTGCTTCTTTCCGGCGTATTGAGCCATCGTGATGCTGGAGTGTTAAGCTGATGAAAACGATCCGAACCGTTCTGTGGGGTGCCGTTATCGTTCTGGCCGGTGTGCTGGGTTGGTTGACCTATGAGGTTACCCGTAGCAAGCAGGACATTGCGGAAGGGCCTTACGGCGTTCCCTTCCAGCTGGTGGCCCAAAACGGTCAATCGATCACCGAAAAGGCTTTCCAGCAGAAGCCGACGGCACTCTTCTTCGGCTTTACTCATTGCCCCGAAGTCTGCCCGACAACGTTGTTCGAACTGAACGGGTGGTTGCACAAGGTCGATCCGGATGGCACGAAGTTCAACGCCTATTTCGTCACCGTTGATCCCGAGCGCGATACGCCGCAGATCCTGGGTCAATATATCTCCAACGTTACGGATCGCGTGATTGGCATATCCGGCGCACCGGATAAGGTGGGGGACGTCATCAAGGGTTTTCGGGTCTATGCCCGCAAGGTGCCGGTCGATGAGAAAGATCCCAACGGTGATTACACCATGGACCACACAGCCTCCGTGTTTCTGCTGAACAAAGGTGGCCGCTTTGCCGGCACCATTGCCTACGGCGAAAACCCGGAGACGGCTGTGAAGAAGCTGGAGAACCTGACCAAAGGGTAAGCGGTTGAAGGCGAGGGCCGTTCATGGCATTGGTCGGCCCACAACATCATTCATGAGAAAGCCCTGAGCCTTGGCCGAACTTCGCCTCTACGTCACCGCTACCGAAAGGCAGGCGGAAGAGATCCTCGACATCCTCTCCGATTGCTTCATGGAGGAGGACTACGCCTTGGGCACGACCGAGGTGGACGAGAAGGCCGATCGATGGGAAGCCTCCGTTTATATGATGCTTGATGAAGAGGCTGAACTCTTCGAGCGCATCAAGGCCGCCCTGGCGGAAAGTTTTTCTCATCTCCCGATCGAGCGCGAAGTGCTTCCCGATATCGACTGGATTGCCAAGTCCCTGGAGGGGTTGAAGCCGGTTCGGGCAGGTCGCTTTCTGGTGCATGGTTCGCACGACCGCGACAAGGCGCGACCTGGCGATCTGTCGATCGAGATCGATGCCGGTCAGGCTTTTGGAACGGGTCACCACGGCACGACAGCTGGCTGCCTTGAAGTGATCGATCGCGTCGTGCGCCGCTACGAGCCGCGCAATGCACTCGATCTTGGAACTGGGAGTGGCGTGCTTGCTATTGCCGTGCGCAAGCTGCGCAAGATCCCGGTTCTGGCAACTGATATCGATCCGGTTGCGACGCGCGTTGCGGCGGACAACGTGCGTCTCAACGGTATTGCCACGGGTATTGCTTTGGAAACCGCGCCGGGCTTCCACTCTGCGGCCTTTGCCAAGCACGGACCTTTCGACCTCATCATTGCCAATATTCTGGCGCGCCCGCTGATCAAGATGGCGCCGCAGCTGGTGCAGCACCTCTCTTCCGGCGGCAATGTTATCCTGTCAGGTATTCTGGCCAGCCAGCGCTGGAAGGTGATTGCCGCCTATAATGGCGCGGGCCTCGCCCATGTCCGCACGATCTGGCGCAATGGCTGGGTGACGATCCACCTGCGGTCAGAACTTCTCTGACTCTATCATTGTGCCTTAGGCTGAATTGGCTAACATCCGGCCTCCGAGAGTGAATCGCACGTCCAGTGAAAGCAGATCCCATGTTCCAGTCCTTCGACACGAAATCCTCGCCGGAGCTTGCCGCCCAGCGTGTGTCAGCCCTTCGGGCAAGTTTTGATACACTTGGGATAGACGGCTTTCTGGTTCCGCGCGCGGATGAGTATCAGGGCGAATATGTGCCGGCTTCCGCCGAGCGCCTTGCCTGGGTGACGGGCTTTACGGGCTCGGCAGGCATCGCGTTGATCGCTCGCGACGTGGCCGTCATTTTTGTCGATGGCCGCTATACGACGCAGCTGGTGGAGCAGGTCGATCTCAAGGTCTTTACACCAGGCGATCTTGTCGGCGATCCGGTGCATTTGTGGCTGCCCAAGAATGCGCCAAAGGGTTTCCGCCTGGGCATCGATCCCTGGCTGCATGCTGGCACGGAAGTGAAGCGCCTGGAAAAGGCGTTGGCGGAAGTTGGCGGCGAGCTGGTGCTTTTGGGTGCGAACCCTCTCGATGCGATCTGGACGGACCGTCCGGCGGAGCCGCTCGGACCGGTCGTCGTGCAGCTTGAAAGCCACGCAGGCGAGTCGGCGCTTGAGAAGATTGGGACCATCGCCAAGCTGGTCGAGCAGAAGGGTGCGGCAGCGGCCCTGATCAACGATCCGTCCTCCGTCGCCTGGATCTTCAATATCCGTGGTTCGGACGTGCCGCATACGCCGCATCCGCTGGCGCGTGCCATCATCACGGCGAGCGGCAAGGCGGAGCTGTTCATCGATTCCCGCAAGGTGGCCGGGGAGGCGGCTGCGCATCTGGATGCGCTGGCGAAACGCCGTGAGCCGTCCGAGCTGCTTGCCGCCATCGGTGCGCTGGCGGCCGATGGAGCGAAAATTCTCGTCGACCCTGATTCCGTTTCGTTGGCTCTGACAACGGCGATTGCCGTTGCCGGCGGTGTTGCGGTTGATGCCGTCGATCCTGCACGCCTGCCGCGTGCCGTCAAGAATAAGGTCGAGCTTGATGGCTCCGCCAAGGCGCATGTGCAGGATGGCGTTGCGATGGTGGAGTTCCTCCACTGGCTGGACAGCCAGCAGCCGGGCTCGCTGACCGAGATTGCGGCCGTCAAGGCGCTGGAGGCATGCCGTGCCCGCGTCGGCGAAAGCCTGCAGAATCCGTTGAAGGATGTTTCCTTCGATACGATCTCCGGTGCCGGCGAACATGCCGCCATCATGCACTACCGCGTGACAACTGCCTCGGACCGCCCGATCAATGGCGGCGAGATGTTCCTGATCGATTCCGGTGCGCAATACGTCAACGGCACCACGGATATTACCCGCACGGTTGCCATCGGCGCGGTGCCGGAGGAGCAGAAGCGCTTCTTCACGCTGGTTCTGAAGGGCATGATTGGCATTTCCACGGCGCGCTTTCCCAAGGGCTCCCGCGGTTGCGATCTCGATCCGCTGGCACGTATCGCGCTTTGGAAGGCGGGCGGCGATTACGCACATGGCACCGGCCACGGCGTCGGTTCGTATCTCTCTGTCCACGAAGGTCCGCAGCGCATCGCACGGCTTTCGACGCAGGAGCTGCTGCCCGGCATGATCCTGTCCAACGAACCCGGCTATTATCGTCCCGGTTCCTTCGGCATCCGTATCGAGAACCTCATCTTTGTGCGCGATCTCGAACCGGTCGAGGGCGGCGATCATCTGATGATGAGCTTTGAGACGCTGACTTGGTGCCCGATCGACCGCCGCCTTATTCTTGTCGATCTGCTGACGACGGAAGAGCGCGACTGGCTGAACGCTTACCATGCGACGGTGCGCGAGAAGCTCTCGCCGCTCATCAGTAAGCCTGAGGTGCTGAGCTGGCTGCAGCAGGCAACCCAGCCCGTCTGATGATCAAGCGAAATGCCGGATGAGGACGGCTGTTCCCCATCCGGCAATGATCAGGCCAAAGCCTGCATGGCGCAGGCCCACCAGCAGCGCGACGATCAGCGCCGCCTTCACATCCCAGCCGCCATCAAAGAAGGCCGGTGCCACCAGCGTTGCCAGCACAGCACCGGGCACGGCATTCAAGGCGCGCTCCAGCCGAGGCGGTATCGTCTTCATCCGTGTGATCATCACATAGCCGCCGATACGCGTGGCATAAGTCGCAAGGGCCGCTGCGAGAATGATCAGAAGCGTGCGCAGGTCCGTCGTCATGGTCAGCTCTCCGCCTTCGTGCCTTTGGGCTCCGGCAGGAGTGCCGCAACGATGATCCCGGCGATCGCGCCGATGCTGACATGCCAGGGCGAGCCGACCGTGTGCATGGCAAGGATCGAGGCTGCCGCGCTGACCGCCACGACGGGCAGGAAGTTCGCCCGGCGGCGGAAGCCAAGGACGAGACCAAGGAAATAGACCGGTAGCAGCACATCCATGGCAATCGCCTTCGGATCGGTGATCAGCTTGCCGAAGACCGCGCCGAGCGCGGACCCCGCAACCCACACGACATAGATGACAAAGGCCATCGAGAGGTACCAGATGGGTGAGACGCGGCCTGTCTCTTCCGAGCGTTTCACGCTCTCGGCAAATTGCGGGTCGGTCAGGAAGAAGAAGGCGAGCAGACGCTGACCAAGCGTATAGTCCTGCACATGCGGCGCCATGGCTGCGGAATAGAGGATGTGGCGGAAGTTCACCGCAAACACCGAGAGCACTACCAGCCAGGCCGGCACGTGATGGCCGAAGAGTTGAACGCCGACCAATTGGCTCGCACCGCCGAAAATGGTAGCGCTCATGATTGTCGCCTCCAGAGGGGTCACGCCACCATCGACTGCCACTGCGCCGAACAGCAGACCGAAGGGCAGTGTGGAAAAGGCAACGACAGCACCCGTCCGGGCGCCTTGCCAGATATCCGTCCGGTTCATGAGGCTATCCTGATATTTCTTGATGTGCGCGTGTGATAAGCTGCAAACGATCCGCGCACAATCGCGTTAAGCTGATAGATCTATTGAAATTTTTGAAAGAGGTTCAGTCGGCGAGTATCTGTGACGATTTGACGATCGCAATGCCGCTTGCGCGCATTTCCTCGATCGCGGCGCGAACACCGGCCGGATCGATGCCGCGGCTGGCATCCTCGATGAAGCAAACCTTGACGCCCGGCAGCATGGAGACAGCATCGAGCGCGGAAAACTTGACGCAATAATCCGTCGCTAGCCCACAGATATCCAGCTCCGTCACCTGCTGCGCACGCAAATACCCCGCAAGGCCGGTTATGGCGGCCTGGTCATTGTCTCGGAAAGCCGAGTAACTATCGACGGCGGGGTTCTCCCCCTTCTGCTGGATGTAATCTATTGCATCCGTGTTCAGGTCCGGATGGAAATCGGCGTCGGGCGTACCCTGCACGCAATGATCCGGCCAAAGCACCTGCGGCTGACCAGACAGGGTGCCCATGTCAAACGGCTTGGACCCCGGATGCTGGGAGGCAAAGCTGCCGTGGTTTGCAGGGTGCCAGTCCTGCGAGGCGACGATGACGTCATAGCTGCCATTTTCGATCAGGGCATTGGCGATCGGCACGATGGCATCGCCATCCGGCACCGGCAGATTGCCGCCGGGGCAAAAGCCGTTTTGAATGTCGATCAAAAGCAATGCCTTCATCGCTGCTTACTCCTCAATGTGCTTCTTCAACATATAAAGCATGCCAAGTGGCAGCAGCGGATACAAGCGCCGAACAATAGGAAGGGAACAGAAATCTATTCCGAGCGCCAAGGTTGGAAAGTCATTTCTCGCCGTTGATCGTGACGTGACATAAATCCTTGCTACTTCAAGGAGATTTTTCATGTCTATTGCGCAAACTGCAGAGGAGCCCCAACGCTCCAGTCTGCCGCCCTTGGGCGTTCCAGGGCTTGGAGCTCTGATCGTTCTCGTGGTCGGCACCCTCGCGCTCGGTGCCGTCTATGGGCCGGCACAGGGCGCTCTCTTTCTGATCGGCGGCGGCCTCGGTATCTCGCTTTACCACGCTGCCTTCGGCTTTACGTCTGCCTGGCGCGTTTTCATCTCGGAAGGCAGGGGGCGGGGGCTTCGCGTGCAGATGTTCCTGCTGGCGCTTGCCGTCATCCTGTTCTTCCCGCCGCTCGCAACTGGCACCTTGTTTGGCCATGAAGTGCGCGGCAACATTTCGCCTGCTGGCGTCGGTGTGCTTGCCGGCGCCTTCATGTTCGGTATTGGCATGCAGCTCGGCGGCGGCTGCGCCTCCGGCACGCTGTTTACCGCCGGTGGAGGCAATGCGCGCATGCTCGTGACCTTGTTCTTCTTCATTGTGGGCTCTCTGCTGGGTACCATCCATTTCAACTGGTGGGTCAGCCTCCCATCGCTGCCGCCGACGGCACTGTTTCAGACCTTCGGTGCGTTTGGTGGCATTGCCGTTTCTCTGGTTATTTTTGCGGCTATTGCCGCATTGACTGTCTATGTGGAGAAGCGCCGCTATGGCGTGCTGGAACAGGAGCCGGAATCGCGCCGCCACGGGCTCGAGCGCTATTTGCGCGGGCCGTGGCCGCTGGTGGCCGGTGCCGTGGCGCTGGTCATCCTGAACTTTGCGACCCTGGCAATTGCCGGGCGTCCCTGGGGCATCACATCTGCCTTCGCATTGTGGGGCGCCAAAGGTGCGCAAGTGATTGGTATCGATCCTGCCCAGTGGGCCTATTGGCAGACGCCGGCCAACGCCAAGGCGTTGGCGCAAAGCGTGTTTGCCGATGTAACCTCGGTCATGGATTTCGGTATCATTGCCGGCGCCATGTTAGCTGCCGCGCTCGCCGGACGCTTCGCACCGTCTTTCGACATTCCGTTGCGGTCCGTGCTGGCGGCTGTGGTCGGCGGCTTGCTGCTCGGCTATGGCGCCCGCATTGCTTATGGCTGCAATATTGGCGCTTATTTCTCCGGGATCGCCTCGGGCAGCCTGCATGGTTACCTCTGGGCGGTGGCAGCATTTGCCGGAAATGTGATCGGTGTAAAGCTGCGCCCCTGGTTCTTCTTCGAACGTAGCGTAATCCGCCGCATCGACGGCTGAAGAGACTCCTTTAAAGTTGTTCCCGACGGCAGAATTTCTATCTGCCGTCGCTGCGCCACATTTCAGTTAAATTTCTGGCAAGATGTGTTAATAATGCCACCCGTGCGCCACGCCCTGCGGGCTTGATCCATCGCAAGGGTTCCCGTGGCAAACGGAATTAATGTGGTTTTGCAAGGCTCAAGCGCCCTTAGCTGAGCAAGACTTGCATTAGGCGGGGACATCGTAAAGAAATTGGTTACCATATTTAGGCATTCTTACCCGGAGCATGTTTTGCCATGCGACCGCTCATCGGTCGGCTTGGCTTTGGAGTTCGTGTACAGGCCGGCGTTGCTTTGCCAGCGACGTTGGGTCGGGTTAACGGGTAAAGGGTAGCGCGTATCATGGCATTGGCATTTTCGACGGGCATGTCCGTCCCATCGCGTTCCCGCCGAAACGGTAATGCAATCTCCCGCAAGGCCCCGATATTTACTGTTTCCGCCGTTTTGGGCGCAGGCTTTGCCGTCGGTGCCTGGATGATCGGCGCTTTTGCGACAGTGCAGACGATGGCGCCCAATCAGGCAGCGCCCATGTCGCTGCAGGCGCGCCTCGGCGTGGTGACGCAAATACAGAAGCCGCATCTACTTGCTTCCACTTCCCAAGCCGACCGCCTGATCCGCGTGAACAAGTTTCAGCGCATTTCTGGCGGCCCTGATAATAAGAGCGGTCGCCTTGAGGGGGCCCAGTTCGCACAGCTCGCCGCCAGCCGTCCGCATGTGGACGAAGTGAAGAGCAATGTTGCCAACGCGCTTCAGGAAGCGGAGCTGGCGAAGCAGACGGAACTTTTTGCAGCGCTCGCCGCAAAGCGCCCTGCCACAGAGCAATTGAAGTCAACCCTGTCCGCTGCGCTCAATGATACGGTTCTGGTCGCACCTGCGACCCAGATGGCCTGGAACGATCAGGATGACGCTGACGACGCTGCTGATGATGGCGTGCAAGTTGCGGCCTTGGAAACACCAGCCGAAGCTGCCGTGAAGCAGGCGCTTGGCCAGGCCGAAGATGAAGGCCTGCCGATGGCGGGGCCGTTGCCGATCCGTCGTCCGCCTGCCAATGCGCTCGCGATGGCGATCGCGCCTTCTGCCGAGCGGGCGCAGCCTGCAAAGCCGACCCAGGTGGCCAAGCCGCCGGTTGCCGCGAAGGATGAGGACGACGAGGAAGACGAAAAGCCGACGGCACTTGCATTCGCGCGTCCTGAAAACCCGATCAAGAGCACCGCGCGTAGCGTGCCGTGGCCAGATCGCGGCAATGGCGGCACCAGGATTGCGGTCTATGATATTTCCGCCGGCGTCGTGCATATGCCGAACGGTGAAAAGATGGAGGCGCATTCCGGCATTGGCGAAATGCGCGACAACCCGAAGTTCACGCATGTGAAGATGCGCGGACCGACCCCACCCGGCACCTACAAGCTTTCCATGCGCGAATCGCTTTTCCATGGCGTGGCTGCAATTCGCCTGACGCCGGTTGATGGTCGCGCGCCGCAGGGCCGCACCGGTCTTCTGGCGCACAGCTTCCTGTTGCGCAATCGCGGCGATTCCCATGGTTGTGTGGCTTTTGCCGATTACCCGCGCTTCCTGAAAGCCTTCCAGCGCGGCGAAATCACCCATATGGTCATCGTTGCTCGCCATGACGGTCGTATCCCGGCCATTTCCGTCAAGAGCGATGGTGGCAGCCGCAATGCCGAAAGCGCATCCGATAACGGTCCGCGCCGCACGCTCGTCGACTACCTGAAGCGGGATGGCTGAGGATCTTCCTCAGCCAAGCACGTTCCTGACGAGCCGCAGGAAGACCCTTGATCCGATCGGGATCAAGACATCCGGAAAATCGTAATCCGGATTGTGCAGGGCAGGGTGGTTTTCTCCTGCGCCCAGAAAGAACATGGCCGACTTTGCGACGTCGCCGAAGCGGCCAAAATCCTCCGATGCCCTAAAAATCTGGCCTGCCTCATGGGGCAGGCTTTCCTGATCCAAAGCCTGCTGAATCAGGGCTGTCGCTTCCTCATCGTTCCAGCAATGGCGGAACTCGTCGTGATAGGAAAAGCTGACTGAGAGGCCGTGACGTGCCGCCGATGTGCGGGCCAGTTCTTCCGCCTTAGCGCGGAGCGCGCTCATTGAGCTATCCGTCACCGTTCGCAGCGTTACCCAGAGTTCGCCCGCACCCGGCGCGATGCCGAAGGCGGCCTCGCCCAAGGTGACGTGCGTGATCGTGGCGAGAATCAGATCCCCGTTTTCGATGCTGCCAGACCGCAGACCGGTCAGCGCTGGAATGAGCTCGGCAAGAGCGGGTGCGGGGGATATGCCGCTTTCCGGCAGGGAGGCATGCGCCGTCTTGCCGGTCAGCGAAATCTTCAAGCCGCAGGATGCGCAATTGGCAGGACCAGATTTCATCCAGCTGAACCCGAGCGGCAGGCCCGGCATATTGTGCAGCGAAAAGGCATAGTCCGGCGTCAGTCGCTCAAAGGCCGGGTCCGCCAGCACGGCGGCAGCGCCCGCACCATTTTCCTCCGCCGGCTGGAACAGCAGGATAACGCGACCGCTTTTGGGGCGCTCCTTCTGAAGCGCCTTCGCAACGGCGACGAGTGTGGCCATGTGGCCGTCATGGCCGCACATATGGCCTTTGCCTTCGATCCGCGAGCGATGCGGCAGGTCGGAGATTTCCGCAATCGGCAGCGCGTCCAGTTCGGCGCGGATGAGGACGGTCGGCCCCGGCGTCTCGCTTTCGAAAACGGCGGCAACGCCGGTACCGCCAAGGCCCGTTACGATATCATCCGGTGCGGTCGTTTGCAGAAACCGCACCACTTCAGCCGCCGTGTCATGCTCTTCGCCCGACACTTCCGGCATCTGATGCAGCTTGCGCCGCCAGAGGGTGATGTCGGAGAGGTCGCTTTCGGTCATGGGCATCCGAGCGCTCACGCCTTCTCCACAAATCCGTCTAGCACGCGCTTCTGGCCCGCCTTGTCGAAATCGATGGTCAGCTTGTTGCCTTCGATGGACGAGACATTGCCATTGCCGAACTTGATGTGGAACACGCGGTCGCCCACGGAGAATTTCGAGGGCGTGGAGGCAACGGATTTTGCCACCAGTTCGCCGTCGATCGTCTTGGTGCGCGGGCCGCTTTCGCCATAGCCGATCCGTTCCACCGCGTGGCCGGAGCGGCTGCCCCAATTGTCGCGGGTGGCATCGGTCTTGTTGGCCTGGGCACGCTTCCAGCCCGGTGTCGAATAGGAATTGGCAAAGGGATCGGCACGGTCGAAGCGCGACTGGCCGTAGCCGCCGCGACCATAGCCGCCATAGCTGCTCTCGCTTTCGGCCACATCCACATGGGCGGCGGGCAGTTCATCCAGAAAGCGGGACGGCATGGTGGATTGCCAAAGGCCATGGATGCGACGGTTGGAGACGAACCAGATGTGGCAGCGGCGTTTCGCACGGGTAATGCCGACATAGGCAAGCCGGCGTTCCTCTTCCAGGCCTGAGCGTCCGCCTTCATCCAGCGCGCGCTGGTGCGGAAACAAGCCTTCTTCCCAGCCGGGTAGGAAGACGGTTTCGAACTCCAGGCCCTTGGCCGAATGCAGCGTCATGATGGAGACGGCATCCATGTCTTCGTTCTGCTCGGCATCCATGACCAGCGAGACGTGCTCCAGGAAGCCGCGCATGCTCTCGAAGGCCTCCATCGAGCGGATGAGTTCCTTCAGGTTTTCCAGCCGTCCCGGTGCTTCCGCCGACTTGTCGTTCTTCCACATGTCGGTGTAGCCGGACTCTTCGAGGATCTGTTCGGCAAGCTCCGTATGCGGAGTCGTTTCAAGCAGTTCCGACCATCTCTTGAAACTTTGAATCACGTCGAACAGCGCCTTGCGCGCCTTCGGCTTCAGCTCGTCCGTCTCGATCAGGTCGGCGGCACCGGCCAGCATGGGTACATCGCGGGCGCGGGCATAATCATGCAGCGTGCGGATTGTGGTATCGCCTAGGCCCCGCTTCGGCGTGTTGACGATGCGCTCGAAGGCGAGATCATCCGCCGGCTGACAGACGAGACGGAAGTAGGCCATGGCATCGCGGATTTCGAGGCGCTCGTAGAAGCGCGGGCCGCCGACGACACGGTAGTTGAGGCCGAGCGTGACGAAGCGATCTTCGAACTCGCGCATCTGGAACGAGGCGCGCACCAGGATCGCCATGTCGTTCAGATTATGCTTGTTGCGCTGAAGCTGCTCGATTTCCTCGCCGACCGCGCGGGCTTCCTCTTCGGAATCCCAGGCGGCGTGCACGATCACCTTTTCGTCATCGGGACTGGTGCGCTCGGTGAAAAGCGTCTTGCCGAGACGGCCTTCGTTGTGGGCGATCAGGTGGCCTGCAGCGCCGAGAATATGCTCGGTGGAGCGATAGTTCCGCTCCAGACGGATGACCTTGGCGCCCGGAAAATCCTTCTCAAAACGCAGGATGTTATCCACCTCCGCGCCGCGCCAGCCATAGATGGACTGGTCGTCGTCACCCACGCAGCAGACATTCTGCGGCACATCCTTCGGCCGCTGTGCGAGCAGCCGCAGCCACATGTACTGGGCGGTGTTGGTGTCCTGATACTCGTCCACCAGCATGTAGCGGAACTTCTGGTGATAATCCTTCAGGATATCCCCGTAACGGCGGAAAATGTCGATTGGATGCAGCAGCAGATCGCCGAAGTCGCAGGCGTTGAGGCTCTTGAGGCGCGCCTGATAGGCGGCATAGAGCTCGCGGCCCTTGCCGTTGGCGAAGGCACGCGCATCGCCTTCCGGAATGTCCTTGGGCGTCAGGCCCTTGTTCTTCCAGGTGTCGATCATGCCGGCAAACTGGCGGGCGGGCCAGCGCTTGTCATCCAGACCTTCCGCCTGGATCAGCTGCTTGATCAGGCGGATCACATCGTCCGTATCGAGAATGGTGAAATCCGAGCGCAGGCCGACGAGCTCAGCGTGGCGGCGCAGAAGCTTCACGCCGATCGAGTGGAAGGTGCCAAGCCAGGGCATCCCCTCCACGGCGCCGCCAACGAGTACGCCGATGCGTTCCTTCATCTCACGGGCGGCCTTGTTGGTGAAGGTCACCGCCAGGATCTGGCTGGGGAAGGCGCGGCCTGTCGCGAGAATATGCGCGATGCGGGTGGTCAGCACACGCGTCTTGCCGGTGCCGGCACCGGCCAGCACCAGCACAGGCCCCTCAATGCTTTCCACCGCCTCGCGCTGCTCCGGGTTGAGGCCGGAGAGGTAATCGGGCGCGCGGGATTGATCGCGGGCGGCCATGGCGCGCGCGGCAATGCCCAACCCGCCACCGGCGGCGGGTGCTGCGGCAGCGGTGGGTTTGCGGGGTGCGTGTTCCGGCTCTTCATCGAAGAACGGAATGTCGTCGAAACTGTTCGTCATGCGACCAATCTAGTGATTCCGGAAGAACAAGGCCATAGAGTATGTTCTGGTTTTATTCCAGCACCTATCGCCGCAAAGGATTGGCGGTGTGAGTGTGACGCGTTGAATCGGCCCTATCACAGGTGTTCACGCATCCGTGAAACATCGTCAGGTTACAATTCAGCAAGGTGAGCAATCCGGCATTGCGTGTATTTTCGTAAAACCTGATACTTCGGCCGATTATTCCCTTGGAGTGTCTTGATGCGGATATGGAAGCAGTTGCTGCTGAGTGTCGCAATCCTGTTTGCGGGCGGGTGTCTATGGATCACGCTCAGCCCCGATGCGGCGCGTGCCATGGTGCGCATGGGAATTCCGGCCGGGGTCGTTGCCTATATCAATCCATCCGCCTTGCCTCTATCCGATGCACCGGTGACGACAGCACGCAACAGCTCGCCCAGCCCCGCCCGTCAAGGGCAAGGACAGGGGCAGGGGCAGGGCGGCGGAAATCGCTCGCCTCTTGTCGTGACGGAAAAGGTGACCACCGGCACGGTGAATGATCGCCTGAGCGCGATCGGCAGCGGCGAGGCGATCCAATCCGTGGTGGTCATGCCGCAATCCTCCGGCACGATCACGGAGATCCTGGTGTCTTCCGGGCAGAAGGTGCGGCGTGGGGATGTGCTGGCGCGTCTGGACAGCGAGGAACAGCGCATTGAACGTGACAAGGCGCAAGTCGCCCTGAGGAGTGCGAAGGAGAAGTCGGCATCCTATCGCAATCTGCAATCGGTCACACGGCTGGAGGCGCTGGATGCGCAGATCGCCGAGGAGGCCGCCAAGCTTGCCCTGAGCACCGCCGAACTCAATCTGAAGCGCCGTGATATTGCCGCACCGATTGATGGCATTGCAGGCATTGTTGCCGTCAATATCGGCGATAACGTCACCACCCAGACAAGCGTGGTGACGGTTGATGACCGCTCAGACCTGCTGGTTGATTTCTGGGCGCCGGAACGTTTTGCCACATCCATTCATGCCGGCATGCCGGTGGAGGCAACCGCAATCGGTCGGCCTGGGCAGACCTTTACGGGGGACGTTCAAGCGGTGGACAACCGGGTCGATCCCGCCAGCCGCACGATCCGTGTGCGCGCCCGCCTCAAGAATGACAGCGACATGCTGCGTGCGGGCATGTCCTTCAATGTGTCGATGCGCTTTGCCGGCGATACCTTTCCGGCCGTCGATCCGCTGGCCGTGCAGTGGGATGGCGAGGGCGCCTTCGTGTGGCATGTGCGGGAAGCGAAGTCGTTCAAGCAGCGCGTTCGCATCATTCAACGCAATGCCGATTCCGTTTTGGTGGATGCCGCAGTGAAGCCCGGCGACTTCGTGGTGACCGAGGGCCTGCAGCGCGTGCGTGAAGGTGCGCCGGTGCGATTGTCGGAAGGGCGCAAGACGGAGGAGGTCGCCAGCCAATGAGCCAGAACGATCAAACCTCCAGCGATGCAAAGGGCGGCTTTACAGCGCTCTTTGTTCGCCGCCCCATCCTTGCGGCTGTGATCAATACGCTTCTCGTCGTTGCGGGCCTTGCGGCCTTTGTCGGCGTTGAGGTGCGCGAGCTGCCGGATGTCGACCAGCCGGTCATCACCGTGCGGACCGAATACGAAGGTGCCGCGCCCCAAACCGTCGACCAGGAGTTGACGCAGGTCATCGAGGGAGCGGTGGCGCGTGTCAGTGGTTTGAAATCCATGTCGTCGGAATCGCAATTCGGTTCCAGCCGCGTCACCATGGAGTTTTCCGATAGCGTGGATCTGGCCGTGGCGGCCAATGATGTCCGCGATGCCATCGGACGCGTTGCCAACCAGTTGCCGGATACGGCGGATGAACCGCGCATCATCAAAGCAGACTCCGATTCCCAGCCCATCATGCGCCTTGCCGTTACGTCAGCGACGATGTCGATGGAGGACCTGACGCAACTGGTGGACAATGAAATCATCGACCGTCTTGCCGCTGTCGATGGGGTTGCGGATGTGGAGCTTTACGGAGACCAAGAAAAGATCTTCCGCGTCGATATCAATCAGGCGGCACTGGCAGGGCGGGGGCTGACGATAGGCGACCTATCGAATGCGCTGGCAAGCGCGGCGCTGGACGTTCCCGCCGGCTCCTTGAAAAGCCGCACGCAGGATATCGTGGTTCGCGCCACGGCAAACCTTTCGAAGCCCGAGGAATTCGAAAACATCCTGATCAAGGACAATATCCGGCTGCGGGACGTGGCAAGCGTCACACTGGGTCCGGATGATGGCGCAACGACACTGCGGTCCAACGGCGTTCAAGGGGTCGGTCTCGGCATTATCCGGCAGGCGCAATCCAACACGCTGAATATCTCAAGCGGGGTAGCCACTGCCGTGGAGGAATTGCAAAAGGCATTGCCGGAGGGCACGCGCATCGTGATTACCAGCGACGATGCCGTGTTCATTCAGGGCGCGCTGCACGAGGTGGAACTGGCACTCGGCCTTTCCGCCCTTATCGTTGTCGCTGTGCTCTACCTCTTCCTTCGCGACTGGCGGGCAACGCTCATCCCAGCTCTCACCATGCCGGTTGCGCTGATCGGCACACTGACGGCGATCTATCTGGTCGGATTTTCCATCAACATCCTGACCCTTCTCGCCATCGTACTTGCCACCGGCCTGGTGGTTGATGACGCGATCGTCGTGCTGGAAAATATCGTTCGCCGTCGATCCGAAGGCATGGGGCCGCGGGCCGCCGCCATCATCGGCACGAAGGAAGTGTTTTTTGCAGTGTTGGCGACAACCGCGACACTGGCGGCGGTGTTTATTCCGCTTTCCTTCCTGCCCGGCCAGATGGGTGGGCTATTTCGTGAATTCGGCTTCGTGCTGGCGTTTGCCGTGGGGCTTTCATCGATCACGGCCCTGACGCTGTGTCCGATGCTCGCATCGCGCATGCTGACAAAGCCGATGGTCGAGCCTAAAGGCATCCTGTCCCGTTTCGGAGACCTGTTCTCCGGCGTTTACGGGTGCAGCTTGAGGTTTTGCCTGAACGCTCCGCTGGTGGTGATCGCCGTCTCCATCGTCTTTTCGCTCACAGCCTATACCGCCTTCGGGCTGGTGAAGAACGAGCTGACGCCGCGCGAAGACCGGGCGATGGTGATGCTGCGGCTCAATGCGCCGCAAGGCGTCAGCCTGGAATACACGCAGGATCAGTTGAAGCGGGTGGAGGAGAACCTTCAGCCGCTTTTGGATAGCGGCGAGATCCGCAATATCTTCTCCATCTCAGGAATGAATAATTCGTCCAATAACGGCTTCATGGTGCTGACCTTGGCGCCCTGGGGAGAGCGCGAGCGCAGCCAGAACGATATCGTCAACGATATCAATGCGGCAGCGGCGCGCGTCCCTGCTTTGCGCGGGTTTGCCATCCAGTCGAACAGCCTGCGCATTCGCGGTGCCGGCAGTGGATTGCAGGTGGCGCTTGTGGGCAACGAGCATGAGAGCCTGACCAAGGCCGCCATACAGCTCGTGCAGCAGATGGAGGGCACCGGCCTGTTCGAGACGCCGCGGCTCGATAATGAACCGACGCAGGCGCAGCTTTCCGTTTCGATCAATCGGGAACGCGCATCCGATCTCGGCATCGACATAACGGGCCTCTCGACAGCGCTGCAGGCGCTTCTGGAAGGGCGCTCCATTGTCGATGTCTTCGTCAATGGCGAAGCCCTGCCGGTCAAGCTGACATCCTCGACGCAGCCGCTGAATGATCCAACGGATCTCGAAAACATCTTCTTGCGGACAGGTGACGGCAAGACAGTTCCAATGGCGACCGTGGCAACTCTGGAAGAAGGAGCGGTTTCGCCTCGTCTCAACCGCGAACAGCAGATGGCATCCGTCTCGCTCTCGGCCGGTCTTCGCGACGGTGTGTCGCTGGGGCAGGCGCTGGAGGAGGTCAGCCGTCTCGCGCAGCCGCTATTGCCTGCAGGGTCCCGTCTCGTACCGCTGGCAGAAGCCCGCACTTTGGGAGAAAATTCCTCCAGCATGTTGATCACCTTCGGCTTTGCCATCGCCATCATTTTTCTCGTGCTGGCGGCGCAGTTCGAAAGCGTCCTCGCTTCGCTCATCATCATGTCCACGGTGCCGCTCGGCCTTGCCTGCGCCGTCTTTGCGCTCGTCATCACGGGCTCCAGCCTCAACGTCTACAGCCAGATCGGGCTGGTGCTGCTGGTCGGCGTGATGGCGAAGAATGGCATTCTGATCGTAGAGTTTGCCAACCAGCTCCGAGACCGGGGCGAAGGCGTCCGTGACGCGATCGAAAAGGCGTGTCGCCTTCGCCTTCGACCTGTCATGATGACGATGATCGCCACCGTGCTGGGCGGCGTGCCGTTGGTGTTTGCGCAGGGTGCCGGGGCAGAGGCGCGTGTGGCGCTCGGCTGGGTCATCGTCGGCGGGTTGGGACTTGCGACTGTTGTGACGCTGTTCATCACCCCGGTTGCCTATCTGCTGCTGGCGCGCTTCTCAAAGCCGCACGCGCATTCCGAGGCCCTTCTGCATGAGGAGTTGCGGAATGCGGCGGTGCCGGTGAAGAACGCGGATGAGGAAGGCCAGTTGCTGGCGGCGGAGTGAGCTTGAAATCGTTGACGACGTTGCCGCAATGCTTCAGCATTGTTCCGCAGCTGTTCAAGGGAAGTTCAATGGCAGTTTTGACGATTAAAGTTGCGGATGAGACGCTGTCGGAAATCGACGCTTTGGCAAGACGTCTCGATCGACCTCAATCGGAAATCATCGAGCTTGCGATTACCGATCTGGCTGAACGCGAAAACCGGGATCTGGCTGAGATCGAAGCGGGTCTTGCGGACGCACAACGGGATGACTTCGCCAGTGACGAGGAGGTATCGCTTGTCTTGGCCAAATACGCTCCATCACGAATTTGACGGTGGTCAAATTGTCCGTTCGATGGACGCGCCGTGCGCTCCGGCGCATTGATGAGATAGGCGCTTATGTTGCCGATGATAATCCTTCTGCTGCTGCGAGAGTCGTTTCCAGACTGATCGCGGTTGGCGAGGGACTTGCAAATCATCCTTTCAGAGGTCGCATCGGTCGCGTGGAGCAAACCCGCGAACTGGTTGTCCACGGCCTGCCTTACGTTATCGTCTACACATTGGAGCAAGATCACATCGCTGTGGTGACTGTTCTTCACACGTCCAGGAAATGGCCGCGGAAATTTTAATAGTCCCTATAACTTATGGACAACGCCTCATGTCTCGCTTACCAAGCGTTGCGGTCAGGTGCGGCCATCATGGGCCGCGTGCGGAGATGTGATCATGGTCATGAGGGACGTTCAACCCGGTCAACGCAATGAGGCAGGTATTGCTGCCGTCAAGGCGGAGCTTGCAGCGGCGCTAGGGGCAAAGTTCCAGACGGGCCAGTCCTTCCGCGAGCAGCATGCCCATACGACCACCTATCTGCCGAGCCAGCTTCCCGATGCCGTCGTGTTTGCCGAAACAGTCGAGGATGTGAAGGCTGTGGTGAAGGCCTGCGCTGCCCACAAGGTTCCGGTCATTCCCTTCGGTGCCGGGTCTTCGCTGG
Organism: Rhizobium oryzicola; assembly: GCF_030504645.1. Taxonomy (GTDB): domain Bacteria; phylum Pseudomonadota; class Alphaproteobacteria; order Rhizobiales; family Rhizobiaceae; genus Neorhizobium; species Neorhizobium oryzicola. Next base: position 128,366 of record NZ_JAUKWQ010000008.1, on the reverse strand, counting down.
AAGGGCAATTGAACGCACCGAGCGGCGGCATTTCTCTCGATATGACCCGCATGGAAAAGGTCTTGCGCGTCTCTGCTGAAGATCTTGACGTAACCGTAGAGCCGGGCGTCACCCGAGAAGCCCTGAACACATATCTGCGCGATACCGGCCTGTTCTTCCCGATCGATCCGGGCGCGAACGCCTCCATCGGCGGCATGACGTCGACGCGTGCTTCCGGCACCAATGCCGTGCGCTACGGCACGATGAAGGACAATGTGCTGTCGCTCACGGTCGTGACGGCCAACGGCGAGGAAATCTCCACCGGCACGCGGGCGCGCAAATCCTCCGCCGGTTACGACCTGACGCGGCTATTCGTCGGTGCCGAGGGCACGCTCGGCGTCATCACCTCGATCACGCTGAAGCTGCAAGGCATTCCGGAAAAGATCGGTGGTGGCGTCTGCGGTTTCCCCACCGTCAAGGCTGCTTGCGATGCTGTCATCATGACAATCCAGATGGGCATTCCGGTTGCCCGAATCGAACTTCTGGATGCCATGCAGATCAAGGCCTGCAACGCCTATTCCGGCCTGACGCTTAAGGAGCAGCCGACGCTGTTTCTGGAATTCCACGGTACGGAAGAAACTGTGCCGCTGCAGTCCGAACAGTTCTCCATGATCGCCCAGGAATGTGGCGGCGAGGAGTTTCACTGGACGGCCAATGCCGAAGAGCGCGCCGCACTGTGGAAGGCGCGGCATAACGCTTATTGGGCTGGCCGCGCACTCGCTCCGTCGCTCAACGGTTTCTCGACCGATGTCTGCGTGCCGATTTCCAAGCTTGCCGATTGCGTGGCCGAAACCCAGGCCGATATCGAGCAAAACGGGCTTCTGGCGCCGATCGTCGGCCATGCGGGGGATGGCAACTTTCACGTTTTGCTGCTGTTCAACGACAAGGACCCCGCCGACATTGAACGCGTCGAAGGGTTTGTGCAGCGATTGAACCGCCGGGCCATTGCCATGGGCGGCACCTGTACCGGCGAACACGGTATCGGCCAGGGCAAGATGAGCTTCCTGGAAGAGGAGGCGGGGCCTGCGCTGGCCCTGATGCGCACGATCAAGCAGTCGCTCGACCCGGACAATATCTTCAATCCGGGCAAGATCTTGCGACCGGCACGGTAAAACGCGCATTTGCGTCTTGGCCCGGTCGCATGGGGTGGATAGACTGCGCGTTCTGTAAAGGGAGAGTAAAGACCAGTGCTTGGACGCATATTTCTGTTCCTGGGCGGCCTCGTGGTCGTGGCACTGTTTACGGCGCTGCTGGCGCCGTTCTTTGTTGACTGGAGCAGTTTCCGCACGGAATTTGAATCGCAGGCCAGCCGTATCCTGGGCAAGAAGGTCACGGTGCATGGCACAGTCGATGCGCGTCTTCTGCCCTTTCCTTCTGTGACCATGCATGATGTGCGTGTTGGCCAGGATCTGGATGGTACGCCACTCGTCCAGGTGGCGCAGTTCTCGATGGACATGGAGCTTGCGCCGTTTCTCTCCGGGGAGGCGCGCATCATCGACATGCGCATCGACCGGCCCAAGGCACGCATTCGCCTGCTGAAAGATGGCCGGCTTGACTGGATGCGCGGCAGCCGCCCGGAAATTCCCGCCCGCACCGTCGTACTCGAGGGCGTTCATGTCTCGAATGCCGAGATCGATTTCATTGATGACGGCAGTGGCCGGACGCGCCGCCTGACATCGCTGACAGCCGAAATGTCGGCCAGTTCTCTGGCAGGCCCCTGGCGCGCGGAAGGCAATGCGACGCTGGATGGCTATGAGGGCAAGTTTACATTCTCCAGCGGCGAACCGGATTACAATGCCGGTACCATGCCGCTTCGCATGAAGATCTGGCCGGATATCCAGCCGATCGAAGTGCAACTGGATGGCGCTCTTGCCGTTACGGAAGGGCGTCCTGGCTATCAGGGCGCGTTCAACCTGCTGTTCACGGAAGAGCCGGCCGGCAAGGTGCAGCCTGCAACGGCCCAGAACCCTGGCCAGAAGCCGCCAGCCCCTCCGCGCGTCAAGGGCAAGTTCGAGCTCACCAACGACCGCATCCGCATTCCCGATTATCGCGTCGAACTGGGTGTGACTGACGACCCCTATGTGATCACGGGCGAGGCGACGCTGGACACGGGCGACAAGCCCGAATTCCTGCTGACGGCAGACGGCCAGCAGGTGGATGTGAACCGGCTGACGGACCAGATGGTGAACGGCAAGACCGGTCGTGACCCGCGTCTCTCCGCCCATCGCCGTCTGAACGCATTGATCGAACTGGCCGCACGCGTACCGGTGCCGCAAGTGCCCGGGCGGGCGACGCTTCGGCTGCCGGCGGTCGTCGTTCAGGGCACGACGATCCGCGATGTGCGCCTCAACCTTCGCCCCGCCAAGCAGGGCTGGGCGGTGGACAATGCGGTCGCGATCCTGCCCGGTCGCACGCAGGTGGAAGCGCAGGGCATGCTGCGCCTCACCGGCGCACCCTCCTTTATCGGCAAGATGCTGCTTGCGTCCAATCAACCCTCCGGCCTCGCCGACTGGCTGTCCGGCCAGATCGATCCGGCCATCCGCCAGCTGAAGGCGGCGGGGTTTTCGGCAAGCGTTAATCTCACGCCGGAGATCCAGCGATTCGAACAGCTGGAGCTCGCCATCGGCCCCGCAACGCTGAAGGGGCGTGTGGAACGGCAGTCTCCGCCGGAACGCACGCCAAACCTCACGCTCGACCTTGCCGGAAACGAGATCGATATCGATGCGCTGCGGGCGCTGGCATCGCTGCTGACGGGAGATGATGCCGGTCAGGATGTGCTGGATCATCGGTTGGCCGCTCATCTCAAGGCTGATCGCCTGACCGCATTCGGTATTGCAGCCAAGGATGTCGATACGGTTCTGTCGCTTGGCAATGGCGCCATGTCTGTCGACAGGCTGACAGTCGGCGATCTCGCCGGCGCGCGCATCACCGCGAAGGGCAAGGCGGAAGGCTCCATCCTCTCCTACACCGGCAACGGTTCGGTGACGTTCAGCGCGGCGGATCCTTCGGCTTTCTTCGCGATGCTGCGAGATAACCTGCCGCGCCACCCGGCGCTCGACCGCCTTGTGCGCAATGCCGAGTGGTACAAGAACAGTCAGCTTTCTGCCTCCATTTCGCTGGGCGATTGGGTCAGCGCAAGCATTGGCGGCATGTCGAACGGCAGCCAGGTGGCAGCTCAGGTGCAGCTTTCGAACCTGTTTGATCTCACGCAGGATGTCGGCATCGAAGCCAATGCCACGCTGCAAAACCCGGAGGCCGCACCCGTGCTGGGACAACTCGGTCTCGATCCGCTGCCGATCGGCGGGGAGGGGGCTGCCAAGGCGACGGTGAAGCTCTCCCGCAATGGTACAAAGCCGGCGCAGGCGGAGATTGCCTATGAAAATGCCGGCACCCAACTGACCGCCAAGGGCGAGATCGCGCTCGATGGACCCAAGTTCGGGGAGGGGCAGGGCGACGTCAGTCTGAAGAGCAATGATCTGGAGCCGACGCTTGCCATGCTTGGCGCGCATTTGCCGGAATTCGGCGCGGGCCTTCCGGTGGAACTGGAGGCGCATCTTTCTCTTGCCGAGAACAGGCTGGGGCTTGGGCAGCTGTCAGGGAATGTGGCCGGAAACCGGTTGCAGGGCGATGTCACAATTGATCGCGGCCTGGCGACGACAGCCGTCAGCGGTTCCCTTGCAATTGGCTCGATTGATCTCGGCTGGCTGGCGGAGGCCGTCTATGGCCCGCTGACCGATCCGGCCACCGGCGCATGGACGGAAACGGATTTTGCCAAGCCCATTCTCTCGGCCACGGATTTCTCGCTGGATCTGAAGGCGGATAGCTTCCACGCGCCCTCGCTGCCGGCTGTCTCTCGCTTTACGGCGCGTCTTGCCACGAAGTCCGGCGGCATCGCGCTTGAGAATGCTGGTGGTGATTGGCTGGGCGGCAAGGTTTCCGGGCGCGCGGCGATGTCGAATGGTGGTGGCGTCGGTCTCTTCCAGACGCGTCTGACTATCGAGAATGCGGATCTTGCCAGCCTTGTCTGGCACAGTGCCGCGGGGCCTGTTGCACAGGGGCGCGTGAGCGGGGATCTGGTTGCGGAGGCGACGGCCAAGACCGTTGCCGGCCTGATCGATGCAGCCAGCGGCTCGGGCACCATGAAGCTTTCCGGTCTTGTGCTGCCGCGTGTCAATCAAAGCCTGTTGCCCGGTCTGCTGGCAGATGCCGACGGGCTCCAGGGTGACGTGACCGAAGCCAAGGTGCTGCCGCTCGTGGCGCGTCGCATCCATGACGGGGCGATCAATCTGGGCGATGTGGACGTGCCGTTCACCATCACCGGCGGGCGGCTGCGCGCCCAGAACATCGCCGCTCGTTCCGGGGAAACCACCGTCTCCGGCAATCTCGATTGGCGGCTGCGACCCGACACGCTTACGGGCAGTGTCGAACTTGGATATGCCGCAGGCCCGGAAGCCATTGCAGGCGGGGATCCCAGCATACGGCTGGTTTATAATGGTGACATTGCCCAGCCTTCTGAAGCGCTCGACATTTCGTCCATGACGAATTTCCTCTCGCTTCGCGCTTCGGAACAGCAGCGCCGCCGCGTGGAAACGCTACAGGCGAGCGTGTTGGAGAAGCAGCGGCTGCGCCGGGAGGTGGCACTCTATACCTTCCGCCAGAACGAGCGGCGGGTTGCGAAAGAGCGGGCGGATGCGGAGGAGCGGGCGCGGCAGGCCGAGCAGATCCGCCTCCAGGCGGAGAACGAGCGACGCCAGCGTGAACAGCAACAGCGGGACCAGCAACAGCCGACGCTGACCGTTCCACCGACGGGCGATCTTTTCCGCAATGGCGCAGGCTTCCCCGGCAATCAGTCGAATTGACCATGCGTCGATGGCATGATCAGGTGGCTGATATTTCGCCCTTCAGCCAATGCAACACATAAACCCGCAAGGCCGAGGAGAGATTGCTCTCGGCTTCGCGGGTGTCGTCGATTTCGGCGATGAGGGCGGCCATGCTGATGTTGCGGCTGGCGGCAATGGAGCGCAGCTCCTGCCAGAAGGCATCCTCCAGCGAAAAGCTGGTACGGTGGCCGTGAAGCGTGGCGGAATGCTTGCGGATCATTTTGCCGCTCGGCTGTTGATCGGAATTTAAGACGGAGATTCCGAAACTCCGTTCAACGCATTGTCCGAACTTGGATTATTCGTCTTCTGTTGTTTGCCCGGACTTATCCAGGCGGCCCTGATCGAGTGCGCGTTCCGCCTTCTCATTCAGGGCCTTTGTCAGGTTCTTTTCACTTTTTGTGCGGCCGAAGGAGATGCGGTTCTGCTCCGCCTGCTTCTCCTTCTCGGATCGCGCCTTGACCTTACGGAACTGGCGCAGATTGACGACGTCGCCGCTCATGAGACCGCTCGCCGCTCAGTGCTTCTTGCGGAAGGAATCAAGCGAGACGACGGAGCCCGGCTTCTTTTCTTCGGAAGAATTTTCTTCCTCTGTCTCAGCCGGCTTGGAGACGGCTTCAACCGGGTAGGCGGTGATCTCCGCGGAGCTTTCGTCCTCTTCCGCCAGCGGCACTTCGAATTCGAGTTCGAAGTTGACGGCGGGGTCGTAAAAGCCGCGGATCGCGTTGAAGGGAATGACCAGCTTTTCCGGTGTGTCGGAGAAGGACAGGCCAACCTCGAAATGGGTTTCGGTCACCTTCAGATCCCAGAACTGATGCTGGATAACGATGGTCATCTGCTCGGCATATTTGCTCTTCAGGTGCTGCGAAATGCGCACACCCGGCGCGCCGGTCAGAAACGTGATGAAGAAGTGGTGATCACCCGGCAAACGGCCCGTGGCCGCCACCTCCGACAGAACCTTACGAATGACGCCGCGAAGGGCATCCTGTGCCAGAATGTCGTAACGGATGTGATCCTGCCCCATAGGTGCTTTCTTCCAATCAATTTCGTTTCTGTAGCGATACGCGCCATTGCCACTTTATAAGTCACGGGACAGCGGCAAGGAAGCCCCGGATTTACAAGTTGCGCCATCATAGCGGATTTAGAGTAAGTCGAGAAGGTGAAGGCTTCTGTTGCCAGGTGCCTTCGGACCCCGCCTCAAGGGGCTAACCAAGAGGACTTAGAGCGGAATTCCCGCACCGCCATTAGGCAGCGAGAGCGTATTCCTTAGCGTTGTTGTCGTTTGCAACTACACTTGTGACCCGATAACGGCGGTATCATGCCGAGCAAAAGTTCGATCTTTACACCCTTGTCGATCCTATTTCGCCCCCATCAGAAAAAGGCCTCGCGTGAGGTCCGCCTTTTTCTGGTGGAGGCGCCGGGTACCGCCCCCGGGTCCAATAGGTTTATTCCACCGACCGTTTATTGCCATAGCCGGAGCAAGCCCCGGCAAGGTTCATATAAGTCTTTCTCGGGCCAATGAAAAGGGGTGCGCGTCATCATCGGCACTGATTGGCAAAACCGAGATAGTCGCGTCCATCCTGATTGTAATATTTGACCGTATAGCCGACATGGCCGCGGTCATCCATGCGGACCTGGCAACGAACGCCCCAGCGCGAATCCCTGCACCAGTTGACGATGAAGCACTGTCCCTGGGCCACTTGCGCAATGACCGGGCTCGACATGTCGACGGCGCGGCGAATGTTCAGGTCATAGGCGGCGCGCACCTGTGCCGGGTATCGGGATGGCGGCCGCATGTCCGAGGGCTCGGCACAGCGCCCCGTATCGGCACGCAGATAGCAGTTCTCCTGCCGATCGCCTTCCCAGGGCGGCGTAAAACCTCCTGCCACGGGTGGCGGGTTGTCCCAGCGACGCCCCACCCGTTGACCATCCATGGGGCGCGCCGTGAACAGGCTTCCGTCGGCGGCACGACCGGCAAGATTGCCGCGTGAGGGTTCCAGCGTGGCAAGTTGCCTGCCCATTCCTTCCAATGTCACGCCTTGATCGTCTGCGTTCCAGCTGTTCACGAAAGCGAGTTGCCCAAGGCAGCCTTCCGTCGAGGCGCGCAGCTTGCCCATCATGCTATCCGCCGAAAGCCGCAGGACACAGCGTCCCATCATGCCGCCCGTATCGATGCTCCAGGCACCGACATAATCATTCGCGAAATTCTGCGCCAAGGCGGGCAGGGCGGTTGAAAGTACAAGCACAAGAGCGGCAGCCGGCCGGCGGAGATGTGGCAGCATTTCTGATTCCTGACGCGCTGAGATGGATCTCCTTTGTGGTCCGCGGAGGGGCCATTTGTCGAGCGGCAGTGATGTCCAAAACTTGCAGGCAATTCAGAAAGCGGTTTCGCCGCGAAGCACAGTTTGTACCGCGCCGCCAATCCAGGTTTCCGCGCCCTCGCGACGCACGTAAAGCCTGGCCGCACGGCCAACCATGGTGCCTTGTGCCGCAACGTACTGGTCCGGGGCATGGCCGGCCTGCATGAGCCACAATGCAAGCCCGCCGTTCAGGCTGCCGGTGGCGGAATCCTCGAAGCCTGCGGCAGTAAAGGCCCGAACCTCGAATTCGCAGTCACCTTCCGCGCTCGGTGCGACGACGCCCACCCTCATGCCCTTCAGGATCGAGAAGTCCGGCTTGATCGCCAGCACCTCTGCGCTGGAAGCAAGCAGCAGACCCATCCAGCCTGGTCCATTGTCGACCCAGGCGGCGTCCACCAAGGAGGCAGGCGCAAGGCCGATGCCGTCAAGGGCCCTTTGCAGCACCGCCTCTTCCACCGGTCCGGAGCGGGCAAGCGGTGGCGTTGCAAAGGCAAGCCGCTCCGCCTCGCGCCGAACAGTGATCAGACCGGCACCGCATTCCTGCACGATGTCGTCGCCCTTGGGTTTGCCGCCCGCTTCCAGCCAGGCATGGCAGGAGCCAATGGTCGGATGACCCGCAAAGGGCAGTTCCTGCAGGGGTGTGAAGATGCGCACGCGGTAATCCGCACCTGACACGGTCGGTTTCAGTAGAAAGGTCGTTTCGCTGAGGTTCGTCCAGCGTGCGAAGCTTGCCATCTGCTCGGTGGAAAGATCGTCGGCGTCATGCACGACGGCAAGCGCATTGCCCTTGGTGGCGGTGGAGGAAAAACAATCGACCTGTCTGAAGGCATGCGCCATGGGGGGTTCCTTGGTAGTACCCGAAAGATGTTGCGGTGTTCTAGGCGGAAAGAGGACACATCGGAAGCGGGATTGCGCATGGGGTCGTCCTTGCTTGGGGATGGTCGGATTGAGCCCTGTCACTGAGGTCCGCGCGCCCCTATAATGCGCTCAACAAGAATCGGTGGCTTCCCATGAAACAGTATCTCGACCTTCTTCGGCATGTGATGGAGACCGGCACGGATCGCGGTGACCGGACGGGCACTGGCACGCGGTCGGTGTTCGGCTATCAGATGCGGTTCGATCTGGCCGATGGTTTTCCGGTGCTGACGACGAAGAAGCTGCATCTGCGCTCCATCATCCATGAGCTGTTGTGGTTCCTGAAGGGCGATACCAATATTGCCTACCTGAAGGAAAACGGTGTCGGTATCTGGGATGAGTGGGCGGACGAGAACGGCAATCTCGGCCCGGTCTATGGCTATCAGTGGCGATCCTGGCCGACGCCCGAGGGTGGCCATGTGGACCAGATCGCCAAGCTGATTGACGGCATCAAGCGCAATCCGAATTCCCGCCGACATATCGTATCTGCCTGGAACCCGGCGCAGGTGGATGAGATGGCGCTGCCGCCCTGCCATTGCCTGTTTCAGTTCTATGTTTCGGGGGATCGCCTGTCCTGCCAGCTCTACCAGCGGTCGGGCGATATCTTCCTCGGCGTGCCATTCAACATTGCGTCCTACGCGCTGCTGACGCTGATGGTGGCACAGGTGACCGGCTACAAGCCCGGTGAGTTCATCCATACGCTGGGGGATGCGCATATCTATTCGAACCATTTCGAGCAGGCGCGTTTGCAGATGCAGCGCACGCCGAAGCCCTTACCGACCATGGAGATCAATCCTGACGTGACCGATATCTTCGGCTTCCGTTTCGAGGACTTCAATCTCGTCGGTTACGAGGCGGACGCGCATATCAAGGCGCCGGTCGCGGTATGACTGGCGAGGCAAAGCCCCAAGTGCCGATCGTGCTGATCGCCGCCGTTTCATCGAACGGCGTAATCGGCCGCGATGGCGACATGCCCTGGAAGCTTTCGACCGACCTCAAGCGTTTCAAGGCCATGACCATGGGCAAGCCATTGGTGATGGGCCGCAAGACGCTCGACAGCTTCGGCGGACGCACCTTGCCGGGGCGGCCGCATATTGTCGTGACGCGGCAAAAGGCTCTGAACGTTCAGGCTGTGGAATGTGCTGCATCGCTCGATGAGGCGATTGCGCGCGCGCGTCAACTGGCCAATGAAAGCGGTGCGTCTGAAGTGGCCGTGATCGGCGGCGGCGAGATCTATGCCCAGGCGATCGAACGTGCGGATATCCTCTACATTACCCATGTGGAGGCTGAGATCGAAGGGGGCGATACCTTCTTCCCCGTGATCGATGCTGGCCTCTTCGAAAAGACGGAAGAGACCGCTGTTCCGGCCGGTGAAAAGGACACTTATCCGACCCGATTTACGGTTTATAGACGTCGTTCTGCGGCAAACTGAAACATTTCGTTACCAAACACCGCGAAGTGAGACGCGCCCGCGTTGAAAGCGCGCCTGCGCATACCTATAACGGCTGTGCCCGGAACGCGACAACGCGCGAGGTTCGGGGGGAGTGACACGAACAAAGAGGTTTTGATGCCCTGGAGCAATCAGAATGGCGGCGGTCCCTGGGGGGGCGGCGGCGGCAATAACCAAGGGCCATGGGGCCAGGGGCCGAACCGTCCTCGTGGCGGCGGCGGTGGCAATGGTGGCGGAAACGGCGGTCCGCCGGATCTGGATGACATTATTCGCCGCAGCCAGGAGCGCCTGCGCAACGTGGTGCCCGGCGGTTTCAATGGCGGCGCCTTTGCCGTCGTTCTCCTGATCGTTCTTGCATTTTTTGCCGTTGAATCCATTTACACGGTGCAGCCGGATGAACGCGGTGTGGAACTGCGCTTCGGCAAGCCCAAGGAAGAGATTTCCGGTCCCGGCCTGCATTTCCATTTCTGGCCGCTGGAGACCGTCGAGATCGTCAAGGTTACCGAGCAGCAGCAGAATATCGGCTCGCTCAACAATCCCTCTTCGGCCGCTGGCCTGATGCTGTCTGGCGATCAGAACATCGTCAATGTGCAGTTCTCGGTGCTTTACACGGTTACCGATCCGCGCGCCTATCTGTTCAATCTGGAAGCGCCCGGTGCCACCCTGCAGCAGGTGGCTGAAAGCGCGATGCGCGAAGTGGTTGGCCGCCGTCCGGCGCAGGACGTGTTCCGCAACAACCGCGAACAGATTTCCACCGAAGTGCGCGACATCATCCAGGGCACTATGGATGCCTATGGCTCCGGCATTTCCATCAATGCCGTGCCGATCGAGGATGCGGCACCCCCGCGTGAAGTGGCTGATGCCTTTGAAGAAGTGCAGCGCGCCGAACAGGACGAAGACCGCTTCGTCGAGGAAGCCAACCAGTATGCCAACCAGAAGCTTGGTCAGGCACGCGGTCAAGCCGCTCAGGTTCGCGAAGAAGCATCTGCCTACAAGGATCGCGTGATCAACGAGGCGACCGGTGAAGCACAGCGTTTCGTGTCGATCTACAACGCCTACAAGCAGGCGCCGGAAGTGACCCGCGAGCGCATCTATATCGAAACCATGGAGAATGTTCTGAAGAACTCCAACAAGATCATTCTGGATGAAAAGCAGGGTGCCGTTCCATACCTGCCATTGAATGACCTCATTCGCTCCAATTCGGCGCAGGGCCAGAACCAGGGGGCACGTCAATGAACCCCAGTCGCTTACCTGCTTTCCTCATCGGTCTCGGTGTGCTGTTCTTCCTGGTCTATTCCTCCGTGTTCGTGGTCAACGAACGGGAACAGGCCATCGTCGTACGCTTCGGTAATATCCGTGACGTGAAGTCCGATCCTGGCATCTATTTCAAGCTGCCGTTCTCCTTCATGGATGCCGACCGCGTGCAGTTCATCGAAGACCGCTCGCTGCGTTTCGACCTCGACAATATCCGCGTTCAGGTGCGCGGCGGTGCCTTCTATGAAGTCGATGCCTTCGTGGTCTATCGCATTTCCGATCCGCGTCGCTTCCGCGAAACCGTTTCCGGTGATCGCGATGCAGCCGAAGCCCGCCTGCGCACACGTCTCGATTCGGCGCTTCGCCGGGTTTACGGTCTGCGCAACTTCACCTCTGCTTTGTCTGACGAACGTTCGTCGATGATGCAGGAAGTGCGCTCTGACCTGCAGGGTGCGGCAGAAAGCCTTGGCCTCAACATCAAGGATGTTCGCATCCGCCGCACGGACCTGACGCGCGAAGTCTCGCAGCAGACCTATCAGCGCATGAAGGCCGAGCGTCTGGCCGAGGCTGAACTGATCCGCGCCCGCGGTAACGAAGAAGGCCAGCGCCGCCGCGCGATCGCCGACCGCCAGGTGGTCGAGATCGTGTCCGAGGCGCAGCGCGATTCGGAAATTATCCGAGGCGAGGGCGATGCCCAACGCAACCGCCTGTTTGCGGAAGCCTTCCAGCGTGATCCCGGCTTCTTCGAGTTCTATCGCTCGATGCGTGCCTATGTGGGGGCGTTGGGCGACAAGGGTACGACCATGGTACTGAGCCCGGATTCGCAGTTCTTCCGGTTCTTCAACCAGTCGAACGCGCCGCAGCCCGGCGCTCCGGCGCTGGCTGCGCCGACGGCGCCTGGGACGTCCGGCAATCCCTGATGAATAAGGACAAGGGCGGTTTTCGGACCGCCCTTTCTCTTTAGATGTCGTCCGTACGCGGCTTTGCTGTGAACATCCATCGCCTCACGAAAAAGGCGATTCCCTGCGTCTTCATTCCGCCTTATGGTTTTGGCTTGATGCGGATATAGCGACAACGAGGATGCCTGATGGTGAATTTCACGCGCTCGCCTTTAAGACACTCGATTGCTGCGGTAATGGCCGCTGCCATGATCGGCAATCTTTCCGCTACTGTCGCCTTCGCGCAGGTCTCGCCCGCCATTCAGCCAACGCTGCCGAACCGCACGGCTGCAGCCATGGCAGGCCCCGCGTCCGTCGCGGATCTCGCCGAAGGGCTGCTGGATGCGGTCGTCAATATCTCGACCTCGCAGAGCGTCAAGAACGAGGGCGCCGGTCCGCAACCGGTCGTGCCGGAGCAGGGCTCTCCCTTCCAGGAATTCTTCAACGATTTCTTCGACAAGCAGGGCAAGGACCAGGGTAACCGCAAGGTCAATTCGCTGGGTTCGGGCTTCGTCATCGACCCGTCGGGTTATGTCGTGACCAACAACCACGTCATCGAGGGTGCTGATGATATCGAGGTCATCTTCCCGAACGGAAACAAGCTGAAGGCGAAGCTGGTCGGCACCGATACGAAGACCGACCTTTCCGTGCTGAAGGTTGAGTCGAAAACGCCGCTGAAGGCGGTCAAGTTCGGCGATTCCAAGCAGATGCGCATCGGCGACTGGGTCATGGCGATCGGCAACCCGTTCGGCCTGGGCGGCTCTGTCACCATCGGTATCATCTCGGCGCGCGGGCGCAACATCAATGCTGGCCCTTACGACAACTTCATCCAGACGGATGCAGCGATCAACAAGGGCAATTCCGGTGGTCCTCTTTTCAACATGAAGGGCGAGGTGATCGGCATCAATACGGCGATCATTTCGCCGAGCGGCGGCTCGATCGGCATCGGCTTTGCCGTGCCGACAGAGCTTGCACAGAACGTGGTGCAGCAGCTGATCGATTTTGGCGAGACGCGCCGCGGCTGGCTCGGCGTGCGCATCCAGCCTGTCACGGATGACGTGGCGGAAAGCCTCGGCATGGATAGTGCGCGTGGTGCGCTGGTGTCCGGTGTCGTGAAAGGCGGTCCTGTCGACAATGGTGTGATCAAATCGGGTGACGTGATCCTCTCCTTCGATGGCAAGCCGGTGAAGGAAATGCGGGATCTGCCGCTCGCCGTTGCCGAAAGCCCGGTCGGCAAGGCTGTCGACGTGGTGATCATGCGCAATGGCAAGCAGCAGACGGTGAAGGTGACGCTCGGCCGGCTGGAAGACAATGCCGAGGCGGAAGACGAGGACAAGGATACCTACAAGGACAAGTCCACGGAGCAGGGCGCCAAGCCACCGGCGGACAAGAAGGACCCGCAAAAGCAGGTCAATGCGGAAGATCCCGCAAAACTGTTCGGTATGACCGTGTCGATGCTGACGCCGGAACGGCACAAGAGCTTTGGCATCGCCGATGCGGTTGAGGGTGTTGTCGTCACGGAAGTGACAGCCGGTTCACCCGCTGCTGAAAAGGGGCTGAAGGTGGGCGATGTGATTGTCGAGATCGCTCAGGATTTCGTCGCCACGCCGGGTGATGTCACCGACCGCATCAAGGAACTGAAGAGCGAAGGCCGCCGCAATGCGCATATGATGATTGCGGGTTCAAACGGTGAGTTGCGCTTCGTGGCGCTGCCGCTGGAGTGAGGTGGTGCCAACCGCAAGCGCTACGTGAGTTCAAGACCCCTCCCCAACCCCTCCCCACAAAAGGGGGAGGGACTTAACCCGCAGCACTGTCCCTGCTCAGATGTGGCGAAGGCGTGGCCGCGGGTCTTCTCCCCCCTTGTGGGGGAGATGGCGGCAGCCAGAGGGGGAATGAAGCTAGGTGACGACTTCACGTGGTACTCGACCACGCTCCAGATATTGCTCCTTCGTGATCGCGTAGCTCACATGGCGCTGCAGATGCGGATGCGTGTCCGGCACGCGCGGATGATTGAAGTCGAGATCCGGCCGCCTGATCATGCCGATACGCTGCATGACGGCGGTGGAACGCTGGTTCTCTTCCACCGCGAAGGAGACGATCCAGCCGAGCCCGATGGTGCGGAAGCCATAGTCGAGCAGTCCCTCGGCCGCTTCGGTGATATAGCCATGGCCCCAGTAGCGGGTCGCAAGCCGCCAGCCGATCTCGATCGTGCCTTCGGGGAAGATGCCGGGCATATTGGCAGGCGAAATGCCGCAAAAGCCCATGGGCTCCTCTGTTTCCTTCAGTTCCACGGCGAAGAAGCCCAGCATCTGGTCCGCGATCAGCGAGTTGACGCGGGTCAGTAGTTCGTCGGCTTCTTCATGGGAACGGCGGAAGGGGAAGAACTCCATCACCTTCGGATCGGCGTTGATCTCCCGAAACAGGTCGCGATCGCTGTCGATCCAGCTGCGCAGGCGTAGCCGCTTGGTCTCCAGAATGATGCGAGGCTCGGTCAAGCTCATTGGGGGACAACGAAATCCGTCTTGCGATAGCCCTGGATATAGAGGAGGGCGGTCAGATCGCCATGGTCGATGCGCATTTTCGCCTGGGCGGCCACAGTCGGCTTGGCATGCAGCGCGACACCGGAGCCTGCCAGCCCCAGCATGCCGAGGTCGTTGGCGCCATCGCCGACCGCGATCGCTTCATCAGGCGAAATGCCGAGTTCGGCGGAAATCTCGTTCAGCGCATCCACCTTGGCCTGCTTGCCGAGAATCGGTTCCGCAACTTCGCCGGTCAGCACGCCGTCCTCTTCCAGCAGGATGTTGGCACGGTTGACGTGGAAGCCTAGCATGTCGGCGATGCGGCTGGTGAAGACCGTGAAGCCGCCGGACACGAGCGCGGTGTGGTGGCCGCGGGCGCGCATGGTGGCGAGCAGCTCCAACCCGCCCGAGGTTAAAGTGATGCGCTTTTCGATGACTTCATCTACGACCGAAATTGGTAATCCCTTCAGCAGTGCAACGCGCTCGCGCAGGGCCGGCTCGAAGGCGATCTCGCCATTCATAGCGCGGGCGGTGATCGTCGCCACCTTGTCCTTCAGACCCACCACATCCGCCAGTTCGTCAATGCATTCCTGGCCGATCATAGTGGAGTCCATATCGGCGATCAGAAGCTTCTTGCGTCGCGTCTCGGCATTCTGAACCACCACATCGATGGGGGCCGAGCCGATGACGGCGCGAAGGGCGGCTTCCACGTTTGCTGCGTCCGCATCATCCTTAAGCGCCAGATCGCAGGCAATGCCATCCGCCAGCCAGTAGAGACCGGAGGCCTTGACGGCGTCTGCGGCCTGTTCTCCAAGCTTCGATGTCAGGATGGGGTTTGACGGATGGGCAATGAGCGTGGCAACGAGAGCCATGATGAAAGACCTTGAACCAAATGGCGGGGCCATCCTGATAACCGGACCGACGGCCAGCGGCAAGTCGGCGCTGGCGCTGTCGCTCGCAAAGCAGCATGGCGGCGTAGTGATCAATGCCGACAGCATGCAGGTCTATGATACGCTGCGCGTGCTGACGGCGCGTCCCGCAGACGAAGAGATGGAAGGCATTCCCCACCTGCTTTACGGGCATGTGCCGGCGGGAGAGCTTTATTCTACCGGTGACTGGCTTCGTTCGGTACAGCAGCTTCTGCCGGAGATCAGGCACGAAAGCCGCCTGCCGGTGTTCGTCGGCGGCACGGGGCTTTACTTCAAGGCGCTGACAGGCGGGCTGTCGGAGATGCCGGCGATCCCGACAGATCTGCGGGAGAGCTTGCGGGCACGTCTGATTGCGGAAGGGGCCGAGCCGCTTCACCAGGAGCTCAGCCGTCTCGACCCTGTTGTTGCGGCGCGTCTGGCGGTCAGTGATGGTCAGCGCATCGTGCGGGCGCTGGAGGTGGTTCTCACAACGGGGCGTTCGA
Source organism: Rhizobium oryzicola (assembly GCF_030504645.1). Lineage (GTDB taxonomy): Bacteria > Pseudomonadota > Alphaproteobacteria > Rhizobiales > Rhizobiaceae > Neorhizobium > Neorhizobium oryzicola. The sequence goes on along the minus strand of NZ_JAUKWQ010000008.1, from coordinate 112,603 downwards.
TTGCGGAATTTCAGGCGGCAACGGGCCCCGTCATCATCGATCTCGCGACGGCTCGCAAGATCGTTGTGCTGCCGGAGCGTAAGGTGCTGCACGACCGGATCAATCGCCGTTTCGAGATCATGCTGGAGACGGGCGCAGTGGAAGAGGTGGAGGCGCTTTTGAAGCTTCATCTGCCAGCGGATGCCACCTCTATGAAGGCCATTGGCGTTGCCGAGATCGCAGCCATGCTGAGGGGCGAGATGTCGCGCGATCAGGTGATTGAGCGCGGCTCGGCGCTCACGCGGCAATATGCCAAGCGCCAGATGACCTGGTTTCGCAACCAGATGGATGACAGCTGGGAACGGTTCGATCCGTTGGGGATCGCTGGTCAGTCCTTGTCGTAAAGGCTGGAAAGCGGCCGCTTCAGCAGGCTCTCGCGCAAGGACCCTTCACGTCGCGGCAAGGGTTGCCGTTCGCGTAAGGGATCATCCGTGGACCCGAAACGGCTGTCCGCTGCGGGAAGCTCGCGGCGAATGATGCGTGCCTCCGCGGTAGCCGGCTCGGGGTTTCTGCCAGGCAGCATATCGGGCCGATAGGGCTCTAACGAGGCCGATGATCGTGGCGGCGGTGGCGCGGCAGGCGAGGGCGCGCGCGGCTCCTCCCGCACAAGCTCCTCGCGCCAGCGATCCACCTCGGCACTGCTGGCCGGCACATCCATGCCAGGCTCGGTACGCGTTTCCCGTCCCGGATAGCTCTGCTCGAACGAGCGCTGGAAGTTTGAAATGTCGGGCGTGGTCACCGCGCGCATGCGCTGGACGACCATGCGCAGATCGACATTGTCAGGCGATTGCTCAGAGCCCTTTTCACTGACGCCGTTTGCCTTTGGCAGCATATTCTCTGAAACGCGGCTGAAGCGCATGCGCATGGGCACGGTGATTGCCTCGCCGAAGGCGATCGCCTCTCCATTGCCGATGGAAGACAGGAAGCTGGTTGTGGAAATGGACGAGTTCGGAATGGCGGAGCGGATGATCTCCTGGTCGCGATCATTGGCAAGACGCATGGCAAACACGGTCGAGCATTGAGAAAGGATGGTCTGGTCCAGTTCGCCGGGACGCTGCGTGATCACGCCGAGCGAGACGCCGTATTTTCGACCTTCCTTGGCGATGCGGGCAATCGCCTGACGCGTCGGGAAGAAGCCGAGGTCGCGATCGGCCGGAACGTAGCGGTGCGCTTCCTCGCACACCACAAGCATATGGATCGCGCCTTCGCTCCAGAGTGCCAGTTCGAAGGACATGCGGCAAAGGATGGAGGCAACTGAGTTCACGACTTCCGAAGGAATGCCCGCCAACTGGAAGGTACAGATCGGGCGGTCGTCGCCCGGAATGCGAAAGATATGCGCAATGGTCTCCATGATCGTGTCATTGATCGTGTTGTTGGAGAACATGAAATGGTAGCGCGGATCGTTAATCGCCGATTGCACGCGCATCTTGACGGAACGCAGGAAGGGTTTCTCGCCGCGCCCTTCCAGGCGACCGATGCGCTCGTCGATCAGCGCAAGTAGATCCGCCATGCGATAGGGCACCGGCGTATCGGCTGTGACGGAACTCTTCTCCGTGCTGCGGCGCATCAGCGACGTGTCGCCGCCGCGAAAGGCGCGTTTGGCTTCAGGAATCAGGTCGCGCAGGATATCCAGTTCTTCGGCAACGGGCGGACGCCCGCGAAACACCACTTCTGCGAACTCGTCCAACCGCATCAACCAGAAGGGCAGGTCGAGCGTTTCGGTATCGATGACGACCGCCTTTTCGGGGAACGCTGCTGCAAATTCGTTATGCGGGTCGAGGATCAGGACGCGCAGCTTCGGGTCGGACTCGATGGCCTTGTGCAGCAGCAGGGAAACCGCTGTCGACTTTCCCACGCCCGTCGAGCCGACGATGGCGAAATGCTTCGACAGCATGGAGGGAATGTGGATGCTGGCCTCGATCGATTCATCCTGGGTCAGCCTTCCGATGACACAGGTATCGGAATTGCGGCTTTCATAGATCCGGCGAAGGTCTGCTGCGCGGATGCGGTGGGCTATGGCGCCGAGATAGGGATAGCGGGAGATGCCGCCAGAGAATTCTTCGCGTCCGTCAGGTCCGACGCGGACTTCACCCATCAGTTCCACTTCGACACGGAACTCGTTGTCTCGGCCTTCGCCCCATTCCGTGCCACCGGTCGACATGGCATAAGTCAGGGCTACCACGCGGTTGGAGCCAACGCTGATGGAAATCAGTCGGCCGACCGACCAGAGCTCTGTCAGCTCTGTGGAACCGCCTTCTGCAAGTGCTGCAATCGTTGCCCGCGAACCGTTGCAAGAAACGACCCGGCCCAGCATGCGGTTGCCGGGATGCATGGTATCACGCCGTTCCCGCTCGGCTGCCGACATCAGCTGTTCGCGCTCGTGATCACTCAAGTGATTGGCCTCTTCATGCGGCGGGTTGTGGCGTGACCTGCGCCCAAACTTGAGAAATAGTCACACTTTTGGACCTTAAGCGCCCATTCTTAACAAGTGGTTTCCGGTTGCATTTCTTCCAAGTGCCTGTTTTTCAAGCTTATCATTGTCCTTCTTGGTCTTTTCTTGCGCAGCTGCGTTGACGCGGCGCAATTTTGTGGCTAACAGTCTGCCTCATGAAGATTTCAAACGCACTTATCGTGGTGGGACGGCGCATGGGCAGGATGGTGTAACCATCCGGCATTAGCCACCCATGCGCTAACCGAAGGCTCCCTCAAGGGGCCTTTTTTTATGCCTTCAATCAGGCCCCGGGGCCTCGTCGCAATCAGCAGAAAACGGACTTTCGACATGACGGGTACAGAGAATAGGATGACAGGGGCGGAGATCGTTCTGAAGGCCCTGAAGGACAATGGGGTCGAACATATCTTCGGATATCCGGGCGGTGCCGTGCTGCCGATCTATGACGAGATCTTCCAGCAGGACGACATCCAGCACATTCTCGTTCGCCATGAACAGGGCGCCGGTCACGCCGCAGAAGGTTATGCGCGCTCCACCGGCAAGGTCGGCGTCATGCTGGTCACGTCCGGTCCGGGTGCCACGAATGCCGTGACGCCGTTGCAGGACGCGTTGATGGACAGCATCCCGCTCGTTTGCCTCACCGGTCAGGTCCCCACCACGCTGATTGGTTCGGATGCCTTCCAGGAATGCGACACCGTCGGCATCACGCGCCCCTGCACGAAGCACAATTGGCTGGTCAAGGACGTCAACGAACTGGCATCCATCATCCACGAGGCCTTCCGCATCGCCCAGACCGGTCGCCCGGGCCCGGTCGTCGTCGATATCCCGAAGGACATCCAGTTCGCGACCGGCACCTATACGCCGAAGACGGAAGATGCTGTTGAAAAGAGCTACCAGCCGAAGGTTCAGGGCGACCTGAATGCCATCCATGCGGCCATTGAGCTGATGGCGAGCGCACGCCGCCCCGTTCTCTACACGGGCGGTGGCGTCATCAATTCTGGTCCGGAAGCCACCCGTCTGCTGCGGGAACTGGTTGAGCTCAGCGGTTTCCCGATCACGTCCACGCTGATGGGTCTCGGCGCCTATCCGGCATCCGGCCCGAACTGGCTCGGCATGCTTGGCATGCATGGTTCCTACGAAGCAAACATGGCCATGCATGATTGCGACGTCATGGTCTGCATCGGTGCGCGCTTCGATGACCGCATTACCGGCCGTCTGAACGCCTTCTCGCCGAATTCCCGCAAGGTCCATATCGATATCGATCCGTCGTCGATCAACAAGAATGTCCGCGTCGACATCCCGATCGTTGGTGATGTCAGCCGGGTTCTGGAAGACATGGTTCGCATTTGGCGGGCGCTGCCGAACAAGCCTGCCAAGGCGCAGACGGCCGAGTGGTGGGAGCAGATCAACCGCTGGCGCGCGCGCAAGTCCTTCGCCTACAAGAACTCGAACGACGTCATCATGCCGCAATACGCGATCCAGCGTCTCTATGAGGCATCCAAGGGTCGCGAAACCTTCATCACCACGGAAGTCGGCCAGCACCAGATGTGGGCAGCCCAGTTTTTCGGTTTCGAGCAGCCGAACCGCTGGCTGACTTCGGGCGGCCTCGGCACCATGGGTTATGGCCTGCCGGCCGCGATCGGCGTACAGGTTGCGCATCCGGAAGCGCTCGTCATCGACATTGCCGGTGATGCCTCGATCCAGATGTGCATCCAGGAAATGTCCTGCGCGATCCAGTATAACCTGCCGGTCAAGATCTTCATCCTGAACAACCAGTACATGGGCATGGTGCGCCAGTGGCAGCAGCTGCTGCATGGTAACCGCCTCTCCAACTCCTACACGGAAGCCATGCCTGATTTCGTCAAGCTGGCGGAAGCCTATGGCGCGGTCGGCATGTATTGCGACAACCCGGCCGAACTGGACGGCAAGATCGCCGAAATGATCGAGGTGAAGCGTCCCGTCATCTTCGACTGCCGCGTGGCGAACCTCGCCAACTGCTTCCCGATGATTCCGTCGGGCAAGGCACACAACGAAATGCTGTTGCCGGATGAGGCAACGGATGAAGCCGTTGCCAATGCCATCGACGCGAAAGGCCGGCAGCTCGTTTAAGAGCTGCCACCGGATCATTTCAGAGGAACAGTCATCATGAACGCACACCTTCAACCCACCGGTTCGGCCTATTTCATCCAGCAGGAAACCTCCAAGGAAGAGCGCCACACGCTCTCCGTTCTCGTCAACAACGAGCCCGGCGTTCTCGCCCGCGTCATCGGCCTGTTCTCCGGCCGTGGCTACAACATCGAAAGCCTGACGGTGTCGGAAACGGAGCATGAGGCGCATCTGTCGCGCATCACCATCGTGACGGCGGGAACGCCCGGCGTTCTGGAGCAGATCAAGGCACAGCTGGAACGGATCGTGCCGGTTCACCGCGTCGTGGACCTGACTGTGCGCGCCAGCCAGCTGGGGCAAGAGCGTCCGATCGAGCGCGAAGTGGCGCTGGTCAAGGTGGTCAGCGACGGCGAAACACGTGCCGAGACGCTGCGCCTGGCTGACGCCTTCCACGCCAAGGTGGTGGATGCGACTGTCTCGCACTTTATTTTTGAGATCACCGGCAAGTCGTCCAAGATCGACCAGTTCGTGGCCGTGATGAAGCCGCTCGGCCTGACCGAGATCTGCCGCACCGGCATTGCCGCGATGAACCGCGGCCCGCAGGGCATGTAAGGTTTGTTTGAGCGGGATTGAGACGGCAACCTGTCATTATCAAAGATAGAGCCCGGATTGATAGGATCCGGGCTCTACAGGTATTTCCAGGCGGTTACGAAGCCTGACGCGCAAGCTCCGGCATTTCGGTCGCCTTCTGGCTGCCAAGCTGCCTTTCCATCAGCGCATGATAGCGTGCGGTCAGATCGTCGACATTGAGACCCGACTCCTGCGGCCCGAAGCTCAGATGGCTGACGGTGAAGTCTGAATAGATCGCCGTCTTGCGGTTCAGGAATCGGGGAAGCGACACGGTGACCGCGTGTTCGTCATCACAGGGACCAAGGGCCAGATGTTGAATGTCGCGACCCATCCAGGCGATGAAGTTGATCGACTGGCGTTGATCCCACTCGATGACAGGCGAAGGAAGCGGCAGGTTAGGCATGGATTGCTGCAGCACGTAATCATGTAATGCTGTAGCCTTTGCCGCGCTGCCCCACAGCGTGCCCTCATGGCCACCCGGCGGGTTCTCAAATTCACCAACGGATGTGGGAAGCGAACCGGCAAGCTGTTGCAGATAAGCACAGACGCCATTGTTCACGACGTTGGCGGAGACCACGAAATAATTCGGGTTGCGGCGGCGGAATTCGATGAAGCCCGCCAGCTTTTCCAGATCCATGTAGACGATATCGTCATCGCATTTGAGAAAAAGGGAATCCTCGAATGCCGTGATATGTTTGGCGTAATAGGCATAGGCATGCCAGTACGGAAGGCGCGCGGAGGTGTCGCCGATATAGCGGCGGATGGGAGCCTTGACATCGGGCAGTTCAAGATCGCCGCCCCAGCCGCCGCGCAGCATGATCTCAGCACCATCATCAAGGGCAAGGCCGGTCCATGCGCCGACGGTCGCACCGTTCACGAAGACCGCAAGCGTTCCATCTGACTCGATGGACAGCACGACCTCGTTCGGCTTGCCCGGGCTGAGTACACTTGGCGTTTGGCTCATCCACAACTGCTGGACATCATCTCGGTCCAGGTTCTTCAGGCGCTCGCGCGGCAGGCGGCGAAGCGCTGATGCAGCATTGCTCCAGCCGCCTACGACGATTTCATAGAAGTGATCGGGATCATTCTTCGGCAAGACGGCGAGGTGCAGGTCGTTGGTGATCGAAATGCGCGCACGGAACGGGCTGATGGCGTCAAGCTTGCCATGTCTCTGATAGGCCGCTGCCGATTTCATGAAACGCACTGGGCCAAACTCGCGGTTCAGCCATTCATGGTCGCTTGCTGTGCGTGTCAGATCCCAGATGTGCCATTCGTCGATCAAGCCGATCTCAAGCGCCCGGCGCACATACTGGTTGAGAATGCTCATCCTTTTTTCGCGTCCGGCGAATGTGACAAGAATGACTGGAGCCATGAATAGCCTCGTTGGGATCAGGTAAAGGGCGATCTGATTGGTCAGGGTCTGGACCAGATCAAAAGGCGGTGGAAAATTACAACCGCTCCATGCCCCGAACGTGAAGATCCGCGAACAGCCTCGGTTGCAAAGCCATCGTCATCGAACATCCCGCTCATCGGGGTGGAGCGCCCGAAAGTATCGGAAACAGATTTGAAGAACTGTCCGAATGCTTTGCGGCGCACCTATCGAATACCAACGGCTTGCGGCCGGACGCTTAGAAGTAGAATCCAGCTCGCGTCAGATCATTGCCAGTGCTTGCTTGCGCGTGGGTGGAGGAAATGCGTCATCCAGTGCGTCCCAGTCCTCGTCACTGATGTCGAGGTCGATCGCGCCACGGTTTTCTGCAACGCGTGCTACGCTTGAGGTCTTCGGGATCGCAACGACACCTTCACGTTCCAGAACGAAGGCCAGCGCCACCTGGGCCGGCGTTGCCTGATAGGTCTTTGCGATCCGCACCAGTTCCGGGTGGCGCAGCAGCCGGCCCTGCTCGATGGGCGAATATGCCATGATAGGGATGGAACGCTGCTGGCACCAGGGCAGGAGATCGTATTCTATGCCGCGGCGCGCAAGATTAAACAGCACCTGATTGGCGGCGCAGTATTCGCCGCCCGGCACGGAAATCAGTTCTTCCATGTCGTCGACATCGAAGTTGGAAACACCCCAGGCGCCGATCTTGCCGGCGGCCTTGAGGTCTTCGAAACCGCCAACGGTTTCCTCAAGCGGATGTTCTCCGCGCCAATGCAGCAGGTAAAGATCAAGGCGGTCCGTGCCGAGGCGGTGGAGGCTCCTCTCACAGGCTTCAATGACGCCGCGACGGCTGGCATTCCAAGGATACACTTTGCTGACGAGGAAGACATCGTCGCGGCGGCCTACGATGGCTTCGCCCACTACTTCTTCGGCGGCGCCCTCGCCATACATTTCGGCGGTGTCGATCACCGTCATGCCCTGATCAATTGCCGCCTGCAGGGCCGCGATCTCGGAGGCACGATGGCGGTGGTCCTCGCCCATCTTCCAGGTGCCGATACCGAGCGAGGGGATCTGGATGCCTGAAGATAGGCTTACAAAAGGAATTTCGTTTTCCATGGGTTCGCTGCTCCGTCGCAACTGCGCTTGTGAGAGCCAATATAATGGTAGGGGACCGCCGGAAGAAGCGTTGAAAGATCCAGTTGAGATTTTCTATGGAGTGCGCCCCCGCTTAGCACGAGGGCGCTCAGTTGTGAGAAGCTAGTTGAAGGACTTGGGACGATCTCGGCAATCATCGTCCGACTCGTGGCCAGGAACGCCCACGATGTACGTGTCAGCAAAGGTACCAGGATTAGCCAGTGCCGTTGCCTTTAGGTCATTTGCGAACTGCTGAGCTGGGTTTGGCATCGTTGCTGGCACAGAAGGCGTAACACTCACATGACCCGCTGGAGGGGTGGGAAGAGCTTGGTCAAAGGTGGCCGTGAAGATGCCGAAACCGACGATGGTAGAGCTATCTCCCACCTGGGGGATCGCCTTGGCCGTATTTAGCCGGAGTGCGCATTTGAAGCCAGAGGGTGCAGCAGCGATATTCGCAAGGCTCTTGTTAAAGGAGAGCGTGGGGTTAAACGGAAACCGTGCTGTGCGTAGGTCCAATGCACCCTGCTTGTCCGTCAGCAGGCCTCGATAGATGTATTCCGCCGATGCCGGCGCGGCCGTCGCAACAACCGTGACCAGAAGGCCGAGGGTGATCAGGATATGCCTGATCGGATTGGCGAAATTCAAAGAGATTTTCATCATCATTCTCCGTTTTGAGGGTGGTTGGCCCCTGCGTCATGCAGGGTGGGTACGCCGGCTCCGCCCTGGCCGGAGTGGATGTTGCGCCGCCTGGACGACGCGAATGTCTGAAAGGTAATGCTGGCCTCACCAATGATTTTCCGGCGCATGCCGGATGATGTTGTCGGTGCCCATGATCACCGCACGCGTCGGTCGCGCCGGGCTCAGTTCGATCCTGTGGCTTCCGTCCAGACGGATCGGGTCCAGCACTTCACCGGCCTTGAAATCATCGAAGTGGACCCAGTAACTGATCGGATCGATGATGAAGGTGGTGCTGACATTCATGTTGAAGGGCGCCGCCAGCAGCGCACTGCCGCCGCGGGCAATGCCGTGATAGACGGGAAAATCGAAGCGCGCGTGCATCTGTCGGATCGTCAATCCGCCGAAGGAGGTTTCGGCGCGCAGGTTGGAAAAGACCGGGCTGGCAAAGCCATCGGATTTCAGGTCCACCAGATTGTTGCGCTCCGGATCGGCTTCCACCTCTTGCGAAATGCGCACCCGGCCCTTGTCCTCGGGTCCGCTCCGCTCTCCCCAGAAGAAGCTTGTCCTGTCATTCCAGCAGAAGGTGATGGAGGTGCCGGGCGCGGCCGGTCGGGACAGCCATGCAAGGCTGCGGATATGGGCAGAACCTTCGCTTCCCTCCGGGCGCTGGAACAGGACAAAATTGCCGTGCATGTTGGAAGCATTGGTACAAGTCAGGCTGTAATCCATCTGCAGATCTCCGGTATCGCGGTTTGGCCGGTGGCTGCGGCTTGCACAGCCACCGGGTTTCTTGGTCAGGAGACCGTGATCATGTTGTCGAGGTTGAGGACGGCCGTGCGCGCGGTGCGGGCGCCGCCATAGGTGACCTCGACGGCCTGTGTCACATCCTGGATGTCCATGACGTCGCCGGTTTCGAAATTGCCGAAGATCACCCAGTAGTTCGGGTGGGGTGTGAAGACGGCCGTCATGTTCGGCTGCGCCTGCACGGCGAAGGTGCCGGAGCCTGCCATGCCGATACCGACGGAGGTTTCGTTCGGCTTGACGTTGGAGAGCTGCTTGATCGTCAGGGAGCCCAGCGAGCCGCCGGAGCCAAGGTTAGAGAAGGTGGTTGCACCATAATCGTCCTTCTTCAGTTCGATCTGGTTGAGGCCGTTCGTATCGGCTGCCACCACTTGCGAAGCGGCAAACCTGACGCCGGGCTTCAGGATGCCGGTTTCAGACCAGGTGAAGCAGTAATCCAGACCCCAGGTGAAGGTGACGCGCGACCCCGGGGCTGCCGGACGTGCGAACCAGGCGAGCGAGAAGACATTGCCGGGCATGGTGGAGGGAAGCGGTTTCTGGAACACGGCGAAGCTGCCGGAAAGCTGGGAGTCGTTGACGCAGGTCAGCGAATAGCTGGTCATGGAAAGTACCTTTCTGTTTTGGTGAATCTCCCGGATCAAGGGGAGCCGACGCCCGTCGGGAGGTACTCGGGCGTCGGCTCGTCCATCTCCGCCAGGTCGCGGGCGGTCTTCCCGACGGAGATGGAGTTCGGTGCACCAGACCCTCTGAGGTCCGGCCGTGGAGACGCAGCAGGCGGCAGCAGAGGCTTCCGCCATTTTCGTCTCCGCAAATCTTGGGTTGGGGTCAGTTTGCTTGGGTGGCCTGCGGGGTGGGCGTTGGTGTTCCGTCGAGTGGTCGCAGCATCATGCCTGAAGTCCTTGGTTCCGTTTTCGCCTTGGCCGCTTCGCGTTCTGCTTTTGCCGTTGCTTGAGTTGGAACCTAGGCAAATCAGGCCTTTCCGTCCGGGGGCGTGCGTCCCAAAAACTTGGATCAGCGTCCCAAAGGAGTTGGGGTCAGGCAGAGGGTCAAACATCGCCAAGCTCAATCAGCCACTGGCGGAACCGGCTTGCCGGGTCTTGTGAAGGTGCAGCATGCTTGCGCGGCGTCGGCAGCAGGCCGAGTTTCGCCTTGGTGCGAAAGCTACGCGGCGAGGCGCCGAAACTGGTGCGAAAGAGCCGGCTGAAATGCGCCTCGTCCTGGAAGCCCGCGTCATAGGCGATATCGCCGATACGCCGGTGAAACATCGACGGGTCGGCCAGATCCATCAGCGCCCGGCGCAGTCTTCTTTTGCGGATGAAGGTTTCAACGCCGCCAGATCCTTCGAACTGGCGAAACAGCTGGCTGCGCGACAGGCCGAAGCGGTCGCTCAAGGCGGCTGGGTTCAAGGATGGATCGGTGAGGTTGTCCTCGATGTGGCGGCGCATTTCGCGCATGCGGCGGCCGGCATCCGGCCGGTCCGTTCCCCGCTCCGTTGTTCCAAGGCAGAGGGCGAGGGGCGCACGCAACACTGCGGCCAGTGCCATTGCCTCCTCGCGTCCGGCATAATCCGGCATGCGTGCGAGGCTGACAGTGAGCTCTCGGAGAAACGCCGTTGATACCCTTTCGCCGCGCAGAATTCGTGGCTCCATCCGATCAGGTGGCGCCACAGATGAGGGAAGAAAAAGCCGCGGCAGAATGAGATGAAGAGCGTCACTGTCGCGAAGCGTACAGGCGATCTCGTCGCGTAAGTCGCTGATGGCCACATCGCCTGCACGTATGATGCATGGGTGGAGGCCGGCAAATCCGATGGCGCCACTGATCGGCATTGTAACCACGAGATGGTCAAGGTCATCCAGTCCCGCTTGCGCTGCCGATCGTGTCAGCCGCCCGGAAAGGCCGGTTGTATGGCAAAGCAAAAAGAAACCGAAATGATAGGCTTGTAGCTTGGCGCGAGAGCCGTCTTTGTCACCCAGCCCCTCCGGGGTAAAGTTGAAGAGCGCATCCAGGCTTTCGCGCGCAGCATAGACGGACCTCATATCATCCAGCCGGATCGCGACGCGTTCCAGCGGGTCTGATACGGCGGTCCCGGCCATGCTGACTGGATTGCCTGCTCCCACGCAATACCTCTATTGGTTGCGTAAGGAATATAATCAGCATAACTTTTGATTGTATAGGAATAAATTCTATGAGTTTTATGCGGCTGCTTGAACCTCAAGTGTCGTGCGCAATCGCGAGCGTCGTTTGCTCTCTTGACCGGCCCCGATGGTGGTGGTGTCTATGCAGCATATGAGGAGATCAGCATGAGCACGCATCACCATCATGGCGCCGACGGGCACGACCATGATCATGACCACCATCACCACGACAACCACTATTCCGACATGCAGGCCCGCGTGCGGGCGCTGGAAACGGTGCTGACGGAAAAGGGGCTGATCGATCCGGCTGCCCTCGACGCGATTGTCGAGACCTATGAAACGCGGGTTGGACCACGTAATGGCGCGCTTGTCGTGGCCCGTGCCTGGGCAGAATCCGATTTCGCGGACTGGTTGAAGCGGGATGCGACGGCGGCAATCGCCAGCATGGGCTTTACCGGGCGGCAGGGCGAACATATGCGGGCGGTGTTCAATACCACGGAGACGCATAACCTCGTCGTCTGCACGCTCTGCTCCTGTTACCCCTGGGCGGTGCTGGGTCTGCCGCCTGTCTGGTACAAGGCGCCTGCCTATCGTTCCCGTGCGGTGATCGATCCACGCGGCGTGCTCGCGGAGTTTGGCGTGAGCCTGCCGGAAACCACAAAGATTCGCGTCTGGGATTCGACCGCCGAGCTGCGCTACCTCGTGGTGCCAGAGCGACCTGAGGGCACTGAAGGCTGGACCCAGGAAGAACTGGCGGATCTGGTGACTCGCGATTCGATGATCGGCACCGGCCTTGCATCATCAGTTAAGGGCAGGGCACCATGAACGGACCCCATGACCTCGGTGGCCAGATGGGTTTTGGCCCCGTCGCGCCCGAACCCAACGAACCCTATTTCCACGGTGAATGGGAAAAGCGGGCGCTCGGCATCACACTCTCCTGCGGCGCTTTCGGGGCCTGGACGATCGATGAAAGCCGCCACGCGCGCGAATGCATTCCGCCGGCGAACTATCTCTCCGCCAGCTATTACGAAATCTGGATCCGCGCTCTGGAAGTGCTGCTGGAGCGGCATGGATTCGTGAAGCCTGCGGAAATCGAGGCCGGTCATGCGCGTGAGCCCGGTGCCGTGCCGAAGCGGGTGCTGAAGGCGGATATGGTCGCCGGTGTTCTCGCCAAGGGTGGCCCGTGCGACCGGCCGTTGGACACGGCTCCCCGCTTCGTGGTGGGGCAGAAGGTTCGTACGCTGAACATCAACCCGATAGGCCATACACGCCTGCCGCGCTATGCACGTGCAAAGATCGGCGTAGTCGAGGCCGTGCAGGGCTCGTTCGTCTATCCTGACGATAACGCCCATGGGCGCGGCGAAAATCCGCAATGGGTCTATACGGTGGTTTTCGATGGCGAAGAGATCTGGGGCAGGGGGAGCGACCCCACACTCACCGTCTCCATCGACGCTTGGGAGAGCTATCTTGAGCCAGTGTGAGACCTCAAGTCCGTTTACCGAGGCGGAGGGCCTGCCACGCTCTGCCGAGGGCGATCCGGTGTTTGCCGAACCCTGGCAGGCGCAGGCCTTTGCGCTGACGGTGCATCTGCATGAACGCGGCGTATTCGGCTGGAACGAATGGGCGGCTTCGCTGTCACGCGAGGTGCATCGACCGGAGCGGGCACGGGATGGGGCCGACTATTTCGATGCCTGGGTGGCGGCGCTCAGCCATCTCCTGGCGGAGAAGGGCGTTGCGGACCAGGAGACGGTTCTGGCCCTCCAGCATAGCTGGCAGCGGGCAGCGGAGGCCACGCCGCATGGATCACCCATCGTGTTGGAAAACGATCCGCTACGGTAAGGCGCGATCACTTCAGGCCGGAAACTGGCGGTAGCATTCCTCCGCCACTTTCCGCAGCAGTTCGCGCGGCACTTCCCCCGTGACCGCATAGCCGAAGCCGTTGTCGATCCAGTAGAAGGTTTCGACCTTGCCGACGGCGGCAAAGCGGAAGCTGGTTTCGCGGCTCTCGCCATTGCGGCCCACCAGCATGGTCAGGCGCTGGCCGTTCTGGTCCTCATACATGAACAGCGCGCCGGCCTGTCCGTCCACCGGCACCAGCCGCCCACCGACCAGATGAAAGCCGAGCGAGCCGAGGTTCGGTACTTTCAGGTTGGTGCGGGACAGCCGCTTGCCGAGCCAGGTCGCGAGATGCGCCTCCTCGGTGGCCGCGACTTCGACAGGATGGCGCACTTCACTGGCATAGATGAGATAGGCCGCATGGGCTTCATCCGGTAGATCAGTTGAGGCAAGAACGGGCTGTTTCTGGGCGCCTGACACGGGAAGCAGCGTGCCGGTGCCGACACCCGCTACGAACAGAAGAGCCGCGGCTGCCGCCAGCGCAAGCCTGCGGCCAAAGGTGCTGTGCCGTACGGGCTTGAGAAGGCGACCATCTCCGGCGCCTCGTCGCTCATAAGGCGCAAACAGCGTACGAATGGCGCTTCCCTGCGCCTGCCACGCGGACACACGGGCGGCATCCTCAGGGTTGTCCGCAAGCCATGCCGCAACGGTTTCCTGCCGGTCCGGCGTCAACTGGCCATCGGAAAAGGCGTGCAGCTCGTCCTCCGAAGGTCGGATGTCGTGGCTCGTCATTTCGGTCTCCTCAGCGGAATGATGTTTTCCGCCTGCATGCTCTCACTGATTTTCTGCCGTGCCCGCGCCAGCCGCGACATGACGGTTCCGACAGGAATGTCCAGCATGGTTGCGACATCAGCGTAAGCGCAGCCTTCAAGGACGACCAGCATCAGCACGGCGCGCTGCTCTTCGGGCAGGCTGTTCAGCGCCACCTCCAAGCGCCGCCGCTCCAAGGGGTCGGAGACTGCAACCGGTGCCGGCACATTCAGCGCCTCCTCAATGTCGGTATCCGGGTGGCGGGTGCGGTAGCGAAGCCCATTGCGATAGCGACGCGTCATGATCGTCAAGAGCCAGCTGCGCAGGTTGAGACCTCGCCATTGGCCACGACGAGTCAATGCCGTCTCAAGACTGTCCTGCAACAGATCTTCGCCCTCCGCATCCGAGCGGGCAAGGCTGCGCGCATAGCGGCGAAGCGCTGGAAGGAGGGCCAGGATCTGGCCCTCGAAGCTCGACTCGGAAGGCGTTTTCATAGCCTACAATACCATGATCAGAGCCATGATCAGGGGCGGGCCAGATCCCAGTTGCCGCCAACGCCGTCGCCGGTGATGTCGCCCGCCTTCATGTCCTTGACCCAGTAGTAGAGCGGCATGCCGTCCTTGGCCCATTGTTTGGAACCATCCTTGCGGGTGATGACCGTGTAGGCGCCCGCATCCTTGGCATCTGCCGAAGCCTTCAGCGGCGGCCAGTTGGCAAGGCATTGGCCTTCGCAATTGGAAACGCCCTTTGTGTCCTTCTTGAAGGTGTAGAGCGTCATGCCGTTTTCGCCGGCAAGCACCTTGCCCTTGGCGCTGTCGACCGTCTTGACCGGTGCGCCGGCTGCGAAGGCCAGCGTGACAGAGGCGAGAAATGCGGCCGTTGCCGCCGTCATGCGGATGAATGTCATGGGGTGTCCTCCGTGATGTCAGGCGGGCCTCATGCCGCGCCCGACATGAGACACCACAGCCATCCCGTTTATTCCCGGCCCACACACAAATTTTTGCGGAACGGCTTTTCCGGTTGCCTGCGGCCTGAGAATCCTGCCATGTCGCCCCATGCAATTTGCTCCGCAGCAAGATGAAGCCCTGAAGGCTGTTGCCGCCTGGTTGAAGGAAGGCAAGCAGCCCGTGTTCCGCCTGTTCGGCTATGCCGGTACGGGTAAGACGACGCTTGCCCGCTATTTCGCCGAGCATGTGGATGGCGATGTTCTGTTTGCCGCCTTCACCGGCAAGGCCGCGCAGGTTCTGCGGTCGCGTGGCGCCTCCAATGCCAAGACCATTCACTCGCTGATCTATCGCCCCCGCGGCGAAGAGGCGGTTGAGGACGAGGAAACCGGCAAGACCTCGATTGCGCCGATGTTTTCCATCAATCGCCAGAGCCCGGTCGCCAAGGCGGCGCTGATCGTCATCGACGAATGCTCGATGGTGGATGAGCAGCTGGGCAAGGATTTGATGAGCTTCGGCACGCCCATTCTGGTGCTGGGCGATCCGGGCCAGCTGCCGCCAGTCTCCGGCGGCGGGTTCTTCACCGAGCAGGAGCCTGATTTCCTGCTGACGGAAATCCATCGCCAGGCGCGCGACAACCCGATCATCAAGCTTGCCATGCAGGTGCGCGAGGGCAAGGAGATCATGTATGGCGATTACGGCACGGCGCAGGTCATCTCCCGCAACGAGGTGAACCAGACCATCGTGCTGGAAGCGGATCAGGTGCTGGTCGGCACCAACAAGACGCGCAGGCGCTATAACCAGCGCCTGCGGGAGCTGAAGGGTTTTTCGCTGCCCTATCCGCAATCCGGTGACAAGCTGGTCTGCCTGCGCAACGATCCAGCCAAGGGCTTGCTGAATGGTTCGCTGTGGCAGGTCATGAGCTCATCGCGCGAGACAGTGAAGCCCGGCATCAACCTGATGATCAGGCCCGAAGACGACGACATGGATCGGGGTGCAGCGAAAATCAAGCTGTTGAAGCAGGCCTTCGAGGAAGAGGGGGAAATCCCCTGGACGACACGCAAGCGTTATGACGAGTTCGATTTCGGCTATGCGCTGACCGTCCACAAGGCGCAAGGTTCGCAGTGGAACAATGTCGTTCTGTTCGATGAGAGCTGGGCCTTCCGCGACACGCGCGAGCGCTGGCTTTATACGGCCATCACGCGTGCGGCCGAAACGCTGACGATCGTTCGCTGACTCTTGTTCAGCGTGGGCGCAGCGATGCCACCTTGCCGATCAGCTCGCGGTCGCTTTTGCCCGATGCACTGGCGATGGCGCTCAATGTCATGTCCGGTGCCGCCGAGGCAAAGCCAGCCTTCTGCAGTTCGGCAACCAGATCGGCTTCCGTCCTGCCGATAATGGCCGAGACCTGTGCGATCTTGGCATTGCTCAGAAGCTGGAAGACGGCCTGTGGATTGCCGGCTCTTTGTCCACCGTCCGGCGAGCCTGAGGGAATGAAGAAAGCCAGCGATGCCAGAACGGAAACCACCAGCGCAATAGCCATGGGCGGGCGCTTCATATAGGCGGACAGCGGACGCCAGTTTTTCCAAAGATGCAGGACGAAAGGCAGGATCAGCACCATGCTCAGCCATTCATGGATGCCGTGGAACGCGCCAGGCCCCCAATGGAAGAAGATCGCCACGCCGGAAAGAAGAGATACGAGAAACAGCCCCGTTATGAATGGGGTTGCGTAACGAGAGAGTAAAGCTGGCATGATGTGACCGCATCTGGTTCTAGAGAATCTCCTTCAACCAGTAATGCGGCATCTAAGGCGGGTCACGTTACAATTTAGCAATTAAAGTTATACGCACAGATGTCTCTTGTCGCGTAATGATATTTTCTAGTGCGGGAGAATGCCGAGGATAACTGCCTTTGCCGCAGCCTGTGAACGATTGGCAGCCTCCAGCTTGACCATCAGCCCGTCTTCGAGATCCTCGAGTTCAGCTTCGGTAATCTCGAGAGCTGTGGCCAGTTCCCGGCCTTTGTAACCCTCCACCATCAGAGCCAGACACTTGCGCTCCATATCGGAAATGTCGGGGCGACGAGCTTCGACGCGTTGTGTTTCCTGTGGTTGATTGCCGATGTCGATGATCAAGGTCCTGATCTGCTGGATTTGGCGATGGAGGGTTGAAACGTCAGACGTGAGTTCACGGCGTCGCGTGTCCAGAAGGGTACGGAAATGCAGATCAGCCTCCTCCTGACTGCCGGCCGTTTCCAGCGCCGTCATCAGTTCCTGAATGCTGGAAAGCGGCACGCCCACTTCCCGGCAGGCATTGATCACGGCCATGCGCTGGATGCTTTGCGCGTTGTAGACCCGCATGCTCCCAAGCCGTTCCGGAGCGAGTAGTCCCTTCTCCTCATAGAAGTGGAGGGTGCGATGCGTCACGCCGAAGGCTTCCGCCATGTCCGCAATGGCAAGTGGAGCAGCCGGCAGTTTGGCCACTGCTGCAATCTGGGGCATGAAGCCCAAAATCTGTTGCCGGCCTTCGCCGCTGCTCGGCTGAGCATCGAATAGGTTCTGCTGCATTTAAACCCCCTTGGCTGGCCGTGACCGGCCCTCTCGCATTCCTCCCGGCTGCCGTTTTCGGCTTATCTATGCGACATTTTAACAGGTTTAACGAAAGGTTGAATTATAATTACCTTATTACAAGAAATAGGAGTGCTGACTGCGTTTTTTGGGTCTTGAACGAAGGGCGTGGTTGCTGTGCGGTCATGGATTGATCTACACAGTTGCCGCCAAAACAGGAATCCTGCCATGCCCGCCAAGCTTTCCGTCAACCTCAACGCCGTCGCAATGCTTCGTAATCGTCGGGATCTGCCCTGGCCGAGCGTTGCCCATCTTGGACGCGTGGCGCTGCAGGCCGGTGCCTATGGCCTGACCGTGCATCCGCGCCCGGACCAGCGCCACATCCGTTTCTCGGATCTGCCGGTTCTGCGCGCGCTCATCGATGACGAATTTCCGCAGACCGAGTTCAACATCGAGGGGTATCCGTCGGAAGACTTTCTGCTGCTCTGCGAGCGGACCGAACCTGAGCAGGTGACCCTGGTGCCTGACGATCCGACGCAGGCGACATCCGATCACGGGTTCAATTTCCGCACCCAGGGAGAAATGCTGAAGCCGATCGTCGCGCGCCTCAAAGCCAAAGGCATGCGCGTTTCGTTGTTCGCCGATGGTGATGGCGATGAGGATGCGGTAAAGCTTGCCAAGGCAACCGGTGCTGATCGCATCGAGCTTTACACTGGCCCCTATGGTGGATGCTTTGATGATCCGGCCAAGGGCAGGGAACAGATGGAACTGCTGGGCCGCACTGCCGATGCGGCGAAGGCCGAAGGACTTGGCGTCAATGCCGGTCATGACCTGACGGTCGCCAACCTTCCAGCGCTTGTGAAACGCATTCCCTATCTTGCGGAAGTCTCCATCGGTCACGGCCTGACGGCGGATGCGCTGGAATTCGGTATGGCGGAAACCGTGCGCCGTTTCCGCCGAGCGTGCGGGGAGGCTCTTTGATGGGCTCTATAGATCAAGCACCCAGGTCTGGCCTTTGAGTTCCGGGCCGAACATCGTGTGGCGTTCCTCAGACACAAGGCGGAAACCCGCTGACCTGTAGATGGCACGCGCCGCATCCAGATTGTCGTTGGTCCAGAGGCTGACCTGTCGATAGCCGCATTGACGGGCGAACTGAATGGCTTCACTGACGAGCAGTTTGCCGAGCCCCAATCCGCGTGCGGCCTCTTCGACATAGAGCAATCGCAGTTTGGCGGTGCCCGCGCCCCCATTGGCGATAAAGATCGAGCCCAGCCTTTGGCCGGCGCGTTCGGCAATCCATCCCCGTTCCATGGCGGGGTTAAAGTTTTTCAGGAATTGCCCCGCCACCTCGGCCGCCAGTGCCTCGAACCGGTCATTCCAGCCGAAGGCCGTCGTGTAGAAGCGGGTCTGCGCCTCTATGACCCAACCCATGTCGCCGGGACGATGGGAGCGCAGGACAACGGGGCTTTTGACCTTGTCTCCACCCCGCAGCAGATCCTGAACGGTGCGCATGGCGGTCACCAGCGCCTGTTCACCATCCACGCCAAGTGGGATCAGAGACTGTGCCACCTGCTGGCGAGACTGATCGCGCAGTGTCTCCCATTCCCCTCTTCCCGTTTCCGTCAGGAACAGGTTCAGGCTGCGCCTGTCATTCTTGTCCTGTTCTGTATGCACAAGGTTCTGCGAGCGAAAGCGCCTGAGGATGCGGCTGAGATAGGCGGGATCGATATGCAAATCGCGCGTCAGGTCCGCGGCGGTCACGGTCGCACGAGAGCCGATCTCATAAATCACCCGGGCTTCCGTGAGCGAGTATGGAGACTGAAGATAGGCTTGAGAAAGCAACCCTAGACGGTCTGTGTAGAACCGATTGAAGCTTCGGACCGTATCGATGACGTCAGACATGAAATCCTCCTGTGGAGGACTTTGTCCAATAATTAGTTGACTTAGTCAAATAAAATTGCCGGCGACGCATTGACGTGCGTCACCGGCACTGCAAGCTCAGCCAAGTGCTGCCTTATGCTGCTGGAAAAAGTCTGCCAGCGACTGCGGCTTGCGACCCGTCAGCTTCTCGAAATCATCGGTTACGAGATCGAAATTGCCAGCGCGGACATTGGCATCCGAAGAAACGACGAGATCGACCACGAAATCTGGAAGCCCAGCGCCACGAGCGCCAGCTGCCAGCTGTTCATCATTGACCTTTGTCACCGCGAGCGGCTTGCCGGCTGCCTTGGAAATGGCGTCCGCGATCTGATCCGCATTCAGGGATTCGGCTCCCGTCAAGGTGAGGATGGTGTTGCCGGCGGGCGGGTTGGCGAGCGCGGCTGCTGCGGCAGCGGCACAGTCTTCACGCGAGATGTTTGCAACGCGACCTTCGCCCATCGCCGTGTACCAGGTTCCGACGGCGAGGTTATGCGGCATGCTGCCCAGGTAGTTATCGAAGTACCAGGAATTGCGAATGATGGTGTAGGCGAGGCCGCTGGCCTTGATGGCCTGTTCAGTTCCCAGATGGTCGGGCGCAAAGCTGACCACAGACTTGTCTGGGTTCGGCATGGATGTGTAGAGAACGTGCTTGACGCCCGCCTTGGCCGCTGCTGCCACTGCAGCGGTGTGCTGCTTAAGGCGCAGGCCCGGCACCGCCAGCGTGTCCGTCGAAATGATTAGAACGCGATCGACGCCGGTGAAGGCTGCTTCGAGGCCCGAAGGATCATCAAAATCGGCCTTGCGCGTTTCGATGCCTTGCGCTTCGAACGCCGCCAGCTTCGCCGTGTCCCGGCTTGCGGCAATGAGATCGGATGCTGCGACCTTGCCATCCTTCAGCAAGTGGCCAATAATGGCCTTGCCCAACTGGCCGGATGCGCCGGTGACAAGAAGCTTCGTCATGCGAATGGGTCCTTTTTGATAGGGTTCGAACAGATGCGCTCTCTTTTTGAGAGTTGCTCTTAAATAGAGATTGACTGCCATCTGTAAAGAAGGCACTTTCCCGCCAGATCGTTACCTAAAGGGAACTATCATGGACCAGCGGGCGCCTATCGATTTTCTCAAAGTTGACCAAAGTAGCGAATGGGACCAGGACAACTGTCCGGTGCGCTCCGTCATGGCGCCGATCTCGGGCAAATGGTCGACACTGCTGCTGCACGCGCTGTCTGAAAGGCCGTATCGCTTCGGCGAGTTGCGACGCCTGGTGCCGGACATCTCCCAGCGCATGCTAACCCAGACGCTGCGGGATCTGCAACGCGACGGATATGTGAACCGCACGGTTTTTCCCACCAAGCCGCCGAGCGTCGAATACAGCATGACGCCCCTCGGCCATTCGTTGTTTTCGCGTCTTTATCTTGTCATCGAATGGTCGGTGCAAAACCACGCATCTGTGCTGGAGGCAAGACAAGCCTTTGATGAGGCCGAAACCTCTGCCTGAGCCTCACCCCTGGGGCTTCGGCAGCGACTTGTCACCCTTGCACTTGGCCAGCGGCAACTGCTTTACAGAGATGATCTCGGTGATCCTGCGTGCGCGCTTGTCGGTCTCGACAGACATGCATGTGCAGGCATAGCCATAATAGCCGTTGGTTTTGACGAATTCGCCGGCGGAAAAGTCCGGCATCTTGTCGACGCCTTTGGGTTCGACATCCGACCCTTGGGTCATGATCGTCCAGGAACCTTCACGATCATCAAGCCAGTAGTTTCCGGGTGTTGGGTTTTGGACCCACCCGCAACGGTTTTCGGCGGCCAAGGCCGGGGCGAACGACAAGACGGCGATCAGGCCGGCCCTCATAACGGTTGCGATCCTCATTGCGTGCCTCCAGCATCCCTATGAACCCATGCTGATGGCTAAGCAGATTCCGCGCTGCTTCGGCAAGCGCCGTGAGCTATGCGCGGCTCGCGAGAGGAGTGTCCGTCCTACTCCGCCACCACAAACCAGGAGGCTGAGGAAGGGCTTGGCGCGTTGCAGGCCATTCCTCTGCCTCGCTGAGTTGCGAGATCAGCCCGTGAACTTGTTGCGGTGATGCGGCTGTTTGGACTGCTTTGGAGCGGGGCCTTGCTGGCCAGCCGGTGGCGGCGCGGATGTGCTGGTTGTCTGCTGCTGGTTGTTCGCAGGAGCTTTCTTGGGGCTCGCGGCTTCTGAGATCGTGATGCTGGCAAGCAGCGCCATCATGGTTGCGGCGATAAGGGTGCGCATGGGTGTTTCCTTTATTTCTGTTTATGAGCGGAAGCAAATCTTCGCGCTTCGCAGACATAGGCAGGCGATTGTTGCAGCTCAATTACAGTAGGTCCTGCGCATTTTGCATTGCAGCATTGCTTGCGTCGCCGGCCCGCCTCGCAAAGATTAAAATGTTTTTCAAAATCAGACGCTTAATTCTTCTTTGCGAAAATCGACAGTTGCCAAAATAATGGAACATTCGATTGTTCACTCCTGAGTGAAGCAGTGTTCATGGAACAATCAGCCGGTCGATGAAAGTGCTTGACGCGCCGATTTTCGGACGCTAGAACGCGGAACCGTACCGTACGGTACTTTATCGGGAGGTGGAAGTGTCCGTTCAGTTGCCAGACATGCCAGAGTTTACGCCACGCCAGAACGCTGTTCTGGAACAGGCGCTGAAGCTTCTGGTGAGCGGCGGCGAGAAGGCGCTCACCACTTCCGGTCTCGCCCGTGCGGCCAATTGCTCCAAGGAAAGCCTTTATAAGTGGTTTGGTGATCGCGATGGCCTTCTGGCAGCGATGATTGCCTACCAGGCGAGCAAGGTGCGCACGGCCGAACGCAGTGGGGGACGCCTGACGGCGGATCTCTTGCGGGAACATCTGGAAGTTTTCGGGCGCGATTTGCTTGAGGTTCTGTCCGGCGATGTCTCGCTGGCGCTAAACCGTCTGGCGGTGGGGCAGGCCAGCCGGGAAGGCTCAAAGCTCGGCACGCTTTTGATCGAGCATGGACGCCGGCAGATCGATCGCCGCGCCATCGGCCTGATGGACGCGGGACGCCGCGCGGGCTTGCTGCGCTTCGAGGATGCCGACAGTGCCTATCATACGCTTTATGGCCTCATCGTCTCGGATCTGCATGTGCGCATGCTGCTGGGCGAACCGGGCCTGAAAGACAATGCACGCCAGGCCAAGAAGGCGGTTGCTGCCTTTCTGGTGTTGCACGGTCTCGATACCAATTCCGAAGGTGGCAATTAGGCTGCCCAAGGGTCATGAGCCATTCAACAAACAACACGCATAGGGAAGGATAAAACGATGCGCGTCTATTACGATCGCGATGCCGATCTCAATCTCATCAAGTCCAAGAAGGTCGTCATCGTCGGTTACGGCTCCCAGGGCCGCGCCCACGCGCTGAACCTGAAGGATTCCGGTGCCGCCAACGTCGCCATCGCCCTCAAGGCCGGCTCCCCGACCGTCAAGAAGGCCGAAGCTGATGGCTTCAAGGTCATGACCGTTGCCGAAGCTGCCGCCTGGGCAGACCTTCTGATGATGGCAACCCCGGACGAACTGCAGGCCGATATCTACAAGGCCGAGATCGCTCCGCACATCCGTGACGGCGCAGCAATCGCCTTCGCGCATGGCCTCAACGTTCACTTCGGCCTGATCGAGCCGAAGTCCACCGTCGACGTCGTCATGATCGCTCCGAAGGGCCCGGGCCATACGGTTCGTGGCGAATACCAGAAGGGCGGCGGTGTGCCTTGCCTGGTTGCCGTTCACCACAATGCGTCCGGCAATGCGCTTGAACTCGCTCTCTCCTACGCCTGCGGCGTTGGCGGCGGCCGTTCGGGCATCATCGAAACCAACTTCAAGGAAGAGTGCGAAACCGACCTCTTCGGCGAACAGGTCGTTCTCTGCGGCGGTCTCGTCGAGCTCATCCGCGCCGGTTTCGAAACGCTTGTCGAAGGCGGTTACGCGCCTGAGATGGCATACTTCGAGTGCCTGCACGAAGTGAAGCTGATCGTGGACCTGATCTACGAAGGCGGCATCGCCAACATGAACTACTCGATCTCCAACACGGCCGAGTGGGGCGAATATGTCACCGGTCCGCGCATCATCACGGCTGAAACCAAGGCTGAAATGAAGCGCGTTCTGCACGACATCCAGACCGGCAAGTTCACCTCCGACTGGATGCAAGAATACCGTTCGGGCGCTGCCCGCTTCAAGGGTATCCGCCGCCTCAACGACAGCCACCAGATCGAAGAAGTCGGCACGAAGCTGCGCGCCATGATGCCGTGGATCGGCAAGAACAAGCTGGTGGACAAGTCGGTCAACTAATCATTTGACGGGAAGTTAGGGCCGATTTTTCGGCCCTAACTGAACAGAGATCCGACATATATTTTGTTGTCGGAGAGGATGTCTTCGATTTCTTCCATGTATGAAACGAGTTCCTTCAGGAAGTGTACGGCAGAAAACGTCTTTGTGTGCTTTCTGTCTGATTTAACATCTATGATTGCTTCTACTTCTATTCTGTTTTTCATCATTTCGTATATATCATTGGATAAACATTGGGGAATATGCTTGGTTAATACGATATCTTGGCTATGAATTATGTTTCCAATGATATTCCAACAGTTGTCGGTGGCCTGCTGGTCGTTTTTGTAAGATTCGGATTTGACAATCTTGAGGTTTCTCTTTTTCAGAAGGTGCTGGCTTTTTGTGAGTTCGGCCAGCCTCCTTATTGAAATTGCTAGGATGATGAGATCCTTGTGAGCAAGTTCCTCTGATACTATCTGGTATTCTCCGTTACCTATTTTTTCGATGTTTTTTGATGTGGCGAAGCATGCCATCCGAGCAATGCGTTCGTTAGTTTCGTAATACGAATGCTTACAGAGCTGCTCGTTGAGTTTCGGGGGTGTCATATTGTGGCCTACCGTTCGTCATACGGTAGCACGCTACATCTATTTGTTCGAGTTTCTATTGCTTCTTTATGATGAAATGCTGGCCCTGAAAGGGCGGGCTTTGGCTCCGCCTTTTCAGCTGTCAGGCACGAGTTTCGTCACCGTGAACTGCTGCCGGATTTGGAAGCCAAGCCGTTCATAGACCCTGATCGCCCCGATATTGCTTGCATAGGCATGCAGGAAGGGACGATCGCCGCGCTGGACGATGCCTTCGATGACCTTTGCACATAAGCGCATGGCCAAGCCCGCACCGCGAAAATCCGGATGCGTGCAAACGCCGGAGACTTCCGTGTAGCCTTGAAAGTGCATGCGTTCGCCTGCCATCGCGACGAGACGCCCATCAACACGCATCCCGAAAAACCGGCCGAGCGTGTGGGTGCGTGCGGCGAAAGGGCCGGGTGCCGTCAGTTGCGCGAGCGCCAGCATGTCGGGTGCATCCGTGTCGCCGAGTGTAATCACCTCTCCCGGATCAGGCAGGTTCAATTGGTCCGTCGCCACCATTTGTACCGCCTCCGCAACCAAGTCCGCCCGACAGCCGTTCGGGATCTTGGGCGCGTGCGCCTGAAGCAGAATCAGCGGGCCGCGATTCGCAACAAGTTCGGCCAGATCTGCAAGCGTCTCCGGCGTCTCGTCCAGTGTTGCGGCGAGCGGGCCGATATCTGCCGCGTAGGCGCGTGCTCGCTCCGTCCCTATGGAGACTTGCCTGTGCGGGCCGGAGAGGGCGGCCCAGATGGGGCGATCAAGAGGCATTGCCATGCGTTTCCCTTCCTGGAGGTTTTGACGAATGCGTTCAGCAAGCGGCAGTGCGGACAGGCCCGCTTCGATGGCGTCGAGCCTGTCGATCAGGGATGTGGAAGCGTCAGCACACAGATCACGAACTGCAGCCTCGACCGCAGGCCAAAGCTTTCTCTGCCCGGCATCGACCAGTGCCGTTCCGGCTGGCGTAGCGGCAAGGGTTCGTGTCCGCTTGTCGGCTTCATCCTGTGTCAGGGAGATAAGGCCACTTTCCACCAGGCGGGCCGTGAGTTTTGTCGCCGCAGGCTGGCTCACGCCGAGCGCTTCAGCCAATCCGCCAATCGTCAGGGTGCCATTTTGCGCGACCGCGCCAAGCGCCGTCCAAAGACCGGGCGCTGTCGGCATGCCGAGTTCCGTCGAGACATTGGCAACGTCATTCTGCATCCGCTCGCCCAGCCTTTTCAACCGGGTACCAAGGGCCAGATAGCCGTGGGCGCGAACGAAATCTTTGGTCATGATGATCTCCTCCACACCATGATACATAACCGGTTATATTTATCAATACGGGGATGCCGGGTTGTGGTCCAATGAATCTGTCTATTGCGCGTCGCGGCCTTTGCAGAAGTTAAAGGCCGGGGCGAAAGCTCCGGCCTTTTCCGTGTGATGCTCAAGCTGACACGGTGCGGGTCCAGCCGTGCTCGTCGTTGGTGACGCCCTTCTGCAGGCCGACGAGTTTTTCGCGCAGTTCGGTAGTGAGCTTGCCGGTCTGGCCGTCGCCGACCAGGAATTCGCCTGCGGAATGCTTGACCAGACCGATACCCGCCAGAACAGCAGCGGTGCCACAAGCGAACGCTTCGACCAGTTTGCCGCTTGCCGCGTCGGCCTGCCACTCTGCGAAAGAGTAGGGGCGTTGTTCGACGCGCAGGCCCTTTTCTTCAGCAAGCACGATCACGGAAGCGCGCGTGATGCCGGGCAGGATGGTGCCGCCGAGCGGCGGGGTGACCACCGATCCGTCATTCATGACGAAGAAGACGTTCATGCCCCCCAGTTCTTCGACCCAGCGGTGCTCCGCAGCATCAAGGAAGACGACCTGGTCGCATTCTCTCTTGTAGGCTTCGGCTTGCGCCACGAGGCTTGCGGCATAGTTGCCGCCGCATTTGGCAGCGCCTGTGCCGCCAGCGGCTGCGCGCGTATATGCCGTTTCCACCCAGAGCGACACCGCCTTGGCGCCACCCTTGAAGTAGGCGCCGACGGGCGAGGCGATGATGCAGAAGATATATTCCTGTGCCGGACGGACCCCGAGGAAGGCCTCGTTGGCAAACATGAAGGGGCGAAGATAAAGGCTGGCGTCGCCCGAGGGGATCCAGTTCTTGTCGATCCGGACCAGTTCCTCGACTGCCTTCAGAAAGAGTTCTTCCGGCACGGCAGGCATCGCCATGCGCTCTGCTGATTGCGCGAATCGGCGGGCGTTTTCTTCGGGCCGGAAGAGAAGAATGCGGCCGTCATCTGCCTTGTAGGCTTTCATGCCCTCGAAGATTTCCTGCGCGTAATGAAGTACGGCGCTGGCCGGATCGAGTTCAAGCGGCCGTCGCGCCGTCACCTTCGCATCGTGCCAGCCTTTGTCGGCAGTCCACTTGGCCAACACCATGTGATCGGTAAACACCTTGCCGAATCCCGGCGTTTCCAGGGCGCGGATTCGGTCAGCGTCCGGAACCGGAGACTGGTGGAATTCGATTGTGATTTCAGGAGAGTGCGAGGTCGCGGTCATTGCTGGCACCTTGATAGTCCATTGAAGAATGGGCGGCACACTACTGCCGCCATCCCTGTTTTGGAAAGCTCTGTTTCACCGAGTTTCGGCATTTGACTCAAAACAATCTTCTCATCCTCCGCCGCCGCGTACTTGCGCCGCTAAGGCGTTCCCGAGCCACCGTAATTCACTCGATAGGTCAGTATTGTTGACATATCATTTATTGCGTGATTTTGTGTGGAGACGATAACAAAATTTCGAGGAAACCTCCGTGCTGGATTGGGATCATATTTTCGCCACGCGCTCGTCGCGCATGCGCGCTTCTGAAATTCGCGAACTGCTGAAGCTGCTGGAGCGGCCGGACATCATCTCGTTCGCCGGGGGCATTCCCGATCCGGCGCTGTTTCCGGATGTGGCCTTCAGCCAAGCCTACGCGGAGATCTTTTCCGGCCCCCAGGTGAACGCCGCCCTGCAGTATTCGGTCAGCGAAGGCTACAAACCGTTGCGCGAATGGCTGGTCGGTGAAATGGCGAAATTCGGCATCCCTTGCGGGGCCGACAACATCTTCATCACGTCGGGTTCGCAGCAGGCGCTGGATTACCTTGGCAAGCTGTTCCTGTCGCCGAAGGATACGGCGCTAGTGACCTGGCCGACCTATCTCGGCGCGCTGCAGGCCTTCAACGCCTATGAGCCGAATTACGACCAGTTGACGCCGGGCGGCAATCGCACGCCGGATGCCTATCGCGAAACGGCGGCGAAGAACGGTGGCGCGGTCAAGTTCGCCTATCTTTCTGCCGACTTCTCGAACCCGACGGGCGAGACGGTCGATCTGCAGGGTCGCCAGAAGCTGCTCGAACTCGCCGACGAACTGGACATCGCCGTCATCGAAGACGCAGCCTACCAGCATCTGCGTTACGATGGAGAGGCCGTGCCGCCGATCATGGCGCTCGATATCGCGCGTTCCGGCGGCATCGAGAACACGCGCACCATCTACTCCGGCAGCTTTTCCAAGACGCTCGCGCCAGGCCTGCGCGTCGGCTATGTCGTTGCCAACTCTTCCATCATCCGTAAGCTGGTGTTGATGAAGCAGGCTGCTGATCTGCATTCATCGACGATCAATCAGATCGCGATCACCACGGTGGCGGAACGCTTCTTCGAAGAGCAGGTCGCCAAGATCAGGGCTGCCTACAGCGCACGCCGGAATGCCATGCTGGCGGCACTCGCCAGGTACATGCCTGTTGGGACGAGCTGGACAAAGCCGGAAGGCGGCATGTTCGTCTGGGTTACGCTGCCCGCGAATCTCGACGGGGCCGAACTGCTGGCCCGTTCGATCGAGACAGAAAAGGTTGCCTTCGTTCCGGGTCAGGCCTTCTTCGCCGATCGCTCCGGCGCCAACACGCTGCGTCTCTCCTTCTCCTGCGCCAACGAGGCGATGATCGAGGAAGGAATTCAGCGTCTTGGCCGCCTGATCCGCAACGCGGAAGCCAAGGCCGCCTGAGGCGACAATTTCGAACGCGCGGCTCCGTATGTATCAGTGTACGGGGCCGTTTTGCGTTTTGCGGAAACTTTCCTCTATAATTCCGCTTTGTCATATCTCTGTTAGACACCCATGATTTAGCGGAGCATCCAACTTGAGGGGTGCTCCATGAAGACGCTGCTTTCCGCTTTCTCCGCTGTCATTGCGCTGGGTGTTTTTGCCAGTTCCGCCCAGGCTGCTGATCTGGTTCTCTACACCAGCCAGCCGAACGAAGATGCGCAGGCCACCGTGGATGGGTTCAAGGCCGCCAATCCCGGCATCTCGGTCGATTGGGTGCGTGACGGTACACCGAAGATCATGGCAAAGCTGATGTCCGAGATCCAGGCGGGTGCGCCGGTTGCCGACGTTCTCCTGATTTCCGACACGGTCACGTTCGAGCGCATGAAGCAGGACAAGCTGCTGATGGCCTACAAGTCGCCAGAGGCGAAGGCCTATGACGCATCTCTCTATGACGCCGATGGCTATTACTACTCGACCAAGCTCATCACCACAGGCTTCATGTACAACACCCAGGCCGGCATGAAGCCGAAGAGCTGGAAGGATCTGGCGAAGCCCGAAGCCAAGGGTCTCGTCACCATGCCAAGCCCGCTCACCTCGGGTGCCGCTCTCATCCACGCCCAGACGCTTGCCAATGTGCCGGGTCTCGGCTGGGATTACATCAAGGCTCTCAAGGCCAATGGCGCAACCGCAGCGGGCGGCAATGGTGCCGTTCTGAAATCGGTCGCCAGTGGCGAGAAGGCCTACGGCTTCGTGGTCGATTACATGCCGATCCGTGAAAAAGCCAAGGGCGCGCCGGTGGAGTTCGTCTTCCCGGAAGAGGGCGTTTCCGCCGTGACCGAGCCGGTCGCGATCGTTGCCGGCACCAAGCACGCCGAGGCCGCCAGGAAGTTCGTGGATTATGTGCTGTCGGAAAAAGGCCAGGACGGCTTCCTGAAGCTCGGCTATATCCCGGCCCGTAACGGCATGCCGGTTCCGGCTGGTTTCCCGGCGCGCGAAACGATCAAGCTTCTGCCGCTGAACCCGGGGGATGCGCTGAAGAACAGCGACAAGGACCTGAAGACCTTCACCGATATCTTCGGTTCCAACGGCTGATCGATCCGGTCCATGCTGTCCAGGTTTTCAGGAAACAGCCAGCCGCGCTGGCTGTTTCCGTTTGTGGTCCTCTGCCTGTTTCTGCTCAGCGTGTTGCCGCTGGGGCGGTTGGCGCTGACCGGCCTTCAGTCGCTTGTGAAGGGCGGCAATCATCAGATCCTTCTGGAGCCTTCGCTCTGGCTTGCGGTCTGGAATACGCTGATCACCTCTCTCTGGGGCACGGTCATTTCGGTTCTGATCGGCGGCAGCTTCGCCTTCCTGCTCACGCTGTTTAACGTGCGGGGCAGGGGCGTCCTCGCCTTCCTGTTCATGCTGCCGATGATGATCCCGCCGCAGGTGACGGCGCTCTCCTGGATCGGCATGACCGGCCCCTCCAGCACGCTTTTGAAGGCGATAGGTCTTGCGCCGCCGCTTGGTAGCCCGCAGCCGCTCTATTCGCTGGGCGGTATTGCGCTGCTCTACGGTGTGCAGAATGCGCCGCTGGTCTATCTCGCGCTCCGCGCCAGCCTGCTGTCCATTCCCCGAGACGGCGTTGAGGCGGCGCGGCTGTCCGGCGCATCGCCCCGGCAGGTGCTGTCGCATATCATCTTTCCGCTGGTCATGCCCGGGCTGATCGCCGGTGCGGCTATCTCCTTCGTCTCCTGCGTCGGCAATTTCGGCATTCCGGCGATCCTCGGCATTCCGGCCTCGATCTACACGCTGACGACGCTCGTCTATTCGAAGTTCGCCAGTTTCGGCGCCAGCACCTTCGGCGACATCTCCATTCTTTCCGGCTTGATCGCTGTGCTGTCGATCCTCGGGCTTCTGGTCGAGGAGAGGATGCTGCGCGGTCGCGATTTCCGTGTGTTGGGGCTGTCCGGACCAACGGCTGCCTTCCAGCTGGGCCGCTTGCGGGTGCCGGTCGGAATTCTTCTGTGGATCGTCATGGCGGCGATCCTGTTCCTGCCGCTGCTGGCGCTGGTCGCGAGTTCGCTGGCGCCTGCGTATGGTGTGCCGCTGACAATGAAGACGGTGACCTTCCGCGCCTATGAGGAAATCATCTTCCGGCAGGCGATCACGCGGACGGCGTTTCAGAACTCGTTGCTGCTGTCGTCGCTGGCCGCACTCATCCTGCTCTGCATTTCGGTGCCGGTCTGCTATTTCGTGGTCAGAAGTGGCCGGCGCGTCGCGACACTGGTGTCGGGGCTTGCCGATATTCCCCATGCGCTGCCGGGCATCGTGATTGCCGTTGCCTTCATCCTGCTCTGCGCCGGGCCACTGCCGCTGGTGGGTGTCACCATTTACGGTACGCTCTGGATCATACTGCTGGCCTATTGCTCCGCCTTCCTCTCCGTCAGCCTGCGGCCCGTCGTCAGTGCGTTCCGGCAGCTGGATCCGTCGCTGGAAGAGGCGGCGCGGCTGGCGGGTGCAGGGTTCATCCGGCGCATGATTGACATCCTGATGCCGCTGATGGCGCCTGCCTGCGGGGCTTCGGTCATTCTCGTCTTCCTCATCGCCTCGCATGAGCTGACGGTCTCGGCGCTGCTCTGGTCGGCGGGAACACAAACGCTGGGCGTGGCGATCTACAATCTCGATGACAGTGGCAGCTTCAATCTGGCGTCTGCGCTGTCCGTGCTCGTGGTGGTGATGGTGATTGCCGTGATGGCCGTTCTGGAGCTGGTGGCAGACCGTCTGCCGAAGGGAGTGGTGCCGTGGCGCAGTTGAGCCTGAACCATCTGTCAAAAAGCTTCGGCGCAGGCAGACCGGCCGTGAATGACCTGTCGCTGACAATTCGCGATGGCGGTTTTCTGGCGCTGCTTGGGCCCTCTGGTTGCGGCAAGACGACGGTGCTTCGGATGATCGCCGGCTTCGAGCAGCCGACCGGCGGCAGTATTCGTCTTGGTGAACGGGTGCTGGCGGATGAGAAAAGCTTCATTCCCCCGGAAGCCCGCAATATGGCGATGGTCTTTCAGTCCTATGCGCTGTGGCCGCATATGACGGTGGCCGAGAATGTAGGGTATCCCCTGAAGGTGCGCGGCATCGGCGGCGATGCACGGAGCCGCAAGGTGCGGGAGGCGCTCGCCTCCGTGCGGCTGGAGGACTATGCGGATCGCAGGCCTGCGGCCCTTTCGGGCGGTCAGCGACAGCGCGTGGCGCTGGCGCGCTGCCTTGTAACAGAACCGGATGTGGTGCTGCTGGATGAGCCGCTCGCCAATCTCGACCGGCATCTCCGCCAGGAAATGGAAGAGACCTTTCGCGAGTTTCATCGTCGCTCCGGTGCCACCATGGTCTACGTCACGCACGACCAGTCGGAGGCCATGGCACTTGCAACCGATGTCGCCATCATGTCCGAGGGAAAGCTGTTGCAGGTCGGTGCGCCGGAGGCGATTTACGCAGAGCCAGAAGGTCGCGTGGTGGGAAGCCTGATCGGGCAGGGCGCTATCCTGTCCCTTCCCATTTTCCCATCGTCGCCGCGGCGTCTGGACTGGCTGTCGCTGTCGCATGCACTACGCCCGGTCATGCAGCCGCATCCGGATGTGCGCACTGCAGATGTCCTTATTCGTCCACAAGATGTCGAACTGGCGCCCGAGGGAATCCAGGCTAAAGTGGAGACAAGCCTGTACGAGGGCGAGCGTTACGCCTTGCGGCTGACACTTTCGGACGGGCAGATGCTGCGCGCCTTCAGCCGCCTTCCGGTTCGGGTTGGAGAGTTGGTTCGAGTCAGGATTGGTTCAGGTTGGCGTTTGTAGGTTCAGGCAAACACAGGAGATTTGCATGAAGTTCGGCGCGCAGGGCTGGCCCGTGGAAGGCACCGTCTTTCCGATCAAGGATGTGGACGTCCGCATGGAGGATGGTCAGCATTCGTTCGAAGCGGCGCATGAGGCTGAGATTGCCGCCAACTGGCAGAGGGAAGTGAAGGCCAATCCCGCGCTCTACAACGGCAAGATCCTCATGCAGGAAGAGATCAGCCTGCAGGATGGCGTGCTGCGGGCCACGGGGCGGTTGGCTTTCTTTTCCACGCTGTTGTGGTGGCGCAAGCAGGCCAGGCCCTCCAGCGGTTACACCCTGGTCGGTACTGCCGTGCCTGTCTCGTCCGATGGTGCAATCATCGCGATCCGCATGGCCTCGCATACCGCCAATCCCGGCAAGGTCTATTGTGCGGCGGGCTCGCTGGACGGCTCTGACGTGACGGATGGTCGTTGCGATGTCATTGGAAATATGACCCGCGAACTGCTGGAGGAAACCAGCCTTGATATCGCCGAGAGCACACCGGACGGGCCGCTTTACGCCACATGGACGGGCCGCCGGGCCTATGTCTTCCGCCTGCATCGCTTCCCGATGACTGCCGAGCAGATCTGCGCGCAGGTCCGTCGCCACATGGCGGACCAGTTCGAAAGCGAAATCGATGATGTTCTGCCGATCCGCTCTGCCGATCCCAATGCGCAGAACTATGATTCCATGACACGCCTGCTTTTGCCTTTCTTTTTTGAGGATGTTTCGCGCGCGACGGGTTGAACCCAAAAGCCTCCTCGGGCAGGTTGGCGCCGCCCCGCAACAAATGAGGAGGACTGTTCTTGGGAATGCGCTACGCCATCTACGACGTTTTCACCGCAACCAGACTGGCCGGAAATCCGCTGGCAGTCGTCTTTGACGGTGACGGACTTTCTGATGAAACCATGCAGGCGCTGGCCCAGGAGTTCAATCTTTCCGAGACGGTCTTTGTCCAGACCTCAACCAATCCTGCCCATGCCGCGAGCCTTCGCATCTTCACGCCCGGGCGAGAGCTTCCCTTTGCCGGACATCCGACTGTCGGTACCGCTGTTGCTCTGGCGGAACTGGATCCGAATCGTCCCGGGCCGGAACTCGATATGGTCTGCGTGCTGGAAGAAAAGGTCGGCCCAGTGCGCTGCGCGGTCCGGCTGCGGGAAGGCGAGGCGGGCTTTGCGGAATTCGATCTGCCGCGCACGCCCAATTCCATTGAACTGCCGCTGGACCGGCAGGGACTGGCCGATGCGTTGGGCGTCAAGGTTTCCGATCTCGGCTTCGAGAATCACGCCGTCTCCATCTGGAGCGCCGGAGTGCCGTTTCTGATGTTGCCGCTGCATAATCTGGCAGCAGTGCAGGCGATCGAATTCGATCCGACGTTGTGGGAGAGGGCCGCACCCTTTGTAGAAGGGCGGTTGGCGTCAGCCTATGTCTACTGCCGCGGCGGCGTACACCATGCGGCAAAATTCCATGCGCGCATGTTCTCGCCTGATATGGGCATTCCCGAAGATCCGGCGACGGGTGGTGCGGCTGCGGCGCTTGCCGGTGCCATCCACCATTATGATGCGCTGCCGGACGGTCACCATCCGATCCTGATCGAACAGGGCGTGGAAATGGGCCGTCCTTCCTTCATCCATCTCCACCTCGATATCAAGGAATCCACCATTGCCCGTGCGCGGATCGGTGGGCAGGCGGTGCGCGTCGCTTCCGGCATACTGGATATGTGACCTCTCCCGAATCATTGTCGCATTTCATCCGCAGTTCGCTGTTAGAACAGGTGACATGTGCAGATCATGGACGCTTGTCGTTCGTCAGTCCGTGATCGTCCGATATCGGGCACATGAAGAATTCGGAAGGCTTGTGGAACCGAAACAACGGTGCTGCGTTATGGGCCTCCGAGCGGGAGATGGACGATGAATGCCCTGTTGGTTGAAGCAAGCCTGAAACGCGGCCCTGACGAGCGTATTGCGCTCGGGATTATGAATGTCCGCCAGGCCGCTGCACTTGCCTTGCAAGGCATCGAATTCTCCATACTTCGCCGGGCGGATGCAACGCCTCCGCTTGTCCTGAACCGTCAGGATTTATTGCGCCTGAGCGAACAGGACTGAAACTTCCAAGAACAGCCGCGACAGTCGTGCGTATAGCGGCACGAGTGCCGCCCTATGGGCGGTTTACATATTTTAGGAGTGATCATGATCAGGAGTGAGAAGAGGCCGACAGACGAGCCGCTGAACTCTGAGGATCTGGCAAAGTGCCAACAGGTGTTCGAGAAGCTGAAGGCGGAAATTTGCCCGCCTGACGACCAGGAGGAAACCAATCGCCTTGCGGCGATCACCATCGAACTCTACCGGCAGGGCGTGCGCCGCGAGGAGCAATTGCGGGAAATGGTGGCAGCGGCCCGCGGGCATCAAAGCGCGCAGGATGCAGGAGATATCCTACGCCATTAGGCCGTTATCCTGCCGTGTTTTGAAGGCGAATTCAAACGCGGGTCATGCAGTGGCCCGCGTTTTTCATTGGCGCCTGTCAAAGCTATTGCCGTTTACGTAAACTGCGGTTTATATCTCCGGGTTATCTTTGTTGGCCGACAGCGCATCCTGGGGAGGAGCAATGCCCGTACCGTCATCATTCCAGAACCTTCGCCTGCCCGCGGTTGCCGCACCGATGTTTCTGGCCTCGGGGCCGGATCTTGTCGTAGAAGTCTGCCGCTCCGGGGTGGTGGGAACTTTACCGGCACTGAACCAGCGCAGCACACAAGGCTTTGCGGACTGGCTGAATGAAATTTCCGAGCGCCTGAAGCCACATCCGACCGCAGCACCATTCGGCGTCAACATCATCGTGCATCGCTCCAATCCGCGGGTGGAGGCTGACCTGATGGAGATCGTCAAGCATAAGGTGCCGCTGGTGATCACATCCCTGGGGGCCGTGCCCGATGTGGTGAACGCTGTTCATTCCTATGGCGGCCTTGTCTTCCACGATGTCATCAATCGCCGCCATGCGGAGAAGGCGGTCGAAGCCGGCGTGGATGGATTGATCGCAGTCTGTGCGGGTGCGGGTGGCCATGGCGGAACACTGAGCCCCTTTGCCTTCATTCCGGAAATCCGCTCTTTCTTCTCCGGCACCATTCTCCTGTCCGGTGCCATCAGCAATGGCCAGCAGATTGCTGCTGCGCGCATGATGGGCGCCGACCTTGCCTATCTCGGGACTCGCTTCCTGGTCACACGCGAGTCGCTTGCCAGTGACGCACAAAAGGAGATGACGGCTAAGGCTAGAGCTGGCGATATTGTCTATACTCCGGCAATCTCCGGCGTTAACGCCAATTTTCTGCGGCAAAGCATCGTAGCCGCGGGGCTCGATCCTGAAAACCTCGTCGCGCATGGTGCGATGGATCTGGGCAATGAGGCCAAGGCCTGGAAGACGGTCTGGTCGGCAGGGCAGGGCGTTTCCGCAATCGACGACATCCCCGGCGCCGCTGAGCTCTGCGAACGGTTGATCAGGGACTATGCGGAGGCCTGTGCAGCCGCTGCAAAGGATCCTTTTGCGGCACGCTGAGGACAGTCAAACGGATGTGATGCGCCGGGAGATGTTGTGACGACGTGCATCATCTTCGATAATCCTTTGATATCATTTGGTGTTTTCTAAAGAGCCACATCTGTATCTAGATATTGGCCGAACCGCTCTATTGTTTCCGCCTCAATTGATTTCCATGTTCCAGGTGTTGGAACAACACAGCCTCCGTACATGGTGCGGGGCGCATGGAGTAAGAGCTATGAAGCGTCTCGTTATTGCCAGCATATTTGCCTTGGCCGGAGTGAGCACAGTCGCATTTGCGGAAGAGCTGAGCCACGCGTCTGATGGTCGTCTGAGCATTGAGTCGCCCGGTGCGACGGTACGGCAGGATGTGACCGAGAATGGTCACCGCTATGCCGAGACATTCGTGGTGCAGCCGAATCATACGTTGAAGCTCGTCGATCGAGTCAGCCTCTGACGTTGCTGCCCCCGGAAGCGATGCTCTCCCGGGGGCCATTTGCAGATTGGTCATGTCGCTCATGAAAGAGCATGGCCGTGACCTATTGCTTCCAGCTGCGGAAATCCGAAGCCGTGCAGCCATATGGGGCAGGTCCGTCACCGAAGCGCTTCTTCAGTTGCGCGCAGCCCCATTCGTTCAGCGGTTGCGGCATGGCGTTGTTGATGTCCATGCCCGGCTTTTGAAATTGCGTCGGTGAGGCGAGGACATACCAGAGCCAGAAGCCCGTAATCCCCACGACGAGCAGAAGCATAAGACCGAGGAAGGTTTTGATACCGCCCCAGAGGGAGCCGCTCTTTACCGCTGGGGGCGGCGCGAGATCGGAAGAGTTTGCATTGCCGACAAGAGAAGCCAAGGGCGCCAAGGCCGCGGTGCGCTCCTGATCCGTCAGGTCGATTCGCCGCAATTGCCTGTCGAGTAAAACAGGCAGAGCGGTGCTGCCGTGCCGCACTGCCATCGCGACCGGCTTTCCCCCATTTTCCCCGATAATGATCGGCTCTTCTCCTTCGCGCATATGCGTATAGGCGGTGCGCTTCGTCTTCCCGTCTGCGATCTTGTCGCTGTAGGTGATGAACAGACGTCCCTTCTTGTTCTGAACGCTACTGATTTCCACGGGAATCGGCGTGAGTAGCGCGGGGTGGCCCAACTGCCCTTTCACGCGCCAGATGCGAAGGCCCAGGAACAGCATTGCGAGGCTCGACCCAAGCAGTAAAACGCAGAGCGTGGAAAAGGTGATGATACGGTTCCACAGCTTGTCCAGCCCGAGGCTCATGGTCGCCAGTTCGGGATGATCGCTCGCAATGACGATGCCGGTCTCATAGTCTCCCATGTGAAAATCGACGAACATCACCTCCACGTGGGATGAGTAGCTCTGGCCTTGGTAGCTGTAGCGAAGCTGAGCCTCGCAATCGGTAAAGACGAACTTGCGCGTTGTGCAGCGGCCGTTGTCGATATCACCATCATCCAACGGCAAAGGGCTTTGACTGATCTGATAGTCGCGAAGAAGGCCAGGACCCTGAGAGAGGACGATAAAAATCGCCAGAGCCAGAATGACGGGCGTGGACCAGAAAAACGCCTTCGGCGCGGAAATGACGCTGCGGGAAAAGGAAAACGGTCGATTGGGAAGATTGAGAGTAGGCGGGAGCATATGACACCTCGTGCCACCGGACTGCATAGCCGCTTAAACGCGCATAGCAAATCCTGGAGAATGGACTGACGCCCGCTCATCTAGAGGCATGGTTCCACATAACCAGATCAGGGAAGCTGAATCTTTGTCAACTGTCGCAGGAAGCCTATTCCCCCGATTGATTGCACGTCTGGTCATCGGACAGCAAAAAGCCCCGAACTGTCATAGTTCGAGGCTTGACGCACTCAGCATTTCCGAATGCCTGATCAGGCGCAGCGATCCGCGCCAGCAGCCTTCGTCACTTCATTAACGGAACGAACGCGAAGCGATCGACCGGATATCGTAGCGGGTCAGGCCGATGTCGTTCAGAGCCTGGTTCGACAGGCCGCTGAGTTCATTCATCGTACGACGGTAGCTGATCCAGCTCTTTGCAATGCGGATAGGGTTCATGGGTGTTTCCTCGAATTTTTTGCCTGAAGCTCTTCGTCTTCATGAGCTGAGGGTCTTATACATCCACTTGATATGCGAGTGCAGTGCAAAAACTCATCAACTGCTATGCGTTTGTGCAGGTGTATGCCGCATTTTGCAGCGAAGCATAAAT
Source organism: Rhizobium oryzicola (assembly GCF_030504645.1). Classification (GTDB taxonomy): domain Bacteria; phylum Pseudomonadota; class Alphaproteobacteria; order Rhizobiales; family Rhizobiaceae; genus Neorhizobium; species Neorhizobium oryzicola. The sequence goes on along the minus strand of NZ_JAUKWQ010000008.1, from coordinate 74,621 downwards.
TCGAGGCGACGGTGCCTTGGTATTGAGCTCTGGCAGGGCGGGAAGCGCGCAAACGGAAGGCACAAAAAAACGCCCCCCGTTTGGGAGGCGTTTTAGCGAAGCCAGGTTATGGCGTCGGATATTAGATGCCGACAGCGGTGCGGGCAACGCGACGGATGTCCGAGCGGCCAATGCCGAGGTCGCTGAGTTCGCGGTCCGACATGCGGCCGAGTTCAGTTACGGTCTGACGATACTTGCGCCAGTTATTGAGCGAGCGTGCGATGTTCATGGTCGTTTCCTTTTTTAATCGATTTGGGAGGCCGTTTGCCGTCCCTCAATTTGATGAGCTGAATATATGTTGCGCCGCGTCATTTAAACAGCGCCCATCCCGTATGCCACCTATGCGGTTCATGCATTGCTGGTGAATCGCAATTAACGCCTGTGGTGAAAAACTGTGCGGTATAGATGTGGGGAGGGACGATGAGGTGGCCTGAAACGCAAAGCGCTCACCGGGGGAGGAGGTCCGGTGAGCGCCATGGGAGGTGACTGACGACTGGGAGGAGGAGTGTCGTCAGTCTAATCGAAGGATTGCCGGGAGGAGGAGGTGCAACCTTCGAAGCTATGTACTCGGTTAACCGAGGGCTGTCGGCAGTGCCGTGGCGGTTGCCAGACCGCCTTTGTTGAAATTGATGATATGCAAAAGCGGTTCTCTTGTGCAGCGCAATATCGGCATGAGAGGCATACCATCAGCGCATGGCTCTCTCCATGCACGTTGCATCATTGGCTTCGACCGCAACCAGCGCTTACACCAGCGCGGGGTTCCTTTTGTAGGAGTGGTCTGTCTGACTTATCCCTGTGGTTTATGTAGGGGCATCGCGCGCTTTGTCATTTTTCCTTTGCGCTGAGAAAATCGGGTGATATAGAGACGCGCGCTCCGGAAGGCCTCTGCGCGAGGATTTTCGACGCGGTTTTGGGGCGCGGGTATGGTGAAATTGGTAGACACGCCAGATTTAGGTTCTGGTGCCGCAAGGCGTGGGAGTTCAAGTCTCTCTACCCGCACCACTCCGCTGAGTCCGCAGCCATGTGCCGGTGACGGCTGCAGGCGGCATAAGACCCCAGCGCATACGAGATTGCATCCAAGCCACGACCGGCGAATGTTCCGGCGTCGTGCTCATTAAAACAACGGCTGTCTGAGCACCGCCGAATGATATGAAGGTATGACAATGCAGGTTATCGAAACGCTCGCTGAAGGGCTGAAGCGCGAAATCAAGGTCGTAATCCCGGCCAAGGACATGGAACAGCGGATGAACGAACGCCTGGCTGACGCCAAGGACAAGGTTCGTATCAACGGCTTCCGTCCGGGCAAGGTGCCAGTCGCACACCTGAAGAAGGTTTACGGCAAGTCCATCATGGCCGATGTCGTGAACGAAATCGTGCGCGATCAGCCTGCTGCCATTCTTTCCGACCGCGGCGAAAAGTCTGCAACGCAGCCGAACATCACCATGACTGAAGATGAAGCCGAAGCTGATAAGATCTTGAATGCTCAGGCCGACTTCGAATTCACGCTGTCCTACGAAGTCCTGCCGGCGATCGAAATCCAGCCGACCAGCGGCATCAAGGTGACCCGCGAAGTCGTTGAAGTCTCCGAAGAGGAAGTCAACGAACAGATCCTTAAGATCGCCGAAAGCGCCCGCGCTTACGAAGCCAAGGATGGCGCCGCCGAAAATGGCGACCGCGTGACGATGAACTATCTCGGCAAGGTTGATGGCGTTGCCTTCGATGGCGGCGCTGCCGAAGATGCCGACTTGGTTATTGGCTCTGGCCGCTTCATCCCCGGCTTCGAAGACCAGCTGGTTGGCGTAAAGGCTGGCGACGAGAAGGTCATCACGGTTACCTTCCCGGCTGACTACCCGGCTGCAAACCTGGCTGGCAAGGATGCGACCTTCGACATCACCGTCAAGGAAGTTGCAGCTCCCGCCGCCCAGGAACTGAACGACGAACTGGCTTCCAAGCTCGGCATCGAATCGCTCGACAAGCTGAAGGAAATCGTTCGTGGCCAGATTGAAAGCCAGTACGGCAGCGTGACCCGCCAGAAGGTCAAGCGTCAGATCCTCGACCAGCTGGACGAACTCTACAAGTTCGAAACCCCGGCAACCCTCGTTGATGCCGAGTTCGAAAACATCTGGCGCCAGATCAACACCGATCTCGCACAGTCCGGCAAGACCTTCGCTGACGAAGACACGACCGAGGAAGAAGCACGCGAAGAGTATCGCAAGCTTGCCGAGCGTCGCGTTCGTCTCGGCCTCGTTCTCTCCGAAATCGGCGAGAAGGGCGGCGTTGAAGTGACCGAGGAAGAAATGCAGCGCGCTCTCTACGCTCAGCTGCAGCAGTTCCCGGGTCAGCAGAAGGAAATCCTTGATTTCTTCCGCAATACGCCTGGCGCTGCCGCTTCGCTGCGCGCTCCGATCTTCGAAGAGAAGGTTGTTGACAAGCTGCTGACCGAAATCGACGTCACCGACAAGAAGGTCTCCAAGGACGAGCTTCTCGCCGACGACGAAGATGGCGAAGTGAAGACTGAAAAGAAGAAGGCTGCTCCGAAGAAGAAGGCCGCAAAGGCTGAATCTTCTGAAGCGGCTGCCGAGGGCGAAGACGCTCCTGCCAAGAAGAAGGCGCCGGCCAAGAAGAAGGCTGCCGAGGGCGACGCCGAGTAATCGGCGCACCTTGCTTGCCAAGACAAAAGCCCTCCGAAGTGTTGCTTCGGAGGGCTTTTCTGTTTGAGCTATGTCACGATCTGAGCTGTTGCCGCAGAGACTACCCGGTCATGTTAAGCTTAGATGTCTATAGGGATGGTAGGGACCGATGCCGATCCCTCAGGCCGCTGCGCCTTTGGTTTGCAGCAGATCTGCGTCCGACTTTGCCGTGGCTGTCACAGAGGATTGACGGATGGCGTTCTCCATATGCCAGCCAAATGACCAGGCTTCCCGGAATTGTATGCGCTGATCCTCTGTGATGTTGGATTGCAGGGGAGCCATGAACGGGTTTTCCTTGACGGAGGCTCCGAGAAGGCGGGCTTTTGCCCCCCTGATCTGACACTCTAAAATCGCTTCAAGCATGGCATGTACTCTGACTGAAAGAGTTCAGGTTAAGGTTAGCAATGTGTTGCATCAAGCGGCGTCCAGTCTCTGTCCCGAGTATTTTCCTGAGGATTTTCAAATAATTCGGTTGCCGCGTTGCATATGTGATTCGGCACGCCTTGTGATCAACGAGGTTCATTTTGAAGGCTCAGATAGATCGGGTCGAAACCCGCAAAGCGCTGCAGGCGGCTCCAGTCCAGAATGGTAATGGTCTCTCGAGTCCAGACGATCAGTTCCTCGCGGCGCAATTCCTGGATCACGCGGTTCATGTGGACGAGCGAGAGGCCGAGCACGTCGGCCATTTCCGTTTGCGATAGGGGCAGGTGAAAGCTCAAGCCCTCCACGCGGCCGACCACTTGCAGGCGCTGATGGAGTTCGCAGATGATATGCGCCAGATGTGCAGCACGAGACCGGCGCCCCATGGCCACGATCCATTGCCGATAGATGGCCCCTTGGATCAGAGTATCCAGCCAGAGCAGACGTGTCAGATGGGGCGCAGTTTCCGTGATCTGTTTTAGCGCCTGATGTTCCGCTGTCGCGACGCGGCAGGGCGAAAGTGCAACAATGCCGTGATCCATTGTGTGAACCAGGAATGCATGCAGATCGATGAATTCACCCGGCACGTGGATGGCGGTGAATTGACGGTTGCCGTCGGCGGTGATGTTATAGCGCGCGGCAAATCCGTCCAGCAGAACGGTGCTGTGAGTGGGGCGGTCACCTTCGGAAACAATATCTTCACGGGTCGCGAAACGCCGCTCGCGCGTCAGCGCAGAACGAAGCAGCGCCCGTTCATCTTCGCTCAACACGTCTCGGCGTTCGAAATTCAGGAACAGGGGCTCGAGCATTCTTCCTCCACGCCTCATCGAAGCGTGATCAGGAATTAGGGCTCGCATCCATTAGCGCCAGCTAAGTTGGAACATTTTTTTGCAAAGCCGATTTTGGAGAGGCAATGCAAGGTGGAACATGACATGGCGCGCTATCATTTCGATATTCACAATGGAGATGGACCGACCAGCGATGCGGTGGGCATGGAATTGTCCTCCCGGGCCGAGGTGCTGGCGGAGGCCGGAAAGATCCTCTCCGACATTGCACGGGATGAAATTCCTGGGCATGACCGGATATCCATCGTTCTGAAGGTCAGGGATGAGCGCGGCGTGCCGATCTTCATCAGCAGCCTGTCCTTCATGGCCGAGTGGCTGGATGATATGCCCCAGTGAAGCCATTGAGCGGCTTCACTTTCGATCTATTGTCGGCCCTGATCAGCCCATCCACTTCAGATAGATCGTCGCGAGCGGCGGCAGGGTCAGCAGCAGCGAGTGGTCGCGTCCGTGAGCGCTGACCGCTTCGGTCCAGACCTCGCTGTTGCCGGCGTTTGAACCGCCATAGATTCCCGCATCGCTGTTGAGGATGACCTGCCAGCGCCCAGGTTTTGGCACGCCCACGCGGTAACCCTCCCGCAGCACCGGCGTCATGTTGGAGATGGTGAGGATGGCGCCATTCTGATCGGCTGTGGTCCGCAACATGCCGAACACCGAGTTTTCCGCATCATCGCCGACCACCCACTGGAAACCATCCGGGTGCAGGTCGCCATGCTGCAGGGCCGGTTCGCTCGCGTAGATCCGGTTGAGATCGCCAATGAGCCTCTGCACGCCTGCGTGTTCGGGATGGTCCAGAAGATCCCAGTGAAGGGACGCATCATGGTTCCATTCGGTCGGCTGGCCAATCTCGCCGCCCATGAAGAGCAGCTTCTTGCCGGGATGCGCCCACATGAAGCCGAAATAGGCGCGAAGGTTGGCATGCTTCTGCCAGTGGTCGCCCGGCATCTTGCCGAGAAGCGAGCCTTTGCCGTGAACGACTTCGTCGTGGCTGAGCGGCAGGACGAAGCGCTCCGAATAGGCGTAGACCATGCCGAAGGTCAGCATGCCATGGTGATAGCGGCGATAGACCGGCTCCTTCTCCATATATTCGAGCGTGTCGTGCATCCAGCCCATGTTCCATTTGAAGTCGAAGCCAAGGCCGCCTTCTTCCGGCGGCTTCGTCACACCCGGCCAGGCGGTCGATTCTTCGGCGACGGTGAATGCGTGCGGGCAGCGCTGGTGGATGATGCTGTTCAGATGCTTGAAGAACTCCACGGATTCGAGGTTTTCGCGGCCGCCATACTGGTTGGGGATCCACTCACCGGCATTGCGGGAATAGTCGCGGTAGAGCATGGAGGCGACCGCATCGACGCGTAGCGCATCAACGTGGAAATGCTCCAGCCATTCCATGGCGCTGGCAATCAGGAAACCCTTCACCTCGTTGCGCCCGAGGTTATAGATCAGTGTATTCCAGTCCTTGTGAAATCCCTCGCGCGGGTCTTCGTGTTCGTAGAGCGCTGTGCCGTCGAAGCGTGCAAGGCCCCAGACGTCGGTCGGGAAATGGGCGGGGACCCAATCGAGGATGACGCCGATCCCGGCTGCATGGCAACGATCGACGAAATAGGCGAAATCCTCAGGCGTTCCGAAGCGGCCGGTCGGCGCGAACAGCCCGAGTGGCTGATATCCCCAGGAGCCGCCGAAGGGATGCTCCATTATCGGCAGCAGTTCGATATGGGTGAAGCCGAGCCGTTCGGCATAGGGGATAAGCCGCTGGCTGAGTTCGATCCAGTCAAGAGACCGGTTGTTCTCTTCGGCAATGCGCAGCCAGGAGCCGAGGTGCACTTCATAGACGGACATCGCACCTTCGCCGCTTCGCCGTTCAGGGGCGGAGCGCATCCAGTCGTCATCGGTCCACTGGAAGGGGGCGCTGGATGCAACGATAGAGGCTGTCGCGGGCGCGGCTTCCGAGGCGCGCGCCACCGGATCTGCCTTCTGCGGCAGCAGAACCCCGTTGCGATCCAGGATTTCGAACTTGTAGCGGTCGCCGGGGCCGATCCGCGGCACGAATAGTTCCCACACGCCGGATTGAGCGCGCAGGCGCATTGGGTGGCGGCGGCCATCCCAGGCGTTGAAGTCTCCGACCACGGAGACGCGCCGCGCATTGGGAGCCCAGACCGAGAAGCGCACGCCCGACACCCCATCGATATCCATGGCGCGTGCGCCGAGCGTGCGACCGAGATCGTAATGGGTGCCTTGACCGATCAGATGCAGATCGAGATCGCCCAGCAGCAGCCCGAAGGAATACGGATCTTCCGTCTCCTGAACATCCTCCGGCCACTGGATGCGCAGCCGGTAACGCCCGATCGTATCGAGTGCTGCGGCAAATATGCCGACTTGATGGATGGGCTGCATGCGGGCGAGTACTGCATTGCTGCCGGGTTCGACCAGTTCCACGCCGACCGCACCGGGTAGGATCGCCCGCACGATGGCGCGGCCATTCCAGGAATGTGGGCCGAGAATGGCAAAGGGATCACCGTGACGCCCATCCGCGAGCGCTTGCAGCGCATCCCGGTCCAGCCCGGCCATGAGTTCCGAGGGTTCCATGATCATGCTGCGGTCTCCGATAGCCGGTCAACGATGGCGGCAAAGCCGCTCAAGGGGATGGGGAGCCATTTCGGGCGATTGCGCGCCTCGTAGGCGATTTCGTAGGCAGCCTTTTCCAGGAGGTAGAGGCCGAGGATGCGCTGTCGTTGGGTCTTGTCCATGGCAAGGCGCGGAGAGGCTTCCACGGCGGCAAAGTAGCTTTCCAGGAAAGCCGTTTCCGCCTGTTCGGAAAAGCGGCGAATGAGGTGGCTCCGGCGCTCGTCCTTGGTATCAACGACCGCATCCGTCTCCAGTTCCGCCGTGGCAGCAAGATAGCTGAGGGAGCGCAACAGGCCTGCGACATCCTTCAGAGGATTGCCCTTGGCGCGCCGCTCGGCAAGGTCCTTGGCCGGTTCGCCTTCGAAGTCGATGATGTAGGCATCACCCTCCGACACCAGGATCTGGCCGAGATGGAAGTCGCCGTGATTGCGGGTAAGTAGCGTACCAGTGGTGGCTTCCGCCAGGCGATCGACGGTGGCGGTCAGGTCGTCTCGGTGGGCCAGGATCGGATCAACCAGCGATGCGATGGCCGGATCAAGTTCCTCCCGTGCTTCGGCGAGAATGGAAAGCGCTGTCGAGATCTGTTCGATGACGCCATGTTTCCACGTTCCGACATCGTCGGGACCTGCGGAGATTGGCCGAAAATCTTCCTGATCCGTCTCACCGGCCAGGGCAACATGAAGCTCGCCCAAACGGCGACCAACATTCGATGCAAAGTCGATCAGCGGCTTCAGGTGGTCGTCGGCGGTTTCCTCGGCATCCTCGGCGATGGCTGCCTCATCCAGCGCGTGGCGAAGGTTGCCGAGCATCCAGGTCCAGCCGTCGCCCTGATTGCGAATGGCACCTTGAACAAGGATCAGCGTGAAGCGGGTTCCGTCTGGCGCCGTGCGCACGACCTCGCCCAGCAGTGGAGCGGTGTTCTGATAACCCACTTCGGTCAGGTACCGCGTCATCTCCACTTCCGGATGAACGCCGGGGAAGATGTGACGGATCAGCTTGACCATCGCCATGTCGCCGATGATCAGCGAGGAGTTGGACTGTTCGGCGGACAGCCAGCGAACGGTCATGTCGTCGGAAATGTTCATGCAATCGAGATGATCGGTGCCGATGAACTCCAGCGTCCCGGCGCGCCCGGAAATGGTCGAACGTTCACAAAGACCTTTGACGATGCCGCGCGCCATGGCTTCCGTGGCGAAGCCGTCGGTCAGGAAGCCGACGCGGCGACCCTGGCGGATGCGGGCAAGCGAGAGCTGCTGGGCGAGGGCCGACGGCTGCGTCTCATCCCAGGCCACTGTCAGCGGTAACAGATAGCTGTCCTTGTGGCCTTCCAGTTCCACTTCCAGCTCACCGAGCAGAATATTATGGGTGAAGCCCATGGGGGTGGCCGCCACCAGCGTGGCCTGTCGCAGAGCTTCGCCCTTGGCGCCGAACCAACGACGCTTGGAAAGATAGGAAGGAAGGATATCGCGCGACAGCGTACCGGCCAGCCGCGGCTCATCTACCAGTTCCGTCAGGTCGCGGCGGATGACCATGGTGGTGAAATCGGGCAGCTGTTCCGGCGGCTCGGTGCGCCAGGCGGGACCATCCGCTTCCGCCACCAGCTGGAACCAGAAGAAGCCATAGGGCGGCAGTGTCAAGAGATAGGTCAGCTGGCCGATCGGCGGGAAGGGCGACATGCCCGTCAACTCGATCGGAACGCGACCGTTGAATTCCGAAAGGTCGAGCTCCACCGCTTGCGGCAGGCGCGAGAGGTTGGCGACGCAAAGGACCACTTCGCCATCGTGCTCGCGCAGATAAGCGAGGATCTTGCGATTGCCGGGCGCAAGGAAGCGCAGGGAGCCGCGCCCAAAAGCGGGATGGCGCCCGCGCAGCGCCAGCATGCGCCGCGTCCAGTTCAGGAGTGAATGGGCATCCGCCGTCTGGGCCTCGACGTTCAGCGCTTCATAGCCATAAAGCGGGTCCATGACCGGCGGCAGCACGAGCCGCGCGGGATCGGTGCGGGAAAAGCCGCCATTGCGGTCCGGCGACCATTGCATGGGGGTGCGCACGCCATCCCGGTCGCCGAGATAGATGTTGTCGCCCATGCCGATCTCATCGCCGTAATAGATGACAGGCGTGCCGGGCATGGAGAGAAGCAATGCATTCATCAACTCGATGCGACGGCGGTCACGCTCCATCAGGGGGGCTAGACGGCGGCGGATGCCGAGGTTGATGCGGGCACGACGATCGGCGGCGTAGATATTCCAGAGGTAGTCGCGCTCCTCGTCGGTCACCATTTCCAGCGTCAGCTCGTCGTGATTGCGCAGGAAGATCGCCCACTGGCAATTGTCAGGGATCGCGGGCGTCTGGCGCATGATGTCGGTGATCGGGAAGCGGTCTTCCTTGGCGATTGCCATGTACATGCGCGGCATCAGCGGAAAGTGGAAGGCCATGTGGCATTCATCGCCCTCACCGAAATACTCGCTCGTGTCCTCCGGCCACTGGTTGGCTTCCGCGAGAAGCATTTTGCCGGGATGGCTGGAATCCAAGGCCGCGCGGATGCGCTTCAGGATGTCATGCGTCTCGGGCAGATTTTCGTTTATCGTGCCTTCTCGCTCCACCAGATAGGGGATCGCATCGAGACGGAAACCATCGATGCCGGTTTCCAGCCAGAAGCGCATGACGTTGAGCAGCTCGTCCAGAACGGCGGGATTGTCGAAGTTGAGGTCCGGCTGGTGGGAATAGAAACGGTGCCAGTAATAGGCGCCTGCCACTGGGTCCCAGGTCCAGTTGGACTTTTCCGTATCGAGAAAGATGATGCGCGTTTCCGGAAACTTCTGGTCCGTGTCCGCCCAGACGTAGAAATCCCGCTCCGGCGATCCAGCCGGCGCATTGCGTGCGCGCTGGAACCACGGATGCTGGTCGGATGTGTGGTTGATGACAAGCTCGATTATCACGCGGATGCCGCGCGCATGCGCTGCTTCCACGAAGGCGCGGAAATCATCCATGGTGCCGTAGTCGGGGCTGACATTGCCATAGTCGGCGATATCGTAACCATCGTCGCGGCGCGGTGACGGGAAGAAGGGCAGAAGCCAGATGGCCGTGACACCAAGCGAAGCGATGTAATCCAGTTTCTGGTGAAGACCCGGAAAGTCCCCGATACCGTCGCCGTTGCCGTCGAAGAAGGACTTCACATGCAGCTGGTAGATGATGGAATCCTTGTACCAGAGCAGATCGGGCCCGGGTTGAGCCTGCGTTATATCCATGTTGTTCCTCCCGAGTTATCGAATGCGCCAGATGAAGAAGGGCAGGGCGGCCGGGTCGAGCCGGATGCGCTGCCGCTTCCCGGTCAGCGTGAACTTCGCCCCTCCGATGAGGTCTTCCACATCAAGCGATCCGTGGTCCGGGAGGTTCCATGACCAGAGCGGGATTTCGACATCCGCCTCCTGCACGGTGTGCGGATCAAGGTTGACGGCGATCAGCAGGACGTTCTCGCGACCGGCGCTGGCCTTCTCGAAAAACAGGACGTTGTCGTTGAAGGCAGGAAGCAGCGTCAGCCCCAGATGGGAATGCAGCGCGGGGTTTTCCTTCCGCAGACGGTTGAGCAGCGCGATCTCGCCCTTGATGTTGCCGGGGCGATCCCAGTCCCAGGCGCGGATCTCGTATTTTTCCGAGTCGGCATATTCCTTGCGCTTGGCATCCGGACGGCCTTCGCAAAGCTCAAAACCGTTATAGATGCCCCAGAGCCCCGACAGGGTCGCGGCAAGCGCTGTGCGGATGAGATAGGCCGGACGCGGCGCGTTCTGCAGGAAGTCCGGGTTGATGTCATGCGTGTTGACGAAGAAATGGGGGCGGAAGAAATCCCGTGGCGCTTCCGTCGTCAGTTCGCGCATGTAGGTTTCCAGCTCCCACTTCGAGTTCCGCCAGGTGAAGTAGGTGTAGGATTGCGAGAAGCCGATCTTGGCCAGCCGATACATGACCTTGGGCCGCGTGAAGGCTTCCGACAGGAAAACCACGTCCGGGTGGCGCGCGCGGATGTCGGCGATCAGCCATTCCCAGAAGGGGAACGGCTTGGTGTGCGGGTTGTCCACGCGGAACAGCTTGACGCCCTGATCTACCCATTTCTGCACGATATCCCGCAGCGTCTGCCAGAGTTCCGGCACCGCGTCCTTGGCGTAGAAATCGACGTTGACGATATCCTCGTATTTCTTCGGCGGGTTTTCCGCGTAGCGGATCGTTCCATCCGGTCGCCAGTCGAACCAGCCGGGATGCTCCTTCAGCCACGGATGGTCTGGTGAGGCCTGGATGGCGAGGTCCAAGGCAATCTCCATCCCTTGATCGGAGGCTGCTGCAATCAGCCGGCGGAAGTCTTCAAAGGTGCCCAGTTCCGGGTGGATCGCCTCATGGCCGCCGGCCTCCGAACCGATGCCATAGGGGCTGCCCGGATCATTGGGACCGGCCTGCAGCGTGTTGTTGCGGCCCTTGCGGTTGGTGCGGCCGATCGGGTGGATGGGTGGGAAGTAGACGACATCGAACCCCATCTCCTTGATGGCGGGCAGGCGACGGATGACATCATCAAAGGTGCCGTGCCGGTTCGGGTCGCCGCTTTGCGAGCGCGGAAACAACTCGTACCAGCTGGCAAAGGCAGCTTCCTTTCGCTCTGCATCCAGCACCATGGCGGTCGATCGCACGCGGTGAGGGCGCTGGTCGGCGCGCGCCATCAGCGCAAAGGTGTCAGGTGCCAGCAGAAGCTCGGTCTTCCGCTCCGGTGTGCTCTCCTCCAGCTGTTGCAACAGCTTGCGCAGCTGTTCTGCCAGCTCAGGTTCAGTGCCTTCCGCAGCGTCACGAACGAGATTGGCGCCTTCCTGAAGCTCCAGATGCAGGTCGAGCCGCGCCTCATGCTTCTTGGAAAGCTCATAGCGGAAGATGGCGAAGGGGTTGCGCCAGCCTTCCACCGCAAACTCATGGCGGCCAATCCGGCGCGGGGTAAACTCTGCCCGCCAGCGATCGTTCTCCACCAGCTGCATCGGTACTTCCGTCCAGGCGTCCTCATCCGCTGCCCGCCAGGAGAGGCTCGCGGAAATCGGATCATGGCCATCCCCGAAAACATCGGCCTCGACGCGGACGGTTTCACCGACAACGCGTTTGACTGCAAAGCGTCCCTCATCGACGGAGGGTGTAATTTTCTCGATCGCCAGCCGGGGTGATGCGGCAGCCGCTGCCGCGTCCGGTAGTTCCACTTTCCCGATCACGAAGGGAGAATTGGCACCTTCCATGATCCGTAGTTCAGCCGGTTTCAGGCGAAGGTTGCCGGATGGCAGCGCATCGCCGGTTGCCGGATCCTTTAGCGGCAGGAAGGCGGATGCAGCTTCACGCAGGGCATTGAGCGGGGCAGGAGTCGGGCGCCGCACATCGCGGTTGACGACGACGGCACGGATGCGGCCGGAGGAGCGCAGATCTTCCCGTTCCGGGCGCAGAAGTGCCAGTGCAGGTGTCTTGCTGGTCGAAATCAGCTGAAGCGGCGCACGGTAATAGGTGCCGCTGTCCTTTTCGATCAGGCGGTTCGTCTGCCGGATCGTTTCCGTCAGATCATAGCAACCGCGTTCGGCAAGCGCCCGCAAACCACCGCCATCCCCGTAAGTCGGATCGAGCGGCGTAGTGGCGCCGAACTCGAAACCCATCGGGATCATCAGGCCCTCGCCCAGCGTGGCCGAGAGCTGAAGTGTGCGCTGTGCGCGACGCTGCAGGACTTCCAGGCTTTCGGTGCCGTGAGCGACGCGCTTGTTGAAGGGCGCTTCTGGAAAGGTGATCTGGTAGCCGAGCCGACGCTGGATCTCGTATTCCTCGACGAACCAGCGCCCGTCGAGATCCCACCAGGCGAGTGACGAGAAGGTGCCATTAAAGCCGATGTCTCCAAGCCTGCGGCGCAAGTCAAAGCTTGTTCCTGGTGTCCATGCCAGAAATTCGATATCCGCATTGGCTTGCCTTGCTTGCGCGATGAGGGTGCGCCAGACTTCCAGCGGTGTGCGCTCCAAGCCAAGGCAGCGGAAACCGGAAACGCCTGCCGCGATAAGTTCCGAGACTACGCGCTGCCAATCCTCCAGCGCCTGTTGATCATTTTGCAGGTCGACCGGTTTTGCAGCGCGATCTTCCGGCGACTTGCGTGGATCGGCGACCACAGGCGGTTGTTCCGCCTCGTCGCTGGCAGTTCGGTCGAGCACGAGATCCAGCATGAGGCGCAGGCCTCGTCCCTGTGCCTGTTCAGCCAGAGGGGCGATGGCTTCGCTGATTGTGTCTCCCAAACCAAGACCGGGCTCTACATGGTGCCGATTTCTGGAGACGAAGATGCTTGCGCCTTTTCCTCGGACGAACAGAGGAGCAGAGAGGATTGTGTCGAATCCGAGCCGCGCCGCATGGTCGAAAACGGCAAGCCAGCTTTCCTGTCCCCGCAGAAGCAGAGGATGAACGTAGTAGATGCGGGGCGCATCGGCGGGCTGTGGTCGGGTGTTCAGGGTCTCTGCGGGGATCGCCATGGGTGCTGCCTCAGTTCGATCTGGTGCACCCTAACGCCCTGCTAACAGCGTGGTTCCCGCGCACGTTGTCTTATAGTCGGCGGGCTCTATGTCATTCTTTCCGACCTTCGGATGCGCGCAATTCAACCCGCGCGCACCGTTAACATTTTGAATTATCTAGATTAATGAATCTGCGCTTCGTGCAGAGCCTCTTCAAAACAGGCTCGTGCCTCTTCCGGGGCAACACGTCCGTCATGGGCCGCCAGACAGGTGTGGTGTGCCTGCACGAAGCGCGGGCCTTTTATACGTGGCCAGCGATGATCGAGAAAGTCCAGCGCTTCCTTGGGCCCAGTTACGGCGAAGGTGCCGACTTTGACGGGGTCTCTCCAGGGATGTCTTTCCATGTTCTGCCTCCTGTTCATCGGGCGCTTGCCGCGCCTTAGATCAGGCAAAACAATCGATCGGTGGGATGGTTCCAGTGTCAGCCGGTCGAGGCAAAGCTGTCGGCTGATAGCGTAGAGGCAAGCAAGGTTCGGTTGCGCCCTCTTCTTTTCGCTTCGTAGAGTGCGCTGTCTGCCTTCGCGAACAAAAGCGGCGGATCGAGTGCCTGACCCTCGAAACTGCCGATGCCTATGCTGATAGTCACGCGGCCCCAAGGGCGGTTGGCTTCGTGCCGGATCCCCAGTCGCTCGATCCTGCGCCGGATCTTCTCTGCCACCAGTGCAGCGCTGGCCTCGCCTGTGCCCGGAAGCAGAATGGCGATCTCTTCACCGCCATAGCGCGCGGCCAGATCGGTAGCCCGTAGGGAGCCTGAGACTGCCGCCGCGATGGCCTTAAGGCAATCGTCGCCCGCTGAATGGCCATAGCTGTCGTTGTACTGCTTGAAGCAGTCCGCATCGATCATCAACAGTGACAGTGGTTTTGCTTCTTCTTCAGCCTCGCGGAACAAGCTCTCGAACCGGATGTCGAATGCGCGACGGTTGGCGAGACCGGTGAGGGCGTCGGTATTGGCAAGAATGTCCAATTCGTCCTGCATGGCCTTCTGGCGCGTTACGTCGCGCGTAATGGCAACGAAGCCGCTGACGTTTCCTTTGGGGTCCTTCAGAGGGCTTATGGACGTGTCGAGCCACAACACCTTTCCGTCCAGACGCTCCATAGAATACTGCACGCGTGACACCGCCTCGCCGGCTTCGAGCTTTTTCCAGATTTCGGCCGCATGTCGCGCCTGTGCGCTTTCGATCTCTTTAAAGATGTTGGTTCCAACCAGGTCCTCCGGGTTTCGACCGAGTATCCTTTGGGCGGAGGAGGACACGTATTGGCGTGTGCCATCCATTGATAGCTTCTCGATCAGGTCTGCCGAGGCTTCCGCAATTAGCTGGAACTCTTCGTCGCGCTGATGGAGCTTGGCTTCGCTTTCGGCACGCAACTCAGCCTGAGTGCGCCAGCGGATGGTCAGGATGCATGCCAGCGCCACCATGAAGATACCAAACATCCAGCGCCATTTGGCCCGCGCCATCCAGTCGGCAATCATCTCCCATTCAGAGGCCGAGGCCGCGATCAGAACGCCTGATCGCGGGCTTTGGTAGGAGGCCGCCAATCTGACCGTCCCGTCCACCTTCGAAAGGAAACGCTGGGCATGCGGATCGGGATCTTGAAGAATTTTGACGAAGGGATCATCCGCCGGCATGCGGTTGCCGAGAACTTTTTCCGGGAACGGAAGGCGCGCCAGAACCAGGCCGTCGCCGCGCGCGAGAAGTATACTTCCGTCCGCCCCAACATCGAAGCGACTAAAGAACTCCAGGAGATGACCGAGCTTGATGCTTGCCAGAACCACGCCCTCAAAGCTGCCATTGGGTCCATTGATGCGGCGGGAAACGCTGATCGCCCATTCTCCATTCACGCGGTTGCGGATCGGCGGACCGATATAGGTTCCCAGTGAGACAGAGTTCTTGTGGTGAATGAAGTAATCACGATCCGAAACGTTGATGGCCGAGATTTTGGGCGAGGTTGATGCAACGACAATGCCGCCCATCTTATCGATATATACGATGCCCTCCAGGCGATCTGCCCATTGCTGCTGTTGGCGCATGACCTTGCGGAGTTCAACGAGTCTGTCCTCGCCATTTCGGTTTTCATCGATCTCCGCTTCAATTGTCGCGATAGCCAGTTCGGCCAGTTCGACGCTGTCATCGACGTGCTGCCCTACGGCTTGCGCCGTCTGAAGCAGATGAGATTCTAGCTTCTGGTAATTGGCTTTTAAGGTTGCGTACTCGCCCCAGATACCAAGCGCGATGAAGGCCGCGATGCCGCAGAGCAAAGCAAGCAGAGTGCGCGAAAGAAAGCTGCGTTTCACCGGCATAGATTTTCCTGTTGGCTCGCCCCCTGCGAACCGGCGGCTAACCGTGACATTCATAGGTTAGTGTCTGCTGAATGCCCCTCAAAAATTGTAGTGCAATTGCCACTTCTGTCGGAACTGGTTTCCGCTTCGTTCATTAGTGCGGCATCAATCGAAGACCGGAGATTGTTGCTTGAAACCGATCCTTTCCCTTTTCGTCGCAATCCTCGGCGTTTCGCTTCTCGTGGTGATCGGGCTGCCTCTGGCCAATGCGCTCGTTGCTCAGCCCAGTACCCACCAGTTCGCGCATTTGAACGATCCACCCCTCTGGACGGACGAGCCAATTCGCATCAATCGGATGGCGCAAGCCTTTCCGCGAGCAGATGAAATCCTGCCAGATCAGGACACCGCCGTTGCATCTGTGAATGCCGACCACCAAGTCACGCCGGTTAAAAGCATCTCGCAGGATGCAAATCCATCGGTCGAGGTTGCGGCGTCTGCTCCTACAGATGAAGGTCTGACGCGGGCGCATATTGCCTGGTGTGCGGCACGCTATCGCTCCTATCAGGTCGAGGATAACACGTATCAGCCTTTCGGAGGCGCCCGCCGGATCTGTCAGTCTCCGGATGAAACGCCGTCGACCTCTGTTGCGACGGCTGGCGAGGCGCAAGCGGATGATCGGCTGGATGCTGCCATTCCAGCCGCAACAACGTCGCCTGGGGCCTTGCTGAGCGAACACGTTGCCTGGTGCGGTGCACGATACAGCTCCTATCGCGCCGAGGACAATACGTACCAGCCCTATTCGGGTCCGCGCCGGACATGCCAGTCGCCCTACGCCGGTGATACCGCCGCCCGGGATGAGATCCGGAACCCGGATATTCACAATCAGCAGGCACAGATGTAATCTTCTGTTGTGGAAAGACACAGCGCGTGTCTCTCAGCAATAATTTGGAAACCACGACTCTGGATGATGGCCATCAACAAGTGAGGTGGCCATGGCATCCGCAGCATCAGCCAAGGGGCGACGTCCCCGTAAAGCAAAGAAGAGCGCGTCCAGAGGCGGGCTAATCCCCTGGGTTCTTGCGCTCGGCGGTGTATCCGCTGCTATCGCGGCCTATGACCATTCCACCTTTATCCGGCAGACATTGAACAAAGGCGTAGGGGAGTTGCCTTCGATCCAGTCGCTCACTGGATCTGATAAGGAAAATTCCACAAGTGCCGCTGTCCATCCTACCCCACGCCCCGAGCCGCCTATGGCGAAAGCCGTCGGCGACGACCTGATTGGAAAAAGCTATTCCGGTACTTTCTATTATTGCGGTCGCTCAGGCCTCGATAACTGTGTGGTCGAAGGCAACCTGTTCTGGCACAAGAAGCAGCCCATCCGTCTTGCCGATATCTCCGTTCCCATGAGCGAAAGCGCGAAATGCCCGGCGGAGCGGGAACGTGGATTTGCGGCAAAGGTGCGTCTGCGTGAACTGCTGAACCAAGGAAGCTTTGAGCTGGTGGATTGGCCCAACCGCGATTCCGACAAGGATGGCAAACGCCTGCGCGTTGTCATGCGCAATGGGCGTTCAATTGGAGCGGAACTTATTCGCGAAGGTTTGGCGCGTCCGATCTCTGAGGCTAGCAAGCCCTGGTGTTAGAGCCTATCAGGGTTAAATGGAAACAGTTCTGTTGGCTCAGGCGGGATCATATGCGAGGAGAGCGGCGCGTGTCGTAGCTAACGCATACGGCCAAGCCGCTCGACAAAGCAGATGACCTCGCCTGAGCCAACCCGAAGGGCCGGATTGCCTTTGGCATCCGGCAAGCATCAAATTCGTCGGTTACGCTTTTCGCTTCGCATCGGCGAAGCGGCGTAACCGAGGGGCCGGATCATTTTCCGCCATTATCTTCGGCTTTCGTCTCGACCGTACCAGGAGGTATGCACTTCGCCGAAAGCCTTGATCCTGACAAAAATGCTTCCGGCAGAACGATTCCATTGAGCCCTGATAGGCTCTAATGCGATCAGCGCCTGCGGCAATCCGTATCAAGCCGGGACTGGAGCAAATATGCGATTGGCCGTTTAGAATTTGAGAACCACTTCAGGCGATTCTTGCGGCTCATGTTTGTGATTCGCGTGATTTGTTTCAGGAGATACCATGGCGCTCGCACATTTCCCGGCCGACAGGAGAATAGCCGAAATCCGGCGGTGCGCCGAGGTTCTGCAGAAGGTTCACGGAGAAGAGGCGAACCAGTTTTGGCGGGCTACCATGCGTGACTTCGCCGCCAATCTTGTCCGTCAGGGTGCAGCACCTGAAGATGTTTCACATCAGGCGGCTCTGTTCATGGCAGCCGTACAGAACGAGCTGCAGTCCATGTTTGCAAATGAAGAAGAGCAGGCGCTCGACGCCTCGGCGTGATTGTCAAGCGTTAGGCGTTGCCAGCCTTAGACTCGCAACGCCTTCTCATGCAACGCTATCAGTAAGCCTGTGAGCGTGGAAAGATAATTGGGGTCGGATTTTCGCCGCCGTGCTGCTGCACCATGCCCCCCACCGGACCACCCTGATAGACATGCGGGTCACCCGTGCTTGCGCAGCCAGAGGTGACAAGTGCGAGCGTGGCCATGGCAAAAAGTGTTGCTACCGACTTTTTCATTTTATCATCTCCGTGTGTCGCGCTCTAAATCGGATTTCGTGCGGATTTGCGCAAGAGGCGCTTTGCAAGAAAGAGTGTTCGCTCGCAGGATTCCGCGCCGTGATATTTGACGATGATTGCAGCTTCGCAGGCAGCGTGCAGTCCGTCACCCACACAAGGTTTCACCATCATTGACTGGTTGGGACGGGTAGCGCGTGCTGCCCTCGCGACGTCGCGACTGAGATCTCGCTTTGCCTCCAGCTCTCAGGCTCTCTGAGAAGCCAGGCTGCGTCCATTACAGGTGCGGACATTTCTTATGGCTGTTTGCATCTGATCGGGGTTGGTATCGTCGCAATGCAAATCGCGCGGTGTCCGAAACTTCGATGGGCAGAATAGGTGGGTGCCGATACATGCGCGGTTGAGCAAGATGTCTTCATCCGCTTTGCGCCTAAGCGGCGCATTAACGTATCTTCTTGTTTGCTTTAGGAAATTTGGTGGGTGATGTAGGGCTCGAACCTACGACCCGCTGATTAAGAGTCAGCTGCTCTACCAACTGAGCTAATCACCCGTCCGAGCGGTTCAGTGTGCTGCACCGCTTGTGTGAGGGGGCGTATAAAGGGGTTGTTGCGGCTTGTCCAGCACCCTTTTCAAAAAAGTTTCGCATCTTTTTGCCTGATGCCACGTCTCAGTTCCCAGGCCATTGTGGAGCATGCCCGCGGAAGCCTTATATTGCAGGGGATTGACTGCCGCTGTGGATAACACATGCTGTCTCCAACACTCTCACAAAAAAAGTTCTTCGACTTTTCATTGGCCGTTGAGCCATGTGAAGATCAGCCAACATTGTTATGGAAACGGATTCTTTATCAGATCGACAGGGAGGATTTGTCGTGGGAATTGAGCAGGATATTGAGCGAATTGAATCGCAGATGCGTTCACTTCAGTTCGAAGGTTTCGATCTAGATGCGGCATGGTCGGTCGGGCGGCATCTGCGTGACCTTGCTTCAGAACGAGGCCAGACCCTCTCTATCGACATCCAGATCAACGGGCAGCAGGCCTTCTTTGCCGCGCTGCCAAATGCACGGCCGGATTTCGAATACTGGATTCGTCGCAAGCGCAATCTCGTGCTGCGCTTCCTGCGGCCGAGCTATCTGATTGGTCTCGAATTATCGCTCCAAGGAACGACGCTTGAGGAGAAATGGGGATTGCCGACGGCGGACTATGCCGCCCACGGCGGTGGCTTCCCTATTGTGGTCAAGGGCGTCGGCTGCATCGGCGCCGTTACCGTATCGGGTCTGCCCCAGAGGCTCGACCACAATCTTGTAGTGGAAGCACTGGCGATTCAGCTTGGGCATAATGTGGGCGAAATCGCTCTTGCGGAGGGGTGAGTGAAAACGAAAAGGACGAGGCGAACTGACGCCCCATCCTCTTTTACGATGAAGTCATTATGCTCAGTTAGCGCCGGATCGCGCGACCCAAAGCGATCAAGATACAGGCGCCGATAAAGCCCGCGATCAGGTAGCCGAGCCAGCCGCCCAGCACGACGCCGAACACACCGAGGATGGCATTCGCGACGATGGCGCCTACAATGCCGAGCAGGATGTTCATCAGAACGCCCATATTGCTGCGCATGAACTGTTCCGCCAGCCAGCCTGCAATGCCGCCGATAATAATGGCTGCGAGCCAGCCGATCCCTGCATTTTCCATGGCCTTACCCTCCTGTCGATGGTTTCGGTCCGATAACGTCACAAGCGTCGCCATTGTTCCATTGGCGGCAAATGCTGCAGCCGTAGAAAACCTCCGCCGCATTGTCGTTAAAGCCGACCAAACTCCGCCGCTTTCTTTTCCTAGGCGACGCATCTATGGAGTATTTCCAATATTCTGCTCACAGGTTCGATTGGTTGGAGAAGGTCTTGCTGAAAAGCGTTGCCCGTTCACTGGTGTTATTTGTTGTGGTTGCGTTCTGGTCAATCGCTGGAGGCCCGGGGGCCTCCCTTGCACAACAGACGGCGCCAAACGCTGCACCTGTAGCGAATACTCAACCGGATACCGTGGAAGCGAGCGGTCTGCAAAAAACGCAGGCCCTGCTGACGGAGGTTCGCAAGCAGCTAGACCGGATGCAGGCCAATGCGAATGCCAGCAATGCCGAGGATTTTCAGCTGGCCGAGCTGAAGGCGCAGGCGGACGATCTCGCAGGGCAAGTGGACAAGTCCATCGCGGAACTGCGCCAGCGCGTGGAACAGATCCAGGCGCGACTGAAGGAAATCGGGGAGCCGCCGGCGCAGGGCCAGCCACCAGAGGCAACGGTGGTGACGGAGGAACGCAAGAAGCTTCAGAGTGAAAAGGCCGCCATTACTGCGAGCGTGACCGAAGCCAGCCAGGTGTCCACGGCGGTCAAGACTCTGTCGAACAACATCACCGAGAAGCGTCGCAGACTTTTCAGCGATACGCTTTTGAAGCACACCGAACTCTCCCCGGCTGTCTTCGCCGATGCGGGACAGGCGTTTCTCGATGAAGTGGAAGCATTCCGCATTACCATTGCGGGCTGGGCAAAATTCGCTTGGAAGTTCAAAAAACTGTCACTTCTGGCGGCGCTCATTTTGTCCGTCGGATCCGGCCTTCTTTTCCTTGCGGGCGGTCATCGCCTCTTCGGCCGCCTGATGAAGCGGAACCTGGCCGACGAAAACCCGCTCTATACAGCGCGTCTGTCTTATGCATTCTGGTCGATGATCGTCGAAACCCTTTCGCTGACGGCCTTCCTGATCACGACCTTCTTCTTCCTGTTGAGCTTCAACGTATTGCGGCCCGATGTGACCCCTATAGTGGGCGCCATTTTTGGCTTCATCTGGCTCGTTTATTTCGTTGAAAAACTGACAGAAGCTCTGCTGTCTCCGCGCTATCCGGCCTGGAGATTGATGCGGCTTTCCAATTCGGGCGCAAAGGAACTGCGCTGGTTCGTGCTGTCGCTGGCTGTTTTGAATGGTCTTGATTTCGTGCTGGGCAGGATCAGCGAATCCCTGAACTCGCCGGTCTCGATCACGATTGTCAAAAGCCTTACGCTTGCGGTTCTGCAGGGCAGCATCCTGATCGCGATCTCCTTCCTGAAGCCGGTGATGAATGACAACAAGGATCCTGAGGCGCCAGGCCGGCACTGGCCGCGCTTCTTCCCCTCGCTGCTGCGCGTGATGGGTATTGCACTGATCTTTGCTGTCATGACCGGTTATGTCGGGCTTGCGCGCTTCTTCTCGACGCAGATCGTGCTGACGGGTGCTGTCATCGTCACGATGTATATTGGCATTCTATCGGGCAAGTCAGTCGGCAAACAGGGTGCCTTTGCCAAGACCGTGGCGGGGCGCTTCCTCGTGGAGCGCCACAAGCTCGGCGAAGTGACGCTGGACCAGATCGGCCTTGCAGCAGGCCTCGGCATTTACGCCGTTGCCTTTATCTTCGGCGTGCCATTGATTTTGCTCACCTGGGGCTTTCAGATCCAGGATATCCAGTCGGCCGCCTATCGTCTGTTCACCCAAATCTCCATCGGCAACATCAATATCTCGCTGGTCGGAATCCTTGTGGGCGTCTTGTTCTTCCTCGCCGGATATGTCGTAACCCGGTGGACGCAAGGCTGGATCGATCGCAATGTCATGGCCCGCAGCCAGGTGGACCCCGGCGTGCGCAACTCCGTCAAAACGGGCATCGGCTATCTCGGTGTGGGTTTCGCTGTCGTGGTTGGCGTCTCTGCCGCCGGGATCAACCTCTCCAGCCTGGCGCTTGTCGCATCCGCGCTCTCGGTCGGTATCGGTTTTGGCCTACAGAATATCGTGTCGAACTTCGTGTCGGGTCTGATCCTGCTGGTGGAGCGGCCCTTCAAGGTGGGAGATCACGTTGTTACGGGGGCTACGGAAGGTATCGTGAAACGCATTTCCGTGCGCGCCACCGAAATCGAGACCTTCCGCAAGCAGTCGATCATCGTGCCGAATTCGGATCTGATCAACGCTGCCGTCGGCAACTGGACTCACCGAAACCGCATTCAGCGGTCAGAGGTGCAGGTCAGCGTCAGCTATGATTCCGACCCGCAACGCGTGATGGATCTCCTGCTCGACATCATCAATCAGGTGCCGCAGGTCTTGCGCAATCCTGAACCGCATGTGGAATTCCTGCGCTTCGGCGGCTCGTCGCTGGATTTCGAAATGCGCTTTCACTTGGCGGATATGAGCGACGGCATGACCGTGCGTAACAATGTTCGCATTGAAATCCTCAAGCGCTTCCGTGAGGAGGGGATCGAGATCCCCTATCCGCATCAGGATGTGAATATCAGCGGGCCCATCCGCGCCATGTTGGTGCCGCGTGAACCGGAGACGCCGAAGGAGCGTGCCGCTGAAGCTCCGGCTTCTGCTCCGAAGACGGAGCCAAAGCCGGATGCCAAGCCGGCCTGAGGCGTTTGCTGATCAGATGGCAATGGTTTCGAACATTGCCATATCCAGCATGAACGAACCATCGGGCTCGATTTCGAAATGCTGCTTCACTTCAGATGCGGCAAGCACCTGCAGCCTGCGGATGGTCTGGGCCAGATCCGCAGGGGTTGCCATCCGGCGGATCCAGGTATCGAACTCCATCTTCACCCGGAAAGTTCGGACTTTCTGGAGGCCAAAGCGTGCTTGGCCCAGCATCGCGGTCCATTCCTGCAGGCTGTAATCTCGCACATGCGAGGTGTCACGCAGCAGTTCAACCGCCTGCAGATGCGTGTCGAGCAATGGATGGGCCGGTGCGATGACATCGATGAAGACGGCAGGGGCACCGGCTTTGAGCACACGGCGTCCTTCGCGTAAGCCGGCGGTAACATCGTGCCAATGATGCGCCGTATAGCGACAGCCGAGGAAGTCGAAATGGCCACTGTCAAATGGCAGCGATTCGACGGACGTTTCAACAGTTTCGATATTGCCGAGGCCGCGTTCTGCCGCCGTGCGCGCAACAGCGGCCAGCATGTCGGCGGACAGATCGACGGCGACGACCCTACCGGCATGGGCTGCCATCGCGTACGACACATGTCCGCCACCACAGCCGAGATCGATGGCGCGAGCAGGCTTGGCATCGGCGACAATCGCCGTCAGCGCGGCAAGATCCTCGCCGGTCGAATGAACGGCGCTTGTGACATAAGAATTGGCGCGTGCACCGAATTGGCTTTGGACCTGCGCATCATGTGCCGCAGCATTGCTGTTTGTCGTCTCGTTATTCATCGTCCGTCTCCTGTGATGACACACAGAATGCGCCGAATTTATCCTGTTACAAGTGACAAGATATCCTGTTATAGATTCTGCCATGCTGGATTTGGAAAAGCGTAAATTGCTGGGCGATTTCGTCCGTTCCCACCGCGAGCGGTTGGAGCCGGAACGTCAGTTCGGGCGTCGCCGCACGCCGGGCCTAAGGCGGGAGGATCTCGCCGATCGCGCCGGGATCAGCGCCACGTGGTGTGCCTGGATAGAGCAGGGGCGGGAGGTGCATCCTTCCCCGCAGGCTCTTGCGCGGCTGGCTGTCGCGTTGGAATTGACGCGGGCCGAACGGGCCTATCTCTTTCAATTGGCGGGTCGGCGTGATCCGGATGACAGCCAAACGCTGGGTTCCCCGGGGGCGCCGCAGTCACTGGTACGGATGGTCGAATCCCTCGGCGTGCCAGCTTACGGGCTTGATGCGCTCTGGAATGGCTGTGTCTGGAATGCGCCCGCCGAAAACCTGTTTGAGGGCTGGTTGACCGAGGGCTGCGACCGCAACCTGCTTCGCTTCGTTTTTCTGGAACCATCGGCGCGTGGGTTGATCGCCGACTGGGAGCATAGGTCTTTGCGCCTGCTGGCGGAATTCCGGGCCGATTACGGCCAGGCCATGCGAAATCCTGCCATGAGCGAACTGGTCGATATGCTCATGGACAAGAGCGACGTCTTCCGGGATGGCTGGCGCCAGCAGGTCGTTCTGGAGCGGGAGGGCGGCGAACGGCGTTTCCACCATCCGAGGCGTGGTCCGCTGCTTTTCCAGCAGCATACATTCCGTCCCTCCGACCGCCCGGACCACAAGCTGGTGGTGCTTCATCCTGTTTCTGCCGCCGAGGAATAAAGCGGTCGCACCCGCTTGCGGAAAATCAAATTCTTGGACGCGTCGCCGCAATTGATCCGCATGTCGCAAACGGGCGGCAATGCCTCTTTCGTCTTCAGCATAGTCCGATACGATCTGTTTGCGACACAATCCGGTTGCCACGCATGCCGGATGGTCCGGTTCCGGCCGAGACCATTGAAGAGGGGAAGTTAAATGTCGATCAAATCTCAAGCCCGCGCGGTCGTTATCGGAGGCGGTGTCGTCGGCGTATCCACGCTCTATCACCTTGCCAGAAAGGGCTGGACCGATGTCGTGCTGATCGAGCGCAAGGAGTTGACGTCTGGCTCCACATGGCACGCAGCAGGCCTGCTGCCTCTCTTCAACCTGTCCTACTCGGTCGGACAGCTGCACAAATATTCCGTCCGCTTCTACGAGGAGCTGCAGGAAGAAACCGGCATGAATGTCGGTTTTTCGAAAGTCTCCAACATTCGTCTCGCCCGCACCAAGGACCGCTGGGACGAATACATGTATTACGCAGGGATCGCCGAGACGATCGGCGTGAAGGTGAATATCCTCACCCCCGAGCAGGTCAAGGAAGTCTGGCCGCTCTGCGAAACGGACGGCATCCTTGGCGCCATCCAGCATCCCGATGATGGTTACATTCAGCCCGCAGATCTGACGCAGGCGCTTGCCAAGGGCGCGCGCGATCGTGGCGCCACCATTTACCGCAACACGACAGTGACGGGCATCGAGCAATTGGCCGATGGCCAGTGGAAGGTCACGACCGACAAGGGCGAGATCATTGCGGAACACATCATTTCCTGCACGGGTTCCTTTGCCCGCAAGACCGGCGACATGGTCGGCATCAACATCCCGGTCATTCCGGTCGAGCATCAGTACATCGTCACCGAGCCGCACCCGGCCATTCAGGAGCGTCGCAAGCAGGGTCTGCCGGAAATGGGCGTGCTGCGCGAGTCGGACTCCGCCTGGTACATGCGCGAAGAGGCAGGCGGCCTGATCCTCGGCCCGTATGAAGTCGGCGCGCCGGTCTGTTATGTCGATGGTCCCTCGGACCAGAGCGAATACGAACTGTTCCAGGAAGAACTGGACCGGCTGATGCCGCATATCGAAACGGCGATCGCACGCGTGCCGGCCTTCGGCGAAGTCGGCATCAAGAAGGTGTATAATGGCGCGATCGCCTATACGCCGGATGGTAACCCGATCGTCGGTCCAGCGCCGGGCCTGAAGAATTTCTGGCTGAACGAAGGTCATTCCTTCGGCATCACGGCGGCAGGCGGTGCCGGCTGGCAGCTGGCGGAATGGATCGTCGATGGCGAACCCACCGTCGACATGATGGGCGTCGATCCACGCCGCTTTGGCCCCTACGCAACCGAAGGCTACCTCATCGCCAAGAACGAGGAGGCCTATGCCAACGTTTTCACCATGCACTATCCGGACGAGGAACGCGCGGCCGCTCGTCCGCTGAAGGTGACGCCGATCTATGATCGCCTGAAGAAGCTCGGCGGCGTGTTCGGCTCACTCTATGGCTGGGAGCGTGCCAACTGGTATGCGCCTGAGGGCTATGAACTGCCGGAAAGCGAAAAGGGCGTTGGTGCAGATGTCATTACCAACCACAATTATGCGCCTGCGCTGGAAGATGGACGTTTCGTCGAGAAGTGGTCCTTCCGCCGCTCCAATTACTGGGAGCATGTGGGGAATGAAGTGAAGCATGTCCACCAGAATGTCGGCGTGCTGGACATGTCGCCTTTCGCCAAGATCGAAGTCACCGGTCCCGGTGCCCGCGACTGGCTGGAAAGCATCTTCGCCAATGCCATCCCGAAGAAGCGCGGCCGTATCGCGCTCTGCCATCTGCCGACACCGGCTGGCGGCGTGAAGGCGGAGTTCACGGTCTATGAGTGGGCGTCCGGTCGCTTCTACATGGTGTCCGCTGGTGGCCTCGAAGCGCATGACCATGACCTCCTCTGGCGTCTGGCGCCCAAGGATGGTTCTGTCACGCTGCAGCCGATTACGCAAAAATACGGCGTGCTGGTTCTGGCAGGGCCGAAGTCGCGCGATGTGTTGAAAAAGCTCACTCGCACCAGCCTGGAGAACAAGGATTTCCCCTGGCTGACCGGCAAGCAGATATCGGTTGGTGTCGCCACCGCCCATGCGCTGCGCGTCAATTTCATCGGCGAACTCGGTTGGGAGTTGCATCACCCGATTGAAATGCAGGCCTATATCTTCGACAAGCTGTTCGAAGCCGGTGCCGAGTTCAATATCAAGCCCTTCGGTATCCGGGCCATGGTGGCCATGGCGGTCGAGAAGTCCTATCGAAACATGGGGCGCGAACTCTCCATCGAATACAATGCCTTCGAATCCGGCCTCGACCGCTTCATTCGTCCGGAGAAGAACTTCATCGGGCGGGATGCGATGGTGGCCACCAAGGAAAAGGGCCTGCGCTGGAATTTTGTGACGCTGACCGTGAGCGGGAATAGTGATGTCGACGCGCGCGGATCTGAAGCCATTTATGATGAGTCTGGCGCGCTTGTCGGGCGCGTCACGAGCGGTGGCTACGGCTGGCGCATCGGCAAGTCGGTGGCGCTTGCCATGGTCAAGCCTTCACATGCCGTGGTTGGTACAAAGCTGAAGGTCAAAATCCTCGGTACGCAATACGAAGCGGAAGTCGTGCCGGAAAGTCCATTCGATCCCGATAATACTGTGCTTCGGGCGTAAACTGCTTAAGTTTGGGACAGTAACGGTCGGTTGACCATCTTTGAAAGGCGGCCTGTAAAGGTCGCCTTTTTCTGTTGCTTTGTGCCCGTGTAGATGCCGCGGCTTAATCTTTCAGCAATCGGCGTCCGCTAGTTTCACTTCGGATCACAAAGAAGAAGGCGGATCATGACTTACTTGGGCATTTCCGGAATGCAATATTCCGGCGAACAGTTTCCGGACGCTCGTATCATCGTGGCCGAAGACTCGAATGTCTTTACCTCCATGATCCGTCAGCGCCTGACGGAAATCTTTGGGATCGACCCGGAAATCTGCCGCACGTATGAAGATCTGATGATGGCAAACGAGCTGTCGGAAACGCCGGTGACGCTTGCCATCTCCAATATCAATCTGCCGGGCGCCGAAAACGGCGAGGCACTTGAGTATCTGACGGATCTCAATATTCCGACGATTGTCTTCACGGGCACCTTCCAGGAAAACACGCGCGAAAAACTTCTGGCGAAAGATATCGTCGACTACATCCTCAAGGACAATATCTTCGCGGTGGAAATGCTGGTTGAATCGGTCTGCCGCTTCCTCACCAATCATCGTCATCACGTGCTGATCGTGGACGACAGTCCGACGGCGCGTGCGCTGCTCTCCACGCGCCTGAAGCGTTACAATTTCCGTGTCAGCGTCGCCGAAAGCGGCGCCAAGGCCATCGATCTGCTGAAGAAGAACCCGGACATCGGCCTGGTCGTGACTGACTACAACATGCCCGACATCGATGGCTTTGAACTGACCCGTCGCATTCGTTCGGTGCGCGGTTCGCACGAGCTTCGCATTATTGGCGTGTCGTCTTCAACCGATCGTCTGCTGTCCGCGCGTTTCCTCAAGGCCGGCGGTAATGACTTCATGCTGCGCCCCTTCATCGACGAAGAGTTTTATTGCCGCGTGAACCAGAACCTGGACACGCTGCATCAGATCAAGTCCGAGCAGGCCCGACGCGAAACCAGAGCTAAGGCCGCCGTTCCGGCATAAGGCAGCAGTGTAAATGCCCTACATTCAGAATGAGCCTCAGGGCGCTAAGGTACGACGGGACGGACCGATTCTTCTCATCGATGACTCGCGTACCTTCGCCTCTATCCTGACCTATCGTTTCAAGCGTGAAGTCGATCTGGATGTAGTTCATTGTTCGAGTATGGACGCCGCACGCCAGGCGTTGGAGCGCGGAGATCGCTTCTCCATTGCGGTCGTCGGCCTCAACCTCCCCGGTTCTCCGCATGGTGAGGTTGTCGATCTCACAATGAGCCGGCATGTCCCGACAATCGTCTTTACCGCCACATTCGATTTGGGCGTTCGGGAACGCATCCTCGACCGCCGCGTCGTGGACTATGTCTTGAAAGATAGCGAACGTGCCTGCGACACCATCGTCCAATGCGTCAAGCGGACACTCGCGAACCGTGATCGTCGAGTGCTGATTGCCCATCACGATACGACGGTCCGCAACTGGCTTGTCGATTTCTTCCGCTCGCAGCTCTTTTCCGTATCAGAAGCGCTCAACGGTACGACCGCACTTCTGCTGGCGGAGCAGTTCCAGGACATTGAGCTCGTCATTTGCGCCCATAACCTGCCGGATATGGAGGGCAGCCAACTTGCCCGGCGTCTGCGCCGCAAGGTCAGCGAAGACCGAACACGCATCATGGGCGTCTTTCCCTCGTCAGACCGTATCAAGTCCGTCGGCTTTCTGAAGGCGGGTGGCAACGACGTGGTGTATGAGCCGCTGCTGACCGAAGAGGTTCAGTGCCGCGTCAACCACAACATTGATACGCTGGCGCAGATCAAGCAGCTGCGTCAGGCGGCTTCCAGCGACTACCTGACGGGTCTCTTCAACCGCCGCCATTTCTACACGGCAGGTAAGGTGTTGATCGATGATTGCCTGGACAACAAGGAAGCTTGTGGCATGGCCATTATTGATATCGACCACTTCAAGCGCCTCAACGAGAAATACGGCCATGACTTTGGTGACAGCGTGCTCGTGGCCATGGGTGCGCGTCTCATGCAATTGGTGGATCAGGAGAAGCATCTCTTGTGCCGCCTTGGCGGGGAGGAATTCGGTCTTCTGCTGAAAGGCATGGACGGAGAGCAGGCCTCGGATTTCTGCGAAATGATCCGAGAGGAACTGGGGCGTCTTCATTATGTGTTCGGTGATGAAGACATCGCCGCAACAGTCTCGATCGGCCTTGCCGAGGTGCAGGCGCGCGAAACCTTCATCAACTACGTGAATGCCGCCGACCAGTACCTGTTCATGGCGAAACAGTCCGGTCGTGATCGGGTGTTTTCAGACCACTTCATGGTCCGCGAACTGGAGAGCCAAGTGATGAACCGCAAGCGTCTGGCTGTTGCCTGACGCTTGCGTTCGCTAACTGGGGAGCTTCAGGCGGCTGCGCCCATCCTGTGCGTGATGACCGTCAATTTACGCTCTGCCCGTTCCTGTTGCGGTGAGCGATTGTAGATTTCGCGATAACACTTGGAGAAGTGTGACGCGGAGACGAAGCCGCAGGCAACAGCAACTTCAACAACCGGCATCGACGATTGCACGAGGAGATGGCGGGCGCGATCCAGTCTGATTTCGAGATAGTAGCGGGCTGGTGAACGGCCCATTTCCTGCCGGAACAGGCGCTCGATTTGGCGGCGGGAGAGGCCGACATGATCGGCGATCTCGACGAGGGAAATCGGCTCTGCCAGATTGCTTTCCATCAATTCAATGATCGACAGCACCTTGGAGTTCTGCACACCGAGGCGGGCGCGCAACGGCAGGCGCTGGCGATCATGCGGGTTGCGCACGCGGTCCGTCAGCTGCTGCTCGCAAACGCGGTTCACAAGGTTTTCGCCGAAATCCTGGCCGATGAGGTTCAGCATCATGTCGAGCGATGCGGTGCCGCCGGCGCAGGTGTAGATATTGCTGTCCACCTCATAGAGGTCCGCGTAAACCTCGGCCTGCGGAAAGGCTTCTGAAAAGCCCGGCAGATTTTCCCAATGAATGGCGCAGCGCTTGCCGTTCAGCAGCCCTGCCTGTGCCAGCACATGGGCGCCGGTACAGAGGCTGCCGACAGCAACGCCGCGGTTATAGGTCTCACGCAGATAGGCATTGACGGATTTGTTCTGGAACTCTTCCACATAAACGCCGGAACAGACGAGAACCATATTGGGGCGGTTTTCTCCGCCCAAGTGCTTGCGTTCGTCGGCAATGGACGAGTTGACCTCGATTGCGATGCCGCTCGATGAGTACACTTTCTCTCCATCAGCGGATGCGAGCCGCCAGCTATAGGCGGGATAACCCAGCATTCGATTGGCAATGCGCAAGGTTTCGACGGCAGCTGCGAAGGGCAGCATGGTAAAATGCGGTACGAGGAAAAAGACGAGAGTGCGTTTCTTGGCCTGAATCTTGGTCATGGGGCGGGGACTCCGTGGCGGCCCCCATTCGTCGCTTGAAATTGTGGTTCTTCAATGTCCTGTTTGCGACGTCGGGATCAATATTCGCGGCATGCTCGCGAAATCAGTGCAACACGCACGTCGCTAAAAGACAAATGCCCGATGACGGTGCCGTCCTGACGATTATCAGATTGTGGGAGATAGTAGCCTGAAGTTCTTGGATGCGATGGACCGATCGGCTCTGCTGGCGGGCAGGAGCGGGTCGGCCCTTGTCGCAAACAGCAATTTCATCGTGATGCCTTGGTGATGCCGTCGCTGTCTGGCCAGCCCAGATCCTTGCGTACGTCATACGGTAGCGCTTCGAGAAGTCTTTCCGTGCGCCGCTTTTCATAGGCGAGGCGCCAAGCGTGTAAAAGCTTTCCGATCCTGGAAAGCGGAAGATAAGGCCGGGATGGAAGCCAGCCATATTGGCCGGAACTGGTGTCTAACAGTGCCATGGAAGGGGCTCCTTTCGATCGTGGCAATGCAGCATGCGATGAGATGACGCATCACTCAAACGAATTGATTTTATAGGTTTCATCGACATTTGTTGTGTTTCATGAGCTGAAAATGCGCTTGGATTGACGATCAATCAAACGAAATGATATGGTGCTTACTGTGAGAAAAATTGAAGGTTGACCCGATGAATGCTCCGTTTCGCCAATCGCTACCCTTGCTGGATAACGACGTGTTGCGCACCTTCGTCGCCATTGCGGAAACCGGCAATTTTTCGACGGCGGCTGA
This sequence comes from Rhizobium oryzicola, assembly GCF_030504645.1. Taxonomy (GTDB): domain Bacteria; phylum Pseudomonadota; class Alphaproteobacteria; order Rhizobiales; family Rhizobiaceae; genus Neorhizobium; species Neorhizobium oryzicola. The sequence continues at coordinate 43,564 of NZ_JAUKWQ010000008.1, read as the reverse complement.
AGCGGTTTTGCGGACACCCTCCGCCGTCTCCATGCAGATCAAGAAGCTGGAGGAGCAACTGCGGACCACGCTGTTTCTGCGAGACGCGCGTTCCGTTACACTTACCCAGCATGGTGAAATGCTGCTCTCCTATGCCCGGCGAATGATTGCTCTCTCGAATGAGGCGATGTCACGCTTCGTCATGCCCGAGTTGTCCGGTGTCGTGCGCCTGGGTGCGGCAGACGATATTGCCGAGCGTCTGCTACCAGGCATCCTCAGGGATTTTGCCGCAAAGTTTCCGGGCATCATGGTGGATGTGACGGTTGACATGAGCATCAAGCTGCGCCGTCGTATGGAGGAGCAACGGCTGGATCTTGCGCTGATCAACTGCGCGTCAAAGCCGTTTCCGACTGAGGGCGAGGTCATCTACACGGAGAAGCTTGTTTGGGCTGGTGCACGGTGTGGCACTGCCCACTTGCGGGATCCATTGCCGATCTCGATCTGGGAGGATGGATGCATCTGGCGGCAGGAAGCGCTGGAGCAATTGGAGCGGATGAAACGGCCTTATCGAGTGGCGTATCTCAGTGCCAACACAATGGCACAGCGTGCAGCTGTGGTCTCCGATCTGGCCATCGCGCCGTTCCCGCGTTCCTACATCACGGATGACATGCGCGTTCTCGGGCCGAAGGAAGGACTACCCGAACTCATTACCTTCGATATCCGGTTGATCACGGCGGAAACCTTGTCCGTCCCGGCGCGCGCTGTTGCCGAAAACATCCGTGAGGCTTATGTCGAAATGGGTCGGGCAGCCGCGTAATACTGCAATGATATCAAGCCGCTCGCTCCGTTCTCTGTTGAGATCGGAGCGAGTGCTTCATAGAATTCAGGAGATCTGCATTAGCATAACGGCCAAGAGAACCGTTGACGAAGCGATGATCCAGCCGAAACGGATAAACATGCGACGGCGGTGATCATGACCGGTCCAGTCATATTGCATATTGCGGCCTTTCTGTCGTGATATCTGCCAGGTCATTGGCGGATCTGCGACGATGGCGGAGCTCTACATTCCGCCCAGGTTTGCATTAGCACGTGAGACATTCGCGAAACTGGAGACTTTTTGTTCCACAGAATGAAAGGCTTTGCAACGGTCTCATGCGACTTACAAACAGTCGCTACCAGATGCCGCGTTTCAGGCCGTGGAACAGGTAGGTCCAGACCGGTGGCGGGAAGCGGAGTACGGAACGGCCTGTTGGATGCACAGCTGTCGAACGGCCTTCCAACACATCCTCGATGGCCCGAATTGCGGCCTCCGTTCCGGCTGCGGTTATCAATAGCGGATATGTGGAAATGGTGTCGGTGCGCGCGGGGCGCACACGCGCTTCCTTGAGCGTTGCCCCGGTATCGATGCCCGCATCGACCAGATGGACTGTTGCGCCGAAGTTTTCTTCGTCCCTCTCTACCCGTGCCCAATAGCCGCCCATCTGACCTCGATAGGTGGGATTGATGCCGGCATGGAAATTGATGATCGGGCAGGGGATTGCCTCGATCGTGCTGGCTTTCAAAATGCGGCACGAAATGGTGAAGACCACCGCCGGTCTCAGCTTGCGAACCGATTCGATTGTGTCTGCATCGTTGATAGAGTTTACGCGCGTAATGGGCACGTCAGGATGGGGTTTGCCACTTAAGCCATAGTCGCGCAGGATTTCCTCCGTCCGGCGCTGTGCCATCGTTTTTCCGAGCCGGGACACCGCCATGGTTGCGAGTTGCCCAAAGGCTGTCGGCCACCCCAGTCGCCGGGCGCGACGCTTGAGGATCAGCGATTTTGTCTCATACTGTTCTTCGATGACATGCAGGTTGGGGAAATGCCCTGCCAACGCATTGATCATAATCTGCGGATTGAGCCCGCCTCCCGTGAGAACGACAATATTGGCTTGCGTGGTCAAGTCCTGTTTCCTCCGCTCCGATTGTGCTTAGGAATGCGCAAGGGAGTGAGAAAAATCCGTTAAATGGTCAGAGCTTCGGTTGCGTGCGAAGGAGTGCCTCACAACAATTTGCAAGGCGCCGCAGAATATCGTGAACCTTTTTGGCCTTCAAACGTTCCAGTGGCCGGATGAACATCTTCACATCCCTTTCAAACCTTTGTTCACTGGAGCATTTGACATGAAATCCGTCTGCCTGATCGCCGCAACGCTCGTTACCCTGGTTTCTCTTACGTCTTGCGGCAATACGATCCGCGGCATGGGCCAGGATACGGCCAACACCGTCAATGCAACCCAGGATGCCGGCAAGCGCGTTCAGCGCGCCGCTCAGTAACAATTTAAACTGTAACGGCCGGGATACTCTCCCGGCCGTATCCCTATGACAGGGTACCAGACCGCGGCAACTTTATACTTTTGCCTTGGGATAGGCCCGCTCGAAGCCTCCGGAGCGCTTCAGCCCTTCATAAAATGCCTGGTAGGCTGCATGCTGGCTGGATCGCGCGGCCTCCGCCAGGCGGATCTGCAAGCGGCCGGCCGTGAGATTTCCCATCCATTCCCCCGCCTTCTGAAGCTTTAGCGAATTGAGAAACTTCGCTTCGGAAGCGCGATCCAGATAGAGATGAAGGCCATCGAGCAATGTGTCGTCGGCTGCCGGATTTTCCATCATCAGCTGAAGCCAGGACTGGTTATCGGAACTCATGCCGTTGATGGCGTCAGCAACCGACTCGCGTGTTCCGATCGGGGAAACCTTACTCATATTAAAACCTCTTCATCAGGATCGCATTGGCGCGATATTTGCCGCAGCTTCCTGACGCGAAGCTTGTAAGAGCTAAAGTTACAGTCCGGCCTTTACTTTATCCGCGATATCAGGCGTTAGCCAGGCACTCCAGATATCCTCATGGCTCTTGAGGAAATAGAGAGCAGTTTGCTCGTTGCTTGCATTGTGTTCGCTCTGCCAGGCTAAAAGCGTATTCAGCGTGCCGTTACCCCATTGTCGTGCCTTGAGATAGGCCAGCGCCGGGCCGGCGCTGTCGGCGAAGCGCCGCGTGACGACCGTGAACGCCTGTGAGGTCGGATAGGAATTCGGCTTCGGGTTTGCACAATCCTTGACGGAGGTGCAGCCATCCCATTCCGCCTTATCGAAGGGCACTCCCATGGAAAGCTTGACCATCTGATGCTTGCCGAAAATGGCAGTCGGCGCCCAGTAGTAGCCGAGCCAGCCGGTCTTTTCGGCGAAAGCTTTTTCAAGGGAGGCGTCAAGTTCCGCAGCGCTGCCGGAACCGACAAGCGAAAAGCCCTTATCCTTTGCATTCAACGCGCGATAGAGATTCTCCGTGGTAATCTGGCAGCTCCAGCCGGAGGGACAATTGCGGACGGCGCCTTGCGAGGGATTCGAAGGATCGGGAAACAGGTTCGGCTGCTTTAAGGCATCTTGAACGGTACGGATCTCCGGATGTGCGTCCGCCAGGAATTTAGGTATCCACCAGCCCTCGATTGCGCCATCTGCCAGGATCTCGGCTCCGATCACCAGGCGTCCCTGGGCAAACGCCGGCTCAAGCTGGCTGCGTAATGCATTGACCCACAGTTCTGGCGCGATATCCGGCTGGCCGCTTTCATTCATGGTCGCAAAGGTGGAAACCGTGTCGCCTGGTATGAGCTCTGCCGTACAACCGAAGCCCAAGGAGAGAATCAGCCGGTCAACATGGGCTGCCACGCCGGCAGAGTTCCAGTTCATCTCCGCAATGGAGACATTGCCGCAAGCATAGGCGGAGGGCACACCAGCAAGAAAACTGGCAAGGAGACCTCCTGCGGCAAGAAGACTGGCCCTGATCATGGTCTATGTCCCATTGTCATCCGCTTTCGTCGTGGCACTGTCATTGTCTCGCTACTTCACCCCAAGGACATGGCGGTAAAATGACGATACGGCGTTTCTTATCGTGCCTGTTTCCCCTGTGTGATTTCCCTTCAATAACTGTCGTGCGATTTATCCCGCTGTTTTATTAGGATTTCGCTAAACTATTTATGCAGCTGCATAAATTTCAATGGAAACCTTAGGAGCATCCGATCAATAGAAAGATCGGTGTCTCAAAAACTTTTGCGTTGGAGCGGTGAAAAATAACCTCGCGGTAAGAAATTGGCGGCTATTCGTTCAGCGCGGCCATTGATGCCGAAGGCTCCGGAAAGGTAGTGCGTCCCGGAGCCTGTTAATCGCCATTAAGGCGGCCCTCCCTGTTTTGGATCCGTTGCGTTTGCGGTTAGGCAGTTGACAGAATTGCCGGAACTCCCAAAATATATTGTGTGGCGCGTGCCACGATTTCACAATCAGCCCCGGGCGGGGGCCTCTAGGATCTACGAATCTCCCGCTCGGGTTTTCTCATCCTTTCCATTTTTGAATTGCACATGGCGCCTGACAGATCTCGACGCGTGACCTTTGTTCTTGGCGGCGCGCGGTCCGGCAAATCGGCATTTGCCGAACGTCTGGCCCGCGGGGATGGGCGTGAACTCCATTACATTGCCACAGGCCAGGCCTTCGATGACGAGATGCGGGCGCGCATCGCGCGCCATCGCGAAGATCGGGGCGAGGCCTGGATCACGCATGAGGTGACGACGGATCTTGCCGGGAAGCTAGCGGAGATCGATGCGCCGGATCGGGTGATCCTGGTCGATTGCCTGACGCTATGGGTCACCAACCTCATGCTGGAGGAACGGGCCGTCGACGGCGAGGGCAGGGCGTTTGTGTCTTCTCTCTCCGATCTATCCGCGCATCTGATTTTCGTATCGAACGAAGTCGGTCTCGGCATCGTGCCAGAGAACAAGATGGCCCGCGACTTCCGAGACCATGCAGGCCGCCTGCATCAGGCTTTGGCTGCGGCGGCGGACGAGGTTTATTTCATCGCGGCTGGTCTGCCGCTCAAAATGAAAGGCTGATCCCCTTTCAGAAGCCGATCAACTGGCGCAGCGGATGGGCGGGATCGGCAAGAAGCTTTATGGCGAGTGCCAGACAGGAAATAATCAGCAGCGGCTTGATCAGCTTTGCGCCGCTGCGCATGGCGAGCCGCGACCCCAGTTGCGCGCCGATCAGCTGACCGATCCCCATGATGATGCCGAGCTTCCAGAGCATCGTGCCGTTGATGGCAAAAACGGTGAACGAGCCGAGGTTGGAACCGAGATTGATCAGCTTGGTATGGGCGGTCGCCTTCAGCATGCCGAAGCCTGCCAGCAGCACAAAGCCCAGCATGTAAAAGGATCCGGCACCGGGGCCAAAAATGCCGTCATAAAGCGCAACCGCCGACACTGCCGTGATCGCGAACAGGGCGGGGGAGATGCGGCGCGTGCTGTCCGTGTCCGACAGGTTGGGCTTCAGCGCGAAGAACAGGGCGATGCCGATCAGCAGGAAGGGGATGGCTGTTCCCAGCAGCTTGGACGGCATATGTGAGGCAATGATCGCACCGGCTCCGCCTGCCACATAGGCAATGGCGGCCATCGGCAATTGCTCCTTCAGCTTTACATGTCCTTTGCGGGCATAGGCGATCGTGGCGGAGCCTGCGCCGAACGGTCCCTGAACCTTGTTTGTTGCCAGTGCTTCCAGGGGCGGAATGCCTGCCAGTAGCAGGGCAGGGATGGTGATCAATCCTCCGCCGCCTGCAATCGAATCGATGAAGCCAGCAAGAATGGCGACAACAAACAGCAGGAGGACGACATTCAGGGCAAGGTCATGCACGGGAAGGGCTCGGAGGAACTGGAGAGATCGATGCGGCGCTTCTGGCACCTGCGGCCTGTTTCGGCAATCGGATTCTTGTCGCAATTGGATGAAAGCTCTTGTGTCCGCACCGCACGGCGCTATGTTGCCGCGCCTTTGAAACATCAGGACGGCAGACCATGCACAAGGTTATTTTCGATACGGACCCCGGCATTGATGATGCCATGGCGCTGCTGTTCCTGCACCGTCATCCCGAGATTGATCTCGTCGGCGTGACGACCGTCTTCGGCAATGCATCAGTCGATACGACGACCCGTAACGCGCTTTACCTTGCGGAAGCCTGGAACATCGATGCGCCCGTCGCACGCGGCGCAGACCGAACCATCGATCCGGCCCGCAAGGAAGGCCATTGGCCGACCGCCATTCACGGCCATAACGGCATTGGCGACGTGGTGATCCCGCAATCAATTTCGCGTCAGGCCGATCCGCGCCCAGCGCATCAGTTCATCATTGACACCGTACGCGCGCACCCGGGCGAAGTGACGCTGGTCGCCGTTGGCCGCATGACCAATCTGGCGCTGGCGCTTCAGGCCGCCCCTGAAATAACCAAGCTTGCCAAGGAAGTCGTCATCATGGGCGGCGCCTTCGACGTGCCGGGCAATGTGACGCCGGCGGCTGAAGCCAATATCCATGGCGATCCGGAAGCGGCCGATATCGTCTTCACGGCCCCGTGGAAGGTGACGGTGATCGGTCTCGACGTCACCATGAAGACCGTCATGACCAGCGGCTACCTCGCCAAGATGGTCGAGGCAGGCGCCGATGATGTGCGTCTGCTGTCGGATATTTCTCAGCTCTATATCGACTTCTACAAGAGCCGCGTCGGCGATGGCATGGTGGTGCATGACAGCTGCGCCTGCGTCTATGTCGTGCGTCCAGATCTCTTCGAGACTCGCAGCGGCTCCATCCGTGTCGTTTGCGGCGGCATCGCCGATGGCCAGACGATCCAGAAGCCGGATGGCCGCGGTTTTCCGCCGAGCCCCTGGGACGGTCTGCCGAGCCAGATCGTGACGACCGGCATCGATCCGGATGGCGTTCTGGAGGCTATTCGCGCAGCTCTCGTTGAACATCGAGCGGCTTAAAGCTATCAGCCCCTGTCAAGGTCTGATTGCTGTTTCCGCAACACAGCAGATGCAAAAATTTCCCGGCTGAATCGGATGCCATTGGCATTTCGGCTGGATTTCCTTATGTGGGACCCACAATAAATCAAGAATTCAGAGGATACGAGCTTGACCGCTACATTTGACAAAGTCGCCGACATCATCGCTGAAACGAGCGAGATCGATCGCGCCACCATCACGCCCGAGAGCCACACGATCGACGATCTCGGCATCGACAGCCTCGACTTCCTCGACATCGTTTTTGCGATCGACAAGGAATTCGGCATCAAGATCCCGCTTGAGCAGTGGACGCAGGAAGTCAACGAAGGCAAGGTTTCGACCGAGGAATACTTCGTTTTGAAGAATCTCTGCGCCAAGATCGATGAACTGAGGGCTGCCAAGGGCTGAAACGCCCGTGGTGAGAATGCCTGATGCTTCTTGAGTATTTCCAGATGATCGACCGTGTGAGTGCGGTCGATATCGAGGCGAGGACGCTGAAGGCAACCTCCGTGGTTCCACAGGCGAGCCCCGTGTTCGAGGGACATTTTCCTGGCATGCCGCTGGTTCCCGGCGTGCTCCTGATCGAAACGATGGCGCAGGCAAGCGGCTTTCTGCTGCTGGCCTATTCCAATTTTGCCGCCATGCCGTTCCTGATGTCTGTCGACGGGGCCAAGATGAGAAGCTTTGTCGAGCCGAATGCCGTGCTCGACATCGAAGCTTTTCTGGAGCATGACGGTTCCGGTTATGCCGTGACCAAGGCCAAGATCTCGTGTGAAGGCAAGAAGGTCTGCGATGCGCAGCTGAAACTGCGCACCCTGCCATTCGATGAAGTGCCGCTGGCGGATATCGTTCGCAAGCGTGCTTCCGAAGTCGGCCTGATGGAAGCGCTTGGCTCCCGTTCCTGAACGGAAAGCAGAAGGATTGATCCTGAGATGAGCAAGTCCGACAATGATGTCGTGATCACAGGTATTGGCATCGTCACCTGCCAGGGCGTGGGCAAGGATGCCCATATTTCCTTGCTGACGTCCTCCGAGGTTGCTGCCCCGCGGGTCGATGCCGAACGCTTCAAGCCCTACCCCATTCATCCGATGCCCGAGATCGACTGGTCGCAGCAGATCGCAAAGCGTGGCGACCAGCGCCAGATGGAAAACTGGCAGCGGCTTGGTGTTTTCGCCGCCGGTCTCGCGCTGGATGATGCCGGTCTCAAGGACAATGCCGAAGCCTGCGGCACGATGGACATGATCGTGGCGGCCGGTGGCGGCGAGCGCGACATCAATGTCGACACGCTGATCGTCAACGAGGGGCTGAAGCGCAACGACCGCGAACAGCTGCTCAACGAGAAGCTGACCACCGAATTGCGCCCGACGCTGTTCCTGGCACAGCTTTCCAACCTGATGGCCGGCAATATCTCCATCGTGCATAAGGTCACCGGCTCTTCGCGCACCTTTATGGGCGAAGAGGCAGCTGGCATTTCCGCGGTCGAGACGGCCTATCACCGCATCAAGTCCGGCCAGTCCACCCATTCGCTGGTCGGTGGCGCTTTTGTTGCGGAGCGCGCCGACATCATTCTTCTGGTGGAAGGTATCCGCGCGCATGCAACGGGGGACTGGCATCCGCTCTGGTCGCGCGCGATCGAAAACGGCGGCGGCATGATCATGGGCTCCGTCGGGGCCTTCCTGGTGCTGGAATCGCGCACCAATGCGGAAGCACGCGGTGCGCATATCTATGCCGTCATCGACGATATCGAGGGCGATCGTGGCCGTCGTGAGGATCGCGGTCTGGAAACACGCCTTGGCCGGTTGGCGGGTCTGGCTTCCGATCTTCCTGCGTCCGATCTCGTCGTCTTCTCGGGGTCGAGTGGCCTCGTCGATCTTGCGGCACGCGAACGGGCTGTTCTGGAATCGGAATTTCCGGGTGCGGCCATTCGTGGCTATGGTGGCGTAACGGGTCACGCACTCGAAGCGCAGTTCCCGCTCGGCCTCGCGCTCGCTGCATTGGCGCTGGACACCAATGCGCATGTGCCCGCTTTCGACAAGGATCATGAAAAGCCCATGTCCGGCGGCGCGACCCATGCGGTCGTAACGACCGTTGGCTACATCAGGGGCGAAGGCCTTGCCGTTCTTTCCGGCAACGCCTGAGGAGACGATCATGACGAACACTGCTTTCAAGGATCATCTGGGCCGCCCCATCATTGCCGTGACCGGCATGGGGGTGATCACCTCGCTCGGCCAGGGTCTGGCCGACAACTGGGCGGCGCTGACATCCGGAACGTCAGGCATCCACAAGATCGAGCGTTTTCCGACCGAAGGGCTTTCGACCCGCATCAGTGGCACGGTGGATTTCATCGCCATTCCTCGCCCCAATGCCGTCGAGCGCTCCTTTGCCATGGCACGCGAAACGACGACCGAGGCCTTGGCCCAGGCCGGCCTCTCCGGTGATTTCGAAGGTCCGCTGTTCCTGGCCGCTCCCCCGGTCGAACCGGAATGGAGCGATCGCTTTGAGCTGGCTGACCGTGCGCCGCCGCCGCAGCGCGATGGTGATGCCTATGACCGTTTCCTCACGGCCATGCGTCAGCGTCCCGATCCGGTTTTCCTGGAAGCGGCTCAGTTCGGTTCGATCTCGGAGCGGCTTTCCGATCACTTCGGTACGCGCGGCCTGCCGGTGACGCTGTCGACAGCCTGTGCATCCGGTGCAACGGCAATCCAGCTCGGTGTCGAGGCCATTCGCCAGGGTCGTACCGATCGCGCATTGACGGTTGCGACGGACGGTTCCGTCAGCGCCGAGGCGCTGATCCGTTTCTCGCTTCTCTCGGCGCTCTCCACGCAGAACGATCCACCGGAAAAGGCATCGAAGCCCTTCAGCAAGGATCGCGACGGTTTCGTGATTGCGGAAGGTGCAGCAACGCTGGTGCTGGAATCGCTCGAATCTGCGGTGGCCCGCGGTGCCAAGGTTCTTGGCATCCTGAAGGGTTGCGGCGAAAAGGCCGACCATTTCCACCGCACGCGCTCTTCGCCGGATGGCGGGCCTGCCATTGCGACGATCAGAGCAGCTCTTGCCGATGCCGGCATCGGCGAGGACGCGATTGGCTACATTAATGCCCATGGCACCTCGACGCCGGAAAACGACAAGATGGAATATGGCGCGATGCTTTCCGTGTTCGGCGAGCGTCTGAAGGACGGCATTCCCTGCTCCTCCAACAAGTCGATGATCGGCCATACGCTGACGGCAGCCGGTGCGGTCGAAGCCGTGTTCTCCATCCAGACCATGCTGACGGGAACGCTGCCGCCGACCATCAACTACACCAACCCGGATGCGGCCATTCAGCTCGACGTGGTGCCGAATGTGAAGCGGGATGCTGAGGTGAAGGCCGTGCTGTCGAATTCCTTCGGCTTCGGCGGCCAGAATGCCAGCCTTGTCATGACGCGGGAGCCGGCCTAAACACCGGTTCCATTCTGCTGATCCCAGCTATAAAGCGTGTGGCCGTCTTTCAGACCGGCTCTCACGCTTTAGGTCCTTGTTTTACGCATGTCGTTAGCGCAAAACCGCTGCACACTTTTGCGCGACATGCTCTAGACGCCTTCGGGCGAAGGAAGACCCTTATGCGCGCATTGCAACTGATTGATGATCGTCGTCTCGAAGCTGTCGATATCCCCGAGCCGGAAGCCCCGGCACCGGGCGAGGTGACGCTGCGCGTGAAGGCGGTGGCCCTCAATCACATCGATGTCTGGGGCTGGCGCGGCATGGCCTTTGCCAAGCGCAAGATGCCGCTGACCATCGGCGCCGAGGCGTCAGGCGTGGTGGAAGCGATTGGCCCCGGCGTTGCCAATGTGCTGCCCGGCCAGCTTGTCTCGGTCTATGGCGCGCGCGTCTGCGGCCTCTGCAAGCCCTGCCGGGAAGGCCGCGACAATCTCTGCGAACATGTCGGCGGCGTGCATGGCTTCCATCTCGATGGCTTTGCGCAGGAAAAGATCAATATTCCCGCCCGCCAGCTGGTTCCGGCTCCTCCGGGTGTAGATGCTGTCGGCGCTGCCCTTGCACCCGTCACGTTCGGAACCGTCGAACACATGCTTTTCGACAATGCCAAGCTGGAGCCGGGCGAAACCATTCTGGTGCATGCCGGCGGCTCCGGCATCGGCACGGCTGCCATTCAGCTGGCCAAGAAAATCGGTTGCACGGTCATCACCACTGTCGGTTCCGACGACAAGATTGAGAAGGCCAAGGCGCTCGGCGCCGATCATGTGATCAACTACCGCACCGACCGCTTTGAAGGCGTGGTGCGCAAGCTGACCAAGAAGAAGGGCGTCGATGTCGTCTTCGAACATGTCGGCAAGGATACCTGGGCGGGTTCCATGCTCTGCCTCAAGCGTGGTGGGCGTCTCGTCACCTGCGGTTCCACATCCGGCGTCTCGACCGAGATCAACCTGATGATGCTGTTCCAGCAGCAGCTGAAGCTGCTTGGTTCCTTCGGCTGCCGCATGGAAAACATGGCAAACGCCATGCAGAAGATGGCGCGTGGCATTGTGCATCCGGTCATCGATACCGAAGTGGGTTTTGACGAAATCGACCGGGCGCTGGAGCGCATGGAAGGCCGCCAGATTTTCGGCAAGATCATCCTGAGGATGGACTGACCCATTGAAGATGCTGATCACGAGAATTGTACTGGCCCTTCGCCACTTCCAGCAATGGCTGGTGGCGCAGCTCGTGTTCGGCTTCCTGAATACCTTGAAGATCCTGCCCGCCGATCCGGCCATCAATTTTGCCGATTGGCTGGTCCGCAAGATTGGTCCGCGCCTGAAGCGCCACCGGCTGATGCTGGTGAACCTCCGCAATGCCTTTCCGGAAAAGTCCGATGGCGAGCTGGAAGCCATTGCGCTGGCGAGCTGGGGGCATATGGGCCGGCTTGCGGCGGAATATGTGTTTCTGGACCGGATCTTCGACTTTGATCCGCATGCGGTAACGCCGGGCCGGATCGAGGTGGAGGGCATCCCGATCTTCCTCGACCTGCGCGACAATCCGCGTCCCTTCATCGTTTTCACCGCCCATACGGGCAATTTCGAACTGCTTCCTGTTGCCGGCAATGCCTTCGGTCTTGCTGTCACCGTGATGTTCCGCCCGCCGAATAACCCTTATATCGCCGAGAAGGTTTTCTCCTTCCGCGCCTCCCGCATGGGCAAGTTGGTGCCCTCGCATGCGGGTTCTTCCTTCGCGCTGGCCCGCCAGCTGGAAGCGGGCGGGGGCGTTGGGGTGCTGGTCGATCAGAAGTTCCAGAAGGGTCTGGAGACGACCTTTTTCGGGCGTCCTGTGCAGACCAATCCATTGCTTGCCAAGCTGGTGCGCCAGTTCGATTGCGAGGTCTATCCGGCCCGCTGCATCCGTCTGCCCAATAATCGCTACCGCCTGGAAATCGAGCCGAAGATCGACATCCCGCGCAACGAGAAAGGCGCTGTCGATGTGCATGCCACAGGGCAGCTGTTGAATGACAAGGTGGAGAGCTGGGTGCGCGAGCATCCCGAACAATGGCTCTGGTATCACGACCGCTGGAATATCAAGCGTTCGATTTAACTTCGGATTGTTGGCGTCGCCAGTCGCGAATTTCACCCCCCTCTGTCCTGCCGGACATCTCCCCCTCAAGGGGGGAGATCAGCTGAGCGGCTACCCGCTCGTTTCCTCCCTCGACAGTGCGAAGCGTATCGGAATGGCGACGCACAATGGGCGTGGGGCGATGCGACGAGTCGATCTCCCCCCTTGAGGGGGAGATGTCCGGCAGGACAGAGGGGGGTATTATCGGGCGTCGAACAAATGGCCATTTGAGTAGCCCCCGACATCACTCAGCCCACCTCACTTTTCGGCTATGCCCCCTCACCATCCTCCAAGATTCTCTTCAGCGACGTCAGATCCGAAAGCACGTGGGCTGCATCTTGGCTGAACTGTTCCTCGGACATGTCGGGCAGGCGGGTGACCATAAAGATTGCCTCCGCGCCGTCACCGTTCGGGACGATTCGGAACGCGTTATGCACATTGAGTCCCGAAGGCATGCTGACGATGTGATCGATGACGCCGAAGTCGTTCGCTGGCGCAAACGTCACCTGGATCGTTCCCAAGGGGCCGCCATCGGCCAGCCAGTGGTCGTCCTCGCGAACGAGCCCGCGTCCCAGTCCAGACGCCCAGAGGGCCATGTTTTCCGGGTTTGCTGCGAAAGCGTAGACCTCTCGCCATGGCTTCTCGATCGTGACGTGAACGATGATCGTGCCCATTGTCGGCATGTTTATTTCCTCCCTCGCGTTCTCTTAATGTTCTTTATGGCGCGCGGTTGAAATTCTGCAAGAGGCCGTTAGTTCCATCGGCAGAGGTGACCGGACAGGTCGCATCTGCGGGCACGAAATTAAATCGGTTTGACCAAGTGCGGCCTTGCCGTTCGTCGTATGGAGTGCCACAACACGCACGCAAGTCTAATGGAGGCACCCCCCGTGGAACAGGCAGAAATCGGCCTAATCGGCCTTGGCGTTATGGGCTCCAACCTGGCGCTGAATATCGCGGAAAAAGGCAACAAGATCGCGGTGTTCAACCGTACGCAGGAAGCGACCAAGAAATTTTACGCTGAAGCCGGTGCGCTTCAGAGCCAAATCATCCCTTGCGAAACACTCGAAGAATTCGTCGCCGCCATCCGTCCGCCGCGCCCGATCATCATCATGATCAAGGCCGGCGATCCGGTCGACCAGCAGATGGAGCTCCTGAAGCCGTACCTCTCTGCCGGCGACATCATGATCGATGCCGGTAACGCGAACTTCCGCGACACCATGCGCCGCTTCGATTCGCTGAAGGACAGCCCGCTCACCTTTATCGGCATGGGCGTCTCTGGTGGTGAGGAAGGCGCACGCCACGGCCCGTCCATTATGGTGGGCGGCACCGAGGAAAGCTGGAAGCGCGTCGAGAAGGTGCTGACCTCCATCTCCGCCAAGTTCAATGGTGACCCTTGCGTCGCCTGGCTCGGCAATGATGGTGCTGGTCATTTCGTCAAGACGATCCATAACGGCATCGAATATGCCGACATGCAGATGATCGCCGAAATCTACGGCATCCTGCGCGACGGCCTGAAGCTCTCGGCACCTGAGATCAGCAAGGTGTTCGGCAACTGGAATACCGGTCGCCTCAACTCCTACCTGATCGAGATCACTGAAAAGGTTCTGGCTGCGGCTGATCCGATCACCGGTCAGCCGATGGTTGACGTCATCCTTGACGCTGCCGGACAGAAGGGCACCGGCAAGTGGTCGGTCATCGAGGCGCAGAATCTTGGGGTTGCCGCCACAGGCATTGAAGCTGCTGTGGCTGGGCGTATTCTGTCGTCGCAGAAGGCGGAACGCGTGGAAGCCGAGAAGATCCTCGGCCTGCCGGACACGCTGGCTTTCCCGGCCGTCGATGGCGTCGCCTTCCTGAAGGATCTGGAAAGCGCGCTTTTGGCCGCCAAGATCGGTGCCTATGCGCAAGGCTTCGCCGTCATGGCGGCGGCCTCCAAGGAATATGGCTGGCATCTGCCGATGCCCACGATCGCCAAGATCTGGCGCGCCGGCTGCATCATCCGCTCGCAGTTCCTGGATGAGATCACCTCGGCCTTCACCAAGGATCCTGACGTGGCGAACCTGATCGTGACGCCGGCCTTTGCGGCACTCGTCAAGGAAACCGACGGTGCCCTTCGCCGCGTGGTGTCGACGGCTGCCCTTGCCGGCCTGCCGGTTCCGGCGCTTGCCTCGGCACTCTCCTATTTCGACAGCTACCGCCGTTCGCGCGGCACGGCCAACCTCATCCAGGCCCAGCGCGACTTCTTCGGCGCGCATGGTTTCGATCGTGTCGATGGTGTCGACAAGCATCACGGCCCCTGGGGCAGTGGCGCGGCGATCTACTGATCGAACAGCTATGAATGAGATGCTTCGCCGCTTCTTGCGGCGAGGCATTTTCAGAGAGCCATTTTGATGCACGATCGTCTTTATCTTCTCGGCAGCAAGGGTGGCCCTGCCATCCGTCCAGGCGGCCCCAATCCAACATCGATGCTGCTCACGATCGCGGGGCGACGCATCGTGATCGATTGCGGGCTCGGCGTGACGCGTGGTGTCGTCGAGACGGGCATGTCGTTGAAAGAGCTCGACCTCGTCTTCATCACCCATCTGCATTCCGATCATGTGCTGGAATTGGGCGGTCTTCTGCACACCGCCTGGACGACAGGCCTTGCCATCCCGGTAAAGGTCTATGGTCCCGAGGGTACGCGAAAGCTCTGGCGGGGTTTTTTGGCGTCGCTGGACTTCGATATTCGCATCCGCATCGAAGACGAGGGGCGGCCGGATCTGGCGGGCCTGATCGAGATTGTCGAATACAGCGAAGGACCGGTTTTCGAGGAAGCGGGTCTTGTTGTCGAGGCGCTTCGGGTCGATCATCCGCCGGTGACGGATTGCTTTGCACTCAGGTTCAAGGGTGGTGGCAAGACAGTCGTCCTGTCCGCCGATACCGCCTATTTCCCGCCGCTTGCCGGGTTTGCAGCAGGCGCTGATGTTCTCGTCCACGAGGCCATGTTGCCGGAAGGCGTAGAGAATATCATTGCCCGCACAGGCAATGGCGCTCGGCTGAGGGAACATCTCTACGCATCCCATACGCTCGCTGCCGATGCCGGCCGGCTAGCGACGGAGGCGAGAGTGAAAACGCTTGTGTTGAACCATCTGATCCCGGCCGATGATCCGTCCTTTGGTGACGCGGATTGGCGCAATGCCCTTGCACCCGTTTGGAACGGGCCGCTTGTCATCGCCAAGGATGGTCTCGCCGTAGACTTCTGAAATCCGGGGCCGCGCGATTTCGCGGCTCCAAGACTAAAACCGAATCCTGAGGAGGAAAGACCATGGGCTGGCAGCCTGCCGAAGACCGTTATTCCCGTATGAAGTACAATCGCTGCGGCCGCACCGGCTTGCAGCTTCCGGCGATCTCGCTGGGTCTCTGGCATAATTTCGGAGGCGACACGCCTGATGACCGCAAGCGTGCCATTTGCCGAACAGCTTTCGATCTCGGCATCACGCATTTCGATCTCGCCAACAATTACGGCCCGCCGCCCGGCAGTGCCGAAAGTGCGTTCGGCGAAATCCTGCGCACGGATTTCGCAGGCTATCGCGACGAGTTGATCATCTCGTCCAAGGCGGGCTATAACATGTGGCCAGGTCCTTACGGTGAATGGGGCAGCCGCAAATATCTGATTGCGTCCTGTGACCAGAGCCTGAAGCGCATGGGCCTCGACTACGTCGATATCTTCTACTCGCATCGCTTCGACCCTGATACGCCGCTCGAAGAAACCTGCGGCGCGCTGGATCATATCGTGCGGTCGGGCAGGGCGCTTTATGTCGGCATTTCGTCCTATAACTCGAAGCGGACGCGGGAAGCTGCTGCCATCCTGAAGCAGCTCGGCACGCCCTGCATTATCCACCAGCCCAGCTATTCCATCATCAACCGCTGGGTTGAAGAGGATGGGCTTCTGGATACGCTCGACGATCTCGGCATCGGCTCGATCGTCTTTTCGCCCCTCGCGCAGGGCATGCTGACCTCCAAGTATTTGGGCGGCATTCCTGATGACAGCCGCGCGGCGCAAGGCAAGTCGCTGCGTCCGTCCTTCCTCAACGAGCGCAATATCGCGAACCTGCGTGGCCTGAATGCGATTGCCGAAAAGCGCGGCCAGACACTGGCGCAGCTGGCGATCGCCTGGGTTCTGCGGGGCGGTCGTGTTACGTCCGCACTGATCGGCGCCAGCCGTCCAGAACAGGTGGTGGATTGTGTCGCAGCCCTCGACAGGCCTGACTTCACGCCCGAGGAATTGGCGGAAATCGAAGTCTTTGCGAAGGATGCTGATATCAACCTCTGGGCCCAATCCGCCGAGCGCGAAGGCCCGTTGCGTTAAGTTATCTTCACGTCGATGCGTTTGGCCCGATTGGTTCGCCAGCCGGGCCTTTTTGTTGTTCGTCCGTCAGTCTCTCTGCTATTTTTGCCCGACATGACGGATGGGCAGGGCTCTACAGGATTGTCTGAGCAACCAACCGATGATACCCGTAGAAATTGATTTCTGATTTTGTATCTGGATACTGAATTTGCTCATCAATATCATAGGGTACGGACGGGAAATGAGATTGCCTTCAGTTAATGTTTCCATGCGGATTGCGGCAATCCTTGCGTTACTTACCTATTTTATAGCCTTTCTGAATGATCGCATCTTGTCCGCGGATGGGGCCTACTATCTCGCCAGACTTGCGGATTGGCATGGATTTGTTCTTGTCGGCTGGCATCGGAGCAACGCTCAGTTTGCAACCCAATGGTTGCCTGTCTATGGATCGAGACTTTTCGACCTCAGCCTTGAGGAATTGAAAGGCTTATACTCGCTGAACGTCTATTTGGTTGCGGTCGTCAGCTTTCTGCTCTGTTCTGCTTGGATGCGCTCAGCGCCCACGTTACTTGCTCTGCCCCTTCTTTCATTCGTGCTTCTGGAGTTCAACAGCACGTTTATCATCATGGGAGAGCACCATGTGCTGGCTCTCGCCGTGTGGCCCATCCTGGCCTTCTGCCTTTTTCCTTCCACGCGATGGTATGACTGGGGACTTTTTCTCGGGCTTTGTCTGCTTGCGACGAGATCGTATGAGGCAGGTGCTATTGTCCTCGCTTTGCCGTTTCTGCTGTGCCTGTGGAATGCATGGGCATATCGCGCGTCTCATCAGCGATGGCTTTGGGTCCTGGCTGGGATCATCCTCGCCATCGGAATCGTGATCTCGATAGATGGCATCATTCATCCGCGTGACGTCAGCAACTATATGGGCTTTCGCGAGCAGGTGCTCGTCGCGCTTGGTTCGCCGCTTGCGCAGGTGGCACTGGCAATGAGCATAGCCACCGTTGCCGGACTCTATTTCGGGCAGGCACGCTATTTGTTGCTGGGGGTGGTCGCATCCATCGGCATCATCCTTGGGCAGCAGATGACCTTTCACAAGGTCACCGCGCTTCAGAGCTTTTCCGCGCGCACATTCACGGTTTCAGTGCTTCCCTTTTTGCTGGCCATTGCCATCGCTTATGGCAAGCTTGGCATAGGCCGCGATTTCTCCCGCAAGTCCGCCGCTGTGTTCCTTATGTTCATGGGCGTGGCTTGCTTCTATTCCCTGATAACCGAATGGCGTTGGCACAAGGTCACAACCCGCATCGAACAGACGCTCAAAAGTCACTCGGGCTTCGTACCCGTCAGCGAAACGGGTTTGAGTATGGACGAGTTTGTCGGCACGTTTACGATACCGACCATGAGTGTCTTCATGTCGGGGCGCTGCGTCTCGTCCATACTTCAACTGCCGGAGGGATACTGGCTTCCCTATGACCTCGTGAAGGACAACGTCCTGTCGCGGTATCGGCAATATGACCGCACGGTCAACGGTCAAGGCTGTAGCGGCTGATACAGCCTTGACCGCTCAGTATTTCCATTGCCTTGCAGGGCTCACTCGGCAGCCTGCCGCTGCCAGCTTGCGAACGGGTCTGGCAGATTGCGCCAACGGTCCGGCTTGAATTCGCTGTCCGGCAGGAGACAGATATCCAGCTGATTGCGGATCCAGGCTTCGTCCATCGCTTCGGCGCCAATGAAGACGATCTCCTGGCGGCGATCTCCCCAGGTGGGGTGAAGGTAGCGCGCCAGTCCGTCCCGGAACTGCCGGTCCTGAGGCCACTGTGTTTCGGGTACTGCCGCCCACCATAGACCGAGCTTCTGTGTGCGCATGATGGCGCCGGCTTGAGACAGTTCGCCGACGTAATAGGGGCGGGTGGCCAGCCAGAAGAAGCCTTTGGCGCGGATGACGCCCGGCCAGCTGCGGTTGATGAAATCGTGCAGCTTTGCCGGATCAAAGGGCCGCCTTGCTCGGTAGACAAAGGAGCGGATGCCATATTCCTCCGTTTCCGGTACGTGGTCCTTGAAGCCGTGCAATTCCTTGAACCAGAGCGGATGCGTTTCTGCCTTGCCGAACTCGAAGAGGCCCGTGCCGAGAATCTGACGTGGCGCCACCTGCCCAAAGTCGACTTCTATGATGCGCGCGACGGGGTTGAGGCCGCTGACGATCAGTCGTGCGGCTTCAAGCTGTTCCGGCGTTGCCGTCGATGCCTTGTTGATGACAACCACATCGGCAAACTCGATCTGTTCGACCAAGAGATCGACCAGAGTGCGATTGTCACCGTCGCCGGCGGTCTCGCCGCGATCAGCCAGAAAATCGGACGAGCCGTAATCCTTCAGCAGGTTGGCAGCGTCGACCACGGTGACCATGGTGTCGAGGCGGGCGACGTCCGAGAGGCTTCTCCCGTCCTCGTCGCGGAATTCAAAGGTGGCGGCGACGGGAAGGGGTTCTGCGATGCCGGTCGATTCGATCAGCAGGTAGTCGAACCGCTGCTGCTCCGCGAGCTGTCGCACCTCGTTCAATAGATCGTCGCGCAGCGTGCAGCAGATGCAGCCATTGGTCATTTCGACCAGCTGTTCCTCTGTGCGCGACAGCTTGGCATCTCCATCGCGCACGAGTGCGGCGTCGATGTTGACCTCGCTCATGTCGTTGACGATGACGGCCACACGCAGGCCGTCCCGGTTGGATAGGATGTGGTTCAGCAGCGTGGTCTTGCCCGCACCCAAAAAGCCCGAAAGCACTGTGACAGGGAGTCTTTTGTCCATCGTGAGTTCCACTAGAATGTTATACCATTACATATTTTGATCCAGAAAAAGGCGGTCTCCCGCCTTTCCATTCCGGAATGCATTTGCAGTCAGCTTGCCCGGCTAAGACACTCGTTCAGCGATGATGCGAGGTTCTGCATCAACTCAAAGTAGAGGTTCGGTCCTGCCTTGAGGTTCGCCCCTTCCGGATCGAGCACTCCAGTCTTCGCGGATGTGCCCGCGGACACGGTCTGCAGGATCTTTGGCGTGAACTGCGGCTCGGCAAATATACAGGCGGCACCCAGGCTTTGCAGTTTCTCGTGGATCTGTCTCACACGGTCGGCACCGGGGGCAACCTCCGGGCTCACTGTCACGGAACCTGCAACGGTCACGTGATAGCGATTCTCGAAATATTGGTAGGCATCGTGGAAGACGATGAAGGGCTTGGTCTTGATCGGCTCTACCGTCTTCTTGATGTCTGCATCGAGTGCATCGATCTTCTGCAGAACGGCCATCGTGTTCTTGTTATAGACCGCGATATTGGCAGGATCGACCGCGATCAGACGGCGCTCGATCTCCTGCACCAGGACTTTTGCGTTTTGCGGGTCCAGCCAAAGATGGGTATCGATCCCCTCATGCTCGTGCTCTTCGCCATGGGCGTGATCGTGGTCGTGAGCTTCCGCGTGGGCGTCATGGTCGTCGTCATCGGCATGCGGCTCGAAGGTGCCACCTTCACGCATCGGCAATGTCTTGAGGCCGGGGGTGTGTTCCAGCGCAACAACGGTGGAATCCTTGCTCAATGCCTGCAGCGGACGCTCCAGAAAGGCTTCCATGTTGGGGCCGACCCAAAATACGAGATCTGCGTTTTGCAGTGTGCGAGCGTTAGAGGGTTTTAGATTATAGGTATGCGGAGACGCCGAGCCGTCCACAATCAGCGCCGGTTCTGCGACGCCATTCATGACTGCGGCCACAAGAGAATGCAGCGGCTTGATCGATACCACGACATCCGGGGCTGCCGTGGCCGGCGCTGCGGCGGCAAAACTGGATGCGAGTAGGATCGCAGCGGCTGACTTCATCAGGAACTCCTTGAAGAACGCATGTAATGTTATTACATCAATTGAGTAATGCTATAACGTGTGCGATAGCTCTTCGCAACAGCGAGTGAGGATTTTTCGAATGCTAATGCAACCGCGGCCGCAGGAGAGCGTGCTGGTAACGCTTTCTGGTGCCGGTATTCGCCGCCAGGGCCGGTGGTTGGTACGTGGTGTTGACCTTTCCATCAAAGCTGGTGAAATCGTCACGCTGATCGGTCCCAATGGTGCGGGCAAGTCCACAACCGCGAAGATGGCGACCGGCATACTCAAGCCAGATGAAGGCTCTCTCACTGCCGCGGCAGGCTTGAAGATCGGTTACGTGCCGCAACGCTTGTCCATCGATCGCACGATGCCGCTGACCGTCGAGCGCTTGATGCGGCTGACGGGGCCACTCGATACTGCCACTCTCATGGCGGCGCTGGAGCAAGTACAGGCCGGCCATCTCCTGAAGGCCGAGGTGCAGAACCTGTCGGGCGGCGAGTTCCAGCGTGTTCTGCTGGCACGTGCGGTGGCGCGCAAGCCTGATCTGCTGGTGCTGGATGAGCCCGTGCAGGGGGTCGACTTCGCCGGCGAGGTGGCACTTTACGACCTGATCGGTACGATCCGCGACAAGACGGGCTGCGGCATTTTATTGATTTCACATGATCTGCATATGGTCATGGCCGCTACCGATACAGTGATCTGCCTGAATGGCCATGTCTGCTGCCGCGGAACGCCGGCAGCCGTCAGCCAGAGTGACGACTACCGTCGTCTGTTCGGGGACGTTGGCCGCGGTCTCGCGGTCTATAACCATCAGCACGACCATACGCACCTGCCGGATGGCCGCGTGCGCCACCTGGATGGTAGCGTGACGGATCATTGCCATCCAGACGATGGGCACCATCATCACGGCCATGACCATCAACACGATCACGATTATGCGCACGGGCATGGCAAGCCAACGGGAGCGGAGAGGGCGGCGGATCATGCTTGACGATTTCTTCGTGCGTGCCCTGCTCGCCGGTATCGGGCTTGCTTTGACGACAGGCCCGCTTGGATGCCTCGTGGTGTGGCGGCGCATGGCCTATTTCGGCGATACGATGGCCCATTCGGCACTGCTGGGCGTGGCCTTGTCACTGTTCTTCCAGATCAACCTGCTGGTCAGTGTGTTTGTGGTTGCCGTTGCCGTTTCGCTCCTTCTTCTGCTGTTGCAGAAGCGTCAGGCACTCTCGGCGGATTCACTTCTCGGCATTCTCTCACATTCGACGCTCGCCATTGGTCTCGTGCTGGTCGCCTTCATGACCTGGGTGCGGATCGATCTCATCGCCTTTCTGTTTGGGGATATCCTGGCCGTGACGCCAGCCGATATCGCCTTCATCTGGATTGGTGGTGCCGTGGTGCTCGGATTTGTTGTTTATCTGTGGCGGTCGCTGATTGCCTCGACCGTCAGTCCCGATCTCGCCGAAGCCGAGGGGCTGAAACCCGAACGGGCACAGCTTGCCTTCATGTTGCTGATGGCACTCGTGATTGCGATTGCCATGAAGATCGTCGGGATTATGTTGATCACCGCGCTGCTGATCATTCCGGCAGCCACCGCCAGACGCCTGTCTTCGAGCCCCGAAGCCATGGCCGTCACTGCGTCGCTGGTAGGAGCCTTGGCCGTCGTTCTCGGCCTGTTCGGCTCTCTGTACCAGGATACGCCATCCGGGCCGTCGATCGTCGTGGCGGCGTTGGCGCTTTTCGTTATCAGCCTGTTGCCGCTTGGCAGCAGGATCATCCACCGCAGCCCTGCTGGAGATCAAACATGAGCACACTTAATCTGACCAAGAACCAGTCGCTCGTTCTGGATCTCCTGTCGCGGGCAGATCAGCCATTGAGCGCCTACACAATTCTCGATCGTCTTCGCGATCATGGGTTTCGCGCGCCCCTGCAGGTTTACCGGGCGCTCGAAAAGCTTCAGGAAATGGGCGTCGTCCATCGGTTGGAGAGTCTGAACTCATTTGTCGCCTGTTCGCATCAGGAAGAAGCCTGCTGCAGCCATCATGGCACCGTCGCCTTCGCAATCTGCGATAGCTGCGGTCAAGTCAGCGAGTTCCACGATCATACGATTGATGACCGGTTGGCCGAGTGGGCGCGTCAGAAGGGATTTAAGTCTGAAAAGACGACCATCGAAATCCGCGGGCTCTGCAGCGCCTGCGCGGCCTAAAGCCCCATCAGGCCGCCATCACCGTCTGGTTGCGACCGCCGTTCTTGGCCATGTAGAGCGCCTTGTCCGCTGAGGAGACCAACTCTTCGATCGTTGATCCCTCCTGCGGCGTGCAGGATGCGATGCCTATACTGGCCGTTACAGAATGGGTTTGACCGGCCTGGGCGTTCACCAGGGCCGAATGGATGCGGCTCGCGATGAGTTCCGCGACATTTTCGTCGGCACCCGGCATCAGCACCGCAAATTCCTCACCGCCCATGCGAGCGGTCAGATCGGTCATGTGGCGCACTTGGCCTGCAATTGTTCTCGCGACCAATTGAAGACAGGCATCGCCGGCCGGATGACCATAGGTATCGTTGAAGCGCTTAAAGTGATCGATGTCGATGAGAAGAAGCGCAAGCGGGCTGCCATTGGCCTCAGCGCCCGTCCAAGCGGTCCGCAGTGCTTGCTCCATGCGCCGCCGGTTGGCAATGCCGGTCAGGGGATCGGTATAGGAAAAGGCGCTGAGTTCTTCGTTTTCCCGGCTGATCTCGTCATGCCGGATCTGATCTTTCAGCATCATGAGATAAAGCCGTCGCATGGTGCTGTCGAGGCGTGTATTGGCCAGCAGTGTAATGACGGCGGTGATGTACATGTAACTGACCGCCTGCCAATAGCCCGGCGAGGTGGTGGTCAAGACCGGCCACATGAAGGCTGTTGTGATCGCGCTGATGCCAACGGAAGTGAAGACTGCGGGTAGCGTCCGCAGTTGCAGAATGATGTTGCAGACGATTAGAAGCAGGCTGACCAGAAAGGCTTTGTGGTTGGCAGGTGCCTCGCGCATCAGGGCCAGACTATTGATGGCGCAGGCGATGAGCAGCATGCTGGCGCTCAACAGCCAGTCATGCAGTCGGTAGTTCTTCCAGAAAAACAGCAGCCAGCCGACGCATAGGCAGGGAATGGTCACGCCGATGATGCGGATTGCCAAGGCGAAGTAGAGGATTTCCGGTTTAACGTAATTATCCCAGAAAACGCCCAGATTGAACAACAACAGGCAGACACCGAAACCGATCAGGCTGGGGCGCAGTTTGATGCGTGCGGTGTGGGCAATGTAATGGTCTTCGATTTTTGAACTAAAGCGCCAGATGCGATCGCGTGCCTGAAGATACTTGTCGATCAGCGATCGGTTCTGGACGTCATTGGGCTCGAACAAACGTTCATTGTCACGCATCAATCCCTCCGCCCGGCGCTTTGGATCCTCGACTTCGAGTTAAAGTATAATGATGAATTTTAGCTTATGTTGTATGTGCATAAGCGAATATAAGCGCGATGACATCCTAAACGGGGCGAAGCTCGCTCGCAAAGCGTTTCCAGTTGCGGATGTAGTTCTCGGCGGAAAGCTTTAGCTTTGCCACCGCCTCCTCATCCAAGGTACGGATGGCCTTGGCGGGGCTGCCGACAATCAGGCTGTTGTCCGGAAACTCCTTGCCCTCCGTTACCAGCGCATTAGCCCCGACCAGGCAGTTGTTGCCGATCTTCGCACCGTTGAGGATCGTTGCGCCCATGCCCACCAGCGAATTGTTGCCGATGGTGCAGCCATGGATGATCGCACCATGGCCAATGGTGCAGCCTTGACCGATGGTTGCGGGAAAACCCCAATCCGTATGGATCAGGGTGTTTTCCTGAATATTCGTGCCAGACCCAATGGTGATCCATTCGTTGTCGCCGCGAATGGTGACGCCGAACCAGATGCCGACATCCTCTCCGATGTCTACCTTGCCGATGACATGCGCGCCGGGTGCAACCCAGTAGCGACCGTCGGCCGGCGTTTTCGGTGATGACTCCCCCAGAGTGTAAAGCGGCATCCGGTTCTCCCTCCCTCGGCGTAGGTGCGATCAGATAACGGCGACGTCCAGCATTGCGACGCCATCTACGGCGCCCTGGATATGATCACCACGAACCACCGGACCGACGCCTGCGGGCGTTCCCGTCATGATGATGTCGCCGGCTGCCAGCGTAAAGAGCTTCGAAAGTTCAACGATGATTTCCGGCAGCTTCCAGATCATCTGCGACAGGTCGCCCTTCTGTTTGCGTGAGCCGTTGACATCCAGCCAGATCGCGCCGCTCTGTGGATGGCCGATCTTGTCGGCGGGTACGAGCGCCGAAACAGGAGCGGAGGCTTCAAACGCCTTTGCAGCCTCCCAGGACCGGCCAGCCTTCTTGAGGCCGTCCTGAAGATCGCGGCGGGTGAAATCAATGCCAACGCCGTAGCCCCAGACGCAATCGAGAGCCTTGTCAGCGGCAATGTCGCTGCCGCCGGCTTTCAGCGCCATCACCAGTTCGACTTCAAAGTGAACGGAGTTGGAAAGCGGCGGGTAGGGGAACCGGCCATCGGTGACCAGATTCTGGGCGTTCTTCTGGAAGAAGAAGGGCGGCTCGCGAGTCGGATCAGCGCCCATTTCAATCGCATGATCGGCGTAGTTTCGGCCGACGCAGTAAACCCGTCGAACCGGAAACCGCGCTTCCGATCCGTCGATCGGCAGGAGCACAGGGGCGGGCAGAGGAATAACGGTGACGGGCATATCGGCCATGGACTCGATCCTTCGTAATGGTCTGGCCACGTTACTAGAAGAAGCTACGGTTCTTGTCTCGCCTGTTCTGGCTCAAATGACTGTGTGTCTGATCAAAGCCACATGGCTTTATGCCCCTTAGCAAGGGCTGGCCAAGCGCCCGAATTCACCAGGAATATTTCAATTCCACGCCCAAATAGTTGCTGTCGCGCGCGCCTGCATGACGAAGCGTCTGGCCCACTTGGTAATGCACGGCTTCCACTGCGCCGGTCAAATTGGCATTGAATTTGTAATCAGCCCGAAACTGAGCATAGGCGCCCGTCCATGCATCGCCTTGTCCTGCGGTCTTGGCAACGGGAATGTTCGGTTGCGTATAGACAGCATCCTGCGTCGTTTCGCGCCACAACAGTCCGATAGCGCCCGTCAGGGTCAGGTTTTCGACCGGAATCACCGTCACTGAAGGCTTCAGATGGATCAGGTTGGCGTAACCCGTGTAGCCCCCGAGGGAGAAATAGTAGCCGTTCGGGAAGAGCGGGTTGAAAGTGGCGATGGTGCCATCGCCAGACTTGCGATCACCGGAGGCAATATCAAACTGCAATCCGAGACGCGGGCTCCATGTCGCTGTCTCAAACGTGTAGCCACCCCGAGCTCCGAAAGCCCATGCCGCAATATCCTTGGAGCCGACGCGGCCTGCCTGTCCCATTGCCTCGATGTCCCAATCGAAACCCTGTGCGTTGCCGGCAAAGCGGACGTCCAGGATATGGCGCTGCTCGTCACCGCTCGCATCGAGGTAATGAGCCTGCTCGCGTTGATAGAGCGCATAATAGGCCGAAAGCTCGTTGCCGCCCAGAACAAGCCGTTCGACGCGTGCCGTGCTGAAGCGGAAGCCGTCATCGGAAAAGTCGTCAAAAGGGCGGTTGTCGCGATACTGAACGGGCTGGCTGATAAAGCCGAGAACACGCCAATCGGAGGTCTCCCAATCCGCCCAGACAGCATCAAAGGATTGACGGACATTGGGACCATCTCGCGAGGAAACGAAGCGTTGCAGGTCGAACGCAAAGTCCTGGCGTCCGATGCGGGCCTTGAACGTTCCGGCATCGAAGTCTTGCGAATAGGAAAGAAAGGCGAGCCTGAGATCCATCTCGTTGGCATCGGCGGGACCGACCTGCTGCTTATCGAAGGCCCTGGCATCCTCAAATTGCGTGAAGATCTCCCAGTTTTCATTCAGATGGGCATCAATGTGAAACTGGAGACGCTGGATCAGATAGGAGTCCCTGATATTCGAGCCGGTCCCGAACGCCGGCGCATCATTCGTTTCAAAGCGTTCCCGCGCCGTCACACCAAGTGAGATGTAGCTTTGGAGATCGTCCGGAAAAAGCGGGATGTATTTCAAACTGTCGAGGGGCTCGGTGCGCAGGGCCGGGTCTGATAGCGGTGACCAGTCTTCCTGCCAGCGGTTGCTCTGGATCGCAGTGCGTTTGGACGCCTGGGCTTTGCTGTCGGCGGCGTCTGCGCTGTGAATGCCGATGCCCAGCGAAAGGATCAGGAGAGAGATGCCTGCGAGGACGAACTGTTTTTGCGCAATGGTCATGGAGCTTTCCGGGGTGATGCCGAGCGGTAATCCCCATAAGCTTAAGACGGCGCCAAGCAGATCGCTTGAACGGAATTCGGGTCTTAGTCCAAT
The DNA here is from genome assembly GCF_030504645.1 of Rhizobium oryzicola. GTDB lineage: Bacteria > Pseudomonadota > Alphaproteobacteria > Rhizobiales > Rhizobiaceae > Neorhizobium > Neorhizobium oryzicola. Next base: position 16,558 of record NZ_JAUKWQ010000008.1, on the reverse strand, counting down.
CCTGTCATGGCAGACGGATGCGCCATGATTAGCATAACCGGACATATTGAGTGGTGGTGGAGGTTATCTCCTTCGGCGTCACAAGCGAGACCGGCGGCGCTCCATCCGGCCGATCTCGCCTGCCGTTCAGAGGTGCCCGCGTTCCATCGCTTCGAGAAGTGCGGCGATGTATCCGTAGCAGAAGGCGAAGGCGACGCCGACGGGGTCGCGTCCCGAAATCGTCGGTACGTGATCCGGCATGATCATGTATTTGTAGCCGACTTCCCTGTAGATCTTCAGCGACCGCACCATGTCCATGTCGCCTTCATCCGGGAAGGTTTCCATGAAGGACAGCTTGCCGCCGCGGATATTGCGGTAGTGCACGTTGAAAATCTTGTCGCGGCTGCCGAACCAGCGGATGATGTCGTCGATTTCTTCTCGGGGATTCTCCAGCATCTCACCGATCGAACCCTGGCAGAAATTCAGGCCGTGATACGGGTTTTCGCGCATCAGCACGAACTTCTTCAGCCCCTCGACGGTGCCGAGCACGCGGGTCACGCCCTTGTAGCCCGGCGGCGTGTAGGGGTCATGCGGGTGGCAGGCGAGCCGCACTTTGTTGCTTTCTGCCACGGGCACGACGCGTTCAAGGAAATAATCGATGCGCTCCCAGTTCTCATCTTCCGACAAAACGCCGGCGAGACCCGGTGCAGTATTGGGATCGGCTTTCTCCCAGCGCCATGCTTCGTTCAGCGAGCCGCCGCGGCCCCGCTCCATTTCCGTGCGCGGAATGCCGATGAGGTTGAGATTGTATTTGGCGGCAGGAATGCCGGCCTTGGCGATGTTCTCGATCATGGTGCAGACAGCATCGATCTGCCGATCACGGTTCGGCCCTGCCAGCAGAATGTCCTTGTAGGGGGCCTCTTCGATCGGTCGCGATGACATCGGCAACTGGATCATGTCGAGGATCAGGCCGAAGCTTTCCACCTTGTCGCGGTGCCGCTCGATGTCGTCGAACGTCCAGCTTTCCGGTGCGCCCGGCGGATCTGCGCAGATATGCTTGAGCCCGAGCTGCGCCCAGACCCTGAAATCATCGTCCTCGCGAGCGGTGACCTGTGTGCCTACATACATTTCGATTTCATCCGTGTTGGTGACGTGAAGACAGACGGCGCCAACGGCGCCGACAATTTAGAGAGCGCTGGCTTCGAACAGCATGCGGGAATAGTCGTTATGAGTGCGCCCCTCATACAAGTCCTCCCTGCTCAGCGCGTCAACGAAGACTCCCCCCTTCATGACCAACACACGGTCGCACATATGCGCGATGACGCCAAGGTCATGACTGACGAGGACATAGGTCAGTTGCCGTTCATCCTTGAGGTCAGCGAGCAGGTTGAGCACTTCCGCCTGGACCGACACATCCAACGCCGACGTCGGCTCATCCAGAAGGATGATCTGCGGTTGAAGCATCAGCGCCCGGGCAATGGCGACACGCTGGCGTTGCCCGCCTGACAGCTGGTGGGGAAAGCGATCGGCAAAGCTTACCGGCAAGCCCACCTGCTGCAAGGCGGCATCGACTTTATCCCAACCCTTGCCGAGCCCCATGGCGCGGATGGGTTCGGTCAGGACGCGACTGATGCGATGGCGCGGATGTAGCGAACCATAGGGGTCCTGAAACACCATCTGCGTCAACAGCATCTGGTCGCGTGTGCGGACCTTGTCGACATCCGTTCCGGCCAGATTGATGCGGCCATTCCAGTGGCGGTCGAGGCCTGCGAGCGATCGGAGAACGGTGGATTTGCCGCAGCCGGATTCGCCGACGATGCCGAGTGTTTCTCCCTTGGCGACGGAGAAAGACACGTTTTTGACGACTTGGCGCGCGGAGGCGCCGTTACCGAAAGAGACGGAAAGCTCCTGAACGTCGATCATGGGAGGCGTGGGGATCATGGGCGAGGCTCCAGGGCATCGATCGCGGTTCTGTCGAGGATCTTCAGACGGTGTACCGGTGCATGCAGGTCGGGCATGGCGGCAATCAGACCACGGGTATAGGGGTGTTGCGCCTCATCAAGACTGGTCAGGATCTCCACGACCCGCCCCTTGTACATGACCATGATGCGCTCGCAGAAGGCGGCCACCATTCTGATGTCGTGACTGATCAGGATCAGGCCCGCATCGTTTTCGCGCACCAATTCGTCAAGCAGTTTCAGGACATCACCGCGGACCGAAACATCCAGCGCCGAGGTGGGTTCATCGGCGATGACCATGCGTGGCTTGGCCAGCAGCATCATGGCAATCATCACTCTTTGCCCCATGCCGCCTGAGATCTGGTGCGGATAAAGCTTCATGGTGCGTTCGATATCGGCGATGCGCACCCGCTCCAACATGCCCCTGGCCAGCTCATAAGCCTTTGCCTTGCTGACGGGGAGATGGAGGAGTGCTGCCTCCGCCACCTGCTTGCCGATGGGCAGGACCGGGTTGAGCGAGTATCGCGGATCCTGCATGATCAGCGCCATGCGATTGCCGCGCAGCTTGCGCATCTGCTTTTCCGTGGTCGATAGCAGCGGCATGCCGTCAAACATAAGTTCGTCAGCGCTGGCACGCCCGATGGACGGCAGCAGGCGCATGATCGCGCGACCGAGCGTCGATTTGCCGGAGCCGGATTCACCGACAATGCCGAGCCGCTCTGCCCTCAGGTCGAAGCTGACATTTTCGACCGCCGGTCTGGCAAGGCGGCCAAAACGAACGGACAGATTTCGGGCCGTGAGGATAAGGTCTTGATCAGGCGCGGGCATGGCGAGGATCCAGCAGGTCGCGAAGCGTGTCGCCGACAAGGTTGAAGGCAAGGCTGGTCAGGAGAATGGCAATGCCAGGCATGACCGCGACCCACCAGTGATCCAGCATGAATTTACGGCCGCTCGAAATCATCGCACCCCATTCAGGCGCCGGCGGTTGTGCGCCGAGGCCGAGGAAGCCAAGCGAGGCGGCCGTCAGGATGATGCCGGCCATGTTGAGCGTAAGCCGCACGACGACGGAGGGGATGCACATGGGGGCGATGTAAAGGAAGAGCAGGCGTAGAGGTGATGCGCCGTACAGCCTGGCCGCAGCCACGTAGTCTGTATTGCGCACGATCAGCGCTTCGGCCCGGGCGAGGCGCGCGATCGCCGGCCAGCTGGTGAGGGAGATCGCGACGATTGCCGTGCCGAGGCCTGCGCCCAGCGCGGCCGCAAAGGCAAGCGCCAGGATGAGAGACGGAAATGACAACACTATATCCGTGAAACGCATCAAAATGGCATCCGTCCTGCCGCCGACGAAGCCGGAAACGACGCCGATGATCAGCCCGATCGGGCCGACGATCAGTGTAACGGAAAGGATGGTGGAGATGGTGATGCGCGCGCCGTAAATCAGGCGGGACAAGATATCGCGCCCGAACTCGTCGGTACCGGCGAGATGCGCCCAGCTGGGCGGCAGGAAGGCAGCCTGCAGGTTCTGTGCCGCAGGATCAAAGGGAGCAATGGCGGGAGCGAGTGCCGCCACCAGGATCAGCAAGCCCAGGAAGACGAAACCGATGAGACCTACGGGTTCGTGCGAAAGTTTTTCCCAAACCAGAGCAAGTCCGGACAGGATGGCTGAACGCGGTCGGACTGCGACGGTCGAGGAGACATGGGGCGCGCTCATTGCGTTACCTCGCGCGTGCGGGGGTCCAGAACCAGATAGGCCAGATCCGAGATGAAGTTCAAAACCATGAAGATGGTGCCGATCACCAGCGTGCCGGCCAGGATGGCGTTCATGTCACCAATCATCAGCGCGTTCGTCATGTACTGGCCAATGCCCGGCCAGGAGAAGACGATCTCGGTGACGACAGCGCCTTCCAGCAGGCCGCCATAGGAGATGGCAAGGATGGTCACGAGCTGGACAGCAATGTTCGGCAGTAGGTGCCCAATGACGATACGTCGGCTTGAGGCGCCCTTGGCGCGGGCGGCAATGACGTAGTCCTGGTTGAGCTGCTCCAGGGTGAAGCTGCGGGTCATGCGAGCGATATAGGCCATGGCCGAATAGGCAAGGATGCAGGCCGGAAGCACGATATGGCTGACGGCATTCCAGAAGGTCTCCGTGTCACCCTCCAGCAGGCTGTCCACGAGAAGCAGGCCTGTGCGCGGCTCGATCAGGCCGTCCAGGTAGGTATCGACGCGTCCGGGCCCGCCAACCCAGGCCAGCGTGGCATAGAAGATGACGAGGCCGACCACGCCAAACCAGAAGACGGGAATGGAGTGCCCAACCAGTGACACCACGCGCGCAATCTGATCGAACCAGGTGTCACGGAAGAGGGCCGCCAGCATGCCAAGCGGGACCCCGATGATCGTTGATATGATGACGGCAAGCGTTGCCAGTTCGAACGTTGCGGGAAACGCCTTTGCAAGATCCTTCGTCACCGGATTGCCGGTCAGGATGGCTGTGCCAAGATCGCCGCGCAGCAGCGACCCCACATAAATGATGAACTGTTGATAAATTGGGAGATCAAGCCCGAGTTTCTGGCGCATCGCCGCAAAAGCCGCGGGGTCCGCCAGTTCACCGACAATGGCTCCGACCGGATCGGTCGGCAGAACGCGCCCGATCACGAAAGTCACGATCAGCAGTGCGAAGAGGCTCACGGCGAGTTGTCCAACACGCCGCGCGACTTCAATGGGTGTAAATTCCTTCATGATCGGTCGACCGACTACTTCTTCGCCGTCTTCGTCACGTTCTCAAGTCGATTCAGCGCCCAGAGATTGGGGCTGTAGCCAACCACGTTGACATTGCGCACGATGGGTTCAAACCGCTCGAACATCGGCAACACCGCCGGCTTTTGCGCAATGAACATTTCCTGCAACTGCTTGACCATGTCTGCGCGCTTGGCCGTGTCGGCTTCGGCATTTGCCTTGTCGCGCAGGGCGTTGATTTCCGTAATGTTCCAGTCCGAACGCCAGACAAAGTTGCCGGCATTCTTCGCTTCCGCGCGGTTGTCAGGGTTGGTGACGAAGTCATTCAGGGCGCCGAGCGCATTCGGCATGACGGCAGCCGACTGCGGTATCAGAAGATCGAAATCACGTGCGCGGTGCTGGGCCACGATATCTGCGCCATTACCCTGCTTGATCTCCACCTTCACGCCGATCTGGGCCAGATTGGCCTGGATGGCCGTCGCCATGTCGACGCGGGGCGGTTGTGCGATGGTCTTTAGCGTCAGCGAGAAGCCGTTCGGATAGCCAGCCTTGGCCAGCAGCGCCTTGGCCTTTTCCGGCTGGAAAGACCAGTCGGGGTTTGCGATGGCGCCTGCCCAGTCTTCCGGCACCGGCACGTTGCGTGGACGACCGTAAGGCCCCAGGATCGTCGCAGCGATATTCTTGTAGTCAATGCCATAGGCCAGCGCTTCACGCACCTCGGGTTTCGACAGAGGCTCGCGGGCCGCGTTCATCGCCAGAACATAGAAGCCGCCGACCTTGGTGGCGTCGATGGCGAACTTCGCATTCCCGACAAAGGACTTCACGTCAGGCGCCGTCAGCGCATTGGCGATGTCGATATCGCCCTTTTCCAGCATCAGGCGCGCGGTCTGGCTTTCGGGTACATGCCGCATGATGACGCGGACCATCTTCGGTGCGCTGCCCCAGTAGTCCTTATTGGCTTCCAGAATGACGGTTTCGTTCGGGGTCCAGCGGCGCAGGACATAAGGACCGGAGCCTGCAGCATTGGTGCGAAGCCACTCATTGCCATAGTCATTATTGGCAAAGTGCTTCTGTACCTCCACGCTGTCCACGACGCTCGAGATACCCATTGCCAGACGATAAAGCAGATCCTCGGATGTCGTGGCTTTGGTCAGTTCGATCCGCAGCGTCTTCTGGTCCACCGCCTTGACGAGGGTTTCGATGTTGTCGGCACTAAAGCCTGAGTTCTTGAAGTAGGATGATGCTGACTGGTTGAGCTTCAGCAGGCGCACCAGTGAAAAGACGACATCCTTGGCAGTGACCGGATTTCCTGAGGAAAATTTCGCGTCACGCAGCTTGAAGGTGATGCCTGTCTGGTCGACTGTCCAGCTCTCTGCCAATTGAGGCTTGAGCTGGTTCTTCTCGTCCACGTAGACGAGGCGGTCATAGACGGCAGCGAGGATTTCCTGGGTCTTCGGCTCCGTTCCCTGCTGCGGGTCCACAGAAAGAACCTGCGCCAGGGACGTACCAATGACCAGCTGGTTAGCTGGTGTTTCAGCTTTCGCGATTGGTGCGGTCGAAACCAGAAGCGCCAGGGCGGCTCCCGAAATTGATCTGGTAATAAGATAAGTCATTAGAATTCCTCCTCCCCAAAAGATATCCGGATCGGTGTTGCGCCGATCAGGTATGCTGTTCCTACTTTTCATTGAATGTCTGGCGTCGCGTCCTCAGCTTCCGCCCGGTGAGACTCGACTCGTAAAGAAACTGATCGCGGCAAAACCGCCTCTACCTTACGACTAATCCAGCCCGTTGCCGGCCTTAGCAGCCCGCTTCATCGCCAAGCCTCCCCTCTCGACAAAATTAAAGTTACTGACTTTAATAATTCGGTCAAGCGCCTTTTAAGGCTGGATGAGCTTGCCGAGGTGAGGTAGGTGAGGTGCAATGGAGAGATTGATGCATGATCTCTGGGACCTGACACTATCCGACGTTGCACAACTGGTTTTCACCCACCTGCTTGAGGCAGGCGAGGCGAACCGTAGACTCCTGAGCGAGCGCACAGGGCTTAGCTTTCCGTCCGTTACGCTTGGGCTCTCGGAATTGGCAGCAAGTTCAATTGTGACCGAGTTGCGGCGCGAGCAGGGTGCGCGAGGGCGTGCGACGATTGTCTATGGCGTTAGTGACGAGGCGGGTTGGGTCCTGGGAGTCGACATCGGTTCTACCCAGGTAAGCTTTACGGCCCGCTGTCTGAATGGCCGCCTATTGGCGCATGAAAGTGTAAAACATCGCGAAAACGCGGCGGTGGTCGGCAGGTTGGCGGGCGAACTGGTCGCTGCTTCGCGCGTCCTTGCAGGCCTGCAGAAGGCTCCCCTTGTTGTGGCTCTCGCCGTCAATCAGGTCGTGCCAAGGCAATTGTTGCGGCCCGATCGGCCGCGGCCGCTTGCTCTCGACATCACAGAACTATTCGTTGCAACGTCGAAGCTCCCATCCTCTATTCCATTCCTGGTGGAGAACAACGTCAATTGCGCAGCGGTGGCGGAGCATCAGGACGGACTGATGCGCGGTTATGATGACGCAGCCTATATGCAGATTGGGGTCGGTATCGGTCTCGGCTTCTTCGCCGACGGCGCCTTGATCCGAGGCGGGCAGGGCGGTAGCGGCGAGCTTGCTCAGGTCCCATTGTCCTGGAGCGATGCGGTGCCGTCAGAGAAGGATGCGATCGAACGTCGTTACGGATCGGTGGGGCTTATGCGGGCTGCTTCGGCTATTGAGGCCAAGGGACAGCCTGTGTCTTCACCGGAGGAACTCTTTTTGCTTGCGGCAAATGGTTGCGGACGCGCAGAAACCCTGATGCACGAGCATGGCGTCGCCCTTGGCCGTATTGCGGCAGCTGCCGCCAGCATCCTCGACCCGAGCGTCATGGTTCTGGGTGGAGGACTGACCCGCAATGCCGCCTTTGCGAAAATCATCGTTGATGAATTTCAAAACCGCAATCAGGACACTTTGGTCGCCATATCCGAAAAGGGATCGGAGGCAACCTTGCTGGGGGCATGCCTGTTGGCGCGCGATCTTGCTGCGCGCCGTATTGCTGAACGGTTTTACAAACCCTTGCTGGCAAAGCCTACTTTGCTGCCTTTGACGTAGGGTGATCGTCCTCACCCTAGAGGGCGCGGATAGGTCAACCAGCGACCTTCTCCAGTTCGGAGAGCGCATCTTCCGGCAGTTCGAGCGTATCCACGGCCAGATTTTCCCGTAGATGGATTCGTGAAGAGGTGCCGGGGATCAGGAGAATATTCGGCGAACGCTTGAGGAGCCAGGCCAGCGCAACCTGCATGGGGGTTGCGTCGAGCCGGGCTGCAACGTCCGACAGGGTAGACGATTGCAATGGCGAAAAGCCGCCGAGCGGGAAGAATGGTACGTAAGCCGTTCCTTCCGCGGCCAGCTTGTCGATCAAGCCATCGTCTTCGCGGTGAGCCAGATTGTACTGGTTCTGAACACAGGCGATGTCGGTGATGCGTCTGGCATCGTCAATCTGCTTTGCGGTGACGTTGGAGAGGCCGATATGCCGGAGCAGGCCTTTCTGCTTCAGGTCGGCCAGAACTTCCAACGGCTCGTCGAGCGATCCTTCGGCCGGGCCGTGCACATCGAACATGGCACGAAGGTTCACCACTTCGATCACCTCAAGGCCGAGATTGCGCAGATTGTCGTGGATTGCCTGTGTGAGTTCTTCCCGCGAAAAGGCCGGGTTCCAGGACGCGTCCGCACCGCGTTTCGCTCCGACCTTGGTGACGATGGTAAGGTCGTCGCCATAGGGATGCAGAGCCTCCCTGATGATCTGGTTGGTGACGTGCGGGCCGTAGAAGTCGCTGGTGTCAATGTGGTTCACGCCGCTCTCGATCGCCTCGCGCAAAACGGCAATCGCTTCTGCGTGATCGCGTGGCGGACCGAAGACGCCCTTGCCAGCCAGCTGCATCGCCCCATAGCCAAGACGGCGCACGGTGCGGTCGCCAAGCGTGAATGTTCCCGATTTTCCAATCTGTGTCATGGCTTAGTCTCCTGTTGGTGAGCGCAAGATAGGGCCCTGACATAGAAGTCACAATCGGCTACAATCCGGACACGGTGTCCGCCTGAGCGGACAATCCGTTGAAGAAGTCGGAGACAAAGATGCCCGAGATGGCGGATGTGGAAGCGTTTCTTTTGGTCGCCCGCGCCAGAGGTTTCCGCGAGGCATCCCGTGCGAGCGGAATGAGTTCGTCGGCCTTGAGTGACGCCGTCAAGCGCCTGGAAGGAGATCTGGGCGTCCGCCTTCTGAACCGCACCACGCGGAGCGTGCAGCCGACCGAAGCAGGGCGGACGTTGATGGAGCGGGTGGGGCCGGCATTTTCTGAAATCGCGTCGGCGCTGGATCACGCAACAAGCCACGGAAACAGGCCCGCCGGATCCTTGAAGCTGAACGTTCCGGGCAGCGCCGCCCGGCTTGTCCTTCCGGACATTGTACCCGCCTTTCTGGCGGCCTACCCGGATATCAGCCTGGAGATCGTCACCGATGAAAGCTTTGTGGACATCATAGAAAGCGGCTGCGACGCCGGGATACGCTATGACGAGCGGCTGGAGCAGGACATGATTGCCGTGCCGATCGGCCCGCGCCGGCAGCGGTTTGCCTTGGCTGCGTCGCCCGCTTATCTTTCCGCCAACGACGTTCCCCAACATCCGCGTGATCTGCTTGCGCATAACTGCATTCGTGGACGCTTTTCCGGTCGTGCACTTCCGTCGTGGGAATTCGAGCGGGGCGGTGAGGTGGTGATGATCGAACCCAGCGGCAGTCTGGTCGTTCAATCCGGCGGCAGCACCGACCTCGGCGTCGAGGCGGCAAAGGCGGGTGTCGGTGTGATCTATCTCTTTGAAGACTGGCTGAAGCCGCACTTCGAGAGTGGAGCGCTTGTGCCTGTGATGGAGGATTGGTGGCTCAGTTTTTCCGGGCCGTTCCTCTACTATCCCGGTCGGCGGCTCGTGCCGGCGCCTCTGCGTGCTTTCATCGATTTCGTAAAGGCAACGGCAAAGTCAGCTACCAGCGAAGCAGGCGTTTGCCGAGAAGCGCTCCGGCACTCGTGACGAGAGCAATTGCGGCTAGGTACCATGTCGCGACAAACAACGGGCTGTCATCCGGGCAGTGGAGAGCGTAAACGCAAGCGGCAAGCGCGCCTGATGCAAGCCCCGCGACCGCTCCGGCCTTGGCCGGGTTTTCCGGTGCCGCCTGTCGCAGCGCGTAGATCAACCCCGTCAGCGGTGCGAGCGACAGAAGGCTGACGAAGAAGACGCAAGCCGCAGGATAGCGCCCAACCAGGCTTGGCTCCCATTGTGCGGCGGGAACCACGGCGAGTTCCGAGACAACACCGATCACGAGTGCTGCCGCGGGCAGCGCAAGCGCCAGAAGGGCAGGGCGCAAGGGCACGCCTGGTTTGCCGATACGCAGCGCAACCTGACTGCCGGTGATGGCCAGCAGAACGGTGAGGCCGATCTTGAAGGCAACGCGGGGCGTCTGGGCCGCCTGCAGGAGGTTCTGCCTCAAACCGAGCGTGATCAGGAGCAGCACGAAGGATACAAGCAGGCTGACTGCTATTGCTGTGACGAAGACATGGTTGAAGCGCCGTTTGACCGGGGCGTCTTTCGTCAGCAGTTGGATCAGATCATCTGTCTGCACGCTCTTCACTCCGATAGAGAACTGCAAGCCCCTTCAACGCCCGGTGCAGGGCCACACGCACGGCCCCTTCAGACATCTTCAGGCGCTCGGCCGTTTCCCGAATACCTTCGCCGCCCACCGAGATGGAACGAACAATCTCTCGCTGCGGATCACGCAAGCCCGCCAGCATTTTTTCGACATCGATCCGGTCGAGACCGGGTTGCCGGTTGTCCGCCTCCAGCGTCTCCATCACATCCTCGATCGGCACGCTGACATGCCGGCCGCGGCGGCGAAAGCTGTCGATCATCTTGTTGCGCACGATCGTCGAGAGCCACGGACCGATCGGCCGTGTGGTATCCCATGTTCCGCGCTTCAGGTGAACGGCCAGCAGCACTTCCTGCACCACATCTTCCGCCTCGCCGGTGGGGATGCCGAAAAGGTCGCACCGCCGGCGTGCGATGGACCTCAGATAGGGCGTCACCGCCCGCAGAAAGCGATCATAGGCCGCAGCATCGCCCTTCATGGCCATGCGCAACCAGTCCGCCCATTCCTCTTCACGGGCTGAATGCTTCATTCACCCATCATCCCCGCGTCCCGTCCCATGACCCCCGGGCAGATCGCCCACTCGCGACCTGCCTTTGGGATCGATGCATTGAACGTATGAGCGGCGAAGACTTCAAGAGAAAGTTACGGTCCGCTGCGGGCGGTCCCATAGTTTTAGGCGGCATTGCAAATAAAACCAGTGATTTACAATCAAGGCGCAGGCCATGGCCGGACCGTTCAACTGACCATGACCTGCGGCGAACGGCTCCAGATCCGCGCAATCACGTGGTCGATCGACATGCGTCCCGGCCCCAGTCGGATGATGGCAAGCGCCATCGCAACCCACGTCAAATGGATCGGCCATCCCTCCGGTACAGTCAGCTGGATGACGAGGGTCATTCCCAGCAGGCCAAGACCTGCAAAGCGGGTCGCAAGGCCGATGATCAGAAGCGTGGAGAACACCACCTCGCCGCAGCCGGACAGAAAGGCCATCAGCGTTGGAGCAGGGTAGGGATAGGGGCCGCCCGGCAGGTGCAGCATGAACTCCTGCGTAAAGAGATCAACGGCGGTATCGCTCAATTGCAGGAAACCGTCCCACTTCAAGATGCCCGATTTCCAGAAAGGTACGGCGAGTGCCAGCCGTAGTGCCAGTGACACAAGATCAGGCTGTGCGAGGCGCTGCAGTGCTGTCAGGGCTCCGGTGATGGCAGCGAGTGGCGCCAGGCTTGTCGTGTTGCGTATGGGGCGTGAAATTTCAGTCATGGGAGGTCTCCATGTCCAGGGAGGAAAAGGCGCCGGCATCGAGTGCGACAGCGATCAGTCGAGAAAGATCGAGGTTCGGGTTCGCCTCCAGGCCGAGTGCGGCGGCGGTGCCGAGCGTTTCCCCTGCGATCAGTGCCTGCAGGAAGTCGGCAGCACCGCTGTCCAGATGCGTTACCATCACCTCGTCATCTCTGCGGGTCACCAGCGCATCTTCCGGGCGGTCTTCGACGGCAGAGACTTCTCCGCCATTGTGGTTCATGCTGAAGATCGTCACGGCAGGGTAGGCCGAGCGAAGGATGCGCGTTGCGGGGTGCGGGCGAAATCGCAGAGCCCCCAGACCCTCGGGCGCGATCTCGGACAGCATGTCTGGGGCCAGATGGGCGGCATCGGCGGCGTGATAGGCATCCAGCCATGCCCGTTCAATGCGCGCGACATCGGCAAGCCATGGCATGGAGCTGGCATATTCGTAAGCCTCGATGAAATCGGGGAATTCGCGGCCATAGGCGAACAGCAAAGGCGAGCGGGGCGGATGCGCCCGAATGTAGAAGCGCGCCATGGCGCGGAAGAAATCCTCGCCAGTAATGCGCTGCACCGCCGGATAGATGGATGCCACCGCATTGATGAGGCTGACCGTAACATTGTTGCGGTAGACGTTGTAGCGCTCGATCAGTCCAGCACCATGATGCGATGTGATGTCCTGTGGTACCGGTTCGTTCGGGCGCAGAAGCGCTCCGGCGAAGGACGCCGCTATTGGCGCTGTGCCATCATTCTGCAGCATCGCGCAATCCTCCCGTGTCGCTATGGCGATCGAGAATGGCCTGAGCGGCGCGTGCCTCGGCGCGCAGAACCGGCCAATCAGGCAGCTCGCTATCCCATTCGATCAGCGTCGGTACCGGTCCACGCCGGGAAAGCACGATCTCGTAAAGCTGCCAGACAGCGTCTGCGACAGGCCGGTCATGGCTGTCGATCAGCAGCTTTTCGCCCGCGCCATCCTCCTGTTCTGCATGTCCGGCGAGATGGATCTGCTCGACACTTTCAAGCGGAAAATCCTTGAGGTAGTCGAGCGCTGAGAAGCCGTGATTGGCGGCCGAGACGAAGACATTGTTGACATCGAGCAGGAGCCCGCAGCCGGTACGTCTTGCGATCTCGCGGATGAAATCCACCTCGGCCATGGTGGTGTCCGTGAAAGCGACATAGGTCGACGGGTTTTCCAGGAAGATCCGGCGGCCGATCACGCTCTGCATCTGGTCGACATGGTCGCAGACATGCGTAAGCGTGGCCTCGTTATAGGGCAGCGGCAGCAGGTCGTTGTAGAAAATGTCGTCATGCGTCGACCAGGCCAGATGCTCCGAGATCATCGCCGGTTCGTAGCGGTCCACCAATGCCTTGAAGCGTTGAAGGTGGTCAGGGTCGAGCGGCTGAGGGCCGCCGAGCGACATGCAGACACCGTGGATCGAGACCGGATAATCCTGGCGGATGCGTTCGAGTGCGCGATGCGGCGGGCCGCCGGCGCCCATGTAGTTTTCCGCATGCACTTCAAAGAAGCCGCAGCGATCGCTCGCCGCCAGAATGGCCGGCAGATGCTCCGGCTTGAAACTTGTGCCCGCCTGTCCGGCGACCGCATAATGTGGAAAGCGGACGGCATCAGCCCTGTCCGCAAGGTTGTTCTGCATCCCCATGGAATTGCTCATCATCCCCTCCGCTTTCCAAATTCAGATCACATGTCGCGGGTCAGCGGCTTCAGCGAGCCCTTGCGGTCGCCCGGCAGTTGCAGCGAAACGCAGGTGCCGCCCTGAACGAACTTCCACGCATTGCCCTGGAAGTCCTTGGTGGAAGTGCCCTGGCAGGTGGTGCCGGGGCCGGCGGCGCAATCATTCTGGCCCTTCAGGGCAACACCGAAGCACTTTTCCTTATGGGCTGCGACGGCAGCATCGGCTTCCGCCTTGGTGAGCGGACCTGCGGCGGCAAGAGTAGACAGGGCAGAGGTAATGACACCGGCGAGCAGGGCGGTGCTGATGGCGGCTTTCGACATGGATGTTCTCCGTTGCTGATGATGTCCCAAACTGCTGGGCACACCACCTCTTCGGAGGGCGCAGGATGTTCGTTACAGAGATCGATGTCACGAAGCCGTGAGCATGTGCGACCCGCTTCCGCTGCCTGCCTATCAAACGGCACCATCTCGTGATATGGCACCCGCGCACACCCATTACGCCGGTGTGGGTAATATGAGCTGATCCAATCCCGCTGCTGTTTTCTCTATACGCCATGCCTCCCGTCTTCAGGTGATGACAGTATAGCCGATCCAGAATGCAGGGGGACGAAACGAGAGACAAGATTGACGCAGACGTCCAACGCCAGACTGCACGGCCGCTATTTCAAGGCTCCCGTCTTCGCCGTGGCCCCCATGATCGACTGGACTGATAGTCGCTGTCGCTTCTTCCACCGGCAGCTGTCGGCGCATGCTGTTCTCTTCACGGAAATGGTGGTGGCGGATGCGATCATCCATGGCCCGCGTGAACGGCTGCTGTCGCATCACGCCGCCGAGCATCCTGTGACGCTGCAGCTTGGCGGCTCTGATCCGGCCAAGCTTTCTCAGGCCGTGAAGATTGCCGCCGACTTCGCCTATGACGAAATCAATCTCAATGTCGGCTGCCCGTCGGACCGGGTGCAGAGCGGCACCTTCGGCGCTTGCCTGATGAAGACGCCTGATGTGGTGGCGGATTGCGTCTCCGCCATGAAGGCGGCGACGGCGCTTCCCGTCACCGTCAAATGCCGCATCGGCGTCGATGACCAGCAGCCGGAAGAAGTGCTGCCCGCCTTCGTTGCCCGCATGGTGGAGGCCGGTGCCGATGCCTTGTGGGTGCATGCCCGCAAGGCCTGGCTGCAGGGTCTGTCGCCAAAGGAGAACCGAGAAATTCCGCCGTTGGATTATGATCTCGTGCACGCGGTAAAGCGGGAAAACCCTAACCTTTTCATGGGCATCAACGGTGGTCTTCAGGATTTGAGTCAGGCTGCGGCGCATCTTTCCGTCATGGATGGAGTCATGCTCGGCCGCGCCGCCTATCAGAATGCCGGGCTGCTGACGGGCGTCGATGCCGCCTTCTATGGGGAAGAGCCTCGCGATTTCGACTGGCTGGCGCTGCGCGACAAGATGATGGCCTATGCGGATGAGGTAATCGCCTCGGGCGGGCGGCTGCACCATGTCACAAGGCATATGGTCGGCCTGTTCCAGGGCTTTGCCGGCGCGCGCCGTTTCCGCCAGATCCTCTCCACCGATGCCACCAAGCCGGGTGCGACACCTGACATCATCGCCACCGCCTTTGCCGTTGTCGATCTTGCCGCAGGCCCGAAGGCAGCCCAGCCGGACGCCGAACGGCTTGCGGGCTGAGACACCGCGCTTCTCAGACCTCGTCCGTCAGGCCGCGTGACAGCTTGCGCTGCACGATATCGACATTGCCGCGCACATAGATGGAGATCGGCTTGCCGCCTGCGCCGATGGCGGCCAGCGCGATGATGGTGACTTCCGCCTCATAGACGGTGACGTAGAGCACCTGCGCCGGGTTGATGAAAACCGGCTGGTTCTGCGTGTTGATGAAACCGATCATGGAGGCACTCATCCTGATATCATGCGTTTTCCTCGTATATGCCATCTGTCCGTTGATGCTCATTTAACGGCGGAAATTTTCTACCCCCATTTTTCGAGGGTGCGGCTTGCGCGCGCCACTGCGGAGCAGGGTGCGGTTGATGCGCCGCCAGTAGCGCTTGGGGCTGATCATGCGCACCAGCCGGATTGCCATCTCGCGTTCGGTTGGGTCGGCCTCGGCCATGCCTTCGGCAGGCGTGCCACGCACCGTGGCCTCGATGAGGTTCAGTGCCAGACGCGAGATGCGTGCGGCCGCCGCGGACCCGCCAAAAGGCTTGCCATGTTCGCAAGGCAGATGGTCGTCCGCGAAAATACCGACGCAGCGGTGATAGCGGCGGCAGGCGCGGTTGCCGCACTGAAGCGACGGCGCGCCCGATACCTCCATGACATGGCGAAGGAAGAAGGGAGATTCCTCCTCGGGACTTGGCTGCATGATCGTCATCGGTTGATCTCCTGGAGATTGGGGTTCACACGCGGCCATGCGCCGCCCTTCACGCGACCGGGTGGCCCGTGGTTTGGTTTCTGTTCTTGCCGCATGTCCCGGGCGCAAAACCGCTGCGCACTTTTGCTGGACCTGCGGGTATTTCGGCCGGGGCGCTGAAAGCTGCCTCGTATTGGGTAGTATAGGTAGCACCTCTCAGCGCCCCGTTCGGTTGTTTCTGCCCGCGTGTGGGGTCCCTCTGACTGGAAGATCGGATCGAGCCGTTTGCCATCGCCGTTCCCGCTGGCTCTTTCGAACCGGCAGGCGGACAACGGGCGATGCGCGCCCGAACCCGTCTTCCCCTTGTGCATCACACAGATGCGTCCGACGCGCCGCTGGGTATTTCGAAGAGAAAGCGCTGACGTCCGACGCGCATCCTCTCCGCCCGTGTCGCCGGAGGGGGACTCAAGTTTCGCGAACCCGGATGATGAGGCTTTGCGTCTTGTCCTCAACACCCGAACCGGCTCCGCATCGCCGGCACGCCTGCCGGTGTATCCGCTGCGGAACGGGATGATTGTAGGCACGAGTTTTGGGAGCGGGGAAAATGCAGAAGCAAATTTTTTTGGGAGACGCGCGGCCATGCCTTTGTATCGCGCCAGAGGAACAAGCTAAATCAAAAGCTTGCGCGATCTGTATGCTCGTCGAAATTCTTGTCACCCCCCTCTGCCCTGCCGGGCATCTCCCCCACAAGGGGCAGTGTTTACAGAATCAGCTTTCGGGATTCTATTTGGTTCCGGCAGGTGATTTGGAGAGGAGGGTCGCGGATGGATTGCCCGAGATGCCATGGACAGGATCTGCGCAAA
>NZ_JAUKWQ010000007.1 GCF_030504645.1 Rhizobium oryzicola | reverse complement strand
CGCCGGAAAACCACCGAAGGTCGCCATCACCGCAATCATGCGAAAGCTCATTGTGCTCGCAAACGCACTGTTGAAAAACAACCGGAAATGGACCCCAAAACACGCTTGATCAAAACGGATACTCTAGAACTCTATCGGCTAAACGGGAACTTTAGGCGCGCTTGGAAAGAGAAACCGGCTGGACGCCCCGACGGGCAGCAATTTCCCGCTCTGACATCGGACGGCCGAAGAAGTAACCTTGTAGGAGATCGCAGCCTGCCAGTTTCAGCGCGCTGACCTGTACGTCGGTTTCCACGCCCTCTGCAGTAACAGGAATATCGAGTGCGCGTGCGAGACTCACGGTTGCTTTCAGCACGTCCAGCGCACGATCATTTTGCCCAAGTGACTCCACCAGCGAGCGGTCAATCTTCATGCGGTCGAAATGGAACTGGCGCAGATAGCCAACGCTGGAAAAGCCTGAGCCGAAATCGTCCAATGCAATCTTCACGCCCGTCTGCTTCAGCCGCTCTAGAGCGCCTCTTGCGCGCGCCGGATTTTGAATGAAGTAGGTCTCCGTCATCTCAAGCGTGATGCGGGAGGCATCCGTCCCGGTGTCGTGCAAAACATCTTCAACATAGGTTGCAAAGGCAGGATCGCGAAACTGGCCCGGCGACACATTGACGGCCAGACTGAGGTCCGGCCATTGGCGCAGCGCCAAGCAGGCGTTGCGCAACACGCATAGACCCAACTGATCGATCAGACCGGTGCTTTCGGCAATGGGAATGAAAACGTCAGGTGGAACATTGCCGTGCCCCTTTCGAGTCCACCGCGCCAAAGCTTCCACCCCAACCATGTCCAAAGATCGCGCATCCACAACAGGCTGAAAGGCAACGCTGATCTCCTGACGCTCGATCGCCTCGCGCAGATCCAGTTCCATATTGTTGCGTTCTTCACGCTCCTCGTCCATGGCAGGGTCATACCGCGTCCAGCGCCCACGGCCCTCTTCCTTGGCACAATACATGGCCATATCGGCACGACGGACAATTTCCTCACCGGAAATCATGCCCCGCGCTGAAATGGCAACGCCGATGCTGCAACCGATCACAGCCACCCGCTCACCGATCGTGAAGGGTTCGCCCAGAAAATCCAGAACGCGGTCGCTGATATCAATCACACGGCGTTCAGCATCCCGGCCACTTAGGGCAACGGCAAACTCGTCGCCTCCGAGACGCGCGAGTACGGCGCCTTCTCCTACCAGAACCTTCAAGCCAGCGGAAACACCCTTGATCAGACGGTCACCGGTGTTGTGGCCGTAAGCGTCGTTGACTTCTTTGAAGCCATCCAGATCGAGATAGAGCAGCGCGACATCCGTTCCGTCTTCACGAGCCTGATCGATAAGCTTTTCCAGCTCCCCAAACAGGCCGGCGCGATTGGAAAGCCCACTTAGACGATCAGTCAGGGAAAGACGCACGGCGGCCGCTTCATCAGCCCGGAAGCGCGCGAGCGCCTGCCAGCCACTAACGAAGAGAAGCAGGAAATAGATGGCGACCATGGCAACGGCGCACCAGACCAGCGGCCGTACCTGCTCAAGGCTGATATCACCGGGCGCACGCGATTCCCAAGCCAGCGCACCAACCGGTTTCGCAAGGGGCGAGAGGATGTTGACACGGTGGGACGCTTTCGCATCCGCATCTGCAAGATGAAGACCAGGCAGGGCATAGGTGCGGGCGAGCTGGTCAACAGTTGACGATGTCAGATGCCGCATGAACAGCAGGTAGCGACGCCCGGTCGTATCGACAACACTGCTTTCAGACCTGTCACGGACGAGAGCAATGCTGAAGGCCGCAAGCCCCTTAGCGGTTTTGACGAAACCGGACAGTTGCGGAGTGGCGTCTCCGCGAATGGCCTTGGTCGCACGAAAGACATCGCGCACATCCGGTGTTAGGTAATTTGCCAACTGTTGCTCGCCGAGCAGGACACCATCGGCGTAGCCGATCATGCTGCGACCGTCCTGGTCGATGACGACAGCAACGTCGAACAGTTCCGCCGTACCGGTCAATTCGCCCAGATTGCGGCGCAGCCACTCAAGGTCAAGCTGCCGATGGAGATAGGCGACCGTATCATCACGCGTGGCGGAATCGTTCAAAACATTGCGCAACTGTCCGATGTAGGTGTGGATGGCGCCACGAACGACTTCGCGCGAACGTTCCTCATCGAGATGGTTCGCATAGGCTCCAACTCTGTCGAGAGCAGCCAGTACGATGCCTGTCACCACGATGACCACCGCGGCAAAAATCCCCAGCATCGATCGCACCGCCAGACGACGGTCTACAGACTTGGCAGACTGTTGCAGATTAAAGGCCAAACATCGCCTCGACAATCCCTGGAGTGAAGCCGCATTCTGGGTTGCAAGTCTTCAATTTGAATTAACAGGGCAGCAATGAATTCAGAAACAAGAACGTGCGGTTAAGCCCGCACTCCAGCCATAAAAAAACGAGACAGATGGCACCGGCACCACGATCTAAGGTGGTGCCGGCTTACGCATCTGCAGCTTACTTCACTTCAGTCACGAACTTCTCTCGGGCACGGCGAACCTTCTTCAGGTTGACCAGCCAATCGCCTTCCGCCTGACGATAGCCGAGCGGCAGAATGGTAACGGAGCGAAGACCCTTTTCCCGCAGCCCGAGGATCTCATCCAGCTTGGCAGGGTCAAAGCCTTCCATAGGGGTTGCATCGACACCTTCAAAGGCGGCCTGCGCGATAGACATGCCGAAGGCGATATAGGCTTGACGGGCAGCGTGCTCAAAATTGACTTGGGCATCGCGGGCCGGATAGGTGCTCAGCAGCATCTTGCGATAGTTTTCCCAGCCTTCGTTGGTAAACTGACGCTCCTCGTTAACGAGATCGAACATCTCGTTTATGCGGTCTTCCGTATAATTATCCCAGGCAGCGAACACGAGAAGATGCGAACCGTCTGTGACCTGCGCCTGATTCCAGGCAATCTCACGGATTTTGGCGCGCACTTCCGGATTGGTAACGACAAACACTTCAAAAGGCTGCAGACCGCTGGAGGTCGGCGCCAGGCGCGCAGCCTCCACGATCCGCTCAACCTTGTCTTCAGGCACAGCCTTGGAAGGGTCCATTTTCTTGGTGGCGTAACGCCAGTTCAACTTTTCGAGAAGCAAAAGAAATCTCCGTTTTCTACGGCAGTTCCCAGGTTGGGATGCAGCAAACTAAAGTACCCCGCACACATAGTCGGCTTGTTGCGATGCACAAGTAGAAACAGAAAAGTAACCCCTGCGTTTTTACGCGGCGCTCAGCCTCATTCGCCTATCAACGGTTCTTCACGCAGCGAGCGCAAGTTGCGGCGTAATAAACCGCTCGAACGAAGGGGCGGCGAAAAGATAGCCCTGAATCAGATCCACACCCAAATCGACCAGCACAGCCAGCTCCTCTGCAGTCTCGACACCTTCGCAAACCGGCTGGATGCCGAAGTCATGCAGCATCGACAACGTATGGCGAACGACCAGGCGCTTTGCGGGATTGAGATGGATGCCGCGAATGAGATCCATATCCAGCTTGACAATGTCAGGTTGAAATTCGGCCAGCAAGTTAAGGCCGGAATGGCCCGCGCCGAAATCGTCGATGGCCGTCTTGAAGCCGATATCCTTGTATGTGCGCAGGATGTTGAGGAGATGCACGGTATCGAGCTTCTCGGTTTCGGTGAACTCGAAGATGATCCGGTCGGGCGCAAAGCCAACCTGCTCTGCCGTGGCAAGCGTCAGACGAATACAGGCGCGAGGCTCGTAGACGGCATTGGGCATGAAGTTGATGGAAAGCTTCTCGTTCGAACCAGGAGCCGACAGCTTTGATGCAAGTTCGATAGCCTTGACCCGGCATTGCTGGTCGAAGGCATAGCGGTTGTCGTCATTGACCTGGCGCAGGACGGTTGTAGCCCCTTCACCCGAGATGCCGCGCACCAACGCTTCATGAGCAAAGACGTTCCCAGTCTTCAGATCCACGATCGGCTGGAACGCCATCGAAAACGGAATCGCGAAACCTTTGCCATTGCGGCAACCCGCACAACCTTGCGCCATTTCAGTCCCTCACTGCACGTGTGAAGCAAATTAGCGCGCAAGAATTTAAAAATAGGATCGGATCAACCCGAACTCGGGATATGGTTACCTTTTGGGAAGCACGACGCCAATTCGCGGTACCACTTGCCGCTCTTCTTGATGGTCCGCACCTGCGTGTCGTAGTCCACGTGGACGAGGCCGAAGCGCATGCGGTAACCTTCCGCCCATTCAAAGTTATCCATCAGGCTCCAGGCAAAATAGCCTTTCAGAGGATAACCGTCGCGCGCCAGATCCGCAGCAACGGAAAGATGCTGCGCGTAATAATCAAGCCGTGGCTGATCATCCACTTCGCCATTCACCACACCCATATTATAGCAGGCGCCGTTTTCGGTGATGTACATGTCCGGCAGGTCGTATCGCTTGAAGAGATCAACGACCAGATCGCCCATGGCGGAGGGATCAATCTCCCAGCCGATATCCGTTTTATCCGGATTGACGAAAGGCGCTGGGATGGTTGCCGGGAATTCTGCGCCTTGCGACGGGTCATCGGAAACACGCATCGGCGTGTAGTAATTGAGGCCCCACCAGTCGAGTTTCTGACTAATGATGGCCAGATCATCCTCTTCGACAACCGGCATCCTTTCCCCCAATGCCGCAATGAGGCTTTCGGGATAATGGCCCTTGAAGACAGGATCGAAGAAGGCGCCATTATGGAAATCAAAGGCACGTTCCGCCGCCGCCTTGTCCGCCTCGCTGTCCGATCCCGGCACCACCGAATGGGCGTTCAGCACCAGCCCGACCGGCACTTTCGGCGCCACATGTCGAATGGCTTCCACGGCCAGGCCATGTGCAAGGTTCGTATGGTGCATGGCGTGAAGAGCCGCTTCCATATTGCGCTCGCCGGGGGCATGCACACCATAGAGATGGCTGAGCCAGACCGAGCACCAGGGTTCGTTGAAGGTCGCGACGGCATCCAGCCGATCCCCCAGACGCGCAAGCACCACCTTGGCGTATCGCTGAAAGGCGTAAGCTGTCGAGCGGGACGTCCAGCCGCCATCGCCCATCAGCGCAAGCGGCAGATCCCAGTGGTAGAGCGTGGCATAGGTCTTGATGCCGCGCGCCTTGCAGCCGTCCAGCAAGCGATCATAGAAATCCAGACCCGGATCATTGATGCGGCCGACGCCATCAGGAATGATGCGCGGCCAGGCGATCGAGAAGCGGTAGGCCTCCACGCCCATCTCCTTGATGAGGTCTAGATCCTCCTCCAGGCGATGATAGTGATCGCAGGCGACGTCGCCATTGTGCCGGCCAAACACGCGGCCCGGCATGTTGGAAAAGGCATCCCAGATCGAGGCTTTGCGCCCATCTGCCCTGGTCGCCCCTTCGATCTGAAATGCAGCCGTTGCCACGCCAAAAAGGAAGTCGCCAGGGAAGCGGTCGGCAAGGGTCTTAGGATTCATCTTATAACTACCTTGGCAAACGGTCGAAATCAAATCGAACACGGCGATCCATCATTACACCCTTGCCGTGTAGCCTAAACCTCGGGCGGCGTGAAGCAATTACCAATACGCAATTCTAAAACGTTGCAGAAATTTGAATTCTGGAGGAGCACGTGGCGTGCTCCTCCTCTCACTTTTAGAGCTTCACCCAAGCGCCATTCTGCTTGCCGCTTTCGATGCAGGCCGTGACGAAGGCAACGCCCTTCACGCCGTCATCGACGGTGGGATAGACGACCGCAGGATCAACAGCAGCCCCGGATCGCGCTGCAATGATCGCGGCAGCCGCTTCGGAATAGATTGTCGCAAAGGCTTCGAGATAGCCCTCCGGATGACCGCTTGGAATGCGCGTCACGCGGCCTGCTGCCGCGCCTGCACCTGCGCCACCACGGGTGATAAGCTGCTTTGGTTCGCCAAGCCGCGTGAACCACAGATAGTTCGGATCGGCCTGCGTCCACTCGATGCCCGCCTTAGTGCCATAGATGCGTACCTTCAGGCCGTTCTCATTGCCGGTCGCCACCTGGCTGCACCACAACATACCCTTCGCACCGCCCTTAAAGCGCAGCATCACATGCGCATTGTCGTCCAGCCGGCGGCCGGCAACAAAGGTGTGCACGTCAGCCGCCAGTTCATCGAGTTCCAACCCGGAAATGAACGAGCCGAGATTGTAGGCATGCGTGCCGATGTCACCGGTGGAGCCGCCCACCCCCGATTGCGCGGGGTCTGTGCGCCAGACCGCCTGCTTGGCCCCCGTCTGTTCCACGGGTTCCGCCAGCCAGTCCTGCGGATATTCCATCTGCACCAGGCGGATCTCGCCCAGCTCGCCCGACTGCACCAGTTCGCGCGCATGCCGCACCATGGGATAGCCGGTGTAATTGTGGGTGAGGATGAACAGCGCCTTCGCTTTGTCCGCGACCTCCTTCAGCTTCTTGGCATCTTCCAGATTGGAGGTCAGCGGCTTGTCGCAGATCACGTGGATGCCGCGCTCCAGAAAGGCTTTCGCCGCGGCATAGTGAACATGGTTTGGTGTGACGATGGAAACCGCCTCGATGCCGTCAGGACGCGCTGCTTCCTTGTCCGCCATCTCCTCGAAAGAGCCGTAGCTTCTCTCGGGATCGAGCCCGAGATCGCGGGCTGAGGCTTGCGCTTTTTCCGGCGTCGATGACAGCGCGCCCGCCACGAGATCGTAGTGGTCATCCAGGCGGGCGGCCATGCGGTGCACGGCGCCGATGAAGGCACCCTGCCCGCCACCCACCATGCCGAGGCGGATTTTGGATACGCGCTGTTCGGATTTGCTGGCTTCGATGGTCATGAAATGTTTCCTCCTCGATATGGGTGCGCAAATTCCCCCTCTGGCTGCCGCCATCTCCCCCACAAGGGGGGAGAAATCAGGTGGCACCGTCTCCGCCAATCGCACCGGTAGCGACCGGGTTAAGCCTCTCCCCCTTGTGGGGAGGGGTTGGGGGCGGGGTCTGTCTTTTACAATCCCAGCATCCGGCGATTGGCGGCCTCGTCCGTACCGCCGGACGCAAAATCGTCGAACGCCTTTTCCGTGACCCGGATGATATGCGCCTTGACGAATTCGGCACCTTCAGCCGCGCCATCCTCGGAATTCTTGAGCGCGCACTCCCATTCGACCACGGCCCAGCCGTCGAAATCATTGGCGGTGAGCTTCGAGAAGACGGCACCGAAATCCACCTGGCCGTCGCCCAGCGAGCGGAAGCGGCCGGCACGGTTGACCCAGCCCTGATAGCCGCCATAGACGCCCTGACGCCCGGTCGGGTTGAACTCCGCATCCTTGACGTGGAACATCTTGATGCGGTCCTTGTAGATGTCGATGTTGTCGAGATAATCTAGGCACTGCAGCACATAGTGCGAGGGGTCGTAGAGCATGTTGGCGCGCGGATGGTTCTTCACCCGCTCCAGGAACATCTCGAAGGTCACGCCGTCATGCAGATCTTCACCGGGATGGATCTCGTAGCAAACATCCACGCCCTGCTCGTCCGCATAGTCAAGGATCGGCTGCCAACGCCGCGCCAATTCTTCGAAGGCGGTTTCCACCAGACCGGCCGGACGCTGCGGCCAGGGATAGATGAAGGGCCAGGCGAGCGCGCCGGAGAAGGTGGCATGCGCCTTGATGCCGAGATGCCGTGACGCCTTGAGCGCCATTTTCACCTGCTCCACGGCCCAGGCCTGGCGTGCCTTGGGATTGCCGCGCACTTCCGGCGCTGCAAAGCCATCGAAGGCCTCGTCATAGGCCGGATGCACCGCCACCAGCTGGCCCTGCAGATGGGTGGAAAGCTCGGTCACCTCGATGCCGTTGGCCCTCGCGACACCGGCGAACTCGTCGCAATAATCCTTGGATTCGGATGCCTTCTTCAGGTCGATCAGCTGACCGGCCCAGGTCGGCACCTGCACGCCCACATAGCCCTTGTCCGCCGCCCACTTGGTAATGCCATCCCAGGAATTGAACGGTGCGGCATCCCCCGCGAACTGGCCCAGAAAAATGGCGGGACCCTTGATCGTCTTCATGAATATCTCCTCCCTGAGAATTCCTGTAACGTTGCAGTAACGGCTACCCGACTTTACGCCTGGATACAACCGTACATGACGTCACAGGCGCAGATAGTGGGGGCAAAAATCGGAGCTTCGCCCGGCAAGAGAACCGGGCGAAGGAATATCAAATAAGGTGGTGCGGAAGATCAGAAGGGCGAGTCCGGGAAGTAGTATCCCTTGGCATTATCCTTGGTCACCAGCGTCGCATCCAGCGTGTAGGTGCCATGGACAGGGATCTGGTCGTAGATGGCGGCTGCCGTCAGTTCCATTGCGGTACCCACCATCGACGGCGGATAGAGCACATCAACCGGGATCATCTTGTCGCCATCCATGACCTTCTTGATCATGTCCTTGGAGCCGGCGCCGCCGATGACATACTTGATATCGGTGCGCTTGGCCTGTTCGATGGCCTGCAGCACGCCGACAGCCATGTCGTCATCCTGACACCAGACCACATCGATCTTGGGGTACTTGGTCAAAAAATCCTGCATGACCTTGAAGGCATCGTCGCGGTTCCAGTTGCCGAACTGACGGTCCAGAACCTTGACCTTGGAGCCGGCAATCGCCTTGTCGAAACCATCCTGACGCTGCTGGTCGATCGGGATCGGCAGACCACGGATCACCACGACCTGCGCTTCCGGCGAGTTCTTCTTGATGTACTCGCCCGCCACCTGGCCAAGCGCCGGGTTGTTGCCGGCCACATAGAGATCACGCACGGAATTGTCGTTGGAGGATGGGGCGCGGTCCACGATAGAGACGAACTTGCCCTTGCCCTTCACTTCCTTGATCGCATTGACCAGAGGGTCCGGATCGGTCGGCAGGATGACGAGCGCGTCAATGCCCTGGGTTTCAAGATCCTGCAGCGCATTAGCCTGGGTTGCCGGATCCGGCGAGGTCTTGACGATGACCTTGAGGCCCGGATGTTCCTTCATCAGAAGCTGCGCCACGCGGTTGGCGTGATAGACGACGCCGGAAGTCCAGCCGTGGTCGGCGGCCGGAATGGAGACGCCGATGGTCTTTGTATCGGCAGCATTGACCGCTCCCGCGACCGCCGCAATGGCGAGCGCCAGGCCAAGAATTGTCTTGTGCATGTTCTTCCTCCCAGAAGACGGGGAATTGAAGGAGACGGAGCCGGGTGCCCCCCTGTCACACCCGGAGCCCAATCAGGCCTTGCGCGTCAGCGACCGCTGCACGAGCATGGCGATGATGATGATCGAGCCCTGGATGGCGCCGATCAGGTATTCGCTGATGAAGTTGGAGAGCAGCATGATGTTGCCGACCAGTTCGAGAATGAAGGCGCCGCAGATGGTGCCCCAGACGCGGCCGGCGCCACCCTTCAAGGCCGTGCCGCCGACCACGACGGCGGTGATTGCCTGCAACTCCCACAGAATGCCCGTGGTGGCTGACGTGGAGCCGAGGCGCGGCACATAAAGCAGCACGGCAATCGCCACGCAGAGCCCCTGGATGATAAAGGCAATGGTGCGCACGCGGTTGACGGCGATGCCGGAATAGCGGGCGACATCACGGCTGGAGCCGACCGCCGTGACATGCCGGCCGTAGCGGGTGCGATAAAGGATAAAGGCGGCAATCGCCGTGACGATCAGGATGACGAGGATCGGCACCGGCAGCCCGAGGACAGAACCGAAATAGGCCGGGCGATAAAGCGACTGCAATTCGGAGGAGCGCAGCGTGATCGCCCCGCCTTGGCTCAGCCAAGTCGTGAGGCCGCGATAGATGCCCATGGTGCCGAGCGTGGCGATGAAGGGCTCGATCCGCCCAACCGTGGTGATGAGGCCATTGGCCAGACCGCAGAGCGAGCCGATCACGACAGTCAGCACCATGGCCGCCGCCAGCATCAGGCCCGGATCGGCAATCACGCCGGAATTCATGAACAGTATCATCAGGCTGGCGACGAAGGCCACCATCGAACCGACCGACAAATCCAGATCGCCCGACGAGATGACGAAGGTGGCACCAACAGCGATGATGGCGATAAAGGCGCTGCGCGTCGCCACATTGGCAAGATTGGTGATGCTGATGAAATTGGGATTGACCAGCGCGCCGATGATGATCAGCAGCGCCAGCGCCGCAAAGGGCGCCACCGCGCGAAGATCCACATCCCGCCAGCTGCGGCGGCGGATGGTTGTGGCTTCACCGCCCGAATTGATGCTCATGGCCAAGTCTGTCCTCCCCGCGGTCTGCGCCGCCTTTAACTCTTGCATCCCCAAACGGCGTCAGCTCGCCTGTCTTCTCAGGCCCGCCGCATAGCGCATGATGGTCTGTTCGTTGATGTCATCACCCTCGAGCATCCCGACCAGATGCCCCTCGCGCATCACGGCAACCCGCGTGCAGAGCCCGATCACCTCGGGCATTTCCGAGGAGACGACGATGACGGAACAGCCTTCCCGCGCCAGCGCCGCGATGAAGTGGTAGATCTGCTGCTTGGTGCCGACATCGATGCCGCGCGTCGGCTCATCGATGATGATAATCTTCGGTCCCGTTTCCATCACCTTGGCCAGCATCAGCTTCTGCTGGTTGCCGCCGGACATGCGCCCGACCCTCACGCGATCATCGCGCACGCGGATATCGAAGCGGCGCTTGGCACGCGCCATCGCCTCGCGTTCGCTGGCCGGATCCAGATAGCCATAGCGCACGTGGCGACCGAGCGATTGCAGGGTTAGATTGGCCGTCATGCCCTCTTCCAGCAAAAGGCCTCGGCCCTTGCGATCCTTGGTCATATAGGCAAGCCCGCGCCGCACGCCTTCCATAAAATCGTCCGCCGCCAGCGGCGTGCCATGCACCAGCACCTCGCCGGAAAGGCGGGAGCGCAGGCCCGTGATGGCCTCCATGATCTCGGTTCTGCCGGAGCCGATCAGCCCGGAGAAACCCAGCACTTCTCCCTTGCGCAGATCGAAACTGACATCCTTCACATATCCGGTCGAAAGACCGCGAACGGAGAGCACGATCTCCTCATCCACATCGGGCTCATGCTTGGCGGGATAGAGGCTGGAAAGCTCGCGCCCCACCATCAACTGCGCGATCGCATCGCTGTCCAGGAGCCGCGTCGGCGCCGTCTTGATCCACTGCCCGTCACGCAACACGGTCACGCGATCCGTCAGCTCCATCACCTCGTTCAGCTTGTGCGTGACGAAAACGAAGCTGGTGCCCTTGGCGCGCAGCTTGCGCACCTGATCGAACAGGATCTCCGTCTCCTCGCGTGAAAGGACAGCCGTCGGCTCGTCCATGAAGATGACGCGGGCATCGCGGCTGATCGCCTTGGCGATTTCCACCATCTGCTTATCGGCCACCGCCAGCGAACTGATTAGCGCATCCTCATCCACATGCGAACCGAGCATATCGAGGATGCGGCGCGTTTCCGCCCGCATGAAGCGGCGATCCAGCACGCCGAAGCGCGTGACCTCGCGGCCGAGAAACAGGCTCTCGGTCACCGTCAGGTGTTCCGCCAGATTGAATTCCTGATGAATGAGGATGATGCCGAGCGCTTCCGCAGCGCCATTGGCCGGAAGCGATACCGGCTCGCCATCCAGAAGCAGACGACCGGAGGTCGGGCTTTCAAAGCCGGAGAGGATCTTGACCAGCGTCGATTTGCCGGCGCCGTTCTCGCCCACCAGCGCATGAATCTCGCCCGGCAGCATGTCGAAATCGACACTGAAGAGAACCTGAACTTCGCCGAAGCTTTTTGAAACGCGCTCAGCCGAAAGCACCGGCGCAAGCGCCTCCTCCCCATCCCTTGTCATGCAGTTCCTCCCGCGGCTCCTCAACCGCATATGAACATTGTGTAAACCTTTACATGGCCGATGTAAAGGTTTACACGACTGCATCATTGGGGATTGTCGAGCCAAACAACCATTTGGATGTTGCAGCCGGCCCCGGATCGCTTCAAGCCATTCCAAGCCCGTTCCAGAACCCGGATTGCGTCCCTTGTCGAATGCAGCGCCTGCCACGATCGAAGATGTCGCCCGCCTTGCGGAAGTCTCGATCGCGACTGTCAGCCGCGCCATCCACACGCCGGACAAGGTGGCCAAATCCACACGTCAGCGCGTGAACCAGGCGATCGCCATCACGGGTTATACGACCAATGCCATGGCGCGTTCGCTGCGCATGGGCCGCTCCAACATGATCCTCGTGCTGGCGCCCGATATCGGTGACCCGAACTTCTCCTCCATCCTGATCGGCATCGAGAACGAGGCCCGTGCCCACGGCTATGGCGTGCTCATAGGCCACACGCAAAACGACCCGGAGCGCGGGCTCGATTATCTGAAGTTTCTCAACTCCAACCAGGCCGCCGGTCTTGTGCTGTTCACCGGCCATGAGCCCTTCGGCCATCAGGAACTGGCACAGCGCCTGCCGCCGACGGTCGCCGTGTTCGAGCCGGTGTTCGGCGCCAAGGTCTCCTATGTCGGCGTGGATGATACGGCAGGCGCCCGCAAGGCGGCGGAATATCTGCTGGCGTCCGGCCATCGCTCCATCGCCTTCATCGGCGATTCCAAAACCAAACTCGGCCATGTCCGCCGCCGCAAGGGCTATGATCTGGCACTGGATGCCGCCCGCATAACACCCGACAAGCGCATCGTGATCGATGGCGAAGGCTCCGTCGAAAGCGGTCGTCTCGCCGTGGAACAGCTCTTTATGCGCGACACACTGCCCAGCGCCTTCATGTGCGTGAACGATGCGACGGCGGTTGGCGTCATCAACGGGCTCGCAGCCCGCGGCTATGACCTGCCCCGCGACTTCTCGGTGATCGGCTTCGATGATGTGGCCCAGGCCACCTATCTCAATCCGCCGCTGACGACTGTCCGCCAGCCGCGTTCCGCCATTGGGAGGCAGGCCATGGCGCTGCTCTTGAAACAGCTGGCGGAACCGGGCGAGAGCGTCGAGGAAATCCTGATCATGCCTGACCTGATCGTCCGCGGCTCCGTCACCTCGGCCATGCGGTCCCGCTGACATCTTGGCCTTCTCGGCTCAGCGGCCTATCTTGCCGTTTTGATTTGCAGCCCGGAGTTGGCATTGAGCGTCGCATTCACCAAGGAAGAAAGTTCGGAAACCGCAGCGGAAACCCTGCTGCCGGACCGGCCGATTTCGCCTCACCCGAATCTCGTCACCGCCGAAGGCTTGAAACAGCTGGAAGCGCAGGCGGAACAGGCGCGCGCCGCCTATCTGGCCGCCCAAGCAATCGATCATGTTAACGAGAAGCGCCGCCAATCGGCAGGACCACTGCGCGACCTGCGCTATTTCACAGAGCGCCTGCGCACGGCTCACGTGATATCGGAGCCGGAAAACCGCGATATCGTCGCCTTCGGCAGCACGGTGACGTTCGAGCGCGATGACGGACGCGTGCAGACCTACCGCATTGTCGGAGAGGATGAAGCCGATCCAAAGACCGGCTCCATTTCCTTCGTCTCACCCGTTGCCGCACGCCTGATGGGCAAGGCCGTAGGCGATGTGGTGACCGTGGGCGACCAGGAGCTGGAGATCACCGCGATTAGGTAAGGCATGGCTGGGGGAAGAGTATGACATTCATCATCCGGCCGGCCCGAGCTGAGGATGCTCCCGCCATGGCATATCTGATCAACGAGATCATCCAGCATGGTGGGACAACGGCGCACAAATCCCTCTTCGATACGGACCGCATCATGTCAGACTTTATCCGCCCGCATGCAGCCATCAGCTGCTTCGTGGCCGTCGCGGATGAGCGCGTTGTTGGATTTCAGGCGCTGGAATGGGCCGACCCGAACTGGCCAGGTGAAGACAAGAAGATACCAGCAGACTGGGGGATTATTGCAACCTACGTCCATAGATCATGCCAGGGGACTGGTGTCGGGCGTACACTTTTCAAGCACACGGAAGTAGCTGCGAAATCCGCTGGCGTCACCAGCATCGATGCCACCATTCGCAAGGAGAATGCTGGTGGCTTGCGCTATTACAGCAGCCTCGGCTTTCAGAACTACCGGGAAGGCTCTGAAACAATATCCAAGCAGTTTCTCGTCAGGCAGGCTCTCCCCGCATAGCGGAGAGAGCCTTGTTGAAACGCATTAAACGTAGCGGTTGACCACGTTTTCAAGATGCTCCTGCTTGCCGGACTTCGGCAGCGGGTTGATGTCATTGGCTTCGACGCGGGCGGCGATGGCATCGAGGCTTTCCTCGCCGCGCAGCACAGCCTGGTTCTCGGCCTTGCTCCAGCCAGCGTAACGATCCGCCAGCGGACCCGACAGCGCCTTGTCCTCGATCATCTTTGCCGCAGCCTTCAGGCCGCGAGCGCAGCAATCCATACCACCGATATGGCCGATCAGCAGGTCTTCCGGGTCGAGCGACTGGCGGCGAAGCTTCGCATCGAAATTCGTGCCGCCGGTGGTGAAGCCACCGCCTGCCAGAACCTGATAATAGGCCAGCGCCATTTCCGGCACGTTGTTGGGGAACTGGTCGGTATCCCAGCCGGACTGGTAGTCGTTGCGGTTCATGTCGATGGAGCCGAAGATGCCGAGCGCATTGGCAAGCGCCAGTTCATGCTCGAAGGTATGACCGGCGAGGATCGCGTGACCCTGCTCGATGTTCACCTTCACTTCCTTCTCAAGGCCGTAGTTCTTCAGGAAGCCATAGACGGTTGCAACGTCATAGTCATACTGGTGCTTGGAGGGCTCCTGCGGCTTCGGCTCGATCAGGATCGTGCCCTTGAAGCCGATCTTGTGCTTGTATTCCACGACAAGGTTCAGGAAGCGGCCCATCTGGTCCAGTTCCTTTTTGAGATCCGTGTTGAGCAGGGTCTCATAGCCTTCACGGCCGCCCCACAGCACGTAGTTCTCGCCGCCAAGCTTCTGGGTGGCATCGATGCAGGTCTTCACCGTTGCGGCGGCAAAGGCAAAGACGTCAGGATCGGGATTGGTGGCAGCACCGGACATGTAACGGCGGTGCGAGAAGAGGTTGGCCGTACCCCAGAGCAGCTTGACGCCGGTCTCTTCCTGCTTCTTGGCGAAGTAATCGACGATCTCGTTGAGGTTCTTCGTGTTCTCGGCAAAATTCTTGCCTTCCGGGCGCACGTCTGCGTCGTGGAAGCAGTAGTAGGGCGCACCCAGCAGCTGGAAGAATTCAAACGCAACATCCGCCTTCAGCTTGGCGGCATCCATCGTATCCTTGAACCAGGGACGCTCAAACGTGTTGCCGCCGAACGGGTCGGTGCCCGGCCAAACGAAGGTGTGCCAATAGGCAATGGCAAACCGCAGGTGATCTTCCAGGCGCTTGCCCAGAACCACCTCATCGGGGTTGTAGTGACGGAAAGCCAGCGGATTGGTGCTGTCCGGACCTTCATATTTGATCTTGGCAATATCGCCGAAAAAGCCTGTGCTCATGGGTCATCCTCCTGGATTGAAACTCGAACTCTTCGTTGCTTGGGGAGCTTTCACCCCCCTCTGTCCTGCCGGACATCTCCCCCTCAAGGGGGGAGATCAGATGTGGCACGCACACCACCCCACATCGTAACGTTCCCTCCGCAGTGGTCTTGAGGGAACGAGGCATTCTGGCCTGCTGCCGATCTCCCCCTTGAGGGGGAGATGCCCGGCAGGGCAGAGGGGGGGGCGCCTAAATCCTTCCTTAGTTCATTGTGGCCCTTATCGCCGGATACAGCGCACGATAGCGGCCGTAGGCCTCCTCGTAGGGCTGGGTGAGGGCAGTGACCGGTTCCACGGTTGCCGCAGTCGTTGGCTGCGTGAAGACGGACAGCGGATCGGCACCGGTCGCGGCAACCAGCCCCAGCCGCGCAGCGCCGAAGGCCGCGCCGAAATCGCCGTCGGCGGGAATATCGACGGGCACGCCGAGGGTCGTGGCAATCGCCGACAACCAGTAGCGGGAACGGGAACCACCACCGATCGCGGTGACGCGCTCAACACGCGTCCCGGCGGACTTCAGCGCTTCCATGGAATCGCGGATGGCGAAGGCAACGCCCTCCAGCACCGCCTGCGTCAGAACCGGGCGGCCGCTTTCATGGCCGAGACCGACGAATGCGCCACGGATCTTCGCATCATTATGCGGCGTGCGCTCGCCGGAGAGATACGGCAGGAAGGTGACGCCCGTCGGTGCGTTCAGCACCTCGCCCACTTCCGCGACCAGATCGCCGGCAGACTGTCCGGTCACCATCGCATGCCAGTTCAGCGCATCGGTAGCCGACAGGATGACGCCCATCTGGTGCCAGGTATTCGGCAATGCATGGCAGAAGGCATGAACAGCACTTTCCGGCTTCGGCAGATAAGAGCCATTGGCGGCAAACAGTACGCCGGATGTGCCGAGCGATACGAAGGCATGGCCTTCAGCCACGGTTCCCATGCCGCAGGCAGAGGCCGCATTATCCCCTGCCCCACCGGCGACAATCACGCCCTGTCCCATGCCCCATTGGCTGGCAAGTTCGCCGCGCAGGCGGCCCCCTTCCTGTGTGCCCTCGACCAGCGACGGCATGTGCTCTTCGCCGAGATCGGTCACGGCCAGCAGTTCCGCCGACCAGCGGCGGCCCCCGGTATCCAGCCAGGACGTGCCGGCAGAATCGGACATCTCCGAAATATGCTCACCCGTCAGCCACAGGCGCAGATAGTCCTTCGGCAGCAGAACCTTGGCGACCTTGGCGAAAATGTCAGGCTCATTGTTCTTCACCCAGGCGAGCTTCGGCGCGGTAAAGCCCGGAAAGACGATATTGCCAGTGATGGCCCGGAAGCGCGGATCGGCATCCAGCTTGGCCGCCTCGGCATGGGAACGAGTGTCGTTCCAGAGAATGCAGGGCCGCAGCACCTTGTCATCGGCATCAACAAGCGTCGCACCGTGCATCTGGCCGGAAAGACCGATACCCTTGACGGCGGAAAGCTCCGCGGGAAACTTCTGCTTCAGCCCGGCCACGGCCTCCTCGGTCGCGCGAATCCAATGCGAGGGCTCCTGCTCCGACCAGCCGGAGTGCGGACGCGAGACGTCCAGCCCGCCGCTGGCCGAACCGACAACGCGCTGATCGCCATCGATCAGCATGGCTTTGACGCCTGATGTGCCGAGATCGAGACCAAGATACATGGGGTTCCTCCTTTACCGCCTCTTCAGGGCAGATTGTCTTTCAAAAATATGTCGATGCGAATACGCTCCTGCGCAGCGATGACAGGCAGGCCATCGGCCTTCGCCTTCAGCACCCGGATCGCGCTTCGCACCTCATGGCCGGCATCCTGGTTGAGAACCGCATCGATGAGACCGGATTGCAGAGCGGCGCGCGTTGTCTCCGTCAACTCATGCGCAATCACCACCGGACGCTTATCTTCCGCCACGCCTTCCAGCGCCCTTACCAGCCCGCGATTGCCAGCGCCCAGGCTGTAGATGCCGACGATGTCGGCGTGATCGGCAAACAGCGCGCCGATGATCTGCTCCACGGTGCCGGGATCATCACGCCCCTCCAGCACCGGCAACAACTGGGCCTTGGGGAAGTTGCGAACCATCGCGTCCGAGAAGGCGTCGCAGCGTTCGCGATGATCGCGCACCAGCATCGAGCCCGCCAGCACGGCCACCTTCCCAGCTTGACCTCCGAGGAACCGACCGAGCAGGCTTGCAGCGGTTCGCCCGGCGGCGGCATTGTCGATGCCGGCGTAATGATCGCGCGCAGCACCGGAAAGATCTGACACGAGTGTGACCAGCGGAATGCCCTGCGCCACCACGCGCTCAGCCGCCGCCAGCACGTCAGGCGCATCAACGGCCACGAAGGCGATGCCTGCCGGTGCATCGGCCACCGCCTCATCCAGCGCACGCGCCAGAGCCACGGCATCGAAGGCAGGAACATCCACCAGCCGGATGGCGGTACGCTCCAGCACAGAGGACGCCTTTGCCTCATCCAGCGCGTGCCGCAAGCCACGCATGAAGGAGTTGTCATTGGAAGGAATGATGAAGGTCAACGGATACACGCGTCCCTTGGCCAGATTAGCAGCCCCGACATCCCGCACGAAACCGAGCTCGCTGACAGCGCGGTCCACCTTCTCGCGCGTTGAGATGCTCACGCCCGGCCGACGGTTCAGCACGCGATCGACCGTCGCCAGGCTGACGCCTGCATGGGCAGCGATGTCATGAACCGTCGGCTTCATGTTTCCTCCGCCGCCTGTCCTAAAGCAGTTCTTGAGGTACGTAAATCAGAATTTGATGTACGTACCTCTTTTATCGGTTTGACCCACATCAACGAACGAAATGCAAAGGAGGCCGCTGGCGAACCAGCGGCCTCCCCTCATGCGGCGGTGGATTCTGTTGCGGTCAGTGACCGCCACCACCACCCGGCGCGCCGCCGGATGGTCTGGAGATCATCATGACCAAAAGGATGAGGCTGGAAAACAGGATCGTCAGCCCCATGAAGATATCGATGAAAGACATGACCTGGGCCTGTTGCTTGACCATGCCCGCAAGCTTGGCCAGAGCGGCGGCATTGCCGTCCATGCCGAAGGCCGTGTAGTTGCCCGCGACGTTATTGAGCCATTCAAGTGCCGACGGATTGCCGAAGTTCACGTGTTCTGAAAGCCGCGCATAATGCTGATCCGAGCGTTGTGTGAGCATCGTATTGATGATGGCAAGACCGACGGCACCACCAAGATTTCGGGTCAGATTATAGAGGCCAGAGGCATTCTGGATGCGTTGCGGTGGCAGAGTGCCGAGTGCGACGTTGTTGATCGGGACCATGCAGATCATCAGCGAGCAACCGCGCAGGATTTGCGGCAGCATCAGCTCATAGAAATCCCAGTCCTTTGTCATACCAGTTGCGAGATAGGTGCCACAGGCAAATCCAAAGAAACCAATGCCCATCATGACTCGCGGATCGAGCTTCGTCGACAGCTTGCCCGCAATCGGAGCGGTCATGAACATTGCCAGACCAGAAACAAACATTGTTTCGCCGATCATAAGGGCGTCATAGCCACGGATACGGGCCAGGAACAGAGGGTATATGTAAGTAAGACCATACAACCCCACACCCATGATGAAGGAGAAGAGAGAGCCGAAAGCAAAGTTGCGGTTGGTGAACGCTTTCAGATCGACAACCGGAAAGTCCACCTTGAACGCACGCCAGAAGAAGACGACCGCACCGACGCTCATGGCGAGAGCACCCGCCACAATCCGCTCGTCGCTGAACCAGTCCTTGCTATTGCCTTCTTCAAGTACGTATTCCAATGACCCTAGGAAGACTGCCATGGACAACAACCCCCACCAGTCGAACCGTTTGATGAGGTCATGCTGCGGCTTGTCGAAATCGACGAACGTCCAGACCATCACGGTCACAAAGATTCCCGGCGGGATGTTGACCAGGAACAGCCAGTGCCATGAAAAGGCATTGCTGAGATAGCCGCCGACTGTCGGGCCAATCGTCGGCGCCAAGGTCGCAATCAGGCCGATGATCGGAGAGACGACCGAACGCTTCGACGGAGGAAAGATCGTAAATGCCGCAGCGAACACGGAAGGAATCATGCCGCCGCCGATGAAGCCTTGAATGGCGCGGTAGATGATCATCTGCTCGATGTTGGTGGCGGTAGCGCATAGCGCGCTCGACAGCGTGAAGCCAGCAGCGCAGATCGTGAAGAGAACCCGCGTGGAGAGAATGCGCGCCAGCGTGCCAGACAGCGGAATCATGATGACTTCCGCAATCAGATAGGAGGTCTGCACCCATGCCACCTCATCGGAGCCGGCGGACAGGCCGGCCTGGATTTCAGACAGCGACGCGGACACAATCTGAATGTCGAGAATCGACATGAACATGCCGATCACCATCGCGAAAAATGCGATCAGCTTGCGGCGATCCATGGGAGGATCGACAGGGCGGGCGGCTGCAAGTGCAGTCGTGGCAGCCATGGCACTTGTCTCCTAAGACAACGACCGCGATTAGCGCGCGGCGTCTCCACCGTTCGGTCCGGTACGAGTGTCGACGTCCGCCACCACGCTGAGCCCGGCGCGCAGGTAACCCTTGTCCAGAGCTTCCTTGGGAAGCGCGATCCGCACCGGAACGCGCTGAACCACCTTGGTAAAGTTGCCGGTGGCATTTTCCGGTGGCAGCAGCGAGAAAACCGAGCCAGATGCCGGAGATATGGATGTCACCGTTCCTTCGACCGGATGCTCATCAAACGCATCCACATGCACACGAACCTTGGAACCAATATGGATGCCGCTGATCTGTGTTTCCTTGAAATTGGCATTCACGTAAAGCTCGCTCATCGGCACCAGCGACGCAAGGCGCTTTCCCGCCGTCACGAAATCACCCGTATGAACAGAAAGATTGCCGATCGTGCCATCATACGGTGCCTTCAGCACGGTAAAATCCAGATCGCGACGAGCTTGATCAAGCGCAAGGCGACGTTGCGAAATGGTGTTGACCGCCTCACGACGCTGCGCACGCAGTAACTCGATGTTGGCCTGTGCAGAAGCAATGGCGGCCTGTCCGGCAATAAGATTGGCTTTTGCCTGGTCAAGTGCCGTCTGCGCCTTGTCAAGGTCGGCGGTCGTGCCAACAGACTTGGCAGCAAGCTCACTCGCCCGCTTCTGGCTGATTTCGGCACCGCGCAGCGTGGCTTCCAGCGCGCCCTGCTGGGCAATCGCTTGGTTTAGGCTCGCCTCGCCGCCAGCAATTTGCGCGTCGATCCTGGCCACGGCCAGGTTGGCGCTTTCTACATTGGCCAGCGCCTGTTCAACAGCAATATTGTAGTCGCCTTGGTCCAGCGTGACGAGGGGATCACCTGCCTTGACCTTCTGATTCTCAATGACGTTCACCTTCTGCACATAACCCGTCACCTTCGGCGAAATGACGGAGATATCGCCGGAAATGTATGCATCATCGGTCGAAACCAGGAACCGACCATCCGTCCACCAGTTATGGCCATACCATCCGGCAGCGCCGATGGCTGCAATCACAAGGATCGGCAGGACGAAACCGCGACGTTTCTTGGCAGGCGCAGCGGGCTGAGAAGACGCTTGGGGGGCTCCCGTGGAAGCTGCCGGAGACTTCTCAGCCGTGGCATCTCCCTTGCGGGACTCCGTCTCTTTCGACTGTTCGTCATCTGCAGCGACAGGACGAAGAGATGCCTTGTTAACAGATGCGTTCATAGTCTCATGCCAATCATAGCTAGGTGGGCCTCGATCGAACCGATCGGTTTGATGCGACTTGACATAGAGAGTTTATTCGCTCACATCAAGTGCCATCGAACCGATCGGTTCGAAATTTCGTTAACAGCAGGATATCGGATGCAGGTTAAGAGTCCCGTACAGTGCGAGGGGAATTCCACCAGCGGTCGCTTTGCCGCTGGCGAAGATCCCGCAAAGCGCGAGCAGATTCTTGACGGCGCCAAGCGGGTCTTCATGAAGCTGGGCTTTGACGCTGCCAGCATGAACGACATTACCCGCGAGGCGGGCGTATCCAAGGGTACGATCTACGTCTATTTCAACGGTAAGGATGATCTGTTTTCGGCCATCATGGAGCGCGAACGCCAACGGCTCGCACATTCTATGGAAGATATCCTTGCCGGTCGTGAAGACGTACGGGACGGACTTTACCGCTATGGCATGGGATTCATTGAACGGATCACCAGCGAAAGCTCAATTTCCGCATTGAGGACTATGATTGCGGTCGTGCCGCGAATGCCTAATCTGTCGCGGAATTTCTTCCAGAACGATAGCTTCAACGTCCGTACCGTTCTGGAAAGGTTTATCGAGCGGCAAGTGGAGCGTGGCGCCCTGAGCGTTGCCGACGTAACATTGGCTGCCCGACAGTTCATCGAGCTTTCCGGCGGCTCATTCTTCAAGCTGCGGCTTTTCGGAGATCTTGCCGATCCACCATCGCAGGAGGAAATGCACAACTCCGTCACCGCGGCGGTTCATGTCTTCATGTGTGCCTATGGCGCAAATAAAAAAGAAGGCATGCCGGAATAAAATATTGCCTGCTTGCGTACATCGCTCATTGGCTTGAACTTCGACGTTGACGGCCTACATCGCGGGCGTCTGACTTTCCGGGCGCAAGAGGATAAATCATGCAGGATATACTTACGCTTGTGCAAGACCCGGCTGCCTGGGTTGCACTCGTGACTCTGGTCGTCATGGAAATCGTGCTCGGCATCGACAACCTGATCTTCATTTCCATCCTGACGAACAAGCTGCCGCCTGAAAGCCGGGAAAAGGCACGCCGCATCGGTATCGGCCTGGCTCTTGTCATGCGACTTGGCCTGCTCGGCACGGTCGCCTGGATCGTCCAGTTGACCAATCCAATCTTCACGGTGTTCGGTCACGACTTCTCCTGGAAGGATCTGATCCTCATCGCCGGCGGTCTCTTCCTCGTTTGGAAAGCAACGAAGGAAATCCATCACAGCGTTGATCCGATCGATCACAAGGACAACATGGTCGGCGGTGCGGCGTCGATCACCTTTGGCGCAGCCATCAGCCAAATTCTTCTGCTCGATCTGGTCTTCTCGGTGGACAGCATCATCACGGCGGTCGGCATGACGCCGCATCTGCCAATCATGGTGATCGCGGTCATCGCTGCCGTCGCGGTCATGCTGCTGGCCGCAAACCCGCTGGCAAACTTCATCGAGAAGAACCCGACCATCGTCATGCTGGCGCTTGCCTTCCTGCTGATGATCGGCACGACGCTGATTGCAGAAGGCATGGGCTTCCACGTCCCCAAGGGTTACGTCTATGCCGCCATGGCTTTCTCCGCGCTGGTCGAGGCGCTGAACATGCTGGCACGCAACGCTCGCCAGCGCAAAAGACAGTCCGGCCATTGATGATTGGCGGATGGGCGAAGGGAACCAATGAGGCACTTCCGCATTAGAGAGACCTCGACTTCCCTTCGCCGGCTTGCCCCGGCTCTCCGACCGGACAGGCATGACCAGCCAGCAAATTCTCGCCTTCGTCGTCATTGCCTGCATGATGGCAGTGTTCATCTGGGACCGCTTCCGCTACGACATCGTCGCTTGCTGCTCGCTTGTAGCGGCGGTGGTGGTGGGGCTCGTACCCGCGGACAAGGCATTTTCCGGCTTTTCCGATGATATCGTCATCATCGTCGGCAGCGCCCTGGTGGTCAGCGCCGGCGTTGCCCGGTCCGGCGTCGTCGATCGGGTCATCAAGAAGTTCTTTCCCAATCTGAATTCGGTGCGCACCCAGATCGCGCTGCTGATGATCTCGGTGGCGGTCATGTCCGCCTTCATTAAGAATATAGGCGCGCTGGCGATCATGATGCCGGTCGCCTTCCAGTTTTCGCGACGCTCAGGCGTCTCCCCGTCTCGCTATCTGATGCCCATGGCCTTCTCCGCCCTGCTTGGCGGGTTGATGACGCAGATCGGGACGTCGCCGAACATTGTCGTCTCCCGACTGCGCGGCGAGATGACCGGCACGCCTTTCACCATGTTCGACTTCACACCCGTTGGCGGTCTGCTGACCTTGGTCGGCGTGATATTCCTGCTGTTCTTCCACTGGCTGGTTCCCGATCGGCGCAAGCAGTCCAATAGCTTGGAAGAGGCGACGGAAATCTCAAACTACGCGGCAGAAGCGACCTTGGGCGAAGATTCGACGCTTGTCGGGAAGCCGCTGGGTGATCTCATCAAGCTCGGGGACAACGAAGTGGCCGCCACTGCCATCCTACGCGGGCCGCGCCGCATGGCACCGATCCCCGATCTTACGCTTCGCACAGGCGATACCGTCATTCTGGAAGGCCGTTCGCAGGCGCTCGACCGCATCATCTCCGGCGCCAGACTTCAGCTCTCCGGCAAGCCGCTGAAGGACGGCGACCAGGATCTGATATCCATCGAGGCGGTGATATCGCGACAGTCTCCGCTGGAAGGCCTCACCGTTCGCGAAATAGCCCTCTCCTACACACGCGGCATAAATCTGCTGGCCGTCAGCCGGCGTGGCGAGCGCGTTCGGGAACGCCTGCGCGATCTCGTCCTGAAGGAAGGTGATGTCCTGGTGTTGCAGGGGCACCGCAACAATCTGCCAGGCACGCTGCAAGAGCTTGCCCTGCTGCCGCTCGCCCAGCAGGAAGTGATGCTGGGCACGCAACGCCATGCACTGGTGCCGATCGCAATCCTGGCGCTCGCCATGATCACGACAGCGCTGGGTTACGCACCGGTCGCCGTCGCCTTCTTTGCGGCAGCGCTCGGCATGGCCGTCTTCAAGGCGGTTCCGCTGAACGACATTTACAAGGCCGTGGACGGCCCAATCCTCGTGATGCTGGGAGCCTTGATCCCGGTTTCGGATACGTTGCGTACGACGGGTGGGAGTGAGCTGATTGCCCATTGGCTCGGCTCAGTCGCACACAGTCTGCCGCCCTTTGCCGCTCTTGGCCTCATCCTGATTACAGCCATGGCCGTGACCCCCTTCCTCAACAATGCCGCCACCGTGCTTGTGATGGGCCCGATTGCCGTGAGCTTCGCAACCACGCTTCACTACCGCCCGGAAGCCTTCCTGATGGCGGTTGCGATCGGCGCCGGCTCCGACTTCCTCACCCCCGTCGGCCATCAGTGCAATACGCTCGTCATGGGACCGGGAGGATACAGATTCAGCGACTATCCCAGATTGGGCCTACCGCTTTCCTTCCTCATCATACTTGTCAGTGTGCCTGCGCTTATGTGGGTCTGGCCGCTGCAATAGCCTTTCAGCCCTAAAAATCTTGACGCTTGCAGCGGAATGTGTCCTAAGGCCAGCCAATCCCTATAGTGAGGCGCGTGCCATCAGGCGCGCCATTTTCCTTGATTTGAGCAGGCACTCATGAGCACTTCAGGCGTCCGCGTCCGTATCGCACCCTCCCCCACCGGCGAACCGCATGTCGGCACCGCCTATATCGCGCTGTTCAACTATCTCTTCGCCAAGAAACATGGCGGCGAATTCATCCTGCGCATCGAGGATACGGATGCGACGCGCTCCACCCGCGAGTTCGAGGAAAAGGTTCTGGACGCGCTGAAATGGACCGGCCTCACCTGGTCGGAAGGTCCTGATGTCGGCGGGCCCTATGGTCCCTATCGCCAGTCCGACCGCAAGGACATGTACCAGCCCTACGCGCAGGACCTCTTGGACAAGGGCCACGCCTTCCGCTGCTTCTGCACGCCCGAGCGTCTCGAGCAGATGCGCGAAGCACAGCGCGCTGCCGGAAAGGCCCCGAAATATGACGGTCACTGTCTGAACCTGACGGCCGAGGAAGTCACCTCCAAGATGGCGGCAGGCGAAAGCTCGGTCATCCGCATGAAGATCCCGACCGAAGGCTCCTGCGATTTCCACGACGGCGTCTATGGCGATGTGTCGATCCCGTGGGATAGCGTCGATATGCAGGTGCTCATCAAGGGCGACGGCATGCCGACCTATCATATGGCCAACGTCATCGACGACC
Source organism: Rhizobium oryzicola (assembly GCF_030504645.1). Lineage (GTDB taxonomy): Bacteria > Pseudomonadota > Alphaproteobacteria > Rhizobiales > Rhizobiaceae > Neorhizobium > Neorhizobium oryzicola. The sequence goes on along the minus strand of NZ_JAUKWQ010000007.1, from coordinate 174,642 downwards.
ATCTGATGAAGATCACCCATGTGGCGCGTGGCGAAGAGTGGCTCGCCTCCGTGCCGAAGCATATCCTGCTCTATCGTTACTTCGGCTGGCAGGAGCCCGTGTTCATGCACCTGTCGCTCATGCGCAATGCCGACAAGTCGAAGCTTTCGAAGCGCAAGAACCCGACCTCGATCTCCTATTACTCGGCGCTCGGCTATCTCCCGGAAGCGCTGATGAACTTCCTCGGCCTGTTCTTCGTCCAGATCGCGGAGGGCGAAGAACTGCTGACCATGGAAGAGCTGACGGAAAAGTTCGATCCGGAAGCACTCTCCAAGGCTGGCGCGATCTTCGACATCCAGAAGCTTGACTGGCTGAACGGCCGCTGGCTGCGCGAAAAGTTGACGCCGGAGCAGTTCCTGGCTCGTACCTTCGAATGGGCATCGGAAAACCAGCGCCTGACCGAGGGGCTGAAGCTGGCACAGAGCCGTGTCTCCAAGCTTGGCGAACTGCCGAACCTCGCAGGCTTCCTGCTGGCCAATGACGTCGGCCTGACGCCCGCCTCCTTTGGCGGCCTGAAGACCTCGCCGGCCGAGACGCTTGAGATCATCAACACCGTTCAAGCTGATTTCGAGAAGATGCCGGAATGGACGGTCGAGAGCATCGACCAGGAACTGCGCGCTGTGGCCGACAAGCTCGGCAAGAAGCTGCGCGTCGTCACACCGCCGCTCTTCGTTGCCATGTCCGGCAGCCAGCGTTCTCTGCCGCTGTTTGATAGTATGGCGCTGCTCGGCCGCTCCGTCGTGCGCCAGCGCCTGAAGATTGCCGCAACCGTGGTGGCCTCCATGGTGGGCGCTGAGAAGTAAAGGCATATGTGACGGGTCCCCTCCCCCTTGTGGGGAGGGCTAGCCGAGCCCGCCGCACCGGCAGAACAAAACAACCAGCCCCAAAAGGCGATAACCGATGACCGAACAGAAGACCGAAACCGCCCTCTCCTCAGACGCCACCGAAGTGCGCCGCCAGAAACTGGCGCTGCTGCGCGACAAGATCGGCGACGTCTATCCCGCCCATTTCCATCGCACGATGACCAATGCGGAACTGGCGGAGAAATACGAGAGCCTGGAAGCTGACGTTGAGACGACCGATATCGTCACCGTCGCTGGCCGAGTCTATTCCTCGCGTAACTCCGGCATGTTCATGGATATCCGCGATGCCTCCGGCAAGGTGCAGATCTTCTCTCACAAGGATACGACACCGGAAGCCGCTCGCGATATGCTGTCGATGATCGATATCGGCGACATCATCGGCGTGACGGGCGTAGTCCGCCGCACCAAGCGCGGCGAGCTGACGATCAACGCGCATGAAATCACCATGCTGACCAAGTCGCTGTTGCCGATGCCGGAAAAGTGGCACGGCGTCTCCGACATCGAGCTGCGCTACCGCAAGCGCCATCTCGACATCCTGTCGAATGACGAGAGCAAGCTGCGCTTCCAGCAGCGCTCGAAGATCGTGTCCGGCTTCCGCCGCTTCCTGGAGAGCGAAGGTTTTCTCGAAGTCGAAACCCCGATGCTACAGACGGTCTATGGCGGTGCGACCGCCGATCCGTTCAAGACCTTTCACAACACGCTGAAGATGGACATGTATCTGCGCATTGCGCCAGAACTGTTCCTGAAGCGCACGCTCGTGTCTGGGCTCTCCGACAAGGTGTTCGAGATCAACCGCAACTTCCGCAATGAAGGCGTCTCCACAAGGCACAATCCAGAATTCACGATGATGGAGTGCTATTGGGCCTATGCCGATTACGAGGACATGATGGCGCTGGTTGAGCGCCTGTTCGAAAACCTCGCCACCACCATTCACGGCACGACCGATGTGGTGTTCGGTGACAAGACGCTTTCCTTCAAGGGTCCGTTCAAGCGCGTGCCCATGCCTGACGCCGTCAAGGAAGCGACCGGCATCGACTTCCTCGCGATCAAGACGGATGAGGAAGCACGCGCCGCCGCCAAGGCAGCCGGTTTCGAGGTCGAGAAGGACTGGACCTGGGGCGAATGCCTCGCCTTCATCTTCGAAGAAAAGGTCGAGGGCACGCTGATCCAGCCGAGCCATGTCACGCATTTCCCCAAGGACATCTCACCCTTTGCCAAGGAAGTACCGGGCGAGCCGCGCCTCGTGGAACGCTTCGAGACCTACTGCAACGCCTGGGAAGTGGGCAACGCCTTCTCCGAATTGAACGATCCGGAAGAACAGCGCCGCCGCATGGAAGAGCAGCTGGAACAGGCGCACGCGCGTGGCGAGAAGGACAAGCAGCTGGACGACGAGTTCCTCGACGCCATCGACCAGGGCATGCCGCCTGCCGGTGGTCTCGGCATCGGCGTCGACCGCCTGATCATGCTGCTCACCAACGCACCATCAATCCGCGACGTGATCCTCTTCCCGGCGCGCCGCAACAAGGCCGACTGATCCTTCGCGGATATGAACACTGAAACGGCTCGCCTCGGCGGGCCGTTTTCATTTCTGCAATTGAGAGGATTTCTCAGTCAGCGTCAGTGGCTGACGGTCGTCGCCTTCGGCTTCGCGGGCGGGGCAGCCTTGGCCGGTGCGGGCGGCATGTGATCGTCCTCGGCAGGCGGAGCCGCATGTGAAATGGCCGGAGGCGGTGCGGCCGGTTCATCCGTCGGCGCAGAAACCTTCATGGGGTCGATGCCATCATGATGCGCAGGTGCCGCCGGTTGCTTTTCCTGCGGCGTGTGATCGTCTTGCGTTGCCTTATCAACAACAGGTTCATGAGCTGCTGGGGCAACAGCGGCCACGGCCTTGTCGCCGCCGAAGATCATGGCTTTCATGCGTCCAAAGAAACCTGGTTGCTCCGCCACTGCCGTATGTTCGCCGCTCGGCTGGTTAGGATCCGCCGCATGCGCCACGTCTGTATTGCCGTTAGCGCCGTGGGCTTCACCGCTGGCGGGTGCCTCCTTAGATCCGCCAAAGATCATGCTGGTCAGCGAACTTATGAGTCCGCCACTTTCCTCCTTCGCGGCTGGAGCCTCATGCCCTTCCGCAGGCTTTTCGCCATGCGCACCTTCGGCGGGCTTCTCCTCACCGTGGGCAGCACCTTCCTTGCCCTTGCCTTCGCTCTCCTTGCCGTGGCTTTCGCCGCCACCGTGTGCAGACTTCTCTTCCTTGCCCTTCTTCCCGCCATGGCCCTCGGCAGGAGCGGCAACGACGGGCTGTACGCAATCGGCAGAATCCGTCAGTGATGCCGCAAGCTTTTCCACATCCTCAATGGGCAGATCGCGTCTGAGGCCATAGAACTCACCTTTGGCAGTCGGATTGCCGTCGACGTAATAGGCCGTGAATTTCACATCTGTCGGTTCGGGTGCACGCGACGGGTCCGGAATATAGACAACCTGCGCACCGATCGCGCGCCCACGCATTTCCGACCGCTGCGTCGGGCCCGATTTATCCAGCACCGTGACCTGTACGAGATCTGCCTTTTCAGCAGCCTGTACGGCCTTCGCGACGCGGATAGCCGTCTTTACGCGCGAAACGCCATCGCCATGTTCGGCCATGACGTATTTACGAACCCAATAGCGTTGATCGCGCTTGATTTTTACCTGCTGCAGGGTGGTGCAGGTGAGCCCGTTTACTTCTTCGTAGGAAGGGCCAAAAAACTTGTCGCCTGCAAAATATAGAGCAGCAGCGCCGCTGCCGCCAACGAGGAGGACAACGCCGCCGAAAACCAGCACGAAGGTTCGTGATAGCCGTAATTTTACGCCTTTCACGCCCGGCACTCCGGCATAGTCACCCCACCTTACGCAAAACAAGTCTTAAAACTGGGAGGCATACTGCTTCATTAATCTTGAAGAAGCTTTAACCGATGGCTTTCGAGCGCTCTTCCTACATGCGCCAAATCGTTACACCGACAACCCCCGATAAATATCGACTTCTTATTTAAGCAGATGAATGAACTCTAAAATAATTATAGGAGAAGGACTTGCGTTCGATCATATACGGGCATATACCCGCATGATGTCAAACAACCTCTGCCACTGTATTTTGCTACGCAAGGCGACCCGGAAGGTTTCCGCCTATTATGACGAAGCGCTGGCTCCTTTTGGTGTCAATATCGCGCAGTTCAGCCTGCTGCGAAACATCCGTAGACTGGCACCGGTCTCCCTGACAGATCTTGCAGAGCACGTGGAGCTTGATCGTTCGACCGTCGGTCGGAACACCAAGGTTCTGGCGCGCATGAACCTGCTGCATTTTGCCGGCGGAGAAGATAAGCGCGAGGCGCTCATTTCTATCACGGACAAGGCCAGTTCGCTGCTGAACGAGGCAGGCCCGGCATGGGACAGCGTTCAGGAGATGATCGAAGAGCGCCTCGGTCCAGAGAAAACAGAACAGCTGCGGGATTTGCTGGGAGCACTTTGACGGCCAGTCCCGATCGACAAATTTGTCTGTACCCAATCTCAGGCGGCCCGCTTGAGCCATAACAGGAGGAAAGCATGCTCTCGACATATGTGGCGGGATGGCTCGCACGCCGAAACATCCATTACGGCTGGGTTGCCGCCGCCACCACTTTCCTCACCATGCTGGCAACGGCGGGCGCCATGGGCTCGGCGGGCGTCATGATTCAGCCTCTGCATCAGGAATTCGGCTGGGACATCGCCACGATTTCTTCCGCCATGGCGCTTCGCCTTGTTCTCTTCGGTCTGCTCGGGCCCTTTGCCGCGGCTTTCATGAACCATTTCGGCGTCCGCCAAGTGGTGACAACTGCGCTGACACTGATCCTTGCCGGCCTCGCCCTTTCGATCTTCATGCGGGAAGCATGGCAGTTGCTGGTGCTCTGGGGCGTGGTGATTGGCGTCGGCACCGGCATGACGGCACTGGTTCTGGGCGCGACTGTCGCAACCCGCTGGTTTTCCAAGCGCCGCGGTCTTGTCGTCGGCATGATGACGGCCAGCAACGCCACCGGCCAACTGGTCTTCCTGCCGCTTCTGGCAAGCCTGACGGAAGCCTATGGCTGGCGGGCGGCACTCACCTTCGTCGTCTGCATCATTGCTGCCGCCATGGGCCTAGTCGCCCTTCTCATGCGTGATCACCCTGCCGATCTTGGCCTGCCGGCCTTTGGCGATACCGTTGTCTCCAAACCGCCGAAACAGGACCACAAGCTGCTCGCGACGCTCTATGCGCCCATTGCCACGCTTCGCGATGCCTCTGGCAATCCCACCTTCTGGGTTCTGTTCGGCACCTTCTTTGTCTGCGGCCTGTCCACAAACGGCTTGATCCAGACGCACTGGGTTTCGATCTGCGGCGATTTCGGCATGGCCGCCGTCACGGCAGCTGGCACGCTTGCCGTCATCGGCGTTTTCGATTTCATCGGCACGATTTCTGCGGGCTGGCTTTCCGACCGGTTCGATAACCGCTGGCTTCTGTTCTGGTTCTATGGCCTGCGGGGTCTGTCGCTGATCTATCTCTCCCTGTCCGGCTTCAGCATCTACGAACTCTCCATCTTCGCCATCTTCTACGGGCTAGACTGGGTTGCGACCGTTCCGCCAACGGTGAAGCTCGCCGCCGAGAACTTCGGGCGCGAAAAAGCAGGCATGATTTTCGGCTGGGTGTTTACCGGCCACCAGTTGGGGGCTGCCACCGCAGCCTTCGGCGCAGGCGCTCTGAGGAGCGACTTCGACACCTATATGCCAGCGCTCCAGATCGCCGGCGTGATGTGCCTGATCGCCGCACTCTCCGTCCTGTTGCTGCGCAAACCGGGCTCTGCGACGGCAGTACCACAGGCGGCATGACCCGCAAACAGAAAGGCCCGACCGTGAGACACAGTCGGGCCTTTCATGGTCTTCACACCTGCTGGAGGTCAGGCGGCGGCCAGTTCCTTCTTGACCATGGTGCGCAGCGCCACCAGGTCCTTGGCGAAGGCCCGGATGCCTTCGGACAACTTCTCGGTCGCCATCGCATCCTCGTTCAGCATCCAGCGGAACGTCTTCTCGTCGATCGGCTGATACGGATCTTCCTTGATATTGTCGGGCGAAAGCTTCCGCTCCAGCGTGCCCTCGGCCTTGTCCAATTCGTCCAGTAGAGCCGGGCTGATCGTCAGGCGGTCACAACCGGCCAGCGCTTCGATTTCACCCGCATTGCGGAACGAGGCGCCCATGACGATCGTCTTGATATCATTGGCCTTGTAGTAGTTGTAGATCTGGCGCACCGAGATGACGCCCGGATCCGTCTCGGAGGTGTAGTCCTCACCCGTCGACTTCTTGTACCAGTCGAGGATGCGGCCGACGAAGGGCGAGATCAGGAAGGCCTTCGCATCGGCGCAAGCAACGGCCTGAGCCTTGGAGAAGAGCAGCGTCAGGTTGCAATCGATGCCTTCCTTCTGCAGCACTTCCGCCGCCTTGATGCCTTCCCAGGTGGAAGCCAACTTGATCAGGATGCGGTCGCGTTCGATGCCACGCTCCTTGTAGGCAGCAATAATACCATGCGCCTTGGCAATGGAGGCATCCGTATCGAAGGACAGGTCGGCATCGACTTCCGTTGAAACACGGCCCGGAACGAGTTCCGAAAGAGCCGCACCAACCGAGATTGCGAGACGATCGGCAATCGCCGCGATCACGGCATCCTCGCTCCCGTTCTGGCTTTTGCCCCAGGTTACGGCTTCCTTGACGCGATCGGCAAAGGCCGGCGTGCCGAGCGCCTTCAGGACGATCGTCGGGTTGGTGGTGCAATCCACCGGCTTCAGGCGCGCAACGGCTTCGATGTCACCGGTATCGGCAACCACCGTGGTCATGGAACGCAATTGTTCGAGCTTGGAGGCCATCGGAATTCCTCAGGGTTTTGATCTCAGGGGAAGGATGAGTTCATCCTCCGTTACCAATCATATCTGCGCGCGCCCGCGCGAATGTCAAGGACATTTGCTGATCACATTTGACATTTGTTTCATCCATGCGGATACTCTTGCCCAACACCGCAACAGGGACATGGTTCATTCGCCTTGGCAAAGCTTCGACGCGAAACACATCTGGCCTATTCGGAAGCCGCGTCTTTGAGGCTGCGGGCGGCCTGGCTCTATTACAATCAGGGCCTGACCCAGAAGGATGTCGCCGATCGTCTCGGCATCAGTCGCTCCACAGTCATCCGTATGCTGGATGAGGCGTTGAAACGGTCCGAGGTGCAGATCTGGATCAGTGAAGGTATCGATGACTGCGTGGAACTGGCTGTAAAGCTGGAGCGGCAGTTTGGCTTGGATGAAGCGATCGTGGTGCCGGCACCTCGCGATACAAGCGCGGAAGCCATCGCCTCCGCGGTCGGTCTCGCACTTGGACAATTCCTGACGGAGGTCGTCAGCGACAACGCCACGATCGGCGTCGGCTGGGGCCGCACCATGACCGCCTCGCTTGCCGGCTTCCGTCCGCCACGCCGGGAAAACTGCAAGGTCGTCTCACTACTGGGCGGGATCGTCGCCGTCCACCAGACGAACCCGATCGATTACACCTGGCGGCTGGCGAGCCAGTTGGGTGCCGAATGTTACATGTTCCTGGCGCCTCTGCTGGTGGATTCCGTTGCCACAAAACGCGCGCTGATCGAGCAATGCGGGCTGAAGGCGATCTATGATCTCGCCGATAATCTCGATCTCGCCATCGTCTCCTGCGGCGATATCGGCCCCCATTCGACATCGCTGTCGGAAGGGTTCATCTCCAAGCAGGAGCTGGATGACCTGATCGCCGCCGGCTGCGTCTGCGACACCATGTTCAACTTTCTCGATGCCGAAGGGCGCTCCGTTCAGCATCCCATCAATGAACGGGTGATGTCCGTCGATCTCGATACCCTGAAGAAGGCAAAACACATCGTGCTCTCTTCCGGCGGCGCGCATCGTGCAGAGGCGATCCGCGCCACGATCAAGCGGATCGGCTGCAATACGCTGATTACGGATGAAGGCGCTGCGCGGGAGTTGTTGAGGCTTTCAGCCAGCTGAGCGACGCGATTATTCGCTGCCAAAGTCGGCGGGCAGATGGCGAGCAAGCTCCATCACATCATGCAATACGCGGCCAACGCCAATCATTGAATCGTTCACCTGTCGGAAAAGAATCAGGTGCCTCGGCCTGCGGACGATGCCTGTCTCATGACGGGCTCGATTGCGGCTATGGCGAAGATGATAGCTGAAGATGCCGGTGCTCAATTCCGGACGCGAGAGCACACCGTGACGCCGGCAATTCTCCCCAAGATCGCGCAGGGCAGTGACAAGAAGAAGCTGATAACGAGCTTGTGCGTCATGCCCGAACATCTCGTAGGTCTGCGCGAGAATATGGATAATGTCGCTTTCAGCCGTGGATGAAAGCCGAATGTTGACCATCAGCGATCAGAACCGGAGCGACGCACCTGTGCCATCGCCTGCACACCAAGGCGTTCGATGTGGTTCTCCAGATCGCTACCGGATACATCTGAAAAGCGACCTTCATCAAGATCAGCGAAGCCTATCGCGGCTGCCTCGCGCAAGGCTTTCAACTTCGCGGCCTCGACTTCCTCACGCTGCTCGACCAGTCGCAGGCCTTCACGCAGTACTTCGCTGGCATTCTGATAGCGACCGGATTTCACCAGTCGGTCAATCATGTCCTGATGATGATCCGTCAAAACAACATTGCGCGTGGGCATGGTGGTTTCTCCAAACGAGACGCCATCATAACACCTATTGGCATATTATGCCATATCCACGCCTCACGCCCTTCCCGCTTCCCAGCCCAGAATGGCGCGCTTGCGGGTGAGGCCCCAGTGATAGCCGGTGAGTGCGCCGCTTTTGCCCAGCGCGCGGTGGCAGGGCACCACGAAAGAGATCGGGTTTCGCCCGATCGCCGCGCCCACTGCGCGGCTTGCCGTCGGCTGACCGATATCACGCGCCACATCCGAATAGGTGACCGCCTTGCCGAACGGGATCTTCAACAAGCTCTGCCAGACCCTGACCTGGAAATCCGACCCGATCAGCACGACGCGAAGAGGTTCTTCCCGATGCCAGCGGTCCGGATCGAAAACGCGGGCGATATAGGGCGCGGTCGCGGCCTGATCCGGGACATACTCCGCATTTGGCCAACGCTTCGCCATATCCTCGAAACAGGCATCCCGCCCGCCCTCGTCATCGGCAAAGGCCAAGCCCGCCAGCCCGCGATCGGTCGCCATGACCAGCGCCAGCCCAAAGGGCGACGGATGAAACCCGTAGCGAATGGTGAGGCCTCCTCCCTTTGCCTTCCATTCGCCGGGGCTCATCGCCTCATGGGTGACGAAGAGATCATGCAGACGGCCCGGCCCCGAGAGGCCGACTTCATAGGAGGTTTCCAGCAAAGGCAATTGCTCATGGCCCAGCAGGCGCTTGGCGTGATCGAGCGTCACGGCCTGCAAGAAGGCTTTCGGCGAAAGCCCCGCCCACCGGGTGAACACCTTCTGCAATTGCGTGGGCGACTGGCCAAGCTCATCGGCGATATTCTCCAGCGATGGCTGGTCGCGATAATCCAAGGTGATCAGCTCGATCACCTGTTTGACGATGGCGTAATCCTCGCCTGAGGGCGTGATATCGGTGACGCATTCCGGTGTCGGCGCAAAGGCATTCATGGGCTCATCCTCTCAATGAAGAGAGCATCCCATGGCCGTAGAGAGGATGCCACCCGTTTCTTGCAGCCTCAGATCCGTTGTTTCACCGTCGCCAGCGCCCCGCGAAACGCCTTGGCAAAGCTCTCCCGGTCATCGGGATTGAGGAAGGAGCCGACATCCGTCCAGCGCCCCTGCCCCGTGACGATCATGGAGGTGATGCCGAATTCCTGGTGGCGGCGCACCCGAAACCGGGTCCAGAACGGATTGAAGCGATGCTCCACCATGCGCCCGGCGGGCGAGAACTTGCGGATGGAGACATGGGTGCGCGAGATCGTGACTTCCTCGCGGGCGCGGGCCGCCCGGTAATTCAGCCAGAAGGCGCCGTAGAGGAGAACGAAATCGAGCCCGAAAAAAAAGCCGATGGGCCAGGCGCCTGTCGCCATGAAGAAGGCGCCGTAGAGCAGGCAGATGCCACCGGTCAGCAACAGCAGCACGCGAAAACCCTTTCGCCCCAGCGAGCGATAGGGCGTCAGCTCCGCCGCAAAAACGGGCTGCTCATTGATCATCTCAGCGTTGCCTTCCATGCTGCACCTGTCATAGAAACGATATGGCAACTTCCAAGACACAATCCCACATGCAAACTTCGCAAAAGTCAAATGGCGCGGCGAGAAGCCGCAGGCATGCCCGTAGCGCCTATAGCAAGGCGGAACTGGAAGAAATCTTCCGTCGCTTCAGCATTCAGCGGCCGGAACCCAAGGGTGAGCTGGAGCATGTGAACCCGTTCACGCTGGTCGTCGCCGTGGCGCTTTCCGCACAGGCAACCGATGTCGGCGTCAACCGCGCCACCCGCGACCTGTTCAAGATCGCCGGTACGCCGCAAAAGATGCTCGACCTCGGCGAGGAAGGGCTGATCCAGCACATCAAGACGATCGGGCTTTATCGCAACAAGGCGAAGAACGTCATCGCGCTGTCGAAACTGCTGCTGGATGAGTTCGGTGGAGAGGTCCCGAAGACCCGCGAGGAGCTGATGCGCCTGCCGGGCGTCGGCCGCAAGACGGCGAATGTTGTCATGTCCATGGCCTTCGGCATTCCGACGCTGGCAGTCGATACGCATGTGTTTCGCATCGCCAACCGCATCAAGATGGCGCCGGGCGCGACGCCGGATGCAGTTGAAGACAATCTGCTGCGGGTCATCCCGAAGCAGTACCTTTTCCATGCGCATCATTGGCTGATACTGCACGGGCGCTACACCTGCAAAGCCCGCAAGCCGGAATGCGAGCGATGCGTGATTGCCGATCTCTGTCGCTATCCCGCCAAGACCAACGACGTTCCCGCACTGCTGGTCGAATTACCCGCGCAGATGATTGGGGCGGAGGCCTTGCACGAGAGCGAATGACGGGTCGCGCCTTGTCAGCGCCTTGTGCAGATGCACCATCAGGCCCGCAGCAAACAGCGGCGTCAACAGGTTGAGGATCGGGATTGCCAGGAAGCCGGCAATCAGCAGGCCCGCCATGAACACGGTCGCACGGTGTTTCTCGCGAAACTGCCTTGCCTCCTGCGGCGAGCGGAAACGCGTTGCGGCGAATTCGAAGAATTCCCGTCCCAGCAGATAGCCGTTGACCATGAAGAAGGCGATCAGGTTGACGCCGGGAATGAAGAGCAGCAACAGCGCGACGATGTTGCCGACGATCACCACCCCGAGAAACTGGATGGAACCGAGCATGGCCTGCCCGATTGGCATGGCAGCACCTGCAGGATCGGAAGCGTAATCGCGCTTCTCGATCACCTCTGCCACATCATCCAGAAACAGGCCCGCAATCAGCGCTGTCACCGGCGCGATCAGTAACGCAAGCCCGAGCGCCAGACCAATGCAGGCGAGCAGTGCAAAGACGAAGGTGAGCCAGCCCGCCCAGTCCGGCACGGTTGGCAGCAGTTCTGCAAAATAGGGCCAGACATAGCCGATGAAGACGCCGCGTAGCGCGAACCAGAGGCCGATCAGAACGAGGACGGTCAGCCCCAGCACCTTCCAGAAGACCGAGCGGGTTTCCGGTGCCAGAAGATTGGCAAGCGAAAGACGGGCGGCATCGAAAATCATGTCGGGCGTGGCTCCGCAAGCTGTGTTGACCCCTGATGTAGGTGGCAGGCCGATCTCCTACAAGCGGGCCGAAAGCCTTACAGGATAGCCTCAAGCTCGGCCCTATGCCGATGCATGGCGAGGAAGCGCCGGTAGTCGCGATCATAGCCCGCCCGCCGCGTGGCATCAGGCATCTGCACACGCCCGCCCTGGTCCATTGCCGCCCCCGCCTGCGCCAGATCGGCATACAGACCGGCCGACACCGCGGCCACCATGGCAGAGCCCAGCAGCACGGCATCGCGGGTGGCCGGCACCCGCACCCGGCAATGGGTGACGTCGGCGCAGAGTTCCACCAGCAGCGGATTGTTCACATGCCCGCCCGCCAGATGCAGCGTGTCAGTGACATAGCCATAGCCCTGCATGGTCTCCAGAATGTGGCGCAGCCCGAGCATGATGGCGACGCAAGTACGCCAGTAGACACGGCAGAGACCGTCAAACGACGTATCCAGCGTCAACCCGCTGATGACGCCCGTTGCCCTTGGATCAGCCAGGGGCGAGCGGTTGCCGTGGAAATCCGGCAGGATGTGGATCTCATCCCCAAAGCGGCTGCCTTCGATGGATCGCAATTCGCCGATGCGCCGTACAATGCGGTCATGCAGATCCGAGGTCGGCTCGCCACCGGCGGCATGCATGCGCACCACATGATCGAGAAGCGCTCCCGTGGCAGATTGGCTCCCCTCTACCAGCCAATGGCCCGGATAGCCCGCTTCGAAATAAGGCCCCCAGAGACTGCGGCCTGGAAGCGGCGCTTGCGAAAAGGCGACAAGACAGCTGGAGGTGCCGCCGATCAGGGCGAGATTGCGACCCAATTCGCCCGTGTTCGCCGCGGCACCCAGAGCCCCAAGTGCACCCGCATAGGCGTCGATCAGACCGGGCGCGACGAGGCAACCGGTATCCAGCCCCAGTTCTGCAGCAGCAGACGGTGTAAGAGGACCAATCGCAGCGCCAACAGGCTGGGCACGGGGCGGAAGATTTCCGCGTTCAAGCAGATCCTCAAGGCCCGCCTGCCGCAGGAAATCCCCATTCCAGCCCTCCCGCTCATGCGCCAGAAAATTCCATTTGGCCGTCAGCGTGCATTGCGAACGGGCGGTAGAGCCAGTGGAGCGCCAGGTCAGAAAGTCCGCAAGATCGAAGAGGTAGCCGATCCGTGCCCAGCGATCAGGCATGTTTTCCTTCAGCCACATCAGCTTGGGGATCTGCATTTCCGGCGACAGCGAACCGCCGGAATATTGGAGAACGGGGTGGCCGGTCGCACTCAGGCGGTCCGCCTGTTCGATGGCGCGGTGATCGAGCCACACCACGGTGTCGAATTCATCGTCGCCAACGACAGATATGGAAAGAGGGCCGCCCTCCAGGTCGCGAACGACCAGCGAGCAGGTGGCATCAAAGCCGATGGCCGCCACCTGTTCTGCGCCGATACCCGCCTCTTCCGAAGCGGATTTCACCGCTTGACAGGTCGCAGACCAGATATCCTCGGAGGAATGTTCGGCATGCTGGCCCGGCCCACGTTGCATGCGGATGGGAAACCGAACCTTGGCCAGCAAACGGCCATCAGATGTGAAAATCCCTGCGCGCGCGCTGGTCGTCCCGACATCGACCGCGACGAAGTGGTCACGCATCCGTTTCGCTTTCCATCCCTTACAGCCGCGTCTCAGTCTGGACCGAAGGACGACCGTCTCTCTCCACGTAATTGCCGACAAGGTGGATCAAATCCGCCATTGCGTCAAATTCGAGATCCGGTTCAAGCGCCAGAATATGTTCCCGATATTCCGGCCGATCGGCATGAGAGCCGCCGGTAAAGGCAAACACGGACATGCCTGCCCGCTTTGCCGCCTCGATGCCGGCGGGACTATCCTCGATCACGATGCAATCGATTGGGTCGGCGCCCATTTCCCGCGCCGCGTGCAGGAAAAGGTCCGGCGCGGGTTTGCCGTTTTCCACCATGGACGCACTGAAGATATGTGGTTCAAGCAGATCGAGAAGCCCGGTCAGACCGAGCGATAACCGGATGCGTTCCGGCTGGCTGGAGGAAGCCACGCAACGCCGCCAAGGCATGGCCTTGAGCGCTTGGCCAATGCCCTTAATTGGCGCAAGCTCACGGCGGAAACGATCATAGAGATCGACCCGCATCGCCTCGAGAAACTGATGGTCCGCATCAATGCCGAAATCTGTATCCAGCACCGAGATCATGTTGGAAAGGCTGCGACCCAGAAAACGCTGATAGGCCTCCGCCTCATCCATTTCCAGGCCGTGCTTGCGTAGTGCATCGATCAACACGCGAATGGACAGGGGCTCGCTATCAACCAGCACGCCGTCGCAATCGAAGATGACCAGCGGATCCTTCACGTCTTTCCTGCCCTATAAAGCATCGTCCAGATAGAGCTGGAGCGTACGCGCCGTGCCCTCGCGCCACAATGTCTGAAGCGCATGCGCAAAGCGATCCCTGAAATGTTGCGAGCCTGAAACCGCACCGAAGATTTCATCGAAGCCCAGGAATGCCGCCGGATCGTCCTTGGCCTGCAACGCGGCAGCGTGAAGTTTTTCGGCGCTGGCATCGTTGAAGGTGATGGGTTTACCGCTGTCGCTGGTACCAGCGAAATAACGGCACCACAGGGCAGAGACCAGCGACAGGCCCTTGATGTCCTGCCCCTGCCGAAGCCGATCGACCGTCGAGGGCAGGATGAATTTCGGCTGCCGGTTCGAGCCATCCTGCGCCAGACGCGGAATCGTGTCGCCGATCTTCGGATTGAGGAAACGCCGCTCGATCAGCTGGTAGTAATCCTCCAGGCTGGTATTCGGAACCGGCGGCACGATCGGGATGATCTCTTCCTTTTCCAGCTTGGCGAGGAAGGCGCGGATCAGCGGATGCTCCATCGCCTCGTGAACGAAATGAATATCCAGCAGCGCTGCCGGATAGGCAATCGCCGCATGCCCGCCATTCAGGATGCGGATCTTCATGAGCTCATAGGGCGCAACGTCGGGCACGAACTGCACGCCGACCTTTTCCAGCGCGGGGCGGCCTGCCGGGAACTTGTCTTCCATCACCCACTGCTTGAATTCTTCGCAGAAGACCGGCCAGTTGTCGTCAATCCCGAACTCAGTTGCCAGGAGGTCGATCTCCCGCTTGCCGGTCGCCGGCGTAATGCGGTCCACCATCGAGTTCGGGAAAGCGACATTCTCATGCACCCAGGCTGCAAAGGCCGGGTCGGACAGCTTTGCCAGACCGCAGACGGTGTTCTCCGTGACATGGCCGTTGCCGGGGATATTGTCGCAGGACATGACGGTGAAGGGCTGGATTTCCTTGTCACGCCGTGCCTTCAGGCCAGCGAGGATCAGGCCGAAGACGGTCTTCGGTTGATCGGGCGATGCGGCATCCGCCTGGATGGCCGGATGGTTCGGGTTGAAATGGCCCTCCGCGTCGATGAAGTAGCCGCCCTCGGTGATCGTCATGGATACGATACGGATTTTCGGATCGGCAAGGGCAGCAATGATCGCAGAGGCATCCCCAACCGGCAGGATGTCCACCATTGGCGCCGTCACGCGCGCCGCCGTCTTGTTGTTGTCCTGCTCCACGACCGTGGTCAGAAAATCCTGCGCCGCCAGCTTGTCGCGCATGGCCTGATCGGAGGGGAGGATGCCCGCGCCGATGATGGCCCAGTCGTGATCCGCGCCGGTGTTGAAGAGATCATCCAGATAGATCGCCTGATGGGCGCGGTGGAAATTGCCGACGCCGAAATGGACGATACCGCCGGAAAGCTTTTGCGGATCATAAGCGGGAATGGTGGCCGTCTTCGCGGCATCACTCAGGGTGGAAAGAGACAGTTTGACAGTCATGATGTCACGTCCTGGAAAATGAAATTAAATCGGGGAACGGGGCGCCGAAACCCAACCGCCGCGGAAGATATCTTCGCCCCCTCACCCCGCCTCCGCTGCGCTTGGTGGACCTCTCCCCGAGGGGAGAGGAGAACGGAGACCTTGCCGTATGTCCCTTCTCCCCTTGGGGAGAAGGTGCCCGAAGGGCGGATGAGGGGGTTCTTACGGCAAACCCATTTTCGAGTGATGGCGGGCAGAGAAATCGCATGTCCCCCTCAACTCATCCAGTTGCCGCCGTCGACATTGTATGTCTGGGCGACGATGTAATCGGCTTCGGGAGAGGCGAGAAAAACGGCCATGCCGGTGAGGTCTTCAGCGGTGCCCATGCGGCCGAAGGGAACGGCCTCGCCGACCAGTCTCTTCTTCTCACCGCGCGGACGGTTCTCGTACTTTGCAAACAGCGCATCGACGCCGTCCCAGTGCTCGCCATCAACAACGCCGGGCGCGATGGCGTTCACGTTGATGCCGTGCTTGATGAGATCGAGGCCAGCCGACTGGGTGAGTGAGATGATCGCCGCTTTGGTGGCGCAGTAGATCGCCACCAGCGCCTCGCCGCGACGACCAGCCTGGCTTGCCATGTTGATGATCTTGCCGCCCTGGCCCCGTGCGATCATGGATTTTGCAACCGCCTGCAGCATGAACAGCGAACCGGCGACGTTGATGGAAAAGAGCGTGTCGTAGCTTTTCCGAGTAATCTCCACGATCGGCGCCATATCAAACAGCGCCGCATTGTTGATGAGGATGTCGATGCCGCCGGTGCGTTCCTCCACGGCCCGCACCGCCGCATCGATCGACTCCTGGCGCGTCACATCCAGCTCGACCGCATAGGCTTTCTCGCCGATCTCGCTTGCCGTCTGGCGCGCACGTTCCAGGTTGATGTCGGCGATAGCGACGCTCGCCCCTTCCCGCACGTAGGCTTCCGCAAAGGCGCGGCCGATGCCGCGTGCGGACCCGGTGATGATGGCGGATTTGCCCTGAAGTCGCCCGCTCATAATGCAAGCCCCTTGTCATCGAAGCGATGCAGCTTGCTTTCATCAGGCGTCAGGTAGACGCGGTCGCCGTGGCGCACGCCGAACTCGCCGCCCGCTCGCGCCGCCAGCAGGCCCACACCCGGCACATCCACATGCATGAAGGTGTCGGAGCCCAGATGCTCCGCCACGGTGACCGTGCCCTCCCAAGTGCCGGCATCCTTCGACAGGCCGATATGTTCGGGACGGATACCGACGGTCTTTCCGCCCTTTGCCTCGGCATAGGCGCCGGTGATCAGGTTCATGCGCGGCGAGCCGATGAAACCGGCAACGAAGAGGTTGGCGGGCTTGCGATAAAGGTCGAGCGGCGAGCCCACCTGCTCGATATTGCCGCGATTGAGCACGACGATCTTGTCGGCCATGGTCATGGCTTCCACCTGATCGTGCGTGACGTAGATCATCGTGGTCTTCAGCTGCTGGTGCAGTTCGCTGATTTCGAGACGCATATTGACGCGCAACGCCGCATCAAGGTTCGACAGCGGCTCGTCGAACAGGAAGGCACTCGGCTGGCGCACGATGGCGCGGCCGATCGCCACGCGCTGGCGCTGCCCGCCGGAAAGCTGGCGCGGTTTGCGCTCCAGATAATCGGTGAGGTTCAGCACGCGGGCGGCATCCGCCACCTTGCGGTCGATCTCCGCCTTGTCGATACCCGCCATCTTCAGCGGAAAGGCGATGTTGGAGCGCACGCTCATATGCGGATAAAGCGCATAGGACTGAAACACCATGGCAAGCCCGCGTTTGGCTGGCGCAGCATCCGTTGCGTTCTGGCCGTCGATGATGATGTCGCCACCGGAGACATCCTCCAGCCCCGCAATCAGGCGCAGCAGCGTCGACTTGCCGCAGCCGGACGGGCCGACGAAGACGACGAACTCGCCGTCATTGATATCGAGATCGATCGACGGAATGACCTTCGCTTCACCGAAGACCTTGGAGACATTGCGGAGGGTGATACTTCCCATCTTCGTTTTCCTTGAATGACCGTCGCGTTACTTGACTGCGCCGAAGGTGAGGCCACGCACGAGTTGCTTCTGGCTGAACCAGCCGAGGATCAGGATCGGTGCGATCGCCATGGTGGAGGCCGCCGAAAGCTTTGCGTAAAACAGACCTTCCGGGCTGGAGTAGGAGGCAATGAAGGCCGTGAGAGGTGCTGCGTTCGACGTCGTGAGGTTCAGCGTCCAGAAGGCTTCGTTCCAGGCCAGGATGACATTGAGCAGCAGCGTGGAGGCAATGCCCGGCACCGCCATCGGCGTCAGCACATAGATGATTTCCTTCGCCAAGGAGGCGCCATCCATGCGGGCAGCTTCCAGGATCTCGCCCGGAATTTCCTTGAAGTAGGTGTAGAGCATCCAGACGATGATCGGCAGGTTGATCAGCGTCAGCACGCTCACCAGCCCGATCCGCGTATCGAGCAACCCGCCGTCACGAAACAGCAGGTAGATCGGGATCAGCGCGCCGACCGGCGGCATCATCTTGGTCGACAGCATCCACATCAGCACATCCTTGGTGCGCTTGGTGGGCGCAAACGCCATGGCCCAGGCGGCCGGAATGGCGATCAGAAGACCGAGGATGGTGGAGCCGAGCGAGATGGTCACCGAGTTCATGAAGTGCAGGAAGTAATCAGACCGGCTCTGCACTTCGGCGTAGTTCTCCGTCGTCCAGTGGAAGAAGAATAGCGATGGCGGTGTGGCGACCGCCTCCCCTTCCGTCTTGAAACTGGTCAGGAAGGTCCAGAGGATCGGGAAGAAGATGACGATGCCGAGCGTCCAGGCAATGGCGCTCATGACTAACTTGCGTTGGGTGGAAACCTTGCGTGCCATGGTGGTATCACCCCTCCAGATTCTTGCCGATGAGGCGCACGAGGAAGATCGCAACGATATTGGCGAGCACCACGGCCACAATGCCGCCGGCAGACGCCCCACCAATGTCGAACTGCAGAAGCGCCTGCGCATAGACGAGATAGGTGAGGTTCGTGCTCTGCGTGCCCGGCCCGCCATTGGTGGTCACAAGGATCTCGGCAAAGACGGAGAGCAGGAAGATCGTCTCGATGAGAATGACGACGGTGATTGCGCGCGCCATATGCGGCAGCACGATGTAGATGAAACGGGACACAAAGCCGGCGCCATCCATTTCGGCGGCCTCCTTCTGCTCCTCGTCCAGGGACTGCAGGGCGGTCAGCATGATCAGCGTCGCGAACGGCAGCCACTGCCAGGAGACGATGATGATGACGGAGAGAAGCGGCACGCTCGCCAGAAAATCGATCGGCTGAAAGCCCATGGCCCGCGCCAGCCAGCCGAACAAGCCGTTGACGGGGTTCATGAACATGTTCTTCCACACCAGCGCGGAGACCGTCGGCATGACGAAGAACGGCGCGATCACCAGAATGCGCACGATGCCCTGGCCGAAGATCGGCTGGTCGAGCAGCAGCGCAAAGGCAATGCCGCCGATGATGGTGATGGCGAGAACCCCGCCGACCAGGATCAGCGTGTTCGACAAGGCGTCGAAGAAGGCCGGGTCCGTCAGGAAGAACTGGTAGTTCATGATGCCGGCGAATTCTTCCGTACCGGGCATCAAGAGATTGTAGCGCAGCAGCGAGAAATAGATCGTCATCGCAAGCGGCACGATCATCCAGGCAAACAGCAGGATGACGGACGGCGCCATCATCAGCCTTGCTGCCGAACGGGTGTGGGTCGTCGCCATTTTGGCCGCCTCTTGTTCCGTTGAACTGATTCAGAACCTCCCCTCTGGCTGCCGCCATCTCCCCCTTGAAGCGGGGGAGAACCTCGCAGCACCCTCCTGCCCCGAATGAACCACACGGACAGTGCTGCGGGTTAAGTCCCTCCCCCTTGTGGGGAGGGGTTGGGGAGGGGTTTTATTTACAAGACCAAGATCTCCTGATCCCCTCTCCCCGCGCGCGGGGAGAGGGTTAGGGTGAGGGGCAAATGCCACCCACCCTCCCGGGAGTTACTTCTTCGGATAACCGGCCTTCTTCATCTCGCGCTCGGTCAACTGCTGGGCGCTCTGGAGCGCCTGATCAACGGTGACCTGACCGGCCAGTGCTGCGGAGAACTGCTGGCCGACAGCCGTGCCAATGCCCTGGAATTCAGGGATCGCCACATACTGCACGCCCTCATACGGCACCGGCTTGACGGTGGGCTTCTTCGGGTCGGCAGCGTTGATGCTGTCGATGGTCATCTTCGCAAACGGCGCGGCCTTCTGGTAATCCGCATTGGCGTAAAGCGAGGTGCGCGTGCCCGGAGGAACGTTGGCCCAGCCATCCTTCTCGGCCACCAGCTTCAGATAGTCCTTGCTGGTTGCCCAGGAGATGAACTTCTGAGCCGCTTCCACCTTCTTGGAGCCGGCGGGGATGGCGAGGTTCCAGGACCACAGCCAGTTGCCGCGCTTGCCAAGGCCGGTATCGGGGGCCAGCGCAAAGCCGACCTTGTCTGCAACCTTGGATTCCTTCGGGTTCGTCACGAAGGAGGCAGCCACGGTCGCATCGATCCACATGCCGCACTTGCCGTTCTGGAAGAGCGCCAGGTTTTCGTTGAAGCCGTTGGAGGAGGCACCGGGAGGGCCAGCGTCCTTCATCAGCTTGACGTAGAAGTCGAGCGTCTTCTTCCACTCCGGCTGATCGAACTGCGGCATCCAGTTTTCATCGAACCAGCGCGCGCCAAAGGCGTTTGCGGTGGCCGTCAGGAAGGCCATGTTCTCGCCCCAGCCAGCCTTGCCGCGCAGGCAGATGCCGTAGGTTTCAGAACCCTTGTCGGTGATCTTGCGGGCAGCATCGGCAATGAAGTCCCAGGTCGGCGCATCCGGCATCTTCAAACCGGCTTTGTCGAACAGGTCCTTGCGATACATCACCATCGAGCTTTCGCCGTAGAACGGTGCGGCATAGAGCTTGCCGTTGACGGTCAGGCCCGAGCGGATCGGCGGCAACAGGTCATTGGCATCGTAAGCGGCATCGCTGG
This sequence comes from Rhizobium oryzicola, assembly GCF_030504645.1. GTDB lineage: Bacteria > Pseudomonadota > Alphaproteobacteria > Rhizobiales > Rhizobiaceae > Neorhizobium > Neorhizobium oryzicola. The sequence continues at coordinate 154,078 of NZ_JAUKWQ010000007.1, read as the reverse complement.
AAAGCTTGTCGAGCGGCGCCAGCCAGCCCTGCTTGCCCCAGATCGGCGCTTCGTAGATGCCGATCGTCATGATGTCGTACTGACCGCTCTTGGTCGCGATATCGGTCGTCACACGCTGACGCAAAACGTTTTCTTCAAGCGTCACCCACTGCACGTCGATGCCCGGATTCTTCGCCTTGAAGTCATCCGTCAGCTTCTGCATGCGGATCATGTCGCCGTTGTTGACGGTGGCAATGGTGAGTGTTTCTGCGGACGCGATGCCGCAGAAGGCCAGCGCGGACACCGCGCCGAGCAGAACTGTCTTCAATGTCATATCTTCCTCCCAGAAGAATGTAACGAGCATTCGCCTAGCTCGTGGGCAAATACTCGTTAACGGAGGAAAAATGTCAAGCGGGATTCGTCGCTGCGATGCAGCGACGAACGGTTAACCAATTGAAACTAGGTGAATATTTTTTGCTCAGCCAGCGAGCAGGTGCTCAGCTGTCAGCTCGTCGGTGATCAGGCCATTGATCATCTGGCCCCTGAGAGCGGCTCGGATTGCCGTTTCCTTGCGGCTTCCCAAGGCTACGCCAAGAACAATGGAAGTGTCACGCGGAGGAATGGGAACGCTGGCGACCCGCTCATTGATCGGATTGTCAAATAACCCACCATCACGATCAAACATCCAGCCGCAGATTTCACCCGCAGCACCGAGCTGCATCAACCGTGTCATTTCATCCGGGGCCAGGAAACCATCCACGCAAAGCGGCGCATCCACACCCAGTTCGCCGATTCCGACAAAGGTGACATTGGCCTGGGCACCCAATTGAAGCGTGCTGTGGACGACCGATTGGGCGTGCAGCGCCTGCCGCTCCTCGGCGGAAGAACAAAGCACGGGCAGCGGCATGGGGAAATGCCGTGCCTTGATGGCATCAGCCATGGAAAAGATCACGTTATAGTAGGCGGCCGACCCGTCGGGGCCGATATTGCCGGTCAGCGACACGATGCGGTGCTGCGGGCACTCCATCGGCGCCAGTTGATCGACGGCTGCCTTCAGCGTTCGTCCGGTGCCGATGGCCAGAATAATGGGATCGGTCTTCTTCAGCCAGCGCTCGATTTCGGCTGCGGCGGCCTGGGCAATGCCGACGGTCGAGGAAACGGCGCCGGGATCGGTCGGCACGACTTCCACCTGCTTCAGCCCATACTTTTCTTCCAACTGCACGGCCAGTTCCAGGCAGGCAGAAATGGGATGATCAAGCCGAACCTTGATAAGACGCTCCGCCACGGCAAGCGACACCAGACGCTGGGCGGACTGCCGGGAAATTCCCATAGCGGAGGCGATCTCGTCCTGCGTTCGGCCAGCCACATAATAAAGCCAGCCGGCGCGCGCGGCGTCATCCAGCCGGCCCTGTGAATCAGACTTTCTCGACATAAGTGCGCCCTGTCATTCCTTGCCGGTGCAAGTGCTGCCATGTTTGGCAAGCCCGTGTCAAACCGCGGAAACCAGGGGAGCGGCCCGCCATTTAACGCGGGCCGCTATTGCTCAAGCCACCTGCACCAGGTGCCCCGGCGAAACTTCCCGGTACTGGCGCACCGGCGGCACATAGTCCGCTGGGCGCACAGGGCTCTTGATCTCATCGGTCGCGAGATTTCGCTTGATGTTGCGGCGGGACGGATCCGGCACCGGCACCGCCGCCATCAGCTTTTTCGTGTAGGGGTGGTGGGGGTTATCGAAGACGGCTACGCGGGGTCCGATTTCGACGATTTCACCCAGATACATCACCGCTACTCGGTGGCTGACGCGCTCCACGACAGCCATGTCATGGCTGATGAACAGGTAGGCCAGATTCAGGCTTTGCTGCAGATCGAGCAGAAGATTGCAGACCTGCGCCTTAATGGAAACGTCCAAAGCCGAAACGGCTTCGTCAGCCACGATCACCTTCGGGTCCAGCATCAGCGCCCGGGCAATGGCGATACGCTGACGCTGACCGCCCGAGAATTCATGTGGGTAGCGCCCCATCATATCCGGCGACAGGCCAACCTTCGTCAGCAGATCGGCAGCCTTGTCGCGCGCATCGCGGCGGCTTCCCAGATTGTGTTCGATGAACGGCTCCATCACCGCCGAACCGACGCTCATGCGCGGATTGAGGCTGGCGAACGGATCCTGAAAAACCATCTGCACGGAGCGGCGCATTGTGCGCAACGTCGGACGATCGAGGCTCATGACGTTGTAACCGTCCAGAGTCACCTCGCCGCTTGTTGGCTCGATCAGGCGTGTTACGGAACGACCGGTCGTGGACTTGCCACAGCCGGATTCACCCACCAGCGACAGGGTCTCGCCGGCGAACAGTTGGAAATTGACCTTCTCCACCGCATGGACCGCGCCGGACTTGCGCCCCAGCAGGCCGGAGCGGATATCGAAACGGGTGGTCAGATCCTTCACATCCAGGATCGGCGTCAGCGACTTGTCGACCGTGTCGACGGCGGCTTCGACCGGCTTCGCCTCTCCCGTCTTCACATCGATGATCGGAAAGCGCTGCGGCAAATCGAACCCCTTCATGGAGCCGAGCTTCGGCACGGCTGAAAGAAGTGCACGCGTATAGGGATGTTGCCCGCGATGAAAGATGTCATCCGTCGCGCCGGTTTCCACCTGCTCGCCACGGAACATGACGATGGTCCGGTCGGCGATCTCCGCCACCACGCCCATATCGTGGGTGATAAAGAGAACGGACATGCCCTCCTCTTCCTGCAGGACCTTGATCAGGTCAAGGATCTGGCCCTGGATGGTCACATCGAGCGCTGTTGTCGGTTCATCCGCGATCAACAGCTTCGGCTTCGAAGCGAGCGCCATGGCGATCATCACGCGCTGGCGCATACCGCCGGAAAACTGGTGCGGATATTCGTCGAAGCGCCCCTTGGCATTCGGGATACGCACCTTTTCCAGCAGGCGGATCACCTCCGCCTTGGCATCGGCAGCCGAAATATCCTGGTGAACCGTCAGCGCTTCCGCGATCTGCTTGCCGATCGGAAAGATCGGATTGAGCGAGGTCATCGGCTCCTGGAAGATCATCGACACGTCATTTCCGCGAACGCGCCGCATCTGCTCCTCAGGAAGCGATAGCAGTTCCTTTCCGCCGAGCGTGATCTTGCCTTCGATCTTGCTCGACGCCTTCGGAAGAAGTCGCATGATCGAAAGTGACGTGACGCTCTTGCCCGAACCCGACTCGCCAACGATGGCGACCGTCTCTCGGGGCGCGATGGAAAAGTTCATGTTGCGGACGACGGATTTCCATTCGCCGTTGACCCGGAAGGATGTGGTCAGATTTTCGACAGAGAGAACCGGTGTCACCGATCCACCCGTCTGTTCCGATAGTGTTGCCGACAGAAGCACCAAACTTCCCCTTGTTCTGTTTTGTCCAGGCCGCTCAAGCCGCCAACGCGGTTTCTGCCAGCGTTACCCAATAGCTGATACCATAGGGGATCGCTTCGTCATTGAAGTCATAGGCTGGATGATGAAGATTTGCGCCTTCTCCAATGCCAAGGAAGATGAAGGCTCCGGGCCGGGCTTCGAGCATATAGGAAAAGTCTTCCGCTCCCATCTTCGGTGCAACGTCGGCATCGACGCGATTGCCGCCGGATACATTCGCCGCGACCGAAGCGGCAAAATCAGTCTGGGCCGGGTGGTTGACCGTCACCGGATAGCCCCGATGATAATGCACCTCGGCGACGGCGCCATGCGCCATGGCTGTGCCCTGCGCGATCTCCACCAGGCGCTTCGCCGCAAACTCGCGCACTTCAGGGTCAAGCGTACGGACTGTCCCCGTCAGCTTGACCTCCATCGGAATCACGTTGTAGGCATCACCACCATGAGTTGTCGTGACCGATACCACGACGGATTTCAGCGGATCGACGCCACGCGAGGCAATCGACTGCAGTGCAATAATCACATGAGCCGAGGTCAGAACCGGATCGATGGATACATTCGGCTGGGCCGCATGGCTTCCCTTACCCTTGATGATGATGTCGAAACTGTCCGCCGCGGCCATCAAACCACCCTTGCGAAGCGCAAAATCACCCAATGGCACGCCCGGAGAATTGTGGAGGCCGTAGACTTCCTTGATGCCGAATTTCTCCATCATGCCATCCTGCACCATGGCAAGACCGCCGCCGCCGCCCTCTTCCGCAGGTTGAAAGATCACGGCGACGGAACCGGCGAAGCGGCGCGTCTCGCAGAGATATTTTGCAGCACCGAGCAGCATGGCGGTATGTCCGTCGTGGCCGCAGGAATGGGCCTTGCCCGGTTTCTTCGAAGACCAGGGCTTGCCGGAATCCTCCAGGATCGGTAGCGCGTCCATGTCGGCCCGCATACCGATAGTCGAACCATCTCCCAGATTTCCTTTGATAATCCCGACGACGCCGGTCTTGCCGATACCGGTTTCGACGACATCGCAGCCGAAAGACTTCAGCTTTTCCGCGACGAACGCCGACGTCTCATGCACGTCATACAGAAGCTCGGGATTTTCATGAAGATGGCGCCTCCAAGCCGCAACTTCCTCTTGCATTTCTGCGGCGCGATTCAGCACTGGCATTGACTGTTCCCCGTTGCTATTCTGTTGTTCCAGCTGGCTCAATGAACCGATATTGAGCCCCACCGCACCATTTTTGCAAGCTTCAATTTTCATTCTTGAACGCAAAATAGGCTTATGCTTAGATAGCTTAAAATTTGGTCATCTTTCGTCGGCCGCCTGGGAGGCAACAGCCGGCGCGTGAGACACAGCAGGAGGATTTTAACGGACTTCCTCACCGGAAATAGCTCAAAAGGGCACGGCGGGAACAATCTCTGGAAACGAGACACTCCAGCGACAAACCACAACCTAAAATAAAATAAGGGGACAAAAATGAACAGAACGACAATGCTGCTGGCTGGCACCGTAGCGGCTTTGACAATGGCAGGCAGCGCCGCTCATGCAGAGCGTGGTTCGGATGGCAATCTGAAAGTGCTTTTCTGGCAGGCCGTTTCCACAATGAACATCTATCTGTCGGGCGGCACCAAGGAGCAGTATGCATCCTCTATGGTCATCGAGCCCTTGGCCGGTTTCGACGAGAAGGGTAACGTCTATCCTCGCCTGGCCGTCGAGGTTCCAACACTGGAGAATGGCGGCATCTCCAAGGATCTGACGACGATTACCTGGAAGATCAAACCGGGCCTCAAGTGGTCCGACGGTTCCGCATTTACCGCTGATGACGTCGTCTTCACCTGGCAGTATTGCACCGCCGATGGCGGAGGTTGCGCCCAGAAGGCCAAGTTTGAAGGCGTGAAGACCGTCGAGGCAGTCGACCCGACAACCGTGAAGGTCACCTTCACGGCCGCAAAGCCCTATCCTTACACGGCATTCGTCGGTTCGCTCTCTCCGATCATCCAGAAGGCACAGTTCAAGGATTGCCTTGGCATCAAGGCACCGGAATGCACCGCCGCAAACTTTGGTCCGATCGGTACCGGCCCCTTCAAGGTCAAGGAATTCAAGCCAAACGACGTCATCACCTTCGTCGTCAATGATAACTATCGCGATCCGGCAAAGCCATCCTTCGCATCGGTTACGCTGAAAGGTGGCGGCGATGCAGCTTCTGCCGCGCGTGCTGTGCTCGAAACTGGCGAGTATGACTACGCGTGGAACATGCAGGTTGAGCCGGAAGTTCTGGCAACCATGCTGAAAGCTGGCAAGGGCACGATCAAGACCGCTTTCGGTAGCCAGGTCGAACGTATCAACATTAACCTCACCAATCCCGATCCGAAGCTCGGCGACAAGCGCTCCACCAAGGAAGGCGGTCCGCATCCGGCCTTCTCTGATCCGGCCGTTCGCAAGGCCTTGGCACTTGCCATTGACCGCGACATCATCGTTGAAGCGGGTTACGGCGCTGCCGGCAAGGCAACCTGCAACATTGTTCCGGGGCCTGACGCCTATGTGTCCACCAAGAACGATGCCTGGTGCCTGAAGCAGGATATCGCAGCCGCCAACAAGCTGCTGGACGATGCCGGCTGGAAGAAGGGCGGCGACGGCATCCGCGCCAAGAACGGCGTGAAGCTCTCCTTCCTCTACCAGACCTCCACCAACTCCGTTCGCCAGGCCACCCAGGCACTGGTGAAGGATATGTGGGCGCAGATCGGCGTTTCCGTCGAACTTCGCAACATCTCCGCTTCCGTCTTCTTCGGTGGCGACCCGGCAAGCCCGGACACGTTCCAGAAATTCTATGCCGACCTGGAAATGTACACCAACAACTTCGATGGCACCGATCCCGAGCCTTATATGGCCCAGTGGATGTGCGACAAGGCCCCGTCGCCGAAGACCGGCTGGCAGGGCGAAAACATGCCGCGCTACTGCAACCCGGAATACGACAAGCTGGCAACCGAACTCAGCAAGACCGTCAAGCTTGAAGACCGTGCTGCCCTCGTCAAGAAGCTCAACGACATGCTGACCGAGGACTTCGTCCACATCCCGTTGGTCTATCGTGGTCAGCCTTCCGCATTCTCCAACTCGATCGTGGGCGTCAAGTCCACCGGCTGGGATAGCGAAGTCTGGAACATCGCGGACTGGTCTCGCAAGAAGTAATCAGAGCACGGGATATCTTGATGTCGGGTATTAAGTCCCTGCTGACGGCAGGTGTCACAACCATCATATTGGCGACGGGCGGCACTGCCGCCCACGCCGGACGCGGCAGCGATGGTGAAGCGAAAATCCTCTTCTGGCAGGCGGTTTCCACCATGAACCCATACCTGTCGGGCGGAAGCAAGGAGGTCTATGCCGCTTCAATGGTCCTTGAGCCGCTGGCAGGCTTTGACCCGGATGGAAAAATGTTCCCGCGGCTTGCTGCGGGAATCCCTAGCCTTGAAAACGGCGGTATAGCCGCTGACCGAACATCTATAACCTGGAAGCTCAAGCCAGACTTGAAATGGTCTGATGGCACCGCCGTAACGGCCGAGGACGTCGCCTTTACCTTTGCCTATTGCACGGCTCCCGGCGGCGGTTGCGCCCAGAAAGCGAAGTTCGAAGGCGTGAAAGCGGTTGAAGCCGTCGATCCCCTGACGGTCAAGATCAGCTTCTCCAAGCCGATGTCCTATCCTTATGCTCCTTTTGTCGGAGCTCTGTCGCCCGTCATCCAGAAGGCGCAATTCAAGGATTGCCTGGGCGAAAAGGCTGCCCAGTGCACGGCTGCCAACTTCAATCCTATTGGAACCGGCGCCTTTGTGGTGAAGGATTTCAAGGCGAACGATGTCGTTACATTTGCTGCCAACCCGAATTACCGCATTGCAGACAAGCCGGCATTTTCGACGATCGTTCTGAAAGGTGGCGGCGACGCTGCGGCGGCAGCCCGCGCCGTTCTGGAGACGGGCGAGTTCGATTTCGCCTGGAACACGGTCGTCGAGCCGGAAGTGTTAGATGCCATGCTGAAGAAGGGCAAGGGAACGATCTCTACCGCCTTCAGCACGACCGTTGAGCGCATCCACCTGAACCCGTTCGGCGCTGATCCGGCTCTGGGGCAAAAGCGCTCGACCAAAGATGCGGGCCCGCACCCCGCCCTCTCCGATCCAGCAGTCCGCAAGGCGCTGTCGCTGGCAATCGATCGGGATATCCTCGTGGAAGCCGGTTATGGCGCGGGCGGCAAGGCAACATGCAATGTCATTCCCGCCCCTGCCAATCTCGCATCGAGCGGCGTTGACTGGTGCCTGAAGCAGGACATCGCAGCGGCTAACAAGCTGTTGGACGATGCCGGTTGGAAAAAGGGCTCCGATGGCGTGCGTGCCAAGGGCGGCGTCAAGCTCTCCTTCCTTTTTCAGACATCAACCAACTCTGTTCGTCAGGGCTCGCAGGCACTGATCAAGGATTGGTGGAACAAGATTGGCGTGACGACGGAACTGAGGAATGTTCCGGCTTCCGTCTATTTCGGCGGCGATCCGGCGAGCCCGGATACCTACAAGAAGTTCTATGCCGATATCGAGATGTATGCTTCGGGTTTTGAAACAACCGATCCGGCAAACTTTCTGGCGGACTTCAAATGCGACCGCATTCCCTCGCCGGTCGATGGTTGGCAGGGCGGCAATGTTGGCCGTATTTGTGACCCGGCCTACGATGCCCTGATAGACAAGCTGAGCGATGCCAGCGAACCTCAAGCGCGAAGCGAGATCATCAAGACGCTGAATGATCTGCTTGTGAATGGTGGCTATGTTCTGCCGCTCGTCAATCGTGGTGAGCCATCTGCCATTTCGAATACACTCAAGGATGCCTTGGTGAACCCCTGGGACTCCCAGCTTTGGAACGTCGCTGACTGGTCTCGCAAGAAGTGACCAACCGATACCGGCCTGCTTTCCGAGACGGGCCGGGCATTAACTTCTCCGCGAGCGCCTGGAGACTTAAGTCATGTTCACATACACCATAAGGCGGCTGATTTTCGCCGTCCCGACGCTGCTCGTCATCAGCTTTGTGATATTCGCACTGCTTGATCTGGCGCCGAATGATCCGCTGGGGGAGTTGCCGCTGACCATCCCGCCGGAAGTGCGAGAGCAAATCCGCGCCGCCATGGGCCTCGATCAGCCTTTTCTGGTTCGCTATGTCAAATGGCTGCAGCAATTCTTCATCAATGAGCCCTTGAACATCTTCGAACAGCTGACAGGCTGGCATATTGGTGATGGAAACCGCATGCGCGTGCTGTCCTGGGCCACCCGCAGCCCCGTGGTCGACCTCATCGTGCAGCGTCTGCCGCAGACGCTCTGGGTCGTGGGTCTCGCCTATCTGTTCGGCACGCTGCTGGCGATCCCGGTTGGCGTGATCTCCGCCTATCGGCAGTATTCGATCTTCGACCAGATCGGCACATTCATCACCATGGTCGGCTACTCGGTTCCCACCTTCTTCACCGGCGTCGTGCTGATCGTGATCTTCAGTTCCTATCTGCAATGGTTCCCGTCGGTCTACGACACGAACCTGCAGGTGCGCGATTGGTCCAGTTTTCTCGAACAGCTACGGCAGATGTTCCTGCCAATCCTGGTCTTGACCCTCTACAACGCGTCTCAGATCGCCCGCTTCGTGCGTGCCTCCATGCTGGACAATCTCAGCCAGGATTATGTGCGCACCGCCCGTGCCAAGGGCGTCAAGGAAAAGGCCGTCCTGCTGGTGCATGTGCTGCGCAACAGCCTCATCCCTGTCGTGACGGTTATTGCGCTCGGCGTGCCGACGATCTTCTCCGGCGCAATTATTACAGAACAGATCTTCCGGGTGAACGGCCTCGGCCAGTTGCTCATCACTGCGGTTCAGGGCGCGGATCTGCCACTCGTGCAGACACTAACCTTCATCTTCGCTGTCCTCATCGTCCTGTTCAATCTGATTGCCGACGTACTTTACGGCATTCTTGACCCGAGAATCCGCTATGACTGATGCAGCATTGACCGCGACCGCCGCCGCACAGGCGCCCATCGATACGCCCTTTGCGGTATTTTGGCGAAAATTCCGCGCCCACAAGGGTGGTGTAGCAGGCCTGATCGTCTTCGTATTGATCGTGCTGGCCGTCTATCTGGGACCGTTGATCCATCGCATCGATCCGAACAAGATCGACATTCGCGCCAAGAACCAGGGACCATCCTTCGCCCATCCATTCGGAACCGACAACCTGGGCCATGATATGCTGGCCCAGGTTCTGGCTGGTGGGCAGATTTCGCTGGCCGTCGGCATCACGGCCATGCTGCTATCCCTGTTTCTGGGAACGTTCGTTGGCGTGCTTGCGGGATATTTCCGTCGGATCGACGGGCTTTTGATGCGACTGACCGACCTTTTCCTGGCCCTGCCGCTGCTGCCCCTCTTGCTCGTTATCATCATGCTGTTTCGTGACACGTTGCGTGCAGCCTTCGGCCCGGAAACTGGCATCTTCATCCTGATCGTCTTCGTGATTGGCATCACCAGCTGGATGCACACTGCCCGCATCGTGCGCGGCGATGTTCTGGCGGTGAAGAACCAGGAATTCATCGTCGCGGCAAAGAGCAGCGGCATGTATGAGCACCGCATCATCCTGCGGCATATTCTGCCCAATGTTCTCAGTTCCATCATGGTATCGGCAACGCTGGGCATCGCATCCGCTATCATCACGGAATCGGCTCTCAGCTTCCTTGGTCTCGGCTTCCCCTCGGACTTTCCCACCTGGGGGCGCCTATTGTTCGATGGCGTGAACTTCCTGCAGCTGACGCCGTCCCGCGTATTCTGGCCAGGGCTCGCCATCTCGCTGACGGTTCTTAGCGTGAACTACCTGGGCGATGCTGTCCGTGACGCGCTCGATCCGCGAACACTGTCGCGGTAATCGCCACGGGAAGCGCGATATCACAATCGCGCTTGTTCCTCGGCGCTTTCACAGAGAGCGTCGGGAAAAATTTTCATTTTTTTGGGAACAGGGTGGAACCAAGATCATCAGCGTACGTTGTTGATGTATCTGGAAGCGCCCCCGTCCCCCGCCCTTCGAAGCTTCCAGATAACTCTTCATCCCCCTCGAAGAGACCAACGGTCTCGGTTTCCCTGGAAACCGAGACCGTTTTTTTATGTCTTCGGGTAACTGGTATTGGGGTCAGTCGGTCATGTTTTCGATGGGAAATACAAGGCTGTAGCTAATGCGATCCTTGGAAATCACATAGCGCGCCTTCCCGTTCACAGAGGCAGGCACCACGCGCTCCAGAACCGTACTGCCAAAATGCGCCTTCAGATTATCCTCTTCAGCGGCATCGCCAAAACGGCCCTGCGGCGCAAGGCCTTCGTCCCAACGCACTTCCAATGAATCCTGGCCGTTGGCCTGAACCTTGTTGCAGGTGACAGCGACAGCGCGGCCGTTCTTGATCAGCGATCCATGGCTGACCGCATTGACGATCAACTCATGCAAAGCAAGGCCGAGATGAAGGGACGCATTTGGCGTAAGCAGAACGTTGTCGCCGCTGACACGAACCAGATGGGCGTTTTCAGGCAGGTACTTCTCTGTCTGCTGCTGCACCAGTTCAAAGAAATAGGCGCCGCGCCAGCTGGAGTCGGTGATCAGATCCTGCGATTGCGACAGAGAGTAAAGGCGCCCGCGGAACTTGTTGAGGAACATGTCCAGCGTCACGGAATAACGTGCGGTCTGCAGCGCAATGCTCTGAATGATAGCGAGAAGGTTCTTGGACCGGTGGCTCACCTCACGCAGCAACGCCCGCAACAGGCGCTCGCGATGCCGCTCTTCCGAGCGGTCGACAATGGTCGTAACGAGATGGATAGCTCCGGATGTCAGAGCAACCGCCTGAACGCGGAACTCGAATATTTCCTCGGAATTGACGGTGATCTCCAGATGACTCTTCTGCCCATGACGGGTGATCCCATCCTTCAGCACGCGCAACTTCTCGGCAATCTCGTCGCCGAAAAGGCTCTTGTCGCTCGGCTTGTCGCCTAGGCCGGAAGACCAGGCCTGCGGCAGATTGGTTACGAAGAGATAGTTGCGTTCGAGATCCTGTATGATCACGCTGGCGCCGAGATCGACGAGGGCGGGCATAAAAAACTCGCGCAACTTGTCATCACTCTCACCAGCCTGCTGCCATGTCAGCTGATGTGACAACAATCCCACTTTGCCGTTCCTCAGATCCCATTGATGACCGGGCCATCTCGATAGATGCCCCGGCAATATCCCGCAAGGTTATAGGGCGTTGCCCCCGTCGGAACAACCCGACGTTCTATGATTTAACCTGATGTATGGCAGGCCGCGAAAACAGGATTTGCTTACGCTTCCGATCCTGGCCTTCCAGCCATGAATTGCCGCGGCTCAAACGCAGCAACTTGAGAAACGTTCCCCACAATCAGCCGCCACGCCCGATCTCAGGCAGCAGCCTTGACCGCTTCGTTGAAGAAGAGAGCCTGGCTGATCAGCGCCTTCACCATGTCCGGGTTGAAAGGCTTGGTCACGAGGAAGGCCGGCTCTGGCCGCTCACCCGTCAGCAAACGCTCCGGGAAGGCAGTAATGAAGATAACCGGGACGCTGGAGGTCTTGAGGATCTCATTGACGGCATCGATGCCGGAGCTGCCGTCGGCCAACTGAATGTCAGCCAGAACCATCTTGGGATGGGAGGAATGAAACAGCTCGACGGCCTCGCGATGAGTACGGGCGATGCCGGTGACGCGGTGGCCCAGATCCTGAACCATCTGCTCGATATCAAGCGCAATCAGCGGCTCATCTTCGATGATCATGATGTCGGTGGCTACCTGCCGAGAAATCTCCTTGGAGGCCTCGTCCAGCAGGCGGGTTGCCTGATCAACCTCGACATCTAGAATCTCCGCCGTTTCTTCAATGGTGAACCCCTCAACGGAGATCAACAGGAAGGCGTGACGCGCCTGCGAAGGAAGGTTTGCAAGATTGGCTACCGCTCTCTGTTCCCATGCAAAAGGAGATTCGATCGGACGAATCTCGATGGCCGTGGAACCAAAAATCGCAACGAACAGTTTGTAGAGCGAGACGCGGTCCTTCGAGGTTTCCGGAAAGATGGAAACATCGGCGATCAGCGCTTCGAGGACCGCAGCGACATATGCGTCTCCCGATGTTTGCGAGCCGGTTACCGCGCGAGCGTAACGGCGCAAGTATGGCAGGTGGGACGCAACGCGTGTGGTGAGTGACATACAAATTCTCCCCTGATGCCCAGTGGGCAATGAACGTGATATCAACGAAAAGAGCAAAAAAAAGTTCCGCGGATTGGGAACTTTTTTTTGGCTCACGCATTTTCCCCGGACGATATCGCAACAGGCTGCCTGCGTGATGAGTGACGACGAGACCAGAAAAAAAGATAAGATGACATCATTACACTCCAACAATCCCCGGCCCGGCGCAATGCAGCCTAACGCGTCGATTTCGCGAAAGCTGCGCGAATTCTATGATGCCGTTCAGGAAGAAGGCATACCCGACCGGTTTTTAGAGCTTCTCGAGCGTCTTGAGGAAGCAGAGAAAAACGCAAAATCGGTGAAAATGAAATGACGATCAAAGACGAAGACGTCGATCGCGCGTTCAAACGCGATCTGCTGGCGGCGTTGCCGAATCTTCGCGCTTTCGCCGTTTCGCTGACCGGCCGCCACGACAAGGCGGACGATCTGGTGCAAGATACGATCATGAAAGCGTGGGCGAACCAGAAGAGCTTCACTGCTGGAACGAACATGCGGGCATGGTTGTTCACGATCCTGCGTAATGAGTTCTACAGCCAGATGCGCAAGCGTGGTCGCGAAGTCCAGGACACGGATGGCCTGTTCAGCGAGCGGTTCGCCGTTCACCCGGAACAATATGGTCGGCTTGATCTGCAGGATTTCCGCAAGGCGCTGGACACGTTGCCGGATGACCAGAGGGAAGCAATTATCCTGGTAGGCGCTGCCGGCTTTGCCTATGAGGAAGCGGCGACGATCTGCGGCTGCGCCGTCGGGACGATCAAAAGTCGCGTAAGCCGGGCTCGCACACGTCTGCAGGAACTTTTGGGTGTTTCCGGCGAGGGCGACTTCGGCCCCGATCCAGGCGATGCCGCTATTACAGCACGCGCATTCGGCAGTTAATGCCGGGTGGAAATGTCGCTAGCGCGCAGCGACGTTTCGAACCACTCCCACCAAAATCTCATCATCAAACGGTTTGGAAATGACAGGAATGCCGTCCCAGCTCGGCAGGCCATGAAGATGCTCGTTGTCAAATGACCAGAAGATGATCGCCGCGTCGGAGCCACGTAAAGCGCTGGCAAGGTCGCGGCGATTGTCCAGAACAAGTGCGGCATCCACGATGACAATGTCGTGGCGCCTTTCGCGAATGGTGGAAGCGCTGATGCGCGGCATCGCGATTTCCACCTTCAGGCCCAGGCTATCGGCCAGAACCTGCTCCGCTTCCAAGGCCACTAAAAATTCGCCATCGACGACAAGAACCTGCAACCGCTCTTTCCTGTTTCAGTCCAGGCATGCTTCGCGGCCCGGCTTTGGGCGGTAGATCACCTTCCGGAGATGGGGTCATTTAAAAAAGACACAACATCGATATGAAATGGAACATATAGTCGGGTTCATCATCATCTTGCTGATTCCCCGCCATGGTCACGACGAAGTCCCTTATCCCGCCGCGCATCCCCTGCGATCTCTGTCCCATCGGACGTCGCCCCCATTTTCGCAATTTCACCCAGGAGGAACTGGGCTTCGTCCAGTCGTTCAAAATCGGCGAACTGTCCGTGGATCCGGGCGCGACGGTGATTTCGGAAGGGGAACGCCATCCGCAGCTGTATACCGTGCTGACCGGCTGGGGTTATCGCTACAAGATCCTTGAAGACGGGCGCCGCCAGATCCTCAATTATGTACTGCCGGGCGACCTGGTAGGACTGCAGGGCAACCTCATGGCTGAGATGATGCATTCGGTCGAGGCACTGACTCGCCTTACGCTATGTACTTTCGAGCGCGACAAGCTGACGACCCTGTTTCGGGATCATCCGTCCCTGGCCTATGATCTGACCTGGATCGCGTCGCGCGAGGAATCCATGCTGGATGAACATCTGCTGAGCATTGGCAGACGCACCGCGCTGGAGAGAGCAGCATATCTGTTGGCCTTCCTCGACACGCGCGCCGAAATGACGGGCGTGTTCGTAGAAGGTGGACCAAACATCCTGCCGCTCACGCAGCAGCACGTGGCCGACACACTTGGCCTTTCGCTGGTTCATACCAACAAGACGCTGCGCAAGCTGGCGGACATGGGCATGGTACGCTGGCTGGATCGAGGTTGTGAAGTGCTGGACCAGCGGCGGTTGTTCGATCTCGCTGGCTGGCGCCCAACGAAAGAAGGCCCGCGTCCTTTCATTTGACGCAGGCCTTGATGCTATCAGGAGGTCGTCGATTTATTCGGCGATGATGGCGCGCAGCATCCAAAGTGCCTTCTCGTGGAAGGTCAGTCGATCTGTCAGCATATCGGCAGTGACAACGTCGCCGGCATCATCGGCTTCTTCGGCCGCCTGACGCATGGTACGTACCGCCTTCTCATGATCACTCACGAGATCATTGACCATATCCACCGCCGTGAGTTTGCCGACATCATTGGCCTTCGGAGCGAAATCGGCGGCTTCGCCCAATGTCGCAGGGGCCAGATGGCCGAGTGCCCGGATGCGCTCTGCAATGATATCGGCAGCTTCGAACAGCAGGCCGTAATGCTCTTCGGTTAGGTCGTGCAACGGCTTGAACAATGGGCCGACGACATTCCAATGATAGACATGGCTCTTGATCGTCAGGCGATAGGTTGCCGCCAGAATCTGCGACAGGCTCTCCGCCATCTTGTTGCGATAGGCCTTCTCCAGGCCGATATTGATATCCTCGTCATGTGAGCGAGGCTGAAGTACGGCTGAGGCTTTTGCCATCGTGGTCTCCTTTTCAGGGATAGCCCGACGCCTTATGCGTCAGGCTGGTTGTCGTCGCCGCCGCCCAGCAAACGCAGGGCCAGAAGTGCCAGTCCCCCGGCAACGGAAGCGGCCATCAAAGGCCGCGATTTCATGAGCACCGGCAGCGCGGACATGGCTGCCGTCAGCATCAGGGCACGGCTGCCGCTGGCCGCTTCGCGCCGACGGCGTTCTTCGGCCCGGTTCTGCAGCATCACGATAATGAAGATGACCAAGGCGAGCGTCACAGCCGCAGCGGCCACGACGCCGAGCGCGGCAGCAGGGTTCATCACCCGCATCAGCCAGATCGCCAGCGCGCCGACACCGGCACCATAGGCGGTCAGCAGAAAGAGGCCAGCCAGTGCATAAAGGATTGTGTTTCGCCGCAATCGCTTTGCGGTGGACTTCAGATCCACCGCCAGCAGCGACGCCAGAAGAGGCGCCAATCCACCCATGTTAGCGACGCGACAGGAGCGCGAAGAGGAAGCCGACGCCAGCGGCAATTGCCACGGCTTGCAGGGGATTGGTGCGGATCTGGCGTTCCAGGTCGCGCTCGATCGATTTCGCCTGCGAACGAGCTGCACCAAGTAGATGCGCCGCTTCATCCGTCGCATCAGCGGCCGTCTTGCGGGCCTTCTGCTTCAGGTCTTCCGCCGTATTGGTTCCGGCAGCGGCGACGGAGCGCGCCAGAGCTGCGATATCCTCGCGCAACTGCTGCAGCTGCTGTTCGATATCCGCCTGCGAGCCAGGGCGAGCAAATTCGTTCGGTGAATTCATCGACATCACATTCTCCTTGAGAGGCAAACATCCGGCGCGGGCGCCCTGACCCGCAGCTCATTCGTCCGGTCAACGACGCTCGCCCGATTTTGTTCCATAGAATGTGTTGCCGCCCTCCGCTTTGAGGAACATCAAGCGTTAGAAGGTCGATGGCGCCTCCGGCCAGGCCTTGATGCCGCCCGTCCAATCCTCAAAGACCTTGCAAAGCCGCATAACGGTCATGTCCGCGAACCGCGGCCCGACAACCTGCATGCCGATCGGCATACCGCTTTTCGAGAAGCCGCAATTGATGGAAGCCGCCGGCTGCTCCGACATGTTCCACGGCACGGTAAAGCCGATATGCTCGAAAGGCTTGGTCGGGTCATTGGTGGGG
Source organism: Rhizobium oryzicola (assembly GCF_030504645.1). Classification (GTDB taxonomy): domain Bacteria; phylum Pseudomonadota; class Alphaproteobacteria; order Rhizobiales; family Rhizobiaceae; genus Neorhizobium; species Neorhizobium oryzicola. Next base: position 137,534 of record NZ_JAUKWQ010000007.1, on the reverse strand, counting down.
GATGCCCATTCCGCCGGATAGGAGACGATCGGATTGGTCGGCGAGAGAACGACATCCACCTGTGAGAACAAGCGTGCACAGGCCTTGCGCATCTCATAGGTCTGGTTGAAGCCCTTGACGGCCTCTGCCCCAGTGATCTCGGAGCCGCCCTTCGCCCATTCATAGATATAGGGAAGGATCTGTGCGCTCTGTTCTTCCGGCATTGTGGCGATATCGCCCCAGAAACGGGCGCGCCAGAAATTGTCGAGGCCATCGAGCATGGCTCGCGTCAGAACCGGCGCAACCGGAATGATTTCGGCTCCAGCCTGTTCGAAGAGACGGGCAGCCGCCAGAACTGCCGCCTGTACCTCCTCCTCGACATCGAGGCCGATCCCGGCTTCCATCATCAGACCGATCTTCAGGCCACGCACATCGATGCCGAGATCGAGCCAATCGATCTCTTCCGGTGGAAGAGATGTGGCATCGCGCCAGTCCGGCCTGGACAACGGGCCCATGGAATAGGCGGCATCTTCGACACATCGCGTCATCGGCCCGGCGCAGCGACCGAAGTAATAGGGATCGATCGGAATGCGTCCATTGCTGGGCTTCAGGCCGAAGAGGCCAGTCCAACCAGCGGGCAGGCGGATCGATCCGCCGATATCCGTTCCGATATGCAGGGGACCGAAGGAGGCGGCACCGGCCGCGGACGAGCCTGCACTGGAGCCTCCAGGATTTTGCGAAAGATCCCAAGGATTGCGGCTGAGCGGATGAAAGCTGGAAAGACCCGATGACAGCATGCCGTAATCCGGGCAGGTCGTTTTCGCAAAGATCACCGCCCCTTCCTCGCGGCAACGGGCGGCAATCGGCGCATCCTCGGCGGCAGGAACGAGCGGCACCGCCTTTGTGCCAAGCGGCACAGGCTCGCCCTTGGTCGCAATCAGTTCCTTGAGCGTAATCGGAATACCGTCGAGAATGCCGAGCGTCTCCCCCTTCGCCCAGCGCTCGGTGGAAGCGGCGGCCTGTGCACGCGCGCTTTCGGGATTGTAGAGGTAGAGCGCCTTCACATGCGGCTCGAAGGCATCAACCTGCTTTTCCACGGCAAGCCAGTATTCCGAAGGAGAAAGCGCCTTCTTGGCATAGAGGTCCCGGATCTGCCGGATGGTCAGCGTCAGTAGTTCGTTCATGGGAGGATCTTTTCGTCAGGTTTTATCACGGGGATCGAGCAGGTCGCGCAGACCATCGCCCAGCATGTTGAGGCCCAGAACCGCCAGCGCGATGGCGAGTCCCGGCATCAGCGCCATCCAGGGAGCAGCGCCCAGAAAGGTCTGCGCATCGGAGAGCATGCGCCCCCAGGTGGGCGCCGGTGGCGGCATGCCGAGCCCGAGGAAGGAAAGCCCAGCCTCCGTCAGGATGGCGAGGCCGAGCTGGATCGTCACCTGCACGATGATCTGGTTGGAAATATTCGGCAGGATATGGACGAGCGTGATCCGCGTGCGGCTTCGGCCCATGCCGATGGCAGCCGAAACATATTCGCGAGACCAGATCTGCAGGGCCGCACCCAGCGTCAGGCGGGCAAAGACCGGTACCATGAAGACGGCAATTGCGATGATGGCGGTGAACCGGCCCGAGCCGATAAAGGCACCCAGCATCATGGCGCTGAGGATCGGCGGGATCGCGAAGATGATATCGCAGACGCGCATCACCACCATCTCGGTCAGTCCACGCACCGCTGCAACCAGCACGCCGACAGCCGTGCCGAGGGTGGCACCCAAAGCAACCGCCAGCAGAGAGGTGGAGAGCGAATTCCACGCGCCGACCATCAGCATGGAGGCAAGGTCACGCCCGAACTGATCCGTACCCAGGAGACCCGCCGAAAAAGGTGGCTTCAGCTTCTGGGCAATCTGCATCTTGGTCGGCGGCAGCGGCGTCCAGAACAGCGAGGTGATCGCAATCGCAAACAGCAGCAGCGTAACGACGAGGCCGATGAGAAGCGTGGGGCGCCGAAGAAGAGAGCGGATCATCGCATACCTGCCCGCAGTCGAGGATCGATCACGAGATAGGCGAGATCGACAATGAAGTTCATGGTGATGACGAGCGCGGAAAAGAACAAAACCACCATCTGCATGACCACAACATCACGCTGCGACAGCGCCTTATAGGCGAGTTGCCCGAGACCTGGCAGGTTGAAGACGTTCTCCACCAGCACGGCCCCGGCAATCAGAAAGGTGAACTGCAGCCCGAGAATGGTGACGACGGGGATCAGCGCATTGGGAAAGGCATGCTGCCAGAGCGCCCTGCCCTGCGGCAGGCCTTTGGAAAGGGCCGTGCGCACATAATCCTCATTCATCACTTCCAGCACCGCCGAGCGGGTGACGCGGGTCAACACACCCGCCTGTGGGAGGGCCAGCGCAATGGCAGGCAGCAACAGCGCACGAAAGGCCGGACCCAACCCGGCGCTCCAGCCCGGAAAGCCGCCCGCAGGCATCCAGCCGAGCATCGTGGAAAACAGGATGATCAGAAGCAGACCGACCCAGAAGGCAGGCACGGCAATGCTGATATGGGAAACAAGACCCGCGATCCAATCAACGGGACCGTTCTGATGCCGTGCGGCCTGAACGCCAAGCGGAATGGCAATCACAACGGAAATCACGATCGCCATCAGCGCGAGCGGCACGGTAACCACCAGACGCTCGGCAATCAAGCCTGCCACCGGCACGCCATAGGTATAGGACCGCCCGAAATCGCCTTTCAGGACACCGAATAGCCAGCCGAAGTAACGGACGATCAGAGGCTGATCGAGGCCCATCTCCTTCTGCAGCGCGGCCAGCGTATCGGGGCTGGCGGAGGTGCCGAGGATGATGGAAGCCGGATCGCCCGGCAGCAGGCCCATCACGGCGAAGATCAGCGCCGAAACCAGCAGCAGCGTGACGATGAGACCGGCAAGCCGGCGGGAAATAAGCGCAATCATGTCCTGTCCCTTCGGGCTCCTGTCGAGCGAAGGATGAAGTGCCGAACACCGGCATGCAACGAGAATTGGGATTGAGACGAATACCCCCTCTGGCTGCCGCCATCTCCCCCACAAGGGGGGAGAAACCAAGGGGCACCATTCCACGCAATCGGTAAGAACAGCGAGCGCCGCGGGTTAAGCCCCTCCCCCTTGTGGGGAGGGGTTGGGGAGGGGAAAAACTCTACTCCGCCCACTGCACCTCGGAGAGCACGTTGGACGGAATGGGCTCGTTTTCCCAAAGCCCCTTCAACTTCTTGTCCCACACACCGAGCTTCGGCATCACGAACAGGAAGAGAGCCGGCACGTCCTGGGCGAGAATGGTCTGCGCCTGGCCGTAAAGCGCCTCCTGCTCCTTCGGGTCAGAGGTGGCTTCAACCTTCTTCAGAATGTCATTGAAGGCCGGGTTCTTGTAGTTGAAGTAGTAGGGGTCGCGTGCGTAGATATCGATGTCCATGGCCTCGGCATGGGCCACGATGGTCATGTCGTAGTTGCCGGCCTTGAACACATCCGCCACCCACTTGGCCGGAAATTCCGTGGTTTCGATGTTCAGCGTCACACCGATATCGGCAAACAGCGCCTGCAACATCTGCGCCGAGCGCTGTGCATAGGCCATCTGCGGCGCCTTGATAGTGAAGGTCAAACCGTTCGGATAACCGGCCTCCGCCAGAAGCTTCTTGGCCTTTTCCGCATCATGCGGGTAGACGCCGGTCAGGTCCTTGAAGCCACGATCGTTGGGTGTGTAATGGCTACCGATCGGCGTACCGAGACCCGACCAGGCGCCATCCACCACAGCCTGGCGATCCACCGCCATCATCAGGGCCTGGCGCACGCGCTTGTCGTCGAAAGGCTTCTTGGCATTGTTCATGCCGGCAACCACCTTCAACTCGGTGTTGCCGATGACGGTCGCCAGACGGTTATCGCCGGCGAAACTCGCCATCAACTCAGGCGCGCCGAATTCCGGGAAGGCATCGACGTCACCCGCCTTCAGGGCAGCAGCCTGCGCCTGGGCGTCCCCAATAAAGCGGAAGGTTGCTGTCTCAAGCTTCGCTGCGCCCGCCTTGTTCCAGTAGTCGGCGTTACGGGCCAGATCGACCTTGGTGCCCTTGGCCCAGCTCACGAACTTGAACGGGCCGGTGCCAACAGGCGTCGTCTTGTTATTCTCGGCGGACTTCGGGGCCACGATGACGGATGACGGCCAGCCCAGCCAGTAGAGCAGGCTGCCGGCCGGCTGTTTCAGCTTCAGCACCAGCGTCGAAGCATCAGGCGTTTCGACTGTGTCGATGGAGGCGAAGTAACGCTTCTGCGGGTTGACCGAATCCGCGCCGCGGGCACGGTCGATCGCAAACTTGGCAACCGACGAGTCGAAGGCTTCGCCATCATGGAACTTCACGCCCTGGCGCAGCTTGAATGTGTAGGTCAGGCCGTCAGGCGAAATTGTCCAGCTTTCGGCCAGCTGGGGCTGCACCTTACCATTCTTGTCGACCGTGGTCAGGCCTTCAAAGATGTTCTGCCAGGTGACCTGACCGATGGCGACCGGTGCGGCAATAGTCGGATCAAGGCCCGTCGGTTCGATGGCCATGCCAATCGTCGCGGTTGCCTTCGCAGCCGCCTCGGCATGTTGCTGCGTGGCAAGCATCAAACCGCCGACAAGTGCCAGGCCTAAGGCAGCACGGCGCGTCAGAGCCGTCGAGACGGCAAGCATCGAGTGTCCCATCATCAGTCGTCCCCTTGGGTCGGTCACGGCGGATGATGTGTGCCGCGACCCGGATTATGAGAAAATGATGTCATTTCATGACTGCACACACAATGGCGAATTTTGTGTGCTCTGTGTAGCCGAAATCGCTACACGGAGTTTTTCTTGCGGCGAGTCTTCGCAGCCTCTGCGCCCTGCATGAAGGCCTCGATAAAATCGACAAGCCTGGCAGCTGCAAAAGATAATTGGCGATCTGGTGCGACGCAGAGTTCGATCGCTGTGTGCACGCCCTTGCCCCCGGCGATAGGCACCGCAGCCAGCAGGCCCAGTTCCACCTCCCGCTGAACCGTGAGAGCAGGCAGAAAGGTGACGGCTGCCTCGCGCAGCACCAGTTCCTTGAGCATTTCCAGCGAGCCGGTCACGAAGACCGGATCAAGCTCCAGCTTTTCCCGCGCGAACTGTTCCTCGAAGGCCTGGCGTGCGCCAAAATTCTTGTCTGGCAGGGCAAGCGGCAGATCGGCGATCTCCTTCACCGAAATTTCCTTCAAGGCTGCCGCCGAATGCGAGGCGGCAACAATGAGATCATAGGTGATTTCAGAACGCAGACGCACCTTCACGCCCGGCATCTTGGGCGCGAACAGCGTGACCACAAGATCGGCCTCGGCATTGGCGAGCGCATCAATCGCCTGCCGTGCACTGGTGATCGCCACTTCGAACCGCAGCTTCGGATATTTCAGGCTGAACTGGGCCAGCACCGGCGCAAGCAGGTTTGCGACCGTTGCGCCGTTGGCATAGATCACCACCTTGCCGCGTTTCAGCCCTTCAAGATCATCAATCAGCTGCTGCACATGCTCCAGCTCGCGCAGCGTCTTGCCGGCACGGGCTGCCAACAGCTCACCCGCTGCCGTCAGCTTGATGCCGCGATTGCTGCGCTCCACCAGCGGAGCGCCGAAATAATGCTCGAGGTTTTCGATCTGGCGGCTGATCGCAGTCGGCGCGACGTTCAAATTCTCCGCCGCCGCGCGCATCGAATTGGTGCGCACGAGCTCATCGAAATACATCAGGGCACGAAGCTGCATCGGGTTTCCATTGCATCGAACAAGGAACAAAGCGTCAGCCGCGTCGGAACCCTTCGCTGGCCACCAGCAATTGCCGAGTATAATCGGCGGAAAACTCCCGCTTTTCCAGAGCATCGGCCGCAAAGGTTTCCACCACCTCACCCTTGCGCATGACAGCCAGCCGGTCGCACATATGGCTGATGACGCCGAGATCGTGGCTAACCATCACGAAGGTGAGACCACGCTCCCGCCGCGCCTGCTCCAGAAGGTTCAGGATTTCCGCCTGGATCGAAGCATCGAGCGCCGAGGTCGGCTCATCGAGCAACAGGATCTTCGGCTCCAGGATGAGCGCGCGGGCAATGGCGATGCGCTGGCGCTGTCCGCCCGACAACTGGTGTGAATAGCGGAAACGGAAGCCGGAACCCAGCCCCACCTCGTCCAGCGCGCGGGCGATGCGGACATCGACATCGGTAAAGCCGTGGATGGCGAGCGGCTCCAGCAGCAGGCGGTCGACCGTCTGGCGCGGGTGCAGCGAACCATAGGGGTCCTGGAAGACCATTTGGACGGTGCGGTAGAAGTCCCGATCACGCTTGGCGCCGGAATAGCTGCGCCCGGCCACTGTCAGGCGCCCGCTTTCGAAGACATTCAATCCGGCCACCGCGCGCAGAAGGGTCGACTTGCCGGAACCGGATTCGCCTACGATGCCGAAGGATTCGCCTTCCCGCACATCGAGGCTGACATGGTTCAGCGCCACGAACTCGTCAAAGGTCACGACCATGTCGGAAACAGAAAGTGCCGTCGCCGTCATTGTGCCCACTCCGCCTTGCGCTCCAGCACGGGAAGCGGATGCCTGTCCGAACCGATCCGCGGCAGGCAGTTGAGAAGCCCCTGCGTATAGGGATGCTTGGCAGAGGCCAGATCCGCGGACGGCAGTTCCTCCACGATGCGACCCGCATACATGACGATCACGCGGTCGCAGAAGGAAGAGACGAGCCGCAGGTCGTGGCTGACGAAGATCAGCCCCATGCCGCGTTCGGCCACGAGCTTGTCGAGAATGCCGAGCACATCGAGCTGCACCGTCACGTCCAGCGCCGATGTCGGCTCATCCGCAATCAGCAGTTCCGGGCCGCAGACCAGCATCATGGCAATCATCACGCGCTGGCCCATGCCGCCGGAAACTTCATGCGGATAGAGGTCAAAGACGCGTTCGGGGTCGCGGATCTGCACGGCTTCGAGCATATCGAGCGCCCGCTGGCGCCCCTGCTTCCAGCTAACCTTTTCGTGGGTCTGCAACGTCTCGATGATCTGTCGCCCGATCGTCATCACGGGGTTCAGCGAATATTTCGGATCCTGCAGGATCATGGCGATGCGCTTGCCGCGCAGATCTCGCCGCTGCCTGGGAGACGCGTGCAAGAGATCAATGCCGTCGAAGTTCAAGGTCTTGGCCGTGATCTTCGCGTGGCCGGGGGTGAGCCCCATGATCGCCCTGCCCGTCTGCGATTTGCCGGAACCGGACTCGCCAACGATACCCAGCCGCTCGCGGCCGAGCGTAAAGGACACGCCGCGCACGGCATTGATTTCGCCGGTACGGGTGGGGAAGGAAACCTTGAGATCATCCACCGTCAGAAGCGTACTCATTGGCCTGCCTCCTTCGGATCGAGTGCGTCGCGTAGCCCATCACCCAGCAGGTTGAAGCCGAGGCTGACGATCAGGATCGCAATGCCGGGCATGGCAGCCACCCACCACTGGTCGAGAATGAAGCGGCGGCCAGATGCAATCATTGCACCCCATTCCGGCAGCGGCGGCTGCGCACCAAGGCCGAGGAAGCCAAGACCTGCAGCGGTCAGGATGATGCCGGCCATATCAAGCGTCACACGCACGATCAGTGATGACATGCAGAGCGGCATGACGTGGCGCAGCACGATGCGGAAGGGCGACGCACCCATCAGCTTCACGGCCGAGATGAATTCCGAATTGCGGAAGGTCAGTGTCTCCGCGCGGGCAATACGGGCATAGGGCGGCCAGGAGGTGACGGCAATTGCCAGAATGGCGTTTTCAATGCCGGGACCAAGCGCCGCCACCAGTGCCAGCGCCAGCACGAGCTTCGGAAAGGCGAGGAAGATATCCGTAATGCGCATCAGCACCGCATCCACCCAGCCACCGGCATAGCCTGCAACAGTGCCGACCACGAGGCCAATCGGTGCAGCGATGATCGCGACGAGCACCACCACCAGCAGCGTCAGCCGCGAGCCATGGATCAGGCGGGAGAGGATATCGCGGCCCTGGTCATCGGTGCCCAGCAGGAAGCCCTCCGTTCCCGGCGGCAGCAGCCGGGCGCGCATGAGGTCGCCGACGACGGGGTTATGCGGTGACAGCACATCCGCCAATGCGGCAATGACGATAAGCGCAATGATGATGAACAGGCCAAGCAGCGCCAGCCGGTTTTCCGAAAAACGCCGCCAGATCACGTAGGCACGGCCCATGCGCGCCTGCTGGCGCGAGGTCGGGCGGTCGGAGAGCAGCCAGGCGCGGCTGTAGGGTTTCAATGTTTCAGTGCTCATCGGCTGCGCGTCCTGGGATCGAGCGTCCGGTAGAGAAGATCGGACAACAGGTTGATGGTCACGAACACGGCGCCGATGACCAGCGTGCCACCAAGCACGGCGTTGATGTCGGCGTTCTGCAGCGAATTGGTGATGTAGAGGCCGATGCCCGGCCAGGAGAAGATGGTTTCCGTCAGCACGGAGCCTTCGAGCAGGCCCGCATAGGAAAGGGCAATCACCGTCACCAGCGGCACGGCGGCATTGCGCAGCGCGTGGAACCAGATGATGCGGGCCTCGGAAAGACCTTTGGCACGCGCCGCCACCACATATTCCTGCGCCAGCTCGTTGAGCATGAACGAGCGCGTCATGCGGCTGATATAGGCAAGCGAGAAATAGCCGAGCAGCGAGGCCGGAAGGATGATGTGGCGGAACAGGTCCCAGAGGATTTCCCACTCGCCCTGCATGATGGCATCGAGCAGGAAAAGGCCGGTCGTGGAGGTGAAGGTGTATTCATAGGCAATGTCGATGCGGCCGGGATAGGCGACCCAATGCAGCCGCGCATAGAAAAACAGCAGCGACAGCAGTGCCAGCCAGAAAACGGGCACGGAGTAACCGATCAGGCCGATCACGCGCACGATCTGGTCTGCCAGACTACCGCGACGCACCGCGGCAAGCACACCGAGTGGAACTCCGAAAAACGCGCCGATCAGCGTACCGACACTGGCAAGTTCCAGCGTCGCCGGAAACACTCGCTTGATGTCCTCCATGACCGGATTGGTGGTGAGGACGGACACGCCGAAATCACCCGTCAGCACCTGGCGCAGATAAATGAAAAACTGCTTCCAGAGCGGAAGGTTCAGGCCCAGTTCCTCGCGAACCCGCTCCACCACATGCGCAGGCGCACGATCGCCCACGATGGCAAGCGCGGGATCGATCGGGATGACGCGGCCAATGAAAAAGGTCACGGCCAGAAGGCCGAGGAAAGTGGTCAGGGTGGTGACCGCGAAACGCAGCACCGCCCCAAACCGGCGGGAGTTCCGACGCGACCTTCGTCGCGTCGCTCCGCTTGTGTCGGGAAGCGTCAAGGAACTGGTCCTTAGTCCTTCGAGACCGTGTAGACGAAGTTGGTGTCGAAGCTCGGGCCAAGCTTGAAGCCCTTCAGCTTGGACGAATAGCCCGCCACTTCAACCTGCTGGAAGATCACAACGAAGGGGCTCTTGGCCAGAACCTGCTTCTGCAGATCCTGGTAGATGGCGGCGCGCTTGGCGCTGTCCTTCTCCAGGAGCGCTGCCTGCGTCTGCTTCGTCAGCTCCGGCACATCCCAAGCATTGCGCCAAGCCAGCGTCTTGTTCTTGCCCGCATCAGAATTGTCCGGGTTCGAAGTGAAGGTTTCGGCGTTCGAGTTCGGGTCGAAATAGTCCGAACCCCACTGGCCGATATAGATGTCGTGCTGGCGGGCGCGATACTTCGTCAGCGTCTGCTTGCCATCGCCCGGAATAATTTCCAGCTTGATGCCGGCCTGAGCCAGCGTCTGCTGCACGGCTTCGGCAATGCCGGTCACCGGCTGCGTGTTGCGCACATCCATGGTCACCTTGAAGCCGTCCTTCAGGCCAGCCTTGGCAAGCAGTTCCTTGGCCTTGGCGACATCCAGCTTGTAGGGGTTGTCGGAAAGCGCGCCGAGCTGTCCCTCGGGCAGGAAGCTCTGGTGGATCTTGCCGATGCCGTTGATCAACGTCGCGCCGATCGCATCGTAATCCACCAGATATTTGAAGGCTTCGACAACTTCCGGCTTTGCCAGGTTCGGGTTCTTCTGGTTGAGGCTGAAGTAATAGAGTGTGCCCTTCGGCGCAGAGGTCTGGGCCAGGTTCGACTTGGAAGCGATTGCCTTCAGGTCGTTCGGCTCCAGGTTACGCGCGACATCGATATCACCGTTTTCCAGGGCCAGACGCTGCGACGCACTTTCCTTCATGTTGCGGTAGATGACGCGCTTCAGCTTCGGCTTTTCGCCGAAATAATTGGGGTTGGCTTCCAGAACGACCGCTTCATTCGCCTTCCAGGTCACCGCCTTGTACGGGCCGGAACCGGCATAGCCGGTCTTCAGGAAGTCATTACCGAAATCTGTGTCGTACTTGTATTCAGCCGTTGGCGTCACCGGCTTGGCCTTTGCCATGACGACCTTCTTGTCGACGACGGAAGCAACGGTCGCCGTCAACACGTTCAGCACGAAGGTCGGGGCATAGGGCTTGTCGACCGTCAGCGCGAAAGTTGCGTCATCAACCGCCTTGGCCTTGTCGGTGACGTTGTCGCCCTTCAGGCCGAACTGGGTCAGCAGGAAGGCCGGCGACTTGTCGAGCTTGACGGCACGCTCGAAGGAAAAGGCAACGTCAGCTGCCGTGATCGGGTTGCCGGACGCAAACTTGAGGCCCGGCTTCAGCTTGAACGTATAGGTCAGGCCGTCATCGGAGACCGTCCAGCTGGCTGCCAGTTCGCCCACCACCTTCGACGTATCACTCGGATCGAGCGCCACCAGCTTGCTGTAGGTGTTGGCGGTGACTTCCGCGGTCGACAGCTCGAAAGCCTCACCCGGATCGAGCGTGATGATGTCGTCGATGGCAAAGCCTTCAACCAGCGTGTCGGCCGGCGTTGCAGCAAAGGCCTGCGGTGCGGCCAGCGCCAGCAGAGAAAGTGCCGCGCTGGCGGACAGAATGCGGGCGTACTTTTGGACAGAATGGATCATCGGAGGTTCCCCTTCATGCTTGTTTTTGGATTGGTTTTGCCGAACATCTACATCTCAAGGCCAGGTGGCGTCGAATATCCTCAACCAGTTGTTGCGGCAGATCTTAATTAGGTCTTCATCACCGTATCCGGCTCGTTTCAGGGCTGCAACCAGTTTCTGATTGCCTGCCGCATCCCTGATATCTTGGGGCACGGTGGCGCCATCGAAGTCAGAACCGAGACCGACGCAATCGATCCCCATACGGTCCACGAGGTAATCGATATGGCGCACCATCAGGTCGAGCGAGGTTGCCGCATCATCGCGGGCATCCGGCCGCAGCATGGTCACCGCATAGTTCAGGCCGACAATGCCGTTGCGCTCGGCAATCGCATCCAGCTGCTTGTCAGTCAGGTTGCGGGCAACCTGCGTCAGATTGTGAACGTTGGAGTGGCTGGCGACCAGCGGCTTGGTCGAGGCCTTGGCAACATCCCAGAAGCCTTTTTCCGTAATATGCGCAAGATCGATCACGATGCCGAGCTGATCACAGGCCTTTACCAGATCAAAGCCAGCTTCCGTCAGGCCGGGCGCCGTATCCGGCGACATGGGATAAGCGAAGGGCACGCCGTGGCCGAAAATGTTGTGGCGGCTCCAGACGGGACCCAACGAACGAAGACCCGCAGCATGGAACACGTAAAGCGCCGAGAGATCCCGGTCGATCGGCTCGCAGCCTTCGAGGTGCATCACTGCCGCAAAGATGCCATCCGCCATAGCAGCACGAATTTCGGGCACCGTGCGGCAGATGCACCAGGCGCCGGCCCGATCCAGTTCGAGAGCGATCGCGAACTTTTCCAAAGCGATGTCGAGAGACGGCGCGCGCTCCAGCGGAGCTGCCAGCGGCGTCTCATAATGGCCATTGGCATCCGGCTCCTTCAGGATCAGGTCGCCGGAGGGGATGTAGATGGCGCACAGCCCGCCAGCCAAGCCGCCGGCCTTGGCACGCGGCCCATCGATATGGCCATCGCTGATGCCCTTTTTGAATTCGGCCACCGGATCGGCTCCGCCGCGCTTGTTTCGCCAAAGGCGCAAAAGCACGTCATTGTGACCGTCGAACACCAATTCCATTGCGATTACCCGCATTTAGCATTTGAAAATAAATCAGCATCGATCCTAGGACGATCTTCAAACAGGCCGCAAGGGCGAAAATGACGCGTCACGCCTGCCATTGCCCATCGCCCGATTTCTCAAGCATCGGCGTGTGGAAAACCCCATGGACGAGGGTCTGCCAATCGATACCAGCCGCCTCAAACCCCGCCTGCCAGCGGTTTGACTGCAACATGGCCGCGCCGATTCCGACCGGCTGGACATCGACCGCCTTCAAAAGCGCAAGGCCGGAAAGAATGGACGTGCCGCTGGAGATGACGTCATCGATGAGCAGGACGCGCTTGCCTTGAATGAGCGGCAACATGCGCGGATCGATGTAGAGGCGCTTGGCTTGCTCCGGTGTGGTGATGGAGGAGAGCGGCACGGATAGCGCATCCTCGTACCAGAACTTGCGCGATGTCCCGAGCGGCACATAGCGCGCATGCCCAAGCTTCTGCGCCACCGCCGCTGCCAAAGTGAGCCCCAGCGTCGGCAGGCCCACGATAACATCCGCACCCAGACGCTCGAGCTTGGCCGCGAGCCTTTCGGCTAACGCGTCCAATACCGCGAAGCTCGCCTGATTGATGATCAGCGAGGCGAGCGCGTGCTGCCCGTCGGAGAGGGGGCGGATCGGGAGCCGCAACTGTCGCCGGTCATCCAGCTCCGCCGGATAAAAACCGGAGAACGGACCGCTCCGATCAAAACTACCCGGAGCATGCAGCTCCTGCCAGAATTCGTGCGGCAGCATACTCGTCTCCTGCTATGCGTAATAGGGTTCGTCGCGCCAGCGCCCGACCTCTTCCAGAAGCCAGGCGCGGAACAACGCCACGGGGCGGAATTCCATCTTGGTGATGGGCGCCACGGCGTAATAGGAACTGGGGCTGCGCACCTGCAGCGACAGCGCCTGCACAAGTTCGCCAGACCGCAGCTCTGCCTCGATCAGGAAGAGAGGCATCAAGGCAACGCCCAAGCCCGCACCGCAGGCCTGCGCCACGTTGGCGAACTGCTCGAACCGCATGCCCTCACCCGGCGCCCCTGTCACGCCCTGACTTTCGAAGAACTGCGCCCAGGCGCCCGGGCGCGAGGCCATATGCAGCAAGGGCAGAGCCAGGAGATCGGCAGGTGCGGATATAGGATTGGCGGCCAGAAAAGATGGACAGGCAACGGGAGCAACCATTTCGTCCATCAGGAAGGTGCATTCGGCCCCCGGCCAATCAGGCTGGCCGATATGAATGGCGAAATCGATCCCGTCGCGCTCGAAGTCGAAGATGCCGATGCGCGTGGCAAAATTGAGCGTAATCTCCGGGTGCTTGGCCACGAAGCGCGGAATGCGCGGCAAGAGCCAGCGTGTTCCGAAGGTCGGCAACATGGCAAGGTTCAGCGTATCGCCATGCCGTTTGGTCATGACCTGCAGGGACGCGGCGCGGATCTGGGAAAGTGCAGCACCAATCGCTTTCGCATAGGCGCGTCCCGGTTCCGTGAGGCTGACACCCTTGCTGGAGCGCTCAAACAGAAGGATGCCCAATTGCTCTTCCAGCCCGGAAATCTGGCGGCTAATCGCCCCTTGCGTCAGCGAAAGCTCGTCTGCCGCCCCGGAGAAACTACCCAGCCGCGCAACCGATTCGAAGGCGGCAAGCGCACTGGTGGACGGAAGCAGGCGACGGCTTAAATTGTGCATACGCCATTCCTATAGATCATAGCCGCGTGAGTAAACGACGCTGGACGAGCAACCCACAATGTTCGATAGCTGCTTCAAGCTTCAAATGGAGGTGTCAGGTGAGCGCCAAGACCGTATTCGCATGGGAAGATCCCTTTCTGCTGGACGACCAGTTGACTGAAGACGAACGTATGATCCGCGAAACGGCGGCAGCGTTTGCCAAGGACGAACTGCTTCCCCGCGTTCAGGAGGCTTATCTCAACGAGAGTTCCGAGCCTGAACTCTTCCGCCTGATGGGCCAGACCGGCCTGCTCGGCGTGACACTGCCGGAAGAGTATGGCGCGGCCAATGCCTCTTACGTGGCTTATGGCCTTGTCGCCCGCGAAGTGGAGCGCATCGACTCAGGGTATCGCTCGATGATGAGCGTGCAGTCCTCGCTGGTGATCTACCCCATCTTCGCCTACGGCTCGGATGAGCAGAAGAAGAAGTATCTGCCGGGTCTTGTCTCGGGCGAACTGATCGGCTGCTTCGGCCTGACCGAGCCGGATGCCGGTTCCGATCCGGGCGGCATGAAGACGCGTGCCGAGAAGATTGAAGGCGGCTATCGTCTGCGCGGCTCCAAGATGTGGATCTCCAACGCGCCAATCGCCGATGTTTTCGTGGTCTGGGCGAAGTCCGAAGCGCACAACAACGAGATCCGTGGCTTCGTGCTGGAAAAGGGCATGAAGGGGCTTTCCACCCCGAAGATCGGCGGCAAGCTTTCACTGCGGGCTTCCATCACCGGCGAAATCGTCATGGATGGCGTCGAAGTCTCCGAGGATGCAATTCTGCCCAACGTGTCCGGCCTCAAGGGTCCTTTCGGCTGCCTCAACCGCGCCCGCTACGGCATTTCCTGGGGTGTGCTGGGTGCTGCGGAAGACTGCTGGTTCCGTGCGCGCCAGTACGGCCTTGATCGCAAGCAGTTCGGCAAGCCGCTGGCCGGCACCCAGCTTTTCCAGAAGAAGCTGGCGGACATGCAGACGGAAATCGCGCTCGGCCTGCAGGGCTCGCTTCGCGTTGGCCGGCTGATGGACGAGCACCGGATGGCACCGGAAATGATCTCCATCGTCAAGCGCAACAATTGCGGCAAGGCGCTGGATATCGCACGCCAGGCCCGTGACATGCATGGCGGCAATGGCATCCAGATCGAATACCACGTCATGCGCCATGCGCAGAACCTGGAGACGGTCAACACCTACGAGGGCACGCATGACATCCATGCGCTGATCCTGGGGCGTGCCCAGACCGGCATTCAGGCCTTCTTCTGAACAGAAGCAGGGTCTCTCGATAAAACGAAATTATGACGGTAGGCTCTCCTGCCGTCATTTTTATTTAGTCATACTTATTGATCGGAACGTTGATTGTCGGCCCCAATTATCCTACGTGAGTGCCGTTATATTCCTGCTCGCATCGCAGGCCGAAAAAGCCCGCCCCTTTGCGATTTCCTGACTGAAACGAGGTCCCTATGCATACCTATCCGGACGTAAAGCTGTTCATCGCCGGCGAATGGCGCGACGCCATCGGCGGAAAAACCATTCCCGTGGAAGATCCGGCTACCCAGGAGATCATCGGCAAGATTGCCTATGCGGAAAAAGCTGACCTGGACCTGGCGCTGGAGGCTGCCGACAAGGGCTTCAAGATCTGGAGCGATACCTCTGCCTTCGAACGTTCGAAGATCATGCGCAAGGCCGCCGACCTACTGCGCGAGCGTATCGACTACATCGCCTGGCTGATGACTCGCGAGCAGGGCAAGCCGATCGCCCAGTCGAAGGGCGAAATCAATAATGCGGCCGACACGATAGACTGGTTTGCTGAAGAAGCTCGCCGCACCTATGGCCAAATCATTCCCGCTCGCTTCGGCGGTGTCTCGAACATGGCAATCAAGCTGCCGGTCGGCCCCGTTGCCGCCTTCACGCCGTGGAACTTCCCGATCAACCAGATCGTCCGCAAGCTTTCCGCCGCGGTTTCGGTCGGCTGCTCCATCATCATCAAGGCACCGGAAGAAACGCCAGCATCGCCGGCTGAACTGATCCGCGTCTTCGCCGATGCCGGCATCCCGGCAGGCGTCGTCAATCTGGTTTATGGCGTTCCGGCAGAAATTTCCGAATATCTCATCCCGCATCCTGTCATCCGCAAGATCTCGTTCACCGGCTCGACCCCGGTCGGCAAGCATCTCGCAGCACTCGCCGGCAAGCACATGAAGCGTGCCACGATGGAACTTGGCGGCCACGCGCCGGTCGTGGTGTTCGACGACGCCGACTTGGAAAAGGCCATCGAGGTATCGGCAGCTGCCAAGTTCCGCAATGCCGGCCAGGTGTGCGTTGCACCGACCCGCTTCCTGATCCAGAACGGCGTCGCAGACAAGTTCATCGACGGCATCGTGAAATACGCGGAAAGCATCAAGGTCGGGAACGGCCTTGAAGCCGATGTCACCATGGGTCCGCTTGCCAACGAGCGCCGTATCCCGGCCATGGAAGACATGATCAATGATGCCGTCTCCAAGGGCGCCGTTCTCAAAACCGGCGGCAAGCGCATCGGCAACAAGGGTCACTTCTTCGAGCCGACGGTGCTGACCGACGTTCCCACCTCAGCCAAGATGATGAACGAGGAGCCCTTCGGCCCGATCGCCATCGTCAACCGGTTCTCCACTCTGGATGAGGCGCTGGAAGAATCGAACCGTCTGCCGTTCGGCCTTGCGTCCTATGCCTTCACCTCATCGGTCAAGACCGCCCATGCACTGGGCCAGCGGCTGGAAGCAGGCATGCTGACCATCAACCATAATGGTTTTGCTATCCCGGAAGTGCCATTCGGCGGCATCAAGGATTCCGGCTATGGCACCGAAGGCGGCTCCGAAGCTGTCGAAGCCTATCTGGAAACCCGCTTCGTCAGCCAGATGAGCTAAGCGTTTCGCATAAATTTGATAGTGAGAGGCGTCGGGCAACCGGCGCCTTTTTTGGTTTGATGGAGATCTAACACCCCTCTGGCTGCCGCCATCTCACCCGGCAAGGGCAAGTGTATTGCATTTAAAGGCAGTCCCCTCCCAACCCTCCCCACAAGGGGGAGGGCTTTAACCCAGCCGACCCGCCGAGGCTGATCGAGGCCAGGGCGGTTGCCGCAAAGTGTCTCCCCCCTTATGGGGGAGATGGCGGCAGCCAGAGGGGGACTTAGCGCACACTATCATAGCGCAAACACCTTGGCGCGCCGAAAGGTCACGAAGCCCGTGTCGCCCGCTGCGATCTCCCGTTCGGGATCGACATCCAATTCCAGCGGCTCGCCGGTCACGGCCGTCGCGATCACCCGGCGCTCGCCGGGCCGGTCCAGAACGCGGGAAACGGTTGCGGAAACGCCCGGCCCTTCGGCCGACCAATCCAGATCACGCGGGCGGGCATAGATCTCGGCCGGTCCATCGGACGCGCCACCGGCGGCAATCTCAGCGCCACCGGCACGCGCAATGCCGCCGCTGACTTCACCGGCCAGCCGGTTCGCATCGCCCAGGAATTTCAGCACAAAAGCATCCTTCGGTTCGCGACAAACCTCCTGAGGTGTGCCCTGCTGGACGATTTGACCCTCCTTCAGGATGACGACGCGATCCGCAAGGTCCAGCGCCTCCTCCTGGTCGTGGGTCACGAAGATGGTGGTGATACCGAGTTCCTGATGGATCTCCCTGAGCCAGCGGCGCAGATCATGGCGCACATTCGCATCCAGGGCCCCGAAAGGCTCATCCAGCAAAAGCACCTTGGGATCGACGGCAAGGGCACGCGCGAGCGCCACGCGCTGCCGCTGCCCGCCAGAAATCTGCGCCGGGAATCGATCGCCCAGTCCTTCCAGCCTCACCAGCTTCAGCAACTGGTTGACGCGCTCGGCAATGGCCGCCTTCTCGCGCTTCACCTTGGAAACACTCATGCCGAAGCCGATGTTCTCAGCGACCGTCATATGCGGAAACAGCGCGTAGTGCTGGAACACGAAGCCAACGCCACGATCGCGGACCGGAATATCCGTTGCATCCTGGTCGCCGAAATAGATATGGCCGCCATCGGCATATTCCAGCCCCGCCACCATGCGCAGGATGGTTGTCTTGCCTGAGCCGGACGGCCCGAGCAGTGCGATCAGTTCGCCGCTTTCCACCTCCAGCGAAACCCCATGCACAGCACGGAAGGTGTCGAAGGTCTTGATGACGTTGTCGAGACGGATTTTCATCGGGTTCACGGTCCTGTCGGGGCGGCAGCATCAGAGAGCGTCTTGCGGCGTCCGGCACCGCGGCGCTCCAGCGCCACCTTGGCAATGATGGTGAAGACGGCGAGCAGCGCCAGAATGGAGGCGGAGGCAAAGGCGCCCGCCGCCTGATAATCATGGTAGAGCAGTTCGATGTGCAGCGGCAGCGTATTGGTCTGGCCGCGGATATTGCCGGACACAACAGACACCGCGCCGAACTCGCCCATCACACGCGCATTGCAGAGCACCACGCCATAGAGCAGCGCCCATTTCACGTTCGGAATGGTGACCGAGAAAAAGGTGCGCCAGCCCGAAGCACCGAGAGACGTCGCAGCCTCTTCCAGATCGCGCCCCTGCGCCTGCATCAACGGGATCAGTTCCCGCGCCACGAAGGGAGCGGTCACGAACATCGAGGCCAGGATGATGCCCGGCAGCGCAAACAGGATCTTGATATCATGATCGTCCAGCCACGGGCCGAACAGGCCCTGCAGGCCATAGACGAAGAGATAGGCGACACCGGCAACAATCGGCGAGACGGAAAACGGGATCTCGATCACGACAAGCAGCAGGCGCTTGCCCCGGAAATCGAACTTGGTGATGGCCCAGGCCGCAGCGACGCCGAAGGCCGTATTAACCGGCACGGCGATCAGCGCGGTGATGACAGTCAGCATGATGGCGTGGCGGGTATCTGGATGGCTCAGCGTATCGATATAGACCTTCCAGCCCTGCTTGAAGGCCTCATGACCGATGACCAGCAAAGGCGCCACAATGAGAAGGGCACCGAGGATCAGCACAACGCCGATCAGGCTGCGACGAAAGATCGGACTATCGCCGACGCGGGGTGGTTTGCGGGAGGCTGTGTGTGCCATGCTCAACCCTTCAGCGTGTAGCGCAGTGCGCGTGCCTGCAGCCAGTTGGTTACGGCAAGCATCGCAAACGCCGTCAGCAGCAGCACCGAGGCAATCGCGGCTGCAGCCTGATAATCATATTCCTCCAGCCGGATGAAGATCAAAAGCGCCGTGATCTCGGTCGACATCGGCTGGTTGCCGGCAATGAAGATGATCGCCCCGAATTCTCCGAGCGACCGGGCAAAGGACAGCGACAGGCCCGCCAACAGCGCCGGCGTCAGCAAGGGCAGAATGACCTTGCGAAAGATCGTCCAGTCGGAGCCACCGAGCGATTGCGCCGCCTCTTCCAGCGCCGGATCGAGATCCTCCAGCACGGGTTGCACGGTGCGCACGATGAAGGGAAGGCTGGTGAAGCACATGGCGATCATGATGCCGATGGGCGTATAGGCCACTTTGATGCCAGCCTCGGACAGAAGAGAGCCGAACCAGCCATTGCTGGAAAACAGAGCGGTGAGGGAAATGCCAGCCACCGCCGTCGGCAGTGCGAACGGCAGGTCCACCATGGCGTCGACGATCCGGCGGCCGGGGAAACGATAGCGCGTCAGCACCCATGCCAGTGCAAGGCCGAAGAACAGGTTGAAGACGGTTGCGACAAGCGCCGAGAGCGCGGTCACCCGGTAGCTCGCCAGCGCCCGCGACGACGAGACGATCAGCCAATACTCCGCTGGACCCAGGCTTGCCGCCTTCACCACCAGCGCCGCCAGAGGCAACACCACGATCAGGCCGACATAGAACAGGGTAATTCCAAGCGACAGGCGCAGTCCGGGCAGGATATTGCGTCTCACAATGCCTTCCTGTTTTCATGGATAAACCCGGCGGTCATAAACCACCGGGTCTCAGAGCTCGTCAGATCGGAATTACCGGTTGCCGTAGAGCTTGTCGAGCGTGCCGCCGGAGGCGAAATGCTCCTTCTGGATCTTGTCCCAACCACCAAACACATCGTCTACCTTGACGAGACGGATGGCGGGGAACTCGCCCTTGAACTCCGCTGCAATCTTCTCGTTGTTCACGCGGTGGCCGAACTGTGCCGCAATCCGCTGGCCTTCCTCGCTATAGAGAAAATCCAGATAGGACTTCGCGAGCTGCTCGGTGCCGTGCTTCTTCGTCACCTTGTCCACCACGGCCACCGGGAATTCCGAAAGCAGCGAGACGGACGGAATGACGCTCTGCACCTTGTCGGCACCGTATTGCTTGACGATGCCTCGCGTCTCCGCCTCGAAGGTGATCAGCACGTCACCGGTCTCGCGCTCCACGAAGGTGGTCGTGGCAGCACGGCCTCCCGTATCGAAAACCGGCACGTTATCGAAGATCTTCTTCACGAAGGCCTGCACCTTTTCCTCGTCGCCCTTGAACACCTCGCGGGCGTAAGCGGTGGCGGCCAGATAGGTGTAGCGGGAATTGCCCGACGTCTTCGGATTGGGGAAGACCACCTTCACATCGTCACGAACGAGATCGTTCCAGTCCTTGATGTTCTTCGGATTGCCGGCCCGGACCAGGAAGGACGGGAAGGAGTAGAAGGGCGAAGCGCTGTTCGGAAAATTCTTCTGCCAGTCCTTCGACACGAAGTTCTGCTTCACCAGGAAGTCGATATCCGTCACCTGGTTGAAGGTCACCACATCGGCTTCCAGACCCTCCACGATGGCGCGCGCCTGCTTGGATGTACCGGCATGCGACTGGTCGATGGTGACGCCCGGATGCAGCTTGATGAAGGCTTCGTTCTCTGCCGCAAACAGTTCGCGTGCCACGTCGTAGGAAGCGTTCAGCAGCTTGTTTGGCTGGTCGGCAAGAACGGGCGCGGCAACCAGCGCGGCCAGGGCCGTGCCGAGAATGAGAAGGCGCTTCATGGAAATCCCCCGGTGCAATCAAAAGTGTGCCGCACAATAGAGAACGCGACTGGCATCAACGAGGCATCAAAGGCCCGCATCTCCTTGATCTTAGAGAAATTCTGCCTCAGTTATTGGCTCATTGCGGGAGCATATTCCAAGGTGGCTTTCCTCCCTCCAGGACGGCAGGGCGCCACTTCTGAAGAGAGGATGATTTTTTCACCCGCAACATGATCCAATCCTCTCTGGCTTCGTAGTGGGTTTTGGGAATTTTTTAGTGAACGCAGGAACCTTTCCCTGCGGTTATCGTTTTATCCCTCGCACAGCTGTGCCGTTTGTGACGAGGGTGGAATGAAGATGACGGATGGCCCAAGGGCCGAGCTGGAGGCGATTTCCCGTCACCAGCTACTGATCGACTCAATTACCGATTATGCCATCTACATGATTGATCCGCGCGGCTTCGTGGCCACCTGGAACCCGGGGGCCGCCCGTTTCAAGGGCTACGAAACCTCTGAAATTCTCGGCAAGCACTTTTCCATCTTCTACACGGAAGAGGATCGAGCCGCGGGTGATCCTGAGCGCGGCATGGGGATTGCAGAGCGCGAGGGGCGCTTCGAAAAGGAAGGCTGGCGCGTCCGCAAGGATGGCACACGCTTCTGGGCCAATGTGGTCATTGATGCCATTCGTGGCCAGAGCGGCGAACTGATCGGCTTCGCAAAAGTCACGCGCGACATCACGGAAAAGCGGGAGACGCAGTTGGAACTGGCACGCGCGCGCGAGGAGCTTTTCCAAGCGCAGAAGATGGAAGCAATCGGCCAGCTCACCGGCGGCATAGCCCATGATTTCAACAATCTGCTGATGGCGATCATGGGAAGCCTGGAGATTCTCAAGAAGCGCCTGCCCCAGGACCCACAGATCACACCGCTGATCACGAACGCATTGCGCGGGGCTGAACGAGGGGCGGCCCTCACCCAGCGACTGCTTGCCTTTTCCCGACGACAGGATCTGGATGTCAAGCCGATCGATCTGACGGAACTCGTTCAGGGCATGCTCGACCTCGTGCAGCGTTCGCTGACAGCCAAAACGACGATCGAGACCCAATTGGACAGCGACTTGCCACAGGCCATGACCGATTCCAATCATCTGGAAACAGCGTTGCTGAACCTTGTCGTTAACGCCCGCGACGCCATGCCTGACGGAGGCCGGATCATCATCGGAGCCCGCCGGCAACACTTGAATGAACCGCAGGGGCGCCTGCGCGCAGGGCCTTATGTGGATATTTTCGTCAAGGATACCGGTGAAGGTATGGACGAGGCTACGATGGTCCGCGCCACAACCCCCTTCTTCACCACGAAAGGTATTGGCAAGGGCACGGGGCTCGGGCTGTCCATGGTCCAAGGCCTAACGGAGCAATCGGGTGGAGAGCTATTCCTGCAGAGCGAACCGGGCAAGGGCACAACCGTGACCCTTCGCCTGCCCGCCGTCGAACCTTCTGCGGCACCGGAGGCAGCGATCGCGGGTGCCGCCGTTTCAGAACGCCAACCCGCACGCAGCAGCCGCTCGCTGACCATTCTCGCCGTCGATGACGATGCGCTGGTGCTGATGAACACCTCGCTGATGCTGGAAGATCTCGGCCACACCGTCATCGAAGCCTATAATGGTGACGAGGCATTGGCTGTCATTCGCAGCAACCGCGCCATCGATCTCGTGATTACCGATCACTCCATGCCGAAGATGACGGGATCGGAGCTGGCCGGGCGCATTGCCGCCGCAAGGCCAGGGCTTCCTGTCCTGCTGGCTACCGGCTATGCGGAACTACCGGTCGGAGGCGACAATCGTCTTCCGCGCTTGCCGAAACCCTTCAGCCAGCAACAGCTGGAAGATGCGATCGCGACCTCGATACGCCGCATCTGAACAAAACCGCCCTCCTCTACGTTCTCCACATGATGCCGTTTCGGCTCAGGAGATGGAGGAAGACATGGTTTTCAAGCAGCAGACTTTCCATGAACAGGAACCTACGGTGGAGCTGGAAAATCCACCCCAGGCAGCTCTTGAAACACTGGTGGCGGAAGCCTTGGGTGTTGCAGGTGGCATCGACGCGACAGATGTGAGCGTCACCGTGGCCGGCGCCACCGTCACGCTTCAAGGGACTGTTCTGCGCCCCGGCGAAGTCACCCGCGCCGAAGAGGTGGCACGATCCGTCTACGGGGTTGAACAGGTGCATAACCACATCCGCGCCCAGCAAAATTTCTGAAAGTCGTGACTTACAAAAATGGCCCGGTCCCTTGGAAAGCGACCGGGCCATTCTTTTGCAAGGTGATGAACCTCACTTAGGCAGAGCGTAGGCGATCACGTAATCGCCGGGCTTGGTGCCCACGGAGCCGTGGCCGCCCGCCACCATCACCACGAACTGGCGTCCATCATCCACCGCATAGGTCATCGGCGTTGCCTGACCACCGGCCGGCAGACGCGCTTCCCAAAGCTGCTCCCCGGTCGTCAGATTGTAGGCGCGCAGATAGTTATCCACTGCCGCGCCGAGGAATGCGACACCACCCTTGGTGATCATCGGTCCTCCGATACCGGGAACGCCAATCTTGAAGGGCAGCGGCAGCGGCGTCATGTCATAGACCGTGCCGTTTTTGTGCTTGTAGGCCGTCTTGCCCGTGCGCAGATCGACGCCGGTGACATAGCCCCATGGCGGCGCCTGGCACGGCACTTGAAGCGGGCCAAGGAAGGGTCCCATGCGGACAGCATACGGCGCCCCATCATTGCGGTTCAGGCCCTGCTCCGACCCCTTCTCATCCTGCCCCTTCGGCGGCACCTCCGCACGCGGCACGAGCTGCGAGGTAAAGGCCAGATAGGTCGGCATGCCGAACATCACCTGACGCTCCGGATCGACCGCAACGCTACCCCAGTTGAAGGTGCCGAAATTGCCGGGATAGATGATAGAGCCCTGCAGGGACGGCGGCGTGTAGCGGCCTTCATAGCGCAGGCTGTGGAACTTGATGCGGCATACCATCTGGTCGAACATGGTGATGCCCCACATGTTGCGTTCCTGCAGCGGCTGCGGCTTGAAGCTGAGGTCGGATGTGGGCTGTGTGGGGGAGGAGAAATCCTCAGGGATCGTACCGCTCGGTGCCGGTTCTTCCTTGATGGGAATAATCGGCTGGCCATTGCGACGATCCAGAACGTAGATGTCTCCCTGCTTTGTGGGACCAACCAGGGCCGGGACGACATTGCCATCCGGACGCTTGATATCCAGAAGCACAGGCTGAGCCGGTACGTCCATGTCCCACAGATCGTGATGCACGAACTGCTGCACCCAGCGATCCGCACCGCTGTTGATATCCAGCGCCACGATGGATGACGAATATTTCTCGACGCTCGGGGAACGGTTCATGCCGAGCTGATCGGGCACCTGATTGCCAAGCGGCACATAGACCAGACCGAGCTGCTCATCTGCACTCAACACCGACCAGCTGTTCGGCGAATTGGCCGTGTAGGTCTGGCCGGGCGGCAGTGGCTGCGTCCGCATAGGATTGCCGGAATCCCAGTTCCAGACGAGAGCACCGGTGTTAACGTCGAAGGCGCGAATAACGCCAGACTGTTCCTTGGTGGAGTAGTTGTCGTTGACCGCTCCACCAATGATGATCTTGCCCGCGGCAATGACAGGCGGAGAGGTGGAGTAGTAATAGCCGGCGGGATTATACGGCATGCCCTGTTCGAGATGCAGCACACCTTTGTCCGCAAACGTGGTGCAGACCTGTCCCGTCTGCGCGTCGAGTGCAATCAGCCGGGCATCGGAGGTGGGCAGGTAAACGCGAGTTGCGCACTGTGCATTGGTTTGGGCATTGGCCTGCACGGCCGGATCGGCGTAGTAGGACACGCCGCGGCATGTCTGGTGCTGGCGATCCGGGTTCAGCCCGACATTGGGATCATATTTCCACTTCTGCTTCCCCGTGGTGGCATCAAGCGCGATGGCCCAGTTATGGGGCGTGCAGAGGTAAAGCGTATTGCCAACCTTGAGAGGCGTGACCTGGTAAGTCGTCTCGCCAACGTCACCGGGTTGCTTCACATCGCCCGTCTGATAGCGCCAGACTTCGGTCAGGTTTGCGACGTTTTTCACGTTCACCTGGTCGAGCGGAGAATAGCGCTGGCCAAAGGGCGTGCGCCCATATTGATGCCATTCACCGGGCGGAACATTGCCGCCCATGGCAGGTGCTGCCGCCACCTGATCTTCCGGCAGCTTGCCGGACATATCATGGCTATCGATGAGCATAGAGATGACTGCAATCAAAACCGCAACGCCGACAGCTGCGGCGAGCGGGCCAGCGCTTGCCTTGTAGCGAAATCCCGTCGTGGGGCTGGCAAAACCGAGCGGGCGCCGGATCCACGGCGTCAGCAGCCAGAAACCGAGAACGATGATCAGGCCCCCGCGCGGCCCAAGCTGCCACCAATCGAAGCCCACTTCCCAAAGGGCCCACACAAGGGAGCAGACAACAATGAGGGCATAGAGGTGAACGGCAATGCCCCGTCTCAAGAACAGCAGCACGGCCGTAACGAGAAAGGCAATGCCTGTCACAATGTAATAGGGGCTGCCGCCCAGCATCAGAAGCTGGCCGCCGCCAATAGCAAGCGCGATCCCGATCAAAGCGAACAGGATCGCTGTAATAGTCACTGGCATATCGAAAATCCCATGATTTTGCCCGCCACCAAGCATCAATGAAGGGATATCAAGACGTGGAGACCGGCGAGGTCGGGGCCCTCCCCCGGCGCGTCAACTTCGAGAGGCGGAAAAAGTTCCATGGAGTCTGGAACAAGAAAATTGGAGGTGATCTAAGCCTCTTCGCCGAGCTCCTGCAGGATCTGGTGGCGTGCACGGTTCAGACGGCTTTTGACGGTACCGACAGCGCAATCACAGATCTCCGCCGCCGCCTCATAGCTCTCGCCCAGGATCGCTACCAGTGTCAGAACCTCCCGATAATGGGGCGGAAGCTTTGCCAGTGCTCGCTGCACCTCCTTCACCCGGGCCGTCATCTCCTGCGTCGCCTCCATCGGGCTATCGCCAGACACGGCCTCCTCCAGCCCCGGGGCCTCCCGCCCCAGAACCTTGGCACGAGTGTAAAACGTGTTGCGCATGATGGTGAAGAGCCATGACTTGAGCTTCGTTCCCGGCTCGAACTTGTCGAGATTAGCCAGCGCCTTCATCAAGGTTTCCTGCACCAGATCGTCGGCATCGGAAGGATTGCGACAAAACGTACGGGCGAATGCGCGCAGAGCGGGGATGAGCCTGACAATGTCTGCACGCGCAGGGTCACGACTGAATTGCGATTCAGGCACCGTTGCACACCTCTTCAATTCCAATGTCGATGGTGAAAATGTCGGTCCGAAACGCGGGCTGAATATATTTGGTTCCGCTTAAATGTGACGACTTGCGATTGTCTCTGCAATTTTTCGCCGCATTCAACGCGGGAACAAAGGCACGCGGCATGGTGTTGACTCGCGCGGAATAAAGCGGAGGCGATTGTGGCACCACGAGCAAACTGGAAAGGCTATCTGACGGTCGGAGATCTCAGCTGTGCGGTAGCGCTTTACACGGCCGCCTCCACGGCAGATCGCGTCAGCTTTCACATCATCAACAGGCGCACAGGGCATCGCGTTCATCGCCAGATGGTCGACAGCGATACCGGACGCCCCGTGGAAAACGATGACATCGTCAAGGGCTATGAAATCGGTAACGGCGAATATGTCGTTCTGGACCCGGACGAGGTGAAGGCCGCCGTGCCCGAGGCGGACAAGACACTCGATCTCGAAACATTCATTCCCTGCGGCGAAGTCGACACGTTGTTTCTCGACCGTCCTTATTATCTTGCTCCGACGGACAAGCATGCCGCAGAGGTTTTTGAGCTCATCCGCCGTGGTTTGAAGGACAGCAACACGGCCGCCATTGCCCGTACCGTTCTGTTTCGTCGACTACGAACGCTTCTCATCCGCCCGCATGACGAGGGGCTGATCGCCAGCACGCTGAACTATGATTACGAAGTCCGTTCATCCGACGAGGTGTTTGCCGACATCCCGGAATTCAAGATCCAGGGAGAAATGCTGGATCTCGCCAAGCACATTATTGGCACCAAGAAGGGACGCTTCGAGCCGGAAGAGTTCCACGACCGCTACGAGGAAGCGCTGGCCGAACTGATCAAGGCGAAGATCGAAGGCCGCAAGATCCGCAAGGCGCCGCCTCCGAAGGAGACCAAGGTTGCCAGCCTGCTGGATGCCCTTCGTCTCAGCGCCGGCGTCGGCGGCGATGGCGGCAAGGCACCGCCGAAAACCAAATCCCGATCTGCGGCATCCAAGAGCAAGTCCCGGGTTGCGGCCAAGTCCACCCGTTCCACCACCGCCACCAAGAAAGCGAGCTGACCCATGGCGCTCGAGACTTATCATCAAAAGCGCAATTTCGGCGTATCCCCGGAGCCACGTGGGCGGGCCGGCAAGAAGGGTGGCAACAGCTTCGTGATCCAGAAGCATGCGGCCCGCCGTCTTCACTATGATTTCCGACTGGAGATGGATGGCGTTCTGAAAAGCTGGGCCGTTGCCAAAGGGCCAAGCCTTGTGCCCGGCGACAAGCGGCTTGCCGTGCATGTGGAGGATCATCCGCTCGACTACGGCGATTTCGAAGGCAACATCCCCGAGGGGAATTATGGCGCCGGCAACGTGATCGTCTGGGATCGCGGCACGTGGCAGCCGATCGGCGACATGCACAAGGCCTACAAGAAGGGCCACATGGAATTTACGCTCGAGGGTGAAAAGCTTGGTGGCCGCTGGCATCTGGTGCGGATGGCCGATCATGGCGAGAAACGCGAAAACTGGCTGTTGATCAAGGGCGAGGACGAGTTTGCCCGCAGCGAGGATGATCCCGACATTCTGGAGGAGATGCCGCTTTCCGCCAAGACGGGCCGTGACATCAGCGCCTTGAAGAATAGCGATGAGCCGGAATGGCAATCCAGACCCACCGCATCAAGCAAGCGCACCGCAAAATCCCCAAAGCCTGTCGCGAAGGCAAAGACCGAGACGAATGTGAAGGGTGCGAAGCCCGCGCCCATGCCCGACTTCATCGAGCCGCAACTGGCAACCCTGGTAAAGACAGCGCCCACCGGCAAACGCTGGCTGCACGAGATCAAGCTGGACGGCTACAGGCTGCAAGCCCGCATCGACAAGGGAAAGGTTCGGCTTTTGACCCGCACCGGCCTGGACTGGACCGACCGCTTCGGCGCCGACATCGTTGCGGCGCTGAAGGCGCTTCCCGTCGAAGCTGCCATTCTGGATGGCGAGGTGGCGGTCGAAGGCGGCTCGGGCGCGACCGATTTTTCGCTGCTGCAGCAGGACCTCAGCGAGGACCGGGACGACCGCTTTACTTTCTACGCCTTCGACCTCCTCTATCTCGATGGGCAGGATCTCACCCGCTCACCTCTTCTCTCGCGTAAGGAAGCCTTGTCGAACCTGCTTGCGGATGCAGGCAAAGCACTTCACTACAGCGAGCATTTTACCGATGAAGGCGGGCTGGTGCTGAAGCATGCCTGCCGCCTCAGCCTCGAAGGCATCGTCTCCAAGGTCGCGACCGCACCCTATGTGCCCGGCCGAGGCCGCGACTGGGTCAAATCAAAATGCTCGGCTCGACAGGAGTTCATCATCGCGGGCTATGCCCCTTCCTCGGTCTCCAACAAGGCGATCGGCTCTCTGGTGATGGCCTATTTCGAGGATGGCGAGCTTCAACATGCCGGCAGGGTCGGAACGGGTTACAGCGCCGCAACGGCCATCGCTTTGTTCCGAATACTGCACGCAATGCGCATCGACAAAAGCCCTTTCCCGCACAAGCTGACGAGTGAGGAGCGCCGGGATGTTGTCTTCGTCAAACCGGAACTGGTGGCCGAGGTGGAGTTTCGCGGCTGGACGGCCGACGCGCATCTACGGCATGCTGCATTCAGAGGCCTCAGGGAAGACAAACCGGCGGAGGAAATCGTGCGCGAAGGCCAGACCAGCGCATCCGCGGAACCGAAGGCGGAACCCTCGGTGCGCAACGTCAAGCTCACCCATCCAGACCGGGTCTACTGGCCGGATGCCGGCGTGACGAAGGAAGGCCTGGCGGACTATTATTCTCAGGTCTGGCGGCTGATGGCGCCTTTCGTTGTTCACCGTCCACTCTCGCTCCTGCGCGGACCGGACGGTATTACCAAGCCTCTCTTCTTCCAGAAGCACGCCTGGCGCGGCATGACGAAGAATGCACGGCTGGTGAAGGACCCGCAGGAAAAGGATCAGGATCTCAGTATTGCAATCGAGGACTTCGACGGACTTCTTGGCCTAGTCCAAGGCGCGACGCTGGAAATCCATCCCTGGGGCTCCACGCTCAACGACTGGGAGAAGCCCGACATGGTCATCATGGACCTCGACCCCGGCGAAGGCACAGGCTGGGAAGCCGTGATCGACGCGGCACGCGAAGTCCGCGAACGTTTCCAGGCGATGGGTCTCACCGGCTTCGTCAAAACGTCAGGCGGCAAGGGCCTGCATGTTGTGGCACCGGTCAAGCCGAAGGCCGAATGGCCGGAGGTGAAAGCAGCCATGAAGGCACTTGCCGACGCCATGGCGGTGGATAGCCCGGACCGTTATGTCTCTACAGTCACCAAATCCAAGCGGCGCGGCAAGATCCTCATCGACTACCTGCGCAATGGACGCGGTGCTACCGCCGTTGCGCCCTATTCCACCCGAGCGCGTCCCGGCGCTCCTGTTTCCATGCCACTCTCCTGGGAGGAACTGGGACCAGGAATTGGTCCCGCCCACTTCAACGTCAACAACGCCGCGGCGCGGCTTGCCCAGATCACGTCCGACCCTTGGGCAGATTTCCGCAAGGCCGAAGCGCCGATCGAGACAGCCAAGCCCAAACGCCGCCGCTAGAGCCTATCAGGTGTGATCAACCGCCCGACAGCGGGCCCTTGCCGCCTCCAGAATGGATCGGATTTCGGATGCCGCCGCGTTCTGGATGGCGATCCCTTCGGAGGGGACGATGCCGGGATCTTCTTCGTGATCCTTGAAGCTCGCGTCTTCACTCAGGCGCCGAAGAAACTCGTCCATCCGGTTTTGGCCGCCCATGAAGGCGGCAAGCAGATCGATCATCAGCTCGCGATGTGCGTTCAGCCGCCCTTCCAGTTCCTGATTACTCAATTCGATCATCATCTTCACCCTTACCAACAATGACAATGACATAGGCGCGGGGGGCAAAATGGGAACCATCCCGCTGCGGGTGAAGTTACGTCAAAGCAAAGATAACAACCGGAGGAACCCATGGCTGGATTTGCCAATACGGGTCCGGCACTGCCGGGCCGCGATGTACGGGATCGCTTGATCCTTGCACTTTATGCTCAGCTCAAAGCAGAACGCGACACACGCGAAGCCCTGGAATATGTCATCCGCAACGGCGCGCTGTCGCCGGAAGTGCTTGAAGCGATCGCGAGCGATCCCATCCCGACCGCATCGGCAGAGGACATTGCGGCCATCGAAAAGGTCGTGGCGTTGGATGCCCGCCGCCGAAACAGCTGATGGGAGGCAAAGCCATGAAACGCCTTCTCGTCGTTATCCCGGTGCTGTTGCTTGCGGCCTGCAGCGACCAGAACAATAACAACCAAAAAGACCCCATTCAGGAAGGGCCACCGCAGGCCGTTCAGGGCAAGGCAACGGCACCGACCGAAAGCAAGCCCTCGCCGGAATCGGGCACGGGCAGTGACAATCCGGTAAAGCCGCCGGGCAATATCAATCGATAGCAGAAGCTTTTCAGCGAATTTTGCAACAGGCGGAACGTTTCTGCCTGTCGCGCCTTCTTGTAGCGACATCAAGAGAGGGTGCGGCATGGATATGCAATCACAAAAGCTCAAGGTCGAGGCCGGTTCCTGGCAGGAACTCGGCGCGAACTTTGATGGCCAGGGAACCAATTTCGCAATCTTTTCTGCCCATGCAGAGCGCGTGGAGCTCTGCCTGTTCGACAGCTCCGGCAAGACGGAAATCGCTAGGATTGAACTGCCGGAATACACCAACGAGATCTGGCACGGATATTTGCCGGATGTGAAGCCCGGTCAGCTCTACGGCTACCGCGTTCACGGGCCGTTCGACCCGGAAAACGGCCACCGGTTCAATCCAAACAAACTGCTGATCGACCCTTACGCGCGCGAACTCGTCGGCAAGTTCGATTGGAACGACGCGCATTTCGCCTATGACATCTATCACGATGACAAGGACCTGACCTTCGACGAGCGCGACAGCGCGCCGTTCACACCGAAGTGCCGTGTCATTGATCCCAGGGAATTCGACTGGACGCCGGACAACCGGCCCAACATCCCCTGGGGGCAAACCATCGTCTATGAAACGCATGTGAAGGGCTTCACCAAGCTCAATCCGGCCATCCCGCAGGATCTGCGCGGCACCTTCGAAGGCATGGGTCACAAGGCGACCGTGGACTATATCAAGAGCCTCGGCATCACCTCCGTGGAACTGATGCCGATCCACGAATTTCCGGATGACCAGCACCTCCTCGACAAGGGCCTGCACAATTTCTGGGGCTATAACACCATCGGCTTCTTCGCGCCGGCCTCGCGCTATTACGGCCCGCGTGGCATTCAGGGCGTGCGCGACATGGTGCGCGCCTTCCATGACGCGGGCATCGAGGTCATTCTCGACGTAGTTTACAACCACACGGCCGAAGGCAATGAGCTGGGCCCCACCCTCTCCTTCAAGGGTATCGACAACTTTTCCTACTACCGCACCATTCCCGACAAACACCGCTACTACATCAACGATACGGGCACCGGAAACACGGTGAACACCTCGCATCCGCGCGTCCTGCAGATGGTGATGGATTCGCTGCGCTACTGGGTGGACCACATGCACGTCGATGGCTTCCGTTTCGATCTGGGCACCATCCTCGGTCGCGAGCCGGAAGGCTTCGACCAGCGCGGCGGCTTCTTCGATGCGATCACCCAGTGCCCGACGCTTTCGAAGGTGAAGCTGATCGGCGAGCCCTGGGATATCGGCCCCGGAGGTTATCAGGTCGGCGGCTTCCCGCCTGGCTGGGCCGAATGGAATGACAAGTATCGCGACACCACCCGCGAATACTGGAAGGGGGACCAGAACACCGCGCCGGATTTCGCGGCCCGTCTCCTCGGCTCCGGCGATATCTACGAT
Organism: Rhizobium oryzicola; assembly: GCF_030504645.1. Classification (GTDB taxonomy): domain Bacteria; phylum Pseudomonadota; class Alphaproteobacteria; order Rhizobiales; family Rhizobiaceae; genus Neorhizobium; species Neorhizobium oryzicola. The sequence goes on along the minus strand of NZ_JAUKWQ010000007.1, from coordinate 105,539 downwards.
CTTCGCGGCCGTCGCCCCTGGGCCAGCGTCAACTTCCTGGCGGCCCATGACGGCTTCACGCTGAACGACCTCGTCTCCTACAACGAGAAGCACAACGAGGCGAACGGTGAAGACAACAACGACGGCCACAATGACAACCGCAGCTATAACTACGGTGCGGAAGGGCCGACGGAGGATGAAGGCATCAATGCCGTTCGCGAACGCCAGAAGCGCAACTTCCTCGCCACGCTCTTCCTCTCGCACGGTACCCCGATGCTTCTGGCTGGCGACGAGTTTGGCCGCAGCCAGATGGGCAACAACAACGGCTATTGCCAGGACAGCGAAATCTCCTGGGTGCAGTGGGAAGATCTGCCGGAAACCAACGAGGCGCTGCGCAACTTCACCAAGCAGATCATCGCGCTGCGTCACAGCCAACCGATCTTCCGCCGCGAAAACTGGCGCGACGGCATGGAAGTGAACTGGTTCAATGCCGGCGGTGGCTATCAGAAACCCGAGCAATGGCTGGAAGGCACGACACTCGGCCTGCATCTCGGCCGCCGCGACCTCGAAGGCCAGAAGGGCATCTGGTCTGATGTCCTGCTGCTGTTCAACCCGTTCGAAGGCACCGTTCCCTTCAAGATCCCGCCGCTCAACAAGGGCAAGTGGATCCTGGAACTGACCACGGCAGACCCGACAATTCGTGGCCAGGAAATCGACCAGGACGAGGATTTCGAACTGGAAGGCCGAAGCCTCGCCGTCTTCCGCCGCGGCTGACATATAGGCAGGGGCAACAATCCAAGGCCGCTCGTCTTCAAAGGCGAGCGGCCTTTTCTGTATGAGATGCCAATCAGCCACATAAAAATGGCCGGGGCGAAAACCGCCACCGGCCACTCTCCTCTCCCGGGGAAACGGGGATATCAGTAAATCGCACGCTCCAGACGTTCCGGCTGAGCGCGCTTCGAAACCAGACTGCTATAGATCGCCGCATACTTCTCGGCGCTGCGCTCCCAAGAGAAGCGGGTCTTCATGCCCTGGTTCTGCAGGCGCGCCCAGTTGCGCGTATCGGAATAGGTGTCGAGCGCACGGCGAAGGGCCAGCCGGAGGCCGTCCGTGTTGACCGGGTGGAACTGGAAGCCGGTCGCAACGCGCGCGGACATCGCCGCGTCATTGGCGTCAATGATTGTCTCGGATAGACCGCCGGTGCGTGAGACGACCGGCACGCAGCCATAGCGAAGCGCGTAAAGCTGAGTGAGCCCACAAGGCTCAAACCGCGACGGCTGCACGATGGCATCGGACCCGCCATGGATCAGGTGCGCCGTCGGCTCGTCGTAGCCGATATGCACCGCCATGCGGCCCGGGAAGCGCGCGGCCGTGCGCTTCAGCGCATCTTCGATGTCGTGATCGCCCTGACCGAACACGATGACCTTGCCGCCGTTGAAGATGATTTCATCGGCCGCATCGGCAAACATGTCCATGCCCTTTTGCCAGGTCAGGCGGCTGACGGCAGAGAAGACGGGACCATCATCATGCTGATCGAGACCGAAGCGCTCCAGCAGCACGGCGCGGTTCTGGCGCTTGCGCTTGAGGCTTGTGGCATCATAGGTGCGTGGGAGATAGGGATCCGTAGAGGGGTCCCAGATGTCGAGATCGATGCCGTTGACGATCCCGCGAAGCGCCATGACGCGCTCGTTCAAGACGCCATCCAGTCCCATGCCGAAGCGCGGGGTCAGAATTTCGCGGGCATAGGTGGGGCTGACGGTGGTGATCGCATCCGCCGTCTGGAGGCCGCCCTTGAGGTAGCTGATATCCCCGAAATACTCGAGACAGTCGGTGGTGTAGACGCTGGCCGGCAGACCGATCAACGGCAAGAGGCTTGCCGCATACTGGCCCTGGAAGGCGAGGTTGTGAATGGTAATGACGACAGGCACGTCACATCCCATCTGCCGCATATAGACCGAGGTTAGCGCCGCCTGCCAATCATGGGTATGGACGATGTCAGGCACCCACCCCGGCAGGGCACCTTTGGCGATTTCCGCAGCCGCCAGGGAAAGCACCGCAAAGCGCTTCCAATTATCCGGGTGGTCATTGCCATGCTGATCTACATAGGGGCCACCTGGACGATCGAACAGCGCCGGCGCATCGAGAATGAATAGATTGAGGTCATCGAGCTGCGTATGCAACAGCGTGGCACGCTCGCCGAGGAGATCTTCAAAGACCAGCAGGGGCAACGCGTTTGCGACGCTCTGCATGACGACCGGGTAACCCGGCAGGAGGGAGGTTGTTTCAATACCGCTGGAAAGAAGGGCTTTGGGGAGAGAACCGGTAACATCCGCGAGCCCGCCCGTCTTGATAAGAGGAAAGAGCTCGGATGTAACCGACAGGATTTTCATATGCGTCATATCTCTTCTTCGGCCAGCCGCCGGGCGATCACGAGCAGTCCGACGCTCCCGTCGATCTTCGTAAGCAAAAGGGGCATTCATCATTGCCCTGTCCTTTCCGTGCGGCCTACATCCCGGGAAACACATTCAGTGCCGGGGCCGTTCCATGCGGTGAGGCAAAAGACGCTGTGAAGAAAATGTGTACGCATAAGTTTCCAGAAACAACAAAAGGTTGTCGCCGCAACCGATGAGTTGCGACGCTTCAGATCAATCAGTTGTCGGGAATGCGCTAGCCTGTGGCTTCCGCTTTCTTAGGCCGCCGCTTCGGCACCGGTTTCGCCGGCTCCTCCACCACTGCAGACTTTTTCGCTGCGGCAGCCTTGGCGCGAGCAGGTTTCGCCGCCGGTTCTACGATTGCCGCCGCGGCTGGCTTACTCGCCTTGCGGCGACTGGTGGGAGTTTCTTTCTCGCCCTTGTTCGCGCTTTGGGCAGGCTTGCCAAACAGCAAATATTCCTGCTTTGCCCGCTCCCAGTGTACGGCGTCCTTGCCGTGGGGGTAGCCTTCTTCTTCCCACAACGCATAGGCACGCTGTCTGATCCAATTTTCGGATTCCGCCATCTTCGTCTCCGTTCGCCCAAATGCTGAAACGCTACCTCACCCGAAATGTTCCCCGACTCACTTAAAAATTCTGAGCGTCCGCCACCAATTATTCAACCCCTAGCTTTTTGAGGGATTTTTCATATTTGCAGGAACTTCTTCCTCTGCTACTCGTTATGCGGGATCGGGAAGGAGGACCACACCATGGATAAATGTTTTGATATCATCCCTCATGATACCGGCTGGATCTATGTTTTGGAGGGGGCACCATCGGCATCCTATCCAAGTTATGAGCTGTGCTGGAAGGCAGCGTCCGCACACGCAAAACGAGAAATCGAAACGCTTCGCCGGCCAGTCTTCCGGCGCATGGAAGTCAACGGCAAGTTGACGCCCGTTGCGCCGCACCCACAGCCTCAAACATGGTAACCCATAATGAGGCGGCCCGCCATCGGCGGGCCAAATTGTCGGCATGATTGCTGCGCGACCCTTTCGGGTCGCGCTTTTGCTTTATCAAGCTGCTTTCTGAGCGGCAGAATTGACGGTGGATTCCGCCAAACCTGTCAGCAGTTCGTCGGTCTTGCTTTCTTCCTGCAGCGTCGCCTCGATCAGCGTCACCGCTTCATCCATACCGAGCTGCTTTGCCCAGGAGCGAAGGGTACCGTAACGGCTGATTTCGTAATGCTCGACCGCCTGGGCAGCCGCCAGAAGACCAGCATCGAGAGCCGGCGAGCCCTTGAACTCTTCGAGGATTTCCTCTCCTTCCTCGAGAATGCCATCAATCGCCGGGCAGGTTTTGCCGCGGGCGCGCTTGCCCAGCAGTTCGAAGATCTGCTGCAGGCGCTCGATCTGGCCCTGGGTTTCTTCCTTGTGCTTTTCGAAAGCCTGCTTCAGCTTGTCACTCTGGGCGCCACGAGCCATTTTCGGCAGCGCCTTCACGATCTGGCGCTCGGCGTAATAGATGTCCTTCAGCGTTTCGTGGAACAGGTCTTCCAAGGTCTTCCCGGCCATGTTTCTCTCCGTTTGTTGAATTGCTGGTTGTCAGGTGATTGCCCGTTCAAAACTTGCAGGCGGGGGAAATGTTCCGGCTGTTTCTTCAACCTCAAGGATCATCCTTCAGGTCTTCCGGGGAGGGATAGTCGCTCGCGGTGCGCTTCTTCTCTCCTTCGGGATCATCGGCGTAAATGTTTGCCTCCCCCTGTAGAAAGCCTCTAGGACGCGTTGTAGCCGGCCCTTCCCAACGCGGCCACTGCGAGGTTTCGCCGGCCCTGCCCTGCTTTGGCGTATCGTGTTTCATGAGAGGTCTCCTTCCTGATAAGAGATCCAACCGCGGGCAAAACCCAATGTTCCGCACTCAGCCCCACCAGCGCAGGATGTCTTCGGTAGTCTTCAGGGATAGCTGCACGGAAAAACGGCTGGCGTAGAGCGCCAACGACTTGTCATGGGTTTCATCCGAAACGCTGCAGATTGCATCCTTCGCCAGAATGATACGGTAGCCGAGGTCGATAGCGCCCATCACGGCAGCCAGCACGCACACATCCGTCTCGCCACCCGAGATGACAAGGGTGGTCACCTGCTCTTCCTGAAGGCGGCGGTGCAACTTGCCATCCAGCCAGGGGGAATAGATCGGCTTATCGAAGACTTTGGCCGGAGGCACGAGCGCGCGCAGTTCAGGCAGGAGATCGACCATCTCCTCGCCCAAGGCGCTGCGGGTCATGTTCGACCACTTCTCGAAATAGTCGCGCCACATGCCGCTGGCCTCATCGGGGACACGCGGCGGTACAAAGCGGGTAAAGATGGTCTCGGCCGGATGCGCCCGGGCAATGGCAGCAACAGGTTCTCGCACGCGGTCCATCCAGGGGATATGCCAGGGCGTTTCCTCGCCAAAAAGCCGCTGCATATCCACGCACAAATGTCGGCAGATGCCTGTGTCGCTCATTCCAACCTCCATTAAGCCAGCCTCCATCGAGCCAGCCTCCATCGAGAATGACCGCGCGAACCGCGGCCGCGATTCAAAGTTCCGCGGGAACGCAGTCGGTAGTCAGTCCGTTGGGCATCGGACACAGCTGGAGGAAATCATGTCGGAACAATTAAAGATCTATCGCCTGGTCCCAAGCGCGCCGCTGGATGATCCACAGTGGCAGACCAGGCCACATCAGGGCGAAGTGATCGTGCGGGCAAGAACCGCAGGCGATGCCCGCCTTGTGGCAAGCGAAGCAGAACTGGATTTTATGGAAATCGACGCGTCCCCTGCCGAGGGCAACTCGACCATCATGGCAAGCGCCTTCCGAAGCGAAAAGCTCTACACCGTGATCGAAGACCATACCGGCCGCTTCACGACCGACGGACCGCGTGGCGTGATCGAAGGACAGGTGCGGGTGGACAACATTTTGCCCATGCAGGTGGATTAGCGGCCGCCGTCCAGCTTCTCGTTCAGCGCCTTCTGCAACTGAAGCGCCAAGTCAAGGAGCCTGTCCGGAACGGGCTCCTTTTCGATTTCCGAAAGAAGATGAACGACCTTCTCATTCACCTTGCTTCCCAGCACGGTGCGTGGATCGGGTGCTTTGTCGTGATCGTTCCTCATCCGGACCTCTAGGTCTTCCGCACTCGCCGTCAGAGCCTACGGCAGTAAATTCGAATATACTTGAAAGCGTCCAAAGCGCGCCTTTGTCAATGGGCGCGCGTGGAAAGATTGTGCCCTGCGGCAACACCGCCGCGGGGCGTGTCCTTATTGCCGCTGATTTCAATGGCGTTCCGGCGCCTTGCCCGGAATGGAGGTGATGGTGGAGGAAACCGGATCGCTGGCCGGGAAGGTATCTTCAAGCCCTTCGTTCAACATGTCTTCCTGGCTTTGCGGCTCGCCTCTTCCAGCTGCCGGATGCCGTGAAGCCATGGTGGCAGCGCGACCATCCTGGTTTTCGCCGTCCACCAGTTCGTCCGGCAAGGTTCCGGCCCGCACCAGGTCCTCCAGAAAAACCTTGGCCTTGGCAACCGCATTGTTACGATTGACCGCGCCATCCTGACCCCGCAGGCTGACGGAAACCACATCGCCCTGCTCGCTGACGAATTCTACCGTGTAACCGGACTGGCCACTGCCTTCCGCGATCACCTGTGTCCCGACGATCGTCATTGTGTCCATCCTTTCGCTTGATGTCATCAGCTTGAAAAACGGCAAGATCGGAGCTTTGTTCCAGCGCGTCAAAAGCCACCAAAGGAACCGAAGGTCGGGCCTTCGGGTTTCTCCGCACACGAACGGAGAGATCGCATGGCACCTCGCGCATTCTGGAAAGGCTACCTCAAGCTGTCACTGGTGACCTGCCGCGTCTCCATGACGCCGGCGGTGTCCGAAAACGGCAAGGTCCGTTTTCATAATCTCAACGCCAAGACCCATAACCGCGTGGTCAGCCAATACGTGGATGCCGTAACGGGCAAGCCGGTTGATGAGGATGACCAGATCAAGGGATATGAGCGCGGCGAGGACGACTATGTTCTCCTGGAGGATGACGAAATCGAGGATGTAGGCCTTGAGAGCACCCGGACGATCGACATCGAGACCTTCGTGCCGACCTCCTCAATCGGATGGATCTGGTACGACCGCCCACATTTTCTGACACCCGATGATCAGGTCAGCCAGGAAGCCTTTTCTGTCATCCGGGAAGCCATGGCGGTCACCGACACTGCCGGCATTGCCCGGCTTGTCATGTACAGGCGGGAGCGCGCCGTTCTGCTGGTACCGCGTGACAAGGGCATCGTCGTCTGGACGGTTCGCTACGGCGATGAGGTTCGTGACGATTCGCCTTATTATCAAAGTGCACGCGCGCAAACGCCGGAGAAAGAATATCTCTCGCTTATGAAGCGTCTCATCCGCGAGCGCACGGAAGAATGGCAACCGGCCATGGCCGAAGATCCAGTTCAAGACCGGCTTCTTGATATTATCAATGATCGCAAGAAATCGCGTAAAACAAAGAAGGCACCGAAACCTTCAAGCGCCCAAAAGCACGACAACGTCATCGACATCATGAGCGCGTTGCGCAGCAGTTTGGAGCGGGAAAGAAAATCGCGATAGGCGCGTTGTTGCGCAGCAACTGTCATCCTTCTGCCGCTTTATGACCATAGCATTCATACCTGTGGCAATTCTGTGGAACCAAGCGCGAAACACCTGCGTTTTGGAGCTGTGGAACAGGGAGAGAGCAAATGCCGCGTGAATGGGTTGAAGCTGCAAGTGTGGTCGTCGCGATCGCTGTTTGCTACATGTTTATCATCCCCGTCTGAGATCGGGGAAACGCTGCGCAGCTGCCTCGCGGCTTCGTTCGCCTCCGCGGGCTGACGCTTGCAGTCCAGCTTTCTGCGGAACCAATCTTCAGCCCATCGGTTAACCCTACATGCATGCATCTATGCCTCCAACAAGGCGATGGGAGAGACACATGAAAAGCGTCATCACCAGGCTGAAAGCGTTCCTGACGCCTTTTAAGGCGCGAACGGACCAGAAATCCTTCGGCAAGCACGACATGCACGTCGTCGTTCCAGACGCGGTGCGACTGCCTTTGCCGAGGGCACCCCGAGAGGAAATGAGCGTACCCGCTTCGATTAACGGGCGCGACCTCTCGACCGGCCGCCTGTAGGCGGCCACTTACCCAAACCAGAAAGAAAGGACAACAGAACGATGACAGATATTTCATCGGCACGAATCCTGATCCTGGCCACCGATGGCTATGAACGCTCTGAACTGCGTATACCCTTGGAGGAACTTCGCAAGAAGGGTGCGACAGTCAAAATCGCTTCCCTGAAGGCCGGCGAAATCAAGAGTTGGGATGAGAAGGACTGGGGCGATACCGTGCCCGTCGATCTCACCGTAGCGGATGTTCGCCTGGATGACTTCGATGCACTGGTCATTCCCGGCGGTCAGATCAACCCTGACATCCTGCGGACGGACGAAAAGGCCGTTCAGGTGGTGAAGGATTTCATCGCCAGCGGCAAAACGGTTGCTGCGATCTGCCATGGTCCCTGGCTTCTGGTGGAAGCGGACGCCCTTCGCGGCCGTACCGCAACCTCCTATCACTCCATCCGCACCGACGTGAAGAATGCTGGCGCCACCTGGGTGGACAAGGAAGTGGTGACCGACAAGGGCATCATCACCTCCCGCTCGCCAAAGGATCTGCAGGCGTTCGTCGCCAAGATCGTGGAGGAAGTGCAGGAAGGTCGCCACGAACGCCGTGCTGCCTGATCTGATGTGATCTTCAAAGAGACAAGAGAAAGGCCGCTTCAACTTTGGGGCGGCCTTTTGGTTTCAGGTGGACGCTGCTTTCTCGGCGGCATCCGTGAGGAAAGAAAGCAGGCGCCGTTCTTCGGCGCGCAAGCCGCGAAGCTGCGCATCCATGCGCTGGGATTTCCCAAACATTTCCTGCAGGGGCGATACATCCTCCGCCAGCGAAAGGATGCTGGGATGGATATAGCTGTTGCGACAAACAGCGGGCGTATTTTGCAGGCGCTCCGAAGCAGCATGCGTCAACAGCTTGATCCGCACTTTTTCTCCCGCCTTGTGTGCCAGCCAGGCCGCATTGAAGGCCGCAAGACTGCCACCCCATGTGCGGAATGTCTTGGCCGAAACCGGCAAGCCAGCCAGCTTCGCGAGATAGGCATTCAGGCGACCGGAATCGACCGGATGCGGCTGCCCGTCTTCATCCGGAAATGAGAACAGTTGGCGACCGGGCAGGTCGGCAATCTCTTCGAAGATGCGTTGCAGCCGTGGATGACGGATGGTGTGGCGCACGCGCTTGCCGCCCTTGGCGGTGAATTTGAGAACAACACTGTCAGCGGAAAGCGTCATGTGGCGCTTCAAGAGGGTCGTGGCGCCGTAGGTACGGTTTTCCTTGGCATAGGCACGATTGCCGACACGAAGATGCGTCGCATCCATCAGCGCCACAAGCGCTGCCAGCACGGCGTCGGGGCGATCCAGCCCAAGTGCCAGATCCCGCTCTACACGACGCCGGATGCGCGGCAGTGCATGCCCGAAGCGCACCAATTGATCGTATTTCAATTCGCTCCGAAACTGCTGCCAGGCGGTATGATATCGGTATTGCTTACGGCCCCGCGCATCGAAGCCCGTTGCCTGCAAATGCCCGTTCGGGTCAAGGCAGATCCAGACATTCTCATAGGCCGGCGGCAGACCGAGCGACTGTATGCGCTGCTTTTCCGGCCCGTCGCAGACCAGGGTCCCATCAGGGAGACGATAACAGAATCCCTTGCCTTTCCGCAGGCGGCGAATACCCGGCTCTGCATCGCTGACATAGATGAGCCCCACCGCTTCAAGAGCGGCAATTTCCGTTTCGAGAGTTCTGGTGACATCCATGTCACCTCAAACGGAAATGAAGCCCGTTCGTTCCGGCTTACGCGCTTTGCTCTTTATGAAGCTCTGTTGCAGCACGTTCAAAGGTTGAGCGAGGACCCGTTAGTGTCCAACGGAAGCCCTGTGGAAGATAATCCACATCCACCTGACCATTGAACGAAGCCGCTGCGTGCCGCTTGATGATCGTAGTGCCAAACCCGGTTGTGGAAGGTGCGTGCGTTGCAGGCCCGTCCGTCTCTTCCCAGCGGAGCTGCAGCAGCGGCGTTTCCGTCGGGCCCACAACCGGAGCCCAGCTTAAGGAAACTGAGCCTTCGGGAACTGACAAGGCGCCATACTTGACCGAGTTGGTGGCAAGCTCATGCAATACCAAACCCAGATTCTGGACGGCTTCCGCCCGCAGGATAAACTCATCGCCGGACACACGGACCCGCGATTTCGTCTCGCCGAATGTGTCCAGATGCTGCTCCACGACTCGGGACATGCTGACGCCCGCCCACTGCTCCTGCGCCAACAGCTCGATCGATTTCCCAAGGCCCTGCAAGCGATGGCCAACCGCACTTTGAAACTCGTCGACAGAGCTGGTGTTGCGTGCAATCTGGCGCATCATGGCCTGGATCAGCGTCATGATGTTCTTCGTGCGATGCACCAGCTCATGCATGATGAGATGAACCCTATCCTCTGCTTCGCTTCGATCGAACGAAGCATTGGACAATGCAATGGCGATCTGGTTCGCCTCACGAATCCGCGTCTCGATCGGCGAGACGATCTCGCCCTTGCCTATCTTCTCGGCCATGCCTGCGATCTGGCGGATGGGGATGCGCAATTGCCGCGCCACCAGATAGGCAAGCAAGAGTGAACCGGCAAATAGAACGAGGCTTCCGCCAACCAGATAACGCCAGGTGCTGATAAGTGTCGTCTGGGCATTGGCAATCGGCCCCCATATGACAACGCGCCAACTCCAATCCTGAAGCCGCGCATAGCCATACATCTGCCGGGAGGTGCCGCTGACATCCTCGATGGTGCCGCTGGCATCCGTCATCAGCGACAGCATATCCTGCGGCAACGGACTCGGATCACCGGCATTGGCGGCGGTGGAACTGACGACTTTGTTCGACTGATCCAGCACCGCAACGGACCATCCCCTTGCAAGGCCTTCCTTGTTGACTACCTTGCTCAACTCGTCGGCGTTCTGTGTGAGGACCATGACGGCACCGGCCGACTGCCTCAACTCCGGCGGAAGAGCCATGGCGACGTTGAAGACCCATTTCTTGCTGACATTGCCGATGAACACATCCGACACTTCCAGACGGTTCGATGCCAGCACCGACGCAAAGCTGGCCAGGTTACCGGTCGTGCCTAACGTCTGTCCGAAAGGAACACGCGTGTTCAGGATCAGTTCGCCATTATCGCGGATCAGGATGAGGTAGAGCCCCTGATCCCTCAGGCTGTCCTTTGTGCGTTCATGGAAATCCTGTAGATCACCGGTTCTGAGTTCGGGTGAGGTCGCGATCAATCTCAGCGTCGTCGACATGTCGCGAAGCTCGCGCTCCACGCCACGCGCAATCAGCCGCGCATCTTCCTGTGTGTCGTTATAAAGCGCACTGCGCTGCTGAGCTTCCAACCGCAACATCAGGAAAACGACGAAAACGATCATCGGCAATGCGATGACCGCAGCCAAGGCCAGCAGATAGCCGCCGATCGATGCCGTTGGGAAAAGCCTGGGAAGCCTCATAGGGTGCGCAGCGAACCCTTAGGGACAGTCAGTCGAAATCCACAGCATGATGGCCGCATCTTCATCTCCCTGGTCCCATCGCGAACATGACTTTGTTCTAAACGAGTTCGCATCAAGAACCAAGGTTGGATAGGGCTCAGCTACATTAGAAAGTTGAAGGAAGCGGCTAACCCTTCTGAATGGGACGATGGCCCTCATCGTAATGCGTGGACCACTCCGGCTCCGCCTTCTTCCCGGGCGGCAACTTGTGTTTCGTGGCATCTTCGGAACCGGTGATCACCGTCGGCTTTGCACTGGCCACGCCACTTGCGTCCCTCACGGCCTGGCTCTTCGCAAACTGGCCCTGGGCATCCCCTTGGATCGCCGTTTTGTCGGTGACTGATTTGTCCGCCATCTTCACCTCCATCGGATTGAAGCTCTGTAACCGAACCTCTGGTTCCGAGGTTGGTTCCGTGGAGAGATATGGCCGTAGCGATCACCTTGCCGCAGCAATGGCTTCGGGCAAGCGCTTCAACGCTTCATTGGTGGAAATCTGTCCGCTCAGTTGCTGGGTCACGACGTCAAGGATGGCGCCCTTGATGCCAGATGGTTGAGCATAGCCATGCGCGAGCGAACCCAGCAACGTGCCCTTCGCGGCAGCCTCGGCAACATCCTTCATGCCTTTTCGGGCACAGTCGTCAAACTGATCGCCCGGAACATCGGTGCGTGCAGGAACAGAACCTTTGACCGTATTGAACGCAATCTGAAACGAGGGTTCCTCAACGGCCGCGGCCATCTTCAACTGCGCATCGCGCTGTCGATCGCCCACATTGAACATGACGAATTGGTCGGCGTTGAAGAGAACACTGCCTTGGGTGCCAGGGAAGCGAATGCACACAAAATCCTGACCGGGTTTCTTCGCTGCCCGGATGAACTCGCCTTTGGCCCAGTCTCCCATTTCCTGCGCGCCGGCCTTACCGTCGATCACGAGGGACGTACTGACGTTCCAGTCACGCCCCGAAAAACCGGGATCGAGGTAAGACTTCAACTTGGTCATGCTGTCGAAGACCTTGCGCATTGTGGTGCCACTCAGCGCCGCCGGATCGAGTTCCAGTATCGCCTTCTTGTAGAAGTTGACACCTCCGATAGAGAGAACGACAGCCTCCCAGAGCGTGCCGTCCTGCCAGGGCTGGCCTCCATGAGCCAACGGAATAATGCCCTGGGACCTGAAATTATCCAGCATGGCGATCAACTGGTCGAAGGTTTCGGGGGGCTTGCCACCGGCCCTGTCGAGCGCCGCCTTGTTGATCCAGAGCCAGTTGGTGGAATGGATGTTGACGGGCGCCGCAATCCAATGTCCGTCATATTTTGCAAAGTCCTGCAGAGCGGACGGAATAACCTTGTCCCAGCCTCGCTTCTTGGCCAAGTCATCGAGATTGGCGACAACACCCATTTCGGCCCAGTCGCGAATATCGAAACCGAGCATCTGCACAGCAGTCGGGGGATCACCGGATGTCACGCGCGCCCTTAGCGCGGTCATCGCCTGCACGCCCGAACCGCCAGCCACGGCCATGTCCTTCCAGGTCACGCCTTGTTTTTGAAGATCCGTCTTCAGTGCATTGAGCGCGGCGGCTTCGCTGCCGGAGGTCCACCAATGGAGAACTTCAACACTATCGGCAGCCCTGACGACGCCGGCCAGAAGCGCGAGCATGATACCGCTTGACGCAAGGATCCTGGTTGAACGAAGTCCCATCGCATTGCTCCCTTTGCGTCCGAACTCCTCCACGGACAAGTTGACTTATAACGATACAAATTGAGACAGAGTCAACCTTTGCGGGTGCCCATGTTAAAAACATAACAAACAATCCGTTATGCAATAAAAAGAAGCCCGACGTGTGCCTGTCATGTTCCACTCGCGTCTCTTGCTTGATATGCATCACGGGGGAGCCGGAGTGATCCGGAACGGGGAGAATGCGAATGGCCGGCAACGGCGTGGAGCGAAAGCGCAAGCCGCGGACGACGACAGCGGCGCCTGATCTGCTGGGCAATGGTGGCAGGCCGACGTTGAAGACGATCGCGGAGATGACCGGGCTTGCGGTCACGACCGTCTCCCGTGCCTTGGCGGGGGCACCGCAGATCGCACTCGAAACACGCGTGCGGGTTGCTGAGGTCGCGCAGCAGATCGGCTATCAGCCGGACCGCGCTGCGCTTCGCCTGAAGACGGGACGCACCCATGTCATCAGCCTGATCCTGGACCCGCATGAGGAAATTCTGGGCTACGCGACGTCAATGATCAGCGGTTTGACGGAGGCGCTCCGAAACACGCCTTACCACCTGACCATTACGCCGCATTTTTCCGACATTCCGCAGATTGAGCCGGTGCAGTACATCCTGCGCAACCGCACGGCAGACGGCATCATCTTCAGCCGAACCGAGCCGCTAGACGAGCGGGTGAAGCTGCTGAGCCAATCCGGTGTTCCCTTCATCTGCCATGGACGAACGGAGCTGGCGACCCCTCATCCTTACGTGGATTACGACAACTACACCTTCGCTTACCGCGCAGCCCGAACGCTGATTTCCGCAGGTTGCCGCAAGCTGGCAATCATTCTTCCTCCCTGGCAGTTCACCTTCGCGCACCACATGCGCCATGGCTTCATGACGGCTATCCGCGAGGAGGGTCTGGCTTACGAGATCCCCGATACGATCACGATCGACAGCCAGTCAGATGAGATCCGCAATTGTTTTTACCACCGGTTCGGCGAAGCCGATCCGCCGGATGGCGTCATCTGTGGCGGCGAAGTTACGGCACTGGCAGTGATGGCAGCTGCTCACGACCGAAACCTGGCTCTGCAAAAGGATGTTCGCATCATTACCAAGCAGACCTCCGGCCTGTTCGACCAGGTAAGGCCGCGCGTGGAAACGATCTACGAAGATCTGTCAGAGGCCGGACGGCTAATGGGCGAACTGCTGTTGAAGCAGATCAACGGCGAAACCTCCATGAGCCAGCTTCAGCATCTCCAGCAGGTTGTCGTGCCCACTCCGTAGCACATTTCTCGTCACATCCGGATCATTCCGCCCTTCAACCGAGTTCTACATCCGTAACGGAAGAACAAGGAGGATGCCCCATGGCCAATGCCAACTCGAAACATATGGGTCCCGGCAGTCAGGGCAAAGGCACCGGCACCGGTGCAATGACCGACATCGAGCGCGACAAGATCCCCGAAAACTTCGTGCTTTCAAACCGCGACAAGGCCCAGCACTCACGCGAGCGTGGCCTGGACAGCAAGGCAATCCAGACGGAGCAATTGCAGGATCACGAAGCCAATCATCTCGATGATGAGGTTTGACAATTTTCTCACGACATCTTGAGAGGGCATCAACTTTTGCCCTCTCGACCCATCCCGGGTTGCATTGTCTTGGATGAAGCGTAGGCTGCTTTCATCGTCGGCTTAGACTTTCAAGGCGCCGACGGCTGGAAGACCGGGTTTAACGCCTGACGCGCTTTCGCCGCCTTATGTGCAAGGAGGCCGAAACATGAGACAGACCGCACCCTTAACCCTAGAACCGCAGGATCTGGATTTCCTCCAGAGCTATTTCGACTCCGTCCGGCATGACAAACGCATCGATATCAATAGTCGCGCAGCAACCGACCTCGCTTCCCAGATCATCGAGCTTTACGAAGACGGAGCCCGGAACCGGGAAGAACTGGATAGCCGCATCAGCATCTGACTATCGTTTCGCCTGCAAGTCTCGCTCGTCGCGCATCAGATAGATGCGCGTCAGAATATCCAAGTGATGATCGAGCCAGTCTGCCATGGCGCGTTCCTGCTCCATGATTTCCTCAAAGACCGTCTTCGCTTCTGTATCACCAAGCTCGTCGGCCGCGGCAGCAAGAACGCGGTAATGGGCAATCTCCGCATGCTCGAAGGCATAGGTCGCCTTGGCGGCCTTGATAATTTCATCTCCTGCCAACAATCCACCCACGCCTTGCGTGGTTGCCGCGATCCGCGCGGCCAGATCCTTCACCGTTGAAGCGCCACCAGGATAGCGATCAAGTAGCGCCTTGAGCCTGGCCGCCTGATCTTCTGTCTCGGCCAGATGCCGCTCTAGCCTTGCCCTGAAATCGGGATAGTTTTCGATCCGCTTTATCTGCGCACGGATCATGGCGATCGCCTGGTTCTCCATGGCATGGGCGTCGCGCAGCCAGATCAGGAAGTGATCCTGCATATGGGTCATCGGCAGCCTCCCTGGTGGTTGAATATCGAAGATGAACGCGCAAGGGTCGCGGCCGTTCCCGATCAGCTCCTCTGAAAACCGTGATGGAACGATCTCTGGGCGCATGTGTTGCTGGAACGAGACATGATGGAGAACGCCATGCCAGACCCCAGAGAACCGAGCGAGCAGCCGCCCATGCCGGCACCTGTCTGGAGGCCGGAGCCGCCGATCCAGGAGCCCGATCCGGATCGCTTGCCGGATGAGACACCCCTGCCCAATCCGGACGAAACCCAGGAGCCGCCCATGCATATGGGCTATTGATAACGCACAAATTGGGAAGAAGGAGATGCAACCATGCTTTCCAGCTTCTTTGATCACCATGCGCATTCCGAGCGGCGCGACATGAAGGCCGGTCCTGGGAATCCCGGCAAAAGTGGCATGGGCAAGCTGATTGCCGCCGCGACCGCCATTCTGCTGGCAGGTGCCATCGGCGTGCTGGTGACCGATCAGGACAAGGGAAACACCCCACAACCATCGCCGCACGCAATCCAGCAATAGCGCCTGCGCGTCGCGTCATGCCCCTGCCGGAACTCCGGCGGGGTTGATTGCGTTTGTGCGGAGAAAACTGTGTTTAGGGGAATACCGACGTGGATCTGTCCTTGCGCAATCCGATGTGGAAGCGATCAGTCGAAACCAATGCCATCATCAGCCCCGGCTATAATGCCTGGCGCGGAGGACGGGCGGCTCAGGCTGCCTTCCTGATTGATGGAGCCGAATATTTTACGCGCCTCGAACAAGTGCTGAAAAAGGCAACGCAGTCCATCTTCATTGTAGGATGGGACTTTAATCCGGATATCCGGCTGCGACCGCAAGATGAGGGGAGCCCGACGCTGGGCGAAATTCTGCGTGCTAGGGTGGACGCACACGATAACCTTTCCGTCCGCATCCTCGTCTGGGGCATGGGCCCCGTCTATTCCGGCAAGAGCCTCAGGCTGTTTCAGAAATCCGGTGTGCTGGATCATCCTCGCATCCACCTGCATTTCGATTTTCGCCATCCCTTGCGGGCAAGCCATCACCAGAAAATGGTATGCGTGGATGATGCGGTGGCCTTCCTTGGCGGCATAGACCTGACCGCCCGTCGCTGGGATGACCGCAGCCACGCAATCCCCAACCCGTTGCGTTGTTCGCCCGATGGCAATTGCTATGGCCCCGTGCATGATATGCAGGCCATCGTGGCCGGTGAAGCCGCAATGCTTGTGGGTGACGCCTGCCGCAAGCGCTGGAAAGCGGCGCTTGGCGAAAACCTCACCGCTTCTTCGATAGGCATATGGCATGAACTTTGGCCAGAGGATCTAAAGCCCAGCCTCACCGACTGCCCGGTGGGCCTTGCGCTGACGGAACCGTGGCGCTGGAAGGGCCGCAAAGGTCGGCGCGAGGCGATCCGCCTCACCCATGATGCCTTGCGTGCTGCCCACCGTCACATCTATCTGGAATCCCAGTACCTTGCCTCTTTTGGCATAGCCCGTACGCTTGCCAAGCGCTTGAAGGAACCGAATGGACCCGAGATCGTGGTGCTGGTCACCCGCGAGTCGCACGGCTTCCTGGAAAAGGTTATGATGGGCAACAATCGCGACCGCTTGATCCGTCACCTGAAGCGCGCCGATCGATACGGTCGTCTGCGCGTCTTCTACTCGGTGACCCAGGATAAGGATGGCAAGGAGCACGAAATCATCGTGCATTCCAAGCTGGTCATCATTGATGACCGCTTCATTCGCGTCGGATCATCCAATCTCAACAATCGCTCCGAAGGTCTCGATACGGAATCGGATCTGGCTTTTGAACCTACGGACGACGCGGGACGTCAGGCAGTCCTTGCCCTCAGAGATGAGCTGATTGCCGAGCACCTGGATGCTGACCCGGCAGAAATTACTGCAAGCATCACTGAGACCGGCTCGTTGATCCGCACCATCGAGCGCTTCAACCGAAAGCCAAGGGGGCTTCGCGCCTTCTCGATCGACGTGCTGCGCGGTGAAACGGAGTCCCTGCCCGGTACGGCGATCGTTGATCCGCGCCGCCCCTTCTGGCCATTCCAGCAGGTGCGCGTCGGAACCCGCTGGGCGCTGTCACGCCTGGCGCGGAGCTGGCTCTGAGCCACCCTCCCGCTGCTGATGACGGAAATAGGCCTCGCTGATCAGGAAGATCGGCAGGCCAAGGCAGAGCGGCACGAAATAATACAACACCCGGAAGGCAACCAAGGCGCCGATGGAATCCGACTCCGGCAGCAGCATCAGCATGGTTGCTTCCAGCACCCCAAGACCGCCCGGCACGTGGCTCAGCATGCCGGCAACGGTTGCGGTGACATAGGCCGAGGCCACCTGCAGATACCCCGCTTGAGTGAAGGTCAGCAGCAACTGATTGAGAGCCGCCGCGACGAAGGCAAAATTCAGCGTGCCGATGGCAACCTGTGCGACACACATCAGTGGCGTTGGCATCTCCATGCGGAAACTGCGGAATTTCAGCGGCGGACGACCCCAGACCGAGCAAATGAGATAGGCAACCGGGTAAACAAGAAAGGCAAGCCCCAGCCAGAAGCGCTGGGCTTCCGTCAGATCCAGGAGGTTCTGCCCCGTTGGCGGCATTAGCAGCAGCACAATCCCGGCAAGTGTACTAAGCCCAAGCAGCACAGTCGCACCGCAGAACAGAATGACCTTGGCAACCTCGTCGCCCGTAAGACCCCAGCGCGCATAGAAGCGGTACCGGACCGCACCGCTCGAGAGCGCAGCACCGCCAACATTATGGCCGATCGAAAGGGCTGAAAAGGAAGCGACCAGCGCCCGGCGGAAGGGTTGCGGATGGCCCACATAACGCAGCGCCAGCCAGTCGAACATCGCCAGGCACAGATAGGAGGCGATGACAAAAAGGGCGCCCGTAACGATCCGCAGAACCGGCAGCATCGCCATTGAGGCCGTGATGTCCCCCCAGCTGTAACGGCTGAGGCTTCGATAAACGAGCACCGCCGCCACGGCGATCAAGAGCGCGATGATGATCCTGAACAGGTGTCGTGTCACGGGCAGCCTTTCGCATCCTGATGGGAGAAGAAGACGAGAGCCTCTTCCGACATGGGGAACGAAACGCCGGGGAAAGGGGTTCCCTGCGGCATGACCGAACCCTCACCAAATACGCCCTCCTTGCCCTCCCGGACCATCCGTATCCTCAGCTACAATGTTCACAGTTGCGTGGGCACCGATCGCAAGCGGGATCCGGCGCGCATTGCCGACGTGATTGCGGAGACGGGTGCCGATATCATCGGCCTGCAGGAACTTGATGTCGGCAGACGCCGAAGCGGCGGCATCGATCAGGCGCAGGCGATCGCCAACCACCTGCGTATGGACTTCCACTTTCACCCGGCGTTGCGCGTGGCCGAAGAGCAGTATGGCGATGCAATCCTGACCGCCCTGCCTTTGCAGCTGAGGCAGGCCGGCGGACTCACATCCGTGGGCGAGCCGCGCGGCGCCTTGTGGGCAGATGTGGAAGCGCATGGTGAACGGCTGCACATTGTCAATACGCATCTGGGCCTGACACGGCGAGATCGCGTACGCCAGATGCGCGAACTGCTCGGCAGGAGCTGGCTGGGCAACTCTGAAATCCGCAAGGGCAAGAGCCTGTTGATTGGCGACTTCAACTCGATCCCCTCATCAGCGCCTTACCGCATGGTGAAACGCCACATGAAGGATGTCGTGCAGGATCTGGGCGAGCTGGCTGGTGCCACGTTTCCATCGCGGTGGCCCCTGCTGCGGCTGGACCACATTTTCGTATCGGAAAGCCTTCGCCTACGGTCTGTGGAAGCAGTTCGAACGCCCCTGGCGCGCCTCGCCTCCGATCACCTGCCATTGCTGGCCGAAGTGGCGTTCTGAACACGCAACCAACCCGTCAGATTGTTCCAGTGGTTCGTACAAGCATTCGATCGCAAGACGTGGAACATTTGGCGCGTGTCCACGTTGAGAAACCGTCGCGGGCGCTGATGCGCTGGTGGACGATGTCATAGAACCTCCCCCATTCGGCGCTCTCCCCCGGGAAGCGCCTTTTCTTTGCAACCCTTGGAGGCGCGACAGGTTGGCTCATGCGGCAAGCCGTCCGTTGCTGCAGTGCATCAAGCCTGCGACAACTGTTGACGAGCCACTTTGTAAAAGCCCCCCCGGGCAAAGGAAGGAAGCCATGTTTGAGCATCTGGACGCTACGGTCCTGGCGCGTATGCAGTTTGCTTTCACCGTCTCGTTCCACATCATCTTTCCAGCCTTCTCGATTGGCCTTGCCAGCTATCTGGCAGTGCTAGAGGGCTTGTATTTGTGGACGAAGAAGCCGGTCTATCTGGAGCTGTTCGACTTCTGGAAGACGATCTTTGCCGTTGCCTTCGGCATGGGCGTCGTCTCCGGCATCGTCATGGCCTATCAGTTCGGGACCAATTGGAGTGTGTTTTCGGACAAGGCGGGACCGGTCATTGGGCCGCTGATGGGCTACGAGGTGCTTTCGGCATTCTTCCTGGAAGCTGGTTTCCTGGGCGTCATGCTGTTTGGCCGGAAGCGCGTCGGGCCCGGCCTGCACTTCTTTGCCACTCTGATGGTGGCCTTCGGCACGCTGATTTCGGCGACCTGGATCCTAGCAACCAATTCCTGGATGCAGACTCCAGCCGGCTTTGCCATGAACGACAAGGGCCAGTTCATCCCGGTGGACTGGTGGCAGGTGATCTTCAACCCGTCTTTCCCCTACCGCTTCGTGCATATGGTGCTGGCAGCCTATCTCACGACGGCGCTCGTGGTCGGTGGCGTCGGTGCCTATCACCTTCTGCGGCGTACCGCGCCGCTGAGAGCCGGCACAATGTTTTCCATGGCCATGGGCATGATTGCTGTCGTCGCACCCTTGCAGATCCTGGCGGGCGACCAGCATGGCCTCAACACGCTGGAACATCAGCCCGCCAAGGTGATGGCGATGGAAGGCCACTTCCAAAGCCATCCGGATGGCGCGCCGCTGATCCTGTTCGGCATTCCCAACACGCAGGAAAAACGTGTGGACTACGCGATCGAGATCCCGAAGGCTTCAAGTCTAATCCTGAAACACGATCTTAATGCGCCGCTGGCGGGCCTCGATACGATACCGGAGGACAAGCAGCCGCCCGTCGAGATCATCTTCTGGTCGTTCCGCATCATGGTGGGGCTAGGCTTTGCCATGCTCGCCCTTGGCATCTGGAGCCTCTATAGCCGCTGGCATGGCACGCTTTACCAGAGCTCCTGGCTGCACCGATTTGCCCTCGCCATGGGGCCAGCAGGCTTCGTGGCGGTGCTGGCCGGATGGGTCACGACGGAGGTGGGCCGACAGCCCTATACGGTTTACGGTCATCTGTTGACGGCCGAATCCCGCTCGGCGATTGCGGCCCCCGCCGTGGCAACCTCACTACTGGCCTTCGTCGTGGTCTACTTCCTCGTCTTCGGCGCTGGCACTTTCTACATCCTGCGTCTGATGAAGCGCCTGCCGCGCGATGCGGATGCACATCTCGGCGATGGTCCGATCCGTTCCGCAGGCATTACCCCCGCTCCCCATCTGGCTGCCCAGCACGGAGGTGCTCACCATGGCGCTTGATCTTCCCTTCATCTGGGCCGCCCTCATCGCCTTTGCGGTCCTCGCCTACGTCGTCCTTGACGGCTTCGACCTCGGCGTCGGCATCCTCTTTCCCTTCTTTCGGGAGGAGGAGGAGCGGGACACGATGATGAATTCCGTTGCACCGGTCTGGGATGGCAATGAAACCTGGCTGGTGCTGGGCGGCGGCGGTCTGCTCGCCGTCTTTCCGCTCGCCTATGCCACCATCCTACCGGCGCTTTACGCGCCGCTGATCGCCATGCTGCTTGGCCTCATTTTTCGGGGTGTCGCCTTCGAATATCGCTGGCGCACCAAGCGTGCCAAGTGGGTTTGGGATTGGGCCTTTGCCGGCGGTTCCACTGTTGCGGCCTTTGCACAAGGCATCGCGCTCGGTGCGCTGGTGCAGGGCATTCCCGTTGCCAACCGTGCCTATGCGGGTGGCTGGTGGGACTGGCTGACGCCATTTTCCATCGCAACCGGGATTGCCCTCGTCATCGGCTATGGGCTTCTGGGCTCAACGTGGCTGGTGATGCGCACCTCCGGACATATCGCCCAAAATGCCCGCCGCTTCGCCTATGGTGCGGGCGCGGCAACGCTAGTTGCCATCGGCATCTTCAGCCTTTGGACGCCCTTCCTGAAGCCGCTCTATGTCGATCGCTGGTTTACCTTTCCGACCGCCGTCTTCAGCGTCATCGTTCCGCTGCTGGTGGTGCTGTGCTTCTACTCGCTGTTCCGGGGCCTGAGAATCCGCCATGACTCCCAGCCTTTCCTGTCGGCGCTGGCCATCTTCATTCTTGCCTATGCGGGCATCGGCATCAGCTTCTACCCCTATATCGTGCCCACTTCGGTCACCATTTGGGACGCGGCGGCGCCTGACGAGAGCCTCGGCTTTCTGCTGGTGGGGGCAGCGATCCTCGTACCCATCATCCTCGCCTACACGGGGTATGCCTATTGGGTCTTCCGCGGCAAGATGGATCCGGAGGAGGGTTACCATTGAGGATCGCAGAGAAAGCAAGGCAACTCGGTTGGTTCGTCGGCCTCTGGATCTCAGGCGTACTGGCCGTCGGGCTGGTCGCCATGATCATCAAGTTTTGGCTGAAGGCCTGATCAGCGTTTCGCCAGCACGACAAGATAGCGCGCGGGCACCTTGCCCGCGTTCTTGAAGGCGCAAGGCGCGGGCGGCCCAAGCTCCAGGCAATCACCTGGCTCCAGAATATGCAATGTATCGCCCTCGTGAAAATGCAGCAGACCTTCCAGCATCCAGATCTGCTGGCGCTGGAAGGCGAAGGCCGAGGCCGGATAGGGAATGCGAACGCCGGGCGGCAGCATGACCTCGATGAGGTCGAGCATTCCACCATTCGGCGGCGAGACCGCGCGGCGCGTGTAACCGGTTTCCGGGTCCGTCCATACCGGCTGATGATCGAGCTTCAAGAGACGCTCATCCGCCCGCTCCGCCAAGGCAAGTAACGTCGAAAGCGGCAGGCCGAAGGCACCCGACAATCGGCCCAGCACCGTCGCCGTCGGGCTTGCCTCGCAGCGCTCGATCTTGCTGATCATCGCCTTCGACACGTTCGAACGCTCGGCGAGATCCGACAGGGACCAGCCCCGGCTTTCGCGCTCGATCCTGATGCGATCAGCGATCGCCTGCGCCGTATCGACTTCGCGAGGCTCCATCTTGCAACCCTCCTCTTTCGTCTCCTATAGTAGACGAAATGAGACCAATAAGAAACGGGATCGTCACGCAGACCGTGAGGGGCGCCATGCGAAAAATCCACTTCAATGCCTTCGATATGAACTGCGTCGGGCATATTCAGCAAGGGCTTTGGACTCATCCCCGTGACCAGTCGCACCGCTATGGTGAGCTTACCTACTGGATGGATTACGCCAGGCGGCTGGAAGCCGGATTGTTCGACGGCATTTTTCTGGCTGACGTCGTCGGCATCAACGACGTCTATGGCGGCAGTGCGGATGCGGCACTGAAAGGCGCGGTGCAGGTTCCCGTCAATGATCCGATGCTGCTGGTGCCCGCCATGGCCGCCGTCACGCAACATCTCGGCTTCGGCATTACCGCCAACCTCACTTACGAACCGCCCTTTCTCTTTGCCCGCCGCATCTCGACCCTTGATCATTTGACCGGCGGTCGCATCGGCTGGAACATCGTCACCGGCTATCTTGATAGTGCGGCCAAAGCCATTGGCCTCAATGCACAGGCGGCCCATGACGATCGCTACGATCTGGCCGACGAATACATGGATATTGTCTATGCGCTC
This sequence comes from Rhizobium oryzicola, assembly GCF_030504645.1. Taxonomy (GTDB): domain Bacteria; phylum Pseudomonadota; class Alphaproteobacteria; order Rhizobiales; family Rhizobiaceae; genus Neorhizobium; species Neorhizobium oryzicola. The sequence goes on along the minus strand of NZ_JAUKWQ010000007.1, from coordinate 82,414 downwards.
TGGGAGGGCAGCTGGGCGGATGATGCCGTCCGCTTCGACCGGGCGACGGGTGTTTATGCCGATCCGGCCAGGGTTCAAAAGATCCAACATGCCGGCAAGCAGTATAGGCTGGATGCCATGCATCTCTGCGAACCATCGCCGCAGCGCACGCCGGTGCTCTACCAGGCCGGTTCCTCGACCCGTGGCCGGGAGTTTGCGGCAACCCACGCCGAATGTGTCTTCGTCAACGGCCAGAAGCTGGACGGGGTGAAGGCTATCGTGGACGATATCCGCAGCCGCGCCATTGGCTGCGGCAGGCAGGCCGATGACATCAAGGTTTTCCTGGGCGCAACCATCGTCACAGGCCGCACAGAGAAAGAAGCGTGGGAAAAATTCGAGGACTACCGGCGCCATGTCAGTTCAGAGGCGGCACTCGTGCATGCCGCGGCTTCCCTCGGTATCGATTTTGCTCGGTACGATCTGGATGAACCGATCGAGACCGGCAAAAGTAGCGCCATTATCTCCAATGTCGAGGCCATGACCCGCAGCGCCGGTCCGCAATGGACGAAACGCAAGCTCCTCGACCAGATGGTGCTCGGTAGCCGGCAAGCGCCCATGGTGGGGTCGGCGGAGCAGATCGCCGATCAGCTGGCGGCATGGGTGGAAAATGCCAGCATTGACGGTTTCAACCTTTCCCGCACCGTTGTACCCGAATGCTTCGAAGACATCATCGGGCTGGTCATCCCCATCCTGCAGGAGCGAGGGCTCTACAAGACTGCCTATGAGCCAGGAACCCTGCGGGACAAACTCTTTGGCGCATCGCGTCTACCGAACCGCCATATCGCGAAGAGGCATCGGTTTGGCGAACCCTAAAGCACGTTGCGGCTTAGCCTCGTGTAACGTGCTTTAAGTTCTTGTTTTAACGCATATCGTTACCGCAAAACCGCTACACACTTTTGCGCGCCATGCTTTAATTGCCCCTGCTCGGGATGCGGTTTTCGAGCAGCCGGAAAGCCAGAACCAGAATACCCGTCAGGCAGAGATAGATCAGCGCCAGCAGCAGCAGCGGCTCATAGGTCAGCAACGTATCCTGCCGGACCTTGGTGATGACGGAATAGAGGTCCATGACCGTGACTGTCGCAACCAGCGGCGTCGATTTCAGTTGCAGCACCGTTTCGCCCGTCAGCGTCGGCAGCGTGCGATAGACGGCGCGCGGAAACCAGATCCGCCGGAACGCCGTCCAGCGGCCCATGCCATAGGCGCGCGCCGCTTCCAGCTCGCCCTTGGGCACACCGGAAAAGGCGCCTCGCATGACTTCACCCTCATAAGCCGCAAACGAGATCGTCAGCGCGGCAAAGCCGTAGGGCCAGGCCTGTCGCAGATAGGGCCAGGCCCAGGAGCTGCGGATTTCCGGATATTGCGCGAAGAGCGAGCCCAGACCGTAATAAAGCAACCACAACTGTAGAAGCAGCGGTGTGCCGCGAATGAGGGTGCAGAATGCGTTGGCCAACCAGGCCAAAGGCTTTGGCCCCGTCACCTGGACAAGCCCAAGCGGCACCGCAAACACAAAGCCGACAACCGATGTGGAAATCAGCATCAGCATGGTTGTCCACAGGCCGGAGATCAGCCGGTCCTGATAGCGCGGCAGCCAGTCCCATCGCATGAAATAGGCGGCAGAAACCAGAATGGCCAGAAAGACGGCTGCCAGCGCAATGCGATGCGGCTCCAACAGGCTGCGTGCCTTCGGGGGAGCATAAGTCATCGGCACGAGCGTTGCTTCGTCCTTCATGCTGCCTGCTCCCGGGACAAGCCGCGTCTAGCCCGCTTTTCAATCGCGCCGAGAATGACATTGGAGAGCAGCGTGACGAGCAGATAGAGCACACCGGCCGCCAGGAAGAACATCATATAGGCCTTGGTTGTACCAGCAGCCTGGCGGGTGACGAGCGTCAGCTCGCTGAATCCGACTACGGCCAGCAGGGCCGTATCCTTCGTGGCGATTAGCCAAAGGTTAGACAGACCCGGAATGGCATAGGGCAGCATGGCGGGCAATGTGATGCGGCGAAGCGATAGGAGCGGCGACATGCCATAGGCGCGCGCGGCCTCCAGCTGTCCCGCCGGGATGGCCTTGATGGCCCCGCGCAGCACCTCCGTCGAATAGGCGCCCTGCACTACGCCGATCACGAAGATGCCGGCGGCAAGACCGCTGATATCCACCGAAGGAAGCCCAAGCACCAGCATCAGCTTGTTTACCGCATCGGTGCCGGCATAATAGAGGATGAGGATCAGGATGAGTTCCGGCACACCTCGCACGACGGTCGTATAGACCTCGAGCAGATCACGCAGCACCTTGCCGCCCCACAGCTTGGCCGAAGCGCCGCCGATGCCGATCAAAAGCCCAAGCAGAAAACCGCCCACGGCCACTTCCAGCGAGCGCATCAGGCCGGCCAGCAACACACCGCCCCAGCCCGGAGACCAGAGGGACAGAAGGTTCAAATCAAAACTGGTGGGACCCATGCGGGATCAGCTCCGTGCGGCTGGCACAGAAAACGCCGGACCTCTGAATGACCAGGGGTCCGGCGGCGACAGCCGAGACTGTCTTACTTGCCGTAGATGTTGAAGTCGAAATACTTCTTCGAGATCTTGTCGTAGGTGCCGTTGGCACGCACAGCCTTGATCGCAGCGTTGAACTTATCCTTCAGCGCCGTGTCTTCCTTGCGAACGCCGACGCCGACGCCCGAGCCGAGAATGGCCGGATCATCCTGCACATTGCCCTTCAGTTCGCAGCAGGCCTTGCCCTGATCGGTCTTCAAGAAGTCGTTCAAGGTCACGAGGTCGGCCTGGATCGCGTCGAGACGACCGGCTGCGAGGTCGTTGTTGGCCTCATCCTGCGTCTGGTATTCCTTGACCTCGGCAACGGACTTGGCGAAGTACTTCTGGACATAGGCCGCGTGGATGGTCGAGACCTGAACGCCGATGACCTTGCCCTTCAGGCCTTCAGCCGTCGGCTCGAACTTCACACCCTTCGGGCCGATGATCGCGGTCGGTGTGTTGTAGTACTTGTCCGAGAAATCGATGGCCTTTTTGCGCTCGTCGGTGATCGACATCGAGCTCATGATGGCATCGATCTTCTTGGCGTTCAGGGCCGGGATCAGGCCATCAAACGCGATCGGCGACAGCGTGCAGGTCAGCTTTGCTTCGGCACAGAATGCGTCCATCATTTCGATTTCCCAGCCAACCCACTTGCCGCTGGCATCCGGCGAACTAAACGGCGGATATGGGCCGGAATCGACGCCGATCTTGATGTCCTCGGCGGCAGCATGGGTGATGGCAGCGACGCCAAGAGCGAGCGCAATCGCGGCCGTCTTCAGAATGTTGGTCATGATTTCCCCTTTCGATAATACTGATTGTTTTTAGTGAATGGAGCTGATGAACTTTTTCAGCCGCTCCGATTGCGGATCGCCGAAAATCTGCTCCGGCGGCCCCTGTTCCTCGATGACACCGCCATGCAGATAGACCACATGGCTTGCCACCTGTCGTGCGAATTTCATTTCATGTGTCACCAGGATCATAGTGCGCTTCTCGCGCGCAAGGTCGCCAATGACGGAGAGAACCTCGCCGACAAGCTCCGGGTCGAGTGCAGACGTAGGCTCGTCGAACAGCATGACAAGCGGCTGGATGGCCAGCGCCCTGGCGATGGCCGCACGCTGCTGCTGCCCGCCGGACAGGAAGGCCGGGTAGGCATCCCGCTTTTCGTAAAGACCAACGCGGCGCAGCAAGGCTTCAGCCACTTCAATCGCCTGATCGCGCGGCTGGCCGAGAACATGCACCGGCACTTCGATGACGTTCTGAAGAACCGTCATGTGTTGCCAGAGGTTGAAGCTCTGGAAGACCATGCCAAGCTTGGTGCGGATGCGCTGAACCTGACGGCGATTGGCCGGCATCAGTCCGCCATTGCCATCCTTCTTCAGTTCAATGGTTTCACCATGAATAGTGACACTGCCGGCAGTTGGCAGTTCCAGCATGTTGATGCAACGCAGGAATGTTGATTTGCCCGAACCGCTTCCGCCAATCAGAGCAATGACATCGCCCTGCTTTGCGCTGAGAGATACACCCTTCAGAACCTCCAGCGGACCAAAACGCTTGTGGAGATCCCGCACTTCAATGGCTTGCGCCGTTTCCGCCATATTACCTTCACTGCCGAACGTTTGTCGCTCGATCAACTGATGACTGTCCCCCCAGCTTTTCTTCTTTATACCGCGGAGCTGGCGCCGCAAGATTAGATTTTAGTTTTGCACTTGTGCACCGATTACTCAAGCCTGTTGTACGCGCTTAGGGTGAGATGGCCACCGGATCTCAGAAAAGCACGCGAAAACAGAGGTTCGCTCCGCTGCCACGCCCAGAAGTATCCCGGCCCGTCACACGCGGGCTTCGCTTTTACCTCCGCATCGGATACATCCCGTGCAACGCGAATTCTGCGGCAGGGAGAGGCTATCCCCCTTCTCTGAACTCGTTCCGATACAGGGAGAATTTTATGCGCTACGCCTCCATCACCGATCGCCTCGCCCACCTCGGCTCCGGCCGCTGGGCCCTGCATCTGGCGGCCCGCCGCATGAAGACCGCGGGCGAACCCATTATCGAGCTGACGATCGGCGAACCGGATCTTCCCCCAGACGAAGCGCTGCTGGCGGAATGCTCGCGCTCCATGCATGCGGGCCGAACCCGCTATTCCAACGGACGCGGCGAACCTTCCGTATTGAAGGCGCTGGTGGCGAAATATGAAAAGCGCCGTCCAGGCGTGACGGAGAGAAACTTCCTCTGCTTTCCCGGCACGCAGAGCGCGCTCTACGCCGTGATGATGGGGCTTGTAGAAGCAGGTGACGGCGTACTGGTGGGCGATCCACTTTATGCGACATACGAAGGCGTCATCGCCTCGACCGGCGCACACATGATTCCTGTACCGCTGCGCCCGGAAAACCGTTTCCACCTCAAAGCCGCCGATCTGGAGCGTGCGATCACGCCGGAAGCGCGGGTGCTGCTTCTCAACACGCCGCACAATCCGACCGGTGCGGTGCTGACCGCCGCCGAAATCGCGGCCATCGGTGAGATCTGCCGAAAGCATGATCTGTGGATCGTTTGCGACGAAGTCTATGAGCAGCTGATTTTCGCGGAAGGCTTTGCCTCGCCCTTCGATATGCCGGAACTGGCCGATCGGACCATTGTTGTCTCCTCCATTTCCAAATCGCATGCCGCACCGGGCTTCCGCAGCGGCTGGGCGGCAGGGCCTGAAGAATTCTGTGAAAAGGTTCTGCCGGTTTCGGAGACCATGCTGTTCGGCGTGCAGCCATTTATCGCCGACATGACGGCACTGGCGCTATCCAGAAAGTTCGAAACGGCCGATATCATGCGCGGCAATTATCAGCGCCGTGCCGCGATCGTGGAGAAAACCCTCGCCGGCAGCAACCTGCTGAAGCCGATGATGCCCGAAGGCGGCATGTTCGTGGTGGTCGACGTGACCGGCACCGGCCTTGGCGGCAAAGAATTTGCCTGGGAACTGCTGCGGGAGGAAAAGGTGGCCGTCATGCCAGGCTCTTCCTTCGGGGATCAGGCCGCGGGCTTCATTCGCATCTCGCTGACCGTGCCGAAAGACACGCTGCAGACGGCGGTGGAGCGGATGGCAAGCCTCAGCCACCGGCTTGCTGGCATGCCCCCGGAACAGAGGGCGGAGCGGGCAGCACTGCGGGCCTGATCAAACGCCGAGATAGCGATCCTGCAAATCGGCGGTCAGGTCCTGCGGCACCCCTGTCCAGGCCACCTGCCCGTTTTCCAGCACCACGCAGCGGTCTGCAACGGGCAGGAGTTCGGAGAGCGTCTTGTCTACCACGAGGATAGAAAGGCCCTCCGCCTTCAACGTGCGGATCGCCCGCCAGATATCCTGCCGGATGACGGGCGCCAGACCTTCGGTGGCTTCGTCAAGGATCAGCAGGCGCGGATTGGTCATCAGCGCCCGCCCCACCGCCAGCATCTGCTGCTCGCCGCCCGAGAGTGAGCGCGCCAGCTGATCCCGCCGCTCTACCAGGCGCGGAAACAAGGCGTTGACCCGCGCCAGCGTCCATTGTCCCGGCCTGGCCGCAGCGACGAGGTTCTCATGCACTGTGAGGTTGGGAAAGCAGCGGCGTCCCTCCGGCACGAGCCCGATGCCGAGCCGCGCCACCTTGTGCGGAGGCAGCCGATCGGTCGCCGTGCCAGCAATGCTGATGCGTCCCCCCTTCGGCGGCATCAGGTTGCAGATCGACTTGATCGTGGTCGACTTGCCCATGCCGTTTCGGCCCATCAGCGCCACGACTTCACCATCCTCAATCTGGAATGTGATGCCGAACAGTGCCTGCGCGCTGCCGTAAAAGGTTCTGATGTCATGGACGTCGAGCAGCATCAGGCATGATCCCCCAGATAGGCGGTGCGCACGACAGGGTCGCGGCGGATCTCCTCGACCGTGCCTGTCGCAATGATGCGGCCATACACCAGCACGGAAATCCGGTCCGCCAGTGCGAAGACCGCATCCATGTCATGCTCCACCAACAGGATCGGCGCTTCCTGCCGAAGCTTCGCTAGAAAGCCCGTCAGCACCTTGGAACCCTCGGGCCCCATGCCGGCCATGGGTTCATCCAGCAGGAAGGCCTTCACATCGAGCGCCAGCGCGATGGCGATTTCCAGCTGGCGCTTTTCGCCATGGGAAAGCTCACCGGCGGGAATATGCGCCCGCTCCGCAAGCCCGACACGGGAAAGGCGATCCATGGCTTCGTCCACGAGGTTGCGGTCGCTCCGAACCGGTCGCAGGAAGCGGAAGCTGGAACCCTGTCGCGCCTGCACCGCCAGCATGACATTGCGTAGCGCCGAGAATTCAACTGCGAGCGAGGAGATCTGGAAGGTTCGCCCCAGCCCTTTGCGCGCCCGCTCGGCCACGCCGAGATTACCGATCTCCTTTCCTGCCAGACGGATCGATCCCTGATCCTGCCTGAGCGTGCCGCAGATCTGGTGAATGAGCGTGGATTTGCCCGCCCCGTTCGGGCCGATCAACGCATGGATCTCACCCGGATAGAGCGATATACTCACATCGTCCGTCGCCTTCAGCGCCCCGAAGTTTTTCCGCAAACCCTTGATATCAAGAACCGGCTCAGCCATGGCGCGCCTTTCCGGCCAGAAGGCCGATCACGCCGCCACGGGCAAACAGAACCGTGGCGAGCAGGATGAGTCCGAGGAAGAACTGCCAGCGTTCGGTGATACCCCCGAGAGCAGATTCGATCACCACATAGAGCATGGCACCCGCCACCGGCCCAAACAGGCGCCCCGTACCGCCCAGAATGATCAGTACGATCAACTCACCGGACATGTGCCAGGATAGCATTGACGGGCTGACGAAACGGTTGAGATCGGCATAGAGGCAGCCCGCCAGCGCTGTCATCATGGCGGAAAGCACAAAGGCGGTGAGCCGGATGGGCAGCGGCGAAATGCCGACAGAGGCCACGCGCACCTCGTTCTGGCGCACCGCCTGCAGCGCCGCCCCGAAACGCGAATCCCGGATCATGGCAAACAGACCGAGCCCGACGATCAGGGCGCCATAGGCCACGCCGAAGAAGGTAAGCGGCCGCATGGTGTTGACACCGGGAAACTGGTTGCGCACCACGATCGACAAACCGTCTTCGCCACCATAGGCAGGCCACGAGATGGCGAAGTAATAGACCATCTGCGCGAAGGCGAGTGTGATCATGATGAAGTACACACCCGAGGTGCGCAGGCTGATGACGCCGATCAACAGGCCCAGCAGCCCGGCCACGATGGCCGCCGTCAGCCAGATCAGCAGCATCTGCTTGCTACCTTCGAAGCCGAAGATCATGGGATCGCCGGAAAAGGCATGCGACGACAGAATGCCCGCCACATAGCCGCCGACACCGAAGAAGGCGGCATGGCCGAAGGAGACGAGGCCACCGAGCCCGAGCGCGATATTGAGGCCGGTTGCGGCCAGCGCCAGGATGGCGATGCGGGTTGCAAGCGTGATGGTGAAGGGCTGGCCGACTGCGCTGGCAATGAAGGGCACGGCCAAAAGCAGCAGAGCCAGCACGCCGTTGATCAGGAACTCGCGGGATATCATGGCCATCCTCATGCCTGCGCCGGGAAGAGGCCGCGCGGCTTGATCGCCAGGATCGCCGCCATCAGAAGATAGATCAGCATAGAGGCAATCGCGCCTCCTACGGGGCCAGCCTGCGCGGAGGACATGAAGAGCCCGACGATCTGCGGCAGCAGGAAACGGCCCATCGTATCGACCACGCCAACCAGCAGCGCGCCAATCAAGGCCCCCTTGATCGAACCGATGCCGCCGATCACGATCACCACGAAAGCGAGGATCAGGATCGGCTCACCCATGCCGACCTGCACCGATTGCAACGCACCGACCATGGCGCCGGCCAGCCCCGCAAGGGCGGACCCCAGCGCAAAGACGAGCGTGTAGAGCGTGCGGATATCGACACCGAGTGCGGCAATCATTTCACGGTCGCTTTCGCCCGCACGGATGCGCATGCCGAGCCTCGTCCGCGAGATCAAAAGCGTGAGCCCGATCGCCACAAGCCCGCCGGTTACGATGATTGCCAGACGATAGAGCGGATAGGCCGTACCACCGGGCAGCGGCACCGCGCCCTGCAGCAATTGCGGAATATCGAGGTAGAGCGGAAAGGATCCGAAGACCCAGCGCGTCCCCTCGGAGAAGATCAGGATCAGCGCGAAGGTGGCCAGCACCTGGTCCAGGTGATCACGGCCGTAAAGCCTGCGAATGACCACGACTTCCATCAGCGCGCCGGCGGCAGCTGCAAAGGCGAGGCTCGCGGCAAGGCCGAGCCAGAAGGAACCGGTGGCTGCCGCCACGACCGCGCAGGCAAAGGCGCCCACCATGTAGAGCGAACCATGGGCCAGATTGATCAGGCCCATGACGCCGAAGATGAGCGTCAGCCCGGCTGCCATCAGAAACAGCATCACACCGAGCTGAACGCCGTTCAGCAATTGCTCGAGAACGAGAGAGAAGGTCACGAATGGGCCTTACTTCTTGCAGTCCTTGGCATAGGCATCGCCGTGATCGGTGAAGACCTTCTCCACGATCTTGTTGGTCAGCGTGCCGTTCTCCTTCACCACTTCCGTCACATAAATGTCCTGGATGGGGTGACGGTTGTTGTTGAACTTGAACTTGCCGCGCGGCGACTGGATGTCGGCCTTGTTGAGAGCGGCCGCGAAAGCCTTCACATCCTTGATGCTGGCCTTGGAGGATGCCGACAGGATCAGCTGGGCCGCATCATAGGCCTGCAGCGCATAGAGCGAAGGCAGGCGGTTATATTCCTTCTGGAAACCGGCCACGAACTTCTTGTTCGCCTCGTTGTCCAGATCCTTCGACCACTGGCCGGAGGCCTTCACACCGAGTGCTGCATCACCGATGGCCGGCAGAACATCCTGACTGAAGGAGAAGCCGGGACCGATGACCGGGATCTTCACGCCCGACTGGGCATATTGCTTCATGAAGGAAATGCCCATGCCGCCGGGTAAGAAGACGAAGACCCCATCAGCGCCGGAGGCGCGGATCTGCGCGATTTCGGCGGCATAATCGGTCTGGCCCACCTGCGTGTAGACTTCCTTGGCAAGCTCGCCCTTGTAATAGCGCTTGAAGCCGGTCAGCGAATCCTTGCCCGCCGGATAGTTGGGGGCCATGATGAACATCTTCTTGTAGACCTTGTTAGCATATTCGCCCATGGCCTCATGAAGATTGTCATTCTGGTAGGCGGCGTTGAAATAGAGCGGATCGCACTTTTCACCGGCCAAAGCTGCAGGGGCAGCGTTGGTGGAAATGTAGAGCTTTCCCTGGGCAACAGCGCCCGGCACCACGGCCATCAAAAGGTTCGACCAGACGATACCGGTCAGGATATCCACGTTGTCGCTCTGGATCATCTTGTCGGCAATCTGCACGGCCAGTTCCGGCTTCTGCGCATCGTCTTCGGTGACGACAGTGATGTCCTTGTTGCCGGACTGCTTGATCGCCAGCATGAAGCCGTCGCGCGTATCGACGCCAAGGCCCGCACCGCCGCCGGACAGCGTGGTGATGAGGCCCACCTTGATCGGTTCCGCCATGGCAAGCGTCGAGCTTCCCAGCGCCAGCGCCATGGTGGCGGCTTTCAAAATCGCTTTCATCCGTACTCTCCCGTTCGTTAAGCTGCTGTTCCTGTTGTTATGTCTGCCGGGTGGCTTCTTGTTTTTGGCCACCCTTTCATAAGCAATGCGAAACATCCAGAGGTGGATGTTCGAAAATCAAGCAGCCGTCGGCTGCTTCAGCCTGAACCGCTGGATCTTGCCGGATTCCGTCTTAGGAAGCGCATCCGTGAAGATGATCGAACGTGGATATTTGTAGGGCGCGATGACCGATTTCACATGCTCCTGCAGAAGCTTGGCCAGCGCATCGCAGGCCTGCGAACTATCGGCCAGCACCACATGTGCCTGCACGATGTGGCCACGCTCCTCATCCGGCACGCCGATCACGGCGCATTCCAGCACCGCCTCGTGTTTTAGAAGCGCTGCCTCCACTTCCGGCCCGGCAATGTTGTAGCCGGCGGAGATAATCATGTCGTCTGAACGCGCGGCAAAATGGAAATAACCGTCCTCATCCTGGATGAAGCTGTCGCCCGTCAGGTTCCAGCCATCGCGGACATAGTCCTTCTGCCTGTGATCGGCGAGATAGCGGCAGCCGATCGGTCCCTTGACTGCCAGCCGCCCGACAGTACCGACAGGCACTTCGTTCATTGCCTCGTCTACGATCCTGGCCTTGTAGCCCGTCAGCGGGCGGCCTGTGCAGTATGGCTTGGCTTCACCCAGACGGTTGGAGATGAAGATGTGCAGCATCTCGGTCGCGCCGATGCCATCGAGGATCGGCTTGCCGGTCTTCGTCGTCCATTCCTCGAAGACGGGACCGGGAAGCGTTTCACCGGCAGAGACGGCGATCCGCAGCGAGGAGAGATCCGCTTTGCCCTGATCCATAGCCGCCAGCATCGCGCGATAGGCGGTGGGGGCGGTAAAGCAGATCGTCGCCTTGTAGGTCTCGATGATCTCCATCATCTTCGGCGGCGTTGCATGTTCCAGAAGCGTGGCGGCGGCACCGAAGCGAAGCGGGAAGATCGCCAGCCCGCCGAGGCCGAAGGTGAAGGCCAATGGCGGTGAGCCGACGAAGACATCGTCAGGTGTGACAGCGAGCACTTCCTTGGCATAGGCATCCGCGATGATCAGCAGGTCGCGATGGAAATGCATGGTCGCCTTGGCAATGCCGGTCGAACCGGACGTGAAGCCCAGCAATGCAACGTCATCGCGGCCCGTACGCACTGCCTCGAATTGCACGGGCTTGTTGAGCGCCGCACGATCCAGTTCCGCATCGTGGTTGGCGGTGCCGTCAAAACCGATCACCTGGGTGAGGAAAGCGCTTTCCTTTGCGGTGGCCACAAGCTCATCCATCAGGCGCGTATCGCAAAGCGCCATCGAGATCTCGGCCTTGTCGATGGTCTTCGCCAGCTCGCCGGCCCTCAGCATCGGCATGGTATTGACCACGACGGCACCGGCCTTCGTCGCCGCCAGCCAGCAGGCGACCATGGCGGGATTGTTGGCGGAGCGGATCAGCACGCGATTACCGGGCTTCAACCCGTAATCCTCGGTCAGCGCGCGGGCGATGCGGTTGGTCCAGTCGGCGAGTTCCTTGTAGGTCCGGCGACGGCCATTGCCGATCAGCGCAATGCGGTCCCCGAACCCCTTCTCCACCATGCGGTCCGTGAGTTCGACAGCGGCATTGAGGTATTCGGGATAGTCGAAGCCGTCGAGAAGAAGCTCCGGCCATTCGTCAAAAGGCGGAAGATTGTCACGCGTGAACGTGTCCAGATGACCCGTCGGTCCCAGCATTTCTCTGTTCCCTTCATGTGAACGCCGCTTGCCGGTTTCCTCCCCGACAAGGACATTTTCTGGAGCTGTTGCCGCTCCTTGTAATGAGGAGAATTGCACCAGCTGCACCGTCTGGCAAGACAGAAATTTTAAGTTTGTAATAATTCTGGGAAAGCCGTGATTGTCACCTTTTTCACCGTGTCTGCGGGAAATGCGCGAATTCTTCACGCCAAGATGCGTTGCGGAAGGCAAGGCTTTAGATTTTGAATGTAGAACCTGAAGTTGCCATCTTTTGGATGGTGGCCAGAGTTACGAATGCGGATGAATGGTGAATGGCAGAGCCGGCACAGACAGCAGACAAGACGTCGGAGTTCGAGACCGAAACGGCTGACTTCAGTTTCTTCGCCCAGCTGAAAATGATGGGCTCGGCCTTCTGGTCTTCGCATGTACGCACGAGGCTTCTGTGCCTGGCCGCAGCCCTGCTGACGATCATCCTCTTGACCGTCTACATGCAGTACCGCCTGAACCAATGGAACACGCCCTTCTACAATGCGCTGGAGCAACGCAACCTTCCCGCCTTCTTCGAGCAGTTGAAGGTGTTTGCCGTCATCGCCGGTTCACTGCTGGTGCTCAATGTCATCCAGGCCTGGTTGAACCAGATGACCTCGCTCAACATGCGCGATGGTCTCACCCGCGATCTGGTCGACCAGTGGATGCGCCCCCGCCGCGCCCTGAAGCTGGCGAATTCCAGCCCGCTCGGCGTCAACCCGGATCAGCGCCTGCATGAAGACGCCCGCAATCTGGCGGAGATCACCACCAATCTCAGCATCGGTCTCGTCAACGCCACGATCCTGCTCATCAGCTTCGTCGGCGTGCTTTGGGCCATCTCGTCTGATTTCGCACTTCGGCTCTGGGGCATGGAAGTGGTCATCCCCGGCTACATGGTCTGGGCTGCCCTCATCTATGCGGGCAGCGCCTCAGCGCTCAGCAATTTCGTCGGCCGACGCATGCCGCGCCTCAACACGGAGCGCTATTCCAAGGAAGCCGAGCTTCGCTTCGCGCTGATGCATGCCAACGAAAACCTGATGCCGATCACGCTGACCAATGGCGAGGAAAACGAGCGGCGACGCATCCAGCAATCCGTCACGGCGGTTCTCATCATCCTGCGCCGCCTTGCGCTCGCCATGACCAATCTCACCTGGGTCTCCTCAGGTTTCGGCTGGCTGACCACCATTGCACCGATCCTGATCGCGGCGCCCGCCTATTTCGGCGGCTACCTCACCTTCGGCGGCCTGATGATGGCGGTCGGAGCCTTCAACCAGGTCAACACGGCACTGCGTTGGTATATCGACAACTTCCGCCCGATTGCCGACTGGAAGGCAGCGCTTTACCGCGTCTCCGTCTTCCGTCGCGCCCTGCTGCAGATGGACGACCTCACGGATATTCCCGGAAGTTCGCTTTCCATTTCTCACAGTGAAGGCGGCAGCATCGTTCTTCGCGACATCGAACTGCGACCGGGTACGGCCTCGACCGGTGCCGAGCGCGGCGTGATCCTGACCGGCGAAACGCAAATCACGCAGGGCGAGCGCGTGATGGTCAATGGCGATCCGCGCGCCAACCGCCATCTGCTGTTCCTCGCGCTGGCAGGGCTCTGGCCCTGGGGCAAGGGGGAGATCCGCCTTCCCGGTCTCTCGGACATGCTGTTCATTGCCCAGAAGGGGTATCTGCCGGATGCGACATTGCGCGAGGTGCTGGCCTATCCCAATTCGCCGGATGATTATTCGCAAGAGCAGATGATCGAAGCGCTCGACCGCGTGGAACTGCATGGCCTCATCGAAAAGCTTTCCGCGCGTGACCGCTGGGAACGCACCCTGGACGAAGAAGACCAGATGCGCCTGCGTCTTGCCAACGCAATTCTGATCGCGCCCAAATGGATCGTGCTGGACGATGCGCTCGAAACGCTGGACCCACAGACCCAGCATGAAATCCTGAAGCTCCTGAATGGCTTCACGGATGCGGCCATCATCTACATCGGCCGGTCCGAAGTCTTCCTGTCGATCTCGCCGCGCGCCATCCACCTGCAGGCTCTGACGCCTTCGGCAGAACCGCACTGATAAGAATTGTCAGTCCAGCAACTGGCGCAGATGGGCGGCAAGTTCACGGGCCGTATAAGGCTTCTTCAGCCATAACCCATCTTCCGCCAGTTCCTTGCCGGCGATTTCAGGCTCGGCATAGCCGGACGTGAACAATACCTTAATGTCGGGCCGTCGACGGCGCACTTCCTTGGCCAACTGATCCCCCGGCATGCCGGGCATGGCGATATCGGTAAACAGCAGTGCCACTTCGGGATGACGGTCCAAGGCGATCAGCGCCTCGGCCGCATTGCCTGCTTCCAATACGGTGTAACCTGCGCTCTCGAGGCGAGCGACGGCGACGCGACGGACCCGCGGATCATCTTCCACCACCAGGATGGTTTCGGTGCCGCCCGGGATCGATGGGATCGCCGACGTCTGGTCTGACGAAGAACCGACCGTTCCTGTCGCGGCCGATGCGGCTGGCAGGAAGAGGCGAATGCTCGTGCCCTGCCCTTCCTCGCTGTAGATCTGGATATGTCCGCCGGACTGGCGCACAAAGCCATATACCATGCTGAGGCCAAGGCCGGTGCCGGCCCCCATGGTCTTCGTGGTGAAGAAAGGTTCGAAAGCCCGCTGCTTCACTTCTTCCGTCATGCCGCTGCCGGTATCCGTGACTGAGACCAGCACGTAATTGCCGGCGCGCACCTGCGGGTACATCTGCGCGTAATCAAAATCGAGATGAACGCGGCTGACCTCGATCGAAAGCTGCCCACCATCCGGCATGGCATCTCGCGCATTGAGCGTCAGGTTCAGCAGCGCATTCTGCAACTGTGGCCCGTCGACCAGCGCCTCGTTCCCGCCGCCGCGAATGACCGTGCGAAGCTCAACCCGATCGCCAATCGTGCGGCGGATGAGTTCGGAAAAGTTCGACACCATCTGCCCGAGATCGGTCATGCGGGGATTGAGCGGCTGGCGACGTCCAAAAGCCAGCAATTGCCCGGTCAGCTTTGCACCATCGTCCGTGGCGCCCTGCGCCTCCTGCAATAGCGTCAGAACCTTCGGATCATGGATCTTCGCTTCCATCATCTCGAGATTGCCGCTGATGATGGTGAGCAGGTTGTTGAAGTCATGCGCAAGGCCGCCGGTCAGCTGGCCGATCGCTTCCATCTTCTGAGATTGGCGAAGCTCTTCCTCGATCTTGTGACGGCTGGTGAGATCCCGGATGAAGCCGGTAAAGATGCGCTGACCGTTGGAGATCGCTTCACCAACCGCCAGCTCCATGGGAAAGGTGGAGCCGTCCTTGCGAAGCCCCTTGACCACGCGGCCAAGGCCGATGATGCGCCGCTGGCCGGTCGTCAGGTAATTGGTGATGTAACGATCGTGGTTCTCGCGGTCCGGCGTCGGCATGAGAATGCGGACATTATGACCTTCGACTTCGGAGGATTCGTAACCAAAGAGATCTTCGGCCGTCGAGCTGAAGGAGGTGATGGTACCACGCTCATCGATGACGACCATCGCTTCTGGCACCGTCTGCAGGATGGAGCGGAAATGCGCCTCGCGCACAGCCAGATGCTCCTGCACCGTCTGCGCCGCGCGGAAATCCTCGTTGACCTGCAAGATGAGCGGCACGCCATCGGGCGTCAACCCTGCAGGCACCCAGCGGCTCAACACCGAAATTGTGTGACCGTCCTTGTGACGATAATCGAGATTGCCCTTCCAGGCGCCGTTTCGATCCACCGAAGCCAGAATTTCGTTCAAGGACGGCGCGTCCACCAACAGCAAGCGCATCACGTTCTGGCCGATCGCCTCGGACTTGGACCAACCGAACAGCTCCGCCGAGCCGGCACTCCAATGGCCGATACGCCCGAGCCCATCATGCACAATGATATTCAGAGGCGCGAGCAGGCCCAAAAAGCCCTGAAGTCCAGACAGTGTTGCACTCAGCTCGTTGGTTTCGCCCATTCGGCCCTCATAGCCCACGTGATGAAATCAATTAATGCGGCCAGACAGCCTGTCGCGTTTTCAGGGAGCCTTCGCAAAGATCCTCATAACTATCGCCGTCACCGCACAGCGCAAGCAGTTTTCCGGGCTTTGCGATATCAAATGCGTGACGACCATTGGGGGTGATGACGCCGCGCGAGATCAGGCGGGTGATGGTGCGCGATACCGTTTCGATCGTCAGCCCCAGATAGTCGGCCATGTCCTGACGGCTCATGGGCAACTGGATGATTCGGCCGATCTGCTGCGCGCCATGCATCCGGCGCGCAATCAGCATCAGAAAGCTGCAGACGCGCTCCTCGGCACTCTTGCGCGACAGAAGCACCATCTGGTCCTGGGCGGCAGCCATTTCATCGCACAGAAGAGCGAAGAGTTGCGGGCGAAGCTCCGGCGCGTTCTCGATCGCGTCCTGAAAAGCCTTTCTGGTGAGGCGGCGAACCTTGACCGGCGTGACCGCTTCGGCGCTGTAGATGTAGATATCCTTGAGCGACAGTCCCACCATATCGCCCGCATACAGAAAACCGGTGATGACCCGGCGGCCATCGCCGATGATCTTGAAAATGCGCAGAACACCTTCCGTCACTTCAAAGACGTGCTGGGCGCGATCACCTTGCCAGAACAGGCCTTCGCCCACTTCCAGGCTCTCCCGCGGAACGCTCGCGAAAACTTCATCAAGCGTGGACAGTTGCGGCTTCATGCCGGCGACTGCGGCAAAGGCTGAATGAGCGTGGTTAACAGTGGAAAGCATGTGAGTCCCTCTCTCTTGCTGAGGGAGTTTTCGCTGCGAGCGGTGACAGAAGGATGCCGCGCGTGTTACGGAGGGTTGAATTATGTAACGGTTTGTAACAAGCAAAATTAGCCGGATAATAGTATGTCCAGACCTGAAAAGCGGGCCGAGCGTATTCTCATTGTCGATGATGATTCGCGTATCCGTCAGATGGTGACCCGCTATTTCGAGGATGAAGGCTTTGTTGTCATTGGTGCAAGCGATGGCCAGGCCATGCGCAAGGCGCTTTCCGATAATGTGATCGACCTCATTTTGCTCGATCTTGTTCTGCCCAACAGCGAGGACGGGCTTTCGCTTGCGCGGGAAATCCGTGCCGGTTCCGATGTGCCGATTGTCATGCTCACAGGACGCGATGACGTGCTGGACCGCATCATCGGCCTCGAAGTCGGTGCGGATGATTACATTCCGAAACCTTTCCATCTGCGCGAAGTGCTGGCGCGCGTGCGCAGCATACTGCGCCGCCGCAAGCCAGTTGAACCGGTCGCCCAGGACGTCGGCCAGGTTCTGGAGTTTGATGGCTGGAAACTGGAGATCAGCCGTCGACGCCTTTTGAACCCCGGCGAGCAGGAAGTGGAATTAACCACCGGCGAATTCGACATGCTGGCAGTGATGGTGCGCAATTCCGGCCGCGTTTTGACCCGCGAAATGTTGATGGACCAGACGCGCGGCCGACAGTTCGAAGCCTATGACCGTTCGATCGATGCGCAGATCGCGCGACTGCGAAAGAAGATCGAGCCGGATCCGGCGCACCCGACCTTCATTCGCTCCGTGCGCGGGGTGGGCTATATCTTCACCGGCGACTCCAGCGCAGCAAAATCCGCTGCCGGTGCCGACTAACCACCGAACTCGACCCGCGGACAGCCCTTGTCGGCCGCCATCAGATCCAGTTTCTGCTGGAAGGCCATGCGCACACCTTCTTCATCGACAACGCTGGCAACCACATGTAACGGCACCTCCAGCACAGTGCCATCATGTGTCTTTCGGGTGCGGATGACGTAGAGGCCCTTGAGATAACCGAGCGGGTTCAGGCAGACCAGAACCTGCTCGCCTTCTTCGGCCGTATCCACCTGCCCCAACCTGTCCAGGCAGAAGAGACGCCAGTCATCAATGTTACCGGCAAGATCCGCCGCACTCGCCAAAGGAAATGCACGATCAACCTGCGAAGCAGAGAGTTCGCTGACAGTATAAGCGGCGTCCATGGTTGTCCTCCAAGGGAAAACTCCCTCCACGATGCCTGCGGGATCCCTTCCCTGCCCAGGCTCAACCATATTATTAGCATAGGCTTTAGCGTCCGGCCTTGCGCAGGATCAAGAACGGCATCATTCGAGAACAGAAAGTACCGGCGTTTCCAGCAAGCGGCCGGTCACAACATCGGCAATGCCCATATCCGTCTGGTGAGGACCTGCATTGCAGGCAAGCGTTGCGCCAAAGCAGGCCTTGAACACCAGATAGGGCGGCTGCCAGGTGACAAGCTCATCCATCAACGACCGGATCGCGGCAAAGCCGGACGCGATTTCCGCCAGACCAGCCGGTGATACGAGGCCTGCGAGAGGAAGCGGCAGCACCGCCTTCACCTCACCATCCGCGGCAACAGCCAGGCCGCCACCTGCGGCAATCACCGCATTTGCCGCCAAGGCCATATCATGAGGATCCTGACCGAAGACGGTCAGGTTATGACTGTCGTGGGAAACGGTGGTCGCGAAGGCACCCTTCCAGACACCCCAGCCGGTGAGGAAGCCAACCTTCGGCTTTGCATCTGCCAGGCCATGACGATGGGCAACGGCAATGAGCGTCGCGGCCTCCGGCCGAACAACAAACCCATCGCGCACATCGGCTTCGATGTCGCCCCATTGGGTGAAGCGAGGCCTGTCGATGGTGGCAAGACGAACCCGCTGCCCAGACGAGACAACGCGGAAGTCATCGGCCGACAATGGGTCGATCCGCATCGTATCCAGAAGCGGGCTTGCCTCTGCCGGAGACGGCGGCGAAAGCAGAGCACCACCGGCAGCGACCTCGCGGCCGGACACGATGACACGGCGGGCAGCAAACTCCTGAAGATCCTCAAACAGCACCAAATCCGCACGGCGACCCGGCGCAATGACGCCAAGATCCTGCCGACCCAAACGCCGCGCACCGTTAACGGTCGCGGCCTGAAGCGCCCATTCCGGTTTCATCCCGTAGCGCACGAGACGGCGCACGACATCGTCCAACCCGCCCTTGTCATAGAGATCATCCGGGAAGACATCGTCCGTGCACAACGTCACCGTCTGCGGCAGGTGGCCCAACGTGTTGAGCGCCTCAACGAACTCAGGCAGCAGATGGTCATGCGAGCCGCGCAGTTCGATGGTCAGCCCCGCCCGCAGCTTTTCCATGAGGTCTGCGCCCGAGACCAGTTCGTGGTCGGAGGTCACCCCGGCGGTAATGAAAGCCTGTAGATCGGATCCACTCAGACCCCGCGCATGCCCGCAAATCAGCTTTTCCGTGGAAAGCCCCGCCTGGATGATACCTTCCATCCGCGCATCGCCTTCAATGATGCCGCGCATGTTCATCATCTCGGCAATGCCGGCGATGTCGGGACGGGCCAGCAGTTTTTCGAGCGCATCCGGCCCGAAATCGGCGCCGGCGCGTTCGAGACCCGGCGCCGAAGGAACCGAGGACGGCGCCAGCAGGATGACGCGCAGCGGAAGATCGATCACGGCATCCGCCGCCCAGGCGACACCTGCCATGCCGCAGACATTACCGAACTCATGCGGATCCCAAACGACCGTCGTGACGCCGCGCGGTACGACCGCCTGCGCATAGGCCTGGGGCGTCACCATGGAACTTTCGATATGCATATGCGTATCGATAAGGCCCGGAGACACGAAGCTACCGCGCGCGTTGATCGTGCTTGCCGCATCCGATCGGGTGCCGGGCTGGTGCACACTGGCAATCAGCGGACCAACGAGACCAATATCGGCAGCGCGCAACTCGCCGGTGATCACATCGACAACGGTTCCACCCACCACGAGAACATCGAAGGGCGCTTCCCCGCGTGCCGCCTGTACGGCGCGACGGCGCAGTTCCGGTAGATTGAGGTCGAAAAGTTCAAAGGGGCGTGTCAACGCGAAGCTTCCTCTTTGAGAACGTCGAGGATCATGGCGCGTGCAGCCTCGACATCGATATCGGCGGCAAATGCCGCATTGAACGGTGCGCGGCCGGAGCGCTGCTCCACCACGGTTCGCCCGCGTGTGAAGGTACCGGCAAGCTCGATATCAATACGAGCCTCGCGCCAGGTGACGAGATCAGGCTGCACGAACGCCACCGCCGCGATCGCATCATAAAGCGCCATGGCGGGTCGGCCTCGCTCAATGGCGATGTTGATGAAGCCTTCCAGCAGATCTGCGATCAAAGCGGCATTGCGCCCGCCGGCTGAGCGGATCGGCGCTACATCAGCGGGCCATGCCAACACCTTGCGGCAGAGATCGAGATCCACCATGCGGATGGGGAGATCGTGGGCAAAAACGATTGCCGCCGCTTCCGGATCGGCAAAGGCGTTGAATTCCGCGGAGGCGGTGTGGTTGCCGGTCGTCACGCCCCCACCCATCCAGACGATCTCACCGATGCCCGGCAACAGATCCGGCCGGGCAAGGGCGACTGCCGCCAGATTGGTCAGCGGGCCAAGCGCCAGGATGCGACGGTTCGTGCCGGTCTCCAGCCATTGGCAGAGGGAATGGAAAGCATCCTCGACGTGCAGGACCACGGGAACCTCCGGCAGGTGAAGACCCGCCGTTGGCATGCCGTGATCGCCGAGGATGCTCTGGGCCGTTTCGAGACGGCCTAGCACCGGAGACGCGCGTCCCCGGTGAATCGGAAAGGTCCAGTTGAAAGCGGATGCAGCACCAGCAACGTTCTTCTCGACCTGCGCCATGGGGGCGTTGCCGAACACCAGCGACATGCCATCAATGCCGCCAGCGCGATGCTGCATGACAAGCACTGCGGCAATGTCATCAAAGCCGACATCTGTATCGATCCAGGCGCCCATGGTCAAAACGCCCTTTTCGACATGTTGTTAATGCCTTCAAATAAAGAATGCGCCGCGCACGGCTCCCCCGAAAGGACCTGAACCGGGGAAAACCGCACGCGGCTGCCAGCACAGTCCCGCCGCTTGTGGGACTGTTCCGGAATAGAAAGGAAAACCGCGGGAAACATCCGGCGGACATGGGCACTGGAAATGCGAAAGAGGCTTTCCAAAAAGGCGCCAACAGCGGCAGAAATACGGCAGCTTGCAAAGCCTTGCAAACATTTGCGTGATGAGACCTGCTCTTTTGACGGAAGAGGTGAGGCTCCGCTGCAATCAATGATGGCCAACATCATGCGCCACCACCTCGCTGCACTTGGCCGGAAGACTGGCGAACAACCAGTTCCATCGGCACGCGCTCCTGTTCTGCCACAACGGTTCCAAGTTGCCCGCCCGGAAAGCGGGGAACTGTCGCAATGGCATCCACCAGAGCGCCGACCGCGAGATGGGCGACGCGCGCCATATCCATACGCATCGTCGTGAGGCCCGGCGTAACCACCGACGCCCACACCAGATCATCGAAGCCTGTGACGCTTGCCTGATCGGGTACGTTGATGCCATGCCTCTGCAACTCGGTCAGCACCCGAAGCGCTGTCAGATCGGACAAGGCCGCAAAGGCTGTCACACCTTGCTCGACCTGTTCCGCAAGACCAAGCGAGCAACCCTGCCCCTTCTCCGCCTCCAGCTTTTCGATCCAGAGCAAATCCACCTGCACCGAAGCCCCGAAGCCAGCTTTCAAACCACCGACGCGATCGGCCTGCACGTTCGACAGCGGGCTGCCGCCGACAATCACGATGCGACGATGTCCAAGCGACGAAAGATAGCTACCCATCTGTCGCCCGCCATCCCAATGATCGGACGCGACCGTGTTGCCGGGTGTCGACGGGGTATCGACCACCGCGACCGGACAACCGACGTCCAGAATCCGCGTGCCGCGGCGGGGGATGACGATAAGGCCTTCCACGCCCCGCTCGATCAGTCGGTCAATCGCCTGCGTCTGCATTTCCACGTCACCGCGCGAGTCACCGATCAGCACGCCGTAACCGGCGCTGGCAGCAGCATGCTCCATTGCCTGTGCGATCTGCGGGAAAAGCGGATTGGCAATATCAGGCAGAACAAGCCCCAAAACGCCGCTGCGCCCGGTGCGCAAGGCTCGTCCCGCAACACTCGGCACATAGCCAAGGGCGCTCGCCGTCGAACGGATCTGCTCGGCAACTTCAGGGGACACGCGCCCCTTGCCCGAAAGGGCATTGGACACGGTCGCAACCGAGACGCCGAGCGTCTGGGCAATAACGGCCAGTTTGGGCTTGGGGCTTTTCATCGTGGCGGACATGATTAATCGTTTAAGCGTTCTAGCCGCGTTTTTCGACCTTGTCCAGAGAACCGATCCATCTCGCAATGCAGCCTAAACAGGCAATATGATTATAATTTATGCGTAAAATATGGATGCATGAAAATTAGGCTGAAGACCTTGCCTTGCGTCCGCTTCTGCGTCATCACATAGAACATGCTGCAGCCGAACCTCACCATTCTTGTCATTGATGAGAACGCCATCCGCGCCTCGATCATCGAGGAAGGATTGCGTGAGGCAGGCCATGACCGCGTGACCGTGATCCATGAGGTCAATGGGGTGGCGCGCATCATCGAGACTCTGAAGCCCGATGTCATCATCATAGATCTGGAAAATCCGAACCGCGACATGATGGAACACCTGTTCCAGCTGACCCGCACGGTTAGCCGTCCGATCGCCATGTTCGTGGACCGCTCCGACACCGCCTCGATCGAGGCGGCGGTCGAGGCAGGCGTTTCTGCCTACATCGTCGATGGACTGAAGAAAGAGCGCGTCAAGCCGATCCTCGACATGGCCGTCTCGCGCTTCAACGCCTTCAGCCGCCTGCAACGGGAACTGGCGGATGCACGCTCGGCTTTGGAAGAGCGCAAGGTCATCGAGCGCGCCAAGGGTATTTTGATGAAGATGCGCGGCCTATCGGAAGAAGATGCCTTCGCACTGCTGCGCCAGACGGCCATGAACGAGAAGAAGAAGATGTCGGAGATCGCCCAGAGCGTGGTGACGGCGGCGGGGTTGCTGATGTGATGGCGCAACCCGGCAAGAACAGAGTGGAGTGGGGATGATGTCGATCACCCAGAGAAACGGAAGCCTCGGTGCCCCTGCCCTTGTGACGCAGGAAGGCAGTCGCGTGCTGCGCGCCGGCTTCATTCCGCTGGTCGACGCCTCCGTTCTCATCGCAGCGGCAGAATTCGGCTTTGCCCGCAAGGAAGGCCTCACGCTGGAACTGGTCAAGGATGTCTCCTGGGCGAATGTCCGGGATCGGCTGGCCTTCCGCCAGTTTGATATTGCCCACATGCTCTCCCCCATGCCGGTTGCCTCCATGCTCGGCCTCGGCTCCAACCCCTCCCCCACCATTACCCCCTTTTCGCTGGGAAAGGGCGGCAACGCGATCACGCTCTCGACTCGGCTGTTCGGGCGCATGCAAGAGGTCGCGTCCCTTTCGGATCAGGCGAGTGCGCTGGACAATGCCAAGGCGCTGGCGGCCGTTCTTGCCGAAATGCGAGACGCTGGCGAAATGCCGCCGACATTCGGCATGACCTATCCCTTCTCCTCCCACAACTACGAATTCCGCTACTGGCTGGCCGCCGGCGGTATAGACCCGGACAGGGACGTGAAGATGGTCGTGGTGCCGCCGCCGCTGACATCAGATGCGCTCGCCGCCGGTGCCATCGACGGCTTCTGCGTGGGCGCGCCCTGGAACATGGTGGCGTCCGAACGCGGCGTTGGGCGCATCGTCGCCGCCAAGCAGGACATCTGGCCGTCGGCGCCGGAAAAGGTCATTGGCATGCGGCCGGAATGGGCCGAGGCACATCCGGAAACCGTCTCACGCCTGATCGTCGCGCTGGATGCGGCCGCCCGCTGGTGTGACGATCCCGCCAATCATGACGGCCTGGCAGAAGTCCTCGCCACGGATCGCTTCATCGGCGCACCCGTCGATATCATCAGGCATGTGCTTGCAGGCGAATTCAGTCTCGATGCCCAAGGCCATCGCCGCGTGATCGACCGCTATTTCACCTTTCATGGTGACATGGCCAACTATCCAAGGCCCAGCCAGGCGCTCTGGATCTATGCCCAGATGATCCGCTGGGGCCAGACGGGCTTCAGCGACAAGGGGCAAGCTTCCGCAGCAGCCGCCTACCGTCCGGACCTTTACCGCAACGCGATAGGCTTGCCCGATAGCGTTGGACAGGACGACTTCCGCGTCGAAGGCTCCCTCGAAACCGACGCCTTCATGGACGGCTTCATCTTCAATCCGGCCGCCATTGAAGATTATGCCAACGCCTTCCCGGTGCGCAGCCATTTGGCCCAACGGGCTTCCTCAGCAGATACAGACACGTGAGCGACTGCTCAACGGAAGGACACGAATTTTGCGCTGCAGCACAAATCTTGAGCAGCCAGGACAGGCTGCAAAAGATAAGCAGACCTATATACCCAGGCAAAATACTTTTATGTATCAATAGCCTAGCGCGTGAATATCGAAACTGGCACGCAGCTTGCTTCCATAAATACATGCTGATCAACGGCGATCGGCATATGATGACCGCCAAGAAGGCGATCTGACCGACAACGACGTCGCAAGGTTTTTGCTGCCCGGATTCCGAAATCGGATGTCCTGCAGGCGCGAACTCCGAGCGGCGTTTTTTTGTGCCCAAATTTCTCCCAAGCGAACCGACCGACACAAAAAGGGGAACATCCGCATGACGAAGACGGACACGAGCATCACCCGCCGAAGCCTGCTGAAGACGACAGGAACGGCCGCCCTTCTGGGTGCGGTCAAGACGGCATTCCCCTCTGGCGCATTTGCGCAGAGCGCAGGACCGGAAACCACGAAAGCGGTTCTCGGCTTCATCGCGCTGACCGACAGCGCACCGCTGATCGTCGCCAAGGAAAAGGGCCTGTTTGCCAAGTATGGCATGCCGGATGTCGAGGTGGTCAAACAGGCCTCGTGGGGCACGACGCGCGACAACCTCGTGCTCGGCTCTGCCGGCAACGGCATCGACGGCGCGCATATCCTCACGCCGATGCCCTACCTCATCTCGACCGGCAAGGTGACGCAAAACAACCAGCCGCTGCCGATGGTCATCCTCGCCCGCCTCAACCTGGATGCGCAGGCTATCTCCGTCGGTTCCGCCTATGCCGACTTGAAGGTCGGTCTCGACTCCGGCGTGCTGAAGGAAGCTTTTGCCAAGAAGAAGGCGGCAGGCGCACCCGCCAAGGTGGCCATGACCTTCCCCGGCGGCACCCACGATCTCTGGATCCGTTACTGGCTGGCCGCCGGCGGCATCGACCCGGACAAGGATGTCGAAACAATCGTCGTGCCGCCGCCGCAGATGGTGGCCAACATGAAGGTCGGCACCATGGACTGTTTCTGCGTGGGCGAGCCGTGGAACGAGCAGCTGGTCAATCAGGGCATCGGCTATACCGCCGTCAACACGGCCGAGATCTGGAACAAGCACCCGGAAAAATCCTTCGGCATGCGCGCCGACTGGGTGGAGAAGAACCCCCGCGCCACCAAGGCCCTGCTGATGGCCGTGATGGAAGCGGCGCAGTGGTGCGACGACATGAAGAACAAGGATGAACTGGCCGAAATCGTCGGCAAGCGCAGCTGGTTCAACGTGCCATCCAAGGACATCGTCGACCGCATCAAGGGCAAGTACAACTACGGCAATGGCAAGCTGGTCGAGAACAGCCCGCACTTCATGAAGTTCTGGCGCGACCATGCCTCCTACCCCTACCAGAGCCACGATGCCTGGTTCCTGGCGGAAGACATCCGCTGGGGCAAGTTCGCGCCTGATCTCGATATCAAGGCGCTCGTTTCCAAGGTCAACCGTGAGGATCTCTGGCGCGATGCCGCCAAGACGCTGGGGGTATCGGACATCCCGACCTCCACCTCGCGCGGCAAGGAAACCTTCTTCGACGGCAAGGTCTTCGACCCCGAAAATCCGGCGGCCTACCTGAAAAGCCTCACCATCACCCGCATGGCATGACCAGCCTCCGGGCAGCCTGAACTGCTGCCCGGGCCTCAAGACGCAAAAGGAGACCGGCATGTCCGTCACCCAGTTGAACATCAAGGAAGACAAGAAGCCAGCGGCGAAGAAAGCAAGCGTGGTGGCTTTCGTTCCACCCGCCTCTTCGGCACCCTATAGGGCAAAGTTCATGAAGGCCGTGCGTCGCGCTGCCTTGCAGATCCTGCCGCCGGTCATCATGCTGGCTGTCATCCTGCTCGTCTGGCAACTTCTCTGTTCCTCGCCTACATCAAGCCTGCCATCGCCGGGCCGGGTGCTGCATGAGAGCTGGGAATTGATCGCTCATCCCTTCCATGTGGGACAAGGCGTCGATCAGGGCATGTTCTGGCACATCCTGGCAAGCCTGCAGCGCGTTGCCATCGGCTATGCCATTGCGGTCGTGGTGGGTGTCGCGCTTGGCGCGCTGGTCGGCCAGAGCGTATGGGCGATGCGCGGTCTCGATCCCATCTTCCAGGTGCTGCGCACGGTGCCGCCGCTTGCCTGGCTGCCGCTATCGCTGGCCGCCTTCCGCGATGGCAGCCCGTCCGCCATCTTCGTCATCTTCATCACTGCCATCTGGCCGATCATCATCAACACCGCCGTTGGCATCCGCAACATACCGCAGGATTACCAGAACGTCGCCAAGGTGCTGCGGCTCAACGGTTTTGAGTACTTCGGCAAGATCATGCTGCCGGCAGCCGCCCCTTACATCTTCACCGGCCTTCGTATCGGCATCGGCCTTTCCTGGCTTGCCATCGTTGCCGCCGAAATGCTGATCGGTGGCGTCGGCATCGGCTTCTTCATCTGGGATGCCTGGAACTCCTCCCTGATCAGCGACATCATCGTTGCGCTGATCTATGTGGGCGTTGTCGGCTTCTTTCTCGATCGTCTCATTGCTTTCGTCGGGCGCCTCGTCACCCGCGGCACCGCCAACGCCTGAGGAGGACCCCGACCATGGCTCAGCCCTATCTTTCGCTCGAATTCATCGACAAGAGCTTTGAACGCAACGGCATCCGCACGGAAGTCCTGAAACAGGTCTCGCTCGGCGTCGAAAAGGGAGAATACATCTCCATCATCGGCCATTCCGGCTGCGGCAAATCCACCCTCCTCAACATCATCGCAGGGCTTACACAGGCGAGCGAAGGCGTGGTGTTTCTGGAAGGCAAGCCGGTGGACCAGCCTGGTCCGGATCGCGCCGTCGTCTTCCAGAACCATTCGCTCCTGCCTTGGCTCACCGTCTACGAGAATGTCGATCTCGCCGTCTCCAAGGTGTTCCGCGGCATCAAGAGCAAGGCGGAACGGCATGACTGGGTCATGCACAATCTCGACCTGGTGCAGATGGGCCATGCCCGCGACAAGCGCCCGTCCGAAATCTCAGGCGGCATGAAGCAGCGCGTGGGCATTGCCCGTGCGCTGTCCATGGAGCCCAAGATCCTGCTGCTGGACGAGCCCTTCGGCGCACTCGATGCCCTCACCCGCGCCCATCTGCAGGATGCCGTCATGGAAATCCATGCCCGGCTCGGCAACACCATGATCATGATCACCCATGACGTGGACGAGGCGGTACTGCTTTCCGACCGTATCGTGATGATGACGAACGGCCCCTCCGCCCGCATCGGCGAAGTCCTTGAGGTGCCGATTGCACGCCCCCGCAACCGCATCGAACTGGCCTCCGACCGCACCTATCTCAAGTGCCGCGAGGCTGTCCTGAAATTCCTCTACGAGCGTCACCGCTTCGTGGAAGCGGCGGAGTAACAGAGATGACCCAGAAACTTGTCATCATCGGCAATGGCATGGCGCCGGGCCGCATGCTGGAGCATCTGTTCGAGCAGGCGCCGGGTGCTTACGAGGTCACCATCTTCAACGCGGAACCCCGCGTGAACTATGACCGCATCATGCTCTCGCCCGTTTTGTCCGGCGAGAAGACTTATGAAGACATCATCATCCACGGCGATGCCTGGTACGAGACGCATGGCGTAACACTGCATCGTGGCGACAGGATCGTTGCCATCGACCGCGCCAAGCGCACCGTGACCTCGCAAACGGGCGTTGTCGCCGCTTACGACCGGCTGATCATCGCCACCGGATCCAACCCCTTCATCATTCCGGTGCCGGGCAAGGACCTGAAGGGCGTTGTCGCCTATCGCGATCTGGATGATGTCAGCGCCATGCTTGCCGCTGCCGAGATGGGAGGAGAAGCCATCGTGATCGGCGGCGGGCTGCTGGGCCTTGAGGCAGCGGCCGGCCTCAAGGCTCGCGGCATGGATGTGACCGTGCTGCATGTGATGCCGAGCCTGATGGAGCGCCAACTCGATCCCGCCGCCGGCTATCTGCTGCAGAAGGCGCTGGAAGATCGCGGCATCAAGGTCATCTGCAAGGCCAACACCAAGGCGATCCTGGGCAATGGCAAAGTCGAAGCCATTGAACTCGACGATGGCCGCATCATTCCGGCCTCCATCGTCGTCATGGCGGTCGGCATCCGTCCGAATGTGCAGCTGGCGAAGGATGCGGGCCTCGCGGTCAATCGCGGCATCGTCGTCGATGATGGCATGACGACCTCGGACGGTCACATCATGGCTCTTGGCGAATGCGCGGAAGTGGGCGGTCAGGTCTATGGGCTTGTTGCCCCGCTCTACGAAATGGCGCGTATCGCCGCCTCGCATCTGGCGGGCGATAAGAGCCCTGCCTTCGTGCATTCCGATACGCCCACCAAACTCAAGGTGACCGGCATCGACCTCTACTCCTTGGGTGACTTTGCTGAAGGCCCTGACCGCGAGGAAATCGTGCTGCGCGATGCGACAGCTGGCATCTACAAGCGGTTGGTGATCAAGGAAAACCGCATTATCGGCACCGTTTTGTACGGCGAAACCGCCGACGGCGCCTGGTTCAATGACCTGAAGAAGAAGCAGACCGACATCTCCGAGATGCGCGATACGCTGATCTTCGGCCAGGCCTATCAGGGAGGGGCTCCGCTGGACCCTATGGCGGCCGTTGCAGCCTTGCCGGATGATGCGGAAATCTGCGGCTGCAACGGCGTCTGCAAGGGCAAGATCACCTCGACGATCACGACCAAGGGCCTGACTTCGCTGGACGAGGTGCGCGCGCATACCAAGGCGTCCGCCTCCTGCGGCTCCTGCACCGGCCTGGTCGAGCAGCTGATGACGCTGACGCTCGGCGACAAGTACAATCCTGCCGCCGTCACTCCCATGTGCACCTGCACGGAACTGGGTCACGACGATGTACGCCGTCTGATCAAGGCGAAGGGCCTGAAGAGCATCCCCGCCGTGATGCAGGAACTGGAATGGAAAACATCCTGCGGCTGCGCCAAGTGTCGCCCGGCGCTGAATTACTATCTCGTCTGCGACTGGCCGGATGAATATGCGGACGACTACCAGTCCCGTTTCATCAACGAGCGTGTCCATGCCAATATCCAGAAGGACGGCACCTATTCTGTCGTGCCGCGCATGTGGGGTGGCGTGACCAACGCCAAGGAATTGCGGGCGATCGCCGACGTGGTCGACAAGTTCCAGATCCCGATGGTGAAGGTCACAGGCGGCCAGCGCATCGACCTGCTGGGCGTCGAGAAGGAAGACCTGCCAGCCGTCTGGGCCGATCTGGGTGAGGCCGGTTTCATCTCCGGCCAGGCCTATGCCAAGGGATTGCGCACCGTAAAGACCTGCGTCGGCTCCGACTGGTGCCGCTTCGGTACGCAAGATTCGACAGGCCTCGGCATCCGCATCGAAAAATTCATGTGGGGTTCCTGGACGCCTGCCAAGTTGAAGCTCGCCGTTTCCGGGTGTCCGCGCAATTGCGCGGAAGCGACCTGCAAGGATATCGGCGTGATCTGCGTGGATTCCGGCTTCGAGATCCATTTTGCCGGTGCCGCCGGTCTCGACATCAAGGGCACCGATGTTCTGGGTCTGGTGAAGACCGAGGATGAGGCGCTGGAGGTGATCGTGGCACTCACCCAGATGTACCGCGAGCAGGCCCGCTATCTGGAGCGCATCTACAAATGGGCGAAACGCGTGGGCCATGACGAGATCCGCAAGCAGATCCTGGAAAATACGGAGCGTCGCAAGGCCTATTACGACCGCTTCGTCTTCAGCCAGAAATTCGCGCAGGTCGATCCTTGGTCGGAGCGCGTCTCCGGCAAGGACAAGCACGAGTTCAAGCCCATGGCGAGCGTCGGTTACGGCGAAGCTGCAGAATAAAGCTCCCTTCTCCCTTGGGGAGAAGGTGCCCGAAGGGCGGATGAGGGGGGCCAATGCTGCCCTCCCCTAGCCCTCTCCCTACCAGCAGGGGGAGGGGTCTTCAACCGGAAGGATTATCCCATGAACTGGAAAGCCATCGGCCATATCGACGACATCCCGCTGCGCGGTGCCCGTTGTGTGAAGACGCCGGGCATGAACATCGCCGTGTTCCGCACCAGCGAGAACGAAGTCTTCGCCATCGAAAACCGTTGCCCGCACAAGGCAGGCCCCCTGTCGGAAGGCATCGTGCATGGCAAGTCCGTCACCTGCCCGCTGCACAACTGGGTCATCTCGCTGGAAAGCGGCATGGCCCAAGGCGCGGATGAAGGCGAAGTGCGAACCTTCGAACTCCGCAACGACAACGGCACGCTCTCGATTTTGCTGGATCACCCCATGATGGTGGCGGCGGAGTAGACGGTGATGACAGCAGGTTTACCCCCCTCTGCCCTGCCGGGCATCTCCCCCTCAAGGGGGGAGATCGATTCGCGGCAAGCCAACTGCCCCACATTCACCCTGAGGTACTTTGGTCTCACTTTTTGGGCTTGGGTACGAACGATTTTGGATCGAGCGAGGGCCGATATGCCGATCTCCCCCCTTGAGGGGGAGATGTCCGGCAGGACAGAGGGGGGTGAAAGAGCGGTAAACTTTGAAGGTGCAGCCCATGCCCACTGAAACCCGCACCACCTGTCCCTATTGCGGCGTCGGCTGCGGTGTCATCGCCCGCCGCGAAGATGACGGCCAGGTCAGCGTCAAGGGCGACCCGGATCATCCCGCCAATTTCGGCAGGCTCTGTTCGAAGGGCTCGGCGCTGGCGGAAACCATTGATCTCGACGGACGTCTTCTGACGCCGAAGATCGGGGGAGAAGCGGTTGAGTGGGACACGGCGCTCGATCTGGTGGCAGAGAGGTTTTCGCGGACAATTGCCGAACACGGACCGGATTCGGTCGCCTTCTACGTCTCCGGCCAGATCCTTACAGAGGATTATTACGTCGCCAACAAACTGATGAAAGGCTTCATCGGATCGGCCAATATCGATACCAATTCGCGGCTCTGCATGTCCTCTTCGGTGGCGGGCCATCGCCGCGCCTTCGGCTCCGATACCGTCCCCGGAACCTATGAGGATATCGAACTGGCGGATCTGGTTGTTCTCACCGGCTCCAATCTCGCCTGGTGCCATCCGGTCATCTACCAGCGGCTGGCGGCAGCCAAGCAGGCACGCCCCCTTATGAAGGTGGTAGTGATCGACCCCCGCCGCACCATGACCTGCGACATCGCCGATCTGCATCTGGCGATCCGGCCGGATGGCGATGTCGCCTTGTTCATGGGTCTGCTCGCGCATCTGGTAAAGGCGGGCCGGATCGATGAGGCCTATATCGGTGCGCATACGACAGGCTTTGCCGAAGCCTTCGAGAAGACAGCTTCCCTGACCAACGCCGATCTGATCGAGGCAACCGGCCTACCGGCTATGCAGATCCGCGAATTCTTCCGTCTGTTCGAGGCAACGGAAAAGGTCGTCACCTGCTACAGCCAGGGCGTCAACCAGTCTGAGAGCGGCACCGACAAGGTCAATGCCATCATCAACTGCCATCTGGCGACAGGCCGCATCGGCCGCCCGGGCATGGGGCCTTTTTCGCTGACCGGCCAGCCGAATGCCATGGGCGGGCGCGAAGTCGGTGGCCTTGCCAATATGCTGGCGGCCCATATGGCGCTCGAAAGTGCCGGGGATCGCGACCGCGTCCAGCGCTTCTGGAACTCGCCGATAATCGCGGACAAACCCGGCCTGAAGGCAGTCGACATATTCCGCGCCGTGGCCGATGGGCGCATCAAGGCGATTTGGATCATGGCGACGAACCCGGTCGTCTCGCTGCCGGAAGCAGATCTGGTGCGCGCAGCCCTTGCCGCCTGCCCCTTTGTCGTCGTCTCCGACATCCTGGAAAAAACCGACACCACAGCCTTCGCCCATGTGCTTTTGCCCTCGCTCGGCTGGGGCGAGAAGGACGGCACCGTCACCAATTCCGAACGCCGCATGTCCCGTCAGCGCGCATTTCTTTCGGCACCCGGCGACGCGAAAACCGATTGGTGGCAGATGGCGGAAATGGGTCGCCGCATGGGCTTTGGAAAGGCGTTCGGCTGGAGGAATGCCGCCGAAGTCTTTGCCGAACACGCCGCCCTTTCCGCCTTTGAAAACAATGGCAGCCGCGATTTCGATATCGGCGCTTTCGCTGACATTGAGCCCGACGCCTACGACGACCTGAAGCCCGTCCAATGGCCGCAACGCGTCGGTCAGCAGCAGGTTGAAACACGCTTCTTTGCCGATGGCCGCTTTTACCATGCGGATGGCAAGGCGCGCTTCATCGCAGTGGAGGCAGCGGTCCAGGCAGCGCCGACGAATACGTTTATCCTCAACACAGGTCGGGTGCGCGACCACTGGCACACCATGACCCGGACGGGAAAGAGCGCACGCCTTTCCACCCATCTGGCCGAACCCTTCGTGGAAATTCACCCCGCCGATGCAGACCGTCTCGGCATCCGCGCCGCCGAACTGGTCGAGGTGGCAAGCCCGCATGGCCGCGTGCTTCTGCGCGCACTCGTCACCCCCCGTCAGGCGCAGGGTAATCTCTTTGCCCCGATCCACTGGAATGACCAGTTTGCGTCGAATGCCCGCGTCGGCTCCGTCATCAAGGCGGTCACCGATCCCTTTTCCGGCCAGCCTGCTTCCAAGATGGCGCGCGTGACGGCAGCGCCCTATGAGGCAGAAGTCTATGGCTTCGCTGTCAGCGTGGAAAAGCCGCAAGCCATCGAGGCCGATTATTGGGCTCTCGCCAAGGCCGACGGCGGATGGCGAATGGAACTGGCCTTTGCGTCAGCCCCGGCGGATTGGACCGCATGGGCCGCCAAAACCCTTGGTTTGCCCGAAGACGCCGAAGCGATCGCCTATGAAGATGGTCCTTCCGGCACACGACGATTGGCTTTTTTCAAGGAAACGCGTCTTTTGGCAGGATTATTCCTTGCGAAAGAGCCCGTTCCGGTGGCACGAGACTTCCTGGTTTCGCAGCTTTCCTCGGCCGTGGCCGGAATGCGCGAACGTTTCCAGATCCTGGCTGGACGCCCCGATGCGGGAAAAGTGGACAAGGGACAAATTGTCTGCTCCTGCATGAGCGTCGGCGTTCATCAAATCGTTGCCGCCATCCGGCAAGGCTGCGACAATGTCGAGGCGATCGGCCGGGAAACGAAAGCGGGAACCAATTGCGGCTCGTGCCGCGCCGAGATCAAGGAGATCATGCATGGAAGCCTTGCAGCCGCTGCGGAATGACGAGCGTCGTTCGACGCCTGCCCGCATGGAGCCTTTGGCAAAGCTGCCCGTCTTCTTCGGCCTTGAAGGCAAGCAGGTCGTGCTGGCGGGCGGATCCGATGGCGCCGCCTGGAAGGCCGAGCTTCTGATCGCCTGCGGCGCCACCGTGCGCCTTTATTGCCCGAAAGACGAACTGGGCGATGTGATGCGCAATCTGATTGCCCAGCACTCTGATGAGAATTCGCCCCTCATCCACCACGACCGCCCGTGGTCCATCGACATCTTCGAAAATGCAGCGCTGGCGCTTCTCGATTGCGAAACCAATGAGGAAGCCAAAGCCTTCTATTGCGCGGCGAAAGCTGCGGGCGTTCCGGTCAATGTCATCGACAAGCCTGCCTTCTGCCAGTTCCAGTTCGGCTCGATCGTCAATCGCTCGCCGGTTGTCATTGCCATTTCCACCGATGGCGCAGCCCCCATTCTTGCGCAGGCGATCCGCCGCCGCATCGAAACCCTGCTGCCCCCGGCGCTGAAAGCTTGGGCGGGTATTGCGCAATCCATTCGCGAGGCGGTGAATGAGCGCCTGAAGCCCGGCACGGAGCGCCGCACCTTCTGGGAGCGATTCGTCGACCGCGTCTTCCGGGAAGTCCCGGCGGAGGGTGTCGCCGAACAGCTGATTGCCGATGCCGAGCACATCATGCAGCCGGAGACGGCGCCCATGGTCGGTCGCGTTACCCTCGTTGGCGCAGGCCCCGGCGATGCGGAACTGCTGACACTGAAGGCCGTGCGCGCCCTTCAGGCTGCCGACGTGATCCTTTTCGACGATCTGGTTTCTGGCGATGTTCTGGAGCTGGCGCGGCGCGAAGCCAAGCGCATGCTGGTCGGCAAGCGCGGCGGTCGCGAAAGCTGCAAGCAGGAAGATATCAACGCAACGATGATCTCGCTTGCCAAGGCGGGCAAGCGCGTCGTGCGGCTGAAATCCGGCGACCCCATGATCTTTGGCCGCGCGGGCGAGGAAATCGAAAGCCTGGAACGCGAGGGTATTCCGGTGGAGATCGTGCCCGGCGTCACCGCCGCGACCGCCATGGCCGCACGTCTCGGCGTTTCGCTGACCCACCGTGACCACGCGCAATCGGTGCGCTTCGTCACGGGCCATTCACGCAAGGGCGAACTGCCGTCTGATCTCGACTGGTCGAAGCTGGCGGATGCCAGCGTCACCACAGTCTTCTACATGGGCGGCCGCACGGCGGCTGCGATCACGGAAAAGCTCACCGGCAATGGCATGAGCGCGCAAACGCCCGCCGTGATCTTCAGTGCCATTGCCCGTGAAGACGAACGCCGCTGGGTCGGCCGCCTGGTCGATATGCCGGCCGCCATGGCCGAGATCGGTTACGAGAACCCCGTGCTGATCGGTATCGGCGACGCCTTCGTCAAGGCGCTGAAAGACGCGGATCAGCAGCGGCCCGCCGAAAGCCAGCAGGCCGCAATCGGATAATTCTACCGCGGCCGTTCCTCATGCATGGCCGCGACGATCGTCCTGAACAGGGGCAGATCGGAAAACTGCTCCAAACTGACCGACAGCTTCGGCTTCCAGTTCGGGTAGCTTTCGCTGGTACCGGGCACATTGGTCGGCTCTTTTTCCCTCGTGAGATCGGCAAGGCGGATGGCGAGCAGCATGGAGGGCGTGCGCGCCACAAATCGATAGGCATTGAGCGTCAGCTGCTCCACATCCTCGTCGGATAGCTCCTCTGCCTCGGTCGGGACGGTTAGCCCTTCCACCTCGAACGCCTTTGCCAGATAACCGCGTTCCTTCACGCGCTCGGCAAGCTGAGCGTCAGCGGTGGCGTCATCGATCAGCCCATGCTTGCGCCGCATCTCGACATCCTTTCCGAGCCACCATCCGCCGATGGTCTGGTGGTCCTGCGTGGAGATGCAGGCCAAGGCCAGCGCCGGATAATCCTCCACAGGCTTGAAGCCTGTCGCATCGCGCTCATAGGACAGGATCTTGTAGGAAAGGATGTGCGCCGCCGCGAGATCGCCCTGCAGCCCCTCGGGCAAAATGCCGAGATCCTCGCCAATCACGAGGCATTCGTGGGCGTGAGAGGCGTCCGCCAGAACGTCGAACATCGCGCTTTGCGGGTAATTCACATACGCGCCTTCCGCCGGCGTGCCATCCGAGGGAACGATGAACAGCCGCCTGAGAGCTGCCGCATGATCGATGCGGATCGCGCCCGCATAGCGCATCGCAGCATCTACGATCCGGCAATAGGGAGCATCTTCCCCATCGGCGATCTTGGCCGGAAGGAAGGCCGCGAGCCGCCAGTCCTGCCCCTCCAGCGCCCAGGGCTCCGGCGGAATGCCGATGCTGGCGTCGCGCACATAGACGTCACGCCGGCTCCAGGTGGCGGAACCATCGAGCGCCTCGCCGACGGCGAGATCGAGATAGAGCCCGATGCGCATGCCGCTCCGTCGCGCTCGCTCCCCCACCTCCTGCAACTGACGATGCGCCAGAAACTGCAGCCACATGTGAAATTCGATCTCGTCCAGTCTCGACTGGGCGAAGTGTTGCACCGCCTCACCGGTCGGGTCCTGCAGCTCCTCCGGCCACGAACGCCATCCGGCGCCAAGGCCACGTTCCACCATCTCGGCAGAGATCACTTCGAACAGCGCATGGCGCCTTAGGCCGCTACCCCGTTCGTCGCAGAAGGCGGAAAATGCAGCCTGATCTTCCGCCATCAGGATGCCGCCAGCCTTCTGCCTCTCGCGCCAGACCCGGCGCAGGACGGCGAGCTTCAGCTTCGCGACACCGACGTAGTCCACCAACTCCGTCGAGCGAAGCCGATTGATTTCTGTTTCTTCAGACTGGGTCAATGCCACGCCCGGCAGCAGATCGACCGCGATATAGAGCGGATTGAGCCATTGCTTACCGGATGGCTCATAGGGGCTGCACCGGTTGGGATCCGCCAGAAACGGCGCATGCAGCGGAGTCAGCCCCACAAAGTCGGCACCGGCCGAACCCGCCAATTCGCAAAGCTGCGCCAGATCCTCGAAATCGCCGATGCCCCAGTTGCGGGCAGACCGCAGCTCATATGGTTCCAGCGAAATGCCCCAGACTTTGCTGTCCTCCAGAAAGGAAGGCACGAAGCAGACGGGCATCTTCGCTTCAGAGCTCTCTGGTACCTCTACATCCAACGCCCGCAACAACTTGCGCTTGGTTTCGGAGGAAACACGGATCACCTTGCCCTCGGGCGTGGGACGGTAGGGCGCTATGCCATGGTCACGCGCCAGCGCATCCAGATCTGTCTTCAAAGCGTGATCAGGCATTGCGCAGGCTCCACTTCACCGACCAGGGACCAGCAGCACCGGCCTCGATAGAGCCAAGATGCAGAAGCTCTTCGGGAGCCTCCGCTGCCTGCGGCAACGCTGCCTCTTCACCGGACAGATTGGCGAGAAGTTGCAGCACCTTTGAGCCGAGCTGCCACTCCACGACAAGGGCCTCGCCAGAGGTCGCCCAACAGCCGGGACCTCTCGCATTTTTCAGGAGCGGCACAACGCTCTCCCGCCGAACCCTCAGAAGGTCTCGATAGAAGGAGAGCCAGTTTTCGCCAGACGTCTCCCGCGTCGCCGCCCAGTCCAGCTTGGCACTTTCAAAGGTTTCGCGCGCGGTCGGGTCCTGCAGGTCGTCTGCATCAAACCCTGGCAAGCGCGAGAGTTCCTCCCGGCGGCCCTTGCGTACCTTCTCGTTCAGCTCTTCATCGAAGTCGCAGAAATAAGGAAAAGGTTCGGGGGCCCCCCATTCTTCCCCCATGAACAACATGGGCAGTTGCGGTGCCAAGAGATAGACGGCCGCAATGGCGCGCAGACGTTCCGCCGGCTGCGCGGTGACCATGCGATCACCCAGCGCGCGGTTGCCGATCTGGTCATGGTTCTGGATAAAGGAAATGAAGGCGGTCGGCGGCAGATCGAGGGTTGGCTTGCCGCGGGTCTCGCCGCGATAGGGCATCATCTCGCCCTGGAAGATGAACCCCTCAGCAAGTGCCTTGCCGATGACCTCCGCGCCGCCTTGGTAATCGGCGTAGTAGCCGAAGTCTTCGCCGGTCGCGGCGCGGTGCAGTACATGGTGAATGTCGTCATTCCACTGCGCCGTGTACAGCAACGGTTTGCCCGAGGGATCGCGGCGCAGCAGGTCGCTGTTGTTGTCCTCGTTCTCCACCACCAGATGCACATGGCGGTCACCGGCAGCTTCGCGAACACGGCGCGCCAACTCGTCGAGCAGATGCTCCCAGCTATCGTCGCGGATGGCATGGACGGCATCCAGCCGCAGCCCATCCACCCGGAACTGAGTGACCCAATAGATCGCATTGTGGATAACGAATTCGCGGATCGGGACAGAGCTGTCGCCATCGTAATTGATGCCGTTGCCCCAAGGCGTCTTGTGGCGATCGGTGAACAGGGGCGCATAGACTGGCAGGTAGTTCCCATCCGGGCCGAAGTGATTGTAGACCACATCCAGGAACACGCAGATGCCCCGTTCATGCGCGGCATCGATCAGCGCCATCAGGTCTTCCGGGCGGCCATAGCTGCTGTCGGGCGCATAGGGCAAAACACCATCATAGCCCCAACCATAGGCGCCGGGAAAATCGGCTACCGGCATGATCTGGATCGCCGTTACGCCGAGTTCTTTGAGATGATCGAGCTTGTCGATCGCCGCGAGGAAGGTACCCTCCGGCGTGAAGGCACCGATATGCAATTCGTAAAGCACCAGTTCTTCGACCGGACGCCCTTTCCACTCGGTCTGTTTCCAAGAGTAGGATGTGAGATCCACCACTTCACTTGGGCCATGCACATCATGCGGCTGATATCGCGAGGCCGGGTCTGGCACGGCCAGCCCGTCCGGCAGGATAAAGCTGTAGCGCGCGGATGCACCCACACCTTCGACCGTCAGCTCATGCCAACCGTGATCCCGCGGCTCCATGTCCGCCACCTCACGGCCTTCGATTTTCAGCTGGATGCGGTCATGCAACGGCGCCCAAAACCGGAACAGAACCTCAGATGGAGAAAGAACCGGGCCGAAGAGAAGCTCAGTCAAGTCAGTGCCCTTCCTGATGAATGGAGTGGCACCTTAACGTCAGCGGAGGGCAAAGGTTTCCGCTGATCGACTATAACTGATCAGCAAAGAACGCGCGCTTGGCTACTGGTGGCAACCTCTTCGCCCATCTCCAGCAGGGCTTCTTCAAGAGCCATCTCAACACGTGCATGATTGGCGTTGCGCGCAAGCGCATGGGCTGTGCGATAGCTGGCGATCCGCCAAGTGCTTTCGATCTCCTCACGACCTTCATTCATTTCGCCGAGATCAGCGAATATGACGCCTGTCAGGACGGACGGAAGATCATTCTCGTCGCGAAAACAATGTCCAATGGATAGAATGTGTCGAACACTGCCATCCGGTCGAATGACGCGGTGCTCCGTGCAATATTGTTGCCCCGATGTAATGGTTTCATGCATAGACCGCGCGACATCCGGGCGGTCCTCTTCATGTATTCTCAGAAGCATTGCAGCAATGGGCAGGCCGCGCGAAAGCTCTTCCGGTTCTACACCAAACAATTCAGCGATAGGGGCATCAGCTTGCACAAGATCTTTTCTGAGATCCCAGCAAAAAACGCCCACTTGCTCTGGTGTAAATGAAAGACTACGGACTGACGGAGGATCAAACGATGCCATCCATTCCCTCGATAAAAGAAAACTCGCATACGATAATATCGGCGACGACCTGATCGTCCAAGACGTATATCAAACGATTTAAACCTATGCACACAACAAATGTTATTGATTTCTGAATAACATTTTAAGGCGTCTCAACCGTGTGACGGTAAAATGCCCGCATCGCTGTGGGCATTTCGAGAAGCCTTGAGTTCACCTTTTATTTGGACGGAGCCTGATGCTCCACCGTATCCAGAACGCGGCTCAACTTGATGGCAAGCAGCGTACAGATGGCACCAGAAATAAGGTAACCGCCGATGAAGATGATCCCGAACTTCGTTGCAAGGCCTAGCGCCACGAGCGGGGCGAAACCTGCACCCACCAGCCACGCAAGGTCGGAAGTCAGGGCCGAACCGGTGTAGCGATAGGCCTGGCCGAAACGGGCCGAAACCGCGCCCGATGCCTGACCGAAAGATAGGCCAAGGATGCCGAAACCAATGATGATGAACGCATCCTGACCCTTGCTGCCAGCGTTCAGCAGGAAGGGAGCAGTGAAGCTGAAGATGGCGATAATGATGGCGCCCACCATCAACTGGCTGCGGCGACCGATCAAATCCGCGAGGAGACCGGAAAGGATCACTGCACCAAGACCGACAGCCGCCCCAAAGATCTGCACGAAGAGGAAATCTCCCGCAGACTGCCCTCCCGTCAGCGTCACCCAGCTGAGCGGGAAAATCGTGACAAGGTGAAACATGGCAAAGCTCGCCAAGGGCACGAAGGCGCCAAGCAAGATATCACGGCCGTGCACGGCAATGGTTTCCGATACAGGTCGAGGACGCAGCTCGCTGTTTTCAAATTGCTTGCCGAATTCCGGGCTTGCCACAATGCGGAGGCGGGCAAAGAGAGCTACAACGTTAATGGCGAACGCTACGAAAAACGGGAAGCGCCATCCCCAAGACAGAAAGTCGGCACTGTTGAGGTTAGAGTAGAAATATCCGAACAGGGCGCTCGCCAGAGCAAAGCCGAAAGGCGCGCCAAGCTGCGGGATCATTGCATACCATCCACG
This sequence comes from Rhizobium oryzicola, assembly GCF_030504645.1. Taxonomy (GTDB): domain Bacteria; phylum Pseudomonadota; class Alphaproteobacteria; order Rhizobiales; family Rhizobiaceae; genus Neorhizobium; species Neorhizobium oryzicola. The sequence continues at coordinate 42,188 of NZ_JAUKWQ010000007.1, read as the reverse complement.
ATGCTTTTGCGGCGCGCTCATGGCCAGAAGAGATGCCATGCCATCCCAGGCACCGCCCAGCGCAAATCCCTGGCCAAGACGGAAGATGGCAAGAAGCAGCACAGCCCAAACGCCGAGTGAGTCGTACCCTTGCAAAAAGGCCATTGCAGCTGTGGATCCGCCGAGAAGGAAAAGCGCCATCGTCAGCTTGGTTCCGCGGCCATGTCGACGGTCGATCCACATAAAGAACAGCGAACCCACGGGGCGGGCAATGAAAGCGAGCGAGAACACGGCAAAGGACATAAGTGTCGCAGTGACGGGATCGCCGGCAAATGAGAAAATCAGCCTTGGGAAGACAAGAACCGAAGCGATGCCGTAAACAAAGAAATCGAAAAATTCGGACATGCGGCCGATAATGACGCCGATCGCGATACTGCCGGGCGATAGCGGCTTGTCATCGTGCATCTGCCGCGCGTCCCGCTCGAATGCCGCAGATGTCGGATTACTGGCTATACTCATCAATGCAATTCCTCCTTTGCGTTGACTTGCCTCCTTGGAAGAACAGCATGATCCATATCTCGTTCTAATCAAGCAAATTTCGTTGAGCGCTCCAAATTTCACGAAAAATGCGTTGAGAGACCTGTCTATATGGAATATCCGCCCCACATCGCGAAGGACCCGCTGAACAGTCCTGTTATCCGATTGTTCAACCCGCGTAACTAGAAACGGGTGGAGCGGCCTGTGGGTTCCTGTTGCGCCGCACGAAAATGTTTTGCACTGCGACGAAAGACCTCATAGGGAGCCTTGCTCCAGTGCTTTAGTCGCAGGTAGACAAAACGCAAATTTCGAACGTTGAAAGATGCCACGGTTGTTAAAGCTCGTTCGCGGCCTTTGTGCCCTCACTCTCCCGCTAGCTCTGGCTGGCTGTAATCTCGTCGTGATGTCGCCGTCTGGCGACATCGCAGCTCAGCAGCGTGACTTGATCGTCGTTTCGACGGTTCTGATGCTGCTGATCATCATTCCGGTTATGTGTCTCACAGTTTATTTCGCCTGGCATTACAGACGTTCGAACGTGAATGCGAAATACGATCCCGAATGGCACCACTCCACGCGCCTCGAAGTGGTGATTTGGTCCGCGCCGCTGGCCATCATCATTGCACTGGGTGCCGTCACCTGGATCAGCACCCACAAGCTTGACCCCTATCGCCCGCTGGATCGCATCGACGCGACCCGCCCAGTTTCGGGCGAAGTGAAGCCGCTGACCGTCGAAGTGGTCGCACTCGATTGGAAATGGCTGTTCATCTATCCGGAGCAGGGGATCGCCACCGTCAACGAGATGGCGGCACCGATCGATCGCCCGATCGAATTCAAGATCACTGCCTCGTCGGTGATGAACTCCTTCTATATCCCCGCCCTTGCCGGCCAGATCTATGCGATGCCGGGCATGCAGACCAAGCTGCACGCCGTCATCAACAAGGAAGGCGAATACGAAGGCTTTTCCGCGAACTACAGCGGTGAAGGCTTCTCGGGCATGCGCTTCAAGTTCCACGGCCTGTCGGAAGACGGGTTCGGACAATGGGTCGCACGTGTGAAGAACCAGGGATCCGCTCTCAATCGCGATGCGTATCTGAAGCTTGAACGGCCGAGCACTCGCAACCCGGTCATGTATTACGCAACTGCGGAAACCGGCCTGTTCGATGCCATCGTCAACCTGTGCGCAAAGCCGGGCCAGATGTGCATGAAGGACATGATGCATGTCGACATGATGGGCGGCGGCGGCAAGGAAAGCGAAGAAAATCGCAAGCGCCTTGAATACGACGCCCGCTTTTCGACGGAAATGGCGCCCGGCGCAACGCATCCGGCCTCCGGCCAGCCTTCGCACAGCAGCCAGGACCCGCAAGGGGTCAACGAGCCGGCATCCGGCAACAACAATGGCCATTCCGGCCACGGTGACCACGCGTCGCATGGCGCTACTCCGGCTCCGGAGCAGCTCAATACAAACACCAAGCCGTGAACCCGGCGAGAGACACAATGGAAACTGCCATGTCCTCTAGTAACAACCTGACGGATTTCATATTCGGGCGGTTGTCGTGGAACGCCCTCCCTTTCCACGAACCGATCCTCGTCGTCACCTTCATCGCAGTGGCGCTGGGCGGCATCGCCGTCGTAGGCGCACTGACCTACTTCCGCCTCTGGGGCTATCTCTGGAAGGAGTGGTTCACCAGCGTCGACCACAAGAAGATCGGCATCATGTATGTCGTTCTCGCTCTGGTCATGCTGATGCGCGGCTTCGCGGACGCGGTCATGATGCGTACGCAGCAGGCGATCGCATTCGGTGCCAACGAAGGCTACCTGCCGCCACACCACTATGACCAGGTGTTCACGGCCCACGGCGTGATCATGATCTTCTTCATGGCCATGCCCTTCGTGACGGGTATCATGAACTATGTCGTGCCGCTGCAGATCGGCGCACGCGACGTTTCCTTCCCCTTCCTGAACAACTTCTCGTTCTGGATGACGACGGCCGGCGCCGTGATCATCATGATGTCGCTGTTCATCGGTGAATTCGCGCGTACCGGCTGGCTGGCCTATCCGCCGCTCTCGGGTGCGGATTATTCGCCGGGGGTTGGTGTAGACTATTACATCTGGGGCCTGCAGGTGGCCGGTGTCGGAACGACGCTTTCAGGTATCAACCTGATCGCGACCATCGTGAAGATGCGCGCTCCCGGCATGACCATGATGAAGATGCCTGTCTTCACCTGGACCTCGCTCTGCACCAACGTCCTGATCGTGGCCACCTTCCCGATCCTGACGGCAACCCTCGTTCTCCTGACCCTTGACCGCTACGTTGGCACGCACTTCTTCACCAACGACCTCGGCGGCAACCCGATGATGTACGTCAACCTCATCTGGATCTGGGGTCACCCGGAAGTCTACATCCTGATCCTGCCGGCCTTCGGCATCTTCTCTGAAGTGGTCGCCAGCTTCACCGGCAAGCGTCTGTTTGGCTATGCCTCGATGGTTTACGCCACCGTCGTCATCACCATTCTGTCCTACCTGGTCTGGCTGCATCACTTCTTCACCATGGGCTCTGGTGCCAGCGTCAACGCCTTCTTCGGCATCACCACGATGATCATCTCGATCCCGACGGGCGCGAAGATGTTCAACTGGCTGTTCACGATGTATCGCGGCCGCATCCGCTACGAGCCGCCCATGCTCTGGACGATCGGCTTCATGCTGACCTTCGTCATCGGCGGCATGACGGGCGTGATGCTCGCCGTTCCTCCGGCTGACTTCGTGCTGCACAACTCGCTGTTCCTGATCGCGCACTTCCATAACGTGATCATCGGCGGCGTCGTGTTCGGCCTGCTGGCTGGCGTGAACTACTGGTTCCCGAAGGCATTCGGGTACAAGCTCGATCCGTTCTGGGGCAAGATGTCCTTCTGGTTCTGGCAGATCGGCTTCTGGTTCGCCTTCGCACCGCTCTACGTGCTCGGCCTGATGGGCGTGACCCGCCGCGTCAACCACTTCGAGGATGCATCCCTGCAGATCTGGTTCGTGATTGCCGCCTTTGGTGCCTTCCTGATCGCGCTCGGCATTGCCTCCTTCGTCATCCAGCTCATCGTCAGCTTCCTGAAGCGCGACCAGTTGCGTGACACCACGGGCGACCCATGGGATGCGCGTACGCTGGAATGGTCGACGTCTTCCCCGCCGCCAGATTACAACTTCGCCTTCACGCCGGTCGTGCATGATCACGATTCATGGTACGACATGAAGCGTCGCGGTTACGTCCGTCCCTTGGAAGGCTTCAAGCCGATCCACATGCCGAAAAACACCGGCACGGGCGTCATCCTGTCGGGCCTCAGCGTGGCACTGGCCTTCGGTCTGATCTGGTACATGTGGTGGCTGGCTGCGCTGTCCTTCCTCGGCATCATCGTCGTGGCGATCGCGCATACCTTCAACTACAAGCGTGACTTCTACATTCCGGTTGAAACCGTCACCACGACGGAAAATGCCCGGACGAAACAGCTCGCGGAACAGGCCTAAGCACCATGAGTAACACCCATGCCGTTTCGGCCGACAAGCCGGAATTCTACCTGACGGAAGAGCATCATCCGGAAAGCAGCACCATGCTGGGCTTCTGGATCTACCTGATGAGCGACTGCCTGATGTTCGCAGTCCTCTTCGTCACCTATGCTGTGCTCGGCCGCAATTATGCGGCCGGCCCTGCGCCGGCCGACCTGTTCGACCTGAAGCTGGTGGCCATCAACACCGCCATGCTGCTCTTCTCCTCCATCACCTATGGCTTTGCCATGCTGCGAATGGAAAAGAACGACAGAAGCGGCACGCTGCTCTGGTTGTTCGTCACCGGCATCTTCGGCGCGATCTTCCTGGCGCTCGAACTCTACGAGTTCAACCACCTGATCCACGAGGGTGCAGGTCCGGACCGCAGCGCGTTCCTCTCCATCTTCTTCACGCTGGTGGGTACGCACGGTCTGCACGTCACCTTCGGCACGATCTGGCTGATCACGCTGATGGTGCAGGTTGCCAAGTTCGGCCTCGTCGAAGCCAACCGCCGCCGCCTGATGTGCCTTTCCATGTTCTGGCACTTCCTTGACGTCATCTGGATCGGCGTCTTCTCCATCGTCTACCTGCTGGGAGTCCTCGGATGAGCTCGCACCCTGAAGCCCCCGCGCACGAAAGTGCCCACAACACGCATCATGCGCACAGCCACGGGCATGAAGCCGCGCACGGCTCCTTCAAGAGCTATATGACCGGTTTCATTCTGTCGGTGATCCTGACGGCCATTCCCTTCTGGCTTGTCATGAACAATGTCATCGACAGCAAGGCTGCGACCGCCTCGATCATCATGATCCTGGGCGCAGTGCAGGTCGTGGTTCACATGATCTACTTCCTGCACATGAACGCCAAGTCGGAAGGCGGCTGGACCATGCTGGCCCTGATCTTCACGATCATCATCGTGGTCATTGCCATGGCGGGTTCGCTCTGGGTCATGCATCATCTGAATGCCAACATGATGCCGATGAGCCCCGAAATGATGAAGAACATGCCCTGACGGGTATGACAGGGCGGCACGAAAGTGCCGCCCTTCTTGTATGAGCTGACTGCTGAACTCCATGACCTCCCAAGCCCCCGCACCTGCCCGCAAGCCGCGCATCGGCCTCGCCATTTTCATGGCCTTCATGACCCTGGTCTTTTCAGGCCTGGGTATCTGGCAGATCGAGAGGCTGTTCTGGAAGCTGGACCTCATTGCCCGCGTCGCGGCCCGTGTTTCGGCACCGGCGGTCCCGGCACCCGGTCCTGCGGACTGGAACAGCATTTCGGCGGACAATGCGGAATACCGCCGCGTCACCGCGAGCGGAATCTTCCAGAGCGACAGGGAAGTGCTGGTTCAGGCGGTGACCGAACGTGGCCCCGGTTTCTGGGTGGTAACACCGCTTCTGACTTCCGACCGCGGCACCATCCTGATCAATCGTGGCTTTGTCCCGCAGGAGAAGCGGGATGCCGCATCCCGCCCGGAAGGTCAGTCGACGGATAATGTCACCGTCACCGGCCTGCTCCGGATCACCGAGCCTGGCGGAGCATTCCTCCGCTCCAATGATCCGGCAAACGGGCGCTGGTATTCGCGGGATGTGCAGGCCATCGCAAAACAGCAGGCGCTTTCAAACACCGCGCCTTATTTCATCGACGCAGATGCCACCCCCAATCCGGGTGGTTATCCTGTCGGTGGCCTTACCGTCATTCAATTCCGTAACAGCCATTTGGTCTATGCGCTGACGTGGTTTGGTCTTGCGATCATGTCGCTTGCTGCTGCCAGCTATCTTTGGCGCCGTCGCAACCGGATCGCCACGACCGAAGAATAATACCAAATCTCGATGATAGGAACCGATTGCGTGGGACCGGAGGCCTTCATCCGGCAAGGAGCATACCGGAGAGCGATGCTCCCGCATCGGTCGAGGATTGCGACAAAGTCGGTGAAGGATTTCCGGCCCATCCGGAGGACCGGGCGCTTTAGGCCTCCGGACGTCGTCGAAAATCCGCGCCGGACCAACGGGTCCGACTGTGGTTTTCTCCTCGCCGGAAACCAAAATCGCTCCGGCGCAATCGATTCCTATCATCGAGATTTGGTATAAGGCGTTATGCCGGAACCCTCGCCTGCCTGTCCTGTTGGATCTCGACACGGAAAGGCAGGCATGATGGCAAAAGATCCTGAAAACGACCCGATCACGGCTCCCGAGGATAGTTATTCGAAGCGGCAGCAAAAGCGGCGCGGCGGTCGAGGCCTCGTTTCATTCTTTATTATATATACGCTGGCGGCCTTCGGGCTCTATCTCGTTATCGTTCTCTTTGGCGTCATCCGCTCCTCATGAAAAAGGCCGCGATCGCTCGCGGCCCGCAGAAAATCAGCCCGAAAAGTGTGGTCAGGCCATGGCCGGCTCATCCGCACTGTTGGGAGCATAACGTGCACGAAAACGTTCCGGCGCACCGGGATCGGCATATTTCGGAAGCTCGTCCATATCCGTCTTGTTGAGGATCACGCCGGCCGTCTTCGAGGAGATGGACGGTTCGGCATCCATGAGGCTGCGGATGAGCTTGACCGGGGTTTCACCCCATTCCGCCACCCAGACGAAGGCATCGACATGATGCGCGAAAGCCTTGGCATCGATGGAAGGCACCAGCGGCGCAAGATCCACCACCACGTAATCAAACTTGCCGCCCACGGTTTCCATCAGGCGCGTCATGTCGGCGGAAGCAAGTAGCTCGCTGGTATGCGGCATCGCCTTGTTGGGCGAGGCGATCGGCAGGATCGCGAGATTGGCGGTCGGCTCCAGCGTGATGGCGCTGGTCCAGGGGGCCTCGCCGCGCAACACCTCCATCAGCCCATTCAGGGGTTCTGCGCCGAGGATGCCACTCGAACCACCATCGTGCGGATCGGCATCCAAGAGAAGTGTGCGCTTGTTCATCGAACCGAGCAGCACGGCCAGATTAGCGGCAATTGTGGACTTGCCTTCTCCAGGCAGAGCGGAAATGACAGCAATCACGCGGCAGCTTCGTCCAGGCAGCGCCAGATCGCAGGCAAGTTTTGTGTTGCGCAGCGTTTCGGTAAAGCCGGAGCGCGGATATTCGGCAGTCACCCGCCGCAGCTTCTCATTGAAGCTCTTCTTGGCATCCTCCGGAACACCCCCTGTTCCGCCGCCGGCCTTGACGAGCGCATTGCGCGACTTGTCAGTTTCTGCAAGCGCTGCCTTCGTCGAGGCCGAGAGAAGCGGCAGATAACCGAGGAAGCGCAGGCCCAGCTGGCTTCGCACATCCTGGCCGACCCGCAGCGAACGTTCCTTCAGTTCCAGAACCGTCGCGATGCCACCACCGACAAAAAGGCCAAGCACGATCGATAGAGCCATGGTCAGCGTCTTGCGTGGGCTGGACGGCGCAGAAGGGATGCCGGCGGAGGAAATGACACGCGCCTTGGCAATCGGGAAGGAGCGCTGCTGCAACGCCTGTTCGAACCGGTCCAGATAGGTCTGGTACAGTGCCTTGAGCGACGTCGCCTTCTGCTCCAGTTCGCGCAGCTGGACGAGGGACACATTTGCCTCGGAATTGCGGCCCGCGACACGGTCGATGCTGTCGCGCAACGATTTCTCACGCGAACCTGCCACCTCGGCATCATTGCGGAAACCGGAGGTCAGCTGCTGAAGCTCGCGGTAGATCTGCTGGCCGATCTGCGACTTCTCGCTCTCCAGCATTTTCGCCTGCGGATGATCGGCACCGAACTGATCCACAACGCCGCGTTCGCGCTCGGCTGTCGCCACATAGCGCTTGCGCAGGTCCTGGATAACCGTGTTGTCCGTATCGCGGGAGGAGACGATGGCGTTGTTGACGGCGGCATCCTGCCCCTGGTCAACAATTGCCTTGTATTGCTGGTAGCGGGCGGTCGCTGTCGCGGCATCCGCCTGCGCCACGATCAACTGGCTGGTGAGATCGGAAAGCTGCTGCGCCGAGAGAAGTTCGCCGCGCGGCGAAATCAAACCGTGGTCGATCTTGTATTTCTCGACCGCCATGGATGCTTCCTGCGAGCGGTTGTTGAGTTCGGTCAGACGCTCCTGCAGCCAATTGGAGGCGCGTTCTGTCGCCTCAAAATTCGCGTTCAGCTGTTCGGAGACGTAAGCCTCCGCATAGGCCCGCGCGATCCGAGCCGACAGTTGCGGCGTGGACGATTTGACCGAAACCGCGATAACGGAACTGCGCCCGACGCGGTCGGCTTCCAGCGCCTGCTGCAACATGGCAGCTGCCTTTTCGCGCCGCCCGTTGCGAGCATCAGCCTCGGATACCGTGGGGCCACCGCGTTTCACCAGCGCCAGGATGCTTTTGACCGAATCCTTTGCCAACGCAATCGGAGAGGCGGGCGGATTGAGGAAGGTATCGTTATCCGCAAGGCCCGCCTCATCCGTCACCCGCAGCGCCAGGGCCTTGGACTTGAGGATCTCGACAGCGCTTGCGATGCGGTTGTCGATCTGCTGGGCAGACTGCGCATTCTGCTCCTCCTCCGCATAGCGAGAGAGGTTTTCGTCGATCAGGATCTGCGTCATCGCCGTATAGGTGGAGGGTGTCACAAGCAAGTAGGCGCCGGCCAGCACCATGGCCACGACGACGCAGATGCCAATCAGTTTCAGGCGGCGCATCACGATCGTGAACAGCCGGTCCAAATCAATGAAGCTATCGGTTTCCCTGGGAGCGCCCGGATATGTGGTCGTCGTGCGGAAGTTGATTTGATCCATCATGAAGATCCTTCTGAGCCCAGACGATCAGCCAGCTGATCGGGAAGACGCCTTTGTGAGACGCGGTGTTGGCTGGATGATCCGGCGCATCCGCGCCGCAATCGGCATTTTGAGATGACGGAGTGCCGCCGGATGTTTCAGCGCAATCCGCAGGCAATCGCCCGCGGACCTTTTCTTGATCGCCTCCACCAGCGCCAGGAAGGCATCCGCCTCCACCAGACTGCGGCTGCGCCGCCCTTGCGCGGCAGCGGCCTTGGCGTCCAAGGGGTAGCGGGCAACGAAGCTACTATCGGCCTCGATCATGGCACGCACATGCCGCGGTTCCAGTACGCGTGATATCGAGCCTTCGCGGATATGGTAGACATAGCCGACCGAGGGTTCGATGGCGCACCGTCCGCCGCTGGCAAGCGCGGAGGCGAGAAGCAGATAATCCTCGCCTATCCTCAGGCTCTCATCGAAGCGCAGACCCAACCGGTTCAGAAACGCGCGCTCGAACATCGGCTTCATGTAGCCAAAGTTATAGGTGGAGCGGAAAATGACATTGGAGTCGATGAAGTCGGCCAGGGTCAGCATCTCGCGCTTCTGCAGTTCCCGCTCGGAGAACATGACGTCGCGCGGCGCGCCGGGCTTCACCACCTGAAGATTATCGACAACGATCTCGGCAGACTTTGCACCGGCACAGGCGATCATGGCAGCGGTGCGATGCGGCAGGATCTCATCATCGGAATCGAGAACCGCGATCCAGCGCCCACGCGCCGCTTCGATGCCGGCATTGCGGGCCGCACCTGGGCCGGAATTGACCGGCAGTTCGACCAGTCGAACGCGCGGGTCGCCATAGTAGCGGACAAGCTCCGCCGTACCATCCGTCGAGCGGTCATCCACCACAATCACTTCCAAAGTGACGCCCACCTGGGTCAGCGCACTCTCCAGCGTGCGGGCAATGGTTTCGCGCGCATTATATGCGGCGACCACGAAGCTGACATCCGGCATTGCATCCAAGCTCATGCTGCCTCCACCGAACCATACTGACGAATTTCCCGCATGCCCATGATGCCGCTAATGGCGCCCAGATGAAGGACACCCCGCAGGGCATAGCGGTTGCGTTCGATCGGCGAGAGAAGATAGGCCGCAGAACCCAGAAGGCAAAAAGCCGCCTTTGCACCAGCAAGTGCCGCCTGCGAAAGCCGACCGACCGTTGAGTTTTTAGCACCGACAATCCGCCCATGCGTCTGGCCGGAGCGGAAGCGCCGCTTCATCAGCCAGCCGAAGCGCGCCCGCTTTTCCGGTACCGGTTCCAGCACCAGAGCCTTTTCCGCAAAGGCAATGCGCCCGCCGGCATCAGTCACCTGCGTAAAGAAATGGGTGTCCTCTCCACCACTCTGCCCGAGGCTGAGCGCGAACCGCCGACCGCGAATGCGCGGGGAGCGCAGGTCGAGCAGCACATTGCAGGTATAACCCGTGCGGATAGAGCGATCGACAAAGACCGGCAGAGTGGAATGGAAATCGCCCACCCGCATCCAGGCCGGAGCCCGGTCATCATAGACTGCCTGAACAGGCCCCAGAACCGCATCCGCCGCCGTGTGAGAGGCCGTCTCCAGCAATTGCGAAAGCCATTCGACGCTTGCCGTTTCGTCATCGTCGATGAAAGCGAGATAGTCGGCGCGGCTGGCGGACAGGCAGGCATTGCGCGCAATCGAAATATTGGATTTCGGGCAATGCACATAGAAGATGTCGAACGGCGAGCGAGCGCGCAAACTCTCGACCAGCGCCTCCGCGCTTGGCACCTCATCATTGTCAGCAACGATAATGCGCACCTTCACGCCCGCTGGAACGAGAAGCTGAAAAAGCGACGCCAGGGTCGCCTCCAGTTCCGACCGTCGAAAGGTGCAGACACCGATATCGACCCGCACGACGGATTGATCCCGCCCATCCATCATGCCGCTGCCCTCCGGGGTTTGATCTTCAACAGTTCCAACCAGAAGCCCGCAGACCAGGCGAGATGCATGATCATGGCCGAAAGTGCCGCAAGCGGCCCGTAAGCGTTGCGCTCGGACAACGCGATCCAGACGCCGTAACCGAGGCAGGCAACAACCCATACGATCAACGGTACCGCCGCTGCCCAATGGAGCACGGCGAGCAACGCGCCCACGACGACAGGCAGCACGGCAAGCGGAATGGCCTGCCTGAGCTTCGGGATGGACCGATGCTTCAAAAGATTGCGGGCGCGCCCTCGGCCATAGCCGAGATATTGGCGAAACAGCGGATAGGGCGCAGAGCGTGGGTAATAGACCATATAGGTCTTGGCGGTCATCCAGATGCGGAAGCCCGACTTGCGCAGACGAAAATCCAGTTCCGCATCTTCATTGTGGGTGAAGGTTTCATCGTATCCCCCCACCTGGCGGAAGGCGGAAATGCGCATCAGCGCATGATGCCCATGATCGATCCAGTGACCGGAGGCGCCGGCCCGATGCTTTGAGCCACCATTGCCGAGCTTGGAATTCTGGGCGACAGCGGTTGCCTTCTGGAATACGCCAAACCCGACCGTCTTCATGCCGACGACGACCGAGTCGGCCCCGGTATCCACCGCCTCCTGCAGCAGCGCCTGACAGTAGTCATCAGGGTAATCGCCATGCGCGTCGATACGGATCAGGTAGTCCCTGCCCGCGCCGAATTTTTCCACCGCCAGATTGACCGCTGCACTTTGAATGCGTTTCGGATTGTTGAGAAGTTCAAGCCCCTCGATCTCCTCCATCAGCCGCGTCACGATCGGACGCGTACCGTCGCTGCTGCCGCCATCCGCAACGACGATCAGCATGTCCTGGTTTCCCCGGTTTGCGGCAATCTTGCGCAGGATACGCTCGATGTTGCGCGCCTCGTTCAGGCAGGGAATGATGATCAGGGCTTTCATGTCAGGCAGGATCGGAGACGACATACTTTAACCTTCCGATTGCAGGGTGGACGTGAGGGTGAGATCCGGCTGCGCAGCATCGCGCACGCCAAGCAGGGAAAGCTGGCGCACAAGAGCCACGCAATCAGAGGGGCCAGTGACCCAGTGGGCGCGGTCCACACGGGCGAGGCTCTCGAAGAGATCCGTATAGGCGTCAGCGTTCATCGCGCTGAAATGCGCATGAAGTTCTTCGGGGTTGGCGCGCTCCATGAGCAGCCCGAGGCTGCGGCTGCCCAGATATCGACCCGTCTCGGTCGATTGAAGCGCGATCGGTATGGCGCCATGCAGCGAGCCTTCATACAGCCGGTTGGGCAGCAGCCAGCTCGAGTTCAACCCTTCCTCGAAGAAGTCGATCGCCCAGACGAACTGGACCTCGCGGTAGATCTCCGCCAGATCCTCCGGGTTTTTGTAGGCGCCGTGAAAGCGGACATGCGGAGAAGCCGCCACCAGTGAATTAAAGTCGGCGAATTCCCGGGGTGACGGTCGCCCCCGAATAATGATTTCGACGCGACCTTCCATGCGCGCGGCAAACTCGGCCAGGATGCGGAAGGATTTGGCGCAACGGATCGCACCAAACCAGCCGATCCGCCAGGGCTCGCCGGGCGCCGGCGGGCGAAGCCGCGGCTTGCCCTCCCCTGCCGGTGACTGCAGCTCAAGTACCTTGTTCTCAAGCAGCAATGTCGGAAGGTGGAGACCGGAACGCGTGTTGAAATAATGCTCGATAAAGGCCGGTGAACTGGTGATCAGCAAGGATGCGCCCCGGCCAAAACTGGCTTCCGCTCCCCGCAGCAAGCGCCCTTTGATGCCATCGTCCAGCAGAAGCCGGTGGATATCCAGACATTCGTAGACAACAGGCACGCCGCCAAAGAAGGATGAGGCTCCTTTTGAAAGGGCCAGCATTTCCAGGTTGCGGGCAATGATGACATCAGGTTTCTCAATGCCGCGAAGAAGCCGCCCAAGGGACAGACGAGCCTTGAGAACTGCCGCGATACGTTGACCAAGCCTGCCATCGGCGGTGCGCCCCAGCAAAATGCTCCTGACCTCAGCCTCGCCTTGCAGAAGATTATCCTTGCGCTGGAAACCGGCGACCGTGACACGGGCACCGCCGGCTTGCAGCGTGACGACACGCCGGCGGACCGCGGCATCCGAAAGGTCATGGGCGAGGTAAAGAACATTCAGGTTCAAACGACGCTACTCCTGTCTCAGCCTTCATCGGGGCGATGCAAAGAGAAAGATCCGACCCGTGCGATACGGGTCAGTTCGTGGTGCAGAGCACGGATTCGGGGAAACGGCAGCTTTCGCCCAGCTTGGTGAAGGCGATGCGATCCACCTCCATCTGAACCGGCCCGTTATAGGCAAAGGTGCCCATCCAATCCTTCAGCGTGTCGGTGCCCCAAAGGCTTGCGAAGATCTTCTGCGGGTTGGTCGGGATTTTCGCCTTGTCGGTGACGTCCTGGACCAGCTTGCCGTTCACGAAAAACCGCAGCCGGTTTTCTTCCCAGATGAAGGCGTAATCATTGTAAGCCTTGTCCGCACCACCTGCGACCGGCACAAGCTTCTCATTGCCGGCCTTGCCATTAATATACTGGTTGACCTGCACTTGGGCCGTATTCTTGCCCAGCACTTCGAAGTCGATCTCGTCATGCGGCTTCTTGTCGGTCGGGCCGATATAGCTGAAGAAGGCAGAGTTGAGCCCCGAACCCGTCGCAGCCTTCATGCGGATTTCATAGGTGCCATAGCTGAACCGCTTTAGGGTCTGGATTTCGCCGCAGGCATATTGGCGATCCTTCACATCAGCGGCCTGGAAGGTGAGCACGAGGCGACCGTTTTCGACCTTCACCGCGTCCTTGGACCACTGGCAGTTCTGATGACCGCCATTGTTCCAGCCATCGGAAATGTACCAGATCGATGGATCCAACCGATCGAAGTTTTCCACGAAGGAGCTGCCGAGTGGCTCCTGCGCGGACGCAGAACCAGACAAGAGAAGAAGACCAAGGCTAAGGGTGGGGAAAATGGTCCGGGACATGCCGTGAAGATGGGACATCATTCACCTCCAATCTTTCGGAACTGCGTGGGAATCGTCACGTTTGTGCGGCGATGAAGGGCTACCTTCGAGGAACAAGGCACCATCGACAGCATCACGACAAGCGGGCTGCTCATCGGCGTGCAACGGGAGGATATGCTCTGACCTGCGGTCATATCGTGTACCCCTCTTGAGCCGCGCCTCCCCTCGCGACCGGTTGTCGTCTACAGCAGACTCACTTCAGAACTTGCTGAAAAGCATGCTGCCCAGTTTCGTGGAAAATGTGGCAGTGCAGCAAAATCTCAAGTACCTATCAGATTTGTGCCCTCTCCGCTCTGTTCGCAGGCTTGAACATTTCCCGCAACTGCCCTTGGCGCCAAGGACTTCGCAAGGGAAGCCTTTTCAGAAATTTTATGATAAGGTATCAGTAAAAAATGGACTATGTAAATGGTCGTGCGGAATTCGGAGCCGCTTCCGGTTCAAATGCGGCGAAACCGGGACGGACGAAAGAGGACTTGAGGGCGGATGAGAGCGGGGCAGACGTCAAACTTCAGCCTTAAAGCTGGCTCTGTCTCTGCCCTGCTTGGGAGAAGACACGCCATCTTGACGATGAGGAGAGACGAAACAGATATCCACAGGGTACCGGTGTCGGGAGGAAACTGGTGCTGAACTGCCGCTCAAACGCGGGTGCGGGAAAACGTCATCCCTCGCCTGAACTTTCCAGAGACAGTGGGGCGACATATGGCAACATTTACGATCATCATCCCGTTTTACCAGAAGCAGGAAGGCGTGCTGGGGCGCGCCCTGCAATCGATCTTCCAGCAGACCTACCAGGATTTCGAGGTCATCGTCGTTGATGACGAATCACCTTTCCCCGCGGAACGGGAATTGGAAAAGCTGCCGCCGGAACAGTTGGACAAGGTTCGGCTTATCAAGCAACTGAACGCAGGCCCTGGCGGCGCACGCAACACGGGTTTGGACAATGTACCAACGGATACCCGCTATGTCGCGCTGCTTGATTCGGATGACATCTGGCTGCCGGATCATCTGAAGAACGCCTATGAGAGCCTCACCGCCTTTGATGGCGATTGTTATTGGGCCTCGATGCAGCCGGATGAGGATTTCTATTACCACTTCGGCATGGCGACGCTCGAAAAGACGGAAGGGGCGGTACGCCTTTCGGAGAAGCCGCTTCTGCTCGAAATCCCCGATCTCGCCAGCACCATGCTGAAGAACTGGAGCTTCCTGCACCTCTCCTGCATGGTGATCGGGCGCCATATCTTCGAGAAGGTGCGCTTTGATCCATCGCTGCGCCTTGCGGCGGAAGACGTGCTGTTCTTCTGCGACTGCATTCTGGCCGCGCGCCGTCCGCTGCTCTGCGACGATGCCGGTGCAAAACGCGGGCGTGGCATCAACATCTTCCACAGTATCGACAACCAGTCGCCGCAGTTCCTGCGCCAGCAGTTCAATACCTGGGTGGCACTCGACACGCTGGAGCAGCGGTTTGCCCGCCGTCCGGCGGATGTCGCATCCATTGCCTCCTACAAAAACACCGCAAGACGGCAGGCACTGTGGAGCCAGGCCGGTCTGGTGAAGCGGAAGAAAATGCCGGATCTCACGCTTCTTGCCCGCTGGGCACTGCGTGATCCGGCTCTCATCCGTGCCGCATTTGAACTGGGTGCCGGCAAACTTAAGCCTGTCGCGGCTGCCGGAAGCTCCCGTTGACGAAGCCGCAGCGCGCTGATGCGCGCTGGACTTCACCCTCCCCTATCGCCTGAAGGATCACTCGACATGAAGCCTTACCACTGGGAATCGCACCACGGGAATTTCGGCGACGACCTCAATCTCTGGCTCTGGGATTACCTTCTGCCGGGGCTCCGAGACAGCCACCCGGATGTTCTTCTGGTCGGCGTCGGCACCGTTCTCAATCCGGTCCTGCTGCCAACTGGCACCCGAAAGCTCGTGATCGGCAGCGGTTACGGCTACGGCATGCCACCTGATATCACCAACACCGCCGAATGGGATGTGCGCTGCGTTCGCGGACCGCTGACGGCTGCCAAGCTCAATCTGCCGACCGAGATGGGCATCGTCGATCCGGCGGTGATGGTCGCGGACATGCCGGAATTCCGCAATCAGCCGAAACGCTACAAGAAAACCTTTATCCCTCATTGGGAATCGGCAGAGTTCGGGATTTGGAAGCAGGCCTGCGAACCGGCCGGGCTGACCTATCTCGATCCCCGTGAAGAGGCGAAATCCGTCATCACGCGCATTGCGCAGTCGGAATTCATCGTAGCCGAATCCATGCACGGTGCCATTCTGGCAGATGCCTTCCGCGTGCCATGGGTTGCCGTCAGCACCTCCCGTTCCATCAACAACTTCAAATGGACCGATTGGGCAAGTTCCGTCGGGGCAACCTATGCGCCACGCTACGTACCGGTTTCCACGCGTGCTGAAGCCGTGCGCAAGCAATCGCGCTTCTGGGGATTGAAATTCCCCAACGCGCAGGAGAATGCGCCTGCGCCATATCCTGGGGCGGACACGGTGGCGACGCTATCGCGTCAGGCAACATCCGGCGGAAGCTTCCGATCCGTGGCAAAGCAGATGCTAGCCGCCCCCTCCACGCTTGCGCTCTGGCAGGCGAGCCGCGCAGAACCGCAGCTCTCCCCGGATGGGGCGCTGGAAGCGAAGAAGGAGCGCTTCATGCAGGTGATCGAAGGGGTTCGCCGGGACTATTTCTGAGCAACGGGCACCGCCGGCAGAAGATAGCGCAACTGACCCGCTGGCACCGGTGCCGGCGGGGCCTTTCGCGCCCGTGTCACGGCATCCAGTTTGTCCCCTAGCACACCTGATATGATCGCAGGCGCCGCATCGGGACGTCCCAGCATATGCAGGATCGCCGCAGGCTTGCCGCGTGACTTGCCGATATCGAGAAAATTCCTCAGTTCGTAGCGCGCCTTGATCTGGCGTTCGTGTCGCAGCACGGCCGCCGCCTGCTGGGCATCGAGCAGGCCTAGCGTTTCCCGAATGGCTTTTTCCGCCCGGTAAAGCCGGCCAAGATCTTCGGTACGATGGCGGCCGCTGAGCGAATTGGCACGCACCACCGCACCATAACCGCAATGATCGATGACCTTGTAACGCGCACCAAGCGCCAATGCCCTGAGATAAAGATCGTAATCCTCGCCGAGTCGCAGATCCTCATTGTAGCGCAGCGAATGCCGGAGCAGAAAATCCCGGCGAATGACGGGCTTGAGAAAGCCGATCTCACCACGCTGGGTGCCGCGCTTCGAGATATTGCCGTTGACGAAATCAATGAGTGACAATTGCCGTGTCCGCGGATGGAAGCGATCCGGTTGAACGCTCATGGAGGCATCGTGGTGGATGAAGCCGATATTGTCGGCGATCAGATCCCAGTTCGTTTCCTGCAGCATGGCCTCGAAGCGGCCTGGGAAAAAGAAATCGTCAGCGTCGAGAATGCTAATCAGCGGCGACGACGATGCCGCTATGGCCGCATTGCGAGCTGCAGATGGACCCCGATTGCGGTCGAAGCGGATCACCTTGACCCGGCCGGAGCCATCATCCAGAGCCCGTCCCACGTCAGCAGTGCCATCCGAGGAACCGTCATCCACGACAACCACTTCCCGGACAGGCGCTTCCGCAAGCGCGGATGCAATCGCCTTGCCGATCGTATCGGCCGCATCCTTGGCGGCAATGATAACGCATACGCCATCACCGGTCATTCCAGTCATCCCAGCCTCCGTTCCGTCGATTCTTTCCCCAATGCAAACCTAGGAAATTGACGAGGATATGGAAGATCTGAATTTGAATCGGAATTGACTATTTAGCGATCGCCGACCTTGAGGCTTGGCGCAGACGCCGGATGCGCCTCTTCCGAACGATTGGTTTCACGCGAGCGAGAAACGGCAGTCGCGTCGTCAGGATCAGCCTGTCGCAGGGCGTGTTCCCGTCTCACCAGGAAAACAACCGCAAGAAAATATCCAACCTGCAGGATGATGGCGCACAGGATCGTCTGAAGAACCGTACTCCAGAAAGAGCCGTACAGAAGGTAAGTGGAAATGGCAAAGACCACCAAAACCACCAGCATACTGAAAAGCGCACGCGGTGCGTACATCACAACCCTCCCGGACGCGTGGGCTTCGAAGTCATCACGGGAACATGTGCCTCTGGTCCGACGCTGCAGCCGGTAAGCTTTCTAAAGACTGCATCTATCCTATTAGCACATCGGCGTGGGTACCGGCCATAGAACTTTTCGTCATCAGGTTCGTTAGCCTGAAATTGTGATGACAGATTTAGGACGCATTTGACGCAACCAAAACGAGAATACGCATCGAAGTGCCACGGTAAGCCGCGAGCAGGGATCAAAATTTGTTACACAGAAGTTGCGGCGCCTGATGGCCTTCATTGCAGTGCAGCATGGTCATTGCAGTGCAGAAATATGATTAACTGACAGATATTAAGGTAACCAAACTGGGTTAAAGAAAGATTTCATACCTCTAATGCATTCAAGTGAAGTGCCATCTAAAACTGTAAAAGTCACGTCTTAGCTTGGAGAACGACCTGAAAATTTCCGAAATCAAACAGTAAAATTCGAAAAACCATTCGAAAAATTCTTTTATAGCATTGTCCCTCTAGCCTGCGAATGCCTGTGCAAACCCCTTTTGAAACGGTTGTACGGCTTTCGGTGCAAAAAAAGGACTGGCAACAAATTCAGAACACATAATTATAATCACATTCGCAAGCTCTAACGCGCCGCAAAGGCACCGACCATTCGCAACCAAAATGGAGTTCCCTCTATGAAGTCCGCGACACGATCGGCAAATTCGCCGTTTGATGCATCTGAAGAAATGCAGCTCGCCTTCCCAACCGGCGGGCTCGCCAAACGTGCATTCGATGTTACGACGGCAGTGGCAGCTCTCCTGGTGTTCAGTCCGCTTTTTTTGCTGATCCTGACACTCGTGAAGCTGACCGATCCCGGTCCCGCATTCTACGGACACCGCCGTGTCGGCCATAATGGCCGCTATTTCAAATGCCTGAAGTTCCGCACCATGATGGTGAACGGAGACGAGGTGCTACGCCGACACCTTCAGAATAACCCGGAAGCCGCCGAGGAATGGCGTACCACGCGCAAGCTGAAGAACGATCCGCGTGTAACAGCCGTTGGCAGCGTGTTGCGTAAGCTCAGCCTTGATGAACTGCCGCAGCTTCTGAACATTCTGCGTGGCGAGATGAGTGTGGTGGGACCGCGTCCGGTCGTCGATGATGAACTGACGCTCTACGATAACTTTGCCGTCTACTACCTGCAGACCCGCCCGGGCCTGACGGGCCTGTGGCAGATCAGTGGCCGCAACGATGTATCCTATGAAAGCCGTATCGCCTTCGATACCCACTATGTCCAGAACTGGTCGCTGATGACGGATGTCTCGATCATCCTGAAGACCATTCCGGCCGTTTGCCTTTCTCGTGGCAGCTACTGACGGCACGTCAGTCACCCTGTCACCGCTTCCCTTACAGGCATAGCACCCTATTTCGACGCAGGTTCATTCCCGGACAGGATGCAGGGCCTCCCGAGCCCGCCGCCTGTCCGTTGAATTCAGAGGTCATTCATGTCGAAAACACTGAAACGGCAGCATCGTAACCGGCAAGGCTTGCAGGTCACCGGACTGGTCCTCGCCCTCACGATGTTTGCGGGGCAGTCGGCGATGGCAGCCGATGACACCTACCGCCTGGGCGTCATGGACAAGGTGCGCATCCGCATCGCCGAATGGCAGCCCACGGATGGCACCATCCGCAACTGGGATGCACTTTCAGGGGATTATAGCATCGGGCCAGATGGCGGCGTTGCTCTCCCCTTCATCGGGGAGCTGAAGGCGGCCGGCAAGACGCCGGCGGAAATCGGCACTGAGATCGGCAAGCAGTTGCAGCAGCAGTTTGCCCTTCGCAATTTGCCTTCAGCGTCCGTTGAAGTCGCACAGTTCCGGCCGGTCTATCTGGCCGGCGATGTCCACACCCCCGGTGAATATCCCTTTTCACCGAACCTGACCGTCCTAAAGGCCGTCAGCCTTGCCGGTGGGCTCCGGCGCTCGGAATCCGGGCAGCGCTTCGCTCGCGATTTCATCAATGCCAAGGGCGACATGGCCGTCTATGATTCTCAGCGCGCCCGGCTGATTGCGCGGCACGCTCGCCTTCTGGCCGAAAACAACGGCAACGCTGACATCAAGATGCCCAAGGAACTGGAGCGGGTTCCGAATGCGGACGAGCTGATCCGTAGCGAAACGGCACTGATGAAGCAGCGCCGCGACCGTTACGAACTCCAGTTGAAGGCCTTGGCTGACCTGAAATCGCTTCTTCAGAGCGAAGTGGAATCGCTGAAGCGCAAGACGGACACGCAGACCCGGCAGCTGGAACTGGCGCAGGAAGATCGCGACAAGGTGAGCCGCCTCAGCGAACAGGGCCTGGCGCTCAGTACGCGTCTGCTCGACATCGAAAAGCGCACGGCGGAACTCCAATCGACGCTGCTTGATATCGACACCAATTCACTGCGTGCCAAGCAGCAGATCACGCAGGCACAGCAGGATGAGGTCAATCTTCGTAACGACTGGCAGGCGCAACGGGCCAAGGATCTCCAGGATACCGAGGCCGAGATGGAAAAGCTGAACCTGCAGATTTCCACCAGCCAGCAGCTTGTCGCGGAAGCTCTGGCACAATCTGCTGAAGCCCTGAAGTTCGACCCCAGCGGAAAGTCCGCCACGATCCATTACTCCATTGTGCGTGACGAGGGACAGGGGTCGAAGGAGATCGAAGCGAACGAGGCCACGCTGGTGCGGCCCGGCGACGTCGTGAAGGTTTCCTCGCAATTGCTGATGCAGTGAGGCGAACCATGAAGCTGGCAAAGGCTTCCTTCATCGACATGAACGTGAACGCGCCCTACGGCATCGTCGCCGTGGCGCTCTCGTTCTTTGTCTTTGCCTATTCCAGCCGCTTCGGTCAGGCCTCCATCCTGGTCTATTACGCCCTCTGGTTCCCGCTGGTGCTGCTCGATTATCGGCGGGTGCTGGGCAATTACATGCAGCTTCTCTGGCTGTTTGGTTTCGGCCTCTTCTGCTTCGTCTCCGTCTTCTGGTCGCCGGCGCCCTCGACGTCGCTGCGCGCAGCCCTCCAGTATCTGAGCCACATCATCTGCGCACTGATCGCCATGCGAACCATCAGCGTCTCGACGCTGACCCGCGGTGCGATCGCCGGCTGCACGCTCGTGCTTCTCTACTCCCTGCTGTTCGGTGTCTACTTCTTCGACCCGCTGGATGGCACCTACAGCTTCGTCGGCGCCTTCGCCTCCAAGAACCAGTTGGGCTTCTATGCCTCGCTCGGCCTTTTCTTCGCCTATGCGGGCGTGATGGTGCTGCGCCTCAACCTGTTCTGGATCGCAGGCGCGGGAGCGGCTTCTATCCTCTCCGCCTACAGCCTGTTTGCCTCACAGTCAGCCACATCGGTCATTACCACGCTCGGTATCATCGCGGGATGCATCGGTGTGCAGAGCCTCCTGCTGTTGAGACCCGGCGCGCGCAAGCTGATCTTCGCAGGCGGCCTCGTCTGCGTCATCATGGCAGCAGACGCGGCCTTGTCGCTGGGCGCCATGGATGCACTGCTCGGCGTTTTCGGCAAGGATTCGACGCTGACCGGCCGCACCTACCTTTGGCAACAGGGCATTGAAGCGGCGCGGCAGAACCCGGTCCTCGGGCTCGGCTACCAGGGTTATTGGGTTCAAGGTTTTGCCGATGCCGAACGCCTGTGGGAAGAGTTCTACATCGCCTCCCGCAGCGGCTTCCATTTCCACAACACCTATATCGAAGCCATGGTGGAAACGGGCATCGTCGGTACCGTCCTGCTTATCGCCGTGCTGCTGACCGGCTTCCTCGGCCACCTCAAGCGGTTACTGCATGATGCGAAAAACAAGGATTCACTCGTCCTCTTCGGCGTGCTGGCCCTGCTGCTGGTGAGATCCTTCGTGGAAATCGACATCATGCACCCTTACCATGTCGGCTCCTTCCTCCTGTATTTCTCGGCGGCCAAGCTGAGCTTGCGCTCAAGGGCGAGCATCCCGCTCAAACAGCGCGAACAGATCCGGCCAGCACCCGCACGTGATGAAGCGCGGTGGGCGGAGCAGCCGCTTCTCGGACCGATGCGGTTCTGACCGGAGATAAGGCATGAAGACCCTCTATGGCATCCAGTATCTTCGCGCTGTTGCAGCTTTGGCCGTCGTGCTGTTTCACTCAGCAGAAAGGGCTGGCGCGCATTTCAGCATCGGTGCCGCCGGTGTCGATGTCTTCTTCGTCGTCAGTGGCTTCATCATGGTTGTCATCAGCGAGAAGCGGCATCAGTCACCAGCAGCCTTTCTGAGGGATCGTTTGCTGCGCATCGCGCCCAGCTACTGGCTCGTCACCACCATCATGGTTGTCGGCGCGCTTGTCGGGCTATTCCCGAACCTGACGCTGAGCACGGCGCATCTGGTGGGCTCCTATCTGTTTTTACCAGTCCCCTCCCCCAATGGAGGCGCGCTCTGGCCGATTCTCGTTCAGGGATGGACGCTGAATTACGAGATGTTCTTCTATCTCGTCTTTGCCTCGACCCTGATGTTTGGGTTGAACAGGCGGCTTGCAGCACTGGCGATGGTTTTCGTTCTTCTGGCTGTGGCCGGCTTTTTCGTGACGCCCGCCAGCCCCGCACTCGTCTTCTACACCCGCCCGGTGATCCTGGAATTTCTCGCAGGCGCCCTTATCGCCCGGTTCTGGCTGCGGGGCATCATTCCTGGACCCGGCGCGGGCCTGATACTGGTCGCAGTCGGATTGTTGGCATTCGCCGGCATCTACGTCTGGCAACTGGACTTCAACACCTGGATCTGCGCACCGCTGGCCATCATGATGGTCACCGGCATGTTGGCCCTGGAAAAGGCTGGCCGCCTACCCATCTGGCGACCGCTCTCATACCTTGGCGACGCGTCCTATTCGATCTATCTCTGGCATACGCTGGCGATTTCCGTCGTGCTCAAGGCGGCCACCGCTTTTGCGCTGTCAGGCTGGGCGGGCATTTCTATTGCTGCATTGGCAGGTGTGGCACTCGGCATCGTGGCCTATGAGGGGATCGAGCGACCGCTCCAAGGCCTGGTCCGCCACGGCCGCTTCAGCTTTCGCGTGCTCGGCCGCGAGCCGGCGAAATAAGCCGGATTGCGGCCCGCAAACTCCACTTGACTCAGCCTTCCCAGGTCTGACCAAGAACCCGCAGCCAGTTGCCATGCGCGATCTTCGTCATAGCCTCCTCATCAAAGCCCCGAGCCTTTAGAGCTGCAACCAACTTGGGTAGACCGGCCGCATCCTTCAGGTCATCGGGCACAGTCGTGCCGTCGAAATCCGAACCGAGCCCCACATGATCGATGCCGATACGATCAGCGATATAGGCGACATGATCAGCCAGCAAATCCAGCGGCGTATCCGGATTCTTGATGCCGTCCTGACGCAGGAAGAGCACGCCGTAATTGATGCCGGCGAGCCCTCCCGTATCGCGGATCGCATCCAGTTGCCGGTCGGTGAGGTTACGGCTATGGCCGCAAAGTGCGTGCGCGTTGGAGTGGGAAGCCACCAACGGCGCCTTCGAAAGCTTGGCAATATCCCAGAATCCCTGCTCGTTCATGTGCGAAAGATCGATCATGATCTTCAGTTCATTGCAGGCGCGGATAAGATCCTCGCCGGCAGCTGTCAGACCGGGACCGATATCCGGCGTCGAGGGAAAGCGGAACGGAACGCCATAGGCAAACACGTTCGGGCGGCTCCAGACCGGGCCAAGCGTGCGCAAGCCCGCTTGATGCAGAACATAGAGCGCGTCGAGATCGGCGCCGACCGCCTCAGCACCTTCGATGTGCAGGACGGCTGCAAAGGCGCCGCGGCCCATCGCCTCGCGGATATCGGCAACATTCCGGCACACCTTCAAGGCGCCGTTTGCCTGCCGCTCGATATCGAACAGAAGCCGCGCCATAGCCAGCGTCTCATTCAGAGCCGATGGCTGGTCCGGCGCCAGGAAATCGCCATTGGCATCCTTGTTCATGCCCGGAGACGGGATGTAGATGGCGCAGAGACCGCCCGCCAGACCGCCAGCACGCGCACGCGGCAAATCGATATGGCCGCCTTCCTCCCCGTTCAGAAAGCCTTCGACCGCATCAGCGCGCCCCGAGCAGCGGATGCGCAGAAGCACGTCGTTATGGCCATCGAAAATCGGCAGGGGAGCATGGGAGGTCATTGATATATCCAGGAAGAGAATGAAGAGGAGAAAGGCATAAGGTGAGGCAGACGCCACGGCAAGGCAAATGCAAACAGCGCATGACAATTGTCCGAAACGGACTTGGTGCACGCTGAACCGGGCTGCTACAAGGCAAACCCGCGACGCGAGGGCGGCTTTCGCACGCAAACTTGGAATCAGCCGCTTGTGAGTGATGTGACGATGCCCGCCATGCTAAACTGGAGTGCGGCCGCTGAGGCCACCAAGAGCCTGACCGATCAATGGAAGGCGAACGAACCAGGCGGAGCCGTCATCGGTTTTGATGCAGAGGGTATCCGCTTTGCCCAATGCGGCGGCGTCGAAAACCTCAACACCCTAGCTCCCTTCAGTTGCCACAGCGTGGTACGCTACGCCTCGGTCACCAAGCACGCCTTCTGCGCCATGGTACTCGCGCACCCGGATCTCATCAGCCTCGAGGATCGGCTCGGCGATCATCTGCCGGAATTGCAGGAGCCGCTTGCAAGCGTAACCGTCGGTCGCGCGCTCGACATGAGCGGTGGCCTGCCGGATGTGCGCGAATGCCTGTCCCTGCTCGGCCTCTCCGTCTACACGGAAACGCAAGCGAAGGACCTTATGTCCTTTGTGGCACGCCAGACGCGGCTGAATTACCCGGCCGGCACGGAGATCTCCTATTCCAACACCGGCTATCGCCTGGTGGAGACGGTGTTGGAGCGCAAGGGCGCTTTCTTCCGCGACTTCATTCGTGAACTCGCCCATAGCGCGGATGCCAGTTTTGATGCACCCGATGTCTGGAACGATGCGGTTGCAGGCCTCGTGCCCGGCTATTGGCATACGGGTGAGAAATGGCAGCTCTCGGCGGCGGGCCTGCACATTTCCGCCTCCGGCAGCCTCACCGGCAGCGCCGAAAGCCTGACCAACTGGCTGCGAGCTTTGATGCGCGGCGAAGGCAGGCTCGCAGGCGTTCTGGAAAAGCTCTCTGCTAATCGACCCATGGCGGATGGCCGCATGAACGGTTATGGCCTCGGCATCCGCCAATCGCGTCTGGGGGACCGGCTGTTTCCAGGCCATGGGGGATCGCATCCCGGCTACAAGAGCTATTTCCTGCTCGACCCGGAAACCCAGTCCGGTTTCGTGGTCGTCTCCAACCGCGAGGATACGAACGGCTACCGTATCGCCCTTCTCGGCATGGCCGCGCTGCTCGATCTTCCCCTGCCCACCCCATCGACTGCCCTTCAGGACGGTCTTTATGTGAGCGAGAGCGGGCCGGACTGGCTTGAGGTGAAGGGCAGCGTCGTGACCTCCCTCGACGCAGATGAAACCGTGTATGAGGAAAGCAATGGCTGGGTCTCCTCCCAATCGGCCTCGCAGCCGGTTCGCTTGAAGATGGACGGCGACAACATCATCGGCGAAGTCGGCCATGCCCCGCGCCGCTACCTGCCCGTGACACCGCAAACGGAAACCATGCCGAATAGCCAGTGGGTTTCACCCGAGGGTGCGCGCTTCGATATTGAAGACGGCCATATCGTGATGGGTGTCGGCCCTGTGCGGCACCGGATGCCGTTGAAGCCGCTGGGGGATGGCCGCTACCTCTTCACGCTTTACGATGGCCCCTGGACCAAGCGCGTCTGCCTGCACCAGCTGAACGAAAACCGCCTGCAACTGGTGCTGAACCGCGCCCGGATGATCGAATATTTCAGCCGCTGAGTTTTGCATTTCAGCGATGGAAGCCCTACAGGACATGCCACTATCCTGTTCGGAGCGGCTATCGTGGAAGTCAAATGGCTTGAGGATTTTCTGGCGCTTGCCGGCACCTCGAATTTTTCCCGCGCGGCGGAAGAGCGGCATGTCACGCAGTCCGCCTTCAGCCGCCGCATCAAGCAACTGGAAGCCTGGGTGGGCGCCAGCCTCATCGACCGCGCCACCTATCCCTCCCGGCTAACCGAGGCCGGCGAACGTTTCGTGCCCGTCGCGGAGCAAGCGCTTCATGCGCTCTATCAGGCGCGTCGCAGCCTGCAGCAGGAAGAAGGCAAGGACGCCCGCCGCGTCACGCTGACGGCCCTCCATACGCTCTCCTTCACCTTCTTCCCCGACTGGTTGAACGGCTTAAACAGAGCGGTCGGGCCGCTGGTCTCCCAATTGAGACCCGACTCCGGCAGCATGGAGGAAAACCTGAATTCGCTGGTGGACGGTCATTCGGATTTCCTGCTGACCTACCAGCATGGAAGCGTGCCCATGCTGCTGGACAGCCAGTTTGAGTACCGGACAATGGGCCGGGAAAACATCGTACCCGTCAGCTGCGCCGATCAAAACGGCAGCCCGCACCACCGCATCGAACCCGGCTTTGCCCATGTCAGCTACCAGAAGTCTTCCTTCTTCGGGCAGTTGATCGCAGGGGCGTTAGGGGAAAGGCTGCCGCTGGATGAGCGGGTGCATGTGGGCAGCATGTCAGTCGGCTTGAAAGCCATGGCGGCGGCCGGCTGGGGTCTCGCCTGGGTACCGGAAAGTCTCGTGAAGGCGGAACTGGCATCCGGCGCACTGGCCCGTGCCGGCGGCGCCGAATGGGACATCGAGGTGGAGATCCGGCTCTATCGCTCCCGCGACAACAACCGGACCATCGTCAAACGCATATGGTCAGAGCTACCCGGTTAGATCGCCGTCTTGCGGGCGTTTTCCATATAAAGCGCGCGCAACCGCTTGAAGATCGGGCCGGGTGTGCCGTCACCAACCGGCTTGCCATCAATGCTGGTGATCGGCACGACGAAATTGGATGCGCTGGTCAGGCAGGCCTCCTGGGCAGATATGGCTTCCTCGACGCTGAACGGGCGCTCCTCGACAACCAGCCCCGCTTCTTCGGCCAGTTGCAGCACGGCAAGCCGCGTGCAGCCGGGCAGGATGGCATTCGAATTGCCACGAGTGACGATGCGGCCATCTGCCGTCACAATGTAAGCCGTGGATGACGCACCCTCGGTAATGAAGCCGTCTTCCACCATCCAGGCTTCGTCGCAACCGGCGGCCTTTGCGGTACGCTTCGCCAGCACTTGCGGCAGCAGGCAAACGGACTTGATGTCGCGTCGCTCCCAGCGCTGGTCGGGCACGATCTTGACCTTCAGCCCCTTCTCCACCGCGGCCACATGCTCCAGTGTCTTCGCCTGCGTGAACATCACAAGCGTCGGCTCCAGATCGTCCGAATAGAAGAAATTCCGGTCTTCCGCACCGCGCGTATATTGCAGGTAGACCAGACCTTCCTGGATGTTGTTTTCTACGATCAGCCGCTTTTCGGCGGCCACGATCTCATCCGTCGAAACAGGCAGATGACCGCCGATCTCACGCACACTGCGTTCCAGCCGCGCCATGTGGAGAGCACTATCGATCAGCTTGCCCTCGAGAACGGCCGTCACCTCATAAATGCCATCCCCGAACAGGAAGCCGCGATCGAAGATGGAAATATGGGCTTCGTGTTCCGGCAGGAAGGCGCCGTTCAGGTAGACGATACGGGTCATGAGGTTACTCCGAGGGAAAAACGCGCGTCAGCGCAGTAAGGGAGATGGATTCAACGCGGGAGGGACGACCGGTCGCGGCATTATAACCCTCCGTCGTTTCTGCCATGGTGAGGGAATTCAGGATTGCCTCCTCCGTTGCCTCGATCACCGCGTCGAACAGCGGCGAGACGGCATCGTTGGAAAGCGATGGCGTGAGTGTCAGCCCCTTGCGCCGCTCCGGTGTGCGCCGCACGGCCTCGGCTGTGGAGAAGGCAAGCGCGTAATCACCGGACCCGTTGCTGAGGGCGGCACCGGTGCGGGCAAGCCCGCCAAAGGCACGATTGGCAAGGCGCTTGAGATTGCGCGAAGACAGAGGCGCATCCGTCGCGACAATAATGACGATGGAGCCATCAACATCATGCTCGGCAAGCGAGGCATAGTCTCGCCCGTCGATCTTGAGATGACCGCCGTAATTGGACTGCACCAGAACACCGACGCGATAGGTTTCCTTGGCGACGACTACCTCCCGCGAACTGGTTCCAATGCCGCCCTTCAGACCGAAAGCAACCGTGCCGGTGCCGGCGCCGACCGCCCCCTCTGTCACAGGGCCTTCGGATGCGGTTTCAATCGCAGTTGCGATTTCATCGACCGTCGGGCGGGCAGCACGGATATCATTGAGGCGGCTGTCATTCGTCTCGCCCACCACCGCATTCAGCGAGACGACCTTTTCATTGCCCGGCTGGGAAATTGTATAGTGATTGATGGCCTCGATTGCGCGACCGACCGCCAACGTGTTGGTCAGCACGACAGGCGTTTCGAGTTCGCCCAGTTCCTCGATCTGCGTGGCACCGGCAAATTTTCCGTAGCCGTTGAACACGGCAAGGGCTACCGGAACCTTGTCCTGAAACAGGTTGCCGCCATGAGGCAGGATGGCGGTCGCGCCGGTGCGTGTCCGCTCACCTTCGAAGCAGACGACATGGCCGACGCGAACGCCCGAAACGTCAGTGATCGCATTCAACGGACCGGGCGGGTAGACCCCGATCCTGATGCCCAAATCTCTCAACCGCCTGCCGCCTGTCATCGCCGCATACCCATCCGCATATCTTCAGGCGCGGACCTTACTGTGCCTGCGCCGGAAAGAGGACAAGAAAAACGGAATAGTTTCAGACCGGCTTTGCAACGCTCACAAGGGGCCGTGCTGAATACGCGGCAGAACATAGCGCGAGAAGAGATCGGCCTCACGCGCATGCGGATAACCCGACAGGATGAAAGCCTCCACCCCCTCGCGCTGATAGGCGGCGAGCTTTGCGAGCACCTGATCCGGATCGCCGACGATGGCGGCGCCGCAGCCGGAGCGGGCGCGACCAATGCCGGTCCAGAGGTTGTCTTCCACATAGCCTTCATGGCCGGATTGTTCGCGCAATTCTGCCTGACGGCGGACACCCACCGACTGGCTGTCCAGCGACTTGGCCCGGATGGCAGCACCGGCCGCATCGTCCAGCTTCGACAAAAGCCGGTCGGCAGCCTCGCGGGCCTCCGCCTCCGTCTCGCGCACCACCACATGAACACGGTAGCCGAAGCGTAGCGAACGCCCGCGTTTGTCGGCACGGGCTTTAAGATCCGCAATGATGTCGCGGACGGCTTCCATGCGGTCGGGCCACATCAGATAGACATCCGCCCCTTCCGCCGCCGCTTCGCGGGCATCTTCGGAGAGGCCACCGAAATAGAATTTCGGGCTGACACCCGAGACGGGCCGAATGCGCGGCGGATCGATCTTCAGCTTCCAGAACGTGCCGTCATGGTCGACTGGCTGGCCGTTAAGGAGCGTGCGCAAGATCGACATCGCCTCGATGGTGCGCTGGTAGCGAGGCCCACTCGCCAAAACCTCGCCGGGCATTTCGCTGGAAATGATGTTCACAGCCAGCCGCCCCTTGGCGATCTGATCGATGGTCGCGATCTGACGCGCCAGCTGCGCGGGCCAATTTTCGCCGATGCGCACCGCCATCAACAGCTTGATCTTCGATGTTAGCGCTGCGATCGCTGAGGCAAAAGCAGTGGTGTCGATGCCAAGAGAATAGCCTGACGGCAGCAGGATATTGTCGAAGCCGCCACTTTCTGCCTGCAGCACGATGTCGCGACAGTGTTCAAAACTGGATTGAAGCTTGGAATCCGGAACTCCGAGGAACTCGTAATCGTCATCACACAGCGCAGAAAACCACGCAATCTCACAGGCACCGGTCATCAAGATCTCCCATCCCAGCACGTTCGTAGCTATCAGCCGCATAGCCTGCCGGAAAGGATCGTCCTTCCACAGAACGGCGACTTTGTAGAAGGCTTTTCGAAACAACCGCCTCCTCGCGATTGCAGCGCCATGTTTTAGCTGCGAATTGTAAACTGCACCCGGTCCGCCGGGAAGCGCGTGACCGCATATTGAATGGGAACACCGTCTGCATCCGTGTTCAGCGCCTTGGTGACCAGTACGATCGAACCGGGGGTCAGCCCCATCTGCGCCACATCATCAGGCTCGGCATGCACCGCCGAGATTTCGGTGACGTCGCGCAGATAATCCGGGACCCCGAGCAGCGCGAGCGCCTTGGTGATCGATTCGGTTGCGCGAAAAGCCTCGTCGATTCCCCGAAAGCGATCCGCTGGAAACCAGGCGGTGGAGCGGGACAAGGCGCGCCCGTCCGCCTGCCGCATGGCATCGATCCGGATCACCCGCGTCCCCACCTCTAGCTTCAGCCAGCTGCAAAGGTCCGCACTGGCAACTTCCTCCTCCGAACCCAGAAGATACCCACGGATATCCCGCGCTTGGTCGCCGATACCCTGCGTAAATCGTGTGCGCCGACCGATGGGGAAAGCGAACTTGTCACGACGCTCGATCAGAGTTCCCCGTCCTTGGACGGCGCGCACGATACCCTCCTGGGCCAAGGCGGAAATAGCCGCCCGCACGGTATGTCTGTTAACCCCGAATTCTTCCGCCAGCTGTGTTTCTGGCGGAACCATACCGCTGGCCTCGTAAAAACCCTCGGCAATATTCGCCCGAATGCGGTCCGCAATCTGCCGCCACAGGGCCACGCCCTTCTGTCTCTGCATGTCCGCCCGTCACACGCTTGTCACGCCACGGGTCTAATCATACAGTTAATTGTACGGTTGTCTATATAAATAGACATTCTATTGAAAATCTCGAGGTGAAGCATGGAAGCAGCCACCACACATCATCAGGCAGAGCCCCCTGCCCGCAAGCGCGTTCTGGATCTCCTGGCGCGGGCGACACGCACGGACATGGAAACCGTCTTCAACGCCTTGGTCACCAAACCCAATCACGAGCGCCTGCGCGGACCCGAAACCGGCCTCGTGATGGTGCGCGGGCGCATGGGCGGCGGCGGCGCGGCGTTCAACCTCGGCGAGGCGACCGTAACCCGCGCCACCATCCGCTTCACGGACGGAACCGTTGGACACAGCTATCGGCTCGGCACCGACAAGCGGGCAGCGGAACTGGCAGCCATTTTCGATGCACTCTGGCAGCAGGACTCAACCCATCAGCTGGTGGAAGACAAGTTGCTGAAGCCTGTGGAGGAGAAGCTTTCGGCAGAGCAGACAAAACGCGCCGCCCAGACGGCCGCCACGAAGGTGGAATTCTTCACCATGGTTCGCGGAGAAGACTGATGCAGATCCACGAAACGAGCCTGACCGGCGGCTTTACCAATCCGGTTCTCGATTCCCAGAATGTCTTTCGCACTGTCATGAACTGCATGGCGCAGCCCGGCACCATCGGCGAAGTCGCGATGGGCGTTGAACCGCCCGCCCCGCTCGGTGCCGCCGCTGGTGCCGTGATGCTGACGCTTTGCGACCACGACACAGCCGTCTGGCTTGGGCCGCACCTTCTTACCCCCGGCATCACCGGCTGGCTGGGCTTTCACTGCGGCGCGCCGCTGACCAAGGAAAAGACGGAGGCAAAGTTTGCCTTCGCCCATCACAAGGCACCACTGCCGTCGCTGATGTCCTTTGCGCAGGGCACGCTGGAATATCCGGATCGCTCGACGACGCTGGTCATCGAGGTGGAAGCGCTGGACGGCGGACCAACCCTGGAACTGAAGGGCCCGGGCATCCGCACGACCGCGCTGCTTTCGCCGAAGGGATTGCCGGAACATGTCCTGAAGCAATGGGCGAAAAACGGCCAGATCTTTCCGCAGGGCGTGGATGTGATCCTGACTGCTGGCCACCGCCTCGCCGCCCTGCCCCGCACCTGCAAGATTTCGCTAAAGGAGGCGTGAGCCATGTACGTTGCCGTCAAGGGTGGCGAGACAGCCATCGCCAATGCCCACCGCCTGCTGGCAGACCGCCGTCGCGGCGATCGCAACCTGCCCGCCATCACCATCGAACAGCTGATCGAACAGCTCGGTCTCGGCGTCGACCGCGTCATGGCGGAAGCCTCACTGTTCGATCGCTCGCTTGCAGCCCTTGCCCTCAAGCAGTCGCGCGGCGATATGATCGAAGCGATCTTCCTGCTGCGCGCCTACCGCACCACGCTGCCGCGCTTCGGCACATCGAAGCCTGTCGAAACAGGCAGTATGCAGGTGGAGCGGCGTGTTTCCGCGACTTACAAGGACCTGCCGGGTGGCCAGCTTCTTGGCCCAACCTTCGACTACACCCACCGCCTGTTGGACCCCTCACTGCTGGAAGACGGCATGGTCGACCAAGCGGTGGAACGCCCGGGCACCCCCGACCATGTCATGCGAGTCTCCGATATTCTCGATGGTGAAGGTCTGATCGAGCCGGATGGCGAAATGCCCGAGGATCATGTGGCAGGTGACCTGACGCGGGAGCCCATGGAATTTCCCATGCAGCGGGATCTGCGCCTGCAGGCCTTGGCACGCGGTGATGAAGGCTTTCTGCTGGCGCTCGCCTATTCTACCCAGCGCGGCTATGGCCGCACGCATCCCTTTGTCGGCGAAATTCGCATGGGGCTGGTCGAGGTGGAGCTCGAGGTGCCGGAACTCGGCTTCACCGTCTCGCTCGGAGAAATCCGCGTCACCGAATGCCAGATGGTCAACCAGTTCAAGGGTTCGGCGAAAGCTCCGCCGCAATTTACCCGTGGCTACGGCCTCGTCTTCGGCCAGAGCGAGCGCAAGGCCATGGCAATGTCGCTGGTCGACCGTGCGCTGCGCGCCGATGAATTCGGCGAAGACCGTCTGGCGCCCGCACAGGACGAAGAATTTGTCATCTCCCACTGCGACAATGTGCAGGCAACCGGCTTCGTCGAGCATCTGAAGCTGCCGCATTACGTGGATTTCCAGGCCGAACTTGATCTTGTTCGGCGCATGCGCGCCCGCCATGCCGCCGAGATGAACCGTGATATCGACAAGGAGGCCGCAGAATGAGCGAGCTTGCCGCCTATAACTTCGCCTATCTGGACGAACAGACCAAGCGCATGATCCGCCGCGCCATCCTGAAGGCGATCGCCATCCCCGGCTATCAGGTGCCCTTCGCCAGCCGCGAAATGCCGATGCCCTATGGCTGGGGCACCGGTGGCGTGCAGGTCACGGCCTCGATCATCGGCCCGGACGATGTGCTGAAGGTCATCGACCAGGGGGCTGATGACACGACCAATGCCGTTTCCATCCGTGCCTTCTTCCAGAAGGTGGCGGAGGTCGCGGTCACCACCCATACCGGCGAAGCCACCATCATCCAGACCCGCCATCGCATCCCCGAGGAAACGCTGAAAGAAGGTCAGGTGCTGGTCTATCAGGTACCGATCCCGGAGCCGCTGCGTTTCCTGGAGCCGCGCGAGACCGAAACGCGCAAGATGCATGCGCTGGAAGAATACGGTCTCATGCATGTGAAGCTCTACGAAGACATCGCCCGCCACGGCCGCATCGCCACGACCTATGCCTATCCGGTGAAGGTGCATGGCCGCTACGTGATGGACCCCTCTCCCACCCCGAAATTCGACAATCCCAAAATGCATCGCTCGGAAGCGCTGCAGCTGTTCGGCGCCGGTCGCGAAAAGCGCATCTATGCCGTTCCCCCGCATACTGATGTGGTGAGCCTGGACTTCGAGGATCATCCCTTCGAGATCCAGACCTTCGACAAGCCCTGCGCGCTGTGCGGTGCAAACCACGTCTACTTGGACGAGATCGTTCTCGATGACGGCGGCAAGCGCATGTTCGTCTGCTCCGACACCGATTTCTGCGAAACCCGCCGCGCCGAAGGCCATACCGGCGAGATGCTGGCGCCCAGTCAGGAGGCTGCGGAATGAGCGATCTACCGCTTCTGAAGGTCAACAACCTCTCGAAATTCTACGGCAGCCGCATCGGCTGCAAGGATGTCAGCTTCGAACTCTGGCCGGGCGAAGTGCTGGCCATCGTCGGCGAGTCCGGTTCCGGCAAGACGACACTGCTGAACTGCCTCTCAACGCGGCTGCTTCCGTCTACGGGCAGCGTCACCTATCGCATGCGCGACGAGACCTACCGCGATCTCTACCACATGAACGAGGCGGAACGCCGTTTCCTGATGCGCACCGACTGGGGTTTTGTCCATCAGAACCCGGCGGATGGCCTGCGCATGTCGGTGTCTGCCGGCGCCAATGTCGGCGAGCGGTTGATGGCGGTCGGGGATCGGAATTATGGCCGCATCCGTCAGACGGCGGCAGACTGGCTGAGCCGCGTCGAAATTGCAGAAGACCGTATCGACGACCAGCCACGGTCCTTTTCGGGCGGCATGCGCCAACGCCTGCAGATTGCCCGCAATCTGGTTACGTCTCCCCGTCTCGTCTTCATGGACGAGCCGACCGGCGGCCTCGATGTGTCCGTGCAGGCCCGCCTGCTCGACCTCCTGCGCGGACTGGTGAACGACCTCGGCCTTGCCGCCATTGTCGTCACCCATGACCTCGCCGTCGCACGCCTTCTCTCTCACCGCATGATGGTGATGAAGGATGGCCATGTCATCGAGCAGGGTCTGACCGACCGCGTGCTGGACGACCCCCGCGAGCGCTACACGCAGTTGCTCGTTTCCTCGATACTTCAGGTCTGAGGCACCCATGGCCACCCCACTCATCGTCTCCGAAGTTTCCAAGAGCTTCATCATGCATCTGCGCGGCAGCCTCGTGCTGCCTGTTGTCTCCAACGTCTCCTTCTCCGTCGCCAGCGGCGAATGCGTGGTGCTGGGCGGGCCGTCCGGCATCGGCAAGAGCTCGATCCTCAAAATGCTCTACGGCAATTACGGCGTCGACACCGGACAGATCCTGCTCGACCACGACGGCCGCATGGTGGATATCGCGAGCTCCCATCCACGTCTCGTGCTGGAAGTGCGCCGCCGCACGCTGGGTTACGTCAGTCAATTCTTACGTACTGTTCCCCGTGTCGCGACGCTGGACGTGGTTGCAGAACCGCTGATCTCGCGTGGTGTCTCGACAGAAGAAGCCCATGAACGGGCGTCCGACCTTCTGGCGCGCCTCAACCTGCCAAAGGATCTCTGGCAGTTGCCGCCCGCCACTTTCTCTGGTGGCGAGCAACAGCGCGTCAACATCGCCCGTGGCTTCATCACGGATCATACAGTGCTTCTGCTGGATGAGCCGACCGCCTCGCTCGATGCCGCCAACCGCGCCGTGGTGGTGGAGATGATCGGCGCTAAGAAGGAAAAGGGTGTCGGCCTGCTCGGCATCTTCCACGACGAGGAAGTGCGTGAAGCGGTTGCCGATCGCATTCTCGATGTCCGCCAGTTCTCGCCGCGCGGGGTGGCCGCATGAGCCGCAAGCTTGGCCTCACGCCCTACATCCACGAAAGCGCACGCGTAGCCAACAGCAGGCTCGGCATCTACACGGAAGTCTCCGAACGCTGCCGCCTGGATGAGGTGGAGATGGGCGACTACTCCTACATCATGCAAGATGGCGCCGTCTGGTGCGCCACCATCGGCAAATTTGCCAATATCGCGGCGGCCGTTCGCATCAACGCCACCAACCACCCCACCTGGCGGGCGACGCTGCACCACTTCACCTATCGCGCCGCCGATTACTTCGAAGGCGCCGAGAACGATCACGACTTCTTCGAATGGCGGCGCGACAATCGCGTCACCATCGGCCACGATGTCTGGATCGGCCATGGCGCCACTATCCTGCCCGGCGTCAGCGTGGGAGATGGAGCCGTCATCGGGGCAGGCGCCGTGGTTTCCAAGGATGTGGCACCCTACACCATCGTCGGCGGCGTACCCGCAAAATTCATTCGCGAGCGCTTCCCATCGACTGTTGCTGAGCGCATGCAGAAGCTTTGCTGGTGGGATTGGGATCACGACCGGCTGTTTGCAGCACTGGAAGATTTCCGCACGCTCGATGCCGAAATGTTTCTGTCCAAATATGAGAAATAAGCAATGTAAAACATGACGTTATAACGTTTCACAATTCTTAAACAAATCTTACATCCACGTTTTATAAACGCTGTGTAGCAGGTCGATTGGACGGCAAGACAATAACAGCGGAGGGACCGCGATGCGCCTCAAACTACAAGACCTCACCCGGCAGTTCGGCAAGAAGACGGCAGTGGATGCAGTAACGGTCGATATCGCGCCGGGGCAGATGGTGGGCGTTATCGGTCGTTCCGGCGCGGGCAAATCCACCCTTCTGCGCATGATCAATCGTCTCGCGGACCCGACCTCCGGCAGCATTCATTTCGGCGATGTCGAAGTCTCCTCGCTGCGTGGCAGCGCACTGCGCCATTGGCGGCGCGATTGCGCGATGATCTTCCAGCAGTTCAACCTCGTGCCGCGCCTTGATGTGATGACCAATGTTCTGCTGGGCCGTCTCGACCATCGCTCGACGCTGGCAAGCATCCTCAACCTATTCACCCGTGAAGAGCGACTGCTCGCCATCGCCGCCCTCGAGCGTCTCGGCATCGAGCAAACGGCGTTGCAGCCTGCTGGCACATTATCCGGCGGCCAGCAACAGCGCGTCGCCATCGCCCGCGCACTCATGCAGCGCCCGAAGATGCTGCTGGCGGATGAGCCGATCGCCTCGCTCGATCCTCTGAACGCAAAGATCGTGATGGACTCGCTGCGCGACATCAACCGCAACGAAGGCATCACGGTTCTGACCAACCTGCACACGCTGGATACGGCCCGCACCTATTGCGAACGTATTATTGGCATGTCGCAGGGCCGCGTCGTCTTCGACGGCACGCCGGATGAACTGACGGCGGACGCGGTCCATCAGATTTACGGTGTCGGCGATGCATCAACCTTCGATGAAGGGATGACCTCGACCAGCATCACAGTGCCTCAGCCCACGGCTGAACATACTGGCATCCACCCATCTTCAGGCGTCCGATCGCTTGCCACTGTCTGATCGCGCGGCGCCAACGAGATCGCCCATCAAAAGGCGAAACACCCCAAGGCACCTTCCGGACGATCCGGAAAACCCAGGAGACCCACATGCTGAAGAAGATCTTGCTTGCCACGGCGGCTGTCATGTCGCTGTCCAACATCGCCTCTGCTGCCGATATGAAGGAATTCCGCATCGGTATCCTCGGCGGCGAAAACGAAGCCGACCGCCTGCGCAACTACGCATGCCTTGCCGACAACCTGAAAAAGGAATTCGGCTTCGAGAAGGTTTCGCTGTTCCCGGCTGCCGACTATGACGGCGTCATTCAGGGTCTCCTCGGCGGCACGCTCGATTTCGCGGAACTCGGTGCTGCAGGCTATGCCGGCACCTATATCAAGGATCCTAAGGCTGTGACGCCGATCCTGACCACGCAGCAGAAGGACGGCTCGACCGGTTACTACTCGATCGGTCTCGCCCGCAAGGATTCCGGCATCAAGTCGATCGCCGACGCCAAGGGCAAGACGCTCGGCTACGCCGATCCGGACTCCACCTCCGGCTACCTCGTCCCGCTGACGCAGATCCCGAAGACGACGGGCATGCCGAACGACCAGTACTTCGCGAAGACGCAGTTCAACGGCGGTCACGAGAACAACCTGCTCGCCGCCTATGACGGCAAGGTCGACATTGCCGTTGATGACTCCTCCGGTATCGGCGATTTCAAGGATGGCTTCACGTCCGGCACCTTCCACAAGGTCGTTGCCAAGGGCACCGTTGACCCGAACAAGCTGGTTGAAGTCTGGCGTTCGCCGCTGATCCCGAACGGCCCGCTCGTCGTTCGCACAGCGCTCGGCAATGAGTGGCAGACGAAGATCACCGACTTCTTCATGAAGCTGCCGAAGACCGATGCCAAGTGCTTCGCGGCCATCGAAGGCGGCGACTACACCGGTTACGTTCCGGTCAAGCACGAGTTTTACCAGGCCATCATCGACGTTCGCAAGAAGGCGATCGGCGGCTGATTTTTCAGCTTGAAATCAAGATCGGGGCGATCGGTGTGATCGCCCCTTTCCGTTGCATGATCCGGTAATTCTGACGCGCGGAAAACACCGAGAATACGCGCCGATTGCCGCCTATCTGACTGGACGAGAAGATGACCTTCCAGAGCAAACCGGAAACCGCCTCGGACGTGGCTCCGGCCACTGTCGCAATCGTTGACGCTTGGGAGAAGCTGGCCGCTCGCCGCCGCTTCTACACCATCCTTGGCCTTGCCATCCTGTTTGCCGCCTTCGTCGCTTCCGTCCGCTTTGCAGATGAGAGCAATGCCGGCCACTTCTTCGATCGCCTGCCGCATCTGTTCGACTTCATGAGCTGGCTGATCCCGAAGGATTGGAACGATGTCTGGCGGGCACTGCTGGGATTGCCGAGCCCCAATGATCGCGGCGGCGAGGAATATAATTTCACCGTAGGTCGCGTGCCGCTCTGGGGCGGACTCTATATCCCGAACTACATCGAGTTGATGATTGTCACCATCAACATCGCGCTGATCTCAACGTTGGTCGGCTTTGTCATTGCGGTGCCGCTCAGTTTCCTGGCAGCGCGCAACCTGGCGCCTTCCAATCCACTGCGCATCCTGGTGAAGCGGCTGATGGAGTTCCTGCGTGCCTTTCCGGAGATCGTCATTGCCGGCCTGTTTTCCGCAGTCCTCTCCATCGGTCCGGCGGCTGCGATCATTGCGATTACGCTTCATACGATAGGAGCGGTCGGAAAATTGTTCTTCGAGGTGATCGAGAACATCGACATGAAGCCGGATGAAGGCATGACGGCCGTCGGTGGCAACTGGCTGGAGCGCGTGCGCTTTGGAGCGCTGCCGCAAGTGTTGCCGAATTTCACCTCCTATGCATTGCTGCGTCTGGAGATCAACGTGCGTGCCTCCACCATTATCGGCGCGGTCGGCGGCGGCGGCATCGGCGAGGCCTTGAAGCTCTCCATTTCTCGCGGATTCGGCGCCAAGACCATGGCGCTGGTGCTGCTGCTGTTTGTGACGATCGTGGTCGTCGACCAGGTGTCGGCGGCAATGCGCCGCCGTCTGGTCGGCGAAGCCGCCTTCGTTCCGGTTCATTGAGGTACGACCATGACCGCTCTCGACGCAAATACCTTCCGCGATCTGGAAACCCGTCACGCCCATCTTCTGCACCGCTCCTTCAAGCAGCGCTTCGGCGGGTTGATGGTGCTCGGCGGCATTCTTCTCTACTGCATCTATTCCGCCTGGTTCTTCGATCTGCCGAAGCTGGTAGCGGAAGGCCATTGGGAGCGCCTTGGCATTTATCTGCGCCAATGGATCAGCTACGACGTTCAGCCCGTCTTCCGCATCGGCTCGGACGGCAAGATTGCCACCCGCTATCCCCGCTTCAATCCTCTCGGTGATGATCCCAAGCCCGACTGGGTTCGCGCCAATAGCGACGGCAGCGTTCTGGTCGAAGTGTCCGGTAGCAAATCCGTCCGCATCGCGCCCACCCAGGTGGATGTCACCGCCTATGGCATGACGACCCCGGTGCGGCTGGTGGGCGAGAATGCCAAGGTGGACGGCGCCCTGCCCGGCTGGATGTCCGCCTATGAGGATACCATCTCGGTCGATCTCGGCTTTTCCGGAGATGTCAGCATTTCCGGCGACCAGGTAAAAGTGCGCAAGCGCTTCCTGGGCTGGCCGAATTTCATCTTCGACACGCACTCGCCCTTCTTCGACAAGCCGTTCGGCGAAGTGCTCCAGCTCATCGTATCCGGTGAGCGTCTCGACAAGAGCCAGTCGAACCTGTCGCTCGCCTTCGACAATTTCTGGAATAATTCCGCCTGGCAGCATGGCGATATCTGGGTGAAGCTCTTCCAGACAATCGTCATGGCCTTTCTCGGCACGCTGCTGGGCGCCGTGTTCGCCTTCCCGACAGCCTTTCTCGCCGCCCGCAACATGACCTCGAGCAGTCTCGTCAATCAGGTCGTAAAGCGCTTCTTCGATTTCCTGCGCTCGGTCGACATGCTGATCTGGGCGCTCTTCCTCACCCGTGCCTTTGGCCCTGGGCCGCTCGCTGGCAGTGGTGCAATCTTCCTCACAGAATGGGGAACGCTCGGAAAGCTCTATGCGGAAGGCCTGGAGAATGTCGACAACAAGCCGCGTGAAGGTATTCAGTCCACCGGCGCCTCCACCGTGCTGACCCATCGCTATGGCGTGATGCCGCAGGTCATGCCCGTCATCGTCGGCCAGACGCTCTATCAGTGGGAATCGAACGTCCGCGGCGCCACCATCATCGGCGCGGTCGGCGCCGGTGGGATCGGCCTCAAGCTGTGGGAAGCCATGCGCACCAACGCCAACTGGGCGAATGTCTGCTACATGGTGCTGCTGATCCTTGTTGTCGTCTTCCTGTTCGACATGGCCTCCAGCGCGCTCCGGTCCCGCCTGATCGGCGATCGGAGCCGCTAAGGAATACGGTCTGCGCATCATTTGCGTGATGCGCAGACTTTCACCCGGCGAGAGAATCGCCCCTTATGCCGACAGGCAAGTTTCTGAAATGGTCACTGACATGATGCCCGAACTCATTCTCTCCAACGCCCGCATCGTCCTCGACGACGAGATCATGCATGGCAGCGTCAAGATCGCTGACGGCAAGATTGCAGACATTGCCGAAGGGCAAAGCGCAATTGGCGAGGATTTCGGCGGCGACTACCTGATTCCGGGCCTTGTCGAACTGCACACGGACCATCTGGAGCAGCACTATTCCCCGCGCCCCGGCGTGCGCTGGAACAAGATTTCCGCCATTCAGGCCCACGATGCCCAGGTCGTTACATCAGGCATCACAACCGTTTTCGATTGCCTGCGTATGGGATCGGACGAGGATGGCGGCTTCGAAAAGGGTGAAATGCGCGATATGGCGGATGCCATCCAGCTCGCCGAGCGGGAAGATCGCTTGCGCGCCCAGCATTTGCTGCACCTGCGCTGCGAAGTGGCATCTAATAACGTACTCGACCATTTCGCCGATTTCGCCGAAGACCCGCATGTCCGTCTTGTTTCGCTGATGGACCATTCGCCGGGTCAGCGGCAGTTCCAGACCATGGACCAGTATACGCTGTACTACAAAACCAAGCGGGGCCTGACCGACGAGGCCTTTGCGCGGTTTGTCGAAAGCAGGCTGGCCTTGTCACAACAGTACTCCTCCATCCATCGGGATACCCTGGCATCCATTTGCGCTGAACGAGGCATCACAGTCGCCAGCCACGACGATGCGACCCTCGAACACGTCGAGGAGGCAAAGGGCCATGGTGTCCGGCTCGCAGAATTCCCCACAAGCCTCCATGCGGCGGAAGCCTCCCATTCGGCCGGCATGAGCGTGCTGATGGGCGCTCCGAATGTGGTTCGCGGCAAATCCCATTCCGGCAACATTGCTGCGCGGGACCTTGCCGAGCGCGGCGTTCTCGACGTGCTGTCTTCGGATTATGTGCCGCTCAGCCTGCTGCACGCACCCTTCGTTTTGGCAGATGATTTCGAGGCCATCTCACTCCCGAAGGCGCTGGCCATGGTCACGTCAACACCGGCAAGGACAGTCGGCCTTGACGATCGCGGTCGCATTGCCGTTGGCCTTCGCGCCGACCTTGTGCGCGTTCGCCGTCATCAAGACGTGCCTGTCGTCCGCTCCGTGTGGCGTGAAGGTCGCCGGGTGGCGTGACGCTGATGTCGAACGCCATCGAGAACATGCCAGGCATGATGGTCGTCGTGGTTGGACCGAGCGGCGTCGGCAAGGACAGCCTGCTCGCCATTGCCCGAGAACACTTCGCCAATCGCCCAGACGTACATTTCGTCCGCCGCGCGATTACACGCCCCACCGATGCCGGTGGGGAAGATCACCATGCCGTTTCAGAGGCAGAATTCGAGAGTATTCTCCTCGGCGGAGGTTTTGCCGTCCACTGGCATGCGCATGGGTTGCGCTATGGTATTCCGAAAGAGGCGACAGACTGGCTGGCGGCTGGTGATCTTGTGATCGCCAATGGTTCTCGTTCGGTGCTTCCGCTCTTTGCTGCAACCTTCTCCAAGCTCACAGTTATCAATATCACCGCAACACCCGAAGTCCTGGCCGCGCGGTTACGCGCCCGTGGCCGGGAGACCGAAGCGGAGATCGGTGCACGGCTTCGGCGGAGCGAAGACGTGGCGCTGCCTGAGAACCTCGCCTGCATCACCATAGACAATAGTGGAGCGTTGGGGGATGCAGGTCGGCGATTAATCGAGGTTGTTGAGGAGGTAAAGGAAGGTTTTGCCAGGTGATGGCTAAAGCCGTGTGGCGCGGGAGGGGATATATTTCTGCTGGTG
>NZ_JAUKWQ010000006.1 GCF_030504645.1 Rhizobium oryzicola | reverse complement strand
ACCCCTCAGAGCCAAACCGTAACCCGGCCCACCAATCAGCATTCAGCCAATTTCCAGAGATTTCACTAGAACGAAGAACTTCGTCGCCAGCAGCGCCGCCGCCCTCGTCAGTGACCCGGCTTATACGGACCTCGCCCCAACTCGTCAACACCGCATCCTCACAAATCAGTCACAAAAATCATAAGTGTCTGATTTTAAAAAGGATATTTCTGCGTGTGTGAGCCGATTTCTATATGAAGAGATTAGAGGGCCATAACGATCTGCTCCTCAAGCAGCCAACATTTATGCGAGAAACGGAGACCGGATTTGATGGTACTGCCCGGAAATCTCCCAGATTTGCAGGCATGGCAGCGTGCTTATGTGGAGAGGTCGCCGCGATTCGGTGACGGGCGTTTGACTCTACCGCAATGTTTCGGCACATCTTCACGCAACGCTTCTTTCGTATGATGGAGAAGCGCATATAGGGATGACACTTAGGGTATGATGACCGCACGCAGCATGTTGCCCTCTTTGGGGAACGACGCGCCCATCCTTGCGGATGGTCGGCGCGCTCCCGACAGGCGGGAAATATCGCTGCGCTGGTTGTCCGGTACATTCCTGACCGGCATCACCTCGTCCATTCTTATGGGTGTTGCCCTGTTTGCGGCGCTGGACGGTCGCCAGCAACTGGCCATTCCTGCCGAAGCCTTCGGCGCTCTTCCGAGCCACGCCGACAAGGATCATGTCAGCCGCGGGAAACGCTTGCTTGCCAATACCATCATCGCCATGCCGACGGATCGCAAGGTGATGGAGGTTTCAACCATCGTGAAGGATGGCGTGAAGGAAGTCGTGCGTCGCCAACCCTTTTCGCATGTGAAGATGACGCTCGCGGCCAATCATGTCGCGCAGGATACCTACCCTCCCTTCGATCCTCTGACGATTTTTTCCAACGGCGATATCCAGCCGGACCCGGATGCCGCGGCCAATACAGGTGTAATCTACGGCTCCAATGTGGAATCCGAGGTCAGCCTGCAGATGACGCCGTTCCCGAACGGCAATGCCAATCTCGCCTATGCGCCGGGAATGACGCTGGAAGAGGTTGAAGAGAACGTTCGTAGCAACGGCTCCGTTCTCACCGACGGAAATTCCCAAGTTTCATCGCTCTACTATGTCGATCCGCAGCGCTTCGAGGCGACCGATCCGAACATTCAAACCGGCAATGGCATCTCCGCACGCGTGGTCGAGGAGAACATGTCAGTCTCCGAGCCGGAGCCGGTGACACCAAAGACACGCGATTATGCGGAGGACGTCATCCCGATCCGCCGTGCGGCTTCGATCGTCGATGCGATGGTGGCAGTCGGTTATCCCAAGCCACAGGCAGAGGAAATCGCCAGCCATCTTTCGGAGCAGATCGGCTCATCCGATCTACAGCAGGGGGATGTCCTGCGCGTTGGCCTGATCCAGGAAGGTGAGCTCGTTTCCATCATCCGCACGAGCCTCTACCGCCGCGGGCTACATCAGGCAACGATAGCCCTTGATGACCGCAAGCGCTTCGTCACGGGTCAGGAACCAATCCATCTGGACGCGGTGGCCACCGCTTTCAGCGACAGTTCCGTTCCGATCATTCAGGGACGTGACCTGCCCAGCGTCTATGATGCGATCTATCGCGCCTCTATTTCCTACGGCATGACCACCGATATGACGTCTCTGATGGTCAAGCTGCTGGCAAGTACCGTTGATCTGCAAGCGCAAGTGAAGCCCAACGACACGATAGAGGCCTTCTTTTCCGCTGCGGACGAAAAAGGGCGCGCAGGTCCCAATTCTGAACTTCTGTATGTGAACGCCCGCTTCGGCGATACATTTACGCGCTTCTACCGCTTCCAGAATGCCGACGACGGTTCGGTCGACTATTTCGATCAGGACGGCAAGAGCATCCGCCAGTTTCTGCTGCGCAACCCGGTTCCGAACGGCCGCATGACCTCCGGTTTTGGCATGCGCCGTCACCCGATCCTTGGCTATTCGCGCATGCACACCGGCACCGACTGGGCTGCATCTGTTGGAACGCCGATCATCGCGACAGGCAATGGCGTGGTGGAACGCGCCGGCTGGGCATCCGGCTATGGCAACCAGACGATCATTCGCCACGCCAACGGCTATGAAAGCTCCTACAACCACCAGAGCGCCATCGTGAAAACCGTG
Organism: Rhizobium oryzicola; assembly: GCF_030504645.1. GTDB lineage: Bacteria > Pseudomonadota > Alphaproteobacteria > Rhizobiales > Rhizobiaceae > Neorhizobium > Neorhizobium oryzicola. The sequence goes on along the minus strand of NZ_JAUKWQ010000006.1, from coordinate 213,535 downwards.
CGCGAAGGTGCCAAGATCACGCAAGGTCAGGTGATCGGCTATGTGGGATCGACCGGTTCATCCACCGGTGCCCACCTGCATTACGAATTGATCGTCAACGGCACCAAGGTGGATGCCATGAAAGTGCGCCTGCCGGGCGGCAAATCACTGACTGGCTCCGCGCTCGCAAGATTTCAGGATGAACGCAAGCGCATCGATGCCCTGCTGGTACCGACAGGACCGGATCAGGTCGCCAGCAAATGACTGTTCAATAACCTTCCAAACGCAAACGGCGGCCTTTCGACCGCCGTTTCTTCTTTGGTTGTCGCTTCGCTTATGCAGCTTCGGCCACATCCTTCTTCACATAGAACAGGAGGCGATCTGAGCCGGAGCTGACCTTGACGGTCGAGCCGTCAGAGATCTGCCCCCCTAGGATCTGTTCGGCCAACGGATCCTGGACATATTTCTGGATGACGCGCTTGAGGGGACGCGCGCCATAGACCGGATCGTAGCCCTTGTCGGCGAGCCATTCCCGCGCATCGTCGCCGAGCTCGATCGTGACCTTACGCTCTGCCAGAAGAGCCACCAACCGCTTCATCTGAATATCGACGATCGCGCCCATTTCGCTGCGACGCAGACGATGGAACAGGATGATCTCGTCCACCCGGTTGAGGAATTCCGGCCGGAAAGACGCCTTGACCACATCCATCACCTGATCGCGAACACTGTCGACATCCTGGTTCTCGCCGAGGCTCGTCAGATATTCCGCACCGAGGTTCGAGGTCATGATGATGATCGTGTTCTTGAAGTCGACCGTGCGCCCCTGCCCGTCCGTCAAGCGCCCGTCATCGAGCACCTGCAGAAGAACGTTGAACACGTCAGGATGCGCCTTCTCGATCTCGTCGAACAGCACGACCTGATAGGGCTTGCGACGGATCGCTTCCGTCAACGCACCACCTTCGTCATACCCGACATAGCCGGGAGGCGCGCCGATGAGACGCGAGACGGAATGCTTCTCCATGTATTCGGACATGTCCAGGCGAACCATCGCAGTTTCGTCATCGAACAGGAAGCGCGCCAGGGACTTGGTGAGCTCCGTCTTGCCGACGCCGGTGGGACCTAAGAAGATGAACGAGCCGATCGGACGGTTCGGGTCCTGCAGACCGGCACGCGAGCGGCGCACCGCCCGCGAAACGGCTTGGACTGCATCGCCTTGGCCGACAACGGACTTGGCCAGCTCGTCTTCCATACGCAGCAATTTTTCCCGCTCGCCTTCCAGCATCTTGTCGACCGGGATACCCGTCCAGCGTGATACCACATGGGCAATCGCATCCGGAGTGACGACCTCCTGCACCATGGAGGCGCCGGCGCCATCACGCTCTTCGGCATCCTTCAGCGCTTTTTCCAGGTTCGGAATGACGCCATAGGTCAACTCGCCGGCGCGCTGGTATTCACCAGAACGCTGGGCGATCGCTAGGTCATTGCGTGCTTCATCCAGCTGACGCTTCAAATCAGCAGCGAGGCCAAGCTTCTGTTTTTCAGCCTGCCACCGAGCCGTCAGGGCATCTGCCTGCTCCTCCAGCGAGGTCAACTCGCTTTCGAGGCGTAGCAAACGATCGGCGGAAGCCGAATCGGTTTCCTTCTTCAGCGCTTCCCGCTCAATCTTCAACTGAATGATGCGGCGATCCAGCTCGTCCAGTTCTTCCGGTTTCGAATCGACCTGCATGCGCAGGCGCGATGCCGCCTCATCCATCAGATCGATGGCCTTGTCCGGCAGGAAGCGGTCGGTGATGTAACGGTTGGAAAGCGTCGCAGCCGCAACAAGCGCGGAATCCGAGATCCGTACCTTGTGATGCTGCTCATACTTTTCCTTCAAGCCGCGCAGGATTGAAATCGTGTCCTCCACGGTCGGCTCGTCCACCATGACCGGCTGGAAACGACGGGCAAGCGCCGGGTCCTTTTCCACATGCTTGCGATATTCATCGAGCGTGGTCGCGCCCACGCAATGCAGTTCGCCACGGGCCAATGCAGGCTTCAGCAGGTTGGAGGCATCCATGGCCCCATCCGCCTTGCCGGCACCAACAAGCGTATGCATCTCATCGATGAACAGAATGATCTCGCCGTTTTCCGACTGCACCTCGTTCAGCACGCTCTTGAGGCGCTCTTCGAATTCGCCGCGATACTTCGCACCGGCGATCAGCGCACCCATGTCGAGCGCCATCAATTTCTTGTCTTTGAGGCTTTCCGGCACGTCTCCATTGACGATACGCAGCGCCAAGCCTTCGGCGATCGCCGTCTTGCCGACGCCGGGTTCACCGATCAGGACCGGATTGTTCTTGGTGCGGCGTGACAGAACCTGGATCGTACGGCGAATTTCGTCGTCGCGGCCGATGACAGGGTCCAGCTTGCCTTCGCGCGCTTCGGTCGTCAGGTCACGCGCAAACTTTTTCAGTGCGTCAAAACCCTGCTCTGCATTGGCGGTATCTGCCGTGCGGCCCTTGCGGATGTCGTTGATGACCTGGTTCAGTGCCTGCGGAGATACGCCCGCCTTCTTCAGCGAAGATGCGGTAGAAGCCGTGCTTTCAATGGCAAGAGCCAGAAGCAGTCGTTCGACGGTGACAAAACTGTCACCCGCCTTCTTGGCTGCATCTTCCGCCGTGGAAAAAACCTTTGCCAAGGGCTGCGACAGATAGACTGAGCCATTGCCGCCGGACACCTTGGGCAACTTCGCAAGCGCTGCATCATTGGCAAGCTTTGCTTCCTTGGCATTGCCGCCCGCGCGCTCGATCAGCGAGGACGCCATCCCCTGCTCGTCATCCAGCAACACCTTCAGAACATGTTCAGCAGTGAATTGCTGATGTCCCTCCGAAAGGGCATGGGTCTGAGCGGATTGCAGAAAGCCACGCACCCGTTCCGAGTATTTTTCGATATTCATAGTCTACCTCCATGAATCGCCCTGCCCTTTATAAGGCACAGACCGATGATTGAGATTGAGCTCCCTCAAAGGCGAGCCCTTGTGCCGGCGGTTCTTGTTCCCGTCCAACATCTTGGCCTCGATATGGGTTGGCCAATCCGGCCTTTAAAGAGGATGAAAACAAAAAGCCTCGGATGCGTGATCCGAGGCTTTCTGAACTGTTGGATATGAACAGGCACGCGCCTTTTGACGCTTACTCCGAAGCAGCCTCAACCAAGGCTGGCGCGGCATCAGACGCTGCGGCATCACCTTCGCCTTCCGCACTGCGGCGTGGACGACGCGGACGATTACCGGCATTACGGCGGCGCGGCTGGCGCTCGCGCGAAGCCGTTGCAGCACCCTCTTCCTCAATAGCGACTTCTGCAGGCGTTCCTTCGATAACCGGCTGCGGGCCACTGCCATCATCAATAACGGGCTGCGGTTCTGCTGCAATCGGCGCCGGCTGATGAACAGCAGGCTGCTGAGCAACTGCAACATCATCGCCATCGTTCATGTCGATGTCATCGCTATCGCGGTCGTTGAAGTCGTTGCGATCGTCGCGCTGGAAGCGTTCCTGCATCTGCGCCTGAGCAGCAGCAATGATGCGATTGTAATGCTCGGCATGCTGGAGATAGTTCTCAGCCATGACTCGGTCGCCAGCGCTTTGCGCATCTCGTGCCAAAGCAGAATATTTTTCTGCGATATGCTGCGCCGTACCACGGATTTTTACATCGGGACCAGAACTGTCGTAGGTCCTTGTCAGCGGATTGGAGCCTTTGCGGTTGAAGTTATTACCGCCACCACCGCCGCCGTTGTTGTTATTACCACGCCCCCGACCACGCTTGTTCTGCTGTCCTGGCCTCATCGATTCTTCACCTGAATTTTTCTGTGCTTTACTGATTAAGGGCCACGTGCCCAAATGCCGGCGTGCCGGAACAAGTCTTCACGTGCCGCGGACAAGGTCGAGCCATCCGTCCTGCCGCTAGTGGAAGTCAGTTTATCTGATACACGAAATGGAACCCGTTCAACCCGAGAAGCTCCTCATGATGAGCTGCAGTCCGGTTGCGCTTATACGTGAACGAATCTCGTTCATTTCCAGCCGCCCATTGCGTGCCCGCAACCTATCCCGCTTCATTTGGAAATCCAAGCCTTTTCTTTCGCTTGTGCAAAAAGGGGTTTTGGCTGTGATGCATTTTCATCTTTACTTCTCGAAGAGCAGCACACGGTCCTGCCCACCAAGATCACGCAGCGCCTCTATCAGCGAACAATTTTGTTCTTGAAAGAGTGCACTTACCGCTTCCCTTTGATCATATCCGATTTCAAGTCCGATGATCCCTTGGGGTGCAAGATACTTCGGCGCGTGCATCGCCAGTTCACGATAGGCATCAAGCCCATCCGGCCCTCCATCGAGAGCAAGCATCGGATCATAGTGCCGTACATCCGGCTCAAGTTCTCCGATGACTTCCGTTTTGATATAGGGCGGATTTGACACGATTATGTCGAAGCTGCCGCTGATCTTTTCAAACCATCGACTTTCGACAGTCCTGAAGCGATCGCCCACACCATTCACATCGGCATTGCGCCGAGCGGTTTCAAGGGCTTCCGCCGAAAGATCCACTCCAACGGCCTGCATCTCAGGTATTTCCGCCAAAAGCGCCAGCGCAATGGCACCGGTACCCGTGCCCAGGTCGATCAAGCTGACGCGCCCTTGCGTCGCCGCCATTCGTCGCGCATGCGGCACAATAGCATCAACCAGTACTTCGGTATCCGGCCGCGGCTCAAGCGTGGCTGGAGAAAGATGCAAACGGACACCATGAAAATCACGATGACCCAGGATGCGATGAACCGGCTCCCGCGCGATCCGGCGAGCGACAGCTGCCGATATGATATCGATCTGATCCTGCGTGAGTGCTCGATCACCGCTGACAACGAGATCAGTCAGATTGAGCTCAAGAAGTCCAGCCACCAGATGCCGTGCGTCAATGGCAGCATCGGGCAGACCGGCAGCAGCAATGCGTTGCCGGGCCTCCATCACGATATCCGCCAGACGCCGGCTCACGCCTGTTCGCCAAGCTGCGCGAGCTGGCCCGCCTGATAATCGGAAATCAGAGCATCCACGACTTCGTCGATCTCGCCTTCCATCATCCGGTCAAGCTTGTAGAGCGTCAGATTGATCCGGTGATCCGTGACACGCCCCTGCGGAAAATTATAGGTGCGGATGCGCTCGGATCGGTCGCCCGAGCCGACCTGGCTCTTGCGGTCGGCCGATCTTTCGCTTTCAGCGCGCTGACGCTCGATGTCATAGAGCCGCGAGCGCAATACCTGCATGGCCTTGGCGCGGTTCTGGTGCTGCGATTTTTCCGAACTGGTGACGATCAGCCCGGTCGGCAGGTGCGTGATGCGAACGGCCGAATCGGTGGTGTTGACGTGCTGGCCACCGGCACCCGAAGAGCGCATCGTATCGACACGAATATCCTCGGGCCGAATTTCGATATCGATTTCTTCGGCTTCCGGGAGCACTGCGACTGTCGCAGCAGAGGTGTGAATACGGCCGCTTGCTTCCGTTTCCGGCACTCGCTGCACGCGGTGCACACCCGATTCGAATTTCAGCTTGGAGAACACGCCACGGCCTGTGATCGTCGCGATGATTTCCTTGAAACCACCCGCCTCGCCCTCGCTGGCAGACAGCACTTCCACCTTCCACCCCTTGGTGGAGGAGTAGCGCTCGTACATGCGGAAAAGATCGCCTGCGAAAAGGGCTGCTTCGTTGCCGCCGGTCCCGGCGCGGATTTCAACGATTGCGCTTTTCTCGTCCGCCGCATCCTTCGGCAGAAGCAGGATCTGAATTTCCTTTTCCAGCTCCTCGATGCGCTCCTGCGCGCCCGGCAATTCAAGCTCCGCCAGTTCACGCATTTCACGATCGGTCGCCTTATCGGAGAGCAGCGTCCGCAGGTCCGCCTCTTCGGAAACAGCCTTCTCGTATTCTCGAATCTGGCGCACGACTGGCTGCAGCTCGGAATATTCGGAGGCGAGCTTTACGTAGACATCCGCTGATGGCCCTTCGGACATGCGTGCTTCGATCTCGCCGAAACGGCGCTCCAGTTCACGCATCTTGTCGACAGGAAGCTTAGCCACCCTTCAAAACTCCAGATTCTTGGAAATGTGCTAGACGGGAATATTGTGCGCAGCCGCGAAGTTGACGAGCAATTCGCGTGGCGTTTCCGTCGATTTATGATCGTCCAGAACCCGGTTGAGTTCCGCCGACAGTTTCTCCACTTCAAGCCCGAGCAGCATGGCCTTGACCGGACCGATCGCCGTCGGCGACATCGAGACGGAGCGGAAGCCGATACCGAACAGCGCCATGGCGGAAAGCGGCTTTCCGGCCATTTCCCCGCAAAGCGTCACCGGCGTCTTGTTGCGATCGGCAGCGCGCACGATGTCGCGAAGGATGCGCAGGAAAGGCTTGCCGAGATTGTCGAAGCGATCCGACACGCGGGCATTGCCGCGATCGACCGCCATGGAAAACTGGAACAGATCGTTCGAGCCGACGGAGACGAAATCGACTTCGTCCATCAACTCGTCCAGCTGCCACAGCAGCGCCGGCACTTCCAGCATGGCCCCGAACTGCAGCTTGCGCGGTAGCGCGTGACCGAACTTCGAGAGATGCTGGACTTCCTTCTGCATCAGATCCCGTACGGCGCGGATTTCCGAGACCTCGGTCACCATCGGTAGCATCATTTTCAATTCGGCACCGGCAGAGGCTCGCAAGAGCGCGCGAAGCTGCGTGCGAAGCAGGCCAGGCTTATCGAGCGACAAACGGATAGCGCGCCAGCCAAGCGCCGGGTTCTCTTCTTCCTGGGAACGGAAATAGGACACGACCTTGTCACCGCCGATATCCAGCGTCCGGAAGGTGACCGGGCGACCGGCGGCCTGACGCAGAACGTTGCGATAGAAGGCTTCCTGCTCCTCCATCTTCGGCATGTTGGAGGCGATCATGAACTGAAGCTCGGTACGGAAAAGCCCGATGCCCTCAGCGCCTGATTCGCTCAGCTGCGGCAGATCCACCATGAGACCGGCATTCATCAGGATCGTGACGCGGTGACCATCCTTGGTACGGGATTCGACATCGCGCAGCGCCCGGAACTGCTCCTGGCGGCGGGCGCGCAGGCGCACTTTTTCTTCATACGCCTTGACCAGATCCGGCATAGGCCGAACATGAACCTGACCATCGTCGCCATCGATAATGGCGGGATCGCCGTTTTCAGCGAGGGCCACAACGCCCGATGCCTGACCGATGACCGGAATGCCCATGGCACGCGCGACGATCACGACGTGACTGGTCACCGCTCCGTCTTCAAGAACCAGACCGCGCAGGTTCGCGCGTGGGTAATCCAGAAGTTCGGCCGCACCCATGGCACGTGCAAAGATGATGGCATCGTTCGGGAAACCATCATCCATGCTGCGCCCGGAATAGCCGGTCAACTGGCGCAGGAGGCGATTTGCAAGGTCATCGAAATCATGCATCCGCTCGCGCAGATAGGGGTCTGTCAGGCGCATCATGCGCGCCTTGGTGTCGCTCTGCACCTTTTCGACAGCCGCTTCCGCCGTCAGACCGTTGCGGATCGCCTCTTCCATACGGCGCACCCAGCCCTGGTCATGGGCGAACATGCGGTAGGTTTCCAGCACCTCGCGGTGCTCGCCTTCCTGAGCCACTTCGCGGCGCGACAGCATGTCATCAATCGACAGGCGCAAGGAGCCAATGGCTGAAACAAGCCGCTCGATCTCCTTGTCGGCATCCTCGTTCAGGAGATTGGTGACTACGACGCGCGGCTCATGCAGAACGACGTGTCCAAGGCCAATGCCTTCGCTGTAACCATCCGCCTCGATCGTCACCGCCCGCGTGAGATCCAGCTCCAGCCCCGGCTGGGTGATTTTCTTGAGTTCTCCGGTCGCAATCATTTCGGCGATCACCATTGCGGTGGTTTCCATCGCCTCTACCTCGTCTTCGCGGTAGTTGCGCTGCGCCTTGTTCTGGACGACGAGCACGCCCAAAGTGCGACCGGCGCGCAAGATCGGCACGCCGAGGAAGGAATGGTAAATTTCCTCACCCGTTTCAGGGAGATAGCGGAAGGCAGGATGCGCCTGCGCATCAGACAAATTGAGAGGCTGAGCGGAAGCGGCGATGGTACCGACGAGACCCTGCCCCATTTTCAGCTGGGCGAGGTGGACGGCATCCTTGTTGAGACCTTCGGTGGCGTAAAGTTCGAGCACGCCATCAGAACGCAACACGTAAACGGAGCAAACCTCCGCCACCATATTGCTGGCAATCTGGCGCACGATTCGGTCGAGGCGCTCTTGCGGCTCGAGCGGTTCCGCCATCAATTCCCGCAGCCGCTTCAGCAGTACGCGCGGGCCTGCCGACAGGTCTCGCATCGGCATGTGTTCTCCCGAATTCTGGTTGTCTCTCCGGAAGACGTCGCGCCGCTCAAAACGAACGGCGCAGCGAACCGGTCAAGACTCAAGTCTTATCCAGACCGTAAGCAGAATGCAAAGAGCGAACCGCAAGTTCTGAATATGCGCCATCAATGAGAACAGAAATTTTGATCTCTGACGTGGTGATGGCGCGAATATTGATGCTTTTCTCGGCCAACGCCTTGAAGGCCTGGGCAGCAACGCCCGCATGGCTGCGCATGCCGATGCCGACAACCGATACCTTGCAGAGACCAAGTTCGCTCTGTGCAACGTCGAAGCCGATCTTTTCCTTGTTATCGTTCAAGATCTTGATCGCCTTGTCCACATCACCGGCCGGAACCGTGAAGGTCATGTCCGTCTTGGAACCGTCTTCAGAAATGTTCTGAACGATCATGTCCACGTTGATATGTGCTTCTGCCAGAGGACCGAAGATAGCCGCAGAAACGCCCGGCCGGTCGGAGACACGGCGCAGCGAAATTTGCGCTTCATCCTTGGCGTAGGCGATGCCGGTGACGACTTCCTGTTCCACGATTTCTTCCTCGTCGCAAATCAACGTGCCGGGCGGATTGATGAGGTCACCCATGCCCGGCGCATCGGGGTCCTCGAAACTGGAGCGGACAAAGGTGCGCACCTTGTGCACCATGGCAAGCTCGACGGAGCGAACCTGCAACACCTTCGCACCGAGGGATGCCATTTCCAGCATTTCCTCAAACGAAATCTTCTTCATGCGCCGCGCCTTGGGCACGATGCGCGGGTCGGTCGTATAAACGCCGTCGACGTCCGTGTAGATGTCGCAACGATCAGCCTTAACGGCAGCAGCGATGGCAACGGCTGACGTGTCAGAGCCGCCACGACCAAGCGTCGCAATACGATTGTCCGGACCAATACCCTGGAAGCCAGCGATAACGGCAACCTGACCTTCACCCATGCGACGAATGATATCGGAACCGTCGATATCGAGGATGCGCGCCGCGCCATGTGCGTTATCGGTACGGATCGGGATCTGCCAACCCTGCCAGGAACGGGCATTGATGCCCATCGACTGGAGAGCGATGGCGAGAAGGCCTGATGTCACCTGCTCGCCGGATGCGACAACCGCATCATATTCGCGCGCATCATAAAAGGGGGAGCTTGCACCCGTCGTCTTCGGCGTATCCTGCACCCAACCGACAAGCTCATTGGTCTTGCCGGACATGGCAGAGACGACGACCGCCACTTCATGGCCTGCATCGACTTCACGTTTGACATGGCGCGCGACGTTATGAATTCGTTCAAGATTGGCGACCGACGTGCCGCCGAACTTCATGACAATGCGTGCCATAGCTGACCAGTACCACCGTTTCCGCGCTTCTCGACACGAGGCGCGACATGAATATCCGCAATCCTTACCGGCTGACCCGGATTTTGCGGCGTCGTCATATCGGAAAGGCTCCCACGGCGCAATGGCATCCATCGCGTTTCCGGTTCGCCTGAAATGTAGGAACTGGGACATAAAAAACGACAAGGCGCCCGTTGGGCGCCTTGCTGAATATAGTCAATCGCTTTTCTCTCGCGGATGCTCCTGGTTGTAGTAGCAGGGCTGCGGAGGAGCACATCCAGTCGGAGTCCCCTGCGGAACCCCCGAAGGAACACCAAGCTGCCTCGACGGGGCCGGTTGTGCCGGAGGCGGAGGCGGCGGAGGGAGCCGTGGCGGCTGCTGCGGTTGAGCCTGCGGAGGCGGCTGGAACTGCGGCGGCGGGCGACGATCCGGCTGTTGCTGCGGAGGACGCTGCCAGTCGGAGGGTGGCGGGCGACGATCCTGCTGCGGCGGGCGCTGCCAATCAGACGGCGGGCGGCGATCCTCATAGCGCGGCGGCGGGTTGTCGTAGCGCGGTGGCGGAGGATCATACCGTGGCGGCGGGGGACGACGATCGTAATCATTATCCCAGGAACGGTTATCGTAGCGGTCGCGATCACGACGCCAGACGGGATCCGGCTCCCGACCTTCCCAGCGTGGCGGAGGCGGCGGAGGCACATCACGGCGATAGTCCCAGGACCGCCAACGACCACGCTCGCTATAAAAATCGCGATCGCGGTAGTAACGGTTCCAATAGGTATCGACGTCGAAGGTGATCGTCGGGATCCCGAGGGGACGATAATATTCCGGTGCAACGTAGACGCGGTTCTGGCGATAGGTCGTCTGGATGTAATTCCCCGATACCCAGCCACGCCCTCGCGAAAAGGAGACGTCACACCAGTTCACATTGCTCAGGCAGCCGTAGATGGTGATCGGCGCGCCGGCAGGTACCACGACAACGGCGGGATAGCGGGTACTTGGTCCCGAACGCATATTGACATTGGCCGTCGCGTAGCCGTTGGCCGCGGCCGCGGCGATGCTCGGCGCCAATAAGAGCGCGCTAACTGCTGCAGCCTGTACAAGGAAATGTTTCAAAGTTTCCTCCTAATTCACTCGGCCCTATTCTTCAGGGATTTCAGTGAATGTCGAGATGCACTCACTGGTTCCGATGCCGCAGACTATTAATATTCCACATGAATGGGCTCTGAATAACCACTGAACCACCAACTTGGCTCCATCGTATTTGGAGGCGTACCGCGACATTGCGGCAGACTTGACAATTTGCTCGCATGCGCCGACTTCACGAAGTCGGAAAACAAGGAAACCACGCATGGCCGAAACTCTGACCGGAACCATTGATCAATCCGAAGTCGATCGCTTTTCAGCGATGGCGGCAGAGTGGTGGAACCCGACCGGCAAGTTCAAGCCCCTGCACAAGTTCAACCCGGTTCGGTTGAACTATATCCGCGAGCATGTCTGCCGCAATTTCGGGCGTGATGTGCGCAGCCACAAGGCCTTCGATGGCTTGCGCTTCCTCGATATCGGCTGCGGCGGCGGCCTTCTGTCGGAGCCGATGGCGCGCATGGGAGCAGAGGTCGTCGGCGCCGATCCTTCCGAAAAGAATGTGCGGATTGCCCAGACACACGCCGCCGAAACGGGGGTGAGCGTCGACTACCGCGCCGTGACCGCAGAGCAACTGGCCGCAGCCGGGGAAACCTTCGACGTTGTTCTCAACATGGAAGTGGTTGAGCACGTGGCGGATGTGGATCTCTTCATTTCCACCTGTGCCGGCATGGTGCGCCCCGGCGGGCTCATGTTCATTGCCACGATCAACCGCACGCTCAAGGCACGCGCTCTTGCAATCTTTGCCGCGGAAAACGTCCTGCGCTGGCTGCCGAAGGGAACCCACCAGTATGAGAAGCTGGTGCGCCCAGAGGAACTGGAAGCACCTCTGACAGGATCCGGGCTAACCGTGATCGAACGCACCGGCGTCTTCTACAATGTCCTGCAGGACCGCTGGAACCTCTCGAACGACATGGACGTCAACTATATGATGCTGACGAAGCGCCCAGACTGACGGTTTCCACCCTCAGTTCGCATCTTCAGGCAGGACGGGCAAGGGCGCCACTTCTATGCCCTCTTCGACCAGTTCGCGTACCTCGGAAAGGCTGGCCTGGCCAATAATGCCGCGAGCATCAGCCTCGCCATAATGGATCTTGCGGGCCTCTTCCGGGAAGCGCTCGCCGACATCCTCGGCATTGGCCTTGATCGCTTCCACGGCCTCTTTCAGCTTCACGATCATCTCCTGGCGCGCCACATCCATGGCCACATGCTGGCGCTCTTCCTTCTTGCGAGCGGTCGTAACGGATGGCGCCATCAACCCCTTGGTGATCGCTGAAGACCCACAGGTGGGGCAGGTCAGAAATCCACTCTGGACCTGCTGATCGAAATCCGCGCTCGCTGAAAACCACCCTTCGAAGGAGTGGGCACTATCGCAGATGAGGGAATACCGGATCACGCAGCTGTCCCTCCGGCAGGTGCAGCGGTTCTGTCGAGCGAAAACTCGCGCGCATTCTTCAGGTTCGGAATCTTGGAACGGGCAGCACGGACAGCCGCCACATTGATGTCGGCGATGATAACCGCTTCGCCGGTACCGCCAGCCTGTCCCAGCACCCTGCCCCAGGGGTCGATGATCATCGAGTGCCCGAAGGTTTCTCGGCCATCTTCATGGACTCCCGCCTGAGCGGCCGCCACGAGAAACGCACCGTTTTCGATGGCACGTGCGCGCAGGAGGATTTCCCAATGCGCTTCGCCTGTCTGGCGGGTGAAGGCGGCTGGCACCGTCAGGATTTCAGCGCCTGCCAGTGCTTCAGCCCGGAAGAGCTGGGGAAAGCGCACATCATAACAGATCGCAAAGCCGAGAACGCCGAACGGCGTTTCGGCCACACGTGCCTGATCACCCGGATGATAGGCGGAGCTTTCCCGCCAACTTTCGCCATTGTCCAGATCCACGTCGAACATGTGGATCTTGTCATAGGAGCAGATCTTTTTGCCCTTGGGCGAAAACAAAAAGCCGCGATTGGCAATCATCCCGTCTTCGCGTGCAATGGCCGTCGACCCCACGTGCACGTAGATGCCAAGCTCAGCCGCCAGTGCCGATGCCTTGGCTACGATCACATCCGATGCCTCGTCACGCAGGACAGCGCGCAGGGCTGCCCGATCCTTCTGCAGCATGCCCGTCATTTCAGGCGTCTGCACGTAGGTAGCACCCTGAGCTGCAGCCTCGCGGATCAGGCGAGCCATGGCCTCGGCACTCCTTACCGGGTCAACACCGGAGCACATCTGGATTGCGGCAATTCTGGCAGTCATTGGGTCAGATCCTCAGGCGGCCAGCAAAGGGTCGAGCTTGCCTTCGCGGTCCAGTGCATGCAGATCATCGCAGCCGCCGATATGGGTGCCGTTGATGAAGATCTGCGGGAAGGTCGTGCGACCATTCGCCTTGCTCATCATTTCCTGCCTGATTTCAGGGGAATAGGTTGCGTCGTGCTCGACGAAGTCGACACCCTTCGACTGCAACAACGATTTTGCGCGTGCGCAGTAGCCGCAGAACTCGCGCGTATAGATGACGACGTCCGCCATGATCATCTCCGTGGGAAGAGGCTGCTCACCAAAGAGACGGGCGAGCACCTGAAAGCGTGACTTTGTATTGCTGTCATATAGTTTGGCGCAAGGCCATTGCAAAGGTCAAAACAGTGACGTCAGCAGCACCGGCTCGCCGCAAAGCCTTGGTAGCCGAGGCAATGGTCGCACCGGTCGTGTAGACGTCATCCACCAGAACCAGTCTTTTCCCGAAGACCTCGTGCTCATGACCCTTGGCAATGGCAAAGGCAGCCCGCACATTGTTCTCGCGCGCCTTTGCCGTCAGCCCCACCTGCCGCTGCGTCCTCTTGCGGCGAACAAGCGTCGATGGCAGAAAGACCGCGCCGGATTGGGAGGCGATATGGCGCGCCAGTTCACCCGATTGATTGAAGCGGCGGGCGGCAAGACGCGTCCAATGCAATGGCACCGGCATGATCCCCTCGCACTCGCCGACATAGCCTTCAGAGGCACGCAGCATCCACGAAGCCATCATCGGGGCAAGATCGACGCGGTCCTTATATTTAAGCGCATGAACCAGGGCCTTGGCCGGCCCTTCGTGCAGGGCGACGGAGCGCAGCCGATCGAAGACGGGCGGATCCGCAATAGCCTCGGCCGAAAGCATGCCCGGTCCCGGGTCGTAAGAGAATGGAATACCGAGCACCTGGCAATAGGGGCGCTCGATGAAACGCATCTGGCTCCAGCAGGGGATGCAGAGTGCGGCATGCCTTGCCACGGTCCGCCCGCAGGCGGGGCAAACAGGCGGATAGACGAGTTCGGAGATCCGGCGCCACCAGTCTCCCAACCGGTGTCGAAGCAGAGGCCGCCTCTCGAAATCATCAGGAACATTCTCCATCTCTTGACTTTATCCCCTTCCGGGCGTCCATGCGACTGGCAAAACTGATTGGAAATTGAGATGGAACTTCTCTTCGATTTGCCCCTGGTGACCCGCAGGCGCGAGCGCGCAGCCGCGAACCGGACCCAGGGCGCTGACTTCCTGCTGGAACTGGCCGGACGCGAACTGGCAGAACGGCTTTCGGTGGTCGAGCGGCATTTCGATGAAGCAGTGGAACTGCATGGCGGGATTGGCAATGCGGCTGCCCATTCTCTGGCAACCGGCAAGATCACGCGCCTTCGGCGAATGGAGACGGCAAAGGCTTTCGCTGCGACAAACGAACCGGTGGAGATCGCAGCACTGGAAGACGTGCCGCTTGGCACCCAGTCGGTTAATCTTGTCATCTCGCCGCTCGCACTTCACCTGACCAATGATACGCCCGGCGTGCTCATCCGCATCCGCCAGGCCTTGAAACCGGATGGGCTGCTGCTGGCAGCGATCCCAAGTTCTGGGACACTTCAAGAACTTCGCGACGTCTTGCTCGCAACGGAGGCGGAGCTGTCCGGTGGCGCCAGCCCGCGGGTCATTCCCTTTGCCGATGTGCGCGATATTGGTGCATTGCTGCAGCGCGCGGGCTTTGCCCTGCCGGTCGTGGACGCCGAAAGCGTGACGGTGCGCTATGACACCTTGTTCGACCTGATGCGCGATCTGCGCGCCATGGGCATGGCCAATCCCCTGATTGGCCGAAGCCGCCAGCCGCTGAATAGGCAATTCTTCATGCGCGCCGCTCAGATGTATGCCGAACGCTACTCGGATCCGGATGGGCGCATCCGCGCCACATTTTCCTTCATCTACGCATCCGGGTGGGCACCGCATGAAAGCCAGCAAAAACCGCTGAAACCAGGCTCTGCGAAAATGAAGCTGGCGGACGCCTTGAAGGTGCCGCCGATCGATCCGGCAACAGACAAAAACTGATGCCTCAGGCCTTCAGAAAAGTTGCCAGATAATTGAACACTTCTAGCAGTTTATCAGACATAAGCGTGAAGCCGGCAATCAGCATTCCGCAAATGATGGCTACGACGATTCCGTATTCCACGGCAGTTGCACCTTCGCGGTTGGAAAATAATCGCCGCAATACATACATCGATAAATTCCTTATCCCGACAAAAGGTATTGTTCAAATCACCACTAGCAATTCGATGCGGAATTGTAACCCTGAACAATGCAGACGGACCCAGGCGACTCCTGAAGAACGCTGCGTCGAATTGTATAGTGTTTCGGGCTCTTGTCCTGAGACTTGATGGAGCCTGTTGTAATCAGGTCAAATTCTTCCTGCACCTGGGCAAGGTGTCTGGAATCCTCGCGCTTGGCGAGCATGGGGGTCACGATCAGGGACAGGGCAATCGCGGCCGTGCCAAACAGCAGGGCGATATTCAGCGCGCCGGTTTTACCGGAGCTGTGCGCTGCCCGTTGACGGGCGCGTACAGTTTTCCAGGAATCCTCTTGCATCGGGGCCTCGTTACGCAATCTACACGATGCGTAATATTGCCCGCATCCATTAAAGGATCTGTTAACGGAGTTTCATCTCCGCGATCGCCTGTGGAAAACCTACAACAGGTCTTGGAGGAACGGGATCAGCGGCTCATCCGCAGGCGGCATCGGATAATCGCGCAACGCCGATGGGCGAACCCACTTGATCGCCTGACTTTCGCGACCAACGGGGATGCCCTCATAGCGACGGCAGACATAAAGCGGCATCAGGAGGTGAAAGGTTTCATAGGTGTGGCTGGCGAAGGTGAGAGGTGCCAGGCAAGGCACCTTGGTTACGATCCCCAACTCTTCGGAAAGCTCGCGCACCAGAGTTTCCTCTGGCGTCTCGCCGGCCTCAACCTTGCCGCCGGGAAACTCCCAAAGTCCTGCCAGGCTCTTGCCCTCCGGGCGCTGCGCCAACAGAATACGCCCATCGGCATCCACCAGAGCACAGGCCGCAACGAGAAGAATCTTTCGGCTCTCGCTCACGCGGCCTCTCCGTGGCGCCAATAGTGATAGTGATAGACATCCCGGAAGCCGAACTTGGCATAAAGCGCACGTGCCGGAACATTATCCGCATGCACCTGCAGCCAAGCGGTTCGGGCGCCGCTGATGCGGGCCCAGCGGAGGGCTGCGGTAAAGAGTTCCGTGCCAATACCCTGACGGCGACGCGCTTCAGTCACGGCAAAGGACAGGATGCCGGCAAGATCATTGTCCTGAACGCAAAGCATGGTTGCCTGTGGCCCTTCAGCGGGCTTTTCCGCGATGAAAAGGCCGGAGTTGGGCTTGATGGCACTGAGGATTTCCGCAAGCGCAGGCTTCAGCGAACTGTCCTCCCCTTCGACAGCAAGCGACGCATCGATATAACGACCGATATCGTGGCTTGGCAGATGATCCAGAGTATCCGGCAGCTCCAGACCTGTCAGGTCGGATGTCATCACGCTGACCGTCTCGAAGCGCTTCCAGCCGTCAGCTTCGAGCGTTGAGAGAAGGCCCAGCGGCGCAAGCGGCGTTTCTCGGATCACCAGCGGGCGACCATAATGCTCAAACCGCTTACGCGCCTTTTCGACGCGGATCACCACGTCGCGATCATCAGAGGGGTCCAGGGGAACGACGCAATTCAGGCGCTTCGACGGATGCCCACCCGTCAAACGCACCTGCCAGCTGCCATCATAAACCACGGATGCCGCTGGCCATGCACGGAAGCCAACAGCCTCCAGGCGGCGAACCAGCGGCAGATTGCCGTGGGGAGAAATTGCCTGCATCAATAGGATCAGCTCCGGTAGTCACCATTGATGGCCACATATTCCTTCGTCAGGTCACATGTCCAGACGGTAGCCGTGCCGGAACCCAGTCCGATATCGGCGCGGATGACGATATCTTGCCTCTGCATGACGGCCGTGGCCGCAGCCTCGGAATAGCCAGCATCGCGTTCGCCGTTGACGGCAACGCGCACATCACCGAACCAGATGGCCAGACGATCGCGATCCGCAGCTTCGCCGGACTTGCCGACGGCCATGACGACACGGCCCCAATTGGCATCTTCACCGGCGACAGCGGTCTTGACCAGCGGGGAGTTCGCAATCGAAAGCGCGATCCGCTTGGCGGCGGCATCGCTTTCTGCACCGGTCACGCGCACTTCAACCATCTTGCGAGCGCCTTCGCCGTCACGAACCACTTGCAAGGCGAGATCCTTCAAAAGGTCGTTCAGCGCAGCACGGAAGGAAGCGAGACGCGCATCGTCAGCCGCTTCAATACGTGCCTGACCATCCGCGGCAGCCTTCCCCGTCGCAAATAGAAGCAACGTATCGGAGGTCGAGGTATCACTGTCGACGGTAACGGAATTGAAGGTCGGACCAACACCTTCAGACAGAAGCGCCTGCAGTGCAGGTGCCGCGATATCCGCATCGGTGACAACGAAGGACAACATGGTGGCCATGTCAGGCGCGATCATGCCCGCACCCTTGGCGATGCCGTTGATGGTGACGGTGACGCCACCGAGCTCAGCCTGGCGGGTCGCAACCTTCGGATAGGTATCCGTCGTCATGATCGCCTTGGCGGCTTCCAGCCAGAAATCCGGCGTGCCACGTCCGTTCATCTCGCCCAGCACGCCTGCGAATTTCGTTGCATCCAGCGGCTCACCGATTACGCCCGTCGAGGCAAGATAGACTTCGTTCAGACCGCAGCCGACAGCCTCGGAAGCGGACTGCGCCGTCAGTTCCGTGGCAGCCTTGCCCTTAACACCGGTAAAGGCGTTGGCATTGCCCGAATTGACCACGACAGCGCGCGCCTTGCCGTGGGGAAGGTTCGCACGGCAGAAGTCGACAGGCGCCGAAGGGCACTTGGAGCGAGTGAACACGCCCGCAACGTCGGCGCCATCATCGAATACCATCAACAGCACATCAGTACGGTTCTTGTACTTGATGCCGGCAGCAGCGGTTGCCATTCGCACGCCACGCAGGGCAGGCATTTCGGGATAGGCTTTCGGGGCAAGCGGCGAGACGGTAACGGACATGGTTTCCTCGTTGCTAACAAGAAAAGGCCCGCAAAAAGCGGGCCGGGCTTGGTGATGTGAGAACGATTACTCGCCCTTTGTGAGCTCGTCGTAGCTCTTGCGCAGAGTTTCGTCCACGATCTCGACCTTCTGGGCGGCCTTGGCCTGGTCGATGATCTGAGAATACTTCTCCTGCATGACGATCTGGCGAACCTGCGGCTCCACCTGGTCGAATGCCGGCGGCTGGGCGTCGCGCTTATCCTCGACCTTGATGACGTGATAGCCGAACTGCGACTTCACCGGGGTCTTGGTGTAGGTACCCTTCTGAAGAGCAAAAGCTGCTTCTTCGAATTCCGGAACCATGCGGCCCTTGGTGAAGTAGCCGAGATCACCACCATCAGACTTGCTGCTGTCCTCGGACTTTGCCTTGGCGAGTTCAACGAAATCCTTGCCGGCATCGAGCTGCTTGATGATGTCCTTGGCTTCATCCTCGGTCTTCACGAGAATGTGGCGGGCGCGAACTTCTTCTTCCTTCGGCATGGCTGCGACTTCCTTGTCGTAGCGAGCCTTGACTTCCTGAGAGGTCAGCTTGTCGAATTCGCTGCGCAGATAGGCATTGTGCAGTTCGCGATCCTGCAGGAACGCCATGCGCTTCTTGAAATCGGTACCGTTCTGCAGGCCGGCTTCATTGGCCTTCTTGGAAATCAGCTTGATGTCGATGATCTGCGAAAGGGCGGCGGCCTTCTTCTGCTCATCCGGCAGCTGCTGATATTGCGCGCTCAGATTGGAGATCGCCATGTCCAGGTCGGACTGGTGAATTTCGACAGTACCAACCTTGGCGATCAGGGCATCGTCCTGAGCGAAAGCAGGCATCTGGAAGGAAACCGCGGCAGCCAGAGCGGCAGCTGCGATGAAGGTTTGGCGCAACATAGATCTACCTTTCGGATTTGGCACCGGTCTCAGCAAGCCTGATCCCGGCCGGATAAGCTTCACAAACACCGGATTGTGGCCATTCTGTATCGGCCGGAACCGTTGACATCAATTGCACCCCCTCTTATCTGTCACGCTACTTCGCGTCCAGAAGAGTTTCCGGGCGATCGCAGGATTTTGTCTGTGAAAATCACGACGAAGGTCGCGTCCGCCGGAGACTGATCAGTGATGCTGCATCAGTTCAGAAAGGGCCATCGGTATGGTCAGCTTCGGTGGGTTAGCCCGCAAGATATTCGGTTCGTCCAACGACCGCCGCGTCCGTTCCTATCGCTCGCGGATCGAGGCCATTGGCAAGCTCGAAGAAAGCATCAAGGGGCTTTCGGACGAGGCACTCGCCGCAAAGACGGTCGAGTTCAAACAGGAGCTCGCCAATGGCAAGTCCCTGGATGACATCATCATTCCGGCCTTCGCCGTCGTTCGCGAAGCGTCTCGCCGCGTTCTCGGCATGCGCCCCTTCGATGTTCAGCTCACCGGCGGCATGATCCTGCATGACGGCAATATTGCCGAAATGAAGACCGGTGAAGGCAAGACGCTGGTCGCAACATTGCCGGTCTATCTCAATGCGCTGTCCGGCAAGGGCGTGCATGTGGTGACCGTCAACGATTACCTTGCCAGCCGCGATGCCGGCATCATGGGCCGCCTCTACGGCTTCCTTGGCCTCACCACCGGCGTCATCGTCCACGGACTTGATGATGAACAGCGCCGCGCAGCCTATGCCTGCGACATTACCTATGCGACGAACAACGAACTCGGCTTCGATTATCTGCGCGACAATATGAAGTACGACCGCAGCCAAATGGTGCAGCGCGGCCATAACTTCGCGATCGTCGACGAAGTGGACTCGATCCTGATCGACGAGGCGCGCACGCCGCTCATCATCTCCGGTCCGCTCGATGACCGCTCCGATCTCTACAACACGATCGATGCCTTCATCCCGCTGCTAACGTCGGAAGATTACGAGATCGATGAAAAGCAGCGCTCGGCCAACTTCTCGGAAGAAGGCACGGAGAAGCTCGAAAACCTGCTGCGCCAGGCAGGCCTGCTGAAGGGTGAATCTCTCTACGACGTCGAGAACGTCGCAATCGTTCACCACATCAACAACGCCTTGAAGGCGCACAAGCTTTTCCAGCGTGACAAGGATTACATCGTCCGCAACGGCGAAATCGTCATCATTGACGAGTTCACCGGTCGCATGATGCCGGGCCGCCGCTATTCGGAAGGTCAGCATCAGGCTCTCGAAGCAAAGGAAAAGGTGCAGATCCAGCCGGAAAACCAGACGCTGGCTTCGATCACCTTCCAGAATTACTTCCGCATGTATTCGAAGCTCGCCGGCATGACCGGTACTGCCTCGACGGAAGCGGAAGAATTCGCCAACATCTACGGCCTCGACGTTGTTGAAGTGCCGACCAACCTGCCGATCCAGCGCATCGACGAAAGCGACGAAGTCTATCGGACGGCGGAGGAAAAGTTTAAGGCGATCATCGAAGAGATCAAGACGGCCCATGAGCGTGGCCAGCCGGTTCTCGTGGGTACGACCTCCATTGAAAAGTCGGAGTTGCTGGCCGCCATGCTGAAGCAGGTCGGCTTCAATTCCTTCAACGTTCTGAACGCCCGTTACCACGAGCAGGAAGCCTATATCGTCAGTCAGGCCGGCGTGCCTGGTGCTGTGACCATTGCTACCAACATGGCTGGCCGCGGTACCGACATCCAGCTTGGCGGCAATATCGACATGCGCCTGGAGCGTGATCTGGAAGGTATGGAGCCCGGCCCGGAACGCGATGCCAAGGAGCAGGCGATCCGCGCCGAAGTCAAGCAGCTCAAGGAAAAGGCCCTGGCCGCTGGCGGTCTCTACGTGATCGCGACCGAGCGTCACGAAAGCCGCCGCATCGACAACCAGTTGCGCGGCCGCTCCGGCCGTCAGGGTGACCCGGGCCGCTCGAAGTTCTATCTGTCGCTTCAGGACGACCTCATGCGCATCTTCGGCTCCGACCGCATGGACGGCATGCTGCAGAAGCTCGGACTGAAGGATGGAGAGGCGATCGTCCACCCCTGGATCAACAAGGCGCTGGAACGCGCCCAGAAAAAGGTGGAAGCCCGCAACTTCGACGTCCGCAAGAACCTTCTGAAATACGACGATGTCACCAACGACCAGCGCAAGGTCATCTTCGAGCAGCGCATCGAGTTGATGGACGCGACCGATCTCAGCGAGACGGTTGCCGACATGCGCCACGAAGTCATCGAAATGCTTGTCACCAAGCACATCCCGGAGCGCGCCTATGCCGAACAGTGGGATGCGGCAGGCCTGAAGGAAGGCGTCGAACGCCTGCTGAACCTCGATCTCCCGATCGCCGACTGGGTACAGGAAGAAGGCATTGCCGAAGACGATATCCGCGAGCGCATCACAGAGGCTGCGGACGCCGCTGCCAAGGATCGTGCAGAACGCTTCGGTCCCGAGATCATGACCTATGTGGAGCGCTCGATCCTGTTGCAGACGCTGGATCATCTGTGGCGCGAGCATATCGTCAACCTCGACCACCTGCGCTCGGTCGTCGGCTTCCGCGGTTACGCGCAGCGCGATCCGTTGCAGGAATACAAGGCGGAAGCTTTCGAGCTGTTCCAAGCGCTTCTCGCCAACTTGCGCGAAGCCGTGACGGCACAGCTGATGCGCGTCGAACTGATGCAGGAGCCGTCACCGGCACCGGAACCGCCGCCCTTCATGCAGGCCCACCATATCGATGCCTCTACCGGCCAGGACGAATTCCAGACGGGCGGCTTCATGCAGGCCGTAGCGCCGGAAAATCGCGATCCCGCTGACCCCTCCACCTGGGGTAAGGTTGGTCGTAACGAGGCCTGCCCTTGCGGCTCGGGCAAGAAGTTCAAGCACTGCCACGGCGCGTTCGAACAGGCCTGAGCGACACATCAATGACGGCCAAGAAGGCTGCCTGAGGGCGGCCTTTTTGTTGCGCAGGCTATTGAAGCAGCGAGGAAATCCGCTGCCTTCAAGGCAATGTGGCAATGCTTTCTTAACTGCGACAGCGCAATAGTCTCGGGTGTCGGTCCGGCTTCTGACGAGTATTGCGCGCGCCCCATATGACGATCATCGAAACTGCGGAGAGAATGCTGCCGCAAGGCCTCAGGATTCGGCTGGCACCGCTGTTGCGCAAGCTTCAGCCCATGCTGACCGGAACCGACGAGACTGCACGCGCGCAGCGCATGGCGCTGACCGCTTTCGTGATCCGCATCTTCAGCGCCGGCATTGCCTTTCTTTCGCAGATCATCCAGGCCCGGCTAATGGGCGAATTCGAGTATGGCATTTTCGCCTTCGTTTGGGTGCTCGTCATCGTCTTCGGCAATTTGTCCTGCCTCGGCTTCCACACCGTTGTCATTCGTTTCCTGCCCCATTACCGGGAGCGGGATGAAACAGCAGAGTTGCGGGGGCTCAACTGGACAGCCCGTGTGTTTGCGATGCTGTCTGCCAGCATTCTCGCTACCATCGGCTTTGCTGTTCTCCGTTTTGCGGGAGAGACGCTGGAAGCCTATTGGTTTCTTCCAGTCTTCCTCGGGCTGTTCACCCTGCCGATGATTGCACTGGGCGATGTGCTGGACGGAACGGCGCGCGCCAATGGCTGGACAGTGACGGCGCTCAGCCCCACCTACATCATACGACCACTACTGATCCTCATCCTGATGGTGCTGGCTGTTGCCGCGGGAGAACCTCGCAGCGCCGTTACCGCGATGACCGCGGCTCTCGCTGCCACCTATCTCACCACTCTGTTTCAGTTCATTCGATTGACGATCCGCCTGCGCCGCGTTGTGGGGCGTGGTAGCCTGCGTTTCGAGTTCATACCGTGGCTACGGTTTGCATTCCCCGTGTTCGTGGTCGATGGCATCGGCTTCCTGCTGACCAATTCGGATGTGGTGGTTGTGGGTTTCTACCTTCCACCGGACCAGGTCGCGATCTACTACGCTGCGGCGAAAACCATTGTGCTGGTTCAGTTCGTGTATTTTTCCGTAAAGGCTGCGGCCGCGCCACGCTTTTCATCCATCATCGCGCGTGGTGATCACCAGGCGCTTGCAGCCTTTTCACACCAGGCCGCGCGATGGAGTTTCTGGCCGGCACTGGCGGTGGGCGCTGCCGCGCTTGCTGTCGGCAAGCTGCTGCTGTCGCTCTTCGGTCCAGCCTTCACGGCCGGTTATCCGCTGATGTTCATCCTGTTTGCAGGCATCCTGGCCAAGGCTCTTGTCGGACCAGGAGAAGTGTTATTGAACATGTCCGGGCACCAGAAGCTTTGCGTCGGTCTCTATGCGATCGTTCTGATCGCGAATGTCACATTGAATGTGGTTCTTGTTCCGCGTTTCGACCTTGTGGGCGCGGCGAGCGCAACTGCCATTGCAATGATGATCGAAGCCGTGCTCTTGCATATTGCCGTCAGGCATACTTTTGGAATAACACTCTTTGCCTTGAAGAGAACACCGTCCCATACGCATAAAGAGGGGGGTACGCGCGCATGACCGAACTGCCGCCACTACCAAACCCCGCCTCCTCAAGCATAGAGCCTGGTGACCTCGGTTACCTTCGCAATCCCATGCCGAAGACGCCACCTGCAAGCCTCTCCATCTCCGTTGGCAGAACAGGAAGGACGCTCAGCATCTATCCCGCGGCGATGGGCTATGAATTGCAGGACGAGTTGGACTTCCTGTCCAACCGCGTAATGGAACCCAATGTGTTTTTCAGCGCGCGCCTGCTCGCACCCGCCATGCCGCGCGTCGAAGACCGACAAATCCAGTTGGCGCTGATCCGGGACGAGAACGAACGCAGAAGTCGCATGCGCTTCCTGATGCCGTTCTCGACAGAAAAGCCTGGCTTCTCGATGGGCCCTAGCATCATCCGCGCCTGGGCCAACCCCTTCGGTCCTCTCGGCACACCGCTGGTCGATGCCGAAGATGCCGCCGAAACCGTCGATAACATGCTCGAGGCCTTCGGTCGCAAGGATGCCCGCATGCCCACGGTGCTTGTCCTGCCGGAACTGCGATTGAACGGCCGCTTTGCGCAATTGACCAGAGCCGTGGCTGTTGCGCGCAATCTACCCATCACGGTAACCAGTCCATTTTCAAGACCGATGCTACAAAGCTCCGAGGATGGCGAAACCTATCTGAAGCGAGCCATTTCCGGCCATCATCTCCGTGACGTGCGCAGACAGTGGCGGGCACTTGCCGCCACTGGTACACTGACTTACGAAGTCGCGCGTCAGCCAGACGACATTCGCCGCCGCACCGAGGAGTTTCTGGCACTGGAGGCCAGCGGCTGGAAGGGGCGTAAGAAATCGGCTCTGATCAATGACCGTTACCGCGCCGCCTTTGCCCGTGAGGCGATCGGGAATCTGGCGGAAGTGGATGCGGTGCGTATCCACACCATCGACTTCAACGGTCGCGCTATCGCTTCCATCGTCGTGTTCATGATGGCGGGTGAAGCCTTCACCTGGAAGACCGCGTATAACGAGGGCTTCTCACGCTATTCGCCGGGCAAGCTGCTGATGATGAAGCTGACGGAATGGCATCTGGATGATGCCAATATCGTTCGCTCTGATTCCTGTGCCGTGCCCGACCACCCCATCATGAGCCGCTTCTGGATGGAGCGCGAGGAAATGGGAACTTTGGTGATTGGATTGACCGAAACCAGCGACCGGGATGTAAGGCAAGTGGCAACCCAGTTGCATGCGTATAAAAATACGCGCAACATGGCCCGTATTCTGCGCGAAAAGATTATGTCAATCGCGGGCAAGCACGGCTGAACGTAAGCCCCTTAAATCTCCCTAGTATACTTCTCTTGCTCTAGGTGAGGTGGGACATTGCCAGATGTCCGGACGCAAAGCCAACTTTGGCGGACGCCGAGACATAGCGACTTCATTAAATTCGTTCTAACAAATTGCCCGGGGTTTCATAGTTGGCAGGTTGACGGCCTGACAGGTGAGATGGGAGACTTGGGGGCCGATTAAGGCACATGCTAAGAAGATCGCATCAGGGCAAAAGACCGCTGGCACGCGGCCCCTGCCATGCAATCGCTTAGCTTGAACGGCCCCCTGCGCTGGTTCTGAGAGATCAAGCTGCACCCGTCAATCATCTGAATGCTTAATCTGCTGCGATCGTCCGCTCGTGATGACTTTGTGTCCAGCTCCCACGCTACTGGATGCGGTTCTCGGGCGGTCGATGACTGCATGAGGTGTTTTCCATATGAATATGATGATTGCTGCCAGTGTGCAGGGTGTGAGCGTTGACCGCCGGTCGGGATCTCTCGTTCGATCCACGTCGGAGGTGCCAGACAAAGACAGGAGCGCCGTTCTCGTCGCTAGCGCAATGCTGGCAAAGAGCTTGGCCAATCCACCTTCGCAAGCCCAACTCGCACGTGCCGCCGGTGTTAGCCAACGCCGATTGGTGCAGGCCTTCCGGACGGTCTGCAATACGACGATTTTTGGGCATCTCCGCCAGATCCGTCTTCAGACGGTCAGGCGTCTTGTTGAGGAAACGGATATGCCGTTAAAGCAGATCGCCTTCGAAATCGGCTACGGTCATGCCAACAACTTGATCGCTGCCTATCGCGATTACTATGGGGAACCACCCCGGCGCCATGTCCGCAAAACAACGGACGCCTGATCCCAAAGGCAAACGACATCCAATCAAACAGAAGGCGGTAGATGGAAGCATCTACCGCCTTTCTTCATGGTGTATGATCGAACCGTATCAGGTCAGCCAGATGCCGTCACTGATCGCAGCGGCAACGCCTGCCTTGTTTTCCGGACTGTCGGACATACGAAGCAAGACATCGCCGCGGCTGTTAATACCGGAATCGAGCTGCCCAACCCAATAGGCAAAGCCACCCGGATCACCGTCGCGGTGCAGGACGTTCTGGTAGAGACGAGCAACAAACTGGGAATTGCTGAGGTTCGATCCGTAAAGGTAGCGGAACTCGTCAGAGGCAGCGAAGTAGGCCGCAACATCCCTGAAATTCCAGCCGCCATTTTCCAGCGCATTAACCCAGGCGCTCAGACCGCCCTTGTCCGGTGTACGGTTGAAAGCAGCCTGATACAGGCGATAGGTCTGGCCAGCCGTGCCATCCGTGTCGAAAGCGAGCGTGCCCTCACTGAAATGCAAACGCTCAACCCGAACTAGAGTGTCATAGATCGTACCGGCGTTATCCCTTACCTCGATTGTTCCCCCGGAACGACGGATCAGGAAGTTTGAAACGCTGGAAACAAGATCGACCGTATCGGTGCCAGTGCCGCCATCGACGTAATTGCTGCCGGTACCCGGATCGATGTAGTCGTTGCCGCCATCGCCATAGATGGTGTCGTCACCGCCGTAACCGCGAATAGTATCATTGCCATCATAGCCAGCCAGCTTGTCGGCATAGTCGGAGCCGTTGATCTTATCCCCTCGCGACAACGCGATCGAGAGCATGCCTGCCAGATTATTGGCCTGAATATAGTCGGCAGCCTGGGTGGCAGACATGGAGAAGCCGGTGATGGACCCCATCTGATACCCATCCTGATACTGCGAAAATCCTGTCAGCGTCCCACCGACCAGATAGTTGCCATAAAAGGAAAAGCCGTAGCCTGAATAAACCGCCTGATTATACCCGTCGCTTACCACAAACTGTGTGCTGCTTGCGGAAACAAGCTGTCCTGTCCAGGTCGATGGATCGACCAGATTGATCGGTGCATAGGATGTTACAGTTGCCATGGCGTCCCTCCAGTTTCTGTCCACAAACTGTCGTTGCAGATTGAGACACAGTTGCGGCGAACCCCCTTAAAATTAAAGAGGCGCCGACATTTTCATACCAAAAAAAACTTAGCGCATCGCAGTCAGAAAGAATGGCGCAACTTCACTGACAAAGACGACGGCGGATGCGACCCAGAAAATCCAAATTCCAAAGACACGAACGAGCCTTTGTCGGGAGGTTTCAGGGTCCGGAAGCGGCTCATCGCGACCTGGCGGGAAGATTTCCATCTTGGGTTCCCGCTCTGTCACGCCACTGCTCCGCGATTGCATCCAAGAAATAGAAAAGCAAATTTCTCACTTCGAATCTCACCAAATCAGTACCTGCTGTGTCCAACAGGATAGAAGATCGATATTCGAAGGAATGGTGCCCCGTGCCGGAATCGAACCAGCACTCCTCTCGGAACCTGATTTTGAGTCAGGCGCGTCTACCAATTCCGCCAACGGGGCACTGCGGTAGAATGGTGGAGGGTCTAGCATAGCCAAAAGGTGAGATGCAAGCAGGCGGCAAACGAGATCGGCGACAAGATCACGAAAAATTTCAGCCCCGGCGAAGCACGGACTTGTCGTGCTGCATTTACAGCCCTGCCTTCGCTGACTACAGCAGGGACCAGACTTTGTGTTTCAAGGAAAAGACCATGTCGATCGCTGCCGATTCGCGCCGCCCCCTCCTGATCCATACGGCGCTCGTCGCGATTGGCATGGCAGCCACGGTGGGTGGTGCACTTGGATTTCAGTATATCGGCGGCTACATTCCCTGCGCGCTCTGCCTGCTGCAACGCCAGCCTTATTATTACGGTATTCCGGTGGCGATCGCCGGTCTTGCGGCCATTGGTATCAAGCTGCCGACTGGCGTTGCGAGACTTCTGCTCGGCATCGTTGGTATCATGATGCTCGTCGGCGCCGGCATGGGCATCTATCACTCCGGTGTGGAATGGGGTTTCTGGCCGGGACCGGCCACCTGCTCGACGACAGCCAACGGCCTGACCACCAATGCCGGAAATCTCCTAAGCGATTTGAATGCAGTTCATGGACCGTCCTGCACGGAAGCATCGCTTCGCGTTCTGGGCCTGTCCTTTGCCGGATGGAATGTGATCGCAAGCCTGATCCTCGCGACAATTGCTCTTCGCGGCGCGCTGAAGAAGGCCTGAACTGACCGGCCAATCAAGGCTGCAGTTCGGTATCCCAGTAGAGATAGTCCATCCAGCTTTCGTGCAGGTAGTTCGGCGGGAAGAGACGTCCGTTGTTGTGAAGGTCCTGCACGGTGGGCTGATAGGGCTTCTGCGCGGGGAACATGCCCGCCTGCCGGGGAAGCTTGCTACCCTTTTTGAGATTGCAGGGTGAGCAGGCAGCCACCACATTTTCCCAGGTTGTTTCCCCGCCATGGGCTCGGGGTATGACGTGATCGAATGTCAGATCATCATGAGAGCCGCAATACTGACATTCGAATTTATCGCGGAGGAAAACATTGAAGCGGGTGAAGGCCGGATTTCGTGTCGGCTGAACAAAGGTTTTCAGACTGACGACACTGGGTAATCGCATCGAGAAGGTGGGCGAGGATACCGAGTGATCATATTCCGCGATGATGTTCACACGATCAAGAAAAACCGCCTTGATCGCGTCCTGCCAGGACCAGAGCGACAAGGGATAATAACTCAGCGGCCGGTAGTCAGCGTTCAGGACGAGCGCCGGCAGGGCCTGCGGGGAGACTGCAATCGTCAACGAACGCTCCTCACCGATTCGGCTTATGTATTTTCTATATTAGGTCCGTTGTTACAGGAATGTGAAGCCCCATTAATGACGCACCCAATTGTGATCATTCATAACGTGGGTGACGCGTCACGCCTGATCACAACAGCATAATAAGCCCAGAACAAACGCGCAGCAACAGAGCGCCACGGCGACCAACCGGCTGCCAAATCAGACACTTGCTGAACGGTAGGCCGCTGCGAGAAATCAAACGCCTGTCCGACTGCGATCCGAAGCGCCACATCGCCCGCAGGAAACAGATCGCAATGGCCAAGGCAGAACATCAGATAAACCTCTGCCGTCCAGGGTCCGATGCCCTTCATAGCAACAAGGCGAGTGTAAGCCTCCGCTTGCGGCACATTTGCAAGGTCATCAAGGTCAAGAGAACCATCTGCGACAGCCCCGGCCAGAGCCAAGAGCGTCGCAGTTTTCGCCCGAGAAAGCCCGAATGTCGCGCGGACCGCTTCCGGCTGCGCAAGAAAACTCTCGGCCGTTGTGGCACCCTGCTCGCCCATACGCCGCCAGATGGCCGCGGCACTCGCCTTTGACACCATCTGGGAGACGATGATCTGCGCCAACCCGCCGAAGCCTGCCGGGACAAGCCGCAAGGGAACCGGGCCGGCGACTTCGATAAGGGAGGAAAGCCGAGGATCCCGGACAGAAAGCCATGCAAGCCCTTCCGCAACATCGGTTTCATCGCGTATCAACTGAGGGCCTTTGCCAACCAATCCTCGATCCACCATGAACATGCCCGCGCCCGCCCATCAGAAACCGGTCTTTCGCTTTGCTCCCAGCCCCAATGGCTTGCTGCATCTCGGCCACGCGCTCTCGGCGCTCATCAACCAGCAGATGGCGGAGGTAGCCGACGGGCGCCTCCTCTTGCGCATTGAAGACATCGATCTCACCCGCTGTACACCCGAATTCGAGGCCGCCGTCTACCGGGATCTGGAATGGATCGGCTTTCGCTGGGAGCAGCCTGTCCGGAGACAATCGGAGCAGCTCGATCTTTATCGGTCTGCCCTTGGCCGCCTTGACGATATGGGGTTGATCTACCCGGCCTTCCTCACCCGCGGCGAGGTGAAGGAGCGCGTCGCCTTAGCGGAACGCGAAGGTCGGATCTGGCCCCGCGACCCTGACGGCGCTCCGCTCTATCCTGCCGATGACCGGTCACGGACGCACCAGGAACGGCAGGACCTGCTTGAACGTGGGCTAAAACATGCCTTGCGCCTGGATATGCAAAAGGCGCTGACACTGTTGGATGCAGGTTTGACATGGCACGAGACCGGCGATGGGGAGCGCGGCACGATCCACGCCGATCCGGCCGCCTGGGGAGACGTCATTCTGTCCCGCTCGGATGCCCCCTCGAGCTATCATCTCTCGGTCGTCGTCGATGATGCCGCGCAGGGGGTCACGCATGTGGTGCGTGGGATGGACCTGTTTCACGCTACCTTCGTGCACCGCCTGCTTCAGGTGCTGCTCGGCCTGCCGCAGCCGGTCTACCACCATCATCGGCTGATCACAGGTCCCGATGGACGAAAGCTTTCCAAGAGCGAAGGTGCGACGGGCATTGCCGCCTTGCGCGAGGCGGGCCATTCACCGCAGGACCTTCGTCACCTCCTGGGCCTCTGAACCAGCCGCACGCTTTGAACGGGCAGGAAGGGACGTGAAGCGGCCGGAGAGCAGGGCAAGCACGCGATATTTCATCAGTGCGGCATTCACCTCCGCCCCCAGCATAAAGATCACGCCGACCATATAGAGAAACACCAGAACGATCATGACCGAGGCCAAGCCCGCATAGGTTCTGGCGTAATTGGCAAATGTCGAGAGATAGGACGCGAAGGCATAGGCGAAAACGGCCCAGACCAGGATCGTCAGCACCACGCCGGGAAGAATATCGACCACCCGTCGATAGCCGGCGGCAAGCCATTTGTGGCAAACGATCAACCCAAGAAACAGAACAATGATCGTGCCGAGCACGCCGAAGCTGGAAATGCTGGCGAGATATTGCTGGAGGACAGGCAGCTTTGAGCCAGCAAACGTCAGAAAGATCGGCACAGCCACGAGCACGATGCTGATCGCCGCAAAGATCACCACGGCCACAACCACATAGCCCAGGCTTGCAAGCCGGGTCACGTACCAGGGCCGATTCTCCGCGACACGATAGGCGCGATTGAGCGATATCCTGAGCGCCTCAACGCCATTAGATGCAAAGTAAGCCGCCGCCAGAACGGAGATCGTCAGAAGGCCGCCGCGCGGGATTTCGAGCACCCGGCGGATCTCGATCGCCAGGGGCTGGGCGATTTCGGAGGGCCAGGTATCGAACAGAAGATGTACCGCCGTGTTCGAGAAACTATCCGCGCCCAGAAAGCCCGCCAGCGCTGTGCCGAAAATCAGGAACGGAAACAGCGCCAGCAAACCAGACAACGCAACATGACTTGCCAGCGCCCAACCATCATCCTCGTTGAAGTGGCAATAGGCATCGTAAAAGACCTTGTAGACCAGACCGTACCATCGAAACTTCGGTTTATCGTCAGCCAAGGTCCGCTCCGTTGTCAGCTTTACCGAAATATGGGAAATGCAGACGGATTGTACAGGGAGGAACGCCGTGGGGGAGCCTCGCAGCATTATTATTACCGGCTGCTCGTCTGGCATAGGCGCCTATTGCGCCCGTGAATTGAAGCGCGAGGGGTGGCGGGTGTTTGCCACGGTGCGGCAAGAGAAGGATCTCGCGCCGCTTCAAGCAGACGGTCTCGAAGCCCTGATCCTGGATTACACCCGGCAGGACACGATCGACGCTCTCGTTCAGGACGTGCTTCGCCGAACCGGCGGCACGCTGGATGCCCTCTTCAACAACGGCGCCTATGGGCAGCCGGGCGCGGTGGAAGACCTGCCGACCGATGCGCTTCGCCTGCAGTTCGAAACCAATGTGTTTGGTTGGCATGAGCTGACGCGGCAGATCATGCCCGTCATGCGGCGACAGGGGCACGGAAGGATCGTCCATTGCTCCTCCATTCTGGGGCTCGTGCCCTATCGCTATCGCGGCGCCTACAACGCCTCCAAGCATGCCATAGAGGCGCTGGGCGTCACCATGCGCATGGAATTGGAAGGCAGCGGCATTTTTGTGAGCCTCATCGAGCCGGGGCCGATCGCGACGCGTTTCACGGCCAATGCGCTGGAGGCCGTTCGCCGATTCATCGATACGGACAATTCGCCGCATGCGGAAGAATATCGCCGCCAATTGGCCCGGCTGGAAGGCAGCGGGCCGGTCAACAAGCACAAGCTGGGTCCAGACGCGGTTCACGCCGTGCTCACCCATGCCTTGACCGCATCTCGACCGCGTCCACATTATCTTGTGACGAAGCCCGCAAAGCAGGGCGCGCTTTTGAAACGCCTTCTTCCCGCAGATCTGTTCTACCGGCTTTTGCGTAAGTTGGACTAAAAACCGAGTATAAAACCCATGTCTAGCTTTACTACCCTTCTTGCCCTTGTCGTCATGGGACTCGTGGTACTGGTCCTCATCCGGGGCCTTTTCAACATGCTGAAGGGAACCGATGCCAACCGGTCCAACCAGTTGATGCAGCTTCGCGTTCTTCTTCAGGCAATCGCAATTGCCTTGATCATGCTCACCCTGTGGCTGACGGGCGGAGGACGCTGAACGTGGTCAAACTGAACAAGATCTACACACGCACCGGTGATGACGGTACGACAGCGCTGGTCATGGGCCCGCGTCGACTGAAGCACGATCTGCGCGTGGAAGCCTATGGCACCGTGGATGAAACCAATTCCGTCATCGGCGTCGCGCGCCTGCATACCGGCTCCATGGCGGAACTGGATGGCATGCTCTCGCGCATCCAGAACGACCTGTTCGATCTGGGCGCCGACCTCGCGACCCCGGACACGGGTGAAAAACCGGAGTGGGAGCCGTTGCGCATCGTTCAATCACAGGTCGACCGGTTGGAAACGGAAATCGATCGCCTGAATGCCGACCTCGACCCGCTGACATCCTTCATCCTGCCGGGCGGCTCTCCGGCGGCGGCGAACCTGCATGTGGCGCGCACCATCTCTCGCCGCGCCGAGCGCGTCATGGTCGATCTCTCCACGCAGGACGGTGAAACTGTCGCTCCAGCGGCGTTGAAGTACATCAACCGCCTCTCCGACTTCCTGTTCGTCGCGGCGCGCTACGCCAATGGCGGCGGCAAGGCTGACATCCTCTGGGTACCAGGCAAGAATCGCTGAGCGAACAACCGGGAAAGCTGACCTTGTGAAGCGCGCTCGGAATGACGCCATGACAAATCCGCACGGTCGTAAAACGGAAATAGCTTTGTAATCTGTCGAAAAATGCTTATCCATGTCGCCCATTGACAATCGGCGGCGTGGGAGAGGCCGCATTTTCCGGTTGGTTGAATCTGAGGAAGGAAGCCATGAAGATCCTGGTGCCTGTAAAGCGGGTGGTGGATTACAACGTGAAGATCCGCGTCAAGGCGGACGGCACGGGGGTAGAACTCGCCAATGTGAAGATGTCGATGAATCCGTTCGACGAGATCTCCGTGGAGGAGGCTCTTCGCCAGAAGGAAGCGGGCAAGGCGGAGGAGATCGTCGTGGTCTCAATCGGCCCGGCCAAGGCGGAAGAGACGCTGCGCACGGCGTTGGCCATGGGTGCCGATCGCGCCATCCTGGTGGAGACGGAAGACAGCGTCGAGCCGCTGGCTGTTGCCAAGATCCTGAAGGGCGTGGTCGAGGCGGAAAATCCCGGCCTCGTCATTCTCGGCAAGCAGGCGATCGACGACGACTCGAACCAGACCGGCCAGATGCTGGCGGCCCTTCTGAAGTGGGGCCAGGCCACCTTCGCATCCAAGCTCGAGCTGGGCGAAGGGTCCGCCAAGGTCACCCGCGAAGTGGATGGCGGCCTGCAGACCATCGAAGTGAAGCTGCCCGCCATCGTCACGACGGACCTGCGCCTGAACGAGCCGCGCTATGCCTCTCTGCCCAATATCATGAAGGCGAAGAAGAAGCCTCTGGACAAGAAGGCTCCGGCCGATTTCGGCGTCGACACCGCGCCGCGCCTGAAGGTTCTGAAGACCGAGGAGCCGGGTGGCCGCAAGGCGGGTATCAAGGTTGGCTCAGTTGCAGAGCTTGTGTCTTCTCTGAAGACCGCCGGCATCCTGTAAGGTCACGAAGGGAGAACACATATTATGGCTATTCTTCTTCTCGCAGAACATGACGGCGCAAGCCTGTCCGACCAGACCGCCAAGGCCCTGACGGCCGCCTCCAAGATCGGGGGCGATGTGCATGTGCTGGTCGCAGGCGCCTCTGTCCAAGGGGCTGCCGATGCGGCGGCAAAGCTGTCCGGCGTTGCCAAGGTACTTGTGGCCGATGCCGCCGACTATGCAAACCGCCTGGCAGAGCCGCTGGCGGATCTGATCGTATCGCTGTCCGGCGCCTATGACGTGATCATTGCACCGGCGACCGCCTCCGCCAAGAACGTCATGCCGCGCGTTGCCGCCCTGCTCGATGTCATGCAGGTGTCGGAGATCATCGAGGTTGTGTCGGCGGATACATTCAAGCGTCCGATCTATGCGGGCAATGCCATCCAGACCGTCCAGGCGACCGATGCCAAGAAAGTCATCACCGTGCGTACCGCTTCCTTCGCGGCGGCACCGGAAGGTGGCTCGGCAGCGATCGAAGCTGTTTCGTCGGCTGGCAATGCCGGTCTCTCCGCCTTCGTGGAAGACGCACTCTCCTCGTCCGATCGGCCGGAACTGACCTCTGCCAAGATCATCGTGTCGGGTGGGCGTGCTCTGGGCTCTTCGGAGAAGTTCCAGGAAGTGATCCTGCCGCTGGCCGACAAGTTCGGCGCAGCCGTTGGTGCCTCGCGCGCGGCCGTCGATGCGGGCTATGCCCCGAACGACTGGCAGGTGGGCCAGACCGGCAAGGTGGTGGCGCCCGATCTTTACGTGGCGGTCGGCATTTCCGGTGCGATCCAGCATCTCGCGGGCATGAAGGACTCCAAGGTCATCGTCGCGATCAACAAGGACGAGGAAGCCCCGATCTTTCAGGTGGCCGACTACGGCCTCGTCGGTGATCTCTTCCAGCTGGTACCGGAACTCGAAAAGGCGCTCTGAGCGATCGACAAGAATCGATGCAAGAAGGCCGGCGTCTCGCGACGCCGGCCTTCTGCTTTTCATCGAGCAAATAAAGGCTAGAATTCTTCCCAGTTGGCATCGGAACTGTTGTTGGAGGCCGGTGCGGGCGACGCCTTCAGGCCTGCGGTCAGCTTGCCCATCAATGCTCGGGCGGGTGATGCCGCAGCGCGATTCGTCTGATCCGCAGGCTTGATCACCGGCTTCTTCGTGAAGGACGATGGTGACGTCACCTTCGGCGCGGAGACCGGCAGAGGCGTATTCGGATGAAGGTTCGGCGTCGGCGCCGGCGCCTGATCATTCAGCCGGAACTGAGCTACGAGAACGGAAAGGTTCTGGGCATCGCGCGTCAGCCGCGCCATGTCTGTATCCGTGCGCTCGGCCATCTGCGAGTTCTGCTGGGTCACATCTTCCATCTGGCGGATGGCAGACGAGATTTCCCGCACGCTTTCAGACTGTTCCCCCGAGGCTTCCGCAATCAGGGCAATCTGGTCATTGATCTGCAGAACCTGACCCGCAATATCGCCGAGTGCGGAACCGGTATTCTGTACCAGGCCGACGCCGGTCTTCACCGCTTCACCCGATTTGCTGATCAGTTCCTTGATTTCCTTGGCGGCTTTGGCCGAACGTTGGGCAAGCTCCCGAACTTCCTGTGCCACCACTGCGAAGCCCTTGCCGGCTTCACCGGCACGGGCTGCCTCCACGCCCGCGTTAAGAGCGAGCAGGTTGGTCTGGAAGGCGATGTCATCGATGACGTTGATGATCTGCGAGATCTCGTTGGACGCCGCCTCGATACGGCTCATGGCATCGACTGCGGAACCGACAATCTTGCCGGAACGTTCGGTGGAATCCTTTGCTGCGGCCACCATCTGGCGCGCATTGGCGGCGCGATCGGTGGAGGTACGGATCGCCTCCATAATCTGCGTGATGACGGCCGAGGTCTCTTCGATCGCCGCCGCCTGCTGTTCGGAACGGCGCGACAGATCACTCGTGGCCCCGCTCATGGAAGCCGCTGTACCATTGATGGACGTCGTATTGGCGGAAACCTGCTGCAGCGTATGGGCCAGCTTGCGGATGGACTCGTTGAAGTCAGTCCGCAACCGGTCGAGACCCTCCATGAAGGGGGTATCGATGGTGGTTGTCAGATCGCCAGACGCAAGCCGCTGTAGACCCGCACCGAGAATATCGACCGCCTGCTGGAGGCGCGCGGTTTCCTCATTTCTTGCAGCCTCGCGGGCGCGGCGCTCGCGCTCCACTTCGTGTCGGTCGTGTTCTGCCTCGCTTTGCAGGCGACCCTTTTCGATTGCGGCATCGCGGAAGACGGCGACGGAGCGGGCCATATCGCCGATCTCATCCTTGCGCGCTTCGCCGTTCAACGTGATCGACGTATCACCCCCGGCAAGACGCATCATGGAATCGACCAGATCGTGGATCGGCCG
This sequence comes from Rhizobium oryzicola, assembly GCF_030504645.1. Taxonomy (GTDB): domain Bacteria; phylum Pseudomonadota; class Alphaproteobacteria; order Rhizobiales; family Rhizobiaceae; genus Neorhizobium; species Neorhizobium oryzicola. Next base: position 177,209 of record NZ_JAUKWQ010000006.1, on the reverse strand, counting down.
GGTGATGCTGCGGGAGAAAAAGATCGCTGCCCCGACCGCAACAGCCACGATCGCAACCGCGAGCATAAGGATCGTTGTCCGCAAATCTGCGAGGCTTGCCAGCGCTTCGTCCTCACCCATCAGCGCGACGACTGCCCATTTATGCCCGCCGAATTTCAGAGGCGTTGCAGCCGCATAGCTCTTGGTATCCCGATAGCCCGTGATCGTGCCGGCCGCCGTCTTGTCGGCCAAACCATCCTTGATGGCCGCGGCATCCAGTGGATTGCCAAGCGGCGCGGGCCCGCCCGCCAGCGGTGAGGTTGTCACGACCTTGCTGGCTTCATTGACCAGGATGGTTTCACCCGATTGCCCGAGGCCGGTACGGTTGGCAAAGATGGTATTGATGCGGCTGCCCGGAATGGCGACCACCAGCACGCCCATCTTGATGTCACCCATGAAGAGCGGCGTGGCCAGGAAAGCCGTCAGTTGCTTGCTGGAGCCGTAGAGGACGTAATCCGAAAAGGCGTAAAGCTGCTTGTCTTCACTTTCGGCAACAGCCTTGTAGACCGTTGCGATCGCCGTATCCTTCAAGGGCGCGTCGGCGATATTGGCGGCATATTCGTCGTTCTTTTGAACGGTATAGAGAACGTTGCCCTTGCCATCGATCAGGAAGATATCGGAATAGCCGTACTGGTCGAGAGCCGTGCGCAGGACCGGATGGAACTTCGCGTGATTGCTGTCATAGGTATCGACGCGGGCTGTATCCAGAAGCGCCCGCTTGCCGGCCGGATTGGGATTATTGGTGATGTAGCGACCCGTCAGGGTCTCCTTCGGCTTGTCGCCCAGATAGCGCCAGTCGCCACGGAATTTGTAGAGAGCTTCCCCCGTCGAAGCGACGCCTGCGAATGCACGCAGGTTCGTCACCATGTTTTCGAAGTAAAGAGCGGCCTCGTTCCGGCGACCATCCGCCGTCGCCTCCAGTTTGCGGATAACCTCGTCGCGAACCACGTCAGCACTTTTCACCAAGCCGGCAAAACTCGCCGCTGCAATGGACAAGATTGTAATGGCTGTAACGAAGACCGGTAGTTTACCTGCGATCCGCATCGCGTTTTCCTCTAGTCGATCCTAGCGATCCAAGAACTTGAACAGGAGGCAGTCTCTAGGTCCCCCCTGCCAGAAGGCGCATGGTGCGATAGCGGGCTTAAGATATGCCTAAAGGAAACGCACACTGTCTCACATTGGGGGACACTTGTGCCTTAGCTCTCAGCAAAAACGCTGGAAAATTGCTGCACGGCACTTTATCACAGTAGACACGGCGTTCATCACAAAGCCCCTTCGGGCCAGCCGAACCATATGACGCCTGATGCACGAACAAGCCTGGCGGCGGGAAAATTCATTATGATCAAGACAGTCGGTATAGTCGGTGCGGGACAAATGGGCTGCGGCATCGCGCATGTCTCTTCCCTTTCCGGATACAAGGTTACGCTTTACGATATTTCGAACGAGCGCATTGAGGCCGGGCTGGCAACGATCAACGGCAATCTTGCCCGTCAGGTCTCCAACGGAAAGCTTTCCGACGAGGATCGCAAGGCAGCCCTTTCCCGCATTTCCGGCACGAATAATGTGCAGGATCTGGCGCCGGTGGATCTGGTCATCGAAGCCGCGACCGAAGACGAAAGCGTGAAGCGCAAGATCTTTAGCCAGCTTTGCCCGGTCTTGAAGCCGGAAGCCATCCTGGCGACCAACACCTCGTCGCTGTCGATCACGCGGCTTGCTTCTGCGACCGATCGCCCGGATCGCTTCATGGGCATCCACTTCATGAACCCAGTACCGGTGATGAAGCTTGTCGAACTCGTGCGCGGCATCGCAACTGAGGACGGCACCTTCCGCGCCGCCAAGGAATTCGTGGCGTCTCTCGACAAGACGATCACCGTTGCCGAGGATTTCCCGGCCTTCATCGTTAACCGCATTCTGCTGCCGATGATCAACGAGGCGATATACACGCTCTATGAAGGCGTCGGATCGGTGGAAGCCATCGACACCGCCATGAAGCTCGGAGCCAACCATCCCATGGGGCCGTTGCAGCTTGCTGATTTTATTGGGCTCGATACCTGTCTCTCCATCATGCAGGTGCTGCATGATGGCTTGGCGGACAGCAAGTATCGTCCCTGCCCGCTGCTGGTCAAATATGTCGAGGCTGGTTGGCTCGGCCGGAAATCCGGCCGCGGCTTCTATGACTACCGCGGCGAAACGCCGGTTCCGACCCGCTGATTTCGATCAGAGCGATGAAATCTGCGCCATGAAATCCTGCGCCTGGGGACTGTCCCAGGCGGCCGGGCCATTCATGGAACCGATCAGGCAGCCCTGTTTATCGAGGATGAGGGTAACCGGCAGACCGAAAGCCAGCCCTTCCTTCTTGAAAGCGTTGAACACGCCCATGGAACTGTCCCGGTAGAAACCGAGCCTGTCGACGCCGGTCTCGGCCAGAAAATTCTTTGGCTTTTCGTCCGAGCCGGTATCGATATTGATGGCCACGACTTCGAAGTTGCGATTGCCCTTTTCCGCCTGAAGGCGGTTCAGCGCCGGCATTTCCTCCCGGCAGGGAATGCACCAGGTGGCCCAGAGGTTGACCAGCACCGTCTTGCCCTTGAATTCCTGAAGCCCGATCGTGCGGCCATCGGCAGCCTGGAAGCTGACCGGCTGAAGCAAGCGCGGCTTCTGTGGCGCCGTCAGCGCGGCAATTTCCCCCTTGGCCAGGGCAGCCACGGAAGCGACCCGCTTGCCGCTATCGGCACACTGCGCATCCGAGAGTTCAGCACCATTGCCAGAACCGGCCTCCTTCACGTATACCGCCACGGCCCCCGCCAGAATTCCGGCGATGGCGGCAATCATGATCAGGCGGGCGGACGGTAGACGCAACGGTCTCTTGTTCGACATCGACGACTCCAGGACGGGCAAAATGGCAGACGGCACGAAGGATAACGTTTCCTCCAACCAGATGTGGGGCGGACGCTTTGCTTCCGGGCCGGATGCGATCATGGAGGAGATAAATGCCTCGATCGATTTCGACAAGAAGCTCTATGCCCAGGATATCCGCGGCTCAATCGCGCATGCAACCATGCTGGCTAAGCAGGGCATCATTTCCGCCGAAGATAAAGACAAGATCGTACACGGCCTGAACACGATCCTGTCAGACATTGAAGCCGGACGTTTCGAGTTCTCGCGCAAACTGGAAGACATTCACATGAATGTCGAAGCACGCCTGGCAACCCTGATCGGCCCTGCTGCCGGCCGCCTGCACACAGCTCGCTCGCGCAACGACCAAGTAGCGCTCGACTTCCGCCTCTGGGTGAAGGAAGAGCTCGCCAAGACGGAAGCCCTGCTGACCAACCTGATCGGCGCGCTGCTCGACAAGGCCGAACAGCATGCGGAATCCGTCATGCCGGGCTTTACCCATCTGCAGACGGCACAGCCCGTCACCTTCGGCCACCACTGCATGGCCTATGTGGAAATGTTCGGCCGTGACCGCGCCCGCGTGCGCCACGCAATCGATCACCTGGACGAAAGCCCGATCGGCGCCGCCGCCCTTGCCGGCACCGGCTTTGCCATCGATCGCCACATGACGGCGCAGTCGCTCGGCTTCCGCGAGCCCACCCGCAATTCCATCGACACGGTATCCGACCGCGACTTCGCGCTGGAGTTCCTGTCCGTCGCCGCCATCTGCGCCGTGCATCTGTCACGCTTCGCCGAAGAGATCGTCATCTGGTCGACACCGCAGTTTGGCTTCATCCGCCTCTCGGACGCCTTCTCGACCGGCTCTTCCATCATGCCGCAGAAGAAGAACCCGGACGCTGCCGAACTGGTTCGCGCCAAGACCGGCCGCATCAATGGCTCGCTGGTGGCCCTGCTGACCGTCATGAAGGGGCTGCCGCTCGCCTATTCCAAGGATATGCAGGAAGACAAGGAACAGGTCTTCGACGCGGCCGAGAACCTGGAACTGGCGATTGCCGCCATGACCGGCATGGTGCGCGACATGACCGTGCGAACCGACCGCATGCGTGCTGCAGCCGGCTCCGGCTACTCCACCGCGACCGATCTGGCCGACTGGCTGGTGCGTGAAGCAGGCCTTCCCTTCCGCGATGCTCACCATGTCACGGGCCGTGCAGTTGCCATGGCGGAACAAAAGGGCTGCGATCTGGCTGATCTGACGCTCGCCGATCTCCAGTCGATCCATGAAGCCATTACAGACAAGATCTTCGATGTCCTGTCGGTGGACGCGTCCGTTGCCTCGCGCACAAGCTTCGGCGGAACGGCGCCTTCAGAGGTTCGCAAGCAGATCGCCTGGTGGCGCGCCCGCAACTGATCGATCTGATGGCTTGATCGATCACGAGAATTGACTGCACAAGGGCGCTGAAGTTCGCTATGAACATGTCCGATCGTTTTGACGCCGAAGGAATGACAATGCTGCTGAAGCTTGCCCGCGTGACACTGGTGATCTGTATCGCGGGAGTGGCCGTGATCGGCTGCGGCCGCAAAGGCGCGCTGGACAAACCGAGCACGCCGGTGGAAGAACAGAACCAGCGCCACAAGTCGAAAGCGGCGCCACCCGTTCCGGACAAGCCCTTCGTCCTCGACCCCCTTCTCTGATTGAGCCAGACGTGAACCATTTTCAGTATATTGACGGCGTGCTCCACGCCGAGAACGTAGCTATCCCAGCAATCGCCAAGGCCGTAGGCACACCTTTTTATTGCTACTCCACCGCCACGCTAGAGCGCCATTACAAGGTCTTCTCGCAGGCCTTTGCCGATGTGGACGCGCTGGTCTGCTATGCGGTCAAGGCCAATTCCAACCAGGCGGTTCTGAAGACGCTCGCAAAGCTCGGCGCCGGCATGGACGTGGTTTCCGGCGGTGAACTGCGCCGTGCGCTGGCCGCAGGCGTTCCGGCCAGCAAGATCATGTTCTCCGGCGTCGGCAAGACCGTCGCTGAAATGGATCTGGCTCTGGAAGCGGGCATTTTCTGCTTCAACGTCGAGTCCGAACCGGAGCTGGAAGTTCTGAACCTGCGCGCGCAGCGTGCGGGTAAGAAGGCGCATGTCTCCTTCCGCATCAACCCGGATGTCGATGCACGGACGCACGCCAAGATCTCGACCGGCAAGAAGGAAAACAAATTCGGCATTTCCTATCAGCGTGCCCGTGAGGTCTATGCGCGTGCGGCAACGCTGCCCGGTATTGCCGTGCGCGGCATCGACATGCATATCGGCAGCCAGATCAGCGACCTTCAGCCCTTTGAGGACGCCTTCCGTCTGATGCGTGAACTGGTGGAAACGCTGCGCGCAGACGGACATCAGATCGAGCATGTCGATGTCGGCGGCGGTCTCGGCATTCCCTATCGTGAGGATAACTCGCCGCCGCCTTTGCCGGATGCCTATGCCGATATCGTCAAGACGCAGCTGAAAAGCCTGAATTGCCGCATCGTGATGGAGCCCGGCCGCCTGATTGTCGGCAATGCCGGCATCATGGTCACGGAAGTGATCTATGTGAAGGACACCACGGACAAGGCCTTCGTCATCGTCGACGGCGCGATGAACGACCTGATCCGCCCGACCCTTTACGAGGCCTATCACGGTGTACGCCCCGTCGTGCTTCCGGCTGCAGACACGCCCCGCATCAAGGGCGATGTGGTTGGACCGGTCTGCGAAACTGGCGATTATCTGGCGCTGGATCGGGAAATGGCGGCACCCAAGCCGGGCGATCTTCTGGCGATCGGTTCTGCCGGTGCTTATGGCGCGACGCAATCGAGCACTTACAACACGCGCCTGCTGATTCCGGAAGTGCTCGTCAAGGGCGATCAGTTCCATGTGATTCGCCCGCGTGGCACCTATGAGGAGTTGCTGGGCCTGGATTCCATACCCGGCTGGCTGGCCTGACCACCATTCCGTTCACATTTTCAGCAGATCGCTAAAAAGCCGAGGGCAAAGCAACCCTCGGCTCTCGTCTTCGCCACAAAGCTTGGTATCTTACATTCAAGCATGTGCTGCGCGATGCGCCCTTGCAATGGGTGGACGCCCCCATAGAGGAGACGGACCGCATGAGCCTCAACCGAAAGGGCGCTTTCGACGCCGATCCCAATCTGGCCCGCCGCGTGGCGGTGAAGCGGTCTGTCGCGCGGTTCGTTTTGTTCATGGAGCGGCTTCTGCCGCAGCTGCTGCTTCCAGCCGGTACCCTCGGCCTGTTCTTCGCGTTTGCATGGTTCGGCCTGTTTCGGACGCTGCCGGAGATACCGCGCTGGATCGTGGTGGGCCTGTTCCTCTTTGCCTTCCTGTCTTCACTGCTGCCACTCGGCCGCATGCGTTGGCCCTCAGCAGATGAAGGCGATCATCTGCTGGAAAACCGCAACAACCTGCCGCACCAGCCAGTAACGGTGCAGAAAGACGAACCGGCATTTGATACGCCTTTCGCAAGAGCCCTTTGGAAAGAGCACCAGCTGCGCATGGCCAAGCGCATCGCCGCCCTTGACGCAGGCCTGCCGCAGCCGGACATCGCCCGCCATGACCGCTATGCGCTGCGCGCCATCCCGGTCGTGCTGTTCGTGATTGCCTTCAGCTATTCCTATTCGAACGGTGGTGGCTCCTTGAAGGATGCATTCGCACCCACGCCTGAGCCTTCCAGGACGGGGCCAAGCCTGCGCATCGATGCCTGGGTGACACCACCCGGTTATACGGGCCGCGCACCCGTACTGCTCGCCGGCCGCGATCCGCAGGGCGACAAGCCGGTCAGCATTCCACAATATTCAGAAGTGACCGTGCGCATCAGCGGCGGCGAAGGCGGCGAAAAAGTAGCCTTCACACCCGCCAATGGCGGGACGGCACATCCTCTGGCCCAGCAGGAGATAGCGCCGCCAAAGGCCGAGCAGGCACCTGCCGCAACCGCGCAGGCCAGTGCATCAGCCCCCCGCTCCTTCGTGATGAAGGCAACCGAAAGCGGCAGCCTCCAGGTCGAAGGCCAGCAATGGACGTTGACAGTCATCCCGGACAAGGCGCCGGAAATTGCCTTTGACAAGCCGCCGCGCCGCAATCCGAATGGTGCGCTGGAAATTGCCTTCAATGGCAAGGATGACTACGGCATCCAGAAAGCCTATGCGCTGATCGAGCCTGCGGAACCGCAGGCAGCCGATGCCAAGCCGCTCTATCCCCTGCCCGATTTCAAACTGGATCTTCCCCGGCAAAATGCCCGTGAGTTCAAGGGGCTAACCAGCCGCAACCTGAATGAGCATCCGCTGGCCGGCAAGCGCGTGCGCATCACGCTGGTCGCACAGGATGGCGCCAATCAGGAAGGGCGCAGCCCGCCGGTGGAGATCATCCTACCAGCGCGCCGCTTCAACGAGCCTCTCGCCGCCGCCGTTGCGGAAGAGCGTCAGGTCTTTGCCCTCGATACACGCCAGATGCCGAAGTCGATCGCATTGAACGAAGCACTGGCCGTACGCCCGGATGAAACGATCCCCAATCTGCAGCACTTCCTGCTGATCCGCTCCGCGCTGGAACGCATGAAGCTTGCGAGAACGGAAGAGCAGTTCAAGGAAACCGCCGCCTATCTCTGGGAGATCGCGCTCGGCATCGACGAGGGCAATCTGACCCAAGCGGAAAAGCGCCTTCGTGACGCACAGCAGGCGCTTTCCAAGGCGCTGGAAAACGGCGCAACGGACCAGGAAATCGCCAAGCTGATGAAGGAACTGCGCGAGGCGATGCAGAACTATATGGCCGAGCTGGCACAGCGGATGCAGAACGCGCCGATGACTCAGCAATCCATGCAGGCGCAGAACATTCTTCGCCAGCAGGACTTGCAGAAGATGATGGACCAGATCGAGAACCTCGCTCGCTCCGGCGACAGGTCTGCGGCCCAGCAGATGCTCTCACAATTGCAGCAGATGATGAACAGCCTGCAGGCGGGACGTCCGCAACGCGGCCAGCAGGGTCAGCAGCAGCAAAACGGCAAGATGCGCCAGCAGATCGACAAGCTCGGCCAGATCATGCAGGACCAGCAGAAGCTGCTGGACGAAACCTTCAAGCTGGATCAGGCCCTTCGTGATCGCATGCAGCGCGGCGACCCGGATCAATGGCCCGAGGACCAGCGGCCCACACAGCCCCCGACTGGGCCCAATGGCCAGCAACAGCAGGGCCAGAATGGTCAACAGGGGCAGAACCAGCAGCCATCGACCGACCAGATGACGCAGCAGCAATTGCGCGATGCACTCAAGCAGTTGAAGGAGCGCCAGGAAGCGCTGGGCAAGCAATTGCAGGAATTACAGAAGGGCCTGAAGGAACTCGGCATGCAACCGAGCCCGGGTTTTGGAGAGGCAGAGCGCGAAATGGGCAATGCCGGCAAGGCATTGGACAAGGGACGTGGCGATCAGGCGCTCGAAGGCCAGGGCAATGCACTGAACGCTCTTCGGCAGGGCGCCCAGAACATGATGAACCAGATGATGCAGGCGATGCGCCAGGGCCAGGGACAACCGGGCGAAGGGCAGCCCGGCCAGCAGGGCCAGGGCTATGGTCCGGGCAATGGCCGCGATCCGCTGGGTCGCCAATTGCAGGAAGGCAATAATACTGGCGACGGCATCGAACAGAACGGCCCCAAGGTGCCTGAAATTATCGACGCCCAGCGCGCGCGTGAAATTTTGGAAACGATCCGGGAAAAGCTTGGTCGCCAGTTCCTAGGGGATGGTGGAGATGCCACACCGAACCTGATGGAACGTGATTATCTGGAGCGGCTGCTCAATCTGAAATGAGCAGCCAGACCAACAGTGTTTGACCTCAGCAGGCGGCAGTCCGGCGCACCGAAAGGGCCTTTGCTACGGCCTTGCGGATATCCGGCAGGGAGAACGGCTTGTCGACCACGTCGATCACCTTGGTCATCAGATCGTCGGCACGCTCCCGCTGGTCGGCATAGCCCGTCATCAACAGGATCTTCAGCGCCGGAAACTGCTCCGCAGCGCGGTGCGCCAGCTCGATCCCGTCCATGACAGGCATACGGATATCCGACAGAAGCAGGTCGAAGGAATCCTCGCCAAGAAGCGCCAGACCCTCGGCGCCATCGGCTGCTTCCTGCGTTTCATGACCATCCAGTCGAAGCGCACGGGCAACGAAAGAGCGCAAGGAGTCCTCGTCCTCGGTGATCAGGATTCTGGCCATTCGTCGTTTCTCCCATGCTTCAATTTGGGACCAAATGACCAGCATTTCCTTTTCGAGGGGTAAACATCCGCCGGAGCAGAGCGTGGATGGTTAACGCTCTGTCACTTCGGCACGTCCGTCAGGCGTCGCCCGTGACCACGCCGACAAAGGGCAGTTCACGGAAGGCATAGGCCACATCCATGCCATAGCCCACGACGAAGTAATCGGGGCACTCGAAGCCGACATAATCCGCTTCCAGGCTTTCCTTACGCTTCACGCGCTTGTCCAGGAGAACGGCCAGAGTGACGTTGCGTGCGCCGCGCTCATAGAGAAGTTCCTTGGCGAACTTCAGCGTACGACCGGACTCAAGGATATCGTCGATGAGGAGAACATCGCGATCCTTCACATCGGAATCGATGTCCTTGACGATACGCACACCCTGCGAGACCGTTCCCGTGCCGTAGCTGGAAAGCGTGATGAACTCCACTTCCGGCGCAAGGCCGGTTTCGTGAAGCGCGCGCAACAGGTCGGCCGCAAAGATGAAGGAGCCCTTCAAGACGGCGATGACCAATAGATCCTTGGTCGGACCACTCGATATCTGTTGCGCGAGGGTTCGATTGCGTTCGGCGATCTGCTCGGCGGTAAAAAGCGGCTCAATGTTCTTGCCGCGAACGATAGGCATAGGCTACTCCGGGATCAGTCAAAGATCCGCGATAGCACAATCAGGAGCGCGAGGCACCCGCCTCTGCAAAGGAAAGCCTGAGTTCCGGGGCTTTTCCACCCGGGTGCGGTACGCGAGCCGAAAAGCCGCGGCTCTGTGCCTTCGGCATCTGCATCGCTGGCGGATCAATCAGCGTCGAGGCGACGACCTGTCCGCCTACCAGAATATCCGCCTTGATGGGTGGAACGCTCAGGCCTGTGGACCCACGATTTTCGACGATACCGTTGATCAGAAGAACCTTCATACCGTCAGCATCCTGCGGGGTCAGGCTGACATGCGTGATATCCAGCCCGCGTGCATCCGATGCCTGACCGTCCTGCAGAAACATCGAAAAGCCGCCGGCAAAGCCGAACACCAGAAGAAAGACCAGCGCGACAACAGCAGAAAACGAATCGGCGGAAAGACGTGCCAGCCGACGCTCTGCCCCATCCAGAAACATTGATGCGAGGCGGCTGTAAAGGGGAACCTTGGAGGGAGGAGCCGGTCTGTCAAACAGATGGCCGTAGGCTTGCCGGGTGGAAGCACGGGTCGCCGCTTTCGGCTGCCGCTCATCGACGGTCACGAAATCGACATCGATAACTTCAGGGACTGCCTTGCGCGCCCGAACACGTGGCTCCTCCGGCGGCAGGATGTCATAGGCAACGGCGGAACTGGCACGGCTGCGGAATGCGTTCATTGCGCTCTCCCCGCCTCAATTGCGCGGCGGCGCGTGTGAGGCATTGAAACGAATCCCGCTCAGTCGTAAAATTAATTGGTTAATGCTTCGCAAATTGGCCCTTTTTCCGCGCTCTACCGCGAGGGATTCAGGTTCCGTCAACCCTTGCCGTTTACCAAGACGAGCTTTGAGTGACCCCTGTAGCAGAGTTCAACCTGACCGAATTCCGCTCTATTGGACGGGACGACGCTTTGATCCATTTCGAAAATGTCGGTTTGCGCTACGGAATGGGCCCGGAAATTCTGCGGGACGTCACGTTCGATATTCCGAAGCGCTCCTTTCAGTTCCTGACCGGCCCGTCCGGCGCCGGCAAGACGACGCTGCTGCGCCTGTTGTTCATGTCACTCCAACCGACGCGCGGGCTCATCACCATGTTCGGTCGCGATCTCTCGCAGATCCCGCGCAACGAACTGCCGATGCTGCGCCGGCGCGTCGGGATTGTCTTTCAGGATTTTCGCCTGCTGGAACACCTCACGACCTATGAGAATGTGGCTCTGCCGCTCCGCGTCCGCGGCAAGGAAGAATCGACCTACCAGAAGGACGTGATCGAACTTCTGAAATGGGTCGGCCTCGGCGAGCGCATCAATGTTCTGCCGCCTGTCCTTTCAGGTGGCGAAAAGCAACGCGTGGCGATTGCCCGCGCCCTGATGGACCAGCCGGAAATCCTGCTGGCGGACGAGCCGACCGGTAACGTCGATCCACCCATGGCACGCCGCTTGCTCAATCTCTTTCTGGAGCTGAACCGGCTCGGCACTGCCGTCGTCATCGCGACACACGATCTGGCGCTGATGGATCAGATCGATGCGCGCCGCATGATTCTGACCGAAGGGCGGCTCGACATCTATGAATGAGATCAGCCGCATGCGCCCTGCCTCCAACCCGCAAGCCCAGCCAAAACGGGCGGAAATGCGCGTGCGTCCAACGGGTCCGATCCTGCCGCCTTCAAACATTCAGGGCAACGCGCTGATGGTGGTGATCGCCATCATGTCCTTCCTTGCCTGCCTGACGCTCGGCGCCGTGAGCATGGTTCGAGCGACGGCCTCCAGTTGGGAAAGCCAGATTTCTCGCGAGGTGACGATCCAGATCAAGCCGCAGGAAGGGCTCGACATGGAGGCGACGCTGAAGAAGGCGCGCGACCTGGCGCTAACCTTCGTCGGCACCAAGCAAGGTACGATCATGGATGACAAGGCGACGGCGCGCCTGTTGGAGCCTTGGCTGGGTGCGGGGTTGGATCTCAAGGAACTGCCGGTGCCGCGCCTCGTGATCATCACCATCGATGAGCGCAACCCGCCGGATTTCCGCGCCATGCGCGACCTGCTGCATGCGGAAATTCCGCAGGCCTTTCTGGATGATCACCGCACCTGGGTGGATCGTCTGGTCTCCATGGCGCATACCACCGTGCTGATCGGCACCGGCATCATGATCCTGGTGTTTGTCGCCATGATCCTGACCGTGATCTTCGCCACACGCGGCGCGCTATCCGGCAACAGACACATCGTAGAAGTTCTGCATTTTGTCGGTGCGGAAGGCTCCTTCGTTGCGACGGAGTTCCAGAAGCACTTCCTGAAGATCAGCCTGAAAGGCTCTGCCGCCGGCGGCGCCTTGGCGGCGCTTCTCTTTGCGAGCCTCGGTCTCTGGCAGAGCCGGTCGATCGCAACACCGGAAAGCGACCAAGCGACGGCACTGTTCGGCACTTTCACGATCGACTTCACCGGCTATCTCGGCATTCTCGCCACCATGATCGTGATCGCTCTGCTGACGACGCTAACCGCCCGCTTCACCGTGATGCGGACGATCGATGAGATCGACCTCATCCGCTCCGACCCGGCACGGTCCGATGGCTTGCCGAGTTCTTGAGAACGCCTCTGGTCCAGCGACATTTTTAGATTTAAAGACATGAGCATGACTCTGGGACAGACCAGCAATGACGAGCAGCCGCGGGCGCCCCGCTCCCGCCGTAGCAGCTGGCTATCCCGTAAAGCCCCGCTTCGACGGGTGCTTCGTTACCTCGGCATTCTCGTTCTTGTCGGTCTCGCCTGCACCTTTGGCGGCTTTCTCTGGTTTGCCGACAAGGTGACCTCGTTGAAAGCGCCTGACGGCGTCAAAGCAGATGCCATCGTGGTGCTGACAGGCGGTTACCAGCGGATCGATCAGGCACTCGGCCTGTTGAGGGACGGCGCCGGTAAACGGCTGCTGATCTCAGGTGCACACCCGTCCGCCTCGCCCGGACAGATCCGAAGAAGCACACAAGGTTCCCGCGATCTGTTCGCCTGCTGTGTCGATATTGGCTACGAGGCGATCGACACGATCGGCAATGCCAATGAGATCACCCGCTGGATCCATGATCACGATTACAAGTCCGTCCTTGTCGTCACCAATAATTACCACATGCCGCGCAGCCTGCTGGAGTTGCGGCGCCTGGATCAGGTGACGGAATTCATTCCCTATCCCGTGATCAATTCGGATCTGACGCGGCGAGCCTGGTTCACGGAACCGGATGTTCTGCGGATCATGCTGGCCGAATATGGAAAAATGGTCATGGCCAAGTTCCGCGCCATCTTCGGCCTGACCCAAGGCAACGGTCTGCGCACGGAAGAACCGGGCGATAAAACCTATTCGACACCCCGCAAGTAGCGCCCCTGACTTCCGTTTGGGCGGAGGCTCGTGTAGGAACGCGCGTATCCTTCCGACGGAATGAAGTTGATGCTTGCTCTGCGCTCTACCCTTTTCAACACGGCCTTCTATGCCAACCTGATCATACGCATGATCCTGTTGACGCCGATCTATTTCCTGCTGCCGCGCAAGAAGGCATTCAACATTCCCAAGCGCTGGGCGCGTTCCAACCATTGGCTGATGGAAAAGATCGTCGGGACGACCTTCGAGATCGAGGGCCTGGAGAACATCCCGAAGACCGGCTGCATCTTCGCACCAAAGCACCAGTCCTTCTGGGATACCTATGCACTGCTGCCCTGGATGGACGATCCGGTCTACATCCTGAAGCGCGAATTGACCTGGATTCCGCTGTTTGGCTGGTACGTCATGAAGCAGCGTATGATCCCGGTTGATCGCGGTGCGCGCGGCAAGGTCATGGTGGAGGTCATGCGCCGCACCAAGATCGAGATGGACAAGGGCCGCCAGCTGATTATCTATCCGGAAGGCACCCGCCGCCCGCCGGGCGCAGAACCACATTATCGCTACGGCATTGCCCGCATCTATCGCGACACCCAGGTTCCTGTCGTGCCAATCGTCATGCATCCCGGCCTGTTCTGGCCGCGCCGCAGCACCATGCGCTATCCCGGCCACTTCAAGGTGCGCATCCTGCCCGCTATTCAGCCAGGCCTCGACCCGGACGAATTCTTCAACCAGCTTGTGGAAACAACCGAAAGGGAAAGCGACAGGTTGTTGCTGGAAACCATCGAGGCAAACCCGAATCTGCCAGTGCCTCCCATTGCGGCCAAGCGGATCGCGGAATTAAAGGCGGGCAAGGAAGCGGTTCAGGCGACCGCCTGAGCTTTCAATTTATCGACGCGCTGCGCAACACCTTCCAGCCAGGCGTCACGAATGCCCATGGATTTCAAAAGCTCCACGGTGTTCAGCACATATTGATCATTGGGGCCGGACTGCCCGACGGAGGAATGCACGATGCGGGCGGCATCCTCGATATCGAGCGCGCCGGCATATTGCTGATGGCTGCAATCAACCACATAGCTCAGCGCCCGCACCTGGCGACCGTCCGCCAGAAGAACCGGGAGATAGCGCTCCAGATAGACGTTGGTGACCAGTTCGCGCTTGCGCAGGTAATCCACCACCTCGTCCTTGTTGTGATTGGCCACCTGAAAGGCCATGCCCTTGCAGGAGCCGCCGCGATCAAGCCCCATCACAAGGCCGGGATGTTCCGGCGTGCCACGATGAACGAAAGAGCGGATACAGAGCGCACGCCGATAGCCGAACGCACGGCCGCTTGTTTTGCCCAGAAACTCAAAACCGGGGTTCCACATCAGGGACCCGTAGCCAAACACCCAAAATTCGTCCATATCCCACGCCAAATCACTCACAACACATGCACCATTGGAGAACATCATGGCAGCGTCAAGCCGAAGCGGCGTGAGTGGAAAAGTTTGGGCCCTGGCCGCGGCCATTGTGCTTGTCATTGCAGTCTATACCGGTGGCTGGTTCTATGCCGCCTCGGCTCTCAAGGAAAAGACGCTGGCAGCCCTGGGTGCCCAGCAGGCTCGGGGCATGGCTGCGGAATGCACGGATGCCGAATATCGCGGTTACCCGTTCCGGATCGGGCTCTTCTGCTCCAAGATCTCCGTGGATGACAGCAGGAACGGCATTGCCGCCAGCTTCGGCCCCTTGCGTTCGGCTGCCCAGATTTACCAGCCAAACCATATCGTCTGGGAGCTGGATGGGCCGGCGGAAACCCGCACCACCCATGGCCTGAGTGTCTCCTCACAATGGGCGAGCCTGCAATCCAGTTTGATCGCCAAACTGGGCGGCGTGGAGCGAACGTCGACGGTCATCGAAGGTCTTGCCTCGACCATCGTATCTTCTCAGACCGGCCAGACCTTCGATCTGAAGGTCGCCCACACCGAGGCGCATATGCGCCAGAATGGTGCCGATCTCGATGCAGCCGTCACCCTTCAGGATACGGACCTGGCCGCGAAAGGCCTACCGCAACTCATGCCGAAGTTCACCGCCTCTGCGGATGTGACGCTGGCGGGTAAGGCGGGCCTGCTCGAAGGCCGGGACGAAAGCGGCACCGGATATTACAATTCGCAAGGTGAAATCCGCCGCATCTCGCTCGACCTCGGCAATGGTCAGGTCGTCAGCGTAACGGGTCCTGTCTCGATCGACGATCAGGGACGCATTTCGGGCAAGCTGAAGGTGCAGGTGGAAAAGATTGATGCCTGGCGCAAGCAGTTAAAGGCGGCGATGCCGCAGGTGGCCTCCACCATCGACACTGCTGCCAAGATGCTCTCCGCGCTGACCGGCGGCGGCGACCGGGCAACGCTTGATATCGTCGTCAACCGCGGCAAGATCATGGCAGGCGGCTTCATCCCGCTCGGTCAGATCCCGCCGATCTGAAGACAAACTTCAAAGCCGATTTAGAGTGGAAAGAATGCCCCTCCCCAACCCCTCCCCACAGGTGGGAGGGGCTTTAGCCGCCGCAATTTCGCTGCCTAAAAGTAGGCTCAGCATGGACAGCGAGTCTTCTCCCCCCTTGTGGGGGAGATGGCCGGCAGGCCAGAGGGGGCTTCAGAAACCCCCACTCTTGCTAAAATCAAGCCTTCGGATCGAGTGCGTGACGGCCGAAGTCCGGCGCATCCACGTCCTGGCCTGCTTCCACGATGGAGCGGCGAATAGTGCGGGTGCGCGAGAACAGCTCGAACAGCTTGTCGCCCTCGCCCCAACGGATAGACCGCTGCAGGGAGGCCAGATCCTCCGAAAAGCGCGCCAGCATTTCCAGGATCGCATCCTTGTTGTGCAGGCAGACATCCCGCCACATGGTGGGATCGGAGGCCGCGAGACGGGTAAAGTCGCGGAAACCGGAGGCGGAATATTTGATGACTTCCGATTCCGTCACCGCTTCCAGGTCATCGGCCGTACCGACGATGTTGTAGGCGATGATATGTGGCAGGTGCGAGACGATCGCCAGCACCTTGTCGTGATGGAGCGGGTCCATCTCATCAATACGCGAGCCAAGCGCGCTCCAGAAGTCGCGCAGCTTTGCGAGCGCATCCGGATCGGTATCCGGCAGCGGCGTAAAGATGCACCAGCGCCCCTTGAAGAGACCGGCAAAGCCCGCATCGGGGCCGGACTTTTCCGTACCCGCCAGCGGGTGACCCGGAATGAAATGCACGCCCTCAGGCACGTGCGGCGCCATCTGGGCAATCACGGAGGCCTTGGTGGAGCCCACATCGGTGAGAATGGCACCTGGCTTCAGGTGCGGCGCGATCTGCTCCGCCACCAGCCCGGAGGAACCGACCGGTACCGAAACAATAACGAGATCGGCATCCTTGACCGCCTCAGCCGCGGAGACCGTGTAGCGGTCCCCGAGCTTCAGTTCCTCGGCGCGCTTCAGCGTCGCTTCGCTGCGGGTGGAAATCACGACTTCCTTCGCGAGACCGCTTTCACGAATGTCGCGCGCAATCGACGAGCCGATCAGGCCGATGCCGATCAGCGCGATTCTATCAAAAAGAACGGTCATACCTTGCTCATAAACTCGCCGAGAGCTTCGATCACGCCGCGATTGGCCTCTTCCGAGCCAACCGTCATGCGCAGCGCATTCGGGAAACCATAGCCCTTGACCGCGCGCAGAATGTAGCCGCGGCTCGTCAGGAACTCGTCGGCCTCGGGCGCACGCTTGCCATCCACATCAGGGAAATGGATCAGCAGGAAGTTGGTGACCGACGGCGTGACCTTCAGGCCAAAACCTTCGAAGGCGTGGGTCAACTTGTCCAGCCACAGCGTGTTGTGTTCGAGGGCCTTGCCAATGAACGCCTGGTCGCGAATGGCCGCGGCCCCTGCGGAAATTGCAGGCGCATTGAGATTGAAGGGGCCACGCACGCGGTTCAGCGCATCCAGAATATCCGCAGGACCATAGATCCAGCCGATACGCACGGCTGCCAGACCGTAGACCTTCGAGAAGGTGCGGGTCATGACGACATTCTGCGCCGAGGAGATGAGCTCGATACCGGACTCGTAATCGTTCTGGCGCACATATTCCGCATAGGCCGCGTCCAGCACCAGAATGACATTCTTCGGCAGACCGGCGTGCAGACGGCGGACTTCGGCGGCCGGTACATAGGTGCCGGTCGGGTTGCCGGGATTGGCAATGAAGACCATCTTGGTCTTCGGCGTGACGGCAGCCAGGATCGCGTCCACATCGACGCGGCAATCCTTTTCCTTCACCGTGACCGGCGTCGCACCTGCGCCAATGATCTGGATCTTGTAGACGAGGAAGCCGTGTTCGGTGATGATCGCCTCATCGCCTGCGCCGAGATAGACATGGCAGAGCAGGCCGAGCAGCTCGTCGGAACCGTTGCCGCAGAGAATGTTGGCAATGTTCAGGCGGTGCGTTTCGGCAATGGCCGTGCGCAATTCGATCGCCTGACCATCGGGATAGAGCTCGAGATGACCGGCGGCCTGACGGAAGGCATCCAGCGCCTTCGGGCTCGCGCCAAGCGGCGTTTCGTTGGACGACAGCTTGAACACCCGCGCCACACCCGGCGCATGTTCCTTGCCCGGCACGTAAGCGGCGATATCCATGATACCGGGACGGGGAACGGGCTTCAGCTGGGCGCTATCCATGGATGCAAAACCTTCGAAAAGAATGACGTCAAGGCATTAATCCCGAAGCCAGCTTTTGTCGAGTGCGAAGGCTGACCTGCTTGGCAGTCGGGCATTTGTGTCGCGGCTGGCAACGCGCCCGGTCGGAACGCCTTGCGCACCCAGCACCGGCACGAAGACACGGCGGGAAGCGCGCGCCGCAACCGGCAGGCCTTGATAGAGCCGCTTCTGAGCCTCCAGCACCAAAACGCCGGAGAAGGCCGGCCATAGCCGTCTACCCATCCGCTCCAGCCCGTGGCGGAGCTTCAGGATGGCCCTGATCTTGGAGGGCGGGAAAAACAGCGCTTCCGCTGCCGCGGCCGGCGTAAAATTGCTCTCACGCAGAAGCGCCGTCAACTGTCGGCGAGAGTAGGGTCGACCGGAGCCGAACGGCGTGTGCTCCATGCGCGCCCAGACACCGCGACGGTTCGGCACGACGATGACGAGGCGCCCACCCGGCGCCAGCACCCGCCAGACCTCCTTCAGCGTCTCACGCGGATTTTCCGCAAACTCCAGCGAATGCACCATCAGCACGCGATCCACGGAGGAATCAGGCAGTGGCAGCTCCTCCTCGAAGACGAGCGCGGTGGATGACAGCTCCCCGACCGGCCAGTTCACCGCCCCCTGCCCTGCTGGCATGAAGGCGAAGGTGCGCTCCGTGCCAGTGCGGAAACGGTCCAGATAGGGAACGGCATAGCCCAGCCCCACCAATCGCTCATCCGGCAGCCGCGCCCAGAGCGAGGAGAGCGCCATGGCAATGGAATGCTCGGCAAAATGGCCAAGAGGGGAATGATAAAATTCTCTGAGATCGACGATATCGGCGTGCATGGAGAAAAGCTATCAGAGGCGCCTTGGACTTCATAGCACCCCTCTCTACATTGGGGCGAGATCGTGAAGGCGAAAACGGGTTTGGATCATGAAGCCATTGGAACTGGAAGTTTTCTCATGTCGTACCGACAATTTTGGCGTGTTGGTGCATGACCCCGAAACCGGCCTGACGGCCTCTATCGACGCGCCCGAGGAGGCGCCCATTCTGGCGGCAGCCGAACGCCGGGGCTGGAAACTCACACACATCTTCACCACCCACCATCACACCGATCACGTGGAGGCCAATCTCGCCCTGAAGGAGCGCTATGGGCTTGAAATCATCGGTCCGGTCAATGAGGCGGTCGCCATTCCTGGCCTCGATCGTACCGTCGGCGATGGTGATGAATTCCTGTTCGGCGAGCATCCGGTGCGCGTGATCGAGACCCCCGGACATACGGCAGGCCATGTCTGCTACCATCTGCCGGATGATAAAATCCTGTTTGCCGCCGACACGCTGTTTGCCCTGGGCTGCGGCCGACTGTTCGAACGCTCGGCTGCGGACATGTGGCATTCGCTGCAGAAGCTCTGCGTTCTGCCGGATGAAACGGCCGTCTATTTCGGCCACGAATATACGCAGTCGAATGCCCGATTTGCCTTGAGTGTCGATGGCGACAACGAAGCCCTGCAGCGCCGCGCGGCCCAGATCGACGAACTGCGCGCGAGCGGTAAGTTCACGATCCCGACCATGATGGGACTGGAGAAGGAAACCAACCCTTTCCTGCGCCCGGCAGATCCGGCCATTCGCCGCCATCTCGTGATGGAAGGCAAAACGAATGAAGAGGTCTTTGCCGAAATCCGCAAGCGCAAGGATACCTTCAAGTGACCGCAGAAGAGATCATCCGCGAGCTTGGCATGCAGCCACACCCGGAAGGTGGCTGGTATGTGGAAACCTTCCGTGACGAACTGGGTGGCGCGCGCGGACACTCCACGGCAATCTACTACCTGCTGGAAAAAGGTCAGCGCTCTCACTGGCATCGCGTGAAAGACGCCGCCGAAGCCTGGCATTACTATGCCGGTGCACCGCTGGCACTGTACCGATCCGATGACGGGCAAAGGGTCGAGACCATTCTGCTCGGCAGCGAGGTGACGAAGGGTCAGCGCCCTCAGGCGATTATTCCCGCCAATAGCTGGCAGGCGGCCGAAAGTCAGGGTGATTACACGCTGGTGGGCTGCACGGTTGCGCCGGGCTTTCAGTTTTCAGCCTTCGAGATGGCACAACCGGACTGGCAGCCAGGGTCACTGTAGGGTGATTTCGTTACAAATAATTCATGGACGCCCATAGCCTCTGTTCAGCTGGGTGTCAGTCGGGCTAGGTTTTGCTGCAGCGCAACAACTCATTGCTTTGGAGCGATTTCATGCTGTCCGATACCGCCTCATTTCCGGCCACCCGCCCGGAACGATATAATGCTGGAATGATCTGGCTGCATTGGGCGACGGCCCTGCTCGTCATCGTGCTGTTTGCCACGGCGGAAGTCTGGGACTTTGCCGAAAAGGGTGGCGCCGTTCGTAACGCCTTGAAAGCCCTACATTATGGCAGCGGCATTCTGCTGGCCGTGGTTTTTGTTATCCGCCTCGTATGGCGCCTGGCAAGCCACGCGACCCTGCCGGAAGAGGAAAAGGGGCTTATGGGCCTCGCCGCAAAAGCCGTCCACGCCGTTCTCTATCTCGCACTGGCAGGCCAGATCATCTTCGGCTTCACCTGGCGCTGGTCTCAAGGCAAGGCAGTGGATTTTTTCGGGATCTTTTCCTTGACAGACCCCTTCGGCATTCCCGCAGCCTATCGCCACACGCTGGGTGAACTGCATGAGAACGTGGCCTGGCTGATCATCGCCGTGGCCTTTGCTCATGCAGTGGCTGCGATCTACCACCATGTTTTCCTGAAGGACGGCGTGCTTCTGAAGATGATGCCGAAGCACGGCAACCCCTAACTCATGCCTTTGGCTTGCGAAGGATCATGTCCTTCGCAGCCAGTGCAGCACCGCCGGTAATCAAAATGCAGGCGACAGCAATACGCCAGCTCGGCTCGGCAAAACCGAACACTGTCAGAATGAGCGTAGAAAGCAGGGGCGCGGCGTAGCTAGCCGCGCCGAGGATCTGGATGTCGCCGTTCTTGACGCCATAATCCCAGGCATAAAAGGCCGCACCGACAGGCAGCAGCCCAAGCCCAACGATGGCAAGCCACTGTGACCCACTAGCGGGCCATACCGTCGTCTCCAGCAGCAGATGGCAGATGAGCGACAACACTGAAGTCGCAAGACAAAAGCCTGTCACGACATCCGTCGAGACCGCCTCGAACCGCCGGGTCATCAGCGAATAACCGGACCAGGTGAAGGCGCAGAGGAATGCTGCGCCATACCCAACCAGATAGGCGCCATCGAAGGAAAGCCCTGTTCGCGAGACGATGGTCACCGTTCCGGCAAGACCAGCCAAGGCGCCAATTACATGGTGCCAGCGCAGCCGCTCGCCCGGTAGCAGGGCGGAGCCGACGACGATGAAGAGCGGCCAGAGATAGGCAATCAGCCCTGCCTCCACCGCCGGCGCATTGCGAAGTGCCGTGAAATACAGGAAGTGATAGCCGAACAGTCCGCCAATACCTGTCAGCCAAACGGCTGGCCGCTGCCTGAACTGAGAAAGCCGGGAAGGCTGTGCGACGAGAAGCAGGATGCCCGGCAGGCTGCCGATGGCGAAGGTGATGGCCGACAATTGAAACGGCGGCATGGTGCCGGAGGCTGCGGTAAACAGCGCCAGAAGCGACCACATGAGAATGGCCGTGAACCCGATCAGCGAGCCCTTGAATTTCATCGCCTTCCCCCGGAAGAGCCGGGAGTTCTTCCCGCCTTCAATATTCATGAGGCGGGAACTGGCATGATATGCCGCTGCCCGCTTCAGCCCCCGTACTTCACCGCCGTTACATAGACATCGCCGACCTTGGTCGGGATGCGGGCGTAGACTGGAGCATATACATTGGCACCATCGGCCTTGGCAAACCAAAGCTCCATGGTCGCTTTCTTCATGAATTCAATGTCGCTGCGCCCGCGCTTGTAACCGGACTTGGGCACATAACGGACTTCGCAAACTGTAGCGTCGCCCTTGAAACCTTCAGTCGAAAACGGCTTGGTGCCCTTAGGCGAAAGAACCAGATCGAGCCGCGACTCGCCATCATAGATGGGCAGCCGACTGGGGCAGATCTGCGCGCCTTCCGGAAAGATAAGACCAGACAGAGGATCGAGGACGGCATGAAGATCGCCGTCACCGATCGGGATCCAGGTCGGCGGACGCTCCTTGGGCTCCGGGGTTACCGTGGTCGAGACGACATCGCCATTGCGATAGGCCACATTGTAGGTACGGGTTTTCCGTCCCTCCGTGTAAACGAGCGAATATTGCTTGGCCTGCAACCGCCTACCGCGTACCGCGCCGGACACATCCGTCTCCGCCGAAATGCGGCTGATCAGGTTGACGATCCCGGCGGATTTAAAACTGCCTTTTATGTTGTAGCCATTGTCATCGAACTCGCTGGCAAAGGATGCCCTCGCGATGGGCAGCAGACCAAGCGAGATGTCGTATTCGCTGACATGACGAATGCCCGCCGGCACGGCAGGGCTGGCAGCCAGCGCGGAAACAAGCATCGTGATGAGAAACGGTCTGGCTTTGGGAAACATTGTCTTTTCCGGGAAGGGCCTGATATCATCCAGATATAGGATGCTCACTATGGCAAGAAAATAGCAAGATTTGCGGCTCTCCCGCGGAATCTGGCCAGAAGGGCGAGGTTTGACTTGACGGGCGCGGCCTCACTGACTATAGAACCGCAACTTTCCAATCAGGACCAGTTGGATCGGCAGGCAGGGCTTTGCCCGTTGCCCCGTTCAATTGCAAAGAAGAACAAAGGTGTACCATGTCCCGTATGTGCGAATTGACCGGCAAGGGCGTCCAGTCGGGCAACAATGTCAGCCACGCCAACAACAAGACCAAGCGTCGTTTCCTGCCGAACCTGTGCCAGGTAACGCTGATCTCCGACGCTCTTGGCCAGCGCTTCCGTCTGCGCGTTTCCGCGCATGCCCTGCGTTCGGTTGAACATCGCGGCGGTCTCGATGCTTTCCTTCTGAAGGCTGACGAGACTGAACTGTCGATGCGCGCTCGTCTGCTGCGTCGCCAGATTGCCAAGAAGACCGCTGAAGCTGCATAAACTTCTGACGTACTGAATTAAGTTGAAGGACTTGGGCGGAAACGTCCGAGTCTTTTTTCGTTTGTTCAGACTCACACCTCCTGTCATCACGGGATTTTGAACTCAAATCTTGTCTTGCCATCACCACAAAAGGAGATTGGCTGACGCAGATCAAAGCCGTGTACGCCTCAAAAACTAATTTGGTTGCGTAAACATCAATCGAATTTGAGGCCAAAACCATGACGAACATTGATCAATCAAGCCAATGGGAACGCGTTCTCTTGGCCGCTCTACGCATTTCCATTGGCTGGGTATTCCTCTGGGCGTCCATCCATCACTATGGCAGCAATGGTTATGTTGCCGGCTTCCTATCTTCCACGAAGACGTTCCATTTCATCTACGGACCGCTCTCGCAGTCGGCTGTGATTGGCGTCATTGCCTTCCTGGTGGAATACGGCCACATGCTGATCGGCCTGTCTCTGATCTCTGGACTATTGGTTCGGGTCAGCGCGCCCTTCGCAATCCTCATCATGCTGACCTACTGGACGGCTCATCTTGACTTTCCCTATGTGCAGAGCATCAACAACTTCTTGATCGACGAACACCTGATCTACGCGATGGTGCTGACGCTGCTCATCCTCCGCCGTGCCGGTCATTATTTCGGATTGGACGCGATCGTCTCCCGTATGAGCCCTGTCGCAAACAACCCCACTTTGCGCTGGCTGGCATAAACGCATCTGACAGAACAGCTCTCGTGCCCGCATTCTGGCGCGCACGAGAGCATTTCGATGGATGGAAAATATCAGAATTTTCTTGACGAGAATGGCATAACGCGATTTTAGAGGCGCTCCATTCCTCTTGCTGGTGGCATCACCCAGGGTAAAAAAATGCAGCATTTGCGCGCGACCATTATTTACGTAGTCCTGATGACGCTCGTCGTCGTCGCCTCTAATTTCCTCGTCCAGTTTACGGTCATCGGCAGCGTCTTCGGCATTCAGCTGAGCGACCTTCTGACTTGGGGCGCCTTCATCTATCCGGCCGCCTTCCTGGTCACGGACCTGACCAACCGCCAGTTTGGCCCGCAGATCGCCCGCCGCGTCGTGTTTGCCGGCTTTGTGGTGGGCGTTGCGCTCTCCTTCTACACCTCGCTGCCGCGCATCGCGATGGCATCCGGTACGGCCTATCTGGTCGGCCAGCTCCTCGACATCTCGGTCTTCAACCGGCTGCGCCGTCAGAGCTGGTGGCATGCGCCGCTGGCGGGCTCGCTGTTCGGCTCCATGCTGGACACGGTCCTGTTCTTCTCGCTCTCCTTTGCACCAGCCTTTGCCTTCCTGGGCTCCAATGACGATTTCGCCATTGGTTCGGCGCCGATCCTCGGTGTGTTTGCGACAGAAGCACCGCGCTGGATCTCTTGGGCGATCGGCGATTTCACCGTGAAGCTGATCGTCGGCCTCGTCATGCTGCTGCCCTATGGGGCGCTGATGAGCGTCGTAAAGCCGATGCCTGCCGTCAAGACCGCCTGAGGTTCTCTTCCGACACCACCGGGTGCTGCAAGACGGCCTCGAGCAACTCCGCCACCGGTGAGGCAGAATCGAGCCGTAGCACCGGTGCCTTCTGCGCCAGAAGCCATGCTTCGTGCGCAGCAAGGCTGCGCTGCTCCACACCCGCCGTATCGTAGCTGGCGGCCCAATCGATGAATTTGCGGCTTGTTTCATGCATGTCGCCGTCCGGCAGGATGCGGGCGCCGTAGCGCTCTTCCTCACGGCGGCGAATGCGATCCATGCGGACGGTAGGGTCGAGACGCAGAAACACGATCAGGTCGTAGAGCGGCTCCAGCGGCGTTCCCCATTTCAGAGCCGAGCCGGACAGCACCCACCCAGCATGACCTTCCATGGCCGCTTGCACCAGAGAGAGCCTCTCCGGCACCTCGCGTGGCGTCGTGAACGGTGGGTCGGTCGGCATCCAGAAAAAACTGTCGGTATCGAGATGCAGCACATCAAGCTGCTCACCAAGCGCACGTCCGAGCGTGGTGGTGCCGGAACCGGATGCGCCCATGATGTGAATCCGAACCATGGCGCATCTCCGTTGAAAATCGCTATTCAGTCAGCCGGAACTCCAACATCAGGCTGCGCTGGAGAATCGAGTGGTTGTCATCGGATACAAGAATGACATGCGGATGACCATCCGCACCCGCAACCACGTCAATGCCTTCCATATTGTCGATCTGTTCGGACATGTCGGTCTCGATCAGTACCGGCCCGTCCACGAGGGCACCCGGCTTGATCGCCTCGACAGGAATGCGCCGCATACGCATGCCGACGCCACCGATGAAGCTGAAGCGGCGCTCCAGCAACAGAAGGTCGCCGGAGGGCAGGAAGGCGCCATCAGTGACATCCCAAGGATCGTTGCGCACGACCTTGAACTGACCCTTGCGCGGCCCCTCCAGGATAGCGGCATAGAGATTGCCGGCCTTGTCCACGCTGCGCTCAGCGACGATGACAGGCGCGCCTGCCAATGGGCCGGCGGCAGGCGCCATCACCACCGTTTCCAGGCTGCCATTGCCTTTGAGTTCCTTTTTCGGAATGAGGATATCCAGAGTGCGCAGCGGCTTGGCCTGCTCAAAACCCGGATCGGGATAGACATCCACACGGTGTTTGCGCTCGAAGCTGACCAGCACCTGACCAGGCCGGATAGTCACGCCTTCCGCATCGATATCACCCTTGTAGCGCGGCTCGTCACCGCTGGCGTCACGCATGGGCGTGATCGCGACCGCGCCAAGCCCTGACAGGCGGCCCTTGTCGTCGCGCTCGATCCGCCCCGTCAGCCAATGTCCCGTATCCAGAACGGAAACGAAGCTGCGACCATCAGCGCGAAACCGGATGCTGGACATGGAGCCGAACAAGCTTTCCCGCGAGGTCAGTTCCAGCCCGCCCAGAAATTCAAGCTTGCCGAAGCGAGTTTCATCACTGCCGGGCTTGAAGGTCTCGATCCGCCGCGCAACAACCGGTGCCGATACTGTGTCAGGCTCGGCCGCAAATGACTGCGCCGCTCCAAGGAGCGGCGCAAGAAGAACCAAAGAGCGCAGAATAGTGTGACGCATATCAGCTGGCGCGACGGGCGCGACCACGCGGGGTGGCATTAGCGTTTTCATCGAACAAAGCCGCCAGCTGCTCGGTCATGGCACCGGCCAACTCATCCGCATCGACGATGGTAACAGCGCGGCGATAATAGCGCGTCACGTCGTGACCGATACCGATCGCCAGCAGTTCCACCGGAGACCTGGTCTCGATCTGCTCGATCACGGCGCGTAAGTGCCGTTCCAGATAATTGCCGGGATTGACCGAAAGCGTCGAGTCATCCACCGGCGCACCGTCGGAGATCATCATCATGATCTTGCGCTGTTCGGGACGACCGATCAGGCGGTTATGCGCCCACATCAGCGCTTCGCCGTCGATGTTTTCCTTCAGCAGGCCTTCGCGCATCATCAGGCCAAGATTGTTGCGCGCGCGCCGCCATGGCGCGTCGGCAGACTTGTAGATGATATGCCGCAGGTCATTCAGTCGGCCGGGTGTCGGCGGCTTGCCGCCGGCCAGCCACTGTTCGCGGCTCTGGCCGCCCTTCCAGGCTTTCGTGGTGAAGCCGAGGATTTCCACCTTCACGCCGGAACGCTCCAGTGTGCGGGCCAGAATGTCGGCGCAGGTCGCAGCAACCGTAATCGGACGTCCGCGCATCGAACCGGAATTGTCGATGACGAGCGACACGACCGTGTCACGGAACTTGGTGTCGCGCTCACGCTTGAAGGAAAGCGGCTGCATGGGGTCGATGACGAGACGCACGAGACGCGCCGGATCGAGATAGCCCTCTTCCAGATCGAATTCCCAGGAGCGGTTCTGCTGCGCCATCAGGCGACGCTGCAGGCGGTTTGCCAAGCGTCCGACAGCACCCTGCAGATGCGCAAGCTGCTTGTCGAGGAAGGCACGAAGACGAGCGAGTTCTGCTTCGTCGCAGAGTTCTTCGGCCGCAATCTCCTCGTCGAATTCCTGCGTGAAGATGTGGTAATCGACCTTGTCGTTGAAATCATCGAACGGACTGTTGGGGCGGCGAGTCTCACCGGGGGTTTCGGACTGGTCGTCGCTCTCTTCCGACATGTCGTCGTCGGAAATTTCGGCACCGTCCATCTCGCCGTCGTCAAGCTGCTCTTCAGCCGCCTGGCTCTCCTCGGCCGGTGCAGCGTCAGAGCCCGCATCTTCCTCGACCTCGTCATTCTCGGTCTCGTTGCTGCGGGGCTGCTCCTCGTCGTTCTCGTTCTCCATCTCCTCCGGCTGGTTTTCTTCGTCGCCGAAGTCTTCCGCCATCTGCATGGAAGAGAGCATGTGGCGAACCAGCTTGCCGAATGCCTGCTGGTCTTCCATCACGTTCTTCAGGTTTTCGAGATCGGCACCGGCTTTTTCCTCAATGAAGGGCCGCCACAGGTCCAGTACCTTGCCCGCACTTGCCGGTGGCTTCACGCCCGTCAGCTTCTCGCGCACCAGCATAGCCATGGCCTCGCCGATCGGCGCATCTTCCTGACGCTCCACACCGGCAAAATTGGCCTTGCTGTATTTTTCCGCGTTCATGCTGCTGATGTTGGCAGCAACGCCAGCCATCCGCACAGAACCAATCGATTCGACGCGGGCCTGTTCCACCGCATCGAAGACTGCGCGGGCATCACTGCCCTGCGGCGACATGGTGGCATGGACGGATGTATCATGGCAGGCAAGGCGAAGCGCCATCGAGTCACCCAGACCTCGGGTGACCGCCAACTCCTGCGCGGTTGGACGCTTGGAGATGTCCGGCAAGCGAATACGCTCGCCGGCCATTCCGGGCCGTTCATTGGAGAAGGAAACCTCCACCTCGCCACTGCCTGCGATCGATCGCACGCAGCCGGTGATCGCGCGACGCATGGGCTCAGTATCGACCGGGCCACCCGCCTTCGCCTTGGAATTATCGCCACGGCCTGCCATGGATACTACCTTCGCACTTACGCTCCGAGAACGATGTTCGCGGCACTTTCCTTCAGCTCGACACCAAAGGCACGCTGATACTGCTCAGCCACCAGAGTCCGCTCCAGTTCGTCGCACTTGTTCAGGAAGGTGATCCGGAACGCGAAGGCAACGTCACCGAAGATCTCGGCATTTTCAGCCCAGGTGATCACGGTACGCGGGCTCATGACGGTCGACAGGTCGCCATTGATGAAGGCAGAACGGGTCATGTCGGCCACGCGAACCATTTTGGAAACGGTCTCGCGGCCATCCGACGTCGCGCCGAAGCTCTTCACCTTGGCGGCGACGATGTCCACTTCCTTCTCATGGGGAAGGTAGTTCAGCGTCGTTACGATCGACCAGCGGTCCATCTGCGCCTGGTTGATCTGCTGCGTGCCGTGATAGAGGCCCGTGGTATCACCGAGACCAACCGTGTTTGCGGTCGCAAACAGGCGGAAGGCAGGGTGCGGCCGAATGACGCGGCTCTGGTCGAGAAGGGTCAGGCGACCGGAGGATTCGAGAACGCGCTGGATGACGAACATCACGTCCGGGCGGCCGGCGTCATATTCGTCGAAGACGAGCGCGACATTGTGCTGGTAAGCCCAGGGCAGAATGCCGTCCTTGAATTCGGTGACCTGCTTGCCGTCCTTCAGGACGATGGCGTCCTTGCCGACGAGGTCGATACGGCTGACATGGCTGTCGAGGTTGACGCGCACGCAAGGCCAGTTGAGACGGGCTGCCACCTGCTCGATATGGGTGGATTTACCAGTACCGTGGAAACCCGACACCATGACGCGACGGTTGTGGGCGAAGCCTGCCAGGATGGCGAGCGTCGTGTCCCGGTCAAACAGATAGTCAGGGTCGAGTTCGGGAACATAAGGGTCGCTGTTGCTATAAGCGGGCACCTTGAGGTCCGTATCAATGCCAAAGACGTCCCGAACAGATACCGTCGTGTCCGGGAGGTTGGAAATATCAAGATCGATTTTGCTCATCACCACTCCACGCCGCACCATCCAGCGGTCCGGCCGCAATCCTCGCTGCCATGCAATACGCAGTTATCGGCTTAGCAGAAACCGGACTGCTTTAACAATTGGTAGGCTTGTATGACAGCGCGAAAACGTTCTTCGGAACCGCGATCGCCGCCATTGGCGTCCGGGTGATGCTTTTTCACCAGTTCCTTGTAGCGCGTCTTGATTTCGCTTGCCGTCGCACCGGCCGTCAACCCCATCGTATCGAATGCTTTTGCTTCCAGCGTCTTCAGACGCCGCTCGGCGGGTTTGGGCCGCGATGCACCGCCTTGGCCCTCGCGCACGAAGCCGAACGGGTCCTTGATCCGCTGATAGCTGCCAGCCGTGCCGGAGCGCATGGTCGCATGCACCGGCGCCTCGCGCGAGGCCTTGTTGACGCCGATCGTCCAGGTGGGGCGATGCCCGGTGATCGCCTCCTTCTGGTAGCGCGCGATCTCGCTGTCGGACAGGCCGGAGAAGTAATTGTAGCCCTTGTTATATTCCTTCACATGCTCGAAGCAGAAGAGGAAGAACTGACCTTCGGCATTTCGGCCCACGGGTGCGCGATGCACACCAGGCCGGTCACACCCGTCCCATTGACAGGTGGGGGCCGCGGTTGCTGTTTCCTGCTCCCTTTTCCGGCGCGTCCGGATACGGTCGAAATATTTGGAATCTAATTTCATCTGGGCCCATTATGGGGTGCAGCAAGAGGCACTACAAGAATTGACAAAGGGCTTTTCTGCTGCTTTCTGGGTACCCCTTTCGCGAAGCGAGGAAAGCGCAAAATGTCCGTCAGAAACCGCATCGAAGCCGAACTGACTGCGCGCTTTCAACCGGATCGGCTGGAAGTGATCAACGAAAGCCACCATCACGCGGGTCACCAGCCGGGCATGGATGGCAGCGGCGAATCACATATGCGCGTGCGCATCGTCTCCGCACAGTTTTCAGGATTGAGCCGTCTGGAACGCCACAGATTGGTCAATGCAGCCCTGAAGCCGGAGCTGGACGCGGGCCTGCATGCTCTGGCTGTGGAAGCGGCTGCTCCCGGCGAAGCCACCCGCTGGTAGCGCCTATTCGCCTGCAAGCGCCCCTTCGTCCACCGGGCGGATACGCAGCCGCGTGATGCGGTTCTTCTCACGCTTCATGATGATGAAGCGCTTGCCGTAGAAGGTGAAGCTCTGCCGTTCCTCGGGGATCAGTTTTGATTCGTGGATCACGAGGCCTGCAATCGTCGTCGCCTCCTCATCCGGCAGGTTCCAGTCCAGCGCACGATTAAGATCGCGAATCGGCACCGATCCATCCACGACGATAGAGCCATCCGCTTCCTGCCGCACGCCCTGGATTTCCAGATCGTGTTCATCGGCAATGTCGCCCACGATCTCCTCCAAAATATCCTCGAGCGTCACGATACCCTGCATCTCCCCGTATTCATCCACCACAAGCGCGAAATGCACCTTGCGCCGCAGGAAGGCGTTCAGCTGATCCTTGAGGCTGGTGGTATCCGGCACGAACCAGGGCTTCTGCGCGATCTTGCTGATATCAAGATGCTCCGGCTCCATGTCGGGTTCGGCCAATGCACGCAGCAGGTCCTTTGCATGAACCACGCCGATGATGTTCTCAGTCGTTCCGCGCCACAACGGCATGCGCGTGAACGGGCTATCCAGAACCGTGCGAACGATGACTTCCGGTGGGTCATCGGCATTGATGGCGCGCATCGCTGTCCGGTGCCGCATCACGTCAGAGACTTCCAATTCCTCCAGATCGAGCAGGCCACCGAGACGATCCCTGTCCGCCTTGATGAAGGAACCTTCCTTGTGCAACAGATCCAGCGCGCTTCTAAGCTCTTCATGCGCTGACAGCATTGACTTGCCGTCCGACAGGTTGATGCCGAACAGCGAGAGAATGAAGCGCACGATGGCATTGACGCCGCTCGAAAGCGGGCCGGCAAAGCCGACAAAGATCCGTACCGAATTGGAGACAGACAGCGCGAATCGATCTGGCGCGGAAATCGCCCAGCTCTTCGGCAGCACTTCGGAGAAGATGACCAGCACGACTGTCATAACGAGCGTGGCGATCGCCACCCCCGTCTGTCCGAAAAGGCCCAGGAAAAGGCTCGTGGTCAGCGAGGACGCCAGGATGTTGACGAGGTTGTTGCCGATGAGAAGCGCGCCGATCAGCCGGTCACGCTTCTCGATCAACCGGCTCACGACCCCTGCCCGCTCGTCGCCATTGGTCTCCAGCGTATGCATGCGAGCGCGCGAAGCTGCGGTCAGCGCCGTCTCAGAACCCGAGAAAAAGGCCGAGGCAGCGATCAGCAACAGGATCGAGACCAGCGTCGGCCAGTAATCTGCGAGAAAGGTGAGAACCGAATCCAGCATCACTCCGATCGCGTTTCCTCAAGGAAGGATTTGACTTCCGACACCGGCACATCGTCGGCGATGAAGGACTGGCCAATGCCATGCGTGAGAATGAAGGTCAGCTTGCCGCTCTTGACCTTCTTGTCCTGTGCAATGGCGTCCAGCAATACATCAGTCGGCGGCAACTCACCGGGAATCTGGCTGATTTTCGTGGGTAGGCCGACGGCGGATAGATGCCGCTCGACACGCTGTGCATCATCAGGGCTTGCCAGGTTCAGGCGCGCCGAGAAACGATGCGCCAGGGCCATGCCGATCGCAACGCCCTCACCATGCACCAGCCGGCTGCTATCGTACTGCGTGGCTGCCTCCAGCGCATGGCCGAAGGTATGACCGAGATTCAGCAGAGCGCGGCGACCGTTCTCACGCTCATCGGCGACAACGACCTCCGCCTTGGCCTGGCAGCTGACGGCAATCGCTTCGGTGCGGGCAGCGCCACCGGCAAACACATCCTGCCAATTGGCTTCCAGCCATTCAAAGAAATCCGGCCGGTCGATCAGGCCATACTTGGCCACTTCCGCGTAGCCCGCGCGAAACTCACGCTTGCTCAGAGAATTCAGGGCGCTGGTATCGGAAATCACCAGGTCCGGCTGGTGGAAGACGCCGAGAAGATTCTTGCCATGGCGAGTGTTGATGCCGGTCTTGCCGCCAACGGAGGAATCGACTTGTGCCAGAAGCGAGGTCGGGATCTGCACGAAACGCACCCCGCGCCGCACGATGCCGGCCGCAAAGCCCGCGAGATCGCCGATCACGCCGCCGCCAAGCGCGATGATCGCATCATTGCGTTCGATGCGCGCAGACAGCGCCAGATCGCAAACGGTTGCCAAATGCTCGAGACTCTTGGTCTTTTCGCCAGCCGGCAGGGTCAAGGAAACGGCCTCAATGCCGTCTGTCTGCAGGCTATCCATCAGGCTTTCGAGGTAAAGCGGCGCGACATGCTCGTCCGTGACGATCGCAGCCCGCCGCCCCTTCAGCCGAGCCGTGATCTCGCCACCGGCATGGGAGATCATGTCCGGCCCGATCAGGATGTCATAGGCTCGTTCGCCAAGCGGAACATGAACCAGCCGCTCTTCAGCCCGTGACGTCGAGATATTCATGATGAGGCACCTTCTTTTGCCGCAGATAGAATGGCGGAGAGGACATCGCCGGCCACCTGTTCCTTGCGCACATCGCGCGACTGCACAGTAATGTCAGCCTTCTCATAGATCGGATAACGCAGATCCATCAGGTTCTTCAGGGTCTGCTTCGGATTCTCCGTTTTCAGAAGCGGGCGATTGTCGCGCTTGCTCACGCGCTCCCACAAAACCTCGAGGTCCGCTTTTAGCCACAGCGACGTTCCACCCGCCTGGATGGCGGCCCGGGTGCGCTCGTTGATGAAGGCACCGCCGCCCGTGGAAACCACCCGGGGACCACCCCGTAACAGGCGCTCGATGACACGCGTTTCAAGCGCGCGAAACTCTTCCTCACCATAGGTTGCAAACAGCTCCGGGATCGTCATTCGCGAGACGCGCTCGATCTCGGCATCCGTGTCGATAAACGGGAGGGACATCTGCTGGGCAATGATCCGGCCAATGGCTGATTTGCCGGCGCCCATCAGGCCAACCAGAATCAGATTGCGGCCGTGCAACGCGGCGCGCGCGCGGTCGCCCAAAGTCACAGGCTTGGCAAGGTCTGGTATAGAAATGGGCGCTACCCTCTCTCAAACTTTCCTCGAAACCCTATCGGCAAATGCCGGGGCAGCGTCAAGTCAAGCAACTGGGAAAGACGCCGAAATGCTCACTGCTTGCGCGAGAAGCTGCCTTTCAGCATAAGATGAACAACCTGATGCGGAGCACCCAATGCCCACTCTCTTCCGTTTCCTGTTCATCGTGGCCGTGATTGCAGGCATCGTCTATGGCGGCATGGCGTCGCTGGCCTATCTGGTCGAGCCGCGTGAGCGCGACGTCACGGTGCGCATTCCATCGGAACGGCTGAACCCGCAGCAACAGCAACAATAAGGCAAGCGTGATGGACCTTTCCGGCGCCCATATCGAAGCCTTCCTGGAAATGATGAGCGCCGAGCGTGGCGCGGCCGCCAACACGCTTGCCTCCTACCAGCGCGATCTGGATGACCTGCACGATTTCCTGAAAGGACGGAAGGTGCGGCTGACGGAGGCCGCAACCTCGGACCTTTCCGCCTATATCGCAAAGCTTGAGAAACAGGGTTTTGCTGCATCCTCGCAAGCGAGACGCCTGTCCGCCATGCGGCAATTCTACAAGTTCCTCTATGCGGAAGGCATTCGTACCGACGACCCCACCTCCATCATCGATGCGCCCAAGAAGGGCCGACCTCTACCCAAAATAATGAGCGAGCGGGATGTGAGCCGCCTCCTGACGCTTGCGGCTGAAGAAGCGAAAGCGGAAACGCCGGACCGCTTTCAACGCCTGCGTATGCTTGCCCTTCTGGAGCTTCTCTACGCAACGGGCATGCGTGTGAGCGAACTGGTGACACTGCCGGTCAAGGTGCTGGATCAGGAAGGCCGCTTCCTGATGATCCGCGGCAAGGGTGGCAAGGAGCGCCTCGTTCCGCTGTCCCGCTCTGCCATTGCCGCCATGGCGGAGTATGGCCGGGCACGCGCAGCGGAAGTAAAGGCGAACGCCAAGCTTGCCGAGAGCCCGTGGCTCTTTCCATCATCAGGCAAGGAGGGGTATCTGCCGCGCCAGGTCTTTGCGCGCGACTTGAAGGATCTTGCATCACGGGCCGGCATCCGGGTCGCCTCCATATCCCCGCATGTGCTGCGCCATGCCTTCGCCAGCCATCTTCTGCAAAATGGCGCCGACCTTCGCGTCGTGCAGGAATTGCTTGGACATTCAGATATTTCGACCACTCAAATCTATACACATGTGCTGGAAGAACGGCTGCGCCATGTGGTCGAAACGCATCACCCTCTTGCAAAAGAGACGAAAAACGCTGATTAGAGCCCGGGCGGAGGGCGGTAAAGCCGCCAACACGATCGGAACACGGAGCTCATGCAGACTTATCTCGATTTCGAAAAGCCCATCTCCGACCTGGAAGGGAAGATCCACGAGCTGAAGAAGCTGGCGGCGGAAGATGAGAGCATCGATACCTCCGACGAGATCCAGCGCCTTGAAGTGCGCGTCCGCGAGGCGATGCAGGAAATCTATGCCAAGCTGAACCCCTGGCAGAAAACGCAGGTCGCGCGTCATCCGCAGCGCCCGCATTTTGTCGATTACGCTGCACGCCTGTTTACCGATTTCACGCCGCTCGCCGGTGACCGAACCTTCGGTGAAGATGCTGCCATCCAGGCAGGCCTTGGCCGCTTCCGCGGTCAGTCGGTTGCTATTATCGGCCAGGAAAAGGGCAACGACACCAAGTCCCGCATCAAGCACAATTTCGGTAGCCCCCGTCCGGAAGGTTATCGCAAGGCCATTCGCGTCATGGAAATGGCGGACCGTTTCGGCCTGCCGGTGATTTCGCTGGTGGATACGGCCGGGGCCTATCCGGGCGTCGGCGCAGAAGAGCGCGGCCAGGCGGAAGCCATCGCCCGCTCCACCGAGATGTGCCTTGGCATCAAGGTCCCGATGGTCTCGATCGTGATCGGCGAAGGCGGGTCCGGCGGCGCGATCGCGATTGCCACCGGCAACAAGGTCTTCATGCTGGAGCACGCAATCTATTCCGTGATTTCGCCCGAAGGCGCAGCCTCAATCCTGTGGCGCGATTCTACCCGCGCCCGCGAGGCGGCATCCAATATGAAGATCACCGCCGAGGACCTGAAGGCGCTCGGCGTTATTGACGACATCATTCCGGAGCCCATGGGCGGCGCCCATCGCGAACCGGAGAAGGTGATCGATGCAGCAGGCGAAGTGATTGGCGCTTCCCTGAAGGAAATGTCCGCCTTAAGCGGCGATCAGCTTCGCGCGGCACGTCGCCAAAAATTTCTCGATATCGGGCGCAATCTCTAATTTAGTCCCATTTCGGGGTTACGCCTGACGAGAATGTGAACAAGCTCATGGCTTGCGCTGGACAGATCGGCGCAACCGGTTAAGAATATGTAAAGCTTACCGCTTTATTATTCTGTGCAGGATGGGCTAAATGCGGGAGAGATTCCGCACTCCGTTCGGTTGTCATATCTTGGTCAGTTCCCGATGCGCCTGAAGAATATTGCTCTCGCTCTCCTTATGGCAACCGCACTTGCGGGCTGCAACGACACGCTGGAAACGGCGACGGTCGACCTATCCAAGGTGAAGAACAAGGTTGAGCAGCCCCTGCCTGACCGCCTCGTGGCGGAAATGCAGAAAAGGAATATGCCCCGCAACTCTCCGATCATGATCCGCATCTTCAAGGAAGAAGGCGTGATGGAGATCTGGAAGGCGAAGGCGGACAACCGCTTCGACAAGATTTCGCAGTACCAGATCTGCGCATGGTCCGGAAAGCTGGGCCCCAAGATCAAGGAAGGCGATCGCCAGGCGCCGGAAGGCTTCTATAACCTGACGCCGGCGCATCTGAACCCCAATTCCAAATACTATCTCGCGATCAACACCGGTTTCCCGAAC
Source organism: Rhizobium oryzicola (assembly GCF_030504645.1). GTDB lineage: Bacteria > Pseudomonadota > Alphaproteobacteria > Rhizobiales > Rhizobiaceae > Neorhizobium > Neorhizobium oryzicola. The sequence goes on along the minus strand of NZ_JAUKWQ010000006.1, from coordinate 141,270 downwards.
CGATACGACGCCGCCAACGGACGTTCAGGCTCCAACCTGATGATCCACGGCGCATGCTCGTCATCCGGCTGCTATTCCATGACCGACGAGCAGATCCTCGAGATCTACGCCTTCGCGCGTGACGCCTTCAAGGGCGGTCAGACCTCTGTTCAGCTTGAAGCGTTCCCGTTCCGCATGACAGCCGAAAACATGGCGCGTCATCGCAACAACGAGAACATGGAATTCTGGAAGATGCTCAAGGTGGGCTACGACCAGTTCGAGATCACCAAGCGTCCGCCGGACGTGAATGTCTGCGGCAAGAAATACGTCTTCAACCAGCAGGTCCAGGGCTCGGGCAACTTCTCGCCGGCTGCTGCCTGCCCGCCGTCCTCTACCCCGCCTGAACTCAACATGGCGATGACGACCTACCAGAAGAATTACGAGCTTGCCTATGCCAAGGCGCTCGACAAGCTGGATGGCAAAGTCTGGTACGAGCCTACGGAAGCTGAACGCAAGGCTGTAGTCGCCAACAAGCGTAAGGGCCACGATCTTGCCTATGCGCCGACAGGCACTTCTCTGGAAGCCGGCAAGCTGGTCAAGCCCGACGAATTCGAAGCACTGATGGCAAAGCGCCTTGGTAAGCCGCAGGCGCCGGGCACTATGCTCGCGTCTGCTGGCCCGACGGGTGCCGCAGCCAAGCAGGGCCGCGTTCTGGTCTCGGCGCCGGCTGCCACTCCGGTAGCGGGTCCCGTACAGACGCAGCCGATCAACCGCAGCACAGCCTCTGTGATGGCGGCAATGGCAACGCCCGCAAACATGACACCGGTGCCGCAGCAGGTTGCATCTACCGGCCCGGCTTCCAAGCCTATTACGACGGGCGCAATTCCGGTTCCAGCACCCAATCCGCTCGCCTATGCGCAGGTTACCCCGCCTGCCGAAGAACAGACCAAGAAGCCTTTCTGGAAGTTCTGGTAAGCCATCGTGTCGCAGGACAACGATCCGTATGATCTGAGGGGGCTGAAATGCCCCCTTCCCGTTTTGCGGACACGCAAGCGGTTGAAATCCCTGGGCACAGGCTCTGAGCTTGTGATCCTGACCAACGACCCGCTTGCCAAGATCGATATCCCGCATTTCTGCCGGGAGGAAGGTCACGATCTGCTATCTTCGGAAGCGGAGGGAGACTCTCATCGCTTTCATATTCGCCGCGGCCCGGACAGGCCGGGCCGGGACGAAGACGGCTTCTGATCACATCTTGAGGCCAGGCACAGCGAGCGGATTGTCCTCAAGTGCCGCCCGATCGGGACGGTCGACACGTGGCTGGCCCGTGAAGGCCGAGAAAAGATCAGTCACGAATTCTTCCGAAAGCCCCTGCGCAATGATCACCATGCGCGTGCGACGATCGCTGCCTTCCGGCCACCGAGGCAATCGCTCCGGCGGATGGAAGATGCTCTGCACGCCGTGCAACACCAGTGGCCGTTCCGGATTGTCGCTCAACTGTACGATGGCCTTCATGCGCAGCAGCTTTTCGCCGTGCGCGGACCTTAGAAGATCGACAAACATTTCGATCGCCATAGGATCGATGGGACGGTCGTGGAGGATGGAGAATGACCGGATATCCTCGCCATGCCGGTTTACATCATGATGATGGTGGTGATGGTGCCGGTGGCCATCGTGGTCGTGATGATGGTGATCATGCCCATGATGGTCATGGTCATCCGAGTGATCGTGGTCATGGTGGTGATCATGATGATCGTCTTCGCTCAGCCAGCGGGCAACATCAGGGATCTTGCTATCAGGGTCGTAAAGCCCGTTGACGAGCACGCCGGCCCGGCCTGCCTCCGGAAGATCTCCATCCAGGACTCGGGCACGCGGATTGAGTTCCGCAAGCCTCGCCCTCAGAGAGCGAATCTGGGCTGCATCGGCCAAGGTTTTCTTCGACAGGATCAGACGATCCGCCACGGCGACCTGACGCTTTGCTTCAGGGTACCGCTCTATGGTGGTAAGGCCATGCACGGCATCAACGACGGTGACCAAACCATCCAGTTGAAAACTCTGCGCAATGACGGGATTGCCGAGTACGGCCTGCATCACGGGTGCCGGATCTGCCAGGCCCGTCGTCTCGATCACGACGCGGCGGATGGGCTTCAGCCGTCCCGTCTGGATCTGGTCCACGAGGGATGCCAGCGTGTCGACAAGCTCGCCACGCACCGTGCAGCAAAGGCAGCCGTTGGAAAGCTCCAGCACCGTGTCGCCGGAGGATTCGACCAGATAATTGTCGATGCCGACTTCGCCGAACTCGTTGATGATGACGGCCGTATCGCGCGAAGCTTCATCCTTGAGGATGCGATTGAGAAGGGTCGATTTACCGGCTCCGAGAAAGCCCGTGAGAATGGAAACCGGAATACGGTCAGGAGCCGCTGGCATGATCAAAACCTAGAAATTAAAGTGCGGGACGCGGAATAGGAACGGGAACGTTGGCAAGCTCGCCTTTTCCCTTTTTGTTGGGGGCTGGCGGCTCGCTTCCCGGAATGAGACCGGCAAAACTATATTGCGGCGGACGGTCCATTTCCTTGATGTAGGGCGAATGGAGCACCATGCGACCGGCATCATCACGGCCTTCGCTGCGCACCTTGGCTGCGGCAGGGTTGCAGATTTCCGCGCTAACATCCACGACTTCGTCACGATCTGGCCCGTAGGGCGCCAGCGTCGCCAGGGGCTCGCCAAGCGTGGTCGAGGTCAGCCCCTGCTGAAGAAGCTCGGCCGATTCGTCTGTACGACCGGCCAGACTGTCGGAACCCAGCACGACGGATATGACGCTGCGACCATTGCGCGTCGCGGATGCCACCTGATTGAAGCCTGAAGCGCAGATAAAGCCGGTCTTCATGCCATCGGCGCCGTCGAAGCGGCCGATCAGCATATTGTAGTTCGGATATTCTTTTGCGCCTGTGGTAATGCCTTCGAGCGAGAAATAGCCAAAATACTCCGGAAACTCACGGCGAAGCTGCAGGGCAATAATCGCCAGGTCACGCGCCGTGGTGTACTGCCCCTTGCCGGGCAAGCCATGCGGATTGATGTAGTGCGTGGAATTCATGCCGAGACGGGCAGCTTCCGCATTCATCATCGCCACGAATTGTTCGGTCGACCCGCCCACGGTTTCAGCCACGGCAACGGCCATGTCATTGGCGGACTTCACCAGCAGGATCTTCATGGCGCTGTCCAGCGTCAGCTTAGATCCGGGCTTGAAGAACATCTTGCTGGGTGGCTGCTCGGTCGCCTTCTTGCTCATGACAACAGGCGTTTCCAGCGTCAGACGACCGGATTTCAGCGCCTTGAAGGTGACATAGGCCGTCATCAGCTTGGTCAGCGATGCTGGATACCATTTCCGAAACGCTTCCTGATGTGCGATCACCCGACCCGTTCGGACATCCACGACCATCTTCGGATTGGCAAAGGCTGTGTCTGCTGCGCCGGCCAGCGTGGCGGCCATGGCGGCAATTGCCGCAAGCATGCGCGGCAGGGGAAAGCGAAGGCTAAGCATGCGATGGGGCAAGGAAGGCCTCGTTCGTTGGCAACGAGCACGGCGATATTTCGCCAGGATGGCCAAGCAATGGCAAAGATCATTGATTCCGTCAATTCTGCGGCGCAATATCCGGCGGGAGCGAGGAACACGACAGCGCTTGCAGACAGACAGGAATTGTGATGCCGATCTTGAACAGAGCCGCCGAATTGCAGAATGAAGTCAGCGAATGGCGGCGTCATCTTCATGAAAATCCTGAAATTCTCTACGACGTCGAAGAAACGGCGGCCTTTGTTGAGTTACGTCTGAAGGAGTTTGGCGTTGACGAGATTGTGACCGGCATCGGTCGCACCGGTGTCGTCGGCATTATCCGCGGACAAGGCGAAAGCGGCCGCGTGATCGGACTGCGGGCTGACATGGATGCGCTACCGCTGACCGAGATTTCCGGCAAGCCCTGGGCCTCGAAGACAGCTGGCAAGATGCATGCCTGCGGCCATGACGGACACACCGCCATGCTTCTGGGCGCCGCGAAGTATCTGGCTGAGACGCGCAACTTCAATGGCGCTGTTGCGGTCATCTTCCAGCCGGCGGAGGAAGGCGGAAGGGGCGCGCTTGCCATGGTGGAAGATGGCATGATGGAACGCTTCGGCATCCAGGAGGTCTACGGCATGCACAACATGCCAGGGATACCGCTCGGCCAGTTTGCAATCCGCAAGGGCGGCATCATGGCGGCACCCGACAAGTTTACCATCAAGATCACCGGCCGGGGTGGTCATGCGGCGGAGCCACACCGCGCCGCCGACCCGATCGTCATCGGCTCCCAGATCGTCAACGGACTGCAGTTGATTGCCTCGCGCAACGCCAATCCGCTGCGCTCGGTCGTGGTGACGGTCACCCAGTTCCATGCAGGGACCACGCACAATATCATTCCGGAGGAAGCCTATTTGGCCGGTACCGTCAGAAGCCTCGACGAAGGCGTTCGCGATCTCGCCGAACGCCGCATCCGCGAGATCGCAGCTGGCATAGCCGCAGCCAACGACGGGCGTGTCGAGGTGGAATACGAACGTTCCTGCCCGGTGACGGTCAATCATTCGGACGAAACCACTCACGCCGCAAAGGCAGCCATGGCAATCGTCGGCGAGAAGAACGTCAACACGGACGTGGATGCCAGCATGGCCGGGGAAGATTTCGCCTTCATGCTTCAGGCACGCCCCGGCGCCTATATCATGATCGGCAATGGCGATACGGCAGCCCTTCACAATCCGGCTTATGACTTCAACGATGAAGCCATTGCCTATGGCGTATCCTACTGGGTGAAACTGGCGGAGCAGCGCCTGTCGGATTGATGGAGCTCTCCAATCTCATGATCATGAGGCAGCTGCCGTCTTGTCCACAGCAGCCGCCTGAGGTATGTAGCGACCACCTGCTTTGTCCACGTAGCTCAGCAGGATAGAGCACAGGATTCCTAATCCTGGGGTCGGAGGTTCGAATCCTCTCGTGGACACCATTTCCCTTTCGTCCCACCAAGAGATTTACGGTGCAAGAATGGGCGCCTCACCCAGCAGCAGCGCTCTCGGCATCACCGGCAAAGAAGCCGCTCATCAATGCCCAACCACCCCAGAAGATGAAACCTGAAAAAGCAAGCGCGGCCACGCCGAAGAGCAGCCCTGCGCCAATCGCCACGCCATCACGCTCCGCAATTCCAAGCGCGATCAGGAAGACCGAAAGCCCCGGGAGAATATTTCCAAATGGAATAGGCAATGCGATCAGGATTGCCATCACCAGGACCACGACACCCAGCACGGGAAGTGCCTTTCTGCCGGAAAGATACCGGGCACGCGGCTTGAGAAACCGCTCCAGATAGGCAAGCCACGGCGCCAGTTTGTTGGCCATGGCTCTCAGAAGTGCCGCGGGCATTGGGATGCCGGCGAGGCGACGCGGCAGCACGAACCGCTCAGCACCCCAGATCAATTGAACAGAGAGCAGTGCCAGCGCCGTGCCAAAGATGAAGCCCGCAGGTAATCCTGGAGTCGGAATAATGGCAGGGATTGCAAAGACGAGAAGAACCATCGCAACCGCCCGCTCGCCCAGCACAGACAGGAGATCGCCCAGCGTTGCAGCCTTATCCTTCAGCCTATGCGGCAACTCCTCCAGAGCAGCAGACAGGCCAGCGGCTTTCAAACACGTTCCGGGCGAATTCTCCATCTCATCCTCATATCTTGTTTCGCGAGCCCCTCCTGACAATACGAGAAAGGAGGGGCGCCTTTTGGATGAGATCTATCTGGGAATGACTGCCCGAAATTTTCAGGGGCACAGAGGCAAACGGGCGTGTGTTACTTGCGCTCGCCCGCGCGCAACGCTTCCATGAAGACGATGCTTTGCTGACTCAGCCTCGCTTCATCGATAAAGGCGTCCAAACACTCAAGTAATCTTGCCCGCCGGCGTGCGACCTCCACCTCTGACAGCGGTGACATATTGAATGCACCGATCGCATTCATGAAGGATTGCAGCGCAGCACTGAGCGACGGCAACAGGTCAATGAGATACACGCTCGGTTCCCGAGAATCGAGCATGGAAGATATGTACCTGAATAACGCGTTGGGAACGGTAAGGGCTTCTTTCCAATCGCATGATGCGACCAGATCCCGCACGGAGGTTCCATCTCTATTTTCCATTGTCAATCCTTGCCCGGAATTCCGAACGGCAGGGAGCGTCATTCATTGTGCTCCAGTTTCTGCCAGATGCCAATTAAACCGATTAGACCGCTTAGAAGCCGTAAATCAGCCAACCCCGAATTTTGATTAGAAAGGTAAACATTCACTTAACGCACAACATTACGACCTCGACCAGTAAATTCAATACCTAGTTTTTAGCGTATACTTATATCTAATTTTCTCAACCGTGGATACAAAGCCTCACATTCTTCAATTATAGAGCGCTTAAATACGCAGAATCGAAGGCAATACGGACATATGCTTATATTCCTTGGAACGAGATCCGTCGCTCACACGTTCCCTGCTGCTATTGCAAAAGGAGACACACAATGAAGACGACACTTTTTCTGCTTGCCGCTGCCAGCCTCGGGCTCGCTGCCACAGCTGCCTCCGCTCAGCAAAGCACCGTGAATGGCGCAGTGGGTGGCGCGGTTACAGGCGCTATCGTTGGCGGACCGATCGGCGCAGCGGTCGGCGGCGTGGTGGGTGCAGCTGCCGGCACAGCCATTGATCCGCCGCCGCAACGGGTGGTGACCTATGTTCAGCAACAGCCCATGCCCACACAGGCGGTAGTCGTTCAGCAGCCCGTTGTTGTGGGCAAACCCATCCCGCGCGAGGTGGTGCTGACGCAGGTTCCGGAAAATCCGCACTATGCCTATGCTGTGGTCAATCAGCAGCGTGTCATCGTCGACCCGCAGACCTACACAGTCGTGCAGGTTGTTCCGTAAAACCCATTATCGAGGGGCGGCCTGTAGCCGCTCCTCAAACACTACCCGACAAAATTACCTGAGCACGAACCCGCTCCATGCGGAAACCAAGGCCGATCAGCCGACCCGCGAGATGCGACAAGAGCGGAAAGCGGGCGATGCCCCGGATAAAGGCGGGCGGTCCTTTTCGTTTCGCATCATCATCCTGGTCCTTTTTCCGGCTGGAGCGCATCATCAATTGCAGCTTCTGCGTTGCCTTGGTCGGGAAAAGGCGCCTTTTCTCAACGGATGCAAGGTCGGCATCCGACAACCTGCCCGCCTTGAGGGGTTCTGCCAGAAGATTCGCCGCAGCCACCGCATCCTGGATTGCGAGATTGACCCCCACGCCGCCAATGGGTGACATGGCATGCGCCGCATCGCCAATGCACAGAAGGCCCGGACGCCACCACTTTTTCAAGCGATCGATGCGCACCTGCAAAAGGCTGAGATCATTCCAGTCGCGGATTTCTTCCACACGCTCTGGCGGCAGGGGAGAGACATCACGCACCTTGTCACGGAAGTCCTCCACTGTGCCCTGGCGAAATTCCGCATAAGTGCCACGGCGGATGACATAGCCGCACTGCCAGTAATCGCCACGATCGATCAGCACGAAACCCTGGCGAGGGCCCGCATGCCCCATGGTCTCGGCCGGATCGCCCGGCTGCTTGGAGAGCTTCATCCAGACCACTTCGCTGGGGTTACCGAAGCTTTCAACTTCCAGCCCCGCCAGCACCCGCACTACCGACTTGCGACCATCCGCCGCAACAGTGAGGTCTGCGCGGATATGGAGAAGACCTTCGGGTGTCTCGACGGCAAGTCCAGCGAGGCGTTTTCCCTCACTCAGCACCTCCGTCACCTTCGCCGACATCAAAAGCCTGAAATTCGGAAAGCGCTCGGCTTCCTGGGCGATGAAATTCAGAAAATCCCATTGCGGCATGAAGGCGATGAATCGGTTCCGAACGGGCAGCCGCGAGAAGTCGGCAATGGTGATGTTGCGCCCACCGATTTCAGCGGAAAGCTTCGGTGCCCGCGTGTGGGGCAGTTTGAGGAAAGCCTCTTCGAGGCCAAGCTGATGGATGACCTCCAGCGTCGAGGGATGGATCGTATCGCCGCGAAAATCGCGTAGGAAATCGCCATGCTTCTCGACCACGGTCACACCGACACCGGCTCGCGCCAGCAGATATCCGAGCATCAGGCCTGCGGGGCCGCCGCCTGCAATAACGCAAGTCGTCTTGATTGTGTCGATCTCATCCATCGCTCTATGTCTCACCAACTCCAAGCGCCATTGATCAACAGGTGGCCCAGGCGAGTACCCGAATCAAGCCCACTCTTGTGAGCAGAAGCGTTCGCCTGTAGATCAACCCGAGTTCAAAGACGGAAGATATCATGGCCGACATCGGCAAGCGCCGCATCAGCATTCTGGGCTCCACAGGTTCCATTGGCGTCAACACGCTGGATGTCGTGAACCAGTTGGGCGGGCAAGACAGCTTCGAGGTGGTGGCTCTTACCGGTAATGCCAATGTTGCGCTTTTGGCGGAGCAAGCCAAGGGCTGTGGCGCGAAGCTTGCGGTGACGGCCGATAACAGGCACTATGCAGACTTGAAAGAAGCCCTCGCCGGCACGGGCATCGAGGCCGCAGCTGGCCGCGAAGCCCTGATCGAAGCCGGGGACCGCGAGGCGGATCTTGTGATGGCCGCCATCGTGGGCACCGCTGGCCTCGCACCCACTCTGGCAGCCGCCAGACGCGGCGCAGACATCGCGCTTGCCAACAAGGAATGCCTGGTTTCGGCGGGCGAACTCTTCGTCAGGGCTGTTGAACAAGGCGGCGGCCGACTGATCCCGGTCGACAGCGAACACAGCGCCATCTTTCAATGTCTGGAGGATGGCCAGCACGGCGCCGTGGAGCGAATCGTACTGACGGCCTCCGGCGGCCCCTTCCGCACCTGGACGCGGGAGCAGATGGCCGGTGTCACAGCAGAGATTGCCCGTGCGCATCCCAACTGGTCGATGGGCCTGAAGATATCGATCGGCAGCGCCTCCATGTTCAACAAGGCGCTGGAGATGATCGAGGCCAAGCATCTCTTCGATGTGCACCCCGACCAGATCGAAGTCATCGTCCATCCGCAGTCCATCATCCATTCCATGGTGGGATATCGCGACGGTTCGGTGCTTGCCCAGCTCGGCTGTCCGGATATGCGCACCGCCATCGGCTATGCGCTGACCTATCCCGACCGGCCACAATTGAATGTCGAACGGCTGGATTTCGCCAAGCTCGCGCGGCTGGATTTTGAAGCCCCCGATGAAGTGCGTTTCCCCGCCTTGCGGCTGGCCAGAACGGCGCTGGAACGCGGTGGTGTGCAAGGGGCCGTCATGAATGCCGCGGAAGAAGTAGCCTTCCATGCCTTCTGCGATGGCCGGATCGGCTTCCTGTCCATGGCCGATATTGCCGAACAGGTGATGGACGCCATGATAGCCTATCCGGCAGCGTCCAGCATGGACGATGTGTTTGCCGCAGACGAGGAAGCCCGCCGCCGGGCGGCCGACATTATCGCAAAAACAGAAATGGCCGCATAAGCGGCCATTTGAATTCCATTCCAGAACTTCGTTGATCAGGCGACGTGGCGAGCCAGCGCGCAGCGCGACCACAATTGATGCAGCGCGCCGACCAGATGCTCGATGTCCGCATCCGTGTGAAGCGGCGTCGGGGTAATGCGCAGGCGCTCCGTCTTGCGCGGCACCGTCGGGTAATTGATCGGCTGTACATAGATGTCGGAGTGATCGAGCAGCAGATCCGAAATCCACTTGCACTTGGCCGCATCGCCAACCATGACCGGCACGATGTGGCTCGGATTCATCATGTGCGGAATACCGCGCTGGTCGAGCGCCGTCCGCAGCTTGCGCACGCGGTCCTGATGACGGGCGCGCTCGAAGGGGCTGGCCTTCAGGTGACGGATGGAAGCCAGCGCACCGGCGGCCAGCGCCGGCGGCAACGACGTCGTGAAGATGAAACCGGAGGCGAAGGAACGGATAAAGTCGCAGACCGCATGCGAGCCGGTGATATAGCCGCCCATGACACCGAATGCCTTGGCGAGCGTGCCCTCAATGATTGTGATGCGGTCCATCAAGCCTTCACGCTCGGCAATACCGCCGCCGCGCGGGCCGTACATGCCAACGGCATGTACTTCATCCAGATAGGTCATGGCGCCGAATTCATCGGCGAGATCGCAGATATCCTTGAGCGGCGCGATGTCGCCATCCATGGAATAGACTGATTCGAAAGCGATCAGCTTCGGCGCCTTGGGATCCGCAGCCGACAGCTTCGCGCGCAGGTCGTCCAGATCGTTATGCTTCCAGATGACGCGCTCACACTTGCCGTAGCGAATGCCTTCGATCATCGACGCATGGTTCAACGCGTCTGAGAAGATGATGAGGCCGGGGATCTTCTGGCCAAGCGTACCGAGCGTGGCCCAGTTCGACATATAGCCGGAATTGAAGATAAGCGCGGAATCCTTACCGTGCAGATCGGCAAGTTCCTGCTCCAGCAGGACGTGGTAATGGTTGGTTCCAGAGATATTCCGGGTGCCTCCCGCACCCGCGCCACAGTGATCGATCGCCTCATGCATGGCCGCGACCACAGCCGGATGCTGGCCCATGCCGAGATAATCGTTCGAACACCAAACAGTAACGTCACGCTTGCCTTCCGGAGTGTGCCGGGTGGCACGCGGAAAATTGCCACGATGCCGCTCGAGATCGGCGAAAACGCGATAACGGCCTTCCTGATGAAGGCTGTCCAATTCGCCCTTGAAAAATGCCTCGAAATCCATTCCTGCGCTCCAGAACCTGCCAGAGTTGTGGCTTCTGCCTTTGCCTACGTCAACCCTGCCAAGATGTACATTAGGCCACCTGCGGCAATTGGACCATTCTTTCGAATTATTCCAATTCGAAATTATTACCGTCTCGATAAGGAAAGTTGATTCACGTCAACTGCGGGCAAAAAAATGGGCGGCCGAAGCCGCCCGAGTTGCTCGCCGTAGAACTTTATCCAGCGGAAGCGACTGCGCGCTTGGCCATGACCCGCACCAAATTGGCGCGATACTCTGCTGTTGCGTGGAGATCGGACATCAAAGCGCTCGCATCGACGGAAACCGAAGCGACTGATTCGGGCACCCAAGACGTGCTCAAGGCGGCTTCCATTCCAGCGTGGCGGAAGACGCCATTCGATCCTGCACCGGTCACCGCAACTCGAACCCCGGAACCGGTTTTTGCGACAAAGACGCCGGTAATGGCGTAGCGCGAAGCCGGATTGCGGAACTTCGCATAGCCCGCCTTATCCGGCGCATCGAAGGCAATCGCCGTGATCATCTCGCCTTCATCGAGCGCCGTTTCGAACATGCCGGTGAAGAAGTCATCCGCAGCAATCTCGCGCCGGTCGGTAATCACAGTGGCGCCCAACCCGAGAACGGCGGCCGGATAATCAGCGGCCGGATCGTCATTTGCGACCGAGCCACCGATCGTGCCCATATGGCGCACGTGCGGATCGCCGATCATGGAGGCCAGATCGCTGATTGCCGGGCAGACTGCGCGCAAAGCCGAGGATGCAGCGACCTCCGCATGGCTGGTCGCGGCACCAATTCGCACGCGACGGCCCTCGACGGAAATTCCCTTCAAGGCCGGGATGTGCCTGAGATCGATCAGGTCCGAAGGCGCAGCAAGACGCTGCTTCATCGTGGCGATCAGCGTCATGCCGCCCGAGAGATAGCGCCCCTCATCATGCGACGAACGCAGGTTGACCGCTTCGTCGACGGAAGAAGCGCGGTGATAGCTGGTATCATACATGTCTCTCTCCTCCCCTCGATTATTCGGCCGCCAGGCGCGTCGGCGCGTCCTGCAAGGCCGTCCATACCTTCAGCGGTGTCGCCGGCATGGTCAGGCGATCATGCCCGATGGCATCGGTGATGGCGTTGATGAGCGCCGGCGGGGAACCGATGGCACCCGCTTCCCCACAGCCCTTGATGCCGAGCGGATTGCCCGGGCAGGGCGTGTTCTGGTGCGACAGCGTGAAGGACGGCAGGTCGTCGGCCCGCGGCATGGCGTAATCCATATAGCTGGCGGTCAAGATCTGGCCGGTCGCTTCGTCGTAACGGACCTCTTCCAGCAGCGCCTGGCCAATACCTTGAGCAAGCCCGCCATGCACCTGACCTTCAACAATCAACGGATTGATAATGTTGCCGAAATCATCGGCTGCCACGAACTGGATAATATCCGTCTTGCCGGTTTCCGGATCGATCTCGACTTCAGCAATGTAGCAGCCCGCCGGGAAGGTGAAGTTGGACGGATCGTAGAAGGCGCTTTCCTTGAGGCCTGGCTCCATGCCGGCCGGCAGGTTATGTGCGGTATAGGCCGCCAGCGCCACCTGGAACCAGGGAAGCGTCTTGTCCGTACCGGCCACCTTCAGCTCGCCGTTTTCGATGACGATATCGCTCTCGTCGGCCTCCATCAGATGGGCAGCGATCTTCTTCGCCTTCATCTCCACCTTGTCGAGCGCCTTGACAATCGCGGACATGCCAACGGCACCGGAGCGCGAGCCATAAGTGCCCATGCCCATCTGTACCTTGTCGGTGTCGCCATGCACGATGTTCACACTGGCAATCGGCACGCCGAGGCGATCGGCCACCAGCTGCGCAAAGGTCGTTTCGTGACCCTGGCCATGGCTGTGGGAACCGGTCAGCACTTCGATGGTACCAACGGCGTTCACCCGCACTTCCGCCGATTCCCAGAGCCCGACGCCCGCACCAAGCGAACCAACAGCCTGAGACGGCGCAATACCACAAGCTTCGATGTAGCAACTCATACCAATGCCGCGTTTCTTGCCGCGACGCTCTGCCTCCGCACGACGCGCAGGGAAGCCGTTCCAGTCAGCCGCTTCCATCGCCGCATTCAGCGAGGCCTCATAGTCGCCCGCGTCATAATTCATGATGACAGGCGTCTGGTAGGGGAAGGAGCGGATGAAATTCTTGCGGCGTAGTTCCGCCGGCGAAACACCGAGTTCGCGCGCCGCCACTTCCATCGTGCGCTCAAGAAGGTAGGTCGCTTCGGGGCGCCCTGCCCCGCGATAGGCATCGACCGGCACCGTATTGGTATAGACAGTGCGCACATTGGCATGAATGGCAGGGATGGCGTATTGGCCTGATAGCAGCGTCGCGTAGAGATAAGTCGGGACCGCCGAGGAAAAGAGCGACATGTAGGCGCCGAGATTGGCGATGGTATCGACCTTCAAACCAATGATGCGGTGATCCTTGTCAAAGGCCATCTTGACCTTCGACACATGGTCGCGGCCATGGGCATCGGTCAGGAAGGCTTCCGTGCGGTCGGACGTCCACTTGACGGGAACGCTGGTCTTCTTGGAGGCCCAGAGACAGACGATTTCCTCCGGGTAGATATAGATCTTGGAGCCGAAACCGCCGCCGACATCAGGCGCGATCACGCGCAGCTTGTTTTCCGGCGCCACATTGTAAAAGGCGCTCATGACCAGACGCGCCACATGCGGATTCTGGCTGGTGGTATAGCAGGTGAAGTGATCTTCCGCCGAATCATAGATACCGAGCGTCGCACGCGGCTCCATCGGGTTCGGCGACAGGCGATTGTTGAGGATCTCGATCTCCGTCACATGCGCGGCTTCGGAAATCGCCTTGTCGGTCGCAGCGGGATCACCGATCTGCCAATCGAAGATGAGATTGCCCGGCGCTTCAGGATGGATCTGCGGCGCACCGGCTTCCAGCGCGGCAAGCGATGTCGTGACGACAGGCAGTTCCTCGTAATCAACCACCACAGCTTCGGAAGCATCGCGCGCCTCTGCCGCCGAATCGGCCACGACGATTGCCACGGCATCACCGACATAGCGAACCGTATCGACGGCGAGCGGACGCCAGGCGCCCATCTTCATCGGTGAGCCGTCTTTCGAATGGATCATCCAGCCGCAAATCAGATTGCCGATGCCATCAGCCTGCAATTGCTTGCCATCGAGAACGTCAATCACCCCCGGCATCGCCTTGGCGGCGGAGGCGTCGATACCCGTAATCCTGGCATGCGCATGGGGGCTACGGACGAAGTAGGCAAACTTCATGCCCGGAACAACCATATCGTCGGTGTAGCGGCCCTTGCCGGTCAGGAAGCGCTTGTCTTCCTTGCGGGCCACGCGTGCACCAATACCTTCTACTCCCATTATCGTCTCCTCCCGAAACGAGCGAATAGCGAATAGTGAGTAGCGAATAGGGAAACAAATGCGAGCGCAGCACAGGCGGCATGCTATTCGCTATTCGCCAATTCCTATTCGCCCGGATTCATTCTGCGGCCTGGCGAACCTCGCCGTGCATTTGTTCATTGGCGGAAAGAACCGCCTTGACGATGTTGTGATAGCCGGTGCAACGACAGATATTGCCCTCCAGCCCGTGGCGTACCTTATCCTCGTCCAGATCCCCGCCGCTTCTTCCAATCAGGTCGACAGCGGTCATCACCATGCCCGGCGTGCAGAAGCCGCACTGGAGACCATGATGCTCATTGAACGCCGCCTGCACGGGATGCAACTGCCCCTGCGGCGCAAGACCTTCGATGGTGGTGACTGACGATCCCGCGGCCTGAACCGCAAGGATGGAACAGCTTTTCACGGATTTGCCATCTAGATGGACGACACAGGCGCCGCACTGGGTGGTATCGCAGCCGACATGCGTGCCGGTCAGGCCGAGCTTTTCCCGGATGAAGTGGACCAGCAGCGTACGATCATCGCAATCGCCGCTCACCGCCCGACCGTTCACGGTCAGCGTCACTTTCGTCATGATTTCCTCCGCGTGTCTCCTCAAACACGAGACGCATCATTTGCTTTTTTTCTCGGCGGATCAACTGATACTTTTTGTCCAGATCGCAATCACTGGAACAATTGATTGACACTTTCATAAGCGAAACCAGAACAGTACGTCTGGACTTCCGCATTCGGAATCTTATCCTTCCGTGCAAGCGGGGTCGTCAGACCGGCCGATGAGAGAACAAGACCATCAAATTGGCCCATAAAAAGTGGAGAGAGTAGAATGAAAAAGGCGTTGATGCTTATGCTGGTTGGCCTGACGGTTGCAGGTTGCTCCCAGACTGAACAGGGTGCCGCAATCGGTGCGGGCACGGGTGCCGTGATTGGCGGTATTGCTACGGGCAACGTGCGCGGTGCAGCCGTGGGTGCGGCAATCGGCGGCGTATCCGGTGCCGTTATCGGTTCCGTCGCAGAACAGCCTGGCCAGTGCTACTACCGCGACCGCTACGGCCGTCGCTATGTCGATGCTTGCCCGCGCGGCCGCTACTGATAAGCCGTCTGCCGTCCAAGAATACAGCCCCGGAGCACGCTCCGGGGCTTTTTGATCCGAGGCGTGGCAGATCCGCGACATGACTTTTCTGGCACTCTGTTATATTAGCATCTTGATCAATGGGCATGAATAGCCCTGCCAGGGTGGAACACCAAACTGAGTAAGCGCAATGACATTGCCGGCCCGGGCTTGCGCGCCGCGTTTCGGAAGACCGGCCTTGCCGCCATGGCAGCAGCGACGATGCTGGCATATCCCGGCTTCGCGACCCAGGCTTATGCGCTGAAGATATTCGGCCTGACGCTATTCGAAAGCGATGACGACAAGGAAGATGTCGTCAACCCGGTCAATTATGCTCCGACGCTGAATACGGGCAATGCAGACTCGAAACTGAAGGAGCGGTTGGAAACCACCACATCGCTCGTGGCCGACAAGGACAAGCCCGTTTCCGGCGACCTGGGCCTCGTCATCAAGGCACGCGAGGACCGGGACCGCATTGTCGCCGTTCTCTACGAAGAAGCTCGCTATGGCGGGACCGTGAAGATCACCATTGCCGGCACTGATCTCGACCGGCTGCCGCCCAACCCGACCTTCGATCATAGCCGTCCGGTCCCCGTGTCGGTCTCTGTCGATCCGGGACCAGTGTTCACGCTGGGTCGGGTAACGTTGAAAGGCGATGCGGCCCAGTTCAAGGCAGAGGATTACGATCTCGAAACTGGTGGTCCCGCCGGTTCCGTCGCCATCATCAAGGCTGGCGAGCGGATCGTCCAGGATTTGAAGAAGGATGGCCGCCCACTGGCCAAGCTCACGACGCGGGATGTGGTGGCCGATCACCGAACGAACACGGTCGATGTGACGATCGCAGCTGCGAGTGGCCCGGTCGCGCCCTTCGGCGAAGTCACTGTGAAGGGCTCGCGCGACGTCAACGCGGAATTCGTGCGCCGCTATTCCCGTCTGGACAAGGGCGGACGCTACTCGCCGGAGCAGTTGAAGAAGGCGGGCGATCGGCTGCGGGAGCTGAATGTCTTCTCCAGCGTCACCATTCGCGAAGCCGACAAGCTTGCACCGGATGGTTCACTGCCGCTGATGATCGAGGTTTCCGAGGGCAAATTCCGCTACTATGGGTTCGGCGCGGAATATTCGTCGATCGATGGCGCCGGGCTTTCCGGCTATTGGGGCCACCGCAACCTCTTCGGCAATGCGGAGTCCCTGCGTATCGAAGGCAAGGTTTCGGGCATAGGCGCGACCACCGACGTCACCACTTTCAACTATTCGGCAGGGATGTATTTCGCGAAACCGGGCTTCTTCCTTCCGGAGATGCGGCTGGAATCGAGCCTCGTTGCGAAACGGGAAACACCGGATAGCTATACCGCCAACAGCATCACCGAACTCACCCAACTGGCCTATGAGCTGAACGATACGGACACGGTGAAGGGCGGTGGTGAAATCGCCTGGATCGACGCAGAAGACGGGCTTGGCAGCCATACCTATCTGACGCTCAGCCTGCCTGTATCCTTCGAACGCGATGCGCGTGACAACAAGCTGGATCCGACCAGCGGCTACAGGGCTATGATCTCGGCCAAACCAAGCTATGAAATCTACAGCAGCGAAATATTTTCCTCTTTCGAGGGAGCCATTTCGGGCTATCTGGGCCTTGGCGAGGACGATCGGGTGGTGCTAGCCGCCCGCCTTTCGGCGGGAACAGTGGTGGGCGGCGGAAGCCTTGCGAACATTCCCACCACACGCCGGTTCTTTGCTGGAGGGGGCGGTTCCGTGCGTGGCTATGGCTATCAGGAAATTTCGCCCTATAACGCATCAGGCGAGGCGGTCGGAGGACGATCCTATACGATCGGAAGCTTCGAAGCGCGCTTGAAAGTCACGGAGAAGATTGGAATCGTGCCGTTCCTGGATGTGGGGGCGGTCTCAACCGAAATGGTGCCCGATTTCTCCGATATACGGATGGGCGCAGGCATCGGGCTTCGATATGCCACGCCCTTCGGCCCGATCAGGGTGGACGTGGCGTTGCCGCTGAACCGATATGAGGGAGGAAGCCGCTACGGCATCTATGCCGGTATCGGGCAATCATTCTGATGTCGCAAAAGATCGGATATCAGGATAAGCAATTTTTCTGGAGAACAATGAGGACAATGCAAGCGCAATGAGGTCATCACGCGGCCTGGGCTCAAGGATTTTGCGCGCTGTGCTTCGCACGGCGGCGATCCTGCTCGTCCTCATTGTTGCCTCCGCGCTCTTTGTCGGCTTCGCGCCCGCCGGGCAGCGCATGGCCGCAAATCTCATATCCTCGCTCGCCTCCTCTCCCGGGCAAATGGTCAAGCTCTCCGCGCTGAGGGGCCTACTGACGGGGCACCTCAGGATTGATCGGATCGATATCAGCGATGACAAGGGTGTCCACACCGAAGCGCAGGGTGTCGCCGTAGACTGGTCACCGCTTGCTCTCTTGTCGGGCACCTTCCATGCGGAGCGTATCCGGGTCGAAGGCCTGAAGTTGCATCGACCGCCCGAAGATGCGCCACAGCAAGCACAAACCTCTCAAAGCCAATCGAGCGGTTTTTCCCTTCCTGTCGAAGTTCGCATCGACAGCATGGAACTGCCCGACATTTCCATTTCGCGGCTTTTGACGGGCCGTGACTTCCTGTTGGCGGCTGCGGGTTCGGTCGACGCCACCGGCGACAGGATTTCAGCCAAGGCTTCGGCTCACCGCAAGGATGAGCCGAACGCGATCGCCGATACCGATCTGGTCTATGCGCCGCAGCAGAACGAATTGAAACTCCAGGCGGTCGTTTCCGAACCGTCAGGTGGCCTGCTTGCGAGACTGCTGCATTTGCCTGGCGCTCCGGCCCTTGCCCTGGCTCTCGATGGCCAGGGACCGCTTTCCGACTGGAGCGGGCAATTGCGCGGAACCGTGGATGGCAAGCCGGTCATCAGCATGGACGGACGCCATACGCTTGCGCCGGACGGTCGTCATCGCGTTGAGGTACAGGGTGGCGGGCAACTGGCGGAACTGATGCCGCCGGCCATTCGCCCGATGTTTGCCGGACGCACCGATATCAATGTAGGCGCGCTGTTTTCGCCCAATGGCCGCATCGAGATCAAAAAGGGCGAACTTGCCTCTGGCGCCATTCGGGTATCAGCTGCGGGCGCGCTGGACTCAGCCGCCGATAATAGCCTGGCCGGCAGCATTGCCGGTGCAAATGGCCCGATCGATATCGACTGGCCGATCAATGGCAAGCCCGCCCGCTTTGCGGTCGAGAACGTCAACTTCACCCTGACCGGTGCAGCAGCCTCTGCCCGCTTCACCACGACTGCGGCCTTCCGTTCGATTTCAGCCATGAACACCCGCTTTGAGCAGGTGCGCCTGCAGGCGGAAAGTGAAGACCTCAACTTCAACCAATGGACGGGCAGCATACGCTCCCGCCTGACGGCCGCGCGCACCGGCTTCACCGATGACAACCTCAACCGCCTGATCCAGGGTCCGATCCGCATCGATGCGCCGATCCGGCTTGGTACGCAGGCAGTCGGGCTGGATGCGTCCACGTTTGAAAGTGCCAATATCTCCGGCACGGTCAGCGGTGCTTACAATCTTTCCAAGCAGGCGGTGACCGGCAATCTGCGGATGTTCCTGAACCCGGAAGGTCTGCCGCCCGAGATTGGCGATCTTTTCGAGGATCGCATCGCTGCCGAAGGCTATATTGACGCAGCGATTGGCGGCCGTATCAGCCTGGAGAACGTTGTCGTCAAATCTTCCATACTGGAAGGCCACGGGAACGTCCTTCTGGATGGCGGTAAGATGACCGCACATCTTGCGGGCCGGGTTCCGGATCTCGGCAAACTGCGCCCGGACGCAAAGGGGCCGGCCGGTTATGATCTCACTGCCAATGGTCCAGTAACTGCACTTGCGTTGAAGGCCACCATCAACTCCGCCGAGGCGCGCTTCCGCGGGCGTTTGCTGGACGGCGTCAGCCTGGTGATGGATGGCACGGCCGACTTCAACGCACCACGCGCACATCTGAAGGGCCAGGCGAATGTGGACGGCAAGCCCGCCCGCATCGAAAGCAATCTCGCCTATGCCAATGGCACCTTCTCGGCACCGGATCTGGTTGTTGAACTCGGCCCCAATCGCGTGACCGGCAACATGGCCTTCACCTCGTCCATGCTGCCCCAGGGTGAACTGGCGTTCAATTTCCCGGAAGCAGGCCTCATCGCCTCGTTGGCAGGGCAACAGGCTGCGGGCGATCTGCAGGGTACTGTTCGGTTGGGTGGAGTAGACGGCAAAGCAACCTTAGCCCTTAATGCGTCCGGCCAAACGCTTTCGTCGCGCGGCGTCATCTTGAAGGCGCCGGCGGTCTCGGCATCATCCGCAAATCTCGCAGGCATGACCTTGGACGGCGTCATCCGCGCTAATCAGATCGAGATCGGCGGTCAGGTCCTGCAGGATTCCGCGCTGAAGGTCACGCAGGCAGGACCAAGAACCCTGTTCGACCTCAACTCCCGTTTCGACAACGCGCCATTGCTGCTCGTCGGTGCACTCGATACGGAAAACGGCACGGACATCACGCTCTCTCAGTTTTCGGCCAAGCCACGCGGCGTTGGCCTTTCGCTTGCAGCACCGGCCACGATTTCCGTCACCCAAGGTCAGGCACGGTTTCGCCAACTCGCCCTGACGGCTGGCGATGGGCGCATAACACTTGATGGCAGCGCGGGCTCGACCCTGGCTCTGTCGGCGGAGATCCGCAATCTTCCCGCCTCGCTGGTTGGTCTGGTTGCGCCTAATCTCGCACCGACTGGTCAGGTGAACGGCCTCGTGGCCACCAATGGCCAGTCCTCCAATCCCTCGATCTTTTATGATCTGAATGTCGCGAATGCGGAATTGGCTGAGACGCGCACCTATGGCCTGCAGCCGCTTCGCATCAAGGCGCGTGGACGCTTCGAAGATGGGCGGTTGGGAATTGATGCCGCAACATTGATCAATCCGGACGGCATTGCAGTTACGGCGGACGGCAGCATCTCGACCCGGGACGACCGCAAGCTGGACCTGAAGGTCAATCTTCTGTCGCTGCCAGCCTCGCTTGTCCACCGTATCGAACCGCGCGTGGAAGCATTGGGCATTCTATCCGGCATGTCTACAATCGGCGGCACGCTTGCCGCGCCGACGGCCATGTTCGATCTCGCCTGGAACAATGGTGCCATTGCGGATGCGAAGAAGCATGCCGTGATGAATGACATCACAGCCACTAGCCGGGGTCGCCTGGAAAACAATGTCCTGACACTCGACGCCTTCGATCTCACCGCTCCGGAGGCGACAAGCGCAAATGCCAAGGGCACGATCCGGCTGGATGGCGAGCGCGAAATCGCGCTGAACGCAGAACTGAAGGGGATTCCTGCAGCGCTAGCCAATGCTCTGCGTCTGGACTTGGCGGCTGAAGGCGTGATCGGCGGCACATTGGCTGCCGAAGGCACGCTTGCCTCCCCCGCCGCAAGCTTCGACCTGCTCTGGAGCAATGCAGCGACACGGCAAACAAGAGACGCGCATATCGGTGACCTCGCTCTCCGAGCCAAGGGACGTTACGCAGGCCAAGCCATCAATCTGGAAGAGGCGCGCATCTCCGGTCAGAACGGACTATCGTTTACCGGCCACGGGCTTGTTGCACTGAGCGGGGATCAGGCACTGGATATGACCGCCGAATTTGCAGCGCTACCGGCAGCGCTGGCGGATATCGCCCGGCCTGATCTTGAAGCAACCGGTCTCGCAGCAGGGCGCTTAAGTCTGCGCGGTTCACTTGCAAATCCTAATCTTGCCTATGACGTCAGCCTTGCGAACGGCTCCTCCAGCCAGACCCGTATGGCAGGTCTGAATTCCATTGATGTGAAAGCCTCCGGCACCTTTGCCAATGGCACGCTCACTCTCGACAAGACGGAGATAAAAGACCCCGCCGGCCTTTCCGTCACGGCTCAGGGGCGCGCCGTTCTCCAGGGGCAGCAGGCGCCAGCCTTCGATCTGAATGCCGATATCGCTGCCCTGCCCGCCAAGCTCGCCAACGGCTTCATACCCGGCATCGACGCGGAAGGCGTGATCTCCGGCAAGGTTTCCTCCACTGGCACACCGGAAGCACCCGCGATTCGGTATCAGTTGATGTGGAAGGATGCCGTCACACGGCAGACGCGGCTTGCAGGCCTGAGCGGCCTGCAGTTGGAAGGAAATGGTAGCTTCACAAACGCCACGCTTTCGCTGGATACAGCAAAGGTCACTGGTCCTTCCGGCCTTTCGATTTCGGCCTCCGGCACCGCCAAGCTGGCCGGAGATAAAGTGCTGAACATGGCGGCAGACATCGCCTCTGTACCAGCAACGCTGGCGCAGGGCTTCCTCCCCGGTCTCCAGACCGGCGGCATCATCACCGGGCGCGTGACAGCCGGCGGAACTGTTTCTGTTCCCGCCATTCGCTACGACCTGCAATGGAGCGACGCAGAAATTCGTCGACAGGGCGATGCAGGGATTTCCAACCTGAACTTCAAGGCCGCTGGCAATTTCGAGAACGGCACGCTGACGCTGGGAGAGACCCGGCTATCCGGCCCGAATGGCCTGAATGCTTCTGCCAGCGGCAAGGTAACCATCGGCGGCGACAATGGACCGCAGATCAATCTCAATGCGAACCTTGCAGCCATACCGGCAAACCTCGCCAATGGCTTCGTCCCCGGTTTGGGGGCAGCGGGGCAGATCTCGGGCAAGATTTCGGCTCTGCCTGAAGGCCGCGGCGTTGACTTTAATCTTTCCTGGAAGGATGCCTCGCTTGCGCAGGCGCGTGCGGCGGGGCTTGCTGCCTTCAACGTCACCGCCTCCGGCGCGTTGAAGGGCAGTCAATTGGATTTCGAAACCCGCCTTTCCGGCGACGCTGGGCTGGCACTGACCGCACGAGGAGGTCTCGGCCTCTCAGGCGCGCGCGCCGTAGATGCGAAGGTGGAAGGCACGCTTCCCTTCGCGCTTCTGGCAACGCAACTCTCTGCTCAAGGTTTTGTCGCAGAAGGAAATGGTACGCTCAATGTGGCGGTCGGCGGAACGCTTGCCGCGCCAACGTTCAACGGTACAGCGTCCACATCGGGTGCTCGGCTGATCGATGTGCGTCGCAATCTTGCCGTTGAGGGCATCTCTGCCTCCGTATCTTTCGACCGGGATCGTGCCTCGATCCAGTCACTGTCCGGCTCTCTTTCCACGGGCGGCAAGGTGTCGGTCGGTGGTACGGTGGGACTGACGGGAGAGTTCCCAGCTGATCTCACGATCACACTGAACGATGCCACCTATGTGGACGGCACGCTTTTCGCGGCGACGGCCAATGGGGCCCTCACGGTGACAGGCTCGCTGTTGGGAGCGCCTGCTCTGAAGGGCGATATTCGCCTTACCAAGGCTGCCATCACCGTTCCGGCAAAGCTGCCTGCATCGCTGGCGCAGATCAATGTGAAGCACGTCAATCCACCCGCTGACGTCAAGGAATTGCTCGCAGCTCTGGGTGACAAGGGTGGACAGGGCACATCGACACCTCTGGCGCTCGACCTGACGATCGACGCCCCGAATGGCATCTTCGTGCGTGGTCGCGGCATCGACGCGGAACTCGGTGGACGCCTTGCCATCCGCGGCACGGCAACTGAACCTGTCGTATCCGGTGGCTTCCAGATGCGTCGCGGCCGCATCGTAATCCTTGCCAAGCGGCTGGATTTCACGACGGGCAAGATCACTTTCGGCGGCGGCCTTATCCCGGTTCTGGACATGCAGGCACAGACCAGTTCTGGATCCACGACAATCATCATCAAGGTGACCGGCGTCGCGAACGACCCCGATATAAGCTTTTCCTCGTCTCCTGCTTTGCCGCAGGATGAAGTTCTGGCGCGACTGATCTTCGGCCAGTCCATGTCGAAACTGTCTGCACTTCAAATCGCCCAACTGGCGGACGCCGTCAGCCAGTTGGCGGGAGGCGGATCGACTTCTCTTTTGGAGACGCTGCGCAGCAATCTTGGAGTTGATGATATCGACATCAACACCGACGATACGGGACAAACGAGCGTCTCGGTGGGTCGTTATATCAACAACCGCACCTATTTTCAGGTGGAACAAGGCGGCTCCAGTGGCGCCCGCGCTTCCATCAATCTGGATGTCGGACGTGGGGTAAAGCTGAAAGGTTCCGCTGGAAGCGACGGAGGATCGGCCGGCATTTTCTATGAGAAGGAATATTGAGCAGATTGCTTCGCCAGCAAACGCAATTCAAACTGGCATTTAACAGTCTGAAATGGTAAATCACTTCACTGAAACAACCCTAAATTATTGTGATATTTGACTAAATTTTAATTCTATTCTGTAACCTTACAGCCGTCGAACCGGTAAGGTCCAGCTCACCAAGATGGTGGCACCTCACGAGATCAACTCGACATCTTTATGAGGAAAAGCACCATGACATTTCTCTTCAGCCCGGGCGGCGAAACGAAAGCCATTCTTGCAGCCTTTCATCGCTCCCAGGCCATCATCGAATTCGATTTGAACGGCAAGATCCTGACAGCCAACGAGAACTTTCTGAAAGCACTCGGTTATTCCTTGCAGGAAGTTGTTGGTCGCAGCCACAGTATCTTCTGCGAAGCGGACTATGTGAAGTCTGATGCTTACAGGAACTTCTGGGCACGCCTTTCGCGCGGCGAATTCGATGCCGGTGAGTACAAGCGGATCGCCAAGGGCGGCAAGGAGATCTGGATCCAAGCCTCCTACAACCCGGTTCTGGTTGGCGGAAAGCCGGTCAAGATTGTGAAGATTGCCAGCGACATCACCGGGAGCAAGCTGAAGGCCACGGAAGATGCCGGAAAAATCGCTGCCATTGCCAAGATGCAGGCGGTCATCGAATTCACAACGTCAGGCGACATCATCACCGCCAACGAAAACTTCCTGAACTGTCTCGGCTACACGCTCTCCGAAATTCAAGGGCGTCATCATAGCATGTTCTGCGAGCCAAGCTTCCGCGATAGTGCCGACTACAAGACATTCTGGTCAAAGCTTGCAGCAGGGGAAGCCATCGCTTCGGAGTTCAAGCGCATTGGCAAAGGCGGCAAGATCGTCTGGATCCAGGCCTCCTACAATCCCATCATTGGCGACAACGGACGCGTTCTGAAGGTCGTGAAGTTTGCAACGGATGTGACCGACCGGGTGCGCGCGGTCGACGAAATCGCCGAAGGTCTCACGGCTCTCTCCAATGGCGACCTCACCTTCCGCATCGAACGCCCTTTCATCGCCGGGCTCGAAAAGATCAGAAACGATTTCAACGCCTCCATGGAAAAGCTGCGCGACGCCATGCAGATCGTCGGCCACAACGGCGAAGAAATTGCCTCCGGCTCGCAGCAGATTCGCGAAGCAACGGACAGCCTCTCCAAGCGGACGGAGCAGCAGGCAGCTGCCGTCGAGCAGACTGCCGCCGCACTCGACCAGATCACTCAGACCGTCACAACCAGCGCCAAGCGGGCGGAAGAAGCCGGTCAACTGGTGGAGCGAACAACCATAGGCGCAACGCGTTCCGGTGAAGTGGTCAATCATGCCATTGAGGCCATGGGACAGATCGAAAAGTCGGCCGGAGAAATTTCCAACATCATCGGTGTGATTGACGAGATTGCTTTCCAGACCAACCTTCTGGCGCTGAATGCAGGCGTTGAAGCGGCACGTGCCGGTGAAGCAGGCAAGGGCTTTGCCGTGGTTGCACAGGAAGTACGTGAACTGGCACAGCGCTCGGCCAAGGCTGCAAAAGAAATCAAGGCCTTGATCAACACATCAAGCGAGCAGGTGGCTCAAGGCGTGGCACTGGTCGGCGAGACCGGCCGCTCGCTGCAGACCATTGTCGCGCAGGTGGCAGACATCAACACCAATGTGAAGGCCATTGTGGAGGCCGCGCATGAGCAATCGCTGGGCCTGAAGGAAATCAATACAGCCGTCAACCTGATGGACCAGAATACCCAGCAGAATGCAGCCATGGTGGAAGAGACAAGCGCGGCAAGCCATAGCCTCGCAAAGGAATCCGAAGCGTTGCGGATGCTTTTGGGACGATTCAGCTTTGGGAAACATTCTTCGCCTAAGATGGCATCAGCGCGACCCGAAAGCCGTCCTGTGGCATTGCCGGTACGCACACCCATGGCGAAAGTTGCGCGGTTTTCCGGTTCCGCAGCGGTTGCCCAGGCATCGGAAAGTTGGGAAGAATTTTAATGGCTACTACGATCAATTCGACAAGCTACAGCGGCGAAACGCTTGAGATCATTGCCTTCCGCCTTCACGACCAAGAATTTTGCGTCAAGACCACCACCATTCGCGAAATCCGTGGCTGGGCACCGTCGACACCGATCCCGCATGCGCCGTCCGACGTGATCGGCGTTATGAACCTGCGTGGCTCGGTCATCCCGATCATCGACCTGGCCTACAAGCTTGGCATGAAGAGCACGGTCGCGAACGAACGCTCCGCCATCGTCGTTGCCGAAGTACACAATATGGTCATTGGCATGCTGGTCGACCGCGTGTCTGATATCCTGACGATCCCGAGCAGCCAGATCCAGCCGGTACCGGAAGTGTCTGCATCCTTCGACAAGACTTTCTGTGAAGGCATCATCGCCAATGAGAACGGCATGATCTGCTTCCTGAACCTCTCCAAGATGTTCAAGGGCACCGAGGCAGACGATCTCGCTGCTTGATTTGAGCCCCTCCGAGGTGTGAAGGCGGCCGCACGGCCGCCTTTTCTGTTTCGGCGCGAAGCCTTTTGGCGCGCCGATATTGATCCCCGGACAACCATCCCTTACCAGTCCTCAAACATCAGGTTGGGAGAGGCGGCATGCGGATTCTACTCATTCATACGGGCGGCACCATTGGCATGGCACCCGGCCCCGATGGGTTGGAACCCCAAAAGGGACTTGTCGAGCAGGCTGTGCTTGAGCGTCTGCCACGGAGTTCAAGTCTCGACAGCGTCGTGTTCGATCCCCTTCTCGATAGTTCCAACGTCGGCCCTGAGCACTGGAACGAGATCCTGCGGGCCATCCGCGCCCATCCAGACTCCGCTGTCATTGTTACGCATGGCACCGACACCATGGCCTTTACCGGCGCTGCGCTTTCCCAAGCCCTTGCAGGCGAAAACCGGAAGGTAGTTCTGTGCGGCTCCATGCTGCCGCTTGGACAGGGCGGCGATGCCGAGGACAATCTCGATCTTGCCCTGCAAGCGCTCAAACAGCCGGATCCAGGTGTTCAACTGGCCTTCGCCGGCAAACTGATGCCGGCTGCGGGACTTGTAAAACATCACAGCCACCAGATGGATGCCTTCCGGTCGCAGCCGCAGGCAACCGCACTGCCGGCTGCCAAGGATGAATTTGCACCCCTCAAGCTTGCAATCCTAACGCTTTCGCCAGGCCTTCCAGCAGCGGCGATCGAGGCAGCGCTGAACACTTTGGACGGAGCAGTACTGCGCATTTTCGGAAGCGGAACCGCGCCTGATGACGTCGAGTTGGTTCGGGTTCTGGAGCGGGCGGTGACAAAGGGCAAACGCATTCGTGCCGTGAGCCAGTGCGAGGCAGGTGGCCTCAGTCCCGGCACCTACGCGGCGGGTGCCGGCCTCTGGTCAACGGGTATCCAAAATGGCGGCGCAGAAACACCGGAAGCCGCACTTATCCACCTCTGGCTCAACTGACGGCAAAACGCAAAAGAGCCGGCGCAAGGCCGGCTCTCGTATCAATCCTTCGTCAGCTTTTAGCCGAACAGCGCAAAGCTACTCTTCAGCGTAACCCAGACACCCCAGAGAAGCGGGATACCAACCACAGCCCACGCCAGCGCCGCCTTGGCATCGAAGCCACCGGTGCCGATGCCGAACGAGCCTGTCGGGCCGGCATTGGCAGCCGCTGTCTTGGCTTGTAGTGCCGCGACCTCCTCATCGGACATGAACCACTTTTCCGGCAGCGGCTTCACAAGAGCATTGGCAACGAGGCCGAGCGCAAGGAGGCAGGCGAGGATATACATGGTGCTGGTGTAGAGCGCCGGGCCGGGTGCAACACCGGCTGCGATCTGCGCCTCGCGAATATAGTTCACGACCAGCGGCCCGAAGATACCGGCGGTTGCCCAGGCCGTCAGCAGGCGACCATGGATCGCGCCGACGAACTGCGTGCCGAAGATGTCCGCCAGATAGGCCGGAACCGTCGCGAAGCCGCCGCCATACATCGAGAGAATAATGCCAAAGGCCAGCACGAACAGCGCCTTGGAGCCGAGCGTGGCAAGCGTTGGTGCGAGAGCGTAGAGGATAATGCCGAGGATGAAGAAGCAGAAATAGGTGTTCTTTCTGCCGATCTTGTCGGACATCGATGCCCAGAAGAAGCGGCCACCAATGTTGAAAAGCGACAGAAGGCCCGTGAAGCCTGCAGCAATCGCTGCAATTTGTGCCTTCTGAGCCGCATCCAGCTGCGCGAAACCAACGCCCGGCTGGCCGATCAGCGAGCCTGCAAAGATTTCCTGCAGCATGGGTGACGCCATGCCGATCACGCCGATGCCTGCAGAGACGTTAAGGCAGAGCACGGCCCAGATCAGCCAAAACTGCGGTGTCTTGTGCGCATCGCGCAGGTGGACATGGCGATGGGTGATCATGGTGCTCTTGGCAACGGGTGGCGTCCAGCCTTCCGGGCGCCAGCCGGCAGGCGGAATGCGATAACCGAAGGCACCGCCCAGCATGAATACGAAATAGATGAGCGCCATGACGACGAAGGTCTGCCAGACGCCAACGGAGGTATCCGTCTTGAAATACGTCATCAGCAGGTTGGCGAGCGGCGCGCCGATCATGGCGCCGCCGCCAAAGCCCATGATGGCCATGCCTGTCGCCATGCCGCGACGGTCTGGGAACCATTTCACCAGCGTCGAGACCGGCGAGATATACCCAAGTCCTAGACCGACGCCACCGATCACCCCTGCCCCGATCCACATCAGCCACAATTGATGCGACATCACCCCGAGCGCCGCGATGAGAATACCGCCGCACCAGCAGCAGGCGGAAACGAAACCGGCCTTGCGCGGACCCACGCGCTCCAGCCAGCCGCCCCAGATGGCGGCGGAGCAGCCGAGAAGCACGAAGAATAGCGTATAGATCCAACCGAGATCCGCCACGCGCCAGTTGCAGGCCGTCGTGGTCAGTGCTCCCAGCAGAGTGAGGCTGGAGCAACTGGGGTCCGTGGTCGGCAATGCCTTGCTGAGCGGCAGCCAGAACACGCTGAAGCCATAGGCCATGCCGATGCATAGATGGATGGCAAGCGCCGCCGGCGGAACCAGCCACCGGTTGAACCCTGGTTGCGCAATGATGCGCTCTCGATCAAGGAGCCCGGCCTGCGCCACGGCTCCCCCCGTTACCCCTGCTACCGCCATTGCGACAACCTCCCTTGCAATGTCAGATGAAATCCAAATCGACACCCGCCATCGCCGCGGGGCCGCTACCCTTTATGCTGAATGTTCGGGAATGCTGGGCTCTGACAGCGATTCACCCGCAATCGGCCCCTTCCCGCCCAAAGTCGATGCCGCATCAGTCCCCAAACCGACCGGCTCCGTCGACCGATTTTCCGGTCGCTTCACCTTGGTGGACGCAGCAACAACGAGCGGCAGAAACCCGCCAATACCAGCATCAATCATTTCAAAGAATCGGCGCCGCATGCGCGGCTCCCAGAATTTGTTGATATGCGTGGCAACGCCTTCGACCCGAACGTCCTCCGGCTGCGACAGAAAGAAGGTTGCGATCTGGTTTGCCATGCGCACCAGCTTCTCGTCCGTGTGATTAAGCGACATCGCTGGCTTCTCCTGTCGTTACCCGGTCGGGCCTCGTAAACACTTCGAATTCATCGCCACGGGCAATCCCGATCAAGCTGATGCCTGCGGCGTCTGCGGTCTCGATCGCCAGAGCGGTCGGCGCCGATATTGCGATCAGGATCGGGCAGCCGAGAAAGGCCGTCTTCTGTACCATTTCCACCGAGAGACGGCTGGTCACCACAACCGCCCCCTCCTGTGGCCGAACACCTGCCCTCAGCACTGCCCCGACAAGCTTGTCCAGCGCATTATGGCGACCGACATCCTCACGGATCGTCAGCAGCCCCTTACCCGGGCGATAGAAGCCTGCGCCATGTACCGCTCGTGTTTCGCGGTTCAGCTGTTGGCCGTCGCCGAGCAGGCGCGCGGCTTCTGCTACCATCTCCGGCGTCAGGCGATGCGCACTTTCCTTGACCCGGGCCACTTGGCGGGCTGCCTGTTCGATCGACTCGATACCGCATAGGCCACAGCCGACAGGACCTGCCATACGCCTGCGCCGTGCCGTCAAAGCCTCCGCCTTGGCATCCTTCAGCGTGATCTGCACATCGATACCGGCGCCCGCCTCGATGGGTTCGACCGCAACAATTTCTTCCGGGGTGACAATGATTTCCTCCGCCAGAGAAAAGCCATAGGCAAAGTCCACAAGGTCCGCCGGTGTCGCCATCATCACCGCATGGGTGGAACCGCCATAGGAAAAGGCAATCGGCACCTCTTCCGGCACATTGCGGTGGCTTGCCACCATGCGCCCCTGGCGAAAGCTCCACTCCTCAACTCTGCGGCTTGTGCCGTCACCCATGAGACTGCCTTACTCCGCCGCTTCCAGCTTGCCGACGATACGTCTGGAGCGACGGCTGAGTTCCTCGTAATCCTCCTGCCATTCCGTCGGACCATTCGAGGGCGAGATCTGTACCGCAGTCACCTTGTATTCCGGGCAGTTGGTCGCCCAGTCGGAGAAGTCAGTGGTAATGACATTCGCCTGCGTGCCCGGATGGTGGAAGGTGGTGTAGACCACACCGGGAGCGACGCGGTCGGTGATCAGCGCACGCAGCGTCGTTTCGCCGGCGCGACTGGCGAGCTTCACCCAATCACCATCCTTGACGCCCCGTTGTTCGGCATCATGCGGATGGATCTCCAGTCGGTCCTCCTCATGCCACACAACATTTTCCGTGCGACGTGTCTGGGCGCCGACATTGTACTGCGAAAGAATGCGGCCCGTGGTGAGCAGCAGTGGGAAGCGCGGTCCCGTACGTTCGTCGGTCGCGACATATTCCGTGCGGATGAACTTACCCTTGCCACGCACGAAACCATCGATATGCATGATAGGCGATCCATCGGGGAATTTCTCGTTGCAGGGCCACTGAACGGAACCCTTCTCCTCCAGATAGGCATAGGAGACGCCGGCAAAGCTTGGCGTGCTGGCGGCGATCTCATCCATGATCTCGGAAGGATGGCTGTAGTTCCAGGCAAGGCCCATGGCCTGCGCCAGCTTCTGTGTGACTTCCCAGTCCGCATAGCCGTTCTTCGGCGTCATGACCTTGCGCACGCGGTTGATGCGGCGCTCCGCATTGGTGAAGGTGCCGTCCTTCTCCAGGAAGGTGGAACCCGGCAGGAAGACATGCGCATAGTTCGCCGTCTCGTTGAGGAAGAGATCGTGCACGACGACACATTCCATGGCTTCGAGACCGGCGGAGACGTGCTTGGTATCCGGGTCTGACTGAAGAATATCCTCACCCTGAATGTAAATGCCCTTGAACGTGCCCTCGACGGCAGCATCCAGCATGTTGGGAATGCGAAGGCCCGGCTCGTTGTTCAGCGTCACGCCCCAGAGCTTTTCGAAGGTCTCGCGGGTGGCATCATCAGAGATGTGACGATAGCCCGGCAGTTCATGCGGGAAGGAGCCCATATCGCAGGAGCCCTGCACATTGTTCTGTCCGCGCAACGGGTTCACGCCGACGCCGGGGCGACCGATATTGCCGGTGGCCATGGCTAGGTTGGCGATCGCCATGACGGTTGTTGAACCCTGGCTGTGTTCGGTGACGCCGAGACCGTAGTAAATCGCGCCATTGCCACCCCTGGCATAAAGACGCGCCGCACCGCGCAGTTCGTCCGCCGGAACGCCAGTGAACTTTTCCGTCTTTTCCGGCGAATGCTGGGCTTCGGAGACAAAGGCCGCCCAATCCTCGAACTCGGACCAGTCGCAACGCTCGCGAATGAAGCGCTCATCGAACAGGCCTTCCGTCACGATGACATGGGCAATGGCGGTCAGAACGGCCACATTCGTGCCGGGCTTGAGCGGCAGATGGTAAGCAGCTTCGACATGTGGGGTCCGCACCAGGTCGATACGCCGCGGATCGATGACGATCAGTTTCGCGCCCTTGCGCAAACGCTTCTTGAGCCGCGAACCGAAGACTGGGTGACCGTCGGTCGGGTTCGCACCAATCACCACGACCACGTCGGAATGCTCGACGCTGTCGAAATTCTGCGTACCGGCAGAGGTGCCGAAAGCCTGACCGAGACCGTAGCCCGTCGGCGAATGGCAAACGCGGGCGCAGGTATCGACATTGTTATTCCCAAAGCCGGCGCGGATCAGCTTCTGCACCAGATAGGTTTCCTCGTTGGTGCAGCGCGACGAGGTGATGCCGCCGATGGATTCGCGGCCATATTGATACTGGATGCGCCGGAATTCCGAGGCGATGTGGGCGAACGCCTCTTCCCAGGTGACTTCACGCCAGGGATCGGAAATCTTCTCGCGAATCATCGGGTTGAGGATACGGTCCTTGTGGCTTGCGTAACCGTAGGCGAACCGGCCCTTGACGCAGGAATGGCCGCGATTGGCCTGACCATCCTTCCACGGCACCATACGCACCAGTTCCTCGCCGCGCATTTCCGCCTTGAAGGAGCAGCCGACACCGCAATAGGCGCAGGTTGTGACGACGGAATGCTCCGGCTGGCCGATCTGGATGACGGACTTTTCCGTCAGCGTCGCCGTGGGGCAGGCCTGCACGCAGGCGCCGCAGGAGACGCATTCGGAGGAGAGGAAGGCTTCATGCGCACCGGGCGAAACGCGGCTGTCGAAGCCGCGGCCTTCGATCGTCAAAGCAAACGTGCCCTGCACTTCTTCGCAGGCTCGAACGCAGCGGGAGCAGACGATACACTTTGAAGGATCATAGGTGAAGTAAGGGTTCGACTCGTCCTTCGGCATCCATTGGGCGTTCACATCCCCGGTGGCGGAGCGAGCCTTGACATGGTTTTCGCCTTCGTAGCCGTAGCGCACATCGCGAAGACCCACAGCACCGGCCATATCCTGCAGCTCGCAATCGCCATTTGCGGCGCAGGTGAGACAATCGAGCGGATGGTCGGAAATGTAAAGCTCCATCACACCCTTGCGGATTTGCTTCAACCGCTCCGTCTGCGTGTGGACGACGATGCCCGGCGCGACAGGCGTGGTGCAGGAGGCAGGGGTGCCGTTTCGGCCTTCCACCTCGATCAGACAGAGCCTGCAGGAGCCGAAGGCATCCACCATGTCGGTCGCGCAGAGTTTCGGCACCTGAATGCCGGCCTCCATGGATGCGCGCATAATAGAGGTGCCGGCCGGCACTGTCACTTCGCGACCATCAATGGTCAACGTCACCAGATCCGTGGCCTTGGATGCAGGCGTGCCGTAATCGATTTCAGGAACGAGGGGCATGATGACCTCCAGATCAGTCTCTCCGCTGCGGACTATACCGCGCAGAAGAGGTTCAACTGCGCTTACGATTTCTGCTCGGCGAGCGTCGCCGCGACGATGGCATTGGCATGACCGTGGCCCAGACCATGATCCGCCTTCAGCAGTGCAACAATCTGCATATGTGACTTACCTTCCTGCTGACGAACGATGTCCTGCCAATGCTGAATTGGCTTCCCATAGGTTTTTTCGATTGAAGGGAAATAGGAAGCCGGACCTTTGACCTTTTGCGTCTCGTTCATTCCGCTGCCTCCCGCACCGGTGCAGGTGCAAAATCGTCAGGAAAATGCGTCAGCGCACTCATGACGGGATAGGGCGTGAAGCCGCCAAGCGCACAGAGCGAGCCGAACTTCATGGTGTTGCAGAGGTCTTCCAGCAAAACCTTGTTCTTTTCCGGCTCAATGCCCTGAGCGATCTTGTCGACAGTCTCGACGCCGCGCGTCGACCCGATCCGGCAGGGCGTGCACTTGCCGCAACTTTCGACCGCACAGAACTCCATGGCAAAGCGCGCCTGCTTCAGCATGTCGACGGTATCGTCAAACACCACGATACCAGCGTGACCGATCAGACCGCCGGCGGCAGTGAAGGCCTCGTAATCGAACACCGTATCGAACAGCGCCGGAGGGAAGTAAGCGCCGAGTGGGCCGCCAACCTGTACCGCCTTGACCGGCCGGTCGCTGATTGTGCCACCGCCGATCTCATTAACGATCTGGCCAAGCGTCAGGCCGAAGGCTGTCTCATACAAACCGCCATGCTTCAGATTGCCGGCAAGCTGAATCGGGATCGTGCCGTGCGAGCGACCAACGCCATAGTCTCGATAGAACTGCGCGCCGCGGTCCATGATGACCGGGATGGAGGCCAGCGACATGACATTGTTGACGACAGTCGGCTTGCCGAACAGGCCTTCCAGCGCCGGCAGTGGCGGCTTGGCGCGCACAATGCCGCGCTTGCCTTCCAGGCTGTTGAGAAGCGAAGTCTCTTCGCCGCACACATAGGCGCCCGCGCCCATGCGCACTTCCATATCAAAAGCGTAAGCAGATCCCAACACGGAGGAGCCCAGAATGCCCTCGCGCCGCGCAATGGCGATTGCCTCTTCCATCACGGCAATGGCGTGCGGATATTCCGAGCGCGTATAGACATAGCCCTTGGTGGCTCCGACCGCGATACCGGCAATTGCCATGCCCTCGATCAGTACGAAGGGGTCGCCCTCCATGATCATCCGGTCGGCAAACGTGCCGCTATCGCCCTCATCCGCATTACAGACGATGTATTTCTGGTCCGCCCTGGCATCGGCAACCGTCTTCCACTTAATGCCGGTTGGAAAGCCAGCACCGCCGCGACCCCGCAGGCCGCTGTCGGTCACCTGCTTCACGATGTCCGCAGGTGCCATGGCAACGGCCTTTTGCAGACCCGTCAGCCCCTTGTAGTGACGGTAATCCTCCAGCGATAACGGATCGGTGATGCCGCAACGAGAGAAGGTCAGCCGCGTCTGGTTCTTGAGGAACGGGATCTCGCTGGTCAGCCCGTGACAGAGCCGGTGATTGCCGCCGGTGAGGAAGCTCGCATCGAACAGCGAGGGCACATCAGATGCTTTTACCGGACCATAGGCCACGCGACCATGATCCGTTCGCACCTCGACCAGCACTTCCAGCCACAGCATTCCGCGTGAGCCATTACGCACGATATGGACGTCGATGCCACGTGCTTCTGCCTCACGTTGGATCGCGGCTGCCACCTTGTCTGCGCCGACGGCAAGTGCTGCCGAATCACGTGGAACGAAAACGGTGACGCTCATGCCCGCACCTCCGCAACGATGTCGTTCAGACAGTCCTCATCAAGGCGCGCGAAAAGCTCACCATCCAGCATGGCAGCAGGCGCTTGGGCGCAAAGCCCGAGACAGAAGACGGGCTCCAGCGTCACCGCGCCATCAAACGTGGTTTCGTGCCAATCAATTCCGAGTTTGGCCTTGGCCTTTTCCGCAAGAGACTCGCAGCCCATCGACTGGCAAGCCTCGGCTCGACAGAGCTTCAGCGTGTGGCGACCGGCCGGATGATCTTTGAAATCATGATAGAAACTGACGACACCATGCACTTCGGCGCGCGAGAGATTGAGGGCCTTGGCAATCACCTGCCTGGCGCTTTCAGGAATAAATCCGAATTCCTCCTGCACGCGGTGCAGGATCGGCAACATCGGGCCTTCAAGCTGCCGACAGTCCTCAATAATTTCGGCAATACGGGCCGCCTCGTCTACAGCGACCGCACGAATATTCATGCACCAGTCCTCCCAAACCGACCCCGCCTGACCAATCCGGCAGTTTCTGCTTTCGGAAAAGCTCAAGGATCGTTCAGATATTTGTCTTTTGCGAAGAATGACGAAAAGTGGCGACTTACGTCAATATCGGCTTTCCGTCGCTTGATAGGATATTTCTATCAAAGGCGGATGCAGCAACGCGCAATCTGGCCTCGTGAAGCAGTGCCGATACAAGGGGGGTGTGTGGTTCGCGATGAGTTGCCACCAGTCCAACCAGGTGCTCCGCGTCGGGTTCCGTGATCGGTATCATGCGGATCTCCTCTGGAAACCCGAAGGATTCCGCAACGTTACGCGGCATGATGGATGCCCACTGCCCCGTGCGAATATGCGAAAACAACACGATCATGGAATTGGATTCAAGCGTAGGCTTTGCCCACACCCCTGCTTCCGCCATATGCTTGTTGATGATGCGGCGGTTCTGCATATCCGCCGTCAATAGGCAAAGCCTAAGAGAGGAAACATCCTTCCACGTGACGGATTCCTGATCAGCGAGTGGCGTTCCGGCGGCCGCGATGAGGTGGTAGCGCTCGGAATAAAGCGGCACAGTGGTCACCCGACCCAAGGGCTCATTGTCGAGGTAGGTAATGCCGGCGTCGATCTCCAGATTTTCCAACTGGCTGAGCACCTGCAGCGAGGTGCGCGAGGTCACGGAAAATGTCACCGCCGGATGGCGCGCCTGAAAAGGTTCGGTCAGCCGCGGCACCATGGCAAGCGCGGTCGGAATAACGGCAATCCGGATATGCCCGGCCAGACCTTTACGGGCGGCGCGCATCTCTTCGCGCATGGTGCGGGTGTCTGACACGATGCGTCGTGCCCATTCCAGCACGCGCTGACCCTCCGGCGTCAGGCCCTGATAGCGTGAACCGCGCACGACCAGAACCACACCCAACTGGTCCTCCAGCTGGCGGATGGCCGCCGAGAGCGAGGGCTGGGAAATGCCGCACTCTTCCGCCGCACGCCCGAAATGTCCGGCACGCGCCAGTGCGATGAAGAATTCCAGCTTGTCGATCACCTAAATTCGCCTCGATGCTTATGCCGTCACAACCTTACGGCACTTGCCTTCTCCTTGAGAAGCAGAGCACTGCGTTTTAGTGCTGCATGTTCCGCATCATCCAGTTCCGGAAAGAGATCGGTCATGACGCCTTGCGCACCAATCACCCGCGGAACAGAGAGTGCCACGTGCTCGACACCTTCGACAGCAGGCGTAACGATCGAAACGGACAACACAGCGCGCTGATCCAGCGCGATTGCCTTGATGATACGCGCCAAGCCGGCGCCGATCCCGTAATAGGTTGAGCCCTTGCCTTCAATGATGCGGTAGGCGGCATTGCGAACATTATCGTCGATCTCAGCGCGGATTTCCTTCGTGATCGGCTTGCCCGTTTGTGCTGCAAAATCGGAAACGGCGAGCGAGCCAGCGCGGGCATTCGACCAGGTCAGCACCTCGCTATCCCCATGTTCACCCAACACATAGGCATGAACGGATTGCGAGGATATGCCGAGATGGCGTCCGAGCAGGCTGCGGAAGCGAGCCGTATCAAGAATGGTGCCGGAGCCAATCACCCGCTGCGGCGAAAGACCGGAAATGCGCGTCGCAATATCCGTCATGATATCCACCGGGTTGGATGCAATCAGCAGGATCGGGTTCGGCACGACAGCCAGGATCGCGCCGACAACCTGCTTGAAGACCTGGGCATTGCGCTCCAGAAGCGCCAGGCGATCCTCTCCCGGCTTCTGGTTGACACCGGCTGCGATGATCACCACTGAAGAGCCCGCGAGGTCTGCATAGGAACCGGCCGTCACCTTCGTTGCGGAATGAAAGGGTGTTGCATGGGCAATGTCTTCGGCCTGGGCACGCGCCAGTGCCTCGTGCATATCAACCAGCACAATCTCACTGGCAATACCCGTCAAGGCCAGCGCGTAACCGGCCGAACTCCCCACCATGCCGGCGCCAACAATTCCAACCTTCATGATCTCGTCTCCCGTTGACCCATGCAATCAGAAGATGACGGAAAGCGTCCTATCGCGAAAGAAGGCAAATCAAACGCAGCAAAATTTAGTCGCACCACCAAAATGCAAAAAGGCGGCCAGGGCCGCCTTTCAAGAAAGACTTTAGCTTTCGCCTCAAGCCGGCAGCGTGCCGCCAAGATGGGTCAGATCAGCAAGCATATGCTCAAGCTTCGTGCGATGATCATCGCTCAGCGTATTGTCGATCTCGGAGCGCAGGTCCTTGATCTTCTTGTCGAGCAGATCGCGCGAGGCTTCGCTTTCCGGAACGGCCGATTCCGCGAGCAGCGTGCAGCCAGTCGGCAGAATATCAGCGAAACCGCCGAACACGACATACTTGGCAAC
Source organism: Rhizobium oryzicola (assembly GCF_030504645.1). Classification (GTDB taxonomy): domain Bacteria; phylum Pseudomonadota; class Alphaproteobacteria; order Rhizobiales; family Rhizobiaceae; genus Neorhizobium; species Neorhizobium oryzicola. The sequence goes on along the minus strand of NZ_JAUKWQ010000006.1, from coordinate 103,737 downwards.
CTGACCAGACGCCAGCCTCACCGTAACCAGGCCAGACTTGATTGTCGTCATGGTCGGCGCGTGGTTCGCGAGCACAGTCATTTCACCCAGCGTCGCCGGAATAACGACCTCGGTCACCTTCTCCGACAGAAGCAGGCGCTCGGGCGAAACCAGTTCAAAATCAAAAGCGTTGGCCATGACGGTCCACTTCTTCAGTGCGTTATGCAAGAGGGGGATGACACCGCGAGTGCGGTATCATCCCGTTAGGATCAGGCAGCTGCTGCCAGCTTCTTTGCCTTTTCCATGGCTTCCTCAATGGAGCCAACCATGTAGAAGGCCGCTTCCGGCAGGTGGTCGTATTCGCCGTTGACGAGGCCCTTGAAGCCCTTGATCGTGTCTTCGAGCGAGACGAGCTTGCCCGGGGAACCGGTGAAGACTTCGGCGACGTGGAACGGCTGCGACAGGAAGCGCTCGATCTTACGGGCGCGGGCAACCGTCTGCTTGTCTTCTTCAGACAGTTCGTCCATGCCGAGGATGGCGATGATATCCTGCAGGGCCTTGTAGCGCTGCAGCGTCGACTGAACCTTACGAGCCACTTCGTAGTGCTCTTCGCCGATGATCATCGGGTCGAGCATACGCGAGGTGGAGTCGAGCGGGTCAACGGCCGGGTAGATACCCTTTTCAGCGATCGAGCGCGACAGAACCGTCGTTGCGTCCAAGTGGGCGAACGAGGTTGCCGGAGCCGGGTCGGTCAAGTCGTCGGCCGGAACGTAGATGGCCTGAACCGAGGTGATCGAGCCCTTGGTTGTGGTGGTGATGCGTTCCTGCAGAGCGCCCATGTCCGTTGCGAGCGTCGGCTGATAACCAACGGCAGACGGAATACGGCCGAGCAGAGCCGACACTTCGGAACCAGCCTGCGTGAAGCGGAAGATATTGTCCACGAAGAACAGCACGTCCTGGCCCTTGTCGCGGAAGTCTTCAGCGATCGTCAGACCCGTCAGAGCGACGCGTGCGCGTGCACCTGGCGGTTCGTTCATCTGGCCGTAAACCAGGGCGCACTTGGAGCCGGCAGCAGAACCGTTGTTCTCATGCGGGTCCACATTCACCTTGGATTCGATCATTTCGTGGTAAAGGTCGTTACCTTCACGGGTACGCTCACCAACGCCGGCGAATACGGAGTAACCGCCGTGTGCCTTGGCAACGTTGTTGATCAATTCCATGATGAGAACGGTCTTGCCAACGCCGGCGCCGCCGAACAGGCCGATCTTACCACCCTTGGCGTAAGGCGCCAAAAGGTCGACAACCTTGATGCCCGTGACCAGGATCTGAGCTTCCGTCGACTGCTCGACATACTCAGGAGCCGGCTGGTGGATGGCCCGGCGCGACTGCGTCGGAACCGGGCCCAGTTCGTCAACCGGCTCGCCGATGACGTTGATGATACGGCCGAGCGTTTCATCGCCAACCGGAACAGAGATCGGAGCGCCCGTGTTGGTCACCGGCTGGCCGCGAACGAGACCTTCCGTGGAGTCCATGGCGATGGTACGAACCTGGTTTTCACCCAGGTGCTGTGCCACTTCCAGAACGAGGCGGTTGCCGTTGTTGTCGGTTTCCAGCGCGTTCAGGATCGCGGGCAGTTCGCCGGTGAAGGCAACGTCCACGACGGCGCCGATAACCTGCGTCACGCGACCAACGGACTCGCTCGTGCTGGTCGAATTGGTATTCAGGGTCGCTGCTCTAGCCATATGTCTTACCCTTCTTCTCTGGGCCCTCAGAGCGCTTCCGCGCCCGAGATGATTTCGATGAGTTCCTTCGTGATCTGCGCCTGACGCTGGCGGTTATAGGACAGCGTCAACTTGTTGATCATCTCGCCGGCATTGCGCGTTGCGTTGTCCATAGCGGACATCTGCGCGCCGTAGAAGGAAGCGTTGTTTTCAAGCAGGGCGCGGAAAATCTGCACCGCGATGTTGCGCGGCAGCAGGTCTTCCAGGATTTCCTGTTCACCCGGCTCGTATTCGTAAAGGGCAGATGCGGAAGAACCAGCTGCAGCATCTTCGAACTTGGCCGGAATGATCTGCTGCGCCGTCGCCACCTGCGAGATGACGGACTGGAAGCGCGCATAGAACAGGGTCGCGACGTCGAACTCACCCGCATTGAAGAGAGCGAGAACCTTCTGCGCCACCTCGTTCGCGTTGACGAAGCCAAGCTGCTTCACTTCGCGGAAGGTCACGTAGTCCACGATGTTTTCGCGGAACGTACGGCGCAGAATGTCATTGCCCTTACGACCAACGGTCAGGATCTTGACGGTCTTGCCCTCGGAGATCAGCTTCAGCGCGTGGTCACGGGCCATGCGGATGATCGAGGAGTTGAAGCCCCCCGCAAGGCCGCGTTCGCCAGTGGCAACGATCAGAAGGTGAACCTGATTCTTGCCTGTGCCCTTGAGCAGCAGCGGCGCCTCTGCGTTTTCGGCATTGGCAGCGCTGAGGCTCGCGAGAACACGGTTCATCCGTTCCGCATAAGGACGAGCCGCTTCGGCCGCCTCCTGCGCACGGCGCAGCTTCGCCGCGGCGACCATTTTCATCGCCTTGGTGATCTTCTGCGTCGCCTTGACGGAGGCGATCCGGTTTTTCAGATCCTTAAGTGAAGGCATCCGTTATCGGTCCTCGGGTTTGTCCGCTCAGGCGAAGGTCTTGGAGAAGGATTCCAGCGCAGCCTTCAGGTTGGCGCGGGTATCGTCCGACAGCTGCTTCTCGGTGCGGATCGCATCGAGTACAGCCTTGCCTTCAGTACGCAGATAGTTCAGCAGGCCCTGTTCGAACTTGCCGACCTGTGCGACCGGCAGCTTGTCGAGGTAGCCGTTGACGCCAGCGAAGATCACCGCAACCTGCTCTTCCGTCTTCAGCGGCGAGAACTGCGGCTGCTTCAAGAGTTCCGTCAGGCGTGCACCACGGTTCAGCAGGCGCTGCGTGGAGGCGTCAAGGTCGGAACCGAACTGGGCGAAGGCCGCCATTTCGCGGTACTGAGCAAGCTCACCCTTGATGGAGCCGGCAACCTGCTTCATGGCCTTGATCTGAGCGGCAGAACCAACGCGCGAAACCGAGAGACCAACGTTCACGGCCGGGCGGATACCCTGATAGAACAGGTCAGTTTCGAGGAAGATCTGGCCGTCGGTGATCGAGATCACGTTGGTCGGAATGAAGGCCGAAACGTCGTTACCCTGGGTTTCGATAACCGGCAGAGCCGTCAGCGAACCGGCGCCACGCTCGTCAGAGAGCTTGGCAGCGCGCTCGAGAAGACGCGAGTGCAGATAGAAAACATCACCCGGATAAGCTTCGCGGCCCGGCGGACGACGAAGAAGGAGCGACATCTGGCGGTAAGCAACAGCCTGCTTGGACAGGTCGTCATAAGCGATCAGGGCATGCTGGCCGTTGTCGCGGAAGTATTCGCCCATGGCGCAGCCGGCAAACGGTGCCAGATACTGCATCGGAGCCGGATCGGAAGCGGTTGCCGCAACAACGATCGAGTACTGCAGAGCGCCACGCTCCTCCAGAACCTTCACGAACTGAGCGACGGTCGAACGCTTCTGGCCGATAGCCACGTAAACGCAGAAGAGCTTGTCGTTTTCCGGACCATTTTCATGGATCGGCTTCTGGTTCAGGAAGGCGTCCAGAATGATCGCGGTCTTGCCGGTCTGACGGTCGCCGATGACGAGCTCGCGCTGGCCACGACCAACCGGGATGAGGGCATCGATGGCCTTGAGGCCGGTCGACATCGGCTCATGAACCGACTTGCGCGGAATGATGCCCGGAGCCTTTACGTCAACGCGCGAACGGCGTGAAGCATTGATCGGACCCTTGCCGTCGATCGGGTTGCCGAGCGCGTCGACAACGCGGCCAAGCAGTTCCGGACCAACCGGAACGTCCACGATGGCACCCGTACGCTTGACGGTGTCGCCTTCCTTAATATCACGGTCGGAGCCGAAGATAACCACGCCGACATTGTCGGATTCGAGGTTCAGCGCCATGCCACGGATGCCGCCCGGGAACTCGACCATTTCGCCGGCCTGAACATTGTCCAGACCGTAAACGCGGGCGATACCGTCGCCAACGGAGAGCACCTGGCCGACTTCGGATACCTCAGCCTCTTGGCCAAAGTTCTTGATTTGATCTTTGAGAATTGCGGAAATTTCCGCGGCGCGGATATCCATCAGCCAACCTCTTTCAGTGCAAGCTTAAGGGTGGAAAGTTTAGTGCGGAGAGACGTATCGATCTGACGGGAGCCGACCTTGACGATCAGACCACCGAGGATCGAGGGATCGACAGTCACGTCAACAGCGACGTCCTTGCCGGTCACGCCCTTCAGCGCCGACTTCAGTTCTTCTTCCTGCGCTGAGGTCAGCGCATGGGCCGAGACAACCTCGGCCGTTACTTCGCCACGATGGCGAGCAACGAATTCACGGAACGAGCGAATGATGCCCGGCAGCGCAAACAGGCGGCGGTTGCCCGCAACGACCTTCAGGAAGTTCGCCACCAGACCCTGAATGCCAGCCTTGTCAGCAAGAGCAGACACTGCGCGCGCCTGATCCTCGGACGAGAACACAGGGCTCGAGATAAGACGCTTCAAATCGGCGCTCTCGTCGATCATTGCCTGAAAACGGTCAAGATCTGCACGCACCTGATCGACAGCATTGGCTTCGAGCGCGAGCTCGAACAGCGAGACGGCATAGCGATCCGCAACGCTGGAAGTCTGATGGGATGTGTCTGCCACGGGCACAAGTTCCCTGATTTTTATCCAAGCAGGCGCTCGGTTCTATCGAACTTCACAAACGCTTGAATTTGCTTCTAATTCTTTCTCGGCGCCTAATTTTCATTCAGGCTTTTTCCGAAATTCGCGGTTCGTCTAGCATAGGATGTAGGGACTCGCAACACGCCGGAGCCCGGAAACCGCCTTATCTGCAAGGGCTTGAACCGATTTTATGCCCCAGCTTCACATTTGCGTGCGTCGAGCGTGATGCTGCTACCCGGCAACGGACGGAATATAGCCGAAGACATAGGCTAGAGGCAGCGCACCGAGAGCAACCTGAAGCAGCAAAAGCGCAAAATTTCGCGGGCTCAAACCCCGATCAAACAGCATGGACAGCAACCTTCCAATGGCCGCAGCCGACAGGGAAGCACCGAGAGCCAGATAGGTCCAGTTTTGCGCCAGCAGGATCGCGCAAAGTCCAAGGCCGAGATAAAGGCCGCCGGTGGACCGCACGGAACCATAGCCGTCTCCCGTAATCCCACCAACGGAGAAACCGGCAATCCGCAGGCTCTGGGCCGGCAGAAGCAGAATGAAGAGACCGATGATCGCCGTCAGAGCTGAGGCGATGAAGGCAATTCGTTCAGGCAGTTCCGTCGGAAAATAGAAGTCCATCGCAGAGACCCCGCATATCGGCATTTAAGGATTAAGCTTTGCCGCAATAACAGCCGGTGCCTGATTCTCATAGGAAACTTTGGGGATCGACATCCAGCTGCACATGCACGCTTCCACGAACCTTGGGCCCGTTGGTCAGCATCGTCCGCAGATATCCCTGCATGTCACTATTGCGGCGGCCATGCACCAGCAGGCGAAACCGATGGCGTCCCCGCACCAGCGCCAGAGGTGCTTCCGCCGGACCGAGAACCGAGATGCCAGTTGCCTTCGGTGCAGCAGCCCGCAGACCACGCGCATGTCCCTCGGCCTCACCCCGGTCGTCCGCGGAAACGATAATGGAGGCAAGTCGCCCAAAGGGCGGCAGCAACGCCTTTTCCCGCTCGCCGATCTCGCGCTCGTAAAAGGCCGTGGCATCGCCGGATACGATCGCCTGCATGACCGGGTGTTGCGGCTGATAGGTCTGCAATAGGCCGTGGCTCTTCAGGCCGGTTCGCCCGGCGCGTCCCGTGACCTGGCTGAGCAGCTGAAAGGTACGCTCTGCCGCGCGAGGGTCACCGTTGGCAAGACCCAGATCCGCATCGACAATGCCGACCAGCGTCATCAGGGGGAAGTTGTGCCCCTTCGCCACCAGCTGCGTGCCAATGACGATATCGGCTTCACCCTTCGCAATCGCCTCCAGCTCCAGCCGCATACGCTTCACTCCGCCCAAGAGATCCGAGGACATGACGATGGTGCGGGCATCGGGAAAATGCTTTTCCACCTCTTCGGCGATGCGTTCCACACCCGGACCGCAGGCGACGAGATGATCGAGCGTACCGCATTCCGGGCAGGCTTCCGGCGTCCGTTCCGAATAGCCGCATTGATGGCACTGGATCTGGCCCTTGAAGCGGTGCTCCACCAGCCAGCTCGAACATTGCGGGCATTGAAAGCGGTGACCGCAGACACGGCAAAGCGTCAGCGGCGCGTAACCGCGACGATTGAGAAACAGCAGCGCCTGCTGCCCCTTCTCGATCGTCTTCTTCACAGCGCGCAGCATGACCGGGGACAGAAAGCCGCCGCGCTCCGGTGGATGACGGCGCATATCGATGAGGTGCAGGTCCGGCATGGCGGCATCGCCAAAGCGCGTCGGCAGATGCACCATGTGGTAGCGGCCGCTGAGGCCATTCACCTGGCTTTCGACGGACGGTGTGGCAGATACCAGTACGACAGGAAAGTCTCCGATGCGGCCGCGCACCACGGCCATGTCGCGCGCATTATAGAAGACGCGGTCTTCCTGCTTGTAGGCGGGGTCGTGCTCCTCATCGACGATGATGAGGCCCAGCTCCTCGAAGGGCAGGAACAGCGCGGAGCGGGCGCCAGCCACAACACGCACCTCTCCCGTCACCACACCGCGCCAGACCTTTTCGCGCATGCGGGGTGCGAGATCGGAATGCCATTCGGCGGGCTTTGCGCCAAAGCGATCCTGGAAGCGTTCAAGGAAGCTGGAGGTGAGCGCAATTTCGGGCAGTAGGATCAACACCTGCTTGCCCCGGCGCAGCGTCTCGGCGATCGCCTCGAAATAGACTTCCGTCTTGCCGGACCCCGTCACCCCATCGATCAGGGAGGCCGAAAAGCCACCCGCCTGGACTGCTTCCACGAGTTCGGATGCGGCCTGCTTCTGAGGCCCTTCAATGCGGGGTGCAACGTAATCTGGATCGGGCAAGGCGACGACCGGCGGCGGCGGCAGAAAGATCGTCTCGAACAGGCCTTGCTGGATAAGCCCGTCGACCACGCTGAGCGACACACCGGCCGCATGGGCAAGGCCGCTTCGGGTAAAGGGCACTTCATCACGAATGAGATCCAGCACGCGGGCGCGCGCCGGCGTCATCCGCTCGGGCTCGCCGCCAAGATAGCGAAGCGCTTCGACCATCGGTTCCGGCTCCAGCGCTGCCGGGGCGCGGATCGCCATGCGCGCCACAAGCCCGGGCGGCGACAGCGTATAGGACGCGACCCAATCGATGAAGGATCGCATCTCCTTCGAGAGAGGAGGGCAATCGAAGGCGAGCGTGATGGGACGAAGCTTTTTGGGATCGCCGCCGAAACCATCCTCGCCATCCCAGACCACGCCCAGCACCTGCCGGGGCCCAAGCGGCACCTGAACCACGGAGCCGGGTTCAACCATCATGCCATCAGGCACGGCATAACTATAGGCCTCTGGAACCGGCAATGGCACCAGAACGGGCACGACGTGCCCTGGCTTGACGGCATCCAGCAGATCACCAAACAGGGAAGAGGTGAGCGAATCTTGCTTCATTCCGGCGACATTGCCCTTCTCAGCCCAAATTGGAAACAGGAAAGCCGCCGATCATTCCCCGTCATCATCATCGGGATGGGTGCCTGTTACCCGCATGCCTTCGATCCACGTCGCTCCGTCCTGCCGGATTACCCGGAGCGGCCTCAATCCGCAACGTTGCCGTACGGCGTCGGCAAGCCGCTCTGAATGGGTGACCACCCAGACCTGGCTACGATCCGCCGCGCGTGCAATGAGGTCAGCGAGAGGTTCCAGCATATCGGGATGCAAACTCGACTCCGGCTCATTGAGGGCGATCAACGGCGGCTGACGATAGGAGAGCAAAGCCCCTGCCAAAGCAAGGAAGCGCAATTGCCCATCGGAAAGCTCACGCGCCGTAAACACGCGCTTCTCAAACTCAGGGAGCGAAAGGCCGAATGACGCATCAACATCAGGCTCGGGAATGACGAGCCGGGCGCCGCCGAGCGCATCGGCAACCGCCCTGTCGAGATCAACCGTATCGCCGCGCGTCACCGAGAGGGTCGCAAAAACAGCAGCGAGATTCGCCCCATCCTCATCAAGGAGCGGCGATGTGACGGCAAGGCATGGGCGGCGCAATGGAGAATCGGCGTCCGTGCGAAAACCGTGGAAGAAGCGCCATTGATCCACAAAGCGACAGAAGCTTGCAATCTCGGGAGCAGTGCCCTCGTGTGCGAGCAAGGAAATGGCCGTCTCCGAGACCAACACGGCTTCTTCGAAGGGGGTCATGCGACCGCGCTCACCCCGAAGCATGATGCCTGCCCCCTGCCGCTTCATCATAAGGGTGGAGCGGGCACCAACACGCACACTGAATTCCTCCGCCTTGATCTGCGGTTCAAACGCAAACCCCGCTGCGGCCGCAGCTGGCCGGAGGCCCGCCTCAATGCGGTAGATGAAATCGACACCGGTTTGATCATCGGCAAGCTCAACCGAAAAGACGATACGCGCCGGTTCGTGCGTCCGCCGAGAGCCAGCCCATAGCGCCTGTCTCATTCCGCCCTCGACAGCAATCTCGCGCGCAAACCTACCGCGCACCGCCGCCTGGACAAGCTGAAGCGCTCGGTAAAGATTGGATTTGCCGACGCCATTGGCGCCCACGAAAACGTTGACGCCACCGAGTTCCATGCGGATTGCCCGTAGCGATCGGTACTGACGTGCATCAAGCGCGGATAGATGCACCGAATACCCTCTCAACATAGAAACGAATTGGATGATCGATCGGAAAAGAGACAGGAAACATCCGCAAAAGCAATCGATAGCAGAAGACAGCTGATCTTAGCCAGCTTTGCGCAAACGATAAGGCGGCTCGAACCTAGCATCCGGGTCAGAGGCCAGATCGAACACCGTATGTTTTTCCAGTGCCCGGGTGACATCGCCGAGTTCTCCTTCTAGCTCGTCCGGCTGGATCATCTGCCCGACTGTGAAGTCGAAGAGGTCACCCTTCTTATTCAGGAGTTCGTAAAAGACCGTCATGTCGCGCAGCTCGGTCGACCATTTGGCAAACCAGTAGAACAGACCCGAATTGCGGGCCTTCATATGCATGGGCAAGATCGGCAGATTGTACTTGCGAGACAGAGCTACGGCTGAAGTCTTCCAGGGCCGCTCGTTTAACCGACCCTCCGCCCAGTAAGCAATGCGGCCCGAGGGAAACAGCACCGTGACCTTGCCCGTTTCGACGGCATGATTGGTGAGGCGCAGCGTTTCCCGCGCCTTGTCCTTGGTCTTGAACTGTTCGCGCCACTCGACGGGAATGATCATTTCCGCAAAACGCGGATTGACCCGCACCGCATCCCGGTTGGCAAAGAACATCATGTCCGGACGGCGCGCCTTGAGAAGGTCGAAGACTGCGACGCCATCGGCAATGCCCGTCGGATGGTTGCTGACGAGAATGAAGCCACCCTTTTCCGGCAGGCGTTCTGCACCGCGCACCTGGATATTCAGGTGCAGCATATTGCTCAGATGCTGAAAGGACTGAAAGCCGGACAGGCCTTGGACATCGTTGGCAAAGCGGATTGCACGCCCATAGCGCAGCAGGGAGTAGAGAAAGGGTCGCATGACCGGCCAAAGCGGACTGTTGACGATGCGGGTGCCGCGCTCGGCAATCAGCATATCAACGATATGCCCTCGCCTGCCCTGCGAGACAAGCAAGAGCGCCTCGGCCAGTTGCGCGAGTGATCCCTGCGAATGATGACGTTGCATAAAATCTCCCGTCTTCAATCCGACAGTTTCTCGCAACGGCTTGTGATCGAACTGTGACGGGCCGCGCGGTTTAGCACTTTTGTAACACGCGATACGCAAAGTGGAGCACCGCCGAATGAAATCAACGGTACCGAACACAGCGCCATGAACGATATCCTGATCCCGGCCACGCCTGAGCTTATGGAAAAGCGGCGCCAGTGGCTGGAAAGCCTGCAGAGCGAGCGGCGGTTGGCAGACAATACGCTGGAAGCCTATGAGCGGGACACGCGCCAGTTCCTGACCTTCCTGACCGGGCACCTGGGGGAGCCGGCGAGGCTTGCCGACGTCCACACGCTGCGCACGGCAGACCTCCGAAGCTTTCTCGCGCATCGCCGCCGCGAGGGTTCAGGCGCCCGTTCGCTCGGTCGGCATCTGGCCGGCCTGCGTTCCTTCCTGCGCTATCTGGAACGTCAGGATCTCGTAAACGCCGCCGCTGCCGGTGCCATCCGCTCGCCCAAGCAGCCGAAATCACTTCCGAAGCCGCTCAATGACCGGCAGGCGATCGAGGTGGTGAGCCTCAAGGCACAATTGCACGAGGAGCCCTGGATCGCCGCCCGCGATGCGGCCGTGCTGACACTGCTCTATGGCTGCGGCCTGCGTATTTCAGAGGCACTCGATCTCACACCTGCCGATATTCCGCCGGAGGCAACCTCGCTCCGCGTCACCGGCAAGGGCAGCAAGACACGGCTCGTACCGCTGCTCTCCATCGTGCCGAGGGCCGTGGACGAATACAAGCGGCTGTGCCCTTTCGATCTTCCGCCGCAGGAACCGCTGTTTCGCGGCGCGCGTGGCGGGAAATTGCAAGCCGCGATCATTCAGCGGGAGATGCAGAAACTGCGCGGTGCGCTGGGCCTGCCGGATAGCGCCACGCCGCATGCACTTCGCCATTCCTTCGCCACCCATCTTCTGTCCGGCGGTGGCGATCTTCGTACAATCCAGGAACTGCTGGGTCACGCCAGCCTGTCGACGACGCAGGTCTACACGGGTGTCGACTCCGCGCGCCTGCTGGAAGTCTATGATCGAGCACATCCCCGCGCCTGAGATGTAGCAAAATCATGCATTAACCATACCCGTTAAGCTCCCGTGGATTTTGCGGGGCTAAACAGAGGATATGATGACACGCGCGCTCCATCACACTCCGCTCAGGCGAGTGTCCGATCTGGCCCTCTGGGCTCTGGCGAGCCTGCACCTTTTGGTGCTGGTTTCCTTCCTGATCATTCTCGGTTTCGTCTCCAAAGCAAAGGCAGAGGATGCCGGCGCCTGCGGTGGCCGAAACATTCTGGCGGACATGAAGCAACAGGATCCAGCCGCTTATGCTGCGGTTGAGACGGAAGCCGCCAAGGTGCCCAACGGCAAGGGCCTGTTCTGGAAGATCGAAAAACCCGGCATTGCGCCTTCCTGGCTGCTCGGCACCATGCATGTCACAGACCCGCGCGTGATTGCCATGCCGAAAGGTGCCCCGGAAGCCTTCGCTCGCTCTGAGGTGACCATTGTCGAGTCCGACGAAATCCTGGACGAGAAGAAGGCGTCTGCCGCACTTCTCGCCAAACCATCTCTGACGATGATGAGCGATGGCAAGACCATCCAGTCCGTGTTGTCAAAGGATGATGCTGACAAGCTTAGCGCAGCCCTGAAGAAGCGCGGCATTCCGCTGTCTGCCGTTTCGCGCATGCAGCCCTGGATGCTCTCCAGCTTCGTCGCATTGTCCCCCTGCGAGCTTTCCCGCAAGGGTAAGGGCGAGCCGTTTCTGGATCAGAAGCTGGCCAAAGATACGGTCGCGGCCGGCAAGCCGGTGAAGGGGTTGGAGACGATGGAGGAGCAGCTTTCCGCCATGGCGTCCATACCGCTCGACTTCCATATGAAGTCGCTGATGGAAATGATTTCGCTGGGCGACAAGATGGCTGATGTCACCGCCACCATGACCGATCTCTATCTATCCGGAGACATCGGCATGACCATGCCGATGTTGAAATCGGTCGCACCCGATGGCACCGAGGGCGAAGGTTACGCCGAGTTCGAGGAACGCATTGTCACGCAGCGCAACAAGGTGATGGCGGAACGCGCCCTGCCCGTGATTGAGCAGGGCAATGCCTTCATGGCGGTCGGCGCGCTGCATCTGCCGGGCAAGGATGGGCTGGTCGAACTTTTCCGTGCCAAGGGTTTTACGGTGACGCCGGCTTTTTGACACCGTACGTCATGCGCGCCAGGACATCGGTCTTCCAGTAGAACTGATGAACCAGAGCGCCAGCCACATGGGCGACGAGGAGTGCCCAAAGCACCACCTTCAGCACATCCGCATGGATATCGCCTGCCGTTCCGTTCGCGAAATAATAGGCGCCAATGCCCGTCAGGGGCATCAGGATCAGCAGCAGATAGAGCAGCCCGTGGGTGATCTTCGCCACCAGTGATAGAATTGCAGGCTCTTCCGCAGGTGCCTGCGGCACCCCCTGAACATGCCGGAGCACAAGCCGCACGACCGCCAGGACCAGAATCGCAATGCCGACATAGGCGTGAATGTTGGCGGACGAGATATCGTCAGGCGTAATCGGCTGGCCGCGCCGCACAAGCCGCTTCCAGTGCTCTATGCCATCGGAAAAGATCAGGTTGAAGAAGATCAGCAGTGCCATGCCCCAATGCAGGATGCGCTGCGGAACCGAATAAGAAAGAGGAGCCATTTCATCACCTTTTCAACAGGTTAGATGGATGACCCCACAATAGAATGTCCCGCCTGGTGATGCCAAGCGGGACTTTGGAATGTTTCTAAACTTTAATGCAGGATTTGACGGATCACATATGGATCGGCTTGAAGAAGGTGGCGAGCGCTGCTTCCTTCACAGCTTCCGACATGGTGGGATGCGCATGGCAGGTGCGGCCGAGATCTTCCGACGAGCCACCAAACTCCATCAGCACGGCTGCTTCGTGGATCATTTCGCCAGCGCCAAAGCCGATGATATGGACGCCGAGAACGCGGTCCGTATCCTTGTCGGCGAGAACCTTCACGAAGCCTTCGGTGGCCTGCATGGCGCGTGCGCGGCCATTGGCCGTGAACGGGAACTTCCCAACCTTGTAAGCGGCGCCTGCAGCCTTCAGCTCTTCCTCGGTCTTGCCGACGGAGGCGACTTCCGGCTGCGTGTAAACGACGCCCGGAATGACGTCATAGTTCACATGGCCGTGCTGGCCGGCAAGAATTTCAGCGAGAGCAACGCCTTCATCTTCGGCCTTGTGCGCTAGCATCGGACCCTTGACCACGTCGCCGATCGCGTAGATGCCGGCAACATTGGTGCGATAATGCGCATCAATCTCGACGCGACCACGGTTGTCGAGAACAACGCCAACCTCTTCAAGACCGAGACCAGCCGTGTAGGGCTTGCGGCCCGTTGCGACCAGAACAACATCAGCGTCGATGGTCTGGGCTTCACCGCCCTTGACCGGCTCGAAGGTAACCTTTGCACCGGCTTCCGTCTTTTCAACGCCGGTCACCTTGGCGCCGAGGTTGAAGGTGACGCCCTGCTTGCCCAGGATACGCTGGAACTGCTTGGAGACTTCGCCATCCATGCCGCCAAGAATGTTGTCGAGATATTCGACGACGGTAACCTTCGCGCCAAGACGCGACCAGACGGAGCCAAGCTCAAGGCCGATGACGCCACCGCCGACGACGACCAGATGGCCCGGCACCTTTTCCAGCGCAATGCCGCCGGTGGAGGAGACGATGACCTTCTCGTCGATCTCGACCGCAACGCCCGGAATGCCTGCGACATCGGAACCCGTCGCAATCACGATGTTCTTCGTTTCCAGCTCCTGCGACGAGCCGTCTTCCGCGGTCACCGATACTTTGCCGGCGGCAACGATCTTGCCGGTGCCAATGAACGACTCGATCTTGTTCTTCTTGAACAGGAAGGCGACGCCATCGACGTTCGCCTTCACGGTCGCATCCTTGTGGCCCATCATCTTTTCGAGGTTCAGCGTGGTGCCGGACACCTCGACGCCGAGGTCGGCCATGCCGTGGCTGGCATGCGCGAACACTTCCGATGCATGCAGCAACGCCTTGGAGGGGATGCAGCCGACGTTCAGGCAGGTGCCGCCAAAGGTGGCGCGCTTTTCGACCACGGCCACCTTCATGCCGAGCTGGGCCGCCTTGATGGCGCAGACATAACCGCCAGGGCCGGTGCCGATTACAATGAGATCATAAGCCATGGATGAACTTCCTTTTTACCGGCGCTATCTGCCGCCGCTCACATTCAAGATTGCGCCCGTGACATAGGAAGCCTGCGGCGAGAGAAGGTAAAGCACCGCCTCCGCCACTTCCTCTGCCGTACCAGCGCGTTGCATGGGCACCGTGGGTGCCAGATCCCGTGCGCGATCCGGCAAGCCGCCGGAGGCATGGATATCGGTATCAATAATGCCGGGCCGAACCGCGTTGACGCGGATCCCCTCGCCTGCAACCTCGCGGGAAAGCCCGACCGTAAACGTATCGATGGAGGCTTTAGCAGCCGCGTAGTCCACATATTGGCCGGGGCTGCCGAGCACCGCCGCCATTGAGGAAATGTTGACGATGACGCCGCCCTTGCCGCCATGGCGGGTGGACATGCGTTTCACCGCCTCCGAGGCGCAGCGGATCTTGCCGATCACGTTGATCGCGAACATCCGCTCCAGCCGCTCGCGCGACATTTCATCCACGCGCGCCGTCTGGTCGACGACACCGGCATTGTTGACAAGACCGTCAAGGCGGCCGAACTCCCGGTCAATAGCACTGAAGATCGCGGCAATGCCCTCTTCGGTCCCTGTATCGCCCTGGATAAGGCTGGCGGTGCCGCCCGCCTGCCCGATCTGCTCGGCAAGCGCCTGTGCCCTTGCTTCATTCGAGAGGTAATTGATCAGGACGGCCCAGCCGGCCGCTGCAGCCTTCAGGGCAACGGCCGCGCCAATGCCGCGGCTGGCCCCGGTAACAAGCAGGACAGGCTGGTTTTGCGTCGCCATCCCATGTCCTCCCCTTAGGTCGCCTTCTCAGTGGCAAGCTTCAAACCCAGTGCGATGAACACCAAGCCACTGGCGCGATCGATCCACTGACTGGCCTTCGAAAAGGCGGCCCGCATGCGCGGCGTCGTCATGAAGATGCTCACGCCGATGAACCACGCAATCAGGCAGCTTGCCATGACAAGGCCATAACCAAACTTGACCAGCATCGGCGTGTGCACGCTGACAACGGTTGAGAAGATCGACAGGAAAAAGAAGACCGGCTTCGGATTGAGCGCATTCGCTGCGAAACCGAGCATGTAAGCCTTGAGGCCAGACTGCTTGCGCTCTTCATCAGCGGCGGACACCGCCTGAACGGAGATATCCGTCTTGCCTGCGCGTAAGGACTTTATGCCGATATAGATGAGGTACGCGACGCCGCACCACTTCACGATATTGAAAAGGTAGATCGATTGGGAAATGATCAGGCCAATTCCGAGGATCGTGTACGACACGTGGAACATCAAGGCCGAGCCGATCCCGACGCTGGTGATGATGGCTTGGCGGCGCCCGTGCACCAATGACTGACGCATGACCATCGCCAGATCCGCACCCGGTGAAACAATTGCGAAAGCAAAGATCGCCATCAACGATGCGAGTTCAACCACGTACTGATGCATCATGTGAACAATCCAATGATCATAAGGCCGATGCCACCGAGCGAACCGAGCCACACCAGCGAGCGGATATAGGGAATACCCGCCAGATAGAGCGGCAGGTAAACGACGCGGCAGAGAAGCCAAAGCCAGCCACCGATCAGCCCTGTCGTGGAGGGATGATAAAACGCCAGGGCCAGCAGGAGGCCGACAGCAGCGGGGTAGGTTTCACGGAAATTGGCGGAAGCCCGCTCCGCGCGGCCCGCGAGAGCCCATTTGGGCTTCAGGCCCTCATCACGAGGACCCGCATTCCATTGAGAGCCAAGCTCGCGCGTGGCGAGAAAGCCCTGCAGCATGATGTGGAGGACGAGAAAGACGACCGAAAGTGCCAGCACCAGAATGTAAGGCCCAGCTTGTGCGACCATCGGGTCCATCTCGTCCTCCCTCGTATATGATTAGAGATCGAGAACCAGACGTTCCGGATCTTCCAGGCTTTCCTTGACGCGAACCAGGAAGGTCACGGCTTCCTTGCCGTCGACGATACGGTGGTCATAGGAGAGAGCGAGATACATCATCGGACGGATGACGATCTGGCCGCCGACGACAACCGGGCGATCCTGGATCTTGTGCATGCCGAGAATACCCGACTGCGGAGCATTGAGGATCGGCGAGGACATCAGCGAACCATAGACACCGCCATTGGTGATGGTGAAGGTGCCGCCCTGCATGTCGGCCATGCCGAGCGAGCCGTCACGGGCTGCCTTGGCAAGGCGGCCGAGTTCCTTTTCAACGCCAGCGATCGACAGCTGATCGGCATCACGGATAACAGGAACAACGAGGCCCTTGTCTGTGCCGACGGCCATGCCGACGTGACAATAGTTCTTGTAGATGATGTCGGTGCCGTCGATCTCAGCGTTGACAGCCGGCAGTTCCTTGAGCGCGTGCGTGACGGCCTTGGTGAAGAAGCCCATGAAGCCGAGCTTCACGCCATGCTTCTTCTCAAACACGTCCTTGTACTTGTTGCGCAGGTCCATCACGGCCTTCATGTCCACCTCGTTATAGGTGGTCAGCATGGCAGCCGTGTTCTGGGCGTCCTTCAGGCGCTTGGCGATCGTCTGGCGCAGGCGCGTCATCTTCACGCGCTCTTCGCGAACGGCATCTTCCGTGGTGGACGGAGCACGGGGAGCCGCCGGAACGGCCGGAGCGGCAGCAGCAGCCGGACCCTTAGCGATGGCAGCGATCACGTCACCCTTCAGCACCTGGCCGCGCTTGCCGGAACCGTCAACGTCAGCCGTGTTGATGTTGTTGTCAGCAGCAAGCTTGGCAGCAGCAGGAGCGGCCGGCATTGCAGGAGCAGCAACCAGCACAGGTGCTGCAGCGGCCGGCGTAGCAGCAGGTGCGGCGGCAGCCGGGGCAGCAGCGGAGGCGGAACCGGCAGCGCCTTCGGCGATCTGGCCGAGCAGTGCGCCGAGGCCAACGGTTTCGCCAGCCTGGGCAACGATTTCCGTCAGCACGCCAGCGGCCGGAGCCGGGACTTCAACGGTAACCTTGTCGGTTTCCAGTTCAACGATGGGCTCATCGGCCTTCACCGTGTCGCCGACCTTCTTGAACCAGGTGCCGACGGTTGCCTCGCTGACGGATTCGCCGAGAGTGGGGACGCGAATTTCGGTGGCCATAATGTGTTTCCGTTTTTGATCCGATGTCGTGTGTAGCGGTAGAGGACGGGGCGGCTGAAATCAGCCGCCGAGCGCGTCTTCGAGGAAGGCTTCAAGCTGGGCCAGATGCTTGGACATCAGGCCGGTTGCAGGCGAGGCTGCAGCCGGGCGGCCCGTGTAACGGACGCGCTGATACTTGGCATCGATATGCGCCAGCACCCATTCCAGGTATGGATCGATGAAGGCCCAGGCACCCATGTTCTTGGGCTCTTCCTGGCACCACACCATTTCCGCATGACGGAAGCGGGACAGCTCGTTGATCAGCGCCTTTGCCGGGAACGGATAGAGCTGTTCGATACGCAGCAGATAGATGTCGTCGATGCCGCGCTTCTCACGCTCTTCCAGGAGATCGTAATAGACCTTGCCCGTGCACATCACGACGCGGCGGATCTTGGCATCCTTCTGCAGCTTGATCGGGCCGTCCTTGATGACTTCCGCATCATCCCACAGCAGGCGGTGGAACGAGCTTTCGCCTGCCATTTCCGCCAGCGTCGAGGTTGCGCGCTTGTGGCGCAACAGCGACTTAGGCGTCATCAGGATCAGCGGCTTGCGGAAGTCACGCTTCATCTGACGGCGCAGGATGTGGAAGTAGTTGGCCGGCGTCGTGCAGTTGGCAACCTGCATATTGTCTTCGGCACACATCTGCAGCCAGCGTTCCAGGCGAGCGGACGAATGCTCCGGACCCTGACCTTCATAGCCATGCGGCAGAAGGCAGACGAGACCGGACATGCGCAGCCACTTGCGCTCACCCGACGAGATGAACTGGTCGAAGACGACCTGCGCACCATTGGCGAAGTCGCCGAACTGGGCTTCCCAGAGCGTCAGCGCATTCGGGCGAGCCAGCGAGTAGCCGTATTCAAAACCGAGAACCGCCTCTTCCGAAAGCATCGAGTTGATGACTTCGTAGCGAGCCTGGTTCGGCGCCAGGTTGGCGAGCGGGATGTAACGCTCTTCGGTGTCCTGATCGTAGAGAACCGAGTGACGCTGTGAGAAGGTGCCGCGTTCGCAATCCTGACCGGACAGGCGGATCTTGTGGCCTTCGGTCACCAGCGAACCGAACGCCAGCGCTTCCGCCATCGCCCAGTCGATACCCTCGCCCGTCTCGACCATCTGCGCACGGTTTTCCATGAAGCGCTTGATCGTGCGGTGGACGTTGAAGTTGTCAGGAACGGTCGAAAGCTTCCGGCCGATTTCCTTCAGGCTCTTCATCGGCACGGCGGTCTTGCCGCGACGCTGCTCGTCCGCATTGTCGGCAGAGCGCAGACCGGACCACTGGCCATCCAGCCAGTCGGCCTTGTTCGGCTTGTAGCTCTGGCCGGCTTCGAATTCCTGCTCCAGATGGGCGCGCCAGTCAGCGCGCATCTTTTCAAGTTCGCCTTCGGTCAGCAGGCCTTCGGCAATCAGGCGATCGGCATAGAGCTGAACGACCGTCTTGTGGCCACGGATGACCTTGTACATCTTCGGCTGCGTGAAGCCCGGCTCGTCGCCTTCGTTGTGACCGAAGCGGCGGTAGCAGAACATGTCGACCACAACAGGCTTGTGGAACTTCATGCGGAATTCGGTCGCAACCTTGGCCGCATAGACAACCGCTTCCGGATCGTCACCGTTGACGTGGAAGATCGGTGCTTCGATCATCTTGGCAACGTCCGACGGATAGGGCGACGAACGCGAGAAGCCCGGATTGGTGGTGAAGCCGATCTGGTTGTTGATGATGACATGCATCGTACCGGCAACGCGGTGACCGCGCAGACCGGAAAGGCCGAGGATTTCAGCCACGACGCCCTGGCCGGCAAAGGCCGCGTCACCGTGAATGAGCAGCGGCAGAACCTTGGCGCGCTCCTTCAGCGGAATGATGTCGCCATCCCAGGTCTTGGCCAACATGTCCTGCTTGGCGCGGGCCTTGCCCATGACGACGGGGTTGACGATTTCCAGGTGCGACGGGTTTGCCGTCAGCGACAGGTGAACCTTATTGCCGTTGAATTCACGGTCCGAGGAAGCGCCGAGGTGGTACTTCACGTCGCCGGAACCTTCGACCTCATCCGGCTTGAACGAGCCGCCCTTGAACTCGTGGAAGACGGCGCGATGCGGCTTGTGCATTACGTTGGTCAGAACGTTCAGACGGCCACGGTGGGCCATGCCGAGAACGACTTCTTCCAGACCGTCCTGGCCACCGCGCTTGATGATCTGCTCCAGCGCAGGGATCAGCGACTCGCCACCATCAAGGCCGAAACGCTTGGTGCCCTTGTACTTGACATCAATGAATTGCTCGAAGCCTTCGGCCTCGATCAGCTTGGAGAGGATCGCCTTCTTGCCTTCAGCGGTGAAGGCAACGCCCTTGTCCGGACCTTCAATGCGCTCCTGAATCCAGGCCTTTTCCTCCGGGTTGGAGATATGCATGAATTCGACGCCGAGCGTGGAGCAATAGGTGCGCTCCAGGATCGTGATCATCTCGCGGATCGTGGCGTATTCCAGACCCAGGACATTATCGATGAAGATCTTGCGATCGTAATCGGCTTCCGTGAAGCCGTAAGCGGTCGGCGACAGTTCGTTATAATCTTCAACCGGCGCGGCAAGGCCAAGCGGGTCAAGCTTGGCATGCAGGTGGCCGCGCATACGGTAGGCGCGGATCATCATGATGGCACGAACGCTGTCGCGGGTTGCCTGCAGCACGGCGGCCGGATCGACCGGCTTGCCAGAGGTGGCAGCCTGGGCTTCAGCCTTGGCTTGAACCTTCTTTTCGATCGCCTTTTCAACGACCGGCCAGTTGCCGTCAAGCGCAGACACCAGCTCGCCATTGGCCGGGATCGGCCAGTTCTTGCGCTGCCAGGATGCGCCCTGCGCCGCCTTCTTCACATCCTCTGGATTGTCGGCAAGCGCCTTGAAGAAGGACTGCCATTCCGGACCGACGGAATTCGGATCGTCCTCATACCGGGCATAGAGCTGCTCGATATAGGAGGCATTCGCGCCGTCGAGGAACGAGGTGATGAGAAACTGCTCGTTGGCTTCTTGCCGTGCCATGTTTTACCGCGGGCGCCGCGCCCGCCTCCTGACGTCATTGGGGCCGGATGGATGCGCCGGCCGCGCATGAATTGAATAACTTGCCGAATACTGTTCCGGCGGTCGCCCCTTGTGGGCGTAGGCAGGCGAACCGTTGCACCGATTCGCCTGCCTCAAGCTTATCTCAGCAAAGTCTTATGTGGCGTTAGCCCTTGAGGACTTCAACCAGCGTCTTGCCAAGGCGTGCCGGGGACGGCGAAACCTTGATGCCAGCTGCTTCCATCGCAGCGATCTTGGATTCTGCGTCACCCTTGCCGCCGGAAACCACAGCGCCGGCGTGGCCCATGGTGCGGCCCTTCGGAGCCGTACGACCTGCGATGAAGCCGGCCATCGGCTTCTTGCGGCCCTTCTTGGCTTCGTCGATCAGGAACTGCGCTGCATCTTCTTCAGCAGAACCGCCGATTTCACCGATCATGATGATCGAGGTCGTGGCTTCGTCAGCGAGGAACATTTCCAGCACGTCGATGAACTCGGTGCCCTTGACCGGGTCGCCGCCGATACCGACAGCTGTCGTCTGGCCAAGACCTTCGTTGGAGGTCTGGAAGACAGCTTCGTAGGTCAGCGTGCCGGAGCGCGACACGATACCGACCGAACCCTTGCGGAAGATCGAGCCCGGCATGATGCCGATCTTGCACTCTTCCGGCGTCAGGATGCCCGGGCAGTTCGGGCCGAGCAGGCGGGACTTGGACTTGTCGAGCTTCGCCTTCACGCGAACCATGTCCATGACAGGGATGCCCTCGGTGATGCAGGTGATGAACGGGATTTCGGCGTCGATCGCTTCGATGATCGCGTCTGCGGCACCTGCCGGCGGAACGTAGATCACAGAGGCGTCAGCGCCTGTCTTTTCCTTGGCTTCAGCAACCGAGGTAAAGATCGGCAGGGTTTCGCCCTTGGAGCCGGTCCAGGTTTCGCCGCCCTTCTTCGGGTGGATACCGCCGACCATCTGCGTGCCGTAATAGGCGAGCGCCTGCTCGGTGTGGAAGGTGCCGGTCTTGCCGGTCAGGCCCTGAACGAGGACCTTAGTGTTCTTGTTAACAAGAATGGACATTGTCGTTCCGGTCCTTCAATTAGCCGTTGATCGCAGCGACGATCTTCTTGGCCGCGTCGTCGAGGTCGTCGGCAGCCGTGATGGCAAGACCCGATTCGTTCAGGATCTTCTTGCCAAGCTCGACATTGGTGCCTTCCAGACGAACAACCAGCGGAACCTTGAGGCCGACTTCCTTCACGGCGGCGATCACGCCTTCCGCGATGACGTCGCACTTCATGATGCCGCCGAAGATGTTTACGAGGATGCCCTCGACCTTCGGGTCAGCGGTGATGATCTTGAAGGCAGCCGCGACCTTCTCCTTGCCAGCGCCACCGCCGACGTCGCAGAAGTTTGCCGGCTCCTTGCCGTACAGCTTGATGATATCCATCGTCGCCATGGCAAGGCCTGCGCCGTTGACCATGCAGCCGATGTTGCCATCGAGCGCCACGTAAGCGAGATCCCACTTGGAGGCCTCGATTTCCTTGGCGTCTTCTTCGGTCTCGTCGCGCAGCGCCTTGACGTCGTCGTGGCGGAACAGGGCGTTACCGTCGAAGGAAACCTTGGCGTCGAGAACGCGCAGGTGGCCGTTGGTCATGACGATCAGCGGGTTGATTTCGAGAAGGGCCATGTCCTTCTCGTTGAAGGCCTTGTAGAGCGCCGGGAAGAGCGACTTGGCATCTTCTGCAGCAGCACCTTCGAGAGCGAGAGCGGCCGAGATCTTGGCGATGTCGTCAGCCGTGACGCCGGCTTCCGGGTCGATGGCGATCGTGTGGATCTTTTCCGGCGTGTCGTGGGCGACAGCTTCGATGTCCATGCCACCTTCCGTCGAAACAACGAAGGCAACGCGGCCAACCGAACGGTCTACCAGCAGCGAGCAATAGAGTTCACGGGCAATGTCTGCACCGTCTTCAATGTAGAGACGGTTGACCTGCTTGCCGGCTTCACCGGTCTGGGCCGTTACCAGCGTATTGCCGAGCATGTCCTTGGCGTGCGCGACGACTTCGTCGATCGACTTTGCCAGGCGTACACCACCCTTGGCGTCGGGGCCGAGCTCCTTGAACTTGCCCTTGCCGCGGCCGCCAGCATGGATCTGGCTCTTTACGACGTAAAGCGGACCGGGAAGCTGCTTGGCAGCAGCGGCAGCCTCATCGGCGGAATGGATCGCCACGCCCTGGGCGACCGGCGCGCCAAAGCCCTTCAGAAGAGCCTTGGCCTGGTATTCATGAATGTTCATCGTCTGGTCCTTGGATCTTGGGCCGATGGTCGATTACTTGAGAGACGGCGCGATGGCGACGCACGCTTCGCAGAGGCCGGCAACGGCGCCGACGGACTTCTGGAAGGCCGCTTCTTCATCCTTGTTCAGTTCGATTTCGATGACGCGTTCGACGCCGCCGGCACCGATGACAGTCGGCACGCCGACATACATGTCCTTCACACCATACTGGCCGGTGAGGTGGGCTGCGCAGGGCAGAACGCGCTTCTTGTCCTTGAGGTAGGCTTCGGCCATTTCAATCGCGGAGGCAGCCGGAGCGTAATAGGCCGAACCGGTCTTCAACAGGCCAACGATTTCGGCGCCGCCGTCACGGGTGCGCTGAATGATCTGCTCCAGACGCTCGGCAGTGACCCAACCCATCTTGACGAGGTCGGTCAGCGGAATGCCGGCAATGGTCGAGTAGCGAGCGAGCGGCACCATGGTATCGCCGTGACCGCCGAGAACGAAAGCGGTGACGTCCTGAACGGAAACGTTGAATTCTTCCGAGAGGAAAAGACGGAAACGAGCGGAGTCGAGAACGCCGGCCATGCCGACGACTTTGTTGGCCGGAAGGCCGGAGAACTTCTGCAGGGCCCAGACCATCGCGTCGAGCGGGTTGGTGATGCAGATGACGAAAGCGTTCGGGGCGTACTTCTTGATGCCTGCGCCGACCTGCTCCATGACCTTGAGGTTGATGCCGAGAAGATCGTCGCGGCTCATGCCCGGCTTGCGGGCGACACCGGCGGTGACGATGCAGACATCGGCGCCTTCAATGGCAGCGTAATCGCTGGCGCCGGAAAGCTTCGCGTTGAAACCTTCGACCGGACCGGACTGGGCAATATCCAGACCCTTGCCCTGCGGAATGCCATCCGCAATGTCGAACAGGACGATGTCGCCGAGTTCCTTGAGGCTGGCGAGATGTGCCAGCGTGCCGCCAATCATGCCAGAGCCAATGAGTGCAATCTTCTTGCGAGCCATAGAAAAGCTTCCTCTCCATCGAATGCAGGGCCGGCATGTTCTGTCGACCGGATGGGCACTCGCATAGCTTTTCTACAAAAAAATGGCAATCGATTATTTTGAACGCAAGAATTTCAATCGGTTAGACATCAAATTTCTTACGTAAACGTAAGAAATTTTGTCACTGAAATGTTAATTAGCGTGACGGCGCTCGTGATGCAGCGCAAGGTAATCGGGGCTGCGCATCTCGAAAAGGCGAGAGACTGTGCGGTCGAATTCGAACCCTTCCGTCCCATGCCGCTCTAACAGGAGTGCTTCCGGCGCTGCCTCTGCGCTGATGAACACCCGCACCGCCTTGTCGTAGAATGCATCGATGAGCGTAATGAAACGCTTCGTCTCGTTACGCTTGTTAAGCCCCATCAGCGGCACATGCTCGATGAAGACCACATCGTAACGGGCAGCAATCGCGAGGTAGTCCGATGCACCCAACGGCCTTTCGCAGAGATCTCGGAACGAAAAGCGCGCCGCCCGCCCGCCAGCCAGCGGAACAGGGATGACGCGGCCTTTCATGGGAACTTCGTCCGGCTGCGCTTTCGCGCCATCCAGCACCTGTCGCCACGAGGTTTCCATTGCGGCATCCGTGCGCGCGTCAATCGGCGTCAGGTAGACCGGCAGGCTTGCCAGCTTCTCCATACGGTAATCGGTCGGAGAGTCCAGCGTGACGACATCTACATGCTTTTTGAGAAGATCCACGAAGGGTAGGAAAAGACTTCTGTTCAGGCCTTCCCGGTAGAGGTCGTCCGGTGCCACGTTCGACGTCGCCACCAGCACGCAACCGAGCGAGAACAATTCGGTGAACAGGCGGCCGAGGATCATCGCATCGGCAATGTCGGTGACGGAGAACTCGTCGAAGCAGAGCAGTTCCGCCTCGGCGAACAGCGCTGCTGCCACGGGCGGAACCGGATCCGCCTGCTTGGTTTCACCTGCCTTCAGCTTCTGCCGATGCGCGTGGATGCGGCCATGCACGTCAGCCATGAATTCGTGAAAATGGCAGCGACGCTTCTTTTGTAGAGGTGCCTTGGCGAAGAACATGTCCATCAGCATGGTCTTGCCGCGGCCAACCGAGCCGTAGACGTAGAGGCCATGCACCGACGTGCTATCGCGCCGTTCCTTGCGGGCAAACAACCAGCCAAGCGCGCTCGTCTTCTTGGCAGGTCCCTTTTCCCGCAGCTGCGCCAGCACCTTGTCGAGCCGGGCCGCCACTGCCATCTGTGCCGGATCCGCCTGCAGCGTGCCGGCAATCGTCAGCGACTTCAGCTCCTCGCTGACGCTACGGGTATAATCCGGTATGGGTTCCATCCGCTATCCAGACCGCCCGAACCTTATCGGCTGAGGCTGATCGCCTGTCCGGAATTCGTCGTCCCATCGAAGCGCGTATCGGCGCTCTTGTAAACGCGGGCAATCACGTCGCCCGAACGGCTCTTGAACATGACCGTCTTGCCGTTGACCTCCCAAGAGCCCATCTGGGTCAGATCGCCGACGCAACCGCGCGTGCCGCCGCGCGAGCCGCTGCCGAGATTGGTCAGCGTCAGGAACATGTCGCAGCTTACGCCACCGGCATTCACTCGCCAGTTGCCAACCATGGATTCCTTGGTGACATCGAGCGCTGTGGCCGGAGGTTGGCCACCGGCTGCCGCACCGCCTGCAGGCGGGAGCGATGCCATGTTGGTTCCGCCAGCAGGTGCCGCTGGGAATTGCGAGGCATCAGCTGCACCTGGAGGTGGCAGCTGTCCGCCCTGAACGCTCGGAACAGGCTGGGCCTGGAGGGGAGCCGGAGGAGGCAGATCGCTATAGGGGCTGGACGAGGTACGCTGGCAGCCGGCCAAGGACATCGTGACCAACAGGCCGGTCACCACATATCTGAACTGCATCATAAAGCTCCCGAGATCCGCATCAGCTCCGACCCGTGCCGGAATGCCTGAATTATCGCCAAAGGATATGTCAAATCAAGCCAGAGATACCGCACTGCGATCGCTTTGGGACAAGAAACTCCGCAGATGGAACACATCTGCGCGAGGTCAAGCCACGAAATCGAGGGGCATGCTCCGGAATCAGACCCGGCGCTCCACCATCATCTTCTTGATTTCGGCAATTGCCTTGGCCGGATTCAGGCCCTTCGGACAGGTCTGGGCACAGTTCATGATCGTGTGGCAACGGTAAAGACGGAAAGGGTCTTCCAGATTGTCCAGACGCTCGCCCTTTGCCTCATCGCGCGAATCGATCAGCCAGCGATAGGCCTGCAGCAGAACAGCCGGACCGAGGTAACGATCGCCATTCCACCAGTAGGACGGACAGGAGGTCGAGCAGCAGGCGCAGAGAATGCATTCATACAGACCGTCCAGCTTCAGACGGTCTTCATGGCTCTGCTTCCACTCCTTGGCCGGCGTTGGCGAAACCGTCTTCAGCCAGGGCTCGATCGAACGGTGCTGGGCGTAGAAGTTGGTGAGGTCAGGCACCAAGTCCTTCACGACAGGCATATGCGGCAGCGGATAGACCTTTACCGTGCCGGTGACGTCGTCCATGCCCTTGGTGCAGGCGAGCGTATTGGCGCCATCGATGTTCATGGCACAGGAACCGCAGATGCCTTCGCGGCAGGAACGGCGCAGCGTCAGCGTCGGGTCGATCTTATTCTTGATGTAGAGCAGGCCATCGAGAACCATCGGGCCGCAATCGTCTACGTCGATGTAATAGGTATCGATCCGCGGGTTCTGACCGTCATCCGGATTCCAACGATAGATGCGGAATTCCCGGACATTCTTGGCACCGGCCGGCTTCGGCCAGGTCTTGCCTTCGGTCATCTGGGAGTTTTTCGGGAGAGCGAGTTCAACCATTGCTGGACCTTTGATCCTCGGCGGCAAGCGCCGTTTCTTCACCGGGGTTATAATTGTTCGGCGCCCAGGGCACCATCTTCACATTCAAGAGGTTCAGGGGGTTTCCCTGCAGTGCGGCCCATACAAGGCCCAATCTTTCCATCGCCCGCTTCATCGGCATCAGCAAACCACGAGCGATCGGCGCCTTAGACCGGGCACGCTTCGTCTTCAGGTCGTGGCCGATCACGCTCACCGCGCCCGACTGCATGATGACCCAGGGCGAGACATGCGCGATATCCAACCCATGGAAGGCGGGCGTCCAGAGAAAGTCATCCGCCGGAACGCGAATATCCTTCGCTGCGCAAAGCAGTGTCTCCGCCCCTTTGCGGCTGACTAGATAGGCAGCCGACCCGGAGGATGGACGCAGGGAGCGCACCAACAGGTGGCCGGCATTGAGCCTACGGATAGCGAGCGCCTTGCGAGCGCCGCTACGGGCAATGCCTTCCAGCTTCACGATATCTGCCGACAGGCCTTCTGTCAGAAGAGCCGTTACGCAATCGACAAAGCCGGCTTGCGATACCGCATCGTCTTCCAGCACCAGCGCGTGCTCAAAATCGCTTTGCAGAAACTGCCGCCAGACCAGCACATGGCTCGCCAAGCAGGCTTCCTCCGTCAACATGAACAGGCGGTTGCGATGACTGTTCCATCCGATCGCATCCGGTTCATGCCGAATTGCCTGGCCGCGAACGGCCAGTACGGATTGCGGATCCCGTTTCGCATCCACGGCCGCCACGCGATGAAGCGGCCAAGGCAGATCGCCGAACGCCCGTTCGATGGAAGCCCAGCGATCGGGCGAGCGGTCCAGGTTGATCGCAAAGACGCCAAGCGGCCTCCCCCCAGGGGCACTTTTCAAGCTGCCGGGAAGAGAGACCGCCATGTTCATATCAGTACACGCGAGCCTTGGGCTCGATCTTGGCCGGATCGATACCGTCGGCGATGAGATCGGTGTGAACCGGACGGTAGTCCAGCTTCACATCGCCATCCGCGCCGACCCATGCCAGCGAGTGCTTGCGCCAGTTGACGTCATCGCGACCAGCGAATGCACCTTCTGTGTAGTCCTCGCGAGCGTGTGAACCACGGCTCTCCTTGCGGGCCTCGGCGCTGTAGACCGTGGTGATGGCGTTGGCCATCAGGTTCTGCAGTTCGAGGGTCTCAACAAGATCGGAGTTCCAGATCATCGAGCGATCGGTGACCTTGATATCCTTCATCTCGCTCCAGATGGCCGAGAGACGCTTGCAACCGCTCTCCAGCGATTCCTGCGTACGGAAGACGGCTGCGTCTTCCTGCATGGCGCGCTGCATCTTGTCACGCAGGACGGCCGTCGGCGTACCGCCGGTGGCATGACGCAGACCGTCGAAGCGGTCCATGATCTTGTCGCAAGCAGCTTTGTTCAGTTGCGGCACGGCACCGACGCGGTCGATGACCTGACCGGCGCGGATCGCGGCAGCACGGCCGAAGACCACAAGGTCGATCAGCGAGTTGGAGCCGAGGCGGTTTGCACCGTGAACGGAGGCGCATCCCGCTTCGCCCACAGCCATGAGACCCGGAAGCAGACGCTCCGGATTGTTGCTGTCGGCGTTCAGCACTTCGCCCCAGTAGTTCGTGGGAATACCGCCCATGTTGTAGTGAACGGTCGGCAGAACCGGGATCGGCTCGCGCGTCACATCGACGCCTGCAAAGATTTTCGCGCTCTCGGAAATGCCCGGCAGGCGCTCATGCAGAACGGCGGGATCGAGATGGTCGAGATGCAGGAAGATGTGATCCTTGTTCTTGCCAACGCCGCGGCCTTCGCGGATTTCCAGCGTCATGCAGCGGGAAACGACGTCACGCGATGCCAGGTCCTTGGCGGAAGGCGCATAGCGCTCCATGAAGCGCTCGCCTTCGGAGTTGACGAGGTAGCCGCCTTCGCCACGTGCGCCTTCGGTGATCAGACAGCCGGAGCCGTAGATGCCCGTCGGGTGGAACTGCACGAATTCCATGTCCTGCAGCGGCAGACCGGCACGCGCCACCATGCCGCCACCGTCACCGGTGCAGGTATGGGCGGAGGTTGCCGAGAAGTAGGCGCGACCATAGCCGCCGGTCGCCAGAACCACCATTTTCGCCGCGAAGCGGTGGATGGTGCCGTCATCGAGGTTCCAGGCAACAACGCCCGTGCAGCGACCGTCATCCGACATGATCAGGTCGATCGCGAAGTACTCGATGAAGAATTCCGCATTGTTCTTCAGCGACTGGCCGTACAGCGTGTGCAGGATGGCGTGGCCGGTACGGTCAGCGGCAGCGCAGGTGCGCTGAACCGGAGGGCCGGCACCAAAGTTCTGCATGTGGCCGCCGAACGGGCGCTGGTAGATCTTGCCTTCTTCGTTACGGGAGAAGGGAACGCCGTAATGCTCCAGCTCGTAGACGGCCTTGGGGGCTTCCATGACCATGTACTGCATGGCGTCCACGTCGCCCAGCCAATCGGAACCCTTTACGGTGTCGTAGAGGTGCCACTGCCAGCTGTCCGGCGTCATGTTCTGCAGCGAAGCGGCAATACCGCCCTGCGCCGCAACCGTGTGGGAGCGCGTCGGGAAAACCTTGGTGATGCAAGCCGTCTTGAAGCCCTGCTCGGCCATGCCAAGCGTTGCGCGCAAACCTGCGCCGCCGGCACCCACGACAATCACGTCGTAGGAATGGTCGACATAGGTGTAGGCCTTGCCGGTCTGCGCAATGGGGGTGATCGATGCCATGGCGGGATTATCCTACAAATGCGATCTTCAGTGCGGCGATGAGACAGAGACCGCCGATCACATACGAAAAGAAGGAGTTCAACATCAGAAGGACAACCTTCGTCACTTCCGAATGAATGTAATCCTGAACGATCTCTTCCATGCCGAGCTTCATATGTACAATGCTGGCAATGATTGTCAGCGCGTTGATTGTCGCAATGAACGGATTGGAGAGCGCACTGATCACGTCGGCATAGGGTTTGCCGGCGTAGATGACCAGAAAAACGACATAGAAAAGGAGCAGTGGAACAAGAGCAACCGAGGTCGTGCGGACCTTCCAGAAATGCTCCGTACCACTTTTGGCAGAGCCGAGACCACGAACCTTGCCGAGGGGCGTACGCATATCCATGATCTGTCTCCTCAGCGCACGATCAGCACGACAGCCCAGACCAGAAGGGTCAGGACGATCGAGGCAACCAGGCTGGCCTTTGCAAGCTTCGTCGAGAACTCTTTCTCGAAGCCATAACCAAGGTCCCACATCAGGTGGCGCAAACCACCAATCGTGTGGTGCAGAATTGCCCAGGTGTAGCCGAACAGGATCAGCTTGCCGATAAAGGAGCCGAAGAACCAGTTGACCGTATTGAAGGCCTGCTCACCCGATGCCGCGGCAATCAGCCACGCAGCCACCAGGACCGTGCCGAAGTAGAGAGCGCCACCGGTGATGCGGTGCACGATCGACATGGCCATGGTCGGGACGAACTTATAAATTTGCAGATGCGGCGACAGCGGCCGATTATTTGTCACATTCGCCATTATATCCTCACGGCGTTCAGTGCGCGTTCTCGCGGGGGCGCGCGCCCCGGCAATGCACTTGCCGATAAGATGTGCATTGCATCATCGCGTGGTTTAATCGCCCAACTGACAGACCTCAAGTCAAATCCAGACGGATTTTAAATTTAATCGATTGGGGTTGTCAGTGGCTTACCGGCGTCATGCCAAGCCGTGTGAATTTACGCAGGCAAATCATCGATAGATCACCACGCGATATCACCCTTGCAGCCTTATCATGGGGAATGTTAACCTTTCGTTTACAATGAAAGGAGCCCGTCATGACAACACATTGGACCAAGGCCGTATTCGGGTGCGTCCTCCTTGGCGCGGGCTTTTCGGCACCGGCTGCCATGGCAGAGGATTTTGCGCCGCATCGCGCCTTCCACCATCACCGGCATGACCAGGTCGGCGGCAATGGTCTCCCTTCCTATGTCCGCGGTGTCGGCACGTTCGCCGGCGGAATTTCCGCCGTGCGCTTCCGCGGCAACGGCATCTATTTCTACGGCCAGAATGGTATTGCCTCCGCTCTTCCGGAGCCCGAGGCACCCAAGGTGAAAATCATCAGCGTTGGCGAAAACGAAACCGGCGCCTATGGCGCAACATCCGCCTGCGCCTATGAGCATGGCGTTTGCGTCATTCGTGGCACCAGATAATCAGCGAAACTGCCAGACTGTTGTCTTCTTGACTTCGCTATCTTCCAACGCTTTGGATACGGCAACCTGATAGGTCACCAGAGGTTCCAAACGATCTTTCGGGCAATAACTGCGGCCGGGATCGCCGACGACCACGCGAATGTCATTCTCGCGGAGCTCAAAGAACCATTCAACGAGGCGGCTTGCAAAGTCGCGGTCATAGAACACATCGCCAGCCAGAACGACATCTACCTCCAGCGCTTGACCTATGAGGTCCTCGTTGGTGAAATCAATCACCGCCCCATTTTCGGCGGCGTTCAGACGAACAGCCGCCTCGGTCCAGGGATCGATATCGGCTGCCAGAACATGCGCGGCACCGGCCTTCGCCGCAGCAATCGCCACGAGGCCGGAGCCGGTCGCGAAATCCAGCACGCGCCTTCCCGCAACCAGTTCCGGATGATCCAGCACGTAACGGGCAAGTCCCTGCCCACCCGCCCAAGCAAAGGCCCAGAAGGGCGGAGGCAGGCCGATTTCCTGCAACTCCTCTTCCGTCTTCAGCCAAAGCTCATGCGCCTCGGTTGCGAGATGCAGAGAAATTTCCGGCACATGCGGCGGGGTCAGCAGGCCGGTATTGGCAAGGATGAAGCTGGTCGGATCCGTCTTCAGGGTAAAGACCTCAGGCAGGGGAAAGAGGCGGATTGTCCAGCCCACCCATACGGCAGACCTCGAAATACTCCTCCTCGGTCACCGGCTGCACGGAAAGGCGCATGGAGGTGACCAAGGACATCTTTTCGAGCTTCGGATTGGCCTTGATAGCCTTCAGCGACACCGGCTTCGGCATGTCGCAGACGGCGCGAATATCCACGCAATCCCAGCGCAGATCGCCTTCCGCCGTCGAATCGGGATGCGACAGCGCGCAAACCTCCGTAATGCCGACAACTTCAAGCCCCTCGTTGGAGTGATAGAAGAAGCCCTTGTCGCCAATCTTCATGGCGCGCATGTTGTTGCGCGCCAGATAGTTGCGAACACCGGTCCATTCTTCCCCGGCTTCGCCCTTCGCCTTCTGCATCTCCCAGGACCACTTGAAGGGTTCCGACTTGTAGAGCCAGTACGCCATCTCGCCTCACGCCTCCGGCTTGTTGAAGACCCAGTTGAACGGCTTAACCTCGACCGACTGGAAAAGGCCCGCTTTGGCGTAGGGGTCGGCGTCGGCCAGCGCACGCGCCTCTTCGATCGTATCCGTCTCAACGATCACGAGACTGCCGTTCGGCTTGCCTTCGCCATCCAGGAAAGGACCGGCCATCTTCAAGATGCCCTTCTCGTTGAGGGCATTGAGATGGTCGAGATGCGTCGGGCGCGTCTCCATGCGCACATTCAGATGACCGGGCTTATCGGCGCAGACAAAGGCAAAAAGCGGCATGATCGAACTCTCCTGTCCTATTCCGTTGTAATCGGGCGGCTCATCAACTGCTCCATGGCGGAGCGCACATCCAGTCGTCCCTCGATGATGGCGGCGACGGCTTCCGTCACCGGCAGTTCCACATGGTGGCTTTCGCCGAGGCTGGCTGCAATGGCCGCCGTGTAGGCACCCTCGATCAGATTGCCACCGGACATATCCGCTGGCTCACCTTGGCCGAGGCCGATGCCGAAGCGCAGGTTGCGCGATTGATGGCTGGTGGCCGTCAAAACGAGATCGCCGAGACCGGAAAGGCCGCGCACGGTATCCGGCTGTCCACCCATGGCAACGACCAGCCGCGACATTTCCGCAAGGCCGCGCGAAATCAACGCAGCGCGCGCAGAGTCGCCTAGTCCTGCGCCTTCCACCACTCCGCAGGCAATGGCCAGCACATTCTTCAATGCACCACCCAGCTGAACGCCAACCGGATCAAGAGAGGCATAAAGCCGGAAGCTCGGCGTGGAAAGGCTGCGAGCCAGACGCTCCGCGATCGCCTGATCATTGGCGGCAATCGCCATGGCGGTTGGCAGCCCTCGCGCCAGATCACCCGCAAAGCCGGGACCCGAGAGTACAGCCAATGGATGATGCGGCAGTTCGCGCTCAAGCACCTGTGTCAGCAAAAGACCGCTCTTGCGCTCGATGCCCTTGGCAGCGGTCACCACGGCAGCGTCACGGTGGATGTAGGGACCATAGTGACGGGCCGCGTCGGCATGTGCCTGAGAAGGGACGGCGAAGAGAACGATGGTCGCCTCCTCCAGAGCATCCGGCTCGGCGGAAAACTGCAGCAGATCCGGTAGCGGCACGCCGGGAAGGGCGGCATTGTGCACCCGATCATTGCGCAGATCCGCCATCAGGGACGGGTCACGTCCCATCAGCGTTACGCTGCGCCCATCCAGCGCCATGACGGTGCCAAGTGCCGTACCGAACGCACCAGCGCCGACAACGACGAACTTTTCCTGCTCGCTCATGCCTTTGCACCTCGTTTTCCAGAACCGATCAGAGCGGCAGCTTCCGCATCCAGCGGCCAGCGCGAACGGGGCGCAACCGCCAGCGGATCGTCAGGCATGCCGGCGGCCATGCGCTCAAGGCCTGCCCAGGCAATCATCGCTGCATTATCCGTGCAGAGCCGGAGCGGCGGCGCAATGAAACGGAAACGGTGGTCACGACAGAGCTCTTCCAGCGTGGAGCGCAAAACCAGATTGGCCGCGACACCGCCTGCCACCACCAGAGCCGGTTCCGGCAAATCGGGAAAGCGTTCCGAAAAACGGGCAAGGCCGCGACCGATACGATCCTTCAGCGTGCGCGAAATGGCGCGCTGGAAGGAGGCGCAAATATCGGCAATATCCTGCTCCGTCAGGGGCTGGATCGCGGTCGCCGCCTGCCGGACGGCGGTCTTCAAACCGGAGAAAGAGAAGTCGAGGCGGCTCTCGCCAACCAGGGGACGAGGAAAATCAAAGCGCGTTGCATCACCCATGCATGCTGCCTTCTCGACGGCGGGACCACCGGGATAAGGTAGCCCGAGAAGCTTGGCCGTCTTGTCGAAAGCTTCGCCAAGCGCATCATCGATCGTGGTGCCCCAGCGCTCGTAATCGCCGACGCCCTTGACCAGCACGAGCTGGGTATGGCCGCCGGAAACGAGCAGCATGAGATAGGGGAAGGAAAGCCCATCAGTGAGGCGCGCCGTCAGCGCATGCCCTTCCAGATGATTGACAGCGTAGAGGGGCTTGCCGGATGCACGGGCAATCGCCTTGCCTGTCATGAGGCCAACGAGCAGGCCGCCGATAAGGCCGGGACCGGAGGTCGCAGCAATTGCATCGACATCGGCAAGGGTCACGCCCGCCCGCGTCAGCGCTTCCTCGATCAGTCCATCGAGAGCCTCCACATGGGCGCGAGCCGCAATTTCCGGCACGACGCCGCCGAAGGCGCTATGTTCTTCCAGCTGCGACAAAACGACGTCGGAGACAATCTCGCCCTGCCCATCCGGATGGCGCACAACCACAGAGGCTGCGGTTTCATCACAGCTGGTTTCGATGCCGAGAATGCGAAGAGAGCTGGACATTGAGACGTTCGAATAATTTGCGATGCCGGAAAAACCCGGTTACGGAGAACCGCGTAACAACGGATGACGTGAGATGCAAACAAAACCTTTCCGGATTGGAACACGCGGAAGCCCGCTGGCACTCGCCCAGGCGTCTGAAACGCGCGCCCGCCTGATGGCGGCGCATGGCCTGCCGGAAGAAATGTTTGAGATCGTGGTGCTCTCCACCACGGGGGACCGCATCACCGATCGTCCACTGGCCGAGGTGGGCGGTAAGGGCCTTTTCACGCAAGAGCTTGAAGAGCAGCTTCTCTCGGGCGAGCTGGATTTTGCCGTGCATTCCTCGAAGGATATGCCGACCAGCCTACCTGCCGGACTTGAGATTTCCGCCTATCTGCCGCGCGAGGATTTTCGCGATGCCTTCATCGGCAAGACGGCACCAAACCTGATGGCATTGCGCGAGGGCGCGGTGATCGGCTCCTCCTCGTTGCGCCGCCAGGCGCTCATCCGCCGCCGTCGTCCTGACATCTCCGTGATCACCTTCCGCGGCCTCGTCGAAACACGGCTTCGCAAACTGGAAGACGGGCAGGTGGATGCCACGCTCCTGGCACTTGCCGGGCTGAACCGCCTCTCCATGCCACATGTGGCAACCGAGATCATGAACCCGGAGGATTTCCCGCCGGCACCGGCGCAAGGGGCAATCTGCATCGAAAGCCGTATCGGCGACCGCCGCGTGCTGGAACTGCTGGATGCCATCAATGACCGGAAGACCTGGGACGCAGTTTCCTGTGAACGCGCTTTCCTTGCCGCCCTTGATGGCTCCTGCCGCACGCCGATAGCCGGCTACGCAATTTGCGACGGTGAGCACCTGAAGTTTTCTGGCCTGATTTTGACGCCGGACGGCCGCCAGGAGCACAGCGTGGAACTCGATGGCCCGCGTGATGAGGCAGGCCGCATCGGTGCACAGGCGGGCACCGCGGTTCGGAACGCGGCCGGTACAAGCTTCTTCGACGGCTGGGGATAGAGAATGCGCGTGCTCGTGACCAGGCCAAGCACCTCTGCGGAACGGACCGCTGCACGGTTGAGCGCCATGGGTCACGAGCCGATACTCCTGCCACTGTTCGAACCACGGCATGATGCGGCCGCAATCGAAGAGGCCCTAGCCTCTCCCTTTTGCGCGCTCGCGGTGACAAGTGCTGAGGCTGTCCGCGCGCTGAGCGAGGTCAACATCTCTGCCCTCTTCGACGTCCCTTTATATGCGGTTGGCGCCGTGACGGCCGAATCGGCTCGGTCGGTCGGCTTCCGGAACGTCACGGCGGGACCGGGCACGGGCGATGAACTCGCAGACGTGATTGCAAAGCATTGGACACAGCAAGAGGCGCCGCTTCTCTATATCGCCGGCAATCCCCGTTCCCCCGACTTCGAAGTGGGCTTGGCAGCGCAAGGCATCCCATGCCGGACAGTTGAAGCCTATCGAATGCTTCCGCAAACATGGGGAAAGGCGGAAGCAGGCCTGCTCTCAACCCCGCCGGAGGCAGTTCTTCTCTATTCGCGGGAAGCGGCCAAGTCTTTTTTCGCGCAAGAGATTCTTCAAGATTGGCTCGCTAGGGTGGCGGCGATGAAGATTTTCTGCATGAGCCCCAAAACCGCCGCCGCAGTCCCGGCGCAATTCCAAGGAAATGTCGTGGTCGCCGCACGTCCGTCTGAAGACGCGCTCATGTCTCTACTCTCACCGGAGGCGGGAACCAATTTCCCTTGAGCCTCTTTCTTTCGCTCTTCCGGCTGACTAGTTTCCGGAAAGACATCATCCAGACGAGGTTGCCATGGTTTCCGACAAGCCGCCACGCCGCTCCCGACCCCAGAAGGAACCGGTCACAATCGACTTGAAAGCGGAACAGGACGCTGCCGCAACGGAACAGGCCCCGGAGACAACCGTGACCGCGCCGTTGCAGCCGGATGATCTGGCCGCCCGCGGCGAGGTGGAAGGTCATGGCGAAAAGCCATCGCCCGATGCCGTAGACGTCGCGGTTGCTGCCGAACCGGCACCGCCTGCGGAAGGGACTACGGATTCGGCCAAGCCATCTGCTGAAAGCATCGAGACCGTTTCCCTCTCGGAAGCGACCCCAAAGCCCGACACAACAACGACGGAAGAGCTGAAGGCAGAAGACGCCACCACCAAGCCGGAACCGGATCTGGCACCTCCGCCGCCACTCGAACCGCCTTTGGACCGAAGCGCAAACACAACCTCAGCGCCCCGTGGACCGACCACATCGACACTGCTTGCCTCCGGCATTGCTGGTGGCATTGTGGCGCTGCTCCTGGCAGGCGCGATGCAGTATGCCGGTTTCCTACCCTCGGCGGGCAGTTCTGGTGCGCGTGATGCTTCGGCAGAAATCGCACAACTGCGCCAGCGGATTGAAACGCTGCAGTCCTCTCCCGATCTGACCAGACGGGTAGCTGCGCTCGAAGCTTCCAAATCCGGGAGCGGCGGCAATTCGGACCAGTTGGCCCAGCAGCTCAATTCACTGCAGGGCGACCTGACCACGCTGAAATCTGCCTTAGAAGCGCAAAGCCAGAACGATACCAATCTCAGCCGTCGCCTCGACCAGACGGAAGCGAGATTGAACCAGCCAGGGCGCGAACAGGCAATCGCCAGAGCGCTCGCTGCTGCCGGCTTGAAAGCCGCAACGGAACGCGGCGGTGGCTTCTCGGCAGAACTGAAGACCTTTGCCAGCGTGGCAGGCGATGATCCGGCCGTGAAGTCGCTGCAGCCCTATGCTGATCGCGGTGTACCGACGCGCGCCGAACTTGTGCGCCGCTTCCCCGCGGCAGCCAATGCGATGATCGACGCAGCCCACCAGCAGGCGGACCAGGGCGTGACCGACCGACTTCTGTCCAGCGCGATGCGTCTCGTCAAGATCCGCCCTGTCGGCGAAGCGCCCGGCGATACGCCGGAGGCGATTGTAGCCCGCATGGAAGAGCGCGTGAAGAACGGCGACCTTACCGCCGCCGTCTCCGAGTGGAATGCCCTGCCAGAAGCGTCGAAGATGGCTTCGGCGGACTACAAGAAGGCGCTGGATGCTCGCATCGACATCGATGGGATTGCCAGCGGAACACTGACCCGCGCCATGGCCGCAAGCCAGTCCGGAGGCTGAGGAGAGCACATGTTTCGTCTGTTTGTCTTTCTCGTCATCGTTCTCGGTCTCGGCTGGGGCTTCTCCTGGCTGGCGGATCGCCCAGGCCTGATCTCCATCACTTTCGAAGGCCGCCTGATCGAAACCAGCATCATCGTGGCCGCAACCGCCATCGTCGCATTGATCGGCGCCGTGATGTTCGTCTGGTGGCTGATCCAGACCATCTGGACCTCGCCTCATTCGGTCCGCCGCTATTTCCGTGCCCGCAAGCGTGATCGCGGTTATCAGGCTCTGTCAGCGGGGCTGATTGCTGCAGGCGCCGGCAATGCGCTGGTCGCCCGCAAGATGAGCGCGCGTGCCCGCGGCTTGCTGAAGAGCAACAAGGAGCCGCTGATCAAGTTGCTGGAAGCCCAGACGGCTTTGATCGAAGGACGGCACGAGGAAGCCCGCGAGATCTTCGAGAAGATGGCGGAGGATCCGGAAACACACGAACTGGGTCTTCGCGGTCTTTATATGGAAGCGCGGCGCCTCGGCGCGGACGAAGCCGCGCGCCACTATGCGGCAACCGCTGCGGAAACCGCACCCTACCTGCCCTGGGCCGCACAGGCCACGCTGGAGCATCGCTCCAAATCCGGCGAATGGGATGATGCGATCCGCCTGCTGGACCAGCAGAAGATTGCCAATGTCATCGATCGCAAGCAGGCCGATCGTCTAAAGGCCGTTCTGCTGACCGCCAAAGCCACGGAAGCGCTGGAGGGCGATCCACGTACTGCGCGAGAAAGCGCGGGTGCAGCCCTGAAACTTGCCAAGGATCTGGTGCCTGCCGCCATCATTGCTGCAAAGGCCTGGCTGCGGGACGACAACCTGCGCAAGGCCGCAGCCATCATGGAGAGCGTGTGGAAGATCCAGCCGCATCCGCAATTGGCCGAAACCTATGTTCGCGCCCGTACCGGCGATAGCGCCGCAGACCGCCTGATGCGGGCCGAGCGGTTGGAGCGCCTGAAACCGAACAATCCCGAATCGCTGCTGGCTGTCGCCCAGGCCGCACTGGATGCGAAGGAGCTCAGGAAGGCCCGCGAAAAGGCAGAGGCGGCGCTGCGCATGGATCCGCGCGAAAGCACCTATCTGCTACTGGCCGATATCGAAGAGGCTGAAACCAACGATCAGGGCCGCATCCGCCACTGGATGGCGCAGGCACTGCGTGCGCCAAAAGACCCAGCCTGGGTCGCCGATGGCATCGTGTCGGAACGCTGGCTGCCTTTCTCGCCGAACTCCGGCCGTCTCGATGCCTTCGAGTGGAAGCGTCCCTTCGGCCAGCTTGAAGGTCCGATCGAGGAAGGTACGCTGTCTGCCGAAACGGCCATTGCCAACCTTCCGCCCGTCACACCGCCCGCTGCTGCGCCAGAACCGAAGCCAGCTCCGGCATCGGCTGTTGCCGAAATATCCGTCACCAAACCGGCAAAGCCTCCGGTAAAGCCGATCGTGGTGGAAAAGCCCGTCGCCAAGGTAGAGGCAAAGCAGAACCTCGAAAGCAAAAGCGGTCCGGAAGAGACGCCCGCAGGCCCTTTCAATGGCCGGCTGCCGGATGATCCGGGCGTCAAGGACCAAACATCCACCCCTGAACCCGCCACGCGCTTGCGCCTGTTTTAAAAGAGCAGACCATGTTTGAAACCATTCTGGATTTCTTCCAGAACCTCACCGGAGAGCGGCCCGAAAACGAGTTCGCCCATGACGATCCGCGCGTCGCCTTTGCCGGTCTCTGTTTCCAGGTGATGGAGGCGGATGGTACGGTTTCCGATAGCGAGGTGGAGAAGTTGCGGGAACTGCTACGCGAGCGATACCAGCTCGACAAGTCGCACCTGGAGCAGCTGATGGAGGTTGGCCATGAGGCTGGCCTGGAAGCAGTTGACTATTTCCGCTTCACCTCTGATCTTAAGAGGCACTTGAACCCGGACGAATGTGTTGAGCTCGTCGGGGTCCTCTGGGACCTCGTTTATGCCGACGGCGAGCGCAGCGAGATGGAAGATCATGTGATTTGGAGGATCGCGGATCTTCTGGGCGTTTCGGCCCGGGACCGGGTACTTCAGCGCCAGAAGGCTGTGGCGCGTGCGGGAGGAGACGATACGGGAGGAGACTGAGGACGTAAGTGCAATGTTGATGACACCTCCCCGTTCGACTTCCAAACCGCCCATTCTGGCCGTCCTGCATCAGGAACGCTCTTCGACGGGACGCGTCGGGCAGATGCTGATGGATAAAGGCTTTGCGCTCGATATCCGCCGCCCGGCACTCGGCGATCCGCTTCCTGATACCATGCGCAACCACTCCGGCGCCGTCATATTCGGCGGCCCGATGAGCGCCAATGACCCTGAAGACTTCGTGAAACGGGAGATCGACTGGATCTCCGTGCCGCTCAGCGAAAACAAGCCCTATCTCGGCATCTGTCTGGGTGCGCAGATGCTGGTGAAGAACCTCGGCGGCAAGGTTGGCCCGGATGACAGGGGTTTGACGGAAATCGGCTGGTATCCTTTGCGCGCCACAGAGCATGGCCGCCTGCTTATGAACTGGCCGCGCATGGTGTATCACTTTCATCGCGAAGGCTTCAGTGTGCCACGCGGCGTCAAGCTTCTGGCCGAAGGCGATGCCTATCCTCACCAGGCGATCCGATATGGTGAGAACGCATGGGGCGTACAGTTCCACGCCGAACTCACCCGCGCCATGATGCATAGCTGGGTGGTGCGGGGTGCCTCACGCTTCGTCATGCCCAATGCGCAGCAGGGGCGCGAACACCTGGAAGGGCGCATGCTTTTCGATGCGCCGTTGCGCGCCTGGCTCTGGGACTATCTGGATCTCGTCTTCCAGCGTCCTGAACAGAAAGCGGCAACAACGCCGCATTACGCCGAAGCGACCTGAATCAACTCTTTGTCGGCGCATCCAGATTGTCGATCTTGCGCAGCTTGGGGAAACCCAAGGCCCAGATGATCGAGACTGCCAGCGTGCCAAAGCCGCCGATGACGACGGCCGGAACCGCACCGACCAGATGCGCCATGGTGCCGGCGCGGAACTCCCCAAGCTCGTTGGAGGCACCGACGAACACCATGTTGACGGCGTTGACGCGACCACGCACCTCGTCCGGCGTCCACAGCATGATCAGGCTTTCACGGACATAGACCGAGATCATGTCGGAAGCGCCCATCAGCATCAGCGCCGCGATTGATAGCCAGACCGTGTGCGACATGCCGAAGATGATCGTGCCGAGGCCGAACAGAGCGACGCCCACGAACATGGCAACGCCGGCACGGTGGCGGATCGGGTAGGCCGCGAGAAACAAGGCGACTGCGATAGCGCCGATACCAGGCGCTGATCGCAACAGGCCGAGGCCCCAGGGACCGAGGTCGAGAATATCGCGGGCAAAAACCGGCATCAGCGCAACCGCACCGCCCAGCAGCACGGCGAAAAGATCGAGCGAGATCGCACCCAGCACCACCTTCTCGCTCCAGATGAAGCGGAAGCCGGCGGTAATCGTTTCCCAGCCAACGGCCTTCGGTGCGCTACGCTGCGAAGGCTTGGGGATGGTGATGACAAGAAAGCCTGCACCCAACATGAAGAGCAGCGAAACGGAATAGGCTGCAACGGCACTGACACCATAGAGCAGACCACCCGCGACAGGGCCCAAAATGGAAGCCGTCTGCCAGGAGGAGGAGTTCCACGCCACCGCGTTTGGAAGCGCCTCTTCCGGCACCAGGTTCGGAGCGAGCGACTGGACGGCAGGGCCCATGAAGGCGCGCTCAATGCCAAAGACGATCAGGATCGCGAAGACGAGCCAAGGCGCGAACTGGTGCGTCACCGTCAGCGCAAGCAGAGCCGCCGTGCAGAGGCCTCCGACGAACAGGCATGCCGCCACGATGGCACGGCGAT
Source organism: Rhizobium oryzicola (assembly GCF_030504645.1). Classification (GTDB taxonomy): domain Bacteria; phylum Pseudomonadota; class Alphaproteobacteria; order Rhizobiales; family Rhizobiaceae; genus Neorhizobium; species Neorhizobium oryzicola. Next base: position 62,542 of record NZ_JAUKWQ010000006.1, on the reverse strand, counting down.
TGTAGCGGTCGGCCACGGAGCCTGTCACCAAAATCAACAACAGCGACGGCAGGAACTGAAAGAGACCAATCAGTCCGAGATAGAGCGTGTTTTTCGTTTCATCATACATCTGCCAGCCGACGGAGACACTGACGATCTGGATCGCAAAGGCAGCCAGAAAGCGCGAAAAGAAAAAACGCGTGTAAGAACTGTGCCGGAACGCTGCGAACCGGTCATCTGACGTATGGATGGTCATGGGAAAACGCGCTTTCGATTGGCCGGGGGCGAGGCGATGCCGCGTTAAACATGATTCGCCATGGCACTCACTGCGGCACTTGCCGCTTAACTCGCCAATGTCTACATGTCTGTCAACCGAGAAATGGAGATATGAATGCTCGCGCTGTTTCAGACGATTGACCTGGCATTGAACCTGTATACCTGGGTGCTTATCGCCAGCGCCATCTTCTCATGGCTTTACGCGTTCAACGTGATCAATTCTCACAACCAGGTCGTCAATTCGATCGGCACCATGCTGTATAACCTGACGGAGCCGGCACTGCGCCCGATCCGCCGCATCATGCCGAACCTGGGTGGTATCGATATTTCGCCGGTCATCCTGCTGCTGATCATCTTCTTCATCCGCTCGCTGATGTGGACGACGATCGTGCCGGCGGTGCTGCGATAATCCCCTATTCCGCTTTCGCCGATCATGTCAGACTGACCGTGCGGCTGACGCCCAACGCATCGCGCGACGGCGTGGATGGCGCCGAGCAGTCGGCGGATGGCGATATCTTCCTGAAAGCACGGGTGACCGCTGTTCCCGAAGATGGAAAGGCCAACAAGGCGCTGATCCAGCTTCTGGCAAAGGCGCTTCGCGTTCCCAAATCCTCGATCAGCTTCGTCTCGGGTGAAACGGCGCGCAAAAAAATCCTCCGGATCGAAGGCGAGCCGGAGGATCTGATATCCAAACTGGAAGCGCTGATTACTTCTGCGCGTTGAAGCGCTCGATCGCCTCGACGATCAGCTTCTTGGCAACCGTCACATCCTGCCAGCCGCCGATCTTCACCCACTTGCCGGGCTCCAGATCCTTGTAGTGCTCAAAGAAATGCTCGATCTGCTTCAGTGTGATTTCGGGCAGGTCGGTGTAGTTCTCGACCTTGTCGTAACGGCGCGTCAGCTTCGGAACCGGCACGGCGATGATCTTTTCATCCTTGCCGCCATCGTCTTCCATCAGCATCACGCCGATCGGGCGAACATTGATGACGCAACCGGGAACGAGAGGACGAGTGTTGCAGATGAGAACGTCGATCGGATCACCGTCGTCGGAGAGCGTATGCGGCACAAAGCCGTAATTGCCCGGATAGGTCATCGGCGTATAGAGGAAGCGGTCGACGATGAGGGCGCCGGCGTCCTTGTCCATCTCGTACTTGATCGGGTGGCCGCCGATCGGCACCTCGACAATCACGTTGACGTCTTCCGGCGGATTCTTGCCGACCTTGATTGCATCGATACGCATATTCTTCCCCGATAGCGTTGAAAGGTGCCGCCTCGATACTGGGAATCTGGATGCAATGCAACATCAGCCAACCGGCTGACGAGCGGAAAGACGGGCTTGAAGGGTCGTCTCAGGGCCAGACGAAGCCGATCTTGCGCAGGTTCACGCCGTCGAAGTCTTCCATGCCTTCCGCAAGATCAAGACCGCCATGGCGGCGGAAGAAGCGGGTCGCATGTTCGCTGTCTTCCAGGCACCAGAGAACAAGGCCATTGCAGCCCAGCGATTTCAAAAGTCTGCGCGTTTCGCCGAACAGGCGGCGACCAAGGCCGATGCCCTGAAACTCCGGACGCAGGTAGATTTCATAGATCTCGCCATCCTGCGGCAGCGCACGGGCGCGGTTCAATCCAATCGTCGCATAGCCGGCAATCGTGCCTGCGACATCCAGCACCAGCAGCGTTGCAGGGCCACGCGTCGCACGGCGCCACCAGGCTTCGCCACGGCGCTCCAGCATCTGCGTCAACGCCTTGTGCGGGATCAGACCCGCATAGGCTTGGGTCCATGCCTCGCGATGCACTTCGGAAATAGCGCGTGCATCAGAGGCTTCAGCTCGCCTGACGTCGATGGATAGGGTCTTCATGACAATACTCTGCTCTCGCCGCCGCTGATCCAAGGCTTCCAAGGTGGAAACTTTGGGCAGCTTCGAAGCGATCATGCTTCGAACACCGCGAAAGACAGATTAACGCTTTTTTAATGAAAGCGACAAGGCATCAGGTGCGTTATACCAAGCGCCATAGAAAAAGACCCCAGCTTTTCAGCCGGGGTCTCGATACTACAACGCGACTTCGTGCGTCAGGCGATCTTCGCCTTCTCGAACCGCTTGCGATCATTCGGGTCGAGATACATCTTGCGCAGACGGATCGACTTCGGCGTGACTTCCATCAACTCGTCGTCCTGAATCCAGGAGAGCGCACGGTCGAGCGTCATGCGGATCGGCGGGGTCAGCTTCACGGCTTCATCCTTGCCGGCGGCGCGGATGTTGGTGAGCTGCTTGCCCTTGAGCACGTTGACTTCCAGGTCGTTATCGCGGCTGTGGATGCCGATAATCATGCCCTGATAGACCTTCTCACCCGGCTCGATGATCATCGGGCCGCGATCTTCCAGGTTGAACATGGCATAGGCAACAGCCTCGCCCGAACCGTTGGACAGGAGAACGCCGTTGTTGCGGCCGGCAATCGCGCCCTTGAACGGCTGGTAGCTGTGGAACAGGCGGTTCATGATCGCCGTGCCGCGCGTGTCGGTCAGCAGTTCGGACTGGTAGCCGATGAGGCCACGGGTCGGTGCCAGGAACTTCAGGCGAACGCGGTTGCCACCGGAGGGGCGCAGTTCCGTCATTTCGGCCTTGCGCTCGGACATCTTCTGCACAACGACGCCGGAATGCTCTTCATCCACGTCGATGACCACTTCCTCGATCGGCTCCATGGTCTGGCCGGTCGCTTCGTCCTTATGCATGACGACGCGCGGACGCGACACGGCAAGCTCGAAGCCCTCGCGGCGCATGGTTTCGATCAGAACGGCAAGCTGCAATTCGCCGCGGCCGGACACGAAGAAGGAATCCTTGCCTTCCGCTTCCTCGATCTTCAGCGCGACATTGCCTTCGGCTTCCTTGAACAGGCGGTCGCGGATGACGCGGCTCGTGACCTTGTCGCCTTCGGTGCCGGCCAGCGGACTGTCGTTGACGATGAAGGACATGGTGACGGTCGGCGGATCGATCGGCTGCGCCGTCATGGCTTCCGTAACGGAAGGATCGCAGAAGGTATCGGCAACCGTGCCCTTGGAGAGGCCGGCGATCGCAACGATGTCGCCCGCATGGGCTTCTTCGATGGCGGTACGCTCAATGCCGCGGAATGCAAGGATCTTGGAGATACGGCCGGTTTCGATAGTCTTGCCATCCTGGCCGAGAACCTTGACGGCCTGGTTCGGCTTGATCGAGCCGGAGGCGATACGGCCGGTGATGATGCGGCCGAGGAAGTTGTTGGCTTCGAGGATCGTGCCGATCATGCGGAACGGACCCTCTTCGACCGTCGGTTCCGGCACATGCTTCAGAACGAGATCGAGAAGCGGCGCAAGGCCTTCTTCCTTCGGACCTTCCGGGTTGAAGTTCATCCAGCCATCACGGCCCGAACCGTAGAGGATCGGGAAATCGAGCTGCTCGTCGGTGGCATCGAGATTGGCGAACAGGTCAAAGACCTCGTTGATGACTTCCTCATGGCGGCCATCGGGACGGTCGATCTTGTTGATCGCGACGATCGGGCGAAGACCAACCTTCAGCGCCTTGGACACGACGAACTTGGTCTGCGGCATCGGACCTTCAGAGCTATCGACGAGAACGATCGCGCCGTCCACCATCGAGAGAATGCGCTCCACTTCGCCACCGAAGTCGGCGTGGCCGGGGGTGTCGACGATGTTGATGCGGACACCCTTCCATTCCACCGAAGTTGCCTTGGCGAGAATGGTGATGCCGCGTTCCTTTTCGAGGTCGTTCGAGTCCATCACGCGTTCTGCAACGCGCTGGTTTTCGCGGAACGAGCCGGACTGCTTCAGCAGCTCGTCGACGAGGGTCGTTTTTCCATGGTCAACGTGCGCGATGATCGCGATGTTGCGAAGTGCCATATCTGGTTCTCTGGGGCTGTGGCGCACGCCGGGAGCTCAACGCGCCAATTTTCGTTGGGGCGCTCATAGCTTGTTTTTCGCATTTGCGAAAGGGGGCGGGTGAATGAAGGGTTAAGAGGGATACACCTGCGTTCACCCCCCACCTCCCTGATAGCGGTTCATGCAGAAACGCCAGAAGGCCACGGCTGCGAGAACGGAGAGAGGCCCGGCAGCCAGCGCCGCCGCTTCCGCGAACGATCCGAGATAGGGAACGGGGCGGCCGAGCAGCACCGAAACGGGCACAAACGCCATGTACCCCAGCGGCACGACCGTTAGCAGCATGAGCTGGAGTGCCGGGGCAAAGATGCTGGCTGGATAGCGCGACAGCTCCCAGAAGTCGAAATAGAGGCCGAACAGGTAGCGCGCACGGCCCAGGATCAATGCAAAGGCGCTGATGATGGTGATGGTCGAGGCGGTGATGAGCGCCGCGCTGATCAATCCGCCCGCCAGCAGAAACACCGTTCCGGGTGTCCAGACAAGGCCGAGATGAGGCAGCGCCCAGAGGATCAGGCCGGCACCCAGCACGATGTGCCCGCCATACTCCACATTGAAGCCGGAAAAGACCAGATAGGCCCAAGGGTTGATCGGGCGCACCAGCAGCGTATCGAACTCACCGCCGAGCACGATCTCCTCCATGCGCCTCAGCTGCACCAGGGTAAAGCAGGCGCCGAGCGCATAGCCCAACGTATGGAAGCCGAGCAGCATGGCCATCTGTGGCCATGTCCAGCCGCCGAGATTCTCGAACCGGGTGAGGATCAGCCAGAGCTGCGTGAAGACGCCCGCATAGCCAAAGGCCTGCGCGACCCATGCAATGACAAGACTGGCGCGGAACTCCAGCCGGGTCCGCACCCTGAGCCGCATGAGGTAGAAGAGCAAGGAAAGCGTGTCTCGCATCCTTCAGCCTCCCTGCACCACGACCTGGCGGCAGGCCCGCGACCAGACGAATGCGACTGTCAGCGCCAACAGACCTGCCCAGCCAATGCCGCCCACGAGATATTCCAGCGACGCCATCAGGTCACGCTGACCCAGATAGACGGCCATGGGGTGATAGGTGATCCAGGAGAAGGGGAGAAAATGCACGACCTCGCCAAACCCTGCCGGAAAGAACCAGATAGGCACAAGGCTGCCGGACAGCACGGCAAGCAGACCGCGCATGAACCATTCGAGCGAATGGGCATCGAAAACCCAGAAGGAGAAGAGCCCGATGAGGATGCCGGTCAGCATCAGGATGGCGATGGAAACGGCGAGATAGCCGATGAACAACAGGCCATGCGGCAGGCTGGCTGGCGGCAGCAGACCATAGATCGCCCCCATGACGACAATGACCGGCAGGCCGATGATGACCCACTCGAACAGCCGCGCGCCGATCTGTTCGGCAAGCAGCATCAGCGGATAGCTGGCAGGGCGCAGCAAGGTCGCGCCGATCGCGCCCGTCCGAATGGTCGTCCCCACTTCGCGCACGATCATTGTGGCTTCCCAGCTGGAGAGAATGGTGCCGCCCACCAGCGCATAGGTCATCATGCTATCCAGCGAAATGCCGCCCACAGCAGCCCGACCGGCATACACCGCCTGCCAGATCGAAATGCGTGCCAGGATCTCGACAAGCCCGCCGATGATCCGCATCGCCGTTTGGAGGCGATGCTGGGTCTCCCGGCGGAAGGATGCCAGAACCAAGGCGATGAAGGCACTCATGCGGGCACCTTGGATTGGTAATGGGTGCGAATGATCTCCTCGATCCCAGGTTCGTGCAGCCGCACATCGCGCAGATCAGAGCCCGCCGGCAGCGCGCCGATCAATTGCACCAGGGAGCGATTGTCATCCGGCAGCAGAAATTCGCGCACCGCCCCCTCGCCTGCAAGCGGTTCGGCATCGGCAAGCTCGACATGTCCGGGATCATGCGCGAATTCGAGCGTCAGTCTTCGCTTCGCGCCGAAGGTGACGCGCAGGTCGGCAATCGACCCGTCGAACAGAAGCTTGCCCTCATCCACCATGATCAGGCGCGGACAGATCTCCTCGATATCCTGCAGGTCGTGGGTGGTGAGAATGATCGTCGTGCCGCGCTCGCGATTGATGCGGGTCAGAAACTTTCGCACGACATCCTTGGCCACCACATCGAGACCGATGGTCGGCTCGTCCAGAAACAGGATCTTCGGATCATGCATCAGCGCCATGGCGATTTCCGCGCGCATGCGCTGGCCAAGGCTCAAATGGCGCACCGGCCGACCGATGAAGGAGGAGAGCTCCATCATATCGATGAGGTCTGCGCGATTGCGCTGGAAGACCGGTTCAGGCACCCGGTACATGCGCCGGTGCAGTTCAAAGCTTTCGGACAGAGGAAGTTCCCACCAGAGCTGCGTGCGCTGGCCGAAGACCGCGCCGATCTCGCGGGCATTGGCCACCCGCTCCTGCTGCGGATGCCTCCCAAGCACGGTAACCGTGCCGGAAGATGGCGCCAGGATACCCGTCAGCATCTTGATCATGGTGGATTTGCCGGCACCGTTCGGCCCGAGATAACCGACTGCTTCGCCAGGCTGGATGGCAAAGGAAATGCCATCCACCGCCTTCACCGGCTTGCTGACAGGCGCCACGAAATCCCTGAACGCACCGAGCACGCCCGGCTGGCGCACACGCTGACGGAAGATCTTGGCGACGTTGTCTGCGCTGATGATGGCGGCCATGGCGGAAGTCCTCTGCGAAGGAACTCCCGGTTAGGAGAGTCGCATGAAATCTATGCGACTCTTATGCGATTCGCCCCCCACTTCTTGTGATGGAAACCATTCCATCTTCAAATTAAAGCAGGGGCGAATACGCTCTTTAGGCGTCGCTGCCGGCCAGTTCCTGAACCATGGCAAGGCCCTTCTTCTTCAGCATGGCGTCCGGGTCCGGCAGCTTGCCGCGGAAGGCCCTGTAGGTTTCTTCCGGATCGATCGAACCGCCGACGGAATAGATATTGTTCTTCAGCTTGCGGGCCATGACAGGGTCGAAGGCATTGCCGGTTTCCTCGAAGGCCGCGAACGCATCGGCATCCAGCACTTCCGACCACATGTAGGAATAATAGCCGGCCGAATAGCCGTCACCGGAGAATACATGCTGGAAGTGCGGCGTGGCGTGGCGCATGACGATCGAGGACGGCAGGCCGATTTCTGAAAGAACCTCGGCCTGCACGGCCATCGGGTCCTCCACCGGGCCACGCGTATGGAAGGCCATGTCGACCAGAGCCGACGAGGTGAACTCCACCGTATTGAAACCGGCATTGAAGGTGCGGGCGGCAAGAACCTTGTCCAGCAGTGCCTTGGGCATGGGCGCGCCGGTTTCGTAGTGCACGGCATAGCGGGTGAGGATTTCCGGCACGGTCAGCCAGTGTTCGTAAAGCTGCGACGGCAGTTCCACGAAATCGCGTGAGACGCCAGTGCCTGACACGGAGGGATAGGTCACATCCGACAACATGCCATGCAGGCCATGACCGAATTCATGGAACAGGGTGCGGGCATCATCCAGCGACAGAAGCGCCGGCTTGCCTTTCGAAGGCTTTGCGAAATTGCAGACATTGTAGATGATCGGCAATTCTCCGGTCGCGCCATTCTTCAGCGGCAGCTTGTGCTGGCTCTGGAAGGAACTCATCCAGGCACCGGAGCGCTTGGAGGGGCGAGCGAAGTAATCGCCGAGGAACATCGCCTTCAGCGTACCGTCCGCATCACGCACTTCGAACACCCGGACATCGGGATGGTAGGCGGTGACACCCCTGACTTCGGTGATGGTAACGCCGAACAGACGCGTCGCCACATCGAAGCAGGCTTCGATGATCTTTTCGAGCTGCAGATAAGGCTTCAGCTCCGATTCGGAGAAGTCGAACATCCGCTCGCGCAGCTTCTCCGCATAGTAGCGCCAGTCCCAGGGCTGAACGGACCCGTTAATGCCTTCCTCCGCCATCAGGCCGGACAGTGCCGCCTCTTCTTCCAGCGCCTTGGCGCGCGCCTTGCGCCAGACCTTCATGAGAAGGTCGTTCACATTGGCGGGGTTCTTGGCCATGGTGTCATCCAGCTTATAGGCCGCAAAGTTCTCATAGCCCAGCAAACCGGCCTTTTCGGCGCGCAGCGAAAGCACTTCGCGCACGGTCGCGATATTGTCTGTCTCGCCGCCGTTGTGGCCACGGCTGACCCAGGCCTGGAATGCCTTTTCGCGCAGGTCCCGACGCTTGGAGAACGTCAGGAAAGGTTCGATGATAGAGCGAGACAATGTGACGGCATAGACGCCATCCTTTTCGCCCCGCTCACGTGCCGCACCCGCCATGGCATCTCGCAAGAAAGGCGGAACGCCTTCCAACTCGTCTTCAGAGGTCAAAATCAGAGACCAGCTCTTTTCGTCCGCCAGCACGTTCTGGCCGAACTTGGCGCCAAGACCCGCAAGCGTTTCGTTGATGACGGCCAGACGCTCCTGCTGTTCCTTGGAGAGCTTGGCGCCGGAGCGCACAAATCCCTTCCAGTGACGCTCCAACACTCGCAGCTCTTCGCCGGTCAGGCCGAGGTCCGCTCGCTTGTCCCACAGCGTATCCACGCGCCGGAACAGCGCTTCGTTCATGGCGATGCGGGAATAGTGGCGGGACATCTTCGGCGCGATTTCACGCTCCAGGGCCTGAATGGTCTCGTTGGTATGAGCGCCAGCCCGGTTCCAGAAGAGAGCCGATACACGCGACAGCTCATCGCCCGCCACTTCGAGCGCCGTGATCGTATTGGCGAAGGTCGGAGCCTCGGCACTGTTGGCGATCTCATCGATCTCCGTATCGTGGCGCGCCAGTGCCGCGTCGAAGGCGCTGCGGAAATCCTCATCCTTCACACGATCGAAATGCGGAAGGCCGTTCAGGCCGCTCCAGTCGACAAGGGCGGAATTGATGGCGGCAGACTGTGTCATGAGCTTTCCTTTTGGCGATAAGAATCGAGCGCAAGCATGCGCCCAGAAAACGGCGAGCATACGATGTAGATGAACGAGACCATCCGACAAGAAATCTTAATCAATTATTAATAATTGACGCAGATTTGCCAAACTCTATCCTTCGCCACGTATCCGGTGAGGAAGGATATCGCCATGGAAATCACTTCCGTGAACTGGGCGGGCAGCCTGCTGCAGCAGGACCTGACCCGCACCCCAAAAATCGAGCGCCCCGGGTTCGAGTTGCCCTCGGACGTGCGCGCCACCTTTGAGGTGCCCGAAACGCGATCGGCGCAGGTCGACTTTAGAGCCATTTCGCCACGCGATCTGCGCGATATTGCGCTTCAAAGCTTCAACAACGGCACGATCGATCTGGATACCTACCGGGTTCTCGCACAGGAACTGCCGATGCACTCCGTCGATGCGACGGGCCGGGTGATCGATCTCTCCTCCGTATCAGAAAACAGCCCCTTCGACTTTCAAAGTTTCTATCATGATCAGTTGCAGATGGCGCTGGCTGTCGGGGACGAAGGAAGGGCAGCGGGTCTGACTTCCGCGTTGAACTTCATCGCGGCATGAGTTGAACCACTTCAGTCAGCCAAATCCTTTTCATCGATATTCCGAGTTTTGATTTGCCTCCTTGAGGGAAGATAGTAAGGGTGCCTTATCAAGATTTGAGGCATCATGACTGAAACATCCGACATCGAGATACTCGGCTTCCTGTTGACCGACAGTGCGCGCCACTTGCGTGCAGCTTTCGAAAGGCGCATTTCGGAAGCCGGATTGGGGATTACGCCAGCGGAAGCGCGCACACTGTTGAACGTGCATGCACTGAAGGACTGCCGGCAGCTGGATATTGCCGCTCGCATGGGGATCGAGCCCATGACGGTATGCACCTTCCTCGATAAGCTGCAGGCACAAGGGCTGATCGAACGACATCCCGACCCCGTGGATCGACGTGCCAAACGCGTGCGACTGACCAATTCGTCCATGCCGATGATCGAGGCCATCCGGACAGAGTTGCGCGCCCTGCTGGCCCAGGCGACCAAGGGTCTGGGGGATGAGGATGCAGAAGCGCTCTGCCGCCTGCTGGCGCATGTGATCCGGAATCTTCAAGCTGACGACCCTGCCTCCGAGGCTGCCGTCTGATGCAGGATGCGCCTTCTGTCCTCAACCCAATGAGCGAGCGGCGCACCACCTTGCTCGGGGCCACGCTGACGATGATCGGCCCGCTTTCCATGGCGATATACACGCCTGCCATGCCGGAACTGGTGCACGCGTTTGGCACGACGGATGCCGCCATCAAGCTGACGCTCTCGCTCTATTTCGCAGGCTTTGCCTGCGCCCAATTGATATCGGGCCCCTGTTCGGATGCCTTCGGGCGGCGGGCAGCCACCCTCGCCTTCCTGGCAATCTACCTTGTCGGCAGCATTATTTGTGTCGTGGCTCCCACCATCGACCTGCTGTTGGCGGGACGCCTCGTGCAGGGTATCGGGGCATCCGTCGGGGTGACCGTATCTCGCGCCATCGTCCGTGATCAATTCTCCGGGGCAGAAGCCGCTCGCATCCTCAACATGGTCGGCATCGTGTTGGCCATCGGCCCCGCGGCGGCTCCCACTATAGGAGGCCTGGCACTCGCCGCTTTCGGATGGCAGTCCGTCTTCTTCCTGATGGTCGGGTTCGGCTTGGCGAGCGCCTTGGCTGTTGCCGCCCTCATGAAAGAAACGGCAAAGCCTGACTTGAGCCTCATCCGTCCGGACCGACTGGTAAAATCCTATGGCACGCTGCTTGCGGATATGCGTGTCTTGTTTTCCGCCATCATTCTCGGTGGCAATGTGGGTGCGCTCTACGCGCAATCCACCATGTTGCCGTTTGTTCTGATCAAAATCGTCGGCCTGACACCGGCCCAATTCGGCGCCGGCATGCTGATGCAGACGGGCTCCTACTTCGCCGGATCGGTGGCACTGAGAAAGCTGTCAAGACATCTCCGACCGGGACAGGCGCTGCGCTTCGGCATGGCATTGGTCGGCATTGGTGGATTGATGATTTTCCTGTCCACCCATCTGATTGCGCCCAGCTACCTGTCGATCATGCTACCCGTCGGCTTTTGCTCCTTCGGCATGGCATTCATCATCCCGGACGTTACGACGGCAGGGCTCAGCCCATATCCGCGACTTGCAGGTTCTGCATCTGCCCTGATGGGTTTCATCCAGATGGGCTGCGGTTTTCTGGGTGGCGTTGCTGCCGCATGGCTCAGCGATCCGCTGACCGCCTTCGGCACCATCATCCCAATCATGGAGTTGATGGCCGTTCTCGGCTTCTTCGGCTTCCGCACCGCCTGGAAACATTTGGAATGAAAAAAGGCGGCCCGAAAGCCGCCTTTGAATCAGTATCCTGTTTCGCTGCTACTTAGCGGTCCTTGTTGCCCAGGAACTGTAGCAGGAACATGAAGAGGTTGATGAAGTCGAGGTAGAGCGTCAGTGCGCCAATAATTGCCTTGCGGCCCGTCATGGCAACGTCGTCAGCCTCGTAATACATCTCCTTGATCTTCTGCGTGTCGTAAGCCGTCAGGCCTGCGAAGATCAGAACGCCGATGACCGAGATCGCAAACGCCATGGCGGACGACGCCAGGAAGATGTTGACGATCGAAGCGATGATCAGGCCGAACAGACCCATGATCAGGAAGGAGCCCATCGCGGAGAGGTCACGCTTGGTCGTGTAACCATAGAGCGAGAGCGCGCCGAACGAAGCAGCCGTCACGAAGAAGGTCTGCACGATGCTCTGGCCGGTATAGACCAGGAAGATCGACGACAGCGACACGCCCATCAGCGCGGCATAGAGCCAGAATACGCCCTGAGCGGCACCCGTGCTCATGCGGTTGATGCGGAAGCTCAGGAAGAACACCACGGCAATCGGAGCCAGCATCACCACCCAGCGCAGCGGGCTCTGGTAGATCGCGGCGCCGAAGGGCGTGATATGGCCACCCTGAACGGCGAGCTGCCAGGTCGCGAACGCTGCGACGCCGGTGATCGCCAGTCCAAGTGCCATCAGGTTGTAGACCTTGAGCATGTAGGCGCGAAGGCCCTCATCGATCATCGCGCCCGACTGCACACGAGCCTGTGCAGCGCGGTTCTGGAAGTTGTAGGGATCAGCCATTGGTTCCTCAAAAAGCTCCGGTGTTGCTACGGTGTCAGGGGTTTTCCGCCCGTGCGCCGCTGCGGAGCCTCAGCAAGCATGCATGGAATATGCGAAGACTTGGGCTTTTGTTCAAGTATGCGAAGGTTGATTCCGCAAAATGACGAAAATTTAATGCCGCAGGTATCTGCAGAATTTCCGAAATTCTTGGTTGAGGTTGCCGGTATTCTTGTGCTGCTGCCCCGGCTTACAATTCCCGCAGAACCGGAGCTGCCTTCTGGCCGAGAATCCGCCACGTGCCAGCCAGACCAATGCCGACCGTCAGGATCAGGGCGCCGACGACCGTGCCGACGGCCACATCCGGCAGGAAGGTTGCCTGCATGCGCATGAGGCGCGCGACGACATACCAAGCGGACACGGCGCCCGCGACGAGCGCAAAGATGGCCGTCGCAAAACCCAGGATCATGTATTCGTAGCTAAAGGCGCGCATCAGCATTGTGCGCGTTCCGCCCAGCGTCTTCAGGATCACGGCATCGTGCGTGCGCGCCCGATTGCCGGATGCCAGCGCACCGGCAAGCACCAGGACGGAAGCCACGAGAGCAATGGCCGCAGCGGCGCGAATGGCTGTGGCCAGCTGAGCCACGAGCTGGCCAACGATATCGAGCGCATCCTTGACCCGCACCGAGGTGATGGTCGGGTAAGCGTTGGTGACGGCTTTCAGGATCGCTCCCTCCTGCGCGGCGGTGGCGCCGGGGTCCTTCAGCGTTGCAAGCCAGGCATGCGGCGCGCCCCGGAAGGTATTAGGCGAGAAGACCATCACGAAATTGATCGAGAGCGACTGCCATTCGATCTGCCGGAAATTGGCGATCTTCGCGGTGATGTTGCGACCGAGAACATTGACCGTCACCGTATCGCCGATCTTCAGGCCGAGTTCGCGTGCCTCCTGCGCTGAGAAGGATACCAGCGGCTCGCCGGTATAATCCGCCGGCCACCAGGAACCTTCGACGACGCGGGAATTGGATGGCACTTTTTCGTCATAGGTAATGCCACGGTCGCCGCGCAGCACCCAGCGGCCGCCCTGGGGCACGTTCATCTTGGTCACATCCGTGCCGTTGAAAGCGAGAATGCGACCGCGCAGCATGGGCACCTGCGTCACAACGCCCTGTGGCGAATACTGCTGAACCGTCTTCAGGAAGCCTTCCCGCTCGCTGCCCTGGATATCGACGAAGAAGAAATTGGGGGCCTTGTTGGCGATCTCTCCGCTCAACTGGCGGCGCAGATTGCCGTCGATCAGGGCGAGCGTCACCAAGAGGGCGAGGCCGAGTCCCAGCGACAGCACGACAGAGGGGGTGAGCGCACCGGGTCGGTGAATGTTCCCGATCGCGAGCCTCAGCGCCGGCGAGTTCACGCGTGGGCTCCGGCGTGCGAGTGCCGCGATACCTGCCGCGACCAGCCGCAGCAGCACAAAGGCGCCTGCGACGGCTGCAAGGAAGATGCTGGCAATGAAATGGTCTTCCGCAGAAAAGATTGCGAGTGCAGCGAGCGCTGCGAGTGCAACGCCACCGGCCAGCAGGTATGGCCAAGGCGGCAGGCGGCTCTGGTCAAAACTCTGTTCACGGAAAAGTGCCGTCGCCGGAACTTCGCGGGCATGGCCGAGTGGCAGGATGGCAAAGGCGAAGGTGGTGATCAGGCCGAAGAGAGCCGCCAGAACCAGTGCCGATGGATAGATGGTCGCTTCTGCCGGAAGCGGCAGGACATCTTTCAGGAAGGCGGTTGCGGCGAAGGGGGCGGCGGCGCCCAAAGCCAGGCCGAAGATGATGCCGACGCTGCCGATCAGCAGGATCTGCATGAGATAGATGAGGGTCACGACCATGGCCGGTGCGCCGAGGCATTTGAAGGTGGCGATGGTCGTGCGCTTCGCGTCGAGGAAGGCGCGAACGGCATTCGCCACGCCCACGCCGCCAACGATCAGTGCCGTCAGACCGACCAGCGTGAGGAATTGCGAAAAGCGCTCGACATTCTCCGTCAGCGATGGCGAGGCACGGTCACTGGTGCGCGCCGACCAGCCCGCAGAGGGGAACTGCTTGTTGGCGGCGGCAATGACGCCTGCGCGTGTCACTGGATTGTCGAGCTTGATCTTGTAGGAATGTTCGACCAGGCTGCCTGTCTGGATGAGACCGGAGGCCTTCAGCGCCTCGCGGCTGACCATCATGCGCGGTGCGAAGCCGAAGCCTTCCGAGAGGGCGTCGGGTTCGGTCGCCAGCGTTGCATGCAAACGAAGCTTGATATTGCCGAGAAGAATCTCATCGCCGGGTTTCAGGCCAAGGCGTTCGATGAGAACGGGCGCTGCGAGCGCGCCATAATGGTCATCCTGCTTGGCGAGCAGCGTATCGAGCGGCTGTTGCGGGTCGGTGGTGACGGTACCATAGAGCGGATAGGCACCATCCACCGCTTTCACTTCCACTAATGCCTGCTGCGAGCCATCAGGCAGACGCGCCATGGAACGCACCCCGGTGGATACAGCGACCTGACCCAGTGATTTGAGATAGGCGAGTTCATCAGGGCTGGCTTCGCGGTTGTTCAGCTCGAAGCGAACATCGCCCGCCAGAAGCGTCTGCCCCTGCGTGGTGATCGCGCTTGTGATGGCCTTGGAAACGGAATTGACGGCCGCAATGGCACCGGTGCCCAGCGCAATGCAGGCGAGGAAGATATAGAAGCCGGAAAGGCCGCCGCGCATTTCGCGCAATGCCAGCCGAAGGGCAAGTTCAAAGCGAGGAAGAGCGAGCCTCATGCGAAAGCCTGCTCGGCGCGCTTCGTTTCGCCAGCGCTATCGCCCGCGATTTCACCCGACCGCACGCGGATCTGGCGGGAGCAGCGTGCGGCGAGGCTATTGTCGTGGGTGACCAGCAGCAGCGTCATGCCGCGCTCGGCCTGCTTAGCAAACAACAGGTCGGCGATCTGCCGTCCTGTTTCGGTGTCGAGATTGCCGGTCGGTTCGTCCGCGATCAGAACGGCGGGTGAGGGAGCAAGGGCACGGGCGATTGCCACGCGCTGCTGTTCGCCACCCGAGAGCTGGCCCGGATAATGGTTGAGACGCTGCCCGAGGCCCACTGCCGTCAGTTCGCGTTTGGCAATGTCGAAGGGGTTTTTGACGTTGGCGAGTTCGAGTGGCACCGCCACGTTCTCCAGTGCCGTCATGTTGGCGATCAGGTGGAAAGACTGGAAGACGATGCCGATATTGCGCCCGCGGAAATCAGCGAGCTTGTCTTCGGAGAGATCGTGAAGAGGCGTGTTCCGGATGAAGATCTCGCCGCTATCCAGCCGTTCCAGACCGGCCAGCACCATCAAAAGCGTGGATTTTCCCGAGCCGGAGGGGCCAACGATGCCCACGGCCTCGCCCTGGCCGACCGTCAGATCGATACCTTTCAGAACATGAACGGATGCCGCGGCACTTCCCAAGGTGAGATCCGCCTTCCGGAGTTCTATGATGGTGTTCGTCACGCGGCGCGATCCCTATATAGCTGGAGAAGACCTAATAGCTGGAGATGACTTCGGCATTTCTGTCCGCCGCTTCAGCGGAACAGCCACAATCTAGGGACGCCCTGATGAAATTCAAAGACGCCATTTCTCACGTGATTGTCATTGCTTCGCTTGCGCTTACCATTTCTGCCGCGCGTGCTGAAACGCCGGCGGTACAGCTCGTCGGTTTCGGAGACAGCCTGATGGCGGGCTACCAGCTCGCCCCGAACGAATCCTACACGGCACAGCTTGAAGCCGCACTGAAGGCAAAGGGGCTGAACGTGACGATCACCAATGCGGGCGTTTCCGGTGACACCACGTCTGCCGGATTGTCGCGTGTGGATTGGTCGATACCCGATGGCACGCAAGGCGTGATCGTCGAACTGGGCGCCAACGATGCCCTGCGCGGCATCTCGCCCGAACAGACGGAAAAGAATCTCGATGCGATCCTCAGCCGGCTAAAGGAGCGGAAGATCCCGGCTTTGTTGGCTGGCATCCTCGCGCCGCCGAACATGGGTGGCGATTATGCGGAGCGGTTCAACGGTCTCTACAAGCGGCTGGCTGAGAAATATCAGGTGCCGCTCTATCCGTTTTTCCTGGATGGCGTTGTCCTGCAAAAGGATCTTCAGCTTGAGGATGGCATGCATCCCAATGCGAAGGGTGTCGCCGTCATGGTTGCTCATTCTCTGCCTGTCGTGGAAAATTTCGTGCGCACTATTGTTGCTCCGCAAAAATAAAGACTTGCACGGAACTCCATTGCATGGTCCGCTGTTGACGGATCAAGAGATTCGAGGAGGTCGCCATGCCGAGACTTTTCACCGCCCTCGAAATTCCGCGCAATGCAGCCTTGAGCCTTTCCCTGCTGAGGGGTGGGCTTCCCGGTGCGCGATGGATCGACGTCGAAAACTATCACATCACTTTGCGCTTCATCGGCGACGTCGATGGTCGAACCGCGGATGAGGTGGTCAATCGGCTGGATCGCATCGATCGCGAGGAATTCCAGATCAGCCTTACCGGCATCGGTTCCTTCGGTTCCAAGAAACCACATTCGGTCTGGGCCGGCGTTTCTCCCTCTCCTGCCATGAACGCGCTGCAGGGGGAGATCGAACGGATCTGTCAGCGAATCGGGCTTCCACCGGACCCACGCCGCTTTACGCCACATGTGACCCTGGCGCGGCTTAAATCCTCCCGTCTCGATGATGTGGTGGAGTATCTTTCCAGCAGGGGCAATTTCCACACGATGCCGTTTACGGTTTCCCGTTTCGTGCTTCTGTCTTCCAAGGAATCCGTCGGCGGCGGCCCTTACCTTACGGAAGAGGTGTTCCCGCTCAGCGAGCCGGTGGGGAGCTATGCGGGCGCAGATCTCCACGGTGAAACCCTGCTCTAAGGCCGGTCCTAATGCGTGATCCCTTACTTTCGCCGGAGGAGCTTGCCGAAGGTCTGGCCGAACTCGATGACTGGCACCTTTCGGAAGACAGCCTGAAGCTCAGCAAGCGCTTCCGCTTTTCCGATTTCCGGCAGGCCTTTGGTTTCATGACCGAATGCGCTCTGTATGCTGAAAAGCTGGATCATCATCCCGAATGGAGCAATGTCTATTCGCGGGTCGACGTGACGTTGACGACGCATGATGCGGGCGGGCTGACAGTGCGCGATATCAAGCTTGCCCGCGCAATGGATGCGGCGGCTGCCCCAAGAGGTTGAAGCCTGCCAAAGGCGGAACCATATGGGACTTTGTGCGGTTTTCCGCGCATGGAGGTATCCCATGGATGATGTGAAGATTGGCGAAATTCTGACCCCCGGTGACGATCAAAAGCAGAGCCGTCAGGAACGCCAGGTGCGTTCGAAATTCTGGCCGACTTTCCGCCGCGCCGTTGGCTATGTCCCGTTCAGCCGTGACCTCGTTGCTGCCTATTACTGTGCAATGGACCCCAAGACACCGCGTCGTGTGCGGGGCATCCTGCTGGCTGCGCTCGCCTATTTCGTCATGCCGCTCGATGTGATTCCTGACGTTTTTGCCTTCGTCGGCTTCACCGATGACGTGGCTGTCCTGGCCATGGCGTTCCGCATGATCCAGTCGCATATCGATGACAGCCACTATGATGCTGCCGACCTTGCGCTTTCCGGCGAAGGCGATGGATCGCAAAGCGGCCAGACGTCGAGCGTTTGAAGCGGGGCTGACGGCCGCATCATTTCAGGACAAACTCTTGCCCTAATCCTCCGCTCATTGATCGTTTTACCGGATCATCGTTGCAATACAGGAGGCGCCTCTTCGATTGGGCTCTACTTTTTGCCACGCGTGTTCCGTGTCTTGGTGCCGCCGTTCATGGTTTGGTAACCAAACATGCTTCAAAATCGAATGGATCGCGACCAAGCCCGTCTGGGCCATTCGGTCGGCCGTTGAATGATAAACTGGCAGGACACTCCATGTTTGTAAGACAGATCGCCATCGCGTCGACGTTCCTCCTTGCGAGCGCCGCACTTGCCTCGGCCCAGTCCCCGACGCGAATCGAGCAGTTCAAGGCTTGGGGCGCCTATTCCTACAAGTCCGGCAATAGCACCGTGTGCTATGTGCTCTCCGTTCCCACCAGCAAGGAACCGGCAAGCGTTGACCACGGTGATGTCTTCTTCATCGTCTCGCAGCGTCCCGGCCAGAACATCTCCTACGAACCGCAGGCGATGATGGGCTATCAGCTGAAGCCGGATTCGAAGGTGAATGTTACCATCGACAAGAAGAACTTCGTGATGTTCGTCAAGGACAAGGCGGCCTGGGTCGAGAATGCCGCCCAGGAGCCGGCCCTCGTTGCAGCCATGAAGACGGGCTCCAGCCTGACGGTGAAGGCGACATCCCTGCGCGGTACAGGCACGACCTATTCCTATTCTCTTGCCGGCCTTGCCCAGGCGCTGAAGAAGATCGAAACCTGCAAGTAACGGTTTCCGTCTCTTTCCTTTGAAGCCGGCCTTGCGCCGGCTTTTTGCGTTGGGGGTGACGGCGCCGCCGTTTGGTGCTAAATGGCCCGGCACACGCAGCCTGGCTCTTGCGCCTGCTTGCTGCGATACGCATTTCACCCATACCGAGAAGACTTGCCGGCATCTTGCCGCAATGCACAGCCGTTTGAATAGGATCGCTCCACATGTCTGTTCTGGAAGCCGCATCGATGGCGGACACCGTGAAGAAGCCTCTGGTGGCAAGCCCTGACCTGATGTCGGGCAAGCCGTCGCTGATCGGGCTGACGCGCGAAGAGATGGGCGAGGCCTTGCGGGCGAAGGGCGTAGCCGAAAAGCAGGTGCGCATGCGTGTGAGCCAGCTCTGGCACTGGCTTTATATCCGCGGCGTTTCCGATTTCGATGCCATGACCAATGTGGCGAAGGACATGCGTGAAATGCTGAAACAGCATTTCACCATCGCCCGGCCGGAAATTGTCGAAGAGCAGGTTTCGAACGATGGCACGCGCAAGTGGCTGCTGCGCTTTCCGCCGCGCGGTGCCGGTCGCCCCGTCGAAGTGGAGACAGTCTATATTCCGGAAGAAGGCCGCGGCACGCTCTGCATTTCCAGCCAGGTCGGCTGTTCGCTCACCTGTTCCTTCTGCCACACCGGCACACAGCGCCTGGTGCGCAACCTGACAGCGGAAGAAATCCTGTCGCAGCTGCTTCTGGCACGCGATCGCCTGGGGGACTTTCCGGGCACCGATACGCCGCCCGGTGCCTTCGTTCCCACCGGCGACCGCAAGGTCACCAACATCGTGATGATGGGCATGGGTGAGCCGCTCTACAATTTCGACCATGTGAAGACGGCGCTTCTGATTGCGACCGATGGCGATGGCCTGTCGCTCTCCAAGCGGCGCGTCACGCTCTCCACGTCAGGCGTGGTGCCGGAAATCTATCGTACCGGCGATGAGATCGGTGTGATGCTGGCGATTTCGCTGCATGCGGTGCGTGACGAGTTGCGCGACATGCTGGTGCCGATCAACAAGAAGTACCCGCTGAAGGAATTGATCGAAGCCTGCCGCAACTATCCGGGGCTGTCGAACGCGCGGCGCATCACCTTCGAATATGTGATGCTGAAGGATGTCAACGACAGCCTTGAGGATGCCAAGGAACTCATCAAGCTGTTGAAGGGTGTACCCGCCAAGATCAACCTGATCCCGTTCAACCCCTGGCCCGGCACCAATTACCAGTGCTCCGACTGGGCGACGATCGAGAAGTTCGCGGATTTCATCAACCAGGCCGGCTATGCCTCGCCCATCCGCACGCCGCGTGGCCGCGATATCCTGGCCGCCTGCGGGCAGCTGAAATCCGAATCGGAGCGCATGCGCAAGACCGAGCGTCTGGCCTTCGAGGCTATGATGATCGCCGGCCATGGTGAGGATGACGACTGAGGCTCAACGCCTCAGTCGTCATCCCTGACGGAAAAATGCTTCGTTGGATGCCAGACGGGAAGCCGTCCCCGCAATTAACGACCCGCTGCCGCCGAGATCGCTGAGCGCAAGGCGCTTTTCCAGCCTTTCGAGCGCGTTCGCCGTCCGGACTGGCTGCTCCTGCAGCTTTTCCACGCTCTTCAGGAATGCCATCCCGGCCCGCTTGACCGCGGGCGGTGCCGCATCGTTTGACAGCAGGCTTCGCGTATAGGTCACGGCTTCGCCAAGTCGAAGGGCTGTAAGCCCACCTTCCGCCGCAAGGACTGTCATGCCGCCGGTTTTCTCGGCCCATCGAATGAGGCGCAGGATGCGGTGATAGAGCCGCGCACGCCACATCTCGACGCGCCGGGGAGCAATCGTCCCGGTGCCGGCCATATGCTGCAGGTCGTGCACGATCATGCGAATGATAAGTCGCATTCGGCCCTGTGGGTGCACGGGGAAAGCATAGGTGAATGCCAGGAGCGCCACAACCGGTCCCACGACCACCGACATGGCCTGTGCCACAGCATCGGCAGGCTGAATATGCGCCGGAAAGGCCGGGCCAAGCAGAAGCAGCGAGACCATGTTGAAATCCATTCCGGAAAACATGGACTTGCGGTGGCTCATCACCAAAGCGCCGATCAAAATGACCGGCATCACCATCAGAACCATCGTCAGCTCACTTTCGGCCAACGGCATGGCAAAAAGCCGAACGAGTGTCGCAACTGTTCCCCCGGCGATCGTGCCTGCAATGCCGAAACGCATGATGCGTGCGGGGTGGTCAAAGGTTGAAAACAGGCTGGTCATAATCGCGGTGCCCATGACCATGAAGGGGCCAATGGCGAGATCGGTCAACAGCCAGACAGCCCCGACGCCGAGGACAGAAAATGCTGCGCGCAATCCGGCCTGGCGAGCGCCGATCCAGTCGCGGTGCAGGTGGAGAGAGGGAATGCCCTGTGCCTCCAGTTCGCCGGCCTGCTCAAGCGCCTGCCAGGCCATCTGCAGGTTTGCCATTCGGCGGGCCATGTCCGGCTGCGATGAGGGCGCAACGGCCTCTGGTTCCGGGCCAGCCTCGACAGCAGCAGGCAATACCCCATGGTGATGAAAATGTCCGTCTTCGGGTGCAGACAGCAGGAGATCCATGGCCGCGGCGAGCACGGATCGCACGGCGCGCATTCTGGCTGCCATGCCGACCTTGCCTGCCAATTGAACCTCAAGGCTTTCGTCGATTGCAGCCAGCTCCGACAGAATGGCGGCCCGTTTCTCCCGAGCCATGGCGTATGTTGCGGGGTCCATGACATGCGCGGTCACGGTTTCAACCATCAGCCGGATACGATGATGCAAGGTACTTTCCGCGCTCTTCGGCGTGAAGAGCAGACCGGTCAGCGTGGAAATCGCAGCGCCGGTGAGGATGGTCAGAATGCGGTCCTGCGCAAGTCCTGTCACCAGGTCCGGATTGTCATGATCCAGCATGGCAATCATGGCCGCGGAATAGCCGGCAAGCAATGTCACATAGGACAAAGGTCCGCGCAGGAGGTTGCCGGTTGTGGCGCAGAGCCCGATCCACAGGGCAAGACACACCAGCAGTAAGGGCGGGCTGGACGAGAGGAACAGCACCATCAAAGTCCCGATACCCGCTCCAATCAGGGTGCCGGCAATGCGCGACAGGCTTTTTTCCAGCCAAAGCCCGCGTGTGGGCTGAGCGACGACCCAAATGGTCATGGCCGCCCATTGCGGATGGTGCAGGCCGAGCGCGAACGCCACCAGCATCGCAAGGCAACCCGCAATCGCCGTGCGGCCACAGAATAACAACCTTTGTCTATCAAACCCGGACAAAAGGGTTTCGACGTTCAAGGTCATGGCTCGTCCTCTGTCGGGTTTTTAAGATCGGAAAGCCTGGCTTCGATCCTTGCAATCAAGGAAAGCGCAGACTTGATCTCGGCATCCGACACGTCCTGCAGCATGGCTGCTTCGATGTGATGCAATTGCTGCTGGATTTCGTGGGCCTTCTGGCGTCCGAGATCTGTGAGGTAGAGCCTGCGCGCTCTTCTGTCCGTCTCGTCCGCACGGCGCTCCACGAGACCTCTTGCGGCAAGGATGTCGATGAGGCGCACAATGCTGGACACATCAAGGCCGGAGAGGGCCGCCAGATCTTTCTGGAGAAGACCGTCGCCATTTTGGGCAATGTAAATCAGCGGCGTCCAGCTCGCATCGGTCAGCCCGCTGGCGGCCAGATGCTGGTCGACAAACTGCCGCCAGCGGCGTGCGATCACCACGAGTTCTGCGCCGAAACAGAAGCGAAGATTGTCAGAATTAGTTTCCATCAAAATAGTTTGAATAGAAACTATATATTTTTAAAGTGCCGCGAACGCAGCGGAGCTATGCGGAAAACAGTGATGTCAGCGCGACTGGGTCATCAGGATCTTGACGGCAAAAATCGAAAAGACACCGGCGAAGGTGTAGTCGATGCCGCGCAGGATCTTTCTGTTGGCCTGTAGCCAGCCGGACAGGAAATCCGCGCCATATATGATGCCGAACCCGATCGGCAGTGACAGGATGATCGACCAGAGGCCCAGGAAGATCAGCTTGCCGGTAACATGCGGATCGTCTGCCGTCACGAATTGCGGCAGAAAAGTCATGAAGAAGATGATCACCTTCGGGTTCAGAAGATTGACCCACAAGCCGTTGACGAAGGCATCCGCACGCGATGCTGAGGCCTCGCCATCCGCTTTCACAACAAAGTTCGAGCCGTGCCGGATTGCCTGGAAGGCCAGCCAGAGCAGATAGCCTGCGCCACCGGTCTTCAGCAGCAGGAAGGCCGTGGGCGAAGCGACGATCAGCGCCGAGATGCCAAAGGCCACCAGAAGCGTGTGGATCGAGATGCCGAAGCTGGTGCCGGCCAGCACCATGAGGCCAGTCGATCGCCCGTCACGAAGAGATCGGCTGATCCACAGCGTCATGTCGGGCCCGGGCGTGATGGCCAGAAGCAGGATCGCCACGCTGAAGGCAAGAAAGGTCGGAAGGCTCGGCAGAAAATCCATGGCGGCGTCTCGGAGATGCAGTTATCTCCGAGACTTATCTTGGTGCTTCGCCTTTGCCAATCAGTCTCTTTGGCTAATGAAGGTCTTGGCTGAATCCGCATGCTCTGCATGCCAGCGCGACAGCGGCGGGCGGTTCTGGATAATGTCGTTTGCGGCCCAGAGAATGCGGCGCTCGTCAGTCTTGCGGTCGACATCGTTGTCTGGGCAGAGAATGTAGAAGTCGCCCCGCTCCAGGCTCGTCAGCATGAAATCGACCGTCTGTTCCGGCGTCCAGGCGGCAGCCGGCTTTTCCGTGCGGCCATTGGCGGTCAGGCCGGTATAGACAAAGCCGGGGATCAGCAGGTGCGATGTCACCTGACAGCCTTCCGTATTGCGAAGCTCGTGCTCCAGCGCTTCGGTGAACGCCTTCACGCCTGCCTTGGAGACATTGTAGGCGGGGTCACCCGGGGGCGTTGTGATGCCCTGTTTGGAGCCGGTGTTGATGATGAGCGCCGCATCCTTATGGGCTATCATGTTGGGCGCAAAGACGCGCGTGCCATGGATCACGCCCATCAGGTTGACGGCCAGCACATTATCCCAATTGATCTGCGGCCCGAACAGGCTGCTGCCAGGCTGGATGCCGGCATTGTTCATCAGCACGTGAACGCGGCCGAATCGCTGCAGAACCGCGCGTTCCAAAGCCTCCAATTCGTCAAGGCGCGAGACATCGGTGCTAATTGCCACGACGTCAGCCTCACCACCTTCGGCAAGGGCAGCGACGTCCTGCGCCGCTGCGGAAAGCTTCTCGCCATCCAGATCGGCAAGGACAACGCACAATCCCAGCTGTGCGAAGGCCTTGGCGGCGGCCAATCCAATGCCGGAGGCGGCACCGGTGATCACGGCCACATGGCCTTTGACAAGGGCGGGGTGTTGAACAGTCATGAGCTGAACTCCTCCAGTCTCTGGTTTCGAGGTCGCGGAGGATATGGGCAGACGCCCCCCACTTTCAACTGCCGAACCGCGTCGTTGCTACCCTTGCGCCTTTCGACAAACTCGCTAAAAGTGCCGCGATCCAAGACTTGCAGCGGGTTCAGGGGAACCCGTATTCTCCAGACGGAACGTTTAGAAATGGCTCTTCCGAAAGACGTAAAGAAGGTCGTGCTTGCCTATTCAGGTGGTCTCGACACCTCCATCATCCTGAAATGGCTCCAGACCGAACTCGGCGCCGAAGTCGTGACCTTCACCGCCGACCTCGGCCAGGGTGAAGAACTCGAGCCGGCCCGCAAGAAGGCCGAGATGCTGGGTATCAAGGAGATCTTCATTGAGGATGTCCGAGAAGAGTTCGTCCGCGATTTCGTCTTCCCGATGTTCCGCGCCAACGCCGTCTATGAAGGCGTCTACCTGCTCGGCACCTCCATTGCTCGCCCGCTGATTTCCAAGCACCTCATCGAGATTGCCAAGAAGACCGGCGCTGACGCGATTGCCCACGGCGCGACCGGCAAGGGCAACGACCAGGTTCGCTTCGAGCTTTCCGCTTACGCGCTGAACCCGGATATCAAGATCATCGCCCCCTGGCGCGACTGGTCGTTCAAGAGCCGCACGGACCTCCTGAACTTCGCGGAACAGCACCAGATCCCTGTTGCCAAGGACAAGAAGGGCGAAGCGCCGTTCTCCGTCGATGCGAACCTCCTGCACTCCTCTTCCGAGGGCAAGGTTCTGGAAGATCCGAGCCAGGAAGCTCCGGAATATGTGCATATGCGCACGATCTCTCCGGAGGCTGCCCCCGACAAGGCAACGGTCATCAAGATCGGCTTTGAAAAGGGTGATGCCGTTTCCATCAATGGCGAACGCCTGTCGCCGGCAACGCTCTTGGCCAAGCTGAACGATTACGGCCGCGACAATGGTATCGGTCGCCTTGATCTCGTGGAAAACCGTTTCGTCGGCATGAAGAGCCGCGGCGTTTACGAAACCCCCGGTGGCACGATCCTACTGGCCGCACACCGTGCGATCGAATCGATCACACTCGACCGTGGTGCAGCTCACCTCAAGGATGAGATCATGCCGCGCTACGCCGAACTGATTTATTACGGCTTCTGGTTCTCGCCGGAGCGCGAAATGCTGCAGGCCCTGATCGACAAGAGCCAGGAGCATGTGGAAGGCGAAGTGACGCTGAAGCTCTACAAGGGCAATGTCATGGTTACCGGTCGCGAATCTGAGAAGTCGCTTTACTCCGACAAGCTGGTGACCTTCGAAGACGACCAGGGCGCCTATGACCAGAAGGATGCTGCCGGCTTCATCAAGCTCAACGCGCTGCGCTTGCGCACGCTCGCCAAGCGCAATCTCGGCAAGTAAGCCGTAATCGTCTGCAATACCGAAGCCGCTAGTGAGAAATCCGCGGCTTCCTTATGCATTAGGGCCGGAACATCGGATATATGTTCCGGCCTTGGTTATCTTCATGGTGGTTGCACCACCGTCGAAACGATGCGTGAAGTGGCGGGACTTGGGCCGCGCAAACCATCGTCATCATTGCCGTTATCCGCAAAGTCATCATCATACTGAACGCCAGTCTGGGAGAGCTCTCACAGCGCTCGTTGAACCTTCATGGTGTTGCTTTTTTCCGTGCCTCGTTGCAGGTCCTGCTTGTAGGGTGAGAGCCCTAGGCCTATGCGTGAGACATAGAATTTGCGGGCCAGCCTTCATGACCATTCACCTTCGCAACGCTTCCCTCTCAGACATTCCCAACATTACAACCATTTACAGGGATAGCGTGCTGAACGGCACCGCGAGCTATGAGCTGACGCCACCGGACGAAGCGGAAATGACTGATCGTTTCACAGGTATCATCAACAAGGGCTACCCCTATATCGTGGCGGAAAGCGAGAACGGGCAGATGTTGGGCTATGCCTATGCCTCCGCCTTCAGGACGCGCCCGGCCTATCGCTGGCTGGTGGAGGACTCGATCTATCTGGCGCCCTCAGCACAAGGCCGCGGTATCGGCAAGCTGCTTCTGAGGGAACTGGTGGAGCGCTGCACGGCTCTTGGTTTTCGTCAGATGGTGGCTGTCATCGGTGGCGCAAGCCCCGCATCGGCAGGTCTCCACTCGGCCCTCGGTTTCCGCATGGTTGGCACCATGACCGGCACCGGCTTCAAGCATGGGCAATGGCTGGACACCATCTTCATGCAGCGGGAACTGGGCGAGGGTAACAACACGGACCCGGATACTGGGACCTATCCGGGTTCCCTGCTTCCCGCGTAAGATTTTCACACTGAATTCAATCTGGGGATACGGAGGCGAATTCTCTTCAATCAGGAGAGAGGTCGGATAGTATTGTACTCCTTGCTGGGGAGAACACTCGCCGTGAACATATCGACGCTGTTTGTCGCATTACTAGGCAGACCTGCCGACCCCACCGGATCGCAATGGTTTCGCACCTTGACCAAAGATGGCACGGATCTTTCTGGTCTTCCCGATCTCTCGCAAACCTATGAGTTCAAGGCGCGATATGCCGGCCTGTCGAACACCGACATCGTGAAGACTCTTTACCAGAGCCTATTCAACCGAAATCCTGATGAAAGCGGCCAATCTTACTGGGTTCAAAAACTGGCTTCGGGGGCAACCGTTTCGCAAGTTGCTCTGGCAATGGCAGCATCTGCATCAGACCAGGACAAGTTATCGCTGGATGCTAAGTCTTCAACCGCACAGAAGTTCACAGCGGAATTGGACACCCCGCCAGAGATCTTAGGCTACTCCGGATCCTGGGCAACCAGATACGGAGCCAACTTCCTCAACAAGGTGGATGCGACCCACGTACCTACCGAAATGGAAATCAAGATTGCTGTACAAACACTGACGACGGAGGGCATCCAGTTCACCGGAATCAGTTCCGCAAGCGTGGATCCTCACTGGTAACGACTGCCTATTCAACCAGCTTTAGCACCTTGTCAAACACCTTCAGCACCTGCTTCAGCTCGTGGCCGCGCTTCAGCACCATGCCATGCGTATTCACAACGCTGTAGGCGCCCTGCTTAGAAGCAAGTTTCGGATTTTTCTCGATCCGGTAGAGCGGCATCTCACCCGATCGTTTGAAGACGGAAAACACCGCCTTGTCCTTGAGATGATCGATGGCGTAGTCCTTCCATTCGCCTTCGCCCACCATGCGACCATAGATCCAGAGGATCTGGTCCAACTCGCGGCGATGAAAGGTGACCGGAAGCGGGTCCTTGTTTTGCCGATACTGACTGAGATCGACAACGACGTCTGCATCCTGCGAAGCTTGACGGCCCTGAAAATCAGGCTGATCGGTCATGCCATCTCCTAAAGCCATTTATCAGATTCATGACAATGTGCCTCAGATGGCACAAAAAGCAACCGGGTCGTCACAGTTCACTTAAGTCGACGCGGGTTGAACAAGAGCCAAACGATGTACCGCTCTTTTCGTTCATGCCTAATTTCGAACAAAAGACTGCCGGATTCGGGATGCATAAAGCATCACCGGTTGGCGCCCTTGCGCCAGATAGGTCCGGCCTCCAGCGTTGACCTTACCCCCAGCCCCCAGCGCTTCAGGCCGGACCGCCGGTACATCCAGAAAAGAAATCCTCAAGGCGCGCGCTTGCGCCCAGCCATGACCATGGCAGCACCGAGGATAGCGGCCGGCTCACCGTTGGCGCTGGACGACTGAAGCAGGATAGCGCAACCGTCCTTCTTGGATTTGCCCATGGTCTTGGCGGGCAAGGTCACCTTCATGGCCTGACCATCCCACATGCCCACAGTCTGCACGTCATACACGCTGTGCCAGTATTCCATCTGCCGGCCACCATTTTCGCCGCGCAGAACATTGACCTGATCCTTGCGGGTGAAATAGGCGACCACGACATCGGCGCGTCCCTGGCCTTGCCCGATCTCGATCTCCATTTCGTCGCCCTTCATCTGGGCCTGCACGGGAACGGTCAGCCCCTGCCCCTTGTCTCGCAGCGTGTCGATCTTGGTATTGATCGCCCCCAGATCGGTCCCCTTCACATGGTCGCGGCCGTTGATTACGGCTTGAGGCGTATAGACGCTGCTGCGGCCAAAAGAATGAGCATAGCCATACTGGCGTTCGGTATTTTCCTTGGAACTCATCGTGTCGGTCCAACCGACATAGTTCCAGTAATCCACGTGGTAGGAGAGAGCGATGACATCGCCCTGTTCGACCAACTTCTTCAGATTGGCATCGGCGGGCGGGCAGGATGCGCAGCCCTGAGACGTAAAGAGTTCAACGACACCCTTTGGCGCCACACTGCCGTCCTCTCCTGCAGACGCGGTTGCGCTGAACAGGCAGGCGGCCATCAGGGCAACGGTACGCAGATCAACCAGCATGAACGGGGGCCCCTTCAGGATCGTCTCAAATCTTTCGGCAAAAGCATCAAGTGCTGAGCGGAAACTATAGATGAGCGCCATCAAGCGGAAGTCACAAGGGGGTGACATTTCACTCTTCAAAACCGTGGCGCGCAAAAAAGCCGCCGAACATGCGTCCGGCGGCCTTTCGAAGCATTAAAATTTACGCAGCGAGATCGCGCAGAACCGTCTGCAGGATGCCGCCATTGTTGACGTAAGTGACTTCGTCCAGCGTATCGATGCGGCAGAGGATCTTGATTTCCTTCACCGTACCGTCGGCATAGGTGATCTTCGCAGTCTTCCACTCGCGCGGCTTGATCTCGCCGTTGAGGCCCTCGATGGTGACGGTCTCATCGCCCTTGAGATCCAGGCTCTGCCAGTTCGTACCTTCTTCGAAGACGAAGGGGATGACGCCCATGCCGACCAGGTTCGAGCGGTGAATACGCTCGAAGGACTGGGCGATCACGGCGCGAACGCCGAGCAGGTTGGTGCCCTTGGCAGCCCAGTCACGCGAGGAACCGTTGCCGTATTCAACGCCTGCGAAGATGACCAGCGGCGTACCTTCAGCCTTGTACTTCATGGCCGCGTCGTAGATCGACATCTCTTCCTTGGACGGATAGTGGACGGTGTAGCCGCCTTCCTTGCCGTTCGGGCCAAGCATGAAGTTGCGAATGCGGATGTTGGCGAAAGTGCCGCGCATCATGACTTCATGGTTACCGCGACGCGTGCCGTACTGATTGAAGTCAGCAACGGACACTCCGTTATCGATCAGGTAAGCACCCGCCGGAGACTGCGCCTTGATCGAACCGGCCGGAGAAATATGGTCGGTGGTGATCTTGTCGCCGAACAGGCCGAGAACGCGGGCATTGACGATGTTCTCGGTACCGACGCCAGCCTTCTTCGGCATGCCGACGAAGTAAGGCGGGTTCTGCACATAGGTCGACTTGTCGTCCCAGGCATAGGTCTGCCCTTCCGGAACCTGCACGGCCTGCCAGTTTGCATCGCCCTTGAAGACGTCGGCATACTTGGTTTCGAAAAGTTCGCGGGTCAC
Source organism: Rhizobium oryzicola (assembly GCF_030504645.1). Taxonomy (GTDB): domain Bacteria; phylum Pseudomonadota; class Alphaproteobacteria; order Rhizobiales; family Rhizobiaceae; genus Neorhizobium; species Neorhizobium oryzicola. Next base: position 32,940 of record NZ_JAUKWQ010000006.1, on the reverse strand, counting down.
ATACTTCTGGATGAACTCCTGCACTTCTGCGGAAGTCGGCCAGATGTCCTTCAGGTAAACAGGGTTACCGTCACGGTCTTCGCCCAGCGGCTCGCTCGTCAGGTCCTTCTGAACCGTGCCGGCGAGAGCGTAGGCCACAACCAGCGGCGGAGAAGCCAGGTAGTTCGCCTGAACGTCCGGCGAGATACGGCCTTCGAAGTTGCGGTTACCGGAGAGAACGCCGGCAGCAATGATGCCCTTGTCATTGATCGTCTTGGAGATCGGCGCGGGCAGCGGACCGGAGTTGCCGATGCAGGTGGTGCAGCCGAAACCGACAAGGTTGAAGCCGAGGGCATCGAGCTCCTTCTGGAGACCGGACTTTTCCAAATATTCGCCGACGACCTGGGATCCGGGTGCCAGCGAGGTCTTGACCCACGGCTTGGACTTCAGACCCTTGGCAACGGCGTTGCGGGCGAGAAGACCGGCAGCAATCAGAACGCTCGGGTTCGACGTGTTGGTGCAGGAGGTGATGGCAGCAATCGCCACGTCGCCATGGCCGAGGTCGAAATCCGTGCCTTCGACAGCCCAGCGCTGAGACAGCTGGCCCGGCTTCTTGTAATCGCCTTCGAGGGCGGTCGCGAAGTTCGGGGCAATGGTTTCGAGCGGCAGACGGCCTTCCGGACGCTTCGGGCCAGCCATGGACGGCACGACGTCGCCGAGATCAAGTTCCAGCGTATCGGTGAAGACGAGGTCGGAACCGTCGCCTTCGCGCCACATGCCCTGAGCCTTGGAATAGGCTTCAACGAGGGCAATACGATCTTTGGTGCGGCCGGACATGTCGAGATAGCCGACGGTGGCCGAATCGACCGGGAAGAAACCACAGGTTGCGCCGTATTCCGGACCCATGTTACCGATCGTTGCGCGGTCGGCAACCGGCAGCGTGTCGAGACCCGTGCCGTAGAATTCGACGAACTTGGAGACAACGCCCTTCTTGCGCAGCATCTGCACGACAGTCAGAACGAGGTCGGTTGCGGTGACGCCTTCCTTCAGCGTGCCGGTCAGCTTGAAGCCGACGACCTCAGGCAGAAGCATGGAAACCGGCTGGCCGAGCATGGCCGCTTCAGCTTCGATACCGCCAACGCCCCAGCCCAGAACGCCGAGACCGTTGATCATCGTCGTGTGGGAGTCGGTGCCGACGCAGGTGTCGGGATAGGCGATCGTTTCGCCGTCTTCGTCCTTCGTCCAGACAGTCTGGCCGAGATATTCGAAGTTCACCTGGTGACAGATGCCCGTACCCGGAGGAACGACGCGGAAGTTCTTAAACGCCTGCTGGCCCCACTTCAGGAAGCGGTAACGCTCGCCATTGCGCTGGTATTCGAGTTCGACGTTGCGGGCAAAGGCGTTCGGGTTGCCAAATTCGTCGACGATGACCGAGTGGTCGATGACGAGGTCGACAGGAACGAGCGGGTTGATCTTTTCCGGATCGCCACCGAGCGACTTGATGCCATCACGCATGGCAGCCAGGTCAACGACAGCCGGAACGCCGGTGAAGTCCTGCATCAGGACGCGGGCCGGGCGATAGGCGATTTCGTTCTCGACCTTGCCCTTGTTGTTCAGCCATTCGGCAACCTGGAGGATCTGCTCCTTGGTGACGGACTTGCCGTCTTCGAAGCGCAGCAGGTTTTCCAGAAGAACCTTCATGGAGAAGGGAAGCTTGGACACGCCGGGAAGGCCATTGGCCTCCGCCTTCGGCAGGCTGTAATAAACGTAGTCCTTGCCGTTGACGGTCAGAACAGACCGGCAATTGAAGCTATCGAGAGATTTGGTCACGGAAAACAACCCCGCTGATATCAAGAGCCAACACGCGCGTGCGGACGCCTATGCACTTATGCACATCAGGATGCGGGTACGACCATTTCCGCTGTCCGCACGAGAAGAGAAATCTTCAGGTCCGGCGCAAAGTGAAAATCACGCCGGCCGCTGGCGTGGTTGCGAAGCTTATAGATAATTTCTAAGAACTGTTCCAGACCGTGACAGGGGGGTTCGGCAGAATTTTTTCGCCCGATCACGCAAATGGCAAACCAAAGGCTAACCGCATGCGGCTGACTGCCGAAAACCTCTCAGCCCATCGCGGCGAAGATTTGATATTCTCTAACATTTCCTTCGACTTGCAGGGTGGCGAGGCCCTCGTTCTGACGGGTCGCAACGGTTCGGGCAAATCCACCCTGCTGCGGGTTCTGGCGGGGCTTCTGAAACCGCCTTCCGGATCAGTTCACCTTTCGTACAAGGACGGTCGCCAGGCGCCCAATCTCGCGGAAGAGGCGCATTATCTGGGACACCGCAACGCAATGAAGCCGGAACTGACGGTGCGCGAAAATCTCGCCTTCTGGAAAAGCTTTTTCGGAGACCGGGAGGGCGGAGCGGGTTTCAGTATTGGTGATGCCGCCGCCATGGTGGAGCTTGAGCAGGTTCTTCATCTTCCCTTCGCCTATCTCTCCGCCGGTCAGCAGCGCCGCATGGCTTTTGCCAAGCTGCTGGTCGCCTATCGACCCGTCTGGATCCTCGACGAACCAACGGCGGCCTTGGATGTGAAGGCAGAGGCGCTGCTTGCCTCGCTGATGCGGGATCATCAGAGTCAGGGCGGAATGCTGCTCGCCGCCACACACCAGCCTCTGGAACTCCTTAATGTGAAACCGCTGGAAATGAAGGGTTTCGAGTTTACGGCGGAGGAGTGGGAATGACATTGAAAATGTCGCTTGTTCCAAGCCCCCGGCTTTGTCCTGCCGGGGATTCACGGTATTTGAAGTCAGGATCATTGGACAAAACGCCCCCTCTGGCCTGCCGGCCATCTCCCCCACAAGGGGGGAGAAAACTTGCCGCACTCTCCCGCCAGGACACCGCCGGCAGGAGGGACTGGGTTGCCACTCCCAACTCTCTCCCAACAAGAGGGAGGGGCTTAGCGTGCCACATCCTCAGCACCTCAATTTCAACGAGAGGGTGCAGCGAGTCCTCTCCCCCCTTGTGGGGGAGATGGCCAGCAGGCCAGAGGGGGGCTTTCTATCAAGAAAACATGCCTATTGTTTTGGAAGGGGAGCACCCATGACCGCCCTCCTGCTTCGCGATCTGAAACTGTCCGTGCGTGCCGGCGGTGGGGCGCTGATCGGCATCCTGTTTTTCCTCACGGTTGTCGCCGTCATTCCCTTCGGCGTCGGGCCGGATCTCAATCTGCTGTCGCGCATCGGTCCGGCGATCATCTGGATTGGCGCATTGCTGGCAGCACTGCTCGGCCTCGACCGGCTGTTCCAGGCGGATCGCGACGACGGTTCGCTCGATCTTCTGCTCATGCAGGAGCATCCGCTGGTGCTAACGGTGCTGATCAAATGCTTGGCACACTGGCTGGCGAACGTGCTGCCGCTTGTCATCGCCTCGCCACTGCTCGGCCTGTTCATGAACATGAATGAGGTGTCGATCGGCGCCGTGATGCTCACCCTGTTGGTCGGCTCGCCGGCACTTGCCTTCATCGGCGCCGTTGGTGCTGCCGTCGCCGTCAGCCTGCCGCGCGGCGGGCTGCTCGTCTCCATTCTCGTGCTGCCGCTCACCATCCCCGTGCTGATCTTCGGCGTCAGCGCATCCTACGCCGCCGTGCAGGAACCGGCACCCTTCCTGCCGCCTTTCCTAATCCTCACCGCCATCACGATGTTTTTTGCCGTCATCGGTCCTCTGGGCGCTGCGCTGGCGTTGCGCAACGGCGGGGATTGACTAGAATCAAGTCGGAGAAGGGCATATCGCTCTAGAAGGACCGCATGACCGAAAGCCTTGCCATCACGAAATTCAGCGATCTGGCCAATCCGACGCGATTCCTGTCGCTCGCCTCCCGGCTTCTGCCGTGGATGGGCGGTGCGACGGCAATATTCTTCGTCGTGGGGCTTTATCTCGCCTTTGCATCCGAGGGCGATTACCAGCAGGGTGAGACGGTGCGGATCATGTACATCCACGTGCCTGCCGCCTGGCTGTCCATGATGTGTTATTCCGTCATGGCGCTTTCGGCGATCGGCACGCTGGTCTGGCGCCATCCGCTGGCGGACGTTTCCCACAAGGCTGCCGCCCCGCTGGGCGCTGCCTTCACGCTGATCGCACTGATCACCGGCTCTCTCTGGGGCAAGCCGATGTGGGGCACGTGGTGGGTGTGGGACGCGCGGCTGACCTCGGTGTTCATCCTGTTCCTGATGTATCTCGGCATCATCGCGCTCAACCGCGCCATGGATGATCCATCCAAGGCAGCGCGGGTCTCCGCGGTGCTGATCCTGATCGGCTTCGTCAACATCCCAATTATCAAGTTCTCGGTCGACTGGTGGAATACGCTGCACCAGCCGGCCAGTGTCATCCGCATGGGCGGCCCCACCATCGACGGCGAATTCCTACGCCCGCTGCTGGTGATGGCAATTGCCTATACGCTGCTGTTCTTCACCCTGCATGTCATGGCCATCCGCAGTGAGATCTGGCGTCGCCGCATCGCGACGCAGCGCCGCGTGGCCGCCCGCATGGCAAGCCGCGAAAGCTGAGATGAGCCTGATGAGCCACGCCTTCTACGTCTACTCCTCCTATCTCGTGGCGCTTGCGATCACCGCCATCGCCATTCTGTGGACCTGGGCCGATGGCCGCGCGCGCCAAAGGGAATTGGCGGAACTGGAAGCAGCGGGCGTCCGCCGTCGTTCCGCCGCTCCGCGGACCTCGCCCGTCGAGAACCCCAAGGAAGCCGCCAGTGAGTGAAAACACCCAGGAAGCCGGTTCCCCGCGCAGCCGCTCGCGCTATGCGCTGGCGCTCATCCCGCTTGTCATGTTCGGTCTGTTCGCGGCGATCGCGGGCAAGATGCTCTATGATCAGGATGTGAACGGGCGCGACGTTTCCGCCATTCCCTCGGCACTTCTGGGCAAGAAGGCACCGTCGCTTTCGCTGCCCCCCTTGGAAGGCTCGCAGACGCCTGCGCTGAACGACACCGCCATCAAAGGCAAGCTGACCCTCGTCAACGTGTTTGCCTCCTGGTGCGTGCCCTGCCGACAAGAACACCCGATACTGAAGGAACTGGCGAAGGATAGCCGGATCACCATGGTCGGCATCAACTACAAGGACCGCAACGACAACGCGCTGCGCTTCCTTGGCGAGCTCGGCAACCCTTACAAAGCGATCGGCGTTGACCCGAACGGCAAGGCCGCGATTGACTGGGGCGTTTACGGCATTCCGGAAAGCTACCTCGTCGCCCTGGACGGCACCATTCTCTACAAACGGGTTGGCCCGTTCGACGAGCGAAGCGTGACCCAGGACCTGTTGCCGGCGATTGAAAAGGCGCTGAAGCCCAAGGCTTGAAACGCTCCTATAGCGCTGCCTGCCATGCCTTGATGGCATCGACCGGATAAACAAGCATCAGCACGTTGAGGGTCAGGTTGTCGCGGATCAGCCAACCCGTGAAGATCTCGAAAAAGATCGCCACGACAAGAGTCACCCAAAGCGGCATCCGGGCGGCAAACAAAAAGCCAAGTGCCATGAAGACCGTGTCCATGGCGGAGTTCAGAATGCTATCACCCTCGTAGCCGATGGCCATCGTCGCGGAACGATAGCGGTCAATGATGATCGGCGAGTTTTCCAGCAGTTCCCAGGCGGCTTCGATGAGAGTTGCGAGCGTCAGCCGCTTGGCGAGCGGCGCCTTGCGCAGCACCAGCCAGCCGAGCCCATAGAACAGAAAGCCGTGGATGATGTGGGACGGCGTATACCAATCCGCCAGATGCTGGGAATTGCCTGGCGTGTTCACCCCAGGCTCAAACAGCTTCACGGTGCCGCAGGTGCAGATCCACACCCGCCCCATGACATGCTCGGCGATGATCTGCACCAGCAGAATGATCAGAGCAACAGCAAACCAGTAATGACCGGTAGAGCGCGTTTCAGCCATCGCCGCTGGGCTCAATAGCCGTCTCCCGGCTTGCTCTCGATCGTGTGCTTCATGATGAGCGGCATCTGTGCCAGCGTGAACAGGATGGTGATGGGCATGGTGCCCCATACCTTGAAATTGATCCACACGGCGTCGGAAAAATTGCGCCAGACGACTTCGTTCAGGATTGCCAGGAACAGGAAGAAAATGCCCCAGCGCAGCGTCAGCTTCTTCCAGCCCTCGTCAGTCAACTGGAAGGCCGCATTGAAGACATAGCCCAGCAAGGATTTGCCAAACAGCAAGCCAACCAGCAGTGTAACGCCGAACAGCGTGTTCACGATTGTCGGCTTCATCTTGATGAAGGTTTCGTCCTGAAGCCAGATCGACAGGCCGCCGAAGATAAGAACGACAACGCCGGACACGAAGGGCATCACCGGCAGATGCTTGAAGACGACCTTCGAAACGATCAGCGAGAGCACAGTTGCCGCCATGAAGAGGCCAGTGGCGACCAGCAGCGGTCCACCGAGCGCAGACAAGACCGGAAGTTTCTCCACCAGCCATTCGCCGCGCAGATTGGCGAAGAAGAAGACCAGCAGCGGGCCCAGCTCCAACGCAAGCTTCAGCCCAGGATTTGCCTTCTCCTGCTGGGTCGGCGTCGTATCGCTTTCAAAGCTCTGCATGTGCTCGTCTTATCTTTGTTAAGGGGCTTGCATCTGCAAACCCGCCTTCTGTGGCATCAATGCGTCACGCCCGCAATGGCACGGGCAAAATCATCCGCTTCAAAGGGTTCGAGGTCGTCAATGCCCTCGCCGACCCCGATGAAATAGACCGGCAGCTTGTGCTTGGCGGCAATGGCCACCAGAATGCCGCCGCGCGCCGTTCCATCCAGCTTGGTCATGATGAGCCCGCCGACGCCGGCGACATTGCGGAAGATTTCCACCTGGTTCATGGCGTTCTGGCCGGTCGTCGCATCTAGCGTCTGGAGCACCGTGTGCGGCGCATCCGGATCGAGCTTGCCAAGCACGCGCACGATCTTTTCCAGTTCCGCCATCAGCTCCGCCTTGTTCTGCAAGCGACCGGCGGTGTCGATGATCAGTACGTCGCACCTCTTCGCCTTTGCCTGTTCAAAGGCGTCATAGGCAAGACCGGCAGCATCGGCACCGAGCTTGGTGCCGATGAATTCCGAATTGGTCCTGTCCGCCCAGATCTTCAGCTGCTCGATGGCCGCGGCACGGAAGGTGTCGCCTGCCGCCAGCATGACCTTGAGACCTGAGCCGGACAGCTTGGCTGCCAGCTTGCCGATGGTGGTCGTCTTGCCTGTGCCGTTGACGCCAACAACGAGAATGACGTGCGGCTTGTGGGAAAGGTCGAGCTCCAACGGCTTCGCGACCGGCTTCAGCACCTTGGTGATTTCCGAAGCCATGATGCGCGTGACATCCTCACCCGTCACATCCTTGCCGTAACGCTCCGATGACAGCGTATCGGTAATGCGCATGGCGGTTTCGACGCCCAAATCCGCCTGGATCAGCAGGTCCTCCAGTTCCTCCAGCGTGTCTTCGTCCAGCTTACGCTTGGTAAATAGCGCCGTGATCTGGCCAGTCAGTTGCGCGGATGTGCGCGACAGGCCCTGCCGCAGCCGCTGGAACCAGGAGAGCTTTACCGCTGGAACAGCTTCGACCACCGGGGTTTCGGCCTTGCGGGTGGCAAAGCCCTTGGGGAGAGCGGGTTCCGAGACGTTGGAGGGTATGGTGGCATCACCCCCCTCTATCCTGCCGGACATCTCCCCCACAAGGGGGGAGATCAGCTGGGCTTGCTCGCTCAAACTATCAGAACCCAAGGAGCCTAAAGAGACGTTTTCCACGGTTGCGGCGGAAGTTGTGGAATGGCTCGACCTCGGCGAATCAATCTCCCCCCGTGTGGGGGAGATGTCCGGCAGGACAGAGGGGGGTATATCGGAAACCTCAGAGGAAGCTTCAACAGCCTCCTCTTCCTCAGCCTCAGCCTGCAACAGAGACAAGGGAACCAGCCCCAACTCGCCCGGCATGTCCGCCGGCGCAAGCAGCACGGGCTCCTCAGCATCCACCGGATCATCCGCAGGGCCGCCGGCCGTTTCCATCTCGACATCCGAGACCGGATCGACCGGCGAAACGGGAAGATCTTCTTCACGCGAGCGCGGCTCGAGCTCGGTGGAGATCGAGGCCTTGTCGTCGGCCGTCAGGCCTTCCGGTGCCTGCTGCTCCTCCGCCGGCTTGTCCTTGCCGAAAGAGAAGACCTTTTTGATGAACCCCAGCGCCATGAAATGATCCGTTCCGTCACGCGGCTTGAGCAGCGTCGACCTGCATTGTCAGATGTTTGCCGTTATGGCCGGTGATGGTGACCGAAACCATATCGCGCGGCACCAAACCGGGAGCCGCAACAAGCGAAAAGTTTTCCGTATGCCCAAAGCCGGTCATTTCCACGAGAATGGTCTGGCGCGTGCCGACCATGCGATCGAGATGTGCAGCCAACAGCGCCTCACCCGTAACGCGAAGCCTTGCCGCCCGTTCCTTCACCAGCGCCCGGTCGAACTGCGGCATGCGCGCCGCAGGTGTGCCCGGTCGCGGGCTATAGGGGAAGACATGCAGGAAGGAAATGCCGCATTCCTCGGCGTGCCCAACCGCATTGGCGAACATGTCTTCCGTTTCGGTGGGAAAGCCCGCGATCATGTCCGCGCCGAAACTGACGTCGGGCCGAAGGCTGCGCACCTGCTCGACAAAGGCAAGGGCATCCGCGCTGGAATGCCGTCGCTTCATCCGCTTCAGGATCATGTCGTCCCCATGCTGAAGCGACAGATGCAGATGCGGCATAAAGCGCGGCTCGTCGGCCAAAAGGTCGAACAGATGACTGTCCGCCTCGATACTGTCGATGGAAGACAGCCGCAGCCGCTCGATATCAGGCACCTGTTTCAGCAGCATCTTCGCCAAAAGACCGAGCGTCGGCGTGCCTGGGAGGTCGGCGCCATAGCTCGTGGCATCGACCCCCGTCAGCACCACTTCGCGATAACCTTCCGCCACCAGCTTGCGCGCCTGATCGACGACAGCGCCCATCGGCACCGAACGCGAATTGCCGCGACCATAAGGAATGATGCAGAAGGTGCAGCGGTGATCGCAGCCGTTCTGCACCTGAATGAAGGCGCGCACATGTCCGTTGATGTGCTTGACCATTTGCGGCGCGGTCGCCTTCACGCTCATGATGTCGTTGACGCGCAGCTTCTCTTCCGCCGACACGCCGAAATCCGGCAGCGCCCGATAGGAAGCGCTTTTCAGCTTTTCCTCATTGCCGAGCACGGCGTCAACTTCCGGCATGTCACCAAAGGTCGCTGCCTCCGTCTGCGCCGCGCAGCCGGTGACGATGATGCGGGCATGCGGATTTTCCCGGCGGGCGCGGCGGATGGCCTGGCGCGCCTGCCGCACCGCCTCGCCCGTCACGGCGCAGGTGTTGACGAGGATGGCATTGTTCAAGCCAGCCTTTTCCGCCTCAGAACGCATGACTTCGGATTCGTAGGTATTGAGACGGCAGCCGAAGGTAATGACCTCGACGCCACTCACTTCGCCTGCACCTCAGGCTCTTGATCACGCTCGAAGTTGCCGGAAGTGGGATCGAGGCGGCCGGACCATTCCCATTCCGCAGGGCCTGTCATGATGACATGATCATCATCGCGCCATTCGATGGAGAGCTTGCCCCGGCCCGGGCTGGAGGAGACGATGATATCCACCTTGCGTTCCGTGCGGCCCGTGCGCGCGCCCGACACGCCGGCGGAACAGGCAGCGGAACCACAGGCGAGCGTCAGGCCAGCACCACGCTCCCAGGTGCGCGTCACCATTTCCGTTGGTGAGATCACCTGCGCAAGCGTGATATTTGCCCGCTCCGGAAACATCGGATGGTTTTCGAGCAGCGGTCCGAAACGCTCCAGCTCAAAGGACATGGGGTCACGGTCCACCCAGAAGATGGCGTGCGGATTGCCCATGGACATGACGGAGGGCGAATGCAGAACGGGATTATCGATCGGGCCGATCTGCAGCTCGATGCGGCTGGTATCGTAGAATTCTTCCGAGAGCGGAATCTTGTCCCACTGGAAAACCGGCTTGCCCATGTCGACGGAGATCGTGCCGTCCTGATGCTCTTCTGCATTGAGGACACCGGCCAGCGTCTGGAAGGTGAAGGCCTTGCGACCGGTTTCCGCTGAAAGCGCCTGCACCACGCAGCGCGTACCATTGCCGCAGGCTTGTGCGCGCGTGCCATCGCAGTTGACGATATCGATGTAGGCGTCCGTGCCCGACAGCTTCGGATCATGGATCGCCATGATCTGGTCGAAGTTGGTCAGCGGATCAGCGGCCAGCGCAATGGCCGCTTCCGGTGTGACACGGTCAGAACGGCCGCGCATGTCGACAACAAGGATCTTGTTGCCAAGCCCGTTCATCTTCGCGAATTCGACCGTTGCGTCCGTCATCTTGGCCTCAATTGCTTCTTTTGCAGCGTATATGGCCGAAAAGCCTGCCGATTACCAGTATGACAAGAAAGCATGCTCAAGAGAAGCGCCGGGTGGCCTCGATCCATGCGCGCGTGCGGCCCTCCGGGTCGGCATTCCGGGTAATGTCAGTCACGACAGCGGCACTGTCCGCACCATGCGCGAAGACATCCGCCAGCCGCTCCACCGTGACACCGCCAATGGCGACGAGCGGCAGGTGACCCACCTTGTGCTTCCAGTCCTTGAGCCGCGGCAGACCCTGCGGCGCCCACTTCATCTGCTTGAGGATCGTCGGCCAGACGGGACCGAGCGCGACGTAATCCGGCTTCGCCGCCAGCGCCGTTTCAAGTTCCGCCTCGTCATGGGTGGAGAGGCCGAGCTTCAATCCGGCAGCGCGGATGGCCGCAAGATCGGCCAAGCCCAGATCCTCCTGCCCCAGATGGATGAAATCGCAACCCTCTTCGATGGCCACCTGCCAGAAGTCATTGATGATCAACTGACAGCCATGGGCGGCGCAGGCGGCTTTGGAACGCCTGACATGGGCGCGCAGAACCTCGTCCGACACATCCTTCATGCGCAGTTGCACGAGTTTGACGCCGAGCGGCACCAGACGCTCGATCCAGTCGGCGCTGTCGACGATGAGATAAAAGGGATCAAGCTTCATGCAAATACGCCCTTGCCGATAACGGGGGTGGAGGGAACGGCCATGTCGCGCGGCTCCAGCGGACCGGCCTGATAAGCGAGATGACCGGCATCGATGGCTTTGGCGAAGGCTTCCGCCATCAGCGCGGGATTGCCGGCACCGGCCACGGCGGTGTTGAGCAGCACGGCATCGTAACCAAGTTCCATCACTTGCGCCGCATGCGAAGGTCTGCCGATCCCGGCATCGACGATTAGCGGAATATCGGGAAATTCGGCCCGCATGGATTTGAGCGCCGAAACATTTTGCGGTCCCATGGCTGAGCCGATCGGCGCGCACCAGGGCATCAACAGCTTGCAACCGGCCTGCAACAGTCGCTCGCCCACGACAAGATCGTCGGTGGTATAGGGAAACACCTCAAACCCGTCATCGCTGAGAATTTTTGCTGCCTCGACCAGCTGGAACACATCCGGCTGCAGTGTGTCGTGATGGCCGATCAGTTCCAGCTTGATCCAGTTGGTGCGGAAAACCTCACGCGCCATTTTCGCCGTCAACACGGCTTCGGACACGCTGTGGCATCCGGCGGTATTGGGCAGGACATGAACGCCGAGGTCGCGGATCAGCTCGAAGAAGGCCCCGCCCGCCTTGCCACCTGCGGTTTCCCGCCTGAGCGACACCGTGACGATCTCGGTGCCCGAGCGCCGAACGGCATCGGCGAGCTTGGCGGGGGACGGATAACGCGCCGTGCCGAGCAGCAGGCGGGATGAAACGGTGCGATCATAAAGTGTGAGCATGTCAGCCTCCCTGCATGGGAGCGAGGATTTCCACCCGGTCTCCCTCCTTCAGCGGCCACTCGGCCCGCTCCTCGCGTTGTACGAGATTGCCGTTGACGGCAGTGGCAAGCCAATCGCCCTCGTAGTCCAGCGCGGTCAGCAGATCGGAGAGAGTTCGGGCGGCGCATTCCTGCGCCTCACCATTGACGATCACGCGGATCATGCGCTTTTCCTCCGGTCGTTGACGTTAAGCTTTTCGGTCAACTGCCGCGCCATGGCGGGCGCCAGCAGAAAACCGTGGCGATGCATGCCCGCAATGGCAAAGCCGTCTGCCGTTTCCACCACACGCGGCAGGTTGTCGGCAAAGGCGGGACGGATGCCGACGCCGGTTTCGATAAGCCGCGCCTCCCCGAAAGTGGGATGCAGGGCATAGGCGGCATTGAGAAATTCCATCAGCGAACGCGCACTGATCGGGCCATCATCGTCAGCCTCGATCATCGTCGCGCCTACCATGAAGCGATGGCCGTCCCGCGGAACGATATAGATCGGATGGCGCGGATGCAGCAGGCGGATAGGTCGCGACAGCGTCACCTCGGGCGTTTCCAGGTAGATCATTTCGCCACGGACGCCGCGAAGACCGGACAGGGTTTCGATAGCAGCAGAGCCGGTGCAATCGATCACCTGGGCATAGTGGCCCTCCGGTTCGGCTCCAAAATGGAAGCGTACGCCCTTCGCCACAAGAGCCTGATGCAGCCCCTGCAAGGCCTTGCGCGGGTCCAGATGCGCCTCACCGGCAAAGAACAGACCGGGACGGAATCGTCCCGAGAGAGCCGGTTCAAGCGCGGCAATTCCATCCCCATCAAGCCACTCATATCCGCTGGTGCGACTGGCAAAGCGCTTGAGATCGCTCTGGTCGCGCTCGGTGGACAGCACCAGCGTTCCCTTGCGCGTCACCTGACCGGGAAGCGCCTTTTCCCACCAGTCTGCGGCAGCGAGGCCCAGCGTCAACACGACCTCTTCCGCCGCCTCCCGCTCGCACCAGGGCGCCAGCATGCCTCCCGCATAATGGGAGGCACCGTGCCCCGTCTCGGTTGATCGTTCATAAACCTCCACCTCAAAGCCGCGGGATGCGAGCTCAAAGGCGGCGGTGAGGCCGGCAACGCCGGCCCCCTTGATCAGAATGGACATGGTGGAAGCTTCTCCAATCCATTTGCCGTGCTGGCGTGACATAGGAAAGAAATTCCCCCTCTGGCTGCCGCCATCTCCCCCACGAGGGGGGAGAACACCCGAGGCACCGCCTTGCCCCAAAAGAGTTTGAGACGGCTCGACTGATTAAGCCCCTCCCCCTTGTGGGGAGGGGTTGGGGAGGGGTCTAGCCTCGGAATGATCACTTTACAGACTCCACCGGCATGTAGAGATCGCCGCCCTCGCGATACTTCGCCGCCATGGCCTCCAGCCCTTCCTTCTGCGCCTCGGCACGGATGTCGTGGGAAATGCGCATGGAGCAGAATTTCGGACCGCACATGGAGCAGAAATGCGCGACCTTGTGCGCTTCCTTCGGCAGGGTTTCATCGTGGAAGGAGCGCGCCGTATCCGGGTCGAGCGACAGGTTGAACTGATCTTCCCAACGGAACTCGAAGCGGGCACGCGACAGCGCATCATCGCGCACCTGTGCTGCCGGATGGCCTTTGGCGAGATCGGCGGCGTGGGCGGCGATCTTGTAGGTGATGACACCGACCTTCACGTCGTTGCGATCCGGCAGACCGAGATGTTCCTTCGGCGTGACATAGCAGAGCATGGCCGTGCCGAACCAGCCGATCATGGCCGCACCGATGCCCGAGGTGATGTGATCATAGCCCGGCGCGATATCCGTCGTCAGGGGTCCGAGCGTATAGAACGGCGCTTCGCCGCAGGTCTTCAACTGCTTGTCCATGTTCTCCTTGATCTTGTGCATGGGAACATGGCCGGGACCTTCGATCATCACCTGGCAATCCTTCGCCCAGGCAATCTGGGTAAGCTCGCCGAGCGTTTCCAGTTCGGCGAACTGGGCAGCATCATTGGCATCGGCAATCGAACCGGGGCGAAGACCGTCACCCAGCGAGAAGGAGACGTCGTAGGCGCGGCAGATATCGCAGATCTCTTCGAAGTGCTCGTAGAGGAAGCTCTCCTTGTGGTGATGCAGACACCACTTGGCCATGATCGAGCCGCCGCGCGAGACGATGCCGGTGACGCGGTTGACGGTCAGCGGAATATAGGCAAGCCGCACGCCGGCATGGATGGTGAAGTAATCCACGCCCTGCTCCGCCTGCTCGATCAGCGTGTCGCGGAACACTTCCCAGGTCAGGTTTTCGGCAATGCCACCCACCTTTTCCAGCGCCTGATAGAGCGGCACCGTGCCGATCGGCACCGGCGAATTGCGGATGATCCAGTCACGGATATTGTGAATGTTGCGGCCGGTGGAGAGGTCCATGACAGTATCCGCACCCCAGCGGATCGCCCAGACCATCTTCTCCACCTCTTCCGCCATGGAGGAGGTGACGGCGGAGTTGCCAATATTGGCGTTGATCTTCACCAGAAAATTCCGGCCGATGATCATCGGCTCGCTTTCCGGGTGATTGATGTTGGCGGGAATGATGGCGCGGCCTGCGGCCACTTCCTGTCGCACGAATTCCGGCGTGACGTAGTCCGGGATATGCGCGCCGAAGCTTTCGCCATCGCGCTCTAGCTTTTCCTTGGCGGCTTTACGGCCCAGGTTTTCGCGGATGGCGATGAATTCCATCTCAGGCGTGATGATCCCGGCGCGCGCATAGGCCAGCTGCGTCACCGCCTTGCCCGGTTTGGCGCGCAGGGGCTCGGCGCGCACTGGAAATTCCGGCGTCAGCTTGTCCCCGCTGACGAAGCCATTGTCCTCTGGCTTTACCACGCGACCCGCATAGGCTTCCACATCGCCACGCGCGATGATCCAGTCGCGGCGCAGCTTCGGCAGACCGGCATCGATGGAGATGGATGCTGCCGGATCGGTATAGGGGCCGGACGAATCATAGACATTGACCGGCGGTTCGCCGGAGGTCGGATGCAGCGCGATCTGGCGCAGGGGCACGCGGATCTGTGGATGCAGTTCGCCGGGAATATGGATCTTGGTCGAGGCGGGAAGCGGACCCGTGGTGACTTCAGGGGTCGGAAATTGCGGGGCGATATTCATTTTTGAGGCTCCAAGTGTTCAGGTTGGAGACCCAGTCATGACAGCCGGAATGATGGAAAGACGCATTTTACCCGCCCAATACTGGCATGGTAACGCAGCGCTCGCACCGTCCCTACGCCAGTATGAACTGGATCAGGTTCAACGGGTCACCGCGCTGCTTTAAGCCTAGCGGAATCTCAGCCCCTTGCGGGACACCCCTGGTGAATGTTCAAATCTTCCGGCAATCGATCCGGCTTGTCAATGTTCCATGACAGTCTTGGACGTGATGACGATCACAGGTCCGGCACCTCGAACACCTCGCCGGGTCGAAGCGGGCGAAACCGCTCCGGCCGGATACCGGCTTCCGTCAGCGCAACACTCAATGCCGCTAGAGGCTCCTCGATCCCCTCATCCGTCAGCTTGAACGTGCCCCAGTGATGGGCAATCGCCGTGGCGGCGCGGCAAAGCTGCATGCCTTGCACCGCTTCCGCCGGGTTTTGGTGCTGCGCCTTCATGAACCATTGCGGCTCATAGGCGCCGATCGGCAGGATCGCGAGCCGGAAAGACCCGTGCTTTTCGGCCGCTGCCGCATAATTGATGCCGCCATGAAAGCCCGTGTCGCCGATGTGGTAGATCTTGCCTACAGGCGTTTCGATGACGAACGCGGCCCAGAGCGCCATGCGTCGATCACGCATTCCACGTGCCGACCAGTGATGGCAAGGTTCGCAATGAAGCGTGACGCCCTTTCCCGCATAGACGGCATCACCCCAATCCACCACAGTGATATTGGCATCGCCCAGAGCCGGCCGCAGGATGGCGTCATTGCCGAGCGGCGTCGCGAAGTGCGGCCGATGCGCCTCCTGCAGGCGCTTCAGCGTGGCGAGGTCCATGTGATCGTAGTGATTGTGGGTCACGATCACGATGTCGATGACAGGCAGATCCTGGAACCTGATGCCGGGCGCATTGACCCGCTTCGGACCCACGGAGGAAAACGGGCTCGTCCGCTCGGACCAGACGGGATCGGTCAGAATATTCAGGCCCGCCGCCTGGATGAGGAACGAGGCATGGCCGACCGCCGTCACCACCAGTTGCGGACCGGATATCCGCCTTTCCGGCACAGCCGGTTCGAAAGGGCTCGGATAGGATTTCGGCCAGGCGACGCTTTTGCCGTTGAAGCGCCACTTCAACAAGCCGCCCAGGCCCTTCGGCTCTTCCCCGCCAGGATTGAAAAAACGGATGCCGTCGAAGTGGTCGGAGATGGGGCCGGTGTAGTAGCGATTTCCAGATGCTCTGCCGGCCATGAATGCTCCCTGACGATCCCCGAGACATGATATAGTCGAAATAGGGTGTGTCCAACATGGATGCAAACGGCTCAGCGGCAGGTACCATCAGCGCCAAGCCTTGACTTTCCCGACCTCTTCCTGTTTAAGCACCGCAATCTGCCGAAGTTGATGAGACTTTAGCCGCCGACCGGGACCCGTAAAGGTATAAAGAGATCCCGGAGGTCAACACCCGACAGCGCGATGCGCCCTCGGGTGCTTTTTGGCTATGCGTCTTGTTTTTCGGTGGTGAAGAACCGACGTTCCGGTTTGCCTGGTAACGTCAAGAAGGATGAAACGATGTTCGATAACCTCCAGGACCGTCTTGGTTCCATCTTGAGTGGACTGACCGGCCGTGGCGCGCTCTCCGAGGCGGATGTCTCGGCAGCCATGCGCGAGGTTCGCCGTGCGCTTTTGGAAGCGGACGTGGCACTGGAAGTCGTTCGCTCCTTCACCGATCGCGTCCGTGAGAAGGCCGTCGGCGCCGCCGTTCTGAAGTCGATCAAGCCTGGCCAGATGGTGGTCAAGATCGTTCATGACGAACTGATCGAGATGCTGGGCACCGAAGGTGTGTCCATTGACCTCAACGCCCCGGCCCCCGTCGTCATCATGATGGTCGGTCTTCAGGGTTCGGGTAAGACCACCACGACCGGCAAGATTGCCAAGCGCCTGACGGATCGCGACCGCAAGAAGGTCCTGATGGCCTCGCTCGATACGCGCCGTCCGGCCGCGCAGGAGCAGCTCCGCCAGCTCGGCATCCAGACGGGTGTCGACACGCTTCCGATCATCGCCGGCCAGTCGCCGACCGATATCGCGTCCCGCGCCGTGCAGGCGGCCAAGCTTGGTGGTCATGACGTCGTCATCCTCGACACCGCCGGCCGCACGCATATCGACGAGCCGCTGATGGCGGAGATGGCCGAGATCAAGGCCCGCTCCAAGCCGCATGAAATTCTGCTGGTCGCGGATTCGCTGACCGGTCAGGACGCCGTCAACCTCGCCCGCAATTTCGATGAGCGCGTCGGCATCACCGGTCTCGTGCTGACCCGCATGGACGGCGATGGCCGTGGTGGTGCTGCTCTTTCCATGCGCGCCGTGACCGGCAAGCCGATCAAGCTGATCGGTGTCGGCGAAAAGATGTCGGAGCTCGATGAGTTCCACCCGCGCCGCATCGCCGACCGCATTCTCGGCATGGGCGATATCGTTTCGCTGGTCGAAAAGGCCGCGGAAAATATCGACGCCGAAAAGGCGCGCGCCATGGCCGAAAAGATGGCCAAGGGCAAGTTCGACCTGAACGATCTGGCCGAACAGCTGAAGCAGATGAAGTCGCTTGGCGGCATGGGCGGCATCATGGGCATGATGCCCGGCATGGCCGGCATGAAGGACAAGCTCGCCGCATCCGGCATGAACGACAAGATGTTCGATCGCCAGCTGGCGATCATCTCCTCCATGACCAAGGCCGAGCGCGCCAACCCCGATATTCTGAAGCACAGCCGCAAGAAGCGCATTGCCGCGGGCTCCGGCACGGATGCCGCCGAAATCAACAAGCTTCTGAAAATGCATCGCCAGATGGCCGACATGATGAAAATGATGGGCGGCAAGAAGGGCGGCGGCATGATGAAGCAGCTGATGGGCGGTCTTGCCGGCAAGATGGGCCTCGGCGGCGGCATGGGCATGCCGGATCTGTCCAGCATGGACCCGAAGCAGCTGGAGGCGCTGGCCAAGCAGGCGGAAGCAGCAGGCATCAAGCCGGGCTCCATGCCCGGCCTTCCGGGCGGTCTGCCAGGTGGCCTTCCCGGTATGCCGGGTCTGGGCGGCGCGAAGCTTCCAGGTCTCGGCGGCATGCCGGGCCTTCCCGGTTTCCCGAAGAAGAAGTGAGTGGTGCGCGCCATGGTCGATCCCAAAATCAAGGAACAGCTGGGCAAGTATCGCCAGTCCATCGACAATATCGATGCGGCCCTCGTTCATATGCTGGCGGAGCGTTTTCGCTGCACCAAGGAAGTGGGCATCCTGAAGGCCCTGCACGATTTGCCGCCGGCAGACCCGGCGCGCGAAGAATACCAGATTGAACGTCTGCGGCGGCTTGCCAAGGATGCGCAGCTGGATCCGGATTTCGCCGAGAAGTTCCTGAACTTCATCATCAAGGAAGTCATCCGGCATCATGAAGCCATTGCCGCCGAACATGGCGGTGTCACCGAAAAGACTGCCTGAGGGCAGCCTCAAGAAACTAAGGCCCGCCGTGGATGGCGGCCCAAACCGAACCTGAAGGAGTTTGAAATGTCCCTGAAGATCCGTCTCGCCCGTGGTGGTTCCAAGAAGCGCCCGTACTACCACATCGTTATCGCTGACGCCCGTTCGCCGCGCGATGGCCGTTTCATCGAAACGGTTGGCGCCTGGAACCCGATGCTCGGCAAGGATTCCGAAAACCGCGTGACGCTGAACGTCGAGCGCGTCAAGGAATGGGTTGCCAAGGGCGCCCAGCCGACCGACCGCGTTCTGCGTTTCCTCGCTGAAGCCGGCATTGTCGAGCGCGCCGCTCGCAGCAACCCGGAAAAGGCAAAGCCGGGCAAGAAGGCTCAGGAGCGCGCTGCCGAAAAGGCACAGAAGGCTGCTGACGCCGCCGCTGCTGCCGAATAATTTCGGGCTTCCAAGTGTTTTTAGACGGGTGGCATGGCAACATGCCGCCCGTCTTCTGTTTTCAAACGGGCAAAAAAACTTTAATACGCTCGCCAAACAGGAAACGAAGGTGGCATGGCAAAGCTTCGAAACCCGATTCTGATGGCGACAATCGGCGCAGCCCAGGGCTTGCGCGGTGATGTGCGCGTGCGCGCCTTTACCGAAGATCCGCTGGCGCTCGGCGATTACGGCAATCTGCACAGCGAAGACGGCCGCACCTTCGAGATCCTGGAAATCCGTGAAGCCAAGAATGTGGTGATCGTTCGCTTTCGCGGCATCAATGATCGCAACGCCGCCGAAGCCCTGAACGGGCTGGAGCTTTTCATCGAGCGGGACAATTTGCCGGATGAGGAACTGGAGGAAGACGAGTTCTTCTACGCGGACCTCGAAGGGCTGGAAGCGCTGGATGCGGATGGCAAAAGCTATGGACGCGTGAGTGCCGTCTATGATTTCGGCGCCGGCGATCTCTTGGAGCTGAAGGGTCCGGGCCGCCGCCCGACGCTCATTCCGTTTTCGGAAGCTGCCGTTCTGGAAATCGATCTGGAAGCCGGGCGCCTTCTGATCGACCCACTCGCCGCCGGTCTCATCGACAACCCTGACGATGACGAACCGAAGCCCGGCGAGCACGAGGATGACGAATAGTTTCCCGATGCCGTTTCGCGCAACGATCCTCACCCTTTATCCTGAAATGTTTCCGGGTCATCTCGGCCACTCCCTGGCAGGCAAAGCCATGGAACGCGGCCAGTGGTCGCTGGAAACTGTGCAGACCCGCGACTTTGCCGAGGACAAGCACCGCACTGTGGACGATACTCCCGCAGGCGGCGGCGCCGGCATGGTGCTGAAGCCGGACATTCTGGCCAAAGCAATCGACTCGGTCGCATCGGATACGCGCCCCCGCCTATTGATGAGCCCGCGCGGCAAGCCGCTAACGCAGGAACGGGTGCGGGAACTGGCAGAAGCCGAAGGTGTCGTGATCGTCTGCGGCCGGTTCGAAGGCGTCGACCAGCGCGTGATTGATGCGCGCCAGCTCGAGGAAGTCTCGATCGGCGATTACATCCTCTCCGGCGGCGAGCCAGCAGCACTGACGCTACTCGATGCCGTGGTGCGTATCCTGCCGGGTGTCATGGGCAATGTGCATTCCGGCACGCATGAAAGTTTCGAGACCGGCCTTCTGGAGCATCCGCATTACACCCGCCCGCAGGTCTTTGAAGGCCGCGAGATCCCGGCTGTTCTCACCTCGGGCAATCATGCGGCGATCGACAAATGGCGGCATGAGCAGGCGCTGGCGCTGACCAGGGAACGGCGTCCGGACCTGTTGCCTGCAAAACCTCAACCCGTGACGAAGTAATAGATCGTCAGGGCGATCCCAACCGCCACGACAATCATGCGCATGACATTCTGCGGCACGCGCTTTGCCAGCCACACGCCAGCATAGCCTCCGGCTGCGGATGCCGGCAGCATCACCAAGGCCTGCATCCAGGCAACGACACCGCCGCCCACGAAGATAATGATGGCGACGCCGGCAATCATCATGGCGAGCAGGTTCTTCAGCGCATTGAGATGATGATAGCTGCCGCCGGCCGTCAGCCCCAGCATGGCCAGCATCATGATGCCCATTCCTGCGCCGAAGAAGCCGCCATAAATTGCCGTCAGGAACTGGGCGATCAGGCTGGAAGGTGTCGTCGAGGGATGTTCGGTGGAGGCCGATGGCTTCAACCAGGGACCTGCCGCAAAGATGGCCGTGGCCCCTGCCAGAAGCCAGGGTACGAGCGCCCGGAAGGACGGGTTGCTGAGCGACAGCAGGATCAACGCGCCCGCAATACCGCCCGCAATGGACACAATGGAGAGGATGATCACCGTCTTCCCGCTGCGTTTCAGCTCCTGTACATAGGCGAGCGTCGAGGTCACATAGCCCGGAAACTGCACGATGGAGGATGTGGCGTTGGCGGAAATCGGCGCAATGCCGGCCAGCGTCAGCGCACCGAATGTAAGAAAGGTGCCGCCGCCCGCAATCGCATTGACCGCGCCCGACAGAAAGCCCGCCGCAAGTAGCAGCGCAATTGTGACCACGGTCATGATGTCCTCCCATTTCAGGCATCTGGAATACAAAGGGACCAGACGGACGACAAGGGCACTGAAGGACGAACTTTTCGGCCCCGCCCGCAGCATTCCACCAGAGACAGGGGTGACAAGCATGACAGTTTGGTGTAATGGCCCACGCGGAAATGGGAGTAGCTCCCGTTGACCGCAACAAAGAATGACGAACCCGCTCCTGTTTGAAGGCATTGGCCTTTTGACACGCTTCCAAGGAAGATCCGAGGAATGCGCTGAGAACGCTCTGGTCGTTTCAGAAGAACCTAGAGGTTAACATGACCAACATTATCGCTCAGCTGGAAGCCGAACAGGCTGCCAAGATCGAAGCCATCCGCAAGCTCCCAGAATTCTCCCCCGGTGATACGCTGCGCGTGAACGTAAAGGTTACGGAAGGTAACCGTACCCGCGTTCAGGCCTATGAAGGCGTTTGCATTGCCCGCTCCGGCGGCGGCATCAACGAAAGCTTCACCGTTCGCAAGATCTCCTACGGCGAAGGCGTCGAGCGCGTATTCCCGATCTACTCCCCGATGATCGACAGCGTTGAAGTCGTTCGCCGCGGTAAGGTCCGTCGTGCGAAGCTCTACTACCTGCGCGACCGTCGCGGTAAGTCTGCCCGTATCGTCGAAGCAACCAACATCCGCGCTCGCAAGCTCAACGACGCCGAGCGTTCCGCCGCTGCCGACGAAAAGGCACGTCTGGAAGCTGAAAAGGTTGCAGCAGCACAGGCTCTCGCCGCCGAAAAGGCAGCAGCAGAAGCCGCTGAAGCTGCAAAGGCTGCAGAAGCCGCTGCAGAATAAGAATTCCGGAAATCCGGTTTTCACGAAAAGGCGGTCTTCGGATCGCCTTTTTGCTTTGATGCGTTTCGCTTGCCTCAGGACGCCTGACGGGGCATTTTCCTTCATCATTTGAGGAGATTGCCATGCCGTCCAGACGCTCGCTGCTTGCAGGTTTCGCGCTTGCCCTTCTGTCGCCAGCCCTTGCGATTGCTGATGGTCTGCCGGACCTCAAAGCGCGCAGCATCGTGGTGGTCACGGAAAACGCATACCCGCCGCTGCAGTTCGTCGACCCCAAGTCCGGCAAGGCCATCGGCTGGGAATATGATGCGATGAACGAGATCGCCAAGCGGCTGAACGCGAAGGTGGAATATCGCAACACCTCCTGGGACGCCATGATACCCGCGGTATCTCAAGGCCAGTATGACATCGGCATGACCGGCATCAGCATCAAGCCGGAGCGTAAGGAGAAGGTGGATTTCTCCGACCCCTATATGCGTTCCGAAATGTTCATGCTGGTGCGCGCCGACGAGAAGCGCTTCACAGATGCAAAGAGCTTTGCCGCCAACCCGAAGACACTGGTTGGGGCCCAGGCGGGGACCACATCCTTCTACACCGCGATCTACGACATTCTGGATGGCAACGAGCAGAACCCGCGTGTGAAACTGCTTGAAACCTTCGGTGCTACCGTGCAGACGCTGAAGGCCGGTGACGTGGATCTGGTCCTGACGGACGGTGTTGCCGGCAAGGGGTATGTGGAAGCCTCCAACGGCACCCTGAAACTTATCGGCGGCCCACTGGGCGGCGATGATTTCGGCTTCATTTTCAAGAAGGGCTCCGATCTGGTTGCCCCCATCAATGCAGCGATCGCCGCCTTGAAGGCGGATGGAACGTTGGCCGCGCTCGATAAGAAGTGGTTCCTGGATTACAAGCTGGGCGAATGACCCTTGCCCGTATCTCCTTCTGAAGGCCAGCAGCCCTCACGCAGATTGCAACGCTGGAGAACCGCCCAGGATTTTCCCTGGTGGTTGATGGGCTTTTTGCTGCTGGGCCTCATTCTGGCGGCAGTGATTGCGCTCAGCGGCATCTTCGCCCAAGTCTTCCTGACGGTCATCAACGGGCTCTGGGTCACTGTCTCAGTCACTATCACGGCCTTCGCGCTGGCTTGCCTCTGGGGCCTTCTCATTGCGGTGGCCGGCATGGCGGATAATATCGTTCTGCGCAATCTGTGCCGCTTCTACATCGAGTTGATGCGCGGCATTCCAGTTCTCGTCGTGCTGTTCTACATCGCTTTCGTGGGCGCGCCTGCCATTGTTGATGCATTCAACTGGCTCCGTGTACCGCTCATCCGCAATGGGTGGATGGACGCAATTCTGGTTCGCGACTTCTCGCTTACCTGGCGAGCCATCATGGCGCTGACATTGTGCTACGGCGCCTTTATCGCAGAGATCTTTCGAGCGGGCATCGAAGCGGTCGACAAGGGGCAGATCGAAGCGGCCAAGGCTCTTGGCCTCAGTTCGTTTCAGCGGTTCCGGCTGGTCGTCCTGCCGCAGGCGCTTCGCACCGTCTTTCCGCCGCTCTCGAACGATTTCGTTGCCATGACCAAGGACAGTTCGCTGGTTTCGGTGCTGGGCGTGGCGGATATTACGCAATTGGGAAAGGTCTATGCGGCAGGCTCCTTCCGCTTTTTCGAGACCTATTCCATCGTCGCCTATATCTACCTGATGCTGACACTTGGCCTGTCGCTGATCCTGCGGCGCATCGAGAAATCCATGCGCCGTAGGAATGAAGCCTAAGTCAGAACTTCGGCGATGAATCCCAGTGCTCGTCGGCCTTGCCGTCCACGAAGCGCCATGTGTCGTACCATGTCGTCGTATAGGTCTTGGACGGATCTTTCGGATCCTTTTCCGTCCGCACCGTTGCCACAGTTACGAAGTCGCCTTCCGCCGTAACAAACACGACAGGTGACTTGATCTTGTCCGGGATCGGCGTCTTCTCGCGCTTCAAAACCTTGGTGAAGAAAGCCACGACGCCGTCACGGCCAGACGCAGCGTTTGGGTTATGCTGAAGATAGCGCTCCGTCAGATAGTCACTGGCCTTGTCCCAGTGGTTCGCCTCCAGCAGATCACGGAAGATCTTGTATGCCACCTGCTTGTTAGCATTGAGTTTCGGGTCGGGGCTGGTGAACAGGGCTTCCTTGTCGCTTGCAGCGACAACGGCCTCCTGGGCGAAGCTGGTCGAGGAACCAGCCATGAGGATTCCGAGCGCGCAAAGCGCGGCTTTCGTCTTTGGTGATTGCATCTTTGGTCTCCATTATGCCATCGCCACAAACGCATCAGGCGAGTAGACCATAACCAAGAGACCGCCGAACGAAAGGAGGCAGTTTTTCTGCCTCTAGGCAGGAAAACGTAACCTCCCATACTCGCTCGTGCCGAGGCTCAATGCGCCCCAGTCGCGCGCCGGGCTGCCATGCGTCCCACCATAATCACCAGGAGACCCGCAATCGCAAGACATGCAGCCAGGAAGAACATAGGCAGGATCGTGCTGCCGTACGCATCTTTGATCCAGGGCACGACGTTCTGCGCAACGAAGCCGCCGAGATTGCCGACCGAATTGATGGCGGCAATGCCAGCTGCGGCGCCTGCACCTTTCAGGAAGCGTCCCGGCAGGCTCCAGAACACCGGCTGACCGGCAAAAATGCCCGCTGCCGCGATGCAGAGGAAGGCAAACTGCAGGATGGGAGAGGTCACGACCACGGATAGCGCAAGGCAGAGAGCCCCGACGAAGGCGGGCCCCACAATATAGGGCGTCTTGTTTTCCGTCTTATCCGCAGCCGCCGGTACAGCCCAAAGCGCAATCGCGACCACCACCCAGGGAATGATATTGATGACACCATTCATGGTGTTCGACACGCCAAATCCCTTGACGATCGTCGGCAGCCAGTAGCTCAGGCCGTAGGCCGCCAGCGGAAAGCCGACATAGCAGAGCGCCATCAACAGCACGCGCGGATTGGTCAGTGCCTTGAATCCATTTTCGGAATGCTGGTCCATGCCGGCATTTTCCTGCGCGAGACGATCCTGCAGCCAGCGCTTCTCGTCCTCATCCAGGAACTTGGCTTTGTCAGGCGTATCATCCAGATAGAACAGGGTTACGATACCCGCGAGAACAGCCGGAACACCCGTGGCGAGGAAGACCCACTCCCAGCCTGCATAACCCCAGAGGCCATCGAGATCGAGCAGCATGCCGCCCAGCGGCGCGCCGACCGCATTGGCAATGGCGCTGAAGATCATGAAGAGGCCAACCATCCGGCCGCGGTAATCCTTGGGGAACCAGAGCGTCAGAAGAAACAGCACACCGGGGAAGAAGCCGGCTTCGGCCACGCCCAGCAAGAAACGCAGGATGTAGAACATCGTCGCGTTCTGCGTATAGGCCAACGCGATGGTGACCGCACCCCAGCTGATCATGATGCGGGCAAACCATACGCTGGCTCCGAACCTGTTCAAAAACAGGTTGCTCGGAACTTCGAACAGAAAATAACCGATGAAGAAGAGCGAAGCGCCAAGACCATAGGCATACTCGCTCATGCCGAGATCGCCCACCATCTGTAGCTTTGCAAAACTGACATTCTGACGGTCGATATAGGCGATCAGGTAGAGAAGCCCGAGAAACGGCATGAGCCGCCAGGTGATCTTCGTGATCAAGTCTTTTTCTGAAACCACGGGGTATTCTCCTTAACGCTTTACGCCACGCCTGAAGCGCAACTCGAAGGAGATTGATTTAGAGAAAAAGACTTTGGTGGCAAGTGGCCGGCCAGTGTGCGAGTCACCGACCGGTACGAATATGATAGGATCAGTAAAGTTCCGGTACATACATTTCCGGCGGTACCGGATGGCGAATGTAATCCGCATGACGAACGCGAGCTGGAAGCTCCACATGTTCCTTCGGCACATGCTCATAGGGGATCTGCGCCAGAAGATGTGCGATCATGTTGAGGCGCGCCTTCTTCTTGTCGACCGCCTGCACGACCCACCACGGAGCTTCTGGAATATGCGTGCGTTCCAGCATCTCTTCCTTGGCGCGCGTATAGTCTTCCCAGTGAACACGGCTCTGCAGGTCCATGGGTGACAACTTCCACTGCTTCAACGGATCGTTGATGCGCATGCGGAAGCGGAATTCCTGCTCCTCATCCGTGATCGAGAACCAGTACTTCAGAAGAATGATCCCGGAGCGAACCAGCATGCGCTCGAATTCCGGCACGTCGCGGAAGAATTCCTCCACCTGGTCAGGCGTGCAGAAACCCATCACGCGTTCGACGCCGGCACGGTTGTACCAGGAACGGTCGAACAGCACCATTTCGCCGGCTGACGGCAGATGCGGAACATAACGCTGGAAATACCACTGGCTGCGCTCGCGCTCGGTCGGTGCTGGCAGAGCCACGACGCGGGCAACACGCGGGTTGAGCCGCTGCGTGACGCGCTTGATGGCACCGCCCTTGCCGGCGGAGTCGCGGCCTTCGAACAGAATCACGACCTTCAGCTTCTTATACTGCACCCAATCCTGCAGACGCACCAGTTCATGCTGAAGACGGAAGAGTTCGCGGAAATAGATCTTGCGATCCAGCGTCGGCTCAGAAAGCCCTTCCCGCACCAGATCTTCGATGCGCTCTTCCTCGAGCTGTAGCTCCAGTTCTTCATCGAAGCTGTCGATGATCTCTTCTTTCAAACGGTTGACGTCATCGTGCATCGGTGGGGTCATGGAACATCTCCTCTATTGGGAAGAAGATGAAGCATGAAATGGCGAAAGCTGTGTGACAATCTCACGACAACTTCAGACCATCAGACCGAGCCCACAGCGATTGCCGCCCACGCAAAAAACTGCTAAGTCCAACGGCATGGGATCAAAATTCGGATGCCTCGCGAACCACTACATTGTGCTGCAGGACCACAAGCGTCTGCCGGCACGGTTTTTCGCGCGCATTTCCGGTGCTCTGAACAGCCGACTTCGTCACGCCTGATTGCATGACGTGCGGCAGCCGATGCTGCCGAATTCAAATCCCTTGTTTTCCGATATCAAATGGATGGCAGCCATGAGCGCACCGCGTACTCTCTATGACAAGATCTGGGATGACCACGTCGTCTCGACCGACGAAACCGGCACCTGTCTTCTCTACATCGACCGTCACCTCGTGCATGAGGTGACGAGCCCGCAGGCCTTCGAAGGCCTGCGTCTGGCAGGCCGCAAGGTTCGCGCCCCGGAAAAGACGCTGGCCGTCGTGGACCACAACGTGCCGACGACTCCGGACCGCCACACCGGCATCAAGAACGAGGAAAGCCGCATCCAGGTGGAAGCGCTGGCCCAGAATGCGCATGACTTCGGCGTCGAGTACTACTCGGAAAAGGACAAGCGTCAGGGCATCGTGCACATCGTCGGTCCGGAACAGGGCTTCACCCTGCCGGGCATGACCATCGTCTGCGGCGACAGCCACACCTCCACGCATGGCGCTTTCGGCGCTCTCGCGCATGGTATCGGCACGTCCGAGGTCGAGCATGTTCTCGCCACCCAGACGCTGGTGCAGAAGAAGGCCAAGAACATGCTGGTGCGTGTGGATGGTCAATTGCCTCCGGGCGTCACCGCCAAGGATATCATCCTCGCCATCATCGGTGAAATCGGCACCGCAGGCGGCACCGGCCACGTCATCGAGTTCGCGGGCGAAGCCATTCGCTCGCTCTCGATGGAAGGTCGCATGACCGTCTGCAACATGACGATCGAAGGCGGTGCCCGCGCCGGTCTCATCGCGCCGGATGAAACCACCTTCGAATACATCAAGGACAAGCCGCGCGCTCCAAAGGGCAAGGCCTGGGACATGGCGCTTGACTACTGGAAGACGCTGCATTCCGACGAAGGCGCGCATTACGACCGCGTCGTCGTTCTCGATGCCGCCAACTTGCCGCCGATCGTCTCCTGGGGCTCTTCGCCGGAAGACGTGATTTCGGTTCAGGGCATTGTGCCGAACCCGGATGATATTCAGGACGAGACCAAGCGCACCTCCAAGTGGCGCGCGCTGGATTATATGGGCCTGAAGCCGGGCACCAAGATCACCGATATCGCGGTTGACCGCGTCTTCATCGGCTCCTGCACCAACGGCCGCATCGAAGACCTGCGCGCCGCTGCCAAGGTTGTCGAAGGCAAGAAGGTTGCATCCACCGTTTCCGCCATGATCGTTCCGGGCTCCGGCATCGTGAAGGAACAGGCGGAAGCCGAAGGCCTCGACAAGATTTTCAAGGAAGCCGGTTTTGAATGGCGCGAGCCGGGTTGCTCCATGTGCCTGGCCATGAACGACGACCGCCTGAAGCCAGGTGAGCGTTGCGCATCCACCTCCAACCGGAACTTCGAAGGACGTCAGGGCTACAAGGGCCGCACGCACCTCGTATCGCCCGCCATGGCTGCCGCTGCTGCGGTTGCTGGCCACTTCGTCGACATCCGCGAGTGGAAGTAAGCTTTTCGCTTCAGACTCAATGATTGGCCGCCGGATCGAAAGGTCCGGCGGTTTTTCTTTGAATTTATGGGACAGCAGGATGACAAATTTCAATTTGACGGCCAGTGCAACTCGGATACGGTCACGTCAACAAATGGTCTGTCTGATGTTCCCTGATCCTACCGCCCTTCGTCACCTCCTGGCCGCAACCGGGAGCGTCGCGTGAATCCTGCCCTCATTGGTCTTGCTCTGTTTGCAGCCGCGCTGCATGCCAGCTGGAACGCTTTTCTCCGTTCCGGGGCGGACCGCCTTTGGTCGGTCACGATCATGAGCATCGCCGGCACCGTTGTGGCGATACCCTTTCTCTTCATCTTCCCGCTGCCCTCGGCAACGGGCTTTGCCTATATTCTGATCTCCTGCGCACTGCAGATCATCTACACCGTCTTTCTCATTGCCGCCTATCGTTACGGGGACTTAGGGCAGATCTATCCCGTCATCCGCGGCACGGTGCCCCTGATGGTTAGCCTCGGTGGCTATCTTTTTTCAGGCATCCATCTGGCTTGGACGCAAATGGCCGGCGTGGTGCTGATCGCAGCCGGCATCATGAGCCTGGCTTTGGGAAAGAGCCGCGCACCGACCTCGTCGATCTTGCTCGCCCTGTTCAGCGGAACACTGATCGCGACCTATGCGACGATCGATTCCATCGGGGTCAAGCATGTTGAGACGCCGGGTGTCTATGCGGCCTGGGTCATCTTTCTCTACGGCGTTCTGCAGCTTTGCGTCTACACGGTCATGCGAGGGCGGCTGCGCTTTGAAGTCCGATCTGCCGAAAGCTGGAAGGCTGTTGCGGGCGGTATTCTCGCCCTTCTCTCCTATGCCGCCATTATTGGCGCCTATTCGCTCGGGCCAGCGGGGCCTGTTTCGGCCATCCGAGAAACAAGCGTGGTGTTCGCTGCCGTGATTGGCTGGATTTTTCTTGGGGAAAGGCTAACCCCACGCCGCGTCATCGCCTGCCTGATCGTGGCGGCTGGTGCGATCACGATCGGCCGATAGTTCAGGCAACCCTGACCACCGTCCCTCGGCGAAGATAGGGAAGCAGCCTCAGCATATCCCTGCGGCTGACGGCGATGCATCCAGCCGTCGGTTCATAACCCGGCTTGATCAGGTGGAAGAAGATGGCTGAGCCTCCGTAGCGCTTGCGCGAGCAGATGTTCCAGTCGAGCACGAGGCAGATGTCGTAAAGACCGTCCTTGCGGCGCATCTCTTCATGGCTTGCCTTCAGGGGCTGGCGCACCAGTCGGTTATAGGTGGGATGCTTCGGTTCGTCACACCACAGCATATCAGCGCGGATGCGCTTCAGAACAAGCGGCGTGCGGATGCCCTGCGGCCGCTCTCCGCGAATGAAGCCGTAAAGCAGTTTCATCGGCGCAATCGGCGTTCCGCCATCCCCTTCCCGCTTCAATGCGGTGCGTCCTGAACGGCCAATGGCAGCCGGCACCGTGATGCCGCCACACTGAACCAGGGCACGACTTTTTGCCCCCGGTGCGGGCCGAACGGTGACAATGGACGGCACACGCCCTATTTGCCTGTGGGAACCTGCCATTTTTCTCACATGATTTTGCTTTGAATATGATTTGGTATGCTTTCATAGCACGATGATTTCGAGATCCTACAGACCCGACCGCAGTCTCCTGCTCATGGTGAGCAGAGGGCTGACGGAAAAAGGAAAGGCAAACACTGCATGGCAGCTCGCACCGTATTGCTGGTGGATGACGATGAAGACCTGCGCGAGACGCTGATCGAGCAGCTGTCTCTCTATGAGGAATTCAGCCTGCTGCAGGAGGCGAACGCCACAAAGGCCATGGCAACCGCCAAATCCCGCCAGATCGACCTGCTGATCATGGATGTGGGCCTGCCCGACATGGACGGGCGCGAGGCGGTGAAGCTGCTGCGCAAGGGCGGCTTCAAGGCGCCCATCATCATGCTGACCGGCCACGATACCGATTCCGATACCATCCTCGGTCTCGAAGCGGGCGCCAATGATTACGTGACGAAGCCTTTCCGTTTCGCTGTGCTGCTTGCCCGCATCCGTGCACAGCTGCGCCAGTATGAGCAGAGCGAAGACGCAACCTTCACCGTTGGTCCCTACCTGTTCAAACCGAGCCAGAAGCTGCTGACCACAGATGACGGCAAGAAGATTCGCCTGACGGAAAAGGAAGCAGCCATCATCCGGTATCTCTACCGTGCCGGCCAGAAGGTCGTGACGCGCGACGTCCTGCTGGAAGAGGTCTGGGGCTACAATTCCGGCGTCACCACCCATACGCTGGAAACCCATGTCTACCGCCTGCGCCAGAAGATCGAGCGCGATCCCTCCAACGCGGAAATCCTCGTCACCGAAAACGGTGGCTACAAGATCGTTCCGTAAGCGGAAGACCAGATGGCGCTCAGCGACGACATCCAGCTTCTCTCACAGGTGCCCCTGTTTCAGGGTCTCGATGGCGACCAGTTGCGGCTGATCGCCTTCGGGGCGGAGAGGCGCAGCATTCAAAAGGGGCAGGCACTTTTTCGCGAGCACTCTCCCGCGGAATGCGCCTTCGTCGTCGCGCGCGGGCGCTTCGATCTCTACACCGAGAGCCGCGACGGCATGGCGGAGCGACAGGGCACGGCCACGCCGGGAACGCTGCTCTCGGAACTCGCGCTGGTGACGATGGTGGAGCGCAAGTTCACCGCTGTCGCGGCAGAAGATGGCGAGGTGGTGCGCATCCCCCGCTCGCTCTTCCATCGCCTGCTGGAAGAATATCCGGCTGTTGCCCGCATCCTCGAAGACCGCATCCGCCAGAACCTGGTCGATCTCGCAAATGCGGCGGCGGCTATGGCGGGCCGGTTCGGGTGAGAGTGAGGCGCTACGCCGCAGCCTCATGCTCTTCACGCGCCGCTTCCCAGACTTCCTTCGCGGCATCCAGGTTCATATAGGCAATGCCGAGGCCGACGATGAGATCAGGCCAGGCAGACGACCAGAGATAGGCCGTGACGCATCCGGCAAGGATGATGGCTATATTGGCAAAGGCATCGTTGCGCGCGGAGAGAAACGCTGCGCGGGTCAACGAGCCGCTGTGATGGCGATATTTCGCCAGCAGAAACGCACAGCTGACATTGACAAGGAGCGCGCCAAGACCCGTCAACGTGAGTGCAACCGCGTCCGGCGGCACGGGTGCGATGATCTTCTGCCAGGCCGTCCAGAGAAAGGCGAGCGCCGGCGCGAGCAGGATCAGCGCCATCAGCATGCCTGCCCTTGCGCGAAGCTTCGGCGTCCAGCCGAGCGCGAAAAAGATCAGCAGATTGACCGACGCATCTTCCAAAAAGTCCGCGCTGTCTGCCAGCAGAGACGCCGAGCCGATTCTGAGCGAAACGATGAACTCAACGACGAAATAGGCGAGGTTGGCAAGCGCCACAAGCAACACCGCCCGTCTGAGCCCCTGTTCAGCATCAGTCATGTCGAACCTCGCTTGGCTCTGTTGCCGATAGAATGCAGATTATGCGCACGAATGCGGCACGAGTTTAAAATTTGAACGTCGCCGTGACGGGCACATGGTCCGATGGCTGATTCCAGCCGCGCGCTTCCTTGAGCACCTCGATCTTATCCAGGAAGGGGCCAAGATCCGGCGAGGACCAGATATGGTCGAGACGGCGGCCACGATCGGCGGCCTCCCAGTCCTTGGCGCGGTAGCTCCACCAAGTATAGAGCTTTTCGGACGCGGGGATATGCTGGCGCATCAGGTCCAGCCAGCCGCCCTTCTGCATCACCTCGGTCAGTCGCTCGGTTTCAACAGGCGTATGGCTGACGATCTTCAACAGCTGCTTGTGCGACCAGACATCATGCTCCAGTGGCGCGATGTTGAGATCGCCGACGAGGATGGATGATATTCCGGGGGAAGAGGCTTTCAGCGCCTTCATCTCTTCCACGAAATCGAGCTTGTGTCCGAACTTGGGATTGATGCTGCGGTCCGGCTCGTCGCCGCCGGCGGGGACATAGAAATTATGCAGGCGGATACGGTGCGGTCCGCGCTCGAAGAGTGCGGAGATGTGGCGGGCGTCGCCCATGCCGCAGTAGTTTTGACGATGCTCTTCCGTCAGCGGCAGCTTCGAGACGATGGCAACGCCGTGATAACCCTTCTGGCCGTGCAGGATGATGTGTTCGTAACCCATGGCCTTCAGCGGCTCGAGCGGAAACTCCTCCGCCCGGCACTTGATCTCCTGCAGGCACAGAATATCCGGCTGCTCACGGACCAGGAACTGCTGGACGATCGGCAGCCTGAGCCGCACGGAATTGATGTTCCAGGTGCTGATGGAGAATGTCATGGGAAACCTCGCTGTAGGATGCGAGGTTTAGGCTGTTTTGCAGGTGAAGGGCAAGGGTTTGGAGCCCTGCGAAGAAGAGTTAACTCCCCCTCTGGCTGCCGCCATCTCCCCCACAAGGGGCAGTGTTTACAGAATCAGCTTTCGGGATTCTATTTGGTTCCGGCAGGTGATTTGGAGAGGAGGGTCGCGGATGGATTGCCCGAGATGCCATGGACAGGATCTGCGCAAAACCGGCTTGAAAGG
>NZ_JAUKWQ010000005.1 GCF_030504645.1 Rhizobium oryzicola | reverse complement strand
GCAAGAATGGCGGCCTCGCGTTTCACGATCCGTTCCCCACCGCCGGAAGAGGATGGCCGTCCTCTCCGGCGCTTCTTATCTCACCAAGAAGCATGGAAATCATAAGACAAGCATTTCCGGCAAACTCCGGGTCAGTTCTGTTTCACGATTGGCGCGTACGATCCGGTGGTGAAACGGATGAAGTTCGATGCTCATGCATCGGGCGAGACCGGTTCGCCATCGGGCGTCCGCCAATCGGAAACCCCGCCGCGCCGTTTGCCTTTGGCAAACGCGCAAACGGATATATCTGCCGATCGCCTTGCCGCCTCGCAAAAGCGAGGCGGGCGATCGGTGGGACGGGCGCTTTTGCACCGATATCTGCGCCGAGCCACTCGACCGTATCAGGGGATATGCCCTTCGTGTCTCGGCTTGATCTCGTCACAAAATCGCTCCGTCAGAATGATCCCGAGTTTGCCGGAAATGCTCTAGGGCTTGCTCCAGCAGCCAATCTCTCATGAGGCCAGCTTCTGGGCTCGGTTGTTTCCGTTGGAGCAGCCAATAGCCCTGCGCCTGATCGCTGGCCTGTTCGAACAGCAGTATCAGCCTACCCTCTTCGACATCTTTGGAAATCAATGCGATGGGGCAAAGGCCGATTCCCAGTCCAGCCAGCAGCGAGCTGCGAAGCAGATTGAAATCCGCGAAGATCGGACCCTTCTGGGGTGCCGCTTCAACGCCTGCCGCGCGGAACCAGCGTATCCAGCTTTGCTGCGACTGGTCATGCAAAAGCTGCGCGGAAAGCAGATCACGTGGCTCTGCGAATGGGCCATGCTCGCTGATGTAAGCGGGCGAGGCCGCGGGGCGTGTTGCGCCGCTGAGCATCAGCCGAGCCGAAAGCGACGGCTGAGGACCGTGGCAAAGCAAAAGGTCGGTGCCAGCCTCTTCCGCGGTCGTAGCGCCTGCGGAGTAGGTGATCGAGACCTGAATATCAGGATGGCGTCTTTGGAAATCCGGAAGACGTTCTCCCAGCCAGTGGTTCACCACGGACGGAAGCGAGGAAATGGAGACCTGTTTGTCCGGCGCTCTTTTCCGGATGCTCTCTGCGGCGATCGCGATCTTTTCGAGCGCAGACGATACTTCCGCGCCAAAGGTCTTGCCTGTTGCCGTAAGTATCACACCGCGTGGCTTGCGCTCAAAGAGTCGCTGACCAAGCCATTCTTCCAACGTCCGGATTTGCTGGCTGACGGCAGCGGCAGTGGTTCCGAGCTCATTGGCTGCACGGGCAAAACTTTCCAAACGGGCTGCGGATTCAAACGCACAGAGGCAAGGGGCGGGAGCTTCATCACGCTATGGCTAAGCCCAGCTTAGCCATAGTGCAAGAAATTCCATTCTTGTTCGCAGCCGAAAATTGCTCAGACTATGGTCCCGAATGATCGCCGGAGCATGAGATGAAAGCACTTCCGAACCCTCCAGCCGATGCCGAAAACCGGCGCGCCGTGAAGCCTGTTCTGGTTTACCCGAACGGCACCTTGCCCACACCCGACCTTTCCGTCTTGGCCAAGGCGAAAGAGGGCATGCAAAAGGTGGACGAAATTATTGTCCCACCTCGGGATGGCCGCTGCTTCTCCGTTCCCAAGGGGCATTTCTTTCGTATCGTCAGCATTGAGGGGCCGCAGGTCGGCGACCTCAATCTCTGGAACGCGCACGACCTCACCGAACGCTTCTTCAGCGGCAAGACGCGCGCTCTGCATGCGACGCATGTCTCGGTTGGCCATCGCCTGTGGAGCAATCTCCCATCGCTGCGGCCCATGGCGACCATTACGGAAGACACGCTTGCCTGGTATGGCTTTGATGCGGATGGCGGCGGAGTTCACGATGTGATCGGCACGCGATGCGATCCCTACACCAACAAGCTCTTGAGCGGGGGGGATTATCACCACTGCTGCCATTCCAATCTCTGCAATGCGCTGACGAAAGAGCGAGGCCTGAGTTTTCGCGATGCGGAGCCGCATGTGCATGACGTGCTGAACGTCTTCATGTGTACCGGCTTCACACGCGACACGCATCAGTATTTCATGAAGGCGAGCCCCGTCCGGCCCGGGGACTATCTGGAAATGTTCGCGGAGATCGATCTTCTCGGAGGCCTGTCCGCATGCCCCGGGGGTGATTGCAGTGCATCCCATTCCAGCGATGTTGCGGTCTGCCATGCCCTCAAGGTCGAAATTTTCCGACCGGATCTGGAGGTCTTGAGGGATTGGCCATTCCCGGAGCGGAATGCCTATCTCCCGGCCTAAAGAGGAATGGGGGGCGAAAGCCCCCAAGCCATCACAGATAGGACTTTATCTTCTCGGCATGCGCGGCCAGCACTGCATGATCAGCCATCTGGCCTGAATGCGGCTTGAGTGGTTCACCCTCACGGCGCGGCACGATGTGGAAGTGCAGGTGAAAGACGGTCTGGCCAGCGGCTGGTTCGTTGAACTGCGCGATGTATATTCCGTCGGCTTCGAAGGCTTCCTTTGCTGCGACCGCCAGCTTCTGCACGACCGGTAGCAGCTTCGCCAGCACTGCGGGATCGGCATCGAGCAGGTTGCGCGAACCCTGTTTGGGGATAACCAGCAGATGGCCGGGAGCCTGCGGCATCACATCCATGAAGGCCAGCGTGTCTTCATCCTCGTAGACCTTGTGGGAAGGGATCTCTCCCCGCAGGATTTTCGCGAAGATGTTGTTGTCGTCATAGGTCTGGTTGGTCATGGCGCTCCTCGACTAAAAAGCCCTCAATCATGGTCCTGTTGCCGCTCTCCCTTACGGAAGGGGCTGTGCTCGGACAAGTATTCCCCCATATGCTCAACCTCACGCCGCTCGCGGGCGACATAATCGGCAACAGCGCGTCTCAGGCCGGGATGGGGGATGTAATGCGCGGAATGGGTGGTGACGGGCATATAGCCGCGTGCCAGCTTGTGTTCTCCCTGCGCGCCGGCCTCAACCCGCTTCAGCCTGTGGGCAAGCGCGAAATCGATCGCCTGGTGGTAGCAGACCTCGAAATGAAGGAAGGGATGATCCTCGATGCACCCCCAATGGCGACCGAAGAGCACGTCTGAACCGATGAAATTGATGGCGCCCGCGACATAACGCCCGTTCCGCTTGGCCATGACCAGCAGGATATCGTCCGCCATTCGCTCGCCGATCAGCGAATAGAATGAGCGGGTGAGGTAAGGGCGGCCCCATTTGCGGCTGCCGGTATCCATGTAGAAGGTGAAGAACTGGTCCCAGATATCTTCAGTCAAATCCTTGCCGGTCAGCCAGTCGATGCTGATGTCATTCTCTACCGCAGCGCGACGCTCCTTGCGCAGGTTCTTGCGCTTGGAGGAGGAGAGCTGCGCCAGGAATTCCTCGTGGTTCGCATAGCCCTCATTGATGAAATGGAACTGCTGGTCGGTACGATGCAGGAAACCGGCTTCCTCGAAGGCAGGCAGTTCTTCCTCGGGCAGGAAGGTCACGTGCGCGGAAGATATACCCAGCTGCTCGGTGACCTGAGCTAACCCCTCGGCGAGCGCAAGCCGGGTTCCGTCCATATCGAAATCCGCGTTCGCAAGAAGGCGGGGGCCGGTCGCCGGCGTGAATGGAACAGAGCACTGGAGCTTTGGATAATAGCGTCCACCCGCCCGCTCCAGCGCATCCGCCCAGCCATGGTCGAACACATATTCGCCCTGGCTATGGCTTTTCAGATAGGCTGGAATGGCGCCCAGCAATTGACCCTTTTCGTCTTCCAGCAGCAGGTGATGGCCATGCCATCCGGTCTTTGCCGTGGCGGAACCCGAATCCTCCAGTGCCGACAGGAAGGCATGGGACAGGAAGGGATTGTAGGCTGTCGCACCATCGCGCGCCGCACCCGTCAATTTCGCCCATTGAGCCGGATCAATGGAAGAGAAGGACTTTTCGGCGCGGATGGTAAGACTGTCTGTCATGCGGCACTTTCGCGAGGATCGAAGCCTTCGAAGGTCATCTGGTCTGCATGAGTATAGGTATGTGCGCGCGCCTTTTCATCCCTCACCGTCCAGGTAATGACAGGAATCCCACGGCTCTTCTGCGCCTCGATGAAGCTGTTCGGCAGATGCGCCCAATGGTAGGAAATGAAGTTGAGACCAAGCTGCATGGCCTCATCATGCTTGAAGAATTCTTCCGGCGTGTCACCCATGGCCGTCAGGCCGACCGGGTAGGGCGATCCCGCCCGCTTCAGATCCTTCAACAGGTGGTGATCGAAGCTCATCAGCGCGACTTTACCGGTATAGCCTTCCAGGATCTCGAGAACGGTTTCGGCAAAGCCGTCGTCTTCCTCTGCGCTCTGGCCCTTGAGTTCGATGACCAGCGGCACCTTACCCTTGACGAGATCCAGCAACTGCTTGAAGCGCGGAATGCGGTCAGCCGTGCCGCCGATCGTGAGCAGGCCGAGTTCACCGGCGGTACGCTCGCGGACATTGCCGGGGATATTGCAAAGGCGATCCAGCGTGTCGTCATGGAAGACCATGGGCACGCTGTCGGAGGAAAGCTGCAAGTCGCATTCGATGGCGAAGCCTGCTTCGACCGCGCGGGAAAAGGCACTCAGCGTGTTTTCCCAAACCTTCTGGTTCAGGTCGTGATAGCCCCGATGCGCGACGGGAATGTCTTTGATCCAGGATGCGTCGACGGTCATGCTTCGATTTCCATGATGGCGTCGACCTCGACGGCTGCGTTGAAAGGCAGGGCGGCCATGCCGACGGCGGCGCGCGCATGCTTTCCAGCCTCGCCAAGGACATTGGCGACGAGGTTCGAGGCGCCGTTCATCACGACATGCTGTTCGACAAAGCCGGGCGCGGAGGCGATAAAGCCGTTCAGCTTGAGCACGCGTCGGATCTTGCCGAGATCTCCGCCAAGGGCAGCCTTGGCTTGCGCCAGAATATTGATCGCGCAGAGTTCAGCCGCACGCTGTGCGGAAGCAACATCCACATCCTTGCCGACGAGGCCGGTGACGGCCACCTTTCCGGCTTCCATCGGCAGCTGACCGGAGATGTAGAGCGTGTTGCCGCTGATCGTGTAGGGCACATAATTGGCGGCCGGGGCCGCAGCCACCGGTAGCTCAATCCCCAGCTCATTCAGCCGTGCGTCGATCGATTGTGACATTTCGTTCTCCGGTTTGATTGTCAATTGGTCTAAATTCCGTCATTCATGACGCTAGGGTGATCATGCCTGCAATGGCATGATTGGATCATCACTCTAAGCATCGCTCGATGGCGTTCTTACAACAATGCCGGTTGAGTCCCATAGGAGATTGTGGATGTTGCGACCCCTGCTCGGAGCCGCCCTTATTGCCGGTTCCGTCGTGAGCCCCGCCTGGAGCTCAAGCCCGGCGATTGAAGCCGCCAAGGTGTTGATTCCACATCGGGCCGTCTACGAACTGAAGCTGAAGAATGCTTCCGATCGCGCCGGTATCGAAGGCATGACCGGCCGTATGGTCTATGAGTTTTCCGGCTCGGCCTGCGCCGGCTTCACGACAAATTTCCGCTTTGTGACGCGCGTCGATATGGGTGAGCAGATGCGGCTCACCGACCAGCAGACGACAACTTTCGAAAATGCCAATGCGGGTGAATTCCGTTTCGAGACGAAGTCGTTTACCGACGAACAATTGGACAAGCAGGTGGCGGGTTCTGCCAAGGAGGATGCCAATGCCCTGAAGGTGGCGCTGGCAAAGCCTGACACGCGTGAAGTGCAACTGACGCCCTCCAAGTTCCCGACGCAACATATGCTTGAGGTCATCGACAATGCGAGGAAGGGCAACCGCTTTTTCGAGCAGCGCATTTTCGACGGGTCGGAAGACGGCGATCAGAGCCTTCTGACAAGCACCATCATTGGCGCGCAGCAGCAGCCGAAGCCTGACGATGCCGATGCGGGGCAGGCGGGCGAGTTTGCCAAGAAGCCCTATTGGCCGGTGACGATGGCCTACTACAACGATGACGGAAAGACCGACGAACTGCCGGTCTACCGCATGTCGTTCAAGCTTTACGACAATGGCATTACCCGCGATCTCACCATGGACTATGGCGATTTCGTGCTGTCGGGTACGCTGACCAAGCTGGAGCTTCTCGACAAGGGGCAGGAGACCTGCCGCTAAGTGCTAGGCGGCAGCGCTTCACGTGCAGGTGAAGCGCGCGCCGTCCTTGTTGCCGCTCACGAACTCGCAGGTCTTGACGCGATTCGGCAGCGACAGCTTTTCGACCTTGCCGTTCTTATATTGGCATTCAACGTTGACGATCCGTTTTTCGTCATAAATGCCGGACACATACCAGATAGCGCTGTTCTTCTTGTTGCTGTCAGGGACAAGCACCACATTGTCCTCGAAAGGTCCGTCATAGACGCTGACCTGCGTGAGTGGATTACCTGGCTGGGGAGGACAGCCCGAGGGTGCGGCGACAGCTGCATTCGTTGCCGCAAGAAGAATGGTAATTATGATTGCTAAGCGCATCTCATTCTCCCTGTTAAAGTCCATGCAAACTTTGCCCGACAAAGGCCAAAAGTAAACTCAGGGCTCGGAAAGGGATAGAAAGCTCGGATTTATGACAGCATGCCCTGCCGCGGGGGTTGCTTTTCTTGGACGATGCGGTTATGCGCAGCCCATTCCACACGCGAAGCTTGGGATTGACCGGGAGAAATCCGGCCCGTTCCGCCGGTGGTTGCCTGATCAGGTAACTGTTCGCTTCGCGGGGGTTAAACCGGAAACAAGGAGAAAAAGGCATGGCATTGCCTGATTTCAGCATGCGTCAGCTTCTGGAAGCTGGCGTTCACTTCGGTCACCAGACGCACCGCTGGAACCCGAAGATGAAGCCGTACATCTTCGGCGATCGTAACAACATCCACATCATCGACCTGGCTCAGACCGTTCCGATGCTGTCGCGCGCCCTGCAGGTCGTGTCCGACACGGTTGCTCGTGGCGGCCGCGTTCTGTTCGTTGGCACCAAGCGTCAGGCTTCCGAGCTGATCGCTGACTCCGCCAAGCGTTCGGCCCAGTACTACGTCAACTCCCGCTGGCTTGGCGGTATGATGACGAACTGGAAGACCATTTCGAACTCGATCCAGCGTCTGCGCAAGCTCGATGAAATCCTGGCTTCCGAGGCCCAGGGCTTCACCAAGAAGGAGCGTCTGAACCTGGAGCGTGAGCGCGAGAAGCTTGACAAGGCTCTCGGCGGTATCCGCGACATGGGCGGCACCCCTGACCTGATGTTCATCATCGACACCAACAAGGAAAAGATCGCGATCGACGAAGCCAAGCGCCTGGGTATCCCGGTCGTTGCCATCATCGACTCGAACTGCGATCCGGACCTGATCGACTTCCCGATCCCCGGCAACGACGACGCTTCGCGCGCCATCGCTCTGTACTGCGACCTGATCGCGCGCGCTGCCATCGACGGCATTGCTCGCCAGCAGGGCGCTTCCGGTCGTGACCTCGGCGCTTCCGCTGAAGGCCCGATCGAGCCGGCTCTTGAAGAAGAAGCTGGCGCCTGATTGGTGACTGAGGTGGAATCGGCCACCTAGACTGATCTTTGTGAGGCCGCCTCGGGCGGCCTCCATATTAAAGGCGTCCGGCGCCGGTGGAATTTGTCTTCCGCCACAGTCGCGTGAAGTTTCCCCGACGCCTGTTCATCACGCTGTCATACTTCCGGGTACATTCGTGCCCCAAACGGTCGCAAGCCTTGCGAATCTTGGCAGGCGCATCCCATCGAATAGAGGCAAACATGAGCGAAATCACTGCAGCACTGGTTAAGGAACTGCGCGAAAAGTCTGGCGCAGGCATGATGGATTGCAAGAAGGCTCTCACCGAGACCAATGGTGACATCGAAGCAGCCATCGACTGGCTGCGCGCAAAGGGTATCGCCAAGGCTGACAAGAAGTCTGGCCGTACCGCCGCTGAAGGTCTGATCGGTATCGCCGGCGCCGGCCACAAGGCTGTCGTGATCGAGTTGAACTCCGAGACCGACTTCGTTGCCCGTAACGATGCGTTCCAGGATCTCGTTCGCGGCATTGCGAATGTTGCTCTCGGCACCGACGGCACTGTCGATGCGATTGCTGCCGCCAACTACCCGGCAACCGGCAAGTCCGTTGCCGATTCCGTCAAGGATGCGATCGCAACGATCGGCGAAAACATGACGCTGCGTCGCGCCGCTCTGCTGGAAGTCCCACACGGTGTTGTTGCGACCTACATCCACAACGCTGCCGGCGACGGCATTGGTAAGCTCGGCGTTCTGGTTGCCCTGAAGTCGGAAGGCGACAAGGCTGTTCTGACTTCGATCGGTCGTCAGGTTGCCATGCACATTGCTGCGACCAATCCGCTCGCCATTCGCGCTGAAGAAGTTGACGCTGCTGTTGCAGAACGCGAGCGCAACGTATTCATCGAGCAGTCCCGCGCTTCCGGCAAGCCGGATGCCATCATCGAAAAGATGGTTGATGGCCGTATGCGCAAGTTCTTCGAAGAAGTTGCCCTTCTTTCGCAGGCTTTCGTCATCAACCCTGACCAGACGGTTGGTGAAGCTGTGAAGGCTGCCGAGAAGGAAGCCGGCGCTTCGATCGAAGTGGTTGGCATGGCTCGCCTGCTGCTCGGCGAAGGCGTTGAAAAGGAAGAAACCGATTTCGCGGCTGAAGTTGCCGCTGCTGTAAAGCACTAATCGGTCATCCCCGTAAAACTTTTGAATTTG
Organism: Rhizobium oryzicola; assembly: GCF_030504645.1. Lineage (GTDB taxonomy): Bacteria > Pseudomonadota > Alphaproteobacteria > Rhizobiales > Rhizobiaceae > Neorhizobium > Neorhizobium oryzicola. The sequence goes on along the minus strand of NZ_JAUKWQ010000005.1, from coordinate 371,038 downwards.
AAGGGCATCGCGTGACAATGCGGTGCCCTTCGTGTATCGGGCACACGGTGCGATCCTCGAAGGAGTTTCCATGTCTTCCCAGCCCATTTACAAACGCGTGCTTCTCAAGGTCTCCGGTGAGGCCCTGATGGGGAGCCAAGGCTTCGGCATTGATGTGGCCGTAGCAGACCGCATAGCGGATGATATAGCGCAAGCCGTCCGCATGGGGGTGGAAGTTGGCCTCGTCGTTGGCGGCGGCAACATTTTCCGCGGCGTGGCCGTGGCCTCCAAGGGTGGCGACCGGGTGACCGGCGACCACATGGGCATGCTGGCAACCGTCATCAACGCGCTTGCGCTCGCGACCTCGCTGCGCAAGCTCGATATCGAGGTTGTTGTTCTTTCGGCCATCGCCATGCCGGAAATCTGCGAAAGCTTCTCCCAGCGGCGCACTCTGCATCACATGGCTCAGGGCCGCGTGGTGATCTTTGCAGGCGGTACCGGCAATCCGTTCTTCACGACCGACTCAGCGGGCGCACTGCGTGCCGCCGAAATCGGCGCTGAAGCCATCTTCAAGGGAACCCAGGTCGACGGCATCTATTCCGCCGATCCCAAGAAGGACCCGAATGCGACCAGGTTCGAGACGCTGACGCATAGCGAGGTGCTTGAAAAGGGTTTGGCCGTGATGGACGTTGCAGCGGTCGCTCTCGCCCGCGAAAATGCCATCCCGATCATCGTTTTCTCCATCCACGAAAAGGGTGGTTTCGGCGCAATCTTGACTGGCGGTGGCCGCAAGACCATCGTGACCGACAACTGACGCGACGAGGGCCGTCGGCGGCCCAATCAAGCGCGGAGATATAGGGAGTATATTCATGAGTGGACCCGTCGATCTCAACGACATCAAGCGCCGTATGGATGGCGCCATCACGGCTTTCAAAAGCGACATCGCGTCGCTGCGCACCGGCCGGGCTTCTGCCAACATTCTCGATCCTATCACGGTCGAAGCTTATGGTTCGCGCGTGCCGCTGAACCAGGTTGCCAACATCTCTGTGCCGGAGCCGCGCATGCTGTCGGTCTCTGTCTGGGACAAGCAGATGGTTGGAGCAGTGGACCGCGGTATTCGCGAATCGAATCTTGGTCTTAACCCGATCATGGACGGTCAGAACCTGCGTATACCGCTGCCGGAACTGAACGAGGAGCGCCGCAAGTCGCTGGTGAAGGTCGCACATGACTATGCCGAAAAGGCCAAGGTTGCGGCCCGTCACGTTCGCCGTGATGGCATGGATGCCCTGAAAAAGGCGGAAAAGGACGGAACACTCGGTCAGGACGACAGCCGGGCTCAGTCGGAAAAAGTTCAAAAGATGACTGATGATACGATTTCCGAAGTCGATCGCTTGCTTGCCGAGAAGGAAAAGGAAATCATGCAGGTCTAAGGGAAGGCTTGCCACCCTTTTCTGGATCAGCGATCGGATCGTCCATGGTAGCCGAAGAACTCCCTGTCATCCCGCAGCATGTTGCCATCATCATGGATGGCAATGGGCGTTGGGCGAATGAACGTGGTCTGCCGCGCACCATGGGCCATACCAAGGGCGTTGAAGCGGTGCGCCACACTGTGCGCGCCGCCGGTGATCTCGGCATTCGCTACCTAACTCTGTTCGCATTTTCATCGGAGAACTGGACGCGTCCTGAGGCGGAAGTGTCCGATCTGATGGGCTTGTTGCGGCGTTTCATCCGCCGCGACCTTGCGGAACTTCACCGCGAAAACGTGCGCATTCGCGTCATTGGTGACCGCGAACATCTGCGCGGCGACATCCTGCCGCTGCTTTTGGAGGCGGAGGAGACGACGCGCAACAATACTGCGCTGACACTCGTCATCGCCTTCAATTATGGATCGCGGGACGAAATCACACGGGCGATGGCAAGCCTCGCACGCAAGGTTCAGGCAGGTCTTCTGGGACCAGACGAGATCACCATGGATCTCATATCCGCCCATCTGGATACGGCGGATATCCCGGACCCTGATCTGATCATCCGCACCAGCGGCGAAGAGCGTCTCTCGAATTTCCTTTTGTGGCAGGCGGCTTATGCCGAGTTCGTTTTCATTCCGGATTATTGGCCCGACTTCGATCGGCAGATGCTGGTCTCAGCCTTGAAAACCTATGCTGCACGTGACCGCCGTTTCGGCGGCCTGTCCAGCCCGCCCGCCGCGGTGGCCGGCTGATGTCGACGGAACTTCGACTTCGCATCATTTCTGGAATCATCCTTGCCATTGTCACCCTTGGGGCAACCTGGTTAGGGGGCATCGCCTTCCGTGCGCTGGCTGGTTTGATCTGCGTGCTGATATACTACGAGTGGTCGAATATGACCCGGCTCGCGGAGAAGGATTATCGCGGCTTTGCGTTTGGGTGGCTCGCTTCAGCAGCGGTCGCCCTCAATCTCGTCGCGGGCGATCAGGGTCTGGGTGTGCCTCTGGTGGGCGGCTTCACGCTCACGGCGCTGCTCATCACCTGGGTTCGAAAAGGCACGGGCTGGCTACCTTCCGGTATCCTCTATTCCGGCTTGAGCGGCATCTCCCTTGCAGCCATCCGCGATGGTGATCAACCCGGCTTGGTGGCCATGCTCTATGTCTTCGCGATCGTCTGGGCCACCGACATCCTCGCCTATTTCGTCGGGCGCCGGATTGGCGGACCGAAGCTTGCACCACGCATCTCTCCCGGCAAGACCTGGTCTGGCGCGATCGGTGGTACGATGTCCGGTGTGATCGCCGGCTGTGCTGTATCGCTGGCCCATTTTCCCGGACTGTCGATCAGAACGGTGGTGTTGGCTTTTGTCTTGTCGGTTGCAAGTCAGGCGGGTGATCTTTTTGAATCTTTCATCAAGCGACGCTTCGGGGTCAAAGATTCCAGCCATCTGATTCCTGGCCATGGCGGCGTGATGGACAGAGTCGATGGCCTCGTTTTTGCCTGCTTTGCCGCTTTTCTTCTGGCAATTCTTCATGCAGCATGGTCAACAGGTGGCGGTACATCAGTCGCTGCCTATGTATTTGGGCTGTAACGGGAGCCTTGACTGCGTCCGGGTCGTGGGCGGGAATAGGCTGTAGAGCAGCGGAACGGAAGCATTGATGGCGATCTTGGGTGTAATCACAGGTTATCTCATTCCCTTTATTCTCGTGCTGTCACTGCTCGTTTTCGTGCATGAGATGGGGCACTATCTTGTCGGGCGCTGGAGTGGCATCCGTGTTACGGCCTTCTCCATCGGCTTTGGCCCGGAGATCGCCGGTTTTACTGATGGACATGGCACGCGCTGGAAATTGTCGCTGATTCCGCTTGGTGGCTATGTGCGTTTCTTCGGAGATGAGGATGCTTCGAGCCGCCCCGATGCCGCCGGCCTCAAATTTCTGACGCCGGAGGAGAGGGCCCAGACTCTGGCTGGTGCCAAGCTGTGGAAGCGGGCCGCAACCGTCGCTGCCGGGCCTATCGCAAACTTCCTTCTGGCGATCGTCATCTTTGCGGTTCTCTTCTCAGTCTACGGCCGTGTGGTTGCTGATCCCGTGGTCGCAGAAGTACGTCCCGAGAGTGCGGCGGCTGCAGCCGGTGTCCAGCCAGGCGACCGGCTCATTGCGCTGGATGGCTCTACCATTCGCACCTTCGATGATGTGCGACGCTATGTAAGCATTCGTCCGGAAACGCCGATTGTGGTGACCATCGAGCGTGAAGGTCACAAGCTCGACCTTTCGATGGTGCCGAAGCGCACTGAAATCACCGACCAGTTCGGCAACAAGGTCGAAATGGGCTTGATTGGCATCGTGACCAACGAGGAAAAGGGCAAGTTCCGCGTTGAGAAATTTTCGCCTGTACAGGCTGTTGCCGAGGGCGTGACCGAGACCGGCCATATTGTCAGCGGTACGTTCCGCTACATCGGCAACCTGGTCACGGGCCGCATGAAGGCTGATCAATTGGGCGGCCCGGTACGCGTCGCCCAGGCATCCGGCCAGATGGCAACCCTTGGCATTGCCGCTGTTATTCAGCTCGCGGCGGTGCTGTCCGTCTCGATCGGTCTGTTGAACCTGATGCCGGTACCCGTGCTCGACGGTGGGCATCTTGTTTTCTATGCAATCGAAGCCATTCGTGGAAAACCATTGGGTGCCGGTGCGCAAGATGTTGCATTCCGCATCGGATTGGCCATGGTGCTCAGCCTGATGGTCTTCGCCACATGGAACGACATTACCAACCTCATTGGTTAATGTACTGAATTGGTACGTAAACCAACTGTTTACCCTGTTGAGAGATCGCCGTGGCGATTGGGTCACGCCTCATAAGGAAGTAAATAGAAATTAACGGGATGCCTTGCTTGTAGGGCAAAAGCAGGTAAAACGACACACGTGGCCGGAGTCGGGTTCCGCCCCGCCGAGGGACAACGGGAAAAGGTAAGAATTGAAAATGAAAGCTGGTTCAAAGTTTTTGAACGCAGTGTCGGCGTTCGCGCTGTCTGCTGGTGTGGTTGCTTCGGGTGCAAGCGTCGTTGTTCTTGCCTCCCCAATGGCCGCACAGGCCGCTGTCATCCAGCGCGTTGAAGTGCGTGGCGCACAGCGTGCCGGCCAGGAAGCGGTTCGCTCAAATCTCACAATCCGTCCCGGTGTCGCATTCTCGAATTCGGACATCGATGACTCGGTCAAGAAGCTTTATGGCACCGGGTACTTCTCCGATGTGAAGATCAACGTCTCCGGCAGCACCCTGGTCGTGACGGTCAGTGAGGCGATGCTGGTCAATCAGGTCGTCTTCAATGGCAACCGGAAGATCAAGGACGACAAGCTACAGACTGTTGTTCAGACGCAGCCACTTGGTCCCTACAGCGAAGCGATCGTCAAGGCTGACATCGAACGCCTGAAAGAGGCCTACAAGGCGATCGGTCGCAGCGATGTGCAGATCACGACGCAGACTGCATCTGTCGGTCAGGGTCGCATCAATCTGGCCTTCGTTATCAACGAAGGTGACCGCACCAAGATTGCCGATATCAATTTTGTGGGCAATCAGGCTTACAGCGCGAGCCGACTTCATGATGTTCTCATCACGAAGGAATCGGGCCCGCTGTCCTTCCTGACCCGCAAGGATGTTTACAGCGAAGACAAGCTGCGCGCCGATGAGGATGCGCTGCGCCAGTTCTACTACAGCCATGGCTATCCGGACTTCCGCGTGGTCTCGTCCAATGCTGTTCTGAACGAAAGCAAGAACGAGTACACGCTGACCTTTACGGTTGAGGAAGGTCCTCGCTACCGCTTCGGCGACGTCAATGTCGAATCGACTGTGCAGGGCATCAGCGCGGATGATCTGAAGGGTCTGGTTCAGACCCGCTCGGGCGACACCTACAATTCGAAGCAGATTCAGAAGTCGATCGAGGCTATCTCGAAGAAGGTGGCCGAGGCTGGTTATCCCTTCGCACGCGTAACGCCGCGTGGCGATCGTAACTTCCAGACCAGTACGGTCGGTGTGACCTATCTCGTCGATCAGGGCGAGCGCGCTTACGTTGAACGTATCGAAATTCGTGGCAACACCCGTACGCGTGACTACGTCATTCGTCGCGAGTTTGATCTGAGCGAAGGCGATGCCTTCAATCAGCAGATGATCACGCGTGCCAAGCGTCGTCTTGAAGCGCTCGGCTATTTCTCGAAGGTCAACATCAGCACGCAGCAGGGCTCTTCGCCTGACCGCGTTGTGATTGTGGTCGATGTCGAGGATCAGTCGACCGGTTCGTTCGGTATCGGTGTCGGCTATGCAGCGGACAACGGCGTCGTGCTCGAAGCTTCGGTTGAAGAAAAGAACTTCCTCGGTCGCGGTCAGTATATCCGCGTGGCGGCCGGTGGTGGTCTCGATAACGCACGTACCTACTCCTTGAACTTCACGGAGCCCTACTTCCTCGGCTATCGCCTTGCGGCTGGCTTCGACGTGTTCAAGAGCCAGACTGCATCGCACGACTACTACAAGTACACGGAACAGGGCTTCACGCTGCGCGTAACCGCTCCGATCACGGAAGATCTGGCGACGACGTTCCGGTATAACTACAAGGAATTCAACTACAGCGGTCGCGACAGCTGGCAGGGCAATCTGTCTCAGCCTTATCTCGACCTCATCAACGGCGGCACCTATGTTCAGTCGTCGATCTCGCAGACTCTGACCTACAACACGCTGGATAGCAGCACGCTGCCGCGTGAGGGTATCTATGCAAGCTTGACGCACGAATTCGCGGGTCTCGGCGGCGACTCCGAATTCTACAAGATCTACGGTCGTGCGCGTTACTTCCACCTTCTGTCGGATGAGATGGATCTGGTTGGCTCGATCGCGGTCAGCGCCGGTCACGTAGTTGCAACGGGTGACCACCTGAATGTCTTCGACCAGTTCACGCTGGGTGGCCGTCAGATCCGCGGTTTTGAGAGCGATGGTATCGGTCCGCGTATGCCGAATGGCGATACGCTGGGTGGTACGACCTATTTCACGGCGTCTGCTGAAGTGAACTTCCCGATGCCGGGCCTGCCGGAAGACGCCGGCCTGCGCGGTGCGGTGTTCGCCGACGCTGGTTCGCTCTATGGCAACGACGTTCCGAACAGCGCTGGTGCACTTGGCACGGACAGCTCGTTGCGTGCATCCGTTGGTGCTGGCATCACTTGGGCGTCGCCATTCGGTGCTTTGCGCTTCGACTACGCCGTGCCGGTTGCGAAGGAAAGCTACGACAGGGAACAGCGGTTCCGCTTCAGCATGGCGAACCAGTTCTAACGTCTGAACCGACCCTTACACCTTTCTCGAGCCAGTGCTTATGGATGTGATCAACTTCTTCCCCCCGCATCAGGGGGTAAGTCTCCGTGACCTGGCCCACGAGATCGGTGCGACTTTGGAGGATGACGCGAACGGTGATCGCGTCATCCATTCTATATCGCCCGTTGCGCGCGCGGGCGAAGGTCAGATTTGTTATCTGCTGTCGCGCAAGCACAAGGCTGACCTCGAGCACTGCGCTGCGTCTGCGCTGATCTGTGAGCCATCGGTTCGCTCGGTCGTTCCCGACCATATCCCTGTTCTTATCGCGAAGTCTCCCGCGGGAGCGTTTGCGCGTGCGGGCGCCTTGCTGCATCCAAAAGCGATGCGGCCGCTACAGGTCACGGCAACGTCGGGTATTTCGTCTGCCGCCTATGTCGATCCTTCTGCAAAGCTGGAAGCGGATGTGACGGTCGAGCCAATGGCCGTTATTGGCGCTGGTGCGGAAATCGGTTCTGGTAGCTATATCGGTCCCGGGGCCATCATCGGTGCAGATGTACGGATCGGGCGAAACTGCTCAATTGCCGGCGGTGCGTCGGTCTTGGCGGCTTTGATTGGCAACAGCGTGATCATCCATAACGGTGCACGCATCGGCCAGGATGGTTTCGGCTATGCGCCCGGTCCGGCCGGAATGCTGAAGCTGGTGCAGGTTGGGCGTGTGATTCTCCAGGATCACGTTGAAATTGGTGCAAACACCACGATCGACCGTGGTGCCATGGATGATACCGTGGTGGGCGAAGGCTCCAAAATTGATAATCAGGTCCAGATTGCCCACAACGTGCGTATCGGTCGCCATTGCGCTATTGCCAGCGGAGTTGGTATAGCCGGGTCCACCAAGATTGGTGACGGTGTCCAGATCGGTGGTGCAACCGGGATCAATGGTCATATCGTCATTGGTGATGGTGTGACGATTGCGGGCATGAGCGGCGTTGTGAGTTCGATCCCGCCCGGTTCTCGTGTGGGGGGTATTCCCGCAAGGCCACTGCCGGCACTGCTACGCGATTTCGCTGATATCATGGCGAGAGCGGACGAAAGGCGTAAGAAAAAGGGTGATGGAAATGAGTGAGCCGGAAAAGACTGTCCTGGATGCCGTCGATATCCAGCAGATCCTGAAACTCTTGCCGCACCGCTACCCATTTCTGCTCGTTGATCGCATCATCGAGATCAATGGTGACGAAAGCGCCATCGGCATCAAGAACGTGACCGTGAACGAGCCGCATTTCACCGGTCATTTTCCGGAAAGCCCGATCATGCCGGGCGTGCTGATTATTGAAGCCATGGCGCAAACCGCGGGCGCTATCTGTGCGCGCAAGCAGGGTGAAAGCGGCAATCTCGTCTACTTCATGACGATCGACAATGCGCGCTTCCGCCGCCCGGTGGTGCCTGGTGATCGTCTTGAACTGCATGTGGTCAAGCAGAAACAGCGCGGCAACATCTGGAAGTTTCATTGCGAAGGCAAGGTCGATGGCGTGTTGGTTGCCGAGGCTGATGTTGGCGCCATGATCCGTGCGAAGGATCAGGCATGAGTTCGATTGCCGCCAGCGCGCGCATCCACCCGCTAGCCTTTGTTGAAGATGGCGCGGTCATTGGGGAAAACACTGTTGTCGGTCCGTTTTGCCGGATTGGGCCGCGTGTTGTACTGGGCAGTGATGTCGAGGTGGTTTCGAACGCCGTCATCACGGGTTTGACGGAAGTCGGCAACGGTTGCAAGATTCACCCCATGGCGGTGATCGGTGGTGTTTCCCAGAGCCTTCATGAGGCTGGCGAAGATTCGAAACTCGTGATCGGTGAAAATTGCGTCATTCGCGAAGGCGTGACGATGAACACCGGCACGGTGGGCGGCGGTGGAATTACGAGCGTTGGCGATAGGTGTCTGTTTCTCGCCAACTCGCACGTCGCGCATGATTGCCGTCTGGGCAATGACATCATTCTATCCAATAGCGTCATGCTGGCAGGGCATGTGCATGTTGCGGATCGCGCGATCCTCAGCGGCGGCTGCGCCGTGCATCAGTTTACCCGCATCGGGCGCCAAGCTTTCATTGGCGGGCTGACAGCGGTCCATTACGACGTCATCCCGTACGGTATGCTGAACGGCAACCCGGGTGTGCTTGGCGGTCTCAACGTGGTTGGTATGACGCGCGCGGGAATTGAACGTTCGGTCATTCATCAGGTGCGCCGCGCCTACAAGCAGATTTTTGATGGCGATGGTTCCATCCGCGAAAAGGCAGCAGCCGTTCGCGATGAATTCCTCGATTGCCCGGAAGCGCTTGAGATCATCGATTTCATCGGGGCGGAGAGTGATAGAGCAATCTCCTCTCCCTTCCGCGGCAAGGCTTGACGCCTTGGCGGCGCGTTCGGGTCCTGACCGGACAGGCCGCCTCGCGATCATCGCTGGCGGTGGTTATCTCCCCTTGAAGGTCGCTGAAGCTGCGCGATCGGTCGGTGACGAGCCGGTAGTTATCGTGCTGCGCGATGAAGCGGATCGCGACTTTTCCGGATTTGATCACCAAGTGGCTGGCATCGCCGATTTTGCCGGCATTCAGAAGTTGATCCGCGCCAAGGGCGTCAAGCGTGTCGTCCTGTCCGGCGCCGTTCGTCGGCGGCCCGGTTTGACGGATATTCGTCCGACATGGCGTATAATAGGCGATGTGCCTTCCATCGTTCGCAAGCTTTTTGCTGGAGGCGACGATGCTGTTCTGCAGATGGTGATCGGCCTGTTTCAGGGCATGGGCTGTCGCGTTGTCGGCGTGCATGAAATTCTGCCGGATCTTCTGGCCGATGTCGGAAGCCTTGGCACGGTCACGCCAACGGCCGCGGACCTGCGTGATATCGATGCCGCCGCAGAGGCAGCACACATCTTGGGAAAGCTTGATATAGGCCAAGGCGCGGTCAGCGTCGGTGGCCGTGTCGTTGCGCTGGAAGGCGCGGAAGGCACGGATGCCGTGCTGGAGCGAGTTGGGGAGCTTCGGCAGATTGGACGCATTTCCAAGAACCGCAGGGGCGTCCTCGTCAAGATGTGCAAGCCGCAACAGGACATGCGCGTCGATCTTCCCACGATCGGTCCGTCGACTGTGCAAGCAGCGCTGGATGCGGGGCTGGCCGGTATCGCCGTCGAAGCGGGCAGGGCACTTGTGCTGGAGCGTAAGACGTTGCTGGACCTTGCCAACCAAAACGGCATCTTTGTCTGTGGGATCGATCTCGGCCTCCCGAGAAAGGGATTGTGATGGTGGCCCGGTCCCTGAAAATTGCCGTCGTAGCGGGCGAAGTGTCCGGCGACCTTCTGGGTGGCAATTTGATTGCAGCACTGCGCGCTTCTTATCCCGGCCCCATCGAGTTGATCGGCGTGGGCGGTGACGCTCTGCAGGCGCAGGGTTTGATGTCACTTTTCGATTTCAGCGAACTCTCGATCATGGGGCTCACGCAGATCCTCAAGCGACTTCCACAGTTGTTTGCCCGCATCCGCCAGACGGTTGCGGCAATCATTGATGCAAAACCCGATCTGCTTCTCATCATCGACAGTCCCGATTTCACCCATCGCGTTGCAAAGCGGGTGCGCCAGGCCCTACCTGATCTGCCGGTGGTGGATTACGTCTGCCCGAGCGTTTGGGCCTGGAAGGAATATCGCGCGACGCAGATGCTGGGCTTCGTCGATCAGGTATTGGCACTGCTGCCCTTCGAACCAGACGCGATGCGAAGACTGGGTGGGCCGCGGACGGATTTCGTCGGCCATCGTTTGACCGCGGATGACGATGTTCTTTCCGTGCGCCAACGGCGTACGGAGCGGCCCTTAAAGGCGCCAGATGCGCAGAAGACGATCCTGCTTTTGCCGGGTTCGCGCTCCACGGAAATCAAGGCGCTGATGCCGGTGCTCGAGCAAACGACGCTTCTTTTTACTGAGCGAAATGGTACTACGGAGTTTCTGCTGCCCACCGTGCCCCGGCAGGAAAAGCTGGTGAAAGAACTGGTGGCAGAATGGTCCATTCAGCCACGCATTACGGCCGCTACCGCGGAGAAGTGGGCCGCCGTCGCTGACGCGGACATGGCCATCGCAGCCTCCGGCACTGTCACGCTTGAACTTGCGTTGTGTGGGGTGCCCACCGTGTCGATCTATAAGACAGATTGGCTGATGAGTTTCCTGACCCGGCACATCAAAGTCTGGTCCGCCTCGCTGCCAAACCTGATCGCTGACAAGCCCGTCGTGCCCGAGCATATCAACGAACTCGCCCGACCGGGCTATCTCTGCCGGTGGGCCGAATGCCTGTCGGAAGACAGTCCGCAACGACGCGCCATGCTCGAAGGCTTTGATCTCGTTTGGCAGCGGTTGGCGACGGCGGTGCCTCCGGGCGAGGCAGCGGCTGGCCTTGTGCTGGATCTTTTGATCCGCCGGGGCATCATCTCCGGGGAGATGTCTTCCCCCATCTGATTTCTCACAGAGTTTCCGGCAAAGAAAAACCCGCGGGGTAAAACACCGCGGGTCGCTTTAGGTCGTATTGGTCCGCGCTTAGCGCTTGGAGACCGGAACGTAATCGCGCTTTGCTTCGCCGGTGTAGAGCTGGCGCGGACGACCGATGCGCTGCTGCGGATCTTCGATCATTTCCGCCCACTGGGCGATCCAGCCAACGGTGCGGGCCAGCGCGAAGAGAACGGTGAACATGGTCGTCGGGAAGCCCATCGCCTTCAGCGTGATGCCCGAGTAGAAGTCGATATTCGGGTAGAGCTTCTTCTCGATGAAGTAGTCGTCGGTCAGGGCGATCTTTTCCAGCTCCATGGCGACCTGCAGGAGCGGGTCGTCCTTGTGACCGAGTTCGCCCAGAACCTCATGCGTGGTCTTCTGCATGATCTTCGCACGCGGGTCGTAGTTCTTGTAGACGCGGTGACCGAAGCCCATCAGACGGAACGGATCGTTCTTGTCCTTGGCGCGGGCGATGTATTCCGGAATGCGGTCAACAGTGCCGATCTCCTGCAGCATGTTGAGAGCTGCTTCGTTTGCACCACCATGGGCAGGCCCCCAAAGGCAGGCAATGCCGGCTGCGATGCACGCAAACGGGTTGGCACCCGAAGAACCAGCCAGTCGCACGGTCGAGGTAGATGCGTTCTGCTCATGGTCTGCGTGCAGAATGAAGATGCGGTCCATGGCGCGCGCCAGAACCGGGTTCACCTTGTATTCTTCGCAGGGCACGGCAAAGCACATGCGCAGGAAGTTGGACGCGTAATCCAGATTGTTCTGCGGATACACGAAAGGCTGGCCGATGTGGTACTTATACGCCATGGCGGCGATGGTCGGCATCTTCGCGATCATGCGCAGCGAAGCGACCATGCGCTGATGCGGATCCGTGATGTCGGTCGAGTCGTGATAGAAGGCGGAGAGGGCGCCAACGGTACCCACCATGACAGCCATCGGGTGCGCGTCGCGGCGGAAGCCGGTGAAGAAGCGGCTCATCTGCTCATGCACCATGGTGTGGTGCGTGACGCGATAGTCAAAGTCCTTCTTCTGGGCAGCGGTCGGCAGTTCGCCGTAGAGCAGCAGATAGCAGGTTTCGAGGAAGTCGCCGTGTTCGGCCAGCTGCTCGATGGGATAGCCGCGATGAAGCAGGACGCCTTCGTCGCCATCGATGAAGGTGATCTTCGATTCGCAGGATGCGGTCGAGGTAAAGCCCGGATCGTAGGTGAAGGCACCGGTGTTCTTATAGAGCGCGCCGATATCGATCACGTCGGGTCCAATGGTACCCTTCTTGACCGGAAGGTCGACCTTCTTTTCTCCAAGTCCGAGATGTGCGGTGGTGTCCGTCATACTGATCCTCCGATAGGCGGAATGGCGCCCGCAAGCGCCGGGGAATGATGCGTGTGAAATTAGCTATATGATCTGGTGGCAGCTGCCAAGCACTTGTGGCGGGTAATTGTGCAGCGCGAAAATAATGTAGGCACCATCGATTCTTCGAGACAGCATAACCTGCGACTTTAAGGTTGGTGATCCAAACTGAACCAGTCTTGGTTTCGTTCCAGGTGCCGCGCGGCGGCACCATTGACCACCCGAGCTAATCAGGTGCAGGTTGTATTTCTGTTAAAAGGGGCGGTTAACGCAACGCAGGGGGACTGAAGGGTGCGTGAGACAGCGCCGGAACTCGAACGGGATGTCGAAGGCCCGTCGCGATTCGGCCAATCGACCCCGCTGTCGCGTCCTCCGAACAATGGCCCGTCCCGTCCAAAGCAGCATAGAACCATCCATGTTTGGGCAATGCTCCACGATCGGCTTCAGCGGCTGGTTCGTTGCTGCGCCAACTGGGTGGCGGAGGAACTCGACTATGGTCGAGCTTTTCTGTTGCTCCCGGTTTTCATGGGGTTTGGCGCCGCGCTCTGGTTCGTTCTCCCCAACGATCCTTTCTCATGGTTGAATTGGGCATGGGCACCCGGATCCGCGCTCTGCTGGCTCGCGTTTCGATCGAGGAGATATCTCATCGGCACCGTTCTCCTGATCGCCGTGCAGATCGATCTCGGCATGGCGCTAGCCTCCTTTGATACCTATCGCGCGGATACACAAATTCTTGATCAGGCCATCACAACCAGAGTGACAGGTGTCGTGGAGCGGCGCGATGCTGACGGAGAGGGGCGGTGGCGCTATCTCCTGCGCGTGACGAAGACGGCTCAGCCGGAGCTCCGCCGGCCGCCGAGTCGCGTCACCTTGATCGTGCGTTCGAAGCAGCCGGCCTATCCCTCCGGCACCGAAATCACGATGCTTGCACGCCTCTCTCCGCCATCCGGCCCGGCACTGCCGGGGTTGAACGATTTTGCCTTTTCATCCTTCTTCGATGGAAGCGGTGCGGTCGGCTATGCCTATGGCAGGCCGCAGGTGACCCGCACGGCGGACAAGGGACAAGGTCTGGATTTCGTCGAGTGGCTGTTCAGTGTCCGTGCCGCGGTTGGCGACCGCATTCGGGCCGTCGTCCCGGGTGATGCAGGCGCTTTCGCGGCGGCATTGGTGACGGATGAGCGGCGTGCGATCTCTCCGGAGACCGTCGAAAACCTGCGCGTGGCGGGGCTGGCGCATATCGTCGCCATTTCAGGTATGAACATGGCGCTGGCTGCCGGCATCTTCTTTGTCGGCGTCAGAACCGGCCTGGCACTCTTTCCGGGCTTTGCGCAAAGATATCCCGTGAAGAAGATTGCCGCGGCCGGCGCGCTCATGATGGTGACGGCCTATTACGCCATCTCCGGGTTCGGTGTCTCTGCCGAGCGGGCCTATATCATGATGGCAATCATGCTGGGTGCCGTGCTCTTCGACAAGCCGCTGATCAGTTTGCGCAATGTGGCGCTGTCGGCTCTCGTAATCCTGATCACCGATCCCGCGACCGTCATTGGACCAAGCTTTCAAATGTCCTTTGCCGCGACGGTGGCTCTGGTGGCGGGCTACGCCGCCTGGAGTGACTGGCGCGGCCGTCGCAGTGGGTGGAGCGGCCCAAGGCCGGCGAGGTCGATGGCCTTCGCGCCCCTGCGGCTGATCTGGGTTCTGGCGGTGAGCGATCTCACGACGTCGCTGATCGGCGGCTTTTCGACAGCGATATTTTCAATCGACCACTTCCATCGCATGACAACCTATGGACTGGTGGCCAACGTTCTGGCCATGCCCCCCATCACCTTCATCGTGACGCCCGCAGCCGTTATCGGCATGCTGCTGATGCCACTTGGGCTGGATGCCCCCTTCCTGAAGGTGATGGGATGGGGACTGGAATTCGTCATCGACATCGCTGACATGGTGGCATCCTGGGGCGGTGACGTCGCCGTCGGGCGTCAGCATCCGTGGTTCCTGGGGCTCGGGACCGCCGGCTTTCTGCTGCTGGTCCTGCTCAGGACGCCACTTCGCCTCGCTGGCCTGCCGCTGATCGTCGGAGCCATCGGTCTTTCCTGGCAGTTTTCACGACAACCCATGCCTGACCTGCTGGTTTCCGATGACGGGAGCCTCGTCGGATTGGTCGGTACGCAAGCGGTCGCCACCAACCGCACCAAGCCCGCCAACTTCATCTTTGAGCAATGGCGTCATGCGCTTATCCTGCCGCCGCACGCGCCTCCCGAAGTGGCAAAAGTCGAGACAAAGACAGCTGCCACCAAACGACAGAAAAGGGATCAATCCAGTGAACCCGAGGAGCCCTCCGATCAGCCCAAGACGAAGAAGCAAGGCGTCGACCTGAAGCAGGCGGTTGCCGCCTTCATCACCGCATCTGATGCAGCCAACCCTGGCATCTTTAACTGCGTCACCAAGGTAGGATGCTTCGCCAGAACCGACACAGGTGTTCGAATTTCCTGGCTGGAGGACGGTCGGATGACGGGCACAGCCTGCGATCTCTCCGACATCGTCGTTGTACCGAGGGCTGGCTTCCACAGTTGCCGATCCGGCGCACTTTTGTTGAGCGGCGAAACCCTGCGACGAACGGGGGCGCTTGAGTTGAGCTTCAACAACACAACCGTGAAACAGAGATGGCACGCCAAGGCCGCCATGCTCAACAATGACCGACCCTGGAGCAGGCACCGCGCCTATGATTGGCGAACCGATGCCTACTTCAGGGATATTCCGGAACCCGTTCTGGCCTTGCTCAATGATAGCGGCGGATAAGCCCAACCAGCTTGCCCTGAACCTTGACCCTGTCCGGCGGGAAGATGCGTGTTTCATAGGCGGGGTTTGCCGCCTCGAGCGCAATGGATGCGCCCTTGCGGCGGAACCGCTTCAGCGTCGCTTCCTCGTCATCGACAAGCGCGACGACGATATCGCCCGGATTGGCCGTGCTGCCATTGCGGATAATGACGGTATCGCCATCCAGAATGCCGGCCTCGATCATCGAGTCGCCCTTGACCTCCAGCGCGTAATGCTCGCCTGGGCCGATCATGTCCATGGGCACGGCAATTTCATGCGTCGTGTTCTGAATGGCGGAGATCGGAACACCTGCTGCGATGCGACCCATGACCGGAACGGACGCAGAGCCTGCCACATCATCTACGACGGTTGTCGGTGCGGGCTTGACCGGTTGCACCTTGCCAAGGCTGCCTTCGATGACGCTCGGGGAGAAGCCGCGGCGTGGCTGTGGAGCGCTATAGGCTTCCGGTAGCTTGATCACCTCCAGCGCCCGCGCACGGTTGGGAAGGCGGCGAATAAAGCCGCGCTCCTCCAGCGCCGTGATCAGGCGGTGGATGCCCGACTTCGAGGCCAGTTCCAGGGCGTCCTTCATCTCGTCGAAGGATGGCGGAACGCCCGATTCCTTCATCCTCTCATGGATGAACAAAAGCAGTTCATGCTGTTTGCGTGTTAGCATTGGGCCCCAACCTTGAATCGGAAACAAATCCAGAACGAACACTATCTGTTCCTTGTGTGTTCTGCAAGTCCATCCGGATTCTTTTGCATGATCTTCATGTCGCCGCCATGAAACCGCTTCAACAGAGGGCTTGAAATCAGAAGCGACTTTGGCACATGCACGTTCGGCGGCAAGGAAATTGAACGCTGCACAAATACCGAAAGGTTGCCATGGCTGTTACGCTGCTTGCTGAGGGGTCGTCTATTGCATCCGCGGATGGTTCTCCTGCCTGGCCGGATACGCCGGTCATGCGACGCCAGGCGCTGGCGATCCTTCAGTCGTTGAATGCGGATCTGTTGAGCCATGACAGCGCGACGCTGACGCTCGATCGCTGGTGTGCTGCACATAGGCTGGCAAGCGAACCGAAGATTATCGCCGAGCGCGTCAAGGGGGAGGATAAGCCAGCCTCGGCTGAAGTGCGGGCGCTTCTGAAGGTGGGTGAGGCGGAGCCGTTGGCCTATCGCCGCGTTCGCTTGAAATGCGGTGAGCGCGTGCTGTCGGAGGCGGACAACTGGTATATTCCGTCTCACCTGACGGATGAGATGAATAATACGCTCAACACATCCGATGCCGCCTTCGGGCGTGTCGTGCAGCCCCTGCAGTTCCAGCGCCGTACGCTGTCGGCGGAACTTCTGTGGCAGCCGCTTCCGCACGGCGGGGAGATGGGCAGCCAAGTTCAGCGCGGCGCTGGTGCGATGCTGGAGATCCCGCATTATGTCCTGCAGCACAAGGCATTCCTCTCGACACCAGACGGAAAGCCCTTCAGCGCGTTGGTTGAGACCTACACGCGTGAGATTTTTGCCTTCGCTCCGGTCGAGGTGAAGTGACATGAGCGCCGGAACCGGTGCAGGTGACACAGGACACCGGTGCTGATAAGGACGACGCAACAGTTCCAGCGGCGCTGCCGCTGATGAAAGCGATTGAGGAGTGCCTATGAGTGTTGTCGCCAATTCGGTCGTAATGGTCGGGGAGGGCGCCGCAAAGGTGACGTTCTCGCAGACGGGGCGTCTTTCCCTGATTGCCGGTCCCTGCCAGATGGAGAGCCGGGATCATGCCTTCATGATGGCTGGCGCGATCAAGGAGATCTGCGACAAGCTTGGTATCGGCCTCGTCTACAAGTCTTCCTTCGACAAGGCGAACCGCTCCTCGATCAAGGGCAAGCGCGGCATTGGCCTGGAAGCGGCCATGGAGGTCTTCGCTGATCTCAAGAAGGAATACGGCTTCCCCGTTCTGACGGACATTCATACCGAAGAGCAGTGCGCGATCGTTGCGGAGACGGTCGACATCCTGCAGATCCCAGCCTTCCTGTCGCGCCAGACCGATCTTCTGGTGGCGGCCGCCAAGACGGGTCGCGTCATCAACGTCAAGAAGGGCCAGTTTCTGGCGCCCTGGGATATGAAGAACGTGCTGGCAAAGTTCACCGAAAGCGGCAATCCAAATGTGCTGCTCTGCGAGCGTGGCGCATCCTTCGGCTACAACACGCTGGTATCTGATATGCGCTCGCTGCCGATCATGGCATCGCTGGGCGCGCCTGTCATTTTCGATGCGACTCACTCCGTACAGCAGCCGGGTGGGCAGGGTGAGTCTACCGGTGGCGATCGTCGCTTTGTCGAAACATTGGCGCGAGCGGCGGTGGCTGTTGGCGTTGCCGGCGTCTTCATCGAGACCCATCAGGATCCGGACAACGCGCCGTCCGATGGCCCGAACATGGTCAAGTTGCCCGACCTGCCGCGCCTTCTGGAAAAACTGCTCGCGCTCGACGAGGTCGCAAAGGCCGCCTGAGTGGCGCTCTAATCGATTTTTCTCGGCGCATGGCGCCGAGAGATTATTTAAATCGATTAGTTTTTGCCTTTATGCGAGAAAAACCGTCATTGTAATTTCCATTTCATCCGATAAGACAGGGAAACTGACGGCGCTGGCGCCGTCCCCACGGGGCCTTGGCCTTTCATTCAGCAGGGAGCGAACATGACAGCCATTACCGATATCATTGCACGCGAGATCCTCGACAGCCGCGGCAATCCGACCGTTGAAGTCGACGTCTATCTCGAAGATGGCAGCATGGGCCGCGCCGCGGTTCCCTCAGGTGCATCGACCGGCGCGCATGAGGCGGTCGAGCTGCGGGACGGCGGCAAGCGCTATCTCGGCAAGGGTGTCGAAAAGGCTGTCGACGCCGTCAACACGGAAATCTTCGACGCGATCGGCGGCTTCGATGCTGAAAACCAGATCCTCGTCGACAAGGCAATGATCTCGCTGGATGGTACGCCGAACAAGTCCCGCCTCGGCGCAAACGCCATCCTCGGCGTGTCGCTCGCCGTTGCGAAGGCTGCTGCCGATTCGGCCGGCCTGCCGCTTTACCGTTACGTCGGTGGCGCTGGCGCCCACGTGCTGCCGGTTCCGATGATGAATATCATCAATGGCGGTGCGCATGCCGACAACCCGATCGACTTCCAGGAATTCATGATCCTGCCGGTCGGTGCAGAAAACATCCGCGATGCTGTTCGCATCGGTTCGGAAATCTTCCACACGCTGAAGAAGGAACTGCATGCCGGCGGCCACAACACCAACGTGGGTGACGAAGGCGGTTTTGCGCCGAACCTGAAGAGCGCGCCGGAAGCGCTCGACTTCATCGTCAAATCCATCGAAAAGGCCGGCTACAAGCCGGGCGAAGATGTTTATCTCGGCCTCGATTGCGCCTCGACTGAATTCTTCAAGGACGGCAAGTACGTTCTGGAAGGCGAAGGCCGCACGCTGGAGCCGGAAGCCATGGCCGAATACCTGGCGCAGCTGGCTGCCAAGTATCCGATCATCACTATCGAAGACGGCATGGCCGAAGATGACTGGAATGGCTGGAAGGTTCTGACCGACAAGATCGGCTCCAAGTGCCAGCTGGTCGGTGATGACCTTTTCGTCACCAACTCCGCGCGTCTGCGCGACGGTATCAAGATGGGTGTCGCCAATTCCATCCTCGTCAAGGTCAACCAGATCGGCTCGCTGACCGAAACGCTCGATGCCGTCGAAACGGCGCACAAGGCTGCTTACACGGCCGTTCTGTCGCACCGCTCGGGTGAAACCGAAGACTCGACCATTGCAGATCTCGCCGTTGCCACCAACTGCGGTCAGATCAAGACCGGTTCGCTGTCGCGTTCGGACCGCATGGCCAAGTACAATCAGCTGATCCGCATCGAAGAACTGCTGGGTCCGCAGGCCGCTTATGCCGGCCGTGCGATCCTGAAGGGCTGATCAATGTCCATATGATATCTGCAACGGCGGCCTTGTGCCGCCGTTTTGCATTGTACGGACCGGCAATCCTGCCTGCAGCAGTCAACGATTGCTTAAGCATGTTCTGCGAGTGTCGCGTCAGGTAATGCGTCGCAGGGCATCAGGCATATGTGGACCAAATATCACAAAAAAAGAAAGTTCGGCCGTCTGGTTCTGCCAGCGATTACCGTCGCTTTTGTTTCCTACTTCAGCTACCATTCCGTGCATGGTGACCTGGGTCTGATTGCGACGGAAAAATTTGAGAAGCAGCGCATGGAGCGCCTCTCCGAGCTGAAAAAGCTGACCGATAAGCGCGAGGCCCTGGAGCGTCAGGTTCGTCTGTTGAGCGATGGATCGTTGGAAAAAGACATGTTGGATGAGACGGCGCGCTATCAGTTGAATGTGTCCCGCAGCGACGAAATCGTTGTCTTCAATAGCTACTTCTGAATTAACCGAAATTCAGTTAATTCCTCCTTTTTCCTTTAAATTCATGATCTTGTATATCATGTGAGCCATGCATTTCTGGCATTGCTGGCTAGACCTTTCTTGCCTATGGTAGGGGTAACCAATCAAGACACGCAGGGAGGTTATGAATGGCGCCGAAAACAGCCGCGTCCGCATCCGGTCGCAAAACGGCGAAGCCTGCTAAAGCCAGCAATGGCGGTCCCATTGTTGATTTCAACAAAGACGAGGAACTCAAGGCCTATCGCGAAATGCTGCTCATCCGGCGTTTCGAGGAGAAGGCCGGCCAGCTTTACGGCATGGGTTTCATCGGCGGCTTCTGTCATCTTTACATCGGCCAGGAAGCTGTCGTCGTCGGCATGCAGATGGCGCTCAAGGAAGGTGATCAGGTCATCACCGGCTATCGTGACCACGGCCACATGCTGGCCTGCGGCATGAGCGCCCGTGGCGTCATGGCTGAACTCACCGGGCGTCGCGGCGGCTTGTCCAAGGGCAAGGGCGGCTCGATGCACATGTTCTCCAAGGAGAAGAACTTCTACGGCGGACACGGCATCGTCGGTGCGCAGGTCTCGCTCGGCACCGGACTTGGCTTTGCCAACAAGTACCGCGGCAACGACAATGTCTCGCTCGCCTATTTCGGCGATGGCGCTGCCAACCAGGGGCAGGTCTATGAAAGCTTCAACATGGCGCAGCTGTGGAAGCTTCCGGTGATCTACGTGATCGAAAACAACCGCTACGCCATGGGTACGGCCGTATCGCGCGCTTCCGCGCAGACGGATTTCTCGCAGCGCGGCGCATCCTTCGGTATTCCGGGCCTCCAGGTGGATGGCATGGATGTGCGCGCCGTCAAGGCCGCAGCCGATGAGGCGACGGCGCACTGCCGCGCCGGCAACGGCCCGATCATCCTGGAAATGCTGACCTATCGTTACCGTGGTCACTCCATGTCCGACCCGGCGAAGTATCGCTCCAAGGACGAAGTTCAGAAGATGCGTTCGGAGCATGATCCGATCGAGCAGGTGCGCCTCCGCCTCGTCGAAAAGGGCTGGGCAAGCGAAGAGGATCTGAAGCTGATCGATAAGGACGTTCGCGACATCGTCGCTGACAGTGCCGATTTCGCCCAGGCCGATCCGGAGCCGGATGTTTCCGAGCTCTACACCGACATCCTGCTTTGATCCGGGGAGGGACCCTATGCCTATCAATATCCTGATGCCCGCCCTCTCTCCGACGATGGAAGAAGGTACGCTCTCCAAGTGGCTGAAGAACGAGGGTGACAAGGTCACCTCCGGCGATGTGATCGCCGAAATCGAAACCGACAAGGCGACCATGGAAGTGGAAGCCGTCGATGAAGGCGTGATCGGCAAGCTGCTGATCGCCGCCGGCACCGAAAACGTGAAAGTCAATACGCCGATCGCCGTCCTTCTGCAGGATGGTGAAAGCGCGGATGCCGTTGCGGCTGCGCCGAAGGCAGATGCCGATACTCCGGCTGCGACCTCGGATGCCGCTGGCGGCAAGGCGCGAGAATCGGCTGCCGAGCCGACCGCCACGACCGACAACAAGGTTCCGGCCCAGCCGAAGACCGAAGTGGCTTCCGATCCGGATATTCCGGCTGGCACCGAAATGGTAACGATGACGGTGCGTGAAGCGCTGCGTGACGCCATGGCGGAAGAAATGCGCCGCGACCCAGACGTTTTCGTCATGGGTGAAGAAGTTGCCGAATACCAGGGCGCCTACAAGATCACGCAGGGCCTGCTGCAGGAATTCGGCGCGAGCCGCGTCATCGATACGCCGATCACCGAGCATGGTTTTGCCGGCGTGGGCGTCGGTGCGGCCATGGCCGGTCTGAAGCCGATCGTCGAGTTCATGACCTTCAACTTCGCCATGCAGGCGATTGACCAGATCATCAACTCGGCTGCCAAGACGCTCTATATGTCCGGCGGTCAGATGGGTGCACCGATGGTGTTCCGCGGTCCGAACGGTGCTGCTGCCCGGGTGGCGGCCCAGCACAGCCAGGATTACGGCGCATGGTACAGCCATATTCCGGGCCTCAAGGTCGTGCAGCCCTATACGGCAGCTGACGCCAAGGGTCTCCTGAAGGCAGCGATCCGCGATCCGAACCCGGTGATCTTCCTGGAAAACGAAATCCTCTACGGTCAGTCCTTCGAAGTGCCGAAGCTGGATGATTTCGTTCTGCCGATCGGCAAGGCGCGCATCCACCGTAAGGGTAAGGATGTCACCGTCGTTTCCTGGGGCATCGGCATGACCTATGCGGTCAAGGCTGTTGCCGAACTGGAACAGGCCGGTATCGATGTCGAGCTGATCGATCTGCGCACGCTGCGTCCGATGGACATGCCGACCGTGATCGAATCGGTCAAGAAGACCGGTCGCCTGGTGACGGTGGAAGAAGGCTTCCCGCAGTCCTCCGTTGGTGATTTCATCTCCAACACGGTTCAGCGTGAAGCATTCGATTATCTCGATGCTCCGGTCATCACGATCGCCGGCAAGGATGTTCCGATGCCTTACGCGTCCAACCTGGAAAAGCTCGCGCTGCCGAATGCCGGCGAAGTGGTCCAGGCCGTCAAAGCCGTCTGCTACAAATAAGGGGAGGGCCGAGATATGCCCATCAATATCACGATGCCTGCCCTTTCGCCGACCATGGAAGAGGGCAATCTCGCCAAGTGGCTCGTCAAGGAAGGTGACAAGATCAAGTCCGGCGATGTGATCGCCGAGATCGAAACCGACAAGGCAACCATGGAAGTGGAAGCCGTTGACGAAGGTACGGTTGCGAAGATCGTCGTTCCTGCGGGTTCGGAAGGCGTCAAGGTCAACGCCTTGATCGCCATTCTCGCTGCAGACGGTGAAGACGTGGCTGCTGCTGCCGCTGGCGGTTCTGCTGCACCGGCTCCCGCCGCCGCTGCACCGGCCCCCAAGGCGGAAGCCGCTCCGGCGGCTAGCCCGGCTTCGGCCGCAGCACCTGCTGCTGCTCCGGCGGCCCAGACGGCAAGCCATGGCGGGGACCGCGTATTCTCGTCGCCGCTCGCGCGTAGGGTTGCCAAGGAAGCCGGTATCGACATCTCCAAAGTTTCGGGTTCCGGTCCGAAGGGGCGCGTGGTGAAGTCGGATGTTGAAAAGGCTGTGGCTGGCGGTTCCGCCAAGGCTGCACCTTCTGCCGCTCCGGCTCCTGCCGCTGCACCGGCACCGGCCCTCGCCAAGGGTCCGTCGGACGAGGCCGTGCTCAAGCTGTTCGAGCAGGGTTCCTACGAACTCGTGCCGCATGACGGCATGCGCAAGACGATCGCCAAGCGCCTGCAGGAAAGCAAGCAGACCATTCCGCACTTCTACGTTTCCGTGGATTGCGAACTGGATGCCCTGCTTGCCCTTCGCGCGCAGCTGAACGACGCAGCCCCCCGCAAGGAAGGTGCTGCCGCCTACAAGCTGTCGGTCAACGATATGGTCATCAAGGCGCTTGCCCTTGCTCTGCGCGATGTTCCGGATGCGAACGTGTCCTGGACGGATAGCGCCATGGTCAAGCACAAGCACTCGGATGTCGGCGTTGCCGTCTCCATTCCGGGTGGCTTGATCACGCCGATCATCCGCAAGGCCGAGCTGAAGTCGCTGTCTGCCATCTCCAACGAGATGAAGGACTATGGCAAACGCGCCAAGGAACGCAAGCTGAAGCCGGAAGAGTACCAGGGCGGTACGACTGCCGTCTCCAACATGGGCATGATGGGCGTGAAGAACTTCGCGGCTGTCGTCAACCCGCCGCATGCGACCATCCTGGCCGTGGGTGCTGGTGAAGAGCGCGTTGTCGTGAAAAATGGCGAGATCAAAATCGCCCAGGTCATGACCGTGACGCTTTCGACTGACCACCGCGCCGTCGATGGCGCGCTGGGTGCCGAACTGCTCGGCGCCTTCAAGCGCTACATCGAAAACCCGATGGGCATGCTGGTCTGACGATATGGTGCTGGCGAGGATAATCGCGAGGTATCGGACGACGCAGGCGCTAAAGCAAGCTTGGCAGGTGAAGGTCTCCTGCCAAGCGATGTACGCTAGCTTGGCGTCTTCGTTGATCGCATTTTTCCTTCTGCTGGCGACCATGGTTCCTAATGATCCTCTGGCGGCTAAACCGCCACAGGATATCGTCCTGGTGGTTTGGAATCTTCTTCCGCTGTCTGTCGTTGCCTGTGTGGTGTCATCCAGTGCTTTGCATGCCGGCCTTCAGGCCTTGAACAAAGCGATGTCGGGCCTGGTTATCATCTTTCTGGGAGGCACGGCGGTGATGTATCTGACGCTGGCCGAGCTGTTTCAGAACGATATTGATCGGATGTATGCGTGGGCAATGTTGGTACCGGGTTGCGTGTTGCTCCTGACCCATTGGGCTTTCACAGCGCGTCGGGCTTTACGATTGGAAGGACAGGGTAAATGAAAACCGTTCTGGCCTATGGCGATAGCCTGACCTGGGGATATAACCCGATCAATCTCGGGCGTCACGCCTATGAGGACCGCTGGACCAGCGTGCTGCAGAAGGCGCTGGGTCATGGCGTCAGGGTGATTGCCGAGGGTTTGAACGGTCGCACCACCGCCTATGATGATCATCTGGGCGATTGTGATCGTAATGGCGCCCGGCTGCTGCCGAGTGTTCTGGCCACGCACAAGCCGATCGATCTCGTGATCATCATGCTTGGCACGAATGATCTGAAGCGGGGTATCCAGGGCACGGCGATTGGCGCGACTAGCGGCATCAAGCGTCTGATCAAGCTCGTGCATCACCATGACTGGGGCTTTGATTTCGACGCTCCGGATATCCTGGTCATGTCGCCGCCGCCCATTCGCGAAACGGCCAACGTACATTTCGGTGCCATGTTCAATCATTCGATTGAAGAGGGCGCGATGCTAGCCAGCATGTACCGGGACGCTGCTGACGAAACCGGATGCGGCTTCTTTGATGCGGGCTCGGTGGCCGAAACTACCCCGCTCGATGGCATCCATCTGGATGCGGAAAATACCCGTGCGATTGGCCGAGGCATCGAGCCGATCGTGCGCATGATGCTTGGTCTGTAAGGCCGGGAAAAGTTTGATCAGGGTCAAGCGTGAAGGAGAAGAGCGGGTCTAGCATGATCGTGTAGTCCAAGAACGGAGGATACGGCATGTCGAGCACCCCACACCATCTGGCTGAGGAATTTCCGGACCATCTGGTTCAGATGCGACACCTCAGGGATACGGACGGTCACTTCCATCGCATTGCCCGGGAATATGAAGAGGTCAATCATCGCGTTCACAAGGCGGAAACGAATGTGGAGCCCTGCGATGATTTTCATATGGCCGAACTGCGCAAGCGCCGCATGGTGCTGAAGGATGAAATAAACGGGATGTTGACGCGGGCGGAACCGCTGGCCGACGAAGAGGCCTGAGGCGCCAAAGCTTCCACTCCCGCAAGGACAATCAGAACGGCTGAAAGCCGTATCGAGATCATTGAAGGAGTGGAAGCGCCCATGGCTCAATCCTATGACGTCATCATCATCGGTTCCGGCCCCGGCGGCTATGTCACCGCGATCCGCGCAGCCCAGCTGGGCCTGAAGACGGCCATCGTGGAGCGCGAGCATCTGGGTGGTATCTGCCTGAACTGGGGCTGCATTCCGACGAAGGCGCTGCTGCGTTCGGCGGAAATCCTGGATCACGCCAACCATGCCAAGAGCTTTGGCCTGACGCTGAACGGCACCATGACGGCTGACGTGAAGGACGTCGTTGCGCGTTCGCGCGGCGTCTCCGCCCGTCTGAATGGCGGCGTTGCCTTCCTGATGAAGAAGAACAAGGTCGACGTCATCTGGGGTGAAGCCAAGCTTACCAAGCCGAACGAGATCGTCGTCGGCAAGATGACGAAGCCGGTTGTCGAGCCGCAGAACCCCGTGCCGAAGGGCGTACTGGGCGAGGGCACCTATACGGCCAAGCATATCATCGTGGCGACCGGTGCGCGTCCGCGTGCACTGCCCGGCATCGAGCCGGATGGCAAGCTGATCTGGACCTATTTCGAGGCGATGAAGCCGGATTTCATGCCGAAGTCGCTGGTGGTCATGGGCTCGGGCGCGATTGGCATCGAGTTCGCCTCCTTCTACCGCTCCATGGGCGTCGATGTGACGGTCGTCGAACTGATGCCGAACATCATGCCGGTCGAGGACGTGGAAATCTCCACTTTCGCCCGCAAGCAGCTGGAAAAGCGCGGCCTGAAGATCATCACGGAAGCCAAGGTTTCCAAGGTCGAGAAGGGCGCAAACTCCATCACCGCCCATGTCGAGACCAAGGATGGCAAGGTACAGCAGATTACCGCCGACCGCCTGATCTCCGCTGTCGGCGTGCAGGGCAATATCGAGAATCTCGGCCTGGAAGCGCTGGGTGTGAAGACGGATCGCGGCTGCATCGTCATCGACGGTTACGGCAAGACCAACGTCCCGGGCCTCTATGCGATCGGCGACGTGGCAGGTCCCCCGATGCTGGCGCACAAGGCCGAGCATGAGGGCGTGATCTGCGTCGAGAAGATCGCCGGCGTTCCGGGCGTTCATCCGATGGACAAGGGCAAGATCCCGGGCTGCACCTACTGCAACCCGCAGGTTGCCTCCGTCGGTCTGACGGAAGCGAAGGCGAAGGCGGAAGGCCGCGATATCCGCGTCGGCCGTTACTCCTTCGGCGCCAACGGCAAGGCGATTGCGCTCGGCGAAGACCAGGGCATGATCAAGGTCATCTTCGACAAGAAGACGGGTGAGCTGCTCGGTGCGCATATGGTCGGCGCAGAAGTCACCGAACTCATCCAGGGCTTCGTGGTCGCCATGAACCTGGAGACGACGGAAGAAGAGCTTATGCACACCATCTTCCCACATCCGACGCTGTCGGAAATGATGAAGGAAGCGGTGCTGGACGCCTATGGCAAGGTACTGAACGCGTAAAGTCTCGAGAAGACGGGACAACCGTGGCGACATTGCGCCGCGGTTCTGTTGCGCCCATATGATGTCCGAAACGGAGGACGTGGAATGGCAGGTCTTGGGTTGCTCGGCACCATCATCGTGGGTGGTCTGGCTGGTTGGTTGGCAGGCATGTTGATGGATCTACGCTTCGGCGTGTTCATGAACATCATCATCGGCGTGATCGGTGCGGCGCTCGCAAGCGCCGTTTTCGAGCGTGCCGGCATCTGGGTCGAACCCGGTGTCTGGGGCGGCCTCGTCAGTGGTTTTATTGGCGCGTGCATTTTGCTAT
The DNA here is from genome assembly GCF_030504645.1 of Rhizobium oryzicola. Lineage (GTDB taxonomy): Bacteria > Pseudomonadota > Alphaproteobacteria > Rhizobiales > Rhizobiaceae > Neorhizobium > Neorhizobium oryzicola. Next base: position 343,959 of record NZ_JAUKWQ010000005.1, on the reverse strand, counting down.
TCCTCGCCAAAATCGTAAGACGCTAATCCGCAACAAGCGGTAGAAAGCAGATCGTTATGGTCACAATCCTCGACAGAATGACGCCCCCGGAAGAGGGCAAGCGCGTTCGTCACCCGGAAAAGGCGCATCGCCCCGATACGGAGGTGATGCGCAAGCCGGAATGGATTCGCGTGAAGGCGCCGACCTCCAAGGGCTATCAGGAAACGCGCGAACTGGTGCGCTCCCACAAGCTGGTGACGGTCTGCGAAGAGGCTGGTTGCCCCAATATCGGCGAGTGCTGGGACAAGAAGCACGCGACCTTCATGATCATGGGCGAGATCTGTACCCGCGCCTGTGCCTTTTGCAATGTCGCGACCGGCAAGCCGAACCCGCTCGATATGGACGAGCCGGAAAATGTCGCCAAGGCCGTGAAGCAGATGGGCCTCAGCCACGTTGTCATCACGTCCGTCGACCGCGACGATCTGGAAGACGGCGGCGCCGAACATTTCGAGAAGGTGATCTGGGCGATCCGCGCCGCGTCGCCCTCGACGACCATCGAGATCCTGACGCCGGACTTCCTCAAGAAGCCGGGTGCACTTGAGCGCGTCGTCGCTGCCAAGCCTGATGTCTTCAACCACAATCTCGAAACCGTGCCTGGCAATTACCTGACGGTGCGTCCCGGCGCGCGCTACTTCCACTCTGTGCGCCTGCTGCAGCGCGTGAAGGAGCTGGACCCGACCATGTTCACCAAGTCAGGCATCATGGTGGGTTTGGGTGAAGAGCGTAATGAAGTGCTGCAGTTGATGGACGACCTGCGCAGTGCCGACGTGGATTTTCTGACTATTGGTCAGTATCTGCAGCCTACCCGCAAGCACCACAAGGTCGAGGCTTTCGTCACGCCCGAGGAATTCAAGTCCTACGAGACGGTGGCCTATACCAAGGGTTTCCTGATGGTGTCATCCAGCCCGCTGACAAGGTCGTCGCATCATGCTGGAGATGATTTCGCCCGCCTCAAGGCCGCGCGGGAAAAGAAACTGCTAGCTGCCGCCGAATAGGCCTGGAACGTCAGGACGCGATCGATTGACCGCGTTTCTTTTCGCGCAATTCGAAGCGGTGGCTCCGCGTCTCCGCCTTTGCCATTTCCAAGAGGTAAACCAGCATTGGCAACCGATTCATCTCGGCCAATTGGCGGGCGGACTCAAGTAGTCTTATAAGTTGAGTAAAGTCGTCCATTCTTGCACACTGTGATGTATTGAGGCGTTACTGTGATTGCTTGTGACTATTCTCAGGTCCAAAGGTTAATTTCACATTAGGAATGGGAAACGAAAATTGGTACGGTTAACTGCCGCACAGCGTTTTTGATCGGATTGCACGTAAAGCGAGTGATTTTTCTTGTTTGCGCTCTGGGTGTTTGGCCGACTCAAGCCGTCGAACGAGACGAAGTGTCACTTGCCAACTGCGACGATTCTCACTAGCTCACACCCATGCCCAAGTTCGAAAACCATCGTCCCGTCCGACACTCGCCAGAAGACATGTTTGCCCTTGTTGCTGATGTCGAACGCTATCCCGAATTTCTGCCTCTCTGCGACGCTCTCACAGTCCGCTCGCGCAAGGAGCGGGACGGCAAGACCTTGCTCTTGGCGGATATGACGGTTGGCTACAAGGCGATCCGCGAAACCTTCACCACGCAGGTTTTGCTCAATCCGGCCGAACGGGTGATCGACGTTAAATATATCGAAGGCCCGTTCAAATACCTCGATAATCGCTGGCGCTTCCAACCTGCCGAACAGGGCTGCGTCGTCGATTTCTTTATCGATTACGAGTTCAAGAGCCGCATTCTGGGGGCGGTAATGGGCTCCATGTTCGATCGTGCTTTTCGCATGTTCGCCGAAGCTTTCGAAGCCAGAGCGGATAAGATCTACGCTGGCGTCTGACGCCGCCCGTCAGTGCAGTTCCCGCTTCTCGATGTAGTAACCGTAGAGCGTCGTGAGGATCGACAGACTGAGCATGGTCAGGAACCACTGGGTGGGAATTTCCCAGACCAGGGCGAGAACCTGCGATACCATCGCCAGAAGTTGTGTGACAAAACCAATTATCACACTCAGGATCCAGAGGATCCCTGCCAACCCTAAATATGTCAGATTGTTCCCGCCGGTCTCGGTCATGACAGTGACCAAGGACGTCGGAACTCCCAAAGCCGTACCCGGCAGGATCGTGGCCAGCCGCAATGCAAAGGCGGAAAGGACGATATAGGCGGGGACGACCAGTAGCATCGCATAGGGTGCCGTTGCAGGGGGAAGGCTGCCGACGATCACGCCCACAATGACCATCAGGATAACCGCCGGTATGGCCAGAAGTAATCCGAGCAACAGGCCTTTGCCGAAATAGGCGGCCATGCGGCCTCCGTGAAACCTCGGAATGAGGCCCGGTTGCTCGCTGCGCAAGACGAAGCGATGCCAGGCAACCGCGACCCAAAGGAACATGACGGTGAGCGCAAGGCTCACGAGTAGAATTTTTCCGATGTCTGGGGTTACTTGTCCGCTATCGATATGCCGCGACATCTTGGATTGTGTTCGCAGGAAGAGATTGCCGACCATGAACGCCGCAAACACGGCGGCGCTCCCAAAAGGAATTGCCGAGATGAAAACCGCATCCTTCAGGTTGCCGGTGAGCTGTCGCAGGGCATGTCGGAAGATCTGCCAGGCCTTCATCAAAATTTCTCCAGCGATGAAGTAAATCTTAGTTTGAAAAGTTATTTCAGCAGATTCGGCGGGCGATGCCATCCGCTTATAGAAAGGGGTTATTCCACAGCCGCTATCAGCATTTCAAGCGCTGTGCTGACGGTGGCAAGCCGAACCGCAGTTCGGCCGATATCGCCATAGCGCATTTGCCGATGCAGCAGCTGACCGTCGCGGGCCTTGGCCGCGAGATGCACTAGCCCGACCGGCTTTTCTGCAGAGCCGCCGCCGGGGCCTGCGATCCCGGTGACGGCGACACAGATGCTCGCGCGCGATCTGAAAAGTCCTCCATGCACCATCTGCAGCGCCGTTTCCCGCGAGACGGCGCCGAAGGCGGCAAGCGTGGTTGCCTCCACGCCGACGAGATCCATCTTGGCTTCGTTGCTGTAGGTGACGAAGCCGCGATCCACGACGGCGGATGAGCCTGCGATGTCCGTGAGTGCTCCGGCAATCAGACCGCCCGTACAGGATTCAACGGTGGAAACCATCCACTTTCGCTCTGCCAGCAGCCGCACAAGGCTTTTGGCCTTGTCCTCGATCTCCGCCGGAAACATCACGAGCGTGCTCCATAGACGACGGTGGCTGTTGCAATGGCGGCAATGCCTTCGCGTCGCCCGATGAAGCCGATCTTTTCATTGGTCGTGGCTTTGACCGAGCAGCGGTCCAGCGAGATCCCGAGGATCTCGGACAGGTTCTGGCGCATGGCCAATCGATGCGGCGCAACCTTTGGGGCTTCGGCAATCAGTGAGATATCGGCATTCATGATCGTGCCGCCATGCTGCTGCACCACATCGCGCGCATGGGCGAGAAAGATTCGGGAAGCGGCACCCTTCCATTGCGGATCGGATGGCGGGAAATGGTCACCAATGTCGCCCGCGCCACAGGTGGCCAGAAGCGCATCGGTCAGCGCATGCAGCGCGACATCCGCATCGGAGTGACCGGACAGCTTCTGGTCATGCGGAATGAAGACGCCGCAGAGCGTGACGCCATTGCCAGGCTCCAACTGGTGGACATCATACCCGTTGCCGGTGCGGACATCGGGTAGGGCGTGTGTCCTATTCAGTTTCTCATCAGCCATGGCGATATCTCTCTGCACAGTCAGTTTCACATTGTCCGGCGTTCCGTCCACCAGGGTCACGGGCAGGCCCGCCCATTCGGCGATCGAGGCGTCGTCGGTAAAATCATCTCGCCTCAGCCCCGCTGCCTTGTCATGGGCAGTGCGGATTGCGGACAGCAGGAAGGTTTGCGGTGTCTGCGCCGCGTATAGGCCGGCACGCGGAACTGTCTCGTGAACCAGCCCGTCTGTGGCGGCGCGCTTCAGCGTGTCTGCTACGGGCATGGCGGGCAGAAGGCCTGTATGTCCCGCGTCGAGCTTTGCGGCGATCCTGTCGAGGAGGTCGTGATCAACGAAGGGCCGCGCCGCGTCATGGATCATCACATGCGTCGCGTCCGTTTGCGCAAGCGCCTGCAGACCCGCCAGCACGGATCGTTGCCGTGTATCGCCACCATAGGTGCGCATGACCCGGTCTCGACCTGCGAGGTCGGCAATTGCCGCTTCGAACAGGGCATCGTCATCGGGATGTATCACGACCACGATAGGGGCGCTGCGGGACCATGTGAGGAATCGCTCAAGTGTATGCGCAATGACCGCGCGACCACCGATCGGGCGATACTGCTTCGGCCCCGCCTCAGGGTTTCCCGCACGTTCACCCCGGCCGCCTGCCACGATCACAATGCCGATCTTCATGCTGCTCAATTGCCCAAACCGCTTCGAAATACAGGGAGTAAAGTGATTGACAGGGGCAGCACTATAGACTCAAAAGGCGCTTTTCCAGCACGGCGCCCAGAAATAACGCAGTTTGGGAATTGCTCTTGGCAAACGCACAAACAATGAATAAAAATAGTGCAGAATTCTCGCGTGCCCGAAAGATCATCAATTGAGTCTTCCTGATCTTGCAGTGCCCTTTCGTATTGGGTCTGTCGAAATCCGCAACCGTGTCGTCCTGGCACCGATGTCCGGCGTCACGGATTTGCCGTTTCGCCAGCTTGCCTGGCGTTATGGTGCAGGGCTGGTCGTGACGGAAATGGTGGCCAGTCGCGAGCTGGCCCACAACCGCGGCGAATCGTGGGAACGGCTGAAGGGAACAGGCATTTCTCCGCACATGGTTCAGCTCGCAGGCCGCGAAGCGCATTGGATGGCCGAAGCCGCCCGTATTGCGGAGGCGAATGGCGCCGACATTATCGACATCAACATGGGCTGCCCGGCCAAGAAGGTGATCGGCGGCTATTCTGGCTCGGCGCTGATGCGCGATCCCGACCATGCCCTCTCGCTGATCGACGCGGTTGTTGCGGCCGTGTCCGTGCCGGTCACCGTCAAGATGCGCCTCGGTTGGGACGAGCAGACGCTGAACGCGCCGCACATTGCAGAACGTGCCGAGCAGGCGGGCGCGCAGCTCATCACGATTCATGGCCGCACCCGCATGCAGTTTTACGAAGGCAAGGCGGATTGGGATGCCATTGCGCGGGTTCGCGAGGTGTTGACCATCCCGTTGATCGCCAATGGCGATGTGCAGGATGCGGCAGATGCCGATGAGATCCGTCGCCGTTCTGGCGCCGATGCCGTGATGATAGGACGCGGTGCGCAGGGGCGACCTTGGCATCTGGGCGTCGTTGCCGGTTGCGCCGAGCCGGGTCGCGACGAGAAGGCTGCTGTCGCCTGCGAGCATTATACGATGATGCTGTCCTTCTACGGTCGTGAGGCAGGCCTGCGCCATGCCCGCAAACACCTCGGCTGGTACATCGACCGGGTCGCGCCAGGCGCACCTGCATCGAAGAAGGCCGAACTGATGACAGAAACGAATACGGACATTGTCCTGCGCTCGCTCCGGGAGATCCTCGAAGGTGCGTTCGATGATGGCCGCAAGGAGGCTGCATGAGCACGAAGACGCCAGGTCAGGATAATGCCGGCGGTAACGCGCTTGCCATGGCCGTTTTGAACTCGGTCCAGAATCCCGTCATTCTGGTGGATGAAGGCGGCCGGATTGCTTTCGCCAATTGGGAGGCCGAGGCCTTCTTCGGTGCAAGTGCGACGCATCTGGCCCGCAACAAGATTTCCACCTTCATTCCCTTTGGCAGCCCGCTTCTGGCGCTGATCGATCAGGTGCGGGAGCGCCGGGCGCCCGTCAACGAATATCGCGTTGACCTTTCCTCACCACGCTTGGGGCAGGAAAAGCTCGTCGATCTCTATGTGGCGCCCGTTGTCAGCGAGCCGGGCTCGGTCGTCGTCGTGTTCCAGGAACGCAGCATGGCCGACAAGATTGATCGCCAGCTGACGCACCGCGCCGCCGCCCGTTCGGTGACGGGCCTCGCTTCCATGCTGGCGCATGAGATCAAGAACCCGCTTTCCGGCATTCGGGGTGCTGCGCAGTTGCTGGAAACCTCGGTGGCCGATGAGGACCGGGCGCTCACGCGGCTGATCTGCGACGAGACGGATCGCATTGTCTCGCTGGTGGACCGGATGGAGGTTTTCTCCGACGAGCGACCAGTGGATCGCTTGCCGCTCAATATCCACTCGGTGCTGGATCACGTGAAGGCGGTCGCCAAGGCAGGCTTCGCGCGTGACATCAAGATCCTTGAAAACTACGACCCCTCGCTGCCGCCGGTTTTCGCAAACCGTGACCAGCTGGTGCAGGTGTTTCTGAACCTCATCAAGAATGCCTCGGAAGCGATCGGCGACCAGCCGGATGGCGAGATCATTCTGACGACGGCATACCGACCGGGCATTCGCCTCTCCGTGGCGGGCACGCGGGAGAAGATTTCGCTGCCGCTCGAATTCTGCGTGATCGACAACGGGCCGGGCGTTCCGGCCGACCTGCTGCCACATCTGTTCGATCCATTCATCACGACGAAGACCAACGGCTCCGGCCTTGGCCTCGCGCTCGTCGCCAAGATCATCGGCGGCCATGGCGGGATCGTCGAGTGCGACAGCCAGGCGCGTCGCACGATTTTCCGCGTTTTGATGCCCATGCACAAGGATGAAGGACCTCTGGACGAGATCCGTCCCTTGAACTCGACAGGAAGCTTGAAATGACCGCTACCATCCTTGTCGCCGACGATGACGCGGCTATCCGCACGGTTCTCAATCAGGCGCTGACGCGCGCCGGCTACGATGTTCGCATCACCTCGAATGCTGCCACGCTCTGGCGCTGGATTTCGGCAGGCGAGGGCGATCTTGTGGTCACCGACGTCGTCATGCCGGATGAGAATGCATTCGACCTTCTGCCGCGCATCAAGAAGTCGAGGCCCGAACTGCCGGTTCTTGTCATGAGTGCCCAGAACACCTTCATGACGGCCATCAAGGCCTCTGAAAAAGGCGCTTATGATTACCTGCCCAAGCCCTTCGACCTGACGGAGCTGATTGCCATCATCGGCCGCGCGCTGGCTGAGCCGAAGCGCAAGCCCGCCAAGCTGGATGACGACACGCAGGACGGCATGCCGCTGGTTGGCCGCTCCGCCGCTATGCAGGAAATCTACCGCGTTCTCGCCCGCCTGATGCAGACGGACCTGACGCTGATGATCACGGGCGAGTCCGGCACCGGCAAGGAACTCGTGGCGCGCGCGCTGCATGATTACGGCAAGCGCCGCAACGGGCCTTTCGTTGCCATCAACATGGCCGCCATCCCGCGTGACCTGATCGAATCTGAACTCTTCGGCCATGAGAAGGGCGCCTTTACCGGCGCACAGAACCGCTCTACCGGTCGCTTCGAGCAGGCCGAGGGCGGTACTCTTTTCCTCGACGAAATTGGCGATATGCCGATGGATGCACAGACGCGTCTGCTGCGCGTCTTGCAACAGGGCGAGTACACGACTGTCGGCGGCCGCACGCCGATCCGTACCGATGTGCGCATTGTTGCGGCCACCAATAAAGACCTGAAGCAACTCATCAACCAGGGCCTCTTCCGCGAAGACCTGTATTACCGCCTGAACGTCGTACCGCTGCGGCTACCGCCGCTGCGCGATCGCGCCGAAGATATTCCAGATCTCGTGCGCCACTTCATGCAGATCGGCGAGAAGGAAGGCCTGGATGCCAAGCGTTTCGACAATGAGGCGCTCGACATCATGAAGGGCTATGCCTGGCCGGGCAACGTGCGCGAACTGGAAAACCTCGTTCGCCGCCTGATGGCGCTCTATCCGCAGGACGTCATCACCCGCGAGATCATCGAAGCGGAACTGCGCGCCGATGTGCCGGATAGTCCGATCGACAAGATGGGTGCCCGCACCGGCAGCCTCACCATCGCCCAGGCGGTGGAGGAAAATATGCGCACCTACTTCGCGGGCTTCGGAGACAGCCTGCCGCCGCCCGGCCTTTACGACCGTGTGCTGACGGAAATGGAATACCCGCTGATCCTCGCGGCCTTGACTGCAACTCGGGGCAATCAGATCAAGGCAGCCGACCTGCTGGGGCTCAACCGCAATACTCTCAGGAAAAAAATCCGCGAATTGGGCGTCTCCGTCTACAGAAGTTCAAGAACTGCATAGCGGGCGATGCTTGACAGGCGCCGTACACTCGTTGCATTTTCGCCACAATGCGTTGCTTATTAGCCACGCATGCGCGATCGCGTAGCATGGATTCTTCCGGCTTGGCTGGGCCGTGATCCGGCTGCTGGCATCTCGTCCAAGTTCTTACAGGTCAATTCGTGATCTCGCATTACGGGATCGGGAGAGGGGTTCGCATGACGGAAGGCCCGACGGCGATTGCCGGCGACGATCCGGCTGCGCTTGTGCAGGACCGAAGGGCATCTTTTGCCCTTCCCGGTCTCTTGCTGGCGGGCGGAGCGCTTCTATGCGCCATGCTGACGCTGTTTGTGCTTCTGGGCGTTACGCCGATCGCGCCGACCACCAATGTCGTCATTGCCTCGGCCGTGCTCAACACCATCTTCGTCCTCGGCCTCTTCTATCTGATCGGGCGCGAAGTCTCTCGGCTTCTGAAGGCACGCAAGCGCGGCCGTGCGGCAGCCCGTCTGCACGTGCGCATCGTCGTGCTGTTCTCGATCGTTGCAATCACGCCAGCTGTCCTCGTGGCAATCTTCGCCAGCCTGACGCTGAATGTCGGCCTCGATCGATGGTTCTCCATCCGCACACAGTCAATCGTTCAGTCCTCGCTCGATGTGGCGCAGGCCTATATGCTGGAAAATGCCAGCTATTTGCAGGGCCAGACGGTTTCCATGGCGAACGACCTGGAGCGCAACCGCGCCATGTTCTACCTGGACCGCACGGGTTTTGTGGAGCTGATGACGCGACAGGCGAGGGGTCGCGGCATGCTCGGCGCCTTCCTGGTGCGCGAGGATGGCGCTGCCGTCGCACAGGCCGATATCAAGACGGAGCGCCCACTTCCCGCCGTCCCGCCGGATGCGCTTGCCAGTTCCGCGGCCGGTCAACCCACGCTCATTCCGCCTGGAGTGACCAACCTCGTTGGCGCCATCATCAAGCTTGAGGTTATCCCCGGCACCTTCCTCTACACGATCCGCGCAGTGGATCCGAAGGTCATGACCGCCATGCGGCTGATGGAGGATAACCGCGCCGAATATCAGGCCATGGAAGCGGGCCGCATGAGCCTGCAACTTGCCTTCGCGGTGCTTTATCTCGGCTTTGCGCTGATCGTGTTGCTTGCCGCCATCTGGACGGCCATCGCCGTTGCTGACCGCATCGTAAGACCGATTCGCCTGTTGATTTCTGCCGCCGATGCGGTGGCGACCGGCAATATGAATGTGGTCGTGCCGGTTCGGTCTGCGGACGGTGACGTTGGCAATCTGTCACGTACCTTCAACAAGATGATTTCCCAGATCCGCAGCCAGCGCGACGAAATTCTGGAAGCCAAAGACGAGGTGGACGACCGTCGCCGCTTCATCGAGGCGGTGCTATCGGGCGTGACCGCTGCCGTCATCGGCGTCGAGGACGATCACCGGATTTCCATCGTCAATCCGTCGGCGGAAGAATTCCTCGGCCTGCAGGCAGAGCAGTTGCTTGGCCAGAGATTGATGGACGTGGCACCAGAAATTGATCAGGTGCTGAAAGAGGCAACCGGCCGGGCGCGCAGCGATTTCCGCAAGGAAGTCAATCTGATGCGCAATGGCAAGGAGAGGACGCTGAGCGTCCAGGTAACCAAGGAAGAGCAGCGCAGCGCATCCGAATCCTTCGTCGTCACGCTGGACGACATTACCGACCTGGTGATTGCGCAGCGCTCCACCGCCTGGGCGGATGTCGCGCGCCGCATTGCGCATGAGATCAAGAACCCGCTGACGCCGATCCAGCTTTCGGCCGAGCGCCTGAAGCGCCGCTATGGTAAGCAGATCGACGAGAGTGACCGGGCGGTGTTCGACCAATGCACGGACACGATCGTTCGCCAGGTGGGCGATATCGGCCGGATGGTGGATGAATTTTCTGCCTTTGCGCGCATGCCGAAGCCGACCAAGGAGCATGCCGACCTGCGCGACATCCTCCGGGACTCGATTTTCCTGCGCGAGATGGGTACCTCGCATGTGGATTTCATGCGCGATCTTGGCGACGAGCGTCTGGAGGGGCTGTTTGACTCCCGCATGCTGGGACAGGCCTTCGGCAATCTTATCAAGAATGCGGTCGAGGCGATCGAGGCCGTTCCAAGCGGCGTTGAGCGTGATGGCCGCAAGGTATGGGTGCGCGCCCGTTTCGACAAGGCGAGGGACCAGTTCTGTGTCGATGTGATCGACAACGGCAATGGTCTGCCGGTGGAAAACCGCCATCGCATTCTGGAACCCTATATGACGATGCGCGAGAAGGGCACGGGCCTTGGCTTGGCGATCGTCAAGAAGATCATCGAGGAACATGGTGGGCAGCTCGAACTGCATGATGCGCCCGCCGAATTCGATCATGGCCGGGGCGCCATGATCAGGGTCATTCTGCCGCATCCGCCCGTGGCGGCGGTACCCGGAACAGACAGTGGTAAGGAAATAGCATATGGCGTCTGATATTCTGGTCGTGGACGACGAGGCAGACATCCGCGAGATCGTTTCGGGTATCCTGTCGGACGAGGGGCATGAAACCCGCATGGCGCACGACAGCGACAGCGCCTTGGCGGCGATTTCTGATCGCGTTCCGCGGCTTGTCTTCCTTGATATCTGGATGCAGGGCAGCAAGCTCGACGGTCTGGCATTGCTGGATGAGATCAAGACGCGCCATCCGGAACTGCCTGTCGTGATGATTTCCGGTCATGGCAATATCGAGACGGCGGTCTCGGCGATCAAGCGTGGCGCCTTCGACTTCATCGAGAAGCCGTTCAAGGCCGATCGGTTGATCCTGATTGCCGAACGGGCACTGGAAAACTCCAAGCTGAAGCGGGAAGTGTCTGAGCTCAAGAGGCGCACGGGCGATGCGGCTGAACTCGTCGGTACGTCCGTTGCGGTGTCGCAGCTGCGCCAGACGATCGAGAAGGTCGCTCCAACCAACAGCCGCATCATGATTCTTGGCCCTTCCGGTTCGGGAAAAGAGCTGGTGGCGCGGATGATCCATCGGAAGTCTACCCGTTCGGGCGGCCCGTTCGTGGCGCTGAACGCGGCGAACATCACGCCGGATCGCATGGAGATCGCGCTGTTCGGCACGGAGGGTGGCCCTGGCCAGCCCCGCAAGATCGGTGCGCTGGAAGAGGCGCATCGCGGCATTCTCTATCTGGATGAAGTGGGCGAAATGCCCCGCGAAACCCAGAACAAGATCCTGCGGGTGCTTGTCGATCAGCAGTTCGAGCGTGTCGGCGGTTCCAAGCGGGTGAAGGTGGATGTGCGGATTATCTCCTCGACCGCCTATAATCTGGAAAGCATGATTGCCGAGGGTATTTTCCGCGAAGATCTCTATCATCGTCTTGCGGTCGTGCCGGTCAAGGTTCCGGCCCTGGCTGAACGGAGGGAAGATATTCCTTTTCTGGTCGACATGTTCATGCGCCAGATTTCCGAGCAGGCGGGTATTCGTCCGCGGCGAATCGGTGACGACGCGATGGCGGTTCTGCAGGCCAATGACTGGCCGGGAAATATCCGCCAACTGCGCAACAACATCGAGCGCCTGATGATCTTGGCGCGGTCGGACAGTCCGGATAGCATAATCGGTGCTGATATGCTGCCGACCGACCTCGGCGATATGTTACCCAAAGTATCATCCAAGGGTGACCAGCACATCATGACCCTGCCGCTGAGAGAAGCGCGCGAGATGTTCGAGCGTGATTATCTGGTGGCGCAAATCAATCGATTCGGCGGCAATATTTCTCGTACGGCGGAGTTTGTCGGCATGGAGCGCTCGGCTCTGCATCGCAAGTTGAAGTCGCTCGGCGTCTGACACCGTAGGGGGATCGTTACTGGAAAATGCGTGCCTCGCACTGCAGCGCAGCTTTTGCGCGGTGCAGAATTCTGTGGATGACTGAATTATGTCGAGGCGGATCATTGGCACGCCCAAGCGAGCACAGTCTCCATCTAAGGTCATGCGCGCTCGTTCGTCGCCCGAAAATCCGCGGAAGTCGCTCATCCGACCGTCAAATGCGCGCAATTTTTCGCCGTTGCGGAAAACACGGTGATTTGATAACCAAACCGGGATAGGAGGCAGGAGGGGTTTCCTATTGGCCTTCTATGCATAATCATCCCCCGGCCCTCGATGTCGGCAAAAAAGAAAGAAGCGGCGCTATGGCGGAACGTTCTCAAAACCTGCAGGATCTGTTTCTCAACACGGTTCGTAAGCAGAAAATCTCTCTGACAATTTTCCTGATCAACGGCGTGAAGCTCACGGGCGTTGTGACGTCTTTCGATAATTTCTGCGTGCTGCTGCGCCGCGACGGTCATTCGCAGCTGGTTTACAAGCACGCGATCTCTACCATCATGCCTGGCCAGCCCATGCAGATGTTCGAGGCTGAAGAAACCGCACCTTGATTTGGTGCGGACACCCCAGGCGCCGTTGAATTGTTGATGGTTTCGTACCATCTTTGAACCAGATGGCGCCGTGATGCTGTCAGCCGACTGCATGGCTGGAATGCTCGCCTAGATGAGCGTCATCGTTCCGTGGAATTTGGGGCAGTGTTGGCGCATCACGCGCACTCTGCCTGTGCATGAAGGACGACGACGATCAGCGCTCGCGACATAACCAATGAATCCCTGGTGCCGGAAATGGAGAAGCGCCGCGACGATATGCGCGCGCTCGTTCTGGTGCCTGTCTTGAAGCAGCAGAAGACCGCGCGTCCGTCATTGAGCGACACTCTGCCGCCGGCGCCGCGTCGCTCCGACGAAGCACGTCTGGAAGAGGCCATGGGGCTTGCCCGGGCGATCGACCTCACGATCGTGCAGGGCGTGATCGTCACCGTCTCGCAGCCGCGCCCGGCCACGCTGATCGGCACGGGCAAGATCGAGGAGATCAAGCATTTGCTCGATGAGCACGACGCCGGTCTCGTCATCGTCGATCATCCGCTGACGCCCGTGCAGCAGCGCAATCTGGAAAAGGAATGGCAGGCAAAGGTCATCGACCGTACCGGCCTCATCCTGGAAATCTTCGGGCGTCGTGCGTCCACGAAGGAAGGTACACTCCAGGTCGATCTGGCGCATCTGAATTATCAGAAGGGCCGGTTGGTTCGTAGCTGGACGCACTTGGAACGTCAGCGCGGTGGTGCGGGTTTTATGGGCGGTCCGGGTGAAACCCAGATCGAAGCGGACCGTCGTCTTCTCCAGGATCGCATCGTGCGGCTGGAGCGAGAACTGGAGCAGGTGGTGCGGACCCGCCAGCTTCATCGTGCCAAGCGTCGCAAGGTGCCGCATCCGATCGTAGCGCTCGTGGGTTATACCAACGCCGGCAAGTCCACACTTTTCAATCGTATTACCGGCGCGGGCGTGTTGGCCGAAGACATGCTGTTTGCGACGCTCGATCCCACGCTGCGCCGGATGAAGCTGCCGCATGGCCGGACCGTCATTCTCTCCGATACGGTCGGTTTCATTTCCGATCTCCCGACCCATCTGGTCGCTGCCTTCCGCGCAACGCTGGAAGAGGTGCTGGAAGCAGACCTGATCCTGCATGTGCGCGATATGTCCGATCCGGACAATCCGGCGCAGTCGGCGGACGTTCTGCGCATTCTTGATGATCTCGGCATCGACGAGAAGGAGCGGGATGAACGCATCGTCGAGGTCTGGAACAAGATCGATCGCCTGGAAACGGAAGCACACGAAGCCATCGCGGAAAAGGCGCTTGGTCGACAGAACGTCATGGCCGTATCTGCTGTGACAGGCGAGGGGATCGATTCCTTGATGGACGAGATCGCGCGCCGGCTCTCCGGCGTGTTGACCGAGACGACCGTCATCATCCCACCGCAGAAGCTGAACCTTGTTCCCTGGGTCTATGAGAATGCGATGGTGGACGCGCGCGAAGACCGTGAAGACGGCTCCGTTGCCTTCGATCTTCGTCTTTCGGAAACGCAGGCCCTGGCGCTGGAGCGCAAGCTCGGGCTTCAGGCGGTGCCGGCCAAGGAAGACTGGGAGCGGTAGGCCCGTCATTCGTTTGGCCGCAAGCTTCGCTGAGCGAGAGAATTGAGGACAACGGCCAGCAGATCTGGTTGTTCGGCGTCGAATATCGGAAGTCCGTGCTGCCTGGCGCTCTTGTGGAGATCCTTTCCGTCCCGGATCGATCGTTCCAGGAAGCGGTCGATGATCATGCGAGTGTCGCGATCCCGATTCCAGTAATCGGACCCGATGTGCATCCGTTCGGTCAGCCGCTCCGGCGAGGCGTGCAGCAGACATGCGAACACATCGTCAGACTGCAGGTCCGCGATCCGGTCAGGGCGGAGCGCAGAGCCTTCTACGATAAGGCTTTCTTTGTTCCCCAAGGCAGTTTCCAGCCGGTGCCTGATGAGCGGCCACATATTCTCGTGGTGCACCTTCAGGAACCAGTGGACCGTAGCAGGTGAGAGGCTCTGATAGAATTCGGCGACTTGTGGTCGCACGTCCGGCCATGGTCGGCCCGGATGTCGCGCCATGTCATCGGTCGATTCGACCGGCCACCGAGTGATTTTTCCCAAATCTGCTGCAAGCGTAGATTTGCCCGTATGAGAAGTCCCGCCGATCAAAATCTGCAGCACCGGCATGACGCAACACTCTTTCAGACTGATTCAATTGATGGTCAGGAGCCCCGCTCCATCTGCTTCGCGGCCTGCCATAAATCTTCCATTTCATCGAGTGTGGCATCTTCAAGTGATTTCTCTATCACTTTAAGTTCCTTCTCGATATAATTGAATCGACGTCTGAATTTCGTATTCGTTCCCCGCAATGCCTGTTCGGGATCGGCCTTGACGTGGCGTCCGATATTGACGAGCGCGAAGATGAGATCGCCGAGTTCATCCTTCACTTTATCAGGTGCGCCGCTCTTTAGCGCTTCGCGCAGTTCCTCGATTTCTTCCTCGATCTTGTCGAGGATAGGTTCGGCCTCCGACCAATCGAAGCCAACCTTCGCGGCGCGCTCCTGCAGTTTCAGCGCCTCGGTCAAAGCAGGTTGACTGCGATGAACGCTGCCGAGATGGCCGGCTTTGAAATCCTCCGTAATGCCGCGCTTCAACCGGCGCTCTGCGCGCTCACGCTTTTCTTGCGTCTTGATCTCGTCCCATTGCACCTTGACCGCATGCGGCGTGTCGGCATCGGATCTCGCAAAGACATGCGGATGCCGGCGGATCATTTTCTTGGTTATGGCCTCGACCACATCACCGAAGGAGAACTCGCCCGCCTCTTCCGCCATGCGGGAATGGAAGACCACCTGGAGAAGCAGGTCTCCCAACTCCTCGCAAAGATCATCCATGTCGCGGCGCTCGATGGCGTCGGCGACCTCATAGGCTTCCTCGATCGTATAGGGCTTGATGCTCTCGAAATCCTGTTCGATGTCCCAGGGGCAACCAGTCTCCGGGTTCCGCAGGGCAGCCATGATTTCGATCAGCCGGGAAATGTCCTTGGAAGGCTCCACGGTATTTTGGTCCTTATGCGAATGGATCAGTTGAGGGGGATGGTGTTGCCGGACTTGCTGGCTTGATAGATGTCTGACAGGGCATCGTAACGCTGCTTGATGGAGGTGACGCGTGCATCGAGTGTGCCTCGCAGGGTTGCTTCCTCGGTGTCGACCAATTCTCGGATGGAGTAGGATCGCCAGAACGCATTTTGCCGCCGATAGCCGCCAGGCTCCAGACCGAAGACTTCCTTCAGAATCTTCAGGTCATGCGGAATGGCGAATGCGTCCCGCGAATCCTCATGGCTGAAGAAGTAGTAGAAATTATCAAAACCCGCCCATGTAATCGCCGACATGCACATGGTGCAGGGTTCATGGGTGGAGAGGAAAATCAGATCCTTTGTGTTCGGCTTTTCCTGCATCTCGTAGAAGCGCTTCAGCGTATGGACTTCGCCGTGCCAGAGCGGATTTTCCAGTTCGTTGTTGGTTTCGGCGATGACAAGCGACAGATCGGATTTGCGCAGGATCGCGGCGCCAAACAGCTTGTTGCCGAGCGTCACGCCCTTTTCGGTCAGCGGAATAATGTCCTGTTCGATAACATCAAGCAGACGGGATGCAATGGTTTGGCCGGTCACGGGCTTGAGCTTCCTTGGTTCAATCGTTGCGCCGCATCATAGAAGCATGTGCGGCGATGACCAAAGCATTTTCAGCATCGGCTCCGCGCTGGACGGCGCTGCAGCAAATGCGCAGCTGCGGGCGCATTTTCCCCTGCATCCACTTGATGGGGAACAGAAATGCGGTTCTGTCAGCTGCAGGGAATAAGCGTTTCTTCCCGCACTGCGCTTCATCTGCCATATTGCGGTAAAAGCTGCCTGTCTGCGCGACCGGTGGCAGCGTGTCGTTTTTCTGATATGCGATGCGTCAAAGACGGGATTGAACGAGATGACAGACAAGGTTTTGACCGCCAACCGGCTGACCGACGGCATTGCAGTCTGGTTGGATGCGAAGGGTCAGTGGACTGAAGCGCTGCAGGATGCTCTGGTAGCGCGGCATGCCGAGGCGGTTGCTTCGCTGGAAGCGATCGGCAAGCGAGATTTTTCGGCAAACCTTGTTGTGGACGTCAATGTCGTCGAAGTGGAAGAGGTGGCAGGCAAGCTCCGCCCTTTGCGTCTTCGCGAGCGCATCCGCGCTGAAGGTCCGTCAATCGTGTATGCGGACGGTTACGCCGCCGCCGATCCTGATTTTATTGCCGCCTGAGGATAGCATGTATCGTTACGATGAATTCGACCACGCCTTTGTGACGGGTCGCGTGGAGCAGTTTCGTGATCAGGTGGCTCGCCGCCTGTCTGGTGAACTGGCGGAAGACGCATTCAAGCCGCTGCGCCTGATGAACGGCGTCTATCTTCAGCTGCATGCCTATATGCTTCGTGTGGCGATCCCGTATGGCACGTTGAATTCGCGCCAGATGCGGATGCTCGCCCATATTGCCCGCAAATACGACCGCGGCTACGGTCACTTCACGACCCGTCAGAACATTCAGTACAACTGGCCGAAGCTTTCAGACACTCCGGATATTCTGGCTGAGTTGGCATCTGTGGAAATGCATGCGCTGCAGACATCCGGCAATTGCATTCGCAATGTCACCGCCGACCATTTCGCGGGCGCTGCCGCCGATGAAGTGGCCGATCCGCGGCCTTACGCAGAAATCCTGCGCCAGTGGTCGTCTGTGCATCCGGAATTTTCCTTCCTGCCGCGCAAGTTCAAGATTGCCGTGACTGGAGCGGAGCGCGACCGCGCCGCAATTCAGGTCCACGATATCGGCCTTCATCTGAAGAAGAACGAGGCGGGCCAGATTGGCTTTGCCGTTTACGTCGGGGGCGGGCAGGGCCGCACGCCGATGGTCGCGAAGAAGATCAAGGACTTCCTGCCCGAGGAAGACTTGCTGTCCTACACGACGGCGATCATGCGTGTTTACAACCTGCATGGTCGTCGCGACAACAAGTACAAGGCGCGCATCAAGATCCTGGTTCACGAGACGGGCACGGAAGAGTTGGCGCGTCAGGTTGAAGAAGAATTCGCGCATCTGAAGTCATCTGAGCTGCGTCTGCCAGAGGCGGATATCGAAGCGATCTCGGCCTACTTTGCACCGCCCGCGCTCAAGGAACGCCCGGAAGGCTGGGCGCAGCTTGCCGGCTGGAAGAAGGCCGACGAGAATTTTGCGCGCTGGGTACAGCAGAACGTGCAGCCGCACAAGCATCCCGATTACGGCATGGTGACCATCTCCCTGAAGCCGATTGGCGGCATTCCGGGCGATGCCACGCATGTACAGATGGATGCGATTGCGGACATCGCCGAAGAATACGCCTTCGACGAAATCCGCATCAGCCATGAGCAGAACGTGATCCTGCCGCATGTGGCGCTGGCCGATCTGGAGCCGGTCTATCGGGCGCTGGTTGCGCAGGGGCTTGCGACTGCAAATGCAGGCTTGATCACCGACATGATCGTCTGTCCCGGGCTCGACTATTGCGCCCTTGCCAATGCGCGCTCCATTCCGGTTGCCCAGGCAATTTCCAACCGCTTCGGTTCTGCCGAGCGGCAGGCGGACATCGGCGAGCTGAAGATCAAGATCTCCGGCTGCATCAATGCTTGCGGTCACCACCATGTCGGCCATATCGGTCTGCTGGGGGTCGAAAAGAAGGGTGCCGAACTCTACCAGATCACGCTGGGAGGATCGGCCGACGAGCACACCTCCGTCGGGGAGATCATCGGTCGCGGATTTGAGCCGGAAAAGGTGACGGACGCTGTCGAGACGATCGTTGATACCTATCTTGGCCTTCGTCTGTCGAGAGAGGAGACTTTCCTGCAAGCCTATCGCCGTGTCGGTCCGCAGCCCTTCAAGGATGCGCTCTATGGCAAGACGGCTGAAGCGGCTTGAGGGACGCAACGGATATGACGACACGTATTTGGAGAGAGACCGGCTTCGTGGAGAATGATCCCTGGATCATTGAGACGGACGAGGTGAAAGCGGAAGAGGATCAGCGCCCGCTGTTGACAATGGATCAACTCATTGAGCAGGCAGATGCCAGCAATGAAGTTGGCTTCGGCGTGCTGATCAAGCCGGCCGATGATGTACGCCGTCTTGAGCCCTATCTCTATCGTATCGAGTTGGCGGCCGTTCAGTTTCCCGCTTTTAACGATGGACGCGGTTTTAGCCACGCCTCGCTGCTGCGCGAACGTCTCGGCTATACCAATGAGCTGAGGGCTGTGGGCGATGTGCTGATCGACCAGGTGCCGCTGATGTTGCGCTGTGGCTTCGATAGCTTTGCCGTCAGCAATACGACCGCCTTGAAGCGACTGGCTGAAAACCGCCTGCCGGGTATTTCGGTTCACTATCAGCCGACGGCGCGGAGCGCCGAGGCAGGAGAGGCCTATAGCTGGCGCCGCCGCAGCGTCTAACTGGACTGGATAGGACAATATTTCGCAAGGCCCGCGGCATATGAACGCGGATGCCTTCAAATGCGCTTGCACATGGTATATTCGCATGCGCGATACCAACAGGATGGAATGAGAGCACCGGCATGAACGCTCCGACGAAGACCGAAGAATTCGCTGCAAAGGCCCCAGCCGCTATTCCGGATGGCGTCTATGCTGAGACGGTCCTGTCCGTGGAGCATTATACGGATCGTCTCTTCCGTTTCCGCATGACGAGACCTGCCGGTTTTCGTTTCCGTTCGGGCGAGTTTGCCATGATTGGCCTGATGGTTGGTGACAAGCCGATTTATCGCGCCTATTCCATCGCAAGCCCATCCTGGGACGAGGAGTTGGAATTCTTCTCGATCAAGGTGCCGGATGGTCCGCTGACCTCGCACCTTCAGAAGATCCAGCCCGGCGACACGGTTCTGATGCGCAAGAAGCCGACGGGCACGCTGGTGCTGGATGCACTGACACCCGGCAAGCGCCTCTACATGTTCTCCACGGGCACGGGTATCGCGCCGTTCGCCAGCCTGATCCGCGACCCGGAAACCTATGAGAAGTTCGAGGAAGTCATCCTTACCCACACCTGCCGCGATGTGGCGGAGCTGAAATATGGCTTCGACCTCATGGAAGAGATCCGCAATCATGAATTCCTCGCGGAACTCGTCGGCGACAAGCTCAAGCACTACCCGACAGTCACGCGCGAAGCCTATCCTTTCCAGGGCCGTATCACCGACCTGATGGAAAGCGGCAAGCTCTATACGGATCTGGGCGTTCCGCCGCTCGACCCGGCCGCCGATCGCGGCATGATTTGCGGCTCGACGGCAATGCTGAAGGATACGAAGGACCTGCTGGAAAAGGCCGGTCTCACCGAAGGTGCCAACAACAAGCCCGCCGAGTTCGTGATCGAACGCGCATTCGTTGGCTGAGTGGTCGGGCGCTTAGCGCCCGAACCCCGACAGCAAGCTAGGAGGCGCGAGTTTAATGGACCGCGCCTTTTTGCGTATCATGTTCGTCCGGGATGATCTCCTTGCGGTAGAGGATGAAGATTGCCATGGCAGCAAAGGCGATCGCGCCGCCCACATAGTGTGAGAGCGGAAAACCACCCTTTGTCACCAGCCAGCCAGCAACGACATTGC
Source organism: Rhizobium oryzicola (assembly GCF_030504645.1). GTDB lineage: Bacteria > Pseudomonadota > Alphaproteobacteria > Rhizobiales > Rhizobiaceae > Neorhizobium > Neorhizobium oryzicola. The sequence continues at coordinate 323,651 of NZ_JAUKWQ010000005.1, read as the reverse complement.
TGAGCGAAGCTCCGACGCCCTGCACGGTCATCACACTGGCGAGGCCGACATTGAAGCGCCCGGTTCCCTCCAGAATGCGTTCCACCGCAACCGGTGTCAGGATGCCGAGCAGGCCGGCACCAATGCCATCCAGAAACTGCACCGGGTAGATCACCCAAAAGCCGTGGAAGCTTCCGGCCAGCACGCCGCGAACCGGCAGCGCCATCAACGCGATCACGAAAACGGTGCGAAGGCCGATACGGCGGATGAGGTAAGGAGCGAGTGCCGCAACCAATATCATGGCAGCCTGGGCGACGCCGGTGATGATGGCGGTGGTGCGAAATGGGGTCCGCAGTTCCAGTGCAAAGTCCTGCGCGATCAATCGACCCATCGGCGCGTTGCCGAAGTGGAAGATCATCAGGATGATGGCGAGCAGGATGAGACCGCGCTCCTGCAGCAGGATTTTCAGGCCGGAAGGGCCGGGTGCGCCATCATCATGGGCAAGGCCGCGGGCGACGTCGTGATCGATGCGCTTGGGATCGATGGCAGCGATCGCCGCCAACGTGCCGAGCGCAGTCGCAATCATCAGCCAAACCATACCATTATTGCCGAACACCGGAATGATCATGAAGACCGCGAACAGCGATGCGAAATTTCCGGTATGATTCCAGACCTCGTTTCGCGCGATCTGCTGTGAGAAAAGCTTCTGGCCCACAAGGCCAAGCGTGAGACCGGCCAATGCCGGCCCGATGACCGCGCCGACCATTGCTGTCGCCAATTGACCGAACCATACAATTCCGGGTGTTGGCGCAATCAGTGTCACCAGGGCCCCGACCGTAACGAGGATGACGGGGCCTGCGATCAGCGCCCGCTTCCAAGTGGAACCATCCACCACGGCACCACAGAGCGGCGTCGCAATCAGCCCGATGAGTCCGCCGGCAGTCGCGATGGCGCCGAGCGACATGGAAGACCACCCATTCGTCGCCAGAAAGGCATCGAGAAACGGTCCAAGGCCATCGCGGGCATCCGCGAGAAAGAAGTTAAGGACTGCGAGGGCAAACAGCGAACGGTCAGAAAACCCGCTCAATTGCCCCGGAACGGCCGAAGTACCCGAAGAGGTGGACGTCATTGAAAAACCCATGTGGGTGACAGATGCCGACCACAATGCGGCGAATGCAGTTTGGTTGCCTGAAAACGAAAAAGTTCCATCACTTTCGCGATAAGCGCGCAAAAAAGAAACCCGGCACAAGGCCGGGTTTCAATTCAACTCGATAGATGCCGGAAATCAGGCACCCATGGCCTTTTGCAGGTTCTCGTCGATCTTGTCGAGGAAGGCCGTGGTGGAGAGCCACGGCTGATCGGGGCCGATCAGCAGCGCCAGATCCTTGGTCATGAAGCCGTCTTCCACTGTCGCGACGCAGACGGTTTCCAGCGTGGATGCGAACTTGGCCAGCTCGGAATTGTCGTCCAGCTTGGCGCGGTGTGCGAGACCACGGGTCCAGGCGAAGATCGAAGCGATCGAGTTCGTCGAGGTTTCCTGGCCCTTCTGGTGCTGGCGGTAGTGACGCGTGACCGTGCCGTGCGCGGCTTCGGCTTCAACCGTCTTGCCATCCGGGGTCAAAAGAACCGAGGTCATCAGGCCGAGCGAGCCGAAGCCCTGGGCAACCGTATCGGACTGTACGTCGCCATCGTAGTTCTTGCAGGCCCAGACGTAACCACCGGACCACTTCAACGCGGAAGCGACCATATCGTCAATCAGGCGATGCTCGTAGGTGATGCCGGCGTCCTTGAACTGATCCTTGAACTCGGTTTCGTAGACTTCTTCGAAGATGTCCTTGAAGCGACCGTCATAGGCCTTGAGGATGGTGTTCTTCGTGGACAGGTAAACCGGCCACTTGCGCATCAGGCCGTACATCATCGACGCACGGGCGAATTCGCGGATGGATTCGTCGAGGTTGTACATGGCCATGGCCACACCGGCGCCGGGGGCGTCGAACACTTCCTTCTCGATGACAGTGCCGTCTTCACCAACGAACTTGATGGTCAGTTTGCCCTTGCCGGGGAACTTGAAGTCGGTCGCGCGGTACTGATCGCCGAAGGCATGACGGCCAACAACGATCGGCTGCGTCCAACCCGGAACGAGGCGCGGCACGTTCTTGCAGATGATCGGCTCGCGGAAGATCACGCCGCCGAGGATGTTGCGGATCGTGCCGTTCGGGCTCTTCCACATCTGCTTGAGATTGAATTCCTTCACCCGGGCTTCGTCCGGCGTGATGGTCGCGCACTTGATGCCGACGCCGTACTTCTTGATGGCGTTTGCAGCGTCGATCGTGACCTGGTCGTTGGTAGCGTCGCGATTTTCGACCGAGAGGTCGTAGTAATCGATATCAAGGTCGAGATACGGATGGATCAGCTTGTCCTTGATAAGCTGCCAGATGATGCGCGTCATTTCATCGCCGTCGAGATCGGCGACGGGGTTGGCGACCTTGATCTTCTTCATGTATCTGCCTCTTGCAATGCGGGTTAGAGTTCCCGAGGGGTGGACATAAGTCCCGGTCGCTATAGCATTGCCGAGAGAGAACGCAAAGCGTTGGCGGAACAATTGGCATTGCCAAAAAGGCGATCCGGCGTAATGTCCGCCAACATCAGAAATCAGGGATTCATCTCACCATGCGGACCATGCCGCTCGCTCTCATTCTCTCCATCCTGACATCTGGCGCCTTCGCAGCCGAGGCGACCGATCCTGTGAAACAGGTGATGGATATGACCAAAACGAACTGGGAGAGCGTCGACGCGGACTGGAAGTTCATCTTCGATGCCGATCCCCTGTCGAAGCTCTACAGCAAGCGTTTTCAGGCGGCCTATAACGAGGCTGCCAAGCATCCGGCCTATGAAACGGAGAACAACCAGCCCGGCGATCCCTTCGGCTATGACGTGATCACCGATTCGCAAGACGGCTGCCCCCTGAAGGATGTCACCATCGCCTCGGCTGGCACCAAGGATAATGTCACGGATGTCAAGGTCACGTTCAAGCTCTGGACCTGCATCGACGATCCGCAGATCAAGGACACCGTCAACGAAGTCCACTTCGACGTGATCACCGAAGATGGAAAGCCCGTCATTGATGACATTCACCGCGTGGCTGACAACGAACGCGACTCGGTGTTCAAGGAATTGCAGGAACTGGCCAAGGGGCAGTAGTTTCCCGTCAGGCCGTTCCCTCGGGGGAGATCGGAATGGTCGGTCGAACGATTGTGAGTCTTGATGACGTCCAGATTTTCTCCCCTTGATTGGCTGCTCGCAACCGATCCCGCCTTCACGCGGCTTCGGATGGGGGCACGAGTCGCGCTGACGATCGGCCTCTCGGTCCTGATCATGGTGATCATCCATTATCAGGTCATGCCGCTGCCGCCCGTCGCGTTCGGTCTGTCGATCATCCTTTCGATCGAAGGTGGCGTTGCCGTGAAGGATGCAACGCCGCGGGCGCAACTGATCACCCGGATTTTCGGTGGTGTCGCCAGCCTTGCCTGCGTTGCCCTTGCGGCATTGCTGGAAGAACATCGCTATCTATCGGATGCCGTGTTCCTTCTGGTGATCCTGCTTTCGACGCTTGCGCGTCTTTACGGGCAGCGCGGTTTCGCGGTCGGCATGTTTGCCTTCACCTCCTATTTCATGGGCGCCTATCTCAAGCCTCCGCTCGACGAACTGCCCTATGCGGCGCTGGGACCGCTGATTTCGGTGGTTATCGGGCATTGGGTTCGCACTCGTCTGATTCCGGATGATCGGGCCCGCGATCTTTTGCAGGCGCTGATCGCCGTGCAGGGACGCATCAACGACATTCTCTACAAGCTGGCCGTCGTGGCACATGCCGGCGCCGCCAAGGATGGAGATCTCGAAGAACTGCTGGTGCTGCAGGAGCGACTGAAGGATGTGGTGCTGATGGCGGAAGGTTTTCTTCCGCGACCTCCGGATGGCGCACTCGACGGCTCCGAAAGTCCCGTCACGACATTAGCGATGAAGATCTTCGACCTGCATTTGGCCGCCGAGAGCACCATCGTTCTGAGTGCGCAAAAATCCGCGCCGTTTGGTCTGGTTCATTGCATCATCGAAGGCGACCTCGAAGGGATAGAGGCCTGGCGCGCCAAGGCCGAAACGCTGGAGGATAACCAGCAGAGGGAAGCGATCAATGCATTGATCTGGCTGCACGATGCTCGCCGCGACCTGCAAACGGAGATCACGGAAGGCGGCGATGTCCGCTTTCGAGAACTGGTTCGGACAGTCTCTGCCGCAGGCTCGCCACAGAAGATCCGCCTCAGCCTCAAAAATGCCGCGGTACGTGCGGCTTTGCAGATTACGCTTGCCTCGGCCATCGCCATGGTGTTCGGCCTGATGCTGTCGCGTGAGCGCTGGTTCTGGGCGGTGTTGACGGCATTCCTGGTTTTCACCAACACCAAGTCGCGCGGCGACGCGGCGGTGAGAGCGCTGCAGCGCTCGGTGGGCACGGTTCTTGGTATTGCCGTAGGACTTGGCCTCGCGCTGGTCGTGCAGCAGCATCTGCCCTTGCTGATCGTGCTGGCAGGATTTGGCATCTTCTTCGCGTTCTATTTCCTGCAGGTGTCCTACGCAATGATGACATTCTTCGTGTCCATCGTGCTGTGTCTGATCTACAGCCTGATCGGCACTTTAACGGTGGAACTCGTTACCTTGCGGGTGGAGGAAACGCTGATTGGGGCCGTTGCCGGCACGGCAGTGGCATTCTTTGTGCTGCCCACCCGGACCCGCACCAGCATGCAGGATGTTCTGGATCGCTGGTATGGCCATCTGGCGCAATTGCTGGAAGAGGCGAAGGACGGTCGGTCGGGTTTCGATCTGATCGAAAGATCCCGCCAGCTGGATGCGGCCTATCGTGATCTGGCGCTCGCCGCCCGGCCGCTCGGCACAGCCTGGACGCTGGTGACGAAGCCGGGCAGGGTGCGACAGACTCTGGCAATCTTCCTGACATCCACCTATTGGGCACGCATTTTTGCCCGCAGCCGCACCCAGGCGGCAAACGAAATGACAGCAGAGGAAATCGCCGCGATCGACGATGTGCTGGCTACGCTCCGCAAAGCCAAGGGTCTTGGGCCGGATCCCTTCTTCACGGGATCAGGACCGAAGCGACAGCCGCAGGAGCATCTTCCGATCTTCCGTCACGGTACGCGCATCGGTATTCGCATGATTGGTACGATGCTCGGCCGCTTATCCGTCTGACGCTTTGATTTTTGGATGCGATTGTGCCAGTGAAGCCCGCAATTCGATAATGGATATGGACGGGTTATGGCAGGCACCAACAGCGAGCGCGAACTTTTGGCCGAAGGTCCGGCGATCATTCTCGTCGAGCCCCAATTGGGCGAGAATATCGGCATGGTCGCCCGTGCCATGGCCAATTTCGGTCTGGCGGAACTGCGTCTCGTCAATCCTCGTGATGGCTGGCCGAGCGAGAAGGCGCAGGCTGCTGCCGCCAAGGCCGACCATGTCATCGAAGGCACCAAGGTTTTCGCGACGCTGGAAGAGGCCGTGGCGGACCTGAACTTCGTCTATGCCACGACGGCGCGTCAGCGCGACGGCTTCAAGCAGGTGCGTTCGCCCGTTGTTGCTGCCGAGACGCTGCGCCAGCGGTTCGTGGCCGGCGAGAAGACCGGCATCCTATTCGGCCGCGAGCGCTGGGGACTGACCAATGAGGAGGTCGCGCTGGCGGACGAAATCGTCACCTTCCCTGTCAATCCGGCCTTTGCCTCTTTGAACATCGCGCAGGCCGTACTGCTGATGTCCTATGAATGGATGAAGAGCGGCATGGAGGATGTGGCGGCGACACCGTTCCAGGCCGTCGACCAGAAGCCGGCGACCAAGGAGCAGCTGTTCGGTTTCTTCGAACAGATCGAAGAGGCGCTGGATGCGCGCAATTACTTCCATCCGCCCACAAAAGTGCCGAAGATGATCGACAATCTGCGCGCCGTGCTGTCGCGGCCAGGCTTCACGGAGCCGGAGATCAGCGTGCTGCGCGGCGTGATCACATCGCTCGACCAGTTTGCGCGTCGCTGGAAAAAGGGCGAGGCGCCGGCGAAACAGACCGGCAAGGGGCATGGGGATGGAGCAGACGAGGAGTGAACTGAAACCGGTCCTGGTTTTCGATTCCGGGATCGGTGGCCTGACGGTTCTGCGAGAGGCGCGCGTGCTGATGCCCGAGCGCGGCTTCATCTATGTGGCTGATGATGCCGGCTTTCCCTATGGGAGTTGGGAAGAGGAGGCGCTGAAAGCCCGCATTATCGCACTGTTCGGCGACCTGCTGAAGACCTACCAGCCGGAAGTCTGCATCATCGCCTGCAACACGGCCTTCACGCTGGCGGGTGCCGATTTGCGCGCCGCCTTTCCGCAGATGACCTTTGTCGGCACGGTACCGGCGATCAAGCCCGCGGCAGAGCGTACGCGCTCCGGCCTCGTTTCAGTTCTGGCCACGCCCGGCACGGTGAAGCGTGCCTACACCCGCGATCTCATCCAGTCCTTTGCCAGTCAGTGTCATGTGCGGCTGGTGGGCTCTGAAAACCTGGCCCGCATGGCGGAAGCCTATATTCGCGGTGAGACGGTCACCGAGGCGGATGTGCTGGCCGAAATCGCTCCCTGCTTCGTGGAGAAGAATGGCGCACGCACGGATATCGTCGTGCTGGCCTGCACACATTATCCTTTTATGGCAAACCTGTTTCGCAAGCTGGCACCCTGGCCGGTCGATTGGCTGGACCCGGCGGAGGCGATTGCCCGGCAGGCCCGCCGCCTTGTTCCCTCCGTACCGGGCGAGGATCACCCGGAGGATTTCGACTTCGCGGTCTTTACTTCCGGCGCCCCGGATTTTTCAACAAGGCGGCTGATGCAGGGCTTCGGGCTCGATATCCGTGGGTAATAGTACCTGTTGCTGTTTGGCAACAGATTTCCGCCTTTGATTACAATTTGGAATAGCAGACTTGTGCTGCCGGGAGAGCTGTGTCACTTTGCCGCCATCCGCAGCTCTATTGAAGAAAGGAGGCGCATATGACATCCATGTCCACCAATTATCGCCTCCATGGCGGAGCCATTCAGACGGGACCAGTTGCACAGCGTTGCGCCCCATCTGTGGCACGTCAGTTCGCGTAACGCGCTGACAAATCTCAACTTTGTTTCTAATAAACTGACGTGACATCTGTGTCTGACGTAGCGTCATGCTGCGTTCACCCGTCTGTTCGCGTCTCCTCACATCGTGAAAGGACCTGGTTTGCCGTGCGGCACCGGGACGGATTTCCTATGCAAAATGAACACGTATTGGTTGAAAACAATCCCCGCGTCTTGGTGCGGGATCTCGTCCAGGATCTGGGCGTCTGGCGGGTACTGCATCTGCTGCTGTCCGTCGTGATCAGCCGGCGCGAACGGATGAACCATGTGGCCGATCTTTCGGATCGCATGAGGCGCGATATCGGCCTTCCCGTCGAGTGGGATATCCTGCGGCCCCCGAAACGGTCGCCGTGGGACATTCACCTCGATCGGTCGCAGGAGCGGTTCCGATGACCCGCATCATCTGCCGCCGGTTGACTGTGGAAGATATGGCCTCGGCGGCGCGTATTCATCGGACATCGATTGATGCGCGCCTGCCATGGCTGGCCGGGTTGCACACTCCCGAAGAGGACCGGGCCTATTGGTCCGGCCCTCTTTTCAAGCAGCACATCACATCATAGCAGGTGCTTGTCACGCGATGGAAAGAGTGGCTTGCTCGATCAAGACCCGTGGAGGAATCAGCATTATGTCGATTGAAAACTGGCTTGCTTTTGTTGCCGTCGCCTCCGTCCTGCTGGTCATTCCGGGACCGACGATCCTGCTGGTGATTTCCTACGCCGTGTCGCATGGTCGTAAAGTTGCGATGGCAACCGTTGCCGGGGTGGCGCTGGGTGATTTCACCGCGATGACCGCCTCCATGCTGGGGCTCGGCGCTCTTCTCGCGGCCTCCGCCAGCCTGTTCACCGTGCTGAAATGGATTGGCGCTGCCTACCTCATTTATCTCGGTATCAAGCTGTGGCGCGCGCCTGTGGCGGAGGCCTCTGCGTTGGAGGAGCCGGCGGATGAGCATCCGGGCCGCATCTTCTTCCATACCTATATCGTCACGGCGCTGAACCCGAAGAGCGTTGTCTTCTTCGTATCCTTCCTGCCGCAGTTCCTGGACCTCACGCAGCCGCTGCTGATACAGATGGTTATCCTGGAAAGCACATTTCTTGTGCTCGCGACGCTGAATGCCGCCCTCTATGGCCTCCTGGCCTCCATGGCGCGCGAGACCATTCGCAAGCCAAGCCTGCGCCGTGCCGTCAACCGAACCGGCGGGACGCTCCTGATCGGGGCTGGCCTTCTGGCTGCCGGCTGGAAGCGTGCGGCTGCCAGCTAGAGCCTATCAGGGCTAAATGGAAACAGTTCTGTTGGCTCAGGCGGGGTCAGATGCGAGGAGAGTGGCGCGTGTCGTAGCCAAAGCATACGGCCAAGCCGCTCGACAAAGCAGATGACCCGCCTCAGCCAACCTGAAGGGCCGGATCATTTTCCGCCATTATCCGCGGCTTTCGTCTCGACCGTACCAGGCGGTATGCCCTTCGCCGAAAGCCTTGATCCTGACAAAAAATGCTTCCGGCAGAACGATTCCATTTAGCCCTGATAAGCTCTAAGATTCCCTGTTGATGGGCTGAGTTTCGCGCAAGCGAGAGCGTCAATAATTTGTTAAAGGAACGCGATTGCCCGGATTAGGCTCGGGCAAGGGCGACAGCATGTGAGGTGAGTGCAGTGCAGGTTGGCATCGATATGGGAATGGCGTCCGGGGGTGGTCCGGCCAAGCTCGATATCGAAGAGCTTCTGGCGACCCGCCTTCTCGTGCAGGGCAATTCGGGATCCGGCAAGTCGCATTTGTTGCGCCGTCTGCTGGAGCAATCTGCCCAGTGGGTGCAGCAGGTCATCATCGATCCCGAAGGCGATTTCGTCACGCTGGCCGACAAGTATGGCCATGTCGTCATCGATGGCGAGCGCACGGAAGCGGAACTGATCGGCATCGCGACCCGCATTCGCCAGCACCGCGTGTCGTGCGTGCTGACGCTGGAAGGTCTCGATATCGAAGAGCAGATGCGCGCCGCCGGCGCTTTCCTGAACGGTCTCTTCGATGCCGATCGCGAGCACTGGTATCCGGTACTGGTCGTGGTGGACGAGGCGCAGATGTTTGCGCCCTCCGTCGGCGGTGATGTCTCGGAAGAGGCGCGCAAGATGTCGCTCGGCGCCATGACCAATCTGATGTGTCGTGGCCGAAAGCGCGGGCTGGCCGGGGTCATCGCGACGCAGCGTCTGGCAAAGCTTGCCAAGAACGTTGCCGCCGAAGCCTCCAACTTCCTGATGGGACGTACCTTTCTCGATATCGATATGGCACGCGCTGCCGATCTCCTCGGCATGGACCGCCGCCAGGCGGAAATGTTCCGTGACCTGAAGCGCGGCAATTTCGTCGCGCTCGGTCCGGCGCTTTCGCGCCGTCCGCTGCCGATCACCATCGGCTCGGTGGAAACCTCGGCGCGCTCGGGAAGCCCGAAGCTGATGCCGCTGCCGGATGCGCCGCAGGATGTGGAAGACCTGATCTTCACCCCCGACCCGGAAGAGTTCACCCGGCCGATCGTACGCCGGGCTCCGCCGGCGCCGCGTCCGACAACCGATATTCTGGCGGAACTTTCCCGCTCCACGCCCGCAGCCGCCATGCCCGCCCCGCAGGAGCCCAGCCGTCCTTCGCAGCCGGAACTGACACCGGAGGAGCGCGAGGAGCGATTGGGAGCAGTGCTTTCCGAAATCATCGACGATCCGCAGGCGGCCTATCGCACGGACTCGGTTCTTTATCAGGAATTCCTGGTGAGGGCGCGCATGCGCAGGCTGCCCGGTCCGCCGCTTTCGATGAGCGAGTTCCGCCGCCGCGTTGCGATTTCGCGGGCAGGGGTTGATGAGGATACGGCGGCGACGCCGGGTTGGCAGATGGCGCTAGAGCTCTCCGCGCGCGTCTCGGATGATTTGCAAGGCCTCTTTCTGCTTCTGGCCAAGGCGGCGCTGACGGCCGAGCCTTGCCCTTCTGATGCGCGGATTGCGCGCGCTTACGGTACCCATTCCGCACGCCGGGCGCGAAGATTACTCGGATATTTCGAGGAGCAGGGGCTGATTGTCGTGCACACTGACTTTTCCGGTAAGCGTATCGTTGCGTTTCCCGATCTCGATGTGCAGACTATGCCCGGTGCAGCCGATGGACCCGATAGTCTGGATGCGCCGCAGGCTGCGGAATAGGAAGCGTCGCGTCACATCTGCGCTTCCTTGAGAACTGGGGGCTTCATGCTTGGGCGCAGACAGTTTCTGGCCGGTGCGATTGCGGCAACATCCCTTGCCGCATCCTGGCGTTCCCATGCTGCAAGTCTTGATGGCGACGAAATTCCGATCTGGCCTGGGCCTCCGCCGGGAGGTGAGGGGCCGGAGGCGCCCATCGTCGAATTGCCGCGAGGCGCAGTCAGGCGCATTGCGACACCGACATTGCGTGTGTTTCGGCCCGAAAAATCTGTCGGCTGCGCAGTCTTGATCGCTCCCGGTGGCGGATACAAGCGCATCGAAATTCATCATGAAGGGCATGCTGCAGCGCAATGGTTTGCCGATCGCGGTGTAACAGCGTTCGTTTTGACTTACCGACTGCCGTCAGAGGGATGGGATGTGGGGCCGCTTGCCCCGCTGCAAGATGCGCAACGCGCGCTGCGCCTTGTCCGCTCACGCGCGAGGCAGTTCGAGGTGGATGCCGAACGAATTGGCGTTGTCGGCTTCTCGGCAGGCGGCCATCTTATGGGCATGTTGTCTGCACGCTCGGATCTGTCCACCTACAAGCCGGTCGACGGTACGGATAGATTATCGGCGCGCCCGCACTGGGCGGCTCTAATCTATCCGGTGATCAGCCTGCTGCCTCCCGACGATCGCACCTCCGCGCGGCGTTTGCTGGTGGGTGACAACCCGTCGGAGGAGCTGGCGGCTGAATGGTCTGTGCAGACGCACATCACGCATGACTGCCCCCCGATTTTCTCGATTGCCGCCAAGGATGATCCGATTGCCGGAGAAGGCCATCTCCGACTTCTGTCCGAGGCCTGCGAACGGGCCGGCGTTCCTGATCGGATGATTCGGTTGGAAAATGGCGGCCATGGTTTTTCCATGGGGCGTCCAGGTACGGCCTCCGAGCACTGGCCGAACCTGATGGCGGAATGGTTGAGGGAGCGCCGAGCGCTCCTTTAGGTTCTGTCTGCATTTAGCGGAGCCAGATCATGGCGCATGCGAGATGGACGAATCCCATAAAGGCGGAGATCGTCTTCTCGCAGCGCAGGGCGATGCGGCGGAAGCGTTTGAGTTTGTTGAAGAAGCACTCGATCTGGTGGCGCTCTTTGTAGAGCTGCCAGTCGATTGTCGGCTTTCGGGTCCGGCTGGCATTGGCCTTGATCTGCGCCGTTGCGCCGAGATCATCGGCAATGAAGATGCGCAGCGGATCGGCATCATAGGCAGCATCTGCGATGACGTGACCAATGCCATGCAGGCCTTTCAGGAGATCTCGCGCCTGTGGAGCGTCGCCACGTTGCCCCGGCGTCGGGTGGATACGGATCGGCAGTCCGATGGCATCGACGGCCGCGTGTAGCTTGGTCGTCAGTCCGCCACGCGAACGGCCGATTGCGGCAGCTTCAGCCCCCCTTTTGCGCCGCTTGCGTCGGCGTGGACCTTCGAGATCGTGCTGTCGATCAGGACGTATTCGAAGTCCGGCGTGTCGGCCATCGCATGGAACAGCTTCTCCCAAACGCCAGCGTGCGACCAACGGCGGAACCGCGCATGGACCCCGCTCCATTTGCCGAACACCTCCGGCAGATCACGCCAGCGCGCTGCATTGCCCGCCATCCACAAAATGGCATCCACGAACAGCCGATTATCGACCCCGCTGCGCCCACGCAGCCCATCCCGCCCAGGAAGATGTTCCGCAATCCGCTCCCATTGCTCGTCCGTCAGCGTGCGTCTGCTCATGATCTGGCTCCTTCACCAGCCTTGAATCAGAACTCACCGATCATGGGAATCCTCAAATGCAGACAGAACCTAGCCCGTGTTGCTTACGCCCGCTCTTCCCAGACCTTGATCAGTTCCACGATCGCCTTCACGGATGTTTCCATGTCCTGAACGCTCACCCATTCCAGCGGCGAGTGATAGGCATGGCCGCCGGTGAAGATGTTGGGGCAGGGCAGGCCCATGAAGGAAAGGCGGGCGCCATCCGTACCGCCGCGGATGCTGGTCGTGACGGGCGTGAGACCGACTCGGCGCGTGGCTTCCATCAGGTTCTCCATCACGTCGGGGTGCTGGTCCAGCACCACCTTCATATTGCGATATTGCTCGCGCACCTTGAAGGTGAAGGTCGAACCCGGATAGTCGCGGATGACGTCCTCGGTGATGGATTTCAGCAGATCTTCCTTCTCCTTTAGGCCTGCTTCTTCGAAGTCACGGATGATGAAGCCAAGCTTGGCTGCTTCCATCGAGCCGCTGATGCCGGTCGGGTGAATGAAGCCCTGCCGGTCTTCCGTGCCCTCGGGAGACTTGTCGCGGGGCAGGCGGGCGATGATTCCACCGGCGATCTTGATGGCGTTTTCCATGCGGTCCTTGGCGGTGCCGGGATGGATCGCAACACCGGTAATCGTGATGTCGACGCCATCGGCGGAAAAATTCTCGTTCTCGATTTCGCCGACCGTGCTGCCATCCAGTGTATAGCCGAAAGCTGCGCCGAGCTTCTTCAGATCCACCTTGTCCGCACCACGACCGACTTCCTCGTCTGTCGTGAAGAGGATCTTGATCGTGCCGTGCTTGATGTCCGGGTTGCGCAGCAGCGTCTGCGCTGCTGTCATGATCTCGGCGACACCCGCCTTGTCATCGGCGCCGAGCAGTGTTGTGCCATCTGTCGTGACGATGTCGTGGCCGATCTGGTCCTTGAGGTCAGGATGTTCAGCGACGCGAATGACGCGGCTTGTGTCGCCCGTCAGCGCGATGTCGCCGCCCTGGTAGTTGCGCACCAGTTGCGGCTTGACATTGGTGCCGGAAAAATCCGGGGCCGTGTCCATGTGTGAGCAGAAGCAGATGACAGGCACGTCCTTGTCGACGTTCGACGGAATGGTCGCGTAGACATTGCCATGCTCATCCATATGCGCGTCCGACAGTCCGAGCGCCTGCAATTCCGCTTCGAGGATGCGGCCGAGATCCTTCTGCTTTTCCGTCGTCGGCTGGGATGTAGAGGTCGGGTCCGATTGGGTGTCGACCACCACGTAACGGAGAAAGCGGTCGAGGACGGTATCATTGGGAAGAGACATGAGCAGGCATCCGAATCTGGCTGAACTGAGCGATCAACTTAGCCTGCCCAATGCGTCGGCGGAATGGCATATATAGGAAAAGCAGAACCGCGCCGTTGTGGCGGCGCGGTGTGGTTTTGGATGCGTCGGTCTTAGTTCTTGGCGTCGATCTGAACCTGCTGACCGCGGGTCGCCCAGAGCGAGCCGATGATGCCGGCAGCCAGGATCGCGATGGTGATGCCGAGCGACAGCAGCGGCGGGATCTTGGCAATGCCGAGCATATCCGCGAGGAAGATCTTCGAGCCGATGAAGATCAGCACCACCGACAGCGCATACTTCAGATAGGCGAAGCGGTGGATGAGGGCAGCCAGCGCGAAGTAGAGCGCACGCAGACCCAGGATCGCGAAGATGTTCGAGGTGTAGACGATGAAGGGCACCGTGGTGATCGCGAAGATGGCCGGGATCGAGTCGACCGCGAATACGAGGTCCGCGAATTCGATCAGGATCAGGGCCAGCATCAGCGGCGTCAGGTAGGTGCGCAGTTTGCCGTTCTTCTCGTCCGGCTGGCGAACGAGAAACTTCTCGCCATGCAGGCGGTCGGTGATCGGCATGCGCTTGCGCAGGAACCTCAACAGCGGATTGTTTTCGACGTCATAGCCTTCATTGCCGGAAAACAGCATCTTGATGCCGGTTACGATCAGGAAGGCTGCAAAGAGATAGAGAACCCAGCCATAGTTTTCGACCACAGCCGCACCGGCAGCGATCATGATGGCGCGTAGCACGATCACACCGAGGATACCGAACAGCAGGACGCGGTGCTGGTATTCACGCGGGATGGCGAAATAGCTGAAGATCATGGCGATGACGAAGATATTGTCCATCGCCAGGCTCTTCTCGATCACGAAGCCGGTCAGATATTCGATGCTGGCCTGTTCGCCGAACTGGTACCAGACGAACCCGCCGAACAGCAGGCCAAGTGTAATATAGAAGCCGGAGAGAAGTAGGCTTTCCTTCACGCCGATTTCACGGTTCTGCTTGTGCAAAACCCCCAGATCAAGCGCGAGAAGAGCAATCACGATTGCGATGAAGGCAAGCCACATCCAGACGGCGGCGCCCTGAAAATCGGCCAATAGGAAATCCATGACATTGTCCATGCCGGATTGATTGGCGATAAAGCACCGACATCACGGGTCGATCCGGCAATACACGTCAGAGGGGCCCGGTGCTTGCATACCGAGATGGGAAGCGGATTTTTGCTCTTCAAGAGCGCTGGAACAAAAAAATGTACGGGCGTTTTGCGCAAACCATGTTCTACGCAGGCAACGGTCTCGTGCCGATGTTGACAATTCGATGACTTCCCCCTAAAGACCCCGCCAGCACCGGGTGGCAACGCCCGGTGTTTCATTTGACATGTCCCGTGGTTTTCTCCGAACGCTATCGTGAGAAACCTGTCAGAACAGGAGCTGGAAGCTCCGTTCAGAGGAGGGCGTGTTTCCTTGAGCCGATTGAACGCGGCACAACCTGATAGAAGGAAATACGATGAGCAAGCGCGCTTCGTCGAAGTACAAAATTGATCGCCGCATGGGCGAAAACATCTGGGGCCGTCCGAAGTCCCCGGTCAACCGTCGCGAATACGGCCCGGGCCAGCACGGCCAGCGCCGCAAGGGCAAGCTGTCCGACTTCGGTGTACAGCTCCGCGCCAAGCAGAAGCTTAAGGGCTACTACGGCGACATCCGCGAAAAGCAGTTCCGCGCCATCTACGACGAAGCAAACCGTCGCAAGGGTGACACCTCGGAAAACCTGATCGGCCTGCTCGAGTCGCGCCTGGACGCCATCGTCTACCGCGCCAAGTTCGTTCCGACCGTTTGGGCTGCTCGCCAGTTCGTCAACCACGGCCACGTGACCGTCAACGGCGTTCGCGTCAACATCGGTTCCTACCGCTGCAAGGCTGGCGACGTGATCGAAGTTCGCCAGAAGTCCAAGCAGCTGGTCACGGTTCTGGAAGCCGTTCAGCTCGCTGAGCGTGACGTTCCTGATTACATCGAAGTCGACCACAACAAGATGGTTGCTACCTTTGCACGCGTACCGTCGCTCTCCGACGTTCCGTACCCGGTCATCATGGAACCGCATCTGGTCGTCGAATTCTACTCGCGTTAATCGCGATGAAAATGGCCCCGAAAGGGGCCGTTTTTATATCCGGATTTTTTGCAAGCCGCCCGTCATTCAATGCCGGGCGGTTTTGTTATGTGCGTTGCTTGATGCGGCGGCTGATCAGCTGCGCAATCAGAAGCATTGCCCATACCTATCAGATCACGCCAAGAGGAATCGTCAGGCGCATCAGCCAGCCTGAATTCTCAGCATTAAGGGGTCTAATGTGGGGCTCGGTGCATATGCCCACAGTGCGCCTGTCACTCGCGATTTCTGCGATGGAAGTCGTGGTCTAAGTCTTTCCAGACGTAGAATCCATTCCAAACGCCGAGCCAACTCTCCAATGCTCCTATCGGTCCCCCAAAGCCAGTGCGATAGACCGAATTTCCTCCGAGGGAAGCGTCCTTCTTTTTCGCCCAAACGCCTATGATTGCGAAGAAAAACCAGAAGGCGAATAACACCCACATGCCGGGCCAGACAAAGAGGATAACCGCAAGACAGATCACCACAATCGATCGATAGATGGCCATTTTGGATATTCGCGTCATCTCGATTTCTAAAACTACGGCGACTTCATGTTGCCCAAAATTGTCATGAGAAGCCACGAAAATAGCAGGAAAGGCCAGGCTGTGTTGGTGTGTTAGCCAGCTATCGAGGTGCTGACGAAGACGCCGAGTAGCGGAAGAAAGGTGATGATCAGGATCGCCGCAAATGCCAACGCGTAAGCGCGAACCAAGGTCGCGCTTCCCATCAACTCCGGACGATCCGCCGTCATTATTTTGAAGCGGCTTTCTTCTTTTCCGAGACCACTTCGACCGGAGCGGCTGTTGCCGTCGTGTCCGTGGACTGCCCGGTAGCAACTGGCGCCTCCTTCGGGCCTTCGCCCATGCGGTTCCAGGCGTCGAGACCTGCAATCTTGTAGGCTTCCGCCAGCGTCGGGTAATTGAAGGTGTTCTCGACGAAGTATTCCACCGTACCCTTCAGGTTGAGTACGGCCTGGCCGATGTGGACCAGTTCTGTGGCGCCTTCGCCGACGATATGCACACCCAGAAGACGGCGTGTCTTCAGCGAGAAGATCATCTTCAGCATGCCCGTATCAAGGCCCATGATATGGCCGCGCGAGGTTTCGCGAAAATGAGCGATACCTGTCTCATACGGAATGCCACGCTGGATGACTTCCTCTTCCGAAAGGCCGCAGGTGGAAATTTCGGGCACGGCATAGATGCCATAGGGGAAATACTGCGGAGGTTCGCTGGCGGGCGCGCCGACTGCATGGCGGGCAGCGATGCGGCCCTGTTCCATGGAGGTGGAGGCAAGGCTCGGGAACCCCACGACGTCGCCGGCAGCATAGATATGCGGAACAGAGGTCTGGAATGTTTCCGGATCGACCTTCAGGCGGCCGCGGTTGTCGGCCTCAAGACCGGCGGCGGCAAGATTAAGGGTATCGGTAGCGCCCACGCGGCCAGCGGCGAACAGCACCATTTCAGCCTGCAGGCTACGGCCACTCTTCAGGGTCACGCGGCACTTGTTCTGACCCGCATCACGTTCGACTTTTTCAACCGTCTGGCCGAACAGAAGCTTCATGTTGCGATCGCGCAGCTGATAGGCGAAGTCCTCGACGATCTCCTTGTCGATAAAATCGAGCATGGTCTCGCGGGGCTCCACCACCGTCACCTGGGTATCAAGCGTGCTGAAGATGGTGGCGTATTCGATGCCGATGACGCCCGCACCGACAACGATCAGCGAGCGCGGCACATCCTTGATTTCGAGCAATTCGTCGCTGTCGAGAACATATTGACCGTCAAACGGGATATGTGGCGGCCGATAGGGGCGGGTGCCCACAGCCAACAGAACCGAGGCCGTCGTGACGCGCAGGACTTCGCCATCGGTCTTTTGAATCTCGATTGTATTCGGATCGATGAAATGTGCCTTGCCGCGCATTTGCTGAACGCGGTTGCGGGCAAATTGATGCTCCAGCACTTCCACCTCATGGTCCAGCGTGATCAGCAGGCGACGGCGCAGATCGTCGGCGTGAATTTCCTGTTTCACGCGGTAGGAGCGGCCATAAAAGCCACGCTCACGCCATCCCGTCAGGTTCAGTGCCGTCTCACGCAGCGTCTTGGAGGGAATAGTGCCGGTGTGGACCGAGACACCGCCCACCCTGCGCCCCTGTTCGACAACGAGAACCTTCTTTTCAAGCTTCGCTGCCTGAATGGCTGCGCGGCGGCCGGCCGGGCCGCTTCCGATCACGATAAGGTCATACTGGTGCATGGGAATGCCTCGTCTGTCTTGGGAGCGCTGATGATGCAGCGCACAAATGTCATCGGTCAAATCATATCGCTGATTCCTGACCAATTTCTCACAGCGACACTCCGTTCCGCAAAAAGCGACAAACTTTCTGCTGGTGATCTTTTGTGCAGAACCGGATTCTGCACGAATTTTGATTGACAATCATATCCTGTCAGTCGAAAGTCGAACCAATCGAAAATTGGTTCAGGTAATGGTCCACTCGTCCAACCCACCCGACAATGCCAACTACGCGCTTGAAAAACTGCGTGAGCTTTTGCGCAGCGGTGGGTTTGATGCGGAGGGCAAACTGCCCACCGAACGTGGCCTGTCGGAGCGATTGGGCGTTGGACGGCGTGCCATTCGCCGCGCGCTGGAAGTGCTTGAGGCCGAAGGCGAGATCTGGCGTCGGCAGGGCGCGGGCACGTTTATTGGTTCGCGCCCCGGCGAATGGTCCGGCAGCGTCGATGCCATCGTTGCCGGTACGGATTTCATGGAAATCATGGAGGTCAGGCTGCGCATCGAGCCGCAGCTCGCGCAGCTAGCTGCATTGCGGGCAAAGCCGGCCGAGCTTGCCCGCATGCGGGATCTCGCGCGCAAGATCATGGAGAGCGACGATGCCGATGCTCGCGAGCTTTGGGATGGCGCGCTACATCGCCAGATCGCGCAGAGCGCCCGCAACCAGCTGTTCCTCGCCATCTTCGATATGATCAATCACGTCCGCCAGGACGAAGCCTGGCAGAACATCCGCGAGCGCGCCCGCAGCAGTGGCACTGTTGGCATCGCTTATGCCCAGCATGACGGGATCATCGAGGCAATCGCGGCGCGTGATCCGGCCAAGGCGGGCGAGGCCATGCGTCAGCATCTCTTGATGCTGCAGGAGCGGTTGGTCCGCGCCACTTCCATGGACCACGACACGATTGGCGCCGAAGTGCTGCCGGAAGCGGGCTGAATACTTTGATCCGGTCTTCGGCCGGGCGACAAGAAAAGCCAGAGAAAACAAGCTGGCACGGGAAACAAAACTGACCTGTTCAATCAGAGGAGAACGATCATGAACCGAATTTTGAGCTGGACCACGGCTCTGGCCTTTGGCGCCTTGACGGCCTTTCAGGCGGGTGCCGTTGATCTACGTATCGGCCTGCAGGACGATGCCGATGCGCTCGATCCCGCCCAGTCGCGCACCTTCGTTGGCCGCATCGTCTACACCGCCATGTGCGACAAGCTGGTGGATGTTTCGCCGGACCTGAAGATCATTCCGCAGCTGGCAACAGAATGGGCCTGGTCCGAAGGCGGCAAGGTCCTGACCATGAAGCTGCGTCCTAACGTCAAGTTCCATGATGGTACCACCATGGATGCAGACGCCGTCGTCGCCACTATCCAGCGCAACCTGACGCTACCGGAATCGCGTCGCAAGAGTGAGCTTGCCTCCGTTGACAAGGTGGAAGCGACAAGCCCGCTGGAAGTGAAGTTCACGCTGAAGAAGCCTGACGCTACGCTGCTGGCGCAGCTCTCCGACCGCGCAGGCATGATCGTGTCGCCCAAGGCTGCCAAGGAACTGGGTGCGAACTTCGGCTCCAAGCCGGTGTGCGCCGGACCGTTCAAGTTCGTGGAACGCGTTCAGCAGGATCGTATCGTTCTGGAAAAATTCCAGGATTACTGGAACAAGGACCAGATCTTCATCGACAAGGTCACCTATCTGCCAATCCCGGATAGCACCGTACGCCTTGCCAACCTGCAGTCCGGCGATCTCGACTTCATCGAGCGCGTTGCACCGACCGACGCGCCTGCCATCAAGTCCAATCCGAAGCTGACCTATGCGGACGTTGTCAACATCGGCAACCTGTCGATCTATGTAAATGTCGGCAATGGTGCCAAGGCCAACAATCCTGTCGGCAAGGACAAGCGCCTGCGTCAGGCCTTTTCCCTGGCCATTGATCGCGAAGCGCTGATGCAGATCGTCTTCGAAGGGACGGCGGTTGGCGGCAACCAGCCATTCCCGCCGAGCAGCGCCTGGTATGACAAGGCTATCCCGGTTCCGGCTCGCGATGTGGCCAAGGCAAAGGCGCTCATCAAGGCCGCCGGTTTTGATCGCGTGCCGGTCGAGATGCAGATCCCGAACAGCCCGGTCGTTCAGCAGACGATGCAGATCGTCCAGTCCATGGTGGCCGAAGCCGGCTTCGATGTGACGCTGAAGTCGACGGAATTTGCGACTCTGCTCGATGAGCAGACCCGTGGCAATTACCAGATGAGCCGTTCTGACTGGTCAGGTCGTGTCGATCCCGATGGCAACATCCACCAGTTCCTCACCTGCAAGGGTGGCCTGAACGACACGAAATATTGCAATCCAGAAGTCGACAAGCTGCTGGACGAGGCGCGCGCCTCGACGGACGATGCCGTGCGCCAGCAAAAGTATGATGCAGCCGCGGTCATCCTGAATGACGACATGCCGATGATCTTCCTCGGTCATCAGTCCTGGATCTGGGCCATGAAGAAGGGTGTGACGGGCTTCGTTGCCAACCCTGATGGCATGATCCGTCTGCAAGGCGTCAAAAAGCAGGGCTGATGCTCGCCTCGCCGCGGGTGCGCATTTGCCCGCGGCTCTTCCTGTCTGCGTGAGGATGGCGGAATGCCTGTCTATATCGGAAAACGTCTGCTGGTCGCGATCCCGACCCTGCTTATCATCTCCATCTTTGTCTTCTCCCTGCAGAAGCTGCTGCCGGGCGATCCCGTGCTTGCCATGGCAGGCGAGGAGCGCGATCCGGCGGTGCTCGAACTGCTACGGGAAAAATACCACCTGAACGACCCAATCCCGCTGCAATATGTGCGTTGGCTGGGCGGCGTCATGACCGGTGATCTCGGCATTTCGCTGCGGACCAATCAGCCGGTGACACAACTGATCGCGGAGAAGCTGCCGGTTACGATCCAGCTTGCTGTCATGGCTATGATCTTCGCCTTCGTGATCGGCATTCCTGCCGGCATCATCGCGGCCGTCAAGAAGAACACGGTCATCGATTACGTTGCCAGCATCCTGGCGCTCTCCGGTCTGTCCGTCCCGAACTTCTGGCTGGGGATCATGCTGATCTTGCTGGTATCGGTGAAGCTCGGCTGGTTGCCTGCGTCCGGTTACGAATCGATCTTTGTCGATCCTGTCCGGTCGCTCCAGACCATGGTGATGCCGGCCTTCGTGCTGGGCAATGCGCTGGCCGCGACGCTGATGCGCCATACGCGATCCGCCATGCTCGGCGTCCTTTCGGCTGATTATATCCGCACCGCGCGCGCCAAGGGCCTGTCGCCCAAGGACGTTGTGTTGTCGCACAGCTTCCGCAATGCGCTTTTGCCGGTCGTGACGCTGAGTGCGCTGTTGTTCGGAGAATTGCTGGCCGGCGCCGTTCTGACGGAGCAGATCTTTACCATTCCGGGCTTCGGGAAGCTCATCGTCGATGCCGTCTTCAACCGCGACTATGCTGTCGTGCAGGGTGTGGTGATGTGTACGGCGCTAGGCTTTATCCTGATGAACCTCATCGCCGACATTCTTTATGTGCTTCTCAATCCGCGTCTGAGGGCAAGCCTATGACCGCGATCGAACAAACATCTCCGGTCGTTGCCGAGAAGCGCGAGGGCAATCGCGCGTGGCGCAAGCTGAAGGCTAGCCGCAGCGCGACGGCGGGGCTGATCATTATCGGCTTCTTCGCGATCCTCGCGATCTGCGCGCCGATCCTGCCGATCCCCGATCCCGTTGCCACCAGCTGGTCCGCCATTCGCAAGGCACCATCGGCCGCCCATTGGCTGGGCACCGATGATCTTGGCCGCGATATCCTGTCCCGCATGGTCTGGGGGGCGCGGGCCTCGCTGATGGCCGGTATCTTTTCGGTCACGCTCGCCGTGGTCATCGGCGTTCCCTTCGGCATCCTTGCCGGTTATTTCGGCGGCTGGGTGGATCTGGTCATCTCCCGCATCACCGAAGCCCTGCTTGCCATGCCCTTCCTGATCATGGCGATTGCACTGGCCGCCTTCCTTGGCCCCAGCCTCACCAACGCGATGATCTCGATTGGTCTCACCGCCATGCCGATCTTCGTGCGGCTGACGCGTGGACAGGTGCTGGCCGTGAAGCAGGAGGATTTCGTCGAAGGCGCACGGTCTGTCGGGCTCGGTCATGTCGATATCATGAGCCGCTACATCCTGCCCAATGTCACAGCCCCCATCATTGTGCAGGCGACGCTGACGGTTGCGACTGCGATCATCGCGGAGGCAAGCCTCTCCTTCCTCGGGCTTGGCCAGCAGCCACCGGCGGCGAGCTGGGGTTCCATGCTGAATGTCGCGAAGAATTTCCTGAGCCAGGCGCCATGGATGGCGATGTGGCCGGGGGCCGCGATCTTCCTCGTCGTTATCGGATTCAATCTGCTGGGGGATGGACTGCGCGATGCGCTGGACCCCCGCGAACACTGATCTTCAAAGGCAAAGACCATGACAGAGTTCACCACGCGCCCCGAAATCCTCGGCACCTTCGGCGTCGTTACCTCCACCCACTGGATTGCCTCTGCCGTCGGCATGAGCATTCTGGAAAAGGGCGGCAATGCATTTGATGCAGCGGTCGCCACCGGCTTCGTGCTGCAGATCGTCGAACCGCATCTGTGCGGTCCGGGCGGAGATATGCCGGCCGTCATCTATTCCGCCAAGAAGGACAAGGTGGAGGTGATTTGCGCGCAGGGACCAGCCCCTGCAGGCGCCACCATCGAGCACTATACTTCGGAAGGCCTGAAGCTTATTCCCGGCGATGGCCTTCTCGCGACGGTCATTCCGGGCGCCTTTGATGGCTGGATGCTGATGCTCCGGGAATACGGTACCATGTCGGTGCGCGAGGTTCTCGAGCCCGCCATCTATTACGCGGAAAATGGCCATCCGGTGTTGCCGCGCGTCTCCGCCACCATCAAGGGCCTCAAGGATTTCTTTGAGAAGGAATGGCCGACCTCATTTGATACCTGGCTGCCGGGCGGCGTTGCACCTGAGCCGCATTCGAATTTCCGCAATCCACTTCTCGCCGAAACCTGGAAGCGCATCATCGCGGAAGCGGAAGCGAAATCTGGGCGCGACGAACAAATCCAGGCGGCGCGCGATGCCTTCTATCGCGGCTTCGTGGCCGAGGCGATCCAGCGCTATCTCGACACGGCAGAAGTGATGGATGCGAGCGGCATCAAGCACAAGGCCGTGCTGACCGCTGACGATATGGCCAATTGGCAGGCGACGATCGAGGCGCCGCAGACCTACGACTATCATGACTGGACGGTGGCCAAGACGCCGGGCTGGGGGCAGGGGCCGGTTCTGCTCCAGTCGCTGGCGCTGTTGAAGGGCTTCGATATCAATGCGATGGACCCGGCTGGCCCGGATTTCGTCCACCATGTCGTGGAAGCCATGAAGCTCGCCTTCGCCGACCGCGAGGTTTATTACGGCGATCCGGAATTCGGGCAGATCCCGACCGGCCAGCTTCTGACAGACGCCTATAATGATGAACGTCGCAAGCTGATCGGGGCGGAAGCTTCCTTCGAGCTGCGCCCCGGTACTCTGCCCGGATACGAGAACCAGCGCGACCTGACCATGGCCATGCTGGCGGAATTCTCCGGCAAGGGTTCCGTCTATGAACCCACCATGGCGCATCTCTCTGAAAAGAAGGGCGATACCGTCCATATCGACGTCATCGATCGCTGGGGCAACATGGTGTCCACCACGCCATCCGGCGGTTGGCTGCAGTCGTCGCCAGTCATTCCCGGCCTCGGTTTCCCGCTCAATTCCCGCGCCCAGATGTTCTGGCTGAAGCCAGGGCTTCCCACCTCGCTGGAGCCGGGCAAGCGCCCGCGCACGACGCTCACCCCATCGCTGGCGCTCTATCAGGGCAGACCGACGCTTGCCTTCGGCACACCGGGCGGCGACCAGCAGGATCAGTGGCAACTGCCCTTCTTCCTGCGCTATGCCCATCATGGCAAGAACCTGCAGGCAGCGATCGACATGCCGCTGTTCCACACCACGCATTTCCCCGGCTCCTTCTATCCCCGCACGTCGGAGCCCGGCCACATCATGGTGGAAGCTGGTTTCGGCGAGACCACGATCGCCGAACTGCGCCGTCGGGGCCACAAGATTACCGTTGCGGAAAACTGGAGTGTCGGTCGCCTGACCGCCGCCCGTCGTGATGCCGATGGTCTGCTGCGCGCGGCTGCCACGCCGCGCCTGATGCAGGCCTATGCCGTAGGACGCTGAGCCATGACCTGGTCTATCGTTGCCCGTGATCCCGAAACCGGCCACCTGGCCGTTGCTGTCGCCAGCCGCTTCTTTGCGGTTGGCTGCGCCGTGCCCCATATCCGCGGTCGGGTTGGTGCCGTTGCCACGCAGGCCTTCGTCAGCCCGCTCTACGGTACGGACGGCCTTGCCATGCTGGGCGAGGGGAAGTCTCCCGAGGAGATCATCGCGACTGTTACGTCGCGGGATGATGGTTCTCAGCAGCGGCAGATGCACTTGATTGATGCCCAAGGGCGTAATGCGGCCTTTACCGGCGAGAAATGTATCGATTGGGCAGGGCATCTGGTGGATGACAACGTCTCGGTTGCCGGCAACATGCTGGCCGGTCCGCAGGTCATCGAGAAGACGCTGAAGGCTTATAAGGATCTTGCGAAAGCGTCCTTTGCCGAACGCCTGCTCGGCGCGATGGAGGCCGGCGAGGCGGCTGGTGGTGACAAGCGCGGCAAGCAATCGGCGGCGCTGGTCATCTATCGTGACCAGGATTATCCCTGGCTTCGCATCCACGCCGACGACCATGCCGATCCGCTAAACGAGTTGTGGCGGCTCTACCGGGTGGCGCAGGAGCGTTACCTGCATGTGGCCGAGACCATGCCGACGCGGCAGAACCCGCATGGCATGATTGACCGCAGTGAAATTGACCGAAAGATTGCCGAACTGGAAGCCGAGCGGGTCGCCGCCGGTCGCGCCTCCGCCTCCTATGCAACGCCGTGGGTACCGCGATGAGCACTCCAGTTCTTTCCGTCAAAAACCTCACCACGTCCTTCCGGGTCGATGGCCAATGGAAGTCGGTCGTTCGCGATATCTCCTTTGATGTGGGTGCCGGTGAAACAGTCGCCATTGTTGGTGAGTCCGGCTCCGGCAAAAGCGTCACGTCACTGTCGATCATGCGGCTGCTGGCTGCCAATTCCAGCCGGATCGACGGCAAGATCTTTCTCAACGGTCGCGATCTGGTGGCGTTGTCCGAGAAGGAGATGCGTTCCGTTCGCGGTAACGAGATGGCGATGATCTTTCAGGAGCCGATGACATCGCTCAATCCGATCTTCACCATCGGCCGGCAGATCTCCGAGGTGCTGACGCGCCACAAGGGGATGACGGCGGCTGAAGCACGTGACGAGACGATTCGCCTTCTCGAGAAGGTTCGTATCCCGAATGCTAAGGGTCGCTTCGACGAATATCCCCACCAGTTCTCGGGTGGCATGCGCCAGCGCGTCATGATTGCCATGGCGCTGGCCTCAAAGCCGAAGCTTCTGATTGCTGATGAGCCGACCACGGCACTGGATGTGACCATACAGGGCCAGATCCTCGACCTGATCAAGGTCCTGCAGGAAGAGGAGGGTATGTCGGTTCTCTTCATCACGCATGACATGGGCGTTGTTGCAGAGATTTCAGACCGCACCATCGTTATGTTCCGCGGCGAAGCGGTCGAGACCGGTAAGACGGACGACATCTTCCATCGCGGCCAGCACGCCTATACGCGCGCGCTCTTGTCGGCTGTGCCGAAGCTGGGCTCCATGGAAGGCCGCAAGCTGCCGCTTCGCTTCCCGATCGTGGACGTGAAGACGGGGATTTCGACAGAGCCTTCTGAGGAGAAGGACACCGTGTCTAAGAAGGGGCCGATCCTGGAGGTGAAGAACCTCGTAACTCGGTTTGCAATCCGCTCGGGCCTCTTCAGCCGCCAGACCGGTGCGATCCATGCCGTCGAGAACGTATCTTTCGATCTGCGCGAAGGCGAGACGCTGTCGCTGGTCGGAGAATCCGGCTGCGGCAAGTCGACAACCGGCCGCTCCATCATGCGACTGATCGAACCAACGTCCGGACAGATCCAGCTCGACGGTTACAACGTGCGGGATCTCAGGGGAAGCGACCTGCGGCGTATGCGCAAGAGCATCCAGATGATCTTCCAGGACCCCTTCTCCAGCCTCAACCCGCGCATGACCGTTGGGGCGGCGGTGGCCGAACCCTTCATCAAGCACCAGATGGGCTCCAAGCGGCAGGCGCAGGAAAAGGCGGCGGATCTTCTGGAGCGCGTCGGTCTCTCCAGCGCCATGATGAACCGCTATCCGCATGAATTTTCCGGCGGCCAGCGCCAACGCATCGCCATCGCCCGTGCCCTGTCGCTCGATCCGAAGGTGATCGTGGCGGATGAAAGTGTGTCGGCGCTGGATGTCTCCATTAAGGCGCAGGTCTGCAATCTGCTGCTGGATTTGCAGGAAAGCCTGAATCTCGCCTTCCTGTTCATCAGTCACGATATGGCTGTGGTTGAGCGCGTGAGCCATCGCGTTGCGGTCATGTATCTCGGTGAGATCGTCGAGATTGGTCCGCGCGCATCGGTCTTCGAAAACCCGCAGCACCCCTATACGAAGAAGCTGATGGCGGCGGTTCCGGTTCCCGATCCGGCGCGGCGCGGTATCCGTCGCGGCATCTCCAATGATGAGTTGAAAAGCCCGGTTCGTCCCAATGGATATCAGCCGCCGCAGCGCGAATACCGGGAAGTGTCATCGGGGCATTTCGTGCAGGTGGCGTAAATCAGCTCGGTCTGCGGTTCAGATGAGCCGCAGGCCCTTCATGCTGATATGGCCAGACTTCCCGATGATGATGTGATCGTGAACCGTGATCCCGAGTGGCTTCGCCGTATCGATGATCGTCTTCGTCATCTCAATGTCCGCCCGCGACGGAGTGGGGTCGCCGGATGGATGGTTATGCACTAGGATGATAGCGGTCGCAGACAATTCCAAAGCGCGCCGCACCACCTCGCGCGGATAGACGGGGGTATGGTCGACCGTACCATGTCCCTGAACTTCATCGGCGATCAACGCATTGCGCTTGTCGAGAAAGAGAATACGGAACTGCTCGCGGGACTCGTAGGCCATGGCGGCGTGGCAATAGTCGATGACCGATGACCACGAGGACAGCACCTGCTTGCCCTTGATCTCGCTTTTCAGCATGCGATGACCGACCGTTGCGATCAGTTTCAGGTCAAGCGCCACCGCTTCGCCAACGCCCTTCACTTCCTGCAACAATTGCACCGGCGCACCAAAAACACCGGCCAGCGTGCCGAACTTCTTGATCAGCGCCTTGGCGATCGGTTTGGTGTCGCGCCTTGGGATCAGGCGAAAGAGAATGAGTTCCAGGATTTCGTAGTCGGCCAGCGCCGTATCGCCGCTCTCGCGGTAGCGGCTGCGAAGCCGGTCACGATGCCCGTGATAGTCCGCAACCTTTTCGTCGTCCTTGGTCTCAAGTGGCAATTTCCTAGATCGCGAGGATTTGGTTTGCTGCTCGGCAAAGAAGCCTCGTTCGTCGGCTTCTTCGCGAAACAGATCATCGGTCTCCGAAAGCGCGTGGGCTGGTGGCTTAGGCAAGGCCGGGGGCTGGGTCATGGGTCAACCGTTGAGCGGCGGAAGGCCGGGACGATCGAGCCCGCCTGGAGACAGAGTGAAGACTTCGCAGCCCGTCGCGGTAACGCCAACCGCATGTTCGTACTGGGCCGACAGCGAACGGTCGCGCGTGACGGCTGTCCAGCCATCAGCCAGAACCTTCACATGCGGCTTGCCGAGGTTGATCATCGGCTCGATGGTGAAGATCATGCCTTCGCGCAGTTCCGGCCCTTCATCGGCCCGGCCGTAATGCAGGATGTTGGGGCTATCGTGGAAAAGACGGCCAACGCCGTGGCCGCAGAAATCGCGAACGACGGAGCAGCGCTCGGCCTCGGCATAGGTCTGGATCGCCTCGCCGATTGCACCGGTGCGGGCACCGGGCTTGACGGCGGCAATGCCGCGCAGCAGGCATTCATAGGTCACTTCCATCAGGCGTTCTGCGGCCCGCTTCACCGTGCCGACCGGATACATACGGCTGGAATCGCCATGCCACCCATCGACGATATAGGTGACGTCGATGTTGATGATGTCGCCTTCGCGCAGCGGCTTGTCTTCTGGCATGCCATGGCAGACGACATGGTTGATGGAGGTGCAGACGGAATATTTATAGCCGCGATAATTCAGTGTGGCGGGAAGCGCCCCATTGTCCATGCCGAATTCGAAGACGAAGCGGTCGATCGCGCTCGTCGTAACGCCGGGCTTCACGATGGCTGCCAGTTCATCCAGGCAACGGGCCGTCAGCTGGCAGGCCTTGCGCATGCCGGCAAAGTCTTCCTGCGTGTAAAGCCTGATTGCGCCCGTGTTCTTCTTGGGCGCGGATGCCGCCTCGATATAGGTTACCATGTTATCGCTTTCGTCTCTTCTCAGCTTTTTTAGGCAGGCATATCGGATTCGTCCATGGCAATTACCCGCAACGGGCGTATTGCTTCGGCAGATACGCTGCAGGCGATGGCATAGGCTTCTACGCCGCGCTGTCTTGCCTTCCGATACGCCCTGCCATAGGCCGGATCAAGTTCTTCGCAAATGCGCAGCCTGTCGCAGTCGTTTCGCTGGATCACATATAGCATGACCGCCCGCTTTCCGCTTTCCGCGACGTCGCCCAGTTCATCCAGATGCTTTGCGCCGCGACTGGTCACGGAATCGGGAAACTCAGCGAGACCTCGCCGGCGCATGAAATGCACGTTCTTGACCTCTACATAAGCATCGCGAAGGTCAGGGTCCAGCAACAGCAGGTCGATGCGCGAGTTCACGCCGTAGCGCTGTTCGCGCTTGATCTGCTCGTAGCCGGAAAGGGACGGGATCAGTCCCTGTCGTATTGCTTCCTCCGCCAGCCTGTTCGGCAGGCCAGTATTGATGCCGACCAGCGTACCGTCGGCTTCCACCATTTCCAGCATATGCCGGTACCTGCGCGTCGGGCTGTCGTGCTGAGACAGGAAGATGCGTGAGCCGGGTGTCGTCAACCCGCGCATCGAGCCGGTGTTCGGGCAGGATCCGGTGATCTCGCGTCCGTCATCGAGCACGGCATCGAACAGGAAACGCTTATAGCGACGCACCAGCGTCGCCGGGATCAGGGCAGGAGAAAAGTCCATCACTCAGTCGCGTGCGAGCACATAGGTGCCGGGCGCATCGCCGAGCGGTTCCAGCGCGCCGCCACCGGGCTGGCGTGCCGGTACGCTCTTGTCGTCCTGCGCAACGATCCAGTTCTGCCAGTGTGGCCACCAAGAGCCCGGCGTCTGTGTTGCATCCGCCAGCCATTCGTCCAGCGTTCCCTTGGGCGCGCCGTTCGTCCAGTACTGATACTTCATCTTGTCGGGCGGGTTGACCACGCCCGCGATGTGGCCGGAGCCGCTGAGTACGAATTCGACCGGGCCGCCGAAGAACTGGCAGCCCAGAAACACGGAACGGGCAGGGGCGATATGGTCCTCTTTCGTCGCAAGGCTGTAGACCGGGATCTTTACGTCGGAGAGCGAAATCTTTTTGCCGAACAGTACCATCTCGCCCTTGGTCATGCGGTTTTCGAGGTAGCAATTGCGCAGGTAGAAGGCATGGTTCGCCGCGGTCATGCGCGTGGAATCGGAATTCCAGTAGAGAAGGTCGAAGGCGGTCGGCTCCTTGCCCTTCAGGTAGTTGCTGACGACATAGGGCCAGATGAGTTCGGAGGCGCGCAGCATGTTGAAAGCGGTCGCCATCTTCGATCCGGCCAGGAAACCGGCCGTACTCATCTGCTTCTCAATGGCTTCCAGCTGCTCCTCATCCACGAAGACTTTCAAGTCGCCCGCATAGGTAAAATCCACCTGCGTGGTGAAGAAAGTGACGGATTTGATGCGGTTCTTGCGGCTCTTGGCGTGGACGGCAAGGGCAGCGGACAAAAGCGTTCCACCCACGCAATAGCCGATGGCATTGACCTGCTTTTCTCCGGTGGCCTGCTCCACGGTATCGAGGGTGAAATCAATTCCGTCGCGGATATAGTCTTCCCAGGAGAGCGAGGCGTGGCGTGCATCCGGATTGACCCAGGAAATTACGAAGACCGTGTGGCCCTGATCGACGCACCACTTGATGAAGCTCTTCTGCGGGCTGAGATCCAGAATATAGAACTTGTTGATCCAGGGAGGCACGATGACCAAGGGGCGCTTGAGCACCGTTTCCGTGCTCGGCGTATACTGGATAACTTCGCAGACCTCACTGCGTGCCACGACCTTGCCTGGCGTCAGCGCAAGGTTCTTGCCGACGGCGAACTTTTCGTAATCGGTCTGCCGAAGCCTCAGTTCTCCGCGACCGGCGCGAATGTCCTCGGCAAACATCCGCATACCCTGCACCAGATTGGCGCCGTTGGTGGAGACGGTTTCGCGATAGACTTCCGGATTGGTCAGCGCAAAATTCGCTGGCGAAATGGCAGCCGTGACCTGTTTCACATAGAAGGCAGCCTTCTGGCGCGTGTGCTCGTCCAGCCCATCGGCCTTCTCGACCAGCTTCTCGGCCCATTCCGCGGTTACCTGATACACCTGCCGAAGGAACGCGAAGAAGGGATTGTTTCGCCAGTCGTCATCGGCGAATCGCTTGTCCTTCAGAAGCTCCGGCGGTTCCGGATCGACGTTTTCACCGGAGAGGCGGCTCAGCGTCCGCATCCAGATGCCCATATAGGAAGAAAGAAGCAGGGATTGCGCTTCCAGCGTCCGCTGCGGTTCCGACATCCAGTATTCGGTGACCTTGCTGAGCGTCTTCACGAGGTCGGTCAGCGGATCCACCGAATCAAGCAGCTCACCACGCTCACGGGGGCCGAGCCATTCGGTGGCGGCCTTGCCCATGTTTTCCACCGCACGCGCGAGGTTCATGGCCATGGCCTGCGGATCCTTGACCACATATGCCTCAAGTTTTTCAGGGTCGAAGCCGTTGAAATCGGCTTCCTTCTGCTCTGCGCGGCCGCTGGTATCCATCCGCTTCGTCCTCCCCTGGAAAGCCATTCGGCTTGATTGTTTTGGTTTTTACATTGTGCCCGAAAACGAATACAAGTGCCAGCGGCGGCGCCCCGGCGGGCCCTGCCTTAACGGAATGGGTGGGATGCGTAGAATGTTGATGTCTGGCCGTTTGCTGTTGTGGATGGGCGCTGTTGCAATGCCGCTTGCACTGTCGGGCTGCTCGAGCGATACATTCGCGCTGACAGGCCGTCCGACCACTGCGCCTCAGGCAACCGTCGTTGGACCGCAGCCAGCACCGACCCCGAAACCCATCACCAAACTTTCGACGGGCGAATATCCGAGCGTTGGGCGGCCATTGACGGCCGCTAATACGCAGATCGCCGATCAGGACTTTGATAGTACGGAAGCAAAGCTCACGCGTCTTGCAAACCAGCGAAAGTCGGGGGCGATTACGGAAGCTGAATACAAGCGCCGTATCGCTGCTCTGCGCCAGCTTGGTAGCGAACATGCTGCCGACGCAGAACGCGAAATTGCCAAATAGGCCTTGCCATCAGGCGGTTTTGGAAGCAAAGCAACAGAGCGTCCGTTACGCAAACGTGTCGTAGATGGATTGCTTTCGCCCCTAATGCCTCACGAGGTCCGCTATGGAAGAGTTTCATAAAGTTCGCCGGCTTCCGCCTTACGTTTTCGAACAGGTCAACCGTTTGAAGGCGAGCGCGCGAGCCGGTGGCGCGGATATCGTTGATCTTGGCATGGGCAATCCAGATCTTCCGACGAACAAGTTCATCGTCGACAAGCTGATCGAAACAGTTCAGCGCCCTGATACGCACGGCTATTCCTCATCCAAGGGCATCCCCGGCCTTCGCCGCGCCCAGGCTGCTTATTATGCCCGCCGTTTTGGCGTGAAGCTGAACCCTGATACCCAGGTTGTCGCCACCCTTGGCTCCAAGGAAGGCTTTGCCAACATGGCGCAGGCCATTACGGCCCCGGGCGATGTGGTTCTCTGCCCCAATCCGTCCTATCCCATCCATGCCTTCGGCTTCCTGATGGTGGGCGGCGTGATCCGCTCCATCCCCGTCGAGCCGAACGAGGAATTCTTCCGGGCACTGGAGCGCGCTGTTGCGCATTCGATCCCGAAGCCGATTGCGATGATCCTCTGCTATCCGTCGAACCCGACGGCAACGGTTGTCGAACTCGAATTCTACAAGGACGTTGTGGCCTTCGCGAAGAAGCACGGCATCTTCGTCCTCTCCGACCTGGCCTATTCGGAGATCTACTTCGACGGCAAGCCGACTCCGTCCATCCTACAGGTGCCGGGTGCGATCGACGTCGCCGTCGAGTTCACCTCCATGTCGAAGACCTTCTCCATGGCCGGCTGGCGCATGGGCTTTGCCGTTGGTAACGACCGCCTCATCTCGGCACTGACGCGCGTAAAATCCTATCTGGATTACGGCGCATTTACGCCGATCCAGGTGGCGGCTACGGCAGCGCTCAACGATCCCGATCTCGACCAGCATATCGATGAAGTGCGCCAGACCTATAAGCGCCGCCGTGATGTTATGGTGGAGAGCTTCGGTCGCGCCGGTTGGGACGTGCCGCCGCCGGCGGCCTCGATGTTTGCCTGGGTGCCGGTGCCGGAAAAATTCCGCCCGCTCGGTTCGCTGGAGTTTTCCAAGCTGCTGATCGAAAAGGCTGATGTGGCTGTGGCGCCCGGCATTGGCTTCGGAGAGCACGGTGACGATTACGTGCGCATCGCGCTGGTGGAGAACGAGCATCGCATTCGTCAGGCGGCCCGCAACATCAAGAAGTTCCTCGGAACGGCGGACGACACGTTGCACAACGTGATCTCGTTGAACGCCCACCGCTAAGATTTTCAGACATGGCGGGCAGCGTTCTGCTGCCCGTTCTTTTCTCGACAGGACACAAGTTATGGCAGACGCCCTCAAAATCGGCATTGCGGGTCTGGGCACCGTTGGCGCATCACTGGCGCGTATTCTGCAGACGCGGGCAAACGAGCTTGCCGTCACCTGCGGGCGCGCCATCGAAATCACGGCCGTCAGTGCGCGCGACAAGACGCGCGACCGCGGCGTCGATCTGTCCAGGGCTGCTTGGTTCGACACACCGGAAGAATTGGCCGAGAAGGCCGATATCGATGTTTTCGTCGAACTGATGGGCGGCGCCGAAGGTGCGGCCGACAGGTCGGTGCGGGCGGCTCTCTCCCGCGGCCTGCATGTCGTCACCGCCAACAAGGCGCTTCTTGCCCGTTGCGGCGTCGAGCTTGCCAAGATGGCGGAGGAGAAGGGTGTTCTTCTCAACTTCGAAGCGGCCGTTGCCGGTGGTATTCCAGTCATCAAGGCGCTGCGCGAGTCGCTGACCGGCAATACCGTGTCGCGCATCTACGGCATCATGAACGGCACCTGCAACTACATCCTGACACGGATGGAGAAAGAAGGTCTGACTTTCGAAGCCTGCCTGAAGGAAGCGCAGCGCCTGGGCTATGCCGAGGCCGATCCGACCTTTGACATCGAAGGCAATGATACCGCCCACAAGTTGGCGATCCTGACGACGCTTGCCTTTGGAACCGAGATTGCCGCGGACGAGATCTATCTCGAAGGTATCTCCAACATCACCATCGAAGATATTCAGGCTGCTGCCGATCTCGGCTATCGCATCAAGCTGTTGGGCGTGGCGCAGCGGACGGATAGCGGTATCGAGCAGCGGGTTCATCCAACCATGGTGCCGCATGATACCGTGATTGCGCAGGTCGATGGCGTGACCAATGCTGTCGCCATCGAATCCGACATTCTGGGCGAATTGCTCATGGTCGGTCCGGGTGCTGGCGGCAACGCCACCGCGTCAGCTGTTCTCGGTGACATTGCCGATATTGCCAAGAGCCGTCCGGGCGCCCAGCGCGTTCCGGTTCTTGGTACGCCGGCAGCCTCGCTCAGCCCCTATCGCAAGGCGCAGATCCAGAGCCACGAAGGCGGCTACTTCATCCGTCTGACCGTATCTGATCGGACCGGCGTATTTGCCAATGTTGCCACGCAAATGGCAGAGAACGGCATTTCGCTCGAATCCATCGTCCAGCGTGCCGATGGTGGTTCGCCAAGCAATGCCAAGACGATCATTCTGGTGACCCATGCCACCACGGAGGTTTCGATCCGCAAGGCGGTGGACGGCATCAAGGCCCAATCCTACATCGCCAGCGAACCGCAGGTGATCCGGATTGAGCGCCCGAAGGCGTTTTGACCACAATTTCGCTGAAGTTTCGGTTTTTCGTTAATCAATCTGTCATCCGGCCCTAGTGGCCGGATGATTCCAGGCGTATTATCAAAAGTGAAATATGGCTTTTCAGGCCTGTTTCGAGAGCATGTACTTCACAAGCGAGGGAGGCGCCGGTGATGTCCATAGCAATGTTATTCGGTCGACATGAGCCCGTTGGGCCGCCAGCTGCGATCAAGAAGGTGGTTTCGCCGCCACCATTATTTGGCAGTGTGAAAAGCGAGCTGATCGATGAAGAGGAAGGCAGCCTTCTTCTTCCATGGACGGTGCTCCTCGCTTTGTCCGCTTGGCCGGTCTTTATCGTTTCCGCCATCCTGTGGGTGATTCTGTAGTGTGTTGATGGCGCGTTGCGGACTTGGGAATTCTGATTCTGGCGCACTCGTTTAGAGCGTTTCAGGGCCAAATGGAATCGTTCTGCCGGAAGCATTTTTCGTCAAGATCAAGGCTTTCGGCGAAGCGCATACCTCCTGGTACGGTCGAGACGAAAGCCGAAGATAATGGCGGAAAATGATCCGGCCCTTCGGGTTGGCTGAGGCGGGTCATCTGCTTTGTCCAGCGGCTTGGCCGTATGCTTTGGCTACGACACGCGCCGCTCTCCTTGCATCTAATCCCGCCTGAGCCAACAGAACTGTTTCCAGTTAGCCCTGAAACGCTCTAGAACGAACCTGAACCCATTCAGGCCGTTAGAGTACCGATGACCGAACCCGTTGATCCCGTCGCACGCGCTTTCCTAGGCGTAGAGAAGTCCATTGCCGGGCAGAGATGGGTATCGCGGCTGGATCAGGCGGCACAAAACCGCGCGCTCGCCATGGCGCAGGTGCATGGCATCCCGGACCTGATCGCCCGCGTCCTGGCGGGCAGAGGCGTTGCGATCGATGACGCGCTTGCCTTTCTGGACCCAACCATCCGTCGTCTGATGCCGGACCCGCACAGCCTGATCGATTGCGAAAAGGCGGCCACGCGTCTGGCGGATGCGATTGCTCGTCGCGAGCGGGTTGCCATCTTCGGCGATTACGATGTGGATGGTGCCGCGTCCTCCGCGCTTCTGTCGCGCTTCCTGCATCATTTTGAGGTGCCGCACGAAATCTATATCCCGGATCGCATCTTCGAGGGTTACGGACCGAACGCCAATGCGATCCGGCAGCTCATCGCATCCGGCGCGCAACTGATCGTCACGGTCGATTGCGGGTCTACCAGCCATGAGGCGCTGAAGGCTGCTGAAGACGAGCGCTGCGATGTGGTGGTCATCGACCATCACCAGATGGGCCCGGAGATGCCGCCCTCTCTCGCGCTCGTCAACCCGAATCGGAACGATGATCTGTCAGGGCAGGGGCATCTCTGCGCGGCGGGCGTCGTCTTCATGGTGCTGGTTGCCGCTGCCCGCATCCTGCGTGAGCGTGGCGATGCTCGTTCCAAGGGTCTTGATCTGCTGGCCTGGCTCGATCTCGTGGCGCTCGCCACGGTCTGTGATGTGGTGCCGCTGAAGGGGCTGAACCGCGCCTATGTGGTGAAGGGCCTGCTTGCAGCGCGGCACATGGGCAATGCCGGACTTTCCGCCCTGTTTCGCAAGGCTGGCTTGAACGGGCCTGTCACGCCCTATCACCTGGGCTTTCTGATTGGTCCCCGAATCAATGCGGGCGGACGGATCGGCGATGCGGCGCTCGGCAGCCGTCTCCTGACGCTTAATGACTCGATCGAGGCGGAAGAAATCGCCGGGCGACTCGATGATCTCAATCGCGAGCGGCAGGCCATGGAAGCGGAGATGCTGGCCGAGGCCGAAGCTGAAGTGCTGGCCGAATATGGCGATGGCGAAAATGCCGCGGTGATTCTCACGGCGCGTCAGGACTGGCATCCAGGCATCGTCGGGCTTCTGGCCGCGCGTCTCAAGGAGAAATTCAAGCGCCCAGCCTTTGCGATCGCCCTTGATGCCAATGGCAAGGGGACCGGCTCTGGCCGGTCCATCGCCGGCTTCGATATGGGCCGCATGGTCCGTAGTGCGGTGGAGCAGGGGCTGTTGGTCAAAGGTGGCGGGCATGCCATGGCTGCGGGCCTGACGGTCGAGCGCGAAAAGCTCGGTGCGCTGCGCGGCTATTTTGAGCAGGTCGCCGCCGCGACCGTGCCTGTACTCGTTGCTGCCCATACGTTGAAAATCGACGGCGCACTTTCCGCCTCTGGCGCGACGCTGGCGCTGATCGATCAGCTGGAGCAGGCGGGTCCCTATGGCTCCGGCCACGCACAGCCGATCTTTGCCTTGCCTGCGCATCGCCTGACGGATTCCCGCCTGATCGGCACATCGCATGTGAAGGCCACACTGCAATCGGCTGATGGTACCCGACTCGAGGCGATCGCATTTCGGGCGGCCGAAACCCCGCTCGGTGATTTCCTCTTGAAGTCGCGTGGCACGCAGATGCATGTGGCGGGATCGCTGAGCGCCGACCACTGGCAGGGCAGCCGCCGCATTCAATTGCGAATCTTGGATGCCGCCAGAGCGATCTGATAGGCGCAGCTGGATAGACGCCGCGTCTAATATATCACTGAATGGGGAGGTGAAGTGGCACGCCCTAGGGGAGTCGAACCCCTCTTCCCAGAATGAAAATCTGGTGTCCTAACCGATAGACGAAGGGCGCGTGCGCTTCGTTGTGGCGCCCTTATAGGCGGGAGCCTGCTGTCACGCAAGCGTCAAAATGACGATTTCGTTGGGAAAATTTGGCGAAATCCAAAGACCCAACATCACGCTGAGTTTGTAAGGATGCTTGATCGCAACCCTATGAATTCGCTGTGTGTTTGTGAAAGTAAGTGGCACGCCCTAGGGGAGTCGAACCCCTCTTCCCAGAATGAAAATCTGGTGTCCTAACCGATAGACGAAGGGCGCGTGCGCTTCGTGGTGGCGCCCTTATAATCGGGATTTTTTTCGATGCAAGCGCAAAATGAAAATTCTGCGACAGTCTGTGGATGACGGACCGAGCCCAAGCAATGACAGCGGAAACGCCTGCCATTGATATCATCATTGATGAGATGAAAGTGGAAGTGGCACGCCCTAGGGGAGTCGAACCCCTCTTCCCAGAATGAAAATCTGGTGTCCTAACCGATAGACGAAGGGCGCGTGCGCTTCGTGGTGGCGCCCTTATATGGAGCGTATTTTCAGGACGCAAGCGAATTTTTGCATTTGTCAGAGAAAAAATGAGGTCCCAATCGGCTGTGGTGAAATGCCAAGAAACCTGAACAACGTCAGCACTTTAAGCTACGTCCTTGCAGGTCACCAAAGCCCGCCGGCACCGTTCTCCGTTGCTGCCGATGGCGCTTGGACAGGCACCTGCGCGGGCTGGATTGCGGCAGAAGGCTTCAGGCTGAACATGCTGCCCGTGGTAGCGTTGAAGTTGCGTTGCGGCAGGTAGGATGCAGCGCTGCCGGGATCCGTGGCGGGAGGCTGGGCAAGCGCGAAGATGCTGTTGCTGCCGGCGTTGACGGTCGTTGGTTGGTTCACAACCGAACCAAGCTGGTTGGCGGGAGCGTTTGCATCTGGCATTGGCGCTGCTTGGGCCATCTGCGTCGGCTGGCCGCCAGTCGCGACAGCGGGACGCTTCGCATTTGCGGTGCGCGTTCCGCCCTTGGTGACGAAGGGATCGGTGTAACTGGCGGTCTTCGCGGAAGATGGCGCGGTTGCCTGAGGTGCTGCGGGGAGCTCCGGACCCATCACGGGCTTTTCAACGCTCGCTGCCAGATCGTCCTTCTTGTCGATACCAAGACAACCCGTCAGCCCCATAGCTATGATCGCCATCGGCATCGTAACGCGCATGGACCGGATAAGCTTTGAAGAAGTCTGGCTCTGCACGATCTGCCCCCATCCTGAAACATCGATATGGGGACAGAATGCATGATCAAGCCTGCGTCAGGCTGGGTTTTTACTTTAACTTACCAGCTGCCGGTATTCGGCATGGATGCCCAAGGCTCGGCTGCCGGCTTGGCGGGACCTTTCTGAAGCAACTCGATCGAGATGCCATCGGGCGAACGAACGAACGCCATGTTACCATCGCGCGGCGGGCGGTTGATCGTGACCCCGTGGTCCATCAGTTTCTGGCAGAAGGCATAAATATCATCCACCTCATAGGCCAGATGGCCGAAATTGCGCCCGCCGGTATAGTCCTCTGTGTCCCAGTTATAGGTCAGCTCAAGGCATGGCGCCTTGTCGTTGGTGGCTGCGTCCACATCCTCCGGGGCGGCCAGGAAGATCAGCGTGAACCGGCCCTTTTCGTTTTCGATTCGGCGCACTTCCTGCAACCCGAAAACACGCGTGTAGAAATCCATGGATGCGTCCAGATCCTTGATCCGAACCATGGTGTGAAGATATCGCATCGCTCCCTGCCTCATGTCTGAGTTTAAATGGCAGGAAACATATGCGTCACCCACCAGCCTCGGACAAGGCGGTGTGGATAGAAAGAGATGGATAAGAAAGAGCGTGGACTTGCGCTGGACGAACGGCGCAATGTTAACATATCTTCTAAGAATCAGTTAACCGTAACCGTGATGCGTAATCCAGGGGCTGACAGAATGGCGGACCGAATGTCATCGAAAGGCGTGGTGAGTTTTGAGGAACTTGCCGGGGAGCCAGTGGATCTCATCGAAATCACCGGCGTGG
Source organism: Rhizobium oryzicola (assembly GCF_030504645.1). Classification (GTDB taxonomy): domain Bacteria; phylum Pseudomonadota; class Alphaproteobacteria; order Rhizobiales; family Rhizobiaceae; genus Neorhizobium; species Neorhizobium oryzicola. The sequence goes on along the minus strand of NZ_JAUKWQ010000005.1, from coordinate 284,842 downwards.
TGAAGTGGTTCGATGTCGCCAAGGGTTTCGGGTTCATCGTGCCGGATAACGGCATGCAGGATGTGCTGCTGCATGTAACTTGCCTCAGGCGGGACGGCTTCCAGACCATTCTGGAAGGGACCCGCATCGTGGCGCTGATCCAGAAGGGTGGTCGTGGTTACCAGGCCTTCCGCATCCTTTCCATGGACCAGTCGACGGCGGTGCACCCCTCCCAGCTTCCACCGGTCCGCACCCACGTTCAGGTAACACCCACGAGCGGCCTGGAGCGCGCTTTGGTCAAGTGGTTCAACCGTACAAAAGGGTTCGGCTTCCTGACACGTGGTGAGGGGACCGAGGATATCTTCATTCATATGGAAACCCTTCGCCGCTTCGGCCTGACGGAACTTCGCCCCGGTCAGGTGGTGCTGGTTCGTTTCGGACCTGGCGACAAGGGCCTCATGGCTGCGGAGATTCATCCGGATGGTCCAAGCTCTCCGGTGCGGGCACACTAAGACATGCGCATCATCGTCGCGATTATTAAGACTTTCATGCTTTTCGCGGCGCTTGTCTGGATGCAGTTACCTGCATCCGCAGAAGTTCGTTTTGCGAAAGAGCCGCTTTCCATTGTCACGACTGCTGGCGTGAAGCATCAATTCGACGTGGAGTTGGCGCTGAATGACGAGCAGCGGGAACTTGGGTTGATGAAACGCACAGCGCTCGGTGCGGATCAGGGCATGCTTTTTGATTTTGGTGGGTCGCGCGACGTGTCGATGTGGATGCGCAACACGCTGATCCCGCTCGACATGCTGTTCATCAACGCCAATGGCGTGATCAGCCATATTCACGCCAATGCCAAACCGGAATCGGACGATATCATTTCGTCTAATGGCAAGGTGGCCTATGTGCTGGAACTAAGCGGGGGCGAGGCGGCAAGGCGCGGCATCGCTATCGGCGATCATGTTCTCAGCCATCAGATAGGCAATCTGAAATAAGCTTCTGTGAGAAAACAGATTAAAGCGATTTTGCAGTTGCGATACGTTTCTGAACGTTGTATGCGCAACCTCATTGGAACGGAGTGTAGCGCAGTCTGGTAGCGCATCTGGTTTGGGACCAGAGGGTCGGGAGTTCGAATCTCTCCACTCCGACCATTAAATCCCTTAGAAGACCATGTTTTCGGGCAAATTCGATTAGCTTCTAAGCTTTATCGCCAACAAATTGATTGGTACGATCTATAAATTTGGTTCTTGAAGACAACCTGGCGACCCTGCGTATTACGACTGTACGAGAGGCGTAGCATTTAATTAGTCTCAAAAGGGCCTGCGTCTGATCGCGCGGCCTCCTATTTTGGTTTAGCAGGTGCGTCGCGGACACATCGGGCTGCTAGTTGTGGAGCCTCAAAAGGTTGTTGGTTCCCTCCGGCAGGTATAATTTTCGGCCTTCGGAAGGAAGGGTATGCGCGGGCATCCCATTCGGACAGAGCTTTCTGAATGAAGCGTTCTGCCTTTCCGTTGCGCAGCCTGTCTGCCGCCTCTGAATACTTGACCCAGCGCAACACAACTTTGCACAAAACGCCATAAACGCCGGTGGCTTGCACCTTCGTCAACTCACCGCCGACAACCGCGGCTGCTATTTCCTTTCGACGCAAAGATGTCAGTCGGTCATTGTTGTGTATGTTCATTCGGAGCGGCCTCGGAAAACTGAGGTGTGGAACTCCAGTCCCCTAAATCCGCTCCGAATGGACAACATCCTCAAGCTCATAGCTAGTCAACGAAACCGGTTACCGGCTAGGGCCAAGGTGGGCTTCGATTTTTGCCGTGCACGCAATATTATTGATCCCGCGACCGATCAAAGCACAGTTGCAGATTTCTCCATCATCGCGGCCGATATTAAGGCCGCACGGAAGCAACCTACATTCGGTCTCCTGGAAACAATCTACGGCTCAAACACAGGGGGCAGGGCCGGCCGGGTAAGACCCAGATGGTCCCGCAGTGTCGAGCCCGTGTAATCCCGGCGGAACAGGCCGCGCTCCTGCAGGATCGGCACGACGAGCGTCGTGAAATCTTCCAGTCCTTGCGGGAAGAAGGGTGGCATGACGTTGAACCCGTCGGCGGCGCGGGTTTCGAACCATTGCTGCATCCGGTCGGCGATCTCTACCGGCGTACCCAATACGATATGGTGGCCGCGACCGGCGGCAACGCGCAGCGCCAATTGCCGGATGGTCAAGTTCTCGCGGCGGGCAAGCGCCGTCAGGAGCTCGGCGCGGCTGCGCAGCTGGTCGGAAATCGGCAGATCCGGCAGTGGGCCGTCCGGGTCATAATCCTTGAGGCTGTGGCCAATCCGCTCTTCAAGGAGCGGCATGGCGGCTTTGAGGTCGGTCCATTGGTCGAGTTCCGCCAGCTTTTCCTCGGCTTCCTTCGCCGTGCGGCCAATGACAGGCAGGAAGCCCGGCATCACGGCGACGTCATCCGGGTGGCGGCCAAAGCCGGTGACACGGTCCTTCAGGCTCTTGTAGAAGGCCTGCGCTTCCTCAAGGCTCTGCTGCGCGGTGAAAACGATATCGGCCGTGCGTGCCGCGAGATCCTGGCCGGGACCGGATGAGCCTGCCTGGATCAGGATCGGGTGGCCCTGCGGCGACCGCGGAATGTTAAGCGGACCCTTGACCGAGAAGTATTTCCCTTTGTGGTCGAGGATGTGCATCTTTTCGGGGTCGGCGTAAATGCCGCTCTGCTTGTCCTTGATGATCGCGTCGTCATCCCAGCTGTCCCAGAGCCCGCGCACCACATCCACGAATTCTTCCGCCACAGCGTAGCGTTCGTCATGCTCCGGGTGCGACTTGGAAAAATTGTTGGCGGTGCGGGCGTAGGATGTGGTGACGATGTTCCAGGCCGCACGGCCATGGCTCAAGTGGTCGATGGAGGCAAATGCGCGCGCGGTGTGATAGGGTTCGCCATAGGTTGTGGAGGCCGTGGCCGCCAGACCGATTTTTTCCGTCACCATGGCAAGCGATGCCAAAAGCGTCAGCGGCTCGAAACGGGCAATGGTGGACGGGTGTGCATCCGCACCACTCGTCAGACCATCCGCCAGAAACACGATGTCGAACTTGGCGGCTTCCGCGATCTGAGAAACGCGGCGCAGCAGGTCGAAGTTCTCGCTTCCGGCCTCGGCCTGCGGGTGGCGCCAGCCGGATACATGGTGACCTGCCCCTTGCAGGAAGAGGCCGAGATGGATTTCGCGTTTGCGGGTCATGGAACGTCTTTCGTCATTATTGTGAGGAGGTCTGGTTCAACAGGGCGAGGAGCCTTTGCAGGTCTGTTTCGCTGTGCATGCTGCGAACCAGCGGGGGGATGTCTGCAAAGACCGGTTGTCCAGCCGTGGCATCCTGGAATTTTTGTGCGGGGTCCGTCAGACCCGGCAAGCCGTCAAAACGTCGAGTGAGCTTGCTGCCGTCCTTGAGGGCGATGTCGAGAACGACGAAGCGGGTCGTCGGATCGTTCGACATGCGCGGCGCCGTTTCGTCATGCCGCCTGCTGGCGCGGCTGGCGAGCGCCATCAGGCGCTCTTCGACCGGACGTTCGTCAAAGTGATCGAGCCTCAGCGCGCCATCGATCAAGGCAGCGGCAAACACATATTCCGGGCTGAAGCGTGCCTCGATCCCGTTGGTGGGATTGGTGACCACCAGTGCTGCGTCTGCACCGGGTGGGTAGGTGAAGGTGATGCCCTCGATTGCTGCCGGATTAAGGCCTTCGCGATGGAGGTCTATGCCCAGCGAAGCCACGGGATGGCTTGCCGTGCAGCAGGGATAGGCCTTCAGCGTCAGGCCAGGAGAGACGATCTGCCAGGGCTGTCCGAAATTCTCAATAGCCGCCTCGGGACGTCCCGCACCGAAGGCATAGGCGGAATGGAAGCCGACGGGATTGTCGAGGAAATCCGGGGCGCCGCCGAATCCTGCTGCGGCCAGCCGAGCTGCCAGCAGCCCGGAACGTGCCGCCATTCCGGCGTGATAGGGTTTTGCGTCGAAACCGAACTGCAGCCTGAGGCCTGCCGATTGGGTTGCTGCAAGGCCGAGCGCGACAGCCGTTTCCTCCACCGATGCCCCTGTCACATGGCAAATGGCCGCTGCGGCACCGATCGGCCCAAGGGTCGCCGTGGCATGAAAGCCGTTTTCATAATGCCTGACGCCGAGCGACAGGCCAAGCCGCGCCATGGCTTCCAGGCCGACGACATAACCGTGCAGGAAGGCTTCGGCGGAGAACACCCGTTCAGCGGCAAGCGCCAGCAGGGCGGGGATGATGACGGTGGTGGGGTGCCCACGCACGCTGGAATGCACATCGTCATAGTCAAGCACATGGCCTGCATAGCCATTGACGATGGCAGCTGCGAGAGGATCGGTACGGCCTTCGCTGCCGATCAGGATGGCATCACCGTTTGCTCTTGCACCCACGGCCTCTGCCAGAAGCCCCGTCGTCCGATCCTTTGCGCCGGGAATGGCACAGGCAAGGAAATCGATGATGGCGTTGCGAGCGATCGCCATGGCCGTCGCATCATCGCCGGGTCTGGCTTGCGTGATGGCCTGCGCGAAAGCATGGGTCAGCGGGGCTGAAGGATGAGTCATGGCTGTCTCCTAGATGCCTTCGCCGTCGCGAACAGAGCCGCGCGCGCCCGAGAGACCGCCGACAAACTGGCGGATGCGGGCATTGTCATTGCCGTGGAAGATCTCGCGCGGCGACCCTTGGGCAACGATGCGGCCGTTTTCGGTGAAGACCACGGTATCGCTGATCTCTTCGGCAAAGCGCATCTCGTGCGTCACCAGAATGCTGGTCATACCGTCACGGATCAGGTCGCGGATCACCCACAGCACCTCGCCCACGGTTTCCGGGTCAAGCGCTGATGTCACCTCATCGAACAGCACCAGTTCCGGCTTCATGGCGAGCGCGCGGGCAATCGCCACGCGCTGCTGCTGGCCGCCCGAGAGCTGGCCGGGAAAGGCGTTGGCCTTGTCCGACAGCCGCACCTTTTCCAGCAGTTCGCGTGCCAGCTTTTCCGCCTCCTGCCGTGCCACTCCCAGGATACGGGTGGGGGCAAGAACGATGTTTTCCAGCACGGTGAGATGCGGGAAGAGGTTATATTGCTGGAAGACGATGCCGACGCGCTTGCGCAGTGCAATCCGCTCGCTCTCGCGCGTCAACTGGTCGACGCGCGTTCCAGCAACCGTGATGCGCCCGCTCTGCGGCGTCACCAGCGCATTGATACAACGAAGCAGCGTGGACTTGCCCGACCCCGATGGGCCAATGATGGAGACGGCATCACCCTTGTTGATCGCAAGATCAATGCCCTTCAGCACTTCGGTCTGCCCAAAGGCAAGGCGCACATCTTCCAGACGAACGATGGCAGTGTCGGCGTTTGTGGTCATGGGGCAGGTGTCCTCAGCCGGGCAGGAAGCGGCGTTCCAGCCGCCGGGTCAGGCGACCGATGGGATAGCAGAGTGCGAAAAAGGCGGCCATCACGACCACATAGGCAATCACGGTAAAATCCAGCCGCCGCACGGCGGTGCTGGCATCGGTTGCCGCATGTAGAAGCTCGTGCACGCCGACCAGTGAGGCAAGCGAGGTGCCCATGGTGATGGAGGCCAGCACATTCATCCACGGCGGCAGGGAACGTCGCAGGCATTGCGGCAGAATGATCCAGCGGAGTGCCTGCACGCGTGAAAAGCCGAGCCCCGTGGCAGCTTCCCACTGGGCGGTCGGGATCGACTGGATGGCGCCGCGGGTAATTTCCGCCACATAGGCGCTGGCCGGAATGGCAAGGCCGATCACCGCCTTCACCCAATCGGGAAAGGCGATGTAATTGCCGAAGATCACGATCTCGAAGGGAAAGATATAGGTCGTCGCAAATATCAACACGAGATGCGGAGCGTTGCGGAAGATCTGCACATAGCTCACGATCGGTGCACGCACCAGCCGATAGGGGACGAGCTGCAGAATGCCGAGCGCGCAGCCGACTGCTGTTCCGAGTACCATGGCGCAAAGGCTGATCAGGATATTCATCGCAAAGCCGGAGGCGAGGTAGGGCAGCCACTGCATCAGTTCGCGGCCAAGCGATAGATCGGTGAGGCACCAGGCAAGGATCGCCGCCGGCAAGGCCACGAGGCCGATATTGCGGAGTACGCGCCGTCCCGCGGGGCGTTGTGCTGTCACCACCGTCATATCCCATACCCCGGCACGGCAAGCCTGCGTTCAACCCATTTGCCGATACGGGCGACGATGAAGTTCAACAGGCTGAAGAAGGCGAGGATGACGAGCATCAGTTCGACGACATTATCCCGTTGCGTCCAGACCATGATGGAGGCGTAGGTGATTTCGCTAACCGCGATGGCATTGCCCACGGTCGTCAGCTTCACCAGGTTGATCAGGTTGTTGACGATGGCGGGCAATGACGTGCGGAAGGCCAGCGGCACTTCGACATAACGCAGGATTTCCAGGCGGCTGAAGCCGATGCCGCGCGCCGCCTCCACCAGCGAGGCCGGCACAGCCTCGATACCTGCCCGCAGCGCTTCGGCATGCAGGGCTGCCACATGCAGCCCGACCACGGCCACCACCCAGAAGAAGGGGGTGAGCGGATTGTGCTGTGCCCCGCCCAACAGGTTGGAGACGAAGGTGTTCAGTGCGAGAAAGCTGAACATCAATTGCACCAGTGTCGGCGTGTTGCGGGTGATTTCCACGAACGCCCGGACAGGTGCCAATAGCCAGGGCTTGCCTGAGGTGAGGCAGGCGGCAAACAACACGCCGAACAGCAGGCTGACCGGGATCAGCAGCAGCACCAGATAGATGGTCGTGACAAAGCCGTCACGCCAGATCTGCGCCTCATAGCCGGTAGCCAGGAACTCGTAGTTCAGGCCGAGCTTGCCCGTCCAGCGGACGAACAGCTCGGTCAGCGTGCCATTCTGCATGTTGAGTTACCCTTCGCCGCTTACTTTGCGGCGGAAAGTGCCTTTTGCTGCGCTTGCAGGAAATCAGTGTTGGTCAGGCGGTTGGCCTTGGCGAATTCCAGCAGCTTGCCGGAAGCATGAAGCTTCTTCACGCTCGCATCAAGCGCAGCCTGGGTATCCTTCTCGCCCTTGCGCAGCCAGATCACGGAATCGGAGGGGATCAGTTCGGTCGGGAAGGGAATGGCGTAATCCTTCCAGTCCTCGGGGCGATCCTGAAGCAGCAGGCCGACGGTCGCGCCAACATGCACGGCCGCCACGCAATTGCCGCCCTGCAGGGCGAGCAGAGATTCCGGCTGGCTCGGCAGCGCCTTGATCGTCGCGCCGTATTCCTCGATCAATGGCTGGGCATAGTTGGAGCCTTGCGAAATGCAGACCGGCTTGCCCTTGAGGTCGGCCCAGTCCTTCAACCCGCTGTCCTTGCGCACGACGGCGGCACCGCCGCTGCGGTCGTAGGGCGTCGGAACAAAGTCCAGCACCTTGGCGCGGTCTTCCGTGTACTGCATGTTGGCAATCAGGATATCCACCTTGCCCTGCTGCAGAAACTGCACGCGGTTGGGCGGTGTCACTGTGACTGTCTCCAGCTTCACCCCGAGAGAGTCCGCAAGAGCCTGCGCGAGATCGACGTTCAGCCCCTTCTGCTCCTGGCTCTTCGGGTCGATATAGCCGAAGGGTGCGCCGGACAGGATGACGCCGACTGTCAGTTTGCCGCGCCCTTTGATGCGGTCCAGCGTCGCATCGGCCGAAGCCTGGGTGGCGACCAGCGCAGATAGAGAAAGGGCAAGTCCGAAGACTGTTTTGGTGAAGCGGTTGGCAAACATCATGGAGCTCCTGTGATGCGCGCGAACCTATGTCATGCGAGCGCTTCCAACGAGCACCAGAATTTCTCAACCGGAGCGAATATTGGAAAATAACCGCTCTCTCATCCTATGGGTGAGCGATAAATTTCTACACGCTTGAGGGTTCAGATCCCTCCGATAACATCCTCTATTGAAGGGCATGCTCGGGTCATTGATGCGTGAAATTATGCGGGTTGCAAAGCAGGCGCCTTCAGCAAGGGCAGAAGCTTGCTTCCCTGCCGCTTGATTTCCTGGAGATAGGGCGTGTCTGAGAGCACGAAGTGCGTGATACCCAGCTCCCGATACTTGTTAAGCGAACGGGCAACATCCTCTGCCGAGCCGACCAGCCAAGTGGTTCCTGCACCGCCGCCACCAAACTTGCCTGGGGCCGTGTAGAGGTTGTCATCCAGCACATCGCCCTTGGCCTGCAGATCGAACAGCCGCTTTTGCCCCACGGCAACTTCGCGCTTGTGATCGTGCCAGTTGCCGCCGCCGGTCCTGGCCATTTCGGCCACCTTGGCCTCGGCATCCCGCCAGGCTTCTTCCGTGGTGTCACGCACCAGCGTGGTGATCCGAAGACCGAACTCCAGCGGCGGAAGATCGCGATCGAGTGTCTTGCTCAGTGTCTTCAGCCGCGCGATGCGCTCGTTCACGCCCTCCAGCGGTTCGCCCCAGAAGAGCTGCACATCCGCTTCCGTGGCAGAGACCTGTTCCGCCGCCTCCGACGCACCGCCGAAATAAAGCTTCGGGTGCGGCCGCTCCGGCGTTGCCTTGATCCTGGGCTGGACGGTCGAATTCTTCACCTTGAAATGCTCGCCTTCAAAGGTCACGGCTTCATCGGTCCAGAGCCGGCGGACGAGCCGCATGAATTCCTTGGTCCGGGCATAGCGATGGGTGCTGTCGCCTTCTTCGTTGCCATAGGCCGCAAGGTCATCCTTGCCGGAGACGATATTCACCCGGATGCGCTGGTTGCTGAGGTGGTCGAGCGTCGCGGCCGCCGAGGCAAAATTGGCGGGCTTCCAGTAGCCGGGACGGATGGCGATCAGCGGCTGGAATGTTTTGGTGCGGGCGGCAATTGAGGTCGCCACGGTGAAGGTGTCCGGCCGGCCCCAGCCCGTGCCGATCAGTGCGCCGGTCCAGCCATTGTCTTCCAGCGCGGTCGCGTGCGCGGTCAAGGCATCAAGGCTGTTGTGGCCTTCGGCCGCGGTGTCGCCGCGATGGCCTGCCTTTACGTCGTTCGGGATGTACCAGAGGAATTGGGTCTTGCTGCTCATGCTGATGCCTGCATCAAAGGAGGGGAAGGACGAAATGGGGTTATGCTGTGCGCGGCGGACGCCAGCGCAGGAGATGGTTTTCAAGCGTTGCCGCGAGGCGGTTGAGCGTGAAGCCCACAAGGCCGAGGATGATGACGCCGACCATGACCATCGCCATGTCGAAGCGTTCGCGACCGGCGATGACCAGCCCACCAATGCCCGGACCCACCGCGAGAAAGTATTCGGCGCCGACCGTCGCCAGCCAGGAATAGATCAGGCCGAGGTGAATACCGGTCGCAATGGCGGGCATGGCGGAGGGAAGATAGATGCGCAGAAACCGCTGACGCGCATTGAACCGGAGGGCATGCCCCACTTCCAGCAGGTCCTTCGGCGCATCGCGCATGCCATCATAAGTGTTGAGCACGACCGGGATGAAGCAGGCGAGCGCCACGAAGACGATCTTGGCCTGTTCGCCGAAGCCGAACCAGACGGAGATCAGCGGTATCCAGGCGAGCAGCGAAATCTGCTTCACGCCGTTAAAGGTCGGCATCACCAGCCGTCCGGCGAGCGGTGAGAGTGCAAGCACGGTGGCAAAGGCAATTCCCAATACGGCCCCGACAAGAAAGCCGCCCAGATTGCGCGCAAGGCTGGAGAGCAGATCGAAGATCAGATCATTGCCCAGCAATTCGCGCTTGGCTGTGATCGCAACACTTTCCAGCGAGGGGAGGAAGCGCGGATCGACCAGCCCCGTGCGGCTGGAAACCTCCCAGAGAACGAGCAACAGGATGGGCAGCGTGATGCCCCGGCGAATGCGAACGGACGTGGGTGTCTTGCTGGCCATGGTCAGATCTCGTTCCGTTTCCAGCGCTGGATCAGCCGTTCGGTGCGGTTCAGTCCGCTATCCATGACGAAGCCGACAATGCCGATCGCCAGCATGGCGATGATGACCGTATCCAGCCAGAACATCTGCCGGCCCCAGACCAGCAGGTAGCCAAGCCCTTCGGAGGAGGCGAGGAGTTCCACGCCCACCAGAGACGTCCAGGCATGGGTCAGGCCGTAGCGGATGCCGGTAAAGACGAAGGGAATGGAGGCGGGGATGATCACCAACCGCAATGTCTGCCAGCGGCTGAAGCGAAGTGCGCGCGCGACCTCCAGATAACGGGGAGACACATTGCGAATGCCGGCGAAGGTGTTCAGCGTCATCGGCACCAGCGCGCCTTTGGTGATGATGATGATCTTCAGAGTTTCACCAATACCGACCAGCAGCATTAATAGCGGGATCCAGCCGAGCGTCGGGATCTGAGCGAAGGCCAGGAACAGCGGCTTCACGTAGTCCTCGACCGTTTCCGACAGGCCCATCGCAATGCCGAGAGCCAGGCCAAAACCGGCTCCGATGGCAAAGCCGATCAGCACGCGCCGGAGGCTGATAGCGGTGTGGTAAAGGAGTTCCCCGCTTGCCACCATGTCCCGCAGCGTCTGATAGACATCCAGCGGATGCGGCAGGATCTGCGCGGCCAGCCAACCACGATCCGAGGCTGCCCACCACAGGATAAGCAGCGCTGCCGGTAATACGAGCGCGACCGCCAGACCCACGGCGCGGCTGCGCCATGGATAAGGCAAGCGGGAGGGTGCATCTGTCTCAGTGGTGACTGTCAGCACGGCCATGGCCTTCTCCCTCTCGCAGTCCGATGAAGATCGCGGAGATCACGATGCCGTCGGCTTGCCATCGGCGCCGTAGGGCTGCCAGAAGTTCTTCAGCTTGAGACGCTCAAGCGCACTGTTCAGATATTTCGGTTCGAACCAGCCGTTCAGGTCGACATCGCGACGGATCAGGCCGAATTCCTTGCTCTTCACTGCCTGCTCCTTGTACTGCGAAACCAAGAGGTCATCGATCAGCGGCGAGTTGCGGTAGGCCAGCGTATCGTTGCTGAAATACTCCTCCAGGATCGGAATCGGCGTTCCCGACTTGCCCCAGAGTTCGAACTGTGCGGCGCGATTGGATTCATCGGAAGACCATTGCGCCGCCTTCACGAAGGCGTCGACGACGCGGTGGGTGATCTCGGGATGGGCGCTGATGAAGGCCTCGCGGGCGATGATGCCGGCGTTGCGGCCAAAGCGCGGATCGTCGCCCTTGGTCGTGTAGATGACATCGGCGGAACCCTTGGCGGCAAGGTTGATCAGTTGCGTGTCGCCGAAGGCTGCATCTATATCCTTGCTGGTGAGCGCTGCGACGGTTGCGGCGCTATCGAGGTTGACCACCTGAACATCGCGTTCCTTCAGACCGTGTGCTTCCAGGATCTTGATGGCGGACAAATGGCTGTTCGTGCCGCGTTGCAGCGCCACCTTGCGACCTCTCAGATCCTCGATCTTCTTGATGCCGGAATCCTTGGCAACTGCCAGATAGGAGGGTTTGCGGGCACCGCTTGCAAGCAGGAGTTTTGTCTTCAGACCCGTCGCGCGGCCGATCAATGCGGGCAGATCGCCCTGATAGGCAAAATCGAGCTGGTCATTGGCAAAGCCTTCATTGACCGCCGGTCCGGCACCCTTGAAGAAGGTCCATTCGATCTTCACGTTGGGATCATTGGCGAATTCCTTTTCCAGAAATTCACCAGCGCGGGCGGTCGCGGCCGAAGTTCCCTCCGCAAAGGGGCGGTTATCGACGCCGATGGCCGCATAGCCCACATGGATGACGAGCGGATCGGCCGCGAGGGTTGGCTGTAAGGAAAGCGCGAAGGCAAAGGCTGCACCGGCAGCGGCGCGCAAAGCGATTGAGAGTTTCATGGATAGGCTCCAGTGTTGGCAGAGATTTCAGCCGACGGCTGCGATGGCCGGGCGGGGCAGGACGGGCTTCGTTTCGCCTGCGGTCGCACGCGTCTCGGCCAGGGAGGCGGTTCCGTTCAGGCTTTGCAGCACATGGGCGCGCACCTCGCCGAAAGCGGACGAGGTACGCTCGCGGGGACGCGGCAGGTTGACCGGCACGATTTCGCGGATGCGGCCAGGACGCGGCGACATGACGACCACACGATCACCCAGGAAGACCGCCTCATCCACATCATGTGTCACGAGGATCATGGTGATCTTTTCCTTGGACCAGATCGATTGAAGCTCACCTTGCAGATGCGCCTTGGTGATGGCGTCCAGTGCGCCGAAGGGTTCGTCGAGGAAGAGAACATCCGGACGGTTGACGAGCCCGCGGGCAATCCCTGCGCGCTGCGCCATGCCGCCGGAGAGCTGATGCGGATAGGCCTTGGCAAATCCCGTCAAGCCGACGAGTTCCAGATGCTCCTTCACCAGGCGCTTCTTTTCCGCCTTGCTGACACCAGCATTTTCCAGCCCTAGCGCAATGTTGCGTTCAACGGTCAACCACGGAAAGAGCCGAGGCTCCTGAAAGACAATGCCACGATCGAGGCTCGGTCCCAGGACGACGTTTCCCCGGTGTCGGATTTCACCCTGATGCCCGGCATCCAGCCCGGCCCCCAGCCGCAGGAGGGTAGACTTTCCGCAGCCACTGGCTCCAACGATGGTGACGAATTCACCTTCGGTCACCGATAGGCTGACATCCTGCAAAGCGGTGATGGTTTGCGAATCCACCGAAAACTGCCGGGTGACGTTCTTGATCGTAAGATGTGCCGTGACGCTCATCGACATGCCCTCCTGCTGCATAGAAGCGGCGGATCAGCGAATGCTCAGTCCCGCCGGTGCAAACCTGGCGCCTTGATGGGCGAGCGATCCAGATTGCGAACGATGCATCCAAACTAGCAGTGACGGATATTTTCTATAGGAATGATATTCTATTTTGGCGGGAGCAGGCGAACAATGTGACCGGCTTGGCGCTGTGCCGCAGTACGGCGTCATATTGGATGGATGCACACTCCCGCTCCTCATGCGGGAGCGGAGAGGTTACAGGTGTTTTGCTCAATCGGGATAGGGCAGGCGGTAGCGGTCGCGGATGGTCCGGCCTTCATATTCGCGCGGATAGACGCCGCGATCCTGCAGGATCGGCACGACCTTCTCGACAAACTCTTCGATATCATCGGGCGCACGTGGCGGCTGCAGCGTATAGCCGTCCACGGTTCCGTCTTCCCAAAGGTCGATGATCTGGTCGGCCACCTCTTCCGGCGTGCCGAGCACAAGACGATGGTGACCTTCGGAGCGACGCACTGCCTGACGCGCCGTCAGTTTCTCGTGGGTCAGCAGGTCGGACAGGCCAAGCCCCATGCCGACCGCCCATTGACGGTTCTGGTCCGGCACGAAGCGCTCGGCGTCCAGCACGGCATCGGGGTCGAAGGTCGCGGGATCGATGCCGTTCTCCTTCGCGAAACGGGCAAGCAGCCCGTCTTCGGAACCGGTACCGCTGAACAGCTCATGCTTACGCAGCGCCTCTTCGCGGGTCTCGCCGATGATGGCGACGAGACCCGGCACGATGCGGATACCGGAGGGATCGCGGCCGACTTCGATGGCCTTGTCCTTCACCTTCTTGGCAAAGGCCTGTCCGGCCGGACGTGAAAGAATGTTGCAATAGATGATTTCGCCATGGCAGGCAGCAAGTTCGATGCCGCCCTCGGAGGCGCCCGCCTGCGCGATGACCGGATGTCCCTGCGGACTGCGCGGCACGTTGAGGGGACCGCGTACATGGAAGAACTGTCCTTCGTGATCAATGGTGTGCGCACTCGATGCATCCCAGAAGCGATCCGGCGGAACCTCGCCTTCGCGCCTTGGATCCCAGCTTGCCCAGAGCTTCTTGGCGACATCCAGAAACTCGATGGCGCGGGGGTAACGCTCGCTGCGGGGTGGCAGTGGTGCGTTGCTGAAGTTGGCGGCGACATTCGGGTTGAAGGACGAGACGACGTTCACGATCAGCCGACCGCCAGAGACGATATCGAGCGACTGCACCCGCCGCGCCAGATTATAGGGCGAGTTATAGGTGGAGGTGATCGTCGCGACGAAACCGATATCCGGCACCTGGGCCGCGAGTGTCGTGCACAGGATCAGTGGGTCCAGCGTGTGGAAGGGGCGGGCAAGCGGATCCGTGAGAAGCGCCGGATGATCGGAAAAGAAGACGGCATCGAAACGCCCTCTATGGGCAAGCTCCGTCAGACGGCGATAGTATGCGGGGTCGTTGATGTCATGCCGGTCGCCGGTGCGGTATTTCCATGCGTTTGCCAGATAGCCTGTCGTGTTGATGCCGACATTCAGGTTCAGCCGTCTCTTTGTCTCTGTCATGCCTTGGTTTTTTCTCTTTCGGGATGGATGCCGACGCCCGCTTGCGGCGAAGGCAGTGTGCCGTTGACGGCAAAGTTGCCAACGACACGATCATGGTAGATGCGGGGATTATGGGAGGTGATGGTGCGCGCATTGCGCCAATGCCGGTCAAGCCCATGGCTCTTCTTGGCGGCGGATGCGCCGAGCGCATCGAACAGTACGGTCGTTGCATCCAGGATCAGGCTGGAGACGACGGTGACAGACTGGCTGACTTCCAGCTCCGCATCACGGTTGGCCTGCACAATTGCCTCGGCGTCCCCCGCCAGATTGGCTTCGTGCGCACGCTGCAGCGCGTCCGCAGCCTTCAGAGCGATGGCGCCTGCCGCATAGGCGGCGCTGCGCACGCGGCCGACAACCTGCAGGATCTGCGGGTCTTCACCGGGGAGCGACGCGTTGCTGCGCGCATAGACGCGGCGGCGTTCCGCCACAAGTGCAGCCACTTCCGTGGCGGCCGCCCGGCCGATGCCTGCCAGCGAGGCAAGATGAACAAGCTGGAAGAAGCCGCCGGAATAGCTGAAGCGCAGTGCGCTCGGCTTGATCAGGTCGTTGCTGATTTCAACATCCGCGAAGCGTGCCGTGCCGCTTGCGGTCAAGGACTGTCCGAAACCATCCCAGTCATCGATGATTTCGACGCCGGGGGCTTTGGTCGGCACGAGCGCGCCGATCGGATTGCCATCACCATCCACGGCACCGAGCGTGATCCAGTCGGCATAGAGCGAGCCGGTGGTGTAGAATTTCTGGCCGTTCAGCAGCCAGTGCTCGCCATTGCGGATGAGCTGGGTGGAGTAGCTGCCAAGCGGCGCATTGCCGATTTCGGAAAAGCCGCTGCCGATCGTTTCGCCTTCCGCAAGTTTCAGAAGCCAGCGGTCGCGCCAGTTACTCGGCGGAGCGTTCAGAAGATCTTCCGTGAAGCCGAAATGGCTGCGATAGGCATTGGTGAGGTTGGGATCGGCTTGTGCGAGTTCGATCAGCAGGCCGAAGAGTTCCGGCAGGGTCAGCCCTGCGCCGCCGATAGCTTCCGGCAGCCGCAGGACGGAAAAGCCTGCTTCTCTAAGCCGCTGATATTCCGTAAATGGCAGTGTGCGCGTGAGATCGCGTTCCGCTGCGCCGGCATGAATTTCGGCGAAGATTGGTCGAAAGCGGTTCGCAATGGCATCGAACCGTTCGCTTGGCGCAGCACCCCAAGCCTTGGAAATGTCGGTCATGTCTTAAGAATCCTCCCGCGGACGGTCGGCCACGAGGCCCAAACCTATCAGTTGGCTGAGAGGACGCAGGCGATGAATGTTTTCTCGTGGCGAAAGAAATTGTTGCTTGAACCGGACCCGGAAGCGGCATGCCCGCCCATGATCATGCCGCTGTCCGGGCCCGGTCCTGCAAGCAGCGGCCTGTTCAGGCCGCAGCCCGTTCCTCGGCACTGAAGTCGTGCAGCAGAAGCGCGATCTCGAAGCCACGGCGTGCCAGCCAATGGGCCACGATGCGGGCGCGGGCGCCGAGGAGATCGTCGACAAGGACGACCCGTGCGCCCCTGACTAAGAGCGTGCGATAGGCCACACCCAGCAATTGGCCACCCTCCGAGGAGACGGATTGAGGCAGATGTGACTCCGCAAATTCCTCGGGCGTGCGCACATCCAGAAGGTAGGTTGTCCGCTCCGGATCGGAGGCCCAGGCCTTGGCTGTCTCCAGATCGATGAAGGTCAGCTTGTCGTCTTTGGACAAGGTGGCGAGATGTTCTTCCGCAAACGTCAGGGATTGCTCGCTCGGATCGCCGTAGGTGGTCGTCAGACCGTGTTCCAGCGCAAAGCCTGCTTCCGTCCAGCCGCGGGTTCCCTCATCCAGATAAGCCACGAAATTCTCGACCCCGGCATCGATCAGCGTCTGGGCGCCGAGGATTGCGCGCGGCAAGCCCGCGCAGGAAACCACCACTTTCGTTTGCGGGTTCGGTACGCTGTCGCGGAAGCGCAGCAGAAGTTCCGCGCCGGGAATGCCGATTGCGCCCGGCACATGCGCCTTCTCGAATTCGGCCAAGGTGCGCGTATCAATGACGACGACGTCCTCGCCCGCATCCCGCCAGGCCTGAAGTTCCGCCGCGAAGACAACCGGCGTCTTCTTCTCATCCCGGATCTTCTTCACGAAAGGCACGCCCGGCACGTCGAAAGTTGGCAGGTTGTCGGTGCCCTTTTCGACCCACGCAGGAATGCCGCCCTCCAAGGCGTGAATATCGGCCCAGCCGTTTTTCGAAAGCGTCTCGGCAGCCGCAAGGGCCGCTCCCTTGCCATCATCGACCAGTACAGTGCGGATCGAGCGGCGGGGAATGAAGCGGTCGATCTCGGCAAGCAGCCGGTCGGCGGGTAGATTGGTTGCAAACAGCGGCGAGGCATAGCCGACCTCTTCTGCCGGTCGGATGTCGAGAACCGCAAGCTCCTGACCATCGGCAAGCCAGGCCGTGAAGGTCTTTTTGTCGATCTGGTGTGTCATGTCTCTCTCCTTCAGACGCCCGGTTCCAGCCAGATGTCGCCAAAGCTCCAATTGATGCCCTGCGCACCGGTGACGAAATTCTTCACGCGCTTGTTGGCGACGATCTGGCTGCCGGCGGCGACGAGGTCGACGGATGCAACCTCGTCGTGGATGAGATGCTGAAAGCGGCTCCACAATTCCCAGCGCTTGCGTTCATCCGGCTCGATGGCCGCAGCCTCCAGCAGAGCATCGGCCTGGGGATTGTCGTAGTGGGCGGCATTCGAGAAGGGCAGGCCGATCTTGAAGTTCTTGCTCCAGTAGGCGCGCTGGATCCCGAGTGTCGGATCGAATGTGTTCGACAGCGATTCCACCACAAGGTCGAAGGCGCGGTCGGTGTAGACTGTCTTCAGGAAAGTCGGCAGATCGTATTTGCGGATCTCGACACCAATGCCGATCTTTTCCAGCTGGCTGCGGATCACATCGGCAAATCCCGGCACCAGGTAGGAATTGTAGGTCAGCCGCAACTGGAACCGCTTGCCATCCGCCTTGCGCGGAAAGCCCGCCTTGTCGAGAAGCGCTTCCGCCGCTTTGGGATCGTAGGGGTGCGCCGTGACCTTCGGATCGTACCAGTTCGGCAGCGCCGTGCTGACGGGGCTCGGCGAAACCTGCCCGTATCCGAACAGCGCGACATTGACGATTTCGTCCAGGTTGATGGCCTTGGCGATGGCCAGACGCACATCCTTGTTGCGCAGCAACTCGGTGTCGTAGTTGAAGAACAATTGCTGCTGGGGGCCTGAATAGGCATAGGTCGTGGTGTCGATCACCAGGTTCTTGTTCTGCTTCAGGCGCTCCAGGTCGGCCAGCGGCACAGGGTTGTCGCCGATGTCGGCTTCTCCTGTTTCCAGCGCCACGGCGCGTGCAGCCGGGTCGGTCACGATGCGCAGCACGACGCGGTCGAGATAGGGTTTGCCCTTGTCCCAATAGTTGGGGTTCTTTTCGAAGATCAGGTGGCTGCCGGGCACCCATTCGCTGAGCTTGAACGGGCCGGTGCCGATTGCCGTCTTCAGCGTCTGGCCGTCACCGGGCGGCAGTTTCTCGAAGATGTGCTTCGGTACGATCGGCGATTCAGAACTGGACTGGGCCGCCAGCAGGAAGGGTGCCGGCTTGGAGAGCACGATAATGGCCGTCAGCGGATCCGGCGTCTCGACCGCCACGACGTTCTGGTAGGTAATGCGGCCGCGCGGATGCGCCTCTTTCAACCGGAAGATCGAAAAGGCCACATCCTCGGAGGTGAAGTCCGCGCCGTCATGCCACTTCACACCCGGGCGAAGCTTGAAGGTGTAGCGCAGGTTATCCTCGGAGACGGACCAACTGGTTGCCAGAAGCGGCTGCGGCTTCAGATCGAAATCGAAGGTCAGCAAGCCTTCGACGATCTTCGGCCCGATCGCCTGGCCGGTGCCGGAGGAGGTGTTGATGGCAAACAGCGCATTGCCGGGATCGACCCTGTACAGAAGCTTCAACGTTCCTCCAGGAACCGGTTTCGCGGTCTGGGCTCGGACGGAAGAGGGGAAATGCACGGAGAGGGAAGTTCCGGCTGTGGCTGCCAGCAGCAGGCTGTTAAACGTGCGTCTCGTGAAGGACATAGGGGCAGTCTCCTGTGAACGAAGATCAATCCGGTTCGTCAGAGCATCGCGATCGGTTGTCGATTTCAGAAGAATGAATTTCTTTGCGGGTGGCGAAGATTTCCTGTTTGTGGAATTTTTTACTGCAGATAGTGTTTCCAGATGCCACAACAATCCGGCTGCGTGCCATTTGCGGGTTTGACGATCCTCAAAATCCGACAACGGCATTGTCGCAAAAAGTTGAGGCGTGCCACCATTGCGCCGGATCGGCCGAAATGATCTTTCATCCCCTATGGCCCTGTTGGCAGGAAATTCCTCGGCAAGGCGTCAAGGTGGGGTTTTAGTGAGCGGGACAGATGGCGGCGGCCGCCGGGCGGGCGCAGGCCATCGAAATGAAACCCATTCAGGCTAGGAGATTTCATGACATCGACAGTATTACGGCAGGCATCCCCGAAGATTGAGGAGGCTGACCGCCAAAGTCTCTGGCAGGCACGGTATGGCAATGGCCCGGTTCCGGTGTTGCCGCCGGAATGGAACGACACGCTCGAGGTCCTGCTCAATCACCGTTCTTCGCGCAACTACCGCCCCGACGCCCTGCCGGCCGGCACGGTCGAGCTTCTGGTGGCGGCTGCGCAATCGGCGCCGACCTCGTCCAATCTCCAGGCGTGGAGCGTCATTGCGGTGGAAGACCCGGAGCGCAAGGCGCGGCTTGCGGGCTTTACGGGCGGCAATGCGCATATTCTGGCCGCCCCGCTTTTCCTGGTCTGGCTGGTCGATCTGTCGCGCCTGAGGGGCATTGCCCGGCAGCACGGCAATAATGGTGAGGGGCTTGATTTCCACGAGAGCTTTCTGATTGGCGCGATCGATGCGGCGCTGGCCGCGCAGAATGCCGTAGTCGCGATCGATTCGCTGGGGCTCGGTTCCTGCTATATCGGCGGTATGCGCAACCAGCCGGAAAATGTTGCCCACGAGTTGAAGCTTCCGCCTGAAACGGTTGCCGTGTTCGGTCTGACGGTGGGTTATCCCGATTCTGCGGTCGAAACGGATGTGAAGCCGCGCCTGCCGCAATCCACCGTCCTGTTCCGCGAACAGTATGGTGAAGTGCGTAATGAAGATCTCGCCTCCTATGATGAAGCCATGAAGGCCTTCCAGCAGAAGCAGAACCTGCCGCTTTCCGGCTGGACGAGCGTGATTGCCAAGCGCATCGAAAACGAGGCCGCGCTGAAAGGGCGCTCGCAGTTGACGGCCATCCTGAGACGACTTGGTTTCCCTCTGAAGTAATTCCAGAACAGCGGTCAGCGGGCCGGACACTGATCCGGCCCGTTTCACGATATCAGGGACTTTGGAACGATCCGTTCCCAGTCTCACGAGAATATAGTATATCTTTTCTATAGACTTTTTTCTCTTGCGGCTAGCTTGGGACATCCTTCTCTGACAACAGGATGTCGCGATGGCACAGGCCGCTCCCCGTCTTTCTTCCGCCCCGTCAGCGGTGTGGTATACCCGCTGCCCGGCGCCGACGCCGCTTTCCATTGCCGCGCAACTGGGATGGGTGAATCAGGCATTTTCCCGCCATGGCATCGACGTCACATCCATCCGCGACTCCGCCGATCCAAAAATCCGGCAGAGCCATTTCGACCATCACCTCGACTGGTCGTTTCGCCAGGGCGGGAATATCCCGCCGATCTGGGCGCGATCCGGTGGTCGCCATACCCGCATCGTCGGGCTGACGCGCACGGATGAATTTCAGGCGGTCATCACGCTGCCGCATCTTGGCATCCGCCAGGGCGCGGACCTGAAGGGCCGGAAGCTCGGGCTGCCGCGCCGGCCGGGAGACATCATCGACTTCCAGCGGGCGACGTCCCTCAAGGGTATCGTTTCCGCTCTCGAAATTCATGGCCTGACGGCTGCCGATGCCGAGCTGGTCGATCTCGTCGCGCAGACATCCAGCCCCGGCTCGAGCGCCGACGCATCCGCGTTCACGCCACGCCGCAAGCTTCCCTATGGCGAGGAGATCGCAGCCCTGCATCGCGGCGAGATCGATGCCTTCTTCGTCAAGGGTGCGGAAGGTGTCACGGTGACGAGCCTGATTGGCGCCCATATCGTCGTGGAGACGGGATTTCACCCGGACCCGAAGATCCGCATCAACAACGGTACGCCCCGCCCGCTCACGGTGGATGCGACCTTTGCGGACGAGCGACCGGATCTCGTGGCGGACCTGATCGCAACGATCCAGCGCGTGGCGGACTGGGCGGAAAAGCATCCGTCTGATGCCGTGCGTTTCATCGCGAACGAAATCGGGGTCAGCGAGGATGCGGTCAGGACGGCCAACGGTCCTGAGGTTCACCGTCATCTGTCGCTGACGCTGGATCAGGATGAAATCGACGCCATCGCCCACTTCAAGGATTTCCTGCTGGAATGGAAGTTCATTCCGGAAAACTTCAACGTGCAGGACTGGGTGGATCCGCGCCCGCTGGCGCTCGCCCATCTGCGCCAGCCATTGTGAGGGTGGATCATGAGTTCTTCCGTTCTTGTGACCGGTGCGACAGGCAGGCTCGGCCAGCTGGTCACGCGCCGATTGATTTACAGCGGTGACCGTGTCCGGGTGCTGACGCGCCGTCCGGATGAGGCAAGACGTCTATGGGGCGATGCGGTCGACATTGCCCAAGGGGATTTCCAGGATCGATCGAGCCTCATGACGGCCTTGAACGGAATCGACAGGTTTTTTCTTCTGTCTCCGATCAATGAGAACCTTGCGGCCCATCAGATCGCTTTGATCAATGCCGCGGCAGATGCGGGCGTGCGGCATATCGTGAAGATTTCGGGCTCGATTTGGACGATCGAAAACTCCGCCCGCTCCAGAGCTGGCGCTCAGCACCGGCAGGTTGAGGCCCATCTTGTCGAACGCGGGCTCTCTCACGCGGTCATTCGCCCCAATGCGTGGATGCAGGTGTCGCTGGCGCCTGTCATTGCCGCGGCATTGGCGGGGAACGATCTTCCTGCCCGCTATGCCGGAGCCGCGGTCTCCTTCATTGATATCAGTGATATTGCCGACGTGGCGGCGCGTACGCTGCATGCGGGGCTGAACGTGAGCGAACCGCTGGTTCTGACCGGCGCGAAGGCCTTCACCAGTTCGGATATCGCTGGCCTGGTTTCGGCCATTCTGCGGCGTCCCGTTGGCATCGATCCGCAAGCTGTCGCTCTTTCCCCCGGACATGATGACGCGTTTGCCGCGCAGGCGGTCCGGGAGTTCGGCGCGCTCATCGCAGAAGGCCTGGCCGCGCCAGTGACGGATACGGTTGAGCGTGTCCTGGGCCGCAAGCCTGTGAGCTTGCGTCGTTTTCTGGAGCAGCAGCTTGTGCCTGCAAAACGCCAGCCGGAACAGGCTGAGGGAGATATACAATGGCAGTAACGGCTATCCAGGCAACCGGGACCGAATTAAAAGCTCCCTCGGATTTCGAGGAAAGCCCGCTCAGCCGGGCCACGCGACAGCCTTTGATGCTGGGCCTGTTTCTCAATCTGCAGGACATCAACTTCTCAAGTCTGCCGACCAGCAATAGCTGGACCTTCGATTACAACGCCGAACTGGTCAAACGGGCGGACGAGCTTGGCTTCGAGATTGCCTTCAGCCGGACGCAATGGCTGCCGAAGGGCGGGTATGATGGCGAATCCTCGCTCGACAGTTTCATTGCCCTCGGTGCGATGGCGGCGATCACCAAGAACATTCTGCTGATCTCGACGATCCATGTGCTTTACGGGCCGCTGCATCCGCTTCATCTGGCAAAATACGGCGCCACGCTGGATCACATCGCCAAGGGCCGATGGGGCATCAATATCGTCACGGGCCACCGCGCCATCGAACACGAAATGTTCGGCTGGCAGCGCATCGACCATGACAAGCGCTATGAGATGGCCGCCGAATTGTTCGACGTGCTGCATCATCTGTGGGGCGAGACGGAGAATTATTCCTATCAGGGCAAGCTCAATCCCTGGTCCGTCAACAATGGTTGGATCACGCCGAAGCCGCTGTTCGGGCGTCCCAATCTGGTCACGGCAACCGGTTCGCCTGCGGGGATCGATTTTGCCGCGCGCCATTCGGATCTCGTCTTCGTCACCTCGCCGGGCGGGGCGCATATCGATAGCGCCCTGGAAACCTTGCCTGATCACATCCGGGCGATAAAGGATCGCGCGGCAGCCTATGGCCGGCAGGTCAAGACGATCATCAACCCGATCGTCGTCAGCCGTGACACGGAAGCGGAAGCCATTGCCTATGCCGACGCGATCGAAGCAGGCAAGCCCCAGCCGGGAACGCGCGCCTTTGCCACGAACAATTACGACAGCGACGCTCATGCCTGGCGGGGCAGGGGCGATGCCCGTCACAAGCAGGGCCGTAATCTCGGCGGCAATATCGAGATCATCGGCTCGCCGGAACAGGTGGTCGAGCAGCTGATCGGCCTCAAGAAGGCGGGCATCGATGGCGTGCAGTTGAACTTCTACGATTTCCGCGAGGATCTGGAATATTTTGCCGAACGCATCCTGCCTTTGATGAAAGAGGCCGGTCTGCGCCTCTAACACACTGAAACCGAAACTGCCCCTCTGCATGCGTCGCATGCGGAAACAGCTTTTGCATGACCGGAGAATGACCTTGACCACGTCCATCGATCCCGTGACCGACAGCCAGCCGAAGGTGATTGATCGCATTGCCGCCTTCACGCCGGAACTGGTTTCCATCCGTCACGACATCCACCAACACCCGGAAATCGGTTTCGAGGAGGTGCGCACCTCAGGCATCGTGGCGGAAAGGCTCGCCTCCTGGGGCATTGAGGTGCATCGCGGGTTTGGCAAGACTGGCGTCGTGGGCCGCCTGACGGGCCGCCATTCCGGCAATCGCTCGATCGGCCTTCGGGCGGATATGGATGCACTGCCCATGCCGGAAGAGACCGGGCTTCCCTATTCTTCAGTCTATCCCGGCAAGTTCCACGGCTGCGGGCACGATGTACATACGACCATCCTGCTTGGCACAGCGCGCTACCTTGCCGAAACGCGGGATTTTGCCGGAACGGTCGTGTTCATCTTCCAGCCGGCGGAAGAAGGGTTGGGCGGCGCGCGCGCCATGATCGCGGACGGTCTGTTCGAACAGTTTCCGGTCGATGAAATCTATGGGCTGCACAATTCATCGCACGCCTATCCCAACCACTTCAGGGCTTCACCGGGTGCTACTCTGGCGGGGGGCGGACTTCTTCGATATTCATTTGCGCGGGCGTGGTGCTCATGCCGCCCACCCCGATGCGGGGAGGGACCCCATCCCGGCAACCGGCGAGCTTATCCAGGCGCTGCAGACGATCGTCAGCCGCACCATCTCGCCGACGGAACCGGCGGTGCTCTCTGTGACCAAGCTGGAAGCCGGGTCCGCCTACAATGTCATTCCGGAACAGGCTTCCATCAGCGGCACGGTGCGTGCGTTTTCGGATGAGGTGCGCGCCATCGTCCGCGAGCGTATCCGTACGATTGCCGAGCATGTGGCAGCCGCCCATGGTCTGACTGCGGAGATCGACATCCGGGATATCTTCTCGGTGCTGACCAATCATCAGGAGCATGTAGATGCCGTGGCGGCCGTCGCGCGCGACGTTCTGGGCGAGGCGCGTGTCTCGACGGCACCCTCTCGCTTCATGGGCAGCGAGGACTTTGCCGACATGCTGAAGCATGCGCCCGGCGCGTTCTTCACCCTCGGCCATAGCGGAACGGTGCCGGCACACAATCCGCGCTTCGTCGTGGACGACGCTATTCTGCCAGTCGGGGCAACGCTGTTTTCCCGACTGGTCGAGACCAGGCTGAAGGCAGCCTGATTTTTTCATCACCATAACAAAAGAGAGGTAACACCATGGATTTGACACGTCGCAAGGCGCTTCTGCTGGGCGCGGCTCTGGGCGGAGCATGTCTTCTGCCCCGGCTCGGTTTTGCTGCCGAGACCCCGAAGAAGGGCGGCATTGCAACCTTCGTCACCGTCGGCGAGCCGACGACGCTCGTTCCCCTGTCGGACAGCAACACGAAGACGCGCATCGTATCGACCAAAGTGCTGGAAGGGCTCGTCCGGTTCGACAAGGAGTTCAAGCCGGAGCCGGTGCTGGCGGAAAGCTGGGAGCAATCCGTGGATGGCCTGCGCCATACGTTCAAGCTGCGCAAGGGCGTAAAGTGGCATGACGGCAAGGACTTCACCTCCGCGGATGTGAAGTTCTCGCTGCTGGCCTTCAAGAAGGTCGGCCCACGTGGCCGTATCACATTCGCAAATGTCAGCGATGTGGAAACGCCCGATCCGCTGACGGCCGTCGTCGTCCTCTCCAAGCCTGCACCGTATCTGCTGCGGGCACTGGCTGGCGGCGAAACGCCCATCCTGCCGGCGCATCGTTATCCGACTGACAATTATGCCGAAAGCCCAAATGGCAATGCGCCTATCGGCACCGGGCCGTTCATCTTCGAGGAATGGAAGCGCGGCAGCTATGTGAAGCTGAAGCGCAACCCTGACTACTGGCAGGCCGGCCTGCCGCATCTGGATGGATTCGTGACGCGTTTCGTGGGTGATGCGGCTTCCGCCTCCATCGCGCTGGAAACCGGTGAGGCCGACTTCACGACCGACATCGCCTACAGCGACATTGAACGCCTGCGTCAGAGCCCTTCGGTGGCCGTCGATGTCTATACCGATGCCTATCTGAACAATGCGCAGGTGTTCGAGTTCAACCTTGAAAATCCTGTGCTGGCCAAGAAGGACGTACGCCACGCGCTCGCCCATGCCATTGATCGGCAGTTCATCATTGATGCCATCTTCTACGGTACGGCCCAGCCTGCCGCATCCAATATTCCTTCGGTTTTCAAGGCCTATAACGACGAGGCACCGTTCCAGTACAAGTTCGACCTCGCGAAAGCCAACGCACTTCTGGATGCTGCCGGTCATCCCAAGGATGCAAGCGGGACACGCTTCACGCTGCATCTGGCTTTTGCGCCAGGCGATACCTTCAAGAAAACCTCTGAATATCTGCGCTCAACCTTTGGCAAGCTGGGCGTAAAGGTCGAGATCCTGGAAGGCGATCTCGCGACCTATATCAAGCGCGTCTACACAGAGCGGGGCTTCGACATCAACTTGAACGGTATCAGCCGATTGTTCGACCCGACGGCCGGCGTGCAGCGGCTATACTGGTCCGATAACATCAAGAACATCGTGCCTTATGCCAATGCCGCGCATTACAACAATCCGAAGGTGGATGATCTCTTCCGTACAGCGGCGGTTGAAGTGAATGAGACGAAGCGTGCGGAGCAGTTCAAGGAGATCCAGAAGATCACCGGCGAGGACCTGCCGAACTTCTCCGTTGTAGCGCTTCCGACCGTGATTGCCCGCAACAAGCGGATCGAAAATCTCGTGACGACGATCGACATCGCCTATGGCGATCTGTCGACGACCTGGAAACGCAGCTGAGGTGAGCAGGGTCTCCTCAACCTCCCCGGCGCTCCTTCGGGACGCCGGGGCTTTTTGCGTTTCAAGGGATGCTTCAAGAATTTTATGCTGCGCTGGAATGCGCAATTTTTTTCTTCCTTAAGCGGCAATATTGATTGCTGGACGCCGTAACAAGCAGAGCTCAAGCTGCTTCCAGAGTTGATTTTCCCAATATGGATGGCGCGTCGCATGGCAAAAGACAGACTGTTTCTCATCGCTCCCGGCTTTGAAGATCCCAAGCATCCGGGCACGGTTTTCGTCTGCCCGTACTGCAATCAGGTGGAGGGCTTGCTGGCGAGCTTTCCTGCTCTCGCGGAGAAGATCGAGGTCAAGCGCGTCGGGTTCCTGCGTCCGAGGGCGGACGTGATTGCCGTTGTTGGCGAGGAAAACCAGTCGCTGCCCTTGCTCGTGTTAGGCGACAATCCGCCGGAAGACGCGCGCGAGGCAGACGGTGTTCATTTCGTGCAGGACACGAAACGCATTCTTGATCTTCTGGCGGAGCGCCACGGTTTTCCCCGCCTGCACTGAGCGCAGTAATGCAAACCATCATGTTTTTTAGGTCGGCATCGGATTGATCCGAAAACCGGTTCCCACTTTTCGGTCCGATGCCCCAGGAAGGAGACCCGCATGACAGTGCCTTCACGCTCGCTTGTTTTGAACGCTTTCATCTACCCTGCTGGCCATCACGAGGCGGCCTGGCGTTATCCGGATTCCGAACCGCATCGCGTCACCGACATCAAGCTCTATCAGGAGATCGCCCAAAAGGCTGAGGCGGCGAAGCTCGATGCGATCTTCTTTGCCGATGCGCCGGTGCTGGATGAAAATATTCGCTATGCGGCGCGACACCGGCTGGAACCGATCACCGCAATCACGGCACTTGCTGCGGTGACGGAGCGGATCGGCTTCATCGCGACAGCCTCCACGACCTATTGCGACCCTTACAATCTCGCGCGCCTGTTTGCGTCAGTGGACCATATCAGCGGTGGCCGCGTGGGATGGAATATCGTTACGACCTCCGTCGATCGCGCGGCGGCCAATTTCGGGCTTGAGAAACATCCGGTCCATGCCGATCGCTACCGGCAGGCGACAGAATTTGTCGATGTCGTCACCAAGCTCTGGGACAGCTGGGAAGATGACGCCCTGGTGGTCGATGCTGAAAGCGGACTGTTTGCTGAGACCGATCATATCCATCCGATTGAGCACAAGGGCGAGTTCTACAGCGTGCAGGGCGCCTTGAACCTGCCGCGCTCGCCACAGGGGCGTCCGGTCTATGTTCAGGCAGGCTCGTCCGATGATGGGCGTGCGTTTGCCGCGCGCACTGCGGAAGCAATTTTCACAGCGCATCAGTCGCTGGAGAGCGCGCAGGAATTCTATGCGGATATCAAAAGCCGTGCGCGGGGTCAGGGTCGCAATCCCGATCATGTCAAGATCCTGCCGGGCCTCAGCCCCTTCATCGCTTCCACCGAGGCCGAAGCCAAGGCACTGGAGGATAAGTTCAACAACCTCATCCAGCCGGCCTTCTCCCTCCAGCAGCTGCGCCGCATCATTGGTGTAGATCTGTCAGGCGCGGATCTCGATGCTCCCGTGCCGAAGGATGCCGTCGATGCCACTCGTGCCCGTGCTGCGGCCAGCCGTCACCAACTGGTTCTTGACGTCATCGATCGCGAAAATCCGACGCTCCGTCAGCTGCTGCATCGCCTGGCCGGCGCACGTGGCCACAAGGTCATCACCGGCACGCCCGAGAAGGTGGCGGATTGGATCGAACTCTGGCATTTGAGTGGCGCGGCTGACGGCTTCAACATCATGCCGCCTTACCTGAAAGGCGGGTTCGAGATCTTCGCGGACGAGGTAGTGCCTATCCTGCAGCGTCGCGGGTTGTTCCGGCTGGATTACGAGGGCAAGACGCTGCGTGATCACTACGGCCTGCCGCGGCCTGAAAGCCTCTACACGGCGGAAAGAAACCGCAAGGCGAGCGCATAATCAGAGTGTCGCATAGAGTGGCGGGCTTTGCCCGCCATACGCTTGATGACAAACCGTGACGTTCTCATTTCGTCATCCTCGGGCTTGACCCGAGGATCCACGTTTTGAAAGGTTTATGGATGGTCGGGTCAAGCCCGACCATGACGGAGGAGAGGTTGTCCCGGCTTTGCAGCAGTCTGACCGGGCACAGCCCGCCATTCCTCAATGGGCAGACGGTGGAAAGCCCTTCGCTTCCTGGTGAAGGAGACCAAACAGGGCTTCCACCTGCGGCAGGCGGCGCCGATCATCGGATGCGATGAGATAATAGGGCGATGACACCGGAATGGCTCTTCCGAACGGGCTGACAAGGCGGCCCGTCTGCAATTCGGCGGAGACGAGCGAGTGTCTTGCCAGCGCAATGCCATTCCCCGCCAGCACGGTTTCGATCAAGGCGGGAATGCTTGTAAGGCGCGGGCCTTTGCCGGACAGCCGGACAGGAAAGCCGCAGGCCCTGAGCCAGCGTGGCCAATCCAATTCCGGTTCTGCCTGCGCGTCGTAGATGACAGGCACATCCCGCAGACGGTGCGCGCCCTCCTGCAATTGATGGCGCGCCGCAAAGCCGGGTGTGCAGACGGGCAGAATGCTGTCCGGCAGCAACAGTTCGCAATGATGTCCGGCGAGTGGGTAGCTCAGCGGCAGTATGGCGCAGTCGGCTTCCAGCCGGGCGAGATCGGCCTCGCCTGAAATGGAGCGCTCGATCACCAGGTCGGTGTCGCCTATGCCTTCATCCAGGAGATGCAGACGTGGCGCCAGCCAGCGGCTGGCAAAGGCATCATCCACCAGCAGCCGCAGCGTGGTGCGACGCCCCTGTGCGTAGAGCGCACCAAGGCTATCGATAATGGATTCGAAAGCGGCAGAGAGGCCGGGATAGAGAGAAGCGCCGGCAGGCGTCAGCACCAGTTCGCCACGGTTGCGGCTGAACAGGACTTCGCCCAGATGCGTTTCGAGAAGGCGGATCTGCTGACCGATGGCCGCCGTCGTGACATGCAGCTCATCTGCCGCGCGGGAGAAGCTCGCATGCCTCGCCGTGACCACGAAAGCCCTCAGGGCTGTGAGCGGCGGCAGCCGGGAAAGCCCCGGCAAGGGTTGGGTCGCTCGAAGGATGGCTGACGGTCCCATGACGATCCTATCGTTGTTTAGAATACGCGGCCTTCGAGAAGATGCGTCTTGGTGCCGTTGAGATAGAAATCTCCCACCACGCGCGCCTTGTGCAGCAGCGGATTGTGGTTGTAGACGGTGCGGATATTGCGCCAGTAGCGGTCAAGGTTCAGGTCGCGCGATGTGGCTGATCCCCCGCCCAGTTCGAACACCTTGGTCGCCGCCGAAAGCCCCAGTTGTGCGGTGATGATCTGCACGCGCGAGGTCGTCAGGGCGCTTTCCGTCAGCGCATGTTCGATTGCCTCTTCATCGCCTGTCGCAAAGGCGGCAACGGTTCGATCGAGGGCACGGGCACCTTCGCGGATGAGTGTTTGAACCGCGAATGCCGCAGCACTCAACTCGCCCACGACATTCTGGACGAAGGGGTCCTCGCTGGCCGTATCGGCAGCACTATGGGCTGCGGCGCGGGCCTGCTTCTGGACGTAGCGGATACCTTCATCCACCGCGCCCTGAACGGCCCCTGCCGCGGATGCCGCCAGATGCAGCTGGCGCATGGTGGAGCAATGGCGGCCGACCAGCGATCCTAGCGTGCGGTCGGAAATCTCGTGGCGGTAGACCAGCACGTTTTCGAGCAGAACACCGCCGCTGGCCGTCATGCGCTGGCCCATGCCATCCCAGTCATCCAGGATATTGATGCCTTCGCGCGTGACGGGCAGAAGGTTGTAGGTTGGCTTTCCGTCCTCATCCACGGCGCTGAAGCTGGCGAAGTCGGCAAAGGCAGTGCCCGTCGCGTACCATTTGCGGCCATTCAGTCGAAAATTCTCACCGTCGCGGGTCAGGCGCGTGGTGATTTCGCCGGGCTTGTGCGTGCCCTGTTCCGTGTGCGCACCGCCGAACAGCTTGCCATCCAGCACGTGTGCAAGCAGCGTGCGCTCTCGCTCGCCCGGAATGCCGCCCAGCACCAGCCCTTCGGTAAAATTGAAGTGGCTGCGTAGTGCATGCGGCACGTTACTGTCTGCCGCGCCGAGGATCATCAGCACTTCGATATAGTCGCTGATGCTGCCGCCGGGCCCGCCAAGCGCCTGGGGAATGCGCAAGGTTCCCAATCGCGCCTTTTTGATCTTGTCGAAGATGTCGAAGGGCAGAACCCGCTCGCGCTCCCGTCGGGCCGCATCCACCGCCAGATCGGCGGCAATGCTTCGCGCACTTTCAATCAACGCCTCACGGGAAAAGGCAGAGGCAGGTGCAGGGTCGGCAGGCAAGGATCGCAACGTACTGGGCATGACGGGTTTCCGGTGAAGGGGAGCAGGGGACGGCGGCGTAGATCCGCCGTCCGAGGGATTGTCGATCAGGCGACAGCGCGGGGCGCCGCGGCCGCCGGCTTGGAGACTTTCACGGCGCGCGCCACGCGGCCTTCCACCGGATGGCTCGGATCGTTGAAGCCCGGCGTAGAGGGGTGGCCGGTCGTGACGAGGCTATCGACCAGCGCCTCGTCTTCGGCATCGATCTGCACATCGAGTGCGCGGATATAGCCGTCCCAATGTTCTTCCGTGCGCGGGCCGGTGATGGCAGCGGTCACCAGCTGGTTGTTCAGCACCCAGGCGAGCGCGAAATCGGCAGCCTTGATGCCCTTGCGTTGAGCATGGGCGGCAATCTTCTGGGCGATCTCGACCGATTCCGGACGCCATTCCGTTTCCAGAATGCGCTTGTCGCCACGGCCCGCACGGCTATCGGCGGCCGGTGCCGCACCGGGCTGGTACTTGCCGGTCAGGACGCCGCGCGCCAGCGGCGAGTAGGAGACGACACCAAGGCCGAAGTGATGCGCAGCCGGCAGCTGCTCCGCTTCCGCGGTGCGGTTGACGATGTTGTAGAGCGGTTGGCTGGCGATAGGACGATCGATGCCCAGTTGGTCGGCCAGATGCGAGATTTCCGCAATGCGCCAGCCGCGGAAGTTCGACACGCCGAAATAGCGCAGCTTGCCTGCCCGGATGAGGTCGGCAATGGCGCGAACCGGTTCTTCCAGCGGTGCATCGAAGACAGCGCGGTGGAAGTAGAGAATGTCGATGTAGTCGGTGTTCAGGCGGCGCAGCGAATTTTCGACCGTCTCAATCACCCACTTGCGGGAGTGGCCGCCGAGATTGGGGCCTTTTTCGCGCGAGTTCACGAACTTCGTGGCGACAACCCAATGATCGCGATTGCTCTTGATGCCGCGTCCGACGACCTCTTCCGATTTGCCATCATTGTAGACATCGGCGGTATCAATGAAATTGATGCCCTGTTCCTTCGCCTTGTCGATGATGCGGAAGGCCACGTCATCCGGCGTCGGCCCGCCGAACATCATGGTGCCGAGGCTCAAAGGGGAAACCTTCAGCGCACTGCGGCCAAGGTAGCGATAATCGACCATGTTCTACTCCAATCGGTCTTTAGTTTGTGTGGTGGCAGGCCACTGCATGGGCAGGGCCGAAGAGGCGGTGTTCCGGCGCTTGCGCGCGGCAGAGATCGGTTGCCAGCGGACAGCGTGTGTGAAAGCGACAGCCGGAGGGCGGATTGTGCGGGCTTGGCAGATCGCCGGCAATGGGCGCTGCCTGCTTGCGGCGGCTGGGATCCGGCACGGCGGCGAGAAGCGCGCGGGTATACGGGTGCTTCGGGTCCGCCCACAGCTCGGCCGTCGGCGCGCTTTCCACGATCTTGCCGAGATACATGACCAGCACCCGGTCGGAGAAGTAGCGCACAACGGAAAGATCATGCGAGACGAAGAGATAGGAGAGCGAGAGCTTGTTCTTCATCTCCACGAGCAGGTTCAGGATCTGCGCCTGGATGGACAGATCGAGCGCCGAAACCGGTTCGTCGCACACGACAAGTTCCGGCTGGAGGATCAGCGCGCGGGCAATGCCGATGCGCTGCCTCTGCCCACCGGAAAACTCGTGCGGATAGCGATCGAGTGAATCGGCTGGCAGCCCGACCTGCACGATGATGGATTCGATAATCTCCCGGCGGCGCTTGGAATCGCCGACGCCATGGACCTTCAGCGGTGCGGTGAGGATCGTACGGATCGTCTGGCGCGGATTGAGCGAGGCGAAGGGGTCCTGAAAGATCATCTGGATGCTGCGGCGCAGGCTGCGCAGTTCCCGCGCCGGCATGGCGGTGACGTCCTTGCCCTTGAACTCCACCTGACCGGATGTCGGCTCGACCAGACGCATCAGCGACTTGCCGAGCGAGGATTTCCCGCAACCGGATTCGCCCACCAGCGCCACGGTCTCACCTGGCTCAATGGTCAGCGAGACATCATCGACGGCGCGCACGGTGCCGCGTCCACCCGCATAATGGGTTGAGAGATTACGAACGGAGAGAAGCGTCATGGACGTGGCTCACAAAGCTTGTCGGAGTAAAGGGGCAGGCGGCAAGCCGATCTTCAGTGATCTGCCTCAGCGGCGGCACGGCAAAGCCACAGGAGGCCTGGGCGCTCGGACAGCGGGGACGGAAGGCGCAGCCCTTTTCCCCGGTCGCGGACACGATGGAGCCCGGAATTTCAATCAGTGGGCCTTGCCGGTAGTGATGGCCGCTTTCGGCGCGTGGCGACGCGCCCAACAGACCGCGGGTATAGGGATGGTAAGGGTTGGTAAAGACCGGCTCCGGCAGACCCTCTTCGACCTTGCGACCGGCATACATCACCATCACCCGGTCCGCCCATTGCGCAACGATACCCAGATCATGCGTAATGAGGATGACGGCCATGTTCAGGTCACGCCGCAGGTTGTCGAGGAGCTGCAGGATCTGCGCCTGGATCGTCACATCAAGAGCGGTCGTTGCCTCATCGGCGATCAGCAGTTTCGGATTGCAGGCGACGCCGATGGCAATCATCACACGCTGGCGCATGCCGCCGGAAAGCTGATGCGGATAATCATCCACGCGCTTGCGGGCTTCCGGAATGTTGACCAGTTCCAGAAGTTCCACGGCGCGCTGGCGCGCCTGCTTCCGGTCGACGTGCTCATGGATGCGCAACACTTCGGTGATCTGCTCGCCGACGGTCAGCACCGGGTTCAGGGATGTCATCGGCTCCTGGAAGATCATGCCGATATCGCGGCCGCGGATCTTGCGCCAATCGCGCTCGCTTTGACCAAGAAGGTTGCGCCCGTCGAAGCGGATTTCTCCGCCGGTTTTCGCATGTCGTGGCAATAGGCCGATCAGGCCAAGAGCCGTCAGCGACTTACCGGAACCGGATTCGCCGACGATGGCGAGCATTTCACCGGGATTGGCGGTGAAGCTGACGCCCTTGACCGGCTGGCTTGCGCCGAAGGCAACGGAGAAATCGCGAACATCGAGAAGAGCAGTCATCGACGTTCCTCCGAGAAGCGCGGGTTGAGTGCGTCGTTCAGCCCATCGCTGATCAGGTTAAGAGAAATCACAGTGAAGACGATCGCGAGGCCGGGCAGGGCGGTGAGGTACCAGGCGGTGCGGATGACATCGCGGCCTGCGCCGATCATCGAACCCCAGGAGACGCGGTTCGGATCACCCAGCCCCATGAACGAAAGAGCTGCTTCCATGAGGATGGCGCCGGCCACCATGACGGAGGATGTCACGATGATGGGGGGCAGAGCGTTCGGCAGGATCTCGCGGAACACGATCCGCACATGCCCATAACCAAGGCTGCGGGCTGCCAGCACGTAATCCTTTTCGCGGATGGCGCGGAATTCGGCACGGGTGAGGCGGGCCACCATCGGCCAGGTGATGATGCCAATGGCGGAGGTGACGGTCAGTACGTTCGGCTGGGCAATGGCAACCAGAACCACCAGCAGCACGAAACTTGGCAGGGTCTGGAAGATCTCGATCAGCTTGACCAGGACATCATCCACGACGCCGCCGAAATAGCCGGCAATTGCGCCGACCAACACGCCGATGGTCAGGCCAATCAGGGTCGCGGCAATGCCGACCGTCAGCGAAATCCGAGCGCCGTGTACAATGCCCGCCAGCACGTCGCGCCCCATGGAATCAGTGCCCAGCGGGTAGGCGGGGTTCTGGCCCGGCCAGAGGAAGGGGCGCGCCACCATTTCCAGGGGATCGCCCGGGAAGAGATAGGGGGCCGCCAATGCGACCGCGATGACCGTCACCAGGAAGACAAGGCCGATAATCGCGTTGGGGTTGGTCAGGAAGATGCGCACTTCCCGACGAAGGCCGGCCTTCGTCACCGTGGCGGACGACTGAGTGAGGGCATCCGGCGCATGCAGGAAGGGCCACTCCTTGGACTGCTCTGGGGGTGCCGCTTCGGTTTCGTCGGTATGGACGGCACTGAGACGCTTTGAAGGGATAATCGAGGATTGAGTGAGTGTCATCGGCTTTCTCCGATGCGCGGATCAAGCCAAGCCTGCAGCAGATCAACCGTGGCATTGACAATGATCACGACAAATGAGGACAGGAGCAGGATGCCGAGCAGGACGCTGAAATCGCGCGCCATGACGGCCTCGAAAGCAAGACGGCCAAGGCCGGGCCAGCTGAAGACGGTTTCCACGACGACGGCGCCGCCCAGCATGCCACCGATATGCATGCCGGCCAGCGTGGTGATCGGGATCAGCGCATTGCGCAGAATGTGGCGCAGCACGAGGCGCAGAGGCGAGACGCCCTTGGCACGCGCTGTGCGCACATAATCCTGGGATTTGACTTCCAGCATCGCGGCGCGCGTCAATCGTGCGTAGATCGCGAGGTAATAGAGCGAGAGCGACAGCGCGGGCAGAACGATATAGCGCGCCTTGTCGGCCAGTAACGCGAAGCCCGTGAGATTGCTGCCGATGGTGCTGTCGCCACCGGATGGCAACCAGCCAAGCTTGACCGAGAAGAGCAGGATTAGCATCAGCCCGATCCAGAAACCCGGCACGGAATAGAAGAGTAGCGATCCGACCGACAGGACACGATCCGGCAAGCGGCCAGAGAACTGCGCCATCAGCGAACCAAGAACCACGCCGATGGTGAGTGCAAAGAGCAAAGCGGCGCTCATCAGAACCAGTGTGCCGGGGAGCCGCTGGCCGATCAGCTCGGCAACCGGCATGCCGTAGCGGGGTGAGTAGCCGAGGCTGAAATGGGCGAGATTGTTTAGATAGTTCAGCAGTTGGTGGATGACCGGCAGATCGAGCCCGAAGCGTGACCTGAGGTCTGCCATGGTTTCGACGGTTGCAGAACCAGCCTCTGCCGCCATCACATCAGCCGCATCGCCTGGCGCGAACTGCAGCAGAAAGAAATTGAGGATCACGATTCCAAGGACGGTGGGGATCGCCTGAAAGAAGATTCGCCTCACTCGTCTCAAGAGCCTGTCAGGTAAAGTCATGTCTTCGATCCGCGATGGGTGGCGACAAATTTCATGCACATTAGTTGACTAGTTTTATGGATTTTGTCAAATAGCTAAGGAAATTTTTTGCGAGATATGCGCCAGAAACACCAAGAAATAGGATTTTATTTTCCTATTTATAGGATTCGTGGCTCGTTGTTCTGAGGAATGGCGCTTCTCGGCAAAAATTGAACGGTATTAGAGGCGAGGAGGGAATTTCTCGCCAGCGACACGAGAGGCGTCCATGCACACCAAGTTCCATTTGACACGCAGGCATATTTTGCAGAGTTCCGTCGCCTTGGCGGGTCTATCGCTGACCGGGTTTTGGGCGAAGGCCGCCGCGCCCGTGAGTGGGGGGACTGCCACACTGGTGCTGGCATCCGAGCCGCCCGTTCTCACAACGATTGCGCACACGGCCTACAACTCCGTCTACGTTTCTCCGAAGGTCACGGAAGGCCTTTTGACTTACGACTTCGATCTCAACCCAAAGCCGCTTTTGGCACAGGAGTGGGCGATTAGCCCTGACGGTCTGCGCTATACCTTCCATCTGCGTCCCGGAGTGAAGTGGCATGATGGCAAGCCATTCACCTCGGCAGATGTCGCCTATTCCATCAAGACCATCAAGGAGATCCATCCGCGGGGTCGCAACACCTTCCTGAACCTGACGGAGGTGGAAACGCCGGATGAACTGACGGCAATTTTCGTGCTGTCGAAACCGGCACCCTATCTCATTACAGCGCTGGCAGCCGCCGAAACGCCGATTGTTCCGAAGCATCTCTACGAGGGTACGAAGGCGGCTGAAAGTCCTGTTAATCTAGCACCTGTCGGCACGGGTCCGTTCCGTTTCAAGGAATGGGTGCGTGGCAGCCATCTCGTTTATGAGCGGAACCCCGATTATTGGGATAAGCCGCGCCCCTACCTTGATCGTCTCATAGTCCGCTTCATCCCCGATTCGGCAGCGCGAGCGATCGCGATTGAAACGGGAGAGATCGACCTCGCACCCAGTACGCCATTGCCTTACAGCGATCTTGATCGGATCAAGACCTTGCCGCATATCGGCTTCGAGACACAAGGCTATCAATACTCCAACAGTGTCAGCAGGATTGAGTTCAATCTGGAGAAAGATTTCTTCAAAGACGTCCGGGTGCGCCGTGCCTTCGCTCATGTGATTGACAAGAAGGTCATCTTCAACACGGTCAATTATGGTTACGGCTCCATCAATCCGGGGCCGATCAATCCTAAGCTGACGAAGTGGTATGTCGGAGACCTGAAGACTTATCCGGTCGATCTGAGGGCGGCCGAGGCATTGTTGGATGAGGCAGGCTACAAACGTGGTGCGGGCGGCATCAGAGCGAAACTCACGATTGATTATGTGCCGAGCGGCGAGGGATATGCGCGTGGTGCGGAATATATCCGCCAGGCGCTCGCGAAGGTCGGCATCGAGGTGACGGTGCGGTCTCAGGACTTTGCCACCTATACCAAGCGGATCTACACGGATCGCGACTTCGACTTTGCCTATGAAGGCATGAGCAATCTTTTCGATCCGACCGTGGGTGTTCAGCGTCTCTATTGGAGCCAGAACTTCCGCAAAGGCGTGCCGTTCTCGAACGGTGCGGCCTATTCCAATCCCAAGGTCGATGCGCTTCTGGAAGCATCAGCGGTTGAGATCGATCCGAAGAAGCGGTTCGAGCAGTGGCGCGACATCCAGCGTGTACTGGTCGAGGATTTGCCGGCGATCGATGTCGCCAGCCCTCCGGAAATCACGATCTACAACAAACGCATCGCGGACCATACGGTCGGCGCCGAGGGTGTCTCCGGCAGCCTGGCCTACGCCTATGTCACCTCAGCCTGAGTGTCCCCTGAAGAGCCGCCGCACCGAATAGCCCTGGAGCAAATATCATGACTCTCTCCGAACTCTGGTATACCCGCTGCCCTGTGCCGACCCCTGTTGGGCTTGCGGCGCAACTTGGTCTCTTGGAGAAGACAGTCTCCGAGGCGGGCGTCGCGTTAAAATCTATCATCGATTCGCCTGATCGAAATGTCCGCCAGAGCCATTTCAATCACACGCTCGAATGGTCCTTCCGCCATGGCGGCAACGTGCCGCCTATTCGGGCGCGATCGGAAGGGCGGCAAACGCGGCTCGTCGGCATCACCTGGACGGACGAGTTTCAGGCGCTCATTACGCTTCCCACCAGTGGCATTCGTTCGGTGGAGGACCTGGTCGGGCGGCGTGTCGGTATTCCGAAGCGCCCCGAAGGCATTGTGGACTTCATGCGTGCGACGGCGCTCAAGGGATTGGTTTCGGCACTTTCACTCGAAGGGCTTTCCGTCGATGACGTTGAGCGCGTTGACGTCGAGATCGCGCAGTCGGTGCTTGCCGATCAGGAGGGACAGTCGCTCTTCGGTCTCAAGCGCCGGCAGTCGTTCGGCGAGGAAGCGGCCGCGCTCTTGCGTGGCGAAGTGGATGCGATCTTTGTCAAGGGAACAGCCGGCATCGCCGCGGCCAATTTCATCGGCGCTGTACCCGTGGTGGAGTTTGGTTTTCACCCCGACCCGA
This sequence comes from Rhizobium oryzicola, assembly GCF_030504645.1. Taxonomy (GTDB): domain Bacteria; phylum Pseudomonadota; class Alphaproteobacteria; order Rhizobiales; family Rhizobiaceae; genus Neorhizobium; species Neorhizobium oryzicola. The sequence goes on along the minus strand of NZ_JAUKWQ010000005.1, from coordinate 246,975 downwards.
AAATCCGAATCAATTCCGGGTCGCCGCGCATCCTGACCGTGGATCAAAAACTGGCGGACGAGCGACCGGATCTGGTGGCGCGCCTGATCGGCGCTATCCATCAGGCATCGGCCTGGGCTGAGCGGCATCCTGAGGAAACGCGCCGCTTTGTGGCCCGCGAAGCCGGCGCCACGGAAGAACAAGTGCTCGCCGCCAATGGGGCGGATGTCCATCGCCATCTCGGCCTCTCACTTGATCCCGAGCTTGTCGATGCGGTTGGCCACTACAAGGATTTCCTGCGCGACTGGGGTTTTCTGGAGACTGATTTCAGCGTGGCGGATTGGGTCGATCATCGTCCGTGGGCGCTGCTGGATGGAAGGGCCGTTGCATGACCGCCCATGTCACAGCTCTCAAGACGGCAACAGCGGAGCGCGATGTGATCGCGTCCGCGCAGGAACTGGCTTCATCCTTTGCGCAGACGGCTGCCCATCACGATCGGACGGGGGAATTCCCCGCCGCCAATTTCCAGGCACTGTTCGAGGCCGGTCTGCTGGGTCTGGTGACGGCTCGCGAACAGGGCGGCCTGGGCGAGGGGCTTGAGACGGCGCAGGCTGTCATCTCTGCCATCGCTGTGGGCGAGCCCTCGACGGCGCTGGTGCTTGCCATGCACTACAATAACCACGCTGCCATCCGGCGTGGCGATTGGCCCTCCCATCTGGCCGAACTGGTGCTGGAGGCCAATCGCAAGCGACCTGCGCTGTTGAACGCCGCCCAGGCCGAACCCGGCATGGGCTCGCCCGCGCATGGCGGTCTACCAGCCACGACCGCGCGGCAGGATGGCGATCACTGGATCATCAATGGCCGCAAGAGCTTCGTGACGGGCTTGACCGGTCTTGCCTTCGCCAATGTGCTGGCGCTGACCGAAGAGACGGAGCCGCGCCTGATCCAGCTTCTCGTTCCGTTGGACCTGGATGGAATGTCGCAGGTCAAAACCTGGGAAGCGGCCGGCATGTATGCCACCGCAAGCGACGATCTTGTTCTTCGCGACGTCCGGGTGCCGCTCGATCATATCATTGCCGAGCAGCTGGCGACCGAGCCGCTACGACGCGATGAGGCAGGCGGGAATGTGTTCTTCACGCTGCTGGCTGCCGTCTATCAGGGTGTAGCGATCTCTGCCCGCAACGATCTGCTGGCGCATCTGACACAGCATAGCCCCTCCAGTCTTGGTGCGCCGCTTTCCACGATCCCGCGACTTCAGGAGGGCCTGGGCGAGATCGAGGTTCTGCTGGCCAGCAATGCACGGCTGCTGCAATCGGTCAGCCGCGATGTGGATGCGGGAAGGTCTGTCGGAACCGATGCCATGGTGCTCCGCCATGCCGTTATTGAGAATGCGGTGCGGGTGACGGATCTCGCGCTGGAACTTGGCGGCAATCGCGGCCTTCGACGGGATTATCATCTGGAGCGGCATCACCGCGACGCACTGACTGCGCGGGCGCACGCACCACAAAGCCATATGATCCGCACGACGCTCGGCAAGGCCGCGATTGCACGGTTCACCGCCGCAACCAATGCAGGGAAACCCGCTCGCTAGAACGTGCGCGAAGCCGGTGGCGGCAAAACGCGCCGCCGGCCTCGATGATCAATTGCGCGCCTGCCGGCGATCCAGTTGGGCAACCAGGCGATCGCCGATCCATTGAATGCCGCAGACGAGGATGATCAGCACAATGACGACGGCGATCATCACGCCGGTTTCGAACCGCTGATAGCCGTAGCGGATCGCAAGGTCGCCCAACCCGCCCGCACCAATCGCACCCGCCATTGCCGACGCCCCGATGAGAGTGACGAGCGTGACGGTGAAGCCGGCAACGATGCCCGGCAATGCTTCAGGGATCAGCACTTCGCGGATGATCGTCCAGCGATTGCCGCCCATGGCACGAACGGCTTCGATTAGCCCCTTGTCCACTTCCCGCAGAGAGACCTCGGCGATGCGCGCATAATAAGGGGTTGCGGCAATCGCCAGCGGCACGATCGCAGCCCAGGTGCCGAGTGCCGTGCCGACGATGAAGCGGGTGACCGGAATAAGCGCGACCAGCAGGATGATGAAGGGGACCGAGCGGAAGGCGTTGATGACCGCACCGAGAATACGGTTGACCCAGAGGTTTTCCGCAACTCCACCCTTGGCTGTCGCAACCAGCGCCAGGCCGAGAGGAAGCCCTGCGACAAGCGAAATCAGGCCGGATGCCACGGTCATCAGCAGCGTTTCCCAGATGGCGCTGATCAACAGTTCGATCATGATTTCAGACATGGCCCAGAACCTCCAGGTGAGCGCCGGCAGCGTGGAGTTTTGCGCGCAGACGCTCAAGGATCGCCTGCTGGTCTGCCGGAATGGTGATGAAGAAGCGGGCGACCGGTTCGCCCTGGATATGGTCGAGAGCGCCCTGCACGAGCGAGCCGCCATGGGCCAGTGTTTCCGCCAGGTCCGCGAAGAACTGCTGCTGTCCGTATGCCCCGATCAGATCGATGCTCGCGACGAGGCTGTTGCCGGATGAGCCGAGCCGCGTTTGCAGGTGTTCCGGCAGATGAGGCCTGTTGCCGGACAGGAGGCTTTTGGTGATCTCCTGCTGTGGAGCCGCAAAGACAGATCGGACACTGCCTTCCTCGACAATCCGCCCGGCATCGATTACCGCCACGCGGTCAGCAATGGTGCGCACCACATCCATTTCATGGGTGATGAGAACGATGGTCAGACCGAGCTTGCGGTTGATCTCCTTCAGGAGGGCGAGGATGGACCGGGTCGTCTGCGGATCAAGCGCGGAAGTTGCCTCGTCGGAGAGCAGAAGGGCAGGGCGCGCTGCAAGCGCGCGGGCAATGCCGACACGCTGCTTCTGCCCGCCGGACAGTTGTGCCGGATAGGCTTTCGCCTTGTCGGACAATCCCACCAGATCCAGCAGTTCGTGCGCACGTGCAAGTCGTTCCGATCTGGGCAAGCCTTCGATCTTCAAGGGTAGCGCAACATTGGCCTCGACCGTCTTGCTGGACAGCAGGTTGAAGTGCTGGAAGATCATGCCGATACGACGGCGCAGCGGCTGCAGCTGTCGCTCCGCCAGCTGATCGATGCGTTTTCCCTCGATGACAATCTCGCCACTGTCGGGGCGTTCCAGCCCGTTCAGGCAGCGGATCAGCGTTGATTTGCCGGCGCCGCTGCGCCCGATGATACCAAGGATCTCTCCCTTGCGAACGGTGAGCGAAATTCCATCCAGTGCGACGGTCTGGTTGAAGCGGCGCCGCACATCGACCAGCCGCACAACCTCTTCACCCCCAAGAGAAGGCTGAGCAAGAGACTGGGAATGGCTGATGTCCACGACAGAATGGCTGTTCATGACCATATTCTCCAAATGAAGAAAGGCGGCGGGTATTGCCCGCCGCCGTAAAACACAAAGCTCGTCAGCGCCTTAGTAGGCGATCAGGCCGGTGCCCTTGTAGACCTTGTCGAAGACGGCCTTCACGGTTTCATTCTGATAGGACGATACCAGCGTCTTCACCCATTCCTGGTTCTCATTGCCCTGCTTGACGGCAATGAAGTTGCGGTAGGGATTGTCGTTGATTGGCTCCTGCGCGATGCGCTGTGCCGGGCTGAGGCCTGCCTTCAGCGCCCAGTCGGTGTTGACGACGGCGGCATCCAGATCATCGATGGCGCGACCGACGACGCCGGCATCCAGTTCCTTGATCTTGAGGCCCTTCGGGTTCTCGGTGATGTCGGCAATCGTTGCCAGGATGCCCGTGCCGTCCTTCAGCTTGATCAAGCCTTCGTTCTGCAGCACGCGCAGTGCGCGGCCTTCGTTGGACGGATCGTTCGGCACGCCCACCTGCGCGCCCTTGGGAAGATCCGCGACGCTCTTTTGCTTCTTCGAGTAGAGGCCGATCGGCCAGACGCCGGTGTAACCGACAGGCACGATGTGATAGCCGTGCTGCTTGATCTGGTTGTCGAGGTAGGGCTTGTGCTGGAAGGCATTCGCGTCAATGTCGCCGCGTTCCAGGGCCTCGTTGGGCTGGGTGTAATCGTTGAAGACGACGGTCTTGATGGTCAGGCCCTTCTTTGCTGCCTCAGCGGTGACAGTGCGCCAGACGTCTTCGTCTTCACCGCTGATGATGCCGACCTTGATGGTCTTGTCGGCGGCATGGGCAGCTGGAACGCTGAAGCCTGCAATCGCACCTGCAATTATGGCGGCAAGACTTGCGCGGCGGGTCCAGGAGAAGGTGTTTCCGACTTTCTTTGTCATAGTGTGTCCCTAGCGAGTTGATTTGCGGAAGCGTTCATTGCGACTTCCGTCACGCTCAAAGCATCGCAGGAACAGTCGCCGGGTTCGAAGAAGGCATGTTCATTTTCAACTGCTAAAGCGAAAAATAGTGTCGAGCTTTGAGCAGGTGCAGGCAAAATAATCCATCATTCTGATGTAATATTGTGCAGTCGCGACATGGGGTCCTTCGGTCGATGTCGGTCGCCTGGAAACACGAAAGGCCAGGCGGAGAGGCCTGGCCATAAATTAGGAGTTGTCAGATAGATGGAATGCGGTGCGATCGATCTTAGGCGGCCAACGGGCGTGCGTTGCTCACATGGCGGAAGATAGCCCTGCGCAGGTCTCCCAGACTTGCGAATTTCTGATTATCAAGATCAATCACATGAAATTTCACCGCGATGAAGCGGAAGACACTTCCATCGTTGACGGCTATCCCGACGGGTAGACCTCCAAATTCCACAACGCTCTTTTCCATGACGCAGCCTCAGCCCTTGGATTTGTTTGGGTCATTCTCAACCTCTTGCAATGAGGAGGCAGCAACAGCGCATGAGCATGCGACGAGGGTTGGAACGCGATCGAATGGCGGATGACAAGCCAATCCGGAACATGGGGTAACCTTTCGATCATGGTCCCTTCAGGACCACGGGTTTCAAAAGAGGGGAAAGAAGCTCCAAAGGTAAATCTGGGAACTCTCCTCGCGCTCATCAGGATTGGACATGACGATCGGTGCCGCTTCTGGTTTATAGCTTTTTTTCGCGCCGCTCAGTTTCAGAGTTCTGAAAGTGAGGAAGTCGAAAATACCGAGATGCGGCAGAGAAAATGGTGTCATGTCTGTTCCTTATCTTTCTGTCACCATATTCTAAGAAACACGGCCTTGGGTCAATTTAGTCCAGTAAACTGATGTACTAAATTGAGGGAGGGGGAGGGTAGCTTTTTCCGGCTCCGCGTCTTTATGCGCAATAGCGAGCCTATATCGGATTTAGCGCCTTCAGCCGGTGCCAACGAAAACACAGCCAGCCTGTGTCGAGAGTTTCTTCGCCGACATCGCCGGCGCACTTGCTCTCCGCGGCGCGGAGCGACTATATGCAACAAGTACAAAGGGCGGGATGATCATAACGCGATGCTGACCAAGAAGGGCAAATACGGGCTGAAGGCGCTGATTCATCTGGCACAGTTGGCGCCGGGAGAGACCGCGTTCGTGGCGGACATCGCTTCTAAGAACAATATTTCGAAGAAGTTTCTCGATACAATCCTTCTCGAACTACGCAATGGCGGACTCCTTCGATCCAAGAAGGGCCCTGGCGGCGGCTATGCGCTGTCAAAACCGGCAGCAGAGATCTCTGTGGGGCAGGCGATCCGCATATTGGACGGTCCCCTTGCGCCGATCCGCTGTGCCAGCAAGACAGCATTCGAACCCTGCGAAGATTGCGATCATCCGGAAGACTGTCAGATTCGCGCGACGATGACAGATGTACGCGATGCGATGGCCGCCATTCTCGATGGCACGAGCCTCGCGGAATTCGTCCAGAAGAAGCGGCCGGTTGCCGATCTTCTGGATACAGCGAGCGAAGCCTGACCTTTTTAGTCAGTTGATGTGTGCGTTCGTGCCGCTCGTGGACGCGGCGATGAGGTGACGGCCGAGAATATGGCGGTGGCCAGCGCGATGCCTGTGGGACGCGTGTCGGTTTTCGGCACGGCCATAGGCGATCGCCGATAAGGAGGTCGGTCCCTGCAGATCGAGAATGTTCGCAATGGAATCCCGAACGATCTCGCTTGAGAGTATGTTCGCCGATGTGGCTGAGAGCCAAGCCTTGCTCACAGCCTCTTCCGTTGCGTCGATCTGCGCGATGTCGAGATGCAGTCCCGCCCGCTCCACCATGGCGCCCAAGCCCTCTATGCTCGCAGCCAGACGACCAAGCGCATTGAGAACATCGAGATCGTCGTCATTCTGCCGGTCGCCTGCCGGTTCGATCCATTCGAGCCTCTGCCTTGCTGTGAGATGACGCAGAATGGCGCGCGCGATTCCGAGATCAATGGCGCTGTCGAGTAGCATGCTTAGGATACTCGGCGTGGATGGCTTTCCCCTTTCCGGAACTCGCAAGATGCTGTCTGCAGCAATATGGACATCCTCGAAAACAATGGCCGGTGCTTCATGTCTCAGCTGCTCGGCATCGGCCGCGACGTGTTTAAATGCGACTTCTTCGGTATCTCGATGAACAAGCGCCATGTGTGCCGTGCCTTGTGGATCAACGGTTGTCACGGCAATCCAGTCCGAAAACAGCGGCAGCAGTGAACGCAGTTCGCCGGTCAGACTGCATCCCGACCTGTTGATGGAGAGCGTGGCCTGCGGGACAGTGCTGGTTCGCCCGCTGGCTTGGGTGAGCGATACGCCGCAGAAATGTTCGCCTGCCAGCGCGCCGGCAAAGAAGAACTTCTGTTGCGCAGGTGCTCCTTCGACACGTAACGTTTCCAGCACGGTGAAATGGCTCTTGAGGCTTTCGCCGATCAGCGGATTGACCTCCGCCGTAATTGCAACAATTTCCGCGAGAGACGCGTTGGCAAGGTCCGGACCGCCGAATTCGGCTGGCACGCCGACACCGAGAAGCCCGGCACGGGCGATCCATTCCAACTCGCGATAGGGCAGGGCCTGTACATAGCCGGATGATGTGGAGACGCCAATCCGGCTGGCGAAATCCCTTGCCGCAGCAAGAGCTTCTTCTTCCGTCGAAGGATGCCCCATATCCTGTTGCGAATGAACGGGCAGGCGAAACACATTCTGCATGTATGGCCCTCCAAATCCTCTCGGAATGCTGCCATGAGTGACGTTTATCGGAAAGAACGTTTCATCCGGCATGACGAAACGGGGAAGCAAATCTTTCCCCGATCCGGGGATCACTCAAAACGCCAGACGATTAGCCGAGCGTATGGTAGGCGCCGCCCTGATAGACCAAGGAGCGGCCTTCCGACGCGCGGATCGCCAGCACCTTGCCGATCACGATCACATGGCTGTGGCGCTCGATCGCCTCCTCGACAACGCAGTCGATCGCGGCAACGGCATCTTCAAGCAGCGGAGCGCCGCTCGCAAGCCGGGTCCATTCCCATCCGCGGTAGCGATCCGGCCCCTTCAATCCGCCGACGCCAGCAAACTGGTTTGCGAGCGTCTGATGTCCGGGCCCAACGATATTCACGCCGAAGAAGCCGTAGCGTTCCAGCACCGGCCAGGTGGATGACGTCCGGTTGAGCGCCACCAGCATGCGCGGCGGCTCCACCGACAGGGCCGTGGCGGATGTCACGGTAGCACCCGTGCGCGTTTCACCTTCGCCCGTGGTGATGATGCTCACACCACCGGCCAGGCTGCGGAGGGCAAGCTTCAGGCTGTCCGCATCTGCCGGACGGTCTTGGGGTAAGGGGCGAGCATCATTTGTCTGAAACGCCTTCGCGGAAAACTGACTGGTCATTGCGCTATCCCTGAGCGGTGGTTCGATCCTGGTAGGCTAGCGGGGGCCAACGGCAGTTGCGAGACAGCCTTTTTCATTCCCTATAAAGTTTGTAGAATATCAGTTCTTTCTGCCGTTTCAGGAGCCGGAAGCAACCCGCACGTTACCGCCATGGCCGCCGCCGCCGAAGAGCTGTTTCTTACCGAAGGAGGAGCGCAGCTGATTGCGGGGCCCGCCAAGGCCGATCTCCGGGAACAGCAGTTCAGAAACCCGATAGGCTTCCTCCAGATGCGGATAGCCGGATGCGATGACGGTGTCGATACCGAGATCCTGATACTCGCGCAGCCGCTCAGCCACCGTCTTTGGCGAACCCACAAGCGCCGTGCCCGCACCGGAGCGTACCAGTCCAATACCGGCCCAGAGATTGGGCGAGACCTCCAGCTTGTCGCGACGTCCGCCATGCAGGGCGACCATCCGCGCCTGCCCCACCGAGTCGGAATTCTTTGCGAACACCTGCTGCGCGGCGGCGATGGTCTCGTCCGACAGTTTCGAGATCAGGCGGTCGGCTGCCTCCCATGCTTCCTCGTCCGTTTCGCGAACGATGAAGTGGAGACGGATACCGAAGGTCACCTCGCGGCCGTGCGCTGCGGCTGCCTTGCGCACCTTCGCAATCTTTTCCGCCACCTGTGCGGGCGGCTCACCCCAGGTCAGATATTTGTCGATGATGCCGCCGCAGAAATCGATCGCGGCATCGGAGGAACCGCCGAAATAGATCGGTGGCCGCGGGTCCTGAACCGGCGGCAGAACCAGTTCCGCATCATGCGCCTTGATGTATTTTCCATCGAGATTGGCGCTGCCGGTTTCGATCAGTTTGTTGAAAACCTGGAAGAATTCGTCTGCATGGTCATAGCGCTCGTCATGCGGCAGGAAGATGCCGTCGCCGGCCAGTTCCTGTGCGCTGCCGCCCACGACAATGTTGAGGAGAAGCCTTCCGTTTGACACACGGTCAAGGGTGGCGGCCAAGCGGGCATAATAGGCGGGGGAAGCGACGCCCGGCCGGATGGCAACGAGGAACTTCAACTGTTCCGTATGGGCGGCCAGATTGGCCGCCAGAATGAAGGATTCTTCGCAGGCAGCCCCCGTCGGGATCAGCACGCCGGAATAGCCGAGGCGATCGACGGCTTGCGCGATCTCCTTGAAATAACCGGGATCGGAGGGGCGGCTGAGGTCGTCGGATCCGAGATAGGCGCCATCACCCGAGGAGGGGATGAACCAGAGAAAATCAAGCGGCTTGACGGTCTTGCTCATGCGAGTTTCCTTATCTGGCCAGCGATCTCAGCGCAGTCGGCTTCCGATCAGTGGCATCTTCCAGCTTCTGGGGTTGTTGTTTCGCGACGGGTAGTTCAGGGAGGGCGAGATGCTTCGCCACCTTCTCCGAAACCAGCAGTGCATGTTCCGTGACCTGCGGCAGCCCCATGAGTTCGCCGAAGGTGCCGCGTGCGAGTGGTCCGAGGATAAAGAGATCGGTGATGGGCTGACCATCAGCGCCCAACGCATTGGCGTTGAGATCGCAGGCAAGACCGAGGCCGGTCTCGCAGGCGCTGAGGAGCCCGGCCTCCGCGAGCTCCTGAAGGAAAGGTTGCGAGCGTAGGATCTGCCCGTGTGCGGGGCCGGTGGTGACAACGATGGCGTCGACATCGATGGAGGTGTCTGCCTGTTGCTTCACCCGCAACTCGACCCGGAAACCCGTCTCCGTCGCCTCCACTTTGGCGAGCGAGGCAGCGAGGATCTTCAGTCGCCCTGCCGAGATGGCATCATCAAGCACGGCCTCGACCTGTGGCGCGATGCGGAAGCGGTGAGCGTCCCAGAACGGTCGCGCCAGCCGCGCGATGCGTCGGCGGGCAGGGACATCCAAGGCGCGCCAGATGGCAAAGCCTTGGCTGCGCACGGCATCGAGCACCGGGTGCCATTTCAGGCCCTGGGCCTTCGCTTCCCGGATGGCAGTGCGAATGCGATGAAGAAGATCGGATGCTCTTCTTGAGGGCGATGTGGTGAAATCACCAAAGGGGTCTTGAGTGCCGACCGGATGGCCGCGCGAGCGCAAACCACGACGGGAAATGGATGTGATTTTTCCGCGGTGACCCCGTTCGGCAAGGCTTGCAACGACATCGGCGGATGTCAGGCCGTTGCCAACGATCAGGACGCTGTCGTCCCTGCCAACAGGGGCAAGCGCATCCGCGACAGTCACATCGCTGATCAGCTTCGGATGGGTCTTCACCGATGAGAGAGTCGAGGGCAAGGCGGGTGGCGGATGCGTCGCAGCGATAACCACCGCATCCGCCAGAAGGCTTTCGCCCCACGCATCCGTCACATGCCAGCGGTTCGCCACGCGTGTCATGCTCGCGACGCTGGCGCGACGATGAACGACAGTGCCGGATGCAAGGAAAGGTTCGATCTCGGCAGCGACATAGTCTCCGAATACGCGCCGGCGCGGGTAAGGGGTCCCGTCCGGGGCAAGCAGTTTGCCATCTCGATCCTGTTCCCTGCTGCGCTCGACAAAGGCTTGGAAGTTGTCCGGCAGGTCGGGGTAAAGCGACATGCGTCCCGCCGGCACATTGATCCGGTGCGCCGGATCCAGGGTGCTGTAAGCGAGCCCCGCGCCCAACCGCGAACGCGGTTCGAAGATTACGATCCGCGCTGCGGGCCCGTGATGCCGTACGAGGTGGAGCGCGAAAGCGGCCCCACTGAAACCACCGCCGATCACGGCAATCAAAGGCGCATCTGAGACTGGTAGCATGGTGCTTTCTGGAACGGTTTTAATACTGGGCAATCGACCGGCGATCCCCTTCCGGCTCGGGTCATATCAAACTCGGAACACTGCTTTCAGCCTCAAAATCCGGTCGTCACGAAAAGGATGAAGGCGAAAGATGCAGCCACGGCAAAGCGACCCAGCAGAAGATCACGTGGCCCCTGCAGACGCAGGCTTGGCCATGCAATGACTCGAGTTGTGCGTTCCGCGAGAGAGGCCATCACAGATCCTCAAAGAACCGGGAATGCTGCAAGCCCCCAGAAGGAGACCTCGGCGGCTTGATCACGGTCACGGTCGGAGAGGGGGATTGGCTCGCTCTGCGTGGACAAAGCATCGGCCACCCCGAATGTCACCCATCCGAAAATCCTCCTTAGAGGCAGTGTTTGCAGCCAAGCGAGCATTTGAAACCTCCGCATCCGTTGAATGTCTCCAGTGTCATTCCCCGCGCGCATATCGTCAATATTGTCCATAAAATCACTATTCTATTTCCGTCGATATTGAGAGAATGGATCTTTGCCGTGAGACCATTCTGCGCGAAAACTGACTTTTGCCCTTGCCTGGCCTATGCACGGGTCAATTTCCGGCCTTCGCTCAGGGAGCGCGTGAGCAGATCTGAGAGATGTCTCTTCAGGTCTGAAACTTCGATAGACGTCCGATCGCGAGGGCGGGGCAGGGGCACCCTGTTCAGGTGCGCGTCTGGCTCCCGTAGTTCGCATTCTTCACGCAGGCTCTCGCCTTGCGTCGGATCTTCCAGGTACCTCAGGAAACGCAGAAACGTCCGGTTTTCAGCGGCGGGTCCAAGTTCGGGTGAAGGCGCAGCGTGTAGGTTTGCAAGTTGCATTGCCTGAAATGACGCACCGAATTTTCCCCATCGGAGCCGTCTTACGCAAATCCATTGCTTATCAGTCTATCGATTACATAGAATAAATGATCTCCAACTGGTTCGGTGGAGATGCTTCATGACTTATCAACTCAGCCTTCTGGACAAAAGTCCCATCCGTCAGGGTGAAAGCGCGGTCACTGCGCTCTCGAACACGGTCCATCTCGCCAAACGGGCGGAAGAACTAGGTTATAGACGGTTTTGGGTGGCGGAGCACCACGGTACGACGGAGCTCGCAAGCTCTGCGCCCGAGGTTCTGGTAAGCTGGATTCTCGCGAACACCTCGCGCATCCGCGTGGGATCCGGCGGTGTCATGTTGCAGCACTACAGCCCTTATAAAGTGGCGGAAGCATTCAATCTTCTGTCGTCATTGGCGCCGGGGCGGGTCGATCTCGGCGTTGGCAAGACACCCGGTGGATTGCCGAATGCCACCCAGGCGTTGCAGATCTATCGGACGGAGAAACCGGAATTTGTCGCTCAGTTGAGTGCGCTGAACACGTTTCTGGATGAGGCCATTGCTGCCGAACGCAACGCGGCTTTGCCGGTCGCCGGTCCGCGCCCCCCAGTCAGCGCCGAGCGCTTGCTGCTGGGCGCGAGCCCCGATAGCGCCAAGCTCGCAGCGCAGCACGGGTGGCAGTTCGTGTTTGCCGGACATCTGAACGGCGACCCGGAAAATCTTCGCCTCAGTGTCGAAACCTTCCGCAGCGAAAGCGGCGGCAAGTCCGCCATCCTGGCGCTCGCCGCGTTGGCATCAAACAATGCGGCGCGCGCCGCAGAGCAGATTTCCGGTTTAAAGGTCTTCAAAGTCTTTCTGGACAACGGGCAGTCAGTCAGCCTCGGCCGACGTGAACAGGCGGAAGAGTTCGCCCGCCAGGCCGGCGCCAAGAGCTTCCGCATCGAGGAGCGCAAGCCGAGCATCCTGCATGGTACACCGGACACGATCCATGCCCAACTGGCGGAACTGTCTAGCCTTTACGGCATCGAGGAATTCATCATCGAACCCCCGGCTGTCAGTGCGGATGAGCGACTGGCGTCTGTTGAGCTTTTGGCTCGCTCGCCGCTTTCCGCTGCCGCCTGAACAAGGAGCATGACCCTATGAGCAAGAAAATCACCTTTGGCATCATGCTGCAGGGCCCAGGCGGCCATATGAACGCCTGGCGCCACCCGAAGAGCCCTGTCGACGCGAGCGTCAATCTCGAGTTCTTCAAGAGCGTTGCACTGAAGGCGGAAGCAGCTGGCATTGCCTTCGGCTTCGTGGCCGATGGCCTCTACATCAACGAGAAGTCAATCCCGCATTTCCTCAATCGCTTTGAGCCGCTGACGATCCTTTCGGCTCTCGCGGCAGTGACAAGCAAGTTCGGCCTCGCCGGAACCGTATCCACCTCTTATAGCGATCCGTTCACCGTGGCCCGTCAATTCGCCTCGCTCGATCTGATCAGCGGCGGTCGTGCCGGCTGGAATGCGGTTACCACTCCGCTTGAGGGAACGGCGCGCAACTACAGCCGTCAGCATCCGGAACACGCGCTACGCTATGAGATCGCGCACGAATACCTGGATGTCGTGAAAGGGCTGTGGGACAGCTGGGATGACGATGCCTTCGTGCGTAATCGCGACACCGGCCAGTTCTTCGAGCGCGACAAGCTGCACCGGCTTGACCACAAGGGCCGTTTCTTCTCCGTGGAAGGCCCGCTCAACATCCAGCGCTCTGCGCAAGGGCAACCGGTCGTCTTCCAGGCGGGTTCGTCCGATGCGGGGATCGGCCTTGCCGGAAAGCATGCGGATGCCGTCTTCACCAATTCCGTTTCTGTCGAAGAAAACCGCGCCTTCTCCCAGCGGGTGAAGCAAGCGGCCGTCGCACAGGGTCGTTCCGCCAGTGATGTGAAGATCTTCCCCGGCATCGGCCCGGTTGTCGGTCGCACACAGGCAGAGGCGGAAGAGAAATACCAGATCATCCGCAATCTGATCACCATCGACGAAGCTCTGGCCTATCTCGGCCGCTTCTTCGATCATCACGATTTCAGCGTCTATCCGCTGGATGAGCCATTCCCGGAACTCGGCGATATCGGCAAGAACAGCTTCCGCTCGACGACGGATCGCATCAAGCGAATTGCCAGGGAAAAGGGCCAGACCTTGCGCGAGGCGGCATTGGAAGCTGCCACACCACGCGAAGGCTTTGTCGGCACGGCAGAGGCCATCGCCGACAAGATTATCGACTGGGTCGAGAACGACGCCGCTGATGGCTTCATTCTCGGCTTTCCGGTCATTGCCGAGGGACTGGACGATTTCATCGAACTGGTTCTGCCGATTCTGAAAGAGCGCGGGTATTTCGACGGTCAGCTGACTGGCTCGACATTGCGCGAAAATCTCGGCCTGCCGTTCAAGCAAAGCCGCTATGCGACGCAAGAGACCTGGGAGAAGGCCCGCGCCTGACATTCGTTCGTCAAAGCGAATGCTGCCGCGATAGCTTTGGAGACCATCATGAATATTCACGTGAACGGCGGTCGCGGAAGCGACACCGCCGAAGTGATCAGCTTTGCCTTCATCGATGAGATTATTGCGCTTCGCCATGATCTTCATCGGCATCCGGAACTGGCTTTCAAGGAGAAGCGTACAGCGGGAATCATTGCCCGCTACCTGCTCTCCTATGGCTTTACGGTGCATGAGGGGATCGGCGGCACGGGTGTGGTTGCCACGCTGAAGCGGGGGGAGGGCGAAAAGCGTCTCGGCATCCGCGCCGATTTCGATGCGCTTCCCATTCTCGAAGACACAGGCCAGCCGTTCGCGTCGCAAAATGAAGGTGTTATGCATGCCTGCGGTCATGACGGGCATACGGCCATTTTGTTGGCGGCAGCGCGCTATCTGGCTGAGGAGGTGGCGTTTGACGGAACCCTGGTGCTGATCTTCCAGCCTGCGGAAGAAATCGGTGCCGGTGCCAAGGCGATGATCGACGAGGGCCTCTTCGAACGCTTCCCTGTCGATGTCGTCTTCGGTCTTCACAACTGGCCTGGGGTTCCTGCCGGGCAATTCGGCTTCGTTGCGGGGCCTGCCATGGCTTCCGTGGATCAGGCCTTGATCACCTTTCGCGGCAAAGGCGGGCATGGCGCGGCTCCCCACGAAGCGGTTGATCCAGTGCTTGCCTCGGCCGCATTCATCACGGCCGTCCAAAGCGTGGTTTCGCGCAATATCGATCCGCTGGAGACGGCGGTGGTCACGGTCGGCTCCATTCATGGGGGCTCGGCCTCCAACGTCATTCCTGAAAGCGTGGATCTGAAGCTGACTTTGAGGGCGTTTACGCCGGAAGTGAGGGCGAAGCTGGCCGAGCGCGTGCCAGCACTGGCCCGGGCGCAGGCCGAAAGTTTCGGCGCGACGGCAGATGTCAACTATCGGCGGGGCTTTCCAGCCGTCATCAATGACGTCACCGAAACCGCCTTCATTCGCCAGATCGCCGAAAGCCATTTTCCTGAGGGCGCAGTGATCGCGGATTTCCGTCCACGCACCGCGAGTGAAGACTTCGCATACATGCTGCAGGCCCGGCCCGGGGCGTACATCTTCGCCGGCAATGGTGAAGGTGCTCCTCTTCACAGCCCGCAATACCGCTTCAACGACGACATTATCGCGCCCTCCGCCACCCTTTGGGTGCGGCTTGCCGAAGCCTTCCTGTCCTGATCCGCCACGATCCAAGGAGACGCCATGAGTGATCAATTTCATTACACAAGCACCCTCGATCCGCTGGCGAGGCCACTGCTTGAACAACTGACCTTCGAATATGACAGCCGCTATGGCAGCTTCTTCGACAAGGAAGGGGCGTCCAAGGAGATCAACCGCTATCCGGCCGAGGTTTTCCAACCGCCGCACGGCAACTTCCTTCTGTTGTTGCGTGAGGGACGTGCGATTGCCGGTGGCGCATTCATGGCCCATGCTGACGAAGGGACGGCAGAGTTCAAGCGCATCTGGACCGATGCTTCACTGAGACGGCAGGGACTGGCGCGCAAGGTGCTTCTGGAGCTGGAGGCGCAAGCGGTTCGCCAAGGTTATAGCCGCGTCTACCTGACCACGGGCTTTCGCCAGCCCGAGGCGGTCGGTCTGTACCTGACCAACGGATACACTGCGCTCTTCGACACAACGGCCCCGCCGGAGACCATCGTCAAGCTGCCGTTCGAAAAACACCTGAAGGCTGTCAGCTTAGCGCAGCCTCATCACGTCCAGCCTTCCATCGCCACCGTGCGACAGAGTGCGTGAGGATTTACGATGGCCGTCACGACCGACTTCATTGATTCCGACATCGCCAAATCCAAACCCGCACCGCAACCCAAAACCAACTATGCGCATTTCAAGATCGTGCCTGCGCGCTATCCGGCAAGAACGGCCGGCACGATTTTCGCGCTTGTCGTCATCGGGATTTCCCTGCAATCCGTGCTCACCAATCCTCGTTGGGGATGGGACGTGTTTGCACAATGGTTCTTCGCCGAGCCCGTTCTGGTGGGGCTTGGCCGCACGCTCCTGCTGACGCTTCTCGGCTCGATTTTCGGCTTTGCACTGGGTACGGCGCTGGCGCTGGCGCGTGTTTCCCGCTCGCCGCTGCTGTCGGGTCTCTCCTGGACCTATATCTGGCTCTTCCGCTCCATCCCGTTGGTGGTATTGCTGCTGATCCTCAACAATCTCGGTTATCTCTACGAGACGATCACGATCGGCGTGCCCTATACCGGCATCAACTTCTTCAGCTGGAACACCACGCAGATCATGACGCCTTTCGCGGCGGCATTGCTTGGCTTGACGCTGAACCAGGCTGCCTTCGCTTCAGAAATCATTCGCGGCGGCATTCTATCGGTCGACCAGGGACAGCTGGAAGCGGCGGCAGCGCTTGGTCTGCCGCGTAAGCGCCAGGCATCTCGCATCGTCCTTCCGCAGGCCATGCGCTCGATTCTGCCAACGGCTTTCAACGATATCATCGGCCTCGCCAAGGGCACGTCTCAAGTTTACATTCTGGCACTGCCGGAACTGTTCTATACGATCCAGATCATCTATCGCCGCAATCTCGAAGTCATTCCGCTGCTGATGGTGGCAACCGTCTGGTATCTGGTGATCCTCACGGTTCTCTCGATCATCCAGCATCATATCGAGCGTCATTATGCTCGCGGTGCGCTGCGCATTCTGCCGCCCTCCCTGTTTTCGCGGCTTTACCGGCAATTAGTTCCGGCACGCGAGCGCCGTACCGCCATTACGGCGACGCAGGTCAACCGCAATGTCAGCATCGCGCCCTTGCATGCACGCGGCGGTGACGTGACGATCCAGGGCGTTTCCAAGAGCTTTGGGCCGCTCAAGGTTCTGGATGATGTATCGCTGTCGCTTTCCGCCGGCAGCGTGACGGTCATTCTCGGCCAATCGGGCTCTGGAAAGTCGACTCTGCTGCGCTCGATCAACCATCTCGAACGCGTCGATGACGGCTTCATTGCCATCGACGGCCAGTTGATCGGCTATCGCCAGGAGGGCGAAACCCTTTACGAGTTGAAGGAAATGGACATCCTGAAACGCCGCGTCGAAATCGGCATGGTGTTCCAGAACTTCAATCTCTTCCCGCATCTCAGCGTGCTGGAGAACATCATCGAGGCGCCCGTCACCGTCCGTGGTGTTTCCCGCGAGCAGGCGGAAACCGAAGCGCGCGAGCTTCTCGCCCGCGTCGGTCTTGCCGACAAGGCGGAAGCCTATCCCCGGCAATTGTCCGGCGGCCAGCAGCAGCGCGTTGCGATTGCGCGCGCCCTGGCGCTGAAGCCGAAGGTGCTGCTGTTTGACGAGCCGACCTCCGCACTCGATCCGGAGCTCGTGGGCGAAGTGCTGTCCGTGATCAAGGAGCTTTCCAGCTCCGGCACCACGCTCATCATCGTCACGCATGAGATCGGCTTTGCCCGCGAAGTGGCGGATCAGGTCGTCTTCATGGAGCAGGGCCGCATCCTCGAAACCGGCACGCCGCACAAGGTCTTCAACAGGCCGGACCATCCGCGCACGGCGGAATTCCTGGCCAAGGTACTCTAACCATTTGTTTCTACGTATTTCCGGACGGAAAACCGGTTTCCACTTTTCCTGGAAATACTCCAACCAAAACACAAGAGGAACACCCGAACATGTCTTATTCAGCTAAGCTTTTCAGTGCCGTGGTGGCGGGCCTGCTGTCACTCATGGCTCCGATGGCCGGTATCGTCCATGCGCAGGAAGTCGATCTTTCGCCCGAGCAAAAAGGCCGCGTCAGAGCCGAGAAGGTGGAGGCGGCGATCAAGCTGATCCCGGCGGACTACAAGTTCGTCACGCCGGGCAAGTTCACGGTCGCGTCCGTTCCGGGACGTTTGCCCTTTGCCGCCTATGCCAGTGACAACAAGACGCCTGTCGGCAGCGAACCTGACGTGGCGCAGCTGGTGGCCGATAGCCTTGGCCTGCAGCTGGAACTCGTTCCCATTGCCTGGGCCGACTGGCCGCTCGGTGTGGTATCGGGCCGCTTCGATGCCGCAATTCACAACATCACCGTGACGGAAGAGCGCAAGGAAAAGTTCGACTTCTCCACCTACCGTAACGACCTGCTCGGCTTCTACTCGCCGCTGAACGGGAAGGTCACCAGCGTTTCCAAGCCGGAGGATGTCGCCGGTCTGAAGGTCATCGTGTCGTCCGGCACCAACCAGGAGCAGATCCTGTTGCGCTGGATCGAGGCTAACAAGGCCAAGGGCTTGGCCGCTTCGGAGGTGCAGTATTACGACGATGAAGCGGTTCTGGATGTCGCGCTGCAATCCGGTCGTGCCGATCTCTATCTTGGACCGAATGCCACTTCCGCTTTCAAGGCGTCCAAAGACAAGAAGACCAAGCTCGTTGGCACCTTCTCCGGCGGATGGCCGCAAACGGCGGAAATCGCCGTGGCGACAAAGAAGGGCTCGGGGCTCGCACAGGCAGTCACCGTCGCTCTCAATGAGCAGATCAAGAATGGCAATTACGCCAAGCTCCTGTCCCGTTGGAGCCTGACGGCCGAAGGCGTGAGCGAATCCCGAACCAATCCGCCGGGACTGCCGAAGAAATAATCGCTGGAGCGCGCCGTGGGGCGCGTGTCCTTCCATCCAATGAGGAGAGTGACATCGTGTCGATGTTCCAAAAGATTGGCCGTATTCTCGCGATCAGCCTAGTGCTTGCCAGTGCCGGGCTTGCTTCCGGGGCGTTAGCCGGAGCCGATAGCGTTTACGACCTGTCGCCTGAGCAAAACGGGCGCATTCATGTGCGCAAGAACCCGGACGCGATTGCTGCCATTCCGGCCGAGTTCAAGTTCGTGACGCCGGGCAAGCTCACCGTCGCGTCTGCCGTGGGTGGCCCGCCGCTGAATACTTATGCGACGGATGCGAAGACCGTCGTTGGCTCCGATCCTGATTTCGCCTCCGCCATTGCTGAAAGCCTCGGCCTGCAACTGGAAATCATCCCGGTTGCCTGGGCGGATTGGCCGTTGGGCTTGAGTTCCGGCAAGTATGATGCGGTGATATCCAATGTCGGCGTGACAGAGCAGCGCAAGGAGAAATTCGATTTTTCAACCTATCGGCAAGGTCTCCACGGTTTTTATGTCAAGGCCAATAGCCAGCTCCCCGTAATCAAGGAGCCGAAGGATGCTGCGGGCCTGCGCATTATTGTCGGTGCCGGCACCAACCAGGAGCGCATCCTGGTGCGGTGGAGCGAAGAGAACGTCAAAGCCCGTCTGAAACCGATCCAGCTGCAATACTATGATGACGAGGCTACACAGCTACTCGCGCTGCAGTCCGGCCGTGCCGACGTCATCGTGCAGCCGCATTCCACGCTGGTCTACATCGCTAACCGCGACAAGAATATAAAACGCGCCGGTACTCTCTCGGCGGGATGGCCGGAGCGGTCCGATGTCGCGATCACCACCCGCAAGGGCTCCGGTCTCGCCAATGCCCTCACGATTGCCACGAACGGACTGATCGCCAGTGGCGATTACCAGAAGATCCTCGATCGCTGGCAGTTGATCGACGAAGCCTTGTCGAAATCCGAGACCAATCCGCCCGGACTGCCAAAGTACTGATGCCGAAACAACCACTTGTGCATATTCAAAGGCCCTGACCCATGGCTCTCTCCATTTCGCATATCGGCTTCCTCACCCCCGGCAACTATCCCGATGACGATCCTGCAGCCGGTCTGGAGGATTCGTTGAAGCTCTTTGAGATCGGTGAGGAACTGGGCTTCAACAGTGCATGGGTGCGTCAGCGCCATCTGGAGCATGGCGTGTCGTCGGCGCCGGTCTTCCTCGCGGCGGCAAGCCAGAGAACAAAACGGATCGAACTGGGTTCAGCGGTGATCCAACTCGGTTATGAAAACCCGTTCCGTTTGGCGGAGGATCTGTCGATGGCCGATTCTCTCTCGGGTGGGCGTCTGAATGTCGGCGTTAGCGCAGGTCCGCCGCTGCATGCGGAATTGGTCGCGCCATTGGTCTTCGATGGTGATTGGCGCAGTTTCGATTTCTCATATGGGCGGGTGGAGCGGCTTCTTGATAACCTCTCCGGGCGCTATCTGGGCGATGGTGAAACCTATGTGGTCTCGCCAGGCAACCGCCAAAGGGCCCGATTGCAACCTTTCGCAGCGGGTCTTAAGAACCGGGTCTGGTATGGCGGCGGTTCACTTCGCTCCTATCAGTGGACTGGCAGCAAGGGGCTCAATCTGATGATCGGCAGTCTCACCTCCGGCGATGTCTCCGATCGCTTCGAAGAGACGCAGCTTGCCCAATTGAGGGCCTATCGTGCTCTGTTGCCGACCGGCCGCATTCCGCGGGTCGCCGCCGGACGGGTGATCGTGCCGACCGATAGCGCCGATGCCAAGACACGGGCCCGCTACAGCGCCTATGCGGCCAGCCGCCACGAACGGACCCTGTCCCCGCAGGGGCCGCGTCGCACCCTGTTCAGTCGCGACCTCGTGGGGAGTTCGCAGGAGATTATCGAGCGGCTTCAGGCCGATCCCGTGCTGGCCGAGGTGCAGGAACTGCGTCTCGAACTGCCTTACGAGTTCGCACTGGATGAGTATGTGCAGATCATCACCGATTTCGCCAGGCTGATCGCCCCGCAGATCGGATGGCAGCCGAGGACCGAGCCCATTGCAGCAGCTACGTTGTCGAGCGACCGCCGGTTCGCAAATTAATCTAGTTGTTCAGTAGAATTTAGATGCGTGTTTCTTCGGGCCCGGTCGATAAACACCTATGATCCTGATCGTCGCAATCAAACGGGAAATCCTGCATGGTTGATACGCTTATTCTGCCGGGCCTGAACGGATCGGGCGAGGCGCACTGGCAGCGCATCTGGGTTCGCGAGCGTCCGGACTGCCGGGTGCTGGAGCAGGAGAACTGGGCCTGTCCCGACTTGCGCAAGTGGCGTGCAAGGCTGGAGGAGGAACTGGCGGGTTCCGAAGCCGTCATCCTGGTTGCACACAGCCTGGGCTGTATCCTGGCGGCCAGCCTTGCCTGGTCGCCTTATGCCAGGAAGATCCAGGGCGCGCTTCTGGTCGCGCCCTGCGACATGAAGAAGGTGGAGGAGTTGCACCCGTGTGCCGTCCATCTGGACCAGTTTCCCAATAATCCCCTTCCTTTCCCCAGTCTCGCCATCGGCAGCGCGAACGATCCCTACATGGATCCGGCATCCCTTCAGCGGCATGCTGCCTGGTGGGGCAGCGATGTGAAATCGCTTGGCGCCGTTGGTCATATCAATGTGGCCAGCGGTTTCGGGCGCTGGTCGCAAGGCTATGCCATTTACGATGACTTCGTTGAGCGCTTGAACCGGCGCGATACTTCTGCAAAGCCGCAGCAGCGCTTGCCCGTCCGGACGGACCTCCTGAGCGCCGTCATCGATTCGAAGCTTTCACTCTTCCCGCACTGACAGGCCACACTCATCGATCCCGCTGGCCGGCTCTCGCCGTCAGATTCAACGGCTATTCACGTCTCTTATGAAAGCGAGGACGGAGATCGTTGATCTCCGTCCTCGCGTCTGCGTGGAGCATGCTTGGGAGGATCGGCTCAAAACGCCGCAGACGGAATCCAGCTGGCGGTCACCGCGGTGCTGGTCGAAAAGGCCGGGATCTTCTTGGCCAGTTCTTCGATGGTATTGACGCCGGCATCGCGCAGATCCTTCTGCGTCACCAGCACAGGATCCACCACGATCTGGTGCGGCACATTTTCGCCGGCCAGCTGAAGGGCTGCCGCCCGAATGGAGACCGCGCCGACGACTGCCGGGTTGGTGGCGGCAGTTGCGACCCAGGGACTGCCCTTCTCGGTGATCTCCTGAATATCTGCAGTCGAGATATCGGCCGAATAGATCTTCACCTTGTCCGCGATGCCGAGGTCGTTGACGGCCAGCTTCACGCCGCGGGCAAATTCGTCATAGGGCGCGAAGACCACGGTGATGTCAGGATTGGCGCGGAATACCGCCTTAGCCTGATCTGCGGTGGCGGTCGCCGTTGTATCGCTGACGGTGCCGAAGCGCGCCTTTTCAACGATATCCTTGTTCGCGCCCTTTACCTTTTCCCAGACTTCGTTGCGGCGATCGAGCGGCGCAAAGCCCGCGACGTACACGTAGCCGGCCTTGAAGCTGGTGCCGTTATCCTTCAGTGCCTGCTGCAGGGCCAGTTCCGCCAGCTTGTGGTCGCTCTGTTCGACCTGCGGGATCTTGGGATTGTTGAGGTTGACGTCGAAGGCCACCACCTTGATCCCCTTGTCGAGCGCCTGCTGCACCACGTCGGAGAGCGCTTCCGGCTGGCCGTGATCGATGACGATCGCCTTGGCCCCAATGTTGATGGCCTGCAGGATTTGTTCGCGCTGCTCGGCCGCATTCTGGCGGCCGGGGAAAATCTGGAGATCGACGCCCAGTGCCTTGGCTTGAGACTGCGCACCGGCCTGATAGGCCTGGAAGAAGTCACCAGCAGAAATATAGCTGATGAGCGCGATCTTCACGTCCCCCTTGTCAAATGGAGCAGGCGCGCCGTTCAAACCGGCTGCCATGGCCGATGACGTCGCCAGAAACGCGATTGTCGCGGTGACAGATGATTTCAATCCGATGGAACGCAATGTCATGGAAAGACCCTCTCTTAAGGCACGCGCACCCGACCCTGAATGTCGATGCAGTGCGGAAACCGGCTTCACCGCACGTTCTCGGCGGCGATCATAATAATCCATAATTTTGATAGATAATTCAGCGCGAATTGTTGCGTATTGCGGGGGTGAACCGGGTTTTCTTGCTCCGGCGCGGGCGGGCCTGGAAAAATCTGACTATCGTCAAGCCACAGATTGTTGTGGTTGAACGGGTCTTGGGATTACCCGCGATGAAGTTCGCCAAGCGACTGAAAAGAGAAATCTTTTCTACATTTCAGCTGCCGCAGGCAAGGCGCGTTCTTGAATGACAGGCTGTTGCGATTACCACTCATGGCGCATCAATCACGGACCGCGTCATGCCTCTCATCGATATCGAAAATGTCCGTCGATCCTTTGGATCCACCAGGGCGCTGGCGGGAGCTTCCCTTGTGATCGAGCGTGGCGAAATCGTTGCGCTGATGGGTGCCAATGGTGCCGGCAAATCGACGCTGGTGAAGATCCTGTCCGGCGTTCAGGCGGCCGATAGCGGGTCGATCCGGATGAACGGGCAGGCTTGCGCGCCACAGACGCCAGCGCAGGCCGCGGCGCGCGGTGTCGTCACCGTTCACCAGTCGACGGATCTTGTCGGTATTCCGGACCTGACCGTGGCGGATGCGCTTCTGCTCAATCATTTTGTTGATGGCCGCCAACCCTTCTTTTTGACGGCGCGCAGCGTCCGGCGAACTGCCGCGGATATATTGCGGGAGGCCGGTTTCGATCTGCCGCTCGAGCGTCGGTTTTCGGAGTTGGGGCCTGCGGACCGGCAACTCGTCGCGATCGCGCGGGCGCTATCGATGAAGGCACAGTTGCTGATCCTTGATGAACCGACAGCCAGTCTTTCGACGGAAGAGGCAAGCCGGCTTTACCAGACGGTGCTGGGCCTGAAGGCACGAGGCATCTCGGTTCTCTACATCTCGCATCGCACCGCCGATATCGCTGCACTTGCCGACCGCGCTGTGGTGCTGCGGGGCGGGAAGGATGTCGCGGCCTTTACGCGGCCGATCAACTTCAATGCGGCGATCGAGGCGATGATCGGCAGGCCGTTGAACGCGGCGCGCCCGCAGGCACGGGCTGCCCTTGGGCCGGTCGTGCTGGAGCTGCGAGCGGTTCAGTTGCATCGTGGAACCGCGCGGTTCGATCTTCAGGTGCGTGAAGGTGAGGTTGTCGCGATCACCGGTGTACTGGGGGCCGGCAAGAGCCGCCTGTTGTCTGCGCTGTTCGGAACTCACCATTTTGCAGGCGGGCAGGCATTTCTGGATGGACGCGCCTATGCGCCGCGCAATCCGGCAGAGGCCCTTGCCGCCGGTGTCGTGATGGCCGCCGAGGACCGGCATCGCTCATCCTTGATGCCACGCGACTGGCCGGGAGAAACCATTGCCGCCACCATCAGCCTGCCGCATCTGCCGCGCTGGTATCCGCGTGGCTTGATGTTCTCTGGCCGGGAGACCCAGGAAGCGAACAAGGCGATTGCCAGGCTGGGCATCAAGGCGCAATCGCCGCATCAATCCATCTGGGCGCTTTCGGGAGGCAACCAGCAAAAGGTGGTGCTGGCGCGCTGGGAAGCTGAACCAAGCCGTCTTCTTCTGCTGGACGAGCCTTTTCAGGGGGTCGATGTCGGCGCCCGCCAGGACATCATTGCTGCCATCCGCGCCGACCGCAGCCGCACCACCTTGATTGCCACATCCGATGCCGAAGAGGCCCTCGAGGTCGCGGACCGGGTCCTCGTTATGGAGAACCATAGCTTGCGACCGGAACATCAGAGCGACGCGCCTGCGCCGCTGGAGGAACATGCATGAGCGAGATCAGCCAGAGTCAAGCGGTACCAGCCCCTTATCATCGAAGCACGGCAGATGTGGTGAAGGACATCATCCGGCGCGGAGCCGTCTTCCTGCTCTTAGGCGCCCTGTTCATCCTGTTTACGGCAGCGCAACCGGCCTTCCTGACCGTCAACAACCTGATGAGCGTTTTGCAGGCGGTGTCGGTCGTGGCGATTATCGGGGCGGGGGTCACGGTCACGCTGGCGATCGGCGGGTTTGATCTCTCGGTGGGCGCGGTGGCCGCCTCCAGTGTCATGGCTGCCAGCTATGCCATGATCGTGCTCGGCCTTTCCGCCTGGCAGACCGTGCCGCTGGTGCTGACCTTCGGTGCGCTGGTGGGGCTGGTGAACGCCTTCCTCATCGTCAAGCTGAAGGTGCCGGATCTGCTGGCGACGCTTGCCACCATGTTCCTGTTGACGGGGCTGCAACTCATCCCGACCGCCGGTCGCTCCATTTCCGTTGGCCTGATCCTGCCGAATGGCACGACCGCCACAGGCAAATATGATCCGCTCTTTCTGCTGATCGGCCGCTCCAGTCTGTTTGGTACCGTCCCGCTGCCGGTCGTCCTGATGGCAGTGGTTGCCGTCGCTCTCTACGTGCTGACGGAACATACGCGCTTTGGCCGTCTGCTGTTTGCCACCGGCGGCAACGAGATCGCAACCCGGCTGGCCGGGGGCAATACGGCCCGTATCCGCACCATTGCCTATGTTCTGTCCGGTACGCTGGCGGCGCTTGGCGGCATCATCGTTGCCGCCCGTGTCGGCCGTGGCGATGTGTCGTCCGGTGCGTCCCTGCTGATGGATTCGGTCGCCGCCTCGCTGATCGGCTTTGCGGTGCTCAGCCTCAAGCGTCCGAACGTGCTGGGAACCACGGTGGGCGCGGTCTTCGTTGGGGTTCTCCTCAACGGGCTGACCATGCTCAACGCGCCTTATTACACGCAGGATTTCATCAAGGGTGTCGTGCTCGTGGGGGCGCTTGCGCTGACCTACGGCTTCAGCCGCGCCCGCACCTAAACCCTCCTTTTCAAGTCTATGGGGACATCAATGAAGAGACTGATCAAGACATTCGCCGCCGTGATCGGCGGAACCTTTGTGCGCATGCCGCCATGGCGGCCGGCATTGCCGGTGCGCCGGCACCCTTCGACAAGCGGCAGGTCAACATCGCCGTCGTCAGCTTCCTCGGCAGCGGCGACTGGCTGCAGGCCTTTGAGGCCGGTGTGAAGCGGCAGGCGGATGCGCTTGGCGTAAAACTCACCGTCTCGCAGGCGCGCAACGACAATGAAACGGAGCGCAATCTGGTCGAGCAGGCGATTAATCTTGCCGTCGATGGCATCATCATCAACAATGGCCGTCCCGAAGTGCTGAAGGATGTCGCACAAAAGGCTCTCGACAAGGGCATCAAGGTGGTCGCCTATGACGTGAACCTCGACAATCCGAAAATTCCGCAGATCGAGCAGAGCGACAAGGATATGGCGACCCTGGTTCTCGATCAGGCCATCAAGGACAAGGGCGATGGCTTTACCGGCGGCGCGGTCTATGTGGCGGGCTTTGCGCCGCTCGACCGTCGTTACGCTGTCTGGAAGGATTATATCGCCAAGCATAACCTGAAGGAAAAGGCTGTCTGGGGCGTGGTGAACGATACGGTCCCGGCCTCGGTGGCCGACCAGACCAAGGCTGTGCTGCGCGCCAACCCGGATATTTCCGTCATCTTCACCCCTTGGGATGAGTTCGCGAAGGGCGTGAAACTCGCCATTGATGAACTCGGCGTCGCCAATAAGGTGAAAATCTACGGTGTCGATACCTCCACCGCCGACATCCAGCTGATGATAGAGCCAGACAGCGCCTGGGTTGCAACGGCAGCAACCAATGCTGCCGTGGTGGGTGAAGTCGCGGTTCGTGCCGCGTCGCTGGATATTGCCGGTCAGTTACCCGGCGCATCTGTGCTGCTGAAGCCAACGCTGATCACTCGCGACGATCTCACTAAGAACAATATCGGCACGATCGAGGACTTGCAGAAAAAGTTCCCGGCTTTCCAGAAGAGCGATGCCGCAACGGCAAGCTGGATTCCGGCTGCGAGAAACTGATCAGTTCGCATCGCCTCTTCGGGAGGCGATGCATGTTTACACGAGACATTCGAGACGCATCATGGCCCAGAACCACCTGCCTGCCCCCGATTATGCCCGCAATATGAAACTGATCGGCCATAGCGATATTGGCGGTCGGGGCGATGGTCTGCAATTGATGGTGCATCGCGGCCACGCCTATGTGGCGCATCCCTGGTCACAGGGCTTTTCCATCATTGACGTGCGGGATCCGGCCCATCCGAAGACGGTCAATTATGTGCAGGCGCCAGCCAACACCTGGAACATCCACCTGCAAACCCATGGCGATCTTTTGCTGGTTATCAATGCGCTCGACCTCTTCGCGGATGTGGACACCTTCACCGACGAGAAGGCCTATTACACCCAGTCGGTGGGCGAGACGGTTGCTGCGAAAAAGCGGGAACGCGCCTGGACCGCAGGCATGACGGTGTTCGACATTTCCGTGCCGGATCGCCCGCGCAAGATCGGTCAACTGGATGTGGAGGGCGTCGGCTTCCATCGCCTCTGGTATGTTGGCGGGCGCTATGCCTATGCCTCGGCGCTGCTGGACGGATTTTCAGACTATATCTTCGTCACCATCGACATGGCGGATCCGACGAAGCCGGAACTGGTCGGTCGCTGGTGGCTGCCGGGGATGAACCGCGCAGCAGGTGAGGAGCCTGATTGGGGCGAGGGTCGTCGCTATGCGCTGCATCACGCCCTTGTTCATGGCAACACCGCCTATGCCTGCTGGCGCGATGGCGGGCTGACACTGCTCGACATTACCGATCATGCGGCGCCGAAGCTGATCAAGCACCACAACTGGTCTCCGCCCTATGGCGGCGGCACCCATTCGCCGCTGCCGCTGCCCGGTCGTGATCTCCTTGTCGTGGCCGATGAGGCCGTGCTGGACAATGAGGAAGATGGCCGCAAGCACACCTGGGTGTTCGATATTCGCGTGCCGGAAAACCCGATCAGCATTTCGACCTTCCCGATCCCGAACGAGGCGGATTATGCCTCAAAGGGAGGGCATTTCGGTCCGCACAACCTGCATGAGAACCGGCCTGACAGCTTTCAGTCGGAAACCTTGATCTTTGCGACATGGCAGAATGCCGGCATTCGCGCCTTCGATATTTCCGATCCCTATTACCCGGTCGAGACCGGTGCGCTGGTTCCAGCTGGTCCCACGGTCATGACAGATCGGCGTCCCGGCAGGCCGCAGGTCATCCAATCCGCCGATGTGTTCGTGGATGCAAATGGACTGATTTACGCTACCGATTACAATGCCGGGCTGGAGATTATCGAATACGGCGGATGAGTGTGTTTCGCGGCCCCTGCGCGGTCTCCGGTAACGCGTAACGCGGGGAGGGCTATTGCTCCGATTTTCCGTTTGGAGCAAAAATCTTCCATCAAACGCTACTCTATTATTCCATAATGTCTATCGATTTATAGCGTTTCTGCGATGCTTCTCTCCGGCAAGGCCAAGACCGGCATGGAGAAAGCGATGACCAAGACCATCCATTTCAACGCCTTCGACATGAACTGCGTCGGGCATCAATCGCCCGGTCTTTGGGCGCATCCGCGAGACAAATCCTGGAAGTACAAGGATCTGGATTATTGGCAGGATCTTGCGCGCACGCTGGAGCGCGGCATCTTCGACGGCATCTTCATTGCGGATGTGATCGGCTACTACGACGTCTACAAAGGCAATAATTACCACGCCATCCATCAGGCGGCGCAGATCCCGGTCAACGATCCGATCCAGCTTGCCGCACCGATTGCCCTGGCAACCGAACATCTTGGCATCGGCATCACCGCATCGACCTCCTTCGAGCATCCCTACACCTTCGCGCGCCGTCTGGCGACGGCAGACCATCACACCAAGGGACGCATCGGCTGGAACATCGTCACCTCCTATCTCGAAAGCGGGGCAAAGAATGTCGGCCAGACGGGGCTGCAGCGGCACGACAACCGCTATGAGATCGCCAACGAATATCTGGAAGTGATCTACAAGCTGCTCGAAGGCTCCTGGGAAGAGGGGGCCGTTGTGCGGGACCGGGAGGCACGCGTCTTCACTCTTCCTGAAAAGGTTCATGAGATCGGACATCATGGCAAATATTTCCATGTGCCGGGCTATGGTCTCACCGAACCATCACCACAGCGAACGCCGGTGCTCTATCAGGCTGGTGCTTCGGGTCCTGGCAAGAAATTCGCCGCCGAGCATGCCGAATGCGTGTTCGTCGCGGCGCAGACCAAGACCATTCTGCGTAATTATATCCTCGATATCGAGGAGCGGTTGCGGGTGGCCGGGCGCTCGCGCGCAGACATTCGCATCTACAATCTGCTGACCGTTATTGTCGACGAGACAGACGAGAAGGCGCGTGACCGGTTCCGCGACTATCTCGATTATGTCTCCTATGATGGCGCGCTCACCTTCATGTCCGGCTGGACCGGCGTCGATTTCTCCCATTACGCACCTGACGATCTCGTTCGCAAGGTGGAGACCAACGCCATCCATTCCGCCATCGAAAGCCTGTCCGAAGGCGATCCGAACAAGCGCTGGACCATTCGCGAACTGGCTGAATGGGGCGGCATCGGCGGCATGGGCCCGGTTGTCGTCGGCTCTGCCCAGACGGTGGCGGATGAATTACAGGCCTGGGTGGAGGAAACCGGCGTCGACGGGTTCAATCTTGCCTATGCGGTCACGCCCGAAACCTTCGAATCCATCGTGGACCTGCTGGTGCCGGAACTGCAGCGTCGCGGCGTCTATCCCAAGGCCTACAAGCCGGGAACGCTGCGCGAGAAGTTGTTCGGCAAGGGCCCCTATCTTTCCGAGACACACCCCGCCAACCGTTACCGCGACATCGAAGCGGTAAAGCGGTCCCAGGCATTGCTGCCGACAGGCAGCTGACGATCAACTCACCAGAACAGGATATCGGCCCATGGGTACGCTTCCCGAGAGGAATATCGACTATTCCGTCCATCCCCGCGTCAATTCCGCTGATCCCATTCCGCCGCGGCCTCGTCCCGCAGAGCCTGCGCATATTATCCGCAGTGATGCCGAAGCCATCGCGATTGCGCAAAGACTGGCTGAGAGGTTCAAGGTCGGCGCGGCACTTCGCGATCGGGAAGGTCTCTTGCCGCTGGCGGAGCTGGACGAATACTCACAAAGCGGTCTCTGGAGCATCAACGTGCCCAAGGCCTATGGTGGGCCGGAAGTCTCCTATGCAACGCTCGCCAAGGTGATTTCCATCATCGCTGCCGCCGATCCGGCCATTGCGCAGATCACCCAGAACCATCTGGCGATCGTCGCGACCGTCGATCTCGATGGCACGGAGGAGCAGAAGCAGCTGTTCTTCGGCTGGGCGCTGGCCGGCTTGCGCTACGGCAACGCCTTCTCCGAATCGAAGAGCAAGAATGTCGCGACCTTCGAAACCAAAGTGCGCTTCGAAGGCGACGACGTCATCGTCAGTGGCGAAAAGTTCTACACCACGGGCGCGCTTCTCTCGCATTTCGTGCCGATTGTCGGTGTCGATGAGACGGGCCAAGGCCATCTCGTCTTTGCCGAGCGCGATGCGGCGGGTCTGACCGTCACCAATAACTGGTCCAGTTTCGGCCAGCGCACCACCGCATCCGGATCGGTCAAGATTGATGATGTCCGCCTGCCGCGCGTGCGGGCGCTGAAGGTCACCTCCTTCGATCACCCCACCGTTGGCGGCCCGGTCTCGCAGATCATCCAGTCCGCCATCGATGCCGGCATTGCCCGGGGCACGATCGAAGACACGATTGCCTTCGTCAAGACCCATAGCCGACCATGGGTCGACAGCGGCAAGGAAACGGCGGGAGAGGATCTCTTCACGATTGCTGCGGTCGGTGACCTCAAGATCCGCCTGCATGCGGCCGAAGCACTGCTCGACATCGCGGGTCGTGCGATCGATGCGGCGCGTGCCAACACCACGTTGGAGACCGTGTCCGAGGCGACGATCAAGACCGGCGAATCCAAGGTGCTAACGACAGAGATTGCCATTCTTGCGGCCAACAAGCTCTTCGAGCTGGCTGGTACGCGCTCGACGCTTGCCGAACACAATCTCGACCGCCATTGGCGCAATGCCCGCGTCCATACGTTGCATGACCCGGTGCGCTGGAAGTTCTTCCATGTCGGCAATTATTACCTGAACGGCGTGCACCCGCCGCGCCACGCCTGGAATTGAGGTCATTCATGAGCAGCGATGACCGCAAACTGCACCGTCAGGCGGCCCTGGTGACAGGACGCCCGGCACCGCATGTGCCGCCGCGCCGCCAGCCGGCGCATCGGATCAAGGATGATGCGGAAGCCATTGCTACCGCCAAGGTCTTGGCGCGTGAGTTTGCCGAGGGTGCTGTGGCTCGTGACCGGGAGCGGCGTCTGCCGCTTGCGGAAATCGAGCGATTTTCGCAAGCGGGCCTCTGGGCGATGACGATCCCGAAGGAGTATGGCGGGGCCGGTGTTTCCGGTGCAACGCTCGCCGAGGTGACCGCGATCATCTCGGCGGCCGATTCCTCCATTGGGCAGATCCCGCAAAACCATTTCTACATGGTCGAGGCCCTGCGTCTGGCGGGAACGGAAGAACAGAAGCGGCATTACTTCGCTCGCATTCTGGATGGCGACCGGCTCGGCAATGCCTTTACCGAAATCGGTACCAAGACGCCTGTCGACTTCAAGACCCAGATTGCTGAGCGGGATGGAAAGCTGCTTTTGAACGGGCAGAAATTCTATGCGACCGGCTCGCTGTTTGCCCATATCATCGTTGCCGTTGCCAAGAACGAAAGGGGCCGCGTGCAGATCGTCTTTATCGATCGCGCCACGCCGGGTCTGGAGTTGATCGACGACTGGAGCTCGTTCGGTCAGCGCTCGACCGGAAGCGGAACCGTAACCTTCGACAATGTCGAGGTGACAGCCTTCCAGGTGGTCGATCATGATGTCGTCTTCGAACAGCCGACGCCCATGGGACCGCTGGCGCAGATTGTCCATGCGGCCGTGCAGGTAGGGATAGCGCGCAGCGCATTGGCCGAGACGATCT
This sequence comes from Rhizobium oryzicola, assembly GCF_030504645.1. Lineage (GTDB taxonomy): Bacteria > Pseudomonadota > Alphaproteobacteria > Rhizobiales > Rhizobiaceae > Neorhizobium > Neorhizobium oryzicola. The sequence goes on along the minus strand of NZ_JAUKWQ010000005.1, from coordinate 215,469 downwards.
CCTATGTCAGGGCCTATGCGCGGCCGTTCTTCGAACTCGACATCGAACACGGTTACGAGGATCCGCACAGCATTCACGCGGTCGGCGACGTCTCGATCCGCGTGCATGCGGCGGATGCCCTGCTGGCGCGGGCGGGTCATCTGCTGGATGCGGCAATCGCGGAGCCAAACGAGCGGACCGTTGCGGCGGCCTCCATCGCGGTTGCCGAAGTCAAGGCTTACGGTACGGAGGCGGCACAGCTTGCCGCCAACAAGCTGATCGAGCTCGGCGGTGCCCGCTCCACCTTGGAAGCTTACGGGCTCGATCGCTTCTGGCGCAATGCCCGCACGCATTCGCTGCATGATCCGGCGCGGTGGAAATACCACCATATCGGCAATTACTATCTCAACGGAAAGCTGCCGCCACGGCACGGGGCGATCTGAGGCGGTAAATCAGCGTGGGCGTTGCATTGACATCGGCCTCTGGGTCCAATGCTCCATAGCTGCTGATTCAAAAACCCCCGGCGAGAAAGCCGGGGGCGAAAGAAGCTTAATCGGGTCTGCGGTTCTGTTATCGAAGGCGCTTGGCTGCCGGTTCAGGCACCAGCTCGCCGTTCAGGCGGCGGTCCAGATAGTCCTCGCATTCGCCCATCAACTCATCGACCTTGCCGTTGAAGAAGTGGTTGGCGCCTTCGACTGTGCGATGCGTGATGAGGATGCCCTTCTGTGTCTTCAACTTTTCGACCAGCCCGTTCACATCCTTCTCCGGCGCGACCTTGTCCGAATCGCCGTTGATGATGAGGCCGGAAGACGGGCAGGGCGCCAGGAACGAGAAGTCATAGATGTTCGGCTGAGGCGCAATCGAGATGAAGCCTTCGATTTCCGGGCGGCGCATCAGAAGCTGCATGCCAATCCAGGCGCCGAAGGAATAACCCGCCACCCAACAGCTCTTCGAGTCCGGATGCAGGCTCTGCACCCAGTCGAGCGCGGACGCGGCGTCGGACAGCTCGCCTGCGCCGTGATCGAACTCACCCTGGCTGCGGCCAATGCCCCGGAAGTTGAAGCGCAGCGTGGTGAAGCCGCGCTTCTGGAACATGTAGAACGCCTGGTAGACGATCTGGTTGTTCATCGTGCCACCGAACTGCGGATGCGGGTGCAGGATGATGGCGATCGGCGCGCTCTTTTCCTTGGAGGGCTGGTAGCGTCCTTCGAGGCGGCCGGCTGGGCCGTTGAAAATGACTTCGGGCATCGATACTCCGGTCAGATTTTTCGGTTCAAAACCGTTTCCGCAGCCGCTTTGACTTGACGAAGTCGCTCAGCTTTTCTAGAACTCAGTTTAGAACCGTTCGAAACTTTGGGTCTCCAATGGAAACCCCAATGGTCGTCCTTTACGGCATGCGCGACGAAAATTTCAAGGGAAATGCGTCGTTCATCTCTAAGTAGACTGGGAAGTTAACTCGGCAATGGCTGTCACAAGAGCATATCTGGACTGGAACGCGACGGCACCGCTCAATGCGGTGGCGCGAGCCGCGATGCTCGAAGCCTATGATCTGCCGGGAAACGCTTCGTCTGTTCACGCCGAAGGGCGCCGTGCGCGCGCTGCCTTGGAAAAGTCGCGGCGCCAGGTTGCTGCCCTCGTACAGGGAGAGGCGCAGAACGTCATCTTCACAAGTGGTGCCACGGAAGCGGCCAACCTGGTTCTGACACCCGAATACCGCATGGGCCGGGCGCCCTTGCGTATCGGTCGGCTATTCGTGTCGGCCATCGAGCATCTGGCCGTCAGGGATGGTGGCCGTTTCCCAACGGATCGCGTTTCGGAAATCCCGGTGACGGCACAGGGGGTGCTGGATCTCGCAGCGCTTGAGGCAGCACTTGCTGCGCATGATCCGGCAGAAGGACTGCCGATGGTCGCGGTCATGCTTGTTAACAATGAAACCGGCATCATCCAGCCTGTTGCGGAGGCTGCGCGTCTGACCCACGCCAAGGGCGGCATCCTCGTCGTGGACGCCGTTCAGGCTGCTGGTCGCGTGGATATCGACATCAACGCGCTCGACGCGGACTTTCTCATCGTCTCCTCGCATAAGATCGGCGGCCCGAAAGCGGTGGGCGCCTTGATTGGCCGGGGTGAGATCATGATGCCGGCGCCTTTGGTGCGCGGTGGCGGCCAGGAAAAGGGTCACCGCTCCGGCACGGAGAATTTTCCGGGCATTGTTGGCTTTGGCGCTGCGGCGGACATCGCAGTTCGTGATCTCTCGGAACGCGTGTCTCTGATCAGCGCGCTGCGGGATCGACTGGAATGTGAAATGCGTTCCACTGTGCCTGAGGTGATCATCCATGGTGCCGATGTGGCGCGCGTCGCCAACACGACCTTCTTCACGCTGCCGGGTCTGAAGTCCGAAACCGGTCAGATTGCTTTTGATCTCGAAGGCGTATCGCTTTCCGCCGGGTCTGCCTGCTCGTCCGGCAAGGTCGGTCAGAGCCATGTGCTGGCGGCGATGGGATGCGATCCGGCGCTTGGAGCGCTGCGTATATCGCTGGGACCGGACACGACTGACAAGGATATCGACAAGGCGCTTGCCGCCTTTCGCAAGATTGCTGGCCGCCTGAAGCCGGCAGGACAGGCGGCGTGACCTTGCAAAGTTGCGGAAACGCAAAAATATGCTTGCCAAATGGTGGGAAAACCGCCTTCTGGCGCCTACATAGGGGCGAACCCCCGCCACACTTAGACAACCTGCCGGACCCTTGATTCCGGCTAGATTGGAGAATGACCATGGCTGCCGTGCAGGAGACGATCGATCAGGTTCGCCAGATCGATGTGGACCAGTACAAATATGGCTTCGAGACCGCGATCGAAGTGGAGAAGGCTCCAAAGGGCCTGTCCGAAGAAATCGTCCGCTTCATCTCCGCGAAGAAGCAGGAGCCGGAATGGATGCTGGAATGGCGTCTTGACGCCTATCGCCGCTGGCTGACGATGGAAGAGCCCACCTGGGCGCGCGTCGACTATCCGAAGATCGACTTCAACGACATCTATTATTATGCAGCGCCGAAGAGCGCGTCCGGCCCGAAGTCGCTGGACGAGGTCGATCCGGAGCTGTTGAAGACCTATGAGAAGCTCGGCATTCCGCTGAAGGAACAGGAAATCCTGGCCGGCGTCGAAAAGCCGCGCGTGGCCGTCGATGCCGTCTTCGACAGCGTGTCTGTCGTGACGACCTTCAAGAAGGAACTGGCCAAGGCCGGCGTGATCTTCATGTCGATCTCGGAAGCCGTGCGCGAGCATCCTGAACTGGTGAAGAAGTATCTGGGGTCGGTCGTTCCCGTCACCGACAACTACTATGCGACGCTGAACTCTGCCGTGTTCACCGACGGGTCCTTCGTCTTCGTGCCGAAGGGCGTTCGCTGCCCGATGGAGCTCTCCACCTATTTCCGCATCAACGAGAAGAACACTGGCCAGTTCGAGCGCACGCTGATCATTGCCGAGGAAGGCGCGTACGTCTCCTACCTCGAAGGCTGCACAGCACCGCAACGCGACGAGAACCAGCTGCATGCGGCTGTCGTTGAACTGGTCGCGCTTGACGATGCCGAGATCAAGTATTCGACCGTGCAGAACTGGTTCCCGGGCGACAAGCAAGGCAAGGGCGGCATCTACAACTTCGTCACCAAGCGTGGCGATTGCCGTGGCGACCGCTCCAAGATCTCCTGGACGCAGGTCGAGACCGGCTCTGCCATCACCTGGAAATATCCGAGCTGCATTCTGCGCGGCGACGACAGCCGTGGCGAGTTCTACTCGATTGCCGTTTCCAACGGTCACCAGCAGGTCGATAGCGGCACCAAGATGATCCATCTCGGCAAGAACACGTCGAGCCGCATCATCTCCAAGGGCATTGCCGCCGGGGTTTCGCAGAACACCTATCGCGGCCAGGTCTCGGCGCATCGCAAGGCAACGAATGCCCGTAACTTCACGCAGTGCGACTCGCTTCTGATCGGCGACCGCTGCGGCGCGCATACGGTGCCGTACATCGAGGCGAAGAATTCTTCCGCACAGTTCGAGCACGAGGCGACCACGTCGAAGATTTCCGAGGACCAGCTGTTCTACTGCCTGCAGCGCGGCATTCCGGAGGAGGCCGCGATCGCGCTGATCGTGAACGGCTTCGTCAAGGAAGTCATTCAGGAGCTGCCGATGGAGTTCGCCGTGGAGGCGCAGAAGCTGATCGGCATCTCGCTGGAAGGCAGCGTGGGCTAACGGTCCAAGGATCAAGAACAAGGGGCGTCCGAGGCGCCGAGGGAACTGACAGGCGGCTCTTGAACCGCCCTATGAACAGGAACGACAACATGCTTGAAATCAAGAACCTGCACGCGCGTATCGCCGAGGACGGCACCGAGATCATCCGCGGCCTCAATCTGACGGTCAAGGCTGGCGAAGTGGCGGCCATCATGGGCCCCAACGGCTCCGGCAAGTCGACGCTGTCCTACATCCTGTCGGGCCGCGAGGACTACGAAGTGACAGAGGGCGACATCCTCTATAACGGCGAGAGCATTCTGGAGCTTGATCCGGCCGAGCGCGCGGCACGAGGCATCTTCCTGGCCTTCCAGTATCCGGTCGAAATTCCGGGCGTTGCCACCATGCAGTTCCTGAAGGTCGCGATGAACGAGCAGCGCAAGGCCCGCGGCGAAGCGGAACTGACGACGCCTGACTTCATGCGGCGCGTCAAGGAGGCGGCTGCCGAGCTGAAGATCAATCCTGACATGCTGAAGCGTCCGCTCAATGTCGGCTTCTCCGGCGGTGAAAAGAAGCGCGCGGAAATCCTGCAGATGGCGCTGCTGGAACCGAAGCTTTGCGTGCTCGACGAAACCGATTCTGGTCTCGATATCGACGCGCTGAAGATCGTCGCCGATGGCGTCAACGCGCTCAAGTCTCCTGATCGCGCCACGATCGTCATCACCCATTACCAGCGCCTGCTCGACTACATCGTGCCGGATACGGTGCATGTCCTCTACAAGGGCCAGATCATCCGCACCGGCGACAAGGATCTGGCGCTGGAGCTGGAAGCCAATGGTTATGCCGACATCATCGGCCAGGCCGCCTGATCGAAACACGGGGAATGGGTATGAACATGCAGACGACAAGCCGGCTGACCGCCGCTGAATCTGCGCTGATCGACGCCTATACCGGCCAGCTCGGCGAGCTGCCCGGCAACGGTGCCGTCATCAGTGCCCGCGATCGCTTGGTGGACGATCTGAAGACCAATGGCTTGCCGACGCGCCGCGTCGAGGCCTGGCACTACACCGATTTGAAGACGCTGCTGCGTTCGGTTCCGATGGACGCTGGTACAGGCAGCGCGGATGCCATCGAACCGCTCGTCGCTGGCGCGCATGTCATCGGCACTCGCCAGGGCCAGATCGTCGGCAAGCCATCGGTAGAAGGCGTCGTTGTCGGTGCATTCGCCGACATGCTGCGCGAAGGGACGGCGGCTCCAGGCCTTTCGGTGATCGATCGCGACGACACGATCGGCAAGATCAATGGCAGCTTTGTCCGCGACGGGCTCGTGCTGGAGTTTCCGGCGGGTGTCACGGTAGAACAGCCGATCGAGATCCAGGCGCTGCATGGCGCCGGTCAGGCGCATACGCGCTTTCCTGTCAGCTTCGGTGCTGGCTCCAAGGCTGTCGTTATCGAGCGGCATGCGCAGACGGGCGAGGGCTCTGCATTTGTGTCGTCCGTCAGCGATATTTCGCTGGAGGATGGCGCTGACGTCACCTGGATCGTGCTGCAGCAGCAGGGCGCTGACGATACGCATCTCGGACAGGTGCGCATCCGGGTCGGCGAAAATGCCAAGCTGAAGCTCTTCGTGGTCAATGCCGGCGGCAAGCTGGTGCGCCAGGAGTTGCGCGTCGATGTGGCGGGTGAGGGTGCCGAACTCTCGCTGCGTGGCGTCAACTTGCTTGGCGGCGATACGCACACGGATGTGACGCTGGTTCTCGGCCACAACGTGCCGAACACGAACTCGACGGAAATCTTCCGCAACGTGGTGTTCGATCGTGCTCGCGGCGTGTTCCAAGGCATGATCAAGGTTGCGCTTGATGCGCAGAAGACTGATGCCCGCATGGCCTGCAACACGCTGCTGATGTCGGACGACGCAGAATTTGCCGCCAAGCCAGAACTCGAAATCTTCGCCGACGACGTGCAGTGCGGCCATGGTGCGACGGTTGCCGATATCGACGACAATCACCTCTACTACTTGATGGCGCGCGGCATTCCGCGCAATCACGCGCGCGCCATGCTGGTCAATGCCTTCGTGGCGGAGATCGTCGAGGAGCTGGAAGATGAGGCACTGGTCGAGGCGCTTGAAGGCGTGATTTCGACCTGGCTCGCCAAGCATGCCTGATCATGGCCCAACCTCTCCATCGTCATGCTCGGGCTTGACCCGAGCATCCATGGACGGACGAGTTTGTCAGAAAATGAGTGGATCCTCGGCGCAGGGCCGAGGATGACGCAGAGCAAGGAGCGACGCTCCCGGGTCAGATCGGCCTTTGTGACCGCCCTGTCCGAAAGCGCGAATTGAAAGGGTCTGCAATGGGCCAGATGAATTCGACCGCCTACGATGTCGAAGCAATCCGCAAGGATTTTCCGATCCTCTCCACCCTGGTGCACGGCAAGCCGCTGGTCTACCTGGACAATGGTGCCTCGGCGCAGAAGCCGCAGTCGGTGATTGACGCGATCAGCCAGGCCTATTCCCATGAATATGCCAATGTGCATCGCGGCCTGCATTACCTGTCCAACGCCGCGACTGAAGCCTACGAGGCTGCGCGTGAAAAGGTGCGCCGCTTCCTGAATGCGCCGTCGGTGGACGATATTGTCTTCACCAAGAACTCGACCGAGGCGATCAATACGGTCGCCTATGGCTGGGCGATGCCGCACCTGAAAGAGGGCGATGAGATCGTTCTGACGATCATGGAGCATCACTCCAACATCGTGCCCTGGCATTTTCTGCGCGAGCGGCAAGGTGTGAAGCTGGTCTGGGTGCCGGTCGATGACGATGGCGCATTTCATCTCGAAGACTTCGAGAAGTGCCTGACGGACAAGACACGCCTGATCGCGATCACTCATATGTCGAATGCGCTCGGCACCGTCGTTCCGGTCAAGGATGTCTGCCGCATTGCCCGCGAGCGCGACATTCCTGTTCTGGTTGATGGAAGCCAGGGCGCCGTGCATATGCCGGTCGATGTGCGCGATCTCGATTGCGACTGGTATGTGATGACCGGCCACAAGCTCTACGGTCCGTCCGGCATCGGCGTGCTCTACGGCAAGGCCGATCGGCTGCGCCAGATGCGGCCTTTCCAGGGTGGCGGCGAAATGATCATCGAGGTCGGTGAGGATATCGTCACCTACAATGATCCGCCGCACCGTTTTGAGGCCGGCACGCCGCCAATCGTGCAGGCAATCGGCCTTGGTTATGCACTGGATTATATCGAGAAAGTAGGACGCGAGGCGATTGCAGCCCATGAGGCGGATCTGACGGCCTATGCGACCGAGCGGTTGCGAGCGATCAACTCGCTGCGCATCATCGGCAACGCGCCCGGCAAGGGTGCCATCTTCTCGTTTGAGTTGGCGGGCATCCATGCCCATGACGTTTCAATGGTCATTGACCGCAAGGGTGTCGCGGTGCGTGCCGGCACCCATTGCGCCATGCCGCTCTTGAAACGGTTCGGCGTGACGTCTACTTGCCGTGCATCCTTTGCGATGTACAACACGCGCGCCGAAGTGGATGCGCTGGCCGACGCGCTGGATTATGCGCGCAACTTCTTTGCCTGAGGACAGACAAAATGTCGACCGAAGAAACCATTCCAAAGTGGGATGCCCGCGAAGGCATCATCAATTCACCGATCCCGGCAGACGAACTTGCTCGGCTTTCCGATGATATCGTGGCGGCGCTGAAGACGGTCTACGACCCGGAAATTCCCGCCGATATCTTCGAACTTGGTCTCGTCTACAAGATCGATATCGAAGACGACCGCCTGGTGAAGATCGTCATGACGCTGACGGCTCCGGGCTGCCCGGTCGCCGGCGAAATGCCGGGCTGGGTGGAAAATGCTGTCGGCGCCGTGGAAGGTGTCTCCGGCGTCGAGGTGGAAATGACCTTCGATCCGCCGTGGACGCCAGAGCGCATGTCGGAAGAGGCGCAGGTGGCCGTCGGCTGGTATTGAGCCAGTCGATGCGTTAGTCTCGTCAGGACTGAAGCGGAGGCTGGATTATGGCGCGCGCGCATCCCATTCGCATCGAACTGAATGATGACATGAGCGAGATCGTTGAAAGCGTTCTCGAGAGCGGCGAGTTCCAATCCGCCGATGAGGTCGTTTCGGCGGCGCTGAATGCCTTCCAGGTGCAGCGCCTGCTAGCAAACTTCGCGCCGGAGGAATTGGATGCGCTGATCCAGGAAGGTATCGACAGCGGCGAACCGATCGATGGAGAAGAGTCATTCCGTCGCTTGCGAGCTCAATTTGAGCGCGATTTCGGGATGAAGGCCGAATGAGCTATCGCCTTCGGCCACGGGCTGAGCGCGACGTGTACGAGATTATGTCCTACATCGGAAAGCATAATCCGCGAGCGGCACTGCGTTGGCAGGATGAGATCTATGCGACGTTCCAGCTGCTCTGTTCTATGCCTGGGATCGGTGCTGCCCGTGAAACCTCAAGGCTCAAGAGCCGGATGTTTTCGAAGGACGGCTATCTGATTTTCTGTCGGCCTGATGATGAGGGTATTGAAATTCTGCGTGTCCTCCACGCAGCTCGCGATTGGCCGAAGCTGCTGCGATAGCTTGCCTTATTGATAAGGAAGCGCTTGGCGCTTACATTATATTTCGAACCACCGGACCTTGAACCCGGTTGCGTGAAGGAGAATGAGCCGATGGGCTTTGCAGTGATGAGCATGACGGATGCTGCCGCGTCCCGCGTGAAAGCGATCGTGGAAAATTCCGGGCCGGATGCAAAAGGTATCCGCGTCGGCATCAAGAAGGGCGGTTGCGCCGGCATGGAATACACGGTCGATCTGGTGACCGAACCCAATGCCAAGGACGATCTGATCGAGCATGCCGGTGCGAAGGTTTGGATCGAGCCATCCGCCGTGCTTTATCTCTTGGGCACGCAGATGGATTTCGAAGTGACCAAGATGCGCTCCGGCTTCACCTTCAACAATCCGAACCAGACATCCGCCTGCGGCTGTGGCGAATCGGTAGAATTGAAGCCAGCCGATCTGGCACAACTCGCGAAAGAGCGCGCCGCAGAGCAGGTCGCCACCTAACGCGCCTACGTCAGGGCGTCAGTTCCGAGAGATAGTGAAGAAGCTTTTCCGTCGCCGCCGCCGCTCCGGCGGCGTCTTTGTTTTGTATGGACCGGATGATGCCGACATGCAGGCTGACGGAGCGATCCATGCCCTCGGCGGATGCGGTTGAAAACCAGAGACGGCGCGAATGTGTCTGAAGAGCGCCCAGTGCTCCGGTCACGAAACGGTTTGGGCAGGCTTCTTCCATCAGGTCATCGAAGCGCTTGTCGGCGGTAAGGAAGGCCTCGATGTCCGATGTGGCTGCCGCACCACTCATGTCTTTCGCGCATTCGATCATTTTTTGCCGTTGTGCGGCGCTGGCATGCTCGGCCACAAGACTCGCCGCCAAGGGTTCAAGGCGCTTGCGCACTTCCATAATCTCGGCGTAATCGGACGCCACGATATCTGTGATTTGCAGGCCGATCCGAGGGCGCACCACAATCAGGCCCTGCCATTCCAGCTTCTGGATGGCTTCACGAACCGGGGTCCGGCCATGGCCTGCTGCCTCGATCAACTGCTTTTCCGTGACCAGTGCTCCAGGTGCGAGCTTCAAGGTCACGATCAGGTTTTCCAGCACGTGATAGGCTTGGCGGCTCAGCGAATCCGGGATGGTGGCGGGTGAGGTGAGCGTATTCATGATTATCTGATATATCAGTGCTTGACATGTCGCAATCGGAATGCGTATGAATGCTGATATATCAGCTTAAGGAGAGCGATCATGTGGCGCGGTGTGTTTCCGGCAGTAACGACGAAGTTCAAAGACGATGGCTCCCTGGACCTGAAGGAGATGGAGCGCTGCTTCGGCCTGCAGTTCGAAGCGGGTGTGGACGGCATGATCGTATGCGGCTCGCTTGGCGAGAACATGACGTTGGAGCCTTCCGAGAAGATTGAGATCCTGAAAGTCGCGAAGTCGGTCGCAGGGACCAAGCCGGTGCTCATGACCGTCTGCGAAAGCTCGACCCAACGAGCGAAGACGGCTGCAAAGGCTGCTGCGGAAGCCGGCGCCAATGGCCTGATGATCCTGCCGGGCGTGCCTTACAAGTCGGCACCCTCGGAGACGCTGAACCATGTTCTTTCGGTCGCGACGGCGTCCGGCTTGCCGTCGATGGTCTACAACAACCCGATCGCCTATGGCGTCGACGTGACCATTCCGATGTTCGAGGAACTGGCGAAGAACGAACTGATCGTCGCCATGAAGGAATCGACTGACGATATCCGCCGCATTACCGATGTCTTCAACGCTTTCGGCGATCGCTTCGATGTCTTCACCGGCGTCGATAACCTTGCGCTCGAAAGCCTTATGATGGGTGCGCATGGCTGGGTCGCCGGCCTCGTCGTTGCCTTCCCGAAGGAGACGGTTGCGATCTGGAAGCTGTCGCAGGCCGGTCGTTATGTGGAAGCGCTCGCCATCTATCGCTGGTTCCGCCCGCTGCTTGATCTCGATGTGTCCACCTTCCTGGTGCAGAACATCAAGCTGGCAGAAGTGCTGGCGATCCAGACCAATGACCGCGTTCGCGAACCGCGCCTGCCGCATTCGGGTGCAGAGCGCGCCCGCCTGACCGCCATCATCGAGAAGGCGATTGCCGAGCGTCCGGTTCTGCCGAGCCTGTAAGGCTTCCAGATCCTTCATCGACCGCAAGCACAAAGCGCCCCGATCTCCGCAAAGAGAGCGGGGCGTTTGCTGTTAAGGGCGTCATGAAGGAAAGTTGTCAGTCCCGCTTGATGGTCGCCAGCACATCCCAGATCGTTGCGCCTGTTTCGAACACGGCGGCATTGGCCTTGAAGCTTTCGGAGGCACCGATCAGATCGGTCATCTCGCCAGCGACATCGACATCATTGTCGCCATCACGGCCTGTTGTCGTCGCTTGCGTGACGGATGCGCTGACCTGCCCGTTCGGACCGGACGATAATTGGGTGGAGAGGCGGGCATAGCCGGGGTGGCTGGCGTTTGCGATGTTGTTTGCTGCCGTCGAGACGCGCAACGTCTGTGCCTGCATGCCGGACACGGCTGTGGTCATGGCAGTGGATATGCTCATCGTTCCCAATCCTCTCCAGGCAAATATGCCTGTCGCAACCTTCTAGACGAAGATGACACTGGATGCCTCAAGCATCGCTGATGTTCGTTCATGAGAGATGAATGATGAAGCTGCACTTGGCTCGATTGCAGCTGAGGCGTGCCAATCCCGCGATCAATCCTTTCGGATGTCTTACTCCACGGGTGTTTGCCGCTCCACGAATCTCTCTTGAAGCATGTTCAGAAAGGCACGAACAGCAGGATTGGCGCGCCGGCTTTCCGGCCACAGCGCGGTGACCGTGTTTCGCTCCACCTCGAAACCCGTCAAAATAGGTAGGAGATCGCCGCGCTTGACGTGAGGTGTCGCGACGAACGAGGCGCATATTCCGATGCCGGCACCTGCGACCAGCGCCGCGACGACGGCCTCGCTGGCATCGACGAGGATGCCGGACTTTGGCAACAGCTCGATCTCCCGCCCGCCGATTCTGAATGGCCAGCGAAACATCTGCCCCGTGCTCTGATAGCGCAGGTTGACCGTGTCGTGGCTCTCCAGCTCATCCGGATGTTGCGGCACACCACGTTCTTCGAGATAGGCGGGCGAAGCGTAACATCCGAGATGAATCGGTGCGAGCTTGCGCGACAGCAGCCCGCTATCGGCCAGTTCTCCGATGCGCACCGCAATATCAATACCTTCATCGACGAGATCGACCAGTTGGTCGCTAAGGCGCAGATCGATTGTCACCCTTGGATTCTGCCGTCGATAGGCTGGCAGCATTGGTGCGATGACATGGAGACCGATCGGCAAAGAAGCCGCGATCCGCAAGGTGCCCGATGGCTCCGCGCGTGTCGAAAGGACCGTCTGCTCGATCTCCTGCGCCTCACGCAAGAGGCGCAGCGCTTTATCATGAAGCTCGCGCCCCTCCGGCGTCAGTGCCAGCGAGCGCGTCGTGCGGGTGAAAAGGGCGACACCGAGATGCCGCTCCAGCCGCTGCACACTTTTGCTGATGGCGGACGGCGAGACAAACAGCGAACGCGCCGCAGCGGTATAGCTACCGAGCGATCCGGCGCGCGCAAAGGCGATGAGACCGGTCAGGCGGTCGAGGGTTATTTGTTCCGTCATGGCATAAGTATTGCGCCATGACGCCTGATTATCAAGCCGATGCTGTCCCCATACATCTCCTTGAGAAGCGAAACGCGCAATGGAGAAATGCGATGAGCGAGATGATGAAGGCTGTGCGTCAGCACGCGTTTGGTGGTCCTGAGGTGCTGGTTTATGAAGATGCACCCAAGCCGGATGTGCAAGCGGGGGAAGTACGCATCCGCGTGCATGCGGTCGGTATCAATCCGCCGGACTGGTACCTGCGCGAGGGTTACAAAATGCTGCCGCCCGAATGGCAGCCGAAGGTGACATTTCCGGTGATCCTGGGAACCGATGTCTCCGGCGTTGTGGATGCTATCGGCGATGGCGTATCAGGCTTTGCCGTGGGTGATGCCGTCTATGCGACGGTCCGCTTTCCGACGGGGTTGGCGGGAGAGAGCCGCGCCTATGCGGAGTATGTCACCATTCCCGCCAGCGAAGTCGCGATCAAGCCTGAGGGGATCAGCCATGTGGAGGCGGCAGCGGCGCCCATGTCACTGCTGACGGCCTGGCAGTTCCTGGTCGATCTCGGGCATGACGAGCCCAATCCGCTGCAGCCCTATCGCCATGTTCCGGTGCCGCTGGAGGGCAGGCGGGTCCTGGTCAATGGAGCAGCCGGCGGCGTAGGGCATCTGGCGCTGCAGGTCGCAAAGTTGAAGGGCGCGCATGTCATCGCTGTTGCCTCCGGCAAGCATGAGGCTCTGCTACAGGATCTCGGCGCGGACGAAATCATTGATTACACCAGGATCGTACCCGAAGATGTCATGCGCGACCTGGATCTGGTGGTGGATGCTGTGGGCGGCCCGACCAGCGGCCGTTTCCTGAAGACGTTGAAGCGGGGCGGGGCCTTGTTTCCGATCTTCCCTTTGGGCTTTTCGGATCGCGAAGAGGCGCAGGCAATGGGTGTGACGGTATCGGCCACGCAGGTCCGCTCAAGCGGCGCGCAACTGGCTGAGCTTGCGCCGCTGCTGGATCAGGGCAAAATCCGTGTGGTGATCGACAGCACCTATCCGCTGGCCGACGCGGCTCTGGCCCATGCACGCGCCGCCAAGGGGCATATTCAGGGCAAGATCGTGTTGACGGTGTAGCCATGACCGGCCCGAGATTGCGGGCGGGAACGAGGCAATGGTTCGAAATGGTTGGCACGACGATGTGTGATGCGGCCACGCGCGCCGTCCTGCCAGCGAGCATGACGGTCTACCTGGTCGAACGCTATCTGGACGGTGTGACGCAAGCTGATGGTCGCGTACAAGGTATCCGGTTCGACATTATCGCTGGAATGCCCTCGTTCCAGATTGGGGTTTTGCCCCAGGAGAAAGGTGATATCACGATTGAAATCACAATGGCCGCAGCCAGAAGGCTGAACAGCTTGACGAGTGCCGATCCCGCCTATCGCCAGGCAATTGCGGATTCTCTCGGCACCGGCGAGATGGTGGTGGACGGTGATTTGCGCCGCTTGGGACCTTGGCTGGAAGAGGTCCATGATATCATCGTCAAACGTACGGCATGATCGTTCATGCGCGAGGTGAGGCCGGCAACAAGCGCCGGCCCGCCGCTGTATGTCACGGCGTGACTGTCAGTTTCGTCTTCATGCCGGCTTCGTAATGGCCCTTGATGTTGCAGAGCAGCAGGTAGTTGCCCGCAGTGAGCTTCACCTTCAGCTGGCCATCCTTGCCCGGCTTCAGATCGGCCACTTCGCCGAGACTTTTCAGTTTCGATTCGTCGACCCGGTGCTTAGCGGCATTGAGCGGGATCTTGTCGTCGGCAGTTTTCAGCTTGATCAGAACCATTTCATGCTCTTCACCGGCAGCGGCATTGTGGACCTTGAAGGTGACGTCACCGGCTGGAACCGTGTCGTGATCCAGCTTGATCGCCATCGGCCCTCCGCCTTCACCCTCTTCGGTGACAAGGATGGTCGTGCTGGCGGCAAAGGCCTGCGACGCGAGCATCATCGATGCAGCGATGAGAGCGGACCTGCTCAGAGTGACTGTCATGGGGTTTCCTCCTTTGGTTGAACCCGAGGGGAGGCTAGGCACTGATTCTGACAGTTGGCTGAAGGTTGTCACAGCAGAAATCGACAAAGGCGCGTGCGGCAGACAAGACCGGAAGTTGCGTTCGGGACAGAAGTGAACCGTACGCAAACAAAGCTTCCGATCCCAAGGAGATCAGCTCATGACGTCGTCGCAAACATCCACCACCGTTGTTCTCGTTCACGGCGCCTGGGCCGATGGCTCCAGCTGGCAGCGGGTCGTGCCCCTTCTGCTTGAAGCCGGGGTCACGGTTCGGGCTGTTCAGAACCCCACCACGTCGCTGGCTGATGACGTCGCCGCAACGCAGCGCGTCCTGAAGACGATCGAGGGTCCCGTCGTCCTCGTCGGCCACAGCTGGGGCGGTGCCGTCATCGCCGAAGCCGGCAACGACCCGAAGGTGAAGGCGCTCGTGTTCGTCGCAGCTCTGCCGCCCGGCACGGGGCAGTCGGTCGGCGACCTCGTCGGTTCTCACCCCACGCCTCCCGGCCTTTCCAAGATCACCGATGACGGCAACGGTTTTCTGTGGCTGAGCGAGGAAGGCTGGAACGACTATGTCGGCCAGGATCTGCCGAAGAATGAAACGACACTTCTCTACACTCTGCAGCCGCCGCTACCGGTCACGACGTTCGGCGACAAGATCTCCAAGGCCGCCACCGAGACACGTCCCAACTGGTACATCGTCTCGACCGAAGATTGCATTGTCAGCGTGGAATTGCAGTATGAGCTGGCCAAGGGCATAAAAGCCAAGACGACCGAGCTCGCGGCGAGCCATCTCTCACTGCTGTCGAAGCCACGCGAGGTGGCGGATGTGATCCTCGATGCGGTGAAGACGGTTTCCGCCTGACGCCTTAAAACTGAAAGGCGGGGTGATTGGTCACCCCGCCTCCATTTCCTTACTCGGCAGCCTGCGCATATTCCTCCATCGGAGGGCAGGTGCAGACGAGATTGCGGTCACCATAGACATTGTCGATGCGGTTGACCGGCGACCAGTATTTGTCCACGCGGAACGAGCCTGGCGGGAAGCAGGCCTGTTCGCGGCTGTAGGGCCGCGTCCATTCACCCACCAGATCCTCCACCGTATGGGGGGCATTCTTGAGCGGGTTGTTCTCCCGGTCCATCTTGCCCTCCTCGATCTGTCGCGCTTCCTCGCGGATCGCCAGCATGGCGTCGCAGAAGCGGTCGATCTCGGCCTTGGTTTCAGATTCGGTCGGCTCGATCATCAGCGTGCCGGCGACCGGCCAGCTCATGGTCGGCGCATGGAAGCCGCAGTCGATCAGGCGCTTCGCAATGTCATCGACCGAAACACCGGCGGAAGCCGCCAGCGGACGGGTGTCGATGATGCATTCATGCGCCACGCGGCCCGCAGCCGACTTGTAGAGCACGTCATAGCTGCCGGCGAGACGGGCAGCGATGTAGTTGGCGTTGAGGATCGCCACCTTGGTCGCTTGCGTCAGGCCTTCGCCACCCATCATCAGGCAGTAAGACCAGCTGATCGGCAGGATCGACGGCGAACCGAAAGGGGCTGCCGAGACGGCACCTTCGCGGCCGTCCCATTCCGGGTGACCGGGCAGGTAGGGTGCGAGATGCGCCTTGACGCCGATCGGACCCATGCCGGGACCGCCGCCGCCATGCGGAATGCAGAAGGTCTTGTGCAGGTTGAGGTGGGAAACGTCGGAGCCGATGTCGCCGGGGCGGGCAAGACCCACCATGGCGTTCATGTTGGCGCCGTCGAGATAGACCTGACCGCCATGCTGGTGCGTGATCTCGCAGATCTCCCGTACGGTTTCCTCGAACACGCCATGCGTGGACGGATAGGTGATCATGCAGGCGGAAAGATTGGCGGAATGCTGTTCTGCCTTGGCGCGGAAATCATCCAGATCCACATCGCCGTTTTCCTTGGCCTTCACAGGCACGACCTTCATGCCGACCATCTGCGCCGAGGCCGGATTGGTGCCATGCGCGGAGGTGGGGATGAGGCAGACATCGCGATGGGTATCGCCGCGCGCGATGTGGTAGTTGCGGATGGTCAAAAGGCCCGCATATTCGCCCTGCGCGCCGGAATTCGGCTGCATGGAGAAGGCGTCGTAGCCTGTGATCTGGCATAGCTTGGCCGACAGATCCTCGATCATTTCCTTGTAGCCAGCGGCCTGATCGACCGGGGCGAAGGGATGCATGTCGGAGAATTCCGGCCATGTGATCGGCAGCATTTCCGCCGTGGCATTCAGCTTCATGGTGCAGGAGCCGAGCGGAATCATCGCCCGGTCGAGCGCCAGATCGCGGTCGGAGAGCCGGCGGATATAGCGTGTCATTTCGCTTTCCGCACGGTTCATGTGGAAGATCGGATGCGTCATATAGGCGGAGGTTCGCAGGAGATCCTTCGGCAGCCGGTAGTCGGCTTCGAAATCCGAAACCTTGAAGTTGCCGCCAAAGGCGCGCCAGACGGCTTCCAGCGTCACCGGCCGGGTACGCTCGTCCAAGGACATGCCGATCTTGGTCGTTCCCACCTTGCGCAGGTTGACACCTTCGGCCACGGCGGCGCGCAGGATGAGGCCCTGCATATGGCCGACTTCGACGGTGATCGTGTCGAAGAAGGTTTCCGGCTCGACGGTGTAGCCGAGCTTCTCAAGGCCCTTGGCCATCAGCACGGCCTTTTTGTGGACCTGCTGGGCAATCGCCTTCAAGCCTTCGGGACCGTGGAAGACGCCGTACATGGAGGCCATGACGGCGAGCAGCACCTGCGCCGTGCAGATGTTGGACGTCGCCTTTTCGCGGCGGATATGCTGTTCGCGGGTCTGGAGCGACAGGCGATAGGCGCGGTTGCCGCGCGCATCGACGGAGACGCCAACGAGACGGCCGGGCATGGAACGCTTGTGCGCATCCTTGACCGCCATGAAGGCTGCATGCGGGCCACCATAGCCCATCGGCACGCCAAAGCGCTGCGAGGAGCCGATGGCGATATCCGCACCCATTTCACCGGGCGATTTCAGCAGCGTCAGCGCCAGAAGATCGGAGGCCACGGCCGCCACGGCACCGGTCTGGTGCAGACGGGCGATCAGGCCGGAGAAATCATGCGCATGGCCATGCGTGCCCGGATATTGGAAGATCGCGCCGAACACGTCGACCGGATCGAGATCCGTGAACGGATTGCCGATGATGACCTTCCAGCCGAGCGGCGCGGCGCGGGTTTCGATCAGCGCGATCGTCTGCGGATGGCAGGCGGCGTCGACGAAGAAAGCCGTCGCCTTCGACTTCGCCTGACGCTGGCAGAGCGCCATGGCTTCGGCGGCAGCGGTCGCTTCATCCAGCAGCGAAGCATTGGCGACATCGAGGCCGGTCAGGTCGCAGATCATGGTCTGGAAGTTCAAGAGCGCTTCCAGGCGGCCTTGAGAAATTTCCGGCTGGTAGGGCGTATAGGCCGTGTACCAGGCCGGGTTTTCCAGAATGTTGCGTTGGATGACCGGGGGCGTCACGGTGCCGTAATAGCCCTGGCCGATCAGCGAGGTCAGCGGCTGGTTCTTGTTGGCGGTCTCGCGCAGGCGGTCGAGCGCCTCGCGCTCGGTCAGCGCTGCACCCCAGGCCAGCGGCTCGCGCTGGCGGATGGAGGCGGGAACGGTCGCGTCGATGAGGGCATCGAGCGAGCGGTAACCGATCACCTTCAGCATCTCGGCCATTTCTGACGGCGAGGGGCCGATATGACGCCGATTGGCAAAGTCATAGGGCTGGTAATCGGTGAAGTGAAAATCGCGCGTGTCAGACATCAGGCGATGAGCTCCTTATAGGCTGCCTCGTCCAGCAGGTCCTTGGCGTCGGCGACATTGGCGAGCTTCAGCTTGAAGAACCAGCCCTTGCCCTGCGGATCGGAATTGACCAGCGACGGGTCCGAGGTGATCGCCTCGTTGATTTCGACGATCTCGCCGGCCAGCGGACAATAGACATCGGAAGCGGCCTTCACGCTTTCAACCGTTGCGGCTTCGCCATTCTTCTCGAAGGTCGCGCCGACGTCCGGCAGTTCGACGAAAACGAGGTCGCCGAGCTGGTCGGCGGCATGCTGGGTGATGCCGACGGTTGCAACATCGCCCTCGAGCTTCAGCCATTCGTGTTCAGCGGTGAATTTCAGCATGATTTTAGTCCTCTCTGAAGGAAATTGGGAATTCGTTTGAAGCAGGGCGCAAGCACGCCCCCCTCTGGCCTGCCGGCCATCTCCCCCACAGGTGGGGAGATCGGATCGGCGCGCCCATTTCCCAACTCATCAACGCCGGTGAAAGGCGAGAGGCTGCTGCCTGTTGATCTCCCCCCTTGTGGGGGAGATGGCCGGCAGGCCAGAGGGGGGCTTGGGCTGGCAAGACCATCATTTGGTTACCGCTTATACGTCGGCGTGATGAAGGGCAGGGCGGCGACCGTAACCGGCAGATATCTACCGCGCACTTCCGCAAACACCTGCGTTCCGGCACTGGCGAACTCGGTCGGCACGTAACCCATGGCGACTGGGCCTTCGACCGAGGGGCCAAACGTGCCGGATGTGACTTCACCGATCTCCGTCTTGCCTTCGGCATCGGCGTAGAGCTTGGCATGGGCGCGCACCGGCGCCTTGCCTTCCGGCTTCAGACCGACGCGGCGGCGGGCCGTACCATTGGCGAGTTCGCCCAGAATGCGCGTCGCCCCCGGAAAGCCGCCGGCGCGATCGCCGCCCGTCTTGCGGGCCTTCTGGATCGCCCATTCCAGCGATGCCTCAATGGGCGAGGTGGTGGTG
The DNA here is from genome assembly GCF_030504645.1 of Rhizobium oryzicola. Taxonomy (GTDB): domain Bacteria; phylum Pseudomonadota; class Alphaproteobacteria; order Rhizobiales; family Rhizobiaceae; genus Neorhizobium; species Neorhizobium oryzicola. The sequence goes on along the minus strand of NZ_JAUKWQ010000005.1, from coordinate 196,246 downwards.
TCGATGTCATTGCCGTACAGGCAGAGCCCGGCTTCGAGGCGCAAAGAATCGCGGGCGCCGAGCCCGATCGCCTCGCAATCGTCATGGGCCAGCAATGCCTTTGCCAGTTCCTCCGCCTTGTCGGCGGGAACGGAGATCTCATAACCGTCTTCGCCCGAGTAACCCGAGCGGGAGACGATGCAGGAAGCACCCACCAGCGTCACGTCGCGCACATCCATGAATTTCATGGCTGCGACCTCAGGTGCCAGAGACGCCAGCACGGCTTCCGCTGCCGGACCCTGAAGCGCGATCAACGCGCGGTCTTCGAGAAGCGTCACCGAACAGCCGGCGAGATGCGTCTTCATATGCGCCACATCGGCGGCCTTGCAGGCGGCGTTGACGACAACGAGAAGATGATCGCCGCGATTGGTGATCATCAGGTCGTCGAGGATGCCGCCATTATCATCGGTGAAGAAGCCGTAGCGCTGGCGGCCCTCTTTCAGGCCGAGGATGTCGACCGGCACCAGCTTTTCCAGCGCCAGCGCTGCATCCGCATAAGCTCCGGAGTGAGCCTTCACGATGACCTGCCCCATATGGGACACGTCGAACAGGCCAGCCTTGGAGCGGGTCTGGAGATGCTCCTTCAGCACGCCTGCCTGATATTGCACCGGCATGTCATAGCCGGCAAAGGGCACCATGCGCGCGCCGAGCGACAGATGTAGATCATGAAGGGGGGTAGTGGAGAGTGGGCCGCTATCGGTCAAGAACGCCTCCAGGGTCGTGTGCGGGGCAAAGCCGCACGAGCTCAGTTACTGGCACGGAGTCGTGCCGTTCAAAGAGCCCCCTCTGTCCTTCGCGCCTGAGATTGTTATCCCTTCGGCGAGCTCTTCGCGTCGAAAAAGCTTCTCTCCAGAGTCCTGCAGGTCCCGCTGGTCCTTTTGCCTGAGAGTTTCCGGGGCGGTTGCTCCTTCGGCGCCGCATCGAAGCGGTTTCTCCCAGCGAGATGTTGCGGTCATTATGAGAGGAGGGCGCCACTTGGCAAGGGGCAAACGTCGCAAGCGACATGAATTTTGTCGCGCCGCGAAAACTCTCTCATGGTTGATCCCCGTCAAAGAGCCGCAGCTTCCGTTTTGCTCTTGTTCCCCGCATCGAATATGCAAAAGATGGTTCGAGAGGATTGAGAGGCAATGGATAGCAGTCGGACGAAAAGCGGCAAGGTCTTGCGCATCCTGTGCGCGCTTGTGCTGTTGTCCCTCGGCCTTGCCCATCAGGCGCCTTCGGTCGGCCTGGCTGCCATCGATATCGATCATTTGGAAACCTATCGTCTGCCGGATGGTAGTTTCGCCTCGCTCTGCCTGAACTCCAGTGAGGACCATAAGGCAGCCCCCAGCGGTCTCTGCGAAGCCTGCCTGCTCTCGGCATCAATCATCTTGCCGCCACCGGACGATAAGGGCTGGCTGCTGGTCGATCGTGCCTTCCTCATCAACGCCTTGTCGTATCCGGACGCCGCGCTTGGCTCGTCCAATATCATTACTGCGCGGTCCAGAGGCCCGCCATCCATCTCCTGAAACTGTTTTTTGGGAACAACAGGCTCAATGCCGCATGCGCGGCAAACATGGCGCAGACCCGGCAGGGCTCGTCATCAGGGGATGAATAATGAAGAACTCGATCTATCTGGCCGCATCGGCCATCGCGTCACTGGTCCTTGCGGGGCAGGCCAGTGCGCATGTGACCTTCGTGAGCGCGACTGCAAAGCCCGGCGCCACTGTAGTGCTGCAATTGCAGGTGCCGCATGGTTGCGATGGGAAGGCCACAACGGAACTGCAAGTGAAGCTGCCTGAAGGATTTTATGGTGCCAAGCCGCAGCCCAAGGCCGGGTGGGAGCTTGAGGTCATCAAGGGGACCTATGCCAAACCGAGCAGCGACCATGGCAAGCCGGTGACATCTGGAGCGACTGAGATCCGCTGGAAGAACGGCAACCTTTCCGACGACTTCTATGACACGTTCGTCATCCAGGGAAAATTTGACGGCTTGGCTGAAGGTGCGGTCGTCGCCTTCCCGATCATCCAGATCTGCGGGACTGACAAGGCGGAGTGGACACAGATTGCCGCTCCGGGTGTGGATGCCCATTCGCTGAAGAGTCCGGCGCCCACGGTCAAGATCACCGCCGGTGACAAGCAGGCACAGGCCATGACGCCTGCCTCCGTGGGGGCGCTCAAGCTCACCGGCGGCTTCGTCAAAGCCATGCTGCCAGGTCAGCCGGTCGGTGGCGGTTATGTCACCATCGAAAATGCCGGTTCAGGCGATGACAAACTGGTTGCTGCCTCCTCGCCAGCGGCGAGTGAGGTGGAGTTGCACGAAATGGCCATGGTCAATGATGTGATGAAGATGCGCAGGCTTGAGGGCGGAATCGTTCTGCCTGCTGGCAAGACCACCGAATTGAAGCCTGGCGGCTACCATATGATGTTCCAGAAAGTGAAGGAGCCCTTCAAGGAGGGCGGCAAGGTGCCCGTCATGTTGACCTTCGAGAAGGCGGGTAAAGTCGAGATCACTCTGCCCGTAACCTCTGCCGCGCCGGGCGGTGAGCACGATCATCACTGATGCGAGCAGCAGGACGCCTATATCTCCTTGTAGGCGTCCTCCACTTCATCCCGGTTCACTGGATACTGCTGCTGATGGTTCGTGTTGAGATCCAAGGCAAGCGGAACCGGAGGCAATAGCCCCTGGATGTCATCGGTTGCCTCGCCATGGGTGCGACGCTCGTTTTTCTCGGCTTCGACGCGGGTGTCACGCACATGGTCGGCAGTGCTCACGCGCCGGGCCGGCCGCATGGCATCCATGGCATAGCCAGCTGTCGTGGCCGATACGGTTATGACCTGTGTCATGACACATACAATCTCCCTTGTTGAGGCGAGGGACGCAACTTGTTGAAATGGCGTGAGGCAATCCGACGGGATGCGAGGCGACAGCCGTGCAGTGATGCTTCATGCATCAGGATGGCTTTTCAAAAATATGACTTCAGCCCTCGCGCTAGAAATTATGCGTGACCTTTTCTTCGCCGGTCTTTAAGTTGCCCATTCGAATTTTAGCAAAGTTCCCGATTTTTGCGCGTGGGTTCAATATGTTGAACGTTTTGCTTGTTGCCTTCGGTGGCGCGGTGGGCTCTGTGTGCCGTTATCTGACGGGTGTGTTCATGACCCGTCTCTATGGACCCATGTTCCCCTGGGGCACGTTGACGGTGAATGTGCTGGGCTCCTTTGCCATCGGCTTCCTCACAGAACTCGTGGCGCGGCGGCTCAATGCTTCCATGGAAATGCGGCTTCTCATCGTCACAGGTTTTCTTGGCGGCTACACCACCTTCTCGTCCTTCTCGCTCGATACGGTGGCGCTGATGGAGCGAGGTGCGAGTGCTGCTGCGGTTTCCTACGTCGTGGTCAGCCTCGTCGTTTCGCTGGCAGCCACGTTCGGCGGTCTTGCTCTTGGCCGCGCGGTGCTTTGACGTGACATCCGCATATTTGCGCTTTCCCTTGAGAGGCGAAATCATCTAAAGGCTGAGTAATGGCGGGCGTTGGCCCCATCCTTTAGTCATGAAAGAGCTTTGATGGCTGGCATCGAGCATATCCGTGTGGACGCGGACGAGGCGGGCATGCGCCTCGATCGCTGGTTCAAGATCCATTATCCGGGCCTCGGCTTCGGCGCGCTGCAAAAGTTGTTGCGCTCAGGCCAGATCCGCGTCGATGGCGGACGCGTCAAATCCGATACCCGCGTGCAGCCGGGACAAATGGTGCGCGTGCCCCCCATGGATGTCGATCCAAAGGGACCGAAGGCCGGGCCGATCGCCGGCAAGGATTTGAAGCACAGCGGCGATGCCGAGCTTCTGGCGCGCATGCTTCTGCATGAGGATGACAAGGTCTTCGTGCTGAACAAGCCAGCGGGTCTTGCCGTCCAGGGCGGTTCGGGCGTTACGCGCCATATCGACAAGATGCTGGATGCCTGGGTGAACCAGAAGGGCGAGAAGCCGCGTCTGGTGCATCGTCTCGACCGTGACACCTCAGGCGTTCTGGTTATTGCCCGCACGCGCGGCGCGGCCCAGAAGCTGACTGCAGCCTTTCGTGAGCGCGATACCAAGAAGACCTATTGGTCGCTGGTGAAAGGCCTGCCGAGAAAGCGTGAAGACAAGATCTCCACCTGGCTGGTGAAGGAGCAGACGCCGGATGGCGACCGCATGCGCATTGCCAAGCATGGCGAGGAGGGGGCGGATCACGCCGTCTCCTTCTACCGCGTCATCGACACGGCCGCACAGCGTCTCTCCTGGCTGGAGATGGAGCCCTATACGGGGCGAACGCACCAGCTTCGTGTTCACGCCCTGCATATCGGTCACCCTATTATCGGCGATCCCAAATATTTCGACGAGGATCCGAACTGGGATTTCCCGGGCGGCGTCCAGAAGCGCCTGCATCTGCATGCCCGTCACATCGATATCCCGCATCCGTCCGGCGGCCGGTTGAAGGTCACCGCACCACTGCCCCCGCATATGGTGCAGAGCTGGAACTTGCTCGGCTTCGACCAGGCGGATGGCGTAAAGGACGATGAATAATATGAAGCTGGTCCTGTTCGATTGCGACGGCACGCTGGTCGATAGCGCAGCCCTCATCCACGAAACGATGCGCCGCACCTTTGCCCAGTTCGGCAAGCCTGAGCCGACCGTCGAGGCGACAAAGTCGATCATCGGCCTGACGCTGGATATCGCGATCGCTAGCATGCAGGGCAAGCCGCATGCGGATGACGAGGCCGTCGAGATGATGGCCTATTACAAGTCTCTGTTTGCCACTGTTCGTGCCGATCTGGATTACAGGGAGCCGTTGTTCGAAGGCATTCGCGAGGTGATCGATACGATTGGCCCGCGCGAAGACCTGCTGTTGGGCGCTGTCACCGGCAAGTCGCGCCGCGGACTGAATTCGGTGCTGGACACCCACGACTTCCGCAAGTGGTTTATCGTCAGTCGTACGGCGGATGATTGCCCCTCGAAGCCGCATCCGGCCATGGTCAGCGAATGTTGCGATGAAACCGGCATGCGTCCGGAAGACACCCTTGTCATCGGCGATGCGATTTACGATATGCAAATGGCAAAGGCGGCAGGCGCGACAGCCATCGGCGTTGCCTGGGGCTATGCCTCGATTGCCGAACTCAAGGCGGCCGGCGCTGATGTCATCGTCAACCATCCCCGCGAGCTTTTGAGCCATATCGGGTGAGGACTATTACGCGACCATGAGTGATCTTTTCGACCTGCCCGAGGGCCTGAGCCATCCAGATCCGACGCGCCGTGCGCAGATCCAGATGCACAAGCCTCTGCCAAAGCGCTTTTACACCGAGGCAGCCGTCGCTGCCGTGGAGGAAGGGCACGCCATCCATCTGGACGGCAAGCCTGTCCGCACGCCGGCCAAGAACCTTCTGCTGCTTCCGACGGCAGCACTTGCGGAACTGGTTCGCGATGAGTGGGCAATGCAGGGCGAGGTGATCGATCCCGGTACCATGCCGATCACCCGCCTGGTGAATACCGCGATCGATGGTATCGCGCAGGACACGCAGGCTGTCTTTGAGGATATCCTGCGCTTTTCCACCAGCGACATGCTGTGCTACCGCGCCGATGGTCCCGAAAACCTAGTTCTGCGGCAGAGGGAGCAGTGGGACCCAATCCTCGATTGGGCGGCGTCCAGCCTCGGCGCGCGCTTCATCCTGATCGAAGGCATCATGCCGCAGGAGCAGCCGCGCGAGACGATTTCCGCCCTGTCTGCCGCGCTTCGCAAATATGACAATGCCCTGGATCTGGCGGCACTTCATACCGTCACGACACTGACCGGCTCGGCGCTTCTGGCGCTCGCATTCGCGGAAGGGCAGATCAGCGCCGATGAGGCCTGGGCACTTGCGCATCTGGATGAAGACTGGACGAACGAGCATTGGGGTGTCGACGCGGAAGCAGAGCTTCGGCGGTCGAAACGCGAACAGGAATTGCGCGCGGCGGTGGCAGTATTTCGGTCGCTGCGGTGAGCGACTTAACGGAATTCTAACCGTGTTTGTGGATGATCGGGGAAATGTTTCCGGTGATCCATGCGAGCGCTTCTCTTTCGCATCTTTGTGTCCCTTCTGGCCATCGTTGCTCTTAGTAGCTTCCGCATGGCAGAGCAGAAACGTGCGCCTGAAACCCATCTTCTTTACGATGTTCGCGCGGCCTTCGTGACTGCGAAACCGGACGTATCGAAGGATCTCGTCTCGGAAACCAATCGTCTGGTGGAGCAGGCCATTCGTGCGACCTTCCGACAGGTTTCCTTGCCGCGGACGGTTTTGACCATCCGCATTTCAAGAGCGACGAAATTCCCGCTTCTGGTCGGCGCCCGCTATTCGGCCGATATATCCGTGGATGCTACGGCAGTCGGCAATGGCGAGAAGATCGCAGCCGGAACGTTCTCGGTTTCGACATTCGCTCTGAACCACGAGCACGCCGATCATGTTCTTGCGGACCGAATCTGTGACCGCATCGTCTCGGAGTTTCGCCTGCAGGATAGCGGCCCATCATCCCTGGCGACGGCGCTTTTCCCCTAGATACCGAAGGGTTGACGAAGTCGATCCTATTCCTCAGGTTGCACTCGCCCGTTTCTGCTGTGAGGCCAGGAACGGATTACATTGCAGCATATCTGGGAGGATATATTCAAATGCTACCAAAAGGTATGGTTTTAGCGGTTGCGACTACATTGATGCCTATCAGTGCTTCCTCGGAAAATCGATTCGATCGCATACGCCCGGATGCGCCCGAGTTGGCCTCTTATGGCTCCCACACCATCGGTGTCAGAACGATCAAGGTGGTCAATGCAAAACAGGTGAATGTGTTGAAGGCACAGGCGGGTGAGGACTTGCCGACGTATGACCGGCCGCTGACCCTTGAAGTCTGGTATCCGGCCAAGGTCGAAACACCTGGTGGCGACTATCGCGTCTTCATGCGCGATGGAAAGACCGAAGTGACCATTTCCGGTCGCGCTGTGCGCGACGCGACGCCCGAGACGGTGATGACAAAGTTTCCGTTGATTATCCTCTCGCACGGTTTTCCTGGGAACCGCTACTTGCTCGCGCATCTGGGAGAAAACCTTGCCAGCAAAGGCTATGTGGTCGCATCCATCGATCATACGGATAGCACCTATAACGATCGCGCCGCCTTCGGCAGTACGCTTGTCAATCGTCCGCTAGACCAGAAATTCGTGCTTGATGAGATAACGCGCCTGAGTGAACAGCCAGGAAACTTCCTCTCGGGCCTTGTGGATCCGTCGCAAACCGGACTGATCGGTTATTCGATGGGCGCTTATGGTTCCATGATTACCGCGGGTGCCGGCATATCACCATCTGGCGTGGCGTTAAAATCTGTCGGCGTTGCCGATAATGCCCCAGCGAGGACGCTGGCAATTCATCAAGCGCGCAGCGAGAGCCATGCCAAGCTCTTCGATCCGCGTTTCAAGGCGATCATTGCCATTGCTCCCTGGGGCTACCAGAAGGGGTTGTTCGATGCCGAGGGACTGATGGAAGCCAAGGTGCCGATTTTCTTCATGGGTGGCAGCGCCGATGATGTCGCTGATTACAACAAGGACATCAGGGTTTTCTTTGAGGGCGTCAAGAAGGTTGATCGCTACCTGTTGACCTTCGAGCATGCCAACCACAATGCTGCGGCTCCCATGCCGGCGCCTGCGGAAAGCTGGCCCGTCAACGCGGATCTCGGTTTCTCGCCCTTCGATCATTATGGCGATGCAGTATGGGATACAGTCAGAATGAACAACATCGCCCAGCATTTCGCCACCGTCTGGTTCGATCTCAAGGTCAAGGGCGATCAGTCCAGGGCCGCTTATCTTCAGTTGGTCGAAGATTCGGAAAAGGGTGTTTGGGCGACGAACCCGGACGGTACGCCGAAGCCGGAGCATAACTACTGGAAGGGCTTCCGTAACCGTACAGCGAAGGCATTGAAGCTGGAACACCGCGCTGCTGACTAACGCGCTTATCTCGGTGCTCCGGGGCAGATACTACTCCGGAGCCGAGAGCCTATCAGGGCTAAATGGAATCGTTCTGCCGGAAGCATTTTTTGTCAGGATCAAGGCTTTCGGCGAAGGGCATACCTCCTGGTACGGTCGAGACGAAAGCCGAAGATAATGGCGGAAAATGATCCGGCCCTTCGGGTTGGCTGAGGCGGGGTCATCTGCTTTGTCGAGCGGCTTGGCCGTATGCTTCGGCTACGGCGCGCGCCGCTCTCCTTGCATCTGTTCCCGCCTGAGCCAACTGAACTGTTTCCATTTAACCCTGATAGGCTCCAGCTCAAATCTTTACGTCTTTATTTAAATTATCTGAAATTCCTGGTGAGGCAGCCAAGACAAGCCGAGAAACTGCACAGCGGGATCAATAGGTTGTGATCCAAATTCCACTTTAGTTGATTTAAATTTTTTTAAGGTTCCGGCTAACCCTCAGCCCGCAATTCGTACCACGGAGAGGGTAATGTCTATTTCTGAACGTCTCAATTCCTTGCAGCCCCAGGCTTTGGCGGTTCTGCGCATCATGACGGGCCTGCTGTATCTTGAGCACGGCACCATGAAGCTTCTTGCATTCCCTGCCGCACAGATGCCGGGTCCGCTTCCGCCGCTCCTTCTTGTGGCCGGTATCCTGGAACTTGTGGGTGGTGCACTATTTGCCATCGGCTTCCTGACACGCCCTGTCGCCTTCATCCTCTGCGGCCAGATGGCCGTTGCCTATTTCATGGCACATTTCCCGAAGGCGTTCTTCCCCGCAATGAACGGCGGCGACGCGGCCGTCCTCTACTGCTTCATCTTCCTGTTCTTCATCTTCTCCGGCGCTGGCGCCTGGGCTGTCGACAAGAAGAAGTAACCTGTTGCGCGTGCCCCGTTACCTCAATGGAACGGGGCTCGCATTTTGCGATCAGCTGGACATTTTCAGTCCCGCCACCCCGGCCAGAATGAGGCCGATGGATGCCAGACGGGTGATTGTCGGTGGTTCGGCGAAAAGCACCATCCCCAGAATGACGGCCCCTGCGGTTCCCAAGCCCGTCCACACTGCATAGGCTGTGCCGACCGGCAGATCACGAAGCGCAAGCCCCAACAGGCCAATGCTGGCAATTATGCACATCACCGTCAAAAGGCTCGGCGTGAGCTTTGTAAAGCCTTCGGTATATTTCAATCCGATTGCCCAGCCGGTTTCAAGAATTCCAGCAAGCAGAAGATAGATCCAGGGCATTGATCGCTCCTTTTCAAAGAGCGAGGCCGTCCCCGCGGATTAGCGCGCTGATTCTGCGCAGGCGGTCGTCCGCCTACGCATTATATGGGCGCGTCAGTTTCTCCTTCAGCCGCTTCAGCCGAGGCGCTCTGCGTGCCAGCGCAGGTGATCATCCATGAAGGTGGAGATAAAATAGTAGGAGTGGTCGTAGCGCTCTTGCATGCGCAGCGTCAGTTTAATGTCCGTCTCCGTGATCGCCTCTTCGAACAGCCAGGGACGCAGACCGCTTTCGAGGAAGCTGTCGGCCGTACCCTGGTCGATCAGGAATTCCGGGAAGCGCGCACCGTCCTCCACCAGTGCACAGGCATCGTATTGCCGCCATGCGGCACGATCAGCGCCAAGATATTTCTCCAATGCCGGAGCAGACCAATCTGCCGTCGAAGGTTGCACGATGGGGGCGAAGGCGGAGCAGCTTTTGAAACGATCTGGGTTTTTGAGCGCGATGGTCATGGCGCCATGGCCGCCCATGGAATGGCCGAAAATACCCTGTCGGTCCATATCCACGCGGAATTGCTGGCTGACGAGCGCCGGGAGTTCCTCAGTGATGTAGGTGTACATCCGGTAGTGGTCCGCCCAGGGCTTCTCTGTGGCATCCAGATAGAAGCCCGCGCCCTTGCCCATCTGCCAATTTGTCAGCTCGTCCGCCACGTCATTGCCGCGCGGGCTGGTATCTGGGCAGACGATGATGAGGCCGAGTTCGGCCGCCATGCGTCTGTATTCGCCCTTTTCCATCACATTCGCATGAGTGCAGGTGAGACCTGAAAGGTACCAGAGAACGGGGCGCTTTTCGTGGATTGCCTGTGGCGGCACGAAAACGGCAAATGTCATCTCGCACTTGCAGGCGTCCGACTCATGCTGGAAAACGCCCTGCATGCCACCGAAAGCGGTGTTCTGGGAAAGGACTTTCATCGGGAAGACTCCGGTGTCTCTATCAGTTGGCAAGGGAGACCACCGCGTTAACGGCGGCGGCGACCAGGATAGTGTTGAAGAAGAAGGCGAGCACGCTGTGCGCGAGATTGATCCGGCGCACGGCTGTCGTTGTAATGGCGACGTCCGATGTCTGGGCGGTCATCCCGATCACGAAAGAGAAATAGATAAACTCCCAGCCACTGGGTTCATCCGTTTCGGGGAAGCTGAAGCCGCCCTGCTGGACCAGTTTTCCCTCCGTATCGGCCACGCGTCGCCAGTAATGGTGGGAGTAATGCATGGCGAACATGGTGTGGATTGTCAGCCAACCCCCGATAACCGATAGGAATGCGATAGCGACCTTGACGGCGCTGTGATCGTGCGAGCCGTTCAAGGCGTTGAAGAGTGCGGCAATCGTTGCCACGACAGTCATCAGGGTCACAAAGAGAATGACATAAGCCGGCGCGTCGTCGCGCTCCTTGCTCGTCTTCAGGCGAGCGACCGTCAGGTGTGGGATGCGCAGTGCCATCATGCCGAGATAGGCGAAGAAGAAGCACAGCGCGGCGATTTCAAGCGCCAGATGCGGCACCAAATAGAACAGCAATGGCAGCGGCAGGATGCCGGCGGCGGTTGCAACATAGAAGGGGCTGCGTCGGCGGTGGTGCCATTTGGTGGCGGGTGTCATGGCGTCGTGTTCCCTTCTGTCGCAGCCTTCGCGCGACGGCAGAGCCTATCCAGAGTTTCCAGGAAGCGCGAGCGGTCCTTTGGCGCGAAGGGGGCATTGTAGCCCTTGCTCTCGCCGGTTTCGCGTAGATGCTGCCCGAGGTTGCGCATGGCGCTTGCCATGCCGATATTGGTCTCGTCAAAGATCCGGCCGCTTGGTCCCGTTACCAGTGCAGCCTTTGCCACACAGCGTACCGCCAGAGGAACATCAGCGGTGATAACGATGTCGCCCGCCGCCACATGGTCCACGATCCAGTCGTCTGCGGCATCGAAGGAACCGGAGACGATGACATTGCGGATCATTGGATCGCGCGAAGGGCGCAGGCCCGAATTGGCGACGAAGGTCACTTCCAGCGCGTGGCGTTCCGCGACCTTGATGATCTCGGCTTTGACAGGGCAGGCATCGGCATCGACGTAGATCATCATCTCACCAGTTCAGTTCCGGGATTTCGCCGTTAAACCAGGCCGGCTCATGCACGAAGTCCAGCGCCTGCGGCAGGTGGCGCCTGAGGCTGCCGAGCGGGGGCAGGGGCGAATCCTCTCCCCATGGATCGATCGCATTCTTTTCCAGAATGACGGAGATCTCATCTTCTTGCGTCAGGCAATGGACGTTGCTGCAATCGAACCCGGCCAGAACCAGATGGTAGAGAACGAGACCGGCGTTCCAGATGGAAAGCTCCCCCTGCAGCATTGGATGGCGAAGCGCTGGCACAGTAAGACCAAGGATGGAGCGCTCCGGCAGCAAATCATGCAAACGACGCAGAAAGCGTTGCGGATCGCGTTCCTGCTGGAGGACGTTGATCGCGATGATGCAGTCGAACGTCTTGGGCAGCACCGAGGAGTGGACAGTCCCGGTGTGAACGATGAGCTCTGCCGAAAGGTCAGCGAGCGGCGTCTCGGGCCGTACGATCGTGCTCACACTTAGACCGGATGCGAGAAGCATGTCGCATCGCCGCTGCCACCCTGCGCCGAAATCCAGAACCGTGTCGAACTCGTGCGTTTCAAGTAGCTTGGCGAGCATCGCCGCGCCAGGCAGTTCGTGGGTGTCAGGCACAAGATCGCTGGCGGCAAGTTGCGCCTGACCAAGATGCTGCTTCAAGAGCTCCAGACGCTTCCGCAGCATCCGGTTTTCGATCTGCAGCGGCTCCAGTACCTCGTGCATCATGGATTGCAGCCGACGTATCTGCTCCTGCTGTGCAACAATCAGCGGTTCGCTTGCTTCCGATCCTTTGACTGTATCTGTTGTCAAACCTCGGGCAAGCCGTTCCGCAAGGCTGATGACCGGCGCTGCATTCTCTGAAGGATCATTCTCCTCCGGATGGTACCCGGAACCGGACAGGACAATGTCGTCGCCGATTTGGAATTTCTGACTGGAAAACACGAAAGAAAACGCGCAGTCGCGAAGCGAGCCTTCGTCTGTCCGCACCTCGATGAGCGCATGCAAACCGTCGCAAGAGAGAATCGCGGGGGTGCAGACGCTCCCTGTATTTGGGCACGCCCGGAGATCAGCCGAGTCGATGCTGACCAATGGTGGGCGAAAGACGATGAGGTACTGACCAACCGCCTTGCGGACAACGTGAAATCCCTCGCCGTGCAGGACCTCACCATCTGTTCCGACCGAACCTGCTACCACCCGTTCCGACATGCCTGCTCCTGTGGTGCGCCAGCAAATGCGATGGCGCGAATATGGGCGGCTCATCACCGCCCATTCTTGGCAGAAGGCAATACGATGCTGATCAGTAGATCACAACCGATCGGATGCTTTCGCCCCCATGCATCAACTCAAAACCCTTGTTGATATCTTCGAGCGGCATGGTGTGGGTAATCATCGGGTCGATCTCAATCTTGCCGTCCATATACCAATCGACGATCTTCGGCACGTCTGTGCGACCACGTGCACCGCCAAAGGCGGTGCCCATCCAGCTACGGCCCGTCACAAGCTGGAAGGGGCGTGTGGAGATCTCCTGGCCAGCGCCAGCAACGCCGATCACCACTGATTTACCCCAGCCGCGATGCGAGGCTTCCAGCGCCTGGCGCATAACTTTCGTGTTGCCAGTGCAATCGAACGTGTAGTCGGCGCCGCCGATCTGGTCGGCACCGCGCTTCGTCATGTTGACAAGATAGGGCACAAGATCGTCGCCAACTTCCTTTGGGTTGACGAAATGCGTCATGCCGAAGCGCTCGCCCCAAGCCTTCTTGTCGTTGTTGAGATCAACGCCAATGATCATGTCGGCACCCGCAAGACGCAGACCCTGGATGACGTTGAGGCCGATGCCGCCGAGACCGAAGACGATGGCTGTCGCACCGATCTCCACCTTGGCGGTGTTGATGACGGCTCCAATGCCTGTCGTCACGCCGCAACCGATATAGCAGATCTTGTCGAAGGGCGCGTCCTGGTTGACCTTGGCCACTGCGATTTCCGGTAGCACCGTGTAATTGGCGAAGGTGGAGCAGCCCATATAGTGATGGATCTTGTCCTTGCCGATAGAGAAGCGGCTGGTGCCATCGGGCATGAGGCCCTGGCCCTGGGTGGAGCGGATCGCGGTGCAGAGGTTCGTCTTGCGTGACAGGCAGGAGGGGCATTCGCGGCACTCCGGCGTGTAGAGGGGAATGACATGATCGCCCTTCTTCACGGAGGTTACGCCTGGGCCCACATCCACGACGATACCCGCACCCTCATGGCCGAGAATGGCGGGGAAGAGGCCTTCCGGATCAGCGCCCGAGAGTGTGAAGTCGTCCGTGTGGCAAATGCCTGTGGCTTTGACTTCGACCAGGACTTCACCTGCACGCGGACCTTCCAGCTGCACGGTCATGACTTCCAGTGGCTTGCCAGCCTGTACGGCAACGGCGGCGCGGACATCCATAATGTGTTCTCCCTAAATTTCGCGAGTCGCACGGACATTGGCATGCTGGCCTAATCGGCTCAAGCCGAAAGGCGGCATCGGAGGGGATGATGAACGACACATGCGGATGCACGGTCTCGTCAGAGATCTAGGCGGAAATATCCAGGCAATCATCCTGATCGCGCAACCGCGCGACGAACTCGTTCCAGGCCGGATCGTGGGCTTCGGGCGGTGCTATTGCGTCGATCGCCATCAGAACCATGCGTTCCAGCGGCATGAGCATGACGTGGCCACGGTCAACAGCTGCACGCAGGACCCGCCATATCGCTTCCATGTCGTGTTGCGAGATGCCTCTAACCTCGAGATCCTGATCGGCTATGTCGAGCAACCGAGCCATCAGGCACTTTCGGATCTGATCGAGCGCGAAAGCCGAGAGGCTGACGGGCGTTTCTGCCGCGATCTCGATGCTGTGGAGGAGAACTTCCATTTCCAGCGCGCTCTGAATGGTCCCGCTCGGCGCCAGAAGTCGCTGAAGCCACCGGCTTTTCGATTCACTGAGCGTTCCCGCAGGCTGCAAGTGGTGCACAACGAAGAGCGCCAGAGATTCGACGAAATAGCTTTCCCATTCTGGGCAGGGCACTTCACAGTTGCGGCTGATGGTGATGAGCATATGCGCATCAGCCCAACTCGTGACGCCATCAGGAAGAGAATATTTGCGCAGCAGCATGACATCGCTGCTGGAAATGCTGTTCTTTCCGGCAAGCATGCACGCGGGAAAGGGAAGACCTTCAACACTCATCTTACTGCTCCGTTTCATCATGAAACTGGATTTGACATCAGACCGATTCAATTCGGCGGGACGCATAGAAGAAACGTTCACGTCACCCTGCGTCGCGGAACCGACTATCAATTCCGAATCGTTGATAATAGATGAACCGGAGCAGTTAACCGGCAGTAAGGCTGCTGTGGTTTGCTGCCGCACTGCGTGCCGCATTGATACGCTCGCGCCAGATGATGAAAAGGCCGGAAGCGACGATCACCACAATGCCCGACCACTTGGAGAGAGTAGGAAAATCGCCGAACAGAAGATAGCCCAGCACAGTCGCGGAAATAATTTCGAAATACTGGAATGGTGCCAGCAGCGAGACCGATGCTAGGCGGAAGGCACGCACCACGAGCAGATGCACATAGCCGGACAGCGATCCAAGAATCAGAAGCAGGATGAGACCGAGCGGCGAGCCGGGCAGGGAGAGGCTGAAGTCTCCGACGCCCGCAGAATTGCCCGCCAGCAATACAGTGCCCATCAAAGCCGTGCCGCCAATGCCTGACATCATCTGCATGGTCAGCGGTGAGTCGCCTTCTCCCAGAGCCCTGTTGAGAAAGAGATACAGCGTGAAGAGCGCCGCACAGGCAACAGGAAGCAGGGAGGTCCAGCCGAAGATGGCAAAGCTCGGCTGGATAACGATCATGGCGCCGCCAAAGCCGACGAGGATCGCCAGCCAACGCCGCCAGCCGACCTTCTCGCCAAGGAACAAGGCCGAGAGAATCGTCAGCATGAAAGGCTCGACGAAATAGATGGCGAAGACATCGGCCAGCGGCATGTATTTGACCGCCGCGAAGAACATCAGGCTGGCGCTGGCATGCAAAGCGCCGCGCAGCAGGTTCATCCAAGGGCGCTTGACCTTGGCGAAGCTGCCAACCTGCCAGAAGAACAGTGGCGCCAGAACCACGAGCTGCACGAAGAAGCGGTAGAATGTGACTTGCCCCGGGGACATGGTCTCAAACGTCGCCATGTATTTGGCGATCGCGTCCATCATCGGCAGAACGACCATACAACCCGCCATCAGTGCCATGCCCTTGACGGAGTTTTCTGTGGTCGTGGCAGTGGCTGGCATCGCGATCATCCTGTGGTGCCATCATCAACCACAGGCGGTCATGACTCGGCAAGATCTGCATAACGCTGAGTGGTGGCAAAACCACACGAGCGCTGCCTTGCAGTTATTGAGGCTTGAAAGATAAGGGGGGCGAGTACAATGAATTATGTGGTGAGAACGCTGGGATTCGAACCCAGGACCTACTGATTAAAAGTCAGTTGCTCTACCGGCTGAGCTACGCTCTCTCACTGGCGCGAAGCGCGTCTTTGAAAGTGCGCGGAACATATGCAGATGGGTCCCTGCGGTCAACCCGGCAAAATGGAAAATTTGCACAGCGTCAACAGAGGAAAAATGCGGCCATGGGAGAGGGGAACCAAGTGCTCCGCGCATGCTTCATAAACGTCACCGAGTATCCACAAGTAGCCTGGCAGATACTGAAAGCGTTGGTTCGATTCTGAGAAGTCAGATGAGGGGATTATCGCAAGAGATTAAAAGGCAACAAAAAACCCGGCCGAAGCCGGGTTTGTTTGGTGCGGTCGAGAAGACTCGAACTTCCACGGGTTGCCCCACAGCGACCTCAACGCTGCGCGTCTACCAATTCCGCCACGACCGCATCGTGGTAGGCCTTCTTGCGTCGGCGAGGGAGCATCTAGCAAAGGGATTTGATGCGCGCAAGTGCGTCGTGACAGATTTTTGAAAGATAAAATTGGCCTGTGGATACCTATATAGAAGAAGCCTTGCATTGCAGGCCTTTTGGCATGCAATGCAAGAACACGACATTTTTCGCTGACGAGACTGGCCATGCTGACCCGCACCGATCTGAACCTGACCATGCTGCCGATACCAGGCTCTCCACCCGTTCGCTGGCGCATTTCCGATTCCCTCATCCCATACGATGAAGCGATCGCCACCATGGAACGGGAAGTGGCCGACATCGCCGAGGGGCGTGCGGACGAACTTGTCTGGCTGCTGGAGCATCCGCCACTCTACACGGCCGGCACCAGCGCCAACGCCGCTGACCTGATCGAGCCGGACCGGTTCCCTGTGTTTGCCACAGGACGCGGTGGCGAATATACCTATCACGGTCCCGGCCAGCGTGTGGCCTATGTCATGCTGGACCTGAAACGCCGCCGTCAGGATGTGCGGGCCTATGTGGCGGGTCTGGAAGAAGTGATCATCCGCTGTCTGGCCTCCATGAACGTGCGCGGCGAGCGCCGCGAGGACCGCGTCGGCGTCTGGGTGCGTCGTCCGGAGAAGCCGCCGCTGCCGGATGGAACCATTGCCGAAGACAAGATCGCGGCGCTCGGCATTCGCCTGCGCCGGTGGGTGAGTTTCCATGGCCTGTCGCTCAACGTCAATCCGGATCTGTCGCACTTTTCCGGCATCGTGCCTTGCGGCATCTCTGCCTATGGCGTGACCAGCCTTGAGGACCTCGGCATGCTCGTGATGATGCAGGACGTGGACATGCGCCTACGCGAAGCCTTTGAGGAGGTTTTTGGCTCGACGGTGACGGAGAGAGACCGTTGAGGATGTCCCGAGTTGACAAGTGCAAAAGGGCGATGCTCATGCATCGCCCAAGCCCGTTGTCATTAACTCGTCAAGACTGCCAAGGGCCATGAAACGCGGCCAATGCCCGTCATTTCGCCCCATCAGCAGGCGCTGTAAGCAGGACCAATGTGATTGCGTCTAGATGAATAGCAGATTGGCGCGGTCAATGAACTCAACGTCTTGTCCGGTCGGCATCTCGACCGTACCAATCTGATGCAAATAGAGATACGGAGAGGAGCCCTCCTTTGGAACATCCGCGTAATAAATGTAAAATTGCGGAATTTTAGGGGCACCCACCAGAAAATAAGCTTTCCCACCGCCTTGGACAGAGAACCAACCCTCGTCGATTAGTCGGCTAAGGCTCTGCATATCAGAGGGAACGTTGGAGAAGATGAGCGCCACTTGGTTTGTCACATCCGCTCCGTCTCCTTTGAGGCCTCCCCTTGTTGGGTCGACCTGGAATGGCGTGGTGTAAGTCTTCGGCGTACCTGTCGCGTCGACCACATCCTTGACGTCGAAAGCGAGTATTCCCTTGGTGCCACCAACCTGGGGATCGCCCCCGCGAAAACCCTTTATCTGCAATAATCCACTTTGCGTCCAGTCTGGGGGCAATCTGTCTTTGCCATTGATATAAATTGTATCGAACCCTCCGCCGGAGATATCCACGGTATCCCGCCCGCTGCCAGGGTCGATTTTGTCGTTACCACTACCACCCTTGATGGTGTCGTTTCCGGCCTGGCCGTAGATCGTCCAGTTGTTCACCGAGCCTGATTTGTCGATGATGTCAGCGCCGTCGGTTCCTGTAAAGGTCGAGTCCTCCACAAGGTCGCGGATGGCGAAGTTGACGGACTGCGTGGTCGCGTTTCCGGCTTGATCCGTTGCGATGACTTTGAAGGAGGTAGGGTTACCGGCTGCTTCGAAATCGAAGCTCCGGTTGGCGGTGACAGTTCCATCCGCCGAAATGGAGAAGTCTGCCTTGCTGCCATCATCCAGGGTGTAGACGACCGCCTGCTTGCTGTTATCAGCGGTTGTCGCCTTGTAGACGATGGCGTTGACGCTGTTGTTCTCATCAATGGTAGCGCTGGAGCCCGAAGAAAAGACCGGCTTAGTGTCATCCTTCACATTAAAGGTGATTGTCTGGGATACACTGTGTTGTCCATCAGAGACGGCAACATCGATCGAAGCCGTCTTCATCTGACCGTAATCGACGGCCCTGAGCAGCTTGATCGTGCCATCTGCATTGACCGCAAACAACGACTTGTCACCGGTGGATAGCGAGTAAATCAGCTTGTCGTTATCCGGGTCGGTGGCCGCGGCGGTGTAAATGGTTGCGCCAATGGCGCTGCTGTCTTTGAGGTCGACACTGATGGCCGATGACGCGAATGACGGTGCGACATTGGCGCCGGGAACCTTGAGGATGCTGGCTGCACTTTCGTTTTTGTAACTATCTGTCGCCGTAGCAGTGAATGTAATGCCATTTTTCAAATCGAAGGTCGGAAGCGGACCGCTATATACCCATTGGCCGCTGCCGTTGGTTTCGACACTTCCGAAATAGGTTCCGTCCGCTTTCAGGGTAATGGTCGCCCGGGGCTCAGCAGTGCCGCTCAGCGATGAGCTTGCTTTGTCGTAGGTAATGCTTGGCGCATTGGGTGCAACATTGTCGTATGTCAAATACTCGACAGCCGCTGCACTTGTGTTGTTAGAAGAATCTGTTGCCGTGGCGGAAAAATAGACCTGAACATTGTTCTGGTTCGGTTTAATCCAGCCGTCGTATCTCCAGTCTCCGTTCGCGTCGGCTTTTACGGTGCCAAGAGATACAACCTGTCCGGCCGTTGCCCCAGCACCTTCGCTGATCAGCGTGACAGTAGATAGTGCTTCCGCTTTGCCAAAAAGCGTCTTGGTATCAACGTCGTACCGTATGACCGGCGGCCGGGGAGCCACGTTGTCATAGGTTACTTGGACGGTAGCGGTTAAGCTGGGGTTATTGCTCGAATCGGTAACAACTGCCGTAAAACCCAGTCCCGTGTTGTTGTTGTCCGGAAGCTTGGTCAGCGAATAGGACCAGATCTTGTCAGGGCCCACCATGATGCCAGTGGCGATAACGGTCTGGCCGCTTATCAGCGAAACAGTGGAACCGGGTTCCGCTGTCCCACTAAACGTTC
Source organism: Rhizobium oryzicola (assembly GCF_030504645.1). Classification (GTDB taxonomy): domain Bacteria; phylum Pseudomonadota; class Alphaproteobacteria; order Rhizobiales; family Rhizobiaceae; genus Neorhizobium; species Neorhizobium oryzicola. Next base: position 176,893 of record NZ_JAUKWQ010000005.1, on the reverse strand, counting down.
GGGTGGTTATGTCGAGAGCGATAGCCGGCGCGTTCGGAACGACATTGTCGTCTTTCAGATAGAAGGTGCCCGCCCTGCTGACATTGCCCCATCCGTCGGTCGCAGTTGCCGAAAAAAGCACTGACACACCGTCTTGGTTTGGCCCAGACGAACCGTCATATCTCCACTCTCCGTTTGCGTCGGCCTTCACGGTACCAAGCGCCAAAGGAGTGTCGGTATTCGCATCCGCTCGTTTGCTAAAAAGCGTGATCGTCGATAGCGGTTCAGCAGTGCCGGTAAGGATCTTGGCGAACTTATCATAATGGAAAATGACAGGTGCCTGCGGAGCAACGTTATCGTACACTATATGTTCGATTGTTGCTGGACTGGTGTTGTTAGAGGTATCTGTTGCCGTTGCAGAAAAGAAGATCGGTATGCGTCCCGGGTTGGGACTAATCCAACCATCATACTTCCATATGCCTTTTTCATTGGCCGTTACGGTGCCAAGCGAGACAGTCGTGCTGCCTTTGGGGCCCGCGTTTTCACCCAGAAGCGTGATTGTTGACAGAGGTTCGGCCGACCCGAAAAGCGTCATCGTGCCCGCATCCATCCGAATGGTGGGAGCTCCAGGCGCTACGTTGTCATAAGCTGCCTCGACCGTGGCAGCGGCGCTGGTGTTGTCGCTCGCATCTGTGGCGAGGGCGCTGAATATGACAGCTTTCGATCCCGTATTGGTCGGAAGCGTGCCGTCGAATGTCCAATTGCCATTACCATCCGCCTTGACTGTTGCAAGATCAACGCCGTCGGCTTTCAGCAGGATGCTCGCACCTGCTTCTGCCGTTCCTTTCAACGTCTTCGAGTTCACATCAATGGCAACAGTCGGCGAAGATGGCGCCACATTGTCATAGACGGCCTTCACCGTCGTCGGCTTACTCACATTGTTTGCAGCATCCGTTGCGGTTGCCGTAAAACTTACCTCAGTGCCGTTGTTGACCGGCAGTTTACCCGCATAGACCCATTGGCCCTTCTGGTCGGCCTTGATGTCTTTTGCCAGAATTTGGGTGCCGACACTGAGGGTAATGGTCGATCCGGCTTCGGCCGTCCCGCTGATGCCAGCTTTGCTAGCAGTCATGGTAGGCGCGTCGGGAGGCGTTGTGTCCGGGGCAGGGCCGCTCTGGTCCGTGCCCCCGCTGCCTGGCGTCCCAGTCGTTCCGGTTCCTGATGTCGGCCCGCTGCCGGTGGCGTTTCCGGCAATCGTCTGCACTTTGGTGACTGTGGTATCTATGGTCGAGACCGTAGCAGGATTGTCTTTGGTGACGGTCGATAGAAACTCACGCGCCGCCTGTGCTGCGGTATTGCCCACATAGGCCGCGATCTTGGCGGGCGTATCGAGCCGAGCCGTAAAGAGATCGGCGGCAGCAACTTTCGTCGTAACCGTCTGAAGATCGCTGTCCTTGGCGCCATCCAGAATGGCAATCGCGATGTTGTTGATATTGAAGCGCCCGGATTGCATCTGCTGCACCCAGAACTGAATGCCAGAAGGCTCTCCCGCTCGACCAAGCAGCGACTGGTAGATGGCATTCACAACCTGCTCGCTGCTCATGCCCGCAAAGCGTGACTGGTATTCGGCCGTCCCGGTCAGATTGCCAATCCCGGATAGGTCGGTGCCGTTCTTCGTGACGCTGTTGAAATAGGCGAGGCCGGTTGGATCTGCAGGACGTCCGAACAGCGCGACGTAAATACCCTGAATACTGGCCATGTGAATTCATCCGCTCAATTATGATAGTTGAGCGGATGATCACTTTCTCACTTCGGCTTCAACGAATATGATCTATGAGGAAGCGGGCATGCTGGCGATCTCATAGATAATTCTTGGGAATTATCCCTTTTATCCAGCGCTGTAGGGTATGGTCATACCAGCCAGATCCCATCCGAGATCTGCGCGCTGACCCCTGCTTTGTTTTCGGCACTTTCGGAAAAGCCGGCCAAGGCGGCAGCCTTGCTCATGCCGTGGTTAAGCTGATCAATCCAGAAGGCGGTTCCGCCCGCGTCGCCTGTGCGGTGCAGGATGTTCTGGTACAGGGTCGCGACGAGAGAGGCACTCGACATTTTTCCTCCATAGAGGCCGTTGAACTCCTTGGAGTTCACGAAGGCGTCGGAGACGGATGTCAGGGATGCATTATTATCGAGAGCCTTCGTCCAGTAGGACAGGCCCTGCGCATCCGGCGCACGATTGAACGCCGCCTTATAGAGTCGATAGGCCGCGCCGGCATTGCCGTTGACATCGAAGGCTAGGGTCCCGTCATCGAACTTCAGGCGTGCGATGTCGATCAAGTGATCCGTGCCCGTCGATGGACTGCTCACAACGATGCCTTGCGCATCGCGTGAGATCTGATAGCTGCTTTTCAGTCCGGCATAGACCACCGTGTCGCGGCCGCCACCGCCGACCAGCGTATCATTACCGCCATGGCCGATGAGCGTATCGTTTCCAGGCCCGCCGTTGAGAATGTTCGCGGCGGCGTTGCCTGTCAGAACATTGGCTTGCGCATTGCCAGTCCCGTTGATTGCCGCGGTGCCTGTCAGGGTCAGGTTTGCCTGCCCATCCTGCAACGTCGTGCTCTTGTCGGACACGACATCCATGGTGCCCGTGGACGGCACGGAATAGGCGCGGATATAGTCGATTTTCATGTCGGCGCCGGTGAAGCTGGCATCGGGATTGCCGGGCCAGTAGCCGCCGATCGCGAGATTGGCCAGCAGGAACATGGGCTTGTTCATGTCCGGCGGGGTCGCGGTGCGGAAGACTTCGCTGCCGTCCAGGTACCAGACCAGCTGATCCTTGGTCCAGAGTACGCCATAAGTATGCATCCCGGCGGTGATGTCACCGGCCCAGGACGCAACAGCAGTCTGGGTATGCTTGCCGGTGCTGTTGGAGTGGGCCGTGTGGTAGATGGTCGATCTATCGCCGACGGCTTCGATCACGTCCAGCTCCGGTGGCCAGGAACCATCAGCTGGTAGCAGCCAGAAGGCAGGCCAGACACCTTTGCCAGCGGGCAGCTCGGCCTTCATTTCGAAATAGCCATAGAGTTGCGAGAAGGAGCCGCGCGACGAAATCATGCCGGATGTGTATTGCAGGCCGGTAGCCGCCTGCACGGCAGCGCTGGCGCGCTCCGCATGAATGTTCAACACGCCATCGCTGACGGAAAAGGGATCGACGCCAAAGCCCCGATAGGTCCTGTCGACATAGACTTCCAACTCGCCATTCGAAGCGAGCGTGTGTCCCGTCGGTCCATCGGAATAGGATGTGCGCCAGGGGCCGCCATCCATTTTGAGCTTCAGCGTGTCGAACTCATCCGCAAAGGTCAGCTTCATGCGGTTGGTATCAACGCCGTACTGAAAATTACCGGCCGAAAAATCTGCAAGTCGATGGCTCTTGAAGGTGATGCTGTCATCCTGTCCGAGCTGGAGGATGACATCGCTACCATTCTGGCGCATACGCGCCATCACATCGGCGAATGAATAGAGACCGAACTGGCCGATCTGCGCCATGTCGCCGCCGGAGCCTGTCTGGAAGTCGGTGATGACATCCTTACCGTCACCGGGCCGGAAGATGAAAACATCCGCCCCGCCACCGCCCGTCAGGGTGTCGTTGCCCTTGCCGCCATAAAGCTGCTGGCGGCCATCTCCGCCTGTGATCACATTGTCCCCGTCATTGCCGACGCCATAGATGTTGGCGTTCAAGACCTTTAGGTTTTCGACATTGGCCGGAAGCGTAAAGTTCTGATAGGCGACCACGGTATCATTGCCGCCGTTGGGCTGTTCGATAATCGTGTTCTGCCAGTTCTTCACATAGTAGGTGTCGTCGCCGGCACCGCCGATCAGGGTCGTCTGGCCGTCGAAACCGCCAAGGTCATCATTGCCTGATGTACCGGTCAACGTTAGCCCCGCAGCCGTCGCCCACTGGTTCACGCCCTTGATCGTTGAAGCCATATCATCACCACGCCGCCGACCCATGCGGCAGACTTTTTAAAGTGACGGCGCGCAGGCCGCCCCGTCCTAGGAAGTGATACAGTATCAACTAACACTTTAAAGAGTGCTAATGTTGCGGCGCAAAGGCATCAGCTCTCTTGCGCGACAAGAAACATCGGTCCGCCTTTGTGCGCGGGAAAGCCATAGCCGTTGATCATCACGAGATCGATGTCACTGGCGCGGGCGGCGATCCCTTCATCGAGAAGCGCTTGGCCTTCATCTGCCATGGCCGTCAGAAGCCGCTCCAAAATCTCAGACCCTGAAAACGTCTTCGGTGTGATGCCCTTGGCTGCACGGCAGACTTCGATCAGGGCCGTCACATCCGGATCGATCTCCCGCTTGCCATCCGCATAGCGATACCAGCCGAGCCCTGCCTTCTGGCCGAAGCGTCCTGCCTGGCAGAGCCGGTCGGCGATTTCGACATAGCGATCTGACGGATTGCGCGTTGCCGCCTGCCGCTTGCGCCGTGCCCAGGCGATTTCCAGCCCCGCCATGTCATAGACGGCAAAAAGCCCCATGGGGAAACCGAAGGCTTCCAGCACCGCGTCGATCTCATGGGGCAGGGCACCGTCTTCCAAGAGATATTCCGCCTCACGCCGATAGGCAGAGAAGATGCGGTTACCGATGAAGCCTTCCGTGACGCCTGTCACGATGGCCAGCTTGCGCATACGCTTGGCAACACCAAGACCTGTGGCCAGAACCTCTGGCGCTGTCTTGGCGCAGTTCACCACCTCGACCAGCCGCATGATGTTGGCTGGCGAGAAGAAATGCAGGCCCAGAACACGTGCGGGATGCGCGGTCGCTGCGGCAATCTCGTCCGGGTTCAGGTAGCTGGTATTGGTCGCGAGAATCGCATCCGGCCGCAGCACCTTGTCCAAGCGCTGGAACAGATCGACCTTGACGGCGAGATCATCGAACACCGCCTCGATGACGAGATCTGAGCGCGAGAGATCGGCATCATCAGCGGTGACCGTGAGACGCAACGCCTGTACGTCTCGTTTCTCAGTGCTCATGCGGCCGCTCTTGACGGCGCGATCCAGCAGCCCCAGGACGCGCTCGCGGCCCTTGTCAGCTGCGTCAGCCGTCTGCTCCAGACCGATCACCCGGTAGCCGGCGGAAAGGGCCGCGACCGCGATGCCGCTGCCCATCAGGCCGAGGCCCGCAATGCCGATCGTTTCCACGGGACGCGGCGAAACGCCTTCAAGACCAGCCACTTTGCCGGCCTCGCGTTCTGCGAAAAACACATGGCGCAGCGCCTTGCTTTCCTGGCCATCGCGTAGGCGCAGGAAGGTCTGCCGCTCCTCTGCCAGACCGCTTGCCAAAGGCTCGCTGCTGGCGATCCTCACCAGATGCGCGATCTCAACAGGCGCCGTTTGGCCACGCGCTTTGGCAACAATCTTCGCTTCCGCCTCTGCAAATGCCGCTGCGTTCAGATCAGGCGCAGGAAGCGCGCCGGTACGCCGCAGAGGATGCGCAGCGAAGGTGCGCGCCAGAGCGCAGGAGATCTCCAAAAGATCGCCCTCCACCACCTCGTCGAGAACGCCGAGCAGCTTGGCTTCCGCGGCCTTCACCGTGCGCCCGGAGGCGATCATTTCCAGTGCCGCCAGAGCGCCGATGAGACGCGGCAGACGCTGCGTGCCACCAGCACCCGGTACCAATCCAAGTTTCACCTCGGGCAGCGCGACCGTGGCGGAGGAGAGCGCAACGCGACCATGGCAGGCAAGCGCCACTTCCAGCCCGCCGCCCAAGGCAGCGCCATTCAGGGCGGCAATGACCGGCTTTCCATAGGCTTCGATGGCGTCGATCACATCAGGCAGGATCGGTTCGACCGGCGGCTTGCCGAACTCGCGGATGTCGGCGCCACCGATAAAGGTCTTGCCCGCTGCCGCGATCACGATCCCGGTAACGGATTGGTCATCGCGGGCAGCGTCGAGCGCTGCCATCAGGCCTTTGCGCACATCCGCCGAGGTGGCGTTGACCGGCGGATTGTCGATCGTCAGCTCAAGAATGCCGTCACGCATGTCACCTGAAATCGTCTGCGAATAGGCAAGGCCCGGCATGGCTTCCATCCTTATTCCGGAATGACGGCAATCGCCTGGATTTCGATCTTGGCGCGGTCCTCCATAAGGGCCACCACCTGCACCGCTGCCATGGCCGGGAAATGCCGCCCGATGATCTCGCGGTATGCTTGGCCGATGCCCTTCAGATTGGCGAGATATTCCTGCTTGTCGGTGAAATACCAGGTCATGGTGGTGATGTGTTCCGGCCGTGCCCCGGCCTCCGCCAATACCGCGACAATGTTCTCCAGCGTCTGGCGCACCTGGCCGACAATGTCATCGGTCTCGAACTCACACTGGCCGTTCCAGCCGATCTGACCGCCCACATAGACCTGACGGCCGCTGGCCGCGACGCCGTTGGCATAGCCGATCGGCTTGGCCCAGCCCTCGGGCTGCAGAATGGTATGCGTCATCAAGGTCTCCAGTCTTTTCAGGTCTTCAACAGTTCGCGGGCGATGATGAGTTTCTGCACTTCAGTGGCACCTTCGTAGATGCGCAGCGCCCGGATCTCGCGGTAGAGTTTTTCCACCGTCTCACCGGAGCGCACGCCGCGGCCACCGAACATCTGCACGGCGCGGTCGATCACCTTCTGCGCGTTTTCCGTGGCGATCATTTTCGCCATGGCTGCTTCCTTGGTGGTGGGCAGGCCCTGCACGTCGCGTCGCCAGGCAGCGCGGTAGGTGAGGAGCGCGCCGGCATCGATATCAGCCGCCATGTCGCCTAATGCAGCCTGCGTCAGTTGCAGGTCGGACAGGTGAGCACCGAACATCGGTCGGCTTCTGGCATGGGTCAGTGCTTCGTCCAAGGCGCGGCGCGCAAAGCCAAGCGATGCCGCCGCAACGGAGGCGCGGAAGATATCGAGCGTGCGCATGGCGATCTTGAAGCCTTCGCCCGGATTGCCGAGCAGGCGCGTCGCCGGGATGCGGCAGTTCTCGAAGCGGATGGTGGCCAGCGGATGCGGCGCGATCACGTCGATCCGCTCGGCAATGGAGAAACCAGGATCATCGGCGAAAACGACAAAGGCGGAAATGCCCCGCGTGCCGGGCGCTTCGCCCGTGCGGGCAAAGACGGTGTAGACATCAGCAATGCCGCCGTTGGAAATCCAGGTTTTCTCGCCATCCAAAACAAAGTGATCGCCCTCACGGCGGGCGGCGCATTGCATGGCGGCGACATCCGATCCGGCCTCCTTTTCGGAGAGCGCGAATGCGGAAATCCACTCGCCCTTCTGAACCTTGGGCAGCACGGCCTGTTTCAGTTCGTCCGAGCCCACCAGCCCGATGGCGCCGGTTCCAAGCCCCTGCATGGCGAAGGCGAAATCCGCCAGCCCATCGTGCCAGGCCAGCATTTCGCGGGTCAGGCACACACTGCGGGAATCGATGGGCGTGGTTCCGCCTGAACCTGTGGCGGCATCCAGCAGCCCGGCTTGACCGAGCGCGCGCACGAAGGTGCGGCAGGTCTTGTCCGTATTAGAATGATCGACGGCTGCGAAGACATCGGACTTGGCAAAAGCCGCGATGCGTTCCGCGAGCGCCTTGTGGCTGACATCAAAGAAGGGCCAGTCGAGGTGGTCGAGGTTCGGACCCGTCAAAAGGGTAGGGGCAGCCATAATCAGTTACCCTCGAACTGTGGCTTGCGCTTTTCTGCGAAGGCCTCGAAGGCGCGACGGAAATCGTTCGTCGCCATGCAAATTGCCTGCGCCTGCGCTTCCGATTCCACCAGTTCCTCGATGCCCATGGCCCATTCCTGGTTCAGCATGGTCTTGGTCATGGTATGCGCGAACCACGGCCCGTCGGCCAGCGAATGCGCGAGCTTCAGCGCTTCCGCTTCGAGCGAAGCCGCCTCGTGCAGGGCATTGTAGAACCCCCAGGCGTGGCCCTCGGCAGCAGACATGGCGCGGCCGGTGAACAGCAGCTCCGCCGCGCGGCCCTGACCGATAATGCGCGGAAGAATTCCGCAGGCACCCATGTCAGCACCGGCCAGACCGACGCGGGTGAACAGGAATGCGGTCTTGGCTTCCGGGGTCGCCAGCCGCAGATCGGATGCCATCGCAAGGATCGCCCCGGCGCCTGCGCAAATGCCATCGACGGCCGCGATGATCGGCTGTGGGCATCTGCGCATGGCCTTCACCAGATCGCCGGTCATGCGGGTAAAGGCCAGGAGATCGGGCATGGCCATCTTGGTCAGCGGCTCGATGATCTCGAAGACGTCGCCGCCGGAGGAGAAATTGCCGCCCGCACCACTCAGCACGATCGCTCGGATATCCGAGGCATAAGCGAGATCGCGGAAAAGATCACGCAGCTCCGCATAGCTTTCGAAGGTCAGCGGGTTCTTACGCTCTGGACGATTGAGCGAGATGGTTCCGACGCGTCCATCCTCGCTGACGGACCAGAGAAAATGCTTCGCCTGATAATCCCTGAACGGCCTGCGATATGCGGCCATGGACGGCTGATCCGTATTCATCCTGAAAAGACCTCCCCACCGGCAATCGCGATTGCCTGTCCTGTCATCGATTGCGCGGATGGCGAAGCCAGCCACAGAACGGCGTCTGCAACCTCCTCCGGCATCACCAGCCGTCCTTGCGGATTGTGTTTCGTCAGCTCCTTCAGCGCCTCGTCTTCGCTGCGCCCGGTTTTCTGCATGATCGTTTCGATCGAGCGGCGCACCAGCGGCGTATCGGTAAAGCCTGGGCAGACGGCATTCACCGTCACGCCCGTCTTCGCGAGTTCCAGCGCTAGAGCGCGGGTGAGCCCGATCACCCCATGCTTGGCCGCGACATAGGCAGAAACATAGGCATAACCGGTGAGGCCAGCGGTGGATGCGACATTGATAATGCGCGCGCCATTCCCTCTGGCCTTCAGATCCGGCAGCACCGCCTGTGTCACCGAAAAGACCCCGGTCAGATCCACCGAGAGCACATGGTTCCACTGTTCCAGCGTCGTCTTCTCGAAGGATGCGGTCGGCGCCTCGCCGGCATTGTTGACGAGGATATCGACCGGCCCGAACACCGCACGCGCCTTCGCAAGACCCGCTGCGATGGCCTCAGGGTCAGTCACGTCAAAACCGGACACGGGGTTTGCGGCGCTTGGCTCAAGCCTGTCCGCCAGTGCCTTTAGCGGTTCGGCTCTGCGCCCGGCCAACGTCACCCTGGCACCGGCTTCCGCCAGTGCCACAGCAATCGCAGCACCGATGCCGGAACCGGCACCGGTGACGAGCGCATGACGACCTTCGAGACGGTGGTTGAGGCTCATGATGGGTGATCCCTACTTCGCCGTCTGCCCGGCACGGGCGAGGTTTGTCTCATACTGGCTCTTGCCGGAATAATATTGCTTCGGCCAGGCAATGTCGCTCAAGCCGATGCGGGCTGCCTCATGCAGCGTCCAGGCGGGATCGGCGAGATGCGGACGGGCGACGGCGCAGAGATCGGCGCGACCGGCGGAGATGATCGAGTTGGCGTGATCGGCCTCCGAGATGGCGCCGACGGCAATCGTCGGGATGCCGATCTCGTTGCGGATCTTGTCGGAGAAGGGCGTCTGGAACAGGCGGCCATAGACCGGCTTTTCTTCCTTCCACACCTGACCAGACGAGCAGTCGATCACATCGGCGCCGGCATCCTTGAACATTTTTGCAAAGATTGCCGCATCCTCCGGCGTATTGCCGCCCTCGAACCAGTCATGGCAGGAGAGGCGCACGGAAATCGGCTTGTCTTCGGGCCAGACGGCGCGCACGGCGCGGAAGACTTCCAGCGGATAGCGCGCCCGGTTTGCGTGGCTGCCGCCGTATTCGTCATCGCGCCGGTTGGTCAGCGGCGACAGGAAGGAAGATAGCAGATAGCCGTGGGCTGCGTGGAATTCCAACCAATCGGCACCGGCTTTTGCGGCGCGCTTGGTGGCAGCGACAAAGTCAGCTTTCACCCGGTCCATGTCGGCGCGATCCATCGCCTTCGGCACCTGGCTATTTTTGAGATAGGGCAGGGCGGAGGCCGACAGCAGCGGCCAGGCGCCATCCTCCAGTGGCTGGTCGATGCCATCCCAGGCAAGCTTTGTCGCGCCCTTGCGACCCGCATGGCCGAGCTGGATGCCAACCTTGGCGTTGCTGTTGGCGTGCACGAAATCGGCAAAGCGCTTCCAGCCTTCGATCTGGTCGTCGTTCCAGAGGCCGAGGCAGCCGGGGGTGATGCGCGCATCCGGGGATACGCAGGTCATTTCGGCAAAGACGAGGCCTGCACCGCCCAGTGCACGGGAGCCGAGATGCACCAGATGAAAGTCTCCGAGGACGCCATCCTTAGCGGAGTACATGGCCATTGGCGACACAACGATCCGGTTCGGCAGCGTGACATTGCGCACCGTGTAGGGTGTGAACATCGGCGGCGGCACCTTGCCGTTCTTGCCGGGCGCGATACCGGATTGTTCGGCAAACCAGCGCTCGTAGCCTTCGAGCCAAGTCTTGTCGCGCAGGCGCAGATTCTCGTGGCTGATACGCTGCGAGCGCGTCAGCATGGAATACATGAACTGTTTGGGAGGCAGTGTGTCCGCATAGCGGGTGCCAACCACTTCGAACCATTCCATGGCGTTGCGGGCCGCATTCTGGATGCGGGCGACGTCGACGCGGCGGATTTCCTCGTAGGTCTCAAGGACGGCTGGGATCTTGTCGGTGTCGTGCCCCAGTTTCTGGAACTGGTTGGCGAGTTCGATCGCGTCATCAATGGCAAGCTTCGTGCCGGAGCCGATCGCGAAGTGGGCGGTATGGGCCGCGTCACCCATCAGCACCACATGGCTGTTGCCGTTGAAATGGCTCCACTTGCCGCAGATCAACCGCTGGAAGTTGAGCCAGGCCGAGCCGCGCAGATGACGCGCATTGGTCATCAGCGGCGCGCCTTCCAGGACCTCTGCAAACAGGTCCTGGCAGAAGTCGATCGACTGCTGCTGGTCCATCTCGCCGAGCTTGTGCGCCTGATAGGCTTCTTCGGTCGTCTCTATGATGAAGGTCGAGGTGTTTTCGTCGAACTTGTAGATATGCGCCTGGAACCAGCCATGATCCGTCTTGCGGAAATCGAAGGTGAAGGCGTCGAACAGCTTGTTGGTGCCGAGCCAGATATACCGGTTCGGCCGTACCACCATATCCGGCTGGAAGACATCGGCGTATTTCTGGCGGATGCGGGAGTTGACGCCGTCAGATGCGATGATCAGATCGGCTTCGGGGAAATCCTGATCGCCTTCCGCCTCTGTTTCGAAGACAAGCTGGACGCCCAGCGCCTCGCAACGGCGCTGCAGGATGTTCAGGAGCTTCTTGCGGCCGATGCCGACAAAACCATGACCAGTCGTGCGCTGGCGCATGCCCTTGAACAGAACCTCGATATCGTCCCAGTGATTGAACGCATCTTCGATCTCGGCAGCGCTTTCGGCGTCCCAGGCACGCATGGCCTGCATGGTCGCATCGGAAAACACCACGCCCCAGCCGAAGGTATCGTAAGGGCGGTTGCGCTCCACGACGCGGACATCGTGATCCGGATGGAGCTTCTTCATCAGGAGGGCGAAATAGAGGCCAGCCGGACCTCCGCCGATGCAGACGATGCGCATGCGCATTCCTTCCCTGGGCAATGTGAACGCTGTTCCGATGCGTCATTATTTTAAGTTTAAAATATAGACGCGCGGACAAGCGCGTCAAGCGGAATCTCTGCATGGCTTGCCATCAGGAAGGACAGGTGTTGGCGGCTTGCGTAAACGCTTGGCACACCACAAATCAGCTTGGTGTTTGACGCTTTTCAAGGAGAAGCGGACACTGTAACGGTCGCGGCAGTGACCGTCGGCATGACGAGCAGAGGAACAAGGCGATGGATCTGAAAACACGCACACGCGTAACCGGCGCCACGGGCAAGATGGCGCGCCATGGACATGCAAGTCTGGTCACGGAAACCGGCGGAACGCTCGATGTCGTGACCGGCGTTTCAGATCCTGGCTTCAACCCGTTGGATCTTCTCTACGCATCGCTCGCCGCCTGCCTGGTGCTGAGCGTGAAGGGAGCGGTGAACCGGCTACAGTTCGCAGATCGATTCGTGGACGTTTCGGCTCATGTGAACGGCGAGAAGGCCCACGAGGGGCCTTCAAGGGTTGAGACGATCCATGCCAAACTCACCGTCAATGGTGACTTTTCGGAGCTCGAGCGTCAGGAAATTGCCAAGCTCGCCAAGGAGCTTTGCACCGTCAGCAATACGCTGGCTCTCACCCCCGCCATCCACGTCAGTGTCGAATCGGCCTGACGATTATTCATCGTCATCGTCGGGGATGTGCGTATCGACGCCGGCGAGCGTCAGGTTGTTGACGACCTTACTGACACCCGGCATGCGCCGCACATGGCCGATCAGTCGGCGCATGGTATCGTCGTCATCGATGGTACCTTCCAGCGTCACCGTGGTGCCATCGGCGCGAATGTCGATGGTTTCCAGCGGAACGAGATCCAGTGCATCGATGGCATCGGTCACGCGCTCTTCAAGGTCGTCGTCGTCCTCCAGGCCTTGAGTGGCCGGTGTCGCGCGATCCTTGATGCGTTCTTCCAGACCGGTCTCGTCGGCGCTGTCGACCATGAAGCCCTTGTTGCGTTCGCGGTCGAAATTGGCGGAAGGGTCACCATAGGCGGCATTGTCCACCGCGCCGGCGGTCGCCCCCGCCTGATCGGCATAGGGCCAGCCGTCGTCGATATTGCGGGTATCGTAATCGCGATAGTCTTCCTCGCGAGACAGATTGTTGACGTTCTTCTTGGACGACATGTCAGCCTCCTGGTTTGGTCGGAGGCATAACGTTCGGCAGCCGAGTTGGTTCGCTGATTACGTGTTTTGCTTCTCCCACTTTTTCGTCAGGCGCTCGCGTTTCAGGCGGGAGAGCCGTTTCAGCCAGAAGATACCGTCGAGCTGATCGATCTCGTGCTGGATGCAGATAGCGAGAAATCCGTCCGCATCCGCCTCATGCAGGGTGCCCGTCAGATCCTGGTATCGGTAGCGGATGGTGCCAGGGCGTTCGATCTCTTCCGTGAAACCCGGCATCGACACGCTGCCCTCGGTATTGCGACTGAGCGTTTGTCCAAACGACAGGATCTCCGGGTTAACAAGCACGAGCCGGGAAGCCTCGCCGGAAAGCTCGATCACCGTCACCCGCTGTGGGACGCCGATGTGGGCTGCGGTGATTCCAACCCCCGGCGCCGCATGCATGGTCTCCGTAAGATCCTCGACAAGCTGGCGAAGCGCCTCGTCGAAATGGATGACGGGTTCGCAGGGCGTCGAAAGGCCGGAATGCGGATATTTGAGGATGGGTCTGACAGCCACGGGCAAGTCCGTTCGAGGATAAGGCAGATGATTGCAACCGAACCGGCGGAAACGCTGGACCGGCGTCTTCTATTGTTCTAGCAGGGATCTGTTCGACTTGCAGCGCCTTGGCAAGCCGGTGCTATCCAATTGTTGACAATCAGGTTTCGGCATTCATTCTGCCTCCGGCTTCCGGTCGGCAGAAACAGTGAGCGAGGATGCGGCTATGTCCAATATCGAAGAAGACCGTCCGCGCGCTCATCACGAAGAAACCCACGACGATATCTATGCTGAAAACGGCTCCATCAGGGCCGATTTTCTCGCGATGGTTGGCGCAGCCATTGGTGACCGCGACATTCTTTTCCTGCGCAAGCACGTCGCCGAACTGCATGAATCCGAACTCGGCGACCTGCTCGAATCGATCCTGCCTGAACAGCGCATGGCGCTGGTGCGTCTGCTTGGCAACGATTTCGACCTGACGGCGCTGACCGAGGTCGACGAAACCATCCGTATGGAAATCGTCGACCAGATGCCGAACGCACAGATTGCGGCGGCTATCGGCGAGCTCGATTCGGACGACGCCGTCTACATTCTGGAAGATCTGGACCAGGAAGACCGCGAAGAAATCCTGGCGCAGCTGCCGTTTACGGAGCGGGTGCGCCTGCGCCGCGCACTGGATTATCCGGAAAGCTCCGCCGGTCGCCGCATGCAGACGGAATTCGTCGCCGTGCCGCCGTTTTGGACGGTCGGCCAGACGATCGACTACATGCGCGACGAGGAGGAACTGCCGGAAAGCTTTACGCAGATCTTCGTGATCGACCCCACCTTCAAGCTGCTCGGCGTTGTCGATCTCGACCGGATTCTGCGCACCAAGCGTCCGGTGAAGATCGAAGCCATCATGCGGGAGACGAATTATCCGATCCCCGCCGACATGGACCAGGAAGAGGCCGCACAGCTCTTCGAGCAATATGACCTTCTGTCCGCAGCAGTGGTGGATGAAAACGGACGGCTTGTCGGCGTGCTCACCATCGATGACGTGGTCGACGTCATCCAGGAAGAGGCCGAAGAGGACATCATGCGCCTCGGCGGTGTCGGTGACGAAGAACTGTCCGACACAGTCATGACCACCTCGCGCTCGCGCGTGCCCTGGCTGCTCGTCAACCTGCTCACGGCTATCCTGGCGGCATCCGTGATCTCCCTATTTGACGCGACGATTGAAAAAATTGTCGCGCTCGCGGTGCTGATGCCGATTGTCGCCGGCATGGGCGGCAATGCCGCGTCCCAGACCATGACCGTGACGGTGCGCGCGCTTGCGACGCGTGATCTCGACATTCATAACGCGGCGCGCATCGTGCGTCGTGAGGCCGGTGTCGGGCTTTTGAACGGGGCAATCTTCGGCGTGCTGATCGGCGTGGTGGCCGGGCTGTGGTTCCAGGATGTCAATATCGGCGGCATCATCGCCTCCGCCATGCTGATCAACATGATGGCCGCAGCGCTGGCTGGCATCATGATTCCGCTGATCCTGGACAAGGTCGGCGTGGATCCGGCCGTGGCGTCCGCCGTCTTCGTAACGACAGTCACCGATGTGACAGGCTTCTTCTCATTTCTGGGTTTGGCCACCTGGTGGTTCGCCATCGGCAAGTGAGCCAAAATTGACTGTTACGTAAAAGTCAATTATTGTGACGCTTCACTGACAGGACGTGCGGCGTGAACAAATACTATTCCATCACAGAGCTAACGCGGGAATTCGGGGTTTCCACCCGCACACTGCGTTTCTACGAAGATGAAGGCCTGATCCATCCGGAGCGACGTGGCCGCACGCGTCTCTATCGTGCCGCGGATCGCCGACTGATCGGGGAAATCCTGCGTGGCCGGCGTATCGGTTTCACGATTGCAGAGATCCGCGAAATCATTCAGGTCTACAAGGAGCCGCCCGGCGAACTCGGTCAGCTCAAGCTACTGATGAAGCGTGTGGACGAAAAGCGCGAAGAGCTGCGCCAGAAGCGCAAGGACATCGACGACACCCTGAGCGAGCTCGACAATGTCGAAGAGGCGTGTCTCACGCGCCTCGCGGAAATCGGCGTCGGCACCTGACATCCTATTTGCTTTCGGCTGGCACTTCCCGGCTCGACATTGAACATTCCATCGCCAGGGACTGAACCCGCTCATCCGTTGCGGGATTGATTTCCCGACGGTTCAAGGGCTCGAAAAGCGATTGTTGGATCAGCTTGTCCTTCGTGCACCCACAGAAGCTCTGGCACATGCCGACCTCATTGCCGCCGCCAACACAGCTTGCCGTGCAGCTGCGCATGTATGCCGCTACTGGGTCAGGTGCTGGGGCAGGATGGACCAGCGAGAATAGATAGACGAGGCCGATCAGCACTGGCTGGTGCACCAAATAAAAGACGAGGCTGTGCTGGCCTGCCTTGGTGAGAAGGTTTGCCTTTGCCTGTAAACCCGCCAGCCTTGGAAACGCGCCGGCACGCTTGAGAAACCCAGCGACGGCCAATCCAGCCAGCGGAGAAGCCAGCCACGGAAAGATCGGCACGAAATCGTTAGAGCGAGGAATGGCCGCTCCGAATCCTGTCCACGCGAGATACTTTGGATCGAGCGCCGGGAAACTGATGACGCCCGGCAGAATGTAATGATCGAGAACCATGCCGCTGATCAAAAGTAGCGAAGCAATGGCCGGCACGATCGGTGGCAATCCAACGAAGCCCAGCGCGATCAGGCTGGAGACGGTGATGTTGTGCAGGATACCGAAGAAGATCCATTCATCCGGTAGCGCCACATAGGTGCCGATGCTGATTAGCAGAGCGGCGCCTGCAACCATGCCAAGGCGCTTCTGGAACGAGGCCCAGCGGATGCCGTTGCCATGCGCCAGCACGAGGCTGACACCGACCAGAAAGAGGAAGGATGTCGCAATCGCCCGGGCGTAAAGCTTCCAGAGCCCTTGCGTCGCCGTTCCCGGCTCGATGTATCCGAAGAATTCCAGATCCCAGGTGAAGTGATAGGATGCCATCGCAAGGAGAGCGACGCCGCGAAGCGTGTCGATCAGGAGAATGCGGGGGGACCGCTCGGCCGGCGGGGCGAGTGTT
Source organism: Rhizobium oryzicola (assembly GCF_030504645.1). Lineage (GTDB taxonomy): Bacteria > Pseudomonadota > Alphaproteobacteria > Rhizobiales > Rhizobiaceae > Neorhizobium > Neorhizobium oryzicola. The sequence goes on along the minus strand of NZ_JAUKWQ010000005.1, from coordinate 160,439 downwards.
TCAACGGACAAGCAAATTCCAATCGCTCAAGAGAGTTCTTCGGCATCCATCAGCGCCAGACGCGCCTCGGAATAGAACTGGCGACGCGTCAAAACGATGACCACGAATACCGTCGTGGCGATGAACATATAGGGCCCGACGAACCAGCCGAGATAGCCGATCGAAAGAAAAATCGTGCGCAGGCCCGAATTGAAGTTGCGGGCGGCGATCACGTTCATGCGGATCACCTTTTCCGCCGCCCGTTCAGCCGCCACGCGGTCCTCGGCAACCTCGGAAGTCAGGGGCAGGGCACCGAACAGAATGGTGCAGTAGTTGAACAGTCGGTAAGCCCAGCCAAACTTGAAAAAGGCGAAGGCGAACATGGCGGTGAGTCCGGCGACCTTCAACTCGAAGGCCATCCTGCCGCTATACTCCACCAGCGGCAGATCGCGCAGGATCATGTCAACGCGATCGGTCGCGCCAAGCAGCGCAAAGCAGCCGCCGATGGCGAAAATGGATGTAGAGGCAAAGAAGGCCGTTCCGTTCTGCAGGCCCGCCAGGATCTGCGTGTCGATCATCCGCAGCTCGCGGCGTAGCGCATTGTGGATCCATTGGCGTCGCCGCGCGATCATGGCCTGGTTCAGGCTCTGGCGCGAAAAGATCTGCCTGCCGCCGGTCGCCCAGGAATAGCCGAACCAGAGAAACAGAAACAATGCGAGAGCGACGTAATCGGCGATTGTCATGGCGTCCGTGCTTGGCTTGTCGGAATTGGGATCTCTTCGCTCTTGCTATGCGTCAGTTCCATACCGATCTCAAGGTGGGCCCGGCCTCTCGGAATTGGGAGATGGACATTTGTCCTCCGGCATAGGAAGTTCCGCGTCGTTTCGGACCGATCCGATGTCGAACGACAGCCAGCGACAGGCTGCTGATCTCGGTAGTTTGACAGCGCCGCATTACTCTCAGGTGGATCATAGAATGTTTCTTTCCGTGTTTGACGTCTTCAAGATCGGCGTTGGCCCGTCCAGCTCGCACACGATGGGACCAATGTCGGCAGCGAATCGGTTTCTTGATCTCATCCTGTCGGATGAGTGGCCAAGACCGGCCGGGCGCCACATCGCTTCCTTGAAGGTCAGCCTGCACGGCTCGCTGGCCTTTACGGGCGTTGGTCACGGCACCGGCCGCGCGGTGATCCTGGGGCTGATGGGCGAGAAGCCGGATACGGTCGATCCCGATCACATGGAATCGATCCTGGAGCAGGTCGAGCGGACTGGAAAGGTGACGCCTCCCGGCCACCCTCCTTATGCATTTTTGCCAAAGACGGACCTGATCTACGACAAGAAGCAGGCACTGCCCGGCCACGCGAACGGCATGAGCATTTCTGCCTACGATAGCGACGAGCGCCTTCTGCTGAAGCGCATCTATTATTCGATCGGCGGCGGTTTCGTGGTGACCGACACGGAACTCGAGGCGATGCGCAACAGCGCCAAGAATCATGTGACGGAGAAGGTGCCTTATCCCTTCGCAACGGCGAAGCAGATGCTCGACATGGCGCGAGGCTCAGGCCTTTCTATTGCCGCCATGAAGCGCGCCAACGAGCTGACGAAGATGAGCGCCGAGGAACTGGATGCCGGACTGGATCGCATCTGGGCGGCCATGGCGAACTGTATCGATCGCGGGCTGAAAGTTGAAGGTATCATGCCGGGTGGTTTGAAGGTGCGCCGTCGCGCCAAGGCGATCCACGACAAACTGAATGAGGAATGGCGCTCCAACCGCATGAACCCGCTGCTCGCCAACGACTGGCTGAGTGTGTATGCCATGGCCGTGAACGAGGAAAATGCCGGTGGCGGCCGCGTGGTGACGGCACCGACCAATGGGGCTGCGGGCGTCATTCCGGCCACAATTCGTTACTTCCTGCATTTCCACGAGGATGCGACGCAAGAAGATGTCCGCACTTTCCTGCTGACGGCGGCAGCGATCGGCGGCATCATCAAGCACAATGCCTCCATCTCGGGCGCCGAAGTCGGCTGTCAGGGCGAAGTGGGGTCGGCGGCAGCCATGGCGGCTGCCGGGCTCGCAGCCGTCATGGATGGCTCCCCCGAGCAGATCGAGAATGCGGCGGAGATCGCGCTGGAGCATCATCTCGGCATGACCTGCGATCCCGTCGCTGGCCTGGTGCAGGTGCCGTGCATCGAACGCAATGCGCTGGGTGCCGTCAAGGCGGTGACAGCAGCTTCGCTGGCGGTGAAAGGCGACGGGCAGCATTTCGTGCCGCTTGATGCCGCCATCGAAACCATGCGTCAGACCGGCAACGACATGAGCGAGAAGTATAAAGAAACCTCGACTGGCGGGTTGGCCGTCAACGTCGTGGAATGTTGAACCTCTTGACCTTCGGTAAAGAAGGCGCTTGATGCGGGCATGGCACTACATCTGATCAAACTTTGCGTCGGCGCGGATTCGATCCAGGATCTCAGGGAATGGGTTGCGGATCGCTGCATGACGGCGATGGCGGCAGGACTTGAACCGCATTCGGTTCACACGACCCGCATGGTTCCCAAGCGGATCGAGGAATTGCTCGATGGCGGCTCGCTCTATTGGGTGATCAAGGGGCAGGTGAGTGCGCGTCAGAGTCTCATCGACATCAAGACCTATACGGGTAGCGACGGAATTGGCCGCTGCGAATTGATACTCGGACCTGAGGTGATTGAGACCGCACCGCAGCCGAAGCGACCATTCCAGGGCTGGCGTTACCTGAAGCCGGAGGACGCTCCGCGCGATCTCGGTTCAATCGGGGAAGACATCACCGAAATCCCGGAACACCTGCGCCGCGAATTGGCTGAGCTGGGGCTTCTGTAAAGCATCGGCACGCGGGGCCGATCACTGTTTGTCTTACCGCAATCGCAGATAAACCGGCGCTCGACCGGCGCGCGTTGCGACATGCAGGTGGATCTGCGCTTCCGGCTGCGCATGGCGCCAGGCACGCGCGCCATGGCTGAGCAACATGGCCACCAGATCGCGCGTGCGGTCCTTCTGGCGGGGAACACCGAGACCCGCAAGCCGCATGGCGGCTTCATGGAGCGGGTGAAGGGCTGCGGCTTTCAATCGCCCCTTGGCACCAAAGGGCGGAGTGAACTCCGTGTTGTTCTCGTTCATCGCCATAACTGACCTCGTACGCAATACAAATCGAGGAACTCGTGTGCAGGTGGATTAAACCTGCGACCCGGCCAAAGCACACGGCCGGGTAAGACTTACTGGAGGGATGCCCAGCACTGGACGCCCTTCTTCTTCAGGGTGTTGCAGGCATTGACCGCTGCCTTCTGGTCATCAAAGCCACCGAACCGGGCGCGATACATCTGGCTGCCACTGGTGTTGACGGCGACTGCAAAAGGTTTGGCGGAACGCAGCACCTGTCCGCCTTTCTCCTGCGCACTCTGCAGGAGATCCATGGCTCCGTCCTTGGACGGAGAAACGCCAATCTGAACAACCCAGCCGTTGGACGGGGCATCACTGGAAGCGGTCTGCGAAGCGCTAGCCGGACGGGTCGATGCTGTCGTGAGAGAATCGGTATCCTGCGTTTCGAGCGCAGATACCTTCTGGGGAATTGCAGCTGGTGGCACGGGAGCGCGCATCTGGGTTGGCTGGCGACCCATTGCTGCGTTCATAGCATCCGCCGCACCGCGCTGTTTGGGCTCTGACGCATAGGCGGAAGCACCGGGAAGACGTTCGTCGTAGCGTGCTGACGGTACCGGACCGCTATTGGGAAGATCCTTCGAAACGGTCTGGCGCGCTTCCGCCACCGGCTGCGCGGGCTCCACGGGAACCGGAGCGGCTGCAGCGACAACGCGGGCAGGGCTGCGCGTCTGCGCAATCAAAGGACTTGCGGCACCTTGGGACGCCTTCGGCATATAGGTCGCCACCAGACGACGCATCTGTGCATCACGCGCGCCGCCGCTGGTGCCGCCGAGAACTACGGCGACGATGGAACGCCCATCCGCCTGAGCCGACGTGACCAGATTGAAGCCGGCGGCATTCGTGTAACCGGTCTTGATTCCGTCGACGCCGCGGACAGTGCCAACGAGACGGTTATGATTGCCGATCACCTGCTTGCCGAAACGGAAGGAGCGGGTGGAGAAGTAGCCGTAATACTGCGGGAAGTGTTGGCGAAGCGCGATACCAAGGCGAGCCTGATCGCGAGCCGTCGTCATCTGTGCCGTATTGGGCAGCCCGTTGGCATTGCGATAGGTCGTGCGCGTCATGCCGAGAGCGCGGGCTTTTGCAGTCATCATCTGCGCAAAGCGACCGTCATTACCGGCAATCTTTTCAGCGAGAGCCGTCGCCATGTCGTTTGCAGAGCGCGTTACGAGAGCAAGGATGGCTTGCTCGACCGTAACACTGCCACCTGGGCGCACACCGAGCTTCGAGGGAGGTTCTGCCGCCGCATGGGCGGAAACTGGTACCGGCGAATCGAGTTTGAGACGACCTGCTTCAAGCGCCTCAAAGGTGAGGTACAGAGTCATCATCTTGGTGAGGGACGCAGGATAGCGAAGCCCATCCGGATCTTCGCTGTAGAGAACCTTGCCGGTCTTGGCATCGACAACGATACCTGCCGACTTGGCTCTCGCGTCCGCAATCTCTGTCGTTGCTGCGAATGACAGGGTGACGGCAAAGACGAATTCAACGACCCGTCCGAAGATCGAAATGCCACCCTTGGGGCTTGAGGTCGTGTTGACTTGATTCAGCACGGCTGCACTCACTCACTTGTTCTTTCGTGTTTTTCTGTCCGGCTGCGCCCCCGCAGCGCCGTTCATGCCACCCTATGCGACTAGCGTTACCAAGTGGTTTATGATGAATGGCTTGTTAGGGAATCCGGCCGCATTTTAGCCACCTGTGCTGGTCGAGGAGACGAGATGGTTCGTGATGAACCGGGTCACGGCACCATCCAACTGGTTCCAGTCCCGCAGGTTTGCGTATGAGAATCGGTAGAGGACGCTGAGGCCGGAGCCCAGATGGATGTCGCGTTGGCAGTCGCCACTGCCGTTAGCATCAGTGTTCTTGGGGATGATGCAACGCACCACGTAATTGGTCGTGCCTGGTCGTGGGGCGGTAAAGATCACCTCGTCTCCATAGCCGCTATCGGGCTTCAGACGATTCAGTGTCAGTCCGTATGGTCCCGTTTCCGGCTTGCCTTCGAACAGCCTGTTATAGATCGGTTCCAGTCTGCCGGACATGTCACGCGACATGGTTGCTTCCGACAGTTGGACAAAGATCAACGATCCGGCATTTCCGACATCGTCAAATTTCCGCTGCAAGGCGGGACTGTAGCCGGTCATTTCGGGCCATGCGAAGTAGAGATTGGTCTGCTCGCTCGGGCCATTCGTCCGTTGTTCGCTGAAGCGAATCGTATTGGCCGGCAGGTTCAGGGTGTCTGATCCGATAGTGATCGCATATTCCTGAGTGCTATCCGTATGACCGCCAAGCGCAAGCTGTCCGCCGTAAGTTCGTGCGGTCACATTGATCGCAAAGGTGAGTGCTGCCATGCCGGCAATCGCCGCTGTAACGCGATAGAGAACACGGTTCGAAATCAGCGGCTGCTCTTCGTGGGAACCGACTGCCATATCCGTCTGCATGAAGCTGCCCCAAAAAGGAAAGCCCGCACCTGATGGCGCGGGCAAGAGCATCTTCGGATATTCGTGGTTAACGAATGGTAAACGGGGAGGTCATGGAGGAGATCAGTTGCCGACGGCGCCGACGGCAACGGCAGTGCCGCGGCTGTCCTGCAGCTTGACCCACTGGCCGGGATTGTCGCTCGATTGACGCTTCAGGTACGTGTATTCCGTCTCGCTCCAGAGCATGACCTTGTTGCGCATATTGTCGAGAACGAAGTCGCCGCGATCGGTACGGACCGTCAGCACAGCATGACCTTCGCCATTCGGCTGCAGGACCACCGTCATCAAAAGGTTTGATGGGCTGATACCCTGGCCGATCAGCATCTTGCGCTTCAGCAGTGCGTAGTCCTCGCAGTCACCGGCCGTGGTGGGGTAGGCCCATTTTTCTTCCACACCATAAAGCTCCATGTCGGTCATGGGTTTGATGGTGGTGTTGACGGTGTAGTTCACATCAAGGATTTTGCGCCAACGCTCCTCGGTCAGGGCAAGCGGACCAGGGTCACGGCCGGTCGGCACGCATTCGCTGGGATAGTTCTTGCAGAATTCGTAATGGCCGATCGGCTGGTTAGCTTTGCCGGTGACGACCATGCTGGAAGGCAAGGCGAGAGCGGATTGCGAGGACACCAGCGCAATAAAGAGGCCAGCAAGACCTGCGCCAATTTTCTTTGCGTGAAGCATTCTGTTTCTCCCTGTTCGTTGGGGAAACAGTCTCACGAGCGGCTTGCTCGATCGCCAAATTCGATAGTCAAATCAGAGGCTTGTTTTATTCAACTGCGGATAAAACAAGCCTCAAATGCACATCGTATTTTTGGCGAATATGAATCAGATTCGATGGGCAATTGTATCGAATGCGAATCAAATTCGGATCAAGTTGTTCGCATCGGATGCCAAGCGACTGACCGATCTGGCTTTTCTTTTCAGGCTACCGCTACCGGAGTCGCTCCGCTGCGTCGGCCTTCCTATCCGCGGAGAGCACGCGAGGTCGTGACGGGCGGCAGACGGAACGGGTTTTCACCTGCGAATCGGGTGTCCCAGACACAAAATAGCCGGGGATTTTTTTGTGCCGGAACGGGAAATGTGTCCCTCTTTCGCCATCGCATGGTCAATGATTACTTAAATTTGGCTGCGATTCGCGGAGGATCATCGCCTCCATCATGCGACGGGTATGACGATCGCAGCTCCGGGGCTGCGTGATTGCGGCAGCCGGTGGCCAATACGGCGTGAGGACAACTGCGGTCCGCAGGTCAAGGGGGATGTGGCGTGCGAACGACCGCTCTGACGTCAAAGGAAGGCGCGGAGGGACTCGCGGGTCTGGACGGTGGCGAATTCGATCGCGACACCTTCTGCGAAATGACGCACGATGCGGCCACGCATTTCGTTGAGCCGGACAGGTGTGCCGATGTCGGGACGCATCTCGACATCCACCGCGGCGCCGGACAATGACAGGTCAAGCAGGCGGCACGAATAGCGACGCCCATCCTCAAGAGTGAGTTCCGCTCGTGTAACGCGCGGCGTGAGACGGTCGTGACGACGGTCTTCCGGCAGGCCGAGCTCATGGCGGTTGGCCAACCAGGTCAACTGGGCAGCAAGCTTTTCGCGCTTGCGGTCCGTCGCGTTGATGGACATCAGGAAGCCATCGTGGCGCTTTTGCAGGACATGTCCCTCGATCCGCCCAAGCTGATCGATATAAGCAATGATGCGCTCCTGAAGAGCCGGTGCACCTTCGCAGACCATCAGTGCGTCACCCGGAGACATTTCCGTGACGGTGCAGCTATATTCCTCGTGGTTCGCAAGCATCAGCCGTCCAGGCATGTTCACAGACACGCTCTGAAAAACACGCTGTGCTGCTGCCTGGGCAGAAGACGCGGTCGCTGTTGCTGGCTGAAACGAGAACATATTGAGCTTTCACTGATCTAAGCCCAATAAAGCTACTACCGAGGAGTTAACATAAGGTTCGGCACACCTTTTCAATTGAGGGGATCGGCGCGATTGGCTTTACCCTCAAGAGCTGCAGAGAGAAGACGCTGAATGACCGATTGCCGCGCCAAGTAGGCAGAGGAACGGCGGGCATTTTCCAGCACAGGCCGCCAGTCGATGATCCGCAGAGTACAGATCGTCCCCCTCATCTGCTGTTTGTCAGACGGCAGGAAGCTTCCCAGGATTCTCTCCGTCAAAAGGTTCGAGGATTTCAAGGGCAGGAAAAGCATCTCAAATGCCGTCTCGATACCTTCGATATCCGTCCCAATCACAGAGGCAATCATCGCACGCTCGGTTCGGAGAGCCGCCAGCACCGCCTCCGCTGCCGTATCGGCGGACTTGATCTCCCAGAGATCGTCGAAAAGGCTGCCCCGCAATTCTCCACCCAGCCGATCGCACATGCGCGTACCGGCCAGCCGGAACCGCAAATAGGGTCCTTCCGCCTTCAGGATAAAAAGGTCAGGCAGTGTTTTGCCAAGCGCCGAAGGCTGCACGGCGCTTCGGAACGGCGCCGCCCCACCCCTCCTGAGACTGTCCCAATAAGTGAATATTTCGTAACTGCGGTCGTTCTGCATTGGAACCATTCGTCTCGTTTCGAGCCGGAAAACGGGCTTGCTGCCTCCGGTTCCGCATACGGAGCGAATATCGTGCCAAGTGTGTTAGGTGTTAGTAATGCAAGGGGAATACGGCCCGCCCTTCGGCGAGCCGCTGGCATGAGGATTAGCCTTCGATACGAACGGAGAGGCCGTTCTGGCCGTAGACCGGCGTCAGCTTGAAGCCCTCAAGAACAATCTCGTCGAACTTGCCGTTGAAGGTGCCGGCCTGGATGAGCTTGATCTCATCACCTGCCTTCGGCTTCTGGCCATCAGCGAGGGTGAGAACGAGTTTGCCGCCTTCGATTGCGACGGACTTCGCAACTGATACGCCCCCATTGAGCGACAGTTGAAGACCAGCATTCTTGCGAACCGTCAGGTTGCCGCCAATCGCGAGCGACTTGGCCTCGACAACGGCCTTGCCGCCGGCGAGATAGACATCGCCTTTGCCGAATGCCGTATCGGACTGCGCCACCAGCGCGCCATTTTCGACGACGACGCCGCCGCTAAAGCTGTTGGTGCCGCTGAGTGCAAGACTGCCCGAGCCTTGCTTGGTCAATTTGCCGGCACCCTCGATATCGTTCTTCCACGTGTCCGCAGCGTTGAAGCCGCCCTTGGATGCGTCCATGCTGACCGCGACGTCGCCATCGAAGGCACCGTAGCCGTCAGCGGCATCGAACAGATTCAGACGACCCCAGCCTTCAGCATCGCTGATGATCGGGTAGCCGGACGCAATCTCCGTCGTCTTGAGAACCACACGGCGCTGTTCTGCAGAAAGATAGGGCAGGCGGGTTTCCAGCAGCACCTCGGCACCCTTCGGCACGACGGGCGCAACATCAGTCTTGCCGATTTGGCGGTGGCCATAGGTCATGCGCGGCTCGAAGAAGGCTTTGTTTTCCTTCCAGTCGGCAAAGCGATCCTTGGTCTTGTCACTCGCATGAGCGAGCACGAACAGCTTGTTCAAGTCGCCGTTCGCAGTCTCCTTCGAAAGATAGGACTGCGCCTGCCCAAAAGCTTCCACCTTCAGACCAGCGTATTTTTCCCGGTTCAGGTTATAGGCAACGACTGCCAGCGCCTGCACGCGGCCGCCCAGAACATCGAAAGTCTGGTGCATGCCGGCACGGATGCGGTTCTCACCCATCAGGGCCGCGCGGGTCACCATCTCCTGATAGCGCTGCGGAACGAGATAAGCCATCACGAGCGCATCACGCCAGCCTTCAGCCGTATGGCCGCTCGGAAAGCCGCCGTCGCTGGCAGGCTTGTCGCTCTTGGCGGGCTCCAACTGCGGCACAACGCGGACATCGGCGCTGGCGCGGTAGGGGCGGGCATACTTGTAATAGCGCTTGGCCGGTTCGGTCGAACCGTTGTCGCTGCCAGCATCGAACAGATCAACAGCCTTGCCGAGATCGGGATTCTCCTTGGAGCCGACGCCGCGGTTGTTGCCCTTGTCATCGTACTTCACCTTGACGGCATCGGCAGGCATGTCGGTGATCGTGGTGGTCTGACGTGCACCCTTGCGCCACACATCCGCCAGTGGGCCGAGGCCATCCACGATGCTGACATTCTTGCCGCGGCGATCATCGAGGTAGGCTTCGCGGTCCAGTTCCGGCGTCTGCGCACGGGTGACCTTCACGGAGTATGCAATATTGGCGTCGTGCACTTCAGGCAGTTTCTTCTTGCCGTCCGTGGCGCTGCCCGGAATGCCATCCCAATCGGATTTCACCACTGCCGGGCAATTGTCCTTGGCAGGTGCATCCTGATCCGCATCTACGAATGCGGATCGGGGCGTCCAGAGATCGAGGAAGCCCGACAGGAGGCGCACGCCCGCATTTGCTTCCAATGTCGCAAGGCACGCATCACCGCGCTGGTTAGTGCCGCCCGCATCGACATAGGCCACGACACCGGTGGGTGCGGGCGCCGTATCAACCTTTCCTAAGCCGGCAGGCGCAGGCGGAAGCACAAGGGTGTCGGCAAAGGCGGGCGCCTGGAGAGAGGCAACCAGGATGACGGTGTAAAGAGCAGTTGAACTGCGAAAGATCATTGGTTCTTGTCCAAATGTTCAGCTGTTAAAATTGAAGACGGCTCGGATCGCGTCCGTTCCCGGTCCTCATAGTTCAGGCATGCGTCAGTTTTCTTACAATTCTCTCGCACGGGCTTGTCCCACGCAGTTGTGTAGCGGCGCTCCTTTTCCTGTGGTGACTTCCTGTTATATCTCTGACCGAGTGGCGTAAGGACGTAAGACGCATGGATGAGTCGCCGAAAGGCCCGTGGACCAATGATGACGGCGGACACCGTGCCTCCGATGCACCTGTGCCGCCCGCAGCTGCGCCTGCTGAAACAGGGCCGCCAGATCGGCCGCGACAGCCCGCGTTGAATTTGCCGCCGCTGCTGACCCTCATCCTTGCCTTGCTGGTCGTGCTTTTTGTCCTCGACCAGTACGTGCTGTCGTCCAGCATGCGATCGTTGCTGCTGTTCGAAATGGCCTTTACCCCGCTGCGCTACGTCTACCCATTGGCGGATCAGGGGCTGGAATGGCTGTGGACGCCGGTAACCTATTCGCTGCTGCACGGAAGCATAGAACATCTGTTGTTCAACGGGTTGTGGTTGGCAGCCTTCGGCGCCCCAGTGCTTCGTCGCATCGGCGCATCGCGCTTCATCGTATTCTGGGCGCTGTCCGCTGCTGCCGCTGCCTTTTTCCATGCCGGATTGAACTGGGGAGAAGAGACGATCCTGATCGGGGCATCCGGAGTTATTTCCGCTCTCATGGCAGCGGCCTGCCGCTTTGCCTTCCCATCCGGTCGCTTTTCGCTTGGGGGAAGTGAAGTTCATCGCCTGCCGCGCCAGACGATCATCGGCGCCATGCGCAATCGCACCGTGCTGATCTTCACCATCCTCTGGTTCCTTGGAAATATCCTGATCGCGGTGGGTATCCCATTGGTGGGTGCGGATTCCGGTCCTATCGCTTGGGATGCTCATGTTGGCGGTTTCGTCTTCGGCTATCTGCTGTTTGGCCTGTTCGATCCTGTGGCCGGTGAACGGCCGGCATGACTGCGAAGCCTGCCGACTGATCCGTTTTGAAAGCGTCGCATTCCAGTGGTTGAAGCGCGGCGCTGCCGGCTGATTATCGGTCAGCGCGTATCGCGCCACCGGAAATAGGCGATACTTCCGGCCCCAAGGGCAAACGCAAGACAGAATCCGAATACGATCATCGTCACACTCCTCCAGTTGACGTGGTGAAATTGCGTCGCGCTCCTCTTCGCGACAGCAGGCGGACTTGACCACGTGAATCGATTGAAAGCAAGCACTGCGTGTGCGGTCGCTCTGGCCCAGGAGGGCATCCGGCATTTCTGTTGCATTTAAATGGTCGAAGGCGCACCATCATGTTCCGCTATCGTCAGGCCCGGGGAGGGGCTTTGAGTCGAGGCGGAAACTGCAGTTCGTCAATGGGAGGAATTGATGTCTTTGTCAGTGAAGAACATGCTTGACGCCAAAGGTCGCAACGTCGTCTCCATCACGCGGGACAAGACGCTGAAAGAGGTGGCGGATATTCTCAATACCCATGGCATTGGTGCTGTGGTCGTCACGAGCCTCGAAAACCGGATTGCCGGCATTTTCACCGAACGTGATCTCGTGAAAGCCATTGCGCGAGAAGGCGCCGATGTGCTGGACAAGCCCGTATCATACGCCATGACGACAAATGTGACCCGCTGCCGCGAGGACACAACCGCCAACGAGTTGATGGAAATCATGAGCGCTGGCCGCTTCCGTCACGTGCCCGTCGAAGACGGTGGAAAGCTGGTCGGGATCATCTCGATCGGTGACGTCGTGAAATCGCGTATCCGCGAGATCGAGATGGAGGCGGAACACATCAAGGCCTATATCGCCGGTTGACGCTTGAGGGGTGCAGGGGAGGTGAGCGGCGCGATCGCGATCAGCCCGCAAAGACCTCCTGCACCCGCTTCAGATCGGCGATCCGGTTCTTGACCTCCTGGTAGCCGCGATCAATCGCTTCGCCGGCCCGGTGAAACTCTGACAGGCCAATATCGCCGACGCGGGGATGCAGCGCGATATCGGGCGGATCACCCGCAAGTCTGGCGCGCGAGATGCGCTCCTGGATGATGTTAAAGGCCTGAACCATCACACTAGGCATGCCAATCCGCGCTTCCTTGACGTGGGTATGCTGGCCTGTGACGACAGGTTGAACGCTCGCATTGTGCTTCACGACGGCTGAGCGCCCAAAGACATCGTAGTTGAGGTTTACGGCAGCCACCAGGGGCTGCTCATAAGCTCGACAGACGGATGTCGGCACGGGATTGACCAGCGCTCCATCCACCAGCGTCCGATTGTTGCATCGAACCGGCTCGAAGATGCCGGGAAGGGCGTAAGATGCGCGCAACCCCGTGATCAGCGATCCGCTGGTGATCCACACTTCATGGCCACTGTGAAGTTCCGTGGCCACGGCAACGAAGGGACGATCGAGGTCCTCGATCGCCATATCTTCCAGGTGCTCCTGCATCCGCTTGGTGAGACGCATGCCGCCCAGCAGACCGCCACCGCCGATCGTCAGATCCAGAAGGCCTGCGATGCGTCGCATCGTCAACGACCGGGCGAAGGTCTCCAGTTCGTCCAGCTTGCCTGCCAGATAGCACCCACCGACGAGCGCGCCGATCGACGTTCCGGCGATCATGCCGACCTCAATGCCCTCTTCCTCCAGGGCTCGCAACACACCGATATGCGCCCAGCCACGTGCAGCTCCACCTCCAAGTGCGAGAGCGAGCTTTGCCTTTCGAGGCTTTACCGGGTGTTGGGGCTTTGCCGCCGTTGTTGATCCACCAGCATCAGCCGGCGCCGTCTGCGGATCATGTTTGGGCCAATTCCAATTCAGCATCTGCCACCCTCCTCCTGGCTGAACAGACCAGAATTCATTAGACCCTTGAGAGGTTTCGATTTCGTTGCGCCGGAAAACGGCAATCAACGCAGCAGATGGTTTGGATCAGGAACCGCTATAAACCTGCGTGGGATCAAAATGGCGCTCGTCATCCACCACTTCAAGGTGGGCCTGTCCGTCCAGCAGGGATACGGCACGATAAAAGCAGGAACGCCGACCGGTGTGGCAGCTGGCGGCATGGCCGCCAACCGATACTTTCAGCCAAACCGCATCCTGGTCGCAATCGGTCAGCAGTTCAGTGACTGTCTGCAGATTGCCCGAAGTCTCGCCCTTCTTCCAGATTTTGGCGCGCGAGCGGCTGTAATAGTGGGCGATACCGGTCTCGATGGTCAGAGCCAAGGCCTCGGCATTCATATGAGCGACCATCAAAAGCTGGCCGTCAGAAGCGTCTGTGACAACGGCCGTCACCAGCCCCGCTTCGTCGAAACGGGGCGTGAAGGGACCGCGCTCTTCCAATGCAGTCTTGTCCGATGGGGCAGCCTGAAATTCGATCGTCATTGAAATGCCTAGAGCGAACTTTGACCCGGCTCAGCGCCGGATCAGGGTGAGGAAGCGAGCCTGTTCTGCGGCATTGTCCTTGAAGTCGGCCGTAAAGGTCGTGGTGAGCGTCGTCGAGCCCTGCTTCTGGATGCCGCGCATTGCCATGCAGAGATGCTCAGCCTCGATCATAACGGCGACGCCGCGCGGCTGAAGCACGTCCTGTATGGAGTTGGCGATCTGTGCCGTCATCGTTTCCTGCGTCTGCAGGCGGCGACCGAACACTTCGACAAGGCGTGCGATCTTGGAAAGACCCAGCACGCGGCCCTTCGGCAGATAGGCAACATGCGCCTTGCCGATGATCGGCACCATGTGGTGTTCGCAGTGAGAGAAGAATGGAATATCCTTCACCAGCACCATGTCATCAAAGCCACCAACCTCTTCAAAGGTGCGGCCGAGAATATCTTCCGGCTCCTGATCATAGCCGGCAAAAAGCTCACGATAGGATTTGGCGACGCGCTTTGGCGTATCGAGCAAACCTTCGCGGGTCGGATCGTCGCCTGCCCAGCGCAGCAGGGTGCGAACAGCTTCTTCAGCCTCCTGTTGGGAAGGCCGTGCCTGCGGTTGCCCGGCGGGGAAATTCTTCACAATGGCGTCCATGTTTTGACTCCTGATGCGGTTCAAGGCCGCACCTGACCGAGAACCGATCTGGCTGATTGCCTTGCCGACCGGTCCTTACGCGCTATCTGGCCTGCCGGATCTTTTTTTACAAGATAATCCGTCCTGCTTTCGAAGCAGTTTCCGGCAAATCTTTCTTCCTTGATCGGCAAGGGACGCGCTATCATATAGTTAGTCTCGGCCGGTTCACCAGTCCGTATATGAAGACGGACCGTTCTCAATCGCTTACAGGCAGCCGGTCTCGCTCGAAAGAACCGATCATGGACGACATCTACAATAGCCGCATCCTGGAACTGGCCGGCAACATCGAACGCTCCGGCACGCTTGAGGATGCGGATGCATCCAGTGAAAAGCACTCCAAGCTCTGTGGATCCAAAGTGAGAGTGTACCTCAAGGTCGACAATGGCATCGTGACGGATTTCGCCCATCAGGTCCGCGCCTGTGCTCTGGGGCAGGCCGCTTCGTCCGTCATGGCACGGCATGTGGTCGGTGCGACGGCAGCGGAAATCCGCCAGGCGCGCGACGAGATGCTCGCCATGCTGAAGCAGGATGGCGAGGGACCGACCGGTCGCTTCGACGAGATGCGGGTGCTAAAGCCGGTGAAGGATTACAAGGCGCGCCACGCCTCCACCATGCTGACCTTCGATGCGGTGGTCGATTGTCTCGATCAGATCGATGCCCGCAGCCCGGCCATGGCGAGCTGATTGCCATGTGCCAGCACTGCAACATGCTGGATGACGACGAGGACGAACGTCCTCGCAAGCGTGGCCGCAATTATGCCGGTCCGTTCCAGAAGACCCCCGGTCGGCTGTTTGGCATGGGGCTGATCCGACTCTATCAATTGACGTTGTCGGGCTTCATCGGCAATTCCTGCCGGCACATCCCAACTTGTTCCGAATTCGGTTATGAAGCCGTCGCTCGCCACGGCTTGTGGTTTGGTGGCTGGATGACTGCATGGCGGTTCGTTCGCTGCGGTCCCTTTGGTTCATCCGGCCTCGACCCGGTCCCCGAAGCGCTGCAGCCTTACCAGAAGTGGTTGACGCCTTGGCGCTATCGTTCGCAATCGTCGGCTGCCATCAATCGCTAACGACGGAAAACCTGATCAACCCCCTGTTAATCTCGTTTCGAAATTTACCCCGGGCGCATCCCGTTTTGGCGCATGCGCGTCCTAATTTGCGTCGATATTGGACGTCAACGCGCAAGGCACAAGAAACTCGCCGGGGCAGGGATTATGCAGATCTGGACATGGGGTGCGCGAAAGCTCGCGCTCGGATTGCTGTTGGCCACATCAATGGCCGCGACCGCCGTTGCGGCACAGCGGCAGATGTCTTGGGCCGTCATGGACGCCAAGACGGGACGCATCATTGCCGACGAAGGCGGCAAGACGATGCACCCTCCGGCATCGCTCGCCAAGATGATGACGCTTTATCTGACATTCGAAGCGCTGCGCTCCGGCCGGCTGCACTGGGATGACAAGATCAAGATGTCCAGCAATGCCGCCTCCAAGGTGCGCATGAAGCTGAACGTGAAGGCCGGCACGACGATCACCGTTCGCGAAGCCGTCAACAGCATGATCATCATTTCCGCCAATGACGCTGCGACCGCCATGGGTGAACATCTCGCGGGATCCGAGGCGGCTTTCGGCCGCATGATGACGGAGAAAGCACGGCGCCTCGGCATGAAGAGCACCATCTTCGTGACGCCGTCGGGCCTGACTGCCAAAACGCGGCAGGTGACGACGCCGGAGGACATGGCGCGTTTGGGCCTGGCGCTGAAGCGTGATTTCCCGGCCAACTATCAACTCTTTGCGCAGCGCACGTACAACTTCCGTGGCCGCGTTCTGCATGGCCATAACAATCTGATGTATCGTTATGCGGGTGTCGATGGCATCAAGACCGGCTACACAGATGCATCCGGATATAACCTCGTGTCCTCGCTGAACGCGGACGGCAGGCGGCTGATCGGGGTGGTCCTTGGCGGACCGACGGCGCGCAGCCGCGACGACAAGATGGCTGCACTCCTCAACAAGTATTCCAAGGCATCGATCATGGTTGCCGAGCAGGAAGAAAAGAAACCGCGCGCAAAGACGGTAAAGCTTGCCTCTGCCCCGATGCCGGAAGATCGTCCGACAAAGATTGGGGCCAAGGGCAAGCATGGCGACGAAGTCGAGATCGAGCAGGGCGATGGCGGTGAGACAGTTGCCGAGGCTGGTGCCGGACGTTGGAAGCTGCAGGTTGGCACCTCGTCAACCCGTGATGGTGCAAACGATCTCAAGGAAAAGGCAGAGGATGCGCTGAAGGGTGCAAAGGGCGAAATCGTCTCCTCCGGCAAAGGCAAGAGCCATGTTTACAAGGTTCGTCTCGGCGGCTTCAAATCCAGCGCCGATGCCAACAAGGCTTGCTCGAACCTGAAGAAGCAGAGGATGGATTGCTTCGCGGTCTCGTCTCGGTAAGGTCACGCCGTGACCGTGCATCAGACAGCGGATTACATTCATGCCCATGCCGATGGAATACCGCCACGCTTCGCGCGATTTCGATGCCTTCATGGAAGATCTGAAGGCGGTTTCCATGCTGCGAACGAGTCATCAGGCCTATACGATGCTGCAAGCCGTTTTACAGGTCTTCCGGCGTCGGTTGGAGATCGATCAGGCTATTCGGTTTGCGAACCTATTGCCGCCGGTCTTGCGGTCGATCTTCGTGAGTGACTGGGACACGACCGAGGGCGTCCTGCCTTTCAAGACCCGTCAGGAGATGATGGCTGAGGTGAGGGCGCTCCGGCATAATCACAATCTCTCCACTGAGTCAGCCATCGAAGATGTAACTACGGCCGTTCGGCGTCATGTGGATGAGGTGCCGTTCGAGCAATTCCTGCGGACGCATTCGTCCGATGCAGCACGCTTCTGGGGCTATTCTTCGGCAGGCTGACGCCTTTACTCCAGGGACATTTGCGCTTATCACGGCGACCGTTCGCCGGCCTTCGAAAGGCCCTTTAGCACCACCCGCATTCGTTGGCGGGACTGGATCAGGAGAATCATATGTCCGTTTCCCTCACTTTCCCCGATGGATCCGTTCGCTCGTTTGACGCGGGCACCACCGGCCTTGCCGTCGCGGAGTCGATTTCCAAATCGCTGGCCAAGAAGGCGGTCGCCGTCGCGATCGATGGCACTGTGCGCGACCTCTCCGACCCCGTTGTCGAGGGGAAGATCGAGATCATCACCCGGACCGATCCACGCGCGCTGGAACTGATCCGCCACGATGCAGCCCACGTGATGGCAGAGGCCGTGCAGGAACTGTGGCCCGGTACGCAGGTGACGATCGGTCCGGTGATCGAAAACGGCTTCTACTATGACTTTGCCAAAAACGAGCCGTTCACGCCCGACGATCTGCCGAAGATCGAAGCGAAGATGAAGGAGATCATCGGTCGCAACAAGCCGTTCACCAAGCAGATCTGGTCGCGTGACAAAGCCAAGCAGGTGTTCGCCGACAAGGGTGAAGGTTTCAAGGTCGAACTCGTCGATGCGATTCCGGAAGACCAGGATCTCAAGATCTATTACCAGGGCGACTGGTTCGATCTTTGCCGCGGCCCGCACATGGCTTCCACCGGCCAGGTCGGCACTGCCTTCAAGCTGATGAAGGTGGCCGGCGCCTATTGGCGTGGCGATAGCAACAACCCGATGCTGAGCCGCATCTACGGCACGGCCTGGGCAACGCAGGAAGAGCTGGACCAATACCTGCACATTCTTGCGGAAGCGGAGAAGCGCGATCACCGCAAGCTTGGCCGCGAGATGGATCTATTCCACTTCCAGGAGGAAGGTCCGGGCGTCGTGTTCTGGCATGGTAAAGGCTGGCGCATGTTCCAAACTCTGACGGCCTATATGCGCCGCCGCCTCGCCAACACCTATCAGGAGGTGAATGCACCACAGGTCCTCGACTCCTCACTCTGGGAAACCTCCGGTCACTGGGGCTGGTACCAGGAAAACATGTTTGCGGTGAAATCGGCCTATGCCTTCACGCATCCGGACGACAAGGAAGCCGATAACCGCGTCTTCGCGCTGAAGCCGATGAACTGCCCAGGCCACGTGCAGATCTTCAAACATGGATTGAGGTCTTATCGCGAAATGCCTGTACGCCTCGCGGAATTCGGCCTCGTACATCGCTATGAAGCGTCCGGTGCGCTGCATGGCCTGATGCGCGTGCGCGGTTTCACGCAGGACGACGCGCATGTCTTCTGCACGGAAGAGCAGATGGCGGCGGAATGCCTGCGCATCAACGACCTGATCCTGTCGGTCTATGAAGATTTCGGCTTCCACGAAGTGGTGGTGAAACTCTCCACGCGTCCTGAAAAGCGTGTGGGTTCGGATGCGCTCTGGGATCGCGCTGAAAGCGTGATGATGGACGTTTTGAAGACCATCGAAGCCCAATCCGGCGGTCGCATCAAGACCGGCATCCTGCCGGGCGAGGGTGCCTTCTACGGGCCGAAGTTCGAATATACGCTGAAGGACGCAATCGGACGCGAATGGCAGTGCGGCACCACGCAGGTTGACTTCAACTTGCCGGAACGCTTTGGCGCTTTCTACATCGACGACAAGTCGGAGAAGGTTCAGCCGGTAATGATCCACCGTGCCATATGCGGTTCGATGGAACGCTTCCTCGGCATCCTCATCGAGAACTTCGCCGGTCACATGCCGCTGTGGTTCGCGCCGCTGCAGGTCGTTGTGGCGACGATCACTTCGGAAGCGGATGATTATGGCCGCGAAGTGGCTGAAGCCCTGCGCGATGCGGGTCTGGTCGTTGAGGAGGATTTCCGCAACGAGAAGATTAACTACAAGGTTCGTGAGCACTCTGTTACCAAGGTGCCAGTGATCATCGTCTGCGGCAAGAAGGAAGCTGAAGAGCGCTCCGTCAACATCCGTCGTCTGGGCAGCCAGGCGCAGACCTCGATGTCCCTGGCCGATGCGATTGCGTCGCTTGGTGAAGAGGCGACGCCGCCGGATGTTCGTCGTCGGCAGGCGCAGCGCAAGGCCGCCGCAGAATAGACCACACATCGACGGAGGATCTGCCAGGTGCTGGCAGGTCCTCCGCCAGTTTTATTTCGTGCCACCATGCCCAAGGGCATTTTGTTTAGAGCGGGATCGATCTTGCGCTTCAGACAACTTTCCTACGCAAACGAACGCGATCCGCGTCTGAAACGCTGGTTGATTCACAGCATCGAACGTTTGTCCGGGCGGGACAGGGTTGTTGGTCTCTATGAGACTTGGCGAAACTCCATCGTGTCCGACCCCGGCAATGCATTCAGCCGAATGCTCGATCTGCTGCAAATCCGGCTGTTCATCCGAGGACAATGGCCTCCACGGGATCTCCCTCAGGGGCCTCTGGTCATGGTGGCAAATCATCCCTTTGGCATTGGCGATGGCATTGCCATCCTCTCTCTGGCGGAAGCGCTTGGGCGGCCCTTCCGCATCCTCATCCATAATGAGCTTCTAAAGGTTCCCGAAATGGAGCCTTACGCGTTACCAGTTTGCTTCGAGGAAACCAAGGAAGCCTTGGCGATCAACATGAATACCCGCCGAGATGCCATCGGGCTTCTGCAGTCGGGAACCACTGTGGTGATCTTTCCGGCGGGCGGTGTGGCGACCGCACCGAGAGGTTTTGGCGAAGCGGAAGATCTTCCCTGGAAAATTTTTGTGGCCAAGCTTGTTCAGTCGGCCAAAGCCAATGTGATGCCGATCCATTTCGAAGGCCAGAATGGACGTCTATTCCATCTGGTCAGTCGGGTTTCGATGACTTTGAGGTTGTCACTGCTGATCCGTGAATTCATCCGTCTTTCCGGCAACACGCTGCATATTTGCGTCGGCGATGTGCTGCGGTGGGCGGATCTTGAAAAGATGCGCGACCGTCAGGAGTTGATCACAGCACTCCACACGGCCGTCTTTTCGCTGAAGCCGTCCGAGAGTCGAAAGCGGTTCAATCTGCGTCGATTTCCGGCGCGGTCGCGCCCGGAGCAGGCGCGCCCGCAGTCTGGTGCTGGTCACGCATCATAACTTCGACGTCGACATTCTTGCCGGCCTTGATGCTGAATTCCTTCTGGAAAATCTTGTCCTTGTTGCGGGCGATCGCTGTATAGTCGCCCTCGGTCAGAACCATGGTCGTGAAGGCACTCACACTTTCACTCACCACGTCGCCGCCAGCTGTCAAAACCGACCAGGCGGTATCTGCAATCGCCTCACCACCCTTCTGGGAAACCAGCTTTAGCGTCACCTGCGCGGCACGATGGGTCAGCGTGGCTTCGGTCAGCTTGCCAGCTTCAACCTGGATATCGGCACGCACCACGGAGTTGATGTCGCCGTATTCGGAGACAACATGATATTTCCCGGCGTTGAGCCGGATGATCGTGTTCGGCGCAACATTGGCCATGATGAGGCCCCGCTCGCCGTCATCACGCACATCAGACGAATAGACCGAAAATGTCAGTTGCTTGTCGGGGATGCGCTGATCCTTGCCGGCCACGCCCTTGAGAACGATGCCGCCTGCATCGAGCACCAGCGTTTCCCGAGGTGCAGCGCCATCGGCAGGTACGTTCAGCTTTTTGGTGATGCCCGCGCGGCCAAAGGCGACGTTCACGAAATAGTCGCCCGGACTTAAGTGGAAGTCCGCTTTGCCACCTTCGGCAGTCGCCACAAGCGGCAGCTTCCCGTCTGGGCCTGGGATGGGGCTGAAGACGCGCCAAGTCAGGCCGGACTTCATCACTTCGCCATTGGGCACGAGCTTGGCTTCGAGTGTCACTTCGCGGGAGATCGCAGCGGCGGGTCGGCCCATGGTCGGCGAAAAGGCGTTGAGCTTCGTCGTCTTGCCGGTGGAATCCAGTTGCTTGAAGCTCTTGAAGGCGTCTTCAGCCTTGGCCGCAACGATCCCTTGCGCGGCAATCGACATTGCGGCGGCAAAGAGGAGGGGGAGCGGACGAGATTTCATCTTGAGCTGGCCGTTGACTCTTGTGACCTGAACCGCCACTTGAAGACCAACCGGAAGGCAATTTCAAGACCCTCATTCACGCAACATCTCCAGACGGCATCTCCCATGAGCAAGAACGAACCTCTTCTGCAGTATCTCTCAACGCGCCGGTCCACCCCAGCCTTGCAGTTGACGGAACCCGGCCCCAGCCGCGCTGAGATCGAGTCCATGCTGACGCTTGCCTCGCGCGTGCCTGACCATGGCAAGCTTGCGCCGTGGCGCTTCATCGTTCTGCGCGGTGAGCAGCGAAAAACGCTTGGTTCGGCCCTGCTCGAAATCGCCCTCAAGAAGACGCCGGAACTCTCGCCCGAGCAGCAGGAAGTGGAACGTACCCGCTTCACCCGTGCGCCGCTTGTGATTGCGGTTGTCAGCCGCGCTGCCCCGCATGTGAAGATCCCGGAATGGGAACAGGTTCTTTCGGCGGGCGCCGTATGCCTCAACCTGTTCATGGCCGCCAATGCCCATGGCTTCGCCGCCAACTGGCTCAGCGAATGGATCTCCTATGACGAAAACGCCAAGGCACTTCTCGGTATTGCTGCCGAGGAGCAGGTCGCTGGCCTCGTCTATATCGGTTCCACGACATTTCCATCAACGGACCGTCCGCGCCCGGAACTGTCCGATATCGTTACCTGGATCGGGGAAGAGTAAATGTTCTATCCAACCGATACGAACGCGCATGGCCTGGCCCACGATCCCTTCAAGGCGATCGTGGCGCCCCGACCGATCGGTTGGATCGGTACCAAGGGCAGGGACGGGTCGCTGAACCTGTCCCCCTATTCTTTTTTCAATGCGATTTCGGATAATCCGAAACTGGTTCTATTCTCCTCCAGCGGGCGCAAGCATAGCCTGAAGAACGCCGAGGAGACCGGACAGTTTACAGCAAGTCTCGTCAGCCGACACCTGGTTGACAAGATGAACACGTCCTCGGCGCCGGTGGAATATGGCGTTGACGAGTTCCAGCTCGCAGGGCTGACGCCGCGCATGGGAGAAATCATTGAGGCACCCTTCGTGGCTGAAGCCTATGCGGCGCTCGAATGCCGCGTGACGGAGATCCTCTGCCCGAAGCGTGTCGACGGAACGCCAAGCGAATCCTATGTGGTGTTCGGTCAGGTCGTCGGAATCCACATCGACGAAAACATTATCCGCGACGGTCGCATCGACATGGGTCTGGCACGACCGATCGCCCGCATGGGCTACATGGACTATGCTGACGGCGGTTCCGACGTATTTCAGCTGATGCGACCCAAGGCCTGACAAAGGCTTACGTCTTTCTGTATTGGGTCCTTGGTTAATAAGCATGGTGAACC
Source organism: Rhizobium oryzicola (assembly GCF_030504645.1). GTDB lineage: Bacteria > Pseudomonadota > Alphaproteobacteria > Rhizobiales > Rhizobiaceae > Neorhizobium > Neorhizobium oryzicola. The sequence goes on along the minus strand of NZ_JAUKWQ010000005.1, from coordinate 137,810 downwards.
GATCGTAAACCTTTCGGTTCTAAGGTCTTCCCCAGGCAAGTGTTGGTAGTAGTCCTCCCGGCATATGGGGTGTATCGGTGATTCTGGATAGTTTTATTCGCTGGACCGAAAATGCGAAAGCAAGCGATCGGGCCAAGGCGGCAAATGCATTGGTCAGAGCCTATCTAGAGCTTCCCGAACAGGATGATCGCCGCCGTCAGGCGGTGCACGCGATGTTGTATCTCCTGGATGATCCTTCTCCGGCAGTGCGTCAGGTTCTTGCTGATCAACTGGCCTATTCGCCCATTGCTCCGCGCGCGCTGATGTTGGCGCTTGCAGAAGACCAGCCAGAAATTTCCGGTCCAGTGCTTACGCTGTCACCTGTGTTGTCTGATTCTGATCTGGTCGAGCTTGGGGGACGTGGATCTTCCGTGACGCGTGCCTTGATTGCAGCCAGGCCATTTCTGACGAGTGGCGCGGCTGCGGCCATTGCGGAAGTTGGTGAAGTTGAAGAAGTCCAGTTTCTTCTGGAAAACAGGTCCGCTCAGCTGACGCGCTACAGCCTGCGGCGCCTGGCGGAACGGCACGGCGAAGATAGGGCAATCCGCAATCTTCTTCTGGAACGAGAGGATTTGCCGGCGGATGCGCGCGTGATGCTGGTGCAACGTGTCACGGATGCACTGGCAAGCTCGCCTCTTGTTCGCACCACGATGTCTGCGACGCGGATCGCCTATATGACCCAGACGGCTTCTGATGCTGCGACCTTGATGCTGGCCGGCACGACGCCCCCAAGCGAACTGTCTGTGCTTATCGATCACCTGTGCACGACGGCGCGAATGACGCCCGTCCTGTTGCTTCATGCGCTCTGCACAGGCCGGATTGAGTTCTTCGTCTGCGCCATCACGTCTCTCTCCAGCCTTGAGGAACGCCGCGTTCGCTCGCTTCTGGCAACAGGGCGTTTCCACGCTGTGCGCGCCTTGCTGGAGGCCAGCGGACTTGGTCGTGACGTTGCAGAGATCTTCTGTCAGGCAATTTTCCTGTGGCGCGACATGGCACGCGGCGCGCAAGACGCTGAAACGGCGGATATATGCGGGGAGCTTCTGTCACGTGTCGCACGTCCGGATGATCCATTTTCCCCGGTCAGCGAAGTGCTCGCAAAGCTTGAGGAACTGCACCGTATGGAGCATCGCCGACATGTTCGGGCGATGTCCAATTCCACGGCATTGGCGGTAGCATAGAGCTTGGTCAGGTGTACCAGAGGCCATCCGATATAAAGGCGGTTTGGCCCACTTTGTTTTCAGCACTATCTGCGAATAACGCCAGTACCTTTTCCGCTGCAAACGCTCCCTTATCGAGCTGCGACACCCAGTAATCAAAACCGGCCTTATCGTAGCCGCGCCCCAAAACGTTCTTGTAGAGGTTTTCGACATACGTCTTGTTATCCGAGAGGTCGCCATAGCGTGAGGCAAATTCCGGCGAGCGTAAGAAGAGACGGGCCATGTCTTCCAGGTTCAGGGCTTTGGCATCGAGCTTGTTGATCCAGAAGCCGGCACCGCCCGAATCGGGCCCGCGGCTGAATGCCGCCTTGTAAAGACGAAGTATGGTGCCGGCGTTCCCGTCGAAATCGAGAGCAAGCGTGCCGTCACTAAATTTGATGCGCTCGAAACTCGTCAACTGGATCTGGTAGCCAGCATTGAGGGTGACCACCCCATCCTTTACCTGAATGGTATAGGTTGATCTCGGCTGCGTCAGCACCGCAGTATCGAAGCCAGCTCCGCCGCTGGTCTTCTGGTCCACAGGCTTGATTTCCACAATCGTATTGGCTCCGTCATTGCCGGGAGCCGGCGCTGGCGTGCCTGGTGTGGTTGGGTTTGTCGCCGGCGGAGTGGGCGTGGAACCGCCGCCGCCCGTGGACGGGTTCGAGGGCGCCGGTGGATCGATGACGGGTGGGGGAGGTGCCTTCGCAACATCGATGGCAATCGTACCTGTATAGGACTTAGCACCACCGCTTCCTGAGTTACCGCCGTCATCGACAAAGACCGACAGCATCGCTTTTCCGTCAAAGCCCGAATCCGGCGTAAAGCTCATACCGTTCAACGCCTTGTTCAGCGCGTCGAGAGTGCCTGCGATCTGAAAGGCTTTGCTACCACTGGCACCATCCACGATATCGATACCGACAAGTCCCGCTGGAAGTTTGAGGATGCCATGATCAGCAGTCAGCTTCAGCGTCACCTTGCCAGCGCCGGCATCCGTATCGGACAGCGTGATGCCATTGTTACCAGCGCTGCTGAAGCTAAGTGTTTCGCCATAGGCAATGGACTTCGCGGCGGGGAGCTTTGCACTCGGTGCATTGTTGACCGGATTGACCGTGATGGAAAACGCAGAAGCGCTAGGCTGGCTCTTATCTTCGTCGGCGTCATCGACGGCCACCTGGAAGGACGCTGACGTGGTTTCCGTGCCATCATGGCGGAAACTGACTTTGCCGGCTTTCAGGTCCGCGGCGGTAAAGGCGGCAGCTGTTTTGCCATCGACAAGAATCTTGCCGTTGGTGACAGCTTGAACTGAAAATTTGATAACATCGGCACCGTTGTCTGGATCGGTAAAGCCGAGTTGTGTGTCCGTTAGAACAACATCGCCACCCTCATCGACTGTCGCAGAGAGCGATCCCGCCAGTAACGGCGGCCTATTCATGCCCACGACGATAGCCGCGGTCGATCCAGGGTCGGTAAGTTTCGTGAGGGCATCGTTGCCGGCCAGATCCTTGATGGCGCTGCCATTCAGGTCGAGCATATCGGCGAGGGTGATGCCCTGCCGTGCCTTGAAACCATCTGGTATCATTGCGGAGAAGGTCAGCGTGGATGTCCCGCTTCCCGAGGTATAGTCGGCGTAAATCTGGCTACCATTTTCGCCAGTGATGATCAGGCGCGGCGTGCCGTTCGTAACCAGAACATCTTCGCCGAAGGATGCGGTGAATGTCAGACGGTTGCCAGCCTGATAGCTGCCTGCATTCGGTAGGGTCGTTGCCACAATGCCCGGCGCCTGGTGATCAACGGTAAAGGTCTGCGCATTGGCGGGCACCGACTGTCCGGACATATTGCCGGCCACATCCTTTACACCGCTGATCGTGATGCCAACCGTTCCGTTGGCCGTTGACAGATCGCCACCTGATACCGTCACGACATAGTGGCTGGCATCGGTCGAAGTCACCTCAGCAGCAGCGGAACTGCCGGATATCGTGACGTTGCCAGAGTTGAACGAAACAGCCTCGTTGAAAGTGACATTGAACTTCAGAACATCCGCATTGGTGGTCTCGCCCGCAGGAAGAGCGCGCTGAATTGCGGTTACAACAGGAGCGGTCTGATCAACAGTGATGGATGTCGGCAGGGCAGTCGCATCACTGGCCGCCCCGTCCAAGCCGATCTGGCGAACAAGGAGCTTCCCAGCCGCGTAGGTGCCTTCCGGCACGGTAAAACTGGTGTCAGTCCCGGTCTGCCAGGTAACACCACCATCGAGACTGAACTGATAACCTCCGCCATCGGCGACGCCAGAGACGTTGATCTTCCCGTCAGTGGTTATGCCATCGGCAGCCCCTGTGTCATTGGACAAGGCGATCGACGGGGAGGCGGGCTTGGGCAGCTCGATGGTCTCAAATGCCAAAGCATCGACGGCAACGTTCTTCAAGACCACCGTCGTGCCGTTGGCAAAGGTCAGGACCGTGTCATTGCCGGATGCCCGGGCAAGCGCCCGCAGATCGGCAAGGCTTCGAATACCGGAGAAAACATCACCGGAAAGCTTGTCTTCAGCTGGATTGAAATCGGTTATGGTGTCATTGCCCTGGCCGACGACGAACACATCTCTGCCAGCGCCGCCCGTCAGGATATTCGTACCGGAACCGCCAGAAAGGCGATCGTTGCCGCTGCCGCCATCGATAACATTGTTACCATTGTCACCGGTCAGCACATCATCGAAGTTCGAACCTTTGAGGTTTTCGATGCTGATATAGGTGTCACCCGCTGCATCACCCTGATTTTTGGAGGCGTCGGCCAGATTGGCCACAACCCCCTTGTCAGCATCCTCGTAGGAGGCCGTATCGTTGCCTGGACCTCCGTCCAGTCTATCGGCACCTTTTCCCCCCACTAGGACATCATTGCCTACGTCACCCTTCAGGATGTCATCGCCATCCTTGCCGCGCAACGTGTCGTCCAGCAAGCTCCCACGGACGCTGTTCGCGCCACTGTCGCCGGTGTAGTTGAGGGAGGGCAGCAAGTTATGAGTGGCATAATAACTATCAAACCCGAATGCTTGCCCTAGGTGGAAATTGTCGTTTCCATACGAGCCATCATCCACGATTGCCCGGCCGACGAGATTAGGTAAGAAAAACGTCTCATAATTGCCGCCATAGGTCCAGCCAATCAAGGAATATAGTTGGTCGTATTGTGATATGCTGAGAGGGCGCCCATCCGCCGGAAGCCAATCGTCGGAGAGCAATGTCAGATCGCCCGCATAGGGAACAATCTCCCCCAAAAGCGGTGTGCCAAGTAATTCAGGGTGATCGCCCCCAGGATAAGTCCCCCTTACCTTGATGATATAATTGAGCGCGATCGAAGGTGAAACATTGCTTACGTTGACCAAGCCGTAGAAGTCGCCCGTGAGGGTGACCAAATTGTCATTTGTAAGCAAAGTTCCAGTGCTGCCGACTTCGGTACCCAAAGCCATCGGTATTTCGCCAGGAGTATTTCCGGCACCGATAACCGTTTTTCCAATCAGATTCGGAATGCGAAAGACCGAGTCGCTTGAACTCTGATCATATGTATGGCCAATCGCCCTGTACAGATAAGGCAACTGCATAGCAGAAACATAGCTTCCGTTGGCGATTGTATAACCGTCAGGAATTCTGGCTCCTGGGCTTGCATAATAGAAAACGGTACCGGTAGGATACTGGTCAGGTCCGCCTGGGCCGATCTTGATAACTGGGAGAAGCTTGACAGAAGGGTGGATATTGCTAACGGGAGTGTTTGATCCTCCCCATTGGCTTGGTAGATTGCTCTGATTCAGTGGGCTCGATGCGCGATCTACATTTACATATGGATCTCCATAGTCATAGTTGCCACCTACAATGGTCCGTCCTGAAAAATTCGGGATCTTGAAGTTACTGGTTCCGTTGCCGCCGTATGTGGTCCCCATAATGGAAAAAAGATATCCATTAGCGTCATTGATGGGGAGGGTTCGTCCATCGGCTATCACACCGGAAACATAATCGCCAAATGCGTATGTACGCACCACTCCGGGGATCACCCGCTCCACGTAGTCTACATCGCGGAAATAGCTGGTTACGATGCCCTGTCTTAAAACCAGGCTTTTCTGATAATCGATTTGCTCCACTGACGAACCCCCGACGGAATTTGGACACAGGCAGACCCATCGCCCGCATCAACCGGTACGGACCTTCCGCCTTTGTCGTGTTGTTAAGCCTGGACGAAGTGGATCTTGGAGATCTCGGCGACGCGCCTGCATCGACAGCGGTCGATGTTCCCTGGCTCTTTCCCCGGATAGTCCGCGATCAGCGTATTTTGTCCGACGTCCTAGGTTTCAATAACCTGAATGATCGATGCACGTTTTACGGTTTGCTGAGTACTGTTTCAATTTTTAAAAGCTATGAGATGAGCGCGCTTGGATGCTCTGCCTTCGAGATCGGTGCCGATCCCGCTGACGCATCCGTCCTGATTATGGTTTCGCATTATTCCGATGCGGGGTAGACTTACCGCAGCCGTTTCACAACCCAGGCATATCCATCCTGCACCATTGTGACCGGCTTGCGCACCAGGTTCTTCATGCCCTCAGAGGTCGGCAGGATCGACTGAACCTTATCGATCGCCTGGCGGGCGAGGCTTTGTTCCTCGGCGCGCTTTTCGGCCGGCGTTGTTGCCTGTAGCAGCGGCACCGAGTGCGGCGCTTCGGGTGCTTTTGCTTCCGTGATGCTCGGGTCCTGGCACACCGCGATCACGACCGGGTAAGAAACATTGACGAAGCGCCCCAGCTCCTTTTCCGACACTGCGTTGCATTGCTCGATCGTTTGCCACCGCTGCTGGAGCGTCGCAATGTAGGAGCAGTCTGTGGCGCTGTCATCGCAGCCGAGAATGGTCATGAGGACGAGAGCGGTGCGCATGGTACTTTCCGGAGAGACGTTGCCGATGCCTCGATAGAAGCCGGAAACATGTCCGGCTGAAGGCAGTCTCACCCCTCAGGCGCAACACCAGAAATTTTCAGCAGGCCAATGGCCTGCTCAATAATCAGGAGAATATTCGATCGGAGATGGCTCCGCCGATCAGGCGGAGCGTCTTTCCTTGGAGATGTCGGGAGGTATTTCGATCTGTGTCATATTGCTGAGTTCGATCTCACGGATCCATTCACGCCAGATAGCAACCAGCAGCGCCATCAGCACGGGGCCAATGAAAAGACCGAGGAAACCCATGGTCTTTACGCCGCCAACCAGACCGAAGAAGGTCGGCAGGAACGGCAGCTTGATGGGACCGCCGACGAGCTTCGGGCGGATGGTCTTGTCGACGATGAAGAGCTCGACCGTACCCCAGGTCAGCAAGCCGATGCCGGCCACATAGGCACCGTTCGCCACCAGATACAGCGAAACGAGTGTGAAGGAGAGGGGCGCGCCGCCGGGTATCAGGGCCATAATGCCGGTCAGGAAGCCCAGCGTCACTGGCGATGGAACGCCTGCGATCCAGTAGGCAATGCCAAGAATAATGCCTTCACCGATGGCGATCAGTGTCTGCCCGGTCACCGTCGAGCTGATCGTGGCCGGCACCACGCGGGAGATACGCTCCCAGCGGCCAGGCAGAATGCGTTCGCCAAGCTTGTCGATCTGGCGGGTGAAGGCTGCACCGTCGCGATAGACGAAGAAGAGCGCGATCAGCGTGAAGACCAGCGTGAGAATCAGGTGGAAGGCGCCGTCGCCCGCAGCAATCACCGCACGATAGATGTTGCCGATATTGGCGCCGCTCACCAATTGCACCAACTGACCAATGGCGCCAGGTTCGCCGACATGGCGCTCCCATTGGGTGCCGAGCCACTCGCCAACACCCGGCAACTGCACGATCCACGCCGGCGGAGGCGAGCCCATGCGGTTGGCCTGGAGCGCCCAACTGATCCACTGGCGTACTTCGCCAGTTGTGTAACTGATGGCAATACTGAGCGGCACGACAATGAAGGTGATGACGCAGATGATTGCGATCGTTGCGCCGAGCGTGGTGTTTCCGCCAGTCCTCTTCAGCAGATCGCGATAGAGCGGCCAGCTTGCGAAACCGACGACCAGTGCGGCAAGCACGGGAACGATGAAGCCGTGGAAGAAATAAATCCCGGCAAAGACCACAAGCACGAGAAGCCAGCGCGCGACGGAGATTGGCGGAATCAATGCTATCCGCATGGGAGAGACGGGGCCAAGCCAACTCGGCTCTCTGGGAATTTTCGGGTTGTCGCTCACGACGGCACTATCATCCTTATTACGCGCTCGCATCGCAGTTCATCGCTTTCAAGACGCTCGGTCAGGCTTGCAGATCATGGTTGAAGATTTCACCTTGTCGTATGTGACGGATGCGTTAAAAATAAGAACATCGTCAACAAAGCTTTGTTTCTCTCCCCATGACCGCATCACAACGCCGCTTCCTTCTGAGGGAGCGCACGTCCGAACGTCATTCGATCGTCGATGCCGCGGTCGGCTCATTGGCTACTTTGGATCAATATAGACTTTATTTGCAAGGGGTTCATGACTTTCGTCTGCCCATCGAGCAAGCTTTGTCGAATTTAGTTTTGCCCTCATGCTTCCAAAGCTGGCGACCGCAGGTCATAGGCAAAGAAATTCTGATGGACATGCATGACCTCGCAATCACGCCAAACAGGCAACACAGCAATTTTTCTCTGGGAGAGGATCTGGAAACGGTGCTCGGTGCGCTCTACGTGATTGAGGGTTCGTCTCTTGGTGCACGTGTTCTCTTCTCGCGTGCCGTCGCGCTTGGGCTCGGTGAAAGCTTTGGCGCGCGTCATCTGGCAAGGCAATCCACCTCAAAAGGTTGGAAGACTTTTCTTGAAGTGCTTGATGCCGCACCCGTAGTCGACATGGAAAAGGTTATCCAGGCGTCGCAGGCGGTTTTCATCCTTGCGGAAAAGGCCTTCAAGGAAGTTTGAATGCAGACTGCAGATCCGGTCGATCTTACGAATTGCGATCGAGAACCCATCCACATCCCGGGAAGTATTCAGCCACACGGATGTCTGATTGCTTGCGACGTGACAGGGTCAACAATTTCAAGGTATTCGGTCAACGTCGAAGCCATGCTGGGCGTACCGGTCTTTGCCGGCCAGCGGCTCGATGAGGCGCTGGGCCAAGATATTGCGCATACGCTTCGTAATGCTCTGGCAACCAGCGACGATCCGGCAAGACCGGCATTAAGGTTTGGTGTGGCTCTCCCATCCGGCCTTTTTGACATCGCCGTTCATCGCAGCGATGACGGTGCAATCATTGAGTTCGAAGCCTCAAACGGTCAGTCTGATCAGCCGCTTGAAACAGCGCGCCTGCTCATTAGCCGCATCCGTTCTATCGATGGCATCGACGCGCTTGTGGAAAAATCGGCGCGGCTTGTTTTTGCCATGCTGGGCTATGACCGCGTGATGATCTATCGGTTCGAGCATGATGGAGCCGGTAAGGTCGTCAGCGAATATAAGCGGCGCGATCTGGAAAGCTTCAAGGGTCAGTATTTTCCTGCAAGCGACATCCCCAAGCAGGCACGTATTCTCTACATCAAGAATACGATCCGCGTGATATCGGATGCCAGCGGCGCGCGCGTTGCCGTCGTTCCGGAATTCGATGAGGAAGGACAGTCACTGGACCTGTCGTTTGCTCATCTGCGTAGCGTTTCACCGATCCATTGCGAGTATCTTCGCAACATGGGCGTTGGTGCATCCATGTCGATCTCCATCATCGTTGATGGCGAGCTCTGGGGGCTGATCGCCTGCCACCATTATTCGCCAAAGGTGTTGACGATGACGCAGCGCGTGGCCGCCGAGATGTTCGGTGAGTTCTTTTCGCTGCATCTGAATGCGTTGAAGCAAAAGGATATTCTGGACACTGCCAACAAGGCGCGTCGGTCTCTCGATCGCTTCCTGCAATCCGCTTCCCACAATTCAGATGTTGCCGGTCTTCTTCGGCAGTCGCTGACTGAATTTGCGCAGATCATGCCTTCGGACGGGGTCGGCTTGTGGCTCGATGGTTCCTGGAATTGGTACGGCGTCACACCACCCAAGGAGGCGATGCCGGAGATCGCTGATTTTGTAGGGTCCGTGGCGAGCGGTCGCATATGGTCCACCGATACGATTTCCCTGCACCTGCCTCATGCTCAATCCTACGCATCGGAGGTCTGCGGGGTCCTGGCCATACCGCTGTCTCAGCGACCCCGAGACTACCTGTTTTTCTTTCGCAAAGAGCTTGTTCTGACACTGGACTGGGCGGGCAACCCGGACAAGTCTTACGATGTCGGCCCTCTGGGAGATCGCCTGACGCCGCGCAAGAGTTTTGCGATCTGGAAGGAAACGGTGCGCATGAAGGCGCAGCGCTGGACGGAAAGCGAACGGGAAATTGCCGAGGCCATCCGGGCAGTTCTGGTTGAGATTGTCCTGCATCACAACGAACTGATCGCTGACGAGCGCGGCAAGGCCGATGTGCGACAGCGAATGCTGAACGAAGAACTCAACCATCGAGTCAAGAATATCCTCGCTGTCATCAAGGCGCTGGTGGGGCATCCGGTGGAAGAGGGGCGGACGATCCGTGAATATGTCGGCGCACTGAAGGGCCGCATTCAAGCACTTGCCTTTGCTCATGACCAGGTTGTTCGGGGTGGGGATGGCGGGTCGTTGAGAGATCTGTTGGAAGCGGAGCTGAAACCATACCGCGAGGGTGCGCGCTCGATCATGTTGCAGGGCCCTGATGTCTGGCTCGATAGTCGCGGCTTTTCGGTCATGGCCCTCGTCTTGCACGAAATGTCGACCAACGCAGCCAAATATGGGGCGCTATCTGTCAACACCGGGCTGCTGAAAATTACTTGGTCCAAAACTGCGGACCATTCCTGCGAACTGCTCTGGGACGAAAAGGGTGGCCCAAGCGTGACGGCGCCATCGCGCGCAGGTTTCGGTACGGTGCTTATTGACCGAAGCATTCCGTATGAACTTGGGGGCGAAAGCCGGGTCTCCTATGATCCCTCCGGTCTCGTCGCCCGCTTCCTAATTCCTGGGACGCACATCCAAGGCGGCGATGCGTCCGGCGAAGCGAAGGCGACAGAGTTGAATGCAGCGCCGGCAGAAGAGCTTGTCGATCTGCTGGCGGATCTGGAAGTGCTGTTCGTGGAGGATCAGATGCTGGTCGCCGCCGATGTCGAAGGCATACTGGCTGATCATGGCATGACGAAAATCACGACGGCGCCTTCCGCCTCGGAAGCCTTACGTCGGCTCAAGACGTTTACGCCTGATATCGCGATCCTGGACGTCAATCTCGGCTCGGAAACTTCACTTCCCATTGCTGAGGAACTGACGCGCCGAAACGTGCCGTTCGTCTTCGCGACAGGTTACAGCGACCAGTCTATCATCCCAGCCAGCTTCGATGCACCCGTGGTGCGCAAACCCTATGAGGCAACCGCTTTGATTGGTGCCATTCTGCGATTGATGGCTGATCGAAAAGCCCGCGTTCATTGATGCTACGGCGACAATGAATGCTCCGCTTTAAATATCGAGATTTTCGGCAAAGGCTGCGCGTTCTTGGATGAACCGGAAACGCGCATCCGCCTTCGTGCCCATGAGATTATCGACCGCCTCGCGCGTCCCCTCGAAGTCGATCTCATCGATGGAGACACGCAGAAGCGTGCGCTTGGCGGGGTCCATCGTGGTTTCCTTCAACTGCTGCGGCATCATTTCGCCGAGGCCTTTGAAGCGCCCGATTTCGACCTTCTTGCCCTTGAAGGTGGTTTCCATCAGCTCGGCGCGATGGGCATCATCGCGCGCATAGACGATCTTCGCGCCCTGGCGGATCACGTAGAGCGGTGGCACCGCGAGATAGAGGTGATTGCCCCGGATGAGCTCCGGCATTTCCTGATAAAAGAAGGTGATCAGCAATGACGCGATGTGGGCGCCATCGACATCAGCATCGGTCATGATGATGACGCGCTCGTAGCGCAGGTCTTCGTCACGATACTTGCTGCGCGTACCGCAGCCGAGCGCCTGGATGAGATCGGCAATCTGCTGGTTGGCGGACAGTTTCTCGCGGCTGGCGCTGCCAACGTTCAGGATCTTGCCGCGCAGCGGCAGGATCGCCTGGTTCATACGGTTCCGCGCCTGCTTGGCGGAGCCACCAGCCGAGTCACCCTCGACAATGAAGAGCTCCGCCCCCTCTGCGGTGTTCTGCGAGCAATCGGCCAGCTTGCCCGGCAGGCGCAGCTTGCGCACCGCCGTCTTGCGGTTGACTTCCTTTTCCTTGCGGCGACGCAGCCGCTCTTCGGCGCGCTCGATCACCCAGTCCAGAAGCTTGGCCGCCTCGTTGGGATTGCCCGCAAGATAATGATCGAAGGGGTCGCGCAGCGCGTTTTCAACGATACGCTGCGCCTCGACTGTTGCCAGCTTGTCCTTGGTCTGGCCGACGAATTCCGGCTCGCGTATGAAGACCGAAAGCATGCCGACCGCCGATATCATCACGTCTTCAGTGGTGATGTCCTTGGCGCGCTTGTTCTGCGTCAGCTCGGCGTAATTCTTCAGCCCCTTGAGAAGGGCAATTCGAAGGCCAGCCTCGTGCGTTCCACCCTCAGGGGTCGGGATAGTATTGCAATAGGAGTGGACCTGCGGATCGCCGCCATACCAGGTGATGGCCCATTCCAGCGCGCCATGGCCGCCGGTCTTTTCTGTGCGGCCGGAGAAGATCTCGCGCGTGACGGTGAATTCCTTGCCGAGCGTCGCCGCCAGATAATCCTTCAGACCACCCGGAAAATGGAAGACGGCCTTTTCCGGGATCTCGCCACCGGCGGGCACCAGACCCGGATCGCAGCTCCAGCGAATTTCCACGCCGCCGAAAAGATAGGCCTTGGAGCGCGCCATGCGGAAGATGCGGCCCGCATCGAACTTCGCGTGATCACCGAAGATCTGCGGATCGGGATGGAAGCGCACCTTCGTGCCACGTCGATTATGCACGTCGCCAAGCTCTTCCAGTCCTCCCAGCGGAACGCCACGCGAAAACCGCTGGCGGTAAAGCTTGCGGTTTCGCGCTACTTCCACTTCCAGGAGATCAGACAGCGCGTTGACAACGGAGACGCCGACGCCATGCAGACCGCCTGATGTCTCATAGGCCTTTCCGTCGAATTTGCCGCCCGCGTGCAACTTGGTCATGATGACTTCAAGCGTTGACTTGCCGGGCACCTGAGGGTGGTTCTCCACGGGAATACCGCGGCCGTTATCGGTGACGGTCAGGAAGCCCTCGGCATCCAGATGCACTTCAATGAAATTGGCATGGCCGGCAACTGCTTCGTCCATCGAGTTGTCGATGACCTCGGCAAACAGATGGTGAAGCGCCTTTTCATCGGTGCCGCCGATATACATGCCAGGGCGCATGCGCACCGGCTCAAGGCCTTCCAGAACGCGGATGGATGATGCGCCGTAGCTCTCGTCGGTTGCTGCGGGAACCGGTTGCGGACGCTCGACCTGCTTCGCAGGCGCGGGCTCGACAACATCTGTTGCCTTGGGCGTCGCTTTGGGTAGGCTCGCAAAGAGGTCGTTGCTATCGTCCATGGTTCCGTCAATATCGCCTTATGGGGGACAGCGGTTGTGCGCGTGCTTGTGACGTGATCTGCTCGCGCTTGCCGCTGCGGAGTGGCTATCGAATCGGCCGGGAGTGTGCCAGAAAACCGGCTTTTTCGCGATGCCCGTCAAACAGGGCTTCGTATCGAGGATTTGCGCTGCAATGCCCGCGATGGCAAGGCAGCGAACTGCAGCGATGGGGAACAAACCTTTTATGTCCACAGATCATTTTGCGCTGCGGTGGTTTGCTGCCCTTTTGCTACCGTTGTACCTCACGGCGTCCAGCAGCTTAGCAGCGCCGCTCGACGGGCCGATTCGCCCCTTCAAAGATGACCTTTTTTCGTCGGAGACGGTTCTGGAAACCGCGGATGGCGGCGCATTCAAGGTCATGGACTACCAGGAACTGCGCGACATCAACGCTCGCGACGAGGAGCCGGAGAGACGGGTCAAATCCCGTTATGTCGATCTGCGCGTGAAGGAGTATCAGGCGAACGAGACGCTGATGCTTTCAGGGGCGAAGCTCGATGTTGCCCGCGTCGGGCGCGAGGTGAACGCGAACTTTACGGTCATCTTCATCCATGGGCGAGGGGGAGACAGACGCCTCGGCGTCAACGATTACACCTTCGGCGGCAACTTCAACCGGCTGAAGAATCTCGTCGTGATGCATGGTGGGGTCTACTACGCGCCTTCGATCAAGAGTTTCGATCCGAACGGTGCAGCCGATGTGGCGGGATTGATCCGTCACGCCTTCGAGCAATCCGCAGGGCGACCAGTAATCCTTGCCTGCGCCTCCATGGGCGGCTTCATCTGCCAGAGCGTGTCGCGCGACAAGGAGGCAGTGCGCTACCTCAAGGGTCTCGTAATCATGAGCGGACCACCGGATCCCGGCTTCCTGACGACGCCGGCGGCAAAATTAAAACTGCCCGTTTACTTTGCGCATGGCAGCGCCGATTCCGTCTACAAGGCAGATGATCAGATCGCCCTCTACAAAAAGATGCTGGAGAAGCATTACCCCACCGTCTTCACCCTGTTTCGCACCGGTGGACACGGCACGCCGATCCGCATGAGCGACTGGCGCGAAATTTTGAATTTCATGCTGGCAAGCAGGTGACAGCCTGCCTCAGACGTCTTAACCACGCTTTTGAACCAAGTTCACGCTTTTCCATACCATTTCCAATGGGATCGAATTAAAAGCGGAGCTTGTTCGTCGATTTTAATAGGTGGCCGTTCTCCAGAACGGTCGGGAGAAAAGGGAAACCAAGACCGATGACGCCGGATGTACGCCCGCTGGTAGCCGGAAACTGGAAGATGAACGGCACGCGCGCCTCGCTCGATCAGATCAAGGCCATTTCGGATGGCGTTGCTGGCCATGCACTCGTCAGCAAGGTTGATGCCCTGCTGTGCCCGCCGGCCACGCTGCTCTACGTCGCGACCGCGCTCTGCACGGACAGCCCACTTTTGATCGGCGCACAGGATTGCCATCAGAATGCATCCGGCGCCCATACTGGCGATATCTCCGCCGAGATGATTGCCGACTGCTACGGCACCTATGTGATCGTCGGCCATTCGGAGCGCCGCAGTGATCATGCTGAAACCGATCATCTTGTGCGCGCAAAGGCGGAAGCGGCCTATGCCGCCGACTTGACCGCAATCATCTGCATCGGTGAAACAGCCGATGAGCGCAAGGCCGGTCAGACACTTGAAATCCTCAAGCGCCAGTTGGCAGGCTCCGTGCCGGATGGCGCGACGGCTGAAAATACCGTGATCGCCTACGAACCTGTCTGGGCGATCGGAACCGGATTGACCCCGACCGCCGACGACGTTGAAAAGGCGCATGCCTTCATGCGCAACGAACTGGCGACGCGCTTCGGCAAGGAAGGCGCAAAGATCCGCATTCTCTACGGGGGCTCCGTCAAGCCTGGCAACGCCGTGGAGTTGATGAGCGTTGCCAATGTGGACGGCGCTCTTGTTGGCGGCGCGAGCTTGAAAGCGTCGGACTTCCTCGCCATCTACGGCGCATACAGCTCACTCGTTGAGTAAGCTCACCTTTGATGGGCTCGACGATCTCTCGTGAAAATGCCGGGAGATCGTACTTGCCCCTTGGAATGCGCGGCCGCCTCAGGTAAAGAGCCGCCAAAGCTGTGACGAATGCGTGCCGATTGGCGCGCGGAATGGACTGACAATGCAGACCGTTTTGATTGTGATCCACCTGATGATCGTTCTCGCCCTGGTGGGTGTGGTGCTCATCCAGCGCTCCGAAGGTGGCGGGCTCGGCATCGGCGGAGGCTCCGGCTTCATGTCCGCACGAGGCACTGCAAACGCCCTGACGCGCACGACCGCGATCCTGGCGACCCTCTTCTTCATCACGTCGCTGGTTCTCGGCATCCTTGCTCGCTACGAATCCAAGCCGACGGACATTCTTGATCGCATCCCCGCATCTCAGCAGGGCCAGGGCAACGGCATTCTCGATTCGCTCGGGCCCGCATCCGGCCAGCCGGCACCTGCCAATGGCGCTGCTGCTCCTGCTACTTCCGGTGCTGCAGCACCTGCTCCTGCACCGGCCAACAACCAAGCGGTCCCGACGAAATAAGGCCCGCTTCAAGCTTGAACGTCCGGCAGGCCAAAAGCCTGCCGGTTTTCTTTTGTCTGGATTTCAACAGCCTTAACCGTCCCATGTCATTTTTGGGCTGGCGGAATCGTTCGTGAAAAGGTATCCGGTGACTCCCATGGCGCGATATGTATTCATCACTGGCGGCGTGGTTTCTTCCCTTGGAAAAGGAATTGCGGCTGCAGCCCTCGGAGCCTTGCTACAGGCCAGAGGTTACCGGGTTCGGCTACGCAAGCTCGACCCCTATCTCAACGTCGACCCGGGCACCATGAGCCCGACCCAGCACGGCGAGGTCTTCGTGACCGATGACGGCGCTGAAACGGATCTCGATCTGGGTCACTACGAACGCTTCACGGGGCGTTCGGCAACGAAGACCGACAACATCACCACCGGTCGGATCTACAAGAACATCATCGACAAGGAACGCCGCGGCGATTACCTTGGCGCAACCGTTCAGGTCATTCCGCACGTCACCAATGAAATCAAGGACTTCGTTGTCGAAGGCAATGATGACTATGATTTCGTGATCTGCGAAATCGGCGGTACCGTCGGCGATATCGAGGCAATGCCCTTCGTGGAAGCCATCCGTCAGCTCGGCAACGAGTTGCCGCGCGGAACGGCTGTCTATCTTCACCTCACCCTGATGCCGTACATTCCGGCAGCCGGCGAGTTGAAGACCAAGCCGACGCAGCATTCCGTCAAGGAACTGCAGGCCCTCGGTATTGCGCCGGATATTTTGCTTGTTCGTGCGGATCGCGAGATCCCGGAAGCAGAACGCCGCAAGCTTTCCCTGTTCTGCAACGTTCGTCCGTCCGCGGTCATTCAGGCGCTTGACGTCGCCAACATCTATGACGTGCCGACTGCATATCATAAGGAAGGTCTCGACTCGGAAGTGCTGGCAGCATTCGGTATCGAACCGGCACCAAAGCCACGTCTCGACAACTGGGAAGAAGTGGGCAATCGCATCCGTACCCCGGAAGGCGAGGTGACCATTGCCATCGTCGGCAAGTATACGGGCCTCAAGGATGCCTATAAATCGCTGATCGAGGCGCTTCATCACGGTGGCATTGCCAACCATGTGAAGGTGAAGCTGGAATGGATCGAGTCGGAGATCTTCGAAAAGGAAGATCCGGCACCCTATCTCGAAAAGGTCGATGGCATTCTGGTTCCCGGTGGCTTTGGCGAACGCGGTGCGGAAGGAAAGATCAATGCGGCCCGCTTTGCGCGTGAGCGCAAGGTGCCGTATTTCGGCATCTGCTTCGGCATGCAGATGGCGGTCATCGAAGCAGCCCGCAATCTGGCTGGCGTTTCGGAAGCATCCTCCACCGAGTTCGGCCCGACCAAGGAGCCCGTGGTTGGCCTGATGACCGAGTGGGTCAAGGGCAATGCAACGGAGAAGCGTTCGGCGGCTGGCGATCTCGGCGGCACGATGCGTCTTGGCGCCTACAAGGCCGCTCTGAAGCGCGACACCAAAATCGCGGACATCTACGGAGCGACGGATATTTCCGAGCGTCACCGCCACCGTTACGAAGTGAACGTGGACTATAAGGATCGTCTGGAAAACTGCGGCCTGGTCTTCTCTGGCATGTCGCCGGATGGGCTTCTGCCTGAGACGATCGAGTATCCCGACCATCCGTGGTTCATCGGTGTCCAGTACCATCCGGAACTGAAGAGCCGTCCGCTCGATCCTCACCCGCTGTTTCGCAGCTTCATTGAAGCGGCTTTGGAACAGAGCCGTCTCGTCTGAGACGACCCGCCATCAAATATCGGAAAGGCCGGTGCTCATTCAGCTCCGGCCTTTTTCTTTGCAATCAGGTGCGGGTTATCAGGCGTCGCGGGGATCGGGCTCCGAGCTGCGGCCGGTCACTTCAGCATAGGCGGCAAGCGCGTGATCGCGCGCTGTGAAGTGGTCGACGACCGGATTCGGATAGGTGGTCCCGAGCTTGACGCCGGCCCGCGCCAGAACATCCAACGGCGCATCGAACGGACGGTGGATATACTTGTTATCCAGCTTGGCGAGTTCCGGCACGAATTCGCGAACATAGCTTCCATCGGGATCGAATTTTTCGCCTTGAAGGATCGGATTGAAGACGCGGAAAAAGGGGGCTGCGTCAGCGCCCGATCCGGCCACCCATTGCCAATTGGCGGCGTTGGAGGCAACATCCGCATCGACGAGCGTATCGCGAAACCAGGCCTCGCCCTGCCTCCAGTCAATCATCAGGTCCTTGATCAGGAAGGATGCCGTGATCATCCGCACGCGATTGTGCATATAGCCATGTCGCCAGAGCTGGCGCATGCCGGCGTCGACAATGGGATAACCGGTCATGCCCCGCGTCCAGGCCGTAAAACCATCGCGGTTCTTCGACCAGGGGAAGCGGTCAAACTTGTCATTCCAATTCTTAACTGGAAGCTGTGGAAAGGAAGCCAGCAAGTGGTAGGAGAACTCGCGCCATACCAGTTCCTTGCGGAAGTGGATGATATCGGCATTGGCGAATTCGCCCAACTGACGGGTGGCGAACCAGACGCGCGCCGGCGAGATTTCACCGAAAGCAAGATGCGGCGAAAGGTTGGACGTGGCATCGCCGAGACCGGGAAAGTCTCTATCCTTCTTGTAGGTCTGGATCGGCTTTTTTGTGAAGGCGGCAAGTTTTGTCCATGCACCCTTTTCTCCGGGCGTCCAGATACGATCGAATTCCGCGGCCCAGTTCGGGTTCTTGGGCAGCAGGTCCCAGTCCTTGAGAACCTCTGTTTCGAGGTTGATGAGGGATGAGGAAATTTTCTTAGGCGGATCCAGCGGTTCGCGCGGGTCGCCATCACGATCCAGCGCTTTCCAGAAGGGCGTATAGACGCGGTAGCTTCCGCCCGTTCCGGTGCGCATGGAATGCGGGTCGTGCAGAAGCTGGCCCTTGAAGCGCTTTACTTCGATCCGGTCTTCTTGCAGCGCTGCGATGATTTCCGCATCGAGATCATCACGTTCGTAGTGGCGGTTAAAGAGAACGCGATCGCTGCCGGTCTGCTCGGCAAGCTTTCTCAAGACATCTGCAGCCTTGCCGCTCCTTAAAAGCAGCTGGCCGCCTATCGCTTCAACACTTTTCAAAAGTGCCGAAAGGGAGTGATGCAGCCACCACGCTTGTGCTCCGCCAAGCGGACCTGTGCGTTCGCTTTCCGGCTCTCGGATGTAAACACAGATGACGGGACGACCGCTTTGTGCGGCGGCTGTCAGCGCACCATTGTCATCCAGCCTGAGATCCTTTCGAAACCAGAGAATGACCGGTGCTGGCTTTGAATTCGACACGATAACTCCCGAATCTTTGGGTAATTCAGGAATTACGAAATGTGGCCGCTATCGGATCAGACGGTACTGGGGCGAATGAGAATAATCGGGCAGGGCGCGCCAGCGGGCAGTTCCGGTGCATGCGGCGGCCGCACGATCAGGCAATCGGCATGCGCGAAGACCTTCATCATCGAGGAATCCTGCTTGCCGAAGGAGCGGGCGATCAGACTGCCGTCATTGCCACGGCTCAATGTGGCCCGCAGGTAATCCTGACGGTGATCATTGGCTGATATTGTGGTCTCCGTGAAAGCTTGTGCCTCACGACGCGGCTTGAGCTGGCGCGCAAGGCGCGCGATCAATGGCTCTAGAAACAGCGTCCCGCAGACGAGGCTTGCCACCGGGTTGCCGGGCAAGCCCAGAACCTGCATGCCGTCAATATTGCCCACCATCAGCGGCTTTCCCGGCCGCATGGCAATGCGCCAGAAATCGAGCTCCATGCCTGAGGCCTTGAGGCTTGCCTGCACGAGATCATGATCCCCCACCGACGCGCCGCCCAAGGTGACAAGCACATCCACCTTCGCCGCCCGCGCCCTGGCAATGGCCGCCTCGATCAGATCCTTGCGATCCGGAACAATACCGAGATCGAGAACCTCGCCGCCGGCAGCATCCACGAGGGCTGCCACACCAAAGGTGTTGGAGGCGATGATCTGCGAAGGACCGGGGTGCAGGCCTGGCACCACCAGTTCGTCGCCGGTGGCCAAAAGCGCCACCAGCGGCTTGCGGTAGACCACCAGTTCCGGATGGTTCATCGCAGCGGCAACCGTGACATGCGAATAATCGAGAACCGTTCCCGCCGTCAGCACCACTTCGCCCTCGGCAAAATCCTGGCCGCGCGGACGCACATGGCGTCCGGCCACGACAGGAAATTTCGTGCGGATGCGACTGTCCTCCAGAACCTCTGCATCCTCCTGGATCAGGATGCTGTCGGCACCATCGGGCAAAGGTGCGCCTGTGAAGATACGTACAGCCTGACCCGCAGCAAGCGATCCTTCAAAGGCATGGCCGGCAGCGGCCTGGCCGATAACGGAGAGAACAGCGCCGACCTCAGGCGCGTCCACGGCGCGCAGTGCATAGCCATCCATGGCAGAGGCGTTAAAGGGTGGTTGGGTGAGGCGGGCCGTGAGATCCTCTGCCAGCACCCGGCCACGGGCCGCTTGGAGGCTTACGGTCTCGGTCGCCTCAACAGGAACTCCCTTTGCCAACAGACGGGACAGCGCTTCCGAAACGGGCAGGAGATTGGTGGCCATGATCTGCTCCTCGGATGATATTTGGTGATGGGCGGACTTTACCGCCGCCAGTCGCCGGATTTTCCGCCGCTCTTTTCCAAGAGGTGAATGCCGCCGATTTCCATGCCCTTATCGGCGGCCTTGGCCATGTCATAGATGGTTAGACATGCGACGGAGACGGCAGTCAGTGCCTCCATCTCAACACCGGTCTTGCCGGTGAGCTTCGCCATCGCGGTCACCCGCAGGCCCGGAAGCTCCGCATCCTCCGTGATCTCGACCGACACCTTTGTGAGCATCAGTGGATGACACAACGGAATAAGGTTTGATGTCTGCTTGGCGGCCATGATTCCGGCTAAGCGGGCCGTACCCATCACATCGCCCTTCTTGGCATTGCCCTCACGGATCAACGCCAGGGTTTCCGGCAGCATGCGCACGAAGCCCTCGGCGGTCGCGACACGCACAGTATCATTCTTGTCTGCGACATCCACCATATTGGCCTCGCCGGAGGCGCCGATATGAGAGAGGCGGGGCTCGTCCGTCATCACTCAGCTGCCTGCACTGCGGCATCACCGAGAAGGAGTGTGCGCGTTGCCGCCGTCACATCCGTCTGGCGCATCAAGCTTTCACCCACCAGGAAGGTGCTGATGCCGGAACGCTGGAGGCGCTGACAATCCGCATGGGTGAAGATACCGCTTTCGCCCACCAGCAGACGATCTGCAGGCACCATGCCCGCCAGTCTCTCGCTGGTTTCGAGGCTGACGTCGAAGGTGCGCAGGTTGCGGTTGTTGATGCCGACCAGGGGCGAGGCGAGCCGCAGTGCCCGCTCCATCTCCTCCTCGTCATGCACTTCGATCAGCACGTCCATGCCGAGTTCGAAAGCTTCATTTTCCAGACGGCGGGCATCGTCGTCGGAGAGCGAGGCCATGATCAGGAGAATGCAGTCGCCGCCCCAGGCGCGGGCCTCATGAACCTGATAGGTGTCGAACATGAAATCCTTGCGCAGCGCCGGCAGCGAGCAGGCATTGCGGGCGGCGGTCAGAAATTCCGGTGCGCCTTGAAAGCTTGGTTTGTCTGTCAGAACGGAAAGGCAGGCGGCACCGCCGGCTTCA
Source organism: Rhizobium oryzicola (assembly GCF_030504645.1). Lineage (GTDB taxonomy): Bacteria > Pseudomonadota > Alphaproteobacteria > Rhizobiales > Rhizobiaceae > Neorhizobium > Neorhizobium oryzicola. The sequence goes on along the minus strand of NZ_JAUKWQ010000005.1, from coordinate 116,720 downwards.
TAGGCGCTCGCAAGAGAAGGCGGATCGAAGTCCGGACGGATCAGCCCCTTGGACGGACTTGCCTTCTTGATCTCGGCAATAAGGCTAAACAAACCTGCATCGGCTTTCGCCTTGAGTGCGCGATAGAAACCACGCGGGGCGGGTTGATCGGCCGCCATGGCCTTCAGGTCGGCCAGCGAGACCTTCGTCTTGGCGGCGGCAATCTCTTCCAGCTTATAGGCTTCGATCTTCTTGAGGATGTCGCTCATGGCATCTCACCTTGCTTCGTTCGAGACGGCAACGAGCTTTTCCAGCACGCTTGCGGCACGGCCTTCGTCCAGGGAGGCGGAGGCGAGTTTCATACCCTCGGATATAGTGGCGACCTTGCCGGCGACCAGAAGTGCTGCGGCGGCATTGCAGAGCGAAATATCGCGATAGGCGTTCTTGGCTCCGGCCAAAACATTCCGAAGTGCCTTGGCATTGACTTCGCCATTACCACCCTTGAGATCGGCGAGATTGGCAATCTCGACGCCAAAATCGGCAGGCTTCAGTTCAAAGCTGCGGATCTTGCCGTCTTCCAGCGCCGTCACATGCGTCACGCCTGTGGTGGTGATTTCATCCATGCCTTCGCCGTGAACGACCCACAGGCTCTCGGAGCCAACATCCCGCATGACTTCCGCAATCGGTTGTAGCCAGCGTGGGGAGAAGACGCCCAGCAACTGCCGTTTCGCTCCCGCCGGATTCGAAAGGGGGCCAAGGATGTTGAAGATGGTCCGCGTGCCGAGCTCTACACGGCTTGGGCCGACATGGCGCATGGCGGCATGGTGCATCTGCGCGAACATGAAGCCGATACCGGCTTCCTCGATGCAGCGGGCGATGTGATCAGGCGCAATTTCCAGATTGACGCCGAGGCAGCTCAGCGCATCGGCCGTGCCAGACTTCGAGGAGAGCGCGCGGTTGCCATGCTTGGCGACCGGCACCCCAGCGCCGGCGGCAATCAAGGCGGCCAGTGTCGAGATATTATAGGTGCCGATGCCGTCGCCACCCGTGCCGACGATGTCGATGACATCAGCTCGCGTTTCCACCGGCAGCATCTTGGCGCGCATGGTCGAGACCGCACCGGCAATCTCGTCCACGGTCTCACCACGGACGCGCAGCGCCATCAGGAAGCCGCCGATCTGCGAGGGCGTCGCTTCTCCAGACATCAGGATGTCGAAGGCCTGGCGGGCCTCGTCGCGGCTCAGCGCCTCGCCATTGGCAACCTTGGCAATGAAGGGTTTCAGTTCAGGCATGGTTACTCCTCCCGAAACCCTCAGCGCACGGATGCCTGATCGGCCAGAGCCTGGTTGATCGACACGCCGTATTTGGTCTGCAGCTGGTTGACCATCTGGTCGAGAATGTCGTCGCCGGCGGCGCGGGCAATCTGCTGAAGCTGCTGGTCATTGCTGGTGAGCGCATCCGCCTGATCGGCCTTCACATCGGTCACCTTCAAGAGCAGGCGGCTTTCACCATCGGCGCCTTGCGCAACCGCATTGGTGTTGACCGGGCCGGAGAACACTGCACGCAGAGCCTCGGGCCCAAAGATTGCGTCAGTACCAGTGCGGTGGAGGCCATTCTTGCTTTCGACGGCAATGCCAAGCTCGCCGGCGATGGTGGCCAGCGTTTCGCCCTTGTCCAGGCGCGCCTTCAGCTCATCCGCCTTCTTGGCGAGCGCAGCCTTCTGCTGCTCATTCGTCCAGTCGGCAACGGCCTTGTCCTTGACTTCGGACAGCGGACGGTCACGCTCCGGGATCACTTCGCGCAGGTCAAACCAGAGATAGCCGTTCTGGCCGAAGTTCAGGGCGAGGTTTTCCGTGCCGACATCGGTGCGGAAGACTTCCGGCAGAAGGTTGGGGAGGGCAGGCAGGTTGGCGACCTTGTTGCCATCAATGTCATTGCCGCTGCGGTCAGTGGTGACCGTCACAGTCTTCAGCTTCAACTGGTTGGCAGCGTCCTCCAGAGAGGAACCGGAGCCACGCAGATCCTCGAAACGATCATGCACCGCCTGCACTTCCTGGGCAGCGGCGGCAAGTGCCAGCTGCTTGCGGATATCGTCCTTTACCTCGTCCAGGCTCTTCGTCGCCTCGGCACGGATATTGTTGACGCGAATGATCACCGGGCCGAAGGCGCCTTCCACGACAGGCGTGGTGCCACCATTGGCGGCGACCGCGAAGGCGGCGTTTGCCACGTTCTGATCCGGCAACTGGTCCTTGGTCAGGTCGCCGAGAAGCACATCGGCGGGCGTCTTGCCCTGATCAGTTACCAGCTGGTCGAACGTCACCTTGCCATCCTTCAGCTGCGCGGCAGCGGCATCGGCCATGTCCTTGTTCGGGAAGGTCAGCTGTTCGATGCTACGGGTTTCCGCTGTCTTGTAGCTGTTCTTCGTGCGCTCGTACTCGTCCTTGATCGCCTGGTCGGTCACGGCCTTTTCGTCCGCAACATCAGAGGCCTGAAGCGTGACATAGGCGAACTTGCGCTGCTCGGCGGCACGGTAACGGTTCTTCACGCCATTGTACCAGGTGGTGAGAACGTCATCTGCCGGCGCCTTGACGGGATCGATGTTGGCAAAGGACAGCAGCAGGTAATCGACGCTGCGGCTTTCATCGCGATACTGGCGCAGGGCGTCAATGAGTACCTTCGGCGCCTGGAAGCCATCCGACACCGCATCAACGACCTGGGCGCGCACGGCCACCTTGCTGCGCTCGCTGATATAGTCGTTCTCGCGAATGCCCGCATTGCGCAGGCGCGATGTAAAGAGCTGGCGGTCGAACTGGCCGTTATTGCCCTTGAAGGCGGGGTCTTCGGCAATCAGGCCCGCAAGGCGATCCTGCGAGAGACCGATGCGCATGTCACGCGACAGCTGATCCAGTGCTGCACCGGCGGCGAGCTGGGCAAAGACCTGCTGCTGCACGCCAAAGGCCTTGGCCTGTTCCGACGTCAGCTGGGTGCCGAACTGACGGCTGAGCGCGCTCAACTGCCGCTGATAGGCGAGGCGGAATTCCTCCGGCGTGATCTTCTGGCTGCCGACCGTCATCACCGCATTGCCGGTGGAGCTGACCAGCGAAGACGATACCCCCCAGATGCCGAAGGACACGACGAGAAGCAGAAGAAGCGACTTCGCGACCCACGAACGGGCAGCATCTCTCAGGGAATCAAGCATCGAGCGACATAACCTTCAAAAAAATCGAGCCGCCTCCCGGCGGTTTGAGGGTCAGTCTCTAAAGCAAAGCGTAACGATTTTGAAGGGATGGAACCGCAAAAGAAACGTTGTTGCCGACCAGAAATGCCATGCTTCTGCACAGGGTGCCTTGATGAGGTCCTCGTGACCGCGCCGGTTGCTGTCAAATCAGCTCGCCCAAGGCCCGGTTCCACTCCATGCCCTCGGAGAACTCAATGAAGATCGGGCAATCGCCAGGCTTGTGGTTCTTGTTGTGGGCCGTCTGGACCGGAGCAGGGGCAGCGCCATGATAACGGCAGTCGGTCGTCATCCAAACTCCTCCCATTCTTTTCGATGTGTCTGACCCGAAAGGGGAGCAAAAAGCTCCGTGCCTCTCGCCAACAATCCGTTGTTCATGTTAGGAGCAGAAGACGAACGAAAGGCGAACATGAGCCAGAGATCAGGCAGTGCAGATCTTCCCCTTCACGGCGGGCGCGTACCGCGCTGGCTGGGAGACCGCATGACCAGACTGGGCTCCGTCATCGTCGAGGCGGTGGTTCACCATTATGGTCGCGACGAGCTGCTGCATCGTCTGGCGCACCCCTTCTGGTTCCAGTCCTTCGGCGCCGTCATGGGCATGGACTGGCATTCCTCCGGCATTACCACCAGTGTGATCGGCGCTCTGAAGCGGGGACTGACGCCGCTTTCCCGAGAGCTTGGCATTCATGTCTGCGGCGGGCGGGGCAAGCATTCCCGGCAGACGCCGCAAGAGTTGATCTCCATTGGTGACAGGGTCGGGTTTGACGGCGTGGCGCTTGCCCGCACCAGCCGCCTTGTTGCGAAGGTGGATAGTGCGGCTGTGCAGGACGGCTTCGACCTCTACCTGCACGGCTTCATTGTCACCGATGATGGCAAATGGGTCGTGGTGCAGCAGGGCATGAACGACGAGCGACGACAGGCGCGCCGCTATCACTGGATGTCTGAGGGCCTGAAGGGTTTTCTCGATTCGCCGCATGCGGCGATTGAGGGGCGAGAGCAGGGGACGATCATCAATCTGGCGGATCACCGTGCCAGGCAATCACGCGACGGGCAATTGGATCTTCTGGAGCATCTCGGGCCTGACCGGATCGTCCGCGAAGTGAGCGCCTTGAATGGATCAAACAACGCCCCCGCGCAGCAACCGCTCCTGCCGCATCTCATCATGCCTGACCATCACGATGTCAGGCAGAAGGACGTCAACATGCGCCGCCTTCATGGGGCGCTGGCGGCTGCCGCCGAGCAGGGGCCGAAGGATTTTCAGGACCTGTTGCTAACTCCGGGCGTCGGGGCGCGAACGGTTCAGGCGCTGGCGATGGTCGCGGAGGTCGTTCACGGCGCGCCGTGCCGCTTTTCCGATCCGGCCCGCTTTTCGCTCGCCCATGGCGGCAAGGATCGCCATCCGTTTCCTGTGCCGCTCAAGGTCTATGACGAGACGATCCGCGTGATGAAATCCGCTGTCTGCAAAGGCCGGCTGGGCCGTGAGGAGGAATTGCAGGCGCTGCAGCGTCTCGACACACAGGCGCGCATGATGGAGCGCTATGTCACCGGGCCTGACCTCAAGGAGATCGTCGCTGGCGAATTCGCCCGTTCGCCGGGTTATGGCGGGCGCAGCGTTTTTGGCTGGGAGGCTGATATTCAGCGGTCTCAGAAGGATGATCTACGCGCTTGAGGAGGGTGCGGCGGCGTTCAAGGGTGCGGTCTCCGTTTCTTTCTTCCGTGCCTTGGCGACGCGGAACACGCCTTCGGAAATCAGGGAGACGGGCAGGGCGATCGCCAGCGGAATGAAGAAATAGATGACGCGGAAGGCGACGAGCGCGCCGATGGATGCCTGCTCGCCCATCACATGCCGGACGGTCACCTCCAGCACGCCAAGCCCACCCGGCGCATGGGTGATCAGGATCGCCACATTGGCGAGAACGAAGGCCGTCGCGGCCTTGAGATAGCTGACGTTCTCCGTCGCCTGCATCAGCTCCATCAGGCAGGCGGACACCAGCGCGAAATTCACCGTTCCCACCACAACCTGGGCAATGGCGAGAGAGACAGGCGGCATCTGGAACGACCAGGAACGGATTTTTAGTGGCGTGCGGAGCACTGCCGACAGGACGATGTAGGCGATGGCTGTCGCCAAGCATGCCGCGCCGATCAGGAAGACCGCCGACTGGCTTATGCGGAGGATTTTGGCGGTATCGGACGGGTTCAGGACCATAACGATGCCGCCAAGCACGGCAAGGCCGAGGCCAACCGTCACGCCCGACATCAGCACGATCTTGGCGACATCTTCAGTCGACATGCCCCAATGGGCGTAATAGCGATAGCGGATCGCGCCGCTGCTCAAACCTGCAAGACCGACCGTCTGGCCAATGCCGAGGCTGACAAAAGAGGCCAAGGCGATCTTGGGGTAGGGCAGGTCGTTTTTCACATAGCGCACGCCTGTCCAGTCGAAGGCCGTCAGGCAGAGGTAGGAGAGGGCGCAATAGAGCAGCGCCAGCGCGAAATTGGCGCTGGGTATCGCGTAAACGGAATCAACGATCTGCCGGTAGGTGAACGGGCTGAGGCCCTTGTAAAGCAGGAAGGCTGCCAGGCCGAAACCGATGACCATGGTGACATAGGTGAAGATGCGCTTGCGCCCGCTCATCGGTCACCTCCGCAAAGGCTGCAAAAGACGGTGGCGGCAAGGCTTGAATTGGAAAAGACCATGGGCGTGCTGATCCGAGTTAACCCGCATCAACACGCCCACGGCAAAAATGTTCCGCAACTTCAATGGGTAGTTCAGAGAGCCGCCGGATCAATCCTCGCTGGCGGCAAGCTGCCCCAGAACCTCGCCACGACCGCGTGCCCTGAGAATCAGCGGTACGATCAACGCCAGCGCGGCGATCGCCAGAAGTACAGCGGCAATCGGCGAGGTGACCAGCACCGTGAAATCGCCCTGGCTGATGGCCAGCGCCCTCCGCAATTGCTGTTCCGCCAGTGGCCCAAGAATAAGCCCCACGACGACTGGTGCGATCGGGTAGCCGAAGACGCGCATCATGTAGCCCATCACGCCGAAGGCCAGCAGCATGCCGAGTTCGAACACCGATGGGTTTGCCCCGATGGTTCCGAGTGTCGCAAACAGCAGGATGCCCGCGTAAAGCCACGGCTTCGGAATGGTCAGCAGACGCACCCAAAGGCCAATGAGCGGCAGGTTGAGCACGAGCAGCATGAAATTGGCAATCAGCAGGCTCGCAATCAGACCCCAGACGAGCTGCGGATTGGTGGCGAACAGCAGCGGTCCCGGCTGTAGTCCGTATTGCTGGAAGCCCGCCAGCATGATCGCAGCCGTCGCCGTGGTGGGAAGCCCGAGCGTCAAGAGCGGCACCAGCGTGCCGGCCGCAGACGCGTTGTTGGCGGCTTCCGGTCCGGCCACCCCTTCGATCGCGCCATTGCCGAATTCTTCCGGATGTTTGGTCAGCCGCTTCTCTGTCGCATAGGACAGGAAGGTGCCGATCTCTGCGCCGCCCGCCGGCATGGCGCCGATCGGAAAGCCGATGATCGTTCCGCGCAGCCAGGGCTTCCAGGAGCGCGCCCAGTCTGCCGCCGTCATCCACAGCGAGCCCTTGACGGCCTCGACCTTGTCCGGCCCCGTATTGCCCTGTGCGGCGATGAAGAGCGTTTCGCCAATCGCGAACATAGCAACCGCCAGCGTCGTCACCTCGATGCCGTCGAGCAGGTCCGGCACTTCGAAGGCCAGCCGCGTCTGGCCGGTCAGCTGATCGATGCCGATCAGCGCCAGCGCAAGGCCGATGAAAAGCGAGGTGAGGCCACGCAGTGTCGAGTCACCGAAGGCAGAGGATACGGTGACGAAGGCCAGCACCATCAGCGCGAAATATTCACGCGGACCGAAGACCAGAGCGAGCTTGACGATGGCGGGTGCGATGAAGGCCAGTCCGATCGTGGCAATGAGACCCGCCACGAAGGAGCCGATGGCGGCTGTTGCCAGCGCCGGTCCGCCGCGTCCGTTGCGGGCCATCTTGTTGCCTTCCAGCGCCGTGACGATGGAGGAACTTTCTCCGGGCGTATTGAGGAGGATGGACGTGGTCGAGCCGCCATACATGCCGCCGTAGTAGATGCCGGCAAACATGATAAGCGAACCCGCGGGGTCCAGGCGATAGGTCACCGGCAGCAGCAGCGCGACAGTCAGTGCCGGGCCAATGCCGGGGAGAACACCGACCGCCGTTCCCAGCGTCACGCCAATCAGCGCGTAGAGAAGGTTCATGGGCTGGGCCGCGACAAGCAGGCCCTGCAGCAGAAAATCGAATGTGCTCATGGCAATGCCTTCAAAGGAACAATTGTTCGAGCGGCCCTGCCGGCAGGGACAGTTGCAGAAGGCCCGCGAAAATCAGCCAGACGACCAGACAGAGGACGATGCCGAGCGGCAGCGAGATCCACAGTTTCCGGCGACCAAAACCCGCCGCCGTGGCGGCAAACAGCACGCCGGTCGCGATGGAAAAGCCTGCCGTGTTCAGGAGCAGCATTTGCGCTGCAAGCCCTCCAACGATCCAGACGACGGGGCCGACCTCCTGCCGCTCCCGTTCCGGGAAATCGCCACGGAAGGCGGCAATCACGGTCCAGATGGCAAGCCCCAGCAGAACGACCGCGACAGCGCCGGGCACGGTCGCCGGGCCAACGGGCGAATAGCCGGTGACTTCCCTGAGGCGAGACGCATCGAGATAAATGACGGCGGCGATTGCTACAAGGACGGCGGCGATGACAAGCGCCGCCCAATCGGGGCGGCGCTGTTCAACCTTGTTGGGGTGATCGAGGCTCATTTGACGAGTCCGATGTCCTTGAGGACGGTTTCGGTGGCGGCGACATCCTTGGCAAGCTGCTCCTCAAAGGCCGGCCCTGCGAGATAGGTATCCTGCCAGCCCTTGGTCTTCAGGGCTTCCTGCCAGGTCTTGGACTTGGCAAGCTTCTCGACATCCGCCGTCACAGCAGCCTTCTGTTCCGCCGTCAGGCCGGGAGGTGCCGCAACCATGCGCCAGTTCTGGACCACGACGTTGAGACCGGCTTCCTTCAGTGTCGGCGCATCAATGCCGGCAATGCGCTGATCGCTGGACACGGCGAGCAGGCGCAGCGTGCCGGACTTCACCTGCGATTCGAATTCGCCATAGCTGGAAATGCCGACGGTCACCTGAGAGCCGAGAATGGCAGCCAAAGCCTCGCCGCCACCGGAGAAGGCGATGTAGTTGATCTTGGTCGGATCGACACCCGCTGCCTTGGCAATCAGGCCAGCCGCGATATGGTCCACACCACCGGCCGAACCGCCGCCCCAGGAAACCGCGCCCGGGTTCTTCTTGAGCGCGTCAACGAGGTCTGCGACAGACTTGATATTGGACGAGGCCGGGACGACGATCGCTTCATACTCGCCCGTCAGGCGCGCGATGGGTGTGACTTCCTTCAGCGTCACCGGTGCCTTGTTGGTGAGGATCGCACCGACCATGACATAGCCGCCGACGATCAAGGCGTTGGCCTTGCCCTTCTGCTGGCTGGCAAACTGCGCGAGGCCGATGGTGCCACCGGCACCCGGCACATTGACGACCTGAACATTCTTGGAAATGCCCTCCTGCTGCAGGGCGGTCTGCAGGGTGCGGGCGGTCTGGTCCCAGCCGCCGCCCGGCGCTGCCGGTGCCATTATGGTATAATCGGCGGCAAAAGCGGGCAGGGCGATGGAGCCTGCGATCAGCGAGGCGATAAAGACGTGCTTCAATGTATCCTCCGTAAGCGTCCCGGACGCTGGTGCATGGACAGGGACGGGGAGGATGAGGGCGCGGCGGCTGGATATTGCCCCGGCACGAAATCCCCTCCCGCGTCAGCCGGACTCGCCTCCACGAGCCCGAATGCGGCAAATTGACCACAATTTGCTGTCATCCACCTGTCGCTGCACTGCGAAGGTTTTCATTGGCCATTACTGAAGCCGAAGGACGCGGTTCCAGTGAGCGATCAGCCGAGAGCGCTTGACCTGATCCAGATAGACCATCAGGCCGGGGCTGACCGGAACGGGCTTCAACTGCCCGCCCAGCATTTCGCGCATGGTGGTCGCCGTATTGCCCTCGGCTACGTCAGGGTTGACCGCTGGTATCTGGAGCTGCCGGGCAAGGATCGTCTGGCCCTCGCGGGACATGAAGAATTCGAGGTAGCGGCGTCCAAGCTCCGGCGAGGCGGCGGCCTGCGGCACAAGGCCGATACGCGACATGACAACCGTATAATCCCTTGGCAGTGTAATGCCGATGGTGGGATGCGTGGACGCCCAGGCAGCCGCGTAGGAGCCGAGGATATTATAGCCCATGACGAAGCGGCCATCGGCGACGCGCTCTAGGATTGCCTGGCTGGTTGAGTAGAGTTTGACCCCTGCCACCCCCATGGCCCGGACAACGGTCCAGATATCATCGAACTGTTCCTGATCGCGCGACATGAACAGGAAGCCGACGCCGGAGCGTTCGATGTCATAAGTGCCGATCCGTCCGAAAATGCTCTCGCCCTTCGCTTGCAGATACTGCACGAATTCCGCCCGCGTCGATGGCGGTGTTTCTGCCTGAAAGCTCGGCTTGTGGTAGACGAAGACGGCAGGCTCGAAGGTCAGCGCGTAAGCCGTGTCGCGCCAGTTGGCCCAGCCCGGCCAGCGGGCGCTCAAGGCAAGACGGCTCGGCTGCGCATAGCCGTCATTGGCAAGCTTCACCTGGAGATCCATGGCGGAGGAAAATGCGAAGTCAGCTGTCTTCTGGCCGCTATCGGTTTCGCGTACAATGCGATCATAGATCTCGCCGGTCAGCATGTCCTCATAGCGTACTGCGACCTCCGGATTGGCCGCCTGGAAGGCTTTGATCATCGGCGCTGCAAGTGGCTCGTCCAGCGAAGAATAGACCTGCAGAACCGAGGCATCCTGCCTTCCGGACACTGCCGGAAAAAACACGGCCTCATCCGCGATGCAGGGCAGGGCGCTGGCGAGAAACAGAAGGGTGGCGGCAATCCTCATGAGAGCGATGATGACGCAAGGCACTTCCCCGGACAAGCGCAAGCCGCCAGCAACACGCGCGGGCCGCGTGACATCAGGCAAATTCCTCTTTATCTTCATGGCACAAGAGGGGGATAACGTTGCGCATCTTGCTGGTCGAAGACAATGTACCGCTTGCCGAAGGGCTATCGGCCATTCTGCGGGGAAGCGGCTACGCAGTGGATGTCGTGGGCGACGGCGCCTCCGCGGAAGCCGTGGCGCTTGCGGAAAGCTTCGATCTCATCATCCTCGACCTCAACCTGCCGGAGATGGATGGGCTCGAGGTGCTGCGCTCGCTGCGCGCCCATCAGTCGCAGGCCGCCGTCATCATCCTCACAGCGCGTGGAACGCCGGAAGAGCGGGTGAAGGGCCTGGATCTCGGCGCTGATGATTATCTGACAAAACCTTTCGATGTGTCCGAACTGGAGGCACGCATTCGGGTGCTGCTGCGGCGTCAGGCAGGCTTGCGAACTTCGAGGGTAGATTACGGCGGCCTGACCTTTGATCTGACCTCACGCAGCTTCAGCGTCTTGGGCAAGCCGCTCGACATTCCCGCCCGCGAACTGGCGCTTCTGGAGGTGCTGTTCCTGAAGGCCGGCAAGGTGGTTTCCAAGGATGCCATCATCAATTCGCTGACCGGATTCGATGACGATCTTTCCTCCAACGCCGTCGAACAATATGTCAGCCGGCTCCGCCGCCGGCTGCAGATCTTCGGGCTTACGGTCAAGACGGCGAGGGGCATAGGCTACTATCTCGACACGCTGGCAGAGGCGGCATGAGGCTGGTCATCCGGTCGCTGCGCCGAAGACTGCTCGCCTGGCTGCTGGCGGGAACGGCAGCGCTTGGCATGATCGCGCTGGCCGATACCTGGGAGGAGGCCCAGCAGACGGCGAACGAGGTCTCCGATCGTGTGCTCGCAGGGTCTGCGCTCGCCATCGCAGAGCGCGTCGTCGTCAGTGAGAGTGGCGGGCTGGAAGTCGACATTCCCTATGTGGCGCTAGAAATGCTGACCTCGGCAGCGCAGGACCGCGTCTTCTATCGGGTGGACGGTCCGAAAGGCTTCATCACCGGTTATGAGACGCTGCCGGCACTGGCTCGGGAGGAGGGGCAATCCACTGCCTTCGACGACATGCGCTTTCGCGGCGACCCGATCCGCGTGGCGACGCTCGCCCGCTCCGCCTCGACCGGCATCGATTCCGTGCCCTTCACGGTGACGGTGGCAGAGACCACCATTGCCCGCCGTCAGCTGGCGCAATCCATTCTCCTCCATTCGGCTGCCCGTCTGCTGCTGATGATGATCGGGGCGGCCGTCATCGTCTGGATTTCCGTCACGCTGTCGCTGAGGCCCCTCTATCGGCTGAGGGGTGCCATTGCACGGCGCAGCCCGGACGATCTTGAGCCGATCCGCGAAGATGTACCGAGCGAAGTGGAAGGGCTGGTCGAAACGGTCAACTCGTTCATGGTGCGCCTGCAATCGGCTCTGGAGGCACTGCGGCATTTCACCGGCAATGCCAGCCACCAATTGCGCACGCCGCTTGCGGTGATCCGCACGCAGCTGGCTCTTGCGGCAAGGGCTGACGAACCGGCCATAGCGACGGCGGCCATTGCCCGCGCCGACGAATCTGTCGCGAAGGTCGAGCGCATTCTTGCGCAGCTGCTGGTCATGGCGCGTCTCGACGCCGAAATTCGCAGCAGCGATGCAATGACGGTCGATGTCAATCTTCAGGAACTGTGTCGGGATATTACTGCCGAAAGCGTACCGCGCGCAGCCGAAGCCGGCATCGACCTGGGCTTCGCCGCCGAGGCTGAGGCAGTCATACGCGGACAGCCTCTTCTGATCGAGGAGATGGCGCGCAACCTGCTCTCCAATGCGATCCTCTATTCAGGCTCCGGAGCAGAAGTCACGTTAACAGTTGGGCAAACGGACGACGGCCCGTTTCTGCAGGTCGAGGACGATGGTCCCGGGATTCCCGACGAGCGGCGCGAAAGCGTTCGCAGACGCTTCGACCGAGGTGCGCGCATGGATGATGGCGGTACGGGCTTGGGGCTTCCGATTGTCGAAGAAATTGCCAGCCTGCATGGTGGGCGGCTTGATCTGTCGCGCGGAACCAAGGGCAGGGGCTTGCGCGCAAGGGTAGCCTTTCCTCCCGCGCAATCTCCCGAACGTCAGATTAGTGGAGGGTCTCCTGACCAACTTCCTCCTGAAGAAGCCGAAGCGCCTCATCCAGGGCTTCGACCAGAATATCGGTAAGCTGATCAGGATCGTTTTCCTGCAGAAACAGGGCCACGGTAACATCCTGCAAATCGGTACGGGCTTCGAGATCGCTCATGTCGTTCATGTCATTGTCCCTCGTCTACGCCGTGTCTCATTCCGGCTGTGTTGCCACAATAAGTCCCGTCGCTTGCGCCGGGCTTTCGCCGCTGGACCCGAGGCAATAACGGATATGGCTCGATGCGAACGGAGTTGCAGTCAATATGTTCCGTTATGGTGCATCGCTCTCAACCGACAAGGCAGATGCTCTCAAAAAGGGACATAAATCCGGCGGCCATGCCCAGTTTCCGGAAAGTGATCGACCGGAGAATCGCACGCCGCTTCGTCAGCAATCGGCAGACTTCAAACGTTTCCGTCTACACAAAGTCAATCCGAATCTGCGATAACAACGTCATGAGCAACGTCATCAAATTCGAACGCCCTAAGCCCGTCAAACCGCCACGCCAGACACCGCCATGGCTGCGCAAAGCCGCGATCGTCGCTGCGATCATTGCAGCCTTCGTGTTGGCATGGTTCTATTTCACCATCACGGGAAACAGTGCCGGCCTCGGCCAGTGAGGTGGGGAAGTGGCATGTCGCACTTGGAAATAGAATGTACTCCGCTACAGGCAAAGATCGCATAATTTAGATTATGGAACAAATATCTTATGACATACTAACGATGGCTTGATGTCGCGAGCTGAAGTTATGCCGGACGTTACAATTGATCTTTTGAGATCTCCACCTCGAACGCGAGGCCGTCATAAGCCGGTTCGACATGGTCAGGTGTTTCAGCCTGTACAGTCTCATAGTCCAGCGGCACGTGCATGTGCGTGAGGATCGCGCGGCGTGAGCCGAGACGCTCGATCCACTCCAATGCCTGCTCGAGGGACAGATGGCTGGGATGGCGTGTGTATTGAAGCGCGTCGATAATCAGGACGTCGAGGCCTGAAAGCTTCGGCAGGCTTTCCGGCGGGAAATCGCTGACATCGCTGGAATAAGCCACGTCACCGATCCGGAAGCCGAGCGAGCGGATATCGCCGTGCACTTGGGCATATGGGAGGACCCTGATCGGCCCGCCGGCGCCGGAAATGAGCAGCGGTTCATCGAGATCCTCGATGACATGACCCTTGACGATCGGCGGGTAATTGCCGCCAGGCGGTGTTTCCAGGCAGTAGCCGAAGCCTTGACGAATGCGCTCCATGGTGACGGGCTCGGCATAGATCGGAATGCGCGTTCGCTGCGTCAGGCTGTAGAGCCTGATGTCATCAATGCCGTGCAGATGGTCCGCATGGGCATGCGTGTAGAGAACGGCATCGAGATGCTGCACATTGGCGGCAATCATCTGCTCGCGAAAATCCGGCCCCGTGTCGATGACGATGCTCGTGACGCCGCCATCCGGCGCGATCTGCTGTACCAGGAAGGCTGCGCGCAGCCGCCGGTTCTTCGGGTTTTCAGGATCGCAATTGCCCCAGTCACCGTTCAATCGCGGCACTCCCGGCGAGGATGAACAGCCGAGAATAGTGAAGCGACGCCGGTACATGGTCACGGATTCAAACCCTCGTCATCTTGGAGAAGATCCGGAAGGCATTCTCCGTGGTGATGCTTGCAATTTCCGCATAGGAAAGGCCGAGCGTGTCGGCCAGAACCTCGGCGGTATTCACAACATAGGATGGCTCGTTGCGTTTTCCACGCCAGCGCTTCGGCGCCAGATACGGCGCATCGGTTTCCACCAGCAGGCGATCATGGGGCACGGTCTTGGCGATCGCACGCAGTTCCTCGGACTTCGGAAACGTCAGGATGCCGGAAAACGAGATGTAGCCTCCAAGCTCCACGCCGACGCGTGCCAGTTCGGCGCCGGACGAGAAGCAGTGCAGGATGAAGGGGAAGGTGCCCTTCCCTGTTTCCTCGGTCAGGATTTCAGCCATGTCCTGGTCGGCGCTGCGGCTGTGGATGACGAGCGGCAGCCGCGTCTCGCGTGCCGCTTCGATGTGACGGCGCAAACCCGTCTTCTGGTCGGCAGGCGTCTGCGTGTCATAGAAATAGTCCAGACCCGCCTCGCCGATCGCCACGATCTTGTCATGGCCATTCGCCAGCCGAATGAGATCTTCTGCCGTGATATCAAGCTCTTCGCCGGCATTGTTCGGATGCGTACCGACCGAGCAGAAAACGCTTGGGTAACGCTCGGTCAGCGCCAGCAGCCCATCCAGCTTTGCCACACGGGTGGAGATCGTGACCATCTGTTTGACGCCGGCATCATGGGCGCGCTTCACCAGATCGTCGCGCTCTTCTTCGAAATCGGCGAAGTCCAGGTGGCAATGGGTATCGATCAGCATCAGCTCAGGCCTTGTCTGCTTCCGGTGCGATATAGCGCGGGAAGACAGGAGCGGGGGCTGGAAGCTCAGTACCGGGCGCCAGGCGACCCGCCTCACCGAGATAGACAAAGCTACGCTTTTCCTCCGGCACGGCGACGAGATCCAGCAGCTTTGCTGCACTGTCCGGCATGATCGGCTGGAACAGGATGGCGATCTGGCGCACCACTTCGGCAGTCACGTAGAGTACGGTCGCCATGCGCGCCACATCCGTCTTGCGCAGCACCCAGGGCTCCTGCGCCGCGAAGTAACGATCCGACTCGTTGACGATGTTCATGATCGCGCCGACCGCCTTGTGGATCTGCTGGCGACCCATTTCCTCACGGCAGATAGCAATCGCCTCGTCAGCGGTGGCGAGAATGGCCTTGTCGGCATCCGTCAGCGGGCCGGGTTCCGGCATCTTGCCCTCGAGGTTCTTGGCGATCATCGACAGCGAGCGGCTGGCGAGGTTGCCGATACCGTTGGCGAGGTCCGCATTGATGCGCGTGCCGATCCCCTCCTCCGAATAGCTGCCGTCCTGGCCGAAGGACACTTCGCGCAGGAAGAAGAAGCGCACCTGATCCAGGCCGAAATGGCTGACCAGATTGACGGGGTCGACGACGTTGCCGAGCGACTTCGACATCTTCTCGCCCTTGTTGAGCAGGAAGCCGTGGGCGTAGACCCGCTTCGGCAGCGGAATGCCGGCTGACATCAGGAAGGCAGGCCAGTATACCGCGTGGAAGCGGATGATGTCCTTGCCGATGATATGCGCATCCGCCGGCCAGTATTTCGCACGTGGACCGTTCTGATCGGTCAGGTAACCGGTCGCTGTAACGTAGTTCGTCAGCGCGTCGACCCAGACATACATCACATGCTTCTCGTCGCCCGGAACCTTGATGCCCCAGTCGAAGGTGGTGCGCGAAACCGACAGATCCTTGAGCCCGGATTTGACGAAGGAGATCACCTCGTTGCGGCGTTCGTTGGGGCCGATGAAATCCGGCTGGTCCTCGTAAAGCTTCAAGAGCTTGTCTTCATAGGCGGAGAGCTTGAAGAAGTAGCTTTCCTCTTCCACCCATTCCACCGGCGTGCCCTGCGGCCCGTAGCGAACGCCATCGGCGCGCACTTCCGTTTCGTCTTCGGCGTAATAGGCTTCGTCGCGCACCGAGTACCAGCCGGCATAGCTGTCCTTGTAGATATCGCCATTGGCCTCCATGCGCCTCCAGATTTCCTGGCTTGCCTCATGGTGGCGTGGCTCGGTGGTGCGTATGAAATCGTCATTGGACGCATTGAGCAACTTGCCCATGGCGCGGAATTCATTCGAGTTCCGCTCGGCGAGCGCTTCCGGCGTGATGCCTTCATTGCGGGCCGTCTGCTGCATCTTCTGGCCGTGCTCATCCGTGCCCGTCAGGAAGAAAACATCCTTGCCATCCAGCCGCTGGAAGCGAGCCATGGCATCCGTCGCGATCAGTTCGTAGGCATGGCCGATATGCGGCTTGCCATTGGGATAGGAGATGGCGGTGGTGATGTAATACGGGGTTTTCGAAGACATTGCGGCCAGCGTCAGCTTTCTCGATCAAGATAGGGTCCCGCGTCTTAACCCATGTTTCGCCGTTGCGAAACACCCTGATTGCACCCGAGAGAAGGATCAGGCCGAAACATCCTCCAGCAGGTTCAGGATTGTCTGCTTGCGATCGAGATTATAGGCCTGCGACACCGTAATCTTCTCGTTGATCTCGCTGGCAAGACGGGCCGTCTTGTCGGCGCCGAAAAGGTCGCCTTGCAACGCAAGCGCCCTCGCCCGCTCAGCCAGCACGTCACCCAGATGTTCCAGGAAAAAGCCGAAGATGACGTCATTGTCTTTCCCCGAAAGCACGTCGGCCAAGCGATGCATGGCACGCCGTGCAGCAGGTCCGCTGGCCGACAGGATTTCCTCGAACGCCGCAATGATTTCCGTGCCGCCGTAATTCAGCAATTTGAGCGCCTGTGAAACACTGCCATTGGCCAGGCGCAGAACCTCTTCTTCCGTCCGCCCACCATCCAACGGAGAGCCCAAGGCGGCGAGCGATTGCCGCAGATCGGCGTCCGAAAGCGGAGCAAGCTTCAGCGGCAGGCAGCGGGAGCGGATGGTCGGCAGCAGCTTGCCTGGGGCATGGCTGAGCACGAGAAACAGCGCGCGACGCGGCGGTTCCTCCAGGATCTTCAGGATGGCATTGGCCGCATTGCGGTTCAGGTCATCGGCCGGATCGATGATGACGATACGCCAATTGCCCGTACCCGATGTCTGCGAAAAGAAGTGCCCTGCCCTCCTCACCTCGTCCACGGTAATGGCGCTCTTCATCTTGCCGGTCTTTTCATCCACCGGGCGGCTCAGATGCAGAAGATTGTGCGAGGCACCAGAAGCGATCTGGCGGCTGACAGCCGAATGCGGATCGGGCGCCGTTAGATGATCGGGTGCTTTGGCCGGGTCAGGATGACTCAAGACATGATTGGCGAAACGAAAGGCGAGCGTCGCCTTGCCGATCC
Organism: Rhizobium oryzicola; assembly: GCF_030504645.1. Lineage (GTDB taxonomy): Bacteria > Pseudomonadota > Alphaproteobacteria > Rhizobiales > Rhizobiaceae > Neorhizobium > Neorhizobium oryzicola. The sequence goes on along the minus strand of NZ_JAUKWQ010000005.1, from coordinate 99,351 downwards.
CCTCAGGACCTTCGATGAGGATCGCGTGGTGGCTCTTTCCGGACTTGTAGGAGCGCGCCAGAAAGGCCTCCGCCGCTTCATGCCCGAAAAGATGCGTGTTGGTCTGGGGCGGGATCGCGCCGTCCAGCACCCCTGGATGTTGTTCCGTCATGATGCGTTTTCAGCCTTGGCGACGGGTACGTCAAGCAGCGTCGGCAAATGCGCCTGTACGAGCGAGAGGATGTCGGCTGCCACGATCTTCTCGCTTCGCGTCGCATCGACCACCTGGCAACGTTCCGGCTCTGCGGCTGCAATATCAAGAAAGGCCTGGCGGCGCTTTTCGTGAGTCTCGATCTCCTCCTTCTCGAAACGATCGGGCGGCGCATTGTCGCCAGTCGCCTCGGCACGCTTTCGAGCTCTCTCCAGACCGATGGCCGCCGGGATGTCCATGATCAGCGTCAGATGAGGGTAAAGGCCGTTGACGGCCACACGCTCCAGCGCCTTCAAGAATTCAGGCTCCAGATTGCCGGTCACGCCCTGATAGACGCGCGAGGAATCGATGAAGCGGTCACAGAGCACCACAGTGCCGCGCGCCAGCGCCGGCCGGATCACCTCTTCCACGTGGTCGTTGCGGGCAGCGGCAAACAGCATGGCCTCCAGGCGCGTGCCGAAGGCTTCAGCAGCACCAGACAAAATAACATGGCGTACCGCCTCCGCTCCGGCGGATCCGCCCGGCTCTCGGGTGACAAGCACGGAGTAGCCCTGTTTGCGCAGCGTTTCCGCCAGTCGCCGAATCTGGCTGGACTTGCCGGCGCCCTCCCCGCCTTCAAAAGTTACAAACAGGCCTGATGATGTCGTCACGCGGTTGCCGATAATGTTCAAAGCATTTCTGCTTTCTATCCCATTGCTGAAGGTTGCGAAAGCAACGGCAATTCTAAAGCCAGAAGAATATCAGTTCGAGAAGCGCATCGGTGGCCTTCGAAGTCAACGTCCCCTCGCCAACTGGACCTTCAGCATAAAGCGGTACTTCCCGCAACTGGCGCTCCCCGGCAGAAATTTTGAGAACACCAACTTGCTGACCGGCAGAGACCGGCGCGCGCAGCGGCCAATGATAGACAATGCGACCACTCAGCCGATCGGGATTTCGTGTCGGCACATAGATCTCGATCGGCCCCTTGGCGACAAGGTTCACATGACTGCTGGCACCACCATAGACCGCGACCTGGCCGACCACTTCACCTTCCTTGAAAAGCGCACGCGTTTCGAACGAGGAAAGCCCCCATTCCAGAACACGGCGCGATTCCTCCAGGCGCTCCTTGTCACTCGCGAGACCGGCCATTGCCATGAACAGGCGGGTGCCATTGCGCTCCACAGAGGCGACAACCGCATAGCCTGAGCCTTCCGCGTAACCGGCGCCCAAACCGTCCACGCCGATGTTGAGGGCCATCAGAGGGTTCTTGTTGCGCTGGAAGATCTTGTTCCAGGTGAAGTCCGGTTGGGCGTAGAGCTTGTAGAAATCTGGATAGGTCGTCTGGATATGACGCGCCAGTTCCACAGCATCACGCGCAGTCATACGGCTCTCCTGCTGCGGCAGGCCGGTGGAGTTGCCGAACACGCTGCGGGCAAGACCGAGATCCTTGGCACGTGCCGTCATTCGGGCCGCGAACTCGGCCTCTGAACCGGCCATGCCCTCGGCAATGATGATGCACGCATCATTGCCGTTCTGGATCACCACGCCCTTGATCAGATCCTCAAGACGCACTTCCGACTTCAGTGCCGCAAACATTGTTGAGGTGCCCGAAGGGGCACCGCCGGTGCGCCAGGCATTTTCGGAAACGCGGTAGGTCGCATCAAGAGAGACCTCCCCTTTGCGCAGGGCCTCAAACACCAGATCCATGGTCATCAGCTTGGCGAGCGACGCGGCCGGAAAGGACTGGTTCTCATTATCCGCCAGGAGCACCGTCCCGGACTTTGCCTCGATCATATAGATCTGCTTGGCCTTCAGATCGGGCAGACGCGGCTCGTCAGCGGCGACGGCAATGGGCGCGGCACCGACAGCAACCAGAAAAGCAAAGAAGGCAAAAACAGTCGAAAAGGCGCGGTGGCGCATGGAGTATCCCATCTGTCACGTGCCTTCCCTGCCTAAACGCTAATAGCGGTCAGGGCAACCTGAGCTGTTTCAAGGTGAGACAGTTTTTGCCTCACCGTGTTTTGCAGCACACTATTTCGCTGTTTCGAGTACACCGTCTTCGCGCAGGATGACGTTGCCAAACATGACCTGAGGCTTGCTTGGCTTCGGCGCCGCGGCATAGGCCGTTTCGGATGCCATCGGCTGAACGCGCTTTGCCGTCTGGACGGGCTTGATCGCCTGGGTAGGCGCGACAGCGGAACGCGCCTGCTGCTGCGCGACAGGAGCCGGCTGAGCAACAGGAGCAGGACGGGCCGGCTCAAGTCGAGCAACCTGAACGGGCGCCGGTGCCGGCTGCACATGTTTCTGCGCAACGGGCGCTGCAAGTGCAGGAGCAGCAGACGCAACCGCCACAGGACGAACCTCCGTCTTGCGTTCAACCGGTGCCGGAGCCTTTTGAAGCTGAGGAGCAACCGATGCGACCTGCGTGGTTCTCGAACCGGTTGCTGCCGGTACTGACGGCTTGGCTGGCTGCTGCTTGCTGCTGAAGATGGGGGCGGGTTCGGGGCTGTTGCTGCTGTAGCGGCCGAAATTCTGCAGCTGGTCCTTGAAGGACTGATTGGAGGCTACCATCACGCCCGTTGCAATCTGTCCCTCAGGACCGATACGCGGCAGGCGCTCGCCCTTGCGCACGTAGGAGGCCATCATGAACGGCATGTCGCGGCCGTCCATGCGCGCACGTCCTACATACTGCACATTCACATGTGCCGTACCTGTGCTCTTGAAATCCAGGAGTTCGGCGGCCTTGCTGGAAACGTCGATGATGCGACCCGGATGGTAGGGACCGCGATCGTTGACGCGCACGATCAGGGAGGTACCCGTATCCAAGTTCGTCACGCGCGCATAGCTGGGAAGCGGAAAGGTCGGATGCGCTGCGGAAATATATTGGGTGTCGTAGATTTCGCCATTGGCGGTCAGACGGCCGTGGAAGGCAGAACCATACCAGGATGCGAGACCGGACTTATTGTAGTTCGGATCTTCCTTCGGCACATAGGTCTTGCCCTTGACCTGGTAGGGATCGCCGACGAGTTCGCGCCCGCCGCCACGGGGAACCGGCTGCCCATCGGCAACGACGCGCGGGCTTGCCTTCACGCCGTAAACGCTCTCCGCGAAATATTCCTTGCTTCTGGGCTTCGGCTTATTTTCTGCCTGACGAGTGGTGGTCGTGGCGCAGGATGCCATACCTGCACACATCAGGGTTACACCAAGCCACTTGGTTCCCCGAACAAGTTTACCAGACTTTGAACTCAACACACTGTCCCACGCCGCTTGGGGCTTACGCTTTGCCTCGTGCGAAACACCCCGCGCCCCACCATGATCGCAATTAACCATAGCCGGGCTCACACACAGGCAGTTTTGCCCTCAACGTGGCTAAAATGCGATCCAAAAAGCGTGGATAATTAAAATTCTACGAATTATAGTTAATGAATTCTTATTTTTTCGAAAAATAAACCAAACAAGTTAACGAATATTAAGTTTTAAGTATCACTCACTCTTGCGTTGCAGCAAGATGCTCGCGACGTTATCAACCCTTATGTTCAAAACACTTCTGTTCAAGCTGCTTCCCTGGCTCTGTCTGATCGCCATTATCGTGGTCACCGTCTCGCCCATTCGCTGGCGTCCGCCGGATCCCCTGCCCGTCAGCGTGGATCGCGCCATGGCGTTCGCCCTGCTCGCCTTCCTCTTCGGTTTGGTCTATCCCCGCCGCCTCTTGTGGCTGGCAATCGTGCTGATCCTAGGTGCAGGCGCAATCGAGATGCTTCAATATCTGTCGCCGACCAGACATCCGCAGTTGCGCGATGCGCTGGTGAAGGCTGCGGGCGCGGTGATCGGTCTGGTCGCCGTCGCTATCCTCCAACGGCTGCAACGATCGAAAAAGATCGCGGAAACGGAGTGACGTCAGCGGCCCAATCAGAGACCGAGCAAACGGCTCAAACCGGCTGACGGCGAACCAGATCGAGAACGAGCTTGCGCTGGGTCAGCATGACAAGCACGCCATAGATCACGCCACCAATCGCGGCTCCCGCCAGCAACCGAGCAAGTGGCGTGTGGGACAGGAGCAGTTGGTCTGCCAAGGACAGCCTGACGGCAAGCGCCATGACTGCAGCGATTACCAACGGCACCATGACATCCTTGATGCCCTGCCGAAGCGCTAAGCCCGCGACCCGAAGGACGACGGCGAGATAGGCAAACAGAATCCCCAGATTGACGATGCACATGGCAACGCAAAGCCCGACCAGACCATAGAACCAGGTGCCAAGGATCATGGCGATCAGTACGCTGATCGCTCGCCCAAGACCGAACCACCAGAGCGTCGAGGCATGGCCTGTGGCCTTGAGATATGGTATGAAGCTGCCGCAGGGCGACATGATGCCCTTCGAGACCGCAAGCCAGGCCAGCACAGGCGCGGCGAAAGCCCATTTTTCCCCGAAGACGACAATCATCGCCGGCTCCGACACCGCCCAGATGCCGAACAGCATGGGCGCCAGCAGAAGCGTCGTGGCACGTGTCGTGCGCGACAACACTTCCGCCTGCCGCCTGCCATCATCATTCATCCGGCTGAAAGAAGGAAACAAAACACTCATCAATCCCGTAAGAACAATCTGGTTCGGCAGGTCGGACAGACGATTGGTGAGGTTGAACGTGCCGGCATCCGGCAGACCAAGCATGCGCGTGATGACCACAATCGGGGACTGGAAGGACAGGAAGTTGACGAAGTCGGCGCCGACGAGCCGCACGCCGTAATTCATGTGGCGCTTGAGATGCAGCCCGGAAAAGTGAAAGCCGGGCCGATACCGCGACACCAGAAAGAGGCCGACGAACCTGAACACGGCTGAGACGTAAAGCTGAGCGATCAGCGCCCATATGCCGCCACCCATCAGCACGACGACGACAGCCGCAATGGACCCCAGCGCTTCCGATATCACAGAGCAGATCGCCTCCTTGTCGAAGGCCATGCGGCGGGCAAGTTTCGAGCTTGCCACATCAGGCCCCAGATAGAGAACGAACAGCGGCGCAAAGACTTGCAGCAGCCAGTTGGCTTCCGGCGCACCGAGCAGTTCTGCCAGGGGCGAGGCAAACAGATAGACAAGGATCGCAAGGGTCGTGGCGACGCCGAGGTTGGCCCAGAACACCGTATCATCGCTGACGCGGTCCTCGACAGCTTCGCGGATGAGCCCGGACGTCAGACCCGCCCCGGCGAACATCAGCAGGAAGGTCACGACGATCATCCCGCTTGCCACCATGCCCAGTTCGGCCGGCTGCAGGTATCGGGCAAGAATGGGCACACTGACGAATTTCAGGGTAAAAATCGCAATCTTGGAGCTGATGCTCCAGACCACATTTGTCATCGTACGCCGTTCCGCCATTGGGTTCGCTCCAGCCTCGGATGCCTGCTCCCCGCCCTGCAGAAGAGAGACGTGAGCATTATTCAGATTTATTGAATACCATTGTCCATGGACGATCTAGGGCGTTGGCGCTGCATCGCCAGAAAAAATGCTGCAGACGCTCACATTTCTGCAGCGTATTCCACAACGGGCCATTGTCTTTAGCGGTTGACGCAGGCTGGGGCCGCGCTGTAAACCGCATCGACCATTGGAGACGAACTATATCCGAAGCACCTGTTTTCGGATGTGGCCGTTAAGCTGGAAGAGTGTCCGAGTGGTTTAAGGAACCGGTCTTGAAAACCGGCGTGCGGGAAACCGTACCGTGGGTTCGAATCCCACCTCTTCCGCCATAAACCGTTGAATCGGCGACCTTATTATACCTTCATTGTGCGAACTGTGTGTTGGTTTCAAAATGCGATTTTGGCCTGAAACAGGCTTTGGCCGGCCTCGGTCGTAATCGAAGAAAGCTCCAGGCGCGCATTCATCTGGGCCAGCAGTCGCTCGGTGATGGCAAGACCGAGTCCCGAGCCCGGTTTGGTATTGTCACCGCGGACGAAGCGCCGACGGATGTGCGCTAGTTCTTCATCCGACATAGCCGATGCCTTATTTCGAATTGTGATCGCACCGCCCTGCCCCATCTCGATGTGAACAGGTGCGTCTGCAGCGCCGTATAGAAGCGCATTTTCTATGAGGTTGCGCAGGATGATGGCAAACGCATCCGGGTTAGCGGGCTTGATCAGCGATAAACCAGCATCGCGTTGATAGATCAGGCGGCCGGAGCTATCCCTGCGGTCAAACTCCTCCACCACCAGATCCAGAATGGGGGCCAGATCAACCGCATTGCCGCTGGCGCCGATCCCGGCTTCGGCGCGGGCCAGTTGAAGCAGGCGTTCATTCAGCGTGGCGAGTTTCTGCAGCGCCGACTCCACCTGCATGGCTCGGGGCTGGGCCGGGCTTTGCGCCAGTTCCGATATCAGCATCTGGGTCTGCGCCAGCGCCCCGGCGATCGGCGTTCGCAATTCATGCGCACTATTGGCCGTCAGTTCGCGCTCCGCTTCTAAGGCACCCCGCAATCGCGTCAGCAACAGGTTGACCGAATGCATGATAGGCTGCAGCTCGACAGGCATGCGGTCGAGTTCGATCTCCGATAGATTGCCACTGTCCTTGGAAGAGATCGCCTGGCGCAGTTGGTCGACCGGCCGCACAGCACGTTTGACGATGTAGATGACCGCCAGCACACTCAGCGGCAGCAGCAGAAGGCCGGGCAGCAGAAGCGCAAATCCACCCTCCGTTGCCGCTTCCTTGCGATGATCGAGCGAGTCGGCCACCTGCACGAAGACGGTGCCACTGACCGCCGAGACTGTATAGATCCGCCGGTGTTCATCCTCCCAAAAGCCCGCCTTCAGGGGTGCCGGATAAGGATCCGCAGCCACATTATGGGAATGCAGGAGAACGCGGCCAGAGGCATCCCGCACCTGATAGGTCAGATATTCATCCGGCATGGTGCCGTAGAGCGATTCAAGTTGTCGCGTGGCGGTATTATCATCACGCAGGAAGAGATCGTCGACGACCAGCGGCGCGAGGCGCTCTGCTGTTTCCTGAAGCGAACTGTCGAAGATTTCGCCGAACTCGTCCTGCATGACATACACGCCCAGGCCGACGGCGATCAGCCAGAACACCAGCAGGCCACCGCTGAGCCAAACGGTAAGAAGACGTGATATGCTGGGCTGGTTTGGCATGCATGGACCTATCAATGACACTTGCAGTGGACCGACTGGCCCATGCAATCCGAGTCATACTCCGTGGTCGCCCGTGACGGAAGCGGTGCTAGTCCGCCTTCACGTCATCCACCTTGATCCGATATCCGACACCCCGCAAAGTTTCGATCACCTCGCGCCCGAGCTTCTTGCGAAGGCGGCTCACATAGACCTCGACGGTGTTGCTCTCGATTTCCGCCCCGAACGCATAGAGCGCTTCCTCGATCTGGCTTTTCGAGACGATGGCCGTTCGACGTGCAAGAAGCGTATCCAGCACCGCCCATTCACGTCCGGAAAGGGCAATGTCCTCACCTTTTCTCAGAATGCGTCGTTCCGTGGGCTGTACCTTCAGCTCACCCAAACAGAGAAAGGTGGAGGGAATCCGGGCGTAGCGCCGCGCTACTGCGCCCATGCGCGCCGTCAACTCACCGAGGTTGAAGGGTTTGACAAGGTAGTCGTCTGCACCGCAGTTCAGGCCTTCGATACGGTCGGAGATCTGGTCGTGCGCCGTCAGGATGATGACGGGCGTGGCATCCTCTCGACCGCGCATGTCTCGCAGCAGGGTCAGGCCACTGCCGTCGGGCAAGCGTAAATCCAGAAGCATCAGCGAATAGGTGACCGCCCGCAACGACACAGATGCATCTTCCAGCGTCGTCACCCAGTCCACCGCATGGCCCAGGCTCGCCACATGCGCCTTGACCGCGTCTCCCAGAATTGCGTCATCCTCGACGAGCAATACTCTCACACCATTGCTCCTCTGCTTCTGGTCTCCACCCCTGATGAAACAATGAAGCTGACAATGCGCTTAAGGGCAACTGCCGATTTTCATGGAGCTTTTCAGGTGCGTGTCAGGTCAGGGCGCCATTTTACCGTGAAACGCAACGAAGGGAGAACGAGGTTGCGCATTTTCATCTCGCTTTCTGTCGTCCTTATAGTCATTGCAAACCATGCGTTTGCCTCGGAGAAATGCCATGTGCCGGTGGCAGATTGGCAGCCCCGGACGACGTTGCGCATGAAGCTGGAGGGCGAGGGCTGGAAGGTCAGAACCATCCATGCTGAGGATGGCTGCTATGAAGCCTTCGCCGTCAACCCTAACGGTCAAACGGTCGAGGCATCTTTCAACCCGAAGAGCCTCGAGACCGTCGAGGTGCGCGTGCCGCAGTAACGAGGAATGGATTCCGATCAGCTGTGCAGGATGAGGTGCGAAAAGAGCACGTAGAGAACGAGGCATCCCCAGGCACCGAGCAGGCAGAGGACGGCGAAGGAACCAAGATCCTTCGCATGGCGGCCGGTGCTGGATAACTCCGGCGAAATGCGGTCTATGATCTCTTCAATGGCGGTGTTGAGCGCTTCGACCGCGCACAGCATCAGGAAGACGATCACCAGAGCAACAAACTCGCCAAGGCTTGCGTGAACTGTCGCAAAGAGCGCGAGGGAGACCGCCATTGCAGCCAGTTCATGACGAAACGCCGTTTCCCTGACCAGCCTCATAAACCCGCCTAATGAAAATCCCAAAGCGGCCAACAGATGCCGGGGACCGGTGACCTTGCGGAGATCGTGCTCGTTGCCACTCATGATCATCGACCCTTGAGGCAGGCAGTGTAGAGATCGAGGCTCTGGTCGCGCACCTTGGTTTCGACATGCATCATGCCAAGGACGGTGTGGAAAAGATTGTCGTGCGATTGCGCTGCATCCTGCTTTGTCTTCAGGCAGGATAAGTCGATTTCATCGCGAGCGCTGTCGCCGAGCCAAAGCACGAAAGGGATATGCGTCTGCTGCGAAGGCGCAATCAGGTAAGGTGCTCCGTGAAGAAACAAGCCCAGTTCTCCCAAGGATTCGCCATGGTCCGACATGTAGATCATGGCAGTATCCATCACGGCCTCACGTTCGCGCAAGCGGTCTATGACGGTTGCAAGGATATAGTCCGTATAGAGCAGCGAGTTGTCATAGGCATTCATGATTTCATCATGGCTGCACTTGGCGAAGTCCACGGATCTGCAGTCGGGCGTGAAGCGACGGAAGCGTTCGGGGTAACGCTTCGAATAGGCTGGACCGTGACTTCCCAGCTGATGAAGTACCAGGACGCTATCGCCTTTGACATTGTCCAACCAGTGATCCAGGCCATCCAGAAGAATGTCGTCGGTGCACTCGCCCTCTGCACAAAAGCGCGGGTCTTCGCTACGAAACAGCTCCTTGTAAGGCACACGGTCAGCGACAGCTTTGCTGCCGGTATTGTTATCCCACCATTCCACCTTGACGCCGGCATTGGTCAGCACGTCGAGAACATTCTGCGTGGAGAGGCCTTTGCGATGGGTGTACTGCTGGCGTGTGTAGACCGAGAACATGCATGGTACGGAGACGGCCGTTGCAGTGCCGCAGCTGGATGTATTGCTGAAATAGCGGACATCGCGCTTGCTGAGCTCCGGATTCGTCTCCCGGGCATAGCCTCCCAGCTGAAAATTCTCGGCACGTGCCGTTTCGCCCACCACGACAATGCGCACGCGCGGCTTGCGCTGCGGCAGCGGCGTGCCGGAAACTTTTGCATCGGTGCCCAGTGGAGCCGCAACAATGTTGCGCTCCGCCTGTGAACCAATAGCGTAGCGAATTGCGCTGCCGATCGGAACAATCGGGTTCAATGTGGCAAACCAATCCCGATGCTCGCGGATGAGTGAAGAGTAGACCCGTGCATTGGCGAGACCGATGCCCAGGAGAATCAGCACGCAAGGCACGATCACGGCCAGATTGTGCCACAGCTTGCTCCAGAAAGGCCGATGCTCGATCCGCACCACAAGCAGCAGAAGCGATGGCACGATCGCGAACAGAAGCACATGCGCGACAAGCTCGATGTCGACGAAATGTCCGGCTTCCGATGAGGTGGTTTCGACCGCATTACGAACCATTTCAGGATCGATAATGACCCCATAGCTATCCATGAACCACGAAGCGCTGCCCGCCGTCAGGAGCAGGAACAGCAGGAATGGTTTCGTCAGGTAGCGGACGGAGAAGGTCACGCAGAGCGCGATAAAGCCGGCGGCAAGGGCTATGGCGAGCATCGCCAGTGCCGGCTTGTCCTGCCCCAAATATGCGATGCCCTTTGACCAGAAGGTGCCGTTCAAGGCGGCGAGAAGATAGAGTGCAACAACAATACAAACAGTGATGCTGCCGAGCACCGGTTGCCGCAGTCCAAGCCTTTCAAAGATGTTCAATTGCTTTAACGCCTGTCTATCCAGCGGGCTCCGCTGGCCGCCGGCAATTTATCAAGTCCGCTTCGTGCCGATGCTCTAAACGAGACAGAATCGCAGCACTAGTACAAACAGGCTGATGCAGCTAGATCCTGACATCTACCTGAATGAAGCTGAGCCTGCTTCAGCTTGCCGCAGCTGTGAGCAGCGACCGTATGTCCATAAACACATTGAAGCGTCCTTGGGAAGGGAACAGGATTTCCAGCTCACGGTTAGGAAGTCGAACCCGGACCGTGTCAAGCGGACGCGACAGAGATGGAGAACATGGGCATTTTTCCGCTTTCTGCCCATGGCCAACGAAACGGCAGGCGAGCTCCCCACCTGTCCGGTCCGGGATCGCCCACTCAACTTTATTCCGCGGCCTTCGGCGTTTCCGCCTCCAGTTCGTAGGAATATCCTTCGAGCATAGAATAGGCCTGCTCGATCACCTTGATCTCGGCTTCTGCCTTGCCGATAGCATCGGCGATGGCGTCGCAGCGCGCGTTCAACATCCGCCCCAGCACATCGCTTTCAGGGCGGCGCCCTATCCGGTCCATGTGATTGCGGATACGCCCGCGATGGCGCTCCAGTTCAAGGATGTGAAAGCGGGTGTTGACGATCTTGTCGGTCAGGCGCCGGCGCATGGCGGCGACGGGATCGAAACTTCCCGGTTGCCGCTCGTCCAGAATGATCTCGTTGACCAGCGTGTCGAGCATCAACAGACCTTCCAGGTCCTTCGCGTCGGTCAGCTGCGGATCGTAGCCTGTGTCGTCATAGATTTTGCGACGAACCGGATCGAGCAGCAGCTCATAAGACGCAGTCAGGCGCGAAAAGGCGTCGACATCGCCCCCTGCATCCGGATGGGCAGACTTGGCATGTTTGCGATAGGCAGACTTGATCGTTGCCCCATCGGCATCACGCGAGACACCGAGGGTTTTATAGGGATCGATTACGGTTGTGCTTGGCTTTGACGTCTCCAAGGTCACCCCTTCTGCTCTTCTCAAACGTGCGGAAATTATTCCCTTACGCCGCCTTGTGGCGAATTGGGGGCTGCACCCGCATTATCCCCATGCGATCGACTCACCGCCCGCCGCAGGAACAACGGCAACTGTCCCTTGGCAACCGGCGCCATGATGAAGCTTAAGGCGACGAAGGGCAACAGCACCGCGAAACTCATCTTCAGGCTGGAATGCTCGGCAATGAAACCGAGCGCCGGAGGGACGCCGAAATTGGCGATCAGAAGCGTCATGGCAAGTGCTGCGAGATTATCGGACACATTTCCACGGCCACGCTCGACCGTGGTCGCCACGGCAAGCGGGAAGCCAAGCGCGACACCGCAGCCGATCAGGAAGAAGGCAAGGCCTGCCGCAATCGGTTCATGCGCAATCAGAAGCACCAGAATTCCGACGGCGACGGATATTGCGGAACCGCGTACCAATGTTGAGGGGCCGGTCATGCCGCGCAACTTGTCGCCAACCATGCGCGTAAGACCCATGCCAATCGTAAAGACCGCGAAGAGGATGCCTGCCGTCTGCGCATCAACGCGGATGACCTCGCGAAGATAGAAGATACCCCAGTCATAGATCGCTCCCTCGCAGACGCAGACGCCGAAGATCATGATGCAGATCAGGAGGATGATCCGGTCCGGCAGTACGAAGACAGAGCGTCGCTGCGTCTCCTGCACAATGCCCACATCCGCCGGCAGAAGGCGCCAGACCAACACACAAATCCCGATGACCGCCGCCATTGCGCCGGTCTGATGCACGAAGGGCGAGACACCTCGCTCGGCCAGAAAGCCCGATACCAGCGAACCGACGAGAAGCCCGATCGACCAGAAGCCATGGCTGCGGGCAAGGATCTTCAAGCCGGTTTGCCGCTCGATGCCGGTAGAGATCATATTGGCTGCGACATCATGAATGGCGCGGAAAAAGCCGAACAGGACAAAGCAGATAAAGAAGCCTGCATAAGGCAGTATGGACAGAAGCGGCGGAAAGCATGCGGCGATCGAGAGCATGAGCGGCGCAGCGAAGCGCGGCGTCAGTCGGTCGGCGATGCGACCCGCGATCGGCAAAGCAATGATGGTGCCAAGCGGCGAGCCGAGGATGCCAAGACCCAGCATCGCCTTGTCCACTCCCAGTCCCTCCTGAATGGTTGGCATGCGGGTAAAGAGTGAGATGACAAGGATCGCATTGCAAAAGAAAAGCAGCGCGGGGGGCGCAAAGACAGGCATCGGGAATATCCGGGGGAATCGGGGATGCGCATTCGTCGCATTCAACGGGCATGAGAGCAAGCGAAGGAAGACGCTTCTCCATCACGTTTTGCGACATCTCATCGAAGAGAAGTGGGAGAACGGGCCCCTCGCGAAGCGGCCCGCTTCTTGCTAGACTGGCGAGAAAATCGAGGAAGAGACCATGCTGAAGCGTATTGCCTGCATTGCCTTCTGTTCTGTTCTTCTCGCCCACGCCTCAGCGCGCGCTGGCGACCCACTGTCTGAGGCGCAACAGGTCATTTCGGACCAATTGTCGGCCTTGGTGGCAAGAGATGCCACAAAGGCCTATGCCCTCGCCTCACCCGACATCCGCGCAAAATTCCCGGATGAGAACCGCTTTGTCGATATGGTGCGGAAATATTACGGCCCGCTTTCCACCTCATCCAGATACGCCTTCGGGCGCTCCAAACTTCTGACGGACGGCGAAACCGTGCTGCAGGAAGTGACGATCAGCGCCCGTGACGGCAAGGACTGGACGGCCGTCTACGAGCTGAAGCACCAACAGGACGGCAGCTACAAGATCAATGGCGTGCGGATGCTGTCCAAAAGCACCAGCACCGGCATATGAGGCAAATCAGTCGTCGCCGCGCGTCCATGCTTCTTGCGTCTCGGCCATGAAGTCTTCAAAGCGGCCTTCTGCGATTGACTGACGGATGCCCTTCATCAGATCCTGATAGTAGGACAGGTTGTTCCAGGAGAGCAGCATGCCGCCAAGCGCCTCGTTGGAGCGCACGAGGTGATGCAGATATGCACGTGAATAGTCGCGCGCGGCCGGGCAGCTGGACTGCTCATCCAGCGGGCGCTTGTCTTCTGCATGCTTGGCATTGCGGATGTTGACCTTGCCCTTGCGGGTAAAGGCCAGGCCGTGACGGCCTGAGCGCGTCGGCATCACGCAATCGAACATGTCGATGCCGCGGGCGACGGACTTGATGATGTCATCCGGTGTGCCGACGCCCATCAGGTAGCGCGGCTTTTCGGTCGGCAGGACCGGCAGCGTAATGTTGAGCATATCCAGCATCACCTCCTGAGGCTCACCGACAGCCAGACCACCGACCGCGTAACCCTTCAAGTCCAGCTGCTTCAGCCCTTCGGCTGAACGGATGCGCAGATTAGGCTGATCGCCGCCCTGCACGATGCCGAACATGGCCTTGCCCGGCTGATCGCCGAAGGCAACGCGGCAGCGTTCCGCCCAGCGCAGCGACAATTCCATGGCGCGCTCAATCTCCTTCGGCTCGGCCGGGAGTGCCACGCATTCATCGAGCTGCATCTGGATGTCGCTGTCGAGCAGGCCCTGGATCTCGATCGAGCGCTCCGGCGACATGTGATGCGTGCTGCCGTCCACATGGCTCTTGAAGGTCACGCCCTTCTCATCGAGCTTGCGCAGGCCAGACAGAGACATGACCTGGAAGCCGCCGCTATCGGTGAGGATGGGTTCTGGCCAGCGGATCAGTTCGTGCAGACCGCCGAGACGCGCCACACGCTCAGCGCCCGGACGCAGCATAAGGTGATAGGTATTGCCGAGAATGATATCGGCACCCGTATCGCGCACCTGATCCAGATACATGGCCTTGACGGTGCCGACCGTGCCGACCGGCATGAAGGCGGGCGTGCGGATCGTGCCGCGCGGCATGGTGATCTCGCCGAGACGCGCCTTGCCGTCGGTGGCCTTGAGGTTGAAGGTAAAACGTTCGCTCATGGAGTGGTCTTCCGGAACAGCAGGCTGCCATCGCCATAGGAGTAGAAGCGATAGCCCGTCGAAATGGCGTGATCATAAGCCGCGCGCATGGTCTCAAGGCCGGAAAAGGCAGAGACGAGCATGAACAGCGTCGAGCGCGGCAGGTGGAAATTGGTCATGAGAACATCGACCGCCCGGAACCGATAGCCGGGGGTGATGAAGATATCGGTAGCACCCGTCCAGGCATGGATCGTGCCGTCTTCGGCGGCGGCGCTTTCCAGCAGGCGCAGCGAGGTGGTGCCAACGGAGATGATCCGCCCTCCCCGCGCCCGAACCGCGTTCAGCGCCTCGGCCGTCGAAGCAGATACATACCCGATTTCGGAATGCATCTTGTGTTCTGTCGTATCATCCGCCTTCACGGGCAGGAAGGTTCCCGCCCCCACATGCAGCGTCACGAAATGCCGCTCGACACCGGCAGCATCAAGGGCTGCAAAGAGCTCCGGCGTGAAATGCAAGCCCGCTGTGGGCGCAGCAACAGCGCCTTCCTCACGGGCATAGATGGTCTGGTAATCCTTGCTGTCCTGTGCGTCCTCCGCCCGCTTTGCGGCGATGTAGGGCGGCAACGGAATATGGCCCACCGCCATGATCGCCTCATCCAGCGCAGGGCCCGAGAGATCAAAGCGCAGCGTCACCTCGCCGCCCTCGCCCTTGTCCTCGAGCACAGCATCCAAAGCGCCGATGGCACAGGTTTCCGCCGAATGGCCGAAGCGGATGCGATCGCCGATCTTCAGGCGCTTGCCGGGCTTGGCGAAAGCCTTCCAGCAATCGGGGGCGGCGCGCATGTGCAGCGTCGCGGAAACATGGAGATCCGGCGCACCTTCGCGAGAACGCACGCCTTCCAGCTGCGCCGGAATGACCTTGGTGTCGTTGAAGACAAGCGCATCGCCGGGGCGCAGCAGCGAGGGCAGATCGCGCACGATGCGATCCTCAAGCTGATGTTCGCCCTCCGGCTTGACGACGAGCAGCCGGGCGCTGTCACGCGGACTGGCAGGCCGCAATGCAATGTTTTCCTCGGGCAGGTCGAAATCGAAAAGGTCTACGCGCATCTTTGGAGCATATTACCGGATAGTGTTGAGGCGGTCAGATAACCGGGTCCGCCCATAAAGAAAAGCGCTCCGGCCAGGCCGAAGCGCCTTTTGATGTCACACAGGCGTCAATCAGGCCGCGATATCGGCCGCAACCTTCATGGACACGATCGAATCCGGGTCAGCGACAGGCTCGCCCTTCTTGACCTGGTCAATGACTTCCATGCCTTCGATGACCTGGCCCCAGACCGTGTACTGCTTGTTCAGCCACGGAGCATCCGTGAAGCAGATGAAGAACTGCGAGTTGGCCGAGTTCGGGTTCTGCGAACGGGCCATGGAGCAGGTGCCGCGCACGTGCGGAACCGCGGAGAATTCAGCCTTCAGGTCCGGCTTGGAAGAGCCGCCCATGCCGGCACGACCCGGGCTGAAGGTCTCAGAACCTTTCTTGCCGTACTGAACGTCGCCGGTCTGTGCCATGAAGTCGGCGATGACGCGGTGGAAGACAACGCCGTCATAGGCGCCTTCGCGCGTCAATTCCTTGATGCGAGCCACGTGACCGGGAGCGAGATCCGGCATCAGGGCGATCACGACCTTGCCCTTCGTGGTTTCCATGACGATGGTGTTTTCCGGATCCTTGATCTCGGCCATAGGTACTCTCCTTGGGTTTGAACTTTATCGTCCGATTACTTGCCGACCGTAACCTTGACCATGCGATCGGGATCGGTGACTTCGCCGTTACCGCCCTGCCCGCGCTTGATCTTGTCCACGAATTCCATGCCGGACACGACCTTGCCAACAACCGTATACTGACCGTTCAGGAACGGACCATCGGCAAACATGATGAAGAACTGTGAATTTGCGGAATTCGGATCCTGCGAACGCGCCATGCCGACGGTGCCGCGCGTAAACGGAACCTTGGAAAACTCGGCCGGGATGTTCGGCAGGTCGGAGCCGCCCATGCCTGCACGGCGCGGATCGAAGCCCTTGGTCATGTTGCCGAACTGCACATCGCCGGTCTGCGCCATGAAGCCGTTGATGACGCGGTGAAACGCCACATTGTCATACTTGCCGTCGGCCGCGAGCTTCTTGATCTGTGCCACATGCTTGGGCGCCACATCCGGCATCAACTGGATGACAACAGGACCGTCCTTGAGCTGGATCTTCAGGAACTCATCCGCCGCGGACGCGACCGATGCGGCCAGAGAGGCGGCAGCCAGAACGCCTGCAAAGGCAAGGGAGAGAAGCTTCATCGGGAAAACTCCGTTTTTCGAAAACTGCGTGTCAGCGGTTCAGTTTCTTGGTCAGCGCATCGAGAACCGCTGCGGGCACGAAGGCGCGGACGTCACCGCCCATAGCCGCGATCTGACGAACCAATGTGGCCGTAATGGGCCGTGAGGCAACCCCGGACGGCAGGAATACTGTCTGAATGTCCGGCGCCATCTGCGCATTCATGCCGGCCATCTGCATTTCGTAATCGAGATCGGTTCCGTCGCGCAGCCCGCGGATCAGCAGCTTTGCTGCATGCGCTCGCGCGGCGTTGATGACAAGGCCTTCGAAGGCGACGACGTCCAAGGCATCGCGTCGCTTTGGCAGCACTTCCGCCAGAGATTGGCGGATCAGATCCGCGCGTTCATCAAAGCTGAACATGGGCGTCTTGCCCGGATTGATGCCGATGCCAACGACCACACGCTCGGCCACATTCAAAGCCTGGATCAGCACATCCAGATGGCCATTGGTGAGTGGATCGAAAGAGCCGGGATAAAAGGCGGTCGTCATCAAGCCTCGCGTCGCGATTTTCCCGCCTTGTGTCATGGACGGTGGCAAAGCGCAAGGTTTGGCCTCGCCACAGCTATGAACCGATTATGAACGCTGCGTTCAAGGGCGTTTCAGACGCGATGATGTTTAATCTCACCATCCGATGAGAAGTAGATGTGTACATCGGACGTCGAGGGAAACATGCTGGTCCTGCTGATCCTCATAGCTGCTGCGATGTCACTGGTCGTTGAAGCACTATTCATGCAGGAAGCCGAAGACTGAAGTCTTAACGAATCCTGAACGCCAGATGAACGGCGCTTTCAGGGACGCTTCAGAGGACGGGCAGTAGTTTCCGCTCAATTCAATGCGGAACCCGTGCGCGCCATGCGCGTTATGGAAAGTGAAAAGGAAGTCGGAGATGTTCGCCAATCGGAAAACGGTCATGCCGGATACCATCACTATGATCAACCTGGTGTGGACTGCCATGATCGCGGTCATGATGACTGCAACGATCACGCTTTACCAAGGCAAATCCGATCTGAAGCCAATCAACTACTCTCAGATGTCTGGCCACATTGTGGAGCAGCCTTACTACTGAGAGATCTAATCTCAACGAGATGAGGTCCCGCCATGTATGTTGCCATGATTATGCTTTCCGGTTTGATTAGCACAATGTTCGTGGCATCGGTGGCGTCGACCATCAGCGAGCTGAGGCGTGAGCAGGAAGGCCTGCGCGAATTCGCGCGCCGCCACAGCGCTTTCTGAACGAACATGAACAAACTGAAGTGTGCGGCCTTAGTAAATATTGTTGCCAAGCTCGTTCGGTGAGCCAACGGTTATTCAGCTCATAAAGTTTTGTAGAGAAGTCGGCACGGTAGAACGCTTTGCCGACTTTTTCTTTGCTGAACCGTCAGATCGACAGCACAGCTATCATTATTGAGCGGTCCCGTGATTGTCGGAAACGACGATCAACGGGGTTGTGCCGCGTTCGCGGTACAGCCTGACGCAATTTCGCCCGGAGGCCTTTGCCTCGTAAAGCGCAGCGTCAGCATTTCGCACCGCAACGGACAGTTCACCGGCAGCCTGGAAGGTCGCCACGCCAAAACTGGCGGTCATGCGGAAGCTCGACGGCATGCCTGGCAAAACCTGCATTGCGAAGGAACCACGCACCGCCTGTGCAAACATGAGCGCAGCATCTGCCGGAACACCTGGCAACAGGACGCAGAATTCTTCCCCACCCAGACGACCAACCACGGCATTTTCGGGTGCGCTTGCCTTCAGGAGATCAGCAAAGGCCCGGATGACGCAGTCGCCGGAATAATGGCCGTAAGTATCGTTTATCTTCTTGAAGTGATCGAGGTCGCACAGGATCAGTGCATGCGGTCCGGGTAGCCGCCGCAGCCGCATATCACAATGATTGTCGAAGCCGCGGCGATTGAGAACCTCGGACAGCGCATCCACTTCCGAATTGCTGCGCTCCTGTGCCATGATTTCGAGAACGAAAACGGACAGCAGCATCAGGCCGACCAGAACGACAAATACGCCCGTCGAGCTCTGGGACACCAGAGCATAATAGGAATGAACATAATCCTTGGCTGTGGCACCAGCACCCAGCAACACAGCGGCGGCGGCCTTTGCGATGAACATAAAGCCCGTCATAAACAGAAGACATGCAATGGCGCGATCGATCGGCGCACGACGCGACGACCGCAACACCGCGGTTGCACTAAAGAAAATGGCCAGAGCAAACGGTGTCTGATAGCTGAACGAATGAACCCAGGTACCACGCGGCAACTCATAGACAATCAGATCAAGCACCAATGCGATGCCGTAAAACACGATCAACGGCGCGGGGCTGGCCGGGACGCCGTATAGACGACCAATGCCGATCCGGATCAGCAAAAGACCGGCGAGAACAGTGGCAAAAGCCGTCAGCGCAAAAAATTTCACGAATTCGGTGTGAGCAACGAGCAATTCAGAAATGGTCGAGAACGAAGCGATTGCATAGGCCGCCGCAATCCAGCGGGCAGCAATGCGAGAACGACTGCGGGTCGAAACGATCAGAAAGACGACTGCAAACGACAAGCCGATCAGGAAATTGACCACCAGGAAAAAGTCCGCTCCATTCATCCCGGTGTCCTTAAACGTATCCCAATCGCAGCATCGGCATTTCACTCCTCAGGTCAGACCCCATCAGGTTCCTGGCATTGCACCAATGCTCTTTTCTTAAAACATAAGAATGTATCACAGATAAAGCAGACATGTGGGTGCTTGCAATTGCGAACTTGCTTCCTTTCGGTGGCAACGTCGCTGCAGATTGAAGCCGCCATTTGCGCCCATGCTACGCAAATCTTCCTTATCGAGCGCGGCGGAATCCCACAAACTCTAGAAGGAGTAAAAGAATGAAGTGTTAATTGGCGGCTGCATGTGCCGCCACCAGCCTTCCTCGCTCCAAGGGACTGAGCAAACGACGTCACTTTAGGCGTGATTATGCTGCAAAACAGTGGTAGAGGCGCCGCATCATCTTCCTACCCGAACAGAGATCAGGTCCATGTCCAGGTTCAAGTCCGACTTCCTCCGCACGCTCGATGAACGCGGCTTCATCCATCAGGTTTCCGATGAAACGGGCCTGGATGAACTGCTGACCAAGGAAAGCGTGACGGCCTATATCGGTTATGATCCAACGGCATCCAGCCTGCATGTCGGCCATCTGATGCAGATCATGATGCTGCATTGGTTCCAGCAGACGGGTCATCAGCCGATTTCGCTGATGGGCGGCGGAACGGGCATGGTCGGCGACCCCTCCTTCAAGGAGGAGGCGCGCAAGCTGATGACGCTTGAGACGATCGAGGAAAACATCGCGTCGATCAAGCGCTGCTTCTCGCATTACCTTGATTACGACAAGGGGCCCAAGGGCGGCGCCCTGATGCTGAATAATGCCGAGTGGCTGCGCTCCCTCAACTACCTGGAATTCCTGCGGGATGTCGGCCGCTTCTTCTCGGTCAACCGCATGCTCTCCTTCGATAGCGTGAAGACGCGCCTCGACCGCGAGCAGTCGCTCTCCTTCCTGGAATTCAATTACATGATCCTCCAGGCCTACGACTTCGTCGAGCTGAACAAGCGCTACGGCTGCCGCCTGCAAATGGGCGGTTCTGACCAGTGGGGCAATATCGTCAACGGCATTGATCTCGGTCACCGCATGGATACGCCGCAGCTCTACGCTTTGACCGCGCCGCTGCTGACCACATCGTCCGGCCAGAAGATGGGCAAGTCTGCCTCTGGAGCGGTCTGGCTGAACGCCGAGCTGCTGCCGGTCTACGACTTCTGGCAATATTGGCGCAACACCGAAGACGCGGACGTCGTTCGCTTCCTGAAGCTCTTCACAACGTTGCCGCTGGATGAGATCGCTAAGCTTGCGGCTCTCGGCGGCTCCGAGATCAACGAGGCCAAGAAGATCCTTGCGACAGAGGTCACCGCGATCCTGCATGGCCGTGCTGCTGCCGAAGAAGCCGCAGAAACCGCCCGCAAGACCTTCGAAGAGGGTGCACTGGCGGATAACCTGCCGTCGATCGACGTAGCGAAGTCCGAGCTCGAGGTCGGCATCGGCTTGCTGTCGCTGATCGTCAAGGCCGGCCTCGCGGCCTCCAACGGTGAAGCCCGCAGGCATGTCCAGGGCGGCGCCGTGAAGATCAACGACCAGTCCGTGGCTGACGAGCGTGCGGTAATCGGCGCGGGCGAACTGACGGCTGATGGCGTGATCAAGCTGTCGCTGGGCAAGAAGAAGCACATTCTGGTTCGCCCGGCCTGAAACAGTATGGGCAAAAGCGTAGGTCGCTTTTGCCCAACACTTCAACAGACTGCCTGACGCAACCCACCCAAAGGAAAAGCCCGGAGCGATGGACAATCGCTCCGGGCTTTGTGTTATGCGCTTCGCTTTATTCGCTGGCGCCGTCGGATCCTTCTGCACCACCAGGTGCTTCCGTGATGTCACCCGCTTCGGCAACAATCTCCTCTGGCAGATCGCCAGCCTCATCGTCACCCTCAGGCTCGCTGATGCGCTCGACGGACACGACCTTTTCGTCCTTCGCAGTCGAGAAGATCGTCACGCCCTTGGTGGCGCGGCTGGCGATGCGGATACCATCGACGGGCACACGGATCAACTGACCACCGTTGGAGACAAGCATCAGTTGGTTCTTGTCCTCGACCGGGAAGGCCGCGACCAGCTCGCCAATCTCATTGGTCTTCGATGTATCGGTGGCGCGGATACCCTTGCCACCTCGGCCCGACGTGCGGAAATCGTAGGAGGAAGAGCGCTTGCCGAACCCACGTTCCGACACGGTCAGAACGAACTGCTCATGCGCCTTCAGGTATTCGTAGCGCTCGTCGCTGAGCTGACCTTCTTCCGTCACTTCTTCGCCGACGAGAGCGATGTCTTCTTCATCAACACCGGCAGCACGCCGTTCCGCTGCGGAGCGCTTCAGATAAGCAGCACGCTCCCACGGTTCTGCATCGACATGGCCAACGATGGTCATGGAGATCAGGCGATCACCGTCTGCGAGCGTGATGCCGCGCACGCCGATCGAATTACGACCGGCAAACACTCGCACATCATCGACGGGGAAGCGGATGCACTGGCCGAGCGCCGTCGTCAGAAGGACATCGTCGCCCGGCAGATTGAGGTCCGGATTCGGCGGCAGGCAGGTTTCGACGGAGAGGATTTCGTCACCCTCCTCTTCCAGCTTCATCGCGATCTTGCCATTGCGGTTGACCTGAACGAAGTCGGACAGCTTGTTGCGGCGCACGGTGCCGCGCGTCGTGGAGAACATGACGTCCAGGTTCTCCCAGCTCGCTTCGTCCTCGGGCAGTGGCATGATCGTGGTGATGCGCTCGCCGGGCTCCAGCGGCAGCATGTTGATCAACGCCTTGCCACGCGAGGTCGGCGTGCCGATCGGCAGGCGCCAGACCTTTTCCTTGTAGACGATACCGCGTGACGAGAAGAACAGAACCGGCGTATGCGTGTTGGCAACAAATAGCCGGGTAACGAAATCCTCGTCACGCGTCTGCATGCCCGAACGGCCCTTGCCGCCACGGCGCTGCGCGCGGTAGGTCGTCAGCGGAACGCGCTTGATGTAGCCGAGATGCGAGACGGTCACGACCATGTCCTCACGGGCGATGAGATCCTCATCGTCCATGTCAGGACCGCCTTCCATGATCTCGGTGCGGCGGGGTGTGCCGAACTCATCACGGATTGCGCCAAGCTCGTCCTTGACGATCTGCTGGATGCGCAGACGCGACGACAGGATGTCGAGATAATCGCTGATTTCAGCGCCTATCTTATTGAGTTCATCGGCAATTTCGTCACGACCAAGTGCGGTGAGGCGGGCCAGACGAAGCTCGAGGATAGCACGGGCCTGCTCTTCCGAGAGGTTATAGGTGCCGTCCTCATTGATCTTGTGGCGAGGGTCGTCGATCAAGCGGATCAGCGGCTCCACGTCATGTGCCGGCCAACGGCGCTCCATCAACTGCTCGCGGGCCGTCTGCGGATCCGGCGCGCGACGGATGAGGTTGATCACCTCATCGATATTGGCGACCGAGATAGCAAGGCCGACCAAGACATGCGCGCGCTCGCGCGCCTTGCGCAGCAGGTACTTCGTTCGCCGGCTAACGACCTCTTCACGGAAGGTCACGAAGGCCTTCAGCATGTCGATCAGGGTCAACTGCTCGGGCTTGCCGCCATTCAGCGCGACCATATTGGCGCCAAAGGAGCTCTGCAGCGGGGTATAGCGATAGAGCTGGTTGAGGATCACTTCCGCATTGGCATCGCGCTTCAGCTCGATGACGACACGATAGCCCTGACGGTCGGACTCGTCGCGCAGGTCGGAGATGCCCTCGATCCGCTTTTCGCGCACGAGTTCGGCGATCTTCTCAATCATCGCCGCCTTGTTCACCTGATAGGGAACTTCGGTGATGATGATCTGTTCGCGGTCGCCACGCATAGCTTCTACGGTGGCGCGGCCGCGCATGATGATGGAGCCACGGCCTGTTTCATAGGCGGAGCGGATGCCGGAGCGGCCGAGGATCAGCGCGCCGGTCGGGAAATCCGGGCCAGGAATGATACGCATGAGTTCCGGCAGTTCGATTGCCGGATTTTCCATCAGCGCGATACAGCCGTCGATCACTTCGCTGAGATTATGCGGCGGAATGTTGGTGGCCATGCCAACTGCGATGCCGCCTGCCCCGTTGACCAGCAGGTTCGGGAACTTGGCAGGCACCACGACCGGTTCCGACATGGTGCCGTCGTAGTTGTCGCGGAAATCGACTGTCTCCTTGTCGAGATCGTCCAACAGGGTCTGCGTCACCTTCTGCAGGCGGCATTCTGTGTAGCGCTGTGCGGCCGGCGGATCGCCATCGATGGAACCGAAATTGCCCTGACCATCGATCAGCGGCATGCGCAGCGACCAGTCCTGCGCCATGCGCGCCAAGGCGTCATAGATCGCGGCGTCGCCGTGTGGGTGATATTTACCCATCACGTCACCGGTCACGCGGGCGCTCTTGACGTATTTCTTGTTCCAGTCGAGGCCGAGTTCGTTCATGCCGTAAAGGATACGGCGATGCACCGGCTTCAGGCCGTCGCGCACGTCAGGGAGAGCGCGGCTCACGATCACGCTCATCGCGTAATCGAGGTAGGAGCGCTGCATCTCCTCCATGATGGAAATAGGTTCGATGCCGGGAGGCAGCTTACCGCCGCCGGGTGTGCTCTGTTCAGTCAAAACGGGTCACGATCTCTGTTCGGAATCAGTTGGATTTTTATAGCGGAAAGGCTTTGGCAAAGCCAATTTGTCAGTATGTTTTGAACAGCCTTTTACGGCTTTCGCGAGGCGTTGCGCGGGAATGGGAACAGACCGATGCGAAAGCTTGCGCTGATGTCCTAACAATGTCATCGCTGGAGAGCAACCATTACGGAGGATGAAGCGGATATGGCAACGGCTGATACCATCATGAGTGCCTTCACCACGCTTCTGGTTACGCTGGACCCGCCCGGTCTCGCTCCGATCTTCCTCGGCCTTACGACCGGCATGGACCGGTCGCAGCGCCGCCAGGTGGCGTTTCGCGGCTCGCTGATCGGGTTTGGCATCCTCACGGTCTTCGCCTTGTTCGGCGCGGGCATCCTCGGCCTGCTCGGCATTTCCATGGGCGCCTTCCGCATCGCCGGCGGACTTCTTCTCTTCTGGATCGCCTTCGAAATGATTTTTCAGAAGCGCAATGAGCGGAAGGAAGAGACGTCTAAGACGGCGATCACTGTGGACCACATCCAGAACCTTGCCGTCTTTCCGCTGGCCCTGCCCCTCATCGCCGGCCCTGGCGCGATTTCCGCCACCGTTCTTCTGGCCGGCTCGTTTGCCGCGCCGCTCGATCGCGCCATCCTGATCGGCATGCTGGTCATCACGCTCGGCAGCGTGCTGGTTGCGCTTCTGGCAGCTGAAAAGCTGGACCGTTTTCTCGGCGTGACTGGCCGTGCGCTCCTGACGCGCCTGCTGGGCGTGCTTCTTGCCGCGCTTTCCGTGCAGTTCGTGGTGGACGGCATCCGCTCAGCTTTTGAGCTTTGACGCGGCGTCCTCATTCATTAGAACGCACTGAATAAGATCCTCGGCAGCGCACGCTTGCCAGGATATTCACCTTTCCGATTTTTTCAGCGGACACCCCAATCATGCTATCCAGCCTGCGAGGCCTGCTTCCCGACACAGCACCCGTGAGCCCCAGGGAACGCATACGTTCTGGCTCAACTGCACTGATCGGCATCCTGCTGACCGGCCTTATCGGAAGCGCCGCAGCAAGCTACCTGCCCGGCTTCCCGGCATTGGTCGCCCCCATGGGCGCATCGGCTGTCTTGCTGTTTGCGGTGCCGTCCAGTCCCCTGGCACAACCCTGGTCGATCTTGGGCGGAAACATGCTGGCAGCCCTCGTGGGCGTGACGACTGCAGCCTTCATTCCACATCTTTATCTGGCAGCCGCCGTCGCAGCCGGTGTTGCCATCGCGATGATGATGACCTTCCGCTGCCTGCATCCGCCAAGTGGCGCCATTGCCCTGACAGCCGTTCTGGGCGGCCCGGCCATTCACGATCTCGGTTATGGCTTCGTGCTTTGGCCTGTGCTCGGCAATTCGCTGCTGTTGCTGGGCATGGCATTGGCGCTCAACAAGCTGTCGGGCCGTACCTACCCGCATCGCATCAGATCAACGCCCGTGCAGCACGGTACGCAGGATCCGGCCCCCATCCAACGCATCGGCTTCACCTCCACCGACCTCGATGAAGTGCTTGAGGACTACGACGAGTTCCTCGACATCAACAGGGAAGACCTGGAAACGATTCTGCGGCGGACGGAACTAAAATCCTATCGACGCCGGGCAAGCCATACGGATTGCGCCAGCATCATGTCGCGTGACGTGGTGGCCGTGGCACCGGATACGACACTGAAAGAGGCGCATGAACTGATGCGGCGCCACCATTTCCACGCTTTGCCCGTCACCAATGACCGGGCGGAAGTGGTCGGCATCATCACGCATGGTGACTTCTTGAACAAGCCGACATGGACCGGCGGACGCCCCAGGATCGGCTTCATGCAACGCCTCCGCCTTGCTCTGTCAGGCGCCAGCGCGCCGAACGATACGGTCAAGGACATCATGACCTTCCCGGTAAAGACGGTTCAGCCCGAAACACCGATTGCCGATGCCATCATCCTGTTTGCGGAACAGGGTGTTCATGACTTGCCCGTCGTACGCGACAACAACAAGTTGGCCGGCATCGTCTCTCAATCTGACGCATTGGTTGCCATGCTGGCCGACAAGGCAGCCTGACAGCCACATACAAAACGGGCGCCCGCTTTAACAGGCGCCCAGGGAAGTTCTCAGAACGGAATGTCGTCATCCAGATCGCGGGCGAAACCACCGCCGCCGCCACCGGACGAGCTGCCGCCGCGGCCGGAGCTGGCAGGCGCACGATCATAATCATCGCCATAGCCGCCGCCAAAATCGCTTGAACCACCGCGGGAAGACCCGCCGCCATACCCCATGCTGCCGCCACCGGCGCCCTGCCCGCCGCCTTCACCACGACCATCCAGCATGGTCAGCGTGGAATTGAAGCCCTGCAGAACCACTTCCGTCGAGTAACGGTCATTGCCGTTCTGGTCCTGCCACTTGCGGGTCTGAAGCGCGCCTTCGATGTAAAGCTTGGCACCCTTCTTGACATATTGCTCAACGACCTTGCACAGGCCTTCGTTGAACACGACCACCGTGTGCCATTCGGTCTTTTCGCGGCGCTCACCGGAATTGCGATCGCGCCAGCTTTCGGATGTCGCGATGCGCAGGTTCGCGATCGGCCGACCATCCTGTGTACGACGGATTTCGGGATCAGCGCCCACATTACCGATCAAAATTACTTTGTTGACGCTGCCCGCCATCACAATCACCCTATTCGCCGTCTTACACGGCGCCTGCATTCATGGAAGTGGCACACTCTAAACCATTGCCGTGACCGAAAGGATTTTCCGGTGCGTTAATCCACAAGCAAATTGTTCTTTATTTGTTCTATTATTTGGTTATGATCCTGTCAACGGATTCCTTCGTAGGCCCCAACAAGAATGCGGTTCCGGCTTCGATCCTGCCTCGACAGCCGCCGCTCAATCACTAAATAAGGGTTGGCCGCAACGCGATCGTTGCAGGCTGGACCTCCCACCAGAGCTTTTGACCGATGAGCGAACTCAAGACGATCTCCATTCGCGGCGCGCGCGAACATAACCTCAAGGGCATCGATCTCGACCTGCCCCGCAACAGCCTGATCGTCATGACGGGCCTGTCGGGATCGGGAAAATCGTCGCTTGCCTTCGACACCATCTATGCGGAAGGTCAACGCCGCTATGTGGAAAGCCTTTCGGCCTACGCCCGCCAGTTTCTGGAGATGATGCAGAAGCCGGATGTCGATCAGATCGATGGCCTGTCGCCAGCTATTTCCATCGAGCAGAAGACCACGTCGAAGAACCCGCGCTCGACGGTCGGAACCGTGACCGAGATCTACGACTATATGCGCCTCCTGTTTGCGCGCGTCGGGGTTCCCTATTCGCCGGCGACGGGCCTGCCGATCGAAAGCCAGACGGTCAGTCAGATGGTGGATCGTGTACTCGCTTTCGACGAAGGTACCCGCCTTTATATTCTGGCGCCGCTCGTGCGCGGGCGTAAGGGTGAGTACAAGAAGGAACTGGCAGACCTGATGAAGAAGGGCTTCCAGCGCGTCAAGGTGGACGGCCAGTTCTACGAGATCGCCGAGGTTCCCGCCCTCGACAAGAAGTACAAGCACGATATCGACGTCGTGGTGGACCGCGTCGTGGTGCGCGGGGACATCGGCGCGCGTCTTGCTGACAGTCTCGAGACCTGCCTGAAGCTCGCCGACGGTCTGGCTGTCGCGGAATTCGCCGACAAGCCGCTGCCGCCCGAGGAAACCGCGGCCGGCGGTTCGGCCAACAAGTCGCTGAACGAAACCCATGAACGGGTTCTGTTTTCGGAAAAATTCGCCTGCCCCGTCTCCGGCTTCACCATTCCGGAAATCGAGCCGCGCCTCTTCTCCTTCAACAATCCCTTCGGCGCCTGCCCGACCTGCGACGGCCTCGGCGCGCAGCAAAAGGTGGATGAGAACCTTATCGTGCCTGAGACAGAGCGGACGCTGAAGGATGGAGCGATTGCCCCCTGGGCCAAGTCCAGTTCGCCTTATTACAATCAGACGCTGGAAGGGCTTGGTAAGGCGTTTGGCTTCAAGCTCTCCGATCGTTGGTCGAAGCTGTCGAAGGAGGCGCAGCGCGCCATCCTGCATGGCACAGAGGAGAAGATTGAGTTCAACTACGCCGACGGTGCGCGCTCCTACAAGACGACCAAGACGTTCGAAGGCATTGTGCCGAACCTGGAACGCCGCTGGAAGGAAACCGACAGCGCCTGGGCGCGTGAAGAGATCGAGCGTTACATGTCGGCGGCGCCCTGCCCGG
Source organism: Rhizobium oryzicola (assembly GCF_030504645.1). Lineage (GTDB taxonomy): Bacteria > Pseudomonadota > Alphaproteobacteria > Rhizobiales > Rhizobiaceae > Neorhizobium > Neorhizobium oryzicola. The sequence goes on along the minus strand of NZ_JAUKWQ010000005.1, from coordinate 71,008 downwards.
CCTGTAACGGTTTTCGCCTGAAGCCGGAGGCTTTGGCGGTCAAGATCGACACGCTGCATATCGGCCAGGTCACGGAGATGTCGATCCGGATCGCGCGCGACTGGTTCGAGGCGCTGCCGGAAAAGCTGACGGCCAAGCAGAACGAAATTGCCGTCCGTATCCTCAAGGAAATCCGCGATCGCCTGCGCTTCCTGAACGATGTCGGCCTGGATTATCTCAGCCTGTCGCGATCGTCCGGCACCTTGTCCGGCGGCGAGAGCCAGCGAATCCGTCTCGCCTCGCAGATCGGTTCAGGCCTGACAGGTGTTCTCTACGTTCTCGACGAACCGTCGATCGGCCTGCACCAGCGGGATAATGCGCGGCTTCTCGAAACGCTGAAGCACCTGCGCGATATCGGCAATACCGTTCTCGTTGTCGAACATGACGAGGATGCCATCCTGACAGCGGATTACGTGGTGGATATCGGCCCGGCTGCCGGTGTTCACGGCGGCCAGGTCGTGGCTGCGGGAACGCCGAAGGAAATCATGGCGAACCCGAAATCGCTGACCGGCAAATACCTGTCCGGCGAATTAGGCGTCGCGGTTCCCGCAGAACGCCGAAAGCCGAAGAAGGGCAAGGAGATCAAGGTCGTCGGCGCACGCGGCAACAACCTTAAGAATGTGACTGCCTCCGTGCCGCTCGGGCTGTTTACGGCAGTGACAGGCGTATCGGGCGGTGGCAAGTCCACCTTCCTGATTGAAACGCTCTACAAGGCAGCCGCGCGTCGCGTGATGGGTGCGCGCGAAATTCCTGCCGAGCATGAGCGCATTGACGGCCTGGAGTTCATCGACAAGGTTATCGATATCGACCAGTCACCGATCGGCCGCACGCCGCGCTCCAACCCGGCCACCTATACCGGAGCTTTCACCCCAATCCGTGACTGGTTTGCGGGGCTTCCGGAAGCCAAGGCGCGCGGTTATCAGCCGGGCCGCTTCTCCTTCAACGTCAAGGGCGGACGCTGCGAGGCCTGCCAGGGCGATGGCGTCATCAAGATCGAGATGCACTTCCTGCCGGATGTCTATGTCACCTGTGATGTCTGCCACGGCAAACGCTATAACAGGGAAACGCTTGACGTCACCTTCAAGGGCAAGTCGATCGCCGATGTGCTTGATATGACAGTGGAGGAAGGCGTCGAGTTCTTCTCGGCGGTGCCGGCTGTGCGCGACAAGCTGCAGGCGCTGCTGGAAGTGGGCCTTGGTTACATCAAGGTTGGCCAGCAGGCCAACACCCTGTCCGGCGGTGAGGCGCAGCGCGTCAAACTGGCCAAGGAACTGTCAAAACGCTCCACCGGCCGAACGCTTTATATTCTCGATGAGCCAACCACGGGCCTGCACTTCCACGATGTCGCAAAACTTCTGGAAATGCTGCACGAACTGGCGAACCAGGGCAATTCGGTCGTGGTGATCGAGCACAATCTGGAAGTCATCAAGACTGCCGATTGGATCATCGATATCGGACCGGAGGGCGGCACGGGCGGCGGCGAGATCGTGGCCGTTGGCACGCCAGAAGATGTGGTGAAGGAAAAGCGGTCCTATACCGGCCAGTTCCTGAAAGAGCTTATCGAGCGGCGGCCGGTTCGCAAAATCCAGGCTGCAGAATAGGGAGAGAGATCATGGCGCTGGCAAGCATCCGCACCGGTATCGGCGGCTGGACCTTCGATCCCTGGGATGAGAGTTTCTATCCGCCGAAGCTTGCCAAGAAGCGGCAGCTGGAATTTGCCAGCCGCCAGTTGCGGGCGATCGAGGTCAACGGCACCTATTATTCCAGCCAGAAGCCGGAAACCTTCGCCAAATGGGCATCCGAAGTGCCTGAAGATTTCGTGTTCTCGCTGAAGGCCAGTCGGTTCTGTACCAATCGAAAGGTCCTGGCGGAAGCCGGACCATCAGTGGAAAAGTTCCTGGGGCAAGGCATTGCTGAACTCGGATCCCATCTCGGGCCGATCCTGTGGCAGTTCATGGGCACCAAGAAGTTCGAGCCAGACGACTTCGAGGCGTTTCTGCAATTGCTGCCGAAGACGCTGGAGGGTCTGCCACTACGCCATGTGGTGGAGCCGCGCCATGAAAGCTTCTGCACGCCTGAATTCGTCGAGCTTCTGGCGAAATATGAGGTGGCTGCCGTCTGCGCCGACCATCACGAGTATCCGATGTTTGCGGACGTGACGGCCGATTTCGTCTATGCCCGGCTGCAGAAGGGCACGGATGACAACCCGACCTGCTATCCGCCCGGCGATATCGATCTCTGGGCCAAACGGCTTCAGACCTATGCCGGCGGCGGCGTGCCGGAAGATCTTCCGGTCAATGCGCCCGACCGGAAGGTGGAAACAAAACCCCGCGACGTCCTTGCCTTCTTCATCACAGGCGGAAAGGTCAATGCGCCGAACGGGGCACAACTGCTGCAAAAAGCGGTGGGGTCCAAGATCTGATCTAAGAATGCAAAAGATCAAACGCTGAGGGAATGTGAGGGATCAGCGTTTCCGCAGTCATACCGGGCCCACTCGCGTTTGCTGCCTCGCCATGCAGCCAGACGCCGGCGGCCGCCGCCTCGAAAGCTGGCACACCCTGCGCCAGGAGCGCACCGATGATGCCGGCGAACACGTCGCCGGAGCCGGCGGTGGCGAGCCATGGTGGTGCGTTCGTATTGATGAAGGCGCGCCCATCGGGTGCGGCGATTACGGTATCTGCCCCTTTGTAGACGATGGCGGCATTGGCGCGTTTGGCGGCGGCCTGCGCCTTCTCGACCTTTCCAAGACCCTCACTTTCGGCAAGGTCCGGAAACAGCCGCGCGAACTCCCCTTCATGTGGGGTCAGCACAAGGCGGGTCGGACCGTTTGCAAACAACGTGAATAGCTCCGCAGGGTCATCCTTGAAGGAGGTGATGCCATCCGCATCGACGACCACAGACCGATCCGCCAAGAGCCTGACGAAGTCCCTTGTCTTGCTGCCGACGCCAAAGCCCGGACCGAGGACGAAAGCGGAGAGCTTGGCGGTATCGAGCCATGACTGGAGACTGCTGGTGTTATCGATCTCTCGCAGCATGACGGCGGTCAGGGCGGGCGCCAAAACACTGATCGCGTCGGATGGTGCAGCGACGGTCACCAATCCCGCCCCCGACACGAGACCCGCCGCAGCACTGAGACGCGCGGCGCCTGTATGGGATGCGCCGCCGCTGAAGACGGCGAGATGGCCGCGTCTATATTTGTGCGTGTTCGAGGAAAGAGCGGGCAGCGTGTGCCGCCAAAGATCGGGATGGTTTTCGAAGAGCTTGCCCCCAGCCCGGTCCAGTATCCTCTGCGGAATTCCGATATCGAAAACCTCCAGCTCGCCACACAGCTCTCGACCTGGCAAAAGCAGATGGCCGGGCTTGCGTGACATGAAGGTCACCGTCCGTGCGGCACGGAACGCAGCACCCAGCACCACGCCGTGGCGACCACTAACACCGGAGGGAAGATCGACCGCAAGTATCGACAGCTCAAGATCATTGACGGCCGAGATGAGTTCCGCAACCGGATCAGGAACAGGACGCGACAGGCCTGCGCCAAACAGCGCATCGATGATGACGTCACCCTTGGTGGGCACATAGGCCGCGAGCGGCGCCAAGTCTCCGTGCCATATCTGCTTAGCCTCTCGCGCATCAGCCTGCAGGCCTTGAGGGTCGCCCAGATGGTAAACCGAAACGGCAGCCCCGGCAGATGCCAAGGCGCGCGCCGCCACATAGCCATCGCCACCATTATTGCCAGGCCCGCACAGCACCACGAAACGGAGAGCGTCCGGCCAGTGCTTTAACGCCGACGCCGCGACAGCCTGCCCTGCCCGCTCCATCAATGCGAACGAATCGATGCCCGATTCGGCAGAGAGGCGATCGGCCAGACCCATTTCTTCAGGTGTGAAAAGACGATGATTTCTGCTGGTCATGATGGCCATTGAATAGGCGATAAGGAAAAAGCACAAGTTGCTTATGAAGCAACACTGCATAAATAATGAGCTGCATGCTCGAAAAACGGGCAAATTAGTTGCTCCATCTGAGGCACTTTGCACGCTGCCTGGCGCGGAAGGCGGAGCATAGTCTCCCGAAAGCTGGCGACGAGCAACAATTGCGCCGTGTGTCGGGGCCTGCTGCATTCTGCTGATAACTGAAGGAAGTTCTGGCATTTCCCGTTTGCGTTTGGCACGATACCTGCATCAGAGGGGGCGAGCGGGCAGAGGTTCGCTCCAAGGGAGAAGCGGAGAGATATTTTCTCATGAAAAAGATCGAAGCGATCATCAAGCCTTTCAAGCTCGACGAAGTGAAGGAAGCCCTTCAGGAAGTCGGCTTGCAGGGCATTACGGTGACCGAGGCAAAGGGTTTTGGCCGTCAGAAGGGCCACACGGAATTGTACCGTGGTGCGGAATATGTCGTTGATTTTCTGCCGAAGGTGAAGGTCGAGGTTGTGCTGGCGGACGAGAATGTCGACGCAGTCATCGATGCCATCCGGAATGCAGCCCAGACTGGACGCATTGGTGACGGCAAGATATTCGTATCCAACGTTGAGGAAGTTGTTCGCATCCGTACCGGCGAAACCGGTGTGGACGCCATATAAATAATAAGCGCGACCGATAAGAACGCGTAAGAGACCCAAAGCATCTCACAAAGGGAGACCCAATGACGACCGCAAGCGACATCATGAAGCAGATCAAGGAAAACGACGTGAAGTTCGTCGATCTGCGCTTCACCGACCCCAAGGGCAAGCTGCAGCACGTTACGATGGACGTGGCAGCGGTTGACGAGGACATGTTCGCCGACGGCGTCATGTTCGACGGCTCCTCGATTGGCGGCTGGAAGGCAATCAACGAGTCCGACATGGTGCTGATGCCAGACCCGGCGACCGTGCACATGGACCCGTTCTTCGCTCAGTCGACCATGGTCGTCATCTGCGATATTCTGGACCCGATTTCCGGCGAGGCCTATAACCGCGACCCGCGCGGCACGGCCAAGAAGGCGGAAGCCTACCTGAAGGCTTCCGGTATCGGCGATACGGTCTTCGTTGGCCCCGAGCCGGAATTCTTCGTCTTCGACGACGTGAAGTACAAGGCGGACCCGTACAATACGGGCTTCAAGCTCGATTCCTCCGAACTGCCGTCCAATGACGACACCGATTACGAAACGGGCAACCTTGGCCACCGTCCGCGCGTCAAGGGCGGCTACTTCCCGGTTCCGCCGGTCGACAGCCTGCAGGACATGCGCTCCGAGATGCTTACGGTTCTCGCCGAAATGGGCGTGGTCGTTGAAAAGCACCACCACGAAGTGGCTTCCGCCCAGCATGAGCTTGGCGTGAAGTTCGACACGCTGGTGCGCAACGCCGACAAGATGCAGATCTACAAGTACGTTGTGCATCAGGTTGCCAATGCCTATGGCAAGACGGCGACCTTCATGCCGAAGCCTGTCTACGGCGACAACGGTTCGGGCATGCACGTTCACCAGTCGATCTGGAAGGACGGCAAGCCGACCTTCGCCGGCGACGAATATGCAGGCCTGTCTGAAAGCTGCCTCTATTACATCGGCGGTATCATCAAGCACGCCAAGGCCATCAACGCCTTCACGAACCCGACGACCAACTCCTACAAGCGTCTGGTTCCCGGCTATGAAGCGCCGGTGCTGCTGGCCTATTCCGCCCGCAACCGTTCCGCTTCGTGCCGTATTCCGTTCGGCACGGGTCCGAAGTCAAAGCGCGTGGAAGTTCGCTTCCCAGATCCGGCGCAGAACCCCTATCTCGGCTTTGCTGCCATGCTGATGGCCGGCCTCGATGGCATCAAGAACAAGATCCATCCCGGCAAGGCCATGGACAAGGATCTGTACGATCTGCCGCCGAAGGAACTGAAAAAGATCCCGACGGTGTGCGGTAGCTTGCGCGAAGCGCTCGAAAGCCTCGACAAGGATCGCAAGTTCCTCACTGCAGGCGGCGTGTTCGATGATGACCAGATCGATGCCTATATCGAACTGAAGATGCAGGAAGTCATGCGTTATGAAATGACGCCGCATCCTGTCGAATTCGACATGTATTACTCGGCATAAGCCGAGCATCTGCACAAGCTTTATCGGGGCCGGCGGCAACCATCCGCCGGCCTTTTACGTTTGAGCAACAAGAGCGGAGGATGATAAAGTTCTGACGTCAGGACCTCTTGATGTCAGATTTGTGAATTCCCACATGGATGTCGAAAGGAAGTTCGCACCATGAAACAGAGAAACGCAAAATTCACGATCGGTGAAGTTGTTCGTCACAGGGTCTTTCCGTTCCGCGGAGTCGTGTTTGATGTGGATCCGGAATTTGCGAACACCGAGGAATGGTGGAATGCAATTCCGGCCGAGATCAGGCCATCCAAGGACCAGCCCTTCTATCACTTGCTCGCCGAAAATGATGAGCAGGCCTACATCGCTTATGTCTCGGAACAGAACCTCATCCATGACGACAGCGAGCAGCCGCTGAAAAACCCGCAGGTGTTCCAGATCTTCGATAAGGCGCCGAGCGGCCAGTTGAAGCCAAAGGCAATTCTGGCGCACTGACCAGAGGCAGCAGTCCGGAAATGATAAGGGGAGGTTGCACGAGCAACCTCCCCTTTTTCGATAGCGATCTGTCAGACCGCGATTACTGCTTGGCAGCGTTCTGAGCGTCTTCCAGCTTCTTGCGGGCTTCTTCAGCCTTCTTCTGCATGCTTTCCTGCAGGCTGCGCTGGCTTTCAGCAAGCTGCGACTGCGAGATCGGCTGGCCATCGAAAGCGCCGGTGAAGCCACCGAGCGAAACCTTGATCGGGTTCGGAGCACGACGGAAATTGATCGATGTGAAGACCACGTCGGTGCCCTTCTTGAGGCTGGCGATCATCGCGTCCGTCAGTGGCAGTTCTGCCGTGCAGCGATCCGGAATGCAGAGGACGTAGTCCATCTTCTGGCCCTTGCCGCCATCGATCTGCATGGTGATGCCTGGCTGGATCAGACGAGCAGAAGGTACGGAAACCTGAAGAATCTTGCGGTTCACCTTGCCTTCGACCGTGATGAGGCCGACTGCCGTGATAAGCTGACCGTTCTGCGAGAGCAGGACATTCTGGACTGCGCAAACGTCGCTATCGTCCTGCTTGTCGCAGGTCTTGAACCAGCCAAGCGGGGGCGCGCCGGGAGCGGCAGCCTGAGGGGCTGCGTTCTGGGCGAAAGCGGCCATGGGAGCTGCACCGATGGAAAGTGCGAGAGCGGACATAGCCGTCCGCAGAACGTTGTTTGCCTTAAGCATCATACCGAGATCCGTCTCCTGAAAGCGGTTTTTGGGAACAGCTATACTGCTCCGTGCAGGGGTCGTCTGTTGCGCTCACCTTTCGTTCAAATGAGGCAATTGAATGACCCCACGCATTCGGCCAATCCTGTTACATGGCAAGCGGGCCGATATCCAGCCTTACTTTCGCATTTTCCTTGGTGCATCTCAAGTTTCGGCTATGCATTTGGTTTGAGCGCTGCAATCGGCTAATTTGCAGCGAATCCCCGAATACCCAAGGATGGATGATGCGGCACCTGATCACCTTTCTCGTTGCCTTTGCGTGGCTCGGCACCAGTGCATTTGCAGAACCGGTTCACGGAATCGCGATGCACGGGAAGCCGGCGCTTGGGCCCGATTTCAAGAACCTCCCTTACGTAAACCCCAATGTGAAGAAGGGCGGGCGAATCACTTACGGTGTCGTCGGCACCTTCGACAGTCTCAATCCCTTTGTGCTGAAGGGCATGCGCACCACGGCGCGCGGTGTCTGGGATCCGGAGATCGGCAATCTCATGTACGAGCCGCTCATGCAGCGCTCTGCCGACGAGCCCTTCACGCTCTATGGCCTGCTGGCCGAAAGCGCGGAGTGGGATGACGAGCGCACGTTCATCCAGTTCAACCTGAACCCGAAGGCGCATTGGCAGGATGGGCAGCCGGTCACGGCGGACGATGTGATTTTCACCTTCAACCTTTTGAAGGACAAGGGACGTCCGCCCTTTGACAGCCGCCTGGCCGCTGTCGCAAAGATGGAGAAGATTGGCGAACGCAGTGTCCGCTTCACCTTCAACGACAAGGCGACGCGAGAGACGCCGCTGATTCTCGCCGCCTCGACCCCGATCCTGCCCAAGCATGCGATTGATACCGCAACCTTCGACAAGGGCGGCTTGAACCCGGTCATCGGCTCTGGTCCCTACACGATCGCTTCCATCCAGCCGGGCGAAAAGATCACCTGGAAGCGGGACCCCAACTATTGGGGCAAGGATGTGCCAATCAAGGTGGGCTTCGACAATTACGACGAAATCAGCGTCCTCTATTTCCTGCAGGTCACCACCTTGTTTGAGGCCTTCAAGAAGGGCGAGGTGGATTTCTACCCCGAGGGAGATGCCATTAACGGCAACCCGGATGCTGCACATTGGGGGCAGGCCTATGATTTCCCGGCGGCGCAACGCGGCGATATCGTCAAGGAAATCTTCGAGCCGCGTCTGCCGACCGGCATGTTCGGCCTTGTCTTCAACACCCGCCGTCTGGTCTTTGCCGACCAGCGTGTACGAGAAGGCCTATCCTACGCCCTGGATTTCGAGTGGATGAACCGCAACATCCTCGGCGGCACCTTCAAGCGCACGCAAAGCTTCTGGCAGAACTCCGCCCTGGGAGCCTATGGCAACGCGGCGGACGACCGGGAAAAGAAGCTTCTCGGCGAGACTGCCAAGAAGCTGCCGCCTGCCCTGCTGGCCGGCACCTACAGGATGCCGGAAACGGACGGCACCGGCAGCGACCGCAAGGTGCTTCGGCAGACGGTAGATCTCTTGCGGCAGGCCGGCTACAACATCAAGGACGGCAAGATGCTGGACAAGGAAGGTCGCCAGCTGTCCTTCGAGATCATGACGCAGAATCCGGCCCAGGAGAGGATCGCCATTGCATACCAGCGCTCGCTGTCGCTGATCGGCGTCGCCATGTCGATTCGCTCGGTGGACGATGCGCAGTATCAGGCGCGTTCCAACACGTTCGATTACGACATGATCATCCGCGCCTTCCCCTCCTCGCTCTCGCCCGGAACGGAGCAGATCAATCGCTGGGGCTCATCCTCAAGGGACGCGCAGGGCAGCTTCAACTTCGCGGGCACAGCAGATCCCGAGATTGACCGGATGATGGACGCCATGTTGAACGCCCGCACCCTGGAGGATTTCCAGGCGGCCGTTCGTGCCTATGACCGGCTTCTCGTCGCGGGTCATTATGTGATACCGCTCTACCACATCGGCGCCCAATGGGTGGCGCGCTGGAAGTATATTGATAGGCCCCAGGTCACTCCCATGTTCGGCTATCAACGCCAGACCTGGTGGGATGCACGGATGCAGTAACGGCATAAGTTTTGAAAGGAAACACCATGGAACGCCTCACCATCGACCTCGTCTCGGATGTGGTCTGCCCATGGTGCTATCTCGGCAAGGCCCGGCTGGAACTGGCGATCGCAGATGTTCAGGACGTTGTCGGCATCGACATCAACTGGCGTCCCTATCGCCTGAACCCGGATTATCCGCCTGAGGGCGTTGACCAGAAGGCCGCTCTGGAAGCCAAGCTGGGCGGGGCGGAGAAGGTGCGCGGCGCCCACCAGATGCTGACCGAGCTTGGCCGCGAGGTTGGCATCAACTTCGATTTCGACGCCATCAAGATCGGTCCCAACACGCTGGACGCCCATCGCCTGATCCACTGGGCCGGCACGGAAAGCCGTGAAGCTCAGGAGCAAGTGGTGAGCGCTCTCTTCAAGGCCAATTTTGAAGAAGGCCGCAATGTCGGCGATCACGCCGTATTGCTCGACATCGCCGAGAAGGCGGGCCTGAACCCTCAGGTGATCGGCACGCTGCTGCAATCGGATGCCGATAGCGACCTGATCGTGTCTGAAATTCAGGCGGCGCAGCAGATGGGCGTCAATGGCGTACCCTTCTTTATTATCGACCAGCAATATGCCGTCAGCGGGGCGCAGACGCCGGATGTATTGGCCGACGCCTTCCGCCAGATCGCGGCGGCGAAAGCAGAAGCGCGCGCAAATCTGAATTGACGCGTTACGGGCTCGGCTCTAAGTCAGCAGGCATATTCTTCATTCGGAATTTCCTGCTTGTCTCCCTCCGATTCCACCACGCTCAAAGGCGGGCTCATCGCCCTCCTCTCCTTTGCCGCCTATTCCTTCAGCGATGCGGCCGTCAAACTGGTGGATGGGCGCGTGCCGCCCTTCCAGGCGGGTTTCATCGGCACGCTGGTCGGCTTTCTCGCCATTCCCTTCCTGCTGAAGCGCGGGGATCAGTGGACGGATCTTGTGCGGACCACCCATCGTCCGCTCTGGCTCTTGCGCTTTGTCTGCTCGTCCATCGGCACGGTCGGCAGCATCATTGCCTTTACGCATCTTTCGATGGCAGAGGCCTTCTGCCTGATCTTCCTACTGCCCTCCTTCGCCACGATCATGTCCGTGATCTTCCTGAAGGAACGGGTGGGACCCAACCGCTGGGCCGCTGTCGTGATTGGATTCCTCGGCGTTCTCGTCGTCCTGAGACCGGGTTTTCGAGAATTATCTTTCGCGCATCTGGCCGCTCTCGCGTCCGGTTTTACCGGTGCCGTCTCCGTCATCATCTACCGGGCGCTGGGGTCGAAGGAAAAGAACATTTCAATGTATGGCGCAGGCCTGCTTGGCGGCCTTGTGGTGTGCGCGGCCGCGATGATCCCGCAGCTGATGATGCCAACCGCGTGGGATCTCATTCTCCTGACCGCCTTTGGCCTGTTGGCGGCTGTTGGAACCGTGCTGCTGATGTTTGCGTCTTTTTATGCCCCCGCGGCCATCGTTACACCGATCCAGTACAGCCAGATGCTCTGGGCGATCCTGCTCGGCTATCTCGTCTTCGGTGATCACGTGGATGTCTGGATGGGCCTCGGCATCCTGCTGATCGTCGGCTCCGGCCTGCTGACGCTGATCCGTGAGCGCAAACGCGGAACGCCGCTTCCCCCGCCAGTGGCAGGTCCATCGGAAGCGGCGCTTGCGGTGAAGCCGGAGGCCGAATAAAGACCAAACCTTATTCTAGCTATTAAATGAGATACACCTAACTGAAATAATAAGCATTGATCGAATCTTCACCGAAAGGGCGCGGACATACGCGGGAAAGCATTAGCGAAATCACCGCGCATATCTTCGAGAAGTTATCGACCTTCGCTTCTTCGCCATCAGGATCGAAGGTTGCCCAACCGGGAATTAATCCGTTGTCCACCCACAATTTTCCATAAGTATCTAGTAATCCACTTCCGGTTCCTACAAATGCTTGGCCCGGTACACGCCATCCCCATCTCTCGGCGTCAGGTCTCGTAGCAGTTGTATAAAAGATTGGTGGATGCCCGTCACCCACAAAAATGCCGGTACCAGACCCGTTCCGTCTAAACAAAGAACGAAATCAGGCGAGAAATCTATTTGGTCCAGAATCTGAATCATTTCGCTGGATGAAATCTGAGACCGCAACGCAACTATCCCAAATACCGGCGCGCATGATGAATTATTATGCCTCCCGATCCGGATGTTAACTATATTAGTAGTTAGGTCTTGCTTATGAAGCAGCAAATCCGTGTCAGAGCATATCTTTCGAATATGTCGCACCGCCGCACTAAAACTCTCTTTATTTAGGGAGCGCTTTATTTCCACAATACCAAGAACTAATTCCTGAGGGATAACGTCTATACCGGACTCTCTCAGGGTTACGATAGGGGGATACTGCGAATCATATAACAAGAGGTCGCACTGACGAAGATTTTTGTCAGATTTTAGGATGTTAGGAGCCGCAACATATCCGCTGGTGACATTAATATGGCTTGGACAAATAACCTTTGAAAATATTCTTTTTACGAAATTTTCGGCAATCGCACCACTTGTGCGGAGCTCTCCATTAAGCCCCCCTTCTTTCTGCAAAAGAAGTTCAGACTCATATAAGATAGTTTGTAGTTCGTGGTGATAGATTTTCCTTAAGTCGTTCAGCGTCGGCATTTTGCTTCATCCCTTCGCCAGTTCCGCCAGCTGCGTCATGATCTGCGCCGCCGATGCCAGGCGCTTTTCCGGCGTCGGCAGATCGCGGGTCAGTACCACGCTGTGGTCCGGCCGGATCTTTGCCATGCTGCCCTGCTTGGCGATATAGCCCACCAGGCCTGCCGGGTTCGGGAACTGCTTGTCGCGCAGTTGCAGCACGATGCCTTTCGGCCCCGCTTCCAGCTTCTCGACATTGGCGCGGCGGCAAAGCGACTTGATGTAGACGACCTTCAGGAGGTTCTGCACCTCGACCGGCATAGGGCCGAAGCGGTCGACCATTTCCGCACCAAAACCGTCGATCTCGGACAACTCCGTCAGTTCGCCGAGACGGCGGTAGAGGCCCATACGCAGATGCAGGTCCGGCACATAGGTTTCCGGGATCATGACGGTGATGCCGACCGAGATCTGCGGCGACCAGCCGGTGTCCTGCAGCTCGTCATCGCCCTTCACTTCGGCAACCGCCTCCTCCAGCATCTGCTGGTAAAGCTCAAAGCCGACTTCCTTGATATGGCCGGACTGTTCCTCGCCGAGCAGATTGCCCGCGCCGCGAATATCGAGGTCGTGGCTTGCCAGCTGGAAGCCTGCCCCCAGTGTGTCGAGCGACTGCAGCACTTTCAGGCGGCGTTCCGCCGTCGTCGTCAGCTGCTTGTTGACCGGCAGCGTGAAGAGCGCAAAGGCGCGGACCTTGGAGCGACCGACGCGGCCACGCAGCTGGTAGAGCTGGGCAAGACCGAACATATCGGCACGATGCACGATCAGCGTATTGGCGGTCGGAACGTCCAGACCCGATTCGACGATGGTTGTGGACAGCAGCACATCATAGCGGCCATCATAGAAGGCATTCATGATGTCTTCCAGCTCGCCCGCCGGCATCTGGCCATGGGCGATCGCCACCTTGAGTTCCGGCACATCCGATTCGAGGAAGGCCTGGATTTCCGGCAGGTCGGCCAGACGCGGGCAGACATAAAAACTCTGGCCGCCGCGATAATGCTCGCGCATCAGCGTTTCGCGGATGACCAGCGGATCGAAAGGCGAGATGAAGGTTCTGACCGCCATGCGGTCGACCGGCGGCGTGGTGATCAGCGACAGCTCGCGCACACCCGTCATGGCGAGCTGAAGCGTGCGCGGAATCGGCGTGGCCGACAGCGTCAGGACGTGAACGTCGCTCTTCAGTTCTTTGAGCTTTTCCTTGTGCTTGACGCCGAAATGCTGCTCCTCGTCGATGATCAGCAGGCCGAGATTGGCGAACTTGATGCCGGTGCCGAGCAGCGCATGGGTGCCGACGACGATATCCACCTTGCCTTCCGCCAGATCCTTCTTGGTCTGGTTCAGTTCCTTGGCCGTCACCAGACGCGAGGCCTGCTCGACGCGGATCGGAAGGCCGCGGAAACGTTCCTTGAAGGTCTTGAAATGCTGGCGGGCAAGCAGCGTTGTCGGCACCACGACCGCCACCTGTGCGCCGTTCATGGCCGCGAAGAAGGCGGCGCGCAGCGCCACTTCCGTCTTGCCGAAGCCGACGTCGCCGCAGACCAGACGATCCATCGGGCGACCGGCACCGAGATCATCGCGCACGGCATCGATGGCGTTTGCCTGATCTTCCGTCTCATCATAGGGGAAGCGGGCGGCAAATTCATCGTAAAGCCCTTCCGGCGTTTCCAGCACGGGGGCGCGTCGCGTCATGCGCTCAGCAGCAATGCGGATCAGCTGATCCGCCATGTCGAGCAGGCGCTTCTTGAGCTTGGCCTTGCGCGCCTGCCATGCACCGCCGCCGAGCCTGTCCAGCTGGGCTTCCGCAGCGTCAGATCCATACCGCGACAGAAGGTCGATGTTTTCGACCGGCAGGAAGAGTTTTGCCTGATCGGCATAATGCAGTTCCAGACAGGCGCGCGGCGCGCCCGCCGCCTCGATGGTGATGAGCCCGACAAAGCGCCCGATGCCGTGTTCGGCATGGACAACCAGCGAGCCTTCATCGAGGCCTGCCACTTCCGAGATGAAATCCGAGCCGCGCTTGCGCCGCTTCGAGCGCCGCACCATGCGGTCGCCCAGAATATCCTGCTCGCCGATAACGACCAGATCGCCGGTCTCGAAGCCGCCTTCCAGATGCAGTACGGCCGAGGCCGCCTCACCCTTTTCGAGATTCTTGATTTCCGAGAGCTTCTCGATCTGGCGGATGCGCTTCAGCCCGCGCTCGTCCAGCACCTGCAACAGGCGGTCCAGCGACCCCGCAGACCAGCCGGTGATCAGAACTTTTGAACCCTCGGCACGCCTGTCGGCAATATGCTTGACCACGAGGTCGAAGACATTCACCCGCTCGTCGCGGTCCTTCTGCTCCGCTTCGGCCTGCGCCTTCGCCCAGCGCGGGCCGGCATGCGCATCGAGCGTCAACACCCGCCGCGCCTCGGCATCCGCCTCGTTAAAGGGGGTGAGGCGGATAGCACCGGCGCCTTCCAGCAGGCTGTTGAAGCCCTTGCCATCAAGATACAGCTGGCCGGGCGATACGGGCTTGTAGGGTGCCGACTGCGCCTGCCCCTTGCTGACCGTGCCGGAATTCTGCCGTGCCTCGAAGTAATCGATGATGAGCTTGGAGCGCTCCTGCGCCGCTTCCCGCGCCGTGTGGTCTGTAACGATTCGGAAGCCCTTGAGGTAGTCGAAGGCGGTTTCCAGCCCCTCGTAGAACAGCGGCAGCCAGTGTTCCATGCCCGCATAGCGGCGACCTTCGGAGACGGCCTGATAGAGCGCATCGTCGCGGGTGGCAGCACCAAAGGTCGAGAGATAGGATTTGCGGAAGCGGCTGATCGTATCGGGCGTCAGCGTCACTTCGCTCATCGGGTTGAGATCGAGCGCGCGGGCCTGCCCCGTGGTGCGCTGGCTGGCCGGATCGAAGGTGCGGATCGTTTCCAGGGTATCGCCGAAGAAATCGAGGCGCACCGGCTCTTCCGTGCCGGGCACGAAGACGTCGAGGATGCCGCCGCGCACGGCGAACTCACCCACTTCACGCACCGTCGAAACACGGTCGAAACCGTTGCGCTCCAGCCGCGCGGCGATATCGTCCATCCGGATGTTGTTGCCGGGACGCGCCGAGAAAGCCAGGCTCTCGATGATCGATGCTGGCGCGATCTTCTGCATCATGGCATTGACCGTCACCAGCACGATGGCCGGATACGGCTTTTTGGCATGCGCAATCAGACCGGAGAGGGCCGCCAAACGGCGGGCCGAGACGTCAGCACTGGGAGAGACGCGGTCATAGGGAAGGCAGTCCCAGGCGGGCAGCGTGAGCACCGGGATCTCCGGCGCCACGAAGGACAGCATCTGCTCCAGATCGGCCATGCGGTGACCGTCCGACATCACGAAGGCAACCGACTGCCCTGCCCTTGCCATTTCGGCCAGCACCAGCGGCTCCATGCCAGCCTGCACATTGGCAATGGTCAGTCCCGCCGCTGATGCAGCGAGCTTCTTCGCGTCGAAACCGGCGATCATCAGTCGTTCCCGTATTTTTCTTTGAGGCTCGCCGCCGTCACGATGTCGAAGTCAGGCCGGTAGGAGGCGATCCGCTCGAACATCGGCGTCTGCAAGTGATCCGGCACCGGATCAGCGCCGGTAATCCAGCGGTTCAGATCCTGGTCTTCCTCGGCCATGATCTTTTCCAGTTCATCGAGTTCCGCATCGGAGAGCAAGGCAATCTCATTTTCGGCGAACTGGCCGAAGACAAGGTCCATCTCGCGGATGCCGCGATGCCAGCAGCGATAGAGAATTCTCCGGCGGCGAGGGTCGAGATCGGCGCTGGTGCGCGACAGTCCAGTCATGTGCTTCAAAACCTTGGTTGAGCCGCTGATATAGGACGGAATGATTGACTTGTCAGCCTTGCCAAAGGCGCAAATCCCTCGCATTTTCGCGCCCATGCGTCCCGCCCTGCTCGATCCCCTGTTTTCACCTGTCGCCAGCCTCTCCGGCGTCGGCCCGAAGCTTGCCGAACTGCTTGCGAAACTGACCAATCGCGAGGATGCGGACGATTGCCGCGTGGTAGATCTTCTCTTCCATGCGCCCTCCTCCATCGTCGACCGGCGCAATCAGCCCGGCATCGCGCTGGCGCCGCAGGGCGTCATCGTGACCATTACCGGCCGCGTTGACCGCCACCAGCCGCCACCGCGCGAAAAGCCCAACATGCCCTACCGCGTCTTCGTGCATGACGAGACGGGCGAGCTGGCGCTGACCTTCTTCAAGGTGAAAGGCAACTGGCTGGAAAAGGCTCTGCCGATCGATGAGCAGGTGATCGTCAGCGGCAAGGTGGACTGGTTCAACGGTCGCGCTTCCATGGTTCACCCGGACCTGATGGTGAAGGCTTCCGAGGCGGAAAACATGCCGCTGGTGGAGCCGGTCTATCCCATGACCGCAGGCCTGATGCCCAAGGTTCTGCGCAAGGCTGTGGACGGTGCGCTGGCGCGGCTTCCGCGTTTTCCCGAATGGCTGGATGCACCGATGCAGCAGCGCCAGAGCCTGCCCTCGGTCGAGGATGCCTTTCGGCAGTTGCATGATCCGCGCGACGGACATGACCTCGATCCACAGGCGCCGGCCCGACGCCGCCTCGCCTATGACGAGTTCCTGGCCGGCCAGGTCTCGCTGGCGCTGGTGCGCCAGAGGCTGCGTAAAGTGGCCGGTCGCCCGATCCAGGTGGAAGGTCGCATCGCCGCGGAAATCAAGGCAAAGCTGCCCTTTTCGCTGACCAATAGTCAGGCCCGCGCCATCGCCGAGATCAACGAGGACATGGCCAAGGATCAGCGGATGCTGCGCCTGTTGCAGGGTGATGTCGGCGCTGGCAAGACGCTTGTGGCGCTGATGGCCATGGCCAATGCCGTCGAAGCGGGCGGCCAGGCCGTGCTGATGGCGCCGACGGAAATTCTGGCGCGCCAACATCACGCGACGATCAGCAAGCTGGCGAGCGCGGTCGGCCTCGGCGTGGAGCTGCTGACAGGGCGGGTCAAAGGTCGGGAGCGTGATGAGGTGCTGGAACGCATCGCGTCCGGTGAAGCGCAGATTGTCATCGGCACGCATGCCCTGTTTCAGGATGCCATCGTCTATAAGGATCTGATGCTGGCTGTGGTGGACGAGCAGCACCGTTTCGGCGTGCATCAGCGCCTGCGGCTGACGGCCAAGGGCATCTCGCCGCACATGCTGGTCATGACCGCAACGCCAATCCCCCGCACGCTGGTACTGGCCGCCTTCGGCGACATGGATGTTTCCAAGCTGACGGAGAAGCCGGCAGGCCGCAAGCCGATCCAGACGGTGACGGTGCCGACCGAGCGCATGGACGAGATCGTCGCGCGACTGCGTGCTGCCCTGCGCGAGGGCAAGAAAGCCTACTGGATCTGCCCACTGGTCGAGGAATCGGATGCGTCGGAACTGATGTCGGCGGAAGAGCGTCACGCGACGCTCACACAGGCGCTCGGCCCCGGCATCGGCCTCGTCCACGGCCGGATGAATGGTCAGGAGAAGGATGCCGTCATGGCCGCCTTCAAGTCCGGCGAAATCCGCCTGCTGGTCGCGACCACGGTCGTGGAAGTGGGCGTCGACGTGCCGGATGCAACGATCATGGTGATCGAACATGCCGAACGCTTCGGTCTGGCGCAGCTTCACCAGCTGCGCGGGCGTGTCGGTCGTGGTGCAGAAGCCTCTACCTGTATCCTGCTCTACAAGGGGCCGCTCAGCGAGACCGGCCGGGCGCGACTGTCGATCCTGCGCGAAAGCGAGGACGGCTTCCTGATTGCCGAGGAAGACCTGAAGCTCAGGGGCGAAGGCGAGCTGCTCGGCACACGCCAATCCGGCACGGCCGCCTTCCGCATCGCCAGTCTCGAAGCGCATGCGGATCTTCTGGAAATCGCCCGTAAGGATGCCGGCTATCTGCTGGAAAAGGATCCTGAGCTTTTGAGCGAGCGCGGTGAAGCGATCCGCGTGCTACTTTACCTGCACCGCCGCGACGAGGCGGTGCGATTTTTGCGAGCGGGGTGATTTCCGGGCGCCGCTTTCACAGCGCCCGGCCGTAAGCAAACACTTACTTTTTCATACCCGGCAGCGTCACGCGGAAGACCTGGAACATGGTGTCCACGTCAGCGCCGCCTTCCGCCTTGTAAGCCTGGCCGACCTGGAAACCATCCTGCGTCAGGAAGTCGTTGTCGTTGGCAACGAACAGGAAGTAGTCGTCCGGGGCTGACGGATCGAGAACGCTGGCCAGCGACATGGCTTCCCACTTTTCCGACAGGTTGTTCTTGTCGTTCGGAGCGCCATTGTGCAGGCCGAAGCGGCCGAGTTCCGCATTGTCGTTGAGGTCGATGAACGGCGTGACCTTCGCAACGGTGACGGACGGATCGACAACGCCCTTCGGCGCCACCGGCTTCATGCCGTCGAACTCCGTGTTGGCGATATCGGTCGCGCTGGACAGGTCCACCATGTCGATCTTGCGGTAGAGCGAGGTGTCACCCTTCAGGCCCTGGCCGTTATTACTGTCGCGGGCCAGCATCAGAAAGGCCTTGTCAGAAAGCGCAACGATTTCGCTCTGGGCGGCAACGGTGTTCTTGCCCTTCACATCGAAGGACGGCAGCGGAACGACATATTCGTGAACGAGCTTCAACTCATCGATGTTGGAGGCATCATAGACGAGCGCGCGGGTGTTCATGCGGGTTGTGCTGTTGTCGCCACCGTCCTGGCGCGTCGCAGACTGGAGAAGCGCCACGACGAACTTGCCATCCGGCGTGATAGACATGCCTTCGAGGCCCTGGTTGTTCTGGCGGCCGGTATCGGGATCCTTCGGATCGGGCTTCTTGCCGTCGGCATCGACGTTGTTGGAAGAAAAGTTCAATTCACCCTTGCGCATCGGCAGAAGCGCCTTGGGCGGCTGCGTGGCCGAGATCATTTTGCCCGCGGCGCTGAAGTGATAGATGTAGGGGCCGTATTCGTCGCTGATCAGGAAGCTGCCGTCGTTCAGACGAACCACGGCTTCCGGATCGAGAGAGACCTTGCCGTTACGGGCCTGCGGCATGGCCGGCATCTTGCCAGCGGCGGCGCGCACGCCTGATTCCGGATCGAGACCGGTCATGTTCTTGCCCTGGTCGTCGGTGAGCAAGATCGTATCGGCAAGCTTGGCTTCAACGCCCGTCTGCTGCTTGTCGGCGGAAAGGGTCGCGCCGGAGGTAGCCGGCGTGAGGCGCACGTCGATCTTGTTCAGGCGATCGTTGTAATCAGTCGTGCCTTCCACGTTGTAGCCACGGTCCGGCAGAAGCCAGAGCGATCCCGTGTAGGCATCGCCATCCTTCTTCCAGCTCGTGGTATCGAAGGCCATGCCGGAGCCGGAACCGAAGGTTTCACCGAACTTGTCGCGCTGGTTTGCCGGAATGCGGCCGATCGCGACAAGGCCCTTGTTGGCGTAGGTCTTGCCGTCGAGCGTAATGCTCTCGCCGGCATAGGCGCTGATGGGCGCGACGGACAGGAGCAACGCCGCCCCAAGACGGCGGACGAAAGATGGGCTGAAGGATGTCATGGCAGGAATCCGGTTTCAGAGGGTTACGGGAAGCCCCCGGCACGAAGCCAAAGCCAATAATCCACCCAGCGCCCCACGCCGGCTCCCCTCAATGCGCTTCTATGTACGCATTGTAACAGATACGCGACAATCCCGGAGTTTCTGGAGCGCGCTGCGCAGCTTTTATTCGGGGAGCGGAACCGTCACGGGCGGAGCCCCTTGCGGCAGCGCCTTCGGGATATAATCGGGCGAGATCAAGCCCCCGGAGATCAGCAGCTTGGCCGCATCTTCCGGGCTCATGTCCAGCATGATGATCTTGTTCTTGGGCACAAATAGCAGGAAACCTGCGGTCGGGACCGGTGTCGGCGGCAGAAAGACTGCCACCATCTCCTCGCCCATTTCAGCAAAGCGCGCCGCGACCTCACCTTGCGCATCGGCAGAGATGAACACCAGCGCCCAGGTACCCGGCGTCGGGAACTCGATCAGCCCCACCTTCTTGAAAGAAGTGGACTGGTCTTTCAGCACGGTCTCGAAGATCTGCTTGAGGCTTTTGTAGATGGTGCGAACCAGCGGTGTCCGGTTGAGAATGGACTCGCCGAAATTGACGATGGAGCGACCGATCAGGTTCTTCCCCAGAAACCCGATCATGGTGATGATGATCATCGCCACAACGAGACCCGTGCCTGGAATGGCGATATTGAAGTAGTATTCTGGGTTATAGCGCTGCGGAATATAGGGCGTGACCCAGCTATCGGCCCAGTCGATAAAGGTGAAAGTCAGCCATATGGTGATGGCGAGCGGAGCACATATAATAAGACCGGTCAGGAAATTATTCCGAACCCGGCCAGCCATTGAGATCTTTTCCGGGCTGTCGCTCATGCGAATCCATCAGTCTGCTGCATTGCGGAAGTAAGGCGACAATGCAGGACCGGAAGCATAGACGCAAGCGGGAAGCCCAAAATTGCGCTGCCCGCTTGCCCTGCTCTGCTCACTCTACCGTGACGGATTTTGCCAGGTTGCGCGGCTGGTCGACATCCGTGCCCATGAAGACCGCCGTGTGATAGGCCAAGAGCTGGATCGGCAGAGAGAAGATCATCGGCGCGATCACCTCATCCACATCAGGCAGCACGATGGTCGCCATCGTCGGCAGCTTGGAAGCCGCAGCCCCCTTCTCATCGGTAATGAAGATGATCTTGCCACCCCGCGCCGCCACTTCCTGCATGTTGGACACCGTCTTCTCGTAGAAGCGGTCATAGGGCGCGATGACGATCACAGGCATGTTTTCGTCGATCAGCGCGATCGGGCCATGCTTCAGCTCGCCGGCGGCATAACCTTCTGCGTGGATGTAGGAAATTTCCTTCAACTTCAGCGCGCCTTCCAGCGCCAGCGGATAGCTGGTGCCGCGGCCGAGATAGAGCACATCCTTGTATTTGGAGAGATCGCGCGACAAGGCCTCGATCTGCGGCTGGATGAGGTTGAGCACGCGGCTCATCACGCGCGGCATCTCGATCAGGTGATGCACCAGTTCACGTTCCTGGGCGGCATCGATTGTGCCCCGCTGGCGTCCGGCCTTAATGGAAAGCGCGGCGAGAACCGCAAGCTGGCAGGTGAAGGCCTTGGTGGAGGCAACGCCGATTTCCGGGCCGGCGAGGATCGGATAGATCGTGTCCGCCTCGCGGGCGATGGTCGATTCCTTGACGTTGACAACGGCTCCAATCTTCAGGCCGTTTTCCTTGCAATAGCGCAGCGAGGCCAGCGTATCGGCCGTCTCGCCGGACTGGGAGATAAAGAGCGCCGCCTGCGTCGGAAGCAACGGCATTTCGCGGTAGCGGAATTCCGACGCCACATCGATTTCGACCGGAAGACGCGCATAGCGCTCGAACCAGTACTTCCCGACCAAACCAGAGAGGAAAGCCGTGCCGCAGGCGGAAATCGCGAGGCTGCTCACCGTGGCGAAATCGATCGTGCTGCCATTCGCCTTGATCGTCTGCGTGGCGAAGTCCACGTAATAGCCAAGCGCGTGGGAGATGATCTCCGGCTGCTCGTAGATTTCCTTTTCCATGAAATGCCGGTGGTTGCCCTTGTCCACCAGGAAGGCGGCGGCCTGGGAAATCTGCTTCGGGCGCGATACCGGCTTGCCAGCGTAATCGATGATCTCGACACCCTTCGAGGTCATGATCGCGCAGTCACCATCCACGAGATAGGTGATCTGGTTGGTGAAGGGTGCGAGCGCAATGGCGTCTGAGCCTAAGAACATCTCGCCCTTACCGTGACCAATGGCGAGCGGCGGCCCAAAGCGAGCGGAGAGGATTGTATCAGGATCATCCTGGAACATCACGACAAGCGCATAGGCGCCGGTGACGCGGTTCAGCATGGCGAGCATGGCGTCGCGATGGCCCAGACCTTCGCGGGTGTATTTCGCCAAAAGATGCGCCACGACTTCCGTATCCGTCTGGCTTTCGAACACAGCGCCTTCCGCGACGAGCTCATCGCGCAGCTCGGAGAAGTTCTCGATGATGCCGTTATGGACAACTGCAACGCCCTCCACGAAATGCGGATGCGCATTCGTTTCGTTCGGCACGCCATGGGTGGCCCAGCGCGTATGCGCGATGCCTGTTGTCCCCGGCAGTGGTTCGCCACCCAGCTTGCGCTCCAGATTGACGAGCTTGCCCTCCGCCCGGCGGCGCTCCATCACGCCATCATGGATGGTGGCAACGCCTGCGGAATCATAGCCGCGATATTCCAGCCGCCGCAGCGCGTCGACGAGCCTTTCCGCAACCGGCTCTTTTCCGACAATGCCGACAATACCGCACATGGGAACCTCTTCTGGTGAACTTGGTCGCGCGAATTCCTATCCGGCCACGAAAAATAGGCAATCGTCCGGCCAGTCAAATTCGATTTATTACTGTAATGCAGTTAATGTTAGCGCTTGCCGGCCTTCTCGGCTTTCAGCGCCAGCGCCCGCTCGCGAACCACCTTCGCTCGCTCCGGCTTCACCTCCTGGCGCGCGCGCCCAAAGGCCAGCGCATCGTCAGGCACGTTTTCGGTGATGACGCTTCCCGAGGCGACATACGCACCGTTACCGATGGAGACAGGCGCTACCAGCGCTGAATTGGAGCCGATGAAGGCGTTGTCGCCGATGATGGTCTCGTGCTTGTTCACGCCGTCATAATTGCAGGTAATGGTACCGGCACCAATGTTGGACCCGGCCCCCACGGTCGCATCGCCGATATATGTCAGATGGTTGACCTTGGCGCCCTCGCCAATCGCGGCATTCTTGACCTCGCAGAAATTGCCAACGCGGGAGGATGACGCAAGCTTTGCACCCGGTCGCAGGCGCGCGAAAGGACCGACACTCGCGCCCGAGGCAACATGCGCGCCCTCGATATGCGAGAAGGCGTGGATCACAACACCGGGTTCGATCACAACACCCGGACCAAATACGACATTCGGCTCAATCAGCGTGTCCTGGCCGATCTCGGTGTCATGCGACAGGAATACGGTTTCCGGGGCAATCATCGTGACACCCGACAGCATCACCGCGCGGCGGCGCGCTTGCTGCCAGCTGGCCTCCAGCAGCGCCAGTTCCGCTCGGGTATTGCAGCCCGCGAGTTCCGCTTCGGGCGCGTCGATCGCGACAACCTTGCCGCCAGACGCGCGGGCGATCTCAACGACATCGGTCAGATAGTATTCGCCCTTGGCATTCTGGTTGCCGATCTTTTCCAGCCATTCGAGAGCGCGGGCGCCATTGATCACCATCAGGCCGCTATTGCACCAGGTGACCTTGCGTTCCTCGTCGGTCGCATCCTTTTCCTCGCGGATGGCGACGAGTTCGCCGTCTTCGACGAGCAAGCGGCCATAGCCGAAGGGATTGGCGGCCTGAAAGCCGATGACGACGACATCAGCCCCTTCAGCCAGTTTCGCGCGTGCGGACAGAAACGTTTGCGGCTTCACCAGCGGCACGTCGCCATAGGTGACCAGCACGTCGTCATAGCCGTTGGCGATCGCATCCCTGGCCATCAGCACCGCATGGCCTGTGCCCTTGCGCTCGGTCTGGAGAACGGACGAAACGGACAGACCTTCGATGGAAGCCGCCGCCGTCACCTTGTCCGCGTCGCGCCCGACGACCAGCACCGCATCCCGCATGTCCGCTGCCCGAATCGACTGCATAACATGCGCAATCATCGACAGGCCCGCGATCGGATGCAGCACCTTGGACATCGACGATTTCATGCGCGTGCTATCGCCTGCAGCGAGGATAACGGCCAGACAGGTGCGGTGCATTCAGATTCTCCGTGTCGAAATCGACCGGCTTGTATCAGGAGTTCACGCCCGTGGCCAATTCACTGTCTGAAACATTCCGTAACTCGCAGCATTTGCAGATAACGCCCGGCTTGGTTCGATAGGTTCGAAAGCCCATCGCCTCGTAATAGTTCACGGCTTTCTCGTTGGTCTCGCCAATCGAAGCATCGATCTTCGAGACACCGGCCTTCAGCGCCGCATCGCGAGAGGCCGCAAACAGCGCTCTGCCCACGCCACGCCGCGCAGTACCAAGCTTCACATAGGTACCGATAATGCCCCAGCCGGGCGTCACGCCATATGGGTTGCCCTCGTTTGCCATGCGCAGCGACTGGAAGCCGATGATCGACCCATCCTCATCCACGGCCACGGAGCACTGAATCTCATCCGGATGTTCGATATAATGTTGCCGCACATAGTCCGGTGAACGCGGGCGCTCGCTCTTCCAGGATTCCAGGATTTCCGTCAGCAGCACGCTCATGGCCTCTGCGTCGGCAGCGGTGGCAGCGCGAACCGTCATAAAATGTCTCACAATTTCGTCTGTCTTGACAAACTTATTAACTCGGATTGCCGGCGCGGTAAAAGCGGATCATTTCTTCGATCGAAATACCGTCGATCGTCGCACCGGTCAGGGTGCAGTCGGAAATCTCGACACCGGACAGATTGGCGTCGGTGATCCTGGCACCGGAGAGATTGACATCATTGATGACGATGCCGGACAGATCAACGTCATTCAGTGTCAAGCCCGTCAGCAGGCAATCGGAAATCGAAATGCCCGAGAGATTGGCATCGTCGATCCGGGCGCCCGAGAGGTTGACGTCGGTGATGACGAGACCGGACAGGTTCACATCGTTCATTTGCCAGCCGGTCATGTTGCTACTGCTGAACCGCGAGCCGGACAGGTTGCTGTCGTTGACATCAAGAACTTCGATCGTCTGATGCAGTTTCATCGTCCCAACTCCAGAGCCAATAGCGCAAAATGAAGAAACCCGCGCATGGTAACCATACGCGGGCTCGACGTCGATGGTATGAAACCGCTCTTACTTCGGCAGCTTGTCGTCTACGCCTTCGACGTAGAAGTTCATGCCGAGCAGCGTGCCGTCATCAGCCTTCTCGCCCTTCTTCAGCCAGGGCGTTCCGTCCTGCTTGTTGATCGGGCCGGTGAAGGGATGCAGTTCGCCGGACTTGATCTTGGCTTCTGTCTCTTCGGCCATGGCCTTCACGTCGTCAGGCATGTTGGTGTAGGGCGCCATGGTCAGGATGCCGTCCTTCAGGCCGTCCCAGATCTGCTCCGACTTCCAGGTGCCGTCGAGCAGCGCCTTGGTGCGCTTGACATAGTAGTTGCCCCAGGTGTCGACAATCGCTGTCAGCTGCGTCTTCGGGCCGGCAGCGATCATGTCAGACGCCTGACCGAAAGCATAGATGCCGCGCTCGGCAGCAACCTGCATCGGCGCCGTCGTGTCGGTGTGCTGAGTCAGGATATCAACGCCCTGGTCGATCAGAGCCTTGGCGGCATCGGCTTCCTTGCCCGGATCGAACCAAGTATTGGCCCAGACGACCTTCAGCTTGAAGTTCGGGTTGACCGATTTCGCGCCGAGTTCGAAGGCATTGATGCCCATCACCACTTCCGGGATCGGGAAGGAAGCGATGTAGCCGGCGACGCCCTTCTTCGACATCTTCGCGGCAATCTGGCCGAGGATGTAGCGGCCTTCATAGAAGCGCGAATTGTAGGTAGCGAGATTGGGACCGGACTTGAAGCCGGTCGCATGCTCGAACTTTACCTTCGGGAACTTTTCGGCAACCTTCACGGTCGCGTCCATGAAGCCGAACGAGGTCGTGAAGATCAGCGCGCAGCCGGAACGGGCCATGCGCTCGATCGCGCGTTCAGCATCCGGGCCTTCCGGAACGCTTTCGAGGTAAGGCGTTTCCACCTTGTCACCAAAGGTCTTGTCAACCTGCTGGCGGCCGAGATCCTGCGCCTGCGTCCAGCCGCCATCGGTGCGCGTGCCGACGTAAACGAAACAGACCTTGGTCTTGTCCGCAGCCTGGGCGCCACCGGAGAAACCACCAAGGGTGGCTGCCGTTGCGGCCAGTGCGATAATCAGCTTCTTCATTCTTGGACCCCTATTGGTTTGAAGCTTTGGAGAGGGAGACTGCCACATTACCGATCCGGTACGAACGGCTTGCCGAGGCATGCCGGCGTGTTGATCAGCGTCGTGCGGCGATTATGCGAGATGATGATGAGGACGACAATAGTTACGGCGTAAGGCAGCATCGACAGGAACTGTGACGGCACACCAATGCCGAAGGCCTGCGCATGCAGCTGAAGGATACCGACAGCGCCGAAAATGTATCCGCCAGCCAGGACGCGTGCCGGGCGCCACGAGGCGAACACCACGAGCGCCAGCGCGATCCAGCCGCGACCGGCCGACATGTTTTCGACCCATTGCGGCGTGTAGACGAGCGACAGCTGGGCCCCGGCAAGGCCCGCACAAGCACCGCCGAACATGACCGCCAGATAGCGCGTTCGGATGACATTGATGCCGAGCGCATGGGCCGAACCGTGGCTATCGCCAATGGCGCGGATTTTCAGGCCCGTGCGGCTCTTGAACAGGAACCAATGCACGCCGATGATCAACGCGATCGAGAGATAGAAGGTCAGGTCCTGCCGGAAGAGCAGCGGACCAACAAACGGGATATCCGACAACAGCGGAAAGACGATCGGCTGCAATTTGACGCCGGGAATGCCGACAAAACTTTCGCCAATCTGCCCGGAAAGGCCAAGTCCGAGAAGCGTGAGTGCCAAGCCGGTCGCCACCTGGTTGGCAACCAGCGTCAACGTCAGGAAGCCGAACAGCAGCGAGAACAGAGCACCGCCCAGAATGCCGGCGACAAGACCGACCACCGGATAGCCGGTGACATGCGCAGCACCAAAGGCGCAAACCGCGCCCATGATCATCATGCCCTCGACGCCGAGGTTCAAAACACCAGCGCGTTCCGTCACCAGCTCACCGGCGGCAGCAATGACCAGCGGCGTCGAGGCGGTGATGATCGTGAGAAGAATAGCCTCCAACATGATCAGTGTTTCCCTTCAGCCAAGGTCTTACCCGCACCAAAGATGATCCGGACGCGGTAGAGGATCAGCGTATCGCAGGACAGGACGAAGAACAGGATGAGGCCTTGGAAAACACGCGTCACCTTGTCCGAAATGCCGATCGACAACTGCGCCGCTTCACCGCCGAGATACGTCAGCGCCAGCACGAAACCGGAGGCGATGATGCCGAGCGGATTGAGGCGACCGAGGAAGGCCACGATGATCGCCGTAAACCCGTAGCCCGGCGAGATGCTGGGCTGCAGGTGGCCGATCGAGCCGGAAACTTCCGAGATGCCGGCAAGACCAGCCAACGCACCCGATAGCATCAGCGAGAACCACACCATGCGGCGGGATGAAAAACCGGCAAAGCGCCCTGCGCGCTCGGAGCGTCCGAGCACGGTCACTTCAAAGCCCTTCAGCATGTAGCGCATCATGAACCAGATCAGCACGGCGGCCAGAAGCGCGAAAATGATGGAGGCATGCGCACGACCGGAGTCCAAAAGCGGCGGGAGGACGGCATCGCTCGAAAAATCCAGCGAGCGCGGGAAATTGAAACCCTTCGGGTCGCGCCAGGGGCCGCGCACCAGCCAGTCCAGAAACAGCTGCGCGATATAGACCAGCATCAGACTGGTCAGGATCTCGTTCGTGTTGAAACGGGTCTTCAGAAGCGCAGGTATCGCGGCAAACAGCGCGCCACCGAGCATGCCCATCACCATCATCAGCGGCAGAACGAGTGGCGAATGCCAGCTGGGCACCAGCACCGGCAGAATGGAGCCGGTGATGGCTCCCAACGTGAACTGGCCCTCGGCGCCAATATTCCAGTTGTTGGAGCGGTAGGCAACGGAAAGGCCAACCGCGATCAAGATGAGTGGTCCGGCCTTGATCGCCAGTTCATGCAGCGACCATACTTCCGTCAGCGGGTCGATGAAGAAACTGTAGAGGGCAGACAGCGGCCCCTTGCCCAGCAGCCAGAAAAGGATCGCGCCGAAGACAAGTGTCAGCAGCAGCGACAGGATGGGCGAGATCACGGAAAACAAAGGAGAGGCGCTACCGCGCCGTTCAAGCTCAATGCGCAAGGGCAGCCTCCGCCTGTGCAGACTGGTCGTGACGGGTGGAGTCGTGAATACCGCCCATCAACAGGCCGATCCTTTCCAGCGAGAGTTCGCCCGCCGGATAGGAGGGCGAGAGCTTTCCTTCTGAGATGACGGCGATGTTAGTTGCCACTTCGAAAATCTCGTCGAGATCCTGGCTGATGACGATGACCGCGGAACCCGCCCGCGCCAGATCGATCAGCGCCTGGCGGATGCGGCTGGCGGCACCGGCATCGACACCCCAGGTCGGCTGGTTGACGATGAGTACTGAGGGCTTGCGGTCAAGCTCGCGGCCAATGATGAATTTCTGCAGATTACCGCCAGACAGCGAAGCGGCATTCGGGTCGTCACCGCTCTTGCGCACATCCATTTCGCCGCAGATGCGTCGCGCCGTTTCGCGGATCGCGTCATGACGAATGACCGAAAGTAGTCCACCGGACAGGAAGCTCTTCCGGTCAGACCGGCTGCGCGACAGAAGCAAGTTATCGGACAAAGACATATCCGACACGGCGGCATGGCCATGCCGTTCTTCAGGTACGAAGCCAGCGCCGAGAAGACGACGGCCGTTAATGCCAGTGCGGCCGACAGCCTGCCCACGAATGGATACGGACGCATCATCGGCAACCGGATATTCGCCGGACAAAGCGTCGAACAACTCGCCCTGACCATTACCGGCAACACCGGCAATGGCCAGCACCTCGCCGGAACGCACTGTCAGCGAAACATTTTTCAAGGCCACCGCAAAGGGTGTGCGGGCAGCGACCGAAAGACCTTTTGCCTCGATCAGCACATCACCAAGCTGCGGTGCCTCTTCCCGGTGTACGGCAGCGACATCAGCCCCCACCATCATACGCGCCAGCGAAGCCGGCGTTTCCTGCTTCGGATCGCAGGCGCCCGTCACCTTGCCGTGCCGCAGAACCGTGGCGCGGTCGCAGATGCGCTGCACCTCTTCCAGACGGTGGCTGATATAGAGAACGGAGCGGCCTTCGGCCTTCAGCTTGAACAGCGTCTCGAACAGGCGATCCGCCTCCTGAGGCGTCAGCACCGATGTGGGTTCGTCGAGAATAATGAGTTTCGGGTTCTGTAGCAGCGCCCGCACGATCTCGATGCGCTGCCGTTCCCCGACGGAAAGGTCGGCCACATGGGAATTCGGATCGAGTGGAAGGCCATAGGCCTTGGACAGGGATGCCGCTTCCTCGGCGATCTTGGCGAGCGGAATGCGCGGATCGAGAGACAGTGCGATATTTTCGGCAACGGTCAGCGCTTCAAACAGCGAGAAATGCTGGAACACCATCCCGATGCCAAGCGCCCTCGCCTCACCCGGCGAACCGATGGAAACGCTTGAGCCACCCCAGACGATATCGCCGGCATTCGGCTGCAAGACGCCGAACAGCATCTTGACCAGGGTCGACTTTCCAGCGCCGTTTTCACCAAGCAGCGCATGGATTTCGCCGGGAGCGATCGAAAGATCGATCCCGTTGCATGCGGCGAAACTGCCGAAATACTTGGTCAGGCCTCGAACCGACAGAAGCGATCCTGCTTCCACACTCCGCGCGTCAGTCACTCAGATCCCCTCATCCACACTGCGCGCACCTTCTTCCGAGGCTTCTTTCGCAATATGCTATTTCATCCTTCGCCTAGAAATTAGGCGACTTCGAATTGATACTCTTTTTGTTGCCGTGCACAACAGAAAAGCGCAAGCATCGACAGGATTTAAAACGGTTCATAGCCCTTGAGGCCACGGTCAATTCTGGCGTCCAAGGCGGGGGAAAAGCTGCAACACGCCGCCGATCACGTAAAGATAAAGGCCCGTCAGAACCACGCCCCAAACCAGCCATGCCGGCGAGTGGAAATTGAGGATCAGCGAGTAGCCTGATAGCGCGCACCACAAGAGGAAGATGGCGAGATTGACCGGGCGCAGCCGCTTGACGCGTACGGGATGCAGGAAGTGGATCGGTAGAAACGTCAGGAAGACCGACACCAGCACAACAGCCATGGCCGTCGCTTCGCTTGCCTGGATGACGAAGAGCGTCAGGATCACCATGTTCCAGACAACGGGAAAACCAGAAAAGAAGTACTCGTCCGTCTTCATGCCCATATCGGCATAATAGATGGCGCTTGAAACCACGATCATGCCGGCGGCCACGAAGGACCAGGTCTCGCCGATCATCCCGCTTTGATAGAGCGCGAAGGCCGGCAACAGGACATAGGTGACATAGTCGATGATGTTGTCGAGCGTATCGCCGG
Organism: Rhizobium oryzicola; assembly: GCF_030504645.1. GTDB lineage: Bacteria > Pseudomonadota > Alphaproteobacteria > Rhizobiales > Rhizobiaceae > Neorhizobium > Neorhizobium oryzicola. Next base: position 40,684 of record NZ_JAUKWQ010000005.1, on the reverse strand, counting down.
ACCAGTTGGGCAGCACTTCCTTGACGCGAACCTTGCGGGCGATCGGCCCGTCGATACCATCAATCAGGAGCGCGAGCCCCAGCCACCAGAACATGTGGACAAACCGATGTTCGGCCGCGGCGACCACGCCCAGGAAGGCAACGAACGAGCCGGAGGCCGTCAGAACATGAACGGAAAAGGCGCGGATTTCCGCATAAGGCACCTTCCGGTAATTGAATATACGTCTGATCACGCCCTGCTCCGCCTGACTGTGAGGAGACGTATGCGGCCAATCGGCGCGCTTTTCAACCTTCTTCACCCCGTGGCGCCTCAAGGCATGGATAAGTGATGCTCTTTTGCATAAATAGGGGAAAACTCGCAGGAAGACGAACCATGCAGGATTTCGAAGTCGCCGTCATTGGAGATGGCCTGGCAGGATCGGTCGCAGCCTTGGCGCTCGGCCGCGCAGGCCGCAAGGTGGCCCTTGTCGCACCGAAAGTGGAACGGGCGGATTCGCGCACCACCGCGCTGATGGACCAATCCATCCGCTTCATCGACAGCCTTGGCATCTGGGACAAAATTGCCGAGGACAGCGCGGCCTTGTCCGTCATGCAGATCCTTGACGGGACCAAGCGCCTGCTGCGCGCGCCGCCGGCGCAGTTCCGGGCTGCCGATCTCGGCCTCTACGCCTTTGGCTACAATATTCCAAACAGCGTTCTGAACAAGGTTCTGGCTGAGGCGGTGGCCAGCGAGCCGAATGTGACACGGATCGATGCCAGTCTGGATACCCTCGCGCTCACCGGCGGGCTTCCGGTTCTGACGCTTGGCAATGGAGATGAGATCAGCGCAGCGGCGGTCGTCGGCGCCGATGGCCGTGCATCTCGTGTGCGCGAGGGTGCAGGCATCCATGTGCGCCGCTGGGCCTATCCGCAGACAGCGGTCGTCCTGAACTTCGCCCATGAGATTCCCCACGGCAATGTCTCGACGGAATTCCATACGGAAACCGGTCCCTTCACGCAGGTGCCGCTTCCGGGTTCACGCTCAAGCCTCGTATGGGTGGTGAAGCCGGAGGAAGCGCAGCGGCTCCTGTCCCTGTCTACCGCAGAGCTTTCGTCGGAGGTCGAGCGGCGGATGCAGTCCCTGCTCGGCAAGGTGACGGTGGAAGATGGCGCCGAAGCCTGGCCGCTGTCCAGTCTGATGGCCGATCGTTTCGGGCGTGACCGGATTGCGCTCGTGGGTGAGACAGCCCACGTCTTCCCCCCCATTGGCGCGCAGGGCCTCAATCTCTCGCTCAGGGATGTGATGGCGCTCGTCGATCTCCTGAAGGATGATCCCCTGTCGCCTGTCCCTGCCAATCTGGGCGACCGCTTCAACCGCCACCGTCGTCCCGATGTGATGACCCGAACGCTGGGCGTCGATCTGCTGAACCGGTCTCTTCTGTCCGATTTCCTGCCCATGCAGATGGCACGCACGGCCGGCCTTCACCTGCTGACGGCCGTGGGGCCTATGCGCAATTTGCTGATGCGGGAAGGCATAGAGCCCGGACGCAGCCTGCGCGATTTCGCCGATGGAATAAGACAGTCCTTCCAGAGGAAGAAGACGGGATAACCAGGCTCAGATAAAGCCTGCGGAAATGAGATAAAGAATCACCGGCAAGGTCAGGATCGACAGCAGGGTCGTCACCAGCACGAGAGACGATGCCTGCTGCTCCCAGATGCCATAATGCTGGCTGATGACGAAAACATTCGTTGCCGTGGGGAGCGCTGCAAGAACAATCGCGGCATGAACCCAGACCTCATTCATCCCGCCGATCACGCCCAATATCAGACAGACGACCAGCGGCAGTACCAGCAGTTTCGTCCCGGCGATGAAGAACAAGTCTGCCGAAAAATTTCGCGCGGGCCGAAGCGCCAGTGTGACGCCCATGGCAAAGAGTGCGCAGGGCGCTGCCGCTTGCGCAAGATAATCGACCAGCCTCGCCAGGGGTACAGGAATAGCGGTGCCGCTCGCCGCGACGATGAACCCCATCACCGTCGAGACGATGAAGGGATGGAGCGCGACGCGCCGAAAAATGTCCAGGGTCAAGGCCATGGCGGAACGTCGTTCACCGCCGCTCAGCGACATGAGCGCCGGCGCCACGATGAAATGCAGGGCATTTTCGAAGCAGACGATCAGTGCCACGGGTACGGCAGCCGTTTGCCCCAGCACCAGCAGCGTCAGGCTCGGCCCCATATATCCTATATTGCCGTAGGCGCCACCAAAGGCCTGCATGGTGGCTTCCCCAACGGACTGCCGGTTCCCAAGGCGGGCGATGGCAAAAATGACCACGAACACAAGGTAGACGGCAGCAAGCTGTGCGGCGATGAAATCCAGCCGCGTCAGTTCTTCAACGGGCGTCTGGGAGACTAGCTTGAAGAAAAGTGCCGGCAACGCGCAATATACGACAAACACATTCATCCATCCCAGTGCCTCCACACCCTGTCGGCTGACGCGCGCGGCGATGAAGCCGATCAGGATCAGGCCGAAAAAGGGGATGAGAAGTGCGAGAATGGCAGTCACGGCTATCCGATCTGCTGAAGTATCGGAAAGCTTTGCTGGAACCAGATCGCCATGTCGCTGATGAAGCCGAACAGGAAGGCAAGGCCGGTGACGACAAGGAGCGCGCCCATCGCCTTTTCAACATGTCCGAGGTGGCGACGAAAGCGTGTCAGAAATCGCATGAACGCACCGGAGAAACCGGCCGCGATCCAGAAGGGCACGGCAAGCCCCAGCGAATAGATTGACAGGAGGATGGCGCCATCCCCAACCGTCTGCCGCGAGGCAGCAACGCCCAGGATCGCACCAAGCACCGGGCCGATGCAGGGCGTCCAGCCAAAGGCGAAGGCGAGGCCCATCACATAGGCGCCGGAGAGCGTCGCAGGCTTTCCGCCTCCTTGAAACCGCGCCTCGCGCGCCAGCAGTCCGATGCGAAATGCCCCGAGAAAATTCAGGCCCATCACGATGATAATCAGGCCGCCGATCTTCGACAGAAGATCCATATGCTGGCGTAGCAGCACGCCGATGCTGGTTGCACCCGCACCAAGGGCGATGAAGACGGTGGAAAAGCCAAGCGTGAAGAAGAGGGCCGAGAAAAGCACGGCACTTCGTTCAGCCGATGCCGGTGCCCCCTCCTGCCCCCGGAACTGTTCGACCGAAATGCCGGCCATGTAACAGAGATAGGGCGGCACGAGCGGCAGAACGCAGGGCGACAGGAACGACAGCGCGCCAGCCAAGAGCGCGCTCAGCAGGGATATTTCAGCAATCGACACAGGGCTCAACTCCGGGATGGGCACTCTCTCATATCCGGCGCAACCACCCGATGCCAATCACCTTTATGCGCTCGCGATGTCGCAGGCCGGTTGGCTGCGGACCGAAACTCAGGTCCAGCAGAGGCATCCATCAATGCTCTATGCTTGGCCGCTCCACGGGTTCGCCTTCCTTGCAAAGCGCATTGGCCAACCGGATGACATAGTCTTCAGCCGCATCGGCCAGCGAAACGGCAATCTCCTCGTTTCCAAGGCCCTGTTTCTGCAGTCGCTTGACCATATCCAGCATGGCCGCCTCGACCGTGAACCGACAGAGGAGACTGGGCTCCCAAGGATCATCCGTCCCGTGAATATGTTGAACCATGCGCTGACGCTCCGTTAGCATCTGCAGCATGCCACAACTGTAAGGTTACTCAAGGAGACGATTAAAAGAGAGTTAACCCTAAGCCATGTCGGTGTATCGATCACGTGACGCATTACTGCAAATGGAGGATCTCACCGCCAGTGTGTGACGGATAGCGAACTTTGCTTCCGTGACGAGAAGAACGGATGGCGTGACCGTGTTCAATTACACGAGAAAGCTCAGCCCATTCGCGCGCGCGCCGGCCGGGCTTCAGCAAGAGATCAATCTCATTATGCCGGCTTTAGTTCTATGCCAGCAGTAACACCATCGGTCCACCGCACTGTGCCACGCACCTGACCGGTCACAGCGCTCTCGATTTGAACCTTGGTTCCAACAGTCGCAACATTCTCCTCACTGAGAGAAACTGCCAATCCGCCATCCGAAAGATTGGTGATGGTAACGGGGATGGACCACTCCTTGCAACTCATCATCCCTTGCATATCGCATTGGCTGCGCATGGTGCGCCTGGCTTTGAACTTTAGAACCTGTGCGAGAATATCCTTGGATTTCGCCACTTGAGAAAGAATCGACTGGTTCATTGCACGCCCGTATTTGCTTGTAACCGCTACCAGTCTGACACTCTTTGATAAAGGAATAGTTGAGTAGAATATCAAATTTAAACTCAGATTGCTGCAATCACAGCCGCGCGCCTCAATGAGCATACTGGCTGCAGATCGTCATCGTGCTCCAAGTTGCTTCATCAAGACGTTGACAGACATGTCACCGGCTGTGGATGGGTCACGCCTCAGCTATTCTAGATTTTTCCGGAAGACCAGATCGTTCTTCAGCTAACAAGCTCGATCTGCTAGTGATTGCGCGGCCTTGGTTTGTCCCTACGCCTGATCTTTCTACTGAAATATAAGCGTAATTTTCATTGCTTGTGAACTCGTGTGGGCGTTACGTTGGATTTGATTTGGGCACGTTCGCGAACCAGGCACAAATAAGCCCGCCGAAGCGGGCTTATGCATCGAGTTTCGTTGATAGTCCTAGAGTTTATATCCGGATTCAGAGAGTTCGGTACGGCTGTAGAACCGAGCAACGGATCCTGAGGGTTCGAAGATCGGTAGGACCCCGGCATCGTCGAGCTCCTTCTTGATAAGCGCCCGATAGCCCTTGCACGACTTCGCGATCATCGAGAGCGATGCGTAGGCTCCCAAGAATTCGTTCAAGGATTCGCGCTCCACAAACTTCACGGTCCTTCCGGTCTCACGCCGGACGATCTTCTGCCGCAGGTACCCCCTTCCGATCAAATCCGAGACAGTGATCGATGCGGTGCCCAGCGCCAACTCGACCTCCTTCAGTCGGACAAGTTCATTGTGGCTTCCCGCGGTGGGGCTAACATCTTCGACCAGAGCCCGTTTCGAAAGGAGAATCCTTTTTAGAAGTGGCCCTTCCCCCGGCAGGATCGAGGCTGCAAGGCAGCCGTCGAGGATCATCGCGACCAGCGTATGAAACTGTCGTCTCCACAAGCGAGCTGCAGCGGACAAAGTGTATGAATTGTCGGTGGAAGCCGCCAATGGCATGCGGCTTGCCAACCTCGCCGAAAAATCTTCCACCGCAGTCCGGGGAATGCGCGTATATGCCCTGACATCGTTGCCCCGCTTTTCGACCTGTTCGAGGATACCTGCCGAGAGGAGATCATGCACCCTCTGCTCCGTGGTACCGAGCACGAACGCAGCCTCAGTTGTCGTCAGCGTCTCGGCAGCCGCCTCCAGGATCGGGCGCAACGCTTCGGCTGCGAAATAGGTGGAACCGTCGGGCAGCCCGTGTCGGAAGTCCGGGTCGTTCGATGCCATCAACGCCCTAATTCTCTCCTTCGGCAGGCCGAATTCGGCGTGGGCCGAGTTGACGCAGTAGATATGTCGTTCCTGCACATCCTTCAGGATGGTCTGGCCGACCCCGAACGGCATGCTCCTTTCGAGCGCGTTTTGGATGAGATCGATAACAGGAAAGTAGCATGCATTCTCAGCGTTCCGGCGCAGCCACCGTGCCATCGGTCCGATTACGGCCTCGATATATTTGGTCGATGGCCGCTTCCGGTCGATTACGTCGGCGATGACCTGGCGCACAGAGCTTCGACCTCCCGCTGCAATGAGGAAGCCTCGTTCGCGAAAATCGATATCTTCGTCGCCGGCCGCATTCACCTCGCCATGAAGCTTCAAGAAATCCCCGAAATATCGTGAAAACTCGACCGCAACATGGGCTTCCAAGGAACCCAAGAAGTCGTCCGGGGCAGGCTTCAGGATGCGATCCCTCAGATATCTGTCCAGCCGGGGCGTCGAGCTCTGCGTCCGGTTAATGCTCGCGTCCTCGACCAGCGCGAGATTCGTATTCACAAAGTGAGTGAAGTCGTGGACGTCGACGGCCGCCGCCACCTCGACCGTCGTGATACCGCATCCGTGGTCTGGGCAGCCGCCGATTCCGCGGACAGACCACCATGCGCGGCGATAGGCCCTGCCTACAAGCCGGCCTGCTTCTCTTTCCTGGTCGCTCATGACGCAGGAGGCGCAGAAACGCATTGTGCGGCCCGGCCGCATATCCTTGCTCAAGGTCGCGTAGCCGAGTCTCCAGGTCGCACCCTGCCCTGTCACGTAGGTCGCAAGCCTTCCCAAACGAGGGGACGGCATGTCGGTCCACGTTGAGACAACGGCCAGAGCGTCCTCATCGCCATGAAACAGATTGCCGGCCGTGATTTCCGTATGCAAAAGGAAAGCACGCAGGGAAGGATATCCATTGGCGGCGGCAAGCCTCGCCACGAAGTCGACCAGATTTTCGTCATCGTGGAAAGGGAGCTGAACGGGAAGTGCCATTTCTATTCCTCCTCAATTTCCAATGGACGCGAGATCTGCGAGAGCATTGTGCGGATCGATCTCACTCCAACGCTTCGCGATGTAGATGTTGTCGCTCGGCAGACACCCTGTTTCGCGCTGGTAGTTGAATGCGAAGGCGCGCAGGTCGATCCCGCGTTTCCCCTTTCCCATGGCCAGGAGACACGCCGCCTGGACTGCTTCGATGATGCTTCCGTAGCAGCCGCGGTTGGCGTGACAGAGCCGTCCCAGGAAGTCGTTCGTCCTGAGTTCGTCGGGGATGAAGAGAGAGCACTTCTTCTCGACAATCTCGGCAAACACCTCTTCGATCTTCGCTTTTTCGTTGGTAAGGCTGATGGGCACGAAGCGCATCACGCGGGAACGATTCGCAAGCTGATCGTCGCCGGTCAGCAGATCGGCAAGCTGCGGAACGCCCGAATAGATCGTGTGAAGAGGCCAGTCCACGATCTGCATGAGGCTCTTGAGGCGTTCCTGTACGTCAAGAACCGTAGCCTTGGTCTTGTGACGCAGCAGATGCTGAGCCTCGTCGACATGGAGATAGAGGATACCGCGTTCGCGAAGCTGGGTCCGCAGGGTATCGTAGAGGTCGCCCTCGGTCACCTTCACCTTAGTGGGTACCCCAATCGCATTGAGGATGGCGACGGCGAAGTCCTTTGCCGTGCACTGTTTTGGGGCCTCGATGCTCAGGATGGGGCTATAGAGCTCGCCATACTCATTGGTTCGTTTCTGGAACTCAGGAATGAGGCTGAAGTGATGGCGGAGAGCGAAGGACTTGCCGCTCCCGGATGCTCCGATAAGGAACAGCGCCCGACGCCTCGATCCACCGCCATTAAGGCACGCCTCGGCATTCTCGATGAGTTCGCGAAGCTCCTCCCGAAGACGGCTGTCTCGCTGATGCTCGATGTAGCTACGATACAGGTCAGCACGAACGGAGCTGGGAACGGTCGTATGTTTCAACAGATTGTCCACGTTCAGTACTCCTCGTAGTAGCTGTCGGGCACGATGTCGGCATCGACATCCACATCGATATCGGCCGCAGAAGCTTGATCTTCCTCCACGGTGCGGGGCTTCTTCTTCCTCGCATCGCGCTTGCGGGCCTCATGGTAGTCCGGCACGGCGCGTGTATCGGCGAGCGTTCCATTGCGCAGGGGATCCTCAGGAAGAGCGAAGGGCTCGTGGAGCACGGACGTGCCTGCGGTTCGGACTGCTTCCCAAGCCCCGAAAAGTTCGGCCTCGATGATGTCGTAGTGCTGGGCGTTGAGCACGCGAGGTGTCAAGTTAGCACGGAGTGCAGCAGCCTCCCCGATAGCCCGCAGACGATTGATCGCGTTGTACATGGCCTCGAGGCCTGCTTCCGCTTCGTCTGCATGCTGCCTGCGCAGTTGCCGGCGGGCCTCCATCCATTCGTAGAGCGACACTGTATCATCGATGCCGACGAGGTTCTCGACGACGAACCAGCCCTTGTCACCGCGTACAGCGATGTGCCTGAGGTTCTCAGGATCGACCTTGATCTCGAACTCCATCTGGCCGTACTTAGTGCGCTGCCGATGAAGTTCGTCGTTTCCATAGGGCACGCCCATATAAGTGATGCCATATCCGCTGATACGGCGCTTGTGACGCACGCCGAAGATCTGAAGCATCTCCTGCGGATTCTGGTTCGGGAACTCGATCCCGTGCTCCTGCGCAGCGCGGACCCAGGCATTGTGCGGCGTGCCACCGCCAAGTCCGCTATGGGGCTTGTTGTGGTAGATGTCGCAGACCGCGAAGACGAAAAGCTTGATGAGTTCGTCGACCTGCAGGGTGATGCGGTGCTCCGGCTTGTAGTCGCCCTTCTCAGCGATCGAGCCAAACGTACGCCCCTCGAACCAGCTTGCAAGGAGGGGGCCGATGGAGTGAAACAGACTCTCGATGAACGGACGTGCCTGAGGCTTTCCAGCCTGTGGGCGATTGAAGGTGATACCGGCGGAACGCATCACGCCCTCGACATGGTCGTTCGCGAACTCCGTGCCGTTGTCGCTGAAAATGTCGCGCGGCTGGACAAGGCCGCTCCAAGGCGTCGACGCACCGACGAAATCAGAAATATGGCGCTTGTCGGACATGATCATGCGGATGGCGGCGACGGCTGTGACTGCATTGGGATTCAGGCTGGCGCGAAACGCGAGCACGTAGCGGGTGGCGACATCGATCGCAGCTACGAACCAGATGCGCTTACCCTCGATGGCCGCCCGATATGCCGGTGGCAGGATCGACCACATCCCGGTTTCCACGAATAGCGACATGAGATCGACATTCCAGAAATCGATCTCGATGCGTTCGCCGATGGAAAGGGCACTGATCCCGCGCTTCGCGGCCGAAAAGTGCTTGATCGCGGAAGCGCGTCCATGACGGCCGTCCCATTTGTCGAAGGCGTCGAACTTTGCGATGATCCCCTCGAACTTGCCCCTCTTGATCTTGCCGAGCTTCCGTTCCCGGCCGGCGTTCTCCGTAATCAGTGCAGCCCCATAATCGAGATATGCCTTTGCCATCGAGGGTTTGGTAGGGGTCATGTATGCAAGGGCATGCCTATGGGCGAAGGCCAGCGCCTCGACCTCCTCGGTCGGACGAAAGTGCTGTCCAGGACCGTGATGCCGGTGGACGATCGCCAGAACCTGTTCTCCGCTCTCATGGTATCGCTTGTAGTCGCGGCGGAAGGTCTTTACCGACGGCGTGGGGAAAGCATTGACTTCGATCATCAAGTCAGCGCGACAATCGGGGCCGGATGCGTCGAGATCCAGCATCTCCGTCAAAATCTCGTTACGCCAGCCGCGAAGCTTCGCCTCGAAGATTTCCTTCGACCACCGGGGCTTCCTGCCAAGCGCTGCGCGCTCCATGTCGAAACGCTTGATCAGCCCTTCGCGAAAAAGCGCCAGATGGCGCCTCTTTCCACCGATGTCCTCGAAGGTCTTGTCTCCGAAGATGAAGCGCAGCTTCTGGGCCTCGGGAGCGTTGTACTTGTAGCGAATGCTCGCGGCCCCGCTAGAAAGCCGCGTGTAGATCTCCTGGTGATCCTTGAACACCTCCTGCTGGCCATCGGCTTCATTGCGGAAGCGCCAGCCGTCGGAGTCGACGCGCACCGGCACCCAGTCGACGTTGTTGTCGGAATAGCGATCGATATGGCTCATCTTCACCACGGCATGGTGGAACACACGAGGCATCGGGAAGTGGGACGTTTTCTGGAAGTCATGCAGCATGGTCGATACCTTTCGTCGAGAAATGGGGAGTGGCAGGCTGGGCAGCGCCGGAATTGGCGACCCTCAACATTGTCAGATCGTCGATACTTCCGGAGCCTTCCGTAACGAGGACGAGGTCGTCGATAAGGAGGAGCACCGCCGTTCGCCGCGCCGCACGATCCGGGCAGCCGCGAAGAAGTTCGCCGAATTTGAACTGCCCGCCGAGATTGCGGACGATAGCGAGCGTGCGCGCGTATTCCGCATCGTCCCGCATCCGCCGGGCACGCAAAATGCGGCCGGCACGTTCGAAAGCGCCGTAGGTGGCATGGCGCTCTGTCAGAAGCCGAATATCGCCTACCGCAGCCGGCGCGATGATCCCGCTCTTGGACTTCTTCAGGAATCCCAACGCCCGGACCCGGTCGATCATGTCACGCATGGCCGCCTCCTTCCGGGCGTGCTTCACCACCACCGCGACCATTTCTCCGCCATCGAAGACGACGCTGTAGTCGCAGATGTGCTCGCGGATCTCGCCATCGGCGTCGCGGTAGAGAAGCACGGGATATTGGGAGTAGATCTTCCGGACATCCTTGCGGAGCTGGAGAACCGTGGAGACGCGCCGTTCGAGATCGCTCTCGTGATAGACGACCGTCTCATTAAAGATCGAGAAGCCACGCAGCGTCCTGCCATGGGTGTCAGGAGGCCTGCGCACGGCGTTCGTCGCCAGCGGTTCGTTCCAGAAGATGGTGTCCGTCGCAGTCGAGCTCGCGACGCTACCGGGTTATTCCGCTGTCCATGACCTCCGCCGCACCGGTCTCGGTGAAGCGGTTGGCGGTGCCGAAGACACGCGGATTCCGAAGGGGAGGAACGCTGAGAAAGCCGAGGCCAGCGCGACTGAGAGCAATGTGCTGGGAGACCTGACGTGCAAAATGCATGGAGCACCTCTTGACGATAAGCAGATTGAAACACACCAATGACCTCAAAGGCGGAATTCCGCCCTAAGAAGTCAATTTGACGGTATGCCTATCCTGCTCATGTCTGGCTCCTGTGGTTAGACTGCCCTGGTACCGGCCGGCCACTTAAAAAGCGAGCCCCTTCGTAAGAAAAATTACCCGGTACATTAGGTTGAGGTTAACTCGCCATTAGGAGTGTGTCAAATCCGTTCAGAACAAATAAGGAACAGACGATAAGTCGTTGAAGCATTCTCTCCAAGCCCGATCACGTGCTCGCCCGACACGATCTTGGGTAAAATTGCAGTATTGATCCGATATCACGCTAGAGACTTTCACGGGCATAGTTGCCCCTCGACGCTGTTGCTGGTCCTTACCGATTACTCGATAGCCAGGGTCGAACGATGAAATCGACTGGCTCAATGTCACTAGCTGTCATTCCAAAGAAGTATTGTTCAGCGCAGGACCTGGACGGCAGATGAAACGTTGAGGGCACCGACGAGGGAAATCAGCTTCACCGCTGCATAGGATTCAACATTTTTTAGGTGCTGCCCCGCTGTTAACAAAGCCGACGTCTTTGACGCCGTACATTTCCCCGGCACCTGCCTAAGCAACGGTGCTGAATCCTTAGGAGACAGAAATTGAAATATCTAATAACCGCTTGCGTGCTCAGCGAATTTTCCAAACGTAGACCAAAACTCGGATTGCTGAATTTCTTCGAGCGATCACAGATCGCCATACCGTTTGGCACATGCCTGACGATCGAAAGAGGATTGGAGGCTCTATCCAAAAGGGATGCCTGCAAGGCAGCCGAGCTTCGCAAGTTCTACGAGGAACTGCTTACAGGCGTTGAAGTGATCGGGAACAGGGACAGGGATATCGCACGCGTTCTGGCACGCATCCTTGACCACGCGCCTCTCCGCAACACATGGCTTCCCAACGAACGCGCAAAACTGCCCAGCTATGGGCACTATCCGATGGTTGCTGCTGCCTCAATCGTGACAGAGCTACCGATCGCTGCTGTTAAGACGAGAGATCTAGAGCGTATCGATTCCGTGTTTCCCCTGCCCGGCATATTTAACCCCGCGCTGATGCTGCACCAGATGCCAAGCCAGCAACCATACCCACCTACCAGTGCGGCTGCGCCACCTCACAGCAGCGCAGCCGAATAGCAACTTCAGAACCTTCGGCAGAAGGCCTTTCCGCCGGCTAGGAAGCAGGGCAGACCTCGAAGCCTTGCCCTCCACAGCGGCATCCTAGACCACTGTGGAACATCCGATCGCGGAAGCGGCGTCTAAGCCCGCCGCTTCCTCTATCCGATACCGCAGGTATGACGCCAACCCGTTAATAAATGGCGTCCAATTCACAGGTCCGTCATTGGCGTCGAAGCAGGCTGGAGCGTTGCTCTCTTCCCAGGAAAATATCTAAGTTGTCGCTTGTGACTTCGAACGTGTAGCGTAGAATTCGTGAACGATCCGAGCGGCTCCCGCCACAGGCAACCTGAACAGCAAATGGTGGTCTCCGCTACTAACGCCGCGAAAGTCCGCCGGGAAAGCAGGATCAAGCGCGCATGTAAGTGACTAAAGTGGCTTCGCAAACCTCCGCGCCATGGCGCGAAAGAAGATCGAAGTCGTCCTCCGATATCTTTGTCAAGTTCGTCGGGTAGTTCAGCGAGAGAGCGCTCTGCTCGTCGGTGAGCCGCTCCGCAAGCGCGGCTGGCTCCATGCCGAACTGCCGCATGGAAACGCCCATTCGAATCAGGACGCCCTTCACTTCTCCACGCTGGATCGATCCCATCAGCATGCGCGATCGTAGTGCCCGTATCTGATCGCTTGCGATGTCGAAGAGGCGCGGCGAGTTGAGCCTGCCCTGAAGCATCCCGGTGATCGAAAAAGGCTTCGGGGGCGTCAACGGCCCCGAGGCATCGCTGCAGATGAGGAAGTCGCATCCCTGAAGGCCGTCGGCAGGCTTGTAGAGGGCCTCCAGACCCATGTTCTCGTATGCCCCGCCATCCCAGAGCCGAACGCGCCGCATGGGCCGTGAAATCTTCTCTTGCGGCTTCTTTGTCGCCCGGTCCGTCTTCCACCAGCCATGTTCTGGCAGCTCTAGCCGTAGGACACCGATCGCGTAAGGAACTGCTGCCGACGCCGCGATAGCCTTCGCGATCGGGACGTCCGGGCTGAAGTGACGCCCGAACTGCCAGTCTCCCATCATCCTCTTCGAGAACCGCCAGTTCTTGCCGGTCTCGAAGCAGGTCGTGTTGATATGCCATTCGGGCGTGTCGGGCAGATCCTTCACCGATCCTCGGACGCACCAGCGAGCGGAGAGAAGTTCGGAAAGTATCTCGGCTCTTCGGAAAAGGATTCGAATGTTCTCCCGAATAATTCCACGCCAGCCCAGCGCGCTGAGGCTGAACAGGTCGCCGGCCGTAAGCCTTCCCCGAAGCACGGGATAGATCTCGTTTAAGAACTGCTCGGAGGTAGGCCATTTGAAATCTGCGTGGGAGAAGATCGCGCCGATTATCAGGCTACCTCCGGAAACAGTAGACATCTGCGCAACTTCCTCGAGACGGCCCAGCTTTGCAAGATGCCGGAGAACGCCTAGGTGGAATACCGCCGCACGGACACCGCCGCCCGAAAGCGCAAGACCCAGCCGCGTCCTGTCTACAGCTTTATCCATCTGACAGCCTCCTCGTTCCGGCCAACAGTACCGACATGTCGTCTTCCGCGACGATCAATGACACGGCAGGTAGGCCGTCGAGTTCCATGGCGTCCCTCAATTGCCTAATCTGTTCGAGATCGGTGCCGCTTGGACGTGAGGAACGGCCGACCGGATGAGAATGCCATTCGCCGATGTAGCGGATCTGGTTTCCTGTTCGGGCGGCAGCATTCTCGATGTCGGTCCGTAGCCGAGAGACGCCGCGAGTAAACGAAGATGGGGTGCCGATGCTGTCGCTGGGCGGAGGAAGGGCTCCGACGACATCAACGCGACGGCGTTCGAAGTCGAACATTCCCATAAGCGGTCCACCGGTTTCCGATGGCAGCGCCGTCAAGCGGCGTTGCCGGAGTTCATCTATCAAAGCGGCCGGCAAGACAACCGACCATCCGTCGGCCGTCATTGTCGTCATGTTGCCAGAAACCGGAGTAATCCGGACACCGTCCTCGTTCATGGTCCAGATCTTGACCGCAGCGTCCGGCGTTCTCACACCGGATGCAATCCCTGCAGCGATCAGCCCCGAGAGCACCTGGATCGAAGCCATCGGAATCTTGTTGGTGAGAGCTCTGCACGCCCCCGTGTACTGCATGCGATCGACGGAGCCGAGATGATCCGCAAGGGAAGGATTCATGAATATCTCCCGAAGATATAGCGTCTCGAGATCGCGAAGTGTCAGGGAACGCGCCCCGTCCTCGATCATGAGGACCGCGGACTTCCCATCGGGGGTGAAGAACGCGCAGAGACGCCGCGCAGTGCCTGATAGATCGGAGGCCCATCGGGAAACTGGAACGGAAGCCGAGGCATCGAGGATGAGTTCGGCATCCCCAATCTGCTGATCCAATGTCGCCTTGTCCACCGGGGTCAGGACGTTGTCGACGACAGCACGCACATCGACGTCGTCCCTGACCCCCATGAGCCTGTTTGCAAGCCCCATTGCCTTGCTTCTGCCGACGAACTGGTTGTTGAGCGTATGCCTCGCCACGTTGTGCGGAAGAAGCGTGTCGTCGTCCACTATCGTCCATTTGAACAGACCCTGTCGGGCGAGGATTTCCGAGATCGCCGAACCGGCCGATCCAGCGCCGATCATGACGATGCGACGTTCGTCGGCATGCGGCTCGCCAGAGAGTCTGGCCGCTCCGGCTGCATCGAACTCCTTGTGGACGAACGACATGGTTACAGGAACGTCCCGCACCCCGTCCATCGACACGTGGGCACCGACAGTGGGGAGGAAATTGACCTCCTTCGCCTCGCCTGAGACGTTGCGCAGGAGGAAGCCCATCTTCTCTCCGATCTCTCCGGGGCTGTATGCCGTCACGAAAGCTACCGTCTCGCACGTTCCGACATCACCGGTTGTCGGATCGATCTGGGGCATTGTGACCAAGAGGCAGGTGATGCGCTTGCCGTCTCCTATTTCCTTCTTGCCATTCACCCAGTCCTTGATGGACTGCTGTAGCAGGCTCGGAAAATCGACCCCAGCATTGACCAAGAAGTCCGACAACTGTCCGAGGTCTCGGGGCGCCCTCTTCATCCGCTTCATCTGCTGCGGCTCGATCGCGCAATGGAAAGCCATCAAGCGGATATCGTCACCTGCCACGCTCGACGGCCTCGATCCTCCAATGAAGATGCACTGCGCCTCTTTGTCGACGGCCCAGGTGAACAGGCTAGACCCCAGACGGGCCGCCTCCCAGAAATCGTTCTTCAAGATGATCTGGTTGAAAGTGTCCGGCAGGAATAGAGGGTCGAGGGGCTGTCCTGCCCCGTGAAGCTCGCCTTGGCATGCCTTCTCGAACCAGCCACTCAGACGCCCCATAAGTTCGGCGGCCGTGTAGAAGCTTCGAGTGTCTTGCCATGGCCGGTCGTCGACGCAGATGCAGGCGGGGAATCCTTCCGGCATCAGATTCTGATGCGGAGTGTCAGGGAAATCCGGGCGGGCAACCAGAACCGCGAACGACATCGAGCCGGTCCGCGCGAAACACACGGTCAAGGATTCCACCGGCCGTATATCATAGACCGGACGCTGCGGCCGCTCGACCACCAGGTCGAAGGAAAGAAGATCGAATTCTCTGAACCTTCGGCACTCTCCGAGTGTGGCGTAGCTCTCGCCTGGCCCCACGACATAGTCGTGAAGCGCCGTCGCAAGAGGATTGGCGAATTCTTGGACGTCGACGACATCCGATCCTTCAGGCTGCCAATACATCCGGTCAGCCGTTCCTGCCGGCGCGCGTCGGTGTCGAGGCGGCAACGCTGGTCGCGGTCGCCGCCGCGGCGAGCATGACTGCTACACCTTGGGCAGTGATCTTCAGATGGATCGGCTTCGGCCGGGCTTCGCTCGGCGTCTCCATGGTGACGAGGAACTTGCCGTTCGAATCCTTGATGATTTTGCGGTAGTAATTCGCAGCCTGACGGTGCGGCGGCTGCACGTCCTTGTCGGCTTCCGTCCCCTTCAACGGGATCGGCTTGCTGGGCGAGACTATTATCTCGTTCTCGCGGGCAAGCTCTTCGAAAAGCCACTTCACATCTTCGACCGGCTCCGTCATGTCCTCGCCCTTCTCCGGCGAAAGCGACAGGTAGGAGCAGTGATGGAACAGCTTCAGGACGTCCCAGTGCAGGCGGCCCTCGTTGGCGTGCTCCCGGCTCGTACGGACGATCTGGGACAGGCTTTCATGATCGATGTCTGCACCTAGCAGAGCATAGGATTCCTTCTGTCCCTCGCGCAGCGTCATTTGGACGACGATCGATCCCTGGTTACGGTCAATCAGACCGGCATCCGTCCGCCACGCGAAGGGGCTGTGCACGAAAAACTCGGCAGATTCCGCCCCCCACTTGTTGAATCCCGGAACCAGTTCGCCTGCGTTGACGATGCAGTGCATCCGGGACTCGAGCGTAAGACCATTTTCCTCCAGATAAGATTTGAGCGCCTCCGGACGAGAGAAAACCTTGATGCCCTTCCCTTCCTTCAGACGATACCTAGCCTCCTGCCGGATCACGCGGGCGTCATCGTCGAGAGCGACCTCCGTCAGGACACCTGCCGGTACCCAGAGCTCGTCGATCTTCATGCGGTCGCCGCCCTGATATGCGGCCGCATGCTCGAACCAGAAGAACTCGCTGGAGCGGAAGATGTGGTCCTTGTCAAGATGGGTGAAGGCGACAACCCGGAAGGATACCTGACCGGCTTCGTCCATGGCATCGCGGATCGCGGTCGGGAGGTCGATCCGCTTGTCGGAGGGATCTTTCTCGTTGCGCATATGCGCGTAGTCCATCAGGACGACCTGATTGTTCGCAAGCTGAATAAAGGTCGTGTCAGCATTCCCGGTCGGGAAGAACTTCATGTGTGCCGTCATCTGCAGGGATCCTCGTAACCGCGCCGCATTGGTTAACATTTTACATATCAACCAGAAGATGGGTGCGACATGTATTGTCCGCAAGAGGTTTGTTCACATTTGTTCCGATTCACACTGAAGAAATCACAGATCCGGGACGTCGGCGTCATTCACCGACAAGCCTTTGGCTGGGTTGACGTTTTGGAGTCTCTGGAGGCGGGGATGCTCAACTGGTTCCACGCATTCACTCCGCTCTGACCGCAGTGCTTAGCTACGATGAATGATGGCCGCTCCTCAATCGGTATTCGCGGTATGCGCGCAACTGGCCGCCGCGTCGGCGTGCCGGTTAGGAATTGACTTTCTCCGCTCGCAGTCCAATCCTGTCGCTAGCTAGTTCCAGAAGACGGTCATTTGCCGGAGCGGCAACTCCCCTATGGTCTGTTCCTAGCGAACTGGATATCGCGGAAATCGCCCGCGCCCATGGGAATTTCTAAGAGCCACCCCGTGCCACCAGCGCAAAGGCAACACATTCGTTGGGGTGGCGCTTGCAATTAGCGTATCAGCTTCCGACTGCGTCGGATGTGCACTTTTTCACAAAGCTATTCTTCGCGGCACCCGCGAGTTTTTTAGAAGCCGCTTGCGCGTCGCAAGCCGCGGCCGCATCTTTCTCGCATTTCTTGGTGAAACTGGTGAGCGCCGCGCCCGCGAGCTTCTTTTCGGTCGCTTTGGCTTTGCAGGTAGCCTCCTGAGCCAGTGCGCTTCCCGCCAGGCAGGTGGATAGAATAGCGATTCCCAGCAATCTGATCATGGGTGTCCTCCAATTTAGCCTCAAATGCTGTCGAGGCAGCGAAAGTCTACTCAAACCGCCTGCTTGGTAAAGGCCAATTTTGGTCCGGGTTACATTCACGCTCTGACCAAAAAGTAGATTCAATGCCACAACTCCGTAGATTTTTCCGACTATAGTTGAGCGGCATAACCGTTGCGTAGAATTCACAAGCAAATAAACTGATACGTGATAAGTGAGCTTTGAGGCGAGCGTGCATGAATTGGTGGATCTGGCTCGTTTGCATCATTGCAGTGGTAGCTGCCCTGGGTGAAGTGGTCGTTGGCTTTGGCCGGCTGATTGGGTGGTTATAAAGATCCGCCTGCAGCCCGACACCCAGCGACGCCTATTGAAATTGTGCTGTGTGGCAGTCGGCGTTTTACCCGCGTTTGCGGCCTCACCACCGAGTTTGAGCCCGCTTGAGCGCGGTATGTATGCGGGCCACGTCCGTTGAATAGATACTGATCAACACCGAGCAAGCTGGCGCCTCCGTGTGAATTTTCCGCCTGTCATGGCAATGCCATAAGCATGTTGGATGCTCCTATATTGCAGACCTGATCCAAGTTTGATGGCGGCTTGCGGCTCATCGGCCTGCGTTCTGATTAAGCTTGACACCCGAAAACGAACTGCTACCAAATCAACATCAGAAGTTGCATTCGAAATCCTCACGAGACTATCAGTGTAGTTATGGACCGCATGAGCATTGCATCCGGTGGAGGAGAAAATGCGTGGTTTTTTCGCGCCGATTTTATTGATTTCCTTGTTCGCCTGTTCACACGCCGTCGCAGATTCGGGCTTGGCTATCGTTTCGGAAGACTTCAGCGCGGCACCGTCGGATAAGTACTGGTATGTTTGCCATCGTCCCGAAAACAGTTTCAGCTTTGGGAAGACCGATGACGGCAAAACAGCTATGGTCGCGACGGTCAAACCAGAACCAAAAACCTTCGCTTTTCTGAAGGAACATCACGGGAGCTGCCTAGATGAAGGTAGTGTTTATCAACGGGATGGGGACGAGCGAGCCGAAATTTGGGAATCTGATGCAGTCAGGCTGAAACTTGGAGCGGACGTCTGGTACCGTTTCGATATGTTTATCGACGAGAGCCTAAACGCCGCCTCCAAACGTTTCATCTCTGGCCAATGGAAAGAAGATAAGGCTGCACGCGGCGGACCGCTGCTCGCGCAACGGTTCACCGGGGGCCGATTCATCATAACTGTAGAACAGGACAACCACGACCCCGCGCGCAAGCAGGATGATGTGCTGTGCAGGGTGCTGATCGCCGACCAGTATCCACTTTCGCTCTCGCCGGCCGGCTGGCCCCACGATGACAAGACGAAGGATATCCCGCCGCGGCTCGCAGCCGGCTCATATTCGACGACAATGATGATGGCAGGCACCACCCCCGATGTAGCTAAGGATCAAGGGTGTGCTCGAGACATCAACGTGACCCAGTATTCAACACTTCCCTCACCGTTCGGAAGGTGGACGACCATGGTCTACCATTTCGCGCTGAGGCCCGATCAGCACGCCTTTGTCGATATCTGGGCGAACGGGCATAAGATTGCGTCCGTCAAGGGACGCATCGGATACCAGAAGGAAGGAAATCGGTCGACCGAGTATTTCAAGTTCGGCCCGTACCGGGACCCCGAATCCTACGAGACTGTTACAAAACTTGCGAATTTCATGCGGAGCGGATCGAGACAGGACGCCGACCCGACGGGCAAGCTGACGCCCGACGGACCCTCCGGCACAGCTACCGATCGCTAGAAATATCCTCGGGAAACGGAGTTCCGGTATGCGCGCACCCCTACTTGCAGCAGTCTTAGCTCTACTTTGGTCGACACAGGCGAGGGCATGGTGGGACGAAGGCCACATGCGCATCGCAGCTATAGCCTACGAACAACTCACCCCCGCCGCACGCGCAGAAGCAAACAGACTGCTACGAATGAACCCGGACTATCGGGAATGGGCCGCGGCAGTCCCGGAGCCTCCCGACCATCGACCTAAAGACATTGATCGCTACATTTTCGTCCGTGCGGCCGTCTGGGCGGACGACATTAAGACCTATGCTGCGTATCAGCAGGCAAGCAACGGGGGAAAGGATCGCCTGAAGGACGAGGCAACAACGTCGACCGCCGGTCGAAATATTGGGTACCGAGATCTCCTGATACACGGCTACTGGCACTTCACGGATATCGGCTTCCGGCTAGACGGGCTGCAACTTCCGCCGCAAGATCCCGTAGACGCGGTCACACAGCTTAAGCTATTTGCTGCCGCCCTTCCCCGCTCCGCCGGACAAACGGATGACGTTCGGTCATACGACCTGACATGGACACTGCATCTCGTGGGCGACATCCATCAGCCGCTTCATGCCGTGACGCTTTACGACAAACGTTTTACCAAGAAGCATGCCGAAGCGACGCCGCCGGAACCTGACACCGGTGACCGTGGTGGAAACGAGATAATTGTCGTCCCTGCCAACGGCGTTCCAGTCAACCTTCACGCTTACTGGGACAGCATTTTCGGCGGCTATTCGACAGTCTTCGGAGCCCTGTTCGACGGCTTCAACACGAAGGTGGTGGATGGCGTGCTTATGAGCACTTCGAAACTACCGGCGCCGCTTGCGGATAAAGTTGCCATCGAAGACCCGGCCGCATGGGCGACAGAGAGCTTCGATCTGGCCAAACAATACGCCTACGCGGATCCGGTCCTGACAGGTGATAAGCCTCAACTGACTCGGGAGTACGAGACCGCGGCGAGGAAAATTGCAGAGCAGCAGGCGGCACTTGCTGGCGCCCGTCTCGCGAACCTCCTGAACAGGGCGCTCGGCCAATGAGCTGAACCATGCACGCCACTGGAGAGATGCTTTCTGTTGGTGTGACCTTCTTCGATACTTGCCATCGCCATATCGATTTATTCCGAGGGGACCGATGAAGCTTGAACACGTGAAGATTGTCGAAATGCCGGCCGCAGAGCAGTCGCTATTAGCGGGGGTTCCGGCTGGTTCCACCGTCGAATATATCGCGAAGCGCCCGAAATTTCTCACGGCAGACGGACAGACGGCTACGCCGCTGGAGCAGGAAGCCCTCTTCGAGCGCAACGACCTCCTAGAAGTCAACTTTCTCGACCGTTGCATTCTCGTACGCCGTTGCGTCGGCCGGATCGAGATCAAGTCGGCCTCAGTGCAAGGATGGGCCACGGGCTTTCTGATCGCGCCGGGCATGGTCCTCACGAACAATCACGTGTTCTCAGATGCGGCTGCGGTTGGAACATCAAGAATCGTTTTCGATTACTGGTTCGATGTAGCCGGACAGCGTCCACAATCGACGGACTTCTTCGAGTTCCAACCAGAACTATTTTTCGTGACATCCAAAACTCTGGACTACACCGTCGTTGCCGTTTCTCCCACATCGCTGGCTGGCAACCAGATCAGCGACAGAAGCTTCCTTCGGCTCATACCTGAAAGCGGGAAAATCCAGGAAGAAGAGTTCGTTACGATCTTCCAGCATCCCGAAGGCAATCCGATGCAGGTGGCCCTCAGGGAGAACGAGGTCACTCGTGCGAGACAGGACGAGGACTTCATATGGTACCGCGCCGACACAGCCCATGGCTCATCGGGGGGATGCGTGACGAACAACAGCCTTCAAGTCGTTGCGCTTCATTCAGGTGGATGCCTGAAACGTAACGGTGAAGGCAAGATCATGCTCGTCAATGGCGGGCTTGCGGACAGCACTGATGGCCTATTGGAAACGGACGTGCAGTGGGAGGCAAACAGAGGTTACCGCGCCAGTCGCATCGCTGCTGACCTAGTGGAGCAGACCAGGAGGTTATGGCCGCAGAGGCTTGCCGACATTGAGCGGGCTCTTCGGACGGGTGATGTGATGTCCACCGCCATTCAGCCAACAAACTTGAGACCACAAGGCGCGATCGGGCGCGCTGATGCATCAAAGGAACAGGAGATCCAGATGGTTCAAGGCAGCGGAAGCACGGATGGTCAGACGCTTTCTGTGAGTGGCCAGCAATCATTGGGTAGCGTCGTGCTCCCTCTGCAGCTTCGGGTTTCGCTGGAGGTCGCCGGTACCAGCGCCCCCGTACTGGCGACCGCAGGATCCACGGGCCTTGCCTCCACCCAGCTTGAGACAGAAGCGTACAAAATGCGGACGCCCATCATTTACGATGGTCTGAGCTCCCGCGCCGGCTTCAATTCGCGCTTCCTTGATCCCGCGAGAGACGTTCCCCGCCCAGTCATTACGGAAGAAGGAAAGGCCATCCTCGCGCCTCTCCTAGAGGGGAGCGAGGTGGAACTGAAGTACGCGCACTTCTCCGTCTGGATGCACAAGGAACGGCGGCTAGCGCTGTTCACCGCTACGAACGTCGACTGGCGAGATCGAAGGAAGGTGGTCGACGGCAAGAGCACATCGCGCGCCAGCCTCGCCGGCTGGTCAGACAAGGCTAGTTTCGCTGAACGCTGGGCCCTGGATCCACGTATGGATCCGCGGTACCAACTGCCCGACGAGTTCTATAACAATGATCGCGGCGCATTCGACAAGGGACATATCAGCAGACGTGATGACGTTTGTTGGGGTGCGACGTTTGCAGAAATTCAAATGGCGAACGGAGACACGTTCCACGTCACGAACTGCTCGCCACAGCGCAAGGAGTTCAACCAGGGCGCCATGGGCCAAGAAAACTGGGGCGATCTCGAAACGGCAATCCAAACGATAACGAAGAAGGAACTGCAGCCCGCCTGCATATTCGCGGGTCCAATGCTGAGGGCGAATGACGGATGGTTCGAAGGCGAAGACACCTCCGGCGCCGCGCGGATCAGGATCCCGAGCGAGTTCTGGAAAATTGTGGTGGTGAAGGGGGTAAACGATTTCGAGGTCTACAGCTTCCTGCTCAAGCAAGAGGTAAGAGACGTCACGGAGAATGAGTTTTATGTGACGGACGAATGGCTCGCCGCATATAAGCCAGTATCTGTGATCCAGGAGGGGATGCGCGGTTGGCTGGACCTCTCGGAACTCGCAAGATACGACCAGCATGGTAAGGCCACGGCTTAGCGAGTGGCGGCTTTCCGTTCGTTGGCCACGTTTAGATGTTTCGGGCTGGAGCGGATAGGCGCACTTGCTGCGGCTTCCAATGGTCTGGTTCAATTGGGTGGTGCTCTGAACATGATCAGAAGCCACTCGTCGCGGTCGGGCATTCGGAAAGCAGCCCCTGCGCCTGGGGACTGTGTTGAACTGATGTGACCTCAGAAGCGCACGGACAGGAAAACACTAAACAACTCTTCCGCTCAATTTGCATTATTGACAACCCATGTATACTACGGCTTCTCAACCTAATCAGGTCCGGCCGTGCTCATAGAAATAGCCCCTGTCTTCGCACCCTATCTTGACGAAGCACTGCTTCGCTTTTCGTATCTCCATCCTGAGGTGGAGGTCTTCAAGCGCGACGGATGCGTCGAGATCACAAACGAGGATCCCGCGGTAGCTGCCTCGCTGCGCCACACCGTCTACAGACAAAAGATCTACAAGGAGACATTCGCCTTGCGGCAGAGCTTGATCGAAAGCCTGACTGGATGAATGTAGTCCCCCTGAAATTTAGACCAATGGCCGACGACGGGTTTCTTTTCTGCGACGACGCCGGAGGTTTCTTTAAGAGCGACGAGGGCTACCTCGAACGCTATGCGACAGACGCCCTCACCTTTGAAGACTACCGCTTCCTTACCTCGAACGGCCATGCCTTCGACGAAGGAAACCACGTAGCCCGTCACGCCTTTCGGTATCGATGGGCGCGACGCTTCCATATTCCGAGCGAACTCAACTACGTGATCCTAGTTCCGACGCTTCGGTGCAATCTGTCCTGTGCTTACTGCCAAGTGAGCCGCGTCAACGAGAACACACCCGGCCATGACTGGAGCAACGAAACGCTTGCGGCAGTGATCGCTTGGCTTGAGAGCCTCTCTACTAAAGAAATAAAGATCGAATTCCAGGGCGGAGAACCGCTTCTGAGGCTGGACCTCCTCGAAAAGGTCCGGAGCTTTGTGCGCTCTAGGTTCGAGCACTCGAGCTTCGTGGTCTGTACCAACCTTCAAGAAGTGACCGAAGAGGCTTGGGATTTTCTTGCATCTGACGACACGAATGTCAGCACGTCGCTCGATCCGACGGTTGACCTGCACCAGCGCCATCGGACGGTGGGCTCCGCTTCGACGCAGCAGTTCTTGCGTAACCTCCGGCGTGCTGTCGATCAATTCCCAGCGCGGGTGTCGGCGCTTCCTACGTTCGACATCGACGCCCTTCCGGATCCTTCGGCAGTCATTGAAACCTACGCATCCTTCGGCCTTGCGTCGATCTATTTGCGTGCGGTAAATCACCAGGGCTTTGCGAGGAAGCGGTTTCGTACGCGTGAGACACTACAAACTTGGGTCAGTTATGTCAGGGCATTTATCGCGGCTTTGATCGACTACAACTGGAACTCAGAAAGCCCGATGGAGGAGTACTACTTCTCGCACTGTCTACGCAGAGTGATCCGCGGAGGACATGACGCCCACGTCGACCTTCGAAATCCAAATATCGTCGGTAAAAGTTATGTCGTCGTTGATCACGATGGTGCTTTCTATCCGACCGACGAAGCAAGAATGATGAGCCGCCTCGGCCAGATCGACCTGCGCATGGGCAACGTTCGCGATGGAATGGATCGCCGCGTTGTCGACACGGTAAACGCTGAGGCCACCAACCTCTTCGACGCCGACTGCATACATTGCCCCTATCAGGCCTTCTGCGGCGTTGACCTCATCGATGACCTCTCGCGGTACGGACGTATCGACCTTCCACGCCACGAGACGAACTTCTGCCAACGGCATATGGCGATCTTCGACCTCGCATTCGAACTACTTTACTCGAACGACCCCAAAGTTCGACATTCCTTGGCTCTGTGGTCTGGGCTGGAAGACATCGATCCCACCCTTGTGAGAGTCCATGCATGATTCAGCTCCGCCTTCCCGTCGAGCCCCTTCCAATAGTGGAGCCGATCATAGTCCGCCTCCGGGACAACGGATCTAACGCGGGGCCTGCAGACGCGGTCCTAATAGACATCCAAGGATCGCGACGAGAATATGATCTAGATGGTTTTTCGCTCGTCCTTGAAGCTCCCGCGGGAACGCCTCTCGACCAGGACGTGATCATGCTTGTCCCCGGCCAGGCAAGCGCGCGCCGACTGATCAGGGGGGACTCCAACCACAACACACTGCTCGTGACCGAGCAGTGTGACCAACTCTGCATCATGTGCTCGCAGCCTCCGAAGAAGCACCACATAGACCTTTTCCCGCAACTGCACGCGGCAGCGTCACTCGCGCCGCAGGGAGCTTACATTGGGATCTCTGGGGGCGAGCCCCTGCTCCACAAGCGCGCGCTTTTTGAAATGTTGCTTTCGCTTTCGCGGCAACGGTCCGATCTAAAATTCCATGTGCTGACGAACGGCCAGCACTTCGACACGCAGGATCGCGCGTTGATCGAGGAGATCGGCGTCGACCGAATTCTATGGGGGATCCCGCTCTACGCCGCGGACGGACAGCTTCATGATGAGATCGTCAATAAGGAAGGGGCGTTCGACCGGCTGCTGAAATCGTTCTCCGTTCTATTCGAAGCCGGAGCATCAGTTGAACTACGGACCGTGGTTCTGGAGCAGAACTACCAGGTCCTGCCCGAGCTAGCGTCTTTCGTCGGAACCACCCTCCCGTTCGTCGAGCGCTGGGCGATCATGCAGCTCGAAAGCATAGGCTTTGGGCGCAAGAACTGGAGTTCAATCTTCAGGGACACATCAATCGACTTTTCAAGTATCGCGCGCTGTATCAACATTGCCGTGGCCAGGGACGTGCCAGTCCAACTCTACAACTTCCCACTATGCTCAATTCCTGCGCGGTACCGCGAGTACGCTCCGGCGACGATCTCGGACTGGAAGAACAAGTTCGAAGCCTTCTGTGATGACTGCTCATCTCGTCATCGATGTGGCGGCTTCTTCGCCTGGTACGACCATTCTCATGGCTTCAAGGAGCTCGGCCCAATATGAAACGGCGCATCTTCCTCATTCCATCGCTGGTCGCGGCCGGGTTTCTGCCAACCAAGGCAGACGCTATGCCCGGCGTCTCTACGGAAAAGAAGCCTTTCCCTCAATCCATTTTCGAGCGGCTGAGGATCCGGCATCTGTTCACCTTGGCGGGACATAGATCGCATTCCAGCCACAGCTCACACTCGAGCCATTCCAGCCACTCTTCGGGCACAAGCGGCGGATATGTCAACCGAAGCTATACGAGTCCGACCTACGAGCCGACGACGCCAGCTCCATCGCCCTCACCTGCGCCGGCGCCACTCTACTCTGCTCCCGCAGTCACGCCGACCCTGCCATCGGTGCCGGCCAATCCTGCTCCCACGCAGTCCGCGATAGCACCGGCGCAGAACCCGCCTATGAAAGTGCTGCCCGGCAACTCGAACAAGTTCAAACAGATCGTCATACAAGTACAGTCGGGATTGACGGCCTATGGGTACTATAGTGGCCCACTTACGGGCGCAGTCGACGAGGGGACGCGCGCAGCGCTGCGGAAGATGCAACAGGACAACAATCTGAAAGTGACCGGGACCGTAACTGCGGAGGTCCTGAACGTGTTTGGAATATCTGCACAGTAGCAGGAACGGCCCGCCGCCCGGATCCCAGAGTCAGCGGTTTCGGCGAGGAAATCTGGGAGGAATCGACGAGGCGCTCGCGAGGCTGACGCTCATCGAGACTTCTGTTTCGGATCACACGGCATGCGTATCCCGAAAATGCCCTCTAAGCGAGGTAGACTGCTGACAGGGCAGCATCAAGTCCCGGAGGGCAGCGGACCGCCGGAACTCGCGACGTACGGATCGGTTAAGCGTCCAGTGATCACCGTTTAACGTGCAGGATCATTTGGCCTATTCAAACGGGATCGTCCTCCGCGTTTTTTGATCACCTCGGCGAGTGTCGGCCCCTTCTCCATCAAGACGTCCAAGAGATCATCGAGCGCAACCAGACAGACCAGCCCGCAGTTGCCTTCAATGATTGTCGGTTTTCCTCCGGAAGCTGACGTTGTCAAAATAAAGAGCCGTCGCCGCGCTTCGCGAAGCCGAAGTGGCACACCTCCGGCTTCGAGGATTGCCTTTTCCACGAGCACGCGCGCCTCCATCGTGCCGCTTTCCTTCAGGCTTCGTACGACGATCTTCCAATCGACCTCCCTTTCAGTCTCTCCTCTCGTCATGGCTTGTTCTCCCGCAGGATGCGGCGAACGCCTTCACCATCAATGACCGCCTCGTTCACCAAAACGTCCGCGATCATCTCGATAGCCCGCCGGAATTCGCGGACAATGGCACGACTGCGATCCATCTCCTGCCGAAGCAGGCGTTCCACCCTTGCGGCGACTACGTGGTTGTTCTGCCGGACGCGGTCCCGTTCCTCAACGGAGTCTAGATTGAAGAATGAGAGACCTTCCCCCATTCCGAGGCGGACCTCGATCATAGTGGCAATGTCGCTCGCCACATGGAGGTCGGCGCCTTCCGCGGCGCCCGCGCCTTCGAAAGCCGTGCCAAGGATTTCCTCCTCTGCAGCTCTACCCGCCAAGGTCAGAGCAATGCGGTTGAGAAGTCCTTGCCGGTCCCAGAGCTTATGCTCATCCATTTCAAAGAACGCGTATCCCAGCGGCTGAGGTTCGCGTACCTCGTACGGTACCGCCACCGTCTGCAGATGGGCAACTCCGAGGCAATGGCCCACGACCGCGTGCCCAGCTTCGTGGATAGCCACCATTCGCCGTTCGCTTCCAACAATCATTCTTGGCTTGGGCAACCCGGCCAACGCCTCGGCAATAGAGACGGTGCCATTTGTTCGTCGAGCAGCTCTTCGGGCGTCACGGCCTGCCCTTTCAAAATCGGCTCCGGTGAACCCTGTTGTCGTGGCGGCGATACAATCGAGATCGCCATCAGACAACGTTTCTCCGAAGTACCTCCTCGCGAGGTCACGCCTAGTATAAAGATCAGGCAAGGGAATATGAATATGCCGATCAAGCCGCCCTGCCCGTTTCAGTGCAGGATCAATGCGCTCGGGATGATTGGTCGCTCCAACCACAACGACACCTTCCAAGCGCTCCGCCCCATCCATGAGTTCCAAGAAGAGGTTGATGACCTGTGTCCAGTAAGTTTCATGAGCGTTGCCGAAGACGCGGTTGCGATCACTGATCCCATCAATTTCATCAACAAGGAGAATGGCGGGACTTGCGGCGATCGCATCGGAAAAGCTGCGACGCATGGCCGAGAGAACGTCGCTCAGGTAGCCGGAAGATTCCCACTTCGCGACTGATGTTGCAATCAGCTTGGCTTCACAGGTTCGAGCCAAAGCCGCGGCAAATGTTGTCTTTCCCGTGCCTGGCGCACCGCTTAAAAGAAGGCCTCGGTCAACGTCAGTCCATGCGATTTTTCCCTTCCGCCAATCACGCAAATCTCTCGCAAGTGCCAAACCCCACGACTGGGCTTCGCCGTATCCGACCATTTCTTGTAAGGTCGGCCCGGCTGAGACCCCTTTTCCTACCGCCGTTTCTGCAAGTCTCCGAACCACGTCTGCAGCCGCCCGTCCGGGACGGAAGGCAGCGAACATTAAGTCCGGCGGATACTCCAGCATCCTCTTCGCATCCGCCAGATCGATGACTTGCTCGGAAAAAACCTTGGCCGCCGCCACGAGATGTGCCGGTCGCACCGGATCGATTTCTACCACCCGGTCGCAGGTCGCCGCGATGATACCTGGAACGGTCTGCTCGTTAGGCCACAGGACTACCAGCACCGGTGTTTGTCGAAGCATATTGGAAATTGCTTCGACATCTACCACGCCGCGCCTATTGATTTTCGGGCCCGTTACTGTGGCCCTTGCCAGCTCGGGGATACTCGCAAGTAGGATCGCGGCTGCGGCCTCGTATTCGTCCACCTTGGCTCCGACAGGCAAACGAAGAACGGCCACCATCTGCCTTCCTGGAGCCCTTCGCAGAAATAGCCCGCTGCGGCGTAGTCCCCTTCTGAGCGCGATCCCGTATGCAACGCGTTCGAGCGTTACTGATCGGTGGGCGACTTTTCGGTGATCCATGCCCCCTTCCTCAGCGCTGAATCCGACGGAGGATCGTCTCTGGACCGATCATCGCATCATCAATTTCCATCGAAATAAGCCGGTGCAGCACCATCCAAGAGATGCCTGTCATTGGCGGGACCTCACGGAAGACCGCGGCGCTTTCCGCCACCGTCAGCGACCCCAAGTCTTCGAGTGCTGACAGCATCCTGATACGATCATTCAGCGGGGTCCGGCAGTGTGCGTATCGCAGCATGTCCTTCGCGTTGACTAGCCGAAATCCGCCTTCTACTTCTTCGCGCGGAACGCCGCGATACCGAAACCCGGCAAGGGCTGCGCCCTCCTTGATCTCCGGAAGCTCCTTCCCCTCGACGGCGTCGAGAAGCATCCTGGTGCCGCCCTCGTAGTCGACCAGGAAGTCCGGGACGTGAGGGCCCGTCTCAGTTTCGAATTGAAGCGGCAGGCAGAGCCAGGCGACGACACTGGGGTCGACGTCAAGAATACATCCCAGATCACGCGCGGAGCGCGACCTGAACATCGGGTCGGCGGAACAACGGACGGTTCCTCTTGGGTAGAAAAGTTTGGTGGAGGCCTCTGCATAGGCGGCGTACAGCGCCGCAGACGTGTCGACGGGCGAATAGCTCATCATGAACATCCTCGAACAGAAAAACAATGCTCGTGCCGCCACGGGGCGGCTCTGCCGTTCAACCTATTCGCGATATTAAAAGGAGCTTGATCATGGCGAACAAAATAGGAACATACTCGACAGAGTCAATATGCTTACTTCTGATTCCTGCGGAAAAGTCGTGTTTGGTCTAGGGTGTGTGGGGATTCACAAATCAGCGCGAATGTGATTCACGCTTTGGATGGATCGTTTTGTGCTGACAGACGCCCAATGGGCGAAGATAGAACCGCATTGTCTGGGAAAAGCGATGGATCCCGGTCGCAGTGGAAGAAACAACCGGCTGTTCATTGAAGCCGTGCTTTGGATTGTGCGCACGGGCAGCCCATGGCGCGACCTGCCCGCTGTGTTCGGCAACTGGAGCACGGCATTCCGCCGGTTTCGCGACTGGCGTGAAGCCGACATTTTCAAACGCATATTCGATGCCCTCTCTGAAGAACCGGACATGGAATACGCCATGGTGGATGCCACCATCGTCAAGGTCCACCGACACGGTCAGGGCGCAAAAGGGGGACTCAGAGCCAGGCCATTGGTCGCTCAAAAGGCGGAATGACAACCAAAATCCTGGCGCTGACCGATGCTTTGGGCAATCTGGTCCGGTTCGAATTGCTGCCGGGCCATCGCTTCGACACGGTCGGCGTCGCGCCGCTCATCGATGGCATCGAGTTCGGCGCGCTACTCGCCGACAAGGCTTTCGATAGCAACAACATTGTGGCCGACCTGAACGAGCGCGGCGCGAAAATCGTCCTAGGACGCGGGTTTGCATTCGGCCATTGGTGCGCCTGCTCCACCTAAACTGACCGGTGCCACCGCTCCAACGCGCTGAAACTGTCGGCGGCGGCGGCAGCGACGAATGTCATTAATGCCGCCTTTTTGGACACGAGGCAGAGTTCGAGCGTTCGGCTCGTCACGACCGAACAATCATGCGGGTGACATCAGAAGCTCTGTAAATTCTGACCGCGGCTGTAGCACCGTAGAGTCTGCGTCCCATTCTATCGCATCCTCGTCGCTGGGCGTCGGGTTCGAAAGATGCGCCCAGTGTGGAGCTGGTGGGTGCTCTATCAGTATATCGAAAGACGCCGGGGTGCAGCGCACGTCGGTTGCAGTTACATGATCGCAATTGAGATCCACGTTGATCGTCAGGGCGCTCTGATCCCCATATGGCTGAGCGTCAGGGATGGATGCCCGTATGAATGAACCGTCATCGGATTCTACGCAGACAAGGAATGCCTCTTCGTTCCTCGCAGCCTCGAACTTCATGACGTTTCCTCTCCACGAGCTCGCAACCTCGGCGACCCTTATGGCAACCCTGGCTGCGAGTACTGATGTATTGCTGTCAGTCGTGAAAGAGGGCATCAGCTCACACCTTGATAGAACTACTATAAGCGTCATACGAGTCATACCAGGTGTCAATAACTTAATTGGTTCAGGTAATATTGAAGGTCACGGAGTCGCTTTCGTTATCGACTTCGGTTTCCGCGCTGAAGTCGGTTCCTAGCTCTTCATGGTAATCATTGCTTTCCTGCTCGCTGATCTCAAGCAGACGTTTCGGCGCTGGTTTTGGCAGACTGAGTAGGTCGGCAGGTATGAGCGAGTCGGAGAATCGATATCCACGTGCTCGATCGAAGATAAGATTGAGCTGCGGGTTCACCGAGTTTGTCAGTATCCGAATATCCGGAGCGGCTGACACGATGTAATCCATCACGCCGCCGAGATCTTTTACTGGAAGCTCAAGCCCATAGCGCGGCGTTTCCTCAAACATCGCTCGATCGACGACCTCCGTAAGGGTTGGCGCCGTCGCGGGAATTTTGACCGGGCTCAATGGGAGACTTGCATCTCTCGACAGTACCGTCGATGCGATCTCCCTGGCGTCTATCATTTTTGGCAAGGCGGCAGCATGCCAAGCTACGTAGAAGCACCAAGGAACGCTTTTGCCATTCAGGCTTTGACCGCGCAGATCCGTGCGCAACAAAGTCTCTAGCTGATAACGCGGCGTACCTCGCACAAATTGCTTCTTCGCAATCGCGAAGGCATCGTTTTTCAAAGAGTGAGAAACTATGCCGGATGGATGGTTGCTGCTGGCTGCAGCCTCCAACACAGTCAGGGCATCTTTCGACAATTGCAGCGTACCATTTGCTGCCCGCTTGTTCGTGACATGATCAATGCTGATACTCATGTCCTTCCCGCTCGCAAGCTTGGCCTGCAGCAGGACGAGACGGTAAGGCCGATTTGCGTCTTTACCCGGAACGCGAAACAAAAATCCCAGGTCTATCCCGGAGCGCGCTTCGTTAATCTTTGTCTGATGAATCCACCGGAGTTGCGGTAGCGAGCGGGTTCCCCTGAAGCGTCTATACGCTCTTGCGAACCATGTCAGATTAGAAGCAAGGCTGCCCGCGAGGCTCGCCGTCAGGTGTTCTTCGTCAAAACCGAACGAAGCCGAAGTTCGTATCATGTTTGCGATCGACAAGCTGAAAGCGAATCTGAAAAGATCACGTGGCGAAATCTGCTCCAAAGCGACAATTTTCGGTTTCACTTCCTCACGGAGCGAAGCTCGGATCAAGCCAAGGTTGGTAAGTTCGTCATATACGAATTGGATTTCGTCTCTCATAGGGCACCTCGCGCCCTGCCCTATCCTCCAAAGCTCAATATTGCATGAAGGATTTCAAGCGCCGCGGGCTCCCCCGCAGCGCCTGACATGTCGCTATGCCCGGTTCCAGAGCCGGTACACTAGTTCCACTCCTAGTCGATGAATACGAACTGGGCCTTCGGGGAGAGCAATCTTGACCTCGCCCCTAATATTTATCCAGTTTTGAGTTCGCTCCGGTGGTTTTGAGTTGCTATATTCGGGGCGGTAGCGGCGTGTTGCGGTGCGGAACGATTCTGGCTTCGCGGGCGCGTACGGCATGTCCTGTTATCGGTCTGAGACGCGGCATCTCAAAGGTTGTTTAGGCTCTCAGCTTGGGCCATGTCCGCACGAATAGAGAGGTCGTGGATGATCGCTCAAGAAAGGCTTTTGGAGTTGGCGGATGACTTCTTAGGAGCTGTTGGCGAAAAGACGTCGAGTATCTTTAGTCCCAGCTCTGCTCGAACTTTGTTGCGCAGCTCGCCGTCATTATCGGGGATCGAGTCCGCGATCTGGATTGCCATTCCGACAGCATTGATTCGTTCTAGCGTCCTGACGTACTCCCCGCCTGGCTCATCGTCGAGCGGTAGATGATTAGAAATGTGGCAGCTATAAACTCAGTCAACACACCGGATGCTGCAGCAAGCAGCGAAGCATTCATATTATTGCTGGCGAAGCCCTGGACTATACCATATCCCACCATGATGAAGCCAGCGGTCATCACTACCATCGTGATCCAGAAAATCTGTTTGATCTGCGCCAGGTTGCGTTCGAAATAAAGTTCTAACCTGCTTCTTGCCAGATCCCAAAGAGGGCGGGCCTTGTCAGGATGCTCGTCGACAGCTTGCTCGGCTCGTTCAATCTTCGCGGAAATCTCCGCTTCTTGATCCACCGAGAGCGCAGTCTCGAGATAGAACCAGACAAGAATTGCGAGACCTATAAGGATGTTACCTATGCGTTCAAGAAAGTAATCGAAAGTCAGGTACGATGACGCTACCCCCAGAAAGCCTGCGGCAACCCCAACAAGTGAAACCGCTTTGAGAGATCTTTTGTCAGATTTCCAGATTTTCTGAAAGGTGAGAAGAGGATTGTTTTGAAGCACACCGCCGAACATCGGGCCCCGCTCGGTTTCCGCCAATACTGGTCACTCTCCTTACGGCATCGGCAAGATTCTTCAATGACCTAAGTCGTAAAAGGTCCAGCGAACCATTCCACGACCGCGCCGCCTGCCTGCTCGAACTCCCACAGGTATAGGTCGAAATGCCCCCCTTGATCATCACCAGCTTCTTCGGCTCGAGCGCCCTCTCGTAGGCCGCTGGCTCCGAGTCTGCCATTGCGAGGTAGTCATGGGTGATAACGACCATCAGGAGAGGCGGCGGCGACACGCGCGGCGCCTGGACGCCCGGCTCGTACATGCGCGCCATTCGCGTCGACCTGATCGTGACGTCGTTCGTCCAAATCCGCGGCGGGATTTCCTGCAGGTGGAGGTCATCGGCATCCCTCGCGCGCTATGAAGCTACGACCGACGGATCGGAACTGACGATCGCCTGCGCGGGCTCGTTGTCGGCCAGCACCGCACGCTCGTCTTCGTAGAATCGAGCTCCCAGAGCGGCTACCGCCTCCCCCGGAACCCGCTGAAGACCGGCTTCGTAGCTTGATGTCATCGGCACCTGCGAGACGACCGCCCTTATCCGCCTGCCGGTCGCTTCGCACCGGAACATCGACCGATGGTCGATACCGACAAACTTTGCGCCGAGCCCATCTTCATCTCGCGCTCACCCTCGGGCTTAAGTCCAAGCTGACAGCAAAGGTCCGCAGGGCCAGCAGCAACTCCGTCAATGCCTCCGAAACCGAAAGCTGATCGACTTCATTCACACCGATCTAAGTCCGATGCGGGTGATGAGCGCAACTCGATTCACTGAAAATTCCGGCTCTTCACCTTCAGCGTATCGATATGCAGATCCGGGATAAAGATGTCCCTCGCTTCAGGAACGTGCCTCGAGCGATCCCGCGAATCCGGGCTACCAGGCGAGCCATGGGCGAACTCATCGCCTCGCCCTGTCGGCAGCTTGAAAGCAACATCGCGGTCGGCAAGGCTCGACAGGTCGCCTGAGAGATCGAAGAGCTGCTGGGCAACGAGATGCACGACCTCCCCTTCCCTCTGAATGCGGCCGTTGATGGCCACCATCGATGACCCCAAGACAACGCGCCGCCTCTTTTCGAAAAGGCTCGGCCAGACAACGACATTCGCCGGGCCCGTCTCGTCCTCAATGGTGATGAACATTACGCCCTTGGCCGAGCCCGGTTTCTGCCGGACGAGCACAACACCCGCCGTCATCAGCCACCGTCCGTCGGGCGCATTCATGGCATCCGCGCAGGTGACGATGTTGCGCTTCTCCAGGTCTCGCCGCAGGAACGAGATAGGATGCTCCCGTAGCGTCAGACCGACATGACTGTAATCCTCGACGACGTTATGACCTTGCGTCATCTGCCGCAGCTCAACCTCGGGCTCCTGCTGTTCTGGAATGACGACGGCCTCGCGTTCGGCGGCAGCCGCGAAGAGAGGAAGTGGCTCGTCGCGCAGCGCCTTTATGGCCCAGAGCGCATCGCGCCGTTCAAGCTGCAGCGACGGTAAAAAGGCGTCGGCCTCCGCCAATTGCACCAGAGCCTCGGTCGGCACATCCGATCGCCGCCAGACATCGTCGATACTCTCGAAGTTCCTGTCCATCCGTGCGGTGACGATGCGGGCGGCGTCCGTGACCGCCAATCCCTTCACCATGCGCATGCCGAGCCGGACGGCATGACGACCCATGTCGCCGATGCTCTCCAGCGTGCAGTCCCAGCGCGAGCTGTTGATGCAGACCGGGCGGACTTCGACACCGTGCTTGATGGCATCACTGACGATCTGTGCGGGCGCGTAGAAACCCATGGGTTGGGAGTTGAGAAGTGCGGCACAGAAGACATCCGGGAAGTGGCACTTCACATAGTTCGAGGCATAGGCAATCAGAGCGAAAGAAGCGGCATGGCTCTCCGGAAAACCGTAGGAGCCGAAGCCTTCAAGTTGAGAGAATGTCCTTTCGGCGAATTCGGCCGAATAGCCGTTGCGGATCATGCCGGAGACGAGCTTGTCCTTGAAGCGCGAGACACCACCGGTGAACTTGAAAGTCGCCATGCTCTTGCGAAGCTGGTCCGCCTCGCCGCCGGTGAAGCCGGCGCAGACCATGGCAACCTTCATCGCCGACTCCTGGAAGAGCGGCACCCCGAGCGTCTTGCCAAGAACGGCCTCAAGCTCCGGCGTCGGATACTCGACCTTCTCCTTGCCTTCACGGCGACGGAGATAAGGATGCACCATATCGCCCTGGATGGGGCCCGGCCGGACGATCGCCACCTGCACCACGAGATCGTAGAAGGTCCGCGGCTTCATGCGCGGCAGCATGGCCATCTGCGCGCGGCTCTCGATCTGGAAGGTGCCAAGCGTGTCGGCCTTGCGGATCATGGCGTAGGTGGCACTATCTTCTTGGCGGATCTTTGCCAGATCGAGATCTTCGCCCTTGTGCTCGCGGATCAGGTCGAAGGCTTTGTTCATACAGGTGAGCATGCCGAGCGCCAGCACATCCACCTTCATGAATTTCAGCGCCTCGACGTCATCCTTGTCCCACTCGATGATCTGCCGGTCCTTCATGGTAGCAGGCTCGATCGGCACGAGGTCATCGAGCCGGTCATGGGTCAGGACAAAGCCGCCCGGATGCTGACCCAAGTGACGGGGTGCGCCCATAAGCTCCTGGGCGAGCTTCAGCGTGAGGACGAGGCGTCGATCATTGGGGTTGAGGTTGAGCTCACGGACATTGCGATCACTCACCTCCTCCGACCAGGACCACATGCCGGATGAGAGCGCCTTGATCACATCCTCGGGCAACCCCAGCGCCTTGCCGACATCGCGGATGGCACCCTTGGCACGGTAGCGGGTGACGGTCGAACAGAGAGCGGCCTTCTCCTTGCCATAGGTCTTGTAGATCCACTGGATCACCTGTTCGCGGCGCTCATGCTCGAAGTCGACATCGATGTCCGGCGGCTCGTCGCGCTCCTTCGAGACGAAGCGCTCGAAGAGAAGATCATTGGTGTCCGGATCGATCGAGGTGATGCCGAGAATGTAGCAGATGGCGCTGTTGGCCGCCGAGCCACGCCCCTGGCAGAGGATGCCTTGGCTGCGGGCGAACTTGACGATCGAGAACACCGTCAGGAAGTACGGCGCGTATTTCATCTCGCGGATGAGATCGAGCTCGTGCCTGACCGCCCGCAGAACCTTCTGCGGCAGACCTTCGGGATAGCGGTTCGGGATGCATTCGCGCACGTAGTGCTCCAGCGATGCTTGAGCATCCATGCCGGGCACGATCGCTTCCTCCGGATACTGGTAGGTCAGCTCTTCCAGCGAAAACGTGCAGCGCTCGACGATCTCCATCGTGCGCGCAAGCGCCTCCGGGTAGCGGGGGAAAAGTCGTGCCATCTCCAGCGGCGGCTTCAGATAGCGGTCGGCATGCCGCTCGCGCT
Organism: Rhizobium oryzicola; assembly: GCF_030504645.1. Classification (GTDB taxonomy): domain Bacteria; phylum Pseudomonadota; class Alphaproteobacteria; order Rhizobiales; family Rhizobiaceae; genus Neorhizobium; species Neorhizobium oryzicola. The sequence goes on along the minus strand of NZ_JAUKWQ010000005.1, from coordinate 4,189 downwards.
CGAAGCCGATATCATCGATCGTCGTGTTGTTGCGAATGCAGGTGACGATGTCCTGGAGCTGGCGGCGGCCCGGCTCATGGAACAGCACGTCATTGGTGACGACGGTGCGCACGCGCGCGCTTGCCGCCAGGTTGGCAATCTCATGCAGGCGAAGCTGATCGTTCGGACGGCGGCGCAGGCAAAGAGACACATAGGCGCGAGTGGCGAAAATCTCCCGCATCTTGCGAAGCTGCATGGCACAGGTGTCGTCGGGCAGATCGGGCACGAGAATGCCGATGAGCCCTTCGGCATAGAGCGCGAGATCCTCCAGGTGAAGGATGCAGTTGTCCTTGCCGCCCCGGCTTTTGCCGAGCGTGATCAGCCGTGTCAGCCTGGAATAGGCGGCACGGTTCGTCGGATAGACGAGAATGGACATGCCGTCAGCCAGATCGAGCCGGCAGCCGACGACGAGACGCACGCCCGTTGCTCTCGAGGCCTCGAGCGCCCGCACGATACCCGCCAGTGAGTTTCGGTCGACGACGCCGAGCGCGTCGATACCGAGCTCCTTGGCCCTGGTGAAAAGCTCAAGCGCCGAGGATGCGCCGCGCAGGAAAGAGAAATGTGTCATCACCTGCAGCTCGGCATATCTCATGCGAAGATCCCATGGCAGAACCACGCGTGATCGCCGGTTTCCGGATCGACACCATCACCTGAGCGGAAAATCCAAAGCCGCTCCCCTGCCTCGTTCTCCACCAAGAAGTAATCGCGCACGGCATCGAACTCCGCGTCCCGCTTCCACCACTCGCCGAAGATGCGCTCCGGACCATCGGCCCGGATCACCTGATGCCGCTTGCCGCGCCATGTGATCGAGCGCGGCGGATGATCGGGCATTAAGGCGATGACGGTGATGCGTTCCGGGCGATCAAGCAGCCGCACGGGGCGCCGCCAATGGCTGACCCAGGTCTCGGCCAAGGGCTCGACCGCAGCACCTATCCGTCGGACGCTGCGTTCGGGCACATCGGAGGCAACAGGTGCGAGCCGGAAGATGCGCAAGCCGCGATTGCCGAGAATATCGATCAGGGGGGTGATGTCAGGCGTCTGCTCCTCAACCAGACAGGATGCGTACTGCGCACTGACAAGCGGCTCTGCGATGACGGCGACAAGTTTCAGTCTTTCGATCCCGAAGCCAGGCTCGATCTGCTCGGTGCGATCCTTGAAGAGCTTCGTCAGCCACGCGACGTCGCGGGCGGGCTTTGCCGTTCCGGCACGGATTGCCTGACGGGTGCCGTCCACCTTTTCGACGATGAGGTCTGCGCGGCGAACGCCAAGTCCACGCCGTTCAAGCTCGTCGATAAGCTGGACGATGAGGCGGCCCACATATTTGTTGATCGTCTCTGCCGCGCCGATGGGTTCGGCAAAGGCGCGGGAGACTTCGATCCATTCTGGCGCGCGGATCGGCTCGATCGGTTCGGCCAGGTGGCCCAGCATCTGATCGAGGCGCCGGCCGACTTCAGGACCGAACCGGAGGCTCAAGGGAGGGCGCGGCGTATTCGCCAATTCGCCGATCGACCTGAACCCCAACATGCGCAGATCGTCGACGATCTTCTCCGGCAGGCGCAGGAGCGACAGAGGCAGTTTCTCGACGGCCCGGAACGTCTCCCCGCGCGGCACAATCACGGTCTCGCGACGGATTGCACGCGCGCATGCATGCGCCGCACCCCAGGTGTCGGCAATCGCGACCCGCACCATCAGGCTTTTTCCGCGGAACCGGTTGGCAATCCGCTCCAACATCGGCTGCTCGCCACCCTGCAGGTGATCTGCACCTTCCGTATCCATGACGATGCCGTCCAAACCATCGACAGCCACGATCGGCGAATAGACCGTTAGCGCCCAGAGCGCGATCCGCTCAAGTGCAGTCGCGTCGGCCATAGGGTCGGCATCGACCAGCATCAGATCGCGAAAGATCGCCTGGGCCTTGGCGGCAGGCATGCCGACGCGGACGCCTGCCTTGCGCGCCGCTTGATCCGCGGCAGCGACCCATCGCTTGGATCCGGATTTGGCGATCACGGCAATCGCCTGCTCAGGCGGAATGGCGGGATCGGCTCGCCGTATTCTGTCTGTCGAGAGACCTGGGAAATAGATGGATACGACCCTTGTCATCGCAGGCTCCAACCTCAAACTCGGCACACTCGCCCGCACGCGATCTGATCAATTCCAAAAGCCACCGTGCCCTTCCCACCCCTTCGACAGGCAGAGGTTCGGAGGGGAGCACGCTTACCCGCCACCTGGTGGTGCTTGCCGTCGGCTGGCCAAAGTCATTGGCCTCGGTCTGGCGTCGCCAGCGCCTGACAACGATCGCCATCGTGCCGGTCCGCTCGGCGGCCAATTGCAGGCGGCGCGACGCGACCATGGGAAGCCTCACCAGTTCTCCAACCACGGCCCCCAGCCCGCCATAGGAGAGACATTCCTCCATGCTTGCCAGCACCTCCTCCTCCCGATCCGCTTCCACGAAGACAACGCGATCGGGATGCAGTCCGACCTGCGCAAGTGCCGGCATGAAGAGATCAGGACGTGTCAGGCACCAGGCAATATGCCCGTTGGTACGGGCCGCAATTCCAGCGGCAAACAGCGCCGCGGCCGCCCCATCCACGGTTCCAGACCCGCCACCTGCAAACTCATGCAGAGCCCCGTGAGCCAGACCGCCACCTGAAAGGACCGCGTCGATCTCCGCCACGCCGAACGGCAGGAAGCCCGCACGCCATGCAGTTCCGCCTTCGAGGGCGGAAATGCGTTCGCGCAGATCTGCGAGCACGGTCTCGCGGGCAGCCGACATCGGTTACCAATCCTTCCGAAATCGCGGTCATTACGGACGGTGTTCCGTCGCTAAAATACGTTTGTTCATGATATGTTCCGAAAGAGGAAATGAGTCAACACGCCTGAGGGGCAGGAATTCAGTCCTAAGAATTAGCAGGTTTGCGGATTTGAAAACGGAATCAAAATCCTAGCAGACACCTTGCGGCCCGGAAAAACTTGAGCTCGATTAACTGTCCTAACCAACTACGGTCGGACAAGAAGAGGCCTGGGGATTGCTTTCGCTCATGGTCCGCTTTGCGCCTCCATTTCGGCCGTTGAAGCGATGCCCTATGATGCCTGAAAGCGGACACCTCCATGGAGGTGGGGTGTGCCGTGTGCGGCTTTAGCAGTCATGCGACGAGGAAAGTCCCACGAGATGGGGCTTCTTCCGCCTTCAAAATAGACCCGTCGCTCCATTCTCAATTGCCTTTTTGACCGTTGGACTAACCTCGCTCTGCTTGCCCTCATCTTCGATGGTGACCATCGCCGGGGATGGCCCTGTGCCAGGCTTGAACGCCTCAATTACGGAGCTTGGATCGTCGGCGGATGTCAGCATTCCGGTGTGGAGGCCTATGTGGTATTCCGTCATTCCCTGCGGCATCTGGAACTGGGATACCGCCACATGCGCCAGAGCCGCATTCATAAATTCGTTGAAGACCGGAGCGGCTAAGGCGCTTCCGGTGCCTCCTTTGCCCAAGCTCCTCGGAGCGTCGAAGCCGATGTAAACTCCTGTTACCAAGTCAGGCGTGAAGCCGACGAACCATGCATCATTGTTCCCGTTGGTGGTTCCAGTCTTGCCCGCAACGGGTCGGCCAAGTTTAATCCTTTTCGAGGCGGTGCCTTCTTCAATGACGCTCTGCATCATCGTTGTGATCTGGTATGTCGTCATGGGGTCGAGCACCCGCAGCCGCGTGTCCTTAAGCTGAGGCTCTTGCCCCGCCAGTGAAGCGTCTCCATTGCAGTTGATGCATTCGCGTTGATCTTGACGGAAAATCGTCTTGCCCGCGCGATCCTGCGTGCGGTCGACAAGGCTCGGGGTAATCTGCATTCCTCCATTGGCGAACACGGAGTATGCCGTCACCATCCTCATCAGCGTCGTCTCGGCAGAGCCGAGAGACATTGAAAGCACAGGGTTTCGCTGGTCGTAAATCCCCAAGCGCTGCGCATATTCCATCACCGTATCCATGCCCACCGCCGATGCCAGCTTTGCCGCCATCACATTTCGGGAGTGCTCGATCCCAAACCTGAGGATCACCGGACCGGCGTACTCGTTGGCGTCGTTCTTCGGAGACCAACTCTGGCTGCCCAATTGGAACTCCACGGGTTCGTCGCGGATCACGGTGGCGGGCGAGAAGCC
>NZ_JAUKWQ010000004.1 GCF_030504645.1 Rhizobium oryzicola | reverse complement strand
CCTTGCGGGGCGTTCGACTTGCATGTGTTAAGCCTGCCGCCAGCGTTCGTTCTGAGCCAGGATCAAACTCTCAAGTTGAGAATTCAATCTAGACTAATCACTTGTTCTGAATCGACGAGAACTCACTGCTGTTTCCAAACCAACACGGCAGCTTCGAAAGCTTTCCGTATGGCCAGGTTTGATCTCCCGTCACCCCAAAGGAGTGGCGAAAGGTAGTCAAACCCAAGAAAACAGGGTGTTCTCATTCCAAAACGTGACCGTCTCTAATCGTATTCCAGAAAAGCTATTCGCTTTCCCGCAAAACGCCGCCGACCACGTTTCTCTTTCTTCAAATCTTCAATTGTCAAAAAACAGACCACAAAGCCAAAACCCGCAGTCAAAAAACCCCTCAGAGCCAAACCGTAACCCGGCCCACCAATCAGCATTCAGCCAATTTCCAGAGATTTCACTAGAACGAAGAACTTCGTCGCCAGCAGCGCCGCCGCCCTCGTCAGTGACCCGGCTTATACGCCCCGACCCCGGAGGCGTCAACAAGGAATTTTCCGGAGGTGTAAGAAATTTCACAAGTCACTGTTATCATTGCGCTTTGTGATTCGCCTCGCTTCGGGTGGCGCTGTGGACGCTTAAACGACCATCATCTCGCTATTCACAGTCGCTTCCAGCAAAGGGCGGATCAGCGGATTGGGGAAGCGTCGCTTCACCGTGACCGCATAGAAGGACTCCACCATACCCGGAAGGGCATCGAATTCCACGAGAGCACCGGCCTCCAATTCCCCTTTCACGACGATGGGAGGAAGAACGGCGAGCCCCGCCCCTTCCCGCGCCAAAAGACGCATCATCGCCATGTCATCCACTTCGGCGGCGATCTGCGGCGTTATGCCAAGCCGCGCGACAAGCGCTTCAAACTGGGAGCGCACGCCACTTTCCAGCGTCGGCAGGATGACCGGATGCGCACAGAGAAGATCTGCGAGTGTCGTTCCGAGAGTGGCGTAGGATGGTTTGCCGACGAGGCTGACGCGCTGCTGATAGACATGCTGGGCAATGAAGGGCGTGACGGCATCAGCCATCGGCGCCTGGTTGAGCAGCACGATATCCAGGTTCAATGTCTCCAGCGCCCCCAGCAACTCGCTGGTGCTTCCGGACCTCAGGATCATATCCACATCGGGACGCCCGAGGATCGGCCGCAGGAACTCCATCTGGAAGTTGCGCGAGAGCGTGGCCAGAGCGCCGAGCCGTATCGCGCGGCGGGTGCGGCCGGTCTCCTTCAACGTCTCGATCAATTCCTCGCCTGCAGAAAAGATCGTATCCGCGTGATCAAGCGCTATCCGCCCGGCTTCAGTCAGATAGAGCTGCCTGCCACGGCGCTCGAAAAGGGGATGCCCGAGCCGCTCTTCGAGCTGCTTGATCTGGATGGACAAAGCCGACTGGGAAAGGTTCAGCCGCTCGGCGGTTCGAGTGAGGTTTCCGTCATGGGCGACGGCGCGAAAATATCGCAGGTGGTGATAGTTCAGATCCGGCATGGTTCTATTTTATAGAACGTAAAGCCAGAAACAATGAATTTTTATTGGGAACCGCCTCTTGGTAACACCGGGCTGTCAGCCGCATCATATGCGGCGCCAGGCCGGAGATAGCCCGTGTTGCACGCCCTTCCCTTTCTATCACCTTTGTTTCTCGGATTCGCATCCGTCATTGCATTTCTGTCACCGGGTTTGCGCCCGCGCGCCGCTGTACGAACAGCCGAGATCGCAGCGCTGGGTTCGATCCTTGTTTCGATCGGTTGCGGTATCGTGCTCTTTCAAGAGGGTGCGGCTACCAGTCCGTCCCTCGGCTTTGGCTTGCTGAGCTTTTCATCGCGGCTCGATCTTGTCAGCCTCGTCATGCTCAGCCTCGTGTCCTTCATCGGCTGGGTCGTGCTGCGGTATGCGGGGACATTCCTGGATGGTGAAGAGCGGCAGGGGCCGTTCACGGGGTGGATGACAGCAACGCTTGCCGCGGTGCTGCTGCTGGTACAGGCCGGCACGCTGTTCCAGTTCTGGGCCGGTTGGGTCGCCTCCAGCCTGCTGCTTCATAGACTCCTGTTGTTCTATCCGCAGCGGGTTGCCGCGCAACGAGCGGCCCGCAAGAAGTTTATCATATCACGCATCGGCGATGCAGCACTGGTCGGCGCATTCCTCTGCCTCGGGCTATCCTTTGGGACGGGAGACATTACGTCCATTTTGCAGGCTGTGCAGGTGGCTCCGGTGACCCACTGGAAAGTCCTGGCGGCAGGCCTGCTGGCTTTATCCGCTCTGCTCAAATCCGCACAGTTCCCTAGCCAAGGCTGGCTAACGGAAGTGATGGAAACACCGACGCCGGTCTCAGCCCTTCTGCATGCGGGCGTCGTCAACGCAGGCGGCTTTCTCCTGATCCGCTTTGCGGATGTGATGCTGCAGGCGCCTGTTGTGCTGGCCGTGCTGGTGATGGTCGGCGGCTTTACGGCCCTTTTCGGTAGTCTTGTCATGCTGACACAGCCGGCGGTCAAGACCTCGCTCGCCTGGTCCACCGTCGCGCAAATGGGCTTCATGATCCTGCAATGCGGGCTGGCGCTCTTCCCGATCGCGCTTCTGCATATCGTCGCCCATTCGCTCTACAAAGCGCATGCTTTTCTGTCCTCTGGGACCGCCATCGAGACAGTGGCGTCCATTCGCAGGCCCGGTCCCGTGGCGATCCCGGATGGCTGGGCAGTTGGCCGAGCCTTCCTGCTGGCGCTCACCATCTACGCCGTCATCGGCCTGTTGTTCGGCTTTAGCGAGAAACCGCCTCAAGCATTGGCCCTCGGTGCTATCCTGATCTTCGGTGTTGCCTATCTGATTGCCCAAGGCCTGGCAGACGCCGCGCCCTGGGCCCTGACCTGGCGGACGTCGCTTTATTCAATCTCCGCGGCAACAGCCTACTTCGCCCTTCAACACGGTGCGGAAACGCTTATGCATGGCACACTGCCGGCGACACCGCAGCCCGGACCGCTGGAATGGACGCTGATGGTTCTGGGGGTCATCACATTTGGAGCCGTGGCTGTTGCCCAAGCGCTGTTTCCGCTCTGGGCCTATCACCCGGCCGCAGCGGGACTGCGCGTTCACCTTTCCAACGGGCTGTATGTCAACGCCCTCTTCGACCGGCTGCTAGGCGGCTGGACCCTGCCCTACTCTGCAATCTCGACCCCCGCAACCGGCAAAGCCAAGGATTGATGTACATGAACGAGAACCATGCAATCGACAGCCTCCACGGTGAGGCGTTGGCGAAGGCCGCAGAACAGGCTGTCCGGGCCATTCCACCCGCCTGGCCTCTGATGGCCACAGTCGCCGTCAATCCCTTTCTGGGCCAGACGGGCGAGACGATGGAGCAGACCGCTGCCCTGCTGGCGCGGATCGGCGGCGTTCGGCTTGCCTTGCCGCGGCGGCATTATGCGGAAAAGATCGCCGCTGGCGATATATCCGACCTGGATCTTGCAGAGGCATTGCAAACCAGCCCGCTCAGCAGTCGGATGAATATCGACGCGTTGAAAAAAGCCGCCTCCATCGAACCGCAACAACCACAGGCGCTTCCAACCATAGTCGATCTGGCAGCGGATATTTCAGAGAAGGATTGGCGCGGGCTTGTTACCGACCGTATCGGCACATTTGCGGCTGGCTTCTTCGACCAGGGTCAGGCGCTGTGGGCGGCCTCCCGCCACAATGGCATCTATGCCGCATGGCGCGCCTTTGCCACGCACGACCTGACGCCTGAGATCCTGGGCTTGAAGGGCTTTGGACTTCATGTGGCCAGCACGCCCGAAACCGCGCAAGGGCTCATCGAGCGGGCAGCTGTACGGTTGGGTCTGGGCTCGGAGCCCGGCACCTATTTCCACCAGTTGCTGTTGAGCCTTGGCGGATGGGCACAATATGCCCGGCATCTCCAGTGGAATGCCGAGTTGCAAGGCGGCGCCGACGAGACCGCGCTTGGCTTGCTTGCCATCAGGCTTGTCTTCGAGGAGGCGCTCTATGGGCAATATGAGCCAGAAATCGCGCAAGGCTGGCGGAATGTGAGGCGTACGCACGCAAGCCCGCTGTCAATCGGTGATGAGATATTGATGGACGGCGTGTTGCAGGTAGCGGCGGAACGCGCTGCCCAAAGACGGCTCGCCGCCGTTCTGGCAAAACCCGGTATGGACAGGATAGCAGAAATCAGACCTACACTTCAGGCGGCCTTTTGCATCGACGTTCGTTCGGAAGTTTTCCGGCGGGCCCTGGAGAGCATCGATCCCGGCATTCGCACGCTGGGCTTTGCCGGGTTCTTTGGCCTCGGCGCCAGCCATAAGGGCTTTGCCTCGGATGTCAGCGAAAACAGGCTGCCGGTTCTTCTCAAACCCTCGGTCTTTTCCTGCAGCGAAGTGGAGAAGGATAGCGAAGCAGACCGCGAGGCACGCTTCACGGCACGTGCCATCCGGGCCTGGGGGCGCTTCAAGTTGGCTGCCGTTTCCTCCTTTGCCTTTGTGGAGGCCATGGGGCCGGTCTATGCAGGCAAGCTTCTTCGGGATGGACTGAAGCTTGGCACGGGCCAGAAGCCGGACGCACCGGCACCGCGTTTCGCCTCTGTGCTCGATCTCGACACGCGTGCGATAATAGCGGAAACTGTACTGCGCGCCATGTCGCTGACCGAGGGCTTCGCGCGGTTTGTTCTGGTGACGGGGCATGGCGCCAATGTCGTCAACAACCCCTATGCGAGCGCGCTCCATTGCGGAGCCTGCGGTGGATATGCAGGCGACGTAAACGCCCGGCTGCTAGCTGTTTTGTTGAACGACCACGAGGTGCGTGAGAAGCTTTCCCACAAGGGCATCGCAATTCCGTCAGATACGGTTTTCTTGGGCGCACTGCACGATACGACAACCGACCAGGTGACGCTGTTCGATACCGATTTCGACTTGACCGAAAAGAGTGAGGAACTGGCGATGATCCGGTCCTGGCTCGATCGTGCAGGCAAGCTGGCGCGTGCGGAACGGGCGCAGAAGCTGCCACGGACGAGTGCACAGTCCGTCGTCGAACGGAGCCGGGACTGGTCGGAGGTCCGTCCGGAATTTGGGCTTGCCGGGTGCCGCGCCTTTATTGCCGCGCCCCGCTCCCGGACGGCCGGTCGAAATCTGGAAGGTCAGGCGTTTCTTCACGATTACGTCTGGCGGAAGGATGACGGCTTCAAGGTGCTGGAACTGATCCTGACCGCACCGGTCGTGGTGGCAAGCTGGATCAGCCTGCAATATTTCGGCTCGGCAGTTGCCCCGTCGCTTTTCGGCGCTGGCAACAAGCTGCTGCACAATGTCGTCGGCGGCATCGGCGTCGTGGAAGGCAATGGCGGCAATATGCGCGCCGGCCTGCCGTGGCAATCCGTGCATGATGGAGAAAACTACATTCACGAACCGCTGCGGCTGACTGTTGCGGTGGAGGCCCCCAAGGAAGCGATCAGCGACATTCTAAGACGGCATGCGAGTATCCGGACGCTGTTCGACAACGGCTGGCTTTACCTGTTTGCGCTGGACGAGAACGGGCAGATAGCTTGGCGCTATGACGGTGACTTGGCTTGGCAAAAAACGGGAGAACAGGAAAACGCCCAAAACCGCCGCAGAACTGGTTGACTTAACACCGAGGTCGGCTGTGATTCGCAGCTGGCCTCCTTTTCATCCGACGCCTAGCTCGGCTTGGTTTGCTCAATTTGCAAATTGAAGATCAAACATGCCGCACGGGTCGACTTACTGGCACCTAGACCATGCGCAAAAACGAATATAATAACAACCTTACACATAAAATTGCCTTAAATAATAAAGAATTTATTAGCCATATTATATTACCTTATTTGATGTATTTCTAATACAGAGATGCCGTCACAATTCTTGTTCTCGGGCGGGGGTCCTGAAATGCGTCTAACTATAAAACTCAAGCTGGCCTTGGCGTTCGGCTTTCTTATCATGTTGTCGAGTGCAGCGGTCATCGTCGCGATTATGAACCTAGCATCGCTCAATTCGGCAATCAGTGGAATTATTCAGGGACCGGCGACAAATCTGAGGATTTCCGCCGACCTATCGACGGCAATTCTCAACGCAGTCCGGGATGAAAAGAACGCTGTTCTCAGCAATGATGCCCAGCAAATCACGGCTTTCGTTGACACGGCACGCAAGAGCCTGCAGCAGGCAGACCAGGCTCTTGAGCTGCTCGGACGCAGCAAGAACCCTTTGGTCGTCGAGAAGGTTAACCAACTCACCAAGCAGTTGGCTATCTGGAAGCAGACTGACGATAAGGTGTTGCAGTATGCGATCCAGAATACCGACGAAAGCAATCGTCTGGGTGGTGAACTTTCCATGGGAGAGGGCCGCAAGACCGCGAACGAGATGCTTGCTAGCTTGAATGCGGTTCGCGATGCGATCGCCGCTGATCTTCGCTCAACGGATGAAGCCACCAATCAACAATATGACGCCTCGCGCAATTTGCTTATTGGCAGCCTTGTCGTGATGTTTGCGCTGTCTGTTTTCGTTGCCCTTTGGATTGCACTTGGCATCAATAGTGGCCTGAAGAAGGTCAAGGCCGTTGCCGACGCCGTCGCCATTGGCGACCTCGACCAGGACATCGAGATCAAGTCCAACGACGAAATCAAAGATGTAGTCGACAGCGTGCGCATTATGACCGGCAATCTCCGGGAAACCGCAAGGGTTGCGGATCAAATCGCCAATGGCGAGCTGACCGTTAACGTGAAGCCACTCTCCGACAAAGATACGCTGGGAATCGCGCTGAAGAGCATGGTCGAACGCCTGCGCGGTGTAGTGAGCGATGCCCTTTCTGCCGGCGACAACGTGTCCTCCGGCAGCCAGGAACTGTCGGCGAGCTCTGAGCAGCTGAGCCAAGGTGCGACCGAGCAGGCCTCCGCTGCGGAGGAAGCCTCTGCAGCCATGGAAGAAATGGCGGCCAACATCAAGCAGAATGCCGATAACGCCGCTCAGACGGAAAAGATCGCCCGTCAGTCCTCGCGTGATGCGGAAGCATCAGGCCAGGCCGTCACGCGTGCTGTCGGTGCGATGCGCACGATCGCCGACAAGATCTCCATCGTTCAGGAAATCGCCCGTCAGACCGACCTTCTTGCCCTGAACGCTGCCGTGGAAGCAGCCCGTGCCGGTGAACACGGCAAGGGTTTTGCGGTGGTGGCGTCGGAAGTGCGCAAGCTGGCGGAACGCAGCCAGGCGGCGGCAGCGGAAATCTCCACACTGTCGGGTGAAACTGTCCAGGTGGCGACGGAAGCGGGCGAAATGCTGAGCAAGCTCGTACCAGACATCCAGAAGACCGCCGAGCTGATCTCGGAAATCTCGGCAGCCTGCCGCGAGCAGGATATCGGCGCGGCACAGATCAACGAGGCGATCCAGCAGCTCGACAAGGTGACCCAGCAGAATGCCGGTGCATCCGAGCAGATGTCTGCGACGTCCGAAGAGCTGGCCGCTCAGGCCGAAGAACTCCAGGCCTCCATCGCCTTCTTCCGTGTCGACCAGTCGGGTAGCCGCTCCGCACAGACTACAGGACGTTCGGCACAGGCACGTGCTCCGCAGCGACCCGCCGCCAAAGCAAGCACGGCGAACAAGCCAAAGCCGGCACAAGGACACTCGGTCGCGGCCCAGCAGGCGCGTGCGAAGGGCTTTGCCCTCGACATGTCCACAGGCGGCTCCGACGACGAGGATGACGATTTCCGTCAGACGGGCTGACTTGACCCGTGGGCCTGACGACAATAACTGCGAAGATGGAAGAGGGCGCCAAGCGCCCTCTTTTTTTTCATGCGTTGAGACCCCGCCAGAACCCACTGCACCTACAAGGGTGACACAGGAAAACCTCGCATTCGGATCGTTTTGTACCATCTAACGGCGGTGACAAGCCTTAGAATGACATGCCCGTGCGCAATCGAAGGAGAATAGAAATGGGACAGACAGCAAGAGTCACCGGTGGCCTGCTGATTGGTGGACAGATCGTTGGCACCAACGGTGACATACGCGCGGTTGATCCCGCAAGCGGGCAGGAAATTGAACCAGCCTTCGTCGTGGCGCGTGAAGCAGATGTGGACCAGGCCTGTCGCCTCGCGGCAGAAGCCTTTGACATCTACCGGGCCACGGGCCTGGAAGAGCGCGCAGCTTTCCTGGAGAAGATTGCCGGCAATATCCTCGAGCTTGGCGACACCTTGATCGAACGCGCTCACTTTGAAACCGGTCTCTCCGTGCCGCGCCTCGAGACGGAACGCGCACGCACTGTCTTTCAACTGCGCCTGTTTGCAAAGGTTGTGCGCTCCGGCGAATGGCAGGATGTACGTCTCGAGCCTGCCATGGAAGACAGACAACCGTTCCGGCGCCCCGATCTTCGTCTTCGACAAGTCGCCCTTGGACCCGTTGCCGTGTTCGGCTCCAGCAACTTTCCTCTCGCCTTTTCGGCGGCCGGCGGAGACACCGCATCCGCACTGGCTGCGGGATGTCCGGTTGTCGTGAAGGGGCACTTGGCGCACCCGGGAACAGGCGAACTGGTGGGACAGGCAGTCCAGGCAGCCGTGCGGGAGCTGGGTCTGCCGGAAGGCGTCTACTCACTTTTGAATGGAACGAATGATACCGGTGGTGCGCTAGTTCGCCATCCGGCAATTAAAGCCGTTGGCTTTACCGGATCGCGGATCGGAGGACTGGCCCTGATGAAGATCGCGTTCGAGAGGCCGGAGCCCATCCCCGTTTATGCGGAGATGAGCAGCATCAACCCCGTCTACCTGATGCCGGGTGCCCTTAAGGAGCGTGCCGAAAGCATTGCCCGCGGGTTCACGGAATCCCTGACATTGGGAGCCGGCCAGTTCTGTACCAATCCCGGACTGATGTTTGCAATGGCAGGTCCGGATCTCGACGCCTTTGTCGCTGCTGCCAGCCAGTCCCTTGGGCAGGTCGAGCCGCAACCGATGCTCACGCCCAACATTCACGCCGCCTTCGACCGTGGTGTGGAAGCCCTTTTGCAACATGACGGCCTCACGCGCGTTGCCGAAAGCAAGTCGGCAAATGGGCCGAACCGGAGTCCGGCCGTGTTCTTTGAAGTGGATGCGGACTATTTTCGCGATCATCCGAAGCTGGCGGAGGAAGTCTTCGGTGCGAGTAGCGTGCTGGTGCGATGCCAAAGCCTGGACCAAATGATTGAATTATCCGAGGCGCTCGAAGGGCAATTGACCGCCACCCTTCACGTCGCTCCATCGGACTACGAAGATACGCGCAAGCTGATCCCGGTGCTGGAGCGCAAGGTCGGCCGCATCCTGGCGAATGGATGGCCAACCGGTGTCGAGGTGAGCCCGGCAATGGTGCATGGCGGCCCCTTCCCGGCCACATCCGACAGCAAGACGACCTCTGTTGGCACCATGGCGATCCGGCGGTTCCTGCGACCGGTGTCCTACCAGGATCTGCCGGCAGAACTTCTGCCCGATACGCTGCGCGGCTAGTGCGAGTATTACGGCATGGCTTCAGACGGATGCGTCTGAAGCCATGTGTCGACGCCCTTCAGAAAGAGCTTGGCTGCCTGAGGTAACGGGTTCTTGTCGCTCGTAATCAGGCAGTAGGTCACCGGCAGCACGGGCTCCAAAGGTACGAAGCGCAAGGGAAGGTCTGCGTATTCATGGGCAATCAAATCCCCAACCAAGGCAATGCCCAAGCCTTCGGCTGCCAGCCCACAGGCGCTGGCGATGGAATGGGCCTCCAGAAGCGGACGCTTGCGCAAGCCATTGCTGTAGAACAAGGCCTCCAACTGGTGGCGAACAGGTCGTTCGCGGTTCAGGACGATCAGATCCTGCCCCTTTAAATCGGCGATGGATAAAGAAGGACTTTCGGCAAGGTGATGGTCTCGGTGTAGGGCACAGGTGACTCGCGCCTGCAAAACATGTTCCTCTTTCAGACCAGGCGTTGACAAAGGTGAGCGCGCAAAGCCGATGTCCGCCTGGCCATCCGCGATCATCCGCTCGATGGCGAGATAACTTCCGGAGGCGATCTCCACCCTAACCGGACCATGCAGATCGAAGAAGGCGCGAAGAAGCTTGGGGACGCGGTTGGCGACGAGGCTGGCCGGAAAGGCAAGGCGCAAAAGCATCTCGCGTGAGCGTCCGTTTTCCAATTCAACAGCGGACACCTTCAAAGCCTGCAAGCGGTCGGCAATGCCTCGGATCTGCGGCCCCAGTTGCAAGCCCTCACGTGTCGGCGACAATCGATTTTTGTCCCGATCAAACAGCCTTACGCCGAGATAATCCTCCAATTGTTGCAGCAGACGGCTTGCATTGGACTGGGAGATGCCAAGCTCCACCGCGGCAGCGACCGTGGAGCCAGTTGCGGCTATCGCATCATAGGCCTCGATGTGCTTCAGGCTGATCACGCCGTTCCAAGCCCTTGCCATGCCGTCTCCCATTTTCGGTAACGCTACCCAGGTCCCGCATAAGCTTGCGGCTCTGCGGATGTTCGAAGAGTTTCCTCGAAACAATCGCAGCAAAGGGCATTCGTCAATGACAAGCGTTATCACCCGCATCGCGACCAGCCTCACCGCCCGTTCGACATTTTCATCGCGCGCGCTGGAAATGGCGCGGAATGCCGTCATCGATACCATTGGCTGCTTGCTTGCGGGGCGCAGCAACGAGAGTGTCGTTGCCGTCAGGCGCGCGTTCCAAGCTGAGCTGCCCGACGAACCGGCTCGACTTGTATGTAGCAGTTCAACCTCCGCCTCGGTCATGGCGCTCGCGAACGCAACAGCAGCGCATGCCCTCGATTTCGACGATAACTTTCATCCTGCGCGCGCGCATGCGTCTGCCGTTCTCGTTCCCGCCCTGCTGTCGCTGGTTCGCCCACAGTCCAACATCAGCGGCATCGACTTTCTGGAAGCCTATCTCACAGGTCTGGAGGCGCAGGCTGCGATAGGATACGGCGTCAATCCCGCGCATTACAACAGAGGATGGCACGGGACATCGACTGTCGGTGCCGTGGGTGCCGCCGCCGGCGTAACCCGTCTGTTGGGTGGCAACAGCGAGGAGGTCGTGCATGCGATCAGCATCGCAGCCTCCATGGCGTCGGGCTTGAAGGGTCAATTCGGCACACCGACAAAACCTCTTCACGCCGGGTTTGCCGCTCGAAACGCGGTGGATGCGGCCCGGCTCGCAATGTCCGGAATGCGCGGCAGTGTTGATATCCTGGAGAAACGACAGGGCTTCCTCGACCTCTTCGGAGCCACAGACTCTAGGGGTTGGGATGACTGGTGCGCAGATGATACCTCAGTAATCGAAACGCGCGGCCTTGTGGTGAAACAGCATCCGTGCTGCGCTTCAACCCACAGAGCTATCGACGCGGTACTCGATATCAAGAGGCAATACGATCTGGTTGCTGATGATATCGCGGCCATCGAAACGAAGGTCGGCATTTCCGCCTTTCGCAACCTTGCTTTCGAGGATCCCCTGAACGAGATGCAGGCTCGGTTCTCGATGCAGTACTGCCTGGCGACCGCTTTTGAGAAAGGGCGACTCAGCCTTGAAGATTTCACCCCAAAAGCCTTGCAGCAATCCGCCGTGCGGCAGCTCATGCCCCGCATCAATATCAGCGCCTACACCGAGGAGGAAGAGCGGGGACAAGAACGTCTGCCCCATGTGGTATTCGTTACGCTACGCGACGGACGCGTTCTGCAGCGGACCCGTCTTAATGCGCGGGGCGCCCTGCAGGATGCTCTGAGTGAAGATCAGCAGCAGGCAAAATTTACTGATTGTCTGGCATGGGCTGGCCTGGAAGCCCGGAGCCTTTACGAGCGATTGATGAACATGAGCAACCGGTCTCCGCTGTTTGACCAGTTGCGTAACTTCCACAGTCCTAAAGATCACGTCCTCAAGCCAGCGTGACATCAGATCTTACCGATCTTCAGGATTGCAAATTAGCCCTTGCATGACGCATCATCCGGCCAGGGTGATGATGATGACGAGACCGCATTCAGCTATTGCTGAGGTTTCGAGGGGCAAATGTGATGAGATCCTCTGGCTTGATCAACGCGATACAGAGCGTGATCCTGTTGCTACTAGTGGCAGGTTCGACGATGCTTTCAACGCAAACCTGCGCCGCAGCAGAAGCGCCCATCACTGTCCTTATTACTCCCGGCCAAAGCCCAAGCGAGGTGGACGCCGCCATCAAGGCCGCAGCCCAGGGCGGTAGGACCGTCACCGTAAAACTTCAGGAAACAGCGGTCCCGCCCGCACCCCAGGCCTCTACGCCAACAGCACCTATGGTCTCCATGGGCGAGATGCTCATGGTCAACGATCTTTGGGCGGCACTGCAAAACGGTACGCAGATGTCGATCGCTGGGCTCCGTGGACTTCCCGCAGCATTTTCCTCCAGTTGGGAAACGCTTTCTGCTGAAGCCAATGGCCCGTCCCGGACGGCAGGATTTACGCTTCTTTCCATTCTATGTGCGGCAGCTTTGACTTTCGCAGCAGACCTCGCGGTCAAAGCAGTGTTGCGCCGACATCCACCCCAAAACAAGTTCCTGCTGGCAATCCTGCGTCTTCTGGCAGATGCGCTCGGCATCGCCATATTCGCAGCCATTTCTCATTTCGTCCTGCATAATACCCTGGCGCACGGCTCCTTCTCGCGCGAAGCGGCCGCGGCGATGGTCAACACCATTGCAGGCATTTTGATCTATGCAGCCATCGGCCGCTTTTTCCTGCGGCCGTGTATGCCGGGCGAAAATCCGCTGCTGCCCATTGCCCATTCGGGATGGCATCTTTTCATGCTGGTGCTCTATGGCACGCTCAGTCTTTTTACCGCCAACTCCCTGCGACTGGCGGACCTGCGGATGATCGCCTCGGACGCCGCCGATAGCTGGCTGTTCCTGACCGTTTCCGTGCTGACGATCGTCAAGCTTTACTGGTTTATTGCTGGGCGCAGCGATATTGCAGAAGCCTTTGCAGGCAAGGACGCAAAGGGATTTCGCTGGGCGATCGGCCATTTCCTGGCCGACTTCTACGCCATCTCCGCCATTCTGATCTGGGCAAGTGGACTGCTGATGGCCGGAACGACGCAGAATGTGACTTGGGCGCGTGCCGCTGCACTGACCCAGTTCTTGCTGATCATCATCCCCATCATTGATCACGGGATTTTCGCTTTGTTCGCAGATATCGCGCGAAAGCGGGAGGAAACCCATGGCAGAAGCCTGCAGACCGTCACCCTTTGGAGCCTCAGAGCACCTCTGGCTGGGGCGGTCTGGATTGCAGGCCTGCATCTGATCGTTATCCAATGGCAGCCTATGATGATGGGCGCTGCAGCCCTGGTGACGACCTGGCTGATTTGGCTGGAACGGATCAGCGTGGCGCTGATCGCCAGTTGGACGCTCTGCGCCTTTCTCATCAAGTATTTCGAAACGGTGGCGCCAGCGACAGCCATCGTTCTGCCGGGACAAGAAGACGATGAAGCCAAGAAGGAGACAAGCCGCCTGGGCACGATCCTGCCTGTGGTCCGCAACCTGATTCTCAGTGCCGTGATCGCCATTGCCGCACTCGTCGTCATTTCCTCGGCAGGCGTGGATGTAGCACCCCTTCTGGCCGGCTTCGGCGTGCTTGGTCTTGCCTTCTCCTTCGGGTCACAGTCACTCGTGAAAGATATCGTATCCGGTATCTTCTTCTTGGCAGAAGATGCGTTTCGGATCGGCGAATATATCGATACGGGCAAGCTGATGGGGACGGTCGAGCAGATCACGATCCGCTCGGTACGGCTGCGGCATCACAATGGGCCGATCCATACCATTCCATTTGGTCAGATCACGTCAGTCACCAATTACAGCCGCGACTGGGGCACCATCAAATTCGAACTGCGCTTCGACCGCAATGCTGACCTGGAACTGATCCGAAAGACGGCCAAGAAGGTTGGCCTGGCGTTGTTGCAGGAGCCGGAATATGGATCAGAGTTTCTGGTGCCCCTGAAAATGCAGGGTATCCAGGCAGTAACGGAGACCTCCCTCGTCATCCGCTTTAAGTTTACGGCTCGACCCGGCAATCCCAGCATTCTGAAGCGGGAAGGCATGAAACGCCTTCTCGCGGCGTTCAAGGCCGCAAATATTGCTCTGGCCAATAATGCAGTAACAGTGAACTCTCCGGCGACGCCTGCGGAAATCGCTGCTGCTTCAGCCACCGTGCTTCCGCTGCCTGCGAATCAGGGATGATCAATACGCCGCGAGACGGCGTCCATGTCCGGAACCTTCACTGCCGCTTTACCGTTTGCGCTTCCGTCCGGCAGAGTTTGGCGAACGCACAAGCTCTGCCTATGCACGTGAAGGGAGAGCCGCATGTCCGACCGCCAGAGATCCGATACTGTTCATTATGATGGTCCGGCGGGGGGATGGGGGTCGCTGCGCGGCATCACCCGCATTTTCGGCAAGGAATGGAACTCGCCGGCCGTTCTCGAAACTCTGGCGCGCCAGAACAAGCCCGGCGGTTTCATGTGCACATCTTGCGCCTGGACGAAACCAGCAAACCACAATCCTCTGGAGTTCTGCGAAAACGGCGCCAAGGCGACCCTCTGGGAACTGACCACCCGTCGCTGCACGCCGGAATTCTTCGGAAAGCATACTGTCACCGAAATGCTCGACTGGACGGATTACGATCTGGAGCAGCAAGGACGGCTGACGCATCCGCTACGCTATGACCACGCCACCGACCGATATGTTCCCTGCTCCTGGGACGAAGCCTTTGCCGCAATCGGACGGGAGCTGAAGGCGCTCCATCCAGACGAAGCGGTCTTCTACAGCTCGGGACGCGCGAGCCTGGAGACGGCCTATCTCTATGCGCTGTTTGCCCGGCTTTATGGCACCAACAATCTGCCCGACAGTTCCAACATGTGCCATGAGACGACGTCTGTCGCGCTGAAGAAGGTGATCGGGGCGCCGGTCGGCACATGCGTCTTCGATGACTTCTCCCACTGCGATGCCATCTTCTTCTTTGGCCAGAACACCGGCTCCAACAGCCCGCGCTTCCTTCACCCGCTGCAGGAGGCAGTCAAGCGCGGCTGCAAGATCGTCACCTTCAATCCTGTCCGGGAAAAGGGGCTGATCGCCATGGTCAACCCGCAAAGCCCGACCGAGATGCTGACCGGCCAGGAGACGCAGATTTCCTGCGCCTATCTGCAGGTCAAGCCGGGCGGCGATATCGCTGCACTGATGGGACTTTGCAAGCATGTGCTGGAGAAGGATGACGAGGCAAAGCTCGAAGACAGAAGCGTTCTCGACCGCACTTTCATTGCCGAACACACCACAGGCTTCGCAGCCTTCGAGCAGAAGGTGCGCGACACGAGCTGGGACGAAATCGAGCAGAATTCGGGCCTGACGCGCCGGGCGCTGAAGGATGCGGGCCAAGTCTATGTCGAAGCGGAACGTACCATCGGCATCTATGGCATGGGGCTCACCCAGCAGGTGCATGGCTTCGAGAATGTCGCGATGTTCGTCAACCTGCTGCTGATGAAGGGCAATATCGGCCGCGAGGGAACCGGCATTTCCCCCGTGCGCGGCCATTCGAATGTGCAGGGTCAGCGGACGGTGGGCATCGCCGAAAAGCCGGAACTGGTGCCGCTAGACAAGCTGGCTCAAATGTACGGCTTCGAGCCGCCGCGCAACAAGGGGCTCAACACGGTTGACGCGTGCGAAGGCATCCTGGCCGGCAAGGTTAAGGCCTTCATCGGCCTCGGCGGCAATTTCGTGCGCGCCATTCCCGAAAAGGAAGCCATGGAAGAAGCATGGCGGCGCATGCGCCTGACGGTTCAGATCGCCACCAAGCTGAACCGCAGTCACCTGATCAATGGCGAGGTTGCCTATCTGTTGCCCTGCCTCGGCCGCTCCGAGGAGGATCTTCAGGCCAGCGGGCCACAGACGGTAACGATGGAAGACAGTCTCAGCTGCGTCCACGGCTCGATCGGCAAGCGCAGTCCGGCGAGCGAGCATCTTCTGTCGGAGCTTGCGATCGTCGCGGGGATGGCGAAGGCCACGCTGCCGCCAAACCCCAATGTGACCTGGGATGAATGGGTCGGCGATTACGGCAAGGTTCGCGACCGGATCGAAGAGACCTATCCAGACCAGTTCGCGCAATTTAACGAACGTATGTTCACGCCCGGCGGCTTCTATCGCGGCAACAGCGCGCGTGACCGCGTGTGGAAGACCGAAAGCGGCAAAGCGGAATTTACGGCACCCAAACATCTTTCCGCCACCGGCTTCGCGGATGCGCCCGGGCGCTACCGGCTCATCACGCTGCGCAGCAACGACCAGTTCAATACCACCGTCTACGGCTATAGCGACCGCCTTCGCGGCATTGAGGGAACGCGCAATGTCCTGTTGATCAATCCGGACGAGATCAAGCGGATGGGCCTGGAAAGTGGCCAGATGGTGGGGCTGGAAACGGATGCCGAAGATGGCCGTACGCGCCGCATCTACGGGCTTGCGGTCACCCCGTTTGATCTGCCGGACGGGGCCGTTGCCGGCTATTACCCGGAGCTCAACGTGCTGGTGCCGCTGTCGCACCATGACGTCCAATCGAAGACACCCGCCTCGAAAGCGGTTCCGGTGCGGATCCTGGTCTGATCACCCGCGGCTTCGTTCGTAGCGGAGATGAACCTTGCCTTCGTCATTGCGTTCAACGGACGCGGTGACGGAGAAGACTTTCGACAACAGATCCGCCGTCAGCACCTCTTCGGGCGCGCCGACCGTCACCAACCGCCCCTGCGAAAGCACGGCAAGACGGTCGCAGAACATGGCGGCGTGATTGAGATCGTGCAACGCCGCCACCACCGTGAGGTTCTGCCGACAAACGAGATCGAGTAAGCCGAGTTGGTGGCTGATGTCGAGATGATTGGTCGGCTCATCCAGCAGCAGGATATCCGGCTGCTGGGCCAGCGCGCGGGCGATATGCAACCGCTGCCGCTCACCACCTGATAGCGTGTGCCACAGCCTGTCCTGCTTGTCGGCCATATCGACGGCACCAAGCGCCTGGCCGACAATATGGTCGTCCTCTCCGCTCCAGGGAGACTGAAGGGAGAGATAAGTTGTACGCCCCAGCTCCACCACCTGACGGGCGCTCATGCGTTCCGTGGTGTCCGACAACTGCTCGACAAGCGCCAGATGCCGCGCCAATTGCCGGCGGTCGATGGCGGCAATCGGCTTTTCCTCCAGCAAGACCTCGCCCCTTTTCGGGCGGATCAGACCGGCCAGCAGCCCCATCAGCGTCGATTTTCCCGAACCGTTCGGGCCGATAATGCCGAGAAACTCACCCGTCTCGACAGCAATCGAGATCTCCTCGACGATGGCGAGGCCACCGGCCTTCCAGCTGACATTGCGCGCTTCGAGCCTCATACCTTGGCCCTCCGCTCCAGAAGCAGCACGGCAAAGACCGGCGCCCCGATCAGCGCGGTGACGACCCCGATCGGTAGCACCTGACCTTTCAGCAACACGCGCGAGAGGACATCGCAGAGGATCATGAAGATGGCGCCGCCGAACGTGGCGACAGGGATCAGCCTGTTATGCCGCGTGCCGACCAGCAGGCGCGCGGCATGCGGCACGACAAGTCCGACAAAGCCGATGGAGCCGACGAGCGAGACGAGTGTGGCGGTCATGACGGCCGAGACGGCGATCGAGGTGCAATAAACCCGGCCAACGGAGACGCCGAGGCTTGCGGCAGACCGCGTGCCGAAGGCGAAGGCATCCAGCGAACGGGCATGCAAGAGACAGACGATCAGCCCGAGCAGTGTCACGGGCAGGCAAAGCCATACATCCGGCCAGCGCACGCCGGAGAGGTTGCCGAGCAGCCAGAACATGATGCCGCGTGCCTGCTCCGCATTGGCGGATTTGGTGACAATGAAGGAGGTCAGCGCATTGAACAATTGCGAGCCCGCGACACCTGCCAGGATGATCGCCGCACTGCCCTTGCCCGCACGCGATGCCAGGAGGCTGACCAGCAGAAAAGCCAGCACCGCGCCCAAAAATGCGCCAAGCGGCAGCGACAGGAAGCCCGCGCCGAACCCCAGCAGCACGACGGCCACAGCCCCCGTGGAAGCGCCGGCGGAAATGCCCATGATATACGGATCCGCCAACGGATTGCGCAGCAGCGATTGCAGCACGAGGCCGGAGAGCGCAAGCGACGCCCCGCAGCAGGCCGCGACGACGGCACGGCTCAACCGGTAGCTCCACACGATGCCTTCATCAATGGCTGCGATCGGATAACCCGCCGCCCATAAGCGGTTGGCAACCGCCTTTGCGACGACGTCAAAAGGTATCGAGGTTTCGCCGATGGCCGCACCGAACCACAGCGCTATCACCACCAGAACCAGCGCGACGAGTGTCGCGCCGGTCGGGGTCAAGATCCGGGCGATGGCGCTCAATGCGCCAGGCCCTGCTCGGCAATGGCCTTGGACAGCGCTTCGATGCCCTCGATCGTGCGGATGCTGGGGTTCATCGCCTGGGCGTCCATTTCCACCACATGCCCCTGCTGGACGGCAGGTATCAGGCTGACAACCGGATCGGTTTTCAGGAACTGGCGCTTCGCGGCAATGTCATCGGCAGGAAAGCGGCGGCGCTCCATGGTCGCGGCCACGATGACGGACGGGTTGGCTCGGGCAATCTTCTCCCAGCCGACCGTCGGCCACTCCTCATCGCTTTCGATGACATTGCGAATGCCAAGCGCGGAGAGGATATAGGCAGGCGCCCCCTTCTGGCCGGCCACATAGGGGTCAGCCGCCATTTGCGGGCTGGAGAACCAGAAGACCGCGCTGACTTTGCCATTGGCGGAGGCAACGCGTTCGCGGGCTGCCGCTTCGCGCTTCTTCAGATCCGCGACAACTGCCTCGCCGCGATCCTGCACGTTGAAGATGGCTGCCAGATCGCGAACTTCCCGGTAGATCAGTTCCATCGAGAAATCGGCCGTGCGCGTTCCATCACCGCCGCCGGAATTGTCCTTGTCCACGCAATCGGCGGGAGAAGTGTAGACGGGAATGCCGACTTCCGCGAACTGTTCCGGCGTGCCGACGCTGCCCTTCGGGCCGACATGCCATTGGAATTCGACGGTGACGATCTCCGGCTTCGTACCGACGACGCTTTCGAAACTGGGGTCATTATCCGCCAGACGCGGAACCTTGCTGTTCTGCTCCTCAAACCCCTTCATAACGGGCCCGAACCAGACGGCGGTTCCGGCAAGGCGATTGCCGAGCCCCAGAAGGTAGAGGATTTCCGTGCTGCTCTGGCCGATCGACACGGCGCGTACCGGCGCCTTGTGGAAGACGATGTCACGCCCGCAATTCTTGAGCGTCAGCGGATACTGCGTTTCCGCCGCATAAGTCGGCGCTGCGGCCAAAAATGAAGTGAAGGCGGTGATGAGCGCGCTGGCGACCAGCGGCTTAAAAGTATCAATCATCGATGTCCCCTGAAAGATGTGTGGTGGCTCAAGCGAGCCATGCGAGTTTTCGTCCGCGCGTGAGCGGACGGACTGACGTCGGGGCACGATGAAACAATGCTTGGGGCTGCGCGAGAGCGCGGCGGATAGACATTATCACTCCTGTTCCCGGGCATCCCCGCCCGTGGCAATGGACCATAGTCTGACGGCAGGTCTCCTGGCTCGCGGATTGGCGCCCCTCATCTGCCTTCCCACGTTTGTCCAAACGCAGTGGCATGGCACCGGTCAGTGCCACAAGGACGAGAGGCAATCCGCCTACAGTTGCGGGGGCAGCCACGGCTTTTGGCAAACAGCCCAACCGTGTTCCCTTTTAATCCCTGTCTTTGCTGACAAGGAACCGTCCGGCGCAGTTAGCCGTGCGCAGGCGGCGGCGTCAACGGGCTAAAATCTCATTATCGACCTCACGGTATGTAATGTTATTACATAACTATTGCCAGTCAAAAAATAAGTCCAGCCACTTCCGATTGAAATGACTGGACAGCACTGAGCATGAGAAAGGGGCGCCTCCCACCGGGAACCGCCCTCGCCCGGATTACTTCGTTGCCGAAGCCTTGATCTTGGCGACCTCCTCAGAGCTCATTTCGCCGACCGTCGTCACAGCACCATCCTTGATCTTCCAGAGGCGGAAGGGGCCGGTGATATCGCCATACTTGTCAAAGGAGACAGGGCCGATCACGCCTTCATACTTGATCGGCTTGCCGTCCTTGATGAGCTTCAGCGCCTTTTCGAATTCGGCCTTGCCCGCGTGGATCGGCGTGCCGCCTTCGGCCACAACTTCGGAGATCGCGGTCTTGATCGCGGCCTTGTCCGCCTTGCCGGCCTTGGCGATGGCGAGCGCCACGATGGCACCTGCGTCATAGGAGCGGTCGGCAGCCGGTGCACCCGGCGAAATGCCGCCTGAGAACTTCTCGTAATTGGCGTTGAAGTATTCGGTCGAAGCCGTCGGGCTGGTGCCGGAGGATGTGCCATAGGCGTCGTTCAGATACTGCGCACCGACGCTTTCGATGAAGTCCTTGGAGTTCATGCCGTCATTCAGCAGGAATTTGGCAGCGCCACCGCCGGAGAGCCAGGCACGGGCAATCGTTGCGCCATCCACCGGCGTGCTGACGAGATAGAGGGCATCCGGATCGCCCTTCATCGCGGCACTGGCTTCCGAGGAATAGCTCGCCTGCTTTTCGTTGTACGGCGTTGTGGAGGTGATCGTGCCGCCGAGCTTGGTATAGGCAGCGGCGAATTCCTTCACCATGTTGACGCCGAAGTCGTTGTTGACATGGATGATGGCGATCTTCTTCAGGCCCTGGTCGAGCGCGTATTTCGCAGAGGCCGTGCCCTGCAGCGCATCCGACGTGATGGTACGGAAGAACACGCCATTCGTCTTGCCGTCACGGCCCAGCGCCGTCAGCGTCGGCGAGGACGAGGCCGGCGACACCTGCACGACGCCGGCCGGCGCCGTGACCGAGGTGAGGATCGGGATCGAGACGGACGAGATGATGCCGCCGATGATGACCGGCACCTTCTTGATATTGACGAGCTGGGTCGCCTGATCGACGGCCACCGTGCCCTGGCTCTGGCTGTCGCGGGTATCCATGACCAGCTTGCAGCCGCCGACGCCACCGGCATCATTGAAATCCTTGAAGGCCATTTCGACGGACTTGGCGCCCGCCTTGCCGTATTCACCGGCAGGACCGGTGAGTTCCATGACCACGCCGACCGTGATGTCGCAATCGGCGGAGAAGGCCGGAAGGGCCGATACGGCAAGCCCTGCCAGCATGGTGGATGCTAGAACCAGTTTTTTCATCTCATTCCCCTTTGTTGAGATTGTATTTCATGATGCTGCCGTGACGTCCCTCGCGGTCGCGTTCGAGCGTGTAGACGTCACCCTCCAACTCCTTCGCCTCGGCCATCACGGCCTCGATGTCGGAGAGATCCTCGGCCGACAGAGTGATGTCGGAAATGGCGAGATTTTCTGCCAGATGATCGCGGTTGCGTGCCCCGACGATGACAGCCGCCACGCCCGGACGCCGCAGCATGGCCGCACTGGCAATGGTGGCGATATCGGTCTGGTGGCGGTCGGCAATGCGCCGCAGCGTAGCGAGCAGCGCCTGGAACAGATCCCAGCCACCGATATCGTCGATGATCAGCTTGTATTTGGTGAGCGATCGGTTCTCCAGCGGATGCTCCGGCTCCGCGACGCCCAGCCACTTGTCACTGAGGAAGCCGCCGGCCACCGTGCCGTAGCAGAACAGCGCGAAATCATGCTGGGCGGCGAGCGACACCATGCGCTTTTCCGGCCGGCGGTCGAGCAGGGAATATTGCAGCTGCAGCGAGGCCAGCGGAATGCCGGCGGCAACGAGAGCCGCGATATGGTCGCTGTCGAAATTGGTGCTGCTGACCTTTTCGATCTTGCCGGCCTGTTGCAACTCCTTCAGCCAGCCCGCCGTTTCCAGCCAACCATCGATGTCATAGGCCCACCAGTGGAACTGCACGAGATCGAGCCGTTCGAGGTTCAGCCGCTTCAGCGATGTATCGATGACGCCTTCGACGTAAGATTTGCTGATATCAGGCAGGACAGCGAGGTCAGGCACGAACTTGGTGTGGACGCGAATGCGGTTCAGCGCCTCTTGCCCGCGCAAGCTCCGATAGGCCAGGCGGAACCGGCCGATCAGCTCCTCGACGCCGGTATAGATATCGGCGCAGTCGAAGGTGGTGATGCCCGCATCGGCAAAGGCCACCATGTCCTCCACCGCCACAGCCGGATCGACGGCACCGTGTCCGCCGGCAAGCTGCCAGCCGCCGCGAATGACGCGGGAGATTTCATAGCCGGGGGCGAGCGTGATGCGTTGCATGGGATCAGTCTTCTTTCAGGGGTACGGCAGTGGTCTCGGCATGGCTGAAGCGGCGAAGACCGGTGCGGCGGATGCGCAGGCGCGTCGCGCAGTTCGGATCGGGACAGGCAATGTCTGCATCCGTCGTCATCCAGTCATGCGGATGGGTAGGGCGCTGCTTGGCGGCCAGCAGCGGCAGCACCGACGCGAGCGAATAAATCGAAATGCCCTGCCCCGGCGGCAGATGCAGCATCTCGCCCTTCAGCTCAAAGTAATCGCCGGGTTTGGCGCCGCAATAGACCGGCCCATTTTCAGGCACGACGACCTCCACGTGCAGGTCGAACAGTTCGAAGCTGTCATCCTTGCTCATGCCGCCTCCTCGCCGCTCGCCAGGCGCGCCCGCACGAGATCGAAGGAACGGCCGATATCATTGGCAAGCGCCTGCATGGCCGTCTCCGCATCGCCCGCCTCAATGGCCTCAATCATCGCCCAGTGATGGTCGGTTGCGGCGAGGCCGCCCTGCTCATCATGGATCTGCGCGGCGGCACGCACGACAGGCCCGGATTGCAGCCAGAGGCTTTCGACGATCGGGATCAGCACCTGCGAGCCGGCAGCCCGGTAGATGTGGAAGTGAAAACGCTGGTTGAACTGCGAGGTGACGGGGCCGATATCCTGTCCATGTTCCTCGAAGGCATGATCGCAATCCCGATTGACCTGTTTGAGGATGTCGATGTCATCGCGGCTGAGGTTCGGCAGCGCCATCTGCACGAGACGACCTTCGATCAATACGCGCGCCCGCTCCAGATCGTCCAGCCGCTGGCGGGTAATCAGCGGCACGCGCACCGTGCGGTTCGGCATGGCTTCCAGTGCCTGTTCCGAGACGAGGCGACCCAGCGCCTCGCGCACCGGCATGGTGCTGGTCTGCAGCCGCTCGGCCAGATCGACAATGCGCAGCGGATCGCCGGCAGCAAAACCGCCATTGATCAGGGTCTGGCGCAGCTGGCCGTAGACGCGGTCCTGCACCGTTTCCCGCCCGACTGGCGTCAGCGCCTCAACGCTGTTCATCGATGTTTCCATGTCCCTGTCTCTTTCTTCGGCCCGAAATTTTCCGGTTGATTTTCTTTGAGGCTTAAAGTTTGATCAAACATCAGACATCAAATCAAGACCCAATTTTCATGATCACCGCAAGCGCCACTCCCCCCAGCCCTGCCCAATCTCCACCGATCATCGAGGCCAAACGGCTGACGAAGCGGTTTTTCGGCGTGTCGGCTGTGGATGGCATGTCGCTGACGGTCGGGCGGCAGGAAATGGTGGGGCTGATCGGGCCGAACGGCGCCGGCAAGACCACCATGTTCAGCCTGATCGCCGGAAGCTTGCAGCCAACATCAGGAGAACTCTGGATCTCCGGCCGCGAGGTCTCCCGCGAGGCTCCCGAAAAGCGCATCGGCCATGGCCTTGCCCGCACCTTCCAGATCCCGAAACCCTTTGCCGAAATGAGTGTGTTGGAAAATCTGCTGGTCGGCGGGCAGCAGCAGCATGGCGAAGGTCTGCTCGCGAATTTTCTGAGGCCCGCTGCCGTACGCGCCCAGGAAAAGGCGCTGATTGAAAAGGCGCGCGGACTGCTCGACTTCGTTACCCTCTCCCATCTCGAACACCAGCCGGCGCGGGTCCTATCCGGCGGTCAGCGCAAGCTTTTGGAACTCGCCCGCGTGCTGATGGCCGATCCCGATGTCATTCTGCTCGACGAGCCGGCCGCGGGCGTCAACCCGGCTCTGCTGGAAGTCATCATCGAGCGTGTCTTCGCCCTCAACAAACAAGGCAAGTCGATCCTGCTGATCGAACACAACATGGACATGGTCTCCAGGCTCTGCACGCGCGTCGTCGCCATGGCGCTGGGCAGACTGCTGGCGGAAGGCACGCCTTCGGACGTGGCCTCCAACCCGGCCGTGATCGAAGCCTATCTCGGAGGCGGCGCATGACGGACGCCATTCTTTCGACCCACGGATTGGTCGCCGGCTACGAGCCGGATCTTCCAATCGTGCGCGGCATCGATTTTTCCGTATCGAGCGGTGAACTCGTGGTGCTGCTCGGTCCAAACGGCGCGGGCAAATCCACCTTCGTGAAAGCGATTGCCGGACTGGTGCCGATCCATGCCGGTACGATGGCTCTGAACGGGCGTGACATCACCCATGTCACGCCGCACCGCAAGGTGGCGGAGGGGCTGGCCTTCGTGCCGCAGACGGAAAACGTCTTCGCGACCATGACCACTCTGGAAAACCTGCAGATCGCGGTGGCCCATCTGCCCAAAGCAAAACGCGCCGTCGCCATTGAGGCACTCTTTACCCGCTTCCCGGATCTGGCGGCCCGGCCGTCCCGTCTGGCCGGTGCGCTCTCGGGCGGCCAGCGGCAGATGCTGGCGGTGGCGCGTGCGCTGGCGCTCGATCCCCCTGTCATCATCCTGGACGAACCCTCGGCCGGCCTTTCGCCAAAGATCGTCAGCGAGGTTTTCGAGATGCTGAAGGCGATCAATGCCAGTGGCGTGACCGTGCTGCTGGTGGAGCAGAATGTGAAGGCCGCACTTGCCATTGCCAGCCGCGCCGTGATCCTCGCCGAAGGCCGCATTGCCCATGAAGGCCTGCCGGAAGAACTCGCCAGCGACCCGCTGGTCGGCAAGATCTATCTCGGCACTGCGCATCACCATCAGGGAGCGCTGGCATGAACCCGCAATTCATCATGGACGGGCTGATCACCGGAGCGATTATCGGGCTTGGCGCGGTCGGCGTTACGCTCACCTATTCCATCCTGCGCTTCTCCAACTTCGCGCATGGCGAACTTCTGTCCTGGGGCGCCTATCTGGCGCTCGCGGTTGCCGGTGCGCTTGGATATCTTTCCGCCGGCCTGACCAAACCGATCGCGCCCTTCTCCTTCGGCTGGGCCTTGCCGATCTCGGCGGTGATCGCGATCGGCCTCACCGGACTTCTGGCTTTGGCAGTGGATGCGCTGCTGTTCTCCAGTTTCCGAAGGCGCGGCAGCGCGATCATCATCATGGTCATGGCAAGCTTCGGCGCGTCGCTGGCGCTGCGCAGCCTGCTCGAATTCCTGTTCTCCTCCCGCCCCGCCTATTTCACCAAGGCGCTGCAGATTGCCATGAAGCTCGGCGGCGGTCTTCGCGCCACGCCGGACCAGTTGCTGATGCTGGGCGTGGCGCTGGTGGCCGTCATCGCCGTCCATCTTTTGATGACGCGCACGGACATCGGCCGCGCCATGCGGGCGGTCAGCGAAAACCCGGCGCTCGCCAGCATTGCCGGCATCGATGTGCGTCGCGTTATTCGCACCGTCTGGTTCCTGGGCGCCGCCTTGGCTTGCGTCGCCGGCATTATGAGCGGATTGCTGATCCAGATCCGCCCCTATCTCGGCCATGACCTGTTGTTGCCGCTGTTTGCCGCAGCCATCCTCGGCGGCATCGGCTCCGTCCCGGGCGCCATGCTGGCTGGCCTTATCATCGGCCTTTGTGAAGCGCTTGCCGTGCAGGCGGTCGGCGCGGAATGGCGCGCCGCCGTCTCCTTCGTCATCCTCATCGCAGTCCTCCTCGTGCGTCCACGCGGCCTGTTCGGGAAAGCGTCATGACCCTCGATATCCTCGCCTATGCCGCCTTCTTTCTCTCGATGGCGCTGACCTACGCCATCATCTGCCTGGGGCTGAACGTGCAATGGGGCATGACTGGCCTCTTCAATGTCGGCATTGCCGCCTTCGTTGCGGTCGGCGCCTACACCTCGGCGCTGCTCACCACGCCGCCGAGCCCGGACCGGTTCGGCGGTTTTGATCTGCCAATCGTGGTGGGCTGGCTGGGTGCCGCGATCATGTCCGGTCTCCTCTCCTGGGCAGTCGGCGCACTGACAATTCGCCTCAGGGCCGATTATCTGGCAATCGCCACCTTCGGCATCGCGGTCACGGTTCAGCTCTGCATGCTGAACCTGCAGCCGATCACCGGCGGCGCCTTCGGCATCGGCTTCATTCCGCGGCCGTTTGCCGGCCTGCAAGGGAATGCTCTTGCCTTCAGCCTCGCCAATTTCGCCGTCATGGCGGTCGTGGTGCTCGCCCTTTACCTTGCGCTCGAGCATCTCGCGAAAAGCCCCTGGGGCCGTGTGCTGCGGGCCATCCGTGAGGATGAAATGGCCGCACAGGCGCTGGGGAAACGGCCGATCCGCTTTCGCCTGCAGGCCTTCACGCTTGGCGGCGCCATCATGGGACTTGCCGGTGCGGCACAGGCGCATTTCATCGGCTTCATCGCACCGGACAATTATATGCCGATCCTGACCTTCCAGGTCTGGGCCATGCTGATCGTCGGCGGCTCCGGCAACAATCGCGGCGCGATTGCCGGCGCCATTCTTGTCTGGGGGCTGTGGGCACTGTCAGCGGCTGCGGTCTCCACCTTCGTTCCGGCAGAACAGCAGGCACGTGCCGCCTCGCTGCAGATCGTCGCCATCGGCGTCGGCCTCTGCCTCATGCTTCTCTGGCGTCCGCGCGGCCTGTTCGGCGAAGTCAGCCCGCTGACCCGCCTCAAAGCGCTGCGCGCTGCCCCATCCAAGGAATGACTATGATGACTACCCGTCCCGAACGCACCCTTCTTGCTCCCGGCCTGGAGATCAGCCGCCTCGTCTGTGGCCTCTGGCAGGTGGCCGACATTGAGAAGGATGGCACGACAATCGATCCGGACCAGGGCGCCGATGCGCTGGAGGCCTATGCCCGCGCGGGTTTCGACACCTTCGACATGGCCGATCATTATGGCTCGGCAGAAATCATCACCGGTCGCCTACTCGGTCGCTATCTGCAGGCAGACCAACGCCCGCGCGCCTTTACGAAATGGTGCCCTGAACCGGGACCAATGACTCGTGACGTCGTACGGCGTGGCGTGGAAGAACGACTCACGCGGCTACAGGTCGAGAAGGTGGATCTCTTGCAGTTCCACTGGTGGACGTTTGAGCATCCCGCCTGGCTCGATGCGCTTCATGAAATGCAGGTCATGAAGGAAGAAGGACTAATCGGCGCGCTTGGTCTTACCAATTTCGATGCGGCGCATCTGGGTCTTGCATTGGCCGATGGCATCGAGATCGCCAGCAACCAGGTGTCCTTCTCGCTGATCGACCGCCGCGCCGCCGGCGCGCTGTCGGATCTCTGCGCCCGCAGTGGCGTGAAGCTTCTGGCCTATGGCACGCTCTGCGGTGGTTTCTTGTCTAAGAAATGGCTCGGCCAGCCGGAGCCCGCCTCCATTGCCGACTGGAGCCGCTCCAAATACAAGCGCTTCATCGATACCGCCGGCGGTTGGGAGGCCTACCAAGGCATTCTGCGCGCTGCGTCCGATATCGCGAGGAAGCACCGTGTGTCGGTGTCGAATGTCGCGAGCCGCTGGGTGCTGGAGCATGAGGCGGTGGCCGCCACCATTATCGGCGCACGGCTTGGCGAAAGCGAGCATCGCGACGACAATCTCAACGTCTTCCGTTTCGTGCTGGATGCCGATGATCACGCCCTGCTGAATGCAGCCTTTGCACTGACAAAGCCCATTCCCGGCGATTGCGGCGACGAATACCGGAAAGCCCCCTTCCTGACGGCATCAGGCGATCTCAGCCATCACCTTGATGCCATCCCCTCGGTCTATCAGGCCGAGCCGGTGCCGGGACGGCCAGGACGCATGCGGGTTTCCTCCGGCAGCATCTGGGAGCCGATCGCCGGCTATAGCCGCGCGGTCAGGATCGGCAATCGTGTCTTGGTGTCCGGCACCACGGCGACGCACGGAACGGATCGCTGCGTGGCACCGGGCGATGCCGGTGCACAGGCGACCTATATTCTCGACAAGATCGCAGCCAGCTTAAGTCCTCTCGGCGCGAAGATGGAGGACGTGGTGCGCACCCGCGTCTACCTGAAGGATGCATCCAAATGGGAGCCGGTATCGCGCGCGCATGGCCGCGTGTTTGGTGATATCCTGCCTGCCAATACGCTGATAGAGGCTGGCAACCTGATCGGCGACTACGAAGTGGAAATCGAAGTCGAGGCAGTGGTCGATTAGTCCATGAGGCTGGGAGGACATGACCGTGGCGCTGGAGATGACGGAAGGCGAAATCCGCTTGGAAAGCGGCGCCCTGCAGGCGGTGATCACCCAGCAGGGTGGGTCCATCCGCGAGCTTGTCTTTGGTGATCAGCCCATTTTCGTACCGGCCGGTGGTCCTCACCAGTCCGTCGGCTGCTTTCCGCTTTTGCCCTTCGGAAACCGGCTTGAGGGTAACGCATTTTCCTTGAACGGACAGAGCTTTCATCTCGAACCCAACATGCCGCCGGAGCCGCTCTATCGCCATGGCGACGGCTGGCTGGGGTGGTGGGAGATTGCCGAACAGCGCGCCGATCGGCTCGTCCTGACATTTCGCTATCAAGCCCGGACCGCCTCTCCTTATGCCTATTCGGCACGGCAGGAGATTTCGGTTGGGGACGATACGCTCACCGTTCGGCTCTCTCTGCGCAGCGAGGCGGAGGTATGCCTGCCTTTCGGGCTTGGCCTGCACCCCTTCTTCATACGCACACCACAGACGCAATTGCAGACGGCTGCGCAATTGTTCTGGCATGAACGGGACGATCATCTGCCAAGCCATGCGATGAAGGTGCCGAAGGAATGGAATTTTGAGACTCTGCGCGCCCTGCCTGACGCCTGGGCGAATAATGCGCTTCAGGGCTGGAGCGGTCATGCCCGCGTCATATGGCCTGAGCGTGCGCTCGCCGCCGAGATAATGTCCGAAGATTTTCGCATTCTGATGCTCTACATGCCGACGGCACGAACGGACTTCTTCTGTCTGGAACCCATGACCCATCTCCCCAACGGGCACCACCTCCCGAATCTTGGCGAGTTGAAGCTCTTGTCACCGGGTCAGGAATTGAGTGCAGTCATGCGGATAAAGCTGTCCCGTTACTGACGGAAGATGGTCACCGGGGAGCGCTCGAAGCTTTGCCGCCCACGTTTGAAGCCCATGATCGGCTCGGCGATGCCACCGAATGCTTCAAATTCGTCCTGGGCATCCAGAATCAACAGGTCTGCCTGGCTGCCCACGGCAATGCCGTAATCTGCAATCCGCATCAACCGCGCCGGCGAATAGGTGATCATGTCCAGACAGGCTGGAAAATATTCCTGACCCAGATGCATCAGGTTGGCATAGAGGTTGGCCATCCGCAGAAGCGACGCGTCACCATAGGGCGTAAACGGATTGAGTACATTGTTGGTGGCCAGCGAACACGTCACACCCTGTTCAGCCAGGAGATGGACCGGCGCCACACCACGCGGAGCGCGGTAACGCTTATCGCGACCGTTGAGGTAAAGATCCGTGGACGGAAGCGCCGTAACGGCGACCCCGCTGTCGCGCAATCGCAGCAGATGAAATTCAAAAGCCTCGTCATCCATCGCAGCGAGCTTCGTTGCGTGGCCCACTGCAACACGCCCCTGCCAACCATGCCTTTCCGTCAGTCGGCAAATAGCCTCGAGATGAGACCAGGTTGGATCAAGATCGAAATCCAGATGAAAATCGAGATCGACATCATGGGCGACGGCCATGGAAAATAGCCGTTCCATATGGCGAGCAGGATCTGTATCGGTATAGGGGCAACCGCCGAGAAGATCCGCTCCGTTCGCCAGGGCCTGCTCCAACAAAGCCTCCGCACCGGGATCGTTCGTCAATCCTTCCTGCGGAAAAACGCAGATCGAAAGATCAAGCGCGAAAGCGAATTCGCGCTTCAGTGCCTTCATCGCTTCGAAACTCCGCAACCCCGCCCGCGGATCAACCTCGACATGCGCCCGCATATGCATCGTGCCATGGCGAATCGCCATCTCGACCGTTCGGGCGCCGCGTTCATGCACATCTTCAACAGTGAAATCGCGCTTCAGCTTGGAAACAGCAGATATGGCACCGCGCAAGCCGCCACCGACATCACGACAGCGACACAGAAGGCAAGCCTTGTCGAGATGGATATGGCTATCGACGAAGCCAGGCACCACCACGCGACCTTGCAGATCCTCAACACGTGCGGCCGCGGCATCCAGGCGACCCAACGCAACGATTTTCCCCTCCGCAACGCCGATATCCGTCAGATCTTCCGTTTCGAACGTCCGGGCATTTCTGAGGATCAGATCATAAGACGAGACGGACGCCATTCTTGTCACCCATATGGAAAGTCATTAAGAAAATTGTATGCACTTTTGCGCCGCAGGATCAAGAGAACCAGTGATGAATGAGAGAACCGAGAGAGATTTGCAGGCGGTAAAGGACTATCTCGATGCATCCATGGCGCCAGATCCAGTGCGCGCTGAGAAATATATAGCACCGAAATTTGTGTGTCGCTTCACCGGCAACCGTGTTTTCAACACGGCAAGCGGCCCGACCGGCTTCAACGCCAAGCGCTATCGCTGGGTCAAGAAGCGCATCGAGCGCTATGACGTTGTGCCGGGCGATACCGAAACCATCATCTACAGTCTTGGGTTTCTATACGGCGAATGGCCCGATGGCACGCCCTTCGATGATAACCGCTATGTCGACCGTTTCGTCGTCCGCGATGGATTGATCCTTGAGACTGACGTCTGGAATGACAGTGCAGAATGGATTCTGGAACCGTCCATCAGCCGCCGTTAAGTGGTCTACCCATCGCCCGAATAGGGCGCGAGGATCTCCATAAGATCACGGCCACGGGTGCCGGTTTTGTGCAACAGTGCGCGTGACGCAACGGCCTCCAGATGCTCCTCCATCAGGTCTTCGGCGTTTAATGCAGGACCGCCGCGGATAGCATCGATCAGGGCCAGGTGTTCGCTGACGGCACATTCGGACGAATGCGGGCGTGCAAAGGCGGATAGAGACAGCCCGGCGCGATAACAGATTTCGGTGACGTAGCGGATGAGGATGGGTTTGCCCGTCATCTCTGCCAGACGGACATGAAACTCGGTCGCAAGCCGAATGGCGGCACCATCCTGGCCGTGCCGCGCCTCGTGCTCCGCCTCGACCAATTGCCTCAGTTCCTGCACCTGCGCTTCCGTCAGCGTGCCGGCAAGATGACGAACCACCTGACGCTCCAGCGCAATCCGGATGTCGAAGATATCCCGGGCATCCTGGAACGATGGTGCGGCCACCACGGCAATACGGTTACGCCGCAATTCGACAAGCCCTTCTGCCGATAACTGCAAAAGTGCGGCCCGAGCAATCGTTCGGCTGGCACCAAAGCGTTCCCCCAGCGTGTCCTCCGGAAGGCGATCGCCGGGCAAAAGCGCGCGTTCGATGATCGCGCGGCGCAGAGCCGTGCAGATCACCGCGAGACGATCCGCCTGTCCCCGCTGTTGTTTCTTCTGTTCGGACACCACCAACCTCCACCCAATGTAGCGCTAAGATAGGACCGGAGACATTTCAACTAAATTGGCAATAAAAGTGCATACACTTTCTTGAGTCAGCGATATCTTAGCGTCATCATCAGCCATCGGCATCACCACGGGTCAGAGCGAAACATGATCAGCGAGAAAAACGGCCTCCAGAACATGGAAATGGTCACCAGTCCTGACCCGCTCGCAAGCCAAATCGGTGCCGATGTCCTGAAGAACGGGGGCACAGCCATCGAGGCGGCGGTTGCGATCGGCGCGGCGTTGACGGTCGTCACCCCGCATTTTTGCGGGTTGGGCGGTGATGCGGTATGGCTGGTCGCGGATGAGACGGGACGTAGCAGCTGCTTCCTGGGCATCGGTCAGGCGGGGGCCACGCCGCCAATGTTTTCAGGAGCCATTCCGCTTCGCGGTGCCGGTTCTACGCTGACCACCGCCTGCGTGGTCGATAGCTGGGATCATGCACTCGGCTACAGCCGTGCCAACTGGGGCGGCACCCTATCCTTCACTGATGTGCTTGAGCCCGCTGCCGCATTGGCCGATCAAGGCTTCGCCATCAGTCGCTCGCAACAGTTCTGGACGGACTTTCGCAAGGATGAGTGGCTGACATGGCCGGGATTTGCAGCCACCTTCGGAGGTAGCCGAGCACAAGAACCGTTCCGCCAACCGCATCTCGCCCAGAGCTTTCGCCTGCTGCTGGACGAGGGCCCCCGGGGATTTTACGAAGGCCGGCTTGCGCAGATGATTGTCAAAGGCCTGGCGGCAGCGGGGTCGCCTCTGACGGCCCGTGATCTTGCAAGCACGCGGACGGAAGAAGTGGATGTTATCAGCATAAATTATCGCGGTCACCAACTGCTGGCGCCGCCTCCGCCCACCCAAGGGGCGGCCACGCTTGCCATCATGGGTATTCTGGAACGTCTGGCACCTGATGTTTTGCGCGAGGACGCCAATCGCTATCATGCCCTTGTGGAAGCCGTGAAGAGTGCATTCCTGGATCGCGACGCCATTGCCGATCCCCGCCACGCGCAGATGAACATGGCCGACATCCTGAACCCCGAACATTTGGCGAGCCGAGCCGAGTCAGTTGACATGGCCAGAGCCATGGAATGGCCACGCCTCCGTCGCGATGGAGATACGGTTTTCTTTGCTGCACGCGATGCGAAAGGGCGTTGCGCCAGCGTACTGCAAAGTACCTATTTCGACTGGGGCAGCGGCGTGGTGGTGGGGGACACCGGCATTGTCTGGCAAAACCGTGGCGCCGCATTTTCAACAGTGCCTGGCCACCCGAACGAGATACAGCCGGGCAAGCGTCCCTTCTACACGTTGAACCCGGGCATTGCCCTGAAGGACGGCAAGCCGCGCTATCTCTACGGAACACAAGGGGCGGACGGCCAGCCGCAAACGCTGTCGGTTCTGTTGAGCGGATTGATTGACCGGGAACTGACACCGGAACAGGCGCTCGCGCAGCCCCGTTTCCTGCTGGGCAAGACCTTTTCCGACAGTCGTGACAGCCTGAAGCTGGAAGCGTCGCTGGGTGAGGTGGTGATGGATGACCTTGCCGCCAGGGGCCACGAAATTGCGGTCTTACCAGCGCTTTCGCCCATCTTCGGCCAGGCGGGCGTGATCGCCATCGCGGAGGATAGATCCGTCACCGGCGCTCATGATCCACGTGGCGAGGGCTTGGCAGTCGGTGGATGATCAGCTCTCGCCTGGCTGGAAGCGAGCGACCAATTCATGGCGATCGCCGGGATAGATGAAGCGCACGAGCGTGACCGGTCCATCCGGGCTCCAGGTTCGCCGTTCCACCACAAGACAGGCGGTACCGCGCGGTACGTCCAGAAGCTCTGCCGTTTCCGCCGTTGCCGATACCGCGGTAATGCGATGCTCGGCGGCACTCCAGGGCACCTGGCTGATCAACCAGTGGCCCGATGGAGTCTCCTCAAACGACTGATGGGCGGCATCGGGTACTGTCTGAAGATTGATCAAGCGACGCTCGAGGCAAAAGGGGCGGCTGCCGGCCATATGCAGCGAAAGGATGTCGGCCAACGGCGCATCCTGTGCAATATCCGGCCACGCCAAGTCCGCAGGCGCAGCTTTCAGGATATTCCGCTTCAGAAGCCGGTAGCCATAGGCGAGGTTGAGCGAGCGGACTTCCGCTTCGATATCATGGATTTCCAGCACCGCCGCCTGCGCCACGGGCTGCGCAACAAAGCTGCCGGATTTCTTGCGCCGCTCGATGAGACCTGCCCGCGCCAACTGCGTCAGCACCTTGTTGGCAGTCATGCGCGAGCAGCCATATTGCGCGGCAAGATCCACTTCGAAGGGCAAACGATGCCCGGGCGGCCAATCACCCGACAGGATCAGCCGCTCCAGATCGGCAAGAATACGGCTGTGCAGCGTTCCCTCTTTCTCCGTGGTCATTGCGACAGAAGATCCTTCATGACAGTCTTGAAGCGTCTGCTTATCGCGTCTCGATCGCGGTGGCGACCCTGTTCGACCTGCTTACGCCCTCCAACCCAGACGCAATCGACCTCAACCCCAGAGCCAAACATCCATTGGTCGAGAACCTGATCCTGCGTGAGATAAGGTACGGCAGAAAGATCGAGCGAAACAAGATCAGCCGCGAAGCCCTCCGCAAGACCGGTCCTTGCACCCAGCGCCGCCGCGCCGCCGTTCAAAGCCTGCTCGAACAGGTGCCGACCGGTGGAGCCCTCCGGCTTCGCCACCACGTTGCGTGCCCGCAAACCGAGGCGTTGCGAGTACTCGAACTGTCGCAACTCTTCTGCAACCGAAATGCGGATGTTGGAATCGGAACCAACGCCGAACCGGCCACCGGCAGCGAGAAAGGCCTCACCGTTGAAGATGCCGTCACCCAGATTGGCTTCCGTAATGGGGCAGAGTCCGGCAATTGCGCCCCGCTCAGCCACTTCCCGCGTTTCGCGCTCCGTCATATGCGTGGCATGGATCAGGCACCAGCGATCATCTATGGGCGCATTTCCCAGCAGCCATTCGACCGGTCGGCGGCCTGTGGCGGCCACGCAGTCTTCCACCTCCTTGACCTGCTCGGCCACGTGAATGTGGATTGGTCCATTCCCGGCTAGCGGCACGATCTGTGCCAATTCTTCCGGCGTCACCGCCCGCAGACTATGCGGTGCGACGCCAAGAACCGCGTTGGACAGATTGCCGGCCAGCTGCCTGCAAGCCTCCATCTGCTTTCCGAAGGCATCGACCGAGTGGATGAAGCGCCGCTGGCCTTCCGTCGGCTCCGCACCACCGAAGCCGGAATGCGCGTAGAAGACGGGGAGCAACGTCAGGCCGATGCCGGTCTCGACACTGGCTGCGGCAATGCGTTCCGCCATCTCGGCGATGTTGGCATAGTGCCCGCCGTCCTTGTCATGATGCAGGTAATGGAATTCGCCGACGCGGCCAAAGCCGGCTTCCAGCATTTCCATGTAAAGCTGGGCTGCCACCGCCTCTACCTGATCCGGTGTCATCGACAGCGCAAACCGGTACATCAACGTGCGCCAGCTCCAGAAACTGTCACTGCCCGGACCGCGCACCTCAGCAAGGCCTGCCATGGCACGCTGGAAAGCGTGGCTGTGCAGATTCGGCATGGCTGGGACCACGAGATCATGCCGCTCGTCGTCGGGCTGCGCGGGCACATCTTGCTGGATCGCAATGATCCGTCCGCTCTGGAGTTCAAGCCGCACGTCACTTGCCCAACCCTCTGGCAGAAAAGCGTTTTTTGCGTGAATTCCAGCCATGCGTCCCAATCCTTCCCCTATCCGCCCGCAAAAATCCACTTGCGAGACTTTCGATAATGTATATACATGTTAGCAGAAAAGAGAAGGCGAAAGACCGATGGCAGGGGACGATTTTTCACCGCAACGACAGCCTAAACCGGGCACCGCACTCTGGCGTAATGTCCGCCTCGCCACCCTCGCCGAGGGTTCGGGACTAGGGATCGTCGACGACGGCGCACTGCTGGCGAAAGACGGACGCATTGCCTATGCGGGTCCTGCCTCGGGTCTGCCGGCAGACCTGCCGTCCAACATTGAAATCAACGACGGTCATGGCCGCTGGCTGCTGCCCTCCTTCATCGATTGTCACACGCATCTGGTCTATGGCGGCAATCGCGCCATGGAGTTCGAGATGCGACTTGCCGGTGCCACCTATGAAGAGATCGCACGCGCCGGCGGCGGCATCGTTTCCTCGGTCAAGGCCACCAATGCGCTCACGGTCGACCAACTCGTTCAACAGGCCCTGCCCCGCCTGGATACTCTGATCGCAGAGGGTGTTTCGACCGTCGAGATCAAGTCCGGCTATGCGCTCTCGATCGAAGGCGAGATGAACATGCTGCGCGCGGCGCGGCGACTGGCAGGGATTCGTCCCGTCCGCGTTCTCACGACATGGCTTGCCGCCCATGCCACCCCGGCTGACTACAAGGGGCGTAACGACGATTACATCACCGATATCGTCATTCCTGGCCTTCGCGCCGCCCATGCGAAAGGTCTTGTCGATGCGGTTGATGGGTTCTGCGAAGGCATCGCCTTTTCGCCTCAGCAAATTGCGCGTGTTTTCGATGAAGCGAAAAGACTGGGCCTGCCGGTCAAGCTGCATGCCGAACAACTGTCGGACCTGAAGGGGGCGAAGCTCGCAGCCTCCTATGGTGCGCTCTCGGCCGATCACCTGGAATATCTGGCCGATGAGGATGCCGCCGCGCTGGCCGCCGCAGGCACCGTCGCCGTTCTGCTGCCTGGCGCTTTCTACACACTGCGGGAAAAACAGCTGCCGCCGGTGAAGGCGTTGCGTGAAGCAGGGGCATCGATTGCTCTGGCGACCGACAGCAACCCCGGCACATCACCGCTGACATCCCTGCTGCTGACCATGAACATGGGCGCGACACTCTTCGGCTTGACCGTTGAGGAATGCCTTGCCGGTGTGACGCGTGAGGCGGCCAAGGCACTGGGTTTACAAGCTGAAACGGGCACGCTGGAAGTGGGCAAGGCTGCCGACTTTACCCTCTGGAACATCGAGAGCCCCGCCGAACTTGTCTATCGCATCGGCTTCAACCCACTCGCCCAGCGGGTCTGGAATGGCCGCATCACCTCTGCCACCACCGGAGCTTCCGCATGACCATTACCCTCCACCCGGGCCGCGTGACGCTCGCCGATCTTTCCCGTATCTATTGGACTGGCGAAAGCGCTGCGCTGGATCGCAGTTTCGATTCTGGCATTGAAAAGGCGGCCGCTCGCATCGCCCAGATCGCAGCCGGAAACGAGCCGGTCTATGGTATCAATACCGGCTTCGGAAAGCTTGCCTCCATCAAGATCGACGCGGCAGATACCGCCACCCTTCAGCGCAACCTGATCCTGTCGCATTGCTGCGGCGTCGGTCAGCCGCTGCCGGAAAACATTGTTCGCCTGATCATGGCGCTGAAACTCGTCTCGCTGGGGCGCGGCGCATCCGGTGTCCGGCTAGAACTGGTGCGCCTCATTGAGGGCATGCTGGAAAAGGGCGTGACGCCCCTGATCCCGGAAAAGGGGTCGGTCGGCGCGTCTGGCGATCTGGCACCACTGGCGCATATGGCCGCTGTCATGATGGGTGAGGCAGAAGCCTTTTATGATGGCGAACGCCTTCCCGGTCGGGACGCGCTCAACAGGGCGGGTCTCACTCCCGTAGTTCTCGCAGCCAAGGAAGGTCTCGCGCTGATCAACGGCACGCAGGCGTCTACGGCACTGGCGCTCGCTGGTCTGTTCCGGGCGCATCGTGCAGCGCAGGCAGCGCTCATCACGGGCGCGCTTTCCACCGATGCGGCCATGGGCTCATCGGCTCCCTTTACCGCGGACATCCACACGCTGCGCGGCCACAAGGGCCAGATCGATACGGCCACTGCCCTGCGCGGCCTGCTGGAGGCTTCCGTCATCCGCCAGAGCCATCTAGAAGGTGATGAGCGCGTGCAGGACCCTTATTGCATCCGCTGCCAGCCGCAAGTGGATGGTGCCTGCCTCGATCTCTTGCGCATGGCGGGCCGCACGCTGGAAATCGAAGCCAATGCGGTGACGGACAATCCGCTGGTGCTGTCAGACATGAGCGTCGTCTCGGGCGGCAACTTCCATGCTGAGCCGGTGGCCTTCGCCGCCGATCAGATTGCGATTGCCGTCTGCGAGATCGGCGCGATTGCCCAGCGCCGCATCGCGCTTCTGGTCGACCCCGCCCTCTCTTACGGCCTGCCGGCCTTCCTCGCGAAAAAGCCGGGCCTGAATTCCGGTCTGATGATTGCGGAAGTCACCTCGGCCGCGCTGATGAGCGAGAACAAGCAGATGGCGCATCCGGCTTCCGTCGATTCCACCCCCACCTCCGCCAATCAAGAAGACCACGTTTCCATGGCCTGCCATGGTGCACGCCGCCTGTTGCAGATGACGGACAACCTCTTCTCCATCATCGGCATTGAGGCGCTCACCGCGGCGCAAGGTGTCGAATTCCGTGCGCCCCTCACCACAAGCCCGGAACTGCAAAAGGCCATTGCCGCGCTTCGTGCCACGGTGCCGACGCTGGACGAAGATCGCTATATGGCGCCCGATCTGGAAGCCGCTGGAAGACTGGTCGCGGATGGATCGCTGATCAGCAGTGTTTCGAACGGGCTGCTGCCGGAATTGGAGGGATGAGAGCGATGGGTATTTCAATGGGCGTCATACCCCCCTCTGTCCTGCCGGACATCTCCCCCTCAAGGAGGGAGATCAGCAAGACGCTTGCTCACCGGTTGCATCACACACCCCACTTAGCCGCCAATCTTGTGGGGAGATCGAAGTCTCCGCATCGCCGCGAGTCGATCTCCCCCCTAGAGGGAGAGATGGTCGGCAGACCAGAGGGGGGTAACGTCAATCGCCTTCGGAGCTATGCCGCATGAGCAAGCTATTCGAAATTACACAGGGTACATCGCCCGTCATCCTCGCCTTTCCGCACACGGGAACTGAGGTGCCGCCCGACATCTGGGATCGGCTGAATGATAACGGCAAGCTGCTGGCGGATACGGACTGGCATATTCACGAGCTTTACGCGGGGCTGCTGCCGAACGCGACGACCGTGCGCGCCACCTTCCACCGTTATGTGATTGATGCCAACAGAGATCCCTCTGGCACAAGCCTCTATCCCGGCCAGAACACGACCGGCCTCATTCCCGAGACGGATTTCGATGGCAAGTCGATCTGGAAAGCCGGAGAGGAGCCAACCGAGGCGGATATTCGACTATGCCTCGCGGATTTCCACGCCCCCTATCATGCGGCTCTGGCTGCTGAAATCGAGCGCGTGAAGTCCATCCATGGCGTTGCTGTTCTCTATGACTGCCATTCGATCCGTTCGCTGATCCCCTTCCTGTTCGAGGGGCGCCTGCCGGACTTTAACATCGGCACCGACATGGGTCGCACCTGCGATGCCGCCATTGAAGCGGCAACACTGGAGATTGCCGCTTCGGCTGAAGGTTACACGTCCATCCTCAACGGCCGCTTCAAAGGGGGCTGGACCACGCGCCATTACGGCAGGCCGGAAACCGGTGTGCATGCCATCCAGATGGAACTTGCCCAGATCACCCATTTGGAAACGGAAGCGCCACCGTTTGCTTATGACGGGGAAAAGGCCAAGCGTCTGCGAATGCATTTGAAGGCCATTCTGACAAAAATCGAGGCCATAGCCCTCGAATTGAAACGCTGAGGGAACCAAACCATGACCAATCCACGCCACAACATCCGCGACGTCCGCGCACCCCAGGGCACCGAACTCAACGCCAAGAGCTGGATGACCGAGGCGCCGCTGCGCATGCTGATGAACAATCTGGACCCCGACGTCGCCGAGCGCCCGCATGAACTGGTGGTCTATGGCGGCATCGGCCGCGCGGCCCGCACCTGGAATGACTTTGACAAGATCGTCGAGACGCTGAAGACGCTCACCGAAGAGGAAACGCTCGTCGTCCAGTCCGGCAAGCCGGTCGGCGTGTTCCGCACCCACAAGGATGCGCCGCGCGTGCTGATCGCCAATTCGAATCTCGTGCCGCATTGGGCGACCTGGGACCACTTCAACGAGCTGGATAAAAAGGGACTGGCCATGTACGGCCAGATGACCGCCGGCTCCTGGATCTATATCGGCACGCAGGGCATCGTGCAGGGCACCTATGAGACCTTCGTGGAGGCGGGCCGTCAGCATTATAACGGAAACCTGAAGGGCAAATGGATCCTGACCGGTGGGCTCGGCGGCATGGGCGGCGCGCAGCCGCTTGCCGCCGTCATGGCCGGCGCCTGCTGCCTTGCCGTCGAAT
Source organism: Rhizobium oryzicola (assembly GCF_030504645.1). GTDB lineage: Bacteria > Pseudomonadota > Alphaproteobacteria > Rhizobiales > Rhizobiaceae > Neorhizobium > Neorhizobium oryzicola. The sequence continues at coordinate 517,010 of NZ_JAUKWQ010000004.1, read as the reverse complement.
GCGACGAGACCCGCATCGATTTCCGCCTGCGCACCGGCTATGTCGATGCCAAGGCCCATACGCTGGACGAGGCACTCGCCCTGATTGATCAGTGGACCAAGGCGGGTGAAGCGAAATCCGTTGGCCTGCTCGGCAATGCCGCCGACATCTTCCCCGAACTGGTGCGTCGCGGCGTCAAGCCCGATATCGTCACCGACCAGACTTCGGCCCATGACCCGATCCACGGCTATCTGCCCTCCGGCTGGACGGTTGCCGAATGGCGCGCGAAACAGGAAAGCGATCCAAAGGCGGTGGAAGCTGCCGCCCGCGCCTCGATGAAGACCCATGTTCAGGCGATGGTGGACTTCTGGAACATGGGCATTCCGACGCTCGACTACGGCAACAACATCCGTCAGGTCGCCAAGGAAGAAGGTTTTGAAAATGCCTTCGCCTTCCCGGGCTTCGTGCCCGCCTATATCCGCCCGCTGTTCTGCCGCGGCATTGGCCCCTTCCGCTGGGCGGCCCTGTCCGGCGATCCGGAAGATATCTACAAGACCGATGCCAAGGTGAAGGAACTGCTGCCCGACAACAAGCACCTGCACAATTGGCTGGACATGGCGCGCGAACGCATTTCCTTCCAGGGCCTGCCGGCCCGCATCTGCTGGGTTGGCCTCGGTGATCGCCACAAGCTTGGCCTCGCCTTCAACGAGATGGTCCGTAATGGCGAGCTGAAAGCACCCGTCGTGATCGGTCGCGATCATCTGGACTCCGGCTCTGTCGCCTCCCCCAATCGCGAAACGGAGGCGATGAAGGACGGCTCGGACGCGGTGTCCGACTGGCCGCTGCTGAACGCACTGCTCAACTGCGCCTCTGGTGCCACCTGGGTGTCGCTGCACCATGGCGGCGGGGTCGGCATGGGCTTTAGCCAGCATTCCGGCATGGTGATCTGCGCCGATGGTACGGATGATGCGGCACGCCGTCTGGAACGGGTTCTTTGGAACGATCCGGCCACCGGCGTCATGCGCCACGCGGATGCCGGTTACGACATCGCGCTGGACTGCGCCAAGGAAAAGGGCCTTCGCCTGCCCGGCATTCTGGGCAACTGATCATGCGCATTCTTCGCGCCTCTGACTACAAGCGCATGCCGTGGAAGAATGGCGGCGGCGAAACGGTGGAAATCACCGTTTCGCCGGAACGCGCATCGTTGGAAACATTCGACTGGCGGATCAGTATGGCAACTGTCGCAACGGACGGCCCGTTCTCGAGCTTTGCGGGGATCGACCGGACGTTGTCGATCCTGTCCGGCAACGGCATGAACCTGACGATCAAGGGAATGCCGCCGGTTTCCCTGAACCAGCAATCAGACCCGCTACGCTTCCCGGCCGATGTTGAAACCACCGCAACACTCACGGATGGCCCGATAACCGACCTGAACGTCATGACACGGCGTGGCGTGTTTCGCCACCAGGTGGAAAAGCGGACGGCACCGATCGCAGCGCCTGAAGCGCTCCAGACGCGCCTGATCCTCAATGGAGGAACTGCGATGAGGTGCGACTGGCGCGGAGGGTCCGTTGACCTTGCGCATCTGGATTGTCTGATCATCGACCCGCATGCCCCCGCACTGACAGTGGCAGGGGATGGCACGATTTATCTTGTCCACTTGGACAACGAATCGCAGTCTCCATCTTGCTAAATCAGTCGAACTCGACGCCGTGCGCAAGGATTGGCCGGGCCAGGCCGATACGCTGCTGCGCGTCGATGGCGGCATGTCCGCCAACGACTGGATCATGCAGCGCCTTGCCGACATTCTGGGCGTCGCTGTCGATCGCTCCGCCTCGGCGGAAGTCACGGCTCTGGGCGCCGCCTGGCTGGCGGGCCATGGTGCCGGCATCTGGCCGGACCAAAAGGGCTTTGCCGCCGACTGGCACCGGGAGCGGCAGTTCACGCCATCGATGGACGCCAGCGAGCGAGACGCCCTGCTCAAGGGGTGGGATTCCGCCATTCAGTGCACGCTGGCGTTCGGGAAATAAGCGGGCTTAGACCGCTGATATCAGCGCCTGCCGTCTCAGCAGCATGCCGAACAGATCCCGGGGCTCGTCGGGATCTGCCAAGAGATCCAGCTTCTCAAAATGGTCAGATGCCGCGAGCTTGTCGCGCACATAGCGGAGAGCAGAAAAATCTTCCGTCGCAAAGCCGACGCTGTCGAACAGGGTGATCTGCTGTGCCTCGCGACGGCCGATCAACTCACCTGAAATAACTTGCCACAGTTCGGTCACGGCATGATCCGGCGCCAGTTGCTGGATCTCGCCCTCGATACGCGTCTGCGGCGGATATTCCACGAAGATATCGGAGCGCAGAAGAATATCCCGGTGCAGTTCCGTCTTGCCGGGGCAATCGCCGCCAACTGCATTGATGTGTACGCCCGGGCCAATCATGTTGTCGGTCAGGATCGTCGCATTCTGCTTGTCGGCGGTCGCGGTGGTGATGATCTCGGCGCCTTCCACCGCCTCCTCGGCGGAAGCGCAAACTGCAATCTGCAAGCCAAGCGGTGACAGATTGCGGGCGCAACGTTCGCTGGCGGCACGGTCGATATCGTAAAGGCGAAGCTGTTCGACACCGAGCAGTGCCTTGAAGGCCAACGCCTGGAACTCGCTCTGGGCGCCGTTGCCGATCAGCGCCATGGTTCGCGCATTGCGGGGCGCCAGATACTTGGCGGCGACGGCAGATGTTGCCGCCGTGCGCAGCGCCGTCAGGATCGTCATTTCCGTCAGGAGCACTGGATAGCCGCTATCGACATCGGAGAGAACGCCGAAGGCGGTCACTGTCTGGCGACCGGTGCGCGTGTTCTTGGGATGCCCGTTGACATATTTGAACCCGTAGAGCCTGCCGTCGCTGGTCGGCATCAGCTCGATCACCCCATCCGGCGAGTGAGACGCGACGCGCGGGCGTTTGTCAAAACTCTCCCAGCGGCGGAAATCCTCTTCGATATAGACAGCCAGTTCCTTCAGGAAAGTCTCGACGCCGGTGGCCAGCACCAGATCCATCATGTTCTCAACGCTGACGAAGGGCACGATATTCAGGTTCTGCGGAACGGGCATTCGTCTCTCCTCAGTAACTTCGGGTGGGGCGATCCATGACGGTACGGCCCATCAGGCTGGCGGTCAGATCGACAAGCATGTTGGCGGTGCGGCCGCGCTCATCGAGGAAGGGATTGAGTTCGACCAGATCGAGGCTGGTGACGAGGCCACTGTCATGCAGCATCTCCATCACCAGATGCGCCTCGCGGAAGGTGGCGCCGCCCGGAACCGTCGTGCCGACCGCAGGCCCGATCGCGGGATCGAGAAAATCGACGTCGAGGCTCACATGCAGCATGCCGCCGGCATCCGCCACCTTCTGCAGGAAACTGCGCAGCAACACGGCGACGCCATATTCATCAATGGCGCGCATGTCATGCACCGTCACTTGAGTCTGGCGGAGCGACGCCCGCTCTGCGGCATCGACGCTGCGGATACCGATCATGCAGACATTGGCCGGATCGACGGGGGCTGCAAGCTCAGGGAAATGCGGTGCGAAGCCCGGACGACCGGTAAAATAGGCAACCGGAACGCCATGGAGATTGCCGCTGGTGGTCGTTTCCAGCGTATGGAAATCCGTATGCGCATCGAGCCACAGCACGAAGAGCGGCTTTCCAAGCTCCTGCGCGCGCCGCGCAATGCCGGAAACGCTGCCGGCAGACAGTGCATGATCGCCGCCCATGAAGATCGGCATGCCATCGGCGGAGACCTGATAGGCGGTTTCGGCAATCAGCCTCGTCCATGCACTGATCAGACCTGGCTTGCGCAGCACCGGATTGGGATGCTCGAAGGCAAGAGCTTCCGGCGCAGACAGATTGCCAAGATCGCTCACTTCATGGCCAAGCTCGACCAGCGCATCCGCCAGACCTGCGGTGCGCAGCGCGCTCGGCCCCATCTCGCAGCCGAGCCGCGAGGCGCCATCCTGAAGCGGAATCCCAATAAGCTTACAATGCATTGTGCCGTCTCCTTGTCATCATGGAACCATAGGCGATCGGCAGATTGAACAGCACGAATTGCCAATTTTCATGACAAGGCTTATCATTTTGGAAGATAAATTGAACAGAATGACATGGACGAGCTCGACAACCGCCTGATTACCCTGCTGAGACACAATGCACGGCGCTCCATTTCCGACCTCGCGGCGGATCTCGGCGTCTCGCGTGCTACCTTGCGCGCGCGGATGGAGCGGCTGGAAAAGGACGGCAGCATCCTTGGCTACACGGTGATCCTCAGGGCCGATGCGGTGGAACTGCCAGTGCGCGGCATCATGATGATCGAGATCGAGGGCCGTGTCACGGAGCGGGTGATCAATGCGCTTGGCGGTTTTCCGGAAATTTCGGCGATCCACACCACCAACGGCCGCTGGGACCTGATCGCGGAGCTCGGCGCGGCAACGCTGACCGACCTCGACCATGTTCTGCGCCGCATCCGCCTCGTGCCCGGCATTACCGCCAGCGAAACAAACCTGCTGCTGGCCACGCCGCGCAGTACAAAGGCTCGGCTATAGGGACGGGATCAATTCCTGATCCGCAGATCCGGCTCGCTGCTGCCGTCCATGATCGCGATGCCGTTTGGGATGTCGTTGGTGTCCAGCTTGCGGCGAATGCCGTCTTCGTCCAGCCCAAAACCTTCCCAGCGCACCCGGAGACGACGGCGCAGTTCGGCCTCGTCCACCTCGACCAGAACGGTGAAATCGAACAGCGGCTTCAGCCGATCCCAGGGGGACTGGCGCATCAAGAGATAATTGCCCTCGCAGACAATGATTCCGGTGTCCTTCGGGATGAGACGTCCTCCAGCGCGGGCGATCTCGATCGCGCGATCGAAGACCGGAACGGCCACCACATCATCCTCGTTGGCCTTCAGACGTTGAAGCGTGTGCCGCAAGCCATGCGCATCAAAAGTGTCGATGGCACCCTTTCGTGGGAGACGGCCAAGCTCGGTCAAAACGGCATCATCGAAGTGAAAGCCATCCATGGGAAACAGTGCTGCAAGACCGGCCTGGCGGGCATTGATCTCGTCCACCACCTGTTCCGCCAGCGTCGATTTGCCCGAACCCGGAGCACCGGCAATGGCGAGCATCAGGCGCGACCCCTGATGCATTGACAGCATGCGATCAGCCAGATCCCGTGCGTTCTCCTGCATTGTCGCCAATGTTCCGCTCCTCCTCACGCTTGAACTGGGCGCGGACACTATTGCGATGGCGCTAAGGCAGCAAGAGAGGAGCCGACAGTTCAGGACGCTTTGCGCAGGTTTGCGAGGTTCCAGCTTTCGAGGAGTGCCGCAAGCGAGGCGCGATCGGCATCATCAAGCCGCGTCAGACCCGGCACGCGAACCGGGCCGACATGGATGCCGAGCATGGTGACAGCTTCCTTGACAACAGTGACATTGGCGCCATTGCCGAACTTGGTACGCATCCGCTCGAAGGGCTCGATCAGCGCCACGACCTTTCGGGCTGCCGCAAAATCACCCTTGGACAGGGCGTCATGCACGGCCAGCGACAATTCCGGCGCGACATTGACGAGGCCCGAGGTAAAGCCGGATGCGCCGACGGCGGCAAAGGCCGGCGCCCAGCTTTCGGCGAGGCCGCAAACGAAGAGGGCACCGTTCGGATCGGCCGCTTCAATGGCACGGGACAGCAACATGACATCCGTCGTGGCAAACTTGATGCCGGCAATATTCGGATGCCCTGCCAGCCGCACCAGATCATCCAGCGAAAAGCCGGTGGCACGAACATAGGCCACCAGCGGCAGCGGAGAGGCCTCCGCCAAACCGCAGAAATAATCGATCTGCGCCTGCGGTGCCGCAAAAGGATCGACCGGCTGATGCGACATGACGGCGGAAGCGCCCATGCCTTTTGCTGATTTTGCCATGGCAATCGCTTCCCTCTGGGAGCGCCCGATCGCCGCCGTCACCGGCGCACGTCCATCCACCCCCTTTATGGCGGCTTCAAAAACCTTGAGAATCTCATCCGGCGTCAGCGCATAGAACTCGCCCGTATTGCCTGCCGCCACGATATTGTGGATGCCCGCCTGCGCTACGCGCGCATACACCTTGGAGGTGTTGGTGATATCGACTTCACCAGCGGCGTCATAGGCGGTTACCGGTACGCCGGATACCCCGTGCAGGACCTTGCGCATCTCGCTCACATTCATCTTCATTCTCCCAATTCGGCCGCCATTGGCGCCGTTTCATTCTGTCAAACTGCGAAGCGGTTCACCGGCACGCCGGCAACATCGACCTCGAAAGCGAAGATCGTCCCCGGTTCGTCCTTGCCGGGGTCGTCGTTGAACAGAGTTGTGACGTAAAGCGTCTTCAGATCGGGCCCGGCAAAGCAGGGCATGGTCGCGGACTTGCAGGGAAGCTGATAGGCTTCAACGATATCCCCCGTAGGCGACACGCGGTTCACACGGCCGGACAGAACACCGGCGATCCAGTAGAACCCATCCTGGTCCATGGCAGCGCCATCGGGCCGCCCCACTTCGTTCGTGAAAGGTCTGAGCAGCTTCTGTCCGCTGATCTCGCCCGTTGTGGCATTGAAATCAAATGTCTGGGCAAACAGCTGGCTGCTGTCGGAGTGGTACATCGTCTTGCCGTCAGCGCTCCAGGCCAGCCCGTTCGAGGTTTTCAAACCATCGATTTTGATCTCAAAACGGCCATTCGGCGTCACGCGATAGAGCCGGCCGTTGCCGGTCTGCGGGACCTCCTCATCGCGTGTGCCTACCCAAAGGCAGCCATCGGGACCCACCTTTCCGTCATTCAGGCGACTGTTGGCACGACCGCCATCGGGATTGCAAAAGAGCGTCAAAGCGCCCGTCTCACGGTTCATCATGTGGACGCCCGTCTGCAGACAGACGGCGATGTCATCGCTTTCACACAAGGCGAGGCAGCCGATCGCTGCCGGCATGTCATAACGTCGCAAGCTGCCATCTGCCTTCAAGCGAAAGGCAGCGGGTGCCAGAATATCCACGAACCAGAGATCGCCGGTGCGGTCATCCCAGGTCGGAGATTCACCCACTCTTAGCGGCACGTCGATAACCCGCCGCACTTGCGGCGAAATAATACGTGTCGATACCATATGCATCCTCCTTGCAGCTGGGCTCACCCTGGATGGGACGCCCGGCAGATCGGCAGCCTCCGCGCCGCCATCAAAATCAGACGCCCTGGAACATCCGCGCCCGCGCATTCAAAATATGGGCCTTCATCGCGTCGTAGGCATCCGTGCCGCGTCGCGCCACGATCGCCTCAACGATGGCTGTATGCTCGTCCTGAACCTGACGCACATGCTGCGGGGTCCGCTTCAAGCTCAGGCTTCTTGTCACCGACTGGCCGATGGTAAAATGCGGCTTGAACCACGTCCGCACGATCATGTGAAACTGGTTGCCGGTCGCAGCCGCAATCGCTTCATGCAAGGCAAAATCCTCGTCAACGCCCAGTTCGCCCGATTCCAGACAGCGCTCCAGTGCCGCAAGCGCATCCTCGATGCTCTTCCTGTCAGCCGGCTGCCAGTTGTGTGCAGCCAGTTCCGCAGCCGAGGCCTCCAAGCCGGCGCGAAACTCGAAGAAGCGCTGCACATCCGCAAGCGATCCGACAGGCACCTGATCCAGCACCGAACTATCCGGCCTCTGCCGCACATAGGATCCGGAGCCCTTGCGCGACACGATCAGCTCATCGGCCCTCAACCGCTCCAATGCCTCCCGCACCACCGGACGCGAAGCGCCAAGCATGCTGGCAAGATTCGTTTCCGAAGGCAGCCGCTCGTTGACGGGAAAGCGCCCATCCGCGATCATCGCCACGATCTTTTCGTAGATGATGTCGCTGAAACGGGTCTCCGTGCGCGATGCGGCTATGGCTTCCGGTCGGTTCATCAATGGCCCTTTTCGTTTCTCCCTGTGCCAAGCTTGGCGGGTATGAGCAGCCTGCAGATTTTCAAATCCGGCAGGTCTTGCGAACGGGCACAGATCCACCGTCTGGAATCCATGCATCAGTCGCTCAAACCTCCATCAGCCCTCCTTGCTGACCTCCCCCTTTTCCGGGGTTTTCTTTTGAAGGCATAAGCAAGCTGTAAAAATCTGTCAATACTTGTCACCATCTGAAAAGCGGTCTATGGTCCCTGCCGCTGGCCTCGGGAGGGCTGGCAACCGCAGCGGCCGGCGAAGGGGCCGCACCCGGCGAGGAGGCCGGTCTGGGCGAGATTTTTGGGAGGAATGAGGATGCAGGACGAATCGGGCCGCGAACCATCAGGTCATATGCCACAGGGTGGCGTCACACGGCGCACGGTCCTTGCGGGCATGGGCGCCGCAATTTCACTTTCGGTCGCTGGCCGGAACGCACAGGCTGCAGGTGGCAAGGAAGCGCCGCAGCTGGCCGCACTGGTGAAGGACGGCAAGCTTCCGCCGCTGGAACAGCGCCTGCCCGAGAAGCCGATGGTTGTGAAGCCGTACGAGAAAGTCGGCACCTATGGCGGCAGCCTGCGCCGAGGCCTGCGCGGTTCGTCTGACCATAACGGCATCCTGCGCATGGTCGGCAACCAGAGCCTCGTGCGGTGGAACCTGGAATTCACGGAGGTTCTGCCCAACCTCGCAGAACGCTGGGACGTGAATGCGGACGCCTCGCAGTTCACCTTCTACCTGATGAAGGGGGTGAAGTGGTCTGACGGCCATCCGTTCACCGCTGACGATATCGTTTTCGCGATCGAAGATTGCGCCAAGAACAGCGAGCTCTACAGCGCCGTTCCTGCGCAGCTGAGCGTCGCCGGCAAGCCGGTCGTCGTCGAAAAAATTGATGACTATACCGTCAAATTCAGCTTCGCCGCCGCCAATGCGCTCTATCTGGAAAATCTCGCGACGCCGCTCGGCCAGCATCCCACGCTGTTTGCCAAGCACTACTGCAGCAAGTTCCATCCGAAATACAATTCGAACCTGGCAGCCGATGTGAAGGCTGCCGGCGTATCGAGCTGGACGGAACTCTTCCGCGCCAAGTGCGGCGACATCGAAATCCCGACCCGCTGGGGCAATCCTGACAAGCCGGTGCTCGACCCCTGGGTCGTCAAGGAGCCCTATGCCGGTGGCGCCACCCGTGTTGTCATGACGCGCAATCCCTACTTCTGGCAGGTCGATACGGAAGGCAACCAGCTTCCTTATATCGACGAGATCAACTTCGGCATCAGCCAGGACGTCGAATCGCTGATGCTGAACGTCATCTCCGGCAAGATCGACATTCAGGAACGCCATATCAGCGTTCTCGCCAACAAGCCGACGCTGTCGCAAAACATGCAGAAGGGCGATTATCGCCTGATGACGCTTGTTCCGTCCGCTTCGCAGCAGTGCCAGATCTACCTGAACATCACCCACAAAGACCCGGCGATGCGCAAGATGTTCGCCGACAAGTCCTTCCGCCAGGCGCTGTCGCTCGGCATGAACCGGCAGGAAATCATCGACATCGTCTACTTCGGCCAGAGTGAACCCTACCAGGCCGGCCCTCGTCCGGAACATCCCTGGTATCACGAGAAGCTCGCGCGCCAGTTCACGGAATTCGACCCGGACAAGGCGAATGCGCTTCTGGACAAGGCCGGCTATTCCAAAAAGGGCGCCAACGGCATTCGCCAGCGCCCGGACGGCCAGCCGGTCTTCTTTGCGATCGACGTCATCCCGACGCTCTATCCGGATCTTGTCGACGTTCTGGAACTGGTGAAGTCGCAATGGGCCCAGATCGGGGTGGAGGTGAAGGTCAACACGATCGAGCGTGCGTTGTACTACACCCGTGGTGACGACAACGCCCATGATGCGGCTGTCTGGCCGGGTCCCGGCGGTCTCGACCCGATGCTTGACCCGCGTGACTTCTTCGCCTTCCACCCGCAGGGCTCGCGTTACGCTGTGCCGTGGACGCTCTGGTACACGTCCAACGGTGCCAAGGGCGAAGAACCGCCGGAAAGCCAGAAGAAGCGTTTCAAGCTGTTCGATGAGGCCCGTTCGACGGCGGATATTGCCAAGCGCGGCGCCGTCATGAAGCAGCTTTTCGACCTCACGGCGGAAGATTTCGAAACGATCGGCGTGTGCCTGGCGGTTGGCGGCTTCGGCGTCATCCGCAACAATCTGCGCAACGTTCCGGAAAAGCAGCCGGACAGCTGGTCCTGGCCGAACCCCGGCCCTGCCCTGCCGCAGCAATTCACATTCAAGGCCTGATGAAGACTGGCGCCGTCGTCAACAGCGGCGGCGCCTCCTCTCAATGACCGATCAGCGACGACACCGTGTTCCGGCCTTCGTCAAATGACGGTCCATGACTTGTGAGACTGTCATGCTTCGTTTCATTGCCAAACGCCTGTTTTGGATGATCCCATCCCTGTTTGCCGTCAGCTTTCTGGCCTTCGTGCTGATACAGCTGCCGCCGGGCGATTACGTCACCACCTACATCGCCACCCTTGCCGCCTCCAACGAGGTGATCGACCAGAACACAGCCGCGCAATTGCGCGAACGCTTCGGCCTCGATCAGCCAATGATCATCCAGTACATCAAATGGATGTGGGGGATCATCACCCGCGGCGATTTCGGAATGTCGTTCGAATGGCAGCAGCCCGTCTCCGGCCTGATCTGGGAGCGCATGGCGCTGACGCTGGCACTGGCAATCGCCAGTCTGATCGCGACCTGGGCGATCGCCCTGCCGATCGGCGTGTTTTCCGCCGTCCGCAAATATTCCATCGGCGATTATGCCTTCACCGTCTTCAGCTTTCTGGGGCTTTCGATCCCGTCCTTCCTGCTGGCACTGGTGCTGATGTATGTCGCAGCCGTGGAATTCGGCCAGGATGTCGGCGGGCTGTTCTCGCATGAATACGAGGCAGCACCGTGGAGCATCGCCAAGATGATCGACCTGATGAAGCATATCTGGCTTCCGGTCATCATCCTGGCTGTGTCGTCGACCGCCAGCCTGATCCGTGTGATGCGCGCCAATATGCTGGATGAGCTGCCGAAGCCTTATGTGACGACGGCACGCGCCAAGGGCCTTTCGGAATTTCGCCTGCTGGTGAAATACCCGATGCGCATTGCGCTCAACCCCTTCATTTCCACCATTGCCTGGCTGCTGCCCAACCTGATATCGGGCTCGGTGGTCGTGGCAATCGTGCTGAACCTTCCGACCGCAGCGCCTCTCCTGCTGCAATCGCTGATGGCTCAGGACATGTATCTGGCAGGGGCTTTCGTGCTGCTCATCTGCGCGCTGACCCTGATCGGCTCCCTCATCAGCGACGTGCTCCTGGCACTCGTCGATCCCCGCATCCGTCTCGAATAGGAGGAATCCATGGCCGATATCGCCATCACGTCGGTCCAGCCGGACCGCGCCGCCATCGCCTCCCAGTGGCAGTTGATCTGGTGGGCTTTCAAGCGCCACCGCCTTGCCATGATCTCGCTCTTCGTGACGATTGCGATGTACATCGTCGCGCTCGTTCCCGGCTTCTTCGCGATCAACGATCCGACCGCCCAGAATGCGCGGGCGACCTTTTACCCGCCGCAGGGCATCCACTTCATCGATACGACCAACGGCTTCTCGCTGGGGCTTTTCTATTATCCCCTGAAATTGACGCGAGACCCGCAGACACTGGCGGCCATCTACAAGGAAGACACGACCAAGAAGGTGCCGCTTGCTCTGTTCGGCCGTGGCTATGAATATTCCGTCCTCGGCCTCTTCACGAGCGACATCCACCTGATCGCGACAACCGACAAGACCAAGCCGCTTTTCCTTTTCGGGGCGGATCGTCTAGGCCGCGATGTCTATAGCCGCGTCGTGCAGGGCGCGCAGATCTCGCTCTCCATCGGTCTGGTCGGCGTGTTCATCTCATTGCTGCTTGGTATCGTTCTCGGCGGTATCTCCGGCTATTACGGAGGAAAGCTTGATTTCGTCATGCAGCGCGTGATCGATTTCGTTCTATCGCTGCCGACTATTCCGATATGGCTGGCGCTGGCTGCTGCCCTGCCGCAGAACTGGCCAGCAACCCTGCAATATATGATGATCACCATCATCCTGTCCTTCACCGGCTGGGCGCAGCTGGCACGCGTGGTGCGCGGCCGCTTCCTGTCGCTCAGAACGGAAGAATTCGTATCCGCCGCGCGTCTGGATGGCGTGTCGGAAGGGCGTATCATCTTCCGCCACATGCTGCCGAGCTTTTCGAGCCACATCATCGCATCCGTCACGCTGGCCGTGCCGGCCATGATCCTGGCGGAAACCTCGCTTTCTTTCCTCGGCCTTGGCCTGCAGCCGCCCACCATTTCCTGGGGCGTGCTGCTGCGCGAGGCGCAGAACATCCGCTCCATCGCAACGGCTCCATGGCTTTTCATGCCGGGCGTTGCGGTCGTCATCGCCGTCATGGCGCTCAACCTTCTCGGCGATGGCCTGCGCGACGCAGCCGACCCCTACAACAAGTAAGAGGCCGACGATGTCCGACGTTCTTTCCATCGCGCCGCGCAAGCCTCTTCTGGAGGTGCGCAACCTCGTCACCGAATTTCCCCTGCGCAAGGGGGTCTTCACCGCCGTCAAGGACCTCTCTTTCTCGATCGAAGCCGGAAAGACGCTCTGCGTGGTCGGCGAAAGCGGTTCCGGCAAATCGGTGACCGCCCGCTCGATCCTTCAGATCGTCGACGCGCCCGGCCGCATCGCATCCGGCTCCATCCTGCTGAACCAGGCAGACGGCTCATCCATCGATCTTGCCAGGCTCAATCCGCGCGGCAAGCAGATCCGTGATATCCGTGGCCGCGACATCGCGATGATCTTCCAGGAACCGATGTCGTCGCTGTCACCGGTGCATACGGTCGGAGACCAGATCATGGAAGCGCTCCGCCTGCACATGAACATGAGCAAGGCGGCCGCGCGCGAGGAGGCTGTCAACCTGCTCCGGCAGGTGGAAATTCCAAACCCGAACCAAGCCGTCGATCGCTATGCCTTCCAGTATTCGGGCGGCATGCGCCAGCGCGCCATGATCGCCATGGCGCTCGCCTGCAAGCCGAAACTGCTGATCGCGGACGAGCCAACGACCGCACTCGACGTGACCACGCAGGCGGAAATTCTGGACCTCATCGCCCGCCTGCAGAAGTCGACCGGCATGGCGGTTCTGTTCATCACCCACGACATGGGCGTGGTTGCGCAGATCGCCGATAACGTGCTCGTCATGCATCACGGCGTTGCCAAGGAATACGGCACGGTGGAACAGATCTTCCACTCGCCGCAGGATCCCTACACCAAGATGCTGATCGGCTCCGTGCTGAAGCTGGAGCAGAAGGCGGAAATCCGCCTGAAACGTCCGCCGCTCGACACCACCGCCAAGCCCATCCTGGAAGTGCGCAATCTCGTTCAGCATTTCGGCCCCGTCAAAGCACTGAACGACGTTTCGATCTCGCTGCTGCCCGGCGAGACGCTCGGCATCGTCGGCGAAAGTGGATCAGGCAAGACCACCATGGGCCGCGCCATCATGCGCCTCTATGATCCAACCGGTGGCGAAATGCTGTACCGCAAGGCGGATGGCAACGTCATCGATCTCGCCAAGATCAAGGGCGAGGAATTGAAGGCGGCGCGGCGCGAACTGCGCATGGTCTTCCAGGACCCGTTCGGCTCGCTGAACCCGCGCATGACCGTCGCCCAGGTGATCGGCGAACCGCTGCTGGTCAACGGCATCGCGCGCGGCAAGGAACTGGATGAGCGCGTCTGCCACCTGATGGAACAGGTGGGCCTCGATCCGGCAGGCCGCGAGCGCTATCCGCACGCCTTTTCCGGTGGTCAGCGCCAGCGTATCGGCATTGCCCGCGCCATCACGCTGAAGCCCCGGATCATCGTGGCCGACGAGGCGACTTCCGCGCTCGACGTCTCCGTGCGCTTCCAGGTGCTCGACCTTCTGATGCGGCTGCAGGACGAGCTTAAGCTCGCCTACATCTTCATCAGTCATGACATCGGCGTCATCCGCTATATGTGCGACCGTGTCGGCGTCATGTATCGCGGGCAACTCGTGGAGGTCGGCGAGGCAGAGAAGGTCTGCACCGCGCCGGATCATCCCTACACGCAAGCCCTGCTTTCCGCCATTCCTCGGCCTGACCCGCGCGACCGCGACCGCTCGCGCCGGTTCCGTTACACCGAAACTACTCCTATCAAGAACGGAAGTTCTGCCCGATGAAAATTGATCGCATGCGCGTGTTCGTCACACGCGACAAGGACCGGCCGCGCGTTATTGTGGCCCTCGATACCGATGATGGCCTGACCGGCTGGGGTGAGTGCTACAATCATGGCCCCGACCTCGCGCTGCCACCCGTCCTGGATTATCTCTATGGCTTCCTTTCCGGCCAGGACCCGACACGGGTGGAGTATCTCTACAACCTGATGCTCCAGCAGAACCGCTTTCCACCCGGTGCACTGGGGTTGGCGGCCATTTCCGGCCTTGATCATTGCCTGTGGGATCTGGCTGCCAAAGCGGCTGGCGTTCCGGTCTACAAGATGCTCGGCGGCGAGGTGCGCGATCGCATCAAGGTCTATGCGGGCGTCTACACCGCGCCGGATGTTCCGGCCGCGAAGGAGGAACTCGATCGCCTGAATTCAGAATGGGGTTTTAAGGCCTTCAAGCTGAGCCCCTGGCGGATCGATATGCATCGCCATCGCTGGGGAGAGGTGGTGAAGGCCTCTGCGGACTATTTTCGCTCGCTGCGCGAAACCATCGATCCCGCTTACGAGATTGCCTTCGACGCCCATGCAAAGATCTTCGAGCCGGCAGCCGCGCGGCAACTGGGCAATGCTCTCGCGCCCTATGACCCACTCTTCTATGAAGAGCCGCTCCGGCCCGAAAACATCGAGATGTATGGCGACCTGAAACAGGGGCTGAATTGCACGCTGGCGACGGGAGAAAGCCTCTACCACCGCAACGAATTCCTGCGCCTGCTTCAGGTGCGCGGCGCCGATCTCATCCAACCAGATATCTGCGTCGTCGGCGGCATCTCCGAGATGCGGCGGATTGCGACCCTGGCGGAAGCACATTTCGTCGGTGTCGCACCCCACAACCCGATGGGACCACTGGCGACCGCCGTCAATGTGCATTTCGCTGCCGCGCAGCAGAACTTCAAGATCCTGGAATATCGCCTGCCCAAGGGGCAGGGCTATGTCTATGGCGGCACCGAGGTTCATGCGCATGAGGACACCACGCGCTACGTCGTCGATCCCTACCTGCCGAAGGACGGATATCTGGAGCTCAGGCCCGATCGTGCCGGCTGGGGTGTCGAAATGGATGAAAAGGCGATGGCCGAGGATGGCTATGTGCACTGGCAGCGCCGCGTGCCGAAGCGCCCGGACGGCTCCTACGCCTTTGCGTGATTGAGCAGGCCTCCCTCTCCCCATAACGGTGGGGAGAGGGACGCATTACGCACGCTCCCACAACACTCGCATTGAGGGGCTAATTTCAGCGCGAGAAGCGCCGGGCGATGCGGCTTTCGCTCAGCATCCCCTTCAACCGCTTTACAGTCTCCACATCCGTCTGCAACATCTGCTTGGCTGCGAAACTGAGTTCTACCAGTTGCGGATCCTGTTCCGGTCCGCGCACAGCGCAGGATGCATGGATTTCGCTGATGGCTAGGCGGTCAAGAAGCGCGCCCGCCGTTTCCGGCCGCACACCGGAACCCGGCATGATGGAGATGCGACCCTTGGCCTGATCGACCAATGCGCACAGTCTTTCGAGCCCTTCGAGCGCGGTCGGTTTGCCGCCTGACGTGAGGATGCGGGTAAAGCCAAGCTCGATTGCCGTTTCCAGCGCTTCCGCCTGGTCCGGCACGACATCGAAGGCCCGGTGCAGCGAAACATCAAGACCTTGGGCGTGGCGGTGAAGGTCACGTAGCACCTCCGCGTCCAGCGCCCCATTCTCGCGCGTCACGCCGATGACGACACCGCTCAGTCCTGCTTCGCGCGCGGCATCGATCTCGTGCTTCATGATGTCGATCTCGGCCCCGGAAAAGCAGAAGCCGCCGGCGCGTGGGCGGATCATGGCTGAGACGGCAACCGCTTGCTGACCGGCAAAGCGCATGAAACCGAAGGACGGCGTCAGCCCGCCGACGGACAAAGCGCTGCAGAGTTCTATTCTGTCCGCTCCGCCTTCGATGGCTGCGAGCAGCCCTGCCGCATTGTCGACGCAGATTTCCAGAAGGCCGTCATCGCCTCCGACAGGCTGAAGCTTTTGAGGAGCTATGGTCATCGGGTTGTGCGCGCTCGCTTTCCATCGAGAAGAATGAGGAGGACAATTCCGGCAAAGCCAACGGAACCGCCCAAAATGGATGTGAAGCCATATTCGCCGATTCGCGTGCCGATGGCGAATACCAGAGAACTGAGGCCAGCACTCAGGAAGACGTTGACGGCGATCAGCGAACTGCCGAGACCCGGCCGGTCGGCAATCAGGTTCTGCAGATAGGTGATTGGCAGGCTGATGATGGCAGCGGCCGCGAAGCCGCTGAGCGGTGTCAGCGCATAGGCCTGCCAGGTTTCACTCACCAGCCCCTGCAACACCATATAAGCGACATAGAGCACGGCACCGGTGGCAAGGGCCGCAATCGAGCCCAGCCAGCGCTCGCTCATGCCCCAGAACAGGATGAAGATGATCTCGAGAAAGGCAACAATGCCGATCACAAGCCCGATATCGCTGACGCTGCCGCCCGCCTTCAGCGATATGATCAGCGGACGCACCGCATCATTGACATGCAGCATGGAAAAGATCAGCGCGATTGCAATGACACGCAGAAGGACACGTGGTTCAGCGACCTCCTTCAAGGAGGCCAGCATCTTGTAGCGGGCATCTGTTTCCGCACCCGTTGCCGCCTGCGGACGCGGCAGAAACCAGACCGCCAGGATGAAACAGATCAGCGCCGAAAGAGCCGCCCAGAGATAGGCGGGCAACATGGAGGGCGCGCCTGCGAGAGCCACGCCGACGAGACCGGGCACGGCGACCCAGGAGAGCGAAATGGTGGCTCGCATGGTGGAGTTGACCGCAACCAACTGGGCCGGGTTCATATCCCCTGAGGCGGCGCGTACATTGGCAAAGATCAAGGAGTTCAGGGCACCGAAGATCGGCAACAGCAGCAATTTCGAGATCACGAAGGCCGGCACATTGGCGGCGAGATAGACCAGCGCATAGCCCGACACGCCGAAGAGCGAGACGTAGATGATGGAGGAACGATAATCCCCCATTCGGTCGGCGACAATCCCCATCATCACGCTCGCCACCACGTTGACGACAGCGGCGGCAAACATCAATGCGGCATAGGAGGTGTCGCTAAGGCCGAGTTCCTGAATGCCGATAATCGACTGGTAAGGACCGGTGGCGGCACCTGCAAAGCCGAAGAACAGCATGGCTGTTGCGCTGACCCTTAGTCCCGGATCCTTCAATGCAGAGAGGAAGGCGATCGTCATGCCGCCTTGCCTCGCCTGTGCATTAGAGCCTCGGGCGGTAAATCTGAGGCAATTCTGTTGGCCCAAACCGGTTCGTTCCACGCGGAGAAGGGCGCGTGATGTAGCCTTCGCATACATCCAACCCCTTCGACAAAGTGGACGGCCGGTTTCGGCCAACCCTGCGGGCGGCGTGTATTTTCGCCACTATCTTCGGCTTTCGCCTCGAACGTACACCTGTGGTATGTCCTTCGGCAAAAACCTTGATCCTGACGAAAATTCACTACCGCGGAATGCTTCAGATTTGCCGCCCGAGGCTCTAGATTATCCATCCGCCCGCTTCCAGCGCGCGGAGGCTTGCGCCTCCGGCACGAAATCGAAATCCTTCTGGAAGGGGTAGGTTGGAACCTTGCGGCGTTCATTCCTGATATGTTCGATATCCTGGTTGATGACGCCATCGGTCAAGGCCATCAGATTGGGATTGGCGATCGGGCTGAGTTCCGGCGACAGATAGCCGGATTTCACCACCAGCAGCCGCACCGCCTTGGGGTCGATGCCATGGCGGGTGAAATCGGCGATGTTGTGGTAGGGGCGGCGCTTGGCGGCCAGGATCAGGGTGATGCCCCCGATCTTCACCACAGCCTGCCGCTCTGCCGCGACACCCGTATCATCCAGCCTGATGACTTCGACCTGCGCCTCAACGGAAGGACTTGCCGGATCGAGTGAGCCGCCAATCTTGAGCGTGATCTTTGCGCCCTCACCCGCTGCAAAGCAGGCCTCCACCGCCGGCCGGTCCGTAATGCCGCCAATCACCGCGCCGTCGAAATTGCGGGCGATCAGCGCCTTCAACACTTCGGCCCGATCGCCAACGCCGCCACCGGTCGGATTGTCGCCGGAATCCGCCAGGATGATCGGCCGCGTCTCAGTCTTGTCAACGATCGCAAGCATCTCCTCCAGCGGTCCGGTGACCGGTCCGAAGGAAAATTGCGCGCGAGCATCCCAATAGGATTTGGCAATGGCATCGGCCACTTTGACCGCCGCGGCCTTGTCAACGGCAGTCACCACGGCGCAGGCGGTTCCGCGCGGTTCATCGGCCCAGACGTAACCCACCATCAGGTTGGCATCCCAGATGCCTGGCACCTGATCATGCTCTGGCAGCCTGGCGTAGAGGCTTTTGGCCGGCTCGTCTTCGGTTGAGCTTCGCTCGCCCGGCATGAGAACCGGCACCGGCGCCCAGACCACCCCCGGCTTTTCGCCGGTCTTGATCATCCGCACCAGCATGGACCAGGCGCGGATCATGGTTTCACGCACATCAATATGCGGCGCAGTGCGATAGGCCGCAAAAATGTCCAGCTGATCGACGATCTTCTGGGTCACGTTGCCATGCAGGTCGTAGCTCGCGGCGACCGGGCAATCCGGGCCGACAACAGCGCGAGCCGCCGAGATCCAGTCACCCTCCGCGTCATCCATGCCTTCCACATTCATCGCGCCATGCATGGCGAGGTAGAGGCCGTCGATCGGCAGAGCGGCCTTCAGCTTTTCCAGAAACTCCGCCTTGAACGCCTCATAGGTGTGGCGCGCCACGGGGCCACCAGGAACCGCCCGGGCATGCAGCAGCGGCAGATGTTCCAGATCATCGCCCTGAAGGAAACTGAAGTATTCGGCCGACAGTAGATCCTGCCCGCGCAGGACCCGGAAATCCTCCGGCTGCATCAGGACGGGGGACGAGGTGGAGCATTCAGTGTGGATGCCGCCAACGGCAATACGATAGTTCATCGACTTATTTCCAGGGTTTGGGCCGTGTCACCAGACATAGTCACTCGTTTTGTTCTCATGCTACGCCCCCTCATCCGCCTGCCGGCACCTTCTCCCCGAGGGGAGAAGGGATGGGTCGCAACGCTCTAGGTTCCCCTCTCCCCTTGGGGAGAGGAACGCCGAGCCAAGCGGAGGCAAGGTGAGGGGGTGAGCCTGCGCAATTATAAACTCATCCGTCTTCAAAGCTTCGGCAGAAGCGGTGCAACGGCGGCGAAGCGCAGCCAGTCCTTCCGCTCCTTCGGCGTCCAGGCGGCTTCAGCAATCGCGCCGAGACGGGGGAAGACCAGATGGTTGAAGTAATCCCGGTTCAGGAAATGCTCCGACCAGATGCAGGCCTGCACGCCCCGCATGCGCGGCTTCAGCTCGTCCGGGAACTCGCCCACCGCCTCATAGGTATAGGTATGCTTCGGCGGCACAGTGCCTGCCCAGCTGGCGCCCGGTTCCTGGAAAGCTTCATCCTGCACCATGTCGAGGTAATAGGCCTGCCCCGGCGTCATCACCACATCATAGCCCTGGCGCGCCAGTTCGACGCCAACCTCCGGCTTCTGCCAGGCCATCAGGAGGGTGCCATCAGGATCGACACCGCCGCCATGGCTGACTTCGTCCCAGCCCGCCAGCTTGCGGCCGCGTTCAGAAAGCATTTTCTGGATGCGCTTCATAAAATAGCTCTGCAGGCCGAAGGTGCCCTCGATGCCTTCCTGTTCCATCAGCTTCTTCGCCAGCGGCGAGGCCATCCAGGTATTGGCCGCCACCTCATCGCCGCCGATATGGATCAGCTTCGACGGGAAGAGCTCGACCATTTCATCGAAGACCTTGCCGAGGAATTCGTAGGTGAACTCGATCGCCGGGTTCAGCGCATTGTTGGGGAAGCCCTGAACGGAGCGATAACTGTCAGGCGCTTCCTGGCCATCCACCAGTTCCGGCAGCGCCACCAGCGTTGCCGTGCTGTGGCCGGGAATATCGATTTCCGGCACCACTTCGACGTTCAAGTTCGCAGCATGGGCGACGATCGCCCGCACATCCTCCTGGCTATAATGGCCGGCAACGGGTACGGCACCATTGCCGAGCTGCGGCAGCATCGGTTCATCCGGCCCGCGCAACACGCCAAGCGTCGTCAGCGTCGGATAGGCCTTGATCTCCAGCCGCCAGGCTTCGTCATCGCTCAAGTGCCAGTGGAAGACGTTGAGCCGCATCCAGGCCATGATATCGATCAGGCGAGCGACGGCACTGACCAGATAAAATTGCCGCGAGACATCCAGGTGGCAACCGCGCCAGCCATAGCGGGGCGCATCCTCGATTGCGCCGCTGGCAGGAAAACGAAACGTCTCCGGCTCGATGCGTGCGCCATGCAGAAGCTGCGCCAGCGCGGTCAGGCCATATTGGCGGCCAGCCGCATCGCCATAGGAGAGCTCGATGTCAGCACCGAAGGCGAGCGCAAAGGCTTCCTTGCCGAGGCCGATATCTTCCTTGAATCGCAGCGCCCTACCCTCGTGAACCGGCGTCTGCGCGAAGGGCTGGTGGCCGATCTGATACAGGCGACGGTAGAGAGCGCCAACCGTCTGCATCGCCTGCCGGTCGGAAAGGCTGGTACCCTCTGCAGGGTAAAGTGCCACTGGAACCGTATCGCCGGCGACCAGCTTTGCGGAGACGGGCCA
The DNA here is from genome assembly GCF_030504645.1 of Rhizobium oryzicola. Classification (GTDB taxonomy): domain Bacteria; phylum Pseudomonadota; class Alphaproteobacteria; order Rhizobiales; family Rhizobiaceae; genus Neorhizobium; species Neorhizobium oryzicola. The sequence goes on along the minus strand of NZ_JAUKWQ010000004.1, from coordinate 496,102 downwards.
GGGCAGAAGATAGAAGGGCTCCGTGACCTCGCCCTTCGGCATCAGCACCGGCGCCGGTTCGGCAGCACGGCCCGAGAGCAGCGTATCATCGACGCTGACATGCACATGACGACCATCCGCAAGGGTGAGATAGGCAGACTTTGCCCCATCGGTGCGGTGACGGGCCGGACGCCAGAGGGGGGCGACGGTGAACCGCCAGCTCTCGCCCGGCTGCAGCACAAAGCCATCCTTCGGCGCATATTGGTGGAAATTGGCGTTGCGGCGCAGGAAGGTCGCGTTCTCGCAGCGCGCCTCTTCCGAATCCTTGATCCGGGTCAGCGACGTGTAGGCAAGCTTGAAACCGCTGATCGCCTCATCCGAGAGGTTGACCAGCGTAAAGACGAAGCGCCCGCACGGGTCGCCATCCACGGGCTCCCAGGCATTCTCAAGACGAAAAACAGCATCGGCCATGTTGGTTCCCCTTCCGGCTCTTTTGTTGAATTCGGTTCAATAGTGATCGGATTGTGAGAAGGTGCGCGCGAGCTCCGCCTGACCGGCCGTCAGCCCGCAATCCACGGGCAGGCACACACCGGTGATGGCCTTCGCCTGATCGCTTGCAAGAAAGAAGACGGCATTGGCAACATCTTCAGCGGTGGCGATCCTTTGCAGCGCATACCAGCGTTTGGCTTCCTCGAAGACCTGTGGGTTGGCGGCAGCACGTGCCTCCCAGGCCTGGGTGCGCACCGTGCCAGGCGCCACCGCATTGGCGCGGATGCCGAACTTGCCATATTCCACCGCCACCAGCTTGGTGAAATGTATGAGGCCCGCCTTGGCCGCGCTATAGGCCGGGTGGCCAAACACCGCCATGCCGTTGACCGACGCGATATTGATCAACGCTCCGCCGAGCTGTTTCAGATCGTTTTCCAGCGCGCGAAAGGTGAGAAAGGCCGCTTCCAGGTTCAGGCTCGCATCCTTCCGCCAGATGTCGGCATCCGTATCATGCAGACTAACGGCGCGCGCAGCGCCTGCATTGTTGACGAGCGTGCGCACCGTTCCGAGCGCTGCAATGGCATTTGCCATCTGGCTGACGCTTGCGGGATCGGTAACATCAGCAACGACAGGAACGAAGCGATCGGCCGGCCCCAGATCCTCTGCCGCCTTCATCACCGCCGCGCCATCAATATCCACCATCACCACCATGTCATGGCTGTCGGCAAGGCGCGAGGCAATCGCACGTCCGATATCCCCGGCAGCACCTGTCACCACGGCAAGGATGGTTTTCATGTCAGTCTCCCAGAACCTGGCGATCGTCTTCGTCGCGATGTTCGACCAGTTGTTGCTTGATATGGCGCAGCGTCACCGTTGAAAGCTTGCGATTGCGATAGGCGACGAGGCTCGCAATCACATCCACCACGCCGAGATAGGCAAAACGGGTGGAGGTGGGGCGAAAGATGTTATCGCCTTCGGGAATATCAATCGCGATCACCAGTTCGGCCGCGCGCGCCACCGGGCTTTCGCTCTGCGTCAAGGCTATCGTGGTGATGCCGCTATCCTGTGCGAGCGCAAAGCAACGGGCGAGCTCCAGATTGCGGCCGGAAAAGGAGGACCCGATGATGACATCATTGGTGCGCGCCGCCGCCGCCAGCATCAGCTGCATGTGATAATCGGCGCTCGCCGTGATGCGCGAGCCGAGACGGAACAGCCGATTTTGAAGCTCGCTGGCAATCATCGAGGAATTGCCGCCGGACCCGAAGGCATAGATCATTTCCGCCCGTGACAGGCGGTCCGCGACCTTGTCGAGAACGACAGGATCGAGTGCCCTGTGCATCATGAACAGCGCATTTTGCGCCTTGGTGATCACATCCTCCGCCACATCGGCAGGCTCTGTGCTCTTCGCTTCCGGGTTCAGGTAGCGAACGCCGACAAAGGCAGTCTTCGCCAGGCTGACCTTGAAGTCGGAAAAGCTCTGGCAGCCCAGGCGCCGGCAAAAACGGGTAACCGTGGGAGGGGAAACCGAAGCGCGCTCGGCAAGCTCGATGATCGAGGCCCCGACAGCAAAGTCGAAGTCTCCCAGCAGGATATCCGCTATCCGTTGTTCGGAAGGAGAAAGCTGCGCCCGCTCCTCCTGAATCGTCGCGAAGATATCCATGTGTCCTCCCAAGCCGTTCTTCAGGTCTTCGGCTTGTAGGCTATGCAGTCGATTTCCACCTTGCAATCGACCATCATGGCGGATTGCACACAGGCGCGGGCCGGCGGATGTTCGCCGAAATAGCCCTGATAGATGCGGTTGAAGGTCCAGAAGTCACGCGGATCATCCAGCCACACGCCACAACGTACGACATGCTCCACGCCGTAATCCGCCTCATGCAGGATCGCGATCAGATTGGCGATCGCCTTGTGGGTCTGCTCGACAATGCCGCCATTGATGATCTCGCCATTTTCCATGGCAACCTGGCCAGAGACATGCAGCCATCCATCCGCCTCGACAGCCCTCGCAAATGGCAGCCTCTGGCCGCCGGCGCCACCCTGTTCCGCGCCGTAGCGTTTGATCGACATGGGGTCCCTCTCATGCAAATTATTTTCTTCGATCATTGACAATGGACCATATTGAACGGAATTTGGCTAGAGATTTTCGCCAATCATGAAAACTATTTAGATCCAGGGGCAAAAAATGCGCGATCCTTTCAACAACCCGTTCCCCGAAAGCGATGCCGCTCGCCGCGCCATCTGGGAGATGCTGGTGCCCCGCGACATCGACGCTTTCCTGGCTGCGGACTGGTCGATGGTGGAGCATGATTTCGTCGAAGAAGGCTTCATCGGCATTTCCGGTAACAAGGACCCCAACCCGGACAACTGGCGCCTGGCCTTCCCCAATCTTGCCGCTTACCGTGACGAATGGCTGCGCCAGGCGGATGATTTCAAGAAGGGCAGCTATGGCGAAGATCCGCGCACGGCGATCTTCACCACCACGACCTTGGAAGAGATCGAAATCGAAGGCGAAACGGCACTCGTTCGCAAGAAGTTCAATGGCGGCATCAAGCGCGCAGACGGCGAGCTGGACGTGATGCAGTGGCAGACACTCTATTACTGCCGCTTCCATGAGGGCCGCTGGAAGATCTCCGGCTTTACGGGCTACTTGCCGAACCCGATGGGTATCCGCTGAACTATACTGAAAGCGAAAGACGAAGCCTTGCGCATTTTTACCGCGGCCCTTGCGACCGAAACCAATACCTTCTCACCGATCTGCATCGACCGTCGCGCGTTCGAGGAATCGCTGTATGCGCCGCCCGGCCAGCATCCCGCGACGCCGACGCTGTGTACCGCACCGATCACTGTCGGGCGAAAAGTGTGCGCGGAGAAGGGCTGGACGCTGATCGAGGGAACAGCCGCTTGGGCAGATCCTGCCGGCCTCATCAACAGACAGGCCTATGAGGGCCTGCGCGACGAGATCCTCGACCAACTGAGGGCAGCCATGCCTGTGGATGCCGTGGTCATGGGCCTGCACGGCGCCATGGTGGCGGACGGTTACCTTGACCCGGAAGGCGATCTGCTCACCCGTATCCGCGAGATCATCGGGCCGGATGTGCTGCTCTGCGCGGAGCTTGACCCGCATAGCCATCTGACGGCGAAGCGCGTTGCGGCTGCGAACTTCTTCGTAGTGTTCAAGGAATTCCCGCATACGGATTTCGTCGACCGTGCCGAAGACCTCTGGCGGATCGCCGTCGATACTTTGGAAGGCCGCGTGACGCCGGTCATGTCCGTCTTCGATTGTCGTATGATCGACGTCTTCCCGACATCACGCGAGCCGATGCGCTCTTTTGTGGACAATCTGAAGCGGATCGAGGCCAGCGATGACGACGTTCTGTCGCTTTCGGTCATCCACGGTTTCATGGCCGGTGACGTTCCGGAAATGGGCACAAAGCTGATTGCCGTGACCAATGGAAAACCCGAGAAGGGCGCGGCTTTAGCGCGAGACCTCGGCCTCGATCTCTTCTCCAAGCGCGGCACCTTCATGATGCCGTCGATCGACGAGAAACAAGCCGTGACAAAGGCGCTGGAAATCGCCACCGGCCCGGTCGTGATCGCCGATATGTGGGACAATCCGGGCGGCGGCACGGCGGGTGACGCGACCGTGGTGCTGGAGGAATTATTGGCACGCGGCGTGGAGAATGTCGCCATCGGCCTGATCTGGGACCCGATCGCCGTGCAGATCTGTATGGCGGCCGGTGAAGGCGCGGAAATTCCGCTACGCTTCGGCGCCAAATCCGCGCCCGGTACCGGCAATCCCGTTGATGGCATCGTGAAGGTGGTGAAGTTGCAGAGCAACGCCGAGATGAAATTCGGCGACAGCATCGCGCCCTTCGGCGATGCGGCGCATATCCATTACCGCGGCATCGATATCATCCTCGGCAGTGTGCGCGTGCAGAGCTACGACCCGTCGCTGTTTACCGCACTGGGCGTCGACCCCTTGGCGAAACGCATCCTGGTCATCAAATCCACCAACCATTTTTATGCGGCATTTTCAAAGATCGCGAGTGAGATCCTTTACTGCTCGGCGGGTACGCCTTACCCGAACAACCCGGCGACGAATCCCTATCGACGGGTGCGCCGGGATATCTGGCCAATCATGGCCGATCCGCATGCAAGTGAGGCTGCCTGACAATGACACTACCCCGTCCTCAGATTGGCGATACCATTCAATCGCTGTCGACACCGCTTCCCGTGATCGATGAGGACCGGCTGGCTGGCAATATCAAGCGCGTTCAGGATTACATGAGCGCGCATAACCTCGCCTTCCGCCCGCATATCAAGACCCACAAGATACCGGCGCTGGCGCGTCAGCAGGTGGAAGCGGGGGCCTCGGGCATCAACTGCCAGAAGATCACCGAGGCAGAAGTGTTTGCGGATGCCGGTTTCGAGGACATCCTGATCACCTTCAACATTCTGGGTGCGGACAAGCTGGCGCGTCTGGCGGCTCTCAATGAGCGGATCTCGGGCCTGAAGGTCGTGGCCGACAGCATCGTGACCGTGACTGGCCTTGCCGCCTATTTTGCAGGGCGCAAGCCGCTGACGGTCCTGGTCGAATGCGACACCGGCGGCGGGCGCTGCGGTGTGCAGACGCCCGACGAAGCAGCCGCTCTGGCGCGCGGCATCGTCGCCAGCAAAAGTCTGATCTTCGGCGGGCTGATGACCTATCCGAAGCCCCATACAGAGGCTGCGGTCGAACATTTCTTCATCGCCACCATGGCCTATCTGGCGGTGGACGGGATCGAATGCCCGATCCGGTCGAATGGCGGCACACCCAGCCTGTTTTCGGCACACCTCGTTCCGACAGCAACGGAGCATCGGGCAGGTACCTATATCTACAATGATCGCTCCATGGCGCGCGCCGGCCATTGCTCGCTGGATGATTGCGCCATGCATATCCTGGCGACCGTCGTCTCCCGCCCCACGCCGGAGCGCGCCATTCTGGATGCGGGCTCCAAGGCACTCACCTCGGACCTGCTCGGCTTTTCCGATTACGGGTTGATTGTGGAATATCCCGATGCCGTGATCACGGGGCTTTCGGAAGAACATGCGACGGTCGATCTGTCGAAGGTCGAAGGCATCCGCCCGGAGATCGGCGAACGCGTGCGCATCATCCCCAACCATACCTGCGTTGTCTCGAACCTGTTCGACGTGATGACCTTCCACCGCGACGGCATCGTTACGCGTGTCGAGGACGTCGCGGCGCGCGGGCTGGTTTGGTGATTGCGTCCTAGGGTGAGGACTCAATCATATCCAAGCGATTATTGCTGAAACGAGAGCGATAGCTGCCATGTAATTTGTTGCGAGGCGGTCGTATCTGGTTGCGATGCGTCGCCAATTCTTGAGTCTGCAGAACAACCGCTCGATAACGTTCCTGCGGCTGTAGGATTTGCGATCCAACGGATACGGCGTCCTTCTTGCGGCTGATGATGGAATGACTGCCTTGATGTGTTGGCGCCCCAGCCAGTCCCGCAAGCTGTCGGCGTCGTAGGCTTTGCCTGCCAGGAGGCGCTTTGTCGGGCGAGCGAGTTCCAGCAATGGGATCGCCATCTTGATATCCGCAATGTTTCCGGGAGTCAGTGTGAAGGCGACCGGTCGGCCACAATCATCGGCCAAGCAATGGATTTTGCTTGTTCTTGCGCCACGCGAGGTGCCAATCGCTTGCGCCCACGCCCCCCTTTTGAGCCTTGCGCCGAGCGATGCGCCTTGATGTGGGTGCTGTCGATGGATAGCTCCTGGGGAACAGGGCCTTTGGCTGCCATCTTCTAACCCTAAGATCGGCAGCCTTTACGGCCAGAAGGCCAGCGCGGGGTCAGCGTGAGCCCCACAGTATTGAGCGCTTTGATTGAAACCCAAAAGATCAGACAAAACATAATCTTATGTCGGATCTCCATCCTCGGAACAAATTTCACAACACCACGTTCCTCTGCAGCTTGAATGAAACCATCCGAAGGGGCGCCCCAAACCCACTTTTTGATCTCCGTCAGAAGGCTTGCCCATACGGGCTAACGTCAGCGGATCGCTTGGCGCCATTCCTCCCACAATCATCTCATCTCAGGAGCAGAGATTGGCATCCCATGTCTCTCAGCCGTCCCATTCTTCCACCTTGGAAACCGAATTTACCCCTGAAGAACTGGAAAAGGCTCGAAAGCGATTCCTGCTCAAACGGTTCTGGACCAGCGCGAGAGGATACTGGAGCCGCCGGGGTGACAAGCTGGCCTGGCCGTTTTCCATCGGCCTGCTCGTTCTGATTGGTCTGAATGTCGCATTTCAATATGGCATCAACATCTGGAACCGCGGGTTGTTCGACGCCATCGAGCAGCGGCATGCGTCGACGGTTTATTTTCTGGCAGCGCTGTTTCCACCCTTGGTCGCGGGCAGCGTCATGCTCGTCACCGCACAGGTCTATGTTCGGATGAAGATCCAGCGGCGCTGGCGGTCATGGCTCACGAGCGAAATAATTGCGCGCTGGTTGGCCAATGGCCGGTACTATCAGTTGAACCTGATCGATGGCGATCATAAAAATCCGGAGGCCCGGATATCAGAAGATCTGCGGATTGCGACCGAGTCGCCGGTTGATTTCGTATCGGGCGTCATCGCCGCCTTCGTCTCTGCCTCCACCTTCATCGTCGTGCTGTGGACCATCGGCGGCGCACTGACCATTCCGGTGGCCGGACACATGGTCACCATACCCGGTTTTCTCGTCATTACGGCAGTTATCTATGCTGCCATTACGTCAAGCTCGATCGCCTTTATCGGGCGCAACTTCGTCAAAGTGTCCGAATCCAAAAACCAGGTCGAAGCGGAATTTCGCTACACGCTGACGCGTGTGCGTGAAAACGGCGAGAGCATTGCCCTTCTCGGCGGCGAGGAAGAAGAACGCAGCGATCTGGATCGCACCTTCGGCAATGTTCGCAAGCAATGGAAGCTGCTGGCCAACCAGTATATGCGCACGACGCTGGTCTCGCACGGATCGCTGCTGATTGCGCCTGTTGTGCCGGTGCTGCTCTGTGCCCCCAAATTTCTGGATGGAAGCATGACGCTCGGCCAGGTCATGCAGGCGGCCTCTGCCTTCACCATTGTGCAAAGCGCGTTTGGATGGCTGGTCGACAACTATCCCCGCCTTGCGGACTGGAACGCCTGCGCAAGGCGTGTCTCCTCCTTGATGGTCTCGCTCGATGGGCTGGAAAACGCCGAGAAGAACGATCAATTCGGCCGTATCAAGCATGGAGAAACCGACGGTAGCACCATGTTGACTCTGAACGAGCTGTCGGTCTCGCTGGACAATGGCACGGCGGTCGTCAAGGAAACCGAGGTCAAGGTGGAGCCGGGCGAGCGCGTGCTGGTGGCGGGCGAATCGGGGTCCGGCAAGAGCACGCTGGTGCGCGCCATCGCGGGGCTCTGGCCATGGGGCAACGGATTTGTCGGCTTCCGCCGAGACAGCCAGTTGTTCATGCTGCCGCAGCGACCTTACATTCCGGCGGGCACGCTCGGCCGTGCTGTCGCTTACCCTCGCCCCGCCGACAGCTGGACGAAGGAGGAGATCGGCGTCGCACTCGACAAGGTTGGATTGGGCCATCTCAGCGAAAAGATCGAGGAGGAGGCGCCTTGGGATCACACCTTGTCTGGCGGCGAGAAACAACGCCTCGCATTCGCACGGCTGCTCCTCCACGCGCCTGATATCATCGTGCTTGACGAAGCAACGTCAGCGCTCGACGAAAAGATGCAGGACAAGATCATGGAAATGCTGATCGAGGAACTTCCGACGGTCACCATTCTCAGCGTCGGCCATCGCACCGAACTGGAGGCGTTTCACAGCCGCAAGATAACCCTTGAGAAGCACGAGGGTGGCGCCCGCCTTGTCAGCGACATCGCGCTTGCACCGCGGAAACGCCGAAAGATCCTGTCCGGCTTGAAATCGCTGCGTCCGGTGCGGTGAATGGAGCCCGGGACACGGTGTTCATCAACACTCGGCTGAAACTACCTTTGCCGCATGGTAAAAAACCGTGGATTGCGATGAGCAAATATCGTCCGCTCAACAATCCGACCGAATCGGCATGTCATAAGAGGCCTCAAACGAGGGACATTCGTCATGGCCGAAGCGCTGCCACATGAAAAAGTTCAATATGTTGTCGAGGGAGGGCATCGTCTTTCGGGCGAGATCAAGCCCAGCGGCAATAAGAATGCGGCCCTGCCGATTGTTGCCGCGGCACTGCTGACGGATCAGGTTGTGCATCTGACCAATGTGCCGCGCATTCGCGATGTCGAGGCACTCGTCGAACTCATTCAGTCCGTGGGCGCGAAAGCCCGCTGGCACGGCCGCAACGAGTTGGAGATCGAAGCGAAGGAAGTGCGTCCAACCGATCTCGATCCAGCTCTTTGCGCGCGCATCCGTGCCTCCATCCTTCTCGCCGGGCCGCTGCTCGCACGTTGCGGTGAGATTACCCTGCCTCCACCAGGTGGCGACGTGATCGGTCGCCGTCGCGTGGATACGCACTTTCTGGCACTTCAGCAGCTGGGCGCCGATATCCAGGTGGATAGCGCCTATCACTTCAAGACCTCTGGACTGAAGGGCGCCGACGTTTTCCTGGACGAGCCCTCGGTCACCGGTACCGAAAATGCGCTGTGCGCCGCCGTTGCTGCACAAGGCCTGACGATCCTGTGCAACTGCGCCTCCGAGCCCCATGTGCAGGATCTCGCACATTTCCTGATCGCCATGGGCGCGCGCATCGAAGGCATCGGCACGAACACGATGATCATCCATGGGGGCCTGCCGCTGAAGGGTGCGACCCACCGCATCGGCCCTGACCATATCGAGGTCGGCTCGCTGATCGGCCTTGCGGCAGTCACTGGATCGGAGATCACGATTCGCGAAGCGGGCGTTGAGCATCTGCGCTCCACGCTGATGACCTTCGAGCGGCTGGGCATCCATTGCCGGATCGAAGGCGACGATCTGGTGGTGCCCGCCAATCAGAAGATGGCAATCCAGCCGGATTTTGGCGGGCATATCCCGAAGATCGAGGACCAGCCCTGGCCAGCCTTCCCGGCCGACACGATGTCGATTGCCATCGTCACCGCCACCCAATGCGAAGGCGTGGTGCTGATGTTTGAAAAGATGTTCGAAAGCCGCATGTTCTTTGTCGACAAGCTGATCGCCATGGGCGCGCGAATCGTTCTCTGCGATCCGCATCGCGCCATCGTCGCGGGTCCAGCCAAGTTGCGCGCTGCCCGCGTCGAGAGCCCTGACATCCGCGCCGGCATGGCGATGCTGATTGCCGCCATGTGCGCCGAAGGCACCAGTATCATCAACAATGCCCAGCAGATCGAGCGCGGTTACGAACTGATCGAAGAGCGGCTGAACGCCCTTGGCGCCCGCATTACCCGGGTTCCGCCGCGTGAAGCCGCAGCGAAGGGTTAACCTTCGCGCGCCTGGCGCAGGGACATTTCAAAAATGCCGGAAAGCCTGGTTTTCCGGCGTTTTTGCTTGCTAAGCGGTGCTGTGTCCCTCCTGCAACATGGTTAAGCCGAGCGCCGCATTAACAGCCGCGTTAACTATTTGTTAACCAAATCGGCCTTACTCCTACGTCAACGATTTGTTTACGTAGATGACCAAAGTGCTAACAGACGACGACCGCTCCATCCGCATCAAAGGCCGCTCGTTCCTGGCCGTCGTGCTTTCGCCTGCGCTTCCGCTGGATCAGTGGCTGGCACGGCTGGACGACCTTGCCGCGCGTTCCGCAGGGTTCTTTCTGACCCGCCCCGTCGTGCTTGATGTGACGGAGCTGCAGATCGATCGCGCCCAGTTGAAAGAACTTCTGGCCGAACTTTCCGCCCGAAATGTCAGCATTATGGGCATTGAAGGCGCACGCCCCTCCATGATGGCGCCCGGCATGCCGCCGGCGCTGAAGGGCGGCCGCCCCAGCGGCGATATCGAGGTCAAGCAGACGGAACCGGTCTCCGGCGAGGTGCAGACCGAGCCGCCGCGTGTCGAAATTACCGAACAGCCGCGCCCGACCCTGCAGTCGCTCGTCATCAAGGAAAGCGTCAGGTCAGGTCAGTCTGTCATATTTGCCGAAGGTGACGTGACCATTCTCGGTTCGGTGTCTTCCGGTGCGGAAGTCATCGCGGGCGGGTCCGTGCACATCTACGGAAGCCTGCGTGGTCGCGCCATGGCCGGCTCCGTAGGCAATACATCCGCACGGATCTTCTGCCGCAAGCTGGAAGCCGAACTGGTGGCAATCGACGGCATCTACAAGATGGCCGAAGACCTCTCGCCAGATCTCATCGGCCATCCTGCCCAGCTGTGGCTCGAGGGTGATGCGATCTTGGCAGATAAAATGAATTGAGCCGAATCCGGCAGTTACAGGAGATGAAGATGGGGAAGGTAATCGTCGTTACGTCAGGTAAGGGCGGGGTTGGCAAGACCACTTCGACCGCAGCATTGGGTGCTGCCCTGGCACAGAGAAACGAAAAAGTCGTCGTCGTGGATTTCGATGTCGGGCTCCGCAACCTCGACCTCGTCATGGGCGCAGAACGCCGCGTGGTCTACGACCTGATCAACGTGATCCAGGGCGACGCCAAGCTGACCCAGGCACTGATCCGCGACAAACGGATGGAAAACCTGTTCCTGCTGCCGGCGTCCCAGACTCGCGACAAGGACAATCTGACGGCTGAAGGCGTCGAGAAGGTCATCGGCGAACTGAAGAAGTATTTCGACTGGGTGATCTGCGACAGCCCGGCCGGCATCGAACGCGGCGCAACCCTTGCCATGCGCCATGCCGATATCGCCGTTGTTGTAACCAATCCGGAAGTCTCTTCCGTTCGCGACAGCGACCGCATCATCGGCCTGCTGGATTCCAAGACGCTGAAGGCAGAGCGCGGCGAGCGCATGGAAAAACACCTGCTTCTGACCCGCTATGACGCGGTTCGTGCCGAGCGCGGCGATATGCTGAAGGTGGACGACGTTCTGGAAATCCTGTCGATCCCGCTGGTGGGCATCATTCCGGAAAGCTCGGATGTGCTGCGCGCCTCTAACGTCGGCGCGCCGGTCACGCTGGCAGAGCCCCGTAGTGCCCCTGCCATGGCCTATTTCGAAGCCGCACGCCGTCTGGCAGGCGAAGACATTCCGGTCACCATTCCGGAAGAAAAGCGTGGCCTGCTCGGCAAGATCTTCGCACGGAGGGCCGCATGAGTCTGTTCCGTCTTTTCCGCAAACAGCAATCGGCGCCGACGGCGCGCGAGCGTTTGCAGGTTCTTCTGGCCCATGAGAGAGCCTCCAACGGCAGCGACCTCGTGGCTGTGTTGCGCGAGGAAATCCTGGCTGTGATCGCCAAGCATGTGCAGGTTGATCACGATAAGGTGCAGGTGAAGATGGATCGCGATGAGCATGTCTCGATCCTGGAGATCGACGTGGAGATCCCGCTGCACGCCACGATGAAGGCAGCCTGACCTGATCTTTCAACGGCCCGCCATCACAGGCGGGCCGTTTTGCATTTGTCCGTTGAAGGAGCCCATCCGTGTCACACTTTCCCCTCAGGCTTAGCCTCTCCCTCGTTCTCATACTGGCCGGTTCGGCATCTGCCGCCTCGCCTGTCGTGATCGAGGAATCCGGTGTCGCGCCGATCAAGATCGGCATGACGCTGAAGGAGGCAAAGGGCGCAATAAAGTCGCTGAAGCCCTTTGGCACCGACAAGGACGAGTGCCGCGTGGCACGGGTTGTCCAGCCCAAGATGGATCTGCTGATCGAAAACGGCAAAGTCACGCGCATCTACGTGACGGATAAGACGCTCTCCACCGCCAAGGGCATCCATGTCGGTAGCTCTGAAGCGGATCTGAAGAAAGCCTATGGCGCCGCGCTGAAGATCGAGCCCGGCAAATACGACGACAAGAGCCACAGCATCCAGTTGCTCGGCGCCAATGGCGTCGGCATCGGCTTCGAGACCGACGGCAAGATGGTAAAGGAAATCAGCGTCGGTACCGCTGCCGCACTTCAGTATGTGGAAAAGTGCGGCTGAGGACTCTCACGCAGCCTTGGGCGCAAAAATCGCGCGGGCCGGGTCGACGCCGTAGACGTGCTCATAATCGGCAGCATCGGATGCCAGCTGCAGCACGCTTTCCAGAATGAAGCGCACCTTTTCCTCTGGCAGCAATACGCTGAAGTTCAGCCGCGTAAAGCCGGGCTTTTCCATTTCGTCACCGGCCAGGATGGATTGCCGCAGCCGTTCAGACTCTTCCGGTCCGATATCGAGCAGGCGATGGACATAAGGGCCGGCGCAGGCGCAACCGCCGCGGGCCTGGATGCCGAAACGGTCGCTGAGCATGCGTGTCACCAGCTGCTGATGGATGTAGCCGCCCTGCGGATGGCGGATGCGGAAGGAGAAGATCGGCAGGCGCTCGATGCTCAGATCACCCAGGATTTCGATGGCGGGATGATTACTCCAGGCCGCCATGGCGCTCGCGGCAAGAATCTGGTTCCTCTCAGCCATTACCTGTTCGCCGATCGCCTCCTTCACCAGAAAGGCCAGCGCAGCGCGGATATCACCCACCACGTTGGGGGTGCCGGCTTCTTCGCGGGCTTCCAGCGAAGTCGCATAATCATGCGCCGTCGGCGACACGAAACGGACGGTGCCACCGCCCGGCCAGCTGGGCTTATCCATGACTACGGCATCGCGGCGAACGATCAGGACGCCGGAGGCACCGGGACCGCCAATGAACTTGTGCGGCGATACGACGATCGCATCGATCCCGGCATCCGGCGCGGGCTGCATGCGGATCGGCAGATAGGGTCCGCCGCCAGCGTAATCCCAGATCACCAATGCTCCGCCCGATTTGGCAATGCGCGTGACGGCTTCAACATCGGTCACGATGCCCGTGACATTAGAGGCTGCGGAGAAGGAGCAGATCACGCGATCGAAGCCGTTCGACTGTGCCAACACATCCGCCAATATCTCGCGGTCCGGCCCGCCTTCCTCACATTCCGGAATCTCGACAAGATCGGCACGGGATTCGCGCCAGGGCAGAATGTTGGAGTGATGCTCATACGGGCCGATGATGACACGAACCCTCTCGCGGTTCGCGCCGAACAGGTTGACGAGACGATTGATGCCCGCCGTCGCACCAGAACCGGCAAAGATTACCGCATGGCGCTCATCCGCACCGCAGCACTTTGCAATAACCGCCCTCGCCTCACGGCGAAGCCTCGTCATCATGCCTCCACAATAGGAGGCTTCCGTATGGCTGTTGGCGTAATAGGGCAGAACCTCTTCCAGCATGAACTGCTCGATCTGCATGAGCGCGCGCCCGGACGCCACATAATCCGCATAGACCATCGGCTTCGGTCCGAACGGTCCATCGACTTTGGCGGACTTTCCGACCAATCCATGCTGCAGGGATGACAAGACATCACCCTCCGTCAGGGACTGGAAAAACCGTGCCAGCAGACCGTCGCTCATCATCTTGGTTCCCTTATTTTTTGATTTGCAGATGATAGGGATTGCAACACGGGGAATTCATCATCTATTTTTGCAGAATTGATCTCAAGGTTCGATCATATGAACGATGAAATTGTCACTATCGACCATATTGATCGACGCATTCTTACCTGCCTGCAACAGGATGGCAGCCTCTCTCAACGCGAGTTGGCAGAACGCGTCGGCCTTTCACAGAATGCCTGCTGGCGGCGCCTGCAGCGCTTGCAGGATACGGGCGTGCTTGGACGCCTGCAGGCGCAGGTGGATCTCGATGCGCTGGGTATCGACCTCACTATCTTCGTGATGATCCGCACCCGCCATCATTCCAAGGAATGGTCGGAGAGCTTTCGCAAGCATGTGGAGAAACTGCCGGAGGTGGTCGACTTCTACCGGATCGGCGGCGATTGGGATTATCTGCTGAAGGTCGTCACGCGCGGCATGCGCGGCTATGACGCCTTCTATCAGAAGCTCATCACCGACTTCGATTTTTCAACGGTGACCGGCTTTTTTTCCATGGAAGCCATCCTGAAGAACCGGCCGACAGATCTGACTCGACTATGAGCGCATGCAATGCGGCTATGCAGGAAGATCAATTGAAGCCGCGAGAGAACGCCGTACATGAATTGTGCAATGCACAAATGACGAAAGGCGATTTCATGACGGAAACCTCAGAACCTCAAGGCGAACTGACCCTACGCACCTTGGCCATGCCTTCGGATGCCAATCCGGCCGGCGATATTTTCGGCGGCTGGGTGATGGCGCAGATGGATATCGCCGCCGGTATTGCCTCATCGGAACGCGCACGGGGCCGCACCGTGACCGCTGCCGTGAAGGAGATGACCTTCCGCCAGCCGATCAAGGTTGGCGACACGCTTTGCGTCTATACCAGCGTCACGCATGTCGGACGCACATCCATGGTGCTGCAGGTGGAATGCTGGGTGCGGCGCCAGTTTTCCGAAACACGGCAGAAAGTCACCGAAGGCAGCTTCGTGATGGTTGCGCTGGATGACGAGGGCAAGCCACGTGCCGTCGACGCTTAGAGCGTTTTCCAACTGTCACTAAAATGTGAAGTTCGCCGAAAAGGCTTCCGTCGCTGCCTGTGAAAGCTGTGTTACAGTTTTTGCGATTTCGCCGTGACGGGATTTGCCATGCTGACGACGCTTGCAATGCTCATGTCACTGACGGCTGGTGCGGCACAACCCGCGCTTTCCGCCCGCGCCTCCAACGAGGTGGATGTCGAGCTGGTGCTCGCCGTCGATACCTCGCGCTCAATGGATTACGAAGAATCGAGGATCCAGCGGGATGGCTATGTGGCAGCCCTGCAGCACCCGGATTTCATCCGCGCCGTCAAGGAAGGGCTGACCGGCCGCATCGCAATCAGCTATTTCGAATGGGCGGGTGAAGTCCAGATGGATTCCATCCTCGACTGGCAGATCATTGCCACCGCCGAGGACGCCAAGGCCTTTGCCGACAAGCTTGCGGCGCGCCCGATCAATACACAGAGGCGCACCTCGATTTCCGCAGCGATCGCCTATGGTTCCAGTTCGCTCGTCAGCAATGCCTTTAAGGGCATGCGACAGGTCATCGATATTTCCGGCGACGGCCCCAACAACATCGGCGCGCCTGTGGCCGAGGTGCGCGACAAGGCGGTTGCCGCCGGCATCATCATCAACGGGCTGCCGCTGTTGATCCGCCCCTCTGTCGATTCCGACAAGCTGGATCAATATTATGCGGACTGCGTGATCGGGGGCCCCGGATCGTTCGTCATACCCGTTCACAAGATAGAGGACTTTGCGAGCGCCGTGCGCCGCAAGCTCATCATCGAGGTCAGCGGCATCGAGCCGCCCGCTTCTCTTCGCCGCATCGCGCAAGGTTCAAGGACGGACTGCATGATGGGCGAAAAGCAGTGGCAGAACTTCATGGACCGCTGAGATTGGTCCTTATCGCAGCAACCCCTGCCCGCCATCCACAAAAACGGGCGTTCCAGTGACGTGATGAGATGCGTCTGAAGCCAGAAAGGCAATCACTTCGGCCACGTCATTGCTATGGCCTGGCTTGCCGCCGGTAATCGGAATTTCGCCCGCCGGCCATTCCACCGGCACTTCCGTCTCTTCGCGGTCGCGGATGCTGGTATTGTCGTTGATGCGGGTCTCGATCTCGCCCGGGCAGACGGCATTGACGCGGATATTGTGCTTGCCAAGTTCCAGTGCCAGCTGCTGTGCCATCGCCACCTGCCCGGCCTTGGTCGCGCTATAGGCGGTGGCGCCTGGCGTGGTGAAGGTGCGGTTGCCGTTGATGGACGAGACCAGAATGATTGATCCGCCCTCCCTCTTCAGGTGGGGGACCGTAAAGTGCAGCGTGAGGTAGGTGCCGCGAAGGTTGATGGCGATGGTGCGATCCCATTCCTCCGGCTTCAGGTCGTCGATGGCTGCCCAGACACCGTTGATGCCGGCATTGGCAACCACGATATCAATCCGGCCAGCAGCCCCCACCAAATCCTTCACCGCCTGCTCCATCTCCTCCGCATTCGAGACATCCGCAAGCAGCACCACCGATTCGCCACCAGCCTTGGCAATTTCCACGGCGACATCTTCGATTTCATCGCGCGTATGGCTGAGAAGCCCAACGCAGACACCTCTCTCCGCGAGCTTCAGTGCCGTCGCGCGTCCGATGCCGGAACCTGCACCGGTGACCAATGCCACTTTGGAAGTGAGATCCATATTGCTGTCCCTGCCTTGCTTTCCGTTACCGGCGCATCAACAGGAAAAGCGCAAGTTTGTTCCGCAATCAGTCGGTTGCGGCGAGAATACGCAAGGCCTCTTCATACTTGAAGCCATCGCCACCCATGCGCCGCATCTGGTCCAGATTATCGAGGAGGTCGGCCCGTTTCACGGGTCGCGCCAGGGGATTGGCGATCGCACGCCGCACGAAATCGAAATAATCCTCGCCCGCCCGTTTCGTCATGGCGTCGATGGCTGCGAGGATATCAGCGGCGAAACCCTCCCTCGCCAGACGCTCCGGCGTCCAACCGGGGGCCTTTTCCACCACGTCATGCAGCCATGCAACGATCTTGCTATCTTCGCCCTGCACAAGCGCCACCACGCGGCGAACATGCTCGATAAAGGGCTCGCCGATCTTGTCCGACTGCCCCTTATGCGCATTGTTGGCGATGCTTTCTGCCCTTTGTAGCAGGGTAATGTGAATGACCGTCATGACCGCACGCCCTCCGCTCGTCTGCCATTATAGCTGAAAAGCGGGCCAGCCAAAGTCAAGTTGCTTACGTGATCCCATGGCCCATCTAAAGCGTGTCGCGCGAAACTGTGTAGCGGTTTTGCGATGACCACATGCTGGAAAACAAGGACCCGAAGCATGTTGGTTGAGGCTGATGAGCCGCAATATGCTTTAGGGGCTCCCCAATCCATATCGCGCATGCGTCAGCGCCCGTTCGATGCCGCGCAATTCCGCCAGGCCCTTGAGACGCCCAATAGCGGGATAGCCCGGCTGCGCGCCGCGCGTCAGGTCATCCAGAATTTCCTGCCCGTGATCCGGCCGCATGGGGATTTCGTGATCCTCGCGGCCCTCCTCCCGTCGCCGCGCCTCTTCGGAGACGAGGGCGGCGATCACGGCCACCATATCGGTGCCGCCCTCCAGATGCTCATCCTCAAAGAAGGAGCAGGGCACCGTATCCGTGTCCCGCGTGACGTTGCGCAGATGGACAAAATGAATGCGATCGGCAAAGCGGGTGGCGATGAAGGGCAGATCGTTATCCGCCCGCGCACCAAGCGAACCAGTGCAGAAGGTGACGCCGTTGGCGCGCGCATTCACCTGATCCAGCATGTGGGCATAATCGGCCTCCGTCGACAGAATGCGCGGCAGGCCAAGCAGTGGCCATGGTGGATCATCCGGATGCGCGCAGATGTTGATGCCCGCCTGTTCGGCCACGGGTGTGACTTCGGTGAGGAAATCCACGAGGTTCTGCTGCAGGCGCTCCCGGTTGATGCCGTGATAGGTGCGAAGCTTTTCCAGCAACTGATTCAGTGTATAGCCATCCGCCGAGCCGGGCAGGCCCGCACCGATATTCTTTCCCAATGCGGCAATCTTCGCATCGGTCATCTCGGAGAAGCGTCGGGCAGCATCCTCGCGCAGCCAGTCGGGATAATCCTGTGTGGCATCCGGGCGCTTCAGGATATGCAGATCGAAGGCCACAAAATCCGTCAGTTCGAAGCGCATGGCCTTGGCGCCGTGGCGAGTTTCCCAGCGAAGATCCGTACGGGTCCAGTCAAGAATGGGCATGAAATTGTAGCAGACCGTGCGGATGCCGGATGCAGACAGCCGCCGCAGCGTTTCCTGCCAGTTGGCGATATGCCGCTTCCAGTCGCCGGTCTGGGTCTTGATGTCCTCGGAGACCGGAACGCTTTCCACCACATCCCAATAAAGCCCACCGGCCTTGATCTCCTCATGTCGCCTGGCAATTTCATCGACAGGCCAGACCTCGCCTGTCGCGATGTGATGGAGCGCGCTGACAATGCCCTTGGCACCCGCCTGCGCGGCATCCTGCACACTCACTTTGTCGATCGGCCCGAACCAGCGCCAGGTATGTCTCATGTCTTATCCTCTAATGTCCCGCAAAGGTCAGCTGCACCTTGCAGGCGGCGGTTCTGTCGCCCGCCTGCTCGAAGGCTTCAACGGCCTGTTCCAGGGGAAATCTGTGGGAAATAATGGGCCGCACATCGATGGCGCGGCTGGAAATAAGCTGCACGGCCTGCGCGAATTCCGCGTGGAACCGCTGCGATCCGCGCCAGACGATTTCCTTGCCGACCAGGGCGTTGAGCGGGATGGTCATATCGCCGGTGACGCCCACCTGCACCAGCGTTCCGCGCGGTTTGATGGCCGCAAAGGCCGCGCGCAGAGCGGGACCCGCGGCAGAGCAGTCGAACACGACGTCAAAGCTGCCCTTGTTTTCCTGATAGGGCAGCAGCGCCTCCGGATCTCTTGCGACATTGATGGTCTTCGTCGCACCCATCGCGGGCGCGCGCGCCAGGGCCGCATCCGTCAGGTCGGTCACCACAATCGTTTCCGCACCGGCATGGCGCAGGGCGGCCACCACCAGCAGGCCGATCGGGCCGGCACCCGTCACCAGAACCTGCTTGCCCCTGACATCGCCAGCCTGCGCCACCGCGTGCAGGCACACAGCCAGCGGTTCTGAGCAGGCCGTCTCACCCGGTGAAACGCCATCCGCCACCGCATGGCACTGGATGGCGGGCACCACGAGGCGGTCTCGGAACAGGCCGTTTTCATGCGGCAGGCGCATGGCCGACCCCATGAAGCGCATGTTCAGGCAATGGATCGGCTGGTTGATCCGGCAGTATCCGCAGGTCCCGCAGGGCTGCGACGGGTTGACGGCGACCAGTTGGCCAACATCAAACCCGGTTACGCCTTCGCCGACGGCTTCGACAAAACCGGAAGCCTCATGCCCGGCGATGATCGGTTCGCGCACCCGCACCGGCCCAAAGCCCCCATCCTGATAGTAATGCAGATCGGAGCCGCAGATGCCGCCGGCAGCCATGGCCAGCAGGACCTCGCCCCTGCCGGGGTTCTGATAATCGAGTTCTTCGACCTTGAGGTCGCGTGTTCCGTGCAGACGGGCAACCCGCGTCTTCATGCTGGAAAGCCTTTCGCATGTGGAAGAATTGCCCCGCACGCAATCGCGCGGGGCTTTTGGTCAGCGGATCAGCCCCATTTCCTGCGGCAGCCACAAGGTGATCGCCGGGATGAAGGTGATGAGCAGCAGGGCAATGATCAGCGGCACCAGCCAGGGGATGATCGCCATCGTCGTGCGCTCGACGGACAGTCTCGCCACGCGCGACAGAACGAACAGCACCATGCCGAGCGGCGGATGCAGGAGACCGATCATCAAATTGAGCGTCATGATCAGGCCGAAATGCACCGGATCGATGCCGAACTGCTTGACCAGCGGCAGGAGGATCGGGACGAGAATGGTGATGGCCGCGATCGTATCGAGGAAGCAGCCGACGAACAGCATCAGCAGGTTCACCAGGATCAGGAAGATCCATTTGTTATTGGTGATCGAGAGAATGCCGTCGGAGAGAAGCTGTGCCGTTTGGCTGACCGTCAGAAGCCAGGCAAAGACGGAGGCCGCGGCGACGATGAACAGCACGGATGCCGTCGTCTCCACCGTATCCAGCGTTGCCTTCGCCACCGTCTTGAAGGTCATGGTGCGATAGCGCACCATGCCGAGAAAGAGTGACCACAGCACGGCAGCGACCGCGGCCTCCGTCGGCGTGAACCAGCCCATGGTCATGCCACCAATCAGGATGACGGGCGTCATCAACGCCATGACGGCGGAGAAGTCGAAATACCAGTCGCAGAGCAGCAGCACGATCAGCGCAATGAGGATCGACCAGTTGAGCGACAGTCCAGCGAGCGTCAGCAACCAGATGCCGGTCGGAACCATCATCACCACAAAGACTTCGAAGGACGCGCCGAACAGCTTTTTGATGCTGAAATCCGTGTCCGAACCCCAGCGCTTCACATAGGCGAAGATCGCCACCGTGCCCATCATCAGCACCGTCATGACAACACCCGGAATGATGCCAGCCATGAACAGGGCACCGATCGAGACATTAGCCATCATGCCGTAGATGACGAAGGGCAGGGACGGTGGGAAGATGGGGCCAAGCGTTGCCGATGCGGCGGTGACGCCAACCGCCGTTTCGACGGGATAGCCGTGGTCGCGCATGGCCTTGATCTCGATGGTGCCGATACCGGCGGCATCGGCGAGCGCTGTGCCGGACATGCCGGAAAACACCACCGAGCCGATGATGTTGACCTGTGCGAGGCCGCCCTTCATCCAGCCGACCAGGGCCACGGCAAAGGAGTAGATACGGCCGGTGACGCCGGCAATGTTCATCAGGTTGCCGGCCAGGATGAAGAAGGGCACGGCGAGCAGCGGAAAGCTTTCCACGCCCGCAATGAGCCGCTGGGCGGCGATGATATCAGGCGCGACATTGTAAAAGACGATGTAGAGGACCGATGAGACCGCCATCGACACCGCCACCGGCAGGCCGATCAGCATCAGGACGAGGAAAGAACCGATCAGAAGCAGCATGGATCAATCCTCCACGCTCTGGAAGGCTTCCGGGCGCTCCAGAACGGAGTAGCCGCGGCGCATGTTGGCGATGAAGACCTGGATGGAACGGCCAAGCATCAGAACGAAGGCTGCGAGAACCGTGTAGAAGACGATGTTTCGCGGCAGTTGCACCGTCACCATTTCCTCGTCGGCGACGATTTCCATATAGCGCCACATCAGCCAGGAGCCGTAGGCGAAAAAGCCGATGCGGATGACGTCCACCGCTGTCGCCATCAACCGGGTCAGCCGGGCGGGCAGGTAGTGGTAGAGCACATCCACCTGGATATGCCGCGACATGCGCACGCACATCACGGAGCCCATGAAGACGACGCCGATCAGGCAGTTGACGGCAATCTCCTCCGTCCAGGCATAGCTGTTGTTGAGGATGTAGCGGGTGAAGAACTGCAGAAACACGCAGCCCGCCATCAGCCAGAACAGCGCCATGGTGAACCAATCTTCGACGGAATAGACCTTCAGGTCCACCTCCGCGGGCGCTTCATCGAAGGTATGGGCCAGTTCCTCGGCTGTAACGGGGGTATGAATTTCCTGAATTGCAGACATCGGCAATTTCCTGTCGGAGCAATCTTCAGGGAAAGATCGGCTGAGTGCTGTCAGGCAGGTCTGCCGCCGTAAGCGACGGAATGACAACGCCCTCGGCGCGATCTTTCGATGAAGTTGTGAAGGTCAGGCAAGCGCGGAGCGAGGTCCGCGCCCCGCTTACTTGATGGCGCGAATGGCGTCCCAGTCGGACTTTTCGTAGCCGAAGTCTTCCAGCTTGACCTTCTCGACCACGTTCTTTTCGAAGTCGGACTTGTCGACTTCCGTGACCGTAATGCCCTTCTGCTTGAACTCGGCGACCAGTTCCTTCTCGCGGGTCTCGATCTTCTTGGTGGCGCGCTCGGCGGCTTCCTGGGTAACCTCGCCGAAGATCTTCTTGTCTTCGTCCGAGAGGCTGGTCCACAGCTTCTTGGAGAAGAGCGTGTTCAGGTGGTCGACGATATGGCCGGTGAGGACGATGTTCTTCTGCACTTCGTAGAACTTCTTGGCCTCAATGGTCGTCAGCGGGTTTTCCTGCGCTTCCACCGTGCCGTTCTGAAGCGCGAGGTAGACCTCCGCAAAGGCAATCGGTGCGGTGTTCGCACCGCAGGCGCGCGGCATGGCGAGATAGGCGGGCACGTCAGGCACGCGCATCTTCACGCCCTGCAGATCCGAGCATTTGGTGATCGTCTTGTTGGCGGTGGTGTGGCGCGTGCCGTAATAGGTGACGGCGGCGATGTGGTTGCCCGTCTTGTCCTCATAACCCTTGGCAAGCCGCTTGAAGACGTCGCTCTTGGTATAGGCGATCAGATGGCTCGGATCGCGGAAGATGTAGGGGTAATAGGTGACCCCGATCGGCTTGAAGTCCCGCGCCGCAAAGCTGGAACCGGAAATGATAATATCGACCGTGCCGAGCTTCAGGCCTTGGTTGATATCGGCTTCCTTGCCGAGCTGCGATGCCGGGAACACATCGATCTTGTAGCGTCCATTGGTACGCTTTGCGATTTCCTGTGCCGCCCAGACGGATTCCGTATGGAAGGGTTCCGAGGTTTCGTAGACATGCGCCCATTTGAGCGCCGTTTCCGCGTGAGCCGAGAGTGTCGATACCGCCATGACGGCGGCCGCGCCCAACAGTGTTGCCAGTCTGAGTTTCATTCTTTCCTCCCAAGTGAAACTGAACTGCATGGATGACGGCCGGGATTGGCCCAGCCGTCAGTCGTCTCTCGTCGGCTCCTCCCCGAAGCTTTCCGAGAATCTCTTTTGTGCCAGCGTCAAATGCCGGCGCATGGCTTCGCGTGCCGCAGCGGGATCACCGGCTGCGATAGCGCCCCGGATCACGCGATGCTCCTCCAGCGCGAGCCTCCAGGTATGCGGGCCTTCGAAATAGCTTGCGAGCTTCGTAAAGTAGGGTGAGCTGCGCGAGTCATAGATCAGGCCGGTAAAGTGCTTCAGCGCCGAATTGCCGATGATGTCAGCAATGGCCGTATGAAAATCCCGGTCACAGGCCAGCGCCACCGCGGCATTATCCAGCGAGGCCTCCATGCGCAACAGGATGGCATCGATCCTCTCCAGGTTTTGCGGCTTCACGAGGCGGGCCGCCTCTTCGGCAATACCGCTTTCGATCAGGCAACGGGCCTGCAGGATCTCGAGTGGCCCGTCACCGTCTTCGCTGACGCGAAGAGGCTGCACAGGGATCGGACGACTGCTGATATAGACGCCGGAACCCATGCGGATCTGAATATGACCTTCCACCTCCAGCACGATCAGAGCTTCGCGAACGGTCGGGCGGGACACGGCAAAGCGTTCTGCCAGCTCACGCTCCGGCGGCAGCCGCGAACCGGGCTTCAGTTCGCCTGCCTCGATCAGCGCACGAATTTGCTCCGCGACCTGCCGGTAAAGGCGGCGCGGCTCCAACGCCACGAACATGAAACCCTCCAAACGCATCACTCCCCTGATGCGTCACTGGTCAGATTGTCTGACCAATTTCTACTATGGGTTAAATTAACTTTCTGTCAAGCTTCGTTTGGCGGGCTCACGTGGTAACGCGCTCCCAATTGCTCAAAGGCAGCGGCAGTCGCGGGATCGAGCGTGATGCCCTCGCGTTCGCGGGTTTCGGCAACCGCCCATTCCCGATCTCCCGGCGCCATGACGGAGGCTCCGTCACGCGCCCTGGATGATCTGAGCGTCTCGAGATAGCGCCGCATGCCCTCATCAAAGACGGAGCGCTCCACAAACGCATCCGGTTTGATGGCCATGACGAAGGCGCCGAGTTCACGCGGCGTCGAAAAGTCAGGCCCACCCATGGGCGCGATATCGAAGGAAAGGCGCATGCCGCTCAGCACCGCGCTGAAGATTTCCGCGATGCCCGCCAATGCCGCGCCCTTGAAGCCGAAGGCCGCCCCGAGCGGCGCCAGCATGTCGGCGCTTTGCGCATCTGTTGTATCCATCCCATCCCGGTCGGAGGCGACATCGGGTGGAAGCGGCAGGCCGAGGCTGCGGTAAAGCAGCACGCGATTATAGGGGACGGCGCTGGTGGCCATGTCCAGCAGCCAGGGATTGGCCTCCGTTGTCGGCACTGCCACGGAAATGGGATTGGTGCCGTGAAAGCGCTCCGCCCCGTCATGCAGGCGCACGAAGCTGTCGGAATTGCAGAAGGCGATGCCGATGAAGCCTCTGTTCGCAGCATCCAACGTATAGGCACCTGCCGGACCGAAATGGGAAGAATTGCGGATGGCAACAGCACCGAGGCCGAACTGATCAGCGATGCGCGTTGCATGTTCCATCGCCGTGTAGGTCGCGAGCGCGCCATGGGCATGATCGGCATCAAGCGTCGCGACCGCGGCAAGGCTGGATGTGACCCTGATCGAGGGAGCCTTGTTGAGACGGCCACCCTCCAGCGCCTGCACATAATGCGGCAGGAGACGAATGCCATGGCTGTCCACACCGTGACGCGTACCATGCATCATGGCGCGGGTGGCGGCCTTTGACGTTGCTTCATCAGCACCGGTCGCGCGCAGAATGTCATGGGTAAACCGGCTTGCCTCAGCCAGAGAAAACCGCGCCGAGCCATTCAATTGCGTCATCGCGAAAGCTCCTCCCTGATCTCTTTCGCAAAATGTCTACTGCATACACTAGACGTTCGGTTTTGGATGTGCAATCCCTTGCGACGGATTTCAGGAAGCCTTTTCATGTCAACGCCACTTGCCCCGAAGCTTTATCGCCGTGCCTGCACTGCGCTGGCCGAGGATATCCGTGCCGGCGTTCTCGCCGAGGGCACGCGGCTGACGGAGACCGGCGTCGCCGACCGCTTTGGCATCAGCCGCGCACCGGCGCGTCAGGCGTTGGGTGAGCTGGAGAACCTCGGGCTTTTGCGGAAAGCCGAGGGCCGCGGCTATGATATTGTGGCGATCGAGCGCCGAGCCGAGATCGAACCAGGCGGCCAAACGCACTCGCCACCTGCTGAGCTACAGGCACAGTCCAGCTGGGAGCTGATCTATCCGGAAGTGGAAATCGAGGTTGTTTCCCGGACATCCATTGCCAGCTGGCGGATCAATGAGGCGCTGCTGGCGCGACATTTCGGGGTTAGCCGCACGGTTGCGCGCGATGTGGTGGCGCGCCTGCAGGAGCGGGGAATCGTGCGCAAGGATTCCAGCAGCCGCTGGGTCGCTCCGGCCCTGACGGAAAAGCACATCGACGAGCTGTACGAACTGCGCTGGGTGCTGGAGCCGCTCGCACTTCAGAAGGCGGCTCCTCATCTGCCCGTGGGGCTGCTGTCCGGGCTGCGCCTCAACATTGAGGAAACGATCGCCGCTTCGGCGGTCAGCAGCGACCGCCTTGATCAGCTCGAACAGGAACTGCATGTGGATCTCTTGGGGCGATGTGACAGTCCGGCTCTCCTGCGTGCCGTCAGCCTGCCGCAGGCGCTGCTGGTCGCGCATCATTTTCTCTACCGCCGCACCTCGGATCTTTTCGCAAGCGAACCGTTTCTGCCGGAACACCTGAAGATCATCCGCTGTCTGGAGACCGGCGATGTGGCGAGTGCCTGTGAGGCGCTGGCCGAGCATCTGAAGGTGTCTCGGCATCGGGCCATGCTGCGCATTCACGCGGTCGCAAAAACCATCCAGCCGGCAAACCTGCCCTATCTGGAGCGTCTGTAGCCATTCCCGTAAGCCGGGTCCTGCGCTCACCCGAACTAAGCAAGAGGCGCACGGGAGGAGGACCCGCCATGAAGATTACCGCTGTCGAACCGTTCATCCTGCATTTGCCGCTCACCTCGGATTCGATTTCCGATTCCACCCACAGCATTACCCATTGGGGCGTGGTGGGTGCGAAGATCACCACCTCGGATGGGTTGGAAGGCTATGGCTTTACCGGAACCCATGCGCATCTCGCCTCCGACCGGCTGATCACGTCTTGCATCCGGGACTGTTACGCGCCGCTGCTGATAGGCGAGGATGCAGCCGACCATCAGCGCCTCTGGACGAAACTTGCGCGATATCCGGCCCTTCAATGGGTTGGGCGTGCGGGCATTACCCATCTGGCGCTGGCCGCAGTCGATGTGGCGCTGTGGGATCTGGCGGCGAAAAAGGCTGGCCTGCCGCTCTGGGCGCTGCTGGGTGGTGCGCGGACCGACGCCCTCGAAGCCTATAATACGGATATCGGCTGGCTGTCCTTCTCGAAGGACGCTCTCGTTGCCGGCTCCGCACGTGCAGTCGAAGAGGAAGGCTTTACGCGCATCAAGATCAAGGTTGGACACGACGACCCCAACACGGATATCGAGCGGCTGGAAGCGGTGCGCAAGCGTTTGGGTCACCGTGTCCGCATCGCAATCGACGCCAACGGGCGATGGGATCTGCCGACCTGCCAGCGGTTTTGCGCGCGGGCGAAGGATCTCGATATCTACTGGTTCGAGGAACCCATGTGGTATGACGATGTCGCAAGCCATACGGCGCTGGCCCGCAACACCGCCATTCCGGTGGCGCTGGGCGAACAACTCTACACCGTTGATGCCTTCCGGACCTTCATCAATGCGGGTGCCGTGCATTACGTCCAGCCGGATGTCACGCGGCTTGGCGGGATCACCGAATATATCCAGGTGGCTGATCTGGCGCTGGCGAACCGCTTGCCGGTGGTCCCGCATGCGGGCGAGATGAGCCAGGTGCATGTGCACCTGAGCTACTGGCATCCGGCCTCGACGATCCTCGAATACATCCCCTGGATCAAGGATCACTTCCACGAGCCTGCGCATGTGAAAGACGGCATATTCCTGCGTCCTCAACAGCCGGGCGCCAGCACGACACCCCTGCTTGAAAGCATGGAGCGGCACGGGAAATCGCTCACCTAGAGCGATCTCACTGTTGGCCACCACCGCGGCTAGTGTCGGGGCTGCGATCCGCGGCGATGGCTGCCTTCCGGCTATCTGGCCATCCAAGCCACAAAGTGGCGTGAATGGAAGCGACACATCAGAGCTAGGCGAAACAGCGCAAAACGGGGGATCTCAGAGTGTCTCGACCTCAAAGACCTCAGAATGCGAGCCGACAAAGGCGCGGCCATCGGTAAGGACCCAACCGCGGAACATGCCATCGGTATTGTAGGGCGCGCTGATCGAGCCATCGGCGCCGACAGCGACCAGACCCGCGCCAATATTGTGCGGCTTCAGATCCTCGTGGATGACCTTGGACGCAGCGGCATCCAACCCCTCGCCCAGATAACGCATCCGGCTTGCAACCTCGTGGCCGACGGCATAGCGGATAAAAAACTCGCCCTTGCCGGTTCCCGACACCGCGCAGTGACCGTTGCGGGCATAAGTGCCGGCACCGACGATCGGCGTATCGCCAATGCGACCCGCAGGCTTGTTGTTGTAGCCGCCGGTCGACGTCGCTGCAGCCAGATTGCCACCAGCATCGAGCGCGACGGCGCCGACGGTTCCGTGCTTTTCCGCTTCGCTCGCCTTTGCTGCCGTGCCGGCTGCCGCATGCGCTTTCATGGCCGCCAGAGCCTTTCTGCGGCGTTCTGTGGTGAAATAGGTCCGCTCGACAATCTCAAGACCGGCGTTCGCAGCGAAGCGGTCTGCGGCATCGCCGCCGAGAAGCACGGCGTCACCTGCTTCCATCACCTTGCGCGCGGCCTTGATGGGATTGCGGATGCGCCGCACCAGCGTCACCGCACCGGCACCGAGATCACGACCGTCCATGATCGAGGCATCGAGATCATGCTCGCCATCCGTATTGAGCGCTGCGCCATAGCCCGCATTGAAATGCGGTGAGTCTTCCATGACAACAACGGCCGCTTCCACGGCATCGAGCGCGCTGCCGCCGTTGGTGAGGATCGACCAGCCAGCCTTCAGCGCACGTGCCAGATCCGCCCGGGCTGCCTGCCATTCCTCTTCGGTCAGGTCCAGCTTGGCCATGACGCCACAGCCACCGTGAATTGCGAGCGCGATCTTGCTCATCTGCATTCCTCTTTCCACGTGTCATCGAAAGGGCGGGAAATGGTTTCCCGCCCTGTCACAGTTTACTTGGCCGGACGAATATTGGTCGCCAGCGTATCTTCGTCAGAACGCGGGACGATGGTGATGCCCTTCTTCATGCCCCAGGCGCTGACGACCGAGGCGATCGAAAGGTTCGGGCGATCGGTCGAAACCAGCAGGTTGGCATCCTGCAGCAGCTTGTCGCGCTTGGCGCTATCCATCTCGACCGCGGCAGCCTCGATCAGCTTGTCCATTTCAGGGTTGGAATAGCCACGGATATTGAAGGCACCAAGCTTGGTCTTCGGGTCGTTGGTGTGAACCAGCGACGACAGCGTGTAGTTGGACTCGCCCGTCAGCGTGCCCCAGCCCGACATGGTCAGCGTGTAATCGCCTCGCGTATTGGCCGGGAAGAACACGGCACCCGGCTGCGCGTTCGCTTCCACCTGAACGCCGATGGCGGACAGCATCTGGGCGATGGTGGTGCCGACATCCTTGTCGCCGGGCAGGCGGTCATTGGTGAAGGAGAAGACGACCTTGAAGCCGTTGGGATAGCCGGCTTCCGCCAAAAGCTTCTTCGCCTTGGCCACATCAGGCTTGGTGACCTTGATCGCCTTGTTGTAGCCGAAGATGTTCGGTGTCACTAATTGGGACTGAGGCGTGCCCAGGCCTTCCATCGCAACCTCAGTAATCGCCTCGCGGTCGATGGCGAGATCGAAGGCCTCGCGCACCTTCGGATCCTTGAAGGGGTTCTTGTCGAGCGGCTTGCCGTCCTTGCCCGAAATCTGCGGGGACTTGTCGCGGAAATCGAAGCTGATGTTGAACAGATAGACGCTATCCTGGCGAACAACCTTGAGATTGGCATCCTTTTCCAGCGTCGGAACGTCGGAGGATGGGATGCGGGCGATGATATCGACCTGGCCCGCCTTCAACTGCGCAACGCGGGCGGCATCATTTGGAATTTCCTTGCGGATCACCTTGTCCCACGGCTCAGCCCCGCCCCAATAGCCATCGAACTTGGCCAAGACGAGCGACTCTTTCGGCGTCCAGGACACGAACTTGTAAGGGCCGGTGCCGATGGCAGCCTTGCCTGAGTTGAAGCCTTCCGCCGCATGCTCCGGCGTATCGGAAAAATCCTTCGCTGCGACATGCGAGACGATGAAGAGGCGGATGAAGTCGTTCGGCAGATTGGGGGCAGGCCCATCGGTCTTGATGCGGATCGTGTAGGGATCGACGATCTCGATGCCCGCTACGCGGCGAACATAGATGGTGGTGGGGTTGGGGCCGGCAACGCGCGGGATGCGCTCGATCGAGAACTTCACGTCTTCGGCGGTAAAGTCCGAACCATCATGGAATTTGACGCCCTTGCGCAGCTTGAATTCCCAGGTGGTGTTGTCAATTGCCTGCCAGCTTTCCGCAAGGCCCGGCTCCAGTTGCAGGTTGTTGCCGGATTTGATCAGCGTATCGAAGATGTGCTTCACCGCTTCCGCATGCGTGCCGGCAGCGGTAAAATCGGGATCGACCGAGAGGGGACCGGCGCGAACGCCGATGGTGAGATCGGCTGCAAAAGCCGCAGATGAAACGCTTCCCAGCAAGACGGCCGCCAGGGCGGCCGAGCGCGCGATAGTCAAGGCACTCATTCTTCGTTCTCCTCTGAGTTTATGATTGTTGGCCAATTTGGGGAATCCACGACGACCTTTGCCAACAGTTCCGACAACATGAGCTGTTCGGCAGCCGTGAGACCGGAAAGCATGACCTTCTCTCGGTCCACCATCGGCTGCAAAGTTCCATCAACGATCCGCCGCCCTTCGTCGGTGACGTAAAGGACGAAGCTGCGCAAATCCGCCGGATCGATTTCTCGGCGAATGATATTCTTATCGATCAGCCGCTGGATGGCGCGGCTGATGGTGTTCTTGGGAAAGCCTGACGAACTGCAGATGGCGCTGGCGGTCAGTCCGTCGCACAGGCCAAGCGAGTAGAGCACCACATATTCGGGGCGCTGCAAGCCGAACTCCTTTTCAATGAACCGGTAGATTGGCTCGTTGAACTGAAGCGCCAGAAAGTTGATCCGGAAGGACAGCCAGCAAGGATTGCTCCACAGCTTGACCGCCACGAGATCTTCCACGCCATGACTACCCGCCGCGGCCTGTCCACCGGCTTTGAGAAGATCACTGAAGGGCTTTTCCATACTGGACACTGCGTCAGCACCTTTGGGCAATCGGCCACAATTTAGTCTCATATGGAACTTGACGGCAGATATATTGGCTGTCAATTTCTTTTTTTAGTCCCGTATGGAACTTTGCTTTTTGTGGCGCCACCGCCCAGAAAGGCATAATTTTTGTGCGCTTGAGCAAAAAACAGAATATTCTTTCACGCCAAGGCGGACGTGGAGAATAAGGAGGTCGGATTGAAGATCGCAGACATGAACTGGATGCAGGCGGAAGAGCGCGCCAAGGCGGATGATCGCTGCATTCTGCCGATCGGCAGCGTCGAGCAGCACGCCTATCTGAGCCTTGCGACCGACATGATTCTGGCGGAACGGGTGAGCGTCGACGCCGCCGCACCGCTCGGCATCCCCGTCTTTCCAGTCCTGCCCTATGGCCTGGCTTCTTCGTTTGCGCGCTATCCCGGCACGCTGACGCTGTCGCTGGCCACCTATATTGGCGTGATCCGGGACCTGCTCGACAGCATGGCGCGCTCTGGCTTCAAACGCATCCTCATTGTCAACGGCCATGGCGGCAATGTGCCGGCCACGACCGTCATCTCGGAATGGCTGAACGATCACCCCGAGTGTTCCGTCAAATTCCACGACTGGTGGCGCGCGCCGAAGACCATGGCCAAGGTGCTGGAGATCGATCCGGCCGCCTCGCATGCCTCCTGGATGGAAAACTTTCCCTGGACGCGCACCGACGATCCGCGTCAGCCGACGACCTCCAAGCCGAAGGTGGATTTTGCGAAACTCGCCCGCATTGGCGCAGGGGCCAAGCGCGAGCTCCTGGGCGATGGAAACTATCACGGCCTCTATCAGCGGCCGGACAGCGACATGCTGGCCATCTGGGATGTTGCCGTCTCGGAGACGCGCGAACTCCTGGAAGGCGAATGGTTTTGAACGCAGGCGGTGAATGAGGCCGTGAAAGCGGCCCGTCACCTCAACAATGGAGGAGCGCATGCTGGTCTTTCTCCTGCAAAGGCTCTGGCAGGCACTGATCGTCGTTCTGGCGATGTCGGCACTGGTCTTCTGCGGCGTATACGCCGTCGGCAATCCGATCGACGTGCTTATTTCACCAGATGCGACACAGGACATTCGCGCGGCCGTCATTGCTAAGTACGGCCTCGACCTGCCCCTGTGGCAGCAATATCTCGTCTTTCTGCGTCGCCTGATCGGCGGCGATTTCGGCCAGTCTTTCGTCTATAACATGCCGGTCAGCCAGCTGATCCTGTCGCGTCTGCCCGCCACGCTGGAACTGACGCTGGCCGCCGTCCTCTTCGCCAGCCTCGTCGGCATCCCGATCGGCGTCTATGCCGGTTATCGGCCGAATAGCATCGTGTCGCGCGCAATCATGGCCGTCTCGATCCTCGGCTTCTCGGTGCCGACCTTCTGGTTCGGGCTGATGTTGATCATGGTGTTTGCCGTGCAATGCGGCTGCATGCCCGCCGGTGGCCGCGGTTCGACCGTCAGCCTGTTCGGCGTGGAGTTCAGCTTCCTGACACTGGACGGGTTGCAGCACATGCTGCTCCCGGCGCTCAATCTGGCGCTGTTCAAATTCTCCCTGATGATCCGGCTGGCGCGCGCCGGAACGCGCGAGCTGATGCTGAGCGATACGGTGAAATTCGCGCGTGCGGCGGGACTATCCGAATTCACGGTTCTCAGCCGCCATGTCCTCAGGCTCATATCTATTCCGCTTGTTACCGTCTTCGGTCTGGAACTCGGCTCGACGCTGGCCTTTGCCGTGGTCACGGAAACGATCTTCTCCTGGCCGGGTCTTGGCAAGCTGATCATCGACAGCATCACCTCGCTCGACCGGCCTGTCATGGTGGCCTATCTGATGCTGGTCGCGCTTCTCTTCATTGTCATCAATCTCGTCGTGGATCTCACCTATGCGGTGCTGGATCCGCGCCTGCGGAAAGGACGTGGCTGATGCGGGAGGACAATCTTTTTGGCGAGTTCCTGCGGGAATTCTCGCGCAACCGGGTCGCAGCCTTTGCCGCTGTCGTCGTCGGGTTGATCGTGCTCCTCGCCATCCTTGCGCCGCTCGTCGCACCGCAGGATCCCTATGACATCGCCAATCTGGTGCTGCGGGATGCGAGGCGGGCGCCCGGCTATGTCGGCACCGGCGGCTATGTGCATTGGCTGGGCACAGACTCGCAAGGGCGCGATCTTTTGTCCGCGATCCTCTACGGCCTGCGCATCTCGCTGCAGATGGGCGTGATTGCCGGCGGCGTCGCGTTTGTTATCGGTGCGGTGGTGGGTTGTGCCGCCGCCTATATCGGCGGACGGTTCGAAAGCATCGTGATGCGCATCGTTGATCTGCAGCTTTCCTTTCCCGCTATCCTGCTTGCCTTCGTCATTGCCGCCCTTCTCGGCCAGGGCCGCTACCAGCTGATCATGGCGCTGATCTTCGCGCAGTACGCCTATTTTGCACGCACGGCCCACGGTGCCGCATCCGCAGAACGCCAGAAAGACTATGTGGAAGCGGCCCTTTCCATCCCGCTTTCCCATTGGCGCGTGGTGCTGCGGCACATCCTGCCCAACGCCCTGCCGCCGCTGATCGTGGTGGGAACGGTACAAGTGGCGAGCGCGATTGCGCTGGAAGCCACCCTCTCCTTCCTCGGCGTGGGCCTGCCACCGACGGAGCCTTCGCTCGGCATGCTGATTGCGAACGGCTTCCAGTACCTGCTGTCCGGCCGTTACTGGATTTCGATCTATCCCGGCGTCGCGCTCATCCTTTTCATCGTCTCGCTCAATCTGGTCGGCGACCAGATCCGCGACCAGCTCAATCCGAGGCTTCGCCGATGACCGCGCCCCTGCTTGATGTCACGGACCTGAAGACATGGTTTGCCACCAGCCGCGGCGAGTTGAAGGCCGTGGATGGTGTGTCCTTCTCGCTTGCCCAGGGCGAGGTTCTTGGCCTTGTCGGAGAATCCGGATCGGGAAAATCCATCACCGGCTTTTCCATCATCGGCCTGATTGACGAGCCGGGGCGCATCGTCAGCGGCTCGGTGCAACTGGAAGGCCGTGAACTTGTGGGTCTTCCCGCCCATGAACTGCGGGCGATCCGGGGCAAAACCATCTCCATGGTCTTCCAGGACCCGATGATGACGCTGAACCCGGTGCTGACCATTGGCACCCAGATCCGGCTGGCGCTGGAGGCGCATGAAAAGGTGAGCGTCGAAGAGGCACGCAAGCGCGCGATCGATGCGCTGGCGCAGGTGCGCATCACCGAGCCGGACAAGAAGGTAGATTATTATCCGCACCAGTTCTCCGGCGGCATGCGCCAGCGCGTGGCGATCGCGATTGCACTGCTGCACCGGCCGAAGCTAATCATCTGCGATGAACCGACCACGGCGCTCGACGTCTCGGTACAGGCCGAAATTCTCGCTGAAATGAAGGAGCTGGTGGCGAGACTCGGTACTGCTCTGATCTGGATCAGCCATGATCTGGCGACGGTCGCCTCTCTGGCGGATCGGGTCGCCGTCATGCGCCGGGGCGAGATCGTCGAGATGGGCAGTGCGCTCGACGTGCTGACCCGCCCCCAGCACGAATACACCAAGGCATTGCTGGATGCCCTGCCCTCCCGCGCCAAGCCCGGCCAGCTTTTGCTGCGCGGAAGCGGCGTGACGGATGCGTCGCCACCCGGCCGCAGACAGTCCACCGCATCGCTGCCTCCGCTCGGCGCGCCCTATCTCGTTATCGAGGGCGTTTCCAAGCACTACCAAAAATCCCACGGCCTGATCGAAAGTCTCGCCATCAAGGCGGGGTGGGCAGAGCAGGAGCCGGTGGTACGGGCCGTGGATGGCATCAGCCTCACCTTGCGGCGCGGCGAAGTGCTGGGCGTCGTCGGCGAATCCGGCTCTGGCAAGTCGACGCTCGGCCGCATGGCGGCTGGCATCTTCCCGCCAACCTCTGGGACCGTGCGGCTCAACGGCAAGCCGGTCATGAGCGAAGGGCCGCGCCCGAGCAAGATCACCACCAGCGTCCAGACAATCTTTCAGGACCCGTTTGCCTCGCTGAACGGACGCATGCGCATTGGCGACATTATCGCCGAAGGTCCGATCGCACACGGGCTGGTGTCCCGGGCAGAGGCTGGCGACTACGTGGCGCAATGGCTGAGCGCGGTCGGGCTCGACCCTGGCTTCGCAAGACGTTTCCCGCACCAGTTTTCCGGTGGTCAGCGCCAGCGGATCGCCATTGCCCGCGCGCTTGCCATGCAGCCGGATGTCGTGGTCTGCGACGAACCGGTCGCCTCCCTCGACGTGTCGATCCAGGCGCAGATCATCAACCTGTTGATCCGCCTGCGCCGCGAGCTGGACCTCTCCCTGCTCTTCATCAGCCACGATCTTTCGGTCGTGCGCCATCTCTGCGACCGCGTCGTCATCATGTATCGCGGCAAGATTGTCGAAGAGGGTGAGGCAGCGGAGATCTACGCCAACCCACAGCATGACTACACGAAACGCCTGCTGGCTGCGGTGCCAGTGCTGCCGCAAGCGGCGGAATGATGACGAGGGAGAAGCCGATGGAACCTTGGGAATGGGATGAGGCGACCTGGCGCGGCAGGGTGAACAAGGTGCGCGCCGGTCGCTCCTTGAAGCCGAAGCAGTGGAAGGGTGGTGCGCGCTGCGCCGTGGCGCTCTCCTTCGACAGCGACCATGAGACGAACGAACTGCGCGATGGCGGCGAATCCATTGGACGCCTGTCCTGGGGCCAGTACGGCAATCGAATGGGCGTGCCGCGTATCCTGCAAACGCTGAAGGCAGCCGGCGTGCCCGCCACCTTCTTCGTGCCCGCCGTTGCCGCCCTTCTGCATCCGGAAGAACAGAAGCGGGTGATCGCCGAAGGTCATGAGATTGGCCTGCATGGCTGGATTCACGAGGTGAACACGCAAGTGCCGCCGGACAAGGAGCGCGAACTGCATTTCCGCGCGGCGGATACGCTGGAAAAGATCACCGGCATTCGCCCGGTCGGCATGCGTACACCGTCGTGGGATTTTTCTCCGGTCACGCTGCAGATCGAGCGCGAACTTGGGCTCCTCTACGACTCCTCCCTCATGGCCGACGACGATCCCTATGAGATCTTGGAGGACGGCGAGGCGACAGGCGTCGTGGAATTGCCGGTCGAATGGATCCGCGATGACGCGGTCTATTTCAACATGAACCGTTTTACCGCCCATCGCCCGTACACGCCGCCTCCGGCTGTGCTCGACATCTTCAAGCGGGAGTTTGACCGTGCCTATCAGGAAGGCGGTCTGTTCCTTTTGACCATGCATCCGCACGTCACCGGCTATCGCTCGCGCATCTTCATCCTGGAAGAGCTGATCCGCCATATCCAGTCGCATGACGGCGTTTGGTTCGCCACCCATGCAGATGTCGCCCGCTATGTGAAAGATGCTGCGGAGGAAGCCTAATGCCGAAGGTTGCACTGATCACCGGTAGTGGGCGCGGCATCGGTCGCGCCTGTGCACTGGACCTCGCCCGCAATGGCTTCGACATTGTGCTGGTCGATCTCATTGAAGAGGATCTGGATCGCACTGCCGGAGAAATATGGGCGCTCGGTCAACAGGTGTTGACCTTTGTTGCCGATGTTCGCGACCACCAGAAGGCCAAAGATATCATTGCTGCGGTTGATGCGGGCTTCCAACGTCTTGACGTTCTGTTCAACAATGCCGGCAGGCCGATGCCGAAGGGCATTCTGGAGATCAGCGAGGAAGAGTTTGATGACACGATCGACATCAACCTCAAGGGCGCCTTCAACTATATCCAGCCGTCGGTGCCGCTGATGCGCCGCCATGGCGGCGGGCGTATCATCAACATGTCTTCCATGAACGCCCATACGGGCGGCGTCACCAGCGCCGTCAGCAAGTTTTCCTACACAGCAGCCAAGGCAGGCATTCTCGGCCTCACACGCTCTCTCGCCAAGGAACTCGGCCCCGAAATCGCGGTGAATGCTGTATGCCCCGGGGTCATCAAGACCGAGCGCTCGAATGCCATGATCGATGCGCGGGAAGCGCAACTTGCTGCCGGCATTTCCATGAAGCGGGTCGGCACACCGCAGGACGTGGCCAGTGTCGTGACCTTCCTGGCGACGGCCGAGCCAAATTTCGTGACGGGCCAGGACATCCAGATCGACGGCTTTCAATGGGTAAGATAACAGCGGCGGCAAGCCAGTCAGGCTTGGATGACGCATTGGTCGATGAAGGCGTCTGTCTTTCCAATCCTTTTGTGACTCGTATTTCAATGCGTACCGGCAGCCCTGCTTCTGGTCTTGAAACTCAAGCAATGACCGGCAAGATGCGCGCGTCGGAGGCATATATAACATGACAATTTGGCAGACACGCGCAGCAGCGCTTTACGATGGCGGTTTTCGCCCAATGTTCATTGGCGGCCAGTGGGTTCCGGCCGCGTCAGGTGAGGTTCTCGAGGCTCGCAACCCCGCGACAGGCGCGCTTCTTGCGACGGTGCCGAAAGGTGGCAGTGCCGATATCGATGCGGCCGTCGCGGCCGCGCGCCGCGCCTTCGAAGGTCCGTGGTCGAAGTTTACCCCCTTCGAGCGTCAGGCTCTGCTTCTTCGCATCGCCGATCGGTTCGAGGCGGAGTGGGAAAATCTCTGCCTCTCCGACACGCTCGATATGGGCATGCCGATTTCCCGAACGCTGGCAAACAGCCGCCGCGTGATTGGAATGCTGCGCTTCTATGCCGGCCAGGCCGTGGCCTTGCATGGTGCAACAATTCCGAATTCCTTCCCGGGCGAAATCCTGTCGCAGACGGTGAAGGAACCGGTCGGCGTGGTCGGCGCCATTATTCCCTGGAATGCCCCGATTGCAGGTTCCGTCTGGAAGATTGCACCCGCCATCGCAACGGGTTGCACCGTGGTCCTGAAGCCATCGGAAGAGGCGTCCCTGACCGTCCTGATGATCGCTCGACTGATGACCGAAGCCGGCCTGCCGGAGGGTGTTCTGAACGTGGTGACGGGCACGGGGTCGGAAGCGGGCGCGGCGCTCGCTGCCCATCCCGGCGTGGACAAGATCGTATTTACCGGCTCGACGGCGACGGGCCAGGCCATTGCGCGCGCTGCAACCGGCAATCTCAAGCGCGTTTCGCTGGAGCTCGGCGGCAAGTCACCCGTGATCGTCTGCCGGGATGCCGATATCGATAAGGCGGTTCCTGTCGCGGCCATGGCCGTGTTCGCCAATTCCGGACAGATCTGCATCGCAGGGTCGCGCCTGTTCGTGGCGCGAGAAATCCATGATGAATTTACCCGCCGCGTCGCGGCATACGCAGCCGCGCTCAAGATCGGCAATGGTGTGCTGCCGGAAACCGAAATCGGGCCGATCATTTCTGATCGCCAGGCCGCCCGGATCGAAGGCTTCCTCAGTGCCGGGCGTGAACAGGGCGCAACCGTGCTGACGGGCGGCGCGCGATTGACGGGGAATGATTTCGAGGGCGGTAACTTCATCGCGCCAACGGTCTTCGGCGCCGTCACCGACGACATGGTCATCGCACGCGAAGAAATCTTCGGCCCTGTGATCTCTGCCCTGCCCTTCGACACGATTGATGAAGTGGTGGAACGTGCCAACGCCACGACCTACGGTCTTGCTGCAGGCGTATTCACCACGCATCTCGGCACCGCCCATAAGCTTTCCCGTCGGCTGAAGGCCGGCTCTGTCTGGGTCAACATGTATCACGCAATCGATCCGGCAGTTCCGTTCGGGGGCGTGAAGATGTCCGGCTATGGGCGCGAAGGCGGCGTCGAGCATCTTGAGGAATACCTCGACACCAAGGCCATCTGGATCAATACGGATTGACACGAGAACGGCTCGGTAGCTGTGCATTCGGAGCAGATTGAGAAGAATGGAAATACCGTATCTTCCTTTTCCAGGTTGCTTCGAATGCACAGTCACAAAAACTCGCGACGGAGCTAGATTTTCCGTCGCTCAACACGACCGATGCTTGGCCCAGGCGGGCGCAGCTTTATCTTGAGTTTCAATCAATTGACGTCGTAGGTTGAATCAAATCTTCACATTGT
The DNA here is from genome assembly GCF_030504645.1 of Rhizobium oryzicola. GTDB lineage: Bacteria > Pseudomonadota > Alphaproteobacteria > Rhizobiales > Rhizobiaceae > Neorhizobium > Neorhizobium oryzicola. The sequence goes on along the minus strand of NZ_JAUKWQ010000004.1, from coordinate 457,733 downwards.
GAGCTTTGATTCGCCGTTGACTACGTTTCATCAGCTTCAAACGTTTGGACATCTGAGATTATTAGACTTTTGCGGAAATGAGATCTCATTTCCGCAGATGGGCTTAATCATTATTACTTATCTGAAGGCAAATGCGCGGACGGAATTCCCGCGTGCAGATATTGCTCGGCTTTTGTGGGGGGACACGGACACCGCGCGAGCACAGGCAAATCTACGCAAAGCAGCTTCACGCATCATAAATCGACAGAACGAAATCGGTCGGCAGTTCTTGTCATTTTCCGCCTCAAAGGTGTCTTTGGGAAGTGACATGCTCGAGGCGGATATCGATGGTTTGCTGGCGGCCGACCTTGGTATTGATCACGTGAAGGCCGACCGAATTGCGTTACGGCTACGGGAGGATTTCCTGGCGGACGTGAAGTCGCAGAGCGAAGGGCTTGCTGCTTGGATCGAGCGCGAACGTGATGCTCACCTAAGCTTGTTGCGCCCTCTGGTGCTTGCTTCGGATCTGACCGCTGGCAGTCGCGCAATGCGAGATGCAGCCATCAAGATACTGGAGCGCAACCCCGACGATCACGAAGTCCGCAACCATCTTGGCGGTTCATCGCGCCGACAACAGAACAGATGGCAGCTGCCATTTTCGACACCAGCGCAAGAGGCGTCACAGTTTTCCGAAGTTCCTAGCTTGGCTCACCATCATAGGCTTCCTCGGCTCGTTTTGCTTCCGCCCACATCCAACGGAGTGAATGTTGAGGTCGCGTCTTGCGCAGGTGCCCTGATAGACGATGTGACGATCGATTTATGCAGTCTTCGTGAAGTTTCGGTCATCGCTCCTTACACTGCCGCGAAAATACGTGATCAAATCGACAAGGCCTCGGTCTACGAAAATCATGGAATCCGGTACATTCTTGACACTCGCCTGACCATCGAAGGCAGCGGGTATTCCTTGTTCGCTCAGCTGATCTTCTTCGGAAGCGACGAGATTATCTGGGCAGATCGTTTCCATCTTTCGGACGCCGGATCAACCACATCCCGGCGCGAAACAGCATACCGCATGGCGGAAGCGATCTCACGGCAGATCAACACGAGCGAGTTCGTGCGTTCCGACTATGAGGCCAATGGATCAGTTTATCGTAGCTTCCTGCGCGGCCAAAACCATCTCATGAGACTGGGCCTTCCAGACGTACGACGGGCGCGCAAACATTTCCGCGAGGCTCTCCAAGTTGATCCGGAGTTTGCGCCCGCACAAAGTGGCATGTCGCGGAGTTATTTTCTGGAGTGGCTTATAACCGCACAAAACGACAGCCAATTGCTTTCCCTCGCAGAAAACTATGCAAAGGCTGCGATTGCGTCGGATTCGCGCTTGCCAGCGGCTTACAAGGAGCTGGGGGTCGCTAAACTCTACATGCGGCAGTTCGACGAAAGTGCCGAGTTTTTTGCAACTGCGGAATCCTTAAGTCCTGACTATGCAAACCTGATCGCGAGTTTTGCGGATGCCTTGATTCAGGCATCGCGTCCGATGGAGGGCTTGACAAAGGTGCAACAAGCGATTGAACTCAACCCTAAGTCTCCGGACGAATATTTCTGGACTGCGGCAGGCGCCTGCTATTCTCTCGAGCGATACGAGGACGCGTTGAACTATATCGGCCGGATGAGTGACAGGGCACCCGCGGACAGGCTTTCAGCAGCCAGTTGGGGAATGCTTGGCGACACGCGCAAGGCAGGCCAGTTTGTCCGCAAGACATTTGAAGTTCATCCTACGTTTGATCTCGATTCATGGATGGCATTGGTTCCGTTCAAAGAGGAGTGGCAGAAACAGCATTACAAAGAAGGATTGGTGAAAGCAGGCTTTTGATCGAATGGCTGGTCATTCAAGAGAGGAAAAGAAATGACAAAAGTTGTGATCATTGGAATTGAGGGTGAAAGCGGGCTATGGGTTGCGGATTTGGGCGCTGGGACCGTCACCAAGGCGCCTCAGATGGCTGCAAGCACACTTGAGATCGCGAACGAACCGAATAGCACAGGCGCAGCGATCACGAAGGGGATCAATCTCGCTGTTGTGGCTGCTTCTGCGGAGTCCCTTTCCGGCGGTTACATGGACCGCTGACACCGGCAAATGGACTTCGATAGAAGAACGTCTTTCTCCTGCGATCGTGTTTGCCAGCCCCTGGAAACATGGCAGCGCATACAGGGTGTATTGCCAAGTTTTGGCATCACACGCCTGTCGCGCCTAACGGGACTTGATATGGTCGGCATTCCTGTTTGGAATGCCGTCTCTCCCAACGCAAAGTCGATCGTCATAAATCAGGGAAAAGGCGTTAGCGACATTGATGCCAGAGTATCCGCGGCGATGGAGGCCTTGGAGCGGCAGGTTGCAGCCAGTCCGTGTGTCGTGACAGTCGAGGCAACAGCGCGCGAGTTGGCGACGGCAGGGGAGCGGTACGAACTTCTCCCTCAATTGATTGCTGCTGGAGAGTCCGATCTTGACGTTGATGAGGTCATGATCTGGGTCAAGGGACAAGACCTAGTGAATGCAGATATCGTTTGGATCCCCTTCCATGCTGTGACGCTGGACCGTACATCAGAGAGATGCAGATTTTGGCAGTCATCCGATGGACTGGCGTCTGGAAATAACGCAGCGGAAGCTGTTTTGCATGGCTTGCTTGAGCGTATCGAACGCGATGCGGATGTGTTGTGGCGCCTGCAGTCGACGACCAAGAGGTTAAAGACCTGCATTGATCCTGGACATTTCGGCGACTCCACGATCAACTCCCTTCTTGAAAAATACGCCGTGGCTGGATTGAAGTTACGGGCCTTTGATCTCACCAGCGACATCGCCGTGCCGTGCTATGCAGTGGTTTGCGCCGACAACGATATACTCCGTGCCAGACAGCCACGCTTCCACGATATCACGGTTGGGTATGGCGCCCATCCGGTGGCTCAGAGAGCTATGATCCGGGCACTCACGGAAGTCGCCCAATCACGGTTAACCTACATTAGTGGTGCTCGCGACGATGTTTTTCCCGAGACCTACTCCCGCCCCTTAGCGCCGGACACGCAGATGTTGTTCGAGGCAGAGCCGCACGCTCCTGAAGATTACCCAGCCTTCGATGAGATCGATAGTCCGAGTTCTCTGTTGGAAAGCCTTCTCCATCGGCTGAAGATGATGCGAATCAACAGCGTGATTGCTGTGCAACTTCATGCACCGGACCTTCCCGTTGCTGTCGTGAAAGTCATCGTACCCGATCTGGAAAATCCGGACGGCGCACGCAGACACCGTTGGGGCCCGCGCGCACTCGCCATGGCCATCGGTACAATATGAAAATTATCTTTGTTGGACCGACTCTTCCGGACGCTATTGCCCGATGCGATCGTAACATCGTCGTTCGGCGCCCTGCGGTTCAAGGCGACCTATTGCAAGCTGTTCGGGAAGGGGCTTCCGTCATCGGATTGGTTGATGGAAATTTCGAATATACCGCACCCGTCTGGCATAAGGAAATTCTGTTCGGCCTTTCCGAAGGGGTCCGCATTTTCGGCAGTTCAAGCATGGGCGCCCTTCGCGCGGCAGAGTGTCATACGTTTGGTATGGTGGGGGTCGGCGAAGTTTACCGACGATTTGCGCGTGGAGATTTGATCGACGATTCGGATATCGCGCTGCTCCACGCCCCAGCGGAAATTGGATATGCCCCGCTTTCGATACCGCTCGTCAACATTCTTGTCACATCTGAGCGAATGCTTGCCGCCGGCATCATTTCTAAAACTGAACTCGACAGGATCGGCAGGATCGCTACCCAGGTTTTTTATAAGGACCGGACGTGGGAAAGGCTCGCAAAAGAGATGAGGGCGCAGGGCTCTGATGACGACGATATACTGATCGAAAAAGTGCGCGCATCCTATATTGATGTAAAACGTGAGGATGCACTTGCTTTGCTAGAGTTGGTTTCCAGCAGTCCCGACAAAAGATCGGATATGAGAGTTTCTTGGACTTTCAATTCCACGTCCATGTGGAGACATGTATTTCATGGCGCGAAGTCGTAGGCGAATATTTCTCGCTTTACGCGTGTCACGCTGATGTCACGCGCCAATCTCGACCATCGTCCCTATCTTAGTCTCTAGAGCGTTTTGTCGAAGAGCTTTAGAGGACGGGATGAGTTCAGACATGGCTATATTGCCGGATGAAGACAGAAGCGAAGAATTGGTAGCGCTTGCGCGCCTTCTTGCCTATGCCAAAATAACGGCTAGATTACTTGATGCCGAGGTTGCGGCTTTTTGCATTGATTCCGCGCTTGGCGCAGTCGTTGAGCAGCTTTCTGCCACGACAGAAGGAATCGCCGGTCTCCATAATATTGCAGACTCAACAAAGTTATTGCCTTGTTGATCGTTCAGGAAAAGTTGCCTTGCCCCGTGAACTCTCGTCCGGTGGCGGGCAAACGCCATCAGCGTCCTCACGAATGGATCGCAATGGCCGTGGCTGCAAGCCGCTACGGCCATTCCTGCGCAGCCTTCCCGCCAAAGTTCCAGAGCCGATCTGAGATGAGGACGAGTGGTTCAATAACCGCCGCCTTCTAGAGCCCATCGACAACCTTCCGCCTGCCGAGGCAGAAGAGGGATATTATGCCATGCTGCCCCCCAGCTATGGCTGTATAACTTAACCCGAACGGTCTCCGGCAAAGCCGGCGCGGTTCAAGGTGATTTCCCTGAACCGATGAACGTCACGACGTTGTTGTTATCCTTTAAAGCATCAAGCGGCCCTTCAAGAGCCGTTCTTGGCGGAACCAGTTGCGGCTCGATTAATATGATTTGCGGCGCCGTCTCTTCCGCATCCAGAAGTTCAAAGCCTTTCTCCAACATTTCCCCTATGTTGGGGCGGATCATATACACCGGGAAGGGCAGAAAAGAGCCGAAGGGGTCGTAGTCGAAACACCCAACGATGATGTCCCCGAAGGCCTCGCCATCATGTTTGCCCATGAAGCGTAACAGGCCTTCGAAATTGATCGACGAATTGATGAAAAAGCACCGGGGCAATCTGCCATGGCGGTCATAGAAGCGTTCGAACGCAAGTGCGGTCATGCCTGGCGAATAGCCGGTACTTTCTGTGTCATTTGCGATCGAACTTCCTATGATTTCAGCCTTTGCGGAGTGAAAGCCGATGATACGCTCCCGGCTGGCATGGTCGTCGCGGCCGCCGAACAGGTAGACGTCGTCCGGGTTTAAAGGTCCCGTTTGGAGGGCATGGCGAATGATCGCCGCGGTCAACGCCCTTGCGCCCTGCCGGTTGTCGGAAATCACTGAGGAAGCCAACGCGCCCGGCAAGTCGATGTTCACATGCGGAACGCCTGCCCGCGCGCAGACCCTGTGAACTCCATCCGGGTCCGTGGCGCCTGCGATAAAGAGCGAGTCGATGGAATAGGCGACCAGCGATTCCACCACGCGGCGTTCTTCCTCGGGATCGCGTTGTCCGGATACAACGACGGGAAGGAGACCGCGATTGCGCGCCTGCACCTCGAAAGTCTGTGCCATGGAGGAAAAGAAGCGCGTGTCATAGACAGGCAATAGTAAGCCGGCGAGGCCCGACCGCGAACTCCGCAAAGCGCGTGCCTGCTGATTGGCAGTGTATTTCAACTCTTCCGCCAGCGATGTGATCCTCTTGGCCGTCTCCTCCGAGATCCGGCGCTTGCGCCAGGTGCCGTTCAATACGGCACTGACCGTGGATGCCGATGCTCCCGATTTGATCGAGAGATCGTAAATCGTTGCTTTCTTTTGTTCTTTTTCGCCCATGCCGGAATCTCCCCGCTTCTGGCATTTGTAGATTACGAGGCCTCTTGACGAAAGCCCGCTTGGTGATAATCTAATTGCACCATCGATTGTGCAAGAGCGAAATATCGATTGCGCAGATGGTTCGCTAGAGGAGCGACGAGGGAGGAGCCTGTAACGGGCTTGAGGATATGGCGGCTGCGCAACACCGTTGCGGCCGCGCCTTTCCGCGTCAGGGGATATTAAGAGGAGGAGCCCCCATGAAGAGAATTCTTGCAGCTGCGCTCGGCGTTTCGCTGGCGCTCATGTCGTCTACTGCATCCTTTGCCGCCGAAACGAAAATCGGCGTGGTCGTGAAGATCGGCGGTATTCCCTGGTTCAACGCCATGGAGGCGGGCATCAAGGAGCGCAGCGCCAAGCTCGGCGTCAATGGTTTCATGGTCGGCCCGACCAGTGCCGATCCCGCCCTGCAGGTCCGCGCTATCGAGGATCTGATTGCCCAGAAAGTGGATTTTATCGGCGTCGTCCCGAACGATGCCAAGGTGCTTGAGCCGGTTCTGAAAAAGGCGCAGGCAGCCGGCATCAAGGTCATCACCCATGAATCGCCGAAGCAGGCCGGTGCAGACTGGGATTTCGAACTGGCCTCCGCAAAGGGTTTCGGCGAAGCGCATGGCAAGCTTCTGGCGGAGAAGATGGGTGGCAAGGGTTCCTATGCTGTCTTCGTCGGCTCGCTGACCGTGCCGCTGCACAATGCCTGGGCCGATGCGGCGATCGCCTATATCAAGGCGAATTATCCGAACATGAAGCTCGTCGGCGATCGTTATGGTGTCGCCGAAGATCTGGACAAGAGCCGCTCGACGGCCCTTGACCTGATGTCTGCCAATCCTGATCTCGCCGGCTTCCTGGCCTTCGGTTCGCAGGGGCCGATTGGTGCCGGTCGCGCCGTGGAAGAGCGCCGCAAGGATGGCAAGGTCTTCGTTATCGGGCCGTTCTCGCCGGGACAGGGCGCCAAGCTGATCAAGAGCGGTGCTCTGACCGGCGGCTTCATGTGGAACCCGAAGCAGGCGGGTGAAGTCTTCGTGACGCTGGCTGATCGCATTGCCAAGGGACAGACGCCGAAAGCTGGCGAAAGCATTGAAGGTCTCGGCACGATTACTCCGGATGGCAACACCATCGTGGTCGATCAGCTTTTGAAGATCGACAAGGAAAGCATCGACAAACTCGTTTCCATGGGCCTCTGATCCTCCCGGAGCCTTGGGTCGCGCGCGGTTTCTCTTCGTGCGACCCTTTTTCCAATCAATGAAAAGCAATAGGGCCGCGATCCAGTGGCTGACGACGGGAAACGCGCCCTCATGAGTGCAGAACCGCTTCTCTCCCTCAAAAACATCAGGGTTACGTTCGGCGGTGTTCGCGCCCTGAAGGGCGTGTCCTTCGAGGTCAATCCCGGCGAAGTTCATTGTCTGGCAGGCGAGAACGGCTGTGGCAAGAGCACGCTGATCAAGGTCATCACCGGTGTGTACAAGCCGGAAGAGGGCGCTGAATTCGTCTTTGACGGAAAACCCATCTCCGGGATGACGCCGACCTTGGCCCAAACGCTCGGCATTCAGGTCATCTGGCAGGATCTGGCACTGTTCAGCGAAATGTCGGTGGCCGAGAACATCGGTTTCCAGCTTGCCGTGACCGGCAAATTTGGCCTGATCAACAAGCGCGCGATTGACGAAGCAGCAGAAAAGGCCCTGGCGCGGCTTGGCGTCAGTCTGGATATTCATCAACCGTTGAAGGAGCTTCCGATCGCGCAGCGGCAGATCGTGGCAATCGCCCGCGCGCTCGTCGGCGAAGCGCGCCTGGTCTTCATGGATGAGCCGACGGCTTCGCTGACGCAATCAGAGGCGGATTACCTGATCGGCATTGTCCGCAACCTCTCCGCGTCGGGCATCGCGGTTGTCTTCGTTTCCCACCGACTGGCGGAAGTCCTGGAAATCTCGCACCGCATCACCGTGCTGCGTGATGGTGCTTTGGTGGGCGTTTATCCTGTCGAAGGCATGACGCAATCCCGCGTGACGGAACTGATGACAGGGCGCAATTTCGACAGCGCCGTCATTGCCGCCGACCACGACGATGCACCAGTGGTGCTCTCTGTCCGCAACCTGACCCGCAACGGTGAGTTCGTCGATGTTTCCTTCGACCTCCGCCGTGGCGAAACGCTGGGGATTACCGGGCTTCTGGGTGCTGGGCGCACGGAACTGGCGCTCACGCTGTTCGGCATGCACAAACCGCATTCCGGTGAAATCCTGCTGGAGGGACAGAAGGTCAGCTTCGGCTCGAACCGTGATGCCATCCGCGCCGGCATTGCTTATCTTTCAGAAGACCGGCTGTCGCTGGGGCTGAACCAGCCACAATCCATCGCCGACAATCTGGTCATGGCGTCGCTAGATCGAATTCTGTCGGGCGGGCTCATCTCACCGACACGCAAGGCAGATGTCGTTTCCCGATGGATCTCGGAGCTTGGCGTCAAGATCGGCACGCCCGATGATCCCATTCGCACGCTCTCAGGCGGCAACCAGCAGCGTGTCGCCATCGCCAAATGGCTGGCAATCGGGCCGAAGATCCTGATCCTTGACGCGCCGACAGTGGGCGTCGACGTCGGCGCGCGCGCGGGCATCTTCGAAATTGTCCGAAAGCTAGCGGCCGAAGGGCTTTCTATCATCATCATTTCCGACGAGCCGCCGGAAGTGTATTTCAATGCCGATCGTGTCGTGCACATGGCGGATGGCCGTTTCCAGGCTGTCTACGATCCGCGACGCGCATCGCTGAACGAGTTGGAGTCCGCTGTCTATGCGTAGGCTCATCCAGGGTCGCACGACCGAATTCACCCTGTTGGCCGTGATGGTGCTTCTCTGCGTCGGCCTATCTTTCGGCACAGATCGCTTCCTCACGATTTCGAACGCGTTTGATGTTCTCAACGTGTCGGCGGTCAACATCATCTTCGCTGTCGGACTGCTCGTCGTCCTGATTTCCGGCGGCATCGACATTTCCTTCGCTGTTGCGGCGTCGGTGGTGCAGTACCTCACGGTTCTGGCGCTTACGGCGCTTGGCGGCGGCAACTGGGCCGAAGGTTTTCTGGTCGCGGGGATCATCGGCATTGGCCTTGGCGCGATCAACGCCTTTCTGGTCTATCGTCTGCAGATCATTTCGATCGTCGCCACCATTTCGACCTTCAACATCTTCTTCGGCCTGCTGATGTTCTTCACCAAGGGCGTGTCGATCTACAATCTGCCGGACTGGCTCTCGACACGCGTCGTCTTCTACGAACATGAGATGGCCGATGGCTCCTGGGTGGAGTTGACGCTGCCGGTCGTGGTGATGATCCTATGCTGCGCTGCGACGTCCTTCATGATCTCGCGCACGACGACCGGCCGGAAGCTTTATGCCTTCGGCGACAATCCGGAAGGCGCACGCCGCTTCGGCATCAATATCAGCGCTATGCATTACATCTCCTTCGGCTGGCTTGGCCTGATGGCCGGTATCGCCGGCCTGATGCAGGCCCATTATGCGCAGGAGGTCGTTCCGAATGCGCTTTACGGCCGCGAACTCGATGTCCTAGCGGCGACCGTATTGGGCGGTGCGCGTCTCGGTGGCGGCAAGGGTTCGGTCATGGGCTGCGTGCTCGGCGTGCTGCTCGTCTCCATCACACAGAACGGTCTCAACCTGATGGGGGTCTCCCCCTTCGCCTTCAAGATGATCGTCGGCGCCATCATCTTGATTGCTATTACGCTCTCTTCCGCGCGCTTCGACAAGCTCTTGCCGGATACGCTGAAAAGCTCTGCTCGAAAGGGAGGCCAGGGGTGATGAAAACGCTTGTTCAGAAGTTCAACGCCGCATTCGGTGCGGACATGGGCGGCCCGGTGATTGCCTTTGTCGCGGTCATGCTGATCTTTGGTCTGGCAGCAGACAATTTCCTGTCCATGGCAACATTCGGCTCCGTTGCCTTCCAGCTTCCGGAACTCGGCCTGTTGACGCTCGCCATGCTGCTGCCACTGCTGACGGGCGGCATCAACCTGTCCATCACCTTTGCCGCCAACCTCTCCGGCCTCGCCGCCGCCTGGGTATTGCAAGCCCATGGTGGGGTGGATGCGCCGGCGAGCGCGTTCCTGTTTGCATGCCTTGCTGCGCTCGCAACAGGTGCGGCCTCCGGCGCACTGACAGGCGTTGCCATCGCCTATACACGTGCGCATCCGATCCTGGTCACGCTGTCGATGATGATCTTTCTCCGCGGTCTCGGAGAGTTTCTGACGCGAGGCGGCGATGTATCCGGTTTCCCGGCCTATATCGCGCCTATCGGCCATGGCTCGGTTTTCGGCTTTCCCATACCCCTGCTGATCTTCATCATCTGCGTGGCCCTCTGGCATGTGCTGCTTGTCCGCAGCAAGCTGGGCTTCGGGCTGCTGATGATCGGCTCCAACATGGAAGCTGCCCACTACTCCGGCCTGAACACGCGCAAGATCCTGGTGCTGGTCTACACGCTCTCCGGGCTGATGTGCGCGGTCGCTGGCATCATCATGCTGGCCCGATTCAATTCCGTACGCGTCGGCCATGGCGAGTCCTATTTGCTGATCACCGTGCTCGCGGCCTTTCTCGGCGGCATTAATCCGTTTGGTGGCTTCGGTCGCGTTTTGCCGGTCTTCGTGGCCCTGATCGTGCTGCAGCTCTTGTCGTCCGGTCTCAACCTGATGGGCGCGAACCAGCATCTCGCCACAGCACTTTGGGGCGTGTTGATGATCGTCGTCATGGCCGCGCGCACGCTTGCTTCGAACTATCGCATTTTCATGAGAAAGAAGGCCTGACGTGCAGGGACTTGGCATACATGCAATGATGTGGACCACGGTGTGGGACCACGCAGGGGCACAGCGCGCCATCGAAGGTGCGGCACACCATAAACAGGATTTCATCGAAATCCCCCTGATTGATATTCCGTCCGTCGACGCGAAACACAGCCGCGCCCTGCTTGCGAAGCATGACCTTCGGGCCGCGTGTTCGCTTGTCATGCCCGAGCCGGCCTGGCCCTCGGTGCGCCCGGACGCAGCCATCGACCATCTCAAGTCAGCCCTCGACAAAGCGGCCGAGATGGGTTCTGAGGCTTTGACCGGCGTGACCTATGGCGGCACCAATGAGCGCACCGGCTTTCCGCCGACGCAAGCCGAATACGACAATCTGACCCGGGCGCTTGGCGCCGCAGCGAAGCACGCGAAGACACTCGGACTTCAGTTCGGGATTGAAGCCGTCAATCGCTACGAAAACCATCTCGTCAATTCAGCGGCGCAGGCGGTTCAGTTGGTCGAGCGCATCGGTCTCGACAATGTCTTCGTCCATCTCGACACCTTCCACATGACCATGGAAGAAAAGGGCGTCGCCAACGGCATTCTCGCAGCACGCGACCACCTCAAATACATGCATCTGTCCGAAAGCGACCGCGGTACGCCCGGTTACGGCAATGTGCCGTGGGATCCCATCTTCGCAGCACTCGCCGCCATCGGATTCAAGGGCGCGCTGACGCTCGAAAGCTTTGCTGCCATGCCGGTTGAGATGGCAGGGGCCATTTCCACCTGGCGGCCTGTTGCCAGAGACGCGGAAGAGGTGTTCGACAAGGGCTTGTCCTTTATCCGCAATAAGGCGGTGCAGTATGGCCTTGCCTGAGCACGCACTAGACGGAAAGGACGCAAGTGATGGCTGAGGCAGTTTCCACGGGTGTGAAGGCAGCGGCTGCGAAGATCGCCGCCGCCGCCGCCGAACGTTTCCGCAGCCTGGGCCGCAGCCGCATCCTCGTCGGCATCGCCGGCGCACCGGGTTCCGGCAAATCGACACTCGCGGAGCAGGTTGTCGATCTGCTCACCAAAGACGCCGGCATCCGTGCCGCGCTGTTTCCCATGGATGGCTATCACTATGACGATGCCGTGCTGAATGAGATGGGTCGACGTGCCTTCAAGGGTGCGATCGACACCTTCGACGCCCATGGCCTGCGGCACATGCTGCAGCGGCTAAAGGCGAATGAAGACGATGTGATCGCCGTTCCGGTGTTCGACCGTTCTCTTGAAATCGCTCGCGCCGGTGGCCGACTCATTCTGCAATCGACGGAGATCATCGTTTGCGAAGGCAACTATCTGCTCGCCCGCCAAGAGCCATGGGACAGGCTGAAGCCGATCTTCGACCTCACCGTCTTTGTAGATGTGCCAGTGGACGATCTTCGGCGCCGTCTTCAGGACCGTTGGCGCGGTTTTGGTCTTTCTGACCAGGAGATCACCAGGAAGGTCGAAGAGAACGATCTGCCGAACGGCCTCTTCATCATGTCCAGTAGCGCGGAGCCCGATCTGCGCGTCAACAACGGCGGGTGAGCCGACTAGGCGGCCCGGTCGCTACCCATGACTTCAATTTCAAAGGGAGACATCCATGAAACACGGTATCTACTATTCCTATTGGGAGCATGAGTGGAGCGCGAAGTTCGGCCCCTATGTCGAGAAGGTGGCAAAGCTAGGCTTCGACGTGATCGAGGTCGCCGCGCACCATATCAACGAATACAGCGACGCCGAACTTGCCGTCATCAAGCAGAGTGCCATCGACAATAACATCATTCTGACAGCTGGCATTGGCCCTTCGAAGAGCAAGTATCTGTCCTCGCCGGATGCGGACGTGCGCGCCGCCGGCAAGGCCTTTTTCGAAAAGACGCTCGCCAACGTCGCCAAACTGGATATCAAGACAATCGGCGGGGCGCTGCATTCCTACTGGCCCGTCGATTATTCGCAGCCGGTGGACAAGGAAGGCGACTGGGCGCGCGGTGTTGAAGGCATTCACGGCATTGCCGACTTCGCCAACAATCTCGGCATCAACCTGTGCATCGAAGTGCTGAACCGTTTCGAGAACCATGTTCTGAACACTGCCGCCGAAGGCGTCGCCTTCGTGAAGCAGGTTGGCAAACCGAACGTCAAGGTGATGCTCGACACCTTCCATATGAACATCGAGGAAGACAGTTTTGGCGAAGCGATCCGCACGGCCGGACCTCTGCTTGGTCACTTCCATACCGGCGAAAGCAATCGCCGCGTCCCGGGCAAAGGGCGGATGCCCTGGCACGAGATCGGGGCTGCCCTTCGCGAGATCAATTACACGGGCGCGGTGGTCATGGAACCCTTCGTCAAGACGGGCGGTACCATCGGCTCGGACATTCGTGTCTGGCGCGATCTGACCGGTGGTGCTGACGAAGCGAAAATGGACGAGGATGCGCACAATTCGCTGGCATTTTCCCGTTTCGTGCTGGGCGGCTGATCCCGCTCGGCTCATGGGAGCAGCCAGATACGGACAGGTGTCAGCGCGCCTGTCCGTTAATTGACCCTCTGGCCGCTGGTCGGCCGGGAACGTCTCGGCGATCCCATGCGTCTCTCACGTACCGTTGAGGTGGTGGAACGCGCCTGGCATTAACGCGGGGCAACGGACCGCGTCGCATTTCCAACCTTCGGTTCCTGCCACCGATGCGCGACTGGCCGCGCGGCCTTTATGAAGCTGCCGACCGGATGATACTCATGGTGCATGACGGCCATGAAGATCACGGCAGCCCGCTTTTGCCGCTGATGAAATGGGTGTTGTCGCGCATCCCGAAGCTGGGGCAGATTTGCCGCCCAAGGCTCTAGATGTTTAGTCCCTGCCCTACCACAGGCCCCGAAAGCAACACGCAAACGCCGCGCTTGCTGACCACGCGTGCTATCCGTGCCGATCGGTGAACGCACCGTCCTCAATGGCGGGCTTTTCCAGCCGGCGGGGATCATCCATCTTTGTTATCAATCTCAGAGAAATGGACGCCTAGCGTCGAGGCAGACTTGCATGAAAAAAATCGGCTTTCTTTCTTTTGGTCACTGGACCCCTTCCCCGCAATCACAGACCCGGTCTGCGAGCGATACGTTGCTGCAATCGATCGATCTGGCTGTCGCAGCAGAAGAGCTTGGTGCCGACGGCGCCTACTATAGGGTGCATCACTTCGCGCGGCAGCTCGCCTCACCGTTTCCACTGCTGGCGGCAGTCGGTGCGCGGACCAAGAGCATTGAGATCGGCACCGGCGTCATCGACATGCGGTATGAAAACCCGCTCTATATGGCGGAAGACGCCGGCTCCGCTGATATCATTTCGGGCGGTCGCCTTCAGCTCGGCATCAGCCGCGGCTCGCCCGAACAGGTCATTGAGGGCTGGCGCCACTTCGGATATGCGCCTGCTGAGGGCATGACGGATGCCGATATGGGCCGCCAGCACGCCGAAGTCTTCCTGGAGGTGTTGAAGGGTGAAGGCTTCGCTCAACCACACCCACGCCCAATGTTTCCCAACCCGCCGGGCCTTCTGCGGCTTGAACCTTACTCGGAAGGTTTGCGGGACCGTATCTGGTGGGGTGCGGGCTCCAATGCGACTGCCGTCTGGGCCGCCAAGCTTGGCATGAACCTGCAAAGCTCCACGCTGAAGGACGACGAAACCGGTGAACCCTTCCATATACAGCAGGCCAAGCAAATCCGTGCCTATCGTGAAGCGTGGAAGCAGGCGGGTCACACGCGCACGCCACGCGTTTCGGTTAGCCGCAGCATTTTCGCACTGGTTGATGACCGCGACCGCGCCTATTTCGGCCGCGGTGGCAAGGAACAGGATTCGATAGGTTTCATCGACGAAAAGACGCGGGCAATCTTCGGTCGCTCCTATGCGGACGAACCGGATAAGTTGATCGCCCAGTTGGCCGCCGACGAAGGCATTCAAGAGGCCGACACTCTTCTTTTGACGGTACCGAACCAGCTTGGCGTGGATTACAACGCGCATGTCATTGAATCCATTCTCAAACACGTCGCACCGGCACTCGGTTGGCGCTGACAGTCATGACTTTCAGCGTCATCTAGATTGCGAGCGTTGGATGGATCTACTCGCCGTCGTATCCGATCACGAGCGGACCGTGTAACCGAAGTTGGCGCAGCCGTTGGAGAAGATGGCGAATGCTTCAGTGGTGGGGATGCAGAAGCGATGGCATCCCCCATGTCCGTCATTATTCAAGCACGTGTGGCACGACGCCAATCTTCGTATTCTCCACGCGCATCGTCGTGCAACGGATAGTATCTTTGCAGCGAACCGCCTTCCATGAGCTTCGCGCGCGAGAACTCTTCCCATTCGTGATGCTTCTGGGCCTCTTCAATCAGCTTCTCGGCCATGACGACAGGAAGCACGACGACCCCATCATCGTCTGCAACAATGATATCTCCAGGGATGACGGTCACGCCACCGCAGGCAATCGGGACGTTGACGGCGTTAGGGTAGATGCTCGTCTGGACATGATAGTTCGGCGTCCAGCCGCGCAGCCAGAGGGACAGATCGAGCTTTTCGACATTCGGCCGGTCGCGCATGCAGCCGTCGATGACGATGCCAGCCCCGCCTCTGCCTTTGAAATAGGTCGACATCATATCGCCAAACACGCCGGAGCTCATATCACCACGTGCGTCGACCACCACCACATCGCCCTCCTGGACGTGATAAAGCACGTGCCGGTGCAGCTGCGTCTCCGGATCGGCATATTCCCCTTCATTGAAAAGATCCGGCCGCTGCGGCAGGAATTGCAGCGTCAACGCCGGCCCGACGATCGACTTTCGCCGGTTTTGCGACACGGGACCGACCATATGCGGATTTCGATATCCCATATGGCCGAGCGTTCCGGCAACGGTGGCGGCGCCGATATCCTTCAGTGCGTCGATCAGATGTTTGGGTGGGCGCGTGATATCCAGACCATGTGTCATTGGAGACTCCGATGCATGCGTTACCAATTCGTGACGGAACCGTCACGCCGTGTTAGGTGCGGGGCTTCCCAGAAGCGGAAGCTTTGCGTCTTGATCATCTCCTCGTTGACCTCGACGCCGAGCCCCGGCAGATCGCTGACCGGATAATCGGCACCATCAAGCCGGGGTTGGACGGGGAAGAAATCGGAATTGTCGAAGCCGAGCTTTGCCTCCGGCGCCCTGGTTTCAAGCCAGGCGAAATTCGGGACGGCAGCGGCGAGATGGATGGTCGCGGCCGTGCAGACCGGCCCAAGCGGATTGTGCGGCATCAGATCGACGTAATGCGCCTCACTCCAGCCGGCGACCTTCATTGCTTCGGTGAGACCGCCGACATTGCAGACATCCAGCCTGTTGAACTGGTGGATGCCGCGCTCGATATAAGGCACGAACTGCCATTTGCTGGCAAACTCCTCGCCGATGGCGAACGGGATGTCGGTCATGCTCCGGAGGGATACATAGGCCTCCGGTGTCTCGTCCCGGATCGGCTCCTCAAGGAAATCCAGCACGCCCCGTCCAAGTTTGTTGCAGAAGCTTGCCGCCTCTGCCACCGACAGGCGATGGTGATAGTCGATGCCGAGAACGACATCGTCGCCCAATGCCTCACGCGCCTTGTTCAGCATGCGTGCCGTGACGCCGATCGACTCGCGCGGTTCGAAAATATCCCTGCTGCTTTGACCGCTGGGGAAGAAACGGATGGCTTGCCATCCCTGTGCGTGCAGTTCTCGGGCTCTCTCGATGGCAGCATCACCCTCAGGCTCATCACCGGTTGAAGCGAAGGTGGGAATTCGTTCGCGCTGCTTGCCGCCCAGCAGATCATAGACCGGCACGCCCAGCGCCTTTCCCTTGATGTCATGAAGGGCAATATCGATGGCAGAAATGGCCGCCTGCAGCACGCGCCCGCCTTCGAAATACTGGCTGCGATAGGTTTCCTGCCAGATCCGGCCAATCTGCATCGCATCCTGCCCAATGAGGAATTCACGATAGTGCTCGATCGCGCCGGTCACGGCCTTCTCGCGGCCGCTCAAACCACTTTCACCCCAGCCGAAGATGCCACCATCGGTCTCGACCTTGACCAGCATCTGGTTGCGTATCCCGACCCGCACCGGATAGGGCTTGATCGCCGTGATTTTGAGCTTCGCAGTCATGTACGCCTTCTTTTCCCTCGCATTGCTGTGGGGTTAGCTGGCCTGTAGGGCCATTTCCGTTTCACCGTCAAAGAGATGCATGCGGTCCTGGTCGAACTCGAGCCAGATCTGCTCGTCGGGAGCGACGGCGACAGTCGGCGGAACGGAGACATTGACGATGGCACCGGACAGGAATGCCTGGACGAACGTGATGTCCCCGGTTGGCTCCACCGTATAGGCTCTGGCGGGGATGCTCCCCGGCACCGCGCTCTTGTGCAGCTTGATCGTCGAATGCCGCGCGCCGAGAACGACCTTCTTGGTTTTTGCCTTCGCCACCTTCTGTGCATTGTGAGGCGAAAGCTGGAGGCGCCATCCCTCCGCGCCGATCAGCACGGGGGCGCCTTCCTCTGTTGACGCTTCGACAGGAACAAGGCTCATGGCCGGACTGCCGATGAAGCTCGCCACAAACATGTTGACGGGATGCGCAAAGACCTGAGCCGGCGTATCGTATTGCTGCAGATAGCCGCCGCTCATCACGGCCATCCGGTCGGCCATCGTCACCGCTTCCAGCTGGTCATGCGTGACATAGATGATCGTCGCCTTCAGATCCTGATGGAACCGCTTGATCTCTGAGCGCATCTGCACCCTGAGTTTTGCATCGAGGTTGGACAGAGGTTCGTCCATCAGAAAGACGGCCGGATCGCGAACGAGGGCACGACCGAGCGCCACACGCTGCTGCTGACCACCGGACAGCTCGCGTGGCTTACGCTCCAGCAGCTGCGTCATGTCGAGCACGCGCGCGGCTTCCCGGACCTTTTTGTCGATCTCGTCGCTGGGCAATTTGCGCATCTGCAGCGGGAAGGCCAAATTTTTATAGACCGATTTCTGCGGATAGAGCGCGTAGTTCTGGAACACCATGGCGATGTCCCGGTCCTTAGGGTCGAGGTCGTTGACCACCCTGTCACCGATGACAATTTCGCCGGATGAAACGGAGGTAAGCCCAGCCACGAGATTGAGCGTGGTAGTCTTGCCGCAGCCTGAAGGGCCGACCAGCGCGACAAATTCGCCGTCGTTGATGGTCAGCGAAACATTGTTCACGGCTTTGAAGGCGCCGTAGGTCTTGACGAGATCGTTGAGGACCACGTGGGCCACGGGCAACTCCTAATGTTTGACTGCGCCCTCGGTGAGCGCGCGCACGAAATAGCGTTGAAGAAGGAGAAACAGGACGACGACCGGGACGCTCATCATGAAGCTCGCCGCCATCAGGCCCGGGAAGTCCGTCGTATTTTCGGAGAAGAACCGCTGAATGCCGACCGGCAGTGTCAGCTGCTCGTTCTTTGAGAGGAAGGTGTAGGCGTAGATGTATTCGTTCCACGCGCCGATGAAGGAATAGATCGCGGTTGCAATGATGCCGGGGGTCGAAAGCGGCATCACGATCAGGACAAAGGCCTGAAAACGTGTTGCCCCATCAATCCGTGCAGCCTGTTCAAGCTGCACGGGAATGTTGTCGTAGAAGCCCTTGAGCAGCCAGATTGCCAGTGGAAGGCCGAATGTCAGGTAAGTGAGGACCAGGGATCCATGCGTGTTTACCAGCCCGATCGCGCGCATCAGAATGAAGAGCGGCACCAAAAAGATCACCGCGGGGAACATGTTGCGCAGAAGCACCGCGAAAAACAGGAAATTCCGGCCCGGGAAGGTGAAACGCGAAAAGGCGTAGGCAGCCGGAACCGCCACGATCACCGAGAGGATTGTCGTGGTCGTCGAAACGAACAGGCTGTTCCAGAAGAAGTGCAGGAAGTCTTGTCCCACGCTGTTTTGCGGGTCGAGCAGCTTCTCGTAGCTCGCGAGCGTCGGCTGGTCAGGCCACCACTGCGGTGGAAATTGCATCGCCGCGAAACCGGACTTGATCGAGGTGATCAGCATCCAGACCATAGGCAGGGCGGTATAAAGGAGCATGAAGACGAGAAAGATCCGTCCGCTCCACCGCCAGCCATCGATCTGCCTGCGGCGAGACGAGGGGCGGCGGGCAACAGTGTCGGTCATTGCGGTCATTCGGCACCGTCCTTCTGTTCGTTGCCGCTCAGCGCACGGACGTAAAAATAGCCCAACGACATGAGGATCACGAACAGCAGCACCGAATAGGCCGAAGCCACGCCCCAGCGCTGACGGCCAAAGGCGAGTTCGTAGATATGAGTGATCCAGATGTGCGATGCGTTCGATGGCCCGCCGCCGGTCATGATCCATGGGATGATGAACGAGTTGAAGTTGGCCACGGCCAACAGAAGGATCGTTACCGTCGAGACGTTTCTGAGATGCGGGAACGTCACATGCCAGAACCGCTGCCACGCATTGGCACCGTCGACTTTTGCCGCGCGCAGCAACTGGTCGGGAACTGTCTGCAGGCCCGCCATCATCATGATCATGGCAAAGGGGAACTCGCGCCAGATATTGACGACGATCAGCGAGGGCAGCACCGTGGAGACGCTATCGATGAAATTTGGCGGACGGTCGGTCCAGCCCAGTGCCACGAGAACTGCGCCGATAATCCCGAAGTCCGAATGATAGATCCATTTCCAGATATACGAAGCTGCAACCGCGCTGATCACCCAGGGAATGATCAGGATCGCCCGGAGGATGCCACGCCCCAGGAAGTCTCGATGCAGCGCAAGCGCGCAGGCAAAGCCCAGCACGAACGAAAGGAAAGTGGAGGCCACCGTCCATATCAGCGTATTTTTGGTGACGGTCCAGAACACCGGACTTGTGAGGATGGCGGTGTAGTTGTTGAGGCCGACGAAAACCTTGTCCCTCAACTGCAGGCCAGGCGGCGTGGCGAAGAACGAAAGCTCAATGGTGTAATAGATCGGATAGGCGATGACGATGAGCATCACGGCGATCGCCGGAAGGACGTAGCCATAATCCGCGCGATGATCCCAAATCTTCCGCAGCAGACCGCCTCCTTCGGGTCGACGTCTACCGACAGTCTCGGCCTTGCCGGTCAATATCGTCACTGTGCCATGCCCCTATTTATGGAAGATGCCGGCCGCAGACTCGGTGCGGCCGGTCAGTTCACCAGGCATGGGCTAGAGCCCGCCCTCCGTCAGGTTCTTGACCTTCTTGGCCGCGTCTTCCGCGGCTTGGTCTATGGTCATGGCGCCGGTCAATGCATTCTGCAGCATGTCCGGGACGATGATGTTCATGATCTCAGGCGATTGCGGCAGTGCCGGGAAGGGAATGCCGTAGGGCAGCATAGACGTTGTCACGTCCAGGAACTTGATGCTGCTCAGGCGTTCCTTCATCCATTTGGTCTTGAAGCCGTTGAGATTACCCGGGTTCGAGCCGGCATAGGCCAGCTTCAGCGACCATTCGGGGCTCGCCCACATGCAGCCGAGAGCCTTGGCCGCCGGTTCGTCAACCTTACCGCCCTCGACATATTCAGGCTTCAGGATGTGAATGTTCGAGCCGCCAAATACCACGGCACGCTTGCCGTCCGGGCCCGCCGGAATGAGACCGTAGCGCATGTTGTCGATGACAGTCTGTGCCTTTGCGGTATCCGCGCCGGTCGTCTTCTTCTGCAGGTCCAGCATGACCGTATAGTCTGAGGGATGCGAGACCATCATGGCGACCTGGCCGGCCAGGAACAGCGGCTGGTTATCCGCCTGTTGATTGGTCAACGCCGAAACCGGGACCGACTTGTCGCGCACATACATATCATAGGAGGCTTGCAGTGCTGCCTTGCTCTGCGGGCTGTTCAGCAGGATCTTTTTATAGGTCGGGTTCGCGGACGCTTCGTCGAACACGCCACCGCCATAAGCCCAGAGCTGCGGCATGAAACGGTAAGGCGTGTTGCCGGCATTCTTTCGCGCCACCAGGCCATAGCCGGCAATGCCGAGCTTGTCATGGATCTGCTTGGAGTATTTGACGACATCGTCCCAGGTCGCCGGCGCCTTTTCCGGATCGAGACCTGCGCGCTTGAAGATATCGGCATTCCAGATGAAGGCCATGGTTTCATTGTTGGTCGGCACGCCGTAGGTCACGCCCTCCCAGGTGACGGCCTTCATCGCGCCGGGCCAGAAATCGCTGGTGGAATAGCCGAGATCCTCTGGCTTCAGCGGCCGAAGATAGCCCTTTGCTGCAAATTCAGTGCCGCCCAGGATCTGCAGGCGAATTGCCATGGGCGCCGCATTGCCGAGGAGGGCGGTGCGGAACTTGTCCAGAAGGTCGTTATAGGTCAGGGCCTGGTCTTCGAGCTTGATATTCGGATAGGTCTTGCGGAAGGTCGCAAAGAAATCCTTATAATACTCGCGCAGCATGTCTGGGTCGCCCTCGAACACGCCTTGATACCAGAATGTCAGTCGCCCCTTGTAATCAAGGGGGGTGACTTTGGCACAATCGGCCGCCGTATCGAAATCCTGCGTGCCGGCAATGGAACGCACATACTCCGGTGACCACTTACTCAGGTCGACCGGTGCCGCCAGTGCGGATGTGGATATCAACGATACCGATAAAGCAGTGGACACAGCGCCGCACAAAACGGCACTGCCCAACGAATGACTGGTCATAGGATCCTCCCAGATTCCTCCGATGCCGCTCTGTGTCGAAGCGAGCGGTCTTTCACTCCCCGGCCGTCGGACGCTCCACCCAATGTATCCACTCGACCAGATTGTACGTTTTCAGATCTGAGTTTATCTGTCAATCGAGGAAATCGTACATTGTTTTCGCGATAACCGCGTGATATTTGCAAATTTAGAGTATTTTCTGGGGACAAACTTGGCCGACACAACTGAATTTAAGGCGCAGCCACCCGAAGGGATCGACGCGCTCGGTGCCTCAAACGAAGGCGCCTCCCTCTATCAGCAGATCAGGGATGACATCATCGAAGGACGGCTTGCTGCAAACGAGCGGCTTGTGGTCACCGACCTTGCGAGGCGTCACGGCACATCAACCAACCCGGTGCGCGAGGCTCTGCAATTGTTGCGGGGAGAAGGGTTTGTTACCCTCGTCGCCAACCGTGGTGCCAGGGTTCGGCCGATCGACCAGGATTTTGTTCGGGACATTTACGAGATCGGTGTCCTCATCGAGCCGGCTCTGACGCGTTGGTTCGTGAATATGGCCACCGCAGAGGATATCGCCGAGCTTGAGCGCATCCAGGATTTGATCGAAGCGAACAACTTCAAAGACCCATTGCGACACAGCGAGTTGGACACCGCCTTTCACACCGTCATGTATCAGAAGCACTACAATCGCCACGCGGCGGAACTCTGGTGGAAACACCGTGAAGTGCTGCGCGCTGTCAGCCGCCGTTTCAATTTCACGCTTGCCAGGCGAGCGGCAATCCTTAGCGAGCATCGCGAGCTTATTGCGCTTGTCAAAGCGGGAAACGCCAACGAGGCGGCCGAGCTGATTGCCCGCCACGTCGAAGGTTCCGGCCGCCACATCCTCGAGCACATGCGTGCCCGCAACGCAGCAAGGGCCGGCTAGACTGAAAGCCGGCCTCGCATATCGCAGTCCCCTCCCCTTCAGATAAAGGCAGTTGCGATGAAAATCACCAGTGTTCGGCCGTGGCTCATCAAATCCGACGCCTCCTATTGGGGCGAGTTTCTGTTTGTCGAAGTGACGACCGATGAAGGGATAAGCGGCTGGGGAGAAATCACCACAACGACGAAACTCGCCAATCGCGCGCTCTGCACCATCCTGAAGCAGATCGGTGTAGCGGTGACCGGCGAAGATCCGGCGCGCATCGAATATCTCTGGCACAAGATATTCCGCAGTTTCACCTACATGGGCAGCCGTGGCGCTGCTGTCGAATGCGTGAGCGCCATCGATATTGCCCTCTGGGACATCCGCGGGAAAGTGCTTGGAAAACCGATCTATGAGTTGCTAGGTGGGCCGGTGCGGGATGAGATCGCACTTTATACCCATCCCAACCAGGCCAAATTTACCAGCAAGGACGCGGTGATCCGCGAAATTCGCGACATCGTCGAATCCGGCCATACCGCGCTCAAGTTCGATCCCTTTCCCCACCAGGGCCATTCACCAGATGGACAGTTCCGTGAGCAGCGGGACGGCTATCTCGATGGCAGCATGACCCGCAAGGATGAGCGTGAAGCCGCCGAACTCACCGCATTAATACGCGAAACCGCGGGTTCCGACGTCGATATCCTGATCGATGCGCATGGCCGTTTCGATGTCCCAACCGCCATCCGCCTGTGCCGCAGCCTTGAGGAAGCCGGTCAGATCGACTGGTTTGAAGAGCCCTGCCCGCCGGAAAGCCTCAATGCGCTCAAGCAGGTGCGTGAAAAGGTGAATGCGCCGATTTCCTGGGGCGAGCGGGGCCACACGAAATGGGACTTTGTGCCGGTTCTCGAAAACAGGCTTGCCGATTACATCATGCCCGACGTCACATGGACGGGCGGCATTACTGAACTCAAGAAAATTTCCGCCCTGTGCGAAGCCTATTATATCCCTGTCTCGCCGCATGACGCCGCAGGCCCGATCAACGTGGTGGCGGGCGCGCAGGTGATGATGACGGTTCCCAATTTTTATAAGCTGGAAACCTCCGAGTGGAACCTCGGCAAATACGACCACCTCATCGACAAGCCGCTCGATGTGTCAAACGGCAACCTCAAGCTGACCTCCCAATCGGGTCTCGGGGTGGAGATGAACCGTGCATACCTTGAGGAACACGAGATCGCTCTGGACTGACCCGTCATGCGACGCCGCCAAAAGCGTTCGTGACGACTTACTTATCAACCAAACGAGGATAGATCATGGCAGACGCAGCCGGAGCCGGAGCCGACGAAGCGCTCAATCGGGTCAACACGCATTCCAAGCCATCCGATCTTCGTATCACCGATATGCGGGTTGCCGAAATCGTCGGTGCGCCGTTCACGTCGGCGCTCCTCAAGATATACACCAACCAGGGCATTGTTGGCCTCGGCGAAGTGCGTGATGGCGCCAGTGCCACCTATGCGCTGATGCTGAAAAGCCGGTTGCTCGGGGAAAATCCGTGCGACATCGACCGTCTGTTTCGCCGCATCAAGCAGTTTGGCGGGCACGGTCGACAGGGCGGCGGCGTCTCGGCCGTCGAGATCGCGTTATGGGATCTTGCCGGCAAGGCTTACGGCGTCCCCGTCTACCAGATGCTGGGCGGTCGTTTCAGGGATAAGGTGCGTGTCTATTGCGATACGGATGCCACAGTCCCGAGCGGGACTGAAACCGGCAAGCGCCTGAAGGAGCGCATGGATCTCGGCTTCACCTTCCTGAAGATGGATCTGGGGCTGATGCAAATCGCGGAGGTCCCGGGCGCTGTGGTGTCGCCCGCAGGCTCGCTGGAAGGCTATCGTCGCGATCCCAGTCGCGGCCCGTTGAAGACGATGGAGGAGCGGCGCCTGCGCAACGCGGCCTACGACCTGCACAACGTCGCTCATCCTTTCACCGGCCTCCACTTTTCCGACAAGGGATTGGACTTCCTGGAGCAATATATCGCCGAGGTTCGCGAGGTCATCGGCATGGCGGTTCCGTTGGCCATCGACCACATTGGCCATATCTCCGTGCAGAACGGCATTCGACTTGCCAGGCGCATTGAAAAATACGTGCCGGCCTGGCTCGAGGATGTGATCCCCTGGCAATATACCGATCAGTATCGACAGCTGCAGGACGCGACCACGGTGCCGATCTGCACCGGCGAGGACATCTATCTGAAGGAAGGCTTCGAGCCTCTGCTGAAGAGCCGTGGCCTCTCCGTCATCCATCCGGACCTTTTGACCAGTGGCGGCATTCTCGAAACCAAGAAGATCGGTGACATGGCGCAGGATCACGGTGTCGCCATGGCCATTCACATGGCAGAAAGTCCTATCGCGGCGATGGCCGCGGCCCATGTCGCAACCGCAACAGAAAACTTCATGGCGCTCGAATACCACTCCGTCGATGTCGACTGGTGGGACGACATCGTCACCGGACCTCCGAAGCCGATCGTGAAAGATGGGTTTATCACTGTGACGGACAAGCCAGGCCTGGGGATCGACGATGTCGTTGACGAGGTGATTGCGCAACATCTGCAGCCGGGGGTCACCGGCATTTGGCAACCGACCGATCACTGGAATGATGAATATTCCTGGGACCGCACCTGGAGCTGAGGCAAAAGAACATGAAAATCACCGATCTCCGTTGTGCCGTCATCGGCAGACATCCCATCGTCCGGATCGTCACCGACGAGGGTCTATATGGACTGGGCGAAGTCGAATTTACCAAGACCTATCTCAAGCCTTGGGTGCTGCATTTCCGCGAAGCGCTGATCGGTGAAGATCCGACCGATGTCGAGAGGGTGATGCTGAAGATTCGCCAGCGTGGCTCTTTCAAACCCTATGGCGCCGCCGTCAGCGCTATCGAGCATGCGCTTTGGGACATAGCCGGCAAGGCCGCGGGCGTGCCCGTCTACAAACTGCTGGGCGGCAAGGTGCGCGATAAGGTGCGCGTCTACAATGGTTCGATCCGCCAGAAACGCACGGGCGACCGGCCGGAGGATTATGCCGCCGACGTCAAATGGATGATGGAGCAGCCCCAGAACTTCTTCATGGTCAAGCAGGGCATCTCGTTCCACTCCAACATGAAGGACACGATCGAGGACTTCCACTACGGCGTGACACAGAAGAAGGCTGGCTATCACGGCGCCATGGACCAGGGCGTGATCAGCGAGCGCGGTTTCAACCACATGCTCGACTGCGTCATCGCGATGAAGGAAGTGCTGGGCGACAAAGTGAGCCTGGCGCTCGATTGCGGGCCGGGCTGGATGCTGCCCGATGCCATCAAGTTCGCGCGCGCCGTGGAGAAGTACAATTTGATGTGGCTTGAGGACATGCTGACTGGGGACTATGTTCCCTGGGTCAATCCGCAGGCCTATCGGGAGCTGACAACCTCCACCTCGACGCCGATCCACACCGGCGAGCAGATCTACCTGCGGCACAACTTCAAGGAACTGATCGAGACCCAGGCGGTGCGCGTCATCGGCCCCGACCCGGCCGACATCGGCGGCATTGCCGAACTCAAATGGGTCGCCGAGCACGCCTACATGCACTCGATCCTGATGGCACCGCACGGGACAGCCAATGGCTTGCTGGGCCTCGGTGCGCTGATCAATGTCTGCGCCACCTTGCCGGCCAACTACGTGGCCTTCGAGTATCCAAGTGCGTCTGATCCCTGGTGGGAAGATCTGGTCATCGGCCTGCCGTCGCAGATCGTCAAGGACAGCATGGTGGACCTTTTGGAAGCGCCCGGTCTTGGCCTCGACATCGACGCAGAAGCCGCCAAAAAATATCTGAAGGAAGAGGATGCCGGCTTCTTCGATTGAAGGTCAGGCCGACAGGCTCTGCCAATTCATTTTGTATTGAGCTGCCGAGATGGAGCGGAATAGCGCTCGCCATGCGGTGTGATTTTCGAAAACATCTCGTCGATTTGCGCAAGGTCCTGTTCATCGAAATCAATGGATACGGCAGCCAGATTCTCCTCAAGTCTGTGCAGCTTGGTCGTGCCTGGGATTGGCACGATCCATGGCTTGCGGGCCAGCAGCCATGCGATCGCTACCTGCGCGGCTGTGACACCCTTCTGTTGCGCGATTGAGAGGATTGCGTCGACAATCGGCTGATTGGCCGCGCGATTTTCCGCTGAAAGATAAGGATTGGTTTTACGCTGATCATTCTCGCTGTCGAAACTGGTGCTTTCCCCCATGGTGCCCGAGAGAAAGCCACGCCCGAGCGGGCTGTAGGAGACGAAGCCGATGCCAAGCTCTTCGACTGTCGAAAGAGCGCCTTGTTCCGGCTGCCGCCACCAGAGAGAATATTCGCTCTGCAGCGCCGCCACAGGCTGTACCGCATGAGCCAGCCGGATCGACTGGTCGTCAGCCTCCGACAGACCGAAATGCAGAACCTTGCCGGCGTCGATCAAGCTCTTGACGGTTCCCGCCACATCCGCCATCGGCACGTCAGGATCGACGCGGTGCTGGTAGAGCAGGTCTATTCTATCGGATTTCAGCCTCACCAAGGCAGCATCGACCATTCGACGGATGCTCTCCGGCCGACTGTCGAGCCCGGTGCTCGGACGGCCGTCCCGAAAGCCGAACTTTGTCGCGATGACAACATGATCCCGAACCGGGGCAAGCGCCTCTCCGACGATTTCCTCGTTGGTGAAAGGACCGTAGATCTCGGCGGTATCAAAAAAGGTAACGCCGCGCTCAACGGCTGCACGCAGCAAGGCGATTGCATCCTCCTTGCGCAAAGCGGGTCCCCGATGGTGGTTCAATCCCATGCAACCGAAGCCCAGAGCCGAGACTTCCGGACCATGTTGTCCAAGCTTGCGCTTGCGCATCTTTCCCTCCTCAGACGGGTTGGTGGTTAGCACCATCAGATCAAGTAAGGACTACGGGATGCTGCACGTGGCCTTAAGACAAGTGTGGGCAGCCTCGATAGTTGTAGAGACTAGCATCTTGAACACGTTGAATTATATTTCTCACCGCGGCAATGACAATATCTTCAGAACTGCGATCCATATATGCCTCCTTCAACTTGCTTCACATAAATACTAAAATCTTAGAGTGTTGCAAAAAGGCCAATAAGGTTTGTCTCATCCACGGCTGCTCAGGATGGAATGCCAAGATCGGTGGACAAACTGGACCGTGGGTCGCATGGCAGGGATTGAAGTGGAAAACCGTGCCCGGGATGCGCTAAGAAGAACCGCCTCGAATTGCAAATCAGGCACGACAAGAGTTATACTAGTGTTTTAGAAGGCGAGCTGCGGGTTAGGTAATGCTGCGACGAGAAAAGACGGGCCTGGGCGTTCAAGTATATCAGCACGTAAGGCAGATGCTTCTGGACGGAACGCTCCCCGTGGACAGCATGGTTCCAATCGACGCGATCGCAAGTGATCTCGGCGTCAGCCGTCAGCCGGTCATGGATTCTGTGCGGCGATTGGCGCTTGAAGGTTTCATCAGCATCATTCCGCAGGTGGGCAGCTACCCTCGCCAGTATAGTGTTCAGGAGATGGTCGACTTCTATCGGCTGTTCGCTGAGGCGGAATGTGTCTGCGTCGCGCTTGCCTGCGAGCGTGCCGAGCCCGCTCATATCAGGCAACTTAAATCCATTTCGTCGGAAATCGCCCAGCTGGTGAAGAAGCCCCCGAGCGGAAGCGAACTGGCGCGGGAGTATCGCAGGCTGAACCAGAGATTTCATTCTGAAATCCACAGCATGATCAGATCTGCCCCGCTTGCGGACTCCACCGAAATCATGGGCGACCTCGGCGACTTCATGGTTGCTACGGCGAAGGCACCTATTTTCATGGAACGTCTCAAGATCGCTCACAAGGAGCATCAGGAGTTGATCGCTGCGATCGAGGCCCGCGACGCGACGCGTGCGACCACAGTCATGAGGCAGCATGTTCTGGCGGTTGCCGAGCGAATTGCCAAGGTGGGCGGGCAGCAGCCCGTCAAATGATCAGGCCAAACGAAACGGACCTGGGCTACAGCGTTAATCGGCGAAGCAAAGAAGCGACCGGGAATCCTGCGACTTATTCTGGCTCGGAAAATACTTTCGGGCGGGCTCAAAGGCTCGTTTCCGTGGGATGAGATGCTGAAAGGCACTATGTTCCGCCCCCTGATTGAACCGACCCCATCCGAGGTTTCAGGAAGACCAAGGTGCGTGCATCTGCGCGCGCAAAACACATAACTCCATCGCAAAATCCAGCCGCGCCATGGGAGTTTAGACGCGCCCGCATCTTTGGTTTCTTCAGTGGCTGGTCCGTCACAAAATCTCTCCCCCTAACCTCGCATCGCACGACGAAAGGCGTCGATGTGAAGCAGCTTCAACACGTTGACCGAACAAAAATACTAGAATATATACGAGATGTAGGCGTCGCGGTTTCTCGGTATGAGCCGTGGACAAACCGGGCTGACATGCCGCTCTTTCAGATCGGTGAACTCGGTCAACAGAAGGCAGAGCCAGGTCTTTCGGGAGGTAGACATGACTTCGACAACCATTCTCAGCAAAATCCCCGCCGGATGCCCCATGCATCAGGCCGGAGAGCGTTTTCAGCCCTTCGAACACAAAGGCATGACGGACTTCTATGCGTCCGTGCGACCTGAGGTGCCGATCTTCTACGCCCCGAGCATCGACTGCTGGGTCGTGACCCGGCGGGAAGATGCGCTGGCGGTCCTGCGGGATCACGAACGCTTCTCGGCCTCGAACGCCACGGCACCGATCGTACCCTGGCCCGAGGAAATGCATCAATTCCTGCGGGATCAGCATTTCACCAATGAGAGCGTACAGGTTGCCTGCGACCCCCCCAGGCATACGCGCGGTCGCAACGCGGCGATGACATTTCTAAACATGAAGAAGTTTCAGAACTACGAGGCCGATGTCAGAGCTCTTGCCCGCTCATATATCAACGAAATCAGCAATAGCGGCAAAGACATCGTCGATCTTGTGGAATCCTTCACCTACGAATACCCCGCAAAGGTGGCCTTTCTTCTCCTCGGCGAAAAGCAACTTGACGCACGCAAGCTGAAACAGTGGGCCGATCTGCGCATCAAGCTGATCTTTGGTACGCTTACCCATGAACAGCAAATGGAGGCAGCGCGCGATCTGGCCGACTTCTGGCATTTTGCCAGTGCATTGGTCGAGCAGCGCAAGAAAAAACCCGGTGACGATTACCCTAGCGCATTGCTCGCCGCACGCGCCGGCGACGATTCCATTCTCACAGAAAACGAGGTCAAGAGCCTCGTGTTCGGGCTGCTTCTTGCAGCGCATGAGACAACAACGAACGCCGCCGGAAATCTGCTTTTCGAACTACTCAAGCGACCGATAACCTGGCAAGCGATCGTCGAAGATCAATCCCTGATCCCAAACGCGGTCGAGGAAGGCCTGCGATACGCGACATCGACCATTGCCTGGCGTCGTCGAGCCAAAGTGGATGTGGAGATTGCGGGAGTCCAGCTTCCTCGGGGATCACAGATCCTGCTTTCGCTAACTTCCGCGAACCGTGATGAGAAGCAGTTTGCCGATGGAGAGATTTTCGACATTGGACGCAGCAATGCCCGATCCCACATCGCGTTCGGAAACGGCATTCATCACTGCCTGGGCGCACCGCTGGCGCGGATGGAATTGCGCATCTTGCTTGAGGAGTTAACCACCGCTTTCCCGAAGATGCGGCTAGAGGACGAGGAGTCGATCAGCTTTCTCCCGACCTTGTCGTTCCGCGGGCCAGATCGTCTACCGGTTCGGCTAAACAGATGAGATGAGAGTACATCGCTGAAAGTAAAACCGCCCGGCTGATCATTCCGTCGGGCAGATGCATCCTATCCATTACCCTTCCGCGCCTATCTGTGGAAGCACAGGACATTTCATGCCAAAACTCACCTTCATATCCTCCTCCGGAGATCGACACGAAATCGCCGCGTCTAATGGCGCGTCCGTCATGGAATGCGCCGTAGAACATGGCATCGAAGGCATTGTTGCCGAATGCGGTGGATCCATGTCATGCGGCACCTGCCACATCTATCTTGATCAGGAAGCTTACGAGCGTCTGGGCATCCCAGCCACAGCTGAAAACGATCTGCTCGACTTCGTGAATGCGCCTCGTCGCCCGACCAGCCGCCTCAGCTGCCAAATCAAGGTGGACGAACATCTTGACGGCGCGGTCATTTCAGTTCCGCAAAGCCAATACTAGTTTGCCAGCAAAAGGTAGAAACCGGTTTCGCGACCAAAAGGAATAGCAGACACAGCCTCCGTCGGACTCTGGCGCCCGACAGAGGCATTCAGTGCCGCCGCTCTCCTATCTCCGCTCATCATATATCAATGAGCATGCGCAGGACCTGCGGGCCCTGCCTGATTTGCTCTGCGGTCGGTTTTGCCGAAGCAGCCAGCAGCCTGCGCGCGAGCACGTGCTCGGCCGGATTGTTGATGGTCTCGACTGCCACGAGATCTGCACCACGCAGATGATAGACAGCGAGGCGGCCCGGTTCGTCGCGCACGATCCGTTCGGTGGAACCGGACGACAATCCGGCGATCTGCAATTTTGCAGGCCCTATGTCTGACCAGAACCACGGGATTGACTGATAGGGTTCTACTCGCGAAGTAGCGATACATCTGGCGACGTGACGAGCCTGGTCAGTGGCGTTCTGGACGCTCTCAATCCTCAATCGTGTTCCGTTTTCGCGAGACATCACATTTGCGACGTCGCCGATCGCCCACACGCCGGGCGATGTTGTCCGTAGAGCGGGATCGACCAAAATGCCATTGTCAGTGGCGAGAGACGGGGAATGCGCGAGCCTCACCTCCGCGTCCGCACCGATGCCGACCACGACGAGATCGGAGGTAACTCTGCCGCGATTGGTCTCAATCCCGATGACGCGACCTTCTCTGCAATCCACATTGATGATTTGAGTGTTGCTTAGGATCTCGACATTCATTTCTTCGAGAACAGCCTCAACCGCCGCAGAGATTTCTGCAGCGGCCACGCGCTTGAGCACGCGATCGGCGGCTTCCAGCACGACAACGTCCCGCCCGGTTGATCGAAGCGACGCAGCAAGCTCGAGACCAATGAATCCTCCGCCAACGATCACGACGCGGCGGGTCTCCATCATCGCCGCTCGCAGCGCATAAGCATCCGCCAGTGATCGCAGGGAAAATACGTTGCTGGCCTTGGGCCAGGCTGCGAAACTGCGGTTGCGCGATCCGGTCGCAAGAACCATGTGCTCATAGGAGAGACGCTGTCCGCTCTCCAACGCGACCTTGCGACCGACAATATCGACATGCGATGCGCGCCCGGCAATTCTCTCGATCTCGCGATCATCATAGGCGGAAGCGGGACGAAGCGGCATTGGTCTCGCGTCGCTCTGCTTGAGAAACGTCTTCGATAGCGGCGGTTTGTGATAAGGAAGCTCGCCTTCCGCGTCGATCAGGGTGATGGCCCCATCATAACCCTCATCGCGCAAGCTGATGGCGAGTTGGCTTCCGCCGTGGCCGGCACCGATGATGACGACACCGCTCATGAACGCCTCCCTGCGCAATCCGCTCAATACACGAACTGGATATGAGCACGATGTCGGCTCGGTCTTTCAATCTCGGCCGCAACGGCAGCGGCAAAATCTTCGCCGCCAATGGCCGATTTTCCTTCCGGGTCAAAAAGCGCCACCTCGTCACCCACACGATAGGTGCCCCGACGCTCGCCCGGGGCGAAGGCACCAAAGACGCGACCAGGGCTCATATAAAGCCAGTCAAGATCGCCTGGCGCCTCGGAAAGCAGGCATTCTAGTACGTCTGCTGTTTCTCGTGCTGCGACGGCAAACTCCGGCGCAACTGTGCCTGTATCTATAAATCTTTCGGCATCGGGGTTGGGACGAAGCGCCGTGAAGCCGCCTACAACCAGCAAACGGGCCTTAGCCTGCGTCGCCAAACCTATGACGCCGCGATAAGCTCTGACCATTGCGCCCGCGAGCTCGCCGCGCGGGGAGAGCGCACCGATAACAACATCGGCGCCCTGCAAAAGGGGTCTGACGGCCTCGATGTCGGTGATGTTCCCATGCCGATAATCAACGCCTGGTACAGGTTCTGCCGAGCTTGAACGGCTGAAGGAGGTGACATGATGGCCGCGGGCAACAGCCTCGCGCGCGATGTGTCGACCTGCATAACCGGTTCCACCGATAACAACTATTCTAGCCACCTTGCCATTCCTCCCGGTCATATGTTTGTGGTGCGCGACACCGCATCAGGGTTCGAGCGCGAAAGGTATGCCGGCTGCCCGGTATTCCGGCCCCTCCAGCGGTCCCCAGAGGTTGCGCACCCTGCTTTCCGGGCCGAGGGACCATGTGCGGGGCACATAGATGTCGTCGGAATCGATGCGCTCCATCTCGATCGAGTTCTCGACCACGCAGCCGTTCGGATCGGCATAATAGGTGAAGATATTGTCACCAGCCCCATGGCGCCCTGGTCCCCACAGCATCGCGCGACCCTTGAGTGCAAGCGTGTCCGCGATCGTCGCGAGATCCTCGAAGCAGCGAACGTCGAATCCGTAATGGTGAAGTTTCGCTTCGCCGGTGCCGATGGCAATCGTGTGATGGAAGCCGTCGGCAGCCCTGAACCATTGCAACTCGTCATGCGTGGTGCGATCGGAAAGCTTCATCCCGAAAACGGTCTCGCAAAAGACGCCAAACCCCTTCGCGTCCGTAACGCGAATATTGACATGCTCCAGACGAACAGGATGCGCGCCGTGTTCCCCATATCGGGCGGTTTGGTCACGCGGTACGGGCGTATGCACTTCGAATATCGGCCCCTGCGGCGTGACAAAACGCACGGCCTTGTCGACATGGGGGAAATAAGACCGGTCGGACAGAATTTCACAGCCGTTATTGATCGCCCGCCGCCTCACTTCATCAACCGCGCCTGCATCAATGGCTTCCAGGCCAAGCGCGAGAACCGCCTTGCGATTGCTTCTGAAATAGCCGACCTCATGCTTGCGGGTGTTGCTCGACAGGGTAACCAGATCGGGCGTCCGATCTACGATACGAGGACCGGAAATCTCGGCGAGATCCTGCGCCGAGCCTTCGGGATCGGGCGTGGCGAGCGCAATGTGGCCCATCTGGCGAATAAGGTAGCTCACGATGAATCTCCTCCCTGCTGCAGATCTGGATCAGATGGCAAAATCTGCGGGTTCTTTGATGATCCCGTTCCTCAGGACGCCGATCCCGGAAATCTCGATCTCGACCGTGTCGCCCGCCTTCATCCAGAGCGGCGGCTTGTGGAATGCACCGACGCCACCGGTCGTCCCGGTGATGATCACGTCGCCCGGCTCGAGCGTGATGAAGCTGGAGCAATAGGAGACCAGTTCCGGCACGTTGAAGATGAGATCATCGAGCGTAGCGTTCTGCACCTCCTCGCCGTTCAGCCGCGTTTTTAACGTCTGCGCGGAGATATCCGGCAGTTCATCCGTGGTGACCAGCCACGGTCCGAAAGCGCCGGTCTTGGGGAAGTTCTTGCCCGGCGCAAATTGCTGAGAGTGGCGCTGCCAGTCGCGGACGCTGCCGTCATTGTAACAGGAATAGCCGGCAACGCGTTGCATGGCCTGCTCCGGCGTCACATAGCGACTGCGCTTGCCGATAATGACCGCAAGCTCGCCTTCATAGTCGAATTGCTCCGACACTTTCGGGCACAGCATATCCTCATTCGCCCCGACTTGCGTCTCGGCAAAACGGGTGAAAATCATCGGCTTTGTTGGCGTCTCGCGACCAGTTTCCTTGATGTGGCTGGCATAATTGACACCAACGCAAAGGATCTTCGAGGGGTCTGTGATGACAGGCAGCAGGCGCACTTCGCTCCATGCGACGGATGGCTGCTCATGTGCGCGGGATCCGGCATACTCAAGCCCGGACGGATCGGCAAGCAGCGCCCGAAGCGAGGCATAACGATCGCCGAGATCAATGATACCGGTCGGTTTGGCCGCATCTCCCGTCACGAGACCGCAGCTCTCGCGACCACTCTTTTCAAGGTAGCTGATCAGTTTCATTGGCGTTTCAATCCTCTCAAATCCCTATTGTGTCACTTGCCGCCCAGAATGGTGACGACGGTTGCGGCTTCCTCGAAGCCCAGAAAGCCACCGCCGTTCTCCGCGATCGCCCATCGTGCATTCGGCACCTGCCGCGCTCCGGCCTCACCGCGCAATTGAGTGACGAGTTCGTGAACCTGAATGACGCCGGTGGCCCCGATCGGGTGCCCCTTGGAGAGCAGACCGCCCGAAGGGTTGACGGGAATGCGCCCGCCGAGCCGGGTGGCTCCCTCTTCTGTCAACCGCCCACCTTCGCCCCGCGGAGCAAATCCGAGGTTCTCTACCTGCAGGATTTCGGCAAAAGCCGTGGCATCATGCACCTCCGCCAGCGACATGTCCGAGGGGCCGACGCCAGCCTGTTCATAGGCTTTCATGGCTGCCCGCCGTCCCAGATGATTGTCGAAGTCATCGGCCATACGCGGACTGGAGGATGTCAGCGCACAGGCCGCGATAGGAATGGCGCGTCTCGTCTCGAAACGATGAAGCGCGCGTCCGGTGCACAGAACCAACGCTCCCGCGCCGTCGCTGATCGGCGCACACATCGCCCGCGTGAAAGGCCATGACACTGACTTATCGGCCAGAACTTCCTCGATCGTCATGTCGAAGCGGTATTGAGCATCCGGGTTCAGCGTCGAATTGTGGTGGTTCTTGGCGGCTACGGCCGCGATCTGGCGCTGTGTTGTGCCAAAGCTTGCCATGTGGTGGCGGGCAAAGGCCGCGTAAATGTCCATGAACACACTGCGTTCGGCCGCAGGCTGAACATCATCCGGAATGGGCGTTCCGTGGGCCAGAGCCAGCAATTGCTCAAGTTGCTGATCGAATTGCTGGACGTCGGTGCTCCCCTTGAAGGCGGCAAACATGCCTTGGCGATTGTCCGGGAAAAACATCTTCTCCGCCCCGACAACCAGCGCCACTTCGCCGAATCCCGCCTTGAGATACGCCATCGCATTGAGCAAGGCGGTGCTACCGCTGGCACAGGCATTTTCGACATTTGTCACGGGAATGCCAGCAATACCGCTGGAGCGCAGAGCTACCTCGCCACGAATGCCATTTTGCCCCTCAAGAAGAGCCTGACGTGTATTGGAAAACCAAGCCGCCTCGATAGCGGTCGGGTCTGTGAGGCCTGCGTCGGCAAGCGCCTTCCCCAACGCAATGGCCGACAATTGTCGAACCGATCGATCCGGCTGTTTTCCAAGAGACGTTATGCCGGAGCCGACAATATAGACTTGTTCCGCTTGCGACATCATGCGCCCTCACTCTCAAGGGCTTCGACCGCACTCAGGACGTCGCGGCGTGTCACCTTTCCCACCGGGTTGGTAGGCATTTCGCTGAGGAAATGGATGGCTTTTGGCGACCGGACCGGCCCGACCTGCTCTCTGGCGAAGGCGATCAGTTCGGCTGGCGTGATAAGACTGTTTTCCGCACAAACGACTGCGGCTTCGACGCGCTCACCCCAATAGTCGTCCTCGCGCGCAATCACCGTCACGTGACGCACGTCGGGATGCCGGGCAATCGCCGCCTCTACATCCGCCGGGTACACATTGAAACCGCCGGAGATGATGACGTCGCGCGAGCGCCCTTTCAGGGTGAGATATCCCCGTTCATCGAACGAGCCGAGGTCGCCTGTGTGCAGCCAGCCATTCACGATGGTTGATGCAGTCAAGTCGGGCCTGTTCAGATAGCCCCGCATGACGAGGTCCCCTTTCACCACAACTTCACCTGTCTCGCCGACCGGCAGAAAATCGCCTCCCGGTCCCATGATCTGTACATCGTTGTAGGGACAGGGCCGGCCGACCGATCCGATGTTTTGCGCGTCGCACAACTCGCTTGCCGTGATCGCCGTGATCATGGTCGGCGCTTCGGTCTGGCCATAGATGGCCGCCAGGCAGGGACCGAATACTTCTTGCGCTTGCCGGACCTTGGAGGATGGCATCGGCGCGGCCCCGTAGATCAGGTGGCGAAGCGCCGGAAATTGCATCCCATTCTCGATCGCGTGATCCATCAGCGAATAGATCAACGTCGGAGGCATGAAGCTCGCGGTGATCCGTTGTTCAATCATCACATCGGATATGCGCGGCGCCTTGGCTCCATCCAGAAGGACGATGCATCCTCCGACAGCCAAAACCGGCAAGATGAATGTGCCCGCGCCGTGGGTGAGGGGAGCGACCGTCAGCATGCGCTCATCCTGACCAAATCCGAAGACTGTCAGCATGCTCGCAATGCAGTTCATGAAGGCCCGATAGGGCTGCATCACGCCCTTTGGACTCCCTGTCGTGCCACCGGTAAACTTGATCGCCATGATCCCTTCATCGGGGTTCAAGACCTCGGTCGGATGGCAGCCGGCATGTCGCCCGCATAGGGCTGCGATGCCGTCTCTGTCCTGTGCTCCACCAGCCGCTAGGACCAAAGGCAATTCAAGCTTCTCAAACAGCGGCAGGAACTCGTGATCCGTTACGACGAGCGAAAGTTCGGACGCGAACGCAATGCCCTCAAGCTCCTCGCGCGAATTGCGGGGGTTGAGCGGAACCCAGGTGTGTCCCGAGGCAAAGATTCCCAGCATGGCGACGACGTGCTGCCAGTTATTGTGCGCACAGAGCCCAATGCGCGCCTGTGGCTCAGGCAGCGTCTTCTGAAGATAGTCCGCGAAGGCATCGACATGCCGGGCAAGTTCCATATAGGTAAGCGATAGCTCACCATCTACGAGCGCCACGCCTTGCGCGTTTATCCTGAGCCCGCGTTGGAGCATCTTGATCGGTATCATTTCATTCCCGCTAAATTCGGCTAGCTGACATTCTTATATTCTAGAATCTAAGAATGTCAATCACGGCTACCGGGCATGCGACAGACGACTTTCTTCGTTTCAGATGTCGGCAGCGCGAAGGACCTCGCGGACATCGTAAACGTAAAGCCACTCGCCCTTGTGAAGCGTCGCCTTCGGGTTGCGATGTTGCCGGATTTTGAACTTCAGGTTCCGTATGAAGCGCTGGACGGGAGACTTAAGATGATTTTCGGTCGCGCGCATGCGTGATCCGATCTGGGCTCGGGCCGTCCGTGGCAGACGCAGCCTCTCATACAGGGACAACCGATCCGCGATCGTTCGATGATCCTGCGACAGCAGCAGTCCGAGCATCAGGCCGTCTTCAAGCGCCATGGCGGCACCCTGACCGAGAAATGGAAGCATGGGATGAGCGGCATCGCCGAGAAGCGTGACCCTCCCCTCCGACCATCGGGCAAGCGGAGGCCGATCAAACAATCCCCACTTGAAGCAGGTGTCGGCCTGCGCGAACATGCTCCGAAGGTGAGTGTTCCAGCCGTCAAAGGCATGAACCATCTCTTCCCTATCGGCTTTGAGAGCCCAGGACTCTGCGGTCCATTGAGCGGTCTCGCGAACGGCAACGACGTTTACCAACTGCCCGCGACGCACATAGTAATGAACCACATGCCCCCCAGGCCCCAGCCAGTTTGTCACGGCGGGCTCTATCGCATGCGACAGCGCCTCGATCGGCAGTGTGAAACGCCATGCGACATTGCCCGTGAACTCCGGCTCATCCTTGCCATACAGGCTCTCGCGAACGGCGGACTTGATACCATCCGCACCAATAACCACGTCGGCCTCAACCTCTTCCCCATTGTCGAGATGAACGACTGCGGACCCTTCGCTCTGGGTGACTGACACGCAACGAGATTGAAAGCGAACCTCACATTTCGGCAGGGCAGCCGCCAAAATTTCATGGAGATCGGCGCGGTGGACGCTGAGATGCGGGGCACCAAAACTTGTCTCGTATTCGGAACGGATATCGGCGCAGAAAAGTGTTCGTCCGCTTCTCCAGTCACGGAAAACATGGCGTTCTGGCTGAAAGGCGCAACGTCGCAACGGCTCTTCCAGTCCAAGCTCTCTCAGGACCTTAAAGGCATTGGGGGACATGTTGATGCCCGCCCCGACCTCGCCGAAGCGAGACCCCTGCTCGAGGATCACAATCTCAGCATCTCCCCGCAGGGCCTGAGCGACCGCAAGGCCTCCCAGGCCGCCGCCGACAATTGCGACGCGCAATCGTCTGCTCATGATTTCCGCCTCCATGAACCGTTTCCGCAGGTCGAGCAGAATGCGCACCCGCTGGCTGAACCCGATTTACAGCGGCTTGATCTCGACCGGACGGTCAATGAGACCGCGGATTGCCCAGATCTTGTCAGCGGCCTGACCCAGAAGGTCCCGCGCACAATCCTTCGCGAAAGAGTTCGAAACGATGCGATGTTGGGAGGCGGTGAACATGTCTCTGAAGCAACGCTGCAGGGCGGTATCACGAATAGAAATGCCGCCCGCCGCCTTGTGAGCGAACACGCAGACATCGGCAGCCGTGTTCGTGACATGGACCAAAGCAAGTCTCGCCAACGTGTACTGTCGCGTCTGGACCGGGTTGCCGGCCCCCAACGTGTCAGAGATATCGCGCCACACTTCGTAGCAAAGCGCGCGCGCCGCTCTCAACTGCCCTTCGGCAAGCCCGTAATTTTCCTGAAACTGATCGTCTCCACCCTGGACGGCGAGCCGCGATGGTCGGCCATCGGGAGACTCCGCCAGCGCCGCAAGCTCCGTCAGCGCCCTTCGTGCGATCCCCAGGGCTGCGCCCGTATGTCCCAACGGGGACATTCCGACGATTCCGAGCCGAAACAGATTGCCGCCCTGCTGGGCAACATTGGCATCCGGGAAATGCGTGAACTCCTCCGGAACAAAAACATCATTGAACTCGTAATCGACGCTGCCCGTTCCACGAAGGCCGACGACGTCCCAGTTTCCGAGCATTTTCGCCTGCTCCGTGGGTACGATGAATGTTCGGACTTCGGGCTGACCCGTCACCGGATTGACGCGCGGCTTTCCATTCTCGAACACGCGGCCACCGCTGTGGATCCATTGAGAATGGAGAACGCCGCTGCCATAGCTCCAGCGACCGGACAATCGGAAGCCTTTTCCGTCCACATCGGCTCTGCCGAACGGTCCGCCATTTCCGGCGATAATGGGAATACCCCCACTAAATACCTTGCGTGCGCCTTCAGTCGGCAAATAGCCGGATGCGGAGCCGATGGCCACATTGGAAGCCATCACGACCCACCCCGCAGCCGCATCGGCCTCACACAGGGTTTCGTAGACCTCCAGTGCTTCCACGGGACTGACCTCCGCCCCGCCGAACGGCCGCGCCGCCAGCATGGTGAAAAAGCCGTTTTCGCGCAGCGTATCCAGAGTAGGAGACGTAAGGCAGCCGGCAGCCTCGTTCGCTGCCGCATGCGGACGCAGAGCGGGCGCAGCCTCCCGCGCCTTGTCGACCCAGTTTGAAGAATGCGCGGTATTCACCTTCTCGGCGCTCGCCTTTGGCATCGGATTCTCCTCGATCCATGAATGCAGCAATGTCCACCCGCCAAGCCATTGTCGGCAGGCTGCCTTCCGGTGTCTGCCTGACGCCGGATAATCCCGTTTTGTTCTAGACGGTCTTCAACCTTCAGGTGGCAGTCCAGCCACCGTCCTGTACCAGCAGCTGACCCGTCATGTAGGCCGATGCGGGCGACGCAAGATAAAGGGCAACGCCAAGGATTTCCTCCGCCTGGCCGCGTCGCTTCATCGGAATGCGACTGTGGATCGCGGAATAAAACCGCTCCTCGTCTCCACTCGAAGCCTGCTGCCGGCGAGCCGCTCCCAGCCTTGTACCCCCGTGCCAACCCGGCGCGATCGTGTTCGCACGAATGTTGTATTCGGCGTATTCAACGGCGACCTGCTTTGTGAAGCCGATGATGGCGGCTTTCGAGGCTGCATAATCCACCCCCGCTGACACGAAGCCGGGATAGTAGCCACCCATGCCCAGTATCGAGGCCAGATTGATGATGGAGCCGCCCGCCTCGAACATCATCGGAAGTGCGGCGCGCGTGACGAGAAAAGTCCCGGTCAGGTTGATGTCGATGACGCGACGCCAGTCCTCAAGGCGGGTCTCGTGAGTGCGAGCGGGTACGGCCGCAATGCCGGCACTGTTAACGAGCACATGCAATTTCCCCTGCGGGATGCATGCGACGGCTTCTGCGACGGATGCCTCGTCCGACACATCGATCCGGCAGGCAGTTGCCTGCCCGCCGGCGGACGTGATCGCCTGCACGACCTCTGCGCAACGATCCTCGAAAATATCCGCGCAGATCACCGATGCGCCGGCCTTGGCAAAACCTTCTGCCATCACCCGGCCCAATCCACTGCCGCCCCCCGTCACAAGGGCCACTTTGCCATCAAGTCTGAAAAGCTCGTCCAAAACCATCCTCCCTTCACTCAATCACGACAGATCAGCCCGACCGAACCTGGCCGCCATCGACGTAGAGCGTCTGCGCCGTCATGAACGCGGCGTCGTCGCTCATCAGGAAGGACAGAGCACCGGCCAGATCCTTGGGCTCAGACGGGCGTGGAATGGCCTGTCGATTGGCGTGCGCCTCGAAGAGCTGCTCGGATGTCATGCCGTTAAAGTTCGGCTTACGCGCCAGAGTGCCGGGCGTCCGCGTAAAGCCGGGCGCAATCGCATTGACTGTGATTCCATCGGCGCCCAGCTCACTGGCGAGCGCACGCGTAAACCCGATAACGCCAGCCTTGCTTGCAATATAGTGCGTAAGCCCAGGGGCAACCTGGGCATAGGAATTGGAGGTCATGTTGACCACACGGCCCCATTTGCGCTGACGCATGCCTGGTACAAACTGCTTCGCCATCAGGAACATGGAATCGAGATTGACCGTGATCATCTGGCGCCATTGTTCGTAGGACAGGTCCTCGAAACGGCAGCTCGGAAAGATGCCGGCATTGTTGACGAGGACATCGCATCGGCCGAATCCCTCAAGTATGGTGACACCAAGCTGCCTGACTGCTTCGGGATCCCCCACATCGCATGCATGCGCCACGGCCTTGCCGTTCTCCTTCGTGATCTCATCCACCACTTCGTCGGCCGGGATGCGGTCGACGATGACCACGTTCGCACCTTCCTGTGCGACACGCTGGGCAAAAGCGCGCCCAATTCCGGCAGCTCCGCCAGTGATGACAACCACTTTGTTTTGATGACGCTTTTCCATGTCGAGTTCCATCAACTCCAATTGCATAAGGCGTTCTTATATTCTAGAGTTTCAGTTGTCAA
This sequence comes from Rhizobium oryzicola, assembly GCF_030504645.1. GTDB lineage: Bacteria > Pseudomonadota > Alphaproteobacteria > Rhizobiales > Rhizobiaceae > Neorhizobium > Neorhizobium oryzicola. The sequence continues at coordinate 416,291 of NZ_JAUKWQ010000004.1, read as the reverse complement.
CGGGCAGTTCCTTGGGTTCGGAATGCACTCGGCCCCTCGGCTGACGAGGAAAACTCCGCGCGTAGCCGCAACACGACGATCAGTTGGATGCCCGTTCTCCCGACCTATGCTCATCCTGTAAGGAACCACCTATGACGTTGAAATCATCCCCTCCGCACCGGGCCTCTCTTGGTGAAATGGACCCGGAATCCATAGCCTTCATGGCAGCGCTGCCCAGAACGGCTGCACCGCCGACGGTGGAGACAATGCGTGAAGGTCTGCGGCGCGCACGGCCTGGATATCAGCCTGAATTGCCGCATGTTGCCTCGACACGAGAGTTTACCCTTGTCGGCGCACATGGTGAGTTTCAGTTGCGCTACCATCGAGGAATGCAGACTGCGAAGGAGGCGGACCTGCCCGTCCTTGTCTGGTTTCATGGCGGCGGCTGGGTCGTCGGCGATCTCGACAGTCACGATTGGGTCTGCCGCGCCATTGCAAATGCCGCCAACTGCGCGATCATCAGCGTCGACTACCATCTCGCGCCGGAACATCCCTTTCCCGCGGCCTTCGATGACGCCTTGACAGCAACGCGCTGGGTTTTTTCGACGGCGGCAGTCTTGAAGATCGACCCGTCACGCATTTTCGTTGGCGGGGACAGTGCCGGCGGCAATCTTGCGGCCGCGACGACGATTGCGCTGATCGGTGACTCGCAAGTCAAGTTGCACGGGCAGGTCCTCGCCTACCCGATTACGGATCTGACATTCGACTACGACCCGCGGTTCGGAAGCGGGGTTGCGCTCACAAACGGTGACATGCACAGGTTCATGGACCTCTATGTGCCCGACACTGCGAAACGGCGGGATTGGCAATGTTCACCGCTTCTGGCACCCAGCCACAAGGGCCTCCCACCGGCGAAGATCATTCTGGCCGGCTTCGATCCGCTTTATGATGAAGGCGAAGCCTATGCGACGCAGCTTGCTTCTGAAGGTGTGGAGACACAGGTTTCACGTTTTCCCGGCCAGATGCACGGTTTCATGTCACGGCCAACGCACATGCCGAAGGCGTATGAAGCCATCTCCGAAATTGCCGAGTTTGTGATAACGCGCTCTTGAGCCATGTTGTAGGTGGCGTGATGCAAGATTCCTGTCGGCGATCGAACACGAATTGCCGGTTTGCTTGTCACCTCAACGAAACGATCTTGATCGCGAACTGGCATCCCACCCGGACCCAACGCCTTTCTGCAGGGGAGCGCAACTGAACGGCAGTTGCCAAGCGCTCACACTTGACGAGGCCCATTCTTTTATACTAGAATTTATAAAGGCTTAAATCCGCTGATGTAGAAGGAGCTTCATGCCCATGCCTCTGACTGATACGGCCGAACCTTCTCCAAGCGCAGCTTTTGATTTGCGCGAACTGAGAGATTGCTTTGGTGCATTCTACACGGGCGTCACGGTCGTCACGACGACAGACGACGCAGGACGTTTTTACGGGACGACCGTCAATTCCTTCAGTTCTCTGTCACTGGATCCGCCCCTGATCTTGTGGAGCCAGCGTCGTGTCGCGGCCACCTTTCCCATCTTTGGTGCCGCACGATACTTCGCCGTCAATATCCTGTCCGAGGATCAGGTTGAGATATCGCGGGTCTTTTCCAGCAGCACCCCCGACAGGTTTGCCGGCGTGAAGACGCAACCAGGGTTGGGCGGCGCGCCCCTCATCCTGGGCTGCTCGGCCTATCTCCAATGTTCAAGGGAGACGAGCTATCCAGGTGGCGACCATGAAATCTTCGTTGGTCGCGTCGAACAGATCGAAACTATGAAGCGCGCGCCGCTGCTGTTCGGTGCGGGAAGCTACCGGACATCTCAGCTCTTGCAAGCGAACATCAGTCAATAAGTTCCTCCCGAGAGAAAGGTCTGTCAGTTTCTCACGGAACTGACAGACCTTTTATATCGACGCTCCGCTCAGCGCGCTCTTGCGAACATTACGCTTCGGCAGGACGACGAAGACCATCCAACGTCCAGCTTCCACCGCCGGCAAAGGCAATATAGAAAAATATGAAGCAGAAGAAGATCGCGGATTCGCCCTGATTCAATGTCGGCCAGAAACTGGAAGGCATGTGGCCCTTGAAGTAGGCGACCGCCATCTCACCGGATGCGATAAAGGCTGCGGGACGCGTCTGATAGCCTATGAGGATCAGGATCGAGGTGACCGCCTCAATGAGACCCGCGGCCAACAGGATCATCGGCAGAGGGCTGGCCACTCCCGGTATCGCTGCCGGAAACTGCAGAAATTTCATCGTTGCATGTTCCAGGAAAAGAAGTGCAGTAACAATCCGAAGAATGGCCAGGATATTCGGTGTCCAGCTATTGAAGTTCGGCATGCTGTTTTCTCCAGTTATTTCTTGTTTCCCTCTGGCAGCAGGCGCTGCCGTTGCTTTCATTCTGCTTGCTCCAGACGAGAGCCAGCCCAACGGTTTGTGAACCGACAAGCAGACTTTATTGCCTGGAAGGTCTACTCCAGGGCACATGGAGAGGTTGAAGGGTTGTCAGGCCCTCATGCTGGAACGACAAGGACGCCAGGTCACCGGAGCACGCACATTTCGTGGACGCTCTCGATCACCCGCCGAAAAGTTTCGTTCTTGATATGCCCAGGGACTTTTGAATCATCCGCAACAACAGGCGTTTGCACATGGTGTGCAGTCGCCCGAAGCCTCGTTCCCTCAATCGGCCCTCCATCTCCCCGCTTTTATATATTCTAGTATTTAACATCGGTCAAATCGGAGAAAATCCTTCATACTGTATCTGGAAAAACCAAGATGCAGACGGTGCCCGCAGATTTGACATTTGTAAGATGCTAGAATATATCATTTCGAGCGATCCGGCGCTGGACACCATTGTTTTGGAATGAATTCGCCGGGCCCAAATGGAGGCGGTGCGTTGGCGGGAACTGGAGAGCCTGCCGTCGCAGGGCTTTAGTGCCCAGTCCGCCGGAACCACATCAGGGAGGAACTTAATGAACCATTTATCGAGACTGGCTTTCGGCGCCTGCATCGGCGCGGTTGTAAGCCTAGCTGCGGCCCTTCAGGCGCAAGCCGAGATTGTCGTTGGAGGGACATTTTCGCTGACCGGCCCGGCCGCCGCGCTTGGAACGTCGTTTCAGAGGACCCTTCCTCTTCTGCCAAAGGAAATCGCCGGAGAACCGGTACGTTACGTCATCGTGGACGATGGCTCGGACCCGTCGGCAGCCGTCCGAAACGTCCGGAAACTCATCACCGAGAACCATGTCGATGTTCTGATCGGCCCCACAAATGCGGCGACCGGTTATGCCATCGCTCCCGTCCTCGGGGAACTGAAGGTGCCCCTGATCTCCGGAACTGCGCTCGATCTTTTCGGCGACAAGAGCGAATGGTTCATCAATTTGTCCACGCCGATCACCATGTGGGTGGCACAGATCGTCAATCACATGAAGGACAGCGGGCTCAAGAAGGTCGCCTTCGTCGGCTACAATGACGTCTACGGCGATACGGCGTTTGCTGCGTTTAAGAAGGATTGCGCCGAGGCCGGTCTCGAAATTGTCGCCGATGAACGTTTTGCCCGCTCCGACACCAGCTTCGTTGGTCAGGCTCTTCGTATCTCGACAGCTAAGCCTGACGGCATCTTCATCGCGGCCTCTGGCAGCCCGGCCGTATTGCCCAACGTGACGCTGCGCGAACGTGGATATAACAAGCCACTCTATAACGCCCCCGTCGCGGTGAGCCAGGATTTCCTCCGTTTGGGCGGCTCGAAGGTGGAAGGGGTTATTTCAGCAGCATACCTGATCGCAGTTCCTCATCAGATCCCCGACAGTAACCCATCGAAGAAGGCGGTGACCGAACTTTTCGACGAGTTCACGAAAATGTATCCCAACATGCAACCCGACACGCAGAACCCGACTGCATATGACTCGGGCGTGGTCCTCAAGATGGTTGCAACCGAGGCGCTGAAGGTGGCAAAGCCCGGCACCGAAGAGTTCCGGGTCGCCATTCGCGATCGCATGCATACGATCAACGGCTTGGTCGGCAGCGTCGGGGTCTACCAATTCAAGCCGGGCGAACCCTACGGTGTTCAGGAGAACAGTATCGCCTTCGTCTACGTCAAGAACGGGAAATGGACATACCTCGGAAAGTAGTTGCCGATCCTTTGGACGGCATGAGAAACCTAAACTATCGCCGGACCGGATGCTATTGCAACTTGTCCGGCGATTGCATTTTTGCTTGGCAAATTATTGGTCGTTCGATGGCGGCGAGGTGTCAGGCTTTGGGCGGAAAACGATGTCAAAACCCGCCATAACGGCTGAATTGGCCGAATTCGAATATCCCGCGCGTTGTGCAAGAATAACGGACGCCTGGCAGAGACAGGTAACGACACGATGGCTCACCCACCGCAGATCTCCGCCATCGGCAGGAAGCTCATGCGCCACCCAGATAGGCTTTTGCCAGGCGCGGGTCTTTGAGCAACTCGGCTGCCGAGTTCTGAAGCGTGACTTCGCCCGTCTCCATGAGGTAGCCGTAGTCCGCGCATTCCAAGGCAGCACGCGCATTCTGTTCCACGAGCAGGATGGCGACGCCGGCTGCTTTCAGTTCCTTGATGATCCGGAAAATCTCCTGGACGATTAGTGGCGCGAGCCCGAGACTCGGCTCATCGAGCATCAGGAGCCTTGGCTGGCTCATGAGCGCCCGGCCGAGCGCAAGCATCTGCCGCTCACCGCCCGAAAGGGTGCTCGCCTGCTGTTTCCGGCGTTCCGCCAGTTTCGGGAAAAAGTCGAACACGTCGGCCATACGGTCCGCCATCCGGCCGCGCTGCCTGCGGTGAACATAATATCCCAGCTGCAGATTGTCCTCCACGGACATCGTCCCGAATAGCTCCCGTCGTTCCGGAACAAGGCACAGTCCCATCTCTGCGCGGTCTTCAACATCGAGAAGATCAAGAGCATGACCGTCGAATTCGAAATGACCTGTCGCGGGGATTAGCCCCACGGCCGCATTCAGCAGCGTCGTCTTGCCGGCGCCGTTGGCGCCGATGATCGTGGCCATCGTACCGGGTGAAACTTCTATGCTTGCGCCGTGTACTGCAGCGATCCTGCCGTAGCTCACCTGCGCGTCGCGCACTTTCAGAATAGGGTTCAAATTATGCCTCCCAAATAGGCTTCGCGCACCACGGGATTGGAACGAATTTCCTCTGGCGTCCCCTCCGCCCGCTGCTTGCCGAAGTCCAGCATGATGATGCGATCGACGAGACCCATCACGAACTCCATGTCATGCTCGACGAGAAGCAGGGTCACGCCGGCAGCGGATATTTCCTTGAGCAAGTGGCTGAGTTGCTCCTTTTCAAGACGCCGCAATCCTGCCGCCGGCTCGTCCAGGAGAAGGATAACCGGATCCGATGCCAGAGCTCTTGCGATCTCGACCGCCCGCTGTTGACCGAGCGGCAGGCTGCTGACCATGTCGTCAGCCCGGTCAAGCAGGCCGATACGCTGCAGCGCCAATGCGGCTTGAGCGCGCACTTGTTTCTCGACTGTGGCATCCAGATGCAGCGCACCGGCGAGAAATCCTGTCTTCGTTCTGGAATAGGCACCCAGCATCACGTTCTCGAGCAGTGACATGTTCGGCCGCAGTTTCACGTGCTGGAACGTGCGTGCGACACCCACCTTGACAAGATGAAGTGGCTTCTCCGACGTCAAGTTCTGTCCGGCGAATGTGACGGTTCCCTTCGTCGGTCGCAGGGCTCCTGAGATCAGGTTGAAGGTCGTACTCTTACCGGCCCCGTTGGGACCGATCAGCGCGACGATTTCACCCGCATTGACCTTGAAGTTGACGTTGTCGACAGCGGTCAAGCCCCCGAACTGCTTTGACAGGCCGGAAACCTCCAAAAGGGGCGACCCGCGCTTCGGAAGTGATCGCCGTTCAAGGGGTTCGGCAGCGAGTGAGACGGGTTCGCGCTTACGCCAACCGAAGCGGGGCAGCAGGCCCACGAGCCCCGACCGAGCATGTTGCAGAACCAGAATAAAGAGGCATCCGTAAATGATCTTCTCGATGTTGCCTGCGCGAGATGTGATCAGCGGCAGCAGATCCTGCAGCACGGAATGCAGCGTGGTGAAGAGCGTGGCGCCAATGATCGCGCCGGCAATGTGACCGGAACCGCCGATGACCGCCATCAGCAGGAACTCGATGCCCGTCTGGATGCTGAACGGATCCGGGCCGACATAGCGCTGGGAGTGCGCGTAAAGCCAACCGGCAAGGCCTGCTAAAAGCGCGGAGATGACGAAGATCCCCAGACGGATGCGGAACTGACTGATCCCGAGGCTTGTGACAAGTGTCTCGCCGCCCTTGAGCGCCCGGATCGCCCGCCCCTGCCTGGACTGCATCAGGCATGTCGTTCCGATCACCACCAGGACAAGGCAGGCAGCGACCAGATAAAAGTACCGTTCTTGAGGTGCCAGAGAAATGCCGGCGATCGAAAGCGCGGGAATATCACTGATGCCCGTGTGACCGCCGAGCTCCTCGATATTGCCGAACAATAATGTGATCACCATGCCCCACGCCAGCGTGACAAGCGCAAGATAGTGGCCCGAGAGGTGCAGCGTTATCATCCCCAGAATCGTGGCTGTCAGCGCTGATAGCGCGAGCGCTACCGGCAGTCCCAGCCACGGGGAGAAACCGAGATTGGCGCTGAGGACGGCCGTCGCATAGGCGCCAAGCCCCACAAAGGCCGACTGGCCAAACGATATCAAGCCTCCCGATCCGGTGAGGATGACGATCCCAATGGCAACGATCGAATATATGCCGACAAAATTCAGTATCGCGATATAGAAACTGCCGAGAACAAAGGGCGCAAGTGCCACAATCATCAGCAGGGCGAGGCTCGGCAGCCCGTAACGAATGGCCATCAGCTTTCCTCCTCCTCTTCTTCAACCTCGGAATGGACAGACAAGCCGCGCAGCAGAACGATGGGGATCAGCAATGCGAACACCGCGACATCCTTCAGGGCGCTTGAATAGAAGGAGCCGAAGGACTCGATGATCCCGACAAGCAGAGAACCAAACAGAGCGAGCGGATAGCTCGCTATGCCGCCGATGGCCGCGCCGACGAAACCCTTTAGGCCGATCAGAAATCCGGTATCCGAATAGACCGTGAGGCTCGGTCCGATCAAAATCCCCGAAATCGCTGCCAGCGCGGCTGCAATGAGAAACGCAGAATTGCCGGCCGACGCCACACGGATCCCCACAAGACGGGCACCCACGCCGTTGACTGCAGTCGCCCGAAGTCCCTTGCCCCACAAGGTGCGCTCGAAAAGGACGTAGAGGCCAACGGCGATGACTGCCAGAGCGATCAGAACTACAACGTTAGCAGCCGGAATTTCAAAACTGCCGATGTTGAGGCTTCCACTGATATACTCCGTTGTCCGGTATCCCTCCGCTCCAAAGAACAGCAGCGCCAGACCTGCCATCGGGAAGTGAACCACGGCCGCCGTCATCAGCAAGGTCAGCACGGAGGCAGTCCGCATGGGCTGGAACACGACACGATACATCAGCGGACCGAGGGGCAGTATGAGCGCAAATGTCAGCGCGATCTGAAAGGCCATCGGCAATTCATATGTCGGAAGCACCGCCGCGACCGCCACTGGCGCACACGGCAACACACCATAAGCGAAAATTGATCGCCACAGCATAGCAAGACGTTTGCGCCTATAAAGCTCGAAGGCTTCCATGAAGAGCGCCAGTCCCGCAAGAATGAGGATAAGCCATACCGTCCCCGGAAGGGTATTCGCCTGAATCGATGCGAGCGTAAGCACGGAATAGGCAATCAGGTCGCCATATGAAACAAACGCGATGCGCGTTATTTTGAAAACGAGAACCGTGCCGAGAGAAAGCAGCGCATAAATTGCGCCACCGGCAACTCCTTCTCTCAGGAGAAGCAGGGCAATGTCGAAGTTCATTTTAGAGATTCGCTCCCGACGATTATGCGTTTTAGGATCGCAGTGAAGGATGATCCACCGAGCGTTTGGCGCGGCATCTTCTCTCGCGCCAATCAGAAATGCCGCTCACCGAGACTGCCGCAAAAAACTGGCCATCTTCCAAAGCCTCCACTCGAACCGTCCTCCACCCCACGCCCTCTGGCTTCGCAAGCCATTTCCCCGCGCACCGCCACATACAGACGAAAGCCGCTTTTCTTATATTCTAGAGTATTAGACCAGGGCTTGACGCGAGTCAACTTCGAAGGGGCACCCGCTGGTGACAGGAAACTGAGGACGCAAGAAACCCCAGCGGCGCAATCGCAAAGCCGGTAAGATTCTCAATTCTGATTTTTGGTCCGCCACACCCCAATTCATCGGAGCTTCATGGGCGATCCGCGGAATTTCCTCCTTGTCTTCGGTCCCGCCTTTGTTGGCAGCCACGGGCCGCTGCGAAAACGGGAGCGGATGCGACCAAACTTCAGATGACCGGGAAGGCTTCAGCGCTTCGTCGCCATTCCCCCAGTCGCCCGCAACCTCTTCGTGCCGCCCGACTCATGTCGTTTCCGCATTCCAAAACCGCACTCACGTCATGCTAGCAATTGCAGAATGGCAGACTGCGGCCGGAACCATCGCCCTACATCAGCCCCATGGAATATTGGCTTCTGTACATTCAAATTGAATTTAATCAATAAGACCGATTTCCGAGATTTTATGAACGTTTCCTATCGTAACCGATCATCAAAATAATTTAACGTGGAATTTTCGGGAAACATGATGACAATGTCACCAATCTTTACTACGAAATTTCCGAACAAGACACCGTTCTATATTTTCGAATCGCCATAAAATACAGCATATTATATACAATAAACAAGGCGGAGCTAATATTAATTTTGGATCAATCATTTAGGATTTCACGACTATGGATTGTATTTCTCGAATTTTGATTTGGCGCTCGCAGCGGAGGCTTTACTACCTGAGGGCGTGAGCTTGCGGACTGAGCAGATGGAATGGCTCTTCCTAAGGGGTACTCAAGAAGAGCGGACGTTGGAGTGGAAATACGAAGCGCATGGGGGATAGAATGACGAAATACAATCACGCAACGCGTTCGGCACGTCTTGCAGCTTGGCTTGCATCGACTGCGCTCGCCCTACATCCCATGGCTGGAATGGCGAGTGATGTCCTTCCAGCCGGCGGTCAGGTTGTCTCCGGTTCAGTCGCGATTGGCGCGAACGGATCGGCAATGACGGTGACGCAAGGGTCCGATAAGGCGATTGTCAATTGGAACGGCTTTTCCATCGGGTCCGGCAATTCGGTCAACTTCGTTCAGCCTCATGCGTCATCCGCCATCCTGAACCGTGTCACCGGCAGCACCACTTCAACCATTGCCGGCTCGCTTACCGGGAATGGTCAGGTCTATCTCATTAATCCCAATGGAATTGCCATCACGCCCAGCGGCTCGGTCAAGGTTGGCGGCGGCTTTGTCGCTTCGTCGCTCGACATGTCCAACGAAGACTTCCTGAAGGGCCAGTATAACTTCAACGGCAATGGCGCTTCCGCCGGTGTCAGCAACGAAGGTGTGATCACGGTCGGCCGCGGTGGCTATGCAGCCCTGATCGGGGGCACGGTAAGAAACGACGGCCTTATCGCTGTCCCCATTGGGAAGGTCGGTCTGGGTTCCGGCGAGCAGGCGACGCTGGATCTGTCGGGCGACGGCTTCCTTCAAGTGGCGGTGCCAACGAAGAATGGCGCCGAGGGCGATGGCGCGCTGATCGAGAACCGCGGCAAGATTTCCGCCGACGGCGGCACTGTGGTCATGCAGGCGGCAACCGCGCGCAACGCCGCGCGCAAGGCTGTGAACATCTCCGGTTCCATTGAAGCCAACAGCATTTCCGGTGGTGATGGTGAGATCGTCATTGGTGGCGGAGAGGGTGGAGATCTTGCCGTTTCCGGCAAGATCAAGGCGACTCCCGATGCGGGCAAGGGCGGAAAGGTCACGCTGACGGGCAAGTCGATCGCGCTGAAGGGAGCGACGGTGGACGTGTCCGGCGCGAAGGGCGGCGGCGAGGTCAAGATCGGTGGCGACAAGCAGGGCAAGGGCAAGACGCAGCGGGCAGAGACGGTCAGCATTGATGCTGCCAGCGCGATCAGGGCGGATGCCACCCAGTCCGGCAATGGCGGCAATGTTGTCGTGTGGTCGGATGAGTTCACCAGCTTCACCGGTCTGATCACTGCGCTTGGCGCTGGAAGCGGCAAGGGCGGTGATGTGGAAGTCTCCGGCAAGGCGGTGCTCGACTATGCCGGCTTGACCAATCTCTCCGGTCCCGGCGGTTTCGGCACGCTGCTGTTGGACCCCTACAACCTCACCATTTCCAACGCCGCAGACAGCGGCATGTCCGGCTTTTCCGCCAATGCCGACGACAGCGTGTTGAACGTTAACACCCTAACCACTGCCCTTGGCAGCGCTAATGTCACGGTGACGACGGGCATCGCAGGCTCGGATGGCGCGCAAGCGGGCACCATCACCGTGGCAAATACCGTTCAATGGAGTTCGGGTACGCAACTGATCCTATCGGCCTACGGAAGTGTTAACGTCAATTCCGATATTCGAGCCGATAACGGCGGCAGCGTTCTGCTCCGGGCAGACAATTCCGGCACAGGAACCGGAACTGTAACTTTTGCGAGTGGAATGAAGGCGTATGCGACAGGTGGGGTGTCTATCTACTATAATCCGACCAGCTATACGTCGCCGACGGACTACAGCGCCAATGCCGGCGCGGGGACGACGCTGACCGCCTATATGCTGGTCAATACACTGCAGAACTTGCAGGACATCAACGATAACCTGTCCGGCAAATACGCCCTGGGCCGCGATATTGACGCGAGCGCCACCGCAAGCTGGAACACCGGCGCGGGTTTCGTGCCGATCAGCGACGGAAGCACGCCGTTCACCGGCAGTTTCGACGGCCAGAACCACACCATCACCGGGCTTACCATCAAGCGCCCGTCGGGTTCTAACATTGGTCTTTTTGGCTTCAATGGGAATGTTGTAAAAAATGTTGGTCTGATCAATGCTGATATCACCGGCCAGTACACCGTCGGCGCATTGGCAGGATACAATGGCGGGACAATTTCGGGTTCCTACGCCACGGGAACTGTGGCCGGCGACGGAGCCAGTTCGAACGGTATCGGCGGCCTTGTCGGCAGCAACAATGGCACCATCAGTCAATCCTATGCTTCGGTAGCAGTGAGCGGCGGCGCCTTCGTCGGCGGCTTGGTGGGAGACAACCAAACCACCATTGACCAGACCTATGCAGATGGCTTCGTGACCGGCACGGAATCGATCGGGGGACTTGTCGGCGTGAATGAAGGAACCCTGGCCAACAGCTATGCGACGGGCGATGTGAGCGGTGCCGCGAGCGTCGGCGGATTGGTCGGAGCGAATCCTGGCGCCATAGTCAATGCTTATGCGGTTGGCAGCGTGAACGGGACCCTCGCCGCTTCCACCGCCGCACTCGTTGGCTTGAACACGGGCTACACTGAAAAATCCTTCTGGAACACAACCACGTCCGGTCAAACGACCGGCGCTGGCGGATCAAGAGGGTATTTGGTCGGCCTCACGACGGCCGAGTTCCAGGATACGGCAGCGTTCAAGGCGCGTCTGAAGGGATCAAACTGGGATTTCACGAGCACATGGGCGCCGCCGAGCTCAGGCTACTATCCGCAGCTCTATGCGCTGACCCCCGTTGTCTATGTCTCCAGCGCTACCTATTCCAGCACCTATGGTGATTTTACCGCTACAGCGCGCCCCGTGACACGCAATGGCGGCCCCTCGGCCTATGTCTTCGGCCCCGCGGGCGACAGCCTTTCGCTGTCAGGCGCGACCATCACCGTGGACCCGCTGACCAAGGTCGGCACCTTGACGGTCGCGATGAACGGCTCCAGCCAGGCTGCGACAAGTACGGGTGGCGTAAACTACCGGGTGCTGTATGCGGGAAGCGCCACAGCGACCGTGACGAAGGCGCCGCTAGAAGTGACGGCGGCCGGCACCCAGGTCTATGGTGACGCCAGCCCAACCTACAGCGCGACGATCACGGGATGGAAGAATGGCCAGGGCGATAGTAATCTCAACGGCCTTACCTACAGCACCACGGTCACGGCGACATCAAACGCTGGCGGCAGCTACAAAGCGACGGCCTCCGGCGGTACCCTCAACGGTGCAGCGGAGGGCAACTACGAGATTTCCTATGTCGAAGGAGCGGTCAGTGTCGCGGCCCGTCCTATCACCATCACTGCCAATGCTCAATCGATGGTTTATGGTGATACAGCTCCCACTCTGACCTACACGGTGGGCGGGTCTGGTCTGGTCTGGTGAATGGCGACACGCTCTCCGGTACGCTTGCAACAGTAGCCACGCCTGCCTCCAATGTCGGCACCTATGGGATCACGCAGGGCACGCTCGGCAATTCCAATTATGCGATCACTTATACCGGCGCCGATGTGACAATCTCAGCCCGTCCCATCACGGTGACCGCCGATGCGCAGTCGATGGTTTACGGCGATGCGGTTCCCACGCTGACCTACACCGTGGGCGGTTCCGGCCTGGTAAATGGCGACACGCTCTCCGGTACGCTTGCAATAGCAGCCACGTCTGCCTCCAATGTCGGCACCTATGGGATCACGCAGGGCACGCTCGGCAATTCCAATTATGCTATCACCTATACCGGCGCGGATGTGACAATCTCAGCCCGTCCGATCACGGTGACCGCCGATGCGCAGTCGATGGTTTACGGCGATGCGGTTCCCACGCTGACCTACACGGTGGGCGGTTCCGGTCTGGTGAATGGCGACACACTCTCCGGTACGCTTGCAACAGCAGCCACGCCTGCCTCCAATGTCGGCACCTATGCCATTACGCAGGGCACGCTCGGCAATTCGAATTATGCGATCACCTATGCAAGCGCCAACGTCTCCGTAACGCCGGCGACTCTCATCATAACGGCAAGCGATGAAACAGTGGCAGAGGGTGGCACGATGCCACAGATCGGCTACACCGTATCCGGCTGGAAGAACCAGCAGACAGACAGCCTGTTGACGGCGGTTATGACATCCTCTGATGCCCCGGCTTCCCTGCCGCCTGGGAACTACAAAACATACGCATCCGGCGGCGCCTTGTCTGGCGCGGCAACTGGCAACTACACCCTAACCTATCAGCAGGGGCAGTTTACGGTAACTGCTGCAAATGGCGGTGGTACCAATACCGGTGGTGGCAGCACGACCCCAGGCACGGGCGGCGGCAATTCCGGCGGCGGCAATGGCGGTACCACGCCCGGCGGCGGGACCAATCCCGGAGGTGGCAACACGGACCCAGGCACGGGTGGCGGCAATTCCGGCGGCGGCAATGGCGGCACCACGCCTGGCGGTGGTACCAATCCCGGTGGCGGCAGCACGACCCCAGGCACGGGCGGTGGCGATTCCGGCGGCGGCAATGGCGGTACCACGCCTGGCGGCGGGACCAATACCGGTGGTGGCAACACGAACCCGGGCACGGGCGGCGGCAATGGCGGAACCACGCCTGGCGGCGGAACCAATACCGGTGGTGGCAACACGGACCCGGGCACGGGTGGCGGCAATTCCGGCGGCGGCAATGGCGGCACCACGCCCGGCGGCGGGACCAATACCGGTGGTGGCAACACGAACCCGGGCACGGGCGGCGGCAATGGCGGAACCACGCCGACGCCACCTGTAACGAAGCCTGAAACGCCCGTCGTCGATGTACCTACGACACCGCCCGTGGTGACGCCACCTGTTGTGGTCATTCCGACTGTACCGCCAATTGTGACCATACCGGACGCTACGATCACGCCGCCGGTTTTCAATCCGGTCTCCGTGGTGTCAACGAGTTATGGGCTCAATCTTCAGCAGGTGACGACTGTGTCCACTGTCCTGCCACAGGTCGTCATCTATTCGGCCGCGTCAGGCAATGGTGCATCCGGGGATGCTAGCTCCGGCAGCAGCATGACGACGCAGCATCCGCAGCTGACAAGCGCGCTGTGCTCCCTTGGTCCGAATTTCACAATCTCATGCTCCGCCAACTAATGCCGAATAGTGATATTGCGATCGAAAAAATAACTTTAAACTGGCAGTCACATTGCAGTTTGCTCGCAATGACTGCTCTCCTCGCTGTTGCCACAGTGCCCATGCAAAAGGCCCATGCACAGACGGCAAGCCAGGTGGTTGCACCGAGCTACGCGCCGCCGGTGGTGCGCCCGGTTGAGGGCGGCATGTCGCTTGACGGGGCAACTGGGCTTGATGCGCCGAAGGATGCAGAGAAGCTCAGTGTCACGCCATCCGGCCTGGTGGTCGAGGGTGGAAGGGCGGAGCTTCTCGCCGAGACGGCCAAAGTGGAAGCCGCGCTGAAGGGCCGCCGCGTCACGGGGGCGGATCTGTTTGCCGCAGCCCGGCAACTGGAAGAAGCCTATGCGAAGGCCGGCTATCTCCTGGTGCGCGTCAGCCTGCCGCCGCAGACCGTGAAGAACGGCAGGCCGCTGCGGCTTGTGGTGACGGATGGACAGGTGGAGGCGATCGACGCCTCCGCTCTGCCGGAGCATGTGCGTGGCCGCATCAACGACGTACTGGCCCCGCTGGTCGGCAAGACCGGCCTCACAAAGGCCGAGCTCGAACGCCGCCTGCTTTTGGCTGGCGACACGCCCGGTGTGATGCTGAAGTCGACGCTGAAGGCGGGCTCGAAGCCCGGCGGCACGGTTATCGTCGTGGATGGCCGCTATGATGCCGTCACCGCAACGCTCACCATGGACAACAGCTTGGCGGATAATCTCGGCCGCTATGTGATGGGGGTCGGCGCTGACTTCAACAGCCTGCTGGGCATGGGGGAAGTCGGCTATCTGCGCCTCAACGGCTATCCCGGCTTCAACGACAATGTCTTCGACGAAGATCCGCGCAACCGGCAGATCATCGCGGGCTTCACTTTGCCGCTCGGCACGGATGGCTTCTGGCTCAACATGGAAGGTGTGGACAGCCGCACCCATCCCAAATCGGATCTCGCCTATACGATGGAGGATCACTACCAGCGGCTTTCCACCAAACTCGGCTATAGCTGGATCCGCGCCCGGGAGGCTAACACCAGCTCGGTGCTCTCCTTCGACGTCACTGAGGAGAAGCAGAAGCTGAACTTGAGCGGCGCGACGACGCCCTTCACGCAAGACCAGTTGCGGGTGCTGCGCTTCACGCAGACCGGTGACATGATCACCGCCTGGGGCGGGCAGTTCAGCGGTAGCCTGACCGCATCCTTCGGGCTGGACGGTTTAGGTGCTCGAAGTGGGACCACCGACCTGCCGATGTCACGCAGCGGCGCAGAGCCGGATTTCCAGAAGCTGGAAATCTCTGCGACCTATGGTCAATCCTTCCTGGCAGAGCGGATGCACCTGTCGGTGTCAGGCAAGGCGCAGACCTCGTTCGGCGAAGCGCTGGCCTCTTCGGAGCAGTTCGGGCTTGGCGGTGCTGACTGGCTATCAGCCTTCGACAGCGGCAAGATGCAAGGCGATGCCGGAGCGGCGTTCCGCGCCGAGCTGTCATTCCCCGTAACGCTGCCGCAGAGCCTTGGTCTCGGCAATGCCTTTGGTAGTGCAGTGGCACCCTATCTGTTCGGAGCGGCGGGCATTGCCAAGCTGGAGCAGCCGACGGCCGCGGAAGAGGAGATCACCCGCGCCAGCGCCTTCGGCGCCGGTATCCGCGTCGGTCTGTCAGAAAAGGCAAGCCCACATTCGGCGACGCTGACGCTGGAATATGCCCATGGCGAATCCTCCAGTCTCGATAGCCAGAACCGCTTCAACATGAGGTTCATTGCGAGGTTCTGAGCCGGCTTTCGTGTTGCCGGTTGCACGGATTATCCCGTTTACACACAAACCTGGCGCCGCCACGCCATGTGGCGAGCGTCATCCGTACACAGACATTCATGGTCCGATTTATGTTCACAAATAGCCTTATGACGTCCGCTCTCTTTGCAAGTCTCTGTGCTGCATTGACGCTTACCGCTGACACAGCAGCGCTTGCCCAGACGACGCCGAAGACGGATGCGGTCAAGGTGGATGCTCAGAAACCTGCCGTTCCCAACGAACCAACTGTCACCACGGCCACCTATGGCAGCTGGGTGCTGCGTTGCGTGCAGGTTCCGGCACAGGCGACTGCGGACGGCAAGCCTGCGCGGGCGTCCGGTCAGACCTGCGAGGTCGCGCAGACGGTACAGGTGCAGGGGCAGCAACAGCCGATTGCGCAAGTGGCTCTCGGTCGTCTGCCGGGGGAGAAGGACTTAACCCTGACGGCACTTCTGCCTGTCAATATCAGCCTGCCCGGTCAGGTTCGGCTTTCTGGAAACGGTAAGAGTGGCACAGATGAAAAAGGTGGGCTTGCGCTTGCGTGGCAGCGTTGCCTCGGCGGTGCCTGCATCGCGAGCGCCAAGCCAGATACGGCAACCCTTGCGGTGATCCGCGCCAGCGCCGAAGGCAATATCCGCTTCACCGACGCCACCGGCAACACAGTCGCAATCCCCCTCTCCTGGGCCGGACTAGACCAGGCTATTACAGCGCTGGAGAAGCTGAAATGATGGGCACGTGGGGCCGTCGGATCACTGTCTTGCAAGTTCAGCACGCCTTTGCTGCGCCGGATACAAGGGGAACATCGCCATTTTAGGCGGGTTCGCCTCCGTGCGGCGTGCCATTCCATAAAAAACACAATGGGTCGAGAGATGTTTCTGCCCGGATAGCGACACGAAGGGTTCCACCGGGGTAGAGCGGCGCGGTGCAGCGCACGCGCAGGAAGACCAATCGGGAAATCCTCAGTGGCAGGTCACTAGGTCGTCAAGCTGGGCCGCAAAATCGGAAAAGATGCAGCTCCGGCTTGAGCCCGACCGATATCAGTTTTGCTCCCGCCGAAATGCGCGCAAAATTAAATCGGCCCCTTCTCTTGCAATCCGGTCTGGGTCGGTGACCGTTACCTCTTCGGCATATTCGAGATGGGCGATTGTCATGCTGGCGACAATGAGGCGACCCAGCATCGGATCGATCTCAACAAATTCGCCGCTGTCGATCCCTTGCGAGATGAGATCTTCCAGCGAATGGTAGAACGCCTTCAGCTTGGCAGCAAGCTCGGCGAATTCCTCCGATTTCAGCGCGTCTCCGGTATAGATGGCTGACATGGCCATGGGCATGCGATGAAGGGTCGACAGATCCCAGACGAGATACTGGTGAAGACGCTCAGATGCAGGCCCGTCCCGTCGGCAGGCTTCCTCGATGCGGACAGCCGCTTCGTTGAGGCTCAGCGAAAAGATTTCCTCAACGATCGCCTTCTTGTTCGGGAAGTGGTGGAAGAGCGAGGGCTGCTTGATATTCACAGCCTTCGCAATCTCCCGGGTCGTCGTAGCGCGGTAGCCCAGCTTCTTGAACAGTCTTGAAGCCTGGATCAGGATTTCCTGACGGGTGTCGACTGTCTCCAAGTGGCATCTCCCTGCTTATGCTGGTCCTCCGATTTCCCTCTGCCGGTTGACGGAGAGCTGGAAGACATCCCTACGGTCATAGTGACCGGTTACATCCAGATCGTGTTTAAATCTGATCGTGTCGGCAAGATCAATCGTCGCTTCCACGGTATCACCGCCGAAAACGGGGCCGATCCGATACTCTCCATCCGGACCGATCACACCCGAGCCACCCCGCAAACCGTCCTCACCGCCAAGGCCCAGAATGAACGCATCGCGAAGCGATAGCGGAACCCGTTCGGCCGGCATATAGGTTGCAGCGCTTACGACGAAGCAGCGGCCCTCGAAGGCATAGGAGCGGCTGGCTATCTGGTGCGATGACGGCATATCAGGCCACACAGCGACATGGATCTGCTCGTCAACCGCATGCAGCGCGTGGCGGGCGAGCGGGTGCCAGTGTTCCCAGCACACCAGTCCGCCGATCCGCCCGGCGGGTGTGTTCACAGCGCAGAGGCCCGCCCCATCGCCTGGTGTCCAGACAATCCGTTCCGTATGGGTGGGAAGCAGCTTGCGGTGTACGTTCAGGATATCGCCGTTCGGCCCTATCGTGACGAGACTGTTGAACAGGATCGCGGAACTCACGCGCGCGCGCTCATTGATGCCCATGACCACGGTCACGTTTGCTTCCTTCGCCGCCTGACGCAGCGCATCGGCGTGACTGCTGTTAAGGACCAGGCTCGACTCGACGAGCTTTCCAAACCAGTGCCGCGCCTCCTCGCTGTCCCAGCCGGCCATGCCGAATACCCAAGCCGGATAGCCTCCGAGCCAGGTTTCAGGGAAGACGACGAGATCAGCGCCCTTCTCCCCAGCCTTGCGGATGGCCTCGCGGGCCACCGCGATCGCAGTCTCCAGTTCGAAGAGCGGCGGCGTATCCTGTATGATGTGCAGGGTTGTCATGCGTGCCTCATATTGAAAAGAAAGAGAAAATGGCGGCCGCGCACAGACCGAGGGCGAAGCTCGAGAGCGAGCAGAAGTCCAGCCACCAGGCGAGCCGGGTTCGCGTCGGCCAGTCGGGCCACCAGGCCAAGGCGCCGGTCGCGATCGACGTGTAGTAGCCGCTTGCGACGAGCACCCAGACAACCGGTTGCGGGATCCATGTCAGCGTACCGAGAACGACCAGTATGGTGCCGATGACAAGGGCATCGACATGCCCTTGCCGGAAGCGGGACATCTGCCGGATACCCAGCCACCCGCTCGGCTTGTCGATGCCCACATAGAGCATCATGCCTGAAAGGCCGCCGATCGAAAGGAGAACCAGCCCCGCCTGTGTCGCGAGTGTCATGCCGTCTCCTTGCGAAACCGTGTTGCAATCGCGATGGCGAAGAGCGCCACGGCGGCAAAGATGAGGAGTGGCGCCCAGACCAGGATCCCTGTCGAACCGGGCGGTGCGAGTTCGACGCGTGGCCAGGCGATATTGGTCGTCTCGAAGGCGAGCCAAAGAAAGGCGATAATGTTGATGGCCGTGCCGAGACGGCCGGTGCGGAAGGCGCCGTTGGGCGTCCAGCGACCGGAGAGGCGGGCAAAGAGCGCGGCGGCGGCAACGAGGAAGAAGGTCGCGTAAAGCCCCATCGTCCCGAAGGAGATCATTGTCCCAATCGCCTTGTCGTTCAGCCCCAGGAGCAGCGCCAGGCCGGTCACCACGGTGACGAGCGTCATCGCCATCACCGGAACCTGATTGCTCCGGCTGACTACGGCGAGATGCTTTGACGCCGGCAGGACACCATCCCGGGCAAGCCCGAAGACGATACGGCCCGTATAGGCCTGCATGGAGACAATGCAGGCAAGGAATGTCGTGACGACGATGGCGTAGAAGGGCCGTTCGGACCATGCGCCGAAACTCGTAGTAACGACTTGGGTGACGGGATCAGCAATCTTTCCTGAAACGATCGCGGGCAGGTCGTTGCTTGCGAGCGTGATGGCCCCGGCCACAAGGACGACAAGGGCCCCGACTGCGGCTGTCGCGCCGATGATGGCTTTGGGAATGTTATTGCCGGCGCTGGAGGTTTCTTCGGCGACCGAAGCGCTGGCATCGAAACCGACGAAAGCCCAGCCGCAGACGGCCATGGCGGTCAGAAAGGTTGCTGTCGTCGGCATCGTGCCCATCGTGTCCAGGAGGGTGCTGGCAGGCTGGTTGCGGAAGAACAGGATCAGCACCACGCCGATGCAGAGCGATCCGAGCACTTCTGCCGCAATCCCGATATTGACGAGAAAGGCGACGATCTTGATTCCACGACTATTGACCACCAACGCACCCACCAGCAGCGCCATTGCGATCAGCGCACGGTTGACGCCCTGAGGTTCGCTTCCGGTGACCAGAAGGCTGACCCAGGGAGCTGCCAGAAAAGCGACCGTCGCAAGAGCTGCGGAAACCGCCAGCGCGTAGATGATGCCTGTGACCATTCCGAAGCGCGGGCCGATCAGACGGCCGGTCCAGTAATAGGGTCCGCCGGCAATGGGGAATTCCGAGGCGAGCTCTGAATAGACGAATGCGACCGTCAGCTGCCCGGCGAGAGACAAAAGCAGCATCAGAATCCAGGCCGGTCCCGTCAACTGGATGCCCAGCGAGAAAATAGCATAGAGCCCGACGACCGGCGCAACGGTCGCGACTCCGATCGAAAATACCGAAAACAGCCCGATATCGCGCCTGAGCTGCTGATCATATCCCAGTTCCGCCAATTGGCCGGCGTCTTTTGAAGGTGTTGTCATGGTTTAGACTCCCGCTCCCTATCATTTGATAGGGAAGCTACACAGGGTCTGAGAAGGTGTCAATCGGGCGCTATGCTGCGCAAATCCCTGGCACTTGTCGTCGTCAGGCGCTCCGGCTTCAGCAGAGACGACTGTCGTTTTGCGCTAAATCTCAAAGATGGAGGTGATAGATTTCAGAGGCGTGGGGGCCATTTAATTTGAGAGAGCACTTAACTTGCGAATTTGCTGGGATCTGTTCACTTTAGCCGGGAAATCAGACGACCGAGGCAATTGACCGTTTCCTGCTGTGAGTGACCCACTCCCTCACGAAATAGCCAAAGCGCCTTGGGATGAAGCGTGCCGACGCGCAGACGCAATTCGAGAGCTCCTGAAAAGTCGACTGGCAGGAGTCGAGGCGGATGTAGCAATGCTTGCGAACGATCTCGAAATCAGCCAGGCGACCGCATATCGCCTCATTAAGCTATTTCGAGCTGGCGACGCTATGTTGAGTCCAGTGGAGCGCAAGGCCGGCCGAGCAGAAGCATATAGGTGTTTGATGACTGGCGGGAGGAGATCATTCAGACGGCGATCAGCCGGTACAACCTCACCGGCAACCGTGCGTCATTTTCACGCTGTTCCGGAATGTGCAGACGAAGTGCATCTCGGTCTGGCTCAAACAGCCGCCCCTGTATGGCTCCATAGCTGGTCGCGACCTGCCACTTCATCCGCCCATCGGCGTTGATCGCCGCAATGTGTCGGTCTTGCTGACTTGGGCAATCACTTTCCGGCCGTTCCAACGCATTGGCACGCGGTGGAATAACCACCGCAGCATCGGCGCTGTGCCCGGTGATGGCGTAAGGTCCACGCACCAGAGTTGATCAAATGGCGTCTCTGACAGCCGACTGCCCGCTCGCCAGATAATCTGCAGCTTCCATTTCGTGTAATGGACGGGAATAGAAATACCCCTGGATCTTTGTGCAGTCCAGCGCCTTGAGCGCATTAACCTGTGTATCGGTTTCCGCGCCCTCCACCACACACCCAATGCCGATGCCGCGGCAAAGCGCGACCAGAGAACGGATGATCATCTGGTTGGTCTGATTGCTTTCTATGTCAGCGACAAAGCGCTGATCTATTTTCAGCTTGTCGAGTGGCAGGTTCTGAACATGGCTGAGGCTGGAATAGCCGGTGCCGAAATCATCGAGCGCTACGTGAATGCCGGCACGCCGCAGCAGTTCAATGTGCTCGCGCGCCAGCGTAAAATCCTGCAAAAGCGCCGTCTCCGTCAGTTCGAAAACGATCCGGCGCGGATCGATGCCGCTATTTTCCACATTGCTGATGAGCCGCATGATCATAACCCTGTTAATGATCTCACAGGCAGACAAGTTGAACGATAGACCGACAGATTGCGGCCACGCCTTCATCGCCTGAAGAGACTTGCGCAGGATGACAAGCGTGATCGACGAGATTAGACCGGCGCGCTCGGCAACAGGAATGAAGAGGCCTGAGAAACGGCTCCAAGAACCGGACTGTTCCAGCGCGCCAGCGCCTCCATATATTGCGTGCGGCCAGTGACTGTATCCACGATCGGTTGGAACATGGGATAGAATTCCGCTTCAGCATCAGCTTGCCGCATGGTCTGCTCGGTTGCCCCTTGTGCCTGAAGTTCTTCCTTGTGCAAATGCGTAAAAACTTCAGTGTGCGCTCTGCCTGTTCGTTTGGCGTGATAGAGCGCAAAATCGGCGTATTCGAAAAGTCGGTCACCAGTGTCTGCCATGTCCGGACAGACCGCAATTCCGACAGAGCCGCTAACGGAAACGGTCACGTCACCAAATGTCATCGGCGATTCGATCAAAGAGATCATCACCTGACCGAATTCCTTTAAAGGCGCGTCTTCTTCCTGAAGCAGAATGATGAAGGCGAACTCGTCCCCGCCGAGCCGAAAGAATGATGCTGCTTCAGCCAGGTTGGACTTCAGTCGTTCAGCCACTTTGCATAGAACCAGATCGCCAACACGATGCCCATAAGAATCGTTGATCGGTTTGAAACCATCTAGATCTAGGATGCCAACGGCAAAGCGACAGGAACCCGTGTCGGCTCTACCGATCAATTCATCGAGCATATTGAAGAAGTGGCGACGGTTTGGCAGGCCTGTTAACGTGTCGCTGTTGGCAAGTGCAGCATTCGTCCTGCTGAGCGTCTGTGCTTCGCGTCTTGCCCGTTCAAGGAAGCGGAGATCGTCATAATAACTGACCACACAGGCATAAAGCACGGCTACGAACAGCATAGCGACCAAGGCAGATACGAAGGCAAAATAGTTGTGCATTCCCCACACAACACAGAGCATGGCCAGATTGACCGTGCCTGCGACCAGATTGGCATAGTGACGGAGGTGAATGAGCGAAACGGTGCTGACGACGGAGCAGACCAGAAGCTCCATGACCAGATAATACTTACCGTATATATCAAGATAAGGCGCTGCCATCATATCCATCAAAGCGACGACTATGGCTGCCAGGAACAAAAGGCGCGTGGCACGCTCGAGCCTTACCGCAGCTAGACGGTCCTCAACAGGCTTATTCTTGTTCCGATGCCACCAAATCCCACGAACGATGGCCCCGAGAAAAAGAGCGCCCGGGCATACAACCGACCAGACACAAGGCACTATACAATACAAGGAATAGATGTGGCACGCCATCGCGAGCGTCAATCCGGCATATATGGGCGGCATTTTCTGCGCAAACGAACGGTATTGCGCCAACGATAAGTGATGATCTTGCGAAATAAAGCCTGCCATTCATCCTCCGCAGGTGGCTCGGTTTGTCTGAACCTTATTGGACGTTTCGTTAAATGGATTTCGGTCTCGATGAGCCGACGTGGCTTTCATGGATCCCACCGACAAGGCCATGTCGGCGGCGTGTCACTTCAGCTTAGCGTTCTCATCGTCTAACTGCCGATGCCGTTTGACTTCAGAGGGTCCAACGAGTTGAGCAGTTGCCTTTTGTTGCATTGCTGCACCGTTTGCAGGTTTTCATGCCCTCAACCGCGGGCTCATCGTCGCGCCCGAGCCCTGCCCCGCGCTGTCACCCAAATAATTCCGCTGCATATCTGTCAAGAACTGGCGGCTAGAATCATCCAGTTTGAAGTTCGCAAGCAAGCGCCGCAATTGTTCTGCTTCGGCCGCAAGGCTCTGGCTAGCTGCGGACGATTCTTCCACCATCGCGGCGTTCTGCTGGGTGTTCTGATCGATCGAAGACAGAGCGCCATTGACCGATTGCAATCCAACGGCCTGTTCCTTGGCGGCGTCCACGATGGCAGCCATGTGCTTGCTGATTTCCTGAACATCCGCAACGATCGCATGCAGTGCGTTTCCCGTTTCGCCGACGAGCGTGACGCCGGCCTTGACCTGATGATCGGAATTGGTGATCAGCGCCTTGATTTCCTTCGCCGCTTCCGATGCGCGTTGTGCCAGGACGCGGACTTCCTGCGCAACCACGGCAAAGCCCTTGCCCGCTTCTCCAGCGCGGGCAGCTTCCACACCGGCATTCAGCGCCAAAAGGTTCGTCTGGAAGGCAATCTCGTCCATGGTTTCGGTGATATTTCCGACCTGGAGCGAAGATTGTTCTATCTCTGCCATCATTTGGATGGCTTTGAGCATCACCGCTTCGGATTGCTCCGCGCCTTGTCGAGAACGCTCGACGAGTCGACCTGCAGCTTCAGCGCGCTTGGCGGTTTCCTTCACAGTCGTGGTGATTTCTTCGAGTGCCGCGGCCGTTTCCTCAACGAAAGCAGCCTGCTGTTCCGTCCGTTTGGACAGATCGTCGGCGGCATTGCGGATTTCGCTCGCCGAGGAGTCAATGGAATAGGCGTTTTGACCGACCGCCTCGAGAGCGGCCCTCAGCGTCGCGATCGAGTTGTTGAGATCGTCGCGCAAGCCATGATAGGCTGGCGGAACCTCGCCATCGACGCGAGAGGTCAGATCCTGTGCGGCGATGCTCTTCAGCGCCTCTCCCAGGCTGCTGCAGACAAATTCCTGTTCTCGCGCAATCGCTTCGGCTTGGGCAATCTGCTTGGCTTTTTCCGCCTCCTCCAGATAGACGGAGATGGCCAGATCCATGTCGAGCAGGACCGCTTTGGCGAGGCTTCCGAGCGCCTGGCCGAAATCCGCCGGCGACAGGCTGGTCTTCCGCCCTAGCCACCGACCTCCGGGAAAGTGCTCGGCAATTGCTGTCCTTATCAGATGGTCCAGGACGATGGCATAGCCGCCGATATACCATTTGGGTTCCAGACCGATACGCGCATGCACGCTGCCGATCTTGTAGACCTTCTCTCCGTAGGTACCCGTGAAGTCGCCATTCGATATGTTGATCCAGTGGCCCGTCTGTGCGGATTTGGCGGCGTTCATATGATCGTCCGAGCGGAAGAACTGCCGCGTCTCGGGATGTTTCTTGACCTGAACATAGAAGCGATCGAGCGCCACAGGCAATTCGCGGTCGATAACGGCCTTGAGCGAGCGGATGGCCTCGCAGTCCTCCTGTGCCATCTGCATGAAGTCGAGCCTGTGCCGAATTGCCTCAACGCGATCGGAGGCTGTCCGGTTGTCGGTGGATGGAGCATGGGAGTGTTCGTTCTTCATGTGTTTCGCGTCCTTTTCTGGGCAAATGCTGACAGTCGGCCTTCAGCCGGCTGATGAAACAGGGGATTTGTTGAGACGTTCGATGGCGCTGAGGTCGCGTTCTGCGGGAGCGGGACGGCCGAAGAGATAGCCCTGTATCTCCATACAGCCTTCTTCGAGTACGCGATCGAAATGCGCCCTCGTTTCGACGCCCTCGGCCACGGTCACGACATTCAGCCGTTTTCCAAGATCGCAAATGGCGCGCACGATTGCTGCGGCGTCTGCATGTTCGACAGCTGCCCTGACGAAAGACCCGTCGATCTTGATCTTGTCGAAGGCGAAGGCGCGCAGGGCACTGAAGGTAGAATAGCCAGTCCCGAAATCGTCGAGTGCAACTTGGACCCCGATGGCCTTTAACTGGCGCAAATCGCCAACACTGCCGCGCCCTTCCATGATGGCCGTTTCAGTCACCTCGATTTCCAGTCGATCGGGAGCAAGACCGCTCGTGGTCAGAGCGTTCAAAACAGTCTGCAGCAACGTGCCCTTCCCCAATTGGACGGGAGAGATGTTGACCGCAACCCTCGCACCGTCCTCCCAGCCGGCTGCATCGCGGCAGGCGGTCTCCAGAACGTGGGCGCCGAGCTGGAAAATGAGACCACTTCGTTCGGCAATCGGGATGAATTCGCAAGGGGAAACCCAGCCGGCTTCCGGGTGATGCCAACGCAGAAGGGCTTCGCGCGTGGACACTGTCTGTGTAGCCGCATCAACAATCGGTTGATAAAAGATGAACAGGCCTTCGCCGCTTTGCAGGGAGTGTTTGAGACCTGCTTCCAGCCGAATTGCATGCTGCATGCCTGCTTCCAGATCCGGCGAAAACATCCAGAACATGCCTTTGCCCGCAGCCTTGGCGGCGTAGAGCGCGATATCGGCATGGGCGCAAAGGGTTTCTGCGTTTAGGCCGTGCAGAGGTGCCATCGCTATGCCGATCGAAACACCGACTTGCACCTGTTGACCATTGTCGAGCCTGTAGGGCATCGACAATGCATCGATGATGCAGCTTGCGTGCCTCTTAATGGCAGTCACATCATTGAACGGGGACAGAATGGCGAATTCGTCGCCGCCAAGCCGTCCGATCGTGGTATTTGCCTCCACACACACACCGCGCAGCCTTTCCGCAACCATGCGCAACAGACTGTCTCCCGCCGGATGGCCCAACGTATCGTTGACCAGCTTGAACCCATCAAGGTCTAGGAAGAGAAGGGACAGGTTGTTTCCGGGAATGGAGAGACTGGCTTCGAGGCGCTCGTTGAAGCTCGCGCGATTGGCGAGGCCGGTCAGTGTATCATAGTGGGCAAGCTGGATGATCCTTCGTTCGGCCTCGACTTCTTTCGTGACAATCGCCCAGGTCAGCATCGGACCGAGATATAGCCCATCATCAGAAGTGATGGCTGTTACCTGTAGGTCCAGCACTTCCGAACCCAGCTTGATCCTGGCAAAATGTGGCAGGTTGTTGCCACTGGACAGCAATTGTCGCTGAGCTTCAGGATGACGGTGGAAGACATCGATGGACGTGCCGATCAAATCTTCAGCCTTGAGCGGGAGAAGATGCTCGATGCTTCGGATCAGGGTCTTGGAAGTCTCGTTGGCATAGTTGATTTTGAAGGTTTCAAGATCGACGGTCATCACCGCGACAGGCATGTCATCGATCATCCTAAGCAGCCTTTGGGTCGCCTCTGCATTGCGGACGATCTTCTTCAAGCTGGCGATATCGGCGCAGTGTTTTGCAATCTTCTTCCCCGCTGCCAGAACAGGCGAGGTTTCCCCAGAAGCCCTCAAAGGCACCGCTTTAGACTTGCTCCTCACGATACGATGCATGCATTCAATCCCGCACAATTCCGATAGGCATGAAACGAAGGCCGAGTTTCATTCGGTATTGCGCGCGGAATCATTTCGCGGACGTCGTGGTCTCGTAAAAGAATAGATGTTCTCAAAAACTCATTCTACATCCGATCCAAATGGAAGATTTTAAGCTTCATAGGAACGTAGGATTTGATATTATTAAAAATCTATAATTACGAGGAAACGTAATTACATGATGACCTAAATTAGGCGCGACATAAACGAAATAAATTTGACGAATTTCATTTTCCATGCAACAAAAACACATATTTACAGACATTGTATTTAATAATGGAGGACACAGCTTCAGTTCGCGCCACAACGCGCAAGATCCTGTGAGGGATGAGGAACAGGCCCGTCGGTCAAACCCTCATCCAGTTGCGCGAAGCCATCAACCGTCATTGATTGCCGATAGGCACGCGGCGACATTCCTATCCAGCGTTTGAAAGCAAGATTAAAGGCGGGCCCTGACGAATAGTCGAGTTTTGTTCCGACGAGATGGACCGGCAAGTTTGTCGTCGCGAGAAGGCGAAGCGCTTCGGTTCTGCGAATTGCTTCGAGGATTCCACCATAGGAGGCCCCCTCTTCGGCGAGACGCCTTTGAAGCGTTTTGGGGCCTAAATCCATGCATGCAGCCAGCATGTCCAGACTAACAATATTGACGCCGAGCATGGCATGTATGGCGACAGCTACGCGTGACGTCATGCTGCCGTCGAAGTCGGGGATATAGGCGATGCGATCGTTGATGAGATTCAACGCGCAGTTTCTGACGTGTCGATGCGAACAGAGAATAGGCAGGTCGAGCAGCTTGCTGGCAAATACGAGTTCGTTATGGTCGGCATTGAACTCCAGAGGCGATTTGAAAATGGCACTGTGAGGCGTCGTGTCGGACGGTCGGCCGTGACGAAAACGGACCAGTACATGTTTGCCTTCCGTGACGCCTGTCAGTGTTTCGAAGATCAAACTTGTAACGGCAAGTAGATGCTCGATGACCTGACGGCGATCAAGCATACGCGCGTTTATCTCCAACCTGTAGGCAAGCTCAGCTCGCCCGGACTGATAGACCACGCGCGGACGATAGGCGTTCGTATGCCCCGGTAAAACGCGTTCGGCAAGCGCGATAACATCTCGGATGGTGTGGGCATGGAAACTGGCAAGCATGATCGGCCCGAGTTGCGGGAAATATGGCTTGCTCCATGCTGCCCAGTCTAAACCGAGAGAAGGTCGGTTCATACGGCTAGAAATAAGTTGCAGCGCCATGCCGAATTTCTGCGCTCCAATATAGCTGTCCGGTTCGATCAGGCAGGCTGACGAAAGTCCAGCGGCCTCTAGCAAGCTGTCGAAATGCTCAGATCGCCCGCCCAGCATGTCCGTCAGGCCGCAAAAAGCGCCGGCTCGAATGTAGTTGCGCTCGAAGCCAACAATCACGTTTTTGCTGTTTTGTGCCATGCAGTCTTCTCGCATCTGACTGACGTATCGGCTGCCGCTGCAAACAACTCGGAACGACTTCATTTGCTTACATGAACGCGAGGATCGCACGCCCTCGGCCCGATGCGACCCGCTCGATCACATGTTCTGGGTTTCAATCTGAGAGCTCTGTTGGCATCCGACCTTGACGGCAAAGTCACGCACACCCCGCTCTCCGCGTAAGGCTTTGCCGACGCAAGAGGCTTGAGAAAAGTCAAATCTGTGCATGGCCGCAAGAAATTTGCACCTGGAGTGCAGATTTGCATTTACACGATAGGACCGGCAAAAAATCTGAGCACTGAACCTGGTGATTGCATCCTGCACGCGGTAGCTCTCGCGAAAGATATGTCTCTCACTCGCTCGGGGCTGCGATTCGCAACGTATTTGTGAGGTTTCGCGCCGAGGCGCTAAAAATGCATTTCCCGGAATTTCGTAGGGGAAACGCCATATGTTTTCTTGAAGACTTGGGAAAAGTTTGACGGTGAACTAAAGCCCAATGATCGCGCAATGTCTTCAATGGACCGATGGGCGCTTTTGAGTATCTCCTTGCCAGCCATTTCGAGCCTGAGCGCCGTCTGATATTCGCTGATCGTTCGTCCAGTTGCCTTCTTGAACGCATATTGCAAGGCGCGCGTACTGACTCCACTGACATCGGCAAGAGTGACAGCACTGATGTGACGGTGTGGAGCACTATGGATGAACTCCAAAGCGCGCTTGACCTGACGGGGCGAAAGCTGCGGCGCGTTGGATAAGAAGCCTGAATTGTTGTTGGGGAAATTCAGGATGAGCGAGTCAACGATGAAGTCTTCAAGGCCGCTGGATTGGCCAGGAGCGCCCTCGGCCAATTGCACGATTGGCGATCCTGGCAGGCTTTGAACTGCGGCGGCGAACTGCTTCAGCGCATTTGCTGGCAAGGCCACGTTGTCAAACCGCAACGGACGTCCGGCGCGCCCGTCCAAAAGATGACAC
Source organism: Rhizobium oryzicola (assembly GCF_030504645.1). Lineage (GTDB taxonomy): Bacteria > Pseudomonadota > Alphaproteobacteria > Rhizobiales > Rhizobiaceae > Neorhizobium > Neorhizobium oryzicola. The sequence continues at coordinate 387,142 of NZ_JAUKWQ010000004.1, read as the reverse complement.
AGCCTGCTCTGCAGCACATTATCGGGAACAATGAGGGAGAGTTGTTGGGAACCATCCTGCAATTTTACGTCGACAGGGTGGTGATAGACGGTTGCCATGCCTCTACCGAGACGCAAATCGGAGATTTTCGAGTTGATGGCGATCTGATGGTCCATGACGATCACGAACATTGTCGCGTCCATCGGCGCGATCGGCTTGATTTCATAGCTACCAACGGCGGTAAAGAGTTCCAGCGTGACATGACCGATCGTGTTCACCATCCCGTTGAAGCCGAAGTTCTCGTAACTGCCCAATGGCCTGATTTCGACGGGGGAATAGGATGAGGAGAGATGCTCCTCAAGTTTTGCAATGTTCGAGGAACTGTATTCAACCTTGCTTTGCATGGAGGGCCTTTGTATCAATCGCGACACCGGATACGCTGGTTCGTTGCCTTTTGTCACTTGACGCTGAAGTCGATCTTTCATAGCGGATTCAGCATGCGGCGGAAAATATTAATCATGGTCAGGGATCATTCACGGTCGTGAGTCCGCAGGACAAGAATGCTCGTGACTTCGAGCCACTGGTCGCCAGAATCGTATTCCATGTGGTCAGCGATGGCCAACGGCAAATTCGGGAGCCTGTTTTGCATCCGTCATTGTTTGCACGAAGACAGAGCAAGCGTTTCAGATGATCCGATCTTCTCCAGACGGCCTGATATCGCTAGGCGTGACACCATCGTCAACTGCCACAAAGGGTGCACTAAATTCGAAAAGCAAGCCCTCCTCCAGGTATCGCAAGGTCGCCGTGCCGCCAGCCTCCTGTGCAAGCCACCGCTCAATCATCCGTGTCCCAAATCCGCGGCGGCCCGGCACGCTGTGAATGGCGGGGCCATGTTGTTCGCGCCAGGAAAACAAGAGGGTTCTGACACCGTCGACGTCCGCAACCCGCCAGGAAACCAAAACTTCACCGTCGCCTGTACTCAGCGCTCCATACTTCATCGCATTGGTGCACAACTCATGGAGCGCAAAAATCATGACTTTGGCGAGCCGCGAGGAAATGAAGATTTCGTCGCCGGTGACATGGAAAGGAGAAAAATCCCTGTCGAATGGCTTGGTTGCCTCTTCAACGACATCCGACAGTGAGGCGCCCCGCCAATCATTGCGAATCAAAAGGTTCTGCGCATTGGCAAGCGCGCTCAGCCGTGCCTGAAAAATTGCCAGCGCTTTTTCATCAGATCGCGTTGTTTTCAGTGTCAGCCGCGCGATCGACTGCACCATAGTCATGTTGTTCTTGATGCGATGCGCAAATTCGCCCAGGATGAGCCGGGTACGTTCCTCCCTTGTCTTTAGGGACGTGATGTCCATGAAAACGCATTGCAGATCACCGGGTTCTGTTGGAACGAATTTGGCGAGAAACCAGCGCCTTGGGCTCTCTGCATCGGCGAAGAAAAACTCCACCTCACCGATGGAGCGGTTAGCAGTACTCCTGTCAATACAGGCTTCAAGAGACAATCGACTTTCAGTCGGCAAGATCGAAAGAGCTTCGGAAAGATTGCGGACCCGAATTGAAGGCGCGTCATCAGCGCGAATATCAAAAGATGACGCTGACGACGAAATAATAAAAAATATGCATGATCTTGATTTATAAATGTCCATCAATCCAATATATGTCGATTTGTTCATAGTAAACCCATTCCGACATATACGTTACATGCCATTTCATACTTGAATATATAATAATATATATGGTTATTAAGAAAATTTGCAATCGACAACTTGTTAATATTCGAGGTCAAATTGACAATCGTCAATTTGATGTCCCAAGTGCAATTGGAATTGGGATGCATAGACCGGTTACTTCGGTGGAGAGTGGTCGCCGCTTGGCGATAGCGTCCAAACCATACAGCGCTGGACGATTGATGCTCTCACTGTAGAAATTTTTTGCGGCTCTATGATACTCTGCCAACCTGGCCAATGAGCCAGCAGGCTTTCCCTGTCCGGCGTTCAGAAAACCGGCTGTCCGCGCATCCGCGCCGACCAGACTTCGGCGGAACGACCGCATTCTCACGATTAACTGCCAAGCGACACATTCGTTCGCGCTGCGCGTAATCCTCACGGTTGGCAGGCTCGACGTGCTCGTCGTTAACTGCGACCGAAACCTTTAATGGCAGGTCGATGACCTAGATTTGGATGAGGACGCTCTGGAGATGCAGTTCGTGATCAATGCCAGTGTGGCGATCGCGGCAATCCGCACCGCGATCAATGGTATGAACGATCATGGTAGGGTGATCGAGGTCGGTGCCAATGTGGTTGATCTTTTCGGTACGCCGGCTCTTACGGATTACGAGGCCACCCGTACTGCCATCGGGGCCTGCAAGGCAGTGGCACGTTATGTCGATCCCCCTGGCATTTTCGCGACTGTCGTTCCATAGACGAGACTTGCAATTGGCGGATCTAAGCCGTGGTGCCTGCCTTGCGTTCTCAAGGCAGGGCCTGCGAAATCCCCTCTACTCAGGTCAATTGCTTGTGAGGATTGGCGTGCTGGGAAACCTCACTGCACGCCACGTGCAACCTCTAGGCCGCAACGATCTCATCGGCCAGCTGCGGCCGCGCAAGCAGCTCATAGCTTGCCGCAGTCGTAACATCGGCTTTTGGATTGTCGATCGCGCCATCAAAGCGACCGATGATCTTGCCACCACTGACAAGTGCCGGCGCATCATGACTGATCAGCAGGAAGCGGGTGCCGGACAGGGCGCGCTTGATGGCTCTTTTCTCATCCAGCGTGGACATGGCATGATTGCCTGTAATGGTCGGCTCATGGGCGGCCTGATCCAGCAAGGGTGAAATCAGCTGATCGCCGAGATGATAGGCAATGTCACCGGCAATATTCACCAGGCCTTCATCGGTCTCCACGAGGACTGAGATCGACCCTGGGGTATGTCCACCGGAGAGACGGACCGCAACGCCCGGAATGATTTCTTCTTCGAAAGTGCCGTCCACGTCGAACAGGCGAAGGGCGCCACGGGTGTGCAGGCGGTCGATCAGATGCTTGGTTTCCGTGGCTGTGTACATGCCCGGTCCCATCAGGCCAGATGCGGCAAATTGAAGTTCACGGCGCGACAACATCACGGTTGTGGACATCGGAAAGAGATAGTCCTGACCGGAATGGTCGATATGAACATGCGTATGGATGATGTGGCGGATGTCTTTCATCTTGAGCCCATGTTGAGCCAGATGATGTTCGATCGTCATCTCGCGCGTCCGTTCGTGCAGCATGCCAAAGCGTTCGTACTGCTCCGAGTTTCGCGATCCGGTGTCCACGAGGATCGGCTCCTCGCCGCCGGTGATCAGGAAGCCGAGGGTTGGAATGGTGGTCGGTTGTCCGGGATTGCGGAACAGGACCAGACCACTGGAATCCATGGTGATGTTGCCGTTGTTGATCGGGTGAATCTTGAGAGCCATTTCAATTTTCCTTGAGGTTGGGACTACGTTTTGAACCATTTGGTTCTTTTTGGATGGATGCACTTTGCTCGGGAAGCTGAGGTCAGACGTCGGGGGAGACGCAGTATCGGCCGTTTTGCAGAGGTCGGCTCGATGGAAGGGGCAGAACGCTCGTCGGTATGACCGCTGACCTGTTGTTGAGGCGAGACACCACCCCGATCACGATGATGCACAAGGCGACCATCAAGCCGGCGCCGATCATGGTCGCCGTGGCCATATTGATGACGGTGGCCACCTTTCCGAGTGCTACGGCGAGCAGACCGGTGAAGAGATAGGCAAGAAGATAGAGAGCCGACATGACGCCGCCACGAACCGCTTCGGGGGTGACAGCATTCATGATCGTCAAGCCGCCATACACCGTCAGTGCGTAGCCGACGCCGGAAATCGCGGTCGCCGGGATGAAGAACAGGAGGCTGTGCTGAACGACTGCACCTGCCAGGAATATCATGCCGACAATCGAGGCGAGCGATCCGCAGATCACCGCGACGGTGCCTGACAGCCGGCGCGCAAACAGCCCGGCCGCACCAAGCGAGATTGCAAAGAGGGCCAGCGCGAAGCTGTTGACGAACACGTTCGAAGACCGGACGAGTTCCTTGGCGATCTGCGCTCCGAGCGAGGTGATGATGACACCGTGAGTGTAGGCCGTCATGACCGCGATCGATGCCGCAAGAAATGTCGGGCGGATGCCTGCCTCCACTTGCGGCATACGCGGACGCCACCGACGACCGGTCTGTCGTTCAAGGTTCCGGGGCAGAAACCAGCTGAAGATGAAGAGCACGACAAGCAGCACCAACAGCACGATGAAACTCAGTCTCGTCGGCAGCGGGGCGTACTGGACCAGAACGCCGCCCACCAGCAGCGCAGATGAAAATCCAATTGCCTGGGCAACGATGGTCGTCGCGCTTGCGCGCGTCACTCCGCCTTGTCCCGCATACTCCTGCAGTGCAGCCGTCGAAGGCCCCGCAGACAATCCGACGCCTATGCCCATGAAAATCCGCCCGACGAACAAGGTTTCCACGTTGGGCGCGACCGCGAAGAGGAGCACGCCGAGGATCGACGAAGCGAGCCCGAACAGCATCGTCGCGCGTCGTCCGATGAAATCCGAGACGTCCCCAAAGATGACCAGGATCGCCACAACGACGATGGGATAGACGGCAAAGATCGCGGTGGTGATGGTGGGCGTCAGGTTCCACTGCTGTGCGTAGAGCGGATAGGTCATCGCGGGTGCGGCACTGGTCCACAACGTATGCGCAACGACGCCCGCGCAAACCCAGAAGGCCTGTGGGTTGGTGAGTCGCTTATGCATCGGGAACTCCTGTCATCCGGCCGTCGTAGCCATTATGAACCAATTGGTTCAAAACTAGGTGAGCAATAGCGTGCCGTCAAGTAATTTCGAACTGTTTGGTTTTTTATTTTATCGAGCGAGACCGAGAAGGGCCTGCGCTGAGACCCATAGTCGATGGAACAGGGAGAGATTGTCCGATCCGCTGATGGTGATGACGGCGACAATTATCGACGAAGAGGGAAGTCGGAATGTACGGTCAGCGAACCAGATGTCTGCTTATTGACCGGACTTCACCGCGCCTGAACCGGCCCGCACAAGCGTCATAAACTGCTGGACGCGTTTTTCATGCTGAAGCCCATCTGTATGGAGATTGGCATCGATGCACAGGCCAGAAAAGTAGGTCCAGATGAGATCGCAAATTGCTTCGACGCGATCGGCTGTAACTGCGGCTTCCACATTTGCCCGGATCGCCTGCATGCGTCGCGCATTGAAATCCGCAATAAGCCGCACCGCTTTTTCCGGCAAGGTCGCAACGTCACGTGTCGAATTGATCGACAGGCAGCCGGCGTGGTCGGCCGAGAATGTTGGAGCATGGAGCAGGAACTGCTCGATATTGTGAAAGCCCGGCGGAGAGGTTTCGAGGATCCGCAATGCCGGCCCTGTCTCCAGGTAGCGCTGCAAAGCAGCAACAAAGAGGTCCTCTTTGCTGTCGAATTCGGAATAAAGACCAGACTTGTTGACCCCGGTTTCTGCTTCCAGTGTTTGGACATTCGTGCCCGCCAGGCCGAATTTCCAGAAGATGGGGATCGCCTTGTCGAGAACCCCTTCGCGATTGAACTTTTTGGGCCGCGCCATATCCGTCACCTCAGTTTCGAACCATATAGTTCAAAATAAGGCGTGTTTCAACAGACGACGGAAGAGGGCGAAGTGACGTGTCCCTCCGCTTGGCCTGCGAAGAGGATTCCCTATTCCGCACCGCGGCCAGCCTGCGCCGCGGGAGACGTGTCGAGGAGGTCTGGATGCTGTGACAATCGATCGGCCAGGAAGCGTACGAAGGTCCGTACCTTGGCGGCGATGTGACGATTGGCCGGGTAAACCGCATGAATGGGGATGGTTGCGATTTCCCAGTCGTCCAGCAGACGGACCAGTTCTCCCGCCCGAAGAGACGGCCCAACCACGTACATGGGCAATAGCGCAATCCCTGCCCCATGGAGAGCGGCGGCCAGCAGGCTTCTGCCGTCATTGCTTTCAAAGCGCGGCTGGATGGCGACGCGTCTCTCCGTCTCCGCTTGCGAAAAGTGCCAGACCCTGCCCCATCTCAGCTTGGAAAAGTGGAGGCAGGCATGGGTCGCGAGATCTTCCGGGTGAAGCGGTCGGTCCCGGTCGGCAAGATAGTCCGGCGAGGCGCAAACCACGATGGGCGAAGCGCCAATCTTGCGGGTGACAACATTCGGTTCGAGCGAGATCGTTCCCCGGATGGCAAGGTCGAAGCGTTCCTCCACGAGGTTGACAGCATCCGGCGATAGGCTGAGTTCGATGGATATGCCGGGATTGAGCTTCAGAAATGCGGCAATCGACTGCGTGACGTGATCTGCCCCTAGATCCGGCGGCGCGGAAACGCGAATACGGCCGATCGCTTCCTTCTGAAAGGACGTGGCGGCTCTTTCTGCCTCTCGCAACTGTGGCATGACATCCGCAAGCGCCAGCCGGTAGGCTTCGCCGGCCTCCGTAAGGGATACCACGCGCGTCGTCCGCTGCAGCAGCCGAATCCCCAATCGCTTTTCCAGATCCTGCACCTGCGCGCTCACCGTCGGACGCGACATGTCGAGCCTTTCAGCAGCTTTGGAAAAGCTCAGCGTCTCGGCGACTGCGAGAAAGGCAGAGACCCCCGCTAACGGATCAAGCGTCTTCATGAAAATCTTCCGACAAGTGATGTTCGTTTATCAATCTTATCACGAACAGCGGGTGGCGGTAATCCTTGTGCATCGGGACGGTGCAGAGATGGCGTCCCTCAACCCAGCAGGCGCCGCAGCGCCAGGAGACAGAGTATGAGCGAGCAAGATCGTTGGTTCATGAATGCCTATCTGAGAATTCTTCTTTCCAAGTCGGTGAGTGCCGCTGGCGTATCGCTGGTTGAACATACGATGGCCAAGGATTTCGCCGTGCCGCTGCATGTCCATAATGACGAGGACGAAACCTTCTACATGCTGGAAGGCACAGCGCGCTTTCAGGTCGAGGACAAGGTGTTTGACGCTGTTCCCGGTCAGTCCTTCCACGTTCCCGGCGGCACGCGCCATTCGTTCCGCGTCATCTCGGATGTCGCGAAATTCCTGACCGTCTCGAACGGCCATTTTGAGGATATGGTTCTGGAGGCATCCGTTCCCGCCGAACGGGCGGAGCTTCCGCCGGCTGCGCCCTTCGGGCCGAAAGAGCAGCAGCGGCTTGCCGAGATCTGCAACCTCAACGGTATCGAGTTTGTCGGGCCGCCGGTTGAATGAACGAAAGGTCTCGCGGGGAGGAAATGCCCCGCGAGACCTTCCATATCGATGGGGTCAGCGCTGATAACGCTCTGCCGGTTCGCGGCTGGAGAGGTGCGGCAGCATGGCAGTGCGGGCGGCTTCCCAGGCATCCCACTCGGCAGCATCGGCCAGCGATGGAATGGTGGCAAATTCGCCCCGATCCAGCCCCAGAAGCGCTGCATCCACGAGATCAGCGGCGGACATGACCCATTCGGTCGGCAGATTGCTGGCCGGCAGGCCCGCCACATCCCAGAACTCTGTTCCGGTCGCGCCAGGCAGCACGACCTGAACATTGACGCCGGTGCCAGCCAGTTCCTTGCGCAGCGAATGGCTGAAGGCGAGCAGGAAGGATTTTGTGCCGCCATAGACGCCGTTGAGGATTTCCGGGCCGATCGCAACGATCGAGGAAATGTTGATGATCGTGCCCTTGCCGCGCGCGATGAAGCGGGGAACTGCTGCATAGGTCAGTCTCAGAGGCGCCGTGACATTGATCGCCACCATCGCCTGCATGTCGCGTACATCGGCGGCCGTCAGGGGGGCGGCACTGCCGAAGCCGGCATTGTTGACCAGATGCGTGATCGCCTGATCCTCTGCAAGGACGGCTTCGACGGCGCTGAGGCCTTCCTCGGAACCGAGATCGGCGGCGATCGTCTTCACCTGAACGCCGTGCTTTTCTTTCAATAAAGCTGCAACATCAGTCAATCGGCCAAGATTGCGCGCCACCAGAATGAGATCATGGCCGCGGGCTGCGAAGCGGTCCGCATAGATGGCGCCGATGCCGGACGATGCGCCAGTGATCAGAACGGTTCCTTTGGTATCAGTCATTGTCTTGTCCTCTCATGTGCTGGCAGTTGATGCCCGCTGTTTCGATGAGTGAACCTTAGCGCTGGACGAGCGCGTCTCAAATGACGTATATCCGTCAAAAAAAGACACAGCCTCTTTCGGAGATCTGACATGCGCCACATCGGCTTCATCATGGAAAACGGCTTCCAGGTCATGGGCATGGCCGCGCTTACCGCGTTCGAATTTGCCAATGAGGCGCTGGGGACCGAAGCCTACCGCCTGACCGTGATGTCGGAGAAGGGCGGTCCGATCCGCTCCTCGCTGGGCATCAGAATCGACACCCAGCCGCTGGGCGAGTTTCCAGATACGCTGATGGTCGTGGGCGAACTTGTGCCGCAGCCGCTGAGCGCGCCTTTGCGCAACTATATAAGCGAAGCGGGAACAGCGTCCCGCCGGGTGGCGGGTGTCTGCACCGGGGCCTTTCTTCTGGCCGAGGCAGGACTTCTCGATGGCCGCCAGGCCACCACCCACTGGGCGCATGCCCGCACGCTGCAGGAACGGTTTCCCAAGATCGAGGTCGACGAGGATCGCATCTTCATTCAGGATGGGTCGATCTGGACGTCTGCGGGCATGAGTTCCGCCATCGACCTGACGCTTGCCCTCATCGAGGATGACCATGGGTCGGAGCTTTCGCGGCAGATTGCCCGTAATCTCGTTGTCTATCATCGCCGCCCCGGAGGACAATCGCAGTTCTCGGCCCTGCTGGAACTTGAGCCGCGTTCTGATCGCGTTCGGCGCACGCTGGTCTATGCCAAGGAGCATCTGCGCAATCCGCTGACCGTGGAGGAGCTGGCAGAGGTGGCAAGCCTTAGCCCGCGTCAGTTCAGCCGTCTTTTTCACGAGGAGACCGGGCAATCGCCCGCCAAGGCGGTGGAGCGGCTGCGCCTGGAAGCGGCCAAAGCCATGCTGGAGGAGGGGCGCCATCCGCTTGATATCGTCGCCCGTGATACCGGTTTTTCAGACCGCGACCGCATGCGCCGCGCCTTCCTGCGCTTCTTTGGCCAGCCCCCGCAGAGCCTACGTCGCAGCCTGAAGCTGATCGAGGGCGAAGACCCCAAGGTGCTGGCCGACTGACATGCATGTCTCGAATTGACGTTTTTACGTCATTTGAGACGCGACGAAACAGGCCTACTTTCCTTTCATCGAAACAAGCCCAGCGGGCAATGAAAGGAATGGCTCATGTCTGCTCCAACCAATCTGCAATGGCTTGATACCGCCCATGGCCGCCTTGCAGTTCGCAAGGATGGCCCGGAGGGAGGTATCCCCCTTCTCCTGCTTCAGCGCTTTCGCGGCACACTGGATGATTGGGATCCGGCCTTCATTCAGGCCATCTCCAGGGATCGTCGCGTCATCCGCTTCGATAGCGCCGGCATTGGCCGCTCCGAAGGAGACGTTCCTGAAACAATCGTCGGCATGGCGGCTGTCGTCGTCGAGGTTCTGGCAGCACTTGGCCTGTCAAAGGTCGATGTTCTGGGCTGGTCGCTCGGCGGTGTCGTCGCCCAGCAGTTCGCACTGGATTATCCGCATCTGGTGCGCCGCCTGATCGTCGCCGGATCCAGCCCCGGCGGCATTACGGATGGCCCGCAGCAGCATCCGCGGGTGCCGCAGGTGATGACCAAGAGCGAAAACGGCGACGATGATTTCCTCTTCCTGTTCTATCCGGAAACGGAAAGCGCGGTTGCCCAGGGGCGGGCATCGCTTGCCCGTATCAAGGCGCAGGCAGATCAGGGGCCAAAGACTTCGGCGCTTGCCTTCATGGGCCAGGCGAAGGCGATTTCCACATGGCCGGGCGTGCTGCACCGCGTGAACGAATTGCGGCTGCCGATCCTGGTCGCCAATGGCGCCCACGACGTGATGATCCCGGCCTACCGCTCCTATGTGCTCTCGCAACAGGCGCCGGATGCCAAGCTGGTCCTCTATCCCGATGCCGGCCACGCCTTTCTCTTTCAGGAGATCGAGGATTTCTCCCAAGAGATTGACCGGTTTCTCGAAGGTTGATCCGGCGATGGCCGGATCTGCCAAGTATTTCCCCGAGAGGTTCAGCATTATTCCTGAGAAAGGAGAACAATCATGTCTGCCATCACCACACTGACGGATGACGAAGTCACACCGCATGTTGCCGAAATCTTCGCGGGAGCGAAAGCTGCGATGGGCAAGGTGCCAAACCTTTTCCGCGTTCTCGCCCATGCGCCGGCGGCACTGGAGGTTTACACGGGTAGCAAGCGTTTCCTGAGCGGCGGCGTGTTGACACCGCAGGCGCAGGAGCAGATTGCCATCGCGATCGCCGCGGCAAACGGCTGTGACTATTGCCTTGCAGCTCATACGGGCGGCGCCCGCGCTGCCGGCGTCTCGGCCGAAGATCGCGTCTCGGCCCAAACGGGACACACATCCGATCCCAAGATCCAGGCCATTCTGGACCTCGCGCTGGCGATCAACGCAACCCATGGCCAGGCCTCCGCCCCGGCGCTGGAAGCAGCACGTGCCTATGGACTGTCAGACGCTGAAATCCTGGAAACGGTCGCACATGTGGCCGTCAACATCCTGACCAATAGCGTGAACAACATCGTCGGCACGACACTCGACTTCCCCAAGGTCGAACGCGTCGCCTGACGCCGGCAACCGGCCGGGAGAGATTTCTCTCCCGGCGGTCCTCCAACCAAACCCTTCAACCATCACTGAAATCACCACCCAACGCGGCGCGGCATGGATGCCACGCCCGACCAAGGAGTCATGACCATGAACATCACCGGAAACACCATTTTCATCACCGGCGGCACATCCGGCATCGGCCGCGCGCTGGCGGAAGCCCTGCATGCCCGCGGCAACAAGGTGATCGTCGCAGGTCGCCGCAAGGCCCTGCTGGACGAAGTCTCTGCCGCCAATCCCGGCATTGACGGTGTCGAACTCAATATTGCCGATGCCGCCGATATCGAGCGCGTGGCTGCACGTCTGGTCAAGGACTATCCGACGCTGAACGTGCTGATCAACAATGCCGGCATCATGCCTTTCGACGATGCCGCGTCGAAGATTGACGACGAGGTGTCTCGCCGGATCATCGACACCAACCTCTTGGGGCCGATCCGCCTGACATCGGCGCTGATCGACCATTTGAAGAGCCAGCCGGCAGCAACGATCATTCACAACACGTCTGTGCTCGCCTATGTGCCGCTCGCATCGACGGCTGTCTATTCGGCCAGCAAGGCGGCACTGCATTCCTACGCACTGTCGCAGCGCTTCCAGCTGCGTGACACCTCGGTCCGTGTTCAGGAAATCGCGCCGCCATGGGTCGATACGGACCTGATCAAGAAGAGCGGTGATCCGCGCGCCATGCCGCTGGATATCTTCATCGAGAAGACGATAGCCAAGCTTGCCACCGACGCGCCGGAGATCATTGTCGACGAAATCCAGGCCCTTCGCGACAATCCGGGCAGCGGCGAGCATGCGTTTGTTCACGGCTTCAATCAGTCGCTGGTCGAGAACCCCATTCCGGTCTGAGCAATAACGATACCACCGCGCCTTTCAGGGGCGCGGTGGTTCTCATGGATTGGAAATCCCCAAGAGCAAGCAAATGTAATCTTGTTCAACGCCGTGATTGACCAGTCATGTCACGATAGCGGGTCCGCATGACGGCGATCAGCCGCTCGTCCTCACCCCGCAAGAACGCGTGTTGCCGGAGGGGATTCTGGTTAAATGCCACGGTCACGCGCTCTCCCGGCTCCAGGTTGCCCAGATAAACGACGTTACGGGATTGTAGCGTGCGCACATGGGAGGCGCCTGCCTCGAACACTGCCCGCTCTGCCAGAGCGCTGAAACTCGGGAAATAGAGAAGCCCGACAGCGTTGAAATCGGTAGAGGGGCAAGGCAGGACCGACGTAATCTCCAATTCATCCTTGCCCGCCGAACGCGCCACATCGCTGGCATTCCGCGCCATTTTCTGGACGAGGGAGGGGGCATCGGGCGGCACCACCAACACCTTCGGCGCCCGCCGCACGATGGAGCGATTGCTCGATGGGTCAGCGCGTCCGACAAAGGTTGAAATCAGCACAACCTGTCCAATCCGGATGCCATCCACCTCAATGCGCTGCACCGACGCCAGCCGCCCATGCCCGACACGGTAAAGATCGGCGGCAAGCGTCAACTCACTGCCGAGCTGGGGACGCTCAGGCGAGGTGATATGCAGGCGTGTCGCGCAGAAGGCGGCATAAAGCGGCTCTCCTGCCGCGCAGGTGAACACGGCTTCCCGCTGCCCCATAGCCCGCGCGATGAGCCGCCAATGCAGGTCGCCAGCGCGACGCAGCAACCATTGCTCGGAGAGGCCGAGATAACCCATCTCGGCCATTCCAAGCACATGCCGCTCCATCAACTGCGGCGGCAGGCAAGGAGCAGAAGCCGCCAGTGTCATGCAGCAACCGCCTTCTTCTGGCGCGCAACGATCTGCTCGCTGAGGTACCGGCTGTCTTCATCAATCCCGAGGAAGCGCCCCGAGCCCCAGGTATTCAGCCAGCCGAGCCCGATGAAGTATAGCCCCGGTGCCGCGGTCACGCCGCGATGGTATTTGGGTTTGCTCCGTTCATCGAGGCAGTCGACCTCAAGCCACGAATAGTCCGGACGAAAACCGATCGCCCAGATGATCGAGGTGATACCTGAGGCGACAAGATCGACTTCCGTGATCTCCTGTTCAGGCCGCCAAACTTTCTCGAAGGGTGGTTCTTCCGGCGCATCGATCCCCTGCGAGGCGATCCAGGCATCGATCTGCGCCCGGATGCCGAGGTAACTCCGGTCCGCATCATCGAGGTTCTTTTCCAGATCGGGCAGGAAGCTCATCTTCGTGCCGGCGCCACCTGCCACGGAGCCATAGAGCTTTACGCCTTCTAGCGCATATTTGCGTAGATCGATCTCCTTGCCGCCATCGCGCCCGGACATATAGTGGTTGGTCTGGGTCAGCGCCTTGATGGGATCGGGGTGGCGATCGATGGTGACCGCATAGGTGCCGGCATCATAGAGCCAATCGGTGGCGTCACGGCCGCGATATTTGCGCGGGCTGCGCGGTGCCGGACCGACGGCAAGATGAACAGGCCGCCCTTCCAAATGGAAATCATCCATGATCTGCACGCCGGATTGGCCCGTGCCGACAATCAGCGTCGCGCCCTCGGGAAGCTGCGACGGGCGGCGATAATCGCGCGAGTGCATCTGCACGATCGCGGGATCGAGATCCGAGGCATAGGGCGGCACAATAGGGTTGTCGTAACCGCCCGTGGCAATCACGACCTGATCGGCAATCCAATTCCCCGCAGTGGTTTCGACCAGATAGCCGCCGCCATCACGGGGTGCGACGCGGGTGACGTCCACGCCCTCCTGCAAGGGAGGATTGAAGCTTTCCACGAAGCCATCCAGATACTCAACGATCTCATCCTTCAGCATGAAGCCGTCAGGATCCTTTCCACTGTAGCTCCAGCCGGGCAGGCGGCATTGCCAATTGGGCGTGACCAGACAGAAGCTGTCCCAGCGATTGTTGCGCCAGCTCTCGAAACGACGATGCCGTTCCAGCACCACATGTTCGATGCCTTCTCGCATCAAATACCAGCTGACGGATAGCCCGGCCTGCCCGCCACCGATGATCAGGACAGGAACACGAGATGGAATGATCTCAATCATGGGAAGCCCTTTCATGACAGGGAGAGACAGGTGACATGCCCGTCCGATGGTTGGTTCTTCGCGGCCTGCTCAATGAGCGCCAACTGGTCCATAGCGGCAGAACAGGCGAAACCGTATTTGGCCGCCACCCGCTCAGACGCTTCGTTCAAGCCAGAGCGGGCGCGGTCCAGGAACTCGGCCAGGGGATAGGTCTCACCGGCGGCGAGATGACGATGGATCGCAGTCGAGGGCGAGTAGCAGCTCTCTTCTGCCCCATCGGGCCAGCGGATCGTAAAGCGGACCTCAGGCATGTGCTGTTTCCTTGGATAGCGAGAGATAGGGCGAGGCGGCGTAGTCCCAGAAGATCGCGCGATCCTTTTCCAGCACGAGGGCAATCTCGGGCCTGACATGAGCTTTCCCGATGACGGTCGCGCTGATGTCGCGCTCCGCAAAGGCAGCACACACATCTGACGCCTTGTCCTGTCGGACCGACAGCAGGAAGCCGTAGCTCGGAAAGGTTCGCAGCCAACGGACCATCTCCACACCGGGCGGCAGGGGAATGGCTGTGAGATCAATATCGAACCCGCAGCGTGAACATTCGGCCAGCATCAGGGCCGTGCCAACAATGCCGCCCTGGCTGATATCCTTGCCCGCATCGACCAGACCCCGTTCGGCCAGCAGCGGCAGGAGTTCATAATCCCCGCGCAGACGATCATGCGGCGCCTCAAGGGCTGCGCACCAGTTGTCGAAGCGTGGCCTGTATTCTCCACGATGATCGACAACGGCAATCAGCGCATCACCCGGTTGGGCAGCAAAGCTTGAAATCAAGCGGCTTGCCCGACCCGTGACGGAGACGGCAAGATTGAGCTCTGCGCTCCGCAGATTGGTATGGCCACCCACGATCGGCACGCCATAGGCTTGCGCCGCATCCCGCAGGCCTTTCAGCAAAGGGTCGCCAGAGGCCGCGTCCGGCGCCCATATCGCATCCAGAAGCGCGGTTGCGCGCCCTCCCATGGCGGCAATATCCGACAGGTTGACCATGACGCCGCACCAGCCGGCAAACCATGGATCATCCTGCACGAACTGCGGCATGAAGCCTTCTCCGGCAAAAAGGTCCCAGCCGCCTTCAGGCCGCGCAATCGCTGCCGCGTCATCGCCCGGACTGCCGCTCGTAGACGCGGTCAAGGCCAGTGCGCGTGTCGAAGCCGCAATATCAAGCTTGCCGCGGATTGAGGGATGCGCTGAAAGTTGAGCGGCGATATCCTGGAGGTCCATCACCCCCTCCGCGCCCTGGCAGACCAGCCGGCAGCAGGATTGCCTATGGCCGGATAATAGGGGAGCGACGCCTGCATATGCATATGCGGCACGCCATGAAGATCGACTTCCTTCACCGCCTCCCAGTGCAGCCGCCGGAAGAGCGGAACATTCTTAAGCTGAACATGGGCGTTGAACACATGGCAGCCGACGCCATTGGCCGTGCTAACCGCCAGACGGATCAGTTCTGCGCCGAGCCGGCCAACCCGTCGATAGTCGGGAGCAACGGCAAGCCTTGAGCCCCACCAGACGCCTGACGAGGACTGGTGAATGCGTACCGTACCGACCACATCGGCAGGTTCCGCCGCGACTGTAGCAATCGCCACCAGCGGAAGCGCGATCTCGTCGATTGCGTCCCGGTCGTGTTCGGCAAAGATCTTCTGTTCCTCGACGAAGACTTGATGGCGCAGGCGCCGAGCGCCCGCCACTTCCCAGGCTTCTGTTGCGGCGCGAATGATGAATTCCGGGCTGATGAAGGCCTGATGGTCCATAAGGCTCATGCCGGAACCCTCAGCTTTTCATAGGTGGAAAGAGCAGAGCAGGCGCCGCATTTGCCGCATCCGGCCTTGATGTCGGAGGCCTTGAGGCCGCCTTCGATCACGATGCGGGAAAGCGGTTCCAGAATGCCCGCCATGAACTCCGATGTCGGCGCCGGATGGCTTTCGAGCGGTGTGCCCGAAATCGGCACGAAGGGTACGACAAAGGGATAGACCCCCATCGCGACCAGCCGTTCCGACATGTCGAGAATCGCCTCCTGCGTATCGCCCAGACCCGCGAGAATATAGGTCGAGACCTGTCCTCGCCCGAACACCTTCACCGCAGCCTCAAAACTGGAGAAATATTTTGAAAGCGGCACGCTGGCCTTGCCGGGCATCATGCGTTCGCGAACCTCAGGGGTGACCGCCTCCAGATGCATGCCGAGCGCATCCGCGCCTGCATCCTTCATGCGCTGGTGCCAGATGTCATCTTCCGGCGGTTCGCACTGGACCTGGATCGGCAGATCGACAACAGCTTTGACGGCTCGTGCGCTTTCGGCAAGGATCGCAGCACCGCGATCTTTACCCGGCGGCGTACCCGTCGTCATGACCATGTGCTTGACGCCGTCCAGCTCGACGGCTGCCTTGGCAACTTCCGCCAATTGTTCGGGCGTCTTGTGCGCGACGGTCCGACCAGCCGCCAGACTTTGGCCGATCGAACAGAACTGACAGGTCTTCTTGCGGCTTTCATAGCGAATGCAGGTTTGCAGAACCGTGGTGGCAAGCACGTCGCGAGAATGGAGAACCGCAATCTTGTTGTAGGGAATGCCGTCGGCCGTCACGAGGTCATAGAATTTGGGGCGATTGGGAAAGCGGATACGGGCAACCTCGGCTCCATCGCGCGTGATGCGCGCCTTGCCATCGGCACCGGGCGCTTCGACCAGATAGGGGCTGTCGAAGGCGGGGGCTGTATGCACTGGCACCATGACCGTCGTATCGCCAAAGCTGACCGCCTTGTGATCGGAGGGACCGGCGCCGCCGCGCCGGCTTTCGTGGCCCGCCCGTGGATCGACAAGCCGCATGCCTTTTGTCTGGAGATCGTTGATGAGTTCGGGATCGGTCGAGGGCTGCAGATCAAGCATCTTGAACCTCCTGAAAACTGGTAGTGTCGAGATCTTCATGGGGCGGGCGGGCGCTGCCGATCTGCTCCAGCGCCCGGGCAGGGCGCACATCCTGGACAAGATGCAGCAGTTCAGGCCGTGCGTAATGCCCGACCGAATCCATCATTCGCTTGCGCTTGGTGATCAGCCGCATGTCGAGGTCGCCGATCAGAATGCCCTCTCCCGACGTCAGCGGCGGCACGACATGGCGCCCTTCGGGGGTGATGATGCAGGTCATGCAGCCATCCCTTAGGCCCTTCTGCAGCGCGGGGTCAGGGTGGATCGAATGGATCTGTTCTTCGCTCAGCCATCCGGTGGCATTGACGACGAAACAGCCGGATTCCAGCGCATGATGGCGCATGGTCACCTCGATCTGCTCACCGAAGATCGGGCCAACGAGAGAGCCCGGGAAATGCGAGGCATGGATCTCTTCGTGCTGCGCCATGAGGGCATAGCGCGCCAGGGGATTGTAATGCTCCCAGCAGGCAAGCGCACCGACACGTCCGACGGCGGTATCGACAACCTTCAGACCGGCTCCATCGCCCTGCCCCCAGATCATCCGTTCATGATAGGTGGGCGTGATCTTGCGACGCTTCAGTTTCAGACTGCCATCGGCATCGAAAATCAGTTGGGTATTGTAAAGCGATCCCCGGTCGCGCTCGTTGACGCCAAGCACGATCACAACATTGCGCTTGCGCGCCGCCTCGGCCACGGCTCTGGTTTCGGCGGAGGGAACTATGACGGCTTCCTCGTACAGTCGCAGATGCTCCGGCCCCTGTTGCACGGGCGGAAGGACAAAACTGAAGTAGGGGTACCAGGGAACAAATGTCTCCGGAAAGACGATCAGCTCAGCGCCTTTTTCGGCAGATTCTGCAATCGCATTGAGGACACGCTCAACCGTCCCGGCACGCGATGTGAGGTCAGGCGCGATCTGGACGGCGGCGGCACGGACGGTTCGGGACATGGGAAGCTCCTTCGCATCGTTGAGGGCGCGTGGGGTCAGGGTGCGGAATGCCCGGGCGGACACAGAGCCCGGACATCCTGGCTAGGATCACACTGTCCAGGTATCGATGATCAGCGCGTTGGCCTTCTTGTGCAGCAGCACGCAATCCAGAACGTCCTGCGGCAGGATCGGGATAATGCCGGGGATCAACGATGGCTCACCGTGGCCGTAAAGCGCCTGCAGCGCGAAGCGACATGCATAGACCTTGCCGCCCTCCTTCATGAAACGCTCGAGGTTCTTGTTGAAATTCAGGTGTCCCGGAAACGCCTCGTCACCAAGCTTGGGAAAGCCTCGCTGGATGCCGAGCGTCACGCCCGGGCCGTACAGAAGGATCGAGGTTTCATAGCCTTTGCGCTGCAGGCGAATGGCGTTGAGAATGTTGACGAGGCCGATGGAGCCCTCGAAGGCAACTGTATGAAAGGTCACCAGGGCCTTTTCGCCCGGATCGGCCTTCACATCCTCGAAGACCTTGGATTCGTAATCAACGAAGAAGTCGCCATCTTTGTGGGCTTCATGCGTGACTTGAGGCATTTCTGTCGCTCCTGTTGCGGTTGGGATGACCAAGCGTACGACAGGAATTGTATGAATCAATATTAAGTTTAATATCCATACAATAATTGTTCATCTTACCGAAATCATCATGTGAATTGCATTTTCTCTCCTCACATTGCCCGTAGAAAGGGCAGATTATGCGTCGACCTTGCCCACTATTTACTCTCGAATTAAATGGTTGCCATGCGCAATACCGATGCATACAATTAGCAACAATTGATGAAAGATAGGATTCGAGACGGCATGACGAAATGGCTTCCGGTGCTCAGGCCCGATGGCAAACCGCGATACCTTCAAATTGCAGACGCGATCGAAACGGCTATCAAGACTGGCAAGATCGCGTCAGGGGAAAGATTGCCGCCCCAGAGGAAGCTTGCGGAGAAGCTTGGCATCGATTTCACTACGGTCAGCCGCGCCTATACGGAAGCCAACGCTCGTCGTCTGGTCGAGAGCCATGTCGGACGCGGCACATTCGTCAGCACGCCTGCCTATGCGCGTCATGAAGTCGATCCGCGCCGCACACGCGACGAAGATCTTTCGATGAACATGCCGCCGGAACCGCAAGACCCCGATCTCGTCGCGCGCATGCAGGAAGGCTTGCGAACCGTCGCCGCCAACCTTGTCTCGCTACTTCGCTACCAATCCACAACGGGCGGAGCGCAGGACAAGGCAGCGGCATCCTCCTGGCTTTCAAAGCGCGGCATGGTGCCGAGCCTGGAACGGATTGCCATCACGCCGGGTGCCCATGCAACCATGACCGCGCTGCTGTCGACCATGACGCGGCCCGGAGATGTCATCCTATGTGAAGGCGTGACCTATCCCGGGCTACGCGCCATTGCCGCCCGAATGAGCCTTCAGCTGGTGGGCCTTCCCATGGATGCATCCGGCATAATGCCGGAAGCTCTTGATGCAGCCATCCATCTGCATCAGCCGAAGGCGCTCTATCTGAACCCCACCGTCCAGAACCCGACAACGCTGACAATTCCACAGGCGCGCCGGATGGAGATTGCCGAAGTCCTGATACGCCACAGACTGCCCCTCATTGAAGATGATGCCTACGGGTTCATTCCGGCGATCGCACCGGCACCGTTCGCGACCCTTGCGCCGGACCTCACCTGGCACATTGGCGGGCTAGCCAAATGTTTGGGCGCCGGCCTCCGCCTTGCCTATACCGTCGCCCCCAATGCGCGGGCCGCCTATACGCTTGCACAGGCCCTGCGTGCGAGCGCCGTGATGCCGTCGCCGATCTGCATGGCGCTTGCCACACGCTGGATCGAGGATGGGACAGCGGATGCCATTCGTCGCTTCATCCGCACGGAAAGTGCGGCCCGCCAGATCATCGCAACGGAAACATTGGCCGGTTACAGCTTCAAGGGAGAGCCGGAAGCCTTCAACATCTGGCTGAAGCTGCCGGTGGGCGCGAGCCGAGCCGAATTGATGGGGCGCATGGCAGGCCGGCACGTGGGACTGATGCCATCAGATGCCTTTACGGTTCTTGGCACCCCGGATGAGCATGTGCGCGTATGCCTAGGAGGCGTTATTCAGCGCGAGGAGCTGCGGGCCGGACTTCTATTCATTGCGAACACCCTGTCAGACGCAGGATGGATGGGGTGATGCAAGCAGCAGGTCCAACGCACAATATCGTGATCGCTGGCGGCAACAATTGCCTGGAAAGGCTTACGGCGATGCGACGCCCGCTGGTAATGGCGCGCCAGATACTTCGAGAAAGGCGCGTCCATCCGGAACGTCAGGCGCAGCTAAAACATGCTCCTCTTCCCGGTTGCAGCAGCAGAGCATATGGCGTATCCCATTTTATAAAAGTCATACTTTCTCAACTGGCATCAGAACACGCTGCCAGGTGCACCCGGCAAGCAGCAAGGACGAAACGTCATTGCGAAGGCCATGGTTATGAACAAAATCAATTTTAGGGTGCAAGATGACGATCTACCGCTTTGGTGAATTCGAGCTTGATCCTACACAGCGCCGTCTGAGCAAGGGCGAGTCGGTCGTCCGAATCGGTGCGCGGGCGTTCGACGTTCTGGCCTGCCTGGTTGCCAATGCTGGACAAACGCTGAGCAAGGACGAGATCATCAAGTCCGTCTGGCCCACCACGCATGTGGATGAGGCGGCTCTTCGCGTACACATGGTCGCCTTGCGCAAGGCGATTCATGACGGCACGTCTCCCACGTGCATCGTGAACATTCCTGGTGTCGGATACAAGTTTGCCAAGCCGGTCTCGAAAACGGATCATAATATCCCGGCTGAGGCTGAGCTGCCTATCCGTCAGACTTTGCCGGCAAATCATGCAAGGCTCATCGGGCGGGAAGAATTCATCAATCGCTCCGTCGAGTTGATGGATTCGGCCAGACTCCTGACCATCACCGGGCCTGGAGGCATCGGCAAGACATCAGCAGCCATCGCCATTGCCAGAGCGCTGGAAGGTCAATTCGACCAGCTTTTCTTTCTGGATCTTGCGACGCTCTCCAGCAGCGATCTTGTCACCTCCGAGATTGCCTCGTCACTGGGCCTCAGCGTCTTCTCGGCAGATCCGCTACCCGGCATCATACAATCGATCGGCCGGTCACGCGCGCTGTTCGTCTTCGACAACTGCGAGCACGTGATCGATGTCTGCGCCACCGTGATCGAGCAGTTGTTGCGCCTGACACCCAACGCGGCCTTCATCGCAACCAGCCGGGAAGCTCTGCGGGTGGTATCGGAAAATGTCCGCAAGCTCCCAAGCCTCGCCGTCCCCGAAGCCGACGAGGTCCCTGATACCATCGAGGCCTATGCGGCTCTCGAACTGTTCCATGAGCGGCTCGCGCTGGTTGGCGGGCAAGGCTTGCGACAGCCCGAAGACTTGCCGATTGCCGCCGAAATCGTGCGTCGGCTTGATGGCATTCCGCTGGCTATAGAACTGGCGGCATCGCGTGCGGCAGGCCTCGGCTTGCAAAATACCGCGTCATCCCTCAGCAATCCCATCAATGCGCTTCGTCGCGGGCGGCGCACCGCGCCCCCTCGCCAGCAGACGCTGAAGGCAACACTGAAGTGGAGTTACGATCTGCTGTTGCCGGAAGAACAGATCCTGCTTTGCCATCTGTCTGCCTTCGCCGGCCCATTCAACATAGCGGCCGCAAGCGCCCTTTCGCCGAAATCCCTCGGCCCGGAGACATTCGAGGACGCCCTTGCTGGGCTGATCTCGAAGTCGCTGATTTCCACGACGCGGCGCGACGGTCGCATGCGCTTGCTGGAGATGACGCGTGCTTTCGCCCGCGAACAGCTGGAAGCTAGCGGTCAGATGGACGCATGCGGACTATCGCATGCCCTGTGGGTGATTGCCGAACTTGAGCACGCCAAGGCGGAATGGCGGCAAATGGAAAAGGCGGATTGGATGAACGCTCATGGCGACCTCATCCATGACGTGCGAGCTGCCTTGGCCTGGTGCTGCAAGAGTGAGAGCCGCGCGCTTTGTCTGCAGATTTCGGCGATCTCGCACATTCTGTGGACGCAACTTGGTCTCATGAACGAAGAGCTCCAGGTCGTCGAGCGCGCCGTTCGTCTGATGGAAGAAGGAACCGCCACAGACCCCTTGATCGAGGCACAGCTGAGATCCGCCATGGGCCATGTTCTCTTCCACGTGCGGGGCGTGACGGCAGATGACGAAGCTGTGCGCCAGTTCAAAATTGCCGGAGACATTGCAGAAGACTTGGGTGACCACGTCGAAATCGTGAGAGCCCACAGTGGCCGATGCGCTGTTATCACCACCCAAGGCAAATATGCCGAAGCCGTGGATGTGGCGCTCCGGCTGGAGCATAAATTCGGCCGGATGCCCGGTGGCGCCAGCAGCCGAATTCTGGCCATGAACAAGCACTTTCTCGGCGAGCACGAGGAGATGAACCGGCTCTGCCACCTGGCGCTCGAGGCCAGCAGCAAGACTGTCGGGCGCACCACCACAAGCGGCGCGGGCTATGACCAGAGAACCGTCGCATTGATGCTGATGGCCAAGACCGCCTGGATTCAAGGCTTTGGAACTCGAGCCATCGAACTGGCTGAGGAAGCCGTCGCTGAGGCGCTCAACAATGACGACGCGATTTCCACCTGCCTTGCGATCTATGTGTCAGCCTTCCCCGTTTACTTTGGCCAGAACAAGCTTGAGACGGCCCGGCACCTGCTGGACCTGCTTCGTGAACTGGCTATCAAGCACTCGATATCGCGATCGCTGTTCTGGGCGGATGGGTTTGAGCCCTTGTTTGATGAACCCTCGGGAAACCGGCAACGCCTGGAGGCGGCCTTTGTCGGGGATACGAATGGGGCACGACTGGAAACGGTCGTCGTCCTCGCAGGAAAGCGCTCCGGCTCTGCTCTGGTGGATTGGGCGCTGGAGTCCAATGCTGGCTGGTGCCGACCGGAACTCATCCGTCTCAAAGGCGAACTTCTGCGCGATGAACATCCCGAAGAGGCAAGAAGACTGTTTTCTGCCGCCATCGACGCTTCGGTCGCCCAAGGGTCTCCCCTCTGGCATTTGCGGGCAGCCAAAAGCCTTGCCGCATCTTTGGGAAACACCGGGCGCAACGAAGGCCAGCGCCTGATCAATGCCGCCCTTGCGACCTTTCCGGAGCCTCCGCCGCCCTGCGAGATGGAAGAGGCGGAAGCGCTCCTGGATGCTTAGTCGCTATCCGGCTCATCAAGGCCCTGGCACTGGAAACCGCTTGCATTATGGCTGATGCAGCAGGCGCCCCGTGCTGCAAAATGGGCGGGCAGGAGCAGGCTTCGGTTCTCCGTTGCACGCTCCAAAACCTTCCGCCGCGTCGACGCAGCCATCACGGGATCAAAGCAGAAAGCGCTGCTCCAATCGGGATAATAAACCTGGATCGGGTGATGCATGATATCGCCGGAGAACAACGCCTCCTCTCCCCGGTCACGCAGCGCAAACAGCAGATGCCCCGGTGAATGGCCAGGCGTGCTTTCCGCCACCAGATGATCGCCGAGCTGGAAGCCGCCCTCGATCAGCATCTCCTGGCGGGATTCGAGCACCGGCAGGATGCTGTCCTGATAGAATAACGGACCCCAGGTTGCGAAGTCGGCTTCATGGCCGCCGACTTGAAGCGCCTCGCACTCGATCTTCGACATGACATATTTTGCGTTCGGAAAGGTCGGCACCCAGCGGCCGTCGTGAAGATACGTGTTCCACCCCACATGGTCGGCATGAAGATGCGTGCAAAGCACGTAATCGATCTCTTCTGGACGAACGCCTGCCGCCGTCAAGCGGTCAAGATAAGGTCTGTCCAGCATGTCGAACAACGGGGCACCGCCGGGGCGCGACTTATGATTGCCTGTGCAGGCTTCGATCAGGATGGTGTGATGCCGCGTTCTCACCAGCCAGCTGTGAGACGACATGATCACTTGTTCTCGGGATGCCGTCAGATGGTTCGGAAGCAACCAATTCAGATGCGGCTCGATTGCCTCGGCTGTCCAATCCGGCAGAAGGACTGTGGGGCCGAAGGCCGGCCCCCGATATTCCTCAATGCGTCGAATTTCAATCTCACCAATCCGCATCCTTGCCCCCAAGATGTCTTTCTTCAACGCGCCGCGTCCTGTGTGACTTTGCAATCCCGGCCTGTTCGCCGACAGTGTTGACCACACATAGCCGCAACCGTCTGCTAGGCATAGGATCAGGTCAGACGAATGTCGGAAAGATCAATCGAGACGACGAGAGGTTCAGCCATGGACTGCCCGTCCGGCTGGCGCGGGAAGATGCGCCGGATGGTGGGAAACTTGAGGCCCTGCACGTCAACATAGCCATCGATGTAGTGAGCGCCCGGCGTATTGCCGGCAATCTCCACATCGTAATCATGGCGCTTCAGCAGGCCATCGGCATCGACATAGATGGTCTGAACCGTGCTGTGGGTGGCAATGTCGGACGAAAATGTCACTTTTAGCCGTATCCAGGTCTCACCCTTCTCCCGCCACGGACCAATCTCCTCAACCTGCACGCCCGGTGCGGCCAGCAGGAATGGCATGTTGAGGTAGGTCCACATTGCAAGTCCCGCGAAGTAAGCGAGCTGCGTCTGGCTCCACGGCGTCTCAAGCGTGTGCCCCGCAAACGAGGCGCGCGGATCCTTCAGTTCGTCGACGACGGTGCCAACAGCATCCTTCAGCTGCACGAGGCTAGGCTCGAAATGCGATACAAGACCCTCTGCACCAAAGGGATGATGGGAGGCCCATTCTCGATCCAGGCCAACGGTGACATTGGTTTCATCCAGACGCCCCGCATGCCCCTTCAACATCCACAAGGCACCGCCTTGTTTCAGATGCGCAGTGAGACTGGAGAAGGATTTCCAGCGCTCCAGTCCACCATGGGCGTCGATAATCTTTTTGACGAGCGGGGTCATCGGGGTGTTCCTTCTGCAGATGTTCGGATGGGTTTCCCCTCTACCTAACCTGCCAGATGAGCGACATCTTTGATGATCATGCCTTTCCGCGCCGGGCGATGACTCGACTGCGCTTCACCAGTTCGAGCATCGACATGCATGCGTACGAAAGCCGCCGGATTGTTCAATCGGCCACCATCGTTTTTGACTAAACACAAGAGCTGCCGTCCGCTTGCTGCGGTTCGCGTGGCATCGCCTTGCCATCAATTCAGCTTGAGAAAGACGGTTCTGACATGCGGGTTCTGGTTCTGTTTGCGCATCCTGCGCAACGGAAGAAAAGCATCAATCTGGCCATGGCCGAGCGCGCGCGCAGCGTCGACGGGGTTACCCTTGTCGATCTCTATGCCGAGTATCCCCGCTTTTCCATACATGTGGATCGGGAGCAGCAAAGGCTGCTGGAGCATGATGTCATCATCTTCCAGTTTCCGCTCTTCTGGTACTCGACGCCTGCGCTGTTGAAGCAGTGGCAGGATCTGGTGCTGGAGTATGGCTTTGCCTACGGCCCTTCCGGCAAGAAGCTTGCGGGCAAGCATATGCTGGCCTGTGTCACCACCGGCGGCCGGCGCGATGACTATTCGCCAACTGGCGGCAATGAGCATCCCATCCAGGATTTCTTGCTTCCCCTACGTCAGACGGCAACCTTGTGCGGCATGGAGTTCCTGCCGCCCTTCGTGCTGCATGCTGCCAACCATATCGAAGAGGACCGTGCACAGGCGCACATTGATGCCTACCCGCAACTGCTGGCGGCGTTGCGCGACGACCGTTTCGATCTGCAGGCGGCGCGCTCTTATTCAACCTTGTCCAGGGACGATCTCGTCCACCTGATCGGAGGGTAACCCATGGACGGATTAGCCTTTTACGCCTTTGCCTATCTTGCAGCAGCCGTGTTTGCGGTCATCGTGTCGCAGCGGCTCGGTCTCGGCACCGTCGTCGGTTATATCGCAGCTGGGGTCATCATAGGCCCGGTTCTACAGGTCTCCACCGCCGGTTCCGACTATCTGGAGCAGTTCTCCGAGTTCGGGATCGTGATGATGCTTTTCCTGATCGGTCTGGAGATCGATCCGCAAATGGTGTGGAAACTGCGCGCCAAGCTTTTGGGACTCGGCGGCCTCCAGGTTGCCGCCACGATTGGCGTGATCACGGTGGTCGGAACTGCCATCGGCTTTACCTGGCAGCAAAGCCTGCTGTTTGGCTTTATCGGCGCCCTGTCATCGACTGCCATCGTGCTGCAGACGCTGGAAGAGAAGGGAATGCTGGAATCCGATGGCGGACGGGCAAGCTTTGCCGTGCTGCTGTTTCAGGATTTCGCCGTCATCCCCATGCTTGCCTGTATCCCGTTGATGGCAGCGGCCGGCAATGCCGCGCCAGCGGGACATGGTTCAACCCTGATCCAGCATCTTCCCGGATGGGCGTCTGCACTTCTGACCCTGGCCGCCGTTGCCTTCGTGGTGATTGCGGGACAGTATCTCTCACGTCCCATTTTCCGGCTGATCGCGCTGTTGCGACTTCGAGAGATCTTCACCGCGATGGCCCTGCTCCTGGTGGTGGCGATCGCGCTGTTGATGTCGGCAGTCGGGCTCTCGCCGGCGCTGGGTGCCTTCCTCGGCGGCGTCGTCCTGGCCAACAGCGAATTCAAACACGAGCTTCAGAACGACGTCGAGCCGTTCAAGGGGCTCCTGCTCGGTCTGTTCTTCATGACGATTGGCGCCAAGATCGACCTTGGCATTCTGCGCGACAATTGGCTGGTGATCTTCGCTGCAACCTTGGCCTTGGCGACAATCAAGGTCGTCGTCCTTCTGCCGCTTGCATGGACATTCAAGGTACGTACAGCAGCGGGCTGGCTCTTTGCGCTCGGCCTTGCTCAGGCAGGCGAGTTCGGCTTCGTGCTGCTTTCCATCGGGCAGGAGCGCCAGATCTTGACGGGGCAGATAGCCTCGATCGCCATCCTCGTGATCACCATGGGGATGATCCTGACGCCGGCACTCTTCGCAATTTATGCCCGCATTGCGATCCTGATCGACAACAGGCAAGGCCAGAACGAAGCAGATCAGCCCGACGAAGGTACAATCATCATTGCCGGTGTCGGTCGCTTCGGGCAGATCGTCAACCGCATGCTGCTGGCCAATGGCCACAAGACGGTCATCCTGGATTATCGCGCCGATGTGGTGGACGATATCCGGCGCTTCGGCATCAAATCTTTCTTTGGGGATGCCAGCCGGCCTGACCTTTTGGAATCTGCCGGCCTTTCAAAGGCTGATCTCCTGATTGTGGCGATCGATGATCGTGACCGCGCGACCGAAATCGTCAGCCATGCGCGCCAGCAAAATCCCAACATCCGCATCATCGCCAGGGCCTATGACCGGCTACACCACTACGAGCTGTTAGACGCCGGTGCCGATCATATCGTTCGCGAGCTGTTCGGAAGTTCGGTGGAGGCCGCAGGCCTCGCACTGCAATCGCTCGGCATGCACCCTTACGAGGTGGAGAAGCGCAAGAGCATCTTTGTGGATGAGGATGTGGCAGGGCTCAACAGGATGGCACCCCTGGTGGATCAGTCAACGCGCGTATCGGACAATCCGACCTTCATCGCAGGGTTCAAGGATATCGGTCGTGTGATTGAAAGCGCAATGCGCGGCGAACGCACAACTTATGAAGAGATCGTACGGCGCGGCTGGAGCCCGCCAGAGCTTGGCGAAAGCCATTCGCCCCCCATCCATACAACCAGGGCGCCTCCTGCAGGAACAGAACCATGACCCATCCTCCCCTGAAAAGGTCTCCGATTAGCAAGACCAGGAAAACTCTTGTCGGACTCGGCGCCGTGGCAGGCATCGGCGTGGTCGGCGCCGGCCTTTTCTTCGCCTGGCCGCATTCGCTGCCTGCGGTGACGCCAAGCGCGAACCTACCCAAGGGAGACGCCCTGCTTGAGCGGGGACGTTACCTCGCAACGGCAGCCGATTGCGTTGCCTGTCACACCACCAAGGGCGGCAAGTTCTTCGCCGGCGGGCTCGCTTTCAAGCTGCCCTTCGGCACTATTTACTCTTCAAACATCACACCGGATGCGGAATACGGAATCGGTAGCTGGAGCGATGAAGAGTTTGTTCGCGCCATGCGCTCAGGCATTGGCCAACATGGCGAGAACCTTTACCCTGCCTTCCCGTACACTTCCTATGCCTTGCTCTCGACCGATGACATCCTCGCAATCCGCGCCTATCTGCGCAGCCTGGCACCCGTCAGCGCCCCTTCGCCGGCGAACGAGCTTGCTTTCCCATTCAATCAGCGTTGGCTAATGCGCGGTTGGAATTTGCTCTTTCTGGCCTCCGGGCCGATGCAGCAGAACCCTTCCAAGAATGAGAAGTGGAACCGCGGCGCCTATCTCGTCGAAGCACTGGCCCATTGTGGCGAATGTCATACGCCGCGCGGCCTCATGTTTCAGCGCGTCCAGAGCGAGGCGCTTTCGGGTGGCGAGGTCGATGGTTGGAAAGCGTGGAACATCACCAGCGACCCCGACAGTGGTCTTGGAAAATGGACGGATGAGGAGCTGACAGCCCTCCTGTCGACCGGTCATGCCAAGGGTCACGGTCCCGCTGGCGGCGGCATGCGGGAAGCCATCGACCTAAGCCTCAGCAAGCTGCCGAAAAGCGATATCGAGGCCATCGTCGCCTATCTCAGGACGGTTCCACCTGTCAAAACCGATCCGGCAATTCGTGTTGAGACCAAACCTGCCGAAGCCCGTGCCGCTGAAACAGCGGCCGCCGGGAGCGGTAAACTGTCGACTGGAGCCGAAATTTTTGCGGGCGCCTGCGCGAGTTGCCATGGCAAGGATGGAAGCGGGCTCGCCAACGCACGCGCCGGCATCACCGGGGCGCATGCCCTGAGTGACCCGCAAGGCTCCAACCTTATTCGCGTCATTCTGAACGGCTCCTCTGATGGAAGCGGCGCCCCCGGCAAAACGATGCCCGGCTTCGCCGCGATCTATTCCGATACCGAAGTTGCCGCACTCGCGAACTACATGATCGGCACCTTTGGCGGCAAGAAGGGCACTGTCACGGCAAAGGCCGTGGAAGGGGCGAGAGAATAAGGGTTGGGCTTCGGCCCAACCACCGCTGCTTGAAGCCTTCCGCTCAACGCGACATGCCTGGATCAGGCGCTATAGCCGCCGTCAATGTTGAAAATGGTTCCGGTGATGAACGACGCGGCCGGACTTGCCAGAAACGTGATGGCGCCGGCCGCCTCTTCGGCAGATCCCAGCCGCTTCATAGCATTTGCCTCCATCTCCGCTTCGATCTGCGTTTCGGGAGCGCCGTGAAGCAGGGCGTCGATCGCGCCGAGCTGAACAACATTCACGGTAATGCCGCGCGGCCCGACATCGTGAGCAGCCCCCTTGCAAAAGGCGACGATGGCAGCCCGCGTAGCGGCATAATCCGCAAGTCCAGGGGTCCCGACGCGATCGGCAACGCTCGAACCAATGGCAATCACCCGGCCATGATCATTCATGCCCTTGATTGCAGTGCGGATCACCGCAATGGATGCTCTTACATTGATTGCGAATTGCATCTCGAGCGCATCTTCGTCGAGATCGAGATCATCGACCTGCCATTGAAATTTTCGCTCGCAATTGACCACGACCACGTCCAATCGGCCAACGGCGCCGATGACGCGACGGACGAGCCGGATGCATTCCTCACTGTTAAAGGGTGTCGGAATTTGGAAAACGGTGACTTTGGTGCCTCTGGCTCGTAACACGGAAATGAAGCCAGGTTCAGGTCGGCCGGCGCTGACGGAAACGGCAAGATCCGCACCGCTCTCGGCGAGTGCACACGCGGTTGCAGGGCCAATGCCAGCATCTGCGCTGGTCAGAAATGCGATCTTTCCGGCCAGCGGCTTTGCTTTTTCAAAGTACATGTTGTCAATGCCCCCTCATTTTCATGGATTTTGTCCGCAGGATGAAGGAGCACGTTAGGCATCTGTGTCTGATGCCTATTGTCGATTCATGCCAGAGATCTCACGATGCCGTGTGAGATCGCGTAATCTCGAAGGTGACCTTCGATCATGCCGTCAACGAATCGACGCGAAAGCAATATCAACCACCGGATCTGCATTGCGCGCGTTACCGCGGCACTCGACGTGGCTTTTCTGGCGCCATTGGTGCGGGGTCGTTCCGGCAATGCGACGGAACAACTTGCACAGGTGTGCCTGATCGCTCATTCCGCAAGCATGAGCAATCTGGCTCAACGGCTCGTCGGTGGTGCGGATCAGGTGCTTTGCCAAAGCAATGCGCCTTGAAAGAACATAAGCATATGGGGGCTCACCGAAAGAGATTTTGAAGTTGCGGGAGAAATGGCTGGCGCTCAAATGAACAAGCGCGCCAAGATCGGTGATCCTGAGACTGGAGCGTATGTTCTGGTCGACATGCCGGATGATCTTCTTGATTTGCCAATCCGAAAGGCCATTGGCGCGATTGCGATCCGGCACGGATGATTGCGGTTCCGCATGAGCGGAAGCGCGCTTTGCGCTTCCGATATCCAGTTGGATCTCTGAGGGAATATCATGCGGATGATTGGCAAACTGGGGGGCAGGTACGGAGTAAGGTGCTGTCGTGGCTGTCATGGGAGTGACCTCGCTGTGTGGCTGACAGCAAAGTGCCGCATGGTGACGACCACCGCGAGTTATCAGATGTTAAGAGACGTTGCCCCTCCTGTTAACACCCGGTTTTGGCGCAGCCTCAACCCTTTTCGAGCATCTGTCGGACAGCAATAAGATCAGGACTATCAAGGGCTTCGGTAAATCTTTCATACACGCCGCGAAGGTCCCGCAGAGCTTGTTTGGAAAGTTCAGGCTCTTCAGACATGCTGGCAAGAGCGACCAGCACCCGCATTTCGACTGTTAGAATGCCGTCTGACCTTGCCTGTATCAGCGCCCGCTGCAAACCCGCCACATAAGCTTTCCGGTCGCCGCTCTCGTGCCATTGATAAACCGCCCGAAGGCGCATGAAATCGGCACGATTGACCTTGGTTGAGGTATTCTCAGCCCGCGAAAGCGCCGCCTCGACAAGTTCCCGCGCATCCCGGTAGCGCCCGGCGGCGGCATAGGCGTGGGTCAACTGCCCCAGCAGAAGAATTTCCTGCACACGGCTCTTGGTTTCGACCAGCTTGGCAACGCTGCGTTCGAGGAGTTCTATGCCCTTTTCAACGTCTCCCTTCAGCATCGCAATCGTACCGCTATGTCCTTCTGCCACATAGCGGTAGGGCAGGAGCGCGTTTCGTGTGGAGCATTCCAACAGCCGCTGCGTTCGCTGCTCCGCCACCGCGACATCTCCAGCCCACAAGGCAAGGACACTGCCCCAGACCAGGGCGGTCGCCAACGGAACGGCGCTCCCCAGCGCTTCCGCCTCATCAACCATGCGCTGCGCCATCGCCCTTGCCGTATCGCGATATCCATGAATCCAAAGCGCAAGGACATAGGACGTGTAGGTCCAGATGCGAAAATCCACTCCGATGCGCACGAGCCGGTTCGAACGCTTGAGCGGCAGCAATGCCAGAGCGCGCTCGGCATGCAACCGGTTCTTCGAAATCTCGCTGGAGAAAAAAGCGACGATCGAGATCATGCTTTCCAGCATGCCTCTGTCCTGCAGTGCCTCGCTCATCGCTTCGGCACGGCGAATGGCCTCCTGCATGCCTCCAACATTGCCGGCGCGCAAGTGGAAGGCAAACACCGCAGACATCGTACTGGACCAGAAGACGGCATCGCCCAATTTTTGCGCGAGTGCCAGGGCGTGCTCAATGGCTTGTCCAACTTCCTCGGAATTTCCGCGCATGAAGAGAAGCGGCATGGCAAAATGCGTCAAAAGCGCCATTTCGGCATGGGTGCCCCTTTGCGCCTGAGGGAGCCGTTCCAGTGCAGTTGCCGCCCATTTGGTGCATTCGGCCAGAAGCGACAAATCCATCATCAGGTCCGCCGCCGCTATCGCCAGCGGGATGGCAATCTCCAGCTCGCCGACCTCTGAGAAACTCCAATCCAGTGCGATGCGAACATTCTCGATATCCGATCGCAGATGCGCAACCGTTTCGTTCGGCCGCTTCTGGATTTCCTGCGTGAGCATGGAGAGAAAATAGCCAGCATGGCGTCGGCTAAAGGTTGCCACCTCAGCGGCCTCCTTCAGCCGCTCGGTCGCATATTCACGGGTCGTGTCGAGAAGCCGGAAACGAACCTCGTCATAGGTGACATCCGCGGCGACAAGAGACTTGTCCACGAGGTTTGAGAGGAACTCGGCAACGTCATGGCATCCGATCCTGCCGTCGCTGGTGATCTCCTCCGCCGCCTCCAGGGAAAAGGTGCCAGCAAAGACGCTCAGCCTCCGCAGTACGATCTTCTCCTCCTCCTCCAGAAGATCATAGCTCCAGTCGAGCGTCAGTCGTAGTGCCTGGTGGCGGGGATGGGCGGTCCGTCGCCCCCGGTTGAGGATGTTGAAGCGCTGATGCAGGTAACCAGCTATGCCCTGAACGCCGAAGGTGGCGACACGTCCGGCAGCCAGTTCGATGGCGAGCGCAAGTCCATCCAGGCCACGACAGATCTGCGCCACGATCGCCGCATTCTCGTCGGTGAGTTGAAAGTCATCGGTCTGGGCGCGCGCGCGCTCCACGAAAAGCGCCACAGCAGGGTAACCGGCAACGCTATCAGCGGAAATCACTCCATCGTCCGGCGGCACGGCCAGCCCCTGAAGCCGAAGTACCTGTTCCCCCTGAACGCGAAGCGGTTCGCGGGTGGTTGCGAGCAGATGGACCTGCGGGGCACTCTCAGAGATCTTCTCGGTCAACTCGGCAACGGCGCCGATGACATGTTCGCAGTTGTCGACCACGAGAAGGATCTTCGTCGACTCCAGTGCCGCGATAATGCTCGCCGTTTCGCTTTCGCCCCGCACCGGCAGGCCAAGCGCAGTCGCAAAGGTCGTCGTCACCATCCGCTGATCGCGCAGCGGGGCGAGATCGATGAACACAATGGCGTCTGGAAACTCCTCGACCAGGCTTTCGGCCACTGCAAGCGCGAGCACCGTCTTGCCAATACCGCCCGTCCCGACAATCGACAGGAAACGGTTCGCCAGCAATTCCTGCCGGATGCGCGTAACATCTGCCTCGCGGCCTACCAGCTTCGGAGGCCGCAAGGGTAAAGGATCGAAACGAGCTGTTGACGCGACGGAGGTCACGACGGAGGCCGCGGGCAGAACCTGCTGCTGCTTCACCGTTGCGGTAAAACTGTAACCTCGGCCCGGAACATTGATAATGTAGCGATCAGCATCGGAAAACTGGTCAAGCGCCTTCCGCAATTCGGAAATGTGCACGCGCAAGCTGACCCCCTCCACATGCACGGCGCCCCAGACATCGAGGATCAGTTGCTCGTTGCTGACAATGGTACCGGCATGACGGATGAGACATATGAGGATATCCAGCGCACGGCTGCCAAGACGAATGGGGCGGCCCTCATGACTGAGCAGCCTTGCACCGGGCGACAGGCGAAAGCTGCCGAATTCCAGAACATCCCCGCCCGACACCATCGTCTCCTATTCGCGCCCCGCCGGCCGGAACGAAACCACGGCGAAGCGGGGAACCGTCCTGACAATGGGATGACGAATATTAGGACGAGAGGGATTGCGCAACCACCGCCTGCCGCCATTCAGCGAAAGGTGAACTGTGGAAAGCGCGTATGGCCAAATGGCCGCAGGCGCAAATGCCTGCGGCTTTCGGGCGAGGATTCTCACGCCTCCAGGAAACGACCGATTTCGGCGGCAAAGTCCTGGATATGCTGAAACAGGAAGGCGTGACCGGCGTCTGGATAAAGAACCAGCTTGGCATTCGGCGCGCGTTGGGACAGCAGATAGGAACGATAGGCCGGAAGCATCACGTCGTGGGCTCCATTGGCGACCAGCAGCGGCAGCTTGAGGTTCTCTGCCCGATCCAGAATACCTGGCCAGCCAGAGACGGCCTTGACCTGCCCCATGAAGCTGACAGGGCTGACCTTGGGGCCACGGCCTGGCTGTGCCATGATGCGGGCAAGTGATGCGCGACCGGAGGAGATTGCCGTTTCGGTTTCCGGGTAAAAGAGAAACAGAAAGTCTTCCGCGTCATTCTCACCCTTGGTCATGATCTGCGGCACCCGCGGATGCTGCTGCGGTCCCTCGGCCACCGGGCCGGGGCTTGAACCGGCAACGATAAGGCGGCGAACGAGCTTCGGAAAATCCAGCGCGAACTGCTGAGCCACCACGCCACCCAGAGACCAACCGAGGACATCGACCTCTCCGAGACCGAGATGGCGGATGAAGTCCGCCGCGACCGCCGCCATGCCCGATACGCTGTCCGGCACCGTGCCTTCCGAGCGGCCGATACCGGCGTTGTCGAAGCGGATGACCCGACGTGTTCTGGAGATGGCGGCGATGAAGTCCGGATCCCAGTCGTCCATCGTGCCGCGAAACCGCTGGAGAAGGATCAGCGGCGTCCCGCCCTTCGGGCCGTCGTCGTGCCAAGCCAGCCGGCCATGCGGGGTCTCCAGCCAATTGATCGAAAAAATGTCGGACATTGTTGTCTCCCGTGGTCAAGCGCCATTGCGCGATTGGAGAGTTAGGTCCGGACCAGATCGTCGGATTTGATGATCGTGCCGCAAATGCTTAGACTTCGGCAGGCGGGACAACTTTTCGGTCACCTCCTGCAGGATGATACAATCCCGCTCTCAAGCGGCCTCCTAGCCTCGGGGCATCATCCGAGAAAGGGAGATCATGACGATGACAAACACATCATTAGCCGCCTATGCAGATCCGGAAAACCCGGCACTTCCTAAGGTCGGAATGGACATTGAGCTGGGCCGCACCGCCTTGCTGATCACCGACCCGCAGATCGACTTCCTGAGCCCGAAAGGCGCCGCCTGGGACGCCTTCGGCGAAAGCATCACCGAGCATAACACCGTCGAGAATATCGGCCGGCTATTGCAGGCCTCGAAATCTGCCGGCATCGAGGTGGTGATCTCGCCCCACTACTACTATCCGTTCGACCATCGCTGGGATTTCGCCGCCACCGGCGAAACGCTGATGCACAAGCTGCGCATGTTCGATCGCCGTGATCCGCTGTCGCTTGAAGGATTCGACGGATCAGGCGCCGACTGGATGCCGGAATACAAGGAGTTCATCCACGACGGAAAAACCATCGTATGCTCCCCGCACAAGATCGCCGGTCCTCAGACCAATGATGTGGTCTTCCAGCTGCGCAAGAAAAAGATCGATAAGGTGATCCTGGCCGGCATGGCGGCAAACTTCTGTGTCGAATCGCACCTGCGCGATCTAGTCGAAAAGGGGTTCGAGGTGGCCGTCGTGCGTGATGCGACCGCCGGCAGCAAGCTGCCGGAAGGGGATGCCTATCTAGCCGCGCTGGTTAATTTCCGCTGGTTTGCCAACGACCTCTGGACCACAGCTGATGCAGTGGATCGCCTCTCGCGCGCCCGATAAACATGTCAACGCAAATGAAGAACCCGGCCGAGACATCTCGGCCGGGTTCTTCGTCATGCAGAAGTGACGGAAAGTTCAGCCCAGCTTGCCCTCCTCCGCCTTGTAGAAATACTGGCTTGCCACCAGCCAGCCCTTCAGCGGCCTCAGCGGCGGAATGCAGGTCAACAGCATGAAGGGTCCGGTGACGAATACCTGGACCCAAAGCGACGCCTGGAAGGCGACCTCCAGCCATACACCCAGAAAAATGCTCGGGATGCAGGCAAAGCAGATGACGAAGAAGGCCGGCCCATCGGCAGGATCCGCAAAGGAATAATCCAGCCCGCAAACCTCGCAGGATGGCCGCAGCGACAGGAAGCCAGAAAACAAATGTCCCTGCCCGCAGCGCGGGCAGCGCCCGCGAATGCCCGTGCGCCAGGGCTCGATCGGTGGATATGAACTGTCCGACATCGCGATTTCTCCTTGCTGTCCATCATTGCGACAAAGGTAGCCCTGCCACCACCGGCAGCCTTGTATCATCGCGCCTTACAACAAGGCCGAGTAAAATTGACGCATGGCAATTCCGACCGCCCGTAACGAAGGCGCGGAACGTACAAGCCCGTTGTCCATAAAGCCTCTAGCACTTGGACATACCGTCAAGAGGACGGTCGATCCCACTCTCTCCAAGCCGACGGAACGTCACAATGAGCGACGAATTTAAACTCGAACTCTCGCGAAGGCAGACGCTGATCGCTGGCGCATCGCTTTCTTTCGCAATGGCCACACCGGCCCTTTCCGCCTCCAACACGAAACTGAAAGGAATTGATCCCATGACCGAGAATTTCATCAAAACCAAGGATGGCGTGAACCTCTATTACAAAGACTGGGGCAAGGGACAGCCGATCGTCTTCCATCACGGCTGGCCGCTATCCTCGGACGATTGGGACGCTCAGATGCTGTTCTTCGTCCAGCATGGTTTCCGTGTCATTGCGCATGACCGTCGCGGCCATGGCCGCTCTTCTCAGGTCAGCGAGGGGCATGATATTGCTCACTACGCGGCGGATGCTGCCGCACTGACCGAACACCTGAACCTTAAGGACGCTGTCCACATCGGCCACTCCACCGGCGGCGGCGAAGCGGCAGCCTATGTGGCGCGTCACGGCAAGGGCCGCGTTGCAAAGCTGATCATGGTCGCCGCCATTCCGCCGCTGATGCTGAAAACAGCCACCAATCCAAACGGCACGCCGATCGAAGTGTTCGATGGCTTCCGCGCGGCGCTGGCCGCAAACCGTGCGCAATTCTACATGGATGTGGCGTCCGGCCCGTTCTACGGCTTCAACCGTCCGGGCGCGAAGGTATCTCAGGGCTCCATCCAGAACTGGTGGCGTCAGGGCATGATCGGCAGCGCCAAGGCCCATTACGATGGGATCAAGGCTTTCTCCGAAACGGATCAGACCGAAGACCTCAAGAAGATCGATGTGCCGACCCTCGTCATGCATGGCGATGACGACCAAGTCGTACCGATTGCCGCCTCTGCGGAGCTTTCGGTGAAGCTGCTCAAAAAGGGCACGCTGAAGGTCTACAAGGGCTATCCGCACGGCATGCTGACGACCAATGCCGATGTCCTGAACGCCGACATGCTGGCCTTTATCAAGTCCTGATTTTCCGGGGCAGGCGAATAAGCCCCAACCGCCTGCCCCATTCAACATTTGCCATTCGCGCCGGCGCCGTGGCGCCGAACGCCCGCGCTCCAACCATGAGGTTTGCCATGCGACCGAACTTTCGCGACGCCGCTGCCACGGTGCTTCTCCTGATACTTTCGTCTGCGTCGGCGCTGGCCGACGGCGATGCCGAAAACGGCAAGAAACTCTTTGCGCGCTGCAGTGCCTGCCACGCCATCACCGACCAGAACAAAGTCGGGCCCGGCCTGCAGAACGTCGTTGGCAGGCCGGCTGCATCCGAGCCCCAATATAAATATTCCGCAGCGCTGGCAGCGTCCGGTCTCACCTGGGATGAGGCAACTCTGGACACCTTCCTGAAAGCGCCGACCACTCTGGTGAAGGGCACGCGCATGAACCTTGCTGTGACGAAAGACCAGGAGCGCGCCGACATCATTGCCTATCTGAAAACCCTGTCCGGGAAATAACCCTGCGACCTGACGAAGAGGACAATCAGGATGAAAACACTCGTGATCAATGGTGTTTCGCACCAGGTCGAAGCCCCGGACGACATGCCCCTGCTGTGGGTGCTGCGTGACATTCTCGGCATGACCGGCACGAAATATGGCTGCGGCATCGCCCAGTGCGGTGCTTGCACCGTGCATCTCGGCGATGAGGCTGTTCGCGCCTGCCAGACCACGATGGACATGATCGACAGCCAGCCGATCACCACCATCGAAGGCGCTGCCGCGAATTCAATTGGCGCCAAGGTGCAGGCGGCCTGGCTGGAAAAGGAAGTCGTGCAATGCGGCTACTGCCAGTCTGGCCAGATTATGTCGGCCATTGCGCTGCTTTCCAGCAACCCGAAGCCATCGGATGCGGAAATCGACGACGCCATGGCGGGCAATATCTGTCGCTGCGGCACCTATGTGCGTATTCGCGAAGCCATCCACGCCGCAGCTTCGGCCTGAAGGAGGACACCAATGATCAAGAACCTTCATTCACGCCGCGGCTTTCTCAAGGGCACGGCCCTCGCGACCGGGGGCATTCTGCTGTCGCTGCAATTACCAGACGCGGGCCGCACTCGTGCGGCACTCGCAGCGTCCGGCCCCTCCCCCTTCGTTCCAAACGCCTTCGTGAAGATCGATGATCAGGGGGTGACCCTGATCATGCCGCATACGGAAGTTGGCCAAGGCATCTATACATCCAGCGCCATGATGATGGCGGAAGAGCTGGAGCTCGATCTCGACCAGGTGAAGGTGGAAGCCGCCCCGCCGGACATGTCGAAGTACATGGACCCCAATCTCTATGACCAGGCGACCGGCGGCTCCATGTCGACCCGCTCCGACTGGATGCGCCTGCGTCAGGCGGCAGCCGCTGCCCGCATCATGATGGTCTCGGCGGCTGCGGCGCGCTGGAAGGTGGATCCGTCCACGCTGAAGGTCGAGCGCGGCATCATCCGCAATCCCGCAGCGAGCCAACAGCTGACCTATGCGGAAATTGCGCCGGACGCGGCGACCCAGCCGGTTCCAAAGGATATCAAGCTCAAGGCCCCTTCACAGTTTCGCCTGATCGGGACCCGTGCCAAACGCGTGGATACCGCAGCCAAGGTGAACGGTTCCGTGCTTTACGGCATCGATATCCGTCAGCCGGGCATGAAGATTGCCACACTCGCACTCGCCCCCGTCAAGGGCGGCAAAGTTGCCTCCATGGATGAAGCGGCCTGTCGGGCAACGCCAGGCGTCCTCGATATCGTCAAGTCCGGCGATGATGCGGTTGCCGTGATCGGCGAACATATGTGGGCCGCCAAGCAAGGTCTTGAAGCGCTGGCACTCACCTGGGACAATGGCGTCAACGGTAAGGTGACCCTTGATACCATCGTCGCGAAAATGGACGAGGCTTCAAAAACGCAAGGCGTCGTCATCCGCAACGACAAGAATGCGCAGGCTGCCATCGACAAGGCAGCGACCAAGCTTTCTGCCGTCTACCAGTCTCCCTTCCTGTCTCACTCCCCGCTGGAGCCGCTGAACTGCACGCTGCATATCCGTGCCGATGGAGCAGAGCTTTGGGTGGGGACACAGGTGCCGGTGCGTGCGCAAAAGGCGGTCGCCGATGCGACGGGGCTCGCCCCGGAAAAGGTGGTCGTGCACAACCAGTTGATGGGCGGCGCATTTGGTCGGAGGCTGGATATCGACAGCATCGAGATTGCCGCCAAGCTGCTCAAGGACATCCGCTATCCCGTCAAGATGGTCTGGACGCGCGAGCAGGACATGACCCACGACTACTACCGGCCCTATTACTACGACCGCGTCGCGGCCGGCCTGGATGCGAGCGGCAAGCTCGTGGGCCGCACCCATCGTGTCACCGGCTCGTCCATCTATGCGCGTTGGGCAGCAGCCGCGTTCAAGAACGGCATCGACCCCGATGCGGTCGATGGGGCCGCGGAAACGCCCTATGACGAGGACGCGGTTTTCACCGATTACGTCCGCCAGGAACCGGATGGCATGAACACCAGTTGGTGGCGCGGTGTCGGACCGACGCACAATGTCTTCGTCATCGAAAGTTTCGTGGATGAGATGGCGGCCGCCAGCAAGCAGGATCCGCTGGAATTCCGCCGGAAGATGCTGAGCCGCAATCCAAGGGCGCTTGCTGTGTTGAATCTGGCTGCGGAAAAGGCCGGTTGGGGGCAGAAGCTTGCCGCAGGGCACGGTCGCGGCATCAGCCTGCAATTCGCCTTCGGCAGCTATCTGGCGCATATACTGGAGATCGAAGTGGGGAAGGACAACATGATCCGTCTCCTCCGCTCGGTCATTGCGGTCGATTGCGGGATCACCATCAACCCGGATACGGTTCTGGCGCAGATGCAGGGCGGCATGATCTTCGGCCTGAGTGCGGCGATGTTCAACCGCATCACGTTGACGGATGGCGCCGTCGACCAGACGAATTTCGACACCTATCGCGTCATGCGCATCAATGAGGTGCCGAAAATAGAGGTCTACCAGATCCACAACAACGAGGCACCGGGCGGCGTTGGTGAGGCCGCAACGGCAGCCGCGGCTGGCGCCCTGGCAAACGCCATCTTTGCGGCGACCGGGAATCGTATTCGAAGCCTCCCCTTGGCGGACGCACTAGGCGCGTAACCACCCAAGCCGATGAACATGAAGGGCCGGTCGGACACGTATCGGCCCTTCGCACGCTATCTTTCTGGATCAAGCCAGGTGCTGTGACCGCTGGACGCGCAAAAGAACTTTACTTCCTTGGAGCGCATTACCTTCGATAATGAAATGCCAGAATAGCGCCGATGAAGCCCGTTGCCGAAAACATTAGGAAGGCAACACCGTAGGATCCCGCGACCGAAACCAGCTGCGCGAAAAGCGAGGGTCCGAAAATGACGCCGATGAAGGTGTAGACCAGCACGCCGCCGGTAAAGGCACCGACCCGTCCGGATTCGGATGCGCGGGCGATCTCGGCCAGAAGCACGCCGTTCCAGCCGATCGACAGCCCTCCCATGCAGATAAACAGCAGGATCTGCAGTGGTGGCGGCAAAGTCCCGAGCCAGAACAGCGCCACACAGCAAAGGCCGCTCAATAGTCCAATTAGCCCGAGAGTCACGAAACCACCACCGAGGCGATCCGCCATCACGCCCCAACCGATACGCCCAAATGCGCCCGACAGCTGCATCGCGGCGGCGATGCTGCCTGCCATCAACAGCGGCATCCGGCCTTCTTCCGTTAAGCTCAGCACAGCAAAGGCCGACATGGACAACTGCATCGCCGAATAGATGAGACCGAGCAGCGACAGCGTCCGCAGCGACCGGTTCCTCCAAACCAGAGCCTGTACCTCCGCAAAGTCTTTCAGCAGCGAGCCCCCCGGTCTGCGGGCGTCAGGCGCATCCTTATGGGTCAAAGCAAGCCAGACCAGAAGCACCAGACAAAGCAGTCCGGCTATAACGAAGGTTTCCCGCCACCCAAACCTTTGGCTCATAACCGGAAAAAGCACGCTGGCAACAACACCGCCGAGCGGCACGCCGCTTTGCTTGATGGAAAACACAATGTTGCGGCGTGAGACCGGTGTCACACGGCTCAACAATTGAGAAGAAGCTGGATTGTTGAGGCCATACCCGACTCCAATACTGGCGGTGCCC
Source organism: Rhizobium oryzicola (assembly GCF_030504645.1). GTDB lineage: Bacteria > Pseudomonadota > Alphaproteobacteria > Rhizobiales > Rhizobiaceae > Neorhizobium > Neorhizobium oryzicola. The sequence continues at coordinate 346,185 of NZ_JAUKWQ010000004.1, read as the reverse complement.
AGCAGCATCATAGCCGACTGCCCCGTGGCAAGGCAGAGAAAGCCGAGCGCACTGCAACCAATCGCGACCTGCTCGATCCGTGATGCACCGAAACGCGCGACAAGTGTGCCGGCGGTCGCGGATGAGAAGACGCCCACCGCGTAAATGGCGCTGATTTGATAACCGATCCAATGGGGCTCGATGCCGAGATCCGAGGCCACGACACCTGCCAACGCCGTTAGAGCAAGTACGCTGGCCGTAGCAAAAACCTGCACGGCCGTAGCAACCAGGAGGGTATGAACGAGACCTGGATGACGGGTGCCGTCAAGTAAAGAGGGAGATAAGGACACACACATGCTTTCAGTGATGAACATACGATAGGGCGGACCGCCCGCGCTTCACGGCATGTAGCCGCCGCCGTTGACCCACAGCACCTGGCCGGTCATGAAGCCGCTTGCCGGCGAGAGCAGGAAATCGATTGGGCCGACGATATCCTCCGGAAGGGCCAGGCGTTTCATCGGTGTCATCGCCCGGTAGGCATCAAGCGGTACGATGGAATCCTGGTCTTCTGCGGAGCGGCCGGTGCCACCGCGCAGGAAGGCGGTATCCACCAGTCCGGGCGCCACTGCGTTGAAGCGCACGCGCGGTGCATTTTCCACGGCGAAGGTCTTCGTCATGGCGATGATGCCGGCCTTTGAGACGGAATAGGCACCGTAGCCGGGGCGGATATTGGCGGCAAGCCCGGAGGCGATGTTCACCACCGCGCCGCCATCGGCCAGCAGCGGTAACGCCGCTTTGGCCGCCAGAAAGGCGCCGCGCAGGTTTGCGCCGGTAATCTCATCGAAATAGGCAGACGTCGTCTCGCCGATCGGGATCAGTTCGGTATTGTAGCCGGCCAGATTGACGAAGCCATCAATGGCGCTCCATCGTTTGGCCAATTCGTAAAATGTGGCTGTGACGGAGGCTTCACTGGTAATATCGATCGCCAGCGATGGAACGGTCGGCGCATGCCGCTCCAGCGAGGCGGCTAGATCCAGCACTATGACCTCGTCACCTTTTGCCACAAGATGCCCGACCAACGCCCGGCCAATGCCGCCGGCGCCGCCCAGAACCGCGATGCGTCGGGAGGTAGTGCGTTCAGCCATGTGCCTCGCCTTTCAGCGAACGAAAGAAGGCGATGATCTCCGCTTCCGAGACGACGTCGGCATATTTCGCATTCATGTCGAAGAGATTGGCTTCGTGTGGCGCGGGATGGCGATCACCGCAGGCATCGCGCACGACGGTCGTGATGAAGCCATGCGACATGGAATCGACGCAGGAGGCGCGCACGCAGCCGCTTGTTGTCAGGCCCGTCAGCACCACGTTGTCAATGCCCATGGCGGTCAGAGTCGAGGCAAGCGACGTGCCGAAGAAGGCGGATGGATATTGCTTGGAGACGATGATCTCGTCGTCCCGCGGCACCAGGCCCTCTGCGAAACCAGCCGTCTTCTGGCCTTTGACGAAGCAGGAGAGCGGCTTTGCCTTTTCGAAGAAGCGCCCGCCATTTCGCCCGCCAGGCTGGTAGGTGACTTCCGTCAGGATGACCGGAATACCCTTATCATGCGCCACCTCGCGGATACGCAGTGCCGAGGCGAGCGCATCGTCGACGCCCGCGTACAGCACGCAACCCGGATCGAAATAGGCATCCGCGAAGTCGATCAGTACGAGCGCCGGTGATTTTCCGAAGCCCGCCTTGTTGTCATAAGCGATCTTGTAATTGTCATCCAGGTTCTGGGCCATGGCCGCTCCTTCAGATTTCCGCGTAGCGGCGTTCGAAGTCCCACACATCCTCGAAGCCGAGCAACTTGTTGAATTCCGCAAATGAATAGAGATCGATCTCCGGCGAGGTGATGCCGTTGTCCTTGAGATCCGCATAAGCCTTCTGCAGGGCAGCACCCGCCGCCAGGAAGCCGATTGCCGGATGGATGGCGACCGAGAAACCGATCTCCTTCAGCTTTTCCGCCGGCAGGATCGGGGTCCGCCCACCATTGACCATGTTGGCAAACAGCGGAGCGTCGATGCTCTCGGCGATCCGGCGCATCTCATCCTCACTCTCGGGCGATTCCACGAAGACGATATCGGCACCGGCCGCGTGATAGGCCTTGCCGCGGCGGATCGCCTCGTCAAGGCCGAGCGTGGTGCGGGCATCGGTGCGGGCAATGATCAGGAAATCGTCGCTGCGGCGGCTTTCGACGGCCACCTCGATCTTGCGCACCATGTCCTCCATGCGGATCACCCGCCGACCGGGCGTGTGGCCGCATTTCTTCGGAAACTCCTGATCCTCGATCTGGATGGCGGAAACGCCGGCATCTTCGTAGCCGCGCACCGTGTGGCGCACATTCAAAAGGCCGCCATAGCCGGTATCGGCATCGGCAATCACCGGCGTCTTCGTCATTTTGACGATCTGCGCGATGCGCTCGATCATGTCGCGATAGGTCGCGATGCCCGCATCGGGCAGGCCGAGATAGGACGCGACCGTGCCGTAGCCGGTCACGTATAGCGCCGGAAACCCTGCTCTGTCGGCAATTAGCGCCGAAATCAGATCGAAAACGCCCGGTGCAAGAATGAAATCTCCCGCCTGCAGCGACGTCTTCAACGATGGATTGGCCATGTCATCCTCCCTTTTCAATGGTTTTTCAGTAGGCGGCCAAAGCCGTCCAGTTGGTCGTCAATCCCTGCCCGCCGCAACATGGCCCAGAAGGTCGCCTGATTGGAGGTGACGACAGGCACGCCCAGTTCCGCTTCCAATTGCGCAATGAGCGGCAGTGCCGGAAAATCCGTGCAGGTGATCAGAATGGCCTCGCTGCCCGGCGCGAAGGCCTGGCGCACATGCGCTGCGACCGCCTGCAGCGGTGTTTCTGCGATGCGGATATACTCTTCGGGGCCCTTGGCGCCGATGCCAAGGCCGATCAGCCGATCGACCACAAAACCGTTCTCCTGAAGAAATTCAGTTTCATGGTGATTGAGCGCCTCGGCATAGGGCGTTGCGACGGAAAGGCGGGCAACACCGAGCGTCTTGAGAGCCCTGATGATGGCCGCCGAGGTGGTGACCACAGGCACGCCACTCTTCGCCGTCAGTGCGTCCGGCAGGGCCTCGACCGGGTTCATCATCGATCCCGCCGTGCAGGCATAGGCGATAGCATCGACGCGGGCGGGTTTGAGCATGGCGATGACGGCATCCAGATCCGCCATCAGACCGACACGTCCCGCCTTGCTGCTGCTATCGGGATGCAGGCGCATGCGATGGGTATGGAAGGTCACGCCTGATGGCAGCATCTGCATCCATTCCGCTTCATTGACCGTATTGGTCGGCGGCGTGATCAGCCCCAGCTTGGCACGGAAGCTGTAAACCGAGGAATGCCGGGTGGACATGCGGATTTCCTTTCATAAGCTGGCGATGAACTGCGCCGCAGGCGTGCAGGCGCTGTCAACCGGCGGCAGTTTGCGATATCTGGGGGCCCAGGAATTCTGGAGATTGGCATGACACCTTCCGGCACGGACGCGCGATCCGAGAGCAAGACCGACAGCGGGCCGCGCTATGCGCAAATCCAGAAGATCCTGGAGAACCGGCTGATCGACGGCATTTACCCGATCGGCAGTCTCATTCCGCCGGAACTCGATCTGGCGGCGGAATTCAACATCAGCCGCACGACGATCCGCGAAGCGCTGCGTTATCTCACCGAGCGCGGCTATGTCGAACGCCGGCAGGGCGTTGGCACGCGGGTGATCTCCAACAGGTCGCGCTCCACCTTCTACCAGTCGTTCGCTTCGCTGGAAGAGCTTTTCCAGGTCGCGGTCGAGACCTATTTCGTCGTGCTGGACATCGAGAGCGTTGCGCTGACCTCCGAGATTGCCGAGCTGGTCGGCGGCCTCCCGGGCGAGGAATGGATGCGGGTCAACGGTGTGCGCTGGACGGAGCCGGGCGGCAAGCCGCTCTGCTACGTGCAAAGCTATGTGCCGAAACGCTTCGAAGCGGTGGTGCAACAGTTTCCAGGCTATCAGGGGCCTTTCTTCGAACTTCTGGAGCGCCATGCCGACGGGCCGATCGAGGAGGCGGTGCAGGAAATCCGTGCCGTGCCGATGCCCGCGGATTTCATTCGCCAGCTCGGCCTTCGTCCGGACAGCTGGTCGCTGCAATTGCTGCGCCGCTATGTCACCGAGGCGGGCGTGCTGATCGCCTCGTTCAACTGGCATCCGGCCGACCAGATGGCCTATGTGATGCATATCCATCGCGACCGGCAGACCGGCAATGAATGACACGCGCGCCATCACGGCAGGAACTCCGGGGTAAATACGGCACCTGCCCGCAACACGCGCAGGCCACTGCTGTGGCGCAGATGTGCGGGGACCAGAACCGTGCCATTGGCGGCTGAATCCTCAAACACAGCGATGCGCGTGGCGATCGCCTGCTGCGGGTCGGCGCAGAAGCGGCTTGCCCAGTTGGGATGCGGCACCTGAACAGGGGAATGGACAGCGTCGGCGCAAAACAGCACCTTCTCCGACCGGTGACAGAGGCAGAGCCCAAGCTGGCCTGGACTGTGGCCGGGCAAAGGCTGCAGAGTCACGCCTTCAAAGAGCGAGAATCCGTCCTCGACCAGATCCACTCGGTCCGCCTCGACAAGCGGCGCTACGCTATCGGCAAAGGCGCCGTGATTGTGGCTGCCGGGCTGCTCAGCCTCACTCGCCTGCCAGTGCTCATATTCTGCGCGCCCGATCAGATAGCGGGCATTCGGGAAGGTCGGCACCCAGCGGCCATCGGCAAGCATGGTGTTCCAGCCGACATGATCGGCATGCAGATGGGTGCAGAGAACAAAATCAACGTCTTCCGGGCGTATGCCAAGTGCGCCCAGCCGCTCGAGATAACCGGAGGCCAGCCGCTGATGCCAGTCGGCGCGACGCGGCCGTGGCCTGTGCTCGCCAACGCAGGTATCGATCAGCACGATGCGACCGCCTACCCTCAGCACATGGCTTTGCACGCCGAGCAGAATAGTGCCTGCTGCAAATTCCACATGGCTCGGTTCCAGCCACGAGCGATGATCGGCCAGCATCTCGACCGTCTTGCCGGGAAACAGCAGATCGATCGGCAGCGCGAAAGGATCGATATCCACGACGGTGTCGAGAGTGGCGTTGCCGATCTTCATCACATCCCCTCACATGATCACGGGCTTGGACACGGAGGGCGAGCGTGCCGCGGCAGCGGCAGCCTCAATCGGCAGCGCTTCATCCCAGAGCCGCGCAATATAGCGTCCACCGGTTTGACCTTTCGACTGGTCGGCACAGAGCCAGAGGATCGCCCGGCGCATGATCGATGCCGGCAAAAGGTTGCCGTCAGCGCCCTTCTTGTCCACGCTTGGCGGCAGAAGATCAGTATCGGCAGCGCCCCCCGGCAGGTAGACATTCACGTCAACGCCCCTGCCTGCAAGATCCTGCGCCCAGACACGGGATGCGGCCTCAAGCGCCGCCTTGCTTGGGCCGTAGGGCGAGTAGCCTCGGCGCACCATGGTCTGGTCGCTGGTCGAGATGTTGATGACCTTGCCGAAGCCGTTTGCAAGCATCTTCGGAACCGCGGCCCGCGCCATATTGAACGCGCCGTTGACATTGGTGTCGATGATGGCGCGCCACGCTTCGGGGTCCGCCTCCCAGAACCGGCTGGGCTCGGTGTTGAAGCTCTCGCTGATCAGCCGCATGCCAAGACCGGCATTGTTGATCAGCACATCCAGACGCCCGAAGGCATCAACAGCGGCGAGCACCGCGGCCTCGCACTGTGCGTAATCGGCGACGTCAGCGACCACTGCGATCGCCTTGCCGGGACCTTTGCGGTTCGCCTCATCCACCGTCTCCGTGAGCGCTGCCCCTGGCTTGGAACCGACAACGGCCACTGACGCACCGGCTTCTATGAGCGCCAAAACCATTTCGCGGCCAAGCCCGCGCGATCCGCCGGTGACGAGAACCGGACGGCCGGCGAGCGATGGATAGGATACGCTGCTCATGCCACCGTCTCCGGGGTCAGGCCCATACGTGGGATGTGGCGTGGTTCGCGCGCGATGATCGTCGTCTTCATTTCGGTGAACATCGCCTGCGATCCCTTGGCACCTTCACGACCGAGACCAGACTGCTTGTAGCCGCCAAAGCCGGTACGTAGGTCCCGCACGATCGGTGTGTTGACGAGAACCGTACCAGTACGAAGGCCGGAGGAGGTGCGCATCGAACGCTCAAGATCCTGCGTCCAGACATAACCGACCAGGCCGAAATCGCTGTCGTTTGCACGCTCGATGACTTCATCCTCGTCTTCGAACACCTGCAGCGTGGCAAAGGGACCAAAGATCTCCTCCTGGCAGATCGCCAGATCATTGCCGGGTGCCAGCATCGCCGTCGGCTCGAAGTAATAGCCGGTGTTGAAAGCGCTCGCCCGATGACCACCCGCCAGCAGGCTTGCGCCCTCCTTCAGCCCCGCTTCCGCATAGCGCGACATGCGCTCCCGCTGAGCGTGGTTGATCATCGGGCCGATTTCAGTGCCGACCGCCAGCGGATCGCCGATCCGCATCGCTTTCACTCGCTGCGTGAAGGCATCAATGAATCGATCCGAAATCCGACGATCGACAAAGATCCGGCTGCCCGCCAGACACATCTGACCGTTGTTCATGAAGGAACTCAGCAGAGCGCCATCCAGCGCCTGCTCGAAATCCGCGTCGGCAAAGATGATGTTGGCGGACTTGCCACCAAGCTCCATCGCGGCACCTTTGATGCCCTTGGCGAGCGAGGAGAGGATTGCCGTGCCGGTGGCGGTGCCACCGGTAAAGGACACCATGTCGATGCCCGGATGCGAAACGAGCGCATTGCCGGTCACCCCTCCCCGGCCGTTGACCATGTTCAGCACGCCCTCGGGCAACAGATGCGCCACCAGCTCGAACAGGCGCGTCACCGTCAGCGGCGTCATCTCGGACGGCTTGACGACGCAAGCGTTGCCGAAGGCAAGCGCGCCGGCGATCTTCATGGCGGTCAGACCAAGCGGCATGTTCCACGGCCCGATCAGCGCACAGACGCCGATCGGCTCATAGGTGACAAGGCTTAGCAAACCGGGCTCCTGGGTAAAGACATCGCCGCCAGACTGGTTGATATATTCCGCGAAGAACCGGAAGTTATAGGCAGCCCGCGGCACATGGATCATGCGGGTCTGGCTGAGCGGAATGCCGGTATTGATGCTTTCGAGAACAGCCAGTTCTTCCGCATTTTCCAGAATCGCATCATGGATGGACATCAGCGCATTCTGGCGCTCGGCCACCGTGGTGCGCCGCCAGGGACCGTGATCGAAGGCGCGGCGGGCGGCGACCACAGCACGGTCGACCTCATCGGGGCTCGATTCGATCAGAACCGCCACCTGCTCCTCGCTTGCGGGATCGATGACCGGAATCTCCTCGCCGGCGGAACTGCCGACAAAACCTCCGCCGACATGGCCTTGAATACACCGCAGGCTTTCGCGGACTTCAGCTCTCGCATGGATCATCGGATTGGCACCTTCTTTAAATACCTGTCGTTTCAAGACTTTCGGGCGGCATCGCGCGGCCGGGGCTTGGTGGACAGGATGTGGCCGGTCATGGCCGCACTCGCCCATTCGCTGTTGCGCAGCTGAAGCGCCGCCAAGATGTCGCGATGCTGTCGGTTGGAACGGACGACATCGACACGCTGCTCGATGACGTATTGCTTAAGCAGGATGAGCGGCAGCACCACGGCTGGCGCCGTCAACTGCTTCAGATGCGCCGAACGTGTCGCCTCAACGATGATTGTATGGAAGGCATCGTTGAGGCTCATGAAGCGATCGATCACCTCGTCGCTCTTGTCCTGTTCGATCTCAGCCGTCTCATCGATAATGCGCTGCAGCTGGGCGAGCTCATCTGCGGTGATCTTCTCCGCAGCTATGGCGGCAGCATAGCCTTCCATGCGGGCACGCATGTCGAAGATGATGGAGACTTCCTCATAGGAAAACTCCGTCACGAACCGGTGGCGGTTCTGCACCGTGGCCAACCCCTCAGCCACCAGGCGGCGCAGTGCCTCGCGCACCGGCGTGCGACTGGTGCCGGTCATTGTTGCCAGCATTTCCTCAGTCAGGTGGTCGCCGGGTTTCAGGATCCCACGCAGGATCGCCCGGCGAATGCCATCGTAAGCCTTTTCCACTGGCCGTTGACCGTCATCGTCCGCAAGATCCGTCGCCGTGGCCGGCGACGGCTGTTCGAAATCCTCCTCCCGAACGTCCCTCATACCGCCTTCTCCGGAATATGGTGCTGGTGGTTTGCCAGGTACCAGTCAGCAATCTCCTCACGGGTGGCAAACCACACGTCGTCGAACTGCTTGGCGTAACGGATGAAGTCACGCAGCGCCCGGATGCGGTAGGGCTGGCCGATGACATGCGGATGCAGACCGACATTCATGAACTTGCCGGTGGTTGCACTTTCCGCATAGAGCCAGTCGAACTGTTCCTTGAACATCTGCAGACCGCCTTCGGCACCGAGCCCCTGGCGCAGGAAGGAGAAGTCGTTGACCTCTGAGGTGTAGGACACCGAGACCATCGGCTTACCGCTGCGCGTCTTCACCAGATAGGGCTGGTCGTCGTTGAGCAGGTCGCAGATATAGGTCAGCCCCTCCTCCGCCAGGATATCGACGGTGTTGAGGGTCGAGCGCAGCGAGCTGGACAGCCAGCCCTTGGCCTTCTTGCCGCAGAACTCCTCGTAGACCTTGAGGGTCGCGCGGATCACCTCGCGCTCGGCCGCCTCATCGAACATGTTGTCGGTGAGAAGCTCGGACTGCACGTAGTTATGCGCAACGATTTCCCAGTTGCGGCCGAGAGCGGCTTGCACGACCTGCGGCCGTTCCAGCGCCATCTTGGCATTGATGGTGCAGCTGGAGGGCACGCCCTCGGCATCGAAGATATCGAACATGCGCCAGACGCCCACACGCTGGCCGTATTCGCGCCAGGTGTAGTTGGCATTGTCATAGACATTGCCCGGCAGATCGCCGCCGACGATGCTCGGACCACCCGGATAATAGGGCTTCGGCGTATCGCGCACCGCATCCCAATATTCAAAATTGGTGGTGAGGATCACGGCCAGGCGCTTGCCGTTCGGCCATTTAAGCGGCTGGCGTTCGCTGATCGGCACGAAATCATACTGCATGGGAAAACCCTCCGGTCTCAGTAATGCGACAGGAGCGAGCCGAAGCCCTGCACCTTGTCTTCGATGCCGTTCTGGCGCAACGCATACCAATAGGTTGCGGTGTTGATGGCGATGACAGGCTTGTCGAGCCAGAATTCGGCGATACCGGCAACGCGGGCCATGGCGAGGTTGGTGCCGACCTGGACAATCGCCTCGACGCTCGAATCATTGACCTCGTTGATACTGTCGCGCAGTTCCTGTTCGCTGACATGGGCGATCAGCATCGGGCTCTGGCACTTCAGGCCCTTCAGATGCACCACCTCGTAGCCGCAATCGGAGAAGAACTTGGTCACCTGCTTGTCACCAACAGGCATATAGGGCGTGACGACGCCGATGCGTTTGATTTCACCATACTTCGACAGTGCTGCCTGGCAGGCATCGGAACCCATGGTGACCTTCACGCCGGCGCGCTCTTCGACGCGCTTCTGCAGCTGGACCGAGCCATCCAGCCCGTCCCAGAAGGTTTCGGCCGACATGCCCATGACAAGATGGTCAGGTCTGCAGGTCATGACGGAATCGATCGACTGCATGATCGCCGCGCGGATATTGTCGATGAGCTTCAGAAAATCCTCGTCGCTATGGACCGGATCGTCAGGGATCGTGATGCGCGAAAAATGATTGGTCACGCCGACCGGGCTCATCCGGTCGAATTCCGGCTGGACCGAGGTGTTGGTGGAGGGAGCAATGACGCCGAACTTGTGGCGGTAGCCGAGACTGTCGACCATGGAAAATCCTTTATCAGAAAGAGAAAAGCTCAGGCGACCTGCTCAAGGTCCCGAAGCGACTGGATCATCGAAGAGCGCATCAGATAGGTTTTATGGGTCGCGGGGTTTTCGACCACGCGGCGCAGTTCGTCATGATAGGCGGCACGCGCCGCCGGATCATTCTCCGCCATCATTCGACGGTTGCGCAGCGATTGCTCCTGCACCGTCTCGATCGCAACCTTGCGGCGCTGGCGGTTGTAGCGGTCGATGAGTTCGATCGGCGCGCTGCCATTCCACACCTGAGCGAGCTTTTCGCAAAGGTTCACGGCATCATGAATGCCGCCATTCATGCCCATGCCGCCGAGTGGATTGTTGAGATGGGCTGCATCACCGGCCAGGAAAATGCGGCCTGCCACATAGGTCGCCGCGACGCGCTGGTGCACGCGATAGGCGGTCGCATGGCTGATCTCATAGGGCCCCGCCTTCGGGCAAAGCGCCTGCAGGCGGCTTTCCATCACGGCAGGATCCTTGATCTGCTCGTCGGTCTGGTTCGGATCGGTCGGAAGCAGCACCCGCCACAGCGAGGGCGTGCGCAAGAGCACCGCCCATTCGGAAGGGTCCGTCAAATAGGCGATAGGCGCCAGATCGCTGATCGCCTCGTCGAAGCGGAAGGGCGTCGACATCGACAGGAAGATTTCCGGAATGGTCAGGCCGTCAAAAGCGATGTCGAGCGATTTGCGGATCACGCTGCGGGCACCATCAGCGGCGATCAGATAGCGTGCGGTCAATTCCGAGCGCACGCCGTCGGCATCCTCGACCGTCAACGTAACGCTGTCATCATCCTGAGAGACATCGACAGCCCTTGCGCCATAGACGAGTTCGATCAGGTCGTCGGCATCGATGATGCGTCGCATCTCCTCGGACAATTTCCACTGCTCGCATTGCAGGCGGTAGGGATGATTGGTCTCCCCCTTGAGAACGCCCAGATCGAAGGTGGCAATGACGCCTTCCTTGCGATCGCGAAACTGCCAGGTCGGGCATACAAGCCCGCGTTCGACCAGTTTCTCGCTGACGCCGAAGCGATCCAGCATATCAAGGGTCGGCGGATGGAATGTCGACGCGCGCAGGTCGCGCGGCAGGTCGGGACTTGTCTCGACAATGGTAACCGGGATGCCTTCCTTGGCCAGGCAACAGGCAGCGACCAGACCGACAGGGCCAGCACCGACCACAAGAACACGCTCTTTTATGGGCCTCATTATTGAACACTCTCACCAATTGTTCCCTTGACAACGATCAAGGCCTAACTCATTGTGTACAAAATGTCACGACATTTAAAGACATATTTTTGGAATTTGTCGTGATTATTTTTTTGGCGAACGCGAGACGAACAAGAGGCAATTGCCCAAAACTTGTTCCAAATGCTCGCCGAAATCGACAAAAGCAATGCAAAAACAAATGATAAGTGGGAACGACAGTGCTTTATACAACTCTTGAAAGGAAATGCAGGGCGCATGCACGCCTGCCTCGTCCGGACTGACGAATGGTTTACCCAACGCCGCTTGCTGATCAGATTTGTATCCAATTATGCAGGCTGACGGCGGCGAATGTATCCAATTCAACCGGAGAGAGCCGATGTTGCTGATCCAGCAGATAATCAACGGCGTGATGCTTGGCAGTGTGTATGTGACGATGGCCGTCGCTTTCACACTGACGATCGGCGTGCTGAATTTCCTCAACTTCACCATCCCGACGCTGTTCATGCTTGCGGGCATGGGCGCATGGGCGCTGACAGCGAAGGGCGTGCCGATCATCGGGGCGCCGCTAATCCCTGTTGTCATCGCGCCGATCATCGCAATTGTCACGACAATTGCCGCTTCACTGATCGTCGAGCGCTTTACATTTCGCTACCTCAAAATGAAGTATGGCGATTCCACCGAACACGCGATCCCGCTCGTCAGTTCGCTCGGCTTCCTGCTGATCATCGAAAATCTGGTTCGCATCGCCTACGGCACCGATCCGCAGCGCTTTACGGCGCTGGAGGCGGATTTCACTTTCGATATCGCGGGGTTGATGATCCGCGTGCCGCAGCTCGCAAGCCTGATGATCTCGATCGGGATTGTGTTTGCCGTCAACCGGGCGCTCAATCATAGCCGGATTGGACGCGGGCTGCGCGCGGTAGCCGAAAATCCGGACGCGGCCAATCTGCTTGGCGTCGAAGCCAATAAGCTGGTTCCCGTCATCTTCATGCTGACCGGCCTTCTGTGTGGATTGGCAGGCATCCTGTTCGCCATGAATTACGGTGAAGTCTCGCCGCAGATGGGCGAGGACATCGGCTCGAAAGCGATCGCCGGCATGGTGATCGGCGGCCTCGGCTCCATCTGGGGCGCGGTCATCGGCGGTCTCATCATCGGCGTCGCCGAAATGCTGACGATCCATCTCTTCGGAGCAGACACAGTGCAGGTGGTCGTCTGGGGCCTGCTGCTGGTGATGCTGTTCTTCCGACCCCAGGGCCTGCTCGGCCACAACTCCATCGGCAAGGGAAAGCTCTGATCATGTCCGGCTATATGACGGGAATCCTGACCGTCCTCTCCATCAACATCATCATGGCCTACGCCATCTTCCTACCGGCTGCCGCTGGCCAGCTCAATTTGGGCGGCGCCGGTTTCCAGGCACTTGGTGCCTATGCGACGGCATTCCTGTCAGCGAAATATGGTACGCCAAGTTGGGCAACGATCCCGGCCGCCATGCTGGTCGGCGGTCTTGTTGGCGGCGTGCTCGCCTTCCCGCTGCTGCGCACGAAGGGTGTCTATCTGGTACTCGCCACCTTTGCGCTGGCTGAGGTGATCGCCGGAGCGATCTTGAATACCACAGCACTCGGCGGTGCGATGGGCCTGTCGGTGCCTGATTATGTCGGGGCCAATGTGCCGATGATTGCTGCCGCCTGTGTCACGCTGTTCGTCTTCTATCTGATGGCGACGCGCTTCGGCCTTGTCATGCGCGCTGCCCATGACGACGATGTCGTCACCGATCTGCTTGGCGCCAATGTGCGGGCTATCCGGGTCGTCGCATTTGCCCTGGGGGGTGCGCTGGCCGGGCTCTCGGGTGCGCTCTATGCGCTCGCCTTCAGCTTCGTCGACATCAGCACCTTCAATGCGACGATATCGATCTACGTGCTGCTCTATGTGCTGCTCGGCGGCACGCAGACCGCCTTCGGCCCCATCCTCGGCGCCACCTTCTTTACGCTGTTGCCCGAAGTGCTGCGCTCCGTACTGCCGCAGGTGAAGGCATTCCTTGCCGGCATCTTCGGCCAGACGGGCGCGATTGCGCCGCCGGATGAAAGCTGGCGCTTCATCATTCTCGGGCTTCTGACCGTCCTGATGATGATCTTCCGCCCGGAGGGGCTGGTGACACGGACCTTCATCGAAAGGCTGAAGGGAGCGCTGAGAGGCCAAGGTGCGCGTCGAAAGGGAGCCGTCGCATGACCACCGCAGCTCCTCTCCTATCCCTGCAGAATGTATCCAAGCGCTTCGGCGGCCTGAGCGTCATCACCGATGTGAGCTTCGAGGTGGCCAAGGGCGCACGCATGGCGCTGATCGGCCCGAACGGCGCCGGCAAGACGACGATCTTCAACCTCATCTCGGGCTTCTACCGGCCGGATGAAGGCCAGATCGTGCTGGATGGCGTGCCGATCCAGCAACTGCCGTCCCGCAAGCGCGTCGGCCTCGGCCTGTCGCGCAGCTTCCAGAACATCCGGCTGATGCCGCACCTGTCGGTCATCGAAAACATCATGCTGGCGCAACAACCCCATGCGGGCGGGCTTCTCGACATGGTGAAGCCGATCGCCCTTCCCGGTTTCCGGCGCTGGCAGCGCGAGGCGGAAGAGCTTCTCGATGCCATGGGCATTGACACCTATGCGGGAGACGTTGTCGCCACCCTGCCCTATGGCGTGCGCAAGAAGATCGAGGTGGTGCGGGCGCTTGCCGCGAAGCCAAAGCTGCTTCTGCTGGACGAGCCGGCCGCGGGCCTCAACGCCGCCGAAACCGAAGGCCTCACCGATTTCCTCAAGCGTATCGCGCTGACGGGCGTGACGCTGCTCGTCGTCGAGCACGACATGGGGCTGGTGCGCAAGCTCTGTGACGATGCGGTGGTGCTCAACTTCGGCGCCAAGATCTACGACGGCCCGACGGCCACCGTGCAGGACAATCCTCTCGTTCTGGAAGCCTATCTCGGCCCCCGCCATTCGAAAACCGCCTCGGGCGCCAGTGATCAGAAAGGGGCGCACCATGTTGCTTGAAATCCGTGATCTTGATGTCCGTTATGCCCGCACCCATGCGGTGAAATCCGCCAATCTAGACATCAAAGAAGGCGAGATCGTCACCGTGCTCGGCGCCAATGGTGCCGGCAAGACATCGCTTCTGCGCGCGCTGCAGGGCGCCGTCAAACCGGCCGGTGGCAAGATCCGCTTCGCAGGCGAGGACATTACCCATATGTCGCCCGCAGACCGTGTCCGCCGCGGCATGATGCTGGTTCCGGAAGGACGACAGATCTTTGTCAGCATGACGGTCCACGAGAACCTGCTGATGGGTGCCTATTTGCGGCAGGATGGCGACTGGGTGCGCGACCTCAAAGAGGTCTATGAGCGGTTTCCCAATCTTGCCAATCGCCGCGACATGAAAGCGAGCACGCTGTCCGGCGGCGAGCAACAGATGCTGGCCATCGGTCGTGCCCTGGTCAGCAGGCCGCGCCTCGTGATGCTCGATGAACCGTCGCTCGGCCTCTCGCCGCTCTTCGTCAACAACCTCTTCGAACTGATCACGCAGCTCAACCGCGATGGCATCACCATCCTGCTGGTGGAACAGAATACCGGCATGGCGCTGGAAGTCGCGGCCCGCGGCTACGTGCTTGAACTCGGTTCCGTCGTCTTGAGCGGCACATCCACCGACCTTTCGCAAAACAGCGCGCTTGCCGAAGCCTATCTCGGCGGCGGGCATGCCAAGACCTCCCAGACTGCCTAACACCAACATTCCGGCGTCATCTGTCGCCTCAAGGAGAGCATCATGAAAATAAGGTCCAGCTTGATTTCCAGCATCGCCCTTGCCGTCCTGATCGCCGGGTCTGCAAAGGCGGAAGACACCATCAAGATCGGCAATCTGATCGTCACCTCCGGTGTGCTGAAGAGCATCGCCGAACCGGCCGTCGTTGCTGCCGACATTGCGGTGGCGGAAATCAATGCCTCCGGTGGCATCAACGGCAAGAAGGTCGAGCTGGTGCGTTATGAAACGGCATCCGATCCCAAGCAGGCAGCGGTTGGTGCGCGCAAGCTCATCCAGGATGATGGCGTCCTCGCCATTCTCGGCCCGTTCTCGTCGGCGGAATCGGCCGTCGCCTTCAATGATGCCGAGCGCGGCAAGGTGCTGATGATCCCGAACACCGCCTCGACACCGGGCCTGACGGACGGCAAGACCTATGCCTGGCGCCTTTCCGAGGATGAGGAAAAGCAGTTCGGTCGCCTGCTGAAGACGATCAAGGAGAAGGGCATCAAGTCCGATACCGCTGCCATCGTCTATATCTCGGACGAAGCCGTATCGAATGCGGCCGGCACCAAGCTCTATCCGAGCCTGCTGACCAAATACGGCATCAAATTCGGTGAGCCGATTGCCGTGCAGTACAAGAGCTTCGACATGTCTGCCCAGGCTGCACAGATCATCCAGGCCAATCCCGATCTGGTTGCCATTGCCGGCACACCGCCTTCCGCCTCCAAGGTCGTCAAGGAACTGCGCCGACAGGGATACAAGGGGCGTATCATCGGTTCGCAGATCTTTGCCGATCCCAATATCGTCGAGCTGTTCGGTCCTGAAGGCGAAGGCACCATGGTGGTGTCCAGCTTCTCCGAAGCCTCCAGCGAACGCGCCAAGAAGTTCAACGATCTCTTCGTCGCCGAAGCCGAAAAGCGCGGCATTCACAAGCTCGGCGCCCACCATTCCGATGCCCAGACCTATGATTCGCTGTTCCTGATGAAACAGTTGATGGAAAAGACCAAGGTGACGGGCAATCCCGCCAAGCTTGCCGAAGAGCGCGAAGCGATCAACAAGGCGATGACCGGCGTGACCTTCACCGGGATCGTTGGCAAAGACATCTGCTTTGCCGGTCACGATGCCGAATTGCCGGGCTATATCATCGAGATCAAGGGCGGCAAATGGACCGAGTTCGCCGAGGTTCCCGCCGATCCCTGCAAGTAATGTATTCTTACGCGGCACAGAGGACATGCCGATCATTGCTGAGTGACGTGGAAACGATCAAACAGCCAATCGCCCTTTCGTCTCAGCTGCGACATCTGCCATGAGGCCTCACCGATTGATTATCGATGAGGCCCTTTTTTGGGGTATTCGAGCTTCATCTGTTGATGCAGCACGTATGTCCGAAGAAGCAGAAAGTTAGGCCCGCAAGTATGAAACGGCTCAAAGTCGGCTATATCGTGTGATGTATCCCCACCTCTGGCGAGAAATCAGCATCATCGGTCACATAGATTAACTTGCCTTCCGGATAATCTTCTCGCCTTGAACGCAGGCGTCGAGCCGGCGCGCCGGAGAACCAGTAGCGACTGATCCATCAGGATGGACGCATTAACTTTGGAACTCCTCAGGCTTGCCCGCGCCATCAGAAAGATTGGTGACAACCTTTTGGCGCGAAAGGCGTTCTCGGTCCTTGTAGCCTTGCTGAGGAGCCTATGATGCCGAAACGCCCCAAATTCGAACTTCTGGCCAGGTCCGGTTATCTCGCGCGCGGCGTTGTATTCCTGCTGGTGGCCGGCCTCGCCCTCCTTTCTGGCGTGGCCGGGGGCAACGCAGATACAAAATCGGCCGTATCGCAATTGCTCGAGCAACCGTTTGGGCGGGTATGGGTCGGGCTTATCGGCCTTGGCCTCCTCGGTTTCGTAGCCTGGCGTTTTGCGCAAGCCTTGGCCGACAGCGATGGTCACGGAAAGGACAGGAAGGCCATTGTCATCCGGATGGCTATGTTTGGAAGCGCCATTACTTACATGTCTCTTGCCGGCTATGCCCTAAGCCAGGCTTTTTCCGGTATACGGGGGGACGGCGGCTCCGGAGAGAAGGGCCTGGCGCAATGGGTCATGTCCCAGCCATTCGGATCCTACATTGCCATGGCGATCGGCGCGGGCTTCATCATCGGCGGCATCGTGACATCCGCAAAGGGAGTCACTCGACGTTTTGAGAGGTATTTGAACCTTCCGGACTCCAGACGTGTTCTTAGCATGGTCTGCATCTACGGGCTGCTCGCGCGAGGCTTCGTCTTTGCTATCACCGGCTTGCTCTTTGCCTATGCAGGTTTCACGGTTGATCCTGACCAGGCAGGAAGTATCTCGGATGCCTTGTCGTCGCTGAGACAGTTACCGTTCGGCGCTGTCCTATACGTTCTCGTTGCTGTCGGATTGGCGGCGTTTGGGATCTACAATCTCGTCGAAGCGCGTTATCGGGTCGTGCGTGGGCCCCTTGTCATTCATCCCTCAGCAATCAAGCGCTCAGTCCTTCCCCTTCAAGGCAAACCTCACTAAGGCGGAAAGCGCGTAGCAAATGGCCCTGGAGCGCTCACCGTTTCGATGCGCCCCCCATCAATCGTCCTGGTACCGCCGGCCGGGAACCTCATGTCTTGAGGATATGCCTGCGGTCGAGCCAGATGGAGATCGCTTCCGAGAGGGCGGCAATGGCGCCAATGCCCCACACGGTTCCGGTTCCGATCACGCCTGCCCCCATGGCCGATCCGATGGAAAAACCGAGATACATTGTCGATGTATTGAGCGCCAGAGAGACCGATGCCTGCGAAACGGGGCCCGCCGCGATCAACCGGGCCATCTGCGCCGGGAAGAAGGACCAGACACTGAAGCCCCACACGGAAATGGCGGCAAGGACCGGTACCAGCGCCAAGGCTGGAGAGAGCTCGGTGGCGATAGCAAGCGTTGCAAAGGAGGCGCCGAGTAGGACGAGAGACCACAGCACCACGCGGTTCGAGCCGAAACTGTCATTCAGCCGGCCCCCGATGGTCACCCCGATCGCCGCGGAAATCCCCCACATGGAAACGGTTGCTCCGATGCCGGCCGGACCAAAGCCCAGGACCTGCGTCAGATAGGGAGCGACATAGGGATAGGCCGTATAGGCACCGATGGACCAGAACAGGGTCACACCAAGCAGCCGCAGCACGGGCCTCTGCTGGATGACACCGACGCGCTGGGCAAGGGAGGCAACCGCGATCTGCGAACCTGCATCACGCTTGACGCCTGACAGGATGCCAAGGATCGCAACAAGCCCCATTACCGCCACTGCCAGGAAAGTCGAGCGCCAGCCGAAGGCGTGGCCGACCAGCGCGCCCAAAGGCAGCCCCAGTGCAATGGCAATGGTCATGCCACCACTGACGATCGCCAGTGCCCTGCCCCGCTTTTCCGCGGGCACAATGACGCCGGCCAGCGAATTGGCACCTGGAACATAGAGCCCCGATGCGACCGCCATCAAAATCCGGGCAACCATCAAGGTCGCGAAGGAAGAAGAGAAGGCCGCAACGAGGTTACCGGCCGTAAACAGTGTCATCGCCACCAGCAACGTACTGCGACGCTTCAGGCTGGCTGTCATGACCGTTGTGATCGGCGAACTCAGCGACATGACCAGCGTGAAGACCACCACCAGCGTCGCCGTGGCCGATAGGCTCATGCCGAGATCCTCAGCAATGGTCGGCAGAAGAGGTGCAATCATGAAGCCCTCTGTGCCAATGGCAAAGGTGCCAAGCGCGAGGAAATAGGGCGGCAGAAGGGAGGCGCTTTCTGTGGGTTTTGCAGATGATGGCAGTGGCGCAGCCATAGGCGTATTTTCGGAGGTCATAGGACAAACTTTCCTGCCTGCAGAACAGCCATGCGAGGCGGTTGCAGCGGCATTATCAGGGGGCGATAGAACTGTAAGCTCAGCCTGGCCAAGCGGTGGGAGGATCAGCTAGGCCAGGTCGCGCCTATTCCATTCGACAATTGTGCATGATCTTGGCTCCTGGATGGGTGCATTCATCATAAGCCATGGACGAGACGCGCAATTGGCAGATCGAAGCACAAAATTGGACCGCTCAAGGAGGTCAGCAGACGTGGAAAAGCCGCAAGCAAGGCCTGCGGCTCAAAAAGATCGGCATGGATGCAGATTCAGGCCTCGCGACCAGCATCGTCCAGCTGTGTGAACTCATCATCTGTGAGTTCAACGCCAGCTGCCGCCACATTTTCTTCCAGATGCGACACCTGGGATGTGCCGGGGATCGGCAGAATGACCGGGCTACGTTTCAGGGTCCAGGCCAGGGCTATCTGGCTCGCAGATACGCCTTTTTGTGTCGCCAGCTGAGAGAGAATCGATCCCGGCTTGGTCAGCTGCCCCGCCGCCAGAGGGAACCAGGGAATGAATCCGATACCGTTTGCCTCGCAATAATCGAGGACTTCTTCGCTGCCACGATCGGCGAGATTGAAGCGATTTTGAACTGTCGCCACGGGGAAGACTTTTCGAGCAGCTTCGATTTCTTCGATACTCACCTCGCTCAAGCCCGCGTGACGGATAATGCCTGCCGACTGCAGCTGTCGAATGGCATCAAACTGTTCGTCACGCGGCACGCGCGGATCAATGCGGTGCAATTGCCAGAGGTCAATGCGCTCGACACCGAGTTTCCATGCGCTGCGATAGGCTTCCTGAATGAGATATTCCGGACGCCCAAGCGGATGCCAGGCATCCGGTCCGGTGCGCACCAGACCCGCCTTCGTGGCGACAACCACATTCTTGTAAGGATAAAGAGCTTCGCGGATCAGCTCTTCAGATATATCCGGCCCATAGGAATTGGCGGTATCGATGAAGTTGACCCCGAGCTCCGGCAGCCGACGGAGGGTATCGAGAGCACCTGCGCGGTTGGACGGCTCGCCCCAAATGCCGCGGCCGGTAATACGCATGGCGCCATAACCCAGGCGATTGACCTCAAGGTCTCCGCCAATGCGAAAGGTGCCGGAACGGCTTGCGTTTTTATGTGACATGATATCCTCGTCGATTGCGTGATCCTCTCATAGACCTAGGCCCTGCCGTCCGATTGTCGAATATGCTCGTTTGCAGCGATCGCGAGAAGATGCACGCTGACGGGGCGCGATCATCCAATCGCGATCTGGCGGTCCGCGCTAGTTCATGGCGAGATATCGGAGAACCGCCATGGATCTGACCCCTTCTCTTGAGATGAAAGCCCCCGAAGCGATGGCAACGTCACGTGCACCGGTCATTCCGGCAGCCGCCTTCGGCATCGTTCTCGGGCTCGGTGGCATGGCGAATGGCTGGCGAGCAGCGGAGCGGCTGTGGCATGTCTCGCCGCTCACGGGCCAAGCGATCTCAGTATTCGCTATCGGGATATGGGCTTTGCTGCTGATTGGTTATCTCTCCAAATGGATTTATCTGCGCGAGAAAGCGCTGCAGGAAATCGAGCATCCGGTTCAGTGCTGTTTTGTCGGCCTGATCGGTGTATCGACCATGCTGGTGGGCGGACTGTGCCTGCCTTACTCATCGATTGCAGCCCAAACCCTGTTTTGGCTGGGCGCCCTGTGGACCGTGATCTTCGCTGTGTGGCGCACCGGCGGCCTTTGGGCGGGCGGGCGCGAACCGGTCACGACGACTGCCGTTCTCTATCTGCCAACAGTTGCAGGCTCCTATGTGATGGCCATCGTGTCCGCACCCCTTGGCTATCCCGATATTGCTGAGCTTACCTTCGGCGCCGGCTTCTTCTCCTGGCTCGCGATCGAGTCCGTTTTGCTGAACCGCCTGCTGACGTCACCCAGCCTTGTGGAGCCGCTTCGGCCAACTATCGGCATCCAGTTGGCGCCACCCGCGGTTGGCTCTGTCGCCTATCTCAGCGCAACCTCCGGCGCGCCGGACATGCTGGCGCATGCCATGCTGGGCTATGCGCTGCTACAATTGCTGCTGATGATCCGAACCCTGCCCTGGGTGATGAAACAGCCCTTCACAGCCGCTTATTGGGCCTATTCCTTCGGGCTCACGGCGCTCGCAACAGCCCTGATCCGTATGGTTGACCGTGGCGATACGGGAGTCATCACGAGCCTCGCGGTGCCGATCTTCGTTCTCGTGAATGTGGCAATCGCACTCCTGATTCTGCTCAGTATAGTTGCGCTCGCCCGGGGTAAACTGTTTCCACGATGAGCCAGGCGGAAAATCGCGGTTGCGCGAAGGTCCACAGTCATTGAGATTGTTTGAACCAATACCTCCCAATGCCCCGATGGCTTTGACACATCAGAAAATGATGTTGTCCTTGGTGAACCCAACAGCATTGCCGCCCACCGCTTCGATACTCACGGCGAGATCCGTTCCCGCATCGAACACATTGTTGCCGTTCGTATCGAAGTAGACCCAGGTTGTTTTGCTACTGTCGACGAAGAGCGCCGCAGCTTTTCCATTGAATGTATCCGCACCGGAGATGGGTGCATTGGTAAAGGTCACAAGGCTGGATTTATCCCCTTTGAGCGCGAAAGCGGAAACATCAATCCTGTCTTTGGTAGGGCCTGCCGTCGCCGTGAAAGCCTTGATGGTATCCACTTTATTGACTGTCGAGATGTTGCCGGGGGAGTAGACAACGATGTCTCTAGAGGCGCCCAGCGTTACCGTATCAATGCCCTGTGAACCAATATAGGTCACGCCACGGTTGTTGAGGCTCATTGTCAGATTGCCGGAACCTGCGGAGGCATCAACTGTCGCAAGGACGGAAGCCGGATTAGGATCCCAGGATAGATCGCCTGTGCCGGTAATTCTCAAAGAAGAAAAATTTGCAGCCAGATAAAATATTTTATTAACACCGGACAAATCCATATTTAAAATTTCGATATTATTATCGATGTGTAAACGCCACGCCAAGGCATCAACGAGCTTCATAGTGATGGAATCATTAAATCCGGAAGAGTCTTTAAAATAAAAATATGTTTCGTCGGAAGCCTTATTTAATCCAATTATTGTCTTTATATTGATATTTCCGAAAGACAAATATGAATTTCCTCCGAAATTAGTGTGCGTGTCTACATTCCATATCTCTTTGTAGCCAATTGAATTCGCAAGATTAAAATCGACATTTACGTCGTCGCCGCTCGGGGTCTTTGTTTCTGTGACAGAAATTTTTTCTACAGAGGTGATCGTTGGCTTCAGATCGATTAATCTGATTCCATCTCCCCCTCTGGCGCCGGCGACCGCTTTGAAAACGAGGGTATCGTAACCGTCACCGCCATCGATCTTGTCCGTTGATGACAATGTTGTAGTTGTGACAAAGCCGGCTCCGGTCGCATTAGCGGTTATCGTGTCATCTCCGGCAGTGGATTTCATCGCCGCATCCTTGGCATTGGGAGACACGACATCATCACCTGTTGTCAAAGCGATATTGACGCCAGGCCCGCCGCTACTGACGGGCAAGGCGGCCACAAGCCCCGCCAGGATCTTGTCTGCGGCAGCCCCGTTCGGAATCGTTGCCGCATCCTTCGTCACACCCGTTAGAAAGCCTCGGCCAGCCGCTGCCGCATCATTGCCGGCATAGGCGCGCACTTCGTTCGAGGTGTCGATCGCCTTCGTAAAACTGTCAGCCGCCGCAAGCTTGTTGCTTGCCACAAGCTTGTCGTCGCCCTGTGCGCCATCGAGAATGGCAATGGCGATGTTCTTGATGGTCAGCGCGCCGCGGTTGAGCTGGTCCACAAAGAAATTCACCCCGGCCGCCTCTGCCTGACGGTTGAACAGCGACTGGTAGATGGAGCTGACGATCGCCGTATTGCTCTGGCCGGCGAAACGATCCCGATATTCCTGGGTGCCGGCAAGATCGCCGATCGCAGACAGATCCGCGCCGTTGCCAGTCACGGAATTGAAATAGGCCAACCCTGCCGGGTCTGCGGGGCGGGCGAACAAAGCCAGATATACGCCTTGAATGGAAGCCATCGGAAACTCCTCTTTCTCTGGCCGCGCTTTCAGGCAGGCCGGGACCATACAGGCCTGCCACAGACAGCCGGCGGATTGCGCCACATCAGAAAATGATATTGTCCTTGGTGATGCCCACGGCATTGCCGCCCACCGCTTCGACCCTCACGGCGAGATCCGTTCCTGCATCAAAAACGTTGTTGCCGTTCGTATCGAAGTAGACCCAGGTCGTTTTGCTACTGTCGACGAACAGCGCCGCAGCCTTGCCGTTGAAGCTGTCCGACCCTGAAACCGGCGCAGCTGCAAATGTTGCCAGACCCGACTTATCTCCGCTCAAGCCAAGCGCCGAAACATTGATTCGATCCTTGAGGCTACCCGTCGCGGTAAAGGCTTTGATCGTGTCGATCGCCTGAACGGTTGAGATGTTGGAGGACGTGTAAAAAACAGTATCGGTTTTGGCGCCGAGGGTGACGGTATCCACACCGGTCGAGCCCGTAAAATCCACACCTGCATCACCCACCGAAATGGTGATGCGACCGCTTGCGCCAGAGGCGTCGATCGTTCTCAAAGGAGGTGAGCCGGGCGCGGACGTCACCGGACTTGTCAGGGTGAAATCACCTCCGCCGATGATTTTCAAAACTTGAGCAGAGGGATCGATAAGGGTGCCGATCGTGCTGGTGCCTGATACATTGATCGTCAAATTTTCAATGCCGTAGCACTGCACGGTTCCGCTTGTTGCGCTGTCCAGCTTCAGGGTCGCAGTGTCATTGGCGGAGCCGGAATCCTTCAGGAAGAAGGACGTGAAGTCAGTGACCCCCTTCAGGCCATACACAGTGTTTGCAGCAAGCTTATAAAATGCAACTTGGGAAGAGCCGCCGATCGAACCGCTGCCGGCCGGACCGGTTTGCGAACCGTCGCTCCACACCTCCTTGTAACCATTGGAATTCTCAAGATTGAGAGCGACATAAACCTGACCGCCGAATGCCTCCTTAATTCCGCCGCCCTTGCCACCAACAGCGGTCACCACGATCTTTTCAATGGAACTCAACGCGGGCTTCAGGCCTGTTAACGATGTGGTATAGGGCGCGCCCCCATACGTCTGAAGCGCATCGCCGCCGGTCACCTTGAAGATAAAGGTGTCGTTGCCGGCCCCGCCATCCACCACATCGTTATCGCTCAGAGTGACGGTTGATCCCGGTGGCGTGGAAGGATAGTTCATCCATCCAGTGGCCACAGCGGAAGCCACAATCGTATCATCGCCAGCGGTTGAACGAAGCGCGGGATTGGCAGCATTGGTGGAAACGATGTCATCGGCAGTTGTAAGCTGGATCGTTACACCCGCCCCGCCACCGGAGCCGAAGGTGCCGAGCGATGCGAGCACCTTGTCGGCCGCGGCGACGCCCGGCACGCTCGATGCATCCCGGGTCACATTCGCGACGAAGGCACGCCCGGCCGCGGCCGCATTGTTGCCGGTATAGGCACCAACCTCAAGCGGCGTATCAATGGCATTGGTGAAGTTGTTGGCCGCAGCGAGCTTGTTGGTGACGATCGTCAAGTCATCACCTTGAGCGCCATCGAGAATGGCGATCGCGATGTTTTTGATCGTCAGGGCTCCCTTAGCGAGTTGATCGACGAAGAAAGCCGCACCTTCGGCTTCAGCAGGGCGATTGAAAAGGGACTGGTAGATGGAGCTGACGATGGCGGTATTGCTCTGGCCGGCGAAACGATCCTGATATTCTTTGGTGCCGGCGAGATCGCCGATCGCAGAAAGATCTGCGCCGTTGCCAGTCACCGAATTGAAATAGGCCAACCCTGCTGGATCGGCCGGACGAGCAAACAGAGCCACATACACGCCTTGAATGGAAGCCATGGTACAAATTCCCCCTAGAAGCGAACAGGCGTCTCCTCCCACGGAGCCGCCGTATCATTTCCAGAAACTGACATGGCATCACGCTTCCGCCTATTACCCGAACGGGTGATGACAAGCAGAATCCCGGAAAACCAGACCAGTATTGCCGAAGGAAATGCGGCAGCTGGGCACAAGCCAGGGAACATGGCAGGCCATAGTTTGCCCGCGAACTGGCTGCAGAGTTTCGAGAGACCCTGCAAACCAATTCAGGCAATTTTCAAGACATATGCACGATGAGGAGGTCTCTCGCCCCACCGCGATCATGAACACCTCAGGGAGAGAGTTCTTCCAGAGCCTTCCCCTTGGTTTCAACTGCGAAGAGCGCCGTAATTGCCGCTCCGATGACGAGGAGTACCGCGAACGTCGCGAACACATACTGGATACCCATGGCGCTCATGATGAACCCGACGACCATCGGGCCTGCCGAAGAGCCCAGTCGAAGCCAGGCGCTTCCGGTTCCGGTTCCGAGTGCGCGCAATCGTGTGGGGTAGATCTCAGCGGAATAAAGATAAAGCGAGAACGTCACCGTCTGCACGATCGCATAAGCAAGGCCGGCGAGGACCAGAACCTGCTCTGCCGAGGTGGCGCCGAGCCATGCAAGGGCGAGGAGGGGCAGCGGGGCCAGAAGAAGAGCACCGGTGTACCAGCGTTTGCGACCGACCCTGTCGATCAAAAGCGCGCAGATGACGGCTGCGACCACACCGCCCACCGATGTCAGGAAGCCATAGAATATGCTCGTCTGCAGGGGCAGGTTGAAGACCTGCCGATAAAGCGTTGGCAACCAGGTGATCGTGCCATTGGCCACGGTATAGCTCGTGAACCACATGGCCCAGATGGAAAGCGTGCGTTTGAGGTAAATGCCCTGGAAGAGTTCCTTCCAATCGGATTGACGCCGGACGGGCGTTGCTACGATCTTCGGTTGCGGCAAGTCGTGGCCTGCTGCCCGTGCGCTTGCTTCCATCTTGGAAACGATGGCGTCAGCCTCTTCATAACGACCATTTGCAACGAGCCAACGCGGAGACTCCTTGAGGAACCACCGGAGCGGGATCATCAGGATCGCCGGCACGAGGCCAACGATGAACATTGCCTTCCAACCATAGGTCGGCACCATGAAGTAGCCGATGAGACCTGCACCGACGAGGCCGAGAAGGAACATGACTTCGTAGAGAAGGAAGAAGCGGCCTCGTCCCTTGGAGCCAATCATTTCATTGATATAGGCACTCGCAACGGGCACTTCACCGCCAGTGCCGATGCCCTGCACAAAGCGAAACGCCATCATCATGGTCGCGCCCGCGGCAAAGAGGCATGCGACATCCATGCTGACGAACAGCAGAATGGTGAACAGCAGAACCTTGAGACGCCCGATTTTCTCCGCCAGCCAGCCGAAGAGGATCGCACCGATCAACTGTCCAACATACCCCATGGACAGGATCATGCCGGTCTGCTGCGCATTCAGGCCCCACTCCTTGACGAGAACGGGCATGGCGTAGGCGATGGCGATCACCGTATAGCCATCGAAAAAGGTTGCGGCTCCGACGATGTTGCGTGCCCAGAAGACTTCGCGCGTGACCGGAAGCCTTTCAAGGCGCGCGCTGATCTCCGCTTGCGGATCTACCACCTGCCTCGCTTCTGCCATCGAGGTCTGCATCATGTTCATTGGTTCCTCCTTGACGCCTCTGGCCCATCTTCTCCATCCCGGGCCGGGAGCGTTCTCTTGTGTTTGCTAGCGTGGTTTAGGCACCCTGTCTGCGCTGAATTTGTTTGGTCACGTCCAAGGTGAGGGAGTGTCGAAGACTGCCACCCACCGGGTCCGCGAGGACGTGGAAGCGATGGCCCCTGCCAGAACGACAGGGGCCACGAGATTATTCCGCAGCAAGCAGTTGCTGATCGATCCGGCCGATGCCTGCAGCGTCAAACGCTGCGAAGATTTCCTGCTCGGCCTTTTCGCCGAGATTCTTGAGCGGTTCCCGGATGGTGGCGTGGTCGAGAAGGCCGCGATGCACGAGACCAAGCTTCAGGGCGACAGTGCCTTCCATGTGAGAGCCGCGGTGATAGACCGCGCGGGTCACAGGCAGGAGCCGTTCGAAGATCTTGCGGGCTTCCGGGTAGTTCTGCGCCTTGCCGGCTTCGATGAGCTGCACCAGCAGTTCAGGGGCGATATTGCCATAACCCACCAGCAGTCCGTCGACATCGAACATGGTCGGCAGAAGCCATTCGTCATGGCAAGACAAAACCTGCAGCTTTGGATTTGCCTTCTTCAGCTCCGGAATTTCGACATACCAGCGCTTCATGTTACGCACGCCGTTCTTGGTTGCCACGACGCCATCTTGTGTGGCGATCTCCAGCTGGGTGTCGAGGTCATAGGACGCCTTGGTGACGTCAGGATATTGGAAGAGGATTTCCTGCAGGCCCGACTCCTCCCAGATGGCCTTATAGCGGCTCTGCGGTGCGCCCTTCTGGTAGCCGAAGCGGAGCCAGCCGTGATTGGGATAGACGAGTGCGCCGGTCGCGCCTGCAGCCTTGCACTTTTTCGCTTCGGCCGCGGCAACCTTGGTGCCTTCACCCGTGATGCCAGCAATGATCGGAACAGCGCCGTCAACAGCTTCGACATAGGTACGAATAAGCGCAAGGCGCTCTTCTTCCGTGAGGAAAGTGCCTTCGCCAGCATGGCCTAGAATAACCAGGCTCTTCACGCCTTTGATGGATACAAGCCACTTTGCAATGCGGGCATTGGCTTTGTGGTCCACTTCCCCATCGGGAGTGAAGGCTGTGACGGGGGCTGGGCTGAGGCCGCGAAGGTCCATGGGGTTCATCTTGATTTCTCCTCCTGATGTATCGCCAACCAATTTCGATCAGCGACGGGAACGATATTGGGAACGTTCCCAGTATCGATTTGATAACTTTTGCTGTCAAGTGGTAGAGATAAAAATCAGCAAGCCGGCACGAAGGCGATTCGATGAAGAGCGACAGACCCAACCCGACCGTGACCTCCCGCGTGACGATCCTTGACGTCGCCAGAGCTGCAGGTGTGTCAAAGTCTAGCGTTTCCCGCTTTCTGGATGAACGCATGCCAAAATCCGACAGCGAGACGGCACGCCGCGTGCGGCAGATCGCTGTGGAATTGGGCTATGTGCGCGATGTTTCGGCGTCTTCTCTTCGCCGCGGCAAAACGGGGATGGTCGGCGTGATCGTGCCGCGCCTCACCGATACTGTCATGGCGATGCTCTATGAGGCCCTGGCCCACGCGGCCACCCGATCCGGCCAGTTTACAATCGTAGCGACAACGGAAGACGAACCGGGCGCCGATCGCCGCGCGGCCGACCTTTTGTTACGTCGCGGTGTGGATGGATTGATCTTGTCCACGGCACGCGAAGGCGACACGCTGACCGATGAATTGGTCGATCGTGGCGTCCCTTTCGTTCTGGCATTGCGCACCGATGGCAAATGTCGCTCGTCCATCGGTGATGATGCCCTGGGCGGCTATCTGGCAACACGGCATCTGATCGATCTCGGCCATCGCCGCATCGGCTTGATTGCTGGTCCCCGTCATGCGTCCAGCGCCAGGGGACGTGTCAGTGGATACGAAAATGCCATGGCTGAAGCCGGGTTGGAGATCAGACCAGAATGGATCAAACCCTCAACATTCGGCATCGAATCCGGGGCAGACGCTGCGCGCAAACTCATGTTGATACCGGATCGCCCTACTGCCATCTTTGCCGTCAACGACAACACTGCGATCGGAGCGATGTCGGCGCTCTTGAGGCTCGGGCTTTCAGTTCCAAATGACGTATCTCTCGTGGGTTACAACGACATCCCGATTGTCAGCCATCTGCCAACACCGCTCACCTCGGTGAAAATTCCATTCGACCAGATTGCCACCGCCGCGTTTGAATTATTGGCTGCCGAAACAGTCTCGTCCAATGACCGCATCCGTGTTGCCGTCCCCTCCCTGATACCCAGAGGATCAACAAAGCCAAGGAAGGAATGAACAGGAGACCGCAACAACGGGCTGCAGGCGAAGCTGAAATAGACTTCAGAGCTCTCTATCCGATGCGGGACGCTCGCGGTCTTCGTGCAGGACGCGTTCGGCAGCTCCGGCGAGGTCCTCATATTGGCCGTCCGCCAGGCTCCAAAGGAAAGCGATGAGCGCGGCGGCGCTGAGGATGACCGCGAGCGGCACGAGAAATAGTGCATCAACCATTCTACTTCTCCGGTTGAGCGGTCAGGGCGAGCCTGAGCGCATTCAGGACAACGATGATCGAGGAGGAAGACATCGCAATCGCTGCCAGCAATGGCGTGAGGAACCCGCCGACCGCCACGGGCACGGCAACCAGGTTATAGGCGATGGACAATGCGAAGTTCTGCCGGATGAGCTGGGCGCTACGGATGGCGATACGGTGCGCCAACGGAATAGCGGCGAGGCTTTCCTGCAAGAAAATCAGATCGGCCGCGGTTCGCCCGACATCGGAGGCGGAGGCCGGTGCCATCGATACATGCGCACTTGCAAGGGCCGCGGCATCATTCAAGCCGTCTCCGACCATCAGCACCCTATGCCCCTCCCGCTTCAACTCTTCAAGACGCTGAACCTTGTTCGCTGGTGTTGCCTCCGCGTGGTAAACAATTCCCAGACGCGCCGCCAGATCCGCCACGGCGGACTTCCTGTCACCTGAGAGCATCTCGACAGAAAGGCCTCGCGCCTTCAGATCCTCAATCGCCTGTTCAGCGCCGGGACGTAATCGATCGCGAAAGTGAAAGCTTTCGAGCGGCTCCGCGTTGCGGCTGAGAATGACGCTTGCGTCGGAGCCGGCAGCATGCGCAGGTGCCGCCCAGCCGGGACGGCCAAGACGAAAGATGGCACCATCGATCAGAGCCTCAAGGCCGTACCCAGCCTGCTCCGTCACGCATTCGGTCGCAACTGCCAGAGGTCGCGGGCAGCTTGCTGCTATGGCGCGGGAATACGGGTGATTCGAATGTGCCGCTATGCCAGCGGCGAGCGGCAGATTGGCCTCGTGATCCTGCGTTCCCTTCTCATACAGCAGGAGTTCGGGCATCCCCGTCGTCAGCGTACCAGTCTTGTCAAACACAACCGTGTCTATTTCGGCCAGCCGCTCCAGACCGCTGCCATCCTTGATCAGGATACCGCTGCGAAACAACCGCCCGGCAGCAACCACCTGCACCATCGGCACGGCAAGGCCGAGTGCACAGGGGCAGGTAATGATCAGCACGGCGATTGCCGTCGTCAGCGCCTGATGCAGATCGGAGCCGATTGCCAGCCAACCAACAAGTGTCAAGGCTGCCGCGGCATGTACCACCGGCGCATAGAGCGCAGACGCCCGGTCGGCGATCCGCCGGTAGAGGCCGCGGCCGGATTCGGCCGCTTCCATCATCCGCGTCATTTCAGCAAGGAACGATTGGCTGGACGGACGAAGCGCCAGCAAGACGAGCGGGGCACCGAGATTGAGAACACCCGCCTGCAATTGCTGACCGGCAGAGACCGCGATCGGAGTACTTTCTCCGCTGACCAGCGCGCAATCGACGTCAGACGTGCCTTCAATAACGCAGGCATCAACGGGAACACGCTGCCCGGCGGCCACGGCCAGCTTCATGCCCGGCATAACCTTGCCCAGTGGAAGATCGCTGCGCCGTCCGTCCGTTTCAATCACGGTGGCGCTAGGTGATGCCAGACGTGCGATACCGGACACGGCGCTTCGCGCCCGCGCTCGCATCATGTGATCCAGCGTGCGGCCGATCAGCAGGAAGAAAATGAGCGATACCGCTGCATCGAAATAGGCATGCCTGCCGTGCAGTGCCGTCTCCCATAGGCTGAGCCCAAAGGTCAGCGTCACGCCAATGGAAATCGGCACATCCATATTCGTGCGACCGTGCCGCAGAGCCGCCCAGGCGGAACGGTAGAAGACCTGACCAGAATAGAGCACGGTCGGCAAGGCGATCAGTCCGGACAACAAATGAAAATATTGCCGCGTTGATGGATCGGCCCCGAACCAGACGGCAAAGGACAAGAGCATGATATTGCTGGAAGCAAAGGCCGCCACAGCAAGCGCGCGCAACAAGGCTTTAAGATCCGCATCATGCTGCCTGTCCGGCAGTTCGGCCGCATGGGCCGGAAAACCGATCCGGTCCAGCGTTTCTATCATCGCCGGTGTGACCTCTCGATCGCTCCATTCGACGATGACACGTTTCGTTGAAAGGTTGGCGCGTGCCGCAGTCACTCCGGGGAGGGCATGCAATGCCTTCTCAACCCGCCGCATACAGGCACCGCAATGCATGGACGGAACAACCAGTTCCGCCCGCAACCCAGAGCCAGGCCCGGTATGTCGGCGACTGAAAAACGGCAGATCACGGGCGCGCTCAGCGGATGAGCCGGTACGATCGAGGATGAGTGACATCGTGCGATCCCTCAAGTTATTTCAGGCAAGCGGACGCAACTCTCGGTAGCTATGCCACGTCCCGTGACCAAGAACCGGAAAGACAAGAATCAATGGCAGAAGGCCGAATACAGCGCTTAGGGCGAACAGCACCGAGACGATGGCTGCCCAGGCGAGCATCACCTTCAGATTGTGCCAAACAAGCACCAGGCTTGTTCCCATGGCCGTCAGTGCATCGGAATGCTCCTGCAGCAGGATGGGAAGCGACAATGCACCAATGGCAAAGGAGAAGGCGGCGAAAAGACCACCGACAGCGCTGCCGACCACGAGCATGGCCCAACCGGTAGGGGACAGGAGCAGTGCCGGTAACAGATGGTCGAGGCCCGGAAAAGGCAAGAGGCCGAAGAACAGTGCATAGACAATCACGGCAGCCCTGAGCCAAACCATCATCAGCAGGCAGAGAAGAGCGCCCGCGAACACGACCTGGTAGCCGGAGGCCGGCCGGACGAAGATCATGTCCAGCAGGTTTACGGACAGTCCAAGGGATAGACGCCTGCTTTTCTCGTAAAGGCCCATGGCCAGTATGGGACCGATTACCATGATGCCGGATAGCGCAGGAAACAGGATGTAATCCGCTCCATGGGCCAACAGAGACCAGGCTGCGCCGCACAGCAACAGCCACACGAAGAGGCCGTAGCACAAGCTCTGCACAGGGCTTACCATCAGATCGCGCCAGCCCAAGCGCAGCCAGTGGAAACCCTCTTCGGTGGAAAGGTTGCGGGCCCAGGCGTCTCTCTTCGGGTCGGGCGGCAGAACGTCCGGAAGGGCATCGGTCATAGATCACTCCCCTAATTTTCGGCCAGGACGGACGGGCTGCAGGAAGACTCTGCGGCGGCGAAAGCGACACCTGCCTGACGTTCACCGATACGCCTGTGCGCCACGCAATCCGGTTGCGAGGCGAGCGCGACATAGATCAAGTGGGCATTGGCGCCGCAGATCAGAGCGATCAGTGCTGCCACCGCGAGCACAAAGGCGGCGCGACTGCTAAGCCTTCTCACAGGCGCGGTCATGGCCGTCTCTTGCGCAAATCGGCGATATAGGCCGCGAGCAATTTGACATTGCGTGCTCCAAGGCGGCTTTCCCATGTGGGCATGCGGCCCTGTCGTCCATACCATACCGTTTCGAAGATCGTTGCTAGATCTCCACCATAGAGCCAGGTGGTGTCGGTCAGATTGGGAGCGCCGAGATCGGAATTGCCTCGCGCATCGGCACCATGGCAGGCTGAGCACTGAGCGCTGAAGACCTTTGCGCCATCGGGATGCGCGAGGCCGGAGGCGGTTATTCCGCTAATGCTGAGATCGTGAACATAGCTGATTACCGCCATCACGTCGTTGCGGCTGAGAATGCCATCCTGACCAAAAGCCGGCATCTGCGCGGTGCGCGTATCCGGATGCGCGGAATTGACACCAACCCTGATCGTTTCCTGAATGGCTTCCGGGCTGTCACCCCAGTTCAACGCACCGGCGGCGAGATTGGGAAAACCGGCATTGCCCTTGGCCTCGACACCGTGGCAGGCAGCGCAGTTTTGACCGAAGAGCAGGCGGCCTGCTTCGCGAATATCCTTCATCGCCTTGTCATCGGCAGCAAGGGCAGAGAAATCCTGCCGGTCCAGTGCATCATGCCAAGGTGCGCGTGCCGCGGCGGCGCTGGTCAGATCACGGTGAACTGCTGCACGCTCGTCATAGCCGAGAAGACCTTTGGTATAGGTTGTCCCGAGCGGCAGCGCCGGCATCAGCAACCAATAGATTAGGCCAATGGTGGTATTGAGAATCAGGAACACGTAGACAATGCGCGGCACCGGCGTGTTGAGTTCCTTGATGCCGTTCCACTCGTGCCCGGTGGTCATGTAGCCCGTGATGGGATCGCGTTCCTCTAGCGCCATGGACGGTCCTCCTGTTTCAGGATCGCTGCGGATGCGTCGTGGAATTCCTTCTGGCGCGATGGCCAGAAGGCGTAGGCAACGACAGCCATGGAGAAGATCACCAAATAGATAAGGCCGAAGGTTTTGGCGGCCCAGACCACTGTTTCATGGGAAAAATCCATCATCATTCCAGGTCCTTGGCAACGGTATCGCGGCTTGCAGCATCGGTGAGGTGGCCGAGAATTTGCAGGTAGGCTACGAGCGCGTCCATTTCAGTCAGGCGACCGGGCGCACCCGCGAAGGAGCGGATGTTGGTTTCCTCGCCGTAACGCGTCTTCACCCCCTTGGCCCGGCTGCTGTCAGGATTGGCTTGGCCATAAGCATCATCGGCTGCATTGCGGATCATGTCCGGCGTATAGGGAACGCCAACGACACGTTGTGCGGTCAACTGGTCGGAAAGGTCATCCGTACGCAGATCATTTTCCATCAGCCAGCCATAGGCAGGCATGATCGACACAGGCACGACATCGCGCGGGTTAAGCAAATGGCGCACATGCCATTCATCGGAATACTTGCCGCCCAGACGGGCAATGTCCGGACCTGTGCGCTTGGATCCCCACAGCATGGGATGATCATATTTCGATTCCACCGCCAGGCTATAATGACCGTACCGCTCCACCTCATCCCGAAGCGTGCGGATCATCTGCGAATGACAGGCATAACAACCCTCGCGGATATAGATGTTGCGGCCAGCGAGCTCCAGCGGAGTATAGACCCGCATATCCGGTGCCGCTTCGACGGTCTGGTGGATCGTGAAGAGTGGAGCAATTTCGACGAACCCGCCGATGCTTGCCGCCGCAATAATGCCGAGCGTCATGCCGATCGCGCGTCGTTCCAGCCTGTAGTGAAGTTTGAACATCTTTTACTCCGCCGGCAGTGTCGCCGCATCATTCAGCTCGTCGCGGAGCGGCTTCAGGGAAGCCGTATCCGTCGCCGGCGCCGCATAGCGGATCGTCAGATATAGATTGAGACACCCTGCCAAAGCCCCAAGCAGGAAGAGCAGCCCGCCGATGGCGCGGGCGATGTAATACGGCCGCATGGCGACGACAGAGTCTAGGAAGGTATAGGCCAGATTGCCGTTTTCGGTGTAGGTACGCCACATCAGGCCCTGGATGATACCGGCGTTCCAAAGCGCAAAGACGTAGATGGCGGTTCCCGACAGAGCGAGCCAGAAATGCACTTCAACAAGCGCGGGCGAATACATACGCTCTCGCTTCCATAGCCAAGGGATCGAGGCATAGAGTGCGCCGAAAGTGATCATTGCCACCCAGCCGAGCGCACCGGCATGGACATGGCCAACCGTCCAATCTGTATAATGGGAGAGCGCGTTGACCGAGCGAATTGCCATAAACGAGCCCTCAAAGGTGGTAAGCCCATAGAAGACGGCGGCAATCATCATGAAGCGCAGCGTTGCGTCGTCTCGCACCTTGTGCCAGGCGCCGTTCAGCGTCAGCAACGCATTGGCCGCTGATGCCCAGGAGGGCACAATAAGAACCAGCGAGAAGGTCATCCCCAGCGTCTGAACCCATTGCGGCAGCGCCGTGTGATGCAGATGGTGCGACCCTACCCACATATACATGAAGGTGATGCCCCAGAAGCTGATGATCGACATCCGGTAAGAGAAGATGGGGCGCCCGGCGCGAATGGGGAGGTAGTAGTACATCATGCCAAGGAAGCCAGCCGTCAGGAAGAAGGCGACTGCGTTGTGGCCGTACCACCACTCCGTTAGAGCATCCTGGACTCCTGAAAACAATGAGAAGCTTTTGGCACTGAGGAAGGAAACCGGAACCGCGAGGTTGTTCACGATATGCAGCATCGCCACAACCAGAATGAACGCCATATAGTACCAGTTGGCTACGTAAATGTGGGGCTCCTCACGGCGCGCAAGCGTGCGCATATAGAGGATGAAATAGACCACCCAGACGATCACCAGCCACAGATCGGCATACCATTCCGGCTCGGCATATTCCTTTGACTGGGTGATGCCGAGCATGTAGCCGGTAACAGCGAGCACGCAGAAAAGATTGTAGCCGATCAGCACGAACCACGGGCTAAGCTGATCCGGTAGGCGCACACGGCTGGTCCGCTGCATCACGTAAAAAGAAGTGGCAATCAGGCCATTTCCGCCGAACCCAAATATCACGCCTGTGGTGTGCACGGGCCGGATACGGCCAAAGCTCGACCAGGCGCCGGATGTGGTCCAGGTCGGCTCAACCAGAAGCCACGCCACCCAATCACCGACGAACATCGCAAAGGCTGCCCAGACGAATGTTAGGATAATGCCGACCTTGCTGGGGTCATCATAATAGGTGTCAAATCGCTCGGCTGGCGGTTCCGGATCGTAAAGGCGCGCCATGATCGGGAAAGCCAAAGCAATGGCAGCAACCATGATCAGAGCGCCATGGACCGCAATCGGATCCCCACGTCCGGCCGCCGCAAAAAAGAGACCGACCAGCGTCATCACAAGAAGGATGAGCAGTGCGCCACGACGTTCGCCTGTCGTCAAGTTGGAGATCACGTGTATATCCTTCCGCCTGGCAAGACAGGCTACCCTATTGCGCACAGCCAGCATGCCCACATTGGTCCCTGCCCCGCACCAGGCCAGTTATGACCGGGCTCCGCGCGCGAATGACATTGAGATGTGCGCCAGTCCGGTGCGAGGTAGAAAGTGCGGTGGACGGCTGAATTATTAACGGCGCATATACACAACCGGAAGTGATACGGCTTTCAGCTCACTGTGAGCGCAACCGTGATGCTCTCGCCTGTGTGGCCTGCGCCCTTGCTCAAAAGCTTCCAGATCAAGGAAGTGAGGCGATTATTCAGGAAAATAGCCGGATATTGTTTGTCAGCATTGCGCAGAGCAAAAACTGCGGGCTTTGACTTTGAGGGCTGCCGTGGCAATCCCTGGGGTAAGACGCGTGTCTTCCCCAGGAGTTTAGCGCATCTGCTTACGCCTTTGTATGGCGCAAGATCTCCGAGAGTTCCGGCAGATAGGTCGCGCCGTGGCCTGCCTCGACCGCGCCTGAAAGTGCGGCGCGCACGCCATCGGCAATCAAATGAAGCGCACCGGCCTGCTCTGACATCGCAATGTAGTAATCAAAATCCTTCAGCGCGTTGCTGATAGCGAATGGCAGATTGCCACTGCCTTCACCCAGCAGAAACGGCGCCATGCGGTCCAGCGCAACACCGCCGCCGCCACCGGACCTCAAGACCGAAACGAGCGCCTGCGGATCGACGCCACCATCTGCGGCCTGAGCTGCAGCCTCCGCCAGAAGCGACATGAAACCGACTGAAACGAAATTGTGCAACAGCTTCAGCCGGTGGCCGGCACCCGTTGCTCCAACATGCACGGCTTCTTCGGAAAAAGACGCAAGCACGGGCCGCACCCGCTCGATAACTGCCGCGTCACCCCCCAGCAAAAGATGGAGCTTTCCTTCATGAGCAAACTTGGCCGTACGCGTCATGGGAGCATCGACGAAGAAGCCGTCCGCCTGCTTGACCGCCTTTGCCATCCGCTGCGTCGATTCCGGCAAGGCCGTGGAGCAATCGACCACAATCGTTCCAGGCTTCAGCTCTGAGAGTACGCCTTCTGACCCGGTCAGCACAGCCTCAACCTGCGGAGAACCCGTCACACACAGAATGATGACATCGGATGCTGCCGCAACGGCGGCAGCTGTCTTCACAGAGGTTGCGCCCAAAGCCAGAAGCTCGTCCACCGGCTGGTTTCCGGGATGGTCCAAAAAGGTCAGGCTATGGCCACCGCGGAGCAACACGTTGCGCGCAATACCTTGGCCCATCAGGCCGACCCCAATAATACCGGTTCTCATTGCTACTTTCCCATCATCATCCCGAATTGCTGGTAATGTCCGGCGACAATCCGCGCCGTTCATTACCATCAACTCGGTCTATCAGATGGCTGCACAGACGGGCAATAATGGGGTTTATTCACTCCGTGGCGCTCAAACGCTTGAGATCCGAAAACACCTGCGCATTGCCGGCCCAGATCGGGCCGGGCTGTGACAGGTTTCCGGCGAATTCTACAATACCTCCCGCCTCCCGGATCAGCACCATGCCGGCCATGCAGTCCCAGCAGAACAGGGTTGGGTCATAATAGCCGGCAAGGCGGTTGGCGGCGACATAGGCCAGCATCAGGGCGCCGGAACCTACGCGGAAGAGGACACCTCCCTCCTGGTACAGGCGGGTCACGAAGGCGCCGATCTGTAAGGGATCAGCCCTTTCGGTACCGCCAAACCCGATCGTGGTGGAACGGATGGTCCAGTCCTGATTGAGCACGAGACGCCTTCCGTTGAGGGTAGATCCCTCACCCGCACAACCGACATAGGTTTCACCCAGCATGGGTGCAACAACCACGCCAATAACCGGTTCACCCTCATGGAGCACGGCGATGGAGACCGTCCAGTTCGGTTGGCCGACGAGAAAGGCCATGGTGCCATCGATCGGATCGATCACCCAGTCGAAACCGGAATTGCCTGTTGTTGATCCTGCTTCCTCTCCGACAATGCCGTCATCCGGGAAGGCCTGTTGGATCATCCCGCGCAGATAGGTTTCGGTCGCCTCGTCGGCCGCGCTAACGATGTCCTGTGACGAGGCTTTCTCAACCCAACCCAGCTTTTCCGGGTTCGCGAGGAACGAGCGAGCCTTCTCGCCCGCTTGCCGCGCAATGCTTTCTGCAAGCGCGCGGCGCGTGGTCACATCGATGGGGCTCCGATGATGATTGTTCATGATGACCTCCCTTCCTGTGAATGATCACACCATAATTCGTCAAAGAATGCTATTGAAAATCTAAAAATACAGATGTATCGATAATGCGTCCCGCCGAGAGGAACGGCGAACCTAAGCGATTGATAAATTTCACATTCGCGTTCAACGCGCGATCGGCGAAGCTTTGTCTATGGCCATGTTCAAAGGGACGAAGTCAGGTTCTTGGGTGTCTTGGATGAAGGCCGTACCGTGCCTTGAACGTCTTGGACGCCTTCGTCGGAAGATCGAACGAGGCTGCCGGGGAGGCGGCTTTCACCGTAGGAGGAGTGGAATGAAACGTCTGTTGAGAATCTGCGCGAGCGTGCTGGCCCTTGCGAGCGCCAGCGCCGTGATGCCGCATGCGGCGCATGCCGACTGGCTGGAGGATGCCGCCAAGCCCCTGAAGGGCACGCAAATCAGCGGCATCTTCCTGGATCGCCCAGGCTACCGCGCCATCATCAAGCTCCTGCCGGAGTTCGAAAAGAAGACCGGTATCAAGGTGAATTACGAAATCGTTCCTTACGAGAACACCCGCGAGAAGGAAGTGCTGAACTTCACCTCGCAGGGTGACATCACCATGGCGCTGGTCGATCTGGTCTGGATCGGCGAGTTCGCTGAAAACGGCTGGATCGAGCCGATCGAAAAGTTCACCAAGGACAAGTCAATCACCGATCCCAACTTGAAGCTGGACGGCTTCTTCCCGCTTCTGCTGGATGCTTTCGGCTCATGGGGCGGCAAGACCTACGGCCTGCCCTTCGATAACTATTCCGGCCTTCTGTTCTACAATTCCTGCAAGCTGAAGGAAGCCGGCTTCGATAAGCCCCCGGCAACCTGGGACGAGGTGATGAACGTCTATGGGCCGAAGCTCACGGATGCTTCGAAGAACCAGTATGCCTTCGCGCTTCAGTCGCTGCGCGGCGAAACGCAGTCGGCCGACAGCTTCATGCGCTTCCTGTGGCCCTTCGGCGGATCGCTGCTCGACAAGCAGTTCAAGTCCAACCTGATGAGCAAGGAAAGCCAGGCAGGCCTCAACTTCCGTCAGGCGCTGATGAAGTACATGCCGCCCGGCATTGTCAGCTTCGACCATGCGGAAGCCGTCAATGCGCTTGCACAGGGGCAGGTCGCGATGATTACCGAATGGTCGGCCTTCTACGGCACCCTCGTTGACCCGGCCACATCGAAACTCGGCGATTGCCTTGCTGTTGCACCGGAACCGGCAGGTCCCGCAGGCCGTCTGCCCGCACTTGGCGGCTTCTCGCTCGCCGTTGCGTCGCAGGCTTCCGATGCGCAGAAGAAGGCAACCTGGCTGTTCATCCAGTGGGCGACATCCGAAGCCATTGCCAAGGATTATGTGGAAGCAGGCGGCGTTTCCGGCCGCATGTCGATCTATCAGGATCCGGCGATCAAGGCGAAATACAAGTTCGTCGAGCCGATGGTGGCCTCCTGGCAGAAGGGCGTGCCGGAATTCCGTCCGCGCTTCCCGGCATGGCCTGCTATCTCGGAAGTGGTTGCCGAATGGGGTTCCAAGATGATGCTGGGCCAGGTCTCGGTCGAGGCCGGGTCCAAGGAGATCGGCACCCGCATGGAAGATATCCTGAAGAAGGAAGGCTACTACGACGGCAAGAAGAAGCTGTTGCAGTAACCCCTAACCTGTCCCTCCCGGGATGAAAGAAGGGAGATGGCGGCTTTTCAAATCCGCCGTCTCCCTCCTCATCGACATCAGGCGAGACACAACAAATGCTTCATCTTCACGCAAAGGCGCTGGCTGAACTCGGCGATTGCCTATCGAAGATCGATCAAACGCAATTCGAAGCAGCCGTTACCGAAATCACGTCTACGCAACGGATTGCGCTCTATGGCGTGGGTCGCGAGGGCCTACAGATCAAAGGCCTGGCCATGCGCCTGTTTCATCTCGGCCTTCGGGCTGCCGTGGTGGGAGACATGACGACGCCGCCGGTCGGCAAAGGTGATCTCTTGATCGTCTCTGCCGGACCTGGAGATTTCTCGACGGTATCGGCGCTGATTGGCGTTGCAAAGGCGGCCGGTGCCCGGGTTCTGGTGGTGACGGCTCAACCTTCCGGTGGTGCCGCGGCCATGACGGATGTCGTTCTGACGGTGCCTGCCCAGACCATGGCGAATGATCAAGGTGTTGGCACCTCGGTGCTGCCCATGGGGTCGCTTTATGAGGGCGCGCTTTATGTCGCCTTCGAACTGCTGGTGCTGGCCGTGCGTGACAAGCTCGGCGTGACGCCGGCTGCCATGCGCGCCAACCACACCAATCTCGAATGACGTGAAATGAGAATCTTGCCGCACCAGCGGCACTGCATGAGGGCCGTCCCGGACGGCATGGAGAGGAGACGCTGATGACGAGGACGACCTCCGGGCCGAACATCAGACCCAATCGCGGTTATGGCCGCTGGACACCCTTCTGGTTTCTGGCGCCTGCCGTGTTCACGCTGTTCATCATCGGCATCTATCCGACCATCTTCGCGCTGGTGACCTCTTTCCGGCGCTACAACATAGCGCGTCCGCGCGATGGCTTTCCCTTTGTCGGGCTGGAAAACTACACCTCCGTGCTCACCGATGGCACCTTCTGGGCCTCACTGTTCCTGACCGCCAAGTTCTACATCACGGTGCTGCCGGTCGAGATTGTGCTCGGCCTTGTCATTGCGCTTCTGTTGCACAAGACGGGCATGGGGTTCCTCAAGTCGCTGGCCCGCGTCACGCTGGTGGTGCCGCTTGCCACCACCTATGCCGTGGTTGGCCTCATCGGACGCCTGATCTTCAACCGCGATTTCGGGGTGGCGAACTGGTTCCTGGATGCGCTGGGTGTTGGCGGACTGGATTGGCTGGGCTCGCAGGCGGGTGCCTTTGCCGCCATCGTCATCATGGATATCTGGCAGTGGACGCCCTTCTGCGCTCTGATTTTCCTCGCCGGTCTCTCCATGGTGCCGGGTGAGATCGAGGAAGCGGCGCGATTGGAAACCTCCTCCAAATGGTCGCTCCTGAAGCACGTACAGCTTCCCTACCTCATGCCGGGTTTGACGGCGCTTCTGATCCTGCGTTCCGCCGATGTGCTGAAGCTGTTCGATATGGTGTTCGTGATGACACGCGGCGGACCGGGTTCGGCCACCGATCTGGTATCGGTCTACATCCAGCGTGTCGGCTTCCGCGTCTTCGATCTCGGCACGGCCTCCGCGCAGGCGATCCTGCTGCTGGTCATCACCATCCTGCTCAGCCGTCTGTACATCCGCGTTCTCTACAAGGAGGTGAACTGATGCGTCGTTCATCCGGTCCCATCCTGCATGCCCTTGGCCTGAC
Organism: Rhizobium oryzicola; assembly: GCF_030504645.1. Classification (GTDB taxonomy): domain Bacteria; phylum Pseudomonadota; class Alphaproteobacteria; order Rhizobiales; family Rhizobiaceae; genus Neorhizobium; species Neorhizobium oryzicola. The sequence goes on along the minus strand of NZ_JAUKWQ010000004.1, from coordinate 304,931 downwards.
CGCCGTCATTCTCTTCACGCTGTTTCCGTTCTATTGGATGGTGTCGGCGAGCTTCAAGACGCAGGCCGATATCCTGGCCTCGCCGCCGGTCTGGCTGTTTACACCGACGCTCGATCACTACCGGGAAATTTTTGCGGATTCGAAGGTGATCGGCGCGGTCGGCAATTCGCTGATTATCGCAACGGCCACCACCGCCCTTGCGGTCATGCTGGGGGCTCCAGCGGCCTTTGCTCTCGCCCGATATGAATTTCGCGGCAAGTCCGACCTCTGGTTCTGGTTCATCTCCAACCGCATGACGAGCCCGATCGTGCTGGCGCTGCCGGTCTATATCCTGGCGCTGCAGTTGAAGATGCTCGATACGCATCTGGTGCTGATCCTCATCTACCTCACCTTCAACCTGCCGATCGTGGTGTGGATCTGCACGGACCAGTTCAAGTCCATCCCGCCGGATCTGGAGCAGGCGGCGCGTCTGGATGGGGCTGACCAGTTCACCATTTTCCGCAAGATCTACCTGCCGTTGGGTGCTCCGGGTATCGCGGTCTCGGCCATCTTCTCCTTCATCTTCTCCTGGAACGAGTTGCTCTATGCGCTGGTGCTGACGCGCCGCGATGTGCAGACGGCCCCCGTCGTCGCGACAAGCTTCATGTCCGGTTACGAACTGCCCTGGGGCAAGATCATGGCGACCGGTACGGTCATCGTTCTTCCCGTCACTATTTTCGCTCTGATCGTTTCCCGCCACATGGTGCGCGGCCTGACCATGGGAGCGACCAAATGAGCGTTGCCAACCCTCTCGGCATCAACCTTTCCTTCTGCGTGAAGCGCTGGGTGACCCCGAACCTTTGGGCGCCCGTGGTGCGGGATCAACTGGGGCTGGATCTCATCCAGTTCTCCTTCGATCTGGTCGATCCCATGTGGCCCGCCGCAATCCTGTCGCGTCACGCCAAAGAGGTGCGCACGGCGGCCGACGATCACGGCATCACCATTCACAGTGCCTTCATCGGGCTTGCGCATTACACCTTCAACCAGTTGCTGCATCCGGATGAAGACGTTCGAGCCTATGCCGAACAGTGGCTGGAGCGCGCCTATGGTTTTGCCGCCGAAGCCGGCATTCAGGGCGTCGGTGGTCCGCTGGGCGCCATTGCCTCCCGCCCGGACGGAAGTGAGGCCGACGCCATCGACGCGCGCGATTATGCAAGCCTGATCGAGCGGATGCTGCGCCTGGGCGACAAGGCAAAGGCAGCCGGTCTCTCAGAGCTTTATGTCGAGCCCACGCCGATGCGCCGCGAATGGCCATGGACCATTCAGCAGGCGCGCCAGATGATGACCGATGTTTCGGCAAGCGCCACACCCTGGAGCCTCTGTGTTGATTGGGGGCACGGTACCTTCCTGCCGCTTTACGGACGCCAAGCGGATACGATGGAGCCTTGGTTCGCGGAGCTGAACGATGTCATCGGCGCGGTTCACATTCAGCAGACGGATTTCCAGTTCGACCGGCATTGGGATTTCACCGAAGAGGGTCGCGTCGATCCCGTCGAGGCGAGAGCTTTGCTTGCCCGAACGGGACTTGCGCAATCTCCGGTATTCCTTGAAGTGTTCTACCCATTCGAACGGGATAGCAAATCCATACTGGATGCACTGAAGGCATCGGCCGTGTCTCTCAAACAGGCCTTTGCCTGAGCCAAGGAGACGACGAAGCATGCCGCCCAAGGGAACAGACACGCCGACGACAGCGATTGAAGACATGGACGCGCAGCAGATCCGCGCGCGCGTCGCTTGGCTCTATTTCATCGGTGGCCTGACCCAGCAGGAGATCGCCGACCAGTTGGGGCTGACCCGTCTTCGCGTGAACAAGACTCTTGGGCAATTGCGCACGGATGGCTCGGTCGTGGTCGATATCCGCCTGCCCATGGCCAATTGCATCGAGCTTGAGAACAAGGTGAAGGAGAAATTCGGGCTGGAAGAGGTCTGCGTCATCCCGACGTTGCCGGATGATCCCGAAAACCAGCGGGCGGTTGGCGATGCGGCGGGCGGCCTTCTCGACCGGCTGTTGGAAGATGGCATGGGGCTTGGCGTCGGTTGGGGCAAGACCCTGACGGCCGGGTTGAAACGGTTGACGCCGCGCGCGCTTCCCAATAGCTGGGTCACCTCAGTCATGGGTGGCCTCACACGTGGTTCCGGCTCCAGCACCTTCGAGGTTGCGACGGGCTATGCGCGGGCGATCTCCGCCGAGTGCTGGTATCTCACGGCACCGCTCTATCTTCCATCCGTCGAAAGCCGGGAAGCGCTTCTCGCCCATCACGGCATTCGCGAAACCATGCGCCGCGCCCGATCCGTCGATGTGGCGCTGGTTTCCTGTGGTGACATGACCACGCGTTCTCTTCTCGTGCAGACGCCGACCGTTTCCGAAACTCTTGAAGGGCTGCTGGCAGCCGGTGCCGTCGGCGACTTGCTCGGCGTTTTTCTCGATGCGAACGGCAAGCCTGTCGACCATCCGTTGAACGAGCGCGTGCTGTCGCTGACACCGGAGCAGCTGACGTCGGTCAAGCATTCCATCCTGGCCTCCGGCGGCTGGTACAAGGTCGATATCATCCGCGCCATCCTGCGCGGCGGCTACGTCAAGCGCCTGGTGACGGACGAAAACTGTGCCGCAGGCCTGCTGCGAGACGAAATCCAGAGACACAACAAAAGCCAATAGAGAAGGCGCTGCCGGCGGCCAAGCCCCGGTAACGCGGACGTGGGAGTAACGAGAATATGACTTTCCTGCAGCTGGACAACATCAAGAAGACGTTTGGGGAGCTCAGCGTCATCAAGGGTGTCAATATTTCCGCCTCCAAGGGGGAGTTCGTGGTTTTCGTCGGCCCCTCGGGCTGCGGCAAGTCCACACTTCTCAGAATGATTGCGGGCCTTGAGGACGTATCATCAGGAACACTGTCCATTGACGGCAAGGAGGTCACCTACGAGGAGCCTGCCAAGCGCGAAGTCTCCATGGTCTTCCAGTCCTACGCGCTTTACCCCCACATGAGCGTGTTCGAGAACATGGCCTTTGGCTTGCGCATGGCAAAGCTGCCGGAAGACGAGATCAAGCGTCGTGTCGGGGAAGCCGCCCGCATTCTGCAGATCGAGCCCCTTCTGGAGCGCAAACCGCGCGCGCTGTCCGGCGGTCAGCGCCAGCGCGTGGCGATCGGCCGCTCCATCGTTCGCAACCCCAAGATCTTCCTGTTCGACGAGCCGCTCTCGAACCTCGATGCGGAACTGCGCAGCCAGATGCGCGTGGAAATCGCCAAGCTGCACCGCAATCTGGGCGCCACCATGGTCTATGTCACCCACGACCAGGTCGAGGCCATGACGCTGGCAGACCGTATTGTGGTGCTGCGCGCTGGCCTTGTGGAGCAGATCGGCTCACCAACCGAACTTTACGATCATCCAGCGAATACCTTCGTTGCCGGCTTTATCGGCTCACCGAAGATGAATTTCCTCACCGCGAAGGTGACCGGAGCCGACAGCACCAGCCTGCAGCTTTCGCATCCGGCCTTCGAGGGCGGCACCCTATCTCTTGCGCATCCCGCAGCGGGCAAGGCGAAGGCTGGCGATACACTGACGGTTGGCCTGCGCCCCGAACATCTGGATGTTGCGGCTGCCACGCCACGCCTCAGGCTGACCGCCGACTTTGCGGAAAATCTCGGCGGCTCCACGCAGATCTATGCGCGCACCGGCGCGGAAACCGTGATCATTCTGGCGAATGGGCGGCCGGATCTGACGCCCGGCGCAGCGATGACCGCTGGCATTGACCCGCGTCACATCTATCTCTTCACGCCGGATGGCTTGGCACTCTGATTTTTCCGCAACTCCAGACGCAAAACCGGCACCCCCACTATTGCCGGAATTGCTCTGACCTCAGGAAGCAAAAACATGAAAGCTCTGGTACTGGAACGTAAAGGCGAGCTGGCGCTCCGCGATATCGATCTGCCGCGCGAAGTCGGCTCCGGTGACGTCAAGATCGCTATTCATACCGTCGGTGTCTGCGGCAGTGACGTGCATTATTACACGCATGGCGCCATAGGCTCCTTCGTCGTGCGCGAACCGATGGTGCTCGGCCACGAGGCGGCGGGCACGGTGATCGAAGTCGGTGCGAACGTCAAAAACCTCAAGGTAGGCGACCGCGTCTGCATGGAGCCCGGCGTGCCGAACATGGAATCGCGCGCGTCTAAGCTCGGCATCTACAATGTCGATCCGGATGTCCGCTTCTGGGCGACTCCGCCCATTCACGGCGTGCTGACGGCGGAGGTGGTGCATCCCGCAGCCTTCACCTACAAGCTGCCGGACAATGTTTCCTTTGCCGAAGGTGCGATGATCGAACCCTTCGCGGTGGGTATGCAAGCGGCCACACGCGCCAAAATCACTCCTGGCGATGTCGCCGTCGTCATCGGCTGCGGCCCCATCGGCATCATGACGGCGATCGCCGCTCTCGCCGGCGGTTGCTCGCGCGTTATCATCTCGGATCTGAGCGCCCCAAAGCTTGCGATTGCCGGGCAATATGCGGGCATTACGCCCGTCAACATCAAGGAGGCCTCGCTGAAGGATGTCGTGGCTGATGCAACCGAGGGCTGGGGTGCGGATGTGATCTTTGAGGCCAGCGGTAGTCCGCGGGCTTACGAGGGCATCTTCGACCTCCTGCGTCCGGGCGGCACGCTGGTGCTGGTGGGTCTGCCGATCGAACCGGTCAATTTCGATGTGCCTGCCTCGATCTTCAAGGAAGCACGCATCGAAACCGTCTTCCGTTATGCCAACAATTTCGACCGCGCAGTCAACCTGATTGCGTCAGGCAAGGTCGACCTGAAGCCGCTGATCACCGAGACCTTCGATTTCAGTGACAGCATCGCTGCCTTCGATCGTGCCGCCAAGGGACTGCCGGACGATGTGAAGCTGCAGATCCGGCTTGGCGATTAATGGTGGTTCATTCCGACGGGAGTTCATCATGACAAACAGCATGAACGGAAAGGTCGCGGCCATCACCGGGGCCGCTTCGGGGATCGGGTTGGCCTGTGCCAAAAAGCTGATCGATGAGGGCGCGACTGTCGTGCTCGTCGATCGCGCCGAGGACAGGCTGAAAACACTCTGCGATGAGCTTGGAGATCGCGCCCGCATGGTGGTGGTCGACCTTCTCGACGGGCCTCAGGTTTCCGGCCTTCTGCCGCGGATCCTTGAGGTCGCGGGTCGGCTGGACATTTTCCACGCCAATGCCGGGGCCTATGTCGGCGGGGCCGTCGCAGAAGGTGATCCCGATGCATGGGACCGTATGCTGAACCTCAACATCAACGCGGCCTTCCGCAGCGTTCATGCAGTTCTGCCGCATATGATTGCCCAGAAGTCCGGTGATATCCTGTTCACCAGTTCGGTGGCCGGTGTCGTGCCGGTGGTTTGGGAGCCGATCTATACCGCCTCAAAATTCGCGGTGCAGGCTTTCGTGCATACGACACGCCGGCAGGTGTCCCAGCATGGCATTCGCGTCGGTGCTGTTCTGCCCGGTCCGGTCGTCACCGCCCTTCTGGATGATTGGCCCAAGGAAAAGATGGACGAGGCTCTTGCCAATGGCAGCCTTATGCAGCCGCAGGAAGTGGCGGAGGCCGTCTTCTTCATGTTGTCTCGTCCCCGCAATGTGGTCATTCGGGATCTTGTGATCTTGCCAAATAGCGTCGATCTATAGGCCCGACACTGTATCGAGTCGGCGGAGGAGTAGGGCATGAGCGGTTCCAGGTATTTTATCGGCGTGGATGTTGGCACGGGCAGTGCGCGCGCCGGTGTCTTCGATGAGGACGGCCAATGCCGTGGAACCGGCAAGCGCGATATCGAGATCTACCGCGATCACGCGCATATGGTCGAACAATCGAGCGCCAATATCTGGGCTTCCGTGTGCCATGCGGTTCAAACCGCTCTTGCGCAGGCGAAGGTTTCACCGGATCAGGTCGCCGGTCTCGGGTTCGATGCAACCTGTTCTCTCGTTGTGCTGGCTGAAGGCGGGCTATCCCTGCCTGTTGGCCCGTCGGAAGATCCAGATCGCGACATCATCGTGTGGATGGATCATCGCGCCGTCGAACAGGCCGAGCGGATCAATGCGCTGGGCCATGGCGTGCTGCGTTATGTCGGCGGTCGTATTTCGCCGGAGATGGAAACGCCGAAACTCCTCTGGCTGAAGGAAAACCGGCCGCAGATTTTTAAGGCCGCATGGCAGTTCTTCGATCTGGCTGATTTCCTGACCTGGCGGGCAACGGGTAGCCTTGCCCGTTCCACCTGCACGCTGGCCTGCAAGTGGACTTATCTCGCGCATGAAAGCCGTTGGGACCCCAGCTACTTCCACCAGATCGGCTTGCAGGAACTGGCTGATGAGAACTTTGCCCGCATTGGCCAGGAGATCGTCGAGCCCGGCACCGCAGTCGGTCACGGCCTGACGGCCGCAGCGGCCAAGGAGCTTGGTCTTCGTCCCGGCACGCCGGTCTCCGCCGGCATGATCGACGCCCATGCGGGCGGCATTGGCACCGTCGGCATTGGCGGCACGCCGGAATGCAACATGGGATATGTCTTCGGCACCTCGTCCTGCACGCTGACTTCCACCAGCAGTCCGAAATTCGTGCCCGGCGTCTGGGGGCCCTATTTCTCCGCCATGGTTCCTGGGCTGTGGTTGAACGAGGGCGGTCAGAGCGCGGCGGGCGCTGCGATCGATCAATTGATCAGCTTCCATCCCGCCTTCCATGAGGCAAGCGAGCGGGCGAAGTCGCAAGGTCTCTCGCTGCCCGTGCTGCTGGCCAATCTGGCGGTCGAGGCCGTATCCTCGGCCTCGCATGTCGTCTCCCTGGCACGGGGTCTGCATGTGCTGCCGGAGTTTTTGGGAAACCGCGCACCGTTCGCCGATCCCGCCGCACGGGCTGCCATTGCCGGCCTTGGTATGGAAAGGGATCTCGAAAATCTGGTGGCGCTCTATGTGGGCGGGCTCTGCGGCATAGGCTACGGCCTGCGCCAGATCATCGAAGCACAGGCCGAAGCTGGCGCCGATGTGCAGCAGATCATCATCAGCGGCGGCGCGGGTCAGCATGATCTGACCCGCCAGATCCTGGCGGACGCCAGCGGCAAGCCGGTGGTTGCGCCGCAAACCTCGGAGCCTGTCCTGCTGGGAGCGGCGCTACTCGGAGCGACTGCGGCGAAATCCTTCTCTGATCTGAGGCAGGCCATGCAGGCGCTCAGCAAGGCCGGGCGGGTCTATACTCCCGCCTCCGGTAACATCCGCACTATTCACGATAAGCGGTTCGAAGCCTTCCGGTTACTCCAGGCGGAATTGCGGAAAATCAGGGATTTTTGACAGGAGCGGGCACGCATGCCTCACCGACCGCACCGCGCTAGATGACCACGTGTATTTATTTTTCCTACAACTGGAAGATTTTCACTTATTCGGCGCTTCATTTATTTTCTATGGAAACTGGCTCAGTTGCTTCAAAAATGAATGTACGAATATATCACATGAAATCTCAGTAAATATTCACCTTAATAAGCATATCAATTTTAGATTACATTTCGAATTCAATTGAGCTTATATATTCATCCATAAATTGCTAAAGATAAATTTTCACCTGCAATATATAGGGGAACTGGCGCCCTAAAATCTAAAACAGAAATTAACGATTACTGCCCCAGAATCTGGATAACCGGGCAATGCGATCCGACAAAACAGATTCGCACATCAATTGAGGAGGGCGGACGTGACATTCTTCCAAAACATCAAAATTATTACCAAGATCTCTACGGTCATCATCAGTTTGATCGTGGTGAGTCTCATCGTCTCGTTCGTCAGCTATACATCCAGCTCCACACAGACGCAGAACGCCAACTGGACGGACCATACCTATCAGGTGTTGGATAAGGTCAGCGACATGATGGCCGCCATGGTGGATCAGGAAACCGGTATGCGCGGTTATCTCGTTGCTGCTGACCAGAAGTTCCTAGAGCCCCAGATCGCAGGCGCCAAAGCCTTTCAGGAAGCCTGGGCCGCTGCCAAGAAGCTAACCTCCGACAATCCGGCCCAGCAGGCACGCCTTGATGAAGTCTCCAAGCTGGCCGAAACCTGGAACGCCAAGGTGGTCAAGGCAGAGATGGAGTTCATGAAGGACCCTGCGACCATTGAAAAGGCCCGCCAGATTGAAATCTCCGGTGCCGGCAAGGCCTCCATGGATGGCATTCGCGCCAAGGTAAAAGAGTTGGCTGACGCAGAGACTTCGCTGCTCAGCACGCGCAAGGCCGCCCTAGAATCAGCCGGCGAAATGGCCAAGATGACAGCGCTGGCGGGCGGGATTGCCATGCTGGTTATTTCCGGTCTGGGCCTCCTCGTTTTGAACGGAAGCCTGGTCAAGCCGCTGCGCGCCTTGAACGACTGCATGCTCAGCCTCGTCAAGGGCCAAAATGACGTGACTGTACCGGGTCGTCAGCGCAAGGACGAGCTGGGCGACATGTCGGCCGCCGTGGAAACCTTCCGCCAGACAGCCATTGCGAAGATTGAAAGCGACCGCGCCGCCGCCGAAACTCGCAACATGACGGAAGCAGAGCGCGCCCGCGCCGCCGAAGTTGATGCCAAGCGCGCCACCGAAATGGCAGAAGCCACATCCGGCCTGGCCGAAGGTCTGAAGCAGCTCGCCGGCGGCAATCTCGGTTTCGAACTGTCGCGCCCCTTTGCGTCAGACTTCGAGGGCCTGCGCAACGACTTCAACCTCGCAGTCTCCCAGCTGCGCGATACGCTCTCTTCCGTCGCCGAAGCCACCCGCTCCATCGACAGCGGCTCTCGCGAACTCTCCTCCAGCGCCAACGACTTGTCGAAGCGCACCGAACAGCAGGCGGCCTCGCTCGAAGAGACAGCCGCAGCACTCGATGAGATCACGACTAACGTCACTAACTCTTCCAAGCGCACGGAAGAGGCTCGCTCCATGGCTATGGATGCGAACAAGTCGGCGCGTCAATCCGGCGAAGTCGTGGCGAATGCTGTCAACGCCATGCAGCGCATCGAGGCCTCGTCGAGCCAGATCTCCAACATCATCGGGGTGATCGACGAAATCGCCTTCCAGACTAATCTCCTAGCGCTGAATGCCGGCGTGGAAGCCGCCCGTGCAGGCGAGGCCGGCAAGGGTTTTGCCGTCGTCGCCCAGGAAGTGCGCGAGCTTGCCCAGCGCTCCGCCCAGGCGGCCAAGGAGATCAAGGATCTCATTCGCACCTCGGCAGACGAAGTGGAAAATGGCGTCAAGCTGGTCACGGCGACAGGGGAAGCCCTTAAGGTCATCGAAGATCACGTCGTCGCCATCAACGGTCAACTGGATGCCATCGCCACCTCGGCCCGCGAGCAGTCGGTCGGCCTGTCCGAAGTCAACACCGCCGTCAACCAGATGGACCAGACCACGCAGCAGAACGCAGCCATGGTGGAACAGGCAACCGCCGCCAGCGCGACGCTGGCCGGAGAAGCTGACAAGCTTCGCCAGCTCGTCGGTCGCTTCCAGCTCAGCGGTGGCAGCGCTTCCGGCTATGGGCATGGCGGTTACGCCCAGTCCTCTGCCCCGGTCGCTGCCTCCAATCGCCATGCGGCAGCCCCCTCGCCCGCCCGAAAGCTCGTCAGCAAGCTTGCTCGCGCGGTCGGCGTCGGTGGTGGTTCGTCAGCCGCTGCTGCCGAAAGCTGGGAAGAGTTTTGAGAAAAGTGCGCAAAGGAGCCTGGGAGCCGCTGTTCGCGGCTCCCAGTATATATTCAGACTTTATCATGAGCGAAGCAGGCGCCTCTATCCCCTCGACGCAAGATATCAGGTGACCTCCGCATAGCGCCGCAAGTGCTCCAGCAAGCGCTTCGCAAAACGCGGCAATTCCGCTTCATGCCGCACGCATAGAAAAAGCTTTCGGTCAGCCCAGGCATCAGCAATCTCCAAGATCCGGAAATCCATGAATGTGCGGTAGCGTTGGGCCGCGCTGTGGGGGACGATGGCGACGCCTGCACCGCTCTCCACCATGCGAGCTATGCCTTCAAAGCCGTTCATCCGCATACGCACCTTGATGTCCCGGCCGAGTTCCCGGGCAAGGCGGCCTAGGAACTGCGATAGAGCGACCGTCTCAGGCATGCCAATCATCGGGAAATCAAGGATACGCGTATAATTGATACTTTCGTCCGTTACGTCAAAGTTACAGGGAGCGATCAGCACGAGGTGATCCGGTACGAAGCGCCAACGCTCCAAGCCTGTCATATCGGCCGAGGCGGCGACAATACCGATATCGGCTTCTCCATTCTTGAGCATGGTCACGACTTCATGGCTGGGCCGGTCGATGACGTCGACGCTGATGTCCGGGTTGGTGGCGAGGAAAGTGCCGAGCACCCTGGGCATGTGCTCAGCCAGCATATTCGTGTTCGACAAAAGCCGTACCTGACCGCTCCGCCCCTCTGCGAACTCGTCCAGTTCGCTCTCTACCCGCCGCGCATCATCAACAATCTTTCGGGCATGAGTTGCAAACATGTCGCCTGCAAGGGTGGTGCGAATGCCGCGACCCGTGCGCTCGAACAGTTCCACCCGGAACGCCTCTTCCAGCCGGCGGATACGCGCGCTCACCGCCGCCACGACAATGTTGTTCTCGACGGCGGCAGCGCTAAAGCTGCCATTATCAACGGCCGCCAGGAAAATTCGCAAATCTGTCAAATCGAACTTCATAGAAAGCTTTCATATTTTGTGAAATCAGCTTTTAAAAAATACCGCTTCTCAAAGCCAGATGTAACTGCGTATTACCTTAGACAAGTCGCCGATCGCGACACATCGTCTCGCCCTCCGATCCGGTGAAGGATCGTCAAAGAGCATTTTAGCTCGTCTCTTCAGAGATATGCGGCATTCTATCCGATGTGCATCTTTATGTATTGCGACGACAAGGCAATGGTTTGCGCGTGGGAGGCAGGCGTAAACTGATCAATATATTATTCACGCCTGATGAAAGCATCTGGTATGCCTCCATACTGTGGTTTTTTCGAAAGCCCGTCTGTTAAAGCAGTTTTGTTCCGCTATTCCAGCACCGCCCGATCGGTCGTGATCGGCCTGTTTGCGGCGTGCAGCCTTGTCGGCACGGTCTGCGCGCAGGATGCAAGCCGCCCCCAGGCAGAGCTGATTGCTCGCGGACGATATCTTGCAATGGCTGCCGACTGCGCAGCCTGTCACACGGCGCCGGAAGGTGGACAACCCTATGCGGGCGGATACGGCATCCAGTCGCCGCTCGGAACCATCTTCTCGACCAACATCACGCCGTCGAAAGTCAATGGGATTGGTGAGTACACCGAAGCGGATTTCGCTCGTGCGGTACGTGCGGGCGTCGCGAAGGATGGAACGCATCTCTATCCGGCCATGCCCTTCACGGCTTATGCGAAGCTCAGCGACACTGATATTTCGGCACTCTATGCATTTTTCAAGAACGAGGTGAAGCCGGTCGACCAAGCGTCGAGAAAGACCGAACTTCCCTTCCCGTTCAGCATCCGTGCGTCCATGGCGGTCTGGAACATGCTCTTCCTGTCGAATGAGCGGTTTCAGCCGGACGCTGCCCGATCAGCCGACTGGAACCGCGGTGCCTATCTCGCGGAAGCATTGGAACATTGCAGCACCTGTCACACGCCGCGCAATCTGTTCATGGCCGAGGATACCCGAAGTGCTCTGTCCGGCGGCACGGTCGGACCCTGGTCTGCGCCGAACATCACCTCGGACAAGACAAGCGGCATTGGCGGCTGGTCTGATGCGGAACTCCTCCAATACCTGCGGACAGGCCATGTGGCCGGCAAGGCGCAGGCTGCAGGCCCGATGGCGGAAGACGTCGAACACAGTCTGCAGCATCTCACCGATGCGGATCTGAGGGCGCTGGTGACCTATCTGCGCGGCACGAAGCCGGTTGCCTCCAGTGATAAGCAGCCCCGCTATAGCTTCGGCAAACCCTCGGCATCAGAGGCGAGCCTGCGCGGACTTCCAGGCCAGGCGCCGGCGGAAAACGGGTTTCACGTCTTCAGCGGTGCCTGTGCCAACTGTCATCAGGCCGATGGCAGCGGCAATGCGCACTATCCATCGCTCTTCAACAACACGGCGACCGGTGCAGACAATCCCGACAACCTGATTTCGACGATCCTGTTTGGTCTCAACCGCACGGTTGATGGCGTCCCCGTCTTCATGCCCGCCTTCGGCCCGGATGCCTCATTCACCGACAGGCTCTCGGACAAGGACGTCGCCGACGTCAGCAATTACGTTCTGAGCCAGTTCGGCAATGCGGCCGTCAAGGTCGGGCCTGAAGATGTGGCGCGGGTCCGCGAGGGAGGCAGGAAGCCATTTCTGGCCTTGGCTGCCCCGTATATCGCGCCAATTGCGGTGGTTGTTGCCGTGATCCTGCTGGTGTTCATCGGATTGGTGGTGGCACGTGGCCGACGCCGCGTCGCGCCTGCCTGACTTCGCCTTCGCTTCCGCTTCTGACTGCCGCCGAGGACTTCGCTTATGACCACCGAACGCGATAAAACAGGCTCCCCTATGGAATACGCCCTTCGTCGGCGTGATCTCCTGCGCGCAACGGTCGCTGTCGGGGGGCTGGCGACGCTGTCCAGGATCGCAATGCCAGTGCCCGCCGCGGCATCCGATGACGAGGCACAGCGGTTCACGCTGCTGTCGGAATTCCTCACCGGCTACACGCTTGATCCGGTACTCGGTGCCCGTTACCTGGCGGCGCTCGCAAAGCGCAACAAGACGTTCTCGTCCGACATCTCCGCGTTGCAGCATGTCGTCGAGCAATCCGGTGTCGCGAACATGGATGCCTTCCTGGCGTTAAAGCTCGCCGACCCCAATGTGATGAAGACCGCCACCAACATCGTCTCCGCCTGGTATCTCGGCGTCGTGGGCGAGCCTGAAGATGCCGAGCTCATCACCTATCGAGAAGCCCTTATGTACCGCCCGACCAAGGGCATCCTTTCCATCCCGACCTACGGTCCCGGCCCGAACGGCTGGGGACCAAAGCCCGGCAGCAAGATCTGACAGGAACAAGACAATGGCGAACGACTCTTATGATGCGGACCTGATCGTCATCGGCTCCGGCGTTATGGGCGGGCTGGTCGCGGCAAGTCTGGCGAAGGCCGGCAAGAAGGTGATCATCCTGGAGGCTGGTCCGCGCGTGGACCGTCGCGAGATCGTCGAGACGTTTCGCAATGCGCCCGTCAAGCTCTCGCTGGCGAATGCCAAGCTGCAAGGCGCCGGTTCGCCCTTCCCGAGCCTGCCGCATGCGCCGTCGACCTATGGCGATTATCTGCAATATGAAGGGCCGGTAAAATACAATACGTCCTACCTGCGCGTCGTCGGTGGTACGACTTGGCATTTCGGATCGGCGCTCTGGCGGATGATCCCCAACGACTTCAAGCTGCAATCACTCTATGGTCGTGGCCGTGACTGGCCCATCGGCTATGACGATCTGGAAGCCTATTACAACCGGGCGGAATTGGAGCTGGGTGTCACCGGCCTCGATGGCCAGGACGAGAGCGGTCAGGGCGGTGGCCCAATGCCGCCGCGCTCAATGCCCTTCCCGATGGAGCAGCTGAATTCCAGCTACATGTTCAAGACGATCGCCGAAAAGCTTTCCGTCGGCGGCTTCAACCCTGTACTGGAACCACATGGCCGCGCGTCACGCCCTTATGGGCGCCGTCCGGTCTGTGCCGGCAACAATAATTGCAATCCCGTCTGTCCGATAGGCGCCAAATACGATGGCTCAATGCACATCGACGAGGCCGAGAGGCACGGCGCCAAACTGCTCGACAACTCGGTCGTTTACAAGATCGAAGCCGGCGACGACGGCAAGATCACGGCCGTCTGGTATAAGCGGCCGGATAATTCCGAACACAAATTGAACGCCCGCTACTTCGTGCTCGCGGCCTACGGCATTGAGTCCGCCAAGCTGCTGTTGATCTCCACATCCAGCAAATATCCGAACGGCATTGCCAATTCCTCCGATCAGGTCGGACGCAATCTCATGGATCATACCGGGATCAGCATGAACATGTTGACCAAGGAGGATATGTGGCCGGGTGAAGGACCGACCGAACTTCTCGTCTACCTCAACCAGCGCGATGGTGCCTTCCGCAAGGACTATCCGAGCTACAAGATCAAGGTGCGCAATACCGTGCCGACCGCCCAGATGACGGAAGGCTTTATCAAGAAGGGGCTGCTCGGATCGAAGCTCGACGCAGAAATCCGGAAATATTCGGCTCGCTCATTGAACTGGGCGATTGACTTCGAGCCCCTACCCCTTCCCGAAAACCGCGTGACGCCGTCCAAAACCAAGTTCGACGCGCTCGGCCTGCCGGTCCCGGTTCTCTATTACAGCGTGACCGACTATTGGAATGCCGGCCGTGATCGCGGTCTTGAGGATCTCAACAAGATCGCCCAGCTTCTCGATGCGGAGGTCCTGTCGACCGACGTGAAGTGGCAAAACCGTCAGCATGTCATGGGCACGACGCGGATGGGCGATGACCCGAAGGATTCAGTTGTCGATCGGGATTGCCGGACCCATGATCACAGCAACATGTTCATCGCTGGCACCAGCGTCATGCCGTCGGCATCTTGCATGAACCCGACATTGACGGGTGCGGCTCTGAGTGTTCGGATCGCCGACACCTTGCTGAGGGAGATTTGAAGCATTTTAACGACATCTCATCGCAATAAATATCCAGATATCCGCTTTGTTGTAATATTATTAATCTTCAATATGTAGTTTAAATGCGCACTCAAAGCATAAATCTAATATAGATTTCGCTTTGTACATCGTCGTTGTTTAAACTGATCAGGACCTCGCGCATCTTGAGCCGACATTAATATTCAATTCATTTGAGAAACGTTGTAATTTTGGATTGACATTGTCGGACGACTGTTGGCGGCGGGCCGGACAGCCTGGTGGACCCAATGTCATTTCTAACAAATGCGAGCATTCGAACAAAAGTCCTATCTCTCCTGATTCCGGTGTCGCTGGTCGGCATTGGAGCAGCATCGATCCTGGCGAATGATTTCAAGAAAGCGGATGGCGTTTACGCTGACTTCGTCGCCAAGGACAACCAGGCGGAAGTCGACATGGTGGCAGCGACCCGAAGCCTGGTGGCGACAGTCTATGCCGCTCACGAGATGATCTTCTACGCGCCGAACGATCCTGCCTACAAGGTGGCAGCCGCCTTCTACAAGGAGAACACCGGAAGTCTGATCGCGCGTATGGAGCAGGCGAAGAAAGGTCGTCCTGAGGATGGCGCGAAAATCGACAGCTACATCGCGCGGGCGAAGCCTCTGATTTCCGTTACCGATTCAGCTGTGAAGCCCGGCGCAGTTGAGGCGGAAGCGCGCAAGGCGCTCGCCTTGGCGGACCAGCAGATGCCTTCCCTGCTGTCTGACATGCGCGATCTCACGACGGCGATGAAGGATAATAT
This sequence comes from Rhizobium oryzicola, assembly GCF_030504645.1. Classification (GTDB taxonomy): domain Bacteria; phylum Pseudomonadota; class Alphaproteobacteria; order Rhizobiales; family Rhizobiaceae; genus Neorhizobium; species Neorhizobium oryzicola. Next base: position 289,456 of record NZ_JAUKWQ010000004.1, on the reverse strand, counting down.
CAAAGCTCGCTCCGTCGAGCTCGGCAATAAGACAAATTCGACAATCATTACGTCACTGGTGACACTCGGCGTCATCTTCATCGCCAGCCTTCTCGCAGCCGTGCTGATATCATCGCGCGGCATTACTGGTCCCATTTTGCGCCTAAGGGAACGCATGACAGCGTTGGCCAATGGCGATACGGAAGCAACAGTCGAGGGCCGTGAGCGCCGCGATGAGGTCGGCCAGATGGCGGCGGCTGTGGCCGTATTCCGGGACAACGCCCTCGAACGTCTGCGTCTCGAGCGGGAGGCTGATGCACATCGCAGCCTGTCGGAAACGGAACGCTTGGCGCGCGAAGCACAAAAAGCCAAAGACGACGCAGACACCCAATTCGCAGTGGAACAGCTGGCGCACGCGCTCAGCCGCCTTGCCGAAGGCGACGTGGGTTACCAGATCGAGGTGCCGTTCGTAGCTCAGCTCGATGGCCTGCGAGTCAATTTCAACAACTCAACCACAAACCTGAAGCAGGCGCTTCGCGAAGTCGGTGCCAATGCGCGCAGCATCGATGCCGGGGCCAGCGAGATCCGCGCCTCTGCCGACGATCTGTCCAAGCGGACTGAACAGCAAGCATCGTCGGTGGAAGAAACCTCGGCCGCGCTTGAACAGATCACCACAACGGTCAAGGATTCCAGCAGACGCGCCGAGGAAGTCGGACACCTGGTCGCTCAAGCCCGTACTGGCGCCGAGAAGTCGGGCCAGGTTGTGCGCAACGCCGTCATCGCCATGAAGGAAATTGAGCGATCTTCAGACGAAATCACCAACATCATTGGTGTCATTGATGAGATTGCATTCCAAACGAACCTGCTGGCGCTGAATGCCGGTGTCGAAGCGGCGCGTGCCGGTGAAGCCGGTAAGGGGTTTGCCGTCGTTGCGCAGGAAGTGCGCGAACTTGCACAGCGTTCCGCCCAAGCGGCCAAGGAGATCAAGGCGCTGATTGTTACATCTGGCGATCATGTGCGTTCCGGCGTCACGCTCGTCGATGAGACCGGCCGGGCACTGGAGGTGATCGTGGCGGAGGTGCAAGAGATCAACCGCCACGTCGATGCAATCGTTGAATCTGCCCATGAACAATCAGCCGGACTGCACGAGATCAACAGTGCGGTGACCGAGATAGACAAGGGAACACAACAGAACGCAGCGATGGTGGAGGAGCAAACCGCAGCAAGCCATAGCCTGGCACGCGACGCTGCATCGCTCAACCAACTTCTATCCCGCTTCCGACTGGATGGGGTTGGTCGAGAAGCAACACCAGCGTCTGCGTCTAGCGCACCGGTCCACGCTCTACGGCAGAGGATCGCAGCGGCCTAACAAGATAACAGGCACTCAAAAAAACCACCCCGTTGAGGAACAGGCCTTGACGGGGTGACAGTAGCTCAAAGATCGAGCGCGATGCCGTCCTTACGGGATAACGATGCGCCGGTGAGCGTGCCGTTTTCCCAGTCGATGCGGATCACCTGTGCGCCGGCGATCGGGTCTTCAGTCCGTACAATCTCGAAGCCGCCCGCCGGCATCGTAAACTTAATGGGCGCGCGGCAGTCGTAGCGCGCTTCGCCACGGCGGTTCATGCTCGAGCGATTTTTGCCCACAGGTTCATTCCCTCTGAACGCAGTTCGCGATGATGGCTGAAGGAGATTTCGTGTCAGGGGATTTGGAACAGGTTAGCGATCGGATCATGGATAGAGACAAAGCGTTGCAGATGGCGCTCAGACTTGAAGCGCTTCATCATCCGTTCTCGTCTTCGGATTGGCGGATGGGGACTCTCCGCCCGATTGTTCAAGCCTTTGTGGGGCAACGCTCGACACCCGGCATGATCTGTCGCTTTGAGGCGGCTTAGGCTTGAAGCTTGTCGGTGATCATCACGCGCGGCGCGCGGCCCTGGCGCTTCAATAGCTTGCCCATCATACGCTTAGCCGCCTTGGCATTGCGGCGACTTTGCACCAGAACCTCCAGGACGAAACCGTCCTGATCGACGGCGCCGCAGAGCCAGTGCCTCGTGCCGCCGATCGAAACGACGGCCTCGTCGAGATGCAACTTGTCACCCAGTCGGCCCGCTGAGCAGCGGCAGATCACTATATCAATCAACGCGTGAGGGCTTGCATCACGCCAGACGCCCCCCTTGGCGCCACATACGCTTTCGCCCCCTGCGCTGATCAATTCTCGTTTCTCGATACCAATGAGGATGCCCTGGCTGTCCCGCTGACTGTTCCCAATGGAGAATAGTCAGCTATTCTGATCACCGTTTGCTTGCGACGGAGCGAAAATCGAGTCGAAGACACGACAGATGGGTTCTGACGCGTTCAGCTTTACGCCGCGAACAAGTGGATGGCTGCGTATTGCAGAAGCATGATGGTCTTTCCGTCACGGATTTCGCCCGACGCCATCATCGACAGCGCCTCCTCAATCGTGATCTCGAAGACAGCGATATCCTCGCCCTCATCGGCGTTACCACCGCCATCGGCAAGGCGATCCTGCGGCTGATATCGAGCAACAAAGAAGTGCAACCGTTCGGTCACCGAACCCGGGCTCATGAAGGCATCGAAAACTTGGCGCACCTCGTTCACATGAAACCCCGTCTCCTCTGCCAACTCCGCCCGAATCCGAACTTCGGGCTCGGCGTCGTCTAACAATCCGGCGGGTACTTCGATCAGAAGGTCGTCATGTCCGTTGACAAAGGCAGGGTAGCGGAACTGACGGGTGAGGATCACCGTGCGACGTTCGGGATCGTAAAGTAGGATGGCCGCGCCATTTCCACGATCATAGGTTTCACGCGACTGACGCTGCCAACTGCCGTCCTGCCGCTGAAAGTCAAAGACCGTCTTCTTCAGGACATACCAATTGTCCGACAGGACGGTGACTTCCTCTATCTTTACACGGTCAGCAATGCTCATGCCAGTTCCCTCGTCACTTGAAGAGCAGGCCATTCGCCCGCTAGACACGGATCATATTTTCATGCAATTTCATGCAGAGTCAATGATTATCGTGCATCTTGAGGAATACTGATTTCCGAGCGCAAGGGGCTAATTCAACACGTCCTCTATCCTGACGGACGGCGGATCGCCAAACCGTTCAGCAAGGAGATCGGTGCATCGGAGGACACGATGTTGCGGACCTGCGGCTGCAATCCTGCAGCCATGTGCATCAGCGTATCCCGGCTCACGTCGCAGCGGCGCACACGGGCGGATCGGTTCCGCTCGGCCATCCGGCACACGACATGCTCAAAGAGCTGCGGCCCGGCACCCGTGTTGCGGATCAGGAACGTCTCCGACGCGAGCGCCGACCGCGAAAGCGCCCGTCCACGTATTGATCGATAGCACAGGGCTGCAGGTCAACGGCGCTGGCCAATGGCTATAGGAAAAGCATGGTGTCAAATCCCGCAGGGGTTGGCGCAAACTACACCTGGCACTCAATGCCGACAGCGGCGATATTATCGCTCACCTCATGACGGATAAGGATGGCGGCGACGCCTCGCAGGTGGAGCCGCTTTGCTCAGTCATTGCTTTCGATGATCGCGATTGAAGCGGCTCGAAATGGCGTCAGCACTTCGGACTCGAGTCCAGATTCTGTCACCACAGTGGAGATTTCTGCCAGTGGCACGATGTCGTAGGGCGAGGCAGCCCCCAATTTTTCACGCGTAGCGAGAACGATTGTTTCCGCTGACTGGTGGGCAATAAGGCGTTTTATAGCGGCCTCTTCCCTGTTCCCTGTCGTCGCCCCCGTTTCAGGATGGAGACCTGTCACTCCCATGAAGAATGCATCAACGCGGATTTTTGCGATTGCCTCCGCACTTATGGATCCGACTGCCACGACAGAGTGTTTGAATAAGTGTCCACCCACCAATTCGACATCCACGAGGGGGTGACGCGCCAATTCGACGGCAATACTCGGACTATGCGTTACAACGGTGGCCTTCAGGCCAATGGGCAGTTGCCGAGCAAGCTGTATGTTTGTTGTACCGCCATCCAAGAACACTATCTGCGTCGGCTGGATCAAGCGGGCAGCGGCTCGGGCTATCATTGCTTTGGCCTTGGATGCGGTTCCCTCGCGCGAGGCAAAATCAGCAACCGCTGACGATGCCGGCAAGGCGCCACCATGGACCCGCTGCAAGAGACCTTCGCTCGCAAGCTCCCGCAAATCACGCCTGATCGTATCCTCTGACACTCCCAATTCCTGGCTGAATGTCTTGGCGATCAGACGCCCATCCCGACGAAGAATCTCCTGAATGAGGGCCTTACGTTCCGTTGTCAGCATATTGTCACTCTGCACGAAAACACTTACCAATGTATGATTTTGCACGCAATGATCACGATGTCCAGAGCGTGGCCAACCGACCAGTGCTTTTAGCCAGGGAGTTAATCCATGAGCATCTCTCAGCGCGTTCGCGTCGAACACGTCGCCACTCTGGCCAATGACTAGTACATACTGCAGAAGACCGCTTCTGCGCTTCAGCGCGCGCATGTCAGTTGGCAGCACCAATCGCGCAAAACCTATGACCGGGGGAATGGCGCGACCATCCTCGTCTATGACCGTTTTCGGCGGACCGTGGTTCACGCGGCAATTCCGATACCCGCATTCTTCAACGGCACGACGACCTTCTCATCGAAACTCCGACCGGCCCTCTTGGACAACGCGCACCCGGAGATCCGCATTCGGGCTGAAACCGAGGTGCAAACTGGCGTTCGGATACGCGAATAACGCAAGTCTTCGATATTTTCATGGGCCTTGGCTCCGTGACGGAAAGGCTGCATTTCTTCGTCGGAGAATACGAACCCGACGACCGCACCTCGAAAGGCGGCTGGAAATGGGAAGAAGGCGAGGATATTGCCGTCCTTGAAATCGTAATGGAAGAGGCGTTGGCAATGGTCGCGCCCCGGACAATACGCGATGCCAAAGACGATTAGGTTGCTCCATTACGCCGCACTTAGCCTGGCAAAGGAACCCCGAACAAGCACATCCAAGATATTATCGCGCAGAGGAAAGTAATGAATAAGGACAATGCCTTTCTGCACGCGGCAATATCCCAAAGAAAGCTTCAATTCCGGGTGACAAATCCGCTGGAATGCGCAGAAGTCTGACCTACCTTTCAGCCGATCGTCGACTTCCGCTCCGGAGCTTTGGCAGGATTTGAAATCCTCTCCCACGGAGTGTTCCTGAAGCCGGCGATATCAGTCCTGTGCAGGTCGTCCACTTCTCGAAAGGCATCGCCTCGTTGACGAATTGTTGCAGGCGTTGATGCCGGAGGGGTGGGCAAAGCCCGCTGACGCTCAGGCCTTGCCGCGATAGGCTTTCAACAGAGCGATATTGGAGGCATGTACCTCCCCGTAGGCCGCAATATAAATCAGTGAGCCGCTATTCACGTCGTCGCCCACGGCGTTGGAGAGCAGCTGCTTCCAGATTTCGCGTTCTCGGCAACATCCTCGTACATCGCCTCCACATAATTAGGGCCGCCTTGCGGGATTGACGGGAACATCGAAAGTCCTAGTGCAAACGCTAGGAGTAGTCCTATGACGAAGCATTGGCGCTCAGGCTGCATGACCTGCGGCCTTCGCCGGATGCTTACTCTACCCACATAACGTTGCGTCGACAAAGGATGGCTCGTAGCCACCCGCCACGATGCGGTCCGGATCGCCGTGGCAGAGAAGGATCTTGCGATCGGGAAGGAACTCAGCAGCCTGCCAGGACGACAGCGCCTCCGGCGTCATCCACAGAGTGCGGCTACCACGGTGCCGAAGGCCTTCCTCGTATTCCGCCCAGTTCGTGACCTTGAATTTCATCTTGACGATACGATGACGGCGGCAGGCGTCGTGCTTGAAAGGCATAATCGATCCACAGGGTTGTTTCAACACAAGTCGACTACGTCCCTACCGATGAAGTATCCATGCACCAACGCTGTTCAGAACCGGATGCTCTGGACACTGTCGCCTCCGCGACTGCGACAGTGTTGTGAGAGGGATATCAGAACCGCTTGCTGACCCGGGCCTGCGCTCCTGCGGATTTGTCCCCATCTCCTTCGACATTGAAGAGGAGATTAAAATCGAGGTTCCACTCATTTGCAGTTTCGACAGAAAGGCCCGCCGAGAGCGATCCGAAGGCACCGGAGCCGTCGATTCCGGAGAAGCCGCCAGTCAAGCCAACCTTTGGCGTCAGCTTTGTGTTGTTACTCAGTGTGTATTCACGTGCAATTTCTCCGCCCAGGCTAACCCGGAGTTGGTCCGAAGTGAACCCGTCGAGCGTGAGCGTATCGCCTTTGGCGTTTGATACGGTATAATCCTTGACCTGTTCGGAGAAGTAAACAGCCCGCAGCTTCGGTGTCAGCACCGTTGTACTGTCCAGATACCACTGGCCTTTGATGGCTGTGTCTGCCATCCAGCGTCGGGTGTCGAATTTTCCATTCCAGAACTGGGTGTCAATATCATTGGCCGACCCGCCATAAAGCAGGCTGGTGTCCCAGAACACACCTTTGCCAATTTCAAGCGAGGTGTAAGGACCCGCTAGCCAACCATTGCCGGTCAGCTTTGCATCGTCAGCGGTTGGGTCAGTCATGCGATCCATGTGGAACGACATCCCCACGAGAGCCTTGTCGGTAATGAGATAGTCAACTCCCGCAGACAGCATCCCAAAGCTGCCCCACTTACTGTCGTTCGCTGGCCGATTATGAAGCATCACTGTGCCATTCAGCCAGATATTGAACGGAGACGAAGCAATACCACCGAGCTCCTCGCCTGGTGCGCGGTTTGCGTTGTTTTGTGCTGCTTCCATCTGCGCAAGGCTGGTCGAGAAGCCCAAGGTCATGCCGTTGGAGGACGGCGAAACCCGCGTTGTGACCGGTTCTCTGGCATTTTCAACATTTCTGCGCTCAAGCAGGCCTGGAACTTTAATCGTCGATGAAATCAGGCTTTGGCGCGATTGGACAAAGTCTCTGACTTCACCGTCGATCTGCGTTGCAACCTTGGCTGGATCGTAGTTGAGATTATATGTCACGGTTCCAGTGCTGCTGCCGATGCCGCTTGTGAGGCTAAAGGTAATAACAACCGAACCGGAGTATCCTGTGGTTGGAGTAAACTTCAGATACCAGCCAACAGGGGCCACAGGTGCCGCTTGCGCGTAATCACCCATGGTGAGGGTTGCAGTACCTGCGTTTGGTGGCTGAACAGAAACAAGCTGTCCGTTGTTGAATGGTCCGCCAGTTGCCGTTTTGTCGAGGCGAGTGTCGGGAGGCGTGGAGCCGCTTGGCACATTGACGACCTGATTAGGAACAGTAACAGCCCGTTCCTTCACTTTCAGCCTGTAGCTTGCGGTCGCATTCGCACCATTTGCATCTGTGACTTTGACTGTGAAGGTATAATCGTTCTGCGTATTGGCTGCCAGCGTACCCGAGAGTTCGCCAGATGGACTCAAAGTCAGCCCGTTTGGCAAATTGCCAGACAGGATACTGAATGTCAGCGGTGAGGCACCGCCCGAAACAGCAATCTGCTGATTATATTTTTCGCCCGCCATGGCATCTGTCAGAGATCCCGCCGCTGACGAGAATGCAAGCGTGGTTGCTGACTGCGCGATAGTGATGGAGTAGGTCACGTTCGCTATCACGTTATTCGCGTCGGTAACCTTCACTGTAAAGATGCTAGTCCCAGCTGCGGTCGGTGTCCCCGAAATGACCTTAGAGGATGTACTGCCAGAGTTTATCGAAATTCCCGCCGGCAGAGAGCCAGATATAAATTGATAATCATAGGGCGCTGTCCCGCCGGAAACGGTGACGGTTTTGCTGTAAGCCGTGCCAACCGTTCCGGCTGTAAGGGCGCCTGCTGCTGGTGAGACGGTGAGGCCTGCTGCTGGCGGCGATACAGTAATGGAAACGGTAGCGGGTGAGGATGTGCCGCTGGTATTTGTTGCGGTGTAGGTAAAGCTGTCGGAACCGGAATATCCAGCGGTTGGGGTATAAGTGATGCTGGTTCCGGACACCGTTGCCGTGCCATGGCTTGCCTGAGTGGCGACGGCGACAGAAGCTGCGGTTCCACCGGTGATGTTCAAGGTGATGGCGTTGGCCGAGGAGTTTGCAGCAACGGTCGCAGTCGCGTTATTCGCGACAGGCACCTGATCAGCCCGCGTGACAACAATCGAATAGGATTTTGTGGTTGTGCCATCAGCAGCGGTGACGGTGACGGTGATCGTTTTGGCGCCGACATTCAGAGCAATATTGGACGATGCAGAACCTGAGGTCACTGTCGTACCGTTAACCTTCACGGTTGCACCGCTGTCATTCACCGTTGGGGTTACGGTGATAGACGTCACACCATTGGCCACGGACGCAGTGTAGCTGGTGGTTGCAGACGTGAATGACGGCGTTAGACTGCCGCTGGAGAGGGAAAGCGTTGACAGGGTGGCGTCTGTTGATGCTGCCGAACTATCGGTACATGTGACTCGCAACGTCAAGGTATTACCTTGACCTGCCTGATTGTCGGCGTCTCTCAGCAGATAAATATCCCGTGACCCTTCCGTGCCATTGAACGTGTAGCTGTTGCTGGCGTTAAAGTTTCCGCCATTGGATGTTTTGTTGTCTTTGTCTAGTATTAAAATATTTCCGTCATCGGCATAAATATTGATCGTCGACGAGTTCGTATTGTTCGTTGTTCCTGTCGATGATGCTGTAGCCGTTATCTTTTCTCCTATAGAAAATGGAGAAAAAGTAACGCCGCCATTGGTTAGGCGTTGTCCGCTCGGCGGGGCATAAACCTGCGTTGTGCTGTATTGGGTGTTAATATCTTGACAGGCCTGAGAAAGCGCTGCCTGCGCCTGCCCTACCATGAAGCAGGAAAACATCAATGCGAGCGCACCGTTAAAAGTTCGGAGCGACAACCACGAAAGCGACGATGAAAAGGCACTAAGAATACGGCTTAGAATTTCGCGCTGCACTACACTGCCCTCAAGAAACATAAAATTTATTGACCTATTCGTCGCCAAACAAAAGATTTGGTGCTGCGAACAATCGCCATAAGGGAGTAGGTCCACAGCAGCACATTCTCAGAATGCACCGCATCTTACCCGGCGACCGTAAGAACTAAGCCTGCACCCCGTTGGGATGAAGACGCCAACAATCCCATGAGAAAGCGGCGCCGTTTGCCCGTCTCACATGCGGCGTTGCGCACAGCGACAGCCTCGACTTCCACCAAAATTGGGTCATCCATGAATGGCAGTGTTTGAACAAGGGAGAATGCCGGCCGGATGGCAGCAAATGCTTCGCCATACGCCCGCGCCGCCTACATTCTCCACGCCAATGCGATGGGCAATACTCATGATAGACCTCGGATACAAATGGGAACGGGGAATCGGCCCGCGTTCTCTATACCAACAATATTCGTGCAATAACACGTAAAGTCAAGTATTTTCGTGCATTCGAAAAAGACCTGAGGCCTCATTCAGCGCGTGCTGGGCCGGGATGGACCGTTGAGAGCGAAGGCAATTGGCGTTGGTGCATGGATCACTTGATGGATGGATTTCGGTTTTTGATACAGTGGCTACGCGTTAGCTTGCCGAGCCTGAACGGAATTCGGGCGAGCACAAGCCAGCATGCAATTGAGGACGACGCAGCCGTGGGCGACTTCCGTCTGCTGCGCGGAAAATGAACGTGCTCGCAGCCGACGGCCGATGATCGACTTGTAGCGACCGATCGGGGTCTCAACCAATGACCGCTTTCCGTAGCCGGTCGCCACCTGCGACTTCATCTGGCCATCGGCATTGATCGACGCGATATGTTGGTTTAGTTGATTGGAGGGATCGGCGTCCTGGCGTTCGCCCTCATTGGCGCGCGGCGGGATAACTACTGCGGCATCGGCGCTGTGCCTGGTGACGGCGCCATAGGTCGGTTCACCGCCATAGTCTCCATCAGCCGTGAACCGCGCGATCGGCATGTTGATCTTGTCAAGCAGTGGCCCACCTGCGAGGCATTCCCCTGCATCATGGCCCGTCAAGACGTGTGCAATGATGTTGCCGCTATCAACATCCAGCTCCAGATGCAGTTTTTGCCAACCTCGACGGGATTTGACACTATGTTTTCGTCCAGCCACTGGCCAGCACCGTAGACTTGCAGCCCTGCGCTACCGAGCAGGACATGCAAGGACGCTATCTCCGGCGTACAACCAGAGTCATCGCTCCGCCTGTTCGGGGCTTGCAAGATCGGAACAGCGCGGCTGTCCACCGCGGGTCATGCGCTTCGGGGCCTGCCAGGACGACTGCGCGTCAGGCGCTATCCGCCGTGTAGGCTACCACGGTGCCGAGGGCCAGCCTCGTGTTCCGCCCAGTTCGTGACCTTGAATTTCATCTTGCCGATACGACGACGGCGGCAGGCGTTGTGTTTGACAGGCATGATCGGTCCGCCGGGTTGTTTCAACCCAAGCCGATTACCTCGCCGCCGATGAAGTATCCATGCGCCAACGCTCTCTGGGAGGTCATTGCCGGAAGGAGCCGCGGTCGAGACTCGAAACGAACAATCACCCTGTTCGCAAGCATAGGCTTTACAATCGAGGATTTTTCCGCACTTCGCCATGTCCGCAGCAAGCTTGAGCAGACCGGGCTCTACGTCGATCTCGATCTGCTAGGGTGAGGACTCAATCATATTATTGAAATGGCGCGATGAACGGCCATGATATGCGAGGAGAAGCGCACACGAATAGGTCCGGCACCCATTCAAGCGCTTAGACAACGCAGATCGCAGCCGTTCGCGCGTCCCCCCGCATAATCCTGACAGGATTATGCTCGGGATGTGGTCGATCCGGCGAGCTACGTCGTTCAAAAGCCTCGCCGATGCCTTTGCATCGTCTACGTTTTTCGCCTCGTATCTCATCCGGATCGCCTCACACCATTTCAACAAGATGATTGGGTCCTCACCCTAGGCTGACGGCACCAGTCTGAACCTTCTCAATCTTAACTTTTGCAACGACGGATTTTCCGACGACGGGAGAACCGTGTCCTCAAGAAAGGAAGATGAACATGTCCCGCATGAACTCGTCCGAAGTGGCACCCGACGGCGCAAAGGCGCTCTATGGTGTCCACCACTACGTGACGACGAAGACAAAGCTTCGGGATGAGCTGAACCGGCATCGTAAACTTAATGGGCGCGAGGCACTTGTAGCGCGCTTCGCCACGGCGGTTCATGCTCGAGCGACTTTTGCCCACAGGTTCATTGCCTCTGAACGCAGTTCGCGATGATGGCTGGAGGGGATGTCGTGTCACGCGATCGCATGATCCCGCTGCCATCTCAGGAGAGCATTTGACGTCAGATCGGTTTGAACAGCCCCTTTTTTGACGCCTCCTCCCCTAAATTTCAGGTGGGACGCCTATATGGACAAAGCGAATTTCACAGAAGAGTTCAAACGCAACGCGGTGCGCCAGATGACCGAACGGTCTAATGACAGGACAAGACGTCTTTTACCCAAAATCTATGTTACAGCCCCATGTATCGATGAGGTTCACCCAAAGTTCGATCTTGAACATTTTCCCAAACTGCGCATCCCACTTGGATATGATTTCGTCGCAAAGCGCCTGGAATTGAGGTTGAAGCTCACCATCACTTGTCGCGATCTGGATCACAACATCAGGAATTGCCCCATTATTGACAGCCGTTGCGTTGAACGCAATTGCGGTGCACCGATTAAGCTCAACGATGATGTCATGGTCGGGAACGTTAAAGACATCTTTGGTGGCTTGATAGATGAGGTTCATCACTGACGTAGCGTCACCAGCCAATCGTTGCTCTGCCTGGGCGGATTTGGGAAACAGTCTGATATATGCCATTCGTATGCTCGGCCTCGGGCTTCCATTGCCTGTGTCTAGGGGAGAACTGCAGGAAGACTTTCTCGGTCGAGGAGAAAGCTCCATCGGAATCGGGATGATCGAAGGTAGATCCTATTTCCGATCGCTTTTTATCTCCATCAACTCGATCGGAAATCCGATCGACGGCTCCATGTCCATCTTGACCTCCCTGGAAACATCGGAGGAAAGAGAGTCCGTGACCCGCCAGCCAAGCTTCGACAAGCGTTTCAGATCGGCGTCCATGTTGGGCGTCAAAAACCCGATTTCGCTCAGATGCCCGATGGGCGCGCCACAGCCAGTATCATAACCCAGCTGCTGCTTTTCGACCGGCTCCATCAGTTCAAGATAGAACTCGTCGCTCACCCAGGCTCCGCTGACGGCAGCCTCGCCCTTGAAGAGGTCACCCTCAACCCGCACGAACCCGTCTGCGCCGATGCCGAAGGATTCGGCCAGCAGCTTCTCGATCCGGTCGATGTCCTCGACGCGGATGCACACGTGGTTCATAATCAGTCGGTTCTCTTCACGGCACTTGCGGGCTAGCCGCAACATGCGGCTCTCGAATGCGTCATGCTTGTCTTGTTGTTCCATGCATATTTCCTCCGATGGCTGCACTGATCTCATGGTCAATGGCGTAACTAATAAACGGGTCTCGAGCGCCTTGCGGTCGAAGAGCAACAGATGCCGTGGCGGCAGATCACACCTCGCCGGCTAAGCCTTCTGCGGCGTAAATTTCCTTTCTCCCCCGGCGCTTTGGCGCACGCACGGGGCTTGGGCCTGATTCCTCATCCGCCAACGGCAATATCGACCGTTCGGCGAAGCTCAAGGCGGCCACGAGCGCGTTTGCAGCCGCAATGGAATCCTTTCGTCTCAATGCCTGAAAGATCTCGATCAAGTGCGCATGGATCCTGCCGACGAATTCGGGTGCCTCGAAAATCGCATTGGATGGCGGAGCGACATGAACCCAGGCATATTCGATCATCTCTATGAGGGCGCTTGACCCTCCAATGCGATAGACCTCCATCAAAATCGAGTTGAAACGCTGCGCGTAGCCTGCGGTCCGCCCATCTTCGATCTCCAGCCTTATCGCCTCGGCTCTTTCAAGCAGACTGGTCAACTGCAACGGCGTGATCCGCGCGGACGCTCTCTCCAGCGCGAGCGTTTCGAGCCGGACCGTAATCTCGTAGAATTCGCTGAACCTCCGCTGCGAGATGACCGGAACACGCGCGGAACGGTTCTCCTCGACGGTCAACGCACCTTCCTCTCCCAGGCGCTTCAAGGCCAGACGTACGGGCATGGGGCTCACGCCAAATTCCTCGGAAAGTTTTCTGATCTTCAGCGTATGACCCGCGGGCCAACGGCACTCCATCAAGTCCTTCCGGATGGACTTGTAAATCTGGTCGGCGATCGTTTCCTTGGCGCCCTCTGTCAAGTTCTTGGCATTCATGTCTTCCGGCTTTCAGTGATATGCGATGTTTCAGCGGTGCATGTCAGTTGGGCATTTGCTTGGGGGTCGGGGCACGACATTGCAGCCATCATGCTTTCTCGACTGTTCCTGACTTAACGATCACCCTGTGCGCGCCATCTGGTCAATCCAAGCAAGGCTGTCGCAACTGCGTGATGGCATCCATAATAGTCGCAAAGCAATGAACAGGAAAACCGCTCCTTCCATCGTCTCGGGGCAGGTTCAGCCTCCAGGCTTCTCCGTGTACCGCGCCAGCAAGGATGTCAAAAGCCATCGAAAGATCGGCCGTGTACCTCGCCATAGGTCCGCATACGGACAGCGGAGACTGGACCAGCGCGCCCGGATTGGGCGGGACCCGCCCACGCTGCGAAACGACGCCATAGCTCGGCCTGTGACCCCACACGCCACAGAAATGCGACGGTATCCGGATCGAGCCGCCAATGTCACTGCCGAGTTCGAGCGCGGTGAACCCTGCCGCCAGCGCGGCAGCAGAGCCGCCTGATGAGCCTCCAGGCGAGCGGCCGAATCCCACGGGTTATTCGTAACCCCGAAGATCGGGTTGTAGCTCTGGTGGTCTACGGCAGCGACCGGCATGTTGGTCTTGCCCCAGAACACGGCGCCAGCCTTCCTAAGGCGTGCTACCGCGTCGGCATCCCGTACCGAGCGATAATCCTTCAGCTCCGGCATGCCCCCTGTACAGCCGAAACCTTTCACCTCATATGTATCCTTGATGGTCATCGGGAGACCGGCTAGAGGTCCTGAAATCTCGCCATTGTCGTCCGCCTTTGCGGTCGAGCGTGCAAGATCCATTCGGGTCTCGATGACTGAATTGACCTGCGGCGCGAGTTTTTGAAACCTGCCTGTCATATGCGCGAACAGTTCGACCGCAACAATGCGACGGCTGTGCAGTTCAGCCAAGGTCTCGGTGGCGGTCCACCCGTGCGGGGCATTTGTTTTCGACATCATTCCCTCAGGCTGTTCAACGACGGAAATTGGATCTCAAGCCGCTCCGGCCTTTATGTCTTCTGGGTTCAGGCAACACCCGCCTGACCACGCGAGCCCTTAGGGTGAGGACCCAATCATCTTGTTGAAATGGTGTGAGGCGATCCGGATGAGATACGAGGCGAAAAACGCAGACGATGCAAAGGCATCGGCGAGGCTTTTCAACGACGTAGCTCGCCGGAGCGCCCACATCCTCAAAGGACGCGTGAACGGCTGCGATCTGCTGTGTCGAAGCGCTTGAATGGGTGCCGGACCCATTCAAGCGCGCTTCTCCTCGCATATCATGGCCGTTCATCGCGCCATTTCAATAATATGATTGAGTCCTCACCCTAGTCTGCAGGCCCTCAAACTCCGCCACCGCCAGTGCTGCGCCAAATTGTTCGCGCCGCATGAAGCCAACCGTCTTGTGCTGGTCATCGCAAAAGGCCAACACGTGCGCACCTTGGGCAAACACGTGCGAAGCGTCCTTCAGGCTTGCATTCATCGGCAGGCTCTTGTCCGCGGCATCCGGAACACCGCGCTCCATGAAGCGCCCGACCTTGAAAATCCGGGCACGATCGACTTCCGCCGTGAACGCTCGCACGTAATCGTCTGCCGGGAAGCAGACGAGTTCCTCGGCTGTTCCGCATTGCACGAGGCGGCCCTGCCGCAGGATCGCAATCCTGTCGCCAACGCGTGCCGCTTCCTCGAAATCATGTGTCACAAAGACGACGGCCTTGGCGAGCGTCGACTGAAGTCGGAGGATCTCGTCCTGCATTTCACGCCGGATGAGAGGATCCAGCGCCGAGAAAGGCTCGTCCAACAGCCAGAGAGACGGGTTGCTGCACAGGCTTCGCGCAATACCGACGCGCTGCTGCTGACCACCGGAAAGTTCGTGCGGAAAATGATCTACCTTCGACTTGAGGCCAACCAGCTCGATCATTTCGAGTGCTGCGGCGCGGCGTGACTTGGCATCCTGCTTCTGGATTTCCAGCGGCAGCTCGACATTACCGAGGACGGTGCGGTGGGGCAGAAGCGCAAAATTCTGGAAGACCATGCTCATATGTTTGCGCCGCAGCGATAGCAGGTCCTTGCGCGCCATACCGGTGATCGGCGAACCGTCGAAAAGAACTTCGCCCGCACTCGGTTCGATCAGCCGCGTCAGGCATCGCAGCAGGGTCGACTTGCCCGATCCGGATAGGCCCATGATAACGAGCGTTTCACCCCGCTCGACGCCGAGATTGATGTCGGCGAGGGCGACATAGGCGCCCGATGTCTCGGCGCGGGCAATCACTTCCTCAATGCTTTCGCTGCCCGAAGAGACCGCCTCGTTGCCGCCGTAGACCTTCCACAAATGCCGGCATTCAACGATCATGGCTTCTCCCCCAGTTTGGATGCCTGAAACTGGCGGGACTCGTTCAGCATGATCGGATCCGAGGACGTATATCCACCATCAACGACGATGGTCGCACCGGTGACAAAGCTCGCCCTTGGGGAGGCAAGAAAACCAATCACGTTGGCAACTTCTTGCGGAGTGCCATCACGGCCGAGCGGCGTCACTGAGGCAGAATCGGAAGACCCTTCCGTTGTCATGTCCGTGGATATCCAGCCGGGCGCGACCGCGTTGACGCGAATGTTTCTGGCTCCGTAATTGCAGGCAAGACTGCGCGTCAGGTTGATCAGGGCCGCCTTGGACGCGGCATAAGCCATGCTGGCGTAGGATCCGACATAGCCATCCGTGGACGAAACCATGACGATGGAGCCGCCGTCGACCAGCGCATTTTGCAGCCGTACAGAGAACCGCAGGATCGAACTCAGATTGGTCTCCAGTGTCCGCACCCAGATCGCCTCGTCATAGTCCGAGAAATCCTCGAACTCGATCATGCCGGCATTGAAGATCAGCGTGTTGAACCGAACACCCGCGAGTTCCTTCAGGAAGCGGTCCTGATCTTCCAGCGAACTCGCCTCCAGCTTGTGAAGCGTCACGCGACGCCCGAGGCTTTCGCCGAGAGCACCAAGGCCTTGCGCCACATCGGAACGGTTCCGATAGGTTACATGAAGATCGTAACCTTCGTTGAGAAGCAGCTCTGCCGTCGCGCGGCCAATGCCGCGAGACCCGCCTGTCACCAGTGCGATTGGAGCATCCCCATGAATAGACATGTCATTCCCCTTTTGAGCGGCCCGTTTTGACGGCACGAGAACTTATATTTTCTTGCGTTATTAGAAGCACAAACAAATCACAAATCAATTATAAAATCGCCAATTACCGCCTAATTATCCAATTTTGAGATAAAATTGTGATTGACAGAAAGGCGGAATGCGATCTCACTTAGGGTGCAGCAAAAAAGGGGAACAACCATGCAAAACCGCCGCTACAGCCTTCTGATCGCTACCGTTATGTCTCTGACCGTTTCCACCGGGCTTGCAGCCGCTGAGACAGCCAAGTTTCAGGGCACAGTGAGGATCCCGGTCTACAACGTGCCGGACTCCGACTTCATCGATTACAGTTTCGGGCAAATGCTGGAGAAAGCCGGCTATCGGGTCGAATTCGTCAAGATCGACTACACGGCCCATTTCACCGCACTGGAATTCGGCGATGTTGACCTGTCGCCCGCGGTGTGGGGCACCAGCAAGGACCTCATCGACAAGACCCTTGCCTCCGGCTCTGTGAAGAACTCCGGATCGCTGGGCGTCCAAACGCGCGAATCCTGGTGGTATCCGAACTATGTCGGTGACCTTTGCCCGGGTCTTCCGGACTGGAAAGCTCTCAAGGACCCCGCCTGCATCAAGGCGCTGACGACGCCGAACTCGGATGGAAAGATCAACTACCTCGGCACCCCCCCAGACTTCGCGGCCTATGATGACGAGCGCATCAAGGCGCTGGATCTGCAGGTTCACATCACGCTCCCCGGCACCGTCGGCACAATGGTCGCCACAATGCAGGGCGCGATCCAGAAGAAGGAACCCATCATCGGTTGGGGCATGACCCCGCACTGGCTGTATGGCTCCGGTCAGGGCAAGTTTGTTGAATTCCCGCTCTTCGACGATAAGTGCCCGACCGACCCTAGCTGGGGTGTCAATCCCAACGAAGTCTGGGACTGCGCATTGTCGACAGGCGAAATCGTCAAGCTCTACAATTCGGAATTTGCCAAGAAGGCCCCCGAGCTTCTCCGCATTCTCACGAATTTCAAGCTGACATCCGACGACGTGGCAAAGGGGATATCCCGCCAGGACATCGACGGCGCGCCGCCTGAACAGGCAGCGAAGGAATGGATCGACGCCCACAAGGAGGTCTGGGCGAAATGGCTTCAGTGATGACCGGCGCAGACGACGCATCGGGACGTGCCCCAACCGCCCAGGCCTGGATTTCGGAGCGTCGGAAGGTTTGGCTTTGGGCAGCAGTTGCCGTTCTCGTCCTCGGCTACGTCGCACGGGGCGTCCTGCCGGAAAGCCTGTATGTTTGGCCGAAGGCCTACCGTTTTCCGTTGCAGACCGTCGCCAATGACTGGCTGGACCAGCTCCTGCGTCGGACGGTCATCTTTGACGCGCCTCTCCGCATGTGGACCCGCAGCTTCGGCGAGATCCTCGGCGTTCCCATGCGCTTCATCCAGAGCGCCCTTGCTAACGGCTGGAGCCTCATGGGTTCCGGCGGCACAAGCACCAAGATTCCGCCCATTCCTTGGATCGCGGTAAGCATGATATTCGCATCCGCAGCCTGGTATGTCGCCGGGCTGCGGCTTGGCCTCTTCACCGTTGCGACCTTTTTCTATTATGCGGCCTTCGGCCTCTGGAACGAGGCGATGCTGACGCTCGCATCGGTATCGGTCACGATCGTGCTCGGGGTCGTCCTCGGCCTGATTGCGGGGATTGCGCTATGGCGATGGCCAAGGATTGAGGTGGTGGTCAATCCGCTCTTCGACATCATGCAGACCATCCCGCCTTTCAGCTATCTGGTTCCGGTGCTGGTGCTCTTCGGCTTCGGACCGGTGGCGGCTCTCGTCGCCACCATGATCTTCGCACTGCCGCCGATGGCGAAAGCGACGGCCTATGCGCTTCGGCGTGTTCCGGCCTCGGTCTTGGAACTTTCGGACATGACCGGTGCGAACTTCTGGCAACAGCAGAGCAAGATCCTGATCTCGACGGCTCGTACCGATATTCTGCTCGGGCTCAACCAACTGGTCATGATGTCGCTGGCCATGGTCATCCTCGCCTCCATGATCGGGGCGGGCGGACTGGGTGGCGAAGTGCTCAAGGCCCTTCAGTCGCTGCGCTTCGGGCGTGGGTTGGAAGCCGGGCTTGCGATCACCTTCATGGCGATCCAACTCTACAACTTCGGCCACGCTTTCGCCACCCGGCGTCCATCGCACGACAAGGCGGCGCAAAACTGGAAACGCAGGACTGTGGCGCTTGGAATGGTCGCGTTCGCCATTGTTCTTGCCTTGATCATCCCGGACTTCCGACAGGTTCCGGCCTCTTGGACTATCTCGACGTCGGATATCTGGTCGCACGCCATCGTTTGGCTGAACGGGAACCTTGGCTGGTTCTTCGAGGCCTTCCGTGCCAACACGACCTTCTGGGTACTCAGACCCCTGCTCGGCACGCTGCAAGGCATTGGGTGGGCACCTGCCGCGCTTGCCATTGGCCTTGCATGTTTCGCGATGGGAAGGCCGCAGATCGCGCTTTTGTCGACGCTCATCATCGTCGCGATCTCGATCATCGGTTACTGGGAACCGGCACTCATCACGCTTCACCTGGTGTTGGCCGGAACGCTCGTCTCACTGATCATTGGCGTCCCGCTCGGCATGTGGGCAGCCTCGTCACGCCACGTATATCGGGTTGCTGACGCGGTGGTAACCACCCTCCAAACGCTGCCGTCCTTCGTCTATCTCATCCCGATTGTGATGCTCCTCGGGCCAGGGGACGTCTCCGGCGTTCTGGCGATAGCCATCTACGCAATGGCGACGACGATCCGGTATGTCTCACATGCTCTGAAAGAGGTCGATCCGGGCGTGCTTGAAGCAGCCGACATGTTCGGCGCGACACCGGGGCAGGCTTTCTTCAAGGTGCGTCTGCCGCTCGCCTGGCCAGGTCTGCTGCTGGCGCTCAACCAGACACTGATGATGGCTGTCGGCATGGTGGTCATCACATCGCTGATCGGCACGAGAGGATTGGAACTGGAAACTATTGAGGCGATCGCCAAGGTACAGCCTGGACGCAGTCTGGTTGCAGGTCTCGCCATCTGCGCCGTTGCGATCCTCATCGACAGGTTGCTTACCGCTGCTGCCGTTTCCTGTTCGCCAAGCAAATCCCGAACACATAGGGGCACAGCATGAAGATCTTCGGTCACAGCGGCCATCGCGCCCATGAAGCCAAACGGGAACTCATCCCCGGTGAACTCGTTCCGACAATTGAAACCCCAAACCGGATCGACCGCGTGCTCGAAACGCTGAACCAACGTGGCTTCGCTCCCTTGATGGAATGTCCGGCGCTGTCGCGCGATGACCTTCTTCTGGTCCACGATGCGGATTACCTTTCCTTCCTGGAGACTGCCTGGGATGAATGGACACGGAGTTACGATCCGGAACTGGATGGGATCGGCTTCGTCTGGCCGCACCGTAATCGGCCACCACGGGTGCCCGAAGCGATCGAGGGTAAGCTCGGCTATTACTTCTTCGACGGTGTAAGCCCGATCACCCAGCATGTCTGGACAGCGGCCACCGGTGCGGCGGGAGCCGCACGTGGTGGCGCCCTGCATCTCGCATCGACCGGCGAACCCGTCTTTGCCCCCATTCGACCGCCGGGTCACCATGCCTGCCGCAACATGGGCGGCGGGACGAGTTATCTCAATCACACGGCGCTTGCGGCTGCGACCCTGGCAAAAGACGGCTCAAGGGTCGCGATCCTGGACGTCGATGCCCATCACGGAAATGGAACGCAGGACATTTTCTGGCAATCTCCATCCGTGCTGACGGTCTCGATCCATGCCGACCCGGCGCATGATTATCCTTATTTCTCCGGCTATGCGGATGAGATCGGTGCGGGTGCCGGCGAAGGCTTCAACCTGAACCTGCCGCTTCAGCCGGGTTCTGCTTGGGGCCGCTATTCCGAAGCTCTTCAGGCAGCGCTCGCCAGGATTACAGACTTCTCGCCCGACTATGTCGTTGTCGCTCTCGGCGTGGATGCCTATCGCGCGGACCCTTCTGGCAAGCTTGCTTTGGAGCGGGAAGATTTTTCCAGGATTGGCGAGGCCATTGCGTCCATTGGCAACCCGAAGATGTTCGTCTTCGAAGGCGGTTACGACGAGCGGGCTATCGGCGAGTGCGTGGCACGCGTGCTTGAGCCGACGGCGGGCAGGTAAGTCTAAGCAGCGGCTTACGCGCTGATTTCCGGATCCATACGTAGAAGTCCCCGCCCCGGTCATCCGGCGGCGGGGCTTTTGTTCAGTTAGATACCGAGCGCGATGCCGTCTTTGCGGGATTCCGATGCGCCGGTGAGCGTGCCGTTTTCCCAGTCGATGCGGATCACCTGCGCGCCGCCGATTGGCTCCTCAGTTGGCACGATTTGGAAACCGCGCGCCTTGAGTTCGGCGATGGTTGCCGCCGGCACGGTCTGTTCGGTTTCGATCTTCGGAGTGAAGCCGCTTGCGGGAACCAGACGCGGCAGGTCGATGGCATCTTGCATATCCATGCCATAGTCCAGCACCTTGGAGATAAGGTGGGCATGGCCCATGGCCTGATAGTAGCCCCCCATGACGCCGAAGGACATTTCGGTGCGGCCGTTCTTTGTGACCATGCCTGGAATGATCGTGTGCAGCGGCCGCTTTCCAGGCGCGATCATGTTCAGATGTCCGCGTTGCAGCGAGAAGCTCTGGCCGCGATTGTGCAGCACGACGCCGGATTTCGGGGCAACGATGCAGGAGCCGAACGTGTAGAAGACGGAGTTGATGAAGCTGACCGCATTGCGTTCGGAATCGACCACCGTGATATAGACCGTGTCGCGATGAACAGGCAGTTCGAAAGGCGGCAGATCGGTAATCGCCTTCTTGAGGTCGATCATGCCGGCGAGCCGCTTTGCCATCTCGTCCGAAAGCATCTCCTCGATCGGAACGTCGACTTTGGACGGGTCCGCCAGCCAGGTGTCGCGGGCGGCATAGGCAAGTCGCGTCGCCTCAAGCTCGATATGCACGCGATCGATATCGTCCGGCGCGCCCTTGGCCTCGAAATGCGAGAGAATGTTGAGGATCATCAGCGCGATGATTCCCTGACCGTTCGGCGGGCATTCGTGAATTGTGTAACCGCGGAAGTCGGTGGTGATCGGCGTGACATATTCGCCCTTCGCGGCGGCGAAGTCTTCGAGCGTATGGAGCCCCCCCAGTTCGCGCAGGCGAGTGACCATGTCTTCGGCCACCGGCCCGCGATAAAAGCCGTCGCGGCCTTCGCGGACGATGCGCTTGAGCGTCTCGGCCAGTTCCGGCTGGCGATGCAATTCACCGATGCGCGGTGTGCGGCCGTCGATCAGCAGGATGCGTGCTGCATGTTCGTCGGCCGCCAGCAGCGCCTCTTCCTTGGCCCAGTCATAGTGGGTGCGCGGCGAGATCGCATAGCCGTGTTCGGCAAAGGCAATGGCAGGGGCCAGAACATCGGCAAGCGGCAGGCGGCCGTGATCGGCATGCAGGCGGGTCCAGGCATCGACGGCGCCGGGAATGGTGACGGATGATGGGGAACAGCGCGGCACTTCGGTGAAGCCGCGTTCCTCGAACCAGTCCACTGTGAGGGCTGCGGGCGTACGGCCCGAGCCGTTATAGGCAATCACCTGATCGCCGCCCTTGGGAGCGTAAAGCGCAAAGCAATCGCCGCCAATGCCGGTCGAGCCGGGTTCGACGACGCATTGCACGGCGCAGGCCGCAATGGCCGCGTCCATCGCATTGCCGCCGGCTTGAAGGATGTTGATCGCGGCAAGCGTGGATGATGGATGCGACGTGGCGGCCATCGCCTGAGCGGATACAACAACCGATCGCGTCGGCTTTTCAAAGTTGCGCATTGTTGTTTGGTCTCCCATTTGTGCAGTTAAGCGTGTCCTACCGCTTACGGTACGGGGTCAGCTTTATCTCGAGCAGCTCAAGCGCTCGTACGATGATGAAGTTGATGAGAAGATAGATCGCGCCTGCAGCGACGAAGACCTCCATGGCACGATAAGTCTGTGAGATAAGTTCCTGTGCGAGGCCCGTGACTTCCGTCAGCGTGATGATGGAGGCGAGGGACGTCCCCTTCACGATCAGGATGATCTCATTGCCATAGGCCGGCAGGGCCTGGCGCAGCGCCAGCGGCAGAACCACAAGCCGCAAAGTCAGAAGACGGGATAGGCCGAGAGCAGAAGCGGCTTCAGGCAGACCTCGTGGGACATTGCGGATCGCGCCCCGGAGAATTTCACTGCTGTAGGCGGCGGTGTTGAGCGTCAGCGCGATGATGGCGCACCAAAAGGGCTCGCGAAACAGCCACCAGAGGCCAAGCGCCTGAAGATTCGGCCGGAACTGCCCGAGACCGTAATAGATCAGGAAGATCTGCACCAAGAGCGGCGTGCCACGAAACACCGAAACGAAGGCGCGAATAGGCCAGACGAAAAAGGCGTTCTCACTCTGCTGTGCCAGCGCCAGCACGACCGCAAGGACAAAACCGAGTAGCACAGATATGCCACACAGCTTGAGTGTCAGCGGCAGACCGGCAACAAGCTTCGGGAAGATTTCAAGGAAGAAGCCGGGATCGATCATCGGTGCACGATCCCCCGCGAGGCATTGGCTTCCGCCCGGCTGAAGAACAGATCGGTGACGGCGGCAATGGTGTAATAGAGGGCGGCCGCCGCCAAATAAAACAGGAATGGCTCACGCGTCGAACCTGCCCCGATCTGCGCCTGCCGCATGAGTTCGACGAGGCCGATGACCGAAATCAGCGCCGAGTCCTTCAGCACCAACTGCCAGACATTGCCGAGACCGGGAATGGCATGGCGCAGCAATTGCGGCACGATGACGAGGCGCAGCATCTGGATGCGCGTCAGCGCCAGCGCCTTGGCGGCATCGAACTGCCCCTTGTCGACGGCGAGATAGGCGCCGCGATAGACTTCGGACTGGTAGGCGCCGGAGATGAAGCCGATGGTCACGACGCCAGTCGCGAGCGTCGGCAAGCCGACAAAGCCCGTCGCGCCGAAGAGACGGGCGATCGAGGTCAGCGCGACGCTGCCGCCGTAATAGAAGAGATAGATACTGAGCAGGTCAGGCACGCCGCGAAAGACAGTGCCATATGTCGACGCGATGACACGCGAAACCTTAGAGGATGACAACTTGCCAGCCGCAGCCACGCCACCGAAAACAGCACCGACCGCGAAGCCTAGCGCAGACAGCAAAAGGGTGATGCCGGCCGCTTCGAGAAGCAAGGCACCCCAGCCTCCTGCCCCGAAGCCGAGCAGATGGATTTTTTCGAACATAGGGATCAAGAGCCTGTCGGACAGCGCAGCGGTCCGGTTTCAGAATGGATGAACAGGGATCGGACGATGCGCCCGATCCCCGCTGGTCCGCCTTGGTTTACTTGACCGGAGTAACGTCAGCGTGGAACCACTTTTCCGACAGGCGCTTGATGGTGCCGTCAGCAATCGCTTCATCGATCGCCTTGTTGAAGGCAGTCTTCAGCGCGGTGTCTTCCTTGCGCATGCCCGCACCCGTACCCATGCCGAGAATACCGCCGACAAAGCCCGGACCTGCTGCGGTGTAATCGGCAAATTCAGGCTTGGCGAAGATGGCCGCCAGGTTCGTCTGCTGAACAACGACGGCGTCGATACGGCCCGCGGCGAGATCAAGGTCATGCTGTTCCGTCGTCTTGTATTCGCGCACCTCGGCCACATCGCCGAAATACTTCTTGACGAAGGCGAGCAGTTGGGTGCCGGACTGAACGCCGATCACCTTGCCCTTGAGGGCCGGCTTCATCTTGTCGATGGCAGCCTGGGCGGCCTTTTCGTCTTCAAGCTTGATCTTTTCCGTTGACGGGCCCTGCTTGCCGAGATCGCTGCTTTTGGCGACGCCGATGGCTGTGGGATCAATCGCGTAAGGCTGCGTGAAGTCGATCGTCTCCATGCGCTTCGGCGTGATGAACATGGCGGCCATGATCACATCGAACTTGCCGACCTGAAGCGAGGGAATGAGACCATCCCAGTTCTGGGCAATGATAGTGCACTTAATCTTTGTACGAGCACAAAGATCGTTGGCGAGATCGATTTCAAAACCGTCAAGCTTGCCGTCGGAATTGACGAAATTCCAAGGCGCATAGGCGCCTTCGGTCGCGATTTTGATTTCCTTTGGCAACTCCGCAGCCGTTGCGAACGGTGCGGATACGAGTGTCATGAAGGCAGCCGCAATCGCGGCCATACGACGCTGTGTCATGGCTTATCCCTTTTTGTTGTGCCGCCATTGCGGCTGTTCCCCGTCCTTGCCGGATGTCTCCCCGGCTTCAGACAATACTGACCGACCGGCGTTCAGCGCCGACCGGGACTTGCAAAATCGGCCAGCAACGCGGCTGTGCCGAGAACGTGCTCCTGCATGACCCTTTCGGCCAGCGCCACATCGCCGGATTTCAGAGCGTCTATGAGGTTCTGGTGCTCCTCACGCGCTGAGAGCGGCTTATCGACATAGTCGAACCAAATTCGCATATAAGGTTCGATAGCGACGTGCAGCGCGGCAATCTGACGGATGAGCTTTGGCCTGCCGCTCAACGTGTATATGTAGGCATGCAGTTCTTGGTGGCGCAGCACCCAGTCGGTGCTGCCAGCTTCACCTGCACGTTCCATACGGATCAGAAGGCGGTCTAGTTCCTCAAAATGCTCTGCCGTCAAACCCGGCACCACGAGGCGCACTGCAAGACCTTCAAGCACCGAGCGTATCTCGAATGCCTCGTTCAACTCATCCAGCGTCAGCCCCGCCACCACGCAACCCCGGTTGGGTCTCAGGGTAACCAGTCCGTCTGCCGCGAGCCGCCGAAATGCCTCCCGTACAGGCATTCGGCTCATGCCGATTTCGGCAGCGATATCCTCCGGGATCAGCCGCTCTCCCGCTTTGTAACGTCCAAGCCGTAGAGCCTTCTGCAGATAAAGGTAAGCCTCCTCTTCGGCAGTAGACACGGTTGAATTTGCGGCGGAGAGATTGGAAATCATCGGCTCACTGCATTTTTGTATCCACTTATCCAAACATCCAATTTGAAGAGGGTCAAGATCTTCGTTGGAAGTTTCGCAGCTGGTTGAGCAAATGTTGGATCACATTTCACAGCAATATGACCCACCGCACCACCACGTCGCTTTGTCGTTGAAAATCATATTCCAGCATGTCCCGTCTTCGATACATAGGAAGAAGCCCCCGCCTTACTTCGTAGGAATCCGAATTAAACGGAGTGTACCGGCGATTAAGGTGCTATCTATTGAGCAGGAGACTTCGCGATGATAGACCAGGCGCACCTTGATGCACTTCGTAAAAAATACGGCAATGCCGCCGGCGGCGACATTTTCGATCCGCTTTTCAAGCAGGTGGCGGAAGCCCAGTTTTCGGGCGGCGACAAGCGCAAATGGCCCTTTGCCGGCATCCCGACTTTCCTTGATGCGCCAGCCATGCCGGATGCTGCGAACTCCGACGATTTCGGCGGCCTCGATATTGCGCTGCTCGGCGTTCCCATGGATCTCGGCGTCACCAATCGCAACGGCACCCGCTTCGGCCCCCGCGCCGTTCGGACCATCGAACGCATCGGGCCTTATGATCACGTCCTGAAGGTCTCCCCGCTTACCAAGGCCAAGGTCGGCGACATAGGCGACGTGCCGCTGCAGAGCCGCTTCGATCTTGCCCAATGCCATGCCGATATCGAAGCCTTCTATCGCCGGCTCGTCAGCGCCGGTGTCCGTCCGCTCAGCGTCGGCGGCGATCACTCCATTACCTCTTCGATCCTGAAGGCGGTCGGCGCCAAGGAGCCCGTCGGCCTAATTCATATCGATGCGCATTGTGACACGTCCGGCCCCTATGAAGGTACAAAGTTCACGCATGGCGGCCCATTCCGGCTTGCCGTTCTCGACGGCGTGCTCGATCCGCGCCGCACGATCCAGATCGGCATTCGCGGTCCGGCGGAATATCTCTGGGAATTCTCCTATGAGAGCGGCATGACCGTCGTCCATGCCGAAGAGATCAACGAGCACTCCCTGCCGCAGATCATCGCCAAGGCGCGCGAGATCGTCGGCAATGGCCCGACCTATATCTCCTTCGACATCGACAGCGTCGATCCGGGCTTCGCGCCCGGCACCGGGACGCCGGAAGTGGGCGGCCTGCAGCCGCGCGAGGTGCTGCAGATCCTGCGGGGGCTCGACGGCCTCAACATCGTCGGCGGCGACGTCGTCGAAGTCGCGCCGCAATACGACCCGACAACCAACACGGCCCAGATCGCAGCG
The DNA here is from genome assembly GCF_030504645.1 of Rhizobium oryzicola. GTDB lineage: Bacteria > Pseudomonadota > Alphaproteobacteria > Rhizobiales > Rhizobiaceae > Neorhizobium > Neorhizobium oryzicola. The sequence continues at coordinate 262,706 of NZ_JAUKWQ010000004.1, read as the reverse complement.
CAGGTGCTCCATACGATCCTTTGCCTGATGGTCAATTCCGGCAAGTAATCACAACGGAAAAGCAAAGGACCGGCGAAGCGCAGGCCTCGCCGGTCCTTTTTGCGTCTTGAAAGGCTGGGACGCTCAGGCAGCGACCGTGCGCAGGTCCGCAGGAACTTCGGAAAGCGCCCGGTCGAGCGTCTCCAGGCAACGCGCGGCATCAGCAAGACTGAAGACGAGCGGCGGGCGGATCTTGATGATATTGCCGTGCGGTCCTGTGGAGGACACGAGCACGCCAAGCATCTTCATCCGCTCGCGCACCCAGCGAGCAGCAAATTTCGCCGGCCCCCTGGTCGTCCGGTCGGTGACCAGCTCGACACCGAGGAACAGGCCGCGCCCCTGGATGTGGCCGATGATCTCATGGCGCTGCATCAGGCCGTTCAGTTCCTTCATCAACCATGTACCGCTGCGCGCCGCATTGCCCTGCAGGTCCTCGCCGATCAGCACGTCGAGGCAGGCATTGGCAACGGCGGCCGAGACGGTATTGCCGCCGAACGTGTTGAAATAGCCGGTCTGCTTCTGCAGCACTTCGGCGATATCGCGCCGAGTGGCCACGGCTGCGACCGGATGACCATTGCCCATCGGCTTGCCCATGGTGACGATGTCGGGCTGAACACCAAAGGCTTCGAAGCCCCACATATGGGTACCCGATCGGCCAAAACCCATCTGGACTTCGTCTGCAATCACCAGCGCACCGGCCTTCTTCGCGGCCTCATAGGCGAGCGGCATGTAGTCCGGCGGCGGCACCAGTGCCCCGTTCGCGTCGAAGATGGAATCGATCATCAGCGCCGCCATACCCGGACCATCCGCGACAAGCTTCTGGGCGGCCTGCGTGACGTGTTCGGCATATCGGCGACCGGCATCGTTGACGTCCTGGCCGTAGAGCCCGCGATAGAGGTTCGGCGGCGGCACGGTCGCGACCCAGCCCGGCTTGTCCTTGATGTCGTAGTCGATCAGCGACAGCGGCGCGACGGTCGTCGTGTTGCCGTGATAGCTGTTCTCGGTGATGACCACGCCTTCGCTACCCGAGATCAGGCGCGCCATGCGCACGGCCAGGTCGTTGGCTTCCGAGCCGGTGCAGACAAAGACCAGCGTATCGAGATGTGCCGGTAGCGTCGCCGAAAGCCGCTCGCCCAGCCGCACGATTTCGGGATGCAGATAACGCGAATTGGTGTTGAGCGTGGCAGCCTGCCGCGTCAGCGCATCCAGAACGTAAGGATGGCAGTGACCGACATTGGCGACATTGTTGTAGCAGTCCAGATATTCCTTGCCGGCGGCATCATAGAGCATGCAGCCGCGTCCGCGCACCAGTTCCAGCGGCTCGTTGTAGAACATGTAGGTCTTGCCAAGCACGGCCTGACGGCGCTCCAGCAGTGCCGGCGTAGACAAGGCGGCGGGAGAGGCGGGAACCGCCTCGCTGACCGGCACGACCGAGGGCATGACGCCCTTGATGAAATCGGCGTCCGAAACCGCGGCAATCTTCAAGATCGCCTGAATGTAGAGCTCCTGGAGCAATTCAAGGCCTTCATTCTCGCGGCCATGAACGGCCGTCTGGTAGGCCACCAGACCGACTTGCAGCAACAGGCGCGCCAGCACAAGGTTTCTCAAAATCGCGAGATCGTCCTGCTCCAGCGGCGTGGAACGCTGGTAGCCGCGTACGAGGCAGGTGGCCGCGAAGACAGGATCCGGCGTCCAGTGGATCAGCGAGGCGACCATGACGGCGAGATCCTGCGCCACCGGCCCGAAGATCATGTCCCCGAAATCGATGACGCCTTCCACCGACAGCGAGGGGCCGAACTTCACGAGAACGTTGGACTCGTGGAAGTCGTTATAGATCACTTGCGCCCGCAGCTTCGGCAGCTGCTTCGAAAGCACATCGGAAATGTGCGTCAGTAGTCTGTCCAGGATTGGCTTCAATGTGGCCGGCATATGCGCGTGGACAGCGGGTGAAAAGAGCAAGCCGCTGCGGATATCCCAGGGCATAACGCTGGAGGCGCCACGGCCGGCAAAGCCTCGGAGAGCGCGGGCGAGACGGCCATTCGCGTGGCCGAGCGCGAAGAGGTCTTCCGCACCGAGTGAGCGGCCCGTCTCCGCCAGCTGGTCGAAGAGGATCTCACCCTTCACGAAGGTAAGAACACGAAGCACATGGCTTTCGCCCGCTTCGTCGAGAATATGCGACATCGCCTCGCCAGATAGCGTGCGGCGCAGTCGGGGTGCCACGAAGCCCGGATCGACGCTTTCGATATGCTCCAGCGCCTCCGTCTGAAAGCGGAGGCTTTCCACGGGCTCGCTCGGCGAGGCAATCTTGACCACGAAGGCTTCGCCGTCTGCGGTCGTCAGGCGGAAATTCTGCTCCCGCTCCCCGCCCAACTGCTTCCACTCTCCGGTCAGGCCATAAATTTCGGCAACGCGCGCCCGGATCAGACCCAGCGGCAGGTTCGGCGCCTTGATGCCATCAAGCATGGCCTCGATTGTCGGGTCCGTCATCATCGGCTGCGTCTTCAATTCCTAACCTCATGAACTGGCGATCAGGTGTACTCTCACACGGCACTTCACTCTGGCAAATGGTTCAGGGCCGGAGTTCACTTCGATATATTCCAAACTACGGTGGCTGTTGGATTCATATCGGTTCTTGCCAGGATCAGTGTTCGGCGCGCTATTTCAGGGGAAAGTAGTGGAAGTGCGTGGATATTTTATGCCTTTGATCCGCGACCGGCTTTTGCCGACAGATTGTTGCTGGTTTGGGTCAGGATATCGATGAAGGTTTTGACGACCGGCCTGCTTTTCCAATCCTCCAAAGCCGCAACCTGAAACTTCGCCTTGTAAGAAAACAGATTGGGTCGGATCATCCGCATACGACCTGTTTGGACGAATGGAGCTGCGTAATGTTCCGGCAGATAGCCAAGGTAACATCCGGAGAGAATAAGAAAAGCTTCGGCCTCCATATTCGAAACCGTTGCATGCGGGTTTGCGATGGCAAAGATCTTGATGTCTCTCGAGGCCCAATAGCTGCGTCCGATAATGCGATGTGTCCGAACCAGATCGATCCCGATCTCTTCATCCACTACTGAGTAGAGTGGATGCCCAGCGCCGCAATAGAAGTTTTGAGTTTCGTCATAGAGATCGATATAAGCAAGCCCGAGGGCCATCCTCGGAAAGCTACCAATCGCCAAATCGAGCTTTCGTGCAACAACGTCGCGCAAGAGTTCACCGGGCGCTCGCATGTCAACCGAGAGATTGATCGCGGGCGCGAGATCCACCAGACCGGCGAACGTTGACGCAAGGGGCGAATTCGGATCCGCAATCGTATTGTCCACCATGCCCACCGAAAGACTACCACTCAGATTGGAACGGAGTCCCGCCACCTTGCGGCTGAATTGATCCAGTGAGCCGAACAAACGCTGGCATTCCTCAAAGGTCAGCCGGCCGCTCTCCGTCAGTTGAAAGCCACTTCTTCCACGTTTACAAAGCGTTATGCCCAGCCGCTGTTCGAGGGCGGAAATCTTTTCTGATATGGTGGAAAGCGACAGATTGAGTTCTGCCTGCGCAGCGGAAAGGCCACCAGCTTCCACGACCTTGACGAATATCCGTATGAGACGAATATCCATATTGTCCAGGGAAAGCGGACTCCGCGAATTGATATCGGCCTTTTGCATCCCACCTCCCCCTCTTCCCGGCATTCGCATACCTGAAGCCGTTTAAGTAGACGAGACCGGCTTCAATCCTAGCCGTGTATCATGTGACCGGGACTTGGCAAGTTCACATGGAAGCACCAAGCGGGAGCGCGGATGTGCGAAAGGCTTGCGACAGAGATGGGGAACGCGCCAAAATTGAAAGCAGGGATGCGTATGCCATGCCTCCCTCGCAAGCTTCAGCCGCCATTACCGGTCTCATAGCGGAATGCTCTGGCTTCGAGGAACAGAACCAGCCCGCAGTAAAACACGGCGAGAAATATCAACGTCAGTACGTGCGGGCCGACCTCCGGTAGGCTTGCCCCCAGCTGGCTTACATTGACTAGGGCGTTGATCGCGCTGGTGCTGGGAATGACAAGGGCAGCGGTTCGCAAGGTAGCAGGTATCGCATCGGCCGGCCATGAGAAGCCGGACATAAACAAAAACGGCATACCCATACCCGCCGCAACCATTTGCACGAGAACCGGATTACTCAGCATACGTGCCATGAGCATTCCAAGGCCGCCCACGGCAAGGATGAAAGGGAATGAAACCGTCGCTATCAACCAGATAGACCCTAGACGCGGAATACCATAAAGATAGGGCACGGCGATCAGGTAGAAAGCAAAGGCACAAACTTCCACCACGAAATAGGCGAGTAGGCAGCCAACCACGCGGTCGATCGGTCCGATCTTTCTCTTCTGTGCCTCAGCTTCCCACTCCTTTGGATAGGTGCCAAGAAGGCTAACGCCGATCAGCATCGTTTGCTGAAGCAAAAGCACCAAGGCTGCCGGGAGGATGTAGGTCGCATAGCCACCTTGCGGATTGAAGAGCGGTATGGCCGTCAGCGGCATCGGGTCAGTTGCAGCAAAAGCGATTGCGGGGTCAATATTGGCCGCTATGAGCCGCTTGGCTTCGACCTCTGATCCCATGGTTTTTGCAAGCGCGGTTACCGCACTCGAGATGCGACTATACAGCAGGAAATAGCTGGCATCTGCATACAGCGCGATGGGTGACGCCCGGCCGTGCAATAGATCCCGCTCAAAGAATTTCGGAATGACAAGAATGCCCGAAAGTTGACGCGCAAATACCTCATGTTCTGCTGTCGCAAGATCAGGAAATGCTGCAACCACGGCCACATCGGCAGATGCATCGAGCCTTCGGGCGAAGGCGCGGCTACTGTCGGTGCCATCCAGATCCACCAGTGCGATTGGCACATCTCTAAGCGTTTCGGCACGATAAGGCTGCGGATAGAAGGCCGAATAGATCACGACTGCCAGTATCATGACTGAAAAGACCGGACGCAGCGTCAGGATCCGCCGAAGCTCCATTCGACAGATGAAGATCACAGCGCTCACGACACCGCCTCCAGGGCATGATTGGCCTGTTGCCGCTTGATCCGGTTGCGTTCCAGACAAAGTGCCGTCAATGCGGTGAAGATAATCACCATGAACAGCAAAACGGCGAGCGGCTTGCCCGACAGATCCGGAGGCGTACCACGCAGTGTCTGGTCTATGCGCGCGGTGAGATACCAGGTGCCGGGCAGTGCCTCACCCCAATAATAAGCAAAGGGCGTCATGCCGAGGCGTGGGAATCCGATCCCCATGAAACCGAAGGCAGGCGCGGTGGCAAACGTGCCGATGCTGATGGCAAGCGCCATCGGTCGCATTGCGACAGCCAGAAACGCACCGAACATCTGGTTGGCAAGAACGAAAAGAAGTCCGGCGGACAAGAGGAGCATTCGGTCGCCGCGGAGCGGCAATTGGAACCATAAGAACAGTAGAAGATCCGAGATGCCGAGCACGAAGAGAAAGACGAGGGTGTAGGGCAAAAGCTTGCCGAACATTGCGGGCCACAGCCCCCCTCCCAGCCGACGAAGCACACGCAATCGATGCCGTGTTTCCACATCGCGCCCAACAGCATAGGCCGTCGATGTGACGACGATGATCTGCAAAACAGCCGGAAGAAGGGCTGCCAGCAGAAAATGACTGTAGTTCATCGTCGGATTGAACAAGGGATTGATCTGAACCGGGATCGGTGAGAGTGCAGCTTGCGCAATGTCGACGGGTTCACCATGCGACGTGCGTAAAGACAAACGGATGCCCCCTTCCACTCCGGCCAAGGCAGCATTCACGCCCCGCAGTGTGAGATTGCCGGCGGTCAATGTCTGGGTGTTATAGAAGAACACCACCTCGGGGCGCCGACCGGCGAAGACGTCACGTTCCAGATTATCCCGGATCATCAGGACGCCATGGACCTGACCGGATAGAATCAGGCGGCGTGCCTCGCTCAAGTCACTGACGTTGATGACAACTGCCGTGTCCGGTGTGGCATCGATCGTGCGGATAATCGAGCGGGAGAGGTCGCCCCCATCCAGGTTGAGAACCGCGATCGGCAGCCGTGTTGCCAGCCCTTGGCTGAACACAACAGCCAGGATACCCATGAGGAACAGCGGCATCAGAACGGTTAGAGCAAGAAGCACCGGTAATTTGCGAAACTGCTCGACTTCCCGGACGAAGACGAGCAGGAAGCCGGGGCGGAGGTTTCCTTTTCCACGCATGTCCTTACTCCGGCCGGGCCCAGGAGACGATGGCGCTCATACCGGGTCGCAGTCCGTCCACGGGCTCCACCGGCTGGGCACGCACCTCAAATGTCCGCAGATCGAAGTCGCCCGTGGCACGGGTGGCACGCCAGGTGGCGTACTGCCCCTGCGCATTTATGACGGTCACACGCGTCTTCACACTCGCGTTCTTGAGGGCGGGCACCTGGACTGTCAGGATATCGCCGATCTTCAGGCCCTTCAGCAGGTCTTCGCGCAGGTTGAAGGTAAACCATGGATGGCCGATATCGACGATGGAATACAGAGGCGCGCCAGCACTGAAGTTCTCACCCAGTTCCGCGACGCGGGTCGTGACCTGTCCATCGATGGGCGCGATGACTGTCAGTTCCTTCACATCCGTATTCTGCTGGTTGAGCGTTGCTTCCGCCTGCTGGACCTTTGCAGCCGCCAGAGCCCGCTCCTCCTTACTCGCACCGGCAACAGCCAGATCGAGATTGGCTTGCGCCGCTTCCCGCGCGCGAAGGGCAGATTCCAGGTTGCGGCTCGATTGCTCAAGCCGAGCCTGCGAGGCCGCATTGGTTTCCGCCAATTTTGTCTGACGCTCCTTGTCTGAGACGTAAAGAACCACATCGGCATCGGCGGCGCGTACCTCAGCCTTATGTGCTTCAATCACCTCCGGACGCGTGCTGTTCACACGCTCCAGATCCGCTTGGGCAACGGCCAGCGCCGCCTGCGTAGAGAGCGTGGCCGACACCAGTTGCGGACTTTCAAGTTGCGCAATCGTCGTCCCCTTTTTGACAATATCGCCGACGTCGGCGTTAAGTTTGGCCACGCGACCGGAAACGCGCGGGCTAACGTCGACCCTGTCCGCCGACACCTCTCCCTGCACGATGAGGGCGGGAAGACGGGTGGCGAACCACAACAAAGCGGCAAGGCCTGCTATGCTTGCTATGCCAATTGTCGCGCCGAGTTTGCTGGCCATAAGGCGAACCTTTCAGAGGTCATTGAAGTGAGTGGTGTCGGCAGACCGGTGTTCGCAAACCCCATCATCAGCAAGACTGACTGAACCGTCACTGCTGCAGTATCGGAGGGAGATGAGGGACGCATGTCTGTCTGCTGCTCAGACGAAGAAAGAGACCGCGTCAGCAATGTGAGCGCTGAAAGCTCGTCATTATAGAGCCGCTAGGTCTCCACGCTGTGCGTTTCATAGTTTCGCGACACCACCGGATGTTGAAGTTGACTCAAAAGTAATATTTAATTGCAGTAACGGAAGTTAGCTGTCTGTGAGTTAGGCATAGCTCACCTTGTTTGAACGAGGGGCATGGTTAAGGCGATAGCCCCGCAGCAACGGGTAAGTCACAACCGCGCATCGCCCAATGCGGCACCTAAGCCTTTGATGGAAAATACTTTATGAAAAGCGACCTTCCAGTATCCGCGATCCGAGAGCAGATGGAACTGCTTCGCAAGAGTCCGGCATTTTCCGGCTGCGAGCGCCTGATAGTTCTCCTCAACTATATTGTCGAGGAAACTCTCAATGGTCGCACAAGCGACCTGAAAGAGGCTGTTATCGGCAATGCGGTCTATCAGCGTGAGCCACCCTACGATCCCCGGATCGATTCCACCGTGCGTGTTGAGGCAAGGCGCCTGCGCAAGAAGCTGGAAGAACACAATCACCTTTACGGGCAGTCGGACCCCATCAGTATCATGATACCGACAGGAACCTATGTGCCGGTATTTGTGATGAAATCCGGAGGCGTTGACGGTTCGGATCTTCCTCAGGAATGCGAGAAGCAGATTTTTCGAAGTGGTCCCGGCGCCACGATCGCAATACTGCCGTTTCGCACTGTTTCCGGTGATGCGGCCTGTCAAGAATTCGCGGATATCATCACGGACGAGATGATCTTCGCATTCGGTTCCGAACCAGGCATGAACATTCTGTCTCGCGCAACGACCTTTACCTATAAGGATAAGCAGCCGTCGATACGAGACCTGGCCACAGAACTGGGAGTGGATGCGATCATACAGGGTACTGTGCGGGAACAGGCCGAGATTATCCGTGTTACGATAGAAGTGTCCGACTTCCGCGGGGTCGTCATCACTTCCGATCGTTTCGAAGGTCCTGTCGATCAACGCATGGACTTGCCGGAACGCGTTGCGACAACCTTTGTCAGCCGCCACCGGTTTGATACATCCAAACTGCGGGCACACCGCGTGATGCCGAGCCCCGCCGCTGTTCAGGCTCACGGCCAGTTATACAGGGCGCGCCAGCTACTCGACCGACAGATGCCAGAGAGCTTGCGCGAATCCCTCGCGATCTTCTCGAAGATTGCGGAAGACACGGCCGATTATGCGCGCGGCTATTCCGGGATTGCCGATTGCTATTGCGATATGTTCCGCATCGGGATGGTCGATGCACCCACCGCATGTTCCTTCGCGCGGCCCGCAGTTGAAAAGGCGCTTGAGATCGATCCGCAATCGGCAGAAGGCCTGACCGCGCTCGGTGTGGTGCAGGCTTGGCTGGAACGCGATTTCGTAGCAGCAGAAGCCAGTTTCAACGCGGCCATGGCTTACGGTTATCATTCGCGAACCGCTCGCGTTTTCGGAACCTATCTTGCTGCGCGCGGACTGCAGGATGAATCCGAGCGCTTGTTCCACGAGGCACGTCGGATCGAACCATTTTCGCAACAGCAGGATATTGCCGAAGCCATAAGTCGCTTCCAGTCTCGCAATTTCTCGGCTCTCAGTGACATGGTATCCACGGTGGCGTTGCGCAATGCCCCTATGGAAGCGCTGTATTACCTCGCCCTTGGCGCCAATTTCGCAGGCAATCAGGAATTTGCGCGCTGCTGTCTGCAACCACTCGGCAATATGATGATGACACATCCGCTGCTGGTTTTTGCCAAGGCAGAGCTGGAAGCCTGGATGGGTTCTCCCGAACGAGCGATTACCCTGTTAAAAGCGGGCAATCCCCGAGCGAGCTATTTCGCCCACGCCACTCTCGCCTGTTCCGTCGGAGACAGTGAGGCAACGATCCGATATCTTGATCTCGCCTACAAGAACCGGGAGCTTTCAACGGTTTGGGTTCGCATGGACACGCGCTTCGACTTCATCAGAAGCCACGAGCGTTTTCGGGCTGTGACCGGCAGTTTGACAAAACCAAACAGCGTTGCAGTCTAGAATGAGTTTATCCCTGAGCCGCTATGGCACGCGGCGAGGCGTATCGAGACTGGCATACATGCCGCTGGTGCGAAAATCGCTAGGGTTTGTTCCGTAAAGCCGTCGGAAGACTTTCGAGAAATAATTGGGATCCTCGAAGCCGCAGAGAGCCGCCACTTCCTTCACCGGTAGATCCGCCGCCTTCGTCAACAGTTTCGCGGCACGGCGCAACCTCTTCTGCAACACGAACTCCGCAGGCGGCAATCCTTCGCTGGCGGCAAATATGCGGGAAAAGTGAGCACGGCTTAACCCGGCAACCTCCGCCAAGTCTGGCACGGAGAGCCGCTGGTCGAGATTGTTTTCGATATGTGTGAGGACATGCTGCAGCGATCGGTACTCCTGCGCAAAGGTCGGGTGGGAGCCGAAGACGTCATCATAGAGCACCATTGCGGCCTCGTAAGCTATGGCGGAGGCTGAACCCGGCGCTTCGCCACCGGTGACGAGCCGGTAGCAACACTCAGCCAATTGGTCGATGGTGGAAGGCTGCAGCTTCAGAACCGGGCCTGTGATGGCAAGGATCGAACGGTGAATGCGCAGCGCCTCCTCGCCATTCATGGAAATCCAGAAGAACTCCCAGCGGTTGCCTTTCTCCAGCCAGTACCGGTGGCTGTGCGGAATGACCACCAGCAGCGTCTCGCCCTGCTTCACCTGCATCGCGCGGTTCTCGTAAATCAGATTGCCACGCCCGGCGATGGTGTGCTGCAGCACCGTGAAGGGTGCGAGACCTCGCTTTCGCCCATCCCAATCATAGAAACAGTTCTCGCGGATTTCATAACCTGCACTGGTCGGCATGGTATGCAGCGTCTGGCGTCCGCGCGGTAGCGAAACTGTGCGCATCACAGGCCCGGCGGCAACCAGATTGTCGAGCACAAAATTACCCATGAAAGCATAATCCTTCTCTGTTGCGCGCGGAAAATATACGCATAATCCCAGGCCGAGGAGAAGCCGAAAGCAAAGTCTGATCGTGTTCCCGTCGCCAAACCCCAAGGCTCACCGGCTATTTCACGCCGGATCGAATGGCGGATGCATTTGAACGGAGCACGTTGTCGATCGGCTTGAAAATTGCGAGGAGAATGGGACGGATGAGTTTCAAAATCGCTATCATTGGCGCTGGAAGCGTCGGCTTCACGAAAAAGCTGTTCACAGACCTTCTTTGTGTGCCGGAGTTTCAGGACGTCGAATTCGCCCTGACCGACATCAGCGAGCAGAATCTGGGCATGATCCGCCAGATCCTGGAGCAGGTCGTGGCATCCAACAATCTGCCCACGAAAGTGACCGCGACGACGGATCGCCGCCGCGCCTTGGAAGGCGCGCGCTACATTATCAGTTGCGTGCGCGTCGGCGGGCTGGAAGCCTATGCGGAGGATATCCGCATACCGCTGAAATACGGGATCGACCAATGCGTGGGCGACACGATCTGCGCCGGCGGCATTCTCTATGGCCAGCGCAACATTCCGGTCATCCTGGATTTCTGCAAGGATATCCGCGAGGTCGCCGCACCGGGTGCCAAGTTCCTGAACTATGCCAACCCGATGGCCATGAACACCTGGGCGGCAATCGAATACGGCAAAGTCGATACGATCGGCCTTTGCCATGGCGTCCAGCATGGTGCCGAGCAGATTGCCGAAGTGCTGGGCGCATCGTCGGTCAGGGAACTGGATTATGTATGCTCCGGCATCAACCACCAGACATGGTTCGTCGATCTGAGGCTGAAGGGCCGCAAAATCGGCAAGGATGAACTGATTGCCGCCTTCGAGGCGCATCCGGTCTATTCGCAGCAGGAAAAGCTGCGCATCGACGTGCTGAAACGCTTCGGCGTCTACTCCACCGAAAGCAACGGGCACCTTTCCGAATACCTGCCCTGGTACCGCAAGCGGCCGGAAGAGATCACCCGCTGGATCGACATGTCGGATTGGATCCACGGCGAAACAGGCGGCTATCTGCGCTACTCCACCGAGACGCGCAACTGGTTCGAAACGGAATTTCCGCAATTCCTGGAATCCGCCAAGAGGCCGATCGATCCTGCCCGCCGCTCCAATGAGCATGCGAGCCATATTCTGGAAGCGCTCGAAACCGGTCGAGTCTATCGCGGTCATTTCAATGTGAAGAACACCGGCGTCATTACCAATCTGCCGGCGGATGCCATCATTGAATCGCCCGGCTTCGTCGATCGCTTCGGCATCAACATGGTGTCAGGCATCACGCTGCCGGAAGCCTGTGCTGCAACCTGCATGGCTTCGATCAATGTGCAGCGCATGTCCGTTCATGCGGCTGTCACCGGGGACATTGATCTTCTAAAGCTCGCTGTCCTGCATGATCCGCTGGTCGGTGCCGTCTCCACACCGGAAGAGGTCTGGCAGATGGTGGATGAGATGGTGGTCGCGCAAGCGCGGTGGCTTCCGCAATACGCCGATGCCGTTCCCGCCTCGCGCGAGAGGTTGTCGAAGGCCAAGGTAAAAACCCGTGACTGGGCCGGTGCCGCACGGCGCCAGGTGCGCTCCATCGAGGAACTGCGCGCCGAAAAGGCCGCAATGAAGGCCGCTAGCTGAACCTGGTGCCGGAATGGAATTGGCAGATGCGGGAAGAGGAGTTTCGCATCTGCGGGTGAGGATGAGGAGCGACGCGCTGGGGAGCGCAGTCGAAAGGGAGGAATGGATATGCCGCATCTAAGCAGGATCAGCAGGATCACCGCGCTCAGTCTGGGAGCTTCTATCTTTGCGCTGAATGCACAGGCCTTTGAAACGAGCGCTCCGCCTGAGCCGCCACCTTTTCCGGCGCAAGGCAAGATTACTTATGTAGCCCGCGATTCCATACTCGAGTTCAAGGCCCTGCCCTTCTACAGCGAGCCCGGCTGGGTGATGGAGAAGTTCGAAAAGACCGGCAAGCTGCCGCCCTTGAAGGATCGCTTGCCCGAGGAGCCGCTCGTCTACAAGGCGGGCAATATGCCCGACGGCATCGGCGTCTACGGCGACACCTTGCGCCACGTCATCGGCGGCCGTCCCGAGGGGTGGAATTATATCGCCGGACAGAGCCAGGGCTGGGGCGGCATCGACATCGCGCTTTCCGAATGCCTGACGCGGACGGCCCCGCTGTTCCAGGTCAACGCCAAGGATACTGAGCCGCTGCCGAACCTAGCCAAGAGCTGGGAATGGTCTTCGGACGGCCACAAGCTGACCATGCATCTTGTGAAAGGTGCCAAATGGTCCGATGGCGTTCCTTTCACCGCTGACGATGTGATGTTCTATTGGGAAGATGCCGTCATCGATCCCAATGTCTCGCCGCTTGGCGGTGGCGCTTCGCCGGAAGCCTTCGGCGAGGGAACGACACTGACCAAGATCGACGACTACACCGTCGAGTGGACCTTCAAGGCCGCCTTCCCCAAGCAGTATCTCTACACCATGGCCTATCCGAACTTCTGCCCGGGCCCGGCCCATATGCTGAAGCAGAAGCACCCTAAATACTCCAAGAACACCTATGACCAGTTCAAGAATGCCTATCCACCGGAATACATGAACATGCCGGTCATGGGCGCCTGGGTGCCGGTGGCCTATCGGCCGGACGATATCATCGTCCTGCGCCGCAATCCCTATTACTGGAAGGTGGATGAGAAGGGCCAGCAACTGCCCTATCTCGACGAGGTGCACTATAAGCTTTCCACCTGGGCGGATCGTGACGTGCAGGCAGTGGCCGGCTCCGGCGACTTCTCCAATCTTGAACAGCCGGAAAACTTTGTGGCCTCGCTGAAGCGCGCGGCGGACCCCAATGCGCCGGCGCGTCTCGATTTCGGCCCGCGCCTGATCGGCTACAATCTGCTGATGAATTTTTCCGCCAATGGCTGGGGCACGCCGGATGAGCGCCAGCAGGCGGTGCGTGAACTGAACCGCAATCTGGAGTTCCGCCAGGCCATCAGTTCGGCCATCGATCGCAAGGCGGTGGGCGACAGTCTGGTCAAGGGTCCGTTTACGGCCATCTATCCTGGCGGTCTGTCTTCCGGCACCAGCTTCTATGATCGCAATTCCACGGTCTATTACCCCTATGATCTGGAAGGCGCGAAGGCGACACTGAAGAAACTCGGTCTCGTCGATACGGATAATGACGGCTTCGTCAATTTCCCGAAGGGCACCGCCGGCGGCAAGAATGTCGAGATCGTGCTTCTGGTCAACAATGGCTACACGACGGACAAGAGCCTGGCGGAAGGTCTGGTCGGCCAGATGGCGAAAATCGGCATCCGCGTCGTCATCAATGCGCTCGACTCCAACCAGCGGGATGCCGCCCATTATTCCGGCCGCTTCGACTGGGCCGTGAGACGCAACAGCACCGAGCTGTCGTCAGTCGTCCAGAACACCGAGCAATTGGCGCCGGTCGGCCCACGCACCAGCTGGAACCACCGCGCACCGGAAGGCAAGGAACTCGACATTCTGCCCTTCGAACAGCAGATGGCGGATCTGGTGAAGCGCTTCATCGCCTCGCAGGACAATGCTGAACGGGCCGAGCTGATGAAGCAGTACCAGAAGCTCTATACCCAGAACCTCTATACGATCGGCCTGACCGAATATCCGGGGGCGCTCATCATCAACAAGCGCTTCTCCAACATCCCGCCCGGCACGCCGATCTATATGTTCAACTGGGCGGAAGATTCCATCATGCGCGAACGGGTCTGGGTCGCGGCCAGCAAGCAGGGCAAGTACGAGCTCTTCCCGCAGCAGCTTCCCGGCAAGCCGGGTGATCCAGGCCCCATCAACTGATCTCCTGTCCCCCAGAGAGAGAAAAGCCCGGCCGCGCGTGAGGCGCGGCCGGACGGGATCCAAGCAAAAGGCCGCATCCTGTGGCCTCCGCAACGCAGAGAGGACGTGATGCTGAGATTTCTCCTGACACGGATCGCATCGGCGGTGCCGGTGCTTCTGATCCTGAGCATCGTCACCTTCGCAATCATTCAGGCACCGCCCGGCGATTATGCAGATTACATCCGTTCACAGCTGATGAACCAGGGTGGGGCTTCCTATGAACAGGCGGAAGCGCAGGCGCAGGCCTACCGCGTCGAACATGGGCTCGACCAGCCGATGGCGGTGCAGTATCTCAACTGGATCACCGGCATCGTGACGCGTGGCGACTTCGGCTATAGCTTCTATTATAACAAGCCCGTGGCGGAAGTGGTGGGTGAGCGCCTGCCCCGCACGCTGGCCCTGGCGCTGGTCTGCCATATCCTGGCCTCGCTGTTCGGCATCAGCTTCGGCATCTGGGCGGCCACGCGGCAGTATTCCTGGATCGACAATGTTCTGTCGGCTATCTCTTTCCTCGGCATGACCATTCCGCGCTTCCTGATGGCGCTTGTGCTGGTCTATCTGATGGTCTTTCATTTCGACGTTTCGGAGATCGGCAGCTTCTTCTCGCCGCAATATGGCGGCGCGCCATGGTCCTGGGCCAAGGTCGCGGACCTCTTCCACCATGTCTGGCCGGTGGTTGCCATCGCCGTATTCGGCGGGCTTGCCTATAATATGCGGGTCATGCGCGGCAATCTGCTCGATACGCTGAATGCCCAATACATCGAAACGGCCCGCGCCAAGGGTCTGTCGGAAGGGTCCGTCATTCTTCGCCACGCGGTGCCGAACGCGCTGCATCCGCTGGTCATGTATCAGGGCGTCGTGCTGCCCTACATGCTGAGTGGCGAAATCGAAACCGCCATCATTTTCGCGCTGCCGACCGTCGGCCCGGCCATCGTCGGCTCTATGGCGGTCGGCGACGTCTATGTCACGGCGACCTTCATGATGGTGCTGGCCGCCACGCTGGTGGTGGGCAACATCATCGCCGACATGCTGCTGGCGCTTCTGGACCCGCGCGTCCGCGAATTTGGGAGGGCGTGAGATGCTGGCCATGAATGAAACCCAGACCGCTCAAAGCGAAACAACCACCACCGACAGCCGCAAGAGAGCTCATCGTAACGAGAGTTATGCCGCTCTTGTGTGGCGACGCTTCCGCCGCTCCCTGACCGGCATGATGGGCCTCATCCTCGTCGCGCTGCTGGTGCTGATGGCGGTGTTTGCCGATTTCTTCGCGCCGATGAACCCGGTCGAAACGCATGAGAGCTTCTCGCCGCCGCAAGCCATCAGCTTCCGCGACAAGGACGGGAACGTCACGTTCCGGCCACGCGTCTACGCCACCGCCGAAACGGGCGAACTCGATCCCGTCACCTTTCAGCCGGTTGTCGGGCCAGACTTCGACCATCCTCGCCTGCTGGGCTTTTTCGTGAAGGGCGCGGAGTATCGTCTCTTCGGCCTCATCCCCACCGACAGGCATTTCTTCGGATCGATTGATGGAGAGCCCGTGCATCTGCTCGGCACCGACAAGTTCGGTCGCGATGTTCTCTCCCGCGCCATCCATGGCTCGCGCATTTCGCTGGCGATTGCGCTGAGCGTCGTTGCCATCGTCACCATCGTCGGCACCACCGTGGGGCTTGTCTCCGGCTATTTCGGCGGTGCTGCGGATGCCTGGATCCAGCGCTTCGTGGAGATCGTGCTGGCCTTTCCGCAATTGCCGCTCTACCTGGCGCTGACTTCGCTGATCCCGGTGACAGCTCCGACGCATGTGTTCCTCACTTTCGTGGTGGTCGTCATGTCGGCGCTCGGCTGGGCGCAGATGTCACGCGAGGTGCGCGGCAAGACGCTGGCGCTCGCCCGCATCGAATATGTGCGGGCCGCGATTGCAGTCGGCGCCACAGACCGGCGCATCATATTTCAGCACATCCTTCCGAATGTCATGAGCCATGTGATCGTGGCGGTGACGTTGCATATCCCGACCGTCATCCTGCTCGAATCCTTCCTCGGCTTCCTGGGCTTTGCCGTGAAGCCGCCGCTCATTTCCTGGGGGCTGATGCTGCAGGATACCGCCACCTATTCGGTGATCGGTTCCTACCCCTGGATCCTCTCGCCCGTCGCCTTCGTGCTGGTTGCCGTCTTCGCCTTCAATGCGCTGGGCGACGGTCTGCGCGATGCGGTTGATCCCTATTGAGGAGAATGTCCATGGCTGTCGTTCGGCTGAACCCCTATGCCCCGGAAACCCGCCTCGACCATGCGAACCGCAATGGCGAACCCATTCTGGATGCGCGCAACGTCGCCGTCACTTTCAAGGTGGAGCATGGCCATGTGGAGGCGGTGAAGGATATTTCCTTCCAGCTCTACAAGGGTGAGACGATCGCGATTGTCGGTGAGTCCGGCTCCGGCAAGTCCGTGACCGCCCGCACGGTCATGGGGCTGCTGACCAAACGCGCCCGTGTCTCCACCGATGCGACGATTACCTTCAACGGCGCCAATATCCTGAAGTTCACGCCCCGCGTCCGCCGTGCGCTGCGCGGCAACCGCATCTCGATGATCTTCCAGGAACCGATGAGTTCGCTGAACCCGCTCTATACGATCGGCAGCCAGATCGTCGAGGCGATCCGGGTTCATTCGCGGATCGGCAAGGCGGAAGCGGAGGCTCGCGCGCTGGATCTTTTGCGTCAGGTACAGATCCCGGAACCGGAGGCGCGGCTGAAACAATATCCGCATCAGCTTTCCGGCGGTCAGCGGCAGCGGGTGATGATTGCCATGGCGCTGTCAAACGACCCGGACGTGCTGATTGCCGATGAACCGACGACGGCGCTCGATGTCACGGTTCAGGCGCAGATCCTCAACCTCATCCGCGACCTGCAGCAGGCGCGCGGCATGGCCGTAGTGCTGATCACTCACGATCTCACCATCGTCCGCAAGTTCTCCGATTATGTCTACGTCATGCAGCATGGCGAGATGCGCGAGCACAACACGACAGCGGAGATCTTCGCCAATCCGCGCCACCCCTACACGAAGAAGCTGCTTGGTTCCGAACCGCATGGAAGCGCCTCGCCGCTGCCGGACGGTTCGCGGCCGCTTCTAACGGCCCGCGGTGTGAAGGTGTCGTTCATGCTACGCCATGGCGGGTTCTTCAAACCGGACCTGCGCGAACTGGTGGCGGTGGATGGCCTCGGCCTCACCCTGCACCGGCACGAGACGCTCGGCATCGTCGGGGAATCCGGTTCCGGCAAGACCACATTCGGCCAGTCGCTTCTGCGGCTGAACGAACCGGCAGCGGCCGAGATCGCGTTCGACGGGGAGCGTGTCGATGGCCGCACGCGCGCGCAAATGCGCCCCTTGCGCGCCCGCATGCAGATCGTCTTCCAGGATCCGTTCGCCTCGCTCAATCCGCGCATGACGATCGGTCAGATCATTGAGGAGGGCCTGATCGTCAACGGCATCGGCAACAGCCGGGGCGAGCGGCTGGAGCGCGTGCAGGATGCATTGGACGCAGCAGGAATGCCGGTCGACATCCTCTCCCGTTTCCCGCACGAATTTTCCGGCGGCCAGCGTCAGCGCATCGCCATTGCCCGCGCCATAGCGCTTGAGCCGGAATTCATCCTGCTGGATGAGCCGACCTCGGCGCTGGATCTTTCGGTGCAGGCCCAAATCATCGATCTCCTGCGCAAGCTGCAGGACGAGAGAGGCCTCAGCTACCTCTTCATTTCCCACGACCTCAAGGTGGTGCGGGCGCTCTGCCACCGTGTCATCGTCATGCAGCACGGCCGGATCGTCGAGGAAGGCCCCGTGGCCGAGGTACTGTCCAACCCCAAGACCGATTACACCCGGCGGCTCGTAAGGGCCGCCTTCGATATTGCCTGATTGCAGGAGGAATGACATGGCAAGACAACCCAGGATCACGTTCATCGGCGCCGGCTCCACGGTGTTCATGAAGAACATTGTTGGCGACGTGCTGCAGAGGCCCGCCCTTTCGGAGGCCACCATTGCGCTGATGGATATCAATCCGCAGCGCCTGGAAGAAAGTGCCATCGTCGTCAACAAGCTGATCGCGACGCTCGGCGTCAAGGCCAAAGCGGAAACCTATACGGACCAGCGCCGCGCCCTGCAGGGAGCCGATTTCGTCGTCGTCGCCTTCCAGATCGGCGGCTATGAGCCCTGCACGGTTACGGATTTCGAACTGCCGAAGAAATACGGCCTGCGCCAGACGATTGCCGATACTTTGGGTGTCGGCGGCATCATGCGCGGGCTTCGCACCGTGCCGCATCTCTGGAAGATCTGCGAGGACATGCTGGCGGTCTGCCCCAATGCCATCATGCTGCAATATGTGAACCCGATGGCGATCAACACCTGGGCGATTGCGGAGAAATATCCGAGCATTCGCCAGGTGGGCCTCTGCCATTCGGTGCAGGGTACGGCGATGGAGCTCGCGCATGACCTGGATATCCCCTACGAGGAAATCCGCTACCGCTCCGCCGGCATCAACCACATGGCCTTCTTCCTGGAATTCGAACACCGCCAGGCGGATGGCAGCTATCGCAACCTCTATCCGGATCTCGTGCGCGCCTATCGCGAGGGTCGTGCGCCCAAGCCTGGCTGGAACCCGCGCTGCCCCAACAAGGTGCGTTACGAGATGCTGACCCGTCTCGGCTATTTCGTCACTGAAAGCTCCGAGCATTTTGCCGAGTACACGCCCTATTTCATCAAGGAGGGCCGCGAGGATCTGATCGAGAAGTTTGGCATTCCCTTGGACGAGTATCCCAAGCGCTGCATCGAGCAGATCGAGCGGTGGAAAACGCAGGCCGCAACCTATCGCTCGGCCGATCGCATCGAAGTCAAGCAGTCCAAGGAATATGCATCCTCTATCATCAACTCGGTGTGGACCGGCGAACCCTCGGTCATCTACGGCAACCAGCGCAACAATGGCTGCATCACCTCGCTGCCAGCCGATTGCGCCGCTGAAGTGCCGTGCCTGGTGGATCATAACGGCATCCAACCAACCTTCATCGGGGATCTCCCGCCGCAGCTGACAGCGCTAATCCGCACCAACATCAATGTGCAGGAACTGACTGTGCGGGCGCTGATGAGCGAAAACCGGGAGCACATCTATCATGCCGCGATGATGGACCCGCACACGGCCGCCGAACTGGATCTCGACCAGATCTGGTCGCTGGTCGATGACCTGCTCATTGCCCATCGGGAATGGCTGCCGGAGTGGACGCAAGGTAGCAAAGGCTATGCCAAAGCAAGCTGAGTCAAGAAACCAACCTGCTTGGCAAACGGCAAGTGGGCTGCTTCGAACAACGACATGATCATGAAAACGGGGCGCCCGCATAAGGCTGGCGTCCTGTTGCACTACACGTGCAAAGATCGAGTTGTCTCTTGCTGTAGTGTAATGCGTTACAAAGAAATTTGTTAATCCTCCCTATGAAGGAGGATTGGAAATATAGATACGAATGACCTTAACAATCACCGTATTTTGTTAACGGGTCTGAAACCTTCTCCGGCAGTATATTCCGTCGGTAAATTCCTTTTCAATGACTCTTCCTGCACGCTGAACGCGCGAATACCTTTTGCGAATTTAAAGAAGTGCAGGTTTTATGCAGCTCGATAATTTCCAGTCGCAATTTAAAGCTGTATCACGTATCAGCTGGCATCGCTCGCTGCTGGGCAAAATTGGATATTTTCTCTTAACGGCTGTTGTTCTCGCGTTTGTGTCTGGGGCGTTGACGGGCTGGATCATGATGGAGAATGGCCAGCGCCAGGATTGGCGCCGCCAAGCCGAGATGAATGCGCAGATCGCAACGGCAGCCATCCGCAATATTTACAGCTTCGTGACTGTGGATGCCGCCCCCTCCGGGCAGATTGTCCGCATTCGCACAGACCGGCTGATCGGCGACGATCAATCGGTTTTGGATACAGGCTTCAACCCAGCGGATGTTCTGGCACTGGCAAGCCTTCAGACCAAACAACCAGTATGGCTCTTCCGCTCCATTCCGAACGAGCATCGCCTGGTCAGCATTACCGACAGTGATGCCGGAGAGGGTGGGCAGCTTTTGCGGATCGCCAACGCCGAGCACGAACAGATCGACGCTTCGAACACTTTCTTCACCGGGTTCGTGGAGATCGCGGGCGCTGAATATTTTACCAGCTATCTGCCGATACAGAACAATCAGGGGGATTTGCTGGGCGCCGTCGTCGCCAGCGTCGGCTCTGCGGATACGCTGCTGCAGAATCGCGCCGTCTTTTACCGCAACACTCTGATCATTCTGGGTTTGATTATGGTGGTCACCGGCGGCGCGATTGTATTCGTCATGAAGGGTCTCTTTCATCCGGTGCCGACACTCATCCAATCGTTAAAACGCATTGCGGAAGATGATACCGGTAACCTAACGCCATTTCAGGAGCGAGGCGACGAAATCGGCCAGTTGGCAACAGCCATCGAAACGCTTCGGGCGGCAGTCGTCGAACGGGAACATCTGAGGCAGGTGCGTGAAACGGCCCGAGAAATGGAGCATCTAGCCCATCATGATCCGCTCACCGGGCTGCCGAACCGCACCTCGATGATCAAATGCGCCGAAGCCGCTTTAGAAGAGATGCGGGAAGCCGGCAAGGCCTTCAATCTGCTGCTTCTGGATCTCGATCGGTTCAAGCCGGTCAATGACACCTATGGTCATGCTGTGGGAGACCGCATTCTAGTCATGACGGCAGAAAGGGTCTCAGCTCTGCTTGCGCCAGGCGATGTCTTTGCACGTCTGGGCGGCGATGAATTCGCTTTGTTGCAACGCCTGGAACTGAGTGGAGATGTCGAGGGGCGCAAGCTCGCATCCCGCATCATCGAAGCCATTGAACAACCGTTTTCTGTTGACGGACGTATCATTGAAATCGGCGGAAGTATCGGCATCGCGACAGCGCCGGTGCACGCCGCCTCTCGTACGGCTCTAATCCATGCGGCGGATATCGCTCTCTATGCCTCCAAGGCAGCAGGGCGCGGGCAATTCACCTTCTTTGAACCGGGCATGGACATGCCAGGTGGTGATACCATGAAGGCTGAGTTACTACGTGCCTTGGCCCATAAGGAATTTGAGCTTCACTATCAGCCAATCGTCAACCTGTCTGATGTTTCCGTGCTTGGTTACGAAGCACTTCTGCGCTGGCGTCATCCGGAGCAGGGGCTTATTCTTCCGGACACCTTCATTCCTACCGCCGAAGACAGCGGGTTGATCGTCGAGATCGGCCAATGGATTCTGGAACAGGCCTGCCAGGACGCCTGTGGCTGGGAGGACGGCCAGAAGGTTGCCGTCAATATCTCCGCGGTGCAACTGCATCGAGGTGATATAGGGGCCTCTGTCCGTCAGGCGCTTGCTTCAACTGGCCTCCCACCTTCGCGTCTAGAGCTGGAATTGACGGAATCGGTTCTTCTCAATCGCCAGGAAGCGGAAGCAACGCTTGCAGACATCCGCAATCTCGGCGTCGGA
This sequence comes from Rhizobium oryzicola, assembly GCF_030504645.1. Lineage (GTDB taxonomy): Bacteria > Pseudomonadota > Alphaproteobacteria > Rhizobiales > Rhizobiaceae > Neorhizobium > Neorhizobium oryzicola. The sequence continues at coordinate 240,922 of NZ_JAUKWQ010000004.1, read as the reverse complement.
CTGGCGCTGGACGATTTCGGCACCGGTTTTTCCACGTTCACTTATTTGGCAGAACTGCCGGTAACCCGCATCAAACTCGATAGGCATTTCGTCTCGACACTGGAGACAAACGAGCGAAGCCGGGCCATCCTTGCCAGCACAATCAACCTTGCCCGCAATCTTCAACTCGAGGTGACAGCCGAGGGCATAGAGAACATGACGCAACTCGCCTGGCTGCGGGGCGTGGGGTGTGATGCCGGGCAAGGCTATCTGTTCGGCAAACCGCAGCGCCAGGATCTATTCTTCCCATCTCCCTCCCGTCTGGTTTCTGCCAGAGCGCAATAGCAAAGGGCTGCATCATGCTGTGTCGTCGCATGCAAGGATCTGGAAATGGCATCTCGTTCGGCAGCTTTCTGCGATCGGCGATCGCAGCAGGCTCTCTGTGCCTGACGGCAAACCTGGCACAAGCTGAGGAGTCCCCCGATACGCTGAAAAAGATTGCCGAGACCAGGACAATCGTGATCGGGCACCGACAAAACGAGATTCCGTTCTCCTATGTTCGGGATGGCCACCCGATAGGATACTCCATCGAGCTATGCGAGCGCATCGTCCAGGCCTTGGAAACCACGCTGCAGTTGGACAAGATCAAGATCGAATACTTGCCAACAACCACCGCTACACGCTTCGTGCTGATGCGGGCCGGCAAGATGGACATGGAATGTGCTGAGACCACCAACAACGCTGAACGGCGCAAGATAGTCGACTTCTCGCTGCCGCACTTTCTGACCGCTACACGTTTCGTGTCGCTGAAATCCTCTCACATGAGTACGATTGCCGATCTATCCGGTCGCAGCGTTGCCTCCACCACCGGCACCGTCAACATCGAGCAGTTGAACGCAGTCAATCGTGGCAGAAACCTCAACATTTCCGTCATGATCAACAAGGAGCACAAGGATAGCTTCGCGATGGTGGAAAGCGGCCGCGCCTCTGCCTTCGTGATGGATGATGTGCTGCTGGCGGGGCTGGTTGCGGTTTCCGCGGATCCATCCAAGTTCGAGATTTCCCGCGAAGCCCTCAATCGGCCAGAGCCCTACGGATTGATGCTGCCGGCAAAAGATGAGGCCTTCAAGACGGCCGTCAACGACGCGTTGCGGCAACTCTTCGTCAGCGGTGAAATTCGCAAGATCTACGAAAAGTGGTTCATGTCGCCCATTCCCCCGGCAGGCCTCAATATGCATTTGCCCATGTCGCCGGAATTGGAAGCGCTGTTCGCCACCCCTCAGGAATACAAGGATTGAGGCGGCTATGGAGTCAATGATCGTCACACACGTCCGAGCGTTGGTTCAGTTGCTGCTCATCGCCATTTGCATCATCTTCTGTGGTACGGCCGCGGCGCAAGAGAGCTCCACTCTAGAAAGAATTCGTAAGAGTGGGGTGTTACGCGTAGCCTATGGTGCATCTGCCCCGTTCTCCTACCAGGCAGACGACGGAACCGTTGCGGGTTATTCCATAGATCTCTGCGCAGCTCTGGCTGAGCAATTGCGGCAGGCATTGCAACTTCCAAAATTGCGCACTGAATATATCCAGAGAACGCCGAGCAATCGTGTCCAAATGCTGAATGATGGTCAGGCCGATATCGAATGCGCGTCGAGCAGCAACACGCCTGACCGGATGAAAGTCGCCACCTTCGCACCACCGCATTTCATCTCACAGACGCGCTTTGTCTCACTTGCAAAGAACAACATCAGAACGGTCGAGGATCTGCGGGGCAAATCCGTAAGTGTTGTCCTGGGAACTGTCAATGTCGCCGACATCCTAAAAGTAAGCCGGGAGAAAAAGCTGAACCTCGTTTCGCTCCCTCTGGATACAGTTCAAGGTGCATTCGATCTGGTTTCAAGCGGTCGGGCTTCAGCCTTTGCCATGGATGACATTCTGCTGAGGACAATGGTTGCCGCAACCGGTCACTCAACCGACTATGTGATCTCGACCGAAGCAATCACCGAGCCTACACCCTATGGCTTTATGACACACGTCGATGATCGTGAATTTTCCGAGCTCGTAGCAACGCTGCTCCGGAAAATCTATGCAAGCCCGCAAATGCCGGAGATATACGCCCGCTGGTTCCTGAGGCCGATCACCAGCGCAGGCTATTGCATCTGTCTGCCGATGAGTGATGAGTTAAAGGTGGCGATGGGAATTGCGACAACACCCGCTGCCGGACAAGAAGCCCCGAAGTGAGATTTGATGTGCGGCAAGAGGTCGGCGATTCTATCCTCTGAGTCGGAAAAATCTCGAGACTCCTGCGGTCCGTAAGATGGATACCCCCCGGCGAGGACACCGACCCGTGTGGCCCGACTTGTTTGCACGACTTTCTTATCTATCGGATTTTCCGGGGATTTTGGGGCATGCGGGACTAAACGCCATGAAGCCCGCATGCCGGTAAGGCATTGTTAACTCTAATTCCCTTGCGGGGTTGCGAGAATCGTGGCTTATCTTGAGACGGTATTAGCGCGTCTAACGCCCAGAAACCGTCTGAAACCAGAGGCCGCAGTGAACGTGATCGACAGGCACATCCGTGGAGCATCGACATCCGCGCATATTACGCAACGAGCAGAAGCTTTGTCTGCACGTTTGCGGGCGGTTGGTGAGCGTGCATTTCCGCCCATGGCGCAAAAGTCTCTTCGCTCGTTCACCTCCGGCGAGGTGGCCGAGATTGTTGGTGTGTCCGATGGTTATCTGCGCCAGCTTTCACTCGATGGCCTCGGACCGACGCCAGACCTTGGAACCGCCGGCCGACGCTCCTATTCGCTTGAACAGATCAACGAGCTGCGGCGCTATCTTGCCACGTCTCGCCCCAAGGATGCCGTGCGGTTTTGGCCGCGCCGCCGGCCTGGTGAAAAATTGCAGATCATCACCGTCGCGAATTTCAAAGGGGGGTCGGCCAAGACCACGACGTCCGTCTATCTTGCGCAGGGACTCGCCCTTCAGGGTTATCGCGTGCTGGCAATCGATCTCGATCCACAGGCTTCCTTATCCGCCATGTTCGGGTATCAACCGGAATTCGATGTTGCCGAAAACGCCACCTTGTACGGTGCGATCCGCTATGACGATGAGCGGGTTTCGATGCGGGATATCATCAAGCCGACCTATTTCACCGGCATCAGCATCGTACCCGGCAATCTGGAACTGATGGAATTCGAGCATCAGACTCCGCGCCACATGCTGCAGAACCGGGGCAAACCGGAAGACCTCTTCTTCCGTCGCGTTGCTGGCGCGATTGCACAGGTCGAAGATGAATACGATGTCGTGGTCGTCGATTGCCCTCCACAACTTGGCTTTCTCACCATGGGGGCGTTGAACGCAGCGACTGGCATGATCGTCACCGTCCATCCGCAGATGGTGGATGTCGCATCCATGAGCCAATTCCTGCTGATGACGTCCGACCTCGTTTCGGTCATCGAAGAAGCGGGTGGCAAGCTCGATTACGACTTCCTGCGTTTCCTCATCACCCGGCACGACCCACGCGACGTGCCTGAACAGGAGATTGTGGGTCTGCTTCGGGATGTCTTTGCAAGCGACGTCATGGCAGCGTCCGCATGGAAATCAACCGCGATTGCCAATGCGGGGTTGACCAAGCAATCCCTTTATGAGCTGTCGCGCGGTGCCGTGGGTCGCTCCACGTATGATCGGGCAATGGAATCGATCAATGCGGTCAATCAGGAGGTCATCGATCTCATCAACGGAGTATGGGAGCGCGCCAAATGACCTTAACGGTTCAGATTCAAAAGGTTAGCTTGTTGTCCACAGACAACACGACAGCTGTTTTGCCATACAGCGAAGCCCTGATCGAAAGAGAGATGCCATGAGCAAACGTACCCAATCGATCCGGTCGCTATTTGCTGCAGGCAATGATGAAACTCAAACCACTGAGCGTCGGGGTGCCACCCCGCGTGTCACCTCAGGAGCCGTCCGCTCATTGCAGGATACGTTTTCAGAGGTAGAACGTGAATACGAGGCTCTGAAGAAGCGTGTGGCAGAAGGGGCGCTGCCGGTCGAACTGGATCCGGCTTCCGTCGATCCCTCGCCTTTTGCAGACCGATTTCTGGATCAGGATATTGCAGCCTTTGAAGCCCTGCGCGCCTCCATTCTGGAACACGGACAGGAAATCCCCATTCTTGTGCGCCCGCATCCGACGGAACAAGGTCGGTATCAGGTTGCTTACGGACACCGACGGCTTCGTGCTGCAACCGATCTCGGGCTTCCCGTCAAAGCCTATGTGCGCGATCTGGATGATGACCGCCTCGTCGTCGCACAAGGAATAGAAAACTCTGCTCGCGAAGATCTGAGCTTCATCGAGCGAGCTGCCTTTGCGCACAAACTCGAAAGCGCCGGATTTCAGAGGACATTGATCCAGTCCGCTCTTTCGGTAGACCGAGCGGAAGTTTCCAAACTGATTGCCGTCGCTCAATCCGTGCCTGACTGGGTCGTTACTGCCATTGGTCGAGCACCAAAGGTGGGACGCGGTCGTTGGCAGGAAATGGCGGACCTTTTCAAGGACACGTCATCCGAAGCCAAGGCCCGGAAGGCAATTCAGGACAAGGCCTTCGTCCACAAGGATACCGAGGATCGGTTTACGACGATTTTGCGGGCGCTCAAGAAGGCCGATGTATCAGGGGCGGAGAAGATCCGCGACACATCGATTGCCCGCTCCGCCAACGGAGTTGATATTGCTGTGCTTTCCGTTTCTTCAAAGCATTGCAAGATCCAGATTAACCGACAACGCGATGAAGCTTTCGCGTTGTTCGTTATGGATCAATTGCCTGCACTCTACGAAAGCTTCAACAAGGAAAAATGACAGCCTGAGGAAAACTTAAGGACAAGAACCGCAAAAGAAAAAGGCCCCCAAAACGTTGCCGTCATGGAAGCCTCTCTCATTGGTGTAAGCAGCCTGAGAATCGCATTTCCATAAAAAGCAGTCAAGTCTTTTTGGCATCGTTTCGGTGACCGGATTTCTTTTGCCTTTGGATAGGTGAAAAGAAAGATGTCAACTGGACATGTAACGACGCCCTTTGGGCGGCGGACGATATCGCTTGCCCTGATGAAACGACAAGCGGCCATAGAGGAAATAGAACACGGTTTTTGTATCGACAAATGGAAGGTTTTCCGTGACGTTACGGAAGCCAGAAAGACGCTTGGTCTACAAGATCGCAGCATGGCGGTTCTCAACGCGCTGCTGAGCTTTTATCCGGAGACGGAATTGAAGCAAGGCGATTGCATGATTGTCTTCCCTTCCAACACGCAGCTCTCCTTGCGTGCGCATGGCATGGCGGGCGCAACGCTGCGCCGTCACCTCGCATTCCTGATAGAAGCCGGTCTGATCATTCGCAGAGATAGTGCGAACGGAAAACGCTATGCCCGCAAATCGACAGCTGGCAAAGTGGAAGCCGCGTTTGGTTTCGATCTGTCACCACTTGTGGCACGAGCCCCGGAACTTGCCGTGTTGGCGCAAAAGGTCGTTGCGGAAAGACTGGCGCTCCGCCGGGCGAAGGAGGACCTCAGCATCTGCAGACGTGACCTGCGTAAGCTGATCGCATCAGCCATCGCAGAAGGGATCGCAGGCGATTGGGAAGCCTTGGATGCCTGCTGCAGTGAAACCTTGGCGACACTAACAAGGTCACCATCATTGCATGAAGTGGAACTTATTCTCGCACGGCTCGTGAAGCTGCGTTCCGATGTCGTTACTCGCTTGAAAGAACAACAAAATGCGTCAATGGCGAGCAGCAATGTTGCCCGAAATGAGCAGCACAAAGAGAGTCCTGAATCAGAATCTCAAATTGAATCCGAATTGGCTTTGGAAACGCTGAAGAAAGAAAATTCGCGATCTGTACAGTTGAATAATCACACGGGGCTTAAAGGCATGCCGCTGGACATGGTCGTCAGAGCGTGTCCAGAAATTTCAGCCTACGCGCCCGGTGGTACCGTCTCGACCTGGAGGGACCTGATGGCAGCTGCCATCGTTGTGCGTTCGATGCTGGGCATAGACCCCGTTCTCTATCAGCAGGCATGTGACGCACTGCGACCGGAAAATGCCGCTGTGATCATGGCCTGCCTTCTTGAACGCGTCGAACATATCCGTCGCCCGGCAAGCTATCTGCACGATCTCATGAACCGGGCCAAAGCAGGCTCCTTTACCCTTGCACCCATGATTACCGCGCTTCTTAGAAAGGAGCAGCACCATCTGATATCCCCTTCCGGTGATACGGCCAACTCCAATGAAATTGCTGTTGAGGCCAGCATGTGGTGACGACGCAGAAGGCTATTCTAAATGAAGCACTCGCTCATCGATATGAATGCGGATTCAGAAGAAGATTCAGTCATATCGAAGCTTTGGAGTCTGTGACGGGCTTTTTGTTGTCTGCCGACAACAAACTAAGCGGCTGATTTCCTGTCGTAATTTTGTTGGTGAATGAAAAGGATCAGATGGGGGATTGGATGCGATACGGGGATACGCTGTTTGCCTTATCAGCCATTTTGCGCTATAAGGGAGAGGTAATGACGAAGCCGCCAGATACGGCTGCGATACAACTCCCCTCCTCCTATCGCATGTGGCGGACATTAACTGGCCGCTAGCTTCCGTATGGAAGTTGTTCTAACGTTTATTCAATGTCTTATGATTTGAGGAAATTGCCGCTGCGGGAACTGTTCGCACCGGTAACGGAGGCAACGGCGGAGCTCAGTCGTCTCGATGAACGGATAGCGCGTTCGTCGATTGGAGAAGGCTGGATCGAGAGAACTCACTTCTCGGATGCCTGTTCTTCCGTCTGGGTCGACGGCGAATTGGTGCATCTCGAAGATCTTGTGTTGCATGATGCCGGCCATGACATTCGTGCGCCCACCAGAGAGCTCACAATTGCGCGGGATGTGTTGCGGTCTCGCAGGCGTATTGTATCCCATGCTCCCGAATGGGCCTTAGGAAGGGATGGCTTGGCATCCCTGCGCCAGGGACCTGGATCACGTGTCGAAGATGTCCGCGAGAAGCAAGCGGATACAGCCCTTGAAGTGAAGTCCGTCATCGAGCGGCATGGCCAAGACGCCAGAACCTCAGCCATTTTAACAGCTCTGGATGCCGAACTTGCATCCATCGATGCATTGCTGGCTCGCTCGGCAACCCTTCTGGAAAATGCACCGATTGAACATCCAGTTCCCGAACCTCACGAGAGAGACCCTTGGGTTTACGATGCAGACTGGGACGAAGATCAACGTCTTGGGGAATGGCTGGCTGTGCTGCAAGAAGCGAAGGAGTTGCCGCCGGTCGCGCGGGCTGTCATTGCGCTTGATGCCTGGAATGAATTGCAGGTTTTGCAGCACGCGCCTTGGCTTGGGCGGCTTCTTTCCGGAGCCGTGTTGCGTGAGGCCCAGATGACAAGCCAGACCCATCTGGTCACCTTGAACCTCGGACTTAGATCGGTCCCGGTCGAACGACGCAGGCATTCGCAGCGCCAGGTCCGTCTTCTCGCTTACACACAGGCGCTGGCAGCCGCCGCAGAAATTGGCCTGAAGGAGCATGACCGACTTCTACTGGCACATCAGTCGCTGCAACGTAGGCTCAGCGGTCGCCGGATGTCATCTTCCCTGCCTCAGCTTATCGAACTGGCGATCGCCCGCCCGGTACTGTCTTCAAACATGATTGCGGACGCTCTTGATGTCACCCCACGAGCCGCGCTTCGGCTGGTGGACGAACTCGGCCTTCGTGAACTGACGGGACGCGGACGCTTCAGAGCCTGGGGTATTGTGTGACGGTGGGCGCCACGCTTCAATGATTTGCCACTTGAGGCCCAGAGTTTCAGGAGGCTATGGTGCGGTGTTTGTAACCTCCTTAATAGAGCTCCAAATGTCTGTTATCCCGCATATTGCTGACTTTGCTCATGACCTCACAGAGATCCGCCAGGATCTTCATCGCCATCCGGAAATAGGCTTTGAAGAGGTTCGCACGTCTGCAATCGTCGCGGAAAAACTGACCTCCTACGGCATCGAGGTGCATCGCGGAATTGGTAAGACCGGAGTCATCGGCGTGCTAAAGGGTTCGCTGGGTCCCGGCCGCACGATCGGCCTTCGCGCTGATATGGATGCGCTTCCGATGGAAGAGCGCACCAACCTCAGCTACAGCTCACAAAACCCTGGACGCTTTCATGGTTGCGGACATGACGGGCATACGACAATCCTGCTGGGAGCCGCACGCTATCTGGCGGAAACCCGGCAGTTCGCCGGTACGGTCATCTTCATCTTCCAGCCAGGTGAGGAAGGATGCGGAGGCGCACGCGCGATGCTGGCGGACGGTCTGTTCGAGCGCTTCCCTTGTGACGAAATCTACGCGCTTCACAATTCCCCGCAGGATGATCCTTACCGGATCGGCATCAAGCCGGGGCCTGCCATGGCCGGTGCCGATTTCTTCGATCTGCGTATTAAGGGCCGTGGAAGCCATGGCGCTCATCCCGAAACGTCGCGAGATCCGATCATTGTCGCGACAGCCCTGGTACAGGCGTTGCAGACCGTGATCAGCCGCAACATCAGCCCGCTGAAACAGGCAGTGCTGTCGGTCACACAGATCCATTCCGGCACGGCCTATAATATCGTCCCGGAGGAGGCGGTCGTTTCGGGCACTGTTCGGTTCATGGATCGCGACGTGAATGAACTGGTGCGAGCGCGCATGCGCAGCATCGCTGCGGGCATTGCAGCCTCCTTCGAAGTCGAGATCGAGGTGGATATTCGAAACGTCTTCGATGTTCTCATCAACACCGAGGAACTGGTCGAAGGCTATCTGGCCGCGGCACGGGATGTGGTGGGCGAGGAGAACGTCTATGTGAAAGGCAACCCGGTTATGGGAAGCGAGGATTTCGCCGACATGCTGCATGCCTGCCCCGGCGTCTATTGCACCGTGGGTCACGCCGGAAATGTGCCGGTTCACAATCCAGGCTTTGTACTGGATGACGGCATTTTGCCGGTGGGCGCAAGCCTGTTCGCCCGCATCGTCGAACGGCGCGGCGCCATCACCTGAACCGGCTCAATAGTTGAGGCTGCTCAGCAGCCTCGACGGTTCAGGGCGATGGAATAGACGCTCTTTGACGCGGTGATGAAGAGCACGTGCTTATGCCGCCCGCCAAAGCAGACATTCGAGACGGTCTGCGGGATCAGGATCTTGCCCATCAGATGCCCGTCCGGCGCGATGCAATGCACGCCGTCAGCCGCGGATGACCAGATATTGCCCTCCTGATCCAGCCGGAAACCATCGGCACAGCCGGGATCAATCACGTGGAAGATGTCGCCGCCTGTCAGTGACCAGGCTGTTTCGACGTCGAAGACGCGGATATGGCGTGGGTCGGGCTCACCCATGCGGCCGGTATCGGCCACATAAAGCCGCTTTTCATCCGGGCTGAAGGCAAGCCCGTTCGGGCAGTTGAAATCGGTCAGCACCGCCTTGATCTCGCCGTTCGGATCGACACGGTAAACATTGCAGGGAAGCTCCTGCTCGGATTTCTGGCCCTCGTAATCCATCATGATGCCGTAATGGGGATCGGAGAACCAGATGGCGCCATCGGAAGCAACAATCACATCATTGGGGGAGTTCAACCGTTTGCCCTGGTAGCTGTCGGCAATCACCGTGATCGACCCGTCTATCTCCGTCCGCGTCACACGGCGTCCGCCATGTTCGCAGGTGACCAGACGCCCCTGCCGGTCGCGCGTATTGCCATTGGCAAAATTGGAGGGCGCGCGAAACACGCTCGTGCCCACCTCCGGTATCCAGCGGTAGATACGGTTGTTGGGAATATCGGAAAACAGCAGGCAGTTCAGATCCCCAAACCAGACAGGGCCTTCCACCCAGTCAAAGCCGGTCGCGATTTCCTTGACCGGGGCGTTGCCGAGCACGAACCTGTTGAACTTTGGATCGATGGCTTCGAAAAACGACATCTCGGTTTGCTCCTCCCATGGCATTGATAGCTGATATCGATAACATACGGGTACCAAGACTCAAAGCAGAGGAAGACGCCATGTCCTTTACCCAGACCTTCGCGCAGCTGACCGACGAGGCTGTCTTGACCATGCTGCAGGCGGCCGTGACGCGGGCCAAAGAAATGAATCAGCCGCAGTGCATTGTCATTGTGGATCAAAGCGGCGTGGAACTGGGCGTCGTGCGTATGACGGGTTCGCGCTTCCTCTCGCTTAAAAGTGCCGGTGCCAAGGCCAAGACGGCGGCCTCCATTGGGGCGCCGAGCAACAGCTTGCCAGAACATGCGAAGCTGCCGCTGGCAGCGGCCAGCCAGGGCAGCGTCACCGGTCTGCGTGGCGGGCTGCCGATCCGGGTGAACGGCATGCTGCTTGGCGGCATCGGCGTTGGTTCCGGTTCGGGCGAGCAGGATGAAATGGTCGCCGCCTCAGCTCTGGAGGCGATCGGCGCCGACCGTTCCTTTCTGACCACCCCCACGCGCTGACGTTCAATTGAACCGGATCTGCGCCTTCATGGCGCGGCTGCGGTCGGACGCGAGTTCGAAAGCGGAAATTGCGTCCGCCAGAGGCACGGTGTGAGTGATCAGCGGCTTTACGTCGATCAAGCCCTTCTGCATCAGCGAAACGCCGGTGGCGAACTCCTCGTGGAAGCGGAAGGAGCCGCGCAGCTCCAGTTCCTTCGAGGTGATGGCCATCATCGGCAGGCTCATATCGCCGCCGAGCCCCAGCTGGATGATGACGCCGCGTGGCCGCATGGCGGTAATGCCAGCCGCGAGGGCTGCGGCTGCACCGGAGCATTCATAGAGCACGTCGAAAGTTCCCTTGTCGGCGCCATAAGCGGCCAGCGCGTCCGGCTCCTGCGCGGAATTGATCGTGCGATCCGCCCCCGCCGTCTTGGCCATGGCCAATGTGAAATCGGAGAGATCCGTCGCCACGATCTCCGCGGCCCCTGCCCTGCGCGCCGAGAGAATGGACAAAAGCCCGATCGGGCCGCAGCCGGTCACCAGCACGCGCTTGCCCAGCATTTCGCCGGCCCGGCGCGTCGCGTGCAAGGTCACGGCGAGAGGTTCTGCCATCGCCGCCTCTCCGGCCGATAAGCCATCCGCGGGCACGCACTGAATGGCATCGGCAATAAGATGCTCACGGAAGGCACCCTGGATGTGCGGGAAGGGCATGGCGCTGCCGTAAAAGCGCATGTTGAGGCACTGGTTGTGCAAACCTTGCTGGCAGTATCTGCAGCTTCGGCAGGGCCGTGATGGCGAGACGGCAACAAGCTGGCCGATCTCCAGGTTCTCGACGCCCTCCCCGAGAGCCTCGACCACGGCCGAGACCTCATGGCCGAGAACCATGGGTTGGCGAAGGCGGACGGTGCCGAAACCGCCGTGATTGTAATAATGCAGGTCGCTGCCGCAGATGCCGCCGGTGGCAAGCTTCAGCCGCACCTGTCCCTTGCCCAGGTCCTCATCCGGAAACTCTTCAATGCGGACATCTTTCGCCGCATGCGCAACGATGGCTTTCATGGCAATGATCTCCTTGTCAAAGAACCGGGGTCAGCAGCGGATCGCCCGAGAAATGGGCGGTCAGATTGTCCCGCACCAACTGCCCCATGGCCTTTCGGGTTTCGACTGTGCCGGAAGCGTGATGCGGCTGTAGCAGCACATTACCGAGTTTCAAGAAACGCGGATTGAGCTTGGGTTCGCCCTCAAACACGTCAAGCGCCGCCGAACCGAGCTTGCCCGTTTCCAGCGCCGTCAGCAGTTCCTCTTCATCAATGTTGGAGGCACGGGATATATTGATCAGCATGCCTTCCGGCCCAAGCGCCTCGATCACATTCTGGCCGACGATATGCCTGGTCTCGGCGGACGCCGCCAGCGTCACGAACAGGAAGTCGGATCGTTGTGCGAGGCTGACAGGATCGGCAATGAACTCCATCCCCTCAGCATAAGATTTTGGTCCCACATCCGAGTAGGCGATTTGCATGTCGAAGCCCTTGAGGCGCTTGGCGACCTCGAAGCCGATACGGCCAAGGCCGAGAATGCCGGCGCGCCTGCCCCAGACCCGACGCTTCAACGGATAAAGCCCCTTTGCCGCCCAGCTGCCATCGCGGACCCATGTTTCAGCGCCGATCATGCCGCGTGACTGCACGAGCATCATGGCAACGCCCAGATCCGCCACGTCATTGGTCAGCACATCAGGCGTGTTGGTGACGCGAATGCCCCGCTCGCGGGCGGCAGCAAGATCCACCGCATCGAAGCCGACGCCATAGACGGAGATGATCTCAAGGTTGGGGCAGGCTTCGATCAGGGCACGGGACGCCCCGAGTTCCCCGCGCGTGGCAATGCCGCGAACGCCGGGGCCTACGTTTTCGAGAAATGTCTGTTTGTCCTCCGCTTCGAAATATCGGTGAACGTCGAAAGCCGCATTCAGCGGCTCCTCATCCCATTGTGGATAGGGACCGATTTGCAAAATGCCCGGTCGAGCCATTTCTGTTATCCTCCCGCGATAACGCCTTGACAGTGTATGTTATCGATAACATAAACAGTGTGTCGGGGGGTTGTCGAGACAAAAAGTGGAGGAAACAATGTCGCTCACCCTTTTCAATCTCACGGGCCGTCGCGCCCTCATCACCGGTTCGTCGCAGGGCATCGGCCTTGCGCTGGCCAAGGGTCTGGCGGATGCTGGCGCATCCGTGGTGCTCAACGGGCGTGATGAAAAGAAACTCAAGGATGCGGCGTCTCAGTTTGCGTCTCCTGTCGAACTCCTGCCCTTCGACGTGACGGAACATGGCGCCGCGCGCGCTGCTGTAGATGCCTATGAGGCGGAACACGGCGCGATCGATATTCTCGTCAACAATGCGGGCATGCAGCATCGCGGGCCGCTGGAAGACTTTCCGGAAGACGCTTTCGAACGGCTGCTGCGCACCAATATCGCCAGCGTGTTCAACGTTGGCCAGGCGGTCGCCCGCCACATGATCAAGCGTGGCCGCGGCAAGATCGTCAATATCGCCAGCGTGCAGACGGCGCTCGCACGTCCCTCGATCGCGCCCTACACAATGACGAAGGGCGCTGTCGGCAACCTCACCAAGGGCATGGCGACGGACTGGGCGAAATATGGCCTGCAATGCAATGCCATCGCGCCCGGTTATTTCGAAACGCCGCTGAATGCCGCGCTGATGGCCGATCCGAACTTCAATTCCTGGCTGGAGAAGCGCACGCCAGCGGGGCGTTGGGGCAAGGTCGAGGAACTGGTAGGCGCCTGCATCTATCTGTCCTCAGATGCTTCGTCCTTCGTCAACGGGCACATTCTCTACGTCGATGGCGGGATTACCGTCTCGCTGTAACGGCAAGGCATAGCCGGCGCATTGCGCCGTTCGGGAGGAGATGAGGATGAGCAGGAAGGTTGCCCTGATCGGGGCCGGCGCCATGGGCGGCGCCATTGGGCAGCGTCTGGTGGAAACGGGTATTGCGCTTTGTGTGTTCGATCCCGATCCGGCCAAGGTGGCGGCGCTGGTCAAACGTGGCGCGCAAGGGGCGGCAAGTGCTGGCGATGCCGCAGCGCGATCCGAAGCCGTCATCCTCAGCCTCAACTCTCCGAAGATCGTGCGTCTCGCGGTCTTCGGAGAAAAGGGCGTTGCATCCGGCGCCAAACACGGCACGCTCATCATCGACATGTCATCCATCGATCCCGAAGCGACGCGGGAATTGGCTGCAGACGCTGCTGACAAAGGTCTGCGCTGGGTGGATAGCCCGCTATCGGGTGGGGCGCCGAAGGCGCTGATCGGTGCGCTGACCTTGATGGCAGGTGGCGCAGAACAGGATGTGGCGGATGCCCATGAGATCCTGAAACATGTGTCCACCAACTTCACCCATATGGGGCCAGTTGGAGCGGGACAGACGACCAAGCTGATCAACCAGGTGCTTTGCGGATTGAACTTCCTCGCGGTGGCGGAGGCTACACAGCTTGCTATCGATGCAGGGGTAGATGCCGCCAAGATCCCGCAAGCGCTTAAAGGGGGCCGTGCCGACAGCGCTATCCTGCAGGAATATATGCCGCGCTATGTGGCACGGGATTACCGGCGCACAGGGCGCATCGACAACATGGTGAAGGATCTGAACGGCGCGCAGGATCTGGCGCGGCGTACCAACACGGCCATGCCGCTGACGGCAACCTGCGCCGAGGTTCACCGCATGCTGACAGCCGCCGGTCTGGGCGGCGAGGATCAGGCGGCGCTGATGGAATATTTCAGGGGAGCGAAGAGGGAGATTTTGGAATGATCACGCGTTACGCCTTGTTCGAAGGATCGATCAAACCCGGCCAGACGGAAGCCTTCCGCGCCGCCGTCATCGAAGAAATCCTGCCGAAGTGGAAGCAATTTCCCGGCGCGCTCGATGTGCGCGTCTCCTTTGCCGAAGCACGCGACGATGGCGCGCCGGAGTTTCCGATGATCCTGGCCGTGAATTATCCGGATATGGCAGCGGTGGATGCAGCGCTGGCAAGTCCGGTGCGGACGCAAGCGCGGGCGGCTACCGAGTCAGTCCTCTCCCGTTTCTTCGAGGGCCGTATCCATCACCATGTGACCCTTGCCAACGAATTTCCGCTGTAAGCGGCACTTGGTAGGCCAGGGCGGTGGAGAGACCGCTTCGCCCCGGCCTATTTCCTTGCATTAGCACTTCAAACACGCTCTACTGGCTGTGGTATCGATAACAACGTAGCCCTTCATGAGCCAGATCCGCAAACCTCCGACCATGGCCGACATCGCCCGGGTAACAGGGGTTTCACCCATGACGGTCTCGCGCGCCTTCAAGACAGACAGTTTGATCAGCGCGGAAACCCGCCAAGCCATTCTGCAGGCGGCGGAAGATCTCGGCTATGTGTTCGATTCGACCGCTTCCAACCTGCGCTCGCAGCGTTCGGATTTTGTCGCCGTCACCATTCCATCCATCAACAACGCAAACTTTGCCGATACGGTGGGCGGTCTTTCCGATGCGCTTGCGGCGCGCAACATGCAGATCCTGCTGGGTTATACCAATTACGACATGCAGGAGGAGGAGCGGCTGATCGAGCAGCTGCTCAGACGCAAGCCGGAAGCGATTGTGGTGACGGGAGGCAAGCATACGCCGCGCGGCCGCAAGCTCCTGGAAAACGCCCGCATTCCCGTGATCGAGACCTGGGACAAACCTGCAAGCCCGATCGGCCATTATGTCGGTTTCTCCAATGCGGACGCGGTGCGTGGCATGGTCGATCACTTCGTGCGCGTCGGTTATCGCAGAATAGCCTTCATCGGCGGTGATGCGGGTCGCGATACGCGCGGCAGCGATCGTCGCATGGGCTTCCTTGGCGCGATGAAGGCGCATGGGCTTGAAACGGATCGGCTGATCGCGGCAGGCCCACCGCCGATTTCCATGCGCGAGGGTGCAAACGCCATGGCCCGGCTGCTGACTGAATTTCCCGACACGGAAGCCGTCATCTGCGTCTCGGATCTCTCGGCCTTCGGCGCCTTGACCGAGTGCCAGCGCCGTGGTGTGGCGGTGCCTCACGATATCGCACTGGCCGGTTTCGGCGATTATGAGATCGGCGGCATCTGCGTGCCGACGCTGACCACCATCGACGCCAAGGCCCGCGAGATCGGTCGCCGCACCGGCCAGCTCATTCTCGAACTGCTCGAAGGCGTCAGCGATGCCGGCCACGTGACCATCCAGCCGGAACTGATGGTGCGCGAAAGCACGCGGTAAGTAGGATGTTTCGGTTGCAGCCCGTGGTCAGTCCACGCGGAACTGCTTGAAGAACTTCCAGGCTTCTTCGGTCGCTTCAATATCATTGCTGCATCCACCGAAACGCGGCTCGTCCTCGGTCTCATTGTTAGCGGATGCGAGACGCGGCCAGCAATGCCCGCCGTTTTCGATGCGATACAGCTGAACGGCCTTGCCCGGCGCGCAGCCCGACCACTGGAACAGGCTGGCCCGCGTCAGGTCGTGCGGGTTGAGATGCGGTAGCGGTGTCACGCCAACCCCGGTGCAGCTGTTGATGCGCCGCCAGTACTCGGTTGTTTCCGGCACGGAGGTCAGGCGACCGAAGGAGCGGATATAGCCATCGTAAAGCTGCACATCATCGCTTGTGCCATTGATCATCATGACAGGCTTAGGATGACCGGGCTTGCAGTTTTCGACCTGGGATTCGTTCATGGCGCTCGCAACGGGAGCGATGGCGGCAATCCTGTCCGGCAGCGAGCAGGCGAGCGTATAGCTCATCAGCGCGCCGAAGGAGAAACCGGTGGCATAGATCCGTTTCTCGTCGGCAATATTCCGGTTCACGAGATCATCCAGCATGGTGCGGAAGAAGCCGACATCATCGACGGGCTCGCCGTTGATGACCGGCCTTTTGGCACGGATGTTCCAGGCACCATCGATCGCTTCCGGATAGAGCGTGATGAAGTTCTCGCTGTCGGCCACTACGTCGGCGCCGCTATTCTTCTGGAAGTTGGCGGCCTTGTCGCCGGAACCATACATCACGATGACCACCGGAGCAGGTTGCCCCTCCAGACCCTTTGGAACATGCAAAATGGCGGTGCGATCGACACCCTGCCACTTGTAGCTCAGAAGTTCATCGGCTTGCGCGGCTGAAAAGCCGAAGAGAGAGAGGAGGATGGTGAATGGCAGCCGTAGCAATGTGCGGCACATGAAACTTCCCGCTTCGAAACGAAATACAGCGGCAAGATTTAGGTCATTCCCGGCCGTCGGCAATGACCGATCGGAAGGTGTCTGGTCACCTTCAGTTGAACGGGAAAGCTCGTCTCCCGAAACAGATAGAGGCGCGGCTTTCGCCGCGCCCCCAAGCATTGAGTGAAAGTGTGCAGGTTACTTGCCCCAGATCTTTTTGTAGGCGTCGCGATAGCCGTTGTCCGGGTCGAACGTGTTCTTCGGTCCGCCATCGAATTCGACATTCTGGGTGGTTACCACATGCAGCGGCGAGACATAGCCGGACCATTTTTCACCGGCGAGAGCTCGGTTCAGCTCATCAACCAGCTGCCAACCCTGCAGGTTGAGCGGTTCGGCCACGGTCACGGCCTGATACTGCTTGGCGCGGATGCGCTGGTAGGCGCCTTCCGAGCCATCGCCTGCGGCAACGCTCTTCGGTGCGCCATCACCGGCAATGCCGGCAGAGGCGAGCGATGGGCCCATGAAGTCGAAATAGATGTCGTTGATCGCCAGCGAATGCGTCCACTTTGCACCGTATTTCTGCAGCAGCGCGGTCGTCAGCTGCGGCATGCGCTGGGACGTTTCGGCAATCGGCGTATCGACATATTCCAGCACGGTGCCGCCCAGCTTTTCGATTTCCTGCTTCATGCGGTCGGCCTTGGCAATCGCAATCGCATAGGTCGAATCCGTGAAGATGATCACACCCGGCTTTCCGCCAGCATCCACAAAGGCATAATTGGCCGCTGCGCGCGAGACTTCCATCGCGTCCGTCGTGACGTTTGCGAAAACGCCAACTTCCGGCACCGGACCGACGGCGGAGGCTGCATGCCAGGAGACCATCGGGATCTTGGCATTCTTGGCGGCTTCCATGGCAGGCTTCTGCTCGACGGCATCGAAGCCGTTGATGATGATGCCATCCGGCTTCAGGGTCATGGCCTGGCCGAAGGCTGCGGTACGCCCATCAATCGAGCCGCCGCTATCCAGCACCGTCACGGTCCAGCCCACGGCCTTGGCCGCTTCCTGGATGCCGTTGACCACGCCGAGGATACCGCCATTCTTCATGTCGGCGGCGACGATGACGATCTTCTTGCCCGTCTGCGCTTTGGGTCCCGTGGTCGGGCCATCCCATTTCTCCACGCGGCTGGCATATTTGGCCACGATCGCCTTGGCATCGCCAAGAGCATCGGCAAAGGCCGGTGCGGATAACAGTGCCCCCAGCACCATCGCCGTCGAAATCATGAAATGTCTGCGTTTCATCTTCTTTCCTCCCGTATGAAACACGAATGCTGAAAATCAGTTTGCTTTCGAACTCTCCGTGGGCGCAGCGGCAGGCCGGGCTGACTTGGCAATACCCCGGCGGCGCTGCGCATAGCCGGCAATGCCGATGGCAACGAGAAGGGTGACGCCGTTGAACAGCGGTTCGACGAAGAAGGAGCCGCCTAGCTGCTGGATGCCGGCAATGCCGACCGCAAGGATAATGACGCCGATCATCGTGCCCCAGACATTGACGCGGCCGGGCTTGATGGTGGTGGAGCCGAGGAAGGCGCCGACCAGCGCAGGCAGCAAATATTCAAGCCCGACGCTCGCCTGACCAATGCGCAGTTTGGACGCGAGCAGGACGCCCGCGACCGCCGACAACGTGCCAGATGCGACGAAAGCACCGATGACGAAACGGCGAACCGGAATACCGTTCAGGGCTGCTGCCTTCGGGTTTGCGCCGATGGCATAGATATAGCGGCCGATCGGCATGTATTCGAGAACGATCCACATGGCGACTGCCAGAGCCAGCACGTAAAGGCCAGTGATCGGCAGCCCGAACATCATGGTGCCGTTCAGCGCGTAGAAACCATCCGGCAGCATGCCGATCATCTGGCGGCCGCCGGTGTGCCACAGCGCAAGCGCATAGATGACCGTGCCGGTGCCGAGCGTGGCGATGAAGCTGTCGATCTTGGCGACTTCCACCAGAATACCGTTCAGGAAACCTGTCGCGGCACCGAGCACCAGCACGATCAGCACCGCGACCGGCCAGGGCAGATGGAACATGGTCTGCAGGCTGATCGCCAGGATGTGCCAGAGCACGATGCCGTAGCCGATGGTAAGATCGATGCGTCCCGCCGCCATCGGGATCATCGCCGCCAGCGACAGGATCGCGATGATCGTCTTGTTGGCGATGATCGAGCGCAGGTTCAGAAGCGTCGGAAACGTATCCGGCAGGATGATCGAGAAGAACAGGATCAGCAGCGCCGTCAGAATCACCAGCCCATAAACCGGCAGCAGGCGCAGCCACTTCTCAGCGCGGCTCAGGTTCTTCATCTCTGCCCTGGTCGGTTCCAGCGCGGTGGATTGGATGGATTGCATGTCATGTCCTCCCGATCAGGCCGCTTCGGAAGCGGAGGCCGCAGCAATGACGGCAGATGTGGTGAGTTCCGCGCCGTTGAGTTCGCGAACGATGCGTCCGCGCGAAAAGACAAGGGCGCGATGGCAGATGTGGGCGATCTCCTCGAAGTCCGTGGAGATGACGAGAACCGCAAGCCCGCTTTCGACCGCCGCGGCAATCAGCCGGTAAATGTCGGCCTTGGCGCCGACATCGACGCCGGCCGTTGGGTCTTCCGCAATCAGCAGCTTGCGGCCCGTGGCGAGCCAGCGCCCCACGACCACTTTCTGCTGATTGCCGCCGGAGAGTGCTTCGATGGCAAGCGATTGGTCATTTGGGCGCAGCCCCACCTTGTCGCCGAGAACAGCGGCTTCCGCCGCCTCGCGCGCGGGCGATCGGAAGTCGAACAGCTTACGGCCCGATGCGCTGGGATTGAGATAGGTGTTTTCCCGCAGGCTGAGAGACATGGCGACAGACTCCTCCGTGCGGTCGCGAGCAATCAGCCCGATGCCGGAAGAAATCGCCGTGACGGTGCTGGAAAGATCCGGCGCCTTACCGCGAATGGTCACCTCCCCGCTGGAAGCCTCGCACCCGAACAGGGCGCGCCCGATAAGCTCCTGACCCGCGCCGCGCAAACCCACGAGACCGAGAAGTTCCCCTTCCCTCAGATCGAAGGAAATAGGGCCAGTGCCGCGGCAGATCAGGTTGCGGACGCTGACGATCGGTGCGCCAGGCCGGCTCTCCGCCTTGGCGAACAACTGGTCTGCCTTGCGGCCAACGATCATGCGGATCAGTTCATCCGAGGTGGTGTCGCTGACGCGCGATTGCCCGACCAGACGGCCGTCGCGCAGTACCGCCACGCGGTCTGCAATACGAAAGATTTCATCGAGCCGATGCGAGACATAGATCATCGCAACGCCGCGCTCCTTCAGAGGGCGGATGGCGGCAAACAGACGCTCAACCTCATCGGCGGGAAGGCTGGCGGTCGGCTCATCCAGCACCAGAACATCGGCTTCCACGGCAAGCGCGCGGGCGATGGCGACCAGGGATTTTTCCGTGCGGGTCAGATCCTGTACGCGGGTAGACGGATCGAAATCGCAGCCGACCAGTTTCAGGGCTTCCGCCGTGCGACGCTCGGTGCCGCGCCAGTCGATCAGCCGCCTGCGCATGGAATAGCCTTGCGCGAGACCGACATTCTCGCCAACAGTCATCCATTCGATAAGGCCGAGATCTTGATGGATGAAGGCAACCGGCTGCCGCTCCTGCGGCTGCGGCGGATGATGCTGATAGGGCAGGCCACGAAACAGGATCTGACCTGTTTCGGGTTTGTAGATGCCTGCCAGCGTCTTGATAAGTGTGGACTTGCCTGCGCCATTCTCGCCGAGAAGCGCCAGGATCTCACCCGGCCGGATCTCCAGCGAAACATCGGTCAGGGCCTTGGTGCCGCCGAATTCCTTGGAAATTCGACGGAATTCCAGAAGTGGTTGTTCCTCCATCTGCTCCTCCCAAAGCAAGAATGAGAACACCATATGTTATCGATAACATCAGAGTCAAGCGACCCTTTCGAAGTCGTTAATATCTGCAGCAAAGAAAACGGGCAGGTGCCGCACCAGCGCCTGCCCGTCCGATCAATCCAGCTGATCCAATGGGATCAGAAGGGATAATGCTGGTGCGGATCTTCGACGGTGATCCAGCGCAGCTCGGTAAACTCGTTGATGCCGGCCTTGCCACCGAAGCGGCCGAAGCCGGAGCCCTTCACGCCGCCGAATGGCATCTGCGGCTCGTCGTGCACGGTCGGGCCATTGATGTGGCAAATGCCGCTTTCGATGCGGGCTGCAACCGCCATGGCGCGCTGGACGTCGCGGCTGTAGACGGCAGCAGAAAGGCCGTATTCCGTATCATTGGCAATGGCGAGTGCCTCCTCGTCATCTTTCACGCGGATCACAGGCTTCACGGGGCCGAAGCTTTCCTCGTTATAGGCGCGCATGCCGGGCTTCACATGGTCGAGCAGGGTAGCTGAAACCACAGAGCCCTCGACCTTGCCGCCTGCCACGAGCTTTGCACCTTTGGAAACGGCGTCATCGATGAATTCCTGCATTTTCGTCGCGGCTCCTGGGTTGACCAGCGAACCCAGCACCACATGGCCGCGCGGATCGCCCGCCGGAAGAGTGGCGGCGCGTGCTGCCATCTTTGCCACAAATTCGTCGGCAATCTTTTCGCTGACGATGATGCGCTCGGTCGACATGCAGATCTGGCCCATATTGGCATAGGCGCCGAAGATCGCGCCATTCACGGCGGCATCGATATCAGCATCCTCCAGCACGATCAGCGGTGCCTTGCCGCCCAATTCCAGAAGCGCCGGCTTCAGATGGCGGCCGCAGAGTTCGCCGATGATACGGCCAACCTTGGTCGAGCCGGTGAAGTTGACGCGCTTCACCTCCGGTGCCGCAATGAGAGCCTCGACAACGGCCGCTGCGTCTTCCGGGGCATTGGTGATGACGTTGACGACGCCTGCGGGGAAGCCGGCTTCGTTCAGTGCTTCCACGATCAACGCATGGATCCCCGGGCATGCTTCCGAGGCTTTGAGGATAACGGTATTGCCGCATGCAAGCGCGACCGCAATCGCGCGCGTGCCGAGAATGATCGGCGCGTTCCAAGGCGCGATGCCGACGCAGACGCCGGCTGCCTGGCGAACGGCCATGGCAAGCGTGCCCGGCTTGTCGGAGGGGATAATTTCGCCCTGGATCTGCGTGGTCAGCCCTGCTGCATCGCGCAGCATTCCAGCGGCCAGCATGGTGTTGAAACCTGCCCATGGCGCGGTGCCGCCGGTTTCTGCAATCATGAGTTCGCCGAACCGATCTGCCTTGGAAGCCAGTATGTCTGCAGCCTTCAGCAGCAGGGCACGACGTGTACCAGGGCCTGTCTTCGACCAGGCGGGAAAGGCAGCGGCGGCAGCGGCGACGACTGCCTTCACATCCTCGAGCCCTGATGCTGGCGAGCGCGACGCAACGGAACCGTTGAACGGGTCGATGCGGTCGAAGGTCTTGCCGGAAATGGCCCCGACCAACTGGCCGTTGATGAGTTGTTTGATCTCGAACATGGTTGTCTCCTCCTTGAACGTTGAATTAGAAGCCGCCTAAAGCGGATAGCTGCCGGGTCCGGTGCTGACCGTGATCCAGCGAAGTTCGGTAAATTCATCCAAAGCGGCCGCGCCGCCGAAGCGGCCATAGCCGCTGGCTTTCACGCCGCCGAATGGCATTTGCGGTTCGTCCGCAACGGTTGCCGAATTGATGTGGCAGATGCCGCTCTCCAGCCGTCTGGCAATCTCCATGCCCTTGGCGATATCGGCGGTGAAAACCGAAGAGGACAGGCCATATTCGCAATCATTGGCGACCGTGACGGCCTCTTCCATGTCGGACACACGGATGATCGCGCAGACCGGGCCAAAACTTTCTTCGCGATAGATTCGCATGGGCTGCGTGACGTGGTCGAGAACGGTGGCATCCATGAAGGCATCATGTGGGTCGCCGCCGCTGAGAAGTAGCGCCCCCTTGGCCGTTGCATCTTCCACCAAGGCACGGACGCGTCTGGCCGCTTCCGCGGTAATCATGGCACCGAGCGGCATATGGACGCGATCGGGATCACCCGCCGTCAGGGTCTTTGCCCGCGCGAGAAGTTTCTCCACGAAACGGTCTGCCACCTTCTCCGACACGATGATGCGCTCAGTGGACATGCAGATCTGGCCTTGATTGAAAAACGCGCCGAAGGCAGCGGCCCGGGCGGCTTCATCGAGATCGGCATCGTCATCGATGATGAAGGCCGCCTTGCCGCCGAGCTCCAGCAGGCAACGCTTCAGATGCCTTGCCGCCTTTTCCGCGATGATCTTGCCCACGCGGGTGGAGCCGGTGAAATTCACCCGCCTAACGACCGGATGGGCGATCAGGGCTTCCACGATCAATGACGCATCGGCGGGTGCGTTGAAGAGGACATTGACGACACCGGCCGGAAATCCGGCTTCGGCCAGCACGTCGACAATATGGCGATGCGTTGCCGGGCAGAGCTCCGACCCCTTGAAGATGACGGTATTGCCACAAGCCAAAGCGATGGCCAGTGAACGAACACCCAGGATAATCGGCGCGTTCCACGGAGCCATGGCAAGGCAAACGCCGGAGGGCTGGCGCACTGCGTAAGAGGTCACACCGGGCCGGTCGGACGGGATCAGGCTACCCGTTACCTGAGTCGCCTGTGCGGCGGCATCCAGCAGGATTTCCGCTCCAAGCCTGACATTGAAGCGGCACCAGTCGCGCGTGGCGCCCGTCTCCCGCATCATGGAGAAAAGGATGGCTTCTTCACGGGCCAGCAGAATGCGGGCGGCCTCTTCCAGAAGCCTGCGGCGGAAGCCGGGTGTGGTGCTCGACCAGGCGGGAAAAGCCGCCGCTGCCGCCGTGGCCACGGCATGCACATCGGTAATGCTTGCTGCTGCGGTTCGTGTCACGACCGCGCCCGTCACAGGGCTTATCCGTTCGAAGGAGCGCGTATCTGCGGCATCGCGTGAAGCGCCGCCCACAAACAGGCGGATGATTTCCGCCCCGGCTGAGGCTGCGTCAGGCGCGCTTTGCCCACTGTGCTTCGCGTGATGCTGGTTCACCGATCCGCCTCCTCCCAAAGGCTTGCGAAGACGATAGCGGGCACAGTGAATTTCTGAATGTGCTTTTTTGGGGAATATATGTATAAATCTGGTGTATGATCTACCCAAGCCCTACCAAGTCGCTTCCTCAAGCTGATCTCTATGGTGAGATGCGGCTCGTTCAGGTTCTGCCGTCGCTGGGGCGGCAGCGCATACAGCTATTGCATCCTCGCCAGCGTCACTTTCACCATCTGTTGTTTGTCGCATCCGGCGACGCCATTCTGGATGGTGAGAGGGAGCATCCCCATGCAGGGCCCTCATTCATTCTGTCTCCGACGGAGCGCTTGCAAACCGCCACCTTCTTTGCCGGTGCCGAAGGAATGGTTATCGGTCTTTCGCCGCAGCTTCTGGCGGATGCAATCGGCAACCAGCCCGAATCGGCTTCACTTCGCGCCTTCTGCTCACAGGCTCTCGTCTTGCGCCTAGGGGACAGTACTGCGGTGGAAACGCGAACGTTTCTCCTGCAGATCGCTCGTGAATGGGAGCGACCGCGTTACATGTCCCGCATGACAATCGCCGCCAGTCTGAGGTTGATCCTGATCGGGGCATGGCAAGCATCCGAGACCCAGCCCTCCGTGCATCCAAGCCGCCGTGGGCGGGATGATCTGCTCCAGCGGTTCCGGCAATTGGTGGAGACCAGTTTCCGCCAGCAGATGAGCATAGCCCGCTATGCGGAAGGCCTTGGCGTTTCGCCGGATCGTCTTCATGCCATCTGCACCCGGCAACTCAAGCGCTCGCCTCTCGATCTCGTGCATGAGCGTCTTGTGCGGGAGGCCCAATTTCAATTGGAGCGTTCGGCGCGCTCTGTTCAGGATATTGCCGAAAGCTTGGGCTTCCGCGACCCCTCCAACTTCAGCCATTTCTTCAAGAAGAAGACCGGCCTGTCACCGCTCAATTATCGTAACCGCATGCAGCGGAGTGCGGGCCGTGACATTGCTCCGGCCGATTATCACGATTGGCCGTAACAACGCGGGCTGACAGAAGGCGACGTGCGCTCCATATTCCCGATCCATCAAGGGAGGCACAAAGCGGATGAAGACAGATCGGGTGTTTGGTCGCAAAGAGTTCAACTGGTTTGGTGAACCGGCGGCTTGGGCCGCAGATGGCGACGTGCTGGATGTTGTCACAGACGGAAAGACGGATTTCTGGCGCGAAACGCATTACGGCTTCATCCGCGACAACGGTCATTTCCTGGGATTTGCGACAGGGGATGCCTTTATGGCACAGCTGCGCGTTCAAGCTAATTTCGAAGAGCTCTACGATCAGGCAGGGCTGATGGTGCGCGTCGATGAACGCAACTGGATCAAGGCGGGTATCGAGTTCTCCGATGGGCAGGCGATGCTCTCCAGTGTTCTGACGCGCGAGCAATCGGACTGGGCAACGGCGCCCTATCTCGGCAATGCCGCCGATTTCTGGCTGCGTGTAACGGTGAAAGCGGGCGTGCTGCGCCTTCAGGTGTCGGCTGATGGAAAGACCTGGCCGCTGGTGCGCCTGGCACCGTTTCCTATTGCATCACGCTATTGGGTCGGCCCCATGTGCTGCACGCCGGAGCGGGCGGGATTGAAGGTGCGGTTCTCCGAATTCCTGCTCGGTGCCCCCCTCGACCGCGATCTGCACGACCTGACGTGAGTGCTTTCAGGCGACGCTAAGGTGATGCTCAAGTGCGTCCGGGTTTGACAGAAGCGTCGCGGAGGTATCGCGATAGGCAATACCTCCGCGCTCCAGGACCGCCGCATCATCGGTCAATGGCAGGATCTTGCGTGCCTTCTGCTCCACGATAATCGCGGACATGCCCTCCTCCGTCACGATCCTTCGAAGTGCAGCGAGCAATTCATCAACAATGATCGGAGCAAGGCCTTCCAGTGGCTCATCCAGCAGCAGCAGCTTCGGGTTCAGCATCAGGGCGCGCGCCACGGCCAGCATCTGCTGTTCCCCGCCGGAGAGCTGATTGCCGAGATTGCGCTTGCGCTCTTCCAGTCGCGGAAACATGGCGTAGACGCGTGACAGGTTCCACACACCCGGGCGCGACGTGGCGGTGAGATTTTCCTCCACAGTCAGCGAATGGAAAATGTTGCGCTCCTGCGGCACCCAGCCAATGCCAGCCGCCGCCCGCTGTTCTGGTCGCGTGCGGGTGATATCGCGCCCTGCAAACCGGATGCTGCCGGCATGATGCGTGGTGACACCGACGATCGTGTCCAGCAGCGTCGTCTTGCCGGCGCCATTGCGCCCCAGAAGCGCCAGGGATTTCCCCTCCTCCAACGCAAGGTCAATGCGATGCAGGACTCGCGCCTCGCCATAACCCGACACCAGTTTTTCGATCGAGAGCAGCGGTGCCATCAGGCATCCTCCCCCAGATAGATGGCCTTGACTTGCGGGTCGTGGGAGATTTCCTCCACGGTCCCTTCCTTGAACAAGCCGCCGGCAACCAGAACCGAAATGCGGTCCGCGAAGGAGAAGACCAGATCCATATCGTGCTCGATCAGAACCACGGTCACATCGGCAGGAAGCGCCCGTACTATCCCTAAGACCTCGTGACGTTCCTCTTCGGGAACGCCAGCGGCCGGCTCATCCAGCAGTAGTACGCGGGGACGTGCCGCAATGGCCAGAGCGATCTCCAGCAGGCGCTGCTTGCCATAGGGCAGAAGCTTGGTCGGGGTCGACAGCGCATCGGTGAGCCGGAAGCGGTCCAGGAGGCTTGCGGCCTCGTCAATAATTGCATGGTTCTTGGAAAGTGGTTTCCAAGCCATGCTGCCCTGCCCCTCGCGCTCGCCGATTGCCAGCATCAACGCTTCCAAGGGCGTGAAATCGGCAAACAGCTGGTTGATCTGGAAGGTGCGTGAAAGGCCGCGGCCCACCCGGTGATGCGCGGGTGTGGCGGTAATGTCCTCTCCTTCCAGCAGGATCTGTCCGCTGCTGGGTGTCAGCACCCCCGTCAGCAGATTGATCAGTGTCGTTTTTCCAGCCCCGTTCGGGCCGATCAGCGCGTGGCGCGCGCCTTTGGCAACAGAGAGCGAGACATCATTGGTGGCGACAAGGCTGCCAAATCGTTTGGAAAGGTTGCGGGTCTCAAGAGCGTGCGTCATCGCGGCTCCTCCGCCAACTGGGTTGCCGCTCGCGTGGTTGCTTTGCGGTTCAAAAGCGCTGGCCAGCGTGTCAGCCGCTCGCGACCGATCAAGACCAACGCAATCAGGATCAAGCCGATCCAGAACATCCAGTATTGCGGCGTCACCACCGAGAGCCAATCGCGCAGCAGCGTGAAGATGATGGCGCCGACCACACCGCCATAGAGATAGCCGGTACCGCCGATGACCAGCACCAGAAGCACTTCCGCCGAGCGGTGAAAGGCCAGCACATCAGGGGAGACGAAACTCGTCGTTTGAGCAAGCAAGGCACCGGCCATGCCCGCATAGACCGCCGACAGCGTGTAGATCGCGACGATGCGGCGCGTGGCGGAAATGCCGATCATGGCGGAACGGCGCGGATTGAGCTTCAGCGCCTTCAGCGACAGCCCATAGGGCGAATGAACGAGACGGCGCGCGATGAAAGTCAGCACGGCCAGAACCACCAGTGCATAGACATAGCCATTTCGCCCAAAGAGATCGAATTCGAACAGACCGAGGATCGGAGTGAGCATGATGCCGGAGAGGCCATCGGCACCACCGGTCAGCCATGCCGCCTGGTTCGCCACTTCGGCGAGAAGCATCGCGACGCCAAACGTTGTCATCAGGCGCGTCAGATCAGAGCCGCGTAAGACCAGGAAGCTCGTCGCAAAGCCGAAGAGCCCGCTGATGAAGCCGGCAAAGATGAGGCCGGTCACCGGCTCGCTGACATAGTCGCGCGCCAGGATGCCAGCCGCATAGGCGCCAAGCCCGAAAAAGGCGGTATGGCCGAGCGATACAATGCCGGCATAACCGAGGATCAAATCCAGCGAGAGCGCAAAGATCGCGAGGATCGTGATCTCGGTCAGTATCAGCAGCTTGGAGGGCAGCAGAAAGATGGCGGCCACTGCGATGACCCAGAGTGCAATTTCCCAGAGTCTCACTCGGTTGGAGCGGCTGATCCAGTCGCGTGCAAGTTTCTGCGTTTCAACCGGCGCCGTCATCGCCCTCCCTCCCGGCTGAAGAGGCCGTGGGGGCGAAGGATGAGCACCAGCACCATCAGCGCATAGATGATGAAAGCGCCAAGCTGTGGCACGTAATATTTGCCGGCGACATCGGCGATGCCGAGCAAGAGGGCGGCCAGGAACGGCCCGCTGATAGAGGATGTGCCGCCGACGGTGACAACGATCATGAAATAGATCAGGAATTTCAGCGGAAAGTTCGGGTCTAGCCCGAGGAGATCGGTGCCCAGCGCACCGCCCAAGCCTGCAAGGCCGGAGCCGAGCGCAAAGGTCAGCGAGAAGACGAGCGAGACATTGACACCCAGCCCGCGTGCGACGCGACCGTCATCCACGGCTGCGCGCAGCTGGCTGCCGAAGCGGGTCTTCGTTAGCGCCAACTGGAGCGTCACGACGAGGAAGGCGCAGAGCACGATGATGAAGAGACGGTAACGACCGATGCCGATGCCGAGGAAATCGAAGCGGCCCTTGAGTTCTGGCGGCAGGTTGATCAACTGCTGCTGGCCGCCCATGAAATAATCGACGCCGGCAATCGCCATGAAGACGATGCCGATGGAAAACAGCACCTGGTCAAGATGCGAGGCCTTGTAGAGCGGGCGATAGAGAAGCCGTTCGAGAATGGCTCCGACGGTCGCGCTGACCAGAAATGCCGCAGGCAGGCACCAATAGAAGGAAAGACCGTAGCGGTTCATCATGATGACCGTCACATAGCCGCCCGCCATCGCAAAGGCGCCATGGGCCAGATTGACGAAATTCATCAGGCCAAGCGTAATGGACAGGCCGCAGGCAAGAACAAACAGAAGCATGCCATAGGCGATGCCATCGAACAGAATGGTCAGCATGGTCGCTCGCATGTTGGAGAGACGGGCGGGATGTCTCCCGCCCGGCAATCATGGTGTTACTGAGCGTTCGGGTCTTTGATCTTCGGGAATGTCGCAAACTCCACATTGTAGAGTTCACCATCCACCTTCTTCACTTCACGGATGTAGATGTCCTGAATGATGTCGCGGGTGGCCGCATCGATGGTGATTGGGCCGCGCGGACTGACCCAGGATTGGCCTTTCATTGCCTCGATCAGCTTCGTGCCATCCGTGTCGCCATTGGTCTTTTTCAGCGCCGCATAGGCAAGTGCCATGGCATCGAAGCCGCCGACCGACATGAAGTTCGGACGAATGTTGGCCGCCTTCTTGACCCGTGCCACGAAGGCCTTGTTTTCCGGGCTGTCATGAGATGCGGAATAGAAATGTCCGGTGATGACCCCAAGCGCCGGATCGCCGATGGCGTTCAGCAGGTCATCATCCGTCACGTCGCCGGTCGCGATCAGCTTGATACCGGCTTCCGCCAGGCCGCGATCGACGAACTGCTTCATGAACAGCGAACCGACGCCAGAGGGCACGAAGACAAAGATCGCATCAGGCTTGGAGTCACGCACACGCTGCAGGAAGGGGGCAAAATCCGGGTTCTGCAGCGGTACGCGCACCGCTTCCACGATCTGCCCGCCATCCTTCTTGAACTGGTCGGTGAACCCTTTTTCGATATCGATGCCGGGGCCGTAATCGGAAACCAAGGTCACGACACGCTTCAGCCCGTTCTTCACCGCCCAGGTGGCGACAGGCACGGCAGACTGTGGCCCCGCCATCGATGTGCGGGCATAGAAGGGTGACTGCTTGACGATGCTGGACGTCGTTGCCGAGGTGATGATCGCCGGCACCTTCGCCTGCGTGATGACAGGCGCGACAGCCAGCGCCAGCGGTGTCAGGCCAAAGCCCATCAACATCTTGGCGCCGTCATTAACGATCAGTTCCTGCGCCAGGCGCCGGGTCTGGTCGGCGGTGCCGGCGTCGTCACGCAGGACGATCTCGATCTTCTTGCCTGCTACCGTGTCGCCGTTCAACGCCATGTATGCACGAACGCCGGCTTCTACCTGCCGTCCCGTCGAGGCGAAAGGCCCTGTCATCGGCAGAATAAGGCCGACCTTCAACACATCCGCAGCCATGGCCGGAACCGCCGCCAACGCGGTGGTCGCGGCTGTACCGGCGATAAACACTCGCCTTGAAATCATGATGAACTCCTCCCGTGGGTTCGAACTTCCATTCACGTCCTCCCGGCTTTCCCGCTCCCACAG
The DNA here is from genome assembly GCF_030504645.1 of Rhizobium oryzicola. Lineage (GTDB taxonomy): Bacteria > Pseudomonadota > Alphaproteobacteria > Rhizobiales > Rhizobiaceae > Neorhizobium > Neorhizobium oryzicola. The sequence goes on along the minus strand of NZ_JAUKWQ010000004.1, from coordinate 210,943 downwards.
GTCCGCCGCGCATTCAGAATTCGAATGAGTTTATGTATACATACTTTACAAGGGTGTACAAGCACGACAACCGGCCGTCACGTCTCCCGCATGCGGCCGGCAAGGGCGGCCTGAACAATCGTCTGAAGGGGCGCCTTTTCATCAACTGCTCCGGCATGCCCCATATCCTCTTGAACGGCCGCGATTTCGTGAGCGAGGCCTCCATGTAGCCCGAGTGCCTGCAGGGTCGCCGCGCTTTCCCGCATCTCTGCGGCCCGGCGCTTGCCGTGGCGGGTGGTGCGTTCGAACTGGTAGGCCGCAAATTCCGGCCAGCCGAGACCGGGAAAGGAGCCGGAGAGCGAGGCCAATATCTCCTCGAAGCAGCCGGAAGCCTCGGCGGCCAGCAAGGCCTCGACGGTGATGGCTTCAAGCCCCTTTACGAACAGAGAGCGCACCATCTTGATGGCAGTGGCAGCGCCGACTTTTTCTCCTGCAATGGATGCATGAAAGCCGAGGCTTGAAAGTTCTGGCAAAAGCCTTTCCGCGCATTCGCCGGCAATCAGCACCGGCGTCTGGTGCTTCTTCGGATGCACGGGCGCCATGACGGCCATGTCGAGGTAATCGGCGCCAGCCGCTTGGACGGCTTTTGCCGTCTCCCGTTTGCGATCCGGGGAGACCGAGTTGATGTCGATGACCACCTGGCCCTGGCGCAGATGCGGCAAAAGTGGTTGCACCGCTTCCAGGCTCTGGTCGGCCGTGACGGCGCTGAAAATCCAGTCGGCGTCGCCCAGACCCGCGATGGAGACGGCCTGCCCTCCCCGTTTGCTGACTTCGCCGGTAATCGTATCGGCGCCCTCTTCCAACAGGATATCATAGATCAGGAATGTACGGCCCGGTGCCGCAAGGCCTTCGTGAAAGGCGCGAGCCGCTTCGCCGTAGCCCAGGAAACCGATGCGCATGCCGTTCCTCCCTACTTCGCAAACACCACCGTCTTGCCCTTGTTGATCAGCACCCGATCCTCCAGATGCCAGGCAACGGCGCGCGCCAGCACGCGGCGCTCGATGTCTCGTCCCTTCTGCACCAGTTCGTCTGGTGTATCGGCGTGGCTGACAGGTTCTACATCCTGACAGATGATTGGGCCTTCATCCAGATCGCCTGTCACGTAGTGGGCGGTGGCGCCGATCATCTTCACGCCCCGCGCATGCGCCTGATGATAGGGTTTCGCGCCCTTGAAGCCCGGCAAAAAGGAGTGGTGGATGTTGATGCAGCGCCCGGCCAGATCGGCGGAAAATTCATCTGAGAGGATTTGCATATAGCGGGCCAGAACCACCAGTTCGGCGCCGGTCTCCTCAATCAGGCGCCTGATCTGCGCTTCCTGCTCCGCCTTGCTATCCTTGGCGATCGGCAGGTGGTGATAGGGTATGTTCCCCATCAAAGTGAGGTTCAACGCTTCGCGCGGGTGATTGCTGACGATCGCGACCGGCTCAATCGGCAGTTCGCCGATGCGGGCCCGATAGAGCAGATCGCCGAGGCAATGATCGAAGCGCGACACCATTAGCAGAACCTTTCGCTTCTGCCCGAAGGGGCGAAGCGTCAGATCAAGGCCAAATCCCTTCTCTTCCTCGGCGATGGCCGCGCGAAATGCTTCCTCTGATCCTTCCATGCTGAAGGCGACACGCATGAAGAACATGCCGGTTTCCTGATCATCGAACTGGTGCGCTTCGAAAATGTCGCCACCATGGCCGGTAATGCGGCTGGCAACGGAAGCGACGATGCCGCGTCGGTTGTTGCAGCGAAGCGTGAGGACGTAGTCGGTCATGCATTCCTCTAGATGCGAATGTTAAAGGGGTTCGGATTGGAGAGGGGCGGGATCAGGCGAAGATCAGCCCGTCGAAAAGCTTGCGGGCTGTGCGCAATACGGCGGCATTGGTCACCTGCCCATCGCGAACCGTCACAACCACACTCATTTCGCCCGTGGGGTGTTCTACGGAGATGAGCTTTTCGTTTCCATCAGGGACATTTGCCAGCGCCGCCGCTGGACCTTCCGGCAGCAGGCAAGCCGTCGCGATACTGACGGCACCGAGCACGCCGATTGCATCGTGACAGCGGTGCGGAATGAAGGTGCGCGTCGCGATCGCGCCACCGGCCCTCGGCTGAGAAACCAGTGTCATCTTCGGCACGGATTTGTCCGTAACATCACCCATGTTCATCAGTGGCCCGGCGGTTAGCCGGATGTTTTCAAGCCTACGCTTCAGTTCGGCATCGGTTTCCAACTCCTCAACCGTTTCGGCACCGGTTACGCCGAGATCTCTCGCCCGCATCACGACACAGGGCATGCCGTTGTCGATCAGCGTGCATTCCACGCCGTCGATGACATCAGCAGCCTTGCCGGTCGGAAGCAGTGCACCGCAGTTGGAGCCGGCCGTGTCCGCGAAGGTGATCGGGATCGGCGCCGATGTGCCCGGGACGCCATCGATGCGCGCGGAACCGGCATAGGTCACCCGCCCGCCCGGTGTCTCCACCCGGGCGGTTGCGATCTGGCCCGTGTTCTCCATGAAGATGGTCACCTCGGTCTGCCCGTCGCTTGCCGGAACCAGGCCACGTTCGATGGCAAAGGGACCGACGCCCGCCAGAATGTTTCCGCAGTTCTGCGCATCTGTGACGATCGCCCGATCCACGAAGACCTGCAGGAAGAGGTAGTCCACGTCGACCCCCGCGCGTTGGGATCGCTGGACAACCGCCACCTTTGATGTCAGCGGGTTGGCCCCACCCATTCCATCGATCTGGCGCGGATCCGGAGAGCCCATCGCGCCAAGCAGGAAGGCGTCACGGTCGGCGGGCAGATCCTCGGAGAGAAAATAGCCGCCCTTGGAGGTGCCACCGCGCATCCACATGCAGGGCACCCCCTGCCCGCCCGAATTGAAGCGCTCAGACATATCTCAGCCCCTTCTCCTCCAGCCGCTTGCGCATGTCGTAAATGTCGAGGCCAAGTTCGCCGGCTGCCAGCCGCGCCCGTTTGTTCTCCTCCAGCGCCACACGCGCCTCGGCCTTGGCTGCGACCGTCTCTGCCTCCTCGCGGCGGACCACACAGACACCATCGTCATCGGCCACGATCACATCGCCCGGATGGATGAGTGCACCGGCGCAGACGATGGGGACGTTCACCGAGCCTAGCGTTTCCTTGACTGTTCCTTGCGCAAAGATCGCCTTCGACCAGACCGGAAATTTCATCGCGGTTAGATCGGCCACGTCGCGCACGCCAGCCTCGATCACCAGACCCCGGCAGCCGCGAGCCTGTGCAGAGGTCGCCAGCAGGTCACCGAAATAGCCGTCTTCGCAGGGGCTGGTCGGGGCCAGCACCAGCATGTCCCCCGATTTCAGCTGCTCGATCGCGACATGGATCATCCAGTTGTCGCCCGGCGGTGCGGAGATCGTCACGGCGCTCCCGGCAATCCGAGCGCCGGAATAGATCGGCCGCATGTGGCTCGCCAGCAGGCCTTTTCGCCCCTGCCCCTCATGCACGGTGGCGACGCCGCAGGCCGCCAGCCGATCGATGACGGAGGCTGGTGCGCGCTCGATGTTCTGAACGACAACGCCCATCAGAGTTCATCCACGGTTCTGGGAAAGACGGACTGAAAGCCTTCCGCATGCGTGGCCTTGCGGCCTCCGGACTGACCGCCGGAATTGCGCATGAAGTGATTGCCGCGGTTCTCCGCAACGTTCTTGTAATAGTGCCAGAGATGCTCCTGCCCCTCCATGCACTGGATGGCGGCCCACTTTTTCTCCCAGACGGGCGAGATGTCGAGAAACACGTCCGGCTTCCATTCCATCTGCTCGGTCTGGTGCGGCTCGAAGAGATAGAGCTGCGGCGCGCCAAGGATCTTTTCACCGGGGTTATGACCCCAGGCCTGGGCGATCATCCGCGCTTCGATGGCGATCTTAGTCGCATACATGTGGTCGGTATTGTAGGGATCCCAGCGGGAATGGCTCAGCATGAACTCCGGCTGCACCTTGCGGATCACGTCGACCAGCCGGAATTTCGCCTCGCGATCTACTTCCAGCGGATAGTCACCCAGATCAAAGAACTGGATGTCGTGAACGCCGAGCGCCTTAGCGGCATTTTCCGCCTCGACCCGGCGAGCGGCCTTCACCTTCTCCAGCGTCATGTCCGGCTGCTTCCACAGCTTGGCGCTTTCGCCGCGCTCGCCGAAGGACAGGCAGATCACGGTCACCTCATAGCCCTTGTCGGCATGAAGCGCGATTGCGCCGCCGCAACGCCAGACAAAGTCTGCCGAATGTGCGGAAATCACGAGTGCAGTCTTTGCCATCTCAATCCCTCCTCGCCACGGGCGGCGTGCCATGCGTATGGAATGTTTCGATCGTCTTCAGGCCCCAGGCCTGGCCTTTCTTCCGTTCGGTCTCGGTCCAGGTCACGGTCGGCCAGTCGGGTCTGAGGATCAGCCGTGCACCGGCATTGGCCAGTTCCACGCGGTTGCCGGCGGGCTCCCAGACATAAAGGAAGAAGGTGCCCTGGATCGCGTGCTTGTGCGGGCCGGTCTCGATATGCACGCCGTTTTCGAGGAAGATATCGGCCGCGCGCAGAATGTCCTCGCGCTGGTCCACCGCATAGGTGACATGGTGGAAGCGGCCCTTTGCGCCTGTATGGTCCTCCGAATAGGCGATGTCATAGGTCTTGTTGTTGACCGTGAACCAGCAGCCAGCGATGCGGCCGCTGTCGAGTTGGATCTGTTCGGTGACGCGGCTGCCGAGCGCTTTGGTCATGAAATCGTGGATCGCTTCCACATCGGCTGCCAGCAGGTTCAGGTGATCCAGCCGGCGCGGGCAAGCACCCCGGCCGTGATAGCGTTGGGCGAGGTTCTTCAGCGCCGGTCTTTCTTCAGGTGGTGCCTCATAGATGCGCGTGTCGAAATAGAGTTCGAAGATGTGGCCGTCCGGATCGCTGAAGCGGTAGGCACGGCCATGGCCGTCGTCACCTTCGACCCAACCGATGCCGCAACCCATCGCCTCGATGACAGCGACGCGCCGCTGAAGCGCTTCCGGCGAACTGGTGCGATAGGCAACATGGCCGACACCCGTCGTGTGATGGCGGGTCAGCTTCAGCGTGTGGAATTCGTAATCATCGAAGGCGCGCAGATAAGCGCTGTCGGCTGTGACGAGACTGGCGGTCAATCCGTAGACGCGGGTAAAGAAATCCAGGCTTTCGTCGAATTTGTCCGTATAGAGTTCAACATGGCCGAGATGGGCCACGTCAAAACAGGGCTCGGTCATGCTTATCTCCTCCCAGTGGTCAGCATGTCGGGCATGTGCGATCGCTTGCCTGTTGCCGTGGCGGGCCTGGGCTCCTCTCCCAAGCCGGCCGCAGCCTTCGGAAGGCAGTGACGATGTATTCTTTATGGGTCAGTTTGAAAAACAAGGCAACGCTGAAAGCGCATAAATTCGCACATTTTCGGGATATCACTTGTCCATCTTGATTTTTTCTACGAGTGCCATGTATACATTTTGCGGGAAGAGGAGATAAGGCTATGGCGTTTTTGAACATCATGGGCCGCGCAGGCAGAACGCCCGGCCAGACGCCGCTGGCAGATTTGCTGCAGGGCTGGTCAATTGAGGTCATGCCGCGGACTGCGGCAAAGATCGAGGATTTCCGTAACCTTCTGCCCAAGGGCACGCGGGTTTACATTGCCCATATCGCGGATACTCCGATCGATGACATGGTGGCGACGGCCCGCCGCCTGCGCGACGAAGGCTTCGAGCCCATGCCGCATATCGCGGCACGCGGTATTGCCGATGCTGCCACCCTGGAAAACTGGATCGGGCGGTACCGAGAGGAAGCCGGTGTTACGGAGGCTCTGCTGCTGGGCGGTGGCCACACTGCGCCGGCGGGTGCTTTCGACGGTTCCATCGCCATGATTGAGACCGGTCTGTTCGATCGCTTCGGCTTCAAGCGCCTGCATGTCGCCGGACATCCGGAAGGAAGCCGCGACATTGATCGCGACGGCACCACTGCCAATGTCGACAGGGCACTTCTCTGGAAGCAGAATTTTTCAGATCTGACGGATGCCAAGATGGCCATCGTCACGCAATTTGCTTTTGATGCGAAAGCAGTGATCGACTGGGCCGAGCGGATCAAGCCGCTCGGGGTGAACCTGCCGATCCATGTGGGCGTCGCCGGTCCCGCAAAGCTGCAGACGCTCATTCAGTTCGCCATTTCCTGCGGTGTCGGTCCTTCGCTGAAGGTGCTGCAAAAGCGGGCGATGGATGTGACGCGCCTTTTGAAACCCTACGAACCGACCGAGGTTCTGGCGGGCCTTGCGGCGTACAAGCTCAACCATCCGGAAAGCCTCATCGAGCAGGCCCATGTGTTTCCGCTGGGCGGCATCAAGGCTGCGACCGAGTGGATGAATGCGGCAGCCCCGCCGGAACAGGTCCCGGCGGAGCGCTGAAAGCAAGTTAAAGCTTCGCCAGACGCTTGGCCCATTCCAGGCTGGCGGGCTGTTCGGCGGCATAACGATCGTCGATTTCCATCATCAGCACGGTGTCCGGCAGGAATTCGAGTTCTGCAAAGATCTCGTCCCAGGCAATATCGCCCCAGCCGAGCGGCATGTGCAGGTCGCCGAGACCGAGCGCCGTTGCCTCCTGCGGGAAGAAGGCCTTGTAGAAGCCGATGGGACGACCGAAGCTGTCATGCACATGCAGGTGACCGGCGACCGGTGCCATGGCGCGCAGCTCGGCGCGGAAATCGAGGCCCTTATAGGTGCTTTCGATATAGGCGTGGCTGAAATCGATCAGCGCCACCAGATTGGAATGGCCGACAGCCTTGACCGTTTCGGCGATCTGCGAGGGCGTCTGGCGATACTGGCCAGGCTCGGTGGTGAAGATGTTTTCCAGCGCGATGCGCACATTGTGGCTCTTGGCATGTTCGGCAAGGTCGTGCAGGGCTTCACGCTCGCGGGCATTGGCACCTGCCACGTCTTCCAGCTGGTCTGCACGCAGGCAGCCGCCATGCTGCACCAGGATGCCGGAGCCGATGCGGCCACAGACTTCGGCCAGTGCCTTCGCGGCTGCTAGCTGGTGGGGCAGGGTCAGTGGGTCCATGAAATTGGAGGAGACCAGACCATGCACCGTGTAACGGAAGTCGAAGTTCTGCGTCATCGCTTCGAGGCGGCGTGCGCGCTCCTCGATGATACGGCCGCCGGAAATCAGGTCGAGGCTGGTCAGCGCCAGTTCAACCGTGTCGACGCCGATGCCGGCCAGACGTTCCAGATCCTGTTCCAGCGTGGCGAATTCGCCATCCTTCGATGCGGCGTTGAAGCCGACGGCGGTGATGGAGCTCATTGTTCAATCTCCTGAGCGATATTGGGGGGAGGCGAGGGCGAAAGGCCCTCGCCCGAAATCATTTGTCGTGAGAGACGAGACCGCGCACGAACCAGCGCTGCAAGGTTCCAACCACCAGCAGCGGTGGCAAGACGATGATCAGGGAACCGGCCAGCGTGACGTTCCAATCCGGGGTGCCGTTGTCGGCGGGCAGAAGCGAAATCAGCGACATCATCGTCGTCTTGTAGCTCGCATCGGTGACCATCAGCAGTGGCCAGAGGTACTGATTCCAGCCATAGACAAACATGATCGTGGTCAGCGCCAGCATGTTGGTGCGCGACAGCGGCAGCACCATGTCGAAGAAGAAGCGGATGGGCCCTGCCCCGTCGATACGGGCGGCTTCCGCCAGTTCCTCCGGCAGCGTCAGGAAGAACTGACGATACAGGAAGGTGCCGGTTGCCGTGGCAATCAGCGGAAGGGTCAGGCCGGCAAAGGAATTCAGCAGGTTCCATTCGATGGAAAGACGCGTGCCGGTCACCAGTTCGATCAGCGTATTGATGGGGCTGAACAGATCGGCTGCCACAGCATAGGTCGGCACCACACGCACTTCCAGCGGCAGCATCAGCGTGATGAAGACCGACCAGAACAGAAAATGTTTCAACGGCGTGCGGAAGAACACGATCGCATAGGCCGTCAGTGCCGATAGCGCCACCTTTCCGACGGTGACCAGGCTTGCCATGATGAAACTGTTCAACATGGCAGAACCCAGATTGGCACGGCGCCATGCAGCCTGCAGATTGTGGAACAGCTGATCCTGCGGCACGAAACGGAAGGGGATCATGTTGATCTGCTGCACATTCTGCGTTGCGCCCAGCAGCACGACCAGCAGAGGGCCGATCAGCAGCACAAAGCCCAGGATCATGATGAGGTAGGTAACGGCGTTGGAAACCGGTGTACGCTGGATCATGGCACCCTCACTTGTAATGCACTTGCTTCTCGACGAAGCGGAACTGGATGAAGGTGAAAATCATGATCAGGCCGATCAGCACGAGGCTCTGTGCCGAGGCTCCGGAATAGTTCAGCCCGTGGAAGGCTTCATCCACGATGCGGTAGACCATCACTTCGGTACCATGGTTCGGCCCGCCGTCGGTCGTGTGGCGGACGATGCCGAAGGTATCGGAGCCGACAAAGGCTTCGGTCATCATGGTGACAAGCAGGAAAAAGAGCGTAGGTGCCAACAGCGGCACCTGGATATCCAGTGCGCGACGAAGTGGACTGGAGCCATCGATCGCGGCGGCTTCCATCAGTGAGCGCGGCACGGATTGCAGACCGGCCAGCAGGAAGATGAAGGTATAGCCCGCCCATTTCCAGATGAAGATCACAATGACCAGGATCAGAGCATGGCTACCATACTTACCCGGGTTCCAGAAATCTGGATAGGACTGGTTGACGAGCGCCATCAACCCGCGTTCCGGCGACAAGATGAAGCGGAACGCCATGCCCGCAGCCGGCCCTGCGATCGCGAAAGGCAGAATATAGATGAAGCGGAAGAAGCCCGAACCGGGCAATTCGCGATCGACGGCAAGCGCCAACACGAGGCCGATGAGAATTGCGAACAGGGCCGCAGACAGGGAGAAGATCAGGCTGACAATGACCGAATTCCAATAGAGCGGATCCGCAAAGACCTGGGCGAAATTCTGCCAGCCAACAAATTCGGCATTGCCACCAAAGGGCGGCTCCAGCGTGAATGCCCATTTGATGACCGCCGCGGCAGGCCAGTAGAAGAAAAGAAGGATCAGCAGGAACTGCGGAAGCGCAAAGGCAATCGGCAGCCACCAGCTTGTAAAAGCGCCGCGTTTTTCCATGGAATATCACTTGGTGGTTCGAACCAAAGGGAAAAGCCTGCCGGGTGACCCGGCAGGCTCGAAGGACGGCGTGAGGCTTAGTTCAGCTTTTCGCCGGCATAGGTCTGCTCGAAGCGGCGCAGACCAACATTGGAGCGCTCGACAGCTTGGTCAATTTCCTTCTGGATGTCCGCGTTCTGCATGAAGATGGCTTCCATGGCAGTGGAAACTTCCTTGCGGATCTGCGTGAAGTTGCCAAGGCGAATACCGCGGGTGTTTTCGGTCGGCTCGGTCAGCGAAAGGCTGGCGATGGCGATTTCGCGGCCCTTGTACGGAGCCTTGTCGTAGAAGCCATTCTTCTTCATGGCTTCGAAACCGGTCTTGGTGACCGGGATGTAGCCGGTGACCGTCGACCACCACTGAACCATGTCGGGCTGGGCGATGAAGTTCAGGAAGGCAGCAGCGCCCTTATATTCCTCAGCCGGGCGACCTGCGAGAACCCAGAGCGAAGCGCCGCCCACCAGCGACTTCTTGCGCTCCGTACCCTTGAAGACCGGCAGCATGCCAACATCCCACTTCACGCCTTCGGCAATCGTCTTGCCTACGGTGCCGTGGTCAGCGATCGAGCTCATGGCGATCTGGCAGGCCTGCGATGCAAAGGCCGGGATCGGGTCCATGCCGAGCTGCTTGGTCTTGACCACGAGCAGCTTGTCGTCCTGCATCTTCTTGAAGAATTTCAGTTCGTCGATGAACTTGGTCTTGTTGACGACGAGTTCGGCGCTCAGGCTCTTGTAGCCGTTGGCCTGGCTTGCAATCGGCTGATCATGGATGGCGGAGAACTGTTCCATCGTCGGCCAGGTGTCGAAGTTGAATGCCATCGGGCAATCAAAGCCGGCAGCCTTCAGCTTCTTGGCGGCATCGGCCACGTCTTCCCAGGTTTCCGGCTTGGCGGTCACGCCAGCCTTTTCCAGGGCAGACATGTTGTAATAGATGACAGCCGTCGAGGAGTTGAACGGGAAGGACAGAAGCTCGCCGCTGGCCGTCGCGTAGTAGTTGGCAATACCGGGGAAATAGTTGCTCCAGTCGATGTTGTAGCCGTTGTCAGCCATCAGCTTCTTCGCCGGAACGAAAGCCTTGGACAGCATCATGTCGAGCGTGCCGGCATCATAGATCTGGGCGATTGCTGGCTGCTTCTTGGCGCGGTAGGCGGCAATCGTGTTCTGCAGGGTCGCTGCATAATCGTTCTGCGAGACGCAGACGATCTCAAAATCCTTCTGCGAGTCGTTGAACTTCTTGCAGGCCTCCTGAACGCGCTCGCCGAGGTCGCCGGACAGGCCGTGCCAGAATTCAAACTTCGTGGCGGCCTGGGCAGGCGCCTGTGCTGCCGAAACGAACGATGCGGCGACCGCCGCCGCAAGCAACCAGCTATTTTTCATGATCCACTCTCCGGGAAATGACCGCCCCCATCCAGGGCGCCGGATTCATAGCCATGCTGCTTGAAGGATAAATTTCATATTCATGAATATGCTATGACGCGGTTGTTGCCGCGCCATATTTCACCGGGGGGTCGCGGATAAAGCTTCAATCCGGCGATGTGGCTCATCAAATCGAGGACAAAACCTCTTCAACGGCAAGCCCGACCCGCAGAATATGACGGTCCTGCATCGCTGTTCCAGCCAGCATCAACCCCACCGGCGCCTCGCCCGGCGTGTGGCACGGTAAAGAAAGCGCGCAACCATCCAGGAAGTTGATCATAGTCGGGTTGCGAAGCACGAGTGCGTTCGCGGCAAAGAAGGCCGCATCGTCAGCTTCCAGGGGTGCGATCTCGGGTGCGATGATTGGCACCGTCGGCATCACGATTGCATCAAAGCCAGCCACTCTTTCCCCTACCCTCTCCTGCCAGGAGCGGCGGGTATGCAGGGCTTCGATATAAAGTGCGGAGGAGATTTCCCTTCCGCGCTCGATGCGCGCGCGAACCCGGTGATCGTAAAGGTGTCCCTTCTCAGCAATGAGATCCTGGTGCCAGTGGAAGGCTTCAGCGGCCACAAATCCGGTCCGCGCATAGATCTGCGAGAGTTCGGCAAACTCGGGAATGTCGATTTCCGTGATGACGGCACCCGCGGCTGAAAGGAGGCTCAGCGCGCGGTCAAAGGATTTCGCGACAGGTGTATCCATGTCATCCTGCACGACGGTGCGTACCACACCCAGTCGGAGGCCGCGAATGGGTAGCGCTGTCGGAAGCGGCGCGTCATCCCCGGTCAGCACCGCATCGACGACGGCGCAGCAGGACACACTACGGGCGAGGGGGCCAATCGAATCCAGTGTTGTGGACAGGGGCACCACGCCTTCAGCAGACACGCGCCGTGCCGTTGGCTTGAAGCCGGTAAGCCCGCACAGGGCGGATGGAATACGGATGGAGCCGCCGGTGTCCGTGCCGATGGCTGCTACGGCCATACCGTCCGTGACCGAAATCGCCGCACCGGACGAAGAGCCGCCCGGCACTCGGCCCTTCTCTCTTTCATACGGATTTCGCGGGGTGCCGTAATGGGGGTTCAGGCCGAGACCGGAAAAGGCAAATTCGCTCATATTGGTCGTGCCGGTGATGACGGCACCAGCGGCGATGAGGCGCCGTACGACAGGTGAATCGGTAGCGGCGGGCGCGCGATCCTTCAGGGCAACGCTGCCCGCCAGGGTCGTTTCACCGGAGATATCGAAGAGATCCTTGACCGAAATGGGAAGGCCTTCCAATAGGGAACGCCGATGGCCCGCGGCTTGTACCCGATCGGACGCCTCGGCCAACTGACGGGCGCGCTGATCGTTGCGGCGCACGTAAACCTTCAATCCCTCGCCCGCGGGATCGTTGATTCGTTCCAATACGCTTTCGGTCAATTTGGTAGACGTCATCGTTCCGGCGCCCAGTTCGGTCGCGGCGTTCCTAATCGTCATATGGCTTGGCATGATGGCCTCTAATGGGGTGTGATTTTCAGCGCATGCTGGAGCCTTTTATTCTCCTGCGCAACACTTCTTCGACGTTGACAGCTGTCAACGCATTCCGCCCCGTACGATTGGGTTGACAGCTGTCAACAGACTGGTCACCCCAGCAAAGGTCGCAATTGCTGAGCAACGGTTCTCAGTGGCGCGAGAAACTGCGCCTCCATTTCTTTGGCCGCAACGCGTGCTGCCGGTGCGCCGATATTGAGTGCGGCGACCGTTCTTCCCCTTGCATCGGTGAGCGGCACGGCGATCGAACGAAGCCCGAGCTCCAGTTCCTCATCGATGACGGCAAAGCCCTGCGCTCGGATTTTCCGGACTTCCTCCACCAGTTCTTCAACACCTGTCTTCGTCTTGGGCGTGAAACTGCGCAAGGTGGATTGGTTCAGGAGTGCGCGCGCCTCTTCTTCAGGCAGCTGCGCGAGAAGGACCCGGCCCATGGAGGCGCAATAGGCGGGCAGGCGGCTGCCGGGGCTCAAGTTTATGGACATGACGCGGCGTTGCGATGCGCGAGCGACATAAACGACCTCCGTGCCATCCAGTACACTCACCGACGCGCTTTGCCCAACCTCTTCAGAAAGACGATCAAGGAACGGCTGAACAACATGCGGCAGGGGAGTGGCCGACAGATAGGCGTGACCGAGGCGCAAGATGCGCGGCGTCAGCGAGAAGAATTTCCCGTCGTAATGGGCAAAGCCCAGTTCGGCGAGGGTCAGAAGGCAGCGACGGGCGGTGGCTCGATCCAATCCCGTCAGCTTTGAAGCTTCCGTGATGGTCAGCCGGGGCTGTGTTTCGCCAAAGGCTTCAATGACCTTCAATCCCTTGGCAAGCCCGCCGATGAAATCCGTCTCGCGCATTCGTAACTCTCCAGACGCGAATTCATTTTGTGCGATATAAGAACAAATGTCAAATAACGCACAAAAAAGTTGACGGCTGGCAACTTGAGGGCGCTTAGTGCCGCCAGTTTCATTGGGAGAGAAACCAAGATGGACAAGACGATTGCGAGCACGGCGGATGCCGTCTCGGAGATCCATGACGGTGCCACCGTCATGATCGGAGGTTTCGGTGGATCCGGCGCGCCGATCGAACTCATTCATGCGCTCATCGACAGAGGCCCGAAGAACCTGACGGTCATCAACAACAATGCCGGCAATGGACGCATTGGGATTGCTGCGATGATTGATGCCGGCATGGTTCGCAAGATGATCTGCTCCTTCCCGCGCTCATCCGATCCCCGCGCATTTACAGACAGGTATTTGGCGGGAGAGATCGAGCTGGAGCTTGTGCCGCAGGGCACGCTGGCTGAGCGCATCCGTGCAGGCGGCGCGGGTATCCCTGCCTTTTACACGCCAACCGGTTACGGCACCGAACTGGCAGAAGGCAAGGTCATCGTGGAATTCGATGGCCGCCATTATGTGCAGGAGCGCTGGCTGAAAGCAGATTTCGCGATCGTCAAGGCGCAGTTGGGCGACACCTACGGCAATCTCACCTACAACAAGGCCGGTCGCAATTTTAATCCCTTGATGTGCATGGCGGCTGCCAAGACGATTGCGCAGGTCTCCCGCATCGTGACGGCGGGTGACATCGATCCCGAGCACGTCGTCACCCCCGGCATCTTCGTGAACGGCGTCGTCGAAGTCGCCAACCCGCAGCAGGAAGAAGAGCTCATTCGAGCCGGGGTGGCCTACGTATGACGATCGACACACGCGAAGACATCAAGCTTTCCAATGCGCAAATTGCCTGGCGCGCGGCGCAGGATATCGAGGATGGCGCCTATGTGAACCTCGGCATCGGCTTTCCGGAAATGGTGGCGCGCTTTCAGCCGCCGGGCCGTCAGGCGATTTTCCACACCGAGAACGGCATCCTGAACTTCGGCGAATCCCCCGCACCGGGCGAGGAAGACTGGGATCTGATCAATGCCGGCAAGAAGGCGGTGACGCTGAAGCCGGGCGCTGCCTTTTTCCATCATGCCGACAGCTTCGCCATGGTGCGCGGCGGACATCTGGATGTCGCGATCCTTGGCGCCTATCAGGTGGCGCAGAACGGTGATCTCGCCAATTGGCGCGTCGGCTCCAAGGGCGTGCCTGCCGTTGGCGGTGCAATGGATCTCGTGCACGGCGCAAAACAGGTCTTCGTCATCACAGAGCATGTCACCAAGGATGGAAAACCGAAACTGGTCGACAAATGCACCTTCCCGCTGACGGGCGTCGGCTGCATTACGCGGGTCTATACGAGCCATGCGGTCATCGATATCAAGCAAGGACGCTTCGTCGTGCGCGAAAAGCTGGCGGCGATATCGTTGGAGGAGTTGCAGGCCATGACAGGTGCGCCGCTCCATACGGACGGTCCGATCGCGGATCTCGTCGTGCCGCAAGTTTGAGGAATGATCATGACTGAAGCCTATATCTGCGATTACATCCGCACACCGATCGGCCGCTTTGGCGGTTCGCTTTCCTCCGTGCGCGCCGATGATCTGGGAGCAATCCCGCTTAAGGCGCTGATCGAGCGCAATGGCGGAGTCGATTGGGAAGCGGTGGAGGATGTCATTTTCGGTTGCGCCAACCAGGCCGGCGAAGACAACCGCAACGTCGCGCGCATGTCGTTGCTGCTGGCCGGTCTGCCCGTCTCAGTCACTGGCACCACAATCAATCGTCTTTGCGGCTCCGGCATGGACGCGGTGATCACCGCAGCGCGCGCCATCAAGGCGGGTGAGGCCGACCTGATGATCGCTGGCGGCGTGGAAAGCATGAGCCGCGCACCCTTCGTGATGCCGAAGGCCGAAACAGCCTTCTCGCGCAATGCCGAGATCTACGACACCACGATTGGCTGGCGCTTCGTCAATCCGCTCATGAAGAAGCAGTACGGCGTCGATTCCATGCCGGAAACAGGCGACAATGTCGCGATCGATTACAAGGTCTCCCGTGAGGATCAGGATGCGTTTGCCGTGCGCAGCCAGGCTAAAGCCGCGGAGGCTCAGGCCAATGGTCGTCTCGCCAAGGAAATCACACCGGTGACCGTGCCCCAGCGCAAAGGCGATCCTGTGATTGTGGATCGGGACGAACATCCGCGCGCAACCTCTGTCGAGGCGCTCGCCAAGCTGAAGCCGGTCAACAAGTTGGATGGCGCGACCGTCACCGCCGGCAATGCCTCCGGCGTCAACGACGGTGCGGCGGCACTGATCATCGCATCAGAAGCAGCAGTGAAAAAATTTGGCCTCACCCCCATCGCCCGCGTCATCGGTGGCGCCACGGCCGGCGTTCCGCCGCGTATCATGGGCATTGGTCCGGCACCAGCTTCGAAAAAGCTCCTGGCACGGCTTGGGCTTTCGCAGCAGCTGCTTGATGTGGTCGAGCTGAACGAGGCGTTTGCATCCCAGGGCATCGCGACGCTGCGGGAACTCGGCATTGCCGATGACGACGCTCGCGTCAACCGCAACGGCGGCGCGATTGCGCTGGGCCACCCGCTTGGCATGTCGGGTGCGCGTATCGCCGGCACGGCAGCGCTGGAGCTTCGTGAAACAGGCGGGCGTTACGCGCTCGCGACGATGTGCATTGGCGTCGGCCAGGGCATTGCCATCGCGCTGGAACGCGTCTGATCAGTGGAGGGGAGGGGCTTTGTCTCTCCCCCTTTATTTTGAGCCTGACTGATAAAACGTTTGAGCATCCTCAAACATGGCTCGGCGTGAATCGTCGCGGGTATAGAACATGTGCCCGCCGCGATAGACTTTCAGCTCCGCACGGTTTTCCGCCAGAGCGGGCGGCAGATGATCCAGCACATAGCGTGCCGCTCCATAGGGCGTCAGCGTATCGCTATAGCCATGGGCGATCATCAGCTTCATCGAGGGTATGGTGGACATGAGATCGCGCAGGTCCGTCGTAACACTTGCCGTAACCCGGCTGTCGCCGCCGCGCCCGCCATTCCATTCCCAGCGCCTGTTGATGTCCTCATTGAGAAGCGAATAGGTCATCTCCGTCCGGAACTTCAGAGTGTTCAGCGCATAATCGACGAAGGCACCGCCATAGGCGCGCGTATAGCCATCCAGAATGGGATCGTCATTCTGCGCATAGCTTGCTTCCGGATAAGGGTCGGTTTCGCCAGAACCGGCATCATAGGGACTGACGATCTTGCCTTCGCCCGCAGCCTCTTTCGAATAGAGATCCCCGACAAAGCCACGCGTCCGCCGGACAGTTTCCAAGGAAAGGCCGGTCCAGTTGGATAGCTTTGCGAAGAAAGCATCCGCTGCAGTTCCAGTCGGGGAGGGACCAGCGAGCGACACCAGATACTCCGTCATGGCAAACTGCTCGGCCTTAGCAACCTCTGCTGGATCGAAGGCATTCTTGCGCTCAAGCGCTCCCGCTGCCAGCGAGGGAAATTGCAGGGCGGCGGCCAAAGGATCCTGGCCCCGCGCGAAAATGAAGCGTCCGTCGATCAGCGGCGAGAGCATGATGATGCCGGACACCAGCAGGCCCTGGCTGCTTTTCAGCGAGAGCGCGACTTTTGCTGCCCGGAAGCCGCCATAGCTTTCGCCCAGCAGATATTTCGGTGCCGCGATCAGGTTGTTCTTCTGAACATATAGGGAGATGACCTTGGCGAGCGCATCGGCATCCTGCCGCACGCCCCAGAATTTCGCTGCCATGTCGTCATTGACGGCGCGGCTCCAGCCGGTGCCAACGGGGTCAATCAGCACGAGATCGGTGAAGGCAAGCCAGCTTTCGGGATTATCCTGCAGCGCTGGCCGCGTGCCATCAGCATTGTCGCCGGTAAAGCTAAGGATCTTCGGGCCAACCAGACCCAGGTGCAGATAGGCGGATGCCGCACCTGGCCCACCATTGAAGGCAAAGGTGACGGGACGATTGGCTGGACGATCCTTGGCGCGATAGGCGGTGTAGAAGATCTTGGCGTTAACGGCGCCATCCTGTCCGCGCAACTCGATGGTGCCGGCGGTGGCCGTATAGGGCAGGGGGCCTTGTGGGATGTTGAGAACCTGCTCGCTTGTTGAATCCGCGGGCAACAGCGAAAATATACCTTCTCCCTTCCCGGGGCTGGCCTCTGCCGCTTGCGCGCGTTCCGGTCCGCGATGAGGGGAGGGGCGCTCCTGGGAAACAGCAGGAAAGCCCGATGCGACAAGGGTCGAAAGGGCGATGGCAATCAATCGGGACAAGGATATTCCTCCATTTGCGGGCCAATGTAGGGCTGGCGCCCACAGATGAAACTCAACTTCTGTTGATATTCCCGTATTCTGTGGTTCGCCATTCGGTCGCAGTGACACAAGCGCGCAGTTATGGCATCAGGCGGGAATGGGGATGCTGAGGCAGATATTGCGGGATCGGTTGCTGGCGGGCGCCTGGGCGCTGACGCTGACCTGTTTCCTGTTGCTGCAGGCCATCATGTCCGGCTATGGCGGCGGGATGATGGCCGCTTCTGCCAGCCAGAGCGACATCATTTGCGTCAGCGGTGACGAAGCCAGCGCATCGGTCCACCACCACGGTGGCCACGAGCAGGATCACAGCAAGGCGGTTTTCGATTGCTGCGGCACGCTCTGCCGTCTGGCTGTTGCAAGTGTCACGGCTATTGTCGCCGCGCAGTTCATTCTGATCGCCTGGTCGCAGCCCGGCTCGGCCATTGAAATTCCCGCCGATCGGACAATCTCGATACCGCCCATCTGGCGCGGACTGACAGGGGCGCCGCGCGCGCCGCCACAACTTTCCTGAGCGTGTTTCGTGCTGCCCGCATGCATGCGGGGCAGATATAAACCCTTTTCTGGAAAGCTTTTTCTATGTCCGACATCTCCCTGGGTCGGGAGAGCGCAGCCGCGTCGGCGCGTTCCTCCATGGACCTTTATCGTGCCGTCTGGCGCTGGCATTTCTATGCCGGTCTGCTCGTGCTGCCTTTCATGATCACGCTCGCCATCACCGGCGCGCTTTATCTATTCCGCGACGAAATCGATGCCATCGTTCATGCCGATCTGAAAAAGGTCGAGATCGTGCAAGGCGGGGCCATGGCGGCCCCCTCCGAAATGGTCGCTGCGGCCCTGGCGGTCGAGCCCGGCACCGCCATTAAACTGACAACTCCCTCATCACCGGACATGTCGGCAGAGGTGACAATCAATGGGGCCGCTGGGAAAATAGCCGTCTATGTAAATCCCTATACAGGCAAGGTGCTGGGGAAATTGCCGGATCGCGGTACGATCATGTGGACGATCCGCTATCTCCATAGCCTCAAATATTTCGGCACCTATGCGCGCTATCTCATCGAGATCACGGCGGGCTGGTCCATTCTGCTGGTAGGCACAGGCATCTATCTCTGGTGGCCGCGTAGCCAGACGGGCGGAGTCCTCAGTGTACGGGGAACGCCGAAGCGGCGGGTTTTCTGGCGCGATATGCACGCTGTGACCGGCATCTTCGTTGGTGGCTTTATCGTCTTCCTGGCCGTGACGGGCATGCCGTGGTCTGGCGTCTGGGGCGCGAAAGTCAACGAATGGGCGAATGGCAATAACTTCGGATATCCGGCTGGCGTTCGGGTTGCCGTGCCCATGTCCGATGAACATGTGGATCATATCGCCAAGACGACGTGGTCGCTGGAGCAGGCGCAGGTGCCGCTTTCGCCTGAACATGCACATGGCGCGACACCCATATCACTCGATCAGGCGGTGGCGACCTTCAACAGTCTCGGACTGACGCAGGGCTATGCGGTTAACATCCCCACCACTGCGAACGGCGTTTTCACGGGCTCCGTCTACCCAGATGATCTTTCCAAGCAGCGTGTCGTCCATCTCGACCAATACACGGGTAAACCTTTGCTGGACATGAGCTATGCGGACTATGGACCCTTAGGCCGTGCGTTGGAATGGGGCATCAATGTCCATATGGGGCAGGAATTCGGGCTGGGGAACCAGATCGTCCTGACCTTTGCCTGCCTTGCGATCATTCTCTTGGCGGTATCCGCAGCGGTGATGTGGTGGAAGAGGCGGCCCGCTGGCTCGCTTGGGGTGCCACCCATGCCCGCTGATCGTCGCGTGCTGAGGGGGCTGCTTGCGATCCTGATCATCGGAGGGTTGTTTTTCCCGCTGGTCGGGGCCTCGCTGATCCTGATGCTGGTGTTTGATACGCTCTATACCCGCACCCGACAGCAGCGTGTGGCGGCCTAGGGTGAGGAATCAATCATATTATTGAAATGGCGCGATGAACGGCCATGATTTGCGAGGAGAAGCGCGCACGAATGGGTCCGGCACCCATTCAAGCGCTTCGACACAGCAGATCGCAGCCGTTCACGCGTCCTTTGAGGATGTGGGCGCTACGGCGAGCTACGTCGTTGAAAAGCCTTGCCGATGCCTTTGCATCGTCTGCGTTTTTCGCCTCGTATCTCATCCGGATCGCCTCACACCATTTCAACAAGATGATTAGGTCCTCACCCTAAGGACCAGTTTCCGCAAAAACCCATATGAACACGCCGATGAACTAGAAGTTCGTCGGCGTGTTAATGCCCATCTTTATACGCCGCAAGGCCTCCACATGAGGCCTGGGCGAGAGCAGATTCACCATCGCCGTTCGTGCGCAACTCTCACGACATGATCAGTCCACCATCCACATTGATGGTTTGGCCCGTGATGTATGCGGCATCTGCGGAGGCGAGGAAGGCAACCAAGGCGCCCACTTCCGCTGGCGTACCCGCGCGGCCCATGGGAATGCCCTCGACCCATTCCGCCATCAGTTCACCCGGCCCGTAGTCGCCGAGCATCTTGCCCCATACCCGATCGTTGTAATCCCACATCTCCGTGTGAATGATGCCGGGGCAAATTGCATTGACCGTGATTCCCTCCCGCGCCAGTTCCTTCGCAAGGCTTTGGGTCAATCCCACGACGCCGAACTTCGACGCGGCGTAATGCGGGGTGTAGATGAAGCCCTGGCGCGCCTGACCAGACGCCGTATTCACAAGTTTGCCATTTATACCTGAAGCGCGAAAGCGGCGGATGGCTTCCTGGCAGCACAGGAACACGCCCTTGGTATTTACATCGAGATTGAAGTCCCACTCTTTCTCAGTGAGATCTTCGACCTTGGCGATGGTGATGACGCCGGCATTCTGTACGGAAACCGAGAGAGGTCCGACGGCGGCTTCCGCCTCCCCATAGACCTCTCGGACTGCCTTGGCATCGGTCACGTCGAGCACATAGCCCTTCACGATAGCGCCCGTCTCTTCCGCAAGGGCGGCTGCGGCGTCCGGCGTATCCTTGTCGATGGCGGCGATTGCGACCTTCGCACCCTCTTCGGCAAAGCGCTTGGCAATGCCGCGGCCAATGCCTTTGTTACCTCCGGTAACGATGACGGTCTTGCCCACAAAACGCTTCATGACAGTTCCTCCTGTTGATCGCAGCGGGCAGAGACCGACCGAAAACAGTCAGCTCAAAAGCCTCGCTGCGGTGAATTTGTCGGTGACCAGGACATCGATCACGCCGAGTTTCAGGGCTGCGGCGATGGCCTGCGTTTTCGATTCGCCGCCCGCCAGCGCCATGACGCGATCCGTCCGGCGCAGCTCCTCCAGCGTCAGGCCGATCACTCGATCGTTCAGCGGCGTCTCGACCGGTCTTCCGTCCTTGTCGTAGAAGCGGTAGGAAATTTCGCCGACCGCACCGGCCTCGTGCAGCATCGCCATTTCTTGCCGCGAAAACGTATTGCCGGAGCGCGCCAGCAATTCCGATGGCTCGACAGCGCCGATGCCGACGATCGCAAGGCTCAACCGACCGAAGAGGTCCATCGTTTCGCGCACGACAGGGTCGGCCAGCATGACGAGCTTTGCCTCCCGCGACGACGTAATCCCCTGCACCAGCAGAAGACGCGGTTCGCCACCGGTCAGCTTTGCAAGGCGGGCAGTCAGCTGCGTCGCATGCGTCTGCACGGAGGCGTCTCCCATGCCCCCGAGGATTTGCACGACATACTTCGCCTTGGAGCCCTTCATAGGGTGGATATTGTCCACCATCCGGAGGATCGTTTGGCTCCAGCTGGAGACACCGATGATCTCGTCCTGCTGCAGTGTCACTTCGATAAAATGGGCTGCCGCCTCCCCAATGCGCGCCATGACCGCACCGTCACGATCTTCAGAACAGTCAACGACGATGACTTCAGTCAAACCAAAGCGCGTACGCAGATCAGTCTCGAGATCCGCAAATGTGCCGGGCGGCGGGATAACGGTGGTGCGGACGATATCCTCCTGCTCGGCGCGTTTCAGCATCCGCGAAACCGTTGCCTGGGACATGCGCAGGATCTCGCCAATCTCCGATTGGCGCTTGTGTTCCACATGGTACATCTGGGCAACACGAGCAACCAACCGAAGTTCATTTATGCGCCCCATACCGGCCTCCATGGTGAATTTTTATTCACTCATAGCTCCAGTTGTGGCGATGGTCGAGCGGTAGATCGCGTCCTTCCAAACCTTCAGGCGAAGAGCTGCATCCGTCTCTCGCGGATTGAGAGTGACCCGGGGCCGCGGCAAGGCCGCCACGGCGTCAAGATCCTTCCAGACCCCGAGCGAAAGCCCGGCCAGATAGGCCGCACCAAGTGCTGACGCCTCCGGTGCGTCGGACTGTATAATCGCGTGGTTCAACGTGTTTGCCACGCATTGCATCAGGAAGCTGTTCTTGCTGGGGCCGCCATCCGCAAAGAGATCGCCCAGCGGCGCGGGGGAGATCGACGACATGGCGGTGAATACGTCATGCACCTGAAACGCCATCGAGTCCGTCACGGCGCGTGCCATCTGTGCGCGTGATGTGCTGAAGTTGATGTCGGAAAACAGGGCGCGGGCATCGGAGTGCCAATAGGGCGCGCCGAGCCCGACGAAAGCCGGCACAAAACCCGGTCCATGAGGCTCTGCGGTTTCTGCGAGTTCGATGAGCGCCTGCACATCCGGCAGGCCCAGAATGTTGACCATCCAGGGCATGGCAGCGGCTGAAACAAGAATGTTGCCTTCGAACGCATAGGTCGGCGTGCCCGCAATCGACCAGGCAATGGTCGTGGTGATGCCGTGCTGTGGCGCGATGAAGTGCGGCAGGGTCGTCATGATCGAGGATCCGGTGCCGAAGGTAACCTTGCCGTCTCCAGGGCGAAATGCGCCATGACCAAACAAAGCTGCGTGGCTATCGCCGATCGCGGCATGAACCGGAATTCCATCCGTCAGACCCGGGACGCCTTTCGTCACGCCAAAGAAATCACTGCTGTTGCGCACCTCCGGAAGGAAGGATTTTTCGACACCGAAGAGCCCGCAGAGCTCGTCGCTCCAGCACTGCCGTTGCAAGTCATAAAGCTGGCTGCGCGCTGCATTGGCGGCATCGCAGGCATGAACCAAACCACCCGTAAAACGATGGATGAGCCACGAATCGATCGTTCCCAGCCGGATCGTATGCCCCGCAGGAATGCGATCGATGAGCCACTTCATTTTCGGCCCGGGAAACATCGGATCGATCGGCAGGCCGGCGAGTGCCTGAACCCGCTCCGCGTGCCCCGCCTTGTTCAACCGGGTGCAGTCGGCAGCGGTTCTCCGGCATTGCCAGCTGACAACGGGACCCAGCGGCTCCCCAGTTTTGGCATCCCAGGCGGTGACGGATTCCCTCTGGTTCGAAATGGCAATGCCGATGACCTCAACGCCGGGTGCAGATTCGAGGCACGCCCCGATCGCCTCCAGCACGGATTGCCAGATGCGCAACGGGTTTTGCTCCACCCAGCCGGGTTGAGGATGGTCGATACCGACAGGCGACGAACCGCGTGCAAGCACCTCGCCAACCATCGACACTAGAACGGCCTTGGAGTTGGTGGTTCCCTGGTCAACGGCAAGGATAGCGGTCTGCATGGCGGTCTCGAGCTTTGTTGAAGAAAGAAAGGCGCAGCAACGGGAGGCCTTGCTGCGCCCGGCACGGTAAAGATCGGCAGAGGTCAGGCGCCAGTCTTTTTCCGCGCAATCAATGCAGTCGCAGCTTCTGCCACAGCAGCAGGCGCCATGCCGAACTCGTCCAACAGAAATTCTGCTGAGCCGGTCGGCGCGAAAATTCCGGGGACGCCGAGGATCTTCATGGAAACCGGCGCTTCAGCAACAACCACCTCAGCAATGGCGGAACCCAAGCCGCCAAAGGTAGAATGTTCTTCCGCCGTCAGGATCGCACCGGTTTCCGTCGCGGCCTTGATCACGGCCTCGACATCAATGGGACGTACCGAGGCCATGTTGAGAACGCGCGCCTCGATGCCTTTTGCCGCTAGGATGTCGGCGGCCTTCATCATGCGGTGAGTGAGTGTGCCGTTGGCAATCAATGTTACGGCGTCACCGTCGCGCAGCAGGTTCGCCTTGCCGAGCTCAAACTTATGGCCGACCGGCAGAAGATCCGGGACACCGACACGCGAAAGCCGCAGGAACACGGGGCCGTCATACTGAGCTGCCCACTCGACAGCTGCAGTCGTCTCGATTGAATCGCACGGCGCAATCACCGGAAGATTGGGCAGCACGCGCATCCAGGCAAAGTCTTCGATCGAATGATGCGTCGGTCCCAATTCGCCATAGGCCATGCCGGAGGAGATTCCGACCAGCTTCACATTCGCGTTGGAGTAGGCGATATCGGCCTTGACCTGCTCCAGCGAACGGCCTGTCAGAAAGCAGGAGGCGGCGCAGACGAAGGGCAACATGCCGCCATTGGCAAGGCCCGCGCCAACGCCCACCATGTTCTGCTCCGCGATGCCGACATTCACCAGCCTTTCGGGAAACTTGGACTTGAAGCCGCCGAGCTTGGAAGAGCCGACGGAGTCGTTGCAAACCGCCACGACCTTGTTGTTTTCGGCACCGAGCCGCTCCAGCACGGCCGCAAAGGCGTCACGGCAATCGTGAAGCTTGGGAGTAAGGGCCACAGCGTTCATCAAAGTGCTTCCTCCAGTTCTGCCATCGCAATCTTGTACTGTTCGGCATTCGGCACCTTGTGGTGCCAATCGACCTTGTCCTGCATGAAGGAGATGCCGTGTCCCTTGTTGGTGTGCGCGACAATGCCACAGGGACGGCCCGTCGAGCGATGCTGCAGGGCATCCACGACCTCTGACATGTTGTTGCCGTCAATCTCCAGAACCTCCCAACCGAACGCCTCAAGCTTGGTGCGGAAGGGAGCAAGATTGTTGGTTTCGCTGAGCGCTGCGCCCTGCTGAAAGCGGTTGTGATCGATGACAAGCGTGAGGTTATCGAGAGCGAACTGCGCAGCGGACGAGATGGCTTCCCAGTTTGAGCCTTCCTGCATCTCACCGTCTCCGGTCAGGACGTAGGTGTGATAGGATGCGCCCGTCAATTTTGCGGCTTTTGCCATGCCGACAGCGACCGGCAAACCATGCCCCAGGGGCCCGGTATTGGTTTCCACACCAGGCACCTTGTTGCAATTCGGATGTCCGTTGAGGCGCGAATGCGGCTTGAGGAAGGTGGAAATCTCTTCCTCTGGAAGAAAGCCGCGCTTGGCGAGCGTTACATACAAGGCGCATGCCGTATGCCCCTTCGAAAGCACGAACCGGTCGCGATCCGGATGCTTCGGTTGGTCCGGCCACAGTTTCAGGACCTTGAAGTAGAGCGCCGCCATGATGTCGATGGCCGACATTTCCCCACCAATGTGACCCGCCCCCGCTTCGAAGACTGCTTGCAGATCGCGGATGCGGATCTCGCGGGCAATGCGTTCCAGTTCAGTCGTTTGCATGTAAACCCTCGTGTGCATAATTATGCGTAACTAAATATTCGTGCCAATCCCCGCCGATTGTCAAGGCATAAGATTAACGCACCCGCATCATTCTTCGTCAGATTGCATATTGACAGCCCAAGGATCAATCCGATACGAATTTACACACTGTCATGAATTTTTATGCATAGCCGAAGACGAGGACGTTCGGTAAGGGAGTGGGAGATGGCAATGACTGCTGCGAAAGAACAGGCGGAAGGAACTTCTTTCGACCTCAGGGCGGCGCTCAAGGGAACGACGGGACCGCTGATCGGCCTGATCCTGCTGTGCCTGTTTCTGACATTTGCAACGGACAAATTCATGTCCGTTCGAAACCTCCTGAACATCCTGGATCAGATTACCGTTCTCGGAATTATGGCTGTCGGCATGACACTGGTCATCCTGATCGGCGGCATCGACCTCGCGGTGGGTTCGGTTCTTGCGCTGGCCATGATGGTGATGGGCTACGTCGCCAATGTCCTGGGGCTACCGATAGCGCTGGGAATGGTTGTCGCCCTGGCTGTGGCTGCCGCGTCGGGCGCCATTTCCGGCTTGCTCATTACGGTTTTCAGGGTGCCGGCCTTCATCGCGACACTTGCAATGATGTCGGCCGCGCGTGGTCTTGCAAACATGATTACGGATGGGCAGCAGATCGTGGGTTTCCCGGCCTGGTTCAGCCTGCTTGCATTCAACCGCATCGGAGGATTTCTGACGCTGACGGTTGCCATCATGATCGTTATCTTTGCGATTGGCTGGCTCTATCTGCATTACACGTCGGGAGGACGTTCGCTCTATGCCATCGGCGGAAACCTGGAGGTTGCGCGTCTGGCCGGTATCAACGTCAGGCTCCACACCACGGGCGTCTATGTTGTCTCCGGATTGATGGCCGGCCTTGCGGGCATCGTTCTCGCCATGCGTCTCGACTCGGTTCAGCCAACGGCCGGCGTAGGCTATGAACTCGACACGATTGCCGCTGTCGTCATCGGCGGTACCAGCCTGACCGGTGGCAAGGGCGGCATTTTTGGAACGTTGATCGGCGTGCTGATCATTGGCGTGCTGCGCAATGGTCTCAACCTTCTCGGAGTCTCGCCCTTCACGCAAGCGGTCGTCATCGGCGTGGTGATCGCACTCGCGGTTGCCGCAGAAACTTTCAAGAAGAACCAGTCCAGATTTGGCTGACGGGCCTCAGCCCACCGGCCGTTGGAGGCTATCCCCGGGAAGTGATCCGGGGTTCAGATCGGTGCCGTGCAGTTGCGGCATTGGAGTATCAAAGGAGGAGAAGAACATGAAAATCAAGACTGCGCTTCTGGTCGCCGCCGCTCTCGCGACAACGGCCTTCAGCCCGCTGACTGCATCGGCCAAGGACGTGAAAAAGATCGGCCTTGCCGTATCCAACCTTCAGGCCGACTACTTCAACCAGATCAAGATCGGTGTCGAATCCTACGCGAAGGAAAAGGGCATACAGGTCATCACGGTCGACGCGAAAAATGACGGCGCGACGCAGGTGAACCAGGTGCAGGATCTGCTGACGCAGAACATCGACGCATTCATCTATATTCCGGCAGGTGCCGCAGCTGCCGCCGTTCCGACGCGGCTTGCCAAGCAGGCGGGTATTCCGGTTGTCAACGTGGACCGCAACGCCGATGGTGCACCGGGCGACACCTTCATTGCCACCGACAACGCAACGTCTGCCTATGAAGTCTGCAAGCACATCATTGGGCTGGCCGGCGGCAAGGGCAAGATGCTGATGATCCACGGTCAGAAGGGCACGACGCCGGAAGTCGAACGCACCAAAGGCTGCAACAAGGCCATTTCCGAAAATTCTGGCGTGAAGCTGGTTGCGGAACAGTGGAGCGAGCAGTGGTCGCAGGCGGAAGGCCTCAACATTACCCAGAACCTGCTGCAGGCAAATCCTGACGTCACGCTGATCTTCGCCCAGGCGGACGGCCTCGCACTCGGCGCCGCTCAGGCCATCAAGGTTTCCGGCGTTTCGCAGCGCGTCTATCTCGGCGGCTTCGACGGCGACACGACCGCTCTGCCGATCCTCGCTCAGGGTGGCTTCGATGCCACGGCAACACAGCAGGTTCGTGGCATCGGCCGCCTGGCGGTTGACAGTGCGATCAAGCTTGCCGCCGGTGAAAAGCTTCCTGCCGAACAGCTTCTTCCGGGCTTCCTGACCACCAAGGAGAATGCTCCGAAATTCGTGGCCAATCACCCCTAATCGATAACAGGACAGACGCCATGACCGATCAGGACAAGACACCGATCCTTTCCCTCAGGCAGATCCGGAAGACATATGGTCTTCTTGAAGTGCTGCATGGCATTGATCTGGATGTTTACGCCGGAGAGGTCGTGGCGCTTCTTGGTGAAAACGGCGCCGGAAAATCGACACTCTCGAACATTATTTCCGGCACCGTGCAACCTTCCACGGGTCAGATGACATGGTTGGGGGCACCCTATGCCCCCACCAGCCCGCGTGATGCTATGGATGCGGGGGTC
Source organism: Rhizobium oryzicola (assembly GCF_030504645.1). GTDB lineage: Bacteria > Pseudomonadota > Alphaproteobacteria > Rhizobiales > Rhizobiaceae > Neorhizobium > Neorhizobium oryzicola. The sequence goes on along the minus strand of NZ_JAUKWQ010000004.1, from coordinate 183,577 downwards.
GGCATGATCCACCAGGAATTGAAGCTTCTGCCGCAGCTCTCGATCGCTGAAAACATCTTTGTCGGACGCTATCTCAAAAAAGCAGGCCGTATAGACCGCCAGGCCATGGAGGAGCGCGCCCATAGCGGTCTGCGCCGTCTGGGTCTTGATATTTCACCACGCCGCGTGGTTGAAGGATTGTCGACGGCGAACCAACAGCTGATCGAGATCGCCAAGGCGCTGACGCTGAATGCCAAGCTGCTGATTCTCGACGAGCCCACCGCCGCACTGGGCGGAGAGGAAACCCAGCTTCTGTTCCGCCAGATCGAGCGGCTGAAGGCAGAAGGCGTCGGCATCATCTACATCTCCCACCGGCTGGACGAAATTCGCCAGATCGCGGACCGCATCGTGGTCATGCGCGACGGCTCGAAGGTGCAGGAATTCGATAGTGGCAACGTGCCTGTACGCACCATTGTGGAAGCCATGGTCGGGCGCTCTCTGGAGCGAATGTTCCCCGCCATTCCAACGCCCGCAGATGTGACGCTCCTTGAGGTAAAGGATCTTTGCTCGGCACTCGGCCACTTCAGGGGTGTCAACTTCAGCGTCAGCAAGGGTGAGGTGTTCGGGATCGCCGGACTGGTCGGCGCAGGGCGCACCGAGCTGGTTCGCGCCATCACCGGAGCCGATCCTATAGCAAGTGGCGCGGTGCTTCTTGATGGCAAGGATATTACGCCCAAGGCGCCCATCGATGCGATCCGCAACGGCATCGTACTTGTGCCAGAAGATCGCAAGCTGCAGGGCCTGGTTCTCGATCACAAGATCAGTGAGAACATCGGCTACGCCAATCTTGCCGAAGTCGCGCAGGGTGGCTTCATCACCGCGCGGCGTATGGCCAAATTCGCTGACCAATTCATTGCCAAGTTCGGGGTCAAGGGACGCGGCAGCCAGAATGCCGGCGAGTTGTCCGGCGGCAACCAACAGAAGGTGGTTCTGGCCAAATGGCTGGCGCGCAAGCCCCGTGTGGTGGTGCTGGACGAGCCGACCCGCGGCATCGATGTCGGCGCACGTTCATCGATCTATGACACGATCATGCAGTTGGCGCGCGAAGGCGTTGCGGTCATCGTCGTCAGCTCGGATCTCGAAGAGGTGCTCGGCGTTTCCAACCGCATCATGGTGATGGCGCAAGGCAAGCAGGCCGGCATTCTCGATCGGGCGGAGGCAAACGACGTCTCCGTCATGGAACTCGCTACAATCTGAAGCAGGATAGAGTCATGTCTGAAATCACCCTCAACGCTCCCCGGATGTTTGATCTTACCGGTCGTGTGGCACTGGTCACTGGTGCTGGCAGTGGCATCGGTCAGCGCATTGCCATGGGGCTTGCCCAATGCGGCGCTGATGTTGCGCTGCTGGATCGCCGCACAGATGAGGGGCTTTCCGTGACTGCCGAATTCATCGCGCGTGCCGGTCGCCGCAGCATCAAGATCGCAGCCGACGTGACAAGCGGCTCGGCCCTGAACGAAGCTGTTTCCCAGACGGAAAAGGAACTGGGTGACCTGACCCTTGCCGTCAACGCCGCGGGCATTGCCAACGCCAACCCGGCGGAGGACATGGAAGAAAGCCAGTTCCAGACGATGATGGACATCAACCTGAAGGGCGTTTTCCTGTCCTGCCAGGCCGAGGCGCGCGCCATGCTGAAACATGGCAAGGGCTCGATCGTCAACATCGCCTCAATGTCCGGTGTCATCGTCAATCGTGGCCTGAACCAGTGCCACTACAACGCCTCAAAGGCGGGCGTCATCCACATGTCGAAGTCCATGGCGATGGAATGGGTGACGCGAGGCATTCGTGTCAACACCATCAGCCCCGGCTATACCGCAACCCCGATGAACACCCGCCCTGAGATGGTTCACCAGACCAAGCTCTTTGAAGAGCAGACACCCATGCAGCGTATGGCGACGGTCGATGAAATGGTCGGTCCCGCTGTCTTCCTGCTTTCGGATGCCGCCACCTTCGTCACCGGGGTGGATCTTCTGGTCGATGGCGGCTTCTGCTGCTGGTAAGCTGTGCGATTATTTCGCGCGTGTGCTGATGTTGCTTGAATGGGCGAGAACGCCTGGCTCAAGCCGGGCGTCCGCGGATGCATAAATTATTGAGGCGCAGATTAGGCAACCTGCTTCTGCGCCACGCCCTCGGCAACGTCACCCTCCAGATAGGCAACGAGGTCCCGGATCGTCACGACGAGTAGCCCATGGCGCTCAGCGAAGACCTCAAGCTGAGGTAGGCGGGCCATGGTGCCATCGTCATTGGCGACCTCGCAGATGGTGCCAGATGGGAATTTTCCAGCAAGGCGGCAGAGATCGACTGCTGCTTCCGTGTGGCCGGTGCGGCCGAGAACACCCCGAGGATTAGCCCGCAGTGGGAAGATATGGCCGGGGCGGGCAAAATCTTCAGGGCGCGCGTCTTCCGATACCAACGCATGAACGGTCTTGGCACGGTCAGCCGCCGAAATGCCTGTCGTCGTGCCTGGAATATAGTCTACCGAGACGGTGAAGGCCGTCTTTAGGGACTCTGTATTGCGCGACACCATCAACGGAATATCGAGTGCGTCGAGGCGCTCACCTGGTAATGCGACGCAGATAAGCCCGCGCGCATGGTTCATCATGAAGGCGATCTGTTGCGGTGTGATGCTTTCGGAAGCGGCGATGATATCGCCTTCGTTTTCGCGGTCCTCATCGTCAACCACAATCACCATCTCGCCACGTGAAATGGCTTTGATAGCGTCTTCAATTTTAGCGATTGTCATTTCTTTCAAGCCTTTCAAGGGTGCCGTTTGCGGCATTTTCGCGCTTCTTGAAGCGCCAAATATCCCTTGGGCGAACAATGCACTGCTACGCCTGCAGAGCGCAGGCGTCCTATGCGTTGCCCTCTTCCATCCGGACTATACCGTCGGCTCCGGCATCTCACCGGATCTGCTGACCTTCCGGCTTTGGAGACCGGAAGCGCTCGCGGGCTCCGGGACAAATCCCGATACCGCCGGTGGGGAATTGCACCCCGCCCTGAGAACAGCGCTAACATAAGGTATCAGACGGGACGGAATCAAGGGGCGGCGCTCTGTCCAGAAGCATCAGCGTGAAAAGAAAATCCCGATTACCAGCGTGAGCGAGTATGTTGTTTCTGTTCCAGGGCGCACCTTGGTCACCTCGCATAAAAAGTTCATCTATACCTACGAAGTATGGCAACCTACTTAATCAGTGTTGGACGTACGAGCCCAGGCTGCGCACTATCCTCCCATGAACGCGACCTTTCCTTCTCCCCAGACAGCACTTGCGGCAGCCCCAATGATCGAGCGCATCGAAACGATGCTGGTGGATCTGCCGACGATCCGGCCGCACAAGCTTTCGGTTGCGACGATGAACGGTCAGACCCTGATGATTGTCCGCGTGTTTTGCAGCGACGGCATTGTGGGCGTTGGCGAGGGCACGACGATTGGCGGACTTGCCTATGGCGGTGAGAGCCCGGAGAGCATGAAGCTTGCCATCGATCGCTACTTTTCGGCCGTGATGATCGGGCAGGATGCCAGCCGCATTCAGGCGCTGATGGCGCGGATCGGCAAGATGATCAAGGACAATCGTTTTTCGAAGAGCGCCGTCGAAACGGCGTTGCTGGATGCACAGGGCAAGCGTCTGGGTGTGCCGGTGAGCGAGCTTTTGGGCGGTCGCCGTCGCGACCGTCTGCCTGTGGCCTGGACGCTCGCGTCTGGCGATACGGGCCGCGATATCGAGGAGGCAGAGAAGATGCTCTCCCTGCGTCGCCACTCGATCTTCAAGTTGAAGATCGGCCTTAGGCCTGTGCGCGAGGATGTCGCCCATGTTGCGGCGATCAAGCGCGCGCTTGGCGAGCGTGGCACGGTGCGGGTCGATGTAAACATGGCCTGGACGGAGACGGATGCACGTCTTGGCATCGCAGCGCTGGCTGACGCGGGCTGTGAGCTGGTGGAGCAACCGGTGCAATCGACTGCGGCGCTGGGGCGTCTCGTTCGCCGCTTTCCGATTGCCATCATGGCGGACGAATCCCTGCACGGGCCTGAAAGTGCCTTCGAGATTGCACGGAACAATGGCGCCGACGTGTTTGCCGTGAAGGTGGAGCAGAGTGGCGGCGCCTTCAATGCCCAGCGGGTAGCGGCGATTGCCGATGCGGCTGGCATCGAACTCTACGGCGGCACCATGCTCGAAGGTGCGGTGGGCACGGTTATCTCGGCGCATGCCTTTGCAACATTTGCCAATCTGCAATGGGGCACAGAACTGTTCGGTCCGCTGCTGCTGACCGAGGAGATCCTGGAGACACCGCTCGATTACAGCGATTTCTCATTGGCCGTGCCGGCGGGGCCGGGGCTTGGTCTTGTGCTGGACGAGGACAAGCTCACTCACTTCACTCGTGACGGGTCGTTTACCGTCACACGCAGCACGCATTGAGGAGACGCTCTTTTATGCTCTTTCACGTCAGAATGAACGTCAATCTTCCCCACGATCTGCCTGCAAGCGATGTGGCGGAGATCCTGCAGAAGGAGAAGGCCTACTCGCAGGAGCTGCAGCGCAACGGCACGTGGCGGCATATCTGGCGGATCGCCGGCCAGTACGCGAATATCAGTATTTTCGATGTGGCCGATAACGAGGAGCTGCACCGGCTGCTTTCTGGCCTTCCACTGTTCAAGTTCATGGACATCGAGGTGATGCCGCTTTTGCGCCACCCCTCAGCTGTCCGGGACGACGATCGATAATCCGAGCCCGCTATGACGGGCTAAAACATACCATATGAGGAGGAGATAATATGACTGTAAAGATCTTCAACCGGCCGGATATTCAGGACTTCCTGAAGACGCTGAGCGGCTTCAACCAGAGCGGGGGCAATGCCCGCGTCAAGGAAATCACGCATCGGATCGTGTCCGACCTGTTCAAGGCGATCGACGATCTGAACATCACCCCGGACGAATACTGGGCCGGGATCGCCTGGCTGAACGAGATCGGTGCGGCTGGACAGGCCGGTCTCATCTCTCCCGGCCTTGGCATCGACCACTTCCTCGATGAGCGGCTTGACGCCATCGACGCAGAGCTTGGCATCGAAAACCCCACTCCGCGCACAATCGAAGGCCCGCTTTATGTGGCGGGCGCGCCGGAGTGTCATGGCTTTGCCCGTCTGGACGATGGTGCCGACGAGAATGGCCATACGCTGATCATGCATGGAACGGTCTACGGCGCCGACGGCCAGGCGATACCTGGCGCGAAGGTGGAAGTGTGGCACTGCGATACGCGCGGCTTCTACTCGCATTTCGATCCGACGGGTAAGCAGGCGCCGTTCAACATGCGCCGCACCATCATCGCGGACGAGCAGGGCCGTTACAAGTTCCAGAGCATCTTGCCGAGCGGCTATGGTGTGCCACCGGGCAGCCCCACCGAGCAGCTCCTCTCTGCGCTCGGCCGTCATGGACAGCGTCCTGCACATATCCATTTCTTCATCAGTGCCGAGGGTCACCGTAAACTGACGACGCAGATCAATATCGAGGGCGATCCGTTGATCAATGACGACTTCGCCTATGCGACCCGCGACGGCCTTGTGCCGGCCGTGATCGAGCGTACGGACGAGGCAAGCATCCACGCCAACAACCTCAATGGCCCGTTTGCGGAGATCGTCTTCGACATCAAACTCACCGCGCTCGTTGATGGCGTCGATAACCAGGTCAACGAACTGCGCAAGCGCGCCGCTGCCTGACAATACGGCGCTCTACCGACCAGGAAGACACAACCGGTGGAGCGCCGGTTTCCGATAAACATGACCGGCATCGTTGAAACGGATTGGCCTCAAGGCCGTTCCGGGCAGGAGAGAGACTATGTCCAAACTGATTGACAAGCATGCGGCGCTGCAGGATCTGCTGGCCAATGCCGTAGAGGATGACAAGGAAGCGGGTGTTTTCCGTTGTCGCCGCGACATCTTCACAAACGCCGACCTGTTCGAGCTGGAGATGAAGTACATCTTCGAGAGCAACTGGGTCTATCTGGCGCATGAAAGCCAGATTCCGGAACCTAACGATTACTACACCACTTCAATTGGCCGCCAACCCGTCGTCATTACGCGCGACAAGACCGGCACCCTCAATGCTGTGATCAATGCGTGTGCACACCGTGGCGCCATGCTGTGTCGCCGTAAGCACGGCAACAAAGGCTCGTTTACCTGTCCCTTCCATGGCTGGACATTCTCGAACACTGGCAAGCTTCTCAAGGTAAAGGACGAAAAGACCACCCAATATCCGGAGCAGTTCGGTAAAAATGGTTCACACGACCTCACGAAAGTAGCTCGCTTCGAGAGTTATCGGGGTTTCCTGTTCGGCAGCCTTAATGCGGATGTCGCACCATTGGAGGATTTCCTCGGCGAAACAAAGGTCATCATAGATCAGATCGTTGATCAGGCTCCCGAAGGTCTGGAAGTTCTGCGGGGCAACTCTTCCTACATCTATGACGGCAACTGGAAGCTCCAGATGGAAAACGGATGTGATGGCTATCACGTCAGCTCCGTTCACTGGAATTACGCCGCCACCATGGGGCGTCGCAAGGAGGAGGGCACCAAAGCCGTCGACGCCAACAGCTGGAGCCGTTCCATTGCTGGTGTCTATGGCTTCGAGAACGGCCATATCTTGCTATGGACCAATACGATGAATCCTGAGGTTCGCCCGGTTTACAACCGACGCGATGAAATCTCGGAACGGGTTGGAAGCGACAAGGCCGATTTCATCGTCAACCAGACGCGAAATCTTTGCATCTATCCGAACGTCTTCCTCATGGACCAATTCAGCACGCAGATCCGCGTGACGCGCCCCATCAGCGTCGACAAGACGGAAATCAGCATCTTCTGTTTCGCGCCCAAGGGCGAAAGCGCCGCCGATCGAGCTCTGCGCATTCGTCAGTACGAGGACTTCTTCAACGTATCCGGTATGGGGACTGCTGACGATCTGGAGGAATTTCGCGCCTGCCAGAACGGTTATGCGGGAACGGCCGCTTTGTGGAACGATCTGTCGCGCGGTGCGCCGCTTTGGATCGATGGGCCGGACGAAAATGCCCGCCGCATGGGCATGAAGCCGTTGCTTTCCGGTGAACGCAGTGAGGACGAAGGCCTCTTTGTGCGCCAGCACGAATACTGGGCATCGGTGATGCGCCACGCGCTCGCTGGCGAAATCGAAGGAGCGGAGGCATGAGTGCCATTTATGACCGAGTGTGCGCCTTCCTTTACCGCGAGGCGCGTTTTCTCGATGACCGCAATTGGGATGCTTGGCTAACCTGCTATGCGGAAGACGCCAGCTACTGGATGCCTGCCTGGGACGATGACGACCAGCTGACGGAGGATCCACAGAGTGAGATCTCTCTGATTTATTATGGAGATCGCAGCGGGCTGGAAGATCGGATATTCCGCATAAAGACAGAGCGTTCGGGGGCTTCGACCCCGGAGCCGCGTACGAGCCACATGATCGCGAATATCGAGATTTTGGACGAGCGCGAGACAGAGATCGACCTGCGTTACAATTTTCATACGCTCAACCATCGATACAAGATCACCGACCACTTCTTCGGCACCGTGTCTCTGACTCTGCGCCGTAACGGGGAGGGTTTTCTGATCTCGGCGAAGAAGGTGGTGCTGAAGAACGACTACATCCGCCAAGTGATTGACATCTACCACATCTGAAGACGGCGGATGTCTTGCGTAAGGGAGGAAGAGACACAATGGCTAGCTATCGGATCGCACTGAACTTCGAAGACGGCGTCACCCGTTTCGTGGAATGCCGGGCAGGAGAAAAGCTGCTGGATGCGGCCTATCGCAGCCAGATCAACCTTCCCATGGACTGTTCTGACGGCGTTTGCGGCACCTGTAAATGCCGTTCCGAGGCAGGAAGCTACGATCTGGGTAACGACTATATCGACGATGCCCTGACGGCTGATGAGGCTGCCGAGCGGCTTGTCTTGACCTGCCAGATGCGGCCCACCAGTGATGGCATCGTCTCGGTCCCGACCCGCTCTTCGGTCTGCAAGACCGGCCAGCAGAAGTTGGCGGCCACGGTCGCGGCGGTGGTACCGCACAATGATGCGGCCATTGTGTTGGAACTGGACGTGGAGGCCGGGCCGCAATTCCTGCCCGGGCAATATGTCAATATCGATGTACCTGGCAGCGGCGCGACCCGCTCCTATTCGTTTACCACGGCGCCTGGACACAATCGGCTCGGCTTCCTGATCAAAAAGCAGCCTGGCGGCTTGATGAGCAGCTGGCTTGGCCATGCCAAGCCGGGCGATCAGCTGACGTTCGCCGGGCCAATGGGAAGCTTCTATCTGCGCGAGACGGAGCGCCCGCTTCTCTTCCTGGCGGGCGGTACAGGCCTCGCCCCTTTCCTGTCCATGCTGGAGGTTCTGGCTGTACAAGAGCTGCATCAGCCAGTCCATCTCATCTACGGCGTGACACGCGATCAGGATCTCGTGCTGGTCGACGTTCTTGAGGCTTATGCGGCGCGCCTTCCCGCCTTCAGCTTCACGACTGTCGTGGCAGACAAAATGTCATCGCATCCGCGCACTGGCTGGGTGACAGAACACATGCCGGAAGGGCTGCTCCACGGTGGCGACGTCGATATCTATCTCTGCGGTCCGCCGCCGATGGTGGACGCCGTGCGGGCATGGCTTTCGGAAAAAGGCATCAAGCCCCATAGCTTCCACTATGAAAAATTCACCCCCAATCTGCCTCTGAAGGAAAGCGCATGAGCGCGCCCGTATTCCAAGGTCGGTTCGCTGACAAGGTTTTGGTCGTGACCGGTGCAGCACAGGGCATAGGTTTTGCTGTGGCGTCGCGGGCGATTGCCGAAGGAGGGCGCGTGCTGCTGGTGGACCGCGCGGATTTTCTCCCAGAGGTCGTACGCGGACTTGAATCCGATAGAGCGTCCGCCTTTGTTGGAGACCTTGAGACCTATGAGGGTGCGGAGGCTGCGATGCAGCATGCCGCGCAGTGTTTCGGCGGCATCGATATCCTGATCAACAATGTGGGCGGTGCTATCCGTATGCGCCCCTACGGCGCGTTTCAACCCGGGCAGATCGATGCCGAAATCCGTCGATCGCTCATGCCGACGCTCTATTGCTGTCACGCGGTTTTGCCGCACCTCTTCGCGCGCGGGGCGGGAACCATCGTTAACGTGTCCTCGAATGCCACACGCGGCATCCACAGGGTGCCGTATTCGGCCGCCAAGGGCGGTATCAACGCCCTTACCCAATCGCTCGCCATGGAAGTTGCCGAGCGCAATATTCGCGTGGTTGCAACCGCTCCCGGCGGCACGGAGGCACCGCCGAGGCGTATTCCCCGCAATGCGGAGGGCGATACAACCGAGGAACAGGGCTGGATGCGCGATGTCGTCTCGCAAGTGAAGCAGTCGAGCTTCATGAAACGTTACGGCACGCTTCCGGAGCAGGTGGCGCCGATCCTGTTTTTGGCCTCAGACGAGGCATCCTACATCACCGGGTCTGTGCTGCCGGTCGCGGGAGGCGATTTGGGCTGAACTGATCTATCAACGCAGACCACTTGGGAGGAGTGACCATGCGCACTATCGATATAAATGAAGCCATAAACGAGGGGCGCTTCGGGCGCTTTCAGTGGGTAATCGTTGCTCTTTGCGGGCTGCTGCTCATCGTTGATGGCTACGATGTCTTCGTAGCTGGGACCGTGCTGCCGAAGCTGATTGCCGAATGGGGACTAACCAAGCCACAGGCGGGAGCGCTTCAAGCCTGGGCATTGTTTGGCATGATGTTCGGGGCCCTTGTCTTCGGCACGCTGGCTGACAGGATTGGCCGTAAAAAGGGGATAGCCATCAGCTTTATACTCTTTACGTCGGCAACAATTGCTACTGGTTTTGCCCAGTCGCCCCTGCAATTCGAGGTGCTTCGCTTTTTGGCGGGGCTCGGTTGTGGCGGTTTGATGCCGAACGCTGTTGCCTTGATGAACGAATATGCGCCAAAGCGCCTGCGCAGCACCATGGTTGCTCTGATGTTTTCCGGCTATTCCGTCGGTGGTATGGTCGCGGCAGGCCTTGGCATTGCCATTATTCCGGCGTTCGGTTGGCAGTGGATGTTCTTCGTCGCGGCACTGCCGCTGGCCATGCTGCCGCTCATTCTCTGGCATCTCCCGGAATCTCTCGGCTTCCTGGTTCGCCAGAACCGTCAGGCAGAAGCCCGTGCCGTCTACGCCAGACTCTATCCGGCACAGCGCTTGGCGGAAGGTGATCAGCTCGTCTTCAACGAAACAAAGGGTGCGTCGGCATCTGTGGCCGAACTCTTCCGGCAAGATCGCGGCACGCGCACGGCCATGCTGTGGGTCTCCTTCTTCTGCTGCTTGTTGTTAGTCTACCTCTTGTCGTCCTGGCTCCCCAAGGTGCTTCAAGAAGCAGGCTACGCGGAGAAAGCGGCTCTTCTCAGCCTGTTCTCGCTCAATTTTGGCGGGATGGTGGGCGCGATTGCCGGCGGCTGGCTGGGTGACCGCTTCGGCCTACCCAAAGTCGTGGTCGGCTTTTTCGCCGCTGCTGCCATTTCGATTGCTCTGATTGGAACTGGCCTGCCGGCGCCGCTGCTGTTCTTGAGCGTTTTTGTCGCGGGTGCAGCCACCATTGGCACGCAGATCCTGCTCTATGCCAGTGTGGCCCAGCTTTATAGCCTTTCCATCCGCTCGACCGGGCTTGGCTGGGCATCTGGAGTGGGACGCATCGGCGCCATTGTCGGACCTACCTTCGGCGGCTATCTACTGGCGCAGGAACTTTCCCTGCAGCAAAACTTTCTGTTGTTTGCCGTGCCGGCCATCATCGCCACGCTTGCCATGCTCGCCTATGCCGCGCTGAGCATGCGCAAGGCCAGCCGCGAATTCGCGCTCGCCTGACCACTGGTTCGGGAGGCCCGCTCGCGGGTCTCCCATTCTCCAAGGAGCTTTCTCAATGCCCTATCTTGAATTGGCGCGTCATCGTCTGCATTACCGCATTGACGGGCGTGATCCAACGAAACCCTGGTTGGTTTTCTGCAATTCTCTTGGAACCGATCTACATATGTGGGACGATCAGGTTGATGGGCTCGATGAGAATTTTCGCATCCTTCGCTACGATCGACGCGGCCACGGCCTGTCGACGTCGCCGCCGCCACCGTTTTCCATGGCCGATCTCGGTGAAGACCTCCTGCGTCTTTTGGACCATCTGGGGATAGAACGGGCGCATTTTTGCGGTCTGTCCATCGGAGGACTTCTCGGACAATGGTTGGCCCTGAATGCATCATCGCGCTTTGACAGCTTCGTCCTCTGCGCAACTGCGGCCCGGATCGGTACTGCGCAATCGTGGACGGAGCGCATGAAAGCCGTGTCTGCCAATGGGCTTTCCCCTTTGCTCCAGGGGACCTTGGAACGCTGGTTCACACCAGACTTTGCACAGCAAGCGGCGGATGCTGTTCAGGCCTGTCTGGCAACGTTTCAAAAAACATCGGTGGACGGTTACATCGGCTGTTGCGCGGCGCTTGCAGGGGCCGACTTCCAGCAAAGCCTCTCCGCAATCTCGCGCCCAGTGCTGACGATCTCCGGCTCGAACGACCCTGTTTGCCCTCCAACTGAACTGGAAGCCATCGCCGCAAATGTTGCAGATGGCCGTCATGTCAGTCTCGCTGGACGTCACATCGTCAACATCGAAGCCGCGCAAGCATTCAACGAGCAGATTATCCGCTTCCTTGCGTGACAGGAAACTGTGGCGCTGAGGCGTGTACTTTCGCCCCCAAAGGTCCAAAGCACAGGTCTGCCGCAGAATTGTAAAGATCACTACTTATCTGTTTTACCCAGATACACGTTGGAGATTTGAAGCCAAGGCGGGTTATCGGCGTACATCTCCCGAATAATCTGCTTAATCGCGTCGATCCTGTTTTGAGGGTCGTTGCGTCGATAGCTCATGATGATAGGCGATGTGGCTTTTTCATCGGAAATCATGCGATAGAAGACATCGTCCGGGCGCTGGCGTTGGGACGCTGCGGGGATGACGCACACTCCTGTTCCAGCCGCAACCATGCCCAATGCGGTTTGTATTTCCCGAACCTCCTCCACGCGCAGCAGGTTTACGCGGTTTTCTTCGAATAGATTGAGAACTTCGTCCGCAAAACTTGGCCGGGGCATTCCCGGATAGACGATCAGCGTCTCTCCCTCCAGATCGCGAAGGGCAATTGGTTCTTTGTCGAGTGACTTGGCGTGTCCAAGCGGTAAAGCAACGAAGAGACGTTCCTCTCTGAGCGTTAGGCGCTCCACTTCCTTGTCGTTGAAACGCACACGGCCGAAACCGAGGTCGATATGACGCTCTTTCAGGGCGGCAATCTGCTCCGTCGACATCATTTCACGGATTTCTATATCCAGGTCAGGCCAATGCTGCCGCATTCGTCTCACAAGGTCTGGAATGCCTCCATAAAGCGTTGATCCGACACAGCCGATGACGAAACGCTCGCGCTGGCTTTTTCCGATTCTTTGAGTTTGATCGCGGACATGATCCAGGCGCCGAAGAATCTGAGATGCCTGATCCAAGAAGAAGCGTCCGGCCTGTGTCAGCGCAAGTGGCCTCATGGTACGATCTATCAGGACAACGCCGAGTTCTTCCTCAAGTTGCTGGATCTGACGGCTTAACGGCGGCTGAGCAATGTGCAGGATTTCCGCTGCTCGCGAGAAGTTGCGCTCTGTTGCTACGGCTACAAAATATCGAAGGTGGCGGACTTCCATATTGCCATTTCTTTATTCGTGAAGATGTAAAGATATTGGACGAAAAGTGCCTGTAACAACAGCATGTCTTCACACGAAACTGTCAATGCAATGGCATGGGAACAGCAGGCTAATTTGGCCATTCCCATGCATCAAGCCTAGATCAAAATGGCCGCTGGAGAACGGTCCTCCTAAAATCCGCGGGGATCGATCGGTGTCTGCATCGGGTGGGCAGCCTCAATGACGCGTCCTGCTGCAAGGCATTGATCTTCCCGAAAACGACCTGCCACGATTTGTACACCAGCGGGCACGCCATTGGAAAGGCCAGTGGGTACGGACAATCCGGGCAAACCCAATAGCGCAGGCAAAAGCATGGGGGACTGGATATGAAGGATCTCGCGGATCGCATCCAGGCCGCCCTGATCGCGATCCAGCATCATTGGCAGCTCCCAGGAATTCGGCATCAGAATGACAGGATGCGTTTCCAGAAGATGTTGCCACGCAATTGCAATGCGTTCACGGACGCACATGGCGGCGGAGAATTCGGTGACTGAGATACGCGGAACAAGATCGGACCAGTCCTGGAATTTTCTTTTGATGCGGTCATCGCCCAGCTGCATGGCTGCCGCGCCGAGGGTGTCGCGCCATTCGTTGATCACCAACTGCGACCAGAGATCCTGGCCTTCCGCAAAATCGGGAAGTTCGATTTCCTCGACAACATATCCCGCTGCGGTCAGTGCCTCTGCGGCATTTTTGAGTGCGGCAGCCACCGAAGCGTCGGGCTTGTATGTGGCATTGCCGGAAAACAAGGCAACTTTGCAAGGTGCGTCAGCGCCTGCGAAAGAGAGGGGCGCCGGTACGTACCAAGGATCCCTTGCATCCGGAAAGACCATAGCTTCCAATCCGATTGAGACATCCTTGATTGAGCGGCCCAAAACGCCCTCGACGGCCATGATCGCCGCTGTCACACCACGCCCATATTCGGCAATGCTCGGAATGCGTCCAAAAGTTGGTCGAAGGCCCAGAACGCCACACGCATAGGCGGGGTACCGCACCGATCCGGCAATGTCGTTGCCATGCGCCAAAGCGCCAATGCCTGAAGCTACCGCGGAGGCTGCACCGCCGCTTGATCCGCCCGGCGTGTGCGCCTTATCCCAAGGGTTATAGGTACGGCCGTGGAGGTCATTCTCGGTGAACCAGCGGAATGAGAAGCTCGGGGTATTTGTTCGGCCAATGATCACAGCGCCAGAACGACGGAAGTTCTTAACCGGCGGACTGTCGGTCGCGGCCAGCTTATCCTTGAAGGCGAGGACACCATTCGTCGTTGCGTGCCCGGCCAGATCAACATTGATTTTCGTCGTTACCGGCACGCCATGGAGGATGGCGAGATGTTCTCCTCGCTGCACCGCTGCATCTGCCGCATCAGCCGCCCTCAGGGCTTCTTCTGCGAGCACTTCCGCAACCGCATTGATCTTTGGGTTGACATCCGAGATACGCTCCAAGGCGCTCAGCGTCGCTTCGCGGCTGGTGATATCTTTGCGCTTGATGGCTGCGGCCAGATCCTCAGCGCTCCAGCTCCATAGATCTCCAGCATTAGACGTTCTGTCTGCTTTTGCCACGTGCGTCGCTTCGTTTGCTGGAACAATGTTGTCTTTATACATGCCATTACCTCCGGAGTTATTCGATATTGGAGCGTATCTCCTGCATGCCATCAGCTGCTTTCAGCCTCAGACACCGGTTTGGAGATACGGGCTCTCGATTTTTTGCGTGTAAATCGGCGAACATTCCCATGGTTGGGTGGAATTCACCGGCGGGAAATTTGGCGGCCACTCCCGCGATCAGCGCGTCATGGACTTCATAGGATTTAAACGGGTGAGTCTAAGACATTTTCCGTGTAAAAGCATACCTTTGCGGTATAGATAGCAGGCTGTTTCATGTGAGTGCGCGGATCCAGCGTCAGCCGAAGCGTTTCAGCTTGTAGGGCGCCGGATCAAGGATCGGCGGGGCATTGGTAACAAGATCGGCGGCGAGTTGGCCGGCCGCCGGACCGGTGCCGAAACCGTGGCCGGAAAAGCCGGTAGCGATGGTGAAGCCCGGAATGCTGTCGATACGCTCAATGGCGGGCAGTGAGTCCGGCGTGATATCCATCATCCCGGCCCAGACGTCCTGAACCACCATATTCTTGAAGACCGGCCAGGCTGCGACAAGATTGCGGATCGCTTCGGCATTGATACTTTCGTCCGCCTGCGGGTCCATCGTGCGGATGCGCTCGAACGGGGACACACTCTTCGGGCCCCAGCGGCGCGGCAGCCTGATATCGTTGAGGAAATCCTTGCCGAGGTTGATGCGCAGCAGGCTCCGCTGATGGCGCAACATGTGCAGGTAGCGCAAGCCAATCAGTAGATGGTCAAGCATGAGAGGTGCGCCAAGGGCGCCGCGCTGCGTCACGGTATAGCCGCCGTCGCTTCGCTTGCGGAAGGAGAAGTCGGGGCCGCCGACCGCAATGTCGGTCGGACCGTCCATCGGGGCGGTGCGCATGACGGAGGAGACGAGCGGCAGCGTCGGCAAGGAGATACCAAGATTGGCGAGGAATTTGCGCGACCAGAGGCCGGCAGCGAGCAGGACCTGATCGCAGCGGATTTCGCCGCGCTCGGTGACGACGCCGGTTACCTTCCCGCCCGTGCGCGACAGCGTGCGGACGGCGCAGTTCTCGACGATCTTCACGCCGAGACGCGCGGCTGCATTGGCGATTGCGCTCGGCGCCAGCGTCGGTTCGGCGCGGCCGTCGGAGGCGGTGAAGATGCCACCGGCCCATTGACCCTTGCCACCGGGAACCAGCCCGTCGATTTCGCTGGCGCTGAGCAGTTTCGAATCCAGCGTCAGGTCACTCACCGATTTCATCCAGCCGCGATGCATCTCCATCTCCGCCTCGGTGCGAGCGAGATACATGATGCCGGCCTGGCGATAGCCGACATCGACGCCGACACGCTGCGGCATCTCCGCCCAGAGTTGGTCGGCGGCGACCGCCATCGGCACGTCGGGCGCCGAGCGGCCCATCTTGCGGCACCAGCCGAGATTGCGCGACGACTGTTCGCCAGCCACTCTGCCCTTTTCGAGCACGACGACCGGAATGCCGCGCTCCGCCAGCGTCAGTGCCGCCGTGAGGCCGACGATCCCCGCGCCGATGACGACGACGGTCGTCTCCTTCGGAAAATCGGGCGAGGTCTGAACCGGTGTAATCGCGGGAGCCATGGCAATCGTCCTTGGAAAAGTGGGAAGGCGGGCGCGGCCCGCCGTCAGAGGGAAATGGTGCGCTTTTCGATCTCGGACGTGGAGGCACCGCGATAGGCCGTCACTTCGATTTCGACCTTGTAGACGGTCGAGCCGAGCGGCGGGCAGGTCACGGTCGAGGCCGGATCGGTGCCCCGGAACTTCTCGCCGACAATGGTCATGACAGTTTCGGTGTCCTTCGGCTCCTGGATGAAGACGCGGGACATGACGACATCGGCGAGGCTTGCGCCAACGGCTTGAAGGGCCCGCTCGATATTGGCGAAGACTTGATGCGTCTGCGCACTGACATCCTCGGGGATTTCCTTTGTGTCCGGATTACGGCCTGCGGTATTGGACACGAAAATCCAGTTATCGACCGCAACGAGGCGGGAATAGCTGCCATGGTCCTCGAATCTCGAACCGGTCTTGATCTTCACGATCTTGGTCATGATCGCTCCTTACGCGAATTGATGAAAAGGGGACCGGGCGGACGCTCAGGGCGCGTCACCCGGCCAAGGTGGCGCTGGAGGTCAGCGCAGGACTGGGACGTCCCAGAGGTTGAGCTTGACGCCGATGCCGCGTTCGATGGCGTTGCGGTAGACGATTGTGCCCCAGGCAACGTCTTCCACCGGCATGCCGCCGACCGACATGATGATGATCTCGTCCTCGTTCTTGCGGCCGGGCGCATCGCCGGCGACGATCTTGCCGATATCCTCCAGCTGGTCGCGGCTCATCCGGCCCTCGGCGATCATGTCTAGGAACTTCACGCCGATGATCGGCACGTGCACATGTGCAGGCTTCGGGAGCTCGTGGAACCAGGCGTCGTAGAGGCCCGTATTGTCTACGACCTTGCGGACATCCGGGCTTTCCATGCCCTCATCGATATTGCAGAGCGCCGGCATGGCGAGGAACGTGCCGGGGCTGACCCATTCGCGCTTCACCATCGGATAGGTGGACGGATCGCCGACCGCACCGGAATTGCAATAGGTGACCAGGTCGGAATTGCGCACGACGTTCTCGATCGTGTCGACCAGCTCGACCTTGGTGACCTGCGGATAGGTTTCCTTCAGCCAGGACAGGAAACTGTCGAGGCTCTTCTGGCCGCGGCCCTTGACCTTGACCGTATCGATATTCGGGCAGGCGGCGATGAAGGCGGCGAGCGTCGTCTTCGCCATCACACCCGGGCCAAGAATGCCGACGACGCGGGAATCCTTGCGCGCCAGATGGCGGGCGCCGACGCCCGGGATCGCGCCGGTGCGATAGGCCGAGAGCAGGTTCGCCGACATGAAGGCGAGCGGCGCGCCGGTATCGGCATCGTTGAGGCAGAACATGAGGATCGAGCGCGGTAGGCCCTTCTCGCGGTTCTCAATGTTGGAGCCATACCACTTCATGCCCGCGGTGCGGAAACGGCCGCCGAGATAGGCGGGCATGGCCATGAAGCGCCGATCAGCCGTCGGCTTCGGCATGTCCGGAAAGGGCGAGTTTTCCGGGAAGCTGATGGCTGCGCCGTGGCTATCGCTGTTCGGGCCCGCCATGCGGTAATCGCCGTGATAGAGCAGGCCGAACATTTCTTCCATGGCATCGACGCAGGCCGGCATTTCGGTGACGCCGGCGCGGATCATGTCCTGCTCGGAGAGATAGATGAAGTCGATCTTGGTATTCTCGGTCATGATTTACTCTCGTTCGGGTAAGGCTTCGCTGGCCCGCCCCTAAGCACTGCGGCTGCGGGCGGGTTGGCATGTGACGGTTTCTGTTAAGAGGTGGAGAGCATGGCTTTGCGCCATGCCCCATATCGTTCTCAGTCGGCGAAGACACGGCCGAGAGCGGCGTAGCGCTCGGGGCTTGCCTTCTTGATCGACAGGGCAAAGGAGGCTCCGACCGTGCCAATCAGCACGACGAGGACTGGGAAAGAGTCGACTACGATGTTCGACGCGCCGGCGAGGAGACCCAGGTTGGCAATGACGAGGACGATCGCACCAGCGAGGCCGATGAGCGCCAGGAAAGGCGCGATCGTGGTCCTCCATGGGCCGTAACCCTTGTTATCCTTGCGGAAGAACATGATGATGGCAATGGATACCAGAGCCTGCACTGACAGGATGCCCAGCACCGCGAGCGCCGACATATAGGAGAAGACGACCGCGAACGGGTCCTGTCCGGTGATGGCGAAGGCGGCGAGGAAGAAGGCGGCGATGCCCGACTGCAGCATGCCAGCGACATGAGGCGAGCCATGAACTTCATGCACCTTACCGAGAACCTTGAAAGCAAGTCCTTCCCGGCCGAGCGCGAAGAAATAGCGGTTCAGCGTGTTGTGGAAGGACAGGATGCAGGCAAACAGGCTGGTGATGAGCAGGATGTTCATCGCATGCGCGGCCCAGGGGCCGATAACCGTTGCAGCTGCGTCGAAATAGAGCGTGTTGAGAGCGCCATTCGCCGTCGCCTGGATCTTGGAAGGACCGTAATACTGCACGATCGCCCAGGTCGAGAAGGCATAGAAGACTGCAATCAGCAGAACCGATAGATAGGTCGCGCGCGGAATGGTGATTTCCGGACGATGCGCTTCCTCACCGAAAATGGCGGTTGCCTCGAAGCCGATGAAGGAGCCGACGACGAAGACGAGCGACACGCCAAGACCGGGCGTAAAGACCGTCGAGGGCATGAAGGCGGACGCGCTCATGCCTTCCGGACCGCCGCCATGCACGATGATGCCGATGTCGAGCAGCAACAGGATCAGCATCTCGGCCAGCATGCAGACGCCGAGAATTGCACCCGAAAAGGCGATGTTGCGCTGTCCGGCGAGATGCGTGATGACGAGGATCGCGAAGGACCACACCCACCAGGGCAGATCGAGACCCAACGATGCCATGGCACCATTGGTGAAAACGCCGATCAGACCGTAGACGGCAATCTGCACGGCGCTGTAGGTCAGTAGCGCGATGAACGCGCCGGCCACGCCGGCCGGCTTGCCGATGCCGTTGGCGATATAGGTGTAGAACGCGCCGGCACCGCTGATATGACGGCTCATGGCCGTGAAGCCGACGGAAAAGATCAGATAGAGCAGGCCTGCGAGAACGAAGGCGCCGGAAACCCCGGCCCCGTTACCGAAGGCGAAGGCTGGCGGTGTCGCCCCCACCACTGCGGTTAGCGGCGCAGCCGCGGCCACGACGAAGAAAACGATATGCGCAATTCCCACAGAATTGCGCGCTAGCCGACCGCTGGGCGCGGTGGCGCTCTCACCCGTTTGCATATTGAACCCCATTTATATGTTTAATTGTTATTTGTGAAATCTAGGGAAGATTTTCGCGCTGCAATATTGCAATCCATGCCGCGAATTTGATAATTTACGTCACTTTTCACGCAATGTTCACAAGGTGTGGAGCTGTGGCATGAAGCAAGCGCGTCGGACTGGAAATGTCGCCTTCATCCGCGTGGCGGCAATTACGCCGCTGATCCACCAGTTCGACAAACGGCAGGAAAAGGCACGCGTGCTGTTGGCGCGACATCGGCTCTCGCAATCGCTTTTGGAGGACCCCTACGCAGTTATACCCCTGCAAAGGTTTATCGCCTTTTTCGAAGATGCGGCGGAGGCGCTGGACGACCCCTTCTTTGGCGCGAAGCTTGGCTCGGTCTTCAAGCCGGCCGATATCGGTCCTCTTGGCGTGCTGTTTTCGTTGTCGCCAACGATCAAGGACGCGTTCGAACGGATCTCCAAATTTGTCAATTCGCTGCAAAACTCAACGAGTTCGCATTTCGTTGAGGACGGTGACAGCTTCGTGTGGACCTATCGTATCGCCGATCAATCCATCTGGCCACGCCGACAGGATGCGGAATATTCGCTTGCCGCAAGCTGCCAGCTTGTGCGCTCGAACTTTTCCTCCGCCTGGAAGCCGGATGAGATCCATTTTGAGCATGACGCGCCGGCAGATGCAGATACTCTACGCAGGATCTTCCGGGCGCCAGTTCTCTTCCGACAGTCGAGCAATCGAATGATCATGCGCACGGAAGAAATTACCCGCGTTTATCGCAGCGACAACAAGGAGCTAGCCGCGATCTTGGAACGGCATATCGCTGACCTGATCGGAGAAACCGAGGTTGGTCAAAGCTTGACGTCTAAGGTGACGGCGTTGATCGAGCATTATGTTGGCCGTCATTCCCTGACGGTCGGTTTTCTGGCGGAAGAATTGGGCATGAATGCCAGGACAATGCAGCGGCAACTCGAGCGGGAAGGCACGAGCGTTCGCGACTTAATGCAGACGTGTCGGCAGCAGCTTGCCGCGAATCTTCTTAACGCCGGCAAGAGACTGCCGATATCCGAAATTGCACAAACGCTTGGCTATGCCGATAGCGCTGTGTTCGGCCGGGCTTTTAAGAGCTGGACCGGCCACGCCCCGTCAAGAGCCGGGAAATAGGCTTCATATTCTCGGATCGAGATTGCGGATGATCTCTACCGCATTGTCCTTTTCCGGCAGAAATTCGAGCAGAAGGCCATTTTGCAAAAGCAGCCAGTGCTCTCCCTTTGCGGTGGAAACGGCACCCCGTGCGCGTGCGGCTTCAATGGCGGCCGGCACATCCTTGCACACGACACCCAGATGGCCGAAACGTCCTTCGGGACCGACAAAACCCGGATCGGCAATGAGCTGTACGCCGCCTTGCAGCCAGACCTGTCGGGGTGAGTGCGCATCGCCATCGACCTGGGTGACAGTCATGCCAAGCACCTCGGCGAAAAAATCGATGAGGGGCACAATGTCACGGACGAAGAACGCAGTGTGTTCGACATAGGCAGTGGTGGCTGACATGAGGCTTTCCTTCGGAATAGAGACGAGAGCGGATTTCGCATGACCGAAATCCGCATTAATCGGAACTGTTATCGGTGGTACCTGCCCATACGCGCTCCAGATCCTTCTCCCGGACGTAGCGGACCAGAGCATCGATGAAAAGGCGTGTGCGTGCAGGCAGATGGTTGCGGGTAGGAAAGGCGATGTTCATCGTGAGTGGATGAAGTTGCCAGTCGGGAAGCACCGGAACCAGCCTACCCGCTTTAAGCTCGTCATGCACGATATATGCCGGTTGCACCACAATGCCCATATTGTTCAAGGCTGCGCGAAGCAGGACTTGGCCATCATTGCAGCTGACGTCCGGGCTGACTGGCAAGCGTTTCATCATGCCGTTGCGCTGGAAGGTAAGGTGCTCCCAGTCGTCTGAAAGAGTGTAAAGAAGCAGTGCATGCTGCGACAATTCCTCTGGATCCGATGGCATGCCGTGTCGTTCCAGATAGGCAGGTGTCGCGGCGAGCAAACGTGGAACCTCGGCCAGCTTGCGGATGGTGACGGAGCTGTCGCTTTCGACCCGCCGTGTGCGGATGGCGAGATCGAGACCGTTCTCTATCAGATCGTAATAGCGATTGGAGACTTGAAGATCGACACGGACGGCGGGATGATCGATCTTGAATTGACTGATCACAGGAATGAGATGCAGCAGAGAAAATGACAGCGATGCGCCGATCCGCAGCGTGCCCAGAGGCTCTGCCGCTACCGCGCTGACGCTTGCTTCCGCATTGCTGAGTGTGGCCAATATCTCCCGCGCATTGCAGGCAAATCGCTCGCCTTCCAGTGTGAGTGACAACTGGCGCGTCGTGCGCTGTACCAGACGGACCCCAAGCCTGTTTTCCAAGCTCGTCAGACAGCGGCTCACACCAGAAACAGACAGGCCCATGAGGTCTGCCGCACGAGTGAGGCTCGCCTCGTCAGCAATTCTCGTGAAAACTTCCAGTTCCGTGAAACGGTCCATGGCCCAACGCTTGCAGCCCTTTCAAATACGGTAATATTCACGCATAATTCCCAACCGATGGCAAGCCCGGCCGAGAAAGGCTGGCAATTATTGCGGAACCAGCAACAGACTTTTCCGCAAAACATGATTTATCACGCAATTGGACGGTGAGAGGTTATGAAGAAGCCGAAGGTCTTTGCATCAGCTTGACGGAGAAAAGCCATGTCCTTTCCTACGAGCAAATCTGCCATGCGCCACATCGTGATGTGGAATGTCGCGGGCACAACGACGGAAGAAAAGGCGGATGCAATCGCTCACATTCGCCGGGAATTCGAGGCATTACGGGGCAGCATTCCCGGCATGACCTTCCTGGAGATCGGCGAGGATACAAGCGGCGCGTCCTATGCCTGCGACGTTGTGCTTGTGACGGAATTCGATAGCCAGGATGCTTTGGATGCCTATGCGTCGCATCCAGCGCACCTTGCTGTTCGCGGGCGCTTGGAAGGAATACGCATCGCGCGCCATCAGGTCGATTACGCCGTCGGCCCGAGCAAGGTGGCGTGAAATGGGCAGGCAAAGCTTCGTTTACACCGCCCACCCGGCGCGTGTCATTTTTGGTTTTGACACAACTGAAACATTGCCCGGTGAGGTTGAGCGGCTTGGCGCATCAAAGGCACTTGTCCTGTCGACACCCCATCAGGAAGAGCAGGCCCAGCATCTGGCGTCTCTCCTCGGTAAATCGGCAGCAGGTGTCTTCGCAGGAGCCGTCATGCATACACCGGTCCATGTAAGCGAGCAGGCGGTTGCAGTAGCCTCAACGCTCGGAGCCGATGTCGTCGTTGCAATTGGCGGTGGTTCGACCACCGGGCTCGGCAAGGCAATTGCATTGCGCACCGGCCTGCCGCAGATCGTTCTGCCCACGACCTATGCCGGTTCCGAGATGACACCAATTCTCGGCGAGACCGAGAATGGGCTTAAGAAGACGCAAACGACGCCGAAAGTCCTGCCGCAGGTCGTTATTTACGACGTTGAGCAGACCATGAGCCTGCCCGTCAGCCTTTCGGGCACAAGCGGCATCAACGCTATGGCCCATGCTATCGAGGCTCTTTATGCACGAGACCGCAATCCAGTGACCTCAACGCTTGCGCTTGCGGCCGTAAAGGCGCTCGCCTCGGCGCTACCGAAAATCGCCCGTGACCCGGCCGACCGCGATGCGCGATATGACGCGCTCTATGGTGCCTGGCTTTGCGGCATCTGTCTCGGCTCGGTCGGGATGGCGTTGCATCACAAGCTCTGCCACACGCTGGGGGGCAGTTTCGAGCTTCCCCATGCTGAAACGCATACTGTGGTTCTGCCGCACGCGCTTGCCTATAACGCCCCGACCATACCGGATGCCATGGCTGCACTGCAAACCGTGCTTGGCGCAGACCCCGCGCGAGCACTGCAGGAGCTGGCTCGCGCCGTTGGCGCGCCTGTCAGCCTTGCCGCAATCGGAATGTCAGCCGACGGGCTCGACCGGGCAACCGAAATTGCCATGTCTAACAGCTACTGGAACCCGCGACCGCTGGAGGCGGAAGCAATACGGACATTGATGCAGCGCGCCTTCGACGGTGCGCCGCCTCTGGTCGAAGGGAGGAAGACCGTATGAGCTATTTTACCGAAGACACATCTGCCAGCGTCGTCAACGGACGTATCGGCCCAGAAGCGTCGCCGCGCTTACGCCGGGTCATGACCTCTCTGGTCGAACACTTGCATGCATTCGTTCGTGATGTGGAACTGACCGAAGAGGAGTGGGAGACCGCCATCAATTTTCTCACCGAGACCGGTCAGATCTGTTCCGGCAGCCGTCAGGAATTCATTCTTCTTTCTGACACGCTGGGCGTTTCAATGCTGGTCGATGCAATCAACCACCGCAACCCTAACGGCGCGACCGAGACAACTGTGTTCGGCCCCTTTCATGTCGAGAACGCGCCGGAACGCGAAATGGGCACGAATATCAGCCTTGATGGCAAGGGCGAGATCTGCCTTTACAGCGGCCATGTACTCGATCTCGATGGCAATCCGATCGAGAACGCCATCGTCGATGTTTGGTCCGACAATCAGGACGGCTTCTATGACGTCCAGCAGCCGGATATCCAGCCGCCGTTCAACAATCGTGGGCGGTTCCGTACTGGCCCAGACGGGGCGTATGCCTTTCGTGGCATCAAGCCGGTTTCCTATCCCATTCCGGATGACGGCCCTGTTGGCAAGATGCTGACCGCCCTAGGCCGGCATCCCTGGCGGCCAGCGCATATGCATTTCCTGGTCTCCGCGCCGGGGTGCCGGCGCCTGATCACGCATCTCTTCGTGGCTGGCGACACCTATCTCGCCTCCGACGCCGTCTTTGGCGTCAAGCGCTCGCTGATCGTCGATTACCGCAAGGTAGCTAGCGTCAGCGAGGCATGGCGCGCGGACTATGATTTCTTCCTATGCAGGGAGACGCAGTGAAACTTCGACCGGCGTGAACGCGCCGTTGTCGAAATCCTCGTTTTCGCCGGAAGGGGCGAATTTCAATAACAAAAACCGACAGAGGGATATCAAATGAGAATAGCGCAACCCGACATCGCCGTCGAAGCGGTTCTGCCTGCCGTGGCCGAGTTCCTGAAAGCACCGAAAGCCCTGATAGACGGCCAGAGCGTTTTAGCCGCATCCGGCGCCACTTACCCGGTCTACAATCCGGCAACCGGCGAAGTTCTTTCCCACGCCCCTGCCTGCGACGCGGCCGATGTCGATCAGGCGGTCAAGGCAGCAGCAGCGGCCTTCGAAGGGCCGTGGTCGAAGATGCTGCCGGTTCAGCGCCAGTCGCTGATGCTGAAGCTCGCGGACCTCATCGAAGCCAATGGCGAGGAACTGGCGCAGCTCGAAACGCTGAACCAGGGCAAGTCGGTCATGCTGTCGCGCCTGATCGAGGTGCAGTCCTCGGCTGAATATTTCCGCTACATGGCGGGCGCGGCCACCAAGATCGAAGGCTCGACGCTTGATGTCTCGATCGCCATTCCGCCGGGCATGCGGTATCAGGCGCAGACGCGCAAGGAGCCGGTCGGCGTTGTGGCTGCCATCACCCCGTGGAATTTCCCGCTCAACATGGCCTCCTGGAAAATCGCCCCGGCGCTCGCCGCGGGCTGCACAGTGGTCCTGAAACCCGCCGAAGAAACGCCGCTGACGTCCATCCGCCTTGTGGAGCTGTGCCGCGAAGCCGGGTTTCCCGATGGCGTCGTCAATGTCGTGACCGGGATGGGCGAGACGGCTGGGGCGGCGCTGGTTGCCCATCCAGGCGTTGCCAAGATCACCTTCACCGGCTCGACCGAGACCGGCAAGCTGATCGGCGTTCAGGCCATGAAGGACATGAAGCGCGTGACGCTGGAACTCGGCGGCAAGGCCCCGATGGTCATGTTCGACGACATGGATCTCGATCTTCTCGGCACCGCCGCCGGCATCGGCGTCTTCTTCAACACCGGGCAGACCTGCTGCGCCGCCACCCGCATCTATGCCCAGAAGGGCATCTATGAGAAGGCGCTGGAGGTGATCGCCAATGTGTCGCGTAGCCTTGCGATCGGCTCGGGCCTCAATCCGATGAACCACATCAACCCGCTGGTTTCCGCAAAACATCAGGCGCACGTGAAGGCCTGCATCGCGCGCGGCATTGACCAAGGCGCGACACCGGTCATCAACGGCAGCGCACCGGACAAGGGCTTCTTTGTCGCCCCGGAACTCTTCACCGATGTCCGCCAGGACATGTCGCTCATGCAGGACGAGGTCTTCGGCCCGGTCGTCACGATCACGCCCTTCGAGGACGCGGACGAGGCGATTGCCAAGGCCAACGACACCCGCTACGGCCTCGGCGCATCCATCTGGACCAACGATCTCAACAAGGTCATGCGCTATGTACCGAGAATCCAGGCTGGTACGGTCTGGGTCAACAGCCACAACATCCCCGACCAGAACATGCCCTTCGGCGGCTTCAAGCAATCCGGTATCGGCCGCGAGCACGGCAGCCGCGCGCTGGAGAATTATCTGGAAACGAAGTCGGTCTGTATTGCCTATCGATGAAGGACAGCAGGCTATAAAAATGGAAGGGCCGGCGAAAACCGGCCCTTCTTGTATATCGGAAAGGAGAGGCGGCAGGCTCCGCCTGGCCTATCAAGGCTTCATCAGCACCGACTTCGACGGATAGTCGGATGCCCAGGTGGCGGGCAGGGGGGCGACGAAGACGTTTTCGGTTCGGGTTCGGGTGATCTTCCAGACTCCGTCCGGCTCCTTGCGGAACGTGTTGTTGAGGCGCGAGGAGCGGAGCAACGCCTTGCCGTCGGAGAAGAGCCAAGGCTGCATATGCACCCACTGGCCATCCGCTGTCATGCCGTTCTCATGAACATGGATCTGCTCGGACGTCAGATAATGGCAGTTCAGGATCAGCGCCGGATCGGTCTTGCCACCCCAGAAACCCTGGAAATGCTTGCGGATCGCATCAGCCCCCACGGCACGGCCGAACTGGTTGTCGTAATATTCGCCAACACCTTCCCAGACGGCATCTTCCGTATAGAGCTGCATGATCAGATCGATGCGCTCGGCATCGTTAGCGACGCCGAATTCCGGGTTGGGCGTATCGCAGAGGAACATGTAGCGCGCCTGGATGCGGCGGATATCGGCTTCCGCTTCCAGCGTTTCGATACGACGCACCAGCGCCGCGATATCTTTTCCAGTCGTCATGATGATTATCCTATTCGCGGGCGCTTCAAGCCCTCGAGCGGGCGCGCCATCTTTCAAAATCCTAGCCTCGACATGATAAGCGTCAAGCGGTAATATTCACGTAAATTCGTCCCCGTTCGGAAAAGACTTTTCCGGATTACGCAAAAACCATGCACAGGGACCCATGTTATATATGTCCCTGCGCGCTATGCCTGTTGAGGCGTTGGCGGGCAAAAATTAGTCATGGCCGATACCTCCTAGAAACGGTTCCGTCCCAGTGGCGGCGCCGCCATTTGTGCTTTAAAATATTGATATAAAAGAATAATTTTCATATTTCCTCAGATCGGCAATTGACAGCCCGCAGAGTTACGGTAACATTCACGTAATAACTGGGGAACGGGCAAAAGCCCGACTGTTCAATGTCACATGCAGCAAGCCATAACGACGCCTATGGCGTCTTCGCATCGCAATTTTCGCTTGGACCGCAAGGCGGCAAGACGCCCGCTCTCACGGTTGCCATCAAGGATTGCCTCGATATCGAAGGTATGGTGACACGGTGCGGCTCAAGGGCGCTGGCCGATGCGGCGCCTGCAAAATCCCATGCCGATGTTGTTGCGAACCTGCTTGCCTCCGGTTGCCGTATTGTCGGCAAGACAAGGATGCATGAGCTTGCCTATGGCATGACCGGCATCAACACGTTCGAGGGAACTCCGGTTAATCCGCGTTATCCTGACCGCATCCCAGGCGGGTCCTCATCCGGTTCGGCGGCGGCGGTCGCAGCCAGCCTTGTCGATTTCGCTATCGGCACGGACACCGGTGGCTCGATCCGCCAGCCAGCCATCTGCTGCGGTGTCATCGGCTTCAAGCCGACTTTTGGCCGCGTCAGCCGCAAGGGTGCGCTGCCGGCACAGTCCTCTCTCGACTGTGTCGGCCCCTTTGCCCGCAGCCTCCCGATGATCGAGCGCGCCATGTCCGCCATCGATTCCGGTTTTTGGCCAGAGACCTTCGACGGCCAGCTCCGGATCGGTCGCTTGCGGCTGGACGATCGGATCGAAACGCCCATGGCGGAGGCGATGCTGTCCGTCGACAGTGACAAGGATGGCGTGATCGAAGACATCGAACTGCCGCTGCTCAATGCCGCCTTCAAGGCCGGCATGACGATCATCGCCCGCGAGACGCTTCTGGCCAATGCCGCACTGATGGAGCGTCCTGAACTGCTGGGTGACGACGTGCGCAAGCGACTTGAAGGTGCGCGCAGCGTGACCGACGCTGATGTTGCGGAGGCCGAAGACATTCGAGCCCGTTTCACGGCGGATGTGGATGGGCTGTTTGAGCGCTTCGATGTACTGCTCACGCCAGCCCTGCCGCTTCCGCCGCCACGTCTTTTCGAGGCTGGCGAGCCGGCAAAGGTGCTGACGCTGACGCACTATCTCCGGCCTTTCAATCTTTCGGGCCATCCGGCTCTCGTGCTGCCGGCAGCAACGTCCGACGGACTGCCCTCTGGCATCCAGCTTCTAGGCCCCAAGGGTGCTGATGCCAGGCTAATCGCGATGGCTCGCCGACTCATCGAAACCAATCCGAATTTCCACATAGAGGAATGAGACGATGAACTATCATGCCCCTCCGGCTCCAGCCGCAGCGCTCGAGGCGTTGAAAAGCGAAATCAAAGCGCGCTCGGAAGAGTTTCAGGCGCTCCGCCACATTCCCCGCGACATCGTTGCCAAGTTCCAAGCCGTCGGCGTCTATCGTGCCTTCGTGCCGAAGCGTTTCGGCGGCGATGAGCTCGCCCCGCAGGATTTCTGTCGCCTCATCGAAGAAATCTCCACCGCCGACGCCTCCGCAGGTTGGGTAGCAAGCTTCGGCGTCTCGGCCACCTATCTGGCTGCGCTGCCGCCGGAAACCTATGCCACGATCTATGGGGCCAATCCGAACACGGTCTTTGCCGGCGCAATGTTCCCGCCGCAGCCGGCCAGACGCGTCGAGGACGGGCTGGAAGTTTCTGGCCGCTGGCCCTGGGGCTCCGGCGTCATGGGAGCGGACATCGTCGGCGCCGGCATCAAGATCGAGGGTGAGGAGAGCCCGCTTCCCCGCACGGCTGTGTTGCCACGCGCCAAGGCAAGCGTCGACGAGAACTGGGATACGGTCGGCCTTCGCGCCACCGGCAGCCATGACATCGTCATCGAAAAGGCCATTGTCCCGGAAGAATGGACTTTCATTCGTGGCGGCAAGCCACAGCAGGACGATGTGATCTTCCGTTATCCGGCCATGGCGCTTGCCGCACAGGTTCTCGCCGTCGTGGCGCTTGGCACGGCGCGCTCAGCACTCGACTGGGTGCACACCAATGCGCTCGCCCGCGCCTCCGTCACCGGAGCACCGAGTCCCGCCGCACGCGCGTATATCCAGATCGATTTCGCCAAGGCAGAAGGGCTTCTGATGGGGGCACGCTCAGCCTTTTACGATGCTATCGAGGAAGGCTGGCGGCAAATGCAGACAAATGGCGAGGTCGACCGACCGACGCTCATCCGCCTGCGCCATGCAGCCTCCAAGGCTGCGCAGGACGGCGCGGAAGCTGCCCGTCTGGCCTTCGTCATGGGCGGATCAGAAGCCATGGCAACCGGCCATCCGCTTGGTCGCAAGATGGTTGATGCAGCCTGCGTGGCGCAACACGCCTTCATCAATTCCGGAAGCTGGCAGGCGGCGGGTGCCGCCCTCTTCGGTCAGCAGACACCGCCCGGTTATCCGTAATTACGACGCGAAAGGATTAGTTTCATGTCCGAACCAACACCCATCCGCACGCTTCTTTGCCTTGCCGTGCAACCGGCCTTTTTTGATCTGCCCTTCGGCGAGATCGGTGCTGTCTGGACCGCAACGCAAGCCTTTATGTCTGGCGTTGCGAACCTCGAAGGCGTGACTGTTCTCGGCACGCTCGACGACGACCAGACACAGGTTGGCACATCGCCGTCTTTCCCCTGGACCTGGTACATGCTGTGCGATTTCCCGGACCGTGAGTCGGTGATTGCCGCCTGCAACCTGCTGCGCACCATTGTGGTCGATGATGCCGACCACCGCCTTTGGAAATACATGCGCGTCGAGGCCCGTATGGGCCGGGCGCTCACCATTCCTGAACTTTGAACCCTGAAAGGAGCAGCCATGTTGCACGCTTACGAGAAATTCAGCGATCTTGACGCGCTCTATTCGCCGGACGCAAAGGTCGCAACCTCGATGTACGAGAATGCCGACCTGTTTAACGAAGAGATGGAACGCATCTTCAAGCGCACCTGGGTCTGGGTCGCTCACGACAGCGAACTCGCCGACAAGGGCTCGTTCAAGCTGTCGAATGTCGGGCTCGAACCGGTCATTGTCGTCCGCGACCGCAAGGGCGATGTGAATGTGCTGGTCAACCGGTGTCGCCACCGCGCCGCCACCGTCTGCGAGGTGAAGAAGGGCAAGACATCGTCATTCCAGTGCCCCTATCACGGCTGGGGCTATGGTCTTGACGGCTCTCTGCGCGGTCTCCCCTACCCTGAACAGTATGGCGAGGATTTCGACAAGGGCGCGCATGGCCTGAAGAAGCTGCGCACCGAAAGCTATAACGGCATGATCTTCGCGACCTTCAACGACGAGGTCGAGCCGCTTGTCGACTTTCTCGGGCCGGAAGTGCGCCGCTATATCGACCTCTTCATGAAGCAGGGCGGCGGTTTTCCGGTCAAGGTTCTCGGCGAACATCAGTTCACCGTGCCGATGAACTGGAAGGTGCAGCTGGAAAACACCACCGACGCCTATCATTTCCCGGTCGTTCACAAGAGTTTTATGCAGTCGCTCGACGGCGACGCGGAAGAGGCCTTCAAATTCCTTGATACCGGAAAGGGTTATGTCGAGGATCTCGGCAACGGCCATTCCGTTATGGTGATGATCCCTGAGCGCATCGATCTCGATGAAAATCTCGACGATCCAGTCGAGGAACGCTTCTTGCCTCTCGTTCAGGAACTGCGCGAGGAAGGCTATCCGGAAGATCAGGTCAAGAAAATCGTCCGTGCCGTCGGCGGGGCAGGCTTCAACCTCAACCTTTTCCCCAACGTCTCCTTCTCTCTCGCCTTCTTCCGCGTGCTGACCCCGATCAATGTGGAAAGGACCGACATTCGCCACATCGCGCTCGGTATGGACGGCGGCCCGGCGGCGGCCAACCGGATGCGGATGCGCCTGCACGAGCATTTCCAAGGCCCGATGGGCTTCGGCTCGCCGGACGATGCGGAAGTGTGGGAGCGCGTGCAGCGCGGCACCAAGGGCGGAGAGGACCTGCCGATCCTCGTCAATCGCGGTCTGATCGACGAACATCCCGGCGCGCTCGGTCCACGTGGCCATATCAGCGCCGAAACCGGTATGCGCGCTGCCTACAAGATGTGGAAGAGGATGATGTCGCTATGAACATGATGACGAAGACCAATGATCTGGTGCTCTTGCAAAAGGTCAGCGCCTTCCTCTGGGCCGAGGCCGACCTTCTTGATGCCAAGGATTACGACGCCTGGCTGGCGCTCTG
Organism: Rhizobium oryzicola; assembly: GCF_030504645.1. Classification (GTDB taxonomy): domain Bacteria; phylum Pseudomonadota; class Alphaproteobacteria; order Rhizobiales; family Rhizobiaceae; genus Neorhizobium; species Neorhizobium oryzicola. Next base: position 152,529 of record NZ_JAUKWQ010000004.1, on the reverse strand, counting down.
GCTAACCGAAGGCTTCTACACGCTGCCGATTGGCGAAGGCGACGATTTCGACAATCAACTGAACCTCTGCCACGACAATGACCGGATGCGCCGCGACCGCATCCAGCGCTTCCAGCAGGGCTTTTCAATCTCCTCCGCCCCTCCGGCGCGCACCGTGCGCACCGTCTCCCGCTTCGTCATCGAAAGCGTCGAAGGTGACACAGTCACTGTCTCAAGCGCCGAACATGTGATCGAGGACAAGTTCGGCCGCCAGCGCGTCTGGGCTGCGAACATGAAGCATACGCTGGTTGCTTCCGGAGACGGCTTCAAGATCCGCACCAAGGTTGTGCGGCTGCTCAACTCAGATGGGATGCTGAACTCGTTCAGCTATTTATTCTGATGGTGGCCCCTCTTCCTGAAAAGATCCAGACCGCCGTGGTGACGGGCGGCGCACGTGGGCTTGGTGCCGAGATCGTGCGTGCGCTCCACCGTGAAGGCTTCCGGGTCGTCATCACAGATATTGAGGCAGATGCGGGGGCCGCACTCGCCTCCGAACTCGATCTGGCAGGCGAGACGGCGGTCACCGCGACGCTGGACGTCAACAAACCGGGCGATTTCCAGGACGTGCTCGACAAAAGCGTCGAGCGCTGGGGCTCGGTGGAAGTGCTGGTCAACAATGCGGCACGCACGGCTGTCAAGCCGGTTCTTGACATCGACCCGGCCGACTTCAACGCGATCCTGACAACCAACGCTGGCGGTACTTTCGCTGGCAGCCAGATCTTCGGGCGGCATTTCAAAGAACGCGGCTATGGCCGCATCGTCAATCTTGCCTCGCTGGCGGGGCAGAATGGCGGCACGGCGACGGGCGCGCATTACGCGGCTTCCAAGGGCGCAATCCTGACACTGACCAAGGTTTTCGCTCGCGACCTCGCCCCCTTCGGCGTGACCTGCAACGCGATTGCCCCCGGCCCCATGGATACGCCCATGGTCCGCTCGGTGATCACGCCGGACAAGATGGCAGCGGCACTGGCCAATATCCCGGTTGGCGAACTGGGCGATCCGGTTTTCGTCGCTGAACTGGTGGCGCTGCTGGCCGGGCCAAAAGCATCCTTCGTCAATGGCGCCTGCTGGGACGTCAATGGCGGCATCTACATGCGATGAGGGGAGGAGAACCATGGGCAAGAACACGCTGAAACTGAAAGTTGCCGACCGCATTGAAGAGCCCGGCAACATCCTGCGGCTCCGTCTGGTGGAGGCATCGGGGGCTTCGCTCCCGGCCTTCGAGGCGGGCGCGCATCTCGATCTGCATCTCAAGGATGGTACGACGGATTTGTGGCGGCAGTATTCACTCTGCTCGGATCCGGCAACGTCGAACGCCTACGAGATCGGCGTGCTGCTCGATCCGAAATCGCGCGGCGGCTCCATCGCCGTCCACAGACTGGCGCAGGTTGGCAGCACGTTCGAGGTCGAAGGGCCGCGCAACCATTTCCCGCTGGAAGAAAAGGCGGAAGTCTCCGTCCTTCTCGGTGGCGGCATCGGCATCACGCCCATGCTCGCCATGGCGCAGCGCCTCCATGCGCTGAACCGCAATTTTGTATTGCATTACTGCACCCGATCAGACAGCGTCACGGCCTTCAAGGACTTGATCCAAACCGCACCCTGGGCCGACAAAGTGGTCTTTCACTTTGATGATCAGGCGGCGGAACAGCGGCTCGATCTGGTCCGTGACCTGCCGAAGCCGTCTCCCGGTACGCATCTGTATGTTTGCGGCCCGCAGGGCTTCATGGACTGGGTGATCGACACGGCGGAGGGCTCCGGCCATGCCAAGGCGAATGTCCACCGTGAGTATTTCTCAGCGGACGTCGATCAGTCCGGCGGCGGGTTCGAGGTCGTGGCCAAACGCTCCGGCGTCACGGTGCGCGTCGAGGCGGGCAACACGATTGCCAAGGCGCTTGCCGCCGCTGGCGTGAAAATTGAAGTGAAATGTGAGGAAGGTGTGTGCGGCACCTGCGTCACCGACGTTCTCGAAGGCATACCCGACCACCGCGACAAGTTCCTGACCGATGAAGAACGCGAGGAATGCACGATGATCTGTGCATGCTGCTCGCGCGCTGCCACCTCCACCCTGGTATTGGATGTATAACCATGACCCAAGATGCCACTCCACAAGCCCCGACCCCGGAAGCGCTTGCGTTTCGCAACGGCATGAGCCGCCTCGGCGCGTCCGTCAACATCGTCACCACCGACGGCTCGGCGGGTCGCCATGGGCTCACCGTCTCGGCCGTCTGCTCCGTGACAGACCAGCCGCCAACGCTGCTCGTCTGCATCAACCGCAAGGCCTTTTCGCATGATGCTTTCGTGGAAAACGGCGTGGTCTGCGTCAATGTCCTGAGCCCCACGCATCAGGACCTGTCGCGGGCCTTTGCCCGCTGGACCGGGGAGGATCGTTTCGCTACCACCGAGTGGCACACGCGTGTGACCGGCGCGCCGGTTCTGGCGGATGCTGCCGTTGCTTTCGACTGTCGCATTGTTGATCAGCAACTTCGCGGCACACACAGCGTCTTCTTTTGCGAAGTCATCTCAACCGAAGTCGCTGAAGGTGAAGCCAACGGCCTCATATGGTTCGATCGTGCCTTCCACCCGCTGAAGCCGCATTGATGGCCTGCTCAGCCTCACGCCCCTTCGAGTTGCAGAAAAACCTTCTCCAGAAGGCCGTTCAATTGCGCCAGTTCGTCCGGTGTGATGTTGACGAAGGACGAGGCGAACACGTGGTCGGCCTCCTTGCGGGCGAGACGACGCAGACGGTCGCCTTCGGGAGTGAGGCAGACTTCGGTCACGCGCCCGTCATTGGGCCGGACGCGGGTGACGACAAGTCCGTCGGCAATCATGCGCTGGACGATCTTCGTCACGGTATTGAGCTTGATGACCGCATAGTCGGCAATTTCCGAGACGCTCAGATGCTCGTCCTCGTAAAGCGACATGAGGACGCGCCAGCGCGCCACATCCAGGTTCAGCGGCTTCAGGCGACGTTCAAGAACCTGCGCGTAGCGCGCGTTCACACGCGACACCCAGTAAAACGGCCAGTCTTTCTTCATTCGCTTTTCTGCAGTCACTCCAGTGTGTTCAGCAGCATTAGGAGCTGTGTTTTCAAACATGAGTGTCTCGTGCCTGTTTGGTGTTTTGGCCTTCCCGAAAAGCTTCGGGCAGTGCGCATCCACTGCTTGCGCGCCATGGCGATAGTGGAAAATTCCCTTATTCGCAACCACCATATCCGGCGAATTACCCGATTTCATCGCGGTCAAGGCGGCCATTCATCAGAAGAAGGTAAATTATTGGAAGGATTTTGAAATCAAAGAAGATTTTCACTTGTAAAATGGAAAAGAGCTTGAAAAACATCAAGTCAAAAAGTATATTTTTCACGTGAATTTTCTTCTTTGTTGGTGCAAAGCCAAGCAATGGGAGGCGGCTTCTTATGGAGAGGCCGTCAAGGGGTAAACTTTTGCCGATGCCGGGATGAGGCGAAATAATGCCCGCGGCATCTGGAGTTTCACGATCGAAAATCGATCAGATCTCAGGGGAACATGAAATGAAAAATCTGGGTTCCATTCACCCGCTCTTGGCGCGGACAACAAGCGACCTTGACCGCAGACAGTTTCTCAAGCGTGGCGCACGCGCGGTCGCAGCAACTGCCGCAATGTCCTCCTTTCCGGTAGGGCTTGTTTCGCGTGCCCGCGCTGCAGACAGCACTATCGTTGTTGGCTTCATCACATCTATGTCAGGTCCAGTGTCTTCGCTCGGCATTCCCTATGATCAGGGCATCAAAGCCGCTCTGGCCTTCAAGAACCAGGTGGGGGGCAAGTCCGTCAAACTCATCGCTCTCGACGATGCCTCCGATCCAACGATCGCCGCTGTTAACGCCCGCAAGCTCATTCAGGAAAGCAATGTCGACGTGATCATCGGCACGGCCGGCTCGCCGGGCGCGCTGGCGATTGCGACGGTGTGCGCAGAGACGAAGACACCTTTGATCTGCATCGCAAACGCAAATCCGCAAGGAGAACCGGGCAATTGGACGATTACGATACCTCAGCCTGCACCGCTTATGATTGCGGGCGCGGTTGCGCATATGCAGCAGGCGGGCGTCAAATCCGTCGGGTATATGGGGTTTGCTGACCCCTGGGGCGACCTCGTCTACAATGCCCTGATGGAATCGACACCTGCGGCTGGCATCAAGGTTACCTCAAACGAGCGTTACGCCCGTGCCGACACATCGGTGACCGGTCAGGCCCTCAAGGTCTTCGCGACACGGCCTGACGTTTTCGTCGGGGGTGGTTCCGGTACACCCGGCGCGCTGCCCTATCTCGCGCTGCGGGAGCGGGGCTACAAGGGGCAATTCTATGGTACGCCCGCCATTATCAATCCGGCTTTCGTCAAGGTTGGCGGCGCCGCGGTGGAAGGCTTAATTGCGTCTACCGGACCGGTGGTCGTTTTCGAACAGCTTGCCGACACCAATCCGACAAAAGCCGTCTCGCAAGAGTTTGCCAAGGCGTTGAAGGCTACCGTTCCTGATGCGACACCCAATGCGTTTTCGGGCTATTCATTCGATGCCTGGGTGCTGTTCCTTGCTGCGGCAGAAAACGCCATCAAAACGAACGCGCCGGGGACGCCGCAATTCAAGCTTGCTCTTCGCGATGCATTGACCAATGCACGTGAAGTGGTTGGTTCTCATGGCGTCTACAACTTCAAGCCCGGCTCACGCTACGGCAATGACGAGCGCTCTCGGGTTCTCGTGAAGCTGGAGAAGAGCGACTGGAAATTGATCTCCTGATCGATGGATGCAGATGCGGTGGGCGAATGGCGCCTGCCGCCTTTCACAGATCCCTTGTCCGGGGTCGTGCGCAGTCATGTTCGGGAGTATCCGGATGTCTTTGGACATTGTTCTTATTTTGCTGATCGACGGGCTGTCGACCGGAGCGATCTACCTGCTTGCGGGCCTGGGTTTCGTGCTGGTTTTCTCGGTGACCCGCGTGATCTTCATTCCCTCCGGGGATATTGCCGCCTTTGCAGCGCTGACACTTGCTGCATTTCAAAGCCGCACGGTGCCTGGCTCGATCTGGCTGGTCGCTGCCATGGCCGTTCTCGCCTGTCTTGCTGAATGCGTTACCCTGGTGCGTAACGGCTCTGCGCGTCGTTTGCCGCACGCGATCTTCTTCTACGCCGTTTTGCCGCTCATACCGTGTATCGCCGGATTGGCAATCGCCAAACAGGATGTTCCTGAGATACTGCGCATTGCGATTACCATGGCATTGATCCTGCCCATGGGCGTGCTGATTGACCGCCTGACGCTGAGGCCGCTTGCAACGTCATCTACGCTCATTCTTTTCATCGTCGCTATCGCGGTTCATTTCCTGATTGCTGGAATTGGCCTTATCGTCTTCGGGCCTGAAGGCGTGCGCACGAACCCCATTCTCGATGGTGTTGCTTCTCTGCCGGGCGGCGTTGTGGTTCCAGCGCAGCAGATACTCATGATGATCGTAGCGCTGCTGCTGAGCCTCGTCTTTTACCTGTTCTTCGGACGCTCCATTACCGGGAAGGCTTTGCGCGCAACTGCTTCAAATCGCGTCGGAGCTCGCCTCATGGGTATCCGGCCGGAGCGAGCGGCCGCGGCGGCCTATCTCATCGCTTCGGGGCTTGCTGCCATTGTCGGTATTCTGATCGCGCCGGTCACGACCATGTACTACGATTCCGGGTTCATGATCGGTTTGAAGGCGTCCGTCGGCGCGATCATCGGTGGCATGGCCAGCTATCCCATTACGGCGATCGGTTCTGTTTTCATTGGTATCCTGGAAAGCGGGGCCTCGTTCGTTGCGAGTGATTACAAGGAAATCATCATCTTCAGCGTGGTCATTCCGGTGCTGATCTGGCGGTCCTTCGCCGTTCACCGTGACGGTGACGAAGAAATCGAGGAGCTTGCCTGATATGATGCCCGCACGTTTACTCGCTGTCGTCGTGGTTCTTGCGCTTTTTGCGCTGCCTGCCGTGGCGCCACCTTTTCTTGTCACCCTCATGAGCCATGTCGGCGTTAGTTCGCTTGTTGTCCTTGGCCTTGTTCTTCTGACCGGTATTGGCGGAATGATGTCCTTCGGACAGGCGGCCTTTGTTGGCATTGCGGCCTATACCACCGGTTGGCTGACCACTGCCCTGGGCTGGTCACCCTGGTTGGGGCTTATTTTCGCCCTAGCCCTCACGGCCGTCAGTGCGCTGGCCATTGGCGTCATCACGCTGCGTCTGGGTGGGCATTTCCTTCCACTTTCGACAATCGCCTGGGGTTTGTCGATCTACTATCTCTTCGGCAATCTGGAGCTACTCGGCCGTCATAGCGGAATGCTCAATATCCCGCCCATCACGCTCGGTCCCATTTCTTTCATGTCGCAGACGGCGATGTACTATCTCATCTGGACCTTCGCGCTTCTGGCAACGCTCTTCAGCCTGAATCTACTCGATTCCCGTGAGGGAAGGGCGCTGCGTCTTCTGCGAGGTGGAGCGCACCTCATGGGAAGTATCGGCATGGACACTTTCGGCACACGGCTGCGGGTGTTTGTCATTTCCGGCATATTCGCAGGCATCGCCGGCTGGCTCTATGCGCATATGACCCGCTTCATCAGCCCTGCGCCGTTCGAAGTGAAGATCTCTATCGAGTATCTGCTGATGGCGATGACAGGGGGCGCATCGCACGTGGCGGGGGCGACAGTTGGCTCTGGTTTGGTCGTGTTGATCAAGAATTGGCTTCAGGATCTTCTGCCACATCTGACGAGCAACCCCGCGCAGCTTGAGCAGGTAGCCTTTGCCCTGATGCTGATCTTAATCCTGCGCTTTGCCAGAAGCGGTCTGATGCCCTTGGTTCTCAAAGTGGTCCGGCGCACGTCGCGTCCGATCCTAAAGGAAGCGGGACTTCTCCCCAAACGGCAATTGCCCGCGCCGGGGGACACGGTACTGGAGGTGGATGCCGTCGAACGGCGTTTCGGTGGGCTTATTGCCGTCAACAAGGTCAGCTTTGACGTGAAGGCGGGCGAAATCGTAGGACTGATCGGCCCGAACGGTGCCGGCAAAAGCACGATGTTCAACCTGATCACGGGAACGCTTTCCGTTACAAGCGGGTCGGTTCGCTTCCTTGGCAGGGATGCCAGCCGTCTTTCCCAGCGCGAAGTTGCTGCCCTTGGCTGTGCCCGCACCTTTCAGCACGTAAAACTGCGGCATGGCATGTCCTTGCTGGATAATGTGGTCAGCGGCACTTACCTCCGTACCCGTGCAGGCTACATCAAAAGTGGACTTAGGCTCGATCGTGCGGAGGAGGAACGCGCACGGCTTGAAGCACTCATGCGACTGCAACAGGTTGGGCTTGCCGAGCGTGCACACGATCTGGCGGGAGATCTACCGCTAGGCCAGCAGCGTGTTCTGGAGATTGCCCGTGCGCTGGCGGTCGATCCGGTCCTTCTAATCCTCGACGAACCAGCTGCCGGCCTTCGCAAGAAGGAAAAGGACGCGCTGGCCGCACTCCTGAACAAGTTGCGCGGCGAGGGTCTGACCATCCTCATCGTCGAGCACGACATGGACTTCGTCATGAACCTCGTAGACCGGCTCGTGGTCATGGTGTTCGGACAAAAGCTGCGGGAGGGCGATCCTGCTACGATCCGCCGGGATCCCGCTGTACAGGAAGCCTACCTTGGAGGTCTCGCATGAGTGCCGCTTTGCTATCTCTCGAAGGGGTTCATGTGGCTTACGGCAAGGTTGAGGCCGTTCGCGGGGTCACCCTTAAGCTTGACGAGGGGCAGATCACCACCGTCATTGGTGCGAACGGGGCTGGCAAGACCACGCTTCTTTCTGCAGCGGCCGGACTTTTGCCTTGGAGTGGGCGGGCGCAATACCGGGGTCAGGATCTTTCCCGCATGACGGTGGAAGATCGGGTTGAGCGAGGTTTCTGCCTCGTACCGGAACAACGTGCCCTGTTCGGCGACATGCCGGTTCTCGATAACCTGCTGCTTGGAGCCTTCGTACGACGCCATGACAAGGCCTTTGTTAGGAAGAGCTTGGACGCTGTCTTCGAACAATTTCCGAGGCTTGCAGAGCGGCAGACACAGCTGGCACAGACCTTGTCCGGTGGCGAGCGCCAGATGCTCGCCATTGGGCGGGCGTTGATGTCACAACCCCGCTTGTTGCTTCTCGATGAACCAAGCCTCGGTCTTGCACCGACCATTGTGCGCGATGTTTTGAAACGCGTACGAGGATTGCGTGATCAAGGCGTTTCAATTCTCCTTGTGGAGCAGAATGCACGTGCGGCGCTGGATGTGGCGGATTATGCCTATGTCATGGACACAGGTGAGTTCGTGCTGGAGGGTGCGGCTACCGATATGGCAAACGACGAGCGTGTCATGGCGACGTATCTGGGAGGCAGGATAGAATAGGTTGGCTCCACCCGCCGCTCCGTTGCTGTATCGCCCGAATATGGCCTGCACCACATCTTCGTAGATATGCCTGCGTTAATTTTGCCGCGTCAAAGGCAACGCGAGTCTTAGAGAATGGATCGTGCGGCGGCATTGGGCGATCGAAGGGGCCGAGCTACCTATCTCTTCCGATTGTCGATGGCACGAAAATTGAATGAATGCTTAGCGGCTGAGGGCACGCTCCATGTGTCGTTCGTAGCTGCTTCAGAAGAGCCTTGGAGGGAGCATTGCTGATTTAGGGAAGTAGACGCTTACCTTGAAAGGCAGGCAGGAGGATGCAGAATGGTCGCAGATCTTGAAATCCGCGTTGGTTGGCCGCCGCATCAGTGTTGCGGAGCAAGGGTGCATTCCATCGATGAAGCAATCGGTGTGATGCCGGGTTGGCAACTCGACCTTCTGCAGATGTCGCCGGGTCGGCTAAACTATTCGCTTTCGTTGATCCAGCTGGGGATGATCCAGATTTTCCGAGAGCGGGCTGACAAGATGCTTCTGAAGCGTGGCCTTAGTTGGCCCGGATCCCTCGTGTTGAGCTTCCTTGTCAATGCGGAAGGCACTGCCTGGCTTTCCGGCCATGAGGTCGATCCTGATGTCTGCCTCATGGTCGATGGGCAGTTCCTGCCCGAAATCCTGACGCCGCGCTCGCTTGATCTCGTCTATGTGGCAATCGATCGTAACTGGCTTGCGGCACAATTGTCGTTGCGAGGGTTCGATGGTTTGGCAAATTACATCCGTGCCTACTCCTCCATTGCCATGTGGCATGCCGAAACAGCAGCCTTCAGTCGTTGCTTGTCCGGCCTATTGTCCGAAACCACTTGCGCCGGGTCCGCGAGTTTGAATTCGATAGGATCATCAGCGCAGGACTATGTTGCTGATATTCTTCTGAACGTGATTACTTCGGCTCGAAAGGTTGAGGTCGTCAGCGACACCAGCAATAAGCTTATTATCGACAAGGCGCGTCGTTTAATGCTGCGCGACTGTAGCCACGTGCCGACAGTCACTAAAGTCGCTGCCCATCTGGGGATTAGCCGCCGTCACCTTCAAACCTGCTTCAACAATTCCGTTGGCCTGCCGGCCACGGAGTTCATCAGGGCGGAACGGCTGAACATGGTTCGCAAGGCTTTGATCCAGGCGAGGCGAGAGAAGCGGGGCGCCATCATCGGCGATATCGCGGCCCAATGGGGCTTCTGGCATTTGAGTCGATTTGCCGCCGATTACCGAGATATGTTTGCAGAACTGCCCTCCGAGACCCTGCGCCCCGGCGAGAACGCGGATGTTCGAAGCAAAATGAAGAATACTTCCCAAATCGGATAACCATGTGCCGGCTTGCGTTTTTACAGTTCCAGGATTGGTTCGTGTAGAAACCTGGGGAACATAGATGTCTGACTTACGAATCGCGCGTGCGCGCGTGACCGCTTTTGCTTGTTCTGCGATTTCTGTAGCTCTCTTGTTGTCGACGCCGGCACGCGCGGTCGAGCAAGGAGGTACGATCACTCCCATGGGCGTGACCGATTTCGGCGCAGGGCTCCTTCCGCCCACAACGCCTTACGGTACGGCCGGATTAAGAAGCTCATACTATTCGTCCTCTACCCTTAGGGATGGATCTGGCAAGGAGATACCAAATAACTTTCACCTCGAGGTGGAGACGGTCTCCTTGGCATACTTCTACATGACTGATGTAGAACTGCTGGGCGCTAGGTTGGGTTTTGGCGGTGTCTTGCCTTTAATGAACATCAGCGGCCGGCTAAACGTACCCACGCCAAGCGGACCGTTTGCGATTTCCGGCAGTGATTTTGGGCTTGGCGATGCCGCGATCATGCCGTTGCTTCTCGCCTGGCAGGCCCCACCGAATTTCTTCGTCAACGCAGGTCTTCAGATTCAGGCACCGACGGGTGAATACAGCGCGTCAAAAGCCTTCAATACGGGTGTCAATCATTGGACAATAACGCCCATTCTCGGCGCTACTTATATTTCTGATGGCGGCTTTGAACTGTCGACGCAGATCAACGTCAACTTCAATACGGTCAATCCGGCGACAGACTATCGAAGCGGCATAGAATACAAGCAGGAATTTGCTGTCGGCCAGCACATCGACGCCTGGACTGTGGGCGTCGGGGGATATGCTTATCAACAGATCAGCGACGATAAAGGAACGGGCTCGCGAGATGGTAACCGTGCCCGTGTATTCGCCGCCGGGCCGGCCATCAGCTACTTCAAACCAGGCATGCCTCTTTTCACCCTGCATGCTTACAAGGAGTTCGGAGCAGAAAATCGCCCAGAGGGCTACAATGTCGCGCTGCGTCTATCCATGAGCTTCTGAGGTGATCATCATGAACCAGCTCGTCTCCTCTGGTCGTGCGGCCGGTGCGAAGCAGGGATTAATCATCCAGCTCGCAAGCAGCCTGACCATCATGGGCTCCGTAATGATCGCGCCCATGTTGCCGAAGATCACGATGGAATTCGCAGCGAAGGATCCGGGATCGGTCGATATCATCCCGCTGATCGTTGCGGCTCCTGCTCTTGCGATTGCACTTTTTGCGCCGATCGCTGGCGTGCTGGCCGATGTTCTCGGTCGCAAACGTATGCTGCTCATCGGTTGCCTTCTCTATGCGCTGTTCGGGGCATTGCCGGCAGTCATCGCGGATCTAAAGATCATCGTTCTTTCCCGCCTGCTGTTCGGCTGTGCCGAAGCGATCATCATGACCTGCTGCACCACACTGATCGCCGATTATTGGGCGCCGGCGGACCGAATGCGATACATCAACCGCCAGGTGATCACGATCGGCGTTGTCGGCGCCTTGTTCTTCATCATCGGCGGCATTGCTGGAGAGGGATCATGGCGTACGCCGTTCTTCCTCTACCTGGCACCGCTTCTGATCATACCCTCGGTTATCCTATGGCTCTGGGAGCCTGATCGGCGCGCCGAAGAAACTTCAGTGCCAAATCGTCCCCAGCAGAAGATCGCATCGACCGTTGCCGGTTCCTATTTCCTGATCTTTGCCGGCATGGTCACCTGCTTCGTCGTGACAGTCCAGACTCCTACGGTGTTGGTTGGCCTTGGCGTGACATCGACGTCACTGATCGGCGCTGCGGCGGGGCTCGCTATCCTCTGCACGCTGCTTGGCTCGGTTGCATGGCCCTTTGTCCGCGAGCGAATCGGTGTTGCCCGTGTCAATGCATTTCTCCTGTGGTTCATGGCTTGCGGGCTGTTCGTCCTTTCGCTTGCCCAATCATACCCTGTCGTACTGGTCGCAATGGTGCTGCAAGGATTTGGCGCAGGCTTCCTTGTGTCCAATGCGTCGCTGCCGCTGCTGATGAAGCTACCCGTCGGTTTACGGGCCCGTGGTATCGGCGGGTTCACCTCAAGCCTTTATCTCGGTCAGTTCGCCAGCCCATTGATTGTGGCAGTCATAGCTACGCCCTTTGGTGGCATTCCGCGAGGTCTTTCAACCGCCATTTTGATCTGGGGATGTATGACAGCTTTTATCGGGCTCGGTTGGCTATTGGTCAGCTTTTCGGAAAGCCGCCATCATGTGCAGGCGCACCACAGTTGAGCCCTGCATTTTTATCGGCGGCCTAATTCCGCTCCAACATCTCTAAGTTGAAAGGACTCTTCAATGAATGTTTCTGTCACGAAAACGACGATTGACGGTCTCGATCTCGCGGCGCAGATCCGCAGCGGTCATCTAAGCCCTGCCGAGGCTCTGTCGGATGCAATCGCCAGGGTGGAAAAGGTTAATCCTGAGCTCAATGCCATTGCTGAGAAGCTTTATGACACGGCGAAAATCCAAGCAAATTCTGTAGCTGCTTCGGGTCCGTTTGGTGGCGTACCGCTCCTGACAAAAGATCTTTTCACACCCGTACGGGGTGCAAGGATGACGAACGGGTCACTTCTGCTGAAGGACAACGTCATGTCATTCGACGCTGAACTGGTGACGCGGTTTCGGAAAGCAGGCTTCACGATCTTTGGGACCACAACTTCTCCGGAATTCGGAAGCTCGTTCACGACCGAATCGCGGCTGTTTGGCGCCAGCCGCAATCCATGGTCGCTTGACCATATCTGTGGCGGTTCGAGTGGTGCTGCGGCAGCTATGGTGGCTGCTCGCGCGCTTCCCGTTGCACATGGCAATGATGGCGGCGGCTCACTGCGCGTTCCTGCCTCTGTTTGCGGCGTGTTTGGCCTTAAGCCGTCGAGAGGTCTCACCCCGATGGGACCAGCGGTCGGCGAGGGATGGGCGGGCATGAGCACAAGCCACGTAATTAGCATTTCTGTTCGTGATAGCGCTGCGGCGCTCGATCAACTGGCCGGTGCCGACCTCGGTGCACCTTATGCGGCCCCACATCATGAGCAAACCTTCTTGTCGGCCGCGACCGGCGCACCGCCGAAGGCGCTTAGAATTGGCCTCGTGTCGCATTTAGCGCCTTGGCAGAGCCATGCGGACTGCGTTGAAGCCGTTCAAAAGACTGCAAAACTATGTGAAACGCTCGGCCACAAAGTTGAAGAAACGACTCTCCCTGTCCAGGCTCTTGAGTTCTACGATAATGTGTTCACCATTATTGGTTCACAAACTCGAAGCCTGATGCACTTCCTCAGTCGTATGGCCGGACATCCGGTGGATGAGCAGGCTCTGGAAGCGCGTCACCGCGTGCTCCTGCGTGAAAAAGGCAACTCAAGCGGTGCAGATTACGCCGCGTCAGTCGATTATATCCATGCCTTGGGTCGTCGCATGGCTGAACTTTTTCAGCGTTTCGACGTGCTCTTGATGCCAACCATGGCGCGTCCTCCCGCCAGGATCGGTGAGATCGACGTCAAGGATCACGATGATCTTTCGAGCATCATTGAAACCTTCCATTCTTTCTCTCCGTTCACGGCCCTTTTCAATGCCAGCGGGCAGCCGGCAATGTCAGTTCCGTTGCACTGGAATTCCGAGCAGCTTCCAATCGGGTCGCATTTCGCAGCACCATTCGGCGGCGAGCCGCTGCTGTTTGCGCTGGCTGCTCAGTTGGAGCAGGCACTGCCTTGGGCCCACCGACTTCCGCCGGTCAACGCCCTCTGAAATGACAATGATTAGAAACGCGTCTGCAACGTTGTGGACGTGTTTGGCTACGTTGTCTTGATCCGGGATCAAAGGCGCGGCTGGTGGCGCCGGCCTCTAAGCGATCGCCCCCGTGCTTCGAAGCGCCTAAAGCGGCAAGGCTTGCGACACGAGGTCTGCCACGATCCGCGCCGATTGCGGCGCCAGCTTGAAGCCGTGGCCGGAGCAGGCCGACATCAGCGTCGCCTTGGCGCCTGCGGACTGCAGAACGAAGCTTTCGTCCTCCGTCACGGTGTAATAGCAGGCCTTGCGCTCCAGGATCATGTAGTCGTCGAAATCGGTGTAGCCCGCCCGGCAGGCGTCGATCAGCCTTGCGACCTCATCCTCCGATGCCAGGCGCGGCTGGTCCGGCTCACCGGTTCTGGTGAAGCGGTGGTCGCCGATCTTCAGGCGTGTGCCCGGCCGCGGCGGCAGGACATAGGTTCCGGTCTCGGCATCCAGGTCGAAATAGACCGGCGCCGATGCCCAAAGGCCGGCAAACTTGCGGGGCGGTGCGAGGAAGACCACCGTCTGGCGCGAGGGCACCAGTGTCGCGGCAAATTCAGGCAGGAGCCGCGTGACCCAGGCGCCTGCGGCGATCACCAGATGGTCGGCCATATGCAGTTCTCCCCCAACCGTGATCGTGCCGTTTTCGGTGTCGATGTCGGTGACATCCGTATGGGGATGGAAGGTCACGCCCTGTGCCGCAAGATGCACGACGAGGTCGGTGAGAATGCGGTTGGGAAACAGCACGCCCGAGCCATGCAGTTCGACGGCGCGGGTGACACCTTCGGTATTGATCAGGGGATGCGCCGACTGGAAGTCCGCAATGTCGAGCTCGCGCCAGGCGATCCCCATGCGGCTCAGATCCTCGATCGAGGGATCGATCCATCCGGAAGGCTCCCGCTCGAAGGCCACCACCGGCAGGGGATCAAAGTGCCGGGCGCCGATATCCGCAAAGAGTTCCTCCCAGAGCGAAAAGGCTTCCGGCATTCTCGCCGCATAGTCGCGCATGGCACCATAGGCATGGCGCGTCACCCGGTGCTCGTCGAAAGAACTGGAGACGGGATTGGGAATGGGACCGCGATCGAAGACGCTGACGCGGTAGCCTTTCCTGTTCAAATGCCAGGCTGTGGTGAGACCGTTGATGCCCGCTCCCACGATGATGACCTTGGCGTTCACGTCCATCTGTCTTCCATGTCCCTTTGATCAATCTTGCGTTTGTTGCTGCCACAACGGGGTGCGTCAAGCGTACTGCGGCGCTTTCCAGCCCTTCTCCTCGGCCCAGCCGGCGGCAAGTCCGTCAAACCGCGAGAGGCTGTATTTCGAGATATCAGCGAAGGAGCACGCGCCGTCGAGAACCAGATCCCGCAGGGCATGGCCGGTGGCGGGCGAGAGGCCGAAGCCGACGGATGACATCGTGCAGACACTGATATTGCCGGTCTGCGCCGGGCGGTCGATGATCGGCCGTCCGTCGGGCGTATTTTCGATGATGCCCGCCCAGCTGCGGATCACGCGCGCATGGGCAGCCTTGGGGAAGAGTTCCGCAAGCCGCCTGGCAAGCGAGGCGGCGACCGTCGTGACCGGTCTGGACAGGGCCTCGCCGTCTGCCGGAAGCGTGATCCATTCATGCGGGCCGCCGCCATAGGCGAGGTTGCCCCTCAGCGTCTGGCGCCCATAGAGCCCGTTTCCATCGACGCCGCCGATCGGCATCAGTTCCAGCGGTTCGGTCACGATCATTTCCGCGCGGGCGGATTGGACCGGCAGGAAAAGCCCTGCGGTCGCCGCCAGACGGCCGATCTGCGGCCCCGCCGCCAGGACCAGATGATCGCAGCCGATGAAGCCGGCTGAGGTTTCCACGCCGACGGCCCACCCGGATTTCATCACCACCGAGGAGACGGCGGTATGTTGCAGGATGCGCCCGCCGAGATCCTGCAGCGCCCAGGCATAGGCCTGCACCGTGCGCTGCGGATTGGCGTGACCGCCCACCTTCAGGTGGATGCCGCCCAGCGCCGTGTCGCCTGCCAGCGGCACGCGCCGGCGCACCTCATCGGCGTCAAGCTTTTCCCAGTCGTAACCCAATGAGCCAACGGTCGCGCCCATGGAACGATAGAGCTCTAGATGCCGCTCATTGGTGGCGAAGATGATGCGCTCGCGGCGGTATTCGGTGGGATAGCCCAGGAGGTCGTCCATCATCGGCCAGAGCCGCTGCTCTTCGTGGAAAAGCGCGCTGTTGTAATGGCTGCAGCCGCCGCCGTTTCGGCCCGATGCCTCCCATCCGACGATGCCCTTGTCGATGACCAGGACATCGACGCCGCTGCGGGCGAGCCACCAGGCCGTCGACAGGCCCGTGACACCGGCGCCGACGACGATGACGGTTGCGCCGCGGATACCCTCGCCATTGTTGGTGACCGGCAGGTTCATCGTGGCTGTCCTTACAGATGCATATGGGTGGCAAGCATGGCGTCTTCCTCCGGCGTGCCGATGGCGCCGTAGGGAATCCATTGAGTAGGGATCCCGAACCAGACCGGCCATTCATCCGCCATCGCTCTTGTTTCGGCCATGGTTGCCAGTACGGAAAGAGGCAGCGGCCGCACGGGCGGGCGATAGCCCGCAAGCGGCACGGCAGCACTCGGCATGCCGCCATAGATGGCCATCAGCAAGGCCACTTGCTCGCGGCAGCGGCGGCCCTGGCAGGCACCCATGGAGACGCGGGTCAGCCGTTTCATCTGGTCGTGATTGAGCGGCCCTTCGGCCGCATGCGATTTCAGGTCACGCCGGTTGCCGGTAGAGGCGGGACAGCCGAGATAGCGGGGCGGGCGGATGCCGGCGAGGTCGCCGCGCGTCACATCCTCGCACTGGCAGGCCAGCACCTCATGGCCGCCGCTTTCCAGCATGCGTTCGATCACGTGGCGCCGATAGGCAAGCTGGTCCTGTGCGGGCACCGTTCGTGCGCCGATCACTGCGGGCGATCCATCGAGCGATGCCATCACGATCGCCGCAGCACGGCGCGCCTCGTCTTCGATGTCCGCGCGCGACGGCAGATCCTCCGACACTCCTATGCAGTCGCCAAGGCCGAACACGAGGGGTGAGGAGGTGGAGATGCCGTCGGCGCTGCGCGGCACATAACCGCCAAGACCCGCTTCCAGCACGATTTCGATCCCGGCGCTGTCGAACAGTTCGATAGACGGGATTCGCCCGAGCGCCAGACAGATCGTATCGCAAGCGAAGGTTTCGGTGACACCGTTCCGGTCGGCGAGGGTTGCGGAGGTGACGCCGAGCGCGCCGCGTGCCGCAGCGGTCACGGTGACGCCGGTGCGGATCGCCACACCTTTGGCCCGCAGCGCATTGATGCTTGCCGGCGCGGCACGGGGCTCGTCCGTCACATCCACCAGGGCCGCGACCTCCAGACCGAGATCAAGCGCTCTCTGCGCGGTGCGGACGCCGAGTTCGCCGCTGCCATAGACCAGCAGGCGGCGCCCGTCGAAGGCATCATAGCGATCGGTCAGCGCGGCAAAGGCTTGCGCTCCCATCACGCCCGGCTGGTCGGCGCCGTCGAAAAAGGCCACGAAGTCGCGGGCGCCGGCGGCAATCAGCAGCCGGTCGAAGCCGACCGTCCAGCTGCGCGCGCCATCCGTAAGGGCGGCGACCGGGCCGGGCAGGGCGCGGCTGGCCGGCCCCGGCAGATACACACCCCAGCAGGTGACGCCGAGCCCTACATCCACGCCTGCCTCGAAGGCGGCCTCATAGGCCGGGTCGCTTGCGACGATCTGCTCGACCATGCGGGCCTGGTTCTGCACGGCAGACCCTGCGCGGCCGCCGAAAAAGAGCGGCACATCCAGCCCGACGAGATGCGGATCAAGCGGGTTCTCGTCGATCAGCATGACACTCACCCCGTTGCGGGCAAGTTCGGTGGCGGCCGTCAGACCCGCAGGCCCCGCTCCAACCACCAGCACCTGCACATGGCTTTCGGGCGCCGGCAATTTCCCGTCCAGTGCTGCCGGATCGGAGGCCTGCATCAGACTGCCTCCAGCGCGTGGGCAATATCGGCCAGAAGATCGTCGATATGCTCGATGCCAACGGAGATGCGCAGCGTCGCGTCATCGATCCCGAGTGCCTCGCGCCTGTCGCGCGCAACCGCATAATGCGTCGTCGTGGCCGGATGGCAGATCAGGGTTTCGGTGCCCCCAAGGCTGACGGCGACCTTCAGGATCTTCAGCGCGTCGAGGAAGCGGAAGGCGGCGGCTTCGTCGCCACGCACCCGGAAGGAGAAGGTCGATCCGGCGCCTTTGCACTGCCGCTCGAAAGCGAGCCGGGCAGGCGAGCCCTCCGGCTTGAAGCGTACATAGGTGACCGAGGCGACAGCGGGGTGGGCGGCGAGCATTTCGGCGATGGCGCGGGCATTGTCGCCTGCCCTTTCGGTCCTCAGATGCATGGTCTCGAAAGAGCGGGCCAGGAGCCAGGCGGAATGCGCATCCAGCGTCGAGCCGACCAGGGTGCGGAAGGTCTTCAGGCGCGCGATCGGCCCTGCTGATCCGGAGACGCCGCCGGCCAGGAAATCCGAGTGGCCGCCGGCATATTTGGTGAGCGAGGTCATGCAGAGATCGGCGCCGAATGTCAGCGAGCTCTGCACGAAAGGCCCGAGAAACGTGTTGTCGACGCCGAGCAGTGGGCGATGCTCCTGCTGTTTTTCGATATAGTCGATGAGGCGGGCGACTTCCTCCAGGTCGACGATGGCGGCTGTCGGATTGGCCGGCGTCTCGGCCCAGACCAGCGCGATGCGACCCTTTCCAAGGGCTTCGTCGGCGGCCTTGCGCATCACGTCGGGATCGCAGCCATCGGGAAACCCGACCGCGGAGATGCCAAGCCGTATCAACTCGGTGTTGAGCAGCATATCGGTGCCGCCATAGATCGGCTGGCTGTGCAGCACGACATCGCCGGGTCCGAGATTGGCAAGCATGATGGCGGAAATGGCGGCCATGCCGGTCGCGAAGATCGCCGCGTCCTCAGCGCCGTCCAGCACGGCAAGCCGCTTCTCGACGATATCGAGACCCGGGTGACCCAGCCGCCCGTAGATATAGCCGGTCGCGCCATTGTCGGCGTGATCGAAAAAGGCCTCGTGCAGCCGCTTTGCCGCGAGCGCCGAGGGATAGACGAAGGTGGAGCTGTGATAGGCCGGCGGCTTGGCGCTGCCGGAGGCGGACGCCGGCTCATAGCCGGCACTGACGGTCAGCGTCTCCAGATGGAGCGGCGGAAGGTTCGAGGGGCTCTTCATGCCTTGCTCCAAGGGTTAGGCGACATCAGCGATCTGGAGGGCCGGGAGGCCGAGGGCGGCGGAGGCGCGATCGCAATACCAGTCGACAAACCGGATCACCAACGCCTCGGCTTCCTGCGAATAGGGGCCTGGCTGGTAGCCGATGCCGCGCACGCCGCGATGATTGTTTTCCGCGAGATCCCGATCCTGGCGGTTGGTGGCGTCCCAGGTTTCGATCAGGCGCTTCGGGTCGTAATCGACGCCTTCGACAGCGTCCTTGTGGACATACCATTTTGCGATGACGACGGTTTCTTCCGGACCCGTTGGGTAGCAGGAGAAGACGAAGGCATAATCGCCGAGCACATGGATAAAATTATGCGGTTCCGTTGCAATGCGCAGCGACCCCATGTCCGGATCGAGATTGCAGAGCGGCTTGGAAACCACGATCTTGCCGTCGAGCGACATGCTGCAAACGCCGTCGTTCAGCGGAAAGCGGGCAATCTGCCACCAGGAACCGTCGGCGGGCCCGACGCTAAGCCCAAGCCGCGCCATCTTCTCCCGATAGGCATTCGAACGGGCCGCGTCTTCCGCCGAGAAATCGGGCGTGATCGCGATCGGGAAGGAAATGCCAAGTTCCGGATGACAGGCCGCGCAATGATAGCATTCCCGGCCGTTTTCCATGACGAGCTTCCAGTTTGCCTTCTCGACATAGATCTCGGTATGGGCAAGCTTGGCGCTTTCAAGGCCCATCGGCGCCAGCATGGGTTCGAGGCAACCGGCAAAGGCATCGAATTCCGGTGGCTGGGAAGCCAGACAGATATAGATCGCGCCCGCAACCACGCGCACGTGGAAAGATTGCAGCGCGTGCGAGGAAGGATCAAAATCCTCCGGCATCGAATTGGCATGGATCAGCTTGCCATCCAGTTCATAGGTCCACTGATGATAGGGACAGACCAGCCTTGCGCTGCGGCCGGCGCCATCCGCGCAGATCTGCGCGCCCCGGTGGCGGCAGGAGTTGAAGAAGCCGCGGATCACATTGTCGCGTCCGCGGATGACGACGACAGGTGTCTGGCCGATCGTCATGGCGAGATAGCTGCCGGGCTTCGGCAGTTCGCAGTCGAGCCCGATCATCAGCCAGTTCTTCTCAAAGATTTCGCTCAGGTCGAATTCATAGGCCTCGCGGCTGATGTAAAGATCGCGCGGCAGGGCGTGGTTCTTCTTGCGCGAGGCGAGGATCTCGCCGAGTTTAGACGCATATTGCATCGTTTACTCCGGATATGGGGGAGCATGAATTCCATGCGGACGTAACGTGATCCTCGCATGCCGGTTTTGTTTGATGAAATACAATTTCCTGATGAGCGGATCGAAAAAAGGCAATTGCGAAAATTGATAAACGGCAGAACTATAAGTCATAACAAAGGAGCCGATTCATAACGGCTCCGGCGCCGGTCATCGTGCCGGCGTGGACGGGGGAATGACATGCTTGACCGCAAATGGCTACCTCTGAATGCCTTGCGCGCTTTTGAAGCTGTGGCCAAGAAAGCAAGCTTCACTGCGGGCGCGCACAGCCTGTCGGTTACACAGAGTGCGATCAGCCGCCATGTCAGCAGTCTCGAAGATCTGCTCGGCAAGAAGCTGTTCGAACGCCGGCCCTCCGGCCTCGTGCTGACCGATGCCGGACAGAAGCTGCTGCCGGTGGTCGAGCGGTCCTTCGACCGCATCGAGAAGACCATGAACGAGCTGAAGCAGGAAAGCGCCAAGGGGGCGCGGGTGCTGCGTATTCATATGCCGCCGACATTCCTGCAGCGGCTGGGCATGCAGCTTCTGCATGAATTCCGGGTGGAGTTTCCGGACATCAACATCGACGTGTCGAGCACCTATGGCAACGGCATGCCGAGCCGCGACATCGACGTGGCGGTCATCTACGACAAGCCGCGGATCAGCGACGCGATCATGGATGTGCTCTGGATGGAGCGCGTGACGCCGGTCTGTTCCCCCGACATGGCTGCGAAATACAAGGACTGTCCGCTGGATCAGCTATTGGCTGACAACGAACTCCTGCATGTGCGCATCGACGGCCAGCCGAACAACCATCTCTGGAGCCAGTTCTCCAAGCATGCCCGGATCGACCTTGACACAAGCCGCGGCGTGACCTTCGACACGCTGGCGCTTGCCGTCCAGTATGCCAGCCGGGGATACGGCATTGTGCTCTGTGATATCGACATGTATGCCGATGACATTGACGCGGGATTGCTCGGCATACCGGCCGAAACCGAGATCAAGGATGGATTTGGCTATTTCCTCGTCCTGAACGCCGAGGATCTCGAAGACCCCTTGATTTCGCTGTTCCGTAACTGGATCATTACCCGGTTTTCTGCGGTCGATCGCAGGAGCCTGAGCAGCATGCGGGCCGGTACGCCAGCCATGCGCCGGGATGCCGTGGGGGATCCGGTTCAAGTCGTTGACGTATAGAACGAAAATGCCGCTGAGGGGCGGTCCAAAAAAGGAGAGAGCCGAAATGCCGAGTATCACTGGGAAATCGTCACTTTATGCCTTTGCAGCCATTCTCGCCTCCACTGTCTTTGTCTCCGCGCAGCCTGCGGCGGCCGCTTGCGGGAAGGTGACGATTGCCGACATGAACTGGGCCTCCGCCTCGGCCGTTGCCTGGATCGACAAGATCATTCTCTCCTCCGGCTATGGCTGCGACGCGCAGATCGTTGCTGGCGACACGATGCCGACCATCGCTTCAATGACCGAGAAGAGCGAGCCGGATATCGCGCCGGAAACCTGGATCAACGGTGCGCGCCAAGTGTTGGATAAGGCGGTCGCGGATGGCAGGCTCGTTTATGCGACAGACGAGATCGCTGGCGGCGCCATCGATGGCCTCTGGATTCCAAAATACATGCAGGAGGCGCATCCGGACCTGAAAACGGTCGCCGATGTGCTGAAGCATCCGGAACTCTTCCCCGATCCGGAAGACAGCTCCAAGGGCGCCATCTTCAATTGTCCGGCGGGCTGGAGCTGTCAGATCACGACCGCCAATCATTACAAAGCCTACAAGATGAAGGAAGCCGGTTTCACGCTGGTTGATGCCGGTTCTGGCGCTGGCCTGGACGGTTCCATCGCCAAAGCCTTTCAGCGCAAGCAGGGCTGGTTCGGCTATTATTGGGCGCCGACGGCCATTCTCGGCAAATATGATATGGTGCGGCTCGATCCCGCGCCCGGCGTGACCTACGATGAGGAATACTGGAACGCCTGCTTTTCCAAGGCCGACTGCACGCCCACCAAGCCAAGCGCTCCTGCGCCTGCGCCAATCAAGACAGTCGTCACCGCCAAGTTCAAGAAGGAGGCAGGCCCAGCCTACGAATACATAGCCAAGCGGCAGCTGACGATCGATCAGATCAACAAGTTCCTTGCCTGGGCGACCAACAACCAGGCGACAGGCGAGGCGACCGCCAAGTACTTCCTCAAGAATTCCGAGGCCGTCTGGACGGCCTGGGTCACGCCAGAAGCCGCGGCCGCCATCAAGAAGGCGCTCTGACAGATGAAGCAGGGGCTGCCGGATCCTCTCCGGCGGTCCCATGCCCCGGCGTCTCGCGCATCGCAGATGCGATGCTGAGCCCGCTGGCAATTCCTGTTGCAGCTTTATGAAGGGCAGCCGATGGAGTGGTGGAAGAGCTTTCCGGCCATGGATGATCTGCGGTTAACGGAGATCAAGAAGGCCATTGATTCCGGTTTCCTGCAATTCACCCGGACCTATGGCGTGGTGATCGAGGATTTCTTCGCGCCGCTGAAGAGCTTCCTGATCTGGTCCGAAAAGCTTGCCATCACCACGCCGTGGCCGATTGTCGTGCTGGTGTTTTCGGCCATCGCCTATGCCTCGACGCGATCCTGGCGCATCGCGCTCGGAACGACCGTGGGTTTCTGTCTCATCGGCTATCTTGGCATGTGGGAAGATGCCATGAAGACCGTGTCGATGATCTTTGCCTCGACGCTGGTCTCCATCGCGCTCGGTCTTCCCGTCGGCATCCTCATGTCCCGTTACAAGTGGTTGCGCGTGAGCGTGACACCGGTGCTGGACGTGATGCAGACCATGCCGACCTTTGTCTACCTGATCCCGGTCGTCATGCTCCTCGGCATCGGCAAGGTGCCGGGCCTCATTGCGGTTGTTATCTATGCACTGCCGCCCGTCATCCGCCTGACCGATCTCGGCATCCGGCTGGTCGACGCGGAGGTGCTGGAGGCGGCGGATGCATTCGGCTCCTCGCCCTGGCAGAAACTCGTCAAGGTTCAGCTGCCGCTGGCTCTTCCGACGATCATGGCCGGCATCAACCAGACGATCATGATGGCGCTTGCCATGGTCGTCGTGGCATCGATGATCGGCGTGCAGGGGCTGGGGCAACCCGTCCTCAAGGCTATCGCCAACCAGTATTTCACGCTCGGCCTATTCAATGGTCTCGCCATCGTCGCCATTGCGATCATCTTTGATCGCATCAGCCAGGCGTTTGGCCGCCGCCTGCAGAATGTAAGAGGGCATGAGCAATGAGCGGTCTGGCCATTGAAATTCGACACCTTTACAAGTTGTTTGGCGGGAAGGCAGGCAACCTTATCGCTCTTGCCGAAAGCGGTTTGGGGCGCGCTGAAATGCTGTCTGCGCATAATCACGTTCTGGCACTGAGCGACATCAACTTGCATATCGAGTCTGGCCGCATCCAGGTGATCATGGGGCTGTCCGGCTCCGGCAAATCGACGCTCATTCGTCACATCAACCGGCTGATCGATCCGACGTCGGGCAATGTCCTTGTCGGGGGAACGGATGTAACGCGCCTTTCGGTGAAGGAGTTGAGACAGTTTCGTCGGGAAGCAACCGCGATGGTGTTCCAGAAGTTCGCACTTCTGCCTCATCGCACTGTGCTCGACAACGTAGTTTATGGGCTTGAGATCAAGGGCGTCGCCCGCGCCGAGCAGGAACGCCACGCGCGCAAATGGATCGATCGCGTCGGGCTTGGCGGATATGAGCGGCGCCTTCCCTCGCAGCTGTCCGGCGGCATGCAGCAGCGTGTCGGGCTTGCTCGCGCGTTGTGCAACGACGCACCGATCCTTTTGATGGACGAGGCCTTTTCGGCTCTTGATCCCCTTATTCGCGTCGATATGCAGTCTGTTCTGCTCGACCTGCAGAAGGAGATTCGCAAGACGATCGTCTTCATCACGCACGATCTCGACGAAGCGCTGCGCCTTGGAGACCGGATCGCAATCCTGAAGGACGGCCTGATCGTACAGAACGGAACGCCTGAAGATATCGTTCTGACACCAGCCGACGACTATGTCTCAGCCTTCGTCAAGGAGGTTAACCGAGGGCGTGTTCTGACGCTGTCATCGGTGATGCGCGCCGGGGAACCCGCCCAAAGTCCGCTCGGGCTTACTGCGGATCTGACACTTGAGGAGGCCCTGTCGAGGATGATCGCGGCAGATGCATCCGAGGCAGCGGTCTTGTCCACGGATGGTGTACTTCTCGGGCGGGTACGGTTCACGGATATTGTCGCTGCGACCCTGCGCACATCTGTCGGAACAGACGCTGGGCTACCGGTTTTTGCACACACTGGCTGCCTACGCGGGTCTCACACAGTCTCTGTCTAAGCGCTGTGGTTCAGTATGTTATTATTTCGGGGCAGATGTCGGAGGCCGGTGCGATATTTCTTTGTGCCTGTGGGTCTACTATGCTGGTGATAATTCTCAAACCAGAGAAGTTTAACGCATTGTTAACTTCGGCGGGTCCCTTTAAAGCGCGAAAAAAGGGCGTCGCCGCCCTTTTAAGTCACGCTAGTGCCTTCGGGACGCGGAGTTAGATTCGCGTCGATAGCAAAACATCCTCTTCCTCATCCCGTTGGCGGCCGCCAAAGGCGGCTGCAGCGGATGAAATAAAAGCGCCGACCAGCAGTGATAAAGAGCCGATCATCGCCGTGGTGGCGGCCGCCTTGCGAGCGTCGTCGGCTGCTTTTTGCGCGGCGACCTTCGCATCATCAACCCGCTTCAGGACAACATCTACCCTGCCGCGGGCTTCGTCCGGCGAAAGGCCGGTACGAGCGGCAATGATGCCGGCCATGTAAGCCTTGTCCTCTTCCGGGATGTTGCCGGCCGATGCCCCGTTCACGAGGATGCGGGAGATTTCCGCAGTTGCTGCACCGTTGTCGGTTTCGGCACGAGCCGAAATCTGCTGAGGCCGTAGCAATGCATCCGTGAAGTATGCGGTTGCCGGATTGCCCGTGCTGCCGGAGTTTGCAGACGAAGCCGCCGCAGCCGTGCCCGCCACTCCGGCAGCCTGGGCAACCGACCCGACAGCTTGCGCTCCAGCGCCGGCAAGCGACGTCAATGAAGAGGTGAGGAAACCGGCGACAATGATGGTAGCAATTGCCCACGACACAAAGCCATGAGCCGTGTCGCGGAAGAAAACTTCGTCTGTATGGACTGCAGCCCATTTGGTACGCAGGCGCCCCGTGAGATAGCCTCCGAGGGCGGCGGATAGCCATTGCACGACAACAAGCCATATTGCGGCGCTTAGTCCGACGCTTGCGGCAGAGCTGCTCTCACCTGACCAGGGGGAAATCATGGTCAAGCCGAGGCCTGAGCCGAACATTGCGAGGATGAGTGTAACCCCAATCGCCGCAGCCACCCCGCCGAGGATCGGTCCCCAATGAATGGCCGATTGGGAGGACTCGACCGGAAGCGCCGATGTCCCCGTTGTTGATGTAAATGCCATATGGGTTCTCCTCAGCGCATGAAGAGAACGAGCAGAATGACGATCGGCAGCGGAATACCGAGAAGCCAAAGAAGAATACCGCGTCCCATGGTTAGCCTCCAAATGTTGTCGTTGAACCGGCTTGTTAAGGCACAATTCTCCTGCTCCGCTTTCGTTCCCTCAGGGGACGTTAGCGGTTGGCATTAGGGCGCTACTTCAATAGAAGCGGCTCTCATTCCAATGTCCTCTCATCAGCCAGTGGAGGAGGCTCGCCGCTCTGGTGCGATCGACGCAACGATCTGATAGCGCTTCAGCTGGAGTTCGCATTGGGGAGGGCCCGATGGGCGGGAGCGATGGGGCCGTTGCTAACCGCTGCAAAAGATGCAGTCGTCTCAGGTTTTGTCGCAAAAGGGTATGCTTAACCCTTCTGCCCTCTGCCTGCCGACAGAAACCGCGGTTATTGCGCCACGTCAGAGTCGTGTGCAGCAGAAAGCTTGAGTTTGGCGAGAAGCGCCGACAAACCCTGCGGCTTGGAAGCGGCTCCAAGGAGATCGGCGACGGGGATTGGCTGCTCTGCGTCAATATCGACCTGATAGCGACCGGCTGGGTGCGGAAATTCGGCCAGGAAAGTCTTCAATACGGTCTTGCTATCGCTTGTTGCTATCCTGTCTGGCAACGAATCCACGAAAGCCGTGGCCAACGATCGATATCTTTCGATCGCTGGCTTGGGGTCGTGATCCTGCGGAAGAGTGGAAATCAGCGGCATCACCACGATGCTCTCGAAGACGCCGCGGTTGTCCAGCTTGAGCGAAAGCTTGCGAATGGCGGCGAGCTTCGTCGCCTCCTCCACCTGGCTAGCTAGAACTGGCATCTTGCTTACGCCGGAAGCTGCTCCGCTGACTCCGATGGAGCCGAAACGCGTGCCTCTAAGGCTTAAATCGTCAAGCGTAAGCTCCTGACTGGCGCCGTCCCCACGGTAGGCAAGATGGATATCGAAGGGAAGCTGAGTCACCTCCATCACATAGTTCGACAGCGGTGTGCCCGCGTTGAGCGAGAACTGAAGACCAGTCAGCGATACCTCCAGCGTTTCCGGCAGGCGCTCGGCCGTGACTGACGCAAAAAGGTCCTTGCCTGTGATCCTGAGGTCGGCCGCCTTCCATCGTGCGTAGGCGCTTTGGGAGATAAGGACGTTCGACGCGTGGCAGCCGTTCTCGATCGGCTCGATCTTGCTGTCCGGTTTAACCTCGACGAGCGGCGCGGAGCGGCTGATGAGAGCGGCGCAATCCATCACCGGGCTCTTCTGTTGCTGGGCGGCAGCGATCCATGCCGTAGAAATAAATAGGAAAGTGGCCGCAAGGCGGAAAAAAATCGGCATGCATTCTCCTGTCTGTTGGCGGCCGCTTTTGATGCGCGGCGCAAAAGAGGATGGGGCGGATAAGGCACAAGACAATGGGGAATGGCCCTGTACGGAGAATGGCTGCCTCGTATCCTGTCAGGATAGCGATGGAGGTGACGGGCGGGCCGTCCCCAAATTTGCGCAAGCCTCAGAAAAGGAAGCCACCCTAAGATAATCGCGAAAGTTGAGATTTGTCAGCGAAAAGGTCGAAATATCAATACAACAAAATCACGTTAAATATACTTAGTTGTATAAATTGAATGAATTGATCAACGGGCTAAGTGCTGTCATGTTGATATTGAGAGATTTTCATGACCACGATCATTCCTTCTTTGACGTATAGCCAGATAAGATCCCTCACTGCCGGCGCGATTGCCTCTTTAACAACCGAAGATATTTCGCAATTTAGCACCAATCAGATTAAGGCTTTGTCCGCAAGTCAGATAGCTGCGTTTAATACCGCAGATGTCAAGGCGCTCACAAAGGCCCAAATAAGCTCAGTGCCGGCAGCCTCGATCGGCGGGTTAAGCCTGGATCAGTTGGCAATCTTGTCTGCCGTGCAAATCAATGGAATGCGTTCAAGCCAAATGAACGCGCTGAGCGGCAGTCAAATTGCGGCGTTTTCCAGTAGTCAGGTCGCTGAGTTGAGCACTGAGCAGATTGCTGCATTGACAGTATCCGCCATCAGTGGGCTTTCAACTCAGGATATCGCCACTTTCACCTCCTCCAAGATCAATGCAATCAGCCCAAGAGCGATTTCAGGGCTTTCCACAAGCGGCATTTCATCGCTTTCGACGGACCAAGTTGCGGCCTTCTCGACAGCACAGATCGCAGCACTTACCACCAGTCAGACTGCCGCATTGTCGACCAATCAGCTTGCTGTGTTGAACACGGCCCAAATCGGGGCTTTGACACCTGCGGCAATAGCAGGCTTGTCCACAACCAATCTAGCAACATTATCAACCTCGGATATCGCAGCTATAGCGGCGCGAGCGATTTCAGGACTTTCGACAGGTAGCATCCAGTCGCTTTCTACAAATCAGGTCGCAGCCCTGACGACTGGCCAGATTGTCGCTTTGACAAACGCTCAGATAGCGGCATTGACGACCGACCAGATCCACGTCTTGAGTACGGGTCAGATCGGCGTTTTGGGCGTGAGGCAGGTCGGTTCCCTGACTGCCAGTGATATGGCGGCAATGTCGACCGATCAGATTGCGTCAATGAGTACGGCGGCAATTTCAGGCCTCTCTTCGGCGGGCATGGCCTCGCTCTCCACCAGTCAGATAGGCGCCCTGAAAACAGGGCAAATGGCAGCGCTATCGGGTCGCCAAATCGCCGCGTTAACATCCGCACAAATTTCCGTTCTGAGTTCTGGCCAGATTGCTGCATTTGGGGCCAACCAGATCACAGGTTTAACCAGTGACGACATTGCAATACTCTCAACCGGTCAAATCCTCGCGCTTTCAACGAATGCTATTGCGGCACTCAGCACGCGTCAGGTCGGCGGATTTTCTAGCGGCCAAGCTATGGCCTTGAACGTGGCGCAGATCGCCGCGCTAACGGCAACGGCGATCGGCGCAATGCCCACGCAAGATCTTGCGGCTTTGACGACAGCCGAGATCGCTGCGATCAATCCAACGGCGATGGCAGGACTATCGACACTCGGTGTCGCATCCCTCTCGACCGATCAAGTCGCAGCGTTGGCAACCAGGCAGATTGGCGTTCTGACGATCGCGCAGATATCAGCGTTGACAAGCAGCCAGATCCGAGCGCTTACGACGCAGCAGATCTCTGTTTTGAGGGCAAGTCAGAGCGGAGGTTTGTCAGCGCAGAATCTCGATGTGCTTTCAACCGGACAGATAGGCGCGTTCAATACAAACTTGGTTGCATCGCTCACATCAAGTCAGATTGATGCTCTCTCCACCAGTCAGCTTGCCGTGTTGGCCGGTGGCCAGATTGCCGTGTTGACTGCGAGCGCCGTTAAGGGCCTTTCTGCGGCAGACGTTGCAATATTAACCCCTTCACAAATTGCGGCAATCAATCCGAAAGCGATGTCTGGCTTTGCGACCTCCAGCATAGCAAGCTTTTCGACGGACCAGATTGCAGCGCTTACAACCGGTCAGATCACCGCGCTGGCTACTACGCAGCTTGCAGCGTTCACAACGAACCAACTCAATGCCCTCAATTCAAGCCAAATCGGTGTTTTAGGGCCAACGCAGGTCGCCGCCTTCACCACTGCTGAGCTTTCGCTTCTATCGTCCAGCCAGCTTGGCGCTCTGAAGCCGGCCGCCATGGCAGGGCTGAGCGGCAATCAAATGGCGGGGTTTTCCAGTATTCAAGTCGCTGCATTGAGCACTGCGCAGATTGCGGCATTGACAACGTCCGCCATCAGTGGGCTTTCCTCTGAGGACATCCCCACGTTCACGTCCTCCAAGATCAATGCGATCAGTACGCGGGCGATTTCAGGGCTGTCCACAAGCAGTGTTGCATCACTTTCAACGGACCAGGTTGCAGCCTTCTCGACGGCACAGATCGCGGCACTTTCCACCGGCCAGATTGCCGCATTCGCCACCGGGGCGATCAGTGTGTTGAGCTCAAGCCAGATAGGCGCCTTGGCACCACGGCAAGTTGCCGCTTTATCGACCAGCGGCATCACAGCGCTTTCGGCCGGCCAGATCGCCGCTTTGAAGACAATCGTTATGGCTGCGCTGACGAGCGGTCAGGCTGCCGCATTATCGACCAATCAGATTGCAGTGTTGAACACGGCCCAAATCGGGGCTTTGACACCTGCGGCAATAGCGGGCTTGTCCACCACCAATTTAGCAGCGTTATCAGCCTCAGATATCGCTGCTATAACGGCGCGAACGATTTCAGGGCTTTCGACAGATAGCATCCAGTCGCTTTCTACAAATCAGGTCGCAGCCCTGACGACTAGCCAGATTGTCGCGCTGACCAGCGCTCAGATGGCAGCCCTGACGACCGACCAGATCCACGTCTTGAGCACGGGTCAAATCGGCGTTTTGGGTGTGAGGCAGGTCGGTTCCCTGACCGCCAGTGATATAGCGGCAATGTCGACCGATCAAATTGCGTCAATGAGTACGGCCGCAATTTCAGGCCTCTCTTCGGCAGGCATGGCTGCTCTCTCCACCAATCAGATCGGCGCCCTGAAAACAGGGCAAATGGCGGCGTTGAAGTCTTACCAGATTGCTGCGTTATCGACGTTACAAGTGGCTGCACTCAACAGCCGCCAAATCGTTTCCTTATCGGCAGCCGGAATACGCGCCATGTCGACCGGCGACATTGCGACATTCAGCCCCACTGAGATTTCCGCGATTATTTCGAGCGCAGTATCTGGCCTTTCAACCACGGATATTTTGTCGCTCTCAAGCGAGCAACTGTATTCATTAACCTCACAACAGATGGCTGCGCTCGATGCGGCGCAAGTAGAGGCTGTTGTTGCGGCGTATGCCATTTATAGGTGAACGAAATCGCGAAGTTAAAAGTTACTCGACGACTTCTGCCTTCACCTAACGCAATAGCTGTTATTCCATCACAGCACTATGATCGACTTCAGCGGGTTTAGCAGGCTTCTTAAGCATCAGAACGAGTGGCATTGCAGCAATTGATAAGAGCATAAGGAGCTTAAAGTCGTCCATATAGGCGATTATCGTCGATTGGAGGGTAATGCTGCCATCCAGAGCGGCTCGGCCGGTTGCGGTTAATGGGCTCATTGTGCTCTGAATAACGGGATTGTCGAAGCCACGGTTGAAGGGCGTCACATAGGCCGCGATGCTCTCATGGTTCTTCTGGATGTTTTCGGTGATCAAGGTCGTCACCAAGGAAATTCCAACGGAGGAGCCGATGTTTCTCGAGAGGTTATAAAGTCCGGTACCGTCGCCGCGCATATGCGCTGGCAGCGTCGAGAAGGCCATAGTCGTCAGCGGCACGAAGAGGAAGCCCAACCCGGCGCCCTGAACGAAGCCGACTTGCATGATCGTCCACTGGGCGACGTCTGGCGTCCAGCCGGTCATATCGTACATTGCCCAAGCCGTAAGTCCGAGGCCGGCGAGCAAGAGCAGGCGCGTGTCGACTTTGCCGATCAGTCGACCGACAATAAACATGCAAACCATTGTACCCAACCCGCGCGGCCCCATGACAATACCCGCGGTGACGACCGGATATCCCATCAGCGTCTGTAGGTAAGGCGTCATCAGAGCCAGAGAGGCGAGATAGGTAATGCCAACCACGAATATGAAGATCATGCTGACGGCAAAGTTCTGATCAAGAAACAGCCGTGGATTTACGAATGACTTGTTTGCTGTCAGGGTGTGGACAAGTAACAGATAAAATGCTGATCCGCAGACGATGGCTTCGATCAGGATCTCTCCAGACGAAAACCAGTCGAGTTGCTCGCCACGATCCAAAAAGAGCTGTAGAGATGCGATGAACAGGCTCATCATTCCGAAGCCGAACCAGTCGAGCTTTGAGCCGGCATCTTTACTGGTTTCAGACACAAAGGTAACTATGCCGACAAAGGCGAGCGCTCCGATGGGGACGTTGATGTAGAAGACCCAGCGCCAACTCATATTGTCCGTAAGCCAACCACCGATCACGGGACCGAGCACCGGTCCAACCATCACAGATATACCGAAAAGCGCCATGGCAGAGCCGCGTTCTTCCGGATTGTAGATGTCGAGCAGTATTCCCTGTGACAGGGGTACGAGAGAGGCGCCGAAGAAGCCTTGCAAGAGACGAAATGCCACGATCTGCGGAAGGCTTTGCGCAAGACCACATAGGATGGACGCGAATACGAACCCGGCTATCGCAGCAAGCAATACATTCTTGCGACCGAAGCGAGCGGCGAGGAAGCCCGACGGGGGCGTCATAATTGCGGCCGCAACGATGTAGGACGTGAGGACCCAATTTACCTGGTCGGCGGAAGCCGACACGCTGCCTTGTATGTATGGTAGGGCAACGTTTGCGATTGTCGTGTCGAGCGCCTGCATGATCACGGCAAGGATCACGCAGGCAGTGATGGCGCCGCGATTCTTAATCCTCGGAACGGAATGCGAGGCGACGCTCGTCATGGCTCTTTCCGGGTGAAAAGGCCGACCAGGTTTTTCAGAAATTCTGGGAGCCCGCGGGCGTGTCCTGTATCGATCGAGAGCTCGGTACTCATCCCCACGCGCAGCGGCGGCTTGTCTGCCGCCGATTGGATGCCGATGCGCATCGGGATGCGCTGCACGACCTTCACCCAGTTGCCCGTCGTATTCTGGGCCGGCAGGAGTGAAAAGCTGGAGCCTGAAGCCGGGCTGATACTCTCGACAGTGCCGTTCCAGACGATACCAGGATAGGCATCGACGGAAATCGTCGCAGGCTGGCCTTGCTTTACATAGGTCAGCTCAGTTTCCTTGGGACTGGCATCAATCCAAACCCGCTCAGTCGACACAAGGGAGAAAGCCTGTGAAGATGCGGCCAAATATGACCCAACCTGCAGCGAGCTTACATTCGCCACGATGCCCGCAAAGGGTGCTTTCACCGTTGCATGATCGAGATCTCTCTGCGCCTTATCCACTTGTGCTTCCGCCTGCAGATACAGCGGATTTTCCTCAACCGGCTGATCCGCGTTACCCCCTAGCTGGGCAAGGGTCGTAGCGGCCTTGGCCTTCGCTACCTCGACCTTCTGATTTGCTGCATCAAGATTGTGCTTTGCTTCATCATAGGCGGTGCGGGTCGCACTGCCATTATTGACAAGGTTCTGCTGCCGATCAAATTGAGATTGAAAATATGGAAGGTCGGACTGTGCCTGTGTGATCTCCGCCAAAGACTGCTTGTAGCTGGCCTTAAGGTTTAGGATCTCGTTCCGCTGCGTTCCCAGTTGTGCCTGGGCGCCTTGAAGTGCGATCTGAAATGGCTCCGGATCAAGACGGAAAAGGATTTGCCCTTCCTTAACCTGTTCGTTCTCGTGAACATTGATGGTTTGCACGATACCCGATACGTCGGTGGTAATGCCGACCTTGTCGGCCTGCACATACGCGTTATCGGTGGACATAATTTGTCCGCCGTTGACATAAGCGTAGCCGCCCGCAAGCAATGCCACGGGAAGTGCCATGAACAGTATCGGCCTCACGATATTACGCCGGTTGCGCTGGGGCTTCTCGCTCTCGGGCGCCACGTTCGCGATCACTGTCGGACCATTTGAAGCGGACGCATCATCGACCGAATTCGTATGCGTGTCACCGACGCGGTTTTTTGCCACTGCGTCAGTATTGGGCAAGGCCTGAGGCCCAGGCTTACTATCCATTTTTGTGCTCTTTCTCTGCGAACGGCGTTGCACAGGCCTGCAGGAGGTTTTCCTTGATTTCAGATAGAACCGCGAATGCCTGATCCAGACGATCCTGTTCGATATCTTTGAGAGCCTCTTCCTTGGTGGCGTCGGCGAGCACATGGATTTCGTCCAGCAAGGGGCGAACTGCTTCAAGCGTGTGAAGAAGCCACATCCTCCTGTCTGTTGCATGGCGGCGCCTTTCGACAAAACCGCGCTCAACCAACTGGTCCACGATCCGAACAAGCGCAATGGGCTCGATCTCAAGCAATTCCGCGAGAGCGGCTTGATGCATTCCCTCATTTTTCGAGAGGTGAGCGAGTGTCCTCCACTGAGGTCTCGTTAGTCCCAACAACTGCGCTCGCTGCTCGA
Organism: Rhizobium oryzicola; assembly: GCF_030504645.1. Taxonomy (GTDB): domain Bacteria; phylum Pseudomonadota; class Alphaproteobacteria; order Rhizobiales; family Rhizobiaceae; genus Neorhizobium; species Neorhizobium oryzicola. The sequence continues at coordinate 118,897 of NZ_JAUKWQ010000004.1, read as the reverse complement.
ACCGCTTCCGCAAAAGCCGCGCAACTTCGCTCAGGAGGATCAAAGACTCTTTGGATGTCATAAGGATATCTAATATGTATAAGTCTGTCATAGACTAGCATATGACATTGCGGGGACGCAAGAGCTGCGTGCTGATGCGCAATCGCGCTCAGCTTCTAACCTCCAGTCTGGGGATGGTGCTCTGGACGATACCAACGGGACGCCCTTCGACGGTGTCCGGACAACGCACTTAATGAATCCGCGTACCAACGCCGTGCTCGAGGGTGAGTGAAGAAAGCAGGCATTGGGCTGCTGAGCTTTGGTTGTCTGTCCTTTACGACACAGCGCCTCTGCCAAGGCTCCATTACTGTTCTTGTCATGCCGAGAATAGACAGGAGCCAGGAATGTCGATCCTCAACAGCAAATACACAAATGCCGGGATGATGCAGGGGGCAACTGAAATTGCAGCCGATTTCCTAAAGGATATTCTCGGTCAGATGGAGCTTGATCATCGGGAGCAGAGCATTCTCGATTTGATGCAGCAGGGGCTTTCGCTTGGAGATATCCTAGGCATCAAGAAAGAGCATCGTGACGCTCTGATCAATCTTGCTGCCTCCCTGATCCAGGCAGGCGAGCTGGACAAAGCTCGCGACGTTTTAGTGCAGACCGTTCAATTCGACAATCTTGAGGATCGCGCGCTGTATCTGCTGGGCGTCGTCTTCCAGCTGAAGTCCGATCTGGAACGTGCTGCCTTCTTCTATCTCCAGTTCCTGGCGCTCGATGCCACCAATCCAGAGGGTTATCTCCGTTTGGGGGAATGCCTGATGAGTGCAGGCGAATTGTCCGAAGCGCGCGAAGCCATTGGCGCGGCGCTTTCCTTCGCCCGTGAGGGCAAGGGGCGACCGGGGAATGTCGAACAGGCCGAAAATTTGTTGATAGCCATTGGCGCCGCCGGGGCGGCAGCCTGAACTGTAAACCCCTTGCGGCACAGCCGCTTAAGAGGAGGTATTGATGCCGGATATTTCATCCAGTGTGCAGTCGTTGATTTCCATCAAGCTGCAGCAGTTGAATCAGAACGGTCAGGTCAGCGATGAGGCCCCGGTTGGGGTTGGCGTTGGTGCTGTGACCGGCGCCGATGTGCCCGTCAGCGCTTCAATGAACCCGATCTCGCCCTCCATGGCGGCCTTGATGGAGAGTGTGAAGGGTTTGATGACCGACGCTCCCCGCGAGGACACCGAAGTCATGCTGGTGGAGATCTTCGAGGCGCTGAAGGACCGAGAGACTGCCAGCCAGAAAGACAAGGTCAAGCTCGATCAGCAAACGAAGAAGGACGAGCTTCAGAGCAAGCAGAAGAAGCTCGAAGAGGCGGCAAAGAAACTCCAGGAAGCGCTCGATAAAAAGGGTAGCGGCAATATCTTCGACAAGATCAAGCTGGCTTTTGAGTGGATCGGCGCCATCCTGGCCATCGTGACGGCTGCCATCATGATTGCAACCGGGGTCGGCGCAGTCGTTGGTGCCATGTTGATTGGTGCAGCTGTCACGACCGTGGCGCTTGCCGTTGCGGACACGGTGCAGGAAGTCACAAAGGAAATGGGTTTGAACGGCGGCGCCGGTTTCGGCATTGCCGGAGGCGTCACCTATATGGCCATGAAGGCTGACGGCAAGAGCGACAAGGAAACGCAGGAGGCGGTTCAGAAGGCTGACATGGGGTTCAGCATAGCCCTGACCGTGATTACCGTTGTTCTCTCGCTGGGGGCGGGCGCAGCCAGCCTGGCAAATGCTCTCAAGACAGGCGTTCAGGTGGGCATTCAGGCAGGACAGACTGCCCAGAAGTCTGTGAGCACCGCCACCAGCATTTCCGAAAAGCTGACGGAATTGGCGCGTGGCGCGAAGAACGTTGTCACATCTGCCTATAGGGCCGCGAAGGCCGGACAGGATGTCGGCGAAGAGAGCATCAGCACCGCTGTCAAGGGTGCCAAAATCGCGGGCCGGGTGACGGAGGTAGCCTCCGTCACCCAGCAGACTGCTTCGGCTGGAACCGATGTCGCAGAAGGCGTCATCCATTATCAGGCGACCGAACTGGATTCAGAGGCGAAAAAGAAGGAGGCCGAGGCCAAGGCCATGGAAGCGCTCATGACGCAGCTTGACGACATGATCGATCAGGCGCTGCAGCGGCTGATTAACGCCTCCAACCGGTTCAACGACGTGCTCGATATGATCGTGGAGACGATCAAGGACAAGGCCGACACGACGGCCTCCATGAAATTCCGTGCGTGATGCGCAATTGAAGCAAGGATAGCGACCATGAGTATCAACGGTTTAGGGGTAAACGCCCCCGGGATGAACAGTCTGGCCGGCACCGACGCCAGTCAGGATGTGGGCAATGCGCAACAGGCAGGTCTCGGAAATGCTGCCGGCAGCGGTATGACGCCCCCGGTTGCTGCGGACGGAAGCAGCAATATTTTGGGGACGGGCGGTTCCACAAAAGTGCCACCCGGTGCCGAGCAGCGACTGGCGGATGCAATGGCAATGCTGGAAGGAGGGGCTGGTGGTTCCATCTCGCAGCTGATCGGCGCAATCATGATCAAGCTCGCAGCCGAGCAGCGTCAGAATGCGCTGGAGAACCGCACTGCCGCCTATGAAGAGCAAAAGGCTGCCATGCAAGGCCAGGCCAGTGAGATGCGCGAGGCTGCCGAAAAGATGATGGAGGGCGCCATCATGTCGCTGGTTTTGACGGTGGTCTCGGCGGCAATGAGCACGTCGATTGGACTGATGAACCTCAAGCAGCAGATGAGTGCTGTGAAGGACATGTCGACATCTGCCAAGGGCGTGCATAGCGCTGACAAGAAGATAGGCCAACTTGGAAACGTTCAGGGCGATCTTGCCGGCGAGGCCAAGGCGATGAAGCTGTCTGCGAAGAAGGTCGCCTATGAGGATCGGTTCAAGATCGCGGAAGCCAAGGCAAATGTGGCGCAGATGCAAAACCAAATCCTCAATTCGTTGGGCGAATCCGTCCAGAACCTATCGGGGAGCGCCTCCAAGATACTCGATGCGCAGGCAAAACTTGACGATGCCGAAGCGGAGGAAAAATCGGCACTGGCAACAACGGCGGCTCAGCAGGGAGACGTTGCCAAGGAGATCCAGCAGAACCTGAAGGACATGATGGCCGCCATCATCAATTTCCTCAAGGAACTCAACGACACCGAAGTTGAGCAGATGCGCGCGATCACCCGTGCGTAAGAGGAACTTGATGCGCGACGATCCTTTTCGGCTGGCTGTTCAACGCCTGTTCGCACGCCTGAGCCTGCCCGAGCCGCGTTTTGATGGATCGGGCAGCGTGCGGCTGCGTATCGAGGGAACCGCCGTCGATCTCGCCGATGACGACCGCGGCCTGCTGCGTATCGAAGCGCTTGCCGGGCTATTGCCGGAAGATCCGGTGCAGCGACAAGCGGCGATTGATCAAATCCTGCGCGTCAATGCGGGTCTGCTGATCGATATCGAAGTCGGCACCTATATCAAGCCGAGCCCGGATGGCCGCGACATGGTCTGTGTGGAAGCCCATTTTCCATACTTCGATCGCGATCCAGAAGGTCTTGTTTCGCGGATCGAAGATGTGTTGCGCCGTATTGAAATCCACCGCGCGGCGCAACCAGTCGGCGGTGTGGCACGCACCGCACCGCCGACCTCGAATCCCTCCGAACCCGGTTTCGAACAAGCTCTCATTTTCAGACCCTGACCGGTCTCACATGCTCAACTTGAAGGATCCTCGCCATGAGCCTTTCTTCGCAGGCTGCGGCCTTTGACAACACAATCTTTCTGGAAGCCCTGGGCTTGAAGCCGGGGGATCTCTCCATCGGCGTCGCCGCGGCCACAGCGATGCTTCGAAGGGGGGAAGGTCCCGAAGCCCTGCGGATGTTCGCCATGTTGGCGCTCTGTGATCCGGCGGACATCAACATCCAGCTTGGGCTCGCCGAATGCGCAGCAGAGCTTGAGCAACACGAATTGGTCATTCAGGCCGCCTCGGTTCTGATCGCGATGGCACCCCAGGATGCCCGGGGCTATTTTCTCTGCGGCCGCGCGTGTCTCATGGCCGGTTATGACGCCGAAGCGCAGGAAGACTTGAGCATGGCTATCAAGCTGGACCGGGAACGGGGCGCCGGTGCAATCGCAGCAGAAGCCGAGCGTCTTCTTGCCATACGGGCAGCCTCATCTGCGGCCTGATATCACAGTGATTGCAACCCCGTGCCTCGGGAGAGCCACATGCCACCTAACGCCTCCGGTTCTGGTCTGCATGGCCAAGCTGCTGATGTCGATCTTCTCGCCGCGCTTTTCGGTCTAGAACGGAGGGAAGCTGAAACATTTGGCGAGGTGGTTGAAGTGGGCCTTGCCGCACGGGGGTTGGACGGAACGGTTTTCATGGAGGAACTAAAGGCCGGCAAGCCGGTCGGTGCTGCACTCGGACTGCCAGACGCGCTGGCGGATGCGGTTTACGATCGCGCATGCCGATGGTTTTCTGCAGGACGTCCGGAACGCGCAGAGCCCCTCTTCAGGGCACTTTGTACGCTCGACGGTCGCGTGGCGGACTTCTGGGTGGCTTACGGGGTATCACTGCGCGCATGCGGGCGATTATCATTTGCGGAGATAGCCTTTGCCGTAGCCGCAAGACTACGCCCGAACTGGGCTTTACCCTATTTCCACCTCGCGGACGTTTTCGCTGTTCAACATCGTCTGGACGCCGCTCGCACCACGCTGGATGTCTTCTTCAGGCTGAATGATGCAACAATCCCTGTGGTTGTGGTGGACCAAGCTAAGCGCTTACAGACCGTTGTCTCTGCCCTCGGGCAGCGTCCATGATGATTGGCGGAATTCCCAGTTCTGTTATCCGGGACCTGCTCTTGCTGATTGGACAGAATATCGGCGGGAGCGCACCCAGTGTGACTGACCCGGATTTGCCCAAGATAGATGATCCCTCACACAGGAGCACGCTGACTGATTTTTCTGTCATTGAGGTCGATAAATATGAATCTCGTTCCTCCGAGGTCGGGCTCGCAGGTCTGAGGAGCCCTTTTGCAGATGCCCAGAGGCCTGAGGCGCATAACGCGATCCGGGAGACATTGAAGAAGTTCGCCCTGGCCAACTCAAGTACCGTGCCGGCGGATGCTCGCTCTTTCGATGCTCGCTTGACGTCTGAGGGTATCGGACATGCACAAACGCGGTCCGCTGAGGTTAATGGCACCACCCAGGCCCCGTCGGGTGTGGATGCAGCCGAGCTATCGTCGCCAGCCTCGACAAATCTCACCGTCTCAACGCTCGACCCCGCCAGTCGAGGCTCAGCGCAATATATTTCGACCTTATCCGACCCCTTCCTTGACCTCCCCGCTTTGACGGTAGGCTTAGGACCTCCAGATGCGTCAATCGGCCGAGATGCCGACCCTTCGTTGGATCCGATGCATGCTCCAGCCTCGGAGAAGGAGAGAGGCAAGCTGGACGAACGCCTGGCCTTATTAGATCTCGTTTCCGTTCTTGAGCACCTTCTGACCGATGAGCGTGATGGGGCTGACGGTGTATCTCTTACGCCTCCGCAGCAACAGATGCAGCCATTTCAGGTCGAAAGAGCTGGTATCATCGCCTCCTTCATCTTGAATGCCGCCATGATTCCCGGCTGGCCTCCACCACGCCCGATCGAAGGCGTTCCCGCTGTTGTTGCCAGCTTTGTTCAGCAACAAAAGGAATTATCCGATGTGGAGCGTGACCTGCTGCTCAGCATCGGCAAGGTATTGAACGCGCCGAAGTCGCTGGAGAAGCTGCTTCGCATACTCAAGGCAAGTGCGAAGCGCGCAAAGTTGCTGGCGGCGCTGGATTTTCTCCTGGCAGTGACGGAGGACTTGGTGGCCCTGTTGCGAGCGGAGCTTGAGCGTCTGGAAGATCTGGCATCTGACGGCGAGAGTGGATCGCGCCAGCGGCTGCACTTGAAATAGCAAGCCGGTTAGGGCGCTAACCGGATCACCGCGTTGCATTCGGCACAAGTGGCGAACGCCTAAAGAATTAGTGTGCCGAGAACAGCAGTGTGGAGAAGGGACCATGTCCTCTGTCAGTTCGATTTCCAATGCGCCAATCGCGCCCCAGATCGTTACGCCTGACGCCGTAACGCCTGTCGGTCCAGCACAGGCCGTTTCCGGGCTGGTCACCTCTTCTGTTGAAGATCAGTTAGCAGCCGCGCTGGCGCTGATGGGCGGACCAAATTCCAGTGTTGGCTTGTCGGGGCTTTATCGCGCCCAATCCCCAGGCGATATTTCCGTCCTGTTGGCAGAGGCTTCGTTGACGCTTCAAAACATCTCGGACGAGGCGAAGGCTGAGAAGGCGCGGCTGGCGATGGGATCGGTCGTGGATGCGCTCACTGCCTATAGCGCGGTTGCGCAGCGCCAGACGGAACTGGATGCGAAGGCTGACGCTGCCAAGCTTCAATCAGATATAGCAACCAAACAGCAGTCTATTGCCGAGCAGATCGCTGCATTGGAAGCCATCACGGATCCGGATCAGAAGGCGGCGGTTGCGCCGCAGCTTGCAAACCTCAAATCGGAGATGGTGTCCCTTGCGCAAACGGCGCTTGCACAAACTGCAGCGCTTCTTCAACGGGAACTGGACCGGTTGCCTGATGGCGATCGCAGCAAGTCGGTGGCTGATCAACTCGCTGCCGTAAATCTGCAGATAACGACGTTGGCAGGCCCTGATGCCTATTCGAATGCGCTGTCCGCCTTGGCAGCCAATGACGTGTTGCTGGTGACGAAGATCCAGGACTATGACGCGGCGGCAAACGCCATCCCCGGGATCTCCGACATCAACCAGGCCGTCATGGCAATTGCCGCAAACGTTGCCACGGTCTTTGCATCTATCAATGCACTGCAAGTCAGCCAATCTGCCCATGATGTGGCGGAAAATTCTGCCGTTGACAGACTGCTCTCGGACATTCTTCAGGCGGCTGCCAAAGCCGATGCATCCTTCATTCAAGAGGAAAACGGTCCCACTCTGGCAGCGCAGACGCAGCTGCGCACCGCGCGTCAGGATGATGCGGAACGAACGGATCAATCAAAGCTGGTTGATGCACTGCTGATGGCTGCGGTCGATCTTTTATTACAACTCTCCACTCTGGAATCGTTGACCATTCAAGAGCCACAAATCCAACCGGGCCGCAGCCGTCTTCGCGTGGATGTGTGACATGACCGGGGTATCAACTGCCTGTCATCAACCGGTTTGGTCTATGCCTTGATGGGAAGCGTTCGGCCGCGCGCCTTACGCCTGAGGAAATCATTACCGATGCAACGCTTCCTGCACACCCTATCCAAACGGAATGACCTATTCCTGGCATTCTTGTTGGTCTGTATCGTCTTCATGATGATCTTGCCGCTACCGATCGTCATCGTCGACACACTGATCGGTATAAACCTGACTATATCGGCCATTCTTTTGATGGTTGCGCTCTATCTCAAGGACGTAGTGCAGCTTTCGTCCTTTCCGTCACTGCTGTTGATCACAACGCTTTTCCGCCTGGCGTTGGCGATCTCCACGACACGGCTGATCCTGCTGCACGCCAATGCCGGCCATATCGTCGAAACCTTTGGCAAGTTCGTGGTCGGCGGCAATCTTGTGGTCGGGGTCGTCATCTTCCTCATCCTGACCATCGTCAATTTCATGGTGATCACCAAGGGCTCGGAACGTGTCGCAGAAGTCTCAGCGCGCTTCTCGCTGGATTCGATGCCCGGAAAGCAAATGTCGATCGACAGCGACATGCGCGCCGGGCTGATCGATCTTGAAGAGGCAAAGCGGCGGCGCGGCAAACTGGAAAAGGAAAGCCAGCTTTACGGCGCCATGGACGGCGCCATGAAATTCGTGAAGGGCGACGCGGTCGCCGGCCTGATCATTATTGCTGTGAACATGATTGGCGGCATTACGATTGGCACGCTTCAGAAGGGGATGCCCGTTGCGGATGCCGGCCAAGTCTATACCCTATTGACCATAGGCGATGGCCTCGTCCAGCAGATACCCGCGCTCTTTATTTCCATTACGGCGGGCTTCATCGTTACGCGCGTTTCGTCCGAGGAAAACGACAATCTCGGCAGCGATATCGGCAGTCAGCTGATGTATGAGCCGAAGGCCTTGCTGATTACGGCCGTCATCCTCTGCATATTCGCCGTCATTCCGGGCTTTCCGACGATGGTTTTTGCCATGCTTGCCCTTGTGGTGGGTGGGGGCGGCTTCGTCTCCATGCGCAATCGAAAGGCCGTCGGACGCAATGAACGGTCAGGTGAAATGCCCGCGCTTGCCGCGGCTCTTGCACCGCAGGGGCAGGTTCCCAAGTTTCCGGAGGAAGACGACGCGCCCGTCGAGGCTGTGACCTTTGCACTGACCGTGCCGTTGATTGTCGACATTGCGGCGTCCGTACGCTCGTCGATCAGGCCGGACAAGCTTGACCGGGAGGTCGCACGCGTGCGGAGAGCGCTTTATTTCGATCTCGGGGTTCCGTTCCCCGGCATCAATCTTCGTCTCAATGAGAACCTCCGGGATGGCGAGTATCGTATCCTCGTCAACGAAATTCCGGTGGCATCAGGCGCTGCCCGGCCCGGCTACTTCATCGCCCGGGAGACGGAAGCGAATTTGAAGATGTTTGGCGTCCCTTTCGAGAGGGGCGATGATTTCCTGCCGGGAACGCCGTCGCTCTGGGTTCAGGTCAAATATCTCCCGATCCTGGAAAAGGCGAGTGTCCAGGTGATGACACTGTCCAGCATGCTGACCTTTCATCTGGCCCATGTGCTGAAGGCGCATGCCCATGAGTTCATCGGTGTGCAGGAAACCATGTTCCTGATGAACCAGATGCAGAAGAATTTTGGAGAGCTCACCCGGGAAGTCACGCGGCTGCTGCCAGTAACCACCATCACCGACGTGCTGCAGCGGCTTGTTTCGGAGGACATTTCCATCCGCGACATGCGCACCGTTCTCGAAGCCTTGGTTACCTGGGGACAGCGCGAAAAGGACCCCATCATGCTCACCGAATATGTACGCGGTGCCCTCAGTCGCTACATCACGCACAAGTTCTCCGGCGGACAGAACATGATCCCCGCCTTCCTGCTTGCCAAGGAAATTGAGGATGCCGTGCGCGGAGCAATTCGCCAGACCAGTGGAGCCTCCTATCTTGCCCTGGCGCCCGATGTGCATCGTCAGATCATCGACTCCATACGGAGTGTCGCAGGCAACCCTGCGCCCCGTGCGATTTCACCGGTCATTCTGGCGCCGATGGACATCCGCCGCTTCATGCGAAAGGTTGTTGAGCGTGACTTCCCCACAACGGCTGTCCTGTCCTATCAGGAGCTGTCGCCGACCGCCAATATCCAGCCGCTTGAGCGGATCAAGCTCCATAACGCCGTATCGCATCTGGCTGCCGAATGAGCCCAGGTCCGAACCTTGACGGGACGGTGCTTTCGGTATGGCGTTGGCCTTCGCCGAGGCTGCTTATCCCTGTCGTGGCGCTTACCGCGGCAGTTCTTTGTCATGCTGCAGTTTTCGGCTCCGCTGCGCCGACATCCTATTTCCTGGCAGTCGGTGCTGCCGTGGGATTGATGAACATCGGGCTTGCTTTGGAAAGTCACGAGGCGCTGACACTCGGCAGTCTTGTTGCCGCAATTGCTGCATTGGCCGTTCCTTGGGTGCCCGCGCTTGCTGCCGGACACACGCTGGAAGATATGGTCGAGCTCAATTTGATTTGGCCGCAATGCCTCGTGCTTTTGTTCTCCTCGCGGCTGATTACCGAGCTTAATCGTCTGCGGTTCGTCGCCTTCTGGCGGCATCTCAACGGACGCCCGCCGGGCGCACAATCCTTCTGTTCCGCACTGCTTCTGGGGCTTTCTCTCACACTGGTTTTCTATGCTGCTATCGGTGCCGCAGATGGGACACCCGCCCATGATCCAATTGGCGTGTTGCGGCGTGCGCTGGCAGCAAGAAGCCCTCTTCACGCGGCAATCGTGGTCGTCTTCATGACGGTTGGCGCAGCCCTCCTTGATGTGGTTCTGGCACTCTGGCGGGAGCGGCTTGACCTCGATGCCTTGCGGCGTTCTGTCGAAGACGGATCCAATGTGTCCGGGCAACTGGGCGAGGTATTGACTGCTTTGCCGGCGCATTCTCGCATACGCGCGGTTGCTTTTGATGCGCTGTTTCCGTCATCGTGCGGAACTGTCCAGTCGCCCATCGAGGCGATCCATCGCGCCTCCCGGCGTTTCATCCGCACGCTTCTCAGCTTTTTGCCGCTCCTCGGCTTCCTCGGCACAGTTATTGGTCTTGCCATCGCTATTGCCGGACTGGATAGCCAAGGCGGTCAGCAGAACGGCGCGAACCTGGGGCAAAGTCTTGCCGGCCTTGGGCTGCAATTCGAAACGACGTTGCTTGGTCTTCTGGGTGGCCTGCTGGCATCGCTGGGGGTTGCACTCGTGGACAAATGGGAAGCGGAGCTGCTGGCAGCGGCACGTCATATCGTGCTTGTCTCGCGGGCAAGGAGCCCGGCATGAAGGGCGGCGCTCACGATGCCGATGATGATTTTGAACATGCCGATGCAGGTTTTATGCAGCTTCCGATCGGTGACCTCTTCCTGGCGCTGGGTGCAGCCTTTCTTGTTGCCATGCTGTTGAGTATCGGTCTGCGGGTAAACAACCACGTCTGGCGTGATGAGCAGAATGCGGAACTGCAGGTTCTGGCAAGGCGCGAGGGCCTTTTGCTGCCCGCGGAGCGTTCGGAACCGAAGCTCGTCGTCAAGCGGGATGCCATTCCGGGTAACGCTGCCCTGCTGACGAGGCTTCGTTCGGGCAAAGCGGCGCATCGCTCTGTTCTTCTGGTGATTGATAGCGGTGGCGGGGAGAGCGCTTTCCTTTTTGAAAATCTGATTGCAGGTGTCGGCTTGTCCAAAGTGCGTCGGCTGAGGCTCGATGAGGATTGTGCTTTTACTCAAACGCCTCTCGATCCAGGCCCATGTCGCGCCTTGCTGGCGCGTCTTCGACAGGACGAGTAGCCATGTGGCGATTTGACTTTGCCGTCGTCGCGGATCTGACTGCCAATGTTTTCGCCACTTGCTTCCTGCTTTTTCTGCTGGGCTGGCAAAATGGCTCAGCTGACCGTGATGAGCGGGCGCATGCGCAAGCGCGGCTATTTCGGGTGGAGGAGCGGGAGGCGCTGAGCGGGCAGGACCGGGTCGTGATGCTGTTTCGCCGTGGCGATCCGGGTGTTTTGAGGTTCGATCTCCTCGGAGATCATGTTCTTGTTCTGCGACCTGGCCTTCCCCCATTCCGAGCGGATGCGGGCTCGATCGCGGCAGCGCTCGTGAACGCATCGGGACCGGCGGTACTCTACGTTTTTGACAACAGGTTTTATTATCCTGTCGTCAATGCCCTTCATCACATGGGGGTAGTCTTTCGGGAAATGGATGTACCTGAAGCGTTGAGCGCGCGCGAGCCGGATAGACGTGGCTGGTCCACTGGCTTTCTTGACCTGATTGCAAGCCAGCCCGATCGAGCTGAATTTTCGGCCGGGTTATCGCGACTGCTGGAGGCCGTAGGGTCGCCGGGGGCGGGCGTCGCCGGGCCCACGGCCCACGACGGAACCAATGACGCTGTTTCTCCGGTGACAAAGCTTTTGGAGAGTGTGACGCGCTGTGTAGCTATCCTGCTTCTCATTGTGGGCTTTGCACTGGCGGGCTTTACCGAATGGTGGTTTCCACCGCAAACACAAGCATAAGCGCAATCTGTGCCGAACATCACGCGCGGAAAGCGACGGACATATTAGAATGCGCCTAAAGCCATCTGGCAAATGAAGGAGTAGGTCTCGTGGCTGATATGATATCGTCTGCTTCCCGTCCCGTAGGCTCCAATGGTTTGGAGCGGCGTTTGCTCGATCCGCTGAGGCTTGATCCATCGGAACGCTCGGATTTGACCGCAAATGCGAAGTCCGACCAGGATGCCTTCGAGGATTATCTCAATGGTAATGCAGGCATATCGACATTACCCCAGTCGCGCCGGCATACCTCCTTCGATACCGTTGACGCGATCCAACAGGGGAGCGTCTATGGCGTTCCCGTCGATCAGGTGAAAATCTGACGGCAGCCTCGGCCCTCCACCATCAGTATTTCAGTCTGTGCCCTTCGCCGTCGCCGCAAGAAGCACAGCTGCAACGATGTGTGGCGCTTGGACGAGTTTGTCGTCACCATTTCCGGTGACATCGCCACCAAACGGTCTGCGGTAAATTCGGATCGGTCCAAGATACCGTTTGCAGAAAACACGCAACAGCAACTTGATCTCAGGCATCAAATTGCTGTTGTTTCCAAAGCCGGTACACAAGGTCATTGCCGACCATGGTGTCTGCCAGATAGCGATCAAAACCCTTTCGGCATTCGGGCGATAAGATGACATGCTGACCGTATAGCTCCGCCAGTCCATGTTCTTGTGCTTCGGAAAGGAGCTTTCGAACGTGCGTACGCGAAATGCCGAAACTGTCGCCAATATTGGCGAAGGAAATCCGAGAAGCGGTTTGTCCGTCGCACGTAATGCTCAGTTCTATCAGCTTCGTCAGGATCATCATGCCTGCAAGCCGAGGGAAAAAGAAGGCAATGGTTGGATTAGCGGCCATGAAACTCCGAGCATAGGCCATGAAGGACGCTCCGATCTGTCTGGCGCCGCGCTGAAACGCGAGATCTCCCGACATTGGTTCCGGGTAGCCAGGGTCAGGAAACATGACATGCAATGGAGCATAGTAGACGACCATTGTCTTCAGATCCCGGTCGATCATAGTCTGGGTCGGCCGGAGAAGCTTGGTGCGCCGGTCTTTTTCCACCAGTGAACTTTCGACATATCCAACATCGATGAGCCGTCGAATGATATCATGCACCCGTCGCCCACTCGCTAGCCCCAACTGCTCTAGATTTTGTTTGATCATTCGCATGCTAGGCCAAGAAGTCCGATCCTCAGGATCATGTGCGCAATAGTAATTCATGATGGCGAAATAGACAAAAGCCTTTCCCTCATCAAAAAATATTTGATTTTCCTTCGCATTATTCTCATGAGCCTTCAGCATCTCATGGACATATACCCTACGCGCATCAGGAAAGCGGGGGTGAAAGATGATGTCTTCGTAGGAGAGCATTTGGGGCGCATCTTGTAACATGGCGGACGGCTTGCCTTGTGAAAAATGTTTGGGTTCAGTGCATGCAATGTTCGCTTGATCAGAAGACTATCCCGCTCCAGATGATCTTAGCGAGTTAGTATCACAATATATCCTTCCCCCTTAGAGCTTGCGCAAGTGGCGAAGCGGTCTAGACAGGCCGTCCTATCCGAGCAAGCGCTTCAGGAGTGCAATTTGCGTCGTCCTGTGCCGTTTGGCACAGTCGGTCCGTGCGAGATGTCTATCGTACGCGCCGCGTTGCGTCTGGCCTAACCTGAAGCACATGCAGGACCACGGTTTCGTTCACGGCGATTTAGGAGCCCATAACCTATTTGTTGGCGAAGGCGGTGTGATGAAATTTGCTGATTTCGGTACGACGCAAGGTGGGAATAAACTGAAGGTTGCAAGCGGCTGAGCGGTGGACACGACCCATTTTGTTTCGCCTGAAGCGAGTCGTCTCCGCGATGAAATTGCAAGGGCAAAGGACCTCACAATATTTTCGAATCAGGGCGATACATCCCTCAAAGTTTCCTTCCGCGACCTCAAGAATGTTCTTTCAGCGGCTTTCCATTCTAATCCTGGACCCAGCGGTGGCAAGACTCAGATGTATCTTGTAACTGAACATGTTATGGGTAGGCTTCAGTCGGTTAACGAGAAGCTTCGTCAAAGTAATTTGGAAAGCTTGAGCGCTCGCACGCTAGATCCAGAAATTGATACTTGGGCGCTCGGCGCTAGCCTATACTACATGATGACTGAGACCTTATTATCTGACTCAGCAAAAAAGTCCCAGGATGGTATGGTGAAAAGCTGCGATCCTATGTGGATGGTCATGCCATTGGGCCTGGCGGTTATTTCGACGCGCCATCCACCGGTGACGTTAAGATTGACGAACTCATTAACCAGCTTCTTCATCCGGATCCCTCGAAACGCCCCACAATGGATGAGCTGCTGAGCCACGAGGTGTTTGCGGATGAGGCCGTGGGCCCGGCAGAGACGCGCGCTGCTCTGGTTCGCTTCATTAGCACAAATGCTGCTGTAGGAGCGAAATCCAATTCGACTCCGTCTGAAACAACTGATGAGAGCGTCAGCGACGTCAGGATTGATGATCCTGCAGGTTGGGTCTCTGCCCGGATGCCTTATCCGACGGAACAGGCGAATTTGTCTGTTGGCGGCGAGAATATGATCGGTGGAGCCCGAGCGCGGTCCACTGGCTGACTGCGACCAAGGGACGATCGAGCGTCGTTATTGGCATCCTTTTGCCTCGGCGCTCGATCACATTCTTCCTCGGATTCAAGACCGAAATCGCTCACTTCCGCGAACGCGTTGCTTTTCAGCACAGGGGGCATTCGTCCGCACGGTTACAAGCGTATCAGCAGCGGAGGGATCGATGGACTTTTCAAAACTAATTAACGAACTGAGCGCGGAGATCGGTCTTTCAGTCGTAAGCGATATCATCAGCCCCTTTGAAATTGTTGTCGATGCCCTGGCTGTTACGCTAACGCAGGAGGACCGCGGAACCGGCTCCAGCCTGGTACTGTCATGCCTGCTTGGTGCGATACCCGAAGAACATGAACTGGATGCATATCGCGTGCTTCTGGATGCCAATACATTCTGGAATGCAACGGCGGACTGCACGCTTGGCGTCAATGCACAGACGCGGCAAGCCTATATTTGCTACCGCATCATGGATGACGGCATCAGCGGTGAGCGCCTCGCCGATATCCTGGAGAGCTTCGTCTATGTGGCAGGCAATTGGGCGAACTTCATTGAGGGCTTGAACGAATTCGATGTCGAACAGGGTTTGCAGCTCCTCGACCAAAACGCCTTTCTGCGAGCATAGGAGAAGAGGTCATGACAAAGTTGTTGCAGATCGGTCACCCCGATATTCGGGTCAGAGTTGGCTATTCCGACGAGCGGCCATCAAAGCGCAACGATCATCATGCGACTGCGACATCCGGTCGGGTGGGCGGCGCATTTGAAGGGCGCAACATCAGCGGTGGCCCTGCTCAGCCAGCACACACATCCTTCTCGTTCGGGTCGTTTATCAAGGATAATGCCATCGTTCAGGCCGCCGTATCCAAATTGCAGAACTTCGCGGCTCGCCACGATAAAGATGGCTTGGCTTCCATGCTTGGTCTTCTCAAAACGGGTGCCCTCGAGAACGCGCAGCTTCAACAGTCTACGTTGCGCGACGATTTGAGTGCTCACGATTCCGAAAAATCGAATATTCTTGACGTCGCCATCGATGTGAAGGGCCGGGGCCAAGTCGAGGTTTCCGCTCTTATGGAAGAGTTGCGGGTCTCTCTCGGAGGAGACAAGAAGATCTCGCAGTTCGAAATGAATCGCTACATCAGGATGGGCGAACGCATTTGCGAGGCGGTAAAGAATAGCAAAGATGGTAAGACGGATGTAGGGGTAACCGTCAACGGAAAGACGATTTCGATACCCTCCAATGTAGATACGACGCGCGCCGTTGGGTGGTACATGTTCGCCAAGGCTATGGTGGACAATGCGGGCGCTGAGCGAGAGGCGGTCACGGCAGGGGGCGACGGAGCCATGCTTGTGAAGGATCCCGGCAAGAAGCTGTATAATTTCCTGAGTAGTGCGCCCAGTTGCTATGGCAGAACCTCAACCCACCTGAAGGCACACAGTCAAAACGCGGGCAAGAAGATGAGCTTCGGTGAAGCTCGGGCGCAGACCGGCATTATCTCGGCTTTTTCGGTGAAAGGCGGTGGTGCGGTCCAAAGCGGTATCGAGGACTACAGCTCCAAGATGCCGGGTGGAGGAACTCTTCTTTTCGACACCATTAAGCCCGACTCGAGCGGCGATTCCCTTCTGTTCATGAAGTTTGAGCCGGTGGGAACGCCAAGCAGCTTCAGCCACATTGGCCGGCATGTTGACCCCGCGGATGGATTCGCCCGCAATGTGGCCGGTCTTGCAAGCGTCGCAGGACGCAACATCAAGCATGGGTTTCATCTCGTCGAAAGTATCGCAGCAAAGCACTTCAAGCAGGAAGAAGCGTATCGAGGCGAGAAATTCGATAAGGGCCCGACCAAGGCGGTTTATCGGGAATTCAAGCAAGCGCTTGAAAACGCTGATTGGATTGATGCGGGGTCTAAATCAGAAATCGCCAAGCATGTTGCAACGTATGGAGCGGCGGGAATGCTCGCCCAGTGCGAAGAGATCAACAATGCAGCGCTGGTGGCAGCCGTTCCGGATAACGATCGCCTGGTCTTTTTGGACGTTAGCGAGCGATTGACCAAGCTAATGGCCAGCCTCGGTGCCGAACTGGGCATCGAGCGTCGAGGTAACGAGGTTCACGTCCTCTATTGAGCCGAGAAGCTTCGTCTTGGTTTCCACGAAATCGCGGCGGGCGGATGTGCCGCTCTAGTGATCGGTAGGCGTAGGGAGGTGTGATGAAGAAGTTTCCGGTTGCAACCATGGAAAACGCTGGTGCCTGATCAACCCCTGATTCATTTCACGCCATCTGTCTTTGGTACAAACAAAGTATCGAGGCCGTGAATATGCCTGGGAGGAAGTGTGTCTGCCTGCCGGACGACATCTCTATCGAAATGTCTGCTGGCTCACTAGACGGGATGCTGCAGCCTGCCTGTGCGTTTGGCAATGAACATCCTTGCCGCCCGAAGTCTTCTCTTCCCGGTGGTGGTGAATGAAATTTTCTATTGCATCGGCCAAGTCGGACATTCAAGACAATGCCGAGGTTACGTGCGACCATTCGCGCAACCGCCCTGTATTGGCGTGGATGGACCGGCGGCGAGCCGGCTCTTTTGCAATCCTCATGGCGGCGGCTTGCTGGCTCGTCGCTTGCACCACCGTCGAAGATGCTCTGGTCGTCGACGATCCCAACGCGGTTCCCCGTCTGGCCAGCAACCAGGCACCGCGAAAGGGGCCGGTTGTTGATGTGGAAAAGCTGAACAAGCTTGGCGCGGAGCAAACCTCGCGCACTTTTACAGCCTATGTAGGCAAGGAAAAGATCGATTATCCGGGAGACGTTGCGACGATTGCACAAGACATTGGCGAAGTTCGCTCGGCAACCAAACAAGCTTCGTTCGAACCAACCGCCGAAGTCAGCATCGACTTCAAGAACGCAACGATAGACGAAGTTCTCCGGCGCCTTTTGAGCGGTGCTCTAGGGGTCAACTACATCGCTCCGGATAACCTTGCCGGCAGGGTCACGTTCAAAACCGAGACACCGGTGCCAAAAGCACGCGTGCTTTCGGTCGTTCGGGATATCTTGTCTCGCAACAATCTGGTGATGCGTTCTCTCAACGGCATTTACCATATTGGTACGCCTGAAGCGATTGCGGCCCTTGATACAAACGCGGCCAATGGTGCAAGAGGCCAGGAGGCCCAGCGGGTCATCCAACTACCCAAGGGTAACGCGCAGGAGGTCGTTGCGCTCGCGGGCCGCATGTTGCCGCCCAGCGTTGTCTTGCAGGCGAGCAGTTCGCGCAACACCGTTATTCTTCAGGCGGGTCCGACTGAAGCCGATTCAGCAGAACGTCTTGTTCGCATGCTGTCAAACATGGCGACCGGGCAGCGTTCCATCGCCATCCTTCCGCTCGGCCAGGGAGAGCCGCAAGCCGTGGCGCGCCAGATCACCGATTTCTATTCGGGTTCTTTGCGTGGTTCGGATGCGAATGTGACCATCATACCGCTTGAAGCCCAGCGCGCCGTGCTTGTCGGAACGCCGGACGAAACCGTGATGGAAAACGTCAGGCTGCTGGTGCGCCAGCTAGACCAGTCGGTGTCGGACATTTCGGCACTTCGGGTTATTCCGCTCACTCATCTGCGCGCGGAAGAAATTGCCCCGCAGCTTGCGCAGAGTTTTGGTGCCGCTTCCGGCGGCGGCAATGGACCGGTAGCGGATGAACCGCGACGTGGCATAGACCAGCGTATCTCGCGCTCTAAACTTTTTCCAAACAGTCAGGCGGCTGGTGCCTCCGCTGATAATGAGGACGGTACCAGCTTGGCCGCGCCACCACCCAGCACAATCATTGCGACGCCAAATGGTGGTCAGTCGGCGTCGCAGTCCTCCGGCCAGGGCGGCGCTCAACGCGGTGGTCGCGCGCCAGCCAACGGCCAGACCAGCGGTGCCAACAATGGCGACACGATACAGGTCTCCGCGCCGGCGGGTGGAGGAAACGGCCAGGCAGACGTCAGAATTGTCGCCGACAAGCGCAACAATACGCTTCTGGTCTACTCGAACTATCGCATCTTTTCGCGCATGCGGGATGTGGTGGCCGCATTGGATGTACCGCAAAGCCAGGCGGTGATCGAGGCGACCGTCATTGAGGTCAATCTCACAAATTCGCTCTCGCAAGGCGTGGCCTTCTACCTCCAGGGCAAAGGTTTCAACGTCGGCTCCGGCATACCGGGTAACCAATCCCCACGCGACGGTGGCGTCATAGGTTTCTCCGGTTCTGTCGGAAGCTTCTCCGTCGATGCCGTTTTGAAGGCGCTGCAGCAGGTCACGACACTCAAGGTCGTCTCCTCGCCCTATCTCACAGTCATGAACGGGCAGGCGGCCCGCCTCGTGATCGGCGATCAGATCCCCTTCGCGACGGCCTCGCAGTCGTCCAACAACGGCGGCAATGTCACTGTGACGCGCGAGGTGCAGATTCTCGACACGGGCATTGTCATGCAGATCACGCCCACCATTCATGCGGATGATTCCGTAACGCTTCAGATCAACCAGTCCGTTTCGACACCGAAGACGAGTACCGGCGGGGATTCCCTGACGCCAACCATTTCGACGCGCGATATACAATCGCAGATCCTCGTACAATCCGGGCGTACGGTTCTTCTGGGCGGTCTCATCCAGGATAATGTCGGGGCGGACTCCACGCAGATCCCGAAGGTATCGAAGGTGCCGATCCTGGGAGATCTTCTCAGCCAGAAAAATGCGCAATCGCGGCGAACGGAACTTGTTGTGCTGATCACACCGCGGGTTTCCAGGACCGCGAACGAGATCGATTCCATCACCAAGCAGCTTCAGTCGTTTATGGTATCCACACCGCAGGCAAGCGATCCGGCTGGCATAAAGCGGAAGCCCGCGACGTCAGCCTACAAGCAATAGCGCCCGCAGATTTGGCTGCGGACGCATATAATGCTGTGGATCGAGGCAGGCAAAGAGCCCGTAAAAACTCAGATCCCTTCTTCGAGGGAGAGGGCTTGGAGACGCTTTCGATCGAGAATGACAAGACCCCGGTCATGAATGGCTACCATGCCCGCGCGCTCCCAGGCCTTCAGAGCCCGGTTGACATTGCTGCGCGCGCCGCGGGCCATCAAGGCGAGATCGCCTTGGGTGACAAAGGAACCGATCGCCTGAACCGTCCTGCCCTGATAGATCACGGTCGTTTCCAAATCGTCTGCCAGTCGCAACACCGCTTGCGACAGGCGACCATGCAGGGTTTTGAGACTGAGATTGCGCGTGAGCATGATATAGGAGCGGTAGCGTTTGGCTACGACACCGGCAAGAGCCAACCGTACCTCCGGGTGAGTGTTTTCCATTGCCTGGAAGCTTGATATCGGGATCCGAAAGACAGACGTGTCTCCGATGGTCGTTGCCATGTCGTGGTAGACGCCGCCTTCGAATACGCCCAACTCCCCAAAAATCTCGCCTGGGCGGAGGATGCCGAAAAGTACTGGTGAACCGTCCTCAAGAAGATAGGACAACCGGACGTGGCCCGATCGCACAAAGAATAGATGGCTGGCTTCGTCGTCTTGAAGATAGATGAATTCGTTCTGGCCGAATACCTTTACATTGGCTTTTCTGGCCAAAAGCATTTGAGTCGACTGACCAAGTTGCCGGAACGGTGAGGAATCCCGGAAGGGTATTCTTTCGGCAAAGGGTAACGTTTGCGTTGTCATCTCACCTATATCCGCCAATATACGACCGGTTTATCGACATGCGTAATGTTTTAGCAGTGCTGTATGGGCGTCATTGATGATGCTAAGTCTTTGCGTTCGATACACTTCGTTTCCGAAGCTGATCGCGCAGAAAATACTCGGGCGCTAAATCTTCACCAGTATCTTCTTGTTATGCAACCTGGAACTTTTTGCATGCAATCTTAAGGAGAAGATTCATTGTCAACGTCAAAAAATCAAAACATGATGAAATATCATGGTTTCAGCACTCTTCGTTCAACTGCCCCATGAAGAAGTGCGTCATGCATCTGTGCCCGATGTCACAGGTCCGGTGCGAAACGGATAGACACCCCAATGGGCGCTGGTGCATGCATATAATGCTTTAAGGCTTGTGTGCAGAGGGGGTATCGGTCGATTCCATCTTCTTTGCCAATCGCAGGATTGCGGAGAGCTCCGAAATCTCTGGCCAGCCTGAAGCTGGGATGGATTGAAAAGGTTGAGGACGGAATGCTTCTGAACCGCCAAAATGACAGAGCTTCACCCGCCTCGAAAGAGGCGAGGGCGCCTCTCATCATGACCGATCTCGCCGAGATGCTCGTTGGAACGCATGGGCGTGAAGTTGCGGCGAAGATTATGGCGCGCTTTGAGGAGGCGGATCAGCACCTGTTGCGTAAGATGCAGGCTGGCGTTACGCCCGCAGATTACGCGACCATGGCTGCCGTGCGCGAAGCGCTGCGCCATGGAAGCAAAGTTCTGCGGATCGCAGAAAGGGCGGCAACAGTGGGCCTTCACGATGCCCCGCCTGCGCGCGGTTCCGATCTTCAATCGGGCATCCGGTAAATGCTGATGGTCGTCGAAAGCTGGGTTTGAGACGAGAACGTATTCGTAGAGGAGATTGGAAACATGGCAAGCACCTTCACGGGCCTCGGTACGCAAGAGGTTTGGGCCGCGGGCACGAAGGATACATCCTTCGACGGGCAGACCAGCGCAAAATACGTCATCCGCGACGGGTTCGACCTCATCTGGAGTCAGAAGCAGTTGGGGGACCAGATGCAGAAAATCGAAGGTGACATCCGAGATATCGAGCAGAATGCGAACCTGTCCGATACCGAGAAGATGTTCTCAATGCAGATGGCCATGAATACGTGGTCTGCAGTGTCTAACTTGCGCACCAACGTGCTGAAGTCGGTTGCCGACACGCTGAAATCCATTGCCCGTAACGTTTCCTGATCAAGCCGGCTCCTGACGGGTCGATCAGCCGGACGCAGGCCTGCTCCGATCCGTTTATCAAGGCAGTTCAGGCTCGCGTGGGCCGTGACGTCTGCCTGTTTGTGCATGGAAACTGATCGTGGGTGCGGAGTGAATGCGTATTCCGGGGAGAACACATTATGGAAGGTGCAATCGAAACTCTCCGCCAAAATGTGGCGACCCAAAGCGTTGTTTCTCCGGTGGGAACCGAGGTCATGGAGGAGGTGCGCGGCTCCTACCGGGGCGAGCGCGTCGAAGTTTCCTCGGTCGAGTCGCAGTTGGAGGACGCCAAGGAAGAGATCGGCATGTCCGTGGCGCATCGGGCGGACAAGCGAACGCTGGGTCAGCGGGAGATCCGTCAAGGCCGTGGGTCGAATATTAACGCTCTCGCACGGATCGCCGACTATTACGACAAGCTGCCTGACATGCCGCATGAGGATGCCCTGGCATCACTCGTGGAGCAAATGCAGAATTTTGCCGATTTGCTGGATGGGGATGGTGGCTCTGAGGTAACCATCGAAGATCTCTTTCGGGCGCTTCAGGCTTTTGATGGTGACCCGACGCATCAATTCGCGGCGCTGGAACTTGCGCGCGATGTATTCGCTGCCAGCGGCGCGTCCAACGCATTTCTTGCGTTGCTTGATGAAGCGGCGGCGGCTTTTCAAACTGGCGATCTGGGCCGGGATACCAGGGCCGGCTTTGCAGCAGCAGAAGTTGCGAATCGGGCAGCGCAAACTCTGGAAACCGATCCTGCAGCAGTACGGGAGGCCTATCGCGATCTTCTGCGAGAAAATACGCGTGACATGGGTGCCCTTTTCGACATGTTGCGACGCTTCGACGTCATGAAAAGCATGGAGGAAATTGTCGGAACCTTCATCGAAGTTGCCGGTCGTGACCTGTCTGCTGCCAGTCCGTCCAGCGACCCGATCTTCCTGCATTCCCTAGTGACCGAACTTGCCAAGCTGAAGAAGATGCAGACAGCCATAGACCTGTGTGCCCAGCTTACCCGTTCAGTGGATCGTCTGCTTCAGCCGGGGGAATTGGCACGCGGTACACCTGTCGACGTCGCATCGCGTATGCTGGCCTTCGCTTCGCGGGAGGGTCCAGGATTGCAGGACGCCCGGCAATTGATGTCGCGTTATGAGAAGAGTTCCGCGGCGACGCAGGTTGCCTTTGCCAATGGTTTGCGTGCCATCCACCTGGATCTTCCGGATGAGGTAATGCCGTCTTTACAGGCACGGCTGAACCAGACGAAGGCGCTTATGCGCCTGCTGGATGAACTCGTCGAAGCCGAAGAAGAAGACTATGAAGGCCGTGATCGTGATGACCAGCACCGCCAAGGGGAAGGAAAGAACTCGTGACTTTTTCGCCCCCTGTCCGGCAGGTTATCGAAGGTTTTGCCGCGCAACTCGGTATGACCACAAAGCCTGCACCTGATGGAAGCCACAGCTTCCGTTTTGAGATATCCGGTCTGCTAACCTTCACCGCTGGCTCGCGAAACCGCGTTGTCATAAGCCTTGCGCGTAAGCCTGCCATCATGAGCGATGCCGTCAAGACAAGCGCCTTGATGATGGCCGGACTTGATCCCGGCGGGCATCACTTTCTCCACGTGGGTCTGGCAGCGAATGATCAACTCGTCTTCGCGGTGATGATGAATGCGGAGGACTTTACGCTGCCGGCCATCGAAAGTGCGCTGCAGCGTCTTCTGCCGGCATCGGCAGCCATCGCTTAGAAGGTGGCCCTTCGCCCCCTCTCAGTGGGGTTTTGGCCTATGGTCGCCGCAGTCCATGTCGATCACGCCATGTTCCAATGGCTTGCCGTAAAGATTCTCACGGTTTCGCGAGACCCAGGCAAGAACCTCGGCGACGGCATCGAACAGGTCGTCTGGAATAGGTTCATGCAGTGCCGCATCGGCAAATAGGGCGCGCGCCAGAGCCACATTGCGGAAGATGGGCACCCCGGCCTTTTCCGCCTCCGTTCGCAAATAATGCGCTTGTGCATTGCGCCCCTTCGCCGTCACCAGTGGTAGAGGCGTTTCTCCAGGTCGATAGTCGATCACCACCGCGAAATGCGTAGGATTGACCACGACCGCTGCACCTTTTCGAGCGGCCGTACCGCCATCGCCCATGATCAATTCCTGAGCCAGCTGCTTGCGCTTGCCCTTGATGTGTGGATCGCCTTCGCTCTCCTTGTATTCCCGCTTTACCTCGTCCTTCGACATCATCAGGCTTTTGATGTGGGTGTGCTTCTGCCAGGCAAAGTCGGCCGCCGCGACAATGATGAATGCCAACGCCGAATAGGTCAGAGTCTGGAAAAGGATTGAAGTCGTAATCGTGGCAATGCAGGCGATGCCGCATTGAAGGGAGTTCAGAAACGGGCCGATCGCGTTCCTGATGACGTAGTATAGCAGGATCGACAGAAAAATGATCTTGAGGTTGGATTTCAGAAGTTCAACAACCGAGTTCATGGAAAAGATTCGCTTGAACCCTGCTGCTGGCGAGATCTTCTCAAGTTTCGGCATGATGCTGTCGAATGTGAAGAGCGATCCGAATTGCACGTAATTGGCCGCGATCCCGGCTAATATCACCACACCCAGGACCGGGAGGAGCACAACTGCGCCTTCGCGAAATGTGTAGACGATCCCGATCACTGCGTTCGCTTGGAAATCACCTGTGGCCAGACGCGCTGTCTGGTCGAAAATGCCGATGATGGCGGATGTTATCGCACCCCATGAAAGCCAGATGCAGGCAACGGTGGCAAACAGAGATATGGTTGTCACCGCTTCCTGACTGCGTGCGACTTGGCCTTTCTCACGCGCGTCCCTCTCCTTCTTGGGAGTCGGCAGCTCTGTCTTTTCCCCGCCCTCGCTCATCGACGACCTCCTGGGGAAAGACTGTCAACTGGATGAGATTCGCCAGCGGTCGGCGGCGGCTCATGGTTTGCATTCGACGGTTCCTTGGGAGGAAACAGAATGGGATTGGCGACTGGAACGATCGTATCCGGTCCCTCGGCACGATAGGCGGGCGGCGCAGGCATACCGGGCGGTGGATTGGAAAACTGCATCACGGCATAGAACCGGTCGATCAGCGGGCGGAAGCTTTGCAATTGATCGACGCTGTAGGGCATGAAGCGCGCGAAATAGAAAATCAAAAGGAAGATCGCAAGACCACTTTTGATCGGCATGGCAAGAATGAAAACCTGAACCTGTGGCGCAAAGCGGCTGACCATCGCCAAGGCAAATTCCGACAGGAACATCACAGCCGCGATCGGTCCAGCGATGATGACCATGATGCGCAGCGCATTATCGGCGATCGATAATGCAAGTTCGGGAAAATGCGGCGAGAGAACTGGAAGGCCACGCGTGGCCGGCCAGACATGATAGGACTGGTAGAGGAGGCCGAGGATCGGCAGCATGGCGCCTGTCGAATAGATATAGGTCAGGAAAGCCTGGCTGAAGAGAATACCGAGCGGTGACGTCTCATGACCCTGCAGCGGATCGATAGAAGCTGCAACGGCTGCACCACGCTGGTTGTCGATGAAGGCTCCGGCCGATTGTACGGCCCAGAAAATCCAGCTGACGATATAGCCGAGCACGAAGCCGATCGCATATTCTTTCAAGACATAGGCAACGAACGATACCACCGATCGGTCGAAGGCTGCCACGTCCGCCATGTTGATCGGCACCGCGATGATTGAAAGCGATAGGATTGCTGCGGTTTTTGAAATGCGCGGTACCGCGGTATCGGCCAGGAGCTGGGACACCTGCATGAAGGAATAGATCCGCGGCAGCGTCAGGATCAGCGCGATGATTTCGCGGTCGAAGAAACTGAAGTAGAGTCTTCCGATGTCGATGATCTCATTCATGTCATGCTCGGAAAATTGTCGAACAGCTTGGTCGTGAAGTTGACGATTTCCGAACCAAGCAGACCCGCCATGGCTGCGATGGTAATGGCGACCGCAATCAGCTTGATCGCGAAGGAGACCGTCTGCTCCTGGATCTGTGTCAGTGCCTGCAGCAGACTGATGATGATGCCGACCACCGATGCGACGATGATCGGTGGCATGGAGAGAACCATCACCAGCAGCATGGTTTCCTGCAGTTGCTGAAGTGCATCGCTTGGTGACATCGTCTTGCTCCTATACGTAAGTCTTGACGAGCCCCAGGATCAGACGCGACCAGCCGTCGATCATTACGAACAGGAAAAGCTTGAACGGCAGCGAGATCGTCAGCGGCGAGACCATCATCATGCCCATGGCCAGCAGGATGTTGGAAACGATAAGGTCGATGGCGATGAACGGCAAATAGAGGAGAAAGCCGATCTCGAACGACTCCCGCAGCTGACTGACCGTAAAGGCCGGCAGTACCACCGCAACTGATTTATCCGTGAGTTGCGAGGCCATGTCCGGCGGCCAGAGTGTCTTGGCAGCCTCCATGAAAAATACCTTTTCGCGGGGGCTTGCATGCTTCTCCAGAAACTGGACAAGCGGCCCGCTTCCCGCTTCGTAGGCGCTCTTCAAACCCTCGGCCGTATTGTAGTTAATCTGCTGGACGGACAAGAGATTGTAGGTCTGCACGACAACCGGGGCCATGATGTAACCGGATAGGATGATGGCGAGCGCATTCAGCGCCATGTTCGGCGGAATGTTCTGTACGCCGATCGCATTGCGTACGAGCAGGAAGACCACCGAAAGCTTGATGAAGCTTGTGGCGACGACCGCGATGAAAGGAAAGAGTGCTGCGGCGGCGAGCAGCAGGATGAGATTGAGCGGATCGGTCACGGGCTGGTGTCCTTCCCTTTGTTCGTCATGACATCACTTGCGTGATGCGCACGCCGATCCGGTCATCAATGCGCACAAGATCGCCCGTTCCAACCGCCTGTCCGTTGACTCGAAGCGTGACGGCGATACCGTCTTCGAGAGGTTGCTGCTCCATCTCGACGACACTGCCGCGTGTCCAGCTTGCCACGGTCGTCATGGGAACCTCGATCCGTCCGATATCAAAGTCGACCGCAAGGATAAGGTCAGTCAGCCCTCCCGAATGTTGTTCATCCGCTGACAGTTCGCCCTCGATGGGATCAGACATTCTGGAAATCTCCGATTTGAAGCTTGCTGGCCGCAGGCCATCCAGTGGGAAGGAGCCGCCGCAGACGGACTGATCCTGCGAGACAGAGAAGGTAAAGAGCCGGTTCGCAACGCGAACGTTCCTGCAATCCGGTGCCGTCGCGGCCATGATCACGACATCACCAGGTTCGATTGCTGCGAGTTCCGATTTGCTGAGCGATAATCGACCCAGGGTCATATCTGCCGATAGAAGAAGACTTTCGTCGAGCGGTCCCCTCGCCTGAAAGTTCGGCAATGACCTGGCTGCCAGCAGGGAAATAAGCCAGGCGCGGTTCAGGCCCGCCTTGAGGACTATTGGCCCGGTATTGCGCTGATCGATCGTCAGATCGAACCATTCGTCTATACTGTCGGCTTGGACCGGATCGTTGCTGCGGCCAACGTCCGCCATTGCCAGTTCTATGTCCGAGCTTTGCGGCAGCAGGCCGTTCATAACCGTCAAAACCCCTGCCCAAACCGCTTCGGCCAAAGGTTCCGGAAGGCTGTCGATGTCGGCTGCTTGAAGTTCTGAATTCGTCAAATCGGCAAATGGAAACTCGATCAGCCTGAACAATGCCTTGCCGATCGGATGACCGATCCGCACGCGGGCAAGCGGAAGATGTGCGACGGGCTTTGCCGCGGGCTCAACCTTCATGATTGCGCCGGCTTCAAGGGCGATGGGATGGCGGATTTGAGCCATAAAGGCATTCCAGACAGCCAGATGTGAGTGGCCGGCAATATCCGGCGCATTGATGCTTTTGACTGGCATCCATCGCTTCATCTCATCCGCCCAACCACTAGAAACCGCTCTTGCGGCTTTGGCCACCATCGTTCGGCTTATCCATAAGCAGATTTAGAACGCTCTTTCGGCGGCGACCTTCCGGCGGCTGTGACTAACGGCACAGCCGATCTTCCTTCCCCGTGTTCCTTCGCGGCAGCAGGCCCCTAATGGGATTGTGGGGATTGCGGAAGCCGGCTTTGAGGCCGCCGCAAGGGCAGGCGATGAGCTGCGCCGGGCAGTGTAGAATGGAGCCATCGAACGATGAGTGAGCCTGCGGTTGCCTCCGCTGCGGTTATTCTAAAGATCCTCACAGGCGTGCAGTCGGGCGTGGATATCTCACTGGCTGACGGCGTCTATACGCTTGGGTCCAGCGCTGAAGACGACATTCAGGTCTATGATGTCAGTCTCAAGCCAGGGCATGCACGTTTGCGTATTGCGGACGGTAAGGTACAGCTCGCCGGCGTTCATGGCAGCCTGCACAGCAATGCGGGCGCGGATTTCCCCGCCGATGGTGACTATCAGGAACTAGAACCGCTCGATATTGTCAGTGCTGGCGCAACGCGCTTTACGACCGGTCTACCCACGGCCAATTGGGCTTCGATCACCCGGGATGCAGCTACGCAGGATGAGGTTGCACCGGCAATATCACGTTCGCGCAGTAAAATTGGAGCGGGATCGGAACCGCCGCGCCTGCTGTTTGTGTCCTTGATGGTGGGTGCAGCAGTCTTCGGGGCCGTCGCCTTCTGGCTCTTGTTCGGTAATCTTGGCACAGCCAGGCAAACGGCACGGGCCGACGAGCGCCCGACACTGGAGCGCGTTCAGCAAGCTGTTGCGAAGCTTCCACTGCCGCGCTCACTGGAGATCTCGCGGGCAGTCGACGGCGTGACCTTCGTGACAGGCTTTACGGACAATCCGGCGGAGCGGCGTGCAGTGATTGCTGCGGTTCAGGAGGTCGATGGCACAGCACGTGTTCGCCTCACCGTTCTCGAAACGACGCGCAACGAAATCGGCGCGCTGTTGTCAAAGAACTATCCACATCTCGATTTCACCCTTGATGACAAAGGGGTGCTGACGCTTTCCGGCATCGAGCTTGATCCCACCGCTGCTGCGGCTGTGATTGATCTTGTCAGGGATCGCGTTGCCGGTCTTACGTCCATCGTTTCCAATATACGCACTTCAGAAACGCTGCTGGCCGATGTGCGTGCCATGCTGGACCGTTCCCGGCTATCGCCCTTGGTCCTGTTGCGGCTCGACGGGACCCTTATCGAAGCCTCAGGACTTCTCCCGATCGAAAAAATCGATGCTTGGGCAGGCTTCTTGCAGGCATACGCTTCGAATATCGCACCGATGATTCCCTTGCGCTCCTTCGTGAATCTCCAAAGTGCCAAGGGCGAAATCATGCCCGCCCAAGCCGGACCGGGATTGATTCTCGGCAAGGATGCGGCTGGCCCCAACGAAATGAAGGTCGATGTCTCTCGACTGGCCAACGGCCAATTCAAGCCGGAGGACCTGTTTTCCAACCAGGCTGTGAAGGCAGCGGGCAATACGACGGGGCCGAACACCGATAACGGCCCTTCGGGACAGCCGGACCAGGGTGCTGAAATCGGTCAGCGTCTGCAAGCGGAATTGGATGCTGTCGCTGGTCCATCGTCCATGATACAGCAGCGCAATGGTGATCCAAGTGAAAGCAACGGAGCGCCTTTGTCGAGCTCTTCGCGTAGCGACGCCACAGCAGAAGCACGCAACAGCACCGAGGTCGCTCGCCTCCTGCATAGCTGGGACAAAGAGGGCGCGGCAGGCTTTACTCAAGACAGCGTTCTCGTGCAGGGCCTTACCCGGTTGCAGGATCAGCTATCCGAGGCCACGAAGCTTGAGGACAGTTACAAACCTCTCACGGCAACGCTGGATGTCGTTCTGAACAGTCCCTGCTGGAATGGCTCCCGGCTTTCAGCTGCGAATGCCAAGGGCATTGTGTTCTGGCTCGATATGATCAGCGTCAGCGACAAGCTGACGATCCACGACCTGCGGCCGGAACTTCAAGGCACGGTACTGGAGGCCGCACTGAACCCGACGCACCTTGCGGACTGCTTGAAACGGTTCGGCGATACGTCCAGATCCGTCTATTTGACGGAAATCAGGCGAAATCCGAAGTTCGTCAACTTCATTGTCCGCAGCCTCTCGCCATATCAGCTTGACGTTGTTGGGGCGGATCTCACGCGCGATCGTTTTGTGCAGATCCGCAACGGAGACAAGTTGGCCCAAGGTTCGGCACCGGACAAAAATAGCCGTGTAGCGGTTGTCGGAGAACTCGGCGTGGCAATCCGCGTTGCGGATACCTTTTCCATCGTGATTTACGGCGAAAATGTCAGCTGGTTCGTTCGATAGAGCGGAAGGGATACTTGCGGTTATCCGGCATCAACGCGAGAGAATTGCGGAAATCTGTGACATGACTCCGGGCGCTTCGACCGTATCGACCGGGTCAGTCCGACTCGCCGGAGCTTCCAATACACGGATCCTACGGGTAGGGAAGCGCAGGGACAGGCGGTCCGCAAGGGCCTGGGCAGCAAGTTTCAAATCGTCGATCAGCGGATGTTCACCGGTAGTCAGGGTAACGTCCAGCTGATCCCCTGTCATGGTCAGGACGAGTGCCCTGATCTCCGAACCGTCCAATGCAGGCATCTGCAATCTGACCGTCACGGGTCCGCCGGGCATGGGGCGGTCTGCCGTGTTGAGGGCTTCGGCAATTTGTGCGGCGATGCGTTCGGCGCGCGCCTTCGGCGAAATGCGATCTGCTTCCATAGGCTCCGTGACGGCCGATCTGCCGTTCGCTGAGGCTGCAGCGATAAGGGACAGGCCTTCCGGCACCAACGGCGCATCTTCCTCATCACCCTGATGTCCCTCGTTCGGCTGCTTCGAAAGCGCATGACGCAGCCGCGCAGAAAAGGCGGCTTCCCGGTCCTGTCGATCGCTTGTATCCTCACGAAAATCGCGTCTGGTTTCAAACCCGCTGCTGGTTTGTCCTCGTGACGTTCCGAACCGGGTAAGGCCCGTATTCGCCCCACCTCGGTCTGCGTATGGGCCACTGCCGTCCGCAGAGGAGTGGTTAGAGTTCGTACCTCGACCGTTCTCAACGCGCGTCATGCGATCTTTCTCCTTGATCGGGAAAACATGTCTTCGGTTTCTCCCTCTTCTCTCGCCGTCAATGCTTCGGCCTGTGCGGTTACGAGATCCTGAGTGATTACGTCGTACTTGTCGGTGACCTTGGTCGCTTTCCGAAAAGCGTCTGCCGCCTCGTCTCGCTCTCGACGCACCCTTGCCTCGACATGCGCGGTTCGCTCCCGTTCATCCACCAGGATCTGGTGTTTCGCATGAAGTGTCGCGACCCGCGCCTTGATTTCATCGATTTCCCCCAAGGCCACGGTCCTGCCGAAGATTGTCTCGAAGATCGCGTTTTCGCGGGCGGGAAGCGTTCTCTGGCTTTCCTCAACGGCTTTGACTGCCGCATGGTGCGCGTGCTCAGCTTCATACAGGGCTCGACGGCATGATTGCAGGTGACGAAAAGCCTGCTCTTGTTTCAACGTTTTGACATGCAGCAGTATCTTCATCTGGCCGATCATCGGGTCACCTGCTGAAGCTTGCGCAGCATCGTCCCAAAATCATCGAACTCATCGGTGGCCTGCTTGAGGAATTCATTGATTGGCTTGTATCTGGCGATCGCAAGATCGGATTGCGGATCGGCGCCCTGTTTGTATTCACCAACCTTGATCAGCAGTTCGACGTCCGCATATGCGGCAAGCCATTCGTTGATTTTTGCGGCCATCGCTTGATGTTCGCGTGTGGTGACAGAACGCATCACCCGGCTTTTGGAGGCAAGCACGTCTATTGCCGGAAAGTGATTGGCGGCTGCGAGCTTGCGCGACAGGATGATGTGTCCGTCCAGAATGGAACGTGTTTCGTCCGCGACCGGCTCGGTCATATCGTCGCCCTCCACCAGAACCGTATAGAGCGCGGTGATCGAACCTCTTTCATTCATGCCCACCCGCTCCATCAGACGCGGCAGGTTGGCAAACACGGAAGGCGGAAAGCCGCGGCGGGTGGGGGGCTCGCCTGCGGCAAGGCCAATCTCGCGCTGAGCGCGCGCAAAGCGCGTCACGGAATCCATCAGGAACAGAACGCGCTGACCTTGATCTCGGAAATATTCGGCGATGGCTGTAGCGGTGAATGCAGCTTTGGCGCGCTCCATGGACGAGCGGTCCGAGGTTGCGACCACAATGACCGACTTTGCAAGTCCGTCCGGCCCGAGGTCGTGCTCAATGAATTCGCGCACTTCGCGGCCGCGCTCGCCGATCAGCGCGATAACGGTCACATCCACGGCCGCGCCCTTGACCAGCATGGACAGCAATGTGGACTTGCCGCCGCCAGCTGCAGCGAAGATGCCCATGCGTTGCCCTTCTCCGCAGGTGAGCACACCGTCGATGGCTCGCACCCCAAGCGGCAATGGCCGGTCTATGATCCGGCGCGTCATGGGATCGGGTGGATTTTTGTAAACGGGATAGAAGGATTCCGGCACGAAGTGATCATCGCGACCATCCACGAAATTGCCGAGTCCGTCCAGTACGCGACCTTTAAGACCAGGGCCAACGGCAACCGCCTGCACCCGCCCCGTCCGTCTTACCTCGGTGCGTGGACTGATGCCCTGCGTCTCCCCGATGGGTGATAGAAGCGCCTCCTCGTCCAGGAAGCCAACACATTCCGCATAGAGGCGCAGGTTGGAACTACGATTGATCAACTCCACGATCTCGCCGATCTCGATCTCCGGTACGGCTGCGTGGATCATCGTGCCGACCACCTTGCGAACCCGCCCCGTGACCGTAAACGCTGAAAATCGATCGACTTGAGCCGCGAGACGATGAACGAAGCCATCAACACGGGCAGCTATGCGAAGACGGCGAGCGTCCGCAAGCTGCACGATCGCCTCACCGTTGATCGTCACGGCATTCATGGTCCTGTCTCATGTTCCGTGCTTGCGCCGACGGCTCCCGTTACGGCGGCGCGGATGGCGATTTCCAACTCCGAACAGGTGCGTCCGAGATCGCCATCGACACGGCCGATCGCAGTCTCGAAAACGATATTGGGAGCGCTGAGACTTTCGTCTTCAACAACATCCACCAAATCCACCTCCGGAAACTCGCTGATGATCCGCGTAATGGATGATTTCATCTCGGTGGCCTGCTCCGGGGAAACCCTTAGTTCCCCGCGCTTTTCGCGTCGCATGCGCCTGAGCGCAGTGCGAACCAGGGCTTCCGCCTTGGTGCGATCGTCGAAATCCTCCAGCAGACATCGCATCGCCGCAACAACGAGATCGGCAAGTTCGGTTTCTACGGCGGCAAGCTTTTGCTCCAGTATGAGGTTTTCGCTGAAAAGCCGCGCGGCTGCCTCTCGCCTGGCGGCTCGCAAGCCTTCCTCGAACCCGCGACGCTTTTCGGACTCAAAGGCTGCCTCCGCCCCTGCGATAATCTCAGCCGCACGACGGTCTGCTTCCTGCAGCAAGGCTTCGCTGGCGGCGACGGCTTCAAACGCGTCTCGTCTGATGACATGCGGCCCTGACGGAAGCCGAAAACCGAGCGTGTTCAAGCGATAATAGGGGCCCATCGCGGGTTTCTCCTTCGCATGAGTTTCACAAGCGATGAGACCAAGGCGTCGGCCAGGGGAGGCTGATGGGGGCTTGGCAGACAATCGATCAGAACAGGGGCGACGGCAGCAACAAAGGAATGCAGCACGCCTCGCCCGAATTCCTCGAACAGGGTTGAGGCTGCACTTAGATTATCGGTTTTGGCGATTGCGCGCCAAATCTTGGGACTGTTCTCTAGGGCGGCTAGCGTCGAATGCAGGGTTGGTGCCTCTTGCGTAGCGAAGTGGAAGCTCTCGGCTCCCAATATAGCCTGAGCGTGCTGTCGTTCCGCCTTGAGGCCCAGCCGTACAATCGATCTGTGTAGCGCCGCGGCAGCGGCCAGCTGAGCCGCGAAACGAATGTCCGCCTCCGGCGCGCTGGCAATCAGCAGTGCCAGCCGACCCTCTGCATGAGATGAAAGGTCAACAATCTCATGTCGCGACAGGGAAAGCGGGCGTGGATGCAGCCTTGCGAGCGCCGGTCGAAAAGCTGGATGTCGCAGCAAAGCAGACATGACGTCGTGGGCGGCAATTTCCGCCGGCAGACTGCTATTGCACAAGTGGAATTCCGCAATCCGTGTTGCGAAGGAAAACTCGGTTGCACCGAAGGGGTAACCTTGTTTTCCGGCGCCCGTCAGGTTATCCGCCACCATCATGACGGCTCCATCAGTGCAGTCGTAGCGTCACTTGTCGTCGTTCTGCTTCCGCGACGTCGACGGCTCAAGACGAACTGAACAACGCCAAAAATGGAACCGGCAGCAAGAATAAGAAGCGCCGCCGCAACGCTATAGATCACGATGCGCACCTGCGGCGCGCTGGGCGCCGGAACGGCCAAGCCTGGGAATACATCCACGAGATCGACATTGCCAGCACGTTGCTGCGCCTTGCGGGCTGCCGCCTCCGTCAAGACCACCGTGACGGCCGCATAATCGAGGCCTTGGATCGAACTGCTGACAAGGCGACGTATCTGCGGCACCAGGAATTCGAGATCCACATTCGGTTCGTGCTTGATGAAGACCGCTGCCGAGGATGGCTTGACCGGCTGGCCCAGTTGGGGCTCTTCCGGCAGGACGATGTGCACACGCGCGGTAACAACGCCGTCGATCTGAGAGATTGTCTGCGCGACCTCCTCGCCAAGCGCATAAATATATCGAACCCGCTCTTCAAAGGGTGACGAGATGATCCCGGACTTCTGAAACACGCGGCCCATGGATTCACGCGTGCGGCGCGGAAAGCCCTTTTCGTTCAGAAGATCGATCGCTCTGCCCAGGTTTTCCTGCTCCACCTGCACTGTGAAGGCTTCGCCGACGCCCGTCTTGCTGGCATCGATGTTCTCGGCCAACAGTACGGCAACCATCTGGTTTGCCTCATATTCCGTCAGGTTGGTATAGAGGTCGGCCTTGCACGCCGTCAGTGCCAACAGGCTGGCAATCATGAAGGCAAGCCTGAAATGCTGGAATGCTTTCCGCGGTGTCATGTCCACGGTTACTGACCCTTCATCAGGGTGTCGAACACCTGTGTCGTCTTGCCGGTAAGCTTTGAGGAAATATCGACCAGCATCGTGAAGTTGGCCACTTCCACCTGCATCTGCATCAGCGATGTCGCATCGGTGGTTCCCTGCTTCAGGATCTCGCTGACACGCGCTTCGCGTGCATCGAAGACCTCTCGAAGGCTGGAAAGCCCGTTGAGGATCATATTGCCCTCTGTGGGTTGCGGAGCTTGGCCTGCCGGTGCCAGATCGAGACCAATTCTTGCCCGGTCATTGGGAGAAAGCGCTTGCGGCGTCAGCGCCTGTGAAGCACCGGCGGGGTTATTGGTGGACGTGGATTGAGGATCAGCGGTCTGTTGTCGGGCCATGGCTTGATCAAAGGCTGCGACACGATCGGTGGGAATGATTCCGGGGACCGAGGACTGTGGTGCGGGTACTGGGGGAACTGCCCCGAGGATGGGGGAAACCATTGTCTTGCCTCCTTAAAGACTGAATTCGGAGATCGCTGCGCCCGCCATATCGGCGAAGGACGAGTTCGGCGCACTGGCGATGACGCCATGCAGGCATCGCGCGGCAGCCGCTCGGTCTCCGTGGCGCGCCTGGGCAAGGCCGAGATATGTCAGAACAGCTTCGCTAGGGGGCAGTTTCTTCAGGAGCGCCACAGCATCCGCCGGACGGTCTTGTGCAAGACGCACCATGGCAAGTCCGAGTGGCCCTGCTTCCTGATCGGGTCGGGCCGCTGTGATCCCTTGAAAAATGGTTTCCGCGTCACCTAACATGCCGGCTGTTATCGCCATGAAGCCAAGTTCCACGAGGGTTTTCACATCCTCGCGCTCAAGAAGCAGTTCGGTGTCATCGACCATCCAAGCTCATCCCCTTCGTCACTGCCGCAAATCTTGGCCGTCTATCAGATGCCGTCGCGGCCTCCGACGGCACGGATCCGCAGCAATCCTCTCATCAGCGTTCCGCTGGCGCTTCATGCCAGGCTCCGCATACATTACCGGTCCTAGTTCACGTGCATCTTCAGCAAAACGCGCTGCGCTCCCCGCAGATCGGTGCTGAATGAGGGATCGATCCGGGCAATGCGTGCCGCCGCAGCGAGATAAGTTCGTGCGGCCGACCCATTGCCTGAATGAAGGGCGACCATGCCCAGAATGGAGCACGCGCGTGGATGACGCGCGCCAAGATCCAAGCAACGTGCTGCAAGAACTTGCGCCGATTGGAAGTCCTTCAACCGCAGGGCAAAGACAGCAAGCCCAAGACAGGCGTCCGCTTCGCCTCCGGGCATGCTCACCAAACGTGAGAGCATGTCGGCGGCCTCTTTCATTTGCCCCTGCTGATCCAGCTGGATTACATGGGCATAGTTGTCTTCGCCGGACCGCGGCTCCCGAACGATTGCCGGATCCGGTGCGATAGACGCGAGAACCGAATTGCGCGCGGCTTCTGCGGCGGCAACGTCCACACGCTCGGCCTGTGCAAGCCCCGTATGGGCCGGCGCTGCTCCGTTCTTGTCCAGCAAATCGGAAGCGCCAACCTCCGGCATC
Source organism: Rhizobium oryzicola (assembly GCF_030504645.1). GTDB lineage: Bacteria > Pseudomonadota > Alphaproteobacteria > Rhizobiales > Rhizobiaceae > Neorhizobium > Neorhizobium oryzicola. Next base: position 83,007 of record NZ_JAUKWQ010000004.1, on the reverse strand, counting down.
GCGGAGAAGATTGCCAAATCGCTCATGAAACTCTGATCGTCTTGCCGCTTGCCGCGCATCGAATGTCACCTACCTCGTCAAAGCGCACTGACACGTTTTCGAGGTCCAGTCCTTGTACCAAACCAATCTGTCAATGCGCGCCTCATTTACGCACGACTGTATCGAACGTCACAGTGCTTTGTCGGATTATGGGCTTTGTTAAGCTAACAAACCCACGGCTATACGATGGTAATTCATGGCGGGCGATCAGACATCCGAAGGTTCCCATCAGGTAGCGGAGCAACGGGCTCGCTGGCTTGCGGGCGAAGGTCGTGAGACGGTGAGAGATGTGCAGCCGGTCCTTGCCGCCATTCGCGACCAGCTCGGCCAACTGATCAAAACATCGATCATTCGCGATGATCCCGTCTGCATGCTGCTCGTGGATCATATGGTCCTGGCGCCCGATATGGCTGTCTTTCATTCACGGGTTGAGCAACTGGAGGAACGCGTGAAGGACCTGCTGGCAGCCCGCGATAAGGCCAGGAGGGTAGCGGTGCCCAACCAGGCCGATAAGGGGTGGTCACATGCGCCGGTGCGCCGGCTTTTAAAGCTTTGAGATCTGAGGACTGACCGATGCCGAGCATTTTCTCCAGTCTGAACGCCAATTGGGGTACGATGACGACACTCAATGCCGGATCCTACGGTGTTGCGACGACGCTATCAGGCCCTGCATCCTCGATGGCGATCAGTACATTTGTTGCTGCCCCCAATGACGAACAGGTGCGCTGGCTGAAATCGCTCGGCAGCCCGCAAACCATTTCCGGCGGATATGTGCTGACGCTGGAAACCTCCTCCGAGACCTATCAGAAGGGGGCCGCCAGAAAGGACGCGTCCGGAAATTATGTCTACGATAACTATGGCCGGCCGGTCATGGATTATACGACCCAGACCCGGACCGTGGAAAAGGTGGCGATCACGCAGGTCGAGGGGCTAATTCCCAGCGCAGGCCAGAAGCAATCCACCATTCCCTACTACAATCTTCCCGGAAGTTCTTCTGGTGGGGATGGCGCACTGAACCGAGCGACAGCGGATGCACTGTTTCCCGTCAAGGACGGTCTCAACACAACCATGCCCGTAGCGGATCGTCCTCCCGGCTTCGACGTCAAGGCGTCGGATCTCACAACCGACGATGCGATCAACGCTTTTGGACGCATCTTCAACACCTGGCACTCGTCCTATCAGGTGGAGTGGGTGAATGCGAACCTCAAGGCGCAGGCGATTACCAATGGTGTTTTGCTCTTGCAGGGCGCAACCACCTCCATCACCTATGTCGCATCGGTGCCGCCACCGGCGAACGGCACCATATCGCTCGGCGAATACTCAGCCACCCCACGTATCTACCAGGTCAACACCCTGACAAAGGACAATTTTGCGACAATGCCGACCAAAGACCAGGAGCGGATCGTTGCCACCGAAGCGTTCAAGCATATGGCGTCCTCGCTCGGCCTGTCCGTCAACAAACAGCAGATGATCGATGCGGCGAATGTTTTGCGGGGCCAGGTAACGAATTACAAGGCGTCCAATCGCAAATTTGTCGCGTTGCCACCAGACGCGCAGCAGGCTTTTACAGACCAGATTGACCTCCTCATCTCGCGTCTCGACAAGATGAGCGTCTTTTCCCAGACTGACATCCAGAGCCAGTTGACGGAGTTGCAGACACGGTTCAACCGATTGGCAGCATTCTTCAATGTGTCCGAGGAAAATTGGCGGCCTGGGGCGGGACAAGCGCCCCTCAATACCCAGGATCTCAGCACGCTGCCCACAAATTTTTCAGAAACGTGGCTGCCTCTGGGTAATGACAATGATGTCATAAGAGTTCCAAAGAACGTCGTCAGTCTGGATGATAACGCCACGATCAATTCTGGATACAATGTCTTCCTACAGCAGGAAATGCGTATTCGCGACATGAAGGAAACACGAGCATCCGTGGCGGCTGGCGATGGTTATATGAACGGCAAAAAGCTCGATGCGCCTTCCATGATCTATTACTTTCAAAGCCAATACAATCTGGAAGGTGAGGCAAAGGTCACAGTTGAGACGGAAGAGGTAAAGCAGCAAAACGCTTATCTGAAAACAATCAGTGTCATGCAGGAGCTTATCAACAAATCCATTGCGCAATTCCAGAAAGCGGATGAGGGTCCAAAGAGTTTTGCGGGTCTGGGGCCGGATTTCCTGGATAATCTTGCCAAGCAGATCAATTCCAATCCGCCGCTGAATGAAGCTGACATACAGACGCTCAAAGCAATTTTCATGTTCTCAGATAAATCAAATGACGCACAGAAAAATCCTTTGGAAGTATTGCGGGGTCTCAGTCGGCCAAGACTTGATCTCGTCCGGGGAAATATTTCTACAGGCCCTCAAAATGGCGGGTATATGTGGGATAACGCATCCAATGATCTGCAATCACACACCCATCCGCAATGGTCTAATTATGGTACCCAGCTTTCGGAATTGGTGACCCTGGTGAACCAGGAAAGCCAGTTGAAGATGAACGATATCAATTCGCTCGACCGCGAACGTAATCGTCATTTCGATCTCGCCAACAGCGCCCTGCAGAAGATGGCCGATCTCTTGCAGAACATTTCTCAGGCGACCTGATCATGGGTGCTGCACAAGACGTGGCAGATTTCTGATGCGGATCCGTTCGCTTGACGTTGGTCTTGAATCCGTAAGCCGATGGCAGTTGGAAGATGAGGTCCATCTCCCGGACGACTGCCGCGTCAGCCCGAATTATTTGCCATCGTATCGCGCGCTGGATTCCATTCTGTATCCGCCTTCGCTCGACGATCGGTTGCCGGATTTGCTCCAACCTCGTAATGTGGATCCGCAATTGATGGAGCCTTCAATCCTCCAGGAAACGCGCGCCGGTCTTGCTGCAATATTCCATCGGCTGGCGATCGGCACGCGAGATCCCGCAGACCGTTTGGTGTTCCGTTCTGCCGGTGCATTTCTGGATGATGAAGTGAATCGGGATGCCGAGGTCCGCGCCGCGTTGGCATTGCTGTTGCGCGCATGATGGAGCCCTTGCAGCCGCATCATGAACTTTCGCCACGCGAGCGGGATTTTCTGATGCTGTCGATCTATGTTCAACTGCAGAATGGATATGTGGAGCGCGCAAGCCTGCTATGCGATGCCCTTCGTCGCCTGGGGGACAATTCTGCCGATGCTACCTTGGCTTCCGCTGTCATCGCCTTCATCAACGGACATTTTCGTGACAGTGTGGCTCATCTGGATCGCCTCGATCGTATCGATCCGCTCGAACGATTCGGTAATTACCGGCTAACGGACCGGCAGCGTATGCGTCGCTATCTCAGGCTTCGCTGCCTTTACGAACTCGAGGAAAAAGCCCGTGCGCAGGATGCGCTTGAGAGCTATCTGCGCCACGGCGAAACCAATGACGAGGGGCTTTGATCCGCGGATCGTTGGGAGAACGGATTTCCGCCTTTGAAACGTTGGCTATCCGGTAGCTTTTCTGGAGCGGACGGATTTCGGGCGTGCATATTCTATTCAGGATGAAACAGCCGAGGGCGACTTCCGTCTGCTGTGCGGCAAATGAGCGTGCCCGCAGTCGACGGCCGATAATTGGCTTGTAACGACCGATCGCCGTTTCGATCACGGACCGTTTGCCATAGCTGGTCGCGGTCTGCCAATCATCCGGTCATCGGCGTTGATCGTCGTGATATGTTGGTTTCGGTGAGTTTGGTTGATCTGTGATTGACTGTGCCCATGGAAGGAGAAGCGCCACGGGCAAGCCGCATCCGATGGAGTTGCATGAGCGTGTGGTTGCGTTTTGTGAATGAAGGCAACAGTGATCGGGAAGTCGCCCGGCATTTCCGGATCTCTCTCCGGCTGGTCAGGCTCAATAAATGCGACATGCTCTACGCTTGTCCTGCACGCAGCATGGCCCATCTGTCATGGTTGTTCTGAACGCATAGCGGATCTTTGGCGTGGTCGGCGGTTCAAGGGAACAGCTTAAGCCATCGGGAAACCTTCATCACATCAAGGCGTTTCGTCGGTTAAAGAACTCGGCTAAGGTGGGGTATGTCACAAATCACCGTAACGCCCGCCCGAAAAGAGAAACTTGCCGATACAGTCTACGGGCAGATTCTGTCTGAAATCACATCCGGCAAATTCACCGAAGGGGACAAGCTACCTTCCGAGGCAGAGCTTTCGCTAGCCTTTGACGTGTCGAGGCCGGTCGTTCGCGAGGCGCTATTACGGCTCTCGACGGATGGTCTCGTCCAGTCGCGGCGGGGCATCGGCACTTTCGTGTCTACCAAGCCGTCTACGAGGCTGACGGAACTGGCCGATGCCGCTAGCCTTTCCAGTTATGTACGTTCGTTCGAGCCAAGAATCGTCATTGAAGTCGAGGCCGCGCGGCTCGCCGCTCTGCGACGCTCACGAGCGCATCTTGAGGCCATCCGCCAGACGATAGACGACCTGAACGAGGCGATCGCGCGGGGAGAGCTAGGGCAGTTTCAGGACATCGCCTTTCACGACGCGATCGCGATTGCTGCAGGCAATGAATATTTTCCTGCGTTGCTAAGGGATCTCCGGAGACCCGTCCTGGAAACAATGAATATTGGACTGGAGCTTGCAAGGGAACGAGCCCCGGCTCGACGATTGCGGGTGGTGGAAGAGCACACTCGGATCTTCAATGCGATCAGTATCGAGGATAGCGATTCCGCTGCGAGCTATATGAAATATCATCTGCTTCAGGCGCGCGCAGCGATCCTCGATGCGCAGCATCTGGAGGCAGGGCGTCTACATGCCGGCAGGTTAAAGCACGACGAATAAGTTGGGTGTCAAGAGTGCCGCCCACCTTGTCCTATCAGTGCAGGATCTGAGCCAGGAATTCCTGCGCTCTGGCCGTCTTCGGATTGGCGAAGAACTGGTCCGGCTTACCGGTTTCGACAATCGCGCCGGCATCCATGAAAATAATGCGATCGGCAACCTGACGTGCGAAATGCATCTCGTGCGTCACGCAGATCATCGTGCCGCCCTCCTTGGCAAGTTCGACCATTGTATCGAGCACTTCGCGGACCATTTCGGGATCCAGCGCGGAGGTCGGCTCATCAAACAACATCAGTTCCGGGCTCATGGACAGCGCTCGTGCAATGGCAACCCGTTGCTGCTGCCCGCCGGAGAGCTGGGCCGGATATTTCCCGGCCTGTTCCGGAATCCGAACCCTTTCGAGAAAACGCTGCGCTATTGCGCGGGCCTCCTCCCGTGAAACGCCCTTGACCTTCATTGGTGCAATCATGCAGTTTTCCAGCACCGTCATATGCGGGAAGAGATTGAAGTTCTGGAACACCATGCCGGTCCGCCGCCGCACAGCATCGATCGAGGGACGTGCATCCGTCACATCAACTCCGCAGACGCGGAGCGCGCCGGACTGATATGGCTCCAGCGCATTGAGACAACGGATCAAGGTTGACTTGCCCGAACCGGATGGTCCGCAGATGACAATTGTCTCGCCTCGGGTGACGGTCATGTCGATCGTTTTCAGGGCTTGGAAGGCACCAAAGAATTTCGAAACCTGCTTTGCCTGCACGACCGCACCGCCTGAGTTTCCATTCGAGTGATCCACGTTCATGCTCTTGTCCTCATACGGTCAGACGATCTTCGGGTCGAGTTCGCCAGACGCATAGCGGCGAGCCATGTCCGCCATGCGGATGACCTTGATCTTTCCGGCATGGCCGGCCGTGCCGAATTCTTCTAGCCGCTGCTTGCACAGCTTGGTGATGGCATCCATCCCGGGCTTCATCATGTTGCGAATGTCGAATTCCTTGGGGTCTTCGTGCATTACACGGCGAATCTGGCCAACCAGAGCCATCCGGTTGTCGGTGTCGATGTTGATCTTGCGGACGCCGTGTTTGATGCCGCGCTGAATCTCCTCGATCGGCACGCCCCAGGTCTGTTTGATGTCGGCGCCGTATTTGTTCATGATGTCCTGCAGTTCTTGCGGAACCGAGGAGGAGCCGTGCATGACGAGATGGGTGTCGGGCAGGCGACGGTGGATTTCTTCCAGCCGATCCATGGCGAGAACTTCGCCATCGGGCTTGCGGCTGAACTTGTAGGCGCCATGCGAGGTGCCCATGGCGATGGCAAGCGCGTCGACCTTGGTTTGCCTGACGAACTTCACCGCCTCATCCGGATCGGTCAGCATGCGCTCATCGGTGCGCGATTGGAGTTTACCCAGAACACCGATCTCCCCTTCTACCGAAGCCCCCATATAATGCGCGATTTCAGAGACGCGGGAAGTGACACGTGCATTATAGTCGTAATCGGAAGGCGTCTTAGCATCTTCAAGCAGAGAACCATCCATCATCACGGATGTGAACTTGTGCTGCAGAGCAGTCGCGCAGGTCGCTTCGCTATTCCCGTGATCTTGATGAATGACCATCGGAATATCTGGATAAATCGTTTCGAGTGCGGCGAACAGGTGTTCGATCATGATATCGCCCGCATAGGCTCGGGCCTTGGTGCCGACTTGGAGAATGACCGGCGCATCGACAGCGCGCGCGGCATTCATGACCGCTAGCATCTGTTCCATACAGGTGACACTGAAGGCGGGCACGCCGTACTGGTATTCGGCGGCGTGGTCGAGCAATTGTCTGAGCGTAATTCTAGGCATATCGGGAGCTTTCTCGTGAAATGGCCTGCAGCCCGGCTGCAGGCCCTGATGAAGTCAGAAGCGCGGAACGTCTTCGTTGACGATGCCCAGCCATTGCTTCTGTGCTGCCTGCAATTCGCCACCACTCCACAGCATCATGATTTCGGTATTGAGCCACTGGTGCAGATCATAATCGCCACGGCGAACGCCAATCCCCATTGGCGATTGACGCACGGCAAATTTGCGCGCGAACTTGTCCGTCTGTGCGTTTATGGCGTTGGCAGCCGCAACACCGGAGACGATGGCATCGACCTGGCCCGTGAACAGTGCCTGATTGGTAGAGGCGTCATCTTCGAAGCGCTGAATGTTCGTTCCCTGCACGGCCTTCTGGGTGATGATCGTGTCGTTGGTGCTGGCGCGGGTCACGCCGACGCGCTTCCCAACGAGTGCTTCGAGATTGTCGAGCTTGGAGGCGGTCGGCGCGATGATCATCTGTTCGTCGACATAGATCGAATTGGTGTACATGATCGCCTTCGCGCGCTCGGCCGTGATGCCGAGCGACGAGATGACGATGTCAACCTTGCCGGTCGTCAGGTTGGGAATACGGGCTTGCGAAACCTGGTCGACAATTTCCAGCTTTACCCCAAGATCACGGGCGATGAGGTTTGCGACCGCAACGTCGAATCCGGACGGCTTCATGTTGGCGTCGGTCATGCCGTAGGGTGGTGTCGACAACGAGATCCCGACGATGATTTTGCCCCGCTTGATGATTTCGTCGAACGTATTCGTCGTCTGCTGTGCGAGGGCGACGGATGAAAGGCACGCTGCGGCGATTACGCCGACGACGGTCCTCCTGATGAATGCGAGCATCGTATTCTCCTCCTTTACGATGTTATGATTTTAGGCGTTTCTCTAGGCCGCGGCTGACGAGGGTCAGCGGAAAACAGACAAGGAAATAGAAGGCCGCGGCAGTCATGTAGACTTCGAGGGGCTTGAACGTGGCATTGCTGACGATCTGCGCCGTACGGGTCAGCTCGACAATGCCGACCACCGACGCAAGCGAGGTGTTCTTGATAAGCTGCACGAAGAAGCCGACAGTCGGCGGAATGGCGATGCGGACCGCTTGAGGCACGATAATGTGGATTAAGGTGTCGGCACGGCCGAGTCCGAGCGCATGGGCACCCTCCCGCTGTCCCTTCGGCACCGATTGGATGGCACCACGCCAGATATCTCCCAGGAATGCTGCGGCATAGAAGGAAAAAGCGACGGCGATCGCCACGATCGGCTGAACGGAAATGCCGAGATACGTGGCGCCGAAATAAGCGATGAACAGTGTTACCAGCAGCGGCGTACCTTGCACGACGAAAATGTAGAACTGTGCCAGCCGGCTGATGACGGGGTTGACCGACACACGCATCAGAGCGATGGCCGATCCCGCAATCGAGCCGCCTATCAACGCAATCATTGCAAGGCCGATCGTCCAGCCGAGACCGGTGAGCATGAACTGGACATGGGTGAGGCTGAATTGCTGAAACATCTTACCGCCCCAGGAACTTGAATGGAAACAGGACACGTTCGAGCACGGTCATGGACCCCTTCAGCAGCGCGACGAGAATGACGTAAACGGCAGCGATGACGAGGTAGATTTCCATATTCCGCAGCGTGATGCCCTGGATGTCATTGCCGATGCCGGTCAGTTCGGGAACCGAGATTGCGGAGACGACGCTGGACGACAGGAGGAGCAGAATGAACTGCGCTGCGAGCGATGGAAAAACCGCAGCAAGGGCCGGCTTGAGAATGACGTACCGGAAGATGGTCAGCGGTGACATGCCAAGGGCACGGCCGGCCTCGATCTGTCCCTTGGTGATGCTCTGGATGCCGGCGCGGATGACTTCGCTGCAATATGCCCCGCCATAGATGGACATGGCGAGAATGGCCGCAATGATCGGATCGAGCCGGATGCCGAAGCTTGGCAGGCCGAAATAGATTAGGAAAACCTGCACGATGAACGGCGTGTTACGGATTGCTTCAACATAGGCAAGGGCGGGCAGTCGGACGAGCCGGCTGCTGCTCAGGCATATACTAGCCACCAGAACGGCGATCATCAGTGCAAATACCATCGATACGACCGAAATCTGCGCGGTTAGCAGCATGCCCTTCAGCAAAAGGTCGCTGCGCGACAGCACTCCGGTAAAATCGAGATATCCCACGAAACGTCTCCAGATAGTCGCAGATCAGACGACAAGGCCCGTTCTTGCAAAATCGGCGTAGCGCGGCGCGAAATCTTCGCCCGCCGGTGCCGTAATGACATTATCTTGCCAGCTGCGGTTCTCGCGCCACGGGGTTGCCATTTTGTCAGTCAGCGCGTTCAGGTCATCCATGATGTGAGGCGCCTGATCGGCCAAAGCTCGCTCCATCGCTGCCATATCGGGAAAGTTTGAGAACGCCTTGGCCCATATCGCGCGACCAGCAAGGTATCCGCTGGCGCCTGCACGGTAGGCATAGGTGAGGAGCCGCACGTAGTCTTGCGGCGTGGAGCCCGCGCTCAGCAACACCCACGGACGGCCAAGACCCTGCGCCATGTCATCGAAGCGCTTCTGGATGCGGGCTGCGTCAAGACCATCAGGATCGGGTACATTGACCGTCTCCGTCGGCGGTTCGAGTTTGTAGAGGTCCACGCCATCCGGATTCATGATGTCCTTGTCTGCAAGCGAGCCAGCAACAAGTTCGACCCGCCGTGCGTTGAAGGCTTCCTGCGTCTCGTCCGGAAAGGGGTAGACGAGAAATTCCAAGATGAAAGGAATGTCGTTCTCTTGGCAGTCCCTCTTGACGCTGTTGAGATAGGTTAGTTGATGTTCCTTCACGTCGGCGCTGACATCGGCGCGATACCAGAGATTGACCTTGACTCCATCGCCACCGATCTTGCGGATGACACTTGGATTCCAGCCCGGAATATTCTCCGACTTGCGACCAGTCTTCGTCACTTTCCAGGTCGCCCATTCCGTCGCGACCAGCAATCCTTTACGCGAGGAAATGCCGTCGATGGTGGCCGAATAACCAAGCGGTGGATCAATCAGCACCGCAGAAGCCTTCGGTGCCAGATAGGTGCCAAGTAGCCGCTTGACGGCCGCAACATGGTGGTAGGGTGCATGATCGACATTGAGGGCGGCCTTGATCGGGTTGACGATCGGACCGGTCTGATCCATCGCCAGCATCTTGAAGCGGCCGCTTTCGTCCGCAAGCCGGCGCAGACCCCAAAGTTTGCCGGGGGTAATGTTCATTACGCACTCCTCTTGAGAAAATCTTCGACGGCGCCGCGATCGGGAATGCTTTCCCAGCCGCTGCCTTTCGCGCATTTCAGCGCGGCGGTAGCGCTTGCAAACCGGGCAGCGTCTTCGACAGTGCGACCTTCGGCAATACCCAGCGTATAGGCACCATGGAAGATGTCGCCGGCGCCATTGGTGTCGATGGCCTTGATGGGGAATGCCGGCACGTTGCGGACGCCCGCGTTGTCCAGCCAGAAAAAGCCGTGCTCGCCATCCGTAACCGCCACTACCCCCCGGCATAGGCTTCGCGCATGGCGCAGACCGGTTTCGATGTCGTGGCTATCGGAAAGCCTGCGAAGGCAGGCGGCGGAGAAGACGACATGGTCGGGAAGGTGCAAGAGTTTATGGACAGCGTCCATGTCGCCAACATCGGCATCGAGAACGCTGACGATATTGCGCCTGTGGGCAGCCTCGAAAACGGCGGCTGCGCCTTCCCACCAGCTGTAATCGGCAAGGACGCCGGTCACGCCGGCAAGCTGGTTTAACGGCAGCCATTCTGCCTCGTTGCCAAGGTCGCGTCCGATGAAGCCAAACGCCATGCGATCTCCATTCGGAGACACAAGGATCGTTCCGATCGGGCTGACGCCTTCATCCACGCGTCGCACCGAACTCGTATCGACGCCAACTGCTCCAAGGCGCGCCAGGATCTGGTCTCCGGTTTCATCGTTGCCAAGGCGACCCCAGTAGATGGTTTCGGCGCCGAGCAGTGCGGTGGTGTAGGCTGCTGTCGCGGCAATCCCACCGCCGGTCTTCAGCACGTCAAGCGCCCGAATCTTGCTCGGCTGCGTCGGCAGCGTCGGCAGATAGACGATCGTGTCGAGAAACGCGTTCCCCAGATGCACGATTCGCTGCTTGCTCAAACTCACCCGGCACCTCCCGATTGAAAACAACGGAGAGACGCCTTGCTTGCAGCAAGTCTCTAGCGCCTCCCATTGCCCGAACCATAAAAATTCAAAATCATGTAGTCAATATTATTTACATGATGAGGCGTAAAGTTTTTTACGCCGTCGCGCCGGGTCCTTATGAGATTGAGGCTTAAAATCGCGAAAAAATCCGGCGTTCTACAGATTTATAGACCCTTCGGACGGCGAATAGGCGAGGTCAATGTATCCGGATATGTTCTGATGACATGTCGTTGTCAAAATTTACAAGTTCGTTTATCTATCACCTGTTGCGACGCTACGCTGCCAAAGCTCTGGAACATTCTCATGGAACCGACTGACGAAGATGGAACGAGCTTCCTGTTTTAATACTCAATGATGAGGCTCTACATGCCGAACAAGCAAATCCGATGGGGGTTGCTGGGTGCTTCGACGATCGCCAGGGAAAGACTTGTCAACGCGATCCTCGCAAATGATGGTTATATCGCCTCGGTCTATTCGTCTGATCGAGATCGAGCCATTGTCTTTGCCGATGTCCTCGACATACCCGGTCGTATGACCGATCTCAGCGAGTTTTTTCGATCCTGCGATGTCGTCTATGTTTCGAGCAGGAACAGGCTCCACTATGAGCATGTCATAGCAGCGGCCTCTGCCGGCAAACATGTGCTGTGCGAAAAGCCTCTTGCAACGAGCCTGGATGAGGCGACTGAAATGATCGACGCCTGTCGGCAGTCGGGTGTCGTTCTGGCGGTAGACCACCATCTGCGGGGATCGACGGTTAATCGCGAAATGGCTGCCCTTGTTCGAAATGGGTCTATCGGCCGACCGCTTTTTGCCCGGGTCGTAAACGCCGGAGTGCTACCTCATCATCTTTACCCAGGGCGTTTGACGGATGAGGCCGGAAGCGGAATTATTTTCGACAAGGCGACGCATGACATCGATCTCTTGCGATACCTGCTTTCGGAAACGCCGCTGGAGGTGATCGCTATGACGAGCGACGTTCCGGTCGAACGGTCTTTGGTTGCTCAGGCAGTCATGAGCACGATGCGATTCCCCTCAGGCCTCGTTGCGCAAACTTTCGATGCCTTCAACGTGCCATGCAGCGGGACGGAGGTCGTCATTAATGGAACCGAAGGCAGCCTTTATGCCAGCGATTGCCTTTCCGGCCGACCAGCCGGTGGGCTGAAGCTTATTACAGCAGCAGGCGAACAGCCCATTCCGCTTTCGCATATTGATCCTTATACGGAGGTTGTTCGCCACTTTCATCTAGCGGTTACCACCGGCAGTCGCCCACTCGCAAATGGAGAGGATGGACGCATTGCAATTTCAGTTGCCGTGGCGATGTCAATCGCTGGACGTTCAGGGAATAGCCAGCCAACGACTGTTTTATCTCGCTAATTCCAAATAATTCTGGCCGCCGCTACGGCTAGCTCTTTCCACAATCAGGGGCAACGGTTCAAATTTTTAGGGCGGAAAGAGATAACTTCCATGCGATCTGTATTGGAACGACGCTAGAAATCCGCCCTTAGCCAACTGATAGCGAGAAAGTCGAGAGTGAGGCAACTAGTGTCCGCAATCGTGTCATCCAAGGAGATGGGGCGGACACCCAATTTCTCAACGATCGACAGGTAACCCATTTTTTGGCTTGACCAGATTGGATCGTTCCATATTATATTTGGAACGATCCAAAAAACAGCATGCTTTCGGGAGGGAGAATATGCGCTGGGCCTTGGTGGGCGCGAGTACGATCGCGTCTCAACACATGATCCGTGCGATCCGTGCTCAAGCGGGTGGCGAGGTTGCACGCGTCGTCAGCGGCTCCCGCGACCGCGCCGAGACCTATGCCCGTGAGCACGGCATTCCCGCCTTCGGCACTGATCTCAACGAAGCTTTGGCCGATCCGGTCATTGATGCCGTTTACATTTCCACGACGAACGAAAAGCATCTGCTGCAGGCGCTCGCCGCTATCGCCGCCGGCAAGCACGTGCTCTGCGAAAAGCCGCTGGCCATGACCGTTCCAGATGCTGTCGCCATGGTACGCGCCGCGGATGAGGCGGGCGTGACCTTTGCAACCAACCATCATCTTCGCTGTTCCGGCAGCCACCGCGCGGTGCGCGCGCTCATCCGCGAGGGCCGCCTCGGCAAGGTTCTGTCGGTGCGCGTCTTCCATGCCGTGCATCTGCCGGAAAACCTGCAGGGCTGGCGCATCAACTCGGCGGCGGAAGGCGGGGGCGTTATTCCGGATATCACCGTGCACGATGCCGATGTCGTCCGCTTCCTGCTGGACGAAGACCCGGTCTCGGTCGTGGCGCAGGCAACAAGCTCCGGGATGGGGCTGGGGGTCGAGGATTCCGCCATGTCGGTTTGGGCAATGCCCTCCGGCACGATGGTCATGAGCCACGAGAGCTTCACCCATCCTTTCGCTGGCAGCGGGCTCGAAGTCCACGGTACGCAGGGCTCGATCTTCGCGCGCGGCGTGATGACCCAGAAGCCGGTCGGCGAGATCGAACTGGTCGATGCGGCAGGCCGGCACGCGATCCCCTTCGCTGCGCATGATCTCTATATCACCGGCGTCGCCGAATTCGAGGCTGCCGTGCGGGGCGAGGGCCAGCCTGCCGCAACCGGCATCGATGGCGTGAAGTCGCTTGCTGTAGCGGCCGCCGTGCGCGAGGCCGCCGAAACGGGCGCCCGCGTGACAATCAATTATGGAGGCATGAAGTGAGCAAGGTCGTCAGCGCGGCAGAAGCCGTTGCGCGCATTCCCGATGGCGCGGTGGTCACTGTTTCCTCATCCTCCGCACTCGGCTGTCCCGATCTGGTGCTGAAGGCGCTGGGCGAGCGTTTCGAGGCGCAAGGCCATCCGCGCGGGCTGACCACGCTGCATCCCATCGCCGCCGGCGACATGTATGGCGTCAAGGGCATGGATCATATCGCCAAGGACGGGCTGCTGACGCGTGTTCTCGCCGGCTCCTACCCCTCCGGTCCGTCGAACCTGCCCATGCCGGAAATCTGGAAGATGATCGTCGAGGATCGCGTCGCGGCCTATAACGTGCCGTCGGGCGTCATGTTCGACATGCATCGCGAGGCCGCAGCCCGCCGTCCCGGCGTTCTGACCCGCGTCGGCCTCGAAACCTTTGTCGATCCCATCCGCGAAGGCTGCGCGATGAATGCGAAGGGCGCGGCAGCGCCCATCGTCTCGCGCGTCGAATTCGGCGGCGAGACCTGGCTGCATTTTCCCAATATCGTGCCGAATGTCTGCATTCTGCGCGCCACCACGGCGGACGAACGCGGCAACCTCACCTATGAGCATGAGGGCGCCTATCTCGGCGGGCTGGAACAGGCGATCACCGTTCGCAACCATGGCGGCCTCGTCATCGCTCAGGTCAGCCGCACCACGGCGGCAGGCAGCCTGCGTCCGCATGACGTTCGCGTACCCGGCCATCTCGTCGATCTCGTTGTGGTCGACCCACATCAGAAGCAGACCTGTGAGACGCCCTACGATCCGGCGATTTCCGGGCAGATCATGCAGCCCTGGTCGAGCTTCAAGCTCGCAGAACACGGCGTGGAAAAGGTCATTGCCCGCCGCGCGGCGATGGAACTCAAGGGCGGCATGACGGCCAATCTCGGCTTTGGCATCAGCGCGCAGGTACCGCGCATCCTCTTGGAAGAGGGCCACCCGGACGCCGTGACCTGGGCGATCGAACAAGGCGCGGTCGGCGGCATGCCGCTCACCGATTTCGCCTTCGGCTGCGCCTCCAATGCAGATGCCTATGTGCCGTCGCCGCAGCAGTTCATCTATTTTCAAGGCGCGGGCTTCGACGTCTCGTTCCTCTCCTTCCTGGAGGTCGATGTCGAGGGCAATGTGAACGTCTCCAAGCTCGGCAAGAAGCCGTATCTCACGGCCGGCTGCGGCGGGTTCGTGGACATCACGGCGCATGCGAAGAAGATCGTCTTCTCCGGCTGGTTCGAGGCGGGCGCGGAAATCGCGCTGAGCGACAGCGGCATCCGCGTCGCAAAGCCCGGCAAGTTCACCAAGATGGTCGAGCGGGTCGAGCATGTGACCTTCTCCGGCAACCGCGCCCGCGCACAGGGGCAGGACGTGCTCTACATCACCGAGCGCTGCGTGATGCGCCTCGGCGATGGCGGCCTGGTCGCCACCGAGATCATGCCGGGCATCGATGCTGAGGCCGATATCGTCGGCGCATCGCAGGGCCGGGTTCGCGTTGCCGAAAACGCCACGACCATGCCGGCGAGCCTCTTTGGCGATCAGCCGATGGGATGGACGCCATGAGTGACGTGCATCTCGACATCCGCGGCCGCATCGCGGAAATCCGGCTCGATAATCCCTCGAAGCTTAATGCGTTCACGGTGGACATGCTGGCGCGGCTCGCCGCCCATCTCGACGTCATCGAGCGCGACACGCAGATCGCCTGCGTGCTCCTGACCGCCGAGGGCGAGAAGGCCTTCTGCTCCGGCGCGGATATCAACGGCTGGGGCGACCTGACGCCCGCCGAATTCGCCCGCCACTGGGTGCGGGGCGGCCACCGCATTTTCGACCGGCTGGCGCGGCTCTCCAAGCCAACGATTGCCGTGCTGAACGGCCACGCCTTTGGCGGCGGGCTGGAACTGGCTGCCGCCTGCGACATCCGCGTGATGACGCCCCGCGCGACGATTGCGCTCCCCGAAGCTGCTGTCGGCATCGTGCCGGGCTGGTCCGGCACGCAGCGCCTGGCGCGGCTGCTGCCCGAGCCGGTGCTGAAGGAAATGGCGCTCTTCGGCCGCCGGATCAGCGCCGAGCGGGCGCTGCAATTCGGCTTCGCGGCCGAAGTCGGCGAGGATGTTCGCGCGCTCGCCGAAGCGATTGCCGCGCGCGTCACCGAGCTTTCGCCGCGCGCCGTCGAGATTGCCAAATCCATGATCCATGCCGCTCGGGATGAAGACGCCGGCGCGATGATCGAGGCGCTGGGTAGCGCCGCCATCTCCGCCAGCGACGACCGCAATGAAGGCGTTGCCGCCTTCAGGGAAAAGCGCAAACCCACATTTTCCGGACAATGACCATGAATGACCTGACCATCATCACCACCGCCAGCATCGCGCTTCCGGCAAGTCCGTTTGAGGGCCGCCATTTCATCGATGGCGCATGGTGCGGCAGCGCCAACGGGGAGACCTTCGAGCGCGTCTCGCCCTCGCATGGCGTCGTCGTCAGCCGCTCGGCCAAGGGCGGACGTGAGGATGCGGAACGCGCCATCGCCGCGGCCCGCAAGGCCTTCGATGCCGGCATCTGGAGCCGCATTTCCGGCAAGGAACGTGCGACCGTGCTGCTCAAGGTCGCGGACCTGATCGAGGCCAATGTGGAGCGCATGGCGATCCTCGAAACACTGGAAAGCGGCAAGCCGATCAGCCAAGCGCGCGGCGAAGTCTCCGGTGCCGCCGATCTCTGGCGCTATGCCGCCTCGCTTGCCCGCACGTTCCACGGCGACAGCCACAATTCGCTGGGTGAGCAGATGGTCGGCGTCGTGCTGAAGGAGCCGATCGGCGTCGTCTCGATCATCACGCCATGGAACTTCCCCTTCTGGATTCTCAGCCAGAAGCTGCCCTTCGCGATTGCCGCCGGCTGCACCTGTGTCGTCAAGCCGTCCGAAATGACGCCCTCGACGACGGTCATGCTGGTAGATCTTCTCATCGAGGCCGGGCTTCCTGCCGGCGTCGTCAACATCGTGCTCGGCTTCGGCCAGCCGGTGGGGCAGGTGATGGCGGAGCATGCCCATGTCGACATGGTGACCTTCACCGGTTCGACGGCGGTCGGCAAGGCGATCATGGCGGCGGCCTCCGGCACGCTCAAGAAGGTGGCGCTGGAGCTGGGCGGCAAGAATCCGCAGGTGATCTTCCCCGATGCCGATCTCGACTCCGCCGCCGATGCCGTCACTTTCGGCGTCTATTTCAACGCCGGCGAATGCTGCAATTCCGGCAGCCGCATCATCGTGCACGAGGATATCGCTCAAGACTTCGTCGCCCGTGTCGTGGCGCTGTCGAAGAAGGTCGCCTTCGGCGATCCGCTCAATCCCGACACGCAGGTCGGCGCGATCATCTCGTCCGCGCATCAGGAGAAGATCGACGGCTATGTGCGCGCTGCCGTCGCCGCTGGCGCCAAGGTTCAGCTCGGCGGCGCGACGCTGCCGATCGCCGAATTGCCGGGCCGCTTCTACCAGCCGACAGTCGTCACCAGTGTGACGTCCAACATGCCGATTGCCCGCGAGGAAGTGTTTGGCCCGGTTCTCTCGGTGCTGACCTTCCGAACGCTCGAAGAGGCGATCGATCTCGTCAACGACGCATCCTATGGCTTATCGGCCGGCGTCTGGAGCGAGAATGTCCATACCTGCCTCGAATTTTCCCGCCGCGTGCAGGCTGGAACCGTCTGGACCAATACCTGGATGGACGGTTTCCCCGAGCTCACCTTCGGCGGGTTCAAGCAAAGCGGCCAGGGTCGCGAAATCGGCCCCTACGGCCTCGACGAATTCCTGGAAGTCAAAACCGTCGTCATGCGGGTCGGCCGGACACGGGCGAACTGGGTGAGGAGCTGACCGACTTTCAAGACGCATCAAGTCACGCAACGCATCACCAAGGAGGAGGAGTACATGCGTAGCTTTATCAAGACGGCACTGGCCAGTGCGGCCGTGTTCGCAGCAACCACCACACTGTCTTATGCGACCGATGTCGAGGTTCTGCACTGGTGGACCTCGGGGGGCGAGGCGGCAGCGCTTAACGTTCTGAAGGAAGACCTGAAGGCCAAGGGCATCGGCTGGGTCGACATGCCGGTCGCCGGCGGCGGTGGGGAGGCCGCGATGACGGCGCTGCGCGCCCGTGTGACGGCCGGCAATCCGCCGACGGCCGTGCAGATGCTCGGTTTCGACATTCTCGACTGGGCGCAGCAGGGCGCGCTCGGCAATCTTGACGCCGTGGCCTCCAAGGAGGGCTGGGACAAGGTCGTGCCGGCAGCACTGCAAAAGTTCTCCAAGTATGACGGCCACTGGATTGCAGCGCCGGTCAACGTACATTCGACCAACTGGATCTGGATCAGCAAGGCAGCGCTCGACAAGACCGGCCTGAAGGCGCCGGAAAACTGGGATCAGCTGATCGCCGTTCTCGACAAGATGAAGGCCAACGGCATCACGCCGCTCGCCCATGGCGGCCAGCCCTGGCAGGAAGCCACGATCTTCGACGGCGTGGTGCTGTCCGAAGGCACGGATTTCTACAAGAAGGCCTTCATCGATCTCGATCCGGCGACGCTCGGCGGCGACAAGATGGCGGATGCCTTCACCCGGCTCCTGAAGCTGCGCACCTATGTCGATGACAACTTTTCCGGCCGCGACTGGAACCTCGCCTCGGCCATGGTCATCAACGGCAAGGCCGGCATGCAGATCATGGGCGACTGGGCAAAGGGCGAGTTCCTGAAGGCCGGCCAGAAGCCGGGCACCGACTTCGTCTGCATCCGCTTCCCAGGCACGCAAGGTGCAGTCACCTTCAACTCGGACCAGTTCGCGATGTTCAACGTGAAGGGCGACGACAAGATCAAGGCGCAGGTGGAAATGGCCTCTTCCATCGAAAGCCCGAAATTCCAGTCGGCCTTTAACGTGGTCAAGGGTTCCGTTCCGGCCCGCACCGATGTGCCGGACACCGCGTTTGATGATTGCGGCAAGAAGGGCATCAAGGATCTGGCAGACGCCAACACGAAGGGCACGCTGTTCGGCTCCATGGCGCATGGCCATGCGGCGCCGGCTGCGGTGAAGAGCGCCGTCTATGACGTCGTCACCAAGGCCTTCAACGGCGGCTTCAAGACCGGCAAGGATGCCGCCAAGGCGCTGGCCGACGCGGTTGCTGCGGCCAAGTAAGGGCGGCCAAGTAAGGCTTAAACGTGAGAAGAGGGCGGTACCGAGCCGCCCTCCCTTTCCGCTCAATCGCGCGGAAAATTCCGGCACGGGGCGGCAAAACGAATTCCATGGGAGACCGACATGGCCAGCTCAGCAGAGGCCGATCTTCGCACGCGCATACAGGATTGGTTGCCCAAGATCGTGCTGGCGCCGTCCTTCGCTGTGACGCTACTCTTCGTCTACGGCTTCATTCTCTTTACCGTCTTCCTGTCGTTCACCGGCTCCAAGATGCTGCCGAACTACACGCTCGTCGGCTGGGAGAATTACCGCAAGCTCTGGGCGCTGGAAAACTGGCACATCGCCATCGTCAATATCGGCATTTTCGCGAGCCTCTACATCGTCATCTGCACGGTTCTCGGCCTGTTTCTGGCGATCTTCCTCGACCAGAAGATCCGGGGCGAGGGCGTGTTGCGCCCCATCTATCTCTACCCGATGGCGCTCTCCTTCATCGTGACAGGCACGGCGTGGAAATGGTTCCTTGATCCGGGCATCGGGCTCGAACATGTCATGCATCTCTGGGGCTGGGAGAGCTTTTCCTTCACCTGGATAAAGGACAACAACATGGCGATCTACACGATCGTGATCGCCGCCGTCTGGCAGACCAGCGGCTTCGTCATGGCAATGTTCCTCGCCGGTCTTCGCGGCATCGACAACGAGATCCTGAAGGCGGCGCAGATCGATGGCGCATCAAGCTTCCAGCTCTATCGCCGCATCGTCATCCCCATGCTGCGCCCGGCCTTTCTCTCGTCCTTCGTCATCCTGAGCCACCTCGCCATCAAGTCCTATGACCTTGTGATCGCGCTGACGGGCGGCGGGCCGGGTCGGGCGACCGAAATGCCGGCGACCTTCATGTATTCCTACACATTCACCCGCAACCAGATGGGCATCGGCGCAGCATCCGCCGTGATCATGCTGATGACGATTGCCGCCATCATGGTTCCCTATCTCTATGCCGAGCTGAAGGAGAAGCACTGATGTCCGCCGTCAGCCAGGATACCGCCGTCAATACCGGCCGGATCGCCCGCACCTTCATCTATCTCCTGCTTCTGCTCTTCGCGCTGTTCTACCTGCTGCCGCTCTATGTGATGGTGGTGAACTCGCTGAAGCCTCTGGCGGAAGTCACCGGCGGCAACATGATGGCGTTGCCGCAGACCTGGACGCTGGAGGCCTGGAAATCAGCCTGGTCCACCGCCCAGATCGGCGTCTCGCCCACCGGTCTCGAGCCGTATTTCCTCAATTCCATCCTCATGGTCGTGCCGGCCGTGGTGATCTCGACCGTCATCGGTGCGCTCAACGGCTATGTGCTGACCAAGTGGCGCTTCCGCTTCGACACGATCGTCTTCGGGCTGATGCTGTTTTCCTGCTTCATCCCGTTCCAGATCGTGCTCATCCCCATGGCCATGGTTCTCGGCAAGCTCGGGCTTGCCGGCACCGTGCCGGGCCTCGTGCTTGTCCATGTCGTCTACGGCATCGGCTTCACGACGCTCTATTATCGCAACTACTACGCCACCTTTCCGACCGAACTGGTGCGGGCCGCACAGATCGACGGGGCGGGTTTCTTCCGCATCTTCTGGCGCATTCTCCTGCCGATCTCCGGGCCGATCACCGTTGTTTCCGTCATCTGGCAGTTCACCAATATCTGGAACGACTTCCTGTTCGGTGTCTCCTTCGGCGGCACCAGCCAGCCGATGACGGCGGCGCTGAACAATCTCGTCCAGTCCTCTACGGGCGTGAAGGAATATAACGTCCACTTCGCGGGCGCGATCATCGCCGCCCTTCCCACTCTCTTCGTCTACATCGTCGCCGGGCGCTATTTCGTGCGCGGCCTGATGGCGGGCTCTGTCAAAGGATAAGAACCATGGGCTTTCTCGACATCGCAAACGTCACCAAGTCCTACGGCAAGCTGGAAGTGCTGCATCGCGTGGATATCTCCATCGAGGAGGGCGAATTCCTCGTCCTCGTCGGCCCCTCGGGCTGCGGGAAATCGACGCTGCTCGGCATGATCGCGGGGCTCGAGGGGATTTCCTCCGGAAACATCTCGATCAAGGGCCGCGTCATCAACGGCGTGCATCCCTCCAAGCGCAACATCGCCATGGTGTTCCAGAGCTATGCGCTCTATCCCAACATGACGGTGGCGCAGAACATCACCTTCGGGCTCGAAATGCATGGCGTGCCGAAGCCGGAGCGCGACAAGTCGCTCGGCGATGTTGCCAAGCTCCTGCAGATCGACCATCTGCTCGACCGCAAGCCCGGCCAGCTCTCAGGCGGTCAGCGCCAGCGCGTCGCCATGGGGCGGGCGCTCGTGCGCGATCCGGATGTCTTCCTCTTCGACGAGCCGCTGTCGAACCTCGATGCGAAGCTCCGCGTCGACATGCGCACGGAAATCAAGAAGCTGCATGAGAAGCTGAAGACGACCATCGTCTATGTGACGCATGACCAGATCGAGGCGATGACGCTCTCGACCCGCATCGCCGTCATGTACAAGGGCTATATCCAGCAGCTCGGCACGCCGAAGGAAATCTACGACACGCCGGCCAATGTCTTCGTCGCCACCTTCATGGGCAGCCCGGCGATGAACGTGATCCCGGCCAAGGTCGTGGTGAAGGAGGGCATGCCTTATGCCGAGGTGAAGGATGCCAAGGGCGAGCCGCAGCATCTGCGCTTCAGCCAGCAGAACCTGACCGCCTGGGACGGCCGCGATATCCTGCTCGGCATCCGCCCGGAAGCGATCACCGATCCGGAAGGGGCAGACCGCAAGTCCAACAATATCGTGCCACTCGTCAACGATGTCATCGTAACCGAACCGGCGGGCTCCGATACGTTCGTCACCATGTCGCTGGGAAGCAAGGACGTGATTGCACGCATGCGTGCCGATACCGATATCCGCGCCGGCCAGCGGTTCGACTTCGCCGTCAACATGGACAAGGCGGTTGCCTTCGATCCCGAATCCGAGGAACGGATCAAGCCGTGAGCGACCACGACATCATCATCATCGGTTCCGGAATGGGGGGCGCGACGCTGGCCGCTGCCTTGGCCTCCTCCCGGCGCCGCATCCTGATCCTCGAAAAGGGCGAGCGGCTGCAACCCTCCCCCGCCGATCGGGATGCGGCTTCGATTTTCGCCCGCGGCCATTTCCGCCCGAAGGAGGAATGGCTGGACGGCGAGGGCAGGCCGTTCAACCCCGGCAACTATTACAATGTCGGCGGCAATTCGAAATTCTACGGCGCGGTGCTGATCCGCTACCGCAAGGAGGACTTCAGCCCGCTGCGCCACATGGGCGGCACGACGCCCGGTTGGCCGCTCTCCTATGACGAGATCGAGCCCTTCTATCAGCAGGCCGAAACGCTTTATCGCGTGCGCGGCGAGCTCGGCGACGACCCGACCGAGCCGCGCCATTCCGGTGCCTATCCCCACCCACCAGTCCGTGACGAGGCCCCGATTGCCGATCTGCGCCAACGCCTGAAGCGCGTCGGGCTGCACCCCGCGTCTCTGCCGCTGGGCGTCGATATCGAGCGCTGGCTGAAAGGCGGGCAGACGACCTGGGACGCCTATCCCAACACCTGCGGCGGCAAGATGGATGCCGAGTCGGTGGGGCTGGAGGAAGCGCTGAAACACCCGAACGTAACGCTTCGGACAGGGTGCGAAGTGACGCGCCTCATTGCCGGGGCGGATAGGCGCATTACCGGCGTCGAGGTTCTGGAGGCGGGGCAGCGGCAGGTGCTCGAGGCGCCGGTGATCATTCTGGCGGCCGGTGCCGTCCGCTCCGCCTCGATCCTGCTCGCCTCGGCCAGTGAGCGCTACCCGAACGGGCTCGCCAACAGTTCCGATCAGGTCGGCCGCAATTTCATGAACCACAATTGTTCGGCCGTGCTGGCGCTGCATCCGTTCCGGAAGAACAATTCGGTCTACCAGAAGACCCTGATGGTCAATGACTTCTATTTGACCGGCGGGCCGAACGGCGAGCCGCTGGGCAATATCCAGCTTCTCGGCAAGATCACCGGCACGATCCTCAAAGCGAACTCGCCGCTGCCGGGGCCAATCGCCGACTGGATCGCCGCCCGCGCGGTCGATCTCTACGCCATGTCGGAAGACCTACCGAACCCGCAAAGCCGGGTGACGCTGCGCGCCGGGAAGATCGTGCTCGACTGGAAGCGCTCCAACTGGGAGGCGCATCTGCAACTGGTGGAGAAGCTGAAAGCGCTGCTGCGCAAGGCCGGTTACCCGGTCGTGATGTCGCGCCCCTTCGACCGCCGCACGCCGTCGCATCAATGCGGCACGGCGCGGATGGGCAGCGACCCGGCCACAAGCGTGGTCAATTCCTTCGGCCGCAGCCACGACCACCGCAACCTCTTCATCGCCGATGCCTCCGTCCTGCCGACCTCGGCGGCGGTGAACCCGGCGCTGACGATTGCGGCACTCTCGCTGCGCATGGCAAAGCATGTTCTGGAGACGGAGGCCATGGCATGAGCCCGCTTGCTCTCATCACCGGCGGCCAACAGGGCATCGGTTTCGGCATCGCCGAGGCGCTGGTCGCGGCCGGTTTTCGTGTCGCGCTCGTGGCGGAAGTCTCGCCGGAGGCCGAGGTCGTTGGCGAGGCGCTTTCCGGGCTTGGCTCAGAGGCGCGCTATTTCCAGCACGACCTGCGTGACATTACGCACGCCGAAGCCTGCATCGCTGATGTTATCCGCGCTGTGGGACCGATCGACACCTTCGTCTCCAATGCCGGTGTGCCCGCGAAGGTGCGGGGCGACATGCTGGAGATGCTGCCGGAAAATTTCGATTTCGTCTTCGACATCAACCTGCGCGGGGCGTTCTTCCTGGCGCAAGCGGCGGCGCGGCACATGCTGGCGACCGTCAGCGAGCACTATCGCTCCATGCTCTTCGTTACCTCCGTCAGCGCCGAGATGATCTCCATGGAGCGCGCCGAATATTGCATGTCGAAATCCGCGGCCTCGATGATGGCGCAGCTGTTTGCCGTGCGGATGGCCCCGCATCAGATCGGCGTCTTCGAGCTCCGCCCCGGCATTATCGAGACCGGCATGACGGCGGGCGTGAAGGACAAATATACCGCGCGGATCGAGGGCGGGCTGGTACCCGCTGCGCGCTGGGGGCAGCCCCGCGATATCGGCGCGGCCGTGGTGCCGCTCGCCACTGGGCAGATGGCCTTTTCCACTGGCGCGGTGATCCCGGTCGACGGCGGTCTCTCGCTGCCGAGGCTTTAGATTTTTGCGCAATTCCGGACGCGAAGCCCGTTTCGCTGGAATTGCTTGTAGAGGTTCAGAAAATGCAGACGTCTTACGATTTCATCATCTGCGGCGGCGGCTCGGCCGGCTCGGTGCTGGCGGCGCGGCTTTCGGAAAACCCCAAGGCGCGCGTGCTGCTGCTGGAAGCCGGCGGGCGCGACTGGCATCCGTTCTACCACATGCCGGCAGGCTTCGCGAAAATGACCAAGGGCATCGGCAGCTGGGGCTGGCACAGCGTGCCGCAGAAGCACATGAACAACATGGTCATCCGCTACACCCAGGCCAAGGTGCTGGGCGGCGGCTCGACGATCAATGCGCAGATCTACACGCGCGGCAATGCGCTCGACTATGACGACTGGCGGCAGATGGGCTGCGAGGGCTGGTCTTACGAGGACGTGCTGCCCTATTTCCGCCAGGCGGAAGACAACGATACCTATGACAACCGCTATCACGGCAAGCGCGGGCCGCTCGGTGTCAGCAAGCCGGCCGCTCCGCTGCCGATCTGCGAGGCCTATTTCAGGGCCGCCGGCCAGCTCGGCATCCCGACCAATCACGATATGACCGGCGAGAGGCAGGACGGCGTCGGTTACTATCAGCTGACTCAACGCAACGTCCGCCGCTCCTCCGCCTCCGTCGCCTATCTCAACCCGGCCCGCAGCCGGCCGAACCTGACAATCAAGACCGGCGCGCAAATCCTGCGTGTGCTTGTCGAGAACGGCAAGGCCGTGGGCGTCGAGGTGGCGGGCGAGGGGACGATCCGCGCTGATGTCGAAGTCATCATGTCGTCGGGTGCGATCGGCAGTCCGCGCCTGCTCATGCTCTCCGGTATCGGCCCGGCGGATCACCTGCGCGCGCTGGGGCTTCCCGTCGTCTACGACCAACCGGGCGTCGGCTCGAACCTGCAGGACCATGTCGATCTCTTCGTCATTGCCGAATGCACCGGCCCGCATACCTATGACCGCTATGCCAAGCCGCATCTGTCGGTGCTTGCCGGCCTGCAATATCTGCTGCAGAAAAAGGGACCGGTGGCCTCCAGCCTCTTTGAAACGGGAGGCTTCTGGTATGCCGATCCGGAGGCCCGCTCGCCGGATATCCAGTTCCATCTCGGCCTCGGCTCCGGCATTGAGGCCGGCGTCGCGGCGATGGAAAATGGCGGCGTGACCCTGAACTCCGCCTATCTGCGCCCCCGCTCGCGCGGCACGGTGCGCCTTGCCTCCTCCGATCCGTTAGCCGCCCCGCTGATCGATCCGAATTACTGGGCCGATCCCTATGATCGCGAAATGTCCATTCGCGGATTGAAGCTTGCGCAGGAGATCATGCGGCAGGATGCGCTGAAGCCCTATGTGAAGGCCGAGCGCCTGCCGGGGCCGGATGTGCGGACGGACGAGGATTACTTCAACTACGCCTGCCGCCACGCCAAGACCGACCATCACCCGGCCGGCACCTGCCGCATGGGACCTGATCCGGCCGCAGTCGTCGATCCGCAATTGCGCTTCAACGGCATAGAACGCCTGCGCGTCGTCGATGCCTCGATCATGCCGACGCTGGTCTCGTCCAACACGAATGCGCCGACGATCATGATTGCGGAAAAGGCCGCCGACATGATCCGCGCCGCACATAGCCTCTGAGAGGAACACTCAAATGATGATCCGCCATATCGTCCTCATCCACTTTCGTTCAGAGGTCACCGAAGCCCAGATCGCGGCCATGTTCGAAGAACTTGAAGCCATCCGGTCCAAGATTTCCGGCGTGCGCGCCATCACTGCGGGCCGCAGCGAGAGCCCGGAAAAGATAGAGCGCGGCTATAGGCACGGCTTCGTCGTCGATTTCGACGGCTGGGACGCGCTGGAAGCCTATCAGACCCATCCCGATCACAAGGCGCTGGGCGCAAAGCTCGTTGCTCATGCGCAAGGCGGGCTCGACGGCATTCTCGTCTTCGATCTGCCGGTTCACGAATAGGAGCGCACCCATGCTGAAACTCCCGAAGGCCGATCACACGCTCGAAGCCTATGCGCTGATCGGTACGCCGCTGATCCCGCGCGCACCGCGCATTCCCTTGACACGCACCGCCTTTGCCGCTGCCCATGTGGTCTCCGATCCCTTGCGCGAACGCAGCCCGTGGGACACGCGGCCCGCCGTTGACTGGGATGCGACGCTCGCTTTCCGGCAGGGGCTCTGGGACCAGGGTCTAGGTCTTGCCGAAGCGATGGACACGGCGCAACGCGGCATGGGCGTCGACTGGCTCACCGCGAAGGAACTGATCAAGCGGACTATGGCGGCCGCGAAAGCGCACAGCCAAAAGCCGCGCGTGGCCTGCGGGGCGGGCACGGATCACGTTGCGCTTGCCGATCTCAGGGACGCTGACGCGATCCTCGCGGCTTACGAAACGCAGGCTTCAGCCATCGAAGCCGCGGGTGGTCAGCTGATCCTCATGGCCTCGCGCGCCTTTACCGCCATCGGGGCAGGTCGCGACATCTACCGCAGCGTCTATCGCCGGCTGATCGATGGCGCGGCGGAGCCCGTCATCCTGCATTGGCTCGGCGACATGTTCGATCCGGCGCTTGCCGGCTATTGGGGTACGAGCGATGTCGCGGAGGCGAGCGACTTCGTGCTCGATCTGATCGGCGAAAATCCGGCGAAAGTCGACGGCATCAAGATCTCGCTGCTGGACCAGGCGCATGAGGAGGCCTTCCGGGCGCGGCTTCCCGCCGGCGTCCGGCTCTATACGGGCGACGACTTCAACTATGCGGCGCTGATTGAAGACGATGGGCAGCATTATTCGCATGCGCTGCTCGGCATATTCGCCGCCATCGCTCCGGCGGCGGCCCAGGCGCTCGAAGCATTGGCGCAAGGCGACAGGGAGACCTACCACCGGCTCTTCGCGCCGACGGTGCCGCTGAGCCGGGAGATTTTCCGCGCGCCAACGCGGTTCTACAAGGCGGGCATTGCCTTCCTGTCCTGGCTCAACGGATACCAGACCCATTTCATCATGCCGGCCGGGTTCCAGTCGAGCCGCGACATTACCCATTACGCAGAAGTCTTCCGGCTGGCGGATCAGGCGGGTCTTCTGGCCAAGCCGGATCTCGCCGTCCACAGGATGCGTACCTTGCTTGCGCTCCACGGAATCGAATAGGTTCGCCGGATGGAGCGCAGACCGACCATTGTCGATGTGGCGCGCGAGGCGGGGGTGTCGAAATCGACCGTCAGCCTTGTGTTGCAGCAAAGCCCGCTGGTGCGGGAGGAAAAGCGCGTTCTGGTCCGCGAGGCGATGGATAAGCTCGGTTATGTCTACAATCGCTCGGCTGCCAACCTGCGCTCGGCCAATGTCGGCCTCATTGGCGTCGTGATCAATGACCTGAGAAACCCATTCTTTACCGAATTCGCCACCTCCCTGCAGATGGCGCTTTCGGCGCGCGGCTATGCGACGGTACTCGCCAATACGGATGAAGATCCTGCCATTCAGGCCCAGGTTGTTTCCGCTATCATCGAGCATGGGGTGTCGGCGTTGATCATCTCGCCGGCCTATTGCGAGGAGGCGGTAACCTTTGATGCAATCGCGCGGGCTAACATTCCGACCATGCAGGTGCTGCGCAAGGTCGATCCGCGCATCGGGCTGTTTCCCTTCTCGGCGCCCGACTATCTCTCCGGCAGCCGGCTTGCCGCTCAGCATCTCGTCAACGGCGGCGCGCGCCGTGTTGCTTTCGTCGGCGGTCTTGAGGGCCGGGCGGTGGCTCAGGAGCGCATGTCCGGTTATTTCGAGGTCATGGCGGAAGCGGGGATAGAGCCCTTCGTTCTGTCCGGTCGCGCCAGCCGCGCCTTCGGCCACGAGGCGGCGGCGATCCTGACGCGGGACCATCCGGACATTGACGCGGCCATATGTTTCTCCGACCTGGTGGCGTTGGGGCTGCTCTCCGGCTGCGCTCGAATCGGGCGGAAGGTGGGCGAGGATTTCCGCATCGTCGGCTTCGACGATATCGAAGAATGCGCGCAGGTCTATCCACCACTGACCACGGTGCGCTGCGATATCGCTGGATTTGGCGAGGCGGTCGCCTCGACCGTACTCAATTGGCTGGAAGACAGCCAGACTCCCATCAGCGAACACCGCACGCCGGTGGAACTGATTGTTCGTGACTCTAGCGGGAGCGGGCTGACCCCATGAATTCTACCGAAACCTTTCTGCGGCAGCTCTTCGACAAGGCGGTGGAGGTGGCAGACCCCATGCGCTCGCTCGCCCGCTTCCTGCCAGAACGTCCAAAGGGCCGGGTGATCGTCGTCGGCGCTGGCAAGGCAAGTGCGCGTATGGGCGAAGCGGTCGAGGCGGCGTGGGAGCCGTGCGAGGGGCTGGTCATCACGCGCTACGGCTATGGCCGGCCCTGCCGGGGCATCGAGATTGTCGAGGCCGCGCATCCCGTGCCGGACGAAAACGGGCTCAATGCGACGGCCCGAATGCTCGAACTTGTGAAGACGGCGGGTGAGGGCGATTTCGTTCTCGCGCTGATTTCCGGCGGGGCGTCCGCGCTGCTGGTCGCGCCGGCGGAGGGGGTGACGCTGGCTGAGAAACAGGCCGTCAATGCAGCACTTCTCGCCTCCGGCGCGCCCATCGACAGGATGAACACGGTGCGCAAACATCTGAGCCACGTGAAGGGCGGGCAGCTGGCCGCGGCGGTTTATCCGGCGCGGATGCTCTCGCTTCTGATATCCGATATGCCGGGTGACGACCCGGCCTTCATCGGTTCCGGCCCCACCGTGGGCGATGGCTCGACGCCGGACGATGCACTGGCTATCCTGAACCAGTGGAAGATCGATGTTCCGGCGAGCGTACGCGCCGCCCTTGCCGCGCCCCATCGTGTCCTGGCGCCCAGCGACCCGCGCCTCGCGCGCGTCGAAAACGTCATCTATGCCGCGCCGAAACAGTCGCTCGCCGCCGCTGCCGAACTGGCAGAGAGGGCAGGCTACGATGTGCGCCTGCTCGGCGATGCGCTGGAGGGCGAAGCCCGTGAGGTGGCAAGGGCGCAGGCTGAACTGGCCCTCGACATTCTCGCCTCGCTTCGCCCTGGCGACCGACCTGTTCTGCTCCTCTCCGGTGGCGAGCTGACGGTCACCCGGCGCGGCAACGGCGTCGGCGGGCCGAATGCGGAATTCTGCCTCGCGCTGGCGATTGCTTTGAAGGGAACAGACGGCATTCACGCGATTGCCTGCGATACGGACGGTGTCGATGGCGCGGCGGAGGTGGCGGGCGCGGTGATCGGGCCGCGGACGCTCAATGTGGCCAGGGCTACCGGTGTCGATCCCGACTTGGCGCTTGCCGCCAACGATGCTCACAGCTTTTTCGCCGCCATCGACGGCCAGGTCGTGACAGGCCCGACGCTGACCAATGTCAATGATTTCCGAGCGATATCTATATGCCGCTGAGCGATAGCCGGTTGGTTTCCTTGGACAGGGGTGACTAATGTGTTTGCCTTTCGGGTTATAGAACATCTCGGGATCGTCGAACGGCGACGTCGCCTTTATCGATTTTGAGACGCGACAGCTTTTCTGCTGGAATTTATAACTCAGCCAAAAGCGATTTCTCGCCGGATCAAGATGGCGTGAGCATGAAGCTGGCGATGATCGGCGGTGACCAGATCCCTTGTTCGTTACCACTACTTCATCGAATGGTAACTTGTGGGCAAAGTTGCACTTTGAGCGCTGTCGGATCTGATCGGCGAACAGCAGGCTGAATTTCACCGGTCGTTCTGCGATGTTGACGGACCTCATTGACAAACGACACGCCGTCACTCAAAATGCGAATAATTATTCGTCTAACGAATTATTGCTAAGCGGCGGAGGAGGCCGCGGGGCAGAGTAAGCCAGAGCTTGCGGGATTTGAGTTTATCAGGGAGGACAGAATGAACGCGGTAACACCTTCCGTGGAGGCGCGCAGAGAGCCGAACTATCTGGAGGACCACCCCTTCGATTTGGAGACATATTCACTGCCCAGCGATATTACGCTGGAAGAGGTGCTGATTCCGATGCGCGACGGTATCCGCCTCGCGGCAAACGTGTTTCGACGGCCGGGAGCGCCGGCTGCGCCAGTCATCGTCACGTCGACACCCTATGGCAAAGACAATTATGATCAATGGAACAACTTCAGGGATGCACCTGTCGGCAATGTTCCAGGCGGCGGCTTCTACCTCGGCAGCGTGCGCATTTCCGACCATACAGCGTTTGAAGCGCCGGACCCAGGCTATTGGGTGCCGCATGGCTATGTGGTTGTCCTCGTCGATCACCCCGGAATGGGAAGATCTGAGTCCAATCCTACGCTTGATCCGCCGCTGGAGGAGCGCTGGCATGACATCATCTCGTGGCTCGCCAGGCAGTCATGGTGCAGCGGCAGCATTGGCATGTCCGGGGTCTCGGCATTGTGTGCCACCCAGTGGATCGCGGCGAAAGACCCCGCGCCAAGCGCTCTCAAAGCAATCATTCCCTGGGAAGGAATCAACGAATCGGGTCCGGCGGGCGGATATGGCGGCATTCCCGAGACCGCGTTCCCAGGCTGGCTTAAGAGCCAATGGATCGGTCCCAACGTCAATCATGCGGCACACGGACCGGAGCGGTTGTTGTTCGATTGGAAATATGACACGACGAAGATCAGCATTCCGGCCTTGATATGCGCGAGCTTTTCGGATCAGGAGCTGCATACCTGGGATACATTTGACGCATTCACCCGCATCGCATCCAAGGACAAGTGGCTCTATGGCCATCGTCGGCAGAAGTGGGGTGCGTTTTATGGAAAGAACGAGCTTGAATATCAGCGGGCGTTTCTCGATCGCTTTCTGAAAGGCGATGCCTCCGCATTCCAAAATCAACCTGCTGTCCGACTGGAGATCAACAATAGTCGCTTTGACTATGTGGTTGTCACCGCTGATGACTGGCCGCTCCCTGCCACGTCCTACGATACTTTGTATCTTGATGCGGAAAGAGCCGCTCTGAGCGCTGATCTGGTGGCATCGTCCGCTACCAAACCCATTACAGCGACGCATGCTGGCGATCCGCAAAATTCACTTTCGTTCGATCTGAAGTTCAAGACGCCGACGACACTTGTCGGGCACATGGCGCTGAAGCTGTTTATCGAGGTTCAGGACAGCGATGATGCCGACATTTTCGTGGGCATCGAGAAAATCGATGCCCACGGAAACAAGGTCTATTTCTTCAGTGCTTCCGGCGGCAATGCAAACGGGCCAGTCACGCGCGGCTGGCTCCGAGCCTCCAAGCGCAGGCTGAACAGTGCGCGCTCAACTGAATGGCGCCCCGTTCTCGACTTGTCGACCTCTTCTCCACTGGTTCCGGGGCAAGTAACGGAAGTGAATGTCCCGTTGATGCCATCAGGCACGACGTTCCAGGTCGGAGAGACGTTGCGTCTCTTGATCCAGTCCTGGTCCATTCCGGGACAATGGGAAGGCGGGGAGACACGCCAGTGGGACACGCTCAAAAAGGGTAGTTGCTGTATCCACACCGGACCGGAGTTTCCGTCAAGGTTGCTCGTGCCTGTCATCTCTTGACGATCTGCCGCTAACTCGACCGCAGGGAACGTTGGGACCCGATTCGGATGTCCGGTGGCAACGCCTATGGCTGAAAAGGGACAGGCTGCGCGGTTTTCGAAAGTTTGCAGGATCTCCGATCGTCATGTCTTGAGGATCGATGGTCAAGAATTTGAGAAGCTCCCCGTTGTCAGCGGGTGGGAGGAGTTTGAAGACATGGGAAATGACACTTTCGACGTCGCCATTGTAGGCTATGGCCCGGTGGGTAAGGGTTTGGCCCTGATGCTGTCCAGACGGGGATACTCGGTGTTCATCGTTGAACGATGGGACGAACCTTATCCCTTTCCGCGTGCAGTCTGTATGGATCATGAGATACGAAGGGTTATGAATTCCCTCGGTCTTGGCGATGAACTCGCAAAAGTGTCTGCGCCTTCACCGCGATACCAGTGGTTCGGTGCGCAAGGCCAGATGCTGCTCGACATCGATTGGACCGTGGAATCGGTCTCGGGAGGGCCGGAGGCCTATTTCTTCCATCAGCCGTCGCTTGAAGCGATAATGGATCGTGAGGTTCGCCGAGTATCTGACGTCCAGATCAATTCCGGCTGGGAGATGATCGACTTCAATCAGGACGGGGATGGCATCAAGCTACGCATACGCCAGCGCGTCAATCCCGAGCAAACGAAAACGATTTCAGCAAAGTTTCTTATTGGCGCAGACGGAGCCAACAGCCAGGTTCGGGAGCAGAGTGGCATCGAATGGCAGGACCTGGGCTTTCAAGCTGACTGGTTGGTCGTCGACGTGCTGCCGAACGAAGGTGTCGAACTGCGGGTTCCTGAAGCAGGTCAGAGTTGCAAACCTTCCCGGCCGACCACATTTGTTCCGGGCGGAATTGAAAATGGTCGTCGACATCGGCGTTGGGAGTTCATGCGTCTGCCGAGCGAGACAATGGAGGAACTGCAACAGCCGGAAAAGGTCTGGTCATTGTTGTCCCCCTGGGTCGGTCCTCACGAGGCGCAGCTCATCAGGCACGCCGTCTATACATTTCGTTCGCGGGTTGCAGCGAACTGGAGGAATGGTCGGGTTCTTCTTGTAGGGGATGCTGCACATTTGATGCCTCCATTTATGGGACAGGGCATGTGCTCAGGATTGAGGGATGCCTGGAACCTGACTTGGAGGCTCGATCTTGTCCTGTCTAGGAAGGCTGATGCAGCCATCCTAGACAGTTACAGCGAGGAGCGGAAAGACCATGTGACGGAAGTGATCAACCTTTCCGTTCAACTTGGAAAGATCATCTGCGTCGCCGACGAGGCAGAAGCAGCTGCAAGAGATCAAATATTCCTCTCGGGGCTCGCGCCGCCGCCCCCGAAGTTCCCGGACCTTAAGACCGGTCTTCTTTACCAGCCACGGGGATATCTGTCGCCCTTAGCTGGACAGCTTTGTGTTCATGGACAGGTCTCCGCAAAGTCCACAAGCGGCCCTTATGACGCGATTGTCGGCGCGGGTTTCTCCATTATCGGCTGGGAACACAATCCGCGTGAGAAGTTGCCCCAAGAGATGGTTGATCAACTGGAAGGCCTCGGTGCGAATTTCGTAGCGGTTCATGCGCAGCGTCCTGCCAGCGCCTCTTCGAAAGCGCTTGAGGACGTCACCGGGAAGTATGAAGCATTTTTCAGGTCGAGCGGCTTGAGCAGTCTTGTTGCGCGCCCCGACTTCTACCTTTACGGGGTTGCACGGGATGCGACCTGTCTACGGGACATTCTCCAGCAGTTGCTGAGAGATCTCGGCGTCCACAAGGCTTCGGGCGTTGCTCTGAGGAGAGACGCACCAAGCCCGGCACGTGATCGTGCCATCTGACCCATTGAGGCAATTCGGGAGGGACGACGCCAAAATTGACGTTCGTTATGCGATCCGAGGCCTGCCAACTGACTTAATCTGCAGATCCTTAATACGACCTGCAGCGCGAGCGGATCCGTCTTGCGTTTAGCAAGCATGCAGCGAGAAGGATCGGAGGACTGGTCCACTGCGGCCGTTTGTCTCCATCTGTCAAATTGTGGAGAGTGATCGAGACTGCCACCTGGAAAGGTCGTTGGTGTTGTAAGCTGGAGGTCCGATCGCCCTGTTTAGTCACCGCTCTCCCTCAGTTTCAAATTCGCTAGGCAAACATAAACTTCTTAGCGAGGCGTGTTGTGACCTTGTCCGTGTCAATTCATTATGCGAACCCAAAGGAGATGAGGAGTCGGTTGCAATGATAGATCGCAGTTCGCCGGAATTCGTGGAGGCTCTGGCCCGGGGTATTTCGGTTCTTGAGGCCTTCGACGCCGCCGATCCGGAAATGACACTCGCGGATCTCTCGCGAAAGCTGGACATGCCGATCGCCACCGTTCGCCGCAATGTTCTGACATTAGAGGCTCTCGGCTTCATTCGGCGGCACAACAAACATTTCCTGCTCGCTCCCCGCATTCTCTCCCTTGGCTCATCTTATTTGAACGCGTTTGGCGTCGAGGAAGCGGTCATGCCGGAGCTCCAGCGCTTGACGTCATTGTTTGGCGATGCAGCCAACATGGCAGTTTTGGACGGAATGAATGTGCTCTATGTCGCGCATATATCCGAAAGTCGCGGCGTGCGCCGGACGGCGAGTCTGGGCGTGACTTATCCCGCCTTCGCAACCTCCATGGGCAGAGTTCTCCTCGCGTCGCTACCGCCGGATGATGCCAATGGCTATTTCATGGATTTCAACCCTGTCAAATTGACGGACTATACTGTCACCGAGGAGGCCGACCTTCGAGACATTCTCGCCGATGTCCGGGTAAAGGGCTATTCCATCACCGTCGACCAATTGGATTACGGCATTACGGCGATTGCTGTACCGGTGAAGGATGCCACGGGGCGGACCGTCTGTGCCATCAACAGTTCCGGCTATACACCGCGCCTGACTTCTGAAGAGCTTCTGCAACAGCGGCTGCCCGAATTGAGGCTTGCCGCAAATCGGATTTCCCAGCTTTTCAGCCGCATGCCTGCGCTTCTGCACTCGCTGACCCCCGCGATTGGAACGCTAAAATAGCCGATGTGATCGGTATTCAGATCTCCACGTTCAGTTTTGCCGCAACCGGACTTGACATCTCAACGCGTAACAATTCAATATAAGAATATAAATTCGCCAAGCGAATAATTGAAGTGGGAGGATGTAGCGCGGATCGTGCCAGTTTTTGGTGCCGCGAAGCGTTTGAGGGCGGGCGGGGAACACCCAGCATCCTCCTCTGGCGCGCGATCCGCGATGCGGCCTCATCTATCTTGAGGATGCAGCATGAAGATCGGCAAGCAATCGGCCCCCTATCAATCGATATGCACATCGAACCCGGAAACGATCATCGTGCGCGGGCACGATCTGGTGGATGGTCTCATCGGCTCGGTTTCGTTCACGGAATATACCTGGTTGCTGATTGCCGGTTCCCTTCCCGATGCAAAGCAGCGGCGTATCCTGGATGCGACCTTGGTCGCCATCGCCGAGCATGGTCTCGTACCGTCGGTGCAGGCCGCGCGGATGACGCTTGCGGCATCGCCGGAGGCTATACAGGGCGCGGTCGCTGCGGGGCTTTTGGGTTGCGGCTCGGTCATTCTCGGCGCTTCCGAAGCCGCCGGTCGTTTCTTTCATGAGATCGTCGTGGAAAGTGAGGAGAAGTCCGCTTCTCTGACTGATGCTGCGGAATTCGTTGTCCGAGCCTACCGGGCAGAGCGGCGTGCCATTCCCGGTTATGGCCATCCCCTGCACAAGGGGCGCGACCCTCGTGCCGAACGACTCCTGGCGCTTGCTGAGGATACGGAGGTTTCCGGCACTTATTGTCAGGTTGCCAAAGCTGTCGAGGCTGTTCTTCCCGACATCGTCGGCAAGGCGCTGATGATGAACGTGTCGAGCGCTATTCCCTGCGTCCTTCTGGATGCCGGCTATCCGCTTCTGGCCCTCAAGGGCGTTCCGCTGCTGGCGCGAACGGCAGGTCTTATCGGGCATCTGCTCGAGGAACAGACCCGTCCGATCGGGTTCATTATGTCGCATGCCGCGGCTGCAGCCATCGAGTATGACGGTCCGGCTCCGGACGGCTTCGTCGCCAACGAGAATTGAGGAGGGCCGAAATGCCGAAAATCCTGAACGATGTTCGCATAGTCGAGCAAGGTACCTTCATCACTGGTCCCTGCTGCAGCATGATGCTGGCCGATCTTGGTGCCGACGTTATCAAGGTTGAAAGCGCGGGCAATGGCGATCCGTATCGCAGCTTCAAGAGCGGCTATTACAGCGCCCACTTCCAGGCCTATAACCGCAACAAGCGGGCCATCGGATTGGACCTGAAGCGCGATGAAGACCGCGAGGTCTTCTATGACCTGATCCGCAATGCAGACGTCTATATCCAGAACTTCAGGCCGGGCGTGGCGTCGCGCATCGGTGCAGAGTACGATACGCTCAAACAGATCAATCCTGGCCTGATCTATTGCTCGATCAGCGGTTTCGGACCAGACGGACCGTATTCGCACCGACCGGTCTATGATTCTGTTGCCCAGGCGGTATCGGGCTTTCTGAGTGTTATCATCGACCCGCAGGACCCACGTTTCATGGGGCCAGCACTGGCCGATGCGATCACCGGCCTGTACGCCTCCCTCGGGATTGCCGCAGCACTGGTGGAAAAGGCGCGCACCGGCAAGGGTAGGTTCGTGGAAATCTCCATGCTGGAGGCCATGATGCATTTTGCCGTCGAGCCGTTCATGGGCTATTTTGCTCTTGGCGAGGTTCCTGTTTCCAGCGATCGGCCGCGTTTGGCCCAGGCCTTCATGGTGCCGTGCCGCGACGGCAAGCTCGTTGCCTTCCATCTGTCTTCGCTCGATAAATTTTGGGACGCGTTGGTGGAGGCGGCCGGTTGCCGCCATCTCGCCAGTGACCCGCGGTTCGACATTCGGACCAAGCGCATTGACAATTATGAGGAACTGCGTCGCGAACTCGCAATCGTCTTTCGCAGTCGCGACCGGGCGGAGTGGTTGGAGCGCTTTGCCGGCTTCGACGTACCCCTCGCACCAGTCAACACCATCCCGGACGTCGTGGAAGACCCGCAGGCAAAGCATCTCGGCATGATCGTGCCGGTGACGGCACGTCGCGAGGGCGCCGAATTCTCCGTGCGCCCTCCGCATCGCTTCGACGGCGAATGCCAGAATGAGGTCAAGGCTGCGCCCCGCATCGATGAAGACGGCGAAACAATCCGCAGCCTGCTTCGTACAAGACCAGGCGCGTGGCCGCTGGCGCAACAGGACTTGGAGGCCGGCGATCAGCAAAGGCTTGCGTACCCACTCGCATAGAATTCAAGTTCGTATTTCTCCGGCGGAGGGCCGGGCAGGGAGGAGGAAATATGGCAAAACTGGTGGCTACACTGGCGTCGACCCATCATCCGTTTTATCTAAAGGCGACCACTGCGCCGAAGGAAAAACAGATCCCGCAGGCTGCGGAATGGAAGCGTAAGGTCGAGGCTTATCGCGAGACTCTGACGGCGGCGAAGCCGGACATTCTGGTCATGGTCGGTTCCGACCATTTCCATCAGTTCTTCCTTGATAATTACCCAACCTTCCTCATCGGCAAGGCGCCGCGCTACGACGCGACCTTTTATAACGAGGAGCGGGAGTTTGGCATTCCGAAATATGTGTTGGAGGGGCATGAAGATTTTTCCCGCTTCATGCATGAGGGGCTCATGGAGGAGGGATTCGACTTCGCCGTCAGTCACGAACTGAAGATCGATCATTCAATCATCTGCCCGATCATTACCGTGCGACCCGACGCCGACCTTCCGGTGGTGCCGATTTACACCAACATCTTTGTCCCACCGCTCGCTTCGGTGAAACGGTTCTGGAACCTCGGCCGCGCCATCCGAAAGGTCCTTGAGGCATGGCCCTCGGACAAGCGTGTGGCTGCCATCGGCACGGGCCATCTCTCGCTGGAGCTTGGCGGCCCGCGCCAATTCGGTCCCTCCGGCCCCGATCCTGAATTTGATCGCAAGGCCGTCGCGTGGCTTGCCAATGGCGATATCGAGGCGATCTTCGAGAACGTTACCCTGGAAAGCATGGTGCAGTCGGGCAATGCCACACAGGGGTTCCTCAACATGATCCTGATGATGGGAGTGGCTGGGCCGGTAAAGGCCGACTATGCCGACACGCTCGATCTTTACCACACAATGGAAGCCTATTTCACATGGTATCCGGACGGCGAGAAGCCGGCAAGGGTGGCAAATGCCAGGGTAGAGGAGACTGTCTGATGAGCAAATATTGGGTGAACAAGTTTCTTTACCAGATCGACCGCGATCCGGAACTTCTTGAGCGCTACAGGACAAGTCCGCGCGCCATGGTGGAAACCTGGGAACAGTCCATTGGGCCGACGATGACGTCGGTCGAGATCTCGACGGTCAATAGTTTTACGCCGGAAGAGCGCGAGGCCCTGATCAACCAAGACTATGTTGCTCTCTTCGAAATGGGCGCGCATTTCTTTCTCAACCTGACCTTGTTCATTGCGGTCTTTGAAGAGGAATACACAGCCCGTTCCGGACCGTTGGCATTTCAACTCGAATTCGGTCGCAAACTCTCCCACTGGCTCGGTCGGGAATATCCCTCGGTGGCGCTTTAGATATTGGGGACGCCGTGGCGAGCATGAGTGGCAAAATCCCAAGGTGTCCGCATCATCTACATGGAGGGATTTATTGACCGAGGTCCGCAATCGGTGACCGCAGAAGTGAAGGATATCTGCGGCGGCCCTCCGGCCTATCTCACCTTCGACATCGATTCGACCGACCCTTCGATGGCACCTCGGTTCTATCTCGCTGAAAGGGCAAGAGCGGGTAAATCCTCCAAGCCGCGGTAATAAACCGGAACTTCACTTCGTAAAGCGCATATCTGCGACTAGTCCCGTCAACGTTTGACACGTGCTGCCGATGGCCCCCTCGTGCGCAGACCCGTGTGACCTCCGGCATTGAGTCTGTCTCTGCTTCCCGCAACCCTCGCCAAATCAACCGCTTATTGTTCGACGATGAGTAGCGACGTGGAACGTTGCCAACCTTTCCCATTTTCGGAGCAGGCTCTGTCCTCGGGCCTCCATAGGCGCGTTTGCTTGTTCAAGCGTTGTTTTCCTGTCTTGCAATCCGAAATAAAGAATGCATAGGTAAGATGTCAGACCAATTTAAAGGCGTGGCATATTTTGAACGAGAAGTCCGGGCCAGATACTGCGATCATGCCACTGCCTCCTATCGACCGAGTTGTGCAGGTCGAGAAGGTGCTGGCAGATTTCGTTGAGCGGGCTGGCTTGGCTCCGGGTGAGCGCCTTCCGACCGAACGAGAATTGATGGCCGCTCTCAACGTTGGCCGATCGACCATCCGCGAGGTCCTTCGCAAATTCCAGGCTCTCGGCGTTATCGAAAGCCGCAAGGGTAGCGGCACCTATCTGCTCAAGCCCATATCCGGCGCTACGGTGCATATGCCAATTTCAATTGATGCACAGAGTCTGCGTGATGCGTTGCTCATGACATTGGAAGTGCGCCGCGGGATCGAAGTGGAAGCTTCCATGGCGGCTGCCCGCCGCCGTACGCAGCGCGATATTGCGATCATGGGGGCAAGGCTCGAAGAGATGGAGCGCGTTCACCTCGCCGAAGGAACATCTGGCAAGGCCGACCTCGCCTTTCATCTCTCCATATACGATGCAACCCACAACTCGCTGTTTCGGCAGTTGCTGGAGCAGATGCGCGAGGGTTTCGAACGCTTTTGGTCGAAGCCGTTTGACCGCCCGGATTTCGCCGCCCGCTCATTCCCATACCACCGTACGCTCTTCAACGCGATCGTGGCTGGAGATGCAGAGAAGGCGCGGGAAGAAACTCTCAAAATCCTGGCGGTTGTCGAGGAAGATATCAAGGAAATGTCGCAATGAGTCATGGCTTCGAGCACTTCGAGCTTGCATCCCTCATCGTCGCCCATGACGAGCCTCACGCATTTGAGGCGGTTGTGCCGCCGATCGTCCAAACTTCGCTGTTTACATTCTCAAGCTATGAAGAGATGGTTTCCACGTATCGAGGGGAGAAGGCGCGCCCCGTCTATACGCGGGGCCTAAATCCGACGGTCCGCCTGTTCGAGGAAATGCTGGCCAAGCTTGAGGGCGCTGAAGATGCGCTGGGCTTTGCAAGCGGCATGGCGGCGATTTCCGCTTCGGTCCTATCCTTCGTAGAACCCGGTGACCGCATTGTGGCTGTCCGCCACGTCTATCCCGATGCCTTTCGGCTCTTCGGCACACTGCTGAAACGGTTGAAGATTGAAGTCACCTATGTCGATGGTCGGGACGAGGCGGCAATCGACAAGGCAATGGCCGGTGCAAAACTTTTTTACATGGAAAGCCCGACCAGCTGGGTGATGGAAGCGCATGATGTCGGCGCTTTGGCGCAGATTGCCCGTCGGCATGGTGCCATTTCGATCATCGACAATTCCTGGGCAAGCCCGATTTTCCAGAACCCGCTAGCTTTGGGAGTGGACCTCGTGCTTCATTCAGCTTCCAAATATTTGGGCGGGCATAGTGATGTCGTTTCAGGTGTGGTGGCAGGCTCCAAGCTCTTGATCGACCGACTGCGAGCGGAAGCCTATCCTTACCTTGGCGGCAAGATGTCCCCCTTTGACGCCTGGCTGCTGATCCGCGGGCTGCGTACGCTTCCTATCCGCATGAAGGCCCATGAGAGCTCTGCCATGCAGATCGCGGCGCGACTGCAGGCGTTGGATGTTGTGGAAACTGTTTGTCATCCTGGCTTGGCGAACCGTCTGCCGCCTGGATTGAAGGGTACGTCGGGCCTGTTTTCCTTCATCTTCAAGCAAGGTGTGGATGTTCGTGCATTCGCCAATCACCTGAAGCTTTTCAAGCTTGGCGTGTCCTGGGGTGGGCATGAAAGCCTCATCGTGCCGGGCGAGGTGGTCCTGGAGCAGAAGGCCCAGCCGAATTCCGCCCACACATTTGGTATCAGCGAGCGTTCCGTACGCCTCCATGTCGGGTTGGAGGGCACAGAGGTGCTCTGGAGCGATCTCGCATCGGCAATCGAGGTGGCAACGAAAGCCGGTCGATAACACGCATCACATAACAAACTGGGAGCAGGATAATGAAAAAACTGGTAGCAGCAGCATTCTTTACTGCCATGATGGCCGGTACGGCCTTGGCGGATACCACCCTCAAGCTGGTTGAGGTGATTACCAGCCCCGAGCGTACGGAAACTCTCAAATCAATCACCGCAAAGTTTGAAGCCGCAAATCCCGGCACAAAGGTCGAGATCATCTCGCTGCCATGGAATGAGGCTTTTCAAAAGTTTGCTACGATGGTGTCGGCCGGCGATGTGCCGGATGTAATGGAAATGCCCGATACCTGGCTTTCTCTCTATGCCAACAACGGCATGCTGGAGAGCTTGGAGCCTTACCTTGCAAAGTGGCAATATACTGCAGGACTCACGCCGCGCGCCCTGGAACTTGGACGCGATGTCAAAAAGACCGCATACATGTTGCCCTATGGTTTTTATCTGCGCGCCATGTTCTACAACAAGAAGCTTCTTGAACAGGCCGGCGTGAAGGAGCCGCCGAAAACGCTGGATGCATTTGCTGAAGCGTCGAAGAAAATTTCCGCCCTTCCAGGCAAGTCTGGATACTGCCTGCGCGGCGGTCCGGGGGGGCTGAACGGCTGGGTCATGTTCGGTGCATCCATGGCTGGCTCCAACGAGTTCTTCACCAAGGACGGAAAGTCGACCTTCGATAGCCTCGGCTGGGTAAAGGGTCTCACATATCTTGTCGACTTCTATAAGAAAGGCTACGCGCCCAAGGATAGCGTCAACTGGGGCTTCAACGAAATTGTTGCCGGCTTCTACTCCGGAACCTGCGCCTTCCTCGATCAGGATCCCGACGCCCTCATTGCTATCGCGCAGCGGATGAAGCCGGAAGATTTCGGCATTATGACCATGCCGAAGGGCCCCGACGGCAAGACCTTCCCCACAATAGGCTTTGCGGGCTGGTCGATGATGGCGTCATCCAAGAACAAGGATCTGTCCTGGAAACTGATTGAGACGTTAGAGGGCCCTGAGGGCAATATTGCCTGGAACAAGAAGACGGGTGCTCTTCCTGTCCATCTGTCGGCAGAGAAAGATCCCTTCTATGCCAGCGAGCAGTTCAAGGGCTGGTTTGATGAACTCGCGGACAAGAATGCCGTGCCCACCACGATGCCGACGTATCTTGAGGAG
This sequence comes from Rhizobium oryzicola, assembly GCF_030504645.1. Taxonomy (GTDB): domain Bacteria; phylum Pseudomonadota; class Alphaproteobacteria; order Rhizobiales; family Rhizobiaceae; genus Neorhizobium; species Neorhizobium oryzicola. The sequence goes on along the minus strand of NZ_JAUKWQ010000004.1, from coordinate 41,187 downwards.
TTTGCCTTCTTCAAGGACTCTCTGGTCATCAAGACCTCTCAGGAGGCGCTGCTCGGCGATATCACACCGGAAGAGCTTGCCAAGCAGTGGGCCGAATATATGACCAAGGCGCAGCAAAAGTTCCTTGCATCCAAGTAGCGCTGGCGAAATCGGTGCGTGAAGCGTTTCTTCACGCACCCTTTCAACCCAAGAGCCAATACCAATACCAATACCGGTTCACGTTGGGCGTTATCGCCCTCCGGGAGGAGTAACTTATGTCTTACCATCAGGTGGCAGGCACGCGAACGGGAGGAAAAAGGCCTCTTCGCCGGTTTGCGGATGCTGCCGAACCTTGGTTTTACAGCGCGCCGGTCCTCGTGCTTATCATTGCCGTGATGCTCGTGCCGCTGCTTCTCGGACTGTCCTATGCGTTTCGAGATATCCAGTTGCTCAATCCATTTTCTGGTGGCTTTGTGGGCCTTAAACATCTGAAGGCGCTTTCCCAGGATGCGGCTTTCTATCGCGCGCTGAAAAATACCCTCTGGTGGACAGGCGCGTCGGTCTTCCTGCAGTTTTTCTTCGGCCTCATTCTAGCGCTGCTTCTCGACAAGCCTTTTGCAGGACGGGGGATTGCCCAGGCGCTGGTCTTCCTGCCCTGGGCCGTACCAACCTTTCTCGCTGGATTGAACTGGGCCTGGCTATTCAATCCCGTCATCGGGCCGCTGCCTCACTGGATGGTTTCACTCGGTCTTCTTTCGGCACCCAACAATATTCTCGCGGATCCCCAGCTTGCCATGTGGGGGCCGATCATTGCCAATGTATGGTGGGGTATACCATTCTTCGCGATAACACTGCTTGCCGCCCTTCAGGCAATTCCGCGCGACCTCTATGAGGCGGCGGCAATCGACGGTGCAAATCCTCTGCAGCGCTTTATATCAATCACGTTGCCTTTCCTCGCACCAACCATCGCCATCACCATCTTGCTCCGAACCGTATGGATCGCAAACTTTGCCGATCTCATTGTCGTCATGACCAATGGCGGACCGGCAGATCGCACCCAGATCGTAGCCAGCTATATCTTCACTCAAGCCTTTCGGCGTCTCGACTTTGGCTATGCCTCGGCCATCGCGCTGGTTCTTCTGGTTCTTCTGCTTGCGTATTCCATGCTGATCGTCGTCATTCGCCAGCGTCTCATTGAGAAGGACTGATCAATGACCGGCAAACTTATTGGAACAATTGCCCATCGCGGCGCCATCCTGGTCTATATTGCATTTGCTCTCTTTCCGCTGTTCTGGCTCCTGAAGGTTTCGGTCACGCCGAACGACCTGCTCTACAGCGAAGGTGTCAGGTTGTGGCCATCGCGATCGACGTTCGATCACTATCACTTCGTCATTGAAAACAGCGCCTTTCCGACCTTCTTCAAGAACAGCTTGATCGTTGCAAGTTCGACGGCGTTTGCCGTGACCGTGTTCTCGTCGCTTGCAGGTTACGCATTGTCGCGCTTCCGCTTTCGCGGCAAATACGTGATCATTGCATTGATGCTGATCACGCAGATGTTTCCTCTGGTGATGCTGGTGGCTCCCATCTTCAAGATGCTGTCTCCACTCGGCTTGACGAACAGCTTGACGGGCCTCGTGATCGTCTATACCGCGTTTAACGTTCCCTTCGCGACTTTTCTGATGCAGTCGTTCTTTGACGGAATTCCGAAGGATCTTGAGGAAGCCGCGATGATCGACGGTGCGAGCCGGTTCACCGCTTTCAGGCAGATTATTCTGCCTCTGACCTTGCCCGGTATTGCCGCTACCCTCGGCTTCGTTTTCACCGCGGCCTGGAGCGAGCTCCTTTTCGCCCTGATGCTGATCTCCGGCAATGCGAGCGCTACCTTCCCGGTTGGCCTTCTCACCTTCGTCTCAAAATTCTCAGTGGACTTTGGACAGATGATGGCTGCGGGCGTGATGGCGTTGATCCCGGCATGTCTATTCTTCCTGCTCATTCAAAGATATCTCGTGCAAGGCCTCACAGCCGGTGCCGTGAAAGGATAAACCCATGGCGTCCATTGAGCTTCACAGCGTCGGCAAGTCCTATGGCGATCACCCTGTTCTGGAGGGTGTCGATCTCAACATTGATGATGGCGAATTTATTGTTCTTGTCGGACCTTCCGGCTGCGGAAAATCGACGCTTTTGCGCATGATTGCGGGATTGGAGGACATCACATCCGGGACGCTCGCGATCGACGGACAGCGCGTCAACGATCTGAAGCCAAAGGATCGCGATATCGCAATGGTCTTCCAGTCCTATGCACTTTATCCGCACATGAGCGTTGCGGAAAACATGAGTTACAGTCTTCGCCTGCGCCGAAAATCCAAAGAGGTGATCGATGCGGCTGTCGGATCCGCTTCGCAAAAGCTTGGGCTTGATCCATATCTGGCCCGCCGCCCGAAGGCGCTGTCGGGTGGACAGCGGCAGCGCGTGGCCATGGGCCGCGCCATCGTACGCAAACCCAAGGCTTTTCTTTTCGACGAACCCCTGTCCAATCTGGATGCACGCCTGCGCGAACAAATGCGGGCCGAAATCAAGCGGATGCACGCAGAGCTTGGGGCGACATCCGTTTATGTCACGCACGACCAGATCGAAGCGATGACACTTGCTTCCCGTATCGTTGCCATGAACGCCGGCTCGGTTCAGCAAATCGGCTCTCCGCTCGAACTGTATGACCGCCCGGCCAATCTGTTTGTCGCGGGCTTCATCGGCTCTCCGGGCATGAATTTTCTGGAAGGCCGGTTGAGCCAATCAAATGGAGTGAGCGAAATTGTTCTTTCCAACGGCATTCAGGTTTCCCTGGGACGGCACGTCGCCCGGGCAGATGGCGAGATGGTAACGCTGGGTATTCGTCCCGAGCACGTCGTGGCTGCGTCATCCGGCACAGGCGTGGAGGCACAAGTGGAGCTCGTCGAACCGACCGGACTTGGAGTTATTCTGCATCTCGTCGTGCATGGTGAAAGCTTCAAGCTCTTCTCGACCGACCGAATGCTGATGCAGGCGCAAGGCGCGATCCATGTCACTTTGCCGCAAAGCCGGCTGCATGTCTTCGACAAAGACGGAGTGCGGATTTCAGAGGATGACGTGTAATTGCGCTGACCAAAGCAGCAAGCTTCCGTGACCGGGAATAAGTTGGAATGTTCCCGAGTTTACCGGAAGTGCTCTAGTTCCCTGCGACGCGCTCATCAAGCGCCTTGAGCTCGGACGACTTAAGACCAATGTGCCGCAGGTAGTTGACCACGTTTCCATAGTGATTTGTCAGGTGGTTCAAGGCGTGCTGCATGCTCGTAGGCTCAGACGCCAGAACGATATCGATCAGGCGAGAGTCCATTCCGCGCGCCAAGGCACGGGCACGAAGCTTGGAAATCAAGTGTTCCGCCACGAGGCCCGTCAGGGCGTAGTCCTCGATGATTGTAGAGGGTGGTACACCCGCATTGCCAAGCAGCAGAGCAGCGATAAGACCGGTGCGGTCCTTGCCTGCGCTGCAGTGAAAGAGCACGGCTCCGGCAGGCATCTGGGCGATAGTCGACAGCACTAGTGCAATCGCTTCCTGGCAATGATCAAGCGCGTGGCAGTATCGCTCGCCCATATCGAAGGTCGCTCGGCCTTGCGCCATCATTTCCACGGGCGATAGAGCTGAAAAAAGCGGGATGGTGAGATAGCCTACCTGGTCGTGCTCGGCAAAGGGGTTGGGTTCGAGCGCGACTTCCGCTGGGTTTCTGAGATCGATGACGGCTGCCAGTCCAAGTCCGGTCAGCACGGCTATGTCTCCCGGAGTCAATGCGTGCAGCGCATCGCCGCGCAGCAGCGAGCGCCAGCGGGTGCAGCCTCCGGCTGCTATGGGATAGCCGCCGAGATCGCGCACATTATGAGCGCCTTCCAGCTCGATCAGGCGGGAATAGGTTTCGTTCATCAGCGGATTCCGGATTTCATGAAGGATTCGATGACGTGGCGCTGCAGCACCAGATAGACGACCAGGATCGGCAGGCTTGCCAGACAGGCGGCCGCCATTAGCGGCCCCCAAAGATTGCCCTCCTGCGTCATGAACATCTGCAGGCCGATCTGCACCACGGAGTTCTCCGGCTTGCGCGACAGGAGCAGCGGCCAGAAATATTCGTTCCAGGCGGAGATAAAGGCGATGATGGAGAGCGAGGCGATCGGCGCCCCCATGTTCGGCACCACGATCTGCCACAGGATTTTCCAGCTTCGGGCACCGTCGATGCGGGCGGCTTCCAGGATCTCGCTCGGGAAGGAGCGCATGCCGTGATAGAGCATCAGCACCGCAAAGGCATGCGCGGCATTGGGAATGATCAAGCCCGTCAGCGTGTCGAGAAGGCCAAGCTGCGAGGCCAGCACATAGTTCGGGATCATGGTCACCTGGAACGGCACCAGCCATGAGAGCGCGATCAAGCCATGCACCACGCCCGAGAGGCGCATCCGCCAGCGCACCAGCGCATAGGCGGCCAGCATGCCCGTCACCACCTGCAGGCCCGCTGTGAAGGCAGCGACCACTGCCGTATTGAGCAGCATTTGCAGCATGGGGATGCGCGTCAGGACGAAGGCATAGTTTTCCAGCGTGGGGGAGGCCGGCCAAAGCGCTGTCGAAAAGATTTCGTTGGCCGGCCTGAGCGAGGTGACGATCATCCAGTAGATCGGGAAAATCGACAGCACGGACAACAGGATCATCATCGCATGCACGGCAAGCCGTCTCACAAGTCCCGGCGCTGTCATACTCGACGGCTCGGGAGAGGAAGCGGGGTTCTCAATTGTCATAGACCGCGAACCTCTTGGTCAGCCACATGCAGCCTGCGGCGAGAAGGCCAAAGCCGGCAAAGGCAATCATGCCGGCGGCTGAACTCCAGCCGGCGGAGAGCGTCTCAAAGCCGTACTGATAGAGAAGGTAAAAGATATTGGTGGTCGATTTCAGCGGACCGCCATCGGTCAGGACACGGATATAGGCAAAGCTCCATTGCGCGCCGAACAGGATTGTCATCATCGACAGAAGCAGGATGGTGGGCGACAGCAGGGGCAGGCGGATATCGCGGATAATGCCCCAGCGGCTCGCGCCATCAATGCGGGCCGCCTCGATATAGGCGGAATTGATGCCGGCATTGGCGGCGGAAAACAGCAGCGTGGAAAAGCCGATCAGTTTCCAGCCGGTAATCCAGGTCAGCGTCGCCAGGGCATAACGAGGATCGGTGAGGAAGCCGATGCGATCGAACCCCAGCCAGTCCAGGCCGAGGGTCACGATGCCCTGGTCCTCGTTGAGGAGCCAGCGCCAGAGGATGGCGGCCACGACCGGGGCAACGATCATCGGCACGAAGATCAGCGCCCGGTAGATCTTGCGCGCCCGCCCGGTCAGATCCTGCGTCCAGATGGCCACGAAAAGCGGAATGATCACCGACATCGGAAACAGGCCGAGCGTGTAATAGAGCGTGTTCCAAAGCGCGTTGCGCATTTCCGGCAGGGCAATCAGGCGCTCGTAATTCTTCAAGCCCACATAGCGCTGCGGCGAGGTGGGCAGCATGTTCCACTGGTAGAAGGAGAGCTTGAAGGCTTCGACCAGCGGCACATAGGTCCAGATCATCAACAGCGCTAGGGTGGGGGCCAGGTAGATCCAGGGCGCAATCGAAAAAGGTTCACGCAGGCGTGCCGCCCGCATAGGCGTTGCGGCAGCGGCCTTCGAGGGCGCAAATTCTGCTTGGAAGCTCGTCACGATCCTGCCCTTTCAGAGAATGGTGAGAGGCCGAGGCGTCGCTGCGCTGGCCTCTCCCTTGATGCCGCAATCAGGGCATCAGGTCCTGTGCCTGCTCCTGAGCCGTCTTCAGGACAGCGATCGGATCGCCATTGCCGAATACGGCTTCGCGCACGGCATCCATCATCATCTTTTCCACCTGGCGGTAGTTGGCGCCTGGGAAGGCCATGTTGGCGGTCAAGCGGTTCAACTGTTCGAGGTTGGCCCGGAACATCGGGTTTTCCTTCACCCAGCCGCCGAGATAGTTTGGATCGTCCACGATATCGAGGCGCAGCGGCAGATAGCCGATCTTGCTGGTGATGATCGTATAGGCCTCCCGGCTCGTCAGATATTTCAGCAGTTCATAGGATGCGCGCTGCTTCAGCGGATCCTTGCTGAACACGAACAAGGCGCTGCCGGAATTGGTGGGCGCCGTCGGCTTGCTGCCGAAGGAAGGCATGGCGGCAAGACGCAGATCGAACTTGCCGGCAGCCGATTTCTTCAGGCTGGACAGAAGCGCGCTGGTATAGAGGAACATGCCCATATTGCCGCCGGCAAAGGTATCGGAAGCGCTGGCGGGATCGATCTTGGCATGCGCGCCGCTGACCACCATGTCATGCAGCATCTTGACCGCTTCGGCGGCATTGCTGTCAGCAAAGGTCAGCTTGTTGCCATCGCGAACCTTGCCGCCATTCGACATGACGATCGACTGGTAGACGAAGGTGCCGTCGGCCGGGCCATAGGCACCGGGAAAGAAGCCGTTCTTGCCCGTCTTTTCGTTGATGGCCTTGGCGGCTGCCGCCACATCGGCCCAGGTCTTCGGCGGCTGGTCCGGATCAAGGCCTGCCTGACGGAACAGATCAGCATTGTAGAACATGATCGGCGTCGAGAAGGTATAGGCCAGACCATAGGTCTTGCCATCCACCTTACCAAGCTCCAGGCCGTTCGGGATCATCCCCGCTAGATGGTCCTTGAGCTCGGCCGGCTTGACCATATCCTCAAGCGCATTGGCACCGAGATCGGTGGCAAGATAAATCAGGTCGCGGAAGACGAGTTGCGCCACATCCGGCTGGCGGCCAGCAACGATATCCGCCTGCACGCGCGACATGATCTCGTTCGAGGGAACGGCGATCGGCTCGACCTTGACGTTCGGAAACTTCTTCTCGAAACCGGCGATCAGTTCCTTGGTCGCATCGGCACCCGCACTCGCGGAAGCCAGATTGTAGTTGTAGAAGGTGATGGTCACCGGCTTGTCGATCGTCGCGGCCATGTCGGCCAGGGCACCGAAAGGCACCAGCAGGCTGCCTGCGAGAGCGGTCAGCAGCTTGAGAGAGGTTCTGCGCAGCATGTCGTGTTCTCCTGACGGATTCATTCAGCCGCGACGGGCATGGCCCGCGCCAGCAGCATTTCCAGCGGATAGGTGTTGAGTTCGGCGCGGTCGGACGGCAGCGGCACGAAGGCCATCGTCAGTCCGGATGGACGAAGGGTGCCGATGCCGAAGGATGCGCCGCGCACCATGCGCAGGATGTCGGTTCGCAGGATATCGGTTGCCGCATGCTGGCCCGTTCCGACCACGACCGGAATGCCGTGCCAGACGGAGACCCGGTCGTGATGGATATGGCCGCTCAGGATGCCGATGATGTTGCGGCCCTTCAGCAGGTCGCGAAGCTTTTCGGACTGCGGGAAATGGATTGTGCGCCAATGGGCAAGATCCGGCTCTTCGCCGAGGGCCGGCGGGTGATGCACAACGATCAGCTTTGGAAGATCCGGATGACGGTCCAGCGCCGCCGACAGCCAATCGAACTGTTCCGGGTCGATCGTCCCGCCGATCAGGCCGGGTGTAGAGGAATCGAGGGTGATGATGTGGATGTCTTCGAGTACCAGATCATGGTCATAGGGCGCATTCGGATCGGCTGTCTCCACCTGCATGCCCTCGTAGAAGCCGGGACGGGTGTCATGATTGCCGAGCGCATAGACGACAGGCACATCGATCCTCTCGTCCATGATCTGCTTCAGCCGCCGGAAGCTCTCCGCATCGCCGCGATTGGTCAGGTCGCCGCTGGCGATCACGAATTTCGGCTTCGGCGTGACGGTGGCGACGAGATCGAGGACCTGCAGCAGCGTCTCGGTCGTATCGCTGTGCAGATGCGCATCATCGGCGGTGCCGATATGCAGGTCGGTCAGATGAATAAATGTGGTTTCGCGGCGCATGACGGGCCTCCAGGACACGTGTTGTCAGGGAGGATCGATAAAAGGGGCATGTTTCGCAGGCGTGACGGAATTCGAATGCTGTTCGAAATCAGCTCGTCCGACGGAACATCGGCGCGATCACCTCGACCATTCGAGAGATCACCAGGTCGGGATCGTCCAGGTTCATGCGGTGATCGGTCAGGAGTTCGGTTCTCTGGCGGCTGCGGGTTACTTGCGAACGGATGCCGAGTGCGCAGTTCAGACGCCAGCCGATATCCACCTCGTCAAGCCAGGGCGCGATGCGCTTCAACTGCGGGATAAAAGCCTTGTGATGCTCCACATCCTCGATAATCCGCCGGTAATGGGCGGTTCCGTCGCGATGCGCATGTGCCATGGATGTGAAATAGGACAGCACGCGATAGCCGGACTGAGGGTTGGCCGCCCAGCGGATCGACGGGCCGACAAGCGCCGCGATGACCTCTTCCAGATCCGGCGGCTCCGGAGAGCGTCGATCGACTGCCTTCCGCAGCAAGGCAAGCCGCTCGGCATTCAGGCGGCGATAGACACGCTCGGCAACCGCGGTGATCAGCTCTTCCTGGGATCCGAAATGGTAGGCAATAGCGGACGGGGTTGCCTGCGCCTCTAGGGCAATGCGACGCGTGGTCAATTCCTCGTGGGCTCCCCGCTCGCATAGCAGTGCCTCGCAGGCATCCAGGAGACGTGTCGCTGTGATGTTCGGACGGTTGGACATGACGCATAGACCTCCGCCACACAGTGGAGAAACACTGTGAATTCGTCGTGACAGATTTCCCTTTTAAATTTGCATGATGTCACAATCGCTCTTTTTATCGCCAGATTAGATCGCCTCCAAACGTTGCCCTTTGCTGTCGAAATAGTGGAGATCCGCAAGTTCGAAACCCACGGTGACGGTATCGCCCATCTTGAGGGATGCGGTCGCCTTCCCGCTGACAAGCAGGGTTTGTCCTGAATTCAGTGCGATATGCAGCAGCGTTTCATTACCCAGATATTCCACAAGGCGCACGGTGCCTTGTGCCTGAACGGAGCCTTCACCCAACTTTATGGAACTGGGGCGGATACAGATGGTGATGGCGCCATCTTTGGTATCGAGACGCGGCACCTTGAAAGCCTGGAAGCCCTTTGCGGCAACTTCCATTCCATCCGAACCGGCTTTCAACGCTGACTCGATCATGTTGATCTTTGGCGAGCCGATGAAGCCAGCGACAAACAGATTTTGCGGGCGCTCGTAAAGCTCCTGCGGCGTGCCGACTTGCTCGATCTTGCCGCCGCGCAGCACCACGATGCGACTTGCAAGCGTCATGGCTTCAACCTGGTCGTGGGTGACGTAAATCATCGTCGTGCCCAATCGCGCGTAGAGGGAGGCAAGCTCCGCACGCATCTGCACGCGCAATTCGGCGTCGAGGTTGGAGAGTGGTTCGTCGAACAGAAAAAGCTTGGGCTCGCGCACGATTGCGCGGCCAATCGCGACGCGTTGCTTCTGCCCACCGGAGAGCTGGCGCGGCTTGCGGTCGAGGAGTTTTTCGATCTGTAGTATGCGGGCGGCCTCTGCAACTCGACGCTGCACTTCCGCACGGGGTAGCTTCATGTTTTCCAGCCCGAAGGCCAGGTTCTTCGCGACCGTCATGTGCGGATAGAGAGCATAGCTCTGGAAGACCATGGAAAGTTCGCGCTTGGAGGCTGGCAGGTCATTGACCACCCGACCGTCCATGGCGATCGTGCCATCAGTAATGTCCTCCAGGCCCGCGATCATGCGTAACAGCGTAGACTTGCCGCAGCCGGAAGGGCCGACAAGAACCAAAAACTCACCCTCGCGAACGTCCAGATTCATGTTCTGGATGATGGAAAGCGCCCCATAGCGTTTGCCGGTGTTTCTCAGCGTTAATGCAACCATGCGCGAAGAGTCCTTATTTCATGCCGGTGGTGGCGATGCCACGGATGATGAGCTTCTGGAAAAGAATGAAGAAGATGACGACCGGCACCAGCGAGGTAACCGACATCGCAAACATCTGGCCAAAGGCGGACTCGCCTTGGCTGTCAACGAAAAGCCGAAGCGCCAGCGGCACGGTGAAGGTTTTGATGTCGTTCAGGTAGATGAGCGGTCCGAGGAAATCTTCCCATACCCAGATGAAGGAGAAGATGGCAGCAGTACCCATTGCCGGCAGCGATAGCGGCAGGATGATCCTCCAATAAATCTTGAAGGGCGAGCAGCCATCTATTTCGGCTGCTTCGTCCAGTTCACGCGGCAGTTGGCGGAAGAACTGGATCATCAGAAACACGAAGAAGCCATCGGATGCGAGAAACTTCGGTACGATCAGTGGCAGGTAGGTGTTGACCCAGCCAAGCTTCAGGAACTCCACATACTGGGGAATTAGAACCACATGATAAGGGATCATGAGGGTCAGCATCATCAGCGAGAAGAAGAAGCTTCTGCCGGTAAACTTAAGCCGGGCGAAAGCATAGGCGGCAAAGGAGCAGGAAAGCAGGTTGCCGATGACCGACAGCACTGTCACGATTGTGGAGTTAATGTAGAACACCGAGAAGGACAGCGGCAGCCCGTTCCAGCCCTTCGAATAATTGTCGAACTGGAAGGTTGAGGGCCAGAGCGAAAGCGTCGTGAAGATCTCGTTCTCAGGTTTGACCGAAGCCGAAAGCAGCCAGAACAGCGGATAGAGCATGACGCAGGAGGCTGCGATCAGGAAGGTGTGCTTCCACGCGCGTCCCCGCCGTGCCTGCGCCTCGCGCTTCTTCCGCGAGATGGCCGCAATCTCAGCGGCCGCGGCCAGCTCGCTGTCCAATGCCGCGTCAGTCGCGTTCGTTTTCATAATGCACCCAGTATTTCGAAGAGAGGAAGGCAATCCCGGTAAAGGTTGCAATGATGACCAGCAGCACCCAGGCCAGCGCCGAGGCATAGCCCATGCGGAAGAAGCTGAACGCCTCGTTGAACAGGTAGACGGTATAGAAGAGTAGGCTGTCCGCTGGCGCACCATTGCCATGGGAAATGATGAAAGCGCTGGAGAAGGTCTTGAAGGCCTCTATTGTCTGCAGCACGAGATTGAAGAAGATGACAGGGGCCAGCAGTGGCAGCGTGATGCGGGTAAATTGGCGCCAGCGCGATGTGCCATCAATTTCAGCAGCTTCGTAAAGGTCTCGCGGAATGGATCGAAGCCCCGCGAGAAAGATCAGCATCGGTGAGCCGAACTGCCACATAGCGAGAACAACCAGCGTGTAAAGCGATGTCTGCGGATCAGTGATCCAGGAGGGACCCTGAATGCCGAAGAAGGAGAGAACTGCATTTACAGCGCCATCGCCTGCAAAAAGCTGACGCCAAAGAATTGCGATAGCGATTGAGGAACCAAGCAGCGAGGGAAGATAGAAGATCGCCCTGTAAAGGCCGATTGTGCGGAGCCCCTTGTCCAACAGCATGGCCACGCACAGCGCCATCGCCAAACGGGCCGGCACTGCGAGCGCCACATAGCTGAAGGTGACGTTCAACGCCTTCCAGAAGCGCCGATCGCGCGTGAACATGTAGACGTAGTTATCCCAGCCAATCCATCGCGGCGCACTGACCATGTCGTAGCGCGTGAAGGAGAAGTAGAGGGACGCCAGAATGGGACCGAGGGTGAGAAGGAAAAAGCCGATCAGCCATGGGGATAGAAATAGGTAACCGGGAGCATTCCGGGTAAAAAAGCGTCTCATGAAGCGGTCTCTGTCCGAAAAGTCCGGATCCTGAAAGAAATGAAGGTTCAGGATCCGGTGCGATGCCAATCAACGGGCGCGATCGATGATGTCCTGTGCATCCTCAATAAAGCGGCCTGCAGCTTCAGCCGGCTTGATCTTGTCGAGAACCACCTCAGAGGCGCTACGCGTGAACAGTTCATACACTTCGCCTGCCCCCTTCGGTTCGGGAAGCGGCAGCTGGCCGACACGAGTCTGGATCGCATCGAAGAAGGCGACTGCATCCTTTTCAGTGTCGCTGAGGCTGGGCTTGAGAGCCTCGCGGGCCTTAGGCGAGCAGGGGATGCCGCGCTCCAGGCCGAGAGCCTTGGTCGTCTCCGGGTCGTTTACCCAGTCATTCATATAGGCGATCGCGGCGTCGACATCCTTCACATCGCGGGTCAACGACATGAACATGGCAGGCTTGATATACTGACCATAGGGCCCGCCCTTCTTGTGCGGGAACATGGCCGCGCCGATCCTGTCCTTCATCAGCGCCTGGATGCCGACGATCTGGTTAGACCAGAACTGGGAGATGGCTGTGCCACCGGTAACGATACCCGATTCGCCGAGCGGCGGGTTGATGACAACGGTACGGTCCTTGCCGGCGATAATGCCGGCCTTGCGCATCTCGGCCCAGTATTGCCAGAAGCTCTCAATGTCTGCAGCGGTGGCGGTCACCTTGCCGTCCGCGTCATAGAATTCACGGCCGTTCTGTCTGACCCATACCTGCATGATGTCGACGGAGGTCGAGAGGTCGTCGGAACCCTTCATCTTGCCGCCGGTGGCGGATGTGATCTTCTCGCAGATTTTTGGGAAGTCTTCGCGTGTCCAGTTGATCACATCGGCCGTTATGCCGGCGTCTGCAAAAACCTTTGTGTTGTAGACCAGAACCTGACTGTTCGAGCCGATATTCAGACCATAGAGCTTTCCATCGACCTTGCCGCCAGCAAGCGGACCGGGATCGAAATCGCCGACCATGAGGGACTTGCCGATATACTCATCGAGCGGCTTCAGTGCGCCGCGATGGACATACTCGAAAAGATACCGGTAATCCATCTGGATCAGGTCGGCCATGTTGCGACCTGCCGTCTGCGTGGCCATCTTAGTCCAGTAGTCTTTCCAGCCAATCGTCTCACCGGATACCTTGATCCCAGCATGGTGCTTCTGGAATAGATCGATGGCCGCGAATGTCCGCTTATCGCGCTCCGGGTTTCCCCACCAGAAGTGGCGAATGGTGCGCTCTGCGGCCATTGCCGGAATAGTCGATACGACAGATGCGGCAGCGGCTGCACCCATGGTTCCGAGCAGGGTTCTTCTTGTCAGTTTGGTCATGGACTCCTCCTTCTTTGTTACAGGCGGCATATCCGGATGGGACAGCCACTTTGCCTCCATTGACGGCAAGGCAGTCTCCTCAGACCTTGCCTTTCCCGTATTCCTGCATTCCACATTCCTCATGCAGCGGACTGGATGTTCGGTGCTTGAGGCTGCGCATCACCTCACGGACGCAACTCTCCTGGTAAGCTTGAGCGAACGGATTTCGAATGGTGCGAAATCAAGCCGCACTTGCCCCTCCGTGAAGGGCAGGGGCCGGGCGTCCCGCTCCAGCAGGTCAACCTCGGCTGCGTTTGAAAAATGCTCGGGCAGCGTAAGCGTCACGCTGTTCCGCCGGCCCTGCGTCTCCCATAGGCGGACGATGAGGTCATTGCCAATCTCGGCCTTCTTGACGCTTTCGACTGCGATACCGCTAGCAGTGAGATCGAAGAGAGACGCCGCCTTCTGGGCGGTCGTGCTGCCGCTGCCGGCGTGCAGACGTAAAGGCGCATTGAAGCTTTCGGCGAGGGCGGGGACACCCTCACCGGCAAGCAATCCATGATGGATGTGAATGCCATAACGAAAACGGTGCTCGCCCTGATCAGCATCCGGCCAGGGATAGGTGGGTGAGCGCAGCAATGTCAGGCGCAGCAGACCCTCCTTCGCGTCATAGCCATATTTGCAATCGTTAAGCAAGGCGACGCCGAAGTCCTGTTCGGACATATCGACCCAGCGGTGCATGACCGTCTCGAAGCGTGCCTGATCCCATGATGTGTTGCGATGTGTCGGGCGACGCATGTGGCCGAACTGAATTTCCGCCGTTGTCTCGCTGGCGAAAACATTGATCGGAAAGGCTACCTTCACCAAGGTATGGTGCTGCTTCCACTCAATGAATGTATCGACCTCGATGGTCGATGCTCCCATTTCCAGCGAGACCACCTGATTGATGGTAGATTGCTCGTAGACCCACACAAAACGAAGTGCTGCGCGGTAAGGCCCTGTCTCCACGATTTCGACCGATTGCAGGTCGTCGATATCCCAGCTTTGATCCTCAAAGCTTTCATCGATATCCCATGCATCGAATTGCGCTGGCATATCGCGGAAGGCAACAAGCCTGTTGGCCAGCTGACCCGGCGTGACCGCTTCACGGCCAGTTGTCTTGTCGAGAATGGATTGTATGCGGCCCTTGTCGTTGAAGCGTACCGTGAGACGATCATTCTCAAGATGGTTTCTCGAAATCGCCAGAGCGCCGGTGCCTTCTGCCGATGTCCCTGCTGTTACGCCGCCGACCAGAATGCCGAGTGCAGGGATATTTCTGACGGGTGCCGCCTGCTGTCTTCTGCCATCCGCGCGGGCAATCGTCTGTGTCGGAACCAAATTCCCGTTGAAGTCGAGGATAAGCGGTTCGTCGCCATCGATCGTGGCGAGCCCGTCGCGAACGCGGCCAAGCGGATTGGGAATGACGAACTCATCCGTTCCTGCAAATGCCGCTATAAGTTCCGACCGCAGGCGTGTCGCTTCGCTGAAGAACTCGGCGTATTCGCGATCGCTGTCATCGAACACGGCACCGATGGAGGAGCCCGGCAGGATATCGTGGAACTGGTTCAGCAGAACGATGCGCCAAAGACGGTGCAAGATTTCCGAAGGATAGGCTGTCCCGTACTCGACCATGGCAAGCGTTGCTAGTGCCTCAAGCTCGCGCAGCATCTGCTCCGCAAATCTGTTGTTGCGCTTGTTCTTGGCGACCGATGTCAACGTGCCGCGATGGAATTCGAGGTACAACTCGCCATCCCAGGTGGGAAAATCCGAGGGATTTTCGTTCATCCGTGCGACAAGGCGTTCGAAGAAGGGGCGCATCCGGTCATGCACCACAGCCGGGCAACCGGGAATTCCCTTTTCCATGCGACGGACGTTTTCCAGCATCTCGCGCGTTGGTCCGCCACCGCCGTCGCCATGGCCATAGACGGCAAACAGCTCTTTGTTCAGGGCCTTTTGCCCATGGCGCTTCCAAGCGCCCATCACATGCGTGGGCTTGAGGTCAGGGCAATAGGTCGTATTGAAGCCCGGGGCTGTATAGGGTTGCATGGTGAGGAAGTAGGTCGGCACTTTGGTGCCATCGACGCCCTTCCACCAAAAGGTCTCGAACGGCATGCGATTGGTGTCGTTCCAGCTCATCTTGTGCGTGATGAACGTATCCAGGCCGGACAGCTTCATCAGCTGCGGCAGTGCCGGCGAATATCCGAACGTATCCGGCAGCCACATGATGCGAGGGCGTACACCGAATTTTTCCTCGTGATAGGCAACACCATGCAGGATGTGCCGCACGAAGGATTCGCCCCCGGTTACATTGGCATCCGGTTCCAGCCACAGCGCCCCCTCGATCTCGAATGCGCCTTCCTTGACCTTATGAAGAATTCGCTCGAAAAGCTCCGGATAGTCCTGCTCCAGATAATCAAACAGGACGCCCTGATTGAGCATAAAGCGATAATCCGGGTACTGATCCATCAGATTAAGCGCTGTGGCGATCGATCGCGCCATCTTCTGTCGGGTCTCTCGGACGCGCCATAGCCAAGCCACATCGATATGGGTGTAGCCTGTCAGCGTAATGACCGGCTTCTCAGAGAAATCTTCTGCGCCATAGATCGGCTGCGCGATCGCCTCTGCTTCTTGAAGCGAGCTTTGGAAGCGCCCCGCATCACCGGGTCGGAAATCGATCCGCGCCAAGGCGTCATCGATGTGGTTCAGAATGAAGTGGCGGCGTGCGTCATCTTCTGCGAGCAGTCGCGCGACATCCAGAGGGACGCGCAAATCGTAATAGACCTTTTCGGCCAGCGGATCATGAATGGTGAGATGGCAGGCAAAGCTCATCTGGCGCCGGTCTTCGATTGTGCCCACTTCGATAAGGACGTCATGGCGTGTTCCGGCAACCGCATTTTCCGTCAGCAGAACTTCGCGATGATTGCCGTCGCCGCCTTGCGCAATTCGGCCATCGATCCGAGTCAACAATTGCGGATCCGAGCGCCCCATGACGCTGCCGAATTGCGCTTCAACTTTCAGGAAGATGCGTTTGCCGTGGGCTGCCTCCGGAATTTCTGCCGTGCCCTTGAACCAGAAATAGCCTTCCGGCTCACCCCAAACGAGATCAGGACCTACATCAATCCATCCGTCTTGTAATCCCGCAACAACGGCAGGGCGCTGGTCATTTTCCGCGCGCCGAAATTTTAGAGGTACGTCTGCCGCAATCGGCAGGAAGATCCTCTCGCGCAATTCCAGCAGCAAGCGATCGAACTTGTGTATGCGCTTCATTCATCCTCCCATGCCGCCGTGAAGCGGCCCTCTCGAACATCAGCGTGAAAGTATTTGAAAATTTTTTCATTATACTGATATTCTTATTCGAGGTTATTCGACGGCTTACTATGTTGCAAGACGGGCTTCGCAAAGCTCGCAGATTTTTGACGAGGGAGATTATTAGCTATCAATGAAAAAGTTTTTGCAATGGTAATGCGGTGGGGTGTTCGGTGCGTCAGATTCCGCAGCACCTTGCGATCTGTGGTGGGCGCCCTGTCCGCCGAACCTCCAGTCCACCAGGATCATGGTTCGTGATGCAATGGGAGCGAACGCAGTTTGTCCTGATTTCACATCTGACCAGTCAGAGGCAGGTCATGGAGGATCATAGCAGCAGCACCAAGCGCCACTGCATCCTTCGCGGCATTTTGCGGTACAATAATGTTTGGCTGGAGTACGCGACCGCCCTGATGAGGATTGGACTCGGCAAAATTCAGCCAGAGAGCGAGGCGGTTACGCACCATACTTGGCAAAGTTCCGCCGAGATAGATGGCAGATGGCGCTAGGATTGCCGCAATGGGGAAGGCC
Source organism: Rhizobium oryzicola (assembly GCF_030504645.1). Taxonomy (GTDB): domain Bacteria; phylum Pseudomonadota; class Alphaproteobacteria; order Rhizobiales; family Rhizobiaceae; genus Neorhizobium; species Neorhizobium oryzicola. The sequence continues at coordinate 24,305 of NZ_JAUKWQ010000004.1, read as the reverse complement.
AACTTCGCCGTCTCCGGTCCGGCCCGCTCCAGCCAGCGCTCCAACACATCCGGATGCTGATCGAGATAGGCCGTCCACGTCCTTTCAGCTCTTCCTTCTGGAATTCCACCGGTCTCCGCCAGGAACCAGGCTGCAAGGTCGTCGAAGGATGGACGAGACAGCCCCCTTGCGCGCAACGCGCCCAGTTCGCCGGCATTGCCAAGGGTGCCACGGTAGAGCTTGCCTCCTATAATGAGGCCTCCACCGATCCCTTCCGACAAATACAGATAAACAAAGTCTTCGTGGCTACCGTCTTTGCCGAGTGTCAGTTCGCCCATTGCTGCCGCGTTGGCATCATTCTCAACGTGAACCGGACAGCCGAGTGATTGGCGCAGGGACGTTTCAAGATCAGCGCCCGCCCAGGATATGATTTCATCGGCCAGATCCAGCCGCCCTGCTCCTTCGCGAAATCGCGTGGGCATTGCAATCCCGGCTCCGATCAGCTGCCCGGGTTCGATAGCGTGCCGCCGCAACAGCTCCTGTTTCCCTTCGATGAGAACCGAACGGACTTCCGAGAAAGATGAATAGGAGCCCGAGATCTGCCACTCTCCCACGATCGTTCCGCCGAAATCCAACATGGCCATCGTGATGGAAAAGCGATTGGCGTGGATGCCGAGTGCATACCCCGCCCGCGGGTTCAGTATCAGATCGACATGTGGTGCTCCCCTCCCGCCACTGCGCCTTGACCCTTCCGTGAGAATGCCGCGCTCGATCAAGTCACGCGTCATCATGCTGATAGCGGCTGTCGTCACGCCGCATAGGTCGGCAAGTTCTGCACGCGAGGCAGCTCCTTTGCGCCGAAGATGCCCAATGATGTCGCGTTGGGTGCGTCCGATTGCCTGCAGGTGGCGTTGGTGCGTCAGCATCCTATCCATCCTCCTCATCCATTTCTCAGGCGATGTCATGAAAGTTTTATTTAAGCAAGTTAATTAAATAATCAACGCAAATCGGAATGATGCTCATGACCAAATCTCTCGCCTTACTCGCCACTGTTGCTCTTGCTGCCCTAACCGGTGGTATGGCCCACGCCGAAGACATCAGGATCAAGCTTTCCACGCTCGTAGATAAGAGTGCTCCGGCGCGCATCACCAATATCGAAGCCGCTGCCGAAATCATGAACCACCAGTTCAAGGCAGCTGGCGTCGACAAGCACATCGTCATCGAGTCGAATGCCAGCGCCGCCAAGGGCTGGGACGATCTGGCGCTGGAAAATATGAAGGCGTTCTCGGTCGGGCAGGGCCCCGATCTTTATATCCTGCCGCATGAATGGATCGGCAAGTTTGCCGAAGACGGCAATGCCATGGCCATGGATGCCAAGATTGCCTCCACGCCCTGGGCCTATGGCGACATTCTGCCGGTCCTGTGGACGGCCGCGAAGGCAACCGACGGCAAGATCTATGGCATTCCGCAGGACGCAGAAATCCGCATGTTCTTCTACAACAAGGACATGCTGCGCAAGATCGGCAAGGACGAGGCCTTCATCGAAAGCCTGCCGGCCAAGGTCGAATCCGGCGAGTTCACGCTGGATGACCTGACTGCGCTCGCCAAGCAGGTCGTCGACGGCAAGGCCGCGCAATACGGCATGCTGCATCGCCCGAATGTCGGCATCGACTATCTGATGGTCTTCCAGTCCTACGGCGTCAAGTTCATCGACGAGAAGACCGGCAAGCTGATCTTCCCGAAGGCGGAAATGACCAAGGCGCTGGCCTGGTACGAGCGCAATGCCCGCCAGGGCGTGACGCCGGTCGACAACACGGCCATGAGCTGGGATACGATCCAGAACGCCTTCAAACAGGACAAGGCCTTCCTCTTCCACCAGGGTGTGTGGGCGGTTGCCTGGCAGTTGGGCGACAAGAATGGCGCGACCTGGCCGACCGACAAGGATGGCTATTTCCACAAGATCGGCTGGATCCCGGCGCCCGCCGCCGAAAAGGGCGGCAAGCCTGCCAACCTGTCGCATCCGCTGCTCTACACGGTGAACCCGAAGAGCAAATATGCCGATATCGCCGCCGACCTGATCGCGCTTGCGACCCTGCCGTATTTCAATACCGAGCATGCGGTCAGCTCCTATCATACGGCCATCACCAATGGGCAGACGGCGATGCCGAAGTACAAGGAAAACTGGGTTCTGTCCGCGGCGTCTCCGATGATGGTTCACGCTCAGTTCGTGCCGAACCAGACCCAGTTCGGTAGCTATAACAAGGTGCTGTTCAACGGCCTGCAGGCTGTCGAAACCGGAAAGATGACGGCGAAGCAGGCGGTTGAGTTCATCGCCGACGAGCTTGGCCTGCAGTTTGGCAAGGATGTCGATATCCGCGAAACCGCGAGCAATTAATGGTCTGACAGCCATCACGCCCTGACCGTGCTCACGCGACCGGAGACCGTATGGCGGTTTCCGGTCGACTTCCGTCATAGGACACTCGTCTTGCCGCCGGGACCGGCGGCCATTCCGGATAGATCACAATGTCACAAACCCGCCTTCGGGCGCATCGCCCCGCCCGACCGCTTCTTTATCTGATGCCGGCGATCGCGCTTCTGGCGATCTTCTTTCTGGGCCCCATCCTCGTCAACAGCGTGATTGCCTTTACCGACATGGGGGTAAACCTGCGTGTCGGCCAGTTCACGCTCTTGAATTTCGAGCGTATCGTCCAGCGCGACGGCCGCATCCCGATGGTGCTGATGACGACGCTGATCTATGTCGGCTCGACCCTGTTCCTCTTCAATGTCGGCCTCGGCGCGCTGTTGGCGATGACCACGACGGCGATCCCGGAAAAGCTCGGCAACTTCTTTCGAGGCCTGTGGCTTTTGCCTCGCATGAGCCCGGCCGTCCTCTACGGCATGCTGTGGATCTGGATCGCCGATCCGACACCCTCCGGCCTGCTGGCGCAGGTGACGATTGCGCTCGGCCTTCCAACCGTCAATCTGCGCAATGATTATCCGCTGATGCTGGTCGTGCTTGCCAATGGCCTCGTGGGCGCGTCCTTCGCCATGGTGATCCTCACCTCGTCGATCCGCTCGATCCCAGCGCATCTCGCCAATGCCGCGCGCGTCGATGGAGCCAGCGAATGGGGCGTGCTGCGCCATGTCGTGGCGCCAGCGCTGTCGCAGCCGATCCGTTTCATCACCATCTACCAGGCCCTGTCCCTGATGACGACCTATGAATATATCCTGCTGATTACCGGCGGCGGTCCGGTCTATGACTCGACCCCTTACGCGCTCTACATCTATCGCCGCGCCTTTGAGAACGGCGCTTACGCCTATGGGGCCGCGCTGGCGCTCGGCCTGATGGTGATCGGCGTGGTGATCACGCTGTTGCAATGGCGCCTCACCGACATGCGCTCCACCTTTGCCGCGCCCAAGATTGAGGTGCTCTGATGTCCTCAGCCATGACAACTGCGATGACCGATCTCGACTGGGCGCGCCTGGAGCGGCGCGGCATGCTGAACCGTGCCGGCTTCCTTGCCTTCATCCTGGTTTTCCTGACGCTCGTCTCCATCCCCGTTCTGCTGCCTTATCTCTGGCTGCTGGTGAAATCCTTCACCTCCTCGGATGATGCCGTCAGCCGGCTGGTGATGTGGCGCAGTGCGGGGATTGCGGCGCTCGCCTATCTCGGTGCGGTCGCGCTCTGCCTCGGAGCAACCCGCCTTAAACGGCCATGGCTTGCCTGGGCCGTGCTCGGTCTCGCCATTCTGCTGTTGATGGCGATTTTCGTTGCGCCCTTCATGACGCTTTCGAACTATCGCTTTCTCCTGACCCGCGACATCAGCGGATCGGGAAATACCCGAAGTGATCTGTTGCCCTCGGTCTGGGCCTCGCTTGGCACTTCGCTCGCCTTTGCCATCGCGCAGACGGCGATCGTGACGCTGGTGGCAACGCCCGCCGCCTATGCGCTGTCGCGCTTTGCCTTTGTCGGACGGGAAGCTTTCCTCCGTGGCCTCCTGATGCTGCACGCCTTTCCGGCGCTGGCGCTCACTGTCGCCGTCTTCGTGCAGCTTCACTACATGGGCATGCTGAACAGCCTTTCCGCCGTGGTGCTTGTGCTGAGCGCGCTGGAACTGCCCTATGCGATCTTCGTGATGAAGGGCTTCTTCGACACGGTGCCCTGGGACATCGAGATGAGCGCGGTGACCGATGGCGCGACGCGTTCGCAGGCATTTCGCATGGTGGTGCTGCCGCAGGTGCGTTCCGGCATCATTGCGATCGCCACCTTCACCTTCCTGCGCGGCTGGGAGGAATACGTGCTCGTTCAGACGCTGCTAATCGAGAAAACCCAGTTCACGATGAGCCTCTATCTGTTCTTCGTTTCTCAGGATCACATGGGCGTTGACTATGGCATGGTGGCAGCCGTTGGCATCGTCTACCTGCTGCCCGTGCTGATCCTTTACAGCTTCACGCAGAAATACATCACGCAGATGAGTTTCGGCGGTATCAAGGGATAACGGCCATGGCCCAGATTACACTTACCAATGTCAGCAAGAGCTGGGGCGAGACCCGTGTTCTGAAGCCGATGAACCTCACCATCGAGGACGGGGAATTCGTTGCCATCCTGGGCCCTTCCGGCTGCGGCAAATCCACGACGCTCTTCCTGCTCGCCGGACTTTACGCCCCGAGCGCCGGCGAAATTGCCTTTGATGGGCATGATGTCAGCCGCGTCGATGCCCGCGACCGCAATGTCGGCATCGTCTTCCAGTCCTATGCGCTTTATCCCAATCTCACGGTGCGCGAAAACATCGCCTTCCCGCTGCGCTTCAAATCAGTCGGCAAGCCGGAAACAGCGCGCCGGGTCGAGGAGGCGGCAAGCCTGGTGCAGATCGGCGCGCTGCTCGACCGGCGGCCGTCGCAGCTGTCCGGCGGCCAGCAGCAGCGCGTGGCGCTGGCGCGGGCGCTGGTAAAGGAGCCGAACATCCTGCTGCTCGACGAGCCGCTCTCCAACCTTGATGCGACGCTGCGCATTGCCATGCGGGCCGAGCTTAAAGCCATCCAGAAGCGTCTCGGGATCACCACGCTGATCGTCACCCATGACCAGATCGAGGCGATCACCATGGCCGACCGCATCATCTGCATGAACAATGGCGAGATTGCCCAGATCGGCACGCCGGATGATCTTTATCGCCGTCCCAACAACCTCTTCGTCGCGGGCTTCATCGGCACGCCGCCGATGAACCGGGTGAAGGGGCATGCGACGGGCCGTGTTCTGAAGGTCGCAGATGAGAGCTTCCAGCTGAGCGCCGATCATTCCGGCGACGTAACCTTCGGCTTGCGGCCGGAGGACATCAGCCTCGTTGCGCCGGTGGATGCGCCGCTGTCCGGTCTCATCGCCAGCGTCGAGCCGATGGGTCGCGAGGTCTTCTACACCGTCGATACGCCGGCCGGGCCGATCCACGCGCTTGAATATGGGGAAACGGTGCGCCATGCCACCGGCGCATCCGTGGGCCTCACATGGAAACCGGAGCTTGGGCTTCTCTTCGATGCCACCGGCGATCGCCTCGGCGGCCTTCATCCCGATCTTTCGCATTCCGCCGACAGCCGCACCGCCGCGCTGCAACCGGCACTCTGACAGGATCTTTCTTCCGTGACAAAAATCGTATCCCACCGTGGCGCCAACACGTTTGCGCCGGAAAACACCTTTGCCGCTGCCGATCTCGCGCTGGAACAGGGGGCCGACTATATTGAGCTCGACGTGCGCGAAAGCGCCGACGGCATTCTCTACGTCTTCCACGACGAGACGCTGGACCGCACCACAAACGGCACCGGCCCGATCGGCCATGCTCTGTCGTCCGAAATCGATGCGCTGGATGCCGGCAGCTGGTTCGGCGAGGCGTTCAAGGGGGCGATCGTGCCGCGCCTTGATGCCTATCTCGAACATCTGCGCGGACGGGCAGGGGTTTACATCGAATTGAAATACTGCGATCCCGCCAAGGTGGCCGCGCTGGTGCGCAATCTCGGCATGGTCCGCGACACCTTCTACTTCTCCTTTTCCGAGGAGATGCGGCGGGACCTGCAACTAATTGCGCCGGAATTCCGCAAGATGATGACGCTCAACATCGCCAAATCGCCGTCGCTCGTCGGCGCTGTTCATCACGCATCGATCATTGAAATCACGGTTGATCAGATGCGCCGGCCCGGCATCATTGCTGCAAGCCGGAAGGCGGGCCTGGAAATCATGGTCTATTACGGCGGCGACGACAGCGACGTGCACAGCGAGATTGCGGCGGCCGGCGTCGATTACGTCAATCTCGACAGGCCTGATCTGTTCGAGGCCGCGCGCGGTCAGCGCCAGGGAGCCGCCGCGTAATGCAGCTTGCCGTGGTTGCCGATGTCCATCTGCATGATCTCTATGGTGGCTATGGTCTGATCGACGAGGGCAGCGGCGGCATGGCGTTGCGCACGCTGGCCGATACCATGGCCTCCACCCGCGTCTTCAACGAAAGCCATCCGGCCTTCCTGGCAGTGCTGGAGGATATCGTCGGGCGCGGTATCCGCACCGTCGTTCTGCTGGGCGACTATTCGGATGATGGGCAGCCCGGTGCCGTGGCTGCCCTGAAGCGCATCCTCTCGCTCTACGAGGAGAGGCACGGCCTTCGTTTCTTCGCGACGTTCGGCAATCACGACTGTTTCGGCCCGGAGCCCCGCCATCAGGGCAAATGGCTGACGGTTGGCGCGGAGAGCGAGCCTGTGCTGGTGACCAGCGATCCCGATGCGCCGCTGCCGGCTGTCGTCAAGCCTGCCATGCGCGGCATGTCGACTGCCGAAGCCATGCAAGCTATGGGAGGTTACGGCATAGCTCGCCCCGGCCATGTAGGACATTGGGAAACGCCCTTCGGCGATCGCGAAGCGCTTCAGGAGCGCTATCCAGAAGGTGGCGATCCCGAAGCTCTCGATGCATCCTATCTGGTGGAACCGCATGACGGATTATGGCTGCTGGTTCTGGATGCGAACGTGTTCACCTGCAAAAACGGCTTTTCGAAGCTGGAAAGTGATGCGGCATGGGATCATGTCCTTGCAAGACGTCCCTATCTTCTGGAATGGATCGAGGCGGTCGCGCAGCGGGCGAAACGTTTGGGCAAGACGCTGTTGGCATTTTCACATTATCCCGCTCTTCCACTGAGCCTAATGGGCGAGGGCGAGAGAAGTATCGCTGTGGGCACGTCGGACTGGTTGAAGCGGATGCCGTCGCTGGAGACGGGGCGCAGTCTGGCAGGGGCCGGGCTCACCTGGCATTTCAGCGGGCATATGCATGTGGCCGGGCGTACGCAACTGTATGGCCTGACCAATGTCGCTGTTCCTTCGCCCGTCGGTTATCCGGGAGGTTATGTCGTCATCGATATCGATGGACCTGCGGTCGAGGTTCAGATGGTCGAACTGACTGAGGTTGCGGGTTTCGACGTTGCGTTTGCCGCCTATAACGCGCAGCGGCAGCATGATCCAAATGGACTGAGCGCGTTGGTTATCGGTGCCGCCGGTTATGCCGATTTTCTTGAGGCGCATTTGCGGGCGCTGGTGACACTCAGACATGTACCGAATGATTGGCCGGAGCTTGTCGCTTATCTCGACCAGCCGATCGGGACGTTTTGTCGCCAGAATGCAGGTTGGGGGCAGGTTCTCGCGGCATGGGAAGATTGCCCACTGGTGCCGCTTCGTGTGGTGTTGGAGGACTACTATTTACGCCGAGCTCGAGGATTAAACAGCGCTGCGCTCGATCACCTAACCATGTTGAGAACTTCCCTCCGCGCTTGTTCATGACTCCGCGTTTCGCGGAAATCACGGCCAGTCTCCGTTGCTCATTTTGCTGAATCTTCCAGTGAGTGAGGCGGAGAAGGCTCTCTCATCCCGCAGAATTCAGTCGTATCAAGTCTCACGACGGATCGAGAGTTTCGACCCAACTCAAGAGACAGAGAACCAGCAAGGGGGTGCATTTTATTCTGCCCGGGCCTTCGCATCCCCCAACTGGATTATGCAGCGTGATGGCTGTTAGTGACACGCGAAGCGTATGGAAAGCCAAGCCATCTTCGGGTAAAAGATGAGTATTATTCTCATGAAAGGTGAGGCCCATGAACCAACCCCTTACTTCTGAAGCTCCAACGATCTCGACCTGGTATATCGATCCAGACGCCGAGGATGCCATGGCGGATGGGCATGCGCCGATCTGGCGGCATCTGATCGGCCTGGTGCCGGAAAAGGACCTGTCGCGCGCTGCGGTGCTGGATTTCGGCTGCAACCAGGGTGGGTTCCTGCGCCATCTCCATGCGCTGCGCCCCTTTCACAAGGCACTGGGCGTCGATATTGCCCGGCAATCCGTCGACAAGGCGAATGCGCTGAAGGGCAACCTGCCGATTCAGTATCAGACGGACACGAAGCTTGCCGGCTGGGACGGCGAATTCGACATCGCCTTCAGCCATGAGGTCATCTATCTCGTCGAGGATATTGCCGGCCATGCGGCCGACATGATGCGCGTGCTGAAATCCGGTGGAGTCTATTATGCGGTCACCGGTTGCCATACCGATAATCCGCTCTGGCCCGCCTGGCGCAAGCTGGTGGCGGAGCGGACGAATACGGTGGTGCAGGATCGTTCGGTGACGGATTATGCGCGCATCTTTGCGGAGGCCGGCTTCCAGGTGTCGGCCCGCAAGCTTGAATTCGACGGCTTCGTCCCTTACGCGCCGGGCGGCTGGACGCCGGATTACGCCACCGCGCTCGACTACTACACGCAGACGAAGATCGTCTTCCGCCTGGTGAAGTCATAAAGGAGCGGCCTCAGGCGGCCGGTTCCGTCAACTCAAGAGGCTGGAGCGTGTTTTGCGCTTTCGAAACCGCGCTTGCCGCTCCAGCGCTTGAGATGCACGTCGAAATGCGGCGGACCATCTGGCGCAATCTGCACGAACCGGCCTTCGACACGGAAGACCTGCTCGATCAGCCCGCTTTCGGCCAGCGCGTCGGAGGTACCGTCAAAGACGACGCGGCCTTTTTCCATCAGTGTGATGCGGTCGGCAATCGACATGGCCTGGTTGAGATCGTGGATCGCCATGACCACGGTCACGCCGCGCTCGCGGCTCAGCCGATGGACGAGATCGAGCACCTCGATCTGATAGCCAATATCGAGAAACGTGGTCGGCTCGTCGAGCAGCAGGACCTTCGCCTCCTGCGCCAACGCCGCCGAGATCCAGGCGCGCTGGCGTTCGCCGCCGGAAAGCGCGCTCAAGGGCCGTTCGGCGAGCGGGGCGAGGCCCGTGCTTTCCAGTGCCCAGGCGATGGCGTCCTCGTCCTCCCGGCGATAGCGGCGGAAGAGACCGACATGGGCGAAGCGGCCCTGCCGAACCAGCTGCTCCACCGTCATCTCATCGGGTGCGGTGGGCTGTTGCGGCAGGAAGGAGAGGCGGTGCGCAATCTCGCGTCGGGTCATGACTGACATGGGCGCGCCGTCAATGGTCACGGCTCCGGCCTCCGGCTTCACGAGGCCGGCCATGCCTTGCAGGGCCGTGCTTTTGCCGGAGCCGTTCGGGCCGATCAGCGCGCGGATTTCGCCGGGAGCGAGCGCGATGTTGAAACCGTCGAGCGCCTTGCGCGGCCCATAACAGATCGACAGGTTCGTGGCGGTGAGCATGGGCGACCTCACGGGGTTTTGCGCAGCAGCGCGACAAGAAGCGGCACGCCACAGATTGCGGTGACGACGCCGATGGGAATTTCTTCCGCCCCGCCGGTCAGCCGGCCGGCGAGATCTGCGAGCGTCATCACGATCGCGCCGAGCGCGATGGTGAGCGGCAGGACGATGCGGGTCTGCTGGCGCGCGAGAGACCGCGCCATATGCGGCACGATGAGCCCGACAAAGACGACCGGGCCGATGACGCCAACCGCGCTTGCCGCGAGCGCACAGGCGACGAGCAGCACGACGGAGAATTGCACCCGATACGACAGGCCGAAGGAGCGTGCGACCGTGGCGTCGAAGCGCAGCAGTTCCAGCGGCCGGCGGATGATCGGCAGTACGGCAAGCCCCGCCACCGTGAAGGGCAGGAGAAACAGCGCATGCTGCCAGCCACGCGCATAGAGGCTGCCGGAAAACCATTCTAGCAGCACTTCCAGCCGCCCGGAGCCCCAGCCGGCCATCAGGCCGATGCCGATGGCATGGAGGACCGCGCCGACCGCAATGCCGCAAAGCGTGATGCGCAGCGGCCCGAGATCGCGGCGGAAGGCGATGAGATAGATGAAGCCGCCGGCCGCCAGACCGCCGAACGTGCCGATCAGCGGCAGCCATTGCACGGGCAGTTCCTGTAGGGTGGTCGAGCCGGTGTCGTGACTGTAGACGGAAAGAACCAGGAAGCCGCTGACGGCGAGCATCGCGCCTTGCGAGACACCCATGAGCGAGGGATCGGCGAGCGGATTGCGGGTGATGGACTGGAGAAGGAGACCAGCCAGCGCGAAATGAATGCCCGCCAGCATGCCCGTGAAAATGCGCGGCAGGCGGATGTCGAGGATGATCGCGCGCGCTTCCGGCGAGCCGTGACCGGTCAGCGCGGCGAGCGTGTCGGAGGGATCGAGATCGACGACACCCAGGAAGATGGCGAGGGCGAGCGAGGCTAGCGCGAGGACGAAGAGCAGCGGCAGGAGAAAGGCCGGGCGTGGCGCGCGGCGAGGCGTGGCGGAGGCCGTGACGGTCATGTTTCCCCCGCAAGACGCAGGCTGCGGTGCTGCACGAGATAGACGAAGATCGGCCCGCCGATGAGCGCCGTGACGATGCCGACCGGGATTTCCTTCGGCAGCGCCACGCTGCGGGCGACCAGATCGGCGCTGACGGTCATCAGCCCTCCGAGCGCAACATTGAGGACGATCGCTGCGGCCGGTCCGCCGGGGCGCAAGAGGCGCACGATATGCGGCGTGGAGAGCCCCACGAAGGCGACCGGACCGGCCACCGGTGCGACGCCCGCCACGGGCAGGGCAGCGATGAGCAGCAGCAGCGGCTTCCAGAGTGTCAGATTGAGTCCCATGCCGGCCGCGGCCTGATCGCTGAGCGACAGGATCTGCAGGATGCGGTGACTAAAAAGCGCCAGCAGCGTGCCGCCGATGACCCAGGGCAGCATCTGGAAAAGCTGCGGCCAGCTGCGGCCCTGGAAGCCGCCGGAAAGCCAGAAGAGCAGGGAGGGAACCTGCGGGCCGCTGAGCAGAAGAATATAGGTGGTGATCGCGCCGAGAAACAGCGACACGCTGATGCCGGCCAGCGCCAGATGTAGCGGCCGGGCATTGCCGCCGCGGGCGATCCAGAAGGTGGCGCCGGCGGCACCGAGCCCGCCGATGAGCCCAATTATGGGATAGTAGATCGAGGAAAGCGCTGGCAGGAAGACGAAACAGGCGACGATGGGCGCGACAGCGCCGGCGCTGACGCCGGTGAGGCCCGGCCCGGCGAGCGGATTGCGGGTCAGCGTCTGCAGCAGATAGCCGGAGACGGCAAGACCCGCGCCGCCCGCGAAGGCGGCAAGGCTGCGCGGCAGGCGCAGGGTCCAGACGAGAATGGAATCGAGCTTGCCGTCCGGGTAGATGAGCGCACTGAGCGCCTGCGCCGGGGAGAGCGGCTTCGTGCCGACGGTCAGGCCGCCGGCGATGATGACGGCGGAGAGGGCCAGCAGGACGGTGACCAGGAGCGCGGCGCGCGCATTGCCGGCCCACAAGGGGCCGGCGAAGGTCGCCCTTGTCATTGGTTCAGGCTGGATTTCAGGCTGGCGGGAATGAATTTCGCCGCCTCGGCCTTGATGTCCACCTTCGGGAAGGTGTCCGGATAGAGGTAGTGCCCGGCCTCGCGCAGCACGAGTTCGCGGGCAATCGGGCCGTTGGTTTCCACCCATTCGTCGCCGACATAGAAGACGCGTTTGTTCTTGACTGCCGAGAGCTGGCTCCAGATCGGGTTGTTTTCATGCGGGCGGTCGGGGCCGCTATCCATGACGAAGATGACTTCCGGGTCCTTGGCAAGCATGGTCTCCAGGCTGATTTCCAGCCCGAACTTGCCGCCCGGCGTCATCGGCCCGGCAATGTTGTCGCCACCCAGCGCCGCAACGATCGAGGCTGCGGTGTTTTCGGTGTGGAAGGAGAAGGGCGTGTCGCCGCCCCACATGATCTGAAAGCGCGGATGCTTGTCCTTCGGCGCCTTGGCAGCGAATTCGGCGAGGTGCTTCTTGAAGTCGGCATTGAGTTCCGCGCCGCGCTCCGGCTTGCCCAGCATGTCGGAGAGCTGTGCCACTTCCGTGTAGCTCTCGCTCAAGAGTTCCATGTTGTAGGCGACGTAAGGCGCGATCTTCTGCAGCGCATCGGCATTGCCGACCGTGTAACGCTTCATGGCGACGATGAGGTCGGGCTTGGCTTCGGAGAGAAGCTCCAGATTGGGCTTGGCGCGCTGGCCGATCTGCTTGATGTCCTTGGTCAGGCCCAGCAGATATTCCGGATAGCGATTGGCGACCATGTAGGTCGTGGCGACCGGCTTCAGGCCGAGAGCGAAGGCGACGTCCGCTGCAAAGAAGGAGATGGCGGCAACCCGCTGCGGCTGCGCCGGCACCTGGACCGTCACGCCGCGCTCGTCAGTAAAGGATCGGGTCTTGGCCTCTTCGGCCTGAGCCGTCAACGCACCGGCAAGGCAAAGCGCGATCGTGGCGGAAAGGGCTACTGCTGAAAATCCATGCATAGGCAACGCTCCAATTGAAATTCGTTGCCGGATGCTTACTCAATAAACATGATATTTTCAATCATGTTTATTGAGTTTGGTGCCATTCTTTGAAGGGAGAAGTTCTGTGCTGTGGCGATCTGTGGCCGCACGATTAGACGTGATCGAGGCCGATGTCCAAAGCAGGGGCGCTGTGGGTGAGCCATCCAACGGACAGCAGGTCAACACCGGTATGCGCGATAGCTGCCGCTGTGTCAGGCGTAATGCCACCCGAAGCCTCCGTGATGGCGCGTCCTCTGACGAAGGCCACGGCCTCCTTCAACTGTTCTGGTGTCATATTGTCCAGAAGGACGGCATCGACGCCGAGTTCCATGGCCTCACGCAATTGGTGGAATGTATCGACCTCCACCTCGATTTTGACCATATGCCCCACAGCCGCTCTCGCCCGTTGGATGGCCTCCGTGACGCTGCCGGCCACAGCAATGTGGTTGTCCTTGATCAGAACCGCGTCATGAAGCGCGTAGCGGTGGTTCATGCCGCCGCCGGCCCGGATCGCATATTTCTCGATAGCTCTTAGGCCCGGTGTCGTCTTGCGCGTGCAAACGACGGCTGCCTTGGTTCCGGCAATCGCCTGCACGATATCTGCTGTCGCCGTCGCGATCCCCGACATATGGCAGAGGAAATTGAGGGCAGTACGCTCACCTGTCAGAAGGCCGCGTGAAGCGCCCTCGGCCACGGCAATAACGTCACCCCTTGCGACGGTTGCACCATCTTCGACCTGCTGATGCAAGACGATATCAGGATCGATGAGAGCGAAGACAAGCTGTGCTACATGAAGGCCGGCAATGACCCCTGCCTTGCGAGCGCAGAGCGCAAAGCGTGAATGATGTTGCGCGGGAATGATGGCCGTCGATGTGATGTCTCCTGCCAGACCGAGATCTTCTGCCAGCGCCGTTCTGATGAGGGGCTCAATGACCAGCCGCGGTATTGGAGCAAGAATCATGTCAGGCTATCCTTCCTTTGTATGGTGTGGCCGGGCGAGCGCTCTGCAATGATGCTGGCCGTGTCGAGGATCTCGCGGAGGTTCATGTGTCGGCGCAATGCCACCATCGAAAGCTCCGGAAAATCACTGCGCGCGTGCGCACCACGCGATTCCTGCCTGAGCCAGGCGAAGACCGCGATGCTGATCGCGACAATCGCCGCATCGGACGAGGGGCTGTCATCCTCGATATGAGGCAGAAGTTGAGTAACGGCCCTCGTCAATCCTGCCCCTACTCGCACGATCGAGAGGTCACGTGTCGCAATTTCTCTGACAATGCTGAGGTCTGTCGCAGGCGGATAGGAAGGTGCGCTTGGTACTGTTACGCTACGAGTTTCGGCTGAAGAAACATCCTCGGCCGCGCGCAAGGCCATTACTGTTGCTTCCAACAAGGAATTGCTGGCTAGGCGATTTGCCCCATGCAGGCCCGTACACGCCGCTTCGCCCACAATCCATAAACCGTCCACGGAACTTCGCGCGCGAAGATCGGTAGCGACGCCGCCCATATGGTAATGAACTGCAGGCCGCACGGGGATGAGATCATGTGCAGGATCGATGCCGGCTTGACCGCAGAGTGTTGCAATCAGCGGAAAATCTTGCCTGAAACGCGCTCCAATTGCCTCGCGCGCATCCAAAAAAACACGGCCTCCACGCGAAATCTCAGCACCGATTGCGCGTGCCACCATATCGCGAGGGCCCAGTTCGGCGCCGGGCAGGGCTCCTAGGAACCGTTCGCCTTTTTCGTTGACGACAATCGCACCTTCACCACGCAACGCCTCGCTAATCAGATTCAGGGGGCGTTGCGGACTGTCGAGGGCGGTCGGGTGAAATTGAACGAACTCCATGTCCGACAATACCGCGCCGGCCCGTGCGGCAAGCATCACGCCTTGCCCATAATTGCCGGAAGGATTGGTGGTCGTCTCATAGAGGCCGCCCAGACCGCCGGTCGCCAGAACAACACGGTTGGTATAAAGCGTAATTCTGCGGTACCGGCTTTCAGCCATTAGGCCGCCAATGCGGTTGTCTGCAACCAACAGGCGTCGGACTTCTAAGCCTTCGAGAACCTCGATCGACGGTGTTTGTCGCACACGTTGAATGAGAGCCTGCATGATCGCGGCACCTGCCCCATCGCCCGCGACGTGAAGAATGCGCCGCCGCGTATGCGCGGCTTCCAGCCCAAGTTTAAACTGCCCATCCGGATGGCGATTAAACACCACGCCAAAAGCTTCGAGTGCGGCAATTGCCCCACGAGCTTCGCCGAGAATTGTTGCGGCAATCTCCTCTTCACACAGGCCGTCTCCTGCAGCCAGCGTATCAGACAGGTGAAGGGCGGGGCTGTCTTCGGCGCCCATGCTGGCTGCAATTCCGCCCTGTGCCCAGCCGCTTGATGTTTCAGCGCCGAGTGCCGCGCGGGTGATCAAAATAACCGGCTGCGGGGCAAGCGAAAGAGCTGTCACAAGACCGGCAATCCCGCTGCCGACCACAATGACGCGACCGGTGAGATCATAGCAAGTTGGGGTCATATCGCAAGCATGCGTTCGACAGCTCGACGTGCAGCGACGGCAATCTCTGGATCGACTGTCACCTCGTGACGGTTCCATTGCAGGGCTTCGCGAATACCGGCCAGCGTGATGCGCTTCATGTGCGGGCAAAGATTACAGGGACGTACGAATTCAACATCGGGAAGATTGACTGCAATATTGTCGCTCATCGAACATTCCGTCAGTAGAACGATACGGCTCGGTTTACGCTCGCGCACGAAATCCGTCATGAAGGCGGTCGAACCAGCAAAATCTGCTTCCGCCACGACCTGCGGCGGGCATTCCGGATGGGCTAGGATCGTAATCCCTGGATGCACCTCGCGGAGATCCCGGACATCCTGGGCAGAAAAGAGTTCATGCACTTCGCAGTGTCCATGCCAGGAGATGACCTCGACACCGGTTTCTCGCGCTACGTTCTGCGCCAGATATTCATCGGGGATCATCAGAACTTTTGGCGCGCCAAGCGATTCCACCACCTGCTTGGCATTGCCGGAGGTGCAGCAGATGTCGGATGCGGCCTTCACCGCGGCGGAAGTATTGACATAGGTGACCACAGGTACACCGGGGTGCGCTTGCCGCAGTAACGCTATGTCCTCAGGCGTGATTGATTCAGCCAGTGAACAGCCGGCGTTGAGGTCCGAAATGAGAACCGTCTTTTCCGGGTTCAGAAGCTTCGCGGTTTCTGCCATGAAATGTACGCCAGCAACGAGGATAATATCTGCATCCACCTCCGCTGCCTTACGTGCGAGTGCCAGGCTGTCGCCGACAATATCCGCCACGCCGTGGAAAATTTCCGGCGTCTGGTAATTGTGCGCGAGGATTACTGCATTGCGGCACCGTTTCAGTTCAAGGATTGCTGCCACGTCGGCCTCGTGCGAGAGCCACTCGGCCTTCGGCATGACATGACGAAGCCGATCGTAAAGCGATGACACGGACACAGAGTGGTTCATTCATTGCCTCCAACTTATACTCGTCATGAGTATATTGCGGACGCATAGATATTCTCGATTCGAGTATATGTCAATTGCGCGACAGGGGCAGCCTTGAACTGGAAATGGCGTGTTCATCCAGGATGGCGCGGCGATAACGGAATAGCTTGGCCGGGCGGCCACCAGCCTCGTTAGAAAGCTCACCAGTCTCCTCGATCAGTTCCTGCTGGTCGATCAACCGCCGGAAGTTTGGCTTATGCAATTTGAGCCCGGCCAAGGCTTCCACTGTGCGCTGCAGCTGCAGCAAGGTGAAGTTTTCCGGCATCAATTCGAAGACGACGGGCCGGTATTTGATTTTGCTTCGGAGCCTCGCGATCGCGGTCGCCAGGATGCGTCGGTGGTCGGCAAACATCGCGCGGCCGCTCTCCGGTGCAGACGAGGCACCGGCTTCAACGACAAGGCCGGCCTCGAACAGCAGTTCGTAACGCTGAAGAACCAGATCCTCGTTCCAGGGGGCTTTGTCGATGCCGAAAGTAAAGGCAATTCGCCGATGCCGATGCTCGCTTCTCGATCTGTCGCTGCCCGCCCAGGCGGCAAGACCTTCCTCTATGGCAGCAAGAGCTTTTGGGCGCCCTTCGCGATGGTCTTCCCAGGGAAAATATTCGTACCAGCCATGCCAGCCGGGTACACCGGCCCCAGGCGCAGCCTGCTCCCGAACAAGCCCGAGATAGCTGATCGAGATCGTCCGTGTAGCCGTTCCCTGTGGCGCGCGATCGCTATCGGCAAAGGTGTAGAGCTGTTCGAGATAACCGACCGGATGCCCGGTTTGTTCGTGCACCCAGGTCCTTAGTCCCGATTGCAGACTGCGGTGTCCCACTTCAAGTGGACCGGAGGGCAGGGCTTCTCCCGCTCTGACGGTCATCACGCGCGGGGCATCAGAGGTAACCGCAGTCAAAACGGCAATAAGTTCGGCATGAGCAAGCTCGCTTTTCACGTGATCGCAGGCCTTGTTTTGAAGAGATTAGATGTCTGTTGGTGAGTAACAGAGATCGAGGCAAGAGAAAGGAAATTCGTCGTTTGCGCACGATAAAGAGGATCGTACGCGCGTGCCTCCAAGGGTGCCAGTCCTCTGGCTAGCCGCCTCTGACAGACTTCCGCCAGATCAACTGCGGTTCGATGAGCACGGACGGAACTGACATAGCCGTCTCTTCCGGAGCGGAGCAAAGCCAGGAAACGGCTGCCTCCGCGATGCTGGCGAGGGGCTGCGCGAAGGTGGTGAGCTGATAAGATTCCCAGCCCGCCTGCTCGATATCATCAAACCCGGCAACACAAAGTTGACCGGGGATGGACAGACCAAATTCGTGGCGGGCGGCATCCATGAAACCGCAGGCCAGGAGATCGGTGGCACAGAAGACGGCTTCCGGTCGGATCTTGCGCGTTAAGAGGCGATGCGCCAGCACCTTGCCTGCCTCATAACCGGTCCAGCCGTACCGCTCGACCGTGACCTCCAGCCCCAAGGCCTCCGCAGCCTTCGAAAAGCCCCGTTCACGCGCCATGAGGCTCGGCGTTCGGGCATCGGAATTTGCGAAAGCAACGTGCCGGCACCCGGCCCGTTCAAAGGCGAGCGCGATGCGACTGCTGGCCTCTTCATCATTCAGGTTGATCTTGAGTGGTCCCGGCTGGTCATCGTCGCGGTTAATGAGGACAAGGCGCTGGCCGTTCTTGAGGCAAAGCTGGGTGATCGATTTATCCGGCAGGCCAGACAGGATGATCGATGCATCCGCCTGATAGCGAATGGCCTGGCGAAGCGCCTGGCCGACGCTGTCGTCGGAACGGTCGGTGTTGATCAGCATCACGACCTTGCCGGCATTCTGCAGGTGGATCGTCAATTCCCGTAGCAGGGCGGAGCGATAGGGAGTCGCGGCATCAGAGACGATCAGGCAGACAATGCCACTCTCCCGCCGCATCAGGCCGCGGGCCAGATGATTGACGTGATAGCCCAACTCATCCGCAGCTTTGAGCACACGCTCGCGCGTTTCAGGAGCCACGCTGGCGCCGGGCGTAAATGTTCTGGACACAGCCGAGCGCGAAACACCAGCACGTTCGGCCACATCATGCGCACTGACGGATGGCTTTGACGCCACGCCTTCCTCCCACTCGATTCCTTGATGGTCATATGTGCACAAGAGTGCATCAACATAAAGGGCGAATCGACCGAGATCCGTTCGTATTGGTCTTGACTTGGCAAAAAGGCACAGGCAGTCTTTGCACACGCTTGCAAGCGTGACGGTATGGAGGCCGTCGATTTGGGAGGAAGACAATGAAGTTACATCAATTGGCCGCGCTGTGCCTTGCCGCGGGTACGTCTCTTTTTGCGATCGAGGCGCATGCCGCGGGTGAACTGAACATCATATGCTCGGCTGACCCTGAAGTCTGTGACGTCATGAAGGGCGCCTTCGAAAAGCAAACCGACATCAAGGTGAGCATGGTTCGTCTGTCTGCCGGTGAAACCTATGCCAAGATCCGCGCCGAAGCCCGCAACCCGAAGACTGATTTGTGGTGGGCCGGAACGGGCGACCCGCACATGCAGGCGGCGGCGGAAGGGCTGACGCAGGAGTACAAGTCGCCGCTCTTCGACCAGTTGCAGGACTGGGCGCAAAAGCAGGCTGAAAGCAGCGGCTTCAGAACCGTGGGCGTCTACGCTGGCGCGCTGGGCTGGGGCTATAACAGCGACGTGCTTGCCAAGAAGAACCTTAAGGAGCCGAAGTGCTGGGCGGATCTGACCGATCCCTCCTACAAGGGTGAAATCCAGATCGCCAATCCCAACTCATCCGGCACGGCCTACAACACACTGGCCACGCTGGTGCAGATCATGGGAGAGGACAAGGCCTTCGACTATCTCGGCAAGCTGAACGCCAATATTTCCCAGTACACCAAATCCGGTTCCGCCCCAGTGAAGGCTGCGGCCCGCGGCGAAGCGACGATCGGTATCGTCTTCATGCATGATGCGGTCGCACAGACCGTGGAAGGTTTCCCGATCAAGACCGTCGCGCCCTGCGAAGGCACAGGCTATGAAATCGGCTCCATGTCGATCGTCAAGGGTGCCAAGAACCTGGACAATGCCAAGAAATGGTATGACTGGGCACTGAGTGCAGAAGCGCAATCGCACATGAAGGAGGGCAAGTCCTTCCAGCTTCCCTCAAACAAGAAGGCGGAGATTCCGAAGGAAGCCCCACGCTTTGAGGCCATCAAGTTGATCGATTACGATTTCAAGACCTACGGCAGCCCGGAAAAGCGCAAAGCATTGCTGAGCCGCTGGGACAAGGAAATCGGCGCAAAGGCCAACTGATCGCTATAATTCCGCGGCGCCGGATCCATTCGGCGCCGGTCGGTTGATCATCTCGGATTGGATGGAAACATGACCAACAGCATCCGCCGGCTGGACTATGTCCTGCTGGCCGGCTTCGTCGCGCTTGTCTGCCTGCCATGGTATCGCCTCGAAGCCGGCTTCTTCAGCCTCGGCTGGCTATCGGGCTTCCCCCTGGATCAAACTTCGGCCCCGGCCGTTGTGGAAATCGGGCTCCATGCAAAATGGTGGCTCACTCCACTCATCGTCACTTTCGGCGTTGCCACCGCCGCGCGACTGATCCGTCAGCCTGAACGCAGAGGTGCGGTCCTCGCCGCCTGCGGCGCCTTCGGCCTGATCTTTCTCGCGGTGCAAGGTCTGGCGATCACCTTCAATGGGTGGACCTGGGCCTGGACTGAAGCATTGTTCGGCCCGCTTTCCGCCGGCCAATCATCCATGGGCGCGGGTGCAACACTGACGGCCATCCTGTTCGTGCTGCTGTTTTCCTTCGGGCTTGCCGATCGCGGCGTGATGAGGGGCGATGCCTTCGTCGTCAGCGCCATCAGTCTCCTGATCTTCCTGGTGGTGATCTTCGTCTTCTATCCCGTCATCAGCATGCTGGTGGCAGCCTTCCAGGCCGTGGACGGATCATTCGATCCGGACGGTTTCATCCGCAACATTCAGGACCCCTCCATCTGGAGCCTCGATTGCGTAATCGGCGGCAACCGTTGCGGCGTTGCCTGGCGCACCTTCTTCCTTGCCATCATGACGGCAACCGGCGCAACCGCGATCGGCCTGTGCTTTGCGCTCGTTGCAACGCGAACCCGCTTTCCCTTCAAGCCGCTTCTGCGCATCCTGACGATCCTGCCGATCATTACGCCACCCTTCGTGGTGGGCCTTGCGCTGACCCTGCTGTTTGGCCGGTCTGGCGTGGTCACCGAAGCGCTCTCCTGGCTGTTTGGCATCGAACCGGGTCGCTGGCTCTATGGCCTGACCGGCATCTGGATCGCGCAGGTCCTGTCTTTCACACCGATCTCCTTCCTGGTGCTGATCGGCGTGGTCGAAGGTGTCAGCCCTTCCATGGAAGAGGCATCACTGACCCTGCGGGCCAACCGCCTGCGCACCTTCTGGAAGGTATCGCTACCGCTGATGAAGCCTGGCCTTGCAAACGCCTTCCTCATCGGCTTCATCGAAAGCATGGCGGATTTCGGCAACCCGATGGTGCTGGGCGGCAGCCACGGCGTGCTGTCGACGGAAATCTTCTTCGCCGTCGTCGGATCGCAGAATGATCCCTCCAGAGCCGCCGTGCTGGCCATCATCCTGCTCTTCTTCACCATGTCGGCCTTCCTGGCACAGCGCCTCTGGCTTTCGGGCAAGAGCTACGCGACCGTGACCGGCAAGGGCGATTCCGGCGCGCATATCTCCCTTCCCCGCCCCCTTTCGGTCGGCGTGCATGCGGTGGTCCTGCCCTGGATTGCCTTTACCATCATCGTCTACGGCATGATCTTCTTCGGCGGCTTCGTGAAAACCTGGGGCCTCGACAACAGCCTGACGCTGCAGCACTACATAAAGGCCTTCTCCATCGGTTGGCGCGAAAGCGGCAGCATTGCCTGGACGGGCGTGGCCTGGAACTCCTTCTGGACCACCATGGAGATCTCGCTCATCTCCGCGCCCCTGACAGCCATCGTCGGCCTGCTGACGGCCTATCTGATCGTTCGCCAGAAGTTCGTCGGGCGTGGTCTGTTCGAATTTGCCCTGATGATGAGCTTTGCCATCCCCGGCACGGTCATCGGCATCAGCTACATCATGGCCTTCAACCTGCCGCCCATCGAAATGACAGGTACGGCACTGATCCTCGTCGCCTGCTTCGTCTTCCGCAACATGCCGGTTGGCGTGCGCGGCGGCGTTGCTGCCATGAGCCAGCTGGACAAGAGCCTGGACGAGGCCTCGCTCACCCTCGGCGCCAACAGCTTCAGGACCATTCGCAAGGTCACCCTGCCGCTGCTTCGCCCGGCTATCACGGCGGCCCTCGTCTATTCCTTCGTGAGGGCCATCACGTCCATCAGCGCTGTCATATTCCTGGTCAGCGCTCAGTATAACATGTCCACCGCCTTCATCGTCGGCTTGGTGGAAAATGGAGAGTATGGCGTGGCTATCGCCTACTCATCGGCCCTCATTGTCGTCATGACGGTCATCATCAGCGGCTTCCAACTGCTGGTGGGGCAACGTCGGCTCCGTCGTGAAAACCGTGTCAATATTCCAGGCAGGGCTGCAGCCGCACCCGCCGCCGTCATCAAGGAGAAAGCGGCATGATCAAGACCGCGCCCGGTTCCGTCGTGTTCCAGAATGTGAGCAAGACCTTCGGTGCCTTTACCGCCATTCCAGACCTGTCGCTCACCATCGAGCCAGGCACGCTGGTCACACTGCTCGGCCCGTCCGGTTGCGGCAAGACGACAACTCTGCGCATGCTGGCGGGGCTGGAGCATCCGACGGGAGGCCGCATCCTGATCGGCGGCAAGGACGTGACCATGCTGCCCGCCAATGAGCGGGACGTCTCCATGGTCTTCCAGAGCTATGCGCTTTTCCCGCACATGACCTCCCTGCAAAACGTGGCCTATGGCCTGGAATCATCCGGCATCAAGAACCGCGAAGCACGCGAACGCGCTGAGGAAGCTTTAAAGCTCGTGGGACTGGCCGGCATGGGCCATCGCCTGCCCGCCGAGCTTTCGGGCGGCCAGCAGCAGCGCGTCGCGGTCGCACGCGCTCTGGTGCTGGAGCCGCAGGTCCTGCTTCTGGACGAGCCCCTGTCAAACCTCGATGCTCGCCTGCGCCGTCGTGTGCGCACCGAAATCCGTGAACTGCAGCAGCGACTGGGCTTCACCGCCGTCTACGTGACGCATGATCAGGACGAAGCACTGGCCGTGTCAGATCAGATCATCGTCATGCAAGGCGGCCGTATTGCCCAGAAGGGAAGCCCACGCGAACTCTATGAGCGACCGGCCTCCGCCTTCATCGCCGATTTCATGGGCGAAGCGAACGTGCTCGATTGCACCATCGTGGCGATCGAGAATGACTCGACGGTGGTCGACATCAACGGCGTGTCGCATCGTGTTCCGACCGTTGCAGAAAGAACCGGGCCGGCACAAATCGCCGTCCGACCGAGTGCCATTCGCCTGGAGCCATCAGCGAATGCGACAGGTTTCAGCGGTCGAATTGTCCATTCAGCCTATCTGGGGGACCATGTGGAATATGAAGTCGAGACCGGAGGCAGCAATCTTTTCGTTGTCGGGCCTGTCGTTGAAAACCCGCTTCCACCCTCCAGCGCAGTCAGCATCCACCTCAGCAGTCAGGGTATCGCCCTTATCGGCGCCTGAATCTGTCTCATCATCGTAAGGATCTTTTCATGACCGTTCCCGCCACCTCCGTGGAAACCCGTTTCGCCCTGGCCAAGACAGTTGCGCGCGAGGCCGGAGCACTTGCCTTTCACTATTTCCAGCAGCGCGAAACGTTGGTGATCGAAACGAAACGAGACCTACAAGATGTCGTTTCCATCGCCGACCGCGAGGTGGAGCAATTGATCCGCCAGCGCTTTGCCGAGGCCTTCCCGACCGATGGCGTGCTGGGTGAGGAATACGGGCTGGAGGCCGGAACCTCGGGCTTTACCTGGGTGGTCGATCCGATCGATGGCACGAGCCCATTCGTCAACGGCATGCCCAACTGGTGCATATCGATTGCGCTTCTGAAGGAAGATCGCCCCGTGGTCGGCGTCATCTACGCCCCCTGCCATGACGAACTTTATGCGGCAGCCGATGGATTGGGGGCGACCTTGAACGACCGCAAACTGACGCTCGATCCTTCCCGCAACATCCGCAACGCCGTCACCGGCATCGGTGCGAACAACCACGTTACCCCCGCCTTCGTCGCAGGCATTGTGGAGCGACTGCTGGAAGCGGGCGGCAATTTCATTCGTAACGGCTCCGGTGCGCTGATGCTGGCCTATGTCGCGGCTGGTCGACTGGTTGGCTACTACGAACCGTATATGCATGCCTGGGATTGCCTTGCCGGCTACTGCCTGGTGAACGAGGCGGGCGGTTGGTCACATGCATTCCCGGCGCGTGGTGAATCCTTGGTCAAGGGTGCGCCGGTTCTGGCGGCAGCTCCGGGCGCCATTGAGGACCTCCGACGCATCGCCGGGATCTGAATATGGCCTCGGCAGGTTGAATCCTGGCAAGCAGTGGAAAAGCTGCCGATCGGCTATGGCCTTTTCATCGAACCGAAGCGATTATTGATTGGCTGGTCAACTTTACCGCCAGCGGAACAGGTTGCTCCCTAGAGCATTTCCTGCAAACTCCGGGTCAGTTCTGTTTCTCGATTGGCGCGTACGATCCGTTGGTGAAACGGGTGAAATTCGATGCTCCTGCATCGGGCGAGACCGGTTCGCCATCTGGTGTCCGCCAATCGGAAACCCCGCCGCGCCGTTTGCCTTTGGCAAAGGCGCAAACGGACATACCAGCCGATCGCCTTTGTCGCTTCGCGAAAGCGAAGCGGGGCGATCGGTGGGACGGGCGCTTTTGCACCGATATCGGCGCCGAGCCGCTCGACCTTATCAAGGGATATGCCCTTAGTGTCTCGGCTTGATCTCGTCACAAAATCGCTCCGTCAGAATGATCCCGAGTTTGCCGGAAATGCTTGTCTTATGATTTCCATGCTTCTTGGTGAGATAAGAAGCGCCGGAGAGGACGGCCATCCTCTTCCGGCGGTGGGGAACGGA
>NZ_JAUKWQ010000003.1 GCF_030504645.1 Rhizobium oryzicola | reverse complement strand
AGGTCAAATACGACCAGCTCAAAGCCGCCGGAAAACCACCGAAGGTCGCCATCACCGCAATCATGCGAAAGCTCATTGTGCTCGCAAACGCACTGTTGAAAAACAACCGGAAATGGACCCCAAAACACGCTTGATCAAAACGGATACTCTAGCGCGTCTTTGGGCACGGGCTTGCCGTAAAGGCCGAGGTTCGCATCCCCCCAGGCTTTCAGCGCCAGGAGTATTGGCTCCATGCTACGCCCCAACGGGGATAGCGTGTATTCCACCTTCGGCGGCACCTGAGCGTAGACCTTGCGCTCGATCAGTCCATCTTCTTCCAGTTCCCGCAATTGATTAGTCAGCATGCGCGGCGTCACGTTCTGCACGTGGCGGCGGATCTCGTTGAAGCGTAAGGTACCGTCAAGCAGGTGAAACAGGATCACCGATTTCCATTTCCCATCGATGAGGCCGATTGCCGCTTCGACCGCGCAGCCGGGGCTGCAGTCAAACCGCGAGTGGCGTACCTTTGCCATAACGCTATCCTTTTTGATAGTATATGCAGTTTTTGTGCATATTGCGAAAATGATTATGTAGAGCCACTTCTGGCGCATATCAATTGCCAAGAAGGAGCAAGAGACATGAAAGCCGTCGCCTATCAAACAGCGGGATCCATCGACCGTGCAGATGCGCTCGTCGACATTGAGCTGCCACGTCCGATCCCGGCCCCTAGAGATCTTCTGGTTCAGGTCGCCGCCATTTCCGTCAATCCGGTCGACACCAAGATCCGAAAGAATGTGTCGGCAGAGCCGGGCCAATGGAAGGTGCTGGGATGGGATGCCGTGGGAACCGTGATCGAGACTGGCTCCGATGTCACAAGTTTCAAAGCGGGTGATGAGGTGTTCTATGCGGGTTCGCTCGTCCGCCCGGGTGCGAACTCACAATTGCATCTGGTCGATGAGCGCATCGTCGGCCATAAACCGGCGTCGCTCTCCAATGCAGAGAGCGCGGCACTGCCACTGACCGCGATCACAGCCTACGAGATGCTGTTTGATCGGCTTGATGTCCTCAAGCCCGTGCCGGGTGCCGCCAATGCCATCGTCATTATCGGCGGGGCCGGCGGCGTCGGTTCCATTGCCATCCAGCTTGCTCGCGCACTGACGGACCTCACCGTCATTGCGACAGCCTCACGTCCGGAAACACAGGCCTGGGCCAAGGAACTGGGCGCCCACCACGTGATCGATCACTCAAGGCCGATTGCGGAGCAGGTTCAGGCGCTTGGGCTGGGAGACCCGGCTTTCGTCTTTTCGACCACCGAGACGCATCGCCATTTGCACGAGATTATCCAGCTTATTTCGCCACAAGGGCGCTTCGGATTGATCGATGATCCAGAAAGCCTTGATGCCGTTGGCTTCAAGCGCAAGGCGGTTTCGTTGCACTGGGAGCTGATGTTTACGCGCTCCCTTTATCAGACCGCGGACATGGCCGAGCAGGGCAGGCTTTTGAACGAGATTTCCAACCTCATTGATGCCGGTCGCATCAAGACGACTGTGACGGAAACGTTGTCTCCCATCAATGCGGAGAACTTGAGAAAGGCGCATGGGATTATCGAAAGCGGCAAGGCCAAAGGCAAGGTCGTGCTGGAAGGGTTCTAGCCGATCTGCCTGATCTGCGAGCCTCAAGGGCGAAATTCTGCCTCGGGCGCGACCCCGTCGGCAGACACCTTCTTCGCGATGAGGTGATAAACACCGGCCCAGAAACACGCGCCCTCCGCATCGCCCGCGCGCTCTGCAACGAGCGCGCGGGTAAGCGCCTCTGATCCGGCAAGCTCGCCGAAGGTCGAACACAAGATTTTGCACGCCTTCGGAGCCAGAGAGGACTCCAAAGTCCGCTGGTCCTTCATGGCATCCAGCTCCACCCGATAATTTACAAAAATTAATCTAAGCCGGATTTGCGCTGTGTCATTCCCCTCATATGAGGGGGATGCCCTTGTACATTCATTGCTGAATGAACTAAGTCTATCAACGGTTGCTGTGGGGGCATGAAATGACGGAATCGACCGAGGAAAACTCGTTGTTCGAGAAGGCGTTCGCCGCTATCGAGGGCAGTGAGGATGTAGAAGCTGCTTTGCTCCGGTTCCGAGACCTTTATGCGGTCAGTCACGTCACCTACCATCTCGCTCAAACCATTGCCGACAAGGTCGATGCACCCTTCGTGCGTACGACCTATTCGCCTGAATGGGTTTCGCGTTACCTTTTAAAGGGTTACGTCCAGGCAGATCCCATCGCAAAGCGCGGGTTTCAAAGCACGCTGCCGTTTGACTGGGCAGAGGTGGAGGTGACACCTGAAGCGGCACAGCTTCTGATGGATGCTATCAGTCACGGACTTGGCCCGAGCGGCTATTCGATTCCTGTGATTGATCGCGCAAATCGCCGCGCTCTTCTTTCCATCAATGATGCAAGGCAGGCGGATTGGCCAGAATTCCTGAAGCGTCATCGGGGCGATTGGCTGGAACTGTCCCACCGTATCCACAAGCTGGCCCTTCGCGAGCTTTATGGAGAAAATGACCCGGTTCCAAATCTTGGCCCGCGCGAACTTGAATGTCTTTCCTGGGCCGCTCAAGGGAAGGATTACAAGACGATCGCCCTCATTCTGGCTATCTCCGAACACACGGCACGCGACTATCTGAAATCGGCACGATACAAGCTAGGCTGCGCCAATATTCCGCAGGCTATTTCCAAGGCGATCAAGCTACGGCTAATCGATCCCTAATCGCTCGTTCGTGTCTGTCGATCGCGGATTGTCGAAACATCGCCTCTGATAACGTCGGCTACGCCGAGGGCCAGGGTGTGCAGAAGTGATTGGCAGCGGATCAACGAGTTATATCCGCTGCGAATAGTTGCCTATCCGCCACAACTTTTCATATTATCAGAAACTCCTGTAGCAGTCATGAAACTGATATTGTCTCAGAGGTTAACGGTGCTATCTCTCCTGCCGTCAAATCATTCTGGGGGTGAACGATGCGGAAGCTTGGTCCAGTCTTTGTCGCTGCATTACTGGTGGCATGCGCAAGACCATCCGATGGACCATCACCATCCAGTTTCTACAATGCGAAAGATCCGGTGACGGGT
Organism: Rhizobium oryzicola; assembly: GCF_030504645.1. GTDB lineage: Bacteria > Pseudomonadota > Alphaproteobacteria > Rhizobiales > Rhizobiaceae > Neorhizobium > Neorhizobium oryzicola. The sequence continues at coordinate 630,895 of NZ_JAUKWQ010000003.1, read as the reverse complement.
CGGGATGTCCCGGTCATCCGTCTTTCACAGGCACCGATCAGCCAGATCACCCAGGCGCAACCCACCTATTCGCCCACAGATGCAGGACTTTCCATCTTCCGGTCGCGGGGCTACAACGATGTGCGCCTGCGGCGCGGCGATGTGATCGAGGTCACGATCTTCGATACGGGTGAGGAGGGTCTGTTCTCCTCGGCCAACAGCAAGACACTCAATCTCGGCCGTTTCACGGTAGATTCGAGCGGCAATGTGACCTTGCCGTTTGTCGGCAAGCAGCGTGTGCTTGATTCGTCACCCGAGGCGCTGCAAAGCCGGATTGTCGCCGGCCTGAAAGGATCGGCGGTCAATCCGCAAGCCGTGGTCACGGTTGTCGATCGCCCCGGCAACGGCTTCACCGTTGGCGGGCTTGTGCGCTCGCCGGGCCGCTTCGCCTTGTCGGCCCGCAAGGAGCGGGTGGTCGATGCGATTGCCATGGCTGGCGGCGCCTCCGCCGCACCCGGCAGCACCACTGTCACCCTGACCCGAGGCCAGCAGAAGGCCAGCGCGCCGCTTGAACGGGTTCTGAAGGAAGATCCGCAGAACGTCTATCTTCTGCCGGACGATCAGCTTTTCCTCGAAGATAGCGCTCCCAGCTTCACTGCCATGGGTGCCTTCAAGAGCACCGGCGAATTCAAGTTCGAGCCGGGGCGCCTGACGCTTGCCCAGGCGATCGGTCGAGCCGGCGGCCTGATTGATGACCGCGCCGATGCAAGCCAAGTCTATGTGCTGCGCAGTCAGACAACCTATTCTCCCGTGATTACGAGTGGCGGAAAACTTCTTCCGACAACGAGCGCGGTTTCGGTGAAGCCGGTGATTTATCGGGCGGATCTGAAGGACGTGTCCAACCTGGCTTTGATGCAGCAGTTCAAGATGATGAACGGTGACATGATCTTTGCCGGCAATTCGGGACTGGTCGATTTCGGCAAGCTGTTTACGATCTATCAAAAGGTACCGCCGACCGCGGCGGCACCGCTTCCGTCTGCTCCCGGCCAATAGGCCCCTTATCTCTGAGGTAAGTTCGCAAGGATGGTCAGGCATTCCTCCGCGCTTTGAGGGCGAAGATCAGGGTTCGGCTGTGTCAGAGTATCAGCCAGCTTCAACAACGGTTCCTTGAGCAGGCCGAGGTTATCGCCGCAGCTGCTCAGCAGATATGACAGTACGTGCCCGGTGCTATAGAGATCCGATCGGGCATCGGCGGCCTGAACCTCGACAAGCTCAGGAGCCGCGAAGTCCATGGTGGCGGCAAAGCGCAGATCGTAATCCGTCAGTGCGTGGCCTCGCAGACGGCAGAGGCAGAAGTCCGCGAGCTTCCACGGGCTGGCGCCATCTTCCCCTTTGAGAATATTGGCAGGCGAAATATCGCCGTGCGCCAACCCTTTCTGATGCAGGTAAGACAGCCCCTGCAAGACGCAGCTCAAGATCTTCACGATGTCCTCAGCCAGCAGCGGAGCCTCGGCCATTCGAGCCGCGACGGAGGGCCCGCAATATTCCATGAGCAGGGCGGGGCGGCCGTCAGGCAATCGCAGTAGCGTGTGGCCTCGGACGATACAGGGGTGGTTGAGGGACAGGAGCGTGCGCGCTTCGTGGAGGAGCATCGCAGTTGCCACCGGATCGTTTGCGCGGTCGCGACGAAGCTGTTTGAGTGCGTGGCGCGTGCCGAGGTCGCGATGCCGCAGAAGCAGAACCTCCGATAGCTCGCTTTGCGCCAGAACGCTTTCGCAGGCAAATGTATTGGCAATGAACTTCGACACTGGAGCGCTATTGTCGATCTGACCGCTCGCCCGGTCCAATGCATTGCGGACCTGGTCCAGCATCGTCCGTCGCAACTCCGCTTGCCCTCCGTCGGTTGCCGGGTCGAGCAATTGCCACAACGCCGCAAAGCGCAAGGCCAGCTCGCGCTGCCGGTCAGTATGTGTCTCGTTCGCTTCGGACATGGATGCTCAGAACCGTCATGTTGTCGCGGCAGTCGGCAATCAGGCCGTTTTCGATGAGGCTGCCGGGCAGAGCTGCGGGCTGTTCCGCCAACATGATTTCCGCAATGGCGCGTTCGGGGAGGGCGCGCAGTAGCGGTGCAGTGCAAAGCAGGAACCGGTCCTCCGGCTCAAGATCGTCCATCACCCATTCCGGGCTGAAGGACGGCGTTAGACCGACCGCACGTGACAGAGACCGCTTCATGCCGACCCTGACATGGTCGCGGGTAAGGCAGCGCAACATGCCGTCTCGCAGCAGATAACAGCGCGCATCGCCTGCCCACAAGGTGGCAAAGGTATGTCCGGCAAAAAGCAGAGCAATCACACTGGCACTTTCAGAGGCACCATCCTGCTCGCTTCTCACGCGTGACTGAAGCAGGCTGTTGGCACGCCCAAGCTTTCCCTTTGCCTCCTGCAGCCGCGCCTCCAATCCATCCTCCATCACGGCCTGACCCAGCAGATGGACGGCAAGCTTGGCAGCTTCTGCGGCGGCGGGCGCATCGCCCACGCCGTCAGCCACCGCAAAGAGACCTGTTGCTTTGGATGCCAGCAATGCATCGGCATTCAGCTTGTCGCGCGTACCGGCGTGTGTGGCAAAGGCGTGGGTCCATGTCAGAGCGGGCTTGGCGGGAAGAGGCGGAACCATCGCTGGCTTGGCGGCGGCGGGGCTTGCGACCGTCGCGGATAATGTGTGTTGTTGCGGTGTTTCCGCGACACCATGCTCCGCGGCCGCGCCAATAAGGGTCATGAGATCGGCGGGTCGCGGCGCTCCGACATTGCGGAAACCGCGCACATGGCGCGTTCCTGGTTGCACCGTCCACCAGAGCGTTTCCGGCACCTGTCGTTGCGTCGGGCGAGCACCGGGTTCCGATGGGTCCACCGGACGCGGTTTTCGGAGCCTCTGCAAATTGCCGGTGAATTCATCAAGCGGCATGTCGCGGCGGATGCATCCTTCGGCGATCGCTTCGACGGCCGTGAACCAGGTTTCATCCTTGTAAAGCTGATGGGGGTGCTCCCGGAAATCGGCAATCTGCGCAATGATCACGAGCGGAAAGTTCCGCCCGACCCGGTCACAGCTTGGCAATACGGCACCCGCCAGAGCGCCTGCACTCCACAGTCCGGGTTCGATGATGAAGCGCCAGGGAGGCATATCCTTGAAACTGGCTTCCCACCGCTCTCCCAGCTGTTCACGCGCCTCCTTCAGACCCGCTTGCAGCCAGTCCTGCACCTGCCGCTCCAGATCCGCCGCAAGCCCCCAGCTGACGAAGTCGCCATGGCTTGGCAGCTTGCCGAAGAATCCGATTTGCTTGGTGTCTGCCGTCGGTGGGGATTTGAGGGCGCGATCCTGCATCGTCAGAACTGCCTTGGGCAGGAGAAGCGGCTGAGCGCCTCCAGCCGGAATGGGTTCAAGACTGAGCCGAACTGCACATCGAACTCCGCCGTCTCGCCGCCGCGTTCGAAGCTCGCACGAAACAGATCGTTCTTGTCGCCCTGGCGGATCTTGGCGTTGTCGAACAGCCTGAAGGGGGACCAGTCACCGGTCGTGGTCAGTGCCTGCTGCCAGCCTCCCGGTTGGAAGGCGAGCCGCGAACTGTTGCTGGTCTGTGTCGGCGGCCAGGTGATCGACTTCGACAGCACGGGTCCATGGAAATAGACCAGCTTTTCACCGGCCAGTTCAAGCATCACGGCGTTAGCGGAGTCGCTGAGCGAAACCGGCGTAATATTGATCGACACCTTGGCCTGCTTGGCGCCATTGGGGAAGAAGGCGCGGGTTATCTGATCCGCCTTTTCGAACTGCGCCACGGCTTCGCTCGGGATGCTCGGCGCGCCGAATGTGCCCTTCCATCCCCAGGGAGAGGCATTGGTGTCCACGAACGGCTCCAGCTTTTCCTTGAAGAAGGTTCTCATCAATCCGTCCGGGCCGAAGAGACGGACGAAGTCACTCATGGCCACATCCGTTGCGGCCTCGCGGTCGAACGGATAGCGGTTGCTGACCACGCTTGAGCAATAGTTGGCCGCGTCGGCAGCCCAGGCATCATTGATGCGGGCCCTTGCAGACCTCACCGCCAAGGAACCGATGTCGGCGGCAACGCCGGCCATCCAGGTATCGAGCGGCGCCGGCATCTGCCGGGCCTGCTGGAGCAGATCCTGATTGGCACTCGTCAGCTGGCTGTCGACGTCGAAGACCTTGGCAATGGCTGCCGAGGAGGTGGACGCACGCGAAAGCTGTTCACGCAGCTTCTGCAGGCTTCCGATCAGCTGCTTCAGAGGCGGCATTTGCCTCTCCGCCGCCTGCGGGTTTGCAGGCGAGATGGCGGCCGTCTGGTTCGGCTGAAGCAATTCGCGCAGCTTCGCATAGGGATCAGGCAGGGTGCTGAGGTCCGCGGTGACCAGCGCGTTTGGTCTGCTCGTCGCCAGCGTTACCGTCGCATCCTCCGCTGACGGCCGCAGGTCCGTCGCACTTGCGACGGATCGCACCAGACCTTCAACCGGATTGGGGTCGGCGGACAGGATGCGCATGGTTTCCGCCGCCTCGGCAATCGTTTGCGAAGGCCTGACGCGAAGGTCGGTCAGGATCGTCTGCCAGCGGCGCTCGAACTCGGTCAGGTAAAGTTGCAGCGCCGCCTGGCTGACCTGGCTGACGGTCGTCTCCGCCGGATTGGCCACCCCCCGCACCCATTCTTCCGCAATGGCCTCGCGGGCTGCATCGTCCAGCTTGGCAGAGACAATCTTTCGAAAGCCGTCCGAGGTAAAGACACCCGGCACGCCATCCCGCAAGGGTGCGCCGGTTGCGCGCCGGAAGGCCTGTTCGCCCAAAGGACCAAGCGCGCTACTGGGTGTCCATGACGGTATCAGCCTCGCCTCGGGATAGTTTTGGAGGATCTCGAAGGCGCGGGTGGCAACGCCGATATCTCGGATCTTCGCTCGCGTCTCGATCATCAAACGGTTGTCGAGTTCGATCGGTGGGATGACGCCGCGCGTCATCGCAACGGTATGACGAACAAGGGCGTTGCGGGCTGCCGAACGCGCATCGCCCGGCAGAAGCGACGCGAACATGTCCTCTGCCTGCTGGCCCGCAAAGTCCGGGTTCATGGTGCCGATGCCGCCGAGCATCCCGTAGAATTTCAAGGCGTTGAAGGTCTTCTGCGGGTCTTGCACCGTCTCCATCTGCTTTTGCAGCTGCACCATCAGGCGCGGAAGCAGCAATGCGTTCAGCGCCCGCTGGTAGGCGTCGCGTTGGCGTCCTTCCACCTTGCCCTGTTGGTCGAGCCCAAAGCTGACCGGCCATTTGCGGGTCTGGTCGAAGTCCGTCGAAATGGCAGCGAGGTTATCGAGCGCGGGAAGAATGCGCAGAAAATCGGTATCGCTGACCTTCTGCACCGGAATGCCGCGAACCTGCTGCTCATAGGCATCGAGCCGCCGCTCGGCGTTGGCCAGAGCCTGTGCGTTCTGGAAATAGGTGGCGATCCAGCTGACGAGAACAAAGACGACGACGAGACTGGCGAGAGCATAGGTGCTGCGCCGCAGGATCAACTGCCGCCGGGTGAGACGCTTGTCGCGGACGACGAGCGACGCCTCCTCGAAGATGACCTCCTTGAACAGGCGGGTCAGGAAATAGCTACGACGGGGGCGGGGAACAGACGCATCGGCCTCGATGACATCTGTCTGCGTTCCTGAGGCAAAGTAGAGGCCGCGCACGAGGGGCGGCTCCATCAGCTTGTTTCCGGCACAGAGTTCAGTCACGATCTCCGTCAGGCTTTCCTTCAGAGCCGCCAGCTGTGCGGGGAAACGGAAAATGCGGCCGCGGATTTCCGAGTTCGGTTCCTGCTGAAGGCGCTCCAGCAGCATCGCACCCACCCGCTCCTGCAAAAGGGTGAATTCTTCCGCAAAACGTTCCGGCAGTGTGGCGGCCTTGTCGCTCTCGTCAAGGCCGAAGGTCATCCCCCAGACCTGCTCCCGGTCGCTCTTGTTGAAGCCGTCGAAGAATTCGACGAAGCCCGTCAGCAGGTCCGCCTTGGTCAGGACGAGATAGACCGGCACGCGCACCTGCAACAGCTGGTCGAGTTCCGCCAGCCGCTGCCGGATGATGCGCACTTCTTCCCGCTGCGCTTCCGGATCGCGGCTGAGGAGATCGCCGATCGAGAGCGTGATCAGCGCGCCGTTGATCGGCTGAGAGCGGCGATACTTGCGCAACAGACCGAGAAAGCCTTCCCAACCGGCCTTGGCCGCGCCGTTCAGGTCATCCTGTGTCGTATAGCGTCCGGCGGTATCGATCAGGATGGCTTCATCCGTGAACCACCAATTGCAGTTTCGTGTGCCGCCAATGCCTTGCACGGCATTGCCGCCGAGGGCGTCGCCCAAAGGAAAGCTTAGACCCGAATTGGTGAGCGCGGTCGTCTTGCCGGAGCCCGGTGCGCCAAAGATGACATACCATGGCAGTTCGTACATGTAGCCGAACCGCTTGCGCGTGACGCGGCGCAGCAGGTGCAGGGCGTCCTTCAGCCTGGCGTGAATTTCGCTGACTTCCGCCTTCTGGCTGGCGGCAGCCTGATCCTGTGCGCTTTGCTCGAGCCCTTCCACCAGCGCTTCCTCGCGCTTGCGGCTGCGGATCACGACAAAGATGAGATAGCCGATCCATGCAAGAATGATCGCCGCGATCACCATCATTCGCGTGCTGGCCGGGGCGAGCGGCTTGTATTGGCCGAAGGCCAGAAGATAGCCGTAGAACCAGATGACGACACACAGTGCGACGACCCAGATCACCGAAATGAAGCGGCGCCCGATCAGGCCGGCATAGGCTTCGACATAGGAGCGGAGAGAATAGAAAAGACTAAGCGGATTCATCGTGATGCACCCGGATTGTCAGAGGTCGCAGGCTTTTCTTCAGAACGGACGGCAGGGGCGGTGATGCCGGCATCGTTGAGGCGCTGCTTGGGATCTGTCAGCACGAGGATCTCGGTCCTTCGGTTCTTCTCGCGACCTTCCGGCGTATCGTTCCGCGCGATCGGATCGCTGTCGGCGCGGCCTTCCGTCAGGATGGCGTCCTGCCCGGTATAGGCGGTGAGAATGTCCCCGACCGCTTTGGCACGCGCCTCCGAAAGGTGCCAGTTCGAGGGGAACTGCACCGTCCGGATCGGGGTATTATCGGTATAGCCGACGACCACGGCGCGGAACTGCTCGTTGGCCAGCGCGCCGCCGATCCGTTCCAGCAGGCCGCGAAACTGGTCCTTCACCTCGGCGCTGCCGACTTCGAAAAGTCCTGAGTTGTTGATGCGGATCCTGAGGCGGCCATTGGCGTCGGAGAGCGAGACCAGGTTCTTCTCCACCTCCGGCTGGAGGAAGGCGAGGAAGTTCTGCAATGGCGTCGGCTTTGGTGGTTCGACCGGTGGCGTTTCAGGGACCCGATCGGGCTTCTTGACGGTCTCGACCGGTGCGGTTTGGGGGACCGGCGGTATCGTCAGTTCGACACTGGGTGACTGGTTTGGCGGGAGGCTCGCAAGACGGCTGAAGGTACCATCCGAAATGCCGTTCAGCGAGAAGGTGAAGAACAGGTAGCCGAGGGCGAAGATCAACGCGAGGATGGATAGGACCGTCCACAGGGCAGCGGCGGTCTTCAGCGGCTTGTGGCGTGCCGACACGCCTTTCCAATGGGGTGAAAGCTCCCGCTCGAAAATGCCGTATTGGGCGAGAAGCGTCTTGTAGAGGCTGTCGCGGATGCGCCCCAGCTCCAGCGTTCCGCGCGGCGAGACCCTCATGCGTCCCTCGAAGGCGAGGGACAGGCAGAGATAGATCAGCAGCAGGATGTCTTTGGCCGAGCCGGGTGTCTGGTGAAAGTGATCCAAGAGGTCGAAGACGCGTTCGCCGCCGGTGACATCCATGTGGAAGGTGGAGACAAGACCGGAACGCGCCCAGCCGGCGGAGACGCCCCAGGGCTTGCTCAACACAACATCATCCAGTGTGGCACAGACGATATAATGCGCCGCGCGGGCGCGTTCCGGGCTGATCCGGGCGGCGCTTAAATCGCGCTCATAGCGATTGACGGCGGTCACCGCGACCCGTCGCAATTCCTCGATATCGGGCTGTGCCTGCGTGTGGCGAATGGCATGGGAAAGATTGAGCAGAGGCGCTGCGGAGCGCACCAGCGTCGGTACCTCCTGACCGCCGAAGTGAAAATCCCGCACCAGCTTTTCCGTCGACCAGCCCGAGGAGGCGTCCTGTGCGGCATTGCGGTCGCCTTCTCCGGGCGGCGCGATGATGTCGTCCAGAAGATCCGAGATCTGGCTCGCCGTCCGGCGCTTGTTCACGCCATTCTCGTTGAGCTCAACAATGGTGGGCAGGTTCTGCCAGGATGATGCGTCGTTGCTCATTCTCTCAAGGCCCACAGTTCCATCTCAAGACCGCGGAAATCGCCGGAAAGATGCAGAGCGATGGCGCCCGAGGTGTCGAGTTGCTTCCACAAGGGGTTCTGCGTATCGAGTTCGAAATAGATGGTACCGGACCGGTAGGGCAGCTGCCGCGGCAAAACAGGCAGGGGCCGGACCGGAATGCCGGGCAGCGCGACATTGACGAGTTCGGCGATACGCTCCACCGGCCCGACCTTGATCTGGGCCGGAAGCTTTCGGCGGATTTCCTCCGCCGGCATATCGGCGCGGATGGCGAGAACGAAGCCCGCATCCTTGAGCAGCGTGCGGTCGTGGATCGTGCCGACCCGCACACCGTGGCGGCGCTCCGCCAGTTCGATCGCGACAGCCGACTGCTCCAGAACCGCGGAGAGCGAAGCCCTGAGGTCGTCGAACACGGCTGCAAAGGTCGCCTTCAAATCGTCATGACGATAGGGCGGAAAATCGGTCGCGCGTTTCCGCTCGGTGGTAAAGGTCGCCAACTCGCCAGCCAGCTGAAGGCATAGTTCATAAAAGCTGATCGGGTGGATGCGCGTCGCGTTGGCCACCAGATGTTTCAGTAGCGGATCGGCCCGATTAAGGATCTGCAGCAGGAAGTAGTCGCCCACTTCCGCCGTACCCCGGATGGTGGGGTCGCCAATCCGGTCCGCGATGGCTTCCGCCCGGTGCCGGACGATACCGAGCAGCTCCTTGGCCAACTCCTCCAGCCGGCTTTCGGCTGCGCAATTCAGGCTTGGGGCAATGTAGTCAGGGTCGAGAATGACCGCCTTGTCGGAGCGGACCTCGATCACGCGCGCCAGCCCGATCAGATCGAAACCCGCCAGTTCATCCCCGGTCTTGAGATAACGCAGATTGAGGCGGCCGACCTCGATTGGCGCCATAAAATCTGTCTCGACATTGGCGTCCGGCGCCTCATAGGGAGAGGCCACGTGGCGCACCTGATGGAGCGCTGCGCCACCATTCAAAGCAACGTCCGCGCGTCCCGGCTGGCGCGTCGGCAGGGCCAGATAGACGACTGCGTTCTTGATCGATTCATCAAGGTCCAGCGGCGGTGGAAGGTCGCAGTCAACAGGCGCCTCGAACGGCGTTCCATCCGGCAGGATGCCCCTGAGGGTGGTGACCGCGAAGCGCCCGATGGCTAGTGCACTTCGGTCTATGACCATTTCGGAAATGCCCCAGGGGTAGGGCGAAAGCGTGCGCAGCGTCGTGCCCACCAGCCTTTCGGTCCAGCGGTCCGCCTGCTGAAAGTGCTGGACCCGGAGGAACATTCCCTCGCTCCAGGCCACGCGGTTCTCATACCTCATTCAGCTTGTTTCCTTCTTCAAGGTCATCTGCTCTTGGCCCTGTCGCATCCGTCCGCTTGCTGCTGCTACCACTCACCAAGAGATTGGCGACCGATAGCCTTCGTCCGTTTTGGTCGAACTGGGCGCGATAGGCCCGCCAGTAGGCCGCTTCGCGCAGCCAGGCGATGTGCTTCTTCTGGGCGGCGTCAACGCGCGCCTCAATTATCGTCGGATCGAATGTCCTGGCGCTGTTGTGAATGAGTCCCTCCAGCGCCGCATTCATCTGGCGCTGCTTCGAGAGAAGAGACGCGACACGGTCGGTGGGGGACTGCGCGCCGGCTCGCTGAGAAAACGGATCGTCTCCCGTCGAATTGAGCTTCACGCCCAACAGTTCAGCGCCCTGTTCCAGGGCAAGCTCCAGCTGGTGAAGCAGCCGCTCCGTCTCTCTGGATAAGCCGCCTATGCTTGCGTCCGGTGCGATGTCTTCCTCGAAAGGCAGAGGAGCGTCCTTCGGGGAGAGGTTTGGGGCCTCTGTTCTGGTGGCGGAACCGACATGCACGGAAACGCGGGTGGCCGTACTGTGTTCAAGACTATGGGCAAGCTGGATATCGGCTTCGCCGTACCAGTCATCCGGAATGACCTTGCTGATGGTTTCTGGTGTCGGTGGTCCGTTCCAGCCGATCTGGACGTTACGCGACGACAGGGGGCTCGTCCTCGATTTGACGCTGAAGGCGAGCGGATCATCCGCTTCACGCGGTCCGGCAACGCCTGTCGCGACATGGCCCGCAGGAACGATATCGGCCAGGATTGAGGATATGGTGAGCGTCTCATTGCTGATGGCAAGGCTGTCGTCGGCATCGGGCTCCTCGAAGGCCGCAGCGCCACTGATTCTCACGTCGAAGCTCAGGCTGCCCAGTTGCACCTGACTGTCGTTGCGCAGCGTGACGGTCGCGCCATCCCGCAGCAGCTTGCCATCCACGAGCGAACCGTTCGAGCTTCGGTCTTCCAGAATAAAGGCATTGCCCTTGCGCTCGATGATGCAGTGAAGCTTGGAGATCGACCGCTGGTCCTGCGGCAGCCGCCAGTCGCAATCGTCGGCACGACCGATTGTCCGGCGGCCACGCTCCAGCATCCATCGGGTAGCAGGCGGCCGCGACAGTGAACTGCCTGCGGAAGGCAACAGTTCAAGACGCATGCGTCACCTCCCGGTCTTGCCGCTCCACGGTCGCTGCCTGAATCACCGCATCACCGCTATCGGCTGCGGCCGGTGCCGTCCGCGCCCAACTGTTCCAACCAAGCCTCGGCGGGTCGCCGGCCCTGCCCAGCTGGCAAACGGGAATATCTTCCTTGCGAAGGATGACCTGGATATCGAAGTCCAGTGCTGCGCCCACATAAAGCCGGGTCAGCGCGGTGATTTCCTTCATCGAAGCGCTATCGGGGGAAAGCCGCATGTAGTCGCCGTAGGCAACCGGTCCGATCACGATCCGGAAGCTTCCCGTCAGATCCTTCAACTTGTCGCCGGCAGTGGCGTTGACACCCAGCTGAAGTCCCCGCGGCTGCCCGATCCGACTTTTCTCTGCCGCGGGCATGCTGAGCCACCTCGGACGAAATTGCTGGATCTCGACCGGTGCTCCGGTGACCTCCTGAAGCATGGCGCGAAGGCCGCTGGCGTGGCGGTTCCGGCTGGAAAAATAGCCGGAAAATCGCAAGGTCAGATCCGGTGTGATGCCCGCCCGGTCCACCAGCCGTCGCGTTCCGAGGCCCCCAAGCGAAAACAATGCGCGCAGGAACCCGTTGTCTCGGTGGCTGCCTTGCCAACGCAGCCACCGGGCCAGGCGATATTTCTCGGTGGCGTCTGCAAACAGCTCGCTGATCCTGCCATTGAAAACATCGAAGAACGCCGCAAGCGAGCGCGAGCGCTGCCGCTCCTCGCGCATGATCAGTTCATTGTAAGATTGTGGAAGCGACCCTACCGGACCCGTGAGGTTGGCGAACAGGCTGCGTATTTTGGCGCGCTTGCCGGATCTGATATAGCCGCTGACAGCAACCGCGACTGGTGCGACGCCGATGGGGGCGACGATGTCGAGCGTTGAAGGGTCTGCAGACTGCGCGATGCGCAGCGCTGTCGTCGGCTCGAAACGGCCCGGATCGCTTTCGAGAAGATCGAGTAGCGCGTCGGATTGTTGATGTGAGGAGCGAAGATCCAATTGCATCTCCTCCTACAGCAACGGCCGTTCGGCAGCCCGTGCGGGCCACCGGGCAATGGGTTCGTTCTTCCCCCGCATCCGCGCGGTTAGGCGCGTAAAACTGTTGATCGAGGTATAGAGGCCCAGGAAGCGATCCAGCACGCTCGCGAACAGATAGGCAGCTGCATCGTCGATCACGTTCGGATCGAAAGTGATGGTGATATCTGTTCCCGGCACCATGCTTCCTTGCGGCATGCGGGCGAGCGAAGGCTGCGCATCGACGCTAATGATCGCTTCTGCAAACTGGCGTGTCTCCGGACTGTCACGGAAGGCGTAGAGCGAGAGAATGTCCTTCAGCGCGCCGCCGTTTCCATCGGTCAGCGAAAGGTGGTTGAGCAGCAGATGCGAGATCAGACGCCAGCTTCGGCCTTGCTGGTCGTTCATGCGGACCGACGATGTCGGCGGGATGAGCGCTTTCGCAGCTCCAACCGCCTCGTGGCCGGATGCTAGCTGAAGATGGGGGTGTCCGCCGCCGAAGGGCAATTGTTCCGGGAGCTCCCGGTTGAGGCAAAGCGCCTCGATGCTGGCGACCGTACCGACCGGGCTGGCATAGCGGCGATGCCGGTCGATAAAGGCGATGTCCGTGTCGCTCGTACCATCCTCTTCCTCGAAGCGGCGATAGGTCTGCCAGAAGGTGGTAGTCGCCTCCGTGCGATGCGACTGGCCGAAAAACGGGCGGCTCGTTTCCTGCTGGCCGCGCGCATCGGTCAGCACGACCCGTTCGACGCCGTAGATTTCCCGGGTCTTTTGGCGCCGGGCGTCCGCCACCAGCCGGTATTCCGTGCGAGCGCCATCGATGGCGACAGGTTCGCAGGACCGGCGAAACAGGTTGACCACCGGCGTGGCATGCAGGGCAAAGTCCTGCTTCGAAACCGTTCGCTCCAGCTTCGGGTTCGCCTGCTCCAGATAGACAAAGATCTCCAGCACGTCTTCCCGCCAGTTTTGCAGTCCGTCGATTTGGAAGAAGAGGTATTTCTGCGGAAGCGCGAAGAACTCGGTCAGCAGCCGGTATCCTTCGAAACTGGGTGCCGGGTAAGGCAGCATGGATTGCGAGGCATCAAAGCCGAGCGGTCTTAATTGCGAGGGTCGGAGGTATAGCGGAGCGGTATCTCCGGAATGGCGGGCGAGAGCGATCCCGACCGTGTGATTGCACAGAAGTTCATGGATGGAGATCGCCTGCTGCCAGGGCGCGGTAATGTGGAAGGTCAAGCCGGAAAGGCCGATGCTGGAAAGCGAGCGACGCGGATCAAGGCTGCGCACAGAAAGCCTCAGGCAACCCGTCACACCACCAAAGGGGCTAGCCGGCGCATCGATCGGCTGTCCCATCAGTTTCGCCTCCGCCAGTTCGACCGGGGCAATATTGACGTCCTGAGTGGTGCGGAAACGGCAGCTTTCTCCACCGATCGCTTCGGTGAGGATTTCCGTGTGCCGTGGAATGCGCTGTTCGCCGGCAAGCGTCTTTGACGGCTCAAACTGGACAACAGACATGGAGGGGAGGGGCGCCAGGTAATGCGGATAGAGCGTCTCCAGCATGCTGTCGGTCAGCTCGGGAAACTCGTCATCCAGCTTCTGGCGCACGCGGGCGGCCGAATAGGCAAAGCTCTGAATGAGACGTTCCACATGTGGATCGTCCACCACTTCGCCAGTCATGCGCAGGCGCCCGGCGATCTTGGGAAAGCTCTCGGCAAAACGGCTGGCCCGCTGCCTGAGCGCCGCCAGCTCCTCGTTATAGCGCGCCAGAAAACCTTCAGCCATCACCGCCCTCCACATGGAACCGCTGCGTCGATGGGTCGATGGTCGACTCGAAGCTGATTGGCGGCATGCCATCGTGCAGACGGAAGGTCGCTTCTATGCGCATTCGGAGTGCTCGCTCCGTCACACTCCGACTTTTCAGGATCGTCACCTGTACATTGGAGAGCCGGGTTTCGAAGCGGCTGATGCTGCGTTCGATGGAGCGGGCAAGCGAAAGCTTGGCCTCGTCAGTCATCAGATTGACGGATACGCCCGCATCGACACCGTAGGTCTGCAAGGAGTCCTGAAGTTCGCGCAGTTCCGATGCCGGGGATCGGATGCAGCGCCGCGTGTTGAGCAGCATTTCCAAGTCGCGGCGGATGGCTTCGCGCATTTCCCGCACCTGCGTGACATAGCTCACCGGCGGGTCCGCCGGGCTGTAGGGCGCGTCATCCAGAAGCCTGTCGAGAACCGAGCGGGCCAGCTGTCTTTCGCGAGGACGGTAACTGTCAAGCGGATCAGCCATGGGCGCGCCTCAAAGCAATGGCCTGCGCTTGCGGCGACACACCCTGCAGCTGCTGGATTTCATCCAACGACACCAGGTCGTCGCCGGCGAGAAAGCAGCGCTGTCCGCGCCCGGTCGTGATGCCGGTCGGTTCCTCGACCCAGTCCGTCGCCTGGCCCAGTCGTAGGTTTTCACTCTGCGGATCCGTGCCGTAGTAGATGGCGGGCAGCAAAACAGGTGCGACTGCCCCGTCCACCAGCGTCAATTGCGCAGGACGGAAAGCGAGATCGCGCGGGCGGCTGATGGGATCGATCGACAACGCGGCGATGCGGGAAAAATCGATCCAAAGATAGGCACCTCCCGACATCACCACTTCCAGCGCGTGCGGCGTGCGGTCATCGAGATCGCGAAGATCCGCGATATCATGGCCCTTCCACCGCATTGCTTGCGGCCCGCGCTCTGCCTCCAGCGCCGCCAGCGCGCCAACGGTGGCATCGCGATCTCCCTCGCGATGGGAGACGCCGAGCTTCAGTGCCAGTTTGTCCAGATCTGTCGGTCCCTCCGGAAAGTCCGGAGCAGCGCCATGCTCAAACCATGCGGCACGCGCCGCCATGCCCCGCAATTGATTGCGCAAATGCGCGAAACCCATCACCGCCTGCGGTTCCAGTGTCGCCGCAATGCCGCACTGATTGTCGGCCCGCTCGTAGTCTCCCGCCAGAATGAGGAGGTCGATATAGAGATGACGCGCGTCCACGTCGGACGGATTGCTTTTCAGTTTTGCCTTGGCAAGTTCGCTCGCCTCGTGAAGATGGCTCTTGCGCAGCAGGCTGGAAATGTCTTCGAACAGGGTCATGCGGGGATCCTTTCGCGTCTGTCTGGGCCTGCCGACCGGGACACGCCTTCGGGGTTCGTTTCGGCAATCAGGTGGAAGCTCGTCGAGATGTCATCGAGCTGGAAATGCGGCTGCAAACGGACGGTACAGGCGAAACTGCCAGGCTTGCCGGGCAGCTCGGAGACGGAAATGCCCGCCGAACGAAGCGGATAACGCGTGCGCAGTGACAAGTCCGCATCGTCATTGCCGAGGGTGTAGCCGGTCAGCCATCCATCCAGGCGTCTCTCCAGGCTTTGCGCATCGGTGAGCTTGCCGATCTCGTCGCGCATGATGACCTTGAGGTAATGGCTGAAGCGTGAGGCGCATAGAACATATTGCAGCATCGCGGCCAGCCGCGCATTCTGCCGTGCACTGTCGTTGGTGTAGCGGGAGGGCGAGTGCAGCGACGGGTTGGAATTGAAGATGGCATTGGCGGTCAGGTAGGTCACGCCGATCGGGATGATCCCCAGTTCACTCAGGAGTTGCTCATGATAGCTGGAAAGACGCACCTCGACCGGTGGCTGTGCGCCAAGGTTTTCGCTTTCAATACCAAGTTCCAGCGGCGAAAGCTCGTCATAGGAGAGCAGACCGCCATCGGCAGCATCCTGCGTCACACCCCTGATGTCCGCAAACCAGCCGGTCTCGATGAAATTGCGGATGATCACGGCTGCAAATGCAAAGGCGCCATTGCCCCAAAGGAGGGTGCTGCCATCGGCAGCAATGCGTTCCCGGAACGGAAATGGATCGCAGCGATTGCGGTCATTTGGCTTCATCGGTTGACGCATCAACACCCGCGGCGCGACGAGGCCTACGAAGCGCGCGTCGTCGCTGGCGCGCAGACTGTTCCAGCGCAGCCGCTGCGGATCTGTCGAGAGCCAGGAGAAATCCTGGATGCGGTTCAGTTCGGAAAAATCCTGCAGCCCGACAGAATAAGGAGTAGCGCCCGCGATGAAGGGGCAAAAGGCTGCCGCCGCAACCGTGGAGATATGCGAGAGACTGCTGACGGCGTCAGCCTCTTCCGGCTCGGTGGGAGAGAAGTTGAAATCCCCTAGCAGGAGGCCGAAGGGTTCACCTCCCGGCATGCCGAATTCGCGACTGTAGATCAGTTCGAACAGGTGGCTCTGGTCGAAATCGGCGGCGCGCTCCAGCGAGCGGGCGAGTTCTCTCCATCCGACGCTGAGCAGCTTAATCTTGACATCGCGACTGTGAGACGACCGCCGCACCAGCATGGCAAGACCGCGCCAGCGCGCCTCCATCGCCTGGAATTCGGCGTGGTGAATGATAACGTTCAGCTGTGTGTTCAGTGCCTCGTCGATCAGGCAGATCAGGCGATCTGCCAGTCTCCGTGCGTCGGTCGGACTGTCCAGCATGGCTGTGCTCGCGAAACAATTGGCCGTGGAGGGACGGTTTAAGGCCGCCCCTCCAGTGACATCAGTTCTTGGAAGGAATACGCGCCACCATTCGCAGCGAGGTGGTCAGTTCTTCCATCTGCAGCCATGGGCGCATCCAGGCGACGGCATTATAGGAGCCGGGCCTGCCCGGAATTTCCTGCACGGTCACCTTCGCATCGCGAAGCGGATACTTCGCTCGAGATTCTTCGCCTGCCTCGTCATTGGCGTTGACATAGTTGGAAATCCAGCGGTTGAGCCAGGCTTCGCAATCTTTTGCTTCCATGAAGGAGCCGATCTTGTCGCGTCCCATCACCTTGAGATAGTGGGCAAAGCGAGAGGTCGCCATCATGTAAGGCAGGCGGGCCGAGACGGCCGCATTGGCAGTCGCTTCCGGGCGGTCATAGATCTTCGGTTTGTGTGCCGTTTGTGCACCGAAGAAGACCGCGTAGTCAGTGTTCTTATAATGGCAGAGCGGCAAAAAGCCGAGCTTGCCGAGTTCGGCGTCGCGGCGATCGGTGATGCCGACTTCCGTCGGGCATTTCAGATCCTGGTCGCCATCGTCGCTGGAGAAGATGTGCATCGGCAGGTTCTCGACCTTGCCGCCATTTTCAGCGCCGCGGATGGCTGTGCACCAGCCGCTCTTGGCGAATGCATCCGTCAGTCGCGTCCCAAGGACGTAGGCAGCGTTCATCCAGCAATAGGAATCGTGCGTTAGTTCACCTGTCTCCGATCCGCCAGTCTCATCATAGTTGAACTGGTCCACCGGAATGGTCTTAGGACCATACGGCATACGAGAGAGAACGCGGGGCATGGCAAGCGTGACAAAGCGTGAGTCATCGCTGTCGCGGAAGCTCCGCCATTTCGCATATTCCACCGTTTCGAAGATCTTTTCGAGATCACGCGGCTTTGCAAGTTCAGTGAAATTCTCGAAGCCGAACATGTGCGGGCTGGCAGCTGAAATGAACGGCGCGAAGGACGCAGCGGCAATCATGGAAACGCCCTGAAGCAGTTGCACGTCCTCGAACGAATTGTCGAACTCGTAGTCGCCGATAAGGGCACCCATCGGCTCACCGCCGGGTGTGCCGAATTCGTCTTCATAGACCGACTTGAACAATCGGGACTGATCGAACTCCACGGCCTTGGCGAGGTCCCTGGAGATGTCCCGCTTGGATGCGTTCAGGACGCGGATCTTCAGGTTGACGCTCGTCTCGGTGTTCTTGACCAGATAGTTCAGGCCGCGCCATGCGCCTTCTAGCTTGACGAACTCCGGTGTGTGCATGATCGCCGCAAGCTGCGAGGAGATTGCCTTGTCGATTTCGGCGATCGCCTTGTTCAGGGTGATGGTCAGGTTGCGGTCGTAGGAAACCGTGCCCTTCAGCGCCTGGTCTGTCAGTGTGCGCAGAAGATTTTGGGCGCGGTCCGGTTCTGTCTGACGAGTGGCGGCAACCACCTTGGACAGCAGATCTTCCTCCTCAATGCCCGCAAGCTCTTTAAGCTGTACCTGTGTATCAGCACTCATGTCTCGATCCTTCCAGTGGCGGCGAGCCGATCGTCTCGCGCTCTCAATTCCAGGTCACCTGATAGGGTCAGGGTATCCGGGCGGCTGTCAGTGGTCAGTTCGTGGCGGATTTCTTTTCGCCAAGCTGCGCAACAAGCTTGGCCAGGTCGCCCTTGTTCTGAAGAATGTCCTCCAGCAGGCGCTCCAGTTCCTCGGAACGATCGGCCTTGCTCATGAGATCCCGCAGCTCGTTGCGCGCATCCAGCAGCGCTTTCAAAGCCGGTACCTGCTCCACAATCGCGCCGGGTTCGAAGTCCTCCATTTTTTCGAACTTCAGGGAAACATTCATCATGCTTCCATCGTTCTGAAGGGTGTTCTCGACGGAGAGCTGCAGGCCTGGCGTCATGCGCCGCATGACATCGTCGAAGTTATCGCGGTCGATCTGGACGAACTTGCGTTCCCCAAAAGGCTTGAGAGGCTGAGTGGGATTGCCGGAAAAATCCCCCAGCACTCCCACAACGAAAGGAAGCTCCTTGACTACCATCGCACCTTCGGTTTCCACCTCATACTTGATGTGGACTCTCGGTTTGCGAACTCGCTCCAACTTTTCATGTACGCTTGCCATTGAACGTCTCCTTGTTGGCGTCTGGCATACTCATTGGTGAAAGTGTTCAGCTGTGGCGCCTTGCGCCTTCTGAAGTTTTCAATGACATCAACTGGTGTCTGCCCCGGACCGAATGCCTGCTGCAGTCAGCACCGCCTGCCGTTGGTGGGCATCGGGCAGCAACTCCGTCAGCAGCTCCGAAAAATCCATCCGACCGCGACGGACCAGCGTTTCGATCGACATCGACATGGGGGAATGGGGCTCTGCTTTTCGGAAGTAGCGGGCGACCGCCTGAAGAATGTCGAAGGCTTCCTCTCGAGAGGAAATCTGCTCCGCCGCCTGTCGACGGGTCATGGCGATAGCCCCATTGCTCCCGCTATCAGGAGCATCCGCATTTTCAGAACTTGGAGCTGCGGCCTGCGCTGAACTTGCGGAGATCGCCTCATTCTCAGGAATTTTGGACAGAAAACGCAGTGCCGTCAGCGCTTCATGCAAAACATTGCGTGTATTGGAGCTGGGGGGCGCGCTGTCCCCGCAGCGCTCGCTAAGTATTTCTGTGATTCGGTCGAACAGCGAAATGCACTCCATCAGAACGTTCAGATGTTCTGCAATGTGAGCGACATTCGCATCTGCGATGGCATTCTCCAGCGCCTCTCGTTTACGCTCCTCACCCGGACGTTGCGACACCTGGAAATCCCAAAGCGTGTGCTGGCCATATTTTGCGCCTGGTACCAGTGAAGTCAGACGGATAGCCTGAATCAGTGTCCCTTCGCTGCCAACGCCGTTGAGACCTGCCAGCGGCGCAAATCTTTCTTCGTCGTCCTCTTCGCCGATCGAATGCAGCTCCTCGAAGTATTGTTCTAAAAGCGACACCGTCACCCGATACATGTTGCGCAAACCACGGTAGCCTTCGAGCCTCAGTTGCGCCTCCGTCAGCCAGGCAAGCACCTCGATATCCTTGCCAAAAGAAGCAAAAATCTGCAATCCAAGATTGTTAACCTCCTGCCACAAAGGAGAAGTGCCAATATTTTCACCCGGTGTAACCGCACGCTCAGAAGCTCTAGCCATACCTCTGGCGTCTTTAATTTTAAAATATACATCCTTGTATGAAGTATTAATTCTGATGTTTTCGCCGCATGGCTGAATTGAACTAATGGGGTCCGCTAAAGTTTCGATATTCATCTCAGCTCCGTCTCCGTGCATGGACAGATTAGATGTCATTCGACACCATAAATGGAGGAGTGTGACTTATAATCAAGATCCAAAAAATGTGACAAAACTGCGTCAAATTTAGATTTGCTCTAAAGTTGAGTGATGGTCGCTTTTTTCTCTGGACTTCTGATCGAGGCCGCCCTAGCTCTATCGGCGCAACCAATGCGTGGAATTACGACTTCGAAGAGGACGGAGTTTTTCGTATGCCATACATCGATCTTGACCGCCTCGTAGGCCGCCTCGGCCCTTCTTTGCGTGTCGGTCTTGAGACAGGTGCCTCTATCGCTGCGCGCCTTCAACACCAGAGCGTGGACGTCGTACACTGGTTGCGAGGTCTGCTGGATAGTGCAGACGCCACGTCAGCGCTTGTCAATTTCGGGGTCGATCAGGAAGCCATGCGCCGAGAGCTCGATGCATCGATTGCGGAGCTTGGTCGAGGCGATGGTGCTTCCTTGGTGCTTTCGCAGAATGTGCTGGCTCTTTGTCGCGAGGCTTGGCTGCTGAGCTCTCTTCAAGCGGGGCGAAACGCGATCCATCTCGGCGATATCGTGGTGGCGATGCTGGAGGATAGTACCCTCCGCGCCTATGTCCGCGGCACAGTCCCAGCTCTGTTGCGTGCCGACCGTACGCGCGTCGATGCTGCACGGGATGCGCATAGCGAGGGTGCCGAAGATAAGGTCGCAAGTGTGCCGCCCAGTACGGCTGGTACGAACGAATTTCTGCGCCTCTACACGCGTGACATGACGGCCGAGGCGCGCCATGGCAAGCTGGATGCCGTGATCGGCCGTCAGCGAGAGCTTCGCCAAGTCATTGATATTCTCATGCGTAGACGCCAGAACAACCCAATTCTGGTCGGCGAGCCCGGCGTTGGAAAAACGGCCGTCGTTGAAGCCTTTGCCATAGGGATTGCCGCGGGCGAAGTGCCGGAGCGTCTCCGCGATGTTCGCCTTCTTTCGCTGGATCTTACGCTGTTGCAGGCGGGCGCGGGGGTTAAGGGTGAATTCGAGCGGCGTCTTCACGGCGTCGTGGACGCGGTGAAGAACTCACCTGAACCGATCATTGTTTTTATCGATGAAGCCCACGGGCTTATAGGCGCGGGTAGCGCGCCCGGGCAGGGTGACGCAGCCAACATTCTGAAGCCGGCGCTTGCGCGGGGAGAGTTGCGAACCATCGCCGCCACCACATGGAGCGAATACAAGCGCTTCATCGAAAAAGATGCGGCTTTGACGAGGCGCTTCCAGACAGTGCAAGTTCTGGAGCCTGACGAGGCAACAGCGATCCAGATGGTTCGCGGAATAGCCAATGGTCTGAAAAAGCATCATGGCGTTCGTATTCGGGACGAGGCGATACGGGCCTCAGTTGAATTGACGGCCCGCTACATTCCCGCTCGCCAGCTACCCGATAAGGCCATCAGCGTTCTCGACACTGCCGCAGCTTTTGTGGCCCTATCCCGGCAAGCGACGCCTGGCGCTCTTGATGACCGTCGCCGAGAACTGGAACTCCTAGAGGCGGAGGAGACTTGGCTGAAATCCGAGCATGGCGCCGATGATCGTGATGAACGCCTCTCCTCAATCGCCCGAAACATTGAGGTTATCGAAGCGGAAATTTCACATCTGGAGACAAAGCTCGAGGCGGAATTGCGTCTGTCTTCTGAGGCTGATCGGCTGGAACATCTTCTCGCTGCCGATGAGGACATTCCCGCGCCTGTCGAACGGGAGGCCGACGAGGAGGCGGGTGCTAAAATCACGACATTGCAGGCCTCCTTGCGATCATCGGATTCCCCAGTGATCGCGCTTCGCCAGATCGAGAAGAGCCTTGGCGAAATCGCCGGAGATGAGCCCCTTGTTTCGCGTGTCGTGGATCGCGACGTGGTGGCGGCTGTGGTTTCGCGCTGGACCGGCATCCCGGTTGGCAAGCTTCTGTCAGATCATATCGATGCGGTCAGATCGCTTGACGATCAGTTGAAGCGTCGAGTGCTTGGGCAGGAAGCTGCTCTATCCCGGATCGCCAATGCGATGCGGGCCGCGCGCGCAGGCCTTTCTGATCCCAATCGACCGCCTGCGGTATTTCTTCTGGTGGGAATGTCCGGCACGGGCAAGACGGAGACGGCGCTCTCCGTTGCAGACATGCTCTATGGCGGCAACCAGCATATGACGACCATCAACATGTCGGAGTTCAAGGAGGAGCATAAGATTTCCATGCTCCTCGGCTCGCCGCCGGGCTATGTCGGCTATGGTGAGGGCGGTGTTTTGACGGAGGCGGTGCGGCGGCGGCCTTACGGCGTGTTGTTGCTGGACGAGATCGACAAGGCACATCCCGGCGTCCAGGAGATCTTCTATCAGGTCTTCGATAAGGGAACGTTGCGCGATGGAGAAGGACGCGACATCGATTTCCGCAACACCACCATCTTCATGACAGCGAATACGGGATCGGAACTTCTGGCTTCGCTGGCCGCTGATCCCGACACAATGCCGGAAGGTGAGGCGCTTGAGGCCCTTCTGCTCCCCGAACTTCAGAAGCAGTTCAAGCCTGCCTTCCTAGGCCGCACGACTATTTTGCCTTTCATGCCGCTCGGTAGCGAGAGCCTGCTCGGCATCGTTGACATCCATCTTGAGCGCATACGCGACCGGGTTCGAGACACCTATGGTGCCGATCTGGTGATCGCTTCCGAAGCGCGCTCTGCACTGGCTGCAAAAGCCCGCCATAGCGAGATGGGCGCGCGCGCCATCGAAGTGATGATCATGCGGGATCTGATGCCGGTCCTTTCGTCATCACTTCTGGAAACGCTCACACACCGCAAGAGGATCGAGCGTATCGATATCAGGCATGACGGATCCGGTTTCCGTGTGGAAACGCAGAGCCGTGATGCCATCCCGGAATCCGCGGAGGCTGCATCGGCAGGCTCTCCGGATGAAGAAGCCCCGGTTCGCAAGCGCGCCAGGGGAGGAGCACGACGCCGTGCCGACGTGCCGTAAACAGCAAACCAAAAATTGCACAGGAGAGCTGACGCATGCCGATTTACCTGCAGATCGATGGAATTCAGGGTGACGCTACCCATGAGCAGCATCGCAAATGGATGGATATCGAGGCCATCCACTGGAATGTTTCCCGCAACATGAATACGTCCGCAGGTTCTGCGGCAAACCGCGAAGCATCGGAGCCAACCGTTTCGGAAGTGATCCTCACCAAGGTGAGCGATTCCTCCTCGACGAAGCTTTTCCAGGAAGCTTGCTCCGGCCGCACTGGCAAACGTGCGACCATTCATATGGTCACCACGGGCAACCCGGGTGAAACCTATATCGAATACACGCTGACAAACACGCTGCTCGCCAGCTATTCGATCGATTCCAACGGCGATCGCCCGGTGGAAACCATCAAGCTGAACTTCACCAAGATGGAAGTGAAGTACACCCCGTTCGACGAGAACCAGTCGCCGCAGTCGCCGATGATTGCGTCGTACGATCTTGCGACCACGAAGGCGGCCTGACGCTTTCTCCCAGGGTGGTGCCGGCTTCGGCCGGCGCCGCTTTTCAGATGATCGGTCGCATTGCGGTTTTGCGGACACGCGATCGATCCGCTCTTTGCAAAGACGACCGGGAGAATCCTCCCGCTTTGGACAACGGAGAAAGATCATGTCTTCCGCGAAAGAACGCCTGAACAATATCATGATCGACATCGACGATATCAAATCGCGGTGGGAGGTAAATGTCGGCAGCCCTTACGTGCGCGCTTACGATGCCGCCGTTGATAACTTCAATCGCGAAACGAAGGCTCAGGGTGAGCGTGATCGTGCTCTTGCCGAACTTTTCGTGTTCGGCGCCTCGATCCTGACGGGCAGTATCATGATGGCTGCATTTGCGACGACGTCAGTGCGTGTTCTCGCTGGTCGCGCGATGCTCAACGTCATCTGCAACAACAACCTCAATCGTACTTTCGAAATGGTCCATGCCGCATCCGGCAACAAGACCGTTATGTTCGCTCTGGGCGGTGTGCTTGATCAGGCGAAGAAGATCGCCGGCGAGCATGTAAAAACTGCTTCCGAACGATTAGTCGCCAGCACCTCTATCGCGTCGGCACCTACATCCGTCAATTACATGACGCGCATCAGCGATTTCATTAAGCGCAGTGGCAGTTGTTTGCATGAACTGCTGAAAGGCGTGCGCGATGACAGCTCTATTTCGGAAAGCGATAAAGCCAAGGTGGCAGATCTGGCGGCATCCATTCCTTTCTGCAATCCGCCATCGGGCAATCGCATCGACGAGCAACGTCTTGCACAGAAAATGGAGCTGCTTTTTTACATGGCGGCTGTCCTGGACTCCGATCAGCTCGTAACCTACGCACCCGCAACCGGCGGCGACACTGTCGCAGGCATGGGCCGTGATGTTGAATACAGCCGGAAATCCATCGCGCAGATGCCGTCCGCGACGGATTATCCCAAGGCAACGGCCCCGCGTTACACCGGGCGACCATTCCAGCCTTTCGAGCCTGGGCAGAAGATCGAATACAACAATATCGGTTCCGGCATTCGCGACCGCATCAACAAGCTCAGCATGGCGACCGGCAACGGCCAATTCTATCCGCAGCAGAATTTTGCCGAAAAACTGCTGATCGACCCGACCAGCATGACGCAGATGGTCAAGGCCGAGCAGATCATCAACCGTCTGGCGACGGAAGCGCGTCCCCGCCAGTTGACTGATGTCCGGATGATCTGACGTGACAGGGAATTGGCCTCACATGCTAGGCAAGCAGCCTTTTGCAGGACTGGGGAATCGTCTCGCGGGCGTCGTCCTCGCCTCCGCATTTTGCCTGTCCGCTGGGTCTGCGGCCAGAGCGGATCCCGCCTCCGTGGACCAGTCTCTCTTGCAGATCGAACAGATCCACAGCCGCCTTCAAGCTGTGCCCACGCTGGTGGAAGGCGCCGCTCAAGCCGCTCAAGCGGATGGTGTGCGGGGTGTGTCTGACCTCAAGCCACTGCTGGAGAAGGCGGTCGCGGCTTCCTTCAAGGCTGACGCAATCGAGGAGCGCCTCTCGGAAGACTTGGGCACGGGCGGGACTATCGCCGCTGACAGCACGGCCTTCGCAAAAGCCGCCCAGGCTTTCGCAAAGGCCAGCAAGGCCTATGGAGGGCAGACAGCCGCCATCTCGGGCGAGGGACTGACACCTGAAGTGAAATCCCATCTGACGGACGGTGAAAGCGGCGCGCGGATCGCAAGGCTGGTAGAGGCGATGGCGTCTCCGGACTTGGCGGGCGAAACGGCGTTTACCGGGCAGGTCATGTATGTGGCCCTGGAAACCTTCACCAATTCCAGCGCCGCAGAATTGCGCGACATGTCCCTGGACACGCTCAACCAACAAATGGCGGGCGTTCTTAAGACTTTGCGCGCCCGCACCAGCAATGAAAAACCACTGCCGAAGGATGTCGCTAGAGCGCAGGAAAAAAATCGCCTCGCTCTGATGCTTGCCAATCTCGCGCCGGACGATCTGAAGGCACTGTCGGATTTCTACGAAAGCGACGCTGGCAAGGCGAAGCGGGAGGCGCTGGTGGCTGGATATCGACAGGCCTCCGAGGACGCCAACTTCAAGATGCTGGACGCATTCTTTCGCCAACTGTCAGGCCAATTGAAGACCAATCCGAAGCTCCATCAAAACTGAACCGAGGTGAGGATCTCATGAACGACCAGCCATCTGCATCGGATTTCATCCAGGCGAGCCGCGTCTTGAAGATCGTCTCGCCGCTCGGTGAGGATCAGCTGCTGCCGGAGCGAGTGGTGATTGAGGAGGGGGTGAACCGTCTGTTCGAGATCAAGGTTTCTGCCCGCTCCAAGAAGCCGCAGGTGAAGCCGGAAGAGCTGATCGGCCGGCTGATGGATGTATCGCTGGAGATTTCCCAGGGTGGTGGCGAGGAAGGTTCTGCCGTGCGCCGCCCCTTCAACGGGCTGGTGACGGAGCTGAACGAGGGGCCGCCGATCACGCGCGGGCTTCGTGCCTATTCCATGGTGCTGCGGCCGCAGATGTGGCTGCTGTCGCGCCGGTCGGACTGCCGCATCTGGATGGATAAGACCTCGATCGACATCCTCAACACGCTTTTGTCCGAACACGGCATTCCTGCTGCTGATACATCGGGCGTGGTGACGCCGCCGCCGGTGCGTCATTACAGCGTGCAGTTCAACGAAACGGATCTGGATTACCTCACACGCCGGTTCGAGGAAGACGGGTTGTTCTACTGGTTCAGCCATGAGGATGGTCGCCACAAGCTGCATGTGGCGGACGGCGCCTCCGGCTGGCTGGGCCCATCGCCATCCGCGCAAGGCGAGGGGCGGGTGCGGCTGGCACAAGGCTCGTCCGACCGCAACCACATCAACGAATGGCAGCGGCGCTTCTCCTACGTGCCCGGCCAGCGGGCCGGCGCCGACTGGAATTTCGAGACACCGTCAATGGTGCCGGGCACGATGACGCCGTCGCTGATCCAGATGCCGGATGCCATCAAGCGCGAGCTTTACGAATATCCGGCGCGCATCTCCTCGGTGGAAGAGGCCGAGCGGGCGGAGAAGCTGCGTGTTCAGGCGACCGAAGCCGATCATGAGCGGGTCACCGGCGGCTCCACCTCACGCATTCTGGAGGCGGGCCGCCGGTTCACACCCTATGAGGTGGCGCATCCCGATCACAGTTACGAAGAGCACGTCATCATCTCCATCAAGCATGAGGTGGTGGATCGCTCCTATGAGGCGGCACCCGACATGCCGGAATACACCAACACGTTCGAAGCGCTGCCGTCGCGCGTTTCGCTGACCCCACACCGGGAAACCAAGCGACCTGTGATCGAGGGTACGCAGGTTGCTATCGTCGCCGGACCGCAAGGCGAGGAAATCCATCCGGATCAATATGGCCGCATCAAGCTTTGGTTTCCGTGGGACCGGAAGGCCAAGAAGGATGGCTCAGATACCTGCTGGGTGCGGGTGGCGCAAAGCTGGGGCGGCGGCACCTGGGGAGCACAGGTCATCCCGCGCATCGGCATGGAGGTGATGGTGGCCTTCGTGGATGGCAATCCCGACCGCCCGCTTGTCATTGGCGTGGTGCCCAACCCCGCCAATGCCGTGCCGTATGACC
The DNA here is from genome assembly GCF_030504645.1 of Rhizobium oryzicola. GTDB lineage: Bacteria > Pseudomonadota > Alphaproteobacteria > Rhizobiales > Rhizobiaceae > Neorhizobium > Neorhizobium oryzicola. The sequence continues at coordinate 604,040 of NZ_JAUKWQ010000003.1, read as the reverse complement.
TTCCGGCCAACAAGACGCGCATGGTGTTGCGCTCCAACACCCACAAGGGCCAGGGCTTTAACGAGATCAGTTTTGAGGATGAGAATGGCCGCGAAAATCAGTTCTTCCACGCCCAGAAGGACCAGACCACCCGGGTGCTGAACGACCGCACCAAGCGGATCGACCGGCACGAGGTGGCCTCCATCGGCGGCAACCGGGCGGTCGAAGTCTCCGGCAACCAGAAGCACGAGATCGGCGGCTCGGTGAACACGGTGGTCGGCGGCACCGGCCCCATGGCAATGATGGCGATGGCGGGCGTGCAGGCGCTGTCCGGCCAGACGGCGGGGCTTCTTAGCCAGGCCGCGCAGATTGCCGGCGGTGGCGGGCCCGGCATTGCCGCCTTTGCAACCTCGCTCGCCTCCTCTGCGCTCGGCTTCCTCGGTGCAAGGGGGCTTTCGGCCCGCGAGGGCGTCGTCTCCGGCCCCAGCCCGCGGGCGGATGCGGGCACGGCGCTTGCCGGATCAGGCACAGGCGTGGGTGACGCGGCCTCCAGCCTGTTCCCGCTGCCCGGCATCATGAACACGATCGTCTCCACCTTCAAATCCGACAGCGTCGGCGTCGCCCGTGTTGAGCAGATCGGGGTCAGCAAGGTCACCAATGTGGGGCAGACCTCGCTGGAGAGTGTTGGGAAGTTCAAGAAGATCATCGTTGGCGAAGAGTTCGTCATCGAATGCGGCGCGTCGAAGTTCATCATGCGCAAGGATGGCACTGTGATCATCCTCGGCTCGCGATTCAATTTTACCGCCTCCGGCCCCACCCAGATCAATGGCGTCGTCGTTGATCTGAATAAACCCGGCGGCGGTTTCTCGGAAGCCGAACCCACATCGGCAGACAGCACGGCCAAGGGGTAGGCGCGCGATGTCGGTGGAGAACCACACACCGTTTCCGGCCCTGGCCTTCCGCCAATACAACATGGTCGGCGAGCTGATGGGCGTGGTCGTGGCGCGCGGAACCTTCAAACTAACAAAGGATGGCCCGCTTCAACTGGCGGATGAGCAATATCCGCTCGTGATGTCCGACACTTATGAAGGCGATCCGCACGAGACCCCGCATCTGGCTTGCACCGATTTGGCACCTTTCAAGCCGGGAACCGATGTCACGTTCGTCGGCGCGAGTTTTGCACCGGGCGGGAAGGCGCAATCCAGCTGGACATGCGGATTGAAAGTGGGGTCGGTGGATAAGCGTCTGCGTGTGCATGGGCCGCGCTTGTGGCGCGCCAGAACCCGCAAGACCTGGCGAGGCCTGATTGACCGCGACAAGGAGGATGCGCTCGACGGCTGGGAGCTGACGCCGGGCGATCCTGTGGCCTATGTTCCAATCGATTGGCGGTTAGCCTTCGGGGGGCGTCGCGATGAAGGAGAGCTCGAGGCGAACCCGCTAGGAATGGGCCTGGTGGGCCAGACCCGGTTCAAGCAGCAGCCGGAATGGCCTGCACCTCGGATCGAGCTTGAAGATCAGCCAATCCAATCCGTCACGGATCGACCGCAGCCGGCGGGCTTTGCCCCAATCTCCCCATTTTGGAAAGACCGCGCTGAGCTTGCCGGCACCTATGACGAGGATTGGGTGGAAAAGCGTCATCCGTTGCTGCCGGAGGATTTCGACTACGCCTTCTGGCAGGCAGCCCCGCGCGACCAGATTGCCGAACCATGGCTGGAAGGTAACGAGCCCTTCGAACTGACAAACCTTCTGCCGGGTTTTGAGAACCTCAGAGGCTCGCTTCCCGGTTTGGCGCTTCAGGTCTCGATTGAACAAGGCGCGGGCTCACAATCGGGTCTGATGGTTCTGGATGGCGTGCATTTCTATATGCGTCCGGGGGTTGGTCGCGTGTTTCTGACGTGGCGCTGCAATTTCCTTTGGCCGGAGAGAGAAGGGCTTCCGAGACTTGAAATGGCGCATGTGGTGGAGGGCGTCTGATGAGCGACGACGAACCTTCAGCCTCTCAGCCAGAACCGATGGAGTATGTTCGTGTTGACCCGGTGACGGGGAAACTGCAGCCCCTATCTTCGGCAAACCAAAATAAGCCAGCGATCCAGAAGCCGACAGCGCCCAACCCAGCCCCGCCTGAAGTGGTGAACAAGGAAGGCAAGGCGCTGGCGATCGTGACATCGCCCGATGTCTGCAGATCTCCCAAGGTACCAATCCCCTATATGACCTGGGGTATGGGGGAAGACGATCTGAACTACTCCCCCAACGTTCGCGCCAACGGCAAGGTGATCAAGCTCCAGACGTCGAAATTCTTTTGCTGTTACGGTGACGAACCGGGGGTCGGCAAGGGGGTCAAGTCAGGCACGGTCGGGGACGTTGTCGAACCTGTAACCTCATCCACCATCGTCAGGGCTAACGGGCAGTGGGTGCAGCGGCACACGGATCGATGCACGCTGAACAAGGGCAACGCCCCCGGTGAATACGTCTACGTCAAGTCGACCGAGACTCATAAAGCTCCGGACGGCAAGGATGCCCACGACAAGACGCGCGATGAGAAGATCGCCGAATACGCAAAGTCGAAGGGCTGGACGCGGGCGGCCGATGGCGGCTGGAACACCAATCCCGGTGGCTTCGGTTGGGCCTCCAACGAAAAAGTCGGCGAGGAGATGGACTATGTGAACAGCGGGCGCGGCAATGTTAAGCCGCTTTCGCTGGGGTCCGGCCCGTCCGAACTCAAAGCCTACAAACCTTCCCTGACAGAGCGGATCGAAGGCTCGGTGCAAAGTGGCTTGATGTCGCTCGGCATGGACAAATACTGGGCCGGTGAATACGGGCGCAGAGCCGGAACGGTCGCCGGCTTCGTTCCGGGTCTTGGGAATGCGATGGACGCTGACGATGCCAAGCGTTCGTTCAAATCCGGGCAATATCTTCTCGGCGGTATACAGACGGTCGGTGCCGCAACAGGTTTAGGCGTTGGAAAGATTGCCACCAAGGGCTTGACCAAGGGTGCAGAGAAACTCGTTCAGAAAGAGGCCGAGCAGGCGGCAGTCAAGGCGGCGGAGGAGAGGGCCGCAAAGGAGGCGGCAGAGTCGGCGGCGAAGAAAGAGGCGGATGCCGCAGCAAAGAAGAAGGCGGAGGCGGAGGCGGTCCAGGCAAGCGGAAAGGCTGGAGGGAGAATTACGGCTAACAGCTATGAGTACGAAATTGATGAGCTTGGTCGCACCGTAAGAGCCAAAGGAAAATTGAAATTAAAAAAAGCTCCGCGTAATACCGGCAACCAAAGGAAAGCGGGAGGGCCGGACCGCCTTAAGTCTGATCAAGGCGGTCATTTGATTGGGTCGCGCTTTAATGGGCCTTCGGAATTGTTCAATACAGTCGCCCAGAACCAGAATCTGAATCAGGGTGCCTGGAAAGCCATGGAAAATTCCTGGGAGCAAGCCTTGAAGTCCGGAAAGGAAGTGTATGTGGATGTGAAGCCAATTTATAACGGAAGTGCATTGAGACCTTCTGGTTTCGATGTCAAGTATAAGATAGACGGGAAGCCGTTTAGCCGTTCGTTCGAAAATGTATCTGGCCAGAAGTTTTAGGTGGAAAAATGTGGAAAGACGATGCGATCAACCAAAACATCGGAAGAATTGTTGAGATTCTTCAGCAAGATGCTCCTGACGATGTAGATGGCCTCATTTTTGTCGGGATGGTGCTGGACGGAGTGGTGGGTGTTACGGCGGAATATTTCACCAAGGGTGGAGAAAAAGCCTACCCGCGCAATTTTTTCGACTATGATGATGAATTGAAAAAAGAGCTTGCTGCTTTTTGGACCGTTTTTTCCTCAAACGGTGAGCAATGGAAGGCGGTGCGGGTGGAAGTCAATGAAGACGACGATTTTGATATAGAATTCGAATATGACAATCCTTATCGATGGGATGAGAGCCACTGATTGAGGAAGAGCGAATATGTTGTCAGGTGCCTCTCCTCGCATAATCGCTACACTCGACAAACTTGACTCTGTTGAGTGGTTCCGAAGGGTCGGCGACAAAGATCAGAGTAATGTTGATTTCGTCGAATCCTGGACGGAGGCAATCCAACACTGCGCCAGCGGCGATTGGGAAAGCCTCACTATGGAGGCGGCAAATCAGCTCAGAGAGCGAATATTCGAAGTTAATAAGGAGCGTTTAAATAAGTGGAATGAGATCCGTGATGTCGTAAAGCCGTTTTCAGATGCCTTGGTGAGCGATAAAATTGGTTCTGTCACTCAATCAAAAAAATTACCTCAGGTATTTGCGGACTGTGTGCGCTGGGATATATTCCATTTGTGCATGGAAGCCGAATATTCCGATATTGTGAAGCCGGGATTTTTTGCTTCGCTTTCATATTACTACGTCAGTGGACACTTCCCGTGCGGATTTTCCGGCGATTTTCCCAATGGCCGATTTGTTATATACTAGGAGCAATCTTGTTGCCCGGATGCACAAGAGCTCGATCGCCATCTTAATGGATACGCCGCTGTTCGCGCGTGGAGGCGGCGCTTAGACCTCGATTTCCCGCCAATTAAATAGCGAGGACCAATGGAAAAATGGCAAATATCGCCGGACCTTTCACAAAAGCTCGATGGTCTACTGCAGGCGGCTGGTGCCAAGAATCGTGAGGGAAAGGTTGCAGAGTCGCTCGAACTCGGCCAAGCGGCATGGGAACTGTTACCACCACCTCAGGAGGAGTGGGATTTCTATCCCCAGATCATGGCGCGCAGTATGGCGACGAAGTGTGCCGCCATCGGCGATGCTATTTCCACCAAGAAGTGGATCGAGATCACCTATCGCATGTATGACGACCCCGAACACAGGGACCATTTTGTCCTGATGCCGGAAGGACGCGCACTTCACCAACTCGGTTTATACGACGAGGCCTACGGTCTTTTCGCCAAGGTCTACGAAGTTTTCGGACGGCAAGGTTTTTCGGGTGAAGATGCGCCCTATCTTGAGTTTTACCTCAAGGAGCGTGCAAAGGGGCAGAATTAATATGGAAGAAGAACTGCCAGACGACATTTATGACCGCGTATCCGATCTGTCTGAGCGCGGTAACGATCTTTTGGAAGCGGGCCAGGCAGATGCAGCGATCGTCGCCTGGCAATCGGCGCTCGCTCTTTTGCCGGAGCCACGGCGGAAATGGGAGGCGGCAATGTGGCTTCATGCTTCCATCGGTGACGCACAGCAACAACAAGGAGAGACTGAGGCTGCGCTGTTATCCTTTCAGGAAGCTGCGGAGAGTGCGGATGGTTATGCGAATGGTTTCGTTCAACTCGGTATCGGTACCTGCCTCTTCGACCTTGGCCGCAAAGCGGAAAGCACGGACCATCTGCTGCGTGCCTTCATGGCAGAGGGCGAAGAAATTTTCGAGGAGTCCGATCCGAAATATTTTGATCATCTGCGCAGCCAAAAGCTGATCGATTAAAATCATCGGTAGCTAGCTAGGGGATCATCAGCAGAGTTAGTGTGCCTGCTTTGTGCCCTCGTTGGTGCCGGGCACGATGACGCCCTCGCTGATCCAGATGCCGGATGCGGTGAAGCGCGAGCTTTACGAATATCCAGCCCGCATCTCGTCGGTCGAGGAAGCGGAGCTGGCGGGGAAGCTTCGTGCTCAATCAACCGAAGCCGATCACGAGCGAGTCACCGGCGGCTCCACCTCATGCATTCTGGAGGCAGGCCGCCGGCTTACGCCCTATGAGGTGGCGCATCCCGATCACAATTAAGAAGAGCATGTCATCATCTCAATCCGCCATGAAGTGGTGGACCGCTCCTACGAGGCGGCACCCGATATGCCGGAATACACCAATAGCTGCGTGATCATCTTGATGTGGACCTAACATGAGTTTGTTCGATGATTGGACGATCCTTTGCAGCGATATCAACGCATTCCCGACCAGACACTGTCGCAAACTCCTCGGTTGGATCACAATGGAAGGGGCGAGGTTCTCAATCTGTAGAGGATTATGCAAAGTAACTTCAAGAACGCGGTTTTGGAAAAAGAAAAAATGCGCGTTAAATTGAGTATGTGCTAATGAGCTCTGATCTTGTTTCTTATCTAGATGAAATTCGAAATGGCGACGCAAAAGGGCAGCCCGTTCCGGATGGAATGTTGAACGAATTGCGTGATATTTTTCCTTCGGATTTGGTGCGCGCCTACCAGAAATTTGGGTGCCGCCTATTTAAGGGGGGGCTTATACAAACCTGTCTGCCTGGAGAGTTTGCTGGGACGTTGGCAATAATTTTTGGCTCAGATACTCAGTTTCATCATAAAAGTTGGCATGCTTTCGCCTATTCGTGTTTTGGAACGATATATATCTGGTCAAAAGAAATGGGCGTAGCGACCGTAGATCTTCTCAAGGGATCCATTAGCAGTCGCGGCGCTTTGGGCAAGATAAAGCAGGGCACCTTAATCGAAAACCAGATATTTGTCCCGTTCAGCGTGAGTGACGAAGCGTTAGATGCGACCGATGAAGCTGGCAACTTCTTATTCCAGCGCTCTGTAAAGAAATGTGGCCCGTTGGAAATCGGAGAGTGCTACGGGTTTGTGCCCGCTTTGGCGCCGGGCGGTGTAGCCGACATTGATCATGTCAAACGAATGAATGCGGCGGCCCATTTTTCAATCGTCGCGCAAACGATGAACTTCAATCTGATTGATGTTCAAGGCTACGGAAAATCGGTCGTCGTTCGGCCAATTGCCTGAGGTGCAGGTGCTTCACGGGGGCGTGCCACCTCGCCAAGGATCCATGCCTCAAAAGCCTGCGCCGTCACTTGGGTTCTCTTGTTCTCCGGCCGCACGATGTAATACCCATTTTCAGTGCGCATGGTGAGGTTGCATACGGCGACCAAAGCGCCAGACTGCAGTTCTTCCTCGATCAGATAGGTTGGCAGCAAAGCCATGCCCAAGCCAGTGACCGCTGCGGAGATCAACATCGAGAACTGGTCGAAACGCAGTCCATGGAAAGCATGCGATATGGCGACCCTATGATGCTGCGACCAGTCGGACCACAACTTCGGTCGGGTAGTAAGATGAAGCAGCGGTGTGGAGGCAATGGCATCTTGCATGCATGCCTCCAATGTTTTTGACGCAAGCGAGGGGCTGGCGACCGGCAGGACCGTTTCATGGCACAGAAAGGTCGATATCGCATTGGCCCAAGTGGGCTGGCCGAAGTGGATGGCCAGATCAAAATTTTCTTCTGCAAAGCTGAAGGAATGAGAGCGAGACTCAATCGAGAGAGCCACATCGGGATGCTCTGCGAGAAATCTGCCCAATCGTGGTACCAGCCACTTGGCGCCGAAGGTCGGCAATGTCGCGACTCTGAGCGACGAAGCCATCTTGCCCGTGGCCACGGCTTCAATCATCAGCCGCTCTGCCTGCACCAGCAATTGTCTTACTTCGGGAAGAAGCCTTGCGCCTGCCTCGGAGAGTACGACCCGCTGACGGACGCGCTCGAAAAGTTTCAAACCCGTCTGCCGTTCAAAATCTGCAATCTGCCGGCTGATGGCGCTTTGAGTGAGATGCAGTTCCTCCGCAGCGCGGGAGAAATTTTCGTGGCGAGCAGCGCATTCGAATGCCTGCAGGTTGATGAAGTCTGGCGTGAAGCTACGACGCATGATCATTCCCTCCTTGCATCAACCAAGCTCGAAAATTCACAAGACAGCCCTCGCGAACGCGCATATGGTGCACTTTCAGAATGAATTCGCATTTTCTGGCAGAAATGACCACCATTCCTTCGGCCAATGGTTCGATCATGATGCGGTTCTGTAGACGATCGCGCCAGTTGCCTTTCCTGCAGAGGTGCCGCACAGCGAACTGCCGAATGCGCACAGACGTTAATGGAGTACTCCACGATGAACATTGCAGCAAAGCCCACCTCCATCGCCGCAGAAGCCGCCGCCATTCTGGAGAGTCTCGGCGTCGATAAGGCCGCCTACACAAACGGCGATCTGAAATCCTTCTCGCCGATCACAGGCGAACAGACGGGTAGCCTGAAGACTGTTTCCGCGAGCGAAGCGACCGCCGTCATCGATCGCGCTGATGCCGCTTTCCGCACCTGGCGCCTGGTGCCCGCGCCGAAGCGCGGCGAGCTGGTGCGCCTTTTGGGTGAGGAACTGCGCGCCGCGAAGGCGGATCTCGGCCGTCTCGTTTCAATTGAAGCGGGCAAGATCCCGTCCGAAGGCTTGGGCGAAGTGCAGGAAATGATCGATATCTGCGATTTTGCAGTCGGTCTCTCGCGTCAGCTCTACGGTCTGACCATTGCGACCGAGCGCCCCGGTCACCGCATGATGGAAACCTGGCATCCGCTCGGCGTCATCGGCATCATTTCCGCCTTCAACTTCCCTGTCGCGGTCTGGGCGTGGAATGCGGCCCTCGCACTCGTTTGCGGCAATAGCGTCGTCTGGAAGCCATCCGAAAAGACGCCACTCACGGCGCTTGCTTCACAGGCTATTCTGGAGCGTGCGATCAAGCGCTTTGGTGACGCGCCGGAAGGTTTGGCTCAGGTTCTGATCGGCGATCGCACTGTTGGCGAAGTGCTGGTGGATCACCCGAAGGTGCCGCTGGTGTCCGCCACCGGTTCCACGCGCATGGGCCGTGAGGTTGGACCGCGCCTTGCCAAGCGCTTTGCCCGTGCGATCCTTGAACTCGGCGGCAACAATGGTGGGATTGTCTGCCCGTCTGCCGATCTCGACATGGCGCTGCGCGCCATCGCCTTCGGCGCCATGGGTACGGCGGGCCAGCGCTGCACGACGCTGCGCCGTCTCTTCGTGCATGACAGCGTGTATGATCAACTCGTTCCGCGCCTAAAAAAGGCCTATGCCAGCGTCTCCGTCGGCAACCCTCTGGATGGCGGCGCACTGGTCGGCCCGCTGATCGACAAACTGGCCTTTGATGCCATGCAGGAGGCGTTGGGCGAAGCCAGGGCGCATGGCGGCACTGTGCATGGCGGCGAGCGCGTGGATACCGGCAGCGCGGATGCCTATTACGTGAAGCCTGCGCTGGTGGAGATGCCGGCCCATGCCGGGCCTGTGCTGGAAGAAACCTTCGCGCCGATTCTCTATGTATTGAAGTACAGCGATTTCGACGCCGTGCTTGCCGATCACAACGCGGTCGGCGCCGGGCTGTCCTCCTCCATCTTCACGCTCGACATGCGCGAGGCTGAGCGTTTCCTCGCAGCCGATGGTTCGGATTGCGGCATTGCCAATGTCAATATCGGCACATCCGGCGCGGAAATCGGCGGCGCTTTCGGCGGCGAGAAGGAAACCGGCGGCGGCCGCGAGAGCGGTTCCGATGCATGGAAGGCCTATATGCGCCGGGCGACCAACACCGTGAACTACTCGAAATCCCTGCCGCTGGCGCAGGGTGTTTCATTCGACATCGAATAGCGGCCCGCTTCAGGCGTAGCGCTGGCCTGTTGTCGGCGCCATCGATTTTGGCTTGAATCCATAAGAGCACACTGTGATGGCCTTTCCCATCACAGTGCGTGAATTCTGACGCCTGGCACCACCACCTGGGCGATTTCGCACAGATGCCTGTGGTGGGTGAGATAGATCACCTGACCGAGTTGCGCCATCTGGCCGAACAGCCGGAATACTTCCTCCGAGCGGAGTTCGTCGAAGGTTTCCATGATGTCGTCAGCCACGAAGGGAACGGCGGGACGAACTGCCGCGAATTCCTCGTAACCGGCCAGGCGCAGCGCCAGGTAAAGCTGGTAGCGCGTGCCGGTCGACATCGAATCCGAAAGCTTCGACGCACCGTCTTTCGCAACACCGATGAGGATTTCGCGGTCCTTTTCCGGCCGGGTGGTCAGGCCGGAATAGTCGCCTCGCGTGATCTGGCTGAAGGCGTCGGAGGCGCGCGCCATCATCGAGCTTCTGTGCTTGTCCCTGTAGAGGCTGAGGGCCGTTTTGGCGGCCAGCGCACCGGCACGCAATTTCAGATGCCTGACGGCCAGCTCCTCAATCTCTGCCAGAATGGTCGCCCGTCGCGCCTCGATCCGAGCCACGGCATTGTCGCCGCCAACTGCGGCTATCCTGTCGCGCGCCCGCGTCAGCTCCGCATAGAGAACGCGACTGCGTTCGCTCAAATTTTCCAGCCGCTCGCCAAGCTCTGTCTCTTCCCGGCGCACCTCGTCCTGATCCAGCTGGTTCATGAGGTCGCTCGCTTCCTCGAAGGAGTTCAGGGCGAGATCCCGCAGGATTTGTTGGCGCAGCTCTTCGCAACGGTTTTCCAGACGATCCCGCTCGGCCGACCGCTCCAGGGAGGCCGAGACTTCCGAAAGCGTCTCGACGCCGAAGAAGGTGGTGATCTCTGCCCTCTGCTGTTGATGCTCCAGCAGACGCTGGCTAAGACCTTTCCGCTCCTCCTCCGCCTTTGCGCGTTCCGCGTCGCGTGCGCGTCGGTGCTCCTGCGCGCGTTCGGCATCGGCCACCCGCCGCGCCAGCATTTCGGCACTCTCCAGAACCCTCGCGTCATCGGCGATTTCGCCAAGAGCCTGCAGTATGTCACCGACTTCGGTTGCGAATTGCTGGCGATCGCGTTCCATGAAGGCGATGCGCTGGGAAAGCTGGTCCCGCTCGCGAAGAATGGCCGGCAGCTCGGTGAGTGTATCGAGGATGGCCCGGACGGCGGCCGGATCAGTCTGATCGGCAAACCACGTACCCGCCAGTGTGGAGTCCCAGTGTTCTCTCCAGGCATGGTCCTTTGCCTGTGCCTCGCGCCGCTCCTGCTGCCGCTCCGCAACCGCGCGCTTCAGTTCGGCAAGCCGTGCTGTGCGATTTTCCTGCGCCCGGCGGCTGGATTCAGCCTCCGAAAGGCAAGTCACGGCATGTGCGATGAGCCTTCGCGCATCCCATGTCTCGGCGGTGCTCTCTCCCATTTGCGACAGGATTTGCCTGAGCTCACCGAGATCGGTTTCAATATCGCGTCTCAGACTCAAGACCTCGCGCTGGACTAGCCTCGTCTCGTCGGCCACATCAAGCGCTCTTTGCCGGCGTTTCAACCAGGTCTCGGCAATCGTCAGGCTCCGGCCGACTTCGGCTTCCGTGGGCAGCAATTCTGTTGGAAGAGCCTTCACGAGATCGGCCTGCAAGGTGGCCAGCTCTGCTGTGGCTTCCTGATGCAGCACGCTTTCGCGAACCGTCGTGACCTTCAGAAGCCGCAGCTCTTCTTGCGCCTTGCGCAGTTCTGCCAGATCATTGGCGCGGGTAAGACGCGCCGTGGAAAGCTGGTCGTCACGGCGCAGAAGGGCTTCGAATTGTTCCGCGCTCGTGCTCGTCAGCTGCGCCTTATGAAGCGCCCAGGCCTGATCACGTGTTTCACGCAGCTTGGCGGCGGCCTCATCGTCAATGACCTCGCCAGACTTTGAGAGCTCGGAAATCCGCGCCTGCAAATCCAGCTGCCGGCTGCCAAGCTCCCGCAGGCGATCGGTTGCACGCTCTATGCGGCGGGTGATTTCGCTTCCGCGGCTGCGCCAGGATTCCAGATCTGCCGGCGCGGGTACGGACAGGCTTGAGAGATCTTCGAGCGATCCCGCCCATGGCTGCAAGGCCTTGAATGCCCTTGCGCCATCCTCTTGCAATTCGGCGAGGCGGCGTTCTGCAAGCGCAAGCTTTGCCTGTTCGCCTCCCTGCTGCAGGCCCGAAAGCTGCATTTCCAGCTGTTTCAGCTCCGCCTTGCTGATTTCGGAACCCTTGGATGTTTCCGTCTCGGCCTGCGCCGCTTCCAGATCCGATTGAACGCGGAAGTGCTCGCGGTCTGCATTTTTCAGCTCGGCATCGATGCCGGACCGACGCTCGATCAAATCCCTGAGTGTTGCCGTTGTCGCTGCTGAAAGCTGGAGCGACGCGGGGTCGTCCTGATCATTGCGGTCCAGCGCTTTCAAGAGCGCGGCAAGGAGAGCATTCTGTTCCGTCAGCGCGATACGCCGCTTGGGAAGATCGTTTTCTGCCGTCCGATACCGCGCACGGCCATCCTCAAGGGCGGCAATGCGGGAGGCCTGCTCCAGGATGGGGTGATCGACAGTGAAAGCCTCAATCTCCTGAGCCAATCGCTCGATCGATGCATCGAGGCCCGCTGCCTGCGTGTGAAGCCGCGTTTCGTCTCGCAGCAGGTTTTCGAGATTTCTCTGCCATTCGCGTGGCGGGCGCGGCAGCCCCTCATAGGCTGCGAGCTGATCTTCCAGTCGCTGAAGATCGCGGAACGAGGGCAGGGCGCGCAAGGTGCCGGTCAGCCGCTCATGCCGTGTGCGGCTTGCGCTAAGTTCCGCCAGCACCTCCTCATAGGCCTTTTCCGCCTGTGCCTGCGAAGAAACCAGACCTGCAAAGCTCGCGGCATAGGTATCGATAGCGTCACGCTCGCTTTTGAGCTCCGCCAGAGCATGCTTCAATTCCGCCAGCTGCGTATTGCGGGCGCGCTTGCGGTGAAACTGCAGCGCTTCTTCCGACACCTGGGTCAGCGTTCGGCTGACATCGGCGAGCCCCGCGCTGGCGGAAAACAGCAAAGCGCCCAGATCTCCCTTGCTTTCCAGAATTGCTGCGCCGCCTTCCTGCAGGCTGCGATCGTCAAGGGAAAACATGGTGCGGTAGGAATCGCGGCCGAGGCCGCCCATGGCGGACGCCAGCAATGCTTCGTTGACGGGCTGGCCGCAGGCATCGAGCAGGCCGTTTGTGCGCTGCTTCACGCGCACCAGTTCATGGGTGAAACCCGCGATTTCCAGGGCACCACCCACCTGCATGGCATTATAGGCGTGCAGAAAGTTATAGGTGCTGCGCTCCGGTATGCCGAACAGCAGATCGAGATAGGCGGAGAAGGCGGTGGATTTTCCCGCTTCGTTCAGGCCGTAGACGATGTGCAGGTCCGGCGACCCGGCTTTCGCCTCGCCGAAATCAATGACGCGATCAGTAAACTTGCCGTAGCGCGTGAGATCCAGGCGACGCAGACGCATCAGCTCTCTCCCTGATCTTTGGCGGACAGCCGGGCAACAAGCTCTTCGCCGCCATCGCTGATAACGTCGTCCAGAAAGCGCTCCAGTTCTTCCGCGTCGTCTCCGGCAAAGCGGCGGCTTTCCGGTGGAAGATCATCCAGAAGCTCTTCCACCAAAGCGCGCACCTGTTCGCGGTAGGCGCTGGTTCTCATCACGTCCCGGCGCATCAGCTGTCCCAGTTCCACCACCGGGTCTGCGCCTGGCGCAGCCGTTGCTGCTTCCGCAGCGGAGACAGCGAGTTCCAGCTTTTCGATCCAGACATTGCCGGTGCGTTGGCCACGCTGTTCTGCCTCGGTGCGCAGAAGGTCGGCATCGCGGCGCATGCGCCAGGCAAGCGGGGATGCGCCGGTCAGCGTCAGACGCGCCACCAGATGGTCGGAGCGGGTGCGGTCTCGCTCGCGTTCCAGCGCCACGCCAATCAGATTGGCCAGCGCACGCCAATCTTCCGCCTGTGAAATATCGACGGAAATGCGGGCAAACTGTGCGATGCTGGTCAGCCGCTCCTCAACCTCCACCGTCCGGTCGTCGTGGATGGTGACCAGCGAAACGCTCTTCTCTCCGGCTTCGTTGATATCCCGCCCCTGCGGCATGCCGGGCATGATAATGGTTCGCTCACCCGCATGGTGTGTGCGCTGGTGAATATGGCCAAGCGCCCAATAGTCAAAACCGCTGGCGTGCAGTTCTGCCACCGTACATGGGGCATAGGGATCATGACCCGGCGCGCCGGCGAGACTGGTATGCATGATGCCGATATTGGCGGCACCCGCCACGGGCGGCTTGTACTTGGGCAGCAAGCTTTCGGGCGCCTGCGGGCGCGCAAAGCTCAGGCCCTGGATCGCGACGGTGAGGTCCCCATGACGTGCTTCCACGATCTCCGCCCGCCCGCTGAAGATCTTCACCGAGGGCGGCAGGACAAGCTCCTGCGTGATCTTCGACATGGCATCGTGATTGCCACGGATCTTGAACACGGAAATGCTGGCCTGATGCAGGCGCTCCATCTGCGTCGCCAGAAACCGCGCCGTCTTCATGGAGGTCTGTTCGCCGTCATAGAGATCGCCCGCAATAATCAGCGCATCGACGGCCTCATCGATGCAGAGATCGACGATCCTCACCAATGCCTGGCGCGTGGCATCCCCCACCAGTGCCGCAAGCTCCGCGTTGCGGAGCGCAAGCGAACGAAGCGGCGAATCAAGATGGAGATCGGCGGTGTGGACGAACCGGAAAGGCATAGGCGTGGTCTACAGGGGTTTGCGCCCGCCTTCAATATGAACCGTCGAGCAACGACCTTTGTTCTCGGGAGAAGGGCACGGCCCGGATACAACGTTAGGGATAAGCTGTGCCGGTACTTGTAATGCCATGCGTGGGGAAGCTATCATTAGCCGATGGTCCGGATGCCCCTGATAGGGCATTCGGTTAAAAGGGAACATGGTGAGGTGCTGTTTGAGCCCCTATTCCATGGCTGCCCCCGCAACTGTAAGCGGCGAACGACGTCCTGAAGCCACTGATCCATGATGGATTGGGAAGGCGGGCGAAGTGAGGAACCGCAAGCCAGGAGACCTGCCATTACATGCCGGGCGGCAACGCCTGTTTCTCAATTCCAGCCGCGCGGTGGGCGCGAGAGGATCAAAAATGCATATCGAACCCGGCGTCGTTGACGGCGCGAAAATCATCCTGAGCTACGCAACAGCTTCTGTCGCCTTTGGTCTGACGGCCAAAATGGCGGCACAAAGCATTCGGAAAGATGGCGGCGCAGCCGCGCTCGCCATGCGGAGCGTCTTCACCACAGCATTGGTGTTTTGCTTCTTCGAAGTTCTTCCGCATCATCCCGTAGGCGTTTCGGAGGTCCACCTTATTCTGGGCTCCACGCTGCTTCTGCTGTTCGGTGCCGGTGCGGCGTCCATTGGCCTGGCGATGGGGCTGCTTTTGCAGGGACTTTTTTTCGCTCCCTTCGACCTGCCGCAATATGGCATGAACGTGACGACCCTGCTGATGCCGCTTTGGGGTATCAACCTTTTGGCTCGCAGGATCATCACAGCCAGAACGGCCTATGTAGACCTTACCTATGGTCAGGCGTTCAAGCTTTCTACGGCCTATCAGGGAGGCATCGTCGCATGGGTCGCGTTCTGGGCATTGTATGGACACGGCTTCAACATGCAGAACCTTGCCGAGATCAGCTCCTTCGGCCTCGCCTATATGAGCGTCATCCTGGTCGAACCCGTGATTGATCTCGGTGTTTTGGCCGTCGCCAAGGCTCTGGATCGTTTCAGCCGTGGCCCGGTCTTCAGCTATCGGCTTCATCAGGCAGCGTGACGTCTGCTTCGAAAATCGTCACGCCGGAAGAGATCAAATCCATTTGTTGGCCGCTGTCTTTGCAGCGGCCTTCTTCATTCGGAAAACACGCTCCTCTTTACTGTCGAGGCGTCAGCCGTATCAGCTTGCCGGGATTGTTGTCCTCGATCAGCCAAACGGCTCCATCCGGCGCGACGGCCACGTCGCGAATACGGGCTTTCAGGTTCCAGCGGTCAGCTTCGTCCGGTTGGCCCTGGCTGTCGAAGCTTACCCGAACAAGGGACTGAACGCGCAGTCCGCCGATCAGCGCTGATCCGTTCCATTGGGGGAACATGGCGCCCTTGTAGAAGACGAGACCGGCAGGGGCGATAACCGGGTTCCAGTAGAGCAGAGGTGCTGCAAATTCCGGGCGGGTGGAGTGGCGCGGAATGGGCGCACCGCTATATTCATCGCCGTTCGAGACGAGCGGCCAGCCATAGTTCTTCGTCTTCTCGATCAGATTGAGTTCGTCACCGCCCTTCGGCCCCATCTCGTGCAGCCACAGCTTTCCATCCGGCGCGAAGGCAAGGCCGTAGGGGTTGCGATGTCCCGTCGTCCAGGTTTGACCGTCGATGCCGCCCTTTGCGGCATTGGGATTATCCTGCGGCGTGGACCCATCGAGGTTCAGGCGAAGAACCTTGCCGCGCGCCTGTTTTTCATCCTGAGCCGTTGCCGGTTGCATGCGGTCTCCCACGGACAAAAACAGCGTGTCGCCCTTCGGATCGAAGGCGATGATGCCGCCCGGCTGGCCGCCGCCGCCACCGGGCGTCTGGCGCCAAATGACCCTCAGATCGTCGAGATTGGCACTGCCTGACGAAAGGGCCAGCCTGGCACGCGCCAGCACCAGCCGGCTGCCGCCCGTGTCCGGTTCGACATAGCTGAAATAGACAAGCGAGGATCTGGCGAAATCGGGAGCGGGCGCGATGTCCAGAAGGCCATTCTGGCCGGAAGCGGCAACACGCGGCACATTGCCGATCTTCTGCTTTTGTCCGCTCTGGGTGACAAGATAGATGCTGCCTGGCTTTTCGGTGACCAGCAAGCGTCCATCCGGCAGGAAGGCCAGAGCCCAAGGCGTATCGAATTGGGAGATAACCTGAACCTGGAAGGGCTGTGTGGCGCTGGTTGCGTGATTGCCCGCATTGATGCTGGCCGCATTTGTTTGCCCGTGCGTGGCAAGCGCCAGGACCAGTGCCGCCGATGCGGCTGTGAGCATGCGTGTGACCATCGATACCTCCCAAGCGTCCCAATTATTCGGCGGCTTCCATAGATCTCGCCTTGGAGAACATGGCGGCCCACGCGCCTCGCAACAATAGCGCGGGCTCGCAAACTTTCATCAGTGCCACTCATCACTTGTCGATGAAGAGCACGATGAAAGGCGCAATGCATTCGGTCGGTAGTCACGTCAGACAAGTTTGACATACATGTATGGTTTGTGTAGGAATTTACCAGACATGATATGCGCTGACCGCTCAGCTGACAGGATGCCTGATGATCATCACCGAGGTTACCGCCCGTGTGTTCCGCACCACGACCCGCCGCCATTCCGATAGCGCAGGCCACGCGCATCCCGGTCCGCCGCATCAGGTTCAGCAGGCCATACTGACGATCCAGACCGAAGATGGTCAGGAGGGGCATTCCTTTACGGCGCCGGAGATCGTTCGACCGCATGTAATCGACAAGTTCGTCAAGAAGGTGCTGATCGGCCAGGATTACCGTGATCGCGAACGCCTGTGGCAGGATCTGGCGCATTGGCAGCGTGGATCTGCCGCGCAGCTGACGGATCGCACGCTGGCGGTGGTGGATTGCGCGCTCTGGGATCTCGCCGGGCGCGCTTCCAATACACCTGTATACAAGTTGATCGGCGCCTATCGCGACAAGGTGCTCGCCTATGGCTCCATCATGTGTGGCGACGAGCTGGAGGGTGGGCTGGCAACGCCTGAAGATTACGGGCGCTTTGCCGAAGCGCTGGTGAAGCGCGGCTATAAGGGCATCAAGCTGCACACCTGGATGCCGCCAGTCAGCTGGGCGCCGGATGTGAAGATGGACCTGAAGGCCTGCGCAGCGGTGCGCGAGGCCGTCGGCCCGGATATCCGGCTGATGATCGATGCCTTTCACTGGTACTCGCGCACGGATGCTTTGGAACTGGGCCGCGGGCTTGAGAAACTGGGCTTCGACTGGATCGAGGAGCCGATGGATGAGCAATCCATGTCCTCCTATAAATGGCTGGCGGACAATCTCGATATCCCTGTCGTCGGTCCTGAAAGTGCTGCGGGCAAGCATTGGCACCGCGCCGAATGGGTGAAGAGCGGCGCCTGCGACATCCTGCGCACAGGCGTGAATGATGTCGGCGGCATTACCCCGGCGCTGAAAACCATGCGGATGGCCGAATGCTTTGGCATGGAATGCGAGGTGCACGGCAACACCGCCATGAACCTGCATGTGGTGGCCGCCTCCAAGAACTGCCGCTGGTACGAGCGAGGGCTTCTGCACCCCTTCCTCGAATACGACGACGGGCATGACTATCTCAAGTCGCTGTCAGACCCGATGGATCAGGATGGCTATGTGCATGTGCCGGACCGCCCGGGTCTCGGCGAAGAGATTGACTTCGACTTCATTGAAAACAACCGGGTGCAGTGAGGCGCGATGAAGACGGTTCTGGCCTTCGGCGACAGCCTGACCTGGGGTTCCGATCCGGCGACGGGTCTTCGGCATCCTGCAGAATTTCGCTGGCCGGATGTTCTGGAGCGCGGACTGGATGGTCGCGTGAAGATAATTGCGGAAGGGCTTGGCGGTCGCACCACCTGCTATGATGACCACACCGGCCCCTCCTGCCGTAACGGTGCGAAGGCGCTGCAGGTATCGCTGGCGAGCCACATGCCGCTCGATCTTGTCATCATCATGCTGGGGACCAACGATCTCAAAACCGTCTATGGCGGCAAGGCGGAGGCCGCGGTCTCGGGCATGCGACGGCTGGCCGAAATCGTCGAAACATTCCCCTACAAGCCGCGCAGCGCAAAGCCTGCCCTATTGATCGTTGCGCCGCCGCCTTGCGTGGCTGGACCGGATGGTCTGCCTGCGGCAGGCCGCAGCATAGCTGAGTCCGAAAGGCTCGCGCCGCTTTACCAGAAGCTTTCTAGGGAAATCGGATGCTCGTTCTTTGATGCGGGTACGGTTGCGACAGCGTCAGCAATCGATGGCGTACATCTCAGCCAGGATGCAACGGTTGCCATCGGACAGGCGCTGGCAGCGCCGGTTCGTTCCATTCTCGAATGATCCGCTTGCTCTCACGGAGGAGAGACAGCCGGATCGCACAGCAAAGGTGACCATTTGCGATGGCACCAAAAGGGAGGAAACATGAAACACTTCATAGCAGCAGCGGCACTGGGCGCGCTCCTCAGCAGCGTCTCGCCCCTTCCGGTCCTGGCGGATACCCCGAAGGACCAGCTGGTGGTGGCAACCACCCTGAGTAATATCCTGACGCTGGATCCCGCCGCGATCACCGGGCGCGAAACGGTACAGGTTCTGAACAACGTGTATGACACGCTGGTCATGCTGGCGCCGGAGGGGCGGGAGATAAAGCCGCGCCTCGCCGAAAAATGGGAGATCTCCGAGGACCGCAAGTCGATCCGCTTTCACCTGCGCAAGGGGGTGAAGTTCGATTCCGGCAACCCTGTCACGGCACAGGATGTGGCCTGGAGCCTCAAGCGTCTGCTGGTGCGCAACCTGGCGCAATCGTCCTTCCTCAAAACACGTGGCTTCAAGCTGGAGGCGGCGGACAAGCTGTTCGTTGTCGAAAACGAACAGACATTCGTCCTTAATCTGCCCAATCCCGATGATCCCAATCTGCTGCTGATGATCCTCGCGCAGAATGGTCCAGGCTCCATCATCGACAGTAAGACGGTGATGAGCCACGAAAAAGATGGGGACATGGGTGGCGCCTGGCTCACCCTCAATTCCGCCGGTTCCGGCCCGTTCAAGCTCACGCAGTGGAAGTCGAACGAATTCATCATCCTCACCCGCAATGACGGCTATTGGGGGCAGAAGCCTTCCATGCGTCGTGTGCTGATGCGCCACCTGCCCGAATCCCAATCTCAGCGTCTGATGCTGGAGAAGGGGGATATCGATGTTGCCTATTCGCTGCAGGCGCCGGATCTGAAAGCGCTGGAAAGCGACAAGAACGTCAAGATCGAATCGGTGCCTGGCTCCGGCTTCTATTACCTTGCCGTCTCCATGAAGGATGAGCGTTTTGCAAACCGCAAGGTCCGTGAAGCGCTCCGATACCTGATCGATTACAAGGGGTTGGATCAGGCCGTCATGCCCTATTACGGCAAGCTGCATCAGCGCCCCCTCAGCTCGGGCTTCATGGGCTCACTGCCGGATCAGGGCTATACGCTGGATATTCCCAAGGCGAAGGCTTTGCTGGCGGAAGCGGGATATCCCAACGGTTTCCAGACGACGCTGCGCGTTCTCTCGGAAGATCCGTTCCTCAAGGCGGCTACCGCGATCCAGAATACGCTTGCGCAGGCCGGTATCAAGGCAGACCTGATCAGCGGCTCCGGTGACCAGATCTATGGCGCGATGCGTGACCGCAAGTTCGAGCTCGTGGTTGGCCGCGGCGGCGGCGGCCAGCAGCCTCACCCGGACAATAATCTGCGGTCCATGGTCTATAATCCGAACAATTCGGACGATGCCAAGCTGACGAATTATCAGGGTTGGCGGACGAGTTTCTACGATGAGAAGCTGAACAAGATGATCGAGGCCGCCCTCGTTGAGCGGGATGTCGCAAAGCAGACCAAGATGTATGAGGACATTCAGGTCTACATCGATGAGATCGTCCCCTCGATCCAGCCCTTCTCCGAGGTTGAGGACACGGCTGCCTATCGCGCCGAAGTGCAGGGTATGATCGTCAGCCCCTGGCTGTCGCGCTTCGAGGTGATCATCAAAAAGCGATAACCTCGGTTTGATGCTCCCAAGCAGAAGAGGGCGCGTGCCATGCCGGGCACGCGCCCTCTTTGCATATTGCTTTCGATCTGAGATAGCGCGCTTCGTGGAGACGCTCCTCAGGCCGCTCCTTCATATTCCAGGGATGCTGCAATCAACTGGCGGGCATAAGGATGCGTCGCCCGGTTTTTGTCGATCGCATCACGCGGCAGGATTTCCGTCACCTCTCCCCGCAACATGACGGCGAACCGGTCGCACATGTGGTCGACGACCGCGAGGTCATGCGTCACCATGATGTAGGTGAAGCCACGCTCCTCCCGCAGTCTTTGCAGCAGGTTGAGAATTTCCGCCTGCACCGAAACATCAAGCGCAGAGGTGGGTTCATCCAGCAGCAGCAGAGAGGGTTCGAGGATCAGCGCGCGGGCAATAGCGACACGCTGGCGCTGGCCGCCGGACAGCTGATGCGGAAAGCGGTCCAGGAAGGAAACCGGTAGCCCGACATCGGTGATGGCACGCCGCATGCGCTCTTCACGATCCCCGAGCTTATGGATGACAAGCGGTTCGTTCAGTACGGTGCGGACGGATTGGCGCGGGTGGAGCGAGCCGTAAGGATCCTGGAAGACCATCTGCAATGTGCGGCACCGCTCGATGAGAGGCATGTCGCGCACGGAGCGCCCATTGATCAGGACATCACCCTTCCAGAAATCAGTCAGCATCGACATGCAGCGCAGAACCGTCGACTTGCCGGACCCTGACTCGCCCACAAGCCCGAAGCATTCGCCCGGCTGCACTGAGAATGAAACGCCCGGCAGAACCTTCACAGCCGTCGCGCCCTCACCGAAGGTGATGGAAAGATCGCGAACTTCGACGGATACGGACATCAGGCTTTCTCCTCCAGCCATTCGGGTTTGCGATCGAGAACGGCAAGCGGTGCGCGGGAGCCTCCGATGCGGGGCTGCGCGGCCAGCAGCCCCTGAGTGTAGGGATGCTGCGCACTGTCCAGTTCGGAGGCTTGCAGGGTTTCCACCACGCGGCCGGCATACATGATGAGGACACGATCACAGAAATTACGCACGAGGTTGAGGTCATGGCTGATCATGATCAGGCCGATGCCGCGATCACGCACCAGCCCGTCGAGGATATTCAAGACCTGCAGGCGCACCGTCACGTCGAGCGCGGAGGTGGGCTCATCTGCGATGACCAGGTCGGGATCGGCAAGCAGCATCATCGCAATCATCACACGCTGACCCATGCCGCCTGAAATCTCATGCGGATATTGCGCGTAGACCCGCTCCGCGTCGCGGATCTTCACGGCCTCCAGCATGGCAATGGCTTTCTCCCGCGCCTCCCCACGACTGCACTTGAAGTGGCGCAGATAGGTTTCCGCGACCTGGTCGCCGACGCGGCGGATGGGATTCAGCGAAAATTTCGGGTCCTGCAGGATCATCGACATGCGACGCCCGCGCACCTTCAGCATCTCTTTTTCGGAGAGCGCGAGAAGATCGACATCTTCGAACCGCAAGCTATCGGCTGTTATGGTTGCGCCCGGCAGAAGCCGCAGGAGCGCCCGCCCGATCGTGGATTTGCCGGAGCCGGATTCGCCGACGATCCCCAGCCGTTCGCGACCAAGGGTGAAGCTTACGCCGCGAACCGCATCTGTCGACGCACCACCATAGCGGATGCGCAGGTTACGGACATCAAGAATGGTCTTTTCCACGCCTCACCTCTTGTTCATCTGCTTGGGATCGAGCGCGTCACGCAGGCCATCGCCCAGTAGGTTGAAGGACAGGCTGACGGTCAGGATCGCCAGCCCCGGAAAGGTCACCAGCCACCAGTTGTCGAGCATGTAGCGACGGCCGGTGGCAATCATGGCGCCCCATTCCGGCAGCGGAGGCTGCGCGCCGAGGCCCAGAAACCCAAGGCCGGCGGCGGTCAGGATGACGGTTGCCATGTTCAGCGTCAGGCGGATCAGCACCGAGGGCAGGCACATGGGCATGATGGATTTCACGATGATCCTGAGCGGTGACGCCCCCTGCAGTCGGGCGGCTGCGATATAATCCGCCTTGCGAAACGTCATGGCCTCCGCACGGGCCAGGCGGGCGATCGGCGGCCAGGAAGTGAGTGCAATGGCAATGATTGCATTGTTCAGGCTGGGGCCAAGGGCCGCCACGAAGGCAAGCGACAGGATCAGGCTTGGGAAGGAGAGGAAGATATCCGTGATACGCATCAGCACCGTATCGAACTTGCCGCCGAGATAGCCGGCAGAGGCTCCGATCAGCAGCCCCACTGGCCCGACGATGATCGACACGAGAAAGATGATCGTCAGCGTGATCCGTGCGCCATAGACCAGTCGGCTGAAAATGTCGCGGCCCAGTTCGTCGGTGCCGAACAGATGGCCGTTGCCCGGTGGTTTCAGCGTGTTGCCTAGCGCCTGGACGTACGGGTCATGTGTCGCAATCAGAGGCGCAAACAGGGCACAGAGGATCAGCACGGCGAGAACCGCCAGCCCGAAGGCTGAAGTTGGGCTGCGCAGAAGGAAGAGTAGGATGTTCTTGAGCGCGTTCAACCAGCCGGGAAGCGTATGTGTTTCGACTGCGGCACTCATCAGCGTGTCCTCGGGTCAAAGATGCGATACAGGATGTCTGACAACAGGTTGAGGCCGATGAAGATGACACCGATGATCAACACGCAAGTCATGACGGCGTTCATGTCGCCAATAATGAGGTTGCTGGTCAGATAGGACCCGAAGCCCGGCCAGGCGAAAACGGTTTCGATCAGGACAGCACCTTCGAGCAGCGAGCCATAGGCCAGCGCGATAATGGTGACGAGTTGCACGCGGATATTGCCGAAGGCGTGCAGCCAGATCGTCTGGCCGCGCGACAGGCCTTTTACACGGGCTGTCGTCACATATTCCTGGCCCAACTGGTCCAGCATGAAGCTGCGGGTCATGCGGGTGATGTAGGCGGATGACGAATAACCGAGAAGTGTGGCCGGCAGGATCAGGTGGTTGAGCGCCGACCAGAAGACATCCATCTCGCCAGCTCTGAGGCTATCGATCAACAGGAAACCGGTGCGTTCATCCACGAGGCCGATGTAGAACTGGTCCATGCGGCCACTGCCGCCGACGAGATCGAGATGCGCGTAGAAGACAATGAGCGCGATCATACCGGTCCAGAAAATCGGCATGGAATGGCCGAACAGGCTGAATACGCGCACTGCGTGGTCCGGCCAGCGATCCTTGTTGACCGCTGCGAACACGCCCATGGGGATGCCGAGGCAGGCGCCGATGAGAATGGCGAAGGTCGCAAGCTCGATCGTTGCAGGCATGACATGGAGGATGTCCTGGATGACCGGCTGGCCCGTGCGGATGGATGTGCCGAAATTGCCTGTCAGCACATCCCGCATGTAATAGACAAATTGCTCCCAGACAGGTCTATCAAGCCCAAGTGCGTGATAGACCTGTTCGTAGGTTTCGCGGGTTGCATCCTCGCCAACGATGGCCCGCACGGGGTCGGCGGGCATCATGCGGCCTATAAAGAAAGTCAACACCAGCAAGCCCAGCAGCGTGACGATGATGCTACCGAGCTGACCGACCGCACCGCCAAGGCGCAAGCGACTGAATGACATGGGTCCTCCGATACGGTCCGGCATGCATGCCGGCGACAAGCTCCCGTCCTGTCTGACAAGTTTGCCTGAACCTGTCACAGGCGTGGCGAGGTGTCAACCACTGCCGTTGCCTGTGGGTGTTGAAAGCGGTCCAATCGCGGAGAATGTGATCGCGTCAGTGGGGGCGGATCATAGAAGCCGCCTGAGCTGTGGCTTCAATCTTCTTGGACAGGCTTAAAGGAAATCGTCGCGTCTCGGGGTAAAGCAATCAATCAATTCGCCGGCTTCCAGGCATTCGCAGCCATGCTGCACGTTCCCCGGGATGACGAGGCTGTCGCCGACGTTAAGTTCATGGGTTTCGCTGCCGCGGAAGAACCGGAACTTCCCACGCGCTACATAGGTCGACTGGACATGAGGGTGTTGATGAAGCTTTCCTTCCGCCCCTGTCTCAAACTGAAAGGATACCACCATCAACTCGGGTGACTCTGCTAGGACTCGGCGTGTCACGCCGGGATCGGGATAGGCAGCGGGAAAACTGGTTGGCGACATGGAAGACCTCTGATGAGATGATGGACCATCACATCATATATCTTGCCATTCCTGTCTGACAAGGCTTGATCAGGCTTCCCTTGCAGCGCTCGTCGCACTGGTCTGGGACCGCAGCAAAACCTTGTAGCGCTCCAGACTGCCCCGCAGGTGAGACCGCATATGGGCCCGCGCGGTTTCCGCATCGCCTTCAATGATCGCATCAACGATCAGGCCGTGCTCTTCCTGAAGGTGCAGGTTGTAGTCCTTGGGGCGCGAGCCTGGCGGCGAGCCCTGAAGGTCGCCGCGCGGAATGATGCCTTGGCGGATGAGTTGGAGGAATTCTGGAAAACGCCGGTTCTGGGTCGCTTCGGCAATCGCGAAGTGAAGATTGAAATCCGCATCGCGTGTCGGCGCACCTTCGGCCAAACATTGCGCAACCTTTCCATGGGCTTCCAGAATCGCTTCGATCTGGGCGGCCGACCGGCGAGAGGCCGCGAGGCCGGCTGATTCGACCTCGAAGACCGTTCGCAGTTCAAGCAGTTCGATGACGGAGGAAATGCGTTGCGTGGCTAGATCGTCAAAAGGCCGCTGTGGCTCTGTCTTCGCCTGGAGCGCAAAAACGCCCGCGCCCTTGCGCGCCTCGACCAGCCCATCGGCCCGCAGAATAGCAATCGCTTCCCGCACGACGGTGCGGCTGACGGAATATTCGCGTGTCAATTCGCTTTCGCTGGGTAAACGATCTCCAGGGCGAAAAACGCCGCCAAGCAGGTCCTGCCTCAGCGCGGCACTGATCTTGGATGCCAGAGACCGTCCGTCCCGAACCTCCTCATGTGTCGTGGCTGTCATGTCTGCCCCTTGTCGTCAAAGCCTGTCTGATAGGTTTAGCGTTTGCGGAGCAATAAGCCAAGATCTGAAGTCTAAGAGTTATGCCTATGACGATTGATGAACGAAGCCCAACTGGATTTATCGGCTGAAACTGGAGGAAGCCTATGTGGCGGTCGGTGATGCGCTTATTATGTTGACAAAAATCATCATGTTTTTTATTCGACAGGAATAAGGCGCTCGCCGCCGCATTTCATCTTCTGACCGCAACGACGCGCATCTGGCGCGGGCACTGACGTGTGCCCGTGAGCGTCCTTGCCTTGCCGAAAGGGTCCTTTATGCCGAGCCGTACAGTCCGTCTTCTTCTCGCCTGCACCAGCATCATTCCTGTTGGATATGCCTTTGCAGCCCAGGCGGAGGAGAAACCTGCCAACGATACGACTGTGCTGGAGCAGGTTCTCGTGAAGGGGAATCGGGTCTCGGCTCAAAAGGGAGGCGCAACTGACACCCCGCTTGCCACGCAGGTCAGTCGCGAAAAGCTGGATAACAAGCAGATCACCAGTGTTCAGGATCTGGGGCGTGTCGAGGAGCCCGGCGTCAATTTCAACCGGTCGACGGGTGCCGTCAATATCCGTGGCCTTGAAGGCAGCCGCGTACTGACCACGGTCGACGGCATCCCGCTGCCCTATTTGAGCGACACGACCCGTTCGAACACCGGTGGCTCGGACACGGTGAACTTCAGCGCCCTTTCATCTGTCGATGTCATGCGTGGCGCCGATTCCAGCCGCGCTGGCGCTGGCGCGCTGGGTGGCGTGCTGGCCTATCGCACGCTGGAACCGGCCGATCTCATCGGCCAGGGCAAGACATGGGGCGGGGTTGCAAAAACCACCTATGACAGCAGCGACAGAAGCTGGCAGGGTACCGTGGCGGTTGCCACGAAGATCGACGGCACATCCGTCCTTTTCCAGGGGAGCTACAAGAAGGGCCACGAAACCAGCACCAATGGCAGTGTCGGTGGCTATAGCACCACCCGCACCAAGGCCAATCCCTCGGATTTCAACGAGCATAACCTGCTGTTCAAGCTGCGCCAGGAACTGGCGGATGGTCACACGATCGGCTTGACGGCGGAGCGTTATCGCAAGGACCGGGACACGGATGCCCGCACCAACCAGTCCACCACAGGCAATTATCGCCCCGGCAATTACAACACCCAGAAAGATGCCGACCGCGATCGCGTCTCGATCGACTACAAGTATGAGAGCGAAAGCAAGGACAGTTTCATCGATAACGCCTGGGCTTCGCTCTATTACCAGAAGCTCGGTGCTCTCGACGGCTATACGGGGTACCGCTCCACCAGCATCATCGGCCCGATCGTGCGGCGGAACACCACATCAGAACAGGACTACGGTCTGGTCGGCGCCATGCAGAAGTCTGTCGAACTGGGTGGATATAATCATCTCTTCACATTCGGATTCGACCTCGCCACGCTCAGCATGCATCAATACTCGGCGGGCTCCGACAATTGCCCGGCCAAGCCTGCGAGCGGAGTTTACACAGGCGCGTCATCCGGCTGCAACAATCTGCACACCAACCAGGCCGATACGCCGAAGGTGGATGGCAATCGCGTTGGCCTTTACCTGGATGACACGATCGAACTGGGCGCAACCGGCCTCAAGCTCACACCCGGGCTCCGTTTCGACTGGGTTCAGTACGACCCCAAGATGACGGATGCGTTTGCCCGAAACGCCAGCAAGCCGAGCCTGCCGGGTTCGTTCGAGGATACGGCCGTGTCGCCGAAGGTCCGCCTCGGTTATGATCTCGCGCCGCAGACGGAAATCTACGCGCAGTGGGCCATGGGCTTCCGTGCGCCGACCGCCAACGAACTCTACAGCCGCTTTGGCGCCGACGGGACCTATCTGCGCATCGGCAACAGCGATCTTGAATCCGAGACGAGCAACGGCTTTGAACTCGGTGCGAACCTGGGTGACGAACGCTTCGGCGGGCGCATTAGTCTCTT
This sequence comes from Rhizobium oryzicola, assembly GCF_030504645.1. GTDB lineage: Bacteria > Pseudomonadota > Alphaproteobacteria > Rhizobiales > Rhizobiaceae > Neorhizobium > Neorhizobium oryzicola. The sequence goes on along the minus strand of NZ_JAUKWQ010000003.1, from coordinate 576,831 downwards.
CTATAACCGCTACAAGAACTTCATCGACAGCCGCAGCCTGACGGCCGCCGAAGCCGCTGCAATCGGCCTCAACCTCAACGACTACCGCCAGGGCGGCATCACCCAGTTCCGCAACATCAATGATGCCGAGATCTATGGTCTCGAAGTGTCCGGCCATAAGGTCTTCGACAGCGGTTTCCGTATCGGTGGCAGCCTTGCGGCGCTGAGCAGCAAGGATCTCGACAACGACACCTTCATCCGCTCGGTCGCACCGCTGAAAGCCGTGGCAAGCTTCGGATACGATACGGAGCATTGGGGTGTCGGCGTTGACGTGATCGGCGTTGCGCAGTCCAAGAAGGATGACGGCAAGGGCGGCACCTACTTCCAGACGCCGGGCTACGGTCTTGTGGATCTGACCGCCTGGTGGGAGCCGGAGCAGGCCAAGGGGCTGCGCATCAATGCCGGGATCTATAACGTCTTTGACAAGACCTATTACGACTATAGCACCGTCAGAACCAACTCAGCCACGCAGGCACGCGAATACTATTCGGAAAGCGGTCGCAGCTTCAAGATCTCGCTAACGCAGCGGTTCTGAGCAGACACAAACTAGTCGCTCGAAGACCATTCTTCGAGCGGCTCAATTTGACTTGGAAAGTTGATCGGCCCTGCACTCGAACAAGGTGCAGGGCCTTCGTCTATACCGGAAAGGATTGTCGTCGTTTGAGGCGGCTTGGACCGTTACAAGTCGAGGCCGCCGATATGCCGTGATTGCGGCAGAACGAATGGCACGGATGCCTGCGGCAGGCGATTAACCGCGCCGCCAATGCCATAGACTTCCCGGATGATATCGTCGGTCATGGTCTGCTGAGTGCTGCCTTTGGCAATGATGCGGCCATGGCTCAGCACCACGACCTGATCGGCGAATTCCGCGGTCAGGTTCAGATCATGCAGAATGGTCAGAACGATCCCGCCACTGCGGGCAAAGGCCTTGGCGATTTCGAGAACGCCGATCTGATGGCGAAGATCAAGGCTTGCCGTTGGCTCATCCAGAAACAGCGCACATGGTCTCCCGGCTTCCAACGGCTGGGGCACCTGCGCAAGTGCGCGTGCGAACTGAACGCGCTGCTGTTCGCCGCCCGACAGGGAGGAAAAGGAACGCGCCTCAAAGCCGGAAAGCCCCACACGCGCAAGTGCTGAACGTGCGGCAAGACCGGGTTCGGTCGCACCATAGGCGACGGCGCCCATGCGAACGATCTCAAGTGCCGTGAAGGGAAAGGCAAGTTCTGTTGCCTGTGGCAGGACAGCGCGTTGAGCAGCAAGCGAGACTGCGTCCTGCGTGTGGATATCGTGTCCATGATAGGTCACGCCGCCTGCACTGGGTTTGATGTCTCCCGACAGGCATTTCAAAAGCGTCGACTTGCCGGCACCGTTTGGCCCGACGACGACCGTCAGAGAGCCGGGCACAAGGGCGATGCTGACTTCGTCAAGCAGTGTGCGTCCCTGCCGTATGACCGTTATGTTGCGTGCGTCGATCATGACAGGTCTCCGCTGCCACGCCCGTTCCGTTTCCCAATCAGCAGGAAAAGAAACACGGGCGCACCAAAGAGGGCTGTGACAATGCCGATCGGTAGTTCGGCCGGTGCTGCAATGGTGCGTGCCACACTGTCGGCCAGAAGCAGAAGCGTTGCGCCGCCGATGGCGGAAGCCGGCAGCAGAAAGCGATGCGACGGGCCGATGACGAGCCGCAACAGATGCGGCACGACGATGCCTACAAAGCCGATGGAGCCGGCGACCGCTACGGTTGCACCGCAGGCGGCGGCGACGGCGAGGATCACCAGCCGCTTTATGCGCTGGACCCGAATGCCCATGTGGAAGGCTGCGGCATCCCCCAGCACCAATGCATCCAGCCCGCGCGCAACCATGGGTGTGATGACAGTCAGCAGAATCACGAAGGGCAGAACGGAGAGAACCCGGGGATAGGTCGAGCCGCTGAGCGAGCCAAGGCTCCAGAAGGTAATATCACGCAGCTGCCGATCATCGGCGACGAAAATCAGAAGACCTGTCAAGGCGCCGCTCATCGCACCGACCGCAATGCCGGACAGAACGAGCGTGCTGGTATTGGTGTAGCCGCCGCGGGTGGCGATCTTGTACAGCAGCCACGTATTGATCAGTCCGCCCATGAAGGCCATCAGCGTGATCATCTGATTGCCGAGCAGCGCGGACACAGGCGCGAGAATACTGCCGCCGAGAACGATCGCCGTCACGGCAAACAGGGCAGCACCCGATGTGACGCCGACAATGCCGGGATCGGCCAGCGGGTTGCGGAACAGGCCCTGCATCATGGCGCCCGATACGGCAAGTCCCGCTCCGACAAGGATTGCCATTGCGGTGCGGGGAAGGCGGACCGCCTCCACCACCACGCGCTCCTGCAGGGTCAGTTCAGAACCCCGCCCGGTCAGGTAGAGCCACAGATGATGGAGGTCGACGCTGGAGGACCCTTGCGACAGCGACACCGCAGATGCGATCACCAGAAGCAGCAGCAGAATGACGATGACCCGCATGCCCTGGCGCGACCGGTCACCATCAGGCTCCGCCACGGAAAACACCGAGGGCAGGGCACGCAGCATTTACGGGCTCCCCGGATAAAGCTGCTTTCTCAACGCTCTAGCGGCATCGGGTGTTCGCGGTCCAAAGCCGGTGACGAGCAGGCCGTCCATCTGTAGGAAGGCGCGTGTCTGCGCGGCAGGGGAGGATTGAAGGGCGGGAACGGAAAACACCTGGTCCGCCGTCAGCAGGTGGTTGCCCCCATCCATGGAGAGAACGAAATCCGGCTTTGCGGCAATCACGGCTTCATCGGTCAGCGGCTTGTAGCCGGATATTTCCTGCGCGGCATTGACGCCGCCCGCGAGCTCGATGAGAGCGGCGGCCTCCGTATTGCGTCCCCCGGCAATCACGCGGCCATTGGCAAGCGATAAAATGAAAAGCACGCGTTTGGGCGGGCCTGAAAGCTTCGCATTCTCATCCTGCACCGCCTTCAGGGCCGTACGGTTTTGGGCGGCGAGTGTCTGCGCTGCCGTTTCAAGGCCGACCGCGCGACCGATCGCTTCAATCTTTTCGGCGATTGCCTCGCCGCGTGGCTCGGAGCGGATCGTGATCATCGGAATGCCGCTCGCCTGCAAAACCGCAAGGGCATTCGGTGGGCCGGATCCTTCCTGCAAGAGAATGAGGTCCGGGTTCTGCGCAATGATCCCTTCCGGCGAAAGCGCCCGCATATAGCCCACATCGGTCTTCTGTCGCGCGGCGGCCGGGTGAATGCTGGTGGCGTCTACGGCCACGATCCGGCTTTCCGCCCCCAGCGCGTAGAGAATTTCGGTCACGGTACCGCCAACGGAAACAATGCGCTTGGCATCCGGATAGCGGCTTTCAGCGGCAAATGTCGTGTCTGGGCGAAAAGCAATGAAGAGTGCGAAGGCTGCCAAAACGCAGTGCCCGAGCCGCCGACGCTGAACAGAAAACAAGACCACAAGGCCTCCCTTCGACCATCCATTGAATGGTCATTGAAGTTGACTATTTTTTTCAACTATTAGGCCTTTCCAAGTTTGGGGGCAATAGATATCTTGAGTATCTAACACCAGTTATGGGGACTAGAATGTATATTGCAATGAACCGTTTTCGCGTCGTCCGGGGCTATGAGGAGGCGTTCGAGGACATCTGGCGCACGCGCGAACGCCATCTTTCCAAGCGGCCGGGTTATGTGGAATTCCACATGTTGCGTGGCGCCAGCCAAGACGACCACACGCTTTACGCCTCCCACACCGTATGGGAAACTTTCGAAGATTTTCGCGCCTGGACCAATTCCGAAGAGTTTCGCGCGGCGCATGCGCGCGCAGGGCAGGAAGGCCGTCCGAAAGTGGAATATATCGCAGGCCCGCATTTCGAGGGTTTCGAGGTCATCATTCATGAAGCCCGTGACGGAGAAAAGGCTGAGGCAGCATGAGTAGTCCGGTTTTGGCAAGCACGAACACCAACGACGATCGGCGTCAGCGCGCACTGGCGGCGCTGGCAGAAAAGCCTGATGGCGTGGTGGAGGCCATCGCTAGCAAGGCCGACGTGACGCCCTCCGAGATCCTTGCAATCTTGCCGGAGGGTGCTGCGCTGACCGTCGATGCGGCCGCCTTCAACGACATCTGGACGGAGCTTGGAAACTGGGGCGAGGTTCTGCTGATCGTCCACACAGAGGATATCGTTCTCGAGGTGACGGGCAGCCTGCCTGCCGGCAGCGAGGGCCATGGCTGGTTCAATATCCACGGCGACAGCCCTATCGGCGGGCATATCCGCAAGGAAAATTGCGCCGGGATCACCTTTGTCGACAGGGCCTTCCATGGGCGCCGCTCCTGCTCGATCTGGTTCATGAATGCGGCAGGCTTTGCCATGTTCAAGGTGTTCGTGCGCCGTAACGAGGCGCGCGAGCTGATCGGCGAACAACTGGCTCTCTTCGAATCGCTCAAGGCGCGCTATCAGCGCTGACCTTCAATCACCGGCGATCTTGGCCGCCGGTGATAGTTTACGCCGCCTCGTTTTCCGCCGCCTTGCAGGGCAGCTCGATTTCCACGACCGCACCGCTGTCACTGGGTGCGTTGGATATGGTGATTGTTCCGTGATGTGCTGAAATGATGGACCGGCACATGGCAAGGCCCAGGCCCATGCCGTTGGTCTTGGTGGACCTGAACGGCTTGAACAGCTCCTCACCCACCTGGCTGCCGAGCCCGGTTCCGGAATCCTCGAACCGTATTTTCAGGCACCCACTCTCGACCATCGTCGAGATCGTCAGGACCTTCGGGCGCGTCGCGCTTGATGTAATCGCGTGGATCGCATTGGAAATGATGTTCAAGAAGGCTTGTTGGAGCAGCACCTTGTCTCCGACGACCACCGCGGCCTGCGCGTCGAGTTTCAAGACCAGTCTTATATCCTGAGCCGTCAGTTCCGGCCGGCGCAGATGAATTGCTTCCGTCAGGGCCGGATCGACAGCCACATCGGCCGCATCCCACTGGGTATTTCCAAGCAGGATGCGAACGCGTTTGATGACATGAGCGGCAAGGTCGACGGAAAGTGCCGCATCATCGAGGGCCAGTCTGGTTTCCTCCAGATTGGGCGGATCGTGTTTCAGCCAGCTTTGAGCGGCGTTGATGAAGGTGGTGATGGCAGCCAGCGGCTGGTTGACCTCATGGGCAATGGAGGCGGAAATCTCGCCAACCATGGCAACCCTGGCAGCCTGCTCCAGATCGCGACGGAAAGATTCCTTGGCAACTTCGAATTCAAGCCTTTCCCGCAGATCGATCACGCTGCCCTGAATACGGTCCAGACCTTTCCCGTCTGCCGGGAAGTTCAATGAAACAACGACCGGGATCTTGGTTCCTCGTCTGTCGACGACAGTGGTCTCAGCGGTGAAGCTTTCCAGTTCCTCATCAAGCGCGATCAGGCAGGAGACGAAACTCTCGTCCGTCTCTGGAAGCAAGGTCCCGAGATGAGAATGGAACTGCGCCTTTGAAGGGAAGTCGAGCAGCTTCAGGGCGGTCTGGTTCACATCCGTGATGCGCACAAGTTGCCGCGTTCTGGCGACAAATTCCGGGTGGTCGTCAAGATAATTGCGCAGATGGGTGACGCCGCTGGCTCTCAGGGCCAGCAACTCCGCTTTGACAGCCGTGAAGTCATGTTCCCAGATGGCCACTGCCAGTGTTTGAAAGATGGTATGATAGCGAGTTTCACTTGCCTGGATCGCCAACTCCGCGGCCTTGCGCTCCGAGACATCGATAGCCGTCTCGAGGATGCTGATGGGTGTGCGATTGCTGTCGAGATCCAGGCGCCATCGGCTAAAGAGGAAGCATTTGCGCCCGTCAGGCAACGTGACTTCAAGCTCCCCCTCCCAATGGCCAGAGGAATAGAGTGCGTGCTCCGCATGCCGCCTTCCGCGTGGGAAATGCATCTGAAACAGATCTTCCACCTGCCGGCCAACGGCATCCTCAGCCTTTACGCCGTAGAGCAGTTCAGCGCCTCGGCTCCACTGGATGACGACACCCTTTTCGTTGCGTAGAAAGATGGCCGCTCTGGCCATTTCCAGAAGCCGTGCCTGTATCTCCAGGGCTTTCTGGTCCTGACTTCGCTCGACGGCCAGCAGTGTCGTCATCGCATTGGCAGACAGGCTGAAGAGCAATCTCAGTACACCGGCGGCATCAAACGGTGGCGCATGCACATAGAGAAAGCTCGCGATAGAAAGAAAACCGCAGGCGCCAGCGGTCAGCTTGATGCCGCGTGCATCGGTAATATCCGCGATCATTACGATCACCAGGACGTAGGCGATGGCTACGGCGCTACCGATTGACGTCAGCGTATCGATCAGAAAAATAATGATCGCCAGTACGATCGCAATTGCCCAGCGCAGCCGATCCGTCTTCATCGCAGTGTGTTCCTCGCGACGGATGTTCTGACTGAGTGTGGTTTTTTCGACGGCCGCCATGCAACTTTCCGCCCACGTGTGCGGGGCTAGTCCTGAGTGGCAACACATTGCGCCGTCAGCCGACGGAAATATTGAAACATGGGCTCACCTTTTGCACATTTATGACATTAGCCTGCTCTAAAGATCCAAGACGTGCAAAAATGTACAATACGCAAGAATTCGAGAGTGCTATTCAAGCAGGGTGATTGTCTCCGTGCAGATCCTGCCGGATGTAATTCCCCGGACACTGAAGCCAACCTCAGGACCGGTCACGACTGCAGCGTTAGCGACTGGTTGGGAGACGGTGCTTGACTTTGTACGATCAGGATAGTGGATCGCTGGGCGCGCTTTTCGGTATTCCAGGTGCGCCATCGCTGACTGCAATCCCCATGCAGGAGGCCAGCTTTTGCGTGACTCACATTGTGCGTGATGTGCCCCAGGGCACTGTCGCGGATGTTTGCTTCGCACCCAGCGATGTCTACCTTCTCATGCTTTACATGGATGATACTCGCCACTGTGATATTCTGCCGAATGGCAATCGTGGCAAAATTCGACGGTACAGGCAGGGGTCAGTTTGCCTAGTCGATCTGGCGCAGGGTGCAAGGATTGAGCTTTATGAAAGCCTGCATGCACTCGCTTTTGTCCTGCCCCGCCCTCTCTTTGAAGAGGTGGCGCAGATGACAGGCGGCACGGCCGGACGTCTGCGGTGTACACGCGGCACGATCGATACCGTCCTGCTGAATATCGGCACGGCACTGCTGCCGCTATTCGATCCATCTCAGTTTCATCCGCCCGAACTGTTGAGGCACGTCGCGACGGCGATCTGCGCTCACCTGCTGCATGACTATGGTCTCGAGGATGTGGAGGACTGGAACGTACCCCGCCTGTCCGTTTCGCAGGAACGGTTGGTCAAGGGGCTGCTGTCGGAGGGCATCGATGACAGTCGGTCCGTGGAAGTCGTCGCGGAAGTTCTGGGCATGGCCCGCGCAGACTTCGAACTCGCGTTTCAGGCCACGGCGGGCGTCTCGATTGCCGACTGGATGTCACAAGAAGGATCAACGATCGAATCTCTCAACGCAGGCACAACGGCGGAGGCCGCGTCCCGGCGCCGGCGGACCCTTCATTGATGTATTCGAATGCAATTAACTGTCGACTTGAAATGTGTAATTGTGGTTGGAGAGGAAGAAAGGTGAATGTCATGGGCTTGGTGAAAGCCATTGCAATCACGACGTCGCCGTCCACTTCTGCGACCGCTGGAGGGGTTGTCCGATGAACGTTCAGCCACATCACAGATCGGCACCTGCTTCGCTACGCCAGGCGGACCTCCGCATGTCCGGCATGTCGGTGGTTCGGCGAAGCTATGCTGGTCGTGATCTGCAGCTTGAGCCTGCAGTCCAGCGTCGCGATGTGTTCCAGGTCACCACACAGCTGCTTGCGCTGAGCGACTACAAGCTTTGGCGTGCGAAGGAGCTGATATTTGATGGCCACTGTGCTGATGGTGCGCTTATGATCAGCGATATGCGCGAGGAATGGCGCAGCCATCATCTGTCGCCTTTCGACCATGTGTCGTTTCAGATTCCGCTCTCATACATGCGCGATTTCCTGGTCGACAGCGGTCATCCCGCGGCATCCGATCTGCATTGCGAACCTTTGATTGCGGATGCCGTTGTGCGTGGGCTGGCCCATGCCCTCCTGCCAGCGCTGGAAAAGCCTGAAACTGCAAGTAAGTTGTTCTTGGACCAAATGGGCATGGCACTGATGGTGCATTTGACCCATACGTACGCCGGACTGCATTTTCCCATCCGCCGCAAAGGCACGCTCGCCCCTTGGCAGGAAAAGCGAGCTTCGGAATATCTGGTCGCGCATCTCAACGCGGATTTCTCGATTGCAGACCTGGCCGAGGAATGTGATCTGTCAAGAAGTCACTTCATCAAGGCCTTCAAGGAAACCTTTGGCAAGACACCCTACAGGTGGCTGACGGAATACCGCATCAGCAAGTCGAAGGAACTCCTGACAACGGGGGCCCCAATTGCCGAAATCGCCCTCATTTGCGGCTTTTCGGATCAGAGCCATCTGACACGTGTCTTTGCGCAGATGAGTGGGGAAACACCCGGAAGCTGGCGCAGACGACATAGGGACTAGGAGCCCTGCAGGCTTTGTGCCACGAGGATTCTCGTCAGCCTCTTGCAATGTTCCGCCATGCTCCCGGCGTCATCCCGACAATGCTGGAAAACACTCGCGTGAAATGACTTTGATCCACAAAGCCGCAATGGGTGGCGATCTCGGGTAGGGGCTGGCCGGTATCGCGCATCATATCCCTTGCCCTGTCGATCCGCATACGCTGAAGCCATCGGTGCGGAGGCAGCCCCGTTGAAAGCTTGAAGGCGCGTGTGAAATAGGCTGAGGAGAGACCGCAGGCCTGAGCGACGGCAGCGATGGGAATATCTCCATCCAGCCGAGCCTCCATTATCTCGATCGCCCGCTTCAACTGCCAGCCAGCAAGCCCGCCGGAATGAACCTGCCGGGGCCTTGAAGCTTCGCCATAGGTTACAGCCAGGTGGGTGGAAAGCGCCATGGTCATGTGATCCAGAAAGAGTCTGTTGGTTTGCTGCGGATCCGCGAGGGCGGGCAGAAGCGCGTGTGCGATACCCCTGACCGTGGCATCATCGACATCTGCGCCGGGCGTGACATTGAGGGTTTCGATCCGTCTCCCGCCCAAGTCTTCCTCGAAGGCGACAAGAGCTGCGCGCGGCACATGAAAATTGACCACGTCAAAAGCTGACTTCATATCGGCCTGCCAAAGACGGTTGTAGTCGTAGAGCGTGAAATGACCCTGGCGGCTTGCAGGAAAATCGACCTTTCGGCCATCGACCCAAAGGTCGCCATGATAATCCCTGAGCTGCAGGGCGATCATGAACGCATCTTCCGTGACGTGCTGATCCACAAAGCCGTGGTTGAGGCTTTCGCGTGTAAGGCGGGTTGCAGTAACAATACCCTTGTTCAAAACGGATGACGTGACAGTCTGCGCGTTCTTCACGCGAAGATAGTCCATGGTTCTGTTGGTAGAGGTCGTCCGTGCCATCGCCTGCCTGTTGTGTAGGACAAGCAGCAACCATACCTCGAAATTTTCGAGCTACTCTTGAAGGATGGTTCGATGACTGAGAGCCAGACCGTACTGATGTTCAACAAGTCGCCCGCTGGAGCCCTCTGGCCTCAGCATAACACAGAACTGCGCCACGCCTCCGGCGTTACACCGAGCTTGAATTCGAAGATCCGGCGCAGATGAGACCGACCGCTATAGCCACAGGCTATCACGATTTCATCAATATCCATCGAGGAGCGTCTCAACAGAGCACATGCGATATCCAGGCGTGCCTGTTCATACCAGGCGCTGGGGGTCATGCCTGTTGACTTGCGGAAGGCGCGAATGAAGGTTGCCGCGCCCATTCCAAGTAATCCGGCAAGCTCATCAATCGACGGAACCCGGCCCAGTTGCTGAAGCATAGCATCCTTGATCAGGTTTTCCTGGCTGACTGAGAGAAGCAGTTCCGGGTGCCCTCCAAACTTGCGGCCATTGCCGTAGCGATTGACGAGATGGACGCCAATTCCGCAGGCAATCTGGTCCACAAACAACTCGTTGAGTTTGTTTGATGCGGGATGTGCTGCAAACAGCGACCGTACCAGGCTTGCCAGCATGGCATCCGGCTCGGCGGTCACGATGGAGAGGGCAGAGACATCCTGCAAATCCGCCTGATCGGCAATTGCCTCCAGATCGTGTCGGGTGATTTCCATGAGTACGAAGTTGAAAGATCCGGCGAGATCCGCCTTGTAGTCTTCCGATGCCGCGCGAAGATAAATCGCATCCCGCTCGAAATCGTGAATCGTCGCGTGATGCTCCCTGAAGATCTTGCGCTGATGGCCTGCGGACAGTGAAACACCCAGCAAATAGCCCTCGTTCCCGCCAGCACTGACGACCTGTCCCGGACCCTTATCTGCAGCTTTTCGGAAGAACCGAATATGGGGGCTGCTGATCTGCCGATCTTCCTGCAGCTTGTCGACCTGGCAACCGAAAGGATCGCGCAGTGCGTGTGGACTTGCCTCCATAGCGCTGTGGGTCACCTTCGTTCCCTTCCGTCTATTTCAAGATTTGCTGATGCATAAACTATTACAATACATGGGTCTCGCCAATGCCTCTTCGCAACTGTCAGAAGTCTCGGCAAAGATGCCTTTGTTCCCAACTACTTTGCTCAATAATCGCAACAGAACGAAGGTTATTGCAACCTCAAGCCACAACAGTCTTCGCAGGGCGGCTTCAGGTGAGAGTCAGCAAGAGGTTTGTCAGGAGAGCCGTTCGGGGCGCCACGCTGCTGACAAGGATATACTCGTTGAACGTGTGCGCGCCGGCACCATCGGCACCCAGCCCGTCAAGCGTTGGAATGCCCATGGCGGACGTAAAGTTACCGTCCGACCCGCCGCCGGTGGTGACGCCTTCCAGTCTAATATCAAGTTGCGCGGCAAGCTTCGCCGTGTGCGCAAAGAGCTTTCGGCTTTCCTCAGATTGCGAGAACGGTGGACGGTTCAGATCGCCAGTGATCTCGAATGTAATGTCAGGATCAACAGGCTTCATCGCCATGATCTTGTCTGTGATCTCGCGCGCCGTCTTTGCGTCCGGGATGCGCACGTCTACCTGCATTCGGCAGAGGGCAGGCACAGTGTTGCGCCCCGTTCCGCCTTCGATTGTCCCGACGGTGACCGTGATGCCACGCTCAGGATCATTCAGTGCCTCCAGTTCCAGCACCAGCCGTGCGGCGGCGCGAATGGCGCTCCTGCCATCCTGCGGGCGTGTGCCGGCATGAGAGGCGCGCCCGTGGACGGCTATGTCATACATGGCGATCCCCTTGCGGGCGACGACGATCTTGCCGCCATCCCGCGCCGGTTCCACAACCAGGGCATAGGCGGCTTTCGAGGCATAGGCCTCGATAACCTGGCGCGAGGAGAGGCTACCCATTTCCTCGTCCGGTACGAAGACAAGGTCGACAGGCAGATGTGAGCCTGCGCTTGCTGCCAGCTTGACCGCTTCAAGCGCCATCAGCGCGCCGGATTTCATGTCATAGATGCCGGGACCATAGAGCTTGTCACCCTCCTGCCGAAGAGGCAGCTGACTTGTCAGTGTGCCGTGAGCATGAACCGTATCTAGATGTGCAAGGATCAGGATCGTCTTGGCATTGCTGCCCGCCGGCCGAGGCGTGCCGACGGCCAGTACGTCGCCGAAGCCCAGAGTGCCCGGATGGCGCTCGATCTCCAGATTTGCTGCCTTGGCAAGTTTTTCAACTCGATCCGCCAAACGGTTCACGGCAGCGCCATCCGCCGTTGGGGTCTCCATTTCCACCCACTGCTTCAGTTCCGCAAGAAGGGCGGTTGTGTCGATATCGTCAGCGGTAAATTGTTTCGTCATCAATCAGAATCCGTTGCAGCTTTGCCTATGGTTTCTAGCATTCCTGCGCCACTTGAAAAGTTCATAAAAAATTGACGAATGAAAGCGGACTGAAAGCTAAGCTCCTTATGCTGCAAGCGACGTATCGTGGAGGAGACGCGCAAAGCAGCGTGCCATCGATACGATGACCATGAGGAGGTTCATCCATGCGTTCTGCACGCGCCACTTTCCGCGCTCTTTCCCTGTCTGCTTTTGCTGCTGCCTCACTGTTGGCAAGCACCGCCATGTCCCATGCTGCCGACAAGATCACCATCATGGTTGGCGGCTACGAAAAGCAGATCTATCTGCCCGCCAAGCTGGCCGAAGGGCTTGGCTATTTCAAGGATGAGGGCATCGACGTCGAGCTTCTGAACGAAGCGGCCGGTGTCGACGCCGAAAACCAGCTTCTTGCTGGCGCCGTACAGGGTGTCGTCGGCTTCTACGATCACTGCGTCGATCTGCAGGCCAAGGGCAAGTTCGTGCAGTCGGTCGTCCAGTTCAGCCAGGCACCGGGTGAAGTGGAACTGGTCTCGGCCAAAAATCCCGAAATCAAGTCTTTCGCCGATTTCAAGGGCAAGAGCCTTGGCGTAACCGGCCTCGGTTCTTCCACCAACTTCCTGACGCTCTACATGGCGGCCAAGGCCGGCCTGAAGCCGGGTGAAATCACTACCATTCCCGTAGGCGCCGGTGGCACTTTCATCGCGGCCATCCAGCAGGGCACCATCCAGGGTGGCATGACGACGGAGCCGACCATTTCCCGCATGGTGAAGACGGGCGAGGCATCTGTCCTCGTCGATCTGCGCACGGTCGACAAGACCCGTGAAGCGCTTGGCGGCACCTATCCGGCGGCTTCGCTCTACATGGAAACGGCCTGGGTGAATGCGCACAAGGAGCAGGTGCAGAAGCTGGCCAACGCTTTCGTCAAGACGCTGAAATTCATCAACACGCATTCCGCGGCGGAAATTGCCGAGAAGATGCCGAAGGACTTCTACGTTGGCGACAAGGAGGGTTATATCAAGGCTCTCGATGCCGGCAAGGGCATGTTTACGCCCGATGGCGTGATGCCGGAAGATGGTCCGAAGACGGTTCTCGCCGTTCTCTCTGAATTCTCCAAGAACGTGAAGGGCAAGCAGATCGATCTAGCGAAGACCTACACGAGCGAATTCGTGAAGAAGGCGGCGACCAACTGATCCGCTGCCAGATGCGCTGATTGAGCCGGCTTCACCGCCGGCTCCCTTTCACCTCGTTCCATTTTACTCTGCGGGCGCAGATCGCGCCGCCGAAAGGATGCCCCATGGCCAGTGAACCGAGCCGCAGCCCGGCCATCGAACTGATCAATGTGACACGCCGCTTCGTGTCTCCCACCGGCAAGACGCTGATGGCGCTGCGCGATTTCAATATGACCGTCGAGCGCGGCGAGTTCGTGGCCGTTGTCGGCCCGACCGGCTGCGGCAAATCCACGACACTCAATCTCGTGACCGGTCTTGCGAAGCCAAGTGCCGGCGAAGTGCGGCTGATGGGCGGACCGGTCAATGGTATCGACCGACGTGTCGGCTTCGCCTTCCAGAAAGACGCGTTGTTCCCCTGGAAAAACGTCATCGACAACGTCATGGCAGGCCCGCTCTTCCGAGGCAAGTCCAAGGCGGAGGCCGAACGCATGGCCAAGGACTGGCTGGCACGTGTAGGACTGTCCAAATTCCTGCATCATTATCCGCACCAGCTTTCGGGCGGCATGCGCAAGCGTGTCGCACTGGCGCAAACCTTCATCAACGAGCCGGAAATCCTGCTGATGGACGAGCCTTTCTCGGCGCTCGATGTGCAGACCCGTACCGTGATGCATGAGGAACTGTTGAAGCTCTGGGCTGAGCGCCAGGCGTCGGTCGTCTTCGTGACGCATGATCTGGAAGAAGCCGTTGCACTCGCCGACAAGGTCTATGTTCTGACGGCGGGCCCCGCCACGGTGAAGTCGGTCTATAACATTGACCTTCCGCGTCCGCGCGTCGTCTCCGAGATCCGCTACGAGCAGAACTTCATCGATTATTGCAAAACCATCTGGGAAGATCTTCGTCAGGAAGTCGAAACCAGCTATCGCCGCGCCAGCGAAGCCGCTTGAGGGAGGACAAGACGATGGCAGATATCACCATGGAAGCCCCCGCCGCCATCTTCCGGCCCGGCACATCGGACAAGGAAATCGAGGCAGCTGCGCTGAAGTCCATCAAGCGACGCAAGCAGGTCGTGCTGTTCTGGCAGATCGCGATCCTGATCGGCTCGCTCGGTCTGTGGGAACTTTCGTCGCAAATGAACTGGATCGATCCCTTCTTCTACGCAAGCCCGAGCGCCGTGGCTGACCGCCTTTATGATTGGGCGGTGAACGGCACGACAGAAGGTTCGCTCTGGTACAATCTGGGCATCACCATGGAAGAGGCGCTGATCGGCTTCTTCTCCGGCTCCATCGCCGGTGTCGTCGTCGGTATTGGTCTCGGCCGCAACAAGCTGCTCTCCGATATCTTCTCGGTCTACATCAAGGCAATCAATTCGATCCCGCGTGTGGTACTGGCGCCGATCTTCATCATGATCATGGGTCTTGGCCTCGCCTCCAAGGTGGCGCTCGCCTTCATCATGGTATTTTTCGTCGTGTTCGCCAATGCCTTCCAGGGTGTGCGCGAAGCAGACCGCGACATGATCGCCAATGCCCGCATCCTCGGCGCGTCCGATTGGCAGGTGACGCGTACCGTCATCATCCCGTCTGCCATGAGCTGGATCTTTGCGAGCCTCCACGTCTCCTTCGGCTTCGCCATCATCGGCGCGATCGTAGGCGAGTTCGTTGGCGCCCGTTTCGGTATCGGTCAGCTGATCTCGATTGCCAAGGGCACCTTCGATGCCGCCGGCATGTTCGCCGCCATCGTACTGGTCATGATCGTTACGCTCGCCGCTGAATATGTGATGACGCTGATCGAGAACCGGCTCGCCAAGTGGCGTCCTCAACAGAGCCTCGATACGCATTAAACTGACACCACTTGTGAAATAATCCCAGCCGCCCGCAGCGCAAGCTGCGGGCGGCTGGGCATTCAGTGCCTGTGAATTCGGCGACACAATTCACCTTTGAATCCTGTGCCGTGCATGTCATGTCATGCACCGGTCACACGGTGTTTGTAGGGCAGGAGGCATGGAAATCCCCGTTGATGATGACCTCTTCCGGCAAAGCCTCGAAAACGTGGCGCGGCTTCTGAACGAGCAGGAGGTGCCGTGGCTGGTCTTTGGCGGTGCCGCCATGGTTCTTTACGGCTTGGAAAAGGGTCCCGTCGCCGACATTGACGTCATTATATCGGCAACTGCCGCCGCACGTTTGAGCGAAGCCTTCTCTTGGCACAATCATGCAGATGGACGCTCGGCCCGTTTCCGGTCTGACTATCTTCTGCGCCCTAACCTCGGTCCTGTTCCGGTGGAATTGCTTGGCGGATTCTGTATCTCAACGGCTTCCGGTTGGGCGGAAATAAGCGTCGGAGAGACCCGTGCGCATCGTGTGGGATCCGAAGTTGTTTTCCTCCCTACGCCCCAAGGACTGGCGGCACTCTTTCGGCTCTGCGGACGGGAGAAGGATCATCGCCGTGCCGGGTTGATCGAGAGTGCGGTGTTGTAGGCCCATAGAGCAGAATTCGATCTGATTGGATCACTTCTGTTGACCCAAACCGGTTCGTTCCACGAGGAGAAGGGCGCGTGTCGTCGCTCTCGCATACGGCCAAGCCCTTCGACAAAGTGGACGGCCGGTTTCGGCCAACCCACCCGCCGGATTGCTAAGGCAATCCGGCCAGCATTTGACATACCGGGCACGCTTGTCGCTTTGCCGTCTGCAAAGCGGCGTGACCGGTGGGCGGCATGTATTTTCGTCATTAACTTCGGCTTTCGCCTCGGACGTGTATCGAGATATGCCCTTCGGCAAAATCCTGGTTCCTGACGAAAATCCATTGCCGCAGAATGATTCAATCAGGTCGAACTCCGCTCTAGCCGCTGCGTGCAGACCGTTAGCGCTGTCACAACCGGTTCATGAGGAAATGCTTAACATTCGTCAATCATGCCAAGACGCGAGGAACATGACGTGACTGACGCGACCAATGCAGGCCTTTCTCCCCAACACACTCGTGCGCATCATCCTCTCGAGCACCCATCGGTGGTCGGTAAATGGTTCACGCCGATCTTTCTGGCGATCCTCCTGGGTGGCCTTGCCTATATCGGTTATGCGCTTGCGCAGGATTTGCAGAGCGCGACCTATGTGCCGTGGATCCTGCTGGGACTGGCACTGCTGATTGCGCTTGGCTTCGAGTTCGTCAACGGCTTTCATGATACCGCCAACGCTGTCGCGACCGTAATCTACACTCGCTCGCTGCCAGCAGAGATCGCGGTCATCTGGTCCGGTTTCTTCAACTTTCTCGGCGTTGTCTTGTCATCTGGTGCCGTCGCATTCGGGATTGTGTCTCTGCTGCCGGTTGAGCTTATTTTGCAAGTCGGGTCCGGCGCCGGTCTTGCCATGGTCTTCGCTTTGTTGGCAGCTGCGATCATATGGAACCTCGGGACCTGGTATCTCGGGCTTCCCTCGTCCAGCTCCCACACCCTCATCGGTTCTATTATTGGGGTTGGCCTTGCCAACCAGTTCATGGCATCACAGGGCAGTGCGACCAGCGGCGTGGACTGGTCACAAGCCAGCAATATTGGCCTTTCGCTGTTGATTTCCCCCCTTATCGGTTTTGTTTGCTCCGCGCTCCTGCTTTTGGCGCTGAAGCTTCTGGTTAGGAACAAGGCGCTCTACGAGGAACCGAAAGGCAACCAGCCGCCGCCGATGTGGATTCGCGGTCTGCTGATCTTCACCTGCACCGGTGTCAGCTTCGCGCACGGCTCCAATGACGGGCAGAAGGGTATGGGCTTGATCATGCTCATTCTGATCGGTCTCGTGCCGACCGCCTTCGCACTCAACCGCACGCCGGATGCGCAATATCTGCGCGCTTACGAAATTGCTTCCCATAACGTGGAAGCCGCTCTGCAGAAATACGTGAAGCCTGGCCTCACGGTGACTGACGCACGTGCCGAAGTATCCAATGCCGTCAAAACGAAGAAGTGGAATGACAATACCACGCTTGCCTTGCAGCAATTCGTGCATAGCTCCACGGAGCAGATTTCGAAGTTTCCGACGCTGGAAGCCGTCCCGACCTCGCTGATCGGCAATATTCGCAATGACATCTATCTGATCGGTGAGGCTCTGAAGCTGATCGACAAGAACAAGCTTCTGCCCATGCAGGCGGACGACCTCAACGCGGTCAAGGCCTATCATGCGGCCGTGGATAATGCGACCAAGTTCATCCCGCTGTGGGTTAAGGTGGCTGTCGCGCTGGCGCTTGGCCTCGGGACGATGGTTGGCTGGAAGCGGATTGTTGTCACTGTCGGCGAAAAGATTGGCAAGACACATCTAACGTACGGACAGGGTGCAGCTGCTGAGGTGGTTGCCATGGTCACGATCGGCGCAGCTGACCATCTCGGGCTGCCAGTCTCTACCACGCATGTGCTTTCATCCGGTGTGGCAGGCACCATGGCTGCCAATGGCTCCGGCCTGCAATGGTCGACCGTTCGCAATATGCTGCTGGCATGGGTGCTGACGCTTCCTGCGTCGATTGCTTTGTCCTCCCTGCTGTTCATCCTGTTGCGTCAGGTCTTCTGACGCGTCGGCCTTTCAACTTTCCACTTGACCGGCGGTGTTCAGTTCGCCGCCGGTATCTTTACCTCGACATGCAGCCCGCCACCATCCGATGTGCCAAGCGTCACCGTGCCGCCTGCGCCTTCGACGACTTCCTTGACGATGGCGAGCCCGAGACCGCTGCCTTCGGCTTGCGTGCCCATGATGCGGTAAAACCGCTCGAGCACCTGATGGCGCTCGGCCTCGGGAATACCAGGGCCGTTGTCATCCACGCTTACCAGGATCCGATCATCGGTCCCCCGAACATTGACGGTCACGCGGCCGCCGTCCGGCGTATAGCGCAGAGCGTTGTCCACGAGGTTCACCACCATCTCGCGCAGCATGGTGCCATCGCCGATGACGATGGCTTCGCCTTCGGCTTCGAGACCAAGATCGATGTTCTTGCGAAGGGCCTGCTCCGCATGTGCTTCGAGAACCTGCCGGGCGACTGCTGTCATGTCGATGCGGTCGGCGCGGGGCGCACGGCTTCCCGGCTCGGCGCGGGTGAGGGTCAAAAGCTGTTCCGCCAGGCGCGTTGCCTGCCTCGTGCTGCGGACCAGGGCCTGCAGCGCCTCTTCCCGGCGGCTTGGGTCGTTTTCGCGGGCGGCGAAGCTGGCCTGTGTGGCAAGCAGCGTCAGCGGCGTGCGCAGCTGATGTGCGGCATTGGCCACGAACCGGCGTTGCGCGGCCATCTGGCCTTGCACGCGGGTCATGTAATCATTGAGCGCTGCTACGAGCGGGCGCAGTTCTCTTTGAACCAGCTGTTCGTCAAACGGCTCCAGTTGATCGCGACGTCGTTGACGCACCGCGTCGCGAAGGCGCAGGACAGGTGCAAGACCGCGCTGCAGCCCGAATACCGTGACCAGGCCAGCCACGATGACGAGCAGGATCTGATCATTGAAATCAGAAAACCAAAGATCGGTTCGCATGGCCTGTTGGCTGAAGCGGGTGACGGCAACGGTGACGCTGACGGCGCCATCCGGACCAAGTCCTACGACGGGATGGGTCAGCGTCATGGCGCGCAGGCTCGTATTGCGGAAAAGAATATCCTGGCCTTCGCGCTCGATGTCCGGGCTCTTCAGGTCCACATAGCCTGAAACAAGACTACCCCAGACCGATGTCACCCTATAATAGACCCGGTCGCCGAAGCCTGTGTCGAAGATTTCAAGCGCGGCGGGTGGAATATCCACCTCCATATTGCCGCCCGCATCGACGCGCACCGCCTCGGCAATCATGCGCGCGGAGCCCAGCAGCATCTGGTCGGTAACGAGGGTTGCCGTTTCCCGCGCCTGTCGCAGGCCGGCATAGAGGTTGAAGCTGACGACTCCCGCCAGCGTCACCATGATCCAGGCCAGCAGCTGGATGCGCAGACTGTGGCGTAGCCGCCGGATCATCCGCGACAGTGCTGCCGAGGGCGATAGAGCCATCAGGCCACCCGCAGCATATAACCAAGGCCTCTTAATGTGGCGATCTGTACCGACGCGCCCTCCAGCTTCTTGCGGACCCGATGGACATAGATTTCGACAGCACTCGGATCGGCTTCGCCGTCAAACCCGAAGAGGTTTTCCGAAAGGGCGGTTTTCGTCACCGTGCTGCCGGCCTTGAGAATGAGGTATTCCAGAACGGAATGCTCCCTTGGCGTGAGCGCCAGAAGCTCGCCCTTCAGGAGAAACTGCCGGGTCAGGCTGTTGAGAACAAGGTCGCCCAAGGCAATTTCGGGGCTTGCCTTGTCGTGGCCACGCCGAATGAGCGCGCGCAGCCGCGCCTCCAGTTCCGGCAGGTCGAAGGGTTTTGCCAGGTAATCGTCGGCACCAGAGTCTAGGCCTGCCACGCGGCCATCAAGCGAGGCATTGGCTGTCAAGATGATGACGGGCACTTTGCGGCCGGCATGCCGGATCTGCTTCAGCAATGTCATGCCGTCGATTTTCGGCAGCGACAGGTCCAGAATGATGGCAGCGTAATCGGCGACCGCGAGAAGGTGCTCGGCCTCCTCGCCATCATGGGCAATGTCGACCGCGTATTTGGCCTGCGTCAATGCCTTGCCGAGCCATGCCGCCAGTTCATGATTATCTTCAACGATCAGCAGTCGCATTCCGCAGTCTCCACCCAAGGCCGTTATAGGCGCTTACCTGACCGATGCCAATCTGAGCGCATGATGGCAGGCTTGATGCAGATCACGGTTCTATCCTCCAAGCCCACACATAATAGGTCTGCGAAATCGTGATTGACGCCATGGATCATTCTTTTGCCATAAGCGTTGAACAGCACTGCCGTGAGGTCGGGGTTTGAGTCTCAATCCGGCGGCCAGTGAAATGAGATAATGATAAGGAGTACAGGGATGAAGAAGATTTTCGCCGTGGCAGTTGCATCGCTGCCTGTGTTGGCAAGTGCAGGTACTGCGCTTTCCGCGGATCTGGTTCGTCGTGATCGCGCGCCGGTCTATCAGGAAACGGATGAGCGCGGTGGCGTTCGTATCGGTTATCTGGATTGCTCGATCGGTGGCGGCGTTGGCTATGTGCTCGGTTCCGCCAAGGAAGCGGAATGCGTCTTTACGTCGACGATCGGCAGCGAGCCGCTGGATCGATACACCGGCGTTATTCGCAAGATGGGCGTCGATCTGGGTTTCACCACCCGCAGCCGTCTGATCTGGGCTGTTTTCGCTCCGACCGCTGGCTATCACCACGGCTCGCTCGGTGGCCTCTATCAGGGTGCCACGGCTGAAGTCACCGTGGGTGCCGGCGTTGGTACCAACATTCTGATTGGCGGTACCTCCGGTTCAATCCATCTGCAGACCGTGAGCGTTACCGGTCAGCTTGGCCTCAACCTCGCAGCAACCGGCACATCTGTTACCTTGACGCCGGGGACGTAAGAGATATTTGCCTAAATTTAGGAGCGGGTGAGATCACCTGCTCCTAAAACATTTGCTAATCGATTAAAAAAATATGCTGATGTGAGTGCTTCTCATCTTAGTGATCACGAAAAAGACAAAGGAAACTCCTATTTTCCACCTTGCAGCAGGATCGTAAGGTAGGAACTATCTTCTGCGTGTGTTCAGAGGGGCTTTTCATGCGTTTGATTCGCGTATCGGTAGTGGCATTTGGTCTGTTTCCCGCTGCGGCCTTCGCCGCTGCACCTCTTCAACCATCCACAGTTCGGCATGATCTCAAGGTGAAGGGAGCCGCAACAACGCTGGCTGCCATCGTCAAGGCTGGACAATGGCCACAGTTATTGTCGCATATCGAGGCAGGGCAGTCCTCCTGGCTTCATCTGGTGCCGACAATCCGCACGGCAACGGACCCGGCGCAAACGCAGGCCCTGGATTCTGCCGTTAGCAACGCTCTGACCCGAAACCCGACTGCGGTGTTGCGAATGGCTGATAATGGCATTGATCTTGAAGCCGCCTGCTTCAACAAGGGGTTGGATGGCAAGCCGGATCTTATAAAGCGTTTTAAATCTCAGGCACGTTCTGCGCTCAAGCGCGTGCGCGACGTCTCACTCACGCAGCAGAGGGACCGTTGCGTCGCGCAGTTAAAGGCTCGTTGAATATCTTGGCGCCCCGTATCCCAACATACAGAGCGCCAACGAAGCCATGGGTTAGCCAAGCTTCGAACGAAGCATTTCGAGATGATCGATATGTTCCCGGATCTGGCCGCGTGCGAGCTTCGTGATGCTGAGCTGCGCGCGGTTTTTGCCGATCTTCAGATAATCTTCCTGGATTGCGAGCAACTGCCGATGGCCATCCAACTGGGCAGCGATATAGGTCTTGTCGAAATCCGCGCCTGAAAGGCCTTGTAGCTTCTGGAGGCTGGTCCTGCCCGCGGCGTCCAGATTGGCTTCCGTTTCGCGCTCGGTGGGTGGGTTCAGAGCGCCCTCGGCTTTACCGGTTTCAGCTGATGTCAGGATGTCGGCGATGGTTTCTTGTTCCGCCACCTCCCACTTGGCGAATTCCTTGACCATCGGGTCGCTGGCCTTGGAGGTTGCAATGCGGCTTGTCGCAAGCGAGAGGGAGCCAACCCTTTTTGTTTCTGTCGCGTGCTTTTTTGCGGCATTTCCCATACTCGTTCTGGGCTGAGCTGTTGCGATGCCGGCAATGGACAGGGCGGGAATGAGGGCGGCTGCACTGGCAGCTTTCAGGATTGAGCCGCGATTCATAATATTCCTCCATAGGATAACCGCGCTCTAACCTTACCTGTGGGTGATTGTTCCGTGCCCGCTAATTCGCCGCGAGTCCATTCATCATGATATCAATGTGAGCTTCGACGAACTTCGCCTCATCCAGCGGACGCCGATTATCGAAAAGAACCCTTGTGAATGTCATCATGAGCGCTGGCGCGCAGATAATCTCCGCAAACCAGCTGGCGGGTCCATCGCGAAATTCGCCAGCGGCGACCCCTTGGTCGATCAGACTTTTTATGCGCGTGGCAATCGGGGCCATGAACTCGTCGTCATGGCGGTCGACAAGATCAGGAAAGCGCGGTGCTTCGGAAATCATGAAGCGGATGAGTTCTCGGGCCCGGCGATCAACCATCAGCTTGTCATAGAATAATCGTATCACCTTTTTAAGTCGCTCCTGATACGTTCCTTCCACGGCTTCTATATATGGAATCATTTCCGCGAAAGGTTGCGATACCTGCATTACTACAGCAGCGAAAAGGTCTTCCTTTGTCGCGAAGTAAACGTAAACGGTACCTTTGGTAACGCCTATGCGTGCTGCGATATCTTCCACGCGAGTGGCGGCAAATCCATTTCTCGCGAATTCCTCAAAGGCTGCATCTATAATTTGTTGCGGTCTAAGCGCCTTCTGTTCGGCTCGTGTCAGCTTAAGCTTGCAGCGCATTTCCTTCATCCAATTCCAAATTTGAAGCGAGTTCCTATTGACTAACCGGTCAGTCAATTATATCCGATCTGATGTCTGCCACAAGGGTTCATCGATGCGAAACGCCCGAATATCAATTGTGTTCACAACCGCTGCGTTGCTTCTAACTGCTTGCCAAAAGGAAGAGCAGCAGAAAGCATCAGCGCCGACAACGGTGAAGATTGTGAAGGTTGCTGAGGAACAGCGTCGCAAGGTGGCGTCGGTAACGGGCGACATCAGTGCACGTGTACAAAGTAATTTATCTTTCCGCGTCAGCGGTCGCATCGTTGAGCGCAAGGTGGACGTTGGGGCTGTGGTCAAGGCCGGAGACCTGCTTGCCAGGATTGATGCCGAACAGCAGCTGGCAGATGTCGCAGTTGCCGAAGCGAACCTCAATTCGGCAAAGGCGCAAGAGGTGCAGGCACGGCTTGCCTTTCAGCGCCAGCAGAGCCTTTTCGGGACGCAAGTCACGACGCAGGCAGCGCTTGATTCAGCCCGTGAAACCCTAACCACGGCGCAGGGAAGCGTAGCCTCAGCCCAAGCAGCGCTGGATTCAGCGCGTGATGCTCTCTCCTATACCGAACTGCGGGCCGATGCCGACGGGATTATCACGGCGCGCGACGCCGAAGTTGGGCAGGTGGCACAAGCTGCGCAATCCGTGTTTTCGCTGGCGCATGATGGCCCGCGCGATGCGGTCTTCGATGTGTATGAATCGCTCTATCTGAACCGCAAGCCCGAGGGGAGGGTGACCGTTTCCCTCATTTCCGACCCCTCTCGCAAGATGGTTGCCGATGTGCGTGAAATTTCTCCCACCATCGACACCACCACGGGCACGATACGGGTGAAGGTCGGGATCGACCAATCCGCGGGACTGCCGCTGGGTGCGCCTGTTGTCGGAAGTTTCCAATCAGGAACTTTCGAGCAATTGGAACTTCCGTGGTCTGCCCTGACATCGACGCTTGGCAAGCCCAGCGTATGGGTTGTCGATCCGGCCACGTCGAAGGTTTCAAGTCACCCCATTGAGGTGGCGTCCTATCAGACGGGGATCTTGCTGGTCAGCAGCGGCCTTAAAGCCGGTGATATGGTTGTGGTTGAAGGCCTCAAGTTTATCCGCCCTGGCGAAAAAGTCGCCTATGAGGAGATGAAACAGCAATGACGCGAATGACCACCGCAGCTGCCATTGCTGCCCTGCTTGCTCTATCAGCCTGCCAGAAGCAGGAGGAGCATAAGCCCGCCCCGGTTCGTCCTGTGCTGAGCGTCATCGCGATGAACGATGCCGCAACCGCCCTTGTGGCCCCCGGCGCAGTGCAGGCTCAATATGTAACGGAACTCGGCTTTCGTGTCCTGGGGCGTGTCGTCGCCCGCAAGGTCAGCGTTGGTGACACGGTCAAGAAAGGCCAGGTTGTCGCCGTTCTGGATTCCGTCGCGTTGGAACTTTCCGTGAAGAGCGCTGAAGCCGATCTCTCGAATGCAAAGGCCCAGCAGGCCAATGCCACCACAACGGCTGACCGGCAGAAGAAGCTTGCTGAAACTCGCTCGGGTACGGAAAGCGCGCTGGAGCAGGCCCAGCAGGCGCTCAAGACCGCTGATGCCAATGTTGCTAAGGCAAAAGCCAATCTCGACAAGGCGGAGGAGCAGCTTGGCTACGCACAGCTACTTGCAGAATTCGACGGTGTTGTCACCGCGACGTCTGCGGAAGTCGGACAGACTGTTTCGGCCGGCCAGAGCGTCGTGACGATTGCTCGGCCCGACCCCCGCGAAGTGGTGATCGATATTCCGGAAGGCAATATTGGTCGATTGCAGGTAGGCTCAAACTTTGACATTGCGCTGCAATTGGATCCGACGATCCGAACCGCGGGCACAGTGCGGGAAATTTCGCCGATTGCTGATGCCACCACGCGCACGCGCCGCGTGAAGGTAACGCTTGTCAATCCGCCGGACGCCTTTCGTCTCGGCTCCATTGTTACCGCGTCCACCATCCTCGGTGGTCGTTCCAGCATTACCCTGCCCGCAAGTGCACTGCTGACAGAGCAGGACGGGCAGACCTATGTGTGGGTGGTTGATGCCGCGGCCGCCAAGGTAAGCCGCCGCAAGGTGGCAGTTGAAGATCATGCGCCCGGGTCCACCATCGTCAAAGTGCTCGATGGCCTGAAGGAAGGCGAGCAGATCGTGACTGCTGGCGTACATCAACTGAAGGACGGCCAGGCCGTCAAGATTACCGAAAGGAAGAGCCTGTGAAGTCCTTCAACCTTTCTGACTGGGCTTTGGAGCATCGCTCGCTCGTCTGGTATTTCATGCTCGTCTTCGTCTTCGTCGGCGTGCTTTCCTATATCGAACTCGGCCGAGAAGAAGATCCGAACTTCACCATCAAGACCATGCTCATCCAGGCACAGTGGCCTGGGGCATCCGCCGAGGAAGTGACGCGCCAGGTCACGGACCGCATCGAGAAGAAGCTCGAAGAACTCGACTCGCTTGATTACACAAAGAGCGTGACGCTTGCTGGCACGACGACAATTTTCGTGCAGCTTCTCGATACGACCAAGGCCAAGGATGTGCCGGCTATCTGGACGCGCGTGCGTAACATGATTTCCGATATCCAGGGTAACTTCCCCTCCGGCGTCGTGGGGCCGTTCTATAACGACCGGTTCGGCGACGTGTTCGGGAATATCTACGCATTTACGAGCGACGGGCTCACGCAGCGGCAGCTCCGTGATCTCGTTGAAAATGCGCGATCGAAGATCCTGACGGTTGCGAACGCTGGTAAGGTCGACGTGATCGGCGCGCAAGACGAGGCCATCTATCTTGAGTTTTCCACCCGCAAAATCGCGGCTCTCGGGCTCGACAGCCAGACCATCATTTCAACGCTAAGGGCGCAAAATGCGGTGACGCAGTCCGGCGTCATCGATGCTGGGCCGGAACGCATCGCGCTCCGCGTTGGTGGCGCATTCACCTCCGAGGAAAGTCTTCGCGCGATCAATCTACGCGTCAACGACCGCTTCTTTCCGCTGACGGATATCGCTACAATCAGGCGTGGCTACGTTGATCCGCCCAGCGCCCTTTTCCGCTTCAACGGACAGCCGGCCATCGGTCTTGCCATCGGTATGAAGACGGGCGCGAACCTTCTCCATTTCGGGGAGGCGCTGGAAGCGCAGATAGAGCGCATCCAAGGCGAGCTTCCGATTGGGGTGGACATTCATCGGGTATCCGACCAGCCCAAGGTGGTTGAAGAGGCGGTCTCAGGTTTCACCAAGGCCCTTTTCGAAGCGATCGCCATCGTTCTTGCTATCAGTTTCATCAGCCTCGGCATGCGTGCGGGTCTGGTCGTTGCGATCTCCATACCGCTTGTTCTTGCGATCACATTTGTGGTGATGGAGTATTCGGGTATTTCGCTTCAGCGAATTTCGCTTGGTGCCCTGATCATTGCGCTCGGTCTCCTTGTCGATGACGCCATGATCGCCGTCGAGATGATGGTTGCACGCCTGGAATTGGGTGATAGCCTGCGAAAAGCCGCAACCTATGTCTATACATCGACAGCGTTCCCGATGCTGACGGGAACGCTGGTCACGGTCGCGGGCTTTATTCCCGTTGGACTCAACAGCAGCGCTGCAGGTGAATTCACCTTCACACTGTTTGTCGTAATTGCCGTATCCCTCATTGTTTCGTGGATCGTTGCTGTCCTTTTCACGCCGCTTCTCGGCGTGACCCTGCTGCCGAAGTCCATGAAAAAGCACTCCGAGCACAAGGGTTGGTTTGCCAAGAGCTTCTCCGGTCTTCTGAATGTGGCGATGCGCTTCCGGTGGGTGACCATCATTATCACCATCGGCGTATTCGCAGGCTCGGTTGCCGGCATGGGCTTTGTGCAGCAACAGTTCTTCCCAAGCTCGGACCGTCCGGAACTGGTCGTTGACTGGAACCTGCCTCACAACAGCTCCATCGCCGAAACCAACCGGCAGATGGCGCAGTTCGAAAAGGAAGTGCTCGCAAAGAACCCGGACATCGATCATTGGTCGACGTATGTAGGCCAGGGTGCGCCGCGCTTCCTGCTATCCTTCGATGTGCAGACGCCGGACGCGACTTTTGGCCAGATCGTCATTGTTTCGAAGAGCCTTGAAGTCCGGGACCGCTTGCGCGCCGACCTGCAGGCCTATCTCACCAAGACGTTTCCGGGAACGGATGCCTTCATTAAGCTGCTTGAGCTTGGTCCTCCGGTGGGCAAGCCGGTTCAGTACCGCATCAGCGGTCCCGATATCCAGCAGGTCAGACAGTATGCACAAGAGCTTTCCGTTATTGTCGCGACTGATCCGCGCCTTTCGAACATGGTGCTGGATTGGAACGAGCCGTCGCGTGTCGTGAAGGTTGACGTGCTTCAAGACAAGGCGCGACAGCTCGGCGTTTCCTCGGAAGATATCGCGACGGCGTTGAACAGCGTCGTCAAGGGTGCGACGGCAACGCAGGTGCGAGACGATATCTATCTCGTCAATGTCATCGGCCGCGCATCGGATGCCGAGCGTGGCTCCATTGAAACATTGCAGGATCTTCCGCTCAGCGGGAGCAACGGCAAGTCAGTGCCACTCTCGGCCGTTGCCAATCTGCGGTATGAGCTTGAGCAGCCGACGATCTGGCGTCGTTCACGCACACCAACGATTACAATCAAGGCCGCAGTCCTGGGGGCCACGCAGCCGGCGACAATTGTCACAGAACTTCAGCCGAAGATCGATGAGTTCAAGGCGAAGCTGCCGGTTGGCTACGATGTCGTCGTTGGCGGTGCTGTCGAGGAGAGCGCGAAGTCGCAAGGTCCGATTGCCGCCGTTGCACCTCTAATGCTGTTTGTCATGGCGACAATCCTCATGATCCAGCTCCAGAGTTTCAGCCGCCTGTTCCTCGTTTTCGCGGTGGCGCCTCTGGCCCTTATCGGTGTGGTGGCCGCGCTGCTCCTGAGCAATGCTCCGTTGGGCTTTGTTGCCATCCTTGGCGTCCTCGCGTTGATCGGCATTCTCATCCGAAACTCGGTCATTCTCGTGGTCCAGATTGAGGACCTCAGGAAAGACGGAATGCCGGCTTGGCACGCCATCATTGAGGCGACTGAACATCGAATGCGTCCCATCATGTTGACCGCGGCAGCGGCCACGTTGGCTCTGATCCCCATCTCGCGTGAGATCTTCTGGGGCCCGATGGCTTACGCTATGATGGGCGGTATCGTTGTCGGCACTGTTCTGACGCTGCTGTTTTTGCCGGCGCTTTATGCGGCATGGTTCCGCATCCCCCGGGATACTTCCCCCCGGCCGCCAAACCCGCATGACGTTACAGCCTGATTAATAAAATGGCCCGGCTGCTACGGCCGGGCCTACTTGTTGAGACAAGCCGGAGCCCGTGGTTTTGTTGATCTTGAGCCCAATGAAAAACCTACCGCCAGCGATGCATTGTTTGATGCTCGTGCTCTTATGCATGTTGATTGGCTGTGCTGGTCGGCCAGGTCCTGATGTGCTGAAACCAACGGCACCTGCAAAGGTCAGTGCGGCGGGTGGCAAGGTTCAGACAATCTATGTCGCGACAACCCGCATGCCGTCGAGTGCGAATCCGGGCGCCTTCACATCCGAACGGTCGCTGCAGACCCATTATGCGGAATACCAGATCTCTGTGCCGCCAAACCACAAACCCGGAGCTATCGAATGGCCGACGGCGGCGCGCGACCCTAAGACTTCCTTCGTGACAGTCAGTTATCGCCCGCTCGATCGGCCGGCTTTTGAACGGGCGGTTGCTTCCCGGCAAAACGGCGCCAAACCGAATGTCGGGGTCTTCGTGCACGGCTTCAACAATAATTTCCAGGAGGCGCTTTACCGGTTGGCGCAGATGCATGCCGATGCCGGTGGCAGGGGAAGCGTCATCTTGTTTTCCTGGCCGTCGGAGGCGAGCATCGGCGGCTACGTTGCAGACAAGGATGGG
Source organism: Rhizobium oryzicola (assembly GCF_030504645.1). GTDB lineage: Bacteria > Pseudomonadota > Alphaproteobacteria > Rhizobiales > Rhizobiaceae > Neorhizobium > Neorhizobium oryzicola. The sequence goes on along the minus strand of NZ_JAUKWQ010000003.1, from coordinate 548,366 downwards.
GTCACCATTTCTCGTGACGGCCTCGTCGACGTTTTGACCATGCTCGGCCGAAACCCAAATTTGGGGAACACCATCGTTCTCGGCCATAGTATGGGGGGCTGGTTGACTGCGGAAAGTTTGCGCCAGCTTCGCCTGATGCATCGTGATGATGTTTTCAAGCGTATGAAAGTGGTGCTGGCCGCGCCGGATATTGACGTCGATGTATTTCGCTCGCAGTTGGAGGTGATCGGGCCGCTCAATCCGCCGATGACGCTTCTGGTCTCAAAGGATGACAAGGCACTTGCGGTATCCCGGTTTATCGCAGGGGAGCATAACCGGCTGGGCGCGCTCGATGTTGATCACCCGCAGGTTGCGGAAGCTGCCCGCAAGGCGAATGTGCAGGTCGTGGATATCTCCGCGCTCAAAACTGACGATGACTTCCGTCACAACCGGTTTACGGAACTCGCAGCCATGATGCCGAAGCTTATGGAGCGAGACAAAACCGCAAGTGCGACGAGCCTTCAGCAGGCCGGGGCTTTCGTCCTCAATGGTGTGGGAACGACGCTTGCAAGCCCATTCAGGCTGGCGGGTGCAGCCATGGCGGGCTCACGATAATTGCGCTTGCGGTTGTTGCATGGGCGGCGCCTGAGGTTCTGAGGGAGCCGATTGTGTGGCGATGGCAGTTCGCTGAGGCGCAGCAAGTTGTGGCAGCCCTGTCGCTTCATTGATGAGAACCTGTGTTCCCGCCGCAAACGGAATCCCTGCATCCTTCAATGACTGTTCGATGCGGCGATAGGCCTCCGTGCGAATTTCGAACTGGTTACCTGGTGCTGAGCGAAACTTGCAGCGGAAGATTTTGACACCGGGATCAATGCGGTAGAGCTTGGCCTTTAAGGGCTCCAGCATCAATTTGCTGATTTCCGGATCTTCCATCATCGACTCTCCCACCTTCTTGATGATCTTGCGAACCGTCTCGCTATCGACATAAACGGGAAGTGGGATGTTGAATTTGTCGATCGACCAGTCACGCGAATTGTTCCGAACGCTGCCAAGCGATCCATAAGGAACGAAGTGCAGGGGCCCATTCTGATGGCGCAGCGCCACCGTACGAAGTGTAATCCGCTCTACGGTGCCCTTGGTGTTGTTGCCACTTTCGATATATTCCCCCACGCGAAATACATCTTCCGCCAGATAGAATATGCCGGAAATGATGTCCCGCACGAGCGCCTGCGCACCGAAGCCGAGCGCCAGACCGAACACGCCCGCACCGGCAAGAAGCGGAGTGACATCGACGCCGAATGTCCAGAGTGCTGAAAGCACCAGCATCAGACCGAACACAACACCCGCCGCCATCCGCAGCATGGGAAGAAGGGTCATGAGGCGCGCATTCGGGTTGGGTCGTCCGTGTGTATCGCTCGGGCCAAGCTCCCTGATACGCTGGTCGATCGGCACACGCACCGCCACCCATGCGACGTGGGTGACGAGGGCAAGCCCCGTAACGCCGAAGAGATGCACGACGAAGCGCGTGACGGCGTTCTGGCTGTTTTCGACTTCGCTGATTGGAACGCCGACCGCCAAAAGGGCAGCGGCAATGCCGACCACGCAGACGCCGTAACGCGCGACCGAGAGTGCGACAGAGGGAGCAAGGCGGCTCGCAATAGCGGAGACATCTTCGTGAAGCGTCACACCTCCAGGGCTGCGGGTGAAGTCCCGCTCGCTCCAGAAAAAGAAGATTACGCGGCGCAAGTGCCATTGAATGATGGATACGATGAAAACACTTGCCAGCAAGGTGGAGGCCAGCGAGCCAGCAACGAGCCAAAGGCCAAAAACGGCGGCAATCATCAGCGGCAGAAGCAGCTCGACGGGAAACTTTGGTGGTTTTCGGTGCTCGGTCTCATCACCCGTTGCAATGACGTATTGATGACGCAGGACGGCCGCAAGAACAAGGATCGCACCCAACGAGGCGGTCAGGATATGCAAGGCTTCCGCAGCATCTGGCGCTTGCGCTTGTTCGAGCACCGGACCGACAATGGTGGAAATGGCAAGCAGCATGCCAACAGCAACGACAGTTGCGACCCAGAGTGCGGCGCAGCGAGGCTCCACGTCGATCAACCGAAATCGCCCGCGTCCCGGCGCCAAAACGGTGTCTGCCAGCAGCCAAGTAACGCGAAGGCTGAGAATAAGGAGAAGGCTTGTAAAGACTGCGTTTTCATAACCTGCAGGCCATTCGAAGAATGTCAGGCTGCCGGAAATGGAAACGGTGAAGAGGATGAGGCCTGCGGCAAGCAGCACAAAACGCCGGAGAGCAAGTCGAAATGCCTGAGCTGCTGACTGGATGAGTGTTTCGTCGATGACCCGCATGCTGGAAGCAGCATAGGTCCAATAATACCATTCCAGGCCGCAACCGATCAGCATCACGATCAACCAATAGGTCAGCGTGACGATGCCATCCGTGCTTGCGCTTGCCTGTGAAGCATTTTGCCAGACGGTGGCAAATTCGGCTGGCGCATTCACCAGCGCGGTTCCCAATTGCCCCAGCCGATAATTTGCACTGTGCAGCGCATGTATCAGCAAGCGCCCTTCTGAATGAGATTGCGGTGCTGCCTGCTGCGCCAAGGCAGCGTTGGCAAACATCACACAGTTGGCCGTCATCGCCGCTAAGCCGATCATTCCGATGGAACGTGCCAATGGACGGATCATGGGCGTTGCTCCGCAGAAAGCGTCTCTCCAGGACCATGTGGGTCGCGCATGAACGCTGCATCGACGTGAAAAGGGAAGAGCCTCGAAATTTTGACTGAGCCCTTTATCAGGCGTGCCTGACAGGCCAGTCTTTGGCCAGGTGTCGCGTGAATGCGTTTTAGCGTTTGTGCTTCCGTTTCTGATATGGCCGTCAGCCCGGAGGCATCCGACATCACTGCCACCAGACAGGTGCCGCATCGGCCGCGCCCGCTGCAGATGTTGGCGTGCGGCACGTTATTGAGCAGGCTGATTTCAAGCAGCGAAAGAGCCGGACGCGCCGAAACTGTTTGCCCCGTCTCATAGGTGGCGGTGACGCGCATCCGTTGCCGCTCCAGTATACGCCAGATGAGGACGCCGCACGCAACCAGGGCTAAGGCTCCGTAGATCAGGAGGATGGCGCTCTGAACTAGCTCGAGCGTCGGCTTGGCCGCAGTCATCATGTCAAGCGATTGTCGCATCCGGTCCTGCCACTGCCCGTCGGCTGCCAGCCTCGCCAGCGCTTCCTTTCCGCCGCGTACGAAACCTAGGAGACCGAGAATGGGGACGAAAAAAAGGAGCGGTGTGACGAACGCGCCGATGCGCCGCCAGACAGGCTTTAGGATAAGCCAGTTGTAAAGGCCAATAGAGCCGTGGATCCACACGACAACGACGACAAGGACCTGTTGTAGCGCGGACTTCGGCGCCATGTTCCAGTAGACGGATAGCAGGAAGGTATAGTCCGGTCGAAAGTCAGGATCGATGTGATGCAGAATGCCTGCGACTGCGACGTGATTCAGCAGAAGCGGCGGCGTGATGAGACCAAGGCACATCTGCACCCAATCAGTGCGGCTAAGTGTCAGGCTACGCCTCAGGGAAACAGTCACCAGCCCCAGAATAGCATGGATCAAAGCTGCGCTCATCAGGAGCGCGGTGCCAGGCCAACTCATCCAAGGAAACAGAAGAACATGGCGAGCCTCTTCCATGGCGTGGAGAGAATGCAGGCCGATCGCCAGGTTCGTCAGATGCATGGCGACGTAGACGATCAATATCAATCCCGAGATCAGCCGCAGCCGAAACAGGAGGCGCTTCAACCTGCCGCGGTTGAAGGGGGTGGAACGTGGGCGTTGAAGGGCAACCCCTTGTGACATGCAATATTCAGCCTTGTCGCCTGAGCAAACCGTTCGCCGCAGTTTTGCACGCGGGTCTGGTCGTGGTTCATGATTCCTTGGCACGATCCTAGTGCAACGACCGGCAATACTCAGTTAAACTTTTCGCCATCATCGCTTCATCGCAATGCTTTCATGAGGGTTGTCTCCCGTAGCGTGACTGGTTGTTGGAATCTCTACCCATCAGCATTCTTGATGCATCTTGTTAATGATGTTCCTAATATTCGAATGCTTTGTCATCTTCCTTCATTGGTTCCTGAGAAGGGTGCGCCATATTGACGGCAAGCTCCATAGCGTTGCGCGGCATGATGCCGGGGGGGAACCGCGGGGAAGGCATTGTTGATGCCTCCTTTTTTCCTGATGAGCTCATACTCGAACTTATTTCCGCGGCTCGCTGCGCGCGGGCTCCAGCGAGGCTATCGATGATCCGCCATGACGAAACTGCCCGCCTGAACAGTCTACGCAATCTGCGCCTGCTCGATACAATCCCCAGCGAGAGCTTTGACCGGATCACGCGGTTGGTCGCGCAATTCTTCAACCTGCCAATAGCCGCGGTTTCACTGACGGATCACGATCGCCAATGGTTCAAATCGAAAGTTGGTGTCACCCATAACCAGATTCCCCGCGAACGTGCGCCCTGTGCTGAAGTGGCCGAAACCGGCAGAAATCTCGTTATCCGGGACTTCGTGCGTGATGAATTCTATTGCGACAGCGTACTCGGTAAATCCGGTATTCGCTTTTATGCTGGTGCACCGCTTCTGACGCCGGATGGTCACGGCATCGGCGCCCTTTGTGTTCTGGGGACAGAACCGCGCCAAGTCACCGAACAGGAAATGGCAACGCTTGCCGATCTCGCAGCCATGGTCATGGATCAGGTTGAGCTGCAGCATGCTGTTGGTCGCATTGAAGTCACAAGCGGTCTTCCGAACCGTATCCAGATGATCAATGATCTGACCGATTTGGCGCAAGGCGACCATACTCCGAGGATTGCCGGCCTTCTTGACCTGGCGCAGACCGCGCAGTTCGATCGGGTATCGCGTGTTGTCGGAGCCGGCTATTTGGATCGAGTAATCAAGCGTGTGACAGCCATTCTGGCAGATCACGTCGGCCCTCATGGCATGGCGTATCACATCGGTCCGACCCAGTTTGTTTTCTTCGCTCCATTCGCGAGTGATACGGCTGCGTATGTAACGGAGGTGCGCAACGCGCTCCAAAATCTGCAACAGCAGCCCGATTTTCGCATGACGATGACACCTGCCATCGGCGTCATGCGCTTCGTTCCGGGCGAAACGGCGCCTGAAGATGTGCTGCGCTGCCTGCAAAGCGCTGTTCAGGACGCGCGGGAGACGGACACTGGTGTTGCGATCTTTTGTGCCGCGGCACATCGTCGTCACCAGAGACATTTCCAGATTCTGGAAGATTTTCCTGCAGCGCTCGAGTCACACGAACAGCTTTCGTTGGTATTTCAGCCCCGCATGACGTTCGTGACCGGCGAAATCGAGAGTGCAGAGGCGCTGTTGCGATGGACGCATCCAACGCTTGGAGCTATTTCGCCAGCCGAGTTCATTCCCATTGTTGAAGCCTCCTGCTATGCCCGCCACTTGACTGCCTGGGTCATTGAACACGCAGTCCGACATCTTCATCAGTGGAACAGGCTTGGTATTCGCCTGCGGCTTTCAATCAATCTTTCGGCGTTCAACCTGCAGGAGCCTGATCTCTTTGATCGTCTCTTCCTGCTCCTTCGAAAATTCGGCGTCGAAGCGGGCCAGATCGAGTTCGAACTAACTGAGACTGCGATGATGAAGGAAACGGAGCGCGCGCTCGATCTTCTACACCGCCTGACGCAGGCCGGTATTCGTCTTGCAATCGACGATTTTGGCACCGGCTATAGCAGCCTTGCTTATATGCAGAAACTTCCGGCTGATGTGGTCAAGATTGATCGTTGTTTCATCAAGCCCATGATCAAGGGCGAGCGCGAGCAGGTCCTTGTCCGTTCGATGATCGATCTTGCTCATAGTCTCGGTTACCAGGTCGTGGCTGAGGGCGTGGAGAGTGTTGAGCTCCGCGATGTTCTGCAAGCGCAAGGCTGCGACGAATTGCAGGGCTATTGGTTGGCAAAGCCCATGCCTGGCCGTGAGTTGCTCGATTGGTTGACGCGCTATGATCTGGAGCGGGATATCCCGCTGGTTCGCGCCGGTTGAGCGTTTGGTCAGTTCTTGACCGTATGGTATCCCAAAGCCCGGGACGCAGTCATGCCGGCCTCGGTCAAGTTGGTCACGTAATCCGGCTTTCGTGTTTCATCAAACCGGAAGAGCGGAAAACTGATCGAGATTGCCGCAATGGGCTTGCCCAGATGATTGAAGATAGGTGCCGCCATGCAGCGCACGCCTGCCTCGCTCTCCTCGATTTCCTCCGCATAGCCTTGCGAGCGAATGTCATGCAGTTGCGTCAGCAGTGCTGTGGGGTCCGTGACGGTACGTGGCGCAAGGCGCGCGAAGTCCATCTTCGCCATCCGTTCGCGGATTTCCTCTTCATCGCGCCAGGCCAACAAGGCTTTGCCAAGTGAGGTGCTGTGAAGAGGATTGCGTAAGCCTAGCGTCGACTTCATGGATAGATTGTAGATGGAGTCGTATTTGTGGATGTAGAGTACCTTCTGGTCGCGCTCGTCCAGAATGCCAAGATTAATGGATTCACCGGTGGCACGTGACAGCTTTCCCATCACCATGTCCGCCACCCGCAACAGATCGGATTGCTCGTTCAGCGACCGGGCGCCCAGACTGAAAAGTTTCAGCGTCAATCCGTATTTCTCCGTTTCCGGGTCCTGCTCGATGTAACCGAGCTCCGCCATGGTTTGCAGCAGGCGGTGCGCAGTGGTTTTTGACGTCATCGCCCGCTGCGCAAGTTCGGCCAGCCCAATTCGCTTCTCATCCACCAAGGCTTCCAGAACCGCGAAGACCTTGAGGACGGATGCGACATTTTCTGTTTTGCTCTGGGCTTCGGACATGGACTGCATCTGGTTTGTGGATGGGCTTGATCACGGTTGAAGGTAATCGAAAAAACAGGATTGAAAAGACGTACGGACTGTGATTTCCTAATTTTCGGAACATTATTCCGAATTTTCAACCTGGGAGGAGTTGAAGCATGCATCCGCTGCTGAGGCAGAAGCAGTATTTCATCCAGCGTGCGGATGTCTGCGAGCTGATTGACCGGCTCACCAATAATCTCGTCAACATCGAAGACCGCACCGGCGAGTTTCTGCTGCGGCTGGAAGATGGCCGGGTCATCGATACGAAAGGCTGGGCCGGCTGGGAATGGACTCATGGCATCGGGCTCTATGGTCTGCTGAAATACTGGCAGTTGACCGGCAACCCTCAGGCGATGAGCATCATTACCCAGTGGTTCGAGGCGCGTTTGGCTGAGGGGACGCCGACCAAGAACATCAACACGGTCGCGCCGTTCCTGACGTTGGCGCACCTCTATGAAATGACGCCCAATCCCCATTGGCTCCCTTACCTTGACACGTGGGCCGAATGGGTGATGCATGAAATGCCGAGGACGCGAGAGGGCGGACTGCAGCACATCGTCTATAACAGCGTGAACGACCAGCAGATGTGGGACGACACGCTGATGATGAGCGTGCTGCCTCTCGCGAAAATCGGCCTCGTGTTGAACCGCCCGCACTATGTGGAGGAGGCGAAGTACCAGTTCCTCGTCCATGCTCAGTATCTGCTTGATAGCCAGACAGGGCTCTGGTTCCACGGATGGAGCTTTGACGGAAACCACAACTTCGCAAAGGCGCGCTGGGCACGGGGCAATAGCTGGATCACGATTGTCATTCCGGAATTCCTGGAGCTTCTGGATCTGCCGGAGGGTGATCCGCTGCGCCGTCACCTGATCTCCTTGCTCAATCGTCAGGCCGCTGCGTTGAAGGAGCATCAGCACGAATCCGGTCTATGGCATACGTTGATCGATGACCCCGAAAGCTATCTGGAGGCTTCCGCCACCGCTGGCTTCGCTTATGGTTTGATGAAGGGGGCGCGCAAGCGTTATCTCGGTCCTGAATATCGCGAGGTTGCTGAGCGCGCGCTACGCGGCGTGGTCGACAATATCAGCCGGGACGGTGAATTGCAGCAGGTGTCCTTCGGCACGGCGATGGGTCATGATCTCGATTTTTACCGGCAGATCAAGCTTACCTCCATGCCCTATGGACAGGCCATGGCCATGCTCAGCCTGACGGAATTGCTGCGCAGCTACATTTGAAATTGCCGGCGGGGCGGTGGAGGAGATCGCCATGCCAGATAAGCAACGGGGTGCTGAGGGGCGCCCGCTATGGAGGAGGAAACCATGGTTGAAATGACAAGACGCAAGCTGTTGGGAACGGCAGCTGCGGGTGTGGCGGCATCGGCGCTGGTCGGTGTTCCCGCCTTGGCCGCCACCCGCATTCGCCATTATTGGTGGGGCAACCCGGAGCGCGACAAGCGCACCTTTGCGGTGATTGATCTTTTCCAGAAAGCCAATCCCGGCATCGAGGTCTCCGGCGAAACGATCGGCTGGGGTGATTACTGGACGAAGATGGCAACCCAGACCGCTGGCCGCAACATGGCGGATTTGGTCCAAATGGATTACCGCTATCTGTTTGAATATGTTCGCCGCGGCGCGCTGAAGCCGTTGGACGAATACATCGGCAAGTCGCTGATGATCCAGGATTTCGACAAGGGACCTATCGACGGCGGCCGCGTTGATGGCAAGCTTTACGCGCTCAACATCGGAGCCAATTCGCAGGTCATGGTTTACAACACCCGCGTCTTCCAGGAAGCCGGTGTCGATGCAGATCTGATCAATTGGACCTGGGATGATTTTGCGAAGGCGTGTGAAAAGATCTCCGCCAAGTCGGGCGGTAAAGTCAAGGGTGCCGACGATCTGGCCCTTATGATTGAGGTGTTTGAGTCCTGGGTTCGCCAGAACGGCCGCGAATTCTATGATGCCAATGGCAAGGTGGCTGCGACCGTTGATGACGTCGCGACCTTCTGGCAGTTCTGGGCCGATCTTCGCAAGAAGGATGTTGTCCGCAGCAAGGACAAGACCGTCATCCTTGATGTGCCGATCGCAGAGTCCGGTATCGCGGTTGGCGATACCGCGATGTCGCAATTCTGGTCCAACCAGCTCGTTGGCATTCAGGCGGTGTCCAAGGACAAGATCGGCGCTGCCATGGTGCCGCACAAGGCTGGAGGAAAGCCGGGGCAATACATCAAGCCGTCGATGTTCATGTCGCTCAGCCGCGATGTGAAGGATCCGGCCTCTGCGATTGCCTATATGAATGCCTGGGTCAACGATCCGGCCATTACAAAGGTCTTGGGGCTTGAGCGCGGTATCCCCGTTTCGCAGAAAATCCGTGATCAGTTGGCGCCGGGTCTCAGCGAAGTTGAAAAGCTGTCTATTAATTATTTCACCGCGATCCAGAACAAGGTGGGCGGCTTGCCACTTCCCGCGCCGAAGGGGGCAGGTGAAGTGCGTGATGCCTTCATGCGTACCGGCTCTGATGTCGTTCTTGCCCGCACCAGCGTGAAGGATGCGGCTGCAAGCTTCATCGACGACGCACAGGCGATTATCGACCGCGCTCAATAAGCTGATCTTCATTGCGCCGGGCGGAAAGGCCGCCCGGCATTCTCCCTTTGACAAGGCCCGGTCATGAACCGCTTTATTGCCCGCAACGGTCCAGCCTATGCGTTTCTGCTGCCCTGGTTCCTCGGCTTCTTCCTGTTGGCACTAGGGCCGATTCTTGCGTCGCTTTATCTGTCGTTCACGCGCTACGACATGGTCGCGGAGCCACGGTGGGTTGGCTTCGACAACTATGTCTACATGTTCACCCGCGACCGGCGCTTCTGGAAGGCGCTGAACGTTACCTTCACCTATGTGGCACTCGCTGTTCCGGCCCGTCTGATTATGGCGCTTGTGGTTGCCATGTTGTTGGACAAGGGCTTGCGGACCATCGGCGTCTACCGCGCAATCTTCTATCTGCCCTCGCTTCTGGGCTCATCCATTGCAATCGCCATTCTGTGGCGACAGCTGTTTGCCGCCGACGGTGTCGTAAACCGCGTTCTTGCCGATTTCGGTATTCCCAGCCATGCGTGGATCACGGACCCCAATACGTCGATCTACACACTGGTGTTGCTGGCTATGTGGCAGTTCGGCTCTCCCATGCTGATCTTTTTGGCCGGTTTGCGCAGCATTCCGCGCGATCTCTACGAGGCTGCGGAAATCGATGGTACGCCGAAATGGCGCCAGTTCCTGCGCATCACGCTGCCGCTTCTGGCGCCGGTGATCTTCTTTAATCTCGTTCTGCAGACGATTGAGGCCTTCAAGACCTTCTCCAGCGCCTTCATCATTTCCAATGGCAGCGGTGCACCGGCCGATAGTCTGCTGTTTTATACGGTTTATCTCTTCAACGAGGCCTTCAAGTTCTTCCGTATGGGGTATGCCTCGGCACTCGCCTGGGTGCTGCTGATCATCATCGCTGTCTTCACCGGCATTGCCTTCCTGACCTCGAAATACTGGGTGCATTATGAAAACGAGCGCGATTAAGTCGGGCCACCCTCTGTCGGAGGCAAGTAAACTGGATTTCGAGATAGATGAAGCGGCGCGCATGGCGCATGTGCTGCGCTTGAAGCGGGAGCGCCAGCAGCGCGTCGGGCGGCTTCTGAAACATGCCTTCCTGATCGGCTTTTCCGCGATCATGCTTTATCCGCTGCTCTGGCTTTTGTCGTCATCGGTGAAGCCGGAAGACGAGATCTTCAGCACGTTGTCGCTCTGGCCCTCGCAGTTCATGTGGGGCAATTATGTGAAAGGCTGGTACGCCCTGCCGCAGTCCTTCACGGTCTTCACCATCAACTCGGTAATCGTCACCAGCCTTTCCGTGGTCGGTAACCTGATTTCCTGCTCGTTTGCGGCCTATGCCTTTGCAAGGCTCACCTTTACCGGACGCAGTTTCTTCTTCGCGCTGATGATGATGACGCTGATGATCCCGTATCACGTGGTGCTCATCCCGCAATACGTGCAGTTTTTGAAGCTCGGATGGGTGGACACCTATCTGCCGCTGGTGGTGCCGCGCTTCCTCGCATCCGATGCCTTCTTTATCTTTTTGATGGTGCAGTTTTTCCGTCAGCTGCCGAAGGAGCTGGATGAGGCTGCTATGATCGACGGCTGCTCGCCCTTCAAGATCTACTGGTCCATCATCCTGCCGCTATCGCTGCCGGCTATGGGCACGGCGGCCATCTTCTCGCTGATCTGGGTGTGGGAGGATTTCCTCGCTCCGCTCATCTATTTGAATGACATCAAGAGCTACACCGTGCCGCTGGCGCTGCGCCTCTTCCTCGATCAGGAAGGTCAGTCCGCCTACGGCCAGATGTTTGCGATGTCGGTTTTGTCGCTGGTTCCGGTCGTCCTCTTCTTCGTCCTGTTCCAGAAGTTGATTGTCCGTGGCATCGCCACGTCAGGTATGAAGTAAGGATCAAGGTAGAATGGCTGGATTGACGCTTCGAAACGTCGGCAAGCGCTACGGCGCGCTCTCGGTGATCCAGGGGCTGAACCTCGACATCCGCGATGGGGAATTTCTGGTGCTGGTCGGCCCCTCCGGCTGTGGCAAGTCCACGCTGTTGCGCATGATTGCCGGACTGGAGGACATTACGGACGGAACCATTGCGATCGGTCCCAAGATCGTCAACGATCTCCCGGCCTCCAAGCGGGAGTTGTCCATGGTCTTTCAGTCCTATGCGCTCTATCCGCATATGACGGTTGCGAAGAACCTCGCCTTCGGGCTGCAGAACTTCAAGATGCCGAAGGCGGAGGTGGAGCGGCGCGTGGCGGAAGCCGCCCGCATCCTGCAGATTGAAAAGCTGATGGAGCGAAAGCCGCGCCAGCTTTCCGGCGGGCAGAAGCAGCGTGTCGCCATCGGCCGTGCCATTGTTAGAGAACCGCAGCTCTTCCTGTTCGATGAGCCGCTGTCGAACCTCGATGCTGAACTGCGCGTGCAAATGCGCGCCGAACTGGCCTCTCTTTATACCCGCCTCGGCACGACGATGATCTATGTTACCCACGACCAGGTGGAGGCGATGACCATGGCAAGCCGCATCGTGGTCCTGCGGGGCGGCCACATCGAACAGGTCGGAACGCCGCAGGAGCTTTACGAGCGGCCGCAGAATCTCTTCGTTGCCGGCTTCATCGGCTCACCCAAGATCAACATGCTGCAGGCAAACCTATCGCAGGTGAATGGTTTGACGGAGGCGCGCGTGGCTGGCCTTCCCGCATTCTCGATTCCAAACCTGCCATCGGCTCCCGCCAATGCCACCCTCTGTGTGCGCCCCGCCGATGTCCGCCTCGATGGCGGTGATGTGACGGCATCCGTCACGGTCAAGCTGGTAGAATATCTCGGCAGCGAAACCCTGCTGCATGTGGCGCTCACCAGCGGCCAGACTGTACTCGTCAGCCATGGAGGGCGGTCGGCATTTCGGATGGGGGATGCGCTCACCATCGGTTTTGACCTTACAGATCTCCACTATTTCGATGACGCCGGCCAGCGCATCGAACCCACCCAGAATGAAAGCAGACTCCAGTGAAAATCGCCATCGTAGGATGCGGCTCGCGGCACCAGATGTTCCGCGACTCCGTGATCCAGGACTACGCCGACAAGCACGACATCGTTGCTCTCTGTGATACCAATGCCCACCGCCTGAACCAGGCGGCGGAGGCCGCTTCCAAACCCGGCACCAATGGTGTCGCAACCTATCTCGCGCAGGATTTCGATCGCCTGATCACCGAGCAGAAGCCGGATACGGTGGTGGTCGCCACGCCAGACTTCCTGCATGCCGATTACATCGTTCGCGCTTTCGAGGCGGGTTGCGATGTGATCTGCGAAAAGCCGCTCACCATCGATCTCACCCGCCTGAAGATGATCGTGGATGCGCAGGCGCGTACCGGTCGCAAGGTCAAGGTTACCTTCAACTATCGCTACTCTCCCGCACGCACCCAGATCCGCGAGTTGATAGCATCAGGCACCATCGGCACAGTGACGGCAGTGGATTTCCGCTGGCATCTCGACCGCGTGCATGGCGCCGATTATTTCCGCCGCTGGCATCGCCAGAAGGAAAATTCCGGTGGTCTACTGGTGCACAAATCCACTCACCATTTCGATCTCTTGAACTGGTGGCTGAGCACGGTGCCAACGGAAGTGTTCGCGTCCGGTCGACGCGTTTTCTATCGCCCGGAAATGGCGGTCGAACTGGGGCTTGAAGGGCGTGGCAGCCGCTGTGCGGACTGTCCCGTCGCGGATAAATGCGATTTCCGTCTCGACCTTGCTGCCGACCAGAACCTCAAGTCGCTCTATCTCGATGCTGAAGGTGATGACGGCTATTTCCGTGATCGCTGCGTGTTCGATGCCGAGATCGGCATCGAGGACACGATGCAGGCGCATATCCGCTACGCCTCCGGCGTTACGGCCAACTACACGCTGACCGCCTATTCTCCATGGGAAGGGCTGGAGATCAAGTTCCAGGGCACCAAGGGTGACATCACCCATCGCCATGTGGAGGTGCACGGCGTGTTTGGCGGCGAGCGGGCGCATGCCGATGAGGATGCCATCTCTACCGAACTACATCTGGCAGGGCAGCTGCCAAGGATGCTGGAGGTGCCGAAGGCGAAGGGCCACCACGGCGGGGCAGATCCGGTCATGCTGGGCTATATCTTTGACCCTGAAAACATGGAGCCGGACCGCTATAACCGCGCGTCGGATCACGTGGGAGGCTCATGGTCGATCCTGACGGGCATAGCTGCGAATGCTTCGATCGAAACGGGATCCGTGGTTCATATCGAGCAGATGCTGCGCGCCCGTGGCATTGTTCTTCCTCGGTGATGACCATGACTGCACGTTTGCGAATCGGTGTGATCGGTATCGATCATAACCACATCTATGGCATGGTGAACGGCTTGCTCTCTGAAGGAGCTGAGCTTGTCGCCTGGGCAACTGGCGAAGATACGCCGCTTGCGGCCTGCCGCATTTTTCGGGAGTCTTACCCCGGCACCCCGATGGTGGAGGATGGTGTCATTCTCGACGATCGCAGCATTGATCTGATCCTCTGCGCTGCGATTAATGATGAGCGAGCGGCGATCGCAATTGCCGCCATGCGGCATGGCAAGGATGTGCTGGTCGATAAGCCGGGTTGCACGACCCTGGCGCAACTGGCTGATATCCGCAGCGTCGTCTCCGAGACCGGTCGGCGCTGGGCGGTTTGCTTCTCCGAGCGGCTACTTGTCGAAAGCGTAACAGTTGCGGATCGACTGATTGCCGAAGGCCGCATCGGTCGGGTGGTGCAGACTATAGGCCTGGGGCCGCATCGTCATAATCCAACGCTGCGCGCATACTGGTTCTGGGATCGTAACCGTTGCGGCGGCATCCTGACCGATATCTGCGCGCATCAATTCGATCAGTTCCTGCATTTCACGGGATCGACGCAGGCGCGTGTGGTTTCGGCGCATGTCGCAAATGTCGCGAATTCTGACCGGCCTCATTTTCAGGATTTCGGCGAGGTTCTGCTGGAAGGCAATGGCGGACGCGGCTATGCCCGCGTCGACTGGCTGACACCCGCCGGCTTGCCGACCTGGGGCGATGGACGCATGACCATCCTCGGAACTGACGGCTATATCGAGCTTCGCAAATATATCGATATCGGTGGTAGTCCCGGCAAGGATCACGTGATCGTCGTGGATGGCAAAGGCGTCGAGAGGGTGAACGCTGAGGGCGCCGGTCTGCCTTTCTTTGCAAAGCTCATCGCGGACGTCAGAGACCGGACGCAAAGCGCTATGGCCCAGGCGCATGCGTTTCTGGCGACACAGCTCGCTCTGGAATCACAGGTCCTGGCGGAAAAGGGAAAGCACGATGACTGATCGGGTTCGCGTCGCCGTTGTCGGTGCCGGTATTGGCAAGGCACATGTGAAAGGTTACGCCCATCTGCCTGATGCCTTTGACGTCGTCTATGTCTGCGATCTCAATCAGGCTCGTGGCGAAGATGCAGCCACACTGGTGCCGGGTGCAGCTGCGGTCACAGATATCGAAGTTGTGCTCGCCGACCCTACCATCGATATCGTCGACATCTGCCTGCCGCCCCAGTTGCACGTGCCGATGACGCTGGGGGCATTGGCGGCAGGCAAACATGTGGTCTGTGAAAAGCCATTCGCCGGGTCGCTGGGTGATGCGCGCCGTCTGCTAAGGGCGGCCCGTGAAAGTGGTCGCCACGTCTTCCCCGTCTTCCAGTATCGCTATGGCACCAGCTACCGCGCCCTGCATGAGCTGAAACAACGCGGTATGCTGGGCCGTCCTTACGTGCTTTCCATGGAGACCCATTGGCAGCGTGGGGCCGATTACTACGCCGAACCCTGGCGGGGCACTTGGAAGGGAGAGTTGGGCGGCGTTCTGGTCAGCCATGCCTGCCATCTTCACAATCTTGCCACCCATCTGGTGGGACCGATCACGGACGTCGCTGCCTTCATGGAGACGCGTGTCAACCCGATCGAGACCGAGGATTGCGCGGCAATCTCCATGAGAAGCGCCGAGGGCGCTCTCATTACCTCATCCGTGACGCTTGGGTCTGCTGGTAATCTCTCGCGCTTGCGCGCCAGCTTCGAGCACCTGACGGTCACGTCCAGCGACGAACCGTACGAGGTGTGCTCCGCGCCGTGGATATTCCGCGCGGCCGACCCGGCACGACAGGCAGAGGTGGATGCTATTGTTTCCTCCGTCGACGAAGTGCCCCCTCGTTTTCCCGGTTTCTTTGCAGACGTCCACCGGAAATTGACTGGTCAGCCAGATATGTATCTGCCGACATTGGAAGAGGCGTATCATTCCGTCGAGCTCATCACTGCGTTCTACGCCTCCGCCAGAGCGCGAAGCATCATCACGCTGCCGCTGCCTGCCAATTTCGATGATCGGGATTTTCAGCACGTTCTTACATAGTCTGGGTTACAAGGATTTTGTGTGGTTCAATCATTCGGTTAGCTTGAAGCTTTGTCGGTGGATTAAATTCCGCACAGCTGTGCAAATTACAACGAACTGTCATCGAAGGATCATCCAACTGTCATTTGCCCTGCATAGGGTCTGGACGTTCGAGATCCGGAGAGACACTCATGAACAGACGCGAATTCCTGGCGGCAGGTTCTGCCATTGCAGCCGCAAGCGCCCTGCCTTCCTTCGCCCTTGCTGACGACAAGACAATCACTGTCTTCAGCAGCTCCGACAACAACATCATTGATTTCTGGAACAACACGGTCATCCCAGCCTTCACCAAGGCCAATCCCGGTCTGAAGGTCAAGCTGGCGAGCGGAGGCGATGAAAACGGCGTTCGCGCCATTGCCGACCGTGCGCTCGCCGCGCTGAAGTCGAAGACTGATCCGCAGGTCGATGCCTTCGAAAACTTCGACGCCCGCTTGCCCGCCGGTGCCGCGGAAGCGGGCCTCTGGGTATCCTTCTCGGCGGAAAACATCCCGAACTATGGCCGCATCAACCCGCAGGCCCAGAACCTGAAGCAGGAGCTGCCCTATCGCGGTTCACAGGTTTTGCTGGCCTATGACAAGACCAAGCTCGATCCCAAGGATGCGCCGAAGACCTGGGAACAGCTGGTGGCTTGGATCAAGAAGAACCCCGGCCAGTTCATCTATAATCGCCCCGACAAGGGTGGCTCCGGCGGCAATTTCGTCCGCCGCGCGATCCATGAAGTCAATGGTCGCGACCCCTCCAAGTTCACGATCTCGAACTACTCGGCCGATTTTGCCGAGAAGTCGCTGATGCCGGCCTGGGCTGCGCTGAAGGACCTCGCGCCCTTCCTTTACGAAAAGGGCGCCTACACCTCCGGCAACACCCAGTCGATCCAGCTTCTGTCGCAGGGCGTCGTCACCATGGTTCCGGTCTGGTCGGATCAGGTGCTGCAGGCGATCTCGCAGGGCGTTCTGCCGGAAACGACCGGCCTCGTTCAGTTGACGGATCTGGCACTCTGCGGCGGCTTTGCTCGCATGACCGTCTTCTCCAACGGCGCCAACAAGGATGCCGCCCTGAAGCTCGGCAACTTCCTGCTGACCACGGAAATGCAATCGGCCATCATCACCCAGATTGGCGGCTTCCCGGGCGTTTCCTGGGATCACATTTCCACGGATCTGCGCGAAAAGTACAAGGACGTCGTTCCGAATTCCATCCCCACCTTCCCGGGCGGCGACTGGAACTCGGCTATCAATGACGGCTGGTACCGCAATGTGGCAACCGGTCTCGCACGCGGCTGACCATGGCGACCTCGGCAGTTCTTTCCGCGACAAGCGGAACAAGGCCGGTTATGGGGAGGGGGCTGAAGGGCCTCCTCCTCATTGCCATTCCTGTCTTCCTGGTCGGCTGGCTGATCATCTACCCAATCTTTGCCGCGATCCTGTCGACGCTGTTTTTCGACGGCCCGGAAGGCTTGCGGTTCAGCACGGCCTCCTACCAGTTCTTCATTTCCGATCCTTACAGCCGGGCCAATCTGGCGTTGACGCTGTGGACGACCGGCATGTGTGCGGTGCTACTGCTGATCGTCGGCCTGCCGATTGCGCTTTATCTGCGCTTTTCCACCAACCGCTTTGCGGATCTGGTGCAGAGCCTTGCCATCTTCCCGATGTTCGTTCCCTCGATCATCCTGTCTTATGCGCTGATCCGCACCATAGGGCCGAACGGCACGGTCGACATCCTCCTGAACGCGGTCGGCCTGCCCAAGATCAAAAGCCCGTACCTCACCCCTTGGGGGCCGGTGATTGGGCTTGTCTGGGATCATCTGCCGCTGACGGTGCTGATGCTGACGGCGGGGCTTGGTAGCATTTCCAACAGCGCTATCGAGGCCGCGCGCGATGTCGGTGCCGGACCGCTGCGCGTCTTCTGGCACATCATCCTGCCGCGCATGGGCAATTCCATTCTGGTCACGGTGTCCTTCACCATTCTCGGCATCTTCTCGGCTTTCACTCTGCCTTATGTGCTAGGCCCCGCCTCGCCGGAAATGATGGGCCCCTTCATGCTGCGCACCTTCAATGCGCTCTATGATCCCTTGAACGCCAAGACGCAGGCCGTCATCTCGTTTGCCTTCTGCCTGTTCTTTGGCATTTTCTATGTCTGGTCGATTGCCCGCAACCAGAAGGGCCAGAGCCGATGATTGCGGGTTTCTCTACCACTTCGGGCCGTTTCGACTGGACCGGCTTCATCTTCGCCATCCTGCTGGCCATCGTGATTGCGGTGCCGCTGCTGGTCGTCTTCACCTGGGCCTTTACCGAGGTCTGGCGCTATCCTTCCGTCATTCCGCAGAAATTCGGCCTTCGCTTCTGGGACCAGACGCTCTCGCGCGCCGATGTCTGGGAGGCTCTCTCCATCAGTCTCAGGCTTTCGGCAACCGTTACCTTCCTCTCGGCGCTGATTTGCCTGCCCGCGGCCTATGCCTTTGCGCGCATGAAATTTCCGGGGAGGGATCTGTTCTTCCTCTCCTTCCTCGCGTCGCACGCCTTCCCCAAATTCGGCCTGCTGGTGGCGATCGCGTCGATCTTCCTGCAGCTTAACCTGATTGCTACCTTCTGGGGCGTGGTGCTGATCCAGCTCGTCGGCACGCTGATGCTGATGATCTGGATCCCGGTTGCGGCCTTCCAGGCGGTGGACCGGCGCATGGAAGAGGCCGCGCGGGATGTAGGTGCAGGGCCGCTTCGCGTTTTCTGGTCCATCACCTTGCCGCAGGCCTTCCCGACCATTTTTGCCGCCGTGCTGCTGACCTTCGTTTCAACCTTCTATGAGACGGAAGGGGCCTGGCTGATCGGTGCGCCGCAGATCCGCACCATGCCGGTGCTGATGATCAACTTCATTAACAACCAGGTCGTCATCCAGTACGGTGCGGTGCTGTCCGTCATCCTCTGGGTTCCGTCCTTCATCGCCCTGATGTTTGCCCGCCGCGTCATCGGCACGGGCGCCTTCGCCAAGGGTTTTGGCGCCTGACGCCGCTCACGAGACACAATGAAAGAGTAGAGCATGGCCAGATTGACGATCGACAACCTGCGCAAGGCCTTCGCCGGTACCGTCGCAGTCGATGACTTTTCGCTGGATGTGGCGGATGGAGAGCTTGTTTGCCTGCTCGGACCCTCTGGTTCTGGCAAATCGACCGTCCTGCGTATGATCGGCGGCTTCGAGCAGCCCAGCTCCGGGGCGATCCGCATTGACGGGCAGGACGTGACGCGCCTCTCGCCGGAGCGCCGGCCGACGGGCATGGTGTTCCAGAGCCATGCGCTCTGGAGCCACATGAATGTCTTCAACAACATCGCCTTTGGCCTGAAGCTTCGCCGCTTGTCACGCGCCGAGATCCGCGACAAGGTTGAACATGCCTTGGAGCTTGTCGGTCTTGCCGGCTATGGTACGCGCCAGACGTTTCAGCTGTCCGGTGGTCAGCAGCAGCGCGTGGCGCTTGCCCGCTCGCTGGTGCTGGAGCCGAAGATCCTGCTGCTGGACGAACCCTTTGCCAGCCTTGACCAGCATTTGCGTGAGCGGCTTCGGGAAGAGGTGCGCGACATCCAGCAGCGTCTTGGCATCACTACGCTCTTCGTGACGCATGGACAGGATGAAGCGCTCGCCATGGCCGATCGCATCGTCGTGTTGCGCAACGGCCAGTGCGAACAGGCGGATGCGCCTGATGTCGTCTACCGCAACCCGCAAACGCAGTTCGTGGCGGGCTTCATCGGCCAGATGAACTTCATTTCAGCCTCCGTCGAAGGTGGTCGCTTCCTGCATCCCGATTTTATGCTGCCGGTGAATGTGCCGGATGGACCTGCTGTTCTGGCCGTTCGCCCGGAGGCGCTGGATCTGGCTTCCGCCCAGGCCGACCAGGGGGCAATCGTTCTGCGCTCGACGGACTTCGGCAGCCATATCATGGTCGATCTTCAGCTGCGTGATGGCACGCGCCTGAAAGCAATGACTGCGCCGGATCAGCGGTGGCAAAAGAGAGCTTCGGTTCATCTCAATGTAGGTCAGTTTGCGCTTTATCGCGACAATCACCTTCTGACGATTGGGCAGCCTGTTGGTGGCTCCGAACAGGCACCAGAGGTCGAACCTGCCCTCAGCGTGTAGATGCAAAATCTGGAAGGCTTCAGGATTTGAAGCCTTCCAGCAGCCAGGCATGCATGCCGCCGTTCGAGGCAAGCACGTCTCCGTTAGCGGTAACAATACCACCGGTAAAACCGGTCACCGTGCCACCGGCTTCCTTGACCAGCAGTGCAGCCGCGCCATAATCGTGCAAGGATAGCCCATCCTCGAAGAAGCCATCCAGCCGGCCGCAGGCGACATAGGCGAGAGACAGTGCCGCCGATCCCAGCCGGCGAACACCTGCGGTATTTGCCATCAGCCGGCGCAGCGCCCGGAAGTAGACCTCTTCATCGACAGTCTTGACTTGCCCTGGTACGGGAAGGCCAGCACCGATCAACACGTCTTGTACCGTTGCCACCGGTTGGCAGACCAGCTTTTCGCCGTTGAGATACGCGCCCTTGCTTTTTTCGGCACAGAACAACTCATTCTGCATAGCGTCGTAAACGACACCGCAGATCACTTCGCCACGCTCAACAATGGCGATTGTCATGCCGAAATGCGGAATGCCCCAGGCGAAATTGGTGGTGCCGTCGATAGGGTCGATATAGATGCGGGGCGCATCGCTGCCGGTATCGCGGTTTCCGACGCCTTCCTCTCCCGTGATCGCATGACCCGGAAAATTCTCGCGTAGACGTGAGACGATCAATCGTTCGACAGCGACATCGATTTCCGTTTGGTAATCGCGTGGAGCCTTGGCCACCATCTGATGCGCATAACGCCGCTTCAGGGATGCGCGCGCCAGCTCCCCCGCTTCAAGCGCCGCCGCCGCCAAGAGAATGAGATCATTGGACATATGGGAGGGAACGGTGGGCTGCGCATCTGGCAATGTCATGGATGCATTCTTCTCTTGGCTTGGTTCCAAAGGGCTTGGAACCCGGGATTCCTGAAGGCCAAGCTCTGACCGATTTATGCGACAGTCTGTTGACGTCCGAGGGTTCTTTTTATCGCCAGGCATATCTCTGGCAGGGCGACGGTTCCTGCGGACATGCATGCATTTCGGATCATAAAAAACCAGCGCTCGAGCAGATTTTGCCCTTGCACCTCTAGTGACTAGAGGTCCTAGACAGGGCCAACGAGCAGGAGACAAATGCGATGAGCGAAGTACGGCAGACGAAATTTCGTGTTGAGGGCATGGATTGCGCCTCATGTGCCAGCAAGATCGATGCGGCCGTCAGACGCTTGTCCGGCGTGTCCGATGTCTCCGTCTCGGTCATGGCCGGCACGATGACCATCCGGCATGAGGGTGAAATCGATGGCAGTGCCGTCAGCCAGAAGATCACCCGTCTCGGTTATCCCACAAGGCCTATCGTCCCGACAGATGCCATAGGTGCGCCAGCCGCCGCAGTGCATGGCCATTCGCCCGCTTGCAATCATGATCACGGTGATCATGCTCACCACGACCACGACCACGACCACGACCACGACCACGACCACGACCACGACCACAGTCATGGCGCTCAGGGGCATTCCCATGCGCACGCGGCAAACAAGGTCGCTGCGGTGGAGGGGTTGCATGGGCACGATCACGGCCCAACCGACGGCCCGTGGTGGAAGAGCCGCAAGGGCCGGCTGACGATCGCCGCAGGTGTGGCGCTTGTCCTGGCTTATGCGGTCGGACATCTTTTCCCGGCCATTGCCGCCTACGCCTTCATCCTGGCCATGGCGGTGGGCCTTGTGCCGATTGCGCGGCGCGCCATCATGGCGGCCTTGGCCGGCACGCCCTTTTCCATCGAAATGCTGATGACCATCGCTGCCATTGGTGCGCTGATCATCAATGCCACGGAAGAGGCGGCCACGGTCGTCTTCCTCTTCCTGGTCGGTGAACTGCTGGAAGGCGTTGCGGCCGGCAAGGCACGCGACAGTATCCGCTCGCTGACGGCGTTGGTGCCGAAGACAGCACTTCTGGAGCAGGATGGCGGCACGGTCGAAGTGGCGGCGGAAACGCTGGCGGTCGGTTCCGTCATTTTGGTGCGGCCCGGCGATCGCATATCCGCTGATGGTGTCATCGTGGGCGGCCAATCCGCTATCAACGAAGCGCCGGTGACGGGGGAAAGCGTGCCCGTGCAGAAGACGCTCGGCGACAACGTCTTTGCTGGTACTGTCAATGGCGATGCCGCACTTCGTGTCCGCGTCACGGCGGCGGCTGAGGACAATACCATCGCCCGCGTCGTGCGGCTGGTGGAGGAGGCGCAGGAGTCCAAAGCGCCGACGGAACGCTTTATCGATCGCTTCTCCCGCTATTACACTCCCGGCGTCGTGGTCGTCGCAGCGCTGGTGGCCGTCCTTCCGCCGCTTCTGTTCGGCGGTGCCTGGAGTGAGTGGATCTACAAGGGCCTCGCCATTCTGTTGATCGGTTGCCCGTGCGCGCTTGTCATCTCGACGCCTGCCGCCATTGCTGCGTCTCTCTCAGCCGGTGCCCGTCGCGGGTTGCTGATGAAGGGTGGTGCCGTGCTGGAGGGGCTGGGCAAGCTGACGGCTGTCGCCTTTGACAAGACGGGCACGCTGACGGAAGGCAAGCCGAGGGTGACGGATATTGTGCCCTTCGGCCGAAAAGGCCCAGAAGTACTGACCTATGCAGCCGCGCTCGAAGCAGGTTCGAGCCATCCTTTGGCGCTGGCAATTCTGGAGCAGGCGAGGGAGGACGGTATTGTCGTGCCGCCTGTATCGGATGCCGCGGCCATCGCCGGCAAGGGCGTGCGCGCCACCGTCAACGGGGAGGAGGTACTTCTCCTTTCTCCCAAGGCTGCGGCGGAACGCGTCGCGCTGCCGCTTGCCCATTCTCGAACCATCGCCAGTCTGAATGCCGAAGGCAAATCCGTCTCGGTGCTTGTCATCGGCAACGTACTTGCCGGTGCCATTGCCATGCGCGACGAGCCGAGGGCGGATGCAGTCGAGGGGCTGAAGGCGCTCGCAAATGCGGGCATTAAGACCGTGATGCTGACGGGTGACAACAAGCGGACGGCGGAGGCGATCGGCGCCAACCTCGGGCTCGAAGTGCATGCCGAACTGATGCCGGAAGACAAGCAGCGCATCGTACGTGAGTTGAAAGGCCAGGGCTTCATCGTGGGGAAAATCGGCGATGGCATCAACGACGCGCCGGCCCTTGCCGCAGCCGATATTGGCATCGCCATGGGTGGCGGCACGGATGTGGCGCTCGAAACGGCGGATGCGGCAGTCCTTCATGGCCGCGTGTGCGATGTCGCCCTGATGATTGATCTCTCGAAGCGCACCATGCGTAACATCAAGCAGAACATTGCCATTGCGCTTGGCCTCAAAGCCGTGTTCCTGGTGACCACGATTGCCGGTATCACCGGTCTCTGGCCCGCCATTCTCGCGGATACTGGAGCCACGGTCCTGGTAACGATAAACGCTTTGCGGCTGCTGCAGCCGATCAGGTGAGAATGAATGGCAAGGAAGATCGTGTTCGCGGGGTTGATGCTGCTGGTGGCAACCTCGATTGTGTTCAGCTTCATCGGCGTCCTGTCCGTCTGGAAGCCGTTCGGATGACGTGTGACGCTCAGTTTCAGCCGGCTTTCTCCGGCTGAAAGCGGCTGACCAATTGTTCCTCATCCGCCAGCAGGCGGGAGGTGTACCGGGTGTAGATCTCGTCTGCGTCCTGTCCCTCCAGCGGCATGGGCTGGTCTGCCTCCTCACCGTTCGAGGGACGGCCGACGGCGATCGGCATGACGTTCACGTGCTCCAGCAACCCCTCATCGCTGAAGGTCAGGCGTACGGCAACGCTTCGCCAGACGTCGACGCCTTCGCGATCATATGTGTCCGAGCGTGCTGTGTGGAAGATGAAGTTGCCCAGCCCGGACAGGATCGGCCGACCGCGATGAAAGCGCATTGGCTGCATCACGGGGGCACCGGTTCCGATCACCAGATCGGCGCCATACTCAACGAGTTGATCGGTTAGTGCATCCAACCATGCGGGCGTGGTGGCCCAGTCGGCATCCCAATGGTGGTTGTGGATGGCGACAACGATCAGTTCATTCCTGTCGCGGCTTGCCTGCAGGCGAGAGGCCAGTTGTTGCCAGTCCTCCGGGTCCACCTGCCAATCGGCGGCTACCCTGTCGCCCGGTAGGAACGTTGTACCGAAAGCATCAAAGCCCTCGGTCTGGGCTGGGCTGTAACCCACCGCGCGCCGCGCCGCGAGCCGCCGATCATCGCCGAGAGCCTGCTGGATGCTGGTCATCATCTGGTATTCCGATTCGGGAAGACGGATGCGCCTGCGCAACCGAAGCGGGGCGATGCCAGGCCTTGTCGGGGCGGCATAGACGATATCCGGCTGCGGGCCGAGATCGACGGAGTAGAGGCTGATCCGCCGCTGCGGTGTCGAAATGTAAGCCGGTTTCAGCGCCTCATTGAGGTCGTTTCCGCTGCCCGTCAGAGCCATGCCATGCACATCGAATGCCGTTCGGGATGCGATGATGCCGGGCGGTCCCAGGTCAAAGGCATGGTTGTTCGCGTGTGCCATGGCCCTGAAGCCAAGCTCTGCGAGAGAACGCACTACATCTCGCTTGACGGCATGCACCGTCTTGGTCTTCGTCGGCCACGCGCAATAAGCCTCGACCACCCCTTCAAAGTTTGCAAGCGTGGCATCCGAAGACAGAAAGTGGGCAAGCAGCGAGGCCTCTGCCGACAGTTGCAAGGGTTGATGGATCAGTGCTTGACCGGTAACGGCGATGGTGAGGGGCATACTATCCTCCTTTACCGCTGATTGGTTTTGCGCAGCGGTGTCAGAGCACCAACTGGCACTACGGGAAGGATCAATGCCGAAGGTCTGGCGGCGTCGGCAAACACCGTGTTGCGGGCAATCTCCTTCACGCGTCCCGTACCCTCCGGTGCATAGGTGTTGGGATTTACATCGTATTTCGGAAAATTGGACGAGGAAACATCGAGCCTGATGCGATGCCCTTTCCTGAAAAGGTTGGCCGTCGCGAAGGGTTCGATGGTGATCTGGAAGGTCTCGCCGGGCGTCAGCGGCTCCGGGCTTTCAAACGAATTGCGGTACCGGCAGCGGAAGATGCCATCGGTAATGTTCAGGGCATAACCCGCCGGATAATCCTTGCTCGGCGGATAGACATCGATGAGCTTGGCCGTGAAGTCCGTATCCAGGGCCGATGATGCTACATGCAGATCGATGGTGATTGGGCCAACAACCGCGAGATCTTCCTCCAGCAACTCCGTTTCGAAGGAAAGGACATCCGCTCTCGCGGAGAGTGGCAGGCCCAGATTGCTGCAGCCGAAGAAACGATCCGCTTCCCGCTGGTCGAACCCGCCGCCCTCGAAGACCGGCTGGCCGCTGGTCAGCGATCCGCCAATGGTTGGAACCGGGTTGGCTGGATCGAAGTCATAAATGAATGGAGGCGCATCCGCTGCCGGCTGGCTTTCTGACAGGTGTCCGCGCTGATCGAGATAGAGCTTGCGATAATCCGTGCCGGGCAGCGGCCATTCGGCAGCTTCATGCCAATCGCCGCCGTGGTCGAGGCGACCTTCCGCGTTTCTGGTGCCCGTACCGCCGCCCATCAGGAAGTAGCGGACCGATGGCTCTGCGGCGATCGCGGGCGCGCCCTTCAGCCAGTGATCGAACCAGTTGC
This sequence comes from Rhizobium oryzicola, assembly GCF_030504645.1. Lineage (GTDB taxonomy): Bacteria > Pseudomonadota > Alphaproteobacteria > Rhizobiales > Rhizobiaceae > Neorhizobium > Neorhizobium oryzicola. The sequence continues at coordinate 522,732 of NZ_JAUKWQ010000003.1, read as the reverse complement.
GGCGGAATTCCAGCCAGCTGGGCGCCATATGCCCGCCAAGAGGTGCCTTCGCCCCGAAGGAAATGTCGCCGGCAAAAGTGCTGTTGCGGTTGCCGTGCAGCCAGGGACCCATGATCAGCGAGAGCGGCCGCTTCGCATTGCCGCTCAGGCCCTTGTAGTTGTCGAGCGTGGATTTGACGTAGGCATCATACCAGCTGGACATCATGGCCACGGGGATTTCCGGGAAGGTGTCGTAATAGCCTTCCATGTAAAGGCCGACGCGGCGCCAGCTGTCATCAAAGGTACCGCTGCGCCACTGGTCCAGCAGATAGGCCTCGTATTCCGGCGCGGCACGAACGGGGGAAACACCCTCACGCCAGGGCATGGCCTTGAACCAGGCGCGCAGGTCCTCTGCTTCGATTGCTGCACGAGCCTGATCATCCACGGCCTCCTTGGCATTGTTATAGGCCCAGGTCGCCTGCTTGAGTTCGAAAGCGCCCCCTTGGCGGATGCCGCATTGATAGGCGTTGGAGAAGCCGCCGGAATCCATCACCATGCAGGAGAGCCCGCGTGGGTTGAGGCAGGCAAGGGCGGCCTGCGTATGGGCGGCATAGGAAAGACCCATGGTGCCGAACCGGCCATCCGACCAATCCTGCGCCACCAGCCATTCGGCCGTATCGTAACCGTCTGCTGCCTCGGAAATATACTTTGAGAATTCGCCCTCCGAGCCGTAGCGACCCCGGCAATCCTGATAGATGACGACATATCCGGCGCGCACGAAGTAGAGGGCAACCTCCTCGCGTGTCATCGGCCTGTCCATGCCCACCTCGATTTCGGAGCGGGAGCGTTGGGTTTTGCCGTAGGGCGTGCGCTCCATGATGGCCGGCAGCGGTGTCGCTACCAGCACACCGTCCTTGGCGGGGCGATAGACGTCCGTTGCGAGGCGGATGCCGTCTCGCATCGAAACCATGATGTCGCGTTCGACCAATACGTCGTCAGCAATCGCCTCCAGGCGAGAGGGCGCCAGGATGTTCATTCGCGTGATCCTTGATGTTATCGGGCAAGAACCGGACACCTGCCAATGGTGCCCGGCGGTCAATTACTTGACGAGCTTTGCCAGCGTGGCGCTCGTGTCTTCCGTCATGTTGGCCTCGTAGGAAACCTTGGCCTTGCCAGCCCAATGTATCTTCTGCCAGTAAAGCGGGATGATCGGCGTGTCTTCGAAGACATACTTCGTCGCCTCCTGCAGAAGCTGAATGCGCTTCTCCGGATCGAACTCCGCCATGGTCTGGCGCATCATGTCGTCAAACACCTTGTCGCTGTACTGGGTGCGGTTGAACGACCCGGTTCCAGCCTCCTTGTTGACGGTCATCAGCAGGTTGCGCAGGCCTGTGGCGGAGGTCGGTGTGGAATTGCCGAGCGAGAAGATGAAGGCGCTGTATTCTTGCGCGGAGGCTGCCTTGGTGTAGACGTTGTAAGGCTGTGCGACGACGCCGTTCACCTTTAATCCGCCTCGGGCAAACATCTGGCCGAGCGCCTGGGCGATGTCCGCATCACCGGGGAAGCGATCGTTGGAGGTGTGCAGCGTAATGCCGAAGCCGCCGGCATAACCGGCATCGGCCAGCAGCTTCTTGGCTGCATCCGGCGCATAGGCCGGTGCCGTCACCGTGGGATCGCTGCCTGCAACGCCTGCCGGAACCAGCTGCCCGGCCGGCTCGCCCGAACCTTCCAAAATGCGATCCACGATCAGCTGGCGATTGATGAGATTGGACAAGGCTTGGCGCACGCGCTTGTCCTTCAGCGGGTTCTTGTCCAGCGGCTTGCCGTCCTTGTCGGTCACAAAGGGCGTCTTGTCGCGCGCACTGTCGATGGCGAGATAGATCAGACGTGCCGAGGGAATGGAAAACACCTTGAGGCCGGAAATGCCCGTCAAAGTCTTGATGTCACGCGGTGGCACAGCGTCGATCAGGTCCACGGCGCCGGAACGAAGGGCCGCGACCCGCGAGGCGTCGTTGGAAATGAACTTGATCGTGACGTTGTCGAAGTCCTGCTTCTTGCCCCAGAAGGCGTCGTTGCGCGTCAGGCTGATATTGTCGCCCGGCGTCCAGGACTTGAACTTGTAGGCGCCGGTACCGATCGCCGCCTTGCCGCTGTTGAAATCCTCGATCGTGGCCTTTTCCGCCACCTTCTTGCTGACGATATAGACGAAGCCGATCTGCTCAATGAAGTCAGGTGCAGGCGTCTTGGTCTTGAACTCGATGGTCAGATCATCCACCGCCTTCATGCTGGCAATCGCCGCCACATTGCCGGAGAAGGGGGCCGGGCTGTTCGGGATGTTCTTGGCGCGCGTTAGCGAAAAGATGACGTCCTCTGCCGTCAGCGGCGACCCGTCATGGAATTTTACGCCGTCGCGCAGCTTTACTTCCCAGGTCGTGGGATCGACGTTCTTCCAGGAGACCGCGAGCGCCGGGTGGATGCCAATGGTCGTATCCGTCTCCAGCAGTCGGTCAAACACCTGCATGGCAATGTTCTGGTTGTTGCCGGTGCGCGAAAACTGTGGATCGATAGAAGATGGCTCGGTCGAACTGCCAATGGTCAGATCGGCGGCCTGGACAAGCGAAGCGGCAAGCAACGCGCTTGCGACAGTCGCCATCAGAAGTGTCTTTCGGTACATGCTGGTGTTCCCTTCTTGTTTAAACATTGGCCGACTGTGCAAGCTTGGAGGCTCCCGCAGAACCCAACAGGTCCTTCAGGTGGCAGGCGCTCATCTGTCCATTCCCCGCCGGCTCCAGCAGCGGCCTTTCCCGCTGGCAGCGCTCGATGGCGAAGGGACAGCGCGGATGGAAATGACAGCCGGACGGCGGGTTGAGCGGCGACGGAATTTCTCCCCGGATCGGCGTGAAGTCACGCCGGCGATCGGTAATACTGGGAAGTTCACGGATCAGCGCCTGCGTATAGGGATGTTTGGGGGAGGAGAAGAGCTCGTCCGGCGTTCCCGTCTCCACCACGCGGCCCAGATACATCACCACCACGCGGTCGCAGATATGCTTTACCACGCTGAGATCGTGGCTGATGAAGAGGTAAGTCAGGCCGAATTCCTTCTTCAGATCCATGAAGAGGTTGAGGATCTGGGCCTGGATCGACACATCGAGGGCCGCGACCGACTCGTCGCAGACGATGAGCTCAGGTTTTACGGCAAGCGCCCGGGCAATGCCGATGCGCTGGCGCTGGCCGCCGGAAAACTGGTGCGGGTAGCGATCGAGATAGGAGGGATCGAGCCCCACTCGTTCCGCCAGTTTCGCTACGTAATCGCGAACATTGCCGTCCGGCACCAGCCCGTGAACACGCGGCGCCTCGCCAATCAGGTCGATCACTCGCTTGCGCGGATTGAGTGTCGACATCGGGTCCTGGAAGATCATCTGGGCGGCGAGCCGGGCCTGACGTTTATCCGCCCCCGTCAAGGCTGAAAGTGATTTGCCTTTCCAGCGTACTTCGCCGTCGGAGGTTGGCATGATGCCGGCCATCATGCGGCCAAGGGTGGATTTTCCGCAGCCGGATTCACCGACCAGTCCCACCACCTCGCCGCGATTGACGGTGAGATCCACCTGATCGACGGCATGCACGGTGCGTTCCGAGAGGTTCGCCCCGAACATGCGAGCAATCTTTTCCGCGTAATCCAGCTTGCGGGAGAAACGGCGGCTGACGCCGCGGGCTTCAAGAAGCGGCGCATCCATCATGCAGCCCTCCATTCCTTGGGGTGAAAGCACCGCCATTCGCGAGCCTCGGAAAGATCGAGTGCCGGTGGCGTTGCGCAGATGTCCGTGGCGCGGTCGCATCGATCGCGGAAGGCGCAGCCGGAGGGACGTGCCAGCGGCGAGGGCGCCATGCCGGGAATGGGCTTCAGCGGTTCACCGCGCGGCACCGCCGCCGGGATCGCCTGCATCAGGCCCACCGTATAGGGATGGGCGGGGCGGGCCAGAACATCATCCACCGGCCCCGCCTCGACGATCTTGCCCGCATACATGACCATGACCCGGTCCGCCAGCGCCGCAACAACGCCGAGGTCATGGCTGATCCAGATAAGAGCCATCGAGAATTCGTTTGCCAACCGCTTGATCTCGAAGAGGATCTGCGACTGGATGGTGACATCGAGCGCGGTGGTCGGCTCGTCTGCGATGATCAGTTCCGGCCGGTGCAAAAGCGCAATGGCAATCGCAACGCGCTGGCGCATGCCGCCGGAAAACTGGTGCGGATAGGCATCCAGCCGCTCGTCGGGCGAGGGGATGCCGACAAGCCCCAGCGCATCGCGCGATCGGGCGCGTGCTTCCGCGCGGCTGACATTGTCATGCGCCAGCACCGTTTCGATCATCTGCGTGCCGACGGAGAGAACCGGGTTCAGCGTCATCATTGGATCCTGGAAGATCATCGCAATGCGCTTGCCGCGAATGGTCCGCATGGCCTTTTGGGGTAGGCCCGTCAGTTCCTCGCCCTGAAAACGGATGCTGCCCGAGACGACCCGGCCGGGCGGATCGACGAGGCCCAGGATCGAAAAGCCGGTGATCGACTTGCCGGAACCGCTTTCGCCAACGAGGCCGACAATCTCGCGCTGGCCGACCTGGAAGCTGACATCGTCGACCGCCTTGATGACGCCGCGGCGTGTGGGAAAATGCGTGGAGAGATTGCGAACATCGAGAACAGGTTGTGTCATCTCGCTTACCTCTCGCCCAGGCGGGGATTGAGAATTTCTCGGCAACGATCCCCGGTGATGTTGATGGAAAAGACAAGCGTGAGAAGAAGCAGGCCCGGATAGACGCTGATCCAGTATTCACCCGACATCAGCACCTGATAGCCATTGGCGATCAGCAGGCCGAGCGACGGCTGGGTGATGGGCAGGCCGATGCCGAGGAAGGACAGCGTGGCCTCCGCCGAGATGGCGTTTGCCACCTGCAGCATGCCGATGACAATCAGCGGCGGCAGGCAATTGGGCAAGAGGTGTCCGAGCAGGATGCGCGGCGTGCTGATGCCGAGCGTGACGGCGGCCTCGATGTAATCCTTGTTCTTCTCGACAAGGGCGGCGCTGCGCACGGCGCGGGCGAAGGTGGCCCACTGCACGAGAACCAGCGCGAAAACCACTTTCCACAGCCCTTGGCCCAGAAGCGCCAGCAGCATCAGTGCCACCAGAATGGTCGGCAGCCCGAGCATCAGGTCCACCACGCGCATGATCAGCGCGTCGATGCGGCCACCATAATAGGCGGCGATGAGGCCGAGAACCGTGCCGACGATGAGGGCGACGATGCCGGAGAAGAGGCCGACGCCAAGGCTGGTGCGCAGGCCGTAGATCATGGCGGACAACATGTCGCGCCCCTGGCCGTCGGTGCCAAGCCAGTAGGTCAGGCCGTCCATGCTCTGGGAACCCGGCGGCAGTTTCGCATCCAGAATATCGAGAACGGCGAGATCATAGGGGTTCTGCGGTGTCAGTAACGGACCAAGCACGGCCGTCAGCAGAAGGATCAGGCAGATGATGCCGCCGAATAGCGCCTTGGGGCTGGAGGCAATGCCGCGCAGCAGGCGAGCGGAAAGCGCGTCTTCGCGGCTGAGGAAGGAGAGGGCGCTCATGACTGGTCTCCCAGGCGAACGCGCGGATCGATCAGCGAGTAGAGGATGTCGACCGCGAAGTTGATGAGGATGAACAGGCTGACGATGACCAGCAGGTAGGCGACCACAACAGGGCGATCGAGCCGCATGATGCTGTCGATCAGGAGCTTGCCGATGCCCGGCCAGGCAAAGATGGTTTCCGTGACGACGGCAAAGGCCAGCATGCTGCCAAGCTCCATGCCGATGACGGTGATCAGCGGGATCAGGATGTTCTTCAGCACATGCACGAAAACGATGCGGCGCTCGGAAATGCCCTTGGCGCGGGCGAATTTGACGAAATCGAGCGGCATAGTTTCACGCACGCCGGTCCGCGTCAGACGGATCACCAGCGACAGCTTGAAGAGAGAAAGGTTGATGGCCGGCAGGATGAGGTGCTTCAAGCCGTCCAGCGTGAACAGGCTGGAATGGATGCCGAGAAAGCTACCCATCTCGCCACGGCCGGTGGACGGCAGCCAGCCGAGCCAGACGGAAAAGATCATGATCAGCATCATGCCCTGCCAGAAGCCCGGCAGCGAGAAGCCGAGGATCGAGCCAGTCATGATCGCCTCATCCGTCACGCTGTTCGGCTTCAGGCCGGAGATCAGGCCAAGCGGAATGCCGAGGGCAAGCGCGAAGACAAGACCCGTGAGCGTCAGTTCCAGCGTGGCCGGCAGGCGCTCGAAAATCAGTGTGATGGTCGGCTTGTTAAAGACGAAGGAGCGGCCGAGGTCGCCATGCAGGGCATTCCAGCAAAAGGTGAAGAATTGCTGCCAGAGCGGGCGATCGAGGCCGAGCGACAGGATGACCTGCGCACGCTCGGCGGGGCTTGCATCATGAGAAATCAGCATTTCGATCGGATCGCCGATTGCATAGACCCCGAGGAACACGATCAGTGCCGTGACCACCAGGACGGCGATGCTCTGCATCAGCCGGCGGATAACGAAAACACTCACGTGCTCAATCCCCGATCCCGGGGAACGGACAGATGATCATGATTGGAAACCCCTCGTTCTTGTTTATGCCCTGGACGATAGCGGGCTTTTTACTCCGCACAATCTTATGCGTGTGTGGCATCAGGCTATGCGTTTTGCGCGGCTTCTGGTGCAACTGCAAAGGCTTGCCTTAATTGCGCAGTCGCATAGGGTAAACGTATGAATCTCAAGCATCTCGAAATCTTCAAGGCAGTCCTGGAAACCGGCTCGACGATTGCGGCGTCGACGCAGCTTGGCCTGTCACAATCTGCCATCAGTCGCCAACTGGCGGCGCTTGAAGAGGAGATCGGCCGCGAACTCTTCGTGCGGGAAAAGGGTCGGCTTCGTCCACGCCCGGAAGCGCATCTTCTCGTTGGGGAAATAGAAGAGGTGTCGCAAAGCATCGCGAAGCTGAAAACGAAGATCGGCGATCTGCGTACCGGCGTGTTTGGCGAGGCCTTGATTCGTGTTGCGTTTCCTCACAGCCTTTCGACAACAATGCTGCCGCCCATCGTTGCGGAGTTCAAGAAACTGCATCCGCGCGTCACTGTGGAAATTCTCAGTGGACCTTACAGTGCTATCGAGCAAATGGTTCGCGGAAGAATGGCAGATCTCGGCTTTGTTCGCTTTCCGACGGAAGAGCCGGGATTTACGACGAAGCCGCTCTATACGAGTGGCACCACCTGCGTGATGCCAACCAGCCATTCGTTGGCTGCCAAGGATGCGATCGATGTCAATGATCTCGCTCGCAACGACCTGATCCTGCTCGGGCGGCAGCGGATCAACAGAAATGAGTTGGAGCATGAACTTCGCCGCATGGTGCCCACCTATCGGTGCAGCCTGGAAGTTCATTCGGTGGAAACAGCCTGCGCTTGTGCCGCCCGGGGCCTCGGCATTGCTATTGTGCCGACCCTGATTGCCAATTTCTTCCGCAGCGAACAGCTGGTGATGCGGCCCTTCCTGCCGGACAAACGGGCGGAGTATGGGATCATAACTCGCTCCGAAGCGCCGCTTTCCTGGAGCTGCGAAGCCTTTATTGAGGTCATGCGCCGCGAAAGTGAGTTCTAGCAGCTGCCGGCATGCACGTACGGCGCTGATGGGGTTGTCCGTAAGGAGACCGAGGCTGGTGTATTAGACAAAGCCCTCATGCGTTCCAAAGGGAACATCCTCATCGAGATTTCCGGTGCCGATGTCAGGGCTCTCGCCGGACAGATACTCTTCTTCGGCCGTTCGTGGGGTGGTGTGAGGTCGCTTCTGAGGATGACTGCGACGATCCTGTGCCATCGCCTCGTCGCCGCAGAGTTTTGGTTGGTCTTCAGCCTCGTCCTTCCAGCGCGCCTCTTCGTTGCGAAGAGCCAGGTCCTCAGTAATCTGTTCCTGGCGCAAGGCGACCCATGCCCGGTCCGGTTCGGAATCGATGGACGTACTCCAGTCCTTCCTGCTTTCCCGGACGGGGGAAACGGCTTCAATCTTCTCGATCTTGTCGACCATGGAATGTTCCTATCCGGCTGCCGGCGGCGATGCGGGGTGGATCATATCACGCGCGTAGTTGAGGCCAATGCCATATCCGCCTGCATGGTTTTCAACGATGCTACGCGCCTCGGTGTAGGTTTCCCGGTGGGTCCAGTCTCGTTGCAGCTCGAGGAGCACCTGCAGCCAGGAGGTAACGGTAGCACCTGCGGCCTCCATACGCCTGAGCGCAAGCGCATGACTGTCCGGCGTCAGACCGCCGCAGGTATCGGCAATAACGGAAACATCAAAGCCTTCTGCCAAAGCTGACAGAACCGGGAAGCTGACGCAGGCTTCCGTGAGAAGGCCGGATACCAACAGGCGCCTTCGTCCGGTTGCCATCACAGCGGCCTTGGCGGCCTCGTCTTCCCACAAGTTCATGTTGCGCCGTTCGATTGAACGGATGTCTCCGATGGCGGCCTGCACGGCGGGCATCACGGGGCCGCTATAGACGGCGGAGGCAGATGTGGATGCGATGATGGGAAGTTGAAAAAGCTTTGCCGTCCTGGCGAGCGCCACGACATTGTTGAGAAGCGTCTGGCGCGGAATGGATTCCACCCCGAAGGCGAGACCCGCCTGCTGGTCGATGAGAAGAAGCGCGCAATCCGCAGGCGTGATGAGAGGGGATATAGCCATGAAAAGCTCCTGTTCCGGTATGCTGATCTGGCCACCATAGGCCGTCACCCAATAGCGTTCTTGGATGCGCCGGCGGTGTCTTGGCAAATGGTATTGCTGTCCCAGATCTCATTCTCATGAGAGTGGCTGCAGTGCTGTTCAGCAAAATGCTCCAACGACTGTCATGATACCTCAGAATTATCCAAGTGGAGGGAGCTACGCGCAAGAGATGAGGCAGAGAACCGCCTACACCGGACGGGTCTACTCCAGAGGTGCCAACACAATGTCGAACAAACCGTTCCAATTCATGCTGTCGCGCAGACAGACGCTGCTGACCGGCGCCACGCTCTCCACCGCGATGGCCATGCCATCTTTCGCAATTTCCGCAACCGCTCCACTGAAAGCAGAAGGAATTAAAGAAATGACCACCGGATTCGTCGAGACCAAGGACGGCGTACAGATCTTCTACAAGGACTGGGGCCCGAAGGATGCCCAGCCGATCCATTTCCACCATGGCTGGCCGCTGTCGTCCGACGACTGGGATGCCCAGATGCTGTTCTTTGTGCAGCGCGGCTTCCGTGTTGTCGCACACGATCGCCGTGGCCATGGCCGCTCGTCGCAGGTCGCCGATGGACATGATATGGACCACTACGCAGCCGATGCTTCGGCTGTTGTTGAACATCTGAACCTCAAGAACGCCGTTCACATCGGTCATTCCACCGGCGGCGGTGAGGTGGCTCGTTACGTGGCGAAGTTCGGTGAACCGCAGGGCCGCGTTGCCAAGGCGGTTCTCGTGAGTGCCGTTCCGCCGATCATGTTGAAGACTGCATCCAACCCGGGCGGCCTGCCGATCGAAGTATTCGACGGTATCCGCAAGGGCGTCGCGGAAAACCGCGCTCAGCTCTTCCTCGATTTCCCCACGGGCCCCTTCTATGGCTTCAACCGCGATGGCGCGAAGGTCTATCCAGGTGTTATCCAGAATTGGTGGCGTCAGGGCATGATGGGTTCTGCGAAGGCCCATTACGATGGCATCAAGGCTTTCTCCGAAACGGACCAGACCGAAGACCTCAATAAGATCAGCGTTCCGACACTGGTCATGCACGGCGACGACGACCAGGTCGTGCCGATTGCGGACTCTGCCGAACTCTCGGTAAAGCTGCTGAAGAACGGCACCCTCAAGGTTTACAAGGGCTATCCGCACGGCATGCTGACCACGCACGCCGATGTCATCAACCCGGATCTTCTGGCTTTCATCAAGGGGTGACCCAGCCAATCCAACCTGCCGCTGTATCGCGGCGGCAGGTTGTCGCCTTCAGGCCTCCCGGTTTAATAACCGCGTCCGCGATCGACCGTGGCAGGCAGAATGCCTTGCTGTCGCCAGATCTCGATGTTCCGAGCCACGATCTTTGCCGCAGTTGCCGGATTGGTCGGCGCGCTGATATGCGGCAGCACCGTCACCTTGTCGTGCAACCAAAGGGGAGAGGCTTCGTCCAGCGGTTCCTTCTCGAAGACATCAAGAACCGCATGGCTGAGCTGTCCACGGTCCAGCGCCGCGATGAGATCGTCCGTGACCACGACGGCGCCGCGTGCAAAGTTGATGAGCGATGCGCCGGGACGCATGCTATTGAAACGGTCGGCGTCTAAAAGCCCTCGCGTTTCCGCCGTCAGCGGTACCAGGCAGACCACGATATCGCTGGTGGCAAGAAGTGCCCGCAAACCTTCCTCGCCGGTCAGACAGGCGAAGCGTTCATCGCTTTTCGTGCTGCGGCTCCAGCCTTGCACCGAGAATCCGGCATTCAGCAGTCGCTCGGCCGCTTGTGTGCCAAGGGCACCAAGCCCAAGCAGACCAACCGTGGTTTCCCCCGGATGCCGATAGTCAAGTTGCTGCCAGCGGCGCTCGATCTGGCTCTGGCGATAGGCTGGCATGTCGCGCTGCAGGTAGTAGGTCCAGGCCAGCACCGCCTCCGCCATGACCCTTGCCAGTTCCAGATCGACTAGCCGCACGATCGGTGGTGCCGTGCCCCCAAGCTCCATCACCAGCCGCTCGACGCCAGCCCAGAGGCTGTGGATCCAGGAGAGGCCGGGAAGGGCGGCCACATCCGCCGGATCCGGATTGGCAACGATGGCGATTTCCGCCAGTCGTCGCTCTTCCTGCGTCAGGTCGCGGAAGGGAAGGATACGTTCTTCCGGCATGGCGCGCGCGAGAATGTTGAGCCAGGATTGTTCTTCTTCGCGGTCCATGCGGGTCACAAGTGCGATCGGCGGCGGCATGACACATCTCCTGTTTGACGCGCCTTTTGGAACCTGTGACAGAACAGCGTCAAGTCCCGGTTCCGCCCGAATCGGGCTGTCATAGTTCAACCAACTGTTATTTGCAGAAACCGTGTTCGGAGGAGTGCCATGTCCCGCATCGTCTATGTGAATGGTGAGTGGATGCCGGAGGCAGACGCCAAGATTTCCGTCTTCGACCGTGGCTTTCAATTCGCTGATTCGATCTATGAGATCACGGCTGTGCTTGGCGGCAAGCTGATCGACTATCATGGTCATGCCCAACGCCTGTCCCGTTCATTGACGGCGCTCGGCATTCCCGTCCCCGTGAGTGAAGAGCATATGCTGGCGCTCCACCGCCAGGCGATCGCCCGCAACGGGGTGGAAGAGGGGCTGGTCTATCTGCAGGTGTCGCGCGGTGTGCAGGATCGCGACTTCATGTTTGGTGCGGATCTATCGCCGACCTTTGTGATCTTCACACAATCGAAGAAGGTGCTGGATAACCCAAAATGGAAAACCGGCATTTCCGTCATTACCATGCCGGATGGTCGCTGGGTGAACCGCCAGATCAAGACGGTGCAACTCCTCTACTCCTCGCTTGCAAAGATGGAAGCCGCCAAGGCCGGCGCAGATGATGCAATTTTTATCGAAGATGGTTTCATAACCGAGGCCAGTTCTTCGAATGTCCATATCGTGACGCGGGAGGGGACGCTGATCACACGTCAACTTTCAAACGCCCTGCTGCACGGCATTACGCGTGGCTCTATCCTGGATCTCGCGCGCCAGGCCGGCGTGCCGGTGGAAGAAAGGCGCTTCACCCTGGATGAGGCGCGTAATGCTGCGGAAATCTTCATAACCTCCGCTACGGCCTTCGTGATGCCGGTTGTGCGCCTTGATGGCGAACCCGTGGGGGAAGGGGTGCCCGGCCCTGTGTCCGGACGGTTCCTGCAACTTTACATCCAGGACCGCATCGCTACGGCGATCTGAGTCAGGCCGGGATGTCCTGTTCGTAAAGCCTGCGCAGCATGCTGATCAGGCTTTCCCGTTCCTGCGGGGATAGAATGGCACAGAATCGCTCCTCATGCGCATCGATGGCCAGGTGCGCCCGCTTCAGCGTGTCCTGACCCTCAGGTGTGAGACGGAGTTCCTGACGGCGGCGATCTGCCGTTGATGAGCGGCGTTCTATCAGGTTGCGCGCGGTCAACCGTTTCACCATGCCCATCATCGTGGCGCGATCCATCGAAAGTGCATTTGCCACGTCCACCTGCGACGCCCCAGGGTTGGTCGCAATGAGTACCAGCGCGGCCATCTGTTTCTGTGTCAGGTCGAACTCCGCCATGGCCGCGGCAAAGTCGCGATAGAGCGCCACATGCGCCATGCGCAGATGATAGCCGACAATGCTCTTCAGCCAGCCGCGCTCCAATCCTTCGACACTTGTCTCCTCGGCTTCGATCCCGTCGCTCATCGCTTGTCTTTCGCTGCATTCATCGCTCCCGCGCATAGCACGGGTTTCTGCCGTTACCCAAGTCGCCCGGCTGCGCTTATACCAAATGTCGATGATAGAAACCCATTGCGTGGGACCGGAGGCCTTCATCCGACGCGAAGCATACCGGAGAGCGATGCTCCCGCATCGGTCGAGGATTGCGACAAAGGCGGGGAAGGATATCCGGCCCATCCGAAGGACCGGGCGCTTTTGGCCTCCAGGCGTCGTCGAAAATCCGCGCCGGACCGATGGGTCCGACTGTGGTTTTCTCCTCGCCGGAAACCAAAATCGCTCCGGCGCAATCGGTTCCTGTCATCGACACTTGGTATTATTTCCGCAAAGGCGAATGTTTCGCCCCGGCGAAACAACTCTTGCCATTTGATAAAGGAAATTGTATGTGTTGCATACTAATTGGTCGTGGGAGCGGTCAATGGGAGGAGAATTCTGATGCATTCTGGAGTCGACTTGTCGGGCTTTGGTCTCGGCAATTCCTATACGCTTGTGGCTGAAGATCCTGTGGGCTATCGCGCCCAGGTCTCGCCCACGCGCAAAGCCGTGCATGTACTGCCAGGCGGCTATTCTCTGACTTTTCAGGAACTCGACCAACGGATCTCTCGTTGCGCGGCGGTGCTTTATGAGATGTTCCGCTTTCGCGGCGACCATATCCGTGTCGCCAGCCTTGGCCGCAACAGCATCGACCTGCTGGTTCTGGCTTTCGCCTGTCAGCGCATACGTGCCATTTTCGTGCCGTTGAACTGGCGTCTCGGCGCTGCCGAGCTTGAAAGCATCGTAGCCGATTGCGAACCGGAACTGGTGGTGTACGAGCCTGAATTCGAGGCAGTTGGCAAAGCGCTCGGTGCCGCTTCGGCCAAACGTGCCACCATTCCCTTCACGGGCAGTGAAGATAGCCTCGATGCGCGCATTGCCCGCGCGGAGCCAATGAAGCGTCTGAAGGCAGATGCTGATACGCCCAGTGTTCTGCTCTATACCTCGGGCACAACAGGGACGCCCAAAGGCGTTATCCTGACCCGCAAGAACCTCTTCTGCGCTGCGGTCAATTTCTCCTTCGTGGGTGAGGTGGTGCCGGGTTCCGTCACCTTCTGTGATCTGCCCTTTTTCCACACCATTGGGCTCGTGGCGATTGCGCGGACGACACTGATGATGGGCGGTACATTGGTCATCTCCGATCGCTTTGTGCCGGAGCGGACGATCTCCTGCCTGAATGATGACGACCTTGGTATCACCCACTATTTCGCCGTGCCGCAAATGGCCTCCATGCTGCGCGATCATCCGGGCTTTGCGCCGGAGCGGATGCGACGCCTGAAAGCGATCTTTATCGGAGGCGCGCCTCTGCCGCCGCCTTTGGTGGAAGCCTACCTGAAGGACGGCATCGCGCTGGTGAATGGCTACGGCATGAGCGAAGCGGGTACTGTCATGCACATGCCGCTGGATGAGCTGGCTATTGCCACCCGTCACGGAAGCGTCGGTTTCCCAGCGCCCTTGATTGAGGTCCGTATCTCCAGGGATACGGGTGAGGAAGCAGAGGTGGATGAAGTCGGCGAGCTGTGGATTCGCGGGCCGTCGGTATCGCCTGGCTACTGGAACAAGCCGGAACTAACCCAAGCGGCCTTTACCGATGGCTGGTTCCGCACGGGCGACATGGCAAGGCGCGACTCTGACGGTTTCTACATGCTCGCCGATCGCCTGAAGGACATGTATATCAGTGGTGGCGAAAACGTATATCCGGCGGAAGTCGAGGCTGTCATTGCGGGCCATTCCGATGTGGCCGAAGTGGCTGTCATAGGCGTGGCGGATGACCGCTGGGGCGAGACGGGTGCGGCCTTCGTGGTCTCGCGCGGTGGTTCTTCCGTCGACCCCGCCCAGTTGCAGGCCTTGTGCAAAGCGCGCCTCGCGACCTTCAAGTGCCCAAGCCATATCCTGATTGTCGACAGCATACCCAGAAACGCAGCGGGCAAGCCGCTCAAGCACGTGTTGCGCCAGAACTGGCGCGCCGCCTGATTGGATTTGATTGAGAGCTTAGGAAAGAGATACACCATGAGCAATGCAGCAGAAAGCAGCACTTCACCCGTCCTCGTCGAATTTGATGGGCGGATCGCCTTCGTCACTCTGAACCGCCCGGAAAAGCGCAATGCCATGAACCCGACGCTGAACAAGCGCATGTTGGAGGTTCTGGATGAGCTTGAGGGAGATGACCGTTGCGGCGTTCTCGTTCTCCGCGGCGCGGGCGCATCCTGGTCCGCCGGCATGGACCTCAAGGAATACTTCCGCGACAATGACGGCAAGCCGCGCGACGCCACGCTCAAGGCGCGCCGCCAATCAGGCGGCTGGTGGGGCCGCCTGATGTATTTCGAAAAGCCGACCATCGCCATGGTCAACGGCTGGTGCTTCGGTGGCGCCTTCACGCCGCTCGTGTCCTGCGATCTGGCTGTTGCGGCGGACGAGGCGACGTTCGGTCTCTCGGAGATCAACTGGGGCATCCTGCCCGGCGGCAACGTCACTCGTGCCGTCGCCGAGGTCATGAACCATCGGGACTCGCTCTATTACATCATGACCGGCGAAACTTTCGGTGGTCAGAAGGCGCGTGAAATGGGCCTCGTCAACGAATCCGTGCCGCTGGCCGAGCTGGAGGCGCGCGTTCGCAAGATCTGCGAGAGCCTGCTCGAAAAGAACCCGGTCACGCTCAAGGCTGCGAAGGATACGTTCAAGCGTGTGCGCAACATGCCATGGGATCTGGCGGACGATTACATTTACGCAAAGCTCGAGCAGATGCTCTTCCTCGATCAGACCCGTGGGCGCGACGAGGGGCTGAAGCAGTTCCTTGATGACAAGACCTATCGCCCGGGTCTCGGAGCTTACAAGCGCGCCTGATCGCGCCGGGGCCGGGACACCCAAGCATCCCGGCCCTCGACTGCTTATAAGGGCGGCGCGGCGAGTATCGCAGCCCGTCTGAATCATTTGGAATACCCGTCGCGCTGATTGAGTGCGGCGGCGCACGCAGATTTCGTGGGAGGGAAATCATGTCTGCAGACGTTTCGCATGCTACATCACGCAAGATCCTATCCATTGCTTTTCTGGCGGCCATCATCGAGGGTTTTGACCTTCAGGCAGCGGGTGTTGCCGCGCCAAAGCTGGCGCCCGCCTTCGGGCTGACCCCACCACAAATTGGCATCTTTTTTTCTGCAGCCACGATTGCTCTCATCTTTGGTGCCCTCTTGGGCGGGATGTTTGCAGATCGCTATGGCCGTAGGGCAGGTCTGGCCGCCTCGTTGCTGTTGTTTGGCGTGTTCTCGCTCGCCACAAGCTTTGCGGGAAGCTTTGAAGCGCTGATCGTCATCAGGTTTCTGACCGGCGTGGGGCTGGGAGGTGCGCTTCCTAATCTTGTCAGCATTGCCGCAGAGGCGACAACACCCGAGAAGCGCGGACAGGCCGTGTCCATCATGTATGCGGGCGTGCCACTGGGCGGAGCTGTTGCCAGTTTCGTCGCCATGGCCGGGCTTCATGATGACTGGAAGAGCATTTTTATCGCAGGCGGCATTTTGCCGATCCTGCTCATTATCCCGCTGATGACGATGCTGCCACCGTTGCGGGTGACGCAACCTGCCATTAGTGGTTCCGGAAACCGCTGGCGGGATCTCTTTGCGCCCGGTTCACTCCTTCCTACCTTATTACTTTGGGTTGGATTCTTCTTCGGTCTGCTGATCGTCTATCTCTTGATCAACTGGCTGCCGGCTCTGATGGTATCCAAGGGGATTGATCGTACCAGCGCAGCTCTGATCCAGATCCTGTTCAATATCGGCAGCGCCGCCGGAAGCCTCATTGCCGGCCGTCTCCTAGATGGAGAAAAGAAAGCCCTCAGCGCCGGTCTTTGCTTCTCGTTCCTGATCGTTTCACTGGTATTGCTGGGCAACGCCCCTGCAAATGTGTGGGTCACTGCCATTGCAGCCACCATGGTCGGTGGTGGTTTGCTTGGTGCACAGGCCATTTTGTATGGGATCGCCCCTCAGTGTTACCCGGCACATGTGCGTGGCACGGGTGTGGGCTTTGCCATTGCTGCCGGTCGATTGGGATCGGTTGCAGGCCCATTGCTGGCCGGTGGTCTCGTGGCGGCAGGACGCTCGCCCTCTGAAGTGCTGATGGCCATCGTGCCGGTTGCGATCTTCAGCGGCGTTGCCACCGTTCTCCTTCTGGTGCTTCGTCGCCGATCCCCGGCTGTTGCGCTGGCCTGACGTCATCTTCGATAGGGGTTCCAGGCGGGTGCACTGGCTTGTGCGCCCGCCTCTTGCTGCATTGTGGTAACGGAACTTAACTGCGAACGTGAATTGACGAAGCGTGCGCGACAATGTCATATTGTAACGGTGATTTGCGGATTTGTGAAATTTTTCCGTATATCGGATTAATCTCGTTATTGTTTGGCGGATGCAGAGGTCGTTGTCATGGCTGTGAGTGAAAATTTGAAGCCATCCGCTGATGTTGCGATCGCGGCGGATGCGCGGGCGCTTTCCGAACAGTTGAAGGCGATGCGGGAGCGGCTCTTTCCGCCTGCGGCCAGCAAATCCTTGCGAGCGTTTTCCTCGGGCGAAGCTGCCAAACTGATTGGCGTATCCGATGGGTATTTGCGCCAGTTGTCGCTTGCCGGCGAAGGCCCGCAGCCTGAAACAGGCAATGGCGGGCGCCGCTTCTATACGCTCACGGACATTAATGCGCTCCGCAGCCATCTGGCTGAACAGGCTCTTGCCAAGGGTAATGTTGCAAAGGCACGCAGTTACCTGCCGCGCCGCAGTGCATCTGGGGCAGAGCACCTTCAGATCATATCTGTCACCAACTTCAAAGGTGGTTCCGGCAAGACGACATCTGCGGCGCATCTGGCGCAATATCTTGCGCTGACCGGTCACCGCGTGCTGGCCGTGGATCTCGATCCACAGGCTTCTCTCTCGGCATTGTTTGGCTATCAACCAGAATTGGATCTTACGGGCAATGACACGCTGTATGGCGCAATCCGCTATGATGAAAGCGCGCGTCCGCTGTCGGATATCATTCGCGGAAGCTATTTTCCGGGGCTGGATCTGGTTCCAGGGAATATCGAACTGCAGGAGTTCGAACACGAGACGCCGCAGGCGCTGGCAAGGCGCCAGAGCGGTCAGGACGCTGGCTCCGTCTTTTTCGCCCGAATTCAGGAGGCCCTTCAGAGTGTCGCGGACAACTATGATGTCGTGGTCATCGATTGCCCGCCACAACTGGGCTATCTGACACTATCGGCCCTATGTGCGTCGACATCCGTTATTGTCACAGTGCATCCGCAAATGCTGGATGTCGCCTCAATGAACCAGTTCCTGTTCATGACGTCGGATCTCCTTTCCGTTGTGCGCGAGGCTGGTGGTAGCTTGAACTTCGACTTCTTGCGCTATCTGGTGACGCGTTTCGAACCGAATGATGGGCCGCAGGCGCAGATCGTCGGATTCATGCGCTCGCTGTTTGGCGATCGCGTACTGACCGCGCCCATGCTGAAATCCACTGCAGTATCGGACGCAGGGCTGACAAAGCAGACCTTGTACGAGGTCGGGCGCGAGAATTTCACACGCTCCACCTATGATCGCGCATTGGAAGCAATGAACGCGGTGAATGGTGAAATCGAGACACTGATTCACGCCGCATGGGGCTGGTGACGGGAGAGGGATGATGGCAGGCAATCGGAAGGATGAGTTGAAGGCGCTGTTCGCCGGTGGACTTGCGCCTTCGCCGGGCTCTGTTCCCGCCAAACCAGCACACGCTGCTTCGTCGGAAGCTGTGCAGCAAGCTCCTGCTGCTCGCAGCGCATCTGGTGCTGTCAAGGCGATGGGCCTGACCCTCGGCTCCATGACGCGGGATGCGGAAGAAGCACGTCTGTTGCGTCAGGCACTTCAGGACGGCGAGCGGGTCATTGCCATTGCGCCTGATAAAATCGAGGCGTCCTTTATCGAAGATCGTATTCGCCTTGCGGATCAGGAAGATGAAGATTTCGAGGTTCTGACGGAAAGCATGCGCGAGAGCGGGCAGCAGGTGCCGGTGCTTTTGCGTCCGCATCCTGAAAAGCCCGGCTATTATCAAACCGCCTATGGTCATCGTCGTATTCGTGCGGCAACCAAACTTGGTATAGACGTCAGGGCAATTGTGCGCCCCTTGACCGACGATGAACTCGTTCTTGCGCAGGGTAAGGAAAATGCGGAAAGGCGCAATCTCTCCTTCATCGAACGCGCCATTTTTGCCCGCAACCTTGCCGCTCGAGGGTTTGAACGCAAGGTGATTGGCGAGGCACTCTCCGTCCAGAAGAGTGAACTTTCGCGCCTAATGCAGGTCGTCGAGGCCGTACCTGAGCGGTTCATCCGGCTGATCGGCTCTGCGCCGAAAGCAGGGCGTGATCGCTGGATGAAGCTGGGCGAGTTGCTGCAGGTAGCCGATCAGCTGGCGCGTGCCGAGCGTGACGTTGATACGGAAGCGTTTCGCCTGGCAGGCAGTGATGAACGTTTCCAGATGCTGTTCGACAGCCTGTCGCGGCTGCCAAAGGTGGATGCCAAACCCTCTGCCACGTTGAAGGGCTCAAATGGCGAGGTATTTGCAAAAATCCGGCGTGAAGGGCGCACGACGAAAATCGAATTCGCGGTCGGCCTCGAAAACGCATTTATCGATGAGGCTTTGTCCGCACTCGTTCAAAGCTTCGATCGCTTCAGCAGCAAAAACGGCAAGGCTTGATCAGCCGCTTCTCCGATAGCCGGTGGATGTGCCCGAGACGGATGTGCCGGTCCTGAATCGGCTCAGCAGCGACGATAAGTTCGTGCTGATAGCCATCAGATTTTGCGTGGAGGCATTGGTCTCCTCCATAAGGGCGGCATTACGCTGCGTATTCTGATCCATGCTGCGAATGGCGGTATTGATCTCATCAATGCCGGTCGATTGTTCTCGCGCGGAGTGGGCGATAGAGTTGATATGCTCATTGATCGCCTTTACCCGATCGCCAATCCCCACCAGTGCGTCCCCAGTGCGGTTGACCAGTTCAACGCCGCGATTGACATCGGCCGTGGACCGGTTGATCAACTCCTTGATTTCCTTAGCTGCGGCGGCGGAGCGTTGAGCGAGTTCGCGAACTTCCTGTGCGACCACGGCAAATCCCTTGCCCTGTTCTCCAGCGCGTGCCGCTTCCACTCCAGCGTTCAATGCTAGGAGGTTGGTCTGGAAGGCGATCTCATCGATGACGCCGATGATCTGGTTCATCTTCTGAGACGATTGCTCGATGTCTCCCATCGCCTCGATAGCCTGCTGAACCACCTCTCCAGATCTCACGGTTTCATTCGCCGAGTCCTGCACAATATTCTGGACGTCACTGGTACGCTTCGAAGATGCTGCGGAGATTGTCGTGATTTCTTCCAGTGCGGCTGCGGTCTGTTCCAGCGCAGAGGCCTGCTGTTCCGCCCGCTTGGCCATATCTTCTGTGGCGCTCGAGATGTTTCCAACCTCGCCGTTCACCTGCTCGACTGCGTTGGTTACCTCTTGGAGGGCTCGGTTCAATTCGACGACGGACGCGTTGTAATTGTCTTTGATGGCACCAAATTCCGGGGAAAGCGCGTCCTGAATATGTGATGTCAGGTCGCGGGCGGCAAGCTTGGCGAGTGCCGAACCCAAAGCGTCAAGCGCGACTTGCTGTTCTGCCGATGCCTTGGCTTTGTCTGCTTCCACCTTTCGTCTTTCGTCCGCCAAAGCGTCAAGATAGACTGAGATTGCGTAGTCCATATCCAGAAGCGCTGCCTTCACCAGAACAGACAAGCGATCCTGGAGTGCAGCTGCCTTGCTCCGATGCAGGAAGCCCTTCAATTCGGACGCCACGACATCTTTGATGATGCCTTCGAGGATGAGTGCATAACCGCCGATATACCATCTGGGCTCCAGGCCAAGCCGGGCATGGGTCTTGCCGATCGCACCAACAGCGCTGACATATTCAGCGTTGTAATTTCCGCTGGTAATGGTCTTCCAGTGCTTAACCTGCCGGGATTTGGCGTGTTCGACATGGGCCTCATTAGAGAAGAAGCTCGATGTGTGCGGGTTTTTTCCCGCCTTGATATAGAAACGGTCTAGGGCTGGGCCGATTGATTCTGCGACGATGGCATGCAATCCAGCGAGCGTCTGCCGTTCCCGGGAACCGATGTCCATAAACGCAAGTCGTTCCTGCAGATCGTCAATCTCACTTTTTGAAGTCATCATTTTGAGCCCCCAGGAGACGGCGCGGCGAATGCTGCGCGTATAGGTGGCGATTATTAGGTGAAATGAATTAATGAGGGATTATTGGATCTGGCGGAAATCGGAATGATCGGTTACAGGTTGTTAATGTTTTTGTCAGAATCAGGTCGCTATCAAGACTTTGAATAAGTCATATTTGTTGCGGTTGTTTACCAAATCGCAAGTTGTAGATCTTAAAAATTGGCAAAATCACTCAGGTATCTGCCATGCTGTCCAGACCCATGTATCGCCGCGCCGACCAGCTTGACGAGTTTGTGGACCTCGCGTCTGTGCCGCGCCACCGCTTTCTCCATAGCAATCCGTTTGTCGAACGGCTACGCCGTTCGGTCTCCTTCGACTATATCATGGTTGGGGGATTGGATATCGATCGATTCCGATTTGGTACGGCTCAATCCGTCGATACCGATTTCCCGCCTGCCTTTTTAGAAGCCTATTACGATGAACGTTTTCATCTGACGGATCCCTATGTTCAAGCTTGCAAAATGGCACAGGGTCCAGTCATCGAAGGCGAAGTGCTCAAGGATACAGTTCTGAACGAGCGACTGGCCTATCTGCTCGATACCTTCAACATCAAAAACCGCACGCTTTTCCCGATACGACGCGGCGACAAAGTATATGGTGGTGTTGGTTTTACCCGCTCGGTGCCTTTTGATCAGGAAGAGATGGAGTTTTTGGGCGCCATTGCTCATGCGACCCATACGGCGATCACCCGTCCACTTATGGAGCGCTTTGCCGCAGCCGCACTCAAGCTATCGTCCGGCGAGATTACCTGTCTGCGCCTCGCCTCGAAAGGGCTCACCAGCGAACAAATCGCAGCAGAAAGCGGTTATCAGGTTGATACCGTGAATACTTATATCAAGAACGCTACGAAGAAGGTTGGCGCCACCAATCGCACTCAGGCAATCGCTGAGGCCATCCGCCGCCATCTGATAGAATAACGCAGCCGCACGATATACGCGAAGGAGGCATTCAGGGTCGTCCGGTTCCTCCCGCGCTGATTATCCTTGTGACGCCATAGCAGCGATGGTTTTTATATTAATTGTTCCTTACTTCCGTTGCGCCTTTCACATCGGTAGCTGATCGTCTATGCTACTTTGACGTTTAGGCAATTCCCTAGCTTACACCATATCGTGATGCGGGAATCGGAGGCGCCTTTGACCGAGACGGATTCGGATCTTGAAGCCTGTGCCCGGGAACCCATCCGTATTCCCGGTGCCATCCAACCGCATGGTGCACTCTTCGTGCTGTCTCCAGCGGATGGAATCGTGCTGCAGATAAGCGCCAATGCGCCCCAATTCTTTTCATCTCCGGTCCGCCCGTCTCACCGTCTTGAGGGTGGGCTCGCTAAGTTGAGTTGCGATCTTCTGAGTTGGTACCCAACGGATGCCCCGAATTATCAGTGTATCCTTCCGGAGCAGGGCCTTGCCATCCTGGCGCATCGCGCTGGCGGGAACATTATCGTTGAAGCGGAGCGCGTTGACGCTCAGTCGCTCGAAGAGACATTTCATCGACTTCGGGCTTTCGTTGGACGTTTGAACGCCCAAGCCGATGTGCGAGGCTCTCTTCAGGCTGCGGCCAATTTCGTTCAGGAATTGACGGATTTCGACCGGGTTCTCGTTTACCGTTTTGACGAGAACTGGGATGGACGGGTTGTGGCTGAAGCCGGCAACGGGCAGCTCCCAAACTATCTTGATTTGCGGTTTCCGAGTTCCGACATCCCCAGCCAAGCCAGGGATCTATATGCTTCAAACCGTCTGCGCATCATTCCCGATATCGATTATACAGCCATTCCGCTCCAACCCGTATTGAACCCGCGAACGGGTGAGCCCCTGGACATGAGCTTCGCCCAGCTGCGAAGCGTATCTCCCGTGCATCTCGAATATATGCGCAACATGGGTACCGCCGCCTCTATGTCCGTCTCGATCATCATCGATGGACGCTTGTGGGGGCTGGTCGCGTGCCATAGCGTTGATCCGCATCTGGTGGCCCGACCCATCCGGGATGCCTGTGACTTCCTTGCGCAGTCCCTCGGCATGCGAATTGCCGCTCTCGAGCGGATAGATGAAGCCGCAAGACACCTTCAACTGTCGCATATCACCAGCCGGCTTCTGGCGGGTATGTCGACCGGTGCGGACTGGGTGGGTGCGCTTGCGGCGATGGGTGACGATCTTTTGGC
Organism: Rhizobium oryzicola; assembly: GCF_030504645.1. Taxonomy (GTDB): domain Bacteria; phylum Pseudomonadota; class Alphaproteobacteria; order Rhizobiales; family Rhizobiaceae; genus Neorhizobium; species Neorhizobium oryzicola. The sequence goes on along the minus strand of NZ_JAUKWQ010000003.1, from coordinate 499,811 downwards.
GCAGGTCAACGCCACGGGAGCGGCAATCATTACGGAGAACACTCTGCATCGCCTGGGGCAATGTCCGCAAGAGATGCTGCTCCGCAGGCTTCTCGATTGGTTGGAGAAGGCAAACGGCGGGGACATGGTTGCGACTGATTCCCTTGCCGTCAAGGAACCGCTGCTTGAGCCTCTGGTTGAGACGGCGAGCGGGATCCTTGCCATCAGGTTGTCCGAATTGCATCCAAGCTGGTTGATCTGGTTCAGGCCAGAAGTGGTTCACACAGTCACCTGGGGTGGTAATCCGCATAAGGTGGTAAGAGAAAGCGGGCGTATCCATCCCCGCAACTCCTTCGCGGCGTGGAGTGAACTCGTCCGATACAAGGCTCGCCCCTGGACGGAAGCGGAACTGACCGCTGCCAAGGACTTGCGCGCTGCCATCGTCGGTATCGTTCTTCGGCAGGCTGAGGAACTGGCAGAACTCACCAATGAGCTGCAGAGGTCGAACAAGGAGCTTGAAGCATTCTCCTATTCCATCTCGCACGATCTGCGGGCCCCATTTCGTCACATCGTCGGCTTCGCTCAGTTGCTGCGTGAACGCGAGCGTAATCTGGACGAGAAATCCCACCACTATCTTGAAACCATATCTGAAGCTGCTGTCGCAGCTGGAAGGCTGGTAGACGATCTCCTGAATTTTTCGCAATTGGGTCGGGCTTCCATAGTTTCCAAGTCTGTAGACATGAACAAGCTTGTAGCGGAAGTCATCCAAAGTGTTTCGGGTGAATTTCAGTCTCGAGCGATAGATTGGAAGGTTGAACCACTCCCCATTGCGTGGGGTGATGCGACATTGTTGCGTCAGGTTTGGTTCAACCTGATCGAAAATGCTGTGAAATATACTGGTAAGCGCGCGATAGCGCGTATTGAAATTTTTGGTAGAGAAGAAAAAAATCAATCAACCTACGTGATTCGGGATAACGGCGTGGGGTTCGATATGGCCTATGTCGGAAAGTTGTTTGGGGTTTTCCAGCGCCTGCAGAGACCCGAAGACTTTGAAGGAACCGGGATTGGATTAGCACTCACCCGGCGCATTGTTGAGAAACATAACGGGAGCATCAGGGCAGAAGGCGAGCTCGATAAGGGAGCGACCTTTACCTTCGCCCTGCCGACCATAGAAAAGAAAGGCCGTGCCATTGCCTGAGTTGCGTCCAATCCTTCTGGTAGAAGATAATCCTCGTGACCTGGAGCTGACGCTTGCGGCCTTGGAAAAGTGCCAGCTCGCGAACGCGATCGTGATTGCACGGGATGGGGCTGAGGCCATGGATTATCTCTACTCACAGGGCGCTTACGAAAAGCGCTCTGGCGGTGATCCGACCGTTGTACTTCTCGATCTTAAATTGCCCAAGATTGATGGTCTTGAGGTTTTGGAGCGTGTCAAGAAAGATAACCTGCTGCGGCATATCCCGATCGTGATGCTGACCTCATCAAGGGAAGAGCAGGATCTGGTGCGCAGCTACGAACTCGGCGTCAATGCCTTCGTGGTGAAGCCGGTTGAATTTTCCGAGTTCTTCAAGGCTATTCAAGACCTCGGTGTCTTTTGGGCACTGCTAAACGAGCCGCCACCAGGACACTCGCGCTATGGTAAAATTTGACTTCAGCAGGCATCTGCCGGCTCGTGTGCTGGTACTGGAAGATAGCGCGCTCGATGCAGAGCTGATCTGCGAGCATCTGAATACCCTGAAGCCGCCGCCCGAGGTGCGACGAGTCGCAACGCGGGGCGAATATCTCAAGGCGCTCGATTCCATGGGTTTCGACGTGATTCTCTCCGACTTCTCTCTTCCCGACTTCGATGGAATGACGGCGTTGGAGATCGCGCATGCGCGTGTGCCGGAAACCCCGTTCATCTTCGTTTCCGGAGTGCTTGGGGAAGAGGCCGCGATTGAATCCTTTCGACGCGGCGCGACGGATTATGTGCTGAAGCAGCGGCTTATCCGATTGCCGGCGGCAGTGGAGCGGGCTCTGTCGGAAGCACATGAGCGCCGGGAATTGAGGCGTGCCGAACACCATCGTGAACTTCTTGTACGTGAGTTGAGCCACCGCGTGAAGAATACGATGGCGATGGTCATGTCTATCGTGCGTCGTACTGCGAAGGGCGCGGATGATGTCGATGCCTATGTTGACAACCTGACCGGGCGCTTGCGTGCGATGGCCGATGCGCATGCTTTGCTGTTTGAGACCAACTGGCGCGAGGCGCAGCTTCAGGATGTCATCCGTCGGACGGTAACGGCCTATATCAGAGATCCAGCGCGCATCGAGGTAGAGCCTGGTCCCGCTATTCGCTTGACGCCCAAAACCGCGCTTGCTCTCAGTATGGTGCTCAACGAACTGCTGACGAATGCCGTCAAGTACGGGGCTTTGGCCCATGAGCGTGGTCGTGTCGCCATTCGCTGGTCCCGCGGCCAGGAAACACCTTCTGGCAGTGATCTTGTGTTGTATTGGTGCGAAATTGATGGGCCGTCCGTGCGCGTACCCAGCAAGAGCGGGTTTGGCACGATCCTGATTCAGCGGACCATTGAATATGAACTCCAGGGCAACGTCACGATCGACTATTCGCCCGCGGGTTTGACCTGTCGTCTCAGCTTCCCGCTGCAGGCTGCAGATGACGACGAAGGCCTTTCAGCCGCCGATGACGTTTTGATGGAATTGGAAGGTCTCGACCATCAAAACGTTCAATTCGTCGGGGCTCCAGGGTTTGGGCAAAAGCGGCAGGAAAGCTAATTTGTCCTTCATGTCGGGAAGGTCAGCATATCCGCTGCAAATGATGACCGGAACACCGCGAGCCTGGAGTGCATCAATGACCGGAAAGGAATATTCGCCTTTGAGGTTGAGATCGACGATTGCACCTGCGAGTTCCGTATGGTGGATTGTTTCCAGTGCTTGGGTGACCCTTCCAAACGGTCCGACGACATAGTAACCCTTCTCCGTCAGATAGTCTTCCATGTCGAGCGCCAGCAGCATGTCATCTTCCAGAAGGAGGATCTTGCGGGGTATATTGGGGCTGAATCTGTTCACAGTGGCCTCCCGTTGTTATTATGTGCGGGTGCATGGAATTCGAATCTGCAATCAGAGGGTAATGGTTTCGCGTATTGTATGGAACTCCTAATTTAAGGGGTGATTTACTTGTATGAATTAATTTTGGATCCCGCAGACGTCTAAACGAGATTAGCGTATCGAGATTTCACTATGAATGAAGAATCTACTCCCGCTCCGCGACGTCGCATGCTGAAAGGGGCAAGGCTTGCGTTTAACCATGGTCACAGTGCCATCACCTGCATGCTGCGCGATCTCTCTGAAACCGGTGCTCGCGTCACCACAGAAAATACCCTGTCTGTTCCAGATCATGTCACTCTGGTTCTGGATGACGGCTTGACCTATGACTGCGACGTGGTTCGTCGCGAATTGGGGGAACTCGGCCTGCGTTTTCGCTGAAACGGAACATGCCGCGAAAGGCAAGGTTTCATCTCTCAAACAGCGGGTGTTCCGCCGTGCTGTGTCGAGAGGAAACGAACATATCCCCTAGGGAATCGCAAAAGGTCTGACATCGGCAGCCGCATGCACGCCCGCGGGCAGGGGCGCATACGCTTCACGGGCGCGACTGCGGGTTTCATGCCGGGGAGCTTTCAGGCAGTGTACAAGGCCACCAAGGCCTTCATCAAAAGCTTCTCCTCCGAATTTTTCGAGCGTGCCGAGATGCAGGATACGCCCATTGATGGATGAAGAAGGACGATCCTGCGATGGTCGCCCAGCATGGATTTCAGGCGATGCTGGGCGGGGAAGGCGATGTCGTGACCGGTTTTAAAAACAAGCAGCAGTCAGCCCTTGCCAATGTCACGCCTGCGGGGGCCTTGGCTGCTGCGCACCGCAAGATGGCCGAGCCCGATCATCGAAAGAATAGATGACGCGCGGCGCGTCACCGGATGACGGGCTATCAAGTAAAGACATCGGGCGCTGCAGGGTGTTGGCGCCCGAAGCCAATACCTCAGCTGATCAAGCAGCGCGGCGGCTGTAATCTGCCCCGGCGCTGCCAGGCCCGTCGAGACGGAACTTGGCCAGCAGCGCGGTCAACTGGCGGCTTTCGCTGGCGAGCACCTGGCTGGCCGCCGTCGTCTCTTCCACCATGGCCGCATTCTGCTGCGTCATCTGGTCCATATGATTGACCGAGGTGTTGATCTCCGCCAGCGCCGCCGACTGTTCGCCGGCCGCACGGGCAATGGTTGCCACGTGGTCATTGACGCGGTTGACGAGATCTTCGATCTCCTTCAGCGCATCGCCGGTGGAGAGAACAAGCGACACGCCACCCTTCACTTCATCCGCCGAGGCATTGATAAGACCCTTGATCTCCTTGGCGGCATTGGCCGAGCGCTGCGCAAGCTCGCGCACTTCCTGCGCGACAACCGCAAAGCCGCGGCCTGCCTCACCGGCACGGGCTGCTTCCACGCCTGCGTTGAGCGCCAGCAGATTGGTCTGGAAGGCAATCTCGTCAATGACCGAAATGATCTGGCTGATTTTTTGCGAGGATTGCTCAATGCGGCCCATGGCTTCGATCGCATCGCGCACGATGCCGCCTGACTTGCCCGTGCTGTTCTTGGTCTCGTTCACCATGCGGCTGGCTTCCGTCGCCCGCTCGGTGGACATGCGCACCGTCGTGGTGATTTCTTCCAGTGCTGCGGCGGTTTCTTCCAGCGCTGCGGCCTGCTGCTCGGTGCGCCGCGCCAACTGGTTGGACGCAGACGACAGTTCACCGGAATTGTCGGTGATGGTGCCTGCAGCGGTGCGAACATTGTCCATGGTAGCGCGCAGCGTTGCCATGGTCGCGTTCACGTTCTGCTGCAGTTCGGCAAAGGCGCCCTGGAAGCGGCCTTCCATGTCCTTTGTCAGATCCGCATCGGCCAGGGCTGCGATGACCCGGCGCACTTCGGTGACGCCGTGATCAACATTCTGCACCAGCTCGTTAACGCTATCAGCGAAGCGGCGAAGATCCGCGTCATCATAGGCCTTGGTGATGCGCTGGCTGAAGTCGCCGGCGGCGGCAGCGGCCACGATTCCGCTGATCGACTGCTGCAGATCCTTGCTCTGGCGGTTGAGGGCCGCTTCCTGCGCCTCCATCTCGCGCATGTGGATCTCGTTGGCGCGGAACACTTCCAGCGCGCGGGCCATCTCGCCTATTTCGTCCTTGCGGTCGGTGTCAGTGACCGGCTGGTCGGTATGGCCCTTGGCGAGATCACTCATGACACCGGTCATGCGGCGGATTGGTCCGGCAATGTCACGACGGGCGATCACGAGGCTGAGCGCCACGCCAAGCGCGATGCAGACTGCAGCCGTGATGCCGAGGACCAGGACCGTTCCCTCAGACTCGTCAATGGCATAGGCGCGGGAGGCCGCCAGCGTGGTTGCGGAATAGGTGCTGTAGACCTTCACTGCAGCGGTAACGGCCTTCTGGCCATCCAGCGCCTTGTTCAGTGCGTCAGCCATCGCCTTCGGGTCTTTGCCCGCTTCGGTGCCAGCCGTCTTCACCATGGCGCGGATCGTATCGAAGTAGGAATTCAGGCTGGTCTTGATATCAGCCAATTGCTTCTGCTCTTCCTTGTCGGCAGTTGCCGCAATCTTTGGCAGTCGCTCCAGCATTTCCTTGGCGCGTTTTTCCGTTTCGGCGGCAAAGTCCGCGGCCTTTTCCGGCGCGAAGGCCAGCTGATAGGTCATGCGGCTGATGGCGATGATGTCGACGCGCAGGTCCATGGCCTCGCGCGCCACCTCTTCACGCGCACCTGTGTCTTTTAAGGCGCCGCCCAGCGCAAAAAGACCTTGAGCCCCAACGCTTGCGATGGCAATGGCCGCTATACCCATCAGGCCGACAACCAGCCCCACCTTCTTCAAGATGGACAGATTCCGAATATTCATTGGAGGCTTCCCCGCTTCCCACACAGACTCGATTGCGGGCAAAACAGCACATTCACCCTGCAATTTCAGGGTATATTATGATTTGTGAAAGTTAATATTGAGTCACATTTTTCTGGGGACGCAGAAGCTGTTTCGCATATGCACAGGCGTGCCGAAATAGCACGAAAGTGAAGGGTGCCCCTGAGCTGATTCGCGCAAGTAATTGAGTTCCTTTGTTGATTCGGCTGTCCCCGTTTTCCACAGTCCACAGCCACAATATCTTGTGGTTAAAAATCTGTGTCGATCTATGCCTTGACGGAATCACGCATTCGAACAAGATTGCATTCCATGTTGCGGCGGCGACTGAACCGGGCGTCACGAGGCCGGTTCCTCAATGCGAAACTCTGTAGCCTATAGCTTCACCGGGCTTGCCATGACGGCATTCCGGCAGCGTGGTTTCCTGTGCCGTTTCGCGTGTCGGCCAAGGCATAAATGGCTGGTGCAAAAAGCTCGTTGATACTATATTTAGTATTTACAGGCAGGCTGCCCACCATATAGAGGTCGACCATCCCACGGATGATGAACCGATAGAGATCTGGAACGGGCACGGCTGCCGATTGTTGATGCGATCGCCGCCAACGGAAATTCTTGCGCCCTGAAAAGGCGCGACAGCGAGGACGAGAGACATGCGCATTGAACGTCGTTTCACCAAACCCGGCCTTGGCGCCTATGCGGACATCGAGTTCCGCAAGGCCGTCAGCGAGATCCGCAATCCGGATGGCTCGATCGTCTTCCGTCTGGCGGATATCGACGTGCCTGCGCAGTTCAGCCAGGTCGCGACCGACGTTCTGGCGCAGAAATATTTCCGCAAGGCGGGCGTGCCGAAGATCCTGAAGAAGGTCGAGGAAAACAATGTTCCTTCCTTCCTGTGGCGTTCCGTCGCCGACGAAAAGGCCATGAAGGATCTGCCCGAGAATGAGCGCTATGGTTCGGAAACCGATGCCCGTCAGGTTTTCGACCGTCTGGCCGGCACCTGGACCTATTGGGGTTGGAAGGGCGGCTATTTCTCGTCTGAGGAAGATGCGTCCGCCTTCCGCGACGAGCTTGCCTACATGCTCGCCACCCAGCGCGTTGCCCCCAATTCCCCGCAGTGGTTCAACACCGGCCTGCACTGGGCCTATGGCATTGACGGCCCCAGCCAGGGCCATTTCTATGTCGATCCCTTCACCGGCAAGCTGACGAAGTCGAAGTCGTCCTACGAACATCCGCAGCCGCATGCCTGCTTCATCCAGTCCGTCGAAGACGACCTCGTCAACGAAGGCGGCATCATGGATCTGTGGGTGCGTGAAGCGCGCCTGTTCAAGTATGGCTCCGGCACCGGCTCCAACTTCTCCCACCTGCGTGGCGAGGGCGAAAAGCTGTCCGGCGGTGGCCGCTCCTCCGGCCTGATGTCCTTCCTGAAGATCGGTGACCGTGCAGCGGGCGCCATCAAGTCCGGCGGCACGACCCGCCGCGCCGCCAAGATGGTGGTGGTCGATATCGATCACCCGGATATCGAGGAATATATCGACTGGAAGGTGAAGGAAGAGCAGAAGGTTGCCGCTCTCGTCACCGGCTCCAAGATCGTTTCCAAGCATCTCAAGGCCATCATGAAGGCCTGCGTGAACTGCGAAGGCGACGGCGAAGACTGCTTCGACCCCGCCAAGAACCCTGCCCTGAAGCGCGAAATCCGCGCCGCCAAGAAGGATCAGGTTCCGGAAAACTACGTCAAGCGCGTCATCCAGTTCGCACGCCAGGGCTACAAGGACCTGGAGTTCAAGACCTATGACACCGACTGGGATTCGGAAGCCTACCTCACCGTTTCCGGCCAGAACTCCAACAACTCCGTTTCGCTGAAGGACGACTTCCTGCGCGCTGTGGAGAAGGATGGCGACTGGAACCTGACCGCCCGCAAGGACGGCAAGGTCTTGAAGACGCTGAAGGCACGCGATCTGTGGGAGAAGATCTCCTACGCCGCCTGGGCCTCTGCCGACCCCGGCCTGCACTTCAACACCACCATGAACGACTGGCACACCTGCCCGGCGGCAGGCCCCATCCGCGCCTCCAACCCGTGCTCGGAATACATGTTCCTGGATGACACGGCCTGCAATCTTGCCTCATTGAACCTCCTGCAGTTCAAGGACAAGGCTACCAAGCGCATCAACATTGCCGAATACGAGCATGCCGTTCGCCTGTGGACGGTCGTTCTCGAAGTCTCCGTCATGATGGCGCAGTTCCCCTCGCGCCAGATCGCCGAGCTTTCCTACGAATACCGCACGCTCGGCCTTGGCTATGCGAACATCGGCGGCCTGCTGATGTCCTCTGGTATCCCCTACGACTCGGCGGAAGGCCGCGCCATTGCCGGCTCGCTGACCGCGATCATGACCGGCATCGCCTACGCCACCTCGGCGGAAATCGCCTCCGAGCTTGGTCCCTTCCCCGGCTTCAAGCCGAACCGCGAGAACATGCTGCGCGTCATGCGCAACCATCGCCGCGCAGCCTATGGCGAAGGCGCGGGCTATGAAGGTCTGTCCGTCAACCCCGTGCCGCTGACGCATTCGGAAAACCCGGATCAGGATCTCGTCGCCCACGCCAAGGCTGCCTGGGACAAGGCGCTGGAGCTTGGCGAGAAGCACGGCTACCGCAACGCCCAGACGACCGTGATTGCGCCAACCGGCACGATCGGCCTCGTGATGGACTGCGACACCACAGGCATCGAGCCGGACTTCGCCCTGGTGAAGTTCAAGAAGCTTGCTGGCGGCGGCTATTTCAAGATCATCAACGGTGCGGTTCCGGAAGCGCTGCGCACGCTGGGCTACTCTGAAGGCCAGATCGCCGAGATCGAGGCCTATGCGGTCGGCCACGGCAACATCAACCAGGCACCCGGCATCAACCCCGGCTCCCTGAAGGCCAAGGGCTTTACCGACGAGAAGATCGAAGCGATCAACGGCGCCACCAAGGCGGCCTTCGACATCAAGTTCGTCTTTAACCAGTGGACGCTCGGCGCCGACTTCCTGAAGGAGACCCTGAAGGTCACCGACGAGCAGCTCGCCGACATGAGCTTCAACCTGCTGGAGTATATCGGCTTCTCGAAGAAGGACATCGAAGCCGCGAACATCCATGTCTGCGGTGCGATGACGCTGGAAGGCGCCCCCTTCCTGAAGGCCGAGCATCTGCCTGTCTTCGATTGCGCCAACCCTTGCGGCAAGATCGGCAAGCGTTACCTCTCGGTCGAAAGCCATATCCGCATGATGGCGGCAGCCCAGCCGTTCATCTCAGGTGCGATCTCCAAGACGATCAACATGCCGAACGAGGCAACGGTTGAAGATTGCGGTGCGGCCTACATGCTTTCCTGGAAGCTGGCACTGAAGGCCAATGCGCTTTACCGCGATGGCTCGAAGCTCTCCCAGCCGCTGAACGCCTCGCTGATCGAGGATGAGGAAGACGAAGACACGGTGGAAGAACTGCTGGCGCAGCCGGCAGCCGCCCAGGCCGTGATCGTGACCGAAAAGATCGTCGAGCGCGTGGTGGAACGTCTGGTTCGCAGCCAGGAGAAGCTGCCGGGCCGCCGCAAGGGTTATACCCAGAAGGCGAAGATCGGCGGTCATACCATCTTCCTGCGCACCGGCGAGTATGACGACGGCCGCCTTGGCGAAATCTTCCTCGACATGAACAAGGAAGGTTCGGCGCTGCGCGCCTTCATCAACAACTTCGCGATCTCGGTGTCGCTCGGCCTCCAGTACGGCGTGCCGCTGGAAGAATATGTGGATGCCTTCACCTTCACCAAGTTCGAGCCGGCCGGCATCGTGACGGGCAATGACGCAATCAAGAACGCCACGTCGATCCTCGACTACGTGTTCCGCGAACTCGCCGTCTCCTATCTCGGCCGCCATGATCTGGCGCATGTCGATACGTCCGACTTCTCCAACACGGCACTTGGCCGTGGCGTTTCGGAAGGCAAGGCCGATATCGTCTCCAAGGGCCTGACCCGTGGTTACCGTCCGACGCTGGTTTCCAGCGCCGCACCGGCAGCCAGCGAACCGCGCGGTGCAGCGTCTGCTGCTCCTGCCAAGGCATCCGCCGGCGGCAATGTGACGGCCTTTGCCGGCTCTGCCGCCCGCAAGCTGGAACCGACGGTCGCCATCTCCACCTCCGAAGTGGTCTCCTTCAAGCGGGACTATGAGGAGCGGGCCCGCGAACTGGCGGAGGAGGTGGCCGAGGAAGTGCTGGCCGACGAAGCTGCCACCGGCCTCTTCTCGGACAAGGCCGCTGCCGACGCAGCCACGGCCAAGGCCGATGCCAAGAAGGTGGAAGCCGAACGCCGCATGCGCTCGATCGCCCAAGGCTATACGGGCAACATGTGCTCCGAGTGCCAGAACTTCACGATGGTGCGCAACGGCACCTGCGAGAAGTGTGACACGTGCGGCGCCACGAGTGGGTGCTCTTGAGGAAAGGGGCCGAGAAATTTCGGTAAGTTTGGGGAAGCCCGGGGATTACGTCCCTGGGCTTTTGCCGTCTATGGCACAGAAAGACATAAAGGAATGCGCATGTTCGCAAGTCCTAGAAATACCAAAGCCGAGACCTGGCAGTCTCGGCTTTGGATACCACGAACAGGCTGTCACCCTCGTGGGGCAAAGAAAAGCTCTCCACCCTGTAGCAAGGTCATTGTACGGAGAGTCTTTATCAGAGTCGAGTTGGCGACGGCATTCCTCACATGCGCAGAGCGCAAGGGAACGCCTATGAACGCGAATAAAACGATAAGTGCACATAAGTTCATCGAGTATGCATTTGCGAGCCCGCAAAAGCGCGTCACTATAATAGAAAACGCTCTTCAGCCTCCTACGTTCATCATGGATACTATGTATCCTGACATTGAGCGAGCGACCGCTCATTTCCTCGTTTCCGGCTGCAAAGATCCTAAACGCCTTGATGGGCTAGACAAATCCTATCAGTTGCGTGAAGCAAGTTCAGATCATCATGAGCAGCGCTTACTGAATGCACTAGATGCAATTCAACATGTGAAATCCGCGCCATGGTCACTGAAGGACTATGCCGTTGAGTTTGCGGTAGATATTCCACACGGCATTGAGGTAGGTGGGATTACGATCCGCATCAAAGCGCCAGTAATTTTGAAGAGACGCCAATCAGGATTTCGCGATCCATTTATCGGCGTAATAAAACCCTACTTCGGAAAAGTTTGGCCTTTAAATTCTGGTCAAGATACCGAACGTGGCGTGCTCTTTGCCACATTGCTCCATTGGTTTTCTGAACAAAACCTAAGCCATTTAGGCAGTTCAGATCCCAATATGTGCATAGTTGCTGATGTATTCAGGGAGGAAATGTTTCCCGCTGCAAAACGCAACATTCAAAGAAGAAAACAGCTTCAGGCGCTGGCACAAGAAATAGCGGACAGATGGCAACCCATTGCTGATCGGCTGCACTCAAGAACGAGTAGCGGTTCTACTGCAACAAAAGAATGAAAATGCGGTCGACCGTTTTGCATAGTGGTCGGCCGTCATTAGCCAATCAGGGACTTCGCTGCGGCCTTGCTGGAACTCCACCTTCCCCGCCTATTTTCAGGTCATCGCCGCAATTCCGACGGCACGGTGGAAGCCTTCCCCAAGGGCGCGGTTCATCATGGATCCTCGGGTCAAGCCCGAGGATGACGACCGTGGAGGGGATACCAAAGGTGCCCCTATCAAGCGTGGAACGGGCCATCAGGCGTTTCAACAGGTGAACCAGTTTTTGGGGCACCAATCACCCCACAAACTCCGTCATCCTCGGGCCTGACCCGAGGATCCAAAAACAAGCTGGCGTTACACCGCTGAGCAGCCCCGCACTTATCTGAAGGTCATTGCCAGCACCCCTGAAAGCACAGCCGAGGCTCTGGCGAAGTGCACAGTTCAGTGTGGATCCTCGGGTCATCCTCGGATTAAACCCGAGGACCGAGGATGACGACGGCGAGGGAATGACCACCGTTAGGGGATGCCAAAGGTTGCCCCATCAAACATTTCAACGAGTCAGCCAGCCCTTGGGGCTCCTGCCGGTCCTACAAACTCCGTCATCCTCGGGCCTGACCCCAGATACAAGCATGCTGCACGCATGGCGGGTTATGTCTACATCATCACCAATCAAAAGAACGGAACGCTGTATGTCGGCGTGACATCGGACATAGCGCGGCGGGTCTGGGAACACCGCGAAGGGATCAACGACGGATTTGCTGCCAAATACGGTTGCCGGATGCTGGTCTGGTACGAGGAACACGACCGGATCGAGACGGAGATCCAGCGCGAAAAGTCCCTGAAGCGCTGGTATCGCAAATGGAAGATCGAACTGATCGAAGCCATGAATCCCGACTGGCGGGATCTCTATCTCGAGCTCTGGTGAGCAAGGGCTCCACCTTACCCCTCAGCTTTCGCTCGCGACAGGGTGATAAATCAGTTTTCTCGCCTGATGCGTTTTCAGCCTCACGAATTAAGTTCCAGTTCCGGAAACGCCTGGCGCGCCTGCTCCTCGGAGTCGCACTCCACCTCAGCAGCCGACAGCGTCACGGAAATGCTGTCCGACACGTCTAGCTCTCCGCCGGTGTGGCGAACGGCCAATTCGCCGCCATTGGCGCGAACCAGCGTCGCATCCTGCTTGAAACCCTGTTTCAGCAGCCAGTCGCGCGGGGCCATGACGCTGATGGCCACCTTCACCTTGCCGCCATCTTGTTTGCGGGCGGTGACTTTGTAGCCTACCGAAGAGTTTCCGCCGCCGACATTCAGCTTGCCGTTGCTTGCCGCTTCGCCCAGATGTTCAGCCATCGTCTATCTTCTCCGTTTGAGGATTTGATCCTTAAACAGAACCCTCAGCCTCTTTGTTCCGAAGCTTTGCCCGTTCCGCGTCGCGATAGGCCTTGGGCGTCATGCCGGTGCGATGGCGGAAACAGCGGGAAAAGTAAGCGGCATCGGAAAAGCCGAGGCTTTCAGCGATGGCCTGCACACTGCTGGCGGTAAAGACCAGCGCTCGCTTGGCTTCTTCAATGGATTTTCCGATGATGAGATCATGCGTGCTAGCACCGGTCACCTGGCGCACGATCCGGTTGAGATGCGTCGGCGAAAGCTTCAGCCGAGCCGCGCAGCTTTCTACCGTCAACTGTTCGCGGTAATGATCGGCGATCAGCCGCATGAGCTGTTGCACGCGCTGGCGATTGAGGTCGGCCGGGTCATCCTGCGGTTCCGGCAGCAGAAGTCGTCCGAGGAGCAGGATGACCGTTGCCACATGCGCCTCGAGACATTCATCCCGACCGACGCGCTGGCCGTCATACTCTTCGGCAATCCGCTGAAAGGTAGCATCAAGATAAGCGGCATCACCGCTGGAGCCGAGTTCCATCAGTGTGGGAAGCGGAAACCAGGGCGCCTTGCCCGGCAAATCGCGCGCAAGGCGCAGCCGTTCCGGCACCAGTGTCACCACAAGGCCATCGATATCCGGTGAGAAGCGGAAGCCGTGCTCCGGTCCCGGCGGCACCACCACCACGCAAGGGGGGATAAGCGGTACCGTGCCTGAGGGAAGTAGTGCATCACCCGAACCGCTCCTGATGTGCAGGAATTGCAAAAAACTCTCGTGCCGGTGCAGGCCGATTTCCCAGCGATAGCCGCTGCTGCGCGCCGCAATTGTTTCGCAGTGCACCCAAAACGCTCGTTCTACGGCGCTTTCCTCGCCGTAGAGGTTATAGGTCGGAACAGGTCCAGCCATCGTCTCCTCCCAGGCTGATGTTCGATTTGTGCAAGAAGAGGAAGCAAATGTCCATTGTTCTCTCGAAGCTGACCTCGCAAATTTGCGATCACCACGCCACGGGAGGAAACCATGCGTACACAGGTCGCCATTATTGGCTCGGGGCCCGCGGGCCTTCTGCTCGGTCAGCTTCTGACCAAGGCCGGCATCGACAACATCATTCTCGATCGCGTCAGCCGTGATTACATTCTGGGCCGCGTCCGCGCCGGCGTGCTGGAATGGGGTACGGTCGGCCTGTTGGATGAGGCGGGGGCAGGGGACAGGATGCATGCCGAAGGCCTGCCGCATGACGGCTATTCACTGGCCTTCGACGGGCGCGATCACCGCATCGACCTGTTCGGCCTCACCGGCAAGCGCGTGATGGTCTATGGCCAGACGGAAGTGACACGCGACCTGATGGATGCGCGCGATGCCGCAGGTGCTACGACGATCTATGAGGCCGCCAATGTCACGCCGCACGAATTCGATGGCGCCAAGCCGTACGTCAGCTACGAGAAGGATGGCGTAACGCACCGCATCGACTGCGACTTCATCGCCGGTTGCGACGGCTTCCACGGTATCAGCCGCAAGTCCGTGCCTGAGGGCGCCATCAAGACCTTCGAAAAGATCTATCCGTTTGGCTGGCTCGGTGTGCTGGCGGATATCCCGCCCGTCAGCCATGAGCTGATCTATGCCAACCATCCCCGCGGCTTCGCGCTCTGCTCCATGCGCTCGGAAACGCGCAGCCGGTATTACGTGCAATGCACGCTGGACGACAAGGTAGAGGATTGGTCGGATGAGCGCTTCTTCGACGAGTTGCGCCGCCGTTTGCCGCAGCACCATGCAGACGCCATGGTGGTTGGTCCCTCGTTCGAGAAATCCATCGCACCGCTACGGTCTTTCGTAGCCGAACCCATGCGCTTCGGCACGCTATTCCTCGTCGGTGATGCGGCGCACATCGTGCCGCCCACCGGTGCCAAGGGCCTGAACCTTGCGGCCAGCGATGTCTACTATCTCTTCAATGGCTTGCGAGAGTTTTACGCAGACAAATCCCGCGCCGGGGTGGATGCCTATTCAGCGCGTGCCTTAAGCCGCGTCTGGAAATCCGTTCGCTTCTCCTGGTCCATGACGACCCTGATGCACCGTTTCCCGGATACAGGCGATTTCGGCCAAAAGATCCAGGAGGCCGAACTGGATTATCTGACCCATTCCGAAGCGGCTTCCAGGGCCATGGCGGAAAACTACGTTGGCCTTCCCTATTGATGGGATGTGCGATTAGAGGATCGTGCAAGAAATCCGGTTGATCGAACAAACCGGAGCGCCATGTTATCCGTTAAGAAGAGCGGCCTCCCAATTCCGGGAGGCTTCCCACATCTATTTATCGGAAGGTTGAACCATGGCTATTGCACGAGGCTATGCGGCAACGGATGCGTCCAAGCCCCTCGAACCATTTACCTTCGAACGCCGCGAACCCCGCGAAGACGACGTCGTCATCGCCATCAAGTATTCCGGCATCTGCCATTCGGATATCCACCAGGCGCGCAATGAATGGGGCAATTCCCGCTTCCCCATGGTGCCGGGTCATGAAATCGCCGGCGTTGTGACAGCGGTCGGCTCCAAGGTCAGCAAGTTCAAGGTTGGCGATCATGTCGGTGTCGGCTGCTTCGTCGATTCCTGCGTCCATTGCCAGACGCGCGACCTCGACAACGAACAGTATATGCCCGGCCTCGTCCAGACCTACAACGACGTGGAAGCCGATGGCGAAACGCCGACCTATGGCGGCTATTCGGACTCGATCGTCGTGAAAGAAGGCTATGTGCTGTCCATCCCGGACAACCTGCCGCTCGACAAGGCAGCACCGCTGCTCTGCGCCGGCATCACGCTGTATTCGCCGCTGGCACACTGGAAGGCCGGTCCCGGTAAGAAGGTTGCCATCGTTGGCATGGGCGGTCTCGGCCATATGGGCGTCAAGATCGGCGCAGCCATGGGGGCTGACATCACCGTGCTCAGCCAGTCGCTTTCCAAGAAGGACGATGGCCTGAAGTTCGGCGCCAAGGACTATTACGCGACGTCGGATGCCGAGACTTTCAAGAAGCTCGCAGGCACGTTCGACCTGATCATCTGCACCGTCAGCGCCGGGATCGACTGGAATGCCTATCTCGGTCTCCTCAAGGTCGATGGCACCATGGTGCTGGTCGGTGCGCCGGAACATCCGGTGCCGGTGCATGCCTTCGCACTGATCCCAGGCCGTCGCAGTCTAGCGGGCTCGATGATCGGCTCTATCAAGGAAACTCAGGAAATGCTGGATTTCTGCGGAAAGCATAACATCGCAGCCGATGTCGAGATCATCGACATCAAGGACGTCAACACCGCTTACGAGCGCGTACTGAAGAGCGATGTGCGCTATCGCTTCGTGATCGATATCGCGACACTGGCAGGCTGACCTGCTCCGCCCCCTCACCCGCCTCCGCTTCGCTCGGCGTACCTCTCCTCTTGGGGAGAGGGGAACCGCTGACGACGGGCGGATGAGGGGGATTTCATAGTCCCCATGCGTTTGGATGACCGTTAAGGAAAACAATATGGCCGGTTCACCCCACGCCGAGGCGACCGAACCCTCACAAGGTCCCTCCAGCCTGCTGGTCGCGACGGTGGGTCTCGCGACGGGCACGCTTGTCGCCAATATCTATTACGCCCAACCGCTGATCTCCTCGATCGCGCCGGAAATCGGCGTCAGCGCCGACGTTGCGGGCACCATCGTCAGCACCACGCAGATCGGCTACGGCATCGGCCTGTTCTTTCTCGTGTCGCTTGCCGACCGCGTGGAGAACAAGACGCTAGCGTTGTCCACGCTCGCCATCACCATTCTCGGCCTGGTCGGCATGGCGCTCTCGACGTCTGCGGTCGTCTTTTTCGTGTGCGCATTTCTGATCGGTTTGTGCTCGACGTCCGCCCAGGTCCTTGTTCCCTTTATCGCGCATCTTGTTCCGTTGCAGAGGCGCGGGCGTGTGGTCGGCAATGTCATGGGCGCTCTTTTGACCGGCATCATGCTGGCGCGTCCGGTTTCACTGTTCATTTCCGCGAGCTTCGGCTGGCGCGCCGTCTTCTGGCTGTCGGCGGTGCTGATGACCATCATTGGGGTGGCGCTTGCCGCCATCATGCCTCGGCACACGCCGCACGGGCAGCTCACCTATCCGCAGATCCTGAAATCCATGGCGGGGCTGATCCGGGAAACCCCGGTGCTGCGCTGGCGCTCAGCCTATCAGATGCTGGTTTTCTGTGCCTTCAACCTGTTCTGGACCGCCATTCCCTTTGCCCTGTCGGAGCGCTTTCAGCTAAGCCAGCAGGCGATCGGCCTGTTTGCGCTGGCTGGTGCCGGTGGTGCGCTCGCCGCCCCGCTCGCCGGACGGCTGGCAGATCGCGGCCTTGGCCTGGTTCTCTCAGGAGCAGCCATGCTGTGCCTGTCGCTGTTCTTCTTCGCGACCGGCTTTGCCGTGGCCGGAGGCGCACTCGTGCTGCTGGCCATCTTCGCCATCGTCATCGATGCAGCCGTACAGGGCAATCAGATTGTCAGCCAGCGCATTATCTTTGCCATCGCACCGGAAAAGCGCGGACGGTTGAACGCGATCTACATGACGTCCGCTTTCATCGGCGGGGCGATCGGCTCCACGCTGGGAACGCTGACCTACCATCTCGGCGGCTGGAATGCGACCGCTGTCGTTGGTGGGCTCCTCGGGCTCACCGGCTTCCTGCTGTTTTTGGTAGAGCAGCGCGGCAAGCAAAACGCCGCCGCTCCGTGACCTTCGCACACCTGCGGCAGAGTGTATGCCTGCTTGTGAGAGCAGTGACGCATTCCGGCTAACTAATTAGCCGGATCAGGATAGCCTTGCTCCATTGTATGCAGTATCGTTTCTCATTGGTCTCTACGAATCCTTAGAGGTTTCGGAGGACAATCAGCCTTTAGCAGGGGCATATCCGGCGGGGTCGTTCTCGCTGTGCCGGCCAGTCCGACAGGTGACGACCTTCCCGATGCGTCTGTTTATGGCAGAGTGTGGGCGGCCCTCGGCCGAGGAAGAAGCGGAAACATGGGCTCGACAGCGGTCATCATCAATCTCCTCGGAGCCGTGGCACTGCTGTTGTTCGGTCTTTCTCAGGTCAAGGAAGGCGTTTCTCGGGCCTTCGGTGCACAGCTGCGCACTGGTCTTTCCACGGGCACACGGACGGGCGTCAGATCCTTCCTGTCCGGCTTTGTCGCAACCGTCGCCCTGCAAAGTTCCACGGCAACCGCATTGATGACGGCATCCTTCGTGGAGAAGGATCTGGTGAAGCCGCGCATGGCGCAGATCGTGCTGTTGGGCGCGAATGTCGGCACGGCGGTGACGGCCTGGATTGTTGGCTTCGGCGTTGGCTGGCTTTCGCCGCTGCTGATCCTGGTTGGGATTGCCTTCTACAGGGCGAAATCCTCCAGCCGACAGGGACTGGGTTCGGCGCTGATCGGTATCGGCCTGATGCTGCTTTCGCTGCACCTCATGAGCGCCGCCACCGAGCCGTTGAGAGAATCGCCCGTTCTGATCGCCTTCATCGGTCTGCTGGATTCTGCATGGCCTGTGGCGTTTCTGCTGGCGGCCTTCATTGCCTTCGCATCCTCATCCAGTCTGGCAGCGGTCATTCTCATTCTCTCCGTTGCATCCAAAGGAATCGTACCGCCGGCGCTGATCATCGTCATGGTGCTCGGTGCGAATTTCGGCGGCGCCATTCCGCCCTTTGTCGCGTCCATGAGCGGCGCGGCTGCGGCACGCCGGGTGACGCTCGGCAACATCATCGTGCGCGGCGTTGGCTGCCTGGCTGTGATGCCGCTGGCGGGCTATGGCGGCATGCTGCTGGACCATGCACCCACCCCGCCGCAAATGATGCCGGTCGATGCGCACCTTGCCTTCAATCTTTTGCTGGCGCTGGTGGCATGGCCGTTTGCAACGCTGCTTTCCGATCGTATGGCGCGCCTCATCCCTGAAGAGGCGAAAGCCGACATGGCACCGAAGTTCCTTGACCGGGACGAGCTGTCGAGTCCGGTGGTCGCGCTGACCAGTGCGACGCGCGAGGTGCTTGCTGTCGGTGATCTCATCGAGCGCATGCTGATCAAGACCTCGCACGCTTTTACCAAGAATGATCTATCCGAGCTGGTGGAGGTGGCGCAGCTTGAACGCCGCGTAGACCGTCTTCAGCAGGAGGTGAAGGTCTATCTCTCGCTGCTGGCGAGGGTGGGTTTGAGCGACGAGAACAGCCGCCGATCCATCCAGATCATCGATTACGCCATCAACCTTGAGCATATCGGCGATATCATCGAAAAGGGCCTGATGCCGCAGGTCACCAAGAAGGTTGCGCAGGGCCTGAAATTTTCCGAGGACGGCTATAACGAGCTTTTGCAGCTGATGAACATGACGCTGGACAATCTGCGCGTTGCCCAGACCATTTTCGTGACGCGTGATTTTGATCTCGCTCGCCAGATGATGGAAGTGAAGGTGGCGGTGCGTCGGATGGAAAAGGAATCTTCCGAGCGTCACTTGAAGCGCCTGCAGGACGGGCGTCTGGAGAGCCTGCAAACAAGCTCGTTGCATCTGGACATGCTGCGCGACCTGAAGCGCATCAATGCCCATATTGTTTCGGTCGCACATCCCATCCTGGATGAAAGCGGTCTGCTGGTGGAAAGCCGCCTTCGCGCCACCAACTGAGCGCATCCGTATCAAGCGACCGGTGCGATGTCGGACGCGGCCTGCCGGATCGTCTGCATGAGGATCGAGAGCGGCAGTGGCGGCGTTGCGTCAGCGCGAAGCGTCAGCCCCACCGGTCCTTTCGTTTCGCTTGTGTCCAGCGGCAAAGCGGCCAGGACACCATCTGCAATGTCGCCGGCCACGACACCGCTGGAGATGATCCACACTGCGTCGCTGGAGCGGACGAAGGCACGGCCAAAGGCATCGGAAACCGTCTCGACCTGTGTGGGAATGTTTCCGACGCCGTTTGCGATCAACAACTGCTCCACCAGGGGGCGGATGATCGACCCCCGCGTCGGCATCAGCACCGGATATTGGCCGAGCCTGTTCAACAAGGAATGCCCGGCGAGAAGTGGGTGGCCGACCCGCACGGTGAAAAGGACCTGTTCGGAATACAGATGCTCGAAGGAAAAGCCGGTCATCTTCTCCGGCGCGGCCAATCGTCCGACGACGAGATCGAGATCGCCGACCCGCAATTGCTCCAGAAGAACGGCATTCTCGCCCGTTACGATCTTGATACGGCTCCGGGTGCCTTCTTCCAGAAAGAGTGTCATGGCGCGTGGCATGATCCTGGTCGAAACGGTGGGAAGCGCACCAACCCGCACCGGCGGCGCATTGTCCAGAAGCTCCTGCGAGACGGAGTCGATGCCCTGCCGCAGGGCAGTCAGCGACGCACCCGCATGACGGAGGAAAACTTCGCCGTGACGGGTCAGGCGGATCCCGCGGCCGTCGCGCTCCAGCACGGCAACACCCAATTCCTCCTCCAACTCGCGGATGGTCTTGGTCACGGCGGGCTGGCTGATGTGCAGACTGTCAGCCGCTTTGACAACGCTTTTCTGGCGGGCAACTTCCACAAATGTCTGCAAGTGACGGAATTTAACGCGCGCGCCGATCATTCACATAACCTATCAGTTAATAAAACCGCCAGAAAATGTCATTTTACCGAACCATTTGATATCTGCAATAACAGCAGCGGAGGAGATTTGATCATGAAGTTCACGCGGATCAACGGCGTCGTGCTGGCGCACGACATCCAGGGCCTGGGCAGCGATAAGCCGGCAATCGTCTTCATCAATTCGCTCGGCACCGATCGCCGCATCTGGGATCACGTTGTCGCGGATCTCGCAGGCGAGTTCACCATCCTGACCTATGACAAGCGCGGCCATGGCCTGTCGGGCATTGGTCAGTCGCCTTACCGGATCGAGGATCATGCCGCAGACCTCGCCGGTCTGCTGGATCATTACGGTCTAAAGAATGTCATCCTCTGCGGCCTGTCGGTGGGTGGCCTGATCGCACTCGGCCTCTACAAGGCGCGACCGGACCTCATCCGCGCCGTCGTATTTGCCGATACGGCCCACAAGATCGGCACGCCGGAATTCTGGAAGGCTCGCATCGAAGCGGTCGAGATGAATGGCATCGAGGGCATTCTCGAGCCGGTCATGTCTCGCTGGTTCACGCCCACCTATCGCACGCTCGACAACGCCGATTACGAAGGCTATTGCAACATGCTGGTTCGCCAGCCGGTGCCAGGTTATGCCAGCACCTGTGCTGCTATCCGCGATGCCGACTTCACCGAAACGGCCCGATCGATCGCTGTGCCCGCTCTCTGCGTGGTGGGCGATCAGGATGGATCCACGCCCCCCGATCTCGTCCGCTCGCTGGCCGATCTCGTCCCCCAGGCCGGGTTCGAGGTGATCGAAGGGGCCGCCCACATTCCATGTGTCGAACAGCCTGCTGATTTCATCGCAAGGCTCAGACGCTTTCTCAACACCTTGCCGGGAGCCTGACCGATGGCCGATTCCGCTCTTCGATCCGACCGTTATCATCAGGGCATGGCGACGCGCCGCTCGGTTCTGGGCGATGCGCATGTCGATCGCGCGATTGCCAAGGAGACCTCCTTTGATGCGCCGTTCCAGGAACTGATCACGGAAAGCGCCTGGGGCAATGTCTGGTCCCGGCCCAATTTCACCAAGCGCGAGCGTTCCATCGTGACAATCGCGCTACTCGCCGCCCTCGGCCAGGACGAGGAAGTGGCGATGCATATTCGTGCCACGGCGAATACCGGGGCGACAAAGGAAGATATCCGCGAGGCGCTTCTGCATGTCGCCATCTATGCCGGCGTACCGGCAGCCAACCATGCCTTCAAGATCGCAAAATCAATCTATGCCGAGATGGAGGCGCCTGATGGCGCAGAGGAGGATACGAAATGAAAAATACGCTTCCTGAATCCGGGCCGTTTTTCGCCCGAGACCGTGACTGGCACCCGCCGGCCTTTGCGCCGGGCTACAAGACCACGGTGCTGCGCTCGCCCCAGCGCGCCCTGATCTCTCTGGACGGGACCAAGAGCGAAATCACCGGGCCTGTCTTCGGCCACAACACGATCGGCGAGTTCGATAACGACCTGATCATCAACTATGCCAAGCCCGGCGAGATGGCTATCGGCCAGCGCATTCTCGTGCATGGCCGTGTGCTGGACGAGCGTGGCGTTGGCGTGGCCGGCGCGCTGGTGGAATTCTGGCAGGCAAATGCCGGCGGCCGCTATCGCCACAAGAAGGAAACCTATCTCGCGGCGCTCGATCCCAATTTCGGCGGCTTCGGCCGCACGATCGCCGACGAGAACGGCTATTACTGGTTCCGCACCATCAAGCCCGGTCCGTACCCCTGGCCGAACGGCGTCAACGACTGGCGCCCAGCGCATATCCATTTCTCCGTTTTCGGACATGGTTTTGCGCAGCGCCTGATTACCCAGATGTATTTCGAGGGTGACCCGCTGATCTGGATCTGCCCGATCGTGAAAACGATTCCCGATGAAGAAGCGATCAAGCGCCTGATCGCACCGCTCGACATGAACAACACGATCCCGATGGACATGCGCGCCTACAAGTTCGATATCGTTCTGCGCGGACGTCGCTCGACATTCTTCGAAAACCGGAAGGAGGGCAACTGAGATGGTGCAGCCTCTGAACTACCTGAAAGAATCGCCTTCCCAGACGGCCGGGCCTTACGTGCATATCGGTTGTACGCCGAACTTCACCGGCATCCACGGCGTCTACGAAACCGATCTCGGCTCAGGCCCGATGTATAACGACAAGACCCGCGGCGAGCGCATCACCATTCGCGGCCGGGTCTTCGATGGCTCCGGCACCGTTCTAAAGGATGCGCTGGTCGAAATCTGGCAGGCGGATTCCGATGGCTTCTACAACAGCCCTTCGGAAACGCGCGGCTCCGCAGATCCGAACTTCTTCGGCTGGGGTCGTTGCCCGGCCGACATGACGACGGGCGAATTCGTGTTCGAAACCATCAAGCCGGGTAAGGTGCCGTTTCGCGACGGTCGGTTGATGGCGCCGCATGTCACGCTCTGGATCGTGGCGCGCGGCATCAATATCGGCTTGCAGACGCGCATGTATTTTTCCGATGAGGAAGCGGCCAACGCGGAAGATCCCGTTCTTGCCCGCATCGAACATCGTGTGCGCGTACCGACACTGATCGGGAAGAGGGAAGGGGACACGGTAACCTTCGACATCCACCTGCAGGGTGAAAACGAAACCGTCTTCTTTGATATCTGATTACCCTTGAATTGAGACCCATGAGCATCTCAGCCTTCGAACATCCCTTTCTTTCCGGTCTCGTTGGCGACGACGAGACCGCCCGTTTCTTCACAGCGGAGGCGGATGTTCAGGCCATGCTCCGGTTCGAGATTGCGCTGGCCCGGGCGGAAGCCGGGGCCGGTGTCATTCCGCAGGATGCAGCAGCCCGTATCGTCGCTGTTCTCCAAGGCTTTAAGCCGGATATGGAGAGACTGAAGCGAGGCACCGGTCGCGATGGCGTTGTGGTCGCAGAACTGGTCAAGCAATTACGCTCAGCCGTGGGTGGTGATGCGGCGGCGCATGTCCATACTGGTGCGACCAGCCAGGATGTGATCGACACCTCCCTGATGCTGCGCCTGAAGGATGTGCTGGCGTTGTTTGGTGAGCGGCTTGAAGCGCTGATTTCTGCTTTCGCGGCGCTGGACGACGTTCATGGACGACGTAACCTTATGGGGCATACGCGGATGCAGGCGGCGCTCCCGATTACAGTCGCAGACCGTCTGCACGCCTGGGGCTTTCCGCTGGCAAGACACAGGGAGCGCCTTGCTGCCCTGCTTGGCAAGGGTTTGCCCCTGCAGTTTGGCGGTGCGGCCGGAACGCTCGACAAGCTGGGTGAAAAAGGTATTGCAATCCGTGCCGCGCTCGCGAGCGAATTGGGTCTGGCGGATGGCCCGCAATGGCAGAGCCAGCGCGACATCCTCGTGGAAGTCGCCGATCTTCTCTCGTTGATCAGCGGTAGCCTCGGCAAGTTTGGTCAAGATATTGCGTTGCTCGCGGAAATGGGCGGCGAGATCAAGCTCGCCGGCGGCGGCGGTTCTTCCGCCATGGCGCACAAGCAGAATCCCGTTGCGGCCGAAGTGCTGGTGTCGCTCGCCCGTTTCAACGCCGTCCAACTATCCGGCATGCACCACTCGCTGGTTCATGAGCAGGAGCGTTCTGGCGCAGCCTGGACGCTGGAATGGCTGATCCTGCCCCTGATCGTAGCCGCGACCGGTGCATCGCTTCGACTGGCTCAGGAACTTGCGGGCAATATCCAAAGCCTCGGCCTGGACGCTTAACAGGGTCATAACGGCGGCCTTCACGACGCTTACTTCTATGTCTTGTCATATCCCCTCCAGGGGGATAGGTATAAACTATGAGCGAACATCGTCATGAAACCCATCCTGAAATCATCAAGCGGCTGAAGCGCGCCGATGGACATCTGCGCAGCGTGATCGAGATGATTGAAGCCGGCCGACCATGCCTGGAACTCGCGCAGCAGCTGCATGCGGTGGAAAAGGCGGTTGCCAATGCCAAGCGCACCCTGATCCAGGATCATCTGGACCATTGCCTGGATGAAACGGTTGGCCCGCTGGATCGCGAACAGCGCAAGGCTGTCGACGCGTTCAAAGCCATCACCAAATATCTTTGAGGACGCCGTGATGCCTGAATTTTCCGAACTGCTGCAGCAGGGCGCGGCGCATGCCTGGCTGTTTATCCCAAGTGCCATCCTGCTGGGCATTCTGCACGGGCTGGAGCCCGGCCATTCCAAGACATTGATGGCAGCCTTCATTGTGGCTATTCGCGGCACGGTGGGGCAGGCGGTTCTCTTGGGGCTCGCGGCAACCGTTTCGCATACGGCCGTGGTCTGGGGCATCGCCTTTGCCGGCATGTATGTGTGGCAGGGCGTGGATGCGGACGCATTCGAGCCCTATTTCCAACTGGCCTCCGCAGCGGTGATCCTCATCATTGCACTCTGGATGTTCTGGCGCACCTGGAAGGATCAGCAGCTGGCTCTGGCCGGTCACGCGCATCATGATCACGCCCATCACCATCACCATGATCATGATCACGACCACGATCATGAACATGAACATGAACATGAACATGAACATCATCATCATGATCACCACGGCCTTGATGTGGGAGGTGAGGATTATCAGGATGCCCATGAGCGAGCGCATGCAGACGATATCCGTCGCCGCTTCGGCGATCGCGATGTCACCACCTGGCAGATCGTGCTGTTCGGGCTTACGGGTGGATTGATCCCGTGCCCGGCCGCCATCACGGTGCTTTTGCTCTGCCTGCAACTCAAGCAGTTTTCGCTCGGCTTCGTCCTGGTGCTGTGCTTCTCCATCGGCCTTGCCATCACGCTGGTCACGGTTGGCGCAGTCGCGGCGCTCAGTGTTCGTCACGCCACGAAGAAGTGGAGCTGGTTTGGTGATCTGGCGCGGAAGGCTCCCTATGTCTCCAGCCTATTGATCGTGGCGGTTGGCATCTATGTGGGTCTTCAGGGCTGGAACGGGCTGAAGGCGCCGCATGGTCCGGCCCCCGCCGCCATAACCCAGCCTGCCCGGAGCTGATGTGGTCTATCTCAGTCTCTTCATGGTCGCGTTCATCGCGGCCACCATTCTGCCGGCCCAGTCGGAAGCAGTCCTGGTTGGCCTCCTGCTGACGGGCGGTCACTCGGCGGTCGGGCTGGTGGCGGTTGCGGCGCTGGGCAATACGCTGGGTTCCGTCGTCAACTGGTTCTTGGGCGCAGCCATCGAACGCTATCGGGACCGGCGGTGGTTTCCGGTCTCGCCCAAGCGGCTGCAGCAGGCGCAAGCCTGGTATCAGCGTTACGGCAAGTGGTCGCTGCTGGTCAGCTGGCTTCCCGTCATCGGGGATGCGATCACGGTAACGGCGGGCGTGATGCGTGAGCCGCTGCCGATCTTCATCGTGCTGGTCGCTCTCGCGAAGACGGCGCGCTATGTCGTTCTGGCAGTGGTCACGCTCGGCCTGATCTGACGCGGCCCGTGCCAGGCCCTATCGGTTGCCGAACATTCATAGCTATCGGCTGGTACTCGACGCGGCCGCTTATATTAAAATTTCAGTTTCACCTCATTTCGGTTTTCTATCGATAACGCCTCAATCAGGCGGGTGGGATGTCATGGCTGATGTGATGCAGAAACGCGATGGATCGAACCGTTCTTCCAAGGCACGGACGGCGGCGGACTGGGTGCTGCAAAAGGCGGTCGCCAGGATTGTCACGCGCGGCAACCTGACGATCACGACAGCCGCCGGTTCGGTTCTGCATTTCGGCGATGGTACAGGCGAGCCGGTGGCCGTGCGCTTTGCCGACACGCGTGCGCAATGGATCTTCTTGATCGATGCCGACGGAAAGCTCGGCGAACTCTACATGGACCAGCGCTTCCTGATGGAGCGCGGCACCATGTTCGACTTCGTCTCCCTGATGCTGCGCGAGGCGCAAAATGCCACGCATCCGAAGATCGCCCGCATCATCGATGATCTTCGTACGCGGCTGCGCATCTTCCGTCTGCGCAACCTGCCCGGCCGCTCGCGCCAGAACGTGGCGCATCATTACGATCTCGACGGGCGTCTTTACGAGCTTTTCCTGGACGAGGCGCGCCAATATTCCTGCGCCTATTTCGAATATGACGAGCAGTCGCTCGATGATGCCCAGAAGGCGAAGAAGGAACATCTGGCCGCCAAGCTGAAGATCGCGCCCGGTAACCGCATTCTCGATATCGGTTGCGGTTGGGGCGGGCTGGCACTGCATCTCGCCTCGAAGGCTGAGGATGCCAGCGTACTCGGCATTACGCTATCGACCGAACAGCTGGCCTATGCCAAGGCACGCCGGCAGGAACTTGCCAAGAACGGTCCGCCACCCTCTGTCGATTACATCCTGCAGGACTATCGTTCGCTGGGCGGCCAGTTCGATCGCATCGTCTCGGTCGGCATGTTCGAGCATGTGGGCCGCGCATCCTACACCGCCTTCTTCGAAAAATGCGCGGAGCTGCTGGATGAGAACGGCGTGATGGTGCTGCATACCATCGGCTGCTCGGCCACACCCGGCTTCACCACGCCCTGGCTGGACAAGTACATCTTCCCGGGCGGTTATATTCCGGCGCTGTCGGAAATCGTGCCGGAGGTGGAAAAGGCAGGCCTCACCATTACCGATGTGGAAGTGCTGCGGCTGCATTATGCCAAGACGCTGAACCATTGGCGGCGTCGCTTCATGCAGCGCTGGGATGATGCCGCTCGCCTCTATGACGAGCGCTTCTGCCGCATGTGGGAATATTATCTGGCGACTGCCGAAGCTGCCTTCCTCTATGAGGATCTGGTCGTTTTTCAGATCCAGATCTGCAAGCGCAACACCGCGCTGCCGATCACGCGCGATTACCTCGTGCATGCACCGGTGGGCGCTGCTCCATAATCCCTGTCCGGATTTAAACCTTGCTCGGAAAACGACGGTTCAGTTCCGTCGTTTCATCGCACGTGAGCGGGCGCGTCTTCTGCCCCCGCAGCATCAGGTAAAGCTTGGCCGTTTCTTCCAGCTCTTCCGTCGCATAGACGGCTTCGGCCAGATCGACGCCTGCAACGACCGGGCCGTGATTGGCGAGCAGCACGGCATGAGCGTTCCTGGTGCGCAGTGCTACGGCCTCCGCCAGCGCCTCATCCCCTGGCGGATAATAGGGCACCAGCGGCAGGCGTCCGACGCGCATGACGTAATAGGCCGTCAGCGGCGGCAGCACATCCTCCGTGTCGAGATCGCAGAGGCAGCTCACCGCCACGCAATGGGTGGAATGCAGATGCACCACCGCCTTCGCCTTGGGCCGGTTCTGGTACATGACCCGGTGCAGAAAGGCTTCCTTGGTGGGTGGATCGCCAGAGACGTGGCGGCCTTCCGCATCCAGTTTCGAGATGCGGGCGGGATCGATCGTCCCCATGGAGGAGCCGGTCGGCGTCATCAGCCAACCGTCGTCTGTGCGCACGCTGATATTGCCAGTGGAGCCTGCCGTCAGGCCGCGATCGAACAGCGATTTGGCGTAAGCGGTAATGTCGTCCCTCAGTTTCGTTTCGCTCATCCGGCAATCTCCAGCGCCCGCTCGAAGAAATCAGGGCCGCCAAAATTGCCGCTCTTCAGCGCTACCTGCAATGGGGACTGGGACAGCGTCACCGTCCAGGGAACGCCGGGTGCGATTTCCTCCCCGATCGAGAGGCCTTCGATCGCAAGGGCGGAAATGACCGCGCCCGAGGTTTCGCCACCCGCCACCAAGAGACGACCGACGCCGTCGGCCACCAGTGCCTTTGAAATCGCTGCGAGCGCATGCTCCATCAACTCGCCAGCCCGCTGGCGTCCGTAACGCTGCTGGTTGGCTTCCACTTCGGCCGGGTCGGCGGAGCCGTAGATGACGATCGGCCGATCCTGTGGCTGAGCGCTTGCCCAGGCAATCGCCTCCTCGACCACGGGCCGGTTTTCGGCCAGCGCATCGAGGTCGATCTTCAGGCTCGGCCAGAGTTCTTTCGCGCGGACCAACTGCTGGCGGGTTGCCGCAGAGCAGCTGCCGGACAGGATAGCGGTCTTGACCGGCGTGCCCTTCGACTGAGCCGCCTCATGAGAGGCACGCGGCGCTATCCCGAAATTGGCCGGCAGGCCCATGGCAAGCGCCGAGCCGCCCGTCAGCAGCTTATGGTTACGCACGGCGCGGCCAAGCGCCCGCAGATGGTCATCGTTGATGGCATCGACCACCGCATAGCGTTGATCCGCTGCAATGGCCCTCACGAAGGCTTCGGCAATGGCTGTTTCACCGGATGAAACCACATCATGCGGCACGAGGCCTACCGCATGCGCCGATTGCTCCGCCATAAGTGCCACCAGATCGGAGCGGCGCATCGGCGTCAGCGGGTGATCCTTCATCGGCGAATCCTGCAGCAATTGCCGCCCGACGAACAGGTGGCCATTGAAGACGGTTCTGCCATTCTTGGGGAAGGCGGGGCAGACGACGGCGATCTCGGCGCCAAGCGCCTCTGCCAGCGCATCGGCCACGGGGCCGATATTGCCCTCGGCGGTCGAATCGAAAGTCGAGCAGTACTTGAAGAAGATCTGTTGCGCTCCGCGCTCATTCAGCCAGGCAAGTGCCTTCAGCGACTGCGCCACCGCGTCGGCTGCGGGAATCGTCCGCGATTTCAGCGCCACGACCACAGCCTGCGTATCACCGATCTCGAAGCCGTCGCGCGGTACGCCGATGGTCATGGCGACCTTCATGCCTTCGCGGGCGATGATGTTGGCAATGTCGGTCGCGCCGGTGAAGTCGTCGGCGATCACGCCGAGAAGAATGCTCATCGATCAGCTCCGTCGATAGGGGGCGAACCAGCCGAGACCGTCGACCGTCTTGCCACGCGGGATGTATTCGCAGCCCACAAAGCCGGTATAGCCCAAGCGATCCAGCTCGGAAAACAGGAAGGGGTAGTTCAGCTCCTCTCCGTCAGGCTCGTTGCGCGAGGGCACACTGGCGATCTGGATGTGGCCAACATGGGGAAATGCGTGCCGCAGCCGGGTCGTGACATCCCCATGGATGATCTGGCAGTGATAGATATCGAACTGGAGCTTCAGATTTTCGTGCCCTGCTGCCTCGACCTCCCGCAGGGTATTGTCGAAGCTGTTCAGGAAGTAGCCGGGCATATTGCGGCCGTTGATCGGCTCCAACAACAGGTCGATCCCCTTCTCCGCCAGCCTCTCGGCGGCATGATCCAGCGCGCGGCGATAACTGCCAACGGCAATCTCGTCCGTGGGGTCCGCCAGCCCTGCCATCATGTGGATGCGCTTCACGCCGGTTGCCTCGGCGTAGTCAAGCGCACGGTCAACGCCGGCCTGAAATTCCTCGAACCGATCGGGTAGCGCCGCAACGCCCCGTTCCCCGGAGGCCCAGTCGCCAGGCGGCATGTTGAACAGCGCCTGGGTCAGCTTGTTGCGGTTCAGCCGTTCCTGGATGGCTTCCGGCGTGAAGTCATACGGAAACAAGAACTCTACGGCGGAAAAGCCGGCGTCAGCGGCGGCATCGAAGCGGTCCAGGAAGGACCACTCGTTGAACATCATGGTGAGATTGGCGGCAAAGACGGGCATGGGTTTCACTCTGCCCTTTCAGGAAGTTTGGCGCCGGAAAGCTGCGCATAGATCCGCGCAAGCGAGGAATCGTCGTCGCGGCCCATGCCGGCTCCAGAGGCGGCAAGGTACATCTGTAGCGCCGCAGCACTCAAGGGTACGGGATAGCGCTCGGACAGCGCCATGTCCTGAATGATGCCGAGATCCTTGACGAAGATCTCGATGGCGCTCAGCGGCGTATAATCACCCGCCAGCACATGCGGGATACGGTTTTCGAACATCCAAGAATTGCCGGCGGATGCCGTGATGACTTCGTACACCTTGTCGAGGTCAAGCCCCTGCTTGGCGGCAAAGGTGATCGCTTCGCACGCGGCAGCGATATGCACGCCGGCGAGAAGCTGGTTGATCATCTTGAAGGCGGCACCCTGTCCCGCCGCGTCACCCAGTTCGTAGACTTTCGTGGCCATTGCATCCAGCGCTGCGCGTGCAGCCGCAAAGGCGGCCGGGCTGCCCGAGGCCATCACCGTCAACTCGCCCTTGGCTGCACGGGCGGCGCCGCCGGAAATCGGAGCGTCGAGATAATGCACGCCCTTGGCTTCCAGCTGTGCGGCAAGCTTGCGGGCAATGGCGGGGTCCATGGTGGCGGAGGAAATGAAGCCCGAGCCCGGCTTCATGCTATCCGCAATGCCGTCCGCGCCGAAGAGGACACCTTCCGTCTGCGCAGCATTCACCACGACCGAAACAACGACATCAGCCTGCTTTACGTCTTCCGCGAGCTTGGAGATGGCGCGCCCACCGGCCTGGACGAAACGGGCAACCGCATCTGCGGAGACATCCGCACCCAGCACGTCGAAGCCCGCCTTCTTCAGGGACAGAGCCATGCCCATGCCCATGGAACCGAGGCCGATGACCACGGCGACGCCGCGTGAAGATGATGTGTCTGGTAAACCTGTCATATCCTGCGTCTCCCAAGCCGGATGCAATGTGGCAGCGCTGCCAAAAAGACCTAATCAGAAACTTGCGTCGCTGCCAAGAAAATTTTGGCAGCGCTGCCACTGAAGTGGTAAGAAGGATCAACACACAATGACCTGCGCAGAATCCGAGCCCGCTTTGACCCCCGCTGATCAGAAATCTCCCCTTATCACCCTAACCGATGTCGCAGCTGAAGCGGGCGTTGGCGAAAGCACGGTCTCCCGCGTCCTGCGCAATCACGGCTCGTTTTCCGAGAAAACGCGGGCCAAGGTGATGGCTGCCGTCGAGAAACTTGGTTACGTGCCGAACAAGATTGCCGGGGCGCTGGCGTCAACCGGATCGCCGCTGGTCGCGATCATCGTTCCCTCGCTGTCCAACATCGTTTTTGCGGATGTGTTGAGCGGTGTAACCAAGGCGCTGGAGGCCAAAGGCCATCAGGCTGTTTTTGCGGTGACGGATTACGATCCGGCCAAGGAAGAAGCGCTTGTGGCGGCGGTTCTCGCTTGGCGTCCGGCGGCGGTCATGCTGGTTGGGCTTGAGCATACCGATGGCACCCGCAGGATGCTGCACGCCTCCGGGTGTCGCGTGCTTGAACTGCTCGATATCGATGGTGAGGCCATCGATATAGCTGTCGGCTTTTCGCATCACGAAGCTGGACGTCAGACGGCTGCCCGCCTGTTGGAATCGGGCTATCGCAACATCGCCTATGTGGGGCATGACCTGAAGCACGACATGCGAAGCGGCAAACGGTTTGCCGGCTTCTTGGAAGGCTTGGCCAACGCCGGTCTGGAGCTCGCCGAGCAGGAAATCCGCGATGCTCCCTCATCCGTCAGCGAGGGGAGGGCGGGCCTCGCGGATGTTCTGAGCCGGGGCAGGCCGATCGATGCCGTCTATTTTTCCAATGATGACATGGCACTCGGAGGCTATTTCCATTGCCTGGCGGAGCGTATCTCCATTCCGGACCAGATTGCGTTGATGGGTTTCAACGCGCTCGACATCTGTCGTCATACACCGCAGCCCATTGCCAGCGTTTTCACCCCCAGAATCGAGACCGGCCGACGCGCGGCGGAACTGTTTCTGGAGGGAGCTCCATCGCAGGTGGTCGACCTCGGGTTCACCATCGTCGCAGGTGCTACGATCTGAGTGCTGCAACGCAGCGACGAATTCGCATTGACCACTCTACCTACTCTGGATATCAACATATCGGGTGGTCCGTCCAGCAGACCAGTTACGATCTGGTAAATCTGCAGGATGGTGGGAGGCGAATGGCGGGGCATGAAGACCGACGGCATTCTGACACAGGTTCCAACGCTGGGCGGTTCAATCCACCGCCAGACCGCGCGGGATGCCGTTGCCGACAAGCTGACGACTCTGATTGCGACGGGCATGCTGCGCCCCGGTGATGAATTGCCGGGTGAGCGGGAGCTGGCACATGTGCTGCATGTCAGCCGGG
Source organism: Rhizobium oryzicola (assembly GCF_030504645.1). Lineage (GTDB taxonomy): Bacteria > Pseudomonadota > Alphaproteobacteria > Rhizobiales > Rhizobiaceae > Neorhizobium > Neorhizobium oryzicola. Next base: position 467,459 of record NZ_JAUKWQ010000003.1, on the reverse strand, counting down.
AGACGGTGCGCGGCGCGATCCAGATCCTGTCCGCCAAGGGATTTATCGAGGTCTCGCAAGGCACAAGAAGCCGTATCGCCAATGTGGATCTGAGCCACCTCCCCATTACCATCACATCTTCCAGTGCCATCGACCGCTATGATCTCGATGCGGTACATGGTGCGCGCTTGCTGGTGGAAGTGCATGTGGTAGGGGAGGCGGTCGACAAGATCGATGAGGCAACCCTTTCCAAACTCGAAGCGCTTCTGGAAACGCAGCGCGAGATTGGTCAGGACGTGATGCGCTTCCTAATGTGCGACCGCGAATTCCATCTGACGATCTACCGGGCCTGCGGCAACCCGCTGCTGACGGATTTCGTCATCGATCTCTATGGCTATCTCATGGCGCACCGCCGCCACGCCATGGCGGTGCCGGGCGCTATGGACAACAGCTATGAGGATCATGTCGCCATCGTAGAGGCCCTGCGCCGACGCGACAAGCCGGCGGTGGTGGAGGCGTTCCGCCAGCATCTGACGCGTATTTACGACACGACGCTAGCGATGCGCCAAAGGGCAAGGACCGCATCGTAGGGCAAACATTATTCGGCAGGGAGGAAAGCCGCAAATGCATGTTTTGGTGATTGGGGCCGCCGGCATGGTGGGCCGCAAACTGGTTGAGAAAATTGCCACCGCGCCGACCATTTTAGGGCGCGACATCGAGCGCCTGACCTTGGCGGATGCATTCGAGCCCGTTGTGCCGGCTGCACTGCAGCCGGTGGCGCAGACCATGACGGTTGATCTCGCTGCACCCGGCACGGCCGAAGCGCTGGTAGCGGACCGGCCGGATATCATCATCCATCTGGCAGCCATCGTCTCAGGCGAGGCGGAAGCCGATTTCGATAAGGGATATGCAGTCAATCTGGACGGCACGCGTGCCCTGTTCGAGGCGATCCGGGATGAAGGGCAGCGGGAACCTTACGTGCCGCGCGTTGTCTTCGCCTCTTCCATTGCCGTGTTCGGGGCGCCCTTCCATGAGGTGATCAGTGAAGACTTCTTCACAACGCCGCTCACCAGCTACGGTACACAGAAGGCGATCGCGGAACTGCTTCTGGCGGATTACTCCCGCCGCGGCATTTTCGATGGAGTCGGTATCCGTCTGCCGACCATCTGCATCCGGCCGGGAACGCCCAACAAGGCGGCGTCCGGCTTCTTCTCCAACATCCTGCGCGAGCCGCTGGTGGGCAAAGAAGCCGTGCTGCCGGTCAGCGAGAACGTGCGCCACTGGTTTGCCAGCCCGCGTTCTGCCGTTGGCTTCTTCGTGCATGCCGCAACCATGGACACTGGCCCAATCGGGCCCCGCCGCAACTTGACGATGCCCGGTCTCTCCGCTCTTGTGGGTGAGGAGATCGAGGCGCTGCGGCGCGTGGCGGGCGAAAAGGCGGTCGCGCTCATTCGCCGGGAGGCAGATCCTGTGATCGAGAGGATCGTTGCCGGCTGGCCGACGAATTTCGATGCCCGCCGTGCGGAAAGCCTTGGTTTCAAGGCGGAGAAGACTTTTGACGAGATCATCCGCATTCATATCGAGGACGAATTGGGAGGTTCCCTGTCATGACATCATCAGGCGCAAAGTCCGGGTCGGTCGCGCTGGTCACCGGTGGTGGCACAGGTGTGGGACGCGCGATTGCCAAGGCGTTGGCAGCGGAAGGCTATAGCGTCGTCATTTCCGGCCGCCGGGCAGAGGTGCTGGAGACCGCCGCGAAGGAGATTGTGGGAGAAACTGGTGGAACGGTGAAGGGTATTGCGGCAGATGTGGGTGATCCCGCCTCCGTCAAAGCCCTGTTCGACGCCATTGTCCAAGCTTTTGGTCGGCTGGACCTTCTGGTCAACAATGCCGGCATCAGCGCGCCGGGCGTGGCGCTCGAGGAGATCACTTTCGATCAGTGGAGCGCGGTCGTCGCCGCCAATCTCACCGGTGCATTTCTCTGCACGCAGGAAGCGTTCCGCCTCATGAAGGCGCAAACCCCGCAGGGCGGCCGTATCATCAACAACGGTTCGATCTCGGCCACCACTCCGCGGCCCAATTCGGCACCCTATACGGCCACTAAGCACGCCATTACGGGCCTGACGAAATCGACGGCGCTGGATGGCCGCAACTTCGATATCGCCTGCGGCCAGATCGATATCGGCAATGCCGGAACCGAGATGACGCAGAGGATTTCGACAGGGGTCATCCAGGCCAATGGATCGATTGCCGCCGAGCCGACCATCGATCCGGCGCATGTCGCCAACGCCGTGGTCTACATGGCCAGCCTGCCGCTGGATGCCAATGTACTGACCATGACCGTCATGGCGACCAAAATGCCGTTTGTCGGCCGCGGATAGCGGCCGTTAAGCTGCCTCTAGTCCTTGCTGGATGGGTTGAGAAGCCCGCTGCACGGAAACAGGTAGATCAGATTACATAGGATTTTTGCACTCTGGGAGGAGACGCATGGCCACTGTTCAATTTGCCGAAGTCAAGAAGTCTTTCGGCGCCTTTCCTGTCATCAAGGGTGTCAATATCGACATCCAGGACGGGGAGTTTGTCATCCTCGTCGGTCCGTCCGGCTGCGGAAAATCAACGCTTCTGCGCATGCTTGCGGGGCTGGAAAACATTTCCGGCGGCGAAATCCGTATCGGCGGGCGCCAGGTCAACAACCTGCCGCCCAAGGACCGCGACATCGCCATGGTGTTCCAGAACTATGCGCTCTATCCACATATGACGGTCGCCAAGAACATGGCGTTCTCGCTCATGCTGAATTCCACTTCGCAGGTCGAGATCGACAAGCGGGTCAACAATGCCGCCAGCATTTTGGGGCTTACCCATTTGCTGGATCGTTATCCGCGCCAGCTCTCCGGCGGCCAGCGCCAGCGCGTGGCCATGGGCCGCGCCATCGTGCGCGATCCGCAGGTTTTTCTGTTCGATGAGCCACTCTCGAACCTCGACGCCAAGCTGCGCGTTGCCATGCGCGCCGAGATCAAGGAACTGCATCACCGCCTGAAGACCACCACCGTCTATGTCACGCACGACCAGATCGAAGCCATGACCATGGCGGACAAGATCGTCGTGATGCATGACGGGCGCGTGGAGCAGATCGGTTCGCCGCTGGAACTCTATGACAATCCGAGCAACCTGTTTGTTGCGGGTTTCATCGGCTCGCCTGCCATGAACATGATCAAGGGACAGCTCGACCCGCAAAACCCTCAGGTCTTCGTGGCCGCTGATGGCACGCGCCTACCCTTGCCGGCAGCCTATCCGTCTGCCGTGGGCAAGAACCTCGTCTATGGTCTGCGGCCGGAATATATCCGCCTGGATGGCACCGGTTACCGGGCCGAAGTGGTGGTGATCGAACCCACTGGCTACGAGACGCAGATCGTCGTCAATTTTGGCGGATCGGAAGTCACTTGCGTCTTCCGCGAACGGGTGGATGTCCGTCCCGGCGAAGCGATTACCATCGCCATCGATCCCGCTAACGTCCATCTGTTCGACGCGGAAGGCGGACAGAAGATTTCTCGCTGATGACGGTGTGAGACCGGCGGAAGAGGAGCCGCAGGTCTCGAAGTTATCGCAGCAGCAGAAAACGGCATTCGCCCCTCGGGACGGCGAATGCCTCGCTCTAAGGGTCCCGATTTGGAGGAGGAGCAATCATGACCATCAAGAGAAGAACATTCCTGGCCGGAACCGCCGGTCTTGCCGGTGCAGCCGGTCTGTCGGGCCTTGGTTTCACGCCCGCCTACGCGGCAGAGCCCACCTACACGCCGGAAAAGGGAGCGAGCCTTCGCCTGCTGCGCTGGACGCCCTTCGTGAAGGGTGACGAGGACGCGTGGCTGGCAAATACCAAGAAGTTTACCGAAGCGACGGGCGTGGAAGTCCGCATCGACAAGGAAAGCTGGGAGGACATTCGTCCCAAGGCCGCGGTTGCCGCCAATGTCGGTTCGGGTCCTGATCTTGTCATGTGCTGGTTCGATGATGCGCACCAGTATCCCGACAAGCTGACGGATCTCACCGAACTCGGCACCTATCTCGATGGCAAGTATGGCGGCTTCTATGACGGCGTCAAAGGCTATGCCACCCGCGAGGGCAAGTATATCGCCATGCCTTTGACGGCAATCGGCAATGCCGTCGTCTACCGCGACAGCCACATGAAGGCGGCGGGCTTCAGCGAGTTCCCGAAGGATACCAAGGGTTTCCTCGAGCTTTGCAAGGCGATGAAGGCCAAGGGTACGCCAGCCGGCTTCCCGCATGGCAAGGCGGTCGGTGACGGCAACAACTACGCCCATTGGCTCTTGTGGAGCCATGGCGGCAAGATGGTGGACGAAAGCGGCAAAGTGACGATCAACTCGCCGGAAACGCTGGCCGCCATCAAATACGCCAAGGAGCTTTATGCTACCTTCATCCCGGGCACCGAAAGCTGGCTTGATATCAACAACAACCGCGCCTTCCTGGCCAACCAGATTTCGCTGACGGCAAACGGCGTCTCGATCTACTATGCCGCCAAGAACGATCCGAAGCTTGTGGAAATCGCTGACGATATGCGCAGCACCAACTTCCCATTGGGACCGGTCGGCAAGAGCATCGAGTTGCACCAGACCAGTTCCATGTTGCTCTTCAAGCATTCGAAATATCCGCAGGCGGCCAAGGCCTACATCAAGTTCATGATGGAAGCGGACCAGATGAACGCCTGGATCAAGGGGTCGAGCGCCTATTGCTGCCAACCGCTGAAGGCCTTTGCCAACAATCCGGTCTGGACGGAAAACCCGATCCACGCGCCTTACGCGAAAGCATCCGAGACGTTGCGGCCCAATGGGTATGCCGGGCCGCTGGGTTATGCCTCTGCCGCCGTCATGGCAGACTACGTGCTGGTCGACATGTTCGCCGCCGCCGTCACAGGTGCGTCCACACCGGAAGATGCGATGGCGCAGGCGGAAAAGCGCGCCAACCGCTACTACAAGGTCTGAGTGGCCGTTCGTTGGATGCGGGGAGCCTCTCGCTCTCCGCATCCGTTTCAAGCGCCTCTTGTCGGAGCCTGGATATTTCATGACGATCACCAACACCCCGGAGCTTGCCTTGCCGGAGCGATCGCTCTGGTCTCGGATGACCAATAATCGCGACGTGCTCGGCTTTCTTTTCATGCTGCCGGCAGCGATCTTTCTCCTGTGCTTTCTCACCTATCCGCTGGGGCTGGGCGTCTGGCTCGGCTTTACCGACACCAAGATCGGCCGTGACGGCGTCTTCATCGGGCTTGAAAACTACCAGTTTCTGATGAGTGACCGGGTCTTCTGGCAGTCGGTCTTCAACACGGTGGTCTATACCTTTGCCGCCTCTGTCCTCAAATTCGCGCTGGGCCTATGGCTGGCACTGCTGCTCAACCAGCATCTGCCGTTCAAATCCTTCTTCCGGGCCATCGTGCTTCTGCCCTGGGTCGTGCCGACGGTGCTTTCCGCGCTGGCTTTCTGGTGGATCTACGACTCACAGTTCTCGATCATTTCCTGGTCATTGATGGAGATGGGCGTGATCAGCAGCCCGATTAATTTCCTGGGCGACCCGAACCTGGCGCGCGCATCCGTCATTGCCGCCAATGTCTGGCGCGGCATTCCCTTCGTGGCCATCTCCCTGCTTGCCGGTCTGCAGACCATTCCGGCCTCCCTGCAAGAGGCGGCCTCGCTTGACGGAGCCACCAGCTGGCAGCGCTTCCGCTATGTGACGCTGCCGATGCTGACCCCGATCATTGCTGTCGTCATGACCTTTTCGGTGCTCTTCACCTTCACCGATTTCCAGCTGATCTACGTGCTGACCAAGGGTGGCCCGGTGAATGCCACGCATCTGATGGCGACGCTGTCCTTCCAACGCGCCATTCCCGGCGGGCAGTTGGGGGAGGGGGCGGCCATCGCGGTCGCCATGATCCCCTTCCTGCTTGCCGCAATCATGTTCTCGTTCTTCGGGCTGCAGCGCCGCAAGTGGCAGCAGGGCGGGGGTGACTGAGATGGAGACCGTCATGACGTCAAAAGTAAAAGTCTCAGATGCCGTGCTGACCGATGACAGCCAGGGCATGTCCTATCTCAACAGCCTGCCCAGGCAGATCGTGACCATTTATCTGCCGATGGCCGTGTTCGTCTTCGTGCTGCTGTTTCCGTTCTACTGGATGGCGATCACGGCGGTGAAGCCGAACTCGCAGCTGACCGACTACAACAATTACAGCCCATTCTGGGTGGTTGGGGCGACGCTCGACCACATCAAATACCTGCTGTTCGAGACCTCCTATCCCGGCTGGCTGTGGAACACCATGCTGGTGGCGGTCGCCTCCACCTTCCTGTCGTTGGTGGCCTCAGTGCTCGGCGCCTATGCGATCGAGCGTATCCGTTTCACCGGTTCGCGCTCCGTCGGCCTGTTCATCTTCCTCGCCTATCTGGTGCCACCGTCGATCCTGTTCATTCCGCTCGCCTTCATCGTCTTCAAGATCGGCATCTACGACAGCCGCATGGCGCTGATCTTCACCTATCCAACCTTCCTCATTCCCTTTTGCACCTGGCTGCTGATGGGCTATTTCCGCTCGATCCCCTTCGAGCTTGAGGAAAGCGCGCTGGTGGATGGCGCCAGCCGCCTGCAGATCCTGACGAAGATCATCTTGCCGCTTGCTGTTCCAGGCCTCATCTCGGCTGGCATCTTTGCCTTCACCCTCTCCTGGAACGAGTTCATCTACGCGTTGACCTTCATCCAGTCCTCGGAGAACAAGACCGTACCCGTTGGCGTGCTGACCGAACTGGTACGCGGCGATATCTTTGAATGGGGATCGCTGATGGCGGGCGCGCTGTTCGGTTCGCTGCCGGTCGTCATCCTCTATTCCTTCTTCGTAGACTACTACGTTTCGTCCATGACCGGGGCGGTGAAGGAGTAGATAAAAAAGGAAGGGCCGCTCCCTAAAGGGGCGGCCCGAAGTTATTGGAGGTTTCTGTCAAACTTGAAGTCAGCGGAAATGGCCGTCGTCGTCGTCGGGTCCGCCAGTGCTCAACTCCAGTGCAAAGCCCCGAGCCTCGCCTTGCTGTCCTCTCGATGACATGTAAGCAGATTGGCGACCACCTTGTGCCACAGATTTTCCCTGTCGAGGCTCGGCCTTCATCCGTCCGGCGAGATTGGAAAGCGCCCGGGCGTTTCTCGATACGGTGGGCTCGCTCTTCGTGCGGAAGAAGGCGATGGATTCCTGCAGCAGCTCGGCTTGGCTGGCCAGTTCTTCCGAAGTTGAGCTGACTTTTTCTGACGCGGCAGCATTTTGCTGCGTTACTGTGTCCAATTGCTGGATGGCCAGGTTGATCTGCTCGGCGCCGACATCCTGTTCGCGGCAAGCAGCGCTGATTTCGGAAACGAGTTCAGCCGTTTTGCGAATATCCGGCACCAGGGTCGTCAACATTTCGCCGGCTTCCTGGGCAGCCTTGACGGTTTCCGTTGAAACCGAGCCGATTTCGGCAGCCGCCTTCTGGCTGCGCTCCGCGAGCTTGCGCACTTCGGATGCAACCACGGCGAAGCCGCGTCCATGTTCGCCGGCGCGTGCCGCTTCGACAGCGGCGTTCAGAGCCAGGAGGTCTGTCTGGCGGGCGATTTCCTGAACGATTGAAATCTTTTCCGCAATCGTCTGCATTGCGTCAACGGCCTTGCGAACGGCATTGCCGGAAAGCTCTGCATTTTTCGCGGACTGGCGAGCAATCTTTTCCGTCTGGGAAGCGTTATCAGCGTTCTGCTTGATGTTGGCTGCCATCTGCTCCATCGAGGCAGAAGCCTCCTCCGCGGCAGAAGCTTGCTCTGTGGCGCCCTGACTCATCTGTTCCGCACTAGCGGACAGCGCTTGGCTACCATCAGCAACCTGACCGGCAGCGGTGGCGACCTCTGTCGCAAATTTCGTCAGATTGGCGACGAGATCGTTTACCGCGTTCTTCATATGCTGATGATCGCCTTCGCACTCGATCTCGACACGTTCGGTCACATCGCCAGCACTGACAAGAGCCAGCACGCGGTTACCTTCACCAATCGGGATCAGAATTGCGTCCAGCATGCCATTGATGCCGGCAACCACCTTGTTGAAGTCGCCTACAAAGCGCGCGGCGTCACCGCGTTCGCTGAGGCGTCCCGCTGTTGCAGCATCGATCAGCCGCTGGATCTCACTCATAATGGCGCGCAGGTTGTTGCGCAGCGTTTCGATGGTTTCGTTGATGAAGGCCTTCTTACCGGGAAATTGCTCCAACACCGCGTTGAAATTGCCCTCGCCGAACTCCTTCACGCAGGCCATGGCCTTCTTCTTCACAGCAATATGGCCGGCGACCATGGCATTGATGCCTTCTGCCACAGTGGCGAAGTCACCTTTGAACTTCTCGACGGGTACAAAAACGTCAATGTCGCCCCTGTCATGTTCGGTCGACATGCGGTTCATTTCGGTGATCAGCGCCTTCACGTTACCGCGCAGAGTCTCGATCGTCTCGTTGATGAACGCCTTTTTGCCGGGAAACTGTTCGAGTTTTGCATCAAAGTTGCCCTCAGCGAACTCTTTGACGCAGGCCATGGCTTTCTTTTTCACCGCAATGTGGCCAGCGACCATGCCATTTATGCCTTCTGCCACAGTGGCGAAGTCACCCTTGAACTTCTGAACGGGTACAAAAATATCAATGTCGCCCCTGTCGTGTTCGGTCGACATGCGGTTCATTTCATTGATTAGCCCTTTCACGTTGCCGCGCAAGGTTTCAATTGTTTCGTTAATGAACGCCTTTTTGCCGGGGAGTTGTTCCATTGGTGCTTCGAAGTTGCCGTCGGCGAACTCCTTGACGCAGGCCATGGCCCTTTTCTTTACAGCAATATGGCCTGCTACCATATTGTTGATACCTTCGGCCATTGAGGCAAACTTACCACGAAATTCGTGCGCCGCGATGGTGACATCGATATCACCGCGCTCATGCTCGCTCGCCATCTTTTCCATCTGGGCGCTGAGGCGGTTGATCGGACGCGTCACGCTGCTCAGAAGGGCGTTCACCGCATCGAGGATTTCACGAGCATCGCCTGTTGCGGTTTGCACGTCCGCTCGAACGTCAAGATCGCCTTCCTCTATGAGTTGGGTCACGTAGCGAATAGCTGCCACAGCCGTTGCTGGTCGCGAAGATTTCTTGAAGTCGAGTAGGCCGGACATGTTTGCTCCGTTCAAAAGACATGCGAGCCAGACGGTTGCGTCGGCGCTCCGACCGCTCAGCTCTATCCCACTCGGAAGATTATCGTATTAGGCTTTAATGCATCATGAATTCCAAGAAGTGATTTCTGATAATAATAATTCAGGGTTGTTTAAGTAATGATAAATATGAGGCGGGATATGAGATATTTTTTTCTGCTTAAAGCTAGTTCAAATTTGCATTCAGCTTGTATCGAAAATAAACGCATTGGTCAGACTGTGGTTGACAGACTGACAGGCAATCAAAAAGTGTTGGTCGGGGCATACGGTTCCAGTTCTACGTCGAATGGCACTTCCACCACATTGTTGAACACAGCCGTTGCCAGCATGATCCCGCTAAACGCCACCAGATCCACCAGCGCCTTTGCATCATAGCGAGCTTTCAGTCTTGCCCAGATCGCTGGCGGGATGTGGCGCGAATTGCGCACTATCGCCCGGCCAAACGCATCGAGAAGCTGATCCTCCTCCCGCAGTTCCAGCGCATCAGGATTGGCGCCCGACAACGTGATTGCCCTGCGGAAGAAGGTGACCGCGATCCTGGAGCCCGCCTCTTCGGAGATCGCCTTGCAGAAAACCTGCACGGCCCGGTCGTCGAGAACCCCGTTCAGCTCTGCGCGCAGCGTGAACCATTCGGCATAGATGCGGTGCGCCTCCGGCGAATGCAGAAGCGTGCGCTTCATGTTGGTCATGCGTCCCCGCGCTTCCACCTCCGCATCATGCGCCGCACGAATGTGTTGAGGCGCGGTATCGTAGTCGATCATGGGAATATGCGGCATGGACAATCCGGTTCTTCTAATGCGTTACCGAAAGATCTAACCGCTTCGCCCACCTTGGGAAAGGTGATGCGGACGACCTCACGCAAAACTGCGGATGGCTGCATTGACCTTATCTCGCCAAGCGCGCGCTTCGACAAGTGCTGGCGGGAAAAGACCCGGTATTGCGAAAAAGCTGGCTGACGGATCTGCTGCATTCATCGCCGACGCGGCACGCAACACCTCCTCGCGACGCGGATCATCGCAATCACCGCGTTTTGCGACAGCGGCCATCCATACGCCCACTGCATAAGCGGTCGCAGCGCCATCCTCGCCGCTCGCCAGCGCGTCTACGGCCGGTGATAGCAAACGCTGCGGCAGTTTCTGGGTGGTGTCGAGCGCGATCTGCAGATTGCGATGGGCAATGGTGGGATTGGAAAACCTTTCCAGGAGTTCGTCGATATAGGCGGGAAGATTGATGCCCGGCACGGGATCGAGTGTCCGCACCACCTCTTCCATGTGCGCGCGCGCGCTAACCGCAAGTTCCGGCACGGCCATGTCGTCCCTGATATAGTCAAGGCCGTGCAGAATGCCGAGATGGGCGAGAAGCGTATGGGAGCCGTTGAGCAGCCTGAGTTTCATCTTCTCATAAGGTTCCACATTGTCGGCAAAGATTGCGCCGGCCGCTTCCCAGGCCGGACGTCCATCCGTGAAACTGTCTTCGATCACCCATTGCAGGAACGGTTCTGTATCGATCGCGAGGCTGTCGGTCACTCCCAGCAGACGCTCTGCACGGTCGAGTGTTTCCTGCGTGGCCGCTGGCACGATGCGATCCACCATCGAGCAGGGAAAGGCGCCATTGGATGCGATCCATTCTGCGAGGTGCGGATTGTGATGCTCTGCCATTTCAAGCACCAGACGACGGATGACCTTGCCATTTGAAGGCAGGTTATCGCAGCACAGAACCGTGAAGGGTTTTGCCCCCGCCTGTCGCCGCAGTTCCAAGCCACGCACGATGAAGCCGAGAATACCGGAAGGAGCATGCGGCGAAGCAAGATCTGCCGCCACGGATGGGTGATGAAGATCAAGACCGCCCGTCACAGGATCTAGGCCATAGGCTTTTTCCGAAACGGTCATGGTAACGACGCGGATCTCGGGCGATGCAAGATATTGAAGAACGCGATCGCTATCCGTTGCGGCGCAAATCCAGTCCACGGTCGCACCGATGATCTCGGAACTATCGCCTGCTTCGCTGCGCACGGTGATCGAATAAAGCCCATCCTGAGCAGCCAGCGCCTCGACCGGTTGGGAAGAGCGAAGATTGACCGCCACGATTCCCCATGGGCCAAACTCTTCTTCAAGCGCGCGCTGCGTGTAAACGGCCTGATGGGCGCGATGAAAGGCCCCAAGCCCGAAATGAACAATGCCTGGCTTCAACTGGCTGCGGTCGTAGCCGGGCTGACGGACCTGTTCCGGCAATGCGGCTTCGTTGCAAAGACGGTTCATGATCGGGCTCCTCCTCCTGATTTATGTGCGCACCGGGTTTAGCCGGTAATGATGATTTGTGTAGGCCGTTCCTCGCAAGCCTTCCAAGCGCGGACGACGCGTCCTATAGCTGCGGAAAAGCCAAGACGGAGAAGCCCCATGAGCCAAGCGAAAAGACGAATCGATCATCTGGTTCTGGCTGTTCGAGACCTCGATGCAGCTGGCTTGTTCTACGAAAGGCTCGGCTTTCAGGTGGGTGCGCGCAATCGCCATCCCTGGGGCACGGAGAACCGCATCGTGCAGTTCCAGTCGTCTTTCCTTGAGTTGATTACGGTGGGGGATGCGTCTCTGATCCCGCCGCATAGCCCCGGCCATTTCAGCTTCGGCGCCTTCGTGCGGGATTATCTGGCGAAGCGCGAGGGATTGGCCATGCTGGTGCTCGACAGTGGCGACTCCAAAGCGGATGCGAGGCTCTTCGCGGAGCGGGGTATAGGCCGCTTCGAGCCCTTCTTCTTCGAGCGGAAGGGGCGTCGGCCAGACGGCAGCGAAACCCATGTGGCCTTCACGCTGGCTTTTGCCGTCGATCCCGGCGTGCCGAACGCATCCTTCTTTGTGTGCCAGCAACATTATCCGGATGCCTTCTGGAATCCAGTGTTTCAGCAGCATCCCAACGGCGCCACCAATGTCGGATCGGTCCGCGTCGAGGCCGCCGATCCTATCAGCCATGCGGCATTTCTTCGCGCGTTTACCGATGGCGAAAGGGAAGCCGATGCTCCCGTCTTCGCCTTGCGCAATCACGGGCAAATCGAAATTGCCACACAAGCCTCTCAGGGTGGCCTGACTGACTTTTCCGTGCATGTTCCGGACGTGGCTGCGGTCGCGATCCGACTGGAGGAGGCAGGAATTCCCTATGTGGCTCGCGCGAGCGCCATCACTGTCGCGGCGGTGGATTGCTTCGGCGTCAATTTGCACTTCAAGACGACCTCGTAAGCACATCAATTTTCAAGCCAACGCCGGCGCGATGCGGTGAGGTGAGCGTGCATGGCCGCCTGCGCCGCCAGCGGGTCACGCATGTCGAGGGCGGTCAGGATTGCCTCGTGTTCCTGAAGTGCGGCAAACCATGTTTCCGGCGTTTCGAAGCGTCCGCGCATGTGGTCGGACATGGGGCTATGACGCTCGTCGAACAGGTTGGCGACGATATCCGCCAGCACGGAATTACCCGCCTGCTCCGCAATCGTCAGGTGGAACTGGCGATCCTGATCGATGGGCTTGCGACCCTCGGCAATTTCCGCCCGCATCGAGTCCAGGATTGCACTGAGTGCCTCGATGAAGGAATCGGTTACGGCAGCAGCCGCCTTGGCGATGACGGCACTTTCGATCACGGCGCGTGCCTGCATCAGTTCCGTCGGGCTTTCGCCGAGGGATCGCTGCCCGTTGGATGTCTTGGCTGGAGACAAGGCATAAATCCCTGACCCCATACGGATCTCGATGGTGCCATCAATTTCCAACGCAATGAGTGCTTCACGCAGCGAGGGTCTGGACACGCCAAGCGTCTGCGCCAATTCACGTTCCGGTGGCAGCCGCGATCCAGCCGGATATTGGCCGTTCTGGATCAGTTGACGAACCTGATCTGCGATCTGCTGATAGAGGCGTTTGGGCAATGTCATAGTGGTCAGGCCAATTTGTTTCGTAATGTCTGTTGAGGCCGAATTAATCCGCTTCTCGGCATGTCTGCAAGAGAATTCGAAAAATTGGCTTGACCAATTATCGGGCCTTGCCCTATGTCTGCCTCAACGAAGGTCTGGGAGGCTTTCGACAGTTGGAGGACATCGCGATGGGAGGAGTTTCGCTTGCGCATAGCGAGCGTGAGCCCGCGCCGCTGCTTTTGAAACTCGAGGGCGTGAGCAAGGAGTTTCCCGGCGTCAAGGCATTGCAGAATGTTAGCCTGGAGCTGCGCGCCGGTGAGGTTCACGCGGTCTGTGGCGAGAACGGCGCGGGCAAATCGACCCTCATGAAGATCATCAGCGGAGTCTACCAAAGGGACGCTGGCGAGATGGTCTACAAGGGCCAGACGGTCCATTTCACCTCCACGCTGCAGTCCGAGGCGGCGGGTATCGCCATCATCCATCAGGAACTTAACCTCGTTCCGCATCTTTCGGTCGCAGAAAACATCTATCTGGCTCGCGAGCCGCGTCGCGGTTTCATGGTCGACCGGCGCAAGCTGCGCCAGGATGCAAAACGCTGTCTCGACCGTCTCGGCGTCGATATCGATCCGGATGCGCAGGTGCGCACGCTGTCCGTTGCGCAGCGGCAGATGGTCGAAATCGCCAAGGCGCTGTCGCTCGATGCTTCCGTGCTGATCATGGACGAGCCGACGTCGTCGCTCACCGAGCAGGAGGCGCAGCTTCTCTTCCGTGTTATCCGTGACCTGAAGCGCGAAGGCACCGGCATCATCTACATCTCGCACCGTCTGGATGAGATGGCTGAAATCGTCGACCGCGTGACCGTGCTGCGGGATGGACGCTATATTTCGACTGATGACTTCCACACCATCACAGTGGACCAGATCGTCGCGCGCATGGTGGGCCGCTCGCTGGAAGAGAAGTTTCCGACGCCGACGCGCTGGCCGACGGAAGAGGTCATCTTCTCCGTTTCCGGTCTCACCCGAAGCGGCATCTTTTCCGATATCAGCTTTGATCTTCGCCGCGGAGAGATCTTAGGGTTCGCTGGGTTGATGGGTGCCGGTCGCACGGAAGTTGCGCGGGCGATCTTCGGCGCGGACCCGTTCGACAGCGGAACGATCACGCTCGAGGGGCATCAGCTTTCCATCCGTGATCCGCGTTCGGCCATCGAGGCCGGCATTGCCTACCTTTCCGAAGATCGCAAGGCGGAAGGCCTGGCGCTGAAGATGCCTGTCGATGCCAACCTGACGCTTGCCAACATGGAAGCCGTCGCCAACCCCTTCGGCGTCATCGATCAGGAACTGCACCGTCAGTCCAGCCAGCATTATGTCGACCTCCTGAATATCAGGACGCCCAGCCTCAGTCAGCCGGTTCGCCTGCTGTCCGGCGGCAACCAGCAGAAGATCATCATCGGCAAATGGCTGTTCCGCCAGCCGAAGATCATGTTCTTCGACGAGCCGACCCGCGGCATTGATGTGGGCGCTAAGCTTGCGATCTACCGGGTGATGGACGAACTCGCGGCCAAAGGCATCGGTATCGTGCTGATCAGTTCGGAGCTGCCGGAAATTCTCGGCCTCTCCGACCGGGTGGCGGTGTTCCACGAGGGCCGCATCACCGCAACGCTGACGACGCGTGACGCGTCGCAGGAAGACATCATGCTTTATGCCTCCGGCCGCGGCCGGCAGCGCCACTGAGGAATAACTTATGGCTGACATCACCACCGGCAAGCCGCAACCGGCGCCCCAGCGAAAAGGTCTGAGCGACCGCCAGAAGGATATCATCCAGAAGTTTGCAGCACTTGGCAGTCTGGTTATTCTGGCTGCCGTCTTTGCCGTTACGTCGAATGCCTTCCTCACCGTCAACAACGGCATGACGATCGCACTTCAGGTGACCTCGATCGCGCTGCTCGGCATTGGGGCTACTTATGTCATTATCACCGGCGGCATCGATCTCTCTGTGGGTTCCGTTCTGGCGCTTGCCGGCGTCGTCGCAGCGCTTGCCGTGAAAGAACTCGGAATGCCTGTCTGGATTGGCATGCTGCTCGGCATTCTCACCGGTTCTGCCTGTGGCGTGATCAACGGTCTCGTCATCACCAAACTGAAGCTGCCGCCCTTCATCGCAACGCTTGGCATGATGCTGATCGCCCGCGGCGTCGCGCTGCAGATCACCGGCGCGCGCGCGGTGTCCGGTCTTGGCGAATCCTTCGGCGTACTGGGCAACGGGTCGCTGCTGCGCTTCGAATCCATCGATGACCAGGGTTTTCCGGTCGTGAGTTTCCCGGGCATTCCCTATCCGGTCGTACTGATGATCGTCATCGCGGTGGTGGCCTCCTTCGTGCTGAACCGCACCGTGCTCGGTCGCCACATCTATGCGACGGGCTCCAACGGCGATGCCGCCAAGCTTTCAGGCGTGAATGTCCCGCGCGTCACTGCCTTCACCTACATCGTGTCAGGCACTCTGGCGGGTTTGACGGGCTGTGTGCTGATGTCGCGCCTCGTCACCGCCCAGCCGAACGAGGGCGTGGCCTATGAACTGGATGCGATTGCATCTGCGGTCATCGGCGGCACATCGCTGATCGGGGGCGTCGGCACGATCTCCGGCACCTTCATCGGCGCCTTCGTGATCGGCATCCTGCGCAACGGCCTCAACATGAATGGCGTCTCCGCCTTCACACAGCAGATCATCATCGGCCTCGTCATTCTCGGCACGGTCTGGATCGACCAGATCCGCAACCGCAAGTGAGCTGAGCCGGTTTGGCAAGAGAAAACGGGAAGGGGAGGAGCCTTCCCCCGCATCGGTCCCCGGCAGGGACCGGAAAACTTAAGGAGGAGAAACTATGCGTAAACTTGCCCTGGCCCTTGCGGCCTCCGTCTTCGCGCTTTCGGGCGCAGCCTCCGCTTCGGCGGGCGAAATTGCCGTCATCGTCAAGACTGTAAACTCCACCTTCTGGCAGAACGTCCAGAAGGGCGCGGATGCCGCCATCGGCAAGCAGAAAGCGCACACCATGACCTTCCAGGGGCCGGCCGCGGAATCCGCCATCGCCGACCAGGTGAACATGGTGGAGAACGCCGTCAACCGTAAGGTCGATGCGATCCTTCTTGCGCCGTCCGATCCGGATGCACTGGTTCCGGCCGTCAAGAAGGCCTGGGAAGCCCGCATTCCGGTCGTAATCATCGACTCCATGCTGTCGAAGGATGCAGAGAAGTATTACCAGGCCTTCCTCGCCACGGATAACAAGGCTGCTGGCGAACTCGCCGCAAAGGCGTTGATCGCCAAGGTCGGTACCGAAGGCAAGATCGCCGTCATGTCCTATGTGGCCGGTGCGGGTTCGGAAATCGGACGTGTCGGCGGCTTCACCGATTACATCAAGAAGAACTCCAAGCTCCAGATCGTCGGTCCGTTCTACTCGCAGTCACAGATGGCGACCGCTCTGAACCAGACCACCGACGTGCTGGCCGCGAACTCCGACCTCAAGGGCATCTTCGGCGCCAATGAGCCGACGGCAATCGGCATGGGCCGCGCCATCAAGCAGGCCGGCAAGGCTGGCAAGCTGGTCGCCATCGGCTTCGACGGCAATCAGGACCTGCAGGAATTCGTGAAGGACGGCACGCTGGAAGCCACCATCGTGCAGGGCTCCTACCAGATGGGTGAAAAGGGCGTGGATACGCTGCTGAAGCTCCTGAACAAGGAAAAGGTTGAGAAGGTCATCGATACCGGCGTTGTGGTGGTCACCAAGTCCAACATCGACAAGCCGGAAGCCAAGAACGTTCTCTACTGAAACAGCGAGGCGCGCGGGGTTTTCCGCGCGCTTCTTCCCAGGTTTTGAAAATGACGGGCAGGACAATGCAGGTCAATGACAGGCGCAAGCTGCGCAATCGCGATGTTTCCTTCACGGCGATGGGCCTCGGCTGTGCGCAGATGGGCAGTCTCTATCGCTGGACGAGCTATCAGGAATCGCTTGGTGCGTTCGATGCCGCCTGGGATGCGGGCATCCGCTATTTCGATACGGCTCCGTTTTATGGCTATACGCGCTCCGAACGCCGTCTCGGTACCATGCTGACGGAGCATGAGCGCGGCGATTACGTCGTTTCCACCAAGGTGGGCCGCGTGATGGTGCCGGACGAGACGGTCGGACCCGAGGAAGACACCTACGTCCAGCCGCTGCCTTTCCGCCCGGTCTATGATTACACCTATGATGCCATCCTGAAATCCTTCGAATCGAGCCAGCAGCGTCTTGGCGTGCTGAAACCTGACATTCTCTATGTGCATGACATCGGCCGCGTCACGCATGGTGACCGGCACGAGCATTACTGGCAGCAACTCACCAAGGGTGGCGGCTTCAAGGCTCTGGGAGAATTGCGGGCGGCGGGACAGATCAAGGCGGTCGGTCTCGGCGTCAATGAATGGCAGGCCGTGTGGGATGCCATGGACGAGTTCGATATCGATGCCGCCATGCTCGCCGGTCGCTATACGCTCATTGAGCAGGAAAGCTTGAAACTGCTGGATCGGGCGGAGAAGGCTGGCGTCGGCATCGTCGTGGCCGGTGCTTTCAATTCCGGCCTGCTGGCCGGCAACAGGAAGTTCAACTATGCGGATGCGCCGGCAGAGCTTCTGGCGCGCGTTTCCGAGGTCGAGGCGGCCTGTGCTGCGGAAGGCGTTTCCATGCAGGCGGCGGCGCTGAACTTCCCGCTGCTGCACCCGGCTGTGGTGACGGTCGTATCCGGTGCCCGCAACGCGGAGCAGCTGAAGGCAAACATCGCCTGGATGCAGGAACAGATCCCATCCTCTGTCTGGAAGGCGCTGAAGGACAAGGGCGTGATTGCCGACGGCGCGCCGATCGGAGCCTGAGCGATGATCATCGACGCGCACCAGCATTTCTGGCTGATGAAGAACCGGGAGGGCCAGTGGCCACCGCCGGAACTGGCCGCGATCCATAGGGATTTCGGACCCGAGGATCTTTCGCCGCATTTGGCCCAGACTGGTGTCACGGGCACTGTGCTGGTGCAATCCCTGCCCAATGTGGATGACACGCGCTTCATGCTGGATCTGGCGGATCGGCATGATTTCATCCTCGGCGTTGTCGGTTGGGCGGATCTGAAGGCCCCCGAGGCACCTCAAGTCATCGCAGAGCTGGCGAAGTCGCCTAAGCTCAAGGGCCTGCGCCCGATGCTGCAGGACATTGCCGTGGATGACTGGATCTCCGATCCCGCCCTCGATCCGGCGATCGATGCCATGCGTTTGGCTCGCCTGACGTTCGACGCGCTGGTTCTGCCGCGGCATCTGGAACACCTGGAGAAGTTCGCGCGCCGCCATCCGGATCTGCCCATCGTCATCGATCACGGCGCAAAGCCGATCATCGCGGATGGTCTCTACAGCGACTGGCGGCGGGCCATGGCGCGTCTGGCGGATCTGGAAAATGTCTGCTGCAAGCTATCAGGCCTATTGACGGAAGCAGGAAGCCAGAAGCCGCAGGCCGTGCGCCCCTATGCCGAAACCATTCTGGAGCTTTTCGCAATGGAGCGGGTGATGTGGGGCAGCGACTGGCCGGTCGTCAATCTCGTCAGTGACTACAAGACTTGGCTTGAGCAGGCGCGGTTGATCGTACCTGAGGCCGCGTGGGGCCGGGTGTTCGGCGACAATGCCAGACAGTTCTACGGAATTTGAGGGAGAAGTTGAATGCAGCGCATGGGAATGGTGATCGGCCTGCAGCCGGGCAAAATCGAGGAATACAAGCGGCTGCATGCCGCCGTTTGGCCGGAGATCATCGATCTGATTTCCCGCTGCAACGTGAAGAACTACTCGATCTTCCTCAAGGAGCCGGAAAACATGCTGTTCGGCTATTGGGAATATCACGGCACGGATTTCGAGGCCGACATGGCCAAGATGGCGGCTGACCCGAAGAATCAGGAATGGTGGTCCTTCTGTATTCCCTGCCAGAAGCCTTTCGAAACGCGACAGGAAGGTGAATGGTGGGCGATGATGGAACAAGTGTTCCATATGGATTGAGAGGGCATTCGCATGAGCAAGAAACTGGATGGCAAGATTGCAGTGGTGACGGCGGCAGGCCAGGGTATTGGCCGCGCAAGCGCGCTCGCCTTTGCAGAGGCCGGCGCCACGGTCTGGGCGACCGATATCAATGAGGGGGCCTTGGCCTCGCTGGATGGCATCGCCAATATCAGGACGGCGCGGCTGGATGTGCTGGATGCCGGTGCGGTCGCCGGCTTCTTCGGTCGGGTTGGTCGCGTCGATGTGCTGTTCAATTGTGCCGGTGTCGTGCACGGCGGAACGGTACTGGAACTGGCCGACAAGGATCTGGATTTCGCCTTCAACCTCAACGTCCGCGCCATGATCCGCACCATTCAGGCGGTACTGCCCGGCATGCTTGAGCGCGGTGACGGTGCCATCATCAACATGGCTTCCATCGCTTCGTCCTCCAAGGGCGTGCCGAACCGGTGTGCCTATGGCGTGACGAAGGCGGCCGTAATCGGCCTCACCAAGTCCGTCGCGGCCGACTACGTGGCAAAGGGTATCCGCTGCAACGCCATCTGCCCCGGCACCGTCGAAAGCCCGTCGCTGGAAGAGCGCATGCGTGCGCAGGGCAATTACGAGGAAGCGCGCGCCGCCTTCATCGCCCGTCAACCGATGGGCCGTCTCGGCACACCGGAGGAAATTGCCGATCTCGCGGTTCACCTCGCAAGTGCTACCTATACCACCGGCCAAGCCTATGGAATCGATGGCGGCTGGTCGATCTGAGTTTGAATTGAAAGGAATAGACCCATGAAGTTTCTTCGCCATGGCCCGGCAGGGGCCGAAAAGCCCGGCCTGTTCGCCAGCGACGGCACGATCCGCGATCTCTCCGGCCATGTGTCGGATCTCTCCGGTGCAGCACTTGATCCGCACGCGCTCGCCAAGCTCGGCGCCATTGATACCTCCACGCTTCCGGTCGTGGACGCATCAACCCGTCTCGGTCCCTGCGTTGCCGGCACCGGCAAGTTCATCTGCATCGGCCTCAACTACTCCGACCACGCCGCCGAAACCGGCGCCACGGTTCCGCCGGAGCCGATCATCTTCATGAAGGCGACGTCCGCCATTGTTGGCCCGAATGATGACGTGCTGATCCCGCGCGGTTCCGAAAAGACGGACTGGGAAGTCGAACTGGCTGTCGTCATCGGCAAGACCGCGAAATATGTCTCCGAGGCTGAAGCACTGGATTATGTCGCCGGCTACTGCGTCACCAACGACGTGTCCGAGCGCGCTTTCCAGACGGAGCGCTCCGGCCAGTGGACCAAGGGCAAGTCCTGCGACACGTTTGGCCCGATGGGTCCGTGGCTGGTCACGAAGGATGAGATCACCGATCCGCAGAACCTTGGCATGTGGCTGAAGGTCAACGGGCAGACCATGCAGAACGGTTCGTCGAAAACCATGGTCTATGGTGTTGCCTTCCTCGTTTCCTACCTCTCGCAGTTCATGTCGCTGCATCCGGGTGATGTCATCTCGACTGGCACGCCGCCCGGCGTCGGCATGGGCTTGAAGCCGCCGCGCTATCTGAAGGACGGCGACGTGGTCGAGCTTGGCATCGAGGGCCTTGGCACCCAGAAGCAGACCTTCAAGGCAGACCGCTGAGGCAGCACCGGTTCAAATGTTTGCAGGTCCGTTGGGAGAACCGGCTCCCCAAACGGCGGACCTGCAAAAGAGGCTTCCATGACCCGCATTACCAACCTCAGCGTTTTCGATCTGCGCTTCCCGACCTCCGCAAGCCTTGACGGTTCCGACGCGATGAATCCGGATCCGGATTATTCGGCTGCTTATGTGGTTCTGGAAACCGACAGGCCTGACATTGCGGGCCATGGCCTGACCTTCACCATCGGGCGCGGTAACGATATCTGCTGCATGGCGATCGAGGCGATGCGCCATCTGGTGGTGGGCGTAGATTTGGCCGAGGTGAAGGCCGCACCCGGCAAATTCTGGCGCAAGCTGACGGGTGACAGCCAGTTGCGCTGGATCGGCCCGGACAAAGGCGCCATGCATCTTGCCACCGGCGCCGTCGTCAATGCCTTCTGGGATGCCATGGCCAAGGAAGCCGGACTGCCGGTCTGGAAATTCGTCGCCACCATGTCGCCGGAAGACATCGCCGATATCGTCGATTACCGCTATCTGACCGACGCCCTGACCCGTGACGAGGCGCTCGCCATTCTGCGCAAGGCGGAAGAGGGCAAGGCGGAGCGCATCGCCACCCTCGAACGGGAGGGCTACCCTTGTTACACCACCTCCGCTGGCTGGCTGGGCTATGGGGACGAGAAGCTTCGGCGTCTGGCACAGGAGGCGGTTGATGCTGGCTTCAACCATATCAAGATGAAGGTGGGGCGTGATCTCAAAGACGATATCCGCCGCCTCACCATTGCGCGCGAAGTGATCGGCCCGGATCGCTACCTGATGGTGGATGCCAATCAGGTCTGGGAAGTGGGACAGGCGATCGAATGGATGCGCGAGCTTGCCTTTGCCAAGCCCTTCTTCATCGAGGAGCCGACGAGCCCCGACGATGTCGCCGGCCATCGAAAGATCCGCGAGGCGATTGCGCCGATCAAGGTCGCGACCGGCGAGATGTGCCAGAACCGCATCATGTTCAAGCAGTTCATCACCGAGAACGCGATCGATATCGTGCAGATCGATTCATGCCGTATGGGCGGATTGAACGAAGTGCTGGCGGTACTGCTGCTCGCGGCCAAATACGGCAAGCCGGTCTGGCCTCATGCAGGCGGCGTCGGGCTTTGCGAATATGTGCAGCATCTCTCGATGATCGATTTCATTGCTGTGTCTGGCACCAAGGAAGGCCGGGTGATCGAATATGTCGATCATCTGCACGAGCATTTTCTCGACCCCTGCGTGATCCGTGATGCAGCCTATATGCCACCGACGCGCCCCGGCTTTTCCATCGAGATGAAGCCGCAGTCGATCTCAACCTACACATTCAAGAAGCAGGAAGCGGCTTGATCGTGCCGATACGGCGCGCGGTTGTTTCCGAACCATATGCAAGGATATCCCATGAAAGCCCTTTTGTGTGACGAACCAGGCCGCCTCTCGCTCGTCGAGCGGGATGTTCCCAAGCGGGCGGAAAATGAGGTGCTGGTGCGAATCCGCCATGTCGGCATCTGCGGCACGGATTTTCACATCTATGCCGGCAAGCATCCCTTTCTCGAATATCCGCGGGTGATGGGGCATGAGCTTTCCGGCATTGTCGAAGAGGCGCCTTCCGGCTCCTCGCTCAAGAAGGGGGAGCCGGTCTACATCGTCCCCTATCTCTCCTGCGGCACCTGCCATGCCTGCCGCAAGGGGCTGACCAATGCCTGCCAGAACATTCAGGTCCTTGGCGTTCACCGCGATGGCGGCATGACGGAATATCTCTCCGTGCCGGAACAAAACGTGGTGCCGACAGGCGGCATTTCGCTGGTCGATGCGGCGATGATCGAGTTCCTCGCCATTGGGGCGCATGGTGTGAAGCGCGGCTCGATTACCAGTCAGGACCGTGTTCTGGTGACGGGCGCTGGTCCGATCGGCATGTCCGCCATCATCTTTGCCAAGGCCCGAGGCGCTGATGTGACCGTGATCGACACACGCGAAGACCGGCTGGCCTTTGCCGTCGATGGACTGAAGGCAAATGCGTCGCTATTTGCCGATGCCTCCGCCGAGGAACAGGTGCAGAAAATGACCAGCGGCGATGGCTTTGACGTGGTGATCGATGCGACCGGTAATGCCATCCCCATGCAGCGCGGCTTCAATTTCCTGGCGCATGGCGCGCGCTATGTCCTGTTGTCCGTTGTTCGGCAGGATATCACCTTCTCAGATCCGGAGTTCCACAAGCGCGAGGCGACGCTGTTTGCGAGCCGTAATGCGCAACCGGATGATTTTGCGGAAGTCGTCCGTCAGATGGAGGCAGGCAATGTGCCGTCGCGCGCGCTCAACACGCATTCCGGCCGCCTGGAAGATGGCGTGCAGCTTTTTCAAGACTGGTCGCGACCGGAAGCCGGCGTGATCAAGGCAATCCTGGAGGTCTGACGATGACACAAAGCCGCATCTTGCGCCTTAACCCGGCGGACAATGTCGTCGTCGCCATTGCCGATCTGCCGACAGGAAGTGCCGTCGAAGGGGACATTGTCACCCGCGCCCGCGTGCCGCGTGGCCACAAGATTGCCGCGCGCGGTATTCCGGCGGGCGAGCCGATCCGTAAGTTCGGGCAGATCATCGGCTTTGCCAGCGTGGCGATCGAGCCGGGCGAATGGGTGCATGAGAAGAATGTGACCATGGGCGAGGATTTCGAGCGCGATTATGCCTTCGCGGCCGATGCGAAGCCTGTCGAGAGCCTTCGTCCGGGGGAGGTGCCGGCCTTCTTCGACGGTTTCCGCCGCGCCGATGGCCGGGCCGGCACCCGCAACTATATCGGCATCCTCTCTTCGGTGAACTGTTCCGCCACGGCGGTGGATTACATCGCTGATGAAATCATGCGCTCCGGCATCTTGAGGGACTATCCTGACATCGACGGCATCGTGCCTCTGCCGCACGGACAGGGCTGCGGAATGGCGGGCCGCGGCGAGGCCTTCGACGTGCTCTCGCGGACGCAATGGGGCTATGCCAGCCACCCGAATTTCTCTGCCGTGCTGCTGGTCGGCCTTGGTTGCGAGGTCTTCCAGATCCCGCGCATGAAGGACACCTATGGCATTGCCGAGGGCGATCACTTCCAATCATTGACGATCCAGGAGACCGGCGGCACGCGCAAGGCCGTCGAGGCCGGTGTTGCGCGCATCAAGGAAATGCTGCCCTTCGCGGCGAAGGTGAAGCGCCAGCCCATTCCCGCCTCGGAACTGACGCTTGCTCTGCAGTGCGGCGGCTCGGATGGTTATTCAGGCTTGACGGCCAATCCGGCGCTCGGCGTGGCCGCTGATATGCTGGTGCGGCAGGGTGGTACGGCGATCCTCTCGGAAACGCCGGAGATTTATGGCGCCGAACATCTCTTGACCCGCCGCGCGGAAAGCGCTGAGGTCGGCCAGAAGATCGTCGATCTCATTCACTGGTGGGAAGACTATACCGCCAAGAACGGTGGCGAGATGAACAACAATCCCTCACCGGGCAACAAGGCGGGCGGGTTGACGACGATTCTCGAGAAGTCCTTGGGCGCGGTCGCCAAGGGTGGCAATTCGACGCTTCGTGGCGTCTATCGCTATGCCGAACGCATCGATCGCAAGGGCTTTGTCTACATGGATACGCCCGGATATGATCCTGTTGCGGCGACCGGACAGGTGGCGGGCGGCGCCAATATTCTGGCCTTTACCACGGGCCGCGGCTCCGCCTATGGCTGCAAGCCGGTACCCTCCATCAAGCTTGCCACCAATAGCGAGCTTTATGCCCGCATGCCCGACGACATGGACATCAATTGCGGCGATATCGTTGAAGGCGTCACCCTTGAGGAAAAGGGCCGCCAGATCTTTGAGGAAGTGCTGGCGGTGGCTTCCGGCAAGCAGACCAAGTCAGAAGAACTGGGCTATGGCCGTAACGAGTTCGTGCCGTGGCAGATCGGTGCTGTGATGTAACCGGCACCGGCGCTCGTGCGCATGTATCCTGTTGACAGCGGCAGCGCATTGAAAGATGTCTGCATTTATTCCGAGGGGAGCACCGCACGGTGCTGAGATGGCGTGGAGCCGGACCCTTGAACCTGATCCGGGTCATGCCGGCGTAGGAACGGAAAGTTCAGGACTTGCCCGGATCTCCTCGTCCCCATGTCTGGATCATCCTTGAACGAGGATATGCGCGACATGACACCGATCGCTTTGACAATTGCCGGTTCCGACAGTGGCGGCGGGGCCGGGATCCAGGCGGATCTGAAGAGCTTTTCGGCGCTCGGCGTCTACGGGGCAAGCGTCATTACCGCCATCACCGCGCAGAACACACGCGGCGTCAGCGCGGTCGAGGATATCTCTCCCACCATAATCGCCGCGCAGATCGATGCCGTCCTTTCCGACCTTGCTGTCGGCGCGATCAAGATTGGCATGGTCTCGCGTAGCGAAACGATTCTGACGATTGCTGGCAAGCTTTCTGGTTTCGCGGGGCCTGTGGTTGTCGATCCTGTCATGGTCGCCACATCAGGGGATCGTTTGCTGCGCGAGGATGCAATTGTGGCATTGAAGGAAAAACTCATTCCGCTTGCTGCCATTGTCACGCCCAACCTGCCGGAAGCAGCCTTGTTGACGGGCCAGGAGATTGGCCGCACTGAGGCCGCGATGATGGAGCAGGGTCGGGCCATACTGGGGCTAGGCGCCAAGGCTGTGCTGATGAAGGGCGGTCACGGAGAGGGTGCGGAAAGTGTGGACCTGCTGCTGACACAAGACAGTGTGCGGCCCTTCAGTTCGCTCAGAATCGATACCCGTAACGATCATGGCACCGGCTGCACACTGGCGGCTGCGATTGCGGCCGGGCTCGCCAGAGGGCTTGTGCTCGAAGAGGCGGTCGGCGCGGCGAAGGCCTATCTTCACGCCAGTCTTGAGGCGGGCCGCCATCTGAAGGTC
This sequence comes from Rhizobium oryzicola, assembly GCF_030504645.1. Taxonomy (GTDB): domain Bacteria; phylum Pseudomonadota; class Alphaproteobacteria; order Rhizobiales; family Rhizobiaceae; genus Neorhizobium; species Neorhizobium oryzicola. The sequence continues at coordinate 441,769 of NZ_JAUKWQ010000003.1, read as the reverse complement.
GGATCGGGCCACGGTCCCGTGCATCACTTCCATGCATGGTGGCCTGCTTCCCAGGGCAACGCCTTGTAGGGTTGGCAGGCCAGCCGGTTTCTGCGAAGGCTGCAAAGGCAAATCGCGGATACCGAATAATGACACAGCCCGACCAAACCGATCCCCCGCCAACATCGCGCATGCTGTCCTGGGTCCGCAATTCGGCGGCCTATCGTCTTTCCAAGCAGATGATGACGGAGAAGCAATTGGGCGATGCCATTGCCCGCAAGGCACGGCAGAAATTCGAAGGCATTACCGACAATCAACTGAAAGCCCTGAGCGAAGCGGCCATTGCTTTTGGAAAGGACATGAAGGCGCTGGACGACACCGCCTATGCCGAAATTCGTACCCGCAGCGCTTCGCGCGCCGGAAAGTCGAAAAAGGCGATCAGCCAGAAACTGGTTCAGAAGGGGGTGGACCGGCAGATCGTGCAGGAAGCCGTGGCCGAAACCGATGATCTGACCGCTGCCATCGTGTTTGCGCGCAAGCGCGCCTTCGGCCCTTTTCGAAGGGTTGAGCTTGATGAAAAGCAGAAGGCCAAGGAGCTTTCCGCCTTCGCCCGGCAGGGTTTTTCCTTCGAGATCGGCAAGCGCGTGCTGGGCATGGAGCGGGATGAGGCGGAGGAATTGCTGGTGTCTCTTCCCTGGTGATGTGCCGAGATGGGATGAAAGCGCCGGATTGTCGAGCCTTAGCCGCGAATATAGATGATATATCAAAGTCCTAAAGCATTTTCACATGTGCAGTGCCGTTAAAAATATCCTGGGTCTGAGACGGGGTTTGAGCCAGTTGGAAAGGAGCCATTAACCTTTATTTTCTACTTCAGAGGACTGCCATCTTTGTACGCGGTTGGGTCCCATGCACTTCAATAGAAACAACTTCAATAAGACCTCTGATACCAGCCAGACCCGAGATGGAACTTCGCACGCGCAGCGCAATGATCACCCGGCTCCGCTTCATGCACCAGACCCACAGCAGGTGAGGGCCGAGCAGCAGGCCGTCTGGCAATCCGCATTCCATCTGGCGCCCAATGTGCGCTTCACCCGCACGCCTGAAAACAATCTTGCTCGCCAGAAGGGGCGCGATGTCGCGCCGGTCGCACCGGAAGAGCGCGTACCCGCTGCCGCTGGCCGTCTGGTCGAGCCTGTCGACATGGAGCCAGCTGCGCTTCGCCCGGGTCAGGATGCTTCGCAAAAGATGGTCGAAGTGCTTCAGGACGTGGCCAGTGCCATGCAGCAGGCAGCCATGGCGCCCATCGCGTCTGTCGCGCCGAAGCCCAAGCCGGAACCATCGCCGCGCGCGCTGATCGTCAAAAGGGCGCGGCCGGATCTTGCCGCCCGCATGGTGCCGCCGGGCGCAAAAATGCCGGAACCCGCCCCGCCATCCGAACCCGCCGTCACTGAAACACCTGCCGCGCCGGAGGCGTCATTGCATTCATCATCCGCCCAGACGAAGCCCACAGCCGACATCTGGCTTTCCGACTTTGCCTTCTTTGAAAATGGGCCGGTCGATCTGCCGGCTGCGTCCGCCGAGCCGGCTATTCCTGCCATCAACGCACACTATGTGACGCCTGCTGCCGAACCCGCTCCCGTCATGCTGAAGCGCCGGCTGGCGGAAATCATCCGCCAGCCTCTACCGGATACGGCAACCATTACGGTCAATTCCGTGACGGCGCTTTATCGCGAAGTGCGTCCCGGCATGCGCCTGCATCGTCCTGTGCCGGTGCAGATCGTGGCACCGGTTCAGCCCGCGCCGCAAGTCGTTCCGCAGCCTGTTGCTGTGGTGGAAGCCACTGCACCGGAAGTCATTCTTCCCGCAGCCGTCGAGGCCCCGGCTCCACAGGCCGAGGTCGTGGCTGTTGCCCCGGAGGTGACCGCACAGCCAGCTCTTCGCGTCGCCAATGTGGTTCCGCGCCGTCAGCCGCAGGGCCTGCCGGGACTTGCCGGTGGACTGACCCCGCGCCAGAGCGATGACGCCTACGAATTCCCGCCGATCTCGCTGCTGCAGGAGCCCTTCGGCCAGCAGGCGGAAGCGGTGCAGCCGGATGCCCTGCAACAAAGCGCCGGGCTGCTCGAAAGCATTCTCGAAGACTTCGGCGTCAAGGGTGAGATCATCGACGTGCGTCCCGGTCCGGTCGTGACGCTTTACGAATTCGAACCCGCCCCGGGCGTCAAATCCTCCCGCGTTATCGGTCTTGCCGATGATATCGCCCGTTCCATGTCGGCCCTTTCGGCGCGTGTTGCCGTGGTGCCCGGTCGCAATGTCATCGGCATCGAGCTGCCCAATGCCGTTCGCGAAATGGTGTTCTTCCGAGAACTCATCGAATGCGAGGATTACTGGGAAACCAAGCATCGCCTGCCGCTCTGCCTTGGCAAAACGATTGGCGGCGAGCCTGTTATCGCAGAACTCGCCAAGATGCCGCATCTGCTGGTGGCCGGCACCACCGGCTCGGGCAAGTCGGTTGCGATCAACACCATGATCCTGTCGCTGCTCTACCGGCTGCGCCCGGAAGAATGCCGCCTGATCATGATCGATCCCAAGATGCTGGAGCTCTCCGTCTATGACGGCATCCCGCATCTGCTGACGCCCGTCGTGACCGACCCGAAGAAGGCGGTGCTGGCCCTGAAATGGGCTGTTCGCGAGATGGAAGACCGCTATCGCAAGATGTCGCGCCTCGGCGTGCGCAATATCGATGGATATAATGCCCGCGCTGCCCAGGCTCGCGAAAAGGGTGAGACGATCACCGTCAGCGTCCAGACTGGGTTCGACCGCAACACCGGTGAGATCGTCTACGAGGATCAGGAACTGGATCTCTCGCCGATGCCCTACATCGTGGTCGTGGTCGACGAGATGGCTGACCTGATGATGGTTGCCGGCAAGGAAATCGAAGGTGCCATCCAGCGTCTGGCGCAGATGGCGCGTGCCGCCGGTATCCATCTGATCATGGCGACCCAGCGTCCGTCCGTCGATGTCATCACCGGCACGATCAAGGCGAACTTCCCGACCCGCATCTCCTTCCAGGTCACATCGAAGATCGACAGCCGCACGATTCTGGGCGAACAGGGTGCCGAACATCTGCTTGGTCAGGGCGACATGCTGCATATGGCGGGCGGCGGACGCATCATGCGCGTGCATGGTCCCTTCGTCTCTGATGCCGAGGTCGAGCATGTCGTCACGCATCTGAAGGCGCAAGGCCGCCCGGATTACCTCGGCAATGTGACCGAGGATGAAGACGAGCAGGAAGAGGATGCACCCGTTGATGCCGCCGTATTCGACCGTTCCGGCATGGGCGCCGAAGACTCGGACGACCTCTATGACAAGGCCGTCAAGGTCGTCATGAAGGACCGTAAGTGCTCGACCTCCTATATCCAGCGGCGTCTGTCGATCGGCTATAACCGTGCCGCCTCGCTGGTGGAACGCATGGAGAAGGAAGGGCTAGTTGGCCCGGCGAACCATGTGGGCAAGCGCGAGATCATTTCGGGCCGGCCAGCGGGAGCCATGCCGGAAGAAGGTTGATCGGCCTGGGACTAGATAAACCTCCACGGCGTCATGGTCGGGCTTGACCCGACCATCCGTAGACCACTGAAGCCATGGATCCTCGGGTCAAGCCCGAGGATGACGTAGAAGATGTGATCGGGCCGATCGCACGGGCTTTCAACCTCAGCCCTTGCGCGCCGCCGCATACCTGTTGACAGGCATTGAAATGCCGAGGTTTTCCCGCAGCGTCTTGCCTTCATATTCCTCGCGGAATAAGCCACGCCGCCGCAGTTCCGGCAGCACCAGCCGCACGAAATCTTCAAGGCTGGCGGGAAGAGTGGGGAACATCAGGATGAAGCCGTCGGCGGCGCCCGCCTCGAACCATTCTTCCATGAAGTCAGCAATTTCGGTCGGCGTGCCGGTAATGCCATTGCCCGTGCTCTTTTCCGCGTAATGGCGGATGAGATGGCCGAGCGTGTGGCCCTGCTTGATATAGTCTGTCAACTCCTCGAACAGAGCCTTTGACCCCTTGGGTTCGGCCGGAAGCCGCTCCATCGGGAAGGGTTCATCAAGCGCTGCGCCCGAAAGGTCCGTCTCCAGGAATTCGCCCAGCATCCAGCGACCGACATCGGGGTGCAGGTTGTCGATCAGGAAATCGACTTTCGCCTGAGCCTCTGCCTTCGTTTCTCCGACGTTCAAGACGACGCCCGGCATCATCTTGAGATCGCTGGTCGCGCGACCGTATTTCGCCATGCGGCCCTTTACGTTTTCCGCAAACGCCTTGTTGCGCTCCAGGTTGGAGGCGAGGCTGAAGACGATCTCTGCCGTGCGGGCGGCCAGTTCCATGCCCGCTTCCGAACCGCCGGCCTGGGCGATGATGGGTCGTCCTTGCGGCGAGGCGGCAATGTTCAGCGGCCCGCGCACCTGGAAATGCTTGCCCTTGTGATTCAGGAGGTGAAGCTTGTCCTTGTCGTGATAGAGCCCGGCGGCCTTGTCGAGGATCAGCGCGTCCGGCTCAAAACTGTCCCACAGGCCGAAAACGACATCCACAAATTCCGAGCCGCGTTCATAACGCCAGCTATGCGGTGGCAGCCCGTCATAATTGTAGTTGTAGCCGGTTTCGTCATGATCCGATGTCACGACATTCCAGCAGGCACGCCCGCCGCTGAGGTGGTCCACGGAGGCGAAGATACGCGCGATATTATAGGGCTCGTAATAGCTGGTGGAGGCGGTGGCGACGAAGCCGAGCTTTTCCGTGAGTACCGAAAGCGCTGATATCAGAGACAGTGGCTCGAAGCGGTTCATCTTGGTGGGCGAGCGCGCCAATGCATCGGCATCGCCGATCGCAGCCGCCGGCGAATCCGCCAGGAACATGAAGTCGAATTTCGCCGCCTCGGAGATCTTTGCCACGTTCAGCAGGTGATCGATCTTGTTGGCGCCGTTCACATCGGCCGCCGGATGCCGCCAGGCTGCCGGGTTGAAGCCAAATGTATAGACAAAAGTTCCGAGTTTGAGTTTGTCTTGCCGCGCCATGGCGCTCTGTCCTTTCCAGGTGGATTACATGCCGAGGGGATTGAGGGATTGGGTGGGCGTAAACCGCGCCGTCAGAGCGTGCTGCGCGCCGGGATAAGTGAGGCGGACGCGGGTGACGGTTTCGTCGAGGCGCCATGTCTGGCGCTCCACCAGCAGGACCGGGGCGCCTTTAGGCACCGAAAGATACTTCGAAGTGGCATCATCCGCCGCCTCCGCCGCAATACGATGTTCCGCCGCATTCCAGGGAACGTGCTGCAACAGCCACGGACCGGGCGCAAGCTCCCGGAAGCTTTCACTTTCTGCCTGCGGCACCACCGACAGGTTTATCAGCCGCTCTTCCAGGCAAAAGGGCTCGCCCCCGGCGTAATGCAGGCAGGAGAGTTGCAGCAGGCGACGCCTCGACGAGAGCGATAGCGCGTCCTGCTCCGCTTTGGTCGGCGAACGCACGGTTCGATCCTGGATATCGAAATGGTAATCGAGCCCGAGCGCTTCCACCTCATGCCTGATGTCGTAGATTTCGAGGATCGCGCTCTGGGAGTTCTGCGGCATCACAATGCTGCCGGTCTTGCGCCGCCGAAGTACGAGTCCTGCCCGCGCCAGCTGCGTCACAACCTTGTTCACCGTCATGCGGGAGCAGGCATATTGTTCGGTGAGCGCCTGTTCGGATGGAATCTTGTAACCGGGCGGCCAGCGACCCGTGAGGATGTTGTCCTCAATATCCTTCAGGATGCGCTGGTGAAGAGAAAGGGACACTTCCGGTCGAATATTCATCGTGGCCATGCCTCCTCCTTCCTCACGCCATCAGACGAGCATGGATGCGCCTCGATCGAGATAGGTATCGAGGAACTGTTCAAGGCGGGGGTGGCGTGGCTTCGCAAAAACATCTGCCGGCGCGCCGGTAAACAGCAGCCTGCCCTGATCGAGGAAACTGATCTGGTTGCCGACAGTTGCCGCAAAGCCGATCTCGTGGCTGACGACGACCATGGTCATGCCTTCGGCTGCCAGATCGCGCATGACGTTCAACACTTCACCCGTCAACTCCGGGTCGAGTGCGGACGTCGGCTCATCGAACAGCATGATCTTGGGGGAAAGAGTGAGTGCACGCGCAATCGCGACACGCTGCTGCTGGCCGCCAGAAAGCTGCGAAGGATAGTGGTTTGCCCTGTTTTCCAGGCCCACCTTTTTCAATTGCGCCATAGCGCGGTCTTCGGCTTCCGTCTTCGGCACCTTGTGTACCGTCTTCAGCGCTTCGGACACGTTGCCAAGCGCCGTCATATGCGGCCACAGATTGAACTGCTGGAACACCATGCCGATCTGCGAACGCACCGCGCGGATCTGGGCGGCCGGCAGCCGCTCGCGCTCGCCCCTCGCGTTTTCGAAGAAACCCAATGCCTCGCCATTGACGGTGATCATGCCCTCGCTGGATTCTTCCAGAAAGGCCATACAACGCAACAGCGTGCTCTTGCCCGAGCCGGATGGGCCAATCAGGCAGGATACCTTTCCCTCAGGCACTTCCAGGTCGATATCCTGCAGCACGGTTGCCGTACCGAAGCGTTTGACCAGTTTCTTGACGTTGATGGCGGGAAGGGTCATGGCGCAGAAAACCTGAAGGTGGAAAGACGGGCCTCGGCGATCCGGCCCAGCTTTGCGGATGCTTCGACAATGGCCCAATAAATGACGGCGAGCAGGAAAATCGCTTCCAGGAAGGCGTATTCTTGAGAGCCGATGGCGCTGATGGTCGTGGTGAGTTCCGGCACGGTGATGATCGAAAGAACGGCCGATTCCTTCAGAAGGATGACGGCGAGGTTCACCGAAGGCGGCAGCACGATCAGCGCCATCTCGGGCAGGAGAATCCGACGGATGATCTGGACCCGCGAAAGCCCCAGGCATTCCGCTGCTTCCACATGACCATGCGGGACAGCCGCAAAGCCGGCGCGGAACACTTCCGAATAATAGGCAGCCGAATAGACGGTGAGGCAGATCAGCCCACAAGGGATCGGGCCGAGGGAAAGGCCGGCAAATGGACCGCCGTAATAGACCAGAAAGATCTGCACCAGGAAGGGCGTACCGCGCAGGATTTCAACAGGGATGGCCAGCACGACATTGGTTGCCTTGCCGCCGTAGCGCCGTGTGGTTGCGACCAAAAAGCCCAGAGCAATGCCAAATGCCATGCCTGCGATCCAGAGGGCGAGCGTGACGCCTGTACCCTGGATGATCTCGGGCAGGTGCTTCAGGATGACGTTCGGATCGAAGATCATTTCACGCCTCCCGGCAGCGCGCGCTCGGTGTAACGGCCGATCAGCGCGATGCTCCAGCAGATGACGAGATAGATCAGGGCGGCAGATGAGAAGAGTTCAATGGGCAGGTAGGTCGAGGACGCTAGGTCCTGCGCCATCTTCGTCACTTCCACGATGCCGACCACAGACACCAGCGACGATGACTTCAGGATCATGATCGCCTCATTCACCAATGCCGGGAACGTCAGGCGCATCGCGATCGGCACCTTGATGCGCAGGAAAATCTGGCGCACGGAAAAGCCTGCCATATCGGCAGCCTCGATCAGGCCGCGCGGCACACTCTCAAAACCACCGCGGAGGTTTTCCGCCTGATAGGCGGCCGTGCAGAGGGTCAGTCCGATGATGGCGGCGACGACGCTCGGCACGTTCAGCCCGATGAAGGGCAAGAGGTTGTAGATAAACAGCAATTGGACGAGCAGAGGCACGCCACGAAAAAAGCTGATGAAGAGTTCGGCAGGCGCCCGGTAAAGACGTTTGCTGGACAGCAGCACCGCCGAAAGGCCGATCGCCAAGGCGAAGCCAAGCAGGATCGACACGAGGCTGATGCTCAGCGTCCAGCCGGCGGCCTTCAGCAGAAGGAAAAAGAGCTTGAATGACATGCGTCCGTCCGAACTCGCCGCAATCGCCTGATCTCAAGGCGGGCAGAAGGAGAGAACCGGCAGCCACCGCATGCAGCGCTGCCGGTTGCGTTACGATCAGAACGCGGGGTCTTTGACGGCGTCCGGCGTGTCGAACTTTTGGCCGAACCACTTTTCCTGCAGCTTTGCCATGCGGCCATCAGCCTTCATCTTCAGCAGAGCGGCGTCGATGGCGTCGACTAGGCTAGCATGGTCGGCGTCCTTTGTGCCGATGAAGCCGAAATAGGTCTTCTTGCCGAAGGGCGGCAGCACGACTTCAAACGCGCCATTTCGCTGCTTTGCCACGAAAGCGATGTTCGGCAGCGAGTTTGCGACCGCGACGATACGGCCAGCCGCCATATCGGCATAGGCGTCATTGAAGGCCGGATATTCACGGATATCCACCTTGGTCGGCAGCGTGGCCGAGAATTCGGTCAACTGAGCCAACTGCGCAGTGGCCTTGCCGACGCCAACAGCCTTGCCGGCGATGTCTTCCGGCTTGCTGATCGGAGCGCCTGCCTTCTTGAGGATGGCAACAGTTGCTTCGGCGATCGGAACCGTGAAGCGATAGCGCTCGAGGCGCGCCTTGGTGATGGTGGCCGGGCCGGCAACAACATCAAACTTGCCCGCTTCGAGGCCGGGCAGGACGCCTTCCCAGGGCAGGGCAACCCACTCGATCTTCACGCCAAGTTCCTTGCCGATTTCGGCGAAGAGATCGACATTGAGACCGGCATGTTCGCCAGCATCGATGTAGTCAAATGGAGCGAAGGCGGTCTCGGTGCCGACCTTGAGCGTGCCCGCCGCCTTCACCTTGGCCAGTACGTCTTCCGCATGGGCGGAAAGACTTGCAGAGAAAAGCATGGCCGCACCCAGTGCAGCCTTCAGAAATGTTGTCTTCTTCACGATAGTAGCTCCCGTCTCGTTGCCCCGCAGACTGTTCCCTTACGGGCCGTTGGTGGCCTCTTTTGACTATACAAATAGAGCGACCCTGTTAGCCGCTGTCAACAAATTTGTGCAAGCAGGATTTGTGCCTATTGCATGGGCAGTGCGCGTCGAGCGCGCGATCGCCGACGGAAGCGAAAATCATGGACGTCTGAGCGGCGCACAATGCGCACATAAGGCCGGAAATGCCCTCCCGCACGGCCCCTGGATATGCTGCAATGCAAATTGATGAAGCAAATGTGACTTTCCGATGATAAAAGAATCAGCACTTTCGGCGCCCTTCGCTTCCGCTCATTGGCGATGAAGTAAAGAAAGCCTATATCATCGATCTCCCGTGGCCCTGAAAAGCCATTCTCGAAAAGAGCGGGCCGCCAGGACATCAACGAACGCCACAGATGGAAAAGAACCTTCTTCGCTACATCTGGAACCACACGCGCCAGCAGCAGGTGTGGATCCTGGCCATCGTGCTCCTGTCGATGGTACCGTATTTCATGGCGTTTGACCTGCCTAAGCAGATCATTAATGGGCCAATCCAGGGTGAAGGTTTCGAATCGCCCGATGCGCGCGAAGCCTTTCTGCATTTTCACTACGATCTGCCACTCACAGGTTGGGCTATCTCGTTTCCTGGCTTCCAGCTTGATCGCATGTCGATGCTGATGGCCCTCAGTGGGGTGTTCCTGCTGCTGGTCATCATCAATGGTCTCTTCAAGTTCTACATCAACACCTACAAGGGGCGGCTGGGGGAACGGCTTCTTCGCCGCATTCGATTCGAACTTGTAGACCGCGTCCTGCGCTTCCCGCCGGCGACGCTGAAGCAGATCCACGCCGCTGAAATCTCCACCATGGTCAAGGATGAGGTGGAGCCGTTCGGCGGCTTTACCGGCGATGCCTTCGTGCAGCCCACCATGCTGGGCGGACAGGCGGCGGCCGCCCTGTTCTTCATTCTGCTGCAGAACCTCTGGCTCGGTCTGATTGCCGCCGTGATGGTAGCGATCCAGGTGGGGATCATTCCAAAGATGCGGCGGCGGTTGATCGAACTTGGACGCCAGCGCCAGATCACCGCCCGTCATCTGGCGGGCAAGGTGGGCGAGATCGTAGAAGGCATCGATACGATCCACGCCTATGACACATCCAATTTCGAGCGCGCCGATATCGCTCACCGTCTGGGCCAGATCTACAAGATCCGCTATGATCTTTATCGCTGGAAGTTCCTCGTCAAATTTACAAACAATTTCCTCTCGCAGCTCACGCCTTTCCTGTTCTACTCGATTGGGGGCTATTTCGCCCTTCGTGGCAGCCTCGACATTGGTCAGCTGGTTGCTGTCATCAATGCTTATAAGGATCTGCCGGGTCCGCTGAAGGAGTTGATCGACTGGGATCAGGCGCGCCAGGATGTGCAGGTGAAATACGAGCAGGTGCTCGAACAATTCGATCCGCCACAGATTGTAGATCCGAAGCTGCATGCTTTGACGACGACGGTAACGGAACCGGTCAGCGGGCCTCTTTGCGCCGTCAATCTCTCGATCGTGGAGGGCAGCGGTGCCCGTGTGGTGGAGAATGTTTCGATCAAGATCGACCGCGGCGAAACGATTGCCGTAATTGACAACAGTGGTGGTGGTGCTGAAGCATTCGCGGCTGCCATTGGGCGGGTCATCTGGCCGGCATCCGGAAAAATCACGCTAGGCGAAGTTGATATTCTTGAGCTGCCGGAAGCTGTAACCGGCCGGCAGATTTCCTATGTGTCGGCAGACAGCTACTTCTTCCACGGCAGCTTGAAAGACAATCTGCTCTACGGCTTGAAGCATGCCCCGATGAGCACCGTGAGCTATTCCGGCAAGGATGCAACGGCGCGGCGGTGGGAGGTGTATGAGGCTGAAATGGCCGAGAACTGCAGCTATGACCTCAATGCAGACTGGATCGACCGTCACACGACCTCCGTCCTGCGGGGATTTAGCGATGACCTCAAGCAATCGGTCCTGAGGGCGCTGGATGCCGTGCAACTCACATCCGATATCATGGAGCTTGCGCTGCATTCTCATCTGGATCCGGAGGAGAATCCCACCCTCGCGGAGCGGGTCGTCGAGATGCGACATGCACTTCGGGAGGAGCTTCGCAAGCAGGGGCTGGCCAACATCGTCGCTCACTTTGATCCACATAGTTACAATGTGGAGGCAACTGTCGGTGAAAACCTGATTTTCGCCGCCACCGGCAAGTCACCCGAAGCTGAGCGTGAATTTATCGAGCACGACTATGTCTTCGAGATCCTGCGCATCGCAAAGCTCTATGACCTGCTCTACGAGATGGGGCTGACGATTGCGGAAAACCTGGTAGAAATCTTTGCCGATCTGCCGCCAGACCATCCGTTTTTCCAGCAATTGCAGAACCTGACGGCAGAGGATATCGCCGGCTACCAGCAATTCCTGCAGAAGCGAAAGCAGGCCAAGGGCAAGGCGCAGATCACAGAGGAGGAGAGGCGTTCCATTCTGCGTCTCAGTCTCTTCTACATCGAACCACGCTATCGTTTTGGTGTCCTCACGCGGGATATCATGGACAAGGTGGTCGCAGCCCGCGACCTGTTTTATACCAACCTGCCGGCCCATTTGCGTGACAGTGTTGAACGCTACGATCCTCATCGCTATATGGCGGCGGCGACGCTGCGCGAGAACGTTCTGTTCGGCAAACTGTCGCATCGTAGCCCGGATGCTTTGACAAAGGTGCGTACGCATGCGGCGCGCGTGATGCATGAAAAGGGGCTTTATGAGAGCTTCATCGCTCTCGGCCTCAGTTTCGATATCGGATCGGGCGGCCGCCGGTTAACACTTGCGCAAAGGCACAAGCTCAGTCTTGCGCGCGCCCTTGTCCGTCGGTCTGATTTTTATATCCTCAACCGCCCGTTGCCGGGATTGGATCGACGCGTACAGGAAGAAATTGTAAAGGCAGTGCTTGATTTCCTGCGCGAGCAGGACAATGATCCAACTATTGTCTGGGTGCTCTCGAACACTTCGTTGTCACGAATGTTTCATAGAGTGATCGTATTCGACCACGGCCGTGTGGCTGAGGACGGAACGTTCGAGACTCTGGATAAGGAAAGTGGTATCTTCAAGTCGCTGGTGGCGTGAGTTCAGGCCGCCATGCCCTCGAGGAGATGGTGATAACCATGTTGCTCAATGACGAAGTACAACTGCTGAGGAAAGTCCCATATTTCAGCCGGGTTGACCCCTGCAAGCTGAAGCTGATGGCCTTTGCCTCTGAACGCGTTTGCTATAATCCCGGAGAGGATATTTTCCGGCAGGGCGACTTAAGCGACGCTGCCTTTGTCATCCTGCGTGGCAACGCTGATCTGCTTGTAAATTCAGGCGGAAATGAGATGAAGGCCGGTGAGGCTGGATCCAATTCCATTATCGGCGAGATGTGCCTGTTGTGTGATGCGCCGCGCGCGATGACTGTTCGTGCGGTAACGGAAGTCGAAGCCCTCCGCATCGCCAAGGACTGCTTCTTCAAGGTGATCTCGGACAATCCACGTATCAGCTTTGAGATCAGCCGGGCGCTTGCGGAAACCCTTCGCGGTACGACAGCTCGTGTCGAATCAACACCTGTTAGGCAACCTGCTGAAGCTTTTTAAGATTGACCATTTTAGCTCGGATGCAGAGAAGCGGCTCCAGCGAAGTGCCGCTTTTTTTGTTTGTAGTTGGTAAGCTGTCCTTGCTTGTTTGATGAAACAGACAATCCTGTCTCGGCGTGATCTGATGCAAACCACTGGAAAAAGGTGCGACAGGTTGTCGCACCTTGGCAGTTAATGTGTCTTAGCACCGGGCTGGTAGCATATCGATTTCAGCTACTTTAGATGCAGATGGCAATGCTCGTAAAGCGAGAATTCTGACACGTTGTTATTTCTTATCGTTAGAGGGCGAGTGGGTCAGCGCCGAAGCGATTTTCACCTTTCGTGCCAGCCAAAAAACCCACTTCGATAAAATACCAGATCGACCCGATCAGCGGGATGAACTGGATTAGCATCCACCATCCAGACTTGTTGCGATCATGGAGTCGCTTTATGGCAAGGCACAAGCCAGCGACAATATTGAACGCGATGATCGCAAACATACCGATCACCATTGGTACTGCTGCTGCGCCTTCGAGCTGAATGGGTTCATCACCCGTGCCTGCCGGCGCCATGGCTGAAGCATAGCCAAAAACCGCAGCACCGGCGACCAACGTAACCCCAATCACCAGAAGGAAACCCTTCCAAAAAGTTGCACGGTTGATACGCCCGCTTGCGGTAAAGAGAAGTTTCTTCAATGTCGTTTCCTCTGCTTTGGAGCGAGGAGAAATATTGAATTAGCAAAATGTTTGCCATGTCTCACCGTCCGCATCCGATTGCGCTTCGTCCGGGGCGTCGGTACTATTGTTGAAAGCGTATCAACTACTTGCGCGCAGGTGTTGTGACCAATGGTACTGACAGTAAAGCAGAGTACGGCCCATATATCGCCTGCCAAAAGGTTTGAATACTGGCATGACACAATCCTAACGGGCGGCCAAATGTCGCCGAAGAACGATATTGGCGCTTTCTTTTCGGAACGCTCATTGTCTGTGTGGACTCATTGCGCAGCAATGGACACCACAAGCTCGCCGTTTCTGCTTGAGAGGCATCGCCGCCATGTTGCGCGCGATGACAAGGATATGGCCGTTATCGGTACATTGCTGACCGGCGGAGGGGTGATCCACCAATCAGGTCGGGAAAACACCGGTATACCGGGCGATATCTACATTGGCGACCTGGGATCGCCGCAGACATACGATATTCATAACAGCTATCGGGAGCTGCGTCTGCATGTGGATCGTAGCTACTTTGAAGCCCGTGTCGGTCGCGTGGATAGGCTCGCCGGTCTTTGCCTTTCGAAACAGGCGCCTCTCGTTGCAATGTTTTCCGACTATATGGTTTCCTACGTGCAGCGGGTTCCGGAAATGACGAGTGCGGAAGCGACCTTGGGGCTGGATGGCTTGCTGCATCTGTTGTCCAGTCTCATCAAAACTGCTGGGGCAATGAGCATGCTGGACAAGGCGGAACCGTCTTCAGCCGCCATGCTGGCGCTCGCACAGCGTTACATTGATGACCACCTCTTCGATCCACGCCTCGATGCGATCATGATCAAGACCGCACTCGGGATTTCGCGGACGCGCCTCTACGAAATCTTTCAAGAAATGGGCGGTGTCAACGCTGCTATACGTGATACGCGCCTGAACAGGGTCAAGGCCATGCTGTGCGACAAGGCCGATCGACGGCCGATCGAGCAGATTGCACGCGCCTGCGGCTTTCAGGACTATCCATCTTTCTTCCGCGCATTCCGCCGGCGCTTTGGCCGCTCGCCGAAGGAAGTGCGTGAAGAGGCGCTAGAACAGCAGTAACTGCGGGGCTGCTTTTCAGCGCCGCCGATAGATAAAATATCGGCCTGATTGAATGGTCGATACCAGCGGCAGCGCCTCCAGATTCGCGTGCTCGAGCGGTAGGCCGCTAACCGCAATCCCTCCCTTTTGCAGCAGGCCTGCGGTCAGTTGCGGCAGCCAGGTCAATGTGATCGCATCTTTGTCGGGATATCCTGTGCCAATATCCGCATGCACGAGGGCCGCTTCACTGCCCAGAAAACGCTGGCCGGTTTCGTGAATTTCACCCTCGATGAAATCCTGATGTTCCGGTGTTGCTGATGCGTGTGAGGCAAGCTTTCGGTCAAAGGCGATGATGCGCCGGTCCGGAAACAATTCCCGCAAATGACTGAAGGTGCGGCCATTGCCAAGCCCGATTTCGAAAACCATACCACTGGAGGGCAGAAGCGCCGCGTCCCGAACGTGGTTCAGCAGGTCGCGCTGCGCGCTCATGCGGTTGATGAAGCTGTCCAGGCGGCTCATGCACTTCCATCCTTCAAGAAATTAGGTCTCATGCCTTCACCACCTTGTCGCTGGCGATCTGGCGGCGAGCAAAGACATTGCGCGTATCGACGATAAGAGGAGCATCCCGCTCCAGCCCCGCGTAGTCGATGGCGTCGTGGTCCGTTGCGATCACGACCGCATCAAAGGCGGCGACGGTCACCGGATCAAGCGGCTCGGAGTGACGCCCTTTTAGGTGACCGTATTCGCGCGTCTTCGGAATCTCGGTAATGAATGGGTCATGATAGGCCGCATCCGCGCCCCGTTCGAGCAGGAGTTCCAGCAGCCGCAATGAAGGGCTTTCGCGAATATCCGGCACGTTCTTCTTGTAGGCTAGCCCGATGATCAGCACGCGCGAGCGGCTGAGTGCCTTGCCGAGGCGGCGGTCCAGCGCTTCCGCCAGCTTCTCCACCACATGGCGCGGCATGGCCGTGTTGATCTCGCCGGCCAGTTCGATGAAGCGAGTCGGCTGCTCGAACTCCCGCGACTTCCAGGTGAGATAGAAAGGATCGATCGGAATGCAGTGACCGCCAAGACCTGGTCCCGGATAGAAGGGCATGTAGCCGAAGGGTTTCGTCTTCGCTGCATCGATCACCTCCCAGACATCAATGCCCATGGCGTCATAGACAAGCTTCAGTTCGTTCACGAGCGCGATGTTGACGGCGCGGAAGATGTTCTCCGTCAGCTTCACGGCTTCAGCGGTGCGGGTGCCGGAAACGGGTACGATCGTCTGCACCACCTGTCCGTAGAAGGCCTGCATCAGTTCCGAAGCCTGATCGCCATCGCCTGCCACGACTTTGGGGATGGTGGAGGTCTGGAAATCCCTGTTGCCGGGGTCTTCGCGCTCGGGCGAATAGCCAAGGAAGAAATCCTGACCTGATTTCAGGCCGGTCTTCTCCAGGATCGGCCGCATGATCTCGTCGGTCGTGCCGGGATAGGTGGTCGATTCGAGAACGATCAACTGGCCCGGCCGCAGCGTTTTCGCGATATCCCGGCATGTGTTTTCCACATAGGTGAGGTCCGGGTCACGGTAGCGGGTCAGTGGCGTCGGCACGCAGATTGCGATCACGTCGCATTCGGCCAGGCGCGAGAAATCGCAGGTCGCGGAAAAACGTCCCGCCAACACCTCCTCGCCCAGAATCGCATGCGGCACCGCCTCGATATAGCTCTGATGGCCCTCGATCATGGTAATCTTTTCGGGATCGATGTCGAAGCCGAAAACGGTAAAGCCCGCACGCGCCATGCTGATCGCCAGAGGCAATCCAACGTAACCGAGGCCGATGACGCCGGCTTTGGCACGTTTCGACTGGATGGCGGCAAGAAGTTCAGTGTGGGTGGAAGTGAGCGTGGTCACGGGAAGCATGTTCCAAATCAGCGGAAGGAAGTGCATCAGTTGAGGTTGTTGAAGGCTGCTGTCAAGCCAAGGGCAGATCGAGATCCTCTCACAAATGCTCACCATGTCGCGTAGACTTTATAGGACAAATGGACTGCGGGCTTGCTATCTCCGCCGCCTTGTCTTCTATCTCGCCCCATGAAGATCGCATTCTACGCGCCGTTGAAGTCACCGCGTCATCCTGTCCCTTCCGGGGACCGATTGATGGCGCGCCTGTTTTTTCGAGCGCTGGAAATGGGCGGGCACCAGGTGACACTTGCCTCGGAATTCCGAGCCTTTGCCGGTAGCGCCGATATCAGTCTCAATGAGCGTCAGCAGCAGGCGGCACCTGAGATCAATCGTTTGCGCCGAGACTGGGCATCGCAGGGCAAGCCGGATCTCTGGTTCTGCTATCACCCCTATTACAAGGCGCCAGATCTTTTGGGACCTGCACTCTGCCGGGAATTTGGTGTTCCCTATGTCACGGCAGAAAGCTCCTATTCGTATCGCCGAAACCAGGGGGAGTGGGCCGCATCGCAGGCTCTGGTCGCTGACGGTGCTGAACTTGCCGTCGTCAATCTATGCCTTACCGAGCGCGACCGCCGGGGACTGGCGGAGGCCGTTCCTTCGGCCCAGCTGGAACGGCTTGATCCTTTCATCGCGACGGAAGAGTTCTATTTGATAAAACCAGAGCCGAAGGCGGGTGAATTGGTAACGGTCGCGATGATGCGACCGGGCGACAAGCTAAGCAGCTATGCTGCACTGGCAAAGGCGCTGGAGACGCTATCGGACACGGATTGGCGGCTGACTGTCGTTGGAGACGGTCCTGCGCGCGCCGAGGTCGAGGCGCTGTTTGCTGGCTTTCCGCCGCAGCGCGTGCGCTGGCGGGGACAGCTTTCGGCACAGGAGGTTGCGAAAGCCTTGTCCGAAAGCTGGCTCTATGTCTGGCCGGGTCACGGCGAAGCCTATGGCCTTGCCTATCTTGAGGCGCAGGCCGCTGGCGTGCCTGTGGTGGCGGAGGCTGTCGCTGGTGTGCCCGAAGTCGTAATGGACGGAATCAGCGGATCTCTGACGCCAGCGGGAGATACGGAAGCCTATGCCGCCGCGATCACTCGCCTGCTGGAAGACGAGGCGTCGCGTCATGCGCTGGCGGCAAGCGCACGCTGTTTCGTTCTGCAGGATCGCTCCCTTCAGGCGGCATCGAAGCGGCTGAACGACATTCTTAAAGCACGCATTGGAGGCGGCCATGAGTGAGCAGCAGTTTCTGGCGACTCTGGAAAAAGCTCAACGAAATGGCCGGATAGTCTCGCTTTGGTTGCGGGACGACGATGCCGTCGAACCGACAGACGCGCTGGAGATGCTGCTGACGTTGACAGCCACGCATGCCGTGCCGCTGACACTGGCTGTCATCCCAGAACATACCGGGCAGGCGCTGGCGGAGCGCCTTGACCGGGAAAGCCATCTGACCGTCACCGTCCACGGCTGGTCGCACCACAATTACGCGCCGTCTTCGGAGAAGAAGCAGGAGCTTGGCCTGCATCGTCCGCTCGATCAGGTGCTGCGCGAACTTGCGGCGGGACGACAAAAGCTTGCCGAACTACACGGCACCCGCTTCACGCCCACGCTCGTGCCGCCATGGAACCGGATCGCGCCAACAGTCGTGAAGCAGCTTCAGGAAATCGGGTATGAGGCACTTTCCGTGTTCGGGCGCGAAAAGTCCGGACCGCTTCCGCTACTCAATACCCATCTCGATATCATGGACTGGCATGGCACGAGGGGCGGCCGTGATGCGGATGTTCTCTTTGCAGAACTGGCGGGCCTTATCAGCCAGCCGGATCCATTGAAGGCGATCGGGGTGCTCACGCACCATCTGGTGCATGACGAAAAGGCTTGGTGGTTTCTGGAGCGGCTCTTCGCACTGACCGCCGATCACCCTGCATGTCGCTGGCAACGGTCGGAAACGCTGCTGCTTTAAATCACCATGACTTCCAGCCGATCAGCAGACCGCGTCCGGAAGTGATCGCCGCCTCCCGAGCGGCTTCGACATCCGCAAACGGTGCCTGACGCGGCAAAAGTGCGGCGACGAAGCTTTCATCCGGTAGGGTGACATTGGTGCCGCGGAACACAAGGGTCATCAGCAGCGGGCCGGTCGACCACCAGGCAGGGGCTTTCGGCAACAGCTTCATCACATCAGGCATGACATCCAGAATGCGTCTGAACACCGGATGCCCGGGCGGCGCCGCAATAAAGGAGTTGGTCAGCAAAAGACTGCCCATCCCGGTGTCGCGCGGCACATCCTCCGGCAGGGCAGACAGCCCCACCAGGGGCAGGATATCCTGAAAAGCAACGTCCTCCCGCGCCGGAAACCAGTCGCAATCCAGATAGATGCCACCGAATTCATGCAGGATGGCGTAGCGCGCCACATCGACTGCGCCGGGATAGTCGCCCTCTTCGATCATGGCGCGGAAGCCGCCATGTTTGTCCACCTTTAGCGCCGAGAGATCCTCCTCGCGCCACAGACGGTACTGAAAGCCATGCCGGCTGGCATAGGAAGCCCAGTGGATTGTCGAGGGCGGAACTGGCAGAGACCCTATCCAGATCTGGTGCAGTATGCCTGGGACCGGCTGTCGACTTTTCTCGATCATCAACCGTCGTTCGGCGTCGTCAAAGGAGACAAGAGGCCGCAACAGTTCTGGCGGCGGCACAAGGGTATACTGAAGGCCTGCCCGGCGAACGGAGTCATTCTCTGCCTTGGCAAGAGCGAGATGCGCTGCGTGGAGTTTTCGGGGCAGGCCAAGGATTGTGTCTGGCCCGAGACGATGATCCCCCGATTGTCGCGCCTGCGCTTCGATCTGCGTCAATTCCGAAGAAACGCCCTTGAGGGCGCCGCTGCTGATCTGCCGGCGGAGATGCTTTATTCTTTCGCGCAGCGAAACGGCAGGTTGCTTTTCCTGAGGCACGCAATAGGTCCTTCGGCAGAGGGAGCATTGTCTTGCCCGACGGAGGCAAATGCAGGAACTTACAATGCATCTGTCATCAATCGGCAATCGTTTTTTGCAATTCGAGAAAGGAAAAGCACGGCATAATGCGCGTGCTTCACGTGGACACACGTCAACCTGTGAGATACGCTTGTCTAAAATAAAGAAAGCCGCTTCTAATGGGGAACTGGCGGAACTACCCGGAATGCATTGATGACTGAACGTGGAGACTTGCTCCGTGTCGAAAACCTGAGTGTTTCTTTCCCGTTATGGGGCGGTACAATCGAAGCCGTCAGAAACCTTGATATGCGCATTCGGCCCGGCAAGGTCACAGCGCTCGTGGGAGAATCCGGTTCCGGTAAATCGGTTCTCGGCCGTGCCATCATGGGTATCGAAACCCCGGTTGCGCGAACGAGCGGGCAAATCATCTTCAATGATCCCGAACGCGATGAGCCCTTGGATCTTCTGTCGCTTCCGCATGATGGCCGAAAGATCCGCTCCATTCGCGGAAACCGCATCGGCATGATCTTCCAGGAGCCGATGACCTCCTTTTCGCCGATGCACACCATCGGCAACCAGATTGACGAGGTCTTGAGGGTCCACTCCATCCTCTCGCCCGGAGAGCGTCGCGAACGTTGCGAAGACGTGCTGGGTCGCGTCGGCTTTGAAAATCCCGGTCGTGCCTTCGACATGTATCCATTCGAGCTTTCCGGTGGCATGCGCCAGCGTGCGATGATCGCCATGGCGCTGATCTGCCGTCCGGCGCTTTTGATCGCCGATGAACCGACAACGGCGCTCGACGTCACCATACAAGCGCAGATCCTGAAGCTGCTGCGGGAAGCGCAGGCAAAGCTTGGAATGGCCATGCTGCTGATCACCCACGATCTCGGTGTCGTCGCCAGCATGGCCGATGAGGTGGTCGTGGTCTATCGCGGGCAGGTGATGGAAGCCGGAACGGCGGAAGACATCTTCCGCAATCCGCAGCACCCCTACACGCGCGGACTGATGCAGGCTGTTCCGGACTTTAACATGGCCAGGGATGAACGCCTGAAGCCGCTTCGAGAGATCAAGGTCGACACCGCCGGACTGATGCAGCGCACGGGGCGGACGGAAGCCAAGACCGACATCATTCTGTCCGTCCGCAACGTGACGAAGTCGTTTCTGCCGAAGCGCTCCCAGGGGTTTGGTGCACGGCCCTCCGCACCCACGGTCGCTGTGAACGACGTCAGCTTCGATATCAAACGTGGCGAGACCTTAGGGCTCGTGGGCGAGAGCGGCTGCGGCAAGACCACGATGAGCAAGATCATCATGCGTGGGCTGACCGCCAATAGCGGTACGGTGACCTATAACGGAGATAACGGCCCGATTGACGTGCTGAATGCCGAAGGGCAGGCGCTACAGGAACTCCGGACGCGGATCCAGATGGTCTTCCAGGATCCGGTCTCGTCGCTGTCGCCTCGCATGCCCGTGCGCAGCATCATCAGCGAACCGCTTGAAATTCATGCGCGCGGTGATGCCAAGTCGCGACAGGAGGCGGTACAACGCCTCATCCACGCAATCGGCCTGCCGGACAGCGCATTGTCCCGCTATCCGCACAGCTTTTCCGGCGGCCAGCGCCAGCGCATCGGCATTGCCCGCGCCCTTGCGCTAGGGCCGGACCTGATCATCTGCGACGAACCGGTTTCGGCGCTCGATGTGTCGATCCAGGCGCAGATCCTCAATCTCATGAAGGATCTGAAGAAGGAGCTGGGGCTGACCTATCTGTTCATCTCACACAACCTCGCAGTCGTGAACTACATGGCAGACCGCGTGGCGGTGATGTATGCCGGACGGATCGTGGAGATCGCGCCCTGCGAGATCATCATGCGCAACCCAGTGCATCCTTATACAAAGAAGCTTCTGGCGGCGGTACCGCTGCCAAACCTCGATTGTCCCCTGGATTTCGAGGCGATCGGCCAGCCCAGCGCTGCAGCGAAAAAGGTTTGGGCGACACAGTTCAAGGATGACGGTAACCCTGACAGCCTAATCCATGCAGACCTCGGCGGGGGGCACTGGGTGCTGGCCCGGCGAAATGTCGATGCTCGGGAGTTGCGCCCATGACCGGCACAGTGATCACACGCCGACAGGCGCTTGCGCTTCTCGCCGGAACCATGGTGCCGCATCAGGTTCTCGCAGCCTATGTCGATTCCGACTATGTGCGCCGGCCGGATCTTAAGGAACCACTACCGCCTATCGATCAGCGTCTGCCCAAGGTGCCGCGCGTGGTGAAGCTGGAAGGCGACAAGGCGCCGGGCCGCCTGGGTGGCACGATCCGCATGTTGATCGGCGGCCAGCGCGATATCCGCTACATGCCGATCAATGGCTACAGCCGGTTGATCGGCTACAATCCGAAGCTGGAACTGGAGACGGATATTCTCGAAAGCTTCGAGGTGAAGGAGGAGCGTATCTTCACCTTCCGCCTGCGCGATGGTCATCGCTGGTCCGACGGCAGCGAGTTTACCACGGAAGACTTCCGCTATGTCTGGGAGGACATGTTCCTCAACAAGAAGCTCTACAAGGGCGGCATTCCAGCTAGCCTCAAGGTGGATGGCAAGGCCCCGAAATTCGAGGTCCTGGATCGCCTGACGGTGCGCTATACCTGGGAAGATCCCAATCCGGACTTTCTGGCGGATGTAGCCTCGCCCTCGCCGACTCGGTTGATGCATCCCGCCGCCTATCTCAAGCAGTTTCACCCGAAGTACCAGACGCCGGAAAAGCTGGCGGAACTTGTGGCAAAAAGCCGGGTAGAAGACTGGGTGGCTCTCCACCAGTTGAAATCACGCGTCGTGCGTCCCGAAAATCCGGCCCTGCCAACGCTCGATCCTTGGTGCAACAGAACCGAGCCACCTTCCGGCCAGTTCATCTTCGAGCGCAATCCGTATTTCCACCGGGTGGACGAGAAGGGCCAGCAACTGCCCTATATCGACCGCGTACTGCTCGACGTCAGTTCACCCGGAATCATTTCCGCCAAGGCCGGGACTGGCGAAAGTGATTTGCAGGTCACCAATCTGGATTTTTCCGACTACACCTTCCTGAAAAGCGCCGAACAGCGCTACCCGATCACGGTCGATCTATGGAAGCGGACTCAAGGATCGCGCATGGCGCTGATCCCCAATCTCAATTGCAAGGACCCCGTCTGGCGCGGTCTGTTCCAGGATGTCCGTGTCCGGCGTGCACTTTCGCTGGCGATCGACCGTGATGAAATCAACAAGGCTGTCTTCTATGGCCTCGGCCAGAAGAGCGGCAATGCCATCCTTCCGGACAGCCCGCTGTACCGTGACGAATACCGGCTGGCCTGGGCGGATCTCAATCTGGATAAGGCGAATGCGCTCCTGGATGAGGTGGGCCTGACCAAGCGCAACTGGGATGGCATACGCCTGCTGCCTGATGGTCGACCAATGACGATCATCGTGGAAAGCAGTGGTGAAAACGCCTTCGAGACCGACGTGCTTGAACTGGTGAACGATCATTGGCTGGAGATCGGGGTGAAGATCTTCATCCATATCTCCCAACGGGAACTGTTGCGCCGCCGTATAAAGGGTGGCGATACGATCATGACCGTTGGCCCGGGGCTGGATAACGGCGTTCCAACACCCGACATGTCGCCGCGTGAACTCGCCCCCACCAGCGATGATCAGCAGCAATGGCCACTCTGGGGGCTTTACGCCCTCTCAAACGGCCACGACGGTAAGCCGCCGGATCTGGCCGAAGCGATTGCACTACAGGATCTCATGGGAGCCTGGCGTCGGGCGCCATCCAGTGAGGAACGCACCCGGATCTGGCACGAGATGCTGCACATTTTCACCGATCAGGTCTTCACCATCGGGATCGTCAACGCCACGCTGCAACCGATCGTAACGGCGCGAAGCCTGCGGAATGTGCCGCAAAAGGCGTTGTACGGCTTCGATCCGACGGCATTTCTTGGCGTCTACATGCCCGACACCTTCTGGCTCGACAAGGAGGCGGGGAAATGATCCGCTATATCCTCTGGCGCATCATGGTGATGATCCCGACGCTGGTGATGATCTCGATGCTGATCTTCACCATCATCGAATTGCCGCCCGGTGACTATTTCGAAAGCTATGTCGAGGAACTCAAGGCGATCGGCGAAAAGGCCGATATGCAGGAGATCGAGGAGTTGCGTGCACGCTACGGTTTCGATCAACCGGAGCCTATCCGCTACCTCAACTGGGTCGGCGGCATGCTGAAGGGTGATTTCGGCTATTCCTTCGAATATCGCATGCCAGTTTCGGATGTTGTGGGCGACCGGGTCTGGTTGACCATCCTGGTCTCGACGGTCACGATCATCGTGACATGGCTGATCGCCTTTCCAATCGGCATCTATTCGGCAACGCACCAGTACAGCTGGGGTGATTACGGCCTGACGCTTCTCGGATTGATCGGGCTCGCCGTACCGAACTTCGTGCTGGCGCTGGTGCTGATGTACCTCGCCAATATCTGGTTCGGCACGTCCATCGGGCATTTGATGGACCAGAAATACTTGAACGAGCCTATGAGCTGGGACAAGTTCAAGTCCATCCTGGAGCACATCTGGATTCCTGTCATCATCATCGGCACGGCGGGTACCGCCGGCATGGTACGGCGCGTGCGCGCCAATCTGCTGGACGAATTGCACAAGCAATATGTCATGACGGCGCGCGCCAAGGGGCTTCACCCTTTCCGTGTCCTGATCAAATATCCGCTGCGCATGTCGCTGAACTTCTTCATCTCGGATATCGGCTCGGTACTACCGCACATCATTTCCGGTGCTGAGATCACCGCCGTCGTCCTGTCTCTGGAAACCACCGGGCCGATGCTGATCCGCGCTCTCCAGAGCCAGGACATGTATCTGGCGGGATCGTTCCTGATGTTCCTTGCTTTCCTGACGGTGATCGGGGTGCTGGTATCCGATATTGCTCTGGCGCTGCTTGATCCGCGCATTCGTCTGCGGGGAGGGAGCACCAAGTGACCTTGGAAAACAATGTGCAGCCCGCTTCGTTGACGCATTTTGTCCGACAGGAACCGTTCGACCCCTATGCTGTCGAAACCGATCGTGGCGGCACATCAGACCTGGACCAGGCATCGCAGCTACGGCTGATGTGGTGGCGCTTTCGTCGCCACAAGCCCGCGCTCATCTCAGGTATCCTGCTGATTGCAGCCTATGTGATGATCCTGTTCGTGGAGTTTCTGGCGCCTTACCGCGTCCATACGCGGCACATGGATTACATCTATGCGCCGCCGCAGAGCGTACATCTCTTCCACGAAGGCAGCTTTGTCGGCCCGTTCGTCTACGGTATGTCGATGAAGCTCGACATGGTGACGCTGCAACGTGTCTATTCGGAAGATACGAGCAAGGTACAACCAATCCGCTTTTTCTGCCGTGGCGAAAACTATCATTTCTGGGGTATGGTGAAGAGCGATCTGCATCTCGTCTGCCCCGCCAAGGAAGGCCAAATGTTCCTGATGGGCACCGATCGCCTGGGCCGTGACATGCTCTCCCGCATCATTTACGGAGCCCGCATTTCGCTGACTATCGGCCTTCTGGGCGTGACGACCAGCTTCGTGCTCGGCATTATCATCGGCGGTCTGGCCGGCTATTGGGGCGGCTGGTTCGATCTGGTCACCCAGCGTGTCATTGAGATGCTGCATTCTATCCCTAGCATTCCGCTCTGGCTGGCGCTTGCCGCCATTATGCCGGCGGACTGGAGCCCGCTGCTGATCTATCTTGGAATCACATTCATTCTGGGCTTGCTCGACTGGACGGGGCTTGCACGTGCAGTACGTTCCAAACTCTTCTCACTTCGCGAGGAGGATTATGTGTTGGCGGCGCAGTTGATGGGGGCAGGAAGCGCCCGCATCATTGGCCGCCATCTGATCCCGGGCTTCATGTCGCATCTGATTGCCAGCGCCACTCTGACAATCCCCAGCATGATCCTGGGCGAGACGACGTTGAGCTTCCTCGGTCTCGGTCTCAGGCCTCCAATCACAAGCTGGGGCGTGCTGCTGACTGAAGCCAGAACAGTCAGCATCGTTGCACTTTATCCCTGGCTTCTCTTACCGGTCGTCCCGGTCATTTTCGTCATCCTTGCCTTCAATTTTCTGGGAGATGGGCTTAGAGATGCGGCTGACCCCTATAAGTAAGGCCTACGGATTGCGCGGGGGGCGTTTTCCGGCACTTGGTGTTTCAAGGAGATTCTAGAGCATGCCGAGACGCCTCGACAACGCCCGTATCCTTATGTACAGCCACGACACGTTCGGGCTCGGCCACTTACGCCGGTGTCGTACGATTGCCCACTCGCTGGTGGAAGATTATCGCGGACTTCACGTCCTGATCATATCGGGCGCCACGATTGCCGGCGCTTTCGATTACCGTGCGCGCGTGGATTTCGTGAAGATCCCGAGCGTGATCAAGCTTCGCAATGGCGAATATACATCCATGGACCGGCACATCGATCTTCATGAAACCATGAAGATGCGCCAGTCGATCATTCGCCACACGGCGGAAACCTTCGAGCCTGATATCTTCATCATCGACAAGGAACCGCTCGGCCTGCGTGGCGAGGTGGAGGACACGCTGGTCTACCTCAAGACGCGTGGTACCACGCTGATCCTCGGTCTGCGCGACGTCATGGACGCTCCGCACCTGCTGGAGGCCGAATGGCGGCGCAATGACGTGCTTCGCAAGATCGGCCAACTCTACGATGATGTATGGGTTTACGGCCCGCCGGATTTCTACGACCCTTTGACCGGCATTGATACGCCGCCCAGCGTTCGCTCGAAGATGAATTTCGTCGGCTTCCTGCAGCGCAGCGCCTCTGCTACGAATACGGCAGCGCAGCAGTTAGACAAGGATGACTATCTGCTGGTGACCACTGGCGGCGGGGGCGACGGGGCCGACCTCGTGCGCGATGTGATTGCCGCCTACAATGCGGATCCGACTCTGACACAGAAGGCCGTGATCGTGCTCGGTCCCTATATGTCGGCTGAACAGAGAACCCATTTCAAGGAGGCCTGCGAAGGCCACACTTACCTGGAAATTCTTGAATTCGACAATCGCATGGAAGACCGCATTGCCGGCGCCAAGGCCGTGGTTGCCATGGGCGGCTACAACACCTACTGCGAAATCCTGTCCTTCGACAAGCCGGCCTTGATCGTGCCCCGCACGCAACCCCGCGAGGAGCAGCTGATCCGCGCGACGCGCGCCGCAGAACTCGGGCTGGTCAGCATGCTGTCTGCGGATGAATCCGCGGATAGTCCGCGCTTTGCGGAAGCCATCAAGGCCTTGCTGAAGCGTGATCCGCCCTCGGTCAGTGCGCCGGGCATGCTGCTGGAAGGCCTGCCGAATATTTCGCGTATCGTGTCCGACTGGTTCGAGCGCAAGGAAGAGCACGGTCTCTCCGTCGTGCAAAAGTAATCCGATCGTACCAAAATGAAAAAGATCCTCGTTCTTCTGAAGGGCTATCCGCGCCTTTCTGAAACCTTTATCGCGCAGGAGTTGCTGGGGCTGGAACGCGCCGGCTTTCCGCTGGAACTGGTTGCGATGCGGCGTCCAACGGATAAGAAGCGCCATCCCGTCCATGAGGAGATCAAGGCGCGCGTCTGGTATTTGCCGGAATACCTCCATGAGGAGCCGCTCAGGGTTGTGAGCGCGCTCTGGAAAGTCCGCAAGCTGAAGGGTTTCAGCGCAGCCTGGCGGGCCTTCTTGAAGGACCTGAAGCGGGATGTCTCGCGCAACCGCTTTCGTCGATTGGGTCAGGCCGCCGTTCTTGTTGCAGAATGGCCTAAGGATGCTGGCTGGCTGCATGTGCATTTCATCCATACGCCCGCATCTGTTGCGCGCTATGCAAGCTTAATGCGCCAGGCGCCCTGGACTGTCTCGGCGCACGCGAAAGACATCTGGACGTCGCCGGCCTGGGAGCTGGAGGAGAAGCTCGCGGATGCCGACTGGGCCGTCACATGCACGCGCACCGGCTTTGATCATCTGACCGACCTGTCGCGTGGACGGAACAATGTGCATCTCAGCTATCATGGGCTCGATCTCGATCGCTTCCCCCATTTCGAAGACGAACGTCCGGCTCGTGATGGTTCCGATGCAGCTAACCCTGTTCGTATTCTTAGCGTCGGACGAGCCGTCAAAAAGAAGGGGTATGACGTGCTGCTTGAGGCGCTTGCCCGGCTTCCTGAGGGACTTGCCTGGAGCTTCACGCATATCGGTGGCGGTGATGAACTGGCACGCTTGAAAGAGCTGGCAAAGCGCCTGCACATCGATGATCGTATCACCTGGAAGGGCGCAATGGATCAGCGCGATGTTCTGCAGCATTACCGCGAAAGCGACCTGTTCGCGCTTGCTTGTCGTGTCACGGCTGATGGCGATCGTGATGGACTTCCAAACGTCATGGTAGAGGCAGCAAGCCAGGGACTTTGCGTCGTCTCGACCACCGTATCGGGCATTACTGAATTGTTTTCCAACGGCGAAAACGGACTGCTGGTTCCCTCCGAGCAGCCGGATCCACTCGCTGCCTCGCTGGAGAAGGCCATTCGAAACCCCTCCTTGCGTATTGCCCTTGGTGGTGCAGCGGAGGGCAAGGTGCGTAGCGAATTCGACTATCACAACAGTATCCGCGATCTTGCGCGGCTGTTCACGGCGAGCTTTACGAAGGACGGCCTGAATGACTGACGGTTTCGGTTCTCCTGCTGCATTGCGTGTGTTCTTCTATGTGCAGCACCTCCTTGGCATCGGTCATCTCGTGCGCGCCAGCCGTATCGCCGAAGCCATGGTTTCGGCAGGCATGGAGGTCACCCTCGTCACGGGCGGAAGCCGCATTGAAGGCTTTCCGAAGCCGGGCGTTCGGCATGTGCAGCTGCCGACTGTGCTGGCATCCAGCAGCAGCTTTTCCGGCTTGGCCCAAGAAGACGGAACGCCCGTGGATGCGACTTTTGAAGCGCAACGGACGGCGCGATTGCTGCAGGTCTTTCACGATCAGCAGCCGGATGTTGTGTTGATCGAGGCGTTCCCCTTCGGTCGCCGCCAGATGCGTTTTGAGTTGTTGCCGCTGCTCGATGCCATCAGCAAGGCGTCACCAAGGCCGCTCCTTCTTTCTTCCGTGCGCGACATTCTCCAGGAGAACCGTAAGCCGGGTCGCGATCAGGAGACGGTCGACCACATCAAGGTCCATTTCGATGGCATCCTCGTGCATGGAGATCCGAGCTTCGTGCGGTTGGAGGAAACTTTTCCGCTTGCAGCAGATATTGCTGACAAGGTCTTCTACACCGGTCTCGTTGCACCCGGCGAACCGGAGCCATCGACGGATCACTTCGATGTTGTCGTTTCCGCAGGCGGGGGGGCGGTTGGCGGCGCACTGATCAATGCGGCTCTGGATGCTCAACAATTGCTCGGTGATCAACGGCGCTGGTGCGTCATCACTGGACCAAACCTGCCGCAATTGGAATTTGAGACCCTGGGGGCACGTGTGCCTCCCAATGTCTCGCTCTTTCGGTTCCGGCCGGATTTTCCCAATCTATTGCCAAAAGCCGAGGTTTCGATTTCCCAAGCGGGTTACAATACCGTGTGTGACCTGTTGCGCGCCCGCTGCGCCAGCATTCTCATTCCTTTCGCCTCCGGAGGTGAGACGGAACAGACGGTGCGGGCGCAGAAGCTGGAGGAAATGGGATTGGCCATCGTGGTAGAGGAAGCTGATCTGTCGGGTGAGGCCGTGGCTGATGCATTGCAACGGGCGGCCATGCTGCGCTCGCCGCCTACAATGAATATGCACCTCGACGGGGCGCATCAAACTTCACGGATCATTGGAGATATGACGGCGAGTTCCGCTAAAACTGACAATTGATCAGTCTCGCTCCATAAGGGTATCTTTTCCTATCGGCTACCATTAGCGTAATTCATTGAGTCTAATAACCGACGAACTTGTCGGTATTTCCATTAGAGACATCAAATGATGAGTGACCATTCCGACTCTTACATTTTCGCCCTCGCGCCGATCGCGATGTGGCTGGAAGATTTCAGCGAGGTAAAGGCACTGTTCGATCTTTGGCGGTCGGAAGGTGTAACGGATATTCTCGCCCATCTCAGCGAAGACCGTCGACGTGTGGGTGAATGTGCATCGCGAATTCGTGTTGTTGACGTGAACCGCAAGACGCTGGAGCTGTTTGAAGCCGATAGCCGGGAACACCTGGTCGCCAACATGAGCCGCGTCTTTCGCGATGAGATGTGGGAGAGCCATGTCAACGAGCTCGTGGCGCTTTGGGACGGTAAGCTCGAATTTTCCGGCGCAAGCGTGAACTACTCACTATCCGGAAAGCGTCTCGATATTCAGTTGCGGGGAGTGGTGCTTCCTGGGCATGAGGAAGATCTTTCCCGCCTCCTTGTCACCACGGAGAATGTTACCGATCGCGAGGAAGCCCGCCGCAGTGAGCGTAAGAATAGGCAGTACGCTGAAGGCATCTTTGAGCATTCGCCCGTATCGCTATGGGTCGAAGATTTCAGCCACATCAAGTATCTCATGGATGAATTGCGCGATCGCGACATTGCTGATTTGCGGATCTTTACGGACGTTCATCCCGAGTTCGTGCGCCAATGCATGAGCGAGATCCGCGTGGTGGAGGTTAATCAGGCGACACTTGACCTGTTTTGCGCCCCTGATCGCAAGACACTTTTGCAACGTTCGAGCGATATCTTCCGCGATGAAATGGAAAAGCATTTCCGCGAGCAGTTGATCGAATTGTGGAACGGCAACCTCTTTCACCAGCGAGAGGTCGTCAACTATGCCTTGGATGGTTCGGAGCGATATCTTCTGCTGCAATTCTCCGTGCTGCCAGGGCATGAGGATGACTGGTCGCTGGTGCAAGTGGCACTGACTGACATCACCGCACGAAAGAAGGCAGAGGCCTATCTCGAATATCTCGGTCGCCATGATGTTCTGACTAAGCTCTACAATCGCTCTTTCTACATCGACGAGTTGAACCGGCTGGAGCGCAAGACATTGCGGCCAGTGTCCATCATCATGATCGATTTGAACGGGTTGAAAGACGCCAACGACCAGATGGGGCACGATGCCGGCGACGCTTTGTTGCGGCGAATGGGCGAAGTCTTGGAAGGCGCGGTGACGCGGCCCAACCATGCGGCACGCATTGGTGGCGACGAATTTGCCGTTCTCATGCCAGGTGCCGATCGGATAGTCGCGCAGGCCATGAGTGAGACGATTTTCGAGCTCCTGAAAATCAATAACCAGTTCTATTCAAGCGCGCCTCTCAGCATCGCCCTCGGCAGCGCGACGAGCGAGGATGGCGAGAAGATCGAAGCTGTAGTCAAGCGGGCCGATATGGCCATGTATGAGCATAAGCGTCTGCAACAAGCGACTGAAGAATCTCACGCCTCGCGCAACAAAGGCGCTGCGTTTTCCTGACCGTTCCCTGCCCGTCAACGGTCATCTTTCGCTGCTGCGCTACCAGTTGTCTTTAACAAATGACAAAGCTACATAATTGAAGCGATGGCATTGTGGCGGCCTCTTTCAGCTAGAGTGAGGTCGCTTGTCTGGGTACGAGGGTAAGGAAGCCGCAATGAGCCGGCGAAAGCAGCAGGATCCTGGTGTCATTTCGTTTGCGGAAGGTCTGCGCAAGGCGCGGATCACCAAGCTCGTTTTGCACGCGTGGGAGCGACGCTACTCCTTAGAGTTATCGGAACGGACGGAAACCGGCCGTCGTTTCTTCACCGTTGAGCAGGTGGAGCGGTTGCGGGTGCTGAAATTGTGCACGGATGCGGGATATCGCATCGGCCAGATCATCCATCTGAGCGAAGCGGCGCTGTTGGATATCGCTGAGTCCCATACGCTGGTGCTCGGCGTTTACGACA
Source organism: Rhizobium oryzicola (assembly GCF_030504645.1). Taxonomy (GTDB): domain Bacteria; phylum Pseudomonadota; class Alphaproteobacteria; order Rhizobiales; family Rhizobiaceae; genus Neorhizobium; species Neorhizobium oryzicola. The sequence goes on along the minus strand of NZ_JAUKWQ010000003.1, from coordinate 410,702 downwards.
TCCTGGCCGCTATAGAGCGGCTCGATGCACAACGGATGAGTGCTCTTTTGCAGGCACGCTTCGACAGCCTTGGTGCAGTGGAGTTCGCCAAGCGGATCGTTGTTCCGCTGATGGCAGAAGTTGGCCGGCGTTGGGCCGAGGGAAGCGTTGCCATCGCCGCCGAACATATGGCTTCCGTTGAGATCCGCCGTTTGTTGACAAATGGTTTGGAACGGGCGCCTTCGCCGCGACCAGGCGCACCCCGTGCAATCGTCACCACCGTTGAAGGCGAGATGCATGAAATCGGAGCGCTGCTCATTGCGCTTCTTGGGCGTCATTGTGGTCTCGATGTTCTGTACCTTGGGCCGAACCTGCCGGTGGCAGAAATCACGGCTGCTTGTCGTCATTACCGAGGACAGATCGTTTGTCTGAGCAGTCTCATGGCGCGCGCCAAAGTCATGGAAGCTCGCGTCGTGGAACTCCGGCGTAACCTTCCGCGCGAGATCTTGCTGTGGCTGGGTGGACCGGGGTTCGCCGAGGTGCCGCATGTTGAGGCTACCCAGTATTTTCAACATGTTGCAGACTTTGAACAAGCGTCTTCCAAGCTTATCTCGCTGAAATTGGGAGAAGCTGGTGATTGCGCTTCTTCCTGATCCTATTTGAATAAATATATCTCTTTTCTGACAGTCGTTCGCCGGCAGGTCGGCCTTTTATGCAAAAAGATATACATTCAATCCCATAATTAGGATTTCATTCGTAATCTGTATATATTTTGGTTTGCATAAGAGCGCTCAAGGGCACTCGTTTTGCAAATGTGGACGCTATAGAGGATGGCGATATGGGGCTTCAGGGACTATTGAATTCCAAAGCGCATGCAAAATTACTGGCCCTTGATGCATTGAAGGCCAACGTCATGATTGCTGACGCGAAGCTCAATATTATGTACATGAATCCTGCCGTCGTCGATCTACTCAAAGAAGCCGAGTCAGATCTTAAGAAGGAGCTCCCGAAGTTTTCGGTGGCGACGCTGATTGGCAGTAACATCGACGTCTTTCATAAGACCCCATCCCATCAGCGCAATATGCTGGCTGCGCTCACTAAACGGCACAGCGCGACCATCCGCGTCGGCAATCGCATGTTTGATCTTCAGGTGACGCCGTTGCGGGAAGGTTCGAAGACCGTCGGTTTCGTGGTTGAATGGTCCGATGCCAAGGAGCGTGTGCTCAATCTCGATTACGCGGCTCAGATCGCTGCGATCAGCCGTTCACAGGCAATCATCGAGTTCACTGTCGATGGCGAGATCATGTCCGCGAACAAGAATTTCGAGGATACGTTGGGGTATAGTCTGGCGGAGATCAAGGGTCGCCACCACAGCATGTTCGTAGGCAAGGAGTACGCCTCCAGCCCCGAATACCATCAGTTCTGGAGAGAGCTTTCCGAGGGCAAGTATCAGGCGGCCGAATTCAAGCGTGTACGCAAGGACGGTCAGGTCGTAACGATTGCCGCTTCCTACAACCCCATCCTTGATCTCAGCGGCAAGGTGGTGAAGGTCGTTAAATTTGCAACCGATGTGACGAAGCGCGTGCAGACGGTTGCTGCGCTGGGCGATAGTCTGAAACGGCTCTGTTCGGGCGATTTTGCTTTTCAGCTCAACGATCCCTTTGCGCCGGAATTCGAATTCCTGCGCCACGATCTCAATCGCTCCGTTCGCCAATTGTGCGATACGTTCACGCAGATTGTCACCAGCGTCGAATTGATCCGCAATGGCACCCAGGAGATCAGCCAGGGTGTAGCCGATCTTTCACGCCGGACTGAAGCTCAGGCGGCGAACCTTGAAGAAACGGCCGCGGCACTCGAAGAGATTACGTCCAATGTCGGTGCTTCCGCACAACGTGCACAGGATGCCCGCAACGTGGCATCGGACGCCAAATCGAGCGCAGAGAAATCTGGTGAGGTTGTGGCGCATGCCGTCGATGCCATGAGCCGTATCGAGGATTCCTCGTCCAAGATATCCAATATCATCAGTGTGATTGACGAGATCGCCTTCCAAACCAATCTGCTTGCGTTGAATGCAGGCGTCGAAGCAGCGCGCGCGGGTGAAGCCGGTCGCGGCTTCGCGGTGGTTGCGCAGGAGGTGCGCGAGCTTGCGCAGCGTTCCGCCAAGGCTGCCAAGGAGATTAAGGATCTCATTCACAATTCCACGTCCGAAGTGGCAAGCGGCGTCAAGTTGGTGAGCGATACGGGCGGTGCACTGCGCAGCATTAGTCAGTTGATTGTCGACATCAACGACCACATCGTTGCCATCTCTACCGCTTCACGTGAGCAATCGACCGGGCTGACCGAAGTCAACAGCGCCGTCAATACCATGGACCAGACGACGCAGCAGAACGCGGCAATGGTCGAGCAAAGCAGCGCAGCTGCAGCCACGTTGGCCTCTGAAAGTGACAAGCTGAAGGCTATGATGGCGCAGTTCAAACTAGCAGATGAAAGCAACTACGCCTATGGCGGGCAGGGCATGCGCTACGGCAGGGTTGCTTGAGCGGCTTGAAACGCGGCTCTGCCGCCCATCGTGAAAGGACGAGCCATGCAGATTAGTTTCGAGGAACGGTTAGATCTGGCGGCGCAGATCATGGATCGCCTGATTGACCAGAACCACTCCCTGACCAGCCGGGTCATCGCATTGGAAAATGTTCTGGCCCTGCTCATCGCCCATCAGTTTCGCGATGCTGGCACAGCCGACGACGATCTCGGTCGCTTCGGAGCAGAGGTTAGCGGAACGGCAATTCGCATTGCCGACTTGAGCCATCGCGAGTTTGGGGGGACGGGTTATGCTCCCGTCGAGGTATCAACCACGATGGAGCGCATTCTTTCCATGGCCGAAGGTTTGATTGACGCCCATCGTTAAAGGTTTCTACCAATACAAGCGGCTCAAGTCACATTTGAGCCGCTTTGACATCTTGTTCCCAATGCCACCAGATTCGTGTTGCATCGCAGCAAGTTGAGTTACCCGCGCGAAACTTTATTGCCTCATCTGCGTCATATTTTTCCATTTTGCACAAACTAACAAAAATTCGGCAACTTCGCGGCAAGGATGCCGCTCCCCATCTTTACACGGCACACCCAACGGATATGACGGACGGACCGACCCGTATTTCAGGCGCCCATGATATGGCGATATGCCTGAGTTGCTGGTGGAGGTGATGACCGCGCGTGGAATAAGAAGAAGCTTCAAGCGCACCACGCGTTTTTGATCCAGACAATGGCGGATGGGGAACATCCTTCGTGCCGCCCATGGGAGACGTCGATGAGATATAAATTGGGTTTTGCTGCAGCACTGCTCGCAGCCTCGTTCCTTTCCACGACCGCGAGCGCTAAGACGTTCGTGTTCTGCTCTGAAGGTTCTCCGGAAGGTTTCGATCCGGGCCTCTATACCGCTGGCACTACGTTCGATGCCTCGGCGCATCCAGTCTATAACCGCCTGATCGAGTTCAAGCCCGGCACGACGCAGCCGGTTGCAGGCCTCGCACAGAGCTGGGACATTTCTTCGGACGGCACCGTCTACACGTTCAAGCTGCGCCCGAATGTCAAGTTCCAGTCGAATGCAAGCTTCAAGCCGACCCGTACGCTGACGGCTGACGACGTGATCTTTTCCATTGGTCGCCAGATCGATGCGAACAATCCCTGGAACAAGTATATCGCAGGCGCCTCCTGGGAATATGCCAGCGGCATGGGCTTCCCCAAGCTGATCAAGTCGATCGAAAAAGTGGACGATCTGACCGTCAAGATCACGCTGACGCATCCGGAAGCGCCGTTCCTCGCCGACCTCGCCATGCCGTTCGCATCGATTCTCTCCAAGGAATATGCCGACAGCCTCGAAAAGTCCGGCAAGAAGGAGCAGTTGAACCAGGCGCCGATCGGCACCGGTCCGTACAGCTTCGTTGCCTACCAGCGCGATGCTGTGATCCGCTTCAAGAAGAACGCCGATTACTGGGGCACCGCGCCGAAGATCGACGATCTGGTCTTTGCGATCACCACCGATGCCGCTGTTCGTTACCAGAAGCTGAAGGCCGGCGAATGCCACCTGATGCCGTATCCGAACGCTGCCGACGTCAAGGCCATGAAGGCTGATCCGAACCTCAAGGTTCTGGAACAGGAAGGCCTGAACATCGCCTACCTCGCCTACAACACCACGCAGGCCCCGTTCGACAAGCCTGAGGTCCGCAAGGCGCTGAACAAGGCGATCAACAAGAAGGCGATCGTTGACGCCGTCTTCCAGGGCATGGCAACGCCTGCTGTCAACCCGATCCCGCCGACCATGTGGTCCTACAACAAGTCCACCCAGGACGACACCTACGACCTGGAAGCCGCCAAGAAGATGCTGGCCGACGCTGGCGTGAAGGACCTTTCCATGAAGGTCTGGGCAATGCCGGTTTCGCGTCCCTATATGCTGAACGCCCGCCGCGCTGCCGAAATCATCCAGGATGATTTTTCCAAGATCGGCGTGAAGGTCGAGATTGTCACCTACGAATGGGCTGAATACCTCTCCCGCTCGAAGGCGAAGGATCGCGACGGTGCAGCCATCATGGGCTGGACGGGCGACAACGGCGACCCGGACAACTTCCTTGACACGCTGCTCGGTTGCGACGCCGTTGGCGGCAACAACCGCGCTCAGTGGTGCAACAAGGAATTCGACGAACTCGTGAAGAAGGCAAAGGTCACGGCTGACCAGGCCGAGCGCACCAAGCTTTACGAACAGGCACAGCTTGTGTTCAAGAAGGACGCTCCTTGGGCAACGATCGACCACTCGCTCGCTATCGTTCCGATGCGCAAGAATGTGGTCAACTTCGTGAAGAGCCCGCTTGGCGCCTTCACCTTCGAATCTGTTGATCTCGCCGACTAATTGTCAGTTCTCAACGGTTTTTGCCGCGGGACGCGTTGCGTTTCCCGCGGCATTTTCTTAATCAAGCGTTAAAATAGCGCGGACCTGACGGATCAGGCTCCTTGACGGCTTGACATGGCGAGAATCGCTCAAGCCCGAAACCACTAAAGGTCACGGAATGTTTGGCTTCCTTCTGCGGCGTATCGCCGTCTTGATCCCAACTTTCATTGGGGTCTCGATCATCGCCTTTTCCTTCATTCGGCTTCTGCCGGGTGATCCGGTCGCTCTCCTGTCCGGCGAGCGTGTCATGTCGCCCGAGCAGCATGCGGCGGTCAGTCACCAGTTGGGTCTCGATCGTCCTATCGTCATCCAGTATCTGGATTATCTTTGGGGCGTGATGCGTGGCGACTTTGGCGCTTCGATTGTTTCGAAGACGCCGATCATGACCCAGTTTCTGGACCTGTTCCCGGCGACGGTCGAATTGTCCTTTTGCGCCATCATCATTGCTGTCGCTCTCGGCATCCCGGCAGGTGTGATTGCGGCGATCAAGCGCGGCACGATCATCGATCAGGGCATGATGGGCGTGGCACTCGTCGGCTATTCCATGCCGATCTTCTGGTGGGGTTTGCTGCTGATCATCCTGTTCTCCGGCATCCTGCAATGGTTCCCTGTGTCCGGTCGCATCTCGCTGATGTTCTTCTTCGAGCCGGTGACGGGCTTCATGTTGATCGACTCGCTGCTTTCTGATCAGAAGGGAGCGTTTCTCTCGGCCCTCAGCCATCTGGCTCTGCCGTCCATCGTCCTTGCGACGATTCCCTTGGCGGTCATTGCACGCCAGACGCGTTCGGCCATGCTGGAAGTGCTGTCGGAAGATTACGTCCGAACTGCGCGCGCCAAGGGGTTGTCGCCCTTCCGTGTGGTGGGCCTGCACGCCCTGCGCAATGCCATGATCCCCGTGATCACCACCATCGGCCTGCAGGTCGGCGTGATGCTGGCGGGCGCCATCCTGACCGAAACCATCTTCTCCTGGCCGGGTATCGGCAAGTGGATGGTCGATAGCGTGTTCCGCCGCGACTACCCTGTCATCCAGGGCGGCCTGCTTCTGATTGCTGGCATCATCATGATCGTAAACCTGATCGTCGACCTGCTCTACGGTCTGATCAATCCGCGCATCCGCCACTAAGAAGGAGAAAATTCCCATGGCAGGCACTTCAACCACGGCGCAACCGACATCTTCCGCGGCCATGCGCCGCCAGATGCTCAAGGAATTCTGGTTCTATTTTTCCGAAAACCGAGGCGCCGTCATCGGCCTCTTCGTTTTCCTCATCCTTGTGGTGATTGCGGTTCTCGCGCCGATCATTGCGCCTCATTCTCCCTTTGAACAGTATCGCGAGGCGGTTCTGAAGCCGCCGATCTGGGCGCAGGGTGGAACAGCAACTTTCCTTTTGGGCACCGATCCTGTCGGTCGCGACATCCTTTCGCGCCTGATTTACGGCGCGCAATATTCGTTGTTCATCGGCGTCTTCGTGACAACCCTGTCGCTCGTCGGCGGCATTCTGGTGGGCTTGATCGCGGGCTATTATCGCGGATGGGTCGATACGGTGATCATGCGGCTGATGGATATCATCCTGGCATTCCCGTCGCTGCTGCTGGCGCTCGTCCTCGTGGCCATCCTCGGCCCGAGCCTGACCAATGGCATGATTGCAATCGCGCTAGTCTTGCAGCCGCATTTCGTGCGCCTGACGCGTGCCGCCGTCATGGCTGAAAAGAGCAAGGATTACGTCACTGCATCTCGCCTGGCAGGCGCCGGTCCCTTGCGCCTGATGTTCCGCACCATCCTGCCCAACTGCACCGCACCGCTCATCGTGCAGGCCACGCTGTCTTTCTCGAATGCCATTCTCGATGCGGCAGCGCTTGGCTTTCTCGGCATGGGCGCCCAGCCGCCGGCGCCGGAATGGGGAACGATGCTGTCTGAATCGCGCGAGTTCATTCTGCAGGCGTGGTGGGTTGTTACTTTCCCGGGCCTCGCGATCCTGATCACCGTTCTTGCCATCAACCTGATGGGTGACGGGCTGCGTGACGCGCTTGATCCCAAAATGAAGAGGTCCTGATCATGGCGCTTCTCGAAATCGAAAACCTTACCGTTCAGTTCGAAACCGCCAGTGGCTGGTTCAAGGCAGTCGATGGCGTCTCGCTCTCCGTCAATGAGCGTGAAGTGCTGGCGATCGTCGGCGAAAGCGGTTCCGGCAAATCCGTCTCCATGTTGGCTGTGATGGGTCTTCTGCCTTGGACGGCAAAGATCACCGCTGACAAGATGCTGTTTCAGGGGCGCGACATCAGGAACCTTCCGGATGGCGAACGGCGCAAGTTGATCGGCAAGGACATGGCGATGATCTTCCAGGAGCCGATCGCCAGCCTCAATCCCTGCTTCACCGTTGGCTTCCAGATCGAGGAAGTGCTGCGCATCCACATGGGGATGGGGAAGAAGGAGCGCCGCGCGCGCGCCATCGAACTCTTCACCCTGGTTGGCCTGCCGGATCCTGCGGAGCGGCTGAACCATTTTCCGCACCAGATGTCGGGTGGCCAGTGCCAGCGCGTGATGATTGCCATGGCAATCGCCTGCAATCCGAAACTCCTGATCGCCGACGAGCCGACGACGGCGCTCGATGTGACGATCCAGAAGCAGATCCTCGATCTCTTGATGAAGCTTCAGGCCGAGCATGGCATGGGCCTCATCATGATTACCCATGACATGGGCGTCGTGGCCGAGACAGCCGACCGGGTGATCGTGCAGTACAAGGGGCGCAAGATGGAGGAGGCAGACGTGCTGTCTCTCTTTGAGGCGCCGAAGAACCCCTACACGCGCGCACTGCTTTCGGCGCTGCCGGAAAATGCGACGGGCAAGCGCCTGAGCACCGTTTCCGATTTCATGGCAAGCGGCGAATTTGCGGGAGAGAGCCGATGACAGCAAACCTATCGAACGCGACGCCGATGTTGGAAATCCGCAATATCAAGCGGGACTATCATGTTCCCGGCGGCTTCATGAAGAAGGAAAAGATCGTCCATGCCGTGAAGGGCGTTTCCTTCAAGCTGGATGCCGGCAAGACGCTCGCCATTGTTGGCGAAAGCGGCTGCGGAAAATCGACGCTTGCCCGCATTCTCACCTTCATCGACCCGCCGACCTCAGGCGAATTGCTGATCGACGGCAAGACGGTTGATACCCGCCCCGGTCACTTGACCGCAGAGATGCGCCGCAAGGTGCAGATCGTGTTCCAGAACCCGTATGGCTCGCTCAATCCGCGCCAGAAGATTGGCGACGTTCTGGGCGAACCGCTGGCGATCAACACAGACATGAGCGCTGCCGAGCGGCGTGAGCGGGCAACCGACATGCTGGTGAAGGTGGGCCTGACAGCGGACCACTACAATCGCTACCCACATATGTTCTCCGGCGGGCAACGCCAGCGTATTGCGATTGCTCGCGCGCTGATGCTGAACCCGAAGCTGCTGGTGCTCGATGAACCGGTCTCGGCGCTCGATCTTTCGGTGCAGGCGCAGGTGCTGAACCTTCTGGCGGATCTGCAGGAGGAGTTCGGCCTGACCTATGTGTTCATCAGCCACGATTTGTCAGTGGTCAAATACATCGCCGACGAGGTGATGGTGATGTATTACGGCGAGGCGGTTGAATACGGCACGCGTGAGCAGGTGTTTTCGGCGCCTAGCCATGACTATACGAAGACCCTGTTTGCCGCGACGCCGCGGGCGGATGTGGAGTCCATCCGGGCTCGACTGGCGAAACGCGCGGGTTGAACAGCTTTAATAGAGAACGGTGTGATAGGCGGGCCTCGGTCCGCCTATCACATTTTGAGACCTAATCTAAAGACTGCGCAATTTTTATTTTCGATTAAAATATAAGCATATTTGCCTGTGTTGTGTGCAATTAACTACGTAACGTCGTTTCAGTATGCTTATGACCTGAGTTATTCGGTCCGCTTCAGATTGGCACGGCCTTTGCTTCTTCATGATCAGAGTTAGCAGCTAGGGTTCCGGCACGATTATGTGCGACTGGTCCGAGAGCGGCTACCGGCGGGGAGACATCCCGCCGGGTGCACGGCGGGACAAAAGCCCGGGAGACCTCGTAAGCCAAGGGATTGGCGGCGCGATGGTCCATGCCGATCCCTTTCTAAAGATGCTCAAGAAGGGGAATATCCAATGCAGACCATTTCAAAATTTCTCGCCACAATTTCCGTGGCAGCCTTTGCACTCGGTGCGCCGCTTGCCGCTCATGCCGCGCCAAAGAAGGACTTCAAGGTCGCCTGGTCGATCTATGTCGGCTGGATGCCGTGGGGCTATGCCGCCGATCATGGCATCGTGAAGAAGTGGGCCGACAAATACGGCATCAAGATCGAGGTGACCCAGTTCAACGACTATGTGGAGTCGATGAACCAGTACACGGCTGGCGCCTTCGATGCCGTGACGCTGACCAATATGGACGGGCTTTCCATCCCCGCAGCCGGCGGCGTCGATACGACAGCCGTGATTGTCGGCGACTTCTCCAACGGCAACGACGCCGTCATCCTGAAAAACAAGGACAAGCTGGCCGACATCAAGGGCCAGAACGTCAATCTGGTTGAGTTCTCCGTGTCGCATTACCTGCTGGCGCGCGCGCTGGAGAGCATCAAGCTCGCGGAAAAGGACGTCAAGGTCGTCAACACGTCAGACGCCGATATGGTCGCCGCATACAAGACCAAGGACGTCACCTCGGTCGTCACCTGGAACCCGCTGGTTTCCACTATCCTCGAAGACCCATCCGCAAAGAAGGTGTTCGACAGCTCGCAGATCCCCGGTGAAATCATCGACCTGATGGTGGCCAATACCGGCGTGCTGAAGGATAATCCTGATTTCGGCAAGGCGCTGGCCGGCATCTGGTATGACACGATGAAGCTGATGACCGCCGACAGCGCGGAAGGAAAAGCTGCGCGCGAAGCCATGGGAACGGCATCCGGCACCGACTTGAAGGGTTTCGAAGCCCAGATGGCAGCGACCAAGCTGTTCGACAAGCCGGCAGATGCGGTCACCTTCACCACGTCGCCCGGCCTGCCGAAGACCATGGATCTGGTTCGCAACTTCCTCTTCTCCAAGGGGCTGCTCGGCAATGGCGCGCCGTCGGCGGATGTGATCGGCATCGAACTGCCGGACGGTAAGGTGCTGGGCGACAAGGCGAACATCAAGTTCCGCTACACATCCAGCTATATGGATGCGGCCGCCAAGGGCGCTCTCTGAACTCAACCCTGTCAACGTCGGCGGGCGAGTTTCTCGCCGACCTTTCCACTAGCTGAGAGAGAGCCATGCGCTGGATCAATTCCCGCCCTGCCAATGGCACGCGCCTCGCGCTGGCGCTGCTGCCCTTCGTGCTGGTGCTGATTGCCTATGCGATCGGTTCCGCCGAGCGGCTGGCGGAAAACCCGAATGACAAGCTGCTCCCCGGCCTTACCGGCTTTGCGGATGCGATCAACCGCATGGCTTTTGTGCCAGAGGCCAGAACCGGCAGCTATCTTCTGTGGGTCGATACGCTCGCCAGTCTTCAGCGGCTGGGGGCTGGCCTTGCTATCGCGACTGCCATTGCCCTGCTGCTTGGCCTCGTGATCGGCATTCTGCCTTATGCAAGGGCGCTGCTGTCTCCCTTTGTCGGCGCCATTTCCATGGTGCCGCCGCTGGCGCTCTTGCCGATCCTTTTTATCGTAATGGGCCTCGGCGAGACCTCCAAGATTGCTCTGATTGCCATTGGGGTGACGCCGATCATGATCCGCGATCTGGCCTTGAAGGCCATCGAACTGCCGCGCGAGATGATCGTGAAGGCGGAAACGCTATCGGCCTCCTCCTGGCAGATCGCGCTGCGCGTGGTGCTGCCACAGATCCTGCCGCGGCTCATCACCTGTCTTCGGCTTCAACTCGGCCCTGCCTGGCTGTTCCTGATTGCCGCTGAGGCTATCTCGGCGGATAGCGGGCTGGGCTACCGCATCTTCCTCGTCCGCCGCTACCTCTCGATGGATGTGATCTTTCCTTACGTGATCTGGATCACGCTGCTGGCAGTCGCGACCGATATCCTGCTCGATCGCCTGCGCATTGCCGTCTTCCCCTGGTCGGAACTGGAGAAGGGCAAATGAGCGCGCTGTCGATCAAAAACGTCTGGAAGGAATATGGCGACCAGATCGTGTTGGAGGACGTCTCCATTGAGATCGCCTCTCGCGCCTTCGTGGCCCTCGTCGGTCCGTCCGGCTGTGGCAAATCCACCTTCCTGCGCATGCTTCTGGGGCAGGAAACCCAGACCAAGGGCAAGATCCTGCTGGATGGCGAGCCCCTGCCGAAGGAGCCGGGGCCGGATCGAGGCGTCGTCTTTCAGCGATACTCGGTTTTCCCGCATCTGACCGTGCTCGGTAATGTCATGTTCGGCAAGGAATTGCAGGCTTCCCGTTTCGCCGGTCGCCTGTTCGGTGCGGCTCGCCGGGCGGTGGAGGAAGAAGCGCGTGCCATGATTGCGGCGGTGGGCCTGATGGGATCGGAAAACAAATATCCGGCCCAGCTTTCCGGCGGCATGCAGCAGCGGCTGGCGCTGGCGCAGGCGCTGATCATGCGGCCCAAGGTGCTGCTGCTGGATGAACCCTTCGGCGCGCTCGATCCCGGCATCCGGGCGGAGATCCACACGCTGATGAAGAAGCTTTGGCACGAAGCGCCGATGACGGTGGTGATGGTGACGCATGACATGCGCGAAGCCTTCACGCTTGGTACCCGCGTCGTCGCCTTCGAACGCCCCCGCGACCGCCCGGAAGAGAAGCTGCGATACGGCGCAACCATCACCAAGGACATCACCATCTGGCCGCCGCGACAGGCCGGCGTGCCCTCCATTTTTCGCCCCGACCGGGACGGCCCGGTCTCTTCAAAGGGTCAATAGCCGGGACGACCCGGCCAACGGAACCACTGGAGATCAACATGCACATCAGACGTTCACCGGAAGAGATTGCCGCCAACCGCGCGCGCTACGAGGAACATCAGAAAAAGGGGCTGGAATTTGCGCCGAAGGCATTGCCGGGCAAGAGCGCCAAACCTGCGCCGGTTATTGCCGCTGCTGACATCGTGCATCAGGAAAAGCTGCCGGGCGGCTGGTACTGGTGGACGCGCGTGAAGGCCAACGAGGTACTGCGCATCACGCTCGACGAAGGTTTCTCGACCGTCTCGGTTATTGCCTGGAATGCCGCGGACCCGAGCGAGCGGATGAACCTGCCGGATACGGTCAAGGTGCAGTGGACGACCGGTCTCGGCAAAGGCCGCGTCATCTTTTCCGACATGGGCAAGGTGATGTTCTCCATCGTGGAGGATAGCTGCGGCGCGCATGATGTGCTGATGGGCGGTTCGACGGCATCATCGAATGCCCGAAAGTATGTGGGAGCGAACGGCGCGACCTTGCGCAATACACGGGAGAATTTTGTGTTGGTCGCCACCAAGGCCGGGCTCGACAAGCGCGACATTCCGGCAGCACTCGCGCTGTTTGCACCGGTACGGGTCGATGCGGATGGCAAATTCGAATGGAAGCCGGAACTGGTTTCCGAGGGAGATTACGTCGACCTTCGCGCCGAGATGGACATGATCGTCGGTTTCTCCAACTGCCCCCATCCGCTCGATCCGAACCCGGTCTACGCGCCCAATCCGGTGACTATCACGCGCATCAAAGCTGTCGAGCCGGCGGCGGATGACCTCAGCCGCACAGCCACCGTCGAAGCGATCCGTGGCTTCGAAAACAACGCATTTGCGGCACTGTGAGAGGGGAGGCGACCATGACCAATTTCATCCAGACCTCCCAGGCTCGTAAGCTCTCGAATACGGTGCAGGATCACTACATCGCCGCCGAAGCGCCCTTCTCCACCTTCATCAAAAAGGGCCAGGTGGTGCGCATCGAGGATACCTATGGCCAGCAGGCCGTCGATACGCTGTTCTATAACGCGCATGACTTTTCCGAGCGTTATTCCAGCCAGGATACGATGCGGGAGCAGGGGGCTGCCTATATCTCGACCGGCACCAAGGTCTTCTCCAACGAAGGCAGGGTGATGCTGACGATGACGGCGGACAGCTGCGGCCGTCACGATACCTCAGCCGGGGCCTGCTCCTGCGAGAGCAACACCGTGCGCTTCGGCCACTACACGAAGTACCTGCATGCCTGCCGCGATAACTTTGTCATCGAGGTGTCCAAGCACGGCATGAGCAAGCGCGACGTGGTGCCGAACATCAATTTCTTCATGAATGTGCCGATCGAACCATCAGGCGAGATGACCATTGTCGACGGCATTTCCGCTCCCGGCGACTATGTGGAACTGGTGGCGGAAATGGATGTGCTGTTGGTCATTTCCAATTGCCCGCAGATCAACAATCCCTGCAACGGCTTCGACCCCACGCCGATCCGGGTGCTGGTCTGGGATGGCGAGGCCGCCTGATGTTCAAGAAGGTATTGATTGCCAATCGCGGCGAAATCGCCGTCCGCGTCATCAAGACGCTTCGCAAGATGCGGATTGCGAGCGTCGCGGTCTATTCCGATGCCGATCGTTTCTCCAAGGCCGTGCTGATGGCGGACGAGGCGGTTCGTCTCGGTCCCGCCCCGGCGTCCGAAAGCTACCTGAATGTGGATGCCGTGATTGCTGCCTGCCGCCAGACGGGTGCGGAAGCGGTGCATCCGGGCTATGGTTTTCTGTCGGAGAATATCGGCTTTGCCGAACGGCTGAAGGCGGAAGGCATCACCTTCATCGGACCTTCGCCGGCGAATATCTCTGCCTTCGGTCTGAAGCATACCGCCCGCGACCTGGCGAAGGCCAGCGGCGTGCCGCTGCTGCCCGGTTCCGGCCTGCTCGCAAGCCGCGACGAGGCGCTGACAGCTGCGCAAGAGATCGGCTATCCGGTGATGCTGAAATCGACGGCAGGCGGCGGTGGCATCGGCATGCAGCTTTGCGATAGTGCGGATGCACTAGCGGCCGCCTTCGACAGCGTGCAACGCATCGCGAAATCCAGCTTCGGCGATGCACGCGTCTATCTGGAACGCTTCGTTGCCAAGGCGCGTCATGTGGAAGTGCAGATCTTTGGCGACGGCAAGGGCCGCGTGATTGCGCTGGGGGAACGCGACTGCTCGCTCCAACGCCGGAACCAGAAGGTGATCGAGGAAACGCCAGCGCCGGGATTGTCTGATGCTGTTCGTCAACGCCTGCATGCGGCAGCCGTATCGCTAGGCCAACAGGTGGCTTACGCATCTGCTGGAACCGTCGAGTTCATCTATGATCCGGCGCGGAAGGAGTTCTACTTTCTGGAGGTCAACACCCGCCTTCAGGTGGAGCATCCGGTGACGGAAGCGGTCTTCGGTGTCGATCTCGTCGAATGGATGATCCGGCAGGCCGCTGGCGAGGATGTGCTGACGGGCAAGGAGCACCTTGTGCCGAAGGGTGCGGCCATCGAGGCCCGTGTCTATGCGGAAATGCCTCATGCCGGTTTTCGCCCCAGCGCCGGTCTGCTGACCGAAGTGGTGTTTCCCGAGGAAGCTCGCGTCGATGGCTGGGTGGAAACGGGAACGGAGGTCACGCCATTCTACGATCCCATGCTCGCCAAGGTGATCGTATCAGGCGAGAGCCGAGAGGCTGCCATTGCGGCCCTGTCCTCTGCCTTGGCAAAAACCTCGCTCTGCGGCATCGAGACGAACCTCGAATACCTGAAAGCCATCGCTGCCTCCGACCTGTTCAACAGCGGTGATGTCGCCACCACGGCTCTGAAGGATTTCGATTTCGTGCCTGACGTGGTGGAAGTCATTTCGCCCGGCGCGCAATCCAGCCTGCAGGAACTGCCGGGCCGTCTCGGCCTCTGGCATGTGGGGGTGCCACCGTCAGGGCCTATGGATGAGCGCTCCTTCCGTCACGCAAACCGCCTTGTCGGCAATCATGACCACACGGCAGCCTTGGAGCTCACCGTCTCCGGTCCAGTGCTGAAGTTCTTCTCGGACGTCACGATTGCTTTGGCCGGCGCGGACATGCCGATGAAGCTTGACGGTGTCCCGGTTCCCCATGGTGAAGCTGTTGCCGTCAAGGCAGGGCAGACGCTATCGATCGGCTCGATCAGCGGCGCGGGACAACGGGCTTATCTGGCCGTTTCCGGTGGCTTCGATGCGCCTGTTGTCATGGGCTCTCGCGCGACCTTCGGCCTCGGCCAGTTCGGCGGCAATGCCACCGGCACGCTTCGGGCAGGCCATGTGTTGCGGCTTCCCCGAGGGGCTCAGGTGGACGTAAAGCCCGCCAATGAGCCGGCAGAACTGACACGGGAATGGTCCGTCGGCGTCCTCTATGGGCCGCACGGCGCGCCGGATTTCTTCCTTCAAGAAGACATCGAAACGCTGTTTTCCACTGAATACGAGGTGCATTTCAACTCGGCCCGCACCGGCGTGCGGCTGATCGGCCCTGCGCCAAAATGGGCGCGCGCCGATGGCGGCGAGGCGGGGTTGCACCCCTCCAACCTGCATGACAATGCCTATGCGATTGGCGCGATCGATTTTACCGGCGATATGCCGATCATCCTCGGACCTGATGGCCCAAGCCTCGGCGGCTTCGTCTGCCCGGCGGTCATCGCCCGCGATGAGCAGTGGAAGATGGGCCAGTTCAAGCCGGGGGATAAGATCCGGTTTCATGCTGTTGAGCGGCAAGAGGATGATGTCTTGGCGGCGCCTAGACTGCGTGCGCCAGCCATCGGTTCGCCCATCCTTACTGCTAACGAAGCGGGCCTGATCCCGGTCGTCTATCGCCGTCAGGGGGATGATAACCTGCTGGTCGAATACGGTCCGATGCAGCTCGATATCGGCATTCGCATGCGCGTCCATCTTTTGATGCAGGCGGTGAAGGCCGCGAAACTGCCGGGGCTGATCGACCTGACGCCCGGCATTCGCTCATTACAGATCCATTACGACAGCACCGTGCTTTCTCGGACGAAGCTTCTGGGACTGCTGGCGGAGATCGAGAAAAGCCTGCCTGCGGTCTCGGAGGTGAAGGTGCCGAGCCGCACGGTCTGGCTGCCGCTATCGTGGAACGATCCGCAGGCTGAACTCGCCATGCGGAAATATCAGGAGCTGGTGCGGCCCAATGCGCCTTGGTGCCCATCCAATATCGAATTCATCCGCCGCATCAACGGGTTGGCGGATGAGCAGGCGGTCAAGAACACCATCTTCGATGCCTCCTATCTGGTGATGGGTCTAGGGGACGTCTACCTCGGTGCGCCGGTCGCAACGCCCATCGACCCGCGCCACCGTCTTGTTACCACCAAATATAACCCGGCCCGCACCTGGACCCCGGAAAACGCCGTCGGCATCGGCGGCGCTTACATGTGCATCTATGGCATGGAAGGGCCGGGCGGTTACCAACTCTTCGGCCGCACGATCCAAGTGTGGAACACATGGCGGCAGACGCAGGTGTTTGGCAAGGACAAGCCGTGGCTTCTGGATTTCTTCGACCAGATCCGCTTCTTCCCCGTCAGCCATGACGAGTTGACGGAGGCGCGCGCAGCCTTCCCCCATGGGGGATACCCGGTTCGTATCGAGGAGGGTACCTTCTCCTACGCTGATTACGAAGCCGAAATGGCGCGTAACGCTGCCGGCATCTCTGCCTTCAAGCAGGGCCAGCAGGCGGCATTCGAGGCGGAGCGTCAGCGCTGGAAGGAACAGGGGCTCGACAGTTTCCAGGTGGACGAGGGGGCCGGCCCAGGCCTTGGCGGCGATATTCCTGACGGCTGCTTCGGCGTGGAAAGCGCCGTCCCCGGCAATGTCTGGAAAGTGCTTGTCGAGCCTGGCCAGCGTGTGGAAGCTGGCGAAACGCTTGCCATCATTGAATCGATGAAAATGGAAATCACCGTGACTGCCCATGCTGCCGGACGCATCCGGGACTTGCGGGCAGGGCCGGGTCGAAACGTCAAGGCCGGCGATGTTCTGGTCGTACTGGAGGATGTTTGAATGCTGCCTACCATACTGGATCTTGCCTCGTTGAAAGCGGCCTATGCCTCTGGTCTGACCCCACTTGATTTGGTGGAGGAGGTCATCGCGCGGCGCAAGGCGTCCGATGATCCCGCAATTTTCATCACCCAGACCCCGGACGATGATCTTCGCGCCGCCGCCGAAGCCCTGATGGAAAAGGCGCCGGAGCCGAACAGCCTTCCGCTCTGGGGCATTCCCTTTGCGGTGAAGGACAATATCGACGTGACCGGACTTCCGACGACAGCTGCGTGCCCTGCCTTTGCCTATCACCCGGAAAAAGATGCGACCGTCGTTGCTCGTCTGAAGGCAGCGGGCGCAATCGTGATCGGCAAGACCAATCTCGACCAGTTCGCGACAGGCCTGAACGGCACCCGTTCGCCCTATGGCGCACCGCGTTCGGTCTTCAACAAGGATTACGTTTCTGGTGGTTCTTCCTCCGGGTCGGCGGTCGCGGTTGGTGCAGGCTTGGCCACGTTCGCAATGGGAACGGATACGGCGGGTTCTGGACGCGTTCCGGCGGCCTTCAATAATCTCGTCGGCATCAAGCCGACGCCGGGGCTAGTGCCGAATGTCGGCGTCGTACCTGCCTGCCGCAGCGTCGATGTGGTGACGGTGTTTGCCGCGACGGTGGGCGATGGGGTGGCGATCCGCAAGGTCATGGACGGCTATGATGCGGGCGATCCCTATTCGCGCAAGGCTGAACCAGCCAAGCTGCCTGGATCCGGTTTGCGCATCGGCGTTCTTGAAGGTGCTGAACGCGAATTCTTCGGCAACAAGGCAGTCGAAGCGCTCTACGATGCGGCCATCGAACGGGCAAAGTCGCTCGGTGCGACCATCGTGCCCTTCGATTATGCGCCTTTCCGGCAGGCCGCCGAACTGCTCTACAACGGCCCCTGGGTGGCGGAACGGCTGGCTGCGGTGAAGGATTTCATCGCGACGAATGCCGATGATTTCGACCCGACCGTTCGCAAGATCATCGAGGGCGCGAAGGCCTATGATGCGGTTGCCGCCTTCGAGGGCCAGTACAAGCTTGGTCATCTGCGCCAGAAGGCGCTGGCCGAATGGGAAAAGCTTGATCTGCTGATGCTGCCGACCTCGCCGACCACCTATACGGTCGAGGCGATGCTGGCGGACCCGATCACCAAGAACAGTCACTTCGGGCGCTACACCAATTTCGCCAACTTGTTCGGTTACGCGGCGATTGCCGTGCCCGGCGGCTTCGGGCCGGACGGTCTACCCAATGGTGTGACCTTCTTCGGCCCGTCCTTCTCAGACGATGCGCTGGCGCCGTTCGCAGACGCCATGCATCGTGCGGTCGCCTCTGGCATGGGCAAGGACAGAACGGCGGCCCTGCCGGAAGCTTCGAAGGTTGCAGAAGCCGATGACGGGCTCGTCACCATCATGGTCGTCGGCGCGCATCTGACGGGCATGCCGCTCAACCACGAACTGACCGGTCCCGGCGGAAAATTCCTGAAGGTCTGCCGCACGGCAGGCGACTATCGCCTTTTCGTTCTGCCCAACACCACGCCGCCGAAGCCGGGCCTGATCCGCGAGCCGGGTTTTGCGGGGCCGGGGCTGGAAGTGGAAGTCTGGAAGGTCACGCCCGCGGCCTTCGGGCGCTTTGTGCAGAACATCCCGGCTCCGCTTGGCATCGGCAAGGTCACGCTCGATGACGGCAGCCAGGTCTCTGGGTTCCTTTGCGAGCCTTATGCGCTGCAGGGCGCGCAAGACGTAACGCACTTCGGCGGATGGCGAGCCTATCGCCAATCCCTGGCGTGAGTGTCAGACGCCATTAATCTGGTTGC
Organism: Rhizobium oryzicola; assembly: GCF_030504645.1. Taxonomy (GTDB): domain Bacteria; phylum Pseudomonadota; class Alphaproteobacteria; order Rhizobiales; family Rhizobiaceae; genus Neorhizobium; species Neorhizobium oryzicola. The sequence goes on along the minus strand of NZ_JAUKWQ010000003.1, from coordinate 392,002 downwards.
TTAGGGTGGGCTTGCGAACTCATGAGGAATGCGTTCGCAAGCCGTCCATCAGAACCCCGATGAGCTTTTGCGACCGCTCTTGCCAATCGGGCCCGTCAGGCATGGAATAAATGCCGTAGAGCACATGCATGATGTCGCTGGCATCCACGTCGTCGCGGATGAGTTTTTCTGCCACAGCACGGGAACGAAGCTGGTCGAAGGCTTCGCGGATCTTGCCTGCACCATCAGCAAACAATGTCGAGTTGGAATTGAAGAGGATCTTCAGGCTGGCGGCCATGCCGCGCTTGGCCGCGATGTAACCCACGAACCGCCGCATCCACTCTTCCAGCGCGACATCAGGGGCGTGTGTGGCCGACAGCCTGTCGGCGGCGGCGGCAAGGCTTTCCAGCTCTCGGCGATAGACAGCCTCAACAAGATGCTCACGTGTGGGAAAGTGGCGGTAGAGCGTTCCGATCCCCACACCGGCCTGTCGGGCGATATCTTCAAGAGACGTCGAAACACCATGCGTCGAAAAGGCACGCCCGGCTGATTCCACAAGCTTTTCACGATTGCGGAGGGCGTCTGCGCGCTGCTTTGGGGCGCAAGCCTTGGGGGCGATCTCTGACAAAATTCGCTTTCCGGCGTCTCTGTGAGCTTGACCCTTGCCAAACTCAGCCTAAGTTAAACGGAGGCGCCTCCGATTGAGGTTGCCTATTGCCGTTTTAGTCCAGAAGCCGGTCGGATGTCATGGAGAAATATTCCGCGAGGCTCGACACGCCATTCGAAAGCAGTGCCTGATGCGAGGCGCATCCGCTGCGAACCACTGTAGTCTCACACATGAGGAGCTGTGATGACAGATCCAATTTCGTTGAATCTAAAAATCAACGGGCAATCGCATGCCCTTGACGTTGAGCCGCGTGTTACGCTGCTCGACGCTCTGCGCGAACACCTGCATCTGACGGGGACGAAGAAGGGGTGCGACCAGGGGCAATGCGGCGCCTGCACGGTGTTTGTCGATGGTCGCCGCGTTCTCTCCTGTCTCACGCTCGCCGCCCAGGCGGAAGGTGCTGAGATCACAACCATTGAAGGACTGGCCGGCGCGGATGGAGCGCTGCATCCGGTACAAGAGGCATTCCTGGAGCACGATGCCTTCCAGTGCGGCTATTGCACGCCGGGCCAGATCATGTCCGCCGTTGCCTGCATCAAGGAAGGGCATGCGGGTTCAGAGGCGGAAATCCGCGAATACATGTCCGGAAATCTCTGTCGGTGCGGGGCCTATAATTCCATCGTCGCCGCGGTGCGACAGGCAGCGGAGGCGGTGTGATGCGGGAATTTTCCTACAGTCTAGCCGCCTCTCTTGAGGACGCAGCTCACCGCGCTAAAGCGGCCGGCGCACTGCTGATCGCGGGTGGAACGACACTGCTGGATCTCGCCAAATGCGGCGTGACGGAGCCGGAAGCGGTTGTCGATATCAGCAAGCTGACGGGCTTCGGCGAGATCGAAGTCACGGATGGAGGCGTCAAGATCGGCGCGCTTGCTCGCATGAGCGACGTGGCCGAACACGCTGAATTACAACAGTATTTCCCGGCGGTCACGCAATCCCTGTCGCTGGCTGCGTCCGCGCAGCTGCGCAACATGGCGACCATCGGCGGCAATCTGCTGCAGCGAACCCGCTGCAATTATTTCCGTGATCCGGCTGCCTTCCCCGCCTGCAACAAGCGCAACCCCGGTTCCGGCTGTTCGGCGCTCGGTGGCGTCACCCGCAATCATGCCGTTCTTGGCGTGAGCGAGCATTGCATTGCCACCTATCACGGTGATCTGGCCGTCGCTCTGACGGCATTTGATGCCGTGATCGAATTGACCGGCCGCGAAATTGGCATCGAGGACTTCTTCCTCCTGCCGGGCGATACGCCGGATCGGGAAACGGTTCTGCAGCCGGGTGAGATCATCACAGGCATCCGCATCGCTGCCACGCCTGCGGCGCGCAAGTCGCTCTATCTCAAGGTGCGCGATCGCCAGTCCTACGAGTTTGCGGCGGCAAGTGCCGCTGTCGGACTGGAACTTGAGGCTGATGGCGGAACGATCCGGGACATCCGGGTCGCACTGGGCGGCGTCGCGACTAAGCCATGGCGCGCACGCGCCGTTGAACAGGCACTGATTGGCAAGACACTGACGGAAGATACGGTTCGCGAGGCCTCGCGTCTGGCCGTGGAAGGTGCGGTCGCCCATGGCGACAACGCCTATAAGATCGATCTGGTGCCGCGGGTCGTCGCGCGTGCCATCCTGACAGTGGGAGGTCTGGCATGACCCTGATGGAACCTCGCAAGCATGGCAGCGCCTCCGACAGCGCCGTCGGCAGCAGATTGTCGCGACTGGACGGTCGTTTGAAAATTACCGGCGGCGCGACCTATGCGCTGGAACAGCCGGTCGAGAATGTGGCCCATGCAGTTCTGGTACCGGCCACCATTGGCGCGGGCCGTGTCGTATCGATCGACACGAGCGCGGCGGAAGCCTCACCCGGCGTGCGGTTGGTGATCACGCCGCAGACCGAGATGGGCCTGTTGGTATCCGGTGACTGGGGCGGCAACCGCCCGGAGATCGTGCCCTATCATCCGCTGTCTCTGGACGTGACCTATAACGGCCAGGCGATCGCGGCTGTCATCGCAGAAACCATCGAACAGGCGGCCGAAGCGGCACGACTGGTCAAGGTGGAGTATGAAGAGGGTGCCGTGGTGGTCGATCTCTTCGATCCCAAGGCAAACAACCGCAAATCTCTCGACCAGATGGCCGTGAAGTGGGGCGATGCGGAGGCGGCCTTTGCTGGTGCCGCCGTGCAGGTGGAGGCGGAATATCGCACACCGCGCGAATACCACGTGCCGATCGAGCCGCATGGCCTGATTGCCGAGTGGTCCGGCGACCAGTTGACCGTCTGGGAGCCCAGCCAGTGGACGCATGGCATGGCGCGCATGTATTCGGAATGGTTCGACTTGCCGCTGGAGAATGTCCGCGTCATCTCGCCCTTCATCGGCGGCGGCTTCGGCTCCAAAGGCGCACCTTACTTCTACGGTGCGGTGGCAATCTTTGCGGCGAAGGTCTTGCAGCGCCCTGTGAAACTGGCGGTCACCCGCTCGCAGGGCTTTACCGCCTATGGCGGGCGTGCCTCGACGCAGCAGACGCTCAAGCTCGGTGCGAGCGAGGACGGCAAGCTTCAGGCGATCATCGTGGACGGTGCCAACGAAACATCGACCTATGCCGATTTCACCGAACAGACCGAAGCGGCAACCCCGCTGATGTACGCGGTGGAGAACTTCCGCTCAAGCCATACGCTTGTCAAAACCAACACTGTGACCCCAGGCGCCTTGCGCGCTCCAGGCAAGAACCCGAGCGCCTTCGGCATCGAAAGCGCCATGGACGAGCTTGCCTACAAGCTCGGCATGGACCCGCTGGAACTGCGTCTGAAGAACTACGCAGACCATGACTACCAGTCAGGCAAGCCCTGGTCTTCGCGACGGCTGCGTGAAGCCCTTGAAACGGGAGCGGAACGCTTTGGCTGGTCGCGCCGCAGCCATGCGCCGCGATCCATGAAGGAAGGGCGCACGCTGATTGGTTGGGGTATTGGCTGCGGCACCTTCCCCAATTTGCGCAACAGCGCGGAAGCGCTGATCCGCATCCTGCCGAATGGTCGGGTCGAAGTGGAAAGCGGCTCGATCGACATGGGGCAGGGCACTTACACGATCGTCGCCCAGACTGCAGCCGATGCGCTTGGCGTGCCCGTCGACCTCGTGGATGTGAAGCTTGGGGATTCACTCTGGGCCGGCGCCCCCGTGGCAGGCGGTTCCATGCTCGCATCTTCGATAACGGGCGCGGTCCACAAGGCAGCCGTCGCTGCGCGCGAAGAACTGATCGCGCTGGCACTGACAGAGGAGGGTTCACCCTTCCGCGAGACGGGGGCGAATACGCTCTCCATCGAGAACGGTCGCATTACCACCTCGATCGGTGATGGACCCGCGCTCGATTTCGCGACATTCCTCCGCCAAGTGCGGCGGGAAAGCCTGGAAGTGCGGCGCGACACGCTGCCGGAGGGAACCAAGCCGGCAGACGCCAACAAGTTCTGGACCACCATGGCGAATGTGCAGGGGCCAACGGCGACGGACTTTTCCGTCCACAGCTGGGGTGCTCACTTCGTCGAGGTGAAGGTGGACGAGGATTTCGGGACTGTAAGGGTTTCCCGCATCGTCTCCGCCTTCGATTGCGGCCTCATCTACAATCCGAAGCTCGCCGAAAGCCAGTGGCGCGGTGGCATCATCATGGGCATCGGCCAGGCTCTGTTGGAAGAAGGCTTGATCGATCCGCGCAATGGTCGTGTCATCAACAACAATCTCGGCGACTATCTGGTCCCGACCAATGCGGATGTGCCGCATATCGAGGTGATCTCCGTCGGTGAACCGGATCTGGAAGCCTCGGTTCTGGGCGGCAAGGGCGTGGGTGAAGTGGGCATTGTCGGCGTGGCGCCTGCTATTGCCAATGCCGTCTTCCACGCGACCGGCAAACGTATCCGCGATCTGCCGCTTACCCTCGACAAGATCCTCTAACAATACCGGCGGCGTCCGACAGGGCGCCGCCGTCCGCTGCCGTCAATGCAAGGCTGCCGCCGTGGCGCGAAACCGGTAGCCCTTTCTCAGTTTCTGTCGCAACAGGGCAAGAAGTGCCGCAATGGCCTTCTGTTCGCTGTCATAGATATCCGTGCAGCTTTGTCCGCCGGTTCCAAGCCGGCCCCAGTTTCTGACCACGCAGACCGCGCCGAACAGATCCCTCTGTAGCGACAGGTAATAGAACCGCGCCATATTACAGCTTCGGTCAATACGCTCGATCCGGATTTGATAGAGGTGCTGGGCCATGCCGGAATCATCGCCACAGGCCAGCCACGCGTCTAACGACAAATATGAATCGATAGTGCCGTTTGGATTCATGGGATTGATCATTGCAGATTGTCGCAACCCACAAAAGCGGGCTTAACGACGCTGTGTCGAGCGGATCTGCACGCGGTGATTGCTGAAAAATTAGGCGCGAGATGCCGAATTTTCTGACAAACTAATACATTTTCAATGAATAAGCCTTAGTTCGGGCTGTGGAATTTGATAATTGTCATGCATGCGCCTGGCTTGGTGTGCCTGACCCCACACCATAGACTGAGGTATCAGGTGAGCATCATCGGTAATATGAAAATCAGCAGCCGCATCATCATTGTTGCGGCGATCCCGACGCTTGCTCTGCTCGGGGCCGTTGTTCAGGACAATGTTAAAAGGCTGGCCGCTGTTTCACAGGCGCAAGCCGTGGCGGAAATCTCGGCCATGGCACCTGTGATCGGCGGCCTTGTTCATGAGGTGCAGAAAGAGCGCGGCGCGTCTGCCGGCTTCCTCGGTGCAAATGGCCAAGGGGAATTTGCGCTGTTGCTGGAAAAGCAGCGGACAGTGACCGACGCTGCACTGGCACGCTTTGCAGCGATGAAATTGACGGCGGACGGTGGCGTTGGTGGCGAAGCATTGAGAAGCCTTGCGGTGCAGGCACAGGCGAGGGTTGACCGGCTTCAGGCCATGAGAACGGATATCTCCGCGCTCAAAGCCAATGTTCCGGACGTTGCTGCCTATTTTGCCGATACGATCGGTAGCCTGATCAAGCTGATCGAGTCGATGAGTACCCTCACCACCGACAGTGTGATTTCGAACCGGATCGTGGCGTATTCCGCCTTGCTCCAGGGTAAAGAGCGAGCTGGGCAGGAGCGTACGATTGGTACGGCAGCTTTTGCCAGCGGCAGCTTCAGCGCCGAGAGCTATCAGCTATTCGTCAAGTTTGCCGCGATCCAGAACACGTACTTTTCCGACTTCAACAGCTACGCCACTGCTGCCGGGCGCGCCGCCCTGCAGGATGCCCTGACGGGTGATGCCGCGCGTCTCGTGGAGGCCCAGCGCGCCATCGCGCTGAAAAGCGCCTTTGGTGGTTCACTGAAGGACGTCAAAGGAGAAGACTGGTACAAGGCTGCTACGGATCGCATCAACGCGCTCAAGGGCGTTGAAGACAAGGTCGGTTCGGAGCTCACCCTCTTCGCCTCAGACAAGGCAGCCTCGGAAAGAAATGCGCTGATCATTTCGATCCTGACATCGCTTGGCGTGCTGGCTCTCGTTGGGCTGCTGGCAACCATCGTCACCCGCTCGATCACCCGGCCGGTGGGCCGCATCGTCGAAACCATGCGCCAGCTCGCGGCTGGTCGTGCAGATGCAGATCTCGATATCGCAGCCGATCGCAGCGAGATCGGAGACATGGTGAAATCGGTGGCTGTGTTCCGTGAAAACGCGCAGGAAAAGCTGAAGCTTGAAGCGCAAACGGAGGCCGGTCGTACTGAGCTGGAGCGGGAGCGCGTAGAGCGGGAGCGCCAGCAGGCGCAGGATGCCGCCGAGGTGCAGTTCGCAGTCGATAGCCTCGGTGCAGGACTTGGTGCCTTGGCCGATGGCCGCCTCAACTATCGCATCCAGGACACGTTCGCAGCGCGCCTGGACAAGATCCGCGTCGATTTCAACGTCGCCATCGCACGCCTTGACGACGCCATCCTCCATGTCAGCGGTAACGCGCAGACGATCGCTGCAGGCTCCAGCCAGATCCGCGCCTCTGCAGAAGATCTGGCCAAGCGTACCGAGCAGCAGGCCGCCTCTGTGGAAGAGACGGCAGCCGCGCTGGAACAAATCACGACAACGGTGGCCGACACCACACGCCGTGCAGAGGAAGCAGGCCGACTGGTCACGTCTACCCGTAAAAATGCGGAGCATTCGGGCACTGTTGTTTCAAGAGCCATCGAAGCGATGAATGCGATCGAAGCGTCCTCGAACGAGATTTCCAACATTATCGGCGTGATCGATGAAATTGCCTTCCAGACAAACCTTTTGGCGCTCAATGCCGGTGTTGAAGCAGCTCGTGCCGGTGATGCCGGCAAGGGGTTCGCGGTCGTTGCCCAGGAAGTTCGCGAACTGGCGCAACGGTCAGCCAGTGCTGCAAAAGATATCAAGACCTTAATTGCCAAGTCTGGCGAACACGTGACGAATGGCGTGAGCCTTGTGGGCGAAACCGGACAGGCTCTTGGTCAGATTGTCGAGCAAGTTAAGGAAATCAGCGTCAACGTGCTGTCCATCGTCGAAGCATCGCGCGAACAATCAGTCGGCATCAAGGAGATCAATCAGGCAGTCTCGCAGATGGATCAGGGCACGCAGCAAAATGCGGCCATGGTGGAAGAGTCGACCGCCGAGAGTCATTCTCTGGCGCAGGAAGCTGACGCGCTGTTCGCTCTCGTTGGCAAGTTCCAGACCGGCGCCGGCTCTAGCCAGAGCCACGCCCATACCGATTGGCAGCGTCAAAGACGCTTTGGCTGACAAGCTATAGGACTGGCATTCTCTTGTGCGCGGCCTTATACAGGCCGCGCATCCATTTTTGGGGGCGGGAGGAAGACATGAAGAAGATCGAGCTATCGAGTTCCGGTATCCAGGCGTCCAGCATCATTCTTGGCATGATGCGTATTGCTGGTCTGGAAGACCGAGACATCCGTGCCCTGTTCGATGCAGCGAGAGAAGCCAGCATCAACATCATCGATCATGCCGATATCTATGGAGGCGAACGCCACCGCTCCGAGCAGCGTTTTGGTCAGGCTGTTGCGTTGACGCCTTCGGAACGGCAGGAGCTGATCATTCAGAGCAAGGTCGGCATTCGCAAAGGCTTCTTTGATTTCTCCAAGGCGCACATCCTCGACACCGTCGACAAGTCTCTCGCAGCGCTGAAAACGGATTACCTCGATATTCTCCTTTTGCACCGCCCGGATGCGCTGGTGGAACCGGAAGAGGTCGCAGACGCTTTCGACACGCTCCACCGAACGGGCAAGGTACGCCACTTCGGCGTTTCCAACCATACGCCCGGTCAGATCGAATTGCTGCGAACCGCGCTGAACCAGCCGCTGATCGTCAACCAGATCCAGCTCAGTCTCGTTCACGCACCCTCCATCGCGTCGGGCATCGCCGCCAACATGGCCGGGCTGGAGCAATCAGTGGATCGCGACGGCGAGCTGGTAAACTACTGCCGGCGCGAGAAGATCACCCTGCAGGCGTGGTCGCCCTTCCAGAAGGGCTTTTTCGAAGGCGTGTTCGTTGGCGACCGCGAGAATTATCCTGTTCTCAACGATGTGCTGGATGAACTCGCGAAGAAATATGACGTGACCCCCAGCGCCATTGCCATCGCGTGGATCCTGCGCCATCCCGCCCGCATCCAGGTGGTGCTGGGCACAACCAATCTCACCCGCGTCAAGGATTGCGCCAAGGCAGCCGATATCGAGCTGACACGCGAGGAATGGTATCGCCTCTTCACGGCGGCGGGTTACACGCTGCCCTGACGGTCATAGGCGGAGGCTGGCCAAAGGCGGCCTCCGCTTTACTGCTGCAGATAGAGAATGCCGCAGATCGCGCAGGACGCAGCAAGCGCAGTGACCAGGCTGTAGCGCTGCAAAACGCCCATTCGGTATAGCATGACGGAAAAACCGATCAGCAGCGGCGTGGTGATCGCAAGCCCTATCTGCGCGTCCGTCATGGCATTCTCCATTCTTTGATTCCGCCAGCAGTGCGCGTTCTACGCTCCTGGGGGTGAATCTTCTTTGTGCCCGCGCAAAGAGCTGCGTTTGCCTTTGCCGTATCTGGTCTTACCACGACGTAACGGGAGAACCACGCCATGGCGGTCACCGATGGACGGGATCTAGAACGAGCGGAGCCGGGTCTCCTGCTCTGGATTTTGATCTGGAGCGAGCTCGCGGTCTTTAAGGTGCTGCTGATCGCTTTTCTGGTGATGTCGCTGATCTACCGCGACATGTTTGCAAAAGCGCGCATCCACCTTGACCGGCTGGCTGCCACCGCTGACCCTTGGCGGCCTTGGTCTGCATGCCGGCTTCGGCGCCTTCGGCTGGATGACGCTTGCCGCGATCGGCGTCAGCTATCGTCTTCTTGCGATGTTCATGCTGGCACCGGAGCAGCGCCCCTTGGGGGCAGCTCACGCGCTATCTTGCCATGACGAGCGTCGCGCTCAGCTTGGCAAGCATGCAGCTGGCCGCGCTCTGCGCGCTTTTCACTGCCCTTTCTTACGAGGTGGATCTGTGGCGCATGGTGAAGTCGCGGCGGCGGAAGGTTCTGGAAGCCAATTCGCTCGGCGCGCTGATCTCCGTGCCGTGGCTCCTTATTGCGCTGGCGCTTGTCTGCGCTGCCCTCTGGCTACCGGTTTCCGCCGGGCTGGCGGTGGCCGGCTTCTATCTTCTTCTGATGGGCTGGCTGACGGGTCTCGGGCTGGCACAGCTCTACAAGATCATTTCCTTCCTGACGTGGCTCAAGACCTATGGCAGCCTAATGGGACGCCGCGACGTGCCCACGGTGCAGGATCTGGTGCGCGAGCGCCATAGCCTGTCACTGATGATCGGCTATTACCTTGCCGTCTTCGGCGGCGCGCTCGCTCTTGGTCTCGGCCTGACGCTGTTGTTCCGCGTCGCGGCGGGCGTCCAGCTCCTGATGGTCATCGGCCTCGTTCTCGAATTTATCCGCGCACGCCGACTTTTCTACGTGCCGGAACATCTGCGCGTGCGCGCCGGTCATTCCCATCAGCAACTTCAGTCCACTTAGGAGGCATCGATGACACAGGCATTTCGGGAGCTGGATGTTCGCCCGCTGATCGCGAGCAGCGTCGGACCCTTCCAGCACATTATGGCGGCAACGGAGGCCCTGGCACCCGGTCAGGGCTTGCGGCTTTTGGCGCCCTTCCGCCCTGATCCGCTCTTCACGGTGATGAGCCGCAAGGGGTTCGAGCATATGGTCAATGATCTCGGCGACGGCAGCTTTGAAGTGCTGTTCAGCCCGGTCAAGCCTGCGCTGCTATCCTCCGACGAAGTAGCATCCGTGGACGATTGGGCGGAGCCGGTGCTTTCGCTGGACTTGTCGGATCTCGACCCGCCGCAGCCGATGATCCGCATCCTGGCCGAATTGGAAGGGATGGCGGTGGGCGACGTGCTCTTTGTCGTTCTCGCCCGCGAGCCTGTTTTCCTGTTTCCGGAACTCGTTCGCCGTGGTCACCAATGGGTCGGCAATCGCGACAAGAGCGGTGAAACGTTCCGCATGCTGGTGCGCCGGGGAGAGAGCAATGATGACCGTGGCTGACGACTGGCTTGCAAGAACGGAAGCGGTGCTGAGCCAGGTGGAAGACCCGGAAGTCGGCATGAACATTGTCCACCTCGGCCTCGTCTACGACATCAGCTTGAGTAGCGACCAGACACTGGCCGTTATCATTACAACGACGACACGCGGCTGCCCGATGGCCGGCTTCCTGCTGGACGCGGTGCGTGCCGCATTGGAGGCAGCCGGGATCGCCCCGCAGGTTTCCGTCGCGCTGACCTATGATCCGCTCTGGACACCGGAGCGCATGCGCCAAAGCGGCTGACAACTCTTTTGGCAACAAAAGAACCCGCAGCGGGCAAACGCTGCGGGTTTTTGCTGATGAATTTGACCGAGCTTCAGAGCGGAGAGCGCCGCCGGGTCGCCAGCATCGGGCCATATTCGATCAGGTAGGCGATGTTTGTCAGCAGCCACAGCAATCCGGCAAGCTCGTAGATCATCGGCGCATGATCCGGCAGCCATCCCGCCAGCGGTCGGACGATCGCGCAGGCGAAGAGCGCCAGATAGCCAAGGCAGGTCAGACGCGATGCGTTGAGTTCTCGTCCCGTATGACCCCGCGTTGCACGCGTCATCACCGCCAACATCATGGTCGAAACCGTACCGATAGCCATCAGATGCAATGCCGAAATGGCCTCCATGAGATTGACTGCCGTGGCTGCGATGGCAAAGAACCCGAGGATGACGAACGCGTAAGCGAGATGCAAAACCGCGAGAATGGGTTCGCCCATCGTCGTCCATCCCCGCCAGCGATAGAGGCGGCCAGCCTGCAGGAATGCAGCGAGCAGCCCGAGCCCGGCGGTTGCCATGGAGGCGGGAGCCAGAACCCAGCTTGCTAATGCCGGAACCGAGGCAAGGATCACGATGACGTCGAAGCGGTTATAGGCGGTCGGGAAATCGGTTCTGCCAGTTTTTGCCAGCCAGTTGCGCGTGAAGCTCGGTAGAATGCGCCCGCCAACGATGATGATCAGTGTCGTGTAGGCCGCGAGTGCCAAGCGAGTTGAGGTGTCTGCTCCGCCGGTGCGCAGCGTTTCGACATGAAAGCAGAGATTGGCGAGCGTCAACGCACCGAGCCCCGCCGCCACCTTCAAATCCTTCCACTTGCGCCCCGCGATGATTTCCCTGAGGCAGATGGTGAGCAAGGCCGGCAGGAAGAGGCTGTCCAGCACAGCTGCCGGCACGGCTCCGACAAGCGGAATGGCGACCATGACGACGCGGCCGACGCACCACAGCAGAAAGAGATAGAGAAGGGGAGGGCCGCTGACCGGCAGTCGTCCGGTCCAGTTCGGCACCGCCGTCAGCAGGAAGCCCGCAAGAACGGCCGATGCAAAGCCAAATAGCATTTCATGGCCGTGCCAAGCTCTTGAACCGTAATCGCCGCCAGTTGGCAACCCGTGAAAGAGTGCCGCCAGCCAAAGTATCATCGCTGCGAAAGCAAAGGCGGCAGCACCAAGAAAGAACGGGCGAAATCCGTAGGAAAACAGAATCATGCCGCGGCTCGCCATGCCTCTTGGCTGCCCTCCTGATTTTGAAATTGAGCGTTGCGAAGTTTTGGTCATGGGTCATCTCCGTATTTTTGAAGAAGATGAAATTCCCGATGCGCTTGTTCTTTGCGGAAGCGCAAAAAGAGAGGCGGAAACCAGGTCGAATATTGTTCCAACGCAAAGATCGTCTTTACGGCCGGGCGTAGAAATTCTCTCAACAAAACGGTTTCACGTTCGCTCAGAGCAGGAGAAGATCGATGAGCAACAAGTTTGAAGTTACTCGGCGCACAATGCTTGCCGGAGCCGCATTCGCAGGAGCAATGGCTCCTATGGTGGCCGCAACGGTTGCGACCGCTGCCCCGCAGCCGAAGTCGGTCAAGGAGATCGCTGCAGAACTTTCAAAGCTGGAGCGTGTAAAGATCGAACTGGTCAAGCCGCCCTTCGTGCATGCCCATACGCAGAAGGCTCAAGGCGGCCCCAAGATCTATGAAGTCACGCTGACAATCGAGGAAAAGAAGATCGTTGTGGATCAGGCCGGCACGGAAGTCCATGCCATGACTTTCAACGGTTCTGTGCCCGGACCGATGATCGTGGTGCATCAGGATGACTATGTTGAACTGACCCTGGTCAATCCGGAAACCAATACGCTGCAGCACAATATCGACTTCCACGCCGCCACGGGCGCGCTGGGTGGCGGTGCGCTCACCGTCGTCAACCCCGGCGAAAAGGCCGTCATGCGCTTCAAGGCCACCAAGGCTGGCGTCTTCGTCTATCACTGCGCACCTCCCGGCATGGTTCCCTGGCATGTCACATCGGGCATGAATGGCGCGATCATGGTACTGCCGCGTGACGGGCTGAAGGATCACAAGGGCAACGAACTTAACTATGACCGCGTCTACTATGTCGGTGAGCAGGACTTCTATGTGCCCCTCGACGAGAAGGGCAATTACCGCAAGTATGACAGCCATGGCGATGCCTATGCCGATGTGCTGGAGGTCATGAAGACACTGACGCCGAGCCATATCGTCTTCAACGGCGCGGTGGGCGCATTGACAGGCGAAAATGCCCTGAAGGCAAAGGTGGGAGAACGTGTGCTCATTCTGCATTCGCAGGCCAACCGCGATACCCGGCCCCACCTGATTGGCGGCCATGGTGATTATGTCTGGGCGACCGGCAAGTTCGCCAACCCGCCGGAACTCGATCAGGAAACCTGGTTCATTCCGGGAGGTGCAGCAGGTGCCGCCTTCTATACGTTCCATCAGCCGGGCATCTACGCCTACGTCAACCACAACCTGATCGAAGCCTTTGAGAAGGGTGCGGCAGCCCACTTTAAAGTCGAAGGCGAGTGGAACAACGACCTGATGACGGCGCTCGTTTCGCCCAATACCCATTGACGCGACAAGATGCCGTTCCGGCGATGAAGGCTCCAGCCTCGCCAATTCGCCGGATTGCATCTCGGGTGCCCGCCGTGATCGTCTTAATGCGATAACGGCGGGCACATCTCCGGCAATTGCTAGAGGTTTCCATCATGAAGACCGCCACCGCATTTTCGCAGGATGTGCCGCTGGGCACCCTCCTTCTCCCGCTGATAATTTTGGCGGGGCTTGCCGTTTCCGCGGTGAAAGTCGCAGGGCTCATCTTGCAGCCCTTGCCGGCGGGCGTTATCCCAAGTCCGCACACAGTTACTATACCCGCGCATGACGTGACTTATCGGCAGGATGGCGAATTCTATAAAGATGGATTTGCGGTGGATGCGCCGAAGGTGACGATCCGGTCGCCGCAATTCTCGATCATGAAATACCAGGTCAGCGAGAAAGATTATGGCCGCTGCGTGGAGGCGGGCGTCTGCGAGGCGCCGGATCAGCAGCATCGCCACGGCCTTGACCGGCCCGTGACCGGTGTCAGTTTCGACGATGCGACGCGCTACGCCCGCTGGCTGACGCAGCAGACAGGAGCGGTCTGGTCACTGCCGACGCATGAGCAGGCGGTTTTTGCTGCGGGCTCGAAATTTCCCGATGACGCGCTTGGCATAGATCCCGATAACCGCAATCCCGCACTGCGCTGGCTTGCCGACTACGATCGCGAAACGCGCCGGAAAAGCCTGTCGGATCCACTTCCAAAGCAAGCCGGCACGTTTGGGGAAAATGAATTTGGGCTTGCGGATTTTGCAGGCAATGTCTGGGAATGGACATCCACCTGTCACCGCCGCGTCGATATGGCGGCGGGTGGAAAAATCGCCGCTTCCGACAAGCGCTGCGGAATTTATGTGACTGTTGGCCAACACCGCGCACCGATGAGCTCCTTCGTGCGAGACCCCAAGTCCGGTGGTTGCGCGGTGGGTACGCCGCCTGCCAATCTCGGCTTTCGTCTCGTGAGGGACGACCGCTGGTATGCAGTTCTGCTGCTGCGGCTGAACGACCGCCTGCCGATGCGGTAAGGTGGCGCCAAAATTTCGCCCAGTCTTGCTGTGGATCAATTCAAGCCGAAGCTTCATGCGGCATTGCTGAAATGGGGAGCTGGCAGATGCGACCGGAAAGGCCTGAGTGGCGCTCGTCCTGCCGTTCCTGCTTCACTTTGGCTGGCGGGACTGGTGACCTTGAAGATCGATAAAAGCGTTGTGCGCTCCTTTTCCATGTTCGAGAAAATGGCGGATGCCGACGTCGAGCATCTGCTCTCGCTGGCCGTCAGCCGTCGGGCGTCCGCGGGCGAAGCCTTCTTTGAACAGGGAGGAGCGGCGACCCATTTCTTCATGCTCATCCACGGTCGCCTGAAGGTGACGCAGGTTACAGCGGACGGTCAGCAGATTATTGTGCGCGTCGTTCATCCGGGCGATCTTTTCGGTTTTGCCCGTGCGCTGCGGCGACCGGATTATCCCGGTACTGCCGTCAGTGTCAGTGAAAGCCTTGCGCTCAGCTGGCCAACGGAACTCTGGCCGCAATTCATTGACCGCAGCCCGCATGTGGCGGTCAGCGCGCTCAACACGATTGGCGAGCGGCTTGAGGAAGCGCATACGCGCATCCGCGAAATGTCGACCCAGGAAGTCGAACGCCGCGTGGCTCACACGGTGCTGCGGCTCGCGCGGCAGGCCGGCAATCCGGAGGCAAGCAAGATCCGCATCGATTTTCCGATCACCCGCCAGGATATCGCGGAGATGACTGGCACGACGCTTCACACCGTCTCGCGCATCCTCAGCGCCTGGGAGGGGCAGGGGCTGGTGGAAGGCGGCCGCCAGAAGCTGTTCGTCTGCGACATGAAGCGCCTGCAGAGCCTGGCGGACAGCGAGAAGCACTGATGCCTTTTCATTCCAGGGATTTGCCTCCTGCCAAGTTGTTTGCGGATGCACAAAGAAGCAGCCGACCGTTTGGCTAAGCTCCTGTTCAACGAAGGCGCAGCGCCTTCCGCATCAAGGAGCAGAAACATGTTGGCAAAGATTCTTCCCCGCGCAGCCATGGTGGCCATGGTGCTTGCGCTTGGCACCGCCGCCCAGGCCGCGGATTACCAGGTACAGATGCTCAACAAGGGCAAGGATGGTGCGGCCATGGTCTTCGAACCGGCCGCGATCAAGATCGCCAAGGGCGATACGGTGACATTCGTGCCCACGGATAAGACCCACAATGCCGAAGCAGTTACCAATCTCCTGCCGGCAGCTGCACAGCCTTTCAAGGGCAAGATGAGCGAAGAGATCAAGGTGACCTTCGATGTCCCGGGCGCCTATGTGGTCAAATGCGCGCCGCATCTTGGCATGGGCATGGCAGCCGTTATCGCCGTGGGTGACAGCCCCGCCAATCTAGCCGCCGTCAAGGGCAGCAGTGATCTTCCCAAAAAGGCAAAGGAACGAATTGAAGCGGCTCTGGCCGGGATCGGCCTCTAGGGTGAGGACTCAATCATCTTGTTGAAATGGTGTGAGGCGATCCGGATGAGATACAAGGCGAAAAACGGAGGCGATGCTTTTGCATCGGCGAGGCTTTTCAACGATGTAGCTCGCCGGATCGACCACATCCAAAGGACGCGCGAACGGCTGCGATCTGCTTTGTCGAAGCGCTTGAATGGGTGCTGGACCCATTCAAGCGCACTTCTCCTCGCATATCATGGCCGTTCATCGCGCCATTTCAATAATATGATTGGGTCCTCACCCTAGGCACTCGCGCAACGAGCAAAACGCGCCGCACCAAATGCATGTGCGGCGCTTGCTTTATGTGATTCGGTCACCATGACCCTGACGCATGCGCTTGCGGTACTGGACCGGCTTTTCGCCAAACCGCTTGTGAAAGGCCTCGTAAAACGCGGAGAGCGAGCTGAAGCCGGAATCGTAGGCGACTTCAGTTACCTGCATATCGGTGGAGATCAGCAGCGACTGCGCCGTATCCAGCCGATGGCGGATGATGGCCTGGTTGATCGTCATGCCCACGCCCCGTTTGAACACGTTCATGGCGTAGTTCGGATGCAAGCCTGCCGCGCGTCCCACATCATCGGTCGAAATATCCTCCAATGCATGCTCGCCAATGAACCTCAGCATCAGTTCCACATGCTGGACCCAATCGGCATCGCGGTGATTGGAATTTTGGATAAGAGAGGCTTGCTCGCGCAGGTCCCGCCAACCTTCGCGCTCTATCCGCATCACCCGCGCGGTCAGTTCGGAGCGCACGATTTCAATGTCGCTCTCATCTCCACCCAGTAATTCATCACGCCATCGTAGAAAGACTTCCCTGTCCCAGGGCCGCAAGTGAAGAGCTTCGATGACCGAACCTCGAAAGACTGCCTCGCGAAATCGGCTGAGACTGGCCGTTCCCAGGAAGGCCGACATCGGCACATAGAGGCAGATGAATTGCGTTCCCGGCAGGCGATCGATGACCTGATGCGGCACCATGCCCCAAAACAGGCATAGCCGGCCTTCATCGACACTCAGCTCTCGTCCATCGAACCAGTAGGTCATTGCGCCCTTGAGGACGAAGTTGAGCTCGATCTGGCTGTGCATGTGCGGACCGGACATCTTCTGCACATCCATCAATTTGCCGGCGCAGAATTGATGATCTCCAAACACCACGAGAGGATGGGATGGGTCCCGTTCAGGGTGAACAGGTGTTGCCCCCAGATGATCGACTAAGCTTGGGCGACGCGCCATTTTAATCGAAACCTTAGAAAACCGGAATTTTCAGTCGAAATTTCGGAGGTAGATTGCGGGTTTCTGGATCAGGGTCAAGTCGTGCTCGCCACAGGGAGGCTGTCGCGAGCACCGAATTTGAATAACGACTGGCAGTAAACCCATGATTCTCGGGAGGAATCGGATGAATTTTTGGAAATCGATGACCGCGCTGGCTTGTGGCTACGCGCTTGGCCTGACTGGCGCGCATGCCGGCGAACTTGTACTCAATTCGGACCAATCAGACCCGACGCCGAAAAAGGCAATGGAAGCTTTGCTGAAGGATTTCCAGGCAAAGCATCCCGATATCAAGGTGAAGTGGAACAACTTCGACCATGAAGGTTACAAAGGTGCCATCCGCAACTTCCTGACCGCCGATGCACCGGACGTCGTGTCCTGGTATTCGGGCAACCGAATGGCCCCCTTCGTTAAGGCGGGCCTGTTCGATGACGTCACCGATGTCTGGAAAGCCAACAATCTTGATGGCCAGCTGAAATCTGCGATCAAGTCGATGGAAATCGACGGCAAGAAGTGGGGCATCCCCTATTCCTACTATCAATGGGGAATCTACTATCGGAAAGACATATTCGAGAAGCAGGGCATCCAGCCGCCCAAGACCTGGGCAGAGCTTCTGGCAGCTTGCGAAAAGCTGAAGAAGGCAGGTATTACGCCCTTCACGATCGGAACCAAGGCTCTTTGGCCTACGGGCGGCTGGTTCGACTATCTCGATCTGCGCGTCAACGGCTTCGAGTTCCACATGGATCTGACCGCAGGCAAGATCGAATATACCGATCCGCGCGTGAAGGCTGTGTTCGCGAAGTGGGCGGAGCTGGTTAAGCCTGGTTACTTCATCGAAAACCACGCAGGTCTCGACTGGCAGGATGCCGTGCCGCAGATGGTGCAGGGCAAGGCGGCCATGTATCTGATGGGTAATTTCGCAGTTGCACCGATGAAGGATGGCGGCCTGAAGGAAGACCAGATCGGCTTCCTGCGCTTCCCCGAGATCACCCCCGGCCTGCCGCTTGCCGAGGAAGCACCAACGGAATCCTTCCACATCCCGGCCAAGGCGAAAAATAAGGCCGACGCGCGTGTTTTCCTCGCTTATCTCGCTCAGCCGGAAACGCAGACCATGATGAACGATATTCTCGGGCAGCTGCCGGTCAACAACCAGTCGAAGAAGTCGGATGATCCCTTCCTTAAGGCTGGTTTCGAACTGTTGTCCAACGCCTATGGTCTGGCGCAGTTCTATGATCGTGATGCGCCTGCCGACATGGCCAAGGCGGGCATGGAAGGTTTCCAGGAATTCATGGTGAAGCCGGACAAGGTCGACCAGATTCTGGATCGCCTCGAGAAGACGCGCAAGCGCGTCTACAAGTAAGAAATCCTCCCGGTAGCCGGGTGCTGCTCATGCGGCATCCGGCTCTTTTTCCATGTCATTGCTGCAGGTGCCGCCATGAGCAACAACGCTCCCGCTACACCCGGCTTCTGGAAGAAACATCAGCAGGGGCTTGCCCCCTGGCTCTTCCTGCTGCCCGGCCTCATCATGTTCGTTGTCTATGTGGTCTTGCCGATCTTCCAGTCGATCTGGATCAGTTTCTATGACTGGGATGGTCTCGGCCCGAAGACCTGGATCGGACTTGGCAATTACGAGGAATTGCTGGGAGACGAGGCATTCTATGTCTCGCTGAAGAACAACCTGCTGTGGCTGGTACTTTATCTGTTGGCGATCCCGATGGGATTGGCCGTTGCGCTTTTTCTCAATCAAACAGTGACGGGCATCCGTCTCTACAAGTCGCTATTCTTCTTTCCCTTCGTCATCAGCCAGGTGGTGGTCGGCCTGATCTTCACCTGGTTCTACGCTCCGAATTTCGGTCTCTTCTCGGCTTTGCTGAAAGAGTTGACGGGTCTTGATTTTGCGGTGCTGGCGGATGAACGCTTCGTCACCTTCGGCATCATCGTGGCGGGCCTTTGGCCGCAGACCGCCTATTGCATGATCCTGTATTTGACGGGGCTCAACAACATCAACCCGGAGCAGGTGGAAGCCGCACGCATGGACGGCGCCAAGGGTTGGTCGCTTCTCTGGCACATCATCCTGCCGCAACTGGCACCAGCAAGCTTCATCGCCATGGTCGTCACCATTATCGGTGCCCTGCGCTCCTTCGACCTCGTATCCATCATGACGGCCGGTGGCCCTTACGGCTCAAGCCGTGTCCTTTCCTTCTACATGTATGAACAGGCGCTGTCGGAATACGGTTTCCGCATGGGCTACGGCGCTTCGATTGCGGTGGTGCTTTTCCTGATCATGATGGTGTTCATCACGCTCTTCATCGTGCGCATGCTTTCGCAGGAAAGGAACGCCTGATGTTTCCAGCGCCCATACAGAAAGCATCGCCTGCCGCCCAGTTGGGTTACAAGCTGGTGCTGCCGATCGCTCTCATCCTTTGGCTGCTGCCATTGATCGGCGTCGCCGTCACCTCCGTGCGTCCCGCCAGCGACCTCGCTGCCGGTAATTATTTCGGCGTGCCCTCCAGCTTTGCCGGGTTCGAGAACTACTCTGCGGTGTTCCGCAACTCACCGATCGGCTGGTACATCCTGAACTCGTTCAAGGTGACGATCCCGACTGTCATCGGTGCGGTTGCGATCTCCTGCCTCACCGGCTTTGCGCTCGCGACTTACAAGTTCAAGGGCAATCTCGTCCTGTTCTTCCTGTTCGTGGCCGGCAACTTCATCCCCTTCCAGATCCTGATGGTGCCAGTCCGCGACATGACGCTGAAAATGGGCCTCTATGATACGGTCATGGGTCTGGTGCTGTTCCATGTGGCCTTCCAGACCGGCTTCTGCACGCTGTTCATGCGCAATTTCATCAAGGGCCTGCCCTTTGCGCTGATTGAATCAGCTCGCGTCGAGGGGGTGTCCGAGTGGAAGATCTTCCGCCATATCGTGCTGCCGCTGATGCGTCCGGCGATTGCCGCTCTTTCGGTGCTGATCTTCACCTTCGTCTGGAACGATTATTTCTGGGCGACCGTGCTGGTGCAGAGCCAGACGGCGATGCCGGTCACTGCCGGCCTCTATTCGCTGAACGGCCAGTGGGTGGCCGCCTGGCATCTGGTCTCCGCAGGTTCCATCGTCGCGGCCCTTCCGCCGGTCGCCATGTTCTTCCTCATGCAGCGCCACTTCATTGCAGGCCTCACACTGGGAGCCACCAAAGGATGAGCCAGATTATTACCATCGGGCAGTCCCCGTTTTCGCTCACGCTTCGCCTGCCGGAGATTGGTCAGCCGGAGATCGTTGCCTTTGGCTCAGGACCTTCGAGCAGCCAATCGCTCAGCCATGTCGAGCGTTCCAGCCGCGTCAACGGCATGGATGAAGCGGTACCCTCTGCGGTGCTCCTTCCGCTGGGCGGCATGGGTTTCTTCGGCTGGCCGGCCATTGCCGGCCACCGCCAGGGCCGCGATTTCCTGCTGCAATTCACTGGCTGGACTATCGAGAAAAATGGTTCTGAGGTGAGCCTTCTAGCGGAAGACAAGGTTGCTGCCATGCGCCTTGCAATCCGGTTCGAGCACTTCAGTTCCGGCGTTCTGTCAATGGCGACGGAACTGACCAATCTCGGCGAAGGCGACTACGTGCTCGACCGCTGCATGGCGGCGAGCTTCCTCTGCCCGGCGGGTGAGGTTGATCTCGTCACCTTCACCGGCATGTGGGGACGCGAATTCCAGACCCGCCGCGAGCTTCTTGGCGATGGCATCTGGTCGCGCGAGAGCCGCCGCGGGCGCACCTCACATGATCGCTTCCCGATGTTCCGCCTGGAAGGCGAGGGGAGTTCGTTCGGCGTGACGCTGGGCTGGAGCGGCAACCATCAGGCTGTGGTTGATCGTCTGGATGATGGTCGCCGCCTGTTGCA
This sequence comes from Rhizobium oryzicola, assembly GCF_030504645.1. Taxonomy (GTDB): domain Bacteria; phylum Pseudomonadota; class Alphaproteobacteria; order Rhizobiales; family Rhizobiaceae; genus Neorhizobium; species Neorhizobium oryzicola. Next base: position 371,263 of record NZ_JAUKWQ010000003.1, on the reverse strand, counting down.
TGTCGGCGAGTTGTTTGAATCGGGTGAGGTGATCCTGAAATCCGGCGCGACCTATCACTCGCCCGTGGCCTACGCCGGTGCGGACAGCGCCGCCTTCCATGCGTTGCTGCGCGACGAAATCCTTGATTGGCCCGGCGGCAGCATGAGCCCGCGCCCGGTGACATTAAACACCTGGGAAGGCAATTACTTCGACCACAAGATGGATTCGCTGAAGGCGCAGGCCACGGCCGCAGCCGAACTCGGCATCGAGCGTTTCGTGCTTGACGATGGCTGGTTCGGTCGCCGCGACGATGACACCACAAGCCTGGGCGACTGGGACATCGATCCGCGCAAATATCCCGATGGTCTGAAGCCGCTGGTCGATCACGTCACCGGGCTCGGCATGCAGTTCGGCATCTGGTTCGAGCCGGAAATGATCAATCCGGTCTCCGAGCTTTACAAGGCGCATCCTGATTGGGCGCTGCAGATCGAGGGACGGCCGCTGCTCTTGTCCCGCAATCAGCTGGTGCTGGATCTGACGCGGCCTGAGGTTAGCGACTATCTATTCAGCAAGATCGATGCGGTGCTTCGCGATCACGCCGTCTCCTACATCAAATGGGACATGAACCGCGACCTGACCCATGCGGCAGGCCGTGACGGTCGCGCCAAAATTTCCGAACAGACGAGGGCCGTTTATGCGCTGATGGACCGCATTCGCGCTGCCCATCCGCAGGTGGAAATTGAAAGCTGCTCCTCGGGTGGTGGGCGTATCGATTACGGCGTTCTTAAGCGCACCCACCGGGTCTGGACGTCCGATTGCACGGATGCGCTGGAGCGGTTGGAGATCCAGCGCGGTGCATCCCTCTTCGTGCCGCCGGAAATTCTTGGCAGCCACATCTCGGCCTCGCCCAATCACCAGACCGGCCGCCGCCACACGCTCGCATTTCGGGCACTTGTGGCGATGGCCTATCATCTGGGTGTCGAGCTCAACCCGCTTGAACTGGGCGATGACGAGCGCAAGGAGCTGAAGACCTATATCGAGACCTACAAGCGTCTGCGCCCGCTTCTGCATGCCAAGGGCGCCAACTTCCGCATCGAGCCGCGCGATGGGCGCTACGTCTGGGGAGCAGCAAGTGCCGATAAGATCGTGGCCTTCGTGGCGCAAGGCCCGCAAATGGTGGGCGAACAGCCGGAGCCGCTGACGCTGCCAGAGGCCATCTTGAGCCATGGTGGCAGCTGGCGTGTACGGCTGATCCATCCGACTCAGCCGGAATTCATCCGTATTTCCGACGGGCAGAAGCGCCTGCTGGCGGGCGAGATCACTTTCGAGCTGTCAGAGCTTTCCACGATCGGCCTACCGCTTCTCATGCTGCGGCCTGAAAGCGCCATCCTGCTCGAATTCGAACCAGTTTCAAACAAGGGAGGTCACCATGGCTGATGTCAGCCTGCGGGGCGTCAAAAAACAATTCGGCTCGCTCAGTGTGATCAAGGGTGTCGACCTGGACGTCAAGGATGGCGAGTTCTGCGTCTTCGTCGGGCCCTCGGGCTGCGGAAAATCCACGCTGCTGCGCATGATCGCTGGGCTTGAAGATATCTCCAGCGGCGAGTTGAAGATCGGCGGCGCCGACATGACCAAGGTCGGGCCTTCCGAGCGTGGCGTCGCCATGGTCTTCCAGTCCTACGCGCTTTATCCACATATGACGGTCAAGGAAAATATCGGTTTCGGCCTGAAGATGACCGGCCACTCCAAGGCATTGATCGAGGAGCGCACGGCGAAAGCCGCCAAGATGCTGCAGCTGAATGCCCTGCTGGAACGCAAGCCCGGGCAGCTGTCCGGCGGACAACGCCAGCGTGTCGCGATCGGTCGCGCCATTGTACGCGAGCCGGAAGTCTTCCTGTTCGACGAGCCGCTTTCGAACCTTGATGCCGCCCTTCGCGTGCAGATGCGCACTGAGCTTTCCGGCCTGCATCAGGACCTGAAGGCCACGATGATCTACGTGACCCACGATCAGGTGGAAGCCATGACCATGGCCGACAAGATCGTTGTGCTGTCTGCCGGCCAGATCGAGCAGGTTGGGTCACCGCTGGAGCTCTACCACCGTCCGCGCAACCTTTTCGTTGCAGGCTTCATCGGCTCGCCGAAGATGAATTTTCTCACCGTCAATGTCACACCGGCGGAAGCGGGTTCCGTGTCCGTCGCGCTGCCAGGCGGCGCAACGCTCACGCTGCCAACCCATGGCGCGTCCGTTAAGGCGGGTCGCATGACGCTCGGTATCCGGCCGGAGCATATCAGCGCGAAGGGCCAAGGTGACGCCGTGCTGAGCGCGCCCGTACATCTGGCGGAATATCTGGGTTCGGAAACGCTGTTTTTCCTGACCCTATCCGATGGAACGGAACTGGCCGTGAAGGCGGATGGGCTGGCGAGCGCCAGACCGGGAGAGGTGATGACGGTTGGACTGCCCGCCGCCGCCTGCCACCTGTTTGACGAGACGGGATTGGCCGTCATCAATGGAGATTTGACACGCTGATGCTTGGAGTTTGCTATTACCCCGAACATTGGGACGAAGGCCGCTGGGAACTCGATGCCAAGCGCATGCGCGAACTTGGCATCTCCTATGTGCGCATCGGTGAATTCGCCTGGTCGCGCCTGGAGCCGAAGCGGAACCACTTCACCTTTGAATGGCTGGATCGTGCGCTTGATGTGTTGCACAAGGCAGGCCTGAAGGTCGTACTCGGCACGCCGACTGCAACGCCACCGAAGTGGCTGATGGACGAGCATCCCGAGATCGCGCCCTATGACCAGAACGGTCAGGTTCGCGGCTTCGGCTCGCGCCGTCATTATAGTTTCTCATCGCAGACCTGGTGGCGGGAAAGCGCGCGCATCGTCGAGATCATCGCCAAGCGTTATGGCGAACATCCCGGCATTGCCGGCTGGCAGACGGACAACGAATACGGTTGCCACGACACGACCGTCTCCTGGGGGCCGGAGGATCTGAGGGCATTTCGTCAGTGGCTTCGCCTTCGCTATCAATCTACTGATCAGCTGAACGAAGCTTGGGGCTCGGTGTTCTGGTCGATGGAAGTCAACAGCTTCGATGAGGTCGAGCTGCCCTGCCGCACCGTGACAGAACCCAACCCCGCCGCACGGCTGGATTTCTGGCGCTTCTCGTCGGATCAGGTGGCGGCTTACGACAAGATGCAGGTGGAGATCATCCGCAAGCATTCGCCGGGCCGCTGGATCACCCATAACTTCATGGGCTTCGTGCTGGATTTCGACCACTTCAAGGTGGGCGAGAACCTTGATCTGGCCAGCTGGGACAGCTACCCGATCGGTTTCGTGGAAAAGTTTCCCTTCACGGAAGCAGAGCGCAATCGCTGGGCGGAAACCTCGCATCCCGATATCGCGCCCTTCCACCACGATCTCTATCGCGGCGTCGGGCGTGGTCGTTTCTGGGTGATGGAACAGCAGCCGGGACCAGTCAACTGGGCGCCATGGAATCCTGTTCCCAAGCCGGGCATGGTGCGCCTCTGGACCTGGGAAGCGTTGGCCCATGGGGCGGAAGTGGTCAGTTATTTCCGCTGGCGTCAGGCCCCATTTGCGCAGGAACAGATGCATGCGGGGCTGAACCTGCCCGGTCTCGACGAATGGTCGGTCGGCGGCCTGGAGGCGGGCGCGGTTGCCGAGGAAATGGCAAAGCTGGGTGATCTCGGCGCAATCGGCAAGGCTCCCGCGGCGATTGTCTTTGACTATGCCAGCTACTGGTCCACGAAGATCCAGCCACAGGGCAGAGACTTCCGTTACGAGGAACTGGCCTTCCGCTGGTACGAGGCTTTACGCCGTCTCGGTCTGGACGTGGATTTCGTACCACCCGGCGCGCCGCTGGATGGCTACAGGCTGGTTGCCGTGCCTTGCCTGATGCAGGTGAGTGATGCCGCACTTGCCGCTCTGGAAAACACGGATGCCGTGGTGCTTTATGGCGCCAGAAGCGGCTCGCGCGATCGCTTCTTCCGCATTCCGGAAAACCTGCCGCCCGGTCCATTGGCCGGCCTGACGGGTAATCGGTTGACGCAGCTTTCCTCGCTCCGCCCGGGTATCGAAGAGGGTGTGGCAGGCGGAGCTTCCGGCCATGCCATCCGCTGGCGAGAATATCTGGAGACCAATGCAGAGGTTCTTGCCCGTTTCGAGAACGGTGATCCGGCCCTGACCGGGAAAGGCAAGCACCATTATCTCGCCTGCTGGCCGGATGAGGCGCTTCTTTCCTCAACGCTGAAGCTGCTGGCGGAACGTGCCGGTATCGAGGTGCTGGACGTGCCGTCTCATATCCGCATCCGCCGTCGCGGCAATCTGGTGTTTGCCTTCAATTACGGGCCGGAGGAATGGACGGCGCCGATTAAAGGTGATCCGATCCTCGGCGAAAAGCGCCTGAAGGCGCAGCAAGTTGCCGTCTGGCGGGTCTGAAGGCATGATGAGAGCGCTTGGATGCCTGGGCGCTCTCCATCAGCCATCATTTGCGGCTTTCACCAGACTATCGGCGGAAATTTCGCGGATGGAGCGGGCGCCGGTCAGCGTCATTGCGACCCGCATTTCCTTTGCGAACAGGTCCAGTAGATTTTCGACACCCGCGCCACCGGCTGCCGCAAGTGCATAAACGAAGGCGCGCCCGATCATCACCCCATCGGCTCCCTGTGCCAGCATACGTACGACATCCAGTCCCGAGCGAATACCGGAATCAGCCAGGACAGTGAGGTCACCCTTCACGGCATCTGCAATCGCTGGCAGGGCGCGGGCGGACGAGAGCACCCCGTCCAGTTGACGGCCGCCGTGATTGGAAACGATAATGCCGTCGGCGCCGAAGCGTACCGCATCGCGAGCGTCCTCCGGGTCGAGAATGCCCTTGATGATCATAGGCCCTTTCCAGAAATCGCGTATCCATTCGAGATCCTGCCAGCCGATCGATGGGTCGAAATTCTGGCCGAGCCAACCGACATAATCGGCCAGATTGGTCTTCTGTTTCCGGTAGGCGGAGACGTTTCCAAGATCATGCGGCTTGCCGAGAAGCCCGACATCGATGGCCCAGGCCGGATGCGTGACCGCCTGTAGGAGGCGACGTACGGGGGCGTTGGGTCCGGACATGCCAGAATGTGCATCGCGATAGCGGGCGCCGGGTACCGGCATATCGACCGTGAAGACCAGCTTGCGAATGCCAGCCGCCCAGGCCCGCTCGAGAACGTCCTTCATGAAGCCGCGATCGCGCAGCACATAAAGCTGGAACCAGATGGGCCTGCCGACTGCGCCCTGCACCTCCTCGATCGGACATACGGAAACGGTCGACAAGGTAAGTGGTATGCCCTTCTTGGCAGCGGCACGCGCAGCCTGCACTTCGCCGCGCCGCGCATACATGCCGGTCAACCCGACAGGTGCAAGGGCTACGGGCATCGCGACCGCTTCGTCAAAAAAGGTCGCGGAAATATCAACCTCGCCCACGCTCTTCAGCACGCGCTGGCGCAGCGCAAGGCTGGAGAGGTCATCGGAGTTTCGCCGCAGCGTATGTTCCGCGTAAGCGCCGCCATCGATGTAGTGAAACAGAAAAGGCGGAAGGCGACGACGAGCCGCTTCGCGGTAATCGGTCGAGGATGAAATGATCATGGCAATATGCCCTCCTGAGAATGAGTAGATCGCAATGCCCCTGCTCGACGCGCACGTGCGGCGTCGTCTTCGATGCGGCGCAGACTGGACTCCACGAAGGTGAGGTGATCAGCCGCCGCGCGGCGTGCATCCTCGGCTCGTCCGGCAAGTATGGCGTCGACGATCTTCTGGTGCTGATCGTTCAACGCGTCGACCGTATCTGGCAGTTTGTGCAGCTTGCCGAGGCTTTCCGTGATGCTGATTTTCAGGAGATCGAAGAGGCCGGAAATCACCTGGGCGAGAACCAGATTGTGTGAAGCTTCGGCAATGGCCATGTGAAAGGCGGCGTCTGCGCGAGACTGCGCAGCCGGATCGGCTGCACCTGCACAGACAGCCGCCAGCGCTTTCGTCAGTCTCTGCCGATCATCATCGTTAGCACGCAGAGCGGCGTAGTAGGCTGCGTCGGTTTCCAGCGATTTGCGGATTTCCATGATGTCATGCCAGTAGCCGCCCTCTGCCTGCGCAAGGGGCTGTAGAGGCCTCAGCGCCTGCTCAAGCGCAAGATCTGCGCTGCCATCCGCCACGAAATTGCCGCCTCCGCGACGGCTGACGATAATGCCGCGGCTGATGAGCTGCTGAATTGCCTCACGCAATCTGGAGCGCGAGACCCCCAGGGTCGAAGCCAATGCCCGCTCTGGAGGTAGCCTTTCGCCCGGCGCCAGTTGGTGCTGGGCAATAAAGGTTTCGATCTGGTCGGTTAGGCTTGGCATCGGCGTTTCCTTCAAAATTGGTCCTACCGAATTTTGAGGAACAGGGCAAGATGATTTGGATATCCCGCCTTTTGAGCACGGAACTGGTGAATACTTAGATTGGTAGGACCAATGTGTTCAGGGCAATTGGTAGTTTCGCGTGACAGTCGCGGGATTATTGCAGGCTAGGCTGAGAAGGAGTCAGCCTGCATCCCTCGCCATCAGCCTTTAGGTGCGGTTCCCCAATGCAGCGCTGAAACGGTGAGTCCCTTTCGGTGTGAACGAAAGGCTTTCTTCCAGACCGAGCAGTTTCGCGGCAAGCCATAGCAGCGACAAGCCCATCTCCGTTCCCTGCAAGCCCGGTTCATGGCCTTCGGCAAAGGGGAGACCGCGACCGCGCTGCCAGAGCGGCGAAAGCTTCAGGATGATCTCTGTTGCGATCGTCTTCGCTTCCTCCCGTCGATGCCCGGTTTGTTCAAGGCATAAGAGCAGAGGATGCACCGTATCCAGCAGATTGCAGGCGGTGAAACTTTCGCCGGAAAATCCCTGGTAATCCCGATAGTTCCGAATAACCGAATTGATCGCTTGCTCTGGATAGGGCAGGGGCAGGCCGAACTGGGCGTAAGCCCCTCTCGTCAACCGGTAGAAGCCGTTGACTGGCTGTAGCAGGCCTTGCCTTTCCGTTGCCTTTCCCCAAAAGCCCGTGGCGGTATCGCAGTTTTCTCCAAGCCAGCCGAACAGAACATGACGGTTTCCGCCGCCACCGAAATAGCGTCTGTTGACATAGAGCCCGGTGGCGATGGCATCGACGGTCGCGCCGCAATGCCAGGCTCGGCTTTGCCATGGTAGCTCTTCCAGCCATGTCACGAGTTCGTGGCTTCCCAGTTCTTCGACCGCATGAAGCTGATGGATCGGCGCCGATCCCAGGCATTCAAGCGCATAGGTGACAGCCAGCAGATTGTAGAGGGCGGCCGCGTCGGCGCGCAGCGCTTCTTCCACCGGACGTCCGGGTTCCGGAAAGAGGCCCGTCTTCGCATCCTGGAGCGACTGCAGATAGGCAATGAGTTTTATCCGATCGCCCGCTGCGTCGGGATCGTCAAAGGCAGAGGCAATCTCGATAACATCGCAAAGATGACGAAGCGTTGTGACCGGCTTTCCGCTGGCGTCCGGCGAGGTGAATATCTCGCCGGATTTGTAATGTGCAATGACATCTAGCCAGTCCCGCTTAGCCGCAGCATCCAATTCGGCGAGCGCCTGTTCTGCGGCGGCATAGGGCGAAGGATTCGCCGGCTTTCGTGATTTCAGGACGCGCGCCGGGACGCCTCCGGCAATGGAAAAGGCCGGAATATCCTGCGTGACGACAGCCCCTGCTGCAATCACGGAGCCCCTGCCGATTCTCACGCCATCCAAGATGACAGCATTGGCACCGATCCAGACATCATTTTCGATCTCGATGCCTTTTGAGGTTAGCGGCTGCCGGAAGATGGGTGTGTCCAGGTCATCAAAACCGTGGTTGAAGCCGACAATGCTGACATGCGAGGCGATCCGCACGCCGTTGCCGATGCGCACTTTGCCGGAAAGACAGGCATAAGGATTGACCGAGACGTTTTCGCCCAGGTCGATCTCGCCGCGCACGATCGCATGCCCGGCGATCCAGGAGGCGCGACCCATTGTGAGGCGGCTGGTGTGAACTTCCGCCTGCTCGGCCACATAAACACCCGGCCCGAACATGGCTCCTGCATAAATTTCGAGACGACGAAGACGCGCCTGATGGGCCGGATCGTCAATGTCTGCAGCCGAACGTTCCCAGGTGAGAATATTCAACCGGCGGCGATAAAGCTCGGCCAATCCTGCGTCGTCCTCAGCGTCCTGCATGGATCACCCGATATCGAAGGCGGTAACGCGTGTGCCAGTGCGTTTGAACAGGTCTTCCAGCGCGGCAATGTCAGGCGCAGCCGGAACGTTCGACAGAAACGCCTCGCCTTCGTTTTCGGGAAGCGCGCACACCGCCGTCATGAAGATGGTCCTGCCGGGGGCGATCGCTCCGCGCAGCTGCGGCACGAGGGTTCGGGCATGGATCAGGTTGGTGTTGGCGATGGCAAGCTGCGCATGCCCGGCTCGGGTTGCTCTCTCTGTCAGATCCACAATCGCGCTCGTATCGCTTGCGCCGAACCAGACAGCACGACCTGCGGAGGTTTCGTTCTGGTCTCGGTTGAAATCGGCACGCGGGATGGCGAAGCCGCCCTCGGCGGAATGCAGCGGTCGCGGCGTCTCGATCCGGTGAACCCGGATATGCCAAGGATTGGCCGGGATCAGCCAGGTCTCGACTGTCACATCGCCCCAAGGCTTCCAGAGGGAATAGAGTTTGTCACCGGCAATCAGCGCCTCTTCCAGCGTCTCGCGCATGCGTAAGTGAACGCCATCGTCCGAGAGACCCAGCATGTTGTCAAAGCTTGCCGCATCGAAATGCCGGTCATTGGCTTCAATGTTGAAGCCATAGCGGGTTGAGTAGGCGAATTTCGAATACTTCTCGTGCGAGCCGCGCATCTTGTCGTGCTCCTGGCCAGACGCCAGAATGACGACGTTCTGAGGCGTGTGCATCGCCACCATGCCGGGTTTGGCAAGCGGCACAGGCTCGGCAAAATGGGGTGCGGGTGCCTCTTCCGCCTGCCAGAAGGGGTGATCCTCGGGCAAAGCCAGCGCGAGAAAGAACTTGAAGGCCCAATAGGGCGAGCAGGCGGAATTATAGCTTTCGCTCATCAACAGGTTCGGATAGCCATAGCCGACCGACAGCACGCCATCGCGGTCGCAGATTGGTCGGTTCGCCCACCAGCGGATGTGGCGCATGTAATAGCCTTTGATCTCGCCCCAGGGCAGGGCCTCGAGATCCGCAAAGGCGAGTGCTGCCCAGAAGCCGCCAGCGGCAAAGCGATAGATCTGGCTGCGCCCGAAAGGCAGGGCTGCGCCATCCGGGCCGAACCAGTGGCGAATGTCTTTCGTGAAGATCTTGGCGCGCTCTAGCATCCGCGTTGCGCGAGCCTCATCCCCCTTGGCGAGCACAGCATAGATCAGGCCGTAATAATGCATGGCAAAAGGGATGTAGTGATCGACCCGACGCACGGGTCCGTCGCGATACCAGCCCTCGCCGATATCGAAGTCCTCCAGCTCGTCGAGATATTGCACCGTCTTGGCCGTGTCGAAGGAGACGCCAACACGCTCCAATCCGAGATCGACCAGCACCCGGAAGAATTTCCAGTTGTTGTCGATATACTCCAGGTTCCGCGCCGTCAGGAGATAGGCGGAAACGATCTGTTTTGCCGTCCCGTCCAGCTGTTCCCAGAGATGTTCGGGCACCAGGGCCAGCGCAAAACCGATGGCGGCGAGTTCCACAAGCCGCTGGTTACGGTCGCTGACATCGCCCCAATATTCGGGATGATCAGGGTTCGTTCCATTTGCGAGACCGCGCCGGTAAAGTTCCCAATGCGGAAACTCACCGCCGCCGGCCGCGAACGGAACAATACCCCAGAGCGGGCGGGCAAAACCTTCGAGATCTGCCGCCGGATGGTCGAAGATCGCGCCAAATGCGCTCAACCTCACCCTTGCGCCACCTTCTGAAAAATACGGCAACAGCGGATTGAACAGATCCATCAGCGCCTTGGACAGATCCTGACGGGTTTTGAGCGGGTTGCCGTGGAGCGGATTGGCCTTGGCGAGATCGAAGGGCACGAGAAGCTTCCAGTCTGTTTCACTGCGGGGGTGGCCGCGGGAGAAGGAGTAACCCGCGGCCAACAACGGTTTGCGTGATTACTTGATTGCCTTCACACCATCCGTCATGTCCTTCAGGCCTGCATCGATCGGTGTGTTGTCGGTCATGATGGAATCATGAACCCGGTTCAGCACCACTTCGATCTTCGCGGCATTGGGGCTGACCGCCATTTCCAGGTAGGACTTGCCAGATTTCAGGGCTTCCTTGCTGGCTGAATCCTGCGGGAAGCCGGAGAGGCCGGTGATCTTCGCAGCCACATCATCCGTGCGGATGGCGGGAAGGGTGCCGGTATCGGCAACAATCTTCGCGCCTTCCGGGCCGCTGGCGAACTTGATGAAGTCGAGCGCAACATCCTTGTGGGTCGAGTTGTTGTTGACGGCAAGACCGGCAAGCTGCGCTGCCGTGGTGCCGGCTTCGACGCCTTCCGGATGCGGGAACTTCACGATGCCCCAGTTCTTCGCCTTGGATTCACCCGACTGTACCTTGGCAATCTGCGTGCCGATGAACCATGTGCCCATCGGCAGCATGCCAACCGTGCCGTTGAAGAACAGCGCAGAATAATGCGTGTTGGAGGTCTTCAGAGAAGCATAAGAGGGGATTGCACCGCTCTTCTGAAGCGTGAGCGCACGCTCATACCACGGCTTCAGGAAGGCATAGTCGCCTTCGACAAGCGTATGCTTGCCGTCCTGGATGCCGGGCAGCTGCACGGTGGAGCGCCAGGTGTGCAGCAGCGCGCCGTAGGTCTTGTTGGAGCCGAAACCACCCTTCAGCTTTTCCGCGATCTGGTCGAACTGCTTCCAGGTCATGTCGTTGGTGGGGTAGGGTACGCCCGCCTTGTCGAAGATGTCCTTGTTGTAATAGAGAATCCAGAAGTCCGAGCGGAAGGGCAGGGCATAGATCTTGCCGTCGATGGTGAGGGCCTCGATCAGGCCGCCATAAGGGCCGGCTTCGATCTTCTGGGCGGTGAGGAAGCTGCCGAGTTCGCTGATGGTGCCGGCCTTGGCCAGCGTCGCATAGCCGGGCACGTCCTTGATGGTGACGACGTCGATATCCTTCGAACCGCCAGTCAGCTGGGTCGAAATCATCTGCGTGTAGTCCTGCGAGCCGAGATCGACGGGCTCGAACTTCACGTTCGGATGCTTGGCCTGATAGGCCTCGATCAGCGGCTTGTAATAGGCAACCTTGTCCCAATCCCAGAGCGCCCATTTCAGCGTCACCGGCTCTGATGACTGGGCAAGCGCTGTACTGCCCATCGCGGTTACAAGGCCAAATCCTGCGACGGTTGCCCGGATCGCTCCTCCGAATTTTTCCAGATACATTTGCTGATCTCCTTCCCTCAATTGTGTCTGGTTACCGGCGCCTCCTCGGCGCCGTCATTATGGTTCCTGTATGGTGTTCTCCTCCTCGGAGCGGGCGAGAACCTGCGCCACGACCCCTTGCGCGCCGAAGGCAACGGCGAACATTCCGAGCGAGAAATTCATCACCGCCGGCATGAAGACCGAGACGGGATAGAAAAGGATATGCGCAATCCAGAGCGCCGCGACGAAGGCAAGCGCCGCAAGCAGGGGCAGCGGACGAAGCAGGGCGGCGAGTGCCGAAAGCTTCAGGCTTTCCCAGAAGGGCCGCGCTTCAGTGACGCTCACCATCACGAAGCAGGCGGCCCAGAGCGTCACGAACAATGTGACGACGAGGCTGAGCGCCAAGGGTGCCGCATAGAACAGCGATGTCCTAGCGGCGGCGGCATAGGCCGAGATCGCGCCGACCCCGATGATGACAGCCGTGCCCGCCACGAGCGCCCAGACTGTTGCCCGCATCGCATGCGCCCGCAGCGCCTCCAGAAAATCACGCAGCAGATAGACGGGCCGATCCTCCACCATCATCCGGCAGATCGTGGCGGTCGCAAAGGTTGCGGCAGGCGCTGTGACGAGCGGCAGCGAAAACAGGAGGAAAAGCAGGTTCAGCTTCACCAGCTCCCACCATTCGCGGGCAATGATTTCGGCAAACAGAGGCAGACCGGTTCTCTTCGGCGCATCCTTGGGGATGCCCTTTCCTTCCTTCGTCCAGAATGCCTCCAGCCACTGCATCGCACTTGCCAGCCTCAGTACAGGATCGACCGCTCGGTCTGCGGATCGAAGAGTTGCGCATTGGTGAGATCGGCCACCAGCGAAACGCGGTCGCCGATCTTCGAGCGGAAGCGCGGCGAGACGCGGGCAATCATATTGCGGCCGCCGGCGATGAGGTTGAGATGCACCTCGGAACCCATGGGTTCGGCCAGCTCCACCACCGCATGGAAAGGTGCGCTATTGGCAGGATCGATATCTGCAGGTGCCAGTTCGTGGAAATTCTCCGGACGAATGCCGAGCACCACATCCTTGCCTTCGTAGGCTAGAAGGCGGCTGCGATCGAAGCTCTGCGGCAGGGGCAGCTTGTGCTCCTCCACAAGGGCGAAGAAGCGCCCATCCTCCTGCGTAAGCTTTGCCGGCAACAGGTTCATTTGCGGCGCCCCAATGAAGCCTGCGACGAACATGTTGACCGGGCGGTCATAGAGGTTCTGCGGGGTATCCACCTGCTGGATGTGTCCGTCCTTCATGACCACGATACGGTCGGCCATGGTCATGGCTTCCACCTGATCGTGGGTCACATAGATGAAGGTCGCATCCAGCCGCTTGTGCAGCTTGGTGATTTCGGCGCGCATGGTGCCGCGCAGCTTGGCATCGAGGTTGGAGAGCGGCTCGTCCAGCAGGAAGACGGCCGGGTTGCGCACCATGGCGCGGCCCAAAGCGACGCGCTGCCGCTGGCCACCCGAGAGCGCCTTCGGCTTGCGGTTCAGAAGATGGGAGATGTCGAGGATCTTTGCCGCTTCCTCCACCTGACGTTCGATGACATCGCGGGGGGCTTTTCGCAGTTCCAGGCCGAAGGCCATGTTGCGATAGACCGTCATATGCGGATAGAGCGCATAGTTCTGGAAGACCATCGCGATATCGCGATCCTTGGACGGCACGTCGTTCATCAGGTCTGAGCCGATGATCAATTCGCCGCCTGAAATTTCCTCAAGGCCTGCGATCATGCGCAACGTCGTGGACTTGCCGCAGCCGGATGGGCCGACCAGCACGATGAATTCCTTGTCGGCGATTTCAAGATCGATATCGTGCACCACTTTGAGGGCGCCGTAGGTCTTGTTCAGTTTCTTCAGCGAAATGCTTGCCATTATCCCCTCGGATCACCAGTAGGAAGACCAGTTGCGCGAGAGGCGCGTCAAAGCTTCCATATAATAATAGTCCCCCCAGGAGACACATTCATCGACGCCTTCGCCACGGCAGGTATTGTGCGGCGTCTTCTTGGAATAGGTGCCGTGCAATACGAGCCCGTTCGAGATCGACGGATCCTTCACCGCGTAATAGTCGGCGAGGCTTTTCATCATGCGGCGGGCGAGATCGCGGTAGCGCGCCGCATCGTCGGCTTCGACCAGTTCGGCCATTTCCAACAGGCCGCAGGCGACGATCGACGCGGATGAGCTGTCCCGCGGCTCCTCTGACCCTTCCGTAAAGATCAGATCCCAATAGGGCACAAGATCGGCCGGCAGCCGGTTCAGGTGGAAGCCGAGCAGGTTCTCGAAGGCTTCGCGATAGGCGGGCAGGCGCTCGTAACGGTAGGAAATCGCCATGCCTGATATACCCCAGGCCTGGCCGCGTGCCCAGAAACTGTCATCGCTATAACCCTGTTTCGTCGCCCCGCGCACGGGCGCTCCCGTCACCGGGTCCATATAGAAGGTGTGGTAGGTGGAGTTGTCGGCGCGGACCGAATGGGCAAGCGTCGTGCGCGCATGCGTCAGCGCGATCTCACGGTAGCGCTCATTGCCCGTCTCGCGCGTTGCCCAGTAGAGCAGCGGGAGATTGAGCAGGCAGTCGATGATGTAGCGATATTCGTTGGGGTTGTCCTTGCGGCCCCAGGCCTGGATGAACTGTCCGATCGGCTGATAGCGCTCGATCAGCTGGTCAGCCGCTAGAAGGGCTGCCTTTCGGCCATCCTCGTCGCCCACCAGTTTCCAGGCGGCGATGCAGGAGGGCGAATAGAGAAAGCCCATGTCGTGATGGTCTGTCTCGATGCGGTTTTCGATCCGGTGCAGGAAGCTCTGCACCTGGATCTGAGCCGCATACTGGAAAACCTTGTCACCCGTATGCTCATAGGCCAGCCAGATTTCGCCCGGCCAGAAGCCAGCCGTCCACTGGTCGTTTTCAACGGCCGGATAGATGTTGCCGAGGCTCGAATGGTTCTGCGCCTTGTAGGTAAAGTCCGGCAGGTTGCGGCGCACCTGCGCGACCGCGATGTCCAATGCGGCCTTTATCTCCTGATCCGTGATGGGCTGCGGATGCAATGGGGAAAGAGCATTCATGACATTCAACCTTTGAGACCCGACGAAGCGACGCCTTCGACGAAGAAGCGCTGCAGCGACAGGAAGACGATGAGCACAGGAATAAGCGCCACCACGGAGGCCGCCATGATCAGCCCGTATTCAGCGGAATATTGCGAAATGAACATGCGAAGCCCGATCTGGATCGTCTTGAGCTCCGTCTTGGTGAGGTAGATCATCGGCCCGAGAAAGTCGTTCCAGGTGGTGACGAAGGTGAAGATGGTGAGCGTGGAGAGCGCCGGCTTAGACAATGGCAGCATGATCTTCGCCCAGATCTGGTATTCGTTCATGCCGTCGATGCGAGCTGCTTCGCAAAGCTCGTTCGGGATCGACATGTAGAACTGCCGCATCAGAAACACGCCGAAGGCGGTGAAGGCCTGCAGGCAGATGAGGGCCAGATGGGTGTTGTTCAGCCCGAACTCGCGCATCAGCAGGAACTGCGGGACCATATAGACCTGCCAGGGCATGGCGATCGTTGCGATATAGCCGAGGAACAGCGTGTTCTTGTAAGGGAAGTGCAGCTTGGCGAAGGCATAGGCCGCGAAGCTCGACGTCAGCAGCTGCAGGACGGTGACGATGATCGTCAGCTTCGACGTGTTGTAGATGAACAGCGCCAGCGGGATCTTCGTCCAGATGTCCACATAGTTCTGCCAGCGTGGATGCGACGGTATCCATTCGATCGGGAAGGCGAAGACATCGCGGTCCAGTTTCAGGGAGGCCGACAGCATCCAGGCGAACGGCAGCAGCATGATGATGGTAACAACAATCACCGTAAGGTAGACGGCGATCGTTCCGCCGCTGATCTTGCGTCCGGCAATGCGCATCCTTCAGTCCTCCCTCTGGCGACGGAACTGGATGACCGTGAGTGTCAGCACCAGAAGAAACAGAACGAGGGCAATCATGCTGGAATAGCCGAGATCCCAGGAGATGAAGGCCTCGTTATAGATGTGGTAGACCAACACCAGGGTTGAGGTGCCGGGGCCGCCCTGCGTGATCATGTAGACCTGGTCGAAGACCTTGAAGGACTGGATGGTCAACATCACGGTGACGAAGAAGGTCGTTGGCGCCAGCTGCGGCACAGTCACATGGATGAACTTCTGCCAGGCATTGGCGCCGTCCAAACCGGCTGCCTCGTAAAGCTCCGAATTGATGCCCTGAAGCCCGGCGAGATAGATCACCATGTAGTAACCCATGCTCTTCCAGATGCCGAAGAGAATGACCGTCACCATGGCCCAATGGCGGTCCGCTGCCCAGCCAGGCAGGTTTTCGGGCGCAATGCCGATGGTGTAGAGAACCATGTTCACCAGACCCATTTCCGGGTTGAAGATCATGTTCCACACGACAGCCACAGCCACCAACGAGGCGACGTACGGGAAGAACAGCGCGGTACGGAAGAAATCCCGTCCGAAGATCTTCTGGTTCAGCAGGATGGCAAGGCCCAGCGCACAGATGAGCGTCGCAGGCACGGAGACCACCGTATAGATAATCGTATTCCAGAAGGCGTCGATGAAAGACTTGTCCTGGAAGAGGCGCCAGAAATTATCCAGCCCTGCGAAGGTGATCGGGTTGGAGCCATCCCAATGCATGAAGGCGAGCGCGAAGGCGAACAGGATTGGCCCAAGCGTGAAGACTGCAAAGCCGAGAAAATTCGGCGCGATGAAAGAATATGCGATCAGCGCGTTCTCAACCTTGCGGCGACGCTTTGAGACGACGCGCACCTTCCGCTTCGGCTTGATGCCTGCCGTCTGGTTGTCTGACAGAGCTGGATGTGCAAGCGTCACCAGCTTTCCTCCCGGCTCCGGATGGGTCCCGAAGCTCTTGCATGTTATATTGTACAAGACTCGCCTTTGCAGCTACTCGTCTTGCCTCCGGAGCCTTGCATAGCATATCCGGGGCATTGGTCAAACAACTTCTCCTGCGGTCAGACAAATTGGCTGGATAAGGTGAAATAGGTATGATAGGACCGCTTCGATCACGCCGGGAGGAGATGACGTGTTTGCCGAGCGCATAGTCGAGTTTCAGGGGGCACTGGCCAGCTTTCAGCCGGATCGCGTGCTGGGCAAAGGCGTGCCCGAAGCTCTCGAAGGTTGGATTGTCAACCTGCTCGTTGCGGCGGGCGAGGCTGCTGCAGCAGCATCCTGGCCCCAGATCCGGGCATATGACTATCGGGAATACGGCCTCAACGGGAATCGTTCACGCTTTGAAGAGCTCTATTTCCGTCGCCGCCTGATGTTGAACGATCTGGTTCTTGCCGAATGGGTCGAAGGGCAGGGGCGTTTCCTCGACGCCGTCATAGACGGCCTGCTCCTGATCTCGGAAGAAAGCGGCTGGCAATTACCGGCTCATAATTCCTATGAGCGGGGCGGCAAGCGCCTGTCTATGGCCGATCCTGATGATCCGGTTGTGGATCTCTTCGCGGCCGAGACTGCGGCCATCCTTTCCACAACTCTCTATCTGCTGCGCGACCGCCTCGATGCAGTTGATCCTCTGGTTTCCAAGCGTGTCGAGCGCGAGATCAACGTCCGCATCTTCAAACCCTACATCAACAGGCATTTTTGGTGGATGGGGCGCGGCGATGAGCGCATGAACAACTGGACGGCCTGGATTACCCAGAATGTTCTGCTCGCCGCCTTTACCTTGCCGACGGACGAAACCCTGCGCCGCGCTTTCCTGCCAAAGGCATTGATGAGCCTCGATGCCTTCCTGAAGGATTATGCTGAGGACGGGGCCTGCGAGGAGGGTGTGATCTACTATCGCCATGCCGGACTTTGCCTGCATGGTGCCATGACGATTCTGGATCAGGTGGCGCCCAGTGCCATGAAGCCGCTCTGGCAGGAGCCGAAGGTCCGCAATATGGCGGACTATATCCGCCACATGCATGTCGGTGGCGATTACTACTTCAATTTCGCCGATTCCTCCGCCGTGGTTCCGCCCTGCGGTGCGCGGGAATATCTGTTCGGCCGCGCCGTCGGCTCCGAGGCGCTGATGGGATTTGCGGCTGCCGATTTTGTCCGCGACGAAAACCGACTGATGCCGAAGGAGTGGAACCTCTGGTACCGGCTGCAGGCCATTCTGGCGGCGTCCGAAATCATGAGCCACGAGCGTGCTGCTCCCGCGAAGGCCGATCACTATTTTCCAGGTATCGGCCTTGCGATTGCGCGGGACAATCGTTTTGCCCTTGCGGTCAAGGGTGGACACAATGGCGAAAGTCATAACCACAACGATGTCGGCAGCGTTACCCTTTACAAGGATAGGCAGCCACTGCTGATCGATGTCGGCGTCGAGACCTATACGGCCAAGACCTTTTCGCCGCACCGCTATGAAATCTGGACCATGCAATCCGCCTATCACAATCTGCCGAGCTTTGGCGGCGTCATGCAATGCGACGGCGTTGAATTCGCGGCGCAGGGTATGGATGTCCGATTTGAAGAGGAGATGGCAGAGATCTCGCTGGATATTGCCGGCGCCTATCCGGCAGAAGCGGAGCTTCAAAGCTATCGTCGAACCGTGCGCATGGTCCGCGGTCGAACCGTCCAAATGCGCGATGAGTACCATGGGGTTGGCCCCGCGACGCTTTCTTTGATGACCGTTCTCGAACCCCGAACGGATGAGGGGCGAATCTGGCTTGGCAACAAAGCCGAGATCCGCTTGGAGGGTGCAGGTTCTATCACGGTGGAACCATTGGATATCACCGATAGCCGCTTGCGGCAGAGTTGGCCGGTGAGGCTTTATCGCCTGCTTGTGCCACTGACAGGTTCAACACTGACACTGACGATCAGCTAGAAAGAGAAGAGCATGCAATTTACCCTGAAGGTCGTAGACGCAGCAGGACAGGTGAAGGCGGAATCCTCCGCCGAAGACGAGCTGTTCCTGGTTTATCGGGGCGAGTACGAGGAAGGCGACCGTCTCCTGGTCAGCGCTTCAGAAGCCGCACATGTTTATCTGCTGCTGGACACGGGCCTGATGCCCGGCATCGTGTACCTGAAAGAATCGCCTTTCAGCCTTGCCATCCCCTTTGGCGAAAAGCGCATGCCCTATGCACAGCAGGCCTTCCTCGGAACGCTGCATCGTCTGCATGTCCGCGTCGCCAATCCATCTGAAGTGGCCGCCCGCCGAAATCTGGCCTTCAACCCCTTCGACCAGCATGGCAATGAACAGCTTTTCCCGCATGCGGTGGCAAATGTGGAAACGCGCGGCGAGTCACAATTCGCAGCGCGCAATGCCATCGACGGCGAAAAGGCAACCTTTGACCACGGCACCTGGCCGTTCACGAGTTGGGGAATCAACAAGGACCCCAATGCTGAACTGACAGTCCATTTCGGCCGGCCAGTGCTGGTCGATGAGCTTGTCATATATCTGCGCGCGGATTTTCCGCATGATGCATGGTGGAACGAAGCCAGCATTACCTTTTCCGATAGTGACACGATGCGCCTTGATCTCGTCAAGTCGGGCGCCGCGCAGCGCTTTGCCGTGGCAGAGAAGAAGGTCGAATGGCTTCGTATCCACTCGATGAAGAAGGCGGATGATCCGTCGCCCTATCCGGCACTTTCGCAGATCGAGGCCTGGGGTCGCGAAGCCTAAGGGGCCTTAGCTCGCGCTAACTCCCCGCAGTTCCCGCAAAAGATCGCGGTAGCGCACTTGGCTGCCGCGCAGATGTTGCTGCATCGCAGCTCTGGCTGCCTTCTCGTCGCCATCGGAAATGGCGACGATCACTGCCTGATGCTCCTTGTGTATCAGGCGACGATAGGCTGTCTGATCTGCCCCGTGATCGTCCGCAACCACCTTGGACTGTGGGATGGCAGAGGCACTGTGGCTTTCAAGAAACTGCATGAATAGCGGATTGTTGGTGGCGGCGGCGATGGCCATATGCAGCGCCAGATCCGCCTCGCGAATGGACTCATTCGCGTCAATACATTTCAGCACCCGCGCATGACATTCGAAGATTGCCTCTTCCTGAGCGGGCGAGCGCCGCAGTGCTGCAAGTCCCGCGGCCTCGATTTCCAGAGGCGTGCGCACTTCCAACACTTCAAGATCCGAGGAAATGCGCGCCGTATCCAATCGTGACGACAAAGGTTGAGGAGTGTTGGGCTTCAGTACGAAAATGCCCGCACCTTGCCTCACCTCGACAAGCCCGTCATAGCGGAGCCCAGTAACAGCCTCTCGAATGACTGTTCGGCTGACGCCATGCGTTTCCGTCAATTCGATCTCGCTCGGAAGCCGATCGCCCGGTGCATATTGGCCGCCCAGAATTTCACTCCGCAGCCGTTCGCGAACCTGCGCCACCAGCGATCCCGCACCCTTCGCGTTTGATTTTAATTGGCTGCTCACGCTCGCCTGCCGCCTCTCTCAGTATCACCAAAGCGATGAACCGAAACATTAGTACGATGAATTTTGCTGCTGTTCAACTATTTCATCAGACCTCGCAGAAGTCATCATACGAATTCCGACTGCGAAAAATAAAAGGGCGGCACAGTGGATGCGCCGCCCGCTTATGAAAGCCAAACCTAGTTCAGGCAGCACGACCGACCCGCGCCGGCGCTTCTTCGAAAGAGAATGCTCCCACGAGCTCGCGGAGTGCTTGTGCTTCAGCCGCAAGAGCCATGGAAGCGGCGGTGGATTCCTCCACCATGGCCGCGTTTTGCTGCGTCGTGTGATCCATCTGGTTCACTGCGCCATTCACCTCTGCAATACCGGTGGACTGTTCCTTGACGGAGACCGTAATGGCTTCCATCTGGCTGTTGATCTCGACAATCAGGCCGCCGATCTCCCCAAGCGCCACGCCGGTGTTACGGACCAGTTCCACGCCGCGTTCGACTTCCTGTGAGGAGTTTTGGATCAGCGCCTTGATTTCCTTGGCAGCACTTGCCGAGCGTCCAGCCAGTTCGCGCACTTCCTGGGCGACAACCGCAAAGCCCTTTCCGCCATCACCGGCGCGCGCCGCTTCAACACCTGCGTTCAAGGCAAGCAGATTGGTCTGGAAAGCGATCTCGTCGA
Source organism: Rhizobium oryzicola (assembly GCF_030504645.1). Taxonomy (GTDB): domain Bacteria; phylum Pseudomonadota; class Alphaproteobacteria; order Rhizobiales; family Rhizobiaceae; genus Neorhizobium; species Neorhizobium oryzicola. The sequence goes on along the minus strand of NZ_JAUKWQ010000003.1, from coordinate 350,738 downwards.
TCACGCCAATGATGTTGGAAATCTGCTGCGATGACTGCTCGATCCGGCGCATCGCTTCTTCCGCGTTGCGAACAACGTCGCCGGAATGCTTTGCAGACTGGTTCGCCCGGTCGGCGATGTGGCGTGCCTCTTCCGTGCGCTTGGCGGAGTTGCTAACATTGGCGGTGATCTCATCGAGTGCCGCTGCCGTTTCCTCAAGGGCTGCAGCCTGCACTTCCGTGCGGCGCGAAAGATCATCGGCCGCAGATGCGATCTCGTGACTGCCACTTTCGAGCGCCGTCACAGATGCTGCGATCTTACTGAGGGTGTCGGCAAGCTGACGGACGGAGCGATTGAAGTCGACCCGTAGCGGTTCGAATTCCGGCGAGAAGGGCTGTTCGATCTGGAAGGCGAGATCCCCACCGGCCAAACGATCGAGTGCCCGCGCCAGACCCGATGTTGCGTTACGAAGACGTTCGTCCGCATTGGCCTCTGCCATACGCTGCGCTTCCACGCGCTCGGCTTCCGCCTGTTTACGTGCGTCCTCGGCGTGTTCTTCCAATTCCTTCTTTTCAATCGCGGCGAGGCGGAAGACTTCGACAGCTGCCGCCATGGCGCCAACTTCATCGGTTCGACCAACGAACGGCACCAGACTCTGCGTGTCGCCTTCAGCCAGAATGCGCATGGCTTTCGTGAGGCGGCCGATAGGGGAGGCAATGCCACGAACAACAAACACACCCGCCACAAGAGCAATGAAGATCGCTACGCCCGCCAGTATGTAGGCAAACTCGATCATTCGTTGGGTGGCGGCCTTGTTGATAGCCCAACCCTCGGCGGCGCTCTTCTGGCTTGCTGCCACGATATCGCCGGTTACCTTGGCCAGCGTGTTGCCGATACCGCTCATGGAGCCCAGATACATCCGGGCGTTCTTGTCGTTGCCCTGAGTGGAATAGAACAGCAGCTGCTTGCCCATCTTGTTGTAGGCGGCCAGCTGCTTATCCAGCTGGCCAAGCGGCGTGTTCTCGCCGGCATTGCCGGCAAGCGCGGTGTACTTCGCGAGCGTTTCCTGCAGGCGCTTGTTGATCGCGTTGATGCGGGTTTCGGCCTCAGCCTTGTCGGTTGCCAGCAGGTGCTGCCCGTAAGCCTCTCGCAGCTTTACCGCTTCGATCTCAATGTCTTTTGCCATTGCGATCCCGGACTCCGCGCGCATGGCGATCTGCTCACTTTGCTCGCTGATGCTTTTCAACGACGCGATGGAGGACCACGCAATCGCGACGGAAATTGCGGCGAGGATGCCGATCGTTCCTATAAGGCCATGCCGGATGGCGGGGCGGCGAAAGCGAAATTTCAGACGTGCCATTGCTTCTCCCCAAGCTGGCTTACAGCGGAAGCTAATACATCGCCCGGAGGACATGAATATCCGGTTAAACAGCCCCTAGATTAGGGTGGGTTTTCGTTCGATATGGAAACGATTGACGAACAATAAGTAGTGAAGAGCGGGAAGCGCACGCCTATGTCGTGACGGTGTGAATTGGAAGGTCATTAATGTGTGATGTACCCGCTAATGCGAGCAGCGAATACGTACCACATCGCTGAATTTCACCGGCGCCGGATTTGTCTAGAAATACCCTAACTGCTGCGGCGATGGAGCAAGGTGAATCGGGTATCGATAGATACTTTCTGCTCCTGTTCCTTGCCGGTCATATGACCAACAATCAAACGTGCGGCCTCGCGTCCAATGAGATCACCCGAGGGGCGAATCGTTGTCAGCGGCGGATTGCAGGCCGCGCTGAAACTGAGATCGCCAAAGCCGACGATTGCAAGCTTTTCCGGTACGCTCATGGACAAGCGCTCGCATTCAAAGAGCGCGCCAAGCGCAATATGGTCATTGGAGCAGGCGACACCATCAAGGTCAGGCACAATCTGTAAGGCGTCGCGGAGCAACATGCCGCCCACTTCTGCGGAAGCCGAAGCGGGATGCTGAACGATCTCGACTGAAACCCCGGCTTGCCGCGCCGCCTCTACAAACCCGTCGCAGCGCTGCTTACCGCGACGATCTTCGTGCAGGCGCGCGCCAAGAAAGGCAAGACGTCGTTTTCCCTGTTGAATCAGATGCTTGGCCGCTGCAATTCCGACTTGATCGTGATGAAAGCCGATTGCTGCATCAATTTGCGGCCCACCAAGCTCCCAGATCTCGATGACTGGCACATGTGCCTTGGTCAACATTCTCCGGGTCGCTTCGCTATGGCAAAGCCCGGTGAGTACGATCGCAGCAGGCGCCCAGGACAAGGCGGTGCGGACGAGATCTTCCTCTTCCTTTTCATCATATTCCGTATGGCCGAGGATAACCTGCAGACGCTCCTTCCTGAGTGATGTCTGCATGGCAGCGACGGTCTCTGCAAAGAACGCATTGCGGACCGAAGGCACGATGATACTGACGGCGCGAGAAGAGGCCGCGGCGAGCCCTCCGGCAACGAGGTTCGGAACGTAGCTGAGTTTTTCGATCGCTCGCGCGATGGCGCTACCTGCGCTCGCAGAAACCGCTTCTGGACGGCGCAGATATAACGACACCGTCGATGGCGAAACCTTCGCATAGTCTGCAACGTCCATCATGGTGACGCTTTGCATCTTGCGACGGCTGCGCGGCTGGCGTGGCACCTCGTTCTCTCTCTCCCCAGCCATAACCCCTCCTTTGCAGCGCTACGAACGGCAATCTCGATGTGTTCGTCACGGCCAGACGAAGCTTGCAGCACCTAATCGCCAAATGCAACAATAACGCAGCGTAAATCGGTGTATTTCACTAATCCGTGGGCGTCTGGACGAGGCATGGAAAAAGGGCATTGCATTTAAAAATCGTAGCGCTATGATTTCGCCAATGACATGGTGCGGAGCTCGCGCTTCGTATGGGAGGAACGCATGGCTTCAGTAAGCCTTCGCAAGCTCGAAAAGAGCTATGGCGCTTTGCGCATCGTCAAGGGAATCGATCTCGACATCCGGGATGGTGAATTCGTCGTCTTTGTCGGCCCCTCGGGCTGCGGCAAGTCGACGACGCTGCGCATGGTCGCAGGTCTCGAGAGCATCACGGACGGCGAAATCCGCATCGGCGAACGCGTGGTCAACAAGCTTGCGCCGCGTGAACGCGACATAGCCATGGTCTTCCAGGACTATGCGCTTTATCCGCACAAGACGGTGCGCGAAAACATGGGTTTCAGCCTGAAAGTGCGCGGCGTTTCCATGAAGGATGCCGAAGGCCGCATAAACGAGGCCGCCGAAATGCTCGGCATCGGGCATCTTCTGGATCGCCGTCCCGGCCAGTTGTCCGGTGGTCAGCGCCAGCGCGTTGCCATGGGCCGCGCCATCGTGCGCCGTCCGCAGGTTTTCCTGTTCGATGAACCCCTGTCCAACCTCGATGCCAAGCTGCGCGGCCAAGTGCGCACCGAAATCAAGCGCTTGCATCAGCAGATCGGCACCACGATCATCTACGTGACCCATGACCAGGTCGAGGCCATGACGCTTGCCGATCGGATCGTGATCCTGCGGGCCGGCGATATCGAGCAGGTTGGTACGCCGGATGACGTCTACAACCGTCCGCGCAGCGTCTTCGTCGGCGGCTTCGTTGGATCGCCGGCGATGAATTTCGCCAAGGCGAAGGTCGAAGGCGGCAATCTGGTATTTGCCGATGGCAATACGCTGCCGCTCGCGCAGATCCGCACCGGTCGTGAAACCGCTCTGGAAGGCCGGCAGGTCATCGTCGGCGTTCGCCCTGAACATTTTTCCACAGCAGCCGATGCATCGCTGGCGCTGAATGTGAAGGTTCAGGTGGTGGAGCCGCTGGGCTCCGATACGCTTGTGCATTTCGCCATCGGCAACGAAACCATGACCGCCCGCATGTCTCCGGAAACGCGGCCCGAAGCGGGGGCGCAGATCCGCGTCGGCGTCGATCCGGCCAAGGTCCACCTCTTCGACGCGGTCAGCGAGCGCGTCCTTGATTGATGCTCCCTGCGCGGGGGAGTAGAAGGTCCGCGCAGCAACGATCATCACCGATAAAAACGGGAGAAATACATGAAATTCAGGGCTTTGACGGGCGCATTTCTGTCCGCCGCCAGCTTGGGTGCCGCTGTTCCGGCGTTTGCCGACACCGAGCTCAAGGTCTATATTTCGAGCCAGCATCAGCCGCAGGTGTGGCGCAAGATGCTCGACCAGTATGAAGCCAAGAACCCCGGCATCAAGGTCACCATCGAAACCGGCGGCAATACCTCGGAAGCGCAGGCGCAGTACCTGAACACCGTGATGTCGGCGAAGGATACCTCGCTCGACGTGCTGATCCTCGATGTCATTCGCCCTGCGCAATTCGCCGCCGCCGGCTGGACCAGCCCCTTCACCGGCAAGGACATGTCCGGCTATCTGCCAGCCTATGCCGAAGCCAATACGGTAGACGGCAAGATCGTGGCGCTGCCGGCCTTCGCCGACTCCATGTTCCTCTACTACCGCAAGGATCTCTTGGAAAAGTACGGCATCCAGCCGCCCAAGACCTGGGATGAGCTGAAGGCCGCCGTCAAGAAGATCAATGGCGGCGAAAACAACCCGGACCTGCAGGGTCTCTCCTTCCAGGGCAAGGCAATCGAGGGCGCCGTCTGCACTTTCCTGCTTCCCTATTGGAGCCAGGGCAAGACGCTCGTGCAGAACGGCAAGCTGACCTTCGACCGCGCCGCCGCCGCAAAGTCTCTGGCGCTGTGGAAGAGCTTCGTGGACGAAGGCGTCTCCAAGAAGAACATTTCCGAAGTCGCGACCGACGATACCCGAAAGGAATTCCAGGCCGGCAACGTGGTCTTCGCCGTTAACTGGTCCTATGCATGGGCGCAGGCGCAGGGCAAGGATTCCGCCGTCGCCGGCAAGGTTGGCGTGGCGCGGCTTCCGGCACTGACGGGCGGTGACGCCTCCACCTGTCTCGGCGGCTGGGAATGGGGCGTTTCCGCCTATTCCAAGCATCAGGATGACGCCAAGAAGCTGGTCGAGTTCCTGTCCAGCAAGGATGTCTCCAAGTTTGTGGCCATCAACGGCTCGCTGATGCCGACCTATGCCGATCTCTACAAGGATGAAGACGTCCTGAAGTCCGCGCCGTGGTTTGCCGATGCGCTGCAGGTCGTCCAGACCGCTAAGCCGCGCCCGGTCACGCCGCGCTACAACGAGGTCAGCGAAATCGTTCGCACCACGGTCAACGCCGTTCTCGCCGGCGTCATGACGCCGGATGACGGTGCCGCACAGATCGAGTCGCGTCTGCGCCGCATCTTGCGCTGACCCGCAACAGACTTCGAAACGGAGAGGACGAGATTGCTCGCCCTCTCCCCGCCCCACAAGCCAGCGCGCGTAACGCCGCCGGCGGGGTGACTTGAACCGTTTATCAAGCGTGGGAGCCGCAAGGTGACGACATCCACCCTCAGCACGACAGATCGTATCGAAAAGCAGCCGCCCGCCTGGACGAAGATGCTCGACCTCAGCGACCGCGCGCTTGCCGTTCTGCTGCTGGCACCGGCGGCCCTGCTTCTGTCGCTGATCATTGTCTATCCCGTTCTGCGGCTGGGCTATACGAGCTTCTTCTCGCTGTCGCTGACATCGGGCCTGCCGGCTGAATTTGTCGGTTTGGACAACTACCGGCTGATGATCGACGATCCTGTCTTCTGGGAAACCACCTGGAACACGGTTCTGATCACGCTGATCACCGTTCCCGGTGCGCTGGTCGTGGGCATGGCATTGGCGCTTCTCGCCAACCTGCCTTTCCGTGTGCAATGGCCGGTGCGCCTCTCGCTCCTCATTCCCTGGGCGCTGCCGCTGTCCTTCGCCGGCCTGATCTTCGCCTGGTTCTTCCATTCCGAATATGGGGTCGTGAACGACGTTCTGATGCGGCTTGGCCTGCCCGGCGTCATCTGGTTCAACTCGCCCAACTGGGCCATGGCCGCCATCTGTCTCACCATCATCTGGAAGACCTCCTCCTTCATGGCCCTGATCATTCTGGCCGGCTTGCAGACTATTCCGCGCTCGCTTTACGAGGCTGCCGATGTGGACGGCGCGGGACGCGTTCGCCAGTTCGTCGAGATCACCCTGCCGCTGCTGAAACCCTCGATCGTGGTGGCACTGATCTTCCGCACGATCACAGCGCTGCAAACCTTCGACATCCCCTACATGATGACCGGCGGTGGGCCTGGCACCTCCACGTCAACGCTGGCCATGTACATCCACCAGAACACCATTTCCTTCCTCGATCTCGGCTATGGCTCGGCACTCGCCGTGGTGATGTTCCTGCTCTCCATGTGCGTCACCGTCGTCTATCTCAGAATCATCCGGACGAAGGGCTAAAGATTATGACCGCTACTGTCACCCAGCCTGGCGCCCTTTCCGGCAAACCGCTCCGCGCCATCGCCGCCATCATCCTGCTGGTCAACGGCATGTTCCCGGCGCTGTGGATCCTGTTCACCTCGCTGAAGACGGAAGCCGAACTGACGCTGAAGCCGATCAGCTGGTTTCCGCATGCGCCGACGCTTGCCAATTACATGCAGGCCTTTTCCGACCAGCCGCTGCATCTGTTCCTGTTCAACAGCCTGATGGTCGCGCTTCTCTCCACCTGCCTGACGCTGTTTATCTCGGTGCTGGCGGCCTATGCGATCGCGCGGCTGAACCTGAAATATCGCGGCCTGATCCTGTCGGCCATCATTGCCGTCTCCACCTTCCCGCTGGTGACGCTGCTGGTGCCGCTGTTCGAGATCATGCGGGCGCTGAACCTGCTCAACACATGGATCGCGCTGATCCTGCCCTATACGGTACTGTCGCTGCCGGTCTGCACGCTGATGCTCGTCTCCTTCTTCGAGGGCATTCCGCGCGATCTCGAAAATGCCGCGATGATCGATGGCTGCACGCGCCTCGGCGCGCTGTTCAAAGTCGTGGTGCCGCTCTGCGCGCCGGGCGTCTTCACCGCCGGCATCCTCGCCTTCGTCAACGCCTGGGATGAATTCCTGCTCGCGCTCTCGTTCAACTCCAACCCGGCGCTGCGCACCCTGCCGGTTGGCATCCAGCTTTATCAGGGCGAATTCGCCTTCCCCTGGCCGGTGATATCAGCAGCGCTCGTCGTCGGCATCGTGCCGGTCGCCGTCCTGATCGTGATCTTCCAGGAGCGCGTGGTTTCCGGCCTCACCGCAGGCGGCATCAAGGGATAAGCACAATGACAAAAAGAAAAGAGCTTTCCGAACTGCGCAGCCAGCGCTGGTTTGCGTCCGACGACATGCGCGGCTTCGCGCACCGCCAGCGCACCCAGCAGATGGGCATGCGCCGCGACGAATTCATGGGCCGGCCGGTGATCGGCATCATCAACACCTGGAGCGAGATGAGCCCCTGCCACGCGCATCTGCGCGACCGCGCGGAAGCGGTGAAGCGGGGCGTCTGGCAGGCGGGTGGCTACCCGGTCGAAATGCCCGCGCTTTCCGTCGGCGAAGTGATGGTGAAGCCTACCACCATGCTCTACCGCAACTTCCTCGCCATGGAATGCGAGGAGTTGCTGCGTTCTCACCCGATCGATGGCGCGGTGCTGCTCGGCGGCTGCGACAAGTCCACGCCCGGCCTATTGATGGGCGCGTTTTCCATGGATATTCCGGTCATCTATTGTCCAGCGGGTCCCATGTCGAATGGCCAGTGGCGCGGCATCAAGACGGGTGCAGGCACGCATACCAAGAAATACTGGGACGAACTGCGCGCCGGAAACATCACCAAGGATGACTGGGTGGATCTGGAAAGCCGGATGACCCGTTCCGCCGGTACCTGCAACACCATCGGCACGGCGTCTACCATGACCTCGATTGCCGATGCCATGGGCATGACGCTGCCGGGGGCTTCCTCCATTCCCGCCGTCGACTCAGGTCATCCGCGGATGGCCTCGCTCTGCGGCGTACGGATTGTCGAGATGGTCTGGGAAGACCTGAAACCCTCCGACATCCTCAACAAGGCAAGCTTCGAAAACGGTCTCGTCGCCTATATGGCGATGGGCGGTTCCACCAATGCGGCCGTGCATCTGATTGCCATGGCCCGCCGCGCCGGTGTCGAACTGACGCTAGATGACATGTCGGCCATGGCCGCAAAGATCCCGGTCGCAGCGAACGTCTTCCCGTCCGGCGAATACCTGATGGAGGATTTTTACTTCGCCGGCGGCCTCAACGCGCTCTTGAAGAAGTTTTCGCATCATCTCGACCTGTCGCGTCCGACCGTCAACGGCAAGACGATCGGCGAGAACATCGCCGATGCCGAATGCTGGAACGACGAGATCATTCGCGACGAGAGCAATCCGGTCGTGCCGCTTTCGAAGGGCAAGACGCTGGAGGTGCTACGCGGCAATCTGGCCCCCAATGGCGCGGTGATGAAATCCTCCGCTGCCAATCCGAAGTTCCTGAAGCATGTCGGCCCGGCGATCGTTTTCGATGACCCGGCGACGATGAACAAGACGCTCGACAATCCAGACTTGGATGTAACGGAAGACACCGTCATCATCCTGCGCAACGCCGGTCCTGTCGGCGCGCCGGGCATGCCGGAATGGGGCAATCTGCCAATCCCGAAAAAGCTTCTGAAACTGGGCGTGCGTGACATGGTGCGCATTTCCGATGCGCGCATGAGCGGCACCCATTATGGCACCTGCATTCTGCATGTCTCGCCGGAAGCGGCGATTGGCGGGCCGCTGGCGCTCGTAAAGACTGGCGACCTCATCGAACTCGACGTGGCGGCCGGCACCATCAACATGAAGGTCAGCGACGAGGAACTGGCGGCCCGCCGCGCGGAGTGGAAGCCGACGGCGCGCATTTACGAACGCTCGTTTGCGGCGCTCTACCAGCAGCATGTCAGCCAGGCTGACCAAGGTTGCGATTTCGATTTCCTGAGCGGCCCGGCCAAGGTGCCGGACCCGGTCATTTTCTAAAGGACGAGCCCAATGAGCACGCTGAACCCCTTCAAATCCTGGCTCTCCGACAAGAACCGCGCGACGCCGCTCGGCACCTGGCTGATGGCTGCAGCCCCTGCCAGTGCCGAAGCGCTCGGCTATGCCGGCTTCGACTTCCTTGTGGTGGACATGGAGCATGTGCCGATCGAGGTATCCGATCTCGCCCATATCCTGCGCGCCATCGGCTGCACGCCTGCCGATGCCGTCGTGCGTCTCGCCTGGAACGATCAGGTACTGGTCAAACGCTGCATGGATGCAGGCGCCCGCACCGTGATGCTGCCTTTCGTGCAGACGGCGGAAGAGGCAAAGGCCGCCGCCTCCTTTACCCGTTATCCCCCGCATGGCATTCGCGGGGTCGCTGCCGTTCATCGCGGCTCGAAGTTCGGGACCATCCCGAATTACCTCAAGAAAGCCAATGAGGATGTCTGCACCATTGTGCAGCTGGAAACGCCTGAGGCCATCGAGCGCCTGCCGGAGATTGCCGCAGTCGAGGGCATTGACGCGCTGTTCGTCGGCCCCGGCGATCTCTCCGCCGCCATGGGCCATATCGGCAATATCGCCCATCCGGAGGTGCAGGCGCTGATCGAGAAGGCCGCCAAGGATGCGCATGCCGCGGATAAGCCGATCGGCATTGTCGGTCCGAACCCGGACATGGTGAAGCGCTTCATCGGCTATGGCTATGACTATGCCGCCATAGCCTCCGACATCGCCATGATGACCGGCCGCGCCAATGATTGGTTGGGCCAGTTGAAGGGTGAGGAAAAGCCCGCTGTCGCGGCTCCCACGGCAGCCTATTGAGGTGGTTGAGGTGACAGCCGGTTTCGACCTCGTTCTCGATGCAAAGACCGCCCTTGGCGAATGCCCCCTGTGGTCGGTCGCCGAGCAGGTGCTCTACTTCGTGGACATCAAGCAAAGCCGTATCCATCGCTTCGATCCGGCAGACGGGTCGCTCGGTATGCTAGAACTGCCGGAAGAAGTCGGCTGCATTGGGCTTGCACAGGGCGGCGGCTTCATCGCCGGTCTTCGCTCCGGCCTTTGGCTGGTCTCTGCCGAAGGCAAACTCACCCGCAAGCTGGCAGACAACCCGGAAGATCAATCCATCAGTCGTTTCAACGATGGCATGGTCGATCCTGCGGGCCGCTTTATCGCCGGAACGGTGGACGAGACCCGCGAACGCGGCATTGCCAGCCTCTATCGCTACGACAGCCGAGGGCTGCAAAAGCTGAGCGTCGGTCTTCTGACCTCGAACGGTGTCGCCTTCTCTCCCGACGGCAAGCGGCTCTATCATTCCGATACGCTGCGCTACTCGCTCTACACCTATGACTATGATGTGGCGACGGGCGCGGCGGAAAACCGCCAGCTCTTTGCGAAATTTGGCTCCGAGACCGACAAGGGCCGCCCTGACGGCGGCGCCGTGGATGTGGAAGGCCGCTACTGGACCGCACTGTTCGAGGGCGGTCGCGTGCAGTGCTATGCACCGGACGGAAGGCTTCTGGCCGAATATCCGGTGCCTGCCAAATGCCCGACCATGGTGACTTTTGGCGGCCCTGACCTGAAGACCCTCTACTGCACCAGTGCCAGCATCGGACGCTCCGCCGAGGAGCTTGCCCAATATCCGCTTTCCGGCGCGCTGTTTGCCATGCGCACGGATGTACCAGGCCTCTCCAAACCGCTTTTCAATCCAGACATCTGAGTAAGACCATGTCCGCATCCTACGAGACAGTTGACTACCGTTCTCTCGAAAACCGCCATGTCCTCATCACCGGCGGCGCGTCCGGCATCGGCGAGGAAATGGTCAAGGCCTATCGGGCGCAAGGCGCCCGCGTGTCCTTCGTCGATATCAACGAGGCGGCCGGGGCCGCCACGGCACCGGCGACCGGTGCTTCCTTCTACGCTTGCGACCTGACCGATATTCCGGCGACCCGTGCCGTGGTCGCCAGAATCGAGGCAGAGCATGGTCCCGTTTCGGTTCTCGTCAACAATGCCGGCAAGGATGACCGGCACGCCATGGACGAGGTGGAGCCGGAGTACTGGCGGCGCGCGCTTGCCATGAACCTCGACCACCAGTTCTTCGTCACCCAGGCGGTGACCAAGGGCATGACCGAAAATGGTGGCGGCTCCGTCATCATGTTCAGCTCGATTTCCTGGATGCGCGGTCGCCCGGGCATGGTGGGCTATACCACCTCGAAGGCTGCCATCAACGGCCTGACCAAGACGCTTGCCCGCGAACTTGGCCCGTCCGGCATCCGCGTCAACTGCATCGTACCTGGTGCCATCGTCACCGAACGCCAGCTGGCGCTGTGGACGACGCCGGAACAGAACCAGCAGTTCATCGATCTGCAGGCCCTGAAATTCCGCCTCGATGCCAGCCATGTGGCGCGCCTCGCCCTCTTCCTCGGCTCCGACGAAAGCAATGGCTGCACCGGCGCCAATTTCGTCGTCGACGCCGGCCTGACCCAGAACTGAAAGTCTTCTCCATGCAACTCGATCTCATTCCCGGCGGCTTCATCCTCTCCATCGACGGTCGCGAAATCCTGCGCCATACCGAAGCAGCACCCGCTTTGTTCGTCGGTCACGGCGAAGAGCGGATGGACATGTATCGCGGCAACTTCGAGATCGAGGATTACGTGGTGGAGCGCACCGCGCTGACCTCCGTGGAGATCAGCGGCAATCGGATCGAATTTGCCGTGGCACGGTGGCTTCCTGCCCGTTTCGCGCTGACGATTAAAGGCAACCACGTCCTCACGGAATCGCTCGATGCCTCCATCAACCGCGTCTGGATTCGCATTGCAGCCGAGGCCGACGAGCATGTCTGGGGCGGTGGCGAGCAGATGTCCTATTTCGACATGCGCGGCCGGAAGTTCCCCCTCTGGACGTCCGAACCCGGCGTCGGACGCGACAAGACCACCGAAATCACCTTCAAATCGGATGTGACCGGCAAGGCCGGCGGCGATTACTACAACACCAACTACCCGCAGCCGACCTATATTTCGTCGCGCAAATATGCGCTGCATGTGGAAACGACGGCCTATTCCGTCTTCGACTTCCGCCGCGATGGTTTCCATGAGATCGAGGTCTGGGCCGTACCGCAGCGGCTGGAATTCTTTGCCGCGTCGACCTTCGCCGATCTCGTCGGGCAACTTTCGCTGCGTTTCGGGCGCCAGCCCGAACTGCCCGAATGGGTCTATGGCGGCGCGATCCTCGGCCTGAAGGACGGCGAGAACTCATTCACGCGCATGCAGAAGATGCGCGACGCCGGCGTGAAAGTTTCCGGCCTTTGGTGCGAGGATTGGGTGGGACTTCGTCACACCTCCTTTGGTGCTCGCCTGTTCTGGGATTGGCAGGCGAATGAAAGCCGCTATCCGAAGCTGAAGGAAAAGATCGCCGCGCTGAATGCCGAAGGCATCCGCTTCCTCGGTTACGTGAACCCCTATCTCTGCGTCGACGGCCCGCTGTTCCCGATCGCGGATGCCAAAGGCTATTTCGCCAAGGATGAACAGGGCAAGACCGCCCTTGTCGACTTCGGCGAGTTCGATTGCGGCGTGGTGGATTTCACCAATCCGCAATCCGCCGACTGGTTTGCAGAAGAGGTGATCGGCAAGAACATGCTGGATTACGGCCTCTCCGGCTGGATGGCGGATTTCGGCGAATATCTGCCGATCGATGTGAAGCTCGCCAACGGCATCGACGCAAAGCTGATGCACAATGCCTGGCCGACGCTGTGGGCAAAGGTCAACGCCAAGGCCGTGGAAAGCCGTGGCAAGACCGGCGATGCGCTCTTCTTCATGCGAGCGGGCTTTACTGGCGTGCAGGCGTATTGCCCGCTTCTGTGGGGCGGCGATCAGTCGGTCGATTTCACCCGGCATGACGGTCTCGTCACCGTCATCTGCGGCGCGCTCTCATCCGGCCTGCTCGGCAATGCCTACCACCATTCGGATATCGGCGGTTACACCAGCCTGTTCGGCAATGTCCGCACGCCGGAACTCATCATGCGCTGGGCGGAAATGGCGGCCTTCACTGCCGTCATGCGCAGCCATGAGGGCAACCGCCCGCGCGACAACCTGCAGATCGACCAGGATCCGCAAGTGCTCACGCATTTCGCCCGCATGACGGCGATCTATGTGCATCTGGCGCCCTATCTCAAATCGCTATCGGCAGAGGCGGCAAAGACGGGTCTGCCGGTGCAGCGTCCGCTCTTCCTCCATCACGAGGACGACCGCGATACCTACGCAATCCAGGATGCCTATCTCTACGGCCGCGACCTGCTGGTGGCCCCGGTCTGGCAGGCGGCAGAAACGACCCGCACGATCTATCTGCCCAAGGGCGAAAGCTGGGTGCATGTCTGGACGGGTGAAGCCCATGCCGGAGGCGAGACGGCCACCATTCCTGCGCCTCTTGGCCAGCCTGCGGTCTTCTATCGCAAGGGCACGTCCTACCAGGCATTGTTCGACGGGTTGCGGGATCTCTGACCATGACGGCAGCGGCCCTTGCAGATTTGCTGCTGATTGCGGCGCTTGCTGCCTATATGCAGACGCTGACGGGCTTCGCACTCGGACTGATCATGATGGGCGGGGTCGGCCTGACGGGCCTATTACCATTGCCGGACGCTGCGGTGCTGGTGAGCCTCCTCGTGATCGTCAATGCAGCACAGGTTTTGGCGCGCGGCTGGCGGGATATCGCCTGGCCGCAATTTTTACCCGCGCTCGCGGCAAGCCTGGTGTTCCAGGCTATCGGCTACTGGTTGCTGAACCTGATGGCATCCGCCTCGCTGGATTGGGTAAAGCTGGTTCTGGGTCTGGTCATCGTCGTATCCAGCATTCAGCTATCCCTGAAGCCGGAAGCTCTTCAACAGCTGTCCTCCTCGGTCTCCTTTGCGGGCTTCGGCGCGATCGCAGGCGTTATGGGCGGCATGTTTTCAACCGCCGGCCCGCCGCTGATCTATCATTTCTATCGACAGCCGCTAAGGCCGGCGGTCGTTCGCGAAACGCTGGTGGCAATCTTCGCGACGAATGCCGTGGTCCGGCTCGGCATCGTGGCCGGTGTGGGGAAACTGCCCTCGGCTTCTTTCTGGTGGGGGTTGCTGGCCATACCCGTGGTGATCGGAGCAACCTGGCTCGCCAAACGCTTTCCGCCGCCGCTTTCGCCGCTCGCCATGCGGCGCCTCGCCTTTCTGATGCTGTTTCTGTCGGGGCTTTCGCTTGCGCTACCCTCGATACTGAGGCTCGTTTGAAACCATGCGAACCGATCCAAAAAATGCTTGGGTCCAGCCGCAAACATGTTACCAAGTTGCAGACACCGGGGGAGCGGTGGGGAGTTGAGATCATCCGGTTGGCACCGGCACAGGAACCCCCTTCGTATTGCCTCGCATGATGATGCCATGACGAAAACGGATTTTGCCGCATGAAGGATTTTGTTCTTTCCATCGACCAGGGCACGACCTCGACCCGCTCGATCGTCTTCAACCGCGCCTATCAGAATTGCGGCTCCGGCCAGATGGAGTTTGCCCAGCATTTCCCGCAATCGGGCTGGGTGGAACACGAGGCGGAAGACCTGTGGACGACGACGCTTGAGACCGCTCAAAAGGCGATGAAAACGGCCGGCATCACCGCCGATCAGGTCGCAGCGATCGGGATTACCAACCAGCGCGAAACGGCTGTGGTCTGGGACCGCCGCACCGGCCAGGCGATCCACAGAGCGATCGTTTGGCAGGATCGTCGCACCTCGGAACATTGCGCACGCCTTCGCGCCGACGGCCATGCCGAGCTCGTGGCGGAACGGACCGGCCTGCTGATCGACCCCTATTTTTCGGCGACCAAGATTGCCTGGCTGCTGGAGAATGTGTCCGGTGCGCGCGAAGCGGCAGAGGCCGGGCATCTCGCCTTCGGCACGGTCGACAGCTGGCTCATCTATAAGCTGACCGGCGGCAAGCGCCACGTCATCGACGTCACCAATGCCTCGCGCACCATGCTCTGCAATATCGGCACTGCGGAGTGGGATGCGGACCTGCTGAAGCTCTTCAACATTCCGCGCTCCATACTGCCGGACATTCTGTCCAACATTGATGATTTCGGAACGACGGAACCGGATCTCTTCGGCGGCGCAATCGCCATCAAGGGTGTGGCGGGCGACCAACAGGCCGCCGTCATCGGACAGGCCTGCTTCACGCCTGGCATGATGAAATCCACCTATGGAACCGGCTGCTTTGCCCTGCTCAACACCGGCACCGACCGCGTCGCCTCCAACAACCGGCTGCTGACCACGATCGCCTATCGCCTGAACGGCGAGATCCATTACGCGCTGGAAGGCTCGATCTTCATTGCGGGTGCCGCCGTGCAGTGGCTGCGCGACGGCTTGAAGATGATCGGCAAGGCATCCGAAACCGCCGAACTTGCCGCCAAGGCCGATCCCGGCCAGCGGGTCTATCTGGTACCGGCCTTCACAGGCCTCGGTGCGCCCTGGTGGGATGCGGAAGCGCGCGGCGCGATGTTCGGCATGACGCGCAATACCGGACCGGCGGAATTTGCCCGCGCCGCACTGGAATCCGTCTGCTTCCAGACCCGTGACCTACTGGGTGCCATGCGCAAGGATTGGCCCGGCCAGGCGGATACGTTGCTGCGCGTGGATGGCGGCATGTCGGCAAACGACTGGATCATGCAGCGGCTCGCCGATATTCTGGGTGTTGCGGTCGATCGCTCCGCCTCGACGGAAGTGACGGCGTTGGGCGCCGCCTGGCTGGCAGGCCATGGTGCCGGCATCTGGCCGGACCAAAAGGGTTTTGCCGCGGACTGGCACCGCGAACGTCAGTTCACGCCATCGATGGAAGGCGCCGAGCGCGCCGCCCTGCTGAAGGGGTGGGATTCCGCCGTGCAATGCACGCTGGCTTTTGGGAAAAAGCCATAATTGCCCGCACTCGCAAAAACGCGATTCATCTTTGTGTGTGCGTTTGTGAGTTGACGCTGAAGTGCGACTTGCGGGTAGGGTGGGGCTCATAGGCATGCCTCAATTGAGCGAGTGGTTTCTTGCGAAAGACTTCTGCTGGCGTTCGATAGCCAAAGCGTTTGCGCGGCGTGCCTCACCATGTCTGCGTGCCAATGCCTGCCGGGGATAGTGCCGGTCGGTGAACTCCGTGCTGCGATCGAAGGTAATCAATCGACGGGCGAGGGGAGGGAGAGCCTGACAGACCCGTATGAGTCCGTTCATGACCGGCCGGGAGTGGCTATCTTTGTTGCGCAGGAAGATGGCGCAACAGCTTGATAGCCTGCCCCCTCGCTGAATAGGCGAACTTATAGATCGTTCAGCGACTGGCCGAGATCGGATGTCGACCAAGCTTCTCGGCAATCACTTCGGCACTCAAGCCGGCCATACGCCTGCGCGCAAATTTGCGCTTTTCATCGCTATCAGTCCATCTGCTTGTCTCCCATGCAAAAAAGCGCGGGGATTGTGACATTCCAACTAACAGAAACAGCACATTCTAACTTTGTCGCCGAAAACGAAAATTGCATAAGCTTAGTTATGGAACAAAAATCTCATGCCCAAAAAACAATGGCTTGATGTCGCGAGCTGAACTTCCGCCGAGAGTACAATTGATCTTGCAGGATCCCGACCTCGAACGCCAGACCGTCATATTCCGGTTCGACATGGTCCGGCATTTCGGCCTGCACCTTCTCACAGCAGAACCAACAAAACTTCACAACTTCGGCGTCAACATCTCGAAGCGGTCCCGGGTCGTGCAGCAGGTATCGCCACCGAGCCGTGCTATGGCATCCACGCCGACTGGATCCACATGCAGAGCATCATTGACAAGACCGTCCTGATAATGCGCAAACAGGATTTCGCCCATGATGATCTGGCGCGACTTTCCGAGCTCAAGCGTGATATGGCGGCGACACTCGAAAGCGGCCGGTGCTTCCTTGATGTAGGAAGCAGCGATCTTGGTACCCGGCACAGAAGTCAGCCCGGCTTCCTTCAGTTCATCGACCCCGCGCGGGTATTTCGCAGCACATCGATGCATCGCCTCGGCGATGGCAAAGGAGACGATGTTAACGGTGAAGACCTCTGTCATGCGGATATTGTGGCCCGTATCCTTGAATGACATGTCCGGATTGTTTTCGACGCCGAGCGCAAGAATTGGCGGGTCAGCGGACAGGCAATTGAAGAAGCTGAATGGCGCAGCGTTGACGCGGCCGTTTTCGTCAACTGTCGTTACAAGCGCAATCGGCCGCGGGATAATCGTCCCGATCATCAGCTTGTAGCGCTCACGGGCCGTGAGTGCGGTAAAATCGAAGCCGGTGCGATCACCCGCAGTGGCTTCGTCAAATGTCATCGTCATTGATAATTCCTTCAAGACTCAGTCTATCGGCGCCATATGGCAGGCAATGGAGCCGCCTCCTTGACGCTGGCGCACATCAGGTGCAACCGATCGGCAGATCTCGCTCGCGACAGGACAGCGGGGATGAAAGGCACATCCTTTTGGAGGATCGAGGGGGCTTGGCGGTTCACCGCCCATCATCTGACGGTCGCGGTTGGGCGACGTCACGTCCGGGATCGTCTGAAGCAGCAATTGCGTATAGGGGTGCTGCGGGTTGGCAAAGAGCGCCTCCGTCTCCCCCGACTCGACAATCCGGCCAAGGTACATGACGGCGATCCGGTCCGCCATGTGACGGACGACTGCAAGGTTATGGCTGATGAAGAGGTAGGTGAGACCTAGCTCGTCCTGCAGTTTGCGCATGAGGTTGAGGATCTGCGCCTGAACAGAGACATCGAGCGCCGATGTCGGTTCGTCGCAGACGAGGAATTCCGGTTCGCTTGCCAGAGCGCGGGCGATCGATATGCGCTGTCGTTGGCCACCGGAAAACTCGTGCGGAAAGCGCTTGGTATCATCGGCCGAAAGACCGACAGTGCGCAACAGTTCCGCCACACGGCCGTTGATGGCGTCATTGCCTTCGCGCAGGCCAAACTCTCGGATCGGCTCCGCAATGATGTCGCCGACACGCCAGCGAGGGTTGAGACTGGCATGCGGATCCTGAAAGATCATCTGCGCTTCCATCGGGCGGCCGTCTGATGATGGCCCAAACACGATGGCGCCTTCACTCGGGCGATAGAGCCCGGTCACAAGTCGCGCCACAGTGGACTTACCGCAGCCGGATTCACCCACGAGCGCCAGGCACTTGCCCCTTTCTACGACAAACGTGACATCCTGCACCGCGCGAAGATAGCGCTTCGGTTTGCGATCGATCATCCGGGTCAGCCATGGAGCCGAAACGTCGAAGACACGGCTCAACTGATCGACTTCCAAGGCATTGGCAGCGCTTCTCATTGCACACCTCCATCATAAACCAGGCAGGCAACGCCGCCCTCGGCTGCGCCCTTCCCTTCGGCGACCATTGCCGGGCGCACCTGTCGGCAGCGCGGACCGGCATCGAGACAGCGGGGATTGAAGGCACAGCCCGAGGGGATCGCATTGAGACGCGGCATGGCGCCATCGATCTGCGCAAGCCTTTCCACCCGCGCGCCAAGTGCCGGAATGGAGCCCATCAGGCCGCGTGTGTAGGGATGTTTCGGCCTGCTCAACACCTCATCCACCGGCCCGACCTCGATGACCCGGCCGGCATACATGACGGCCACGCGATCCGCCGTTTCGGCGATCACACCCATATCGTGGGTGACGAGCATGACCCCGGTACCGTGCTCGCGGCAAAGTTCACGCAACAGCGCCGTGATCTGTGCCTGGATGGATACATCAAGCGCCGTGGTCGGTTCATCGGCGATGATCAGTTGTGGGTTGCCCGCCAGTGCGAGCGCAATGACAACGCGCTGGCGCATGCCGCCGGAGAACTGATGGGGGTAGTGATCAATTCGCTCATCAGCGCCGGGAATGCCGACCTGTTTCAGAAGGTCGATCGCATGAGCCTTCGCTTCCGCGCGATTACGATCGGAGTGCAGGCGGATCGTCTCGATCAATTGCTGGCCGATGGAGAAGAGCGGGTTGAGCGAGGTCAATGGGTCCTGAAAGATGGCGCCCACCATACGGCCGCGGATATGCGCCATCTCGGATTCACCCAGATTGTCCGTGCGCTTGCCGCCGATGCGGATCTCACCGGCTGAAATCCGGCCTGGCGGTTCGAGAAGTCCCAAAACAGACATGCCGGTCATTGATTTGCCGGCACCGCTTTCTCCGACGACCCCGACAATCTCGCCGCGCTGGATGGTCAGTGACACCTCGGACAGCGCCGTCAGAACGCCTTTGCGCGTCGGAAACTCGACAGAGAGGCCCCGGACGTCGAGCGCCGGCACATCCGACATGGAGGGATGGGTTGCGACAGTCATGAGGGAACCTCGCTGGAGACGGAGTGAAAGGGGTAGCTTGGTGGAAAAATCTCGCTGACCGACGGATGGCCGAAGGTACGTTCAGGATAGCGTGCGACGAGGCCATCGAACTGCGCCTGAGCCCGATTCCGCGCGTCATGGAGATCAATACCGGCCACCGCGCCATCGCGCATCGACAGGCGGCCGTCGACGATCGTGGCGCGGGTCACGCGACCGGTCGCACCATAGACGAGGGTCTGGATAGGATCGATACGCGGCGCAATCATGCGGTCGGCCATGTCGAATACGGCGATGTCCGCCTTGGAACCGGGGAAAAGACGACCAAGATCCGGCCGCTTCAGCGCATCGGCGCCGGCGATGGTTGCCGCATCGTAGAAATCGGCGGCTGAGCCTGCGTCACCGCGGCCTTCCGCAATGCGGTTGACGATCAGTCCGGTCGCCATGTTCAAGACCATGTCCGGTGGCGCCGTGTCGGTTCCCATGCCGACGCGGATCCCCTTGGCCTTGAGCCGGGAAAACGACTTGAGCATCGAGCCATGTCGACCGGAGACCAGTGGGCAATGGGCGACGGTGACACCGTTTGCAGCATAGCGGTCGAGATCAGCGTCGGTCGCGACCGTGGCATGCGGCGCGATCAGCCGCGACGACAAGAGGCCGAGGCCATCCAGCCATTCCGGGGCCGTCACACCATGCAACCGTCGGACAGTCTGCAATTCCATGTCGCCCTGGGCCATGTGCAGGCGCACCGGCAGGTCCATGTCCTGCGCGTGCCCGAACGTTTGGCGCAACAGCGTCTCGGTGCATGTCTCCACCCTATCGGGCGCAAGCATGCCGGAAATCAGTCCCTGCGCCTGCCCGTGAACGCGGCCGGCGAAGGATGCGGCTTCGGCAAGCTCCGCCAGACCTCGTTCTTCATCAAAGATGGGCTGCATCGCGCCAGCCTCATCAAGGATAACGCCGCCACTGCGATAGGCAGGCCCGAGCCAGACGCGCAGGCCAAGATCTTCTGCCGCCTCGGCTGCCGCCTCAAACTCCGTGACGGTTTCACCCCAGGCCCGATAGAAGAGCGAGGCAATCGGCAGCGCCGAGGTGATGCCGTTCAGAAGCAGCTGCGCGAATGCATACCGCTTCTGGAAAGCCAGTTCTTCAGGTGAGTACATTTCGTAGGCGCGGGCCGCATAGTCTGTCGGCCAGACACGGCCTTTCCGCCAGCCGGGCTGGTTATCCATGCCCAGCACGGTCGTATCGAGGTCCGACAGCGCGTCGAGATCGACAAATCCCGGCCCGATCAACGCCTCGCCCATGTCGTATCGCGCGGAAACCTCGCCCTCGAATTTCTGCCCGACCCAGACGACGCGATCGCGCTCCATGACGACCTCACCGTGCTCGATCAGGCGACGCCCGTGCGGCATGTCGGCGATGACGAAGCGTGCGCGAAGTGCCCAGCGGCCATCTGGCCGCTTACCAAGGGGAAGGTCAGACCAACGGGGCGCGTTTGTCATGGCCGGTCACGCAAGCTCTTGCCGTCTCGGGCAACGATATTTCCGGCTGTCACCACAAGCTTCCGGGGCGCGTGGGTGACAATCGCTTCTCCGAGGGTCTCGCCTTCGACGAGAACGACGTCCCCTCGCCCGCCAACCTCCAACGCGTGTCCGGCGCGATCCATCGCAATCGCGCCGCCGGTTGTGCAGACATCGAGAGCAAGTGCCAGTTCGTCATCGCGGCGCAGGTTGTTCTTCATGCCGAGCAACATTGCCCGCTCCAGCATATCGCCATTGCCATAGGGCCCCCAGGTGTCGCGGAAACCATCGACGCCAGCGCCGAAACGTACACCAGCAGATCTCAGTCGCTTGAGAGAGGGAACTTCGCGCGATGGCGGTGCAGTCGTCAGGATCGGCACGTCGAGTTCGGCGCAGGTATCGATCAACGCCTGCGAGGCGTTCCAGTCGGGCATGCCGAGGCAGAAGGCGTGGCTGACGGCGACCTTGCCCTGCATGCCATGGGCGCGAATGCGCTCGAACGTCATTTCCATCGAAAAGGCGCCAAGCTCGCCGCCTTCGTGAAGGTGAATATCGATGCCCTTGCCGTGCTTTTCGGCGATGGCGAAAATGGTGTCGAGATGCGCCTTCGGATCGCGATCCATGCCGCAAGGATCAAGACCGCCGACCAGATCGGCGCCCATCGCCATGCCTTGGTCTATGAGTTCGGCCGTACCCGGCCGGCGCATCAGGCCGGACTGTGGAAACGCGACGATCTCGATCTCCACAATGCCGGCGAGTTGCCTGCGGGTTTCCATCACGCCCTCAAGCGCGATCAGGCCCTGATCCGTATCGATATCCACATGAGTGCGGATCAGCGTCGTGCCATAGCCGACGGATTGCAGCGACTGGCGCATAGACTGGACATGGGCATCGAGCCCGTAGTCGCGCTTAACCTTTCGCTCGTTATCAATCTTGTCGATCAGCCGCGGGCCGACCTCATTCTTGTACCAGGGATAGCCGAGCAGCGACTTGTCGAGGTGCGTGTGCGCATCGACCAGACCTGGGATGGCAATGCGGCCGCCAGCATCCTCGACCGGCACGCCTTCGGCTGTCAACGACGCTCCGATGGCAGCAATCTTGCCGTTCTCTATGCGGATATCGGCAAGTTCGCCGCCAAGCAAGCTGGCGTTTTTGATCAGAAGATCGCTCATAGGAATACCTCAGCGCAGTTTGGGATTGAGGGCGTCACGCAGCCAGTCGCCGAGCACGTTGATCGACACGACGAGAAGACAGAGTTGCAGACCCGGAAAGAGGACGATCCACCACTGACCGGAAAACAGATACTGATTGCCGATACGGATCAGAGTGCCGAGCGATGGCTGCTCCGGCGGCATGCCGACGCCGAGGAACGACAGCGTCGCCTCGATCAGGATGCCGAGGCCGAAATTGAGAGTCGCGGTCACCAGTAGCGGCGTGGTGGTGTTGGGCAGGATATGTTTGACGAGGATGCGCCAGGTCGGCACGCGGATCAGCCGCGCTGCCTGGACATATTCCTTGTTTCGCTCGACCAGGGTCAGCGCACGCACTGTCCTGGCATATTGAACCCAGGCGGAAAGCGAGATGGCAAAGACGATGACGGCCGAGGCGCCGATCTCGCGCAGCGATGCCGGCAGCGCCTGGCGTGCCAGCGCCGAGACGAGAATTGCGATCAGCATGGTCGGCATCGAGAGGAGGACGTCGCCAGCCCGCATCAGCAGGCTGTCCGCCCATTTACCATAATAGCCGGCGATGAGACCCAGAACGGAGCCGACGACAAGCGACACGGCAACAGATGCCGCACCGATGATGATAGAAGCCCTGGAACCATAAAGTACAGCCGACAGCAAGTCGCGCCCTTGCGTATCGGTTCCGATCAGGAAGCGCCACTGGCCGCCATCCATCCAAATCGGCGGAATCTCCGCGTTCAAGAGATCGAGCGAAGCGAGGTCGTAAGGGTTCTGAACCACGATCCACGGCGCAAAGAAGGCCGAGGCGACAAGCAGAAGCAGCAGTGCCGCGGCGATGACCGCTGACGGATGATGCCAGAAGCTCCACCACAGATCGGTCTCGCGAAGGCGCGAGATCCATGACGGCGTGATGCGGGCGGGCTTTTTCGCGGTCTGTTCGACGATTGTCATGATGAGCTCCCGTCAGGCGGCGCGCAGCCGCGGATCGATCACCGCGTAAGCAATGTCGACGAGCGTGTTCAGGGTCACGAAGATGAAGGATACGATGCAGAGATAGGCTGCCATGACGGGGATGTCGACAAAGGTGACCGCCTGCATGAAGAGCATCCCCATGCCCGGCCACTGAAAGACGGTTTCCGTCACGAGCGCGAAGGCGATCAGGTTGCCAACCTGCATGGCTGTCAGCGTAATCACGGGCATCAGACAATTCTTGAGCGCATGGCGGAACCACAGGGCTCGGTGCTTGACGCCGCGGGCGCGGGCAAACTTGATGAAATCCGCACGCAAGGTTTCAAGCATCTCCGCGCGAACGAGACGCATGACGAGCGTGATCTGAAAGAGTGAGAGTGACAGAGCGGGTAGAACAAGCGCTGCTCTTCCGGATGCAGTCAGAAGCCCCGTCGACCACCAACCGAGCTTTACCACCTCACCGCGACCATAGCCCGGCAGCCAGCCAAGGCTGACGGAGAAGACGAGAATGAGAATGATGCCCACGAAAAAGCTCGGCAGCGACACGCCGACGATCGAGGACAACTGCAGGCTTTCTGCCCACCACCGCCCCCGCCCGATCGCCGTGAATACTCCGAGCGGAATGCCGATCAGGAGGGACAGTAACGTCGCGATGATTACCAGCTCGAATGTCGCCGGAAAGCGTTCGGCAATCAGCGTAGCGACGGATTGCTGGTTGCGCCAGGACAGGCCGAACTCACCCTGTGCCGCATGCCCGACAAAGCGCACATATTGTGCGAGGAAGCTGTCATTCAGTCCCAGCCGGGCGCGAAGCTCATCGCGTTCCACCTGTGTGGCGCTCTCGTTGACCATCAACTCCACGGGATCACCGAGAAACCGAAAGATCAGAAAGGCGAAGAATGCGACCGTCAGCATGACGAGAATCGCATTGCCGACGCGCTTGACCAGAAAGGCGAGCATGAAACGTTCCTGATTTTGACCTTAAGGGCGTGGCTTTCAGGCTTCGTAGCCTGCCCGTTAAATGCCGGGACCGCCTCGAACACCCCACAGAGCCCGGAATTATCCCCTCGCCACGCTTTAGCTACGGCGAGGGAAGCGGCATCACATCTTCACCAGCCACAAACGGGGCAGGTTGTCAGAGAAGAGTGGAAAGTCCTTGATCTTGGAATTGGTGGCCCACGCCAGCGGCTGCTGGTGAAGCGGGATCATCAGGACGTGTTCCTTGGCAATCTTGAGCGACTGCGCTTCCATGGCCAGACGCTTCGCCTGGTCCAACTCGACGGCGGAGGCTTCCGTCACCTTGTCGAACTCCTTGTCTGACCAGCCGCCCCAGTTGAAGATGCCGAACGAGCCTTCCTTCGTGTGCAGCACCTGCGAGGTGAGGCTATAGGTATCGAGCATCGGTAGCGTCGCCCAGCCGAGCGTATAGACATCGACCTTACCCGAAGAGCGCTTCGGCGTCTGGACAGCGCGCGTGCCCTGGTCGAGCTGCGGCTTCAAGCCCACGCGCGACCACATGGACGCGACAGCCTGGCAGACCTGTTCCTCGTTGACGAGAGTGTCGGCGCAGTTGAAGTTGAAGGTAAAGCCGTCAGCATTGGCGGCTTTCAGCAGCTCCTTGGCTTTTTCCGGATCGGCCTTCATAGGCGTGTCGAGGGCTGCGTCGTAGCCGGGGATCTGCGGCGCAACAAGGGCACCGGCATTGCGCGACTTGCCGCGCATGACCTTCTTGTTGATGAGGTCGAGATCAATCGCAATCTGCATGGCCTGACGGACACGGATATCCTTCATCAGGTTTGGCTTGCCATCGATCAGCTGGTCACGCTGACTGAAGCCGATCATGACCGTGCGAAGATCGGTGCCTTCCAGCACCTTCACCTGCGACGATCCCTGCAGGCGCGGAATATCCTGCACCGGAGCCTGATCGGTAAAATCGATATCACCGGCCAGAAGTGCTGCCACGCGCGTTGCATTGGATGCAATCGGGGTGAATTCGATCCGGTCGATATTGTGCTGCGGCTTGTCCCACCAGCCATCGAACCTGGTGAACACAGTCTTTGCGTCAGGCTGACGACTTTCAACCTTGAACGGGCCGGTGCCATTCTCATGATAGGTCGCATAGCCTTCAGTGCCCGCGCCGACATCGGTTGGTGCTTCGGCACCGTTATCCTTCAGCCAACCGGCATCGAAGATATAGATGGTGGTCAGGTCGTTCAGGAGAAGCGGATAGTTCGCGGATACATCAATGTCGATCGTGTGGGCATCGACGACGTGCGAGCCCTTATAGGCTGGAATATTGCCGCGAAGCGGTGATTTTGGATCGCTTGCGCGCTTCAGTGACGCCTGCACGTCCTCCGCAGTAAATTCGGCGCCGTTATGGAATTTGACACCGTCGCGCAGATGAAACCGCCAGGTCGTCGGCGAAATGATCTCCCACGACGTGGCCAGCGCCGGCTCGAGCTTCAGGTTGCGGTCATAGCGAACCAGGCCCTCATAGACATGGTTGAGCACGCCCAGCGCGAAGCTGTCACCGTAGGAATAGGGATCGAGTGAGCTGATATCGCGCGAGGCACCCCATTTCAGCGTCTCGGCCATTGCCGGCATTGCGAGCGCCAGAAGCGCAATCCCGGTTGCCGTCATTCGTGTAAATCGCATTGAAAGTTCCCCTAGGATTGCATGCAGTGGCTGCTCTTTCTTGAGCGAAAAGCCAATGCAAGTTGATAAAATCCAGTCCCACAGGCTGCTTTTCGCCCTATTCTCTGTGGATTGGGTCGGAGGCTAACTCAGGTCGTATGCAAACTCAAGACAAAATTGAATGCAATTATGCCATCTGGATTTAATGCAATATCTGTGCGATAGGGAGCTCAACTGCATTCAGGCGAAAGACCATGGGCGATGTCTACGAATCTCAGCAGAAGTGATGCGATTTATGGCTCACTGCGCCGGGCAATTCTGGAGCAGGCACTGAAACCCGGCACCAAGTTGCCGGAGGATTCGATCGGCGACACATTCGGCGTCAGCCGTACGAGTGCACGCAATGCGCTGCTGCGGCTGGCATCCGATGGGTTGGTGGAAATCAAGCCGAACCGCGGCGCCGCCGTTGCCATGCCGACCCTGGAAGAGGCCGTAGAAGTGTTCGCGCTACGGCGCTGCCTCGAACGGGAAGTGATCGAAAGGCTTTGCAAGCGTATGCCGCGAGACGGCATCGACGCCCTCATCAGCCATGTGCGCGAGGAGGAACGGGCGCTCAAGGCATCGTCTCCGCGCTCCATTCGACTTGCGGGGGAGTTTCACATCCTCCTGGCCGAACTCACAGGGGCCAAGCTGCTGATCGATTTTATCAGCCAGGTTGTGTCCCGCTCGTCATTGATCCTTGCCCGTTTTGGCCGACCGCATTCGGCAGAATGTGGGATCGACGAGCATATCCAACTGATCGAAGCCTTGAAGCGGCAGGATCTTGCGCGAGCAACCGAAATCATGGACCACCACCTGCACGCAGTGGAGGATCGCGCCAAGGCGGA
The DNA here is from genome assembly GCF_030504645.1 of Rhizobium oryzicola. Lineage (GTDB taxonomy): Bacteria > Pseudomonadota > Alphaproteobacteria > Rhizobiales > Rhizobiaceae > Neorhizobium > Neorhizobium oryzicola. The sequence continues at coordinate 324,265 of NZ_JAUKWQ010000003.1, read as the reverse complement.
CGATGACCGGGAAGGTCCGGACATCAGTGAAATCCTGAGCCGATATATGGCTAAGTCCGATTAAGGCTGTCTTGCAATGAGATAAAAAGCAGCGGTTGCCTGCAGCAGGAAATACTCTAAATGCTCCGCCTTGTATGGCTGAGGCCATCGCGGCAAGGCACGAAGATCATGGCGGAAGGCGCCCCATCACGGTCCAGTGCCGTCAATACATGCCGGTTGACGCCGCCCTTCGGGTCGGCCCGTTCTCCGCAAAGGCTTCGCTGCGATACGGAAGAGCGAGCACGGCTCAACTCCACCGGTTTTCACCAGAGACCGCCTACTTGAGGGGCGACGCAACGATGAGGCCGAAGCCCACCAGCAGCGGAAGATGCGTCGGGTGGCCGATGTCATCGATCTCTGCCATCGGCGCTGTTGCCGTTGCGTTGACACCGGAATTCCAGCTTCAGCTGCAAAAAAAGAAACCTTTTCAGAAGTTTGTGAATCTTTCGCGCAATTTATGCAGCCTCAATCCTAACAGACCTTTCAGTGTTCGGTGACCTGTAAAGGATTGTAGCTCCTCGGCATGATTGGAAAAACGAGTTTTAAATGCTTCTCCGCCACTCAGAAAGTCGACACAGGAAATCCCCCGGTCAAAGGACCACCTTATATACTCTACGATCAGCATAAGTCCCGGCGACGCCTGCGTAATGGACGCGTCAAACGTCGTTACCCAACACATCATAGTGTCGTGCTCCTCGAAGTTGACCGAAATCGCGCAGGCGGAGTTGTCGAGTTCAAGTACGAAAATATGAAGTTTTCGCAAGCGACTGATCACGTCAACGAATGCTGTCAGCAGGCGCATATCGGCAACAAAAAGCTGAGAAGATATACCTCGATTTTTAAGAGACTTTTGCTTGAGTCTAGACAGTCGCGTTAACACAGGCTCCAAGACGTCATCGCTGACGCGTCGGAACTGCACTTCCCCGGCCCTCTCCAACACGTTGTAGCCATGACGATGAGTCTTGCGCATTTTCTTCGACAGAGAATTGTACCAAGCCGTTCCATCTTGCCCCTCTCGACGCACCCGATAACTGATCTCCGGTTTCATTCCTCGAGCGATCTGGGGGGCAGTCCTGCTGATATCATCAAACAAATCGGCTGCCGCACTGTTAGGCGCAACACGTGTAATGGCGTAGATGTCAAAGCCACCATAATCAACGAGCGTCTTCCAGAGTGCGGTCAACTCGGATTGAGGGCAGTCCGTCGACGTTAGAATGTCGCCGTAATCGGTATGGACGATCCCCGCCCATTCCAGAAATCGAAAACCTTTTCTATGACATATGACCAGCGGAATGACGGCAAGCAGTCGCTCGCCCTCCCAAAGGACGCCAATCCTAAGCCGGTGTGATTGCTGATTATCAATGTTGTGCCACCATGCCGAAATCCACTCGTGGCTCTGGAATATGGAGCCATCCTGGTCTCGCCAAAGCCGCTGCCAGGCAGCGCCCAACATTCGCAGGCATTCTGTTGTGAGAATGATTTCGGTCCGCATCGAACGAGCATTAGGGCATGGATGCTCAACTGTCATGAACTATCCGCCTTGCTGAGGTTCAGCGGGTGCTGCGTCAGCCTTGTTGGATATTCGTCCCCGAAAACGGCGAGAAATTTTCGCCAGCTGCCATGTCATCTTTCTGAGCGGCCGAATCCAGAGCCCCTGCAGCGACTGATAGTCGCGAACATCGCGGTCCATCAGACCAAATTTGAAATTCTCCCCTGGCGCGGGAACGAAAAGCGTACCGAAAAGACGATCCCAGAAGGAGAAGAGCAGGCCGAAATTCTTGTCGTAGTGTCGCGGATCGACGCTGTGGTGCAGCTGATGCCAGTGGGGACAAAGGATAATATTGTTCAAAGGGCCGAAAGAGATCTTGAAGTGCGTGTGGCGCACAAAGTCCATCATGAGGATATTTCGGACCAGATAGACGCTGACCCCGAACACCGTTACCTCGACAGGATCTAGTGCGATGAGCGTCCAAAGTCCAAAGCAGAACCCGGCGACCACGCCGTCCCAAGCCCGGTTAATGAGATCATCAAGCGGATGTACCCGATCTTTCGTTATTCCCACCATCACTTCCGCGGAATGGTGAACCTTATGCAACTCCCACAGGAACGGCACTTTATGCTGCACATAATGATAGCTATAGTAGGAAATATCATAGGCAAGAAGCATTGTGATGGTGAACATCACGACGGTGATGGGGCCTGCTGGGCCCTCGATCAGAGGCGTTTCAATCCCGAATAGGCCGCCGACCACCTTGTTCGTCGCATAACCCATAAGGGTGACAAACGTAACGCCTGCTGGAATGGCAAGAAATGGCATTGCAAGCTTTTTGGTGATCCAGAACAAAAGGTCGGCTCGCGCCGACGGGTGCGTCATCACTTCGGCTGGAAACGCAAACTCGAAGAAGCCACGCAAAGACTTCTTCTCAACCACCTTCCAGTAAGCGACCAATGCGCAGATGAAAGCCGTACCAAGAATAATGCCCGGCGTGATGAGGTCCACCTTGGCGATCCGGGCCGCGATCATTGTCATCACATCAACCAACATGGCCCCTCCCCGATTTGCCTCTTCTCAGTCACATCTGACGATGACAAGCAATCTACAGCCGCTTCCCTAACGAAATCGGCGTCACGCCCTCTCATTTTATCTGTTTCATATATACGATGAAATCGGGAGCCCATTTTTGTTTGCAAGATGATAAATGATGAGCAGCCAACGTGGAGATTGGCATATCAGCCACGGGCCCGATCCCTCAACCTTGTCACCTGCGCCACGTCATCGCCGAGAAGCTGGTCCAGCTGGCCCTCGCGAACCCATTCAACGATCTGCGCTTCGATATCAGTACCGTATTGCATCAGCTTCTCTGCATAGCCGGTCGGCAGATATGTGAAGACGGCAATGCCCTCGTTATGAAGTTGGCGTGGCTCGCCGCTGGCGAAATGGTAGAGTTCGATGTTCATCGCATCGAGATCAGCCTGCCGAGCAATTGCCGCTGGATCGATCATCCGGGAATGCATCAGGCCGACGGTCGGAACCTCCGGGATAGCCGCTTTGACGGCCTTCAGCTGGACGTAGTCGAAAGAGGAGAATTGTAGGAGATCGGCGCAGCCGAGTTCGTCGATCAGCGACCTGAGCTTGGAAAACAGGACGTCGTTGCGATCATAGATCTTGAGTTCGAGCTGGTAGATGATGCCGAGTTCGCGGCCCAATTCAAGCGCATCCCGCAGGCGCGGGACCTGTTCTCCCGCAAACTCCTCGCTGAACCAACTGCCTGCGTCGAGCCTGGAGATTTCCGAATAGGTCATGTGCTGGACGATGCCATGCCCGTTGGTCGTGCGGTCGACGGTCTTGTCGTGCATCAGAACCAGTTCGCCATCACTCGTGATGCTGAGATCGGTTTCGCACGTCACAAGCGAACCGGCATATTCAAATGCTTTGCGGAAAGCTGAGAGCGTGTTTTCTGGCGCGCCGGCGCTATGGCCGCGATGTCCGCCAAGGCGCATGTTCTCGATGGTCATTCTGAGCGGGTTCATCTGGAATCCTTTGGGTTTAACGGAGCCGCGCATCGAGACGATCGCGCAGATAGTCTCCAAGTAAGCTGATGGAGAGCGTGGTGAGGACGATGACGGCGCCGGGAAGAGCAGCCAGCCACCAGGCAATGGCGAGATAGGTGCGGCCATCGGCGACCATTAGCCCCAGACTGGTTTCCGGCGGCTGGATGCCGAGGCCGAGAAAGCTCAGGCCGCTTTCGAGCAGGATGATTTCCGGAAAATTGACGGTGAACTGCACGATGAGAGGCCCGGCGATATTGGGTAACATGTGCCGCAGGTAAATCCGCATTGCCGGGACGCCGACGATGCGGGCTGCTTCCGCATACCCCTCCTCCCGGGCGCTGAGGACGAGGCCGCGAGTCAGGCGCGCATAACGTTCCCAGTTGGCGAAACCGACGAGGAAAACGAACAGCAGCGGGCTGGTGCCGAAAAATGCCAGCACGCTGAGGGCGACAATGATGAAAGGCACCGCCGCCATCGCATCGGCAAAGCCCATGATCGCATTGTCCATCCACCCGCCGAAGTGAGCCGCTATCAAACCAAGACTGGTGCCGATCAGGGCGCAGATCAGCGATCCTGCAAGTGCGATCATCAGCGTGGTCTGGGTAGCGACAAGCAGGTTGCTCACCACGTCGCGCCCCAAATAATCGGTGCCGAACCAATGCGCGGCGGAGACGAAAGGCCGCGCAAAGCGGGCAAGCGGGTCCTGATGCGTGTAGTCATAGGGCGCCAGCCAGGTGGCCGACAGGCCGATGAAGATGACGATGGCGATCCACATGCAGCAAAGGCCGATGCTGACGGGCATTCCGCGCAGTGGCCCGCGCGATGGATTGCCGATGGCACGCGTGGGAGATCGGGACGATGTCGCGAAAGCCATGTCAGTGCTTCCTGATTTTTGGATTGAGAACTGCATAGAGGACATCGACCGAAAAATTGATCGCAACCATGAAGGCGGTGAACAGCACGATCATCGCCTGGACTACCGGCAGATCTCCAGTATTTGTCGCGTTGACGAAACCGCTGCCGAGCCCGGGCCAGGCGAAAACCGGCTCGATCAACGCCGAACCGCCGAGCAGTCCACCGGCAACGAAGCCGATCGTCGTCACCATCGGGATAGCTGCATTGGGCAAAGCGTGACGGAGGATAACATCCCAGTAGGGAATGCCATCAGCGCGTGCCGCTGCGATATAGGGCTGGCCGAGCACATCGATCAGCGTCGAGCGCATGAAGCGCGCAATGGCCGCTGCGTTGAACAGCGCAAACGTCGCAACGGGCAGGACCGCATGGTTCCAGGTCGAACTCCCGGAACTCGGCAGAACCCGAAGCCAAACAGCAAAGACGAAGATGAAAACGAGACCAAGTAGGAAGTTCGGAACGCTGTAGCCCAGCACTGCGCCAGCCATCACGCTCTTGTCGAGCGCCGTTTCCCGTCGCACTGCTGCGAGAATGCCAGCAGGTATTCCGATCAGCAGGCTAAGGATGAAGGCCGAGACGGTGACGACCAGGGTTTTTGGAATGCGTTCGGCGACGACGGTGAAGACCTCGCGTCCATCTGCGAAGGATACACCGAAATCGCCACGAAGCGCATTGACTACATAATAAAGGTACTGCTCCGGAATGGACCGGTCCAAGCCCCATTTTTCGTTGAACGCGGCCAGCGCCTCCGGACCAGCGTTATCGGACAGCATCTGCTGGGCGGGATCGCCCGTAAGACGCAGAACGATGAAGACAAGCGTGACCGTAAACACGAGCACTGCGATTGCCCGGAGGAAGCGGGCAAGAATGAAGGCCGTCATAGCGCCATCTCCTGTGCGACGGCCGTCCTCGGCGAGAGGGTTCCGCCGGGTGAGGCAATCGATTTTGGAAGCTCATCGGCAAGATGGCATGCGACCTGCTGGCCGCCGACATGCCGGAGCTCGGGCGTCTCGATGGCGCACCTGTCGATCGCGAACGGACAGCGTGAGCGGAAAGCGCAGCCGGTGGAGACTTTCGAGGCGTCGCGCTCTCCCTTGATCGGCGGCTCGATATTGCGGATCGCCGGATCCAAGCTCGGGACGGAGGCGAGCAGCGCCCGCGTATAGGGATGGCGCGGCCATGCGTAGACCGACCGGATATCGCCCATCTCGACGACCCGACCGAGATACATCACCGCGATTCGGTCAACGAGATGACGTACGATGCGAAGGTCGTGCGTGATAAAGACGTAGGCGAGATCGAGTTCCTGCCAGAGTGACCGCAACAACGCGACCACCTGCGCCTGCACTGAAACGTCAAGTGCCGAGACCGCCTCGTCGAAGACGACCAGCCTTGGATCGAGGATCAGGGCGCGTGCAATGACCACACGCTGCCTTTGCCCGCCCGACATCTGGTGCGGATAGCGGTTCATCATCGCGCCCGGCAGGCCGACTCGTTCCAGCATCGCTGCGGCTCGTTCATAGGCGAAATTGCGGTTGCAGACATGATGGACAAGCAGTCCTTCGGCGATCTGCTGCCCGACCGTCATCTGCGGATTAAGGGCGGAAAGCGGATTTTGCTGTACGAGCGCGGTGCGCATCCGGAACGCTTTCCAGTCGCGTTCGCGCCGCTCCTTGTGATTGACGCCTTCGAACCAGACATCGCCCTCGGTCGGTTCCGTCAAACCGAGCAGCAGCCGGCCGAGCGTGGACTTGCCGCTGCCGGATTCGCCGACGACGCCGATCCGTTCGTGCGGTGCAAGTTCAAGATCGATAGAGTTCACCGCAAGTTGGCTGGTCGGTCGGGCGAAAAAACCGGTCTTGTGACGGAAGGCCTTGGTCAGGCCGCTGACTTTCAGGAGGGGAGCGCTCATGCCGCCACCGGATGATAGCAGGACGCCTCATGAGCAAGCCCGACAGCGGCAGAGGCCGGGAAATGAGCGGAGCATTCCACGCTTGCGCGCAAACAGCGAGGATGGAAGTGACATCCCTCCGGCAGGCTGTCGAGAAGCGGCACGGATCCGGGGATTGGCACAGGCGGGTCCAGATCCTGCGGATCTATGCTCGGCATGCAGTCGATCAGCGCGCGGGCATAGGGATGCGCGGGCCTCTGCAGCAGTTCGGCGACGGGCGCGGTCTCGACGATCTTGCCGCAATACATCACAGCCGCCCTGTCCGCGAGACGCGCGATGACGCCGAGATCGTGAGAGACGATCATCAGGGCCATGCCGGTTTCGGCCTTCAATTCTTCGAGAAGATGCAGGATCTGCGCCTGCATGGTGACGTCAAGCGCCGTCGTCGGCTCATCGGCAATCAGCAACTGGGGCTTGGCCGCAAGCGCATGCGCGATCATCACACGCTGGTTCATCCCGCCGGAAAACTGGTGCGGATAGGCGCGCAGCCGACTTGCCGCGCGATCGATACCGACCCGCTCCAGAAGCCGCACGGCCTCCATTCGGGCGTCCATGCCCTTTAGACCCTGGTGGCGATAGAGCGCTGTTTCCAAATAGTAGCCGATCGTATGAACGGGATTGAGGCTGCTGGTGGGATCCTGGAAGATCATGGCGATCTTCGGGGTTGCCCTGCCGCCGCCGGCGTCCTGCTCGAAGGTGACGCTGCCGCCGATGCGGGCGATACCGCGCGGCAGCATGTCGGCAACGGCATAACAGGTCATGCTCTTGCCGCAGCCGGATTCGCCGACGAGGCCGAGCGTCTGACCGGAATCCAGGGAAAAATTGATGCCGTCGATGATCTTGATGTTGCGAGCCGGGACCTCGACGACGAGATCGCGAACGGTCAGGAGTGTGGACATGGTGGACCTCCAGAAGCGGTGCGCACGAATGCGCACCGCGAATTCGCTGGATTGGCGTTACGAGAAGCTGAGGTTGTTGCGGAATTCCATCATCTCGAAGCTGATAGGCTTCCACTTGACGTTCTTGCGGGCGGCATAAACGTCGAACGGCTGGTAGAGAATGACGGCCGGTGCTTCTTCCTCGAAGAGGTCGCGCAGGCGATTGAACGCGTCGAAACGCTCCTTGCCTTCCGGCATCTGGGATGCCTTGACGCACAGTTCATTGAATTCGGCCGGCGCCTTCCAACCCCACCGCTTCTGGACCTGCCCCTTCGGACCAAATTCGCAGATCATCGTCGCCCAGGCGTCAGTCATCCACTGGCCGTTCGACCAGTTGCGAATGTAGCTGTCTTGGTCCTTGGGCGCAGCACCAGGAGCATAGACCTTCGGCACCACGTCGACGCCGATCTGCTTCCACATCTCGATCATCATCATCAGAGCCGGCACGGCATTGGCGTAGTAGTTGCCCATCGTGTGATAGGTGATCGGCGTACCGTCGTAGCCGCTTTCCTTTACCAGGCGCTTGGCTTCCTCGACATTATATTCCATGGCCCGGCGGTTCGGATCGAAGGTCTTGCCGTAGTTCGGGAAATTGAAGCCGTTCGGGATCGACGCCTTGTTCTGCCATAGTGACTGGACGATCACTTGGCGGTTCACGGCAAGCGCCAGAGCGCGACGCAGCGTCTTCGACTGGAAGATCGGCTGGTTCATGTTGAACGTGAACATATGGAAGTTCTCGACGATATTTCCACGTGTCTCCAGATCGGAGTAACCGTTGATCAGGTTCATATCGTCGGGAGTGAGCGTCGTGACGATGTCGTATTCGCCGCTGATGAGACCGGCAACGCGGGTCGCGGGTTCGGCGACGAGCTGATAGGTGATCTTCGACGCGGTAGGTTTCAGACCCCAATAGTCGTCATTGGCTTCGACCACGACACGGTCATTGGCGACGAACTCGACGAACTTGTACGGACCGGTCCCGACCGGTTTGGTGCCGAAGGCGACCGTCCCGAGTTTTTTGTAATATTCCTTGGGAACGACGCGGCCCATCCAGGAGGCGACGTAGGACTCGGTAAGCGGTGTGGGGGTTTTGGTGCGGATGACGACGGTGTATTTGTCCTCCACAATCGGCTCGTCGAAATCGAGCGCGTAAGAACCGCCGAGCGGGATGAGCTTGATCGCATCCGGCCCCCAAAATCGCTCAGACGAAAAGGTGTAGGCGACATCGTCAGCCGTCATCTCCACGCCATTGTGGAACATGACCTTCTGGCGCAGCTTGAAGCGCACCGATTTATCGTCGATCCGTTCCCAGCTTTCGGCAAGCGACGGCATGAGATTGATGCCATTGCCCGGCGCGCCGTTGCCGAAGAAATCACGCACGATCAGGGTGTCGAAGATCTGGTTGACGATGCGGGGACCGACATTGCTGATGGCGTTGATTGGCTCCAGCGTCACCGGGATTCCGTTGACACCGATTTTTAACGCGCGCCGCTCCGCCGAAAAGGCAAACCTGGCACCGGCGGTCGAAGAAAGCGCCGCAACGCTGGCGCCGATCATGAACTTTCTACGGTTGGTCCTGAGCATCTGCTGTCTCCTGATTGGAAGATGCTGTTGATGAAAACGAGAAAAGGGGATCAGTTCGCCACGACGAACTTCTTTCGCAGCTTGTCGGGCGCGGCATCGATGATGGATTTTGCACCTGCATCGGTGACGACGACGCCGACGTCTTCAATCCTGGTGACGACCGAGAGGCTGGATTTCGTAAACTTCGAATGGTCGGCCACGACAATCACCCGCCTCGATATTTCGATCATGGCGCGGGCCACACTTGCGTTCAGGGGCGAGCCCGTGCAGATAAGCCCACGATCGACGTCGATCGAAGCCGCGTTGAGAATGAGTTTGTCCGCGTTGAACTGCCGAATGAAGTGCTCGGCCAGCGGCCCCCGGAAGGACCGGTTCGTTTCGGTATACTCGCCACCGACCGAATAGATGCTCTGCCCGTCGAAACGGGACAGTTCCGCTATGATGTCTAGCCCGTTTGAGATAAACGTCAGGCTGCTGCGCCCAGAAAGCTTCTTGGCCACTTCCAGCGCGGTGGTGCCGGCATCAAGCAACACGGTATCGCCATCTGCCACCATGCCGGCTGCAACCTCGGCGATGGCAGCTTTTTCGGCCTGCTTGGAGATAAGCCGAGCCGCGTTTGTTGCGTCCTGCGCGACCTGATTGACATTCACGGCTCCGCCATGCGTCCTGCGCAAAAGACCGGCACCTTCTAGCTCATCAAGGTCGCGTCGGACAGTCGCTACCGAAATATCGAAGCGCTCCGTTAGCGTACGAATATCGACAAAATTCTGTTCGCGCAGCAGCTCTACAATCTTCGCCTGACGATCCTCCGCTTGCGTCAACACCCCCCGCCCCTTCTCATGCAAATGATAGAATTCGTTCAATGATGAGCGATATCTATCATTTCTCGGTGACATTGATGTGACGCTCAGCCCGTTTGGGGTGGGCTCCAAGCGCTCAAGTCTTTCGCAGATGGAAAATGATCGAAAACGATCAATCTTCGCCAGTTGCCTTTCAGCTCAGCTCGCTTGCTCAAAACATGAAGATAAACAGCTGCACGCAGAAGGACCGGATTTACTCGGGAAGAAATTCGGGACATGCAATGCTCGATCACCCAAGGCGAAAGACGTGCCAAACCCTCAAAACCCTGAGCCAGTGCGAATTATAGGCTCTTTGTCTGAACCAGGCCCCGGCTATACTTCAGTTTTAGATGCAAAGCAGAAACAGGACATTTCGCTGAAGGACTTGGCAGACGGAAAGCTCGCACATCTCTATGCGGGCTCTTCTGTCCCACAAACCAACGGGGCTTTTGTCAGTCGAGCCAAAGAGGGTTTGTCCAGGCGTTCCGCCCCTTGGTGTCGCGCAGCACGAGCCTGCACCATGTGCCTTCAAACTGGTCAAGCGGCAAATCAATGGACGACATCGACGGACCCAGTTTTCGAGCGGCAAGAGAGGCGGGGCCGACGAGAACGGCGGCGAAGATATCCGAACTTTCGATGTGCAGCATGTTGCCGCGCCGTTCGATCAGATCGATCACCGGGCCTTGGCTTGCATAATAATGCCCGGCTTTTAGCGCAGTCAGCAATCTCTCGGGGGTATTCTCCTCGGCCTTCACCATGACCCAGCCGCCGCAGCCCTCGTCAAACCAGTCGAACCAGAAATGGCTGTCGTCCGAAGCGACGATGCCGATGCGGTTTCCCCGTGCGAGCAACTGGTCGATCAGTTCGGAACCGCCACCTCTGGCGCTATCGACCGCGCAGCCATGGTTATAGACTTCGACGGCATGGGCGCCCGCAATCGTCTCGGCGTCCTCCACCGTCAGACCATACCATTCGGGATGCGGGATCTGAACGAAGGCACCGGCTTCAACAGCGCGTGCGGCCAATTGCGCGCCGGTCTCATCGGGTGCAGGTGGGGCAAAATCGAAAGGCAGACCGAGTGCGACAATGTGCCAGATCTCGCCGTTCGCCAAGGCCGGGGCGTGCAATTCTGCGCCGATCAAAGTGGTGAAACCGCCGTCCCGCAAGAACGTCGTATCCACAATCGGATAGCCGTATTTTTCCCGAAAGTGATCGGTGATGGCAATAAAGTCATAGCCTGCCGACTTGTAGTAGGCCCCCACTTGTTCTGGCGTTTTCAGCCCGTCGGAGCGGGTGGAATGACCGTGAATATTGCCTTTGTAGAACTGCCCCTTGGCGGAAAAAGCGTCCAACATGTCATATGTCCTGTGGTTTCCATGCTTGAAGACACACCGGCGCAGGGATTGCGCCGGAGCGTCAAATTCGTTCAGCACAATCTGAAAGCTGATTACTTGTTGGCGGCCAAAACCTTGGCGACGTGATCGCGAATTTCAGGCAAGGCAGCCTCGGGGGTCATCTGGTTGCGCTGGAGCTTGTCGAGCGTCAGGGCCACACCCTTCCAGATGTCGTCAGCCGTGTTGTTCGGATAGGAGTACCACGGAGCAGCCCAATCCATTTCGGCGAAGACCGTCTGGAAATTCGGATTCTTGGCGTAGAAATCCTTCAGAATCTCTTCTGATTTCTTGTTGGTGGGCATGTAGCCGGTGGCCTGACCAACCTCAGCCTGAGCCTTCGGTCCGGTGAGGTATTTGATGAATTCCCAGGCGGCCGCCTGCTTTTCCTTGTCCTTGGCCAGAATGACCAGAGCGTTGCCACCTGCCGGAAGGCCGCCGTCCTTCGGGTTGAGCATCGGGAACTTCATCGTCCGCAGCGTGAAGCGACCGCCGACCGACTTGGTGTAATTGGTGAGGCTGGAGGGAGAGCCGACGATCATGCCCACCTTACCCGCGAAGAAGGCCTGCGTGGTTGGCTCGGGTGTCGTGTTGACCGTCATGTTGGTCTTGGCGGCCATGTCCTGCGTTGCCTTGAGGGCTGCGAGACCCTGGGCATTGTCATAGGCTATGCCCGTATTGTCCTTGTTGAGAATGCCTGAGCCGGTGGAGAGCACCATCATCTGCCAGTACCAGTCGTCGCTGAGGCCGCCGACCGAGAAGCTGAGGCCACTGGCGCCGGAGTTCAGTGCGTTGATCTTCTGGGCGAGCGCAATGACGCCATCCCAGGTGGCGGGGAAATTGTTCATGTCGCCACCTGCCTTGGTGACGAGATCCTGGTTGACGTAAAGCATCGGCAAGGATGCGGTGAACGGCATGGCATACTGCTTGCCGCCGACCTGGCCGAGTTGCAGCAGTTTGGACGAATAGTTCGCGTTCACCCAATCCTTGCCTTCGGTGGACAAGAAACCGGAGAGATCGACATCACGTCCGTTCTGCTTCAGCGTCTCGATCAGTGGGGCGATCGTGGAATAGGACGGCAAATAAACGTCCGGAACGTTATCGGTCATGATGCCGCGGATCACGGTCTGGTTGGCGGCTGAATAGCTTTCGGCTGGGACCTGAAGCTTGATTTTGATATTGGGATGGTCTTTCATAAAGTCCGCAACGATCGGCTTCAGAAATTCTGCCGTACTCGCATAGGAGTGGTAGAAATTCAAAGTGACCTCGCCTGCCTGTGCGATGCCTGGTGCAGCCATGCAGCAGGCGAGCGCCGCTGCAGTCAATCTTGTGATCAAGCTCATGGATCATCTCCTAGGATGTGGAATGGCTTTGTCTTGCCGTTGGGTCTTGCCCATTTGAGCCCGTCCAGTTGCCGCTGGGCGGGCTCAAATCACTTGACGCCGCTCATGGTCACTCCCTGCACGAATTTCTTCTGAGCGGCGATAAACACGAGAATGAGGGGTGCGGTCACGATGGTGGCACAGGCCATCAGCGGGCCGAAGCTATCCCCGCCTTCCTGACTGCGGAAAAACAGGATCCCCAGGGTGGGTGGCGCCAGATCGATGGAGTGGATGACGATCATCGGCCAGTAGAGATCGTTCCAATGAAAGGTCACCGAAAAGATCGAGAAGGCTGCAATGGCAGGCAGCATGGACGGTGCCACGATCCGCGCGACGATTTCGATCTCCGTCATGCCATCGAGGCGCGCGGCCAGCAGGATCTCGTCCGGAAATGACCTGATGAACTGGCGAAAGAGAAAGATCGCAAAGGCGGAGGTGAGATGCGGCACCATCATTGCGAAATAGGTGTCCAGCAGTTGCAGCTTTGCAAGACCGATATAGAGCGGCAGCGCCGGTGCCTGGGCTGGAATGGTAATGGCAAACAGTACGATGGCCATTAGCAGCCGCTTGCCTCTGAACTCGAATTTCGCCAACGCGTAGGCGCAGGTCACCGTGGTGATGATTTGAAAGAACAGAATGCCGCCCGTCACCAGAACCCCGTTCAGCATGAAATGCAGGACCGGTGTTGCAAATAGCGCCTGACCGTAATTGGAGAGGACGGACTCGAATGTCGAAGGCGCGTTCTTCATGGCACCGAAGACTTCGCCGCTGCTTTCGATCGAGGCCTTCCACATCCACAGGAACGGATAAATCGTTATGAAGGCACCCGATAGCAGGATGGTATGGACACCGAATGATCTCAGGAGTGGAGCAAATCCGCGTTGCATCAGGGACGCGCCTTTCTATCGGAAAGAGCGACCTGAACGATGGAGAACGCACCGATCAGGATGAGATAGAGCACGGTCAAGGCGCTCCCGTAGCCGATCTTCAGGCTACCGAAGGACTGGGTATTGATTTCGTAGAGCAGCATGTTCGTTGTCCCGCGCGGTCCACCATTCGTCAGAACCGCGACCGTATCGAAGACCTGGAAAGCCTGAATGCAGTTCAGTACGAAGACCAGCACCGTCGTGGGGGCCAGCAGCGGCCAGATCATGTATCTCAGCCGATCCCAGAAGGTGTCGATGCCATCAAGGGAGGCTGCATCCTGAACTTCTTCCGGGATCATGGTAAGGCCCGCCAGGAACAGCACGACGTTATATCCGACCAACCGCCAAATTCCGACAATGGCAAGTCCGATCAGGGCCAGGTTGTCATCTGAGAAGAAGTCCAGACGGGGCAATCCGATGGAGGCCATCACGTTGGCGAGCGGTCCGATGCGTCCGTTCAGCACATAGCTCCAGACGATGGACATCGCCGTCAGCGTGCTGGCGACCGGCAGGAAGTAGACGATCTCGTAAAAGCGTCGGGATTTCGTACGATGATGAATGAGGATCGCCACGAACAGGCCCAGGAACACCGAGAGGGGCACGACAAATGCGGTATAGACAGCGCTGTTTCTCAGGGCCTGCCAGAAGTAAGGTGAGGACAGCATTGTTGCGTAGTTGCCGAGACCGATCCACTGGAATGTTGTCCGTCCCAGGCGGTAGTCGGTCAGGCTCATGGCAACGACGACGACAATCGGCGCTATGACCGTGACGCACAGCAGCAGGAAGGCCGGAGCCGAGAACCCGTAGGCCAGCGCTTCATGGCGGCTGCGGAATGCGCGCCCGCAGGAAAGATTGGTCGCGCTAGACGCTGACGGCATGGCGCACCCCATTTTTTTCGGCGTTGTTCTCCAAGGAGACACGCATTCTTTCCCCTGAAAGCGCAAAAAGATGGACGCCGTGGGCGCGTACACGAAACGTCATCGTGTCGCCCAGATTGCCGCTGTTGCGCAGCTGTTCGTAACGTTCTGCCGGGATCTGGATGCGGATCCACTCCGAGCCGATTTCACGTCCGCCGCAACGCACAATGATTTCCGATCCGGAATATTCCACATGCGCGACCGGCAGCCGCAGAACCCCTGTCTCGTCCGCGTGCGGCACGGCCTCCAGCGCCTCGGCGCGTAAGGCCAGGATGAATTGGCCGTCAGCCACACCTTCTGCACGCAGGCCCAGGCGCAATTGTCCGGCGCGGAGATCCCCGTTGCCGACGGTGACAGGTATTTCATTGATCGGCGCCGATCCGACGAACCGTGCCACGGAGAGAAGCGCCGGCGCACCGTAAAGTTCGCCGGGGGTGCCACATTGAACGATCTGGCCGCCTTGCATGAGTGCGATCCGGTCAGACAGAGCCATCGCTTCCTTTTGGTCATGCGTGACGAAAACAAATGTGATGCCTGTGCGACGGTGGAGATCGGCAATTTCCTCACGGAGCTGATTGCGAAGCTTGGCGTCGAGATTGGACAGCGGCTCATCCATAAGGAATACGGAAGGATTGCGCACAAGCGCCCTGCCAATAGCCACTCGCTGCCGCTGACCGCCCGACAACTGCGCCGGCTTTCGATCCAGCAGGCTTTCGAGCCCGAGTTGGTCCGCGACCCGCGCCACATCGGCGGCGATATCCTCACGGATCCGTCTAACCTTGCTTGACAGAAAGCCAGCACCGGGAAGGCGCTGAGAGAATGACAGCCGCTGCATCTCGAGCGGAATGGAAATGTTTCTCCCGGCGCTCATGTGCGGATACAGCGCGTAGGACTGGAACACCATCGCAATCTGGCGCTGCTTGGGCACCAGATAAGTAACATCGCGACCGCCGATCTCAAGCGTTCCCGAGGTCGGGATGTCAAAGCCCGCAATCAAGCGCAACAAGGTTGACTTGCCACATCCAGACGGCCCAAGCAGTGTGAGAAATTCACCTTGCCGCACATCAAGATCAATGCCCTTCAGAACGCTGGTGGCGCCGAAATCTTTCCTGAGGCCGGCGATCCTGATGTCCTTGCCATGCATGGGTTGCACCACTCCGGATTGCTTCCAAATGATCGCGAGAGCCCATTGCCGGGAGCAGGCGACCGGGCAGCCTATAGACCTCGTGCTTGACAGCTTGATGACGGCCCAGAAAATTTCTCGAAAAATATTATATTGATTACAGGTACTTAGATGATATAAGTGACTGAATAGTTACAACGCTGTACTGGGAGGCGCCGGCAAATGGTTGAAGTGCAACGGAAAACGGCAGAAACAATCGGGCCGTTCAAGGCCGTCTCTGGCATCGGCAAAACTCGTCGCTTGTGGCGAGGGTATGAGCGGAAGGGGAGCGACGCCTGATGGAAGAGGATGTCAAGCCAACGGCGACTTTGGAGACAGCGGAAGGCCGCACCAGCCGTCATCCGCGGCGGCCGGATCTGTCCCGGTCGCGGATCCTAGAGGCGGCTGTCGCGGAGTTCTCGACTAAGGGCTTTGCCGGCGCGCGGGTCGATGAAATCGCTGCCAAGGCGCAGATCGGCAAACGCATGCTCTATCAGTATTTTGGGAACAAGGAGCAGTTGTTTCAGGCTGTTTTCGAAAAGGTCTATACCGACATATGGGAGGCCGAAGCGAACCTCAACCTCCAGAATATGCCGCCGCGCGATGCCCTCGTCGCCCTCGTCACCTTCGTCTGGCGCTATTACATGGCGCATCCCGAATTCACCAAGCTTCTCAATGAAGAAAACATGCTTGGCGCGCGGCATTTCCGTTCGTCAAAAGTGCTGCGGGAGGGGTCGGACAAGTCGCAGTTTCTGACTGAGGACATTCTCGCCCGCGGTGTGGCGGATGGCACGTTTCGGCCTGATATCGATCCGGTCCAGCTGTGCCTGACGAAGAATGCGATCTGCTATTATTATCTCATGAATCACGCAACCAGCTCACATGTCTATCAACGTAAGCTAATGACGCGTGAAGCGCTCGACGCACGTCTGGCTTTCAACATCGAAACAATCCTTGCAATGGTCCTCGCCAGACCGGTCGATGACGCCGCATCGCCGACCGCGCTTCCCTCCCATAAAGACCGCTCGCAGGAACTGCCAGATTGAATAGTCTTTCCCTTCGCATGGCCGATGATGCCGATATCGATCTCATCATGGCGATCGAGCGGCTGCCGGGTTATCCCGAGCTTGTCGGCGCCCATGATGTGGCTGTTCATCGTCACAAGATGAGCCTGCCGCACTATAGATATGTGATCGGCGAACTTGCGACGGGCGCTGTCGGCTTTGCCGTCATCAAACAGGAGGATAATGGCAAGGGCATCGCCAATCTCAACCGTATCGCGGTCCGTCAGTCCGGAAAGGGCCTTGGCACCCGATTCCTCCTTGCTCTGACCGATCTGGTGTTTGCGGATCCGCACATGGAACGGCTGTGGCTCGACGTTCTGCCCGACAATGATATCGCCCGTCACGTCTATTCCAAGATCGGCTTCGTCGAGGAAGGCCTGATGCGCAGTGCGTTGCGGTTTCCCGACGGTCGCCGTGCTGATCTGCTGCTGATGTCGCTGCTGCGGGCTGAATGGCTGCAAGCGCGGGGATCGGCCCGAAGCTCCCAAGATCTTACCGTTTAACCCCTGTCGGACGATCGCGCGGACTCGCCGGTCCCGCCCGTCTCTGGAGAAGTCAATGCACCCACTCCTCGCCGAGACAGCAGACCTTGCTGCAGATTTCGAACATGTCGACGTCTGGATCTTCGACCTCGACAACACCCTTTATCCGCAGGAACTGAATCTGATGATCCAGATGAGACACAGGACCTATGACTATATCTGCGACCTGCTGGATACGGATCATACCGGAGCTGCCGTGCTTTATGAGCGTTTCGAAGCTGTTCACGGCACCGCCCTCAACGGCCTGATGATCGAACACGGAATCGATCCGAACCACTTCCTCACCTATGTCCACGATATCGACCATGCCATGCTGGTGCCGGATATCCAGCTTGCCGAAGCCATCAGGTCTCTGCCCGGTAAGCGTGTCATCTACACCAATGGAACCGTCAGCCACGCCGAGAATGTGCTGGCGCGCCTCGGCATTACCGACCTCTTCCACAACATCTTCGACATCGTCTGGGCCGATCTCGATCCCAAACCCCATCGTGCGCCCTATGAACGCCTCTTCGCCCATATGGGGGCGGATCCTAAGAAGGCGGCGATGTTCGAGGATGTCCCCCGTAATCTCGAAATTCCCTTTACCCTCGGCGCAAAGACTGTTCTGGTCAAATCCGCAACTGTCGGTGAGGCCAAGCGGGGCAGGCCCTCATCAGACGTCAACCCCGGCTACATTAACCATGTGACCCACGATCTGGCTCGATTTCTCTCGGATGTGGTTCGTGCCCACCGCAACAAGAGGTAGCATCGAGAAAGCGCATCCACCGGTGACCCGCTCGAGTGTCGACCGGGATGATTTACGACTATAGGTGCCAGCGGACCGAAATAGACCCGTTCAGGATGAAGCTACAGCGCAAGACTTGCCCTGGTGCTCACTGATTGAAGTATCTCTCACGGTGCCGTCTCAGGAACTGGGGATGTGGCCGCATGAAATCCTGCCAGGCAGGATCGTCTTCCCGGTCTTATTGAGAAGTCCTGGTATACTGTCAGGATCATTCGCGTAACGCGATATCAGGATATCAAGATCCTCCGAGAGGCCAATGAGACCGCGCATGCAGACCGACACATCAGGCCGCCGGATAAGTTAGCCCAGCGAGGTCTTTAGTCAGACTAAACACATCTTTAACTTTAGTAACTTTCCGGCATGAAGGCCCTTCTCTAAATTTGATTTTGGGAGGAGTTGGAACATGACGAGCGAGTTTTGCAGATATCGATGCGTGAAAAGCATCCCCTTGGGTTGGCGGGTTTCGCATGTCGCCGCCTGATATAGAATTGATTTCCGTCAAAAATCTGCACAAGAGTTTTGGCGTCACCAAAGTCCTTCGCGGGCTGAACTTTACGGTCAGATCCGGTCAGATCCACGCCCTTCTCGGCGGGAATGGCGCCGGAAAAAGCACGATGATCCGCATCATCACAGGCGGTATTCGCAAGGATGATGGCGAGATCACATTTTCCTCCAGCAATGCAGCTGAACCCAAAATCGCCGTGGTCCATCAGGAACTGGCGCTTCTTCCCGATCTGTCTGTGGCCGAGAATATCGCGCTCGTGCATGCCGCATCCGGCCGATCGATTGTACGGCCCCGACAACAGGCTGAGATTGCCCATGCGGCGCTGTCTCTGATCGACCCGCAACTGGCTGCGCGCGACCTTCATCTGAAAGCTTCCGAGCTGTCGATGCACGAGGGGCAGATTGTCGAGATCGCACGCGCACTTTCGACGGGCGCCGAAGTTCTGCTGCTTGACGAGCCGACAGCAAACCTGACCGCCGGCGAGACGGAGCGACTGTTCCTCGTGCTGCGCCGACTGGTTCGCGAGAAGAACATCGGCATCGTTTTCGTTTCGCACCGCATGAAGGAAATCCGGCAGCTTTGCGATGTCTGCACCATCATCCGCGATGGTCTCACCGCAGTCGATGCTGCGCCGCTTTCGACACTCACAGACAGTGAAATCGTCCATCAGATGGGCCAGCCGGCACATCGCGATGAGCAGCGCAAGAGACGCAATATCACAACTGCGGAAGGTAGCATCATGCTCAAGGGGCCGACCGGCGATGTGCTTGTGCGCAAGGGCCAGATTCTTGGGCTGGCCGGTGCGCCCGCAGGTCCCTCGCAGCTGATCGCACTTCTCAACGGCACGGGCCGCGCCAGCCGATGGAGCATCGCGGCAGAGGGATGGCCGAGCCATCCGTTATCGCCGCGACAAGCCATTGATCTTGGCATCGGCTACGTCTCCGGCGACCGGCACACGAAAGGCGTTCTTGCGCAACTGCCCATCGTTGACAACGTTCTGGCTTCCCGCCGCATTCGCGAACGCCGCTATTGGGTGCACGGCGAGGAGCGCAACGAGTGCATGGAGCTTGTCCAGCGATTGAAGTTGAAGGCCGGATCGATCTGGGATCTTCCCGGTACACTTTCGGGAGGCAATCAGCAAAAGCTGCTGGTGGCCCGCTGGTTGGCCATGCCGCTGAAACTGGTGGTTTTCGAAGAGCCGACGCGCGGCGTGGATATCGGCACCAAGCGGGATATCTACGGGCTTATCCGGACGATGGCCGAACAGGGAACGACTGTCGTCTGGTGGTCGACGGAGAATGTCGAATTGCTGGAACTCTGCGATGAGATCCTGGCCTTCGACACCGAAGGGCATGCCAAGGGCCTCCTCCCGCCCGACCGGTTTAACGAGGATGCACTGGCTGACCTCACGGGAATGGCGGCATGAACACGAAAGTACAGCACATGACTTCCAAAAGCGACAACGCATCCGCGCCGCGCATGCCCTCCATTTTCTCGGTCTATCGATCGGAGCTGGCAATCGCCGCCGCCTGCGTTGTCCTCCTCGTAGGCGTCGGCATTTTTGTCCCGGCCGCTCTGTCGTCAGGCAATTTCTCCAATATCCTGCAGGCATCGGCGCCGTTGGTAATCATGTCTCTCGGGGTGCTCATCGTCATCATCACGGGCGGCATCGATCTCTCAGTGGGATCGATCTTCTCGCTGACCGGCATGGTCACGGCGCTTGCCATGGCAAATGGCTTCGATGAGGTTACGTCGAGCCTTGCCGGCCTCGCCGTCGGCGTCATCTTCGGAAGCATCAACGGTATCCTCATCACGCTGGTCGGACTGGCCCCCTTTGTCGTGACGCTCATCACCTATGCGGTCGCCGCCTCACTTGCCTTCATTGTTACCAACGGTCGGTCGCTGGGCGTCAATTCGCCGGATTACTGGCTGCTGAACAGTGGAGAGATGATCCCCGGCCTGCCGAATTTCGTGTTGTTTTGCCTGATCTTCACGATCGTGCTGGAATTCGTCCTGCGCAAGGTCACGGCAGGTCGCTGGTTCTATTCGATCGGCAGCTCGCCAGTGGCCGCCTATCTGCTGGGCATTCCAGTCAAGCGCACCCGCTTTGCCGCCTATGTCATCTCTGGCACGATGGCTTCCTTCGCCGGGCTTCTGACCGTGAGCTATATCCTCAATGCCGAGGCGACGGCCGGGGCGTCGCTGATGTTGCAGGCCATTGCAGCCGTTGTGATCGGCGGCGCAAGCCTGTCCGGAGGCACCGGATCCGCCATCGGCGCCGTGCTCGGCGCTCTGATGATCACCATCATCCAGAACGGCGTCAACCTCATCGGCATCAACAGCTTCTGGCAAGGCTCGGTGACGGGGCTCGCAATTCTCGTCGCGGTTCTCATCGACAGATTCAGCCATCAATAAATACGCATCATATCGCTCTAGGAGGAGGAACTATGAAAAAACTGGTCAAGACGATTTTGGCTGCAGCCGCCAGCGTGCTGATCGCACAGGGCGCCCACGCCGCAGACAAGAAGTTCACAGTCGCCTATATCGCGCCGTCGCTCGATATCGACTACTGGCAATGGGTGGCGCACGGTGTTCAGCAGAAGGCCAAGGAACTCGGCATGGATTATGTCGAATACACCTCGGAAAACTCGCCTGCCAAGCAGATGGACAATGCAAGGGTGGCCGTCACGCGCGGCGTCAACGCGGTTGTCATCGGCCCGGTCAGCTCGACCTCCACGCCGCCGCTTCTGAGCTTCCTGGCTCAGAACAAGATCCCGGTTGCCTTCGCCGGCATCGGCCCCCAGCCGGGCCAGACGAATTTCACCTCGTCGGTCACTGCCAACAACTATGAGACCGGCCTTGCCCAAGGCAAATACACCTGCGAACTCGCCAAGGAGCGGGGTGGCAAGGAAGTCGGCATGCTGTCGCTGCCGCAGGACCGTGAAAACGCCCAGAAATACCTAAAGGGCGCGAAGGAAGCATTCGCGGCTAACGGCTGCGATCTGGTGCAGATTCTCGAAACCAAGGGCCTGACGATCAACGAGGCGGTCACGCAGGCCAATGACCTCCTGACCGCGCATCCGAATGTCAAGGCGATCTATGGGATGTATGACCAGGCCGGCAGTGGTGCCGCCAAGGCTCTCGCCACCCGCGGCCTGACCGGCAAGGTCGGCGTCACGGTTGCAGACGGCAGCCCGACCACGATCCAGCTGCTGAAAGACGGCGCCATCCAGGGCATCTTCTTCCAGGAGGCCGTTGGCCAGGGCATCGATGCGACCCAGCAGGTCTACAATGCGCTGACCGGTGCAAAGACCACGCAGAACATGGCGCTCGTCATGCCGCTGGTGAAGGCTGCCGATATCGACTCGGATGCCGCCAAGAAGGTTATTGCGCGCGTCTTCCCGCAGTGATCAAACTGGCCGGAGATGGGCATCCGTCTCCGGCCTCTTCATCTTGATCCCGTGAACTCCATCCGACTGGTTTTCCGATGACTGACATTCCGCTGATCGACCCCCACCATCATCTGTGGGACATCACCAACAACTATTATCCCTGGCTGAGCGATGGCGCGAAGCCCTCGGCTTTCGGAGATTATTCCGCCATCATCTCTGATTATCTGATCGACGATTTTCTGGAGGACGCGAAAAACCAGAACCTTGTCAAATCGGTTCATCTCGATGTCGGGTACGATCCGAAGGACCCTGTGGGAGAAACGCGGTGGCTGCAGGGGATCGCGGATCTGCGCGGCTTCCCACATGGCATCGTAGGCTATGCGGATTTCCGCAAGCCGGATGTTGCCGATCTCCTTGACGGACACATGGAATACAGGAATTTCCGCGGCATCCGGCAATCGATGAATTATCATACCGATCCCGCCAAGACCTATCTCGACAGGCCCGAAGTAAGCCGGACGCCGGAATGGCGGCGGGGCTTCAAGGAACTGGCGAAGCGTAATCTGTCCTACGATCTGCAGCTCTATTATTGGCAGATGGAAGAGTTCTACGAGCTGGCAAGAGATTTCCCCGACACGCAGATCATCCTGAACCATACCGGCATGCAGGTTGACGGACCCGACCACTTTAAGGGTTGGCGCGCGGGGATGCGCAAGCTCGCACAGGCCGAGAACGTCGCCTGCAAGATTTCCGGCCTTGGGATGGGTGACTTCACCTGGACGACGGAGTCCATCCGTCCCTACGTCGAAGCCGCCATCGAGATCTTCGGCATCGACCGCTGCATGTTCGCGTCCAACTTCCCCGTCGACAAGCTGTTCTCGTCATACGATGCGATCTTCAACGCATTCAAGAATATCACCGTCGGCTATCCGCATACCGACCGGATGAAGCTGTTTCATGACAATGCCGAAAAATTCTACCGTATCTGAACCGGGATATCTCCTGACTGCACGCTCCCAAGCGTGACCTTTGGGTGGTGCGTTTCGCGCACCACCTTCTTTTATGCCGGACGAGGGCATGGATCGCCGTGTGCTCTTAAGATAAGCATGAGCGCATGCGCGATCTGAACCTGAAAGCTACGGAATATTTTGAAGCGGTTGCGCGGCTGGGCAGCGTGACAAAGGCATCCGAGGAACTCGGGATTTCGCCCTCTGCCGTGAGCCAGCAATTGTCGCTCCTCGAAGCGCAGTTGGGCGTCAAGCTCTTTCGCCGTGAGAAGCAGCGGCTGATCCTGACGCTCGATGGCGACCGGCTTTTCCAGACGACAACGCAAGCCTTCGGCGCCATACGCAATGCCCGATCGGCCATTTCCTTGCAGCGGGACAGGCGTAATTTCGTCATCAGGGTCAGTCCGAGTTTCGGCGTCAGATGGCTCGGCCCCCGCGTCGGCGCGTTTGCCGCCGAAAACGAAGACTGGAACATGCGGATCGACGCGACGCCTGATTTCTCTGCCTTCGAAACGGAAAATGTCGATGTGGACCTGCGCTACGGGCTCGGAACCTGGAACGGGGTCTCGGTCACCCCGCTGATGCACGATCTTGTGCTTCCGCTTTGCAGCCCGGCCTATCTGGAGCGCTTGCGGGATATAGACCCGGACCCGGCACGCCAGTTGGCGAAGGCGCGACTGATCGATAGCGTAAAGACGCTGTATCGATGGGACCTTTGGCTCGCCTACAACAAGATAGACATTCCGGACGTCAGCTATCCCTTACGGTTCGACCGGTCATCCATGTCTATTGAAATGGCTAAGCAGGGTGCCGGAATTGCGCTCGACAGCGTCACGCTTTGTCTGGGCGAACTGGAACGCGGCGAACTTGTACCCTTTTCGACTGCGTTCGACGTGATCGATTTTCCAGCCTACTGGTTTGTCTGCCCCTCGCGGCATCTCAATCGGCGTATCGTGATGCGCTTTTTCAACTGGATGACTGCCGTTAGCAAGAAGCACGACAATGCCGCGCGCGCGCATCTCGAAGGCCTGGGCTGCCGCTTCCGTATCGGTTCCCCCACCGACCTGATCGATGTCAAGCCTTGGGGTTTGTAGCCTGAACCACCGCTCGTGGTTTAAGGCTGACTTCAGATATCTTTCACTTTTCTTAAAATCCTTCCCTCCCTGTCGATGCTATTTCTCGACCCATGGAAAGTCGGGAGGAAAGCATGGAACTGGCAAGCCGCTCCGCGGCGCGATCCAACGTTTCTTTGGCAAATAGAGCCTGGAACATACGTCGGAAAGCCTTGTTGATGGGACAGGTTCAGGGGCAAGGCTATATCGGTCAGGCGCTCGGGATTGCCGATGTTCTGGCCGCATCCTACTTCCACGCACTCGACT
The DNA here is from genome assembly GCF_030504645.1 of Rhizobium oryzicola. Lineage (GTDB taxonomy): Bacteria > Pseudomonadota > Alphaproteobacteria > Rhizobiales > Rhizobiaceae > Neorhizobium > Neorhizobium oryzicola. The sequence continues at coordinate 299,999 of NZ_JAUKWQ010000003.1, read as the reverse complement.
TTCGGTCAGAGGACCCGGAATGGGAAGGCCGCGATCGCTTTCTGCTATCCATCGGACACTATGCAATCGCGCTTTATGCCGTCCTGATGGAAGCGGGAATTCTCCCGGAAGATGAGCTCGAAACCTATGGCATGGATGACAGTCGCATGCCTATGTCGGGCATGGCGTCCTACACGCCGGGTATGGAAATCACCGGCGGCTCGCTTGGCCATGGTCTCGGCATTGCCGTCGGCATGGCCATGGGGCTGAAGCGGAAGCGGAACAAGGCATTCGTCTACAATCTCATGTCGGACGGCGAACTGGGCGAAGGCTCCACCTGGGAAGCCGCCATGTCGGGTGCCCATCACAGGCTCGACAACCTGATCTGCCTCGTTGACTTCAACAACCAGCAGGCCGACGGAAAGTCCACTGAAATGCTCTGCTCCGAGCCGCTGCCCGAAAAGTGGGAAGCGTTCGGCTGGCACGCACAGCGCGTGAATGGCAACGATCTTGCCGCTGTCGTCACAGCTTTTGATACCGCTCGCGCACTCAAGGACGCAAAGCCGCGCGTCATCATCTTCGATACGACCATGTGCAAGGGCGTACCCTTCCTGGAGAGCCGCGAAATAACCCATTTCGTCCGCGTCGAGGCGGATGAATGGGACAAGGCGCTCGCAGTTCTCGAAGAAGGAAAGCCCGCATGACGCTCGCATCCATGGCCCGCAAATACGAAGCCCGCAAGCGTCCCGAAGGCGAACGTCAGGCGACTTCCGCCATGATCGCCTCGCTCGCCGCAGAGGGCTATGACACGGTGAACGCACCCTTTGGCAGCGCCCTGATCGAGGCCGCCCGCAAGGACGATCGCATTGTCGGCCTGACGGCCGATCTCGGCAAATACACCGACCTGCATGTCTTCGCCAACGCGATGCCGGACCGTTTCTACCAGATGGGCATGGCCGAGCAGGTGCTGATGTCGGCCGCGGCCGGCCTTGCACGCGAGGGTTTTCTGCCTTTCGCGACGACCTACGCCGTATTTGCCTCGCGCCGCGCCTATGACTTCATCGCCATGGCGATCGCAGAGGAAAACCTGCCGGTCAAGATCGTCTGCGCGTTGCCTGGCCTGACGACCGGCTACGGCCCGAGCCATCAGGCAACCGAGGATATTGCAATCTTCCGTGGCCTGCCCAACATGACGATCATCGATCCCTGCGATGCCGACGACATTGTCGGCATGGTGCCGGCGATGTGCGCCCACGAGGGCCCCGTCTATGCCAGGCTCCTGCGCGGCAAGGTTCCCTCTGTCCTCAAGAAGCACAAACCGGACTACCGGTTTCAGCTTGGCAAGGCGCAGCTCATCCGCGACGGGCGCGACGTCCTCGTTATCTCGACCGGGCTGATGACAATGCGCGCCCTGGATGCGGCCCTGAAACTTGCCGAAGACAAAGTGGACGTCGCCGTCCTGCATTGCCCGACGATCAAGCCGCTCGATCTGGACACGATCGCCACAGAAGCCGCCAGGTCGGGGCGGCTGGTCGTCACAGCAGAAAATCACACTGTCATGGGCGGGCTGGGCGAGGCGGTGGCCGGCGGTCTCCTGTCGCGCGGCATCGCCCCGAAATTCCGCATGATCGGACTGCCGGACCAGTTTCTGGAGGCCGGCGCGCTGCCGACGCTACACGACATGTACGGCATCTCCGTCGACAAGGTCGCTGCCCGCATCCGGGCCTGGCTCTGACGGCGAATTCCAACATCTGAAAGGGAGGCAAGAGACCCATGGGTCTGCTGAAAGGTAAATTTGCGATCGTCACCGGCGCAGCCTCGCCGCGAGGGCTCGGCAAGGCCACGGCAAAACTGTTTGCCGAGCATGGCGCGACGGTTGCGATTCTCGATCTGGATGCCGCCGCTGCCGAGGCCGCCGCTGCCGATCTCGGCCCGCATCATGTCGGCCTTGCCTGCAACGTAACCGACAAGGTCGCGTGCGATGCGGCAGCTGCCGAGCTTGAAAAGCTTTGGGGCAGCGTCGACATCCTAGTCAACAATGCCGGCATCACCCAGCCGCTGAAGATCATGGAGATCGGCGCATCCAATTACGATGCGGTTCTGGACGTCAACCTGCGCGGCACGCTCTATATGAGCCAGGCCGTCATTCCCGGCATGCGCGCGCGCAAGTCCGGCTCGATCGTCAATCTCAGCTCCGTGTCAGCTCAGCGCGGTGGCGGCATTTTCGGCGGCCCGCATTATTCAGCCGCCAAGGCCGGCATCCTGGGGCTCACCAAGGCGATGGCCCGTGAACTGGCACCGTCGAACATCCGCGTCAACGCCATTTGCCCCGGCTTCATCGCCACTGACATCACCGCGGGGAAACTCACACCCGACATGCTGGAAAAGATCGTCGAGGGCATTCCCATGGGCCGCGCCGGCGAAGCTTCGGATGTCGCCGGCTGTGCCCTCTTCCTGGCCTCCGAACTCGCTGCTTACTGCACGGGAACCGAGGTCGATGTGAACGGCGGTTCGCTTATCCATTAGACGTTTCGCGACAGGAACGGTCTCCGTCACCGGCACCGGAAGGCGTGGCAGGGACCGGCGGCGGCGATATCTGGCCGGTCAACAGCGTGCGTCAAGCCGGGCATACTCCCCGACTCGACATCATAGATCATCGGATCCTTTTCGGACGGCTGGCCGTCTCACGGCAGTCGACGCGGGGCGTCATCGACATCCTTCCCCTCCCCTTCCGTATCTACGGCGACCGCACTCCTGATGACGCCGGCGTCGAAAGCAGCCCGCATCACTAACTGGAGCATTCAGCCAAGCGTCTGGCTGGCGAGACCATAGGTTCGTGGTGGGTTCGCCGCGTCCGATATGTAATCTGCCAGTGTCTTGCCGAATGACATGGTCAGCACAGTGTCAAACACCGACAAGCCGCTGTGTACGACATGGAACGCGAAGTCGCCCGTCTCAAAATGGGTGTCGAGACGTAGGAACGTATCCTTATGATCGCGGATATGCGGTGAGACGACAGCGATCGCGTCCTCATCATCCGCCGCGACGATGGGACCCACCACATGGCCGCGTCCGAAGCGGCGGCAGAGCGAAAAGGCTTGCAGCGCGCCATTGCGAAAGAGGCCATAGCCGCGTGAATGCTGGAAGAGCTTTTCCATTAGGCCTGCCCGCGAAACGCCGAAGGCGCCCGCATCCAGCGAGATTGCAGCGGCAAGATCGTCGTCCGTCAAACTGCGCAGATCGCCAGAAACCGCCCGGTCTGCCGGCGGATTGGTAACGACACCCTGACATTGATAGACCGTTTTCTCCGGCTTGAAGCCGAGGGAGAGGTAGAGCCGCTGAGCGGCGCGCGTTGCATTCAAGCGGAGATTCACGCCCTCAAGGTCTTTCAGGGCATATTCCATCAGCCAGAGGCCCGTGCCTTGCGTTTGCAGGCGCGGGGACGTGATCACCATGCCAATCGTCGCAAGCTCGGGCGACTGGCGGAACCACATGGCTGAACTCATGATCCGGCCGATGTCATCGGTTGCGACGACGCCCTTGCCAACCTCGCGCAGGATTTGCCAGTCGGCACCGCGATGGGGCCAACCAACCGAAATCGACAGGGCATGAAGCTGTTCGAGATCGGCATCCGCGACATCGCCGATCTGCATCGCAAAGGCGTCAATCTGCAGTCTTTCGCCGGGAATCATTGTTTCGGCCACCGATCAATCCTCGAAATATTTCAGACCACGCTGCAAGACCATTGCAAGGCAGCAAAACAATCATAAACCGGCGCCACCGCAGATTTTGCTCGAAAATTCGTTCACATCACAACATTCGACCGAATGGCCGACAGGTTCGGCATGGAATCCCGCTGAAAACAGCCATTCTGAGACACTGCCGAACCATGTCACAATCTACCGCAGGCTGCACCGGGGAATTCATGAACGCGACGGAAATTCTGGAAAAGCTCGTGTCCTTCGACAGCGTCGTCGGCACGCCGAACGGCGCGATCGCGTCATGGATCAGCGACTATCTCGCCGACCATGGCGTAACCGCGCATGTCCTTGCAGGGCCGGAAGGCGATCGCAGCAATCTCTTCGCCACGATCGGGCCGGACGATCTCCCCGGCTATATCCTCTCCGGCCATATGGATGTCGTTCCGGCAGAGGCCGGCGAATGGACCACCCATCCCTTTAGCCTGCGCCGTGACGGCGACAAGCTTTTCGGGCGCGGAACGACGGACATGAAGGGCTATCTGGCCGCGGCCCTGGCCGCCGTCCCGCAGCTCGCCAGGGCGGGGCTCAGGCGGCCGGTCCACCTTGCCTTTTCCTATGACGAGGAGGCCGGCTGTCGCGGTGTGCCGCATCTGATCGCCCGGTTGCCAGCGCTTTGCGCGCCGCCGCTGGGGGCCATCATCGGAGAACCGAGCAACATGCGTCCTGTACTTGCCCATAAGGGCAAGGCGGCCGCGCGGGTCACGATCCGGGGGCGGGCCGGGCATTCCTCGCGGCCCGATCTGGGGCTCAATGCCATCCACGCCATGGCGGGCATACTCAATGCCGTGATCGATCAGGCGGCAAGCATGGCGCGCGGCCCCTTCGATGCGGCGTTCGAGCCGCCTTATTCGTCCTTGCAAGCCGGCGTGATTGCGGGCGGTAAGGCCATCAATATCGTTCCCGATCTCTGCACGCTGGAGATGGAGGCGCGGGCCATATCCGGCGTCGATCCCCGAGATCTTCTCGGGCCCATCCGCAAGGTGGCGGAAGGCCTGCGCGGCCAAGGCTTTGCCATCGAGTGGGAAGAGATGAGCGCCTATCCGGCGCTGGCGCTCTCGACACAAAGCCCGCTGGTCCATCTCGTGGAATCCCTGACAGGCGAAACGCCGCTCGGTGCCGTCAGCTACGGAACCGAGGCCGGGCTCTATCAGGCCGCCGGAATCGACGCGCTGATCTGCGGCCCCGGCGACATTGGCCGCGCCCACAAGCCGGACGAGTTCATTCTCGAAAGCGAGCTTGCCGCCTGCCAGCGCTTCATCGAGGCGCTGGGGCAACGCTGCACGGCATAGGACAACAAGCCGATGACCTTTCTCTTCAATTCGGACGCAAAGCGCGGGGCAATCTTTGCCGATGCCTTCGCACAGGCCCTGCCCGACATCCCCTTCAGCATGGATGCGGGGAGCGTCGATGCTGACGCCGTGCGCTATATGATCACCTGGACGGCGCCCGCCGATCTGGCGCGCTACCGCAATCTCGAAATCCTCTTTTCGATCGGGGCGGGTGTCGACCAGCTCGATATCGCGGCCATTCCCGAGCATGTGAAGATCGTGCGCATGGTCGAGGACGGGATCGTGCGGATGATGCAGGAATATGTGCTGCTCGCCACGCTTGCCCTGCATCGTAATCTGCCCGCCTATCTCGACCGGCAGCGGCAGGGCGTTTGGTCACCCATGCCGCAGATGCAGGCGCAAGACCGTCGCGTCGGCATTCTGGGCCTCGGCATGCTGGCGCAGGCAGTGCTCGATCGGCTGAAGCCGCTCGGCTTCCCGCTCTCCGGCTGGAGCCGCAGCCCGCGTGAGCTTGATGGCGTCACCTGCCATCACGGTGCGGCCGGGCTTGAGGCCATGCTGACGCGAACCGACATACTCGTCTGCCTGCTGCCGCTGACGGAAGAAACGCGCGGGTTCCTGAACGCCGATCTCTTTGCGAAACTCCCGCAAGGGGCTGCGCTGATCCATACCGGGCGCGGCCCGCAGCTTGATCAGGCGGCGCTTCTCAAAGCGCTGGACGGCGGGCACTTGTCGGCGGCCATGATCGACGTCACGGATCCGGAGCCGCTGCCAGCCGATCATCCGCTCTGGCGGCATCCCAAGATCATCCTCACCCCGCATATCGCCAGTGTCACCCAGCCGGAAACGGCGGCCCGTGCCGTCATAGAGAATATCCGGTTGCATCTCTCCGGCCGTGATCCCATCGGTCTCGTCGACCGCGCACGCTATTGACCCAAGCAACCCTCGAAAGGAACACCATGTCTCTCCTGAAAACGCTCGACCCGAACCCGACCTTCAACCCTAAGGAATCCGGACCGCTGCCGGAGCGTCTGATTGCAGGATCGCCGGCCTTCAAGACCTGGGCCATGGACGAGGCCAAAGAGGGCAAGGTTCTCTCCGGCGTGTGGGAAGCGACGCCTGGCGAAACCAAGTCTATCAAGGGCGAGGTCTTCGAGTTTTGCCATATCCTGTCGGGCGTCGTCGAAATCACGCCCGATGGCGGCGAACCGGTGATCTACAGGGCCGGCGACAGCTTTGTCATGAAGCCCGGCTTTACCGGGGTCTGGAAGACGATCGAAACGGTGCGCAAGATCTACGTCGTCGTCAACTGACGCGCATTGCGTTTTCCTCCTCAACGCTACCAGCCGGGCGGCAACGCAAAAGATTTGTCTGCCGCCCGCCCTCAAAACGCAAGAAACGACGGAGGAGCGTGGCTCACGCAACCGTTCGTGCTCGGCAGTTCCGACTAGTCTCCTCTAAAGACCGAAAGGAACCGCCCCATGAGCCTGAGCTTCAACCCGGACACGCTTGCCCTGCCGATCGGCCATTTCGTCGGTGGAAAGCTGATTGAAGCGACGGACGGGCTCGACATGCATCGCCCGTCGGACGGCAAGACCTATGTGCATTGCCCGGTCGCCGATGCGGAACTCGTGAACCATGCGGTTGAAAATGCCAGGGCGGCGCTGAAATCCAGCAATTGGGGCGGTGTGCGCCCGCGCGAGCGCACGAAGGCGCTGCAGGCCTGGGCCGACCTGATTGAAGCGGAAGCCGAGACGCTGGCGAAGATCGAGGCACTGTCCTCCACGCGTCCCGTCGGCCAGCTTGTGGCCGGCGATATTGCCGTCACCGCCGAGCAGATCCGGTTCTTCGCTGAATTCGCCGACAAGGAAGGCAGCGATGTCGTGCCGACCGACGACCAGACGTTCGGCATGACGATCAGCGAGCCCTATGGCGTGGTGGGTGCGATCACGCCGTGGAACTTCCCCATTTCCATGGCCGGCTGGAAGCTAGGCCCGGCACTTGCCGCCGGCAATGCCGTGGTCATCAAACCATCCGAAATGACGCCATTTTCGACCGTCTACATAGCGCAACTGGCCGTCAGGGCCGGGATTCCGGCGGGTCTCATCAATGTCGTTCTTGGCGACGGCCCGACGACCGGCAATGCGCTGACCGGCCATGCCGATATCGCCAAGGTAAGCTTCACCGGCTCGACCCGCGCCGGCTCGGCGATCATGGAAAACATCGCCCGCACCGGCGTGAAGCCGATGACGCTGGAACTCGGCGGCAAGAGCCCGCAGCTCGTCTTTGCCGATGCCGATCTGGACAAGGCTGCCGCCGCGATTGCCGGCAGCGTCATCTTCAACGCCGGCCAGGCCTGCGTCGCCGGAACACGGCTGATCGTGGAGAAATCCGTCGCCGACGAACTCATCGCCGCAATTATTGCCCGCATGCAGGCTGCACGCCCCGGTCCAACCTGGGATGCAGCCACGCAATATTCGCCCATCATTTCCGGCCGCCAGCGCGGCCGCATCGCCAGCATCGTCGAGGCCGCGAAGACCGCCGGCGGCGAATGCCTAACGGGCGGCGAGGAGATGGAGGGTGCCGGCTATTTCTACGCACCGACGCTGATTTCCGGCGTGACGCAGGACAATCCGGCCATTGTCGAGGAAATCTTCGGTCCCGTTTTGACCGTCCAGACATTCGAGACGGAAGATGAAGCGCTCACTCTCTCCACCCACCCGGTCTACGGCCTGGCCTCCGGCCTCTTCACGTCCGACCTTTCCCGCACGTTGCGCTTCGCCCGCGCGCTGGAAGCCGGAACGGTCTGGGTCAACCGCTACAGCCGGTCGCGCGACCATATCCTGCCGACCGGCGGCTACAAGCGCTCCGGCATCGGCAAGGACCTCGGCCGCGAGGCCTATGAAGCCAATCGCAAGAGCAAGAGCGTACTCATCAGTCTTTGAGGATGAACAGATGAAAACCCACAAGATAGCCCTCATCCCTGGCGACGGCATTGGCCGCGACGTCACGGACGCCGCTTGGGCTGTGCTGCAAACAGTTGCCACCAATTCGGGCTTCGCGCTGGAGTCTACGCAATTCCCGTGGTCCTGCGCCTTCTACAAGCAGACCGGTCGGATGATGCCGGAAGACGGGATCGAGACGCTGCGTTCCTTCGACGCCATCCTTCTCGGCGCGGTCGGCTGGCCGGCGGAGGTGCCGGATTCGGTTTCGCTCCACGGCCTGCTACTGCCGATCCGCAAAGCCTTCGTGCAATATGCCAATATCCGCCCGCACCGGCTGCTGCCTGGCGTTCAGGGGCCGCTGAAGGCAGAAGGCTTCGACATTCTCTGCATTCGCGAGAACACCGAGGGCGAATATTCGGGCGCCGGCGGGCGTGTCCATCAGGGCATGGACAACGAAGTCGCCGTCGAGACCTCGATCTTCACCCGAAAGGGCGTCGAGCGCATCATCCGCTTCGGCTTCGAGCAGGCCCGCGCGCGGCGCGGCAAGCTTGCCTCCGTCACCAAGTCCAATGCGCAGAAATATTCCATGGTCTTCTGGGACGAGATCACGAAACAACTCGCCACCGAATACCCGGATGTCGAAGTCACGAGCTATCATGTCGATGCGCTTGCCGCCCGCATGGTCATGGCGCCCGAAAGCCTCGACGTCATCGTCGCCTCCAACCTCTTCGGCGATATCCTGACCGATCTGGGTGCCGCCATCCAGGGCGGGCTTGGCTTTGCGGCCTCCGCCAATATCAACCCCGACCGCTCCGCGCCTTCCATGTTCGAGCCCGTCCACGGCTCCGCACCGGACATTGCCGGAAAGGGCATTGCAAACCCCATGGCGACGATCTGGTCCGGCGCAATGATGCTCGACCATCTCGGCGAAAGGGACGCCGCCGCCCGTATCATGGAAGCTCTTCCCGCCGTCACCGCGAAGGGCATCGGCACCACTCCGGGCAAGGACTCGACCGACACGATCACCGCTGCGGTCATCGCCGCGCTCACCGCTGAATAAGGACAGACCCATGCTGAACCTCAAGGACCAGAGCCTCCTCCGCCAGGCCGGCCTCATCAATGGCGAATGGATCGCCGCCCGCTCAGGGAAAACCGTCGATGTCATCGACCCGGCTACGCAGACCGCCATCGGCACCGTTCCCGACATGGGCGGCGAAGAGACCCGCGCGGCCATCGCCGCCGCAGAGGCCGCCTTCAAGGTCTGGAAGGCGAAGACCAATGCCGAGCGCGCGGTGCTGATCGAAAAGTGGTTCGATCTGATGATCGAAAACCTCGAGGATCTCGCGCTGATCCTGACGTCGGAACAGGGCAAGCCGCTGGATGAGGCGCGCGGCGAAATCCGCTACGGCGCCTCCTTCGTCAAATGGTTTGCCGAGGAAGCCCGCCGCATCAACGGCCACACGATCCCCGCCCCCACGCGCGATCGCCGCATCATCGTCCTGAAGGAGCCGGTCGGCGTCTGCGGCATCATCACACCGTGGAACTTCCCCAATGCGATGATCACCCGCAAGGTGGCGCCTGCGCTCGCCGCCGGCTGCACGGTCGTCATCAAGCCGTCGGAATTCACGCCCTATTCGGCGCTGGCGCTGGGCGTTCTCGCCGAACGTGCCGGTATTCCGGCCGGCGTCATCAACATCGTCACCGGCATGCCGACGGAGATCGGCAACGAGTTGATGGCGAACGAAACGGTGCGGAAGATCTCCTTCACCGGCTCGACCCGCGTCGGTTCGCTCCTGATGCGAGGCGCCGCCGACAGCGTCAAGCGGCTGAGCCTGGAACTCGGCGGCAATGCGCCGTTCATCGTCTTCGATGACGCGGATCTCGATCTGGCCATCGAAGGCGCGCTCGCCTCGAAATTCCGCAATGGCGGCCAAACCTGCGTCTGCGCCAACCGCATCCTCGTGCAGTCAGGCGTCTATGACGCCTTCGCCGCGAAGCTGAAGGCCCGCGTCGATGCGATGAAGGTCGGTCCGGGCACACAGGCCGGTGTCTCCATCGGCCCGATGATCAACGCCGCCGCCATCGAAAAGATCGAGCGCCATGTGGCCGATGCGCTGTCCAAGGGCGCAAAGATCATCACCGAGACGCCCGCCATGCCGAACGGCCCCCAGTATACGGCTCCGCTCGTGCTGACGGGCGCGACGACCGAAATGGAACTGGCAACGGAAGAAACCTTCGGCCCCGTCGCCCCGCTCTTCCGCTTCGAGACGGAAGACGAGGCGATTGCCATTGCCAACGGCACGCCCTTCGGTCTCGCCTCCTATTTCTATACCGAGAGCATGAAGCGCGCCTGGCGCGTTGGCGAAGCGCTGGAATTCGGCATGGTGGCGCTTAACACCGGCCTCATCTCCATGGAAGTCGCCCCCTTTGGCGGCGTCAAGCAATCCGGCCTCGGCCGCGAGGGCGCGCAAGCTGGGATCGAGGAATATCTGGAAACGAAGAGCTTTCATATGGGTGGGCTGGCTTGAGAATAGACAAAGGGCGGTCGCGAGGCCGCCCTTTTTCATGCCTGCTGTGAAAACGAAGACGGCGCGGATTGTCTCCAATCCGCGCCGTCTTTTTGTCCTGGGAGGACGTTCACTGAAACTTGTCGAGCATCTTGTAGTACTGCCCCACCAGCGGCAGGAACCAGGGCTTGCCGAAATGGCCAGGGACGGCGGGCCAGGGGTAGTTTTGCATCGGGTTGCGATCGGCCTTTCCGAGAATGGCATCGGCGATCGTCATGCCGAGATGGGTCGAGAGCTGCGCGCCGTGGCCAGAATAGCCCATGGCGTACCAGAGACCATCATGGAAGCCGGCGCGTGGATAGCGGTCCGCCGTCATGTCGACGAGACCGCCCCAGCAATAGTCGATGTCGATGCCCTTCAGTTGCGGGAAGATACGCTCCATGCTGTCGCGCAGGATCTCCCCGCTTTTGGAATCGGAGCGCTGGTCCGACGTCGCTGAAAAGCGCGCGCGGCCGCCGAAGATCAGACGATTGTCGGGCGCAAGCCGCCAGTAATTGCCGATATTCATCGTGTTGACGCAGGTGCGGTTGCCCGGCATGACGGCTTGAGCTTCTGCGTTCGTCAGCGGCCGTGTGGCAATCAGGAAGCTGCCGACGGCGATAATGCGGCGGCGGAACCAGGTGAAGTTCTTCGTCGTGTAGGCGCCGGTCGCCATGATGACATTGGCGACGGTGACGCTGCCGCGGGAGGTTTGCAGCGTGTGCGTCCCGTTAAGCTCGTGATGCCCGGTGACGGTCGTACCCTCGAAGATCGTCGCGCCATGGCGGACGGCGGCGTCAGCAAGCCCGACGACATAGCGGCCCATATGCATCATGGCGCTCTTCTTCGACAGCATCGCGCCATGGAAGGGCGAGCCGACTTCGCTTCTCAGGTCTTCCGGCGACAGCAGCGCCGTCTCTGGATCGCATTCCTTGTTCAACGCCTCGAAATTGCGCGCAATCGCCTCGAAATGCTTCGGCTTCGAAGCCAATTTCAGCTTGCCGGAGCGGCGGAAATTGCAGTCTATGCCCTCTTCGGCAATCAGCGCCTTTATGGTGTCGATGGAATCGTCCAGCGCATGATAGAGCGCGATGGCGCGCTCCTTGCCGAGCTCGGCCTTGGCGCCGAGATAGCTATGCGCGAGCCCGTTGTTCAGGTGGCCGCCATTGCGGCCGGAGGCGCCGAAGCCGACGCGCTCCGCCTCCAGCACGACGACCTTCGCCCCCGACCTGGCAAGCTGCCGCGCCGCCGCAAGACCCGTAAAGCCCGCGCCGATGACGGCAACATCATAGTGACCGCTAACTGGACCCTGTGCTGCACCGGCAAATGCCGGCGCGGTGTCATGCCAATAGGAGACGAATTTCATCGTAATCGCTTTCTAGTCAGAGACCGACCACACCCGGCAGGCCGGAAATGTCGGCGATCTCGGTATAGCCGTAGTACGGGTTGGCGGGCTCATGGCCGCGATTGACCCAGACCTTGTTCTTGATGCCGAGATCATGCGCCGACATCAGGTCATAGCGGAAGGAAGAAGAGACGTGCAGCATGTCTTCCGGGCCGCATCCGAGCATGTCGAACATGTATTCAAAGGCCTTGAAGCGCGGCTTGTAGGCCTGCGCCTGTTCCGCGGTATAGACCTTGTGGAAGGGCGCGCCGAGCTTTTCGACATTCGACATGATCTGCGAGTTCATGGCGTTGGAAAGAATGACGAGGGGAATTTCCTTCGCCACCTTGGCGAGACCAGCCGGCACGTCGGCATGCGGACCCCAGGTCGGCACGCGCTCGTAGACCATCTTCGCGTCTTCATCCCTGAAGGTCACGCCATTGGCCTTGCAGGTGCGCGACAGCGAGTAGTGAACGACCTCTGCATAGGGCTTCCAGGCGCCCATGATCTCATCCAAACGGTAGGCGGAGAAGTTGCGGATGAACTTGTCCATGGCCTCGGCATCGAGGCGATCGCCATAAAGATCGCGGGCGGCACCCGCCATGTCGAAATTGATCAGCGTGCCGTAGCAGTCGAAGGAGATGTATTTCGGGCGAAAGGGGGCCATGACGTTCTTCCTCTGGCTTTCATGTTTCATTGCCTAGATCATAAGCCGGCTTCTTCCGCCTCGATTGCGCGAATTCACCCGTCCCCGAAGCACAAAGTTTTTAATCTGCCATCCCGTTTGGCACACTATTGCACGGCAGAGCCTTCCCCGGACTCGTAATCGGACCTTTCAAACCCCTGTTCTTGCGAGGCCGCAGCATAAGATGCGGCGCTGCCCGTTCGCTTCGGCGAAAGATAGTGCGCCGGCCTCGCCATTCAGATGAATAGCTTCCCTGTCCTCGCCGACACTTCAGGTCATGAAAGGGAATGCCCATGCAGAATCAGATCGACATCGTCGCCTTCGGGCCTGAGCACATTGACGGAGCCGTTGAGCTTTCGCGCGCCGAAAGCTGGCCGCATCGCCGCGAGGACTGGCAACTGGTCCAGCAATTGAGCGGCGGCGTTGTCGCCATGGATGCCGACCGCCGTGTCACCGGCACGACGCTGGTCACGCCCTATGGCGACGATTGCGCCACGATCAATATGGTCATCGTCGACAAGTCGATGCGGGGTCTGGGCGTCGGACGCAAGCTTATGGAGCGCGCCATGGCGCTCGCCGAAGACCGGCCGCTGCGCCTCGTCGCCACGAAGGAAGGCCTGCCGCTCTATGAAAAGCTCGGCTTCACGACCACCGGACTTATCCGCCAGCATCAGGGCGAGGTTCGCCCATTGGAGCGGCCCGACGGTGTAGAGGCGATGCTGGCCGGCGATCTGCAAGCGCTCAAGGCGCTGGACCGGGAAGCCTATGGCGCGGATCGATCCGCGCTGATCGATGCTCTGGTGAAACACGGGCAGATTGCCGTGATCCGCAAGGGCGGGACAATCGAAGCCTGGGCCGCGATCCGTCGCTTCGGGCGTGGCGAGGTGATCGGCCCGGTGATCGCGCCGGATGCCAGGACTGCCTGCGCGCTGATCGCCTTTCATGCCGCCTCGCGTCCCGGCGCCTTCCTGCGTGTCGATACCGGCAGCGAAACGGGCATTGCGCACTGGCTTTCCGAAATCGGCCTTCTCCATGTCGGCGGCGGCATCGCCATGCGCCGGCCGGCCAAGGAAGACGCCGAACAGGCCCGCCGCAAAGTCTATGCACTGGCCAATCAGGCGCTCGGCTGAACCCAATCTGGCTGAAAAACAGCACATCGGAGACTGAAATGCTCGCCAATTTCCTGATCGAACTCGATCGCGCCCACCTCATTCACCCCGTCGCCTCCTATCGCGGTCACGAGCGGCAGGGCGTGCGCGTGCTGAAGTCCGCCTCCGGCGCCACCGTCACCGAGGCCAATGGCCATCAGCTGATCGACGGCTTTGCCGGCCTCTGGTGCGTCAATGCCGGTTATGGCCATGAAAGCATCATCGAGGCGGCGACGAAGCAATTGCGCGAGCTGCCCTATGCCACCGGCTATTTTGATCTGGGCTCGGAACCAGCCATTCGGCTCGCCGCAGAACTGGCCGAACGCGCGCCGGGCGATCTCAACCGCGTCTACTTTACCCTGGGCGGTTCGGATGCGGTGGACTCCACCATCCGCTTCGTCCGCTATTACTGGAATGCCAAGGGCGAGCCGCAGCGCGATCAGTTCATCTCGATCCAGCAGGGCTATCACGGCTCGACCACGGTCGGGGCAGGGCTCACCGCGCTTCCGGCCTTCCATGCCGGCTTCGGCCTGCCGTTCGACTGGCAGCATAAGATCCCGTCCCCCTATCCCTACCGCAACCCGGTAGGCTCAGACGATGTGGCGATCATCGCCTCCTCGCTGGCGGCGCTGAAGGCCAGGATCGAGGAGATTGGCGCGGACCGTGTGGCAGCATTTTATGCCGAACCGATTCAAGGGTCGGGCGGCGTCATCGTGCCGCCCAGGGGCTGGATCAAGGCGATGCGGGAGCTCTGCAAGAGCTACGGCATTCTCTTCATCGCCGACGAGGTCATCACTGGCTTCGGCCGCACCGGCCCGCTCTTTGCCTCAACCGACGAAGGCATCGTGCCGGACATGATGACGGTCGCCAAGGGCCTGACCTCCGGCTATGTGCCCATGGGCGCGGTCTTCATGGCCGATCACGTTTATGACGTGATTGCCGATGGCGCCGGCGAAGCGGCCGTTGGCCATGGCTTCACCTATTCCGCCCACCCGGTCAGCGCCGCTGTCGCCCTGGAAGTGCTGAAACTCTATGAAGGCGGGCTTCTCGAAAACGGCGTGAAGGCAGGCCAGCGCCTGCTCGCCGGTCTTCAGAGCCTGAGCGACCACCCGCTGGTCGGCGAAATCCGCGGCCGCGGCATGCTCTATGGCGTGGAGCTTGTCACCGACAAGGTGAAGAAGACGCCGCTCCCGGCAGCGGCCCAGCCGGCGCGCCGCATTTTCGACCGCGCCTGGGACAATGGTCTCGTCATCCGCGCCTTCCCGCAAGGCGTGCTCGGTTATGCGCCGCCGCTCTGCTGCACGGACGCCGATATCGACGCGATTGTCGAGCGCACCCGCAAGACACTGGACGAGACGCTGCAGGACCCGGATATCCGCCAGGCCATGGCCTGAGCGGCCCGATGAGCTCCTGGCGGCATTTCACCGAAATGTCGCCGGGGGATGCAAGTTCGCAATTTTATGCTGCCGCCCCAAGCCAAACCGAACGATACGCCCCCGGCGGGCATGCAAGACTGCTGAGTAGAAAAAGGCCAGAAAGGCCGCGAGCGCAAAATTTCACCAGGGCCGGAAAGTCCGCGCAAGACGGATACCCACCCAAACCGAAGCAAAAGGGGAATGACATGACCGACAAGATCACCAACTGGACAAAGTCCGACGACGCCAGCGTCGAGAATGCCATCCGTCGTGGTGCCTCGCGCCGCGATCTTCTGAAGATGATGCTGGCCAGCGGTGTAGCACTTTCTGCCGGCGGCGCCGTTTTCGGCCGCGCCGAGCGCGCTGTTGCGGCAACGCCGGTCTCCGGCGGACACCTGAAGGTCGCGGGCCTCTCTTCGTCCAACGCCGACACGCTCGATCCGGCCAAGGCGTCCGCCGCAACCGACTATGTCCGCTGCTGCTCCCTCTACAACCGCCTGACCTTCCTTGACGGAAGCGGCACGCCGCAGATGGAACTCGCCGAAAAGCTCGACACCAAGGATGCCAAGACCTGGACCGTCACATTGCGCAAGGGCGTGACCTTCCATGACGGCAAGGCGCTGACCTCTGCCGACGTCGTCTTCGCGCTGAAGCGCCATCTCGACCCGGCAGTCGGCTCAAAGGTCGCCAAGATCGCCGCGCAGATTTCCGACGTCAAGGCTATCGACACGAACACGGTCGAGATCGTTCTGAAGGCTGCCAATGCCGACCTCCCCTTCATTCTGGCGCTGCATCACTTCATGATCGTGCAGGACGGCACGACTGATTTCTCCAAGGGCAACGGCACGGGGGCCTTCGTGCTCGACACGTTCGAGCCGGGCGTCCGCTCCATCGTCAAGAAGAACAAGAACTACTGGAAGCCGGGCCTGCCGCATCTCGATAGTTTCGAATTCTTCGCCATCAGCGAGGACAATGCCCGCGTCAACGCGCTGCTCGCCGGCGACATTCACTACGCCTATGCAATCAACCCGCGTTCGGCCAAGCTTGTCGAGGCACAGAGCGGTTACCGGATCTCGAAGTCGACGTCAGGCAACTATACCAACCTCAATATCCAGCTCGGCTCGAACAAGCCGGACTTCATCATGGGCATGAAGCACCTCGTCGATCGCGAGCAGATCGTGACCGCAGCGCTGCGCGGCTTCGGCGAAGTCGGCAACGACCAGCCGATCTCCAAGGCCAACTTCTTCCACAATGCCAACCTGAAGCCGAAGCCCTTCGATCCGGACAAGGCGAAGCACTATTTCGAGAAGGCCGGCGTTCTCGGCCAGTCGATCCCGGTCATCGCCTCGGAAGCCGCCAACAACTCCATCGACATGGCGATGATCATGCAGGCAGCCGGCGCCGATATCGGCCTCAAGCTCGATGTGCAGCGCGTACCCTCCGACGGTTACTGGGACAAGTACTGGCTGAAGGCGCCGATCCATTTCGGCAATATCAACCCGCGCCCGACGCCGGACATCTATTTCTCGCTGCTCTACTCGTCCGACGCACCGTGGAACGAAAGCCAGTACAAGTCGCCGAAGTTCGACTCCCTGCTGCTCGAAGCCCGCGGCATGCTGGACCAGAACAAGCGCCGCGAGATCTATAACGAGATGCAGACCATGATCGCCGACGATGCCGGCACGATCATCCCCGCCTACATCACCAATGCGGATGCGCTCTCCTCCAAGGTCAAGGGCTTGGAAACCAATCCGCTGGGCGGCATGATGGGCTTCGCCATGGCAGAATATCTCTGGCTCGAAGCCTGATTGGCTCAAACCGGTTCGGGAGGCCCTGTGCCTCCCGGATCTGACCGCCGTTTTGATACTGCGCATCGACCCGGCCCCGCGAGACACGCGCATGCCGGCCGCAGACGGCTCTTTTTTCAATGACCATTTGATGAAACAGTGGTTTGGCTGCCGTCATAGGACAACGCGGCTGGAGGTCTCTCATGAACTCTGAAATCGCAAGCATGATCGGAAAGCGGCTGGTGATTGCCGTGATCACGCTTATCATCGTTTCCTTCGCGGTCTTCTTCGCCACCAGCATGCTGCCGGGCGACACCGCAACCATCCTGCTCGGCCAGGCCGCGACCCCGGACGCCGTGGCGGGTCTGCGCCATGCCATGCATCTCGACGAACCGGCCGTCTTGCGCTTCCTGCGCTGGATCGCAGGGCTGGTCACGGGCGATCTCGGTACGTCCTATGCCAACAACATGCCGATCTCGAAGCTGATCTCTGCGCGCTTCGTCAACACGATGAAACTTGCCGGGATCACGGCGCTCATTTCCATTCCCTTCGCGTTGACGCTCGGCATCACCTCGGCCGTCCTGCGCGGCACGCTTTACGATCGCGTCGTCACGGTGCTGACCATTGGCGTGATTTCGGTACCGGAATTCATGGTCGCCTCCACCGCGGTGCTCATCTTCGCGGTCTATCTCAAGTGGCTGCCGGCCATTTCCTTCGTCAACGAGGTGCATTCGCTCTACGACCTGCTGCGCATGTATGCCATGCCGGTCGTGACGCTGACCTTCGTCGTTTCCGCCCAGATCATCCGCATGACGCGCGCCGCCGTCATCGAGACGCTGTCGACGCCCTATGTCGAAATGGCGCTTCTGAAGGGTGCCTCGCGCAGCCGCATCGTGCTGCGCCATGCGCTGCCCAATGCGCTCGGCCCCATCGTCAACGCTCTGGCGCTTTCGCTTTCCTATCTTATCGGCGGTGTCATCATCATCGAGACGATCTTCAACTATCCCGGCATCGCCAAGCTCATGGTCGATGCGGTTGCCACGCGCGACCTGCCGCTGATCCAGACCTGCGCGGTGATCTTCTGTGCCGGCTATCTGATCCTGATCACGATTGCCGACATCATCGCCATCATCTCCAATCCGAGGCTCCGCTGATGACGCAAAGCGCCCCATCGACCTCCGCCGCTCCCGGCATTTTCGGCTACACGTTCAGTTTTGTCGGCATTCTCGCCTTCGCGGTGATCCTGTTCTGGGCCGTGGTCGCCCTCTTCGCCCCGCAGATCGCGCCCTATCCGATCGGCAAGATCGTCGACATGGACTATTTCGGCCCGATGAGTTCCAAGCTCTGGCTCGGCTCCGACTATCTCGGCCGTGACATGCTGTCCCGCATCATCTTCGGCGCCCGCTACACACTCGGCATCGCGCTCGCCGGCGTGCTCATCGCCTCATCTTCCGGCGTCATTCTCGGCATGGCCGCTGCCGTGGTCGGTGGCTGGTTCGATACCGCGCTCAGCCGTTTCATGGATGCGATGATCTCGATCCCGAGCAAGCTCTTCGGCCTCGTCGTCGTGGCCGCCGTCGGCTCGTCGCTGCCGGCGCTCATCCTGACGCTCGCCTTCATCTACACGCCGGGCTCCTATCGCTTCGCCCGGGCGCTCGCGGTCAATGTCAACACGATGGATTTCATCACGGTCGCCCGCATTCGCGGTGAAAACACGCTCTATCTCGCCATCTCGGAAATCCTGCCGAACATTATCCGGCCGGTGCTCGCCGATTTCGGCATCCGCTTCGTCTTCATCGTACTGCTTTTGTCCGGCCTCTCCTTCCTCGGTCTCGGCGTGCAGCCGCCGCTCGCCGACTGGGGCGCGCTGGTGCATGAAAACATTCAAGGCCTCTCCTTCGGCTCGGCCGCGGTCATCGCGCCCTCGATTGCCATTGCCAGCCTCACGATCAGTGTCAACCTGCTGATCGACAACCTGCCCCGCAAGATCCGCGACCGGAGCGCCTGATATGAGCAAGCTTGTCGAAATCAAGAACCTGCATGTCGAGGCAACCACGGATGCCGGCCGGCGCATCGAGATCATCAAGGGCGTCAATATCGACATCGCCAAGGGCGAGATCGTCGCGCTGATCGGCGAAAGCGGGTCCGGCAAGACGACGATCGCGCTGACGCTGATGGGCTATACCCGTCCCGGCTGCCGCATCGCCGACGGCGCGCTGCTGGTCGACGGCAAGGACATGGCCGGGCTCTCCGAGCGTGAGCGCGCCAAAGTGCGCGGCACCGAAGTCGCCTATGTGCCGCAAAGTGCCGCTGCCGCCTTCAACCCCTCGCAGACGATCATGGACCAGGTCATCGAAGTGACCCGCATCCACGGCCTGATGACGTCCGACAAGGCGCGCGAACGCGCCATAGAACTCTTCAAGGCCCTGTCGCTCCCCTGGCCGGAAACCATCGGCGAACGCTATCCGCATCAGGTCTCCGGTGGTCAGTTGCAGCGGCTTGCCGCCGCCATGGCGCTGATCGGCGGGCCGAAGCTCGTCATCTTCGATGAGCCGACCACGGCTCTCGACGTAACGACCCAGATCGACGTACTGAGAGCCTTCAAGTCGGTGATGAAGGCCGGCGGGATTGCCGGCGTCTATGTCTCGCACGATCTCGCCGTCGTCGCCCAGATCGCCGACCGCATCGTCGTGCTAAAGGGCGGCGAGGTGCAGGAAGAGGGCACGACCGAAGCCATTCTTTCGACGCCGGCACATCCCTATACGCAGGAACTGCTTTCCGCCTTCGAGCCGAAGGAAACCCAATTTGCCGGCAAACGAACCTACAAGGCGCGCCCGCTCCTTGAGATCGAAAACGTCATTGCCGGCTATGGTCCGATCCAGGCGGACGGCCTGCCCTTCATGACGGCCGTGCGCACTGTCAGCCTCTCGGTCGAAAAGGGCCGCAATCTCGGCATTATCGGCGAATCCGGTTGCGGGAAGTCGACGCTCGCACGCACCATCGCCGGCATCCTCCCAGCGAGTGCCGGCAATATCATTTTCGACGGCAAGGAACTGCATCATGATGCACGCCGGCGCTCGCGCGAGGCGCTGCGCGAGATGCAGATCGTCTTCCAATATGCCGATACGGCGCTCAACCCCGCCAAGCCCATCGAGGACATTCTAGGCCGGCCCTTAAGCTTCTATCACGGCCTCAAGGGCAAGGCCCGCGACACCCGCGTCAACGAACTTCTCGACATGGTACGCCTGCCGAAGGCGCTGCGTTATCGCCATCCGTCCGAACTTTCCGGCGGCCAGAAGCAGCGCATCAACTTCGCCCGCGCACTTGCGGCCAATCCGAAGCTGATCATCTGCGACGAGATAACCTCGGCGCTTGATACGGTTGTCGCCGCCGCCATCATCGAACTGCTGAAGGAATTGCAGCGCGAACTTGACCTCTCCTACATTTTCATCAGCCACGACCTGTCGGTGGTCGAGGCGATCTGCGACGAGATTATGGTCATGTATCGCGGCGAGAAGGTCGAGCACCTGACGCGTGAGGACGTGAAATCACCGACCCATCCTTATTCCAAGCTCCTCTTCTCCTCCGTACCGAAACTCGACCCGACCTGGCTCGATACGCTTGTGCTGGAGCCGGAGCTGGTGCGGCAGTATGGCGGGGCGTGACGCCCCGCCCATCAAACTCAACCTGACACCGGAAACAGGCTCGTCAGAGGCAGATGCGCCTTGACGATCGGCGACTTCAGCACCACGAAGCTGAAATATTTGTCGATACCGATATCCATGTCGGTCAGGCGTTCCATGATCGTTTGGTATTCACCGATCCCGGCGGTGACGAATTTCAGGAGATAGTCGTAGCCACCCGAAACCAGGTGGCATTCGATGACCTGATCGATCTTGTCGACCACGGCAAGAAAGCGGGCGAAATCGACCTGGCGGTGGTTCTTCAGCGTGATTTCTGTGAAGACGGTCAGAGTCTGGCCGAGCTTGCTGAGATTGATCTGTGCCGAATAGCCCTCGATATAGCCTTCCGCCTGCAGGCGCTTGACGCGCATGAGACACGGGCTCGGCGAAAGATGCACGAGATCGGCCAGTTCCACATTCGTGATGCGGCCGTTCTTTTGCAGCTCGTAGAGGATTTTTATGTCCGTCCGGTCGAGTTTCATCATCGGCCTGCAATCTTCCCCAACTTTCTGCAGCATAAAATTCTGCCGCCTATCTTGATCGAGGTTAGCACACCCGCCTTCATTGTCCATCAAGGGCCCAAACCGGAAACGGCGCAGAAGATTTCGATGCGCAAGCGGTGCCCGGAATATTCTGCCGTTGCCACAGTCACTCCGGTTTCCCCTGCGTGAGACCTGCGCTTAGTCTGGGCTTAAGAATTGGAGATCGCCATGCCCGCGCCGCTTGCCCTCATCGAAACCGCCTCCGACTTGCCCAAGACCGCCGATGTCGTCGTGATTGGCGGCGGCATTGTCGGCGTGTTCGCGGCCTATTACCTCACGCAGCGGGGGCTGAAGACAGTGCTGGTCGAGAAGGGCCGGATCGGTGCGGAACAATCGAGTCGTAACTGGGGCTGGTGCCGCCAGCAGAACCGCGACGCGCGCGAATTGCCGATCTCAACGAAGAGCCTCGATCTCTGGGAGCGTTTTGCCGCCGAGACGGGCGAAAATACCGGCTTCCGCCGCTGCGGCCTGCTTTATCTCTCCAACAACGAAGCCGAGATTGCCGGCTGGGCGCGCTGGCGCGATTTTGCTAGAACAGTCGGTGTAACGACCCACATGCTCTCCGCAGCGGAAGCGGCCGAAAAGGGCCGCGCGACGGGTCGCAACTGGAAGGGTGGCGTTTTCTCACCGACCGATGGCATTGCCGATCCGGCAGGTGCCGCCCCAGCCGTGGCCCGCGCCATTGTCAAGCTGGGCGGCACGGTCATCCAGAATTGCGCGGCGCGCGGCGTCGAAACGGAAGGCGGTTGCCTCAGCGCCGTCGTGACCGAACTGGGGACGATCCGCACCAAGACTGCGATCCTGGCCGGCGGGGCCTGGGCCTCGTCCTTTTGCCGGCAGCTCGGTATCCGCTTTCCGCAGGCCTCAATCCGCTCGTCCATTCTCTCGGTCTCGGGTGGAGCCGACGGCATTCCCCCGGCGCTGCATACGGCCGAGATCTCACTGACAGCGCGCGGCGATGGCGGCCATACGCTGGCGATCAGCGGGCGAGGCAGTGTCGATATCACGCCGCAGCAACTGCGCTTCGCGCCGCAATTCCTGCCGATGTTTGTCAAGCGCTGGAAGAGCCTCGCGCCGGGCGGGCTGGAAGGCGTCAAGAGCGGTCATGAAACGCTGACCCGCTGGCGGCTCGACCGGCCGACGCCGATGGAAAGGATGCGCATCCTCGATCCCGCCCCAGATCAGGCGACCATCCGGCTCACGCATGAACGCGCGCTGGCGCTGCTTCCCGAATTGAAGAAGACGAGAATCACCGCAAGCTGGGCCGGCTATATCGATTCCACGCCGGATGGCGTGCCGGGTATCGGCGAAATCGAGACCCTGCCGGGCTTCATCCTCGCGGCCGGGTTTTCCGGCCACGGCTTCGGCATTGGTCCCGGTGCCGGTCATCTCATTGCCGATATCGTGACTGCCGCCGAACCCATCGTCGATCCCAAGCCCTATCACCCCTCTCGCTTCAAGGCCTCGGCCTGGGGCAAGGTGGCAGAGTTCTGAGGGCAATAAAGCTACGGCAAACCTTGGACGATGTTCTCGGAGTGCACTGGTGCTTACCAGGAGACGGCTTTTGGCTCGATTTCATATCGCGGATCGGTCATTGAACGCATATCACAGAGCCGGATTAATCCTTGCACCAGGTGTTTAGTCCCACAGTGTGATGGCGTATCATTATCGCGATCACAGAGGCACACTCTATGGGCCAACTGCTTCAACCGAACGTTACGGATCTCTCTCAGGTGGTAACAAAGGATGTGCCGGATAATTTTTCTCTTTTTCGCAGTGCTGTTGCAGGTCGTACCCTCGCCATCGTCAGCGGCTCCATTGCCATTAAAACGCGGCGTCGGATTGCATGAGTGGCTGAATTGGTCGCCGCTCAAAAAGGATGGATCCTATCGGTGGCCGCCCTATCGAAGCGTGGGAGAATGGCTGTCGGGCGGACGCCCCCTTGCGGATTGGCCCAAAGGCGACCCATTTCAAAAGATCCGCCTGTTAGGCTTTGATTTCGTGCGACTGACGGTCGATCCCGGCCCCCTGTTAGACAGTAACGGACCGCGCCGCCAACAGGCTCTCAAGCTACTGAGTGATGCTGTCGAGCGGTTGACACGCGCAGGCCTGAAAGTCGTTTTCAATCTCCACGGTGTCAGCCAAGTGCCGGCCTATGACATGACGATCCTCTATGGCGGCGCCAACAGCCAGGGTGTCTTTCGCTATCGCGCCATGGTGAAGGACGTTGCGGCCATGTTGGTTAAGCACGGAGCAGATAAAGTTGCCTTCGAACCGTATAACGAACCTGCCTACTATCCTTGCGATGCGAACGGGACAGATGACTGGCAGCGCATCATGGCTGCAACGGTGGCCGATATCAGAAGCATAAACCGCGCCTTGACCATAGTTGTAACGGGCGCCTGTGGCGGCAGCATCACGGGCCTAACCAATCTCGATCCAAAATTTGACGACGAGAACGTCTACTACAGCTTTCATATGTATGAGCCACACAGCTTCACGCATCAGAAAGCAGATTGGGAGAACGGATTCTTTTCCGGTTTTCCCTGGCCAGCCAAGACCGGAACACCGGCAAATGTCATCGAGGGTCTGCGTGCCCACATGCTGGCGGAAGGGCTAAGCCCTCTTCAGCAGGAAGCGAATATCACGCGCCTTAAGCCCGAAATCGACGACTACTTCAAGGAGGACTGGAGCGCTGCAACGATGCAAGCGCGGATTGAAGAGGCCGTAACCTGGGCTGACCGTCATGGGATTGCTCCCCACAGACTATTTATGGGCGAGTTTGGGGTAATGCGCATGTCTACGGATGGGCGATCGGGTGCGTACGATGCCGATCGGCTATCCTATTTACAGACACTTCGCAGTATAGCCGAGAAGCAGGGAATACCTTGGTCGGTCTGGGAGTATTCCAATCCCTATGGGATGTCTGTAATAGAGCCAAAGGGGCCGGCGGTGCCCGACCAGCGGATGTTGGAAGCACTTGGTCTATCTGCACCTCAGTAGAATTCCAGATCTAGCTGCTGGTCGATAAAGGCCCGCTTCCCACTTCTGCCGCCTGCGATCTTTGTCACCTGCTGAGGCTCAAAAGAAAGCGTGTGGCGCACTTTCTCGGCGAAATGATTGGCCATCCTCTCTACATCTGCAACTGAACCGCCCTCGCTAAGAATGTAGCGCATGATCACTATGCCGGGTTGGTTCTGATAAAACTGATATTCGCTTATACCTTTGAAGAATTCAGGATCTTCCGGTGCGATATCGAGAGCTGCGATGCGCTGCCCCTCGAAGCTGATCAGAAAGCCGGGTTTGCGGCGTGGCGCGAGCCCCGCGATGCGCAGCCTGTACCCGTTGTCAGCTGTCGGAAGCTCAACCAGCCGCGCAAAATCCCGGGTATCATAGCGGATGAATGGCATGCCAGTGGAGAGAAAGCCGGTGGCCACGATCCGTCCTTCGCGACCCGCCTCCGTCACAGGGTTGTCGTCCTCGTCGAGCAACTCGGTTAGGCCGTACAGAGGATTGAACTCATAAATACCTTCATCCCCTTCAAGCTCAATGGCAAATGCAACTTTCTCGCTAAGTCCATAGAATGGTGCCAGCTGAACCGGCCCCAGCACCGAGCGCATCAATCTGCGTTGATGATCATAGAGGGGCTCGGAGATGGGTAGAATCCCCAGTATGGGTCGTTGAGGTTTGCGCCCGATCTGAACAAGCCGACGGCAAAACAGCTCTATTGCCGATGGGTAGCCATAGAAATACTGAATCTGCCGCCTGTCAATTTCATCGACATAACGGGCGGCTTCCTGTTCCCCCAACGGAAAAACGGCACACCTAAGCTCCTTGAGAGCCGGATCCCAATCGTAGACTTGACTTTCGTTGTCGAATGCAAAACCGCGAAAACTCGCGCGTGGGGTATTTTCGTCAAAGCCGATCCGTGACCAGCCGTCATAGACAAAGGCCATCTCGCGCGGGCTGCGATCCTTGTCGAGATAAAAGGCGAAGCTCGGCTCCCCATTGGATCCACTGGTTTCCGCCCTATCCAACTGGCGCCGGGGGACTGCCAGAACTGCATCGCCAGCCGCTTTGAAGCTCGACTTGGTCTGTACGGGAAGCCGCCGCACATCTTCGGGCATTAGCCGTGACGGATCGAAGGCTTTACCAAAGGCACTTTCCATTTGGTCCCGATAGAATGGGCTTCCCGCCTGCGCTTTCGCGATAACCTTTCGCAACGAAACGAGATGCTGGTCTGCCGCGAAAGCAGGATCAACCGCAGCTCTGGAAATTCGCTGCCGCCAATCCGCATAGCTGCGTCCGAACTTCAATTGTGTCGGCACCAGCGAAACCAAGGGGCGTGCTGCATTTTGCACGAAACGAGGACTACGAACATAAAGGCCCCGTAGAATATCCATTGCCTTCATCGTCAATCCTCAACGGTCATGCGCAGATTGCGAAATGCTCATCCACACAGAGCAAATGTCGTGGACATAGTGGGGCAAATCGAGCCGCTGTCGATGGGTTTGTCTCGCACAATCGCCCAGACGCTTCCGCAACAAGGGATCGTCCAGCAATCTTTGCAAGGCGCCTCGCAGGGCAGCAACATCTCCGGGTTGGATCAACAGACCGTTGTCCTCGTTCTTGATGATATCTTCAACCGCCCCCACGGGTGTTGCCACAATTGCTAGGCCCTCGGCCATTGCTTCGATCACGGAGACCGGCAAGTTCTCTGCGAAGGACGGAAGAGCCAATATATCCGCGTTAGACAACAGATGCCCGACTTCCTCTGGACCTTGCCAGCCCGATACCGCCACGCGATCTTCAAGTTGCAATTTCCTCAAATGCTGGCGGAGCCAATCTACTTCACCGTCCCCAGCGATCGTTGCCTTCCAGCCAGACATGTCCTTCATATCGGCCAGAGCTTCGCAGAGTTGCGGGACGCCTTTTCTTTCTCCAACGCGACCCAAAAAAATGATGTGAACCTTGTCTCCCCCGCCCACATGCGCACGGTCGGGCGCCGCGGTTGCATTTGGAATGATGAAAACTCGCTCCGAAACAGCAGGAGCTTTACGAAGTACAAAATCACGCCAGGCTCGGCCGAGTACGATGATGCCGCCGGCTCTTTCGAACATCATTTTGATCTGCCGATTGATGAAGCTATCGCGATCCGACCAGAAGATCATATATTCTGCGCCGTGGAGATGGATCACATACGGGATCTTCATCAGGCGGGCGAAAGCGGCAATAATCAATTTGCGGTATGTGCTGCCCTCGCTTGCCAGGTTGATATGAACGACATCGAGTTGACCGCAAAGGCGCTCAAAGATCATGCGAATGCAAAAGGCAAGCAGGTAAAGGGGTGAAAAAGCAATGTGCCCGGTGCCTCTCGTCGGCACAAAGGTGGCCTCAACCTTGCATCCCGGTTCGCCTCCCTGAGCAGCTTCTTTCTGGAGCTCGTCGTGAAGCGACATCATCATCCGATCGATGCCCCCCTGCCCCAAGCGCCCGCCGGGAGTTGCGATCATGATCTTCAGCGGTCTGATATTCAGCTGGTCTTGGATCATTCCGTGTCTCGACTTGAATTTGATCGCGCATCCCCTGCTATTGTTAAGGTTTCGACGTTGAGGATTTGGTAAAACACAAGGGGAGGCGTGGATCGTTCTCCTCAAGGAATTGCCAATGTTGTTGCGTTCGACACTTATCTACGGCCCGGCTACCCTGTTTACGCGTCTCGGTGGTCTTCTGTTTGTTGTCGTTGCGACCCGCCTGCTCGACCAGAACGAGTATGGAATATTAACACTCGTCGTCACCGTTGGCGAATTGATCGACCTCGCCGTCACCGAGTGGATGCGCATTGCTTTTTTGCGGCTGGGCGGCAAGGGAGAAATAAGTCGCCGCAGCCTTCTGCAGGCAGGACGTATCCTTGGGGGAACGACTTTTCTGGCGTTTCTGCTGGCAGCTCCCGCATCGCTGTTCGTCCTGCCAGAGCGTTGGCTAGAATTTTTTATCGCGATATGCGTCTACCTGCTCGCCAGCGCCATGTCCCGCTTCTCGCTGCTCGTTCTCCAACTGCAGCAACGTCACGCAGCTTACATGCTGTTCGAGTTCTTGCGTGCTCTTTTACAGCTCATCTTCCCTTTGGTGACGATGATAACGCATCACAACTCTTTCCTTGCGGTCTCAATTGCCTCCAATCTGGGTACTTTCGTTGCTGGTTTGGCTGCAGGCGTCATTGCGATGCGACAGGTGGTTGACGGCCCATCGCGCTTTACCAGCAAGGAATTTTTCGCGCTTGGGCTGCCCATCATCGCCATAGTCCTCGTCAGCTTCGGATTGCACAGCGTCGAACGGGTTGTCCTTAACGAGTTTCACGGTGCTGCGTCAGTCGCGGTGTTTGCTGCAATCTTTTCACTGGCACGTCAGCCGATCAACACGATTGCGAACGCTGTAAATACGGGCTCCTTTCCTGAGGCCGTAAGTCGTTTCGACGAAATCGGGCCGGAAGCCGCAAGCGCCCTTTTTACACAAGTTATGGCGCTGATTATCTCACTCAGCCTTCCGGCAGCGGCACTGCTCATCGCTCTGAGTGGCGATTTGGTGAAGCTTGTTCTGCCTCCGGATTATGGCGGGCAGCATGCCGTCCTGTTTGCCATCATTAGCCTGAACGTGATCATCGCCAATGTGACAAGTTTTGTGTTTAACGCCATGGTTCACGCACATAAACGGCCACAGCTTTTGATCATCAATACCGCTATCGGATCAGTGGTGGGTCTTTCTCTCTGTTCCTTGCTCATCCCGACCCTGTCCGAAGTGGGTGCCGCGCTTGCGCTTGCCGGTGGCGCCATTGGCAACCTGATTGTTTCAGTCATCATCAGCAATCGCCTGACACCGATCGCGGTTCCTTGGCGAGCAATCGCATCCGCTGTTCTTGTTTCGCTGGGTACAGCCGGCGCCGCAATGCTGGCTACGCAGGAACTTTATTTCCTTACGGCGCCATGGCGCCTCGCTCTTGCGAGCGTCGCAGGAGGCGTCGTATTTCTGAGTTTGAACGCCGCTCTGCACCCGAAGGCGACGCTGGAGAAAACGGCGGCGGCCTTGGCGTTCCTATCCTCACGCCGCAAATCTGTCTGAGCGCCTGGGGCGCTCGTCAGAGCATGTGAAATTCTGTAGCGGCCTCTGCTGGAAAATTGGTAGTCGTCCATATAATTCGGGGCGCAGGCGTCTTGGTCCCAAATTTCCTGGATACCCACCCTCCTCTATCCGGTCCTTCGCCCTCAGCGATCGAGAGAGAACCGCTATCGGGAAACGTAATCCTGAGGAGCTGATCGTCCTCTGCCCAAACCAACACCGCGTTATCTTCGATCCGAGCACGCAGGTTGGGAGCCAGTTGATAACTCATCTCGACCAATGGCGGCATGCGTTCTCCTACCAGCCGGTCTTTGACGCGAATGGACGAAGGACCGATGATGAGGCGGCGTCTGTGAACAACGCCGAATTGCTCCAAGTAGCCATCGTGACTAGCCTCAAAATCTGGTTTGCCGTCACCCGCCCAATCCAAGAGCCGAGCATTTGCCTTATGCGACCAATTGAAAGGGCCGGAAATGATGCTCTGATCGCGCGCGCCAAGTCGTAAGGTATTGTGGGCTGCGGTTCCCCGGAACCAATCACGCCACGGCCCACCGGAGTGATAGAGGTAGGTTCCGGGATCGACGAGCACAGGTTGATCGTTCAGGCAGAGAATCCACGCCAAGGCATCAGCGTGACCATGCGCAGCGATAGACAAGTATCCAAGCGGGCCGTGGTCGAAAAGTAAGAACGCATTCCTGTTCGCGATCTCCCCCCGAAAAACACTGTAACCTCCAGCTTCGAAAACGCGAACGCCCTTTGGAAGCGCGCCCCCGGCATCCTGGCTTGAAAAAATCGCGTCCCTCAACGTGTTGCGGGCGGGCACCACACCTTCCGGTTCCATGCCAAGATATCCCCAGATGCAAGCGGACACCGAAGCTGGGTAGCAATTTTCACCTTCAGTCAGCGTAATGACGCGCCCTTCGTCATCATCGCCTATCTGCGGTGTCGTGGCGTCGGGAAGCGTCACCCAGCTAATAAATTTCGCGAACCTCGCCAATGACTTATCGACATTCCCGTCAAGCGGTCGGTTCGCGCGGCGCGCCATTTCGGCACAGAGCAGTAGAAACTCAGCGGTAAAGGCTCCATAAGTGGGAGATTGTTCGGCTCCAACTCCATCTCTCAGGATCTGCTTATCCGCTTCCAGCTCCAGAGTACGGCCAGCCTTCTCCAACGTCAAAGCGGATATCGGCAACTCTGGCATGCAAAGTGCTACAAGAAATTCTGCCGCACATTCGGCAATCAAATGATTGTTTGCAGAAGAATAGCCCGACGGAAATCTGCGCATCCAGGCCAGATGCGAGACCAATATCCGCCGAATGCGGCTCTGTGTATCCAGCGAAAGATCAGCTTCGCAACAGCTGCTGACGATCAGAAGACTGATCGAGCGAAGCGCGAGTTCGATGCCAGAGTTCCAACCAATTCCATGATAGGGTGGATTATGTGCGAACCAGCTTTCAATCGCTGCTTCGATGAAGGCCAATGCCCTACCATCTTTCGTTAGGGCGTAATGGGCGGCAACCGGCTGCAGAAATTGCAGTCTCTGATATTCCCAAGCATATTTGATATCTCCGTAATCCTTGGCGTGACGGTAACCGATATCAAAAGTAAAGGTGTCAGCACCTGGCCAGTTCTTGCCGGTGACCGGATCAAGTCTCCAAACATTCGCTGGAAATCCCCCATCCCAACAGAGTTTCGGCCATGTCACTCCCAAGGCCGAGAAATGTCCCGAAAGAATGCGCTCTGCCGCGGCTTGGATTGCCGAGCGCAGCTGTGGTTCGGCACGCTGTACGGATGCCAATAGCCCAGGCAATTGCGGGGCCCGAGAGCCCGAAGGCTCGTATCGACCCCAGCGATCCAGCCGCCCTTTTGCCAGCCTTCGCAGAGCTTGCTCTCGAACCCGCCAGACGACTTCGGCCGGGCTCATGGAGCGAAGCCGATTAACGAGCCAGACAAGGTTCATGGACAAAGATTTCCCCGATACAGGACTACGTGCGTGCTACGGCTTGATAGGCATTCAGAAGCTTTGGAATTTCATAGGACCAGGCCATCTCGCTCTCAACACGGCGTTTACCGAAGTCGCCCATGTACGCGCGCTTTGCGGGATCGGACAGCAATTCCTCAATCTTTGTGGCAAAGTCGATCGGGTCATTGGCCTTTGCGTAAAGCGAAGCTGCTTGGGCGCTATAGCGGCCTTCGGTTACTTCAAACTGCACAATTGGCTTTCCAATGGCCATGTATTCGAGGATCTTGTTCATAGTCGACTTGTCGTTCATCGGGTTGACGCGATCGGGATTGACGCAAACGTCCGACGTCGACAGCACTTCGAATAGAAGACTATCTGGTGCACGCCCCGTAAAAGTGACGTAATTGGCAACTCGAAGACCTTCGGCGAGGTGCTTCAGATTTTCCAGCGCGGGACCGCCTCCCACAAGGGCGAAATGGATATCCTGCCGCCCTTTCACATGCACCAGATGTGCAACCGCTTCCAGAAGCAGATCAATGCCCTCTTGGTCACCCATGACACCCAGATAACCAACAAGGTAGCTACGGCCCTTCTTCAGGGAAGGATTTACCTCGACAGCTTTTACCCGCTTTAGATCCGGCCCACTGCGAACGACAAAGACATCCTCCGGTCTTTTACGGCCACGTTCTATGGCAATCTTGCGATAGCTTTCGTTGGTGGAAATCACAACGTCGGCAGTCTTGAACGTCAGCCATTCGCAAACGCGCAGCAAATGCCAGAACAGCCCCCTCTTGCCAAACTTTGCTTCGAATAATTCCGGGTTGATGTCGTGATGATCGAAAATGTAGCGTTTGCGCAGAAGCTTGAACTGCCAGGCAATCAGAAAGATAAGATCCGGAGGATTACATCCATGCAGCGTGTCAAAGCCGTGCTTGAAGAGCACCTTCCACGAGAGCACGGTTTCCCAAAACAGTGCTGCCGCATATTCCATCAGATAACCGATAGCGCCATGCGCTTCGTGCGGCATGGGATGGCGATAGATGTGGATCCCCTCAAGCAGCTGGTAGCGCTCTGTATACCCCTTTCCTACCGGGCAAATGATAGACACCTGCGCGCCGGACGTCTGCAGAGCGCGTGCCTCCTGCCAAACGCGCCGATCAAATGGGACGGGCAGATTTTCAACAATGATCAGGACTTTGCGACCCTTCAAAGCCGATCCAGAGCCAGAGCTAGTCTCAAGAGACTTGTTCATGTTCATCTTACCGCGCCCTTCGTTGGAAGCAAACACTACGCGTCTGCTCAGGCCAATTGGCCGATGTCGACGATATTTTCCTTGCCCGAAAGATCAAGCAGCTTGCTGGTAGCGTTGGTGACAACAATACGGTCATAGGGATTAGTTTCCGCAGTGGCCTTGTCGACGAGCAGCTTCGATAGGGTGGGAATTTGCGTATACGCGTAACCCAGATTGGCGCCGACCAGCTTCTTGGCGTCGATTGCGGGATCGAAAACTTCCAGCGCGAAGCCATCGCGCAGAAATGCTCGCGCGATGTCCACATTTGGGCTCTCGCGTAGGTCGTCGGTATGGGCCTTGAATGCGAGCCCGACAAGGAGAATCTTTGCTCCTGGCTTCAGACCTTTGGCCGCATGTTGGTAAAGGCGGGTTTTGTGCTCATCATTTGACCGCAGAAGGGAGTTGACCAAATGGGTGTGAGCACCACAGTCGTCTGCAATATATTGGAAAGCCCTGACGTCCTTAGGCAGGCATGATCCGCCAAACGCGCCTCCCGGCCGCAAGTAATAGCTCGAAATATTGAGCTTGGTGTCTGAGAGAAAGATCTCACTGACCGTGGATGCACTGAGCCCGAGTTGAAGGCAGACGCGCCCCACCTCATTGGCGAAGGCTACCTTGACGGCATGCCAGGTGTTATCAACGAACTTTGTAATCTCTGCTTCGCCATAGTCTACGACGAAAGTCGGAGCAACGATGTTCCTGTTCAGCTCGGCCAGGCACTCGTTGGGTTGTCCGTTCGAAGTTCCGACGACAATCTTAGGAGGGTTGAAATAATCCTGGACTGCAGACCCCTCTCGCAAGAATTCGGGGTGATAGACAATATCGACCAGACTATCGAAATCGCTCCCCAATTCAGCACGGAAAATTGGAGCGATGAGACCTTCGATCGAGCCCGGCCGGATTGTCGATCGGTAAGCAACGACAAGAGGCGCGTTTCGGCAACCCGATTTCAAGGCTGTCGCAATCTGGCGAGAAACCTCAGCGATATAGGTCATGTTGTGAGAGCCGTCGGGAGCGCTCGGGGTTCCTACGCAGACGATCGCCAAGTCTATGTCATCAAGACGGTTGCCAATCTTGGTATGTGCGGAGATTAAGCCTTTGGCGAGTCCGGCTTGCAGCAGTTCTTCAAGCCCATCTTCAATGATGGGGGGCTGCCCGGAACGAATGCCCAGAACCTTCTTTTCGCTGACGTCGAAGCCGACAACAACATGCCCCTCGGTAGCGATGCAGCACATGGCGGTAAAGCCGACGTAGCCCAGACCAAAAACTGCTACCTTCATCACAGCCTCATTCAACGCAAGCTCACGAAACCTGATCTCTGTGTTTCGCTGTCGCGTGCCATAATTCGATTGTGAAGTGTGTGATGAACATCATAATCCACTCTAATCGATGACCTATATGGTCGCCTAACAGTGAAATCTATCGAGCAAATCGCTGCGAGAGATATGGATAATTTCAATCTACGGTGGACACAATTTTAAATTGGCCACGTTGAGAGACATACTCGGATCAAGCTCCGTTAGCAAGATACTGAAATACTGTTAGAATTTTGCGCGATGGGCTAAGGATTCGATGAAGATACTTCTGAAAGTGAGAGAGGGATTAAACGGCTCGTTGATCACCGTGAAAGAGCGTCTGGAGGCGGTCGGTCATAGCATTCATCTAGAGCGGAGCCTGACGGCGCCACACGGCAGCCCATTGGCCAGGTTCATTCTGGCTTTGGAAGACAAGATATTGTGGAGCCAAGATCAAAACATCGTCAGCAAGGAACCTGCAGCAGCATTCCAGCCCGATCTCATCATTGACTTGACGAATGAAGTCAGTCGGACGGACATTCCGAGAATGACGATCGAGATTAACGGCCATACTGATTTTGCAACGGCCTTGGCCAGCGTCAAAACCAAGTCTCGCCATGCGGACGTGGTCGTGCTTCTTGACGGACGAGCTATAGCTTCCGGGCGCCCGATGATGACAAGGCAGGCTTATCTGTCTAAGACAAGAGACGAGCTTAATGCTGCTGTCGAGACGATTTTACTTTCCGCCGTTGTCAGGCTTTCGGCCGGGCATAGCGAGACAATTGTTCATGCTCCCAACCGCGTACAGAATCCGTCATTCCTGTTGCGCTATATCCATGACTTTGCCGATGCCGCCTTCCGGCGGATTGGTGGGCAGCTTTCCCGAAATCGAAGACCGTTTTACTGGAAAACCGCCTGGCGGCTCACGAACGGAGCGACATTGACAAGCCATGCTCCAGATACGGTGCCAACGCTTTTCAACGAATTGGGGGACGATGGAGCGCGATTTTACGCAGACCCCTTCCCATTCGAGTACATGGGCCGCACCTACGTCTTTCTCGAAGAATTTCCCTATCAGGAAGGAAAAGGCGTGATAAGCGTTACAGAGCTGGGAGAGGACGGATCCTTGTCACCGCCTCGCGTTATACTTCGCGAAGACCATCACCTCTCCTATCCCAATGTTTTCGAGGACGAAGGTTCAATATTCATGATCCCGGAGTCGGGGAGCATTCATGAAGTCGTATTGTACAGGGCGGAAAAATTCCCGGATCGGTGGGTACGAGACTGCGTCTTGATCCGCGACCACAACATCAACGACGCAACCCTGGTCAGGCGTGATGGTCGCTACTGGATGTTTGCAACCGAGAAGATCGGTAAAGGCAGCGCCTCCGATACGCTTGTCGTCTTCAGCGCGACACAGTTGAAGGGCCCCTGGTTGCCGCATAAGCTTAACCCGATCCTGATCGACAAGAGCGGTGCGCGTCCGGGAGGCCACGTCATTCAAGAGGATGAGCGCTTATTTTTGCCAGTGCAGGACGGAAGCGAGGTGTATGGTGGCGGACTTGGGATGCGTGAAATCCTGTGCCTTGATGATGAGAACGTCATTCTCGGAAATGTCATCCAAATCCAACCTGGTTCAGCTTGGTCGAAAAAGGGCATTCACACCTATAATCGCTGCGGCCTACTCGAGGTCGTCGACAGTACGTGGTGAGGTCCCGTCAAGCCGCTTCGCATCTGGACCGCTGGAGCGACGCGTCGGAATGCGATGATCAAGACAGTCAGAAAAATGATGTCCGGGCTTTTCGTTGCAAGACCGTTATTCGATAGGTTCACCACGATATACATGATGCCGGCTATCTTTGCTTGAACTGG
Source organism: Rhizobium oryzicola (assembly GCF_030504645.1). GTDB lineage: Bacteria > Pseudomonadota > Alphaproteobacteria > Rhizobiales > Rhizobiaceae > Neorhizobium > Neorhizobium oryzicola. Next base: position 265,298 of record NZ_JAUKWQ010000003.1, on the reverse strand, counting down.
GACACCCGCCAAAAGAGCGTTGAAGTATTTTACGACAATGTAGGTAAAGCCAACGGCTGCAGGCAGGCCCAAAGTTAGAATGATGAAAACCGGCGCGCTTTCTATGTAGGGCAGATCAAGCCTGGTGCGGACCAAGGCGAGCAGGGTCGGCGCATCCATACCCGTAAAAATATCTTGCCAGCTGACCAGACTGAACACCTGATAAATTCTAACGCGGGCCATAAAGTTATCATCGAAAAGATTAGTTCCGAACCGGCTGAGAAAGCCTGCGGCGAACAGGCCCGCGATCACCATCAAGCCCAGTACCATGACAAATAGAAGAGCGAATATTTTTGCCTTTATTTGCTGAACTTTCGACAAGCCAGTCCAGGGTGAATAGGCAAGAAGGAGTATAATTTGAAACGCGCCTGCAAGTGTTGCAAGGCGAGCACCAGATGCCGCAAGTCCGATGAAGAGCATTATGCTCATCACAATCTTCAGCCAAAGCCGCCATCTCGTCAGAGGCACAAAGCCCATGGCAAGGACGGTTTGTGCGCCTAGAGAGAGGGGATGGCCGGTCAACCCAGTCGGACGGAAAACCGGCTCGCCTTCGACGAAGGGCATAAGACGCTTTTGCAGCAGGAGTTCGGCAATGCCAAGAAAGGCACTCAGGATCATGACGATCAAGATGATCTCGCCAACTTTATGGCGGGCTTGCCGACGCTGTGTCAGCAAAAGCAAGCCGGCGAGCATTGCGACAAGATAGGTATCTATGAGAAACCCTGTGGCACCGAACCCGTTTGTTGCCACGATAAAAGCGGTCAGCAAAACGATAAGACCGCTGCAGAAAAGGATATTTCCAAAAAGGGAAATATCTGTGCCTTCCAAAACAAAAGGACGGGTAAAGAGCGCTACAAACAATGCAAGCACAATCGCATAGGCGGCCAGGTGAAACTTCACCAGAAACAATCCCCCATCGCTTGTGTAGCTCACGAACAGATCGAGTAGCAAATTGGGGACAAAAAGACGCAACAGAAGGGCCACGATCGTCGCAAGAAAGAGAGCGAGTTCGGTGGCGGTCTTACGGTTTGCCGATAGGATCCGATCCTTGGTCATATCGCGCCACTCGGTCGCAAATGCATGGCCGGTTTCTCACGCATCCATAAGTACGACATTAACCTCATGGACTTAAGGTACCGCATCAAGGAAAATAAGGCGTTAACTCCATGTCTGTCCACAAGGGAGATCCGATAGTGCGAAAACCGCACGCTTCCTCCTTGCTCAACTATGAGACAGGCGCCAATCCCACAGGCGCCCCAGACATAAGAACCCATGGACAGGACACACCCGTGACCATTGAACGGGTTGGCGATTTTCTGGAAGTTGACCTGCGTCGCATTTTCGTGTGGTTGAAGTCCGGTTTCAAGTTTACCATTGTAATCAGCTTATTATGCGCATTTGCGGCAGCGGCCTATGGCCTGCTTGCGCCCCGCTACTACTCTGTCAGCACGGATGTGATGGTTGGCCCTGTGAATATGCAGGTGATCAACAATGATCTTTATGCGCAACCAACGCAGCAAGGTGAGGGGCAAAGGCTAGCAGTTTCCAATCGTGCGCGCCTTATGACCTCAGGTAACGTGCTGATGCGCGTGGTGCAAAACCTCAAGCTCGGAGAGGACCCGGAATTTTACAAACCCGCAAGCCAGGGGTTCATTTCATCACTTTTAGGAAGCAGCAGCCCGCGAACAGCGCCGGATGTCAATCTTGCCGCTCTCAAGGTGTTGCAGACGAAGATTTCCCTAGATTTAGATGACCGGTCCTTCATCGTCAGACTTTCCGTCACCGCCCAATCGGTCGATAAAGCGATAGCAATTGCCAAGGCGATCATTGAGGCTTTCAATGCAGAATTGGCGAATACGGAATCGGAGACGGCAAGCAGAGCTGCAAAGGCGCTCGATGATCGTCTTACTGACCTGAAGAAAGACGCACTGGCGGCCGAAGAAGCTGTTGAAACCTACAAGCGCTCCCATGGCCTGGCAACCGGGGAGAACGGACAGCTCGTCAGCGTGCAAACCATGTCTCAAACCAACGCCCAAATCCTGGCGGCGCGTAACAGAGTCATCGAAGCTCAGACGAATTACAATACGCTGCTTCACGCAAGCGACAGTGCCGCAGCGACGATACCGGTGACATCCGACAGCCTCAGGGAACTGAAGTTGAGGGCGGGCGCTCTTGAACAACAGCTAAGCTCACTGCAGATGGTTTACGGCTTACGTCACCCGTCGATTGCGCGCACGCAAAGCGAATTGAACTCGGTTCGCGAGCAAATCAAGAACGAGCTTCAACGTGCGACCAACACCGCGCGCACAGAGCTGGACCGAGCCAATCAGGCATTGAAAAGCCTCAGTTCAAACATGGCTGACCTCGAGAAATCGACGTTCAACGATGCACAATCGCAGGTCGAACTGCGGGATCTTCAACGACAAGCGCAGGCAAGAACGGAGATTTACGAAAATTTCCTTGTGCGGGTTCGCCAGATTTCTGAGCGCGAGATGATTACGACGGATACCGTCAAAGTCGTTACCGCACCATTGCCGCCAAGCGGTCGTTCCTGGCCCCCCGGCACTCCTTTACTGTTCGTGGTTGGTGCAGTGCTCGGCCTGATTATCGGGATCGGCCTTTCCCTCATCCGCGGACTCTACGGCGACATCAACTCCAAATCCGTTACTCGAGTCGAAGAGTGAAGCCGTCCCGCCATCTTGTCTTTCATGTCCCCGCGCTGATCGGAGGCGGCGCAGAAAGAGTCTGTGTTCTGATGGCGAACGAGATGGCGCGCCGAGGCCACAAGGTGACATTGTTGGTCTGGAACAAGGACGGTCCTAATGCAGACATGGTGGATCACAAGGTCCGATTGGTAAGCCTGGATCTCGCAGCGCATCATGGCAAGTTCGGCAAGATCCGGACGCTACTGGGGGTCCTGAAAACCGGTTTGTTCTTGCGTCGCGAAAGTCCGGATGCTGTCTTCGCATACTTGGAGTTCGCCAATGCGCTGACTGCAATCTCCCTGCTTGCTGCAGGATCGCGGGCCTTGTTTTTTCCGTCCTATCATGCGGCTGCCGAACTGCAAGTGCGTGGGCTGGCTTATAAGGTGATCAAGTTATTTGATCGGCTCACGATAAAACGGGCAACCAGGGCGATCGGCGTCTCAGCGGGTATTGGACGCGACCTTGTGAAACGGGGCTTCGATCCAGGCAACGTGGTTGTCATCCATAACCCCGTCACTTGTCACGCGCGACTGAACCCCGAGCCTTACGCATGGGAAGCCGCACTGGCAGCCTTCGGCGCTGGCCCGGTCATCATCACGCTTGGTCGATTGGTCTCAGTCAAGGATCATCAAACTCTGCTCCGGGCCTTCAGCAGGCTAGCCCCTTCAAGGGCGGCGAAACTTGTGGTGTTTGGTGAGGGTCCTCTACTTTCGAACCTAGAGAGCCTCGCTTACTCTTTGGGCATATCTGATCGGGTTCTCTTTGCCGGCTATGTCAACGATCCAGCTGCCTGCTATGCATGCGGGGACATATTCGTTCTGTCTTCCAGAACAGAAGGTTTCGGTAACGCACTGGTCGAAGCCATGACATTTGGATTGTCCGTGGTTTCCACGGACGCGCCTTATGGGCCACGCGAAATTCTGGATCATGGCAAGTTTGGCGAACTTGTGCCCGTGGGTGATGCAGACGCACTGGCAAAGGCAATCGATAGAGCAATTGAAGCATCTCATGATCGCGAGGCGCTCAAAGCACGCGCACGTGACTTCGATATCACTGCCATTGGTGAACAGTACGAACGCCTTTGTTTCAATGTGCGCGGTTAGAGCATTTCCGGCAAACACCGGGTCAATTCTGTTTCTCGATTGGCGCGTACGATCCGGTGGTGAAACGGGTGAAGTTCGATGCTCCAGCATCGGGCGTCCGCCAATCGGAAACCCGCAAGGACAGACGCTTTTGCACCGATATCGGCGCCGAGCCACTCGACCGTATCAAGGGATATGCCTTTCTTATCTCGGCTTGATCTCGTCACAAAATCGCTCCGTCAGAATGATCCCGAGTTTGCCGGATATGCTCTAGCCCGTTGGTTCGGTGCTTCCTTAACGAGTGACGGAGCGAAAGCGAATGCTTCGTGATGAGTGGAGCAAACGTTTGAGACACATAATCAATCCGGTAGACAAGGTCATTGCGAACCGTGGCGCCGGCCCAATCTTGTCCTATCCGGTATAGCTAGGTGGCGCGCGTTAGGTGCTTGACTGCGCGGTAGGCATCCAGCCCCCAGGGCCCGAGCTCTCGACCAATTCCACTCGCCTTAAAGCCACCCCAAGCCGTATTGGGAAAGATAATCTGCGGACAATTAACCCACACGTGTCCGGCATCCAGTTGCTCCGCAACGGCGTTGGCCTCGTCAGGATCACTTCCGACCACAGTTGCCGCAAGGCCGAACTCCGTATCGTTCGACATGAGTATTGCCTCTTCTGTGCTGCCGAATTCGTTTATCGCCAAAACGGGCCCAAAGATCTCTTCGCGCCAAATGGGATGCTCCACAGGTACGTCCCTGTAGACAGTCGGCTCTACAAAAAAGCCTCCCCTCGCCTCGCGCACTTCTCCTCCGGTAAGGCAATGCAGATCGGTGCTGCGCGCCGTCTCAAACGTGGTCTTAACCTTTGTGAACTGTGCCTCCGTCGTCAGCGGACCCATTTGTGCTTCGGGCATATCATGCCCACCAACCACGATCGCCTTTGTCTTTGCAACCAAAGCATCGGTAAAGCGATCAGCAATTTTACTCGAAACCAAGAGCCTTGATGTTGCGGAGCACATCTGGCCACAGTTGTAAAATATGCCCGCAGCGGCGATTTCCACGGCCTGCGAAATGTCGGCATCCTCAAGGATGATAATCGGCGACTTTCCGCCGAGCTCAAGGGCCACCGGAATGGTTCGTTTCGCCGCGGCCGCCATCACTTGGGCGCCAGTGGCGTTCGACCCGGTGAAGGAAATTTTGCGCAAACGCTGATTAGCACATAGCGCCGCGCCGATATCACCAGCACCCGGGATGATATTCAGCACACCCGCTGGCAACCCGATTTCAGCAGCAATATCGCCATACACGAGCTCCGCCAGAGAGGTAAATTCAGATGGTTTTAGAACAGCTGTGCAGCCGGCCGCCAAGGCCGGCGCGAGTTTCCATGCAGTGGTAACCAGCGGAAAATTCCAGGCCACAATCAGCCCAACCGGGCCGATTGGCTCGAAGTACGTCGCACCATCGAACCCATCATGGCCCAGAATGACCGGCTTGCTCCGTTCGTCATCCAGAGTTTCGGCGAGTTCTGCGTAGTAATCGAAAGTCCCTGCGGCATCGTCTATGTCGATTTCCGCTTCAATCCTTGGCTTTCCATTGTTGAGCATCTGGAGGTTTACCAGATCGGGCTTCCTATCCCGGAGCCCACTGGCGAAAGATCTCAGAAAACGACCTCTCTCAATGCCGCTGCTTCGTCGCCAGGATAGGAAGGCTTTCGAGGCCGCCTCGGCAGCGGCAGCAACCTGTTCGAGGGAGGCTGGTGCAAACCGGGCAAAAGCCATGCTGGTTGACGGATCAATCGCTTGGATCGGAGTGCTCCCCTTGCCGCTCAACCATTCGCCATCAATGAATACTGTCCTGCTACGCTCCAGTAGGAGGGGCGCAATTTCAAGGTGCAAGGGTCGGGAAAAGGCCAAGCTCACGAGACACTCCTCTTTCTCGAAATACCGGGTGGCATGCGTTGGACAGTCATTCGACCCGCGCGACATCCACAATGCAATTCCGGTCAAGGATCTTCGATGTTCATTTGGCCATACATCAAGATTATGCGCTTTTCACTTCGGATAAAACAGAACAAACGGCAGCCGTATCTTCCGTCAAGACCAAGCAAATGACTGCAGAATCTGCTTTCTTCGATCAATGCCGTTAGGCAACTTCGTGGGATGTTGTGACGACACACGCAGGAGTTTGAGGGCAGCGCCAATGCTCTATGCAAGATCCTGAACGTTGAAAAGTTGCCTTATCTTCGCAGCCAACGAAATCTGAGGTTTTGTGGCGTCTTGGGGCGAAAGACGCAGTTTCTCCTCGATCAGTCGCCGCGAGAGGATCGTACTCATTTCGTCAGCGATCGCAGGCCGATCTTTCAGAAGTGAAGCAATGGCGTCCTGCCCAATTTCATAGACGACCAATGGGGTCAAAGCGGTGATGTTTCCCTTCTCTTCAGTACCGGTCAACAAGCCGCCTTCGCCGAGCCAGTCGCCGGGCGAAAGTCGCATCAATTCCGAACCTTCGCGATTGATGGAGACGATGCCAGAACGCAGGATGAGGATGCTCTTCATGATGTCGCCCTGACGGACAAGCACCTCGCCCTTGCGAAAGGTCCGCCGCACCATCGCAGAGCTCAGCGCTTCTTTCTCGTCCTCCGTCAGAGACACCAAAAGAGGCAGAGAGTTCAGCAGCCGCCATGCCGTACTGGGATGCGGTGTTTGCGATGCGCTGCTGCCTTCCGCGGAGGCAGCAGCCGAACCCGCCGCGTCTGCCAATTTCACTCCCTGAGCTTTGGCATGACGAAAGGCGAGATCAAAGACCTCGTTGTTCGCCCTTACCCCATCGCTCAAACTGGCGATCCTGAAACTCAGTTCGAGTTCGATCGCCTGTGCATCAATGCTACAAATTTTCACGAATGGAGAGGGAGTTTTGAGAATGAAGTTGGCGCCCTTCAATGCCGTCTCCATCAAGTCAACGGCCGCGGCTGGAGTTGTTAGGACCGCCAATCTCAGTTTAACGGAGACGCCATGGCTGACATCGGGGCTGCTGCGATTGACCAACTTGGCCTTTGCAAGACTGCTGTTCGGAATCGTGACCAGATCATTGGCGCCGTTGATCAGGTAGGTCGCGCGCCAATTGGTCTCAACCACACGCCCCTCGGAACCGTCGTCGACAACGATCCAGTCTCCAACCGAATACGGCCTACCGATATTGAGGGCAATGCCGGAGAAAACGTCACTTAGGGTGCTCTGCAGCGCCAGCCCCAAAATGATGGCAAAGACGCCGGAGGTTGCAACGAGAGTGCCAACAGGCACGCTGAGTACGTAGGAGATGCCCGAAAGGAAAGCTCCCACATAAATCAGTGCGACGACCAGATCCTGCAGAAGACGGGCCTCGCGCGGCTTACGCTCGAAGATCAGGAAGATACGGACAAGGCCCACCAAGCAGGCAGAACCGACCAGCCACCAGGCAGCCTTTGCGACCGACAGTGCGATCGTATCGACCGACATCGGCGCGACCGCGGCAGGCGCAAAGGGTGTGCTGCCATGGGCAAATAGGAAAACGCTCAGACAAGCAAACAGGATGGCACGGTTTAGCAACCGTAGGACCCTAAGGTTCTGGAAGAGGATCCAATTCGCGCCTGTGAACAGCAACAACATGCCGACCAGCTGGACCCCGACGTTATTGACTAAGTCGATCAGAGACAGTCCCACCTACTGCGAAGAATGAGCTGAGCGCGGCCTGAGCGCTTTACACTCCCAAATCGGCCACGAAATTGCTGTCACGCTAATATTTTCCCAAACTAACGGAAGTAAGTTCACTGTGAGTTTGTCACACTGAGCGCGTTTGCCGCGGCGACCAGGCGAGGAGTGTGTTGGCAGGCCGCTATTAGCGAGAAGGCTCGTAACGGAAGTAGGTCTGTTCTCTCTCTAAAAAAAACGGCGTTTAGTAAGGCTGACATATGGAGGGAGACTCGGTCTTCAGGTTCCTGATGACAAGGCCCGATTAAGGATGGTTAATTAAGCACCCCGAGAGATTCATTCATCCTCAATCATTTAACGAAATGAAAACAGTTGTATGTGATTTGTGCTATGTATTTCACCGGAGCATGATGATGTCGGGTCAAGCAATGAAGAGCGGGCGGGTTGAGCCGCGGGCAAATGCGTCCCGTTTTGGTAACGAAGCCGTGGAGGGGTTCTTGACCAAGGCAGAGCGCGCCAAGGTGATGGAGGAGGCTGCCAAGAAGCTTGAGGAACTGTTCGACGTCCTCCAGATCGACCATCGTAACGATCACAATATGCGCGACACGCCGACGCGCGTCGCAAAGATGTTTGTCGAGGAAATTCTGCATGGTCGCTTCGTAGCGCCACCGGCAATCACGGAATTTGAGAATGTCGAGAAGTGTGATCAGCTCATCGTAACAGGGCCGATTGAAGTAAGATCGACCTGCGCGCACCACTTGATGCCAATCTATGGCGAGTGCTACATCGGCATTGTTCCCTCGCCGGATGGAAAGATCATCGGTCTCTCCAAGTACGATCGACTGGTCGACTACTTCTCTTCGCGGTTCCAGATCCAAGAAGAGCTAGTCAAACAGATCGAACGCCATATTGTCGAAGCCACGGCGCCACGCGGCCTCGCAATCCGCATATCGGCAGTTCATATGTGCAAGACGCATCGCGGTGTGCGCGCAAGCCATAATGCGCGAATGGTTACCACAAGCTATTATGGAAGCATGGCAGAAGACCGTGACCTCAAGAACGAGTTCTTGCAGGAATGCGTTGGATTGCAACGATGAAGAATATCCAGGGATACAAGGCATGCGCCAGATGACCATGGCTGACCTGACCGCACCTTTGCGAGGTTCACCGTCTGCGATTTATCGGTCAACGAAAACGTACGACCACTCAGAAGGGCTGTCCTGCTGCTTTCGCCAATGGCGCGCGGAACATTCACACTGCAAATTGCTGCACGGCTACGCGCTAGCGTTCAAGTTCGTATTCGCAACATACGAACTTGATCAGCACAATTGGTGCTATGATTTCGGGGGCTTGAAGGAAGTGCGTAAATGGCTTCACGCACAATTTGATCACACGCTTGTTGTGTCGGAAGATGATCCCGAACTAGCCACATTCGTGGAACTCGAAAAAAAGGGGCTCGTCGACTTGCGCATCCTTCCGGCGGTGGGCTGCGAACAGACTGCACGGTTTTGTTATGAATATGTCGCAGCACTGATAGAGCGTGAGACGAAAGGGCGCGTATGGCTGGAGTCCGTCGAGGTCAGCGAGCACGGTGGCAATTCGGCGATTTTTTCCGTCTCGCGATAATTGCCGGCCGCCTCACCTCCCCCGGTTCCGTTTGTATAAAGGACTGAAAAGATGAAGATCACACGGCGCACACTCAATGTCGGCCTCCTCGGAGCTGCGGGCCTCTTCCTCAGCGGCACCGCACATTCCCAGTCGAAACCCATCCTGACCATTGATGGCTTGATCAGCAAGAATACCGTCGATGGAACCGCGACGTTTGATCGAGCAGGTCTTGAAGCGCTTGGCGTTGAATCCTTTGAGACGAAATGTCCCTGGTATACTGGCCCCGTCAAGTTCGAAGGGCCGCTGATGTCGCGTGTGCTCGATCATGTCGGCGCCACCGGCAAGACGCTAGTCGTTCAAGCTTTGAACGACTACTCGACCGAAATTCCGATTGAGGACTTCAAGCGATTTCGCGTCATCCTGGCAATGAAACGTGACGGGGAGTACATGCCGGTGCGCGACAAGGGGCCGTTGTTCATTGTCTACCCTTACGACAGCGACCCTGAATTGCAGAGCCAGTTATACTACAAGCGATCTGCCTGGCAAGTTGCCCGAATGACTGTAAAATAATAATACTGTCCCAGACAGGCACGCGGAGGTGGGCGTTATGGGGCCAAACCGAGTCATTAGATCTCTCCTTATTGGCCTCGTCGTTGTCTTCTTCACCCTGGCGATCTACGTTATTATTCTCATTCGCGAGCATCAAAACGAGACGCAGCAGCTTTCCAATTACAACATTGCCTGGATCACCAGTCAGGCGTCCGTCGAGATCACCCGCTTCGCTCAGCGGGTGACAGCCTTCAGCTCTGGTAACCGAGATGTGGATGAAGACGAAGTCCAGCTGCGATTGGACATCCTTGTCAACCGGATCGAGACTTTAAAATCTGCGGCCCTGCAGAGCTTTCTTGACGCCGATCCGCAAAGACGGAAGTTCGTGGACGATCTGGACAAGACTGTCCGAAAGATTGATGGCCTGATGCCTTCCATTGCGGATCCGAAGGTATCGGTCGAAATAGTGAAACTGATTGATCCGCTTGATCGGCGCGCGCCGAACTTGGCGTCTGCGGCCTATACCTACACAAGCGACACGCTCGTCGAGCACCAACTCACGCTGAAAAGCCTGCAGATTTTGTTCATTGACATGGTTGGCGGCCTCATCGCCTGCGGCTTGGGGTTGATTGTATTCCTTGTCTATCAAAATCGTCTGGCCAACAAAGCCTCTCGCGCACTGGAACTACTGACAGGCGACTTGCGCGTCTCTCGTGATGAACTCGTAAAAGCGCAGGCCGACCTTGAAGCACGCAACACCGATCTCAAAATCCAAAACCAGACTTTGCTGATTCGAGACATTCAGTTGCGTACGCAAAACGATCGTTTTGATGCCGCATTGAACAATATGAGCCACGGGCTCCTTATGCTCGACAGCGCGGGCCGGCTTGACGTCTGTAACTCACGTTTTTGCGAAATTATGGAGCTTGAACGCGACGACCTGAGAATCGGCATCAGCTTCGTCGAACTAAGGGATGGCATCCAAAGCAAATTTGCCGAATCCATTCGTGTTTTCCAAGCCGTCATGCGGGCCACAGCCGAACATGCCACCGAAGGCGGCGCAACCCGCTTTCTCCACAACTGCGAAGATGGCAGAACTTTGCTGTCACTTTGCGAACGTCTCCCGAACGGCGGATGGATCGCGACGTTTGAGGATGTCACCGAACGGCGTCGCGTCGAAGCGCGTGTCGAGTACATGGCACGTTTCGATGTTCTCACCGATTTGCCGAACCGAGCAACCTTTATCGAGGTATTGCAGGATGCCTTGTCAAAGATGGACGATCGCAACGAGGTGCAGTTTGGGTTGTTGTGGCTGGATCTCAATAGCTTCAAGGCCGTGAACGATAACCTTGGCCATGATGCCGGCGACAAAGTGCTGCAGATTATGGCCGATCGTCTTCGACTGTGCGCAGATCAACACGATACCGTATCACGCTTTGGCGGTGACGAATTCGCAATCCTAAGGCGCGGAGTACGCGATAGCGGCGACATGGCGGCCTTCGCCGAGCGCGTCATGGAGGCGCTATCGAAACCGTTCATTGTGCAAGGGCGCGAAATTCCACTGGGTTGCAGCATCGGGATGACGCTTGCGCCGCTTGACGGCATCGATCCGCAGCAACTTTTGAAAAATGCTGATCTTGCTCTGTACCGGGCGAAGGCAAACCGGCAGGGAATGTATTGCTTCTACGAACCCAAGATGGATCAGAGCGAAGAGATGCGGCTGGCGATGGAACTCGACCTGCGTCAAGCCTTGGCCAAGGATCAACTCGAAGTCTTCTATCAGCCAATTGCTGAGATTTCGTCTGGTAAGACAATTGGTTATGAGGCACTTGTACGATGGCTGCATCCTGTTCGAGGATATATTTCGCCAGCGATCTTCATTCCGATGGCCGAGGAAATTGGCCTCATTACAGCCATTGGGGAATGGGTTCTGCGTCGTGCCTGCAGTGACGCGGCAAATTGGTCGGACACAGTCAGCATTTCCGTCAACGTTTCGACCGTGCAGTTGAAGTATGGCCACATCGCACGGACCGTGGAAGGTGCGCTGGAGAGTTCCGGATTGGCACCGTCGCGGCTCATTCTCGAACTCACCGAGTCCGCACTCGTGGGCGATAATGCAGATACCCTCAAAATTCTGACGGAACTGAAAAGGTTCGGCGTGTGTCTGGCCTTGGACGATTTCGGAACAGGCTACTCGTCTCTCAGTTACCTGCGGAACTTCCCGTTCGATAAGGTAAAGATAGACAAGTCATTCATTGACGAAATCAACGACAACCCAGACTGTCTAGCTATCGTCGAAGCTATCGTGCGCCTGTGCGGCATCCTCAAAATGGGCACCACCGCCGAGGGCGTTGAAACGCAAGCCCAACTCGACCTGCTAGCGTCCATCGGATGCGAACTCGTTCAGGGATACCTGATTGGCCGTCCTATGCCTCTCAACGCACCGTCTGGGCCCGACAGACCGCATGTGTCCGCAGCATAACAATACGCTTAGTTCAGAGAGTGGCGCGCGGCAACTGCTTATATATGCGCCGGCTAATTCCAAGCTGGCAATCACGTGAGTTTCGCATTCACTCAAGCGTCGGGATAGCGGAGTCGATATCGTTATTTCGCCGAAATCGATCTGTCCCCGTGCATTACCAATCCCGAACTCAGGGGCATCCCGTCCTGCACGAAATCCGGATATTTTTCCCTGATCACATCAATGATTGAGAGCGTACCGGAAAGATGCACCCGGAGCGCCTTGGCTGCTGCTTCGACGTCCCCCAGCCGGATCGCATCTATAATACGACGATGATCCGCCAGAAGGGAGATCATCTTGCCAGGCATTGGAAGATTGAGCCGCCGCAGCCTGTCCAAATGACCGCTCTGGTCCCGAATTACCCTCCAGAGGAGAGAGTTGCCGCTGCCTTCATAAAGAATACGGTGGAACTCGCGGTCCAGGCTATCAAACCTGTCGTAAGTGCTTTGATCCGCCACGGCCTCCTGCTGCCGCAGCACCATCTCCATCGCGTCCGCGGTTTCCTTTGGCGCCTGCAAAGACAAACGACGTATCGCCTCAAGCTCGACTGAAAGCCGCAGAAACTGAGCTTGTCGCGCATGGTTGACGTCGATGCGGGACACCCGCGTTGCATATTGGGGAAAGATATCGACCAGCCCGTCCTCTTGGAGACGCAGAAGCGCATCACGCACCGGAGTTTGGCTGACACCGAATTCCTCCTGCAGTACCGACCTGGACAGCACCGCACCCGGCTCCAGTGAAACGGAGAGAATCCGCTCCTTCAGGATCTCATAGACCTGAACCGCGACCTGTCGCGATCTATCCAGGACAAGAGGACCGGCTTTAACCGCCATTCGAACACTCCGATTGAGACCGAATTCTCCTAGCAGCTTTTCATCATTGATGCACTGATGTTTTAGTGTATCAATGTCCCGGCGCAGGAGGGGCGCGACATCTTTGGCGATCTAGCAGTTCGCACATGGCTCCTGGAGGATGCTATCCGCCGCCCACTCCTCGACAGGGAATTGGCTTAGCCACCGGCGGTGCTTAGATTCGGAACACGGACATGACAAAGACAAAAGACCAATTGAGATCAGCCCGGTGGTTCGCGCCGGATGACCTCAGAAGTTTTGGCCACCGCTCGCGTATGATGCAGCTTGGCTATGACGAGGAGGATTTTCGCGACAAGCCGATCATCGGCATCCTCGACACCTGGTCGGAGCTGAACTCCTGCCACGCCCATTTTCCGGAACGGGTAAAGGAAGTGAAGCGCGGCGTGCTGCAGGCGGGTGGCTTCCCGGTGCAGATGCCGTCGCTCTCCGTGGACGAGAGCAACACCAAGCCGACCTCGATGCTCTACCGCAATATGCTGGCGATGGAGACGGAGGAAATGATCCGCTCGCATCCGCTCGATGGCGTCGTTCTGATGGGCGGTTGCGACAAGACCACGCCCGGTCTTGTCATGGGCGCGATCTCGGCCGGTGTGCCGATGATCTATCTGCCGGCCGGACCGATGATCCGCGGCAATTATGCCGGCAAGATCCTGGGCTCAGGCTCCGACGCCTGGAAGTACTGGGACGAGCGCCGCGCCGGTAATCTGTCCGAGGCCGAATGGATCGGCATCCAGGGTGGCATTGCCCGCTCGGCCGGCACCTGCATGACCATGGGGACCGCCAGCACCATGACAGCCATTGCCGATGCGCTCGGTCTGACGCTGCCGGGTGCCTCCTCGATACCGGCCGTCGATTCCGGTCACCAGCGCATGGCCTCTGCCTGTGGCCGCCGCATTGTCGAGATGGTGTGGGAGGATCTGACACCCGACCAGATCGTGACGGAAGCGGCTTGTCGCAATGCCGCGATCGTGGCCATGGCCACCGGCTGTTCCACCAATGCCGTCGTTCATCTAATCGCCATTGCCCGTCGCGCCGGCGTGCCCCTGACGCTTGACGACCTCGACGCGCTGGGTCGCGTCACACCACTGATCGCCAATGTCCGCCCCTCCGGCAAAGATTACCTGATGGAGGATTTCTATTATGCTGGCGGTTTGCGTGCGTTGATGCACCAGATCCGGGAGCGGTTGGATTGCACGGCGTTGACGGTGACGGGCAAGACCATGGGCGAAAACCTGGAAGGCGCGCAGGTCTATAACCACGACGTCATCCGGCCACTCTCCAACCCGGTCTATGAGGAAGGTTCGCTCGCCGTGCTGCGCGGCAATCTCTGCCCCGATGGTGCCGTCATAAAGCCGGCCGCCTGCGATCCAAAATACCATATCCATCAAGGACCAGCGCTCGTCTTCGACAGCTATCCCGAGATGAAGAAGGCCGTGGACGACGAAAACCTGGATATTACCCCTGACCATGTCATGGTTCTGCGCAATGCCGGACCGCTCGGAGGGCCCGGCTTCCCCGAATGGGGCATGCTGCCGATCCCGAAGGCGCTGATCAAACAAGGCCACCGCGACATGCTGCGCATTTCGGACGCCCGCATGTCTGGAACATCCTATGGAGCCTGCGTGCTGCATGTCTCGCCGGAAAGTTTCATCGGTGGGCCGCTTGCTCTTCTAAAGACCGGTGACATCGTCCGTCTCGATCTTCCGAACCGCAACCTGGACATGCTGGTCAGCGACGAAGAGTTGGCGGCGCGCAAGGCGGCCTGGAAGGCTCCGGAACCCCGGTTCCAACGCGGATGGGGCTGGCTGTTCTCCCGCCACGTGACCCAGGCCGATCAGGGCTGCGACTTCGACTTCCTGCAGAGCGACTTCGGCAAAACGGCCGGCGAACCCGACATCTACTAATTCAGAGGCTCTTCCTATGACGACCGATTACGTTCTTTCAGACGCTACCCGCGCCAAGTTCAAGAAGATCTCCACCGCCTCTATCGCGACGGCACTTTACAAGCGAGGGCTTCGCAACCAGTTCATTCAGGGCGTGGTTCCGGTGGCGCCAAAGCGCGAAACCATGGTCGGTCAGGCCTTTACCCTGCGCTACATCGTCGCCCGCGAGGATCGGAACCCGATCACCGTGTTCCGTAACCCGGATCACAAGCAGCGCGTTGCCATCGAGACCTGCCCGGCCGGTCACGTGCTGGTCATGGACGCGCGCAAGGATACGCGCGCTGCCACGGCAGGTTCGATCCTGATCACAAGGCTGGCTCTGCGTGGCGCTGCCGGTGTCGTATCCGATGGCGGTTTCCGTGATGCCGAAGGCATCGGCGCGCTCGACATGCCCGCCTATTACGCCAAGCCATCAGCTCCGACCAATCTGACGCTGCATGAGGCAATCGACATCAACGTGCCGATTTCCTGCGGTGATGTCGCCGTCTTTCCCGGCGATGTTCTGGTCGGCGACGGTGATGGCGTGATGGTCATCCCCGCTCATCTGGCGGAAGAGATCGCCGAGGAATGCACGGGCATGGAAAGCTACGAGGATTTTGTGCTGGAGCAGGTCAAGGCTGGAGCGGGGATCATCGGGCTCTACCCCGGCACCAAGGATGAATATCAGGAGATGTACAAGGCTTGGCGTGAGAAGAACGGTCGCTAGTTAAACGTGCTGCTTCCGGCACAAAATCATATAATCTACGCTCACCCGGATCGTATGGTCCGGGTGGCCAGCAAAGACAAGTGCGGATTATCTACATCCGGTGGGCAAGGGCAATGGCATCCGCCGCTTCTTCGCAACGGTCGGTTAGCCTGCTGGTTGCCACACGCAGATGGTGGCTTGGCAGGACAGAAAACTTGGCTCCCGGCACCACAGCGATATTGCGAGCAGCCAGCGTAACCATGGCAAACGGCTCAGACTCCACGGGGACCCAAAGGCACAATCCGCTGCCAGCTTCTGTTTCGACACCACGACTGGACAATGCTTCGGCCAGGCGGTTTCGCCGCAACTGATAGATTTCCCGCGCCCTCGCCACAAGATCCGTGGTCTCAGCATCCTTAAGCAGCCAGGCGACGGCACCCTGCAGCAGGCGACTTGTCCAGCCGGCGCTGAAGGCACGATAGGACTGGATCTGCTCGACGATCGACAGCGAGCTTGAGAGAACGGCAAGCCGGAGATCCGGCCCAAGCGTCTTCGAATAAGACAAAATTCGCACCGTCCGGTCCGGAAAGCGTCCGCCTAAGGAGGTCGGTGTTGCAGAGGAAATGTCGGCGATACCGTCATCCTCAATGATCAATGTGTCGCTCTCCGCAAGTAGGTCACCCAATGCCTTCATTCGCTCAGCGCTGACCGTTCGCCCCGTGACGGAATGCAGGCGCGACTGGAAGAGAAAGGCCGCCGGGCGTTCGGCCAAAGCCTGGCGCAGGCTCTCGGGAGTCGGTCCTTCCTGATCCGAAACGACAGGCACGATCCGAACGCCCAGATCTTCGAGAATATCGAGAATGCGCATTGCTGTTGGATGCTCGACGGCTACCACAGAACCCGGCAGCAGCAACGCGCGCACTGTTGCATAGACGGCATTATACCCACCATTTGTGGCCAGAAAGGCTTCGGGTACGTAGGGCCAGGTCTCCTCGACCGCATCGCGCAGTTCCGGCACGATGCGGCTTCGCTCGTAACTGTTGAGGTCACTGATCGTAGCTCCATAGGCGAGGGCCCTGCCGAGCGGTGGCAACAGCGTGACGTCAGGTACGGCCATGGAAAGGTCGAGAACCCCCGCCGCATAATTACCGGAGCTCGCCAAACGCTCCGGCTTTGCCACGAAGCGCTCGCCACTCACCCAGGTGCCGTTTCGCCCGCGACCGGTGATGATCTTCTGTCGCCTGAGTTCGCTCCATGCTTCGGAGATGGTGGCTGGGCTCACCTTCAGTTCATAGGCGAGATCACGGATCGGCGGCAGCCGTGAGCCAACTGGCAACACACCCGCCCGTACGAGGGCGCTGGTCTCCAAGGCGATTCCCCGCTGCGTTCGATTGGTGATTTTTTTGGCAAGCCAGTTCGCACTCGCAATATCGCCCATTTTTATGCCACCTATAAATGTTCAATAACGTAATAACATTTGTCAGCGTATGGATGAACATTTAATTTCCATTCATCGACATTGTAGTGAGCACCGAAAATGCCTCTGAAACTGCGCCTTGCCTTGCGTGACTGGGATTATATGACCCCTCTGGTTCTGGGAGACGTCGCCTCCCCTCGCCTGGACATAGAAGTGGACCGGGTCGGAACGCTAGTCGCCAACATTGCCAAGGACGAAGCGCATGACGCAGCAGAAATGTCCTTCAGCCGTTATGCGCAACTGCGCCATGACGGAGACGACAGTGTTGTCGGCATTCCCAACTTCATCATGCGCGGCTTTCGTCATCGCTGCATCATTACTGCGAAGACGAGCCCAATCCGCACGCTTTCGGACCTCGCAGGCAAGAAGATCGGTGTGACCGGCTGGCGCGACTCCGGAAATACTTGGACCCGCGCCGCACTCCGCCGCGAAGGGGTCGGCGTCGAGGATGCCATGTGGTATGCTGGCCGCCTGACAGAAGCCCACCCGATCACCGATCGCCTCGATGGTTTCGGACGACCCGGCCGTATCGAGGCTGCACCCGGCGAGCGCCCTATGGTGGACCTTCTGCTGGATGGTGGCCTTGATGCCGTCTTCACACCCTTCATGCCCAAGGGCTTTTTCGATCAGGAGTCGCCCTTCCGGCAGGTGCTGGACGACTACCGCGCCTCGGAAGTCGCCTACTTCAACGATGTCGGTTACGTTCCGGGCATGCACCTGATTGGCTTCAAGGCTGAACTCGTCAAGGAACATCCCTGGATCATGGATGAAGTCAGTTCGCTGATCGATGAGTCTCAGCGCTTGTGGCTCGATAAGCGTGAGAAATACGCCGACACGACGCCCTGGATGATCGATGAGTTGCGCCGCTGCGCCTCCGATTTGCCGCCGAACTGGAATGTCAGCGGGCTTGCCGAAAACGAGACGATGATTTCCGATTTCGCCACCGAACTTTACGAACAGAAGATCCTGAGCCGGCGACTGACGCCTGCGGACCTCTTCCCCGTGCAGGCGGGGAAACACTGACCCTATCCTCGCCCCAGAACCGGGACACGACAATTCAGGCATAGAAAAAGGGAACAGCACATGAATGCCAAACTGATTGCCTCCGCCGCATTGATGAGCTTGTTGGTCGGCGGCCACGCTCTTGCCCAAGATGCAGCCATTCCGAAGCAGACCGTGAACGAGCAGCTTCGCGCCCGTCTGCCGGAAAAGATCCGTACCGAAGGCAAGATGATCTCCGTCAACAACGGCTCGTTCCCGCCTTACGAAATCGTGACGGGCACGAAGATGGAAGGCGCCAGCGAGGACCTGTCTCAGGCCATCGCCCAGCTTCTCGGCATTAAGATCGAACACGCGACGGTCGGCGGCCTGCCGGCGGAACTGACCGGCATCAATGCCGGCCGGTACCAGTTCGCCATCGGACCGGTCGGCGATTTCAAGAGCCGTGAAGAGGCTAACGATTTCGTGGACTGGGTTCAGGAATTCGTCGTATTTGCGGTCCAGAAGGGTAACCCGCAGGGCATTACCTCTCTCGATACCGCCTGTGGCAACCGCATCGCCGTGATGTCTGGCGGTTCGGCGGAACGCGTCATTCAGGTGCAGGCGGAAAAGTGCAAGACCGACGGCAAGAAACCCATCGAAATCCAGTCCTACACGGATCAGCCAAGCTCAATCCTCGCTGTCCGTTCCAAACGCGCTGATGCGTTCTTCTCCTCCCAGGCCCCACTGACCTATTTCGTCGCCCAAGCCAACGGCCAGCTTGAACTCACGGGCGTCGGCCAGAAGAACGGCTTTGAAGATCTCTTCCAGGGTGCCGTAGTGCAGAAGGGTTCAGAGCTTGGCCCGCTTCTGAACGACACGATCAAGGTGCTGATGGACAACGGCACCTATGCGGCCATCATGAAGAAGTGGGGACTTGAGAACAACATGATCAAGCAGCCCGGCATCAACCTCGGGGGCCAGCTGCCGAAATGAGTGATCGCACCGCCTCGAATGCACCGCCTTCGGGCGGTGCGGAATTCCGCGATGTGGCCACTGCCCACACTCCGTTTCAGACGGGACGGCTGATGCTCTGGGTGGTCGTCATTCTCGTGGTCGCGAACTTTGCCTGGATCGTTGCCAATAACGAAAACTTCGGCTGGCCTGTTGTCGCCAAGTACTTCTTCGATCCCGTCGTGATCAGCGGTCTCTATGTCAGCCTGGGCCTCACCGTCATCGGCATGATCCTGGGCGTTGTATTTGGGCTCCTGATTGCGATTGCCCGCATGTCCAGTGACCGGCTTGCCAGCTCTTTCGCTTCGTTGTTCATCTGGTTCTTTCGGGGCACGCCGCTGCTGGTGCAACTGATCTTCTGGTACAACATGTCGACGCTGTTTCCACGGCTGTCGCTCTCCATTCCCTTTGGCCCCACACTCATGAGTTGGGACACCAACTCGGTCATCACCCCGATGACGGCGGCAATCGTGGGGCTGGCACTCAACGAAGCGGCTTACATGGCGGAAATCATTCGCGGCGGGCTTCTCTCGGTCGATCGCGGCCAGTCTGAAACCGCTCAGGCCTTCGGCATGACGCGGGCTCGCGCGCTGTGGCGCATCATCATCCCGCAGGCCATGCGCTCGATTGTGCCGCCAACCGGCAACCAGTTGATCAGCATGATCAAGGCAACCTCGCTCGTCAGCGTCATTGCCATGGCCGACCTGCTCTACTCGGTGCAGTCGATCTATAACCGCACCTTCGAAATCATCCCGATGCTGCTTGTCGCGGTCATCTGGTATCTGCTGATCACAACTGTCCTCAACATCGGCCAGAGCTATATCGAAGCCTATTACGGCCGCAGCGACCGCCGCAATGCCGGCGCAGTCAAACCCGCTGCCGTGACCGAGGAGGCAAGCCATTGACCGCTTCCCAATCCCAAAAGCCGCTCGTGGAAGCGCGCAATGTCCACAAATCCTTCGATCAGCTGGAAGTGTTGAAGGGCATTGATCTGGATGTCATGCCCGGCGAGGTGGTGGTGATCCTTGGGCCATCAGGCTCCGGCAAATCCACCTTTCTTCGCTGCATCAATCATCTGGAAGCCATCCAGAGGGGCTACATCCAGGTAGACGGCGAGCAGATCGGCTATGCGCTGCGCAAGGGACGGCTCGAAAAACTCTCGCCGAACGGCATCGCCAGACAGCGCCGCAAGATCGGCATGGTGTTTCAGCAGTTCAATCTCTACCCGCATATGACGGTGCTGCAGAACATCATCGAGGCCCCGATCGGCATTCACGGCGAAAGCCGTAAGGACGCCATCGCCAATGCCATGCGCCTTCTGGAACGAGTTGGCCTTTCGGAAAAGGCCGAGAACTATCCGCGGCAGCTTTCCGGCGGACAACAGCAGCGCGTTGCGATTGCCCGCGCCCTTGCTATCAAGCCGAAGCTGATGCTGTTCGACGAGCCGACATCCGCGCTCGATCCGGAGCTCGTCGGCGAAGTGCTCGCAACCATGCGAGATCTCGCAAAGCAAGGCCTCACCATGATCGTCGTCACCCACGAGATTGGTTTTGCCCGAGAGGCAGCCGATCGCGTCGTCTTCATGGATGGCGGTCACATCATCGAGATGGGCAAGCCGGAAGACGTCATCGGCAACCCGCAACATCCCCGTACACAGGCCTTCCTGTCACGCTTCCTGTAAGCGGACATCTGGTTTCCTCCCCACCTTGACGCCGGCCTCACCGCCGGCGTTCTTTTCTCTCAGCCGGAAGACAGCCATGCTCCACGACAATCAATTCGCCCGCGTTTCCGACTTCGAAGCTATGGAGGCGGAACTAAAGGCGACGCGTCAATATCTGCACGCCCATCCCGAGCTTTCGAAGGAAGAGGCGCAAACCGCCCGTTTCGTGGCCGACAAGCTGGAAGCCTGGGGCTATACGGTGACCCGCAATGTGGGCGGACATGGCGTCGTTGCGACACTTACCAATGGCACGGGCAAGAAGAGCATCGGCATTCGCGCCGACATGGATGCCCTGCCGATCCTAGAAGAGACCGGCCTGCCCTATGCCAGCAAGACACCGGGCAAGATGCATGCCTGTGGTCACGACGGCCACACCACGGTGCTACTGGGTACTGCCGAATATCTGGCCCGCACCCGCCGTTTCGATGGCACCGTCACGTTGATCTTTCAGCCAGCGGAAGAGAACGGACGCCCCAGCGGTGCTCAATTGATGATCGAGGACGGCCTGTTCGAACGCTTTCCTGTCGATGCGATCTTTGGCCTGCACAATCACCCGGGCGCACCGGAGGGAACGATCCTGTTACGATCCGGTCCGATCATGGCGTCGTCGGATGTGGTCAACATCACCATCAAGGGGAAAGGCGGCCATGCATCCCGCCCGCATCTGACGATCGATCCGATCGTCGTTGCCTGCAATCTGGTCGTGGCACTGCAGACAGTCGTTTCCCGTAACATCGATCCGACCCAGACTGCGGTGGTGACAGTCGGCACGATTCATGCCGGTGAGGCTGTCAACGTCATCCCGGAATACGCAAAGCTGGCGCTCAGCGTGCGTTGCTTCGAACCCAATATCCGCGACTTGCTGAAAACGCGCATCACGAAACTCGCCCAGTCCGTCGCCGAAGGCTATGATGCCTCCATCGACATCGACTATGACCACGGCTATCCGGTTGTCGTGAATTCGGAAGCGGAAACCGCCTTTGCCCGCATCGTCGCAGAAGAACTGATCGGCGCGGACAAGGTCGCAACCTGCCCGCTGATCCCCGGCAGCGAGGATTTTGCCTACTTCCTGGAGCATAAGCCCGGCAGCTTCCTGCGCCTTGGCAACGGCATGAACTCCGCGATCCTGCACAGCCCGAAGTACGATTTCGCGGACGGCAGTCTGACGGTCGGTGCCGCCATGTGGGCGCGGCTGGCGGAGAAGTTTCTTCAAGCGGATTGATGCCGCTATGACTTACGCGATTTCCTGACGCACGAACCTGCACCCAGCAAAAGGTGGGAACTTGCTTCGGCACCACAAGTTGGTGTCGAAAGGAGTTTCACATCATGTCAGGCAATAGAGACAACGCCACGCCGAACGCTGCGCAAATCAGAGGTGACATCCAGCGAGGCCTGACAGGAGATAAGCGCCCCGGCTTTGATCCTGCTTTGGCTCCGCTCGAAACCGACGCCGAGGCAGGTGGTGTGCCGATGTCATCCGAACAGGTTGAGACAGCGATCGAAACTCAAAGAAAGGACGGCTTGCAACAGCAGTCGAGGAATTTCGATGTCGCGATGGGCTCGTCCTTCAAAGGGACCAGGAACCGTAAGCCAAGCCTCCCGGCCCTCGTTCCAGTGCTGGCGGTCTTCGTTGTCGGGTTGGCACTCTTGCTGGGCGTGTGGCTGCGATGATCATCCGCAATTGCTGTGCATTATTTGCCTTCGCCAATAGAGCGCGACAAGCTTAGCCCTGCCGTTCTTCCCAGCGTCACTGCCGTCAGCAGGCCATTGCCGGAAAGGTAGCCGGACGCATCATTGCCGGAAACACCACAGGCTGCTCCGCCTGCTGCATAAAGGTTCGGCAGTGCCGTGCCGTCGGCACGCAGAACACGGGCCTTCGTGTCGATCACCAGTCCACCCTGTGTGTGAAACAGCGCTCCCGTTACGCGCACGGCGCATAAGGGTTCGGTCAATTGTTGCGATCCATCGAAATCACGACCGAACGGATCCATCATTTCATTCCGCTTGGATGCCTCCACTTGCTCGAATGTGCGGCGGAATGCGTCCGGGGGGACGTTCATGCGGACGGCCAGATCTTCCAGGCTTTGCGCAGTCACGATTGCACCCATCGCCTCGGCACGGCGAAAGTCCTCGAACTGTCGGGTGATGTCGGCAATGCGCGCATCAAACACCGACCAGGCGATACCCTCCGGCTGCCGCAGCACCTCCGCCGCCTGTTCCGAATAACCCTTTCCCTCGTTGGAAAATCGCTCGCCCAGAAGATTCACCTGGAAGCCGCCTTCGGTGATCGTGGCCCAGGAAATCAGGATACCGGCGGGATGCGCAACCGAACCATGCCCTTGATGGCCATTCAAATGTCGGGTTGCCGCTCCAAGCGCCTCGCCCCACAGCAGCGCATCGCCCTGATTGCCCGCATGACCGAAATAGGTCGCCTCTGACAGCGATGGGATATGGGCGGCGACAAGTGTTCGGTTGCCGCCATAGCCATTGCAGGCAAGGATCAATCGATCACAACCGATCTCCTCGACGCTTCCGTCGGGTCGCGCAAACGCCAAGCCAAGAACCCTGTCTTCATCATCGGCGAAGAGCGTCGTGACATGGGCGTCGCAGATCACCGGAATGTCGCAGGCTTCGGTTGCCGCACGCAGCGCATCGATCAGTTCTTCACCGGAGCGGGAGGCAAGGCCATGCATGCGACGTGCGGAGTGGCCGGGATAGCTGAAATCCTCGATCACCGAAAAATTCAGCCCGTGACGGTCTGAAAGCCATTCGAGCGTCGGCCCGGCAAGGCGGGTGACATGATCCACGATCGCGGGATCTGGCTCTCCATGTGCCTTTCGAAGAATATCTCCGCTGAACAATTCCGGTGTGTCGGAAATACCCGCCGCGGCCTGCCAGCGCGTCGCAGCGGCTGGAATGAGCCCGGCCGACAGCGCGGTCGATCCGCGCGGCAGCGGATCGCGCTCCAGGACAAGAACCTCCTCACCTGCCTCGTGGGCGGATAAGGCGGCCACAAGACCCGCCGCACCGGCACCGATCACGATGAGTGGCACACGATAGTCGAAGGTTTTTCCCGCAAGTCGAACACATTGAGACACGACTGACTCCATTCCCCGCACCAGACAGTTATCTGCCATTTTTCGAGAACAATAAGCTGTATTATTTTTAAAACAACATTTGATTTTTGGTCTGGCCCATGCCTAAATCCGGTCACCCATTAAGGAAGACAGGAATGGTTCATTCAGCTGCGTCGGGTCCGCGCACCCTGTTCGACAAGGTCTTTGATCAGCACGTCGTCACCGCCCGGGAAGACGGGCAATGTCTCCTCTTCATCGACAGGCATTTGCTGCATGAAGGTTCATTCCACGCCTTCGACAAGTTGAAGGCCCGCGGTGCGCGCATTGCGCGGCCAGATCTCACCTTCGGCATCGAAGATCATTACGTGCCCACAAGGACGCGGGATCTCGGCGCGATCGACCCGGCAATCGCAAAGATGATCCGCCAGTTGCGCGACAACACAGCTGCGCATGGCCTTCGCCTTTTCGACCTCAATGATCCCGCACAGGGCATCGTGCATGTGGTGGGTCCCGAGCAGGGATTGACGCTGCCCGGCCTCACCATCGTCTGTGGCGACAGCCACACCGCAACGCACGGTGCTTTCGGTGCGATCGCCTTCGGCATCGGTGCTTCTGAAGTCGCGCATGTGCTGATGACCCAAACGCTCTGGCAGAAGAAGCCGAAGCGCATGCGCATTCGCGTTGAGGGACAGCTTGCGCTCGGCGTATTCGCCAAGGACATGGCCCTGTCGATCATTGCAGCCATCGGCGCAGACGGTGCAGCGGGCCATGCGATCGAATATGCCGGAAGCGCAGTTCGCGCCCTCTCAATGGAAGGCCGGCTTACCCTGTGCAACCTCTCCATCGAAGCCGGTGGGCGTTGCGGCATGATTGCGCCGGATGAAACCACTTTCGCCTACATCAAGGATCGGCCGTACGCGCCGGTCGGCGACGAATTTCAGCGCAGTGTCGACAACTGGATGGCACTGGCTGGCGATCCAGATGCGGTCTTCGACCGTGAGGTCGTGCTGGATGCAGCCGAGATTGCGCCGATCGTCACCTGGGGGATCAGCCCGGAGGATGCCGCGCCCATTACCGCGAATGCACCCGACCCAGATCGGATGAGCGATCCGGCACGGGCGGCCCATGTTCGGGAAGCGCTGGACTATATGGGGATCCGCGCCGGCCAGCCGCTCACCGAAATCGCCGTCGATCGCGTGTTCATCGGCTCCTGCACCAACAGCCGCATCGAGGATCTGCGCGCCGCGGCGGCAGTCCTGGCTGGTCGCAAGGCTCGGGTGCCGGGCCTGGTGTCGCCGGGTTCTGCGCTCGTCAAGCGACAGGCGGAGGAAGAAGGCTTGCATCGCATCTTCATGGAGGCAGGGCTCGAATGGGTCGACGCAGGCTGTTCGATGTGCGTCGGCATGAATGGTGATCTGGTGCCGCCTGCCGAACGCTGCGCCTCGACCACCAATCGCAATTTCCGTGGACGCCAGGGGCCGGGAAGTCGCACGCATCTCATGTCGCCAGCCATGGCCGCGGCGGCTGCTGTCACGGGACATTTGACCGATATGCGCCCGCTGCTTGCCGGTCGCGAAATCGGCCTGACGGGAGATCGATAAATGGAAGCCTTCAGAATTCTCGATGCGATCGCCTGTCCACTGCCGCTTTCCGGCATCGACACGGATCAGCTCATTCCGGCGCGCTTCATGAAGCGCTCGCGTGCCGATGGTTATGGGGACTACCTGCTCCACGACCTGCGCTTCGACGAGAGTGGCCAACCGAAGCCGGATTTCCCGCTCAATGCGTCGCGGTGGGCGGGCGCCCGCGTTTTGGTGACGCGGCGCAATTTCGGCAGCGGCTCCTCGCGAGAGGCGGCGGTCTATGCGCTCGTGGATTACGGCTTTGCCTGCGTCATCGCGCCATCCTTCGGCGATATCTTCGCCAGCAATGCCGTCAACAACGGGCTTCTGCCGGCAACCGTATCCGAGGAAGATTGCGAGGCGCTGCTTGCCGGACTTGAAGACGGCGACGGCACCGCTCGTGTCGATCTCGAGGCCTGCGAGATCCGGGCGGCAAACCTCGTCATCCCCTTCCGTGTCGATCCCGTCTGGCGCACGAAACTGCTGAACGGCTGGGACGATATCGACCTGACGCTGAGCCACGCGGCCACGATCGAAGCCTTTCAGGCAAAAGATTCCAGCGCCCGTCCCTGGCTTGTACCGAGCGTGCGCGCGTCATGAAATCGGGAATCTCGAAAATCGTTTGACAAGACCAAAATCTGTATCTTTTATAGGACAGATAAATGTCTTTCAGGAAAGACAAACGATGACTCGAACCGCCGCGACTGCAGAGCCTATGAAGGCCCACCGGCTCTACCTCCTGCTCCGGGAACAGATCCTGAGCGGTGAGGTTCCGGATTCGGCGAAGCTGCCGAGCGAGCCGCAGCTGGCGCAGGAACATCGGGTCTCGCGGGTGACCGTGCGCCGTGCGCTCGACAAGCTGGCAAGCGACGGCATGATCGAACGCAGGCCGGGCTCCGGCACCTTTGTCAGCGGTGGGCAGACTCGCATGCCGGTTGTGGCGGATCTCGCCAACGCGCTGACTCATCTGGTCGAGATGGGCCGCAAGACGGGTGTGCGCCTGATCGCCTTTTCCTATGTCAACGCGACCCCGACGCTTGCCGAGGAATTGAAACTGGAACCAGGCGAAAGGCTGCAACGCTCGATCCGCGTGCGTCTGATCGATGGCCAGCCCTTTTCGTACCTCGTGACCCATGTTCCGGAGCGCATCGGCATTTCCTACTCGGAAGCCGATCTGGCTTCCACGCCGCTGCTCGAGCTTCTGGAGCGCTCCGGCCTCGTCGCCGACAAGGCCCAGCAGATCATTGGTGCGACACTGGCAAGTCCCGATGTCGCTGCAGCTCTTGATGTCGAGATCGGGGCTGCGCTCCTTTCCATGACGCGCGTGGTCTATGAGGCGTCAGGGCGCGGGATCGAGCATCTGCAGGCGCTCTATCGCCCCGACCGCTATTCCTTCCACATGGAACTTGCCCGTACAGGCGACCACGGAGCGCGCCGCTGGACGGCGGCCGACAGCCGCGGCCTGACCGAGGCCAACGAAAATAACGAAAAGAAGAATGCCCGCCAGAAGCGGCCACCCCTCAAGAGGAGAACAAAAAATGAAACTGGTCGAGACCCATCTGAACCGTAGAACCGTCCTCAAAGGCGGCGCTGCAGCCCTTGCAACACTCTCTGCCCCCGCCGTGCTCCGGGCCGCAGAACCTGCTCCGATCAAGGTCGGAATTCTTCAGCCGGTGACCGGGGCGCTGGCCCAGGATGGCGAATATGGCCGCCTCGGTGCAGAACTTGCAATCGAAGACATCAACAAGGCCGGCGGCATCAAGTCGCTCGGCGGTGCGAAGCTGCAGATGGTCTTCGGCGACGCCCGCTCCACGCCGGAAGCGGGCACGCAGGAAGTCGAGCGCATGCAGGAGGAGGGTGTCGTTGCGATCGTCGGCGGCTTTGCAAGCCCCATCTGCCTTGCCGCCTCGCAGGCAGCCTCCCGTTACGACCTGCCGTACCTGGTCGATGTTGGCGTCTCCGACCAGATCACCGGACGCGGATTGAAGAACACATTCCGCTTTGCACCGGGCTTTTCCATCTGCACCGCGGCAGCAATCCAGAACCTCGTGCGCATCAACGAAGCTGCCGGCAAGCCGGCAAAGACCGTAGCACTGGTACATGAAGACGGCCTTTTCGGAACCGGCCTTGCCAAGCTGATGGCAACCGAACTACCGAAATACGGCTTCGAGATCCTGGAACAGATTGCCGTACCGACGCCCTCGCGCGATCTCTCCAACGTCACGCTGCGACTGCGCAGCCTCAATCCCGATCTCATCATCCCGAGCACCTATTACGGCGAAACGGTCCTGCTCGCCCGCACCATGCAGCAGCAGCGCGTACGCCCGAAGGCCGTTTACTCGGTCCTGAACGGCGCGGCATCCAACCGCCGCTTCGTGGCGGAATTCCCGGAAGCCGCAGAAGGCGTGATGGATTGCAATCACTGGTACGATCCGCGCAACGAGCGCTCCAAGGCCGTCCAGGCGCGCGTGGAAGCGGTCGGCAAACCGTACAACTACAACATTCCGCTCAACTATTCCTCCGTCGCGCTCCTGGCGGATGCGCTGGAACGGGCGGGTGCGGCAGACCGCGGCAAGGTCATTGAGGCGCTCAACACCTCGACCTTCAAGGATCACCTGATGCCCTATGGCGAGACCAAGTTCGTCAACGGGCAGAACATGGGTGCGGCGCCTGTTTCGACGCAGGTCCAGAAGGGTCAGATCAAGGTCGTCTATCCCACGGACTTTTCCGACGCGAAGCCGATATTCCCAGCCAATCGCTGAGGTTGCCGATCCGCGGCGGATCCCGTTTACGCGGGATCTGCCCACCTGCAACGCAACCGCTCGGACTGGAAAATGTATTCCCCCACCATCCTCATCGAGGCTGTTATCAACGGATTGCTGACCGGCGCGATCTACGCGCTGATCGCGCTCGGGCTGACGCTCGTCTACGGCGTGCTCCACATCATCAACTTTGCCCATGGGGCGATTTTGGCCAGCGCCATGTTCGCCGTCTGGGGCCTGAAGACGCTCTTCGGCATCGACCCCTATCTTTCCATTCTCGTGCTGGCAACGGTCTTCTTCTGCCTCGGCTATGGCGTTCAGCGGCTGATCATAGGCCCGGCCGCCAAAGGCGAAGACGGCAACATCCTGTTGATCACGCTTGGCATTTCAATCTTCATCGAAAATGCGCTGCTGGCAGGTTTCGGCTCTGATACGCGCTCGATCAACTCCGACTTCGCGTTTTCGATCGTCGAAGCCGGTCCCTTCCTGATTTCCTCTCCGCGTCTCGTCGGCTTTGCGGGATCGCTCATCGTCACCGCCCTGCTCTGGTTCATCATGAGCCGCACGGATGCCGGCAAGGCGATCCGCGCCGTTGCGCGCGAGAAACTGGGCGCGAGCCTGATGGGCATTGATGTCGGCCATGTCTACGCACTGACGTTCGGTCTGGGCTGTGCGGCGCTGGCCGTCGCGGCAGGCCTTTTGATGCCGACCTTTTATGTCAACCCGCGGATCGGCGGCGCCTTCGTCAACATCGCTTTCACCATCGTCGTCCTCGGCGGCATGGGCTCAATTCCAGGCGCCATGATCGGCGGCCTGCTGATCGGCCTGGTGGAAAGCCTGAGCGGCCTGCTC
The DNA here is from genome assembly GCF_030504645.1 of Rhizobium oryzicola. Lineage (GTDB taxonomy): Bacteria > Pseudomonadota > Alphaproteobacteria > Rhizobiales > Rhizobiaceae > Neorhizobium > Neorhizobium oryzicola. The sequence goes on along the minus strand of NZ_JAUKWQ010000003.1, from coordinate 236,110 downwards.
CTCGGCGAAAGCCTTGGCCAGATCGGCATCTTCATCATCTTCATCCTGGTTCTGCTCCTGAAGCCGACCGGCCTGTTCGGAGCAAAGGCATGAAGCTAAACAATTATATTCCCATCATACTGGTCACCGCAGCGCTCGCGCTGGTGCCGCTGGTCTTTTCCTCCAACGCCCTCGCCAACTTCATGGCGATGGCGCTGATCATCACCTTGGCTGCGCAAGGCTGGAACATTCTGGGCGGCGTTGCCGGTCAGACCTCCTTCGGCCATGCATTCTTCTTCGGCATCGGCTGCTACACAGCGGCGATGCTGCAGTTCCATTTCGGCATCAATGCCTGGGTTGCGTTCATCCTGGCGCTGGTGGCAGGGGCTGGCGCCGGCTTCATTCTCGGCTTCCTGAGCTTCCGGGCCGGCCTGCGCGGTTCCTATTTCGCCCTGATCACGCTCGCTTTCGCGGAACTCATGCGCATTCTCGCCAATGCCTCCGAATGGACCGGGGGAGCGGCCGGCCTGCTGCTCAAGCTGAAACCGGGTCTTGCCAACATGCAGTTCGAAAGTCGGGCCTCCTTCCTATGGCTGGCACTCGCTTTCGTGTTTGTCGGGCTCGTCATCAGCCGTGCCATTGCCGGTTCGCGGTTTGGCGCCCAGCTGGTGGCGGTGCGTGAAAACGAGGATGCCGCACGGGCGTTGGGCGTCGATGTGCTGGCCGTCAAGTTGAAGGCAATCAGCCTCTCCGGCGCCATGACGGCGGCTGCCGGCGTTCTCTACGTGCAGAACTTTCTCTACATCGATGCCAATATCGGCTTCGGCGTGTGGATCTCGATCGAAGCTCTTCTGGCACCACTGGTAGGCGGGCGCGGACTGGTGCTCGGACCCCTGATCGGCACCGTCACATTGCACGGGCTGGGTGAACTGACCAAGAGTTTCGCCGGACGAACGCCCGGCATCGACCTGATGGTGTTTGCCGTCGTGCTGATCGGCGTCGTCGCCTTCGCCTCTGGAGGCGTACTTGGCCTGCTGCGCCGTTTTGCTCCGGGTCTTGCACGGAGGATCGCCGCATGATGCTCAGGACGGAAACCATCACCATGCGTTTCGGCGGCCTGACCGCCGTGGACCAAGCCTCCCTTGCCGTTCGGAAAGGGTCGATCACGGGTCTGATTGGCCCCAATGGCGCCGGCAAGACCACGATGTTTGCCGTGATTGCAGGCTTCCTGCAGCCGACCGGTGGACAGGTGCTCTGGCAGGGAAACGACATCACGCGCCTCAAGCCGCATCAACGTGCGCAGCTCGGCATTGCCCGCACCTTCCAGATCGTCCAGCCCTTCCAAGGATTGAACGTGCTGGAGAATATCACAGTTGGCAGCTATCTGCGCCACCCCCACACAGACGACGCCATTGCCAAAGCCCGGGCGGTCGCCGAACGGGTCGGACTTGGCGGGGAACTGGAACAGCCGGCCTCGAACCTGACAGTGGCAGGCCGCAAGCGGCTGGAACTGGCCCGCGCGTTGGCGACCGAACCCAAGCTTCTGCTGCTCGACGAAGTGCTGGCCGGTCTCAACCCATCGGAAATACGCGACATCATCCCGGTCATCCGCGCCATCCGCGACGACGGCGTCACCATCTTCATGATCGAACATGTCATGCAGGCGGTAATGAACCTTTGTGAGGAGGTCTATGTGCTGGCGCAGGGCCAGATGATTGCAGAGGGATCGCCTGCAGCCGTTTGCAATGATGCTGGTGTCATCGAGGCCTATCTCGGCAAGGGCGCCGCCGCCCGCATCGCCAATCTCGGAGGCGCCCATGCTTGACGTCAAGAGTATCCGCACCGGCTATGGCGGCGTGGAAGTGCTGCGCGGCATCGACCTTTCGGTGGGCCAGGGCGAGATCGTCGCCGTCCTCGGCGCCAACGGCGTCGGCAAGACGACGCTCAACAAGGCGCTATCAGGCCTTCTTGCGCTGACCTCCGGCTCCATCACCTTTGACGGAAAGCCGCTCGGCGGCTCGCCGATCGCAGCCGTTGAAGCGGGGCTTATCCATGTGCCGGAGGGTCGCAAGATCTTCCCCAACATGAGTATCCAGGAAAATCTGGAGCTGGGAAGCTACCGGCGCGGACGCGCCAGCCGTGCCCGCAACATGGAGCGGGTTTACGAGACCTTTCCCAAGCTGCGGCAGCGCATGACGCAGATGGCCGGCACGCTCTCCGGCGGCGAACAGCAAATGCTGGCGATCGGTCGCGGCATGATGGCTGAACCGAAGCTCCTGATCCTCGACGAACCCTCACTCGGCCTCTCGCCGCTGCTGGTCGAGGAAATGTTCGAACTGATCAAGCGACTGAACGCCGATGGACTGCCGATCATGCTGGTCGAGCAGAACGTGGTCCAGTCGCTGGAGATCGCCCACCGGGCCTACATCATCGAAAACGGGCTCGTCACCATGTCCGGTTCCGCAGCGGATATCGCAGCCGATCCGGATCTCAAGCGCGCTTACCTCGGGCTTTGAGGAAGACGGATGACACCCCTCAAGCCCCTTTCCTTGCACCGCCATTCCGATCGCGTCGCCGAAGTTTGGCAACGCGACAAAGACCGGATGCCGACACCGCCCGCCGTCGCGACAAACGCGGCCGCGACCAATCCGCCGGATCGCAACGCTTTGCCGTTGCTCTCGCGATGAAGGACAGAACATGACGCCTCTCAAAAAACATCTCTCGGATGGCCGAACGATCGTCGCACCCGGCGTCTTCGATGCGCTGACGGCATCGATCGCCACGGATGCCGGCTTTTCCGCGCTCTATCTTTCAGGCGCCGCGATTGCCTACACCCGGCTCGGTCGACCGGATATCGGGCTCGTTTCCATGACCGAAGTCGCTGATGTCATCAGCCTCGTTCGCCAGCGGGTGGAAACGCCACTGATTGTCGACGCCGACAATGGTTACGGCAACGCGCTCAACGTGCAGCGCACCGTGAAGACCTTTGAACGGGCCGGTGCCAGCGCCATCCAGCTGGAAGACCAGACGCTGCCGAAGCGCTGCGGCCATCTACAGGATAAGAGCATCGTCTCAGCCCAGGAAATGGCCGGCAAGGTGAAGGCGGCTGTCGATGCGCGAGCCTCCGAGGACACCCTGATCATCGCACGCACCGACGCAGTCGCCATCGAAGGACTGGAGGCAGCGATCGACCGCGCCGCGCTTTATGCCGAGGCAGGCGCCGACATACTATTTGTCGAAGCGCCGCGCTCCGCCGAGCAACTGACCGCCGTCAGCACCGCCCTTGCCGGTCGTCGCCCGCTGTTGGCCAACATGGTGGAAGGCGGCAATACGCCGATGTTCTCCGCCGCCGAGTTGGGCCAGATGGGCTACAGCATCGTGATCTTCCCCGGTGGCATTGTGCGCGCGCTGGCCCGCACCGCGCAGGACTATTACGCATCGCTGCACGAGCACGGCACCAATGCCCCCTTCTCCAGCCGGATGTTCGATTTCGGCATGCTGAACGATCTCATTGGCACGCCGCAAATGCTGGACCTTGGCCGCCGCTACGAACAGTTCGACGCAGCTCGTCCATCTCCATCCTCCAAGGGCAACACGAAAGACGACGCCGCATGAAAAGCGCTCTTGATCCCGTCACGCTCACCATCCTGAACGGCCGTCTGGAGCAGATTGCCGACGAGATGGACGCCACGCTCTACCGCTCCGCCTTCAATCCGATCATTGCCGAAGCCCGCGATGCATGCCACGGCCTCTATCATGCCGAGACCGGTGCAACGCTGGTGCAGGGTACCCGCGGCCTGCCGATCTTCGTGGGTGCCATGGCATTCGCCGTGAAGGCCGTGATCGACAAGGTCGCCGTCGATGGCGACCTCAACCCCGGCGACACCTACATCTTCAATGACCCCTATGCCGGCGGCACGCATCTGAACGACTTCCGCCTGGTACGCCCGGTGTTTCGCGGCGGCACGCTCTATTGCTGGATCGCCTCTGTCGGCCACTGGCTGGACATCGGCGGCAACGTGCCTGGTGGATTCAACGCCAAGGCTACCGAAAGCTTCCAGGAAGGCGTCCGCATCCCGCCGGTCAAGCTGGTGTCAAAGGGCGTCATGAACCGCGACCTCCTCGACATTCTGGCCGCCAATTCCCGCGTGCCCACCTCCAATTACGGCGACCTGAACGGGCAACTGAACGCGCTTGATCTCGGCGAGCGGCGGCTATCGGAACTGCTCGATGCCTATGGCGACAAGACGGTCGCGCAGGCCTTCGATGTCTTCTCTGATCGCGCTGACGCCATGATGCGCGATGCCATCCGGGCGCTACCGGACGGCACCTACAGTTTCGAGGATTACCTCGACAATGACGGCATCACGCCGGAACGCCTCACCATCGCACTTGATCTCACCATCAATGGCGATGAGATGGTGCTCGATTTCTCGCGCTCGTCCGCCCCTTGCGCCGGTCCGCTCAACATCGCCTATTCGACCGCTGCCGCCTGCTGCTACGTGGCGCTGAAACACGTCTTCACGTCCGTGCCGGCCAATGCCGGCTGCCTGCGCCCGATCACCTTCGTGATCCCCGAAACGACACTGCTCGGCGTGAAGCCGCCGAAGCCGGTCGGCGGTTACACGGAAACCATCCTGCGCGTCATCGGTGTCGTGTTTGGTGCGCTTGCCAAGGCCGATCCTTCCCGCGCAACAGCGGCGCCCTTCGGCACGATCAATGCGCTGTCGATCGCAGGCTACCGCGGCGACGGCTCCCGCTATGTGATGTTCTCCTTCTTCGGCGGTGGGCTCGGCGGCAATCCGGAAAGCGACGGATTGAACCACGCCAACAACCCGATTTCGATGGCGACCATTCCGCCCGCGGAAATCCTGGAAGCCTCCTATCCCGTCGTCTTCACGCAATGGGCCTTGCGGCCGGATTCCGCTGGTGCAGGCTACCATCGCGGCGGCGTTGGCTCCGTCTATGAAGTCGAGACGCTGACCGATGCCGACGTGTTTCTCTTGGGGGAACGCGGTGTCTATGCCCCGCCGGGCGTTGCCGGAGGCATGGAAGGCGGCCTCAACCGCTTCACCTGGGAGAGCGAGGATGGCGAGCGCTCGCCGCCGCTCGCCTCCAAGGTTACAGACGTTCGGGTTCGCGCCGGCCAGAAGGTGCGCATCGAATCGCCTGGCGGCGGCGGCTACGGCAATCCGCTGACCCGCGCACCGGAAAAGGTTGCGCGCGACGTCCGCCTCGGCTTCGTCAACCGCGAGAATGCCCGGAAAGTCTATGGCGTCGAGATCGACAAGGACGGACAGGTCGATGTGACGGCGACCAATATCTTACGTGAAGGAAAAGCCGCATGAACAGCCATATCAAGAGCTTGAACGGCGCGGTCGTCGGCGTCGATGTCGGCGGCACGTTTACCGATCTCTTCTACTATGAAGAGGCGACCGGCAAATTTCGCACCGCGAAAGTGTCCTCCAATCGTGGTGACGAAGCGGTCGGTTTCATCGAAGGGCTGAAATCCTTCGGCGCCATTGCCGATCTCGGCTCCATCGTGCACGGCACGACCGTCGGCACGAATGCGCTTCTGGAGCGCAAGGGTGCGAGAACCGCGCTGATCACCACAAAGGGCTTCCGCGACGTGCTTGAAATGCGCCGCCGCGACCGTCTGAACACCTGGGGCCTGTGGGGGGATTTCATTCCCGTCATTGAACGCGACATGCGTTTCGAGGTCAGCGAGCGCGTGCTTGCGGACGGAACGGTGCGAGAGGCGCTCGATCCCGAGGAAGTTCGCGCTGCGGCGCTGAAAGCGCTCGCCGCTGGTGCCGAGGCGCTCGCCATCTGCTTCATCAATGCCTATGCCAATCCCGCCAATGAACTGGCAGCGTTGGAGGCGGCGCGCTCCGTCTGGCCGAATGGCAATCTCGCCTCGTCGGCGCAGATCCTGCCGGAAATCCGCGAGTTCGAACGAACCTCCACCACGGCACTGAATGCCTATCTCCAACCCGTCGTGGGCGGCTATCTCGGCAAGCTGCAGGATGCACTGAAAGGCGAGGCCTTTGCCGGTCCCTTCCATATCGTTCAGTCAAATGGCGGTGTCATGTCGACCGAAACCGCCAGCCGGTTGCCGGTGCGAACCGCACTATCCGGCCCGGCTGCGGGCGTTATTGCAGCAGCGGCGATCTCCAAGGCGGCAGGCTATCCCAACATCATCACCGGCGATCTCGGCGGCACCTCTTTCGACGTGTCGCTGGTCGTTGACGGGCAGACCTCGCTTGCCGCCCAGACCACGATCGATTTCGGTCTTGTCGTCCGCACGCCGATGATCGAGATCACCACGATCGGCGCTGGCGGCGGCTCGATTGCGCATGTCGATGCCGGTGGCCTCTTGCAGGTCGGGCCGGAAAGCGCAGGCTCCCGTCCCGGTCCGGTCGCCTACGGACAGGGCAATACCCGCCCGACCCTGACGGACGCCAACATCGTTCTCGGCCGTATCAATGCCGAACGTCCGATCGGCGGCAAGCTGTCGCGGCTGGACGTCGAAGCCGCAAAGGCTGCCATCGCGGAGCATGTGGCTGGGCCATGTGGCCTCGGCGTCATGGAAGCGGCGGAAGCGATCGTGCGCGTGGCTGACGGACGCATGGCGGGGGCCATCCGCCTTGTCTCCATCGAACGTGGGCACGACCCGGCAAAGTTCGTGGCCGTGCCCTTCGGCGGCGGCGGCGCGCTGCATGCGGGTGCGCTGATCAAGGATGTTGGCCTGCAGGCGGCACTCGTGCCGCGGTATCCGGGTGTCACCTCGGCACTCGGCTGCGTGATCGCCGATATCAGACATGATCAGGTGCAGACGGTGAACCTCACGGTGGATGCCCTGGATGAAGCCGTGCTTGACGCACGCATGGTTGCGGAGGCGGAAGCTGCAGGTCGTATCGTGCATGAGGCCGGCCTTCAGATGGACCGCGTCGACATCCTGTTCGAACTCGACATGCATTATGTCGGCCAGACCCATACCGTCTCCGTGCCGCTGCCGCTCTCGATTGCCAACGGGTCCACGGGTGTCACCCGCCAACTCGTGCAGGACGCCTTCGATACCGCCTATCGTGCCTCCTTCAGCCGGCTTCTGCCCGGATTGAAGGCGAAGATTGTCAACCTGCGCACCGCCGCAATCGGCCGTCGCCCGCATTTCAGCCTGAAGGCGCTTGCACCTGATGCAGAATGCTCAGTGGAAAAGGCAGCGCGCGGCAGCCGTCCGGTCTGGTTTGACGGAGCTTGGCACGACACAGCCATCTATGCCCGCCTGGAATTGCCGGTTGGCGCCCTGATCAATGGTCCGGCCATCCTCGAACAGCCGGATGCCACGGTGCTTGTCGATCCGGATCTGACTGCGCGGGTGGATGAACTTGGCAATGTCATCATCGAGAGGCGTTGATGGAAGAGCATATTTCTGCGGCCCAGACCGGGCTCCTGATCGTTGATCTCCAGAATGATTTTCTCGACCCGCAAGGCGCCTATGGCCGAGCGGGTCAGACATCTCCAGAGATTGCGGCGCTACCAGAACGGCTGGCACCGCTTGCCGAGCAGATCCGGGCGGCCGGTGGCTGGATCATCTCGACCCAGTTCACGCTGGTGCCGCTGAAGGGCGGCGAACCGCTGATCTCCCCGCATCTGAAGACGCTGAGGCCCTTCCTGGCAAAGGGCGATTTCGCGCCGGGCTCCTGGGGGCACCGTCTGGTGGACAGGCTGGCACCCGCCGATATCAGCATCGAAAAGGTCGCCTATTCCGCCTTCTACATGACGCGGCTGGAGTGGGTGCTCCGCAAATGCGATATCCGCAAGGTCATCATCTGCGGCATCGTCACCAATGGCGGTGTCGCCTCGACGGTCCGGGATGCACATGTGCGCGATTTCGACGTGACGGTTCTCTCAGACGGCTGCGCCGCCTTTTCGCCCGAGGTGCATGACACCGCAATTGCCGCGCTGAAGCCTGTCTGCCGGGTCGCGACCATTGCGGAGGTAAAGAACGAGTTGGCGCGTTGATCTGCTCTGTCACAAATAATGCCAAGGTCGCGATTGCCTTGCAAGAACCGGGCCTGCCCTATGAACTGAAGCAGCTAAACGTCGGCAAAGGCGAATAGAAGCACGGGAATTCCGTTCCCTCAATCCGAACAGCAAAGTGCCGGTTCTGGATGAAGGTCTTCGCTCCCAAGCAATCGGTGCCTATCGTCGACACTTGGTATCAGAGGTGAACCCTTGCCTTTGGCAATGCTGGCTTCTTCAAGCGCTCATGACCGGCAACGCAACCGATCGCCGAAGCTCGGCTCACGACCGAGGCCGAGCGTCACTTGGGCCTGCTCCACCACAATCTCTGGCTATGTATGATGTCATATCCGGCTGGACACAACCTTTTGGAGTATGGCGTCCGCACATACCCGGCCGTTGAGGCTCGATACTCAATTTTCCGCCTGAGGATCCCAATAGGGCGGATTGCCAAACGCGGTTTTCAGGTGATCGGCGATGGCGCGCAGCTTTGCAGGTGGCTTGCGCCCCTGCGGATGGGCCATGAAGATGAATTCCGGTTCCGGCTTGTGATCGACCTCTACTTCCTGCAGCAATCCATCCCGGATGGCGGGGCCGGCGATGAATGCCGGCAAGAGCGCCAGACCGAGGCCCGCTATCGCGGCGTCGCGCATCATGTCGCCATTGTTGATCGCAAGGCCGAGCTTTGCCCGCACAATGACATTGCCCCTGGTCGTCTGAAATCGCCAGTCGGCAATCCCGCGGTTTGTATAGAATATGCCCCTGTGATTTTCGAGATCCTGCAGTGTGCGAGGCGTGCCGAACCGCGTGAGGTAGTCGACTGAGGCAGTCAGCATCCGGCGGCTTCGTGCCAGCTTCCAGGCGATCAGGCGTGACTCGGATATGGGACCATGGCGAATGATGGCGTCGTAGCCGTCGGCGGCCGGGTCCACCCTGCGATCGTCGATATCAAGCGTGAGTTCAAGGTTTGGGTGCTGAACCAAAAACGGATAGAGCGCGGGGCCAAGATGCATTCGGCCGAAGGTGACGGGAGCTGCGATGCGCAAGGGGCCTGCAATCTCACCCCGTCGCTCCGACATCTCTTCTGCCGCCGCTTCCATTTCCTGGGCAATACGGCGTGCACGCTCTAGAAAGGCTTGGCCGCTTTCGGTCAAGGTGAGCTTCCGGGTGGTCCTTTGCAGAAGCATGCCGCCGAGGGTCTTCTCAAGTTCGGCAAGCCGCTCGCTGACGACCGATTTTGATAGCCTCAGCCGCCGTGCGGCTTCGCTGATGGAGCCGCATTCCACAACGGCCACAAAGGTCACAATCCCTTCCGTTCGCATCAGCATCGTTCCGCATCTCCGGATTTCAGTTCCAATATCTGCCGCCTAATCCGAACAATGGCAAGGTGCCATCTTCAGTCCATCGAACGGAGCGGCAGGTGCTGCTCCCGAATGGAGACAAAGAAAATGACACGGCTGAAGAACAAGGTTACCATCGTCACTGGCGCAAGTTCCGGCATTGGCAGGGCAACGGCAAAGCTCTTTGCTGCCGAGGGAGCGAAGGTGGTGGTCGGTGCCCGCCGACAGGCGGAACTCGACACACTCGTTGCCGAGATCGAGGCCGCAGGCGGCCAGGCGATTGCGGTCGCCGGAGACGTTCGTGAGGAAGACTATCATCGGCGCCTGGTGGCGACCGCTGTCGAGCGCTATGGAAAGCTCGACATCGCCTTCAACAATGCCGGCACTCTGGGCGAAGCCGGGCCGACGACAGGTGTTTCAGAACACGGTTTTGCCGATACGCTGGCCATCAACCTGACAGCGTCGTTCCTCGCAGCCAAGCACCAGGCAGCCGCGATGGAGAAGAATGGCGCGGGCTCGATGATCTTTACCTCGACCTTTGTCGGCTACAGCTATTCCTTCCCCGGAGTCGCAGCCTATTCCGCCAGCAAGTCTGGCTTGATTGGACTCACGCAAGCGTTGGCTGCCGAATTCGGTTCGAAGAACATCCGCGTCAATTCTATCCTGCCCGGAGCAGTCGACACGGATATGTACCGGGAAATGAACGACACGCCGGAAAAGCAGGCCTTCATCACCGCGCTGCATGCGCTGAAGCGGGTTGCAACGGCCGAGGAAATTGCGAAATCCGTGCTGTATCTTGCCTCCGACGATGCGAGCTTCGTCACCGGCACCGCATCGCTGGTGGATGGCGGCACATCGATCACGCGGACCTGAACTTTTGAGCCAGATAGGCGGGCGATGGCTGTCGTCCGCCTATCCGTTCAGCCGGCAAGCCTTATCAGGCCGACGGAAACGTGGCGCCGGGGACCGACAAGGACGGACGAAACCTCCATACCGCAAAAATGCCGGCAGCCAGAGAGACGAGCAGAAGGATGACCTGACAGGCCAAGATCGCAGGCTCGTTGCCCAGCGGCGCCAGCGCGTGCAAGGGCCCGATCTTCTGAAACGACTGGATGATCAGCACCAGTGTGTTGAAGAACATCAGGAGCGTGACACCCGCCACATAGACGGGCCGCCAGAAGCCAGCCAGTCTTCCCCGGTAGCGGGCATAGAGCGTCACCATGAGGATGACCGTACACAGGATGCCGACATTGATCGCCGGCGTAATCCCGTTGAACGGAAACAGGAAGCCGGTCACGAGCGTCACCGCGATCGTGACCAGGAACCACTGGGCCAGAATGCGATCATCACCGTTTTCGATCAGGCGGCGGATAAGGACGACACCTGCGACAACGGCAACAAGACTGATCAGTACATGAAAAAGAGTAAGCACCAGGACTGCAGACATGTGAACCCCCTCGAGCCATGACTTGATGATGCGTTGGTCATTACGGATGGATTGCTGCGAAGACGATTTCGGCGAAGCCGGGCACAGTGGCTTCCCGCGCCCAATCTCGCTGCAGTTCGCAGGCAAGTTGTATCCAGCTGATCGGCTTGGCCCCTGCCTGCAGGATCCGATCAAGACCTGCAGCATGCGCTTCATGAGAGGTTCCTGCAACGGCATCGACGATCGGATAAACCTCGAAACCCTCTTTCAGCGCGTCGAGAGCGGGAAAGACCAGACAGACTTCAGTCCAGAGTGCCACCATGATCAGCTTGCGGCGCCCGGTGGCGCGCACGGCATCTGCGAACTCTGTGTCCTCCCAGGCATTGATCGATGTCCTGTCGATCGCCACAGCATCGGGAAGGACTTCCCTGAGCTGATGAATGGTCGGCTGGTTGCGCCCGGTTTCCACATTCACGGTCGAAAGGACGATCGGCAGTCCGTAAAGTTTTGCGGTCCTTGCGACCGCCACAACGTTGGCAACGAGCTGCCGGCGTTCCATCGTCACAACGGAAGCGACCTGCACGGGCTGGAAATCGATGATGACGAGGGCGGCATTTTCCGGTGTGAGCATATGATCTTCCACCGGATTGCGGATTTTGGCAGGCGAGGTCATGGGCAGGACCTTTCTGTAAGAGAATTCGGAAACGCGCTCATGCAGCCAGGGCGTGGCCGGTTGGGACGAAGCTGGCTTGGCTGCCGTCACTTCTTGCTGTCGATGAATTTTTCGATGACATCGACTGTGGCTTTCGGTTGTTCCTCCATCAGCCAGTGGCCGGAGGCCTTGATCACCGCGCCTTGGACATTGGACGCGGCCGGCTGCATGACCGTGGCCATCATTGTTCCGAAAGATTTCTCACCGCCAATGGCGAGCACCGGCATGGGCAGCTTTTCGCCCTTGGCCAGCCATGTCCTGTTGTCGATGGCGTCCTGGTCGAAGGCCGCGAATTGCGCAAAGCCGGAATGCATCGCGCCAGGCCGGGCGTAGAGTTTGGCATAGTGCTTTCGCGAGGCCTCATCGAAGCGCTTCGGATCGGCGGAGAATTCATTCCAGAACCGGTCCAGGTAGATCCGTTCACGTCCCGCGACGAGCCGCTCCATGTCCGGGCCGCCAAAGCGAAAATGCCAGAGCAGCGGGTTCTTGAGGATCTCCTCCCAGGGGCCAACCCCGGGGACCGGCGCATCCATCAGCGTAAAGCTTGTCACGCGTTTGGGAATTTGCGTGGCAAGTGCGAAACCCACCATGTTCCCGATGTCGTGGGTGACAAGATCGAACTGGTCGACATGCAGTGCATCAACAACGGACGTGATGTCATGCCCCTGATTTGCCTTGTCGAAGCCGCCCTTGGGATGCGACGACAGACCCATGCCCCGCAGGTCCGGGACGATCACCGTATGCCTGGCGGCGAGACGTGCGGCCAAGGGAGCCCACATGTCTCCCGTCTCGCCATATCCATGCAGTAGGACGACTGCCGGCCCTTGCCCCCCGACGCGTACGTAAAGCTCGGCGTCTTCCACCTTGATCATCTTCGTCTGGAAGTCTTTCGGGAACGGCTCAACATCCGCAAATGCTGGAGCGGCAACGAGCGTGGCGCCGAGCGTGGCGCCGAGCGCGAGGATGGAAGGCAACTTCATTTATCAACTCCTGGCAGCAAAATTTCCGTGCGTGAACTGCGCGCCTGTGATGGGTAAAGCTATGCCCCAGAACGCGGTTCATCTTCCGGGTGCGGGTGCATCTTGACGGTGCCGGAGGTTGAAGTCCTTATGAGGATCTTAAAACTTCTGAAAAACAAGCCGCATTGGCAACTGCTGCGCTAACCGATGGAGATGGTCGTTCCGATGTTTGGCCGTTATGCGATCGACCGGGAGCGCCGATGTCTGGTCAACGGCCATGACGTCATTTCGCTCGGCGGTCGTGCTTTCGATGTTCTCGTTGCCTTGGTGGAGGCAAAAGGTGCGATCGTCACAAAGGACACGTTGATCGAGCGTGTCTGGGAGGGGCGCTTTGTCAATGACAATGCCATCGAGGCTCAGATTCACGCCCTGAGGCGCTCCCTCGGCAGCGACCGGAACCTGATCAAGACCGTGGCGGGGAGGGGCTATTGTCTTGTGGATGTGGAAGCGTCGCGCCTGCCGCCGCCGACCAACCTTAAACCGGATCTTTCCAGTCTTGTGGCTCGGGATGACCTCAAGACCGAAATTTGCGCGTCGCTCAACCAGCATCGGCTTGTCACGCTGATCGGCCCCGGCGGCTTTGGAAAATCCAGGCTCTCGCGGGTCGCGGCTTCGGCCGTGCTTGAGCAGTTCCCGGATGGCGTCTGGATGGTGGAACTTGCCCCCGTCGACAGTGAGCGGTTTATTAGTCCCGCGATCGCCGGTGTTTTGGACGTCAATCTGAGCGATCCGGGTGATGTTCGGTCTCTCGTGCAGGCCCTATCCGGCAAGACATGTCTTATTTTGCTGGATAACTGCGAACATCTTCTGGACGCTGTGGCTGCAATAGCGCTTGAGCTGCTGTCGGGGTGTCCGGGCGTCCGCATTCTGGCAACGAGCAGGCAGGCGCTGGAGGTCGACGGCGAGCGTATCATCGGCATTCCGGCACTTGGCCTGCCGAGAGAGGGGGCGCCGCTGCAGGAGTGTCTTTCGTCCACGGCGGTTCAGCTTTTCGTGCAACGTCTCCTCGCCGCTGGCGGTCCCTTGGTGCTCCAGAGGGAGCTGTCGCAACTGGTCGAGATCTGCCGCCGGGTCGATGGCATTCCTCTGGCCATCGAAATGGCCGCAGCGGCAGCACGCACATTGGGCGTGCGAGAGGTGTTGCGTGAACTTGCGACCTCCCTGTCCATTCTCGGCGTTTCTCGCCGCGCAGCGGCTCCGCGGCAGCAGACGATGGAGGCGACCATCGAATGGAGTTACAGGCTTTTGACACCGCCGGAGCAGATGGTGTTCAGGGCGCTTGGCCTGCTATCCGGGCAGTTTACAGCCGAGGCGGCGGCGGCAGTCACCGCCATGCCGAGGGGCAAGCTGGTGAACGTTCTGTCCTCGCTGGTTGCCAAATCCCTGCTGACCGTCGAGGCGACGGAGCAGGGCAGCCTGTTTCATCTGCTTGAACCCATGCGTCAGTTTGCGCGCGCACGTCTCGATGATGCCGGTGAATATGCCGCCGTGGCGTCCCGGCAGGCCGCTCTTATGCTGGGGATCTTCGGGCGTCTGGAGGCAGATATTGCAAAGCTGACGACCGTGGAATGGCTCGCACGCTACAGGCCGCACCTGCCCGGCCTCCGGCAGGCCCTGGAATGGTCGCTGGGCGAGGGAAATGATGCAGTGACAGCCGTCCGTCTTGTTGTCGCTGCCGAACCCCTTTGGCTGCATTTGTCCCTGGTCACCGAGTTGCTGGAGTTTGCCGACGAGGCCAGTCGTCATGTTCTGGATCATCCGGATCTTTCGCATGAACTGGTCAAGCTGGCGGTCGCGCGTGGCTGCGCACTTCTCTATGTCAGCGGCTCGACGCCCTCGACGCGAGAGGTTCTTCAGCAGGGTCTGGCGGAGGCGCGGCGGATCGGTGATGGTGGTGCGCAAACCAGATCGCTTTGGGCTCTAGGGGTCGCGAGCGTCAATGCGGGGCTGAACGACGATGCACTGCGCTGCATGGCAGAACTGACGAACGTCACCGCCGCCTCGGGGAGCAGGATCGACAGTCTGATTGCTTGCCGTGTGCGGGGCTCCATTCATCATCTCGTCGGCGAACAGCATTTGGCACAAGAAGAACTGGAGGAGTTCCTCGGCGGCTATGAGGAACCGACCGGCAACTTGCCGACCAGCCGATACCATTTTGATCAGCAGGTCGCAGGTCTGGCATTTTATGCGCGCGTCCTCTGGCTGAGAAACGATGCCGTGCGTGCTCTCGACGTGGCGAGGCAGGCGATCGAACGCGCGGTGGAACTTGATCATACCTATTCGATCTGCCACGCGCTTGCGCAAGCATCGATCCCGCTGGCGCTTGACCAGGGGCATCTTGAGGCGGCAGCGCTCTATAGCCAGGAACTCGTGGAGGTTTCCAAGGCTCACCGACTGTCAGTGTGGATGACTTGGTCCGAGGCCTATCGAGCCTGCCTGGAAACCCGAACCGGCTCGCTCAAAAGCGGTATCATCAAGCTGCAGTCGGCGCTCGCCGAGAGCCGGGATGTGCCCTTTTCCATGTATCACAGCGGTCTGATGGGTGAGCTTGCCAGGGCTCACCTTTCGGCCGGTGACGCGATGGCGGCGCTTACGATCCTCAACGAGGCCATTGATCGTGCCGGCCGGACGAAGGAGTTGTGGTGCCTGCCGGAACTTCTGCGGTTGAAGGGCCTCGCCTTGTCGCGGCGAGGGCCGGGAGTGCTGCTGGACGCGCGTTCGATCTGGGACGACGCGTGCAGTCTGGCGGAGCGGCAAGGTGCTCTTCTCTGGCAGGAGCGCCTGCGAGCAACGCTTTAGACGATTGTCGGTGTCACCCCACCGTCGACGCGAAGCGCTGCTCCGTTCGTGGCCGACGCGAGAGGGCTTGCGACATAGGCAACGAGGCTTGCGATCTCTTCTGGGTGAATAAGCCTTTGCAGGAGCGAACTTGGCCGATGATACCGGAAGAAGTCGGCTTCGAGTTCATCTGTCGTCGCATTCGGATCTGTGGATATGCCCCGCAGGAAATCGAAAATGCCATCGGAGCGGGTGGGCCCGGGCATCACGGAATTGACCGTGACGCCGGTTCCCTTGGCCGTGATGGCGAGGCCGCGAGCGACGGCAAGCTGCGCCGTCTTCGTCATGCCGTAATGAACCATTTCCCCTGGTGTCATCAGGCCGGATTCGCTGG
The DNA here is from genome assembly GCF_030504645.1 of Rhizobium oryzicola. Taxonomy (GTDB): domain Bacteria; phylum Pseudomonadota; class Alphaproteobacteria; order Rhizobiales; family Rhizobiaceae; genus Neorhizobium; species Neorhizobium oryzicola. The sequence continues at coordinate 220,437 of NZ_JAUKWQ010000003.1, read as the reverse complement.
AGATGAAGACGATACGGCCCCAGTTGCGCTCAAGCATGCCCGGCATATAGGCGCGCGACAGCCTGACACCACTCATGACATTCACTTCGAACATGTGCCGCCACTCGGCATCGCTGATGTCCTGGAAGGACTTCGGCTCGTAGATGCCGAGATTGTTCACAAGCACATCAATCTGCGGCACGGCGGCAACCAGGGCTGCGGCGCCCGCTTCTGTCGCCGGATCGGCCAGCACGCCGCTGACGCCGGCTCCGCCGGATGCCAGGATATCGGCGATTGCCGCATCGAGTTTCTTCTGCGAGCGCCCCGGAATGGTGACAGTCGCACCTTCCTTTGAGAATGTGCGGGCGATTTCCAGTCCAATGCCGCCAGTGGCACCCGTCACAATGACGGACTTTCCTTGAAGTTTCAGGTCCATGCTGTTTCATCCATCTTGAGGAGGCAGGATGACCGAGGGGCCCTCGAGGTCGATCTCGATTTACCCGGCGCGTATTATCCTCGATCCGCAACCATCCTGATGAGGGTGGCCGTCAAAGTCCTGAGCGCAGGCTGAAATTTTTCTGAAAAGTTCAATGTGCGTTGATCGCTTCCTCTGGAACCAAAGGAAATTATCCACCTGGGAGGTCTACCGAACAGCCGGTTGTTGAGTTCCAGAAGAACCTGCGAAGGCAGGGCTGATCAAGGTTAGGCTGCGCGCCAATACCGAGATGGAAGAAGCTCGCTAAATTCAATCCCTTGGCTCAAGCGCATCACGCAGACCGTCACCCAGAAAATTCACCGACAGAACGGTGACAAGAATACAAAGGCCGGGTGGGAAGGCGAGCCACGGCGCAACCGTGATCCACGAACTGGCGCTGTTGAGCATATTGCCCCAGGTCGGTACCGGTGGCTGAATTCCGAAACCCAGAAAGGACAGTGCCGATTCCAGCATGATCGCACTGCCGACTGCCAATGTGGCCGCAACCGTAATCGGACCCACGGCATTTGGAAGGATATGGCGGAACATAAGCCGCAGATTGCCTGCTCCCAAAGCGCGGGCCGCCTCCACGAATTCGCGCTCCCTCAGGCTCAGGAACTGACTGCGCACCAAGCGCGCCGTACCCATCCATATAAGTACCCCGACAATCACCACCAGCAGCCAGGGTTCGGGCCGGAACATGCCGGACAAAAGCAGGATCATCGGCAGCGTCGGGATCGACATCATCACATCGGTGAACCGCATGAGAATCGTATCCGTCCAGCCCCGGTAAAAGCCGGAGGCCGCACCGACCAGCGTGCCGACGATGGTGGAAAGCACGGCACCGGCAAGGCCGACGCAAAGCGAGATCCGCCCGCCATACATCAACCGTGTCAGGGCATCGCGGCCGAGTTCGTCCGTGCCGAGCCAGTGGGCGCCGGTGATCGCCCCCGGTTCGCCAATGATCTCGAAATCCTGTTCGTCAAAGGCGTAGTGTGACAGCATCGGCCCCAGCAGCACAACGGCCGCCATCAACACGAGAAACACCAGGCCAATCACTGCCAGCCTACGCTTCAGGAAGCGTTTCAGTGCCCTGCGCCCGTAGCTTTGCGGAGGCCGCACTAGTGCATTCGATGTGATTGGCTGGGTAATGGAAGCTTCATGCATAGCGGATTCTCGGATCAAGCGCCGTATACGTCAGGTCCGCCACCAGATTGGCGATGATAATGCCAACCGACCCCATCATCATGAGGCCCATCAGCATTGGATAGTCTCGCCCGTTCATGCTTTCCATGAAAAGCTGGCCGATGCCAGGCCAGGCAAACACGGTCTCGGTGATCACGGCGCCGGAAATCACCGTTCCGAAATCCACGGCAATCACCGTGACGGCCGGGATCATGGCATTGCGCAAGGCATGGAAGAAGATCACACCAAACGACGTCTGGCCTTTGGCATAGGCGGTGCGGATATAATCCTGGTTCAGGACATCGGCCATGCCGGCGCGGATGAAGCGGCTCCAGCTGGCGATGGTGGCAAGCGAGAGCACACTGGCCGGCAACACGATGTGGCTGAGACGATCAAGGAAGCTGCCGTTGCCGATGGACTGGTAGCCCGCCGATGGCAGCCAGCCGAGCCAGACGGAGAAGGCGAGCTGCAGCAGAAGTGCCAGCCAGAACACAGGCGTGGAGATGCCGATGAAGGAGGCAATCGTTACGGTTCCATCGACCTTGGTGCCGCGGCGGACGGCACCCAGTACGCCGAGCGGCACCGCCAGCAACAGCGACACCACAAGCGCCAGCCCCCCGAGCTCGAGCGTCGGAGGCAAGCGTTCGACGATATCGGTCAGGACCGGTCGCCCAGTGCGGATCGAATACCCCCAGTCGCCTATGACCATCGATTTCAGCCAGAGCACGTATTGCACATGCACCGGCTGGTCGAGGCCGTAGGCCTTGGCGATCTGCTCCAGCGCTTCCTTGCTGACCGAGGGGTTGTCGGCGTAGACATCGAGCGGACCTCCCGGTGCAAAATGGATGATTGCAAACAGGATCAGCGAAATGCCGAACAGAAGCGGGATCGTACCGAGCACGCGCCGGATGATATAGCTGAGGCTCATGATGACGTTCCCGGTCGCGGCAAGGCCCCCCGCCGGTGCTGCCGGCAGGGGATGTCGTCCTTCATGTCCATCAAGCCATATACCATGCGCTGGTATCGACGAAGTTGGTCATATTTGTCGGGTTGGGCACAAAATTCTTGAGCTTCTTCGACTTGGCAATGACGGCAACATTGGTCGTCAGCGGAATGGACGGCAGATCCTCCGCAAGGATCTTCTGGAACTCGGCAGCCGCTGCCTTTCGAACCGCCGGATCGAAAGAGGCTTCAAACTTCTTGAATGCCGCATCGAGCGTCGGGTTGGAATAGGACTGGCCATTATTGGCACCGCCCGTTCCCCAGAAGACGGAGTAGACCGGATCCGCGGAGGTAATCCAGCGGCTATAGAGAAGGTCATACCCGCCCTTGTAGCGTGCATCACGGAAAGCAACGCCGGTCTTGTTATCGGCCTTGGCCTCGATGCCGATGGCTTTCAACTGCGCGATGATAACCTGTTGTGCAAGCTCGTCATCGGCGCGACCGGCCTGGATGACGAAGGAGTAGGACAGCTTTTCTCCATCCTTCTCACGGACGCCGTCAGAGCCCGCCTTATAGCCGGCATCGTCCAGGATCTTCTTGGCCTTTTCGACATCATAAGCATAGTCCGGCGTATTCGGATCGTAGAAGTCAAACACAGGGACGACTGGCGACTTGATCGGTTCAGGGAAACCACCCTGAGCCTTGATCAGGACCTGGCGGTTGATGCCATGGGCAATCGCCTTGCGCACCGCAGGGTCGGCCAAAGACTTGCGCTTGAAGTTGAAATCCAGGTGCTGCCACGAAAGGAGCTGCCCCTTGACGATCTCGATTGCGGCAATGCCTTCAACCTGCTTGGCCTGGTTGTACGGCGTCTGCACGACGAGATCGACTTCACCGGACTTCAGCTGCGTGATCAGCGTGTTGCTGTCCTTGATCATCTTGAAGACGATGCCATCGAGATAGGGAAGCTTGTCACCGTTCGGTGCCTTGCGCCAGTAATCGTCGAACCGTTCGGTGGCGCAATACTGACCGCGCTTGAATTCCTTCACCTTGAAGGGGCCGGTGCCGATCGGCATTTCGTTGTAGCTCGACGTGTTGATATCGGTACCCTCGATCTGGTGCTTCGGCATGATGCCAAAGGTGAACAGCGTCGAAGCAAAAGTCGGCAGCACCGTATTGTAATTGACGATGACGGTCAGATCGTCAGGCGTTTCGATGCTCTCAACCTGGGAGGAGCCATCCTTGGATTCCGCGATGAACTTGGGGTCCTTGACGGCTTCCCAGGTGAATTTCACGTCTGCGGATGTGAAGGGCTTGCCATCATGCCACTTGACGTTCGGACGCAGCTTGTAGGTGATCTTCATCGTCTTGCCGTCGGGCGAAAGCACGATACCGCCGTTTTGAACCGTCGGCACTTCCGTCGCCAGCACGGGCACGTATTTGGCGTGTGTATCGGGCGCCAGCAGTCCTTCCACGACAGCTGCCTGGGCATCGCCCAGAAACCCGGTCGAATAGACATTCATGGTGTCGATTTCATAGGTCAGCCCAACCCTCAGCGTTCCGCCTTTGGCTTGCGCCGCGGCGGGAAAGGCTCTCAGGGTGGCAAAGGCGGCAGAACCAGCGATGAAGGTCTGCAGGGTAGCTCGGCGTGTCAATTTCATTGTCGTTCCCCTTGAACGTATGATGACGATTTTCACATGCGTCGCGGCCGGTTGTTCCGGCTCTCAATAGCCCGAGGGTCAGTCGACGAGATGCGCAGCTGGCGTCTCATGTCCTAATCTCGGGATCGTTATCGCAGTTTCCTGAATGGCAGCCGCCCTGTGAGCCAGCGATACCAAGTGCGCATTGATCAGCATTTTATGATGTTGCCTGGAGCCCATCGCTGGTCGGCCGCCTCCTCCCAAAGAAAGAAGCAAAACATTCCCGCTTGCCGCTCGCTGCAATCTGGATGCATCTCATCCCAACAGTGTCAGCCTTCCCTCCCCTTTGGACAATCGGCGAAATTCTCGCATTTGTGTGTCGCAAAACTCATGCTTCCACCCTCAACTGCAGTTCGTCAGCACGTATGCAGGCGACCGAATGGCTGGCGGAAAAGGATCGCAGGTCCGGCACTCGTGACGCGCATTCGGACACGGCAAATGGGCAGCGCGTGCGGAACACGCATCCCGATGGCGGATCGACTGGGCTCGGCAGGTCGCCTTTCAATGCGATCCGGTCGCGCCGCTTGCTGGGGTCGATCACGGGTGCGGCATCGAGCAGCGCCCTCGTATAGGGATGGCGGGGAGCGCGATAGAGTTCCTCCGCTGTCCCCATCTCCATGACCCGCCCAAGATAAAGCACCACCACGCGGTCGCACAGATATTCGATCACCGACAGGTCATGCCCGATGAACAGCAGCGAAAGGCCAAGCTCTTTGCGAAGATCCTGCAGAAGGTTGATGATCTGTGCCTGGATGGAGACATCGAGCGCGGATACCGGTTCATCCGCCAGGATAAAGCGCGGATTGACGGCAAGAGCCCGCGCAATCCCGATACGCTGCCTTTGCCCGCCGGAAAACTCATGCGGGAAGCGCGCGGCAGCCGAGCGGTGCAGGCCTACCTTTTCCAGTATGTCGCCTATGCGCTGGGGGCGATCCTGCCTGGAGCCGATGCCATGCAGGTAAAGCGCCTCGCCAATGATCTGCCCGACGCTCATGCGAGGGTTGAGGCTGGCATACGGGTCCTGGAAGATGATCTGCATGCGACTGCGCATTGCCTTCAGGGCATTGGGCGAAAGCGTCGTCACCTCTGTCCCTTCGAAACGGACGGAACCGTGCGTGGGGTCGATCAGCCGCAGGATCGCCCGGCCGAGAGTGGATTTGCCCGAACCGGATTCACCCACCAGCCCAACGACTTCACCCGCACCGACCGTCAGACTGACGCCATCGACCGCCTTGACGGAGGCATCCCTTCCCTTGCCGCGGGCGGCAAAGTGAACCTTCAGGTCCCGGACCTCAAGCAGCGGTTCAGCCATCGAGGTCACTCCATCTAAGGCATCGCGAGCGATGCGTGCCGCCAACATCGAACAAGGGCGGCACCTCAGCCCTGCAAGCTTCAAGGCGCCAGGAGCACCGCGGCTCGAATGCGCAGCCGGGTGGCGGGACCGCAGGATCTGGCACGCTGCCGGGGATTTCCCGCAGCCGCGGAAGCTGGCCTCTTTCTCGCGCTTCATAATCGATGACGGGCATGCTCGAGAGCAGACCGCGCGTATAGGGGTGGCTCGGACGTTTGAAGATCTCGCTCGTTTCCGCCTGCTCGACGACGCGGCCCGCATACATGACGGCGACGCGATCGGCGAGTTCTGCCACGACCCCGAGATTATGGGTGATAAACAGCACGCCCATGCCGATCTCCTTCTGCAACCGGCGGATCAGCGACAGTATCTGCAACTGCACCGTCACATCGAGCGCTGTCGTCGGCTCATCGGCAATCAGCAGCGCCGGGCGACAGATAAGGGCCATGGCGATCATCACGCGCTGGCGCATACCGCCCGATAATTGGTGCGGGTAAATTTCAGCCCGCAGTTCGGGATCCGGTATCTCCACGAGCGCAAGCATGTCGATGGCCCGGCGCTGCGCTTCGCGACGATCGACCTTCAAATGCAGCCGCGCTGCCTCGGCAATCTGTGCACCCACTTTTACGGTGGGATTGAGGCTCGTCATCGGCTCCTGGAAGATCATCGAGATCTCGTTGCCACGCACGCGCCGCATGCCGGCTTCACTCTCGCCCGCCAAGTCGATAACCACGCCGTCACGCCTGCGGAAGCGGATCTCGCCGTTGATGGACGCGCCGGACCTCGCAAGCAGTCGCATGACAGAGAGGCTCGTCACGGATTTGCCCGATCCACTCTCCCCGACAAGCGCAACCGTCTGCCCCGATTCGACCGTGAGATCGACACCTTTCAAAGCGCGGACCGTGCCGCTTTCCGTCTGGAACTCCGTGGTGAGATGGCGGATGTCGAGGAGTGGGTCCGTCATGTCCTCAGAAGCCCCGCCCGCTGCATTTCCTCACCGATCCAGGCCAATGGCAGATGGCCGTAGCTCAGCAGGGTATCGTGGAAATCTTTGGTTTCACCCGGCCAACGTGCACGCAGGGCCTTGATGCCTTCAACGCCCAGCCAGTACATCAGGCGTGATCCCGGCAGCATCGAATTTCGGACGACTTCGTTCTGGACCCGCGCCGGCGCAAACCCAGCCCGATCACGATAGAAGGCGGCGGCTTCGTCGATCGTCCAGTCTCCCAGATGCAACTTGATGTCGACCATCACACTGGCGGCGTTGCGCCGCTCTGACTGCTTGAGAAGCAGAAGTTCCTGCGGGGTATAGAAGCCATCTGCTTCTGCGAGAAGATCGACGCAGTAGCAGGCCCAGCCCTCAATCAGTGTACCGGAACCAAGGAAAGCCAAACCAAGGGCGCAATCCGTTCCGGCAATTCGAGCCAGTCGCGAGGCAGCCATTCTCGCCCTTGCATTCTGCGTATGGTGGCCAATGCTGCCATGATGGACGCTGTGCACCGTTTTGACGACGGCTTTCGCGTTGGCGGCGAGATATGCCTCCGCGTCGTCTCCCGGAGGCGTGACCCAATAGACGCTGCCGGTACCGGGATTGAGGCCTGGCGGAGATCGGTAAAACAAAAAGTAGAGACTGCCTGCCAGCCGGCGAAAGCAGGGTGCCTGCAGACGATAGTCCAGGCCATAATCTTCGGCGGGTGTGACAAGCGTGCGGCCCATTTCGCGCGCCTTGATATCCCAGGCCCGATAACTTTCGAATGCGTCCTCAGCGGAAGCGGGGCGGTTCTGCAGGAGCTCACCTATCAGCTGCTCGGCAGTTTTGGACGGATCGATGGCCGCAGCCATCTCTTCCAACTCGCGCCCCAGCCGCAGGAACGCATCTTCAGCAAGAGCAACCGCCTGACGCGGCGACAGATCAAGGCCATGCAGGGTTTGCATCAGCTCGGCCATATAGGCCTCGCCGCATCGCGCTGGCCGGTCAGCATGTCGCCCAAGCGTTTGCGCAAACGCGTCAAACGCGTCCGCCGCACGCGCCGCCGGCTCGGACCAACTCTTGGCGAAGGCTTCATGAAGAGTGATGTCTTCGCGAAGGAAACCTGCCATTGCCCGACATTCGCGAAGGGCGCGCGCGCTCCAGGCTGACGGCACAGACTTGTCCTTCAAGCGCTCTGCTGAGTCGCTTAAAAAGCCTTGGATTTTCCCCAGGCGCGCCAGCAGGGCATCCTCCCGCACGGGCGCCGATTGCGGCAGCAGCAATGAGACAATCGAAAAGGCGGCTTCGCCGCTGAACCAGGCAGGATTGTCAAAGCGCGACCAGGTGTCTGCAGCCCGTTCGCGGATGACGATTTCGCTCAGCATCAGACGGCGGTCGAGCCGTTGGCCGAGATCCTCCGGCTCCTCAGTCTCTTCAAGCCGCGCTTTCAAAGCCGCCAGTTCAGCCAATTCCTCCGCCTCTGTCTCTGCCTTGGCAGGCGGCAGACGGTGATCGTGTCGTCTGTCTCCCATGAAGGTGGCGTCAACCGGACGATAAGCAAAGTGCAGCGCCAGAAACGCGTCGACAAGTCCGGGATCGTAGGGAACCGCCATCACCTCATCCCTGCCCGACATCCACCCAGCGTCGCTCGAAATGCGCCTTGATGATCGCATCGACGATCTCCTGGCTCTTGGCGCCGTCGAAGAAGGTGCATTCCTGCGGGCGATCTTCGAGGATTTCATCGACGAAGAAGCGGACCAGATTGCGATAGTAGAGCTCCGGCCAGGGCGTGTTCAGCGACGTGCCCGGCGGCAGCGCTTCCTGCCCGATCTCGACCGGCTTGAACTCCACGGAGTCCGCTGTCGCGAACTTGAGCGTTTCGGCGACCCCAAATTCGGAGATCAGCCGCGCAACGGCTGCGCCCTTGGAGCCGTAAACCCGAAGCTCGACGCCCGGATAATTGCCGACAGCGATATAGCTCGTCTGCAGCAGACCCTGCGTGCCATTGGCATATTCGACCAGCGCCACCGTACCATCTTCGACCGGAATCTTCTGGATGCCTTCTTCGCCGCGCACCACACGCGCCGGCACGAAGTTCTTCATGGTCGATGTCACCGACTGGAACTCGCCGCCCAGCCAACGCATCAGGTCGATCAGGTGCGAGCCATAGCCGATGATCGAGGATGGGATCAGCTTGTCGCGGGCCATGCCCGGCGCGATCTGCCGCAGCGGCACATTCGGATCCAGCCACTGCGAATTCTGCTCGAAGCCGTGGATGTGATAGATTTCGCCGAGTGTGCCATCGTCGATCCAAGTCTTGATCTGGCGGATCGCCGGGGAATAACGAAAGGTGAAGCCGAGCTTGGTGCGTACGCCCTTGGCATCGGCCTTGGCCGAGGCATCAAATGCCGGGCCGGCTTCCGTATGCAGCGGTTTTTCCGAAAGCACGTGTTTGCCGGCGGCAATCGCTGCCAGGCTGAGCGGCAGATGCGTATGGGTCGGCGTACAGACATCGACCATCTCCACCTCGGGATCGGCGATCATCTCATTTGCGTCGACATAGACTTTCCGCGCCCCGAATTTTTCGGCCATCGCCTTGGCCCGTTCCGGATCGACGTCGCAAACGGCAACAAGATCCACGCGTTCATGTGCATGGTATCCGGGGAGATGGGCCTTGTTCGCCCAGGTATGTGCACCGATCAGGCCGACGCCCAATTTTTTGGTCATGGCAATGTCTTTCCAATGGAGTGAGCGTAGGCAGCGAGTTCATCGAAGTTGTGAAAGCCGAGTTCCCGCTTCCCGTCTTCGATTTCGTAGATCATGCTCGTCAGCTTCTCGTTCAGGCGCGTGTCGGCACCGACCGTCTTGCCATATTCGATCAGCTTGCCGGCAAAGGCGCGGGTTTCGGACGGACGCTTGCGGTAGACGATGTCCCACCAGATGCCGGAACCCTTCTTCTTGAAGTCATGCTGGGGTTTGTTGTCCTGGTCCTTCTTGAGAAGCCAGATCGCATGGTTGATGTTCGCAAGCAGCTTCTGCGTATCTTCGGGCGTCTTCACGCGATAGTTGGCGGGGTCGAAGAAGTCGAAAGCCTGCACATCGATGCCGTTGGCGTCGGCGATCTCGAGCGCCTCCTTCACAACGGCCCCGGCGGTGCGCGCATATTTCTCGACACCGAGCGTGGTGCGCAACGGCGCATCGGCGAGAGCCGAAAATACCACCTGCGCGGAATAGACCTCCTTGGCCCAGATCTGCCCCCAGATGCGATCCGAATACTGCACTTCCGTCAGCGCCGTCAGGGCATCGCCCAGCTCTTTCAGCCGCGGCGTCATCTGACCGTTCATTTCCCCCAGCTGGATCGCGCCCTCATGGACGAACTCGATATAACCCGGATCGACCAGCGCTCCGCCGTAGTTGGGGATGGAACCCATGACCATCCGCTCCCCCGGCAACCCGTGCTCGTTCAACATGTCGATCATGCCCGGCTCGTTGAAGCCGTTCTGATAGGACACCACGAGACTGTCCGGCCTCAGCAGCGGGATGATTTGCTTGAGAGCTTCCAGCGTGTGCTGCGACTTGGTGGCGATCAACACCGTTCCAAGATCACCGGAGAGCTGATCTGGTGTCGCCGCCTTGACGGGGATGCGCATGTCTCCGCGCACCCCATCAATCCGAAGCCCGCTCTGGTTCAGCGCGTCGACATGTTCGCTCCATGGGTCCACCAGCAGCACGTCATGACCGGCCTTTGCCATGTGCGCGCCCGCCAGGCCACCGATAGCCCCAGCTCCAATCACGGTGATCTTCATGGCCCCTCTCCTCAATTGGCTGTTTGCGGGAACATTTCGAGGCTGGCCGGGCTGTTGGCACGCCCATAGAGCTGAACGAGAAATTCCGGCCACTGCTCCGCGGTGACACGTTCACGCACCCGACGTACGCTTTCATTGCCGGCGAAGTAGGACGAAATGAACGGGCCGCGGAAGGGATGCGCGGCCATCCGCAGCCGCCCCGTGATCCATGCCTCCTGGCCGATCGCCACATTTCGCAGGAAGTCTGCCACCTGATCGGCGGGAAGCCCCTCCACCATCAACATCCAGGCGGCACTGGTCTGGGAAGCGCTGCGCAGGCGGCGAAGCTCCATGTGGATCATGTCGTCCGCATCTTCGATGAAATCGATGAGGTGGACGCCCTGGTCGCCAATCCCCTCCTGAACACAGCCTGTCACGGCGTTGGCCGTGATCAGCAGTGCATCGGCGGGGGCGCGACCGGCATCGACCTCCGCCCGCGTATAGAGAAGCTGGGTAGAATGGCCGGGAAAAACCTCATGGCAGACAAGATGCTTCAACGCTGCGCGGGTGAAGCGAATGTCGAGGTTCAGGTCCATCTTGCCAGCATTGAAGCCGCAGCGCGCCGTATAATGGGTATCCCGAACGGGGTTGAGGGTCATATCATAACTGCCGGTATCGAATATCATACGGTCAGTTCGGGCTTTCGCTTCCGTCATCAATTCGCGAAAGACGGTCTCTATCTTCTCCACCGGGATGGCGCGCGCTTCCTCCCAGGCATGGACGCGCTGCTTCAGCGTACCGGTGACGAAGCCGCTGCTCGCCAGCAGTCGATCAAGATTGCTGGTGGCGGCGTGAATGACCGATTCCGGCTCCCGGCCCTTCTGCGCGCCGACTAGAACTTCCACCTTCTCCTCGAAACTTGGCGTCAGCCCGGAAAACAGACGCGTCGCCACCTGCAAGGACATCACCATGTCTTTCAGGAATACCTTGCGAGCGCCTTCCGGAAGGTCCTCGATTGCCTCATCCAGTGCTGTCAGATCTGCCCGGCAACTCTCCCAGTCTTCATAGATCCGCGGACCGATAATGTCCGAGCCCATGTAGATCGGAACAAGCCCCTCACCATCGAGCAGACTTTGCCCCCGTGCCTTGCCGCGCTCGAAGGCATCGATCCCCATCGTCACCGCTGTCAGCTCGCGTCCGATCTCAAAGGAATTCATTGCTGTTCACCTTTTGCCGTGCGGGCAGTTTGACCACGCATGCCGTTTCGATTTTGGGAGGGCTTGTCATCAATCGCCAAGGCTCGGTGAGATGATGTCATCTGGGTACGTGCTCAATTGCTTAGATAACGAAAGGCTATCCGCTTGCCAGGCGGGCGCAAGGCGCATAAAAATTGCGAAGGGATGAGTTTTCCGAATGGATAGATATGCCCCGCCGCCTTTTGCCTTCCCTGAACGCATTGAGGACTTTTGAGGCGGTCGCACGCTACGGGAGTTTTACCCGTGCAGCCGAGGAGCTCAATGTTACGCAAAGCGCTGCCAGCCGCCTGGTGCGAAGCCTGGAAGACTATCTGCAATTGCCTCTCTTCACGCGACAAAGCCGCCATATCGAGCTGACGGATGAAGGAAGGTTCTACAGCAAGCTCATACACGAAGCTTTAGACCTCGTTGAGGCCGGGACGGTCGAGTTGATTGATTCAGCGCGCGGCAAGGGTACGTTGTCGATCGGCATGCTGCCCACATTCGGAACCCGCTGGCTGCTTCCAAGGCTGCCATCGTTCCAGGAGAAAAATCCCGACATCTCCCTCAACATCATTTCCAGCGATGGCGACCTCGACTTTACCAAGGAGCGGATCGATGTTGCCATCCGCTTCGGCCACGGCAACTGGCCTGACGCCATCATCGACCCGCTGATGTCGGAGGAAATCGTCGTTGTCTGCAGCCCGAAGGTGATGACGGGCGCATTTCCACTGACGGACTATGCGGCGCTGAGGCACCATCCGCTGATCCGCCACTCCACCCGGCCGAGCGGCTGGGATCATTGGTTTCGTTCTGTCGGTGCGCCGCGCGATGTGGTGAAATGGGGACCGAGCCTGGAACATTTCTTCATGATCATTCAGGCAGCAATTTCCGGCCTCGGGGTCGCTCTCCTTCCGAGCTACCTCATTCAGGACGAGCTGAAATCCGGGGCGCTTGTCGCACCTTTCCCGGCCAGGATTTCCGGACCCGGCGCCTATTACCTTGTGTCTTCTGCGGCCAAATCCGAACTGAGCCGCGTAAAGATCTTCCGGCGGTGGATGCTCGAGCAGATCGGCGAAATGGCGTGAGGGTTCGCGCTCGCCACAGAGGACGGGAGCGACGAAAAGCAATCGATGGAGTGTGAGGAACCTCCGATCGATCGGCTCCAATTACAATGCGTTCAGCGAAGGGTGCGGCTGCAATTTGCCACTGGTGCATTCCTTCAGGTCATCAATCGGCGATATTTATGCATCTTGCAGGGGGATGGAGAGCCGGTAGTCTGGAAACCACCCAAGGCCTTAAGAGGCATCTACTAGATTTCCGGAAGGGTCCGCATGATCCCGTTTCATATGGCGTTTGCAATCGATGACAAAGAGACGGCGCGCCGTTTCTACGGCGAGCTCATCGGCTGCAAGGTAGGCCGCGAAGCCGAAAACTGGATTGATTTCGACTTTTTTAGCCACCAGATCTCGGCCCATCTCAACAGTGATCCCAAGTCTCCAGCGACTTCGAAGGTCGGAAGCGATCTCGTACCCCTGCATCATTTCGGTGCCGTTTTGCCTTGGAATACCTGGAACGAACTGATTGACCGTCTTCGAGGGGCAAATTGGCCCTTCGTTCTCGAACCCAAGGTGCGATTTCAGGGCGAACCTGGCGAACAGGGAACGTTCTTCATCAAGGATCCTGCTGGAAACGCGCTTGAATTCAAATCGTTCAAGAACCCGGACGGCCTGTTCGAACACTGATCGGCAGAGCTAGCGGGCTTAAAGACGCATTGTATCACGGCTGTATACCGCGGGCGATGAAGTAACGCCCATGGGAGGTTTGTGCGCGGCTGTCGCAGAACGCCGCACGGCTCATATTCCGATATCCTCTGCCGAATCCATAAGCGAGAAAGACATGAATGCTCTGCCTGATCCCGCCGGTAAACTGACCATCCTGATCGCGTCGCCGCTCGAGGATGAACATGTTGCACGGATCAAGGCTTTCGACCCGAATCGATTCGACGTGATCCATGAGCCGGAATTGCTGGCCAAACCTCGCTACGTTGCCGATCACGGAGGCGAGCCGCGCAATTTCGACGAAGGCCAGAAGGCACGCTGGGCGGAATGCCTGAAGCGCGCCGATATCTTCTTCGATTTCGACCGCTTGGATGCCGCAGGAATGCCGGTAAATGCACCGAACTTGCGCTGGGTACAGGCCACCAGCTCCGGCATTGGCGAGTTTCTGCGTCGCACGGGCCTCGACAAAAGCGATATTCTCTTCACAACGGCATCGGGCGTGCATGCGCGCCCCCTGGCAGAATTCGCCATGCTGGGATTGCTCTATTTCTTCAGGGACGTCCCCTATCTGAATGCGGAAAAGCAGGCGCATCGCTATGAGAGATACACCGCGCAAGGACTGGAAGGCGCGCGCGCTCTGGTGGTCGGACTTGGTTCGCTCGGCGCAACCATCGCGCAGGACTGTTCGCGTTTTGGTGTGGAGGTATGGGGCACCCGTCGCCGCTCCGATGTCGTGGCGCCGGATGGCGTCAGCCGTGTGATCGACCAGCGTGATATCAAGAGCGTACTGCCTGAGGTCGATGCCGTCATCCTCTGCTGCCCGCTGACCGAAGAAACACGCGGAATGATCGGCGCCGCCGAGATCCAGGCGATGAAGCCGGGCACCGTCATCGTCAATATCTCGCGTGGCCACGTGATCGATGAGGCGGCGATGATCGAGGCTTTGGCCTCCGGCCATCTCAAGGGCGCAGCTCTGGACGTCTTTGCCGTCGAGCCCTTGCCGAATGAAAGCCCGCTCTGGGACCTGCCGAACGTGCTGATTTCACCTCACTCAGCCAGCACGGTTCATCTCGAGAACACGCGCATCGTTGACATCTTTCTGGACAATCTCGGGCGCTTCGCTGCGGGACAGCCACTTCGCAATCTCTATGACCGGGAGCGCGGCTACTGATGCATCAAGCTCTGATCAGCTCCAGTGAGGACTTCAAAGCGGTTACCGTCATCAACATCCTGCACAAAATACGATATCTGTAGTTTCCTTCATTCATTTGACCGATTGTTACAAAATGGCTGCATAGCGGCGCCGGAAGTAAACGAGCGCCGCCTGATCTGCATTGCCATGCGCAATATCGACAATGCGACTGAGAAGCACCCAATGGCTGCCCGCTTCTACGATATTGACCACCTCGCAATCAAATGAAACGAGGGCGTCAACTAGACGTGGTGCACCGGTTGCAGCGGTTACCCATTTTCCGGCCGCAAAACGCTCGGTCTGCGATGTTGTACCGCCAAATGCGCGTGACAGCGCCTCGTGCTGATGCGTGAGTGTATTGACGCAGAGCACGCGGTTCTGTTCGAACACGGTAGCGACTGAACTCGACCTGTTGAGACAGACCAGCAATGTCGGTGGGCTGTCGCTGACGCTGCAGACTGCGGACGCCGTGAAGCCAGCGATCCCTGCGGAACCATCGGTCGTCACCACATGGACTGCCGCCGCCAACTGCGACATGCCCTGGCGAAAAGCAAGCCGCATCGCCTCTGCTTCTTCCGGGGTCAGTTCGGGTGTCATTCGGTCCGCAGCCCCGCCTGCTTGAGAAGCGGCAAAACCCGGTCGCAGAAGAAGGGCAGTTCATAGGTATAGTTCACGAAGGACATGGCGATCCCCGCATATCCCTGCTGCGAAATGGCGATCATGTCTTCCACGATCTTTTCCGGCGTACCGACCAAAGGATAGCCGCCGGCGCCGCCGGCAAACCGCTTGCGATAGCGATCATAGCTGTCGCGGTCATGTGACTGGGAAAACTCCTTCTTGCCGGCCATATGCGCATCGACCGCCTCATGGTCTGCAAGCGTCACGGCGTAGCGCTCGTAATACTCTTCAGCTTCCTGCTGTGTCTCACGGCACACGACGTGGCAGACCGTATAGGCGCCCACTTCGCGATCCTGAGCCTCTGCGCGCGCACAAATATCCTCGACGTGCTTTCCTGCCTCGGCAATCTCGGTGAAGGTGGTGAACAGGTAATCGCAGTTCTTCGCCGCAAAGTCGCGCCCGGGGCCGCCAAAGGCCGCATTCATCGTCACCGGCCGCGGCGACTGCAGGCTTGCCGGACGGCTCACCACGTCCTTCAGCTTGTAATAGGTGCCATCAAAGTCAAACGGCGCATCGGATGCGTAGGCGCGCTCGACAATGTCGAGCCATTCGGCTGCCTGGTCATAACCCTTCTCGACCAACGGCACGCCGAACATGCCGAATTCCTTGGGGTTCCAGCCGCAGACGATGTTGAGACCGGCACGACCACCGCTGATATGATCCACCGTCGCCAGAGACTTGGCCGCATAGAGCGGATGAATGAGCGGCACATGCACGGTCATGAACAGCGCAATGCGCTCTGTCACCGAAGCGAGACCCGCTGCCCAGGTGAAGGTCTCATAGGACCATTCACGCACGCGGTTCTTGCCGCCAAAACCTTTCCAGCGCGCAATCGGCAGCAGGAAATCGAGCCCGCCGCGATCGGCGATCTGGGCGGCGTTGAGATTGTCCTGCCAGCGGGCCTGCCAGCGTTCAGGCACATCGGTGATGGCAAGGCCACCATCGGCATTGGGTGAGAAAATGCCGAGCTTGAGTGCGTTCGGTCCCTTCAGAGGATGCGGCTTCATGATCATCTTCCCTGCTTGTCTTTCTTCCGGCGGGACGGACGCGCCGTCTCGGACTCTGTCAATTGTCGTTGCCGCACGGCAAGAAATGCCTGTTCCGCGGCAAACATATAGAGGGTCATGTATTCGGCGATGCGGACCGGATCGCGCGCAACAAAGGCTGCATGAATGCGGCTCAGGCCATCGATGTACTGCTTCAGCATGTCCTTGTCGGTGAAACTGTCGAGCCGCACCGATTGGAAATAGTTCATGAACCGCGCCACCGTGTCTGCCATGTGCCGATTGCGCACCGCATTCAGCCAGGCATTGCGAAAATCGACATTGGCGTCCATCAGAACGCGCAGATCGCCATCCGCCAAAGCGGCCTCGATGCGGGTCATCGCGTCTGTCAATTCGGCTTCGATGTCAGGCGTCATGTCGCGGGCAGCGTTCGCCGCCGCCCTTGGCTCCAGTTGCCGCCGCATCTCGAACAGATCGGCAATATCCTCAAGCGACAGCTGGCGCAGTGCAAACCCGCGCGTCGTTCCGACCAAATATCCTTCCGCCACAAGCCGCAACAAGGCCTCACGCGCCGGCACCCGCGAGACACCGTAGCGGCCGGCAATCTCGGTATCCACCAGGCGATCCGACGGGCTTACATCACTGCGCTGCAGCCGCAGCCTGAGCTCGGCATAGATGGTTTCGACGAGGTTGTCGCTGGGCTTCTGCATCACCGCCTCCTGCATAAACGGTATACGGATTTTGGCGTATTTCAAGCTTAAAGTTTATTAGTCGGCGAAAATAGCGGTTTTCCGTATACCGTTTAAAGCGCTTGATCCAAATTTCATCTTAGGCCTAAAGTAATTCTTCGGGCGCATGACGCCTCGCATATCGTAGGAAGAGGGGCGATGAGCAGTTTTCGTGAGAAGTGCCTTCAACACACACGCCTGATCGGCACCTTTGCGGCCATTCCCCACCCTGTCGCGATCGAGGTGACCGCGGCCGCCGGACCCGATTTCCTTTGCATCGACGCCGAGCATGGACAGATCGGCCGGGAGCTCATCGAAAACCTGATCCGCGCCGCCGATGTGCACCGGGTTCCGGCAATGGTCCGCGTGCCCGGCCATGCCCCGGAATCGGTTGCCGGCGTGCTGGATGCCGGTGCGGCAGGCGTTCTGGTGCCGCGCGTCTCGACTGCCGCACAGGCGAAGGCCGCTGTCGCGGCAACCCGTTATCCTCCACTTGGCGAGCGGGGCGTTGGCCCAGGCCGTGCGGCCGGCTACGGCTACCGCATTCCCGACTATCTGAAGAGCGCCAATGAGGATTTGGTTCTCGCGGTACAAATCGAGACCGCGGAAGGGCTGACCAATGTCGAGGAAATTGTTGCCGTCGAAGGGATCGATGTGATCTTCATTGGGCCCGGCGACCTGTCCGTGTCGCTCAATGCGCTTGGGCCTAATGGCGCACCGCGCGTCGAAGACGCAATTCTGACGATTGCCGCGGCGGCCAGAAAGGCGGGAAAAACCGTCGGCCTCTTCCGCCCCTCTCCCGATGACATCGGCAAGTGGTCTGACGCGGGGATCAGCTTCTACCTGCTAGCCAGCGACACGATGTTTCTTGGCGCAAGCCTCGCCGCAGGCATCGCAACGGCACGCAACGCCTGAGAGTGGAGGATATCGGCCCATGAAAGCCATTCAGTACAGCGAACATGGATCAGCCGATGTCATGCATTGTGTCGATCTGCCGGACCCGGTTGCAGGCCCGGGCCAGATCCTCGTGCGGCTGGAGGCGGCGAGCGTCACCCCGTTCGATTGGAAGCTACGCGCTGGCCTCCTCAAAAACCACTTCACCCTGCCCATGCCAAGCGTGCCCGGCCGCGATGGCGCCGGTACCGTCATTTCCGTGGGCGACGGAACGACCGAATTTTCGATCGGCGACCGCGTGTCTGTCATGGCGGGCGTCTTTGCCCAGGGCGGCTATGCCGAGATGATTGCCGTGGACTGCTCACATGCCGTCAAAATCGCCTCTCGTCTTTCCATGATGGAAGCGGCAGCATTGACCAATGCCGGACTGAGCACCTGGATCGCCATCAAAACCGCAGCGGTGCAATCCGGCGAAAAGGTTCTCGTCCACGCCGGCGCCGGTGCGGTCGGCGGGCTGCTGATCCAACTCTGCCATCACCTGGGCGCCCAGGTAACCACCACCTGCCGGTCGTCAAACGAAGACTATGTTCGAGGCCTCGGTGCAGATCGGGTCATTGCTTATGATCGCCAGGATTTTTCCGAACTCGTCCGCGAGCAGGACGTGGTTTTCGACCTGATGGGCGGCGCGGTTCACGACAAATCCTATATGACCCTGAAAAAAGGCGGTCGCCTTGTCTGGCTCGTCGCGGACCCGATCATCGACCGGGGTGCAGAGTTCGGGGTCTCGGTAACACGTGCCATGGTGACAGATGACAAGGTTGCACTGCAATCGATGATGGATCTCGCGGAAGCCGGCGTTTTGCGGCCGCAAGTGGCCCGGACCCTGCCGCTGGACGAAGCGGCCGAAGCCCACCGCCTGATGGAGCGTGGCGAGATCTCGCGTGGGCGCCTCATTCTGACGATGTGATCGTTCGGAAGAGAACGGCAAAGATCAGACATCAGAGGGAAAGAGCGGCGCCCCTCGCCCATGTGTGATGAAGCTTCGAAAATCTTCGATCGCGTGCTCGTTCGCAAGCGAACAGAACGGACCGCGGCTCACTTCGATTCCATTCATCGCCCGAAGGCGGACATCCATTTCCGCAGTCTTCAGGGTGACAGCCGCCGTGTTGACAACAGGCGCATGCAAGATCTTGAACCCGAATTCCCCGCCCACCAGCAGTCCCGGCAGCACACCGGCGGGCACCACGACGTCGGCTCCGTCGCGCACCAACGGCTCGGCGCAGGCGGTAAAATCGGCCAACATCCGTTCACGCGCCGTACTGTCACCGGCGAAGGCCGCGCTGAAATCCGCCGGTGTACAGTTCATTCCAACGACATGCCGAACGCGGCTGCCGAGGCCATACAGATCCGCCTGCTCGTAGTGCCAGGCCTGAAATACGTCGTCCAACGTCACCAGCGCTAAGCGCCGCCCCAGACGCGCGGCATAATGCATGCACACCTCGCCGGCGCCGACGACCGGGATCGTCACAGCCGACTTCAGCTCATAGAGACCTGGATCCTGGAAATGACCGATGACGACAGCGTCATATCCACGGCTGGCCGCCTCAAGCCCATTGTCGATGGCAATCGCGGCGCAACGGAACTCCGCCAGCCGACCAAAATGTCGATCCGGAGGGCTGATGCCGAAAACATCCACCACCGTTCCCGGCTCAGCGATCCCGTTCAAATAGTCGGAGAGCCGCGTCATGTAAGCGGCACTCGCGGTCGCATCGATAAAGCTTTGCCAGAAGATGCGCATAGGACCCTCGTCGCTCAATTGGTTTGGAGTTTGCTCTCGTCAGGACGACAATTTACAGCTTTAATCGCATTACAAAACGACTGCGGAGAACAGCATGAGTTCCTTGACGCCCGAAAACCCGAAAGCGGACCCAGCCCTGGAATTGTCCGAGGCGGCGCTGACGGAATTCGAGTGGTCACTTTGGCGCATCTCGGCGGCCTTCCTGCGCTGGCAATCCGAATGTTCGAGTGAACTGGCGGGAGCAAGCCTGAGCGGGCTCGACACGGCGGTGCTTCATACCATCCGCTACCGCAACAAACCGAAGGGCCTCGGCGAAATTTCGCGCCTGCTCGGTCGCGACGACACCGCCAATATCCAATACGCGATCAAGAAGCTTCAAGGGCTGCAATGCATAGAGCGCGTCAAAGGACGGTCGCGGAAAGACACGCTCTATACGCCGACGCGCAAGGGCAGCAAATTGACCCAGGATTATCGTTCGCTGCGCCGCGACTTGCTCATCTCGCTGATTCAGAAAATGGACCGTGCGGAAAAAGGGCTGGGGGAAACGACGGAAATGCTCGAATTGCTGACGAGCTTCTACGATACCGCAGCCAGGCGCGTGGCAAGCGGTTCTCATCCCGTCGAGCGCTCCTGAACCAGCGCCAGCACGCGAAGCGGACTACCCGAGCCGTTCTGGATCTTGAGCGGCGCAGCGAAGATCAGCGCACCGGTCGGCGGCAGAAGGTCGAGATTGGCAAGGCATTGCAGGCCGTAGCGCCCATTCCCGTGCAAATAGTGATGTGCGGGATAGGGTGGCGAAAAATGGCCTGCCTGGCCGGCATCGGTGCCGATCGTTTCGGTGCCGAAGCCGAGGATGCCACGCTCTTCGACAAGAAAACGTATCCCTTCAACCTCTGGCCCCGGGGTATGAGCGCCATCGGACTGCAGATTGGCATAGGCTGCGCCTGATTTCTTCGACCAGTCCGTGCGAAGCAGAACCCAGGAACGCTGAGGGATGCGCCCATGAACTTGCTCCCAGGCGAGAATATGGTCAATGCCCAGCAGAAAATCAGCGTCCTCGTCTGCCTGTTTCGAACAATCGATCACGCAGGCCGGCCCAATCATATCCGCTGGTGGCAGGGTATCGACCGAATTCAGCGGCAGATCACGGCCGGTAAACCAGTGTATCGGCGCATCGAAATGCGTGCCCGTATGCTCGCCGAAGGAGATATTATTCCAGTACCAGGCCGGGCCCTTCACATCGTAATGCGATATCCGCTCCATGCGAAATGGTGCCGATTGACCAAGCTCCGGCGGCATGACGATGGTTGGAAAGTCGGGCGACAGGGTGAGCGTCAGATCGACGACGCGAACCGAACCGTGGGCCAGTGCAGCCGCCAATGCACCGAGAATATAGCCGCTCATCGGCCTGCCTCCCGCTCGACCGCCTTCGGATTATCGAACAGGCGCGCCTCGATATCCTTGGCGACATCGCCGACATAGATGTCTTCAAGACCGCGGATCAGACCGTCCACAATCGCATCGGCGAGAGATCGCGGATCGACTTTGGGTGGTGGCACGGTCTGGTACCATTCCGTATCGAGCGGGCCGCAAAAGCTGTTGATCACGCGAATGCCGCCCTGGCGCAGTTCCCCCCGCAACCAATGGGACAGGGAAAGACAGGCCGCATGCGCCGCGGACTGGACGCCAAACTTCGGTTGACTGCTGAGGCCATGGACCGACAGGACATTGACCCAGGCGACGGCGCCCGCAAACCCATCGGCACCGCGTACTCGCATGATCGGCCCAAAGGCTTGTGCAAGGCGCATCAGACCCATGACTGTCACGTCCATCGCCTCCCGCGCAGAGTTGGTCAAACCGGCATCGAAGAGGTGGGAAGGACGCACGTGATCTGCGGTGTTGACCAGGATCTCCACCTTCGCGCCGATATCGCGCGCAAGATCCTGTACCGAGCGTTCGCTTGTCAGATCGAGATCGACGCATTCAACGCCGTCGATCGCGTCAAATGCGACTTCCGTCTCAAACGGCTTCCAGCGATCGAAAACGCCGACAAAGATCTTGCTGGCGCCGGCCCTTGCAAGTGCCTTCGCCAAGGGCAGTGCAACCGGACTGCGGCCATCGGAGATCAGCACGCGCCGGTCCTTCGGATGGGCCGTCAGCTCTCGCCACTGGGGATCGTTTTCCATGTCAGGTGTCTCCAGCAAAGGCTTGGCAAACAAGACGGCCTGTCCCGCCCGGTCGATCTGCAGCGAAAGCTCGAGCTGGCTTCCGGGACCGCCACAGGCGCGATGAAGGCCAACTACGGCAACCGGTCCGCAATCCAGCTTTACCAGGCCGGAGCGGAAGGGCATGTGGTCGCGAAAATAGGGATCGCTCGTGACCTGAATCGTGGTTTCCGACAGAAGTTCACCACGCGGCGGCGCATCGCGAAACGGCAGATCCTCTGACAAGCAATGGGGGCAGGCGTCCCGCGCAGGATAGGCATAGCGACCACATTCCGCGCAGCATTGCAGCATGAAGCGCCCGGAGGCAGCGGCAAGCGTCAACCCATGCGCCCTGCGGCTGCGCGCCGATGGCGGCAACAATGGCAGGCGCGTCCTCTGAAGCGGGTTCTTTGCATGCCGTTTGGGCCCATGTTCCGTCATCAGGCCCTCGCGAGGATTGCCGCCGCAGACGCAAGTCCACGGTCGTAATTGATCATGCCAAAGCCGGAGACGAGACCGAGCTTCGCATCCTTGACCTGTGTGCCGCCGGCAATGCCCATCAGCTGGCGCATCGCTTCGGTGATGCCGAGATGTCCACCCGCCGCACCGGCCTGACCCGCCGACAGCTGGCCCCCGGAGGTATTGTGCGGAAAGGAACCATCCGTGGTGAATGTGTGCTGCCGAACGAACTGCGGCCCGTCGCCTATACCGCAAAAGCCAAGCCCTTCGAACTGCATCATCGAGATGATGGCATAGTCGTCATAGGTCTGCACGAAATCCATCTGCTCCGGGCGGGCGCCTGCCATCCCATAAAGCTCGTCGCGATCCATAAGCCAGCCGCCACGCTCCTGCACAGGATCATCGGGGAAGGCATTGTGCCGCTCGATCGCCGAAAGAAGCCGCACGAACGGCAGCCCAAGCCCGCGCGCGCTGTCTTCGCGCATGACGAGAAAGCCTTCGGCCCCCGCGCAAGGCATCACACAATCGAAAAGATGGAAGGGTTCGGCAATGGCACGGGCCGACATGTATTGCTCAAGCGTCAGCGGCTTCTTCATAAGCGCGTGCGAGCTTTTCAGGGCATTCTCGCGCTGGGCCACGCACAGCTTGCCGAAATCCTCGCGTGTCGCGCCGTATCGATCCATGTAATGGCGCGCGATCAGGGCAAAGCTGGCATTCGGCCCGCCCGCACCGTAGGGATAGGAAGCGTCTTGAGCGAACCGCGAAAAGTTTGCGACCGTCTTGCGAAACGTATCCACCTGGTTGGTGTCGGCCGCCACGCAGGCGACGATCTCGGCATCACCGGCCTGGACCGCCCGTGCTGCCCGGCGGATCGCCACGATCCCGGCGGCCCCGCCCAAAGCGATATGATCGATCCAGCGCGGCGAGATCCCGAAATGCTGGGTGAGCGCAATCGCCGTATCGGGCCCCATGGTAAAGCTTGCGGTGGAAAATCCGTCGAAGTCGCGGTGGCTGATACCGGCTCCGTCCGCCAGCGCACGCAGCGCCCGGCCCATCCACCAATGCGCGGTCTCGATGGAATAGCGCTGATAGGGCACCGTTACCGGAACCGCCAGCACGACGCCATCATAATTCTGCCGCGCGCGAGGAGAAACCATCAGGCAACCGTCAGCTTGACGTCGACATTGCCACGTGTCGCATTGGAATAGGGGCAACGTTCATGCGCACCGGCGACGATTTCTTCGGCGACGGTGCGATCAATACCCGGCAGCGATGCCACGAGTTCGACGGCAAGCGCATAACCGACGGGAACCGGTCCTATCCCCACCTTGGCGGTGATCGTCACATTCTCCGGCAGCGCGATCTTGTTTGTGCGCGCTACCAGCTTTACCGCGCCCAGGAAGCAGGCGGCATAGCCGGCGGCAAACAATTGTTCGGGATTGGTCCCGTCGCCGCCCGGGCCACCCAGCCCTTTGGGCACGGACAATGTGACTGCAAACTTTCCATCCTCGCTTTCGGCGCGGCCTTCGCGACCGCCCTGAGCCGTGACGGAGGTCTCATACAGGATTTTCTCAGGTGTCATGCCATCCTCACATGTCGGATTGTGGTTATTCCTGCATCAGCCGGTCTTGCGAATAGTCGCCTTCAACTTACGCAAATCGATGGCCGTGCCGTCCGCAACGGCCTCGGCTGCCATGCGCTTGATTTCGCCGCGCTGCAGCTTCTGCGTTGAACTCACCGGCAGTTGGTCGACGAAGGCGATGTAGCCGGGCAGCTTGTGATAGGCGATGTGACGGCCGGCCGCCTCGATCAGCCTGCGCGCAAGATCCGCCTCCGCTTCCACCGCAACGCCTTCCTGTGCAACGACGAAAGCAAACACCTCCTCGCCCCGAAAGTCATCCGGCACCGGGGTCACGGCGCAGGCTTTTACGGCAGAGTCCTTTGCCAGTGCCGCCTCGACTTCAAGCACAGCGATGTTTTCGCCACTGCGGCGTACGATGCTTTTCTTGCGGTCAAAGAAGTAGAGCAGTCCCTGCGCATCGGCATAGACGATATCGCCCGTATGGAACCAGCCACCCTCCCAAGCTTCCTGCGTCGCCGCCTCGTCTTTCAGATAGCCGCTGAAAAATCCATGCCTGGGATCCGCACCCGCCGCCCGGACAAGAAGTTCGCCCGGCGTGCCCGGCTCGACCTCTTTGCCGGCATCGTCGACAAGGCGGTACTCCATGCTGGCCCGCGGGCGACCGATGCAGCGCAGGCCCGGCGTATAATCATCCGCGGCAGTGGTGGTGACAGCCCCTCCCCCGGTTTCCGTCATTGCCCAGGCTTCGACAATCGGGATGCCATAGCGCTCTTCGAACTCGATCTTGTGGCGCGCATCGACGCCCGGTCCCAGCGCATACTTGACCCGATGCGCTCGCTCGGTCTCACTCACCGGCAATTGCAGCAGGATTGCCGGGATCACGCCGAGGCAATGAATGACGGTGGCGCCGGAATCCGCGATCGAAGCCCACCAGGTGCTGGAATGAAATCTGTCGAGCGGCACGACGGCGCCGCCGATCATCATCATGCCGACGGCCGTGCAGCCGAGAGCATTCATATGAAACATCGGAAGCGGGGTCAGCGCCACTTCGGATCCTTCGGTCATCGTCGCAACGCCGCCTTGCGCCGTGTACCACTCAGCGACGGTGACGAAATAGAGGTTGGAGAGAATGCAGCCCTTCGGCTTGCCCGTGCTGCCCGACGTAAAAAGCAGCGCGCATTCGGCATCCGGCCCGCCATGCACCGCACTGCGTGGAACAGGAGAGGACGGAATGTCTTCCCCTTCAGCTATAACAGTGACGACGCCTGACTTCACATCCTGCAGCTCGGACAACCGCTCCGCGACAACAACCATCAGCGTCACGTCAGCCATGTCGAGCTGAAAGAGAAGTTCATCGCGGCGAAGATCGGGATTGATCGGTACGATGGAAGCACCGATCGCGTTCAGAGCCAGCCAATAGTCGAAAAAGACCGGACGGTTTTCAAGCAGCAACGCCACCCGCGAGCCGAGCCCGTAACCGGCATCGGCAAAGGCTGCTTTCAGTCGTGTCACTTTTTGAAAGACATCGCCATAGGAATACCGGAATCCATCCGGCGCATAGGCTAAAGCAGCACTGCGTGGCGCGATCAGCAGCGGCGCATGCGGACGAACGGACGCCTGATGTTCAAAAAGCAGATAGGGCGAATGCATGTCTTGCTCCTAATTCCGTTCGAGCAGGCCCTTGATCAGAAACATCTCCGCCTCGTGGATCGTCCCGGTCTGGTTCCATTCGGCATCAGTCTGCGTTGCAAGCCGCCATGTGATCAGCGAGACGACGCAACTCCCCTCGGCCATGCGCAACATCTCGCCCGGCAGCACCCGCGACATGTTGCGGAAGAGCATGGCTTCAGGAGACGGTCCCACCTCGTAATCCACCTGGAAACGGCTGTGATCGACATGCAGACGAACGAAGGTGTGCTTGCCGGTAAAGATTGATGTCCCGCGATAAAGGCCAGGTTCGACCTCGATCCGTTCCGCGCTACCCCAGGCCCAGCGGCCCTGCTCCACCCCATCAGCCATCAGTCCGAAGGCGACCTTGGCGGGACGCTCCACCAGGATGCTGCTGGAATGGCAATGGGGATCGATCATGACACGCCCTTTGTCGCTGTCGGAAGCGGTTTTGCCTTAAAGGTGATTTAAGCGTAAAATATTCTGAAAGAACGTCAATACGTATTTGCTCCGGTCAGGAAAATTTGCACCAGCATGGCATCTGATGGAAACGGGCACACAACCCGAAATGGTGGAAAGCCCCGCATTTGCGCGCTTTTCCGTTGCGACCTCCGGGCCATGATCGAATTTTCACAACATGAAATTTTAGGCTTGAAGTAATCCATACCCCGTTTTACCATTCTGCCAATTGTTAAGGGGACGCCGCAAAGAACGGCGCGAAACCACACGATCAAAAGCCCCTGGCAGGAATGCAGGCCCGCGTTTTCTAAAAACCGCCGCAGGTCCCTCGGCTATGCGCCGACGGACGAACCAGAGGGATCGTCATGACTTTTGAACTCGACCGCAGAAATCTCCTGCAGATGCTTGGGCTTGCCGCCGTCAGCGGCTCCGTTCTGTCGCAGGCCAGCTTCGCCTTTGCAGAAGGCACCGATAACGTCACCATCGGCTGGCCGAGCGACGTGCCGACATGGGACCCCAATGTGCGCTTCGTTCCTGACGCGCAGCCGCTTTTCAAGATGGTCTTCGACCAGCCGCTCGACCAGTCGCCGGATCTGAAGCTGATCCCCAATCTCATCACGAAGTGGGAGCTGAAGCCGGATGGGCTTTCGCTACCCTTCGAGATCCGAAGTGATGTGAAGTTCCACAATGGCGATCCGATGACGATGGAGGATTTCAAATACACCTTCGTCGACCGCGTCAAATCCGGCCTGAAGCTCGATATCGCCAACTCCTGGCGCACCCTGACCGATATCGAGATCCTGTCTCGGACGTCAGGCGTCATGAAATTTTCCGCGCCGACGCCGACCGCACCGCAATGGCTCGCCTTCCTCGGAAGCTATCTGGTGCCGAAGAAATACATCGAGGCTGTTGGAGCGGAAGAGTTCGGCAAGAAGCCCGTCGGCACCGGCCCATACAAGCTCGTCGACTACCAGATGAATTCGCGCATCGTGCTGGAGCGCAACGACGACTATTTCGGCGCCAAGCCAAAGATCAAGCGCGTCACGATCGACATTATCAAGGACCCATCCGCACGCACTGCGGCCATCCAGTCCGGCCAGGTGGACCTCACCGTCAACATTCCTGTGCGCGAGGCAGAACGCTTGGGCAAGACGGATGGGCTGGTGGCGGAGATCAACCCCTTCACCCGGTTGATCCTTCTGCAGATGCGCAATGATATGGGCTTTGCAGACAAGGCCGTTCGCCTCGCCGCCCATCACGCAATCGACAAGGCAGCCCTCTCAAAGGCGTTTTACGGCGGTGCAGCCGTGCCATTGTCGATCCCGGCCACCCCTGGCACGCCCGGCTATATCGACGACTACAAGTTCAGCTATGATCCGGCGCTGGCCAAGAAGCTGCTGGCGGATGCCGGCTACACGGCGGAAAAGCCCGCAACCTTCAAGCTTGCCGCCACCAACGGCCAGTTTCCGAGCGACTTCGATATCGCGCGCGCGCTGATCCAGATGTGGCAGAAGGTCGGTCTCAAGGTCGAACTCGAGCAGATCGAATATTCGAAATATTTCGAATTGAACCGCGGTGGTAAACTGCCCGAGGCAACCCTCTACAGCTTCGACAACGCCACCGGCGACCCCGAAATCTTCTCCGGCTACCTGATGAATCCGAAGATGCCGTTTGGCGCCTGGAAGGGGCAGGAAATCGGCGACAAGATCTTGCAGCTGTTCGTAGAGCCCGTCTACGAAAAGCGCATTGCCGGCTACAAGGCGCTCGCGAAGGAAATCGTCGACACCGGCGCCAATATCCCGATCCTGCAGAGTGTCCAGACGCTGGTTCGCAAGAAGAACCTGTCTTACGTCAAATATGGCAATGCCTGGGTGCTTGGCAGCACCATGTCCTGGACCTGACGCGGGCCTCTCCCTTGGCATTCAGGGTTCGACATCTTGCCGGACCCACACCCCTCGAAATTCTAGAATGAGGCATGCGCATGTTTGCGACCATTGCCCGGCTCATGGTGAAACGCATCTTCACCGCGATCCCCATCCTGTTTGTCGTCTCGGCCCTGCTGTTCTGCATCCTGCGCATCCTTCCAGTCGATCCTGCTGCCATGTCGCTACCGCCGAATGCAACCGTGCAGGAAGTCGAGGCGATGCGCCGCGAAATGGGCCTCGATCGTCCTCTCTATGATCAATACAGCATCTGGCTCGGCAAACTGCTGCACGGCGACATCGGTCGTTCCATCCATTTTCGCCAGGACGTGACGTCGCTGATCGGTTCTACCCTGCCCGCCACAATCGAGCTTGCCGTGATCGCCATGGTGGTCGCGACCGTCTTCGGACTGGCCGGTGGCCTCCTCCTTTTCTATGTGCGCGGCACCCGCGCCGAAGCCGTGATGGACTTCGCGTCCATCCTGCTGCTTTCTTTGCCAGAATTCCTATGGAGCCTGTTCCTGCTGTTGATCTTCGGCGTCTTCTTTGAAGTGCTTCCCTTCACCGGGCGGCTCAGCCCCGGTTTCGAGCGCCCGGTTGTGACCGGGTTTCTCCTGCTGGACAGCCTGATCACCGGCAAGTTCTCAAGCTTCTTCAACGCGCTCGAACACATGATCCTGCCCTGCCTCGCGCTTGGTATTGCGCTTTCGCCGTCGCTGATGCGCGTGCTGCGATCGAGCCTCATGGATGCCTACCAAGACGATTACATTCATCAGGCACGGCTGCGCGGCCTCTCGGAGGCACGGATTCTCATCCGCCATGCGCTGAAGAACGCCATCCTGCCGACGCTGAGCCTCATGGGCGTCCAATTCGGCTTCCTGTTCGGCGGTACGCTGCTGGTGGAAATCATCTACTCGTATCCGGGCATGGGCAATCTGATGGTCGATGCCATCCGCAATGCGGATCTGCCCATCATTCAAGGTGCCGGTCTCACCTACTGCGTCGCGGTCCTTGTCATCAGCATTATCGTCGACAGCCTCTACCTGATCCTCAACCCGAAACTGAGGGCACGCTAACATGCGACCAATTCCGCTTTGGCTGAAATCCGGTCGCGTTCAGACCGGCCTCGTCATCCTGTTCGTGCTGAGCTGCGTTGCAATCTTCGCACCCTATCTCGCGCCCAATGACCCCAACGAACAGAACCTGCTCAGCATTCTGACGCCGCCGTTATGGAGCGCAGGTGCTGATCCCATGTTTCCGCTCGGAACGGACAGCCTCGGTCGCTGCATTCTCTCTCGCCTGATCTTCGGAACGCGCGTGGCCTTGACCGTCGCATTTTCCGCCGCCATCGGAGCCATGGTGATCGGCGCCATCCTGGCGCATATCGCCGGCTATTTCGGCGGCTGGGTCGACTGGCTGATTGGTCGCGTGGTGGAAATCTGGCTATCTTTCCCGCCGGTCATCCTGTCGCTGATCCTGATGGTCGGCCTCGGTACCGGTCTACGCAATGTGGTACTCGCCATCATTCTCGTCGACTGGACGCGCTTCTGCCGCGTGCTGCGAAGCGAGGTGATTGTGTTGCGCCGGCGCGATTATGTGGCGGCCGCCCAACTCGTCGGCTTCTCGCACTGGCGAACGATCACACGCGAGATCCTGCCCGGTACGCTGCCGCTGCTGATCACGCTCATGAGCCTCGAAATGGGTGTCGCGGTCATTGTCGAGGCGGTGCTTTCCTTCGTCGGCATGAGCGTCGGCTCGGAAACGCCGGCCTGGGGACAGATGATCGCAGATGCCCGCCAGAACATCTACGAAGCCCCCTTCAACCTCATCGCCCCCATTTTCGCGATCTTCATCGCCGTCTTCGGCTTCAACATCCTCGGAGACGGGCTACGGCGCACCCTCGACACGCGACTGACCCAGACGGAGCGTACCTGATGAGCAATCCCATTCTCGCCGCGCAAGGTCTGTCGGTGGAGTCGCTGGGCGGGAAGGAACGCTTCCCCGTTCTGACCGATCTGAACTTCACCTTGCAGCCCGGCAAGATTCTCGGCCTTGTCGGTGAATCCGGCGCCGGCAAATCGATGATCGGCCGGACGATTTCACAGTATCTTCCCAACGGTTTTGCCGTGACGCAGGGAACACTGAAGTTTGACGGCGAGGACCTGGTGACCATGCCGGCCGGCCGCAGGCGGCAATTGCTGGGTCGCGAGATCGCCTTCATTCCGCAAGAGCCCTTGTCCGGGCTCAACCCGGTGCTGAGCGTCGGCCAGCAAATGAAGGAGCACCTGTTGCGCATCGGGCTGGCTCCCGGCGAACACTGGCGCGAGCGAGCCTTGAAGGAATTCGACGCGGTGCACCTGCCGCACGGGGCCGGCCTGCTCGACAAGTATCCGCATCAACTGTCCGGCGGCATGTGCCAGCGCATTCTGATCGCCATGGCCTTTGCCAGCAGGCCCCGCCTGCTCATTGCCGACGAGCCAACGACGGCACTCGACGTGACCATTCAGGCGCGCATCGTCAAGCTGATTGCGGAAATGCAGAAGCGTGATGGGACAGCGGTCATTTTCATCACCCACGACCTGCGTCTCGCCTCACAGATCAGCGACGAAATCATGGTGCTCTATGCGGGTAGACCGGCAGAAATCGGCCCGGCAAAGGCATTGTTTTCAGCACCGGCGCACCCCTATACCCGCTGTCTCCAGCTCGCCAATCCGACGATCACTGGCGAGCGCCGGGGCCTGTTCATCCTGCCGGAACGCATGCCGGGACTTCGCGTCTTGAAGGATCTCAAAGGCTGCCGTTTCGCCTCGCGCTGTCCCAATGCTGTCGAAGCCTGCACGCTGGCCGAGCCGCCTTTCGCATCCATAGGGGCCAATCACATCGCCGCCTGCATTCGCCCGGAAGCGACACCGGACATCGTTCCGCCGCCAGCCGTGGCGGCGCGCGAGATCGAGGCCGGCAAAATGCATCTCTCTGGCGAAAAGGTCACCAAAGCCTACACGACCAATTGGAGCCCCTTCGCCAAGCGCGGGACCTTCAAGGCTGTCAGCAATGTCGATTTCACGCTGGGTGAAGGAGAATTCGTCGGCATTGTCGGCGAAAGCGGCAGCGGCAAGAGCTCGCTCGCCCGCCTCGTCGTCGGCCTCGATACGCCGACATCCGGCAAAATTTCGCTGGCCGGTCGTGATGTCACGGCAAACAATGCCCCAGACCGGGCCTACCGCCGGGACAATATCCAGATGGTCTTTCAGGACCCGCAATCGGCGCTCAACCCACGGCGGCGCATCGGCAGCATTGTCACCCAGGCAAATGAGGCGACGGGCCTCAACAACAGCACGCGAGAACGCATGGACCGCGCCGCCGAACTCCTGAAGGAGATAGGCCTGCCCCCCGACGCCGCTTCGCGCTTTCCCTCACAGCTTTCAGGCGGCCAGAAGCAGCGTGTGAATATTGCCCGGGCGCTTTGTACGCTGCCGAAAATCCTGGTCGCAGACGAGATCGTCTCCGGGCTTGATGTGTCGGTGCAGGCGCAATTGCTCGACCTCCTGCTGAAGCTTCGCGACGAGCACGGTTTTTCCATGCTGTTCATCAGCCACGACCTCTCGGTCGTTCGCTATCTTTGTGACCGGGTGCTCGTAATGTACCGCGGCGAAGTGGTTGAAAGCGGCAGGACAGAGACTGTCTTTGCTGCGCCTCAGCATCCCTATACGCGAAGCCTGTTGGCCGCCGTTCCTCCTGATGATGTCATGACGGAGTGGTCACCAGTGCTGGCGGAAGCAGGGTATCAGATCGACTGACGGCGCAAAGTGAAGCCTGCCGTGCAGGTGACGCGGCAGGCCTTTTCGCAGATGCACTGCTACGGGCGGATGATGTGTGTCTCCATGGGGAAATGTGAATTGCCGCCTTCGAATGGCGGGAAGGTCTTGAAGTCTTCTCGCATGGCAATGCGCGCCGGCGATTGCAGCGCCGCGGTCAGCGCGGCCTGACTGTCGAACATCACCCGATTTCGCTGCATGTGATTGACCCGCTCCCAAGGCAGGAAACCTGTCCAATCAACGCGTGACAGAACCTCAATGCCGCGAATGCCCGGGAAGGTCCGCATCACCTGCGGATGATGCGTGACGTAATGATGCATCCACACATTCAGATCCTGAGCCGGGCCCGCGTAATGGACGACGTAAGAGCAGGGATTGCCGTTTGCGGCGATGTCCAGCGCCGCATCATCCACAGGAAAATGCCGAACATACATGGCCTGTTGCGTGGCCTTTGCACCGCGAATGCTCGACAGCACACCACTGGCAGCCAACTGGCGCAGATGCCCGGCGGGCGCCATCGCGTCTTCCAGCGCAGACAGCTCATCGAAATAGAGCTGCATGCCGAAAATTGGCGCCTCTTCCGTTGGGTTATAAAGGTCCTGCGTCGTTTCCGGCGTGTAGAGATTGGCCCCGGTCAGGCCGGGTGTCAGCTTGATGATTTCAGAGACCGTCTCGACGTCCGCAGCGCTCACGGCAAGTTGGCCACCCTCGGGATTTTCGAAGAATGCAAGATAGGCGAAACGCATGTATGCTCCCAGCTTCTATGATGGCCGACACCTGCAAGCGCACCGTCGAGGCAGCGCTCACATCCGCTCGGCAAATGAGATGCTACTATCCGTCCGCTCCGCCCGGAAAACAAGTTTAAACATAAACTATTTCGTACCACCGGCCGCGTGCCTGCTATCATTTAAGCTTCAAACTTTTCGCTTGAAGCCTTGCCGATTTTGCCTCACCATCGTCAATGCTGACATGTCGCTCATGGTGATACATCCACCACGGCGACCGCTTTTGGGAGGAGCCGTCGCATCGACCCCGTACACAGTTCAATGACAACCAGACCGAACAATTGAGCGGGCGCAAACACTATGCGCACCACAAAAACAGAGGGAACAGAAACGATGGCCAGACAGATTTTTCGCCGCACCCTGATGAGCATGACTGCAACGTTGGTTTTGTCCTTGGCCTCCACCGGCCTGGCATCCGCAGCCGCGCTCGTGATCGGCTCCTATCCCAGCAATCCGCCATTTGAATACAAGAATGCCAGCGGCACGTTTGAGGGCTTCGAGGTGGATATCGCAACCGAAGTCGCCAAACGTCTCGGTATGACCGTCGATATTTCCGATCTTGGCTTCCAGGCACTGTTTGCCGCCACCGCCTCCAAGCGGATCGACGTGGCGATCTCCTCGATCACCATCACCAAGGAACGGCTCGGCAGCCAGTCCTTCACGCAGGCCTATTATGACGCCGACATGGGCGTCGCCACCCGTAGGGAAGCCAAGATTGCCACGCTTGAAGACTTGAAAGGCAAAGTCGTCGGCGTGCTCGCAGGATCGACGGGCGACAAATGGGCCAAGGACAACAAGGCCAAGTACGGCATTAGCGACATCAAGAGCTATAACGCCCAGCAGGACATGCTGATGGATCTGTCCTCTGGTCGTGCCGATGCGGCGGTCAGCGACGTTCCCGGCATGGAATATGCCTTCCTCAAGATGAAAGATCTTGCCGTTAAGGTGCGCATCAAGACCGGAGAACAGTACGGTCTGATGATGACCAAGGATCATCCGCTGCTGATCAAGGCCAATGACGCCATCACGGCCATGAAGAAGGACGGTACTCTGGCAGCCATTCACAAGAAGTGGTTCGGCACGGATCCCGCCGCTGGCTCTGCCTCTGCCGTCGAACAGCCACTGCCGAAACCCTGAGGCCTTAATGCGAACCGGCGCCGGTCATCACCCGGCGCCGGGTGCACGACGGATGCAATCCAAAGGCCAGTGGCATGACTCTCCTCGACACATTTTTCAACCTCGAGGTCTTTGGCAGCGCCTTTCCGGCACTGCTACGTGGCGTGATCAACACGTTCCTCCTCGGTTTTGCCGGCATTGGCGTCGGCATTCCAGCCGGCCTATTGATCGGCCTGTTCAGGCTCTACGGGCCAAAGCCGGTGCGCTATCTCGCTGTGTTCTACATCGACATCCTGCGCGCCACGCCCATGCTCGTCGTGTTGATGATCATCTACTTTGCGCTCCCCTTCGTCGGCATCCGCCTGTCCTCATGGACCTGCGCGATCATGGCCTTCGGCATCGTCATGGCCGCCTACATGGCGGAGGTCTTCCGCTCCGGCATAGAAGGGATCGGCAAGGGGCAGTTCGAGGCAGCCGCGGCGCTCGGCCTGCCCTTTGTCGTCACGCTGCGCAAGGTCATCCTGCCGCAGGCAATCCGCGTCGTCATCCCACCGACGACCAACAACTGCGTTTCTATGTTCAAGGATACCTCACTTGCCTCAACGGTCGCCCTTGCCGAGCTCATGAAGGAGGGGCTGGACGCTCAAGCGCTCTACGCTAACCCGACGCCGCTGCTTGGCGCGGCTCTCATCTACATTGCCTTCCTCTGGCCGATGGTGCGGCTGGTCGGTCTGCTGGAGCGGAAATTCAGCAAGGAAAGAACGCGGTAAAGCATCTCCTCGCGCATAAATTCAAACGCATACAACACCTGGAAACGATCAAGCGCGCGGACAATCTCGGCATGCCGTGGAGTTAGCTCGGCCGCACAGAAAGGCGCGCTTTGATTAGGAATATCGACGCCGGAACGACGCCGCCGCGAGGTGAGGAATTGCGTTATCGGCATGCCGAGAATTGCTTGCATATCCATATTTTCTTCAATACGCTCGTCTCACGCTACGCGATCTCCGGAGAGGAAACCGGTCGTCGCCCAGCTCACGAAAACTGGCCAACATAAGGGAACCCGGCCCATGTCATCACCAACACTCGCCACGCTCGCCTCCGCCCTTCTCACCGGCTCCGTCAAGGTCGTTGACCTGACGGCTCCGCTCGGACCAGACACGCCGGTTCTGTACCTTCCGCCACAATTCGGCAAGAACACGCCCAAGGTCGCGGTCCATACCATTTCCGAGTATAACGAGGATGGTCCATTCTGGGCCTGGAACTGGCTGGAGCTTGGCGAGCATACCGGCACCCATTTTGATGCACCCTGTCACTGGATCACCGGCAAGGACAATCCAAACAATACGACGGATACCATCCCGCCGCAGAATTTCGTGGCACCCGTCAATGTCATCGACCGCTCCAAGGAAGCTGCGGAAAATCCCGACTATCTGCTGACCGTTGAGAGCATCAAGGAGTGGGAGGCCGAACACGGCGAGATCGAGGCCGGAACCTGGGTTCTGATGCGCTCTGACTGGTACAAGCGCAATGGCTCGACCGAGACCTTCCTCAACGCCGACGAAAACGGACCGCATTCGCCGGGCCCGACCGCGGAAGCTATCGAGTATCTCTTGTCCAAGGGCATTATCGGCTGGGGCCAGGAAACCATAGGCACCGACGCCGGTTCCGCTGGCGGTATGAACCCGCCCTTCCCGGCGCACAACCTGATGCACAAGAACAACAAATACGGCCTTGCGTCGCTGTCGAACCTTGATCAGCTGCCGCCCAAGGGCGCAATCCTGATTGCCGCTCCGCTGAAGTTCGTCAAGGGTACGGGCTCTCCGGTCCGGGCGCTCGCGCTGATCACTGGCTGATAGCAAATCAACACCTCACCGGTCCGCCTCTAAGAGCGTGGGCCGGTGACGCCCGGGCGACCGCATTGCGAAATAGGCAATGCTTTTCTCTGGCGACCCTTCGCATCCTCTGTTAACCAGCGCGCAAGA
The DNA here is from genome assembly GCF_030504645.1 of Rhizobium oryzicola. Classification (GTDB taxonomy): domain Bacteria; phylum Pseudomonadota; class Alphaproteobacteria; order Rhizobiales; family Rhizobiaceae; genus Neorhizobium; species Neorhizobium oryzicola. The sequence continues at coordinate 184,748 of NZ_JAUKWQ010000003.1, read as the reverse complement.
CAAGCAGGACCGGTGTTCGGCAGCCTGGATGACCATCACCAGAGGGTATTCGCGGGTCAGCCGTCATCCCACCGACAGAGGCTACATGGCAGAGCGATTTTCAGGTATCGTGTTGCGGAGACCGAAGGACGGTGGCGAACCCGATCGCCCGACACTGGGCGAGATCGGACTCAACCATTTCGCACCCTATCTGATGAACCGGATCATCGCGCGCTGGAACGCCAACCTGGCGGAAGAGCTGCGGGAATACGACCTGACAACGGCGAAGATGCGGACCCTTGCCGTCCTCAGCGTTTCCGACTCGCTGACCATCAACGAACTCTCCGTCTTTGCAGTCATCGAGCAATCGACCATGAGCCGCACGCTCGATTCCCTGGAGGAGCAGGGCTATATCCGCCGCACGCCGCGGGCAGAAGACATGCGTATCCGCGACGTCACGATCACGGAGGAAGGTCGCACCGCCTTCGCCACCTTCTGGCCGACGATGTATGATTCCATGCTGCGGATGTTCGATGCGATCGACGAGGACGAATACCGGACTTTTACCGGCATCCTGCACAAGATCCTCGTCAACATCCGCAAGCACGAGATTTGAATACGGGGCGAAGCGCTTACAACGTCGCGACCGTCTTCAACGCACCATCGAGTGCAATTCCGCTCTCATCGAGCAGCGCCGCTTGCCTCAGCCGCTTCATCCAGGCGGCTCCGTCGGCACGATCCTGAAGCAACGGAAGCGCAGACATCACCCGGTCAAATTTCGACAGTCCGCGCGCGTGGGTATCGGAGTAACCCTTCACCAGGCGGCGGTTGTTGATCACTTCGACTGCAAGATCGTAATTGCGCGCCAGCTGAGCTACGGCCGCACTCAACCAGGCCTCGCGATGCTCGATCTCCTGGGCATGCCGTAGCGTCCCTCGGCGGATGCGGCGCAGCCCGGCGATCGAATAGAGCGTCAGGAACCAGAACAGTGTGCCCGTCTGCACCCGTCGCCCTTTGTTGATGCGCCGGTCCAGCCAGGCAAATAGCGATGGACGGCTTTCGATCCAGCGCCCAAGCCCGTTCGGCATCATGCCGCAGATCTCTTCCATGCGCGGATGCATATATTCCGTCATGTAGAGGATCTGGCCATCCTTGACCCCGACTTCCTTGGCAACACGATTAAAGCGGCTGCCCCGCGTCTTGAGGTCCGCTACCCGGATGACATCGTCATAGGCCATGGCGACAGCCACATATTTTGCCGATTGAACAGTGAAGGCAAAATCCTTGGCTTCGCCGCCGTGCGTCCTGTCCAGAGCGTAGAGTTTGCCGACCCGATCGAGATATTCGCCGGCATAGGCAGCATCCTGAAAATCGGTGAGCTTCTTGATACCCGCAAACAGCAGCGGCCAGGCGACTTCGGGAAACTCGGCACGCAGGCGATGAACCAATCGATCGAGGTCTGGGTGGGCGGCGGATTCCGGGAGGGCATCATACCGTTTGACGGGTGTCGCACTCACCTCATCTCGTGGCTTTGATTGCGCCCGCTCGAAGGAAGCGTTGAAGGCACGCAGGCTGGGCTCCACGCCCTTGCCGCCGCCACGGATCGTCGCCTCGAAGGCCTCCTTCGCAAAAGGCAGGACACCGGCGCCTGCCAGAGCGCCGAACATCGACGCGGAAATGACGCTGCCGTTCTTTGTGGCGAGGGTCTCCATGTCAAAGGCGATGGTGCGCTTAGCGGCAAAATCGGTTGCGCCGACCACCACCGTGGGATCGCCGATGCCGTCGCCGGGCTTTTCCTTTTCGCCAACGGCAAAGGATCGATGCGTGGAGGCAATCAGCGTCGTCCGGTCGGGCGTCACCAGACCGCGCAGAACGGAACGGCCCGCCTCCATCAGTTCGGAGGCCAGCACGACATCCACATCGCCCGGCGTCGGCATCAGCGAGAAGATCGGCGACACACCGCCCCGGGCCGGCAGCATCTCGATATAGTAGATCGTGGCACCCGTCCGCTGGGCAACGCCCGGCACAGAGGTCGACTGCGCCATCCAGCCCTGCGCCTCGGCAAGCCCGACGATCCAGTCAGAGAGCACGCCACCGCCCTGACCGCCCATGGCCATGATGGCGAGTGTCAGCGGCTTGTCTGAAACCAGCAAGGTTTTGGGATTCACGGTCTCGTTCATCGTCAACCCCTCAATCTGCAAAGACAATGCGGCCAGCGGCACGGCGCGCCTGCAGCCAGCCGATGACAGAAGCGCGAAGCTTGGCGAGGAATTTGTCCCAGCCGGTCGGGTTGTGGATGACATCCGCCCGGTAGAAGGACGGACAGAGCACGGCCGCCTCCGACACCTCGCCGCAATTGCCACAGCCGACGCAGGAATTGTCGATGGCCGCCACAGGATCATCCTTCAGCGGATCATCGGTATGCTTGACCGAAAGCGACGGACAGCCGGAGAGGCGGATGCAGGCGTGATCGCCGGTGCAAACATCCTCATCCACGCCGAAGCGCTCCTTGATCATGCGCTTGCCATCCTTCACCGCCTTGGCGAATTGCGGCCTCACCCGACGCTGCTTGTTCAGCATGCATTCCGACGAGGCGACGATGATCTTCGGCCCCGTCTCGTCAGTGGTCAGCGCCTCTTTCAGCGTGTCGCGCATTTTTGCGACATCATAGGTCCGGTCGATCTGGCGCACCCAGGTGGCGCCGATCCCCTTCACCGCATCCACAATGGAATTGTTCGTCTTGCGGTTGGGATTGATGGCCCGCGATGACAGGATGTCCTGCCCACCGGTCGCTGCTGAATAGTAGTTGTCGACAACAAGGATGACGCCATTCTGCTTGTTGAACACAGCATTGCCAACAGAAGTCGCCAGGCCGTTATGCCAGAAGCCGCCATCGCCCATGACAGCGATCGAGCGCTTGTCCGCATCGACATTGAAGGCGGAAGCAGACGCCGGACCCAGACCATAACCCATCGTCGTGCCGCCGATATTGAACGGGGGCAGGATCGAAAACAGGTGGCAGCCGATATCGGCAGAGACGTGATGTTCGCCGAGTTCCTTCTCGACCAGCTTCATGGCCGCAAAGATCGGCCGTTCCGGACAGCCGGTGCAAAAACCCGCGGGCCGTGCCGGCACCACGTCAGCCAGGGCCTTTACCTTGGGATCATTGAGAACCGGCGTCGGGTCGGGCACGGGTGGCTGATTGCCGAGCAGAAGGCGATTATACATCTCGATGAAGGTTGTCAGCCCCTTCAGCATGACCGGCGCCGTATACTCGCCACCGCGTGGCAGGATATCCTTGCCGTGGAGGCGCGTCTGGATGTCCCGGCGGCGCATCAGCGTATGCAGCGATTGTTCGATATATTCGGGCGCGCCCTCCTCAATCATGATCACGGCCTTCTTGCCGAGGCAGAAATCGACGACCTCTTCATCGATTGTGGGATAGGCGACGTTCATCACGTAGATCGGCACGGACGAATTGCCGTAGACATCCGCAAGGCCCAGCTGCTGCAGGCTGCGCATGACGCCGTTATAGAGCCCGCCCAGTGTGATGATGCCGATCTCACCCTCATCAGGCCCGAAGAACTCGTTGAGCTTTCGCTCCTTGATGAAATTGATGGCAGCCGGCCAGCGGCGCTCCAGCTTATCCTTATCCTGCGCAAAATTGGCCGGCGGCAGCACGATGCGGTTGACGTCGCGAACCGGATTTTCAAGCGCCTGGCGCAATGTGAACTCAGGCCGCTTGTTGTCCTTGGCGACGAACTGACCATGCACGTGACAGGCTCGGATGCGCACCTGCAGCATGACCGGCGTATTGGAGGCTTCCGAGAGCTGGAAGCCGTCCTCAACTGCCTGCACCATGGAAGGCAGGTTAGGGCGCGGATCAAGCAGCCACATCTGCGACTTCATCGCAAAGGCATGGCTGCGCTCCTGCATGATGGAGGAACCTTCGCCGAAATCCTCTCCGAGGATGATCAGAGCGCCACCATTGACACCGCCCGAAGACAGGTTGGACAGGGCATCGGAGGCAACATTGGTGCCTGCTGTCGATTTCCACGTCACTGCACCGCGGACGGGATACATGACGGATGCCGACAACATCGCCGCCGCCGCCGCTTCCGAAGCGGAGGTTTCGAAATGGACGCCGAGATCCTCCATGATCTCCTTGGCGTCGGCCAGGACATCCATCAGATGCGAGATGGGCGACCCCTGATACCCGCCGACATATGATACGCCCGACTGCAGCAGGGCCTTGGTGATGGCAAGAATACCCTCGCCCCGGAAGATCTCTCCCTCGCCGAGTTTCAGATCCTCGACTTCCCGCGCAAACGATCGCTCGGCCATGGTCGTTCCCCTTTGCCTTTTCGGCTTACCGTAATCATTTGCAAAAGCATATTTTTGCCGCGCGACATTTGTCAATTCGGAATCGGCGCAGATGCATCAAACACTGGCACTGTCGAAGCGTCGGCCCTGTCGCGGACGACTCTTTGGCGCCCGCGAATATATGGAAGAACAGCCATGGCGCCGCGAACGTGCTCGCAAGTCGGCGGCGCCCGCTCTTGCAAAGGACGAAAAGCCTACTTCCGGCCGCGTTGATAACAAGAGTCGATCAGAAGGCGGGATTTTCCAGAAGCGCGCAATCGCTGCTCAGTTTTGCCGCCGCTTGTGTGGTGGCGGCGACATATTCGGCCTCCCGCCGGTCGATTTCCTGCAGCGGCACAACGAGGCAGATGACGGCGATGCAGCGGCCCTCGCAGCTGCGAACCGGCGCGGTCACACAGGCAACATAGGGATCAACGAGCCCCTTTGTCACCCAGTGGCCCTGGCGGCGAGCCTCGGCCACTTCCTGATGGAGAATTTCCGGCGTTGAGGTGCGGCCGGTCGGCGAGACGTAATCCTCGGCCGGGATCGAACGTCTCAGGTCATCGAGGCTATAACCGTCCAGCAGGAAGCGCGCCGCCGCGGTTGCCGGGAGCGGAAAGCGGGAGCCTTCAACGGCTGTACGATAGCCGTGTCCGCGGCCGGTCCGAGAAATCAGGATCAACTGTTTCCAATCCTGCAGGACATCGAGTTCACTCACTTCCCCGGTCGCTTTCGCAAGATCGGTGACAACCTCCTTTGCCTGCCGCGCCAGCGGGGCGCTGCGATCATAGACCTGTCCCAGCAATCCGCAGAGACGCCCCGGCACGATTAGCCCCTCCGGCTCAGTCTGGTCGAGAAAACCACGGGCGAGCAATGTGTCGATGATGCTGTAGACGGTCGAGCGGGGGGCGCCGAGTGCTGCCGCAATCGAATTGCGCGTGGTGGGGCGTTGCTGCGCCGCCAGCAGATCCAGCACGTCGAGCAAACGATCCGTTCCGCGCGCCCTCATATGCATTTGCAAATACCCTCGCCTTGACATGCCCGAAATTTTGACCTCTAAATTACCTTATAAAGATCACATGTCCACTACAGTGGACAAAGAAAGATCTAAATCAATAAGGGAACAGACCATGCAAGCAGCAGCGAAATCGCCTCGCCTATCCATACGTCGTTTCACGACCGCTCTTGTTTTGACGGCACTCCTGCCAACGGCTAGCGCATGGGCAGCGGAACTGAAACTCGCCTATAGTTCGTCGGCGACCTCAATGGATCCGCATTTCCACAATGCCAGCCAAAATATTGCGGTCGCACGCAATATGTTCGAGACGCTGACCCAGATGGACCCGGACAGCCGGATCGTGCCGGACCTGGCGGAAAGCTGGAAGAAGATCAATGACACGACCTGGGAGTTCAAACTTCGCAAGGCGAAGTTCCAGGACGGCAGCGACTTCACCGCCGAAGATGTCGCCTTTTCTCTCGCCCGCCCCGGGACAATCGAGAACAGCCCCTCCTCCTTCAAGATCTATACCGGTTCGATCACCAAGACAGAGATCATTGATCCGCAGACCATCCGCATCACCACTTCCACACCCTATCCGCTGCTGCCGGCAGACCTGACATCGATCTTCATGGTCAGCAAGAAGGCGAGCCAAGGCGTCACCAGCGACAAATTCGCCACACCCGAGCACATGATCGGCACCGGTCCCTACCAGTTCGTCAGCTATACCCCGGACGACCGTGTGGTGATGAAGCGCTTTGATGGCTTCTGGGGTGGCAAGCCGGCCTGGGACAGCGTGACCATACGCTTCATGCCGAATGACGGCGCTCGCATGACAGCGCTGCTTTCAGGTGACGTTAATGCCATCGAAAACGTTCCGACGCCCGATATCGAGAAGGTCAAGGCCAATCCCGATCTGGTCTACGCCGCCAAGAAAAGCCACCGGCTGATCTTCCTCTTTTTGGACAGCGGCCGCGAAAGCTCACCGGGCGTCAAGGCAGACAACGGCAAGAACCCGCTGCAGGATGTCCGCGTCCGCCGCGCCATCAACATGGCAATCGACCGCAAGGCGATCAGCGAGCGCCTGATGATGGGCCTTGCCTATCCGACCAACAATCTGGCCACCGACCAGATGATGGGCTTTGATCCCACACTGGAAACGGTGCCCTACAATCCAGAAGGCGCCAAGAAGCTACTGGCCGAGGCAGGCTATCCAAACGGCTTTGCCCTGACGCTCGGCACGCCGAACAACCGCCTCCTGAATGACGCCCGCGTCGCCCAGGCGATCGCTCAGATGCTGACCCGCGTCAACATCAAGACGGATGTGGACGCGGTTCCCTTCTCCGCCATCAATACAAAGGGCAACAAGGGCGAGTTCTCCGCTGTCATGATGGGCTGGGGCGTGCAGACGGCCGAAGCATCTTCTGGCATTCGCATGATGGTGGCCTGCCCGGACAAGGCGCGCGGCTGGGGCGTCGTCAACTGGAGCAACTACTGCAATCCGAAGCTCACCGAGCAGCTCATCGCGCTTACCTCGGAAATGGATGATGCCAAGCGCAACGACATGCTCAAGGCTGCCGTTCATACGGTCGTCGATGACATGGCGATCGTGCCGCTTTACTTCCAGGGCATGACCTGGGCGGCAAAGAAGGGCATCAAGATCATTCCGCGCATGGATGAGCGGACCTCGGCCTTTACCTTCGAGCCGGCTCCGTAACCGCGCCTCCTGCGAGCCCGCCGCCGAATTGGCTGCGGGCATTCTGCGACACCTATACCGGACCAGAAACAAATGATCGCCTATCTGATACGCCGACTGGGACAGTCTGTGCTGGTGCTGTTCACCATGGCTGTGCTGGTATTTTTCGCGGTCTTCGCGCTCGGAAGCCCGGTCGACATGCTGGCCAGTCCGGATGCGGATCAGGCGGAGCGGGCAGCGCTGGCCGTCCGTTTCGGGCTGGACAAATCGCTGCCCGTCCAGTTTGCCACCTTCATCGGCAATGCTTTGCACGGCGATCTCGGCGCCTCCTTCGTCTACGGCAAATCGGCCTTGGCCGTGATCGGCGAACGATTGCCCGCGACCATCGAACTGGCGGTGCTGGCGCTTGTCTTTTCAGTGCTGATCGGCGTCCCGCTCGGCGTCATCGCCGGTTTGCGGCCGAACTCGATCGCCGGCCGGGCGATCATGTCGACATCGATCTTCGGCTTTTCGCTGCCGAATTTCTGGATTGGCCTGATGCTGATCCTGTTCTTCGCCGTCTATCTCGGCTGGCTGCCGGCCGGAGGACGCGGACCCACGACGAATGTCCTTGGCATGGAGCTGTCGATCTTCTCGGTCGAAGGCTGGCGCCATCTCATCCTCCCTGCCCTCACCCTGGCGCTCTACAAGGCATCTCTCGTGGTCCGACTCTGCGAAGCGGGCACCCGTGAGATCATCACGCAGGAATACATCCGTTTTGCCCGCGCCAAGGGCTTGAGCAGATTCCGTATTATCCGGCTGCACCTCTTGAAGAACATGATGATCCCTGTTGTCACCATTCTCGGCATGGAGTTCGGCGCGATGATTGCCTTCACCGTCGTCATCGAAACGGTGTTCGCCTATCCCGGCATGGGCAAGCTTCTGATCGAGTCGATCAACCGCCTCGATCGACCTGTGGTCGTCGCCTACCTCATGGTCACCACTGTGATCTTTGTCGTCATCAATCTCATCGTCGATTTCCTGTATGTCGCGCTCGATCCGCGTGTCAGGCTCAGCGGCCCGAACGAGTAAGCCATGAGCGAAATCACCCCCACTACACCGCTGACCTTGCCGCCCGTTGCCAAAGGCGAGCGCCTGCTGCTGCGTCAAGTTCGCGATCTCGTGGCGAGCCCGGAAGCGGCCATCGGACTTGCTGTCCTGATCACGCTGGTCGCAATCGCGCTTCTCGCACCGCTGATTGCGCCGCAAAACCCGTATGATTTGATGCAGCTCGACATCATGGACAACATGCTGCCGCCCGGCTCGGCGCTCGGCAACGGCGCAACCGCCTGGCTCGGCACCGATGATCAGGGCCGCGACATGCTGTCGACCATCATGTACGGCATGCGCGTCTCGCTCGGGGTCGGCATCGCCTCCGTCCTGATCGCCAGCGTGATCGGAGCTTTGATCGGCGTTCTCTCCGCCTATATCGGCGGGCGCTTCGATGCACTGATCATGCGCATTGTTGACCTGCAACTATCCTTCCCCTCGATCCTGATTGCGCTCGTCCTTTTGACTGTCTTCGGACGGGGTCTCGACAAGGTCGTGCTGTCGCTGGTCTTCGTGCAATGGGCCTACTACGCCCGAACCGTGCGCGCCTCCGCGCTGGTCGAAAAGAACAAGGACTATATTGCCGCTGCCCGCTGTCTTGAAATGCCGCAATGGCGGATCCTTGTGCGGCATATGCTACCCAACTGCATTCCGCCATTGATCGTCGTCTCCACGGTACAGGTGGCGCACGCCATCACGCTCGAATCGACACTCTCCTATCTGGGCGTCGGCGTTCCCGTAACTCAGCCATCGCTCGGCATGCTGATTGCCACCGGCTATAGCTTTCTGCTCTCCGGCAACTACTGGATCTCCACCTACCCCGGCATTGCCCTGGTTCTGATCGTCGTATCGATCAACCTGGTTGGCGACCGCCTGCGGGCGGTGCTCAATCCGAGGTTCACCCATTGATACAGCTTCAAAAGACACATCAGGTGCCGGCGCTGTCGGTCGAAAATCTCAGCGTCACCTTCAAAACCCGCAAGGGGCTGGTGACGGCGATCAATGATGTCAGCTTCCACGTCAATCCCGGCGAGGTTCTGGGTGTTGTCGGCGAATCCGGTTCGGGCAAGTCGGTGACGGGTCTTGCCGCCATGGGCCTGATCGATCCGCCCGGGCGGATATCGGGCGGCCGGGTGGCGCTGGAAGGACGCGACATAGCCGGCATCGGCGACAAGGCCATGCGAGGCCTCCGTGGCAGCCGCATCGCGATGATCTTTCAGGACCCGATCTCCACGCTCAATCCGGTGCTGCGCATCGACACGCAGATCATGGAAGCCATCACGGCACATGAGAAGATTTCGCCCGCCGCCGCGCGCGTGCGGGCCATCGAGGCCCTGAGGGCGGTCGGCATACCCTCGCCGGAATCGCGGCTGGAGGCCTATCCCCATCAATTTTCCGGTGGCATGCGCCAGCGCGTCGCCATTGCCATCGCGCTCCTGCATCGCCCAGCCGTGCTGATTGCCGACGAGCCGACAACGGCGCTCGATGTCACCATCCAGGCGCAGATCCTCGGTGAGGTTCAGAAGCTGGCAGCCGAAAATGGTACGGCGCTCGTCTGGATTACGCACGATCTCTCCGTCGTTGCCGGCCTCGCTGACCGTATCGCCGTGATGTATGCAGGGCGGATCGTGGAATCCGGAACGGTCGCCGAAGTGCTGACGGCGCCGCGCCACCATTATACCGCCGGACTGATCGCCTCGGTTCCAAGCCGTAATCGCCGCGGTCAACCGCTGGCGCAAATTCCCGGTTCCACACCCAACCTCGCCAACATGCCCTCCGGCTGCGCCTTCCACCCGCGCTGTCCGGCCAAAACCGAGATCTGCTCGGCAGAGCTTCCGCCGATCCTCCATGATCCGTCTGGCCGCTTCCTGCGCTGCCATCATCCACGACAGGAGGCGTAAGATCATGCAGCCGATCCTGAAACTCGACGCTGTGTCCCGCCAGTTCCGCAATACACCGGATTTCGCCCAGCGCATCGCCGACATGCTCACCCGACAGAATTCCGAGCAGGTCGTCCGCGCGGTAGACGACGTCAACCTGGACGTCCGCCCGGGGGAAATCGTCGGCCTGGTCGGTGAATCCGGCTGCGGCAAGTCTACCCTCGCCCGCATCATTTCCGGCATCCTGCGGCCCTCCGAAGGCCGCATCCTGCTCGAAGGCCGGGATGTTGCCACCATGTCGGAAGCGGAACGCCGCAAGGCAAGCCTGTCGATCCAGATGGTGTTCCAGGATGCAACGGCATCGCTCAATCCACGCAAGCGGGTGATGGAGATCATCGGGGAAGCCGCCGTCGTGCATGGCATCATACGGGCGGGCGACATGCTCGCCTATGTCTGCGATCTGATGCGCCGCGTCGGTCTCGACCCTGCCAGCCGTGACCTCTATCCGCATCAGTTTTCCGGCGGCCAGCGGGCGCGCATCGGCATTGCCCGGGCGCTTGCCGTCAAGCCGCGCATTCTCGTCTGCGATGAATCGACGGCCGCGCTCGACGTTTCGATCCAGGCGCAGATCCTCAATTTGTTCGTCGAGCTGAAGCGCGATCTCGATCTCACCTACATCTTCGTCAGCCACGATCTCGGCATGATCGAGAACTTCTGCGATCGCATTGCCGTCATGTATCTCGGCCGCATCGTGGAACTGGCGGAGACCGAGGCTCTGTTTGCCAATCCGCATCATCCCTATACGCGCGCGCTCCTCAAGGAGATCCCGACTCTCGAACCCAAGAAGCGCGCGTTTACGGCCATCAAGGGCGAGATGCCCTCGCCACTGCATCCACCGTCCGGCTGCCATTTTCACCCGCGCTGTGGAATGGCGCGGGAGTTGTGTTCCGCTGAACGACCAATGCTGCGCGAAACGGGAGAGATGCGTTTCTCCGCCTGCCATTTTGCCGAGGAACTGAAGGCTCAGGAGTTGAATCATGTCGTCTGACCTGACCCGCCAACTTGCCCAACTTGTCGCCTTCCCAACCGTCAGCGCCGAATCCAATCTCGCCCTGCTGGACCACATCGAAGCGGTTGTTTCTCCTTTCGGGACAAGGCTGCGGCGCTTCCCAAATGCCGAAGGGAACAAGGCAAGCCTACTCGTCTCCATCGGTCCAGATGCGCCGGGGGGCATTGTGTTCAGCGGCCATACCGATGTCGTCCCGACCGCCGGTCAGGCCTGGACGGGCGATCCCTGGATCCTAAGGACGAGCGGCTCGCGGGTCATCGGCCGGGGCGCAACGGACATGAAGGGGTTTCTGGCCTGCTGCCTGTCCGCTCTGCACGGCATCGCTGCACGCCCGTTGAAACGCCCCGTCCATCTGGCCTTTTCCTATGACGAGGAGGTGGGCTGCACCGGCGTCGGCGACATGGCCGAGTGGATCGGCAAGAGCAAGCTTGCCCCCCGCATGGCGATCATAGGCGAACCAACGAGCATGGATCTCGTTTCGGCGCACAAGGGCGGCCTGATCGGTTGGGCGCGGGTCCGCGGCAAGCCGGGCCATTCGTCGCAGCCCGATCGCTACGTCAATGCCGTCATGGCGGCCGCCGAATTGATCGGCGAGATCAACCGTATCCGTGCTGATATGCGCAGCGGGCCACAGTTCGACGGCCTTGATCCACCCTATTCGACGATCCAGGTCAACCAGATCAAGGGCGGCCTGCACGGCAATATCGTCGCCGAGGCCTGTGATTTCTTCTGGGAAATGCGCATCATTCCCGGCGAGGATGATCTTGCCGTGCTGGAGCGTATCAAGCGCTATGCGCGCGAGGTGATCGAGCCGGCTATGAAAGCGGTTGACCCGGATTGCGGCATTTCGATCGAGGTTCAGGCGCGCATTCCCGGTCTGAAGCCCGAAGCCGAAACACAGACGCGGCAGCTCCTCGACCTCCTGGATAGGCCAGCTCCCCGCTATGTCTCCTATGGCACCGAGGCCGGCATCTTCCAGATCAACGGCACGCCCTCCTTCGTTATCGGCCCCGGAGACATCGCCGACGCGCACCAGCCGGACGAGGGAATCGAGATCGCCGAACTGGAGCGCTGCGTCACCTTCCTCGACCGCCTTGCCGAAAGCTGCTGCGATGATTGATGACACGAGAAGACTGACATGGAGAATGCAATGAACGCCGTGACCTCGACCCGACAGGAGGCAATTGCGAAGGCCATCGGGCAACTTAAGGACGGCACGTTCGAAGCCGTGATGCGTCGGCGCGTCGCCATTCCCTCAGCCAGCCGCCTAGCCGATCACAAGCCTGATCTTGTGCGCTACCTGACAGATGAGATGCAGCCGCATTTCGCCCGCATGGGCTTTACCACACGCCTGCTGGAGGACGAGGCGGCGCCCGGCCCCTTCCTGCTCGCCGAACGTATCGAGGACCCGTCTTTCCTCACGATCCTGCAATACGGCCATGGCGACGTCGTTGCCGGTCTCGATGGGAAATGGGCGCAGGGACTTTCGCCCTTCGAGATGACCGAACGCGACGGCCTTTGGTATGGTCGCGGCACCGCCGACAACAAGGGCCAGCATTCGATCAACATGGCGGCCATCGAGTCCGTGCTGGCGGTGCGCGGCGCGCTAGGCTTCAACCTCAAATACCTGATTGAGATGGGCGAGGAATCCGGCTCGCCGGGGCTAGATACGGTCTGCGCCCGCAACAGCAACCTACTGAAAGCCGACGTCCTGATCGCCTCCGATGGGCCGCGACTGGCGCTGAACCAGCCGACGATCTTTCTTGGCGCACGCGGCGGCCTTTCTTTCCACATGGAAGTGAATGCACGCGAAGATTTCCAGCATTCGGGCAACTGGGGCGGGCTGCTCGCCAATCCCGGCATTGAGCTTTGCCACGCGATCACCGAACTCGTCAGCCGTACCGGACAGATCAAGGTGCCGGAAATGGCACCGGGCCACATCCCGCAGAATGTGCGCGATGCCTTGTCGCGTTGCCATATCGAGCCTGCCGCCGGAGATCCTGCGATCGAAGACTGGTGGGGCGAACCTGGTCTTTCGGCGGAGGAAAAAGTGTTTGCCTGGTCATCCTTCGAGGTGATGGAAATGGAATGCGGCAACCTTGCTCAGCCGCTCTATGCCATACCACCGCGCGCCCGGGCGCGCATGCAGCTGCGGTTTCCGGTCAACGTTGACTACAAGGCCGTGGTGCCGGCTGTGCGACGCGTTCTGAAGGAGGCAGGCTATGACCGCGTCGTCGTGACCGACCCCTCCGACGCGATCTTCCCCGCAAGCCGCCTGGATCCGGATCACCCATGGGTGAAACGTGTGGCAGCTTCAATCGAGGCAACCACCGGCCAAGCGCCAGCCATCCTGCCGAACCTCGGCGGCTCACTGCCCAACAACATTTTTTCGGACCAGCTCGGCCTGCCGACCGTGTGGATACCGCATTCCTATCCGGGTTGCCTGCAGCATGCCGCCAACGAGCACCTGCCTGTCTCGATCGTCCGCGAGGGACTCGCCATCATGGCAGGGCTGTACCACGACCTCGGACAACCAAACACATGAACAATGTCCCACAGCGGGCAGACAACAAGACTAGGGAGAAGAACATGTCTTTGATGGACAACAAGATCGTGGCCAAACACCAGGCGCTGACCGCCTTCAGCGGCATTCGTGACCAGATCAAGGACCTGCATACGGAAAACATTGCAGCCATGGCTGTGCGGGCACGGTCGCTCGAAGATGTCATCGCGCTCTGGTATGGCGAAGGCGACATGATAACGCCCTCCTTCATCCGGGACGCCGCCAAAAAGTCGCTAGACGATGGCGAGACCTTCTACGTGCCGGACATGCGTGGCGCCGACCGTCTGAAGACGGCGATCAGCGATTACCAATCACGCCTTTATGGCAAGCCAATCGCCATGACCCGCTCGACGGTGGCGCCCGGCGGCATGCAGGCGCTTTACATCGCACTGGCCCTGATTGCAGAAGTCGGCACGAATGTCGTCTATGTCGCGCCGCAATGGCCGAACATCCATAATGCCATCCACCTGCTGGGTGCCGAACCGCGCCCGGTGGCGCTGGATTTCGACAAGGACTGGAAGCTCGATCTCGACCGGCTGTTTGCCGCCTGCGACGCCCGCACCCGCGCCATCTTCCTGTCGACACCCTCCAACCCGACCGGCTGGACCGCCAGTGCGGAAGAAATGGCGGCGCTGCTCGAATTCAGCCGCCGCACCGGCATCTGGATCATCTCCGACGAGGTCTATGGCCGCATCTATTTCAACGGCGACGTGGCGCCGTCGATGATGCCCATTGCCGACGACGAAGACCGCGTGATGACCATCAACAGCTTCTCCAAGGCCTGGGCGATGACCGGCTGGCGCGTCGGCTGGCTGACGCACCCGAACAGCGTGGCGGACCAGATCGCCGCGATGACCCAGTATATCAACAGCGGCACGGCAGCGATGATCCAGGCGGGAGCGGTTGCAGCCCTCGAACAGGGCGAGCCGCTGGTGGCCGATATCCGTCAGCGTATAAAGACAGGTCTCGATATCGTCTATGATGGCCTGTCGCAGATCAATTCCATCACGCTTCCGGAAAAGCCCAAGGGCGGCATGTATGCCTTCTTCGGACTGGCGGGCGTGCCGGATGCGCGCGAAGCCTGCTCGATGATACTGGAGAAGGCGCGTGTCGGCCTCGCCCCGGGGCATCTGTTCGGCAGTTCGTCTGCGGGCTTTATCCGGCTTTGCGTCTTCCGCGACCAGGAACGTTTGAAGACCGCCGTTGACCGCATGGTCGAGGCTCTGCGTTAGTCTTCACGCCGGCTGCAGCCAGATTGCAGCCGGTAATTAGATATTACTGAACGATCCCAGCATCAACTTCGTCGGAATTCGGGAGAAGACGACCATGACGCATGACTTCCTGGAAAGCCTGAAGAACGAGCTGGGTCCTGACGTGTTCTTCGGTGATGACATCCCTGCACGGTATCACAACGACTGGTCCGGCATGACGCCTGTCAGGCCGCTGGCACTGGTGCGTGCGCGAACAACGGAGCATGTGTCCAAGACACTGCGTCTGTGCCATCAGCACAAGGTGCCAGTGACGCCGCAGGGTGGCCTGACGGGTCTTGCCGGTGGGGCAAGGCCCATCGAAGGCGGCGTGGCGCTGTCGCTCGACCGCATGAACGCGATCGAGGAGATCGACACCGTGATGGCGACGATGACGGTGCAGGCCGGCGTCCCGCTCGGCGTCGCACAAAGGACTGCAGAAGATGCCGGGCTGTTCCTCGGACTCGATCTTGGCGCCCGCGATTCCTGCCTGATCGGCGGCAACCTCTCGACCAATGCCGGTGGCAACCGCGTTATCCGCTTCGGCATGGCGCGCGAACACGTGCTCGGTATGGAAGTCGTGCTGCCGGACGGCACGATCATCACATCGCTCAACAAGATGCTGAAGAACAATGCCGGCTATGACCTCAAGCAACTGTTCATCGGCTCGGAAGGAACGCTGGGCGTGATCACCCGCGCAGTCCTGCGCCTGCAGGCAAAGCCCGCCGATCTCGCCACCGCCTTTTGTGGCTGCCCCGATTTTCCGTCCATGCTCGAACTGCTGAAAAGTGCGCGGCAGCATCTCGGCGCCGCGCTCACCTCGTTCGAAGTCATGTGGCCCAGCTTCTATGACTTCATGACGGGTCGTCTGCCGAGCCTTCGCCGCGCCTTCAGCGAACAACACGGCATCTATGTGCTCATCGAGAACGGCGGTCGAAACGCAGAGGACAACAGGATGCTGCTGGAGACCGTGCTCGGTGAAGCACTGGAGAAGGGATGGGTTTCTGATGCGATCCTTCCAGCCTCCAATCGGGAAGCGCGTGATCTCTGGGCGGTGCGGGAAAGCGTCTCCGAATATGGAAAGCTGATGGGACCGACGACGGCCTTCGACGTCGGGGTGCCGACCAGTGCAGCCGGACGGCTGGTCGAAGCGGTCGAGGCCGCGGTGAGCGAGCGATGGCCGGACGCGATCGGTCTCAGCTATGGCCATATCGGTGACAGCAACCTGCATTTCGTCTGCAACATCCCGTCTGCAGGCACGAACCAGCCGTACAAGGCAATTACCGAACTTGTGTTCGACCTCGTCGCCAAGGAAGGTGGCACGATCTCCGCCGAGCACGGCATTGGTCTCGTGAAGAAACCCTACCTCAAGCTCTCCCGAACGCCGGAAGAACTTGCGTTAATGGGGAAGATCAAGCACGCGCTGGACCCTCATAATGTCCTCAACACGGGCAAGGTTCTTCCCGGCAGCGAATACTGAGGCAGCAATAAAGAATCGGCATTAAGGAACCGCCCCCCAACGCGCCCTCTCAACGGGTCGCGTGGCAACATTACGCCCAACAAATTCCCGACGAAGAAGGCTGTAGAAAAACAAGGCATTTGGAGCGACATAGCAAGACGAAGGCTCTCCGAAATCCGGAGGAAGCAAGTCAAACGGAGGATATCGTGCCATGAAGCGCCTCGCCAACTCACTCTTTAGTGGCTTTGAGGAACGGCGCGTCACGCTGCCTCAAACAGATTTCGCAGTGCTCGTTGGCGGCTCCGGCCCACCCGTACTTTTGCTTCACGGATACCCGGAAACGCGCTCAGCCTGGCATAGGATCGCACCGCATCTTCTCAGCTCCCACACGGTTGTGGTGCCTGATCTCCCAGGTTACGGATGGAGCAGGGTGTTGCAAACCTCAACGGGCAGCGGGTCGAAGCGATGGATGGGCAACCAGCTGCATGCCATGATGCGGGAACTGGGTCATCACCATTATGCCGTGGTCGGTCATGACCGCGGTGGCCGGGTGGGGTACAGGCTGGCCCTCGACTTCCCAGAGGCGGTGACAGCCTATGTTTCAGTGACGGTTGTGCCAACGCCGGAAATGTGGGAGGGCTCCAGCAAGGCCTTTGGCATGGGCGCGTGGCACTGGTTTGCGCTGGCGCAGCCAGAGCCGTTGGCGGAAACATTATTGTCTGGCAATCCGCGCATGATCCTCGATTCGAGCCTCAACAAAATGGCGCAGGGCATCGCGCGATTACATCCGTTAGCGATTGAAGACTATCGCATTGCCTTTGACGACCCTTCCGTGCGTCACGCGATTTGCGAGGATTATCGGGCAGGCGCGACGGTGGATGAAGCGGACGATCTGGTTGACCGTGCCAAGCGGCGCAAGATCACGGTTCCGGTGCTCGTGTTCTGGGAGGCGGGCCGTCGCTACGGCGGAGGGCGGGAGCCCCTTGATATCTGGGCAGATTGGGCGAACGACGTCTCGGGCAAGGGCCTTGAAGGCGGGCACATGCTGCCGGAAACCGCGCCTGGGGAGATCCTTGAGATACTCCTGCCCTTTTTACGGAGGGTGTGGCATGCACCGTCAGCCTGAGGGGCACGAGAAGGATGCCGGCCGGGCCACGGCAGAGGCGCTGCTCAGTCTGAGGCAGATTGAGATATTCCACACCGTGATGCAGACCCGCTCGATTACCGCCGCCTCGAAGGTTCTGGCGGTGTCACAACCGTCCCTGAGCCGTACCATCCGCCGGATGGAGGACCTGTTGGGGATCGCGCTCTTTGCCAGGGACCGCAACCGCCTCGTCCCCACATCAGAGGCTCTGGAGATCTACGCTGAGATCGATCCGTTGATACGTCAGATTTCAGGGATCGGTGCTCAGATCAGTCGCATTGCTCGCGGTGAAACGGCGGTCTTTCGGGTCGGTGCGACGGCAAGTGTGGCCAGAGCTTTGGTGCCACAGGCGCTTAAGCAGCTCTCCATCGAGGTCAAAGGCATCGAGCTGTTTTTTGACGTTCTCTCGGTTAATCAGATCGAAGATTATCTCCTCAGCGGCCGCGGTGAAGGCGTTGTGACCATCACATCACCGAATCATCCGTTGGTGGTGATGGAGCAAGTGGGGCAGGCCGATCTCGTTGCAGCCATCCCGAGGAAACACCCGCTCGCGGCATGCAACATGATTCAGGCTGATGATCTGGAGGGCGTCGATTTCATCTCTTTTGAGCCGGGCGGCGCACATCAAAGAGTGGTCGACCGCTTTCTGTCTCGTGCAGGCGTCAATGTTCAGATCAGAGCTGTTGCGCGATTTTCGGACACGGCCCTCGCACTTGCCAATGAAGAAATGGGAATCGTTCTGGTTGACTATCTGACGACGCTGGGGCCGGTGGGGGACAATTTGGTGATCCTGCCAATCGAGCACGCGCCGCGATTTGAGGTGTCCGTTTTATGGAACCGGCAGCGTCCCCATTCTGCGAACCTGCGAAAACTCGTCGAGATCCTCAACGGCAAATTGGCGACCCTCCCCAAGCTTGTGTGATCGCTGGAATTTGTCTTTCCTCTCATGCCCTCAGGGCATAAGAAGCATCACTATTGTTCGTTGTTTTCCCGCCTTACGGATGTCAAAGAGGTTCTGTGACGCCGGAGGAGGCGTTGAGGATTGGAGGCAAGCCGTGAATTTTTCTTTGACACGCCGTCAGGCGCTTATTGGCATGGGCGCAACCGGCGCCGCTGCAGCGTTCGGCATCCCTGCCCGCGCTACGACCCGTAATCTGGCCGTTCTTCATCTCGCCAGCCATGCGCCGAGTTTTATCGCCTTTGAGCGAGGATACTTCAAGGAAGCAGGGCTTGATATCGAGCTAAAGTTCTTTGAAGCAGCTCAACCGATGTCGGTTGCCATCGCATCCAGAGACGCAGATTTCGGCGTCACGTCGATCACCGGCGGCCTTGTCAGCCTCGCACAGAAAGGTGCCATCAAGATTATTGGCGGTGCCTTGACGGAGGAAAAGGGAACGGTTGGCTCCGTCATTCTGGCGTCCAACAAGGCTTACGAGGCAGGCCTTACGAATGCCTCGAAGCTTGCAGGCAAGAGCTTCGGGATCACGACGGCAGGTTCCTCCTTCCATTTCATGGCCTACAAGATTGCCAAGGCCAACAATATCGCGATGTCCGAGATACAATTGCGCCCGCTGCAGAAGCTTGGCGCCATTGTCGGTGCAATCTCGTCGGGGCAGATCGATGCTTGGGCGATCCAAGCAAACGTTGCCAAGAAACTGATACATGATGGTGCAGCGAAACAGATCGGACTGGTCTCCGACTACGCACCGAATTACCAGGTCACGACAGCCTTCACCTCGACAAAGAATGCGACGGACGAACGGGCGATGACGGAAGCCTTCGTCAAGGCCTACTCCCGCGCTATTGCTGACTACAATGCCGCTTTTGTCGATAAGACCACCGATGATGAGAGCCGTGAAAAGCTCGCCCGCATCGTTCATAAATATGTTGAAAGCGACAGCCCGTTCGAGGAAGCCAAGCAGAACCTGATCGACGGTGCCATGCGCATCAATAAGGATCTGGCGCTTTCGGTCGCAAGCTGCACCGAACAGGTTGAATGGATGAAGACTGAAGGCATGGTCAAAGATGCCGTCACGAACGAACAGTTGTTCGACACATCCTACGTCAAGACGATCTGAATGATCACATCAGCATGGGGAGGCAAAATCCGCCCCCATTCGAAGGGCTCCCATGGACCTCAAAGTCGATAACATCAGCCATTATTATGGTTCAGTCGAGGTCCTGAAGGACATTTCGCTCGACATTCCGCAGGGCCAGATCATCTGTCTTATCGGTCCGTCAGGCTGCGGGAAGTCGACGCTCCTCCGCTTTTTGGGCGGACTTGAGCGTCCGACGTCCGGGCAGGTGTTGCAGGTCGGAAATCCGCCTGCGGGGTCTTTGAACCCACTTACCTATGTCTTTCAGCACTTTGCGCTGCTGCCGTGGCGTACCGTCGAAGGCAACATCAAGCTGGTGCTCGAAGATCATGGTTTGAGCAGCGGCGAGATGAATGACATCGTCACCGATGTTCTGGAGCGCACCCGCCTTTCGGATTTTCGAAAGGCGCTGCCCAAGCAGCTGTCTGGCGGCATGCGCCAGCGCGTTGCCATCAGCCGGGCTCTTGCCGTGCGCCCGGCGGTGATGCTGATGGACGAGCCCCTGTCTGCGCTTGATAGCCAGACCCGCGAACTCCTGATGGACGACCTTGTGGCGCTCTGGACGCGACAGCCCTTTACCTCCGTCTACGTGACCCACAACCTCAACGAGGCCGTACGGCTGGGTCACCGGGTGGTGGTCCTTTCTCGCCGACCCGGGCGAATTCGCGAAATTGTGGATATCGATATCCCTCTGAGTGAACGGGAGCTTGGTGATCCGCTGCTTGAGGAAAAGCAGAAACAACTGTGGGCCCTGATGAGGGAGGAAGCCATGGCCGCCGACAAGGAGCTGGTCGATGTCTGATCTGACTTCAAATTCGCCTCTTCCGATCAAGGGCAACACGGATAATGCGTCGCAGAATGCGGTGCGCGCCGTTCAGTTTCGTGGCGGCGGATTTGCGCCAACCCCGGTCCGCGGAATCGCGATCCTGCTGTTCATTATCCTGATTGCACTTGCCGAGATCGGCACACGCACTGGCATCATCTCCAACCTGACCCTGCCGCGACCTTCAGCCGTCGTCGAGACCTTCATTCAGCTCTGGAACACCGGGCTATTGTGGAAGCATCTGCTGCCTTCATTGCAGCGTCTGTTTATCGGAGGTTGCCTTGGGATTTCCTTAGGTATCGTGATTGGCGTCATGATTGGCCTGTTCAGTTATGTGCGTGCCGGCCTTGTGCCGCTGGTTGCTGCATTGTTTCCAATCCCGAAAATTGCGCTTCTTCCGTTGTTTGTCATATGGTTCGGCATTGATGAAATGTCGAAATACATGCTGATCGCGTTTGGCACATTCACACCAACCGTCGTCGCGACCTACGGCGCTGTCGACAATGTGGATCGCTCGCTGATCCGCATGGGGCAGAGCTTCGGTCTTTCATGGTGGTCGATCGTCCGTAAAATTGTACTTCCTGGCGCGTTTCCGGCCATCCTGTCCGGCCTGCGGGTATCGATATCGATTGCCATCATTCTGCTGGTCGCAGCGGAAATGCTCGGCGCGCAATATGGCGTTGGATCCTACATCCTCGAGGCCGGTTCGCTTTACGATCTTGAGAAGCTCTTTGCCGGCGTGACCATCCTCTCGGTCATGGGTCTCATTGTCAGCTATGTGATCGGGCTGATCGAACGGCGCTTTCTGGCATGGCGTGGCTGACGCTGCGCCATCTTTAAGTCAATCCGCGGGAGGCAAGACAATGTTGGCACTGCAGAAGGTGCGTCCTGAAGCCGGTCTTGAGTTTCGTGAGGTCGAAATTCCGTCGGCACCCTCTTCAAACGAGGTGTTGATCAGGGTGGCGGCCGCCGGAATTTGCGGCACTGACCTGCATATTGCAGCCTGGACGCCGGGTTATGAGAGCATGCAGAAGGCCATGCCCGTTACGCTCGGCCATGAATTTTCCGGCGTGATCGAACAGGTCGGCGCCGAAGTTTCGCATCACCTTATCGGCCAACGTGTCACGGTCCGTCCATCCACCACATGTGGTCATTGTGCTGCTTGCCTTGCGGGGCGGGAGGACGATTGCACCAACCGCAAAGGGATCGGCATTGGACGAAGCGGTGCTTTCGCAGAACGGGTCTGCGCCCCCGCTGGCAACTGCCACGCTCTCCCAGACAGCCTCGGCATGGATGTTGCAGCACTGACGGAACCGATGACCGTCTGCCTTGAGGCAGTCAATACGGCCGAGGTTCGCGAGGGCCAGTCGATCCTCGTGCTTGGCCCTGGGTTCATTGGACAAGGCATTGCCATTCTTGCCCGCAGTCGCGGCGCAAAGGTCGTTGTTGCAGGGCGCGATGACCACCCGAGACTGGAGCTGTTGCGCGACCTCGGCTTCGAGTTCCTGATCGACGGCAAGGACACGCCGATCGAACAGGCGCTTGCGGAACATGAGCCGTTCGACGCCATCATCGAGGCGGCTGGGGTGCCGGCCCTTGTCAATGCGACACTTCCCTTTCTCAAGAAGCGGGGCATTTTCACCATCGTTGGCATCCATCCGCGTCCGGCAGAGGTGAACCTGACGCAGCTTGTGCGCATGCATCAGCAGATCCGAGGTTCCTATCGTGCCAGCCCGGCTGACTGGGATACCGTAATTGCATTTTTGAACGACAATCAGGATGTCATGCGCAAGCTGATATCGCACCGGTTTCCGCTTCACGCCGCACTGGAAGGATTTGAAGTCTCGCATCAGCGCATTGCTTCGAAAGTCCTATTGCAGATCGGTGAACCGTCATGAGCGGTGCTTTCCTTGCCCTTTGGAACGATTACCCCGCGACATTGACTGATGAATATGAGGCCTGGCACACCTATGAGCATGTGCCCGAGCGATTGACGACGCCGGGAATGCTATGGGCCCGGCGATACGCAGATTTTGCGCAGCCGGACAATCGCTATTTTACCCTTTACGCCCTGGAAACCCTGCAGGTTCTGGATCAGCCGTCTTATCTCGATCTTGTGCGGCGGCCGACAGACTGGTCGCTGTCCATGCGTCGGCATTTCCTGAACGTCCTACGCATCCCGGCAAGCGATTTCGCCAGTGGCGGATGCGGCCTAGGCGGAAGCCTTATCGCCCAAGTATACGCGGTTGGACGAAAAGACGCTGCTTCGAGATCAAAAGCGTTGGCAGCCGCTTTGGAGCAAATGGCCTCATCCGGCCGCATCCTCGGATACAGCATCGGCCTTGCTGAGCCTAATCAGCGATACGAGGTGTTCGAGCAGACGGACATCACCGATCCGAATTGTCTGAATGTTGTCGTGATGGTCGAAGGGACCACCCGCGCGGGACTGGAAATGGTCTACGACGCAGTAAGCGATGCGGCGACCACCGCCCTCAAGCCTCAGAGCTGCCTTCGTGACGGCATATTCACGCTCTTAGTGACGTATGACGCTGCAAAATTCTCTCCCAATCGCGAACTGCTGACCGCGTCACCGGCTCTCAGATCGCGATTCTGAAGCCCCTCAGTGACGAGTGAGTTTGGCGCCTCCTAGAATTTTCCAGCTGTTTTCTCCCGAAGAGCGGAAGCACGATTCTTATGCCAGCCTCATCTCTTTAAGGATATGCTCCACGCCGCTCATGACGTGCCGGTGGATGATCTCTTTTGCCCCTTTCGAATCCCTAGCCAGCGCAAATTCGAAAAGCGCGCGATGATCATCGGCGACAGCCTGCCCGCGGAAGCTTTTGGCGAGGAGGTGGTAACGCAGGAAGCGATCGAAGACCGAGGAGAGGTTCATCATCAAGGATTCTGAATGGCAGGCCGAAACGATGGAGCGATGGAACTCCCAATCAGAGCGCACCCAATCGACAGTGCGCGAAGCATCACCTGAGAGAATACTGCGCTCCGCAGCCGCCAGTTTGTGGTGCGCCGCCACCACCCGCCCCTCCCATTCCAGATCACCGGCAGCAAAGGCTCGCTCCATGGCATGGACCTCAAGTACGATGCGCAGATCGGCAAGCTCTCGCAATTCCTGCTCGGATGCGGGGCTGACTTCAAAACCCTTTTGGCCTTCGGCCCTCACCAGATTTTCAGCCGTCAGGCGGCTGAGGATTTCTCGCAAGGAGGAGACGCTGATGGAATAGCGCTCCTTTGCCTGCTCAAGCTTGATCTTGCTGCCGGGCGCAAGAACGCCGGCAATGATATCCGCCCTCACCCGACGGAAGACGACATCGCCGATCGTTTCGCCCGTCCGCTCCGGCACGGCATCCGCCGCTCTTTCTTGCGTGCCCCTCGCCATCTATTTTCCCAAGCGATTACGGGTCAGGGCATGCTCCACCCCGCCTTGGATATGCTCTATCAATATCAATTTCGCCGTCTTCTCATCCCGCCTCAGTGCAGCGTCCAGCAGTTGTTGATGCTCCTTGGCGGCGATATCACCACGATAAGACAGGGCGACCATCTGGTAACGCAGGTACTTGTCGAAAACACCGGAATGAGTGTCCATCAAAAGCCTTGAGCCGCAGGCGGAAATCAGTGCCTGATGAAATTCCCAGTCATATCGCTTCCATGTCTCAGCCTCGCTTGTATCGCCGCTCGCCATCACGCTCTCCATGCGGGATAGCTTGTAATGGGCTGAAACGAGGCGTGCCTCCCAGTCGACATCTCCACGCGCGAAGGACTGCTCCAGCGCATGTGTCTCCAGAAGAAGACGGAGGGCTGCGATTTCGCGAAGATCAGATTCGGAGATCGGTGCGACCTCGAAGCCCCGTTGCCCTTCCGCCACGACCAGGCCTTCAGAAGACAAGCGGTTGAGGATCTCCCGCAGCGTGCTGACGCTCGTGTCGTAGGTCTCCTTCATGTTTTCCAGCTTCAGCTTTTGCGACGGGGCCAACCGACCAAAAATGATGTCGGCGCGAATGCGCTTATAGCTGACCTCGGCGACCGACTCTGAAAGATTTTTGGAAACCACGGATATCTCGGATGTTTTGGAAATCGTCCTATGTAACAGCACTGGCGGGGACTTCAACACCAACCCGTGCATCCCCAAAGTTATACTGTAGGTATGCCTTCAGGGCGCATCTGCTTCTTCAGGGCAGCAATGCGGAATATGGCATTGGGCGCACCATAGCCGCGATATCCGGTTCGCTGGACAATCTCGAAGAAGAACCCTTCACCGAAGGTGCCGCTATAGAGCTGAAAATACTCGCCGCCGTCATCTCGGTCGTAAAGAATGTTTTCCGCCTTCAGACGCTCACTGAGCTCCGGGTCAAGACCGAAGCGGGCTTCAACATCACCATAATAGTTTGCCGAAATCGGCAGTGCCCGGAAGCCGTTTTCGCGCAGGGCAGCCGCCGTGGCAAAAATATCAGGGGTTTCGAAGGCAAGATGCTGTACACCCGAGCCGAATTTTTCCGCGATGAAATGCCCCGCGAGCGTGCGTCGGTTCTCCGCACCGTTCAGCGTGATACGCAAGGCGCCACTATTGTTCTCGACAACCTGGCTTCGCACCACCCCCGAGGGATCGATGATATCGACCATCGGCGTTTTATGAGCCTCGAATATCGAGGCGTAGAAGAGCAGCCATGTCAACATTTCATCATAGGCAACCGTCTGGGCGATATGATCGACGCGCTGCAAATGCGCAGAGACGACAGCGTGATCGGCCTCTTCAGACGGTCGGAAATCGATTTCCGAAAACCGACCAAGGTCACTCTTATGATCGATCAGATAAATCAGGCCACCGCCGACACCGCGGATAGCCGGTATCTCCACCTCCCCCTCGGCAACCGGTTGGCCGAAGGGTTCCGCACCCAGCGCAATCGCCCGCACCAACGCCTTTTCAGCATCGTCTACCGCTAATGCAACTGCATAGGCCGAGGTGCCGTGCACGGCGAAGGATGTATTGGCGAAGCCGCTGTCCTCCGTGTTGACCAGAAGACGGATGTCGCCCTGCTCGAAAAGTTCGACCTTTTTTGTTCGGTGGATCTTTGTTTTCCTGAACCCCAGCGTCTTGAGAATTGCGACGAGATTCCGCGCGTCCTCCTGATCGGCAGAAAATTCGACGAAGGCGACGCCCTCAACGGTGGTGCGATCCGGCATCGCGGGGACAGTCAAACCCTCGGCGCCCGGCACCCGCCTTACCTGATCGCCCAGGTAAATCAGCGAACGATGACCGTCTGCCGCAATGGAGCGGGTGGATCCGCCGCGGAATTGGTCGTTGAAGATTTCCAAGGAGAAATAGCCATCATAACCGGTTTGCGCGATGGCTGCCGTGAAAGCCGTGACGGGAAGGTCTCCTTCACCCGGCATGTTTCGGAAGTGGCGCGACCAGTAAAGCAAGTCCATGTCGATCAACGGTGCATCCGCCAACTGAACGATGAAGATCTTGTCTTTCGGGATGGACCGGATCGAATTGATGTCTATCTTGCGGGAAAGGCTGTGGAAACTGTCAAGGATCAAGCCGACATTCTGATGATCGGCGCGCCTTACGATTTCCCAAGCATCGCGATGGTCATTGATATGGCGCCCCCAGGCGAGCGCTTCGAATCCCACGCGCAATCCTCGCTTGGCCGCCCTTTCGCCAAGCTCATGGAAATCGGCGGCCGCACGATCGACCCCGCCCAGGGAGACCGGCGATACATTGGAGCAGACAAGCACAAGATCCGTGCCGAGTTCCTGCATGATGTCAAACTTGAGCTCTGCGCGATCAAACGTCCGTTGTCGATGGGAAGCAGGCATGCCCTCGAAATCGCGAAACGGCTGGAACAGAGTAATCTCAAGTCCGAGGTCTCGCACCATCCGACCTACATCTTTAGGGCTGCCATCAAAGGCGAGGAAGTCGTTCTCGAAGATCTCCACACCGTCAAACCCCGCAGCGGCGATTGCTGCAAGTTTCTCCGGCAGTTCGCCGCTGATGGATACGGTAGCGATCGATGTTTTCATGCACGCTCCTCCCTGAGCATCAGCCTTGGCACCGGCTGCGGCAATCCGAGCATATCGAATCCGGATACCGCACGTCAAATTCAATGCTGAAATCATTTATGCCATAGATTTTCAAAATTCTATGTTGATCGATGCGCTTGTCCGTGGCAGTTCTATGACGACAGCAACGGGAGTGCTGGCTGAACACGCTAGGAGGAGCAACATGTTCGGATTGGAGTTTACGCGTCGTCGTGCCTTGATGGGAGCAGCGGCTCTCTTGGCTGCAGCGTCATTTGCAGGATCGGCCGCTGCGATTACGCCCCAGGAGATCAAAGCGCGTGGCAAGCTGATCGTCGGCATCCAGGGTGACAATCCTCCGTGGGGATTTGTCACCAGCGCTGGCAAGCAGGACGGCTTTGACGCCGACATGGCGACATTGTTTGCCAAGGAGCTTGGCGTGACCGTCGAGTTCGTACCGCTCGAAGTGAACAACCGTATCCCGGCATTGACCTCCGGTCGCGTGGACGTGCTGTTTGCCACAATGGCGATGCTGCCCGACCGCGCAAAGGCCGTCCAATTTTCCAAGCCCTATAATGCAAACGCCATTGTTCTGATCGGCCCTAAGGCCAAGTCGATCAAGACCAATGAAGACATGGCCAACATGACCATCTCGGTTGCCAAGGGCGCGGCCCAGGATACGCAGGTCACCAAGAATGCGCCGGCATCGGCAACCATTCGCCGATACGATGGTGATGCAGCAAGCGTCCAGGCTTTGATTTCCGGTCAGGCCGAGGCGCTGGGCGGCAACATTTTCTACATGGACCGCGTAGAGAAAGCGGCACCGGGCAAGTTTGAAAACAAGCTGGAGTTTCAGAAGCTTTACAACGGTGCCTGCACCCGTCTCGGCGAAAAGGAACTGAATGCCGCGCTGAACACCTTTATCGACAAGATCAAGGCCAACGGCGAATTGAAGACCATCTACGACAAGTGGATGAAAGTTCCTGTGCCCGAATTCCCGCAAAGTCTCGAAGGCATCCCGTTCGCGGCGCAGTGACCTAACGGTCCGGCCTTTGCCGAGCAGTTCTGCAAGCCGACACCGGGTGAAGCGGTGTCGGCAATGCAGACCCGCGGCCCGCTGCCTTCGTTTTCTGACTTCGGAGCATCACCATGAGCAAGACGATCTTCGTGCTGAACGGCCCCAATCTCAACCTCTTGGGAGAGCGTGAGCCCGCGATCTATGGCACCACGACTCTGTCCGACATCCACAGGAACTGCGTCGCGCGTGCGGCCAGGCTCGGCTTCGAGATCGATTTTCGCCAGACCAATTTCGAGGGTGAGCTGATCGAATCCGTTCATCAGGCCCGCAGCCAAGCCTGCGGCATTATCATCAATCCGGCTGGCTACACTTTCACCTCGGTCGCATTGCTGGATGCGTTGAAGATGTTCGATGGGCCGAAAATCGAGCTGCACATATCCAATGTCCACGCCCGGGAGAGCATCTACCACAGTTCCCTCATCTCCCGTGTTGCGACAGGCATCATGATTGGCTTCGGCGCCCGTGGCTACGAACTGGCGATCGAGGCCATGGCCGATATGGCAAGCGCTGCTCGCACGGACACGCTGCGACAGGAGGCGTCATGAACTATACGCTTGATTTCACTCCGGTCATCGAGGGCCTGCCAAGTCTTTTGACGGCCTGCCTTGGCACCTTTACGCTGGCCATCTGCGGCATGCTGCTCGCAACGGTCATCGGCATCGGCGGGGTCGTTCTCCGGCAATCGAAGATTGCCCCCTTGCGCTGGCTGGTCATCGTCTTCGTCGAATTGATCCGCAACACGCCGTTCCTCGTGCAGATCTTCTTCATCTATTTCGCCCTGCCCCTGACTGGCATACGGCTGGACCCAACGCCGACCGCCATCATTGCGCTCGGCATCAATGGTGGTGCCTATGCCATTGAAATCATCCGTGGCGGCGTCCAATCCATCTCGAAGGGGCAGATGGAGGCAGGGCTGGCGCTTGGTCTTCACAAGGGTCAGGTCTTCCGCCTTATCATCCTGAAGCCGGCGCTGAGAGCAATCTTTCCCTCGCTGACCAGCCAGTTTGTACTGCTGACACTGACAACCAGCATTGCATCAGCAATCTCCGCTTACGAACTGACGTCGGTATCCCAGCGGATCGAGTCGGATAGCTTCCGAAGCTTCGAAGTCTACTTCACCGTTACGATCTTCTACCTGGTGATCTCCTGGCTGATGATGCGCCTCTTCGCGCTCTTCTCCGCCCGGTACTTTGCCTATCCGGTCAAATGAGGGCGTGAGCATGGGACGCGATGAATTTCTCTTCCTTCTCATTGGCTTGAAGTGGACGGTTGCGCTTTCTGCCATCGGCTTCGTCTGTGGCTGCCTGGCGGGACTTGTTATTGCGCTGCTGCGGACATCGGGCATGCGCCCCATCGAGCGCGCGACCGCCGGCTATATAGCGCTCTTCCAGGGAACACCGCTCCTGATGCAGCTGTTCGTGGTCTATTATGGCCTTGCGCTGATCGGCATCAAGATGGATGCTTGGGCGGCTGTGGCCGTGGGCCTCACCCTTCACGCCAGCGCCTATCTGGGCGAAATCTGGCGCGGCGGCATCGAGGCTGTCCCGCGCGGGCAGACCGAAGCGTCGAAGGCACTCGCGCTCAGTTACAGCTCGCGGATGAAGGACGTCCTCCTGCCGCAAGCGCTGCGCATATCGCTGCCTGCCACGATCGGCTTCCTCGTGCAGCTCATCAAGGGTACATCGCTCGCCTCGATCGTCGGTTTCACCGAGCTTACCCGCGCGGGCAACATCATCTCCAATCAGATCTTCCAGCCACTGACCGTCTTCGGCATCGTCGGCATGCTCTACTTCATCATGTGCTGCCCGCTGACGATCTACGGCGCCTATCTCGAACGCAAGTTCGCGGCATCTGCGAGGTAGCGCCATGTTTTCCAGCCTCTTCTTCTCCCTGCAGAGCCATACGGAGTTCTTTTCATGAACGACATCGCGACCACCGCAGGCAACACTCACCCCATGATCAGCATGACCGGCGTGGAAAAGTGGTATGGCGCCTTTCAAGCGCTGAAGGACATCAACATCTCCGTTGCAAAAGGCGAGAAGATCGTTCTGTGCGGCCCATCCGGCAGTGGCAAGTCCACGCTGATCCGCTGCATCAATCACCTTGAAACCTACCAGAAGGGCGAGATCCGCGTGAGCGGCACTGTCCTTGGTCATCAGGCAAAGACCATTGATGCGGTGCGCCGGGAAGTCGGCATGGTATTCCAGCAGTTCAACCTCTTTCCGCACCTGACAGTGCTGGAGAACTGCATGCTCGCGCCTCTACGGGCGCTGAAGCTCAGCAGGCAAGAAGCGGAAGGCCGCGCGCGGCAACTTCTGGAGCGGGTCAAGATCGCAGAACAGGCGGATAAATATCCGGCGCAACTGTCCGGTGGCCAGCAACAGCGCGTCGCGATCGCCCGCGCGCTGTGCATGCGCCCGCAGGTCATGCTGTTTGACGAGCCGACCTCCGCGCTCGACCCGGAAATGGTGAAAGAGGTGTTGGATACGATGATCGGACTTGCCGAGGAAGGCATGACGATGATCTGCGTTACACACGAAATGGGCTTTGCCCGGCAGGTGGCCGACCGCGTCATCTTCATGGCAAGCGGCGCCGTCGTCGAGGAAGCGCCGCCTGCCGAATTCTTTTCCAATCCCAAGCACGAACGCACGCGCAAGTTTCTGGGCGAAATCCTTGGACACTGACCAGCGTCTTGCTGGCCGCCGCCTGAATTGTCATCTCATGGAAGGTGAAGCCGATGATCAACGGCAACACGAAACTCATCGCGCATCTTGGCTATCCCACCCATACGTTCAAGGCGCCGCTGATCTACAACCCCTACTTCGAAGAGACCGGCATAGACGCGGCCGTCGTGCCCATGGGGTGTCGCGCGGAAGACTACGCCTCCTTCCTTCCGCTGTTATTCAAGCTTTCCAACATCCACGGCGCGCTTATCACCATGCCGCACAAGATCGTCACGACCGGGCTCCTTGACGAGATTTCCAAGAGCGCTTCGGTCGCCGGTGCCTGCAACGCCGTTCGGCTCAGTGCTGATGGAAGATTGATCGGAGACATGTTCGACGGTGAGGGCTTTGTGCGCGGTGTCCTGCGTCGAGGACGCGTCATCAAGGGCAAACGCGCCATCATGGCCGGTGCTGGCGGTGTAGGATCCGCCATTGCCGCGTCGCTGGCACAAGCCGGCATCGCGGAATTGGCCATTCATGACGCTCATCCCCCCATGATGAACGATCTCGCGCAACGCCTCCGTCATCATTACCCCGACCTTACGGTTGTCACCGGTGTAACCGACCCTGACGGCTACGATATCGTCGTTAATGCGACACCACTCGGTATGCGGGATGACGATCCGCTTCCGTTCGACGTAAACAGGGTCTCTCCCTCCGCTTTCGTTGGTGAAGTCGTCCTAAGCCAAGAAATTACTCCTTTTCTTGCAGCGGTCCGCGCCCGCGAATGCGAGTTCCAGATCGGCATCGACATGCTGTTTGAGCAGATCCCTGCCTATCTCGAGTTTTTCGGCTTTCCGACGACAACCGCAGAGCATCTTCGCGAAATCGCGCGGGTGTGAATTTTCTGGATCCGGGGAGGACCGAAGATGGTACTGAAGATTGCCTTGATTGGCGCAGGCCTGATTGGTCGCGAGCATGCAAAACTCATCAGCTCCAATCCTCGAGTGCAGCTGGAAGCAGTCGCCGATATCTCCGAGGCCGGAAAGGTTCTGGCTGATGAATATGGCACCCGCTATTTTTTCGATGTGCGGGAAATGCTCGATGCAACAAAGCCCGATGGCGTGATCATCGCCTTGCCGAACGCCTTTCATGCAGAGGCGGCCATGGCTTGCATCGAACGCGGCATTCCAAGTCTTGTCGAAAAGCCGGTTGCCGACACCCTGGAAGCAGCGATGCAGTTGACGGAAGCCGTCGAGCGCAAGGGTGTGCCCGTTCTGGTAGGTCACCAGCGCCGGCACAGTCCCGACATTGCCAAGGCCCGGCAACTTATGAACGAAGGTGCGCTTGGTCGCCTCGTGGCTGTCAACGCAATGTGGCTGACGGATAAGCCAACGAACTATTTCGACGCGGCCTGGCGACGCCAGCCCGGGGGCGGCCCGCTTCTCATCAACCTCATCCATGATATCGATTGCCTGCGCTTTATCTGCGGCGAGATCGAAAGTGTCATGGCTTTCTCGTCCAACGAGGTCAGGTCATTCGAGGTGGAGGACACGGCAAGCATCAGCGTGAAATTCACCAATGGTGCTCTCGGCACGCTGCTCATGAGCGACACCGCCGTTTCGCCCTACAACTGGGATACGGCCGCCGGCCAGGCCCTGTATTTTCCGCACCAACCCGAGAACACCTACGTATTTGCGGGAACGAAAGCATCGCTTGCCCTTCCACTCATGGATTTCTGGCGACACGAAAATGAAAACAGCCATTGGCAGCACCCTCTCCTGCGTCAGCACATCACGCTCGATGGTAGCCGCGCCTATGAAAATCAGCTGCATCATTTTCTCGATGTTATCGAAGGCAAGGCGGAGCCGATTGTTTCAGTGAGGGATGGAATGCTGACGCTGGCAACCATCCTTGCCATCACCAAAGCCGGCAAAGAGGGCCGGATCATCAACGTAGCGGACATGCTGGGGTGAACCAGCAATTACATCAAGGAAAACGGCAATGAGCACGGTCTACATCCTGAACGGCCCAAACCTCAATCTGCTCGGCAAACGGCAACCGCACATCTACGGACATGAAACGCTGCAGGATGTTGAGAACGCCTGCCGTGCGCTCGCAAGCGAACTAGGCCACGACATCCGCTTTCACCAGAGCAATCGGGAATACGAGATCATCGACTGGATCCACGAGGCGCGGGACGAGGGGCACGGCATCGTCATCAATCCGGCTGCCTTCACGCATACGTCCGTCGCGATACTGGATGCTCTCAACGCCTTCGAGGGGCCGGTGATCGAAGTGCACATCTCCAATGTCCACAAGCGTGAGAGCTTTCGCCACCACTCCTATGTTTCCCTTCGCGCCGATGGCGTGATTGCGGGGCTTGGCATCGAAGGCTACGAGTTGGCCGTCAGAAGGGTTGCGTCGCTCCTGAGGCTGCAGCAGAAAATGCCTTCATAGAGCAAAATCAGCGGATGTCGGGAGGCTGAGCGATGAAGCACGGCTGTGCTGATTACAATCTCAGAGGCAGCGCGGCGCGAGAAAGTCATCAGCAGGATCCGACGCGGACAATACCCTTAGCGTCCAGTACGGCAATAAGGCGATCCTCTCCATAGGCGCCCAAAGTAATGCCCGATGCTCTTGAACCATATCGAACCCGCTATCCGGATCAGGTTTCACTGAAAACTCCAAGCCTTCCCCTTCAGCGTCTCAATTCGAAGATCAAGATCTTATCCCGAGCGCATTCCCAAAGCCCGAGATTTCACGTAACTCAAGGGCAGCGGCTCGGAATATTCCACCGAGCAATGAGCGCATGAGGCCAAAACCAGACATCCGGCGGCTTGAACTCGGCATCCCTGTCGGCGAGGCCTGGCAGATCAGCTGTCAGATCAAAAAGCTGCTGCGCCACCTCGCGCTCCTCTGGCGTAGAAATGCCAACTTCAATCGGCTTTGCGTTTTCCCGTCGGTGGCAGTTCTCGCATTGGCGGCTATCTCAAACCAATAACTAATGATCTGCGAGCGATTGCTGCGCCCTCCCCCAAACGAGGAGCAAATCGCGTTACCTTACTGTCTCATTTCTACGATAACCTAAAGCGCGGCTTATCTCGTCGGCTGCACTGCGTAGCATCAGCAGCATCGCTTCGCGTCGATCGAGATAACGGATCGTCGGGGCACCGAGGTTGAGCGCTGCCGTTATGCTTCCATTGGCTTCAAAAACGGGCGCGGCGATGCCCGTCGATCCGGTGACGAATTCTTGGTCGTTGATCGCATAACCATCTCGGCGCACCCGCGCCAGCATGTCGCGAATGACGGCAGGATCTGTCACCGTGTAGCGCGTGTAGGAGAGGAACTGGACTCGCTCCAGATAATTGTCCAGCGCGTCCTTCGAGGCATGGGCAAGCAGGACCCTGCCGGTCGCGGTGCAATAGGCCGCGATCGCCGCATCCAGGTTGATATCGTAACGCACGCCCTGTCGGCTGACGCATTTTGCGAGCCTTCGGATGTCGCAATGGGCGTTCATGGTCGCCAGAATGATCGTCTCGCCCGATTCATCGCGCAGCTTTTCCATGAAGGGGCGTGCGGTCAGCACGAGCGGCTCCTCATGCCGCCGGAAGGGAAAGCCGTGTCGGCTCGCCTCGACCAGCACATAACGGCCGGAAGAGTCGCAAACCACATGTCCACGCGCGACCAACGTCTGCACGAGACCGTGAGCACTGCTTTTCGGGAAGGACAGGCTGTGGACAATGTCAGCCAGAGAAACGGCATCCCGCTGAGTGGCGAGATATTCCAGCAAATCGAGAATGCGTCCTGCGCTCTTTATCTCGGAGTTCATATATGTGAACGAAACCCCCATTGCTGACTACCGGTTCGGCTCATAACAATTCTGCCCAGAAACTAGCCACAACCCAAGACAGCATGCCGAAAGGGCGAATGTTTCCATGAACGCAGCCAATACGCAAAACAATATCTCCGAACCCTGGACCTGGCCAAATACTGTTTGGCAGCAGAAGGTACAGAAAGTGCGCGCAGGCCGCTCGCTTCGACCCGCAAAATGGAAAAACGGCGCGCGCATGGCAGTGGCAATCTCCTTTGATTCGGATCATGAGACGGTGGAACTGCGCAATGGCGGCGTCTCCTTCGGCAAAATGAGCCAGGGTCAGTACGGCGCCCGCGCCGGCTCGCCGCGCATCCTGCGCCTGCTTGAGAAATACGGCGTACCGGCCTCGTTTTTCATGCCGGCCGTGTCGGCCATGATCAATCCGGAAGAAGTGAAGACCGTCATTTCCGCCGGCCACGAACTGGCGATCCACAGCTGGATCCACGAATTCAACTCCCGCCTCGACGAAGGGACGGAACGCGATCTGGCATTGCGCGCGGCCGACGAGCTGGAGCGGCTTTCCGGCGTGCGCCCGGTCGGCATGCGCACCGCATCATGGGATTTCAGCCCCTATACACTAAAAATCGCCCGCGAAATGGGCCTTCTCTACGACTCCTCCCTGATGGCCGATGACGAGCCTTACGAACTGCTGGAAGATGGTGAGCCGACCGGTATCGTCGAAATCCCGGTCGAATGGATCCGCGATGACGCGCCTTATGTGGCGATGGACCGGATGACGGGCACCCGCCCCTATGGCGGCCCGGCCATGGTCTTCGACATATTTTCCCGCGAGTTGGAAGCTTCCTATGAAGAAGGCGGGCTTTTCCAACTGACCATGCACCCGCATCATATCGGCCACCGCTCGCGCATCTTCATTCTCGAAGAGATCATCAAGCTCGCCCAATCCAAGGGCGATGTCTGGTTCACCACGCATGCGGAGCTTGCCCGCTACTGCGCCGAGGAGGCCGAACTCTTCAAGTCTTGATCGAAGATCCGGGCGCCCGTGCCATGGGAGGCTGCAGGCGCCGATTTCTATTTGTCTTCAGATATTTAATCAGCACAAACAACAATGAGGGTAAGGGACATGTCTGTAAGATTAACATCCATCGCCGCGGTTTTTCTGACGCTTGCATCGTCTGCCGCTTTTGCACAGTCCAAGGACGCGCTGACGATCGATCTCTCCGGCGATGCCGCGACGCTCGATCCTCACCTGCAGTGGGACACCAACAGCTACAGCATCTACCGCAATATCTTTGACAATCTTCTGACCCGCAATCCGGCCGGCGAGATCGTGCCGCAGATCGCCAAGTCGTGGAAATATACGGACGACAAGACGATCGAGTTCGAGATTCATGATGACGTGACCTTCCAGGACGGCAGCAAGCTGACCGCCGAAGACGTCGCCTTCTCGATCAACCGCATCATCGACCCTAGGCTGAAGAGCCCACAGCTCACCCAGTTCGACCAGATCGCCAAGGCTGAAGTCACTGGTACGAACAAGGTGACGATGACGACCAAGTCCGCCTATCCGGCGCTGCTCGCCCAGCTCGTCAAGCTCTCGATCGTGCCAAAAGCCTATGTCGAAAAGGTCGGCGACCAGGAATTCAACGCCAAACCGCTCGGCTCCGGGCCTTACAAACTCGCCAACTGGCAGAAGGGCGTTCAGACCGAGCTAGAAGCCTATGGCAACTACTGGCGCGTCAAGCCGCCTTTCGCCAAGGTGGCCTTCCGCACCGTGCCGGACGCCTCCACCCGCCTCGCCGACCTGAAGACCGGCAAGGCTGATCTGATCAGCGGCGTCACGCCTGACCAGGCCGCCAGCATGAAGAGCGAAACCGCGATCAAGGTTCTGTCGGCTCCGACCGAACGCGTCGGTTACCTCTATATCAACGCCGAGGCAGGCCCGACCAAGGATGTCCGCGTCCGTCAGGCGATTGCCTACGCTATCGACCGCAGCGCGCTGGTCGATGCCTTGCTGGCTGGTTACGGCAACCCGGTCAATATCGTCGGCGCCAAGCCGATCTTCGGTTACACTGACAAGGTCGAAGGTTACGCCTACGATCCGAAAAAGGCAAAGGCCCTCGTCAAGGCAGCCGGTGCAGAAGGTGCCAAGCTCGAATTCTTGACCTCGCCCGCCTATAACCGCGCGACGATCGAAGCCATCCAGCAGATGATCAACGAAGTCGGCCTCAATGTCGAAATCGCGTCGAGCGATCAGGCGACCTTCCTCAAGCGCCGCCAGGGCGAACCGGCCAATGCCGGCAGCATGGCCTTCGGCGCCTGGTCCTGCGCCTGCCAGGATGCGGACGGCATCATCTTCCCCCTGTTCCGCAGCGGCAGCATCTGGGCCAAGTACAAGAACCCGCAATATGACGCTCTCGTCGACGGCGCCCGCGTGACGCTCGACAAGAACGAGCGGTTGGCCAAGTATGAACAGGCCTACCAGATCCTGAAGGACGACGTGCCCGGCATCGGCCTCTACCAGGCTTTTGCGATCTATGGCGCCAACGCCAAGCTCAACTGGACGCCCACCGCCAACGAGGCGATGTTCGTCACCGACATGAGCTGGCAACAGTAAGCGCGAATGGACAAAGGCGGATCGAATACGATGTTGACATATGCCGTCCAGCGACTGATTCAGGCTGTCATTGCGATTTTCGGCGTGCTTACCATCGTGTTCGTCGTCATGCACTTTTCCGGCGACCCGACGCTTCTGCTCGTGCCGCCGGATGCCTCTGCCCAAATGATTACCGAACTGCGCCATCAGCTCGGTTTCGACCAGCCGCTCTGGGTGCAATATCTGAATTACCTCGGCGGACTTATCCGCTTCGATTTCGGCCAGTCCGTCGTGCAGCGCATTCCGGCGATCGATATCGTCATGTCGCGCGTGCCCTATACGATGATGCTGGCCGGTGGGGCGATCGTCGTTGCGGTCGGCATCGGCATTCCGGCTGGCATCATGATGGCAACCCGCCGAGGAGGCTGGCTGGAACGAGTGCTGACGGCAATCGTCGTCACCGGCCAGAGCGTGCCGACTTTTCTCTCCGGCATCCTGCTGATCTTCGTTTTCGCCGTAACCCTGCGCTGGCTGCCGACTTCAGGCTCGGGCGATTTTGCCTCACTGATCATGCCCTCAGTCGCTCTTGGGGCGCTCTCCATGTCGACCTTCGCGCGCATGACCCGCATCTCGATCATCGACGAACTCGGCAAGGATTACGTGCGGGCCGGCCGTGCCCGCGGCCTTTCCATGGGCTCGGTCGTCACGCGCCATGTCCTTCGCAATGCGGCAATCCCGGTCATCACCATCGCGGCGCTTGAGATCGGTAATCTGCTTGCGGGCGCCGTCATCGTCGAGACAGTCTTCGCCTGGCCGGGCATCGGCCAGCTTGCCATCCAGTCGATCCAGTCGCGCGACTTCCTCGTCGTGCAGGTGATCGTGCTTTTGATTTCCTTCGTCTACGTGCTGACATCGGTCGCCGCCGACTTCGTTTATGCGCTGGTCGATCCGCGCATCCGTCTAGCCCGATAGGAGAGAATTTCATGAACAACGCTCTCCTGACCACCCGCCTACGCCGCGTGCCGATTTCCGTCATGATCGTCTGTCTCATCCTGACGATCATCGTCGTGCTCGCCATCCTGGCGCCTTACGTGGCGCCGGTCGATCCGTCGAAACAGAACTTGCTCGGCCGTCTGAAACCGCCGGGTTTCGAACGCGGCGGCATCACTTACTGGTTCGGCACCGACGATCTCGGCCGCGATCTCCTGTCGCGCACACTTTATGGCGCCGGCGTTTCGTTGGGTGTCGCCAGCCTTTCCGTCGTCGTCTCGACCTTGGTCGGCGTGACGCTCGGCATGGTCGCCGGCTGGTTCCGCGGCGCGGTCGAGATCGTCATCATGCGGCTGGTCGATATCATGATGTCGATCCCGGCCATTCTGCTTGCCGTGCTGACAGTCGCCGTGCTCGGACCGGGCTTTCTGAAACTCGTTCTGGTTCTCGGCCTCACCCGCTGGCCGCGGTATACGCGTGTCGCCTATGCCCAGACCCTGCAGGTCGCCAATCTGCCCTTCATTAAGGCGTCGGAACTGGCCGGTGCTGGGGCTGCCCGCATCCTTTTCCGCCATATCCTGCCGAATATCGCCGGCCCGATCCTTATCGTGGCGACGGCGGAATTCGGCCTGATGATCCTGATGGAGGCGGGCCTCTCCTTCCTCGGCCTCGGCATCCAGCCGCCGGCTGCAAGCTGGGGTGCGATCATGAGCGTCGGGCGCGAATATATCGAGCGCGCCTGGTGGATCGTCGCCTTTCCCGGTGCCTGTCTTTTCCTTCTCGTCTTTTCAGTCAACGTGCTCGGTGACTGGTTGCGCGACCAGCTCGATCCGCGTTCCCGCAGCCGCTGATTTCTCCGCAATTTCGAGGCTTTCATCATGGAATTTGAGAACAAGACCATCGTCATTACCGGGGCCGCCGGTATTTTCGGCCGCTGGATCGCTGCCTATTTTGCCAAGGAAGGCGCCCGCCTGTGTCTCAGCGACGTCCGCATGGACGGACTTGAAAAGGCGGTAAGCGAACTCGGCCTCGACCGCTCCAAGCTTCTGCTGCACGCGACAGAGCTGACCAGCGATGCCTCGATGCTGGAGCTTGTCGATCTGGTGAAGCGCGAGTGGAAGGCGCCGGACATTCTCGTCAACAATGCCGGCATCTATACCCGCTTCAGCCTGCTCGACATGGATATTGCCGACTGGGACCGCGTCTTCGGCGTCAATTTGCGCGCCCCTTTCCTAATTTCCCGCGAAATGGCCAAGCTGATGATTGCCGAAGGCAAGGCCGGCTCGATCGTCAACATTTCCTCCGGCGCCTCGCGAAAGATGACGCAGAACGGGGTGCCCTATTGCACCTCAAAAACCGCCATCGACCGGCTGTCCAAGGGGTTTGCTATGGAGCTCGCGGAATATGGCATCCGCGTGAATGTCGTCGAGCCGGGCTTTGCGCCGGGCAGCGAGGTCAGCGAGCTTTCGGACGATTACGTCACCAACATGCTGAAGAACATCCCGCTCGGCCGTTCCAGTGGGCCGATGGATGCACCGGCGGCAATCGCCTATCTCTGCTCCGAAAAGGCCGGTTTCATCACCGGCGCGACGCTTGCCGTCGATGGCGGCAATTCGATCGGCACTTACAAGCGCCCAGAGCGCGACGCTGCTAAGGCCGGTTGAGGAGGACTTGATGGAGGTTTCGCCAAGCCCGCTTCTGACCGTTGACAGCCTGACTATCGATATCGCTGGCGCCCATGTCGTCGACGACGTCTCATTCACCGTCGCCCCCGGCAGAGTGATGGCGCTGGTGGGTGAATCCGGCTGCGGCAAGTCGCTCACCTCCTATGCCATGCTCGGCCTTCTGCCGCCCGCCGCCAAACGCACCGTCGGCCGCATCATGTTGGAAAACACCGATCTCGCGCGCCTCACGGAACGGCAGTTCCGCAAGGCCCGCGGCAAGGACATTTCCATCATCTTCCAGGAACCGAGCGCCTCGCTCGATCCGCTCTCGACGGTCGGCACGCAGATCGCCGAGGCGTTTCGCGCTCACCACGGTGCCTCGAAGGCAGAAGCGTTCGAAAAGGCGCGGCAGATGCTGGTCGATGTCGGCATTCCCGATCCGGACCGGCGTCTGCACCAATATCCGTTCGAACTTTCCGGCGGCATGTGCCAGCGCATCATGATCTCGATCGCTCTGATCTGCGGCCCGCGCGTGCTGGTGGCCGACGAGCCGACAACGGCACTCGACGTCACCATCCAGGCGCAGATCCTCGACCTGATGAAAAAGCTGGTCGCCGAACGCGGCACGGCAATCGTGCTGATCACCCATGATATGGGCGTCGTGGCAGATATCGCCGATGACGTGGCCGTCATGTATGCCGGCCGGATGGCAGAAATCGCCCCGGTCCATACGCTCTTCCGCGAACCAAAGCATCCCTATACGGCGCTTCTCCTTGCGAGCGTTCCGAAACTCGATCATGCGCCAAAGGCGGACCTTGCGACGATCGAGGGAATGGTGCCAACACCGAGCGAATTCGGTGTCGGTTGCCGCTTCCATGACCGCTGTCCCCTCTCGACCGACAAGTGTCGCAGCCAGGCCCCGCCGCTCTTCGATTGCGGCGACGGTCACCGCTCCGCCTGCTGGCATATCGACCGCATGGCGGAAATCCGCGAGGTGGGGGCATGAGCGAGCAAAAGCACGTTCTCGAAATCCGTGATGTCGCCGTGCATTTCGGTGGCAATGGCGGCCTCTTCGGCAAGACCGGTGCGGTCGTGAAGGCCGTCAATGGCGTCACGCTCGATATCGTGCGTGGCGAGACGGTGGCGCTGGTCGGGGAATCCGGCTGCGGAAAATCCACGCTGTCCAACACGATCGTCGGCCTGCAGCAGCCGGTCGCCGGCAGCGTCAAAATCGGCGGCGAGGAAGTGGTCGGCGCCGACCGCAAAAAGCTGAACGACATCCGCCGCAAGGTGCAGATGATCTTTCAGGATCCGGCTCTGTCGCTAGACCCGCGGTCGACGATCGGAGCCACGATTGGCGAGCCGTTGATCGTGCGCGGCGTCGCCAAGGGCAAGGCGCTGAAGGAACGCGTGGGCGCACTTCTACAGCAGGTGGGCCTACGGCCCGAACATGCGGATCGTTATCCGCACCAGTTTTCCGGCGGTCAGCGGCAGCGCGTGGTGATCGCGCGCGCTTTGGCGCTCGAACCGGATCTCGTGATCTGCGACGAGCCGGTTTCGGCGCTCGACGTTTCGGTGCGCGCCCAGATTTTGAACCTGCTTGTGGCGCTGCAAAAGCGCACCGGCGTCTCCTATCTGTTCGTGTCCCACGATCTCGGTGTCGTTCGGCATATCTGCGACCGTGTCGTCGTCATGTATCTCGGCCGGTTCGTGGAAATCGCCGACCGCGACACGTTCTTCGCCAATCCGAAACATCCCTACACAAAAGCTCTGATGTCGGCCGTGCCGGAGGCCGATCCGGAGGTGCAGCGCTCCAAGGAACGCCTTATCCTCGGCGGAGAACTGCCGAGCCCGGCCATGATTCCCTCCGGCTGCGCCTTCCATACCCGCTGTCCGCTAGCGACAGAAATCTGCGGCCGAGAGCGGCCAGAACTGACTGTGCGGGACGACGGCGCCCGTGTGGCCTGCCATCACGCCTGAACGACCAAGACGCCGCAACGAAAAGAGACTGCCATGAGCGATGCACCCGTCAACGAAACGATCGAACTTGCGGGTCTCGATGCCGCGGCAGAAATCCGCGTCGACCGCTGGGGCATTCCGCACATCCGGGCGGAGAATGAAAAGGACCTGTTCTTCCTGCAGGGCTTTAATGCCGCCCGCGACCGGCTCTGGCAGCTCGACCTCTGGCGCAAGCGCGGCCTCGGCCTGCTAGCCGCCGATTTCGGTCCCGGCTATCTTGCGCAGGACCATGCCGCCCGGCATTTCCTCTACCGCGGCGACATGGCGTTCGAATGGGTTTCGTACGCGCCGGACACAGAGGAGATCTGCACCGCTTTTGCAGCCGGCATCAACGCCTATATCGCGCTTTGCGAAGCCGAACCTTCCCGCCTGCCGCCGGAATTTGCGGTCTTCTGCACGAAGCCGGCCCGCTGGCAGCCATCGGATGTCGTGCGCATCCGCAGCCATGCGCTGACCCGCAACGGCCTGTCGGAAATTTTGCGCGCCAATATCATGGCCCGCACCGATGCCGAAACCGATCTCCTGCGCTTCGAACTCGACCCGCCGGTAACACCGGAACCCGCCGAGGGCATCGTGCTTGCCGATATCCCGATGGCCGCGACACGCCTGTTCAAGCTCGCAACCGCCGCTGTGACCTTCGACAAGGCTCGCCTTGCCGCCGGTATCAACGATGTCTGGAAATGGACCGAAGTCACCGATCTTGGCGACATTGTCCAGGCCGTCGCCGAACAAGGCTCCAATAACTGGGCCGTCCATGGTTCACGCACGCAAACCGGCCGCCCTATCCTCGCCAGCGATCCGCACCGTGCCCATGCCGTCCCTTCGCTGCGTTACCTTGTCCATCTCGAAGCCCCCGGCTTCAATGCGATCGGCACCGGCGAGCCGACCGCGCCCGGCATCTCGCTCGGTCATAACGACCGCAACGCCTTCGGCCTAACAATTTTTGGTGCCGACCAGGAAGACGTCTATGTCTACGAGACGAAGGACGGCGACCCGGAATACTATCGTTATTGCGAGGGATACGAGACGATCCAGCGGATCGAAGAGAGCTTTGGCGTCAAGGGTCATCCCGACCAGAGGCTGACCTTGTCCTTCACCCGCCATGGCCCGATCCTGCATGAAAACCCGGAAAAGCGGCTTGTCATCGCCATGCGCTCGGTCTGGCTTTCACCCGGTTCGGCCGCCTATCTCGGCAGCCTGTCCTACATGCGCAGCGGCTCGGTCAAAGAGTTTGCCGAAACGCTCGGGTCCTGGGGCACGCCTTCGGTCAACCATGTCAGCGCCGATGTGACCGGCGATATCGGCTGGTTTACCGCTGGCTTTACGCCAGTGCGGCATAACTGGCAGGGTTTGCTGCCCGTACCCGGCGACGGCAATTACGAATGGGACGGCTTTTTGCCCCCCGACCAGCTGCCGCGCAAATACAATCCGGCGGAAGGGTTTGTCGCCTCCGCCAATGAGATGAACCTGCCGAAAGATCGCGATCCGGCTGCTCCATCGATCGGCCATGAATGGGCCGAGGTCAGCCGCGCGGAGCGGATCAAAACCGTTCTGGCCAATGATCCGCAGCACACGCTGAAGGCTTCGATGGATCTGCAGACAGACGTCTATTCCCGGCCTGCAGGCATCATCTGCGGTCTTCTGGGAGAGATCACCAAAACGCATGCGCTCGATGCCGTGCATTCGCAAGCTTCTGCGCTCCTCGATGGTTGGAATTACCGGCTGGAATCAGCAAGCGCACCGGCGCTGCTCTTCGAAGTCTGGTGGATGAAGCATCTTCGCCCCGGCCTTCTAGCACGTTTTGCACCCGATCCGGTCGTGCGGCAATTACTGCTGCCCGGCGATGTCGACCGCATGCTGTCGCTTCTGGCCGAACCGGGCGCGCATTGGCCGGCATCGGAGCGTGACACCCTGCTGCTCTCGACCCTTTCTGCCGGTTTTGCCGATTGCGAGCGCCGGCTCGGGACCGATCCCGAAGCATGGCGCTGGGGGGATCTGCATCAGGCCCTGTTCGAACACGCGACGGACCGGATTAAGACGGAGGCCCGCGGCGCATGGAATGTTGGCCCGCTCTCGGTTGGCGGCAGCCGTTCCACGCCGATGCATGCGGCCTACCGCGTTGGTGATTTCGGCGTCAATTCCGGCGCTTCCGTGCGCCTCGTCATGGATGTCGGCGATTGGGACAACAGTGTCTGCATCAATGCGCCCGGACAGTCGGGTGATCCGCGCTCGGTCCATTATAGAGATCTGGCTGCACCGTGGTCTGAAGGAGAATATGTGCCATTACTCTTCAGTGCCGATCGCATCAAAACCGAGACTGCGCATTATATTGCGCTCACTCCCAAGTGGTAATTTCAAATCAGCGCATACCCAGGAACGGAACAGGTGCAGTGGTTACCGCTCTACACACCTGACCCGCCTTGCCAATTGCTTCGTAGGGTGTTCTGCATTGTAGCGCTTTGATCTGTTTGGCGGAGGTGTAAGCAAGTAGCCACTCCGGACATGATGCCGCAGGC
This sequence comes from Rhizobium oryzicola, assembly GCF_030504645.1. Taxonomy (GTDB): domain Bacteria; phylum Pseudomonadota; class Alphaproteobacteria; order Rhizobiales; family Rhizobiaceae; genus Neorhizobium; species Neorhizobium oryzicola. The sequence continues at coordinate 140,944 of NZ_JAUKWQ010000003.1, read as the reverse complement.
AAGCGATCTTATGAGGCCGCAAAACGAGACGTCATGCCCGGGGTCGAGCGCCGTTCACACAAAGGCCTCAGCAATCGAGTCGGGAATTCGCATAAGCCGACCTGACGACCTGCGCGGAACATGAAGCGCTTCAGGTCACAGCGACAATTGCAGCGCTTCATCTCCATTCACGATCCATTTTTCAACATCTTCCACGTCCCAAGACGCAACATTTCCGCCAGCCACCATCGCAGACTGCGGACGGCCCCAAAAAGCTTGTGGGGGAAAATAATCCCGGTATGACCATCCGCGAAGCCGATCATTTCCGCCGGTCGCGGTACCGCTAAGTTTATGATGCCCCGGGGGCGCTTCCCAAGTGGCGCCGCTGCTCGACTGGATCGAAATGCCGATCATGCAGTTCAAGGCCGATGGCGCTTATGATGGCAGTTCGACCCACGACGCCGTTACCAATTTTGGTCCTGCCGCGGCGGTGGCCATGCTACCCCGCGCCAATGCGCTGGGCAGTGATCACCCGGGTCAGCGATACCGAGTCATCACTGCGATTACCGCCGATAGTCGGATGAAATAGCAGACCAGCTACGTCATAGCCGAGGCCCAAAAACTCCGCGGTCTCAGTGATCTGTGCGCCAACACCAACGCGCGCGACCAACCTGATCGCAACTTAAATATCACTAGCGAACTGGCACTGTAAAAGGCTTTCACCGTAAGCGGTGAACTGCCCCCCCATTTCGACCGGACATTCGGCATAAGCAGAAAGGCTCAAGCGCAGGCTTGAGGACAGGCTTATGTCTAACGAGTATCGACATGTTGAATTGCTGACGGGTGATGTCCGCCGTAGACGGTGGACAACCGAGCAGAAGCTGACAATCATCGAGAAGAGTTTCGAACCAGGCGAGACGGTGTCTTCGGCCGCTCGCCGCCATGGCGTCGCGCCCAATCTGCTTTACCGCTGGCGCAGGCTCTTGAGTGAGAAAGGTGCTGCAGCCGTGGATTCTGACGAGCCGGTTGTCGGCAATTCGGAAGTGAAGAAGCTGGAGGATCGTGTTCGCGAGCTGGAGCGCATGCTCGGCCGCAAGACGATGGAGGTCGAAACCCTCCGCGAAGCCTTGTCCAAAGCAGACTCAAAAAACGGATATCGCGGCCGATCTTGTTGCCGAAGGACGGTTCCCGATGAAGACCGTCGCCGACACGCTGGGCGTATCCCGTTCCAACCTCATCGAGCGGCTCAAAGGCAGATCGAAGCCGCGTCGCTCCTATCACAAGGCCGAGGATGCAGAGCTCTTGCCCATCATCCGCAGGCTGGTGGATCAAAGGCCAAACTATGGCTATCGGCGGATCGCAGCTCTCCTCAATCGCGAGAGGCGAGCCGCCGATAAGCCTGTCGTCAACGCCAAACGGGTTCATCGCATCATGGGCAACCACGCCATGCTGCTGGAGAAGCACACGGCCGTTCGCAAGGGCCGCCTCCACGACGGTAAGGTGATGGTCATGCGCTCGAACCTGCGCTGGTGCTCGGACGGGCTAGAATTCACCTGCTGGAATGGCAAGGTCATTCGTCTCGCCTTCATCATCGACGCCTTCGACCGCGAGATCATCGCCTGGACGGCGGTCGCCAACGCGGGCATCTCCGGCTCGGACGTGCGCGACATGATGCTGGAGGCGGTCCAGAAGCGCTTCGCAGCAACGAGAGCCCCGCACGCAATAGAGCATCTCTCGGACAATGGCTCGGCTTACACCGCGAGGGACACGAGGCTGTTTGCCCAGGCGCTCAATCTGACGCCTTGCTTCACGCCGGTGGCCAGTCCGCAGTCGAACGGCATGTCGGAGGCCTTCGTCAAAACCCTGAAGCGGGACTATATCCGCGTCTCAGCACTACCGGACGCCGAAACAGCGCTCCGGCTCATCGACGGATGGATCGAGGACTATAACGAAATCCATCCCCATTCCGCGCTCAAGATGGCTTCTCCACGGCAGTTCATCAGGGCTAAATCAAACTAGCCGACATGTCCGGTGAAACGAGGGGCACTCCAAGCGGTGTGCCAATCACACCTGCGCCAAGGTTTCGGAATCGATAGCAAAATGCCCATCAGCCATGGAGAACTGTGGCGACTTTGCGCGAATCGCGATCATAGTAGTTTTGTGGTGGCGTTATCTTTATACCTGTTGGTATCGGCGAGACCTACGACGGCGAGCGTCGCGGCCTGATGCAAGGCCTTTGGCAAGCTTGCTCACTCAGTGATGATGGTGAATAGAACAGGTGACAATACGCTCATTCCTAGCAGTGCTTCTTGGCTTCCTGGGCTCGAAAAAAAGAAAGCTGAGACGCCCGAAGCGTCCTTTCCGCCAGTGCCTTCTTGGCATCCATCGTTTTCCCAGCCTCTTGACCGAGTCATAGGCACGGATTTCCTATTATCTAGATCGGCGCAAAGACTTCGTTGTGTTCCATAACGGAACTTGTGTGCTTTTGGACGAAGGACTCACAGAAAAAGAGGCAGCCGAAGTTTCATTAAAAGTCTTGTCCGATATCCTCAGCTCTCATCCTGATATGAATCCGACACCGATGGACGATGGAAATATCTTGGTCCAGTACAACCATCCCGCTCTAAACGTTGTGTTACATGACGTAGCACACGCTCATTGGTCGGAGATCGAAGCCCGCCATTTAGATGGCCTCACGCCATCGGAAGTTCTTATCACTCCATTGGGCCCGAACAAATTCGACACGTTTGGAAAGCAGGCACTGTTGGGTCGAGCGTATATGTTTTTGGACGCACAAAAGCCGGAAATCTCTGGGATTATTCGCGCCGGAGCCAATGGCTGATTAGACATAAGCCTTCATTGGCGGCACTTGCGACATAAGCCCTGGTGATTTCAAGGCAAAAGCTCATCGACGCGATTCTGCTTGTGACCGTTGGCGGTGAGCGTGGCGGTCATGTAGCCAAGCGGATCGACGGCATTGAGTTCGCAGGTTTCGATCAGCGAGGCGATAGTTGTCGACCTCGATGCGGCCGTCGGTCAGGAAGAGCTTCAGACCATCCCAGTATTTGGCGATGTAGGCCAACGCCTCGCCGAGTGGAGACTTCGTCGCGACACGGGCACGGTGATAGATCAGCCAAGTCTGTAGTTCTGCGTATCCGCCGTTCCATTCCCACGTCGCTCGTTGCCGCCTGATTTGTGATCGAGGTTTCCATGGATGAACAACGGGAGTTTCCCCACGGAGACCTCATTGGAGTTTCTCACAACCAGAAAGCCTGGACGTGAGGTTCACCGACATTGGTCTGATGAGACCAAGGCAAAGATCGTTTCGGAAAGCTTTAGGCTTGGCGCGACGGTCAAGGAAGTTGCCCAGGGATATGGATTGCGAGCCAACAGCCTCTCCACCTGGCGGACGATGGCGCGGCAGGGCAATTTGCTTGTCATAGACCCTACTTCTTACGAGTTGGGGTCTCCGGCAAACCCGGCGCGGTTCAGCCCAATCCCATACCAGCGGCCCAAATCGCTGGACCAGATCCTCGCATCCGTCAAGGCGCTTCCGCCAAAAGACAATGAACGGACTTCAGATTCAGTAGACTATGGTCTAAATAGGGTGCCCGAGATGGTGCGATCAGTGTCTGGCCCGTAGTTGAAATAGTAGACCGTCAGAGCGGAGCCGTCTTCGAGGACTACCGTGCGGGGATAGCCGAGATCCGACATGCCACCGTCGTCTCGCAGAATGATTTCATCACCCCAGCCATGACCGAGGGAATCGCCGACCCGGGCACGGATGCCGAATGGCGCATCGCGATAGCCATACACCAGCAGAAGCCGGCCATCGGGAAGACCGTTTAGTGTTGGCGGATTGCCACCATAGCCCGTGTTGGAAACGCTGTGTCCTTCATATTGCCAGCTGAGGCCCCCGTCGCTGGAGCGATACTGCTCGATCCATGCCCGCCGCTCGCCGTTGACCCGGCCAGCGCACCGGACCATCGAAAGAATGTCCCCGTTCGAGAGGTGCAGCGAGGCTGGCATGATCGCATAACCTTCCGGCTCCTCGCCGATGAAGGAATGCATCGTGAAAGTCCGGCCGCCATCGACCGTGCGTGCGCAGAACACGCGGCCTTCCTGGCCGTTGGATTTGACCGCGGTGAGGAAGAACAGGGCTTCATGCTGGGACAGGGGAACGATATCGGTCCGGGCCGAAACCCCTTTCTGGCCGAAATCACCGAGCCGGAACGGACCGCTCCAGCTTCGCGCCCGATCGCGGCTCACGTAGAACCAGCTGATCGCACCTTCAACCAGCCCGGTGCGGGCGCACATCACCACCGTCTCGGGATCCGTGAAATCGATCGGCTCGTCAAGCGGCGGCAAGTCCCTTGCCGGTACGATGTTCGGCTGGCACTGGAGTGCCGGAACAACATGTTCATCGCCGGAAAGGCTGGTACCGCCTGGAATGACGCCTTTGAACGGCTCGTCCGTCCATGTGCGGCCACCGTCAAGGCTGCGCGCCTGCTTGCCGATGAACGGGCGGTTCATGTCCCTTGCATGCAGACCTTCCTGCGCACCGCGAAAGCCCAGCGAGAAAACCGCCACAATTTCCCTTCCCCATGCCCACAGACCGTAATTGGCTGGCCATGCGGGATACTCACCTTCGCGGCGATAGATTTCGACGTGCTCCATGATGCTGGTGACCTTTATTTGATCCGTGAAACGATGGATGTCCCGCCACGGCGGAGGCAATCCGCAGTGCGTTGATTTTCCTAACCCTTGATCCCCGTAGACACGCCGCCATCCACCACAAATTGCTGGACGACGATGTAGACCAGAATCACCGGCAGGGTGATCAGTGTCGCCATTGCCATGACGACGTTCCAGCGCGCGTCGGGTCCCGTCTGCAGCAATTGCAGGCCAAGCTGCAAGGTTGCCATATCGCGGGAGGAGGTGAGGATCAGCGGCCAGATGAAGTCGTTCCAGGCAGCCTGGAAACTCAGAATACCGAGGACGGCCATGGACGGACGTGCAAGCGGCAGGATGACCCGCCAGAAGATCATGAAGGTACCGGCGCCGTCCAGTCTCGCCGCCTCTTCATATTCCATCGGGATCCGCGTGAAGAACTGGCGCATCAGGAAGATACCGAAGGGTGTCGCAGCCGAGGGAAGTATCATCCCCCAATAGGTATTGAGAAGGCCCGTACCGCCCTGCCCGAGCCAGTTATTTCCGCCTGCAAATGGTATTTTCTGGACGATCAGGAATACCGGCACGATCTGGCTCTGTGCCGGCACCATCAACAGTCCGACGACGGCGGCAAAGATCACTGTCCTGCCGGGAAACTGCAGACGGGCAAGCGCGTAGCCGGCAAGCGAACAGAAGACGAGGTTACAGAGCGTCGAGCCACAGGCATAAATCAGGCTGTTGATCAATTGTCGCAGTGCGTTTGGCGAGTGGATGGCATCGAGGTAGTTTTGCCACTGCAGGCTGGCCGGCAGGAAAGACGGCGGGAATTCGTAGAGTTCTGCATCGGCCTTGAAGGAGGTGCCGATCATCCAGATGAAGGGAGCAATGCAGAGGAGTGCAAAAAACAGCAGCGTGGCATAGCCGATCAGAGATTCGAGGATCGGACCTATGCGAAGGTTGCTGCTGTTGGAACCGGCCCGCAACGGAGTGCCTGAATTTGGCCCGGTCATGCGCGGCTCCTTGGCATCAGACGTGTTCCAAGAATGGAAAACAGCAGGATGCACAGAAAGAGCACCGTCGACATGGCCGCCGCATAGCCGAAATCGGCATAGGCAAAGGCCGTCTGGTACATCTGGAACACGACCGTAGACGTCGAACCGAGCGGACCGCCGCCGGTCATCACATAGATTGCACCGAAGACCTGGAAGGTCTGAACGATCAGGATGATCATCAGATAGAAGCTGACCGACGACAGCATGGGGATGGTGATGCGCAACAGGATATCACGCCGCCCTGCACCGTCCAGACGCGCCGCTTCGTAAATATCCTTCGGAATATCCTGCAGGCCGGCGAGATAGATGATCATGGCCGTGCCGAAGTCACGCCAGATCGCCATCAAAATCAGGGCGGGCATGGCAAGCCCCGGGCTTTGCAGCCAGGGCTGAGGATCAAGCCCCAGCTTTACCAGCACACCATTGAGCAGACCGGAATAGGGTTCATAGATATACATCCACACCACGGAGGCGGCGATCAGCGAGGTGAGGACGGGCAAATAGAAAATCGTCCGGAAAGCGATCCTGCCTGGAAAATTCCGGTTGAGCGCAACGGCCGCAAGCAGCCCGACCGCCATGGTAGGAAAGGTGACTCCGACCGTATAATAGAGAGTATTGCCCATGGCATCGCGAAAATGCGGATCGCTCAGCAGCTTCAGATAGTTCGCCGCACCGACGAAACTGGTGGGCCTGAGAAAGGACACGTCTGTCACACTCATGCCAAGGGTCAGAAGTCCCGGCAAGACGAGCGTGAGAAAGAGGATCAGCAGGGCCGGCGCCAGGAAGGCAAATGCGCCCCAGTTTCTGGTGGACTGGGAACGATGCGTTCGCGAGGACACCTGCGGCTGGGGCGCTGTCATGAGGATCAGGCTCCCTTCAGAACCGCGCGGACTTCCACATCCGCCTGCGCCAGTGCCGCTTCAGCTTCCTTGCGCCCATACATGGTTTCCAGGACGGCACGGGCAACGATGGGAACGATGCGCGAATAGACCGGAAGGGCCGGGACTTTTGTCGGCGCATATTTGGCGAACTCGACAAAGCGCGCGAGCAGGGGATCCGCCTGGACGGCGGGATCGCGCTGGGCCGCCTTCAGAGCGGGAACATTCTTGCTGGCGAGAGCGAACTTGACCTGCTCGGCCTCGGAGAGCGCAAATTTGATGAATTCCAGCGCCTGGGCGCGCCCGCTTGCCGCAGCAGGTACCGCAAAACAGAAAGGGTCGAGATAGGATGTATAGCCGCCACCCTTTTCCAAGGGCACGGCGGATGCCCCGAAATCGATGCCGGCCTTCAGCGAATTGTTGATGTTGTAATTGCCGGCAACGATCAGCCCGGCGCGCTTCTGGGTGAAGGGGTCGGCGGCCGCCCCGGTCCCAAGACCAAAGCCCACATCGGTCACCTTGTCGACCAGAACCAGATCCCGCAGGAACTGCAGCGCCTTCAGACCGGCGGGGCCGTTGAAGGCGGGCGCCTTCAGATCGTCGCTCAGCATGGAGCCACCCGCACTTTGCAGGAAGAGGGTAAAAAGTTCAAAACTGCCGAGATCGTTATAGAAGAGATTGAAGCCCGCACATTGCAACAGCGAACCGGTCCGCTTGGTCATCGCCATTGCCCAATGACGGATCTCTTCCCAGGTCTTCGGAGGAGAGGCCGGATCGAGACCGGCAGCCTGGGCAAGCGCCTTGTTGAATCCGAGCCCCCGCGACGTGCCGTAAAGAGGTACTGATATGAGCGGCCCCCCTGCAGAACTGTAGGCGAGCAATCCCTCATCCAGAGCGCCGGCACCGAAAGCGGCAACCGTATCGGTCATCGCCAAGAGCTTGCCGCCGGAACCGTAATTCAGCGTGTAATCCCAATGCTGTACGAAGAGATCGGGAGGTGTGTTGCCGCTGATGGCCGTCAGCAGCTTTTCGTTCAGCTGGGACGGATCTGCATAAAGAGAACTTTTCAGCGCGATCGACGGAAAGGCCTTTGTAAAGCCCGCTTCCAGATCGTCTCCGGCGGCCTTCTTGCTTCCTGCGAGCTGCGACCAGAAAACCAGATCACCCGATGTGGATTGAGCCGACGCCTGCCGAAGTCCTGGAACGGAGAGTGTCAGTCCGCCTGCCGCCACGCCGGCGAGAAACCGCCGTCGCGATGTTTTCATGCCTGTCATGCTGTTTGCATTGCCTGTGGTCATTGCCATGTTCTCCCTCATTATTATGGAACTATGTGGCGGTCGCAGGTGCTATCATCCAGAAATGGGCGTGCGTGCGGCTCCCGTGTCATCAAAAATCCGGACCTGATGCGCGGCCACGTGCACGGTCATCGGCTGCCCGACGATCACCGTGGGGTCTCCATCAAACAGGCAAGTCACCGATTGCGCACTAAGCTGGGCATGGGCGATCAAGTGTACGCCCAGGCGCTCCAAAACCTGCGGCACGAGCTGGAACGAGAAAAATTCACGACTGTCCGGAGGACCGATCCTGAAGGCCTCCGGTCGGATGCCGATCACACAGTGGTCTCCCGCCTTCAGCCGCTCTCCTGAAAAAGGCAGGACAAGATCGCCGACCGCTTCGCACGACACCCTCACACGGGCTGCGTCGCTTTCCGTCACCTTGCACGGAACAAGATTCATAGGCGGCGAGCCGATGAACCGCGCGACAAAAGTGTTGCTGGGATGGTGGTAGAGCTCCATCGGCGGACCGACCTGCTCCACGCGCCCCCCATTCAGAACGACAATCCGGTCGGCCATCGTCATGGCCTCGAGCTGGTCATGCGTCACATAAACCATGGTGGTCCCAAGACGCCGATGCAACTGCGTCAGCTCCATCCGCATCTCTGCGCGCAGGGCGGCATCCAGGTTGGAAAGCGGTTCATCCATCAGAAAGACAGCTGGCTGGCGGACAATCGCACGGGCAATGGCCACGCGCTGTCGCTGACCGCCCGAGAGCTTTGCGGGCTTGTCGCCCAATCGCCCGTCCAGCTTGACGATCTCAGCCGCCTTCTGGACAGCCTGCTTGACATCGGACTTGCTTAGCCGCGCCATCTGCAGGGGAAAGGCAATGTTTTCAAATACGCTCATATGGGGATAGAGCGCATAGCTCTGGAAAACCATTGCCACGCTGCGGCGCCCCGCTGCTGCATGGCTGACATCCTGACCGTCGATACTGATCTGGCCCTGTGTGACCGGGTCAAGGCCAGCAATCAGCCGCAGCAGGGTGGACTTGCCGCACCCGGACGGCCCGACGAATACCGCGAATTCGCCCCTCTCGATCGAAAGCGATACATCCGTCAGGATGGACTGCGACTGATAGCTCTTGCTTACACCGACGAGTTCAAGTCCGCTCACCAAGACCCTCCAAGCGCAATGTCAAGCCGGCCTGTAGTGACGTGGACAAGGCAGCGAAGGGAATTTGACTCCCATTCCGGCACTTGTAAACCCCTTATTGTATCATTCATCGACGGTCTGATTGTATGAGTTTTCGCTAACTTAGAGATCGCTTCGAAGCGAACACTATCTTGACCCTCGCGTGGCGTATGTCGCCTAACGCTTGAGACTTCAATGTGATGACAGATGGGGACCCGGAAAATTGGCGCACTTCGCGCGTTGCTGACCCGCGTGAGGAAAGAGACGCGAATCCCGGGCACCGTCCGCCGTCTTCTGATCAGCGTCCGGTTTGACTTCTGATTTCGAGGTTGACTATATCAATGAATGGATGACTGATTGATCAGATGAAACGAGTGGCCAGCTTTGTCGGGACGACTTGTACAAGCGGGGGAAGACATGGCATGGCGACCGTTCGACTGGATGGCACGGGGATGAGATGAGCGACAGCACAACGGGCAATGATCCGGAACTCAGATCCGTCAAGCAGGTCGCGTATGATCGTTTTCGTGAGGCCTTGTTCGATGGTCGCCTGCGTCCGGGGCAGTTCGTCTCGCAACGGGAATTGGTTGCGCTTCTTGGCCTCTCGATCGGGGCGCTTCGCGAATTGCTGCCCCGCCTGCAATTCGAGAGATTGCTGACCGTCATGCCCCAGCGAGGCATTCAGATCACGCAGATCGATCTTCCGATGATCCGCCAGGCCTTTCAACTGCGCATGGCGCTGGAGCGCGAAGCCGTGCTGAGCGCTGTCCGCCGACTGCCCGACACGGTCCTGGATGAGCAGAAGGCCTTGCATCTCTCAATCCTGCAGGAGGTCAAGGAAAGGCCAACCGCGCAGGTTTTCGATGCCGGCCAGAAGATCGATGACGGCTTTCACACGCTGCTCATCAAGGCAACGCAGAACGACCTGCTGATCCAGGCCTATGCGGTCAATGCGATCCGCATGCGGCTGATCAAATTGGACAAGATCAGCCTTTCGGAATGGGTTCTTCCCGCCGCCTTTGCAGACCATCTCGCCGTTATCGAAGCCATCAGATCTCGTGATCCGCACCGGGCGGCGGATGCCATGGATCGGCACATCATGAACGCACGCGAAAGAGCGATCGAGTTCTGAGCCGGGCAGGGTCGGCCATGTGCAGGAGCTCTATGGCTTGGATGGGTGATGTCACGTTGTTGGTGGCTTAGCTGTTGCAGGCTAATCAGGCGCGATGAACACCTCGACGATCAGTTACAAGAACCACCGTTTTCCACCGCAGATCATCGCCCATGCCGTGTGGCTTTATTTCCGGTTTCCCCTTAGCTGGCGGTTGGTCGAGGAGATGCTGTTGGAGCGCGACATCGTCGTCTCCTATGAAACGATTTGGCGCTGGGGCCACAAATTCGGTGCAGCCTATGTCATGCAACTACGCAGAAAACGTCCGTCGCGAAAGGATATCTGACATCTGGACGAGGTGGTGATCACCATTGGCGACCGGAAGCACTGGCTTTGGCGAGCGGTCGACCAAGACTACGAAATCCTTGAGGCGCGTAGCAATACAAAGGCTGCCAAGCGAGTACTGGTCCGGCTGCTGAATAAGCAAGCCTCGCGCCGAAGCGGATTATCGCCGACAAGCCGCGCTTAGAACGAGCGGCAAAGCGCGACGTGATGCCTACCGTTGAACATCGGTCGCGCAAAGGACTGAACAATCGCTCGGAAGAGTCACATCTATCTCTGCGAAAGCGAGAGCGGGTGATGCTAGGCTTTCCATCGGCCGGCGGATTGCAACGTTTCATTTCGGTCTTTTCAGCAATCAGAAATCACTTCGTCCCGCCACACCACAAGCACTCCGCCCTTGCCACTCACCTCCATCGTATCCGCGCAATGGTGCAGTGGAAGGCTGCGACCGACGCGGTTGCTTGATTTTAGCCGCAAACCCTTCGCCTGACCTCTCCCGAACAACGTGACATCACCGGCGGAGGACTTTCATGGGCACTATCCTGCGGTAGCGCTTCGCTTCTTCGACGCACTTCGGGATTCCCCGGTGAAATTTGCCGTTAGCCTGACCGCAATGGGGTCGGAGGTCAGCGGAAACACTGGTCATTTCCAAGGCTTCCATATCCTCAATCAGATCCTCAACCGGTTACACGACATCAATCTGGTGCATCTTCAGGGCGGCTGGTTCATGGAGGACCTGTCCAGGTGGGCGGATGCGACCGCGCAGCACGACAGGATCGGCTTTACACTTGCCCCCGATGTCAAAGCGCCTTGGGTTTCTATTCCAGACCTCTCCGATTTCGCAGCGAAGGAGTTCGACGCGCCGACTGACCAGCATCGGTCGGTCAAGCAGCTGGGCATCGATTACACGATGGCAGAAATCGCCGCGATCGTCGGCCGGGCGCTCGGCCGAGAGGTGGACTATCGCTTCGTCGATCCGACCAATCGCGAGGTCGAGAGGGTATTCAGGGAGAGGTTTGGGACGTTAGATCGGTGGGTCTATGACAAGAACACCACGGCAGCTCTGAACGATGGGCGGGTCAAGTTCCGCGATGATCGGCCTGCGCTGCCCACGACAATGGAAGACTTCGTCAACGACACCCTCATACCGCTGATCGAGAAGGCGCGGACAGAGGCCCCCAAACCGGAGACCTTCCTGACTTGGAGCTCGCAAAGATAATGCCGGGTTAGATCTCGACGAAGAACAAAAAAAGGGCCGCCGGCAAAAGCCGCGGCCCATGAAGTGTGGAGATCTAAAATCTCCAGAGGGGAACAGCTGCTGCGACGGAACTGGGAGGTGACCGCCATGTGCATCAGCTGGAGGCGTTATGTCTGAATTTTGATCAACTGGAAAACATTTACTGCGCAACGCAGCTATGCAGCTGCCGCGACGGTCGCATCGTCTAGATCTGCCGGCAGTTGAGCCTCGATTACCCGCAGCCTCAGCTGCTTTTCCTGGAGGTCGTCTGCGAACGCGAAAGCGCCCCCGTCTCGGGACGCTAGGAAACCAATCGCCGCTCGGCGTCTTCGAGCCGCCGGCGATACTGGCGCTGTTCCTCGTAGAAGCCGCCAAGCGTAGTTACCGTGAAGGCGAGGTCGAAGCCGCCGATCGTTCCCAGATGCACCTCGCCTTCTTGCTGCTATTGTAGAAGCGCAAGTATCTCCTTCATCAGCGCCCGGCCAGCCTCCTTGCGCTCGGTATATTCTGGACTTTCCCGAGGGATGCCCCTATCTGGGCGCCTGTTCGGCGCTCTTGGTTTATTTGCAATACAACTCAGGATTGCGCTGTCGGGAGCGGCGAGATCACGCCCAATCAGCTTCAGCAAGTAGGTCAAAGAGCCCTCCGTCTGACGCAGTCGAAGACCGAACACAGGCCCAAACGTCAGGGCAGTTGCGATCACCAGATCGGAGTAGCGCGGGTGTCCACCGCGCGCCGTCCGCTTCGGCGCTGGCCATGACGATAGCGCCTCCGGCGTCATCCATAGGGTCAGGCTGCCACGCCGACGAAGGCCTACTTCGTATTCTGCCCAGCTCGTCACTTTGAACTTCCTCTTGCCGGTACGATGACGGCGGCAAGCGTTGTACTTGAAAGGCACGTTAAGTCAGTCGCGCTGTTTCTGGCCCAGCCAACTACGCCACCGCAGATGAAGGATCCGTGCACCAACGCTCTTCAGCGCGTCACCGATTACAAGCTTCCAATATTGCGCCCGATATGGCGCAGAAACGTCTTGAACATTTTGATTTCCTCGGGCTTCAACCCTTCTATGGCGGTCTTCTCGAACATGGCAGCGATCGGCATAAGTTCGTCGGCCAGTTCCGCGCCCTTTTCCGTCAGAGCAATCTGGACAATGCGAGCATTGTCTTCCGGTCGTACTCTCGTGACGAGGTCTCGTCGTACAAGAACACCGACCAGACGTGACAGTGTGGAGATTTCGACTGACACCATCTCGGACAGTTCCGTCAGCATCTTGCTTTCATGCTGTCGCAAGGTCGCAAGGACGCGGTACATGGGAAGTGTTATGTCGTACGAGGCAAGGCGGAGCGAGAAACGCTCCCCGAGCCGCACGCCCACCCAGTTGAGCAGGTAGGGCACCGAGTCGGTGAACTGATAGGGCACGACGCAACTCCTCGTCACATGGCAGGCAATCTCATGAGCCTTACGGCTGTAGCGGCTGACTGGTTCGTTTTCAATTGTTGCTCCAGCAACATTTGCGGACAGGAGGACTATTTCATTGCATAGGAAACATTTGCATTGACAACCATTGTGGAAGCAACAAATATCAATTTCAGGATTTGGGAGGATCTCATGACAGCCACAGCCATTGAGGTTAACGCCTCCACGCCCGCAGGCGTGGGGCAAAGCTTTCGTACGACAATGCGGCGATTCCCTGCCACGGTGACGGTCATAACGTCCTGTGGCGCCGGCGACGGGCGCGATCACGGAATGACGGTGACTGCGGTCACATCAGTTTCGATGGATCCGCCATCACTGCTCGTCTGCCTCAACAATCGGTCGCTTTTGCACGAGCTTTTGCTCGGTCGCCCGGATTTCGTCGTCAATGTCCTGACGCAGGATCAGGTTGCCATTTCGGATGCATTCAGCGGCAAGGTCGCCCCTGAGGAGCGTTTTGCAGGCTGCAATTGGAGGAGGCATGAAAATGGCGTTCTCTATTTGCCCAACGCACATGCCGCTATCGCCTGCCGTCGGGTTGCCGCCATGCCCTACGGCACACACACGGTCTTTATTGGTCAGGTCATTTCTGCGGAAGTGCAGGAATCAACACGGCCGCTTCTCTACGAAAATGCACAGTATTGCGCATCGAGCCCTGCGGTTTTGACCGCCTGAAACGTCCCGGGAGGAAAAGATGAACGATATGAGCCATGCGCCGCAGCCGGCGCAACTAAGAACCCATGCCCGCCTTCCTGAGCGGGTCGCATCCCTTGTCGAGCGATTTCGCGCCAATGCCCGTCACACAGAGGAAACGCGTCGCGTTCCCGCAGAGCATATCGATGCCCTTCGCGCCATTGGATACTTCGACATCGTAAAGCCGAGGGCCTTCGGCGGCATGGCTGGCGATTTTGCCGAACTCGTCGAGGCCAACATCGAGGTCGCAGCCGCCTGTGCTTCCACGGGTTGGGTTGCGGGTCTGCTATCAGCGCATCAATGGCTGCTCGCCATGTTTCCGCATCAGGCTCAGGTGGATGTCTGGAACGAAAACCCTGATGCTCTTATCTGCGGCTCCTATGCTCCTGTCCGTATGGCCGAAGCGGTGCCCGGTGGCTATCGACTGACCGGCGATTGGGCTTTCGCTTCCGGTTGCGAGAATGCGCAATGGGCGCTCTGCGCAGCCATTCTTCCTGCGACGGGAGAAGGAAAGCCGACGCCCGCATTCCTCCTGGTTCCCGCGAGCGCTTACTCGATCAAGGATACGTGGCATGTGGTTGGACTGGCCGGGACGGGTTCGAAGACCCTTGTGCTTGACCAAGTCTTCGTACCCGAACACCGCATCCTGACCTTCCCGGATGCCACAAGTGGAAAGACAGCGGGCGGGCGGCTTTATGCCGATCAAGGGTTGTTCAACATGCCTTTGCTGACTGGAATTCCCTCTTGTCTGGCCGCTGCCGGCGTCGGGGCGGCCGAGGGAGCGCTTTCCTCCTACATCGAGCACGTCGGTGGACGGGTTACGCGCGGCGCAGTAGCAGGCGGCAACAACCGGATGGCCGAATTTCCGACGATCCAGTTGCGCGTTGCGGAAGCGGCAGCGAGCGTCGATGCCGGACGCGAAATTCTGCTCCGAGATGTCGCGCGTGCACAAGCTCTCGCTCAGGCCCGGGTCGAGGGTAGGACCGAGTTCCGCGTCGAAGATCGGCTGCTCAGCCGTCGCGGCCAGTCCTTTGCGGTATCTTTGGCGCTACGCGCAGTGCAAGCGCTCAATGACTCGACCGGTGGTGTTGGCCTGGACCTTGCCAATCCTGTTCAGCGGGCCTGGCGCGATGCCAATGCGGTTGGCCGTCACATCAGCATGAACTGGGATGCTGTCGGCACAATGATCGGCCAGAGCCTGCTGGGGCTCGAGCCCAAGGGTCAGTACTGACCATTTTCTTCAGACACAGAAAGCAAACGACAATGCAAGGCAAAGTCGCTCTCGAAGAGCATTTCGCAATTCCCGAAACATTGCAGGATTCTGCCGGCTTCGTGCCCGGCGACTACTGGACGGAACTGTCGCACCGACTGCTCGATATTCAAGACACACGTCTTAAGCTCATGGATGCGCACGGTATCGAAACCATGATCCTGTCGCTCAATGCGCCAGCTGTACAGGCCATTCCCGATCGCAAACGCGCCATCGAAATCGCAAAGCGGGCCAACGACGTTCTGGCAGAAGAATGCGCCAAGCGCCCAGATCGTTTCCTCGCCTTTGCCGCACTGCCACTACAGGATCCAGACGCGGCTGCCGAGGAGTTGAACCGCTGCGTAAAGGACCTCGGCTTCGTCGGTGCCCTGGTCAACGGCTTCAGCCAGGATGGCGATGGCCAGACGCCGCTCTATTACGACCTCCCGCAATATCGTTCCTTCTGGGGCGAGGTCGCGAAACTCGACGTGCCTTTCTATCTGCACCCGCGCAATCCGTTGCCGCAGGACGCGCGCATCTATGACGGCCATCCCTGGCTGCTCGGCCCCACCTGGGCTTTTGCGCAGGAAACGGCGGTTCATGCGCTGCGCCTCATGGCATCCGGCCTGTTCGACGAACATCCACGCCTTAACATCATTCTGGGGCATATGGGAGAAGGGCTGCCCTACATGATGTGGCGTATCGACCATCGCAACGCCTGGGTGAAGGTGCCGCCACGCTATCCCGCCAAGCGTCGTTTCGTGGATTACTTTAACGAGAACTTCCACATCACCACCTCCGGCAACTTCCGTACCCAAACACTGATCGATGCCATTCTGGAAATCGGTGCAGACCGCATTCTCTTCTCCACCGACTGGCCATTCGAAAACATCGATCACGCGGCGGACTGGTTCGATGTGACCACCATTGCCGAGGCCGATCGTCTCAAGATCGGCCGCACCAATGCCAGGCGGCTGTTCAAGCTCGACGGGCAATGACCATGGATGCTTTCGTCTGCACGACCCTTGCCTCCCGCATCGTATTCGGTGCGGGGAAGATTGCTCAGACAGCGGATGAAATCCGCCGTCTGGGTCTCTCGCAGGCGCTCGTTTTGGCAACACCGCAGCAGGAGGCTGAAGCCAAGACACTCTCTGCGCAACTTGGTGATCTTGCCGTTGGTATCTTTGCTGGTGCGGTGATGCACACACCTGTTGAGGTCACGGAGCATGCGGTCGACTGCTATCGCCAGACGAAGGCAGATTGTGTCGTTTCGCTAGGTGGCGGATCGACGACCGGACTGGGCAAGGCCATCGCGTTACGCACGGGGGCACCGCAGATCGTCCTTCCAACAACCTATGCAGGGTCCGAGGTCACGCCGATCCTCGGGCAAACGGAAAATGGTCTCAAGACGACACTGCGCGGGCCGGAAATCCTGCCCGAGGTTGTCATTTACGATCCTGAACTGACCTATAGCCTGCCTATTGGCATCAGCCTCACCAGTGGTTTGAATGCCATGGCGCACGCCGCGGAAGGGCTTTATGCGCAGGATCGCAATCCCGTCAGCACCTTGATGGCACGCGAAGGTTTGCGCGCCATGATCGAAGCTCTGCCGGTTCTGCGTGCATTGCCGACAGACAGCCACGCTCGCGAAACCGCGCTTTACGGCTCATGGCTGTGCGGCACGGTGCTGGGTAATGTCGGCATGTCGCTGCATCACAAGCTGTGCCACACGCTGGGTGGCAGCCTTGATCTGCCGCATGCGGAGACCCACGCGGTGCTTCTGCCGCATACCATCGCCTATGTCGAACAGGCTGTGCCCGAGCTGTTGGCGCCACTTGCTGCTCTTGTAGGCGGTCGGGCAGGAACCGGCCTCTGGGACTTTTCGGCCAACCTCGGCGCGCCGATGCGTCTTGCCGATCTTGGCATGCAGGAGGCGGACCTCGATCCCATGGTGGAGCTTGCGATGGCCAATCCCTACTGGTGTCCGCGCCCGCTTGAGGCTGCGCCGCTGCGAGCGCTTTTGCAACGCGCCTTTTCTGGCCGACGGCCGGAATGACGAGAGACCGAAGGACGGAGGAAACGATGAATATGCACGTTGCTGAAAACGGATATTTCACGGAAGAGCATTCCGCTGAGACGGTGATCGCCCGTATGCACGACTGCAAGGACGCGCGCCTGAAGCAGGTCATGGAGGTTGTAATCCGCAAGCTTCACGAGGCGGTGAAGGAAATCGAGCCGAGCGAAGCCGAGTGGCTTGATGCCATTCGCTTTCTAACGGCAACCGGCCAGATCTGCAACGAATGGCGGCAGGAATGGATCCTGTTTTCCGACATCCTCGGTGTTTCCATGCTCGTGGATGCTATCAATCATCGCAAACCGAATGGCGCCTCGGAATCCACCGTTCTTGGACCTTTCCACGTTGCAGACGCCCCGGAAATGCCGATGGGCGCCAATATTTGCCGGGATGGCAAGGGCGAAGACATGCTGGTGACAGGCCGCATTCTCGATCCGGATGGTCAGCCGGTCGAGGGGGCGCGTATCGATGTCTGGCAGGCAAACGATGAAGGCTTCTATGACGTGCAGCAGAAGGGGATCCAGCCCGATTTCAATCTGCGCGGCGTTTTTGTGACGGGAGATGACGGCCGCTACTGGTTTCGTGCGGTGAAACCAAAATTCTATCCGATCCCAGATGATGGTCCCGTAGGGCAATTGTTGCGTGCTATGGGGCGGCATCCTTATCGCCCCGCTCATCTTCACTACATCGTCTCGGCCCCCGGCTATGCGAACCTGGTGACGCATATCTTCGATCCCCACGACCCCTACATTCGGTCGGATGCCGTTTTCGGCGTGAAGGAAAGCTTGCTGGCTGACTTCCAACGTGTGGATGATGCAGAACGGGCGCGTGAACTCGGCTTTGCCGGCTCCTGGTTCTGGTCTGTGACCCACGATTTCGTGCTGGCGCGCTCATCATGAAGAGTAACGCTGCACCCGCATTGGAGAGAGGCCTGTTCGTTCGCTTTGCCGAAAGCGATCCAGAGGCGGCGGACCGGCGCGCGACGTGGATCGAGGCGCACAAGCTGCATCTACGCCAATCGGACAAAGACGGCTTTAGGATCCTTTTGTCCGGCCCGACGCAGCCTGGTGATGATGGCAATGCTGCTGCGCTCGTCATTGGCGAAGCGCCATCAATGTCGGTCTTTGCCGACTTCAGCGAGCGCGATCCCTTTGTCGTCCACGGGATCTACAACCGCATACGTCTCCTTCGCTGGACGCCGACATTGGTGGCTGTGCCCGGCTTTGCGGTTTACTGAAGGAAAGAAACAACAAGCGGATTGGCAGCATAAAAATTGCATTTGCAAGTTTTGCAGATGGAACATCTAATCGAAGGCGTGCGGTACAGCGGTGCAGACTGGAGGAGAGGGTCTGCATCGACGTAGCGGGCGCTGGGCACGGCAGAGGACATCGCACGAGCAAGGAGGCACATTCAGTTTCGAAGGGTGCGTTCGTGCGGGAAAGGGAGGAACATGTCCATCAATTATGCAAGCGCCGCGCAGGCGCAATCAAAAAATCCCGCCGGTGTGATTGCCACCTGCGGCCTTATGATCCTGTTCGACGGTTACGATTTGATCGTCTATGGAGCTGTTGCGCCAGCTCTTTTGAAAGAGGGCGCTTGGTCGCTTAGCCCTGCCATGGTTGGTCGGGCTGCCGCCCTGACGCTCGTTGGGATGCTGCTGGGGGCGCTGTTTGCCGGAACCATGGCGGACCGCATCGGCCGCAAAAAGATCGTGCTTTTGAGCCTTGCGGGCTTCTCAGTGATGATGATTGGGTCGGCGCTTGCCCCCAACTTCCTGACATTCGAAATCACCCGTTTCTTCGCCGGCCTTGGGCTTGGTGCGCTCTTGCCGACAGTGACTGCCTTCGTCCTGGAATTCTCGCCGCCTGCGCGTCGGGCGTTTGCCAACTCTTTGACCTTTCTGGGTTATCTTTTCGGGGGCATGCTGTCTGGCGTCATCGGCATCCTGCTTCTGGAAAACTATGGTTGGCGCCCGATGATGCTCATCGGCGGCCTGCCTCTGCTGCTTTTGCCGTTCCTCATGCGTGCCCTCCCGGAATCTCCGGAATGGCTCGTCAGCAAAAACCGCCAGTCGGAGGCTGATGCCATCAATGATAGCTATGGCCTGCCGCGCATCGCGCCCCGTCCCGTGGTGCGAGGAGGGGTCGGTGCGCTTTTCACCGAGGGCCGTCTGGCGTCCACCTTGAACGCCTGGGGCATTCACTTTTGCTCCCTGCTGCTCACCTTCGGCATGGTCAACTGGCTCCCGACACTCATGAATAAGATGGGGTACGATATCAGTTCGGCACTCAGCTTTTCCGTCGTGCTGAATCTGGGGGCGGCGATTGGCATCATCGTCGCCGGAAAATTTGCCGACAAGGGACATGTGAAAACTGCGGTTGCGGCTCTGTTTGCGATCGGCGCGCTGTCCATCTGGGCGCTTGCCATAAACAAGGGGCCGGTGATGTATCTGCTTGTCGCCCTAGCCGGTGCCGGAACGATCGGCACGCAGATCCTCGCCAACGTCCTTGTCGGCCGCCTCTATCCTGTTGAAATCCGCGGAACAGGCCTCGGCTTCTCGCTGGCCATCGGCCGCCTCGGCGGCATTGCCGGACCGATGATCGGCGGTGCAGTACTGCAAAGCGGCTTCAGCCCAGAATGGAATTTCTATATCTTCGCCGTGGTTGCTCTTGCCGGCCTGCTTCTGACTTTGCTGACCATGCTCTATCGCACGGCCAGTGATCACCGTGGTTGAAATCTAATCATCCAGTCATCGAGCGATTCCGCCCGGGCAACTATTCGCTCGGGCGACTATTCGCTCGGGCGAGTTTTGGATCGGACGGTTTCTACAGATCAAGAGCGATACGTGGAATTTGATCTAATTGCTCAATTGGTAAGGAGTATGTAACGGCGTCATTGATTCGATTACAAGGACTGCGAATTGCCGACTTGTTTGCAATGATCGGCATGCTTGAGTAGGTCGGCCACGAACCTGCGTCCGCGCTCGGCGCTAATCACTTGTGTCACTGTTTTGCTTGCGGGCATGACGCAGTATTTAGGCCCAGGGGCCACGGGAAAAGTCTTTCGAATTCTTGACCGTGAACTTCGGAAAGTCCTGCACGTGGCATTACCGTATTTCGGGCGGCATTGAAGACGCCCTTGGGGGCCTCTCGCTCACGCAAGAACATAATAATAGGAGCGAACGTCGCATTCGTGCGGCGTCTATCGCCTTATTGTCCGTTCCACATGCTTCGCGTGAGGCATCCCGCCATGTCTGCCAGCGAACAGGCCGTACCTATGCAAGAGCATGACGAGATTGAGGATGCTCTGGCGTCGTATCAGGGCGACGCCCGCGCGACGATCGCTACGTTGTTGGAAGATCTGAAATTTGTCCGCAGTCAACTCGAGCTCCACGAAGGTGCAATGAGCCGCGGTCTGACGCGAGGATGGCAGCCGGCATACGAGCGCCCCTCAATGCACGTGAGCGGACGAGTGCGACAGGCCATACGGTTCTGATAATCCCTGCCACGTTCCTGCTTGTTGGCGCACGTTTTGGTCAGGCCATCGCCAGCTTCGGGCTCATTCCATATCGACATGGCAGACGACCGCCTTATCGACTGACGCTGAAACACGACTCAAATCTCCACACCAAACAGCATACCGAAAACGTATGCGGCCGAGCGAACTTGAAATCACATCGTCGTAATCCTGCTGTGTCCCATCAGAGCCAAGGTCCGGTTGATCTCGCTCTTGATAAGCTGCAACACCTCGATGACGCCCTGCTCGCCGCCGACCGCAAGTCCGTAAAGAGCAGCCCGGCTGACCATGACGGCCCTGGCACCAAGCGACAGCGCCTTGACGACATCGCTCCCCCGCCGAATGCCGCTGTCGAGAATAACTGGCGCTGGAAGAGCGGAGAACGTGGGAAGCACATCGATCGTCGCCGGGGCCGCGTCAAGCTGGCGTCCGCCGTGATTGGAGAGCACCACGGCGTCCACCCCGAGCGACACCGCGCGTTCAGCATCGTCAGGATGCAGCAGCCCCTTGACCAGAAGGCGACGCGGCCAGCGGTCGCGAAGGCGTTTGAGGTCATCCCAGTTGAACTGGCATCCATCTTGCGTGACAGCAAGGCAGCCTGGGTGTTCTGGTCGGTTGCGCTTGTCGAGGCGAGGTTTGCCATGGGTGGCGCTCCATAACGCGCGACCTGCCAAAGCCAGCGCGGATGCGAAGCAATGTCTGCCAGCGTTTTCGGCCGGAAGCGAAAGGGCATGGTGAAGCGGTTGCGTTCATCGCGCTCCCGCTTGCCGCCGACGGGTACATCGACGGTCAGCACCAGATGCGAATAGCCAGCGGCAAAGGCTCGGTCTACCAGTTGATCTGCAATCGTCCGGTCCATGACGTAGAGCTGGAACCACAGATCGCCGTCGCATGCTGATGCGACCTCCTCGATCGAGCAATTCGAGGCCGTGGAGAGCGTAAAGGGAATACCGAGTTTAGCTCCGGCGCGCGCAAGCGCGATATCGCCCCGGCGGTGGAACAGGCCGTTCAGCCCGGTCGGTGCGATAATCATCGGGGTCGACAGCCGCTGCCCGAACCAATCCACCCTCTGGTCGGGGGCCGAGACGTCGTTCAGCAGCCGGGGTGTCAACTTGATGGCTTTGAAGGCGGCGCGGTTCTCCCTGAGCGCCACCTCGTCCTCAGCTCCGCCATCGAGATAGTCGAACACGAAGCGCGGCAATTTCCGCCGCGCCTCCCTGCGATAATCCTCCACGTTGCGCAGGACTATCAGGGTGCAATCCGGATTTCGACGAGTGCCTGAGTTTTCTTCGTGGTCACATGGGTAATCGCGGCCTGAAGAACGTTCAGGAGATCATCGGCCCGCTCGACCTTGGCAGTCCAGGCCCGGCTGGCGGCAGCGACCTGGGTGAAGTCAGGCGTGGGGGTGAGGGATACCAGTGGCATGGCGTTTGATTTCGCCGCATAGCCGTCCGGATAAACGCCCAGCACCGACTGGCGCACGGCGCCCCATTCCAGATTGTTGAGCACCAGAACCAGAAGCGGGATTTCCAGCGCCTCGGCAATCTGGTGGCAGGCAACGGGATTGGAGAACATGTAGGATCCGTCGCCCATGGTGGCGATCACCAGGCGGTCGGGATCGGCAAGCTTCATGCCGAGCCCCGTCGGAAATGACCAGCCGAGGCCGCCCGAATGCGGTTCTTGGAACCAGGAACCGTGCTGCCGAAGCGTCATCGGTTCGAGCGGGGCTCCAAGCTCGGAAAGGATCGATGCGTTGCAGCCCTCAATGGCTTTCGATAGCGTGAGGCTGACAAAGGCCTTGGTCATCAGTTCACCATCGCCGGCCTCCGCCTGCCTGGTCACGTCGACCCGACGGCTCGCCGCCGCGTTTGCCACATCGGCACGCCGGGCGTCGCGGCTGGCGGCGGTCCCGCCGAGATAGCCGGAGGCTGCTTTCGCGAGCGCAATGATCACCTCGGCCGTATCGCCTGGAAGCGCTAGGTCACAGCGGAAATTGCGCACAGGGAAACGGGAATAGAGGGGGTCTTGTCCGATATGGATGACCTTGCAGCCCTCTGCCAGTGTATGGATATCCGGCGACCACGGGGCGAGGCAGTCGATCACAAGCACAAGATCCGCCGCAGCCAGCCATTCAGCCGGATCCATGCCGACCGCCATCGGGTGGTCGGTCGGCACACCGAGTTGGATGGCCCAGTACTGGTTGACGGCAATGCCCCAATCCAGCGCGAACTTGGATAGTACAGCAAAGCCTTCATCGCTTCCGGCGCCGCGCTGGCAGATGATCAACGGACGCTTTGCCTCGCTCAGCATCCTCGCGGCCTGCTCCAGATCGGCCGCACGCGGCGCGGATGTCGTTGCGGCAATCTTCTGCGGCGCATCCAGCTCGTCGGAAGGGCATGGCTCGCACAGCACTTCCCGCGGCAGGCTGAGATAGACGGGGCCACGCGGCGTCGAGGTGGCGATGGCATAGGCGCGATCGATGATATCAACGGACTGTTCCGGAAATTTCAGTTCATAGTCCCATTTGACCGTCTCGCGGATCATGGCGGCTTGATCGCGCATCTCCTGCCCCCAGCCGATCGGAACGGTGCGGGCGCCGAGCCTGCCCTGCTCCACGACAGGTGTGCGGCCGGAAAACAACAGCATCGGAATATGCTCCGTTGCGGCGTTGATCGCACCGATGGCGCAATTGGCGAGGCCAACATTGGTGTGCGCCATCACGGCCTGTGCCTTGCCGGTCGCCAGGTAATAGCCATAGGCCATTCCCATGGCGGCGTTTTCGTGAGGAATGACGATGGCCTTTGGCAGCGGGATCTGTTTGGCAGAGGCCTCCGCGAGCCCCTCAATGATCGGCGGAAAATCCGTGCCGGAATTGGCAAAGATGTAATCGACACCCACTGCCTTCAGCCGCGCAAGGATCGCGCCGCCCGCCGTGATGTGTTCGCCTGTAGATTTTGTCATGGTCTGGCTCGCTTGCAATGGATCAGAGATGGCTCGGCAGCCATGTGGCAATGATCGGGAAGGCGATCAGCAGGCCGAGACGCACGAGGTCGGTGACGATGAAGGGCGCAACGCCCCTGAAGATTTTGGAAAAGGTGAGCTCGGGAACGACGCTCTTGATCACGAACACATTCATTCCGACGGGGGGATGGATGAGGCCGAGCTCCACGGTCATCACGATGATCACTGCGAACCAGATCGGGTCGAAGCCCAGCGACACGATGACCGGATAGACGATCGGGACGGTGAGGATGATCATCGCCATGGCGTCCATCAGGCAGCCGAGCACGAGATACATCAGCAGGATCAAGAGCAGCACGCCATAGCGACCAAGCCCGAGATCGCCCAGAAAGGCCGTGATCTTTTGCGGCGTGCCGGTGATCGTCAGGAAGTAGCCGAATATCAACGCCCCAATCAGCACGGTAAAGATGGCAGCCGCCGTGCGGGTCGCCTGCAGCAGCGACATCAGGATCTTTTCGCGGTTCAGCTTACCGCGCAGCAGACCGATGATGAAGGCGCCACCGGCCCCGACGCCACCTGCTTCCGTCGGGGTAAACAGGCCACCATAGAGGCCGCCAATCACGAAGAAGAACAACAAGAGCGGTGCCCAGACATCCTTGATGGCGCGCACACGCTCCGCCCAGTTGCTTTTCGGAGCGACCTGCAGCATGTCCGGACGCACCATGCCGATAACCATGATCGTCACCATGTACATCAGCACTGCCAGGATACCGGGAACGATGCCGGCCATGAAAAGCCGGCTGATATCCTTCTCGGTGATGATGCCGTAGACGACGAGAACGGTCGATGGCGGGAACATGGCGCCCAGCGTTCCACCGGCAGCGATCGTGCCGGCGGCAAAGGATTGCGGGTAGTTGAAGCGGCGCATTTCCGGATAGGCGACGGTCGAGAAGGTTGCCGCCGTAGCGACTGATGATCCCGAGATGGCCGCGAAGCCGGCGCAAGCGGCAATCGTTGCAAGCCCCAGTCCGCCGCGCAAGTGCCCGATGAATGTGTTGGCCGCGCGAAACAGCTCCCGGCTCATGCCGGAATTGGTGACGAAGGCACCCATTAGCAAAAACATCGGGATGACGCCGAATGTGTAGTCGGTGACCGTGCGCATCGAGGTCTGGCCGATCAGCTTCAAGGCAGGGCCGAAGCCTGCCAAAAGACCGAAACCGGTGACGCCGACGAGACCCATGGCCATGCCGACCGGCACGCGCAACAGCATCAAAGCAAACAGCAGGACGAAGCCCGAAACGGCAACGAAATTCTGTGTCATGGGATTATTCCACCGGAGCTGTGGAGTGCTCTTCGTTCACACTCTTGGGATTGAAGACGAGGCGGAACGTGCGCACGGCGATCAGGAGCACGGCGGCGACATCACCGAGCCAGGCAACGAGAAAGAAGGGCCAGGTCGGAATTTGCAGATCATAGGTCAGCACATTCTGCGCCTTGGTCTGCGCGACTTTATCGAACAACATGATTGTCTGGACGGTAACGACGAGCAGCAAAACCAGGGTCGCAAAGACGTCTATGAAGCGCTTGAGCCTCGGCCCGACGCTTTCCCAGACCAGATCCACGGTGATGTGAGCGCCGCGATAGCTTGTCGCCGCAATGCCCCAGAAGATCAGGATGCCAAGAAACAGGCGGCCGAAATCATAACCGTCGGGGATTGAGTAGGAAAAGAAATAGCGAAGCATAACGGAGATGAAGATGTCGGCCGCGACGAGACCGACAAAGCCGGCGGCAATCCATTCAATTCCCGCGATGAAGCTGTCCATCGCATTCATTTTCGGCAGCGGCGGGCCGGGTTGCGGCGCCTCGGCTGTTTCGGTTGTCATGAGTTCCTCCTCTCATTCAACGAGGAAGTCGGCCGATGCCTCCCAACCCGCATCGGCCGACGCTTGCTATCGTCAGAACGCAGCCTGCTTGTCGGCAAGCGCCTTTTTCAGGTCGCCGAGAACAACAGCCGGATCGTAGCCCTTGGCGGCGACCTGCTTTTCCCAGCTGGCCTGCAGCGGCGCCACCGCCTTGCGCCATTCAGCAACCTGATCCGGTGTCAGCTCGACAACCTCATGTCCGGGCGCTTTCTTCATTTTGTCGCGACCGGCATGCTCGAATTCCGTCCAGGGAGCCGAAAGCTTCACCGCCCATTCGGTGGTGCAATGGTCGTCCAGAACCTTCTTCTGGGCCGCCGACGCATTGGCATAGACGTCCTTGTTCATCGTCCAGGTGTAGGCGGTGGTGTAGAGCGGCACATCGAGCGTATATTTCGTCACCTTGTCGATGCCGAACAGGAAGATCGAGTTCCACGGGAAGGTGATGGCGTCGGCAATGCCGCGCTCAAGCGCGTCACGCGATTCGGGCGCCGATGCCTGCACATTGGTGCCACCAAGCGTCGTCACCAATTCGCCCATCGTCTGCTGCGCCGGGCGGACCTTGAGGCCCTTCACGTCGGAAGGAAGAACGATCTTCTTGCGCGTGGAGTGCAGCGCACCCGGATCATGGACGAAGGCCATGCAGAAATGGGTGTCTGCCATTTCCTTCGGAGCATACTTGCGATACCAGCTGTCGAGCGCTGCGCTGCCCCCGGTGGCATTGGCGACGGTGAAGGGAAGCTGCGCTGCATTGATGACCGGGAAGCGGCCAGGCTGATAGCCCGGGCTGACATAGCCGATATCGGCAATACCGTCGCGCACCATGTCATAATGATCGAAGGCCTTGCCGAGCTGTTCGGCCGGAAACACGGTCGCGGTGATCGTGCCGCCGGAGGCCTTGGTGATGCTGTCGGCCCATTCCTGGGTGGACTTCACCAGAGGATGTGTGGGTGGCACCCACAACGAGATCTTCAGGTTGATGATCTTGTCCTGGGCGGATGCCGGTTGCGCACCGGCTGCCAGGATAGCGGCGAAACCGACCGTGGCCGCTAGAAGTTTTTTCATGAGATGGTATTTAAGCATATATCTCCTCCATTTTGGTTGCGGCAGGCAAGCCGCGTTCCTCTCCGGCCTCCCTCCTCGGAAGCCGAACCCTGCGGGACCTCCCCCGCCGATCTGCTTTGTTCGAATGCCAGCTGCGCGACGACCTATCTTTCGCGCAGTCGGCCTTGATTAGCTGGTTCCCAGCGCATTGACGATGCGGGCAAGCACTGCGATCACCACGTCCTTGTCGGCACCGACGATCTCATCCAATCTCTGGTCGTGCTGGTGAGCAATGGCATGCAGGCGGCGCTGCATCTTGCGGCCCTCCTCCGTCAGCCGCACGCTGTAGCTGCGCTGGTCCTCCGGGTTCTGATGCCGCTCGATCAGGCCGCGGATGGAAAGCCCCTTCAGCGTTGCCGTCAGCGTCGATCGATCACGGCCGCAGACGCGGCTGAGATCGGACGGTGTCAGCTCGCCATATTCCGCCAGAATGGTCAGGATCGAATACCAGCCGGGCTTCAGATCCGCCTTGTCAGCTGCCGCGCTGAACGCCTGGAACGATGCCTCCTGCGCCACCCGAAGATGGTAGCCGAGCACGTTACGAAACGCTTCCGGGATCAGCGCATTGCTGTCATCGCGCTTGACCAGATCCAGTTTCGGTTTTGCCGACGCCTTCGCCATTTTCACACGCTTTGCTTTTGGAATGGTTCACTTGCTGCGGAATTCGATGATGCTCCGGCATGGCTTGGTCAGGCCTCTTCCACCTTTCCTTATAACCGGCCTCCCAACCGGCTCTCCTCTTCAACAAATTTAGACCGATATCGCGACAAATCGCAAGATAGTTTGAGGACAAATATTTTGATGACAAACTATCTTGCGGGAATTGCAGTTCGCGGCATGATGTAGCGGGCGCGGAGGAGTGCTTGGAAAGATACGTGTTCAATCGTCACGGAGGAGGACACATGCGGATTGTAGTGATTGGCTCCGGTGCCATGGGGAGCCTATTTGCGGGTCGCTTGGCGGCGTCCGGCGAGGACGTATCGCTGGTAGAGGTCAACCCTGCGCAAATCGATGCCGTGAAAGAGCGTGGCCTACGGCTGACGATAGCCGGGACAGACGAGATCCATAACCTGCCGATTGGCCCGGCACAGACCTATTCCGGTGTTTATGATCTGGTGATTGTCTTCACGAAGGGTATGCACACCGAGGCCGCCGTGAACGGGGCTTCCCACCTGATCGGACCTGAGACCCTGGCGCTGACGGTGCAGAACGGCATCGGAAATGTGGAGAAGATCGAAACGGTGATCCCGCGCGCGAGGATTATCAAGGGCATGACCAATTGGCCGGCAACGGTGGTCGAGACCGGTCACGTCAACGTTCCAGGATCGGGCGAGATCCATCTGTGGCCCGCCCTTGGTGACGGCTCGCCCCGATTTGACGAAGTGTGTCACGTGCTGAACAAGGCTGGCTTGAATTGCGTGGCCGACCGTTCGGTCGATGCGTCTATTTGGGAAAAGCTATCCTTCAACGCGGCGCTGAATTCGGTTGCCGCGGTCACCTGCATGACGGTCGGTGAGATGAGTGACAGTGCGGAGGCGCGCAAAATCATCTTTTCCGTCCTGGACGAAGCGTTAGCGACCGCGTCTGCGCTTGGTGTCGCCATCGACCGCGACCGGACAAGACAGTCCGTCGAGTACGCGCTGGCAAACCATCGGCATCACAAGCCATCAATGCTGCAAGACCGGCTGGGTGGACGACCGATGGAAATAGACACGATCACCGGTGCTGTTGCATCGCATGCCGAACGTCTGGCGGTGCCAGCGCCGGTAACCGCCACTCTCACAAACCTGTTGCTGCTTATCGGGAAATAGCCGTAGTGTCCACGCCGCCGAATTCGGCCTTCCATTTATAGAGGCAGGATCGCTGACGCCGTGGTTGAAGCAAAGCCCTGAGACCGGTGTGCCAGCCCCTTGCTCCATCCAAGATGCCGATTATATGCTCTACTACGAAACTCGGGCTATTCAACCGCAGTCTTGCACATCACTCCATTTTGGACTCATTCCGCAGGTCACAGATCTCCGAGCGCATCTGAACGCGAAGCTTTGCGTCTAGGTTGGATAGCGGCTCATCGAACGGGAAGACCTTCGGCACCCGCACGATGGCTCAGCCCAATGCAAAGCGCTGGCGCTGCCCTCCTGACAATGCGTCGGGCTTGCGGCCAAAATAGGCATCGAGGTCGAGGATGTTGGCAGCGGCTTTCACCCCCGGGTCGATCTCGCTGCCGCTGCAGATGGCGTCGCCTTAACCGCCTCTTTGCATTGAGTTGATACCGAGCTTGCAGGACTGAAGCCCCGCTCGTCCGCCTTGGTGCAGGGATCATTAAACGCGTTGTCGTAGATGCTTGACCAGCCTGACAACTGGTTTCAGCCACGATGCTTTTCAAGCACAGTTCCTCCCGCCGCCATCGTATCGGCAAGATGAAGTTCAAGGTGACGAACTGGCCGGAGTACGAGGCTGGTCTTCGTCGGCGGGGCATCCTGACCCTGTGGATGACGCCGGAACGCTATCGTCATGGCAGGCGCCGAAGGGCACGACGCGTGGCGGGCAGCCGCGCTACTCCGATCTGGCGATCGAGACCGCCTTGACGC
Organism: Rhizobium oryzicola; assembly: GCF_030504645.1. Lineage (GTDB taxonomy): Bacteria > Pseudomonadota > Alphaproteobacteria > Rhizobiales > Rhizobiaceae > Neorhizobium > Neorhizobium oryzicola. The sequence continues at coordinate 111,629 of NZ_JAUKWQ010000003.1, read as the reverse complement.
TGGGGCTGGTGTTCGGCCTGCCTCTGCGTCAGGCGGAGCGCTTCGTGACCTCGGTGCTGAACCTGATTGGTCTGGATCTTCCTGTACCCGATCACACGACCCTGAGCCGCCGGGCCAACAAGCCGAGAGCGCCGAAGAGGCTGCATGATGATCGCATCCCTCAGAGTGGACCCGTCCACGTCCTCATCGACAGCACAGGGCTACAAGTCTATGGCGCAAGTCAATGGCTGGAGGAAAAACACGGTGCCAAATCCCGCAGGGGTTGGCGCAAGCTGGCGCTAGATGCCGACAGCGACGATATCATGGCTCACGTTGTGACGGACCAGGATGCCGGCGACGCCTCACAAGTTGAGCCGCTACTCGAGCAGATCGACTTGCTGATCGGGCAGTTCACAGCAGATGGTGCCTATGACGGTGAGCCGACCTACGACACCGTCACCAGACACAGTGCCGACGCGGCGGTGGTAATCCCGCCCCGCGCCACTGCGGTGGAACGGCCAGACAGCGATCCCTCCAGTCAACGGAACCGGCATATCGCGGCGATCAACGCCAATGGCCGGATGAAGTGGCAGGCGGAGACCGGCTACGGCAAGCGATCTCTGGTCGAGACCGCAATCGGTCGCTACAAATCGATCATCGGAGGGCGGCTGCGGGCGCGCTCATTTGCAGCACAGCAGACCGAAGTAACCCTCGGCTGCGCTATTCTCAATCGCATGCTAGGCCTGCGAACGGCCGAAATCCGTTCGCTGCAATACGGTTCCCGCATAGCGCCGGCATCAAAGACGGCAAGCCGTCTACGCTATGATCACTGCACTAACGTCCCTCCGGCGTCATCCAGAGTATCAGGCTGCCCCGCCGACGAAGACCAGCCTCGTACTCCGGCCAGTTCGTCACCTTGAACTTCACCTTGCCGATACGATGGCGGCGGGAGGAATTGTGCTTGAAATGCATCGTGGCTGAAACCAGTTGTCAGGCTGGTCAAGCATCTACGACAACGCGTTTAATGATTCCCTGCACCAAGGCTGAACCGGGCCGTTTCTTCGGGACGGTAGTTTCCACGCGCCCAAAGCATTGACAACGGACATCAGAGCGGTGTGCCAGTGCCACGTTGCGAGCAAATGCGTGATCGGCGTTCAGCATCTAGAGCCAGCATGGCAAAGCAGTGACTTGCCGATTGCGATCACTTGCAGCGTTGGGAGAAGAGCATCTAGCTGCAGGATGACGACACCGGCCCTTGCCTAACTCCCGGTCTTTTCAGATTGTGAGCCCTCTTTGGAGGTGCCGCTTTCATCCTGCTCTTCTTTTGAGATACCGACAGTTCAAGCGCCGCCCCAGCCGCCTATCAGCGGCAGCAAGCAACCTCTCCTATAGAGAAAAGTGGCCGCCGATGACTGATCCATGCACCAACCCCTGTCTATGGCGATCCGTCAACGTGCCGATAAATCAACGGGATTGAAAACGATCAATCAGCCGGAGCGAAAGATCCAGGCCGCTCGGCACGTCTGTCTGTCTTGCACCGCACCGAAGGGCAAGCGCAGCCGACCAGATGGTCCGGGCTCGCAGAAGCGGGGTCTGTCCGAGTCGGATTTCGTGTCCCGCAGCATCACGCACCGCGCGCTGCCAATCAGCGTCGCTCATATCACGCCATTCCACGTTGAGGTGAATGGCCGTATGTTCAAACAGGTTCCGCAACGCGCGGCTTGGCTGAATGATGCCGAAATCCAGCTCGTTCACAGTGACTGTCGCCTCGCGTGGGAACGGCTCCGTCCTACCGCTTCGTCCCCAGGCAACAAGTTCTCCCAACAGGCGAGCTTGGTAACAGACAAGAGCGACAAGGCGGCGGCGCGAAAAGCCCTCGACCGTCGACGGTTCGTCTAGGGCATCGTCGGACAGCCCGTTGAGCAGGCGTGCAAAATAGGCGGTGCCGAGGCGTGCCCACTGCAGTTCCGTGGCCGGAGCTGTCGGTGCATCGTAGCGCGCGCCGCCGCCCTGCCGGTCCCTCAAAACCCGCCTTGCTTCCTCCAGCGCGTCACTCATGGCGCGTCCGTCTCGACATGACTACGCATGAAGGCCAGACGCTCCATGATCGGGGCATCGGAGAAGCGGAAGAGATCAAGCTGGGATTCCGCCTGCAGCGACCACGGGATCCAGGAGGGGATCACGAACATGTCGCCGATATTGAGCGTGTGGGTCACGCCGTCGAGAACGACTGCACCCTTGCCGTCGAAGACCTGGAAGATCGTCGAACCTACCTCGCGCCGGACAGGCGTCTCCGTCCCCTCGCGCAGGCGGTGAAATTCGCAACGGATGGTCGGCATGACATCGCCGCCGGTCGTCGGGTTGACGTAGCGGATCGCGGCATGACCCTGTTCGACCGTCGCCGGCTGGCCTTCCTCTTCCAGAAGCAATTGCTCGGTCAGGGCCCGGTCGGTGTACTCCCAGCGATAGGCGCCGATGGGGGTGTTCACCGTGTCGCGCAGACCTGACAGCGGACGCAGGCCGGGATGGCACCACAGCCGCTCCCCGCGCGAGAATTTCGGCGTCGCGTAATCGGTCACGCGGTCGGAGCCGAATTCGAAGAATCCGACATCCATCTGCTGGCAGAAGGGAATGTCGAGGCCGTCGATCCATGCCATAGGCTTGTCGGTGTCGTTATGATGGCCGTGGAAATGCCAGCCGGGCGTGAGCAGGAGGTCGCCGCGGCTCATGCGAACCGGATCGCCGTTGACCACGGTCCACACACCCTCGCCTTCTACGACGAAGCGAAATGCATTTTGCGCGTGACGATGCTCTGGCGCGGTTTCGCGCGGCCCGAGATACTGGATCGCCGCCCAGAGCGTGGGACTGATATAGGCGTTTCCACCGAGGCCCGGATTGGCAAGGCCCAGCGCCCGCCGCTCGCCGCCCCGCCCGACAGGCACGAGATCGCCCGCCATTTGCGCCAACGGCAACAGGTCGGCCCATTTCCAGACGTGGGCAACCGCCTTCGGCTTCGGATGCCGCGGCATGAGATCGCCCAGTTGCGTCCAGAGCGGCATCAGATGCTGCTCCTCGAAGGCAGCGTAAAGCGCCCGCAATTCCGGCGTGTCCTCCGGCATCATGGCATTATGGGGTTTGCTATCGGACTGTTCCTGCATTTGGTCCTCCTCCTGCTTCTGGATCGCTTACGTGTTCCCGTACGGGAAGCCAGGATCCATTTTCCCGGCAATTCGTTTCAGGCGGCGTCTGGTTGATTGGGCGGCGCTGCGTCGCGAAAGGCGGGCAACTGGTCCAGTGCGGCAAAAATGCGTGCAATGGTAGGCCATGCGCCCGTATCGATCTCGAAGCGTCGATTGTTCCAGACCTGCGCATAGAGGCAGAGATCCGCAAGGCCGGGAACGTCACCTTGGCAGAAACGGCCCGTTCTCGAGTCTGATGCCAGCATGCTTTCGAGTGCGTCGAAGGTAGTGGTGACCCAGTGGGTGAACCACGCCTGCTGCGCAGCCTCGTCAGCTCCGAAAGTATTGGCAAGATAGCCGAGCACCCGCAGATTGTTGAGCGGATGCACCTCACAGGCTATCATATGGGCCAGCGCCCGTACGCGCGCGCGACCGTCAGCATGATCAGGCAGAAGTGGCGGCTGCGGGTAGGTTTCCTCCAGCCATTCGATGATGGCGAGCGACTGGGTGAGAAAGCTTCCATCGTCCCTCTCCAGAACGGGCACCAGCCCGGCCGGGTTCATGGCAAGATATTCCGGAGTGCGCGTATCGCCGCGACGCAGCACGTAAGGAATATAGTCGTATTGCAGGCCTTTGAGATTCAAAGCCGCCCTCAGCCGGGTCGAGGTAGATGAGCGGAAGAAGTTGTGCAGCCTCAGGCCCATGTCAGCGCCTTTCGCTGATTGTGCTAGAAATTTCGCCGAGGCCTTCAATCGAAACGACACATACATCGCCCGGCACCAGCGGACCGACGCCAGCCGGGGTCCCGGTCATGATGAGGTCGCCCGGTGCCAGAGCGATCGAGTGCGATAGATAGGAAATGATCTCCGGCACCGACCAGATCAGGTCAGCAAGATCGGCGTCCTGCTTCAATGTGCCGTTGACGGCAAGGCGGATCGCGCCCTTGTCCGGATGGCCAATCGCGGACGCTGCATGAATGGGTCCGATGATCGCGGAACGGTCGAAGGATTTGCCGAAGTCCCAAGGCCGGCCCTGGTCGCGCGCCGCCAGTTGCAGATCGCGCCGCGTCAGGTCATTGCCCACGGCATAACCCCAGACATGCTCCAGTGCGGAGGCTTCCGCAATATCGTGCCCGCCCTTGCCGATAGCCACCACAAGTTCTGCCTCGTAATGGAAGTTTTCCGTCTGTGGCGGATACGCGACCGTCTCGCCGCTGTCGACAACCGCATCGGCGGGTTTTGAAAAGAAGAAGGGCGGCTCGCGATCCGGGTCCTTGCCCATCTCGCGGGCATGGGCCGCATAATTGCGCCCGACGCAGAAGATGCGCCGTACGGGAAAACGGGAGTCCGTGCCGTGAACGGCAACCGTCGGGGTCGGCGGCGCGGGAAGAACGAGGGTCATACAAGCATCCTTTTCGAATAGCCGGCGCCGCGAGGGCAGCCGAATGAAGTCAATGTCAGTAGCGGCCGTCCGGAACTTCGGCGAACACATCTACCGGACTGTTGCGGTTCCATGGCGCGCGGCCCATCATCAGCTCGACCACCGCCTCCTGCATTTCATCCATGGTGGCCCAGGCGTTGACATAGGTGGGCACGCGCGGCGCGTCGTACAGATAGTAGGGATAGCCGAAGGAAATCATCAGGGTCGGCACATCATGCCAGGGGCGCATCATGGCGCCGCGAAGCCCCTTTCCGAGCGAAGCCCAATCGAGGAAAATCCGCCCGCGTGTCAGCAAGGCCTCCTCCGAGAAGGCATAGATGACGAGGTCGTAATCCTTCGTCTCGTAGGCTTCGCCCATCGGATGAAGCTTCACCTCAAAGCCTTCCTTTGCCAGCAGGTCCGGCAGGATCAGCGGCAGTCGCGAACTCCAGAGCGGCTCGACGATGCCGGGCGCAATGACCAGGACGCGGCGTGTCTTTTCCGGGGAAAGCGGAAATAGCGATTGCGTGTCCTTTTCAAGAATCGGCGCCTTCAGCAGAACGTCCTTCATCCTATCGCTCGCCCGCGGCGGAATTTCGCGTTGCTCTCGGGGCCGGTGCAGGCCGAGCCTTGCCTTGAGCCCAAGCACACGCGTGACCGCCTCGAAAAACCGCTTCGAAGGAACATGCCCGCTACGGACCGCCTCAAGGACGCTGGCAAAATGCCGCTCGGGATTGGTTGCGAAGAGGATCATGTCGCAGCCGGCTCTCAGGATTTCCGCCTTGGCCGCCGTCACATCCATGAACGAGGAAAGCCCTGCCATTTCGCTGGCATCGGAGACGATCAGCCCGTTGAAGCCCAGGCGCCCGCGCAGCAGATCGATGTTGATGATGCTGGAGAGCGTACCCGGACGGTAGAGATCTGTACCGCTCGCGCCCATCGCCGCGGCAAAGGCCGGAAAAGCGATGTGGCCTGTCATGATGCTGAGAACACCGGCGCCGATCGCCTCGCGATAAAGCCGTCCATGGGTGGCTTCCCACTCGTCCACCGACAGCGGATTGATGGTCGTGACCAGATGTTGATCGCGGTCGTCATGGCCCTCGCCCGGCCAATGCTTTGCCGTCGCGGCAATACCTGCCGCCTGAAAGGCTGCGATCTGGGCGAGCGAATGGCGCAGAATGCGTTCGGGATCAGAACCGAAGCCGCGGGTCGGCACAATCGAGCTGCGTGTCTTGGCGTTGATGTCCAGCAGGGGTGTGAAGGACCAATTCAGCCCGACCGCCAGAGCCTCGCGCGCCATGATGCCCGCAACCTCGGCGGTGACATTCACATCGTCGATGGCCGAAAGTGCGATCGGGTTCGGCACCTGCGTTCCAAAGGGCAGGCTCATGCGCGAGCCTTCCAGATCGGCCGACACCAGCAGCGGCACCTCCGCATCGGCCTGCAGTTCTTCCAGGCGCGCGCGCTCGGACACCGCGTCAGAATTGAAGTAACGGGTGATGCCGCCCGGTCGGAAGGCGCGGAACATCTCGCGTTCCCCGGTCTCGTCGCCCCGCGACAGGAGATTGAAGACCTGTCCGACACGCGCCGCGTCGTCCAGTTTTTCGAAGGTGTGGCGCACCCATTCAATCTGTTCGCGGTCTAGCGAAAAGGGAGCGAGCGCAAGATGAGACAGGTCGAAAGGCATGACGAATTCCGGGTTTTCAAATGGGGACGGGACGACCGCGGTGCGATCAGGATGCGGCGCTCAAGCGTTCGAACGCCTCTCGTCGAAGCGCCTGACGGGCGGGATCGGCAACCGGCGCGGCTAGCAAGAGACGTTGGGTATAGGGATGTTTCGGGTTTGAAGTGACCTGGTCGCAATTGCCGAATTCGACGATTTCGCCGCTGCGCATAACGGCAACGCGGTGCGAGATATGGCGCACCACAGCCAAGTCATGCGAAACGAAGAGATAGGCCACACCGGTGCGGTTCTGGATGTCGATGAACAGGTCCATCACCCGCGCCTGTGTGGACAGGTCGAGCGCGGAAACCGGCTCGTCGCAGATGACGAGGCGCGGAGAAAGGGCGAGAGCGCGGGCAATGGCGACGCGCTGGCGCTGGCCGCCGGAAAATTCGCGCGGGTAACGATGTGCCGCGTCCGCCGGCAAGGCCACCTGGTCGAGAAGATCGCGAACGCGCGCCTTTGCATCGACGGGCGCATAGAGGCCCCGGTATACCATAGGTTCGATCAGGGTTTCCTCGACGGTCATGGCCGGGTTCAGAGAACTGTAGGGATCCTGAAAGACGGCCTGGATGCGCGCCGCATCGCCTGTGCGGTTGCGGGGTGCGACGCCCGTGATGTCCTGCCCGTCGAACACGATGCGGCCGGACGTCACGGGGCCGATGCCGAGAATGGCGCGCCCGATCGTGGTCTTGCCGGAGCCGCTTTCGCCGACCAGGCCGACGGTTTCGCCCGGACGAATGTCGATCGAGGCGTCCTTCAGCACATGGTGTGAGCCGAAGGAAACGTTGAGGTTCTCGCAGGTGAGAAGCGGGGCCGTGGTCATTTTCAATTTCCCCCGCCTGCGGTCGGAGCGACATAAGCGCGGACCGGACTATCTTCGAGAACACAGCTCAGAAGCATTTTTGTGTAATCCTGCTCCGGCGTCGCAAAGAGCGTTCCGGCCGCGTTGATTTCGACGATCCTGCCCTGCTGCATGACGGCGACACGGTCGCAAAGATCGGCAACGACGCCGAAATTATGCGTCACCATGATCACAGACATGCCCAGTTCGGACTGAAGGTTTCTGAGCAACTTGAGGATTTCCGCCTGAACCGTCACGTCGAGTGCCGTTGTCGGCTCGTCGGCAATCAGCAGCTTCGGATTGCAGGAAATGGCGCCTGCGATCAGTACGCGTTGTGCCATGCCGCCGGAAATCTGGTGCGGATAGGCGTTGAAGGTGCGCAACGGGTTCGGAAGACCGACATGGCCGAGCAATTCCAGCGCACGCGCACGGGCCTGGGCCTTGGAAAGGCCGAGAACAGTGCGCATCGGCTCCATGAGTTGAAACCCGATCTTGAACGACGGATCGAGATTGGACATGGGCTCCTGCGGCACATAGGCAATCTGGCTGCCGCGCAGCGCATGACGCGCAGCGAAGTCGAGCTTCGTCACATCGCGCCCTTCGAAGCGGATAGACCCGCGCAGAACTGTTCCGCCGGAGGCCAGCAGTCCGAGGATCGCGAAGGCAGTTTGGCTCTTGCCGGAGCCGCTTTCTCCCACGATGCCGAGAATTTCGCCGCGGCGTACGTTGAAAGAGACATCGCGCACTACCTCGCGCCAGCGGTCGCCGTCCGGATAGCCGACGGCAAGATCGCGAACGCTCAGGATAATATCAGCGGAATCGGCCGCATCGCCGTCTTGCGAAACAGGGGACGGATCAACCGCCAGCTTTCGCCCGGTCGGCTGGTTCTGCTGCAGCGTATCGCGAACCGCGTTTGCTAGCAGCACGAAGGACGCGACGGTCAGAGAGATCGCCAGGCCCGGCCACCAGACGGCTTCGGGTGCGACGTAGAGATTGGCGAAGCCATCCTGCAGCATGCCGCCCCAGGTCGGCACCTGGGAGTCGCCCAACCCGAGAAATTCAAGGCCCGCCTGAATGATGATGGCGATCCCCGCGACGATCGACACCTGAATGACCAGCGGCGGACGCACGGTTTTCAGCACGTGGCGGAAGATGATGCGGCTGTCGCTGAGACCCGAGACGCGGGCGGCATCGATATAGAGTTCGTTGCGCACCGAAGCGACCAGATTGCGGGTCAGCCGGAAAAAGCCCGGCGTCAGCAGAATTCCGAACACTGCCATTGAATAGTAGATCGAAGATCCCAGGACCTGATGGAATGCCAGCAGCACGATAATGGCCGGCAGGGCCATGAGCCCATCCGCGACCCAGCTGAAGACAGTGTCCGCGCGACCTGCGTAATAGCCGCCGATCAGGCCCGCCGCCACGCCGAGCGTCGACGACACACCCACGACGATCAGCGCACCGAGCAGCGTGTTGCGTGCCCCGAAGATCAGCCGCGACAGGATGTCCCGGCCCGACCCGTCGCCGCCCAGTAGGAATTCTGCGTCCCACGGCGCATTGACCTTGAAGATCTGCACCGCTGTCGGATCCTGCGGCGCAATCAGCGGCGCGAGAATAGCGATCAGAACGACACAGAGGATGACGAATGAAGCCGCCGCCCCGAGCGGATTGCGAAGGACCGCGCGGATCAGGGTCTGACGCGCAGGTGCCCGCCGGCCGGTATCGTTATTGACCAAGTCGCTCATGACAGCCTCACCTTCGGATTTGCAAGTGCGTTGAGCAGATCGATGAACAGGTTGACGACCACCACCACCGCGACCATCGAGGTGACGATGCCCATGAGGACCGGGATGTCACCCACCACGGCCGACTGGACCGTCAGTGCCCCGAGCCCGGGAATGGCAAAGATGCGCTCGATGACCGCCGATCCGCTGAGGAGCGCGATGAATTGCACCGAAAGAACTGTCAGCGCGGCGGGAACCGCGTTGCGAAGGGCGTGGCGGAAGAAGATGGAGCGCGGCGAAACACCCCGCGCCCAGAGCGTGCGAACATAGTCCTGTCGCAGAGCATCGAGAACGGCCCCGCGCACCTGCTGCGCCGCGGAGGCGACACCGGAAAGGATGAGGGCGCCAGCGGGAAGCGTGATCGATGCGAGCCAACCGGTCACAGATGAGGCGGGCGACACGAAACCCGTCGCAGGGAGAACCTGCAGGGTCAGGGCGAAAAAGATGATCAGCAGGAGACCAAGCCAGAAATTCGGCATGGAGAAGCCGATGACGCTCAGAACCTGGATCAGGCGGTCGATCCAGCCGCTCCTCGTCGCGGCGGCGATCCCCAGAAGGGCAGCGAGAATGGCCATGACCGCGATAGCGAAGGCGACAATCGACAGGGTGACGGGCAAGGTCCGCCCAAGAATGTCGGTGACGCTGCCGTCCATCGTCCAGGCATTGCCAAGATCGCCGCGCAACGCATGCGAGAGCCAGTCGGCATACTGCGTCAGAAGCGGACGGTCTATTCCGAGCTTCCGCGTCAGTGCAGCGATATCTGCATCGGTCGCGGACTGTCCGAGAATGTTGACGACCACACGTTGGGTTCCGCTGAAAACCAGGAAGAACGTAATCGTGGCAATGGAAGCGAGCAGAATGACACCGGTCGCCAGACGCTTTGCGAGAAACATCAGCATGGCCGGTCAAGCCCAGCAGGCAATGCGTATGGCCGGAGTGGCCATGAGCGGGTCTTCCCTCCACTGAGGCGCATCTGAATTCTTCCTCCCTTGCAGCGCTTCCCATGCGCATGTCGCCGTACTTAGCAGTTGCGGGGATCGAGAAAAAATGAAAAGACCGGATCACCCGATAAGGAAAACTGATCGCTATGCTCGACCATATGACACATCTCTTTCGGCTGCAGGTGATCGTGGCGGAGGGCAGCCTGCGAAAAGCGTCGGAAAAGCTGAACGTGACCCAGCCTGCGCTGTCCCGGTCGGTGGCGCATCTGGAGACGCATTATGGAAAGCCGCTTCTGGAGCGCCATGCGCGCGGCGTGAAGCCGACGCCCTATGGGGAGCGCATTCTCAACGTCGTGCAGCGGATGAACCGCTATTGGGCCATCGCCCAACAGGAACTGGACACCGAATGGCAGGATGCCAATGTGCGCCTGCGCATCGGCGCCGGGCCGACATGGCAGTCCGGCGCCCTCACCCGCATCCTGCTGGAGCTACAGGAAGTTTTTCCAAATGTGCTGATCGAGTTCTGCGCAATCCGCGACGGCAACGTGATCTCGGACCTCGCGAACGGGCGGCTGGACGTGGCATTCGGTGGCGCCTTTGCCGATGCGGCGACGAACCAGAACCTGATCATCCAGTTCCTGACCGGAATAGAACTGCAGATCGTGGCCCGCGAAAGCCATCCCGCCTTTGGCCGCATAGCATTGGGGGGCGAGCTACCGGAAGACATTGCCCTCGACTACCCCTGGGTCACCTATTCGGAACTGGAAATCCTGAAAGACACGGCCACTTATGCGCTGGCGGAGCGGCTGGGCAGGCCGCCGCAAATTCGCATGACCTGCGACAGGATCGCCTCCACGGTGGCGCTTGTCCAACAAAGCAACTGTCTCACCGTTCTTCCCGATCTAGCGGTGAGCCAGGCGCTGTCTCCGGCGCTCGTGCCACTCCCTATCAAGCTCAAAAGCGCCACGCTGCCGCTTGGCATGCTCTTCCGCAAGGAACTCGCCGAATGGCCCCCCGTGAAGTTCCTCACCCAGAGATGCGTGGAAACGTTCGACAATACGAACTGACTGAAACGCGTATCGACCAGACCGCTCTCACAGCAGTGAGGCTGAGGTTACCTCTTCAAAATGACGAACGTTTATGGCCTTGCGCCAATGCCATTTTGGAGACAGCAACCGCAACCATCCCTCAGGGAATGGCGTCATAGGCGATACGGAACCCGGCATTGCTGGTGGCGCTGTCGGGTGAAAGGCCCATTCGGGCGGCGATGCCATAGCGGTAGCAATAGCTTTTGTGGCACAGGAAGGAGCCTCCCTTGAGCACCTTTTCGTCATGCCGCGGCCTGGGCGTTGCGGCTCTTCGCCGCCCGCGTCAGTGACCGCACGCGGAATGCATCGCTCGTCGATTCCCAGACATTGCCGGCGAGATTGTAGAACCCGTCTTTCGTTGGCTCACGATCGCTCCACGGATAGCGCCGGCGTCGATTACCGCTACGGGCGGCATGCTCCCATTCCGCCTCGCTCGGCAGGCGCCCTCCCACACCGCCGCATCCTCTGGTGGGTTCATGCTTTGGCCGGCAGCCGGAAAACGCAAGTCACCCCAAAGCCCTTCTCATGCGATGCAAATTTCTTATCGCCAAACAATATCTTTGCATTTCTTGAATGGAGAACAACCTGTTATCAGGTCCACGAAGCAAATATCACTACTCTCTGATCAATTTTGCTGATCGGTTCTCTGGGAGGGGAGCATGAAGAAAAAGTCAATGGCAGCCCTGCTGGCCGCCGCCGCAATATTTTATTCCACAACGGCAAATGCAGAAGTCCCGAATGACGCGGAAACCCTGGCGCTTGCTGCGCGTATCGACAATGACAGTTTTGACCGCGGCAAGCTCAATATCGGCAACACGGTGCAGTACTGGATGCCGATCTTCGATACGCTGCTGGTCTACACGCCCGACGCCAAGATTGTGCCAAACGTCGCCGAAAGCTGGACGTACAACGCCGACAACACGGTTTTGACGATCGTCTTGCGTGCCGGCGTCAAGTTCACGGACGGCACAAGCGTCGACGCGAACGCGGTCAAGGCCAACCTGGAATATCTGGCCACCGCCAACGGCCCCAATAGCTACATGGCCCGCACCATCAAGGAGATCGGGGTCAAGTCGCCGCAGGAGCTGGAGCTCAGGCTTGCGGAACCGGACCCGGCACTGCTTTACAACCTGACGACCGTTGCCGGTGCACTGGCAAGCCCAGCCACTCTCGGCAAGGAGGGTTCGAACGAACATCCTGTCGGCTCCGGGCCCTACGTGTATGACGCGAGTGCATCAGTCGCTGGCCGCCAATATGTCTATCGACGAAACCCGGAATACTGGAACCCGTCGGCCTTCCCGTTCAAGCAGGTCACGATCACCCCGATCAGCGATACAGTCGCGCGCATCAACGCGATCAGCTCGCACCAGGTCGATGCCGCAATTGCCTCGCCCAAGGAAATCAAGCAGGCGACTGCGGCGGGCCTGAAGGTCCATCTCGGCGACGTCGATTTCTTGGGTCTGACGCTGGCTGACCGCGAAGGCAAGCTCAATCCTCCGCTAGCCGATGTGCGCGTGCGCAAGGCCATCAATCTGGCCTTCGACAGGGCATCTATTCTGAAGTTCGTCGATCTCGGCTACGGCACCGCCACCAACCAGATCTTTGGCAAGACGAGCGAGGCATTCCTGCCTGAGCTCCAGGATTATTACCCCTATGACCCAGCCAAGGCGAAGGCGCTGTTGGCCGAGGCCGGCTACGCGAACGGCTTTACGCTCGACATGCCACAGATCGGCCCCTTCGCAGCCTATGAACCGATCGTTACGCAGCAGCTGGGCGCCATAGGGATCAAGGTGAACTGGCAAAAGCTCGCCCCCGGCAGCGCCATTCCGCAGATCCGCTCCGGCAAGTATCCCGCCTTCATCTTCACCTTCGGGATGATCACGCCATGGAGCGATTTCCGCCAATATCTGTTGCCGGACGCTCCCTTCAATCCGCTGAAGGCAAACGATCCGAAGCTGCTGGACCTGATCCGTGAGGCGCAGGTGGCGACCGGTGATGCGCAGAAGGCGAAATTCCAGGCGGTGAACCGCTATATCGTCGACAAGGCATGGTTCGCGCCATGGTATCGCATCAACACGGTCTATTTCACGACACCGGATACAGATGTCGATATGGAGCCCGGAAACAACGTGCCTTATATCCGCAACTTCCGTCCTGCCAAGTAACGGCACTTTAACAGTTGACGAGCTGAAACGTCGGCGGTGGAATTCCGTCGGCGTTTTCATTTCTATCCGGAGCAAATGCAAGTTGCGGATGACATGGCTGCTTTCCCCCTCAAGATCGTCCACACATCCTGTTTCTGGTCAGCGAAGATTGTCCGCCGCGGCAGGGAGCTTATGGAGACACCATCGCCCGAACCCCGCGGCTGGACGAACTGGCCAACAGCGGCGTGACCTATCGTTCGGCCTTCTGCACCTCGCCGGTCTGTGCGCCGTCGCGCTATGCCATGCTAACAGGGCAGCATGCGGAAACCGCGCAGCTCGGGCGTCAGATGACCGGTTAGGGACCGATGCCAGCAAACCAGACCACCTATCCGCAGATGATGCGCGAGGCCGGCTACTATTGCACCAACAATTCCAAGACGCACTACAATGTGGAGTTCGATCCGAGAACGATCTGGGATGACTGCAGCGGTGCCGCACACTGGGCCAATCGACCGGCTGGCAAGCCGTTCCTGGCGGTGTTCAACTGCATGCTTACCCATAAAAGATGCATTTTCGAGCGTCAGCGGGGCACAGTCGTCCCTGATGATGTCACGTTGCCGGCACATCTTCCCGATTGCGAGGCGCTTCGAACTGATCTTGCCAGCTATTACAACCGCATCTTGCCGGTTCCCGGCCTGCCCGGCAGATCGCTGGTCGACGCGAATGCGCCCTCGCGTTCCTATGCCTTTTCCGGGCGGGACCGGATGGATGAGCGATACGATCTGACGCGCACCCTGCGCAGCGAGCGCTATCGCTATATCCGCAATTATAAGCCGCACCGCCCCTGGGGGCAGCATTATCTTTATCCATGGAACGCCAATGGGTATCAGGCCTATGAAACCCTTGCCCTGGCCAGCCAGTTGACGCAGGCGCAGGCGCGTTTTTGGAGCGCCAAACCCCACGAAGAACTGTACGATATGGCGGCGGATCCGGACTCCCTCACCAATCTCGCGGATCTGCCGGAATATGCGCAGCGTCTCAACGACATGCGCAAGGCCCTCGTCGAGGCAATGCTCGTGATGCGCGATGGCGGTTTCATCCCCGAAGGGCTTTCTCGATCCGAGATGGAGATCTGCAGTGATCTGGCCGCCTATCCACTGGAGGATGTCATCGCCACGGCAGGCCGGGCCTGCGGCGCAGAAGTAGCATCGCCTGAGAATTTTATTGAGGGCCTGAGCAGCCCCCTGGCCGTTCTTCGCTACTGGAACGCCGTTGGCCTGCTGGTTCTTGCCATACGCGGAACCGTGCTGCCAGAACACGTGGAGCGCATCTTCACGGCAGAGACCGAGGTGGCCATCAGGATCGTGCTGGCCGAGGCAATCGGACAAGGCGGCAAGCCCGGCCCCATGATCGCGTGGCTGACCGACATGACAGCACCACATATCCACCCCCGCCTGCGGCTGCAGGCCATCACCGCATTGACCCACCTTCCGCACGACCCGGACATATCGCGCCCTGCGATAGAGGTCGCCTCACTGGATAGCGACGAGTTCGTCAGGAACGCGGCAACCTATCTGCTGGCCCTGATGGACAAGCGATATTCCCTGGAGGACAAGCTGTTTCGATACGACCTGTTCCTGAAACAAATGCGTGGCCATTCGGGCATTGGGCCTCAAACATTTCCGGAGCTTTCGCCGCTTCGCACCGCCGGCAGCGGCATCGTGACATCAGGCCAACCGCACTCAATTGCAGGAAGGCTCTCGTTGCAGGCTCGGACGCTGACGCTGAGCACCAAGCGGTCATCGCGTCGTTGATCAAGACTGCCCAGATCAACGATGTCGAGCCATTGGCCTATCTCTCATGACCCGAACCCTGAACGTCCCTGATGGTTTCAGAGAGATTGGCCAGCTCTACCTGGACCAGATCAGGCTGCGGACAGAGAAGATCGATGGCCTGATGCTGAACCTTCGAGAAACTAGAGCAGATCCTGTTCAATCTGGATCATATCCTGCAGCCCTGAAGTAGTTTGCGCATTCTGCGGGTGTGAAACGGAGGATCAATGTGCCGACCGCATCCCATAGAGCATCGATCTTTCTTTCCGCCCGAGCCCGCAGCATGGCTTTCAATTTGGAGAATGCGTTTTCAATGGGGTTGAAGTCTGGGCTATAGGGCGGCAGGAACATGAGTATGGCGCCGGCGCGCTCGATGGCGTCGCGCACACCGGATGCCTTGTGGGCCGGCAGGTTATCCATAATGACGACATCGCCGACCTGAAGGGTCGGCAGCAAGACCTGCTCGATATATGCCAGGAAGACGTTGCCGTTCATGGCTCCATCGTAGACAAACGGGGCAGTCATTCCTGTAAGGCGCAGCGCGCCGGTGAAGGTTGTTGTTTTCCAATGGCCGTGCGGCACGCCAGCTCGGCAACGCTCGCCTCGAATTGCACGTCATGTTGGTCTTGATCCAAGTTTCGTCGATGAAGACGAGGCGATCCGGATCAAGCCAATGTTGATGGGTCTTCCATCGCATCCGGAACCGGGCCACCTTCGGACGATCCTGCTCGCTTGCCATCAGCGTTTTTTTGAAGGTCTTGCCCTCGCTGCGCAGGAAGCGCCAGACGGTGCCATGAGACACATTGATCCCCGCAGACTTCAGCTCCGCCGACAGCGCACGCACCGTCCAGTCGAACTTGACCTGCAGCCGCTGACGCACCGCATCGGCCGCAGCGCCCTCAGTGTCGGTTTGACATACCCGCCGATCTTCACCGGCATCAAACCTCGGCCGGACCAATCGAGTTGCCCAATACGGACCGCAGTTGCAGCCGATATCCCAAAACACTCCGCTGCGGCACGAACCGTCATGCCATCGTTCAACGCTGACGCAATGCCGTTCGCAAATCAAGAGATAGAGGTCGCACCATCATTGCTGGCCTCCGATCCAGCAATGATCTTGAATCACAAAAATCAAATCAACGGAATCCAGTCGCGATTCCGATTAACGCGGACAGACTCCAAATCGGCCGAAGCTCCGATCAGCGCGTTGAGGGGGTCAGAACTAGAGCAGTCCGAAATCGTACGCTAAGGCCGAACAAAACAGGAACAATGTTGTAGTTCGGACCTGCAGCATCCGATCTCTGTGGATTGCCATCGACATGCGCCAGTTTTGATTTCTCTGGCCGGCCCGACTCGACAACGCTCGACGCAGGTTGGTCGTGAATGGAGTCGGGCGATCGCAAAGCGCAAGCTTCTCAAAGATCAAGATCGCCGGAGGCTTGTCGATATCCCAGTCGACGAGGACAGCTTAATCCTACACTATTCGTTGTCATTGGCGGATCGCCTGGGGATCGAACTGCGGCGACGTAATCACAATCGGCTCGGCTTTGCCATCCAGCTATGTCTAATGCGATATCCGGGTCGAGTGCTTGGAGCAGAAGAAACTCCGCCTCGCGCCATGCTGAGATATATTGCGGATCAGATCGGCGCTACTCCAGACGAATTTGCCCTCTATGCACGCCGTGAAGAAACCCGTCGGGATCATATGGCACGGCTAATGGTGTATCTCGATACGAGAAGCGCGACGCTGCAAGATCGCCGCGCCGCGCTATTGGCGGCAATTCAAGCGGCGACCATGTCCGACGACGGTGCTGCGATAGACAGTTCGGCTGTCGCCGCGCTTCGCGAACGCAGAGCGCTCCTGCCGGCGATCGACACGATCGAACGCATCGGCCGAGCGGGCGGCAGAGTTCATCGAAGTGGTCAACGCTCTTTACGACGCCAATGAACGCGACGCAGCTCAACGCAGGTCTTCGGGTGCTATCGGTGTCGATCCACGAAAGTTTCATCGCGTCGATTACAAAGGCAGGCATTTCGACGTTCAGGGGCCTCTCGACGTGCCGCCTTTGCCGCAAGGACGACCGGTACAGTTTCAGGCCGGGCAATCTGATCCCGGCATTACGGTTGGCGCGCGTTACGCAGAGGTGGTGTATACCTCCCAACCCAAGCTGGAAGATGCCATCGCCTTCGGCCGTGCTAACGGCCTGTCATTCATCATGAACTCGTTCCACTCCGTCATTGGAGAAAGTGACGCAGATGTTGCCCGGCGGCTGAAGGAAAAACATGAGCGTATCGATTACGAACAGGGCCGCCTGAAGCTTGCCGATATGCTGGGCGGCGAGATTGATCTTTCTGACTTACCGCTCGACAAGCCGCTGCCGGAAACTCTGCTGCCAGAGGTGTCGAGCGTCAACCGCCGACGCGGGCGGGTTGACGTGTTCCGGCGTTATGCGCAGCAGGGCCTGACGCTTCGCGAACTCATTATTCATGCGTAAGAGACCGGACACTGGTCTATGGCCGGCACGCCGGAGCAGCTGGCGGATGCCATCGAGGAGCGCTATCGCCATGGTATTCTCGATGTGCTGTCACTACATGGTTTCGGCAACCCGGACCAGGAAGACCTTCTGGTGAATGGCTTGCTGCCGGAACTGCGGCGACGCGCGACTATCGACACTGACTGTTTGGGCGATGATTTCCGCTCCAACCTCGAGCTGCCGTCCGCCAGTGTTGCCGAAATGCGCAAGACAGCGTGAGAGGGTTGGCGGCCCAGGACTTGCGCAGAAGAGGTTTTCTCATCCTCTGTCCTCGAACGGCGAGCCGCCTGGCA
Organism: Rhizobium oryzicola; assembly: GCF_030504645.1. Lineage (GTDB taxonomy): Bacteria > Pseudomonadota > Alphaproteobacteria > Rhizobiales > Rhizobiaceae > Neorhizobium > Neorhizobium oryzicola. Next base: position 93,869 of record NZ_JAUKWQ010000003.1, on the reverse strand, counting down.
CGTTTTCACGATCGCCCAAAACTTGGAAGATTTTTGCTTAAACGGGGTGCCTGATCGCAGATGGCACCCTTCACCAGAACCAATGTCAACGATAGTTTCGGCTGACAAACTCAACAAAAGTCCGAGGAAACCGATCATGCTCCGCTCCTTCTCAATTCCGACTTCTCTGGCGTGTTGCATAAAGCTCGGCATCGTTGGTTTCTTTGCCTCCACGACAGCTTTCGCGCCTTCGTTGCATGCGGCCGATTTCGACGCCAATGCCAGCATCAACATCGGCTCTCTGTATGAGCCGCAGAACCTCGACAATACTGCTGGTGCCGGCCAGGGCATCAACGAAGCCTTCAATGGCAATGTCTACGAAGCCCTTTTCCGCCTGTCGGATTCCGGCGCCGTGGAACCGGTGCTCGCCAAGGATTACAAGGTGTCCGAGGACGGGCTGGCGTATATCTTCACCTTGCAGCCGGGCGTCAAGTTTCACTCGGGAGAGCCTCTCACGGCGAAGGACGTAAAACATTCGATCGAGCGAGTTACTGGTCCGGACTCCAAAAGCTCCCGCAAGAACAGCCTCAAGGGAATTGCCTCCATCGAAACGCCGGATGATGCGACGGTCGTCATCAAGCTTTCGGCCCGTTCCATTTCCCTGCCGTACAATCTGAGCTATGTCTGGATCGTCAATGACAGTGGAAAGGACCTGAAATCAGCAGAGAACGGGACCGGACCCTACAAGTTGGGTGATTGGCGACGTGGTTCGTCGCTTTCGCTTGCTCGTTTCGAGGGCTATTGGGGAACGAAGCCAACAAATAGCGGCGTGACCTTCCGCTATTTCACTGACGCGACAGCCCTTAACAACGCACTGCTGACGGGCTCCGTTGACATTATCACGTCGGTTCAGAGCCCGGATTCGCTCAAGCAATTCCAGACGAACAAGAGTTTTACCGTCGCTGAGGGGCAGTCGACGACCAAGCTGTTGCTGGCCTATAATGATCGCGTTGCGCCTTTTGATAACGTCAAAGTGCGTAAAGCGCTTGCTCGCGCCATTGACAAGAAGAAGCTCCTCAACGCTGTCTGGGGCGATCGGGGTCTGGTGATCGGTTCCTTCGTCCCTCCGACCGATCCGTGGTATGTCGATCTCACGAAGGTCGATGATTACAATGTCGAAAGCGCCAAGGCTCTTCTCGCCGAAGCCGGCTTAAAGGACGGCTTCACATTCACGATCGACACGCCGAATTATGATCCGCACCCGCTGGTGGCTCAGTTCCTGCAGACGGAATATGCCAAGATCGGCGTGAAGGTGAATATCAATATCATCACCGCAAATGAATGGTATTCCAAGGTCTACAAGGCGCATGATTTCCAGGCGACCCTTCAGGAGCATGTCAACCATCGTGACATCGTGTTCTACAGCAATCCCGATTTCTATTGGGGTTACAACAATTCCAAGGCCATTGATCTTGTGAAGTCCTCCGAAGCCAGCATGACGACGGACGAGCAGACCGGGCGGCTGAAAGAGGCCAACACGCAGATTGCGGAAGATGCTGCCAGCAACTGGCTCTATCTTTATCCGCAAATCGTCGTGTCGAAGGCCTCCGTTACCGGCTATCCGGTCAATGGCTTAAACTCGCAATTCTTTACCTCAGCCATTCAAAAGGGCGGGAAATAAGTCCCAAGCCATCGACAGCAGCATGGAGCCGCCCTATGACGGGGCGGCTTTTGCATGTGGGAGCGGCCTTAGAGAGCGTCAAGGCACAGGCCGTTTACCGGTCGTAAGCGCCTGGTGGAACCTGTTCCTAGTATACGGATAAGGAGATCCAGTCATTCTCGTCTATCTCTTGCGCCGTTCAGCAATCCTGCTTGTTTCCGTTGTGCTGGCCAGTGCGGTCCTGTTCGTGCTGCTGCGGCTACTGCCGGGAGATCCGGCCAACGCCCTTGTTTCGGTCGGTGCGGATGCGACCCAGATCGAGGCGGCGCGCCGTCAGGTCGGCTCGGATCTCCCCCTTTTTCAGCAGTTCCTCCGGTTTCTAACGGACATCGCCAAGCTGGACTTCGGCGTCTCCTTCGTAAGTGGCGCCTCGGTTTTGCGGGAGATTGGCGATCGGTTGGTAGTGACCCTGCCCCTTACGCTGTCTGCGTTTATCAGTTCAATCATTGTGGCCGTTCCAGTAGGCATACTGGCCGCAGTCCGCCAGCGCACGTGGTACGGTGCGGGCATATCGGTTATTTCGCAGCTTGGCATCGCCGTTCCCGCTTTCTGGATCGGGATTTTGCTGGTCACGCTGTTTGCGGTGAACCTGCAACTGGTTCCCTCCGGAGGCTTTCCCACAGATGGCTGGAGCGCCCCGATTGACAGCATCGAGGCGCTGATATTGCCGGTCGCTACGATTACGCTTGTGATGTCGGCATCGCTGATACGCTATGTGCGCTCAGCAACAGAAGAAGTTATGTCCAGTGATTACATCAGGACTGCGCGGGCATTGGGCGCCACCCTGACCGGAGCGCTGGTGCGCCATGGGATTCGAAACGGAGCCGTTCCAGTCATTTCAATTCTCTGCATCGAACTCGCATCGACCCTGCTCGGTGCTGTCGTGATCGAACGGGTGTTTGCGCTTCCAGGTCTTGGCTCGATGTTGCTTCTTGGCATCGAACAGCGCGACTACCCGAATGTTCAGGGTGTTCTCGTCGTATCGACCATGCTCGTTCTGATCGCCGGCTTTGCAGCCGATGTCATCCAGCGCCTCGTCGATCCCCGCCTTCGCGGTCGCGTTTCCGGCGGTGCATCATGAGTTTGACCCCAGCGGACACGCCGCAGCCGACCGCCATAAGCGTAAGGCGGAAAATACCGCTTTCACTGATTGTCGGGGGTCTTATCGTCGGCCTTCATCTCCTTGCCGGAATCCTCACGATCTTGTGGACGCCCTACGAACCAACCGCAATGGTTGGAGGGCGCCTCGCCGAGCCCTCCATTGCCCACTGGGCGGGAACGGATCGCCTCGGACGTGACCTCTTCACCCAGATCCTGATCGGCGCTCGTATCGCTCTGGAAGTGGGAAGTGGCGCTGTGCTCGTAGGTGCCGGAATCGGCATCACGCTTGGCACTCTTGCCGCATTTGCGACCCGCACGCTCGATGATGTTTTTGCCGCCGCCTTCGATATTCTGATTGCGTTTCCTACCTTGCTTGTTGCCATGCTGATTGTAACTGCAAGCCAGACAGCGAGCCTTTTCACTGCCGTGCTCGCCATTGGCATTGCAGGATCTGCCATTATCGCCCGGCTCACCCGGATTCTTGTCAAGCGGGTGCTTTCTATGGATTACATCGTGGCCGCACGTGTGGCTGGCAGCAGTTGGCCAAGCATTGTCTTCGTGCATGTGCTGCCGAATATCTGGCCGACCCTGATCGTCAACCTGGCGCTGCAATTCGGCCTGGCGGCCATGGCGGAATCATCCCTTTCCTATCTGGGCCTCGGAGCGCCTCCCCCCAATGCGTCCTGGGGCCGGCTGCTGCAGGAAGCCCAGGGAACCGTCTATACGGCACCTTTCGGCGCCATCGCGCCCGGGCTTGCTCTCGTGACGCTGGTCATCGGCATGAACCTGCTGGCGGACGGACTGCGGGCCTTTGCAGATCCGACACGGAGGCGCAGCCGGTGAGCGCCTTGCTAACCATCGATCGCATGTCCATTGCCGCTGGTGAGCGGCAGCTGGTGCGCAATGTCAGCTTTTCAATTGCTCCAGGTGAACGGCTCGGCCTGATCGGCGAGTCCGGCTCGGGAAAATCGCTCACTGCTTTGGCTCTGATCGGCCTCTTATCCGACGCGATGATGGCTACCGGCTCCATCCTCCTTGCTGATACCGAGGTTGTCGGTGCACGCGAGCGCCAACTGGTCGCGCTCCGTGGTCCGGTCGTGGCGACGATTTTCCAGGAACCGCTGACCGCTCTAGATCCATTGATGCGGGTCGGCCGCCAGATTGGCGAGGTCGTTCGCAGGCGCATGCGCCATGATTGCGTATCCACATCTTCGCAGCAGGTTCAGGCACGTGTATTGGAACTCTTGGCGCGCGTTTCCATACCGGATCCCGAACGTCTGGCGCGGGCCTATCCTCACGAAATATCAGGTGGGCAGCGCCAGCGGGTCGCCATCGCCATGGCGCTGGCCTGGCGCCCGCGATTGCTGATCGCCGACGAGCCGACAACCGCATTGGATGTGACGACACAAGCAGATATCCTCAAGCTGATCGGCCAGCTCGTCGAAGAGGAAAATATGGCACTTCTCTTCATCAGCCACGATATTCCGGTGGTTGCCGCCGCCGTGGATCGCGTCGCAGTGCTGAAACAGGGGGAACTGGTGGAAGATGGCAGCGTGGGCGAGGTGCTTCAGGCTCCCAACAATGGCTACACCCGCAGTCTTATCGAGGCTGCCCGCACGTTCGACAGGGCGCTGGGGAGGCTATTTTGAGCTTCATCCAAGTCGAGAACCTCTCCTTCCGTTACGATCAAACCCGGACAATTATCGAAGATCTCAGCCTGTCACTCGAGAAAGGCCGCAACCTCGGTATCGTCGGGGAAAGTGGCTCGGGCAAGACGACCTTGCTGCGGCTGTTGCTCGGACTTGCACAGCCTTCAGCCGGCAGCATCTCCATCGACGGGCAAGTCCTTGACACGAAGAACTGGCAATTCATGCGTGACTTCCGCAGGCGTGTGCAGGCGGTTTTCCAGGACCCTTATTCATCTCTCGATCCACGACAAGCCATTTTCGATATCGTGGCGGAACCTTTGCGTGCGCTAAAGATCGACGTCGATGTTGCAAAAGCCGTGGCAGAGGCTGCGACGGCAGTAGGGTTGCCTGCGGATGCGGCCCAACGTTATCCGCACGAATTTTCCGGCGGCCAGCGACAGCGCATCGCCATCGCGCGTGCCATCGTTGCGCGCCCTGATCTGGTGCTGGCGGATGAGGTTGTCAGCGCCCTCGACCTATCGACACGCATCCTCATTGTCGACCTTCTCAAGGCCCTGTCGACCTCGGTGACCTTCGTGGTTGTGTCTCATGACATTGCCCTTGTCGCACTTCTATGCCCTGATATCGCCATTATGGAAAAGGGGCGGATCGTAGAAAGCGGACCTACCGAACATGTCCTGTCCAACCCGGTTCACCCTTACACCCGAAGGCTTCTTGCCAGTACGCCGAGGCTGCCGTAGTTTTGGTCCTCAGTGAATTGTCAATAACAATGCCGGGGCTTTGCGGGGCCAAATTCCCTCGCTGCCCCTTATACTCTTCACCGACATCTCAACATGTCCCAAATTCGAAGTAGCCTTGTTGCGCTTCGCTGGTCAGTAGACCCGAAGCGGTTCACCTCATGCGCCGCTACCGGCCTTCCTGTTAATGAAGCTCAAGGCTAGAACGGCGAATATGAGTGTGCCTGTACCCACCTGCTGCCAATAGAAATTGAGATCGGTCAGGAGGAGCCCATTGGCGACGATGCTGAGCAACAGCACGCCAAGGATCGTGCCGCCCACGTTTGGTCGTCCGAGTGGGCTGAGCGTTGTGCCGATGAAGGTTGCGCCGATGGCATTCAGCAGAAATGCGTTCCCGGATGACGGGATATAGACGGTGACGGTCGCGGTCAGGATTAGTCCACCAACGGCTGCAATCAATCCGACCAGCACGAACGTGGCGGCGATATAGGCCGGTGCAGCAATGCCGGAGTAGCGTACGACGCTGGGCTGGATGCCAATCGACAAGGTGATGCGCCCGAATCTTGTGTGGACAAACATAACTGCGGTGGCCACCGCGATGATGATGGCAATGGCAAGCGGCACAGGGAAACCTGCAAGCGTGCCGTGACCAAGGAAGCGGAAAACCTCCGGCACGCCGTTTGGCGGGAGATAGACGGGGTTGCCCCCATTGGTCAGAAGCTGTTGGACGCTTCGGCCGATGAACAGCGTGCCGAGCGTTGCAAGGAAGGGTGAGACGCCGATCACCGATATCAGCAGTGCATTAAATGCCCCGACCAGCGCGCCCGCCGCCAATCCGGCCAGGGCTGCAATGGCCACCGGCTGCCCGGCGAGCACGAGGGAGACGAAGGCGAAGCTTGCGAAATCCATTGCCGTTCCGACAGAAAGATCGATCCCGCCGGAAGCCACCGCAAAGGTCATGGCAATGGATATGATTGCAAGTAGGGGGAAATTGTTGACGAGTACGCTCTGCAGATTGGTCAAGGTCAGGAATGTCGGCGTGATCGCGGAAAAGATGGCAAACACGACGATCAGCGCAAGGATCAGCCCGTAGCGCAGCAGACTAGCGGCGACGACGCCATGCAATCCTGCGTTTGCAGCTTTCGTGGTCGTTAGCGACATGTTCAGGCCTCCTGCCGGCGCAATAGCGTGGTTGCGGACACCACGATGAGGATCAGGAGCCCCTGAATGCCGCTCACCAGCGTGCTGGAAATATTGAGCAGCTGGAAACCATTGCTGAGGAAGCCAACCAGCAGTGCTGAAAGAAGCGTCCCGGTGATTGTTGGAACCAACCGACGCGGGAACACCGAACCGAGCAAGGCCGTGACGACGACTGGCAATAGCATCTCGCCTGAGCCTGTGGTGCTGCCGCTGAGATAGGATACTGAAAGAATACCGGCGAGGCCGCCGCAAACGCCGCTGGCGATGAATGCACCGGCCAGCAAGCGTCGTAGAGGCAAGCCTGCGGCGCGCGCCGCATCTGGAAACTCTCCGATCGCATAGAGGCGAAGACCGAGCGGTGTGTACTGAACGACTGCCGTTGCAAGCACAGTGAAGTCGATCAGCACATAGGCAAGGACCGGTATGCCGAATGGATCGGAAGCCGACAGCGCCGAGAGAATGGGCGTGGATGCCGGGATCACCGTATTGCCCGTCAGCACGAGTTCCAGACCGGCAACAATGTTCATGACGGCAAGCGTCGCAAGCAAGGGAACGATGCCGGCATAGACGACAGCGATGGCGTTCACCAGACCGATCAGGCTGCCGGTAAGGATCGATGCGGCGATGGCAACAGCATCGCCATAGCCGAGCTGTGTCAGGCTGGCATAGACTGCGGCGCTGAGGCCCATATTGGCGGCAAGCGACAGATCAATGCCGCCGGTTACGACATTGGAGCCGCCGGCGATCAAGACGATTGTGAGTCCAATGGCCAGCACGCCTGATATTGCGGATTGACCAAGCACATTGCCAATGTTGCCAACGCTGAGGAAGTAGGGTGCCGTGATGGAAAAGACGATCAGAATGGCGGCAAAGGCAATCAATGATCCAAAGCGCAGGGCCGCTGCAGCAATATTTCCGGCCGACCTACCGGATCGTTCGACGGATGAAAATCCGGACGGCGCAAATTCTGCTTCAGCCGACATGGCGCTGTCCCTCCGGCGACCCCGTGGATTCGGCGAGAACCCTGTCCGCTGTTGCCTCCGATGATGCGAACTCGCGCACGACGCGGCCGCGGAAAAACACAAGGATGCGATCGGTGATCCCAATAAGCTCGGGCAGATCCGAGGACAGCACGATCACGCCGGCGCCACGGGCCGCAAGCTCGCCGATCAGCGTATAGATTTCGACTTTGGAGCCGATATCGACGCCAACCGTCGGCTCATCGAGCAGGTAGACTTCCGAATGGCGGCTCAGCCACTTGGCAATGGCCACCTTCTGCTGGTTTCCGCCCGAGAGCGTGCGCAACAGAGCATCCCGCCCGCTGGCCTTCACCTGCAGCCGCGCGATCAGAGCGTCGACTTCACGTTGTTCGCTTTTGCGGTCGAGAAAGCCGAAGCGCGTGAAGCGGTCAAGGCTGGAAAGGCTCGTGTTTTCCTTGACGCTGAGGTCGAGCGCGATGCCGTGCCGGCGCCTGTCTTCTGGCACCAGGGCCACATTCCTGCCTGTGGCCTGTGTGGGATTAGACAAATGGGCAGGCCGCCCGCCGATGTCGATGCGGCCGGAAGCGGGCTTTTCCAGGCCAAAAAGGGTGCGCACCAATTCCTTCGCGCCGGAGCCGAGCAAGCCCGTCAGCCCCAGCACTTCCCCGCGACGCAGCGTAAAACTGACATCCTCATATTTTCCAGGTGCCGACAGTTGCTCGACCTTCAGGATCTCGTCCCCGAGTGCGACCACCGGCTTTGGAAACATGTCCTGGATGTCTCGCTCAACCATCAGCCGGGCGATCGCGGCCGCCGATGTTTCCGAGATTGGCGAGGACGCGACGTCCTGACCGTTGCGCAGCACGGTGACATGGTCGCAAAGCTGTTCGATCTCGTTGAGGTAATGCGAAATATAGATGATGGTGACGCCTTCGTCGCGGAGGCGGCGGATCAGCCGGAAGAGGATATCGGCTTCGCGGCGCACAAGGGCGGCAGTCGGCTCATCGAACACAAGCACCTTGGGCTGGTTGAGAAGCGCGCGCGTGATCTGCACGATCTGCTTTTCGGCTGTCGACAGGTCGCCAATCAAGGCCGTGTTCGGCAAGCGCACTCCGAAATAGTCATTGAGGATTTCGGCTGCCCGGCGCTGCATCAGCCGCCGGTCCAGAAACGGCGTGCCCGCAATGCGCGGTTCCCGACCCAAGAACAATGCTTCGCCGACTGTGAAGGTCGGCACCAGCAACCGGTCCTGATGAATGAAGTGAATGCCAAGTTCTTCGGCAAGATGCGGTGTCAGCCGGTCGAACGCCTGCCCTTCGATCTCGATCCGCCCGCCATCCGGCTGGTGAAGGCCGGCGAGAAGCTTGATGAGAGTCGATTTGCCCGCACCGTTCTGTCCGACGAGACCATGGATCGTTCCACGCCTGACGACCAGCGACGCCCCAGCAAGAGCCTGTGCGCCACCAAAACCCTTGACGATGCCCTCAAGCCGAATGACGTCCTGCTGCAATGTCGATGGCTGCTTCAAGGGAATGACTGTCATGGGAACCGTCCAAAGGTCAGGCCAGATTTGAGCGACCCAGCGGTGCTGGATCGCTCTCTTTGGTCAGCGCATGTCAGCCGATACCCAGCTTCTTGGTCACTTCGGCGACATTGGTCTTATTGGCCAGAAGTGCGGGAACATAGGTTTCTCGTGGCAGCGTCTGCCCTGCCAGAAGCTTGGCCACGTTGCGGATCGCGGTACGCCCGATTTCAGCCGGCTGCTGGGCGACATCGGCGCCGGCGGGGGATTTCGGATCGGCGATAAGTTGCAGCACTTCGGGGCTGCCATCGACGCCGTAGGTGCGAATTTCCGTTCGACCAGCAGCGACGAGTGCCTGGGTGGCGCCGAGCTGGGGGATATCCCAGGCCGACCAGATCGCCTTGATCGAACCTTTTTCCGGATATTTGTTCAGGATCGCAGTGATCTGCGTGAAGGCGTCTTGCACGGTGTTGGGGATCACATCGCGCAGTTCCGGCTGAAGGATTTTCACCTTGGGGAAATATTTGACCACATTGACCAGCTGGTCGTAGCGGATCGCGCAGGGGGTGACGCCATAGAAGCCGTTGAAGACAACGATGTTGCCTTCGCCGCCGATGTCGGAAACCAGCTGCAGCGCCAGATCCTTGCCGATGCCCCAGTTGTCGGAGGTGGTGTTGTTGATGGAATTGGTCGAGCCGACATCGACAGTCAGAACTGGAATGCCGGCGTCACGCGCCTTCTTCAGCCACGGATCGATGACGCTCAGCGTGCCCAGGATCTGGACGATCGCATCCGGCTTCTGGGCGATCAGCGTCTGCAGTTGCGACACCAGTTTGCCGTCGTTGCGTCCGGCATCGACGGCGATTGGTTCGCCGCCCAGCCGCTTCACCTCGTCGATCTGGGCATTGTAGGCCTGCAGATCGAAAAAGTGATCGGTTCCAGTCGCGCTGATGGCAATGCGCTTGCCCTTGAGAGAGAGTTCCTCATCGGCGGCCTGGACCGATTTCTGACCAAGCAGCGAAGCGCCCGTGACGGCGACCCCGGCCAATGCCGACAATTTCAAAAGCTCCCGTCTTCCCAGGCCGGTATTCGAATTTTCGATCGTCATGACAATCCCTCCGATTTGCGATTTGTCCATAAACTAAGTGGACTATTCCGAAAGAGAAGAAATGGGTTTCCAAAAAACCGCTCACATAGAGCAAAGAGTGAATGGAAGGGATCGGCATTTGGTTAGGATATTGATGCGACGCCTCGCCTTGGCAGAGGGACTGGGAGTTGCGTTCCGACCCAAGGACCGGAATCTTGTTTGAATTCGGCATTATCGGTGGCGGCGGTGTTGCAGGGATAAAGCGGGCCGGCAGATCTTTTCGAATCCATGCAGGACCGCAGAAGGAACATCCTTCATTCAAAGCCTAAAATAGAATACTAAATCGCTAGATATTATTGATCGTTACGCGCAAAACGATACCCTTATTCCAGTTCAAAACCGCTGGAATTTAAAAATGACATATCGCAAATATTTGCTCGGCACGTTCGTTGCGTTGGCTGCTGCCGTGAGCGTTTCCGCCGTGGCGATCGCCGCTGACACGCCCGTCAAAGGTGGTACGCTGATCTATCTGGAGCAGCAGGCGCACACGAACCTCTATCCCCCGGCGGGCGGCTTTTATCCCAATGGCGGTATCCTGAACCAGATCACCGACAAGCTGACCTACCAGAACCCACAGACGCTTGAGATCGAGCCGTGGATCGCCCAGTCCTGGGAGGTGAATGCGGATGCTACGCAATATACCTTCAAGCTGCGTCCCGGCGTGACCTTCTCCGACGGTACGCCGGTCGATGCGGCGGCGGTTGCGAAGAACTTCGATGTCTACGGTCTCGGCGACAAGACCCTGAAATATCCGGTATCCGAGGTCGTCAACAATTATGACCGCAGCGAAGTGGTCGATCCGCTGACCGTGAAGTTCTATTTCAAGAAGCCGTCCCCTGGCTTCCTGCAAGGCACATCCGTCATTGGTTCGGGCCTTGTTTCGCTGAAGACACTTTCTCTTCCCTTCGATCAGCTGGGCGATGCCACGAAGATCACCGGCTCCGGCCCCTTTGTGGTGGCGAGCGAAACGCTGGGCAAGGAACTGACCCTCAAGGCACGTCAGGAATACAATTGGGGGCCGGCCAAGTTCGAGCACCAGGGCCGTGCCTATCTGGACGGCATCAAATACATCGTGACCGGTGAAGACAGCGTCCGTATCGGCGCGCTTCTGGCGGGACAGGCGCATTTCATTCGGCAGGTGCAGGCTTATGACGAGCCTCAGGTCGAGGCCCAGGGTTTCAAGATCTATGCACCCAGCACCCGCGGTGTGAACAACAGCATCGTCTTCCGCCCTGATAACCAGCTTGTTTCCGACGTTCGGGTGCGCAAGGCGCTGAGCCTCGCGACAAACCGCAAAGAGATCGTCTCCACCCTTTTCTCCAAGAACTATCCGATCGCCACGTCTGTCATCGCGTCCACAGCCATTGGCTACAAGGACAATTCTGCACTGCTTGCCTTTGATCTGGACAAGGCCAAGAAGCTCTTGGATGAGGCCGGTTACGTTCCGGGCGCGGATGGTACGCGGGAAAAGGACGGCAAGAAGCTGATCCTTACCGCCTATGAATCGCTGCCTCAGCCGCAAAACCGCGCCACGCTCCAGTTGATTTCTCAGCAATGGGCCAAAGTTGGCGTCAAGCTCAACGTGCTGGCGGGTGACGCGGGCAGCCGCACGGTCGATGATCTCGATCCGCAGAAGACCCCGGTGTCGCCGGGCATGGTCGGTCGCGCCGATCCTGACGTCATAAAGAGCCAGTTCTATCCGAAAAACCGCGACGTCCTGCGCCAGAAGGGCGGCGGCAGCGATAAGGTGCAGTCATTTGTCGATGACAAGCTGAACGGGATTCTGGACGAGATCGCCTCGCAGCCGGACAACCAGAAGCGCCTCCAGGCCGTTGCCGATGCGCAAACCTATCTGCTGGAGCAGGCCTACACGATCCCGATCTTCGAAGAGCCGCAGGCTTTCGCGGGCGCTTCGAACGTCAAGGGTGTCTCTTTCGAGGCTGTCGGTCGTCCGAGCTTCTACAACGTCTGGCTGGCAAAATAATGGCTGAAGCGGTGGCGCGGGATCTGTGCCGCCGCTTTGCCACTTGGAGGGAGACCCGCTGATGACGCGCTATGTTTTGAGCCGGATCGGACAGGCACTGCTGGTGTTGTGGGCAGCGTTTACGCTGTCCTTCATTCTTTTGCAGGCCATGCCCGGCGATGCCGTTCTCATCAAGTTCCTGAGCCCCGATTATGGTTTGAGCCCGGAACAGATCCAGGCTATCCGGGAGGCCTATGCCGTCGATGGGTCACTGCCGACGCAGTATCTGCGGACGCTGGTCAATTTCCTCACGGGGAACTTCGGCTATTCCATCCAGGCAGGCGTCCCCGTCTCAGCACAGCTCGCCACCAATCTGCCGCCAACGTTGACGTTGGCCTCCCTCGGCTTTGTGGCAGCAGTCACCCTTGCCGTGACCGTAGCAGCGCTCTCGGCGCTTGCGCCCTTCGCATGGCTCAGAAACCTCGTTCATTCCGTTCCGTCGCTGCTCATCTCCGTGCCGGTCTTCTGGCTGGGCATCATGCTGATCCAGATCTTCTCCTTCCGGCTGAAGCTGGTATCGGTCATCAATCCCGGCCCTTGGGAAAGCCTTGTTCTGCCGGTCGCAACGCTTGCCGTTCCCATTGCGGCACCCCTGGCGCAGATCCTCATCCGCAGCATTGATGAAATTCGCACCCGTCCCTTCATTGCCGTTGCGGTCGCCAAGGGCGCGACCCAGCGCAGAATTCTCTGGCGACATGTGGCTGGCAACGCCATCCTTCCGGCGTTGACCATTGCGGGTGTGCTGTTCGGGGAGCTCATCGCCGGAGCCGTCGTGACTGAAACGGTCTTCGGTTTGAACGGCATCGGCATCCTCACCGAAAAGGCCGTGAGCAATCAGGATCTGTCCGTTCTGCAAGCGATCGTGGTGATCTCAGCAGCGGCCTTTGTCACGATCAATCTCCTGGTCGACTTCCTCTATCCCATTCTCGATCCGCGCCTGAGAACACGCAGTGGAGCCACAGCATGACCACTCTCGAAACCACCACTGGTCTTGAGCAGCAGCACGTCTCCCAGGCAGCCGGAGCCGGACAATCGCGACTGCCAAAGTTCCGGCTGAAGCGTATTTCGTTCGGCCTGCTTCTCGCCTGGCTGATTATTGGCACGGCCCTGCTCTGGGCTGTCGCCCCCGGTCTTTTCACCGGCTATAATCCGGTTGAAGGCTTGCCGGGTGGCCAGCTGAAAGCGCCGTCTGCGCTGCATCTGCTGGGCACGGATTCGCTGGGGCGTGATCTGTTTGCCCGCATTGTTTATGGTTCTGTTCATTCTTTGTCGGGAGCCGTTGCTGCTGTTGCGGTGGGTCTTCTCGCTGGTACAAGCCTTGGCCTCGTCGCCGGTTCAACCGGCGGCCGGATCGACGCCGTCATCATGCGCTTCGTCGATGTCTTGCTTGCGATACCGACACTGCTTCTCTCGCTCAGCATCATCATCCTGCTCGGCTTCGGCACGATCAATGCGGCTATTGCCGTGGGGGCAACCTCGATTGCGGGCTTTGCCCGCCTTACGCGCTCAGAAGTCGTGCGCGTGCGCCGGGCGGAGTATGTCGAAGCCGCCTTTGGCAGCGGCGGCACGTTCTGGAACGTCTTGCGCCGTCACATTCTGCCGAATTCGCTGAACTCGGTGATTGCCTATACGGCCGTACAGTTCGGCTGGGCTATCCTGCAGCTCTCCACTCTTGGCTTTCTGGGTTACGGTGCGCCGCCACCCACACCGGAATGGGGCCTGTTGATTGCTGAAGGCCGCAATTATCTCGCCACCGCCTGGTGGCTGACCGCCGCCCCCGGTTTTGTCGTCGTCGCGGTCGTGCTGTCTGCCAACCGCATCAGCCAGTCGATCGGGAGAACGCGATGACAAACTCAAACCAATCCGTTCTGGAAGTCCGCAATCTCAGTATTTCCTACGGTGATGGCGATCGTCGGAATGGTGTTGTCCACGATGTCTCCTTCTCGGTCGCAGCCGGTGAGGTGGTCGCACTTGTTGGCGAAAGCGGCTCGGGAAAGACGACGACGGCGCAATCGGTTCTGGGGCTTCTGGCAGGCTCCGGCCGGGTCGATGCAGGCTCGATCCTCCTCAACGGTGAAGACATTTCCCGCTGGAACGAAAAACGCCTGCGCGGCATTCGCGGCCCCGTCGTCAGCCTCATTCCGCAGGACCCGTCCAACTCGCTGAACCCGGTGCTCGCCGTGGGCACACAGGTGCGCGAAATTCTGGAAATCCATGGACGCCTCAGCCGCAAAGAGGCTGACCGGCGCGTGATCGAGCTTCTCACCCATGTTGGCCTGCCGGAGCCGGAACTGAGGGCAAGGCAATACCCGCACGAACTTTCGGGCGGCATGAAGCAGCGCGTGCTGATCGCCATTGCCATTGCGCTCAAACCGGCGCTCATTATTGCCGATGAGCCCACCTCGGCGCTTGATGTCACCGTGCAGCGGCGCATTCTGGACCTGATCGATGATCTTCGGCGCGAACACGGCACATCGCTTCTGCTGGTCACGCATGATCTGGGTATCGCAGCCGACCGCTCTGACCGGCTGGTGGTGCTGCAAAACGGGCGCATTCAGGAAGAGGGGCCAACGCCTGCAGTCCTGGCTGCGCCGAAAAGCGCCTATACACGCAAGCTGCTTTCCGATGCCCCGTCGCTTGCTGTTAAAACGAACCGGCCGGCGCTGGATCTGAGCAAGCCGGAACTGGTAACGGTTACCGGGTTGACGATCGACTTTGATCTCCCCGGCAGACAACGGTTCCGCGCCGTGGATGGTGTTTCATTCTCTGTCCCTCAGGGTAGCACGCATGCCATCGTCGGCGAATCCGGTTCCGGCAAAACCACGACCATTCGTGCCATCTCAGGATTCCAGAAGGCGAGTGGCGGAGGCATCCGGATTGGAGAGACGGATGTTGCCAGCCTGACCTCCGGTACGCTGCGGCCGTTCCGGCGCAAGGTTCAGCTCGTCTACCAGAACCCGTGGGGCTCGCTCGACCCGAAGCAGACGATTTTCTCGATTGTGGAAGAGCCGCTTTTGAACTTCGATCCGCTGCCGAAGCCGGAACGGGCCAGCCGTGTCGAAGCCATTATAGAGCGTGTCGGCCTGCCCACCTCCGTTCTCTCCCGCCTGCCGCATGCGCTTTCCGGCGGGCAGCGTCAGCGCGTGGCCATTGCCCGCGCGCTGGTTCTGGAACCCGAAGTCGTCGTGCTGGATGAAGCCGTCTCCGCGCTCGACGTGACGGTTCAGGCGCAAATTCTTTCGCTGCTTGGCGAATTGCAGCGGGATCTTGGCCTCACTTACCTCTTCGTGTCGCATGATCTCGCGGTTGTGCGACAGATCGCGGACACCGTCTCCGTTCTGCATAACGGCAGACAGGTGGATTATGGGCCGGTCGAACAGATCTTCGAGCGCCCGACGAGCGACTACACGCGAGAACTCATCGAGGCCGTTCCCGGTCGCAAATTCCCGCACCATCTTCACATCGCAGCACAGGCAGCCGGACAGGTATCATGAGCGAGCATCCGACCCAAAAACGACTTGGCTTCTTCACGCGCCTTCTGGATGATGTCGGTCCCGGCGAACGTTATCGCCTCGCTGAGGCGCAGATCGTTCATGCGGAAGCCAATGGCTTCGACAGCGCCTGGATCGCGCAGCACCATTTTCACGCGGACGAAGGCGGCCTGCCTTCCCCCACCGCATTCCTGGCTTATGTCGCGGCACATACGTCGCGCATCCGGCTTGGTACGGGCGTCATCACGCTGCCCCTGGAAAACCCCTTGCGCGTGGCGGAGGATACAGCGGTGACCGATCTGCTATCGGGCGGTCGCCTCGAAGTCGGCTTCGGCACAGGCGGCACGCGGGAATCCTTTGAGGCGTTCGGCATTTCAGCTGACAAGCGCGGCGACGTCTATGCGCAATATCTCGATATCGTCCGCAAGGCCTGGGGCGGTGAGGCTCTTGGCGGCGGCAACCGCCTCTACCCCAGCGCGCCGCATTTGCTGGATCGGATTTGGCTTGCCACCTTCTCCGCCAATGGCGCAAGGCTTGCCGGCGAGACGGGGGACGGCTTGATGCTGTCGCGCACCCAGCCGCGTCCGGCCGACAATCCGGATGCACGCCTGGATGAACTGCAAAATCCGATGATCGATCTCTATCTTGCAGCACTTCCGGAAGGTCGCAAACCCCGCATTCTGGGATCGCGCAGCCTGTTTGTGGCGGATGACCGCAAGCAGGCGCTAAAGCTCGCCGAAGCAGGGTTGACCCGTGTTGCCGATCGCTTCGCCGCCGCTGGCCACCGCATTCAAGGCCGCAGCCTGGACGATCTGATCAAGGCGCTCGACAGCCATGTCGGCACGCCGGATGATGTGATCGCCACGCTGAAGGCAGATAGTGCGCTGGCCCGCACCACCGATCTCGTCTTCCAGGTTCATTCGATTGACCCGCCGCACGAATACATCCTGCGCTCGATCGAATTGATCGCAGCCGAAGTCGCTCCCGCCCTTGGCTGGAGTCCGGAAACCGCCCCGAACCGGATTGCCGCGGAATAAAACGCAAGAAAGCAGAACGCATGACTGATACAATTCCTGATATTATCGACCATCTGGCGGGCATTTCCCCCGGTTCGGCGGGAGACACACTTCGCGCCCGGCGTCCGGTGACGAAAGAAGGCGCTCAAGCCAGCTGGCTTGCACTGTTTGCGCCTTCGGATGCCGGAGAGTTTTCGCTTGCCGAGCGTTTTGCGCTCGCCACTTTCGTTGCGATCCTCCACGGACAGGCAGAGATTGCCGCCTTCTATGCCAAGAAACTTGAGAATGAACCAAATGGGACGGCACTTCGCCCTGCCGTTGAAGCTGCCGCAGCCTATGGCGTGACGGAAGGGCCGTATGGGCATTATCCAAAAGGCCCTCTGTCCAACGAGGATCAGGATGGTTTGATCTACCGCGTGAACGACGGTGAACGCGCCATTCTTGGCGAAAAGCTCTCAGCGCTTTTTGAACACACACATCTTTTGGTTCTGCGCCCACGCGATGCAGAGCCCCAGGCCCTTTCGAAACTGCTGCAAGCCGGCTGGAGTACAACTGCCATTGTTACCGCCTCGCAGCTCGTCGCCTTTCTTGCCTTCCAGATCCGCGTTATCGCCGGTCTGAAGGTGCTCAACGCCGCCTGACCGGAGAGCCATCATGACCGACACGATCATTGAACCGAAGGTCGAAAACGCGCCAAACGTGTTCACGCAAGCCCAGATCGGCTGGACGCCATGGCTTCAGCCTTTGACGGCAGACGAGCTGACCGAGCGTCATTACGAAGCGCTGGTAGACCGGGCGCGGGCTTCCTCTCCCTATTTCGCGCTGCTGGTACGCGACCCGGATATTCTGGAAGCACGCACCAAGACCGACAAGGACATTTTCTACAATGTCGCGGACGGCCTGCCGCGCGCCGAACGGGAACTCGCCGCCACCGCTGCATCCCGCTCGAATGGCTGCATTTTCTGCGCCTCGGTCCATTCGCGCTTCGCCACCCATCATACCGAACACAAGGCGGAAGTGCAGAAGCTTCTCGATGAAGGCGTTTCTGCCGATCTTGGCGAGCGCTGGAATGCGATTGTCGCAGCGACCGTTGCTCTGACCGCGACGCCACCTGCCTTCACGGCCGATCATGCGGAGCGCCTGCGCAAGGCGGGCCTTTCGGACGACGAGATTTCCGATGTGATCCATGGCGGTGCCTTCTTCAACTGGGCAAACCGGCTGATGCTCTCGCTTGGCGAGCCAACTCCGGCAGCGTAGTCGGTCTGCTTTTACAGGTCTCATATTTGCGCCACCGCGCGGATTT
Organism: Rhizobium oryzicola; assembly: GCF_030504645.1. GTDB lineage: Bacteria > Pseudomonadota > Alphaproteobacteria > Rhizobiales > Rhizobiaceae > Neorhizobium > Neorhizobium oryzicola. Next base: position 76,001 of record NZ_JAUKWQ010000003.1, on the reverse strand, counting down.
TCTGCGAGGTGGTGCCCATGATTTTGAACATGAACGAAGGAAATCCGACGTGACCCATCCGGTTCTCGGCATCGACCATACATTCCTGCTGGTCAACGACCTCGACAAAAGCGCGGACCTTTATCGCCGGCTCGGCTTCACAATTTCTCCTCGCGGTCTGCACAGTGCCGAAAAGGGAACGGCCAACCATACCATCGTCTTTCAACGGGACTATCTGGAACTGCTGGGTGTCGTCTCGGAGACGCCGGGAAACCTTCCCCAGCGCCAGCTTCTTGCGCAACAGGGCGAAGGGCTGCAGGCCGTTGCCAACCGGACGCGCAGCGCCGATGATGCCAAGCCCGCTTTGAAAGCGCTTGGTATCGAAACGGGAGAGGTCAGCGCCTTCTCGCGACCGCTTCCGCTCCCGAACGGAGGATCGGGCGTAGCCGCTTTCCGCACCCTGGTGTTCAACCCGCTCCAGGTTCCGCTTGGGTACTTCTTTCTCTGTGAACAGCAGACGCCGGACATGGTCTGGCGGCCTGAATTGCAGGAGCATGCCAATGGCGCGAACGGGCTGGCGGCCATCATCGCCGTTGTCGATGCTCCCCTGACGACAGCACAAACATATGGCGGCTTTTATGCCAAAGGCGCAGTTGCAGCACAGGACGGTGGTTACAGAGTTTCGACGGGAGACATTTCGGCAGCGCTGGAATTCTATTCACCGGAAGTTTTCGCGGCACGCTTTCCGGGTGAGGACCTGAGCGCCTTCGCCGAAGACCGCTATGCGGCGCTCAGCCTCTATACTGAAGACCTAGAAAGGACAAAGGCCACTCTTGCCACCAGCAGTCTTCCGTTCCTTGCAACCGACAGGAATACCGTCGTTGTGAGCCCCAAATATACCAGCGGTGTCGTATTGGAGTTCCTGCGCGGCTGACGCGAAAAGGGTTGGCCTGACATTCTCCAGCTGTCATCTCCAGAGCCATTCATGGATCCCACCCGCGGGAACGGGATCCATTGAGAGGAAAAAGTGTAAGCAGTCCGCGAACCTAATACTCTGCTATACATTGATCTTGTAGCCAAGATCGATTTCATTTGCGGGCACACCGCGGAGCCCCCAATTGACCGGCTCGACCTCGATGAGGATCACCTTGATATCATCGGTAGGCACGTCGAAGGCTGCCAGCTCTTTCGCAATCGACGCATACAGTCGCCTCTTTGCGTCCAGCGACCTTCCGGCAAACAGAGTGATTTCTATGACGAGGTACTTCTCGCCCCTGTTCGGGGGCGAGATCATCGTGTCGTCTTCGTATTCGATCAACCTGACGCATCGATCATGATCAGGTATCTGCAGACCCGCCAGAAGCCCACGTTGCACCGCTTCGATCACCTCAAGGCGACGGTCGCCAATCCAGCCCCTTCGCGTTTCAATGCGTGTTGCAGGCATGCGGTCTCTCCCGATTGGCGATTTTAGCTCTTGAGCCATGCGCGCGATAGGTTGCCGCCCAGACCTTCGGCACCCTGCGCATAATCGCGAACCCTGATACTTCCGACGACCGGCTGGATCGGTGAGACCAGGTTGATGACCGGCAGGTCACGCGCAATGATGACTTGAAAATCCTTGAAGTACATGGCGCGCTTGTCGAGATCCGGCTCTGCCGAGGCAGCTTCCAGCAGGCGATCCACCTCCGGATTTTCGTAGTGGCTGGCATTCGAGAACGGCAAACCGATCTTGAAATTCTTGCTCCAGTAGACGCGCTGGACACCTGCAGTCGGATCAAAGGTATTCGACAGCGATTCCACCGAAAGATCCCAGGCACGATCCGTGTAGACAACCTTGACATAGGTGGCAAAGTCAAACTTCTGGATATCAGGATCGATGCCGATCTTCTGGAGCGCCTGTGCGATGAAGTCGGAATATGTTTGCGGATTGAACGGGTTGGTTGTCACACGAAGCTTGAAGCGCTTTCCACCCTCCTTGCGCGGGAAACCTGCTCATCCAGGAGCTTTTCAGCAAGCTTCGTATCGAACGTCGCAAAGGGAATATCCGGGTTGTGGAACTTGCCCAAGCCAGGGCTGATCGGCGTCGGGGAGGGAATGGCATAGCCATAGAGAACGACGTTGATCAGCGCCTTGATATCGATGGCGTGCGCGATGGCCTGACGGACCTTCAACTCCTTGAGGTAAGGGTTTTCCAGATTGATCACCAGCTGGTTCTGCTGCCCGGCATAGGCATATATGCGATCGTCCACATTCAGCGTCTTGATCGCTTTCAGCCGTTCCAGGTCCGCCAGCGGAACGGGATTGGGACCGATATCAGCCTCGCCGGTTTCAAGCGCGGCAGCGCGTGCACCGGCATCATTGATCAGCCGAATGATGACACGGTCGAGATAGGGACGCGGCGCATCCCAGTAGTTCGGATTCTTCTCTAGCAGAAGATGACTTCCCGGCACCCATTCCTTCAGAACGAAAGGACCCGTTCCGATAATCTGCTCCGGCTTCGGGTTGTCGGTCGGCTTGAACGTCTCGAAGATGTGTTTCGGCACGATTGGCGATTCCGACCCGGCCAGCGCCGTGATCAATCCCGGCGAAGGCTTGGCGAGCTTAAACTTCGCGACGAGCGGGTCGGAACTGTCGACCTCGACGACCTGCGCGAAGATCGCTCGGCCGCGCGGATGTGCTTCCTTCAGGCGAAAGATCGTAAAGGCGACATCAGCCGATGTCAGGGGCTTGCCGTCATGGAATTTGACGCCTTCACGCAGCCTGAAGACATATTCGAGCCCATCCGGTGAAATCGTCCACTCTTTGGCCAAGGACGGCTTTGGGGTCAGGTCATAGTCATAGGTCAACAATCCATCGAAAATCTTGGAGCCAATGAACTGCGGGCCACCTGCGCTGGTGTTGATCGCGACAAGCTGGGTTGGTTCCGGAAAATAGACAAGCTTCAGCGTGCCGCCGGCTACAGGCGCTTCAGAGGCGGCAAAGCCTCCGCCAGGCGTGGCGACGAATGCCCCTGCTGCAAGGGCGATCTTGTGAAAATCACGACGGGAGAGGGTCAAGAGTGCAATCCTTGATGTTGATGGCAGGATGAGCGCCGGACGCCTGAAGAACCTTCAGCCATTGAACACGCATCATGTCGGCAGCCGCAAAAGGAGGTTCGGAGGGCAAACGGTTGCCCGTCCGCTCCAGTCAAAACGGCAGTGAGGTTGTCGGAACTGATTGACGCCCGGCACACGGCCCGAGCGATATAAACTGCTGGATCAGGCCGCGTCGGCAGTCGTGGCTGTGGACTGGCGATGATCCACGGTGCCGACCACCTCCGTGCCACGCTTCAAGAGGTTGAGAATGGGGCAGAATTTTTCCACCGCCGCAGTGACCTTGGCGATCTGTTCGGCGGTGGCTGATGAGACCAGTGTCACTGTATAGGCTAAGTCATGCGGATAGACGGGGATCGCTTCATATCCATCCGATCCTCCGCGCGGATCAATGACAGCGAAAACCTCCGCCTCCAGTGACTTCAGTGGGACGCCCTGATCTGCCGCATGGATGAGATAGGTATGGGTTAGGCAGCTGGACAAAGCACCCAGCAACAGTTCTGGAGAGGAGGGTCCGAGATTGTACCCTGCAAAGTCGGCGGGACTATCCGTAATGACCTGAAAATCACGAATGCGAATCCGTCGCACGCCGCTACGCCCTTCTGCGGTCGCGCCAGCCTTGAGCGTCACAGGGCCCGCATCGCCGCTCTGTATGCGCCCGCGGCGAGCCAGCACCGCATCTCTCTTCTGGCTCAGATACTCATTTAACGTCGTCACGCATTCTCTCCAAGTTCGCTGTAAACAACACGATGCTTCCGTCCGATGCCGAAGATTGTTCCAAGCAAACCAGCTGTCAAAAGAAGTGCCTGCAGGGATTGGGGAACCTCAACAGATGAGAAAGCAAAACCGATCGTTGCCCCAAGAAGAAAAAGTACGACAAGCGTGACCCGGCAAAGCGGAACATGACTTGCCAGCCTCTTCAAACTTATTTTGGCGATCTGCATATTGTTCCCCATGAAGAAAAAGTCCGCGCCCAGTCCCGAATCCTTTCCGGCACATGACCTCGGCACCAGCGACTTGCCACCGATACGTCATAGTCTCGGACAACACCCGCGCTTAATCAAAGGCGAGAAATGTTCGTTCAGTATGGCTCCGAAAACAGCTTCCTAAATATTCATCAAAATTGTAGAAAATTATTCGGTGCTATGTTTCGCTCCCATCGCTACATTGGGTTGGACGTAAAGAGGCTGCGGGGGCATCGTAACGTTAACCGGAGATCGATCGAAATGTGGGATCTGGCTGCATGACCAAATCTAGCCGTGATCCACTTTATCGTCGCCACCGATTTCCCGCTGAGGTGATTGCCCATGCAGTTTAGCTGTATTTCCGGTTTCCGCTCAGCCTGCGGATGGTCGAGGATCTGCTGGCAGCGCGTGGCATCATCATCTCTCATCAACCCGTGCGGCTGTGGGTGAAGAAATTCGGTAGACATTTTGCCAACGATATCCAGAAGAGTTCCGTTGGCAGGCTCGGGGACAAATGGCATCTCGATGAGGTTGTCATCACCATCGGTGGAAGGAAGCACTGGCTGTGGCGCGCCGTTGATCAGGATGGCTTTGCTTTCGACAAGGTGGTGTAAAGCCGCCGCAATACCAAGGCGGCAAAACGTTTGATGCGCAAGCTCCTGAAAGCCTAAGGACACGCGCCGCGCGTGATGATCACCGACAAATTCCGATCTTATGGTGCAGCAAAGCGGGGGGCATGCCTGGCGTCGAGCATCGTTCTCACAAGGGATTGAACAATCGGACGGAAAACTCTCATCAACCCGTCCGACGACAGGAAAGGATCCTGAAGCGCTTCAAGTCAATACGACATCTTCAGCGTTTCGTTTCCATCCATGACCCGATCAACAACCTTTTTCACATTCCCCGCCACGATATTCCAACCAGTCACCATCGCGAACTGCGAATAGCAAGCATGGGACCAAATCGCGCGCCTTCACGCGGCATGAACTAATTTCTCACGCCAAGATGTTACGTTCAAGCCGGTAAGTTTACTGTGCCAGTCGGAGATAGCGACGAATGATGCGCTTCAAGTTCATGCGACAATGTCAGCGTTTCGTATCACCTCGCGGCCAGATCGCCAATCTTGTTCTTCGTCACTGGAAACACTTGAACGCCACCGACCGTCGCCAGCTTCGCACTCCACGCCATCTCGATCCGGTATGAAATCGCTGGCTCGGGTCGCTGCCTGAAACACCGCATACATCCTCAACGCCGGTTCCCCACAGTTAAGGCGACGCTACCGTCATGGTGCTGACACCTCGAATTGTGGTGTATCAAATGCGCGAACGAGCATGGATGGCCTTGCGCTGAGCTTGCGGATCTCGACAAGACATGTCTGGGCACTGCACCCTTGCGACAGTGATGAGGCGCCGATATCCATCGTCACCGCGTTTGGATTACCGTGGCGCTCGATACCGCTATCGAAGTCCATGTCGAACCAAGCGCCGGTGGATAGGCGAGCCACGCCCGGCCTGATCGCATCCGAGATGACCGCTGCGGAGATGAGCCGCCCCCGGGCGTTGAAAACCTCGACGAGATCGCCGTCGGCAATACCGCGCGCGGCGGCGTCCGTGGGGTGAATGTGGATCGGTTCGCGGCCAGCGATCTTGCCAGCTTTGCTGTGCGGGCTGGCATCCAGTTGGCTGTGCAACCGGCGTGGGGGTTGATCAGAGATGAGATGCAGCGTGGTTGCGTCTCTGTCACATGCGCCCAACCATTCCGGCGGCTCGAACCAGGCGGGATGACCTAGGCAATCTACAAGCGAAAATCCATTGATCGTCTCTGAAAAGATCTCGATCCGGCCAGATGGCGTCGGAACAGGATTCTCGTCGGGAGATGCGCGAAAACTCTCCAGCATGATAACCGGTGCGGCCTCAGGCCCAAGATCCAGCAGGCCGGCATTCCAGAATTCATCGAAATCGGGCAGGTTGATCGCCTTGGCAGCGGCATTTTCACGGCTGATATCGTAGATGCGCCTCAGCCACCCCTCCTCATTGAGGCCTTCGGAAAAATCGATATCCATGCGCCTGCCCAGATCATCGAAGATGTCGAAATCGTTGCGCGACTGGCCAAACGGATCCTCCACCTTCTTCATCGCCACGATGAAGTCTTCGCCAGTTGAGGCGGCGATGTCGTTGCGTTCCAGCGGTGTCGTGACGGGCAGGAGGACATCGGCCAGCTTCGCTGTCGGCGTCCAATACGGTTCGTTGACGACGATGGTTTCCGGCTTCTCCCAGGCTTTCAGGAGCCGGTTGAGATCCTGATGATGATGAAATGGATTGCCGCCCGCCCAGTAGATCAACCTGATATCGGGATAGCTGTACACCTTGCCGTTATAGGTAAAGCTTTCGCCCGGATTGAGCAGCATATCGGCAATGCGCGCCACGGGAATGAAGGTCGAAACCGGGTTTCTACCTTGCGGGACATCTCCGAATTTGAAACGAGCATTGTCATTGCCGACGGAATTCACCGCACCGTAGCCAAGACCGAAACCGCCGCCCGGCAGGCCGATCTGTCCGAGCATGGCCGCAAGCGTAACCAGCATCCAGAAGGGCTGCTCACCATGCACCGCCCGCTGCAGAGACCAGGAGACGTTCAGCATCGTTCGACTTGAGGCCATCTCCCTTGCAAGCACCGCGATACGTTCCATCGGGACCCCACAGATTGCGGATGCCCATGCGGGTGTCTTGGGGACGCCGTCTGTCTGACCGAGGAGATAGGACCTGAACCGTTGGTAGCCGACGCAGTGGGTGGCGAGGAATTCAAGATCGGCCAGCCTCTCGGTTTCCAGCACGTAAGCCAGGGCCAGCATCAGCGCCACATCGGTATTGGGACGGATGGACAGCCACTCGCTGTCCACGGGCATGTTGTCGGAAACGGGGCTGATGTTGACGAAGCGTGTGCCGGCTTGCGCCATGTCGCGCATTCCTGCGACGACGCGATGACGGCCGGGGCCGCCTTGCGATATCTGAGCGTTTTTCACAGGGACGCCGCCAAAGGTGACGAAAAGTTCAGTCTCCTTTGCCATCACGTCCCAGGACGTATGCTGATTGAAAAGGTTGCTGAAGCCTTCGATAACATGCGGCAGGATAACTTTGCCCGCGGCCAGACTGTAACTATCGACATGGCTGACATAGCCGCCGATCAGGTTCAAGAAGCGATGGACCTGGCTTTGGGCGTGATGAAAGCGGCCGGCACTTGCCCAGCCATAAGAGCCGCCGAAGATCGCTTCGTTGCCGAATTTTTCTCGGATACGCTTGAACTCAGCCGCCAGAAGATCCAGTGCGAGATCCCATTCAACCTCGACGAAAGGTTCGCGACCGCGCAGATGAGGGTTGGAACCCGGGCCGCGTTCCAGCCAACTCCTGCGGATAGAAGGCTTCGCGATCCGCACCTGCTTGAGGTCATCGGAGGCCATATGCAAGCCAATGGGTGATGGATCGGGATCTTCGGCGGCCCCAGCTAGGAATAGGTCGCCATTGCCGCTTTTTGAAACTTCGTAAACGCCCCAATGGGCAGCGGTGCGGATCTTGCTGTTGGATAACCCGTGGGGGAGCTTCACTTCACGGCCACCAATTGCGTTTCGCGCCGGCCAAGCGCCTCGATGACAATGCGTGCACCGTCTTCTATGGCGTGCTCGATCGCCGCGCGAGCTTCCTCGGCGCGTCCATTCTGAAGAGCCTGCATCAGATCGTCATAGTTGTGATGCTCATTCGATGCCGACTGGGCTTCCGGATACAGGTAATTGAAGCCGGGACCGGCCTTCAGCCACAGCATTTCAATGACGCCGAGCAGCGTCGGCATCTGGGCTGCCGCATAAAGCACGAAGCGAAACTCCTTGTTTAGCGTCAATGCCAGATGCTGGTCCTTGTCGGCTTTGGCAGACAAATATTTGGTCAGCAACACCTGCATCCGCGCAATCTCTTCCGCGCTAATTTGCGTTGCGGCCTTGAAGGCAGCAAGTCCCTCGACCGATTTGCGGATCTCGGAAATCTCGGAATACTGCGCCACCGTCATTGTCGGAACGCGGAAGGACTGGGCGGGCTCTGCGGTCAGGACGCCGGACGCCGCGAAGCGGACAAGCGCCTCCCGCACAGGCGTAATGCTCATGCCAAGCGATTCCGCCAATTCCTTCGTGACCAGCCGCGTTCCGGGTTCCAGTCGCCCCTCTATCAGAGCAGCACGGATTTCCTCCTCAACATGCGTGACGAGACTCTTTCTTGGAGCTGCATTGAACAAAGCCGTACTCACATCTTCCTCACTTTTGGAAAATTTGCCCGTTTTTTAGCACAGATTCGAAATTGCCCATATCTTGCTCAAGAAGAATATATCATATATCTTTTCATCATCAACTGCTCTTGGGCGTGAGGCCCGCAGGGTGTCACGTAGATAAAAAGATATAAACTCCAGAGGAAGTGAAGGCCCCGATGACAAAACTGATCAGTCTTGCTCTGGCAGCATCAATGCTGCTGCCCATCACCGCGGCGATCGCCGAGGCTGCCGACCTCACGGTCGGGCGCGGCGCCTCCACGACCGCCATGGACCCTGGTTTCCTGCGCGAAGCCGCCACCATCGTCGACAACATCTTCGACACGCTCGTCATGCGCGACAAGGACATGAAACTGGTTCCGGGTCTCGCCACGTCATGGACCGCCATCGACGACACGACCTGGGAATTCAAGCTGCGTCCCAACGTGAAGTTCCATAATGGCGAAGTGATGGATGCGGAAGCCGTCAAATTCACCATCGATCGCGTTCTCGATCCGGCCGCCAAGTCGCCGACTGTCTCCTATATCCGCACGATCGACAGTGTCACGATCGTCGATCCGCTGACCGTCCGCATCAAGACCAAGGGTCCCGATCCGTTGCTGCCGACTCGCATGAGCCGCTATCCCGCCTATATCGTTCCGCCGAAATACGTGAAGGAAGTCGGCAATGACGTCTTCGCCCGGAAGCCGGTCGGCACGGGCCCCTACAAGTTCGTCGAATTCATTCCGGACCAGCACGTGATCCTGGAAGCCAACAAGGATTACTGGCGCGGCAAGCCGTCAATCGACAAGGTCACCTGGCGGGCTATTCCCGATGGCACGGCCCGCATCACGGCCCTTCTGACCGGCGAGGTCGATTTGATCGAAAACGTGCCCGTGGATATCGCACCGATGGTGAAGGCAAGCCCGGATGCCGATCTGGTGCAGGTCAAGAACGGTGGCCTCACCATCTATCTTGGTCTCGTGATGAGCGAGAAGCCGCTGGATAACGTCAAGGTCCGGCAGGCGCTCAACATGGCGATCGACCGCCAGTCGATCGTGACGAACATCCTGCAGGGGCTGGCCTCGCCGCGCGGCACGCAGGTCGGCGCCGCCGACTTCGGATACAAGGACGTACCGGTCACGCCCTATGATCCGAAAAAGGCGAAGGCGCTGCTCGCAGAGGCAGGCTTCCCGAATGGCTTCTCGATCAAGATGCAGTCGACCCACCGCTACATGAAGGACGGCGAAGTCGCCCAGGCCATCGCCCAGCAATTCGGTGATATCGGCGTCAAGGTCGATCAGGAAGTTCTCGACTGGTCGGTCTATACCCAGCAGGTTCCGCGCAAGGGACCGATCTTCATGCTCGGCTGGGGCTCGACACAGACGCTTGATGCCGATGCGGCGGTCTATGCCATCTTCAAGACCGGCGAACCCTATTCCACGGCTTCCATTCCGGCCTTGGACAAGCTGCTTGACGAAAGCCGCTCGATCGTCGAGCCGGCCAAGCGCGCCGAGGTTTTCAACAAGATCCAGGATCTTGCCGTAGAACAGGTGCCTGTCATACCGCTCTACCAGGAAGACGCGCTGTATGCGAAGGCGAAGTCAGTCACTTTCGAGGGTCGTCCGGACGCGCGCATCCCGATCTTCGACATCAAGAAGCAGTAAGTCAGCATGACACGGTTCTGGAATGTCAGGGAAAACGCGGACGCTTTGTTCGCGGCTTTCCTTCTGGTTGCGGTTCTGGCGCTCTGCGTCTTCGTGCCACTGCTGTGGCCGGTCGATCCGGTGCGCGGCACCCTCACCGCGACATTCAAGCCACCACTCTCCGTCATCGGCGGAGAGTTTCATCCGCTGGGGACTGACCAGCTCGGGCGAGATCTTTTCGCCCGGCTGGGACTTGGCACGGCGATTTCGCTGTCCATCGTTCTCGCCGCCTCTGCCATCTCGGTGGTGCTTGGCACCACGCTCGGCATGATCGCCGGTTATTACCGCGGCTGGTTCGACATCATCATCATGCGTGCTGTCGACGTCCAGCTTGCCATTCCCTTCATTCTCCTCATCCTGCTGATCGTTGCCGTTATCGGCCCCAGCATGGGAAATCTCGTCGTCGTGCTCGGCGTCACCGGTTGGGCGGTGTTTGCCCGCGTCGCGAGGGCCAAAACACTGGAGATCCGCGAACTGGAATATATCGATGCCTCGCGGTCTATCGGCCTGTCGGACATGATCATCATCTTCCGTCATGTGTTGCCGAACATCGTCGGTCCGATCACTGTGCTGATGACACTTGACCTGCCCCGGCTGATCATTCTGGAAGCTTCCGTCGGTTTTCTCGGTCTTGGCGTGCGTCCGCCGACACCGACGCTCGGCAATCTGATCGGTGAAGGTCGCGCCTTCATCCTGCTCGCAAACTGGCTGGTTCTCTATCCAGGCCTCGTCATCGGCGCGCTGGTTATTGGGTGCAACCTCATCGGCGATTGGCTCGTGCGGCGCGCCGACAGCAGGAACACGTAAATCATGAAGACCCTGAGCTTCATCACCGGACGCGCACTGCAAGGCCTCATCGTCATGTTAGGCGTCTCGGCCATCGTCTTCTTCGCCCTGTTTCTGACCGGCGATCCGGCGGCGATGATGATGTCGCCGGAAGCTTCGCGCGCGGAGCTTGAAGCCTTCCGGCAGGCCATGGGCTTCAACGACCCGATCTGGATCCAGTATGGCCGCTTCCTCGCAAGCGCAGTCACCGGCGAACTGGGAAATTCTTTGCGCTTCCAGCGACCGGCGCTCGGCCTTTTGATAGAACGCCTGCCGGCAACCGCCCTTCTTGCCCTGACGGCGCTGCTATGGAGCTCGCTGCTGGGGTTCCTGCTCGGCACAATCGCCGCCATCCGCAAGAACAGCGCCATTGATTTCGCCATCCGTATCATCTCGCTGCTCGGCCAGGCCGTTCCTGTCTTCTGGCTCGCTTTGCTGATGATCATCTTCTTCTCGCTCAAGCTGCGCTGGCTACCCTCGAGCGGGATCGGCACGGCTGCGCAGCTCGTCATGCCTTCGATCGCGCTCGGCGCCTATTATCTCAGCGCCATCACCCGGCTGGTCAGGGCGAGCCTGATCGAGGTTCTCGGGGAAAACTATATCCGCACCGCGCGCGCCAAGGGCATTTCGTCGTGGCGGATCATCGTCCACCATGCGCTGCGCAATGCGCTCATCCCGGTCATCACCGTTCAGGGCATGTACTTCGCGTCCCTTCTGGGCGGTGCGCTGGTGACCGAGATCATCTTTGCATGGCCGGGCATCGGGCGCCTTGCCGTCGAAGCGATCCAGAACCGCGACTTTCCCGTCGTGCAGGCGGTCGTCCTGTTTGCAGCAGCGGTCTTCGTCATCGTCAACTTCCTCGTCGATCTCGCCTATGTCTGGCTGAACCCGAGGATCAGGCTATGATCTCAGACACGACTTTCGATGCGGCTCTCGACCTCACCCGGCAATGGTGCGCCATTCCCTCCGTCAAGGGGGAGGAAAAGCAGCTTCGCCATCAGGCCGGAGCGATCACCGATTGGCTGCAACAGGAACTCGGCGCATCCATCGTCTCCGCAGTATCCTCGCGCGGTCGCCCGCCAGTCATCCACGCCCGCATGGATGTGGGCGCGCCGGTGACGGTCATTCTCTACAATATGTATGATGTGATGCCAGCCACGCAGGAGGGCTGGTCGGTCGATCCCTTCAAGGGCGGAATCGTCTTTCTCGATGGGATTGGCGAAAGCTTCGTCGCTCGTGGCGCGGAAAACAACAAAGGGCCTCTCGCCGGCATGCTGCATGCCATCAAGGCATCGGCCGATGCTGGAACATTGCGCGTCAATGTCGAAATTCTTGTCGATGGCGAGGAGGAGAGCGGCAGTGGTGCGATGCGCGACTATCTCGCCGATCCCGGCTGCCCTGTCCGCAAAAGCGCGTCGGCGATCTTTCCGTCCTTCTGCGAGTATGGCGGCGGGGCGCCGCGCGTCTATCTCGGCTTTTCCGGCATTGCCAAGGGTGAGGTGCGCGTTGACGGCGGCGCATGGGGCGGGCCAAAGGCGGCCATTCATTCCAGCAATGCGCCCTGGATCGCCAACCCCGTGAGCCGCCTGATCGAGGCATTGTCGCTGATCGGCAAGCCACCCACCGGCGAACTCGCAAAAATCGCCCTCGATGACGAGGCCCTCGGCATTATCGCGGCATTGACCGCAAACTTCAATCCGGCGGCGGAACTGCGCTTTCGCAAGACGGAAGCCTTTTCGCTGGAAGGCGACGCGCAAGCACTGCTCGAACATGTGCTGGCCACCGCCTCCTTTAACATATCGAGCCTGGAAAGCCTGCCGCTCGGCGCGGACGGCGTGATCCCCCATGGCGCCCGCGCGGGCTTTGAGCTGCGCACCCCTCCATCGCTGGACCCCACCGATTTTCTTCTCCGTTACCGCACAGCGCTGGATGCCGTACCCGGCGCGGTTCTCAATGTCGCCGACAGCTATGCGGGCTTTCGGTTTGCCGCCGATGCTCCAGGGGTCTCAGCGCTTCTGAAAAGCTACGAGACGACAGCGAATTCCATGCCGCAGATCTGGCCATGGGCGATCGGTGCTGCCCCGGCCTATGCCTTTGCGCCACACGCCAAATCCTTTCTGCTCGCCGGTGCCGGCCGCGGCGGCAATGCGCATGGGATCGATGAATTCATGACGCTCGAAGGGTTTCGCCGTTTCATCCAGTCGATCGCGAGTTGGCTCGACCTCATGGGCCGCGAGGATGAGGTCGCATGAGCACGATCCGTCATCTGTCTCGCGCCGATGCCATCAAGGCCGGAGCTCTCGATTGGGCGGCGGCACTCGACGACGTGCATGCGACGATCCGGCTTCTGCGCGACGGCAAAGCAGGCATGATTGCCGAAAGCGTCATGCTGCTGGGTGCCGACCCGCGCAACAAGGCCTATGGCCTGCCCGCCTTCGTCGGCGGCGATTATGACACGGCGGGCCTGAAATGGACCGTGCACCGCGCCGCGCCGGTCGGCGATCTGCCGAGCATCAGCAGCACGACCATCATCAACCGCCTTGCCGACGGAGCACCCGTCGGCACCGTAGAAAGCGCTTTGCTCACCCGCATGCGCACAGCCGCCGTTTCGGCCGCAGCAATACGCGCGCTGAAACCCGGCGGCATACGTTCCGCTGCGCTTCTCGGGGCTGGTGCCCATGCACAGACGCATCTCGACATGCTGCTGTCTTTGTTTCCAAAGAGCGAAACCATCCACCTCTGGAACCGCACGCCCGCGCATCTCGACAGGTTGATCGGTGAGGCCGACGCTTCGGCAGCGACCCGGCTCTTGCCCCATGCCGAGCTCGCCGAGGCCGTAGCAGATGCCGATGTCATCATCTGCTGCACATCGGCGCCGCAACCCTTCGTCGATGCGCCCATGGTCAAACCCGGCAGGCTGATCATGCAGATCGGTTTCCACGAAGTGATGTTCGAAACAATCGTGGCGACGGATATCGTCACTGTCGATCTATGGGGTGATTTTGCGGAAAAGAGCGCCAAGAGCCTTTTCCAGATGTATCGCGCCGGCCAATTTCCGGCTGAGCGCGTGGCGGCGGACCTTCCAGCCATCCTTCTGGATGGCTGGAAGCCACCGGCTGAGGCATCGCTTTATTTTTCGAGCTTCGGGCTCAATGTCTTCGACATCGCATTTGCCGCCCGCATCTTGCGAAACGCCGAGGCGATGAACATCGGCACGCTGCTGCCCTCCATTTAATAGAATTCCGATACAAGGAAACGGCCATGATCATCACCGCCGCCGAACTCATCAGCAAGCTGCCGGAAGGCCGCCTCGTTCCCGTCGATGTCCGCCCGGAAGCGGCCTGGCGGGAAGCCACCATTCCCGGCGCGATCAGCCTCAACGTCTATGACTATTTCATTCCCGAAAGTGACGAGGCAGGCATTGCCGGCATGGCCGCTGGTGCTCGCGAAGCCTTCGATCGTCTCGGCCTGGGCAAGGATCGCGTGCCGGTTTTCTTCGAGGAGCAGACGGGCATGATCTCGCCGCGCGGCCTGTGGTTTTACCAACTGGTCGGGCTCAAAGGCGGTCTCATCCTGGATGGTGGCATCGAGGCCTGGAAAGCAGCGGGCGGGGACACCGCTCCGAGTGCGGGCGCGCCGGATGCTATCAGACAATCAAATGGCGCGGTCGCATTTCATCGTGAACTGGTCGCCTCCACCGATGAGGTTCTCCGGCATGATGCGGACATATTCGACGTGCGCCGCCGTACTGAGTTTGAAGGCACCTTCCTGCATCCCTGCTGCGCACGCCCCGGCCGAATCCCGCATTCGCATTTCGCCTTCTACGAGGACATGCTGAAGGACGGGAAATACCGTCCGGCCGAGGAGATCCGCGAGATCGCCGAGAAAGCTGGCCTGTCACCGGACCGCGAGATCATCACCTATTGCCACCGCGGCGCTCGCGCTGCGACGGCGCTTTATGGCCTGAAGCTTGCCGGCTACGACAAGGTGAAGATCTATGTCGGCTCCTGGCATGAATGGGCCGGCAATGCTGCCCTGCCCCTGGAAATCGGGCCGGCCCAAGAGGTGTGAGGAGTTGGCTCTAAAGCCAGCTTTGGATCTCGATCGGGCTGCCATCGCTGAATCGCGAAAAACGGAACCGTGTCGGGTCGACGCAGGGTGTCCGGTCCGTCGCGATCTCGGACAAGAGACGCCCCGCCCCAGGACCGATGCCGAAACCATGGCCGGAGAAGCCGGTGCCGATCACAAGGCCCGGCAGCGACCCGACCTTCGATATAACAGGGATCACATCCGGCATGGTATCGATCATGCCGCCCCATTTCTGCAGGATCGGCACGTCGCGAAAGGCGGGTATGCCGGCCCTCAGATGGGCTTCGACACTCGCCAGGAGTTCCGCATCGGGCGTCGGGTCGAGCACCCGGATCGTCTCGTAAATGCTCTTTTTGTCGAAGGCGCGATGCCTGTATGTGACAAGCTCGTCGAAAAACGGCCTGCCGAAACGCAGTTTCAGCGATTTTCGCTCCAACCGGAAGGCCGGCATGAACTCCCTGAAGAAGCGAAAACTGTCTGGCACGATATCGACGAGGCTGGTGGCGGAGGATGCGACGGTATAACCGCCATCGAGCCGCTTGCGGATGGCGAAATCGGAAAAGCCCATTGTCGTTTCGATCCCGGCATCGACAGGTGCCGTTCGAAACACCGATGAGAAAACCTTGAGCTGCGGCAGGCGCACCCCATGCCGCGAGAGGAAATGCCAGGACCAGGCACCGCCAGCAACGATCACCGTCGAGGCTTTTATACGGCCCTTCTCTGTGACAACACCAGCCACCCTGCCCGCTTCGATATCGAGACCGCGCACGGCGCATTGCTGGAGAAGGATGGCGCCCGCCGCCTGCGCCGCGTAGGCGATGGCGGGCGCGGCAAGCTGTGGCTCGGCACCCGCATCTTCCGGTACGTACAGACCGCCAAACACGGAGCGGTTGAGGTCCGGCACGAAGCCGGCCACCTGCGAAGGATCGAGGTTTCGGGCATCGATGCCGAATTCGCGCGCCGCCGCCGCCCAGCGCTGGTGGCGATCGCGTGCCTCCGCCGTTTTTGCAGCATAGAGAATGCCACGCCTGCGATATCCGACATCCACCCCGGTTTCCTGCCGCAAGGTGTCCCAGATGGCGTGGGACTGCAACATGAGGGGCAGTTCGCGCAGATCGCGACCGGCAAGCCTCACCCAACCCCAGTTGCGGCCGGACTGTTCGCCACCGATCTCGCCCTTTTCGAGAAGTGCAACGCGAATGCCCTGCCGAGCAAGAAAGAAGGCGGCGGAAACCCCGATGATGCCACCGCCGACGATCGCCACATCGACCGCATCGGGGAGCGTTTCGGAATTCGCGACCGGGGTCATGGCCGGGCCGCGATGAAGGAGGGGAGCGTTCATGTCAGTAGCAGTCTTCCACGCTAAAATGCACCGGAATTTCAGCAATGCTCGCCGTCTTGGGAAGCTCAAGAACCATATGCACGATCCGGGCAATATCTTGCGGTTGGGTCAATTCCATGCTGTCGCGATTGGCGAGTGCATTCCCCATGTCGGTCGCGACAAAGCTTGGGCAGATGACCGTCGAACGAACGCCACTGTCCTTGCCGCACTGGCGAAGGCCATGCCCCAAGGCGACCGCCGCAAATTTGGACATGGCATACAGGCCGGAGCCGGCCGATTTGACCCGCTTGCCGGAGAGGGAGGCCACGGTCACGACACGACCGGCGGCGGCATTTTCCAGATGTGGCCAAGCCAGTTGAGAAAGCCGCATCGGCGATTTGACATTGACGTTGAAGATCAGGTCAAAATCGGCGTCTTCCGCCTCCAGCACGGATTTCGGGATCATCATGCCCGCATTGTGCACCAGTCCATCCAGTCTGCCGAAATGGCCGATCGTTTGGTCCACCCAGGCGCGCTCGCTTTCCGGATCGAGCGCATCGAAACGGCAGACCAAGGCATTCGGATTGCCTGCAAAGGCGGAGGTTTCGGGCGTGCGCACACCAAGGCTCACGGTCCAGCCTTCGGCCAGAAGCTTGTCAGCGATGGCGGCGCCAATCCCGCGCGAGGCGCCGCTGATCATCGCAACCCGGTTCTGCATCGACATGTCCCTATTCCCTTTTCCCAAGCATCAGGCCGCGGCTGTCGCGTTGCCCCATTCCTCGCCGAAAACCTGCACGAGATGTCCCGGCGACACTTCGCGATAATCCCGTTTCGGCGCGACGTAGGACAAGGGTCTGACGGGGCTCTTGATCTCGTCATTGCTGAGCCCCCGGCGCATGCCGCGGCGGCTTGGGTCGGGGATGGGCACCGCTTCCAGAAGGCGCCGCGTATAGGGATGCTGAGGATTTTCGAAAATCGACCGGCGCGGCCCGATCTCGACGATCTCACCGAGATACATGACCGCAACGCGATGGCTCATGCGCTCGACGACGGCCATGTCGTGGGAGATGAACACATAGGCGAGACCCAGGCTTTCCTGCAGATCGAGCATCAGGTTGATCACCTGCGCCTTGATCGAGACGTCAAGCGCGGACACGGCCTCGTCGGCAACGATGACCTGCGGCGCCATGGCAAGCGCGCGCGCGATACAGAGACGCTGACGCTGGCCGCCGGAAAATTCATGTGGGAAACGGCCGGCCATGTCCGGCTGCAGACCGACCTTGACCATAAGGTCGGCCACCTGATCGCGCGCATCACGCTTGCCCGACGCAATACCATGAGTCAGCAGCGGCTCGGCAACGGCATCACCCACCTCGATACGCGGATTGAGCGAAGCGAAAGGGTCCTGAAAAATCATCTGAATATGCCGACGCATGTCGCGCAGCTGCTGCCCGGTCAGATCGAGGATCTCCCTGCCATCGAGCTTGACCGATCCTGAAGTTGCATTGAGCAGGCGCATGATCGTTCGACCCGTCGTCGATTTGCCGCAACCGCTTTCGCCGACCAGAGCCAGCGTTTCGCCGGCCTTCAGATCAAAGGAGACGCTCTCCACTGCATGCACCCGACCCGATCTGGCGCCGAGAAAGCCATTAGCGATATCGAAACGCGTGGTGAGATCGCGGACCTGCAGCAGCGGAACCGGCTCCGCCGACACCGTGTCCGCGACAACAGGCATTTCAACCGGATGACCGCTTTCCACGTCGATCAGTGGGAACCGAGCCGGGCCGGGCTCGCCGGTCATTGAACCAAGCTTCGGCACAGCGGACAGCAGCGCCTTCGTATAGGCGCGCTGGGGATCGGCGAAAATCTCCCCGGTCGCGCCGCGCTCGATCGCTTCCCCCTTATACATGACGATTGTGCGGTCGGCGATCTCTGCGACAACGCCCATGTCGTGGGTGATGAAGAGAACGCCCATGCCCTCCTCTTCCTGCAGCAACTTGATGAGCTCGAGGATCTGCGCCTGGATCGTCACATCGAGCGCCGTCGTCGGCTCGTCGGCGATCAAGAGGCGCGGGCGGCAGGCCAGTGCCATCGCAATCATGATGCGCTGACGCATGCCGCCGGACAGCTGATGTGGATATTCCTGCATGCGCTTTGCCGCAGACGGGATGCGCACCTTCTCCATCAGGGCGAGGGTTTCCTTGGCGGCCGCCTTGAGGGACAGGCCGCGATGGGCAACGAGCACTTCGGAGATCTGGTCGCCAATGGTCAGCGATGGATTGAGGCTGGTCATCGGCTCCTGAAAGATCATCGCGACGCGATTGCCACGAATGTCGCGCATCCTACGTTCGGGAAACTGCAGCAGGTCTTGCCCCTCCAGCCTCACCTCCCCTTCGATACGGCAGGTCTCTGGCGGATAGAGCCGCATGAGCGACATGGCTGTCACGCTTTTGCCCGAGCCGCTCTCGCCGACCAGCGCTACCGTTTCTCCGGCGGCGACATCAAAGGATACGTCGCGGACAACCGGGAGCCACAAGCCCTTTCGCTGGAAAGAGGTTTTCAAGCCGGACACGCGGATGACGGGCTCTGCCATATCAAGTCCTTTCGAGGTCGCCATAAGGCGATAGGGAACATCTGCCTCATTCTATTGCATGCCACAAATAAAAGCACCTTGCCAGTCGGGATACATGATATATGATATATTTTGGTTACATGCGCCGACACGCCGATAGGCAGTGGTCGAGACACGAGGAGAATTCCATGAAGCTTGAAGACATCCCCCGCCTCTCCCTCGGCTTTCTGCCGACGCCAATCGAAAAGCTGGAGCGGCTAAGCACAGACTTGGGGATTTCGCTCTCCGTCAAGCGCGACGATTTCACCGGCTTCGGCGGCGGCGGCAACAAGGTCCGCAAGCTTGAATATCTGATGGCCGATGCGGTGGCGCAGGGCGTGAAAGTGCTGATCACCACAGGGGGACATCAGTCCAACCATGCCCGCATGACGGCCGCTGCCGCCCGCAAATTCGGCATGAAGCCAATCCTCGTTCTGCGCGGCAACCGCCCGGATATGTATCAGGGCAATCTCCTTCTCGATCACCTGTTCGGTGCCGAGATCGACTTCCTCGATCCGGACGCCTATTTCACCGAGATCAATCCGCGCATGGCTCATCATGCAGCGGAAGCCGAGGCGCGCGGCGAAAAGGCCTATATCATCCCGCTCGGCGGCGCTTCCGCGCTGGGTGCCATGGGCTATGTGAATGCCGTGAAGGAACTGGCAGAGCAATACGCCGCCGCTGGCACCGCGACACCGGACTATATCGTCGCGCCGGTCGGTTCGGGCGGTACGCTAGCCGGTCTCCATGTCGGTTGCGCCATGTTCATGCCGAAGACGGAAGTGATCGGCATCGCCGTGACTGGTAGCGCCGTTCCCTTCAGCGAACGTATTGCCGTGATGGCCAATGCTGCAGCCGAGCTTCTCGATTATGACCGGCGATGGACGGCGGACGAGATC
This sequence comes from Rhizobium oryzicola, assembly GCF_030504645.1. Classification (GTDB taxonomy): domain Bacteria; phylum Pseudomonadota; class Alphaproteobacteria; order Rhizobiales; family Rhizobiaceae; genus Neorhizobium; species Neorhizobium oryzicola. Next base: position 56,227 of record NZ_JAUKWQ010000003.1, on the reverse strand, counting down.
CGCATCGAGAATGACTATATCGGCCCTGGTTATTCCATTCCCTCCGAGGCCGGCAACGCAGCGATCAAGCTCGCCGGCAACAAGGAAGGCGTGCTGCTCGATCCCGTTTATACCGGCAAGGCCTTTGCCGGCATCATGGGCTGTGTCAAGGCAGGCAGCATCGCGAAGGGCAGTTCGGTCCTTTTCATCCATTGCGGCGGTTCGCCGGCGCTCTACCCCTTCGCCGGTCTGCTCACCAGCGATCTCAAAGAAGATCAGGCGGGCTGAGTCATGGTCTATCGCATTGGATGTGACGTCGGCGGCACTTTCACCGACCTTTGCCTGTTTGAAGAGGAAACCGGCAAGACCTTCTTCGTGAAGACGCCGACGACGACCGGCCATCAGGCGACGGCCGTCGTCGATGCCGCGCGTACAGCACTCGGCATGGCGGGCATCACCCCCCATGAGCTTTCCGGTTTTGCTCATGGCACCACAGTGGCAACCAATGCGATCCTGGAGCGGCGCGGAGCGCGCACCGGGCTCCTCATGACCAGCGGTTTTCGCGATGTGCTGGCAATCGGGCGCCAGACGCGCGCCCATCTCTACGACCAGTACGCCCGCAAACCTGAGCCGCTTGTACCACGCGAATTCGTCTACGAGATCGTTGAACGGCTCGCCCCGAATGGGGCAGTTACGCGAGCTCTCGATGAAGAAACTGTTCGCAGTGCCGTCAGCGCGATGCTGGCCGCCGGCATCGAGACCGTGGCTATCTCTTTCCTGCATTCCTACGCGAATCCGACACACGAACGGCGTGCGGCCGAAATCGTTCGCGCCATGGCGCCAGGTCTGAAGATCTCGATCTCCTCGGACGTTCTCGCAGAACCTGGTGAGTTCGAACGTACCTCGACGACCGTCATGAACGCCTATCTGATGCCGCCGTTGAAGGACTATCTCGAACGCATCGCCAACACGCTGGTTTCCGATGGCGTGACGGTGGAACCCGCGATCATGCAGTCCGGCGGCGGTGTCATGCCGATCGAAACCGCAAGCGGCGTCAAGGCCGTGCATACCTGTCTTTCCGGCCCGGCGGCCGGAATGATTGGCGCCCGCCGCTTCGCCGAGGCCGCAGGCTATCAGAATGTCGTGACGATCGACATGGGCGGCACCAGCTTCGATGTCGGCCTGATCGAGAATGGCCAGATCCTGACCCGCTACGAGAGCGAGATCGAAGGCTTTCCCCTGCGCGTGCCGATGTTCGACATCATTACGCTCGGTGCTGGTGGCGGCTCGATCGCCCATGTCGATGCCGGCGGCCTCCTTAAGGTGGGACCGGAAAGCGCAGGCGCTCGGCCGGGGCCAGCAGCCTACGGCAAGGGCGGAGAGCGCCCGACCGTGACGGACGCCAATGTCATTCTCGGTCGCCTCCGTCCGGGCCGCCAGATAGGCGGTGGCATCGTCATCGACAGGGAGAGGGCGGCCAAGGCAATCGAAACCCATGTCGCCAAACCGCTTGGTATCTCCGTTGAAGAGGCGGCGGTCGGCATCCTGCAGGTGGTCAATGCGGCCATGGTGCGCGGCATGCGGCGCATCACGGTGGAACGCGGGCTGGAACCGCGGGATTTCGCCGTCATGGCCTTTGGTGGCGCCGGTCCATTGCATGCGGTCGATCTCTGCGCCGAAATGGATATCGAGACCGTCATCGTTCCGCCCTCGCCTGGCCTGCTCTGCGGGATCGGCCTATTGCTTGCGCCGTGGAAGCACGACGAGACATCGATGATGTCCGGCTTAACTGGTAGCATGTCGAACTCCGATATCCGCGCAGCGATCGAGATGTTGGTCGGCAAGATCATCGACCAGGCGAACAAGGACAAGATCGACTTCAAATCGGTTACGCTCAATCCGGTCCTGGAAATGCGTTATCGCGGCCAGGGACACCAGTTGCCAATCCACTGGACCGCGGATGGACTTGACGCTGCCATAGAGGCGTTTCATCAGGCCCATCACCGCAGCTTCGGCTACGCCCGGCGCGGTGAGAGCATTGAGATCTGCCTGCTGCGTCTCAGCGCCAGTGCGCCGCCGCCATCCGACCGGCTGCCGGTTCCCACCATCACCGCCAGCGACGATCCCGTGATCACTCGCTCGCCGCTGTGGTTCGAGGGCGCCATGGTCGATGTTCCTGTCTACGACCGCGCCAAGCTCGCGATCGCGACAGAACTTCAAGGCCCGCTGATCGTCGAGCAACATGACACGACTTTGATCGTCGGCGCCCAGACGCTCAAGGTCGATGACCATGGCAACCTCATCATCAGGATGCAGAAATGAAGAACGATACCATTCTGGCCGAGGTGGTTCGCCACGGTCTGCAGGCAGTTGCAGAGGAAATGGGAGCGGCCCTGATCCGGACTGCCCACTCGATCAACATCCGCGACCGGCGCGACTTTTCCTGCGGCGTGTTCGATGCCACGGGCCAACTCATCGCGCAGGCAGAGCACATTCCAGTCCATCTCGGGCTGATTGCCGGCGTCGTCAGCCGCACGATTGAAAACCTGGGCGAAGAAATAGCCCCCGGGACAATGGTCGTTACCAACGATCCCTGGCTGACTGGTTCGCACCTGCCCGACGTCGTCGTCATCGCCCCTGTTGATGCCGATGGCCGTCGGCTCGGCTATGTCGCCAATATGGCGCATCAGGTGGATCTCGGCGGTTTTGCACCCGGCAGCCTGGCGCTTGGAACCGTCGATATCACGCAGGAGGGGCTACGCGTTCCGCCGATGATCCTGGTGCGTGACGGAGATGTCGAGCGCTCGACGCTGGCCCTGTTCAAACTGGCGAGCCGCACGCCCGACATGGTCGCGGGCGATCTGCTGGCCCAGGCTGCAGCCAACACGACCGGCGCCCGCCGGCTCGCCGCCCTTGTCGAACGCACCGGTGTTGAACGTTTTGACATGGCCGTAACAACCTTGCTCACCACCACAGAGAAGCGGCTGGAAAACGCTTTTCGCGCACTGGAGGGGCGCACAGGCTGTTTCTCGGATACGCTCGAATGGCATGATGCCGGAAACGATATGGACCTCACTGTGACAGTCAGCCTCACAATTGCCGACGGCACTCTGCATGCTGACTTTACAGGTACGTCCGGACAGGTGGCGGGACCCGTCAACGCTCCGATCTTCCTGACAGCAAGCTGTGTGCTTTATGTGGTGAAGGCGATGCTCGACCCGGATATTCCCTCGAATGCCGGGTTGTTTCGCCGGATCTTGCTTAAGACGCCGGAACGATCGATCGTCAGCGCTGCAGCGCCATCGCCGGTCGCGCTCTGCACCTCGATCACCAGTCAGCGCATTACCGATGCCCTGATCGGCGCGTTCAACCAGATCCGCCCGGACAGGCCCATAGCCGCTTCGACCGGCAGCATGAATGCGCTCATTCTGGGGGGAACAGATCCTGCAAGCGGCCGCTCCTATTCCTATGTGGAAACCTATGCCGGCGGCCAGGGCGGCCTGCCGGGCAAGGCCGGCGCAAGCGGCGTCCACTGCCACATGACCAATACAGCCAATTCGCCCGTGGAACTGATCGAACGGGAATATCCGCTGACGGTCATCGATTACGGCCTGATCGATGGAAGCGGTGGCACGGGTGAATTTGACGGCGGCCATGGTCTTCGAAGGACGATTCTCGTCAATGCCGACTCAGTTCTCACGGTCCATCTTGATCGCACGCGGCATCAGCCTTGGGGCGTCATGGGCGGCTCACCCGCCTGTGGATCGCGGATCCGCATTTCGGACGTGGACGGAGAACGCAGTGCTCCGGGCAAGAGTACGACCCGCGTCAGGGCTGGCACGACCATTACCATGGAAACAGCTGGCGGGGGCGGCTGGGGAAACGGTATCAAACGCGTATGATGGTGCATCGCTGCCGAACCCTGGAACCGATGACACGCGATCAAACTTGAAGGGCTTACCGCTTGGCGAGCCCCATTTTGAAGGTGTCCGAAGGAATATTTAAAGCAGAAGGTTGTAATAGGCTGGATCAGCTAATCTGTTGTTCGCATAAATGCTCTTGAAGGCATTCGCACCTACGACCCGATTGGCATTGCTGGGCAACGAAACTGCCAACGCGTTAAGCACAAAAGCCAATTGCTAACCCGCGCACGTGGCTAGAACCGGCGACATCAGCATTATGTGGGCATCAACCCATTGCAACACCCCTTGGGGTAGAACAGCTCGGTCAGGCAGAGACCACCAAAGTTGGTTGACGCGCTCCACCGTCTCCGTAACCGCCATCAGCACAGCAGCTTCCGGCAGTCGTGCACGATGAGCGAAGACTTTCCATCGTTGGGGGTTCATTGCCTTGAACGGCCTTTCACGCGCAAGCGATATCGGCGACGTATTGAAATTATAGGTATCGTTAGCTCACCGGTGTGTTGCGGACTGGCAGGCAGATTGCTAGGATAGTTCATAATCGGCAAGGGATTTCATGCGCCACATCCATGAGATCGAAGTATTTATCGAGGTCTACAAGCTCGGCTCTTTCGCGGCCGCGGCGAGCACCTTGAACGCGACGCAGCCCGGCATCTCGCAATGCATTAAGAGGCTCGAAGCCGATATTGGAGTTAGGCTGTTTGAACGCAGAAATAACACGATCGAGCCGACCTCTTCCGGTAAACGCTTCTTTGATCATTGCATACTACTGTTGGAGAGGCACCGCTCGATCATCGAGGAGATACGAGATCAGAAGCTTGCCTGCAAAAGTCTCGCCATCGGCGTCAATGCTTGGATGGGTCGGGACATTGTAGCATCGGCAATAAGGGACTTCTCTACGAGATTTCCTCACACGAATTTGACCGTAATTGAAGATGCGTCCCCACAGCTCGCCGAGCTCGTGCGCCGCGGCGAGCTTTCGATGGCAATTGCGTCGACACATGCTCTCGGCGACGGACAAAGCGTGTTCGTGCAAACCCCTGGAGTGTTAGTCACTAGAAGCCAGCGCGATCTAGACATCAGCAAAGACAAAATCGATCTCATAGTTCCGTCGTCCTTGGATCCTACACGGGCTCTAATCGAAAGTTACCTCGATACTGGTGTCTTGACTGTCGCGAGGCAGATCAAGCTAGATTCTCTGACTGCTGGCCTGAGCCTCGTGCGCGCCTCTAACTGGACGATCATCGTTCCGGAACTGGTTTACCAAGCTGAACGCGACAAGAGCAGTATTAACCTGATCAGGTTGAAGAATCCACCCGAGTACAAGTTATCTATAATTTATGCGCAAGATAAATTCACTACCGAAATGCGTGAATTCCAAGGCTTCCTTAAGAGAGCTATTTTGCTCAGCTCAAGTTAAATAAGTAGCTCCTGAAATCGACGTAGGGGCGCACTCAGGTTTTGCAACATGACCGCGCGTATCGTCCTTGATGGGCTGGCGTTGCCTTAACCGATCTATGCGGATCGGCACGATAATGTGCCGACATGACCGAAGCCTCGACCACCCACCATTATCGCTACCGCTTCCCCGCCGAGATCATCGCCCATGCGGTCTGGCTTTATGACCGGTTTCCGCTAAGCCTGCGCGACGTCGAGGATCTTTTGCTGAGCGCGGCATTGACGTTTCGTTCCAGACCGTGTCGGGACGTTCGGGATCAAATTTGCTCATACGCTCCGGTGGCATTCACGCCGTCACTTTGCAGACACGTGGCAGATTGAAGAGATGGTGGTGACGATCAACGGAAGACATACTGGTTGTGGCGCACCGTCGATGCCAACGGTTACGTCCTTGATGCCTTGTTGCAAAGCCGAAGTAACAAAGCAGCAGCCCTCCGTCTGATGCAGAAGCTGCTCAAGCGCCAGGGTAGCACCCCACGCGTTCTGGTGACTGACAAGCTGCGTTCCTATTCGCCCGCAAACGCGGACTTGATACCGGGTTTCGAGCATCGCGCGCACAAGGACGGAACAATCGAGCGGAGAATTCGCACCTTGCCGTGCGGCGGCGCGAGAGCCGAATGATGCGCTTCAGATCGGCTCGGCAATGCCAGCGTTTCGTCTCAACCCATGGCTAAGTGGCAAATCTCCTCCTTCTTCATCGAAAATACCTTACGGCCACAAATCATCGCCGGCTGCGCTCCACCGCAATCAGCATCTGGCGGGAAATTGCTATGTCTGTTCACGTATGAAGTTCGGGCCCAAGATACCACCGCGTCTCAAGCTCCGTTACCGCGACGCCACCCGGGCGGCCTGATCGAAACAAACGCACCCCACGAATGAACCAAGGACGTCGGAAATGCAGGATCTATCTCCCTCAAAAGATGAACCGCTCTAACTTAACGCTCGTCGCACATGTCGAGCGCGCCCTACGACGGAAATTGCCGATGCCCAAAACGCATAAAAGTTAACCTACGTGGTTATCGTTGGCTGTTCGCCGGTACTCGTATGATCGGCATCTTCTGGTTCTTTAGGTCTTCTTCAATCGCTTTGGGATCGCGGCTTTCCGCCGGACCCCAGCCACCGCCGCCGCTTGAGCGGACTATCATCCGATCGCCCGTGTTTAGGACAGTCTCGAGCTTCGACGGCACGAGCTCACTCCGCCCATCAGCTCGGAGAATCTTTGTCTCGTGCGGTGGAGACGCGCCACCGCCCTCGTAGCCTTCGGCAACGCAAAACACCCGTTCGCCGCGATGCGATAGGGTAATGGGGCCTTTCAACACCTCGTATTCACGCACGCAGCCTAATCCCCCGCGGAATTGCCCGATGCCACCCGAGCCTTCACGTAGGCCAAAACGTCGGATCCGGATCGGAAATTCTGGCTCAAAGGTTTCGACAGGCGTGTTGGTGCTGTTGGAGACATCGCTCGAAATAACGTCGACTCCATCCATGTCGTGGCAGGCACCACTTCCCGCGACGATGATGTCCGTAATTACGAACCTCGTGCCGTCGTGGCGTTTTCCGCCAAAAGTCAAAAGGACTGCCTGGCTTCCCGGCTCGGCTGATAGGCGAGTCGGTAACGTACTGCGCAACGCTCCAAGAAGGGTGGTTGCGGAGCGCATGATAGTCGACGTTCTGGAATTTACGGGCGCTGGGAAAATCGGATTCATGATCGTCCCCTCTGGAATATGGAGAGTGATCGGACGGAAGCAGCCCCCATTCGTTGGGATATCCGGGCCCGTGAAGATACGGATGGCGTAACACGCGGCAGCTAACGCGCCTGATGGCACACAGTTGAATGGGCCTGCGACCTGCGGGCTTGTGCCGGTGAAGTCGACATGCATCGTACCCGCCTTGATTGTCACGGCAACCTCAAAGCGGATACGTTCGTTTAGGTTGACACCGTCATTATCCATGAAACCAACATTTCGGTAGGTGCCTTCCGGAATTTCGGATAATGCCTTGCGCGTGAGGATTTCCGAGCGGTTCAGGAGCTCTTCCACGATGTCGATGAGGTCATCACCATACGCGCCCCAAAGCTCCGAGATTCGCATCGCACCGACATGGCAGCTTGCAATCTGAGCGTTCAAATCGCCCATGATGATGTCCGGTAGCCGCGTGTTGATTTTAATAAGATCAATCAGTGTCTGATTAAGCGCACCCCCGTCCCTCAGCTTCAATGGCGGTATTCGCAGTCCCTCCTGAAAGATTTCCGTTGCGTTCGTCGGCAGAGAGCCCGGCGCAATCCCCCCCATATCTTGGTGATGCGTCAGCACGGCGGCGAGGGCTACGACGCGTCCGTCGCAGATGCACGGCATCACCACGGCAATGTCGGGGAGGTGTGTTCCGCCGTGATATGGATCGTTCAGGCAGTAGAGATCACCTTCCCGCATCATCTCGACCGGGAAGACCTCGATAATCCGCTTGACCATTGGAATGAGCGTTGAAAGATGGATCGGGATCGCCATACCCTGCGCGATTGTCTCACCCTCGATGGTGAAAAGGCTAGAGGATGCGTCCATGCCTTCCTTAACGATCACAGAGAACGAACTGCGCAAGACGGTAGCCTGCATCTCGTTAGCGATACCGTCAAGCTTGTGGCGCACCACATCAATGGTAATGGGATCGAGAGTAACGTTGGGGCGGCGCTGGTAGAACATTGTGGCGGGGGCGGTGTGCATTTGTCATAGCTCCTTTCGGGCGTGAGCTGACCGGCTTAGCGCGACGATCATCCCTGCAGGTGACAGGTGTTGCGCTGAATGATTATTGTCGAGAGATAGAAGCCTGGGATGTCCTTGGAACCGGGTTTGGCACTGCAGCGAGAAGGGCCCGCGTGTAGGCATGCTGTGGCGACTCGAATACGTCGCGCCGCGAACCAATCTCCAGGATCGCTCCGTTGCGCATTACAGCTACTCGATCGCTCAGCCTCTCGACTACGGCCATGTCGTGCGAGATGAACAGACAGGCGACGCCTGTCTGCCGCTGAATGTCAAGCAGCAGGTTGCATATCCGAGCCTTTACTGACACATCCAAGGCGGAGACTGCCTCGTCAGCGACAATCAGTGACGGGCGGAGCGCCATTGCGCGTGCAATACAGATTCGCTGTCGCTGCCCTCCCGAGAATTCGTGTGGTAGACGATCAGCCATCTCGGGCTCCAGCCCAACCTGCACGAGCAGATCGTGGACAACGGCGTTGATGTCCCCAGTCTCCCCCCAAGCTCGCAACGGCTCGCTGATAGCGTCGCGTATGCGCTGCCTTGGGCTCAGGCTGGCAGCTGGGTCCTGGAATACCATTTGCGCTGCTCGGCGTGCCTGCCTGAGGGGCTCGCCGCGCAGTGATGTCATTTCCTGCCCAGCAAGGATGACTTGTCCAGAGGTGACGGGCGACAGGCCGAGGATCGCGCGACCTATCGTTGACTTCCCGCTGCCAGATTCCCCGACTAGCGCAAGCGTCTCTCCGGAGCGCAGATCAAAAGTCACACCTCGTACCGCATGGTTGCTGCCTTTGGAAATTCCAAGGAAGCTAGATCGAGAACGGTATCTGACGTTCAGATCGCGAACACTAAGAATTGTATCTTGACCCGCGACAACACAATCCGTCGCTGCAGGCACCTTTCCAGCGACGGGAAAATACCGAGGTGCGGCCTGACCCGCCATCGATCCCAGCTTTGGCACACTCGCCAGCAGATCCTGTGTATAGGGGTCGGCCGGTCTTGTAAGTAGCGTCTGCGTATCGGCGAACTCGACAATCCGCCCCTGCCGCATCACAGCCGCGCCGTTAGCTATCTCGGCGACTACGCCCATGTCATGTGTTACCACAAGCATCGCCATGCCGGTCTCGTTCTGCAGCTCACGCAGCAAAGTTAGGATTTCTGCCTGCACAGTGACGTCGAGAGCTGTCGTCGCCTCATCGGCGATCAGAAGTCGCGGCTCCCCTGCGATTGCCGAAGCTATCATCACTCGTTGGCACATGCCCCCAGAGAGTTGATGAGGGTGCTCGTCGTAGCGCCTGCTCGGTCCCGAAATTCGCACGGCGTCAAGCAAGCGCAATGCCTCAGCTCGTGCCTGGGCTGCTGACAGGCCACGGTGCCGCTGTAGTACCTCGGAGATTTGCACGCCAATCGAGAGCGTGGGATTGAGGGACATCCGCGGGTCTTGAAAGATCATTGCGATCTCGCGTCCTCGAACTCGGGCCATGTCGCGACGAGAAAGGGATAACAGGTCCTTTCCATTGAGCTCCACACGCCCGCCGATGCTGCAATCACGCATAAGCCGCATGATCGACTGCGCGGTCACGCTCTTGCCCGACCCGGACTCACCGACCAGAGCAAGGGTTTCACCGGCCTTTAGCGAGAAGCTTACGTCATGAAGCACCGGAATTATACGGCCCTTCACATGGAACGACGCGGTCAGTCCGGTAACCGACAGCAAATCAACATTCGGGGGAGCGTCGCTTTTCATCCTAGAAGGTGCTTCCTCTTGTGCTGGCGGGGTCTACCACTTCGTTCAGACCGCTCGCGAACAGGTTGGCGGCAAAAGCTATGAGCGCGATGGCCAGGCCCGGGAACAAACCCAGCCACCACGCCTGGAACAGATAGCTGCGGGAGTCGGACAAGATATTGCCCCACGTCGGTTCCGGCGGAGGAACGCCGAGGCCGAAAAAACCAAAAGCGGACTCAGAAACTACGAAGTAGGCGAGCTGAATCGCAGCAACGACTATGACGCGCGGGAGGGCGGCCGGTATGATATGCCTGAGGAGAATCCACGTTGTCGTGCCTCCACCGATGAGGCTTGCTTCGACAAACTGCTGGCGTGCGGCTAATCGTGCCTCGTCGCGCGCGATCCTTGCGAAGATCGGCCAGGACAAAAGGGTGAAGACGAGAACGATGTTGTGGAGGCTGGGGCCGAAAAGAACGACCACCATCATGCCGACGAGAACGAAAGGAATTGATAGCTGAGCGTCGATTAGCAAGCCTATGAGACTGTCGATCCAGCCCTGAAAGTAACCCGCGATGACCCCAATCAGGAGGCCTATAGCGGCACCCAACAATGCGGCGCTGAACGAGACGATGAGAGGCACGCGTGCTCCGACCAAAATGCGTGAGAAAGCGTCGCGCCCGAATTGATCGGTGCCAAGCAAAAACATGCGGCCATCGGCACCTAAAGACCCAGGCGGCATGAGGCGAAAACGCAGATTTTGCTGGAGAGGGTCGAACGGGGCCAAAGACTTCGACGCCAAGGCCACACAGGCAATTATGACGAGCAGCGCTGTTGCGATAAGTATACGACGGTTTCGTATTACCCTTCCCAGCACTCCATTGAAGGCCGATGCTGACATTAGGCTAGCTCCTTAATCGGGGATCAATGATCAGGCTGAGCGCGTCGGCGACGATACTGATCGTCACCACAATCGCCGCACTGAACAGCACGATGCCCTGCACGGTCGGATAGTCTCGCGCGAGTAGAGAGGCCATCGCTAGGGTTCCGATTCCCGGCCACGCAAAGACGGCCTCTGTAACCACCGACCCGGATAGCATGGCGCCGGTCTGCAGTCCGATGATCGTAACGATGGGAACCAGCATGTTGCGTAGAAGGTGGATAAAGACGATGCGTTTTGAACTTAGCCCCTTGGCAAGCGCGGTCTTGGCGTAATCCTGCGATCCGACAGATATCGCAGCTGTTCTGACTGTCTTTGTTAACAGAGGCCACTGCAGGATTGAGAGGGCGAAGGCTGGCAGGATCACAGCAGCCCACTGATCATTGCCAGACGAGGGCAGCCAGCCGAGTCGTACTGCGAATAGCTGAATCAGGAGTATGCTGACCCAGAAGACGGGTACAGACTGGGCGGCCAGCACCACTCCTTCGGCCAGACGATCTGCCGCCGAGCTTGGCCTCAACGCGGACACCAGTCCTGCGGGCACTGACACCAGCAATGCTGTGAAGAGTGCGCAGATGCTTAGGTAGACGGTTTGCGGAAGCGCGTAGAGTATCAGGTCGAGCACTGGGCGGCGGTGCACGAGAGACTCGCCGAGATCACCCCGGAGCGCATTGGACAAGAACTTTAGGAGTTGAACTCCCATGGGCTGATCAAGTCCAAGCTGGATGCGCAACGCCTCAACCGTCTGGATGTCAGCTGTCGGTCCGGCGAGCAAAGTCACCGGATCGCCAGGCGCCAAGCGGATTAGTGCGAAGATGAGGCAGCCGACACCCAAAAGGACGAGGACACTTCGCAGAATTCGCAGGAGAAAATTGAGCATTCTGGATCAGCCTTATTTGGCAGGTTGAGCGTTGATCCAATCCATTGTCTCAGTTCTGTTCTGCCGAACGCCCGACAGGTTTCCAGACATGCCATTGATAATGGGCATCTCGAACAAGAACAACCACGGCGCATCATCCCAGATCCGAGATTGAAGCTCATCGTAGATGGCTTTAAGCTTTGTTGGGTCAAATTCGGTCCGGCCGAGCGTCATGAGTTCCTGAACACGTTCGTTTTTGTAGCCCTGGATGTTCCACGCGTTTGAGACGGTATCGAATGGGATGACACCGAAGTCCGCATCCTGCGTCGGATTGCCCCATGCCATGAGCGACAGACCGTACTCTTTGCCGGTCGTCTGCCATTCAGTGCGAACGCGCTGCAGATACGTAGCCCACTCCATCGGAACGATCTCGAGGTTGACCCCGATCTGCTGGACTTGCCCAGCGATCGCTTCGGCGATCTCCCGATCACGATAGTAACGGCCCATTGGCGTGGCGAGCTTCATACTGAACCCGCTGGAATGTCCTGCCTCTGCCATCAGCTTGCGAGCTTTAGCGAGATCGAAGGAATAGGGCTCCAAGCCTTCTGCAAAGAAGCGCGTCCCGCTCGCCACCGGCGCCTTCGCGATGGCTCCGCGACCACCATAGAACGCCTCTTGGATTGCAACACGATCAACGGCATGATTGATCGCCTTCCGAACTCTAACATCCCGTAGCGGGCTATCGAAAGACATGTTGAAGCGCACAAACATCATTCGAAGCGTCGATAGTTCGTCGATCGAGCCCCCCATCGAACGAATTGCCTGAACATCTTCGACGCGAACGGACGACGCAAAATCGACTTCCTTGGCCAAAAGTGCAGCCACGCGGGTCGAGTCTTCAGGAATCTTTCTCAGAAGGATCTCTTCGAAGCCTGGCTGCTTGCGCGTATACTTCTGATTGCGCCGGAGCAGGATACGATTTGAGCTCTCGGTTTCGGCGATGATAAAGGGGCCGCTTCCGATGGGGGCGCGCGAGAACTGCTGGAGATCGGTTGCCGTGCGCGGAATTATGAAGGACTGGTACGCCATGTAACCCAGTGCTATTCGGAAGGGGCGCTTGGAGATTAGGTCGACTGTAAGGTCATCAACGATTTCGACACGCTCGAGCCAGGGCGTGTAGAGGTAGCTGTTTAGAACCTCTGGACGGAGATAGGTCTCCATAGAAGTCTTTACATCTGCTGCGCCGAGCGGCTCACCGTTCGAGAACTGAATGCCAGGCTTCAGGGTCAGCCGAATGGTGACAGGCGATGGTCTCTCTATCTTGGCTGTCGCGGTTCCAGCCACCGGTTCGCCATTGGAGTTTAGGGATATCAGAGAGTCAAAGACCAGCGCGTTGATGTCCCAATCCGGTGTTATTGAGAGCTGAAAGGGGTGCCGGTCGGCTCCGATTGCCCCATAGGCAATGCGCAACTGCTTTTTCGACTGAGCAAATACTTCTTTGGCGGATGCGGTGGCGAGGACGCCTCCTGCTGCCAATTGCATAAAGCGTCTTCTATCGAACAACGGCGAAAAGCTTAACATGACGGTTCCCTCTTTTGTTGGAGTTTTTAACTCTTGATATTCAAATTTTCTGATTTTTAAGGTCTTCTTGAATCCTCGCTGGATCGCGTTCTTCCGGAGGTCCCCAGCCGCCTCCACCGCACGTGCGTACGATCATTCGGTCTCCCGTACCAAGGATCGTCTCCAGCTTCGATGGCACGAATTCGCGTCGTCCATCACTTCGAACGATCTCCGTTTCGTGCGGAGGCGCACTCCCACCGCCGTCATAGCCTTCCGCAACGCAATAGACGCGCTCGCCCCGGTGCGACAGCCTGATCGGCCCCTTCAAGATTTCGTACTCGCGGATGCAGCCAAGTCCGCCGCGGAAGCGCCCCGCACCACCTGACCCCTCTCTCAATCGATACTGCAGGATGCGAATCGGGAACTCAGGCTCTATGGTCTCGACTGGCACATTAGTGCTGTTGCCTACGTCACTCGCGATCACGTCAACACCGTCCATATCGTGACACGCGCCACTCCCTGCCACCAGCAAGTCCGTCATCACAAAGCGTGAGCCGTCAGTTCGCTGACCTCCGAAGGCTATGATTACGGACTGACTGCCTGGGTCAGCAGAAAGCCGGGTGGGAAGAGTATCGCGTAGCGCACCGAGGATTGTCGTAGCTGACCGCATGATGGCCGAGCTTCTTGCGTTGACAGGGGCAGGAAACAGCGGATTCATCACCGTGCCCTCGGGAATATGCATGCTGATGGGACGGAAGCAGCCTCCGTTGGTTGGAATGTCGGGCCCAGTAAAGATCCGGATGGCATAGCAGGCTGCAGCCAACGCTCCCGAGGGAACACAATTGAAAGGCCCGGCGACCTGAGGGCTGGTGCCCGTGAAATCCACGTGCATCGAGCCGTCGCGGATCGTCACGGTAGTCTCGAACCGCATACGTTCGTCGAGCTTTACGCCGTCATTATCCATGTAGCCGACGTGATTGTATGAGCCCTCGGGGATTTCGCTCAGGGCTTTTCGGGTCAGAAATTCGGACCGATCCAGCAACTCGTCGATAATCTCGTGCGTCTTTTCACCGTAGACGCGCCAGAGATCTTGCATTCTCATAGCGCCTACATTGCACGCTGCAATCTGAGCATTTAGATCGCCCATTATCGTATCAGGAAGGCGCGTATTCAGCTTGATCATCGCGAGTAGTGTGTCGTTGAAGACCCCCCCATCCCGCAATTTGAGTGGAGGGATCCTTAGACCTTCCTGAAAGATCTCCGTCGCATTCGTAGGCAACGACCCAGGAGACATCCCCCCCACGTCTTGGTGATGGGTCAGCACCGCCGCCAGTGCTATCGGCTTGCCGTCGAAGAAACAGGGCATGACGACTGCGATGTCAGGTAGGTGAGTGCCACCATGATATGGATCGTTCAATGTGTAGAGATCGCCCTCCCGCATCGTTTCGACGGGAAAAACCTCGATGATTTTTTCAACAATGGGGATTAGCGTGGAAAGATGGATAGGGATCGACATCCCTTGCGAGATAGTCTCTCCACTCAGAGTAAAAAGACTTGATGAAGCATCCATGCCCTCTTTGACAATTACAGAGAACGAGCTTCGCAGAACGGTCGCCTGCATCTCATTGGCAATGCCATCCAACTTGTGGCGGACGACATCAATTGTGATCGGGTCGAGCGTTGATGCCCTGCGGGACCGATACTCTGACGAATAAGACCGAGCTACCGTGTTCATGCGCCATCAACTTTCTCTAGAATTACGGGCCCCTCCGGATGTACCCTGCCTCGCCAGCCTGGCGCGATCACGATTGTCGTATCGGGCTGGTCCAGGACGGCGGGACCCATAATCTCTTGGCCCGCTGCGAGCTGTAGGCGCTCATATACCGGGGCATCTACATAGCTTTCTGTCTCAAGGAAAAGCACTTGTCGGCTCCCGACTGGGGCTGCCGGTTCTGATGGGAGCGTGGTCCCCGGTCCCGTGGCAACGTCACTGCGCGACACCCGATGCACGCTGCGGATACTGGCGATCATGATCGCCACATCTGGCGCATGGCCGTACAAGCGGGTGTGCTTGGTGATAAAAGCGCGAGTTAGACTGTTCGCAAGATCGCTCGTTCCAATATCGAGCGGGACATCCAGAAAAAATGATTGACCGATATAGCAAAGTTCGGCCGAGTAGCTGATCTCGACATCATCTTTGGATACGTTCTCCAGTGCCATAAACGCTGCCAGGTGCTCGTCAAGCTTCGCCAAGTCGCTCTTGAGTTCGGCGACGTTCAGTTCTGCGAGCGGAGCGCGGTAGCTACGCGTCGTTTCATGCTCGATCGGGGCCGAAAGCAAGCCTTGCGCCGACAGTACGCCGGGAGCGCGGGGAATCATGATCCGGCGCATCTTGAGCTCATCAGCCAAAGCCGTCGCGTGCGTCCCCCCGCCGCCGCCGAGCGGGACCAGGGTGAAGTCGCGGGGATCGAAGCCCCTGCGCGTCGAAACGAGGCGGATACCTTCCGCCATGTTCGCATTCACCACACGATGGATGCCCTGCGCAGCCTTTTCGATCGTGATGTCGAGAGGATCAGCCACCTTCTCGGCGATGACAGCGAGCGACTGCTCGGGATACACGGTGACTTCTCCATTGGCGAAATGCTCCGTGTTGAGGAACCCGAGAACGACGGACGCATCTGTGACACTGGGTTCCGTGCCGCCTTGGCCATAGCAAGCTGGGCCGGGCACGGCCCCGCACGACTCGGGACCCACCGACAGTGACCGGGAAGCATCTACTTTCGCGATCGACCCACCGCCTGCTCCGAGCGCATGGACTTCGACCATCGGGACGCGGACAGGCCAGCCACCGATCTTGCCTTCCGAAGAGCTGAGCGGGACGCCGTCCGCGATCAATGCGATGTCCGAGCTTGTGCCACCGATGTCGATAGTGATGAGGTTGCGCTCTCCCACGAGAATGCCTTCGTTTTGTGCGCCGATGACGCCACCTGCAGGGCCTGACAAAAAAAGGCGAATTGGGCGCAGCATGGCGACCTGGCTGGCCATGGTGCCGCCGCCGGACTGCATAAGCTGCAGGCCCTGCTTGAAGCCCCGCTCAAGCAGAGATGTCCTCAGCCGCGAAAGATAGGTCGAGACGACCGGCTTGATATAAGCATCGAAACAAGTCGCAAGCGTTCGCTCATACTCACGAAACCGGGGATCAACTTCGATCGACAGAGAACACTGGATCTCTGGGAACTCTTCCTCTATCAGCCGGCGCGTGGCCAGTTCGTGCTCGGGATTGAGATATGAGAAGAGATATGAGACGGCTACACACGTGACACCGTCGTCGCGGAGTTCCGTCACCGCACGCCGCACTGCATCAAGATCGATCGGTTCCAAGACGCGCCCCTGCCCATCAAGCCGCTCCGGGATCTCCTTGCGACGCGAACGAGGCAGCATAAATACAGGGGTTCCGGGCGTTAAGCGGATCCGATACATCGGATCACGAACCTGCCGGCCGATCTCGAAGACGTCGCGGAACCCATCCGTCGTCAACAACCCGATCCGCGCACCTTTTCGTTCGAGCACCGCGTTCGTGCCAACGGTTGTCCCATGGACCACACCGGCGATACGGTCGGGCTCCAAGTCCCATTCTCTGCACGCTCGCTCAAGACCGTTGAGAACTGCTTGGCTGGGATCGTATGGTGTACTTGGAACTTTAAGCAGCCGGACTTGGCCATCACCCGAATGGCACACCAAATCTGTAAATGTGCCGCCAGTATCAACACCAATAAGTACGTTCTGCTTTGATGGAACGTGATGCATTGTTCACCTCTCTAGCTGGGCTAAATCTAGCGATCGTTTTTCTCTCCCGTCGAGCAATAAAAATTAAAGCTGCCCAAAGAAATTCATGGGCGGCACATCGGAAGTCGACTGGAATTGCCGATTGTGGCCAACCCCATCGAGCGACCTGCCGCTGAGGAATTGTGGGAGGTAAATCAAAAGCTTGCCCGCTCCCGAGGCATGCGTGGAGATGCGGCAGGCCATGGCGAAAGCGGCTGATCTTCATCCAAGATACTGAATTTGCGGGGCTGGCTTCTAAAGCTAGACAGCTGCGTACGGCGGCGTCAAAATTGTCTGACGTGAGCGTCTCAAGGCTCCGGAGGATGGCGGTTCTAGCTTAAGAAGCTGCTTACCGAACAGATACCGGCTACGGCTGCGCGCTGGGAGCTTCTCTGCAGCCCTGACTCGGGCTGCCGCAAAACGGCATCCTGTCGCGCGGCCTTCGAATGCGACTCCAGGCCTTATAATTGCGGGCCTGCGAGGCATATCCGCAGAACGGAAAACGTCGGCTGCCTACCCTCTGGGCCGCCCAAGCTGGTGTCACGTCCAAAACTGTCCGATTTCGCGAGGAAGCGCCGCCGGTTTAGCGAGCATTGGTTCTCATTTTGCTTCGACGAGACGGGGAGCCTTCCAGAGTCAACTGCATCTATCGGCTCTATCGCGATGGAAGTCTCACCATGCGCAGGCAAAAGGCGAAACGTCGTGCTGTTGGGACGCGGACGCCGATGCTCGTTGACGTAACGGCCTATGCAAAAAGGGCTGTGTCGAGAGCAACAACTGGTGGATGCGCTATAGGTCGCTCAGCGAGAGCCTGTTCTTGGAGCGTACTCCTATCCCGAGCGCCATTGCAGAACAGGCTGACGACTACAACAATCTGTGGCCTCACTCACCGCCGATATCTGACCCCATATGCCTACGCAGGGATTATCCCTGCAGCCGGCTTCTGAGCTACGCAAATAGACGATTCCCGTTTCTACCTGCTACACACACCGCGCCAATGAGCTCATCAAGACCCGCCTCTGCTCCAATTTCAGCCGGATGAATTTTATTGGCAAGTCCATCCCTGTCTCGATACGTCGGCTTATCTTGTGTGCAACTCACGTCAAACCTGCGAGGAGGCACGCGTTCGACCACATGAAGTGCGCTACAACCCCAAACGCAAGCGCGGCAGAAACCGGATGCCAGCACCCGTCGATGGGGAAATCCAGCAGGAAAGGAAAACCGAGACTTCAGGAAACAAATGCCTATTCGCTTGTTAGCTCGACAAGCCCCTGCGGTGTCATAAGCGACAGTTCCAACGATGGGTTCTTCGATGGCTCAGCAATAACTCGCAACCCCATGGCGCGGTAGGCCAAATTGAGGCGCTCAGCCTGAGGATGTCGAACCCGGAATGCTAGCAAACTACAGCCCGGAGTTGCCGTCGACGCCGGGCCGTCCTCCGGCGACCGGTCCATAAAAAACGGAATGAATTTGCCGAGATCGTGGCCTTCCACGTGAATCACATTCCAACTCAAGAGTATACCGTCGGGACGCATGCGCGTAAAAGGTTCAGGGCGGATTGTAAATCCCTCTTGCTGAAGCAGGCGTTTAGTCACCTCAATGTCCGGCGTCCAGACAGAGAAGCCATCCAACCTGGGTTTTGGAAATGCCTTAAAGTAGGTTCCGACCGCGCCCTTGCCCCCCTGCATCAAGTCTGGCCCAATCAACTCCAGAAAACAATTATTTGTCTCGTCATCCCACTCCACATGAATGAAGGAATTGCGCGTGCCACGACCCTGGTGACTTCCTCCCGCTTGCGGTGCTACTCCGAATCTGGACCGAACATCCGCTTCAATAAGTTCAATTGAGGCCCCTCCGTAGATAAAATGGTCAATGTAAGTGCGCGGCATAAAATTATCCTTTTTTGATGCTTAAGACGTACTTCCTCTTATCGCGCAGCGCCGTTGCTTCTACATCGATCGCTAGGTGAATTCTCTCCAGAAACTTCGTCTAATCTGTCTCATAGACGACCAGGCGCGGCGGTAAAAGGCAAGCCGTTTCACGCGCCTACCATTTCACTACCGATTCAGGGTCTCATAGCTAGAAAATCGCGTCCAGACCTGTTTTCGTAATCAGTGTCCGCAGTTTGATGGCGACGCCTTAACTTCTTGGTTGGTGTTGAGTTGGTATTAGGGTTGTCATGACCGAAGCTGCTCGTGCTCACTTCAGATGCCAACGCTTTCCCGCTGAGATCATTGCCCACGCCGTATGGCTCAATTATCGGTTCCCACCCAGCCCACGCGACGTCGAAGATCTGTTGGCTGAGCGCGGCATCAAAGTTTCATTCCAGACTGGCTCGGAGCGGGCGGCGAAATTTGGCCTGAAGTTCGCTGATTAGGCAGTGTCCCCATAAACGGGGTTCATCTTGGGGACGGTGTGTGATTCAATCTCCGTGAAAGGAGATTGCCATGCGCCGTCACGAATTGAGCGACGAAGAATGGGACGTCATTGCACCGCTTCTGCCAACCAATACCCGTGGAATTGAACGTGTTAACGACCGCCGAGTGATCAACGGCATCCTGTGGCGTTTCAGAACCGGTTCGTCTTGGCGAGATGTGCTGGAGCGTTATGGCCCGCGCACGACGCTTTACAATCGGTTTTCCCGCTGGCGCAAAGCAGGTGTTTGGGATCGTCTTCTCGACGCTGTTTCAAAGCGTTATGATGGAGACATCGTGATGATCGACAGTTCTTGTGTCCGCGTTCACCAGCGTGCTGCCAACGCTAAAAAGGGGGATCTGCCGATCCTTGCATGGGACGTTCCCGCGGCGGCCTGACGACAAAAATCCATGCTCTTGTCGATGCTGATGGCTTGCCGGTTCGTCTGGAGTTAACCGCAGGTCAGGCGGCCGATGCTCCTATGGCTGAAAAGTTGCTGAGCGACGTTCAGCCCGGAACAACGATCCTTGCCGACAAGGCATATGACACCGATGCCATTCGTAACTTCGCCAAGCAACGCAAATGCTGGGCGAATATCCCGGCCAAGAGCAATCGAAAGAAGACATTCAAAGCTTCAGCCGCTGGGTCTACCGTCAGCGCAATCTCGTGGAGCGGTTCTTCAACCGCATCCAGCAGATGCGTGGCCTCGCGACGCGATACGACCGGCGCGCTGATAACTATCTCACCGCCCTCAAACTTGCGGCGGCGAGGATATGGATTGCCTCAACTAATGAGTCCGGCACCTAGGGTGAGGACTCAATCATATCCAAGCGATTATTGCTGAAACGAGAGCGATAGCTGCCATGTAATTTGTTGCGAGGCGGTCGTATCTGGTTGCGATGCGTCGCCAATTCTTGAGGCTGCAGAACAACCGCTCTATAACGTTCCTGCGGCTGTAGGATTTGCGATCCAACGGATACGGCGTCCTTCCTGCGGCTGATGATGGAATGACTGCCTTGATGTGTTGGCGCCCCAGCCAGTCCCGCAAGCTGTCGGCGTCGTAGGCTTTGTCTGCCAGGAGGCGCTTTGTCGGGCGAGCGAGTTCCAGCAATGGGATCGCCATCTTGATATCCGCAATGTTTCCGGGAGTCAGTGTGAAGGCGACCGGTCGGCCACAATCATCGGCCAAGCAATGGATTTTGCTTGTTCTTGCGCCACGCGAGGTGCCAATCGCTTGCGCCCACACCCCCCTTTTGAGCCTTGCGCCGAGCGATGCGCCTTGATGTGGGTGCTGTCGATGGATAGCTCCTGGGGAACAGGGCCTTTGGCTGCCATCTTCTCAAAGAGACGGTGCCAGATGCGACGTCTCGCCCAGCGGTGATAACGGTTATAGGCAGTCTTGGCAGGACGATATTCCGGCGGCACATCGCGCCAGCGGCAGCCGACTTTCAAGACATGCAGGATGCCGGAAATGATGCGTCGATCATCGACGCGTGGCGCGCCCGGTTGGTTCTTGGGCAGATGGGGCTCAAGCGCAGACCAAGCCTCATCGGACAACCAGAAAAGATCGCTCATCATGAGCCTCCTTGCTTTCCAAACCTCGAAAAGCAAGGAATCAGCCAATCATGTCAATTCATTGATCTGGTCCTAACCAAGAGCTCCAACCGTTAAGGCGACGCAACCATTTGGGCATATCGCCGGATATGCGGTGTTGGCACGACTTTCCCAGGACATCTACAGTCTCCTACCATAGCCAGCTTGAGCAATCAGCGGATGTCTGCGAGCCCTAAGTCAAAGAAGCAGCTCATGGTGCTAGCAGCCCATCGCCAAAGCGGAGAATGTCAACACAATGTATTCGAGGGTGAATTTTCCAAATTATTGCATAGGGTATGCAATGGAAGACGGCGCTAGTAGGTGCTTCCACCCAATGTTCCAAAACGTTTTGGTTGACTCCCAAAACGTTTTGGAACATTGTCCTGATGCCTAGGGAGGAAACTTTGGCAAATCTCAAGCAGCTTGCTCAGTCGCTCGGACTGTCGATTACCACGGTTTCGCGTGCGCTCGATGGCTATGGCGATGTCTCTGCCGCAACGCGGGAACGGGTTCGTGAAGCCGCGGAAAAAGCGGGCTATCATCCGAACGCATCCGCACGTCGGCTGCGCAAGCAGCGTGCGGAACTGGTCGCAGTGACGCTGCCCAGCGATCCCGGCAATATCGGACCGCCGCATTTCCTCGATATGCTGTCCGGCTGTGCTGAACATCTTGCATCAGCGGGCCTCAATCTTGTCATCGCGCCAGTGCCACGCGGCGAGAGTGAACTCGATATGTGCCGCCGTTTTGTCGACGGACGCCGTATCGACGCAATGCTTCTTGTGCGTACGAAACGTCACGACGAACGCGTTGAATTTCTCCAGTCCCGCGGTGTCCCCTTTGTGACGAACGGCCGTACGGAAAGCCCGATCCCGCACCCGTTCATCGACGGCGACGGCTTCGCCGGGTTTCACGCTGCGACGGTCCGCTTCCAGAGTGCCGGACATCGAAGGATCGCCCATATCGCCGGGCCTCAGGAGTATTATTTCGCCAATGTGCGCCGCAGAGGGTGGAAAGCCGCGATGGATGAAGCGGGGCTCGATGCTGATCTGTGCACAGAAGCGGCTCCGACAGAGCAGGGTGGCTATGTGGCAGCTCTCGAACTGCTCAATCGTCCCTCGCCGCCGACCGCCTTGGTGTGTGCCACCGATGAAATGGCGATCGGCGCGCTCCGTGCACTGCGCGAGATCCCTGGCGGCAACGCCATTAGCATCGTCGGACATGACGACTTGCCGATGGGGGCGTTTACCAGTCCCTCGCTCTCAACCATGCGCATGACGGGCCAAAACTTAGGCGTGAGCTTCGCTTCCCTCCTGCTGCGCGCAATCGCAGGAGAACCGGCGGAGGAGCTTCAGGAGCTTCACGCCGTTGAATTCGTCGACCGCGACAGCCATCGGCCTCGATAGGGAGCGGTTCAACGCAGGCAGTCATACCAAGCCAACATGATGAACGGAGGAGACTATGAAACATCAGGTGAAATTGGGAATTGTCGCATCCACTGTGCTCGCTTTTGCTACGCCAGGGCTGGCCCAGACCGTCTTCGTATCCACCCAGTTGCGTCCAATCGAGGAGGCGACGATTGTTCGTCAGGACCTTTTGAAGGATGTTGGCAAGGTCGATTATGTGGTTGAGGAGCCACCGCAGTTTGCCGTGCGCATGGAGGCAGAACGGCAGGCCGGAAAGCATACCGTCAGCCTCGTCGGCGCATTGCATGGAGAGCTTTCGCCGCTGGCCGACAAGGATCAGCTGGAACCACTGGACGATCTGGCCAAGAAGCTCGCCGGTGCTGGCATGCCGCAATCGGTCCTTGATCTCGGCAAGCTGGGCAAGCCCAATCAGCAGTATATTCCGTGGATGCAGGCGACCTATGTCATGGCTGCCAAGAAGGAAGCCCTGCAGTGGCTGCCCAAAGGTGCCGATGTCAACGCGCTCACCTATGACGAGCTGATTGCCTGGGGCAAAGCGATGCAGGATGCGACCGGTCAGCCACAGATTGGCTTTCCCGCGGGCCCGAAGGGTTTGATGGCGCGCTATTTCCAGGGCTATTTCTATCCATCTTTTACAGGTGGCGTGGTGCGCACCTTCAAGACCGCCGACGCGGCCGCTGGCTGGGAAAAGCTTAAAGCGCTGTGGGCCTATGTCAGCCCCAACTCAACCAATTATGATTTCATGCAGGAGCCCTTGGCGGCCGGTGAAGTCATGGTCGCCTGGGATCATATCGCGCGTCTGAAAAACGCTGTTTCTGCCGCTCCGGATGACTATGTCGTGTTTCCGGCACCGGCTGGCCCGAAGGGCCGTGGCTACATGCCCGTCATCGCTGGTCTCGCGATCCCCAAGGGCGCGCCGGACAAGGAGGGCGCGACCAAAATCATCGAGAGCTTCTCCACCCAGAAGGTGCAGCTTCTGACGGCTTCGAAGGTCGGATTTTTCCCGACGCTGAACGTTCAGTTGCCGCCGGATCTTAACAAAGGTGTCGCGCTTCTTGCCGGAGCAGTCACCAGGACGCAGAACGCCAAGGATGCGGTGATCTCGCTCTTGCCCGTCGGCCTCGGCGACAAGGGTGGCGAGTTCAACAAGGTCTATATGGACACCTTCCAGCTCGTCGTGCTGCAGAAACAGCCTGTGGCCGATGTCCTCGCCAAGCAGGGCGCGGTGATGGCCAAGTTGATGGCCGACACCAAGGCCCCCTGCTGGGCGCCGGATGCAAAGAGCGACGGGGCCTGCCCGGTCCAATGATACGGCTGGTCTCGGGATCGTGAAGTCGATCCTGACCTGAACAAGCCCCAGAGCCTACGACGTCCGCCTGCGAGTGAGCGGACGTCGGATCTCACCTTCGCAAGGCGGTAGCTATGACCCAAAACCGACCCTGGACCCCTTATCTGCTCATCCTGCCGTCCGTCGCATTCCTGGCGCTTCTGTTTATCGTGCCGCTGGTTCAGACGCTCTGGCTGGCCGTATCGAGCGACGGTTCCCCCTCGCTGGACAACATGCAGCGTATGGTGGCGGACATCAATTTCACCAACTCCCTCAGGAACACATTTCTCCTGACCCTCGCGGTCGTGCCGGTGCAGATCGCGATTGCACTGGCGATGGGCACGATGGTGTCCAAGGTCGGGACCGGGCGCGAGACGATCCTCTGGATCTGGACCATTCCGCTCGGTATTTCCGATCTCGCGGCCGGTCTCGTCTGGCTGTCGATCCTGCAGAACACTGGCTATTTCAACACCATCCTCTTCTCGCTCGGCCTGATCGAACGGCAGACCGGATGGCTGTCCTACCAGACACCGGTGGCACTGTTCTTTGCAATTGCCGTTGCTGAGATCTGGCGGGGCACGGCCATCGTGATGGTGATCATCGTCGCTGGCCTCAACCAGGTGCCGAAAGAGTTCAAGGAGGCTGCCGAGATTTTCGGTGCCGGTCCATGGACCCGCTTCCGCAAGATCACACTACCGCTCATCCGTCCGGCCCTGCAATCGGCGCTGATCCTGCGCACAGTGCTTGCATTTGAAGTCTTCGCGGTCGTCTATGCGCTTGGCGGGCGTAATTTTCCGGTGCTCGTTGGCGAGGCCTACAACTGGCAAAACCAGAACCAAAACTACGGCGTTGCCGCCGCCTACGCGGTTCTGATCATGATCATCTCGCTTTCCGCGACCCTCATTTATCTCAAGGCCCTTAAGGTCGATCCGGAGCGCCTGCCATGAACGAGCAAACGCTTACCCAAAATTCCGCGAGTGGCGCGCCCAGAAGTCCCGCCAGCTTTGCCTCGTCCAGCCGTTGGCTCTTATGGAGCGGCATCATTATGCTGTGTGCCTGGGTCCTTGTGCCGATCTATTTGGTGGCGCTTGGCGCATTGGGCGGTCGCCAGGGTGTCTATCAATGGCCAAAATCTTTCCTGCCCACCGGCATTTCCTTGGAACCCTTCATCCTGTTTCTGACGACGGAAGGCGTGGTTCACTCCTTCTTCAATTCGCTCGGAGCCGCTGGCATCACCGTGGCACTCTCCATCCTGCTTGGTGCGCCGGCAGGCTATGCGCTGGCCCGCTATAATTTCTGGGGCAAAGATAGCTACCGACTGCTGGTTCTCCTGACGCGCGCCTTCCCGCTGGCAATTCTGGCCTTGCCATTGACCGTCTCTTTCATCAGGCTCGGGCTCTACGATACGGTTCTCGGCGTCGGCCTCATTCATACGGTACTCGCGCTGCCCTTTGCGGCCCTCGTGACCCAGGGCATATTTCTGGGCGTGCCAAAGGAGCTTGAGGAAGCCGCCTGGGTGTTCGGCTGCACACGCCTTCAGGCCTTCTTCAAGGTTGTTGCACCGTTGGCGCTTCCGGGCCTTGTCGCAACCGCTGTCTTTGCCTTCGTCATCTCCTGGAATGAGGTGTTTGCGGCCTCGGTCCTGACGGTGCGCAACCGCACGCTCACCGCCTATCTCCTTACGGTCCTCTCCGAAAGCCCGATGCATTATCGCTTCGCCGGAGGCCTGCTTCTCATCCTTCCCTCGGTAGTCTTCATTTTCGCGGTCAGACGATATCTCTTCGCGATCTGGGGCATCTCCTCCAAGTAAAGGGAGTCATCTCATGGCCAATATTGTTATCGACCGTGTCCGCAAGAGCTTTGGTGCCTTTCAGGCGTTGAAGGAGGTCTCGCTGACTATCAACGATGGCGAATTCGTCTCACTGCTCGGTCCCTCGGGCTGCGGTAAAACCACGCTGTTGCGCATCATCGCCGGATTGGAAACTGCTTCCAGAGGCGACATCCGCATTGGCGACAAATCCGTGATCGGGCTTGCGCCGAAGGATCGCGGACTTGCGATGGTCTTCCAGAACTACGCCGTCTTCCCGCATATGACGGTTTATGAAAACGTCGCCTTCGGCCTGCGAAGGCAGAAGGCTGATGAGACCCGCGTGAAGGCGCAGGTGGCAAAGGCGGCTGGTCTGCTCCACATCGAGCAGTATCTCGATCGCTATCCCAACAAGCTCTCCGGCGGTCAGCGGCAACGCGTTGCGGTCGCAAGAGCTTTGGCCGTCGAGCCGAAAGTGCTTCTCATGGACGAGCCGCTTTCCAATCTCGATGCTCTACTGCGCCTAGAAATGCGCACCGAACTGAAGACGGTGCTGCAATCGGCTGGCACCACCACGATCTATGTCACCCACGATCAGACCGAAGCCATGGGCCTTTCGGACCGGATCGCGGTCATGCATGGCGGCATTGTCGAACAGGTCGGTTCGCCGGTCGATGTCTATAATCATCCGGCAACGCGTTTCGTCGGGGGCTTTATCGGCAACCCGCCGATGAATTTCATCAAGGTTCCTGTCTCAAACGGAAAAGTCGTCGTGGGCGCCGATCACTTGCCGGTGCCGAGAGAGGCTGGTGCGGAAGTGGTGCTCGGCCTTCGCGGCGAAGCGGTTGAGCTTTCAAGCCTGCCGCAAGGGTTGGAGATGAAGGTCCGTGTCGCAGAGCCGATGGGCTCGCATCTGCTGTTGACAGGCTCCATCCACGATCAGCCGGTGCGCGTGATCCTGCCGGCGTCGGAAACCGTGAAGAACGGTGACACGATCGGTCTGAAGCTCGATTCCCAACGCATCACATGGCTTTCTCCCGAAAGCGGCAAATCCTATTCGGCCGAGATGGCCTGAGATCAGTGGAGTCTCCGAAATGAACATGCATATCAATGAGGCTAAGCGCATCCTGGTCACCAACGACCGGGGCGGCTATACCGTACCGACCGATCGGCTCTATCCTTTTCAATGGAATTGGGATTCAGCCTTCGTGGCAATGGGCTTTGCGCTCTACGATACCGACCGCGCCTATCGTGAATTGGAGCGGCTTGTCGAAGGACAATGGGCGGATGGAATGATCCCGCATATCGTCTTCCACCAGCCAAGTGATAGCTATTTCCCCGGGCCGAATGTCTGGCGGACTCGTCATAGCATCCCGACATCCGGGATTACCCAGCCTCCGGTTTTCGCCATAGCGCTGCGCAAACTGCATGAGGCCAGCGGAGACAGGACGCGCACCCTGCCGCTCTACGAAGCTGCCCTGAAATGGCATCGCTGGTGGTATTCTGCGCGTGATCCGGAAGGCACCGGCCTCGTTGCCCTGTTGCATCCTTGGGAGAGCGGCAGCGACAATTCCCCAGCCTGGGACGTGGCGTTGGCCCGCGTGCCGACCACGACCGATACGCCGGTCGTGCGCAAGGACACCAGTCACGTCAACGCTGACATGCGTCCACGCAACGAGGATTACCAGCGCTTCATCCATCTGGTCGACGTCTACGCGGCCTGTGAATGGAATTGGGCAAAGCAGTGGGAAAAAGCGCCATTCAAGGTTGCGGAAGTCCAGACCACGGCGATCCTCCTCAAAGCTGGCGAAGACCTTCGGGCGCTTGCGCAAGAATTCGGCCTGCTCGATGATGCCGCGGAGATCGTAGCCTTCAATGAGAAGTCAAGGCGCGCGCTTCTGGCACAATGGCGTCCGGCATTTTCGCGCTTCGTTTCGCGCGATCTCGTCTCCGGCCAGGATATCGAGGCACCGACGCATGCTGGCTTCCTTCCCCTGTTGGCGCTTGATCTCAGTGCGGACCTTGCTGATGCGGTGGTTGCGGAAATGCAGCGCTGGTCGGACGGCATGAAAGTGGCATTTCCGACGACGAAACCGTATGTTGATAGCTTCGAAGCCAAGCGGTACTGGCGGGGGCCGTCCTGGGCCATTATCAATTGGCTGCTGATTGAAGGACTGACGCGAAATTCCCGTGCGGACATGGCCGAGGCTCTGCGATTGAGCACTGTTCGCGCGATCGAAACGGAAGGCTTTGCGGAATATTTCGATCCGATTACTGGTGAAGGATGTGGCGGTCTTGGATTTTCATGGACTGCGGCGGCTTATCTCTCTCTTGCCGCTTGATGATGGTTCTGGCCGGCACATGGTCTCGAGACAAACGGTGACCGGCCGAACACTAGATGGACTTGAATGAGCGCCGCCGAGCCTACAACCTGCAGGTTTGGTGCCTCTGGACTCGATAACGGAACAAGCCATGCTATGGAACGATCAGACTGTCCGCAGCCTGTTGCGGCGAATTTTCGACGCGGCCATCGAGAGCGCGGCACCGTCAAAGGCTGTCCTGCGCAATCTTCCGCCGAAGCCCGCCGGCCGGTGTATCGTCGTTGGCGCGGGCAAGGCATCGGCGGCCATGGCCGCTGCCCTGGATGCGGCCTGGCCGGATGTCGATGTCTCGGGCGTCGTTGTGACACGCTATGGACATGCAGTTCCGGCTGGTCGAATTCGCATCATCGAGGCCTCGCATCCGGTTCCGGACGAAATGAGTCTGAAAGCGGGCCGCACTATTCTGGAGACGGTTCGCGGATTGACGGCGGACGATCTTGTCATCGCCATGATGTCTGGCGGCGGCTCATCTCTGCTGGTCGCGCCGGCTGGCGACATGACGCTGGCAGACAAGCAGGCGGTGAACGCGGCTTTGCTCAAGAGCGGCGCGACGATCAGCGAGATGAACACAGTGCGCAAACACTTGTCTCTCATCAAAGGAGGACGCTTGGCATTGGCTGCGGCGCCAGCCCGCGTGGTAACGCTGGTGATTTCGGACGTACCTGGCGATGATCCAGCAGCCATTGCGTCTGGCCCGACCGTCGGTGACGATTCCACCATCGCCGATGTCCGTGAAATTCTGCAGCGGCGGCACATCCAGTTGCCACCTCGTGCGCTGGCCGTCCTGGAAGCCGGTGTTGGTCTGCCGCGGCGTGGCGACCTGACGGGCCAAGTGCGGATCATCGCCGCTCCGTCCATGGCGCTCGCAGCAGCGGCGCATGTGGCGTCGGAGGCCGGACTTCGAACACTCATTCTGGGCGACGCTCTTGAAGGCGAATCCCGAGAAATGGGCACGATC
This sequence comes from Rhizobium oryzicola, assembly GCF_030504645.1. GTDB lineage: Bacteria > Pseudomonadota > Alphaproteobacteria > Rhizobiales > Rhizobiaceae > Neorhizobium > Neorhizobium oryzicola. Next base: position 27,308 of record NZ_JAUKWQ010000003.1, on the reverse strand, counting down.
ATGGGCGGCATTGCGCTTTCAGCGCGGAGAAGCGAGCACCCTGTAAAGGGTCCGGCGGTGATCCTATCAGGCGGCGAGACAACGGTTTCCATCCGTGGAGGGGAGTCGGGCCGTGGCGGCCGAAATACCGAGTTTCTTCTCAGCCTGGCGTTGGCATTGTCCGGCAATGAGGGAATATGGGCGATCGCTGGTGATACGGACGGGATAGACGGAACCGAAGACGCAGCGGGCGCAATCGTGTCACCGGACACACTGAGACGATCGCGCGCAGCGGGGCTTGATGCGAAAAAGCTCCTTGCAGGCCATGACAGCTACTCATTCTTTGAGGGGATTGGTGACCTGATCAAAACCGGCCCGACGCTTACCAATGTCAATGACTTCCGCGCTATCTTTGTTTTATAAGGATAACCGTGCGCCTCCTTGATCGAAGGAGTAGCGGCGGGACCAGGGATCTTTCTCTCCGCACAGGCTTCGGCACAAATTCCTTTGTCCACGTTAGCACTTAGATCTTGACGTTCGATGCTTTTGGCTTGCGCCCCGAGGTCTGCTTTAGGTACTCCAGTGCAGTCACTCACCTCGTGACAGCTTGGCCCAAAAGCAGATGAAGTCGCACAAAGCGTGATTTAACCTAATCGCCAATAGAGGCATGCCCTCAGAGGACGATTGTTTGCACGAAGTCAGCAAAAGCGCGTGCCTTTGCGCTGGCCAATCGTCCTGTCGGGAAAACGGCCCATAGATCAAGCGGCGGTAATGCCCACTCCTCCAGCACTCGCAACACCTCGCCGGTCTGAAGCTCCGGCCAGAACATCCAGTCCGACGTGACCGCCAGCCCCATATGGGCGAGGACCGCCGCACGAATGCCCTCGGCGGCCGTAAAACGGGCGCGGCCGGAGACGACGACGGATGCTTCGGTACCGTCCTTGCGAAACGTCCAGCTGTTGCCGAGCTGCGTATAGACCAGCGCCTGATGGCTTGCGAGATCGGCCGGCACCTTCGGCACGCCATGCCTTTCCAGATAGGCAGATGTTGCGACCACCGAACGCCTGCCGGTCGTGATGCGGCGGGCAATGGCCGACGAGTCTGCCAGTTCCCCCATCCTCAACGCGATATCGATCCCCTCCGAGACGAGATCGATCACGCGGTCGTCTAGCACGACATCCACCTCAAGCTCTGGATGCTCCGCCATGAAGGCCGGCAGATGCGGCACGATCATCAGCCGCGCAAAGGTGGTCGCGGCACACACCCTGAGACGCCCGGACAGACCGGCACCGGCGCCTCTCGCCTCCAGTTCCGCCTCATCCGCTTCCTGGATTGCGGTTTTGGCCCGCTCGTAGAAGCGGATGCCGGCATCGGTCGGCGACAGACCATGGGTCGAGCGGACCAGCAACCGCACCTGCAGGCGGTCTTCCAATTGCGCAATCGTCTTCGAGATGGCCGGCTGGCCCACCCCGATCCGCCGTGCCGCTGCCGAAAACGATCCCGTTTCCACCACCCGCACAAAGGCGGTCATCTGCTGCAATCTGTCCATGCGCCATTCCTATCTGGAATAAGCATTATCGCTTCGGGCCAGCTGCCGCAATGATCTCGGAATGATCATAACTCTCCTCACCGAAACACAATCTATGGAGACACACCATGATCGAGCTCTACGCCTTCGCCACGCCGAACAGCGTCAAGGTCGCCATTGCCCTGGAAGAACTGGGCCTCCCCTATGAGCTGAAGCCGGTCAACATCCGCAAGGGCGAACAGAAACACGAGGAATTCCTGTCCCTCAATCCGAACGGCAAGGTGCCGGTGCTGGTGGATGACGATTTCGTCCTGACGGAAAGCGCCGCCATTCTCGTCCATCTGGCGGAAAAGACAGGCAGGCTGTTGCCGACGGACGGAGAAGACCGCGCGCGTGTTTTCGAACAGCTGTTCTTCCACGCCTCGGGCCTGAGCCCCGCCTTCGGCAACGCCGGCTTCTTCAAACGCTCGTCGCCGGAGCCGCAGCCGATTGCAGAAGCCCGTTTCACAACGGAGGCCGAGCGTATTCTAGGTTTGCTTGATGACAAGCTCGCTCTCCAGACATTCGTGGCTGGCGAGGCCTTCACCATCGCCGACATCGCGCATTTCGGCTGGCTCTGGCGCCGGCAGTTCCCCGGTCTGACGCTGGACGGCCGCCCCAATCTTTCCCGCTGGTACGACGTGGTGGCGAACCGCGCCGGCGTCCAGCGGGCCATTGCTCGCCTTGAGGCGCTCATCGAAGCGCCCGCTTCCGCGGCCTGACCCAGGCGTTTTCTGCCCAGCTTCCTCTTCAACCGCAAACGTGAAACCCAGACACAAGGAAATACGACCATGTCCCGTTTCGACACTTACAAGAACGCCTTCCCCAATGCTCGTCTCACCCGCTCGCCGAGCGGTGTCCTGGAGGTCGCATTCCACACCGAGGGCGGCAAGCTCATTTTCAACGGCCATACCCACGAACAATTTGTCGATCTCTTCCACCAGATCGGCTCCGATCCCGACAACCGGGTCGTGATCCTGACTGGCTCGGGCGACGCCTTCATGGATGCGATCAGCCCGGAAGGCTTCGATTTCTTCTCGCCGCGCGGCTACGACAAGATCCTGCGCGAGGGCAAGAAGGTGCTGATGAACATCCTCGACATCGAGGTGCCTATGATCACCGCGCTGAACGGCCCGGTGCTGCTGCATTCCGAATATGCATTGTTGACGGACATCATTCTCGCCACGCCGGAAACCGTCTTCCAGGACAAGCCGCATTTCGAATTTGGCATCGTGCCCGGCGATGGCGTCAACCTGCTCTGGCCGGAAGTGATCGGCAGTATCCGCGGGCGCTATTTCATCTTGACGCGTCAGGTGCTGGATGCCGCAACCGCTAAGGACTGGGGCGTCGTCAACGAGATCGTGCCGGCGGACAAACTGCTCGCCCGTGCCCATGAGATTGCCGAGGGCATTGCAGCCCTCCCGCCGCTGACCTCCAGCTACACCCGCGTCGCCCTGACCCAGAAGCTGCGCCGCATCATCGACGAAGGCGCCGGCTACGGCCTGGCGCTCGAAGGCATCAGCGCCGCCGAGGTGGCCCGATCCATGGCCGCCCAAGGCTAACGCGACTGCGCCGGCTGGTTGCTGCCGGTCGGCGCTCCTCCCCCTCGACGAAGGATTAAGACAATGACTGACATCCGCTATCAGACCGCCGATGTCGACGGCCACACCATCTTTTACCGCGAAGCCGGCGACCCAAGCCGACCGACGCTTCTGCTGCTGCACGGCTTTCCAAGCTCAAGCCATATGTTCCGGGATCTGATCCCGCTGCTGGCCGAACGCTTCCATCTCATTGCACCTGACCTGCCAGGCTTCGGCCTCTCCGAGATCAAACCGCGCAAGACTTTCACCTATACATTCGACGCGCTGGCCCGCGTGATCGGTCGCTTCACCGAAGTCATCGGGCTTGATCGCTACGCACTGTATGTTTTCGATTACGGTGCGCCGACCGGCTTTCGCCTCGCTATGGCGCATCCGGAACGCGTGACAGCGGTCATCTCGCAGAACGGCAATGCCTATGAAGAAGGCTTAAGCGCAGGCTGGGACCCGATCCAGCGCTACTGGCGCGAACCCACCGATGAGAACCGGCAGGCGCTCCGTGCCCTGCTGACGCCGGCCTCCATACGCTGGCAATACGAGCACGGCGTGCCGGACACGACTGCCGTGTCGCCTGATGGCAGTGCGCTTGACGCCTATTACATCGCCCGGCCGGAAGTCGACGAGATCCAGCTCGATCTCTTCGGTGACTATGCCAGCAATGTCGCGCTCTACCCTGCCTTCCAGGCCTACTTCCGAAAGCACCAGCCGCCGCTGTTGGCGATCTGGGGCAAGAATGATCCGTTCTTCCTGCCTCCAGGTGCCGAAGCCTATCGGCGGGACCTGCCCAACGCAGAGATCCGCTTTCTCGATACCGGCCATTTCGCCCTCGAAACCCATGCGGGTGAGATCGCAGCCGCCATCATCGAACTGCTGGACAGGCAGGCTGCGTGATCGCCGCGCGCGGCATCCCTAGCCTTCTCGGGGCGCCCTTTGGGTCGTCCCCACAACATCCTCATCAACACCCCAGACATCAAAGATAAGATCCATGACCCTTCAATCAAAGCTCGACGCCTTCAAGGCTGATTTCGAAGCCGGCAAGCCCCCCTATAACGTGCCCTATTCAGTCATTGAAACGATGCATCGTGCCACCGCCGAACTGATCGCATCGGGCGCTGCCCAGCGGGCTTTGAAGGCCGGCGACATGCTGCCGGAATTCAGCCTGTCCGATCCCGATGGCAAGATCGTCTCCTCGACGGACCTCCTTGCGCATGGCCCTCTCGTCATCAGCTTCTACCGTGGCGTCTGGTGCCCCTATTGCAACATGGAGCTACAGGCGCTGCAGGAGGCTCTGCCCCAGTTCCAGGCGCTTGGCGCAAGCCTGGTGGCCATCTCGCCGCAGAACCCGGTCAACAGCCGCAAGTCGGTCCGGCAGAACAATCTGAGTTTCCCCATCCTCTCGGACCCGCATAACGATGTTGCGGCACACTTCGGCCTGCGGTTTGAGATGCAGGACTATCTGATCGACCTCTACAAGTCGCTGAAGAACGATCTTCCCGCCTTCAACGGCGACCCGAGCTGGACATTGCCCATGCCCGCTCGTTACGTCGTCGGCCAGGATGGGGTGATCCTCTATGCGGAGGTGAACCCGGACTATACCCGCCGCCCGGAACCGGAAGACATGCTGCCTGCGCTCAAGATCGCTGCAGGCCGTTCCGCGGTCTGAACCCCGATGCTCAAAAAGCCCTGCCTCGCTCGCGGCAGGGCCGGAGGTTTCCCATGACAAGAACATCCCTGATTACCGGCGCCAGCAAGGGCATTGGTCTGGCGCTCTCGCATAGGCTGGCCTCGGACGGCCATCGCGTTATCGGCGTCGCGCGCAATCTCACAGTGGGCTGTCCGGGGCAACTGCACACGCTCGAGCGTGACGCTGTGCGTCCGATCACCGAGCGAGGCTAGCCGGTTGCGGAGGTTTTGCAGCGTCTCGGCATTAGCCAGCATTCGTTCTACGAGGGGAAGAAGAAGTTTAGCACGCCGAATGCCAAAGCCGACGTCGAGGCCGACGAGATCAGGCGGCTGAAGAAGGGACTGGCTCGCGTCACCGAGGAGCGAGACATCAAAAAAAAGCGATCGCGTATTTCGCCAGGAATGCAAAGTGAAATACGCTTTCATTGCGCTGCATCGCCTGCTGTTTTCGGTGCGGACGAGGCATCGTAAACTTCATGGGCGCGCGGCAGTCGTAGCGCGCTTCGCCACGGCGGTTCATGGTCGAGCGATTTTTGCCCACAGGTTCATTCCCTCTGAACGCAGTTCGCGATGATGGCTGAAGGAAATCTCGTGTCAGGGGATGTGGAAGAGGTTAGCGATCGGATCATGGATAGAGACAAAGCGTTGCAGATGGCGCTCAGACTTGAAGCGCTTCATCATCCGTTCTCGTCTTCGGATTGGCGGATGGGGACTCTCCGCCCGGTGTTTCAAGCCTTTCTGGGGCAACGCTCGACACCCGGCATGATCTGTCGCTTTGAGGCGGCTTAGGCTTGAAGCTTGTCGGTGATCATCACGCGCGGCGCGCGGCCTTGGCGCTTCAATAGCTTGCCCATCATACGCTTAGCCGCCTTAGCATTGCGACGACTTTGCACCAGAACCTCCAGGACGAAACCGTCCTGATCGACGGCGCCGCAGAGCCAGTGCCTCGTGCCGCCGATCGAAAAGACGGCCTCGTCGAGATGCCACTTGTCACCCAGTCGGCCCGCTGAGCGGCGGCGGATCTCGCTGGAAAAGGCCCGCCTGAATTTCTCCGCCCAAAGCCGGACTGTTTGATGCGAAACGATGATCCCTCGCGCTGCCAGCATGTCCTCGACCATCTGGAGGCTGAGAGGAAATCGGAAATACAGCTACACAGCATGTGCGATGATTTCGGCGGGGAAGCGGTGGCGGCGGTAGAGTGGATTACGGGCGGATTGGCTCATGCTGTAAAATCGCGCACCGTTGTCGCAGCCTCGTTAACTTTACAGTGTCCCCTCGCGCCATCGAATTCCTGGATGTGGCCAAGAAGCTCTGGGCAAGCTGGGACCCGCGGCGCGAAGGCGAGGTTCCGCCGGACCGCTTCTGGGATGCATCGAGCGCGCGCACCATTGATCACGAGGGGCAATTTTTCCATGTGCGCGGCCCCCTCAACGTGCCGCGCAGTCCGCAGGGACATCCGGTTATCGCGCAGGCAGGGGCCTCGGAAGGCGGCATTGAACTTGCCGCGCGCCATGGCGAAATCATTTATTGCAACATCCTGTCCCGGCCCGCTGGGCAGGCCTTTACCAAGAAGGTGAAGGGCAAGGCCATCGAAGTCGGGCGCGATCCCTTCGCCATTCGCATTGTACCTGGCCTCGTCGCCATCATAGGCGAGACCCGCGAAGAGGCGCTGCGCAAACACGAGCTTTTCAGCGGCACCGGGTCGGAGGATGGGCTGCTTGCCCGTTTCGCAAAGGAGAACGGCATCGATCCCGCGACCTTCGATCCTGATGCCGTGCTGGAAGCCGAGCGTTTCGTGCCGGACCAGAACCGTCAATGGGCGGTCGGCATGGGGCTTGGCTTGTCCGACCTCCTCACCCACGAAAAGCTGACGGCGCGTCAGGCAGTGCGTCGTTCCGAAGGTCACCATCGCCTTGTGCTCGGCACGCCCGAAGAGGTGGCCGACCAGATCATTGATCTGTGGCAAGACGGAACAGTGGATGGCTACACGCTGCAGCCGCCGCGTGCGCCCGATGATATCGAAGAGTTCGTCGAGAAGGTCGTTCCGATCTTGCAGGATCGCGGTGTCTATCCGCGCGAATATGAAGGCCGCACCATCCGCGACCGCTACCCCTTCCCTACCCGGATTGAACAGGACTGGCGGGACAGAACCGATCGGAATGAGCGCTGCCCCTTGCAAGGCAGCCTGCCCGTTTCGATATGAAATGTCCCGCCCTCGTCGCATTCTGTCGACGGTCAACTTTTCGGTCCGCGAGACACGCCCATGAGCAAGACACTTCACCTCACCGCCTTCATGCGCCCCGTCAGCCTTCATACCGGTGCCTGGCGCTATCCGGGTGCCTATGCGGATGCCAATTTCAACTTCGGCCATCTGAAATCCTTTATCCAGAAGCTGGAGCGGGCAAAGTTCGATGCCTTCTTCATGGCCGATCACCTGGCCGTTCTCAACATGCCGGTGGAAGCCCTGAAGCGCAGCCACACGGTAACGTCTTTCGAGCCCTTCACGCTTCTCTCCGCCCTTGCCGCCGTCACCGACAAGATCGGTCTTGCCGCGACTGCCTCCACCACATTCGATGAGCCCTATCACGTGGCCCGCCGGTTTGCCTCACTGGATCATATCAGCGGCGGGCGGGCGGCCTGGAACATCGTCACTACCTCCAACCCGGATGCGGCCCGCAATTTCGGCCTCTCGGAGCATGTGGAGCATGGCGAGCGCTATCAGCGAGCCCGTGAATTCTTCGATGTGGTGACTGGCCTCTGGGATAGCTTTGCCGATGATGCCATCATCCGCGATCAGGAAAGCGGCATCTTCTTCGATCCGGAAAAGCTGCATGTTCTGGATCACAAGGGCGAGGAATTCAGCGTGCGCGGGCCGCTGAACATTGCGCGTCCCGTTCAGGGCTGGCCGGTGATTGTGCAGGCGGGTCAGTCGGAACCGGGCAAGCAGCTGGCGGCAGAAACAGCGGAACTCGTCTTTGCCGCCCCGCGCGATCTGGCGACTGCCAAGGCGCTCTATGCGGATATCAAAGGCCGCATGCCGGCCGCTGGTCGCAATCCCGCCCATCTGAAGATCCTGCCTGCAGCAATGATCGTCATTGGCGACAGCGTGGACGAGGCAAAGGCCAAGCGCGCTCATCTGGATAGTCTCGTGCATTACGACAGCGCCATCGCCTCGCTGTCCATCGCACTTGGGCACGATGCCTCGGGCTTCGATCCGGACGCACCCCTGCCGGACAACATTCCGGACACCAATGCCAGCAAGAGCGGACGCGCGCAGGTGCTGCGGCTGGCGGAGCAGGAAAAGCTCACCGTTCGCCAACTGGCCCAGCGTTATGGCGGCTATGCGGGTCTCGCCCTTATCGGCACGCCCAAGACCATTGCGGACGAGATGGAAACATGGCTGAACGAAGAGGCCTCGGATGGCTTTACCTGCGTTTTCCCCTTCCTGCCGCAAGGGCTGGACGATGTGACAGAGAAGCTAGTGCCGGAACTACAGCGGCGTGGTCTCTTCCGCAAAGATTATGAGGGATCGACGCTGCGCGAACATCTTGGTCTCTCGCGTCCGGCCAACCGGTTCTTTCCCGCTTAATCGCGTTGTGTCCGCTCCCTTCCTCAGGAGTTGATACTGTTGCTCTCCACCGAGACATGAAGCGTTTAGGGAATGAACCCCTAAGGCTGGACCAGCGATGCCCTTCAAACTAAGAGGCATGCTGGGCGATTTCTGATTTCGAAAATCATCTCGAATGTGAAGCACCTACCCTGAGCACAGATGTCGCATTGTCCTCGATTGGAAGTGGCGCTATGTTTTGCCAATCGAGGGGACATCATGAAGCGAAGCAGCAAACAAGCGGGAGTTCTGACGCGCATATTGTGCGCAGTCGCCCTATTGTTTGTCGGCTTGTCGCATAAACCTCCGACTGTTTCAGCGAGCACGCTCACGCCTGCCGAGCTCGCGGCCTACACTCTGCCAGATGGAACCGTTCCTGTGTTTTGCTTGTCGTCTGAAGACGGGGCCAGCAAAAAGCACAGCCATGATTTTGGAAACGGTTGCGAAGCCTGCCGGCTCGCCTCAGCGATCCTGCTGCCTGAACCACCTGCAGTGGGCGGCGTAGCGGTCTCCCGCGAGTCAGATCGGTATACTCCGGTTCGTTATGAAGCCTTCTACAGGCAGCTCTTTCCTCCCAATGCATCACCACGTGCGCCTCCATTCGGCCTGATTGCCTGAACCGTGACCGCTTTCTTAGCGGTCACCATTCGACAATCTGTGCCGTTGGATTTCGCGTTGCTGCGCTGTTCCGGCACATGGCTGGAAACACGCGCATGTTAAGCATGTCATCCAGGGATGAAGCGTCCCTCGCACAGGTCCTGACATCTTTCCGACAAGTCTCTGAGGCCCGTTCGCGCAGCTTTTCGGCGCAAACCGGGATTCCGCTGGCTCGGCTTGGTGCTCCAATCACATTCCGTCTCTCGCGAGGGTGCGTCGCCCTCTATCGTGACCTGAGCGACGAGCGTCGGCAAATCCTGGACGTCTTCGGCCCTGGCTGGGTCATTAGCGGCGAGCATGTCGATCTTCATGCGTGCCGGGCCATGGCGATTTGCGAGAGCAGGGTCGAGGAGATCGAGACCGAGCAGAACGCTGAAGTGATCAACGAGGCAGCACGGCGAATGCTGAAGCGCGCTCAAGCGCACGGGCTGTTGCTTGGCCGCAAGACGGCGGCTGAGCGCGTCGCGTCTACCCTGCTGGATCTTGCCGGACAGTTTGCCCGCCACGGATATGGACGGAACAGCGGACAGATCACCTTCCTGCTTCATCTGTCGCACTACGAATTGGCGGACTGGCTTGGCCTGACCCAGGAAACGGTCAGTCGCTGCCTAAGCCGTTTGAAACGCGATCGCGTGATCGGGTTCAACCAGCCTGAACTGATCACCATTCGCGACCCGCAAGCACTTCGCACGCTTGCGACTGGTGCCACGCCCGCAGCCTGATCAAGGCTCATTAGCCATGGCGCGTTCGGCGATGTCGTGACGGAACTGAGCTTGGGCGAATGCTACGGCATCAAGGCTGAATTCCTCGAATGTTCGTCGGGGCAGCCCGTGATTCTCCCCATCGCTCCTTCACTTAACAACACTCGTCATCCAACGGAGGCAGTATAATGAAGATCCACACGCTGAAACAACTTGGGCTCGCCCTGGCGACTATCATCGCCGTCTCACCGGCTCTTGCCCATGGCTTCAAGGTCGGCGACATCGAGATCGGTCACCCCTATACCCGCGCGATGCTTCCTGGCGCCAAGGTCGGCGGCGGTTATCTGAAGCTCACCAACGAAGGCGCAACCGATGATCGGCTGGTCAGCGCAACCTCGGACCGCGCTGCCTCCGTTCAGTTGCATGAGATGAAGATTGATGGCGGCATCATGATCATGCGCGAGCTGCAGGGCGGGATACCGGTCCCGAAACGCGCGACAGTCGAACTGAAGCCCGGCAGCTACCATGTGATGTTCATGAATGTCGCTCAGCCCTTCAAGGAGGGCGAGATCATCAAGGCGACCCTGACGTTCGAGAAAGCCGGACCCGTCAACGTGGAGTTTGCGGTCGGTCCTGCGGCAGGGGACGCCTCCAGCATGAAGCAGGATGGTGGCATGGACGATCATAGCGGCCATCATGGCCATACGGATCCTGCGAAATGATCCGCAATCCTCTTGGCATTCTCGCCCTCTCGGTGGCTGGCATCTTCGTTGCGTGCCTGATCGGCGTCACGGTCTGGGTGGCGTTTGACAGCCAGCGGCCTGGACCGTTTCGAGCACAGTTCGCGCTGAGCGACGATCGTGGCAACCCGGTCGGGCCATCCATATTCCAGGGATCTCCGGCGCTCGTCTATTTCGGCTATACCCATTGCCCGGAAGTCTGCCCGACAACCCTTTTCGAGGTTGCGGACTGGTTGAAGACGCTCGGACCGGAAGGTGAGCGCCTGAAGGCCTATTTCTTCTCCATTGATCCGGAGCGTGACACGCCCGATGTCATGCACGGCTATGTGACCGCCTTTACCGACCGGATCACCGGGATCACCGGCAAGCCGGAAGAAATGAAGAAGGTCGTCGATGGATGGATGATTCATGCCGCCAAGCTGCCGAGCGAAGATGGCGACTATCACATGAGCCATACCGTTTCTCTTCTTCTCGTCGGTCCGGATGGCCGGTTGAAGGGCATGCTGCCCTATGGTGTCGACAAACAGGAAGCACTCACGCGCATTCGCGGACTTCTTCTCAAGGAAAAGGATGCAAAGGCATGAAACGCCGCACCTTCAATGCAGTGACGCTCGCTTCGCTTGGGATGCTGTCCGCAAGCTCGATTGGTCTGGCGCAGACCATGCAGCCTCAGGGCAAAAAGCCTGTTGTCGTTGTCCTGATCTATCCAGGCATGATCCTGCTGGACCTCACGGGACCGCTGACCTGCTTCAACATGATGATGGCGGATGTCCACCTTGCCTGGAAAACAAACGACCCCGTCAAGACAGACACAGGGATCAGCATTGCCCCGACGACGACATTTGCCCAGTGCCCCCAGGATGCTGACATTCTGTTCGTACCAGGAGGGCTCGGCGGCACCACGGCAATGATAGAGGATCAGGAGGTTCTCGATTTCGTCCAAGCTCGTGGTTCAAATGCCACCTATATCACCAGTGTCTGCACGGGATCGCTGGTGCTGGGTGCCGCCGGATTGCTCCAGGGCAAACGCGCAACGTCGCACTGGTATACACGCGATCTGCTACCGATCTTCGGTGCCACCCCGGTGTCCGAGCGCGTGGTCGTCGATGGAAATGTCATCACTGGAGCGGGCGTCACAGCAGGCCTGGATTTCGGCCTGGCGATCGCGGCAAAGCTTCTGGGGGAAGATGCGGCGAAATCAATCCAGTTACTCCTGGAATACGATCCCGAACCGCCCTTCACTGCGGGATCGCCCGAGAAGGCAGGTCATGATCTGACGGCTGCTCTTCTCAAACGACGAAAGCCTGCCCTCGATGGAGCCCGGGCTGCTGCAGAACGCTGGCATCCCCGCACCAAGCTCTAGTGACCTGCCCACGCTTGCCGCCCTTGTTCGCCGGCCCGTCATCCTCAAGACAACAAACCACCCTTCGTCTCATATACTCACATCAATAAGGAACGCTTCCATGTCCAAGACATCTGCCTCTCGCTTGGCCGCCATCATGATCACTCTCGCCTTTGCGGGTCCGGCCTTGGCCCACGCGCATCTGAAAGCCGCGACACCTGCCGACAAGGCGGCCGTCAGTGATTCTCCCAAGGAACTGGACCTGACCTTTTCCGAACCCCTGAACCTCAAGTTTTCCGGCATCAAGCTCATTGGTCCCGATAAGTCCGAGATCAAGACTGGAGCACCGATGCTCATGGATGCCGACAAGACGCTGATGGTGACTGTCCCTGTGAAGCTCTCGGCGGGTGACTACACTGTCGAGTGGCACGTTCTTTCCACGGATGGGCACAGGACCGAGGGCACCTACGGCTTTTCCGTGAAGCCCTGATGTCCCCGGAGACGGTATTCATCCTGTGCCGATGGGCTTTCTTTGGCGCCGCCATTTATCTGTGGGGCGCCAACGCCTATCTCGCGGCCTGCGTTCGCGGGCCGCTTCTGCCAGTCCTGGAACTGCCGCTACGACGCGGAAACCGCATAGCCTTGGTCACAGTGTTCACTGCGACCGTGTTGCTGCTGCCTGTCAGAACGGCACTGATCGCAGACGGATGGACTGATGCCGTCTCCCCCACCGTCATCAAGGACGTTCTTTTCTCGACCTCGATCGGGCAGGCTTGGCTCGCCCAATCGGCCTGCCTGATCGCGCTCTGTCTGGCATCGCGCGCTAGAAGGCACGCGCTTCCCCTCATCGTCATGGCAAGTGGAGCGCTTCTGGCAACCTCCAGCATGACAGGGCATGCGACGATGAATGATGGATGGCGGGATGTTGTCCACCGCATCAACGACTGCCTGCACATCCTGTCTGGTGGCGCCTGGGCCGGAGCACTTGTGCCTGTCCTCCTGACACTTAGCCATGCTTCGCATGCCGATAGCATCCCGGAGCGCGAAAAAGCGCTTATCCGCTTTTCGAGATACGGTCACGTTACCGTTCTCCTCGTCCTCCTGACAGGAGTGATCAACTCATCGCTGATACTCCAGGGAACATCGCTTGATCCGAACTCGGAATATCTGCGTCTTCTGGCGATCAAAATCCTGATCGTCAGCATTATGGTCCTCGTCGCAGTCTTCAATCGTTATGTTGTGGTTCCCAGAATAGGGCTTTCCCGGGAGCGGGCATATGCGCATCTACGCATGATGACGCTGGTCGAGTGTATCCTAGCATCACTTGTTCTTGGTCTTGTCGCCTGGTTCGGTACGCTCGATCCTTCATGATTTGTCCTGCGTCTTTTGCGTTCGACGAAATTCGGAAGTGATGAGAAGGATCCAGCAGGCGAGCGGCGCGAATATCACCAGTACGCCGGCGACGATCAACACTTCAGTCCTTCCCACTGCCAGGGTGATGCTGGGCAATCCGGCGAGCGCGAGAGGGGAAATGCCATAGGATACGAGGAAGTCGATCGACGATATGCGCCCAAGTAAATCGCGCGGTATTCTGCTCTGGATGGTGGTAAACCAGGGGATGTTGAACAGCTCTATCCCAAGGCCGCCCAGGAAATATGCCGCCAGGATGAACCAGTTTTCACCGCTAGCAAGGGCGAGCGGTACCAAGCCGTATAGGGCAAGGCCAATGAAGGCAATGCATCCTAATGGCTGCGCCTTCGTGCTACCAAGGTACAGGGCGCCTATGAGCGCACCAGCCGCATAGGACGACAGCGCAAGTCCCATAAAGGTATTACCGCCAAGCAGATCTCGGCTGATCACGGGCAGCAGAAGTTGCTGGACGCTGTTCCCCAGTGCCAACCAGACAAGCAATGCGGCAAGACCCGCAAGGAACCAGTGATGTCTGAGCGCTTCGCGAAGGCCGTCGCGGTATGATGTCCAAAATCCGGCAGAAGATCCGCCGTAATGTTCTTCTTCAGGGCTGATAGTCGAGAACGTTCGCCACATAATGACGATAAGGAGCGCGCCCGAGACCCAAAGCGATCCCGCAATCAGCAGAGCGGTCGCTGCGCCGAAGAGGCTGTAGACGGCAACTGCCGCAAGCGGACCGCCGGTCTGCAGGATGCGGGCACTGAGCGTCGTTAAGGCATTGGCCTGCTGCAGAAGATCCTGCTCCAGAACCTCGACCAATACTGATTGATAGGCACTGCGGAATGCACCCTCACCAGCTCCGGCAATGAACAGGCAGAGTGCGATCAGTGTGATGTCGCGACCAAAGAAAAGAGCAATGAAGATCACCGCCAAGCCGCGAGATAGCGACGCAAAGGCAATGACGGCATGCCGCGGGAACCGATCAGCGATCTGTCCGCCCAGCAATGCCCCCACGAGAAATCCGGCCGTCCTGGAGGAAAGTGCAATGCCGAGATCCCCGATGCCAGTTTGCCAATCGAGAATCATCAATGCCAGGATCGTTGGCAATACCGTTGTCGCAGCGATCGACAATGTATACGCCGTCCACAGCCCGAGAAACTGGCCGTGACCCAAGGGTCGCAATAAACGCATGACCGAGCGTTGCTAACAGGCTTTGAGCAGACGCAGGAAGACCCGCACGCCAAAGGCCAGCCCCGCGATGGGCACGCGTTCGTCGACCGCGTGGAACAGGCCCCAGACATCGAAATCGGCGGGAACTCTCATCGGCACGAAGCCGTAACCGGAGATACCAATCTTCGAAAGCAACTTGTTATCCGTACCTCCTGGCAGCAAATAGGGGATGACCGTCCCATCCGGATCTTCGGCGCGGATGGCTGCCGACATCTTTTCCATCAGGGGACCATCCACGCGTGACTCAATCGTCCAGCCAAACGTCCATTCGATATCGATACCGGGTCCAACCAATGCCTCCACTTCCCGTACGAATTCGTCCTGCAGCCCGGGCAGCACCCGACCATCGATAATGGCTTCAGCAGTCGATGGAATGACGTTGCGCTTGTAGCCCGCGTTCATCATCGTCGGGTTTGCGGTATTGCGCAGAGAGGCACGGATCGTCGAGGCAAAGAAACCGAACTGCCCAAGCTGTTGATCGAGCTTGTCATCATCGAACTTGGTGTCCAGCAATTCTTCTAGGCCGCGTAACATCGCATCGAGATGCGGTGTCCGATGAATGGGGAATGTGTGAGTTCCGATGCGATGGACGGCTTCGGCAAGACGTGTGACGGCGTTGTCTCCGTTGACCAGCGCACCATGGCCGGCAGTGCCACGCGCCGTCAATTTCACGCGCGCAACGCCTTTTTCCGCCGTTGCCAAAGGATAGGCGCGTTTCCCGTTTGGCAGAGTGATGGAGAAACCTCCAACTTCGCTGATGGCTTCCGATGCGCCTTCAAAGAAGTGGGCTTCCTTTTCCGTCAGCCATTGCGACCCGTAAACACTGCCGTTTTCCTCGTCGGAAAACCACATGAAAACGATATCGCGTTCCGGAACGAACCGCTCTCGCGCCAAGTCACGGGCGACGGCCAGCATCATGCCAGCCATGTTCTTCATGTCGACGGCGCCACGGCCGTAGAGCATTCCGTCGCGGATCTCGCCGGAGAAGGGAGGCACGGACCATTCCGCGTCATCAGCCGGCACCACATCCAGATGAGCATGCAGTATGAGGGCCGGTGCGTTGGGGTTCGATCCCTTAATCCGGCAGATCACATTGCCGCGACCGGACACCGGCTCGACATAATCGGACGCGAGTCCAACCTCGTTTAGACGATCCCGGATATAGGCAGCGGCAATCGCTTCGCCGTCCCCTATGGTGTCCGGGTCGCCCGTGTTGACCGAGCGAATCCTGATGAGATCGCTGACGAAGGAAACAGCTTCAGTTTCCGCGACGCTGAAAGCTGCGGAGGGTTCGTATACCAGGGACATTATACCGTCTTCCAGAAGTGAATGGATAAGATCAGAGAACCTTCGAAAGGAAGGCTTGGGTGCGAGGATTGCGCGGGTTGTCGAGAACGCTTTCCGGTGCACCCTTTTCGACGATGCGCCCCTGGTCCATGAAGACAACACGATCGGCCACCTCGCGGGCAAACCCCACCTCGTGGGTTACGACAATCATCGTCATGCCCGTTCGCGCCAGATCCTTCATCGTTTCAAGCACTTCGCCGACAAGTTCGGGATCAAGCGCTGAGGTCGGTTCGTCGAACAACAGCACATCCGGCTGCATCGCCATGGCGCGCGCAATAGCAACCCGCTGCTGCTGCCCACCGGACAATTGCGAGGGATACTGGCGCGCCCGGTCGGCAAGCCCGACGCGCTCCAGCAGGGACATCGCCAGCAGTTCAGCGCATCTTCGCGAATGCCCCTTCACAAGCACCGGTCCAGCCATCACATTCTGGATCGCCGTCATATGGCCAAACAGATTGAACCTCTGAAAGACCATGCCGATGTTGCGACGTTGGGCGGCGATTGCCTCCTCGGCCAAGCAGTAGAGCTTTCCGTTTCTCTCGCTGTAGCCGATCAGGTCGCCGTTGACGTAGATCCGCCCAGCGGCAATCGTTTCGAGATGATTGATGCAGCGCAGAAGCGTGGACTTTCCTGAACCGGATGGACCGAGTACGACGCAAACCTCGCCTTTTGCGATCTCAAGGTTGACGTCGAAGAGCACCTGGAAGTCACCATAGAATTTGTGGACGCTTCGGATATCGACGCATACATCGGAACTGACCGTGCTCATGCGCTCTCCTTCGGGGCAATACTGATTTGATTTCGATCGATGCCACGGCCGAAATAGCGCTCCAGGTAGGATTGCCCCCACATCAGAAGGGACGTGATCGAGAGATACCAGAGGCCAGCGACGACCAGCAGCGGGATCGGCAGATACAGCCTGTTTGAAATGGTGTTGGCTGCGAAGGTAAGATCGTAGGCAAACGGAACGGCCAGCACGAGCGACGTCGTTTTCAGCATGCCGATGGTTTCGTTGCCGGTGGGCGGAATGATCATACGCATCGCTTGCGGAATGATGATGCGGCAAAGGATCTTCATGCGACGCATACCGAGTGCCTGTGCGGCTTCAGTCTGCCCGCCATCGACGGCTTTGAAGCCAGCCCGGAAGATTTCCGCGAGATAGGCAGATTCGTTGAAGGCAAGCCCAGCAATGGCTGCGATGGCCGGCGTGAACACATCCTTTGTTCGTAGATCAAGGATGGCGCCAAGCCCTGGCAGTTCAAGTGAAATCCTTGGATAGAGCACCGACAGTAGCCCCCAGAACACAAGCTGGGTATAAACGGGCGTACCCCGGAAAAACCAGACCCAGAGCCAGCTCAATGTCGACAGCACCGGGTTTCCAGAATCCCGCATGATGACGAGGGCGGCAGCGATCAGGATCGAGAAGATCATTGCCACCAGCGTAAGCGCCAGCGTCCAGCCGACACCGCGTAGAATCTGAGCGTCGAAGAGATACTCACCAACCACATCCCAGTGAAAATTCGGATTGGTTGCAAGGCTGCTCGCCACGATTACGGCTGAAGCGAGCAGGAATGCTGTCAGCAGCCATCGACCGTAATGCTTCACCGGAATGGGTCGGTTAAGTTCAATCTGTTGATCTTCGTGCACCTGGTGCATGGAGCCTCCTGGTCGCAATGAGTGGGAACCGGACCTGCCCCGCGGCGGTCCGGCTGAGTTCACCGCTCTATTCCTCTACCTTCGGATTCACCTCTGCCTTTTCGAGCGCGGCAGACTGGATGCCCCACTTCGCCATGATTTGCCCGTAGGTGCCGTCGGCAATCAGTCCATTGATCGTATCGGCGACAAGCTTCGCCCACTCGGTCTGGCCCTTGGCAACAGCAATGCCGTTTGGCGACGGATTGGTAATCTTGCCGATCGTTTCCAGTTGGCCGTTGGTCTGCTTGACTGCGTAACCAATATTGGTCGAGCCCGCATAGACGGCGTGAACGGCGCCGTTGATCAAACGCGTGATGAGATCCGTCTGCTTTGGCATCGATACGATTTCGATAGGGGCCTTTTTGGCAGCGACGCAGGCATTGCTCATTGCAACCACAGCCTTTTCGCCTGTCGAACCTGTCTGTGCTCCAACGGTCGTGCCGCAGGGATCTTCGGGGTTGAAATGCGCGGGGTTGCCAGCCTGCACAGCCCATTGCTTTCCAGCATTGAAATAACTGACGAAGTCGACCGCCTTGTAGCGCTCGTTTGTAATTGTAAATGCAGAAACGCCGAGATCATAACGGGGGCCAATGGCCGGCAGGATGCTGGCAAACTGGGCTGTCAGGAATTCGAGCTTCAGGCCCCATTTCTGAGCCATGGCCTTGGCCAGATCGACGTCGATGCCCTCGGGCGTCTGGCCGTCCGGTCCCGCAAGGAATTCCGCCGGGGGATAGGTCGTGTCCGATCCTATCGTGAGCGTACCCTTTGCCTTGATATCCTTTGGCAGTCGGGCTGCCAGCGCCTCATCCTTGGCAATCTTCGCCGCATCGAAACCCTCGGCGGCATATGCAATGGGCGACGCCAGCGATAGCGCAGTACCCAACATCAGCGCCAATAATCTGGCCGCCGATACGTTACTTATGAACTTTTCCATCTGCGTTCCCTTTCTGAAGACCGTGTTGACGGCAACCTCTCGTTTGCTGGAGGAGCATCACCAACACGGGTCAGATCGTATTTTTCGACCCGTGGCAGAACAAGGGAACGGCCCGCATGAGTTCATGCGCAGATGTTATGAAGATAGACGCTAGCGTGACTCCATCAGCGCTGTGATGAAATCTCTCACCAGCAATGACTTCGGTTTGTCAGGTGGTAGAATAAGCAGTGTCTTGATGGAGACCGCCGGTTCAAAGGGTCGAAGAGCAACGCGGGTCTTATCGAGATTGCTGACGACATAGGGACTGACAAGCCCGAGGCCGACACCTTCTGTCACCAGGGCACACACCGTGGAAGCGTAGATCGTTTCAACGACAATATCGAGCTTGACGCCCGCCTCAGACAGAATGGCATCGAAACGTTGGCGCGCCCGATCCTCCGGCACATAGGAAACGAAGGGAAATCCTATCAGATCATGAGGCCTGATCGTTTCGCGGGCCGCGAGCGGATGGCCCACAGGCATGGCAATCATGGCCTGCGGCGACAGAAAGAGCTGATGATTGAGCCCGGTGATATCGATTTCGTCCGCGGCAAGCCCGACATCGAACTGCCCCGACGCCACAAGATCACGTACGTCCCGCGAGACCAGCACGTGCAGCGTCACATTGATGTCCGGGTGGCGGGTTCGAAATCGAGCAATGGACCTTGGCACCAGCGTAGACCCCAGGAGCGCGAGGGAAGCTATTCTTAATCGACCGCTTCCCTGGTCGCGGATGCGCGCCGCCTCCGCCTTGATGGTATCAAGGCCTCGAAAGGATGCTTCCACGGACTTGTAGAATTGCCAAGCTTCCGGCGTTGGCTGGAGCCTTTGGCGAACGCGGTCAAACAATAGAAAGCCCAGATCGCTTTCCAGATCGGACAAGGCACGGCTTGCTGCGGGCTGCGTGATATCAAGCAGTTCGGCCGCCTTGGACGCGGTCCCGGTTTTCATGATGGCTGCAAAGATTTCGATCTGTCGAAAGTTCATCAACTCCTCCCCGCATCTTTTCTGCATCATGCGCAGTCTGCAGAAATAGGAAAAGGCCCTCATTGTACGAAGGCCTTGTCGTATAAGCGAATAGCGATGCAGTCAGTGTTCAAGCTTGCCGAGCATTTCCGAAAGATCCCGCCACAGATCCTGCTCATCCTCCAAGCCGATGCTGATGCGAAGCACCGTACCTGCAGAGGTCCAGGGACGCACCGTCCGCTCCTCCTTCAGCGCCGTTGTAGCGATGAGACTGCGGGTGCCGCCCCAGGAGGCGCCAATCGCAAAGATCCGCAGCTCCGTCATTGCGCGCTTCAGATTGGCCTCTGCGCCTGGTTTCAACACGACGCTGAAGACACCAGCGGAACCGCCCATATCCCGCTTCCACAACTCATGCCCAGGGCAGGATGGCAAGGCCGGGTGCAGGACGCGTTCAACGACAGCGCTTTCCTGAAGCGCCTGCGCAAACTCTTCGGACACGCGGCCCACATGACGTAGACGAACCCCCATAGTCTCGATGCCGCGCAGTGCCAGCGCCACCTCATCAGGCGAAACACCAATGCCCATATCGCGGAGAACAAGCTTGATGCGCTGGCGCAACTCAATATCGGAGACGGTGATGGAGCCGAGCAGCAGGTCAGAATGACCGCCGATATACTTGGTCAACGCCTCGACAACAAAGTCTGCGCCGTGGGCGAGAGGCTTAAACAGCAATGGCGTTGCCCAGGTGTTGTCGCAGGCGGTCAGGACGCCCCTTGCCTTCGCCGCTTGAATGATCGCCGGGACATCCTGCACCTCCATCGTTCCCGAACCAGGCGACTCGATCCAGACGAGTTTGGTCTTGTCGTCGATCAGTGACGAGATTCCGGCGCCGATCAACGGATCGTAGACTTTGTACTCAATACCCCGCGGCTTGAGGTAATCCGCGCAGAAATAGCGGACCGGTCCATAGACATTATCGGGGATCAGCACGCAATCTCCCGGCATCAGGAAGGTCAGCATGATCATGGATGCGGCAGCCTGTCCGGACGGCACCAGTACGGTTCGAACACCACCATGCAACTGGGTAATCTGCGCTTCCAGAGTGCGTGTCGTCGGCGTGCCATGCAGGCCATAAGTATAGCCGTCGAATCCCCGCTTCCCCCGTGCGGAAAAGGATTCCGCATCCGGATACACAATCGTCGACGCCCGGTAGGTCGGAACAGCAAGACTACTGAAGCCCTCCTGCGATACGGCAGGATGATGAACGCAGCGTGTGAGATCATGCATGGTTTGAAATCCTCTCTTGGCACGGCAAGCGATACCCCGGAGACGGAACCTCAGCCAAGCACACCCGGCACATGAGTTCATAACGAAAGTTTATGATCGACGGTACCGGAACCAGTTATTCCAGATTGCCAACGCGATCATGAGGTGCGTTTTGACCTTTCACTGCTGCAAATTCCTTCACGCCGCAGCTACGGTTCGAACTCCGCTCTATCAGTTGATAAGTATGGCCTGTATCGATCTTAACCGCGCCCTCCCTGCCGGAGACCGTTTGGTTTAAGGTATGCGGCCATGGCTGGCGCGTCCGGCATGGCATAATATCGCTCTTCTGCCTCGGCTGGCGGTATGATCCCGATGGGCTCCAGAAGGCGGCGGTTGTTGAACCAATCAACCCATTCCAAAGTGGCGAACTCTACGGCTTCGAAGTTTCGCCACGGTCCTCTCCAATGGATGACCTCGGCCTTCTTCACCCACTCATTCAGCGTATGCGCAGAGCACCTGATCTTGCAGCTATCGAGCAAACGGCAGCCCACCGCGACCAATGTTCTGCCTCATGTTCCGCCACCATTCGAACGGCGCAGGCGCGAACTTCAGGAGAAAACTTGTTCGTCGTCTTGCTTGTCATAGACCCTGCTTCTCAGAAGTTGGGGGCTCCGGCAAAGCCGGCGCGGTTCACCTCGTACGGAAGCCAGCAGGATCTATGGCACAATCTGGCGCGCGAAATCCGGCGCAATTGCACCACACCCAGCTTGTCTTATCCTACCCTTAGAGCATCTTGCTTTTGTTGCATGCGATCGTCGTTATGGTGCTCCCACTTGAGTGGATATTAGGAATTTGGGGCAAACCAGGAAGCGGAACAAATATGATCGACAATACCCTTCAAACCGGCGGAAAGCCGCAATATACCGGGTCCGTCATTCCTCTTCCCGAACCACCGGCCGGCGTCAACGTTATTCGTGACGTTGAATTTGGTTCGCATGAACGCCAGCGATACGACGTATATCTACCGCAAGCTCTCTCCGCGCCCATGCCCGTGGTGGTGTTTTTTCACCCCGGGGGCTGGATGCGACGCGACAAGCGCGCAGTGCGTACGATGTTTGTGCTTGAGCATGGTTACGCTTTGGTCAGTATTGGCTACAGATTGGCCCAAGACGCTTGCTTTCCGGCGCAGGTGCAAGACGTCAACGCAGGAATGAAGCATTTGATAGAGAATGCCAGCACGTATGGCGTTGATACCTCAAGGATTGTCCTTGCGGGAACTTCAGCGGGCGCCCATCTCGCAGCCTTGGCTGCCTTGGCAAGGGACCAAGCGGATTTCAACACCGTGCCAAACCTTGAGCTCAAGGGTGTGGTCGCCATATACGGTGCCTATGATTTCCCGCAATTCCTCACTGCGGTGCAGAACAGTGAAACCGACCAATCGAGCGCTGAATCGCCCTTGGGTCTGTTGATTGGTGGTGATCCGCTGCGACATCCGGATAAGCTCGTCACCATCAGCCCCGTGACATACGCACGGCGTGATGCACCGCCCTTTTTGATCATGCACGGCGAACAGGACAAAGTGCTTCCTTGGGCCCAGAGTGCATCCCTTGCTGGCGAACTGGTAAAGCAGGGCGCGTCTGTAGATTTCGAAATCATCCCCAATGCAGGCCACGGTGATGAGGTTTTTCGGCAGCCGCCAATCTCCGATCGAATTGTGCGATTTATCGATCGAGTGATGGCGTTATAAGCTCATCTCACCGCGCTGCCGCTGGGCTAGGAATAAATCTGTACGATGGGTCAAGGCTTTAACTTCTTGAACGACCCATTGCCGAAATGCCGTTGCCGCTGGATTACGGGGACGGATTTCCGGCTCGAGCAGAGCAACGGATTGTTGGGAACGAATACAGGTGGCGAAAGGCTGAACAAGGCGGCCGCTTTGGAGGTCATTGATGACCAGTTCAATTTGAGCCACGACCATTCCCATTCCCGCCAGAGCGGCTTCATATGCCAATGTTGAGTTGGAGAACAGCAGCAGGCGGGTTTGCCGCTCTTGCTTAAACCCTGAAGCTGATAGCCAGGTTGGCCAGTCACTCATGCGATTTCGCGAGGAAATGCGCGGGACGGAAGCGAGATCGGTGGCGTTTTCCAAAGCCACGCGTGGGGTGCAAACTGGAGTAAGGCGGGATGAAAAAAGTTCCTGACGAAGGACACGGCGGCTGGACGCAGCGTTAAAGCAAATGGCCATATCCGCATCGGTATGGCTGAAGTCAACATCACCACTGCCAGTTTCAAACTCCACGGAGACCTCTGGATATTGTCTGGAGAAATCTTCCAGATTGGGAATCAGCCAGCGATTCGCCAAGGTTTGATAGACCCGGATTTTGACGCCATGAGACATTCCGGAACTGGCCGCTTCCTCGACACCGATCGCGATGGCATCGAACGCCTGTGTCAGCACTCTGCCGAGCTCAAGGCCTCGTCGGGTGGGCACGGTTCGATTGCCAAGGCGCTCGAACAACGAAAAGCCAATCGATCTTTCGATGCGATGGATTTGCTGACTGACGGCGCTCGCAGATACATTCAGTTCCCGGGCAGCCGTTTCAAATGATCCTAAACGCACTGCGGCTTCCAAATGACGCAGCGCGAGCAAAGGTATCCGGGAAAGAATGCTGGTATTCACGATATGCCCGCTAGCCTGAATTGAGGAACGCCCGATTTGCGCTTGACCCTTTAGAAAAGGCAATTTGAAAGGTTGCGATCAAAGCTCCACATCGCTCGCCTATTCCATGTGAAGCAGATCAGGAATCTGCCCGCCTTGTGCCGCAAGATTGGCGAGTTCCTTCTCAAACAATGTCCAAAGAGCTGCGGCCGGTTGCGGCAGAACAAAGTCACGACGCCTGATCAGGCCGATCCGCCGATGGATAGTTGGGTCTTTCAAAGCGATCCCTTTTAACCCCCATTCCTCGCAAGCATGCATGGCGATCTGAGGCAGAACAGCTGCAAATCCGCCCGACTTCAGAAAGCCTATAAGGCTGGAGAAGTGCTGAACCTCATCACCCCAAGGAACGGCAACCCCGACACTCCGAAGCTCCTGATCGACCTCCTGGCGATTTGCACTACTTTGGTTCAAAGCCAACAAAGTCAGGCCAAGTTCCGATAGCGTTGCCAATCTTTTCCAGGAAACTTCGCTTTCTGTGGCCATAGCATGACCCTTTGGTACGACGAGCACATAGCTGTCGTGTAACGCCTCCCGCACGTAGAGATCGCTGGGTGGGTTGAGAACCGAGTTGACCGCAAAGACAGTATCGCCGCGCAAAACGCTGTGGGTAACCGTTTTCCCCGTGCTGTCATGCAGGCGCAAATGCATTTTCGGATAAAGAGCTTTGAAGGCTCGGGCGACACGCGGCGCGATCGCAAAGCATACAGAGGTGACGCAACCCACATCGAGCCAGCCGCCGTCGCCCTGCGCTTCCTGCGCGATCTTTGTGAGACTCTCATCCATCTTCTGCAAAACAGGCGTCACATCGGCCAGCAAAATTCGCCCCGCGCGAGTCAAGACGACAGACCGGGTCGTCCGCTCGAACAATTGCGTGCCCAATGTTTGCTCGAGTTCGAAGATCCTCCGGCTCACAGCAGAGGGCGACAAACCCAAGACATCCGCCGCGCGGCCGAAACTTTGAAAGCTTGCAACCGCAATGAAGGCGCGTATTTCCGTCAGACTGTAATTAATGCTCATAGCGAGATAAACACTGTAAATTTTTCACTTATTCTCAACAGTCAATTATGGCATTTTCTGGTTCTCTCAAATCTCCGCAACGCGTGGAGATCGAGGGGGAGAAACGTTTCGGCGATCTTGACTAGCCATCCCTGTTGGAGGTCGAGCACGTCAACCTCCTGGAGGGGGTGCCAACGCGGGTAGCTGGCTATCGGGCGGAAGCATCACCGAAGTGGCTGGAGGAGATAATCGACGGGTCGTAACGCTCGGCGATCGCTTCGATCCGTTTGCAATCAATTGATGCGTGTGACTGGGAGGAATATCATAAATGCTTGCCTATATCGGGCTTTTTGTCGTCGTTTTGTCCGTGGCCATACTCATGAGCGGACGTGTGTCGCCCGTCGTTACCTTTACAGCCATACCCCTTGTCGGCGCATTTTTGGCAGGGAATGACATCCCTCATGTACAGAAATTTGTTCTGTCGGGTCTGAGCACCGTCGCGCCCATGGTGGTCATATTTATATTCGCCATAGTCTATTTTGGAATTATGTATGCTCAAGGAATTTTTGAGCCACTTATTCGCCTCCTCTTGAAGTTCGCCGGTAACCGCCCCCACCGCATTTTGATGGCGACGGTTGTCACCGCAGCGCTGGTTCATTTGGACGGAGCCGGGCCGACGACCTACCTCGTCACCATCTCCGCGTTCCTTCCAATCTATAGGCGGTTTCAGATCAGCCCACTTCACCTGGCTATGCTGACCGGTTTAATGGCCGGCATCATGAACATTGAACCGTGGACACCTGCGGTTCTGCGCGCTGCGACAGTGCTGCATGTCGATCCTGCGGCACTGTGGCGACCGCTTTGGCCAGCACACCTCGCCGGTATATGCAGTTCACTCGCTTTGGCTTGGTGGGTTGGACGCAACTTGCCCCAGACAGGTTTGCCTGAACAAAGCTTCGAACCCGCAGCAGATGGCAATGCATTGGGTTCAGAAAGTATCTCGGACAACTGGAAACGTGCAGCGAACACGTTGCTCACCCTCGCCACGATTGCGACTATGGTGTTTTCCGGCATTCCCTTGGGAATTGTCATGATGATAGCGGTAGCTATTGCACTGCCTCTCAACTACAACGGCTCAACAGCTCAGATGGCAGCGATCAAGAAACATGGCGCCGAAGCGGTCAGCCTTTCGGCCATTATTTTGGCGGCAGGCGTCTTTCTGGGGATCCTCAACGATAGCGGCATGCTGGACGCTTTGGCCAAGCTGCTGATCTCACTCATACCCGCGAACCTTGGAAGCAGTGTCCATCTGATTGTTGGCATTCTTGCTCTACCGCTCGGCATGATGTTTGGTGGAGACACCTATTACTTCGGAATTTTGCCTGTACTGGTGAGTGTTGGGAAAGCGCACGGCGTCGCGCCGGAGGCGGTAGCCCGGGCGATGCTGATCGGTGAAAATGTCGGCTACTCTATTAGCCCCGTTATCGGCAGCGCTTACATGCTGGTTGGTCTTGCAGGTGTCGATTTTGCTGCTCATATACGACACTCGGTCTTTTACATGTGGTCCATAGCATTGATCATGTTGGCTATCGCATTTTTCTCCGGAGCGTTATGACATCGGTAGTGAGTGACCTACCACCGAAGTTGATTCCGCTGCGAGGAGGTAATTTGAAGTCTTACAGATCCAAGTTTCCAGACCAGCAGAGGTAGATTCTTCCGGGAAGTCGGCTTTTGCACCTCCCGGATTGATCAACGCGACTTTGTTGCGAATTGCACCATCTGCTTGAAATCATCTTAGCAACGCAATGTGCACCGGCAGCGCATGCAGGGAAACCAGTGCAATAATGATTGTTCGCCGCCTCGTTTAAGGCAACATGAAAGACAAAATTGGCATCGACACGGTGCACTTAAAGCGTATCGCGTTTAATCGCACTCATATCCTGCTGCTTTCAATTCTGTGACGGATTAGAGATTACAGATTTATCGGATGGCTTGGGCGATAGCGGCGAAATATAGAACGGCCTGCTTTCGCAGCGGGCTCTTGAGTTTTGAGACTGCCATATCGATGGGGTTGAGGTCCGGCGAATAGGGCGGCAGGAACAGAAGCCAGGCCGCCTTCGCCTTGGAAGGCTCTTCGATAAAGATGAGCCGAGACAAGGCCTTGTTGAAGAACGGCTTTCGCCAGTTGATCCAAAGGTTACGCGCTTTGGCGATCTCCTGTCTGTGCTGCTCGCTTTCCTTGAGGCTTTTTTATTGCTGAGCCCAAGCCGATGGAGAAAACCGCCCGACGTTCGCGCGATGGACGTCGATGCCGCGTTCGGCCAGTTCGATATACAATTTATCCAGAGTGACTTCGCCATGCAGAGCAATGCACCCACAGATCCATTCCCTATGTGGAGAAAGTTACTGCCAGGTCGATGGGCCTATCTGGGCAGGCGAAGAGAACCAGAGAAACGGTGCAGGATCTGCATGTGTTGACCAGCCGTAGAGAAGCCCGGAAATGCCGGCGACTTCCCGATCACTATTGCCTTCATTCGCAAACGCAACGACACGCACGCGCAACTCCATCGGATGCGGTTTGCCCATGGCGCTTCTCCTTCCATGGGCACGGTCAATGACAGATCAACCACAATCGGCATCATGAATGCCGTTGGCCGCGACACCCTTTAGATCACAATGACGCGGCTTTATACCCCTGCCCGTCGCTTGTGGGGGAAGGCAAAAACTATTGTTTTACAAGCGATAGGCAATTATTGCGCATGCGTTTTTTGCTGTACGTACGGAAGCGGCGCCACCAGCGCTATTCTTCCGGTGACTTGAGACAATAGTGGT
>NZ_JAUKWQ010000032.1 GCF_030504645.1 Rhizobium oryzicola | reverse complement strand
TCCCACTGTGGTGCGACAGCGGCATTGCCGGTGCGACCACGTGGTGCAGCCGGTGCACGCGCAGGGGCCGATGTCGAAGAGCGCATGGCCGCTGCAGCACCGCGAAGCTGCTGCGCGTCATTACCCAGCATGAAGCGGGAGAGAAGGTCGGCAAGGTTCACCGATTCCTGTGCAAGTCCTGCACCTGCCGCGTTCATCTCTTCCACCATGGCCGCATTCTGCTGCGTTGCCTGGTCCATATGGTTCACAGCCGTATTCACTTCCGCCAGACCGGAAGACTGTTCCTGCGCTGCCGTCGCGATCGCTTCCATATGCGTGTTGATCACCTGCACAAGCTGCTCGATCGCATTCAGACCCTGCCCCGTATCGGACACCAGCTTCACGCCTTCGGAAACCGCAACCGTCGAGTTGTTGATCAGCGCCTTGATCTCCTTGGCAGCATTTGCAGAACGCTGCGCCAATTCACGCACTTCCTGCGCCACAACGGCGAAGCCCTTGCCCGCTTCACCGGCACGCGCCGCTTCAACGCCAGCATTCAGCGCCAGCAGGTTGGTCTGGAAGGCAATCTCGTCGATGACCGAGATGATGTTGGAGATCTGCTGCGAAGCCTGTTCGATCCGCTCCATCGCGGTGACAGCATTGCGAACGACAGCACCGGAATGGTCCGCATGCGAACGCGCATCGCGCACCACCGTGCGGGCTTCAGCGGCACGCTTGGAGGTGGAGACAACATTGGCGGTGATCTCTTCCAGGGCTGCGGCTGTTTCTTCCAGAGAAGCCGCCTGCTGCTCGGTACGCTTCGCCAGATTGTCCGAAGCGTCGGAGATTTCCTTCGAGCCGTTGGTCACCGTGGCGGCCGAGCTGCTCACGCTGAGCAATGCCGTGCGCAGCTGGCTGACCGATGTGTTGAAGTCGGCGCGAAGCGTTTCGAACTGCGGCGCGAACTGTTCGTGGATCTCGCAGAGCATGTCGCCGGAAGCGAGACGCTTCAGGCCAGCCGCCAGCGAACCTGTCGCACGCTCCAGACGCTCCTGCGCTTCGGCTTCCGCCAGACGCTGCACCTCGATGCGA
>NZ_JAUKWQ010000031.1 GCF_030504645.1 Rhizobium oryzicola | reverse complement strand
TAGGTAGTAGCGAATAGAATGTTCAAAAACTATTCGCCATTCGCTATTCGCTAACAACTCCCAAAACCTGGCTACCTTTTACAACCAGGTCATTCGAGATGCCATCGACGTGTTCGATCCGGTCCCTCATAAAGATGTCACGCCGAGCGACATCCGGGCCGGATCTTAAGACCAGCTTCTCGAGATTAAATCCGGGATCGCGCGGTCAGGCAACGATCATCAATCAATCCGTCAGAGGCATCAAAGATGCCAACAACGAACGACCAGAGTGACAGACTTCCTTCCTTCCCTGGCCCCTATTCGCTTCCGGTCGGCTAGACCATCCACGACTTCAGCAGGACCAGCTTCGGACTTGGGTAAAACCCAAACCTGGAAGCCTCCAGATCAATCTTCTCTTCACGATTTTTGCAAAACAGGCATACGCTCCTAAAAGCGATGCAAACTTTTATTTTCTTCAAAGGATATGACGGCCACTCACTCGACACCAAAAGCGAATTGGTGGAGCTGAGCGGGATCGAACCGCTGACCCCCTGCTTGCAAAGCAGGTGCTCTCCCAGCTGAGCTACAGCCCCAACCATCGCAACACCTGCCAACCTGCCAACAAAGGCAAGCCACCAGGAGGATCAAGATCTCAAACAAACCAGCTTCCGGCAGGAAGATGGTGGGCCCGGGAAGACTTGAACTTCCGACCCCACGCTTATCAAGCGTGTGCTCTAACCAACTGAGCTACGGGCCCGATCTCTACGAACTCGACATCCGTGACGCTCGCCCATGAAAGGCCAGAGGCCGTCGCCAGTCGTCTGGCGCCCCTTTCCAATCCGAAGACTGGCCGGAGGCGAGCGCTCGTCAGAGCGCGGCACCGCCGCGAGGACATATCCTTGTGAAGAAAGAGAAACGTGGTCGGCGGGTTCCGCCTTATCATCAGGCCATGAAGGCTCTGTGACGTATTTCGTTTCGATGGTCGCCTGACTGGCGCCATCTATGTTCTAAAAAGCACGGGAAGGTTCATCCTGATCTAGTCAAGCGTCTTACCAATTCCACAGCTTCCTTAGAAAGGAGGTGATCCAGCCGCAGGTTCCCCTACGGCTACCTTGTTACGACTTCACCCCAGTCGCTGACCCTACCGTGGTCGCCTG
>NZ_JAUKWQ010000030.1 GCF_030504645.1 Rhizobium oryzicola | reverse complement strand
TAGGTAGTAGCGAATAGAATGTTCAAAAACTATTCGCCATTCGCTATTCGCTAACAACTCCCAAAACCTGGCTACCTTTTACAACCAGGTCATTCGAGATGCCATCGACGTGTTCGATCCGGTCCCTTACAAAGATGTCACGCCGAGCGACATCCGGGCCGGATCTTAAGACCAGCTTCTCGAGATTAAATCCGGGATCGCGCGGTCAGGCAACGATCATCAATCAATCCGTCAGAGGCATCAAAGACACCAACAACGAACGACCAGAGTGACAAGCTTCCTTCCTTCCCTGGCCCCTATTCGCTTCCGGTCGGCTAGACCATCCACGACATCAGCAGGACCAGCTTCGGACTTGGGACCAAAACCTTGCGGTCAAACCCAAACCTGGAAGCCTCCAGATCAATCTTCTCTTCACGATTTTTGCAAAACAGGCATACGCTCCTAAAAGCGATGCAAACTTTTATTTCCATGGAAGACACGTCATCATGCCAGCTTTTCCACCCATACAGGGCGATAGCCCGTCGGCCACGTTTGGCCGCGCCGTCCGCAGCGCAGCGCTCGTTCAAGAGCGCGACAGCGTGAGGACAAAACATAAAGACAATAAATGGTGGAGCTGAGCGGGATCGAACCGCTGACCCCCTGCTTGCAAAGCAGGTGCTCTCCCAGCTGAGCTACAGCCCCATCCAGCGCTTGTGCACCGAACAGGACTTCTCCCAACCGGCTCCAGCAACATTCAATCCGTCAACGTAAAGCCCCAAGAACCAGCCAAAACCCCAAGCCACAATCGCAAAAGCAATGGTGGGCCCGGGAAGACTTGAACTTCCGACCCCACGCTTATCAAGCGTGTGCTCTAACCAACTGAGCTACGGGCCCATTCCTGGGACCGTCAACGGTCTTGTCTTCCAAAGAAAGAGAAACGTGGTCGGCGGGTTCCGCCTTATCATCAGGCCATGAAGGCTCTGTGACGTATTTCGTTTCGATGGTCGCCTGACTGGCGCCATCTATGTTCTAAAAAGCACGGGAAGGTTCAGCCTGATCTAGTCAAGCGTCTTACCAATTCCACAGCTTCCTTAGAAAGGAGGTGATCCAGCCGCAGGTTCCCCTACGGCTACCTTGTTACGACTTCACCCCAGTCGCTGACCCTACCGTGGTCGCCTG
>NZ_JAUKWQ010000002.1 GCF_030504645.1 Rhizobium oryzicola | reverse complement strand
CTGTTCGTGGATCTCGCAGAGCATGTCGCCGGAAGCGAGACGCTTCAGGCCAGCCGCCAGCGAACCTGTCGCACGCTCCAGACGCTCCTGCGCTTCGGCTTCCGCCAGACGCTGCACCTCGATGCGACCCGCCTCCGCGCGCTTGCGGTTCTCTTCCGCTTCCGCCTCAAGCTGCTTGTTACGGATGGCAGCCTGACGGAACACTTCCACAGAACCCGCCATGCCGCCAATCTCATCCTGACGGCTCGTGAACGGGATCAGAGACTGCGTATCGCCATCGGCGAGATGTGTCATCGAGGCGGTCAAACCGGCAATAGGACGAATGACGCGACGAATGATGATCGCCATGCCGGCAATTCCGACAACCAGGGTGGTCACCAGGATTGCAGCATAGATCATCACGTATTCGAGAGCATCGGATGCGTTCTCTGCGGCTCGGTCTCGGGCAGCTTTCACCGCGGTCAAAGCAACCTCGGCAATGGTCGCCTGGCCCTTGATGTTGATCGCATTCCACTCGTCGAGCGTCGTCTTGGAGGTGCCGCCACTGGTAAGCGCCTTATAAAGATCGTCGCGGAAACTCCAGGCTGTGCCGCCAAAGTAATCCCGTTCAGCGACATCGCGTACCTTGCGCAGCTCATCCGGCACCGAGGCAGACGTTATATAATTGCGCACGCGCTGCCAGGCTTCGTTGCCACGGATACGGTTGGCAATGAGGTCGAAGACATCCTTCTTCTCAAGCGCCTGACCGCTAATCACTGCACCCGCGATATAATTGGACTCGTTGCCGGAAGCAGCGCGGGCTGCCCAAGCGGCCTCGCGGACAACCAGTATGTCGGACAGGGTGCTATCCAGTTCACGGATCTTGGCTTCGGTCACGCCGGAAGCAATTTCCAGATTGTCAAGGACGGCCTGCCCCTGCGACATCTGCCGTGCCTTCAACTGCTTGTCACGGACATCGACAGCTTTGGAGAATTCCGTGTCCACCTGACCGCGCATTGCAACCAGACCCTGATAGTCCGGAACAAGCTTCTTCAGCGGGACCTGCAGGTTGGCTGGCATATCATCAAACGAGAAGGCCGTTATAGTCTTATATGCATCGTCAACCGCCTTGCGATAGGTGGCGATGTCACTGAAACCGCCCATCTTATCGCTCGGAGCAAGGAACGCAGTGTTGGTGCGGCCTCGCTCCAGGCGATAGTTGACCAAGAATTCGAACAAGGCCTTGTTGATCGTCGAATATTTAACGACAGCCGTTTGATTGCTGTAACGCTGATAGGAGTCGTACAGCTCCCGGCACACAAATCCCGATAGGGCGATGCTGATGACACCGAATATCGTGATCAATACATTTCTAATGGAAAACATCTTCAGCCCGCCAGTCTCGATAACTTTGCGGCGCAGCATGACTCTGGGTCATAAAAAATTACTAAACTTTGATGTGACCCCAATGAAATTGCCCCCGAAACCACAGGATTTCGGGGGAAATTGACTTAGCGCGTTAGGCGCTTATAGGTCGCCCGCTTCGGATTGGCTGCTTCGGCGCCGAGGCGGCGGATCTTGTCTTCCTCGTAGTCTTCGAAGTTACCTTCGAACCATTCCACATGGCTGTCGCCTTCGAAGGCGAGGATATGCGTGGCCAGACGGTCGAGGAACATGCGGTCGTGGCTGATGATAACGGCGCATCCGGCGAAATCTTCCAGTGCGTCCTCAAGCGCGCCGAGCGTTTCAGTGTCGAGGTCGTTGGTCGGTTCGTCGAGCAGCAGAACGTTGCCGCCGGACTTCAGCATCTTGGCAAGGTGAACGCGGTTACGCTGACCACCGGACAGGTTGCCGACCTTGTTCTGCTGGTCCGTGCCCTTGAAGTTGAAAGCGCCGCAATAGGCGCGCGAGTTCATCTCGTACTTGCCGAGCTTGACGATGTCGGTGCCGCCGGAAATTTCTTCCCAGACGTTCTTCGACCCGTCAAGCGAGTCACGGCTCTGGTCGACATAGCTGAGTTGAACCGTGTCACCGATGCGGATCGAGCCGGTATCCGGCTGTTCCTGGCCGGTGATCAGGCGGAAGAGCGTCGACTTACCCGCGCCGTTTGGACCGATGACGCCGACAATGCCGCCCGGCGGCAGCTTGAAGGAGAGGTTCTCAAACAGGACGCGGCCGTCATAGGACTTGGAGATATTGTCGGCCTCGATGACAACCTGCCCCAGACGCTCGGCGATCGGGATGATGATCTGCGCTTCGCCGGGACGGCGGTTTTCGGCCGCTGCCACCAGTTCGTCATAGGCGCGGATACGGGCCTTGGACTTGGCCTGACGGGCCTTGGGGCTCGATGCAATCCAGGCCTGTTCGCGAGATAGCGCCTTGCGGCGGCTGCCTTCTTCGCGCTCTTCCTGCGCCATGCGCTTGGCCTTGGCTTCCAGATAGGCCGAGTAGTTGCCTTCGTAAGGAATGCCGCGACCGCGATCGAGCTCGAGAATCCAGCCCGTCACGTTGTCGAGGAAGTAGCGGTCGTGGGTAACCATAAGGATGGCGCCCGGATATTCGCGCAGGTGCTGTTCCAGCCACGCGATCGTCTCGGCGTCGAGGTGGTTGGTCGGTTCGTCGAGGAGGAGCAGGTCCGGCTTGCGCAGCAGCAGCTGGCACAGTGCCACGCGGCGGCGCTCACCGCCCGACAGGCCCTCGATCGCGGCATCACCCGGGGGGCAGGCCAGCGCGCTCATCGCCATTTCGACCTGCTGTTCCAGATCCCAGAGGTTCTGGCTGTCGATGATGTCCTGGAGCTTCGCGCCTTCTTCGGCGGTCTCGTCGGAATAATTCATCATCAGTTCGTTGTAGCGATTGAGGATTGCCGTCTTGTCGGCAACGCCTTCCATCACGTTCTCGAACACGGTCTTGGTCGGGTCGAGCTGCGGCTCCTGCGGAAGGTAGCCGAGCGTTGCGCCTTCGGCGAGCCAGGCTTCGCCGGTCCATTCCTTGTCGAGACCGGCCATGATCTTCAGAATTGTCGACTTACCGGCACCGTTCGGGCCGAGAATGCCGATCTTGGCATCCGGATAGAATGACAGATGGACGTTTTCGAGAATTTTCTTGTTGCCATAGGCCTTGTTGAGGCCGGCCATGTGATAAATGAACTGACGTGCCATGTGGTCAATTGCTCCGCGCGCCGAAAATAGAGGGGTCGCCGCTATGTAGGCGAAACCGGCAAGCGGGGCAATGTCGAAAGCCGATCTACGCGACGAAAGCTACTGCAACCCGACCGGATCCACGATGCCTTCGCTGCATCCGAAGGAAGTCGTGCCTGCTGCCCTGATCAGGTCCTTCATATTGGCGCTAAAAGGCTTTACCTCACCGAGGCCAATGGTGATTTCCGTAATGATGCGACGCTTGCCATCGCGGCGGCACTGCATCTTGACGCGGCGGTCTGCATCTTCCCCGAAGGCGTCCACAAAGGCCTTGCGGATTTCCTCTTCCTGAACGTTCTTGCCGATGCGGCTTGCAAACAGTTCGGCAACGGCAGAGGTGTTGATCATCTCCATCATGCCGATGACTGTCTTGAAATAGGTTTCCTGGTCCATGCCGAAGCAGGTGCCATGCTTGATCCACTCGTGGCGATCGAGATGGGACATGGTGCCGGGCATCACCTTGTCGAGCGCTTTACGCGTTTCAGCACTGAGCTCAACCGGCGGAAGCTCAGACCATTCGCCACGGTTGTCTTTCACTTCCAGCGCATTGGAAACGTTGCAGTAGTCTGCCTTCATGGACCAGAGACCATGGAGAGAAAAATGTGACGCGTCAAAGCGATCGGCGCTCTGCGTCTTGCATTCCGTCTTATCGGGCTTGCCCTCGCAGAAGGCCGGCTGCCAGCTGATGGCAAGAAGGTTGCGTGTTTCATTCCTCGGGGCCGCTTCGGCCTGGCTTAGGCAAGCGCTACCGGCGAGAATCACAGACGCAACGAGAACGCGGAACACAGCCATTTTGAGCCTCCCCAGGCACGTATCGCGATTATTTAAGCAGGCTTCATCGCACCGCACAAGCAACTGAATCTCAATTTGATGCGTGGAGAGAGCGGCATCCCCGTTGCGCCCACGCGCGAAATAGAGTGTCCTCCAATGCGTCAGGGAGGACGCCATGTTCGAAGAAATTCAACACCTTTCGAGCGCGACCGGCGCGAACCTCGCATTGCGCATTCAGCCGGCGGATGGGCCGGCGATCGGCGTGCTGCAGATCTGCCATGGTCTTGGCGAGCACAGCGGACGTTATGCGGAATTTGCGCACTTCATGGCGGCAAAGGGCTTTCATGTCTTTGCGCATGATCATCGTGGCCACGGCCTGACAACGGCTCCGGATGCCGTGAGAGGGCGATTCGCTCAGCAGGATGGGGTGGACAAGGTGATTGCCGACGTGGCGGCAGTTCGCGGTGAAATCGCGCGCCATCATCCGGGCCTGCCCGTCATTCTCTTCGGCCATTCCATGGGCGGGTTGATTGCGCTCAATAGCATCCTCAGCCACCCCCAGGATTATGACGGCGTCGCTATCTGGAATTCGAATTTCGCCGTGGGCTGGCTCGGACGCGTGGCGCAGGGCGTGCTGTTGACGGAGAGGGCCTTGAAGGGTTCGGATGTGCCTAGCGCCATTCTTCCACGCGCCACCTTTACCACCTGGGGGCGCTCCATGCCCGACTACCAGACAGATGCGGACTGGCTGAGCCGCGACCGGGCAGAGGTGGCAAAGTACAATGCAGACCCGCTTTGCGGCTTCCCAATCAGTATCTCGCTGTGGCTGGACGTCTTTGCGCTGACCTTCCGCGGCACAGACGCCGACCTTCTTTCCCGTGTGCGAAAGACGCTGCCCATCCATCTGGTCGGCGGCGGCGAGGACCCGGCAACCGACAAGGCCAAGGCGACATCCTGGCTGTCCCATACTCTTGCCTCACGAGGTTTTTCACGCATCAGCAAGCGGATCTATCCCGACATGCGGCATGAAACGCTGAAGGAATTTGGCCGTGAAGCGGCAATGGAGGAGTTTGCCGCATGGGCACGTGAAAGCCTGCACGGGCCGGACGATGTTCCATCGGCGGAATGACCTCATGAGGAGATATCAAGTGCTGCGCGCCCCGGGTGGAGATAAGACGATTGCCATGATCATATAAGTCCACCCCTCATCCGCCCGTTGGGCACCTTCTCCCCACTGGGGGAAGGGAAAGCGCCGCAGCCGTCGAGACTCCCCTCTCCCCCACGGGGAGAAGTACGCTGAGCGAAGCGGAAGCCGGTGAGGGCGTGAACTCAAACCTCGCCACCGCATGGTAAAGAGTGAAACATGACAGAAGAGAACCACAAAAAGCCCCCCTTGGGCGGCATCCGCGTGATCGAACTGGCCCGCGTGCTGGCTGGCCCCTGGGCGGGGCAGATGCTGGCCGATCTCGGCGCCGATGTCATCAAGGTGGAAAATCCCGACGGTGGCGACGACACCCGCGCCTGGGGGCCGCCCTTCGTGATGGGCCAGGATGGCGAAAACCTGTCTGCCGCCTATTACCATTCCACCAACCGCGGCAAGCGCTCGATTGCCGTGGACCTGAAGACCCCTGAGGGCCAGGAGATCGTCCGCCAGCTGGTGGCCGATGCCGATGTGCTGATCGAGAACTTCAAGCTGGATGGGCTGACCAAATACGGCCTCGACTATCAGAGCCTGAAGGCGATCAACCCGAAGCTGATCTATTGCTCCATCACCGGCTTTGGCCAGAACGGTCCCTATGCCAGCCTCGCGGGCTATGATTACATCGTGCAGGGCATGTCCGGCTTCATGTCGATCACAGGTGCGACCGATGGCGAGCCGATGAAGGCGGGCGTGGCGATTGCCGATATCTTCACCGGCATTTATGCGGTCACCGCCATCCAGGCCGCGCTGATCCACGTGCTGAAGACCGGCGAAGGCCAGCATATCGATATGGCGCTCTTCGATGTCATGTCGGCGGTGCTTGCCAACCAGAACCTCAACTATCTCATTTCCGGCAGGGCGCCGACCCGTCTCGGCAATGCGCATCCCAATATCAGCCCTTACGAGGTCGTTCCGACGGCCGACGGCCATCTGATTCTGGCCATCGGCAATGACGGCCAGTTCCGCCGCCTCTGCGCCATCCTCGGCATTGAGGCGCTGGCGGATGACGAACGCTATGCCACCAACAAGGCCCGCGTCGCCAACCGGGTGGATGTGCGCGCCGCCGTGATTGCCGAGACCTCCAAATGGCCGAAGGCAGATCTGCTGAAGGCCTGCGGCGACAATGCCGTGCCGGCCGGGCCGATCAATTCCATCGCCGAGATGTTCGAGGACCCGCAGATAAAGGCGCGCAAGCTGAGGGTCGATCTCGAGGCCGCCGACGGCACCTCTATCCCCGGTGTGCGTACGCCGATCATCATGTCCGCAACGCCGCTCAGCTATGTCAGGCCAAGCCCCAAGCTTGGCGAGCATACGGACGATATCATTGCCGAATTGAATGCTAAGCAACAGGAAGGACCGAGATCATGAAGACCGGCGGACAGCTCATCGTCGAGGCACTGAAGGCAAACGGCGTCAGCCGTGTTTCCTGCGTGCCGGGAGAAAGCTATCTGGCGGTGCTGGATGCGCTCTATGAAAGCGGCATCGATGTGCTGGTCTGCCGCCAGGAAGGTGGCGCGGCGATGATGGCCGATTGCTGGGGTCGTCTCACCGGCCAGCCCGGCATATGCATGGTGACCCGTGGCCCCGGCGCCACCAATGCTTCCGCCGGCCTGCATGTGGCCATGCAGGATTCCATTCCGATGATCCTGTTCATCGGCCAGGTGCAGCGCGACGCTCGCGAGCGCGAAGCCTTCCAGGAAGTGGAATATCGCCGCGCCTTCACCGAATTCGCCAAATGGGTCGGCGAGATCGATGACGCCCGCCGCATTCCGGAATTCGTCACGCGCGCCTTTGCGGTCGCCACCTCGGGCCGCCCCGGCCCGGTCGTGCTGACGCTCCCCGAAGACATGCTGCGCGATGTGGTGGAGGCGCCGGACGCCCGCCCCTATATGCCCGTGGAAAGCCATCCCGGCACAAGCCAGATCAAGGCCTTCGAAAAACTGCTGCGCGAGGCGCAGCGCCCGATGTTCATCCTCGGCGGCACCCGCTGGAACGAACAGGCGGTTGATGACTTCCGCTCGTTTGCCGAACGCTTCCGCGTGCCGGTCGGCTGCTCCTTCCGCCGTCAGATGCTGTTTGATCACCTGCACACCTGCTACGCGGGCGATGTCGGCATTGGCATCAATCCGGCGCTGGCCAAGGAGATCAAGGAGTCCGATCTCTTGATCCTGCTCGGCAGCCGCATGTCGGAAATGCCCTCGTCCGGCTATACGTTGATCGACATCCCCTACCCCAGGCAGAAGCTGATCCACATCCACCCGGACCCGGAAGAGCTTGGCCGCATCTACCGGCCGGATCTCGCCATCCCGGCGGCTCCTGCGGAATTCGTTGCGGCGATCAAGGATCTGGAGCCGCCGGCGCTTCCCATCTGGGCGGAGCGCAGCGCTGACATGCACGATGCCTATCTGCACTGGTCGACGCCGCCGCAGACCGGCCCCGGCGATGTGCAGATGGGCCCGATCATGGACTGGATCGAAGCGAACACGCCGAAGACCGCCATCTTCACCAATGGCGCGGGTAACTACGCCACCTGGCTGCACCGCTTCCACCGCTTTCAGGCCTATAACACGCAGGCTGCCCCCACCTCAGGCTCCATGGGCTATGGCCTGCCGGCAGCGGTTGCCGCCAAGCAGCTGTTCCCTGAACGCGAAGTCGTCTGCTTCGCGGGTGACGGCTGCTTCATGATGCATGGGCAGGAGTTCATCACCGCCGTGCGCTATCACCTG
This sequence comes from Rhizobium oryzicola, assembly GCF_030504645.1. Lineage (GTDB taxonomy): Bacteria > Pseudomonadota > Alphaproteobacteria > Rhizobiales > Rhizobiaceae > Neorhizobium > Neorhizobium oryzicola. Next base: position 695,707 of record NZ_JAUKWQ010000002.1, on the reverse strand, counting down.
CCGATCATTACCGTGCTGGTCAACAACGGCACCTATGGCACGATCCGCATGCATCAGGAGCGGGAGTTTCCGGGACGCGTCAGCGCCACCGATCTCGTCAACCCTGACTTCGTCGCCTTCGCGGCGGCCTATGGCGGCCATGGCGAACGCGTCGAGAAGACCGCGGACTTCGGCCCGGCCTATGAGCGCGCCCGCGCGAGCGGTAAGCCAGCCATCATCGAAGTGATGCTGTCGCCGGAGGCGATCACCCCGACGCGCACCCTGACGCAGATCAGGGAGAAGAGCTGAGGGGTGGGAGGAACGGACAAGATCACCGCGAGTCGACGATACGCGCCGTTGACGGAACGCGCCGTTTGCTCATCAACTTGAGTTGAAGCAAATTCGTATATGGGCGCGTCGCGTGCTCTTATAACTTGTGCACGCGCTGCAGTTAGATCAAGATACAAGCAAGGAAGTGCTACGGGAGGGCAAAGGTGGCGCTCAATATAGCTCGTTATAAGGCTGATCTTGAAAAGCTACTTGAGGACGCTGGCAAGCTCGAATTGGCACTTCTTGTAAAAATTCACGGCGCCGATGAACTTGCGAAAACACTAAATAATGATGCAGCCGAAAGCGAACGAAAGCGAATCGTGACTGGCTTGAAAAAGCTACCCTCATTCACCGTTACCTACGAATCATGGTATTCAGAGTGTCTAGCCCTAATCCGTCAAGTTCTTCCGGATCGGCTAGCCGATTTCAAAGAACATTTTGAAGCTCCCAAAAACCGAAAAGATATTACTTATGCGTCGTACAGGATTCAGGATGCTTTGAAAGGCCTCCGAGTTACGCGGTCACCCTTCGATGAAGTAATCGTAGATCACAAAGCTGCGATCCCTCATTTTCAACAGCAGTTCGCCATTCTAAAAGCTGCTGAAAAGCGATTTGAAAGCTCACTCTTCGAGATACGTCAACTCGTACAAGCTGATCTGTTCGACAGTGAGATTGAATCCGCCAGGCATCTTCTTAAGAATAAATTTCTGCGTGCCGCCGGTGCAGTCGCAGGCGTGGTGCTGGAAAAGCATCTACTTCAAGTCTGCAACGACCATAAGGTGAAGGTCGCAAAGAAAAATCCCGGCATCAACGATCTAAATCAGCTGTTGAAAGACGCGGGCGTCATTGATGTTCCACAATGGCGGCACATTACGCTATTGGGCGACATACGAAATATATGTGATCATAATAAACAGAAAGAGCCTACTGAACAGCAGGTGACGGACTTGATAGATGGCACCGATAAGGTACTGAAGACGATCGCTTAGTCTCGCCCAATCTAACGTGATACAATTCTCGGTAAATTTGGAACTGTTGGGGACGTGAAGAGTCCGTAATCTAAAACCCGCCGCTGTCCATCCACCCGCCCTCCTCACAACAAACCCTTTGCCCGCAAGCCGGGCGCGAACGTCGCAAGTGGCATGACAAGCGTCAACGGCTTGCTCTGTAGCGGCTCCGCCCCATACGAGGCGTACCAGTGGGCAGCGCGTTCGTTCTTGGCGTCGATGACGAGAAGAATGCCCTCCTCCCCGGAAAGCCGCAGGCAGCGCAAGGCTGCAGCCATCCAGGCCTTGGCCGCCGAGCCGCAATCCTGAGATCACCTCGTCGCCATCACGGCGACGCACAGGCTCGCGCAGATACGGGAGAAAACGGTGTGATTGTGAAGTGATGGGCGGGCGTGGAGCCAGCCTGCTCATCACACCAGGCTTGCGGCGAAGCGTTCCGCCAGCCGTTTCTCCTTGAAGGCCGATGCAACCCAGTCGACAAAGACACGTGTCTTGGCCGGAACGAGGGAACGCGATCCATAATAGATGGAGATGGCGCCGGCGTCCGAATACCAGCGCGGGATCAGTCGAACCAGCCTGCCCGTCTCCAGCGCCGGCAGGGCGTCGGCCGTGGCAAGCATGGCAACGCCCAGCCCAAGCAGGGCAGCCTCCTGCATCGCATTCGGGTCATTCACAACAATGGACTCGGATAGCGGAGCATGCATTTCCCGACCATTGATATCGCGCATGGTCCAATGGCGCGTGCGCCCTGAGCGCAAGGAGCGCATGACGATGCCGTTCAGCGCCTTCAGATCCGATGGATCTACAGGCAGCTTGTGATTTTCCAAGTAAATCGGTGATGCGACAGGAACGATGTGGGCAGGTGCCAGCGCCCGCGAGATCAGGCCCGGCGCCAGTTCGAAGCCGCCCCCGATCGCCGCGTCATAACCTTCCGCGACCAAGTCCACCTGGCGGTTCTCAAAATGCCATTCCACTCGCACCTTCGGATAACGCTCGAGAAAGCCGGGCAACAAGGGCAGGATCTGGGTGACGCCAAAGGTCGGCGGAAGACTGACCTTCAGGACGCCGCTTGGCTGATCGGCGTCCGTCGATACCCCGGCAATTGCCGCCTGGAGACCGTCCAGGTGATCGGCAATTGAGCGCTGAAAACTCTCCCCGGCCTCGGTCAGGGTCAATCTTCTCGTCGAGCGGTGGAAGAGCCTGACACCAAGATTTCGCTCCAGCATGGCGACGTTTCGGCTGACGGCCGCAGGCGTCAGCGACAAGCGGCGAGCAGCCTCTGAAAAGCTGCCATGCTCTGCCGTGCGGGCGAATGATTCGAGGTTTGCCAGCGTTTCCATCGCCTACCATTTTTCAAACAAACGTTGAAGATGATACAAGTCTTCCCTCTCTAATCATAGAAGAATAATCCGGCCATATTCCCTCCATCGAAACAGATGGAGTGAAAACAATGGCGCAAACATCCAAACCACTTGCAGGCAAAGTCGCACTCGTGACCGGCGGATCGCGCTCGATCGGCGCGGCCATTGCGAGACGCCTGGCAGCCGATGGCGCAGCAGTGGCACTCACCTACAGCGCCTCTCGGGAAAGGGCAGAAGCGATCGTCTCTGAAATCGTGACGGACGGCGGACGCGCCTTGGCGATTGAGGCGGATGCTGGGAACCCTGACGCGGTGCGGTCCGCCGTTGCACAGACGGTCAACACGCTCGGCCGGATTGACATTCTCGTCAACAATGCAGGCATCGCCATCAACGCGCCGATCGAGGACTTCAAATTCGAAGACTACGAGCGGATGCTCGCAGTCAATGTCACGGGCGTCTTCGTTGCCACTCAGGAAGCAGCCCGACACATGACGGTCGGCGGGCGCATCATTCACATCGGCTCGTCTATGACGCGCTATGCGGCCTTTCCAACAGCGTCCGTCTACACGTTGACCAAAGGGGCGGTCGCTGGCTTCAACCGCAGTCTCGCACGCGACCTGGGCCCCGAAGGGATCACGGTCAACACCGTCCATCCGGGACCGACGGATACCGACATGAACCCGGCCAACGGGCCAGTCGCAGCGATCGTCGGTCCGGGCATGGCGATTGGTCGCTATGGCCAAGCCTCCGAGATTGCCAGCCTCGTCGCCTATCTCGCCACCCCTGAAGCCGCATTCATCACCGGTGCCGACATCGTCGCCGATGGTGGCCTTACCGCTTGAACCGCAACCACAGAAACTGGAGAACCACCCATGTCTAGCATTGGGATTATCGGCGCTGGCCAGATCGGCATCGCCATTGCAACCGTCCTCGCCCGCAAGGGCATCGCAGCGACCCTGTCCAACAGCCGCGGACCGGCAAGCCTTGCCGACGCAGTCAGCACCCTCGGCCCCGCAATCACCGCCGGCACAGGGGAAGAAGCCGCGTCGAAGGACATCGTTTTCGTTGCCGTCAACTGGTCAAAGCTGCCAGCGGCGCTGGAAGGACTACCCGATTTTGGCGGACGCATCGTTATCGACGCGAACAATCCTGTCGAAGCGCCGCTCTTCAAGCCCGCTGAGCTGAACGGGCGCGCGTCCTCGGAGGTGTTTGCCGACTTGGTACCCGGCGCGAAAGTGGTGAAGGCCTTCAATCATCTCTCGCCCCAGTTCATCACCAGCGATCCAGCCAGCGATGGCGGCAAGCGAGTCCTCTTCTACTCTGGCGACGATATCCACGCCAAAGCCGAGGTCGGGCAGATGATCGAGAAACTGGGTTTCTTCGGCATTGACCTCGGGCCGCTTTCCGTCGGTGCACGCCTCACCCAGTTTCCGGGTGGCCCACTGCCGGCGCTCAATCTCGTAAAAGTCGGCTAGCACAACAGATCCAACCGCCGTCGCTGCCTGACGACAATCAAAGGACACACACCATGACACGCACCCCGATTGAAATCGCGAACGAGTTCTTCGATCACTGGAGCGCCAACCGCATTGACGCGGCACTCGCCATGCTTTCTGACGATGTTATCTACGACAATGTGCCGTTTCCCGATATTATTGGGCGGGAGAATGTCCGCCAGTTCCATGCCGAGTTCGGCATCGGGACGACCTTCAAGGTGGATTGGAAAGTCACCCATATCGCCGCTGCAGGCAATGTGGTGCTGAATGAACGCATCGACGTTTTTACCCACGAGAACGGCGGTACCATCACGCTGCCGGTGATGGGCACTCTCACCGTAGAAGGCGAAACGATCACGGTCTGGCGGGACTATTTCGACCCGGCGGACTTCGACCGACAGCTTGCCGCCATCAAGCGCTGATCGAAAATGGGGCTGGGCGAAGCCAGTGTTGGGTGAGCTCCAAAGAGATCTGGAGAACAGCCAACAAAAAACCCGGCGCATCAACAGGATGCACCGGGTTTCTGATTCAAACTGTCAATGCTCTCAGAGAGCGGCCGTCACGATGAACTCGACCTTGTAGTCTGGGGTTGCCAGCGGCGCACCTGATGTCGCGCGGGCCGGCGGGTTGGCCGGGTCGATCCAGGCTTCCCAGACAGCGTTCATTTCCGCAAAGGTCGACATATCAGAGAGGTAGATCAGCGTCTGCAGGATCTTCGACTTGTCGGTGCCGGCGGCAGCCAGCAGGCGGTCGACTTCGGCCAGAGCGGATTTCGACTGTTCGGTGACAGAAGTGCCCTCGCCGACCTGGCCCGCCAGATAAACGGTGTTGCCGTGAACGACGGCACCGCTCATGCGCTTGCCCGGTTCGATACGCTTGATGCTCATGGAAATGCTCCCCAATGTGAATGAGCTGGAAGAAAACGGAGGAAGGAACCGCACGGATCAGTCGCGTGCGTGCAGGCTCTTTTCGTAGATGGCGGTGGACCGTGCGCCGGAGCGGCAGTAGCCAAGCAGCGGGCGCGGCATATCATCCAGCACGTCAACCATGCCGGCAATCGCGTCACCATCGACGCCCATGCGGCCGACAGGCACATGCGCGATTTCGAGACCAAGCTCGCGGGCACGTTCTGCCACATCGGCGAAGGTCGGCTGGTCCGGCTCTTCGTGGTCGGGGCGATTGCAGACGATCGCCTTGAAACCCATTGCCTTGATCTGGTCGAGGTCCTCAGGGGTGATCTGACCGGTCACCGAATATTCGTCGTTGATCTGGCGGATGTCCATGCTACGTCTCCGGATGTCTAAAAAGCGTGAGACACTTACGACGCACCATCAGGTGCGTCAACGAAGATCGGCTTCCTGTCAGGTAAAGCTGAACCGCAGCGCGTAGTCGGCGCTCTCGCCGGGCGCCAGCATCTTCAGCTCGCCGGATGCCTTCAACTCTTCACGCCCCACCCAGCGATGCGAGACCGGTTCGATGCCTAGGACGTGCGCCGGGGCCTTCTGGTTTCGCCAGATCTGCAGATGCGGCAGGCCATCGGTCTTGAAACGGACCTTGAGCGTCTTGCCGCCGAGAGAGGCGATCGGCCCCAGCGCCACTTCCGCCCATTCCTCGCCTTCACGGGCGGCGGGCACACAGAATACGCCACCAGGATCCTGCCCGAAATTCCAGGCATGGCCACCGCCTTCCAGCATGGCACCGCTCAGGCGCACATGGTCGTCAAACAGCCAGGCACCGATATTCATGTGGTACATATGCACACGCGCAAACGGCTTGGTGCCGACATTGGTGACCCGATCGGTCAGGCAGACTTCGCCCGTTTCGCCACTGATGCGCCAGTGACGTTCCAGCAGCGCCTCCCCGCCATCGGCGGTTTTGACGGCCACGCGGGCGGTGCATTCGGCATCCTCTCCCTGCGCATCCCAGAACAGGATCTCCGCCGGATGCGAGGAATAAGACCCATGCAGCGGATATTTGCGCCCGGCCGGATCGCCGTCGATGGCTTCAGGGTGACGGATATGATCCGGTCCGCAGGTGAAGAGAAAGCCTTCCAACGAGTGGTCGATTCGCGGATCGCCGTCATCGGGAATGGCGCGACCGGGCGCCACATCCGTTCCGTCCACGATACAGGCACCGATATCGAGAACCGACGTGGGGTCGAGGAAAATCTTCGGTCCGTTGTTTGCGAAAAATGCCTTCACGGTTCTCTCCCACCCTCTTCACATCCGCGGCGTTAACCGCCTGTGACATAAATTTAATGTTCCGTTGACCACGGCAGCGAAAATTTCCACACTCGCGTCAAATTTCCCCTGTCTCAGGGAAGCTCAAGCGTTTGGAACCACGGACTTGGCGTCCGGGTTACATTCGTGGTCTCGAACACCGGTGATATCGTGAAGCGCGCAATTCTGACAAGTCTCGGCCTCGCCGTCCTTTTATCCGTCGCATCCGCACTGCCTGCGGCGGCGCAAGGATGGGGACGATACCAAAGCGACAGCGTCCTCGTCGCCCCCGATGGCGCGATCCTGGATTACACGCCGCGCGCCGGTGAGGTGGTGATCAGCCGCGACCAGATGGGACGTCGCGTCTACATCGATCGCTACGGCAATATCATCGCCACAGAGATGCGCCGCGATTCCTATCGCGAACCCTCCATCAACCGCTATCTGCCCCCGCCCTCGCGTGGGTATGATCAGCCGCGCGATGCCGCCGGCGGTTATGGCAGCGGCGGCGGCTATCGCGATTACCGCCAGTATCGGCCTGGAGAACCTGGGGACATCACCGGAACGGTGCCGCGTGACAGCTCCATTATTCGTCTGCCGCTCAATGAAGACGGCGGCATCATGGATGACGGCGAGGAAAAGGAAGCCTCGATCGAGCCGCAGCAGCCGCAGCCAAGTGCCGTGCCGCATGTGCAAAAGCCGATCATCGCCCCTACCAACAAGCCGCAGAACGAAATCGTAGCACTTCAGGTGTTTCTGGATCGCGAAGGCATATCGCCCGGCGTCATCGATGGCCACCTCGGCGACAACGTGAACAAGGCGCTGGCCGCCTGGCAGGAAATGACCGGCGAGACGATCGACCCGAACAATTCGGAAGAGATCATGCAGCGGCTCTCCTATTCGGGGGGCATGCCGATCGTGGACTACACGATCACGGCAGCGGACGCGGCCGGGCCTTATGTGGCCGCCATTCCGGAAGACTATGCCCACAAGGCGCAGCTGCCCGCCATGTCCTATACTTCGGTGACGGAAGCGCTGGCCGAGCGTTTCCACATGGATGAGGGGTTCCTGAAATCGCTGAACCCGGGCAAGGATTTCTCCATTCCCGGCACCATCATCAAGGTCGCCAATCCAGGCCAGCCGAAGACGGGCGATGTGACGCGCATCGTCGCCGACAAGGGCCGTAAGCAGGTGTTTGCCTATGGCGGCGATGGCAAGCTGATTGCCGCCTATCCGGCCACCATCGGCTCGACTGACACACCCTCGCCCAGCGGCACCCATACGGTGCAGCGTATCGCGCTGAACCCTGGCTATACCTATAACCCGAAGATCAACTTCAAGCAGGGCAATAACGACCAGATCCTGCAGATCCCGCCCGGACCGAACGGCCCGGTCGGTACCGTCTGGATCGCGCTTTCGAAGCCCACCTACGGCATTCACGGCACGCCTGATCCGTCCAAGATCGGCAAGACCAACAGCCATGGCTGTGTGCGCCTGACCAATTGGGACGCAACCGAACTCGCGAAGATGGTGAAGCCGGGTACCGTGGTGGAATTCACGGATTGATTGGGGTGCCTGGAAACCTCTTCCCGAAATGAAGAAGACCGCAGCGGCACACACCACTGCGGTCTTTCTCCTTTCTACTCAGGCCTTGATGAAGGCCAGCAGGTCGGGGTTGATCACATCGGGATGCGTGGCGAACATGCCGTGCGACAGACCGGGATAGGTCTTCAGCGTGCCATGCTTCAGCAGCTTGATCGCCTTGTGGGCGGAGTCGGCGATCGGCACGACCTGGTCATCCTCGCCATGCAGCACGAGCACGGGCACCTGGATCGCCTTCAGATCCTCGGTGAAATCCGTTTCGGAAAACACCGCGATGCAGTCGTAATGCGCTTTGGCGCCACCGGCCATGCCCTGTCTCCACCAGTTGTCAATCAGACCCTGGCTGACCTTGGCGCCCGGCCGGTTGAAGCCGTAGAACGGGCCGGAGGGCAGATCGATGTAGAACTGCGCCCGGTTGGCCAGCAACGCCGCGCGAATACCGTCAAACACCTCCATCGGCAGCCCTTCCGGATTGGCCGCCGTCTTCAGCATGATCGGCGGAACGGCGCCCAGCAATGCGGCCTTGGCGACCCGGCCCTTTTCGGCGCGGGCGACATAGCGCGCCACTTCACCGCCACCGGTGGAATGGCCGATATGGACGGCATTCTTCAGGTCCAGATGCTTGGCAAGCGCTGCAACGTCGCTGGCGTAAGTGTCCATGTCGTTGCCGTGATCGGTCTGGTCCGAGCGGCCATGGCCACGCCGGTCATGCGCAATCACGCGAAAACCCTTGGAGAGGAAGTAGAGCATCTGGTTGTCCCAGTCGTCGGCGCTCAGCGGCCAGCCGTGATGGAAGACGATCGGCTGGGCGGTCTTCGGACCCCAGTCCTTGTAGAAGATGCGTGTGCCGTCCTTGGTGGTGATGGTTCCGTTGCTCATGGAAATGTCTCCGAGTTGAGAGGAATGGGATTGGCCTTGTGCGAAGGCTTGGGGGGAGAGGCCGATGGCGGCGATCAGGCTGCCGCCCGTGAGGAGAACCGTGCGTCGCGTCGCCATCGGAAGGTTTGAATTGACAAGGGTCATGTCGTTCCTTTCGGCGGCCATTTCGTTCGCCGCCTCGCTTTTGACATGGACAGTTATGCCTCTTTGATGCGATCAAGAGAGGTGGCCGAAATGACATCTTCCGAGGCAAAAGTGACAAAGAAACCGAACGAAATGGTCGTGGCGGAAATCGCGCTGCTGATCTATCCCGATTGCCAACTGGCAGCGATCTACGGACTGACGGATCTCTTCACGATTGCCAGCCAATGGGCGGCACGCGAACCGGATCAGAAAAGGCTGAGGTCCATACGAGTGTCGCACTGGAGGATGCAGGACGACGACGTAGCTTGCGTTTGGGACAGCCATGCGGGTGAGCCGCATCAGATCACGCACGCCATAGCGCCACCGAGCCTGATCGTGCCTGAGAAGATGCAGGCCATGCCGGCTGCCTCGCAATGGATGAGCTCGCTGCACGCGCAAGGGGTCACGCTCGGTTCGGTCTGTGCGGGTGCCTTCGTGCTGGCGGAAACGGGCCTGATCAACCATCGGCGTGCGACGACCCATTGGGCCTTTGCCGAAACCCTCGCCCATCGCTTCCCCGATGTGCGCGTTGCCACCGAAAAAATGGTCATTGACGACGGTGACATCATGACCGCAGGCGGTATCCTCGCCTGGACGGATCTGGGTTTGACGCTTGTGGCAAAACTGCTGGGCCCGGGCGTGATGCTAGCAACCGCCCGCTTCCTACTGATCGAGCCGCCGCGGCTGGAGCAACGCGCTTATAGCATGTTCATTCCAAAATTCGATCACGGCGATGCCGAGATCCTGCGCGTGCAGCACCATATGCACGCGCATGTCGAGGGTAACGAGGGCATACCGGAGCTTGCGGCACGCGCGGGTCTGGCCGAGCGCACTTTCATGCGGCGGTTCGCCAAGGCAACCGGGTTGCGCCCAACGGAATATCTGCAGCACATCCGCATCATGAAGGCGCGCGACGCTCTGGAACTCACCAACCGGCCCATCGACCAGATCGCCTGGTCCGTCGGCTATTCGGATCCCGCCGCCTTCCGCAAGACATTTCACAAGATCACCGGGCTTCTGCCGGCGGCCTATCGCCAGCGCTTCGGCGTGGCGTGAGCGAGTGATCAGATAAGGATCACGCCGCCGGGCGGTTGAAGCTGAGAATGCGCGGCATGCCGGAACGGACAACCCGCATCGGCATCATGCGCTTCACTTCGTCAGCCAGTGCGCGGGAATTTTCCCGCGCCTTGTCGAGGTTCGAAACCTTGGCCGGATCGAGCGTATAGAGGGTACCGCCCACTTCGAAGAGTTCGCGGAAAGCCGTGCGCTCGCCGATCGGGGTGTTCAAAACGTTGACGCCGCGCTGAGCAAGAAGCCCCTTGATCGCCAGCAGCGAGCGCGTGGTGACGACCGGCGTCACGCGGGTCAGCACGACGGAATGGGCGATATCGAGACCGGCCTTGTCCTTCATGAAGGCCAGCAGATCGAGGATCTGTGCCGCACCCTTTGCATCCATCGCCGACCCCTGCACCGGGATCATGACATGATCGGACAGACCGATGGCCGTGGTGACAAGCGCGTCACGCGCACCGGCCAGATCGATGATGAAGTAGTCTGAAGAAGAGGCCATTTCCCGCAAATGACACTGCAGGGATGCAACGGACACTTCCGTCACGATCGTGATGTTGCGCAAGGCACCGGACATCTCATGCCACTGACTGATCCAGTGCTGCGGGTCAGCGTCGATCAGGGTGACGCGATGTCCCTGATGGGCCAGTTCCGTGGCGAGCAGAAGGGCTGCCGTCGTCTTGCCGGCGCCACCCTTGGCATTTGCGAATGAGATTACGGGCATGGTGTTTCCTCGAAGGTGTTCGAGCCGCATTGCTCTCGTGAGCACCTCGGGATGCATGGTGCCTTATGGTCCGATCCTGCGAAAACATGGTTAACGAAATCTGAATTCAAGACCCGTTAATATTACCTAGCAGTTCTCATTATAATGCGCGCAAAAGCTTGCCCGAGACTGAAATCGCTTAAACTTTCATGACTTAGTGAAGTATTAGGCCAAAAGCATATAACGGCGGCGGGCAAAAGATGCTGCCCGCCGCCATCGCCTCGATCAGAAGCAGTCGAGGAAGAGCTGCTTGGTATTTTCCAGCGTCATCGCAACCGGATTGCCACCGCAGGAGGGATCTTCGATCGCCATGGCGGTCAGTTCGTCGACCCGGTCCGGCTTGATGCCCATGGCCGTCAGATTGGCAGGCACATGCAGTTCCTCGCGCAGCGCCAGGACAAAGGAGTAGAAGCCATCAAAGCCGCCGGCGATGCCGAGATAGGCGGCGGCGCGCTCGATCTTCTCTTCAACGGCCTTGCGGTTGAATCGCAGCACCGGCGGCATCACCACCGCATTGGTCATGCCGTGATGGGTGTTGTAGACGGCACCGAGCGGATGCGACAGCGCGTGGATGGCACCCAACCCCTTCTGGAAGGCAACCGCGCCCATGGCAGCCGCCGACATCATATTGGTGCGGGCTTCAAGATCCTGGCCGTCCTTGAAGGCGCGCGGCAGGAACTCCTTGACCAACCGCATGCCTTCCAGCGCGATGCCGGCAGACATCGGATGATAGAACGGCGAGCAATAGGCCTCCAGGCAGTGGGCGAAGGCATCCATGCCGGTGCCGGCGGTGATGACCTTCGGCATGCCCATGGTGAGTTCCGGATCGGCGATCACGACACCCGGCAGGATCTTCGGATGGAAGATAATCTTCTTCACATGCGTGGCGGAATTGGTCAGAACGCCAGCGCGACCGACTTCTGAGCCGGTGCCTGCCGTGGTCGGCACGGCAACGATCGGGGCGATCTTCGAGGCGTCAGCGCGCGTCCACCAGTCGCCGATATCCTCGAAATCCCAAACAGGGCGGTTCTGGCCTGCCATGAAGGCAATCAGCTTGCCGAGGTCGAGGCCCGAGCCGCCACCGAAGGCAACAACGCCATCATGGCCGCCATTGCGGTAGGCGCGCAGGCCAGCTTCCAGATTTTGCTCGTTCGGGTTCGGATCGACCTCGGAAAAGATCGCACGGCCGAGGCCTGACTCTTCCAGCACGTCAAGCGCAGCAGCCGTAATCGACATCGAGGCAAGCCCCCGATCCGTCACCAGCAGCGGCTTGTTGATACCGAGCGTTTTGCAGGCCTGCCCAAGCTCCGAGATGCGCCCACGACCGAGCTTGATCGCGGTGGGGTAGCTCCAGTTGGCAGTGATGTTCATGGCAATCAGGCTTTCTTGAAGTGGTAGGATTTCGGACGGGTCAGATTGTGGAACCCGAGCACAGAAAGCGATCCGCCCCGGCCGGTCTCCTTGACACCCGTCCAGACCAGCGCGGGATCGAGATAATCGCAGCGGTTCATGAAGACGGTGCCGGTTTCGAGTTGGGCGCCGAGGCCCGATGCACGCTCCTCGTCCTTGGTCCACAGCGAAACGGTCAGACCATATTTGCAATCATTCATCAGGTCGAGCGCTTCCGCGTCGCTCTTGACTTTCATGATGCCAACGGCTGGACCGAATGTTTCCTCGCGCATGAAGTCCATAGAGTGGTCGACATCGACGAGGATCTGTGGCGCGATATAGGCTCCACCATCGTCCTGCGGGAATAGCTTCGGATCGACCAGCGCCTTGGCACCCTTGGAAACGGCATCGGCGATCTGCTCACGCACCACCTTGGCGAAGCGGGCATTGGCCATCGGCCCGAGCGTCGTTTCCTTGTCCAGTGGATTGCCGAGCTTGTAGTTCGACACCCAGGCGACCGACTTTTCCACGAAGGCATCATAGAGGCTTTCATGCACATAGATGCGTTCGATGCCGCAGCAGCACTGGCCCGAATTATAGGTGGCGCCATCCATCAGCGTATCGACGGCCGCATCAAGATCGGCATCCTCCATCACGTAGCCGGGGTCCTTGCCGCCAAGCTCCAGCCCCATGCCGGTAAAGGTCCCAGCGGCTGCGCGCTCGACCGCACGGCCACCGGCAACCGAACCGGTGAAATTGATGAAGTTGAAGGAGCCCGCCGCAATCAGCTTCTCGCTCGTTGCATGGTCCAGGAACAGGTTCTGGAAGACATCTTCGGGAACGCCAGCTTCGACAAAGGCCCGCACCATACGCTCACCCACCAAAAGCGTCTGGGCGGCATGTTTGATGATGACGGTATTGCCAGCCATGAGTGCCGGAGCGATCGTATTGATCGCCGTCATGTAGGGGTAGTTCCAGGGCGCAATGACGAAGACGACGCCATGCGGCTCGCGCTCGATGCGGCGCGTAAAGGCCGCACTATGCTCCACTTCGATGGGCGCCAGCGCTTCGGCGGCCACATTAGCCACGTAGTTGGAGCGCTCATTGAAGCCCTTGAACTCCCCGCCATAGCGAACCGGGCGGCCCATCTGCCAGGCGAGTTCCGGCACCACCTCATCCGCCATTTCATTCAGGCGGGCTACGCCCTTCAGCACCAGTTGAACGCGGTCTTCCAGCGGACGCTTCGCCCAGGGCTTCTGCGCCTTGCGGGCGCGCGCCACTGCCTCGAGGGCCTGTTCATAGGGCATCGCCGGACGCTCGGCATAAACCGAGCCGTCAATGGGCGAGATACATTGGATCATCGTCATTTCCATGTCCTGTTTGATCAAATCGCGAGGTCGGAGGCCCTTTTTATGCCCTCTCGAAGCCGCGCGCCACCTCCCAATCCGTCACACGTCGATCATACTCCTCCTGCTCCCATTCCGCAGCACGGGTGTAGTGATCGATCACGTCATCACCAAAGGCTTGGCGCAGCATGGCAGACTTCGTGAACAGTTCCGTGGCATGGCGAAGCGTGCGCGGAATTTCCTTCACGCCGCTCGATCCATAGGCATCGCCCACAAAGGCATCCTCAAGCTCCAGCTTGTTGTTGATACCCTCGATGCCCGCCGCAATCAGCGCCGCCATGGCAAGATACGGGTTGAGATCTGAGCCGCCGATGCGGCACTCGATTCGAATGCTCTTGGTGTCCTCGCCGCACAGGCGAAAACCTGCCGTACGGTTGTCCTTGCTCCAGACAATCTTGGTCGGTGCAAATGTGCCTGCGACGAAGCGCTTGTAGGAATTGATGTAGGGCGCCAGGAACAGCGTGTACTCCTGCGCATAAGCCAGAAGGCCCGCAATATAGTGGCGCATCAGGTCCGACATGCCGTGCGGTGCGGCGGGATCGTAAAACAGCGGCGTCTTGCCATCCGCACTCCAAAGGGACTGATGGATATGCGAGGAGGAACCCGCAGCGCTATAATGCCACTTGGCGAGGAAGGTCACCGACTTGCCTTTGGACCATGCGATCTCCTTGACGGCGTTCTTGATCAGCACATGCCGGTCCGCCATGGTGAGAGCATCGGCATAGCGGACATTGATCTCTTCCTGGCCGGCAGAAGCCTCACCCTTGGAATTTTCCACCGGCACATTGGCCCCTTGGAGACCGGTACGGATCGCCCGCATCACCTCTTCCTCCTTGGTGGTCTGGAAGATGTGGTAGTCCTCGTTATAGGCGCTGGCGAGCCTCAAGTTGCGATAGCCGCTTTCGCGCGCGGCATCAAAACTCTGGTCGAACAGGAAGAATTCGAGCTCGGTGGCCATGAAGGCGGCAAGGCCCATATCCTCAAGTCGCTGAACCTGCTTTTTCAAGATGGCGCGTGGCGAATGCGGCACGTCCGCATGTGTGTGATGATCCTGCACATCGCAAAGCACCAGTGCCGTGCCTTCCAGCCAAGGCAGCTTGCGCAGCGTCGAAAGATCCGGCTTCATCGTGTAGTCGCCGTAACCCTTTTCCCAACTGGTGGACTTGTAGCCGGAGACGGTCTCCATCTCCATGTCGGTCGCCAGCAGGTAGTTGCAGCTATGGGTTTCCTTCCAGGCGCTGTCGACGAAGTACTCGGCCTGGAAGCGCTTGCCCATCAGGCGGCCTTGCATGTCCACCTGCGCGCCGATGACCGTATCGATCCGGCCTGCCGCAACGTCCATCTTCAAATCGTCGAATGTGTAAATCGAACTCATTTCGGTATCCGTTTGAAAAGAGGGAGCCGCCGCATCTTGGCTGCGGCGGCGCTATGATGGCAAGCCTGATCAGGCTTCGCCGACGGCAGCCTCTGCCGCAGCGATATCCGCCTTGCGCTTGGCAATGGCGTCGCCGATCGGCGGGCCCATGAAGCGGCGGTTTTCAAAGGCAAACCAGACAATCGCCGTCAGCACCAGGAAGCCGACGGTGATTTCCAGCGCCCAGTCGTTCGGCGGCTGAATGCCGATGTAGAAGATGATGATCATGGAGATCACCGCCAGAACGGTGACCAGCTTGTAGGTGCCGATCCCCATGTTCCATGGCCCCATAGTCGGCCACTTCGACGTTCCGATCGCCGTAAAGCCGAGGACGATCGGCAGGATGAAGGACAGGAAGATGAAGATGACCGTGCAGGACACCACGATGGAGTAGGCGGGCGTTCCGGCAATGGTGATTGCCGAGGTGAACCATACGAAGAGGACGGCCAGAACCGCGCCCGTCCAGATGGCGGCAACGGGGGTTCGGTATTTCGGGCTGACCTTGGCCAGCGTGCTGGAGGCCGGGAGCCCCTTGTCACGCGAGAAGGCGAAGATCATGCGCGAGACGGACGTGACGGTCGCAAGACCGCAAAGAAGCTGCGAGATGAAGATCAACACGTAGAGAATAGTCTTCAGCGTCGCATTCACCTGCGCATCCATCGCCCAGAAGAACACGTTCCAGCCCTGCTTCGCGGCGTCTTCCATATTAGGGATCATCAGCACGAAAGCGCAGAGCATCACGTAACCGAATACCGTTGACCAGATGACCGACGACACCATGCCCTTCGGCACCGAGACGGCTGCCTTGACGGTCTCTTCCGAGGTATGAGCGGAAGCGTCATAGCCGGTGATCGTGTAGATCGGCAAAAGCAGTCCGAGCAGGAATGCCATGCCGCCCGAGACGACATTGGGCCACACCGCAGGCCCGGTGAGCGTGCCGTCAGCGGCAACGGTCGGCTGGCCGGTATAGTTGGCGAAGGTGAAGAGGCGGCTGATCTCGTAGCTCGGCGCACTGGCAAGGCAGACGATCGTCAGGATGACAGCGGTCGCAAAGATCAGGTAGCCGGAAAAGTCAGTGAGCTTTGCCGTCAGGCCGATACCGAAGTGGTTGATGACCGCCTGCAGGCCGGTAATGACGGCCACGAAGACGACGCGATGCACCAGCGTGTCCTCGATACCGAATTGCGGACCGAAAGCACCGAAGAAGAAGTAGAAGGTGCCGACATTGATGGCGCCGAGAACCGTGACCAGTCCCAGCAGATTGAGCCACGCCGACAGCCAGCCGGTGAAGCGGTTTCCAAGGATCGAACCCCAATGATAAAGGCCGCCTGC
This sequence comes from Rhizobium oryzicola, assembly GCF_030504645.1. GTDB lineage: Bacteria > Pseudomonadota > Alphaproteobacteria > Rhizobiales > Rhizobiaceae > Neorhizobium > Neorhizobium oryzicola. The sequence goes on along the minus strand of NZ_JAUKWQ010000002.1, from coordinate 679,279 downwards.
CGTGGGATAGGCGGAGCTGATCTGCGCTAAGCCCAGCGCGAAGATGCCCGAAATCAGGCAGCCGAGCGGCCAGCCGATCCCGATCGAGGCACCACCGGCACCGGCGGTTGCTTGTCCCAGCGAGTTGATGCCGCCGGAGAGAATGCAGATGATGGAAAAGGAAATGGCGAAGTTGGAAAACGAGCTCATACGCCGCTCGAGTTCCTGCGCATAACCCATTGAGTGCAGGATATGAATGTCCTGCTTCTTATCATTTTCAGTGTACCCAGACATGACGTTCCCCTGTTCGCGAAATCTCATGCCGTCCGGCTGGATTTCGAGTTTGAACTCACGCAGCTTTCGCTGCGGTCACGCAAAACAACTGCTCCCGCGGGGTCTTTTCTTTTTTAAGTGCCGGTGATGCTGGAGATGCTCTCGCGCAGCAGCCCGGAGAGAAAATCGGCCACGACCCCCCGGCCGACCTCCTCTGCAATCAGGTCGTTTCTGATTTCGATCATCACATTCAGCAGGCCATCAGGCATGGCATGCAGTTCCAGCGTATGGGTCACCCCGTCCGCCGGCCCGTAAGGCTCGTTCCGCTCCATGCGGTAGAGTTTCGTATCCTTGGCCGCGTCCAACATGGCATCGGCCAGACGCGCGTCCCGCTCATGCAGGATGCCAATTTCAACGGCCCGCGGCTTGCCGAAATAGACCGGCGTAAAGCTGTGAACCGTCACGAGAACCGTCGCCTGCCCCCTGCCCTTGCGCGCCGCGATCTCGTCGCGGATCCGGTTCTGAAAAGGATGGTAGAGCGCATTCGTACGCCGCGCTTTCTCCGCATCGCTCAAGTTCTCATTGCCGGGAATACGAAAGACTTCGCTGACATCGCGCATCGCCGCCGGCGATTCCGGCGGCCGGTTGCAATCATAGACCAGGCGCGAAAATCGTTGCGAGATGAGCGTAGCGTCGAGGCTCCTTGCCATCAAGCTCGCAACGTCGAGGGCTCCTGGATCCCAGGCAATGTGCGAGGAGAGAGCCTCATCGGAAAGGCCGAGGTTGCCAAGCTTTTCCGGCAGCAGCCTGGAGGCGTGCTCGCAGACCAGAAGCACAGGGCTGGTGCCAAGCAGATTTTCCACAGCAACGGGATCGCCGTCAGCCTCTGTCAAAAGATCCGTTTGCACGAGCATGTCATCTGCTCCGGAGTTCGGTTTCACATTTCCGATACAGAAGAGAATTCTTCATAACCCGTCGCTCGTCAACGGGGAGAGGAAGAAATCTTTTCAGGGCGCCGGATTGACTCCCGTGAATTATGACAGCTTAATCCCACCGAAACCGGCAAAGACCGGAGGGGAACCTCAACACGTGTCCACGTCTGCGCGCACCGTGCTGGACGTCATTCGTTTGCATTATGACGGACTGACGCCCGCGGAGAAAAAGCTGGCCGACACCCTGCTCGAGAACTATCCGGTCTCGGGTCTGGGCAGCATTACCGTGACCGCTGACAATGCCGGTGTGTCCACCCCGACCGTTGCCCGAATGGTGCAAAAGCTCGGCTACAAGGGCTATCCGGAGTTTCAGGCGCATCTGCACCAGGAGCTGGAAGCGACCATTTCCAACCCCATCGCCAAGCACGACCGCTGGGCCGCCAAGGCGCCGACCGGCCATATCCTCAACCGCTTTGCCGAGGCGATCACTGAGAACCTCAGGGAAAGCCTATCTGGCCTCGACACGGCCACTTTCGATGGCGCGGCCGACCTGCTGAAGGACGAAAAGCGCAGCATCTACTTCGTCGGGGGCCGCATCACCGGCGCGCTGGCGGAATACTTTTTCACGCATATGCAGGTCATCCGCTCGAAGACGACGCAGATATCGACCAACCGCAGCTCATGGCCGCAATATGTGTTGAACATGAATGCCGGCGATGTGCTGGTGATTTTTGATATCCGCCGCTACGAACAGGAAATGGCGACTTTGGCGGAAGCGGCCGCCGCGGCAGGCGTCGTGATCATCCTCTTTACGGACATCTGGGTATCGCCCGTCGCGCGGCATGCGTCGCATGTCTTCAAATTACGCATCGAAGCGCCCTCAGCGTGGGATTCCTCTGTCGTCACGCTCTTTACCGTCGAGGCCCTGATCGAGGCGGTTCAGAGTGCAGCCTGGGACAAAACGCGCAGACGCATGGACTCGCTGGAGGCTCTGTTTGAACGCAGCCGCCTCTTTCGCAGACCCGAAAATACCCGCACGCCATTCCCCCCCTCGAAAAACAGGAAAGCCAAGCCGCAAACCTAAAAAACGCAACACGAAATCAACCACACGCACTGTCACATCCCATTCATCAACTGTCACTACGAGTGGCGCCCGACACGCTTTAAACCCTCAGGAGGAAATCGATGTCCAAGATCAATCGTCTTCTGTCGCTCACGACGGCCATCGCCGTTGTTTCGACCAGCGCCGCTTTTGCAGAGCCGAGCGCAGAACTGATCGCAGCTGCCAAGAAGGAAGGCGCGCTCACCACCATCGCCCTGCCCCACGACTGGTGCGGCTATGGCGACGTGATTGCCGCCTTCCAGAAGAAGTATCCGGAAATCAAGGTCAACGAACTGAACCCGGATGCCGGCTCCGCTGACGAAGTCGAAGCGATCAAGGCCAACAAGGACAACAAGGGCCCGCAGGCTCCTGACGTTGTCGACGTCGGTCTCGCTTTCGGCCCGCAGATGAAGAAGGAAGGCCTGCTGCAGCCTTACAAGGTTTCCACCTGGGCCGAGATTCCGGACAATATCAAGGACGCCGAAGGCTACTGGTACGGCGACTATTACGGCGCCATGGCCTTCCTGGTGAACAAGGACCTGGTCAAGAACACGCCGAAGAGCTGGGAAGACCTGAAGAAGAAGGAATATGCCGGTCAGGTTGCTCTCGCCGGTGACCCGCGCGCCTCCAACCAGGCCATTCTCGCTCTTCTGTCGGCTGGTCTCTCCACCGGCGCCAAGGCTGGCAAGGATGCCGGTGAAGCCGGTCTGAAGTACTTCGCCGAGCTCAACAAGGCTGGCAACTTCGTTCCCGTCATCGGCAAGGCCGGTACGCTCGCTCAGGGCGCAACGCCGATCGTCGTGATGTGGGACTACAACGCGCTGGCCGCCAAGGACACGCTGAAGGGCAACCCGCCGGTTGAAATCGTCGTTCCGGAAAAGGGCGAACTGGCTGGCGTCTACGTTCAGGGCATTTCCGCCTACGCTCCGCATCCGAACGCTGCAAAGCTGTGGATGGAGCATCTGTATTCCGACGACGGCCAGATCGCATGGCTGAAGGGCTATTGCCACCCGGCTCGCTTCAACGCGCTGACCAAGGCCGGCAAGGTTCCAAAGGACCTGCTCGACAAGCTGCCGCCGGCATCATCCTACGAAAAGGCTTACTTCCCGACGCTTTCGGAAGTTGATGAAAACTCCGCAGCCGTCAAGGCTGGTTGGGACAAGGTTGTCGGCGCCAACGTGAAGTAAAGCACAACCTTTGCCAGAATAGGCCGCCGCTTCAGTTGTCAGGACCGAAGCGGCGGTTCATGATATGACCAAAGTGATAATGCCGTTCCATGAAGAAGCGGGCCGAGGGGAATGACAACACACGTCGAGATTGCCGACACCGTGCGGGCCGAGCGCATCCGCCTGCCGCTCCATTGGCTGGGCGTCGTGCCCTTCACCATCTTTGTCCTGCTGTTTCTGATCCTGCCGACGATGAAGATCGCGGTGGGCGCATTTCAGACGCCCGAGGGCGGCTTCACCGTCACCAATCTCTACAATCTCTTCACGCCCTCGATCCTCGCGGCCTTCGATATTTCGATCCGCATCAGCTTTGCCTCGGCGCTTCTCGGCTGCCTGATTGGCTTTGCGATGTCCGCCGCTTTGGTGCTGGGCGGCTTGCCGCAGGCAATCCGCGGCCCGCTGATGACCTTTTCCGGCGTCGCCTCCAATTTCGCCGGCGTGCCGCTGGCCTTCGCCTTCATCGCAACGCTGGGTCCCGCCGGTTTCATCACGCTCTTCCTGCGCGATGATTTCGACATCAACCTGCGCGCCATGGGTTTCAACCTTCTCTCCTTCTGGGGCCTGACGATCACCTATCTCTTCTTCCAGATCCCGCTGATGATCCTGATCATCACGCCGGCGCTGGATGGCCTGAAGCGGGAATGGCGCGAAGCTGCCTCCATTCTTGGCGCCACAAATGCACAATACTGGCGCCTCGTCGCCTTCCCGATCCTGCTGCCGTCCATTCTCGGCACCTTTGCGCTGCTGTTTGCCAATTCCTTCGGTGCTGTCGCGACCGCGATTGCGCTGACAGGTTCGTCGCTCAGCATCGTGCCGATCCTGCTCTATGCGCAGATCCGCGGCGACGTGCTCGGTAATCCCAATCTTGGCTATGCGCTCGCCTTCGGCATGATCGTCGTCACGGGCCTTGCCAATGCAATCTATGTCTGGCTTCGCGCCCGCAGCGAAAGGTGGATGAAATGAAGCGCTTCTGGGCCTGGGGGGCTCTGATCGTCGGCCTCCTCTACTTCATCCTTCCGCTGATCGGCATGACCAATTTCTCGCTGAAGATGCGGCGCGGCGTCTATTCTTTCGATGCGTATGCGGTGGTTCTTGGCGACCCGCGCTTCCAGCAGACCTTCACCTATTCCGTGACGCTGGCGCTGCTGACCATCATCGTCGGCGTGGTACTGGTGGTGCCGACCGCCTACTGGGTGCGCCTGAAGCTGCCCTGGCTCCGCCCCTATATCGAATTCATCACGCTTCTGCCGCTGGTCATCCCGGCCATCGTCATCGTGTTCGGCTATATCCGCCTCTACAATACGTCGAGCTGGCTGCCGCTGACGGCCACCTCGCTCGGCACCGATGCGCTACTGGTCTTCGGCTACACGACGCTTGCTTTGCCCTACATGTACCGTGCCGTCGATACCGGTCTGCGCACGATCGACGTCACCACGTTGACGGAAGCTGCCCAGAGCATGGGCGCCGGCTGGTTCACCATCATCGGCAAGGTCATCCTGCCGAATGTGCTGCTGGCCGTCCTGTCGGGCGCCTTCCTGACCTTTGCCATCGTCATCGGCGAATTCACCATGGCCGCCCTTCTGAACCGCCCCGCCTTCGGTCCTTACATGCAGCTTCTCGGCGCCAACCGCGCCTATGAGCCCGCGGCACTCGCCGTTATCGCCTTCGTCATCACCTGGGGCTGCCTTGGGCTGATCCAGCTTGTTTCCCGCTTCCAGAAATCCGCGCAGCGTCCGGTTTGAGGAAAGACAGATCCATGAGCTTCCTGACCCTCACCCATCTCCAGAAATCCTTCGGTCCCACCAAGGTCGTGCATGACTTCAACATGGCGATAGAGAAAGGCGAGTTCATCTCCTTCCTCGGCCCGTCCGGCTGCGGCAAGACCACCGTCTTGCGCATGATCGCCGGCTTTGAGACCCCGACCGGCGGCTCGATCGTCATCAACGGCCGCGACCAGACCGAGTTGAAGCCGAACCAGCGCAATATCGGCATGGTGTTCCAGGCCTATGCGCTGTTTCCGAACATGAACGTGTTCGACAACGTCGCGTTCGGCCTGAAGATCGCCGGCAAGCCGAAGGCGGAAATTGCCGCCCGCGTGCAGGAAATGCTGAAGCTGATCCATCTGGAACATCTGGCCGACCGCTATCCCTATCAGATGTCCGGCGGCCAGCAGCAGCGCGTGGCGCTCGCCCGTGCGCTCGCGCCCAAGCCACAGGTCCTGCTGCTCGATGAGCCGCTCTCGGCCCTCGACGCCAAGATCCGCGTGTCGCTGCGCGAGGAAATCCGCCAGATCCAGCAGCAGCTCGGCATCACCACCGTGTTCGTGACGCATGACCAGGAAGAGGCGCTGTCGATCTCCGACCGCATCGTCGTCATGAATGCCGGCCGCGCCGACCAGATCGGCACGCCCTTCGAGATCTACAACCGCCCGGCCACACGCTTCGTTGCCTCATTCGTCGGCACGCTGAGCCTGATCGACGCGACCGTCGTCAACGCATCGGAAAGCACCGTCAAGCTCGGCGAGCAGGTGGTGTCTCTGAAGAAGCCGCTGCCGAAAGGCGAAGGCGAAAAGATCACCGTGGCAATGCGCCCGGAATGCGGCTCGCTGGCCGAAGGCGCGCGTGGCGATATCGCCATCAACGGCAAGGTCGCCTCCAGCCACTTCCTCGGCTCGGTGATCCGCACCAAGCTCGATGTCGGCGGCCCCGTCCTCTCCTTCGACATGTTCAACGATCCGGGCCGCGCGCCGCCCGCCGTCGGCGAAACCGTGACCCTGAAGGTCGCAGCCGACGACCTGATGGTTCTGGCGGATTAATCCAAATCAGGCTACTCCTTCGCCCAGCAGATGAAGGAGTAGCCATGCGGGCCCTATATTTCGAAAAGTTCGGCGAAACCCCACGCGTTGCAACGCTTCCGGATCCGACCCCGGCACCGGATGGCGTGGTGATCGAGGTCAAGGCGACCGGGCTCTGCCGCAGCGACTGGCATGGCTGGATGGGTCACGACAGCGACATCAGCCTTCCGCATGTGCCGGGCCATGAGTTTGCCGGCGTGATCACGGCTGTCGGCGCCGATATCCGCCGCTTCAAGGTCGGCGATCGCGTCACCGTTCCCTTCGTCTCCGGTTGCGGCCACTGCCACGAATGCCGCTCCGGCAACCAGCAGGTCTGCGAGGAACAGTTCCAGCCGGGCTTTACCCATTGGGGTTCGTTTGCGGAATATGTCGGCATTCATCATGCCGATCAGAACCTAGTACACCTGCCGGACAGCATGTCCTATGCAACGGCTGCCAGCCTCGGCTGCCGGTTCGCCACATCCTTCCGGGCCGTCGTGGATCAGGGCCGGCTGAAGGGTGGCGAATGGCTTGCCGTGCATGGTTGCGGCGGTGTCGGCCTCTCGGCGATCATGATCGGCAAGGCGCTCGGCGCCCGTGTCGTGGCGATCGATATCGCCGAGGACAAGCTGGCGCTGGCGCGCGACCTCGGTGCCGAGATCGCCATCAACAGCCGTGACGTGGATGATGTCATCCAGGCCGTGCGCGATGCGACCGGTGGTGGCGCACATGTCTCGGTCGATGCTCTTGGTCATCCGCAGACCTGCTGCAACTCGATCTCCAATCTTAGGCGCCGCGGCCGCCACGTGCAGGTGGGCCTGATGCTGGCGGATCACGCCACGCCGCAGATCCCCATGGCGCGGGTGATCGCCCATGAGCTGGAAATCTATGGCAGCCACGGCATGCAGTCCTGGCGCTATGACGCCATGCTGGCGATGATCGAGGCAGGCTCGCTTCACCCCGAAAAGCTGATCGGACGCCATATCAGCCTGACGGACGCGGTGACCGCCCTGCCCGCCATGGACAGCTTCCGCGAAAGCGGCATCAGCATCATCGACAGGTTCGAATAGTCCCATGCCCATCCATTTGAATATCATCGACGCCGTCAGCGATCCCGGCAAGTTTGGCCGGGCGAATGAAGACCGCGCCGGCTACAACAATCACGCCGCCTTCGTGCTGGATGGCGCGACCGGTCTTGGCGACCAGCAGTTCATGGATGGCTATGGCTCGGATGCCGCCTGGATGGCGGAATTCGCCATGGAGCGGCTGACGCGGGACTGGCAGGCAGGTATCGACATCCGCGAACTTGTGCGCCGGATTTCCACGGATGCACGCGAGGTGTTTTTCGCGACCGCTGGCGAACAGCCGCGCTATGCCTGGCCGCTGGCGGCGTTTGCCGCGCTGAATGCCGTGGACGGTGGCGTCACCTTCACGGGGCTTGGCGACAGTGCCGTCTATCTTCTGCACGATGATGGGCGCAGCGAGTTTCTGGCTGCGCGACCGGATGCCTTCGAACGCGAACAGACGGCCGCAAGGGCACATCTTGAGCGCATCGGCGGCATGGGCGGCGCAAGCTCCATCGTCAACGATCCGACGACACTGGCGGATCTGCGCAAGAGCCGCGAAGGCCAGAATACGCCGGGCGGGCGCGGCTGGTCCTTCGGGCTGGTGCCTGAGGTAGCAGACCACCTGACCTCGCAGGAGATCGCCATGTCCGGCGGCGCAACCGCCATCATCTGCTCGGATGGTCTGGTGGATCTGGTCGCCCTTTACCACGCCTATGATGCAGGCAGCCTGATCCGCCGCGCGGCAACGGCAGGCCTCAAATCGCTGATTGCGGAATTGCGCCGCTTTGAGCGCGAGATCGATCCGAATGCGCTTCAATATCCCCGCTTCAAGCAGTCGGATGACACTACGGCGCTCTTACTTCGCATCGAGAAAACCTGATCCGCGATAAGTGGGATTAGCCACATTCTTTCCCCGCCGACGCCCTGAGTTTGTCGTGATTGCCACGGCATAAGCTGGCCCTCAGGCAGGCTTTCGCCTGTTTTGCGGATCGCATGCGAGGGATATGGCGATGAGAATTATGATTTCGGCGCTGGTGGCGGTGTTTCCGCTTCTCTCCTCGGTCGCCTTGGCCGCAGAAGACAGCGGGATCGTCGCTGCCGCACAGTTGGCGGAGAAGTCTCTAAACGCGCAGGTGGGCCTGACTGTCATCGACACCCGCGACGGCCGTACCTGGTCCTATCGGGAAAACGAACGTTTTCCGATGGCAAGCACATTCAAGGCTGTCGCCTGCGGCGCCCTTCTGGATGCCGGCGACAAGGCGCTTTCGACAAAAGTGACGATTGAGAAGAAGGATCTTCTGGAATATGCGCCCGCCACCAAGAAGCGCGTGGGCCAAAAGATTACCGCTGCTGAACTCTGCCAGGAAACGCTCCGCACAAGCGATAACACCGCCGCCAACAAGGTGCTTGAGGTGCTAGGCGGCCCACAGGCGGTCACCGCGTTCCTGCGGAAGATTGGTGATACCACCACGCGGCTCGATCGCAACGAACCGGAGCTGAACGAAAGCAAGCCGGGGGACGAGCGCGACACGACCACGCCGGCTGCCATGGCGAATACGCTGAAAACGCTGCTTTTGGGCAATGCCCTGCCACCGGCTGATCGGGCGCAACTGAAAGACTGGCTGATCGCCGATGAGGTGGGTGGACCGCTCCTGAGGGCAGGCGTTCCAGCCAGCTGGATCATCGCAGACCGAACGGGGGCGGGCGGCTTCGGCACACGTGGCGTCATTGCCGTCATGTGGCCGCCCAAGCGCGAACCGATCGTCGCAGCCGTCTATATGACCGGCACGAAGGCTTCGATGGATGATCGCAATCGCGCCATTGCAGAGATCGGCCAAGCCATCGCAGAAGCGGTGAGCCAGAGATGACCGGCACCAGACATGAGAAATGCGCTCCTCGGACTTGCCGTCTGCACACAGCTTTCACCTTTTCCGGCAATCGCGGAGGAAAGCCCAACGGCGTGGCAAATCAAGAAATGCCAGATCTATCAAGACGCATGGAAGAAGGCCCGCTCCCACTTCCCCTTTGAGGCGGTGAGCCAGGAGTTCATCCAAAGCAACGAGGCGTTTATCGCCTCAGGCTGTCTCGCATCCATTGCAGTTTGCCCGCAGACACCGGTCGACTTCAAGCTCGCAAATGCGCTCACCGTCGCCGCCATGAAAGGCGGCACGGCCAGTTCATTCCTGCCCTTCAAGTGCTGACGCTCTAAAAGAATCAGCACCTTCGGAAAGCAACCAATCCCGGAATGTCCGCGCATGCCGCAGCGATTGCGGTTGATCCGCAATGAGCACATGAAAGTCGTCCATGGCCAGCGGATGATCGGCGAAAAGCTGCACAAGACGCCCTTGCCTCACATCCTCCGCCACCAGGGCGCTCGGTCCCATCGCGATGCCCACGCCATCCAGTGCGGCCTGCAGGCTGTGATAAAGAGGATCGAAGCGCAATTGCGACCGCCCCTCGATTTCCGGCATGCCGACGCTCCGGAGCCATCGCGGCCAAAGATCGGCGACGGATTGCGCATGGATCAGCACATGCTCTTGCAAATCCGAGAACGAATGAACGGGTTGCCTTGCCAGCAAGGCCGGGCTTGCCACGGGCACGCAGGTCTCGCGCAAAAAGGGGACGCTCTCTCCATATCTACCGATCATGCCACGGCGGATGGCCAGATCAAATCGCTCCGTCAGTTGATCCGGTGGCAGGATGGAGGCAGACAGGCGGACTTCGATATCCGGGTGGGCAGTCGAAAATGACGGCAGCCGTTGTATCAGCCAGCGCATGGTGAAGGTTTGCGAGGCACTCACGCGCAGCACTCGCCGTTCATTTTGTCCGGCCAACGCTTCGCCTGCGCGCGAGAGCTTATCGAGCGCTTTCGTCGCCTCTTTCAGAAATTGCCGCCCCTCCGATGTCAGGCTAATGCCTCGGCCTTCCCTCACGAACAACCTAACACCCAGCCAATCCTCCAGGATCTTGATCTGGCGGCTGAGGGCGCCGTGCGTGACGCCAAGCTCGGATGCGGCAAGCGTGAGACTACAGAGTCTGCCCGACGCCTCGAAGGCCTTGACCGCATTGAGGGGAGGAAGTGACGTCCGCATCTGTGAGATTTCCTGACCAGTCCCGCACACTAACTCGATTGTGGGAGCGACGAAAGACGTCCAGAAACAATAAGCCTATCAGGAGCTTGAAAAATGGACGTTACTCATACCGCCCGCGACGAACTCGTCATTCGTCCCATTGAGCCAACAGATTCCATTGAAGACCTCACAACGCTTCTGCACGCGGCCTATGGACGTCTCGCCCGCATGGGGCTGAAGTACATGGCGACTGACCAAAGCGTGGATGTGACACGGGAAAGGGCTGGCCAAGGCACCTGCCTCCTTGCGTTTCAGGGCAGCCGGTTGTGCGGCACGATCCTATTTCGAAATGCCGCCCAAACGAGGGGTTGCCCCTGGTATGACCGGAAGGATGTCGCATCACTGGCGCAATTTGCCGTCGATCCGTCCCTGCAGGCCAAGGGCATAGGGCTCCGTCTGATGCGGGAAGTAGAACAGCTGGCCAGAGCCAGCGGTGCAGCCGAACTCGCGCTCGATACGGCCGAACCGGCCACACATCTCGTGAACTGGTACGGGCGGCTCGGCTTCCGGTTTATCGAACATACGCAATGGTCTCACACCAACTATCGAAGCGTCATTCTCAGCAAAGCCCTGTGGTAGACCAGCAATGCAATCCTTGCAAAACTGTTAAAATCGCTTGAAATCGCGACAAGGACGCGGCACGACTTTCTGATACAACCATCAGAAAAGTCTGCATCATGTCCGCCGCCACATCTGCCCCCATCGGTGCTCCGCGCAGTCTCACCGCCCAAGATTTCCGTACACTCGGCCTCTCGGCCCTGGGCGGGGCGCTGGAGTTCTACGACTTCATCATCTTTGTGTTCTTCGCCACCGTCATCGGCAAGCTGTTCTTCCCGGCCGACATGCCGGACTGGCTGGTACTGATCCAGACCTTCGGTATCTTTGCGGCCGGCTATCTGGTGCGCCCCGTGGGTGGCATCGTGATGGCGCATTTCGGCGACCGCTTCGGCCGCAAGCGTGTCTTTGCCTTTTCGATCCTGCTGATGGCGCTATCAACGCTGGGCATGGCGGCCATGCCGACCTATGCCACGATCGGCGTTGCAGCGCCCATCCTGCTCATCGTGATGCGCATCCTGCAGGGTGCGGCCATCGGTGGCGAGGTGCCGGGCGCCTGGACATTTGTGGCCGAACACGTGCCCTTCCGCCGCGTCGGCTTTGCCTGCGGCTTCCTCTGTTCCGGTCTGACGCTCGGCATCCTGCTGGGTTCCTTCATCGCAACCATCATCAACACAGTCTTCACGCCGGATCAGGTGGCAGCGTTCGCATGGCGCATCCCCTTCTTGCTCGGCGGCATCTTCGGGCTCATCGCCGTCTATCTGCGCCAGTGGCTGCAGGAAACGCCGATCTTCGCGGAGATGAAACAGAGCCGCGCGCTGGTGAAGGAACTGCCGCTGAAGGCCGTGCTTCGCGACTATACCCGTGGCGTGATCATCTCCGTGCTGCTGACCTGGATCCTGTCCGCCGGCATCGTCGTGACGACGCTGATGACTGCGACCTTCCTGCAAAAGCTTTATGGCTACACGGCGCAGATGTCGCTGGCCGCCACCAGCTTCGGCACGCTCTTCCTGATCATCGGCACAGCCTCCGCCGGCGCCATTGTCGACAAGGTCGGTTCCGGCCGTTTCTTCGTGCCGGCCAGCATCTTCTTTGCGGTCGCTACCTTCGCTTTCTATACCTATGCCTCCGTCTCGGTGACGGTGCTCTTCGCGCTCTATGCGGTGATGGGCTTGGCTGTCGGCATGGTGGGTGCGGTACCCTATGTGATGGTGCGGGCCTTCCCGGCGCCGGTGCGCTTCAGCGGGCTTTCCTTCTCCTACAACGTCTCCTACGCCATCTTTGGCGGGCTGACGCCGCTGGCAATTTCCACCATGCTGCCCACCAATTCCATGGCACATGCCTGGTATCTGCTGTTCATCGCGGCACTGACGTTCATAGTTGGTCTTTACCTGATGGCGCGCGGCGATGAGATCGAAGCGGAAGTCGGCATTGAGGAACTGACGTCCCGGCAAGCAACTGCGCACTGAGATTCGAACAATGTCGCCGGTATGTGGCGACGGCAAACGACCGACGAAGACTTGATGAGAGGCAAGCGGTACCGCCGCTTGCCTCTTTGCATTTGCCAGAATAGGCTGACAGTCGTCGAAAGTGATTTTCGATGATCCGTCCTCTGCCGCCTGGCAGATCCATGATTAGGGATATCGCTTCGTTAGGGGAAACGCGCGAAGGGCCACGCCAGACTGACCTTCCGGATATGGTTTCGGGAGTGTGCGCGCAAGAAAGAACCTCGTTTGCTCTATGCCTCCAAGAATGCTCATCGCCGCTTTCAACTCGTTCTTATAAAGCCGTCGCATTACGACGATGACGGTTACGTCATCCGCTGGTGGCGCGCCATGATCCCGTCCAACTCGCTGGCCGCCATTTACGGCATCGCGCGCGATTGCGCAGAACGGCAGGTTCTCGGGGCGAATGTTTCGATCGACATCACCGTCATCGATGAGACCAATACCCGCATCGACATTCCTGGACTGGTGGAGAGCTTCCGCCAGAACGGCAATTTTGGCATGGTCGGACTGGTCGGCGTCCAGTCGAACCAGTATCCGCGTGCGCTCGATATCGCCCGCCCCTTCCGCAAAGCTGGTATCGCCGTCTCGATCGGAGGTTTCCATGTCTCCGGTTGCCTCTCCATGCTGGACGGTACCGCCATTGGCCTCGATGAATGCCGCGAACTCGGCATTTCCATGTTCGCCGGCGAGGCCGAAGGCCGCTTCGAAATGGTGCTGCGCGATGTGGTGGCCGGCGAATTGAAGCCGCTCTATAACTTCATGAACGACCTGCAGGGCATGATCGGCACGCCGGTGCCCTTCCTGCCGAAGGATACGATCCAGCACACACTCGGTCTCAGCACCAGCTTCGATGCGGGGCGCGGCTGTCCATACCAGTGCTCCTTCTGTACCATCATCAACGTGCAGGGCCGCAAGTCCCGCTTCCGCTCGGCGGATGACGTGGAACGGCTGGTGCGGATGAACTGGGCACAGGGCATCCATAAATTCTTCATCACGGATGACAACTTTGCCCGCAACAAGGACTGGGAAGCGATCTACGACCGCCTGATCTACCTGAAGGAAGAGGAAGGCATCCCACTCGGCCTGATGATCCAGGTCGATACGCTCTGCCACAAGATCCCAAACTTCATCGAGAAATCCAAGCGGGCGGGCGTGACGCGCGTGTTTATCGGGCTTGAGAACGTCAACCCCGACAACCTGACCGCCGCCAAGAAGAATCAGAACAAGATCACCGAATATCGCAAGATGCTGCTGGCCTGGAAGGCGCAAGGCATCCTGACGCTGGCGGGCTATATCCTCGGTTTCCCCTCCGACACGCCGGACTCGATCCGCCGCGACATCCGCATCATCCAGGAAGAACTGCCGCTCGATGTGATCGAGTTCTTCGTGCTCACCCCCCTGCCCGGTTCGGAAGATCACCAGACCCTTTGGCGCAAGGGCGTCGAGATGGACCCTGACCTCAACATCTACGACGTGGAGCATGTCTGCACCGCGCATCCGAAGATGAGCAAAGAGGAATGGGAGAGCATCTATCAGGAAGCTTGGTCGCTCTATTATTCGAACGATCACATGAAGACCCTGCTGCGCCGCGCGGTTGCGACCGGCGGCCCGCTCTCCAGCCTCGTCAAGGTGCTGGTCTCCTTCGCAACGACCGTGCCGCTGGAAAACGTGCATCCGTTGCAGAGCGGCCTGATCCGCCTGAAACATCCGAGCGAGCGCCGCCCCGGGCTGAAGGCAGAACATCCGCTGATCTTCTGGCCGCGCTTTGCGCTGGGGACGGTGGTGAAGCATGTGCGGCTCGCCGGCGTCATCGGCAAGCTCGCATTCCAGGCCTATCGCATCGCCAAGGACCCGGCCTCGAAAACCTATATGGACAAGGCGCTGACCCCGGTTGCCGATGATGACGACGAAAAGCTCGCGCTCTTCACCCAGACCGCAGGTGGAACCGCCGCCGTCTCACATGTGAAGAAGATCGCCAGCCTGACCCATGGAAATTCGGCGGCTTGAGGCGATATGGCCGCTTCGGTCGTCACCCTCGGGCTTGACCCGAGGGTCTGCCAACGGTCCAGATTACTCTACCGATCATACGCCGCTACAGCCGTAGATGCTCGGCACAAGGCCGAGCATGACGAAAGAGACCGTTCGCGACTAGCGACGCGCGGCTCACGCCGCCTCTACCGCGTCCTCATCATTGCCGGGCACATAGTTCAGAACCGGTCCCAACCAGCGTTCGACCTCGGCAACAGCCATGCCCTTGCGGCGGGCATAGTCTTCCACCTGATCGCGCTCCACCTTGGCAACGCCAAAGTAGTAGGAGCCGGGATGGCCGATATAGAGGCCTGAAACGGAGGAGCCCGGCCACATGGCATAGCTCTCCGTCAGCGTCACGCCAGTCGTTTCCGTCGCCTTCAAAAGCTCGAACAGCGTCGTCTTTTCCGTGTGGTCGGGCTGGGCCGGATATCCGGGGGCCGGGCGAATGCCCGCATAGGCTTCCGACACCAGATCCTCATTGGAGAAGGCTTCATCTGCCGCATAGCCCCAGAATTCCTTGCGCACGCGCTCATGCATGCGTTCAGCAAAGGCTTCGGCAAAACGGTCGGCCAGCGCCTTGACGAGGATCGATGAGTAGTCGTCATTGGCGCGTTCGAAGCGTTCGGCAATCGCCACCTCCTCGATGCCCGCCGTCACCACGAAACCGCCGACATAATCCTGCTTGGCCGTGTCGAGCGGCGCCACGAAGTCGGACAGCGCCACGTTCGGGCGGCCATCGCGCTTGGAAAGTTGCTGGCGAAGCGTGAAGAAGGTTGCGAGATCCTTGGAGCGGCCGTCATCCGCAAAGAGACGGATATCGTCACCCACCGCGTTGGCCGGCCAGAAGCCGATCACGGCGCGGGGGCGGAACCACTTTTCATCGACAATCTTCTTCAGCATGGCTTGCGCATCGGCATAGAGCTGACGTGCCGCCTCACCCTGCTTCTCGTCTTCGAGAATGGCCGGGTAGCGACCCTTCAGCTCCCATGTCTGGAAGAAGGGCGTCCAATCGATGTAGGGCACCAGTTCTTCCAGCGAATAATCTTCGAACACCTTGGTGCCCGTGAAGCTCGGTTTGACCGGCTGATAGGCCGCCCAGTCGATCTTCTCGCGGTTGGCGCGGGCACGCTCGATCGGCAGGCGCACCTTTTCCGCCTCCGCACGGGCATGGGCCGCCGCCACCTTGGCATATTCCGCCCGGATGTTGGCGACATACTCCTCACGGCCACCTTCGGCCAGAAGGTTGGAGACGACGCCGACGGCGCGGCTTGCGTCGGTCACATAGACCGCCTGCCCGGCATTGTATTTCGGATGGATCTTCACCGCCGTGTGGACGCGGCTGGTGGTCGCGCCGCCGATCAGCAGCGGAATGTCAAAGCCCTGCCGCTCCATTTCGGAGGCAACATGCACCATCTCGTCCAGCGAAGGCGTGATGAGGCCGGAGAGACCGATCACATCCACCTTTTCGGCGACAGCCGTTTCCAGGATCTTGGTGGCGGGCACCATGACGCCAAGGTCGATGATCTCGTAATTGTTGCAGGCGAGAACGACGCCGACAATGTTCTTGCCGATATCGTGCACATCGCCCTTGACGGTCGCCATCAGCACCTTGCCGGCGGACTGGCGCTCGCTCCCGCCGTTCAGGCGCTTTTCCTCTTCCATGTATGGCAACAGAACGGCCACCGCCTGCTTCATGACGCGGGCGGATTTCACCACCTGCGGCAGGAACATCTTCCCGGAGCCGAACAGATCGCCGACGACGTTCATGCCCGCCATCAGCGGACCTTCGATGACATGCAGCGGACGCTCGGCCTTCTGGCGCGCCTCTTCCGTATCGGCCTCGATATATTCGGTGATACCGTTGACCAGCGCATGCTCCAGCCGCTTCTCGACCGACCATTCGCGCCAGGACAGATCCTGCGCCTTGGCTTCCTTGGCGCCCGCGCCGCGGAACTTTTCCGCCACAGCCAGAAGCCGCTCGGTGCCGTCAGTGCGACGGTTCAGCACCACGTCTTCGCAGGCCTCGCGCAGTTCCGGATCGATGTTCTCATAGATCGCCAGCTGACCGGCGTTCACGATACCCATGTCCATGCCCGCCTGAATGGCGTGGTAGAGGAAGACGGCATGCATCGCCTCGCGCACCGGCTCATTGCCGCGGAACGAGAAGGACAGGTTCGACACACCGCCGGAGATATGCACCAGCGGCATTTCCTGACGGATGGTGCGCGTGGCCTCGATGAAGTCGACGCCGTAATTGTTGTGTTCTTCGATGCCCGTCGCGACCGCGAAAATGTTGGGGTCGAAGATGATATCTTCCGGCGGGAAATCCGCTTCTTCGGTCAGGATCTTGTAGGCGCGGCGGCAGATTTCCACCTTGCGCTGGTAGGTGTCGGCCTGGCCCTGCTCGTCAAAAGCCATGACCACGACAGCAGCACCATAAGCGCGGATCAGCTTGGCCTGGCGGACAAAGTTCTCCTCGCCTTCCTTCAGCGAGATGGAGTTCACCACCGCCTTGCCCTGCACGCATTTCAAGCCGGCTTCGATGATCTCGAACTTGGAGCTATCGATCATCACAGGCACGCGGGCGATATCGGGCTCGGCGGCAATCAGGTTCAGGAACTCGACCATGGCGCGGCCCGAGTCGATCAGGCCTTCGTCCATGTTGATGTCGATGATCTGTGCACCGTTCTCTACCTGATCGCGGGCGACAGCGAGGGCGGACGTGTAATCGGCAGCGGTGATCAGCTTACGGAACTTGGCCGAGCCGGTGACATTGGTGCGCTCGCCGACGTTGACGAAAGGAATGTCCTTGGTCAGCTCGAAGGGTTCGAGGCCCGAGAGCGACATGAAGGGGCGATGCTCCGGCAGTTGCCGCGGGGCAAATTCCTTCACCGCCTCGGCGATGGCGCGGATGTGGTCCGGCGTCGAGCCGCAGCAGCCGCCGACGATATTGATAAGGCCCTGGCGGGCAAATTCCCGCACCTGCTTGGCCATGCCTTCCGGCGTCTGGTCATACTGGCCAAACTCGTTCGGCAGGCCGGCATTGGGATAGGCGCAGACGAAAGTGTCGGCAATGGCGGACACTTCCTGCAGATGCGGCAGCATGGCATCGGCGCCGAGCGCACAGTTGAAGCCGATGGTGAACGGCTTGGCGTGGCTGACGGAATTCCAGAAGGCGGTCGGCGTCTGGCCGGAGAGCGTGCGGCCCGAGAGGTCGGTGATGGTGCCCGAGATCATGACGGGAAGACGGATGCCCTTCGCGACGAAGCGATCCTCGCAGGCGAAGATCGCAGCCTTGGCGTTCAGCGTATCGAAGATAGTCTCGATCAGAATGATGTCGGCGCCGCCGTCGATCAGACCGTCGATCTGCTCGGCATAGGCAAGGCGCAAATCATCAAAGGAGACAGCGCGGAAGCCGGGATTGTTCACATCCGGCGAGATGGAGGCCGTGCGGTTGGTCGGGCCGATGGCGCCGGCCACGAAGCGGCGCTTGCCATCTTCGCGCATGGCGCGCTCAATGGCGCGACGGGCGACTTCGGCGCCTTCCTTGTTGAGATCATAGACGGCGCCTTCCATTTCGTAATCGGCCTGCGCGATCCGGGTCGACGAGAAGGTATTGGTCTCGACGATATCGGCACCCGCCTTGGCATAGCGGTAATGGATTTCTTCGATCGCATCCGGCTGGGTCAGGATCAGAAGGTCGTTATTGCCTTGTTGATGACAGGCACAGCCAATGAAACGTTCGCCGCGGAAATGGTCCTCGTTGAAGCCAAGTCCCTGGATCTGCGTACCCATGGCGCCGTCGAGAATGAGGATACGCTCACGGGCGGCCTTTGCCAGTGCCTGAAAAATCTCTTCGCCGTTTCGTGCTGCACCTTGGGGGCCGAACAGTTGATCGAACACGGGCACTCTCCTCGAAGCTTGACGCCAATCAACGCTTAATCACATAAAGATATCTTTATGTCAATGTTACAGTCTTGTAACACCTTGATTTCGCGATTGCTCATGACAGTTGGGTAGCATGAAGATATAGGGGCTGAAGCTTACTTTTTCTTGTGCGTGGAGGAAATCATGATCAGAACGGCTGGGCTTTCCAAACTTTGGGCGGAGCGTCCCTACCATCGCCGATGGTTGCTCGCTCAGGCTGAAGGCCTGATGGATTTCTTCCAGTACCGTGCGATCAATCCCAAGGGCGGCTTCTATGATCTGAACCGTCAGGGCCAGCCGCTCGACACCAACAATCCGGCGCGTGGCATCCATGCCAGCGCCCGCATGGTCCACTGCTTTGCCATTGCTGATCTGCTCGGCCGACCGGGCGCGGCAGATGTGGTGGACCATGGCATGCGCTATCTCTGGGAAAAGCATCGCGACCAGAAAAACGGCGGCTACTTCTGGCAGGCGAATGATGATGGCGCCGCGGACGCGTCCAAGCAGGGTTACGGCCACGCCTTCGTTCTGCTGGCCGCCTCCTCGGCCAAGGTGGTTGAACACCCGCTCGCCGACAAGATGCTGACTGATATCACCGATGTGATCGAAACGAAGTTCTGGGAAAAGCAACACGGCGCCATCGCGGAAGAGTTCTCCGCAGACTGGCAGCCGGTGCCCGGCTATCGCGGCCAGAACTCCAACATGCACCTAACGGAAAGCCTGATGGCCGCCTTCGAAGCGACCGGCGAGGCGCATTATCTGCAGAAGGCGGAAAGTATCGCCGACCTCCTGATCAACCGCCGCGCCCGCGAAGAAGGTTTCCGGGTCGCCGAACACTTCGATGAGAACTGGGTGGTCGACCGCAATTATTATCACCCGAACGAAATGTTCCGCCCGGCGGGCACCACGCCGGGCCATTGGCTGGAATGGGCGCGCCTGCTGCTGCAGCTCTATGCGCTCGGCGGCAACCGCCAAGCCTGGATGGTTGAGGCCGCGGAAGCGCTGTTCGAACGCTCCATGACGCTTGGCTGGGACAAGGCAAAAGGGGGCTTCTTCTATACGCTCGACTGGCAGGACAATCCGGACAAGCGGTCCAAGCTCTGGTGGCCGATGTGTGAGGCAGCCGGGGCGGCCCACTTCCTCAACCACCATGCGCCAAGCCGCTTCCATGAGGAAAGCTACCGGACGATCTGGTCGACGATTGCGGCGCATTTCCTGGATCGTGACCATGGCGGCTGGTTTGAGGAAACGACGGAAGACCTGAAGCCGGCGAACAGCCTCTTCCCCGGCAAGGGCGATATCTACCACGCCTTCCAGGCATGCCTGATCCCGCTTTTCCCGGCAACGGGCAGCCTGACCAAGGTGATCCAGGAAAACGGATCGAGCCTCTGAGGCAAATATCAGCCCCTCCCGCAAATGGAGGGGCTGACCTTTCTATTATGGCCGGGGCATCGCAATAAACTGCGGATTGGCGCGGAAAGCCGCCAGATCCCGCTCCGCAGCAGACAATTGAGCAGAAACATCGTCGGCATCGCGACGCAGGCGACGGATGTTAAAATCGTTGTCGTCGATGCGCATCTTGAGCGGACCCCGCTCCTGATCCTGCGCCGTCTTCAGATCCTTATAGGCCTGATCCGTATCCTGCTCGCGATTGCTGATGTCGGAATTGATGTTATCCAATTGCCCACGCAAATCGCGCACGCGCTTGCCCAGCGAATAGCCGCTCATGAACCCCGACTGGAGTTCTGCCGGGCAGGCATTGTTATACTCGTCGCCGGCCTCGCCGTGGATGGCGCCGCTCTGCGGCGTGCAGTAGCGCTTGATGCCCTCCTGAAAGCCCGAATACCAGACCGTCTGGTCCGGCACGATCTTGACGCGTGCGCAAGACTTCGTGTGCTCCGCAAAACGACTTTGAGGATTATATCCGTTGGCGCCATCGCTTTCCCCAACCACCTTCCAGTTGGCCGCAACGCATTCTTCTTTGGACATAGAATAACAGGACGGCAGCGACATAAGGACGACGGCCGCAAATGGAAAATGCATGATACGCATATTTGATATTGCCCCCGCAATGCTTGACGGCGGCAATAGACCAAAGAAGATGTGACGGTGCCAGAATGGAAACGCGCCATTCAGTTCCGACCAGCCACCATCTTGCTAAGGGGCTGAAAAATCTGACGGATAAAATTGCATCGATCTTGAAGAGATCGAGCAACCGATACACTGGCTGATCAAGTCGGCCTGCGGCGATTGACCATGTCCCGGATCAACTTGGCAAGCAGATCATAATCATAGGGCTTGGTGACAAGCGCAGCCTGATCGAGCGCCTCCATGCCTGGCAAATGCAGGTCGCCGGTCGCGAAGATCACAGGCAGGTCCTTGTACGTTTCTCGCATCCGGTTCAACAGGTCGAGGCCATTCATGTCAGGCAGATGCACATCGGTCACCAGAATATCGATCGCCGCTCCATCGATGGCTTGCAACGCCTCCTGGCCGGTGCCAGCCTCCACAACGGTAATGCCGAAGTCCTGGAGGTAGTCCGCCGTCGAAATGCGGATCAGCGCTTCATCCTCGCAAAGCAGAACACGGATGCCGCTGTTGCTGCTTGATGGCGTTGCAGTCTGCGGAGTCGCGGTCGTGGCCATATTTGCTCTGTTTTCCCTGGCCTTATCCAGCAAGAACCGCACCTTGCGGGCAAGTGTCTCGCGCGCGTAGGGCTTGCTCAGCAGATTCACACCCGCATCAAGCCGCCCGCCATGCACGATCGAGTTTTCCGTATAGCCCGAGGTGAAGAGAACTTCGATATCCGGCCGCCGCTCCTTGGCCTTGCGGGCCAGCTCGCTGCTTTTCAGCCGCCCCGGCATCACGACATCGGTAAAGAGAAGATCGATCATTACGCCACTGTCGATGATGGCCAATCCACTGTCGGCGTCCCGCGCCTTCAGTACCTTGTAACCGAGCTCGCTCAACATGCTGACGGTAATATCTCGAACGGCCTCGTCATCCTCTACGACAAGAATGGTTTCCGTACCGCCGGCGACATTGCCTGACGGCTCCTCGGCAATCACATCTTCCACTTCCATGGAACGGGGCAGATAGATGCGAACCGTCGTACCGCTGCCAACCTCGCTATAGATGTTGATATGCCCGCCCGACTGCTTCACGAAACCATAGACCATGGAAAGGCCAAGCCCGGTTCCCCTGCCCTCCGGCTTGGTCGTGAAGAAGGGATCGAAGGCCCGCGCCAAAACATCGGCCGGCATGCCGCAACCGGTGTCGCTGACCGCCAGCATCACATATTGGCCGGCCTTCACGTCGAAGGCGTTCTGGGCATAGTGATCGTCCAGATAGGCGTTACCAAGTTCGATCGTAAGCCGACCGCGGCCTTCCATGGCATCGCGCGCATTGATCGCAAGGTTCAGAAGGGCGTTCTCGACATTGGACGGGTCAACCTGCGTGTTCCACAAACCGCCACCTACGATCGTGTCGATCTCGATGGCCTCTCCAATGCTGCGGCGGATGAGGTGATCCATCTCGCGCACGAGCCGGCCGAGATTGACGACCTTAGGGGCCAAAGGCTGGCGACGCCCGAAGGACAGCAATTGCGAGGCAAGCCTTGCGCCGCGTGACGCACCATCGAGAGCGCTATTCAGGCGGCGCTCGGCAATATCGTTGCCACGCAAATCCTTCGCAAGCAGTTGCAGATTGCCGGTAATAACCTGCAGAAGGTTGTTGAAGTCGTGAGCAATACCGCCGGCCAGATTGCCGATGGCTTCCATCTTCTGGCTCTGACGCAGCACTTCCTGCGTCTTCTGAAGCTCTGCCGTCCGCTCCTCGACGCGCGTTTCCAGCGCGCTCGCCAGGGTCTCAAGGCGCGATTCCGTCTTCTTCTGCTCTTCGATATCAGTGTTGGTGCCGACCCAGCGAACGATCTCACCCACACCATTGCGAATGGGAACGGCGCGTGTCAGGAACCAACGATAAGCGCCACCGCGATGAAGCAAGCGGTGTTCGCTCTGGAGCGCCTGCCCGTGCGCCAGCGACTGGCGCCATTGATCGAAGACGCGATCAACATCTTCCGGATGCAGGAGGGGCTCGAACTCCGCCAACTCCGCAATGGGATCCTTGACACCAAGATAGTCCAGCATCGACGGATTGCTCCAATCAACGCGGCCATCCGCCGTTGCTGTCCAGACATGGTTTGGCAAGGAATGCGCAAGCGTGCGGAAGCGATCCTCGCTTTCCCGGGCCGCCTCCTCAGCCTGGTGAAGCTGAGTGACGTCATTACCCTGAACAAAGATACCGCTGACAGCTCCATCGGCATCCCGCAATGGCTGGTAGATGAAATCGAGGAAAACCTCTTTCGCTTCACCGCCGTCGGGGTGTTGCAGGGTTACCCTGGCGCCATGCGCACTATAGGGATTTCCGGAGCTGTAGACATTATCCAGGAGTTCATAGAAGCCCTGACCAGCAATCTCGGGCAGTGCTTCACGGACCGTTTTGCCGATCAGGTCGGCGCGGCCAACCAGTTTCCGGTAGGACGCGTTCACGATCTCGAAGACATGGCGCTCGCCACGCAGGACCGCCATGAAGCCTGGCGCCTGCTCGAAAAGACCCCGCAAATATTCCCGCTCGCGGCCAAGCGCCAGGTTTTGGCCTTGCACGGCATCTGCACGGCGCAAAAGGTCGGTCTGCATCTTCCAATCGGCATCCGGATTGGCTTGCCGCAGCATATGCAGTTCTGTCACGTCCACCGTGTGCTGAAGGATGTACTCCACCCGTCCTTCAGCATCGTTGATGGGCGTATGCGTGGCACTCCAGTAGCGATGCGCAAGCGTCCCGTCGGGGTTGGAGATGGGATAGGGAATGAGCGGTATGTGATCCACCTGTCCCGTTTGCAGAACCTTCGCGAAGGATTGACGCAGCATGCGGCCATGGGGTGACTCAGGATCACTCGGGAAAGCTTCAAAGAGCATGTGCCCGGCCAGCGCATCGCGCTTCTGCATGGTAACAGCCAAATAGGCCTCATTCATACCAACGATACGCAGATCGCGGTCGACGATAACATAGGGGTTCGGAGAATGATTGAAGAGTTGCTCTATATCGAGCCCCGCCAGCCCCGCCTGCCGAAACATGTCCTGTCCCCGTGCCCGCATTCACATAATGCGAAACCTTATAAAGGTTTGGCGGAACATAACAATATGCGGATATAAGGGACGGTCGGTTTCCCGACCGTCACACGCAAAGTTTTATCAGGCGAAAACGAGTGCGCTGTCTGCGAGACGGCGGGCGGTCCTGAAATCCCTGTCATAGGACTCGCGCATGCAATGCTGCTTGCCTTCCTTGGCCTCTCCATCACGTGTCAGATAAAAGGCGCCGTCTGCATAGGTCCCCGTGGCAAGACCTGCATCGTCCTGCTCGCGAAGAATTTCGAGAAGCTTGATGATCATGGCGGATACTCCCTTGCGCAGACACAAACGGTTCAGGACCGGCTACGTTCCCATGCTATCGCCAAGGCGTTAAAATTAACTAAGCAAGTGCTTCTGGCATCAGCATAATTGTTGCGATGCAACAAAATTCCTGCCGCAGAACGGAATGGAAACATTTACCGAACTTGATTTTCTCTATCCACAGGTCATCCACAGGCCGCGCCTCCGGGCAGCAGAACCGAAGTTGCTGGCGCGTAAGGAAGAAGAATGAAAGCGCTGTCTATCTGTGCACAGAATGAGTGCCCCGGAACATCCGTTCCGAGAAATGCCACGTAATGGGACATGAAGGGCTGAATGCGCTCCCGAACCTGTGAAGAGGACGGGGCGCGCGCAGCGATATTTCCGTCGCAATCCTGCGGCAGAATGATTCGCAATGAAGACGGAGGAAAAGTCATGGACCAGGAAATGACTGTACAGGATCTCATGCATGATCCCCTGATTGCCATGCTGATGCAGGCCGACGGCATCAGGCACGAGGATCTGGATCAATTGCTGCGGGGGACTGCAGAGGCACAAGTGGAGCATCTGCAAAGCCAGATCCGCACCGCCCGTGCCAGCGAGTTCTATGGCAATCTGGAAAAGACCCATAGCCGAGCAGAGATCCGCATTGGCGGCTGATCGTTATCGGGTTGTCTCGTTGTCGCCGATCTCTTCCGCGTCGGAAAGCTTTACGAATTCGGTGCCGCGCTTTTTCAGCGATAGCAAAGCGCGCGCCACGCCCTCGCCTGCTGCATGAGTCGGCTGGTTGATGTGGGCCAGCACCACATCACCATCTTTCGCCCCCGCCACACGCTTTTCCGCCATATCGGCGCCCAGCAGCGAACCGCCATCCCCGTTCACCGAATAACCGGCAATGCGATAGCCCATCTGGCGGATCTGCCGGATGGATGAGGCATCATACTTCGCAGTTGAGCCACGGAACCAGCGTGGCGCAGCAATGCCGGACGCAAGCATGGCGCTCGCCCCGCCTGACACTTCGCGCGCCACCGCATCTGGTGAACCGGCCGCCGGAATGCCGTAGATCGCGACGGGCACATCCACCGCGGGAATGTGATTCTCGCCATGATTTTCCAGCTCGAACAAATCCGGATGCTGGAGGAAGATGGCTGTCGTCTCCGGGTTTTTGCGCAGCCAGCGGGCAGTGACGAAGATGGTTGCCGGAATGCGCTCGTTGACCAGCACGGAGATGATACGCGGATCCGCCTGCCCCATGCAGGCATCGAAGGTCAGCGCCACACGCGGACGCGTCGCAATGCCTGACCCCTTCACCTTCAGCCGAGGCTCGACCAATGCAGGAGACTTGGCAGAGGCCCCGGTGGGAGGCGTGGAGGCCGCAGGCCGTATATCCGTGGCAAGTGAGGGGCCAGAAAGGCCGATCGTCAACAGCAGGGAAAGAATGGGCAACCGGCTCATCACATGACCTCGAAAATTTTCCGCAGCCATACTGCATATGGAAGGCGCGCGCCACGGGTGGGGATAGATGGAAAGAGCCCATAACGGGAATTTGACGGGGCATTCGTCCCGCATTGATGCGCCTCGATGTAGGACATAACCTCTCGCTAACTTTATCCCTGAACCAAACAAGACGAAGGCCGCGGAGTCGGCCATGGTCCCCCTGCCCCACAGGCAGAAGGGCCGTCGACCCCCGGTCAACATGCGATCGCGATGGCCCTTCTGCACGCGCGGCACATAAACCTCCCGCATGAGGCGGGCGGATCTGATAAAGGTGATCCTGATGATCAAGGACAAGACGACGCATCGTGGCGTCATCATGCCTGAAGAACTGTCGATGCTGCAGCAGCTCTTCGAAACCATTGCCAACAGGCGTCGGCTGGACAAGCGCAGCACGCAAGCTGTTGAACTTGCAGCCCTCATCATCAATCTTTATGAACATGGCGTTCGCCGCGAGGAACAGCTGAGAGCGCTGCTCGCCGCCTGAATGCAGAGCGGCCATCGCGATCGCCGCCCGCCGGGAGCGTCTCCATCGGACGGCACATGCAACGTTGCCGAGAAAATTTGATCGCCATTCCCCCTTTTCTTTTCATGATAGCTGAGAGACTATCTTATCGAAGACAGGGGATGGCATTGCATGAAGACGGAAACGGAAATTCTTTGCGCCTCGGCCAATGCCCTTGCGTCTGCGGCAATGGTCACCAGCCTTCTGGGCGTGCTCGTGCAGAAAGGTGTGCTTTCCCCAGCGGAGGAACAGGCGGTCTACGCCGCCGCCATGGACATGCTGGATGAAAATGCAGAGGATGATCCGCAAGGAATTTTCGAACTGGCGCGGGATCTTGTCGAACAGCAGCGCGATGCCATCGTCGGCGAACCGGCAGCGCTGATGGCAACGGGCCGCTGAGGCACAACGCAACGCCAAGCCACCACGCAACCCACCGAAGGCGTCACGCATCTGCCTCTCCTTACAGAGAGGCGTGAACAAAGTCTCGGCGGGGTGAAACGCCTCAGCCTCCCACCCCGTTGCGCGCTTAATCGCGCCGGTTTCCGGTACTGCTCATCTGCTTGTCCGGATCGTAGGAGAGCACAAGGTTCCGGCCGGACTGCTTGGCATGATAAAGCGCATTATCGGCAAAGGTCAGCATGCGCGCCAGGCCATCTTCCGGCTCGGCCTGATAGACGCCGAAGCTTGCGGTAACACGACCCTTGGCCAAGGGATGCACGATCGCTTCCTCAAAGCAGGCGCGCAGGCGCTCGGCAATGGTCAGTGCATCGGCACCACGGGTGCGCGGCAACACCACGCAGAATTCTTCCCCGCCGATCCGGGCCGCGAGATCATAGGGCCGCACATGCTTGGTGATCAGCTCACCGGCAGCCACCAGCACATGGTCGCCCACGTCATGGCCATAACGGTCATTGATCTGCTTGAAGTTGTCGAGATCGAAGACGATGATGGAAATCGTCTCACGCTGGCGCTTGGCGCGCGCGATCTCTTCCGCAACCCTCTCGTTCAGCCAGCGGCGATTGCCAAGCCCCGTCAGCGGGTCCGTCAGCGCCTGATGCTTCAGCCGCATCATCAGAAGGTTCATATCCGACACCATGCAGGTGACGGAGCGCAGCACCACGCCCACCTCGTCACTGCGATCGGAGGGAAGCTGGAAGGGAACGCCATCCACATTGAAGCGGCGCACGGAGGCGGCCAGCGTCCGCAGCGGCTTGAAGAACATCCACATCATGGCGAAGGAAAACACAGTGCCCAACACCGTCACCGCAACCACGGCGGAGACCATAGGGACAGGATCTTCCGGCAGGCCAAAAGCCAGATAGACAATCAGGCCGATCAACGGCGCATGCACGGCCAGAAAACAGACCAGAAAAACCTTCAGGATGAGAGAGGTTTTGATGACGCGCAGCGCCCCTCTTGCCGTCGGAATCATTCCGAACTCCTTAATCAAGTATCAACTTGCGACGGACGTTATGGGGAGACCATAACAGAAGCCTTAACGGGATTGTTCAAATCATTCCGAATCCAGTCGTCAATTGTTACGTAAAGTGCAGGAGACGGGGAAAAGACGCAATGGCGGATTTGCAGCGCGCATGGCTCGCGTGCTGGCACCACCATCCATGCATCGCTTCTAGATAATGCGCGAATCGACGACCCAGCCGGACGCATGCAGCGCTCCCGCATATCGCTTCACATATATTTCAGAATGTCACCTGACGAAAACTATGAAAAACACCGCGAAGCATGAAATCACACCAAAAAGACTCAAGATTTCTTTAGAAGAGACTTTACTGAATACGACCACGTTGATGAACTAACAGTTGCCGCTTCGGCCGGATGGCGCTGCATCAACGCGAAAATACAGTAGACTCATGACATGTAATCAATGGATGATGCACGAAAGAAGCGTCGCAGAATGTCTCTCGGCGCATAGGCGCCGAGTATTTCAGACAATCTGATATCTTCAGGACAGATCGCTACACGACCTGCAGGGCGCGTAGTTTGGGAAATTCGCTGCGCAAAAACGTCGTAGCCTGAGTGGTTAGTTCAACCAGTGCTTCCTCTCGCCCAGAAAGGATTTGCCCGTCTCTCACAAGGGCGTGGCCGGACGCACGTAAAATATCCAACGTAAACAGCGCAAGCTCATCCGCGCTCTTCTTGCCAGTTTGCATGGCGAGAACAAACAGCTGGCTGAAACGTGCCACCGGAACACCGCCAGCAGTCAGCGGGCTGGCGAGCACCGCAATCTCACCGCCCCTCTTCGCTCGCTCGCACAGCTTGTGATTCAACGATGCCGTTTTCGTCTTGATCGATTTAAGATTGTTGTGCGGCCGAATGAAATGCAAACGTCCCATTCCCGCAAGGATCAGCAAAGCCTGTAGAATTTGCTCGAAATTCAAACGATCCGATAACTTGGTAGCCAATTGCGATAGCGCCTGCACCTGAAAGTCCGACAGCATTTCGAGGATCGGCCGATAAATGCGCTCATCAAGCAATGCCTCGCCCTGAGGGCCAGTGATCTTCTTGGGCGCCTCCCCCCAGGAACAAGTCGCAACCACGTGAAACTCTGCCAATGCCGCTATACGATCCACATCACTGAGCGTCTGAGTACCCTTTACCCAGTAGTCCTTACGAAACACGCCGTTTATGATGTAGTCGCGAACCGTCTCACGCAGTGCGATGTCGGGTATGCTTGACAGCAACTCCAGTTGCTCGGAAGAGAAGTTGATAGGATCGATGTGATCAAAGAGATTAGCTGAAGCTGCATAGGATAACTTTGCGGGCTCCAATTGCGCGGCAACCTCGTTGAAATACATGGGGCGCCAATTTTGGTTGAAATATTCGTGCGCTAAATAAGTGCGGTCCTGCGTGTGAATGAGATTTAGCCGATCGAATACAGTCGGATTCGTACGCCCAAACGCAGCATTTGTAGACAGAACTTGTGTTGCGAAATTCAACGCATCGGTCAAACGGTGATAAACCGAGCCTTTTGGCGAACCAAGCGCCTGCGCATGACTTGCCATCAGATAGCGCAACGGCATGAGTTGAGCCCATCCCGGCAGCGTATTGTAGCTGATGTAAAGAACACCGCCCACGCGCAACTTGCGGCGCAGGAAGTCCACGATTACGCCCCGATTTTCCTCGTTGATCCAACTCCAAATGCCGTGGAGACATATATAGTCAAAGTCCGGGAGATCATCGCGGCGGCAGAATTCAACGAAGGATTCATCGGTCAGGCGCGCGCCATCCTGATAACTACTGGCAAGGTCTCGCGCGAAAAGCAACTGGTTGGGATTGAAGTCATTGCCATACCATCGCACTGACGAGGCCGCACAATGTACGTTTACGCTAATCCCCTGCCCGAACCCTAGTTCGCACGCATTCTCGATCTTGGGCGGCTTGATCCCCCTGCTGAGCAAAGCCAGCTCCAGATGGGTTGGGTTCAACTCGGGGAAATAGCCGAAATTATAGTCAAGGTCGGATACATATCCTGCCGCCCATGCCGCCATCTTCTTTCCCCATAACTGTTCGGTAGCTCCAAAAAAAAGAGCCAGCCCAAAGGGCTGGCTCTCCTTAAATCGCAGGCGTTAGCAACACGCCGAAGGTCTCACAATATTATGCGAAAACCAGGATCTGGTCAGCAGCGTGCGTGCTGGTGGACAGATCAACAATACCCGTGATCTTGACAGCGATGTCGCCAGCGTCTGCAGTCTTTGCAGTGCCTGCGTCTTCGTATACGTAGGTCTGGCCGTTGTAGGTACCCCAAAGAACATCGCCCTTTGCGTTACCCTTAGCCAGCAGGGCCGTAACAACCTGGGTGTCGGTGGAGTTGGCAGCCAGGCCGCTGAGGTCAACCTTGGTAACAGCGCTGGCAACCTTAAAGTCGGTGCCGAACTGGATGCTGTCGCCCTTCGTGAAGTCCTTGATAGTCGTCCACGGAGTTTCAGTGTTACCTGAAGTTGCGCCCGTACCAACAACAGCCTTGACAACGTCAAACTGGTCGTTGCCTGCACCGCCGGTTACGATCGCACCGTTTGCACCGACGTGGATCTTGTCGTTGCCAGCACCGCCGATCAGAACGTCAGCCAGAGCAGCCTTCGTCAGATCGAGGTTAGCCTTGTTGCCGGTGATGTCGAGAATACCGGTCGAAGCAGAACCGTCAACCTTGCTACCCGTTGCCGTTGCAGCTGCAAGCGCGATCTTAACGTCGCCGTTACCCTTGATGGTGAACGTCGAGTTGTCGCTGTTCGTCAGCGTGCCGAGATCGAACGTTGCGCCGACAGTGCCCGGCTTGATGTTGGCATTGACGGTAACGTTGGTCAGACCCGTTACGTCGAGAGCAGTGTTGGTGACACCAGCCGTTGCCGTAGCAGAACCGAGGTTAACAGTCAGATCGCTGACGCCAACCGAGCCGGAAACCTTCTGCGTACCAGCAGCAAGAATGTCCAGAGCCGAGCCGGAAGCAACCTTGGTGATGGTGTTGGTGCCGGCACCAACTGCGAACTCCTTGATGGAGGTCAGCTGAGAGGCATCAACCGTCGCAGCAGACTTACCGGAAACCTGCAGGATTTCGAAGCCCGTTGCGGCGTTCAGAGCAGTGTACTCCTTGGCAGCGAAGGTGATGTCGTTGCCGGTGTTCACGATGGAAATCGTGTCCGTACCAGCGTTACCAGCCAGCTGAGCACCAGAGGTCAAAGCCTGGAGGCTTGCCTGGGACAGCGTGAGGGTGTCGTTGCCAGCGCCAGCCTTGAAGGTGAACGCAGCATCAACAGTCGCGGACGACGTATCAACAGCGATCTTGCCGGTAGCGGCAGAAGCGTCGATCGTCTTCAGCGTGGTCAGGCCTTCAGCGAGCGTCAGATCCTGAGTACCGGTGATGGTCAGGGTGCTGACCTTAGCGCCGCTATTAAGCAGGGTAACCTTGCTGGATGCGCCGGTCGTTGCAATGCTTGCAGACGTTGCAGTCGCGCTTGAGAAGTCGACCTGCAGCGTACCGTTGTTGGTCGAATCCGTACCGTTGCCGTTGAGGGTAACAGCCGTTGCGCCGGAAAGCGTAACCTTCGCAGTACCACCGTTGGCAACGTTGATCTTATCAAGCGTCACACCCTGCGTAGCAGAGGTCTTAACAGTGAAGTTCGCGTTGGCAACCAATGCAGCAGAAGGCGTGTCGATTTCAACGCCCGTCACACCAGCAATGCCGGACACGTCAAGCGTCTTCGCATCACCAAGAACACCACCCTTGTAGTAGATGTTCTCAACGTTCGTCAGCTGCGGCAGAACAGCTGCTTCAACGCCGGTAGCGGCAGCGAGGTAGTACTTGAACGTATCGACGCCAGCGCCACCGTTGATCTGGTCACCAGCAGTAACCGTCGCATTGGTACCGGTGTTGTCACCGATGAAGGTGTCGTTGCCGCCGGTGCCGGTCAGGATGTCAGCAGAGGTCGTCAGCGTGAAGGTCTGGCCAGAAGCGTTACCAGCGGTCGAAACCATGTTGGCAACAGCCGTGTCAACAGCCGTCTGGGCCGGAACGGTGGTCGTTACGCCAGCGATGAAAGCGCGGCCAGCGTCGGCAGCAGCATTGCCGGTGTAAGCAACGATTTCCGGGGTGGTGTCGAGAGCAGCCGTGTAGAGGTTGGCTGCAGCGATCTTGTTGTTGACGGTCGTCAGGTCAGTGCCCTGCGCGCCATCGAGAATGGTGATCGCGATGTTGTTGATGTTGTACTTGCCGGAAGCCAGGCCGTTCGCGAAGAACGAGAGACCAGCAACATCAGCGTCGCGGCCGAACAGCGACTGATAGACCGAGTTTACGATCTGGACGTTGGAGAGACCAGCGAAACGAGCCTTGTATTCTGCAGTCGAAGAAAGATCGCCGATACCGGACAGGTCAGCGCCGTTCTTGGTGACGGAGTTGAAGTAAGCGAGACCCGTCGGGTCAGCCGGACGGCCGAACAGGGCGACGTATACGCCTTGAATGGTAGCCATTGTGAAGTTTCCTCTCGATTGGAACGACCGTACGTCGGTCGGTAGGAACTGCTATACCGTGTTTGGCTTAACGTCAACCCTGCGCTATACGACCTCACACAAATTCATGACTATTAATTTCACTGCACACGCTCTTTTACCGTGCACAACCCGTCATGAAAGCATCAATGAAGTGAAAAAGGGGGTTTTGAGCCTATATGATGTGCAATGGAAACGTAGACAGCATCTTTACAGGCGTCATAAAATTGCTCTATAGAGTTACAACACAACAAGGCCATGGGCGGCACAACACGCAAACAAGGGCGAAAGACGATGCAGGCGGAGGCTCACAGAGCAACAGGAAGGGATGAACTCGCAGCACTACGGCGCGAATGTGGCGCATGGTTGAAGGAGCGGCGTGAAGTTGCTGACCTGAGCCAGCGCGAGCTTGCGACCAGGGTCGGCATTGAGTTCTATACCTTCATCTCCCAGATCGAGTCCGGGCGTGGCCGGGTGCCGCCGGAACGCTATGAAGCCTATGCTTTAGCCCTCAAAATCCCGCCGCGGGAATTTGCCAAAACAATGATGCGCTACAATGAGCCGCAGATTTACCGTCTGCTGTTTGAAGATCAGCCTGCTCCGGCAGAACCTGCAGCTTCTGAAGACGGACAGCTTTCGCTGGCAGAACTGGCGTCGCGCCTGGCGCGGCTGGAATCCAAGTTCCGTCTCTGACATCGGCGGCATCAGCCGCGTGTCGTGTCGATACTCTATAGAGAAAATGGGCGGGAACAGATCCCGCCCTTTTTATTTGCGGATAAACGTCACAGCGAATTCGCCCTCGCCTTCCGGGAAGAATTTACTGATGTGAACAGGATTACGCGGCATTAGAGGGTCCCAACAAGCTTGAGCATACCGCCGTCAGCATAGCCCACCAAATCCCAGATACGCTTGGCAGATCGGGCCAGAGTGTACCGCTGCATCTGCCTCACCAAGACAAGAACGCCCTCACCGGTCCACCCACTCAAACGCAAAAAGCCCGCCGAATCGATTCGGCGGGCTCTAGAAGGACACCACGGCCAACGGCCGTGGCTACACCTTTGTCTGATACCGATCAGGCGATCGCGAAGTTTGCCGTCGTGAGAGCAGCAACGTCGGAAACGCCGACAACCTTCAGCAGGCCATCGCCAGAATTGAAGCCAGCCGTGGCATCGTTCTGGAACAGGTAGGTATCGCCGTGCCAGGTGAATACGGCGTAGCCGCTTGCAGCCGTGGCAGCAGCAGCTGCAGCAACAGCGCCCTGAAGCGTGGTCGCACCATTGATGTTGCCGAGAGCGATATTGTCCAGAACGGCCTTGGTGCCCGTAAGACCGACCGTCAACTTATCCGCAGTGGTGGAGAAGTCGGTGATGGTGTTGACCTGGGTGTCGATCTTCGTCACGTCGGTCACGCCGGTCAGAGCGCCGAAGTTGAATGCATCCGAACCTGCACCACCGGTGACGGTGACGCCATGCGCACCAGCCGTGATGTTGATAGTGTCGTTGGATGCACCAGCAACAACCTTCAGGCCATCAACGGTAGCGCCTGAGGTGAAGATCAGCTTGCCGGTGTGGCTGGAAGCATCGATCGAGCCATTGGCAGCAACCGAGATCGTCGCAGTCAGATCGCCCGAACCCGTAACGGCAACCGTCTTGGCGTCGGCAGCAGCAACGACGCCAGCATTGGACGTGCCGGTGTTGTTGATCGTCAGGTTCTCGATCGCACCGATGGTCACCGTGCCGGTGTTGGCAGCAGCGTTTACAGCCAGCGTCGCCGAATCATTGGAGCCGGTTGCGTTGGCAAAGTTGAAGGTCGTTGCCGACGCTTCCGTGCCGGTGATGCCGACCGTCGTGCCAAGCGCAATGTTGCTCACCGTGAGGTCAGCCGTGGAGCTTGCGTTCCAGATCTGCGTTGCGCCGGTGATGTTTGCAACATCAACCACCGAAGCAGCCGTTGCCTTCAGGTTGAAGATTTCAACATTCTGGATGTTGCCAGCAGCAGCCGTCAGGTTGCCGGTGAGCGTTGCGTTGAAGGTGTCAACGCCGAAGCCACCATTGACCTTGTCGGTCGATTCCCAGGTGCCGGTGATGATGTCGTTCTTCGACGTGGCATCATTTGCGCCCGTGCCGACAACGATATTGTCGTCCGTACCGGTCGTCAGAGCGACCGAGACATTGCCGGTGTTGCTGGTGGTGACGAGCGTGGAGATCGCCGTGTCAGCCTGGGCAGAGGTCTTTGCCGTCGTGGAAACGTCAGCAAGGAAGGACTGGCCAGCGGTGATTGCGTTCGTGCCCACATAGGTCGCGACTTCCGTCGGTGTGTCGAGCGCGGCGGTGAAGGCGTTTGCCGAAGCAACCTTGGCATCAACCACGGTGCGGTCCGAACCCTGCGCGCCATCGAGGATCGCAATGGCGATGTTGTTGACGCTGAGCGTGCCCTTGTTGAGCGCATCAACGAAGAAGTTCAGGCCAGCAGCTTCCGGATCGCGGTTGAACAGCGACTGGTAGATTGCCGTGATGATCTGAACATTGTTCTGGCCGGCGAAACGAGCCTGGTACTCCTGCGTTGCAGCCAGGTTGCCGATTGCGGACAGGTTCGCGCCGCCGCTGGTGACGGAGTTGAAGTACGCAAGACCCGTCGGGTCGGCCGGACGGCCGAACAGGGCAACATATACGCCTTGGATGGTAGCCATTTCAGTTTCCTCTCGATTGGAACGACCAAGTGTGTCGGTCGGAAGCGATTGCTATACGCACCCCCTCAAAACGTCAATGCTTCACTTTACAAAAATCTGATATTTTTTTACAAAAGAGTCCTTATCACTGTATAGTGAGTTCGTGGAAACATCGAAAAACGCCACAAAATATGGCAAAAATCGAACATAACGCCGACAACATGAATATGTTTCATATTTTTTATCACTGTTCGCTTTACACAAATTAATTAAGCGCTATATACAGTGCTCAATAAACAAATGGAAACAAGAGGCACCTGAACGCAAGTGTTTCGGTGCTCGTTTTCCAGATCATTCAAGGGTTTTGGGGCAATGCAACCACACGCGGCCAACATGAAAGCAAAGGACGAAATGGGCGCCTTGCGTCGGGAAGCTGGCGCCTGGCTTCGGGAAAAGCGCGAGACGGCAGGCCTCAGCCAGCGGGAGCTGGCAGGGCGGGTCGGCATTGAATACTACACCTTCATCTCGCAGATCGAGGCAGGGCGCGGGCGCGTGCCTGCAGAGCGTTATGAAGCCTATGCGAATGCCGTCGGCGTGCCGCCGCGCGATTTCGTGAAGATCATGATGCGCTACAACGATCCCATCACCTATGCTATCCTGTTCGGCGACGGGGAAGCCGATGACGGCAAAGAGCCGGGCAAGGATCAGCTCTCGGCTCTTGAACAGAGGCTTGCCCTGCTTGAGTCGAAATTGAAATAGGTGAGAGACGTTGCCCACCCAGAACTCTATAGACTGGCAGGCGGAATTGTCGCATGCCAAAGCGAACGACCTGACGATCCGAGAGCTCAGCGAAAAGCTGGGCGTTCAATCGCCAACCGTCCGTAAATACGAGTTTCGAACGGGCATCAGACTTCGGCGGGTTAACCCGGATGCCGCCAAGACCGGCAAACCCTCTCTGAATTGGGAGGAAATTCTAACCCAGGCCAAGGAGGAAGGGCTGAACGCCCATCGCCTGGCCATTCGGCTCAACATGTCGCGGGCAGCTGTTCTTTCGGCAGAGGACCGCACCGGTATCCACCTGCCTCGCTCCCGCCCCGGACGTCATCCGGTCTCCAAGAAGTAGCCTCCCCGCTCATGAGGCCGAAAGCGCAAGCCCGTCAGACGAAGCCGCACCGGCATTGAGCGCAAGGCTGCGCGCGGCGGCGGGCGTCAGCGGCTTGGAGAAATAATAGCCCTGCACCACCTGCGCACCGAGTGCCTTCAGCGTCTCCAACTCCTCCTGCGTTTCCACACCCTCGATGATCGCACCGAGATCAAGTTCGCGGCAGAGCGACAGCACGGAGGTGATGATCTTCGCACTGGCCGGCCGGCAGTTAACATCGGAAACAAAGCTGCGATCGATCTTGATTTTCGAGAGCGGCAGCTTGTGCACATAGGTCAGGCTTGAATAGCCAGTACCGAAGTCATCCAGGGAAACACTGACCCCGAGATTGCGCAGCAGGGCAAGCGATTCGATGGCCTGGGCGAAATCACGGATCACCGCAGTCTCCGTGATTTCAAAGTTGATACGGCAAGGGTCAAAGCCGCTTGCCTGCACGAGGGAAATGATGCGCAGCATCGTATCCGCACTTGCCAGGTCATGCGGCGAAAGATTGAACGAGAGATAAGTACCACTCGGCCATGTTTTTGCTTCAGAAAGCGCTTTGGCCAGAAGAATGCGGGTGATCAGGTTGATGCGGCCATTATGCTCGGCGATCGGCACGAACTCTCCTGGTGAAATGAGGCCGAGCCTCTCGTCGTGCCAACGGGCAAGCGCCTCGAAACCGACACAGCGATTGTCCCTGATATCGAAAATCGGCTGGTACAGAAGAAACAGTTGATGATCGAGGTCGGCCGACAGAAGCGCGCCTTCCACCTGCCGCTGCCTGTCCAGGCGCTCGGCCTGATCGGCATTGAAAACGACCACGCCGCCGCGACGATCTCGCTTCGCGGCATAGAGGGCGTAATCGGCCCGCTCATAAAGATCCTGTGCACCATCGCCCACACCCGGAAAGACGGCAAAGCCAATGGAGGCTGTGACCTGCACGCTGCGTCCGCCAAGATCGATTCGGGCAGCGATCGACTGGCAAATGCTCTGCCCGACCCCGCTCAATTCCTTTTCCGCACAATCGCCAGTGTTGAGAAGCGCAAACTCATCACCACCCAGACGAAATACACGCAGATCCGGCCCCGCCGCATGCTGCAGCCGCTCGGCCACCTCCACCAGAACCCTATCTCCGGCAGCATGGCCATACATGTCATTGATGGGCTTGAACCCATCCAGGTCGATGATACCGACAGCAAGCGCACCGCCATTGCGGCGCGCAGCGTCGAACGCCTCGTCCAATGCCGCGAAGAAGCTGCGGCGGTTGGCAATGGAAGTCAGGCTGTCCAGATTGGCGAGACGAAGATTTTCATCGGAAAGCGCCTGCAGCTTTTCCTGTTGCGTCAGGAGAACCTGGCGCGATTCGTGCAGCTGGCGAAAATCGCGGTAATGCGTGACGACGATGGCAATCATCGCTCCCGTTACCAGCAGGACATTGAAACCCGCAGCGATAAAAGTCGGCTTTCCAGTCAACATCATGGCAATGAAGAATGGCAGGTTCACCGTGACGGCTACAACGAGTGCCGCCGAACGCAGGTGCATCAGACAGAAGATGATGCCAATCACCGTGATGGCCATGAAGAAAACCACATGCGCCTGCTGATAGGCATCCCCGTCTCGCAGCAGCGCCAGAGACCAGCTCACGCAGAAGACGGCGATGGGCGCGGCCAGGCGGTTCGTCGCAATCAGCCGTCGAAACGCCATGTCGGCAGTCACTGCCTTGTTGCGGTTGCGGACCCATCCGACGGTGCGCACGATACACCCTACGCCAAACAGGCCCGGCATCAGAAGCGTCAACCAAAGAGGCGACACGTCCCAATGCGTCCAACTGAGCGCGATCATATTTGTAAGCAAGATCAAATATAATATCGGAACCTGCTTCGAGAACGCCGTGAACTGGGCAAGGTTCAGATTCGGGTTACCTGCCGGCACCGCGAGCCCACGAAGAAACAACTTTAAAGTATTCTTATGGGATCCGAATTTCAACATGAAGGATAAACCAGTTTGCACGAGCTAAATTATATAATAGAAACCCGTTAAATTCCGGATAATCATCGCTTAAGCACCGGGCCGATCACGAGATATTGGCGCACAGCTTGGTTATCATCACGTAAATGCGCAAAGTCGATCATAAGCGATCATTCGGCAGCACAAAATTGAGTGTTCGTTCGACAGACTGTCCTACCTTCGAGTGACTACCCGCTTCGGACGATCCAATAAAACTGCCTAGAGACGACACCATTCGCCCTGATCTAGCACCGTTCGGTCGACGTCAGAATGATGCGACAGGTCGAGATCCAAGATCAGAGGGCTGCGTTGTCAGCTAGAGCCTGTCTTAATCGCGTAGCGCAGGAGGAGCATTTGTTCACGCTTCATCAAGGGCGTCTGCCCAATCACCGGAATTACCCTTAAAAACACGCTGGAACGCCTGGATCAAAACCCGCTCCGGTTCGGATAGTGACCGACTCGCTGAAAAGATCACCGAGAGCGCGCCCGGAATTTCGTCGCGGCGAATCCTGCGCGCTTTCAGGAGGCCTGCCTTGACATCCTTTCGCACAGACGATGCCGGCAGCACGGTGCAAAGTGGCGAATGCCGCACGATCGCGATCGCAAGGGCCAGCGACCCCACCTCGATGACAGGGTTGAGCGAACAATTGCGGGCGCGGGCAACCTGCATCAGACTTTGATGAATGCTCAGATGGCGCACGCCCAGCACCATGGGGAGACTGCAGACCTGCTCCAGCGCCAGTTCCTCCCCCTCGGGGAACTGAAAGTCGGGACGCGCCACCACAGACAGCGCCTCCGTCGGCCCGAGTGGAATGCGGGCGACCTGTGGCTCCGCAGAACCGACGATGGCTAGGTGCAGGTCTCCGCTCTTCACCTTCTCATGCAGCAGGGAATTGGATCCCTCGCTGACTTGCAACAACCAGTTCGGATGCGCGGAATGGATGCTGGTCACCACTTTCGCGATCTTCTCGGTCATCACGCTGTCATGACCGGAACTTGGAAGCGTACCAATGCGAATTCTCGCCTGTGCATGGGCTGCCAGATCCAGCGCCTGGCGCACGAGCGTGGCCTGGCGGTCCTCCATGGCCCGCGACAGCCGCAGCGCTACGCCCCCCTGCTGCGACAGCACCAGCCCATCGCCCCGACGCTCCAGCAGCGGGCAGCCGATGGCAGTTTCCATTTTCTGGATCTGCGCTGAAATCGACGACTGCGCGAGATTGGCAACACGGGCCGCCGCAGAGATGCCGCCGGCCGAGCACGTGAGGTTGAAATAGCTGACTTGCCGCATGCTGAGACGCGGCTCGAATGTCAGTCCCTTGATTTCCGATTTCAGGCTATCGGCCAGCAGGTTCAGAAAACTGGCGCCGCGGCCCGTCCGCGTCTCCAGGACATGACCCGAGAGCGGCGAGATCAGCCCCGGCGTGAGAGGCACCCAGTCAATCCGCGTGAGCCCCATGCGCTCTGCCAGCATGCTCGCAGGCATCAGGAAACGGTGATGCGGCGATTCCACCAGAAGCTCGCCGAAGCGGGCGGGCTCCGCATCAATGTAACGAAGCCGATGGGAGAGAGAGCGGCCTTCCATGTGGGTAGAAAGCGCCTTGAGCAGCGACGGCCGCATCTTCATCACGATGGCAGGTTCACCACCCGCCTCGATATCGAGATCCGTGCCATGTCCGCCCGCCACGATCCAGGCGTCATCATAGAGATGGCCACGAGCGGAGACCACGCCTTCCGCTTCGTCATAGGCAATGCGCACATGCTCGACGCGCGTGCCGAACAGACTGTCCATCTGCTCCTCGGCATCCTCGCCCGCCGCACTTGCGCTCGCATCGGCAAATCGCCATTCCACCCAGGTGTCGGCATGAAGGCGCATCATGTCCTGCGTCGCCTTGATCAGCGCCTTGGAGAAGCGGCCGATCGCCAGGCTGAGGTCAAGCATTACGATGAGCTTGTTGAGATGATCCGGAGGTTGCCTGCAGGCGCGGCGGGCATAATCCTCCAGCATCAGCAGTTCGCAACCGTGACGGAAGAGCCAGAAGGCCGGCGCCGTCAAGTGCAGATGCCCGCCGTGGCGGACAAAGAGTTTCAGCCCCATCCGCTCTTCAAGTTTATGGAGCGCGGTACTCAGCGCCGACGTCGTATGTCCGAGACTGGCCGCAGTATCTGAAATGCGGGAATTCTGGCAGGCCGAAATGAAGCTGGCCAGGAGACGAAGCTCAATGGGGTTCTTTTCCATGCCGGCCAGAATAGCAGGGGGGCGCCGACCCTCAAGGGCATATTGCAGCGCAACCTCATGTCCAGACAAGGCCGGAGATTAGGTCTCCTCCCCGGCCCGTGCCGGCCCTCAGGCCAGCGCCCCAACGGCCGTCTCGACGACCTCAAGGACGCGGCCGCCGGTCACCATGGCAAAGGCCGGCTTGATCTGCTTCTGCATGTAGCCGTCGCCTTCCTGTAGCGGGATGACCGCTGCCATTGCGTCATAGAGGGGCTGCGTGCCCTTCCCCAGCTGGAAATGCCCGAGCGCATGGCGCGTCAAGAAGATCGCCTTCGTGGCGAGCAACACTTCGACCCCGATGATCTTCGGCATGTTGTCGAGAACCTGCTGCGCCTTGCGGCAGGACCAGGCCGCCATCGAGACATGATCTTCCTGGCTGCTCTTCGTCGGGATCGTATCGGCGACCGAAGGAAAGGCCAGCGTCTTGTTTTCCGAGGCAACGGCGGCAGCAGCCGTGGAAATGATGCCGTAGCCATAGTTGAGGCCGATCGGCTTGCCGGCGAGGTTCGGCGGCAGGCCGTAGTTGAGCGTGGTGTCGCAGAGTGCAAACAGTCGGCGTTCGGAGATATTGCCGATTTCAATGAGGGCGATCGCCGCGAGATCCATGGCAAAGGCGATGGGTTCGCAGTGGAAATTGCCGCCCGAGAGGAATTCCAGCGCACCATTCTCATTCCAGAACACCAGCGGATTGTCGGTTGCCGCGTTCAACTCCCGCGTTACCACCGACTTGGCATGCTCCAGCTGGTCACGGCAGCTGCCATGCACCTGCGGCAGGCAGCGGAAGGAATACTGGTCCTGGACGCGCGGATGGTAGGTCGGGTGCAGAATGTCATCTTCCAGATGCACGGCGCGCGAGGCCTCCGAGGTGCGTCTCGAACCGGCGATCAGACGGCGGATATTTTCTGCAGCCTTGATCTGTCCCGGCTGCTTGCGCGCCTCATGGATGCGGGCATCGAAGGCGGCCTGCTCGCCGCGAATGGCTTCCAGGCTGAGCGCGCCAATGGCGTCTGCCATCTTCATCATCTTTTCCGCGTCATGCAATGTCAGCGCCGCCATGCCGGCGCACAGGCTGTTGCCGTTGATGAGAGCTAGGCAATCCTTGGCCTTCAGCTCGAACTCGACCGGGGAAATGCCGGCAAGCTCCAGCGCCTTCGGAGCGGCCATGCGCTCGCCCTTGTAGAAGGCTTCCGCCTCCTCGAAGCCGATCAGCACGGAAACCATATGCGCAAGCGGCGCCAGATCGCCCGATGCCCCGACCGAACCCTGGATAGGCACCACCGGATGCACGCCGCGGTTCAACATGGCCACCAGACGGTCCACCACTTCCATGCGCAGGCCCGACACCCCGACGCAGAAGGCGTTGATGCGCACCGCCATCATGGCGCGCACGATCTCCTCGGATGCCGGTTCGCCGATGCCCGAGCAGTGCGAGAGCACGATATTCTTCTGGAACTGGACATTGTCGGACTGGTTGATCTTGTAGTCCTTCAGCTTGCCGACGCCGGTGTTGAAGCCGTAGGTGGCTGGCGCATTTTCCGTCAGCCAGTTCTCCTCGATATAGGCACGCTTCTTGATGATCTCGGCGCGGGCGGCGGGGGAAATCTCCACCTGCGCATGCTCGCGGGCGATCTGCACGACCTGATCGATCGAAAGGGTGTCGCCGTCGAGAATGATGGTAGTCATGATGTGGTCCTTCAGATGAGTATGGAAGCCGGCCCGAAGCACGGCTCCGCGGTGTTCAGGTGTGTTTTCTGGTATCCAGGCGCAGCAGTGTCAGCGCCAGAAGGTCGGCGCTGAGCGCGATCGCCTCCAGATCGGTCCATTCCTCTGGTGTATGGCTTCGCCCTCCCTTCGAGGGCACGAAGATCATCGCGGCGGGTGCAATCTGCGCCACGAAAGCGGCATCGTGCCCGGCGCCCGATGCGAGCGGCATGGCGGCAAGGCCCATATCGCTTGCCGCCGTCGAAATGAGGGTGCGGGTGGCTTCGTCGCAGGCAACGGCAAAGGTCCGGCTCAAGCGTTCAAAGGATGCCACACGGCAACCCTCGGCATCGGCTGCCGATCCGGCAAGTCCTTCGGCCGTTTTCAGGAAGGTGTCCATGGCCGCGTCCTGTTCAGCGCGGATATCAACGATCAGTTCTGCAGCGCCGGGAACGACATTGGCCCCACCCGGCTCGAACCGCATGATGCCAGTCGTGGCGGTAAAATGCCCCTGCCCGGTGACAGCACGTGCCGCATCGCGAAGCGCCAGCGCCAGCCTTGCCGCGGCAAGACCCGCATCGGCCCGCATGTCCATGGGCGTCGTACCGGCATGCCCCGCCTCGCCCTCGAAACGGATGCGAAGTCGGGCAATCCCGGCAATGGCCGTGACAACGCCGATAGGCATGCCTGACCTTTCCAGAACCGGCCCCTGCTCGATATGGATCTCGACAAAACGGTCGATATCCGTGCGGCGGCTCTGGCGGATCTGTTCCGGCTTGCCGCCCATGCGGGTGATGGCAGACGCCAGATCCTCACCGTTCGGCCCCTTCAGATCGAAATGATGCGGCTCCAGCGCAGCCGCCATGCCCCGGCTGCCGATGCAGGATAGTCCCCATTCGCTGGGTTCTTCCGCCAGGAAATCGACGAGCTCGATCGTATGGGACGGCCGAATGCCGGCTTTGCGTAGCGCAGAGATGGCAGCAAGCCCTGTGAGAATACCGGCAATGCCATCAAAGCGGCCGCCACTCGGCACTGTATCGCTGTGCGATCCCGTCATCAGGACGGGCAGCGAAGGATTATTGCCTTCCCAACGACCGATCAGGTTTCCGGCAACGTCAATGCGGCAGTCCAGCCCCTCTTCCGCAAAGCGTCGCTGCAGATACTCCCTGCCCTTGAGGAACAACGGCGTGAAGGATCGGCGGGTCCAAGGGCGGCCCGGTTCAGTCAGCGCCGCCAAGGCATCGAAATCCGCCTGCAGCTTCTGCCTGTCCGTGCGGATCATCGCGTTCATGCCGCACCGCCCAGGGCAGTGACGGTCGGACGGATGAACCGGCCGGCGCCCGGCTCTGCCAGAACATTCGTGCCGTCGAAGATCATCCGACCCCGCTGGAATGTCGCGACCGGCGCATGGCGGATCGTGCGGCCCTCATAGGGGCTCCAGCCGACGATGTTGTGTCCGCTGGCGGAGGGATCGTAGATGCGCGGACGCTCGGCAAAGACGGCGATATCGGCGTCGAGGCCCAGCGCGAGAGACCCCTTCTGGTCCGTCAGGCGGAAAAGCCGCGCAACATTGGTTGAGAGCAGGCGCGGCGCATGCGTTAGCGGCAGGCCGCGTTCCGTCAGGCCATCCAGGAGCAGGCTTGGCAGCACTTCGAGCCCCGGCATGCCGGAGGAGTTCTCCAGCATTTTAGGCGAGGACTTGGCCGACAGGCTCCAGGACACGTGATCGGTGGAGACAATGGTCACATGGCCCTCGGCCAGATGCTTCCAGATCTTCTCCCGCTCATTGGAGGAGCGAATGGGTGGGTTGCACTTGGCGCGCCCGATGAGGCGCGACACATCCTCCTCCTCGCTCAGCACAAGATAATGAATGCAGGCCTCGATCGTCGCATCGACCCCTTGCGCCCGGTAGGCCTGGGCCAGTTCATAGCCCCGCCCCACCGAGCAATGCACGATATGCGCGGAGCAGCCGGTGGCCTCGGCGATCTCGTAGACTTCGGCAATCGCCAGCGTTTCGGCAATCGGCGGGCGGGATTCGCCATGGGTCAGATAATCGGTGCGGCCCGTCGCCTTCACCGCATCGCTCCACACCTTCACGCATTCGTCGTTTTCGTTGTGGACGCCGGCAATGAGGCCGGTTCTGGCGACCGCTTCAAAGGCGGAATAAAGCAGAGGCGTCGGAATGCGCGGAAAGCGGTTCGGATCCGTCTCGAAAGTGGAGAACTTGAAGCCGATCGCACCGGCTTTCGCCATGGCATCGATATGGGCCGGACCTTCCGAGGGACGGATCGTCCCATAGAGCGCGAAATCGACCCGCGCCTGTTTCGCCGCACTTTCCGCCTTTTCCGTCAGAAGATCGGCGGTGCAGATCAGAGCGCCGGCGTCATAGGGCATATCGACGACCGTGGTAACGCCACCTGCCGCCGCCGAACGCGTCGACCAGACGAAATCCTCCTGGTCCTTCTGCGAGCGCGAATGAACCTGACCGTCGATCGTGCCCGGCAGAACCAGCGCCGAACCGAAATCATGCACCTCGCGGGCCGAGGGTGCCGCCCCCTGTCCGAGAT
The DNA here is from genome assembly GCF_030504645.1 of Rhizobium oryzicola. GTDB lineage: Bacteria > Pseudomonadota > Alphaproteobacteria > Rhizobiales > Rhizobiaceae > Neorhizobium > Neorhizobium oryzicola. The sequence continues at coordinate 634,907 of NZ_JAUKWQ010000002.1, read as the reverse complement.
GGGCAATCTTTCCATCGCGAATGGCGATATATCCACCTTCGGTGACGCCATCCTCGTTGACGAGAGTTCCTCGGATCACGGTATCGAAATCACTCATGGCGCTATGGTCCTGGCTGAAGTCATGGAAATGATGTCGGAGCTGTGCATCGGGCCCAAGGCGGCGACAGCGGGAGGGAAGACATCCTTAAACGCGTGTAGCAGATGCGCAGGAATGGCCCTTTCGGTGAGATAACGTCGAGCCAGCAATCCCACCGCGCCGTCAGACGGCGTGAAATTGCGGGCAAGCCGCGCCACATGCTGCTTTTCCGCTTGAAGCTCGAGGCGCTTGATCTCATCGCGCAGCGCCGTCTCACCCTCTCCGTCGAAGGCGTTCTTCATCGCGCGGCGAATATCCCGTAGCGGCCGCAAGACGGTTTCGCGCCACTGGGACGCGGCGGAGAGAAACGTCTGAAGATCTGCAGCGGAGCATCCCAACTGATGACGATCCGCCAGGACCAAAAACAGAAGCAGCGGAACATCCACATCGGCCTCGTCCTGCAGGCTGAGGCAGAGCGGTGCAACATCTGGCATTGCGTAGAGGCGCAGCATGTCCGGCCAGAGCATTTCGGAAAATGTCTCGTCCTGCATGGCCATCTCACGCGCTTTCCGACACGAGATTGGGCGCCGGCTCGTCATGCGGAAAATGACAGGCAACCGATTGCCCACCCGGTCCGACGCCGAGCACTGGTTCTTCCTTCGCGCAGCGATCGGCAGCGCGCGGGCAGCGAAGGCGGAAGGCACAGCCCTCCGGCGGCCGGTTTCTGGACGGCATGACCATGCGCTCCGCCGCCGGCTTGATCTTGCGGCTGGCATCAACAACCGGCACGGCTTCGAGCAGGGTGCGCGTATAGGGATGCGCCGGTCGGCTGTAGACCTGCTCGCCGGTTCCAACCTCGACGACCTTGCCCATGTAGAGAACCGCGACCTTGTCGCTGACATTCTTCACCACCGCGAGATCATGCGAGATGAAGATCATGGTCAGCCGGCGGGCTTCGCGGATATCCTGCAGCAGATTGATGATATGCGCCTGGACCGAGACGTCGAGCGAGGCGACAGGCTCGTCGCAGACGATCAGTTCCGGCTGCACCGCCAGCGCCCGGGCAATCGCGATACGCTGGCACTGTCCGCCGGAAAACTGGTGCGGCCTGCGACCTGCCACATCGGCAAGCGAAAAGCCGACATCGCGCAAGGCCGCCTCCATGCGAAGCTTCCGTTCGGAACGCTCTATGCCCTGGATCTCCAGCCCTTCGGCCACGATGTCCTCGATCTTTCGCCGCGGATTGAAGGAGGACACCGGATCCTGAAAGATCATCTGCAGACGGCCGCGCATGCGCCGCATATCCGTCTTCGAAAGGCCCGCAAGATCGGTGCCCTGATAGCGGATCGAACCCTGCCATTGCGTATTGGCCTCGGGCAAAAGGCGCAGCAGCGCGCGGCCGATCGTCGTCTTGCCGCTGCCGCTTTCGCCGACAAGCCCAAGCGTTTCGCCAGGCGCCACATGCAGGGAGACATCCTGAACGGCACGCATCTGCTTGCCGGCACGGGTGAACTGCACCGAAAGGTTCTCGATGCTGATCAAAGGCTGGTCCGCCACGGCGGGCGAAGGCATATCAGGACGCATGACCGACGCCTCCCTGAGCGACAATGGGATCAGGCGAACGCATAGGCGCTTGGGCTTCCAGCGGCAGGTGGCAGGCGAACCGGTGCCTGGAGTCCGATGCGACTGCCATGGGCGGCATGACGCGCCGGCAGATATCGGCCGCGACCGCGCAGCGCGGCGCAAACGGACATCCATCCGGTTTGGCGGCGAGGCTCGGCGGCTGGCCGGGTATGGTCCGCAATCGGCTGTGTGCCGGCTGATCCATCTGCGGCATGGCCGACAGCAGCGCCTCGGTATAGCGGTGGCGCGGATTGCGGAAGACCTCCGCTGTCGGGCCATACTCGACGACGCGGCCGCCATAGAGCACGAGAACCTCATCCGTGCGGCCCGCAACGACACCCAGATTATGGGAGACGAGGATCAGCGACATGCGCCGTTCTTCCTGGATCGTCTGCAGGAGGTCGAGGACTTCCTTCTGCACGGTGACATCGAGCGCCGTCGTCGCCTCGTCGGCGATCAGCAATTCCGGGTCACAGACGAGGCCCGCGGCAATCATGATGCGCTGCTTCATGCCGCCGGAAAAATGGTGCGGGTAATAGCCGTAACATTCCGCAGCATCGGCGATGCCGACCACCGACAGCAGTTCGATGGCGCGGTTTCTCGCCGCCTCCCGTGACAGCCCGAGATGCCGGCGTGCGGCTTCCGCCACCTGGCGTCCGACGGGCACATAGGGGTTGAGCGAGGTCATCGGGTTCTGGAAGACGATGCCAACCTTACGGCCAATGAAGGCCGCACGCTCCTTCGGCTTCATCCCGGACAGATCCTGTCCGTCGATCGAAATGGCGCCGCTGACCTGCACGCTTTTCGGCGCAATGCCCATGATCGACTTGATCAGCATGGACTTTCCCGCACCGGATTCGCCGACAATGCCAAGCGAGGTTCGGCGCGCCACGGAAAAATCGATATGCTCCAGCACGCGCAGCGGCTCAGGCCGCGCCGAAATCAGGCACGACATGTCGCGGCATTCAAGAATGGCGGAATTAGGGGCTGAAGACATGTCAGTTCCCCCGTTCGCGGCTGTTGAGACGCTGGGCAAGATAGTCGCCAACCGTATTGAGGGCATAGACCGTCAGCACGATGGCTCCCGTCGGCCCGACGATGAGCACCGGGAAGCGGCTGAGCAGATCGGTGGACGCGGCAATCATGCCGCCCCAGCTTGGGGCCGGCGCCGGAATGCCATAGCCCAGGAAGCTGAGCGAGCCCTCGGTGATGATGAGGCCGGCCATCAGCGTCGGCATGACGGCGGTGAGCGCCGGAACCAGATTGGGAAGAATTTCCCGGATCATGATGCGGGCATCGCTGGCACCCATCGCGCGTGCCGCCAGCACATAGTCCCTGTTGTTCTGGGAGATCACGCCGGCCTTTGCGACGCGCGCATAAGTGCCGATGTCGAGGATGCCGAGGATCAGCATGATGGCGAGCACCGAGGTCCCGGTCGCCGTGACGAAGGCGAGTACCACCAGAATGGAGGGCAGTGCCGACATGGTGTTGGCATAGAGATCGACCATCCGCTCCAGCGGCCCACGATAATAACCGGCCAGCATGCCAAGCAGGATGCCGACGGAAACCGAAAGGCAGGTCGCCACCAGAACGATCGAGAGCGACGCCCTGGCGCCGTAAAGCACGCGGGAGAGAATGCTGCGGCCGATCTCGTCTGTGCCGAACAAGCCGTTCAGCGTCAGGTCCGGCAGCTGCGAAAAATCGCCATAGGGGAATTTCGGGCTGACCAGGCCGGGGATGATGTCCACGAAAAGCGCAACGAGGACAAGCAGCGCCAGGAAGGCGATAGCCAGCATGTCGAACATGCCAGCCCCCGGAAACCGCAGTCTGGCGGTTGCCGGCATGGCGGCGCGCGCGATATCCGCCAGGCTCGTCGATGATGCAGGGTTCGAATGGGCGTCGACGGGTCTCATGATACGGAAACCCTCGGATCGATGATCGCATAGCCGATATCGACCAGCATGAAGATGACGACGAAGATGACGACCGTCAGCGACAAGATGGCCTGAACCAGCGGGATGTCATGGCTTTTGACGGCTGTCAGCACGGTCCAGCCGATGCCGGGCACGGCAAAGTAGCTTTCCACCACGAAGGAACCGGCCAGCATATAGGTGAGCGACAGGCCCATCACCGTCAGGATCTGCGGCATGGACGGGCGGAGCACATGGCGGAACATGATGTAGCCAAGCGGAAGACCGCGCGCACGGGCCACCTGCACGAAATCCTCCTGCAGGCTTGCCACCATCTCGTTGCGGGCAACCCGGTAGAGATAGGCCGTCTGGTGCAGGCTGAGGCAGAGGACGGGAAGCGCCACATAGCGCAGGTTTGCCAGCGGGTTCTGGCTCAGATTGGCCCAGCCGGTGGCCGGCAGCCAGCGCAGGACGATGGCGAAGATGTAGGACAGCAGCACGACGATGACGAAGGTCGGCACGGCCAACAGGATCGATGAGACGGACCGCAGAATCCGGTCGACCATGCCGCCCGGATGGCTGGCGGCAAACATCGCCAAGGGAATGCTGATCAGCGACACCAGCATGGCGAGGAAGGCAATTTCGAAGGTCACGGCGGCCCGGTCGAACACCACCTGCAGCACGGGTTGCTGGCTGAAGAGGGTTTCGCCGAGATCACCGCGCAGCAGATTAGCGAGCCACTTCAGATACCGCTCCCAAAGAGGCAGGTCATAGCCATAGGCGCTGTTCAACTGGGCAATCTGTTCGGGGGTGGCATTGTCACCGAGGATCAGCTGGGCTGCTGAACCGGGGGCAAGGCTGGAGAGCGCCGTCGCACCGAAGGTCACCAGCACGAAGACCGGGATTCCAGCCAGAAGGCGGCCCGATATCGCCCTGGCATAGGGCATCAGATTTGTCATGGTGATCCCTTTCCTCGCTGCCCGGTTTGAAAGATTATCGTGTGAAGGATTGTCGCCGGCAGACCGAGATGTCCGCCGGACCCAGCAAACCGCATGCCAGATCAGATCTTCTTCCACTCGTCCTCGGCAGCCAGCCAGCCGATATCGCGCTCCAGGAGCTGGCGCTGCTCTTCCTTGGTCAGCCCGCCCATAGTGTGCTCGTCGGAATAGCGGGTGCTGCTTTCGGCAAAGACGCGACGGCCGAAATCCATCATGCCCCACATCGATCCCTTTTCGAGGTAATGCATGGTCACGAGGTTGAAGCCGAGGGCGGCGATGTCCTCCAGTTCCACGAAGGCCTTGCCGTTGACGGTGGCGACATCGCCGAACATCTTCCAGCCTGGCAGTGCCTTGGCGACTTTCTGGCATTCTTCCAGCGTGCGCAGGCCATGAACATAGGTCATTTCCGCGCCCAGTTCCTCGGCGCGGACACAGCGCTCGATCGCGTCGTCCAGCCCCTTTTCGAGCTTGGATTCGGTGCGGGCGATCACCACGCAGTCGGTGCCCGCGCAGGCATCGAGCGCAGCCTTGATCTTGGCGAGCCAAAGCTCCTGCGACACGACGGGATGATCGATATTGCCGTCCAGCTTGCCGGCAAGCGTCGCCGCTTCCATGGCGCGCCCGAAACGGGCATAGCCGCGCTCATTCGGCGTATCCTCAAGCAGAATGGCTGCGGCACCCGCCTTGGCTAGCCTGCGGCAGGTGCGGTAAGCCTGCGCCACATCGCCAAAGCAATCATCGGCATCGATGATCAGCGGCAGAGGCGAATAGTCCGAGATGCGGTCCGTTGCCCAGACGAGCTCTTCCTGATTGTGCAGCCCCATGTCGGGTACGCCGGACATGCTGAAGCCAAGCGAAGCGCCGCTGAGCAGGATCGCCTTGAAACCCGCCATTTCCGCCGCCTTGGCGGAATAGCAATCCCAGACGCAAGGGGTGAACACCTGTCCTGCCGACATCAGGGCGCGAAACGTTGTCCGGGGACGCTTATCAAACATCGAAATCTACCTTCGCAGAAGTGGGTGCCGCGCCATCAGGACACGACAGACGGGTTTGTCGCCAACGAGGATCGCGGCGGAACGGGAGGCCTCCTCAGCGAGGCCTCCCCAAGTTTCACTTGGTCGTGCAGGCGCTCTTGCAGACGAAGAGGAACTGCTTTTGCAGAATGCCGCCGTTGGACGGGACAATGCCGCCGGTGTTGTTGCGGATGAGCAAATGGCGGGTTTCCGAACCGAAGATGTAGAGCGGCAGATCCTGCACCACGAGCTTCTGAACTTCAGCATAGGCAGCCTTCACGGCCTTCGGGTCCATGGTCGCATTAGCCGCGGCCAGCGCCTTGTCCATCTCAGGGCTGCTATACTTACCCCAATTGTCGCTTCCCTTCGAGCCAAGCAGGTTGGAGATGATCGGCTCGGCGCCGTTCGACACCAGCACGCCACCATCGATGCAGAGATCGAAATTGCCCTGCGTCTTGCAAGTCGGGGTCAACATGGCCTGATCAACGAGTTCCAGCTTGACGCTGACATTCTCATAGGCGCCGAGCGCCTGCTGCAGATAGGAGCCAAGACGCTTCAGGTCTGAGTTGGAATAGGTGACGATCTTGATGTCGAACTTCTTGCCGTCCTTCGCCAGCGCGTTGAACAACTTCTGGGCACCTTCAGGATTGTATTCCGGCAGCTTGTAGGTCGCGTCGTAATAGGGAGACGATGCGGTGAAGTAGTTTGTCGGCATCACATAGCCGTCGACCTGCGTATAGGCCTTCATGAGCCGTGTACGCTGAATGGCTTCATAGAAGGCTTCGCGAGCGCGGCGATCGGTAAAGACGCCGCTCGCCTGATTGAAATAGGCGCGGTAAAGGCCGGGGATCTTGATCTCATGCGTCGTCACTCCTTCGGCCGTCGCGTTGGAGCCGAACTGGTAGGGATAGCCCGCCATCATCGTCGCACCGCCCTGAACCACGGTTGAGATACGGCTGTTGGTTTCCGGGATGACGACGAACTTCAGCGTATCCAGGTAGGGCCGAGGCTGGTCCCAGTAGTTCGGATTGCGCTTCATCGTCATCGACACGCCCTGGTTCCAGCTGTCGAAGAGGAAGGGGCCAGCGCCGACCGGCTTGATGTCGGTCTTCTTCTCGGCAGCTTTCAGCGCCGCCGGAGAGGCGATGAACGGGGCGAGCTGGGCGAGCGACGAACCGAAATTGCGATCCGGCGACGGGAGAGTGATCTCAAGCGTCAGCGGATCGATAATCTTGATGCCCTTGTTCCACGAGGCAACGAAAGCCTGCGCCGGGGACAGGGTCGCGGGGTCCGCCACGCGGTCCCAGTTGAACTTGACCGCTTCCGCATCGTACGGATTACCGTCGGTAAACTTCACGTTCGGGCGAAGCTTCAGCGTCCAGACCTTGGCATCATCGCTCTTCAGGCTTTCGGCCATGCCGCCCTGGACCTTGCCGTCGACATCCACGTAGACGATGAAGCCGTAAACGGCATCCAGCATGTCCATCGGCCCGCCTGGGAAGGTGCCGCCGTTGATGGCAGGGTCCCAGCTCTTGATATCCGAACCGTTGACGATGGTGATCTCACCACCCCGAACGGGTTGTTCCTCGGCCGCAGCCCGGGTGATCCCGGCCGATGTGGCACAAAGCAGCGTCAGAGCCAGTGCGGTGGCACGCGCGGCCGGCAATGCCGATGATGTCATCATGCAATTCAGCTGTGTCATGGATCTTCTCCAGTTTTGCCGCTGCGTTTGTCGTCAGCTGGCGTTCCCCTTTTTGATCGAACCCGACAGCTTGCCGGATCCGCATTCCGTCATGCCTCGGTGGCGCACTCCTTTTTCCAGCGGCGCACGCTCGGATGATCGATGTCGAAGAGGTCGAGCGCGCGGCCCACGGTCTGGGTCACAAGGTCTTCAATGGTCTTTGGCTGCGTGTAGAAGCCCGGCACCGGCGGCATGATGATCGCGCCGCTGCGGGTCGCCTGGTCCATCAACGTGATATGGCCGGCATGCAGCGGCGTCTCCCGCACCATCAGCACGACGCGGCGCCTTTCCTTGAGGCAGACATCCGCTGCCCGGGTCATCAGGTCATCGGCGTAGCAATGGGCTATGCCGCTCAATGTCTTGATGGAACAAGGGGCAACCAGCATGCCATCCGCCCGGAACGAGCCCGAGGCGATGGAAGCGCCGATATCCTTGTGGTGATGACAGACATCGGCGAGCGCCCGGATGTCCTCGCCGGAAAGGCCAGTCCCCTCCTCCAGCGCGGTGCGCATGCCAGATGGCGATATGACCAGATGGGTCTGCACATCCTCGATCTCACGCAGCATCTGCAAGGCACGAATGCCGTAGCAGGCGCCGGATGCACCGGTGATGCCGATGATCAGCTTGCGCATGGCGCGCCCCCCTGATCATACGGCTTCGACGGAATGAGGCAGCCCTTCTGCATCAGCGGCCTTCCCTCAAACCAGCGATGACAGCGCGCATGCGTTCGTAGGAGTCCGCCGGCGGCAGCGCCTTGTCGTAACCTTCCTTGCGGTCGCCCGACTTGCAGGTGGCGTCATAGCCGATCTTGGTCACCAGGAAGCTGTCCTCCTGTGGCTCGGAACGATCGGCAGTCATCCCCGGCACGATCAGGATATCCCGCTCGGCACGCATGCGTGTGGACTTGGCCAGTTCAACCGCCTCAAGATCCCAGGGGTCCACATCGGAATCCACGACGGTGACGGTCTTGACGATGGAGACCGCCCCCCAGCAGATGGCCATGGCGCGCCGTGCCTGACCCGGCCGGGGATTATGGATCTGGATGACCACATTGGTTCGCCCACAGCCGGATGCCGTTACCGCGACGTCACCGACATTCAGGATGACGCGGGAGAGCTGTGCCTTCAGGCTGGCCGCGATCGGGATAGCCGCAAGATAAATGTGCTCGGCATGATAACCGGGCTCGATTACCTGAAACATGGCGTCCTTGCGCATCGTCAGGCAATCGAAGGTGGCGAGGACACCGCTACCATAATCCTCGTACATGCCGTGATATTCGGAGACCAGGCCTTCCTTGACCGGGTTATCGGCGTGGATCTTGCCCTCAATGACGATTTCCGCCTCGGCGGGCACGAGAACTTCGCTGGTCTTGCAGCGGGCCATGCGAACGGGCTCGCCGAACAGGGCGCCGGCGCAATGCATCTCGTCATCACCGAGTCCCAAATAGAGGCAGGCCGCCAGCTGGATGATCGGGTGGGCGCCGAGCACGACGGCAAAGGGGAGTGCCTCGCCCTTTGCCGCCGCCTTGCGGGCCATGATGGCCAGGTGATGGTTCGGTGCAATGCCGATCATCGCCTCGTTCGGCCCGAGGATTTTCAGCCGTGCATAGGAAGCGTTACCAAGGCCCGTTTCCGGATCCCGCGCCACCATCAGGCCCGCCGTGATATAGGGGCCGGTCTCCTTGGAAAAGAAAGTCGGCACGGGAAGACGCACCAGTACGTCCTGCCACAGCACGACATCCTGGACGGGCGCCTTCTGCACCACCACCGGCGTGACGGGCTTCTGCACAGACGCCAGAAGCGATTGCAGGATGCCCTCGCGCGGCACATCGAGCGCAAGCGCGATGCGGTCGCGATTTGCAAGCAGGTTGCCGAAGACGGGGATGTCGAAGCCTTTCACCCGGTTGGCGATGACGGCATGCGTATCATGCGTGAGGGAGAACAGCGCCGAAAGATCGAAGATCGGATCGACCTCCTCGTCAACGACCAGCAGTTCGCCCCGCTGGCGCAGGTCCTCCAGCATCGTCCGGCAGGACTGGTCGCGCAAACCCGCATCGGACGTTTCGGACGAAGGCACACGATGTTGCGGAGAGGCAGGCGTCACGAGCAGGTCACCTTGGCAAGCTTCAGAATGACGAAACTATGAAACTCGACCGCGACCTTGTGAACCCGCGTTACATTGAACTGGCCCATCGGAAAAAGTGAAATGGTGGCTTCAAAGAGCTCCCGCTGAACCAAACTCGGGGAGCATGTCAGAAACAGGAGCTAAGTCTCCCAAGTCGCATTCAAAAGCGATGAATGCGAAGCCCAAGAAATTTCTCCGTGACGACGACCACGACGAGCGTCAGAACCACCGATAGCGTCGAAACGGCGCTGCAGGCGCGGGAAGAACGGAAGCTCTCCGCCGCTTCCGAAGCATGACCTTCACAGTGACCTTTATTCTTCAGAGACAGGAGCGCTTCGTCCGATGAGCGAAACCTTCAACGCCCTCGTTATCGATCTGGTGGACGGGAAGCCTCAGGCAGGCTTCCGAGCGCTCAGCCTTGGTGATCTGCCAGATCACGATGTGCTTGTGGAAATTGCCTTTTCCGGCCTGAATTATAAAGATGGCCTGGCGATCAGCGGCAAGGGACGCATCGCGCGCCGCACTCCGATGGTGGGCGGCATCGACATTGCCGGGACGGTGGTGGAATCCCGCTCCCCTCTCTGGAAAGCGGGAGACCGGGTGCTGGTCAACGGCTTTGGTCTTTCCGAGACAGAATGGGGCGGGTACAGCCGCTTCCAGCGCCTGAAGCCGGAATGGCTGATGACATTGTTGCCGGCAGGACCCGCGGACGTGTCGTAATTGACGTGCAGCGCTAGGCGGAACTGACCGCGATCGTCTCTAACTGATCCAGCCAAGCGCGGTGGCAGCACTGAGCGCTTCCGCGCGCCGACTGCAACCGAGTTTGCGGTAAAGGTTGCCGATATGGTACTTTACCGTCACCTCGGAAATGTTGAGCGTCGCGGCAATGCGCTTGTTGGACAAACCAGCTGCCGCCAGCTGCAGCATCTGCGCCTCGCGTTGCGAAAGCCCGCCTTTGAGGGCACGAGCATGCGGCGAATTGAGCGACGAGCTGAAAATTGCCAGCGAACTGCGGACACCGATGGATTTCTCGACAAAACTGCGCAGAGGCTTGTTCTCCAGAAGCGGCGACAGAAACAGGCGCTCTTCCGACAGCACACCATGACAGCCGAGGCGGTTGGCACTCTCCAGGGCCGATAGCAGATGGCTGCGGGCAAGGCCGGTTTCCCGACGCTGATGGGCCGCATAGCTCAGCCAGATTTCAAGGGCGACCCGCTCCCGATTGGTCACCTTCGGATTGGCGATCAGGGCCTCCAGCTGTTGCGCGAGATAGGCGCGCGGTGTCCACAGATGAACCGCCTCGCGAAGCCAGGCCATGACATAGGCAATCTCGTCGCGCCGGTTCAGTCGCGAAAGCTCATCCACCGCGCTGTCGATCCAATTCTTGCCCATCGGCATGCGGATGGCCGTCAATGTTGCAGCAGCCTCACGCCAGCGGCCGGCATTCTGGTAAGCAATAGCGGTGCGGATTTCCATCATGGCGTGGAACTGCAGACCATCAGACAGATGGATCCAGAGCCCATCGAGAAAGCCCGGCCGCACGCCCATCGGGAAGTGATCGATCAGCGCCTGCGACGCATACTGCAGCGCGAATTGCATCAGGCTTGGCCAGATCTCTGCCGCCGCGAACCCATCGAAGTCCGTCTGGACGAAGTGGAGCAGCGGCTGGTGACGCCCGGCTTCGTAATCTAGGCAGGCTTCGGCGAGACGCAGCATGCGAAATTCCGCCGGCGCCTCGTGCGGAACCTGCTCCAGGCGTGAACGAGCGTCCCTCACCGCCTTGAGGGCGAGAAGCGCGTCGCCGCTCGACAGGCGCAGGACGGTCTGGTGCAGGTGAATGAAGAATTCCAGAAGCGGCTGCCCACCCATCTTCTTCAGATAGATGAGGGCGCGGGCAGCAGCTGCCTCCGCCTCGCGGAAATTGCGGCGGCGAATTTCGAACTCCAGTATCGCGTTGTAGTAGGATGCCCATTTTCCATATTCTCCCAGCGGATAGTCTGCCATGAACTCGCGCAGTCGATCGATCATTGCATCATTGGGCGTCATGTCCTCCGAAAGCATTAGGTTCAGCCGAAAGGTGCGGGCATCGAAGGAGAAGCGCGAGCCCTTCACCAGCACCTTCATCGGATCGAGAAAATCAAAGCCCAGATATTTCGATAGGAGATGGCGAACGCGATGCAATTCGCCCTGCTTCATCAGCACCCGGCAGATCGCAAGCAGGATCGTTTCGTTCGCCGCCACCATCTCGTGTGAGAACCGCATGATGGTGTCCTGGAACGCCGCAACGCTGCTGCGATAGATCAGGTCGCGGCCGTTGGCCCGTTCGAGAATGCTGGCAGCCGGCCCCTCAAGTCCATGATCGAGCAGCAGAGCCATGGCTGAGAGGGCTTGGCCCGAATGTTCAAGCGTCGCGGCGATGTCTTTCAGCGCGGCTGGGCTGGTATAGGTTTCGAGGTTGAGATGGACCGCCTCGCGCAGGATCTCAAGCAGTCGGGGATAGCGATCCGGCTGGGAAAGAAGATGAGGCGGCAAAATCTCCGCACAGATCGCTGGCGCTGGCTGATCACTCGCCTGAAGCCAGAGCGACAGTGCTGCCATGTCACCAGGCGAGAGATGGGCGAACAGCGCTTCCCGGCAATAGTCGACGATATGGGCGTCGTCCTCACCGTCATCAGTAAGCCTCAGGAAGGCGGGCCAGCCGGCATATTGATCGATCACCGTCCGCATCACATCGACCGGAAGATGGGCGAGGTCGGCATCCCCAAAACACAGGTCCTGCGGCCCGATGATGAGAGCCCCATCGTGCAATCGCGCGCGAGCCAGGCCCGTGACCTTCTGCTGCGGCCTGCAGGCGATGACGATACGCTCCGCGCTTTCGATCACCGGGTCTGAAAGGCGCAGCGTCCGCGCCTTGCGCGGCACATCCCAGAAGAGCGCACCTGCTTGAACATCCGTCTGCTGCGGCTGGAGAGCCGTGCAGACCTGCCCACCAGCCTCCGTGGCCAGCTGCTGCATCAGCACCGTTTTGCCCGCCCCCGCTGCAGCGGAAAGGATGACGATGCGGGCGTCGCTCGTGGAAACAAGGTGCCTTAGGCGCGGGCGATCAAAGGGAACATTCATGATCGATGCATAAGCCGATGCCGATAGAAAACCTATACCTCTTGTACAAAAAACTATACCTCCACCTGCTTGTCGATCATGACCCGGCAGAGGAGATTGGGGGCAGATAACGTCCTTGAGAGGGATTTCCCCACGATGCGGCAACACCCGTTGACGGCAATCCTCGCCAGGCTCGGCAGTTTCCTGCTGGTCATGGTCGTGCTGTCCCTGATGATTTTCACGCTGGCACGCGTTGTTCCCGGAGACCCGGCCCGGATGGCGCTCGGACCGGCGGCCACGCCGGAACAGGTGCAGGCGCTGAGGCAGCAGATGGGGCTCGATCAGCCGGTGGCGGTCCAGTATCTCGATTATATCGGCAAGGCATTGCACGGTGACCTCGGCATCTCACTGGTGTCGCAACGCCCAGTCACGACCGATCTTGCCCAGACCGTGCCTGCGACGGTCGAACTTGTCCTCGTCTCCGTCGTCTTCATGTTCCTCGTCGCCATTCCGCTCGGCGTCGTCACCGCCCATTACCGCGACCACACGCTGGACCATGTCGGACGCATTCTCTCCCTGACGGGCGTCACGATCCCGAGCTTCCTCTTTGCCATCACCCTGCAACTGCTGGCGGCGCGCTTCCCCGGTGGCTGGCCGATCATCGGTCGTCTTGAGCATGGGCTTGGATGGCAGGGCGGCCCGACCGGCTTTCTCTTGCTGGACGGCCTTCTGGCGGCGCGCTTTGATGTAGTCGGCAGCGCCCTGCAACATATTGCGCTTCCTGCCTTTGCGCTGTCGATGGCTGGCATCGGCCAGATCACCCGCATCACCCGCTCCTCGATGATCGAGAACCAGCGCAAGGACCATGTGCTGACGCTGCAGAGCTTTGGCGTGCCCGAACGCGTGATCATCTTCCGCTACCTGCTGAAGCTCTCGTCCATCGCGCCGCTGACCATCATGGGGCTCGAATTCGCCTCTCTGATCGGCAATGCCTTCGTCATCGAGATGATCTTCGCCTGGGGCGGTTTCGCGTCCTATGGCCTCAACGCCATCCTGCAGAAGGATCTCAATGCGGTGACCGCCGTGGTGCTGGTGGCGGGCCTGTTCTTCATCGTCGCAAACCTCATTGTCGACGTCCTGATCTCGATCATCGACCCGCGCATGCGCCGGAAGGAGGCACTCTGATGGCTGACATCAAGATGTTGGACCCTGCCGATCGCGGCCTCAGCGCCGGCTACATGATGTGGTACCGCTTCAGCCGCAATCCGGCTGCGGTCATCGGCACGCTGATCCTGCTGTCAGTCGTCATTCTCGCGGTTTTCGCACCCTGGCTGACACCCTATCCAAAGCATGTCGGCACCATCGTCGATTTCAAGGCGCGCCACCTGCCGCCGGATGCGAGCCACTGGTTCGGCACCGACAAGGCCGGACGCGACATCTTCTCGCGCACCGTGTTTGGCCTGCGGGTCTCGCTGCTGCTCGTTCTCGGCGTTCTCGGCATCTCCGTTCCAGTCGGCACGGTGCTTGGCCTGATCGCCGGCTATTTCGGCGGCTGGACCGAGCGGCTGATCAGCGGACTCACCAATGTCATGCTTGCCATGCCGCCGCTCGTGATGGCGCTTGCCGTTTCCAACCTGCTCGAACCGACGCTGATGAATGCGATGATTGCCATCACGCTGCTGTGGTGGACCTGGCATGCGCGGCTGATCTATTCGGTCTCTAAGTTCATCGCATCCGAGGATTACATCGAGGCGGCACGGCTCGCCGGTGCTGGACCTCTCCATATTCTCTTTCGCGAAATCCTGCCCAATTGCGTGGCCGTCATCTCGGTCAAGACGACGCTCGATGCCGCCTTTGTCATCCTGTTCGGTGCAACACTCAGCTTCCTCGGCTTCGGCGTGAAGCCGCCGACGCCCGATCTCGGCTCAATGGTGGCTGATGGGCGGCAGTTCATGCCCGGCTTCTGGTGGGAGGTCCTCTGCCCAGGCGCCGCCGTGCTTTACGTCACGCTCGGCTTCAACCTGCTGGGCGATGGCCTGCGCGACATGTTCGACGTGGAGGGCTGAGCATTGGGTGACACTCTTCTCAGCGTCGAAAACCTGTCGGTCGACTTCACCTCCTATGGCCGCACCCGCCAGGTGCTGCGCGATATCAGCTTCTCGGTCGCAGCCGGCGAACGGGTCGCCTTGATCGGGGAGACCGGCTCCGGCAAGTCGGTGACGGCCAAGGCGATCATCGGCACACTGCCCCGCAATGCGACCGTGCGTTCCGGCAGCATCCGCGTCCAAGACAAGGATGTGCTGACCCTGCCACGCGGCGAACGGGAGGCGCTGAAGGGCACTGCTTTTTCATTGATCATGCAGGACCCGCTCTCCTCCTTTAATCCGGTGTTCCGCATCGGCACCCATCTCGATGATGTGATGCGCTTTGCAGACCGCCGGAATGGTATTTCGACATCCCGTTCCGAACGCCGCAGCCGCATTGCTGCCGTGCTGCGCCGCGTGCAGCTCGCCGATGCCGAGCGGGTGATGAATGCCTATCCGTTCGAACTCTCCGGCGGCATGCGCCAGCGCGTGCTGATCGGGCTTGCGCTGCTGCACCAGCCGAAGCTTTTGATCGCCGACGAGCCGGGAACCGCGCTCGACGTCACCACGCAGGACGAAATCCTCAACCTGATCAATACGCTGGTCCGCGAAGAAAACATGGCGCTGCTGATGATCACGCACAATCTTGGCGTGGTCCGCAAGGTCTCGGACCGGGTGGTGGTGATGCATCACGGCGATATCGTCGAGACCGGTCCCTGCCACGACATTCTGAGCCAGCCGACGCAGGACTATACCAAGGCGCTGTTGGATGCCGTTCCGGCACTCTACGGGCCTCGCGTCACTGACATGCCGCAAAGCGACCGCGGACCGATCATCAACATCAAGAATCTCAACAAGATCTACGGTCGCCGCAATGGCCATCACGCCGTCCGCGATGTGAACCTCACCTTGCGCGAGGGCGAAATTTTTGGACTGGCCGGAGAATCCGGCTCGGGCAAAACGACGGTCGCAAGGATGATCATGGGGCTTCTGCGCCCAACCTCCGGTGACCTGATGATCGATGCGCCGGCCCCGGCCAAGGGGCGCCGCCTCACCCAGATCGTCTACCAGAACCCCGGCACATCGCTCAATCCGAAGCGCACCGTCCGTCAGACGCTCACCCTGCCGTTAAAATCGATCGGCATGCAGGGGGATGCGCGGGAAGCGCGTCTGGTTGAGCTGATGGGCCTGGTGCGCCTGCCGCAATCCTATCTGGGAAAGTATCCGCATGAGCTGTCCGGTGGACAGAAACAGCGCGTCGCAATCGCACGGGCCCTGGCTGCCGAGCCGAAGATCCTGATCCTCGACGAACCGACCGCAGCCCTTGATGTCTCGGTGCAAAAGACGGTCATCGAGCTTCTGGTCCAGCTGCGCGAGGAACTGGGGCTGACCTATCTGATGATCAGCCACGATCTGTCGCTGATGCGCAATTTCTGCTCGCGCATCGCCATCATGCTACGCGGCGAGATCGTCGAGGAGGGCGCGACCCCGGATGTCTTCGCCGCACCCACCCATCCATACACCCGGGCCCTGATTGCTGCCATTCCCGTCGTCTCCGACGTGGAAGAGCGCGAAAAGCCCGTCGTAACCGAAGAGGAACGCATGCGCTTCCTCGTGAAATCCACAGATTGATCGAAGAGGAGCCTCACGTGTATCGCGTAGGGATCGACGTCGGCGGCACCAATACGGACGCCGTCATATTGCAGGACAAGAAGGTTCTGGCCGGTGTGAAGGCCTCGACCACGGAAGACGTGACGACGGGTGTCATCGAGGCGCTGGAAAACGTCATCGCTGCTTCGGGCATCGACCGCAAGGCCATCGGCGCCGTGATGATCGGCACGACGCATTTCACCAATGCGGTGATCGAGCGCCGTCACATGGATGAAGTCGCCGCCATCCGTCTCGGCCTGCCGTCTGGCGCCGGCCTGCCGCCAATGGTCGATTGGCCGGATGACATTCGCGAGATCGTCGGCAATCATGGCTATCAGGTAAAGGGCGGCTACGAATTCGACGGTCGTATCCTCTCGCCACTGGACGAAGACGAGATCATCCGCATTGCTGGCGAGATCCGGGCCAAGGGCCTGAAGGCTGCGGCAGTGACCTGCGTCTTCAGCGGCATCAACGATGCAATGGAACTGCGCACACGCGAGATCCTGAACCGCCACTGCCCCGGCGTGCCTGTCGTGATGTCGAAGGATATCGGCCGCCATGGCCTGCTGGCGCGCGAAAGTGCGGCGATCATGAATGCAAGCCTGCTGTCGCTGGCCGATCGAACGGTCGCCGCCTTCCAGAAGGCTCTCATCCAGGCCGGACTCACCTGCCCTTTCTATATTACCCAGAACGACGGCACGCTGATGGCAGCCGACGTGGTCCGCGCTTTTCCGGTCTTGACCTTCGCATCCGGCCCGACCAACTCCATGCGCGGCGCCGCCTTCCTGACCGGCCTCAAGGATGCCGTGGTGGTGGATGTCGGCGGCACCACCACCGATGTCGGATCGCTCTCTCACGGCTTCCCGCGCCAGGCCTCCACCACAGTCGACATCGGCGGCGTGAAGACCAATTTCCGCATGCCCGACGTCTTCTCCATCGGCCTTGGCGGCGGTTCGCTGGTCGTGAACGGCAACAAGGGAGTGTCCATCGGTCCCAAATCCGTCGGCTACCGCGTGCGCCGCGAGGCGCTCTGTTTTGGCGGTTCGACGCTGACGGCAACCGATATCGCCGTTGCCGCCGGCAAAGCTGACGTTGGGGACAAGGCGCTGGTCAATAGCCTCGCCCCTGCCCTGGTCGAGGCAGCCGTTGCCCGTATCAATTCCATGCTGGAAGCCTGCGTCGAGCGCAGCCGCATTTCATCTACCCCGGTGCCCGTCATCGCCGTTGGCGGTGGCTCAATCCTGATGCCGGACCGTATCGGCGAGTTGGAGGTTCTGCGGCCTGACAATTTCGCGGTCGCAAACGCCGTCGGCGCCGCGATCGCCCAGATCAGCGGTGAGACGGACCGGGTGTTTTCCCTCATCGATGGCAAGACGCGCGAAGCAGCTCTCGCCGAGGCGGAGGCCGAAGCGCGCGACAAGGCGATCGCCGCCGGCGCGATCCCCGAAACACTTGAGGTCATCGAGCGGGAGGACACGCCGCTTGCCTACCTGCCGGGCAACGCCACCCGCATTCACGTGAAGGTCGTCGGAGAGATGGGAGCCTATCATGGCTGAGAGCCGCAAACGCAAATATGACGAGGCCGCCCTGCGCACCCTGACGCGCGATGATCTGGAAGCGCTGGAAATCGGCGCCGGCATTTTGGGCACCGGCGGTGGCGGCAACCCCTATCAGGGCAAGCTTCTGGCGCTTGAGGCGTTGAAGGCCGGTTATGAGATGAAGATCCTCGCCACCGATGCCATCGAAGCCGATGCTTTGTGCATGTCGATTGGCGGCATCGGTGCGCCGGTGGTCGGCGTGGAACGAATGCGCGAGGGTCGCGAGGGCCTGCGCTGCCTGACCGCGATGGAAGAACTGATCCGCACCCCGGTTGATGCCATTGTTTGCGAGGAGATCGGTGGTGCCAATTCCATGAGCCCGCTGGTGACGGCAGCACTCGGCGGTCTGCCGATCCTCGATTGCGACGGCATGGGCCGCGCCTTCCCGGAAATGCAGATGACGACCTTCTCGATCTATGGCCACAGTTCCACGCCTTCGGTGATGTGCGACCTGCATGGCAATACCGTCATCTTTAGTCACGCGGTCTCAGAAGTCTGGCACGAGCGCATGGCGCGCGCCTGCGTCGTCGCCCAAGGCGGCGGGGCGATGCTGGCAACAGCGCCCATGCAGGCGCATTTCGTCCACCAGTTTGCCATTCCGCGCAGCTATACCAAGGCGATCGCGCTCGGCGAGGCGGTTATTCGTGCACGCCGCCAGCAGGAGGACCCAATTGCCGCGGTCTGCGATCTCGAAGGCGGACGCCGGATCTTCAACGGCAAGATCACCGACCTGAAGCGACATCTGCGCGGAGGATTTGCCGTGGGTGATCTGGAGCTTTCGGGCTTTGACGGCTGGGCTGGCGAGACGGCGAGCGTGGCAATCCAGAACGAGTTCCTCATCTTCCGCCGCAATGGCGTGGTCGAGGTGACGGTGCCTGATCTGATCGTACTGCTCGATGTAGACACCGGCTATCCGATCACCACCGAAATGCTCCGCTATGGCCAGCGCGTCGCGGTCATCGCCATTCCTTGCCACGACCTGCTGCGCTCGTCTGCGGCCCTCGAGGTCGTTGGTCCGGCAGCTTTCGGCTATCCGGACATTCCCTTCCAGCCCCTGCCGAAACCGGCGGCGGCCCATGCCAAAACCACAAGCGAAACGGCTCCGGCCGCATAAAGAGGAGAACTTCCAGCATGAGAACCACGCTTTCGCATCATCTGACCGCGCTCGCCCTCGGGACGGCCATCGCCCTTGGCGGCAGCCTCTCCGCGGCATCGGCTGCCGACAAGATCTCGACGGTCGTCAACGTCCAGCAGATCTTCAGCTCGCTCGATCCAGCGAAGGTCACCGACTACACCGGCTATATGGCCGTCGTGAACATGTATGACGGTCTAACCACCGTCAGCCCTTCCGGCGAGATCGTTCCGCAGCTAGCGAAGTCCTGGCACGTATCCACTGACGGCCTGACCTATACCTTCCATCTGCGCGATGACGTGAAGTTCCAGGATGGGACGCCAGTGAAGGCCTCCGATATGGCCTGGTCGGTGCAGCGCCTGCTCGGCATCAACAAGGGTCCTTCCAACCTGATCACCGGCGTGCTGAAGCCCGAAAACGTCACCGCCCCCGACGACAAGACGCTTGTGCTGAAGATCGACCGGCAGTTCTCGCCTTTCCTGGCCGCAACGCCGCTGATGATGGCGCTGAACAAGACGCTGATCACCGCCAATGCCAAGCCGGACGACAAGTGGGGCGAAGCCTATGTCGGCGAACATTCGGCAGGTTCCGGCCCCTATAAGCTGGTGAGCTACAACCGCTCTGCCGACATGGTGATTGCGCGCAACGCCGACTACTTCCTCGGCTGGAAGAAGGGCACGCCGGTCGATGAAGTCCGCTTCGTGCAGACCAGCGACGATGCCACCGTCAAGGCACTTGCGGAGAAGGGCGAGCTTGGCCTCTCCTCGCACGGCCTCGGCAACGATACCTACGAGGCCATCGGCAAGATGGCGAACTACAAGCTGATCCAGACCCGCACCTCCGGTGGCTTCGTCATCAAGCTCAACACCAAGGTCTACCCGACGGACGACGTGCATGTGCGCCGCGCCATCGCCTATGCCACCGACTACAAGACGATCCAGGACATCATCTATCCCGGCACCGATATGCAGGGCCCTTTGTCGACCGCGTTCAAGGACGCCCATAACGGCGACATCAAGCCCGGCATCTTCGACCTCGAAAAGGCAAAACAGGAACTGGCAAAGTCGAAATATGCCGGCCAGAAGATCACGCTGGTGAACAGCTATGTCGCGCCTCTCGCCTTCGAATCCGAAGTCGCACTGCTTCTGCAGGCCAATCTCGAGCAGATCGGCATCACGCTGGACATCAAGCCGGAGCCGTGGAACCGTATCGTCGAGCTGTCGTCCAAGCCGGAAACGACGCCGGCTTCCACCCAGGTCAACATCTCGCCGACCTATCCCTCGCCGGATTCGATGTTCTACAACCAGTATCATTCCAAGGCTTCGGGCACATGGATGTCGATGGAATGGCTGCAGAACCCGGAAGTTGACGCGCTGATCGACAAGTCGCGCAGCACCAGCAATGCAGCTGAGCAGAACGCCGTCTACAAGGACCTCCAGGCCAAGATCGCCGATCTGCAGCCGGATATCTGGGCCGTTTCACCGAACCGCCGCTACGCAGCCAACAAGTGCCTGCAGGGCTACCAGTTCATTCCCATGCAGAGCTGGGACCTGAACTTCTTTAACTTCACCTGGGATTGCAAGGCGAAGTAATCCCTTCGCTTCGCGCTGACAAACCGGCCCCGATATCGGGGCCGGATACCCCTCCTTGCCGAAGGTCGGACATGCTTCAACAATTTGCAGAAGAAAACATCGAACCGCTTGCCATTGGTGCCTGGATTCTTGGAACCGGCGGCGGCGGCGATCCCTACATCTCCACGCTGAACCTGAGGCGTCTCTATGCCGAGGGTGCCCGTGTCGACCTGATGGACCCGATGGCGCTTGACGATGACGACATGGTTGCGGTCGTCTCCAAGATGGGCGCGCCGCTGGTTGGCCAGGAACGTCTCGGCGACCCCGTGCATCTCGCCCGCGCCGTCGAGGTGATGGAGGATTATATCGGCAAGCGCTTCCGCGCCATCATGAGCGTGGAGATCGGCGGATCGAATGCACTCTCCTCCTTTCTCGCCGCTGCCGTTCTCAATCGTCCGGTCGTCAATGCCGACGCGATGGGCCGCGCCTATCCGGAAGCGCAGATGACGTCCTTCGCCATCGGCAACCTCCCGATGTTCCCGCTGTCGCTGGTTGATGTGCGGGACAATGAGGTGATCGTCACGCGGGCCGCCTCCTGGAAATGGATGGAGCGCATCTCGCGCAAGGTCTGCACGGAAGTCGGCTCCACCGCCGCCACCTGCAAGGCACCCCGCACCGGCCGCGAGGTGAAGGAATGGGGCATTCATGACACCGTGACCAAGGCAGTCGAGCTCGGCAAGGCGGTGCTCGATGCGCGCCGTCGCCATGCCGATCCCGTCGAGGCCATTCTCGACCACGAAGGCGGCAAGCAGTTGTTCCGCGGCAAGGTGATCGATGTCGCCCGCGAAACGACCGGCGGCTTCCTGCGCGGTCGTACGATCATCGAAGGGATCGACACCGATCGCGGCGCCCGCATGGAACTGGCTTTTCAGAACGAATGGGCGGTTGCTTTCCGCGATGGCGAGCCAATGGCCATGACGCCGGATCTTCTCTGCCTCCTCGACACCATATCCGGCAGCGCGATCGGCACTGAATCCGTCCGCTATGGCCAGCGGGTCACCGTGGTGGCGTTGCCTGCTCCAAGCCTTCTCACCACGCCTGCCGGCATTGCCGCCGTCGGCCCTCGCGCCTTCGGCTATGCCATTGACTTCAAATCGGTATTCCCATGAAACGCATTGGTATTGATGTTGGCGGCACGAACACGGACGCTGTTCTTGTCGATGGCGAGCGCATCGTCGCTTCGATCAAGGTTCCCACCACGCAGGATGTGCTGTCGGGGGTAAAATCCGCCCTTTCGCATGTGATCAATGCACCGGCATCGGCAGGCATTGCCGTCGATGCGGTCATGATCGGCACGACGCATTTCACCAACGCGGTGGTTGAGCGCGCCCGGCTGGAGCGCGTGGCGGCGATCCGCGTGGCGCTTCCGACCGGCGGTTCCCTGCCGCCCATGTGTGACTGGCCGCGCGACCTCTACGAGGCCGTTAATCCCATGATCTTCATGGTGCATGGCGGGCATGAATATGATGGCAGTCCGCTGGTGCCGATGAACCCGGAGGAAATCCGCGACGCGGCGATGCGCATCCGCGATGCCGGCATTACCTCGATTGCGATTTCCGCCACCTTCTCGCCTCTGACGACCGAATGCGAGGTGGTAGCAGCCGAAATCGTGCGCTCCATCATTCCGGATGCGAAGATTACGCTGTCCCACACGCTCGGGCGCATCGGCCTTTTGGAGCGGGAAAACGTCGCGATCCTCAATGCCGCTTTGCAAACGCTCGGCAAAACGACGGTTCAGGCCTTTGCCGATGCGCTGTCCGAGATCGGGATCAAGGCGCCATTCTTCCTCACGCAGAACGACGGCACTGTCGCACTCGCCGACGTGGCGGCGGCCAATCCGGTGCACAGCTTTGCCTCCGGCCCTACCAATTCCATGCGGGGTGCTGCCTTCCTGACCGGTCTTCAGAATGCCATGGTGGTGGATGTCGGCGGCACGACCTCCGATATCGGCTGCCTGATCGGCGGCTTTCCGCGCGAGGCGAACAATATCGTGCATATCGGCGGCGTGCGCACGCTGTTTCGCATGCCGGATCTCCTGCCGATCGCGCTTGGCGGCGGCACCATCATCAACCCGGAAACCGGAGAGATCGGTCCGCGCTCGGTCGGCTACCGTATCCTTACCGAAGCAAAGGTATTCGGCGGTTCGACGCTCACCACCTCCGATATCGCTGCGGCGGCCGGCATCATCGAGATGGGCGATCGGGATCGCGTCAAGGATCTCGATGCAGATCTGGTGCGCAGCACGCTTGCGAAAATCAGCGAGATGGTGGCGGAAAACTTCGATCGCATGAAGACGTCCGCCGAAGATGTGCCCCTGATTGCCGTCGGCGGCGGCGCTTTTCTCATTCCGGATAGGGTTCCGGGCGCGTCGGAAGTGGTGCGGGTGGAAAATGCTGGCGTCGCCAACGCGCTGGGAGCAGCCATGGCGCAGGTTTCCGGTGAAGTCGACCAGGTCTTCTCCGGCATGAGCCGCGATGAGGCGCTGGCCGCGGCGGAAAGTTCAGCCAAGGAGGCCGCCATCGCCTCGGGCGCGCTGCGCGACAGCCTCAAGACGCTGGAAGTTGAGGACATTCCGATCGCCTACCTTCCGGGCGGGGCGCGACGGGTACGCGTGCGCGTTATCGGCGACATCGCCTTCGGATGAGTGGTGATATGATGGCGGCGTGGTCGAGACTACGCTTCCATTTGTGTCAATCCTACCGCATCGCATATGCCCACTGAGCAGAGTGGAAGCGCGATTGGTGGGACAAGTTGAATTTTTGCTGCAAGCCAAACCTCGTGTTACTGACGGAATAACATCACCTCGTCGCCTGCATACATGCTGATCGCCGACATCTGGCAGCGAAATGCGGATTTGATCAATCACGATTCGGCAGCTCTTGAAAGGATAAACCGCCGTCTGTCGGGTTCCTATTCGAGCATTTGTCGCATAGGTAGTCTCACCTATTGCCAAGGTTTGATCGGTGGCAGGGGGAGAAGGGGCATGCCTCCCACTATTACCCGGCTCGTCAACGTGGTTCACGCTCCTGTCGCACATCCCCGCTATTTCACTCTCATTGCAATCCCATTTGCAGCGGAGAGAACGATGATACGGAAATTGCATGCCGCCGTTGCGGTTAGTGTTTTTGCCTTGCTTGCAGTTGGAAGTAGCGCCGAAGCCGCCACGACCGTGAAATTCTGGCACACGTTCAACAAGACCAATGGCGAGGCACTGACGAAGATCATCGCCAGCTTCGAGGCGGCGCATCCCGATATCCATGTCGAGCAAGAGTTCGTCGGCAATTACAATGACATGGTTGCCAAGCTGCAGGCTGGTATTCCTGCACGTCGCACGCCGGATGCGGTCATCCTTGAAATCACGCGTTACGGCCTCTTTGCCAACAACAACGTGCTGACCGACCTGACGCCTTATGTCGATGCAGATCCGTTGAAGAATGATCTCTATGATTTCGCGCGCGAAATCGGCACGATCAAGGGCAAGAACTATGTCGTGCCGTTCAACTCCTCGACACCGGTCCTTTACTTCAATAAGGATATCTTCACTCGCGCGGGCTTGTCCGTCGATACGCCGCTGAAGACCTTTGACGATGTGCTGGCGGCAGCAAAGACCATCCAGGCAAAGCTCGGCTCGGAAGGCATTTCCGGCATTGGCGCACCTGGCCAGTTCGCCCGCTGGGGCCTGGTCATGTCAAATGACAGCGAATTGATCGACCCGAAGACCAACGACATTCTGCTCGACAAGCCGAACACGATCGAGGCCTATCAGTGGATGGCGTCTCTAGTCAGCCAGCACAAGGTCGCTTCTCCCGACGGTGTGACCGACGAGGACAAGGGCAATGCCCTATTCATGGCGGGCAAAGTCGGCATCGACATGGATTCGACCGGCAGCTACGGCGGCCGCAAGAAGGCACTGGGCGACAATCTCGTTGTGCGCCCGATGCCGTGCAACAAGGTCTGCTCGGTTCCGATCGGCGGGGCCGGCATCGGCATCATGGCCTCCTCGCCGAAGGAGGTGCAGGATGCGGCCTACAAATTTGTAAGCTACGCGGCCTCTCCGGAAGCAAACGCGATCTGGTTTGCCGCTACCGGCTACCTGCCGATCAACAAGAAGAGCGCCACCCTTGCGGTCACGCTGAAGGCGCTCGAAACCCAGCCAGGCATCGACGTGGCAATCAATTCGCTGCCCTATGCCCATGGCCGCGCCCGCACCACGGTCGTCACCTGGATGCGCACCAATGAATACAAGGTGTGGCAGTCAATTGCGCTTGGCCAGCGCAAGGCAGACGAAGCGCTGAAGGATTTCGCAGAACAGACGCGCAAGGAAAACCAGCGCGCTGGCAACTGATCGCTCTTCTCAAGGGCGCCGGTCGGACAGACTCCGGCCGGCGCAGGTTTTCCCCATGCTCCGCAAGCTCACGCCCTATCTCTTCGTCGCACCGCTGATGATCTTCATCGCGGTGTTCACCTATATCCCGATCCTGACCAGCCTGAACCTCAGCGTCCGCCAGTGGAATTTCCTGACACCGGACATGCCCTTTGTGGGCTTACGCAATTACGAGGAATTGTTGGCGTCAGCCGAATTCTGGAATTCGCTGAGGGTCACGGTCGTGTTTGCGGTTCTGTCGGTGCCGCTCCGGCTCGGCGCAGCACTTCTGATCGCGAGCCGGCTGCTGCGCGAAACAGTCTCCTCGCGACTCCTGCGTGGCGCCTTCTTCCTGCCCTCGGTCACCTCAATCGTCTCGATTGCCGTGGTCTTCTCCTGGGTCTTCGCCACCGATTACGGCATGGTCAACTGGATCCTGCACCTCGTCGGCCTCGGACGGCCGCAATGGCTGCAGGATCCCTATCTGGCGCTTTGGGTGTTGATCGTGGTCAACACCTGGCGGCAGCTCGGCTATGATATCGTCATCTACATCGCCGGTCTGCAGGCGATCCCGCAGGAGCTTTACGATGCCGCGGCGGTGGATGGCGGAAAGCGTTTTGACGTTTTCCGGCGCGTGACGATCCCATTGGTGATGCCGACCACCTATTTTTTGCTGGTCATCTCGGTCATCGAGGCGTTCCAGGTCTTCACCATCGTCAACGTGATGACCAAGGGTGGGCCGGCCGGTGCCACCGACATGCTGGTCAACCTGCTCTACGAGATCGGTTTCGGCCTGTTCGATATCGGCCGCGGTTCGGCGCTTGCCGTCATCCTGTTCGTCCTGCTGGTCGGGCTTGCCCTCCTCAAATCCCGCATCATCGGCAGCAAGGTGCATTATGAAGCCTGAAAACCCCTTCGTTGCGGTGCTGTCGCTTGTCGTCGGCCTGCTGTTCCTGTCACCGGTGCTCTATTCCATCTGGATGTCGTTCCAGACCGCCGACGACTTTTATGCAGGGCGCGTCACCTTCACGCTCGACAATTACCAGCGAGCCATCGGCCAGTTCCACTTCGCCCGCTATCTGATCAACAGCGTCATCGTCTCCGGCTTGGTGACTGTGCTCGGCATTACCGTGGCCACACTCGCCGCCTTCGCCTTTGCCCGATTCAGCTTCCGCGGCGGCGACCTGATGTTTGGGGCAACGGTCGCAACGCTGATGATCCCGAGCCATATCAGCCTCATCCCCAACTACCTGACGCTGGCAAAGGCCGGGCTGCTCGACAGCTATGCCGGATTGGTCCTGCCTGCCATCTCGAATGGTTTCGCTGCCTTCTTCCTGCGGCAATACATGCGCGGCATTCCGAAGGCGCTGGACGAGGCGGCCTATATGGATGGTGCAACGCATCTGCAGGTGCTGTGGCGCATCATCGTGCCGCTGTCACGCCCGGCGATCTCTTCCATGGCGCTCTACATCTTCATCGGCGAGTGGAACAATTACATCTGGCCACTGGTGGCTGTCGGCAAGCAGGATCTCTACACACTGCAGATCGGCCTTGCCCGGCTCTACCGCATCAATCCTGGCGAGGGGTTGGTCGACTGGCCGCTCGTCATGGCAGCCTCCACCATCACCATCCTCCCCGTTCTCCTGGGCTTCTTCCTGGTAGAGCGCCATCTCGTGCGCGGCATCACCATGGGCGCTGTGAAATAATTCAAGGACAGAACATGACACGCATTGCATCCCATCGTGGTGGAACTCTGGAGTTCGGCGACAGCACGCCACGAGGTTTCGCGGCCACGGCTGCCATGGCGCTGGAAGAGGTGGAATTCGACGTCCATCCGACGATAGATGGCGCCATCGTCGTTCATCACGATGCCACACTGGATGGCACCACCGACCGCACCGGCGCAATCGCCACGCAGACGCTCGCGGACGTGAAAGCTGCCACCATCAATTACGGGGCTGGCGGCCACCCGCTGACACTTGAGGAATTGTGCGCACTCTATGCTCACTCCCGCGTTGATTTCCGCTGCGAGATCAAGCCCGGTGTCGATGGCATTCCGTATCCGGATTTTGTGTCTGAGGTCATCAATGTCCTAGCGCAGCATGTCATGCTGGAGCGCACGATCTTCTCATCCTTCCTGATCGAATCACTGGATGAGCTAGCGACGGCAACGGACCGACCACGGCTGTGGCTGGTCAGTCCGCAAGTGCTGCGCCAGGTGGGAACAGACGCCGTGATCGAACTTTGCAAGGCGCATGGCATTCCGGAAATCGGGGTGCACATCGACAATGCCGATGCCCGACTGGCCGAGGAGGTCCGGACAGCTGGTATCGATTTCGGCTGCTGGGCCGCACACACCGTGCCGCAGATCGAAAAGGCACTCGAACTGGGCGTCAAGGTTTTCACAACGGATCGACCGACCTTGGCGATTGCACTTCGCCACCGCTATCGTTCGGAGACATCGGCATGAGCGGCATTTCCCTTCGCAACATTCGCAAGGCCTATCCGAATGGGCCCCAAGTCCTGCACAGCGTTTCCATGGATATCCAGCCCGGCGAATTCGTCGTCATCGTTGGCCCCTCTGGATGTGGCAAATCCACGTTGCTGCGCCTGATCGCGGGGCTGGACCGCTGCGAAGAAGGCGAGATCGAGATCGGCGGGCGGATCGCCAACAATCTTCCGCCGCAGGATCGCGATATCGCGATGATCTTCCAGAGCTATGCGCTCTACCCGCACATGACGGTCAGGGAAAATATCGCGTTTGGGTTGGAACTGCGCGGGATGCCGAAGGCCGAGCGCAACCACCGCGCCGAAGACGTGGCGCGCATGCTGCAGCTGGAGCCCTATCTGGACCGCAAGCCCGGCGCGCTGTCGGGCGGTCAGCGCCAGCGTGTTGCCATGGGGCGGGCGATGGCCCGCAACGCTTCGATCTTCCTGATGGATGAACCACTTTCGAATCTCGACAACGCCCTTCGCATCACCATGCGCACTGAGATCAAGGAACTGCACCGGCAACTGGGCGCGACCATGATCTATGTGACGCACGACCAGACGGAGGCCTTGTCGCTGGCAGACAGAATTGCGGTCATGAAGGATGGCCATCTGCTGCAATTCGACCGTCCTGCCGAGATCTACGACCGTCCGTCAAACCGCTTCGTGGCCGGTTTCCTGGGTTCTCCGCCGATTAACTTCGTGGATGCCGTTAAACTGCCGGGCTTGCAAGGCATGCAGGGGCTGACCGCGGGTCTCAGACCCGAGATCCTATCCGTCCATGAAGGCAAGCCGGGCGAACCGGCTCTGCCGGCGCGGATCGTGCTGTCCGAGATGACGGGGTCCGATATGCTGTTGCATTGCGACACCCCGGCTGGCCGGCTCACGGCCGCTGCACCGCGCAGGTCGGTCTCGGCAGGGCTCTACGACCTGTGGATTTCCTATGATCCTGACCGGGCACTCTTTTTCGATAGCCAGACTGGGGCAAGAGTGGAGCCGACGCATCACGCGTAAGTTCCTTGATAAACGGGAATGTGCATGAACGACCAGAGTACAGCACCACTCCAACTGAGCGATCTGATCAGCCAGCATTCGGCGCGCCTGACGCAGGCGGATACGCGGCTCCTCGATGTGCTGATCCAGGATCCGATCCGCGCCGCCATGGACAATGGAAAGGATGTTTCCACCCGTGCAGGTGTCCATCCCGCCTCGGCGGTACGGCTTGCACGCCGGCTCGGCTTCAAGGGCTATCCTGAATTCCGCAGCTTCCTGCAGTCCAGCCTGACAGAAGGTGAGAACGGGGATTTTGAAAGCTCTGCGGCCCGAATGGCGGCTAGATTGGTTCGCGCAGAGGAAGGCAGCTTGCTGGCATCCGTTTTGGACAGCGAGATCGCCGCCCTGAACAACATCCGCAATGCCGTTTCCGATAGCGATATTCGCGCGTTTTCCGAGCGCCTTCGTGATGGCCGCCGCATCTTTGTCTTCGGCCGCGGTCATTCGGCGGCCCTTTCGGCCTTGATTGGGCTTCGCCTCACGCGATCCGGCTATCATGCAATCAATATAGCGGCACAAATGGAGCAACTGCCGGAATTGCTGTGTTCGCTGTCGGAGGGGGACGTGTTGTGGCTTCTCTCCTTCCGTCGCGCTGCTCCTCTGGTACAAGAGGTTCGGCGAATTGCAGCAGAACGCGGCGCCGTGACATTGGCACTGACGGATCTGCACGCAGCGCGGATGGATCCCGCCCCGGATCATCACATTGCGGTATCGCGCGGTGAGCCGGGTCAATCACAGTCGCTGGTGGTGCCGATGACCATTGCCAATGCCATTATTCTCGATCTCGCCGCTATCGATGATGGTCGATCGATAAGGGCTCTGAGCAAGTTGCGCGCGTTTCGAGCGACCTCGCGATTAATGCCTGGCGGTTAACGCATCTTGATTTCATTAGACCGGCGATCCGCGCCCTTGAGCGGAATCGATTGGGTGTTCGCAAACAGCCCCATCAACACTGACCGACCTGGAGCGAGCCGCCCGCTTCCTCTACCTTCAGCGCCTGGCCTTCGGCGAAAAGGTTCGGGGCCAGACCCTCGGCGTGACCATGGACGGTGGCCGGTTCAATCTCTCAAGGCTCGCACCGCAGCTTGAAGAGATCCACGAGCGCGTGGCAGGCGTCGTCATCGAGAACCTGCCCTGGCGCGCCTTCATCGAACGATATGATCGCCCCGGCACACTCTTCTATCTCGATCCACCCTATTGGGGCTGCGAGGATGATTACGGCAAGGCCGTGTTCAGCCGGGAGGAGTTTGCGGAGATGGCGGACGTTCTCGGACGGCTTCAAGGCCGCTTCATAATGTCTTTGAACGCCCTTCAAGAGGTCTTTGAGACCTTTTCAAAATTCGAGATCCAGGAGGTGGATTGCAGCTATTCGCTTCAAGGCCAGGGGCGGATCAAGGAGGTCAAGGAAATCATAATCTCGAACTTTAGGTCCTACGATTAAGTCTTTGGTGACCATAAAAGTTGAAGGTAGAATGAGCGTGATTTGGTGCAGGGAGACGTGCGATGGCCATGAATTCAGCTATTGAGTGGACCGACCACACGTTCAACCCCTGGACCGGTTGCACCAACATTAGCCCTGGTTGCGACAATTGCTATGCAGAGGCCTGGTCGAAACGATCCGGCCACGTCAAATGGGGCAACTCGCCGCGAAAGCGAACAACCGAGGCTTATTGGAAAGCCCCTCATATCTGGCAGCAAAAGGCGGCTCAATTTGCTGCACAGCACGGCCGACGGCAGCGCGTGTTTTGTGCTTCGCTGGCAGACGTCTTTGATAACCAGGCAGATCCGCAATGGCGTGCGGATCTCTTCGAAGTAATCAAGGCGACACCTGCCTTGGATTGGCAGCTTCTTACGAAGAGGCCACAGAACATCAAGAAGATGCTCCCACCAGATTGGGGCACGCAAGGCTACCATAACGTTTGGCTCGGTTTCACGGCAGAAGATCAAGCTCGTTTTGAGCAGCGCAAACGGTTCATCTCTGAAATTCCTGCGGCAGTGTGGTTCGTATCCTATGAACCTGCGATCGGGCCGCTGCGGCTCGCGGAAGATGATCCGAAGCCGAATTGGCTAATCAGCGGAGGCGAAAGTGGACCTGGCGCACGACCGATGATGGCACAGTGGGCACGCGATATTGTTGCCGACTGCCGCCGTTTCGGCATTGCTCCATTCCACAAGCAGTGGGGTGCAGCAACAAACAACCCACTGGTCCAGGAAGAAGGGTGCCCGGCCAACTTGATCAAGGAGCTCGACCAGTTTGGTAAAGGTGGTGGCTTGCTCGACGGAGAGTTGATCCGAGAATTTCCCCAGATAAAGGAAGGTGATCTCAAGTTGCGCGCTTGACGAATCATCTCAATCACAACTCACTGCCTGTAAATGGTGGGAGTTACAACAATTAAGACGTTTGGCTGGAAACCGGGCGCTACGCCTCCTCCTCTTGAGGACCACAGCGACGCGAAACTCAGACTGATTTCTGCTTATCTTGAAAGCTATTTCCCAGCCATTCTGGTCAGCCCTGCACAGACGCGGCAACGAATCACACTGGTGGATGGCTTCTGTGGTGGTGGACGCTTCGTTCGCGACGGACAATTTGTGAAAGGCACACCTCTGCTGTTCCTAGAGGCGGTAGAAGCTGCCGAAAAGAGAGCGAACCAAGGCCGAAATCAGAAACTTGACATCGACGCTGAATTTCACTTCGTCGACAGCGACAAAGACCACATAGATTTCCTCCACGAAGAGTTGAAGACGCACGGTTACTCCGCGAAAATTGGTCAAACGATCTTCCTTCATAACTCGAAGTTCGAAGACGTCTTTCCAACCATTTCAGCGCGGATAGAAAAGAGAACTCGCGGCTCTGTCGGCCGATCGATCTTTCTTCTCGACCAGCTCGGCTACACGGATGTAAATCTAGAAATTGTCAGGCAAATCCTGCGCTTTTCAGCAGCAGAGTGCATTCTTACTTTCGCTGTTGGATGGCTGATCGATTACCTGTCGAAAAATCCGGCAATCGTCCAGCGGACCGCGCCAATTGAACTTTCCGAAGCACAAATTAGTGAGTTTCTTCGTTTGAAGGCCGATTGGGGCGGACGCTACGTTATCCAACGCTTACTTCTCCAACACCTCAAGTTTCGAACCGGGACCACATTTCAGAGCCCATTTTTCTTGCGCTCTCAGAAAGCCCGCAAGGATCTTTGGCTCCTTCACCTTTCCCACCACGTGAAAGCTCGGAACGTTATGGTGGACAGCCACTGGGCGATCAACAATCAATCATTACATATGGGACATGGAGGATTAGAGATGCTCGGGTTCGACCCGAAAGCCGATCCACATAACGCTCCCGACTTCCTGTTTGGCCAAGCAGACAGGGCCTTAATGCGGGAGAGATTGGCAGAAGATTTCCTAAAGCGGCTACACGAACAACACCAAGACGACAGGCTTCCTTACGGAGCTTTCGTGAAGTCCATAGCGAACGAGACACCGGCGCGACTGGCCGACATTGCCGATGTGACTGCATTTCTCGTAAGCGAGCGGGAGCTTGACCTTAGAAACGAAAAGAACGTTGAGAGACGAGCCTCTACACCAACGTGGAAGGACACGATTTCGTTAAACCGACAGGGCAGGTTTTGGTCCTTTAAGGATTGATGACTGACCGGCAAGGATAGAAGTTATCAGCATCGCATTCGCTAATTAGGAATTCCTCCCGGAAAACCAAAATTCCGGATCGCGGTGTCAAAATTCCGGAAATCCGCGTCCGGCTACAACAAGCACAAATTAACTAATTGAAATTATTAGTTTTGCCGCTCGCCACATACCTTCGAACAGAGGCGCATTGAAAATCCTAATTTTTTAGACGCAGTCGCCACATTCATTTGAGCGCGTCGCCTCAAACCCCTGAGCAAACAGGGGTCCGTCACCACATACGTTTGAACATAATTCCATATTGAAAAACGATACAGCCGGGAGTGGCGTCCAGGCGGCCTAAAAACCGACTAAAGTTCGCAAGTGACGGTGAGCTGAACTAGAACCCTGACGATGATTTGTACCTTCGCATCCCTTTCGTGCCGAAGCGTGGCTGCATATCAGCGTTTCGGTCCTTTGCCTTCGAACTTTTTATTGTATTTGGCCACCAGGTAAGGAGCTGCTTCGTACACTCTCATAGTGAGGTCATCTTTTTGGTTTTCGGTCAGAGTACCGGGACTAAACTTCGACAAGTCGTCGATCACAGCCGTCCGAGAGAAGCCGTGCTCGCCAATAGCTTCGGTGATCACGCGATCTTCGACATCACGCCAATCAACCTCTTGTCCGCCGCTGTCTGCGAGTGCTTCAGCGGCAATTTTTCCAATGATAAACTGTATGCCCATCGTCTGCAGGAGCATCGGGACGAAATCTATGCGTTTTTGGAATTCCACATCTGGCGATGCCGTCGTCAGCGGGATGGCTTTGGATTTAGTTTCGCTTTTCATGAGAAACGCCGGAACTTTGGGCGCAGGCGCGTCCACCTCAACATCTGCAAACAAATTTGGGAAGAGTCGGTCCCGGTAATCCAGTGGGAAGGCGATGCGTACGGGAGTTTTAGGCGTCGACGATTTCAGAAACCCAAAGTCTAGTAATTCTTTCAGCGTGTTTCGAGCGGTGCGGTCTGAGGTTTTTGTGATCAGGCTAATGTCTCCACGATCCATCGTTCCGTGTTTTAAGACGGCAGAGATCACATCCGGTGCCCGCTTGTCGTCTATCAGGGTTTCAGCCAATTTCCTGTAACGCGCTTCCAGTGTGTCAAAGGCGAATACGACGTTCGAAAATTTAATTTGGTCGAGAGCTACCGAAAGGAACCACTCGCAATAGTCTTGGAGTGCTTTCGCTGACAAATTTCCCCGACCGTCTCTATCACCCATCCTTTGTTGATCGGCGTGGTCCATCATGCGCTTGTATTCGGTTTTGTCGTTTAGACCTCGCGCAAGACCCCGAG
Source organism: Rhizobium oryzicola (assembly GCF_030504645.1). Lineage (GTDB taxonomy): Bacteria > Pseudomonadota > Alphaproteobacteria > Rhizobiales > Rhizobiaceae > Neorhizobium > Neorhizobium oryzicola. The sequence goes on along the minus strand of NZ_JAUKWQ010000002.1, from coordinate 601,359 downwards.
AAATCGACCATAGGCCTTTCCCGCCGATCCCCGAATTCTGTGCCATCGCGTGGGACATTAACCTGCTGACCCGTCCGTTTCCATCAGTAAAGGGATGTATAAAATTAAGGCGGTGATGAGCTGCCGCAATCGCAATAATTCTATTCGTTGCGCCCGTCTGGGCGCTTTTGTATCTCGCTGAGAAATGTTTCATGAAGGCGAGAACATACTGGGATGATGGAGGCTGATGCCGCCCGACGGAAACGTCATCTTCCGCTCTTGCGCGGAAGACCCCAGGAACGATTTCAAACCTTTTACCGTCAGCCTGTTCAACGAAACGAAATTCAGCTGGCATCTCTTCATAGAAGCGTCTGTGCACCCAGGATATGAATTCTGCAGATGTCGGAATAGGCAACTTGCCAAGCCTGTTCAGTTGGTCAATTTCTCTTTGAACAACAACATGGGCCTTGGCCTCCAGCGCCAGTGGCCGTGTCGCCTCTTCAAGCTGTGCACCCGCTAATGCACGTTCGATATCTTTAGGGCGAGTGTTGTGCCCCTCAATCAAGTTTGAATAGTAGCAGTTCATCACGCGGACGAGGTCTGATAGCTCGAATGCGGCATCTTCGTTCAAGCTTTGACCCAACTGTGACGCCGCGCCCTGTATCTCTACAACGAGGTCAGCTAGAATCGGGGGAATGCTATCTTCAAAAAAGGCAGGTTCAATGCGAGTGCGTACTTCTTCCATATTTTTGCCGATCTTGAAAATCCTGAAACTTATTTAACATTAGTAGCTTAAGGCGCATATATCAACAGAATTGCCGATGTTGATTGCCGATCTTGTTTAGCCATACAAAAAGCTCCGATTTGCCGATCTTTAAAAAGAAATTTGCAATGTTTTTTCAATGACTTAGGTCGTATGGAAAATCGGTTTTGCCGATGTTTGTTGCCGATTATTGGATTTGATTGCTCCTCTATAATTGACGGTGATCTCATGCGAAGACTTTCAACGCGCAGCCTTCCATCGTGAACCTTTGTTAAAGTCTGAACAGGACGCGGTTGCGCAAGTGAGCGACGAATATAAACTGAGGTCAGTGTCAATCGGGGCAGGATAAAGATGCATGGGATCGTGCTGCGGGAATGTGTAGACCTTTCCAAGTGCTACATGGGGCGTGCACCTTATGTCTATGCGAATGCTCACTTGCTCAGATTCTGCCTTACCTATTGGGATAAAGTCGACTATCCCGAGCATTGTCACCTACCACCTGAGTCGGAAAGTGCGGCTCCCTTCTTGGACCGCTCGGTCATGGAGAGCAGTCGTCACACCTCGCCATTCGCAAGAGCCGCTGATAATTGCTTAAGAGCGTTCGAGGAAAGAGAGCGACAGGATAGAGGGGCTTGGTCCATCTGCGGCCATATCGATACATCGCAGCTCCCAAATGCCGACGTAGTGCAGAACAGGGGCGCATTTCTGAGATTCATGCGTTGTCTCCCCGTGCCAGCACATGAAGTTCCGTATGACCGAATTTACGAGTTCAAACGGCGGCATAACAGTGAGCGCTTGGCGCTGCTGGACGCAGTATGCGAGTTATATTTGGACTCCCTGAAATCGCCCGATCCCGACTTTGCCAATAAATCTGCAATGTTAAATTTAACAAAAGCAATCGAAGATCAGATACGCGTGGCAAAGCAGTCAAACCACTTGTTTGATCTGTGGGATTTGGAGGTCAGGTTCAACATTCCAGCTGCGATCTTCGCCGGTGCTACTTTGTACGGGGCGACGGGCTCCTGGCAGAGTGCCGTATTTGGTAGCGCTCTTACGATCCATTTTGGTCCAACCTTTTCCCTCAACGCGAAGGCGGGAGATCGAGACACGCCATACGCCTACATCGGGCTTATGAAAGAGCGGTTGGAATGGTAGAATTGATGTGAGGGGCACGGTTTGAGCATCCTGCATAATGACCGGGATTGTTTGCCGTCGAAATCATATTTCGTCGTCGCGGTCGTCGCCGTAGTCAGCGTTTTCCCAACCCTCATAGCCTTTTCGCTTCGACGGATGAATAAACTCGTAGACTTCTGCGAATGTCCAGCCAGGTTCCTCCCCCTTCGCCCTGTATCAGCAAATGGGATATTCTGAAGATGCGGCAAGGGTGAAGAAACTGATCGCATAGGCGAAAATGACCTGCTGAATGACCATGAACGGTTGGCAATCAACCGTTAACAACATTGATGCCTGTGATGTCATTCCGTACGTCTAGCAGTCATTACCTTGGATTGAACCGGTCGAAGACGTCCTCCACCATTTCCTCGGACTGAAATCGTGGTCCCAGGTTTTTGAAATGTAGTAAGGTGATTTCCTGATCGTAGCGATCTGAGCGAAAGCAAAATTCTGTTGCTGCCTCATTGAACCAGACACCGGCCGGATGCTTAGCCCCTATGCTGAGATCAAAATCCTGACGGACTGTAGCCGACAACTGTGGCAACTCGAACATGTCATTCTTGGTGCGAATGTAGCGACCGGATTTCAACGCTGGCTCGCTTGATTTCGCCCAGAGAGCAAAACCCTCGTTTGACAGGATCAGCATCGAACGCGACTCTGTATATTCCAACCATCGCAAGATCGCAGCCGTAAGGGACACGCCGTATCGCCTGGCCACCTCCCCCAGTCGTTCAAGGCTCGGCTGTTCTTTCGATGAAATCTGCCTTCTGAAATCGTGAAAGGGCATCAATAGCGCGGCAGCGAACTGATCTGCTTCCTTTTCGATACCCTCCCCCGCACGACGATCAACACTGTTCTCGTCGCAATAAATCCCTCCATCGAAGCGCTCATCCTGTTCAACCAGTCCCCGGTGTAGGACATAGTGCCCAAACTCGTGCGCGACGGTAAAAGCCCGGCGGGTTTCGGGTTGCTCCCTATCATAGAGAATACCCCACTGCCGAGGAGCGGTGTCGCTGTAAACCAAGGCACCGACACAGCCGGGTAAATCTTGTCCAACAACTTTATGGATTGGCGAGTGCGGCGCGATCTGCCGCGAATATTCAACGGCTAATTTTTCCACATCGACCGGATGACGATCAAATCGATCTTCCCCAAAAACCAGATCAAGCATTTTCGTAATGCGGTTTGCTTCGACCATCGGCTTCGGGGTCACGTCACGGCTCATTTCTTGGTCATTTTTGCCAGGGAGTCAGCCATATCACGCAGGTGCTTTCTGGTCTCGTCCGGCAGCCCGCTGTACTGCCGGAAAAACGCAATATCTTCGGCCTCTTTGCGGGTCGTATCATCGCTCCCGATGAGATAGTCCGCTGTGACCCCGAGCGCCTTTGCGATTTCAGACAATTTCTCCGCAGACGGCCTAGGCGGGGCTTTGTTTTCCAATTCCCAGATGTAGCTCTTCGATGTGCCCGACAGCTCGCCGAGTTGATCCAACGTCAGCTTCTTTTCTGTACGCAGCGCTTTAATCCGCGCTCCAAAGGTGTTCTGCGCCATCCGATTCTCTCTTTTTTTCGTTTTCCCACAGGTTCGGAGTAGGCATATTTTAGAGCCCTTGACTTCGGAAATCAAGAATCATATCTCTAGTTCGGAGTAGCGAACTTTTTAATTAAGTTTTAGCGAACTCGGTGAGCAAGCAAGGGGAGAACGACGATGACAAGCAAACACGACGCGCATCACACAAAACAACTGGAGAAGACAATTGAACCAATACATCACGACTATCGACGGAATTGACCCCTTTTCAGATCGCGTCGATGCCATCCTCGCGGAGATCGCATTCAGTGTGCAGCTTCCGCCATCGCTGCACGAGAAGGCCGTTGGTCGCTACGACGCTGTACGGAAGCATCTTGAAGCAACCAGTTCGTCTTTCTGCGGCCAGATCGAGCATTTCTATCCCCAGGGTTCGATGGCGATTGACGCCACTATCTCAACCCGTGGCACCGATGACGAATATGATCTGGATATCGTTGCTCAGTTGGGCTCGGCATTTTCCTCACGGTCACCGAATTACATTCTGACTGAACTTGAAAAGGCCCTTATCGGGTACCGTGGACTAACTGTCGTCCGCCAAACTCGTTGCGTGACCATCTATTACGCCGACAACATGCACCTGGATATCACACCCTCGCTTCGTGATTGGGGTTCGCCTGAGCGCCAGAGTGTCATCATGCATGCCCGTGGTCCAGCTGCGTCCCGTGAGGACTTCGCAGTGCCAATGAACGCCTACGGCTTCGTCGAGTGGTACAAGAAGAAGACGCCCATTGAACGCCGGGTCGTCGCAGCATTTTCTAACAAGTGGGCAGCTTATGATCGTGCACTTGCCGATGCCGATGTCGATCCAGTGCCAGTTCAGACACAGTTTGTCGTGAAAAATACGGCGACTTTGGTCCTTCAGCTTCTGAAGCGCTACCGAAACATCCGGTATGCCAATCGCTCGGGCAGGATGCCGCCGAGCGTCATGCTATCCTATTATTGCGCCATGTCGGCATCATCGGGAAGCTCGTTGAGCGAAATGCTCCTTCGGGTCTCGCGCAACATCGTGAGGGATATTGAGAACGCCTCCCTCTATGGTCGTCTGCTGCATGTTGCAAATCCGGTTTATGCTGATGACATTTTCACAGACCGTTGGCCTGAAAATGCCGACCAGCAAAATCGCTTCGCCAACGATCTGAAGGAACTGATCCGAGGCCTTGAAACCGCCCTTGCTGGCGACATGCTGGCCAACAGGCTTCAGGATTGGCTGCGCGATATGTTTGGTGACCGTGTTGTGACCAAGGCAGTCGACATGATGGCAAGGGATGCGCAGGCGGCAGCAGCAGTCGGCACTCAGAGATATACCAAGCGTGGTGGCATTCTCGTTCCTGCATCTGCGGGAGCGCCTATCGCAACGGCATACACCTCTCCTGTTCGAGCATCACCCCACACCTACTTCGGGGATCGCATCGAATGAACGCCAAGCGCAAAACCATCGAGCAACAGATCGAGGCAATGGCTGCTGCATGGCCCATGTTTCGGGTCGGAAAGCGTGACCGCGTCGCTCGCTCTGCGACATGGTCCGGTATCTTGAAGCCGCAATTCACAACGTATCGGATCGAAATTCGATACGTTGTGGGAACCTACCCACAGGTCCGGGTCCTATCGCCAACGCTTGAACGTTTGCCGGGAAATGAAGAGGGCTCTCTTCCTCATGTGTATGGGCCGTCCAGCGATCCGACGCTTTGCCTCTTCGATCCTGAAACAGATGAATGGAATTCCACGATGCTGATCGCTGACAAGATCATTCCGTGGACCATTGAGTGGCTGGCATTCTATGAATTTTGGCTGATGACGGGTGTCTGGTCCGGCGGGGGACGCCATGCGACCTCAGGACCCGAGGAGACCTTAGCATGAACTATATCGCACCGCCTCGATCTGACGGCACTAATCACCGTGGCCGTCAAAAGCAACCCTGGCCCAAAGATCGTCTGTTCCGGATACTCTCCGTCGATGGCGGCGGCATCAGGGGCATTTTCCCGGCAGCCTACCTGGCTGAAATCGAAAACCGCTTCCTGAATGGTAAAGCCATCACGTCACATTTCGATATGATCGCGGGGACGTCGACCGGAGGGATTGTCGCGCTGGGCCTCGCACATGGGATGACGGCCAAGCAGGTGCTGGAAATCTATACCGAGCGCGGAGACACAATCTTTCCGGCACCAAAGGGGCTTGGAGGCCTAATGAAATCTGTACGATTTCTCACCAAGCCGAAACACGACCAGCGCATACTGAAGGATGAACTTCTAAGAATTTTCGGCGGCAAAGTCCTGAATGACGCATCGACGAGGCTGGTCATTCCAACCTTCGAGGCAGTGCATGGTGAGCCGTACATCTACAAGACGCCTCATCATCCGGACTATCAGTCAGATCGCCACAAAACGTTTGTCGACGCGGCCTTGCACACGACGGCGGCTCCGGCCTATTTTGCAGCAGTCGACAATAACGGACACATCATGATTGATGGTGGTGTCTGGGCCAACAACCCGGTCATGAACGCGCTAGTCGATGTCATCGCGTGCTACGATGTGCCGCTTGAGAATATCCGAATCCTCTCTTTGGGAACTGGGGAAGAGGTCCTGAATCTAAAGCAGTCGCAGCTGACGGGCGGAATAAATGGGTGGGGAATATCGGTAGGTGTTCCTCCCCTTTTTAAGATGGCTTCACGTGCCCAGTCGAAAAACGCCATCGGCCAGGCGGGTCTTCTCGTTCAGAGGCGCAACATTGTCCGTATCGACGTTGACGAAAGAGATCAGCAGATCGCCTTGGACAATGTCGCTCAGTCGAAGAAGGAACTGCCTCGATTGGCTCGGAACACGGCCGAGAGTACCGGCCAATTGATCGATGCGATGTTTCTGCAGGACGAAGCTGATCTATTCGTTCCAAGCCTAATGAAATCGACAGCTTCAAATCGAGGTGCGTGATTTGATCGGGGACGCTCATCGCGCTCAAATCACAGCCGCTGCGATTGAACACATCACGCCAATTGGTCGACCGCAATCTGTCCGATGGTCAGCATTGATCTTCAATAAAGCCACCAGATGAATTACATAGGGACAACTTGAAGGCGTTCCCTTTTGACGCCCATTCATTGAGCAGGCAGATGATATTGAGTTTCTTAAATGGGTATTGAATGTATTCAGAATGAAGATCAGACGGTCACCGTCAGAGTGACCAACGATCATCAGAGGGATGTTGTTACAAAATCTCCGAAATTGCCGTTTTTCGAAAAGCGTGACGGGTACTTCCTCCACTCAGCTTTTGTGCGCATTGGTGGTAACCGCGAATTCGGTTCCGACGGAAATCCTCTCGTTTACGCGATTAAAGGTCTTAAAGATTTTCAGATCGACGCTGGTTCTTGTCAGCTCTTGCACGAAGAGTTGGAGGCTAACTTCAAGACAATTGCAGACCGCGTCCGGACTTTCGGTCCGATATCTTATATTTTCTACACACCATCTGCATCGCAGCTCTCACGTTTCTTGGCGTGCCGTTTTCATCGTATCATGGGCGTGCGGGAATGCTTGATTTTCGATGTCTTCGAAAAGCGGAGCTATCAGGACGTGCTGGCGGACTGTATGCGTCGAAAGACTGCCGCGAAGATGGGGAGCGATGATCGGAGAATCATTTCCGACGTGATCAACGAGATCAATCGCTTCGGTAAGTTCGCGCTGAAGGAGCCATTCCGGATGAAGGACCTGCCAATGTCTCTTCGCCAATATGTTAACCCTTTCAAGCTCAGGAACACCCGCGCCATCCCTGAAGGAATCGCTGGTGCACGGGTCGTTCTGATCGAGGACACGATTGGAAGTGGCCAATCGTCAGCGTGTTTGGCCGAGATGCTTCGCAATGCTGGCGCTAGAGAAGTGATCGTGGTATCGGCTTTCAGCCCCGTTCAACCTATTTCGTTCGTAAAACGTGCCGAGCAAGTGAAGGTGGAGATCGTGCGCAAGCGTCGGCGTGTTCGGCAGTCTTGACATAAGGGGAGAGATTCCTTACTTAGGTAACTGAAGATGGTTTCGGCTATCTTTGCAGCCCGACTTACGCCCCGGGCTGGATAAAAATGTAGGCTTAGTCTTCGGACAAGCAGGGATCGGACGCTTGTAGGGTGCGAGTCAAGGTGACGAAACTCTGCGTTTGATGGTTCCGACATCGAAAAATTTTTATGAGTAAAGGGTGGGATTTTCCCGCCCTTTACTCATTCTACGCTCAAGCCTCCGCTTTCACAGCGCCTTCGCGCTCATCATAAGTTTCATGATTGCCAGCGTTGTATACGGGGCAAGAGCTGACTCGCTGGACAATTGCGTGTCGAAATAACGCTTTAGGTCATGGCATATTTAATCGATCAAATGATTAGTTAATGCGATTGCCGGTTTCGGATAATCACGCGTACAGCCCGAAACCCGGGCTTGCCGTTTTCGCCTCGAATGCAGTCTAATTCGCCGCTCATCACCTTCACTGCGGCATCGCCCATACGCAACCCCTCGTTCCGTGCGAAGGTGGTGAGGGACCGCGATTTTGCGTGCTTCATCTGTGGCAAACCACCTGTGAAGTCCAAGAGCTTCTGGATGTCGCGGACCAGGAAACGGTGGCCGACAGGCCCGTCTCCGATAACGTTGCTGAACGACCTGAGAAAGCCTGCATCGACGAGTGGCTGGATGTCCTGTGAAGCCATACCCAATGCCGTGGCTGCCTCGACACGGGTCATCATTCGACGCACATGGTGTTCGATGGTGTCAGCCTCTACAGGATCGAATTTGACCGGGGCGCGGTACCATTCCCGCTCTGGCCGAAGCCCAAGTGCATCCGCCACGGCAGGGAGACCCTTTCTGTTGACCCCAATCCTGGCAGCCAACTCCGTCAACCCGATCTCTTCCTTCAAGAAATCATCAGACTGGATCGGGTCCACGGCTCCACGAGCTTCGAGCGCGAGAGCCTTGCGAATTGCTGTTTTTACGACCCCGGCGATCTTTCTGTCTTCCAGGGCATTTTGCTGAATTCGGACCCATTCAAACACAATGGTCCATCCACGTGTCTTCATGGCATCTGGCACTCGCACACGAATCCAGGCTCGCAGTGTTTCCACCAGATGAGGGCCGTCACGGCTCAAAGCTTGGAAGCCAACCTCCGTAGCGTCTGACGGCATTTCGGGAAGATCGGCCGACCAAGGATTGCTGAGCAACCGCCCGATGATATCGCAGACCTCGATAACCGTACCTGCGTCGCAGGTATCAATAATAGGTGCAAACAGCCTGTCGGCATAGCCCAGGCGACCAAGGATGTAGCTTTCGAATGTTGCCCCCAAAGCATGAACCGCCATAGGGCGACCAAGAGCCTCGCCATCGGGTGAGATATCGAAGTTTGGCCACCACCAATGCAGCGTTTTGCCGTCGGCGCACGTGTCGACCAAAGCCGTCCTGTGGGAAGGACACCGCCTGATCGCCTGGATATCCCACCAAACCCGATGAAACGGCTGCTCGTGAAGGCAACCGGGACACCAGCGACGCCTGGTGTAGGAAAAATCGCTGTAACGAAATACCTCATCGCACAGCATCACTTTTGCGCCGTGACGCCTTGGTGTCGCACGACGTAACCTGTTCAAGCGGTCAGCCGACAGAGGAAGCTTCTCGATAACGTCCAACAGATGCTCAGGGCTAACATTGCGAGCCCGTACATCGATCCAGTCGCTGTACGACGTTACGCTCGTATGCCCTTCCGCTGAAACCAAACGGGCATAGTATCCGTGAGCAGGTTCCGTCACCTGATTGATGACATCCCACCTGCTGAATGGTGCGGTCCGCAAATCAAAGGCAATCGTCATTGGGCCTGGACCTCCGCAAATGGCTGGAAAGTCTTCCCACTCGGCAACCGATCTTCGGCCGCAGACCGGAGGTGATGGGGCATGATGCAAGCAGAATCGTCGTTGATGGCTTCGTACCCGGCGGCAATGACGATATTCATCGCCAATCCCAGAGACCCATCGGTCATCTCCAGAAGGTCCGGCAGATAGCGTTTAGCGGCAAGGTCGGACAGCTGCCGGAATGGCAGACGCTGGTCCACACCATGCAGAAAGATGCGAAACTTGTTGCGCCCCTCGGGGGTTTTGGGATCGAAGCTTTCGACGCGGTAACGCGGAAATCCACCTCGTCCCTTCATCTGAAGATCGGCTTCCATCGGACTCTCGATACTAGCAGGGCCAGCCAAGAGCACATTGCAAGCATTGGCCTGATCGACCAGGTACTTGATGAGTGAGGCGTACACCGCACGCCGCTTGCCTGCCGCCCCGAACAGGCAATGTGCGTCGTCAATGATCAGCAGCTTCGTCTTGCATTCGATCAGACGCCTGGCCGCTTTCGAGTTCATCGATGCAATGGTCAGCCGGGGAACGGCAGGAACGCCGGTCATCATATAAATCTGTTTTCCGAGTTCCAGCGAATCCCAATCCTGACGGGCCTGGACGTAGACGACGTCATGTTCGAAGCCGTTGTCGGTCAAACGAGGTGGAAATTGCCGTGCAAAGTTCTGCAGGATGAACGTTTTGCCTGACCGGTATTCACCCAGCAGTCCTGCTATCCATCCGGTATCCGGCTCCCCGCCTTCTACGGGACGATGAAACTTCATGATCTTATTGCTGATTTCGACGAATTTCTCATAGGGATAGAGCACGTTCTTGATCATCGACTGCCGGGTTGCCGCAGGCAGGTTTGCAGCCGCCCGTCGCTCTTCGTCGGTCTCGAAGGCCCTAGTGTGGAAATCCGGATAAATCATTCGGTATCATCCTTACGCTTGAACAAATTGGAGATATCGTCATCGTCCTGGCTCAGGTCGAACGAGTATTTGCGCCCGTCCTCCTGGCGCGGTGGCGTTACGTCAGGAGCGGGAGACGTGATGGGACGCGGGGCTGGTGGAACCGGCTGTACTGCGGGGACTTCGTTCACAACCGTAGAAAGGCTCATCGGCACCGAACCCGAAGGGTCGTTGTGATCGATTTCGACAACGCGCGTACGCCGATACTTGTTGGTGGCGCTCGTGTGGAACTTTGCCAACTGTTGCCGGGTGCGCTTGTTCACCCTGATCCTGTTGATTTCTTCGAGGTTTTTGGCGAAGTCGTGGTACGCACCGCGAAAGTCCCGGGCATCCCGATTTTGCTCGCGCAGATATGCCATGATTTTTTGATGCTGATACAGGCGCAGTCCCTTCGCATACCATGCGTCTGCTTCCTGCACCGGCACTTCGATAGTCTGACCTGTGTGGTGGTTCAGGACGTAAATCTGACCAAGGTCGCTCGGGTTGCGCCAAGCTTTGTAGGTCGTCGACTGAACCCCTGGCACTGCCGCACGATTGCGGGCATCAGACTGGATGACCACGAGATCGGGATGGCAATAAATGAGGTTGTCCCATCGTACACAGCCCTGGCGAACGATGATGTCTTTTGTGTTGCCGATCATTCGGGTGATCACATCAGGATCGATAGGACGCCGTGCGTGGGAATGGCGAATTCCGTCATCCCAGAGCTGGTTCGGAATCCCGTCCAGGGTTTTGAGCAAGCCGAGACCCTTGTGCGGATTCACATGGTAATCGCCGCAAATGTACCGGACTATGAACTCGTTCAGCTCCGACAGCTTGAGCATGGGCAAGTCGGGGTTTTTGTCCGCAAATGAGTCACGTTCCTTCGGCCCCCCTTTGGCTGATCCGGGGAGGTTGTGGATGATGTCCTGGTTCATTGTCTGAAACAGGCGCTCGACAGCGCCCTTCTCCCACGGATGCCCGGGCCGATACTCGATCAGCTGTATCCCCAGTTGCGCCAGAGATTCTCGGGCATGATCGTTGATCAGCGCCATGTCGTTATCGACGCCGAGTCTGCGGAAGGTGCCGAACTGTTTCCATTCCAAGCCAGGAAACTGCGACATATCCTTTGGGTTGATCGCGTGCACCAGACCTTCAAGGAAATGCTCGAACGACGCTCCCTTGAAGCTAATGGAATACCCGAGGATCGAGCCGGTCTTTCGGTCGCGAAAAGCGATTAGGTGGGGACGCCCGTAAATGATCGGCCGCTCATCATCGACGACAACGATGTCGATAGGGGTGAAGTCGACGTCGACAATATCGAGCGGATGGTCCGGCAGTGCCTGAGTGATGTAGATGTTGAAATTTCTGCGAGCATAGTCCACTCCGTGTCGCCACAGCGCTCTTTGAAACTTGTCGATATCACCGAACCGGCGCTGGAGGGTGTGGTCGCTTGGTTCGATCAGCACCCCTTTCTCGTTGCAGAGCTTCTCCAGCAGGTGACGATTTGGGCGCTCATGCAACGATGCCAGAAAGAACTTCTTGACGTCCCGCCAATCACCCTTATCCAGTCGCCATGCCTTTTCCACGGCATCGGCCATCAGGTTCTCCACCTGCATTCCGAAATGATCGCGCCGATTTCCCGGGCTGATGCCGGGACACAAGGCACCGACGATGTCAGACGAAGCCTGCAGATAATTATCGATTTTCTCTCTGAGCGTATTGTACGAAGGTGGGCGGATATCGCCTCGCTCCAATGCGTGGGCCTTTGCGACGCGCTCTATCAATCCCCTTTTGGGTTCTACACCTTCACGCTCCGCTGCGCGCAGGATGGCCTCCACATAGCTCAGATAGAACTTGCCTTTGGCCAACTGAGCATTCGTATATCGGAATGCAGCACCCGGCGCATTTTCGTTCACTCGTTTGCCGTTTTCCTGTCTCAGCCGCCTATGTGTTTCCAGAAAGACGAGCTGCGACGTAGTGAGATGAAGGGTGCTCTGGGTCACGATATTGTTCATCGTAATCACCACGCCAAAGCGGTCATCTTTCGAGCAGGATTGCACGACGTAATATCCGATGCGCATCCGGTCTCCCGACCAGATGTTGTACCGGGTGCCCGCCGCCACATCATACTTTTGCTGGAACTGGCCGTTTTCAGGCAACGGCAAGTCAAGTTCGTCTGCGGTCATGATGACCGGCAGGGATTCGGGATTCAGGAATGCACCAGGGTGTTCACGAATTGACATGCGGCGCTCCTAACGACGTTCGAACAGCAGAGATGAATCGTCGAAGGGCTTCGAATAATCGATGTCGATTTCGCCCTTGCTGATCATCTGCATGATGGCCGTGAACACGCGATCAACCTCCTCCAAGGATCGCTGGCTTATGACGTGACCGAGAGGGTCCAGGACCTCGAATTTGACGCCAGACACTTTCACCTGCCGACGGACCGCAGAGATGGTCGTTGGCAGGTCGACGATTTGAACGGCCCGACGAACAGCCATGAGTGCCTCATCGTCAGAAACATGCAGATGTGTCCACATCACTTTCAGGTTCGAAAAGCGCGGCTGAATGTAGATCGTCCGCTCGTCGAGCAAGGCATAACTTGCGCCCAGTTCGTTCCGCGTCACCTGCACCAGGTTTGCCGTGCGATCAGCAATCCAGGGCCGTTCCAACTGAATGTTGTACGGTTCATAATCGATATAGACACGTCCACCCGTGCGCAGTTCCACACCCATCTGAAAGGTATGGTCACGCATGCAGAAGACATCCTGATCCTGGTTTGAGGGGTATTCGATCCGGATCGGGTAAGGCAGGATGCGGACGACATCCGGATTGGTGTCCAGATGGTACAAGCCGTCCATCATCAGCGGCGATTTCGTTCGCACATACCCGCCCAGCACCTTTTTGCTCGGAAAGATGCCAGGCAGAGTTTTATGCATGACACGGCGCGGGGGCTCAAAAACGGGCCCGCTCCCGGGTTCAAATCCAGTTTTCATTGTGCGCCTCCCTCGCCCGAAGACACAGGGAGACTGTGCTGGGCAGAGTTCGCGGCTTCCTGCAGCTCAGCTATTTTCAGGATCAGTTCACGGGCAATACCGAGGGCGACGACCTCGGTAGATTGAACGGGCGTTGCGCCACGCAAGAATTGAGACACCGGATACTTCATGGCATGCTCCATCATTGGCGCAACCTATGGGTTGAGCCTTGGACACTTCGGACTGTTTCGGAATTCAGTTCGCGATGTGCGATAGGAGCTTGCGGACGAGCCAAGTCGTTGCCTCGGAACCCGACAGGGTCGCAAGGCAGCACAGATAAATCGGCGATGTCATACTCTTCACGTTCATATCCACCGTTCCACTGTTAGAGTTGGCTTTGGCGGACGTTCGGCCTGTGAGCGGCCGAGAAGAACTCAGCGCACTTACAGGCTTGACGCCCATAGACCTCGTTGTGTTTGCGCTGCCGATTTCACGGTTTGGTTCTCCATTCAAACGTGATGGGAGCCTAAGCGACGCGGTACCGAGGAGTCATCTGCATTTCTCAAGTATGGCTAAAACCTCATTTCATAGATCGTTCACTTTTGGCCGACGGTTTTAGGCCGGTCGAAATTTTTCGACCGGCGACAACTATGCCGCCCCGCTCAGACTGTCCTGCTGCGACGACTTGCTGGCTTCGTAAGCATCTGTTTTTAAATCACTTACTCCAGTCGCCTGCTCCATTTGCCCCACCTGATGCTGCCGGGCCAACTCTTCGTATTGTTGCGGCGTGAGCGTCCCATTTTTCACGAGTGCGTCAGCGACAGCATCGAGCAGCGGACGGTTGCCTTCCAGGATTTCCTTGGCGCGAGCAAATTGAGCGGCGAGTTTGCAGTCGACACGGAAAGCCAGTTCGCGATCACCGGCTCTCAGCTTTTCCAATTCTTCATCGCTTGTTGCCGGGCTGTGGCGGAAGCTGGCTCCCATACCGAACATCGTTTCGGTGATCGTTGCCACTCGTGTTGCCATGGCCAGATCGGAATTGCTGCCGGAACCTGCGCCGTCACTGGTGCTCCCCAGAACGACTTCTTCTGCCGCCAGTCCAGCGAGCATAATGGTGATCTGGCCATGATAGAAATCACGGTCACGTCGAGACACTCTCGGCAGATCGAAATAGGCCGCTCCCCCGTTCTGATCTGAGCCATTCATGACCACTTGGTCCACAATCTGGGTGCCCAGATAAGCTCCGTGTTTCAACTCGTTCCCGACAACTGTGTGCCCAGCTTCATGCACGGCGATGGATCGACGATACTCGCCTTCGATCCTGACGACTTCTGGCAATGCAGCACGCAGATCGTCGACAGTCAGCATTCGCTTTTCACGTCGGGCTAAGCGTCGAGCATCGCGAGCAACCTTGGCTAAATCGGCACCGGTCATACCGACCGTGGAAGCACGCAATGGTGCGAGCCTGTCGATTGAAATAATGCCGTCGATATGTTGGTGCAGGATTGCCAGTCTCGCTTGCCCATCCGGCAACGGTATTTTGACATGGCGATCCAAGCGGCCAGCACGCAGGACCGCAGGGTCAATTCTGGCAATATTGTTGGTCGCGCCGACAACCACGACACCTTCACGACCGTCCAGTCCGTCGAGGCACTCCAAGAATGCGTTCACGACTTGAACGCTGTAATCCTTGTTGTCGTGCGTGAATTTTTCCCGGTCTCCTATTGAGTCAATCTCGTCGATAAACAGGATGGCTGGCGCAGCATCTTTGGCGGCAGCGAAGTCTGCACGCATGGCCCTCAACAAATCGCCGAGATGCCCACGAGCCTGCCAACGTCCCAGGGACGTGGCTATCAATTTGACATCGCATTCCTTTGCTACCGCTTTTGCGAAGATCGATTTGCCCACGCCGGGAGGCCCGCTCAAGACAATACCCCTGTCGATATCATCCCAGGTGATGCCTCCGTTTTGCCAATCGCTGATATCCCGTGCCAGGTTGATGCCCCATTCTTTGGCATCTCCGTACCCGTGCATCATTGACAATGGAGGCACATCCCTTTCGGGCTTTTTCGGTGCGCTTAAGTCCTGCTCGATAATGACTTCGGACAGCCGACGTATGACGTCGGAAACCGGCCGTCCTCGCCGCAGTGCTGCCCAAACGTGATTATGTGGGTACTGCAGGATGCGGTTGGCTTCATGCTCGCTAACCTTCATTCCCAGAACGACGTGGCAGGCTGCTTGGAAGTCGCGAGCAGAGATTGGCAATATATCGACAATGATGTCTGCGCCCAGAATTACTTCTTGCGGTACAGACGCGCCATGTTCGACGACAATAACTGACCTTGCCTTGTTTTGGCACTCATCTTCATATTCGCCTGTAGCCTTGGATGGCTTGTCGTGGATGAAGATGTACATGAACCCGGCGTCGGTCCGGCGAAAATTATCGTCCGGGTAGAGTTCGGCCAGTATCGCGTTCGAATAGTCTTTAGGTGAATACCCTTCCGGAGCATTCAGTAGCACCAGCCCCGCACGACCCGACGCGAAGACAGGATGACGACGCAGTGCATGCTTGAATGTGCAGAACAGGGCGTAGTCCCGAACTGATTTTGTGACGCTGATGTTCTTTTTGATAAACGACATTGGATTGTTTCCGGCGACGGTGTCGCAATACGAATTTCCAGTGGTCAGCCACGAAAGCGGCGTACGGTGGATTCGGGTCCGATAAGCGCATCATCAAGATCGATGGCGATGAAGCGCTGGAGGACCATTGACGCAAAAGCCGGTAGGGGCTGCGTCGTGCGAAAGCCGGATAGGCATTCAGCCAAAGTCATTGTGCCGCACTCATCCAGGGCCGCGAGGACACGAATACGGTCATCAAGAGTCACACTGTATCGCGCGTACCGCAGCAAATCCTTCGCGTTCCGCAATCGGATGGCGGGCAATTCCGGTCTGGATAACGGGCGATATTGGTATCCGGCTGCCGCAGCCATTTCAGTGATTATGGCTGAAGGTCCGGCCTTCGTGACCGCATCGATTAGAACGATCCCGCTTTGGCTTTCGGCAACCAGGTCTGGAACATGAGTGACACCGTCCATAGCCAATTCGACGGTCCCACAGGACCAAGAGATGACATCGTCATCCACATCCAGCAGGCATCCGATGTCTCGGGCTAACTGGTTGCGGAAAACGGCAGGGCCATCGCAACGAACTGTGTGAAGGGGGAATAAAGGTGCCACTGATGACACCGGCTGCTCCGGTGGAGCCGACAAATGACTGCTCATACGCAAAACCCTAAACGCAAATAATCTCAGCCTCCGCAGAGGCGGCGGATCAGAGCGATAGTCGTAGGGTGTGCAGAGCGATCTTTTTCATAATTCGAACAAATAGAGAACAAAAATGATTGCGTCAAGCTCGATTTTCGTGATTTGCTCCACCCAGCATCAGCAGCAAGTGCAGGAGATTTGGCCAATGGGTGAAATCAATCTGGAGCAACGAGAAATCGAGGCGATCAAAGGCGTAGATGAACGCGAATTATCCAAACTGATCGACGAAGCCATTCGAACAGAAAGAATTGGAGACCTCTACCGGCTCAGGCTACGCGACTGCGGTGAGTACGTCGCGAGCAAACTGCATTATTTCGAGAAGGCACTGAACGCCTACAGGGACGCGAAGTCTGCAAAGAAGAGGGACGAGACCCACAGTTACGCAAGGCGTAGGGGCTCCGATTTATCTTTTGCCTTCAGCCGAATGAAAGATCGGATGGAAATTGAGGAGCGTCAGCGCCCGTATTGGTTCGTCGACGACGGGGTCTACTGGCCGCATCATTTCACAAACAACCTGTCAGTGACGATCTCTTACCGCTGGCGGAAAGCGGTCGAAGACGACTGGAACTTTGGCAGCATCACATTTCACCACAAGGTGGTTCCTCGGCCGTCTTATCTGCAGCCACAACCAAAGCGGAAACCGAGCAAAGCGAAGCAGGAGGAAATCCGTCAGAGCGAGCTGTCATCGACCTGGGAGCATATGATGAAAAGCGCCCTGTACACGCTGAGGGACTATTTCGGCGGCGGTGGCGATGGAGACCAAATTCCGGAAACGTTCACAGCGGTTCCTGATCGGGACGGACACTTGAACAATTTTAGTTTGAAGTTCTGGACAGATAAGGCGAAGGCCGCGTCAGCGAGCGCGGCAACATAGCCTTAGACGGCAGTCACCTTGGCAGCGGTCTGATCTTGCGTTTCCATTCTAGCGCCAAAGCGGCGAATGAGCGGGTTGCCGTTTATCTTCTCGGCACAGATGAAGCCTGCGAGTTCATCGTCAACGAAGACAGCTGAAGAAACCCGACCAGTGCGGTAGGAGCCGGTGTCTATGGCTATCCGGTTCCCGTGCACCTCAGGAAGTTCACTATCGGTGATGGTGTGTCCGTGTACGATAGTCTTCTCGAACTTGCCGGTGAATTCGATGAAGCCATCCCTGATCCATCGCAGATCATGAGGGTCCTGATCTGCCATTTTGAAGCCTGGCCGAACACCGGCATGCACGAAGCAGAAATTTGTGGTTTCCACCTTGTCGACAGCTGACTGCAGCATTTCGAGATGATGATCGTAAAATTCGTGAAAATGCGCGGTAAACTCAGGAAGTGATGGTCGGTGACCGCCACAATAGGCCTCGACGGTTTGCCAGCCACCAAAATCTTCCAGCCAAGCAGCCTGCTCGTCTGGTCTCAGAATGCCGCTGATGGCGTGCCAGAAGCGCTCGTCATGATTGCCCAGCACGAACTTGGAGCCTGGATGCAGCAACATCGTCTGGTTGACGATTTCCATGCACTCCTTGCTGTCTGGACCACGGTCAACGATGTCGCCGAGGAATATGAAACGTCGAGCGCTATCGGCCGCGTCTTCATTTATCGCTGCAAGGAGCGGACGGAGGAGATCGTCTCTGCCGTGGATAT
This sequence comes from Rhizobium oryzicola, assembly GCF_030504645.1. Lineage (GTDB taxonomy): Bacteria > Pseudomonadota > Alphaproteobacteria > Rhizobiales > Rhizobiaceae > Neorhizobium > Neorhizobium oryzicola. The sequence continues at coordinate 583,142 of NZ_JAUKWQ010000002.1, read as the reverse complement.
CCCCGATTGCATACGCCAGATTCATGCTGAATGGTGTCCGTTCCGTGATCTGGTTGACCTCTACGTTCAAAAGGTTTCCCATGGCTTGTTCTGATGGAGAAAAATTCCGTTGCCACTCAAGTATTTGGGCCACGAACGACCGCAATTAAAGGCGGAATAATAATTGATTGGCCGCAAGCGAGAATCGAGCACAGAAAAGGTCAGCATAAAATATGGCAGACGAGATTGTTTCCGATGAAAATCCTCCTCGCATCCGACATTCATGACAACCTCGTCGCCGCCAAGAGGATGCGGTCGCAGGAAACCGACCAATATGATGCGTTGATTATTGCGGGAGACATCGGCTCTAACAACACAAAGGAAATTTTCGATGTATTCAGTTCGTTCAAATGCCCAGTTTTGTATGTGTATGGAAACTGGGATCATGGGCTCGACTATGACAAGTCGTTTGGGGTCAACTGCTATCATCTACATCTGAACCCCTTCGCCCTAGGCGACCTCCGTATTGTGGGCTTTAGTGGGTGCACTGCGGGTTGGGGAAAAAATCCCGTTGCAGTTCGTTTGCGGCAAGAAGTGGAAGATGGGCATACGACCGTCATATCTGAACTGAACGCAGCTCGTTTCATCAGGGAACACGCTATATCTGTCATTGAAGCAGAGTATACGGCCGCGCTTCAAGACTTGATGTCAGGCTCGCGCAGGAAGCCTTCGCAAGCCAAAGTGGACGCTCTCGATAAGCGGCGACGCAAGCAACTCGATGCCGTAATTGATGATAGTAACAAAATAGAGAAATCTGATGAGTTCAACCGGTACCAACACGATCTATTGTCGGTATCAGCAACCGCCCAAGCGGTGAACCGCGCCGCATTATCTGATGTCGTCCAGACGTCAGAGTGGGCAAACTCCAGAACAATTGTCGTAACCCACGACCGATTATCGAAGACGCAGAACGATTTTCCCGGGATTCCACTCTTTTTGTTTGGTCATCGGCACGGCTTCAATGAAACGAGTTTTCAAGGCAGCCAATACGTGAACGTCTCTGTACTCGACAAACGATTGCTTATGCGGTCGCGTGCGATTGCCGCTGGGAAACGAAAACAGGAATACAAGAATCTGAACACGGGCAATTACGGCGTGATGGAATGGACACGGCAACGAGGCTTTGCGTTCCGTCGGGTTGATCTGGAAGTTGATCCAAGGTGGCAAGATGAGTGGGAGGTCGTGGACAATTTCCAGAAGCCAGGGGCACCGTTTCTCGCCTAGGCTTCCTCAAATGGGCGATTCTTACTTGCACTCTTAGCGGTCAAAATAGGTTCTGCGAAACCTTGAGACCATTTTCATGCGATATCCCCATCCATGCCGCGCAACGATGTTCGAGGCCGTCTTCCGCCGTAGGCTGGACGCGCTAGGCATGACTATCTCGGGCTCCCTGGCCGCATCGGAGCTTCAAAACACATTCCGCCAGGAGGCCATCATGCGTCACTGGGCCGCCTCGAAAGAGTTCAGCGGTATGTTGCCAGACGAGCGTGACGAACGCCTACTAACCATTGCTCATCTCGAACCCATTGCGGCCCGCGTCCTCGCTTCGGGGGATTGCATTTTCGACGTTTCAAGAATTGGTGCCGATCTATTGGAGTTGGAGCTGCCGACCATTGAAGCGCAGGCCCTTAAACTTCCAAGAGCACACGCATTTTTTCTATTCGGCCAGCAGCCATGCCTACAGGTCGATGTTCAATTAAACCTATTCATCGAGGGCGCATACGTGTCCAGGTCCATTGAAGGCGATGGCGGCATCGACATCATATTGGTGGGCAACGATCCCACATTCGCCGGAAACGACAACCAGCCGACCGGCGAATTTCTTCGTGGTGTTTCTCGCTATGCCTATTTCACTGTCCCGGGGCACAAACCAGTGGCCAGTGGTCCGTTTCAGTTTGCGAATGATCACGACGGCAGCCTGTTTGTAGACAGAAGTGTCATCACCTGCGCTGTGACCTTGGCACTACAAGCTGTTCAATATCTGCATCATCCCCTCGCTGACGTGGCCATTGGTTACGATCAGACCGCTCCCCAAGAGTTGGTGACCAAGGCCAAGGCAAGGTATTTTGAAGCCCAGCTTGAACTGGATTGGCAGGGATACCCGTCGATGATTATCTTGGGCAATGGCCCGGCGTTTCGACGCAGCAATCACCCTGAGGTTCCTGGCCAGGACAAAACCGTGGTTTTCGGGATGGGGCCTTAGCCGTTGTACCGCCGCCCTTAACCTGGCTGAGCAATTAAAAGTTCGATCCCAAGATCGATGCGAGCAATGTCACGCGCCAGGAGTAAATTCGTAAGCGTTTCTTCCTGCTCAGTGTTAATCGCGGCCGAAGGCATGATGGCTCTGACGCGAACACGTATTCTGTCGGCTAGTCCGGCTGCCTGCCTTCGGGAAGTCGAAGACGCCAAGTCGACAATCTGCTCGCGGGTACTGCGAGCGGTCTCTCTTGCATCACTGTATTGCTTCTGCTGGAGGAGCGCGCCAATCTTTTGTTGAACGTCGTCAAACGTTGTCCGGCGCACTTCCTGCGGATCAGAACAGAAGTATGCATGTCCAAGATCGCTACGATAGGCGATTGTATGCTGCTTGTTATCGGGAAGTGGCCCGATATCCCTAGGCGAGAAAAATGCGGTGTCTTGGAAAACCCTGCCCAGACCATAAGATTTGTTGAATGCGTGAATGTCTGCAAGGCAAGGGGCGGCGTAGAAAACGCAACCCGGATGTTTCTTCTCAAGCTCCATAAGATGGGCATGCTGCTTCGACAGGTCATTTCGCATCAAGCCAATCCGATAAAATGGCGTCTTCAGCCCTGGACAGCTGCCGGTCGATACCTCGAAAGCTGTTCCCTTCTTCATCCGGTCAGGCAGCTTAAATTGAAAGAAAAGTGGCACAGCTGGCAATTGGATTTGGACATCGTATCCAAGCTTCGCCTCTTGGACCAGATTTGGGAACACCGGCGCACCCGTTGCCCCGGTCGGGTGTGATCGGATGAGATTTTCGGTGAACGCGTATCCAAATGAGAACTCGGTATACCCAACCTTCATGTGATGTCACCCAAAGTCAGCCCCGCCAATTGTCGGCACGCTGCTTGAAATCGATCTTCTTCCATTCTTCTTTCCATAGCGTCAGATATTTCACGTCACTCGATGAGGGTTCGGGATTGCATTTCTCCACATACACGACGCAAGGCATGATGACGGCGTCCCCGATCAGAAGCGCTTCCCCTTGCTCCAGCGCGGGCATGCCCTCGGTCAAATTGCCAAGGGTATCCGGCAATAGTCGGCGGACATAACTTTGGTCATCGGGGTTGGTGAGACGCATTGCCAGGAAGTTGGAGCATTGCGAAAAAATAGTTTCTGAAATTTCAGACGGGCGCTGGCTCGAAATGAGAAGGCTGATGCCGTACTTTCGGCCTTCTTTGGCGATGCGTTCGATTGCAGCCAGGGAAGCCTTGTAGCGAGCAAGGCCACTCTTTGGCGCGTATTTGTGCGCTTCCTCATAAACCATCAGGAATGGCTGTTCAGTCTTGCTTTCAACGCGCCGAGCATAATAGCAAAAATCGAACATTAAACGGGAGATCAGCGAAACGGTAATGCTGAGCAGTTCAAAAGGGATGCCGCTGAGGTCGATGATGGTGACATTCGACTCGCCTCCCGCGTTGTAGCCGGTAAACTGTTCAAGTACCTGCTCCAGGGTCACGGATCTGGCCTTCGCACCGAATATGAAGTCAAGCCGGGAGTTGGATATCTTTGATCTAATCCGACGCTCGAATTTGTCGATACTACCGTCGGCATAGGGGCCTTTGTTGATTTTGCTGCGTTCCGGGGCCGCGAATTCCCGCAACGCCTTGCAATAGTGCTCAAGCTGCCCTTCCACGTCATCGAACGTTTCGGTCGTGCCGTCCTTAAACTTGATATGCAGCGAGTTCTCAGCATCTTTTGTTTCCCGCGTCAGGTTGCGGAAAGCGTTCGCTACGTGCTGAATGTCATATCGAAGCGGACTGTCGAAATTGACCTTTTCGACGGCAGGATTGCTGATCTTCTTGGCGATGGTCACTACGGAGCGGAGCAGCGACTCCTGGTTGTAGTTGTTGTTGTCCCCCGATTCCAGGAACATGTCCTCCATCTCGTCTTCGTTGAGAAGCCAATATGGCAGGACGAGGTCATCGACGGTGATAACATTCGCCTTCGGAAACGCCGTGGCATATTCGGAATGAAGATCGAATATCAGGATATGGGAGTTGTTGAGTCCCTGGTATTCGCCGGTTTTGGCAGATATCGCCTTTTGCAGAACTGACGACACACTCGATGATTTGCCCGATCCAGAAGCACCGACAACGGCAATATGTTTGTTGAAGAACCGGTCGCCATGGACAGGGACGACAATATCGCGCTGCCTGGTCAATGACGAAAAGCAAAAACGGTCTTCAGCCGCATAGCAGTCTGCATAGATGGCTGCGATTTCCGCTTTCGTCGCCGGAACCACCTTCTTTGGCGGAATGGCGAGTTCGTCACCGCCGCGATTGAACTTTCCATCTTTAAGGGTCCCGAGAGGATGCGCATCAATCATATAGACACGCTTGTAGTCACTGCTGCCGTCGCCTTTCACCTCTTTCATCTCGATTGAAAAGCTTTCAATGATGCAGATGAGAGAAACGTTGTCATTGTCCGAGACCTTGAGAAAGGACCCAACGCGAAGAGACTCGCCCGCAGCCTGGAAATTCAAGAGATCATCGACGGCCACTCGAACTTTGTTGGGATAAACGGCGACAACCTCGGCATTGGCGATTTCCTCAGTCATTGTACGTCCTCAGATAATTTTAGTGATTGTGGAGATGCTGCTGACGGGGATCGAATACATCCGACTCGTTGGACCAGGCAGAGCCACGGCTGCTGGGCGTTCAAGGAAGAAGTCGTAGATGTGACACAACTTCCGTCCCACACCGGCGAGGGCCTCCACCAACTGGTCAACGTCGTCAACAAGACGAATTTCGATTTGGTGCTCTTGGGTCTGCTGGCTAAGAACGTGATCGATGCGGAATGGCGATCCGCGATATGGGAAACCGTCTACGAAAATGGTTCCGGTATCGAACAGCTCGTTCTTCACTTGCATGATGAGTTTTTCATCCGCGCCGCGTAGGAGGATGAATGGTGCATAGCGCTCGGAATTCTGGATGCGGCGCTTCTTAGCCGAACTCCAGTTGTTGCCGATTGCCCTGAGTTGGTCGCAGACAACCGAACCGTCGGTTGCCGCATCGCATTCAATGATGAATGCACGCACGATTCCTGCGCCGTTGGCGGGCGAGAAGTAAAGGCGTTTCATATGCTTCGCGTACTCGCTTGCATCCTTCTCCCGGAGAAGCCAACGATTATGGACAGCTTGAGTACCTTTGAGCAGTTCCTGCAGGTCACGCCGGGTGACCTTGCGGTCGTTTTCATCTTTTTTCGTGGCGAGTGTGGCGATGTAGTCGAAGGCCATTGGATAGTGAAAGCCTTCGGCCTCAAACGCGGTTACGTTTTGGTTTTTCCGTATTGCCTCGATGACGATGTTGCGATGTTGAGAAAATTCCGTCGAGATTTGTATGCTGAAGCTCTTGCAGAACGCCTGAATTAGACCATCTGGCGCGGCCATGCCGTCGAGCAAAGACTTCTTTTCGTAGGATTTTGTGCCGTCAGTGGCCTTCACTTCTTTCCGGTATTCCATCACGGACTTGAAGCGCTCGACGGAAAGCTCGCCGATATCGATCTTAACTTCAGAAAAGTGCCCGTATAGCAGGTATTTTCTGCCTGCGCGTTGAGCCTCTTCGAGCCCATGGAAATGAACAAAGAGCTTATGCAGGGGATCGCGCAGCACCGAGTCTGTCAGGTTCTGTTCCGCGTAGTATTTTACCTGACCATAAATGACGCCTTCATCGGTATAGCGGTCGAAGTCTTCAATGCCCTCAATAACGACGTTCTCGTCCAGGCCCGCGTTCAGGATTTTGAGCAAGGCTGCATCAAGCTGGTACAAATAGCCCCTGATCGATGCTGTTGCTTCACGTTTTTTGTCGACTTCCAGCATCCCACCCCCGAATCAATCCCAGATTGACATTATAGGAGAGAGGAAGCGCTAAGCGCGAGTGAGAGGATTTGCGCCGATAGAAATCTCGGACAAGAATCTTCTATTAATGACCGAGGGCATCACTATGCGAGAAAAACATCTGAGCGTGATGAGGAATGCTATCGCCGACAGGGTGACGGAACTTGAGCATCCAAGCATGCCATCCAAAAGAGCTTTCCGCGTGGGAACCGTTGTTTGCTGTGTGGAATTAGGCGACACCAAGGGACTGGAATTTTGGATCGACAGAGTGCGCAACAGCATCGCCAGCGATCCCATCGGCGAGGACGCGGCCATCATTGAAGCAGCTGAATACATTTTGGAGAAATGGAAGGAAATAGAGAATATTCACGGAGAAGGCGCGCTGTTGAACTACAAGCATCTCCTTAATCACTCACCCGCTCAGCACATAGGTCTTGAAAAAATAGAAGCAGCAAAGCGATTTCAAATAACAAGACCTCGTGATTTCAAGGACCGAAACTGGAGTCTGGAATATTGCTGACTATATTGCGCAACTCTTGGAGATCATCCCCTTTGTAGACTTCCTCTCCGTCAATATACGCTTCGTAGCGAGCTGACTTGATTGCTGCCTCCGGAAGTTCGTTTGCGGCTGGCGGCATTGTCGGTTCCCATAAGCGGAGCACAAAACCATCTACTGATTTGGCGACCATATCGTCGTAAGCTTCCATTAGCTCCTTGCGCTCAACCTCACCCTTCTCAAATGCTTCGATTTCGATCAGCGCTAGGATTCGTCCTTGCTCTCCGTCACCCGTCGATTTGGTTTTCCCTCGTATCGTCACCTCGCATTGACCTGCCTTGTCATTCTTACCGTTGTATTTGAGCTGAATGGCCATAAGAGCGTCCCTCATTAATTCTGAGGCTGACGCTTAGACAAAAATCATTACCCGAGTGTTTGCCTAGGAATTATATGAACAACCAACACGAGAAAACGAGCCGCTTTGCTCAGTTTTCGAGGCGAAAGTTCAAAGGCATGTGGCGAACAGCAAGTTTTTGGTGGGCCCGGAGGTTGTTATAATTTTCCTTTGAATCAGATACTTATCCGAAATTCACCCCTCCATAATGCCATTGATTTTATTGTGAAACTCAACACGGGCCCCTCTGAGGGTTTGAAAGCGCAATCGTTTTGTGCCCTTGTAAAGGGCACAATAGCGAGGATTAAAACGTGGACGAGAAAGCACTTTCAAGTTTTCGGACGCTTTGCGAAATTGATGCGGAGGAGTTTAACAGGCAGCATCAACTAGACCAGATGCAAGCTATCTCGACACTTGTCTCACGCGGCCTCCATGGCGGGACCGCTAGTTACAGAATGTTGTCTGAACTAGTGCGCAAGCAGATTGTCCCGCGCACAGCTCTAATTCGAAATACGATGTTTCGGGTACTTACGGCACACGGTATCCCTATCACGTCAGACAATGCCACTGAGATCAAGGACGTAGTGATCTCAGAGATACGCCGCCAATTTCAGACTATGGAGTCACTGTATTTATCTAAGGTGGGCTCTGAGGGTGGGGCTCAAAACTTCACAGATAGTAACCGCAAGATCTTGGACGGCGAAATAACTCGGACCCGAGTGGAAATCGATCTGATTGCGGAGGCTGCCCCAATGAGAAATCCACGTGATAGCAATAGCACGTTCGTGTTCAATGGTCCGGTAGGCGTGGTTCAAAGCGGCGAATCTAATTTCGCACAAAACACCCAAACCTTAGGGGCCGATGCAAATGAAGCGCTGCGTGCTGCGCTTCATTTGGTGCTACAGCATCGAGACGACATTGAGAATGCACGCGGTGGGTCAGCTGAAGTTGTGGAACTTGCCGAAGAAAGCTTGAGCGAGCTAGCTAAGGAAAAACCCAACGGACTAAAACTCAAATCTGCAATCGTGGGCGTCGCGCAAGCTATCGAATTCGTCCCTAAGGTAGAATCAGCCTACACCAGTCTTAAGCACGCCGCTTCACTTCTCGGAATAACCCTTCCGTAGGGACCGGGTCTGCGCAAGTTGCAAAATCAGAGGCCCGGAGGGCGTCAAAGTTCACCGGATTTTCAGCAAGTTGGGTTTGGCTAACCTTTCATCATTTTCACGAGATGCTCCCTTCTATAACGCTGCAGCTACCAGAGGCCTATCAGGTCTGCTTCGCCACACCAAAATGGCTTTTGCGCGCATTTTTCCTATGAAAGGGTATGCACGGCCCTCTGTCATAGATAATCGTCATTGAAATACTGCCGTGAAACTGATGTCCGTCGATCCACCAGAAATTGAGTGGGTAGGGCAAGGATGGCTAGCATCCAAGGAATTTATGTTGCATTATTTGGACGTCCAGCAGATCCGAGCGGTCTTTCCTATTTCAATAGCGTCACGAAAAACGGTTCCAACCTCTCTGGCATCGGTAACCTAACAGGAACGGCCGAATATCAGTCTCGTTTCGCTGGGATGAGCAACGAACAGGTTGTGAACTCAATTTACCAATCGCTCTTTGGCCGTACAGGCGAAACTGCGGGCGTGCAGTTCTGGGTGCAGCAATTGCAGTCGGGCCGGTTCAACGTCAATACGATTGCGATCGCCATTCTGGACGGCTCCAGCGGCACGGATCTTCAGACGGTTACAGCGAAGGTCTCCGCAGCAGACCTCTTTACATCGCGCCTCGATACGCCTGCCAAGATTGCCGCCTACGCAGGTAACGCCGCAGCGCAGGCGGCGCGAGAGTTTCTGACGACTGTTACCAAAGACGCTCCGGGTAGCGTCTCAGCCGTCGACGCCACAGTTACCAAGGTGGAGAAACTTGCAGGAAATGACATAGGGAGCGGGACAACGGGTGGGGGAGTCGAAAACGTGAACGCCCCGCCGCAGTTCCCCAGCTCAAAGGCCGAAGTTTCGGTCGCAGAAAATACGAAGGGCGAAATCAAGGGCTACATAGCCGCCGCAAAGGATCCGGAAGGTGCGGTCGTCACCTATTCTCTGGCAGACAACCAGAAGGGTCTATTTTCGATTGACAGCAAGACCGGTATCGTCTCGCTCAGTGCGCCGCTCGATTTCGAAAACAGCGGGGTGAACCACAGCTATAGCCTGACTGTGGTTGCGTCGGACGGCGCGGCCACCACACAGCAGCAGCTTTATGTGAAGGTGACAGACGTAAACGAAGCGCCGGTGTTTGCCATCACCAAGGTGGAAGCATCCGTCTCGGAAAACACCACGGGCCCTATCGCCGGTTACCAGGCATCTGCAACAGACCCGGAAGGCGCAGTCCTCACCTACTCCCTGAAGGACAATCTGAAGAGCCTGTTTTCGATCGACAGCAAGACAGGTGCTGTGTCCCTCAATGCACCGCTTGATTTCGAAAACAGCGGGACGAACCACAGCTACAGCCTGACGGTGATTGCGTCGGACGGATCTCTTACCGCCGAGCAGGAACTTACAATCAAAGTGACGGACGTGAATGAGGCACCGGCATTTTCCGCCGGCAAGGTGGATGTTGCGGTTGCAGAAAACACCACAGGCCCTATCGCCGGTTACCAGGCAGTTGCAAAGGACGCGGAAGGCGCAGCCCTCACCTACTCCCTTAAGGACAATCTGAAGGAGCTGTTTTCCATCGACAGCAAAACAGGCGTTGTCTCGCTCAATGCACCACTCGATTTCGAAAACAGCGGTACGAACCACAGCTACAGCTTGACAGTGATTGCCTCTGACGGATCTCTTACCGCCGAGCAGGAACTTACCGTCAAGGTGACGGACGTGAATGAGGCACCAGCATTTACCGCCACCAAGGTAGAAGCATCTATTGCCGAGAACATACGTGGACAAATCCCAGGATATCAAGCATCTGCCAAAGATCCGGAAGGCCACGAGATGACCTATTCTCTTTCAGATAACTTGAAGGGTCTGTTTTCGATCGACAGTAAGACAGGTGTGATCTCGCTGAACACCGCCCAGAATTACGAAAGCAAATCCGATAGCCACAGCTACGTCCTGACCGTCAATGCCTCCGACGGCAACTTCACCGCCCAGCAGCAACTTACCGTCAATGTCACGGATGTGGACGAGGCACCATATTTTATAGGCAGTACGCAAGCATTTTATTATGAGGATTCCGGCTGGGCGATGCCGCCCACGCTTACGGCAATAGATCCTGAAGGCGGTAGCGTGACGTTTTCGCTCAAGGACGATATGGGCGGTCTCTTTGATGTCAATCCGAAGACAGGCTTTGTACTACCCCGAACTCCGCTGGATTTTGAAAAGCAGAGTGCCTACGGCCTTACGGTCGTCGCGTCTGACGGGAAAAACACGGCCGAGGCACCTCTCTTCATTTACGTCCTGAACGTCGACGAGCCACCGCAATTTGCAAGCGCAAAAGCAGAGGTTTCCGTAGCAGAAAATACAAAAGGACCCATCGCGGGTTACAAGGCTTACGCCAAGGATCCGGAAGGCCACGAGATGACGTATTCTCTTTCAGATAACTTGAAGGGTCTGTTTTCGATCGACAGCAAGACAGGTGTGATCTCGCTGAACACCGCTCAGGATTACGAGAGCCAATCCGATAGCCACAGCTACGTCCTGACCGTTAATGCTTCCGATGGCAACTTTATCACACAGCAGATTCTTACCGTCAAAACTACGGACGTGGATGAGGCACCGTACTTCATAGGCACTAGTGTGGCATACGTTTATGAGAATTCCGGCGACTTTCTCATGAGGCCCACCTTGACGGCAACAGATCCGGAAGGCGGTAGGGTGACGTTTTCGCTCAAGGACGATAAGGGCGGTCTCTTCGATATCAACTCGCAAACAGGCTTTGTATTTCCCCGAGGTCAGCTGGATTTTGAAAAGCAGAGTGCCTACGGCCTTACGGTCGTCGCGTCTGACGGGAAAAACACGGCCGAGGCACTTCTCTCCATTTACGTCATGAACCTCGATGAGCCTCCGGAGTTTGCAAGCAGCAAGGCGGAGGTTTCCGTAACAGAAAATACGCAAGGGCCAATCGCGGGTTACAAGGCTTCCGCCAAGGATCCGGAAGGCCAACAGCTGACCTACTCTCTTTCAGATAACCTGAGCGGGCTATTTTCAATCGACGACAAAACCGGTGTCGTCTCGGTCAACACACCGCTGAACTACCAGAGCAGCGGTCCGGATCACAGATACACCCTGATAGTGAATGCATCCGATGGAAATTTCACCTCAGAACAGGAGTTCACAGTCAACGTGACCGAAGCGTCCGGAAATCATGCTTTTGCTATGAATGCTGCTCAGATCGGGCTTGTCGGAGCCGTAGATCTCATTTCAGTCTGAGCAGGGAGCAAAGTACGACCGATAGCCGGTTCAATTCCGGGCGAGGCCTCCATCCGAACAAATCCCCTCACCTAAGCGTTTGTTTTCGCCGTGAAATTTCCACGGTGTGGTAATCTAGGCCCCAACCGTTATGCCACACTTTTCTCAGGTGTGGCAGTCTGTTCGATAAGCGTTCAATACGAGGTCGGATTTGCTGAGGTGCAGACGGAGCAAATCAAATATCAGGGGGAACGCTTACGACAGCCTCTTCTCCGTCCTCATTAGCAACGGGCCACCCCTTCTCCTCTTGATACTCCTCCAACAACCTATCAATTTCCGCTCCTGCATCTTCAAGCGCTCTCGCCAAATCATCTTCGCCAAGCTGCAGTGCCTGGAAGCGAAGGGACAGCAACTTTAGCCCAACACCGAACAGGATTGTCGGTCGGTCGGAAAGATTCAGGCACATGAAATACCTCGTTTGCTTGTACAAAGCTCTGCCTTCGGCTCAGGCACATTAAATGATCGCACCTGATGAAATTGCATGGAGCTACTGATTGGCGGACATTATCCTGAGGGCTTGATTGCTCAGTACGCTTCTGACCCCAACAGATCGCGACCAAGGCTAACTTCTCCGATGCACGCCAGCGATTAGGGTGGCGCAGGAAATGCGATGGTCGCGATCAGGCAGAAGGACGTTTATTCAGCCGCTTCGCAGAATTGCGACATCGCTGGCACGCCGCCGATAATCACGGTCCTTTCCGGAATCTGTTCGAAGGCGGATTCCGGCACTTCGTACATCTTGGCCAGGGTCGAGTTAGGGACCCCCGCGAACATCTCCGAAAACTCGATCGTTTCCGGCAGTTCATGCGACAACACCACAAGGAAGGACAACGGCTCGTCGCCTAAGTTTTCGATCCAGTGCAAATGACCCTGCGGAACGAAGGAGATGTCTCCAGGTGCAAGCTCGAGATACTGCTTCTGGCCATCCGGACCGACGATACCCACGAGGCCTTTGCCCTGAATGCAAAAATCCAGTTGGTTGGCGTTCGGGTGCGTATGAGGTTCACGCACGCCACCAGGTAGGATTTCCAGCGCCTGAACCGCAAGTCCTTTCAGCACCGGAAAATTGGCAGCGTTAGCACGAAAGAAGTCACCTGCCGGGAATGACTTGAAAACGTTGGCCTTGAACGGAAAACTATTCGACATAAGCGATCTCCGGTTGAGCGCAGACAAAATTAGGCCGTTGCCGGCATGGTGTTGCGCCGGACGACATTACGTTGTCTTTTGCTTTCAAAGGTTGATTTTCACGGCACAAATACCGTGCAAGGCAATTGCTATCTTCTTGACTCTGTTAGAACAATCGAATTGTATTTACCTAATTGGTCAAATTGGTTGAACTATTCGATGCCAAATCTCAGAAAGATCGACCCACTTCTCCTCGAAGTACTTATTGCAATCGCAGATAGTGGAAGCTTTGCCGCGGCAGCGGAAAGAGTGGGTAGAACCAAATCTGCTGTAAGCATGCAAATGAAGCGGCTTCAAACCCTTTTTCCCAATACTCCTATTTTCGAAACCAGAGGCAGGAAAAGGCGTTTCACTCAACATGGTGAGCAAATGCTCGCGCATGCAAGGGCCATCCTGCAACTAAATGAGACACTGTGGCGTAAAATGGCTCAGTCTCATGGATCTGGAATTGTACGACTCGGTGCTCCTGATGATTATGCTTATGCACTACTTCCTGACATTCTGGAACGGTTTGGGCAGAGATTTCCACACGTACAAGTAGAGCTAACCTGTGAACCTAGCGAGTTTCTGTCGGAGCGGATTGGGCGCAACGAGATCGACCTTGCCCTTGTTTCGCGGCGCCCAAATGATGATGCTTCTCGCGTCATCCGAATTGAGCCGGTTGTCTGGGCAAAGGCTCGTGGTAAATATCTGGACATGACGCAGCCTTTGCCCCTTGCAGTTTTTCAGCCTGGCTGTGTCGCGCGAGCGCAAATCATTGAAGCATGCGCGAAGGCAAACCTGCCCTATCGCATAGCCTATTCGAGCCACAGCCTCGCGGGCATATTATCCCCCGTGCGAGCAGGTCTCGCGGTCGCGGCAATCGCCCGATGCTCCGTGCCGGATGATCTTGATGTAATCGAACCAGGGCATGTTTTGCCGGACGTCCAGGGAATTGATCTCGCGCTCATGAAAAGCGGAAGCAGAGGCCAGACGGTGTTTGTCAACCATCTGATGGAGGAGATCTGCGCCAGTCTCGCGTCATAGCTGGTGTTGCCGTCATGCCCGGCGGCTTAGTCCGAAGGAAACTGAAGACATTGGTTTCGCCATCAGCAGGGAGCTAATATTGCGCATGAGAGATTGGTGGATATGGCTTATTGCTGTGGTGGCGGCTTTGGCTGCGGGGGCTGAGGTCGGGGTAGGTATCGCTCGGGTTGTGGGCTGGATGTAAAGGCGCGAGCACCCGCCTTGACTCTCACTCGCCAGAGAACATAATAAGAACAAACATGCCTAACGGCTCGCCACACAATACGATCAGCATGACACGCTTCGGCGTGAAGGAGCTCTTATGTCCGCACCAGAACCAGTTATTGATCGTGAAGTCGCGGATGATGTCGACACTGCTCTTGCCTGGCATCAGGGTGATGCGCGTGCAACGATTGCCACACTGCTTGAAGATCTGAAATTTGTCCGCGGACAGCTTGCACTGGCCGAAGGCGCCATGAGCCATGGGCTTACGCGAGGATGGCAGCCGACATACGAGCGTCCCTAATGCCCGCCGGTTATTATGCGGGACGGTCACACCCCTACCGAGAACAGCAGATCCCGCGCCTTTCCAAGGCCCATGAGATCGGGCAGTTTGTGCGGGTAAAGTGTGCGAACTGCAGGATCACAAGGCATTACCGCCCGGGCGACCTCATCAAGGTCTTTGGTGATCGACACGTTTTCGAGCTTGAGAAGCAATTCCGCTGCGAAAAATGCGGCGAGAAAGACGGGGTCTCTGTTGCATTTGTGAGTCTGTCGGCCGAGGAAATCCCGGGTCTGATTGTCAGGGAGCTTCTTCGGATCGAGGTACGGCATGTGCCGATTTGGCAGGACGTGAAGCTTTGATCTCTTCGGGAGGTGCGCATGTGTAATCTTTACAATGTTTCGACCAACCAGGACGCAATAAGGGCGCTCACGAAAGCCCTCGACCGTCTAGGCAATATGCCGCCCTCGCTGGATGTTTATCCGGACTACCCTGCCCCGCTCGTGCGGAACAACGGCGGCGAGCGTGAACTGGTGATGGTTCGCTGGGGAATGCCCTCGTCAAAGAAGGCATTGCTCGACGCCGCGACAAAGCGCGCCGACAAGTTGCGGGAAAAGGGCAAGCCTGTCGATTTCGATCAGCTGCTGAAGATGGAACCGGACAAGGGCACGACGAACATTCGAAACACGTCCAGTGGCCATTGGAAACGCTGGCTGGGCGTCGAGAACCGCTGCGTCGTTCCCCTCACCCGTTTTGCCGAGCCGGACCCGGCGAACAAGCCAGAAGGGGGACGGACTCCGAACGCCTGGTTTGCTGGAGGGCCGGATCAGCCGCTGATGTTCTTTGCGGGACTGTGGACGCCTGACTGGGAAAGTGTTCGCAAGGTAAAGGAAGGACTGATCAAGACGGATCTATTCGCCTTCCTAACAACAGAACCGAACAGCATAGTGGGCCCGATACATCAGAAGGCAATGCCGGTCATTCTCCGCACTGAGGACGAGATTGAG
Organism: Rhizobium oryzicola; assembly: GCF_030504645.1. GTDB lineage: Bacteria > Pseudomonadota > Alphaproteobacteria > Rhizobiales > Rhizobiaceae > Neorhizobium > Neorhizobium oryzicola. The sequence continues at coordinate 567,972 of NZ_JAUKWQ010000002.1, read as the reverse complement.
ACATGGCTGACCAAGCCTTGGGACGAGGCGAAGGCTCTACAACGCCCCCTGCCAGACGATCAACTCATACTTTTGCCAAAGGAAACAGCATGAGCATCGAGAACCATACAGACGCGGCAGGTGCCAATATCCACGAAGACCACGCATGTCATCATATCCTCGCCGATGTCACTCGTTGCTCCAGGTGGGGCTGCTACGGGTTCGAAGAGAGCAAGGCGATCGTCTTTTGGTATTGTCGAGAGCATCAGCCAGAGATGTACAGAGGCCTTAGACGCTTCGGCTCAGCTCCGGCGCACGATTGAACTGATGTTTGCCGACCAGACATTGTAACCACTGTCATCTCGCCGCAACCTATGCTTATCATATCTTCGTCTAGATACGTTTGAGGTCGGGGGATGAGAGTGAAGAGCCGAGGACGCTTACGATTGCCATCCATTTTCACTGTGGCGATGGGTCTAGCACTCACCTGCGCGTTCAATAGCTCGACCGCCGCCGCTCAGAAAACACCTCCCTCCGAAACAGCAGCCGAACGTCAGGAATTAGCCGGAGGGTCTGATGTCAATTCGCTCATGAGGTTTGGCATCGGGGATGTGCTCCGAGTTACGATCTTCGAAGCGCAAACCGGCGGGCTGTTCATACCGCAGGATGCCGGCGCCAGGCCGGGAAACTTCGTAACCCTTCCCGAGCAGGAAGTGGATGAAAAGGGCAACATCAGCATTCCGTATGCCGGTCAGATACATTTGGCCGGACGAACCCAATCCGACGTTCAAAAGGAGATCGTTGAAAAATTCGCCAATCGCGCAATAGAGCCCCAGGTCGTCATTTCCATTGTCTCCAGGCCGCCGCGCAGGATTTCCATCCTCGGTGACGTGCGCACTCCGGTGCGAATGGAGCTTGACGCCGCACCAACCACGCTCCTTGATGCCGTCGCTGAATCCGGTGGCCTGATGCGTTCGGTTGCCAGCGCCTACATCACGGTCATACGAGACGGCGAACCAATATCGGTAAAGTTCGAAGAGGCTATCAGAAATCCTCACAAGAATATCCAACTGCGACCGGGCGACATCGTATATGTCTCAGGTAGGCGCCACTGACGCACTCATACCCCCAGCCACTTCCGGGCAATCGCGCGGGCCGTTTCGCCGAGGTAGACGATGAACGCGCTGCCGCTGATGCCGAGTGCCACCAGCAGGCCGGAAAAACCGTATCCCAGCTTTCGCATCTGGCGCCACTGGTCGATGTCCGGTTGCAGCTTGTCGATCCGCTCACCTATGGCCTTGGCCGTGTCAAAGTGCTTTTCCGCAAGCGCTTCAACTCCCTGGCGCTGCTGTTCGGCGATCGTGGCCGCCACCTCGAAATCAGTGCGAAGCTCCGCAATTGAGGCTGCCTGGTCATCCAGTCGCTGATGCATGCGCCCGCGGCTTTCCCGGGCGCTGCTTTCCATGTCGTCCATACGGCGTTCAAGCCGCTCCAGCATCCGGACAATCAGGTCCAGCTGCTGCGCCCCAGCATCCCCCATTCCAGATATCCTACTTGCTACCGAGCGGCGTCTTGGCCTTCCAGCGGCCATAGAGCGTAATGAGACCGCCGATCAGCGATCCGGCCGCAACAAGAATAGCGGTCAGCTGGTCGGCGTTCAGTACGTCGGCAGACACGCCGAGAGCGCCAAGCAAGGGAATGGCGACGGAGACGATGGCGCCAATCGTCACGCGGCTTTGATACCAGGGCTCTGCATTCGCGGTATGCGCCACCAGCGGCGCTACCGCGTCGACGATGGGCTGCACTGCATCGCTTTGCGCCGGCACATCATCGCGCGCCACTGTGGCGCTGACAGCCTGCGCCAGCGCAGTGATCACTTTAGCATCCATGGAACTTTCCTTTCATATATAACCGCTACGTCATTGCGCAGCTTTGGCTTCCTTGAGGGCGGAGGAAATGGTGGCGTATGCCGTTGCCGCAGCCACAAGCGCGCCGGCGGCAGTCGCATGTTCGGGATCGGCGCAGATGGCCTGCACGCCAGCCCAGGCAGCGGCCTCCTTATTGACCGTGGACTGTTTGATGTCGCCGGATGCTGAGGCGGCCACAAAGGCAGCGTGGCCAAGCGAGATAAGAGCGCATGTCTGCGGCAGGCTCTTCTGGATCGCCGTGTCGATCTTGGCCGTATCCACGGTGGTGCAAGCGGACAGGGCAAAGCCTGCAGCCGCTGCAATGAGCAGGGAGCGCATGAGTTTTCTCCAATGTTGAGAGGATCAGGCTTCGTTGGTGGTCTCGATCAGGCCGGAGCCATCCGAGATCCTGGCGCCCGCATCGATCGCGAGAGCGGTGAGCGGCCAGCGAGCGCCACCTTTGCGCAGGCGGGTCTTGGCGATGCGGGTGATGGTGACAGCATCCGACTGGTTGCCGCCGAGCACATGGAAGTGCGTGGCGTCCTCAGCGACATAGAACCCGACATGGCCCTGCCAATTGTCGGGCGAGCCGCGCCAGAAGGACAGGATTGCCCCCGGCTGCGGGTTGCACTCCCTGCCCCACGTCGCCCAGCTCATGGCCGCATAAGGATTGTTCGGCAGCACCTCGCGCGGCAGGGCAATAGCAATGCAGGTTTCCACGAAGTCACCGCACCACGGCACTTTGGCCGGATCGCCGACCGTGCCGCCGCCCGATTTCAAAAAGGCGCGCAGCTCGGCATTGTCTGCCTTTTCCCGCAGGCCTTTCTTTGACAGCGCAATATCTAGCCAGGGCGTGGCATCGGGCGTGTCTTGCGGGCTAACCGGCGCGCCGCCAAAGAGTGCGCGGATCGTCGCCGGTCCCGCGATGCCGTCCACCGCCAGGTGATTGACCCGCTGATACATTTCGACCGCCGCAATCGTCTTGCGGCCACGCAGACCGTCCAGCGGACCAGGATCGAATCCAAGCTCCGCCAGCCGGCGCTGCACATCCAGCACCGTTTTCATGATGTGTCCATCTACTGATCTTCAGGGTTGCGTCTTGGCTAGCGCGCCACATAAAGTCGGCACGCAACCATTTGGGGAAAGGCAATGAAATTTACGACATTGATTCTGGCAGCCATTGTGGCTTGCACCGCTACCCTGGCCGAAGCCCGGAATACGCCTTGCTCTGGCAAAAAAGGCGGTGTGGTGGGATGCACGGCTGGCGGCAAGTTTATGTGCGCCAACGGCACGACCAGCGCATCCAAGCAGCAGTGCAATCGGTAAACGTTAGCATCCGCAAGCGCGAAGGCTTTACGCCGTCCACCAATGATCAGCGGCATAGTCTGCTGGTATCGGGTCCATGGCCTGCAGGGCGAAGCTTGCGGCATAGATCGGTTGCCGCCATTCGCCGGCAGCATTCAGCACCTGGAACCATTCCATGGCCGTCAACTCAACAGGCCCGGTTTGGGTAAAGATCCCGATGGTTGAATTCGGCTGGCCAAGGTTGATCCGGGTTTGCGCCAGCGGCGTGACTTCATCCGTCCACTTGCGCATGTCACCTTGCGTTGTCGCTAGATGATGCACGCCGCGCGCATCTTGGAAATCATAATAAAAGCCCAGGGCAAGCCGCCGCTCGCGCTCTGCAATGACATCATCCGCTGTTACCAAGGGCGGAGGCAGATCAACAAGATCGTTTACCCACTTTACGACACCGCTAACGCGGCTCACCGCCGATCCTTTGACCATCTTGCCAGCCGGAACCGGATCGGCCGGCAATGGCCGGTACAACCCAATAGCTTCCAATTCGGCATCAGACCACAGGTCCGCTATATTGAGTGGATAACGCACATCCTTGATTACCTCACCAGCCCAAGCGGAAAACACGTTAGGTGCAGTTTCGCGATAGCACGTCATGTTCCGGCCTTTCTTATCGCCATGTAGACGTAGTTGCCATTGGTGGGGTGAGATGCACCGACAGCGGTGAAGCCGGTGCTGGTTTTGGTTAATATGTCATAGGGCAATTCGCTGGCAGTACTGTTGGGGATAAGGGTTATTCCCCAAGTGCGCGGGATATCGAATATTCGCCAGTTCGTGCTGGCGATAGATGACGGCTTCCAAAGGACAAACTGAGGCTCCCAGCCTAAGTTTACTACTGCGTCCGCGCCGCCGCTGATGGTGTATCCACCACACTGAACGACGCCATCCGAAGATGTGTCATGCGCAAAAACATAGGCGACGTACTGCTTGCCACCAGCGTTGTAGAACAAAGATGATTGGTCAAGCGTTATTGATGTAGCATCGGCTGACAGTCCAAGGCCGCTAGTCCCAGCAACTGTGTCGTTCAGTTTCAAGAATTGCGCGGAATTTGAAATTCCGCCGGTAAGACTATTATGGCCAACCCACCAGTCTTCTGCCGTATCCGTACGCTTAACGATAATGAGGCCGGGGGCAACGCCCAACCCATGCGCTATGGACCTATTAAGGCTGCTAGTACCAGTCCAAGTTAATACATCGAAGAAACGGGCACTCTTTATGAACGACCAAGCAACATATTTGTAGCTTGAAATGTTAGACGAAAGAGCGTTCGATAAATTAAACCCGTTGCTGTTGAACGCAGTAACGGCACCAACAGACCCAGCCTGAGCGTTTTGCGTGTCGGACGCAAGCCTACCGGACGCTAAACCTCTCCCGCTGTCGTAAAACGAGTTGGCCACCGAATTATCTTGGCCCTTATGCCATACTAAACCACCATTTGTTGCCAAATCCAGGCCGTTGACTATAGCCCTGCTGCTTGCCCCATCCCCTGTGTACAAAGTGGTTGAGAACAGCTTCGAAACGTCCAGCTTTTTGGCCGACTGCTTCAGAAGCATGCTGTCGGAGAAAATGCCCATTTATACCCCCACGGATGACACCGAAAAATCGGTGCGGGTGGACGAGACGATGTGATAATCAATCCGGAACTTGGCGTTGGCCGCCGTAGGCACAGATGGAGCAGTAGCAGACCCGATCGCGAACCAGTTGGCGCCATATGCAAGTGTTCTGCCGCCTGTGCCGTCCTGCTGCCCGGCGATTGATCCCTTCTTCCCGACATAGGATGCCGCGTTCGTGAAGTTTGCGAGCGTGGCGTTGTTGGCAAGCGTGAGGCTGTAATCGTTGGTCGAGGCAGCATCAATCGAAATGGTCGCGCCGCTAATCAACGCGGTGACGGCGGAGCGTTGGACGGCACCCCACGATTGCGCAATATTGACCTTAGCAGTGTTGGCATCATAAGCCTGCACATCCATCCCAACGACCAGCGCCAGAGCCGTCTTCAGCGCTGCAGCTGAGATAACCCCCTGAAGGCCGGCAACGCTGATCACCTGATCAGTATTGTCGATTTTGTCCCAACTGGAGCCATTGGAAACGATCCAGTCACCGTTCTGCCAATCATTCACGCCGTCTATCGTCGTGGTGCCAGCCGTTTTGACTATATAGTACCAGCCCTTGTTGCTGTCAGAGGCGGCAGGTATGGCAGGCGTGTTTGTGGCAGCGTTCCACCCCGTCTGATATTTCAGATTACTCAGAACGGCATCTGGAAGGACAGAGACTTGGATCTTCCCGCCGCCATCGAGCAAGGGCACCTGCCCCGCGCTGGTGCCGACATCCTTTGCAGATGCCGTGCCGAGCGTCGGCAATGTCGAGGTCGCGAGCTTACCGCCCGAATCTAAAACAGGCACCTGCCCCGCAGAGGTTCCGGTATTCTTGGAAGCCGCTGTTCCCAGAGCAACGCCGCTATCTTGAATGCTCTTGCCGGACGTGCCGCCGAAAGTCACCACGTTTCCGGTGACAGACGAATTCGGCCCGACGACATCCCCCGTACCCGAACCGGATGCGCCCCGGATATCGACCGCGCTGGCAATATCCGTCACAAGGCCGGTTGCGCCGACATATTTTCCCGTTGCGGGCTTGGTGCCTTCGCCGCCTGCCCAATCGACAACCTGTTGCACCCGGCGCGCGCCATCCACAACGACAGCCAGGACAGGCGACCACCCGTCATTGCCGTCAGCACCATTGGTGCCGTTGGTCCCGTTGGTGCCATTCGCACCAGGATCACCCTGAGGCCCCGGCAAGCCGCCCGTCGCGCCAAACCAGTCCGCGACCGTGGAAACATCCGCCAGAGCGAGCGGAAAATTGATCAGGTTGCCGTAATCGCCCATGCCATACGGATTGGAGGCGCTGACCGGGTTGGAATTGTATTGCAGCAGGCGCGCCAAAGCGGCCTGCACATCGGCAGGAATAGCCATTTATATCACCTCACGAAATTCAAAGGCTGTGCCACCTCGGGCGAAAACGGCTTGCGTCAGCGCATCCATGCGCGTGGCCGTGCTAAGGAAGGCGCGGCGCTGCAGGTACTGATCATCCTCAGGGTCGGGAATGACAAAGACTTGCCCATCAAATCCAGTCACCCGCTGGAAATCATAGACCTGCCCGAATAGCTCAATTTCTGGCAGGTAGTCGAAAGCGCAGCGGAAGACGCGCGGGTTGATCCGCCGTCCGACTACAAGCCCGCCCGCAAGCGTGCTGGCCTTAACGGAGTTTTCCTGCAGCGAAAGCCCATTGCCGGAATAGGTGTAGTTGAGCGACGGCTGCCAGGCGCGGCCCATGAACAGCCGCCCGAAATCCAGATGACCGTCCGAATTGTTGCGGTCATCAATCTCAATCGTCCAATATTGCGCGACAACGGGTTGATCAGGAATGTAGATCAGCCACATGCCGCGTTCGTCATCATCCCATGGCTGATAACCATCCCAGAAGGCCGGATCTGACCAGTTGAGCGTATTCCAGGGCGCTTGCGCCGCACCCCGCACCCAGCCGCTATCATGCAACAGCGCTGTGCGTCCGCTATCGGCCCAGGCACGCACGCGCCGGCTATAGCCCGTGGTGAGATTGGAAGGCCCGAGCGCCAGGGCGCGCATTTCGAGGGGAGCCGCCAACGCCACATGCATCAACGTGCTGGCAAGCGCGAGATCCGCAGAGCGGGTTATTTTCTCCAGCCGCTCGTTTTGCAGGTTGGCGAGAGGAAGGGCGGGAGCCCAGGAGCCGCCCGACAGCGCGCCCCGATCGGACTGACAATCATAAAGGAAAAGAGCGTTCGCCAATGGATCACCCGCACATGTAGATGCAAGCCACGCGCTTGACTTCATCAGAACTGGAGAAGGTCACCGCCTCGCGGGCTTTGGCGACCGTGGTGGCGCGGAACACATCGTCCGGCTGGCGCTCGCCTTTGCCGGGTAGATCGCTCGCGATGATAAAATCACCGGCCGCGATATCGCCGCCCCGGCCGCACACATTGATCTGGCCTTCGCCAAGAGCATTGATCGTCACACGGTCAAAGCGTTCCGCCAGCTTCTGGCGCAAGAAGGACGATGTTTCGTCGCGCTCATTGGCGAGAGATGGCAGGCCCGCAAGATAGGTTACCGGGTCATAGGCAGCGCGCCGGGTCAGCACCCCGACCACGGCCGGTTGCCCGCGTTGCGTCGATCGCGTCACCTCGGTCAGCGTGTCATCAATGCCGCCCCGCGCCAGCACACGAACATCACAGACGATATCGCCAAAGTCGATTTCGGCAGCCTTGGCCAGCATGGCGTCATGCGCGCCGGTGAAGGGTCCGTAAGATCCGCGCTCCGCATAAAAGGCATAGCCACCGCCGCCACTGGCAATACCCACCAGACCCATGCCGCCGCCCGACGATGCACGCAGACCATGAGAGTCAGAGCTGCTGCCGCTATTTGTAAATTGGCCTGCGGTTCCAGAGGTGGAGACGGAAACCGCAATACCCGCAGAGCCGCCAGTGATGTAAAGCACCGGATCGATACTAAATGACCCACCGAAACGGCCCACAAATGAGCCGCCAAGATAGCAGTTCAGGGCATTGCTGCTGTAATCAAGCTCTACCCGCGTGCTGCCACTGGACGTGCGGACAAGCGCGCCCGTGACCGTGCCGGCCGTGACCGTACCGAGGTTGGCGGAAATGGCAGACAGGCTATCTGCCACGATTTTGGACGCCGCAATGCTGGCGACCTTATTCGTGGTGACCGCACCGTCCTGCAGCTGGTCCGTGCCGACGCTGTTGGCACCGGGCGCGGTTGCCAGCGTTGTGCCGGCAACACCCGCCGTGGCGGATGCCGGAAACCAGCTGCCCACCGTGCCAGCCACATTGCGCGCCCGTGACCAGTAATAGCGGGTATTCACGCCAGACGGCAGGTTGGAGTGCACGAATTGCCGTCCCGCCGTTTCACCGGCTTTCGCGGCCGTGGCGCGGTCATTGGTGGATGACGCCCATATTTCGACAGCACCAAGCGTAAGATAGGGCAATTCCCCCGTCACGGTCGGAACTGTCACGTCAAGTGTCACCAGACTGACCCCGCCGGTAGCGGTCAGCCCTGAAACATCGATTTGCGGCATTTCACCCCCAAAGGGTCAGCGTCACGCGCTCTTTGGAGCGCTCTTCAACACGGCCAATCACCAGCATGGCGCGGCCATTTCGAAACAGGCCGAGCGGAAGGACCGCATTGACCGATGCGCCAAGCGTGGCCAGGACCGCATCCGAGATCCTGACATCAACCGACAGCACGAAGCGGGTCACGCCATAGAGCCCGAGCCGCCGCGCCGCTTCCGCTTCCGCATCGGCCTGCGCGGCGATCGCCGTTTCCGCCGTCATTTCATCCGCCAGCAGATGCACGGTCTTGATACCGGCATTATCGGCCGTCGCCTCCCGCCATTGCTTGGCGAGATAGGCGCGCGTGGCATCGCTGATCTTTCCCGCCAGCGCCGATCGGTCCTGTGTCTGGTAGATCTGGCGATATTTGAGGATGACGCGCCAGGCCACCACAGCGCCATCCATGTCAGGATTGGCAATCACCCCGAACGATCCGCCGCCCTGGTCGCCGCCATCATTGAGCACATCATGCTCTGTGATGGTCATGACCGGCGCGCCAGGCACCGCGATCCGTCCCGCCTGAAACACACCGAGCGCATCCGGCACGATACTGGCGCCGACCGAAGACATCACCTTGTCGATCGCATCCAGCGCGTTGGTTTCCGAGTCTAGATAGATGCCGCATTCAATCGGTGCGGCGGCATCCAGCGCCGCAAAGCTTGCCGCGCCATAATCAGCAGCACTCAAGCCCATCCGCGCCATGATCCGCTTTGCGATCGCGGCCGGGTATCGATCGGCGGTCGCCGCGCCCTCGACGACATCGGCCGTCACGTCAAAAGCAGGCGACCAGCCGAGCCGAAAGAGCCCGAGGGCCTTGGCCGTGGCAAAGGTGCCGGGTTGGATCGTCGCCGCCCGCAAGGCCGCGATCGTTGCGAAATCCGCCCCCGCCTCAAGCGCCACGCCACCGTCATAGGCGATGATGGAAGATACAGCCCCGTCATGCACCTGATAGATCAGATCATAGGCATTCGCAGGCGTGGCAGGCACGTTGAAGGCCTTGCCGAACACCAGCGGTTTCAGGCGGTCTTTCAGATCGTCATTGCCGTCAGCGGTATTCATGCCGCCGCTGGTCGTGGTGCCGCCATAGCGGTTTGTCTGCAGCGGCTTATCCAGCACCAGGCGACGGTCATAGATCCGCAGCCGCAAGGTGGTGCGCGCGCTGGAGCTATCCAGCGACTGCACCGTGCCCGTAAAGACGGTGACCGCGCTGGAAAATGCCGCCTGCGGGCTCGCGATCCGCCTTATCGTGATCGGCCGCCCATCAAAGGCGAGAGACAGCCAGTCATCCAAAGCGCCGTCAGCATTGGCAAGGATGATATCGCCATAGCCAACTTCAGCCTTGCCCGTAGTGCGGCCGGTTCCGAAGAAGGATGACGAATAGGTGCCGGCATCCGCGATTGCCGCCGCATAGACGGTATTGGCAGGGGTATCAGCCGGCCCCGTGACATAGCCACAGGTGGACACGTACTTTTTGACGATCGAGGCACCGTCGTGTGCCTCGACCTCGACCAGATATTCCGACGCCCGCATTTATGACCTCGCCAGACCGGCTTGCGCCGCCTTTTTGCCAAGCGCCTGCACCGCACCTGTCGTTTCCGACACGGCACCCGCAACCACCTGACCGCTTGTCGCCGTGACATTGGCGACATGGGACAGCTCAGCTTTCAGCGAGGCGACCTCGGCGCGCAGGTTCCGAAGCTCCGCCACAAGCGCGGAATTATCGTTGCCGGGTAGCTGACCGGTACGGTTGATATAATCGAGCGTCGGCGCGGTACGGGCATTGACGGAAGGTGCGCGCGTCACATGCTCACCACCCGCCAACAGGATATCCCCGCCACCTGCATAGCGCGCCCGCACACTATCGATATCGTAGAGCCCGTTGCCCACCATGCCGCCGGACGCGAATGCACCAACAATGCCACCAAAGCGCATAGCGCCATGCGCCTTGGCATATTGCAGATCAGCGGCAATCTGGTCGAAGCTCTTACCCGAATTCAGGAAGAAGTTCCGGCCCGTCGCATCGAGATCGCGGCCCATGATCTGGCGATACAGCTCGTTGAGCTGCGCTTCGCGGCCACCCTTGATGGCTTCCGTCACCTGCTCGATATCGCGGCCATTCTTGACCTGATTCTGCCAGTAGGCGGTATCCTGCTGCGTGGGCGTTACGCCCATCTGCTGGAAGGCGCTGGCGATCGAATACGCGCCGGACTGGGCAATCAACCCCAGCTGCTGCTGCAGCGCCGCCAGATTGTCGGCATTCGCCTTGTTGTACTGGTCGAGCGCATCCTTGACCGACAGCACGCTGTCGTTGACCTTCAGGATGCCATTCACCTGCGCATCCAGTGCCGCCTTCTGCTTCTGCGCTTCCGAGAGCTGTCCTTCCGTGGCCGACTGAACGCTGGAGAGCGTGTTATCGACCTCGGACCAGATGCGGTAATAGTCGTTCGACGATGCAAAGTAGTTCTTCGCCGCATCGAGATAGGCCTGCCCCGCTTGGCTGAGCTGACCCAGCGCATCGGAATCGCCCGTGCGCGCCTTGTCGGCAATCTGCTGGAACTGCCTTGCAGCTTCCGCAACCTTGGCTTCCGGTGACAGCGGCGAGGTGCTGCCGAGCTTCATGCTGTCGCGAAACTGTTTCAGCGACGAAATCGCCTGTTTGCTGGTCGAGATCAGATCGTCGATCGTCTGGCTTTGCTTCTGGTAGGCCGCATCAAGTTGCGAGGTGGCGTCAGAGAGCGCAACACTGGTCGAGGAAATGCCGTTGAAGATAAATTGCAGATCCGGAAAACTTGCCCCCAGTGCCGCAATCTGTTCCTTGCCGAGATTGGCCTGCGTGACGATTTCCTTGATCGACAGCGACAGCTCCCGCAGCGCGAGCGAGCCATCCAACCCAAGTTGCGAGGTATCCGCCAGCCGGCTCTCATATTTGGAAAGCGCATTCTGGATGCTGCCGACATAGCCGACGCCGGAGAGTTCTCCGATCGAGCCCATCAGGTCGGAGTTGTAACTATCCTTCAGTTTGCCGACCGCAACATTCAGCGCACCACTGACTGCTTTTGCCGCATCTTCCGCCGACATGCCGAGCTGTTCCAGCGTCTGCGTTGCGACAGAGGTGGAGCCCTGCAACTTCAGCAGGGCTGATTCCATATTGCCCAGTTCGCGCGTGCCTGTGATGGAAGAGAGCACCATCTTCTGCGCTGCATCCTGCGCATCTTGAACACGCTTCGCTAGCTGTTCCGGCGTGAGATCACGGTTGTTCTTCAGCTGCAGATCACCGAATTGCTGCGCATCGGCCACGAAGTTCTTCACCTCGTCGCGCAGGCTTTCCATCTCCTGAGCGCCCTTCACGAAAGGGCTGTTGGAACCGAGGCCGGAACCATAGGCTTTCAGAAGTCCAGGCAGCTTGGAATTATAGTCCTGTTCCAGCAGAATGAAGAAGCTGTTCACGTTGGCGCGCAGGCGCTCGACCAGCGCCCGGTCACCCGCCTTCTGCGCGGCAAGGTCCAGTTCGGCTGTCTTATCGTAAAACTGATTGTAGCTTTGCGCAGTGGCGCCGACACCCTGCCCCTGCCCGAGCGCGAATAGCTGCTGGATAAGCTCTTTGTTCGCATTCAGGGTCTGACGCGCCTGCGCACGCTCCTGCGCTTTTTGCTGAGATTTTCCAAAGAGGCCACCGAGAAGCCCCGCGATGCCGCCGACTACGGCACCAACGGGACCACCGGACATGAAGCCGGACAAGGCGCCACCAATGCCGCCCATGGCTGGACTGCCGCTCTGCGCACCGAGACCGAAACCGCCAAGGCCAGCGGACAAAGCGCCACCGACGCCAATCTGTGCGCCACCAGCAGCACCCGGCGCGCCGATTAATTCGCCATAGGTCGTATTCGGCTTGAAGTCCGGCGAGGCCAGAAGCGCGTTCAGGCGGTTATCGGAGAGACTCTGTGTGATTCCCTCTGCCGCGCCCGCCTTGATACTTGACGGCAATGCGGCCAAGGCTTTGTTCACATATTGCTGCGTCGTATTGTAGCCGTCGCTCCTTGTGTTTCCGGCCAATGGGCGACCGGAAAACCAGACCGAGGCCGCATCTGAGAAGTTTCCGAACTTATCGAGGGACTTGCCGAACTGCTGATAAAACACCTGGTCTTGCAGAGATCGGTTGCTCAGAAATTCCTTGGTCGAAACAGAATACCCCAGAAGCTCCTGCGTCCAGGAGGCAATGTTGTTGCCCATCACCTGATAGGCGCCATAGGCGCGATCACCATTCCTGGTCACCGGGCCAAGCGCGCCATAATTGCCGCTGCTCTCAATTTGTCGAATGGCCGCCGCATATTGCTCAATCGAGCCGGACACGGATTCGGTGGTCTTTGCAATCGTTCCAGACAGACCGGTCATCACATTGGCAACTGGCTGAACCGAAACCTTCGCCGCAATACTGCTTACCTGCCGCGTCTGCTCATTCCCGAAAGAGGATCCGCCAAAGAGCTTGTTGATACCGCTGGAGAGCACATCCAGGATGCTTCCGCCTGAGGATGATCCGCCCAGCCCGCCCCCCAGCAGCTGCGTGAAGGCCTTCTGAAGGTTTTGCTGGCCGATTGATGCAAACCCGCTGGCGAGCTTCGTGAAGAAATCGCCCGCACCCTTGATCGGTTGTGAAAACATGCCGGCAAGCGTCGAAGCCATCTGGTCGATCGCTTCGCGCTGGCGCTCCAGCTGCTGGTTCAGCCGAATTGCGTCGGCAACGCGCTTGCCGTCCGTCGAGTTGATATCCAGCCCCAATTGGCGGATCTGCTCATAGACCTGCTGCTCTTCCTTGGGGCGACCAAACTGCTCGCCCTGAAACTTGAGATCGCCCAAAGCCTGCTGGACGCTCAGCTTGTCGGTCAGCTCGGCAATCGCAGCCGCATTGTCCCGAATCGTCCGCGCCCGCTCAGAATCTGCCTTGATGCCTTCGCGCTGGATCTGGATTTCCGCTTCCAGCACCGCCATAGCGCGGCGGCGCTCCCCGCCCACCTGCCCGACCAGCGATATCTCCGTTTGCAGCGAGCGCAGGCGGTCATTCTGATCCTGTACGATCGACTGGGCAGCAGCCGTCTTTTGCGTTTCCGCCATGTCGTCGTAAGCACGACGAAGATCACCGATCAGCGTCAGCAAACGCTGCTTCTCGGCACCTTCCGCAACGGCAGCCGCCGCGATCAGCGGGCGAAGAGCAAGCTCCTCCTGCAGGCGCCGGTTCGCTTCCTGAATGGAAAGAGAGCCGCCATCAACCTGCCCCGCCAACTGACGGCGAACATCGATTTCCGTCTGCATGTCGGCAATCTGCCCACGCGTGCTGGCAACCGTCTGCTCGATGACCTGATTATAGGCCATTTTCTTGCGTGTCTTGAGATCATCACTGGTGATCAGCTGACCGTTCAGCTGAATCTCTTCCCGCTCCGCAGCCAGCTGCGCCCGCACCAACGGATTGCGTTCAGCTGAAATACGAATATCGATTTCGGAAAGCTGCTGCTCCTTTTGAAGCGCCGTCATGCGATTGTTCAAAGCCTGCGTCAGCGCATCTTCCGTGCGGCGAAGCTCGTCGTTTTTCTCCGGCGAAACACCACTGCCCACAGCAGATGCGGCAGAGATGCCCGCACGCACGCTGGCCAGCTGATCTTCCAGATCGATACGCTCGCGCAATTCCTTGTTGACGCCAGCCAGCGCTGCGACGTCTTCCGCCCGCGCGATCACATTCTGGTTGGCGGCGGCGCGCGAACGCGCGGCCTGCAGCTGCTGCAGCCGGCGCTCCTGCTCCATCAAGTCGTCAAGCGTGGCCTTTGCGGAGGCTGCGCGATTATCAGCACCGTTGAGGACGCCAAGAAAACGGCTTTGGTTATTGAACCGCTGATACTCCTGCGCGGCCTTTCTGATCTTCTCATCGAGAGATGGCCCGGACACAGCTTGATCGATAGTTTTTCCGATCGAATCGAACGCGTTCGAAGAGGCATTCTTCACATAGTCCCATGCGCGACCAAGGGCCGTGGTGGCTTCCGCAGCCTGCACCAGCCGCTGCGGCAATGCCGCCAGCAAAACGGCTTGAGCTTCCGTTGCGCGGTTCTGTGCAGTCAGCCGCTGCACATATTCCGCCGTCGCGCTGTCGATCAGGCCATATTGGCGATAGAGCTGCTGCGCACCTTGAGCCGGATTTGCGAAGAGATCCGTAAGCGTCTTGCTGGCCGTGGCACTGTCCGTGCCGATGGTGGCCGCAAAGTTCTTGCTGACGGCAATGAGCCCCTGAAAGTTCTGGCTGCCGATCTGGCCCGTGCGCAGGAACTGCACTTCCATCTCACGGGCTGATGAAATAGAAATTCCGGCGGCGCGGGCACCCGCCTCGGCTGCCGCCTCCATCTCCTGGGCAGTGCCAGCCGTCGCGCGGCCCAGCCCGGAAGCCGCCACCTCAACAGCCTTGATCGAGGCGAGGTAGTCGGACAGCGCCTTGCCGCCAATGATGGCACCAGCCGCAAGCGCTGCAATTCCCACCGTCACGGGGTTGACAAAGCCAGCCAGCGCCTTCAGGCTGCCGGACAGGCCGCCCGCGCCATTGTTCAGGGCGTCAAAGATCTGCGGTCCCTGCTGCAACAGCACCTGCTGCGCAGGCATTCCCAAAGCCAGACCCTGAATAAGGTCCGTGCCCTGATACATAAGATTGCGCAGCTGGTAGGATTGCAGGCTGCCCTTGTTGTCGTTGGCGGCGCGCTCTTTCTCGATCGCGCGGGCCGTCGCCTCATAGCGGGCCTGCGCTATGGCCTGCGCGCGCGCCAGCTCTTCCGTCGAGATCAGGTTCCTTGAGGCCAGCGCGTCATATTCGGCCATCTCGGCATTGAGACGAGACTGCGCAGCACCCAACGGGTTGATGGAAGCGCGAAGCCGCGCAACCGACTGATCGAGCCTATCTGCCTCATCTGCCGCGGCGGAAAAGACGGATGCGCTATCCCGCGCCGCGCCCGACTGAAAATCCCGCACGCCCGTGAGGCTGTTGATGTTCTGCTGACTAGTCAGCTGCTGCTGTTCGGCACGCGCACGCGCAATCACCTGCGCCTGCTCATCCGCCATCCGCTTGGCGGCCTGCGCCGTGGCATCATATTTGACGATCAAATTGTTGAGGGCGGCCTCATACCCGCCGGTAATCTGGATGCCTGCTCGCTCCAATTCCGCCAGGTCTGACAGCTCAGCCGAGAGTGCCTTCGTAGAGGCATAGGCACCATCCATGCGCAGCCGCAGCTCCTCGAGACGAGCCGCATAGCGTTCGGCCTCTTGGGCCCGCATCATGGCATTGGCATCATCAATGGCCTTGGCAAGCTGCGCGTGACCAGCCGCCGCAAATGTCGCCGCATCGGCAGTGACCCGATATTTCTGCTGCATGCCGGCAAGAATTACGGCACACCGCTCAAGTTCGTTTGCATCTTTATCGAGCGCGCCATTCAAAATGTTAAGTTGACGCTCGAAGGCGCGCATCTGCGCCGCTGTTGGAGAAAACTTCCTTTCCAATCCAGCAAGGCCGTTGCCAGCCTGACTGATCTTGGCTGTCGTCTCACGTACCGCCTTACCAGCGCGCTCAGACGATGACGCAACGTCGGCATTGGCGGCCACGATCGTGCGTGTGCCACGTTCATAACCGGATGCGTCCATACCAGCCACGAACCGCATCGACTTTTCAATGGAAACGACCATATCAGCCTCAGACGTGATGCCGGCGCGGGCCTATCCCCGCGCCTTGCGTTCTTGTGCTTGCCTTTCAGCCTGCTCAGCCCGCCAGGACAGATATTCATCGTCGATGGCGGTCATCATTTTCAGGAAGAAAGCGAAGTCTTCGCCGCGGATGTCATGATCGGCAGCATATTGAGTATAGGCCCGGTAAGGGATAGGCATTTCGCCACCCATGCCGGGATAGGTGCGGTCGAATTTAAGAACATCCCAGGCGCGCCAGATGAAGCGGTCCCAGATCTGGGGCTCAGCCTCTTCCGGCATGACCGGAATATCCGCCTCCGGAAACTCGTCCGGAAACTCTTCCGCGATCTTTCTCAGCCAGTCGCCTGACTGCTGGCTTTCGAGCTGCCAGCGGAGCGCGGCACGGAGTTTTTTGCCGCGTCATCCTCGAACTGGGCATCTACCGAGGCAATTTCGTTGCAGCACCATTCGACCGCATCATAGAACACGCGATATTCCGGCTGAGACAGCAATTCGCGGGCACGATCCTCAGAATAGGGTTCGTCCAAACCCTTCCAATCATGTAGGAGGTGCTTCGCCATGATCGGTCCAAGCGCCGCCCGCTGAACATCAACCGGCACGGGCTTGCCCTTATGATCACGGGCGAGCTTGCGGAAAATGCGGTCGCGTTCTGCCTGGTATTCAGGCTTGCGGAAGCCGGAAACCTTGAACTCGACGCCTTCCCAGAGCGGGTATTCGATCCAATCGCCATTGTTCTCGCGGGCGAGATTGGCCTTCAAAGATGCAATTTTCAGTACCATTTCCGTTTGTCCTTTGCCGGAAGGATGCGGGCGGCAACCGGCATTGCCACCCGCCCATTCGCGCGAATTCCCCAGATCCGGAGGGATTGAAGCAAGAGCCGATCAGCCCTCGTAGTATTCGAGGCGATCCATCAGCACATGCGCGCTGGTGAGTGGGTCAATGGACGCGGAGGCCGTCAGCTGGAGCATCACGTCCTGGTTCTTGCCACCGGCCTGCGGGTTGCCGTCGTTGAAGGTCATGCGCGGCACAGCCATGATCACGGCCTGGCCATCCTTCTGCGTGCGCTGCGAGAAGTTCGATGGCGTGCCGGCCAGGAGCTTCGCGAGAACCGCGTTGTTGCCGAAATAGGTGTCGAGATTGACAGTGACGGCGCATTCGCCAACACCAATATCGACAGCGCCGACCGTACCAACTGCTGTCTTCATTCGCAGATTGTTGTTGATCTGGATCGAAGCGGACTTCACAAAATTCGGGCTGGTCACCGCCGCGCCGTTTTCCGCAACACGAGCAACGTTCACACCTGACGACATCACGCCGTTAGTGGTTGCGGCATCCGGGGTGTCATCAAGAGACACAGTGGATTGCGCACCGGTCATGCCGTTGAAGGTGACGGAACCCTTCAGGATCTGTTCGCTTTCGCCCGAGAATTCGCCCTGACCGGCGACCATGCCACGCTGGACGATATAGGTGGGCGTGGCCTGCCCCATGAAGCCCTTTTCAAGGGTGAGCGACACCATACTCGTGCCATTCTTGATGGTATCGCCGAAGAAGACGCGGATGGATTTGCCTGCACCGCTATCGGTTGTCCAGGAGGCCGGGAGATTATCCAGCGTCAGCTTTTTGGCGGCGATCTTGGTGATGCGCGCCCAGTCATTCAGCGCCGCCGTGGCAAACTTGTTGCCGGAGGCAGAGCCACCGAGTTTCACCCACTGACCAACAACAAGACCGAAGGTGGTGAAATCGAGCGTCGTCGCCATCAGGCCATCGGACACTGCCTGAATATCGCCGGAAGCACCTTCGAAACCAACAACCTTGACCCGCGCCACCGCAGGCGGGCTGGCCTCATCGGTCAGAATGCCATTGCCCACAGCCGGAACCGTGGAAGAACCTGTCGTGAGCTTGAAGACACCATTGTTGCCCGCAACACCAAAGCCGGTCAGGCGAACCAGATGACCAGCTGCAAAGGCGGCACCAGCAGCCACCGCAATGACGCCGCCGGTCGCGGCAATGCTGGTTACCTTGCTGCCTGCCGTACCGTCATTGTCGCGGAAGGGAGCGTTCACCCAATCATTGAAGAACAGGCTCGCGATCATATCGCTGAACGGGCTGTCTGGGACAGGGAAAGAGAATTCGAAGTTGATGCCGCCGCCGATCGTTTCATTGGTCTTGATCGGATCGGCATTCATGCGATCGGAGCGAAGCTCTTCCGAGTTCACGAAATCCGGCTTGTAGGAAAGGCTTTCACCGGTGATGCGCGCCGTGCGCATGCGCGGGGAATTGGGGGTAACGCCGAGCGTGGTTTCGCGGACGCTCGTCAGCCGAAGGCGATTGCTGTCAGTCATGTCGTTTCTCCATGGGCTATCGGCCGCCGGCTGCGCGGCCGGTCGGGATTGAAGATCTCGATCGTTTCGTGAATGGCGCCCGTCAGGGCTCGTCGCGCTGCCAGTCGATGCTGGCTGTCATGCGAAAGTAATTGCCGTCCTCATCGCCCGGCTCCGAAGCCCCAAGCGAGATGCGGCGAAAGCGGATGCCGGAAAACTCCTGCCCTCGAAACAGGTCGCAAAGCAGACGGCCATAGGTGCGCCCCTGAAGCGTGCCTTCCCAGCGCGGGCACATGACATGCGCAAGGATCTGGCCTTCCTCACGCCACAGATTGGCAACGGGCTGGCCGCCGCCGATCGAGGCCTGGTCGAAGAAATCGCCGAAGATCTCGACCTGCACATAATAGGCAGGCGTATCAGGCAGCTCGAATTGCTCGTTCTCGAAGACGAGCGGCGTGCGGGCTGCCCACTGGGTCGCCAGGTAATCATGAATGGCGGAATACGCTTCAGGGCTCGACATCAGTCCACCATGTTCAGCACGAGCGAGGGGTACGTGAGGCGCTGGCCTGCTTCCAGAACCTTTCGGCGGGCAAGCGTTGCACGACCCTCACGAAATGCGAGCGACATCATATTCTGCTTGGCCTTACGCACCTTCTGGCGACCTTTCAGGATGTATGGAATGAGCGGATGGATACCCGTTCCGAGATCCAGAAACCGCACTTCCGCCTGCACGAAGGAACTGCCGAAGCGCGAAATGACGGCGCGGCGCCCCGCATCGAACAGACGTGGTGGAACCTTGATGGCCGAGCCCTTTCCAGCCGAGCCGAAACGAGAGCCGCCCCGGCTGACCTGTATCTTGCGCACATAGGGCTGCGCATTGGTGATGATCACTTCCGCCTCAGACGGGATATCGTCATAGGCGGTCACCGCCTTGCCGCCGACAATCACCACAAAGGATTTGCGGAAGTCGCCGCTCTTACGGGGGCTTGCATGGATCAGCGCTTCCAGCGCCGCCTCAATCACGATCTTCCAATTCGAGAAGACGTAAAGAATTGGCCCCGGCGCCTCGACAGCCTCTTCCGGCACACCTTCACGGCCATTGACGTAACGTGTGTATGTGGCGGGAGCCTCGCCGCTGGAAATCGCCCGCGCCAGCTCTTCCTTTGCAAACTTCGCCAGCTCAGCCGATATGGCCTCTTGCGAGAGGCCTTCGGTGGCAAGGCGGATTTCGCGGGCAAAGGCTTCAAACGTCGTCATCCGCGCACCGTCACGTTCGCGCGCACCAGCGTCGATCCCATATAGACAGGGTCGGCGATCTCGATATTCCGGGTTTTTCCGGCAGTGACGAATTGGTCGCCGTTCTTGAGCTTCATGTCCGGCCAGTCTTTCAAGCCGGTCGGCGAAAAAATCACCGCGCTATCACCCTGCTTCAGGCCGCCAATAAGCTCTGCGGGCTTGTATCCGCGCACGAATGCGCGCGTCTCCACTGACAGGGCTCCCCGCTTCAGCGTCACGGGCTGGCCGTAGGCAGCAATGTCCTTGTCCAGGGCAGCAATGGCTTCCTGCGGGGTCATTAACGCACCTGCGGCTGGCGATAGTTGGAGAGAATATCCGCCACGTCAGGCGGCATGGCAGCGGCATCCGTTCCGGTCGGCACCCACCAGCTGGCTGAGCGCACGCCTTCGATCGATTCCGAACGGAGATAGGGATCGCGGCCCTTAGCGAAATATCGAGCCCGCACAAGCCGGATCACCGCATCTTGCACATCGAGCGGAACGGCTGCGTATCCCGCCTCATATTCGACAGCGAGGGGCCAGGCTCGCCAGGGGCATGGATAGCCGCTCGCATCAAACCGGTGTACCTGCCCCACGACAGGATCAACCCGATAACCAACGCCATCAGTCAGCGGGTCGCCGTTTTCCGTCACGGATGCGACTGTCCCGACTGGCCAACGGGAGAGCTGGAGAACGTGAATTCCGGGCAGAACCTGACAGCCGTGCGGCTCGCGATCCGGCCATACCTCATCCTTGACCGTTTCCAGCGGAAAGACCCGATCGCAAAATTGCGCTGCTGCTGCGGAGCACACATCAATAAGGCGCCCGAGAAGAGCATCCTGCGTGGCGTCCGTAATGCCCAGCTCTGCCTTTACATCGTCGAGCGATGCAAGCCGCTGGCTGGATGCCGGTGTCACGACAGTGGTGATGATGCGATAGCCCACAAACGGCTCCTTATGCAGCCTTGGTGCGATAGCCGCGCTTACCATCGCCCGGCTTCATGGCGCGGTCTTCGATGGGGACGCCGAGCGGCGCAAACGGCCGCAGGTTTTCCGCCTCGCCATTGTCTACCAGCTGCTGTGCAACCACGTCCTCAAGATGGACATCATCACCGGCGCGCCACGGCCGCAGATCCTGCGTCAGGGTCACAGTCTTCATTGTGCGACCTCAACTCGCTCGGCTTCCGGCTGCGGCAGCGCTTCCGCCGCGGGCGCGGCTTCTTCGGCGGCAACGACAGAAGCTTCAGGCACAGCGACAGGCTCATTGACATGCGCGACATCCTCGATCGTCTCGCTTGCGGTCGCCTCAGCGACAGGCGCCGGCGCTTCAGCTGCCGGGTCTGTCGGAGCGGCGGTCGCATCCGCCGGAAGCGGCGAAGTCTCATCCGCAGGCGTCGCATCGCTCTCAACCGGCGCGTTCGCCTGTAGGCCGGTGTTCATCAGGGCGTTGAACTCCTGCAGCAGCGAGCCGAGGAGCAAATCACGCGCCGACAGGATATGCAGGATGCCAGGCGGCACCTGATCGCGCTCAGCGATGCCAAGTGCGGTGGACCGCAGCAGCTGGCGGATGGTTTCGGAAACGTCGTCCATGGATTTCAATCCTTCCCCGGTGGTGGTTGGCGCGGCGCAATTGCCGCGCCATAGGGCGGTTATTGTGGCAGGCGATCGTAGCCAGACAGGAAGGCAACGGCACGCAGATCGAAAGTGTCCGTATTGGCCGCCGAGAGGTCTGGGATGAATTCCAGCCGCACAAAGCGATAGGCAGAATTGAGATCGACCGGAATTTCCTGCTCGATCAGATTGGTGGAACCGCCAGTGGCACCGGTCGAGATTACCGCATTGGCGCCAGTTGCGTAGGTCGCCCAGGCACTACCATCCGGGCTATGCTTGATCGTGTAGGCAAGCGACAAGGTGGCTGCAGCTGCCAGTGTGGTTTCGCCGACGAGGGCGAAAACGGCCGAGCCAGCAAATGAACCGCCCGACATGCGGTCAATGGTGGCGCCGGTAACAAGCGTATTGTCGCCTGCGCCACCGGCGGTACCGGATGCACGAGCGGAGAGACGGCGAATGCGGCCAAGGCTGGCCACGTCATGCTGAGTGACGGCGGTGGAAGTCATGATAGGTTCCTCGAAGAAGATTGGGAGTGTCGCGTGGACACGACAGTGAGAGGCGCGCGGATCAACCGCGCGCCGTCAGATCAACATCAGGAGATGGCAGGCGCCCAGCGAACGAACTGGATGACAGCGACCGCAGCATCATGGCGCATCTGGTGGTCATGCTCTGCGATTGCGCGGATCACGGTCTGATCGTTTGCCATTGCCGAAATGGTGGCGCCGGTTTCGTCGATGTAGGAGCCTTCGCGGAAGACCGAGAGCTCCAGCTGCATCGAATCGAGGATGATATCCTCCGTCATCTCGACCAGCATTACGAAGCTGCAATCCTTCTGCGACCCATCGACGTTCCAGATGTTGATCGGGAATTGCGTGGACCTCATGACCGGAGAGGTCAGAAGCGAGCCGCGCATCAGCTCGTCGCGGTAAACGTAGCTGCCCAGGCTGTTTTGCACGTTGAACAGGTAGTTGTAGGAGCGCGGGTGCATGAACCAAACGCGCTTTGTGTTCGGTACGTTTGCCGTATCCAACTTGTTGACTGCGCCGCCGAGCTCTGCCGCAACAGTCGCAAGCGTATAGGACGACGTCGATGTAATCCAGTTTCCGCCGGCGGCCGGCGTGGAATTCGCCGCAGACGAGAAGATACCCTGTGTTGTGCCAAATGAATTCGCGAAGGAGAGATAACCGCGCGGCGTATCCTGAGTGCCATCACCGAAAAGGAACGCCGCATCTTCTCGGAGCCCCATGACCTTCACCAGGTCATCGCGAACAAAGGCGTCAACAGCCGGGTCCGCATAACGCATCATATCATTGGAAACCGGCACCAGGGCCGTCAGCTTCTTGTAGCTGGCAACGATCTGGTTAAACTTCTGCTCGGACTTGGTGATGGTACGGGTTTCGGAGCCGTAAGATGCCGATGCGGCAGAAGCCTGTCCCGGAAGCGTCATGGTACCGCGGGGCATCGGAATATTGCGCGGCCCGGCTGCACGGACCACGGACTGCGCCCGCAGCAATGGGATAACTTCATTCATGACATCCGGGGGCACGATAAAGCCGCCAGCCGAGCCGGTAGAAACCTGAAGCGCCTTCGTGACGGGATGGCTTTCGCCATAAGCGCGCTCGGACGCCTTGAGCGCCAGATCCAGATTGCCGGTTCCCATGCCCATCATCTTGGCAATGCCGCCAAGAAGCAGCGTCTTGTCCTTGACGTAGGAATCGTTTTCCGGCGAAGCGGGGACTGCCTTCTGCTGCCCCTCGACAGGCTGGGCGGTGCTGGCCGCCAGCGCCTGCGCGTCACGCGCGCGCTTGATGCGCTGGTCGAGATCTTCCACCGCCTTTTTCTTGGCGTCGTACTCTTCTTGCGACGTGTTATCGGCAAGAGCGACAGCCTCGAGATCCTCGAAGGCCTTCTGGCGCTGGTTGAGCAGGTCGGCAACTTTCGTGTGAATGGTCATGCGTCTCTCCGTGGCGCCCGCGGCGCGATGTCGGTCAGATTGTTGGGGATCGGCCTGTCGCCGGGGATCAGATTGCGGTTTTGAGCCGCAGCACTTCCAGTTCGCGCAGGCGTTTGACCTTCGCGGGCGTCATCGCCTTGACCGTGTCGGCCGTGGCGGACGCGTCAGTCGGCCCCATGTCGGAGCTATCGGTTTCGTCCATCAAGGCAGCGATGGCGTCATGCCCTTCCTTGATGGCCTTACAGGCTTCCTGCATCGTCGTGATGGAGGATGCCGAGAACTTGCGGCCAGCCTTTATGTGGGCCATGATGAGAGCCTTCACCATGGGTGAGGCGCCTGCCGAAACGACACCCTTGATGACTGCCTCTGTCTCGTCTTCACTCTGATCATCGGTCAGAGCAGCCACCTCGGCCTGCGTCATCGAGATAAGGGCAGAGCCGAGTGCCTGCAGGCCTTCGCCGAGGATGCCGGGCAAGCTCGCTTCATCGCCGCCATACATGCAATCCCATTCCATACAATCTTCCAGCCAGGAGAGGTTTGACAGGATCCTCGCCAACTCCGCGACATGGTTCAGGCTCTTGATCTGGACCGTTGCGCCGGCCTTGATGATGGATGGCTTGGTGGACATCTTGCCCTCGTAATGTTCGATGACTGCGCGGGCTTTCGTCACAACCTCGTCAGGCAGCCCAGCCGTTTCGAGGCCCGACTTGGCGGCATTGAGCAGATCAGGGTCAACCGTCGGATGGCCATTGATCATTTTCGCAAAGGGCAGCACATAGGCATCCCGCGCATCCGGGCGGCTGGCGTCGTATGCAAGAAAGCCCTTGCGCGCGAGAACCGTGTCAGGGCTGTCGCTATCGAAATCGGCATGGTCGAGGATATCATCGCCCTGCCCCTTGCCAATCGCCAGATTGCGGGAAGCACCCACCTTCCAGACCGGTACACGCGCCGACTTGTCCACGACGACAGCAGAAGGATTGCAAGGCACCGGTGTGAAGGAAAACTCCATCATATCCGAGGCCAGATAGCGCTGCGGGCCTTTGACGGGGTTGCCCTTATCGAGCGGCTCAGAGGATACCGGCTGAAAACCGATAGAGACGCCGGGAACAGAGCCGAACTTTACACGGCCATACACTTTGTCAGAATCCGCGTCCTGACCTTCCGGCGGGAACTGGACAAGCGCCACGATAGAATTGCCCTGCCGCTCGATCGACACGCATTTGGCAATCGGCATGTTCTGATTGTGATTCCACAGCACGGGCCCGGCACCCGTCGCCATATAGGCCTCCCAGCGGATACCGTCAGGAATGATGATTTCGCCGGAGCGATCGACATCGCCGGTTGACACGATGACGCGCACCTGGCGGTCTGCAAGCTCCTCCGACTTGGCCGAATAGGCTTTTTTGATCAGGTCCATGGTGCCCTCAATCGGTCTCTGGTTTCTTGCTGCCATTGCCGCCATCCGGCAGCGTGCCGCTATCTGGTCTGCCGGCGCCATCGGCCGGGCTTCCGGAAATGTCTGAGCCAAGCGCACCGAGATTGACCGGGAACATCAGAACATCACCGCCCGGTTTCGGCGGCAGCCCCTCTTCGCGGCGGCATTCATTCGGCGTGGCCAGGGCGGACATCACACGGAGGCGCTGGTTGTTGATGCGGACCGATTCCGACGCGCGCAGCAGGTTGCGTTCGTCAAAGTCGGCTTCGAGACCGGCATCATCAAGCCCGAAATGCATTTCGAGCTTCTGCTCCCACATCTCGATGTCAGGCATGATCGTGCCATTGACGTAAACCTGTTCGGCATCATCGATCTTGACGCTTCCGAGACTGCCCAGATTGCCGAGCTTGTAGAGCGGAACGCCGAACCAATGTGTCGTCTCCTCAACGGCCAGACGGCGCTGCTCGATGAATTGCAGATCCACCGAGGTAAGCTGCATTGGCTTCCATTCAATTTCGTCTTCGAGAATAGCCGTCTTGCCAACGTTCTGGATGCCAGCTTTTAAGTCTTCCCACTGCCGACGCAGCCGTTCGGCCGTTTCCGGCGTCAGCTTCTTCTTGCTTTGCAAGACACCGGCGGGCCGCGCGCCATGAGCAATCCATCGGCCTGCCTGCTGCACCAGTGCCATGGCAATACCGATCGTGTTGCTGGCCAGTCCAATGGTCGGCGCGCCGGTCAACATATTGAACGACAGGCTGCGGATATGCAGGACGTCCTCAGCAGGAATAGCAACAGGAAGGTCGCGCAGAACGGCGAGCTGAAACAGCCCGCTCCGATTGACCTGGTAGAACACTTGGCCATCCGACGCCTCTAGCACCAGCACATTGTCCGGGTTCACCGGTATCAGATACTGAGGATCGCCATCTGGCTTGCGCAAAATCACCGCATAGGCATTTCCACGCAGGATGAAAGCGACATGCATCTGCACGGCAAATTCGAACCAAGTTTGCACCCAGTTCGGGCGCCTCAGGATCCGCGCAAGCGGATGCGTTTTGTTCGGTTCACCGCTGCGACCATCCTCAACCGGGAACAGGCGCGGCGTGCATCGCGCAAAATCCTTGGCGCGCTGCATAACGGCGGCATAGACGTTTGAAACCTCCATGGCCGTGACTTGGCTGACCTGAACACCGGCAACCGATGCGGTTGAGCCCAGGATCGGCAAGGCGCCGGAAACCGGCGCGCCAGCGCTCGATTTTTCGACCGTGGCAGATCCGCGTCCGCTCAAGAAGCTGAAAAGGCCCATCGGTTTCCCTTAGATGACCAATAGGTCATGATCTTCGTATGCCGAGCGCGGGTCATGCGCCTCCGGGTTCTTCACCATGATGGTGGACCCATTGAACAACGCCATGGCCGGGTCGATCTTGGCATCCCCCGCCGTCTGCTTCGTGGCGCGGATCGCGGTTGCAGTCGGCTCGATCTTGAGATTACCGACACACCAGCGCATCAAAGGTCCACCGGAATGTTTGAGCAGGCCATTCGACAGACGCCGCTCTGTGGTCTTGATCGAGTTCATCAGGCCAAAGCCCTGCGGCACACCGACGAGCAGTCCGTTCTCCTCGGTCACATCGACATCCGGAACCGCAAGAGCTTCGACGAAATCTCCAATACCTGCCGGGTCTACCGCGACACAGGCGAGCAAACCGCGCTCCTTCACCATCTTCACCAGCTCGATAATCGAGGCGATATCTTCCAGCGCATTATCGACGATCGTCAGCTGGCCTGCCTTTTCGATATCCAGCAGCGTCGGCGCGATCTTCTTGCGGGCCGTCAGCAGCTTGCGATGGCACCAGGCATGCGACCAGGAGAGCCAGGGCTTCATGAAGACGCTGGTCATCTTGCCGTTGACCTTGATTTCAACCTCGATCTCTTCCGGCTCACGACCGATGATCGTCAGGCCAAAAAGGTCATCAAGGCCGCCGCCATCCACACCGATGGCCACGACTTCACAACGATCCAGCAGCCGCTCCAGCGCATCGAAATGCGGCAGAGACGCAAGCTCCTCGTCCTCCGCGAAGAGCCAGAAATCGGAACCGGCCCAGCGGTTGGCGCGGCTGCGCATGCCGATCTCGACATTGAGATGCTTGGCGAGGAACCCCTGGAAGCTGTCGCCCTCCTCATCGGCGCCGCTGCGCACGTTGAGGAACTTTCGCTCCAGCCAATCCTGACGAACCGAGCGCCCCATGTTCGGGTTGGTGACATACCAGTTCTTCGGATCGAGATAGGCCTCGCTATCGATCATCGCATCCGGGAACTCATAGAGAATTCCAAGACTGCGCGGATCGTCGATCTTGCCATCCCGCACATCGCGGAAGTAATCGAGCTTTTCCTTGAACACGCCAGACGGCGGCTCATCGGATTGGGTCGTAATGTAGATCACGAAACCTTCCGGCCGGGAAATAAGGCCGCCCGTCGCCTCCTGCAGCATGCCGCTGGCGCCAGCCTTCTTGCCGAACAGCCAAAGCTCCTCGACCAGGACGAAGGCTGCCTTCTTGCCAGAAGCCGTCTTGCTATCGGCAGACACCACCTTCAGGACGGCCTTGGTAGTGAGGTGGGTGATCTGCTTCAGGTTATCCTGCACATGCAGCAGCGTCGAAAGCTCTAGATCTGCACGAACCATGGATGCCGCAGGCTTGAAGGAATTGCCCGCGACTTCCTGCGTCGGCGCCAGGATCAAAAGCTCCTGATTGTTGCGCCAGTTCCGTATCAGTGCCGTCAGCATGATGCCGGCGGCGATGGTGGACTTGGTGTTCTTCTTGGCGATGAGGAGAAAGAACTCCTCGATTTGACGTCTCGCCATATCCGGATCATACGATCCGAATATCGCGGCGACGAAATCAAACACCCAGTCGTCGCAGGTCTCCCCGAAAGTCGGGTGGCGATGCCGGCCAAGCTTCTTGTCGAAAAAGGTTGGTAGGTCCGTGACCTGCAACGACTTGAAGACATCGAGCGCCGCTTCCGCTTCATCCGGGAATAGTGGTGCAAACGGAATCAGGCTTTCGCGCGCGAGGATGCGCCGTTCCCAGTCTGGACAGGCCGTGGTGAAGCGCATGATGAATTATTCTTCCTCAGCGGCGGCTATCGCCTGGCCGTTGGTTGCAACCAGCCGCGGCGGCGGCGGAGGCGCGAACTTGCCCCCGACATTCCGCGCAGCCTCCCGGCGCGTTTCCTTTTTGCTGATGTAGCCTTTGCCAGATGGCGCATTGGCCGCGCGGTTTCTCAGCTCTCGCTCGATCCGCTCAGCATCAACACCATCGAGTGACTTGATAGCCGCCGAGAGCGCCGCGGCGTTGCCGGCCAGACCGATCTGGATCTGTGCGGTCCGCAGCTTCGTGCGCAAGCGGTTCAGCATCACGTCGCGCTGACCGAGCAGGTGGCCGTAGTGCCGCTTCAGGGTCTTCACATCGAGACCGAGGACCTTGCCGATTTCTTTGTTCGTCTGACCGGCGGCCAGCAGCACCATCACGTTGACGATCGTCGCCTCTGTCGGTTCGTGACTGGGGCGCCCATGCTTGCGGCTACCCGGCTCATAAGGATTGCCGAAGAGATCGAACTGCTGCACCTCGTCGGTCATGGTTCCAGCGCCCCAGCCAAAATGGGAATAAACCCTCGAATTTTACCAATTCCGCTTTGCGGAAGCGGGCAACACTCTGTTTTCATTGGTGTTTATTGGCGCTACTTGCATGGAGCCCGGCAAATCGAGTGCACCGGGTGGGAAAATATGCCGACGTACAAAAAAAGTATGCGAATGGGACCCGTGCGGTTAGGCACCCTAAGTCGGGTAGGCAGATTAAACCCCATCCCCCTGCCGGGATGCCAGCCTTACTGCCCGTGCAGCCGCCGTCTTGCGGGTATGATGCGAACCGCAGAGGCATCGACCATTGAGAGGATCGAGAGGCGCGCCGCCGTCTCGACGCTCGACGATGTGATCCGCGAATAATCTTGCAGGTGCTTTCACCTGGCAGCGCATGCCGTTCTCGACAGCCTCGCACTGATAGCCAGCACGACGCTTCACCTCATTCGCCCACTGGCGATGCTCCGGCGTCAGTAGATCAGCATCCGCCTTCTTTGGAGGCGGTCTAACAGTTCGCGTATCGATCGCTCGGACTGTTCCTGCAAATGTCTTGAGCTTACCCATACCCATAGATGCAAAAAGGCGCCCACTAGGACGCCGATTGGTGACTGCAACTGTTCGCGGTCAATCCTCCTAAGCAACAAAAGGAGGTCACATGACCAGGATCGCAAAACATCTAGCGAAACGCTTCATCAATGAACTCATCCGAGAACTCATTAGGCGCGCAATCAATTGGCTATTAGAGCAGAAACCATAGCTTACGCACTGGCCTTGAGTCGATGTCCGCTTTGGACCGTCAAGGCTGGGGCTGACCGGTGTACCGACCTCGGGCTTTACACCCCACACTCTCGTGTGTTCTCAGAGGCTCACTGCAGGATCATCAGCTTGTCCAACGGCGAAATGACTCTCACAGCTTTTCGCAGATTGCAAGAGGCACGGTGACAGGCACTTTCCCGCCAAGCATGTCGATCAGCACCACGACATCGCCCCTTCCATCAGAGCGGCAAGATATGACCTCACCGGCCATACCGACGAACGGCCCATCATAGAGTTTGGCCCGATCGCCAGAGCGCAAGACTTTACCTGTCGGACGCTCCCAGTCGTATGCGCCGTCATCCGCCAAGGCTTTGAAGCGCTTCACTTCATTGTCCGTAATAGGCATCGGATTCTCGTATCCGCCGACGATGGAAATGAAGTGATCGATAGCTTGCAAAGCCACCAGCTCAGCCCCCTCTGGAGGCATATGGACCAGCACATAACCATGGATGACCGGCATCAGAACGCCCGGAATGATGCGCCCGCGCCGCCTCAAATCGGGGCCTTTGCGCATCGGCACCAGTGCGTCTATGCCCAAAGACACCAGTTGGTTTTCCACAGCCAATTCGCGGCCAGTCATCACACGCGCAGCAAACCACCGCTTCACACATGGCCCCGCGCAGGCCTCAAGCCGCTCCAGCAACACACCGCGCATTGATTCGCCCTTGCGAGCGATCCCAATCGGAAAGCCCATCAGCGCCTTATGCTGCATCATCTTCGTCCCTCGCTTGCATCAACGAGCGCGCCGCACGCTCGAACTCTTCCAGGCCTTCCGGCCCGCCAATCGGGAAATAGACGCCTTTCATGCCCGCAGGCGTCGGCACAAACGGCCAGCCTCGCAGTTCATGCAGCTCGCGCCACCGCTGCCATGCCTGAGATCCAACGGGCACAAATTCGCAAAGCAGCTTCATTCGCTCGAAGGCGCCATCCACCGTCACATGCGAGCGTTCCTTGGCCGCATCGTGCAGTCTATTGACTTCCGGGAAACCTTCCGTCGCCAAACGCCTACGCCATTCCTGACGCTCGAAGTCATCTGGGAAGATCAGATCGCCATTTTCGTCGAGGCCGAGGCCGAGCCGCTCTCGATAGCTGAGGCCTGCCTGTCCGCCGCGCCGCGAATGCACCTCGAAGGTTGCCCGCACCCGCTCGCGCAAGTCTGGAGGCAAATCGAAATCAACAGGACCATCCAGCAAGGACAGCATGCGTGCTGCCGCATAGGCCGGGCCAAACACACCGACAGCCGTTCGGCCTGATGCCGCCGTGCCAGCCTGTTTCGGCTTGACCGCTTCCAGCGCATCCAGCTTCCGCCAGCGCTTTTCGGCAAGATAGACAGGCGATGAGCAGACATATTTGCGGCCTGCCGCCTTCACCGCCGCGATATAGGCTTCCGACCGTTCCGCAGCCTCATTGCGCTCTTCCAGCGTAAGATCCATCCACGCTTTCAGCGCTTTCGGCTCGCTGTCATCCACATAGGTCGGCCATGTCGGATACCACTGCTTGAAAGTCTTCAGCGCCGCCTTCGGATCATTTTCCGAAATCCCGTCGAAATCGCGCTCGCGCGTCTGTCTCTCTGGTTTAGGTGGGATCGTTAAATAAGGGTCGTTAATAGGTGCCGATCCAGGACCGGCAGGGGGTGCCGACTCTGGACCGGCAGGGGGTGCCGATATACCGGCAGGGGGGGTGCCTGTTTCAGGCGTCGAAATAGGATGATTTTCCTCATCATCCGCAATCTGATATGCATCGAAATCATAGCCAGCCGGCGGCGGCGCGTCATAGATCACGCGGTAGGAATGCGCGCTGTCGCGCCCGTCACGGCTTTCCTCGACATGCTTTTCCACCACGCCGATGTCACCCAGACGGTCAAGCGAGGCCTGCACGGTGGAGCGAGCACAGCCCAGCTGGTCCGCCATCTTCACCTGGCTGCGGCGACACCAGCCGTGCTTGTCCGTGTGGCGACCCAGCAGGCACAACACCTGCAGATCGCGGCCTCTCAGGCGCGGATCTGTCACGATCCAGCCGGGAATGATCGAGAATCGGGCGTCGTGGCTCATTCAGCGGCCTCCCGCTGCACCACAAGGTGCGGGCAGTTCGCGGCCACGATCGCAGCGTAGGGCGGCGGTGAAACGCTGTTGCCGACGCAGGACACCTGCACATTCTTCGGAAACTCTAGCCAGCGGCGGTCTTCGCCCTCACCTTCCCAACCGCCATCAATGATGTAATCCGGCGGGAAACCTTGAGCGTTGTAAAGCTCGCGTGGTGTCAGCATCCGCATGCCGATATCGACGATCACGAAGGTGATGCCTGACATTTCCAGCGTCACAAACTCGCGTTCGTCCCAGAAGCCATGCGCCCGCATGAAGTCCGCCACCTCGCGCGCCCTGTCCGCCTGGTCCGGAGTGAAGGGTGGCGCATCGAGCGCCGCCTCGACATGCCCGAAGCGGTCCTTGACGGTGATCGTATGGGCAGGGGCGTCCTCACGGGCGCCGTCGCCAGTGCCGAAATACTTCTGAAAGTATGGAGCAACGAGAGCCGATTTGTTGACGCCAGCCGTGATGGTGGCGGATGGATCATCGGCACGATGTCCGACAGAAGCCCCGAAATGGCGAGCGATGAAAGCAGCAACTGGTGCCTGCTGTGCACCTGTTGCCGTCACGGTCGAAAGCGGATCATCCGCAGGCCGCCCGGGATTGACGCCACCGACGCGCCGGCTATCGTTGTTCTGCTGGGCAATGAAGGCTGTGGCCACACAGCTGTCAGCCTTTGTCGTGATCGTCGCCATGGGCTCGTTTCCGCCGCGCGGGCGGCTTTGCCCTGCCCTGCCACCGCAACCGACCAGCGTTGGAATGATGACTGCGTTCTGGTCTTTCTGGCTGGCAGTGATCGTGTGATGCGGCTCTTCGACCGTCCTGCAATTACCGCCCTGCTGCGCATAGGTCAGAACGGGAGCGATCAGCGCCGAATGATTGCCTTCCGCCAGAATGGCCGGGTGGGGTTCGTCGCATGCGCGAATACGCCGGGATGTCCCCTTCATGCTCATCAGTTCGGGCGCGATCATGCCCAAAGGTGCGGC
This sequence comes from Rhizobium oryzicola, assembly GCF_030504645.1. Taxonomy (GTDB): domain Bacteria; phylum Pseudomonadota; class Alphaproteobacteria; order Rhizobiales; family Rhizobiaceae; genus Neorhizobium; species Neorhizobium oryzicola. Next base: position 535,730 of record NZ_JAUKWQ010000002.1, on the reverse strand, counting down.
GCCGCCAGAACGCTGGATGTAGCTGTTGGCCGTTATGGTCGACATGGGCTCGCGCAGATCGGAACCGGTTGCGCCGCTATTGAACCTCGTGATGGAGGGCGAGATAACGGCCTTCTCGCCACGATTCGCGCCTGTAATAGTATGGAACGGCTGCGCCGCATCCTCTTCCGGCCCGCCGTGGGTCAGGTTTACGATAAATGGACGTTCCGCATCCAGAACGTAGCGCTTCATGCCGCGCGCCACGCGGGCCATGGTATTGTCTGCCAACGGACGAATGGCACGAAGCCCGTGCTTCGCCATGATCTGCTCTGACGTGTCAAAGATCGACGGGCATGACAGAGACCAGTCGATGATTTCCGCCGCGGTGCGCCATGGCAGCTTGCGGCCGGCGAGCACATCCTCGCTCTTTGGATCGCCATGTGTCGGTTCCGGCCATTCAATCGGCTGACCATCGAACCGGATGACGAGGAACAGCCGCTTGCGGATCGTCGGTGCGCCGTAATCGCAGGCACGCAGCTCCCGCCATTCGATCTTGCCGCCAAGCTTGCGGATCGCCTTGCACCATGCCTTGAAGGTCTGGCCGCGCCGCGCCGGACAGGGCATCAGCCCCTTGTCCGTCTCGACAAGCGGTCCCCAATCCTTCCATTCCTCGACGTTCTCCATGGTGACGACATCCACCTTGCCGCCGCTCCTCTGGATACGCTCGATCCAGCCGGGAATGATCCAGGCTAGGTCGCGAATGTTGCGCTCCACCGGCTTGCCGCCCTTTGCCTTTGAGAAGTGCTTGCAGTCCGGGCTGAAATGCATGAGCCCGATATGCCGCCCGCGCATGTAATCCAGCGGATCGACATGGTAGACGTTTTCCGAAAGGTGCAGCGTCTGCGGATGGTTCGCGGCATGCAGCGCCAGCGCCGCCGGATTGTGGTTGATGGCGATATCGGGAGGCCGACCCAGTGCCATCTCGATACCAGTTGATGCGCCACCGCCACCCGCAAAACTGTCCACGATCAGTGGCGGCAGACGCCCATATTGTTGCAGCAGATCGGAGGTGCTGGCATCCCCGAACAATGTCCCCGCAAACACGTTCATGCTGCCTCTCCTTCCGAGGCCTCGAAACCCCAGAAACTCCAGTTCCCGTTCCGTCGGATATCGCCCTCGCTGAGGCTTTCGCGTCGCTGGAAAAGCTCCAGCTTGCGCATGTCGGGAAACAGCCGCTCGATCTGTTCGGCAAACCACACCGGCTTGCGGCTGTGCGCGGTCTTGGGCTCCGCATAAATACTTTCCGGCTGCGTGCCGGGGATCAGGCCCGGAAAATTGCCGCGCTTGCCGATCAGCAGATGTTCCGTGCGGTCGCGCACCCAACGGCCCATGCCGATATTCACCTTGTCCCAGGTGATGGCAGACACGTAGTCGAAGCCCCAGGTCTTCAAAACGGCAAGGCCGTCATCCAGCCGGTTGGTGGTCACCCAGAGATAGAGGATCGCATCCGCCGTGAACGGAGAGCGATCGCCAGCGCAGAGCGCCATGATCTCGTCGAGCGGCATGGCGGGATACATCAGGCCGCGATCCTGTCCCGTCTCGTCGCTCCACGCTTCCTGCTGCCATGGCGGATCTGCATACCCCACGGCAAAGGCAGCGCGCGGCATCTGACCCGCCACCACCTTGCCCTGCTCGGCAATGGCGTTGATCAGCCCCGTGCGAACGGAGCGACTGACCTCGCGTTCCCTGTCGCGGATCTGCTTCGCGACCACCTTCAGCTCTTTAACATTGGCGCGGTCAGGCAGAAACATTGTGCGCATTGGCTTTGCCGGACGCATCCTGCCATCACGGCCTTCCGTTTTTTCCAACTGGGGAATTTCCCCATTCGAAACGAGCGAGCTGCGCACCGCCGAAACCGTCTTGTGATCAACACCCATGCGCGCCGCAATGGCGCGGGAAGAGATCGAGGGCGTTTCCTTCAGCTGCTCTTCGATGATCTCGCGCTTCTGCGCGCTGCTGAGATGGCGGCGGTTGAGGTTCAGCGCCCGCGCATGCGCCCGCTTCTCCTCTTCCGACAGGCCCTTGCGGACGAAGCGCGGCCAATCGACAAGGCCAAGGCTTTCGCAAATCTGCACCCGGTGGTGCCCATCGAGAATATTGCCTGCCTCGTCATATTCCACCGGCACCAGTACGCCGCGCGCAATGATGTCGGCTTCAAGGGCTGCATAATCTTCCGGCGAAAGCGGCGGCAAAAGCTGGTATGGCGCAGGCTGATTCCCCTCACCCGCAGGCGTTTCGCTTTCCAGCCAGGTCAGCAGCGCGCGCGCCTTGTCGGTGGGGTACCAGATGGACGCCGATTTCCTGTCGCGATCCAGGAAGCCCAGGCTGTTGGCCTTCAGAGCGGCCTTGCGATCACTGGGTTGCGTCACCTCTTCAAACCGCCCATCTTTTACGGCGGCGCGAATGACCGCAAGCTGGTTCGGGCCGGGAATGCTGAACGGTTTTTTGGGATCAGGCATCGGCCACCATCCCCAGCGCCGACAGATAGGTATCGAGAACGGCGTCTTCCTTCTGCCACTCAGCCAGATCCTTCTTCCGGATGGCGATCACCCGCTTCAGGATTTTCGGGTCGAAGCCGGACGCCTTGGCCTCGCCATAGACATCCTTGATGAAATCGGCGATTTCCTGCTTCTCTTTCTCCAGCCGCTCGATGCGCTCGACAAAGTCCCGCAGCTGATCACGCGCCAAATTCGCAGACGGTCCTGAATCGCCGATCGCGCGACCTGTTTTGCGGTCTGCTTCCGCTGATCGGCCAGCGCCAGCAATGGCGAAAGGGTCAAAATCATCAGCCATCACACCCGCCCCTCTTCAAATTTGGTGGCGCGGCCCTCTGCCTCTTCAAGGATATGGCAGATCTCGCGCTCATCCGTTTCCAGTTCGCGGGCGATGCAAAATGTGCTCATATCGCCTGCGCGCCACAGCTCCAGCGCTTGCGCGCTGATCCGCTGACGGCGCATCAAATCCCTGTTGGCCCCCACCTGGCGAACCATCCGCTCATTCCTTTTCTGTCTGCTGGTTCCAGTGGCGAATGGAGATCTCGGATGGCCGCCGGCACGGCACCACCACGGCAAAGCTTCCCGCATTCAGCTCCACCACCATTCCGCATTCGAAATGCGCCGCGTCCCCTTCCATCGGCAGAACACGCGCCCGCCCGCATTGCGGGCAGTGCGTCCGGCTGGAAAGAAAGGCGGCGCGGCGTTTGCTCATGGCTGCACCGGCTGGCCACGCGGCACACGCTGCAGGCGCTCCGCCGCGCGCCGGTCCATGCCGCATTCCACGGCAAGCAAAGCCGCGTGATCCTCCGGCGCAACAATGCGCCGCAGCATCATGTCCAGCGTCATAGCCATTGCCGGTGGATCGAAATCAAAAACGATGCGGCCTGTGAGCGGGCGATCCTCTGTCATTGGCCCGTCACTTCAAGTTGCCGATGCGCGCAAGCGCATCCTTGCGTGTGGTCGGGTTGGCCGCCGCCTGTGCGCTATTTTGCGCACTTGCCGTGGCGCGCGCCTTCTGGATCTCTCGCCACTTGCCTTTCACAAAGGCCCATTCCGGTAGATCGATCACCAGGCTTTCGCCCGCGCGGGTGCGATGGTCGGGATTATCGTATTTCAGACTGATCTGCGGTATATCCTCGGTCACCGGAAGCGTCACGATGAAGGTGTTCTTCAGCATCTTCACCTTGAAGCCGCCATCGCCTTCCGCAGGCTTCAGCATCAGCTTGCCGAGATCTGATCCGTCGCCCAGAAAGAGATCCAGCTTTTCCGCCGCCCCGAAGGCGATGGTGTAGAGGGCACCGGGAATGGAGATGGCTATGCGCATTTGCGCATTGCGCCCCCCCCACTGGGCAGTAAAGATCTTCAGGCAGCCGGTTTTCGCCTTTTCTGGTGGGGAAAGTTTGGTAAAGCCCATGGCTCAGCCCTCCCCGCCCACAACATGCAGCTGGGCCTTGTCGCCGCCGCGCGCCTTGATCGCCGCCGCCGCAGCACGAAGATCCGAGACCGATTTCTCCAGCGCACTCGCCATCCGGTCCACGCCGGACGCTTCAGCGGGGGTCACCTGGCCGTCCGCGATGGCAAGAGCAACAGATTGCGCCAGTTCCGCCGCGTTGCGCATCACATCGGCATGGCGCGCGATCACGCAGCTTTCGGCGCGCCGCTCCTCTTCCGGGTCCGTCAGCCGCCGGCCATTGGCTTCCGCCAGCACGCAGGTCACCAACGGCAGGCCGCAATCTGCCTCCAGCGTCACAATCGCGGAAAGCGGCATCAGGTCCGGCTCACCGGCATTGTTCCACCGGCCAACCTCGCTCTTGGAATAGCCGGATTTCTCCACCACGCGCATGATGCCGCCGCAGCGCTCAATCAGATCGCGCTGCGCCGCCTTCAACCGAAAAAGCAATGCACTCATTGCGGTTACCTCCAGAAAGCAAAAAGACGTTCCCGAGCAGGGAAAGCGGCTCAGGTTTTCCCGTGTTGGGAAGAAGCAGGGGATGCGAGTAATCAGGCCATCAGCTCATGGAGGCCCGCATGCACATTCAGGCACATCAGGAACGGGAGCGCCGCCGGCTCCAATCGTTAACCGGCGGCGCCTCGCGGCAGCCAGAAGGCAGTCCGCCAGCCGCGATAGGTGAAGGGGGGTGCCCCGGCGCCGTGGGAGGAGGACAACGCCGGGGCGTGCGCGACGGCCGCAGAGGAGGAGGAAAGCCGATGCGCGCAGGGGAAAAGAAAAGCCAGCCGATCCTCTATTTGGCGAGGTCATCCTCGGGCTGGACCCGAGGACCGGCTGGCAGGTGGCGCGGGGAAATAGGGAAAATCCCGCGCTGGGAACATCGAAGCGGAGGCGCATCATTCAGCGGCCTCCCTAACCAGAATGAAGTCGTTCGGGCAGACTGCAGATCTCGTCACCTCTGCGATCCGGCGCATCTGTTCCGGCCGAGGAACCCTCTCTCGGTACCGCCACTTCTTAACGCCAGACGCAGAAACACCGCCGATCAACTCAGCAAAATCTTCATCGCTAATTGCGTTGATGGTCATGTAGTGGTTCAGCTGCATGCGGAAAACTTACCCATAATGGGGAAGTCTTGCAACCCCAAAATGGGGCGCGACAGATGAGCGGCCCTGTGAATTATTTCCCCACTATGGGAAACAAACTAAAACAACTTCGCACAGCGGCCGGATGGACGCACGAACAGGCCGCCGACGCTATGGGTGTTTCACGCGGTCAGTTCATCAAACTTGAGCGTGGGGAGCGGCGGCTTACCTCAGATTACATTGAATTGGCAGCTCGCGCCTTTCAGGTAAGGCCAGCCGAAATATTGGAAGATGCGGATCGAGAAACAGTGCCGATCATGGGATACATCGGAGCTGGGGCGGAAATAATGCCCGAATACGAGCAGACGCCCCCGGAAGGTCTGGATCAAATTGAGGTTCCATTTCCGCTGCCCGACGACATGGTCGCATTCGAGGTACGGGGTGATTCCATGTTGCCCGTCTTCAAAGATAGATCTGTTGTGATCGTTTACCGTGAGCAAAAGCGTCCCTTGTCAGCATTTTACGGCGAGGAAGCAGCAGTCAGGACGGCGGATGGTAGACGCTTTATCAAGACGATCACAAAGGGTTCTTCGGGGGTAAACTTGATCTCGTGGAATGCTGCCCCTATTGAGAATGTTCAACTCGATTGGATAGGCGAAATTTTTGCTGTATTGCCTCGCTCAGCCCTAAAGCACGTGGCGCAACAAGGCGGAATACAAGGAAATCTTCAATTGAGACGGTAATTTAACCGGTTAAGCTTCCCTCCACTCTTGCGCTAACCCATGCCAATTGTACAAGTTTTCTGCTTTAGGTTGCGGCAGGGGGATTAGCGCGATGGCAAAAAGAGCGGCGACGATAGTGGTGTTAGGCATATCCTTGGCTAGCTGCCAAACTAGTGCGACCTATGAGCCACTGTCTCAAAACCCTGAGAACTTTGAGGTGGCAAAGGCAAAGTGCCAACTCCTTGCACAATCTTCTGAGCGATCCGTAGTGGCTTTTGGCACGCCAACTTATGTAAACACGGTTCAAATCGTCAATTCTTTAGACAACGCGGTCCGATCCGCAAACGTTTTTGAAACATGCATGCGAGCCCAGGGCTGGCGACAATCAGTTGCGCAGCCAGCTGCCGCGCCCAATACTCAAAAACCGAAGCCACCTACAAGCGCAGATAGGCAAAAGGCGATCTATGCACTGGCGCTGGTGCGTGAAGGACAGATGTGCGGCCTCCCATTGAAGGGGAAAGCCGCGACAAGTCTTGTAAAGCTGATTCCTGAAGCGCCGCATGAAATTCGAGCCGAGTTTGAAACGCTAGCAACGACAAATTTCCGAGATAAATCTGAGGCGCTCGGGCGCGAAAAGACGTGCTCTGAAATCCGCAATCTGCTTGAACTTCTCGAACAGGGTTGAACGCAACGAGCTCGCCTTAAAAAACTTCCCCATTTTGGGGTTGCAATATTCCCCATAATGGGTAACATCCCCTCCATCCGATTGGCCTCGTGAAGTTGCCCGATCGGTCAACGCAGCCTCATCGCCGTGAAGCGAACGCCCGTTCTGGACGCGGCGATGGGTGCTGCATGTCCAAAGGATGGAGAACGAATATGCAGCACCATAATCCCGTTATCGCCCGCAACATCGCCCAGGAAATGGCAGACATTTCACTGGAGCGCGGAATTGGCCTCACCCGCGACGAGCTGATCGCCGAAGGTTACACATCGACACAGATTGACCGCTATTCCGCTGAAGCAGGTCGCATCGTCGCCTCTGCTCAACGCCGCGCCGCCTGAAGATCCGCTTGCATGTCCGCCTGCTTCCACCCCGGCAGGCGGCATTGCAAACGGATGGAAGGGAACCACCATGCAGCCCGTAATTCTTGACAATCCCGGCACGAACGACCCGGAAAGCGCGTTTTGGCATGCGCATGATAATTCGGTGGCGCATCTTGCGGAACTGGTGCGCCGCTCGCGGCTCATCGTTGGCGTGTTCGGCCTGGCAATCATCGCAGCGTCATTCTTCGCAAGCGTGTGGTTTACGCTGTTGCAGCGCAAGGCGGAATGCCTTCTGTCGGCCGCCGTCGTTTACGGGCTCGGCTTTTACGCTGCCTTCAAGATCTGAGGGCGCTAGCCCATGATCCGCCATGGAGGCACCCTCGCCCATCACGCTCGCACTGACAGATACCGAGCGTTCACGGCTGAACCGCATTGCGGCCGAGATGGGGCGCACGCCATCGGATTTGGCTTCGGCCATAGTCAGTCAATGGGCGCTGACCGTCTTCAAGCATCTAGATGGCAGGAAGGCTCGGCCGACCGGCCCGAATTTCCCCGATTTCATCAACAGCGGCGTGGTTGCCCCGCCGGCGGAGGAAGCATGAAACCCGAAGTAACCATAATCCCGTTTCCCAGCCACCCCAGCTTGGGTGATCGCATGCGCCAGGCGGAACTGGCAGCCGCCGCCGGTTACCTGAAACAGGCGGAAGCCGCCCTGCGTCGGGCTGAGCGAGGTGATACCGCGGCGATTGAGGAAGCCTGCCGCATGGCGGAAGGCATTGCCTTCCACACCAACGCAGCGCGCGGTGGCGCGAAGATGGATCACGAGCTGCACCACCTGCTTGCCACCCGCGAAAACCGGAGGGCGTGATGAGGAAGCCTCTCGAAATCAGAATTCACGACGCCAGCCTCGGCATCTGGCAGGACGATGCAAATGACCCGTCCTTCCGCACGGAGATCTACGGCGAACTGATCCGCCGCATGCGTGCACGTGGCTGGTCCATCCGGGCCGACCGGGAAACCCGTATTCGTTGGCCATCGCTCAGTCCGTTTCAGCGGGAGGGCGCAAAGGGCACTCTTCGCTGCGCGATCGAAGTAGCGGGCCGTGTCGTGAAGGTGGAGTTCTGGTCGGAGACTGCCCCGCAAATCAATAGTCATGGCCGCTATTACGACTTCGACAAACTCAAGCGAATGTCGGCGCAGGATGCGCGCCGGGTGGAGTTGGAGATTCGCCGCGTCATCGCTTGGCTGGAGGGTGTCGCGCCAATCACGGTCGATCGTCGGAATGAAGAACATCTTCGACCGATGGCGCGGATCGAAAAGCGCTACGCTGAAAGCCGGCATAAGGACAAAGCCCTCGGCAGGCCCGTGCCCAGCGGTGACCATAATCGAAAAGCCAAGGATGGTGCGCTGCTCGATCAAGGTCAGACGGTTTGGTTCGCCGACTACAGCGGGCGCATCCTACGCGGCGCTGCCTATTACAACATCAACAACATGTGGTGGGTGATCGCTGGTGGAAAGCTGCGCAACAAGGCGTGCTTTGAACTCTACACAGCCGCTCCTGCCGATCTCCGTGTGAAGCGCAACGAAAAAGAACGGCGCAACAGGCTAGAGCGCGAGTTGCAGATTGCGGTCCAGCACATGGATTTCCAGCGTGCGCACACCTTGAAGACGATCCTCTTCGGGACTGAGCAAACCTACATGATCTGGGCTCGCGACAAGGGCTCCTATTACCGATCGCAATACGCGGGCTACTCCACAGACACCCAGTCAGCAGGGAAATACACCCGCGCCGAGGCTGAAGCGGAGTGCCGGAGAGTGCCTCACGAACTGGAAATGGTTTGCCCAGATGGGAGCCATGTTCGCTTTGATCGGAGGGCGGCATGATGTCCACAGTCCTCCTTACTCCTTCGGACGTTGAACGCATACGCGAGCTGGTTTTCGCTGGCTATACGACAGAGGAAATCGCCAGACAGTTCAACGTGACAGCGGACCACGCCCGCAACTTCATGACGGATCACGGCATTTCGCGGATGATTGATCTGCATGATCCGAAGCCGCAGCCAGATCTTTCGCGCCCCGACAAGGTCATCATTTACCACCTGCGACCGGCAGCCAACTCCGGTACGCGCCATGTCAGCCGCATTTCCTTGCCCAGGTTGTCGTTTCTACACGGAACAGCGCAGCCCGAAAGAGCGACGCCATGAAGCCGCCTCGCTCCGTCACCTGGTGCGCTCTCCTTATCTCGCTCGGATGTTGGGGCGCGCTGCTCGTTTTCATTTTTTCAATCAGGACACATTGAAGGAGGCCGCAATGCCCGTCTGCTCTGATTGCGGGGATTTCTTCCCTGAAGAAACACTGGAAGATATTCAGCCAGACATCGAGCGGCTTTACCGTTCGGTGGCGGATGGCGATCCTAATCTGGAAATCCTGCAGCGGATTTACGACCTCTTTGGCACGCGGTGCGATCTGCGTCCGCCTCTCGATGAGGCGCGCGTTGCGGATCGATGCAAGCCGGGAGTGCTCGCTCATGGCTGAAGGAAAACTGTTTCGCGTTCATCGCGCCGAGCTACTCCCTGCCCTCGATGCCGTCTTTGAAGCCGTCGATCACAAGTCTGGTATCCCTATCTTGGCGAATGTCCTGCTGCGCCCGAAAAAAGGTCAGTTGCTCCTGCGCGGAACCGATCTGACGATTGAGGTTGAAACCTCTTGCGATCTTGCCGACGATAATGGAACAGCAGCAATCACCGTCAATGGTACGGCGCTGCGCGAGATCGTTCGCAACCTGCCGGAGGCAGCGGACATCATCTTTGCGGCTGGCGCCTTTCCGGATCAGGTCCGCATCCTGGCCGGACGATCAAAGTTTTCGCTGCTGACACTTCCGGAGCGAGATTTCCCGTCGATCGCAGATAAAATGAGTGGCGAGCCGAACGAGATTGATATCGCGCCGCTGCTCGATGGTTTTTCAAAGGTCATCTACGCCATCCGTGAGGATAGGACGCGGCCTTTCCTTTCCGGGCCGTACCTACACCCCGATAGTGGCAAGATCGCCATCGTTGGATGTGACGGGCACAATCTCGCCGTAGTGAGAGTTGCCATGGAGCAACCGTTTCAGTTTCCCGGCGTGATCCTTCCGTTGAAGACCGTAAAGGCAGTCTCAAAGATCTTTGGTGACCGCAAGGGGAAAGCAGCACTAACCGTCACCGATGCGATGATCCGGTTTTCATGCGGTGGCGTGACCCTTGTTTCAAAGCTCATTGACGGCACGTACCCCGGCTATAACCAGATCATCCCAAAGGAACAGGTCACGAAGGCAATTTCGTCAGTCGCCGCCCTCAAGGGGGCTTCGGCTCGTGTGTGTCTCGTCGCCAAGGATCTGGAGAAGGATTCCGTGTTCCTGCAGATGGAACGAGGCCTGATCAAGCTGGCGATGAACGCAGGCGATGGAGAAGCTTCCGAGGAAGAGATTGCCGTCGATTACGATGGCGAGCCGATCCGTATCGGGTTCAGCGGAAAGTACATTCGCGCACTTTTGGGCAGTGTATCCACCCAGGATGTGGAGCTACATTTCTTCGCTCCGGATCGCGCCGCCATGTTCCGGCCGACCATTGATGTGGACGAGACATACATCCTGATGCCGAGGTTCAAATGAGCGGTGGCACACAGGCGGACATGTTTGGAAGCATCCTGCCAGCCCGTGGCGGCGCGGAGTATTCAACAGGCACGACGACCGAACGTACGGACAATTTTCGGTCCGGGTGGGACCTTCCCAGGGTATCGAGTGCGGCCACACAGCCGGAGAGGGAATGGATCGAAGCCTCAGATGTGATCGTCCAAGCCCTGGACGCCTTGGAGGGCTGCCCGTGCTGCGGAGCCCCCTTTGCTCGTAAGGAGTGGATCGATGGCACCTTTGTCCGTGGAGTGAACTGGCGCGGATCAACAGATGGCTTCCGGGGTCACAGCGATATCCTTTCAGTGAAATTCGACTGCGGGATGCACCTGGCGGCAAAAGAGCTCTGCCTATCTGCGCACCTTCCATGCCTCACGGCGACCAGTGAAGCCGTGCAGGCGCTATTCGATCAAGCCCTCCAGAAAGAAGGGCAAGCATCATGAACCTCGTGGAAGCCAGGGCCATGGTGCCTGACATCATCGATGCCGTGGAAATGGCGGGTGACCTGACCAGCAGCTATGACCTGAAGACGCGCGAGGCGGTAATCTACACCAGCGACCCCATGACCGGTGAAGTATTTCCGGTCGCCACCATTGCCGCCGATGCGCCGCCGGATGTGCAGATGTTGCTGCGCAAATCGGCGATCTGGTTGCGCGCCCTGCTGATGCTTCGTGAGGAAGCCATACGCCAGCTTCGCAAGGCGACCACATCACAGCAGCAGCCGCAACAGAGACGCACCGAGCCGAAGAAGCCACAGGATCACGCCCAGCGCGCCAGCATCCTGTGCAAGCAAGATCGCGCCTTCCGCCGCTACCTCGTCGAGTGCCACGGCCTTCCGTCGTCAGCGGATGAAAACGAAACCCGCAGCCTGCTGCGCGAGCTGATGAACATCACCAGCTTCAAAGAACTCAACCAGAATCCCGCCGCGGCCTCCCGATGGGAGGCGTTCGACGCAGGGTTCAAACTTTGGATGAGAGGATAAGGACATGACCACCAACCAAAACTCCGCACCCAAACTGACCCTTGCGCAGATGGTCGTTCGCGCCATCCACGAACTGGGCGATACACCTGACCCGGCTCTTTCGGACACATTGATGGTCAAGGTGGGAGATCTCGAAGCCATCGTCGATAACAGGCTCGAACACTGGCTGCTGACGGTCTACGACTTCTGGCCGAAAAAGCAAAAGCCTGGTTGCTGCCCCATCTGCGACGAGCCATTCAAGTCAGACGATCTGTGCGCCACCGACATTAGCGAAGGCACATGTCATGCGGCTTGCCTGGAGGGCTCTTCGATTGTCGATCTTGATGCCGGCGAAGATATGCCAGACGATAAGATCGATACCTACCCCTACAGCGAGGTCATGGAGCCCACGTCATCACAAAGCTGGATTCGCTGGCAGGGTGGCGAAATGCCTGTTCCAGAAGGTACTGCAGTCGAAGTCATACTTCGATACGGCAAGCAAGCTCAGGCGCAAGCTGGCTCAGGCTACGCCACGAGATGGTCATATGACAGCAGGCACGGAGACCATGATGATATTGTTTTCTATCGTCTGACGAACCCCACGCCATCATCACAAATGACCGTAGATCGCGTCTCGATAGCCGAGACGATCTATTCTGCATATGGCTATGAGCCGTCCGACAAGAGCGTTTTGGCTGGCGGCACGCCTTACCACGAATGGGCCAAGGCTCTGCGTGCGGCAGATGCTGTGATTGCGGCCTGCCACTCACCCCAAACGCATGTGCTGCCGTCTGCAAACGAGATCGATGATCTGATCGAACACCTTCTCGACGCGCAGCAGGACATCAATCTCTCGGCTAACGAAACGATGAGCCAGCCGCTCTGCGATGCCTCCGCTTTGATCGATGAGGTCGAGAAGATGTTGCGTCGGGTTCGCGTCCTCTCGACCGCACCAGAGCCCCAGGAACAAATGACCGCAGATCGCGTCTCGATAGCCGAGACGATCTATTCTGCATATGGCTATGAGCCGTCAGCCAAAACGCTCTTGTCGGACGGCACGCCTTACCACGAATGGGCCAAGGCTCTGCGTGCGGCAGATGCTGTGATTGCGGCCTGCCACTCACCCCAAACGCATTTGGAGGGTGAACAGTATGACTAACTCAGTGAGATATGCCCGCCATACCAGCATCATTAAGCAGGGAAGTGAGAGCTGTAACCAATTGCGCAGGCGCAAATGGCTTTTGCAGCAGCACACTGCCTGGCACACCCTGCGCTCGCCATTGGTCAGCACTATCGCCCGTCATGTAAATGACTGGGATCTGGGGCGACAGTTCTCTAGCTCGCCTCGCGACATCCCAACCGGTTTCAGTACCTGGCATCTTGATGTCCGTAAGCAACGCTGCAAAACGCGGCGCGTCCAATTCGAGCGCGGAAATAGCTTCCCGAGCTGTCACGCTAACAAGAGAATCAAACCCAGCGTCAATAAGAGATTCAACGAGCATGAAACCTATCAGGGTCTCGTCCTCGGCAATCAGCACGAGTTGTGGCTTCATCAAATCAGCCCCTCCTGGTTCAATCAGGCGGAAGCGATTAGAGCTCACAGCCGTCAGCGCCCATTAAATCTGCTGACGATGGTTACAAATATATGCTCATATTCAAGTAAGTCCAGCTCTAGTTTGGCCCCCACACCCCAACCGAATTTGAGGTTGGGCGACGACGGCGAACAGTTCGTCAGAGACGCAATCAGGTCAGCCTATGATCGCGGATACAACGGCGCTCGCAACGCCAAGAGCGTGCCGGGGGATAGCGCCCTTGGCTATCGCGGCAGAGACATGAGTGAAGAGATCGCAGTGGATGTGCTCGCGCGCCTTCATCGCCTCCCTTCACCCTCATCACATGTGAGCGTCCCGAAAGGCTGGAAGCTCGTTCCCGAGATCCCGACCGAGGAAATGGAATGCGCTCCGGATCATGAGGATTGCGCCACTCCCGACGCCGCGAGAGCGACCTATCTGGCGATGCTCGCAAAGGTCCCGCCGTCGCCACTGGATATTGTCACCGTTGAGGTAATCCCCTCGCCTCAGACGCATGTGGACGTGGAAGATATCAGCGAACAGAAGCTCGCCACCATCGTCGCACCGGATAACGGATCACCTCACGAAGTGCTATCCTACGTCCTAGAATGCGCGAAGGCATGCGTTCCGGAAGCTCGCATCATCGGCAATGCCCGTGCTGGCGATATTGCTCGCGCTATCGAGGCAATACCCGCGCCCCAGTCACATGTGGGGGGTTATTCTTCGCGTTTGACGCTGTTTTCGATGCTGTTCCGCCGTCTGACCAAGGCGTCTACTCGCCTGTCCGACTTGACGTCCTCCCATATCGCCCAGGCGCAAAAGGCGATGACCAATGAGCTGGCCACCCGAAAAAACCAAAGTGCACCTGTGGGCCCGAATACCGCCACCAGCAGCGCAGAACGCGGGTTTGAGCTTACATCGTTGATTAAGACTAGCCCCACTGAAAAGATAACAATCAGGCACGCCAGAATTGCCTTCGTCTTTAAAAATCTTCTCACAATGCTAACCTCGCCGCTCACCGCAGCCTCCAAACGGGTATCGCCAGAGACCATCCTCAACCACGATAGCGGATCATTCAAAAACCGGAAGAAGGCGAATGCTGGCTGCAATCTAGCTGGGATGCATCATCTGTTAGCGCACCCCGCACCCCAACCGACAATTAAGGATGGATCGACGCCATGACGGTTCATCCCTGTTCGACCGCGTTCACCTACCCCAGCGAAAAGACCTTCCGCCAGGCCGCTGAAAGCTACATCAGCAACGGCCACGAAAGCCGCTATCTGGATAAGATCATGCCGCACCTTGGCGACATGCCGCTTGCTGCGATCTACCCCTACGATGTGCGTGAGCTGGCAAAGACACTCTATCCTGCGCATAGCAACTCGACACGGAATCGCTGCGTGATCACGCCTATCAGGGCGGTGCTGTATCACGGATACGATCGAGGATGGGGTCCGCAAAGCCGGTTGCGAAACCTGAAAGAGGAACAGCCCAAGCGCAAAAAGGCTGCGTCACAGACCTGGCTTCACGATTTCTTCCGTCAATGCGACCGTGATGGCGCGCCTCATATTGCCGCGTTGGTGATGTTCATGTCTCAGACCGGTGCTCGCGTCAGCGAGGCTTTGCGCCTTGCTTGGCCAGATGTCGATCTCGCCGCGAAAACTGCCGTCCTGTTGCGCACCAAGACCAGCACCTATTCCGTACGTCATCTTTCAGACCAGATGATCGCGCGGTTCTACGCCCTGCGGCAGAGTGCGCAGCGGCCCACGACGGTCTTCCGGTTGACCGATCGCAGCCATGTCAATGTGCGCATTCGCGAGATCTGCGGACGCGCTGATATCCCATACAAGCCTTCACATACCTGCGGACGGCATTCCTTCGCCACCAACGCCATAGCGCTTGGCAACGATATCAAGACAACGATGGAAGCCGGCGGCTGGAAAAGCGTGGCCGTGTTTCTGGGCACGTACGTCAACCCAAGGCACGCAGGCCGGAAGGTGGCCGAATCGTTCAACCTGCAACACTGCGACAGCGAGAGTTAGAGGTCAGAGATGAGCACACCCGCTATAGTCAAGGCCTCCGATCTCAAACGCATGGGAGAGTTCGTGCTAAAGAACCCCGGCTTGCGCGTGGAGATTGAAAGAAATGGCGTTTTGATCCGGGTTGCCCCCGATATCCCCGTTATCAACAGCCGGCGCGCCGTTGCTGAACAGGAGGAAATACGTCTGTGATCGACGGTATGCCGAGGAAGCTCCCACTCTATGTTGTGAAGCAGAGGGGCCGTTTGGAACAGTGGGTCTACTACTTCCGAATCGGCAAGGGAAAGCGTGTTCGCCTTCCGGCTCCGAATGAACCTGATTTCATGCAGGCTTATCAAGCTGCGCTATCTGGTGCCGATCTGAAGAAGATGCCGCGCGAGATCCCGCAGACAATCGGATGGCTGATGGCGCGATACATGGAAAGCGCCGACTGGGCAAAGCTGGAGCCCGCCACACGCAAGCAGCGCAGCAACATTTTCCACCACATCAAGGAAAAGAAAGACAGGAGCGGTATCAGGCTTGCAGATAAGCCTTTCACGCTGATCAACCGTAAAGCCGTGATGGCCGGCATGGAAGATCGTGCCGACACACCAGCCGCTGCGAACAATTACCTGAAATCCATATCGTCGCTCTGCAAGTGGGCTGTGAGAAACGCCCATATGGATGCGAACCCGGCTGAAGGCATCCCGAAGTTCAAGCTGGATGGTGACGGCTTTCCGGCGTGGGAGATAGAGGACGTTCGAGCCTTCTGCATCAAATGGCCCATCGGAACAAAGCAGAGGCTTGCACTGGAGCTAGCCATGCATACGGGCCTTCGGCGATCCGACTTGGTTCGTGTCGGCCGCCAGCACCTGCGAGGCAACGTACTGACGATCGGAACACAGAAGACGAAGGCGCGAATTGCCGTCGAGCTGCCACAGCGGGTGATCGACATCATCAATGCTACACCGACAGGTGATCTGCATTTTCTTGTCACAGAATACAACAAGCCGTTTGCTGTGGCTGGTTTTGGGAATTGGTTTGGGGAAGCCGCTCGCAAGGCGGGAATCGAAAAGAATTCGCACGGCCTGAGAAAATTGGCCGCGACCATGGCCGCAAACGGCGGCGCAACGGCCCATCAGTTGATGAGCCAGTTCGGATGGTCGAACTCAAAGCAGGCTGAAGTCTACACCAGACAGGCCGACAGAGAGCGCCTGGGCGTGGTCAGTTCGCGTATAGTGAGCGAACAGTTGATGAACGAACTTGCCCCTCACACTGATCAACGTGAGGGATCTATTCCAGAAAGCGAAACAAAAACAGTAAGTTAGAAGTTGAATGGTGGGCCCGGAGGGACTCGAACCCCCAACCAAGCGGTTATGAGCCGCCGGCTCTAACCATTGAGCTACAGGCCCGGCTGCCCGTTACGGGCAGCGCGCGCCGCGTGCAATGGTTCACGTCGGCGCATGGAGGATGCGTGTAGCGGAAAATTCTCGGCATCACAAGCAGTCGCCGCATTGGCTTCACAATCGACATGCACCGCTGCCTGCACATCAGCAATGGCTTGATGGACAATCATAACACGGAGGATCGTGATGAAGGCTCGACTGACAGGCACCCTTGGCGCAACCGCACTGGCCGGTGCCCTGCTGCTGTCTCCCATGGCATCATCTGCGTTTGCAGCAGAGGCTCCAGAAACCCCGCAGATTTCCGTCACGGGTGAAGGTCAGGTCTCCGTCGCGCCGGACCAGGCCATGCTGCAACTCTCCGTCACCCGCACCGCGGAAACGGCGGCTGCGGCTCTGTCGGCCAACAACGGCGCCATGCGGGATGTGCTGGCCGCACTGAAGGCGGAAGGCATTGCTGATCGAGACCTTCAGACCAGCGACGTCTCGATCTACCCGCAATACAACCAGCCGGAAATGCGCAACAACAAGCCGGTCGCCCCTGTCATTGTCGGTTATCAGGTGTCGAACGGCGTCACCGTTCGCGTCCGAGATCTGACAAAGCTGGGTAGCCTGATCGACAAGACCGTCAAGCTCGGCGTCAACCAGGGCGGCCAGGTGAGCTTCATCAACGAAAACCCGAAGGCTGCCCTGAACGAGGCGCGGCGAAAGGCAGTTCAGGATGCCATGGAGAAGGCCCGCCTGATGGCGGAAGCGGCCGGCACGGAGCTGGGATCCATTCTGTCGATCGAGGAAAATAATGTCAGGCCCATGCCTGCCATGCCGGCCCCGCGCATGATGGCCAAGGAAATGGCGGCTGATAGCGTGCCGATCGCCAGCGGCGAAAACACCTATAACGTGGCGGTTCAGGTGCGCTTCAAGCTCGGCAAGTAACGAAAACCGCCCGCTGCAGGACCACTGCAGCGGGCGATCTCAATCGATCCATCGCGATAGAGGCGACTGATCGCAAATTGTTAGCGACGCAGAACGGGGCAGCCGCGAACATTGGCAAAGGCGATCCGGTCAGGACCACGGCGGTCAAAGCCTGCCACGACCACGACGCGCGGGTTCACATCCACCACGCGGGCACGACGAAGGCCCATGCGCGAGGCCTTTTCTTCCGCCAGGCCCGGAGAGCAGCGATCACGACGATCGGGACCTGGACCCCAGTGACGCGGCGGCGGGCCACCCCGATCCCACTGCACGGTCGTGAAGCCCTGTACGCTGGCTGCTTCCGCACCGGTCAAGGTGGCAGCAAAGCCGGATGCTGCAATCAGTACGGCAAGGCCCGCTTTTGCAAAAAGATTGGTCATGGGTGTTTCTCCGTCATTGGCTCGCCAATTCATAGCGATTGGCTAAAATTATGCCGATTTGTCTGAACGGTCGCCAAACCTTCCGTTCACGCAGCGTTCATATGGAGCGCGCGCCTTCATAGGCAATAGCTGTGTCGTTTCAGACGGATAGATGCAGGAAGACCTCACGGCGGTGCGGCCTGTCGCGATGTTCGAACAGATAGATGCCCTGCCATGTCCCAAGCGCCAGGCGCCCCCGCATGATGGGAATACCGATCGATGTGGCCGTCAGCGCCGCCTTGATATGGGCCGGCATATCATCCGGCCCTTCCGTCGTATGCACCATCCAGCGCATGGAGGCATCATCACTTGGTGGCACAAGGCGATGGAAGAATTCCCTCAGATCTCGCTGAACATCCGGATCGGCATTCTCCTGGATGATCAACGAACACGAGGTATGGCGCACGAACACGGTCAGCAGCCCCTCCTCCGCCCCTGATGATCTCACGAAGTCGGCCACCTGATCGGTGAACTCGTAGAGACCCTGCCCGCGGGTGGAAATGGTCAAAAGCGTTTGAGGCATGCGAACTCCTGAATCACAAAGGAAGGGATCAGTCCATCGGGAAGCGGCGCTGTCGCCATTCGGCCCGCGGCACCGGCTCGCCCACCGAATAGGCAAAAGAGAGAACGCGCGTTGCGCCGGCATCCACTTCGCAGCGCAGACGCAGATCATACCAGGCGCCCTTTGCACGAAACGCGAGATTGCTCGGTTCGACCACAGTACCCGTCGACTGGCGCAATGCGGGCAGTATGTCGGGCGGATAGTGCTGACCGGAGCGCTGCAACTGCGCAACGAGTTCACTTGAGCACAGCTCCCCTACCCGTTCTCCGCGGCTGACGCCTGCCATTGTCATCATAGCACCAAGGTCGCCCGTGGCCGCCTGGGAATAAAGCTTCTTCACCTCCTTCGGTGGCGGCACCTTATCGGCCACAGTCTTCTCCTGTTGAGGCTTGACGGTTGGCTTCGGTGCCTCGCCAATCGCGGAAGCGGCAGAGCCTAGAGCAATAGGGTTATCGGCCAGCCCCGGCCCAACCTCTGGAAGCGTGATATCAGGCAGTTTCGGGGCGGCCGCATCCGCCTTGTCCGTCGCCGGCGCATCGGGTTGGTCGGGCTTCGCCTGTTCCGCTTTGGCAGCTTCGGCTTGCGGTTTTGCATCCAGCGTCGAGGGCGTCGCGGCAGCAGTTGGGGGCGCCGGCTGATCCTTCAACGGGGTCTCCTCCGGCTTTGCATCCGCGTCTGCGCTATTGCCATCCAGCTGCTTCTCCGGCCCTTGCGTCTTGTCGCCAAAGCGGAACACGGGCCTGAGAGCAGGGATCGGCGGCGCCTTCACATCCTGTCCCTCTGGCTGCTCCTTGGGGTTTTGCTGCTTGGGTGCTGGTGGCGGGGGCGGTGGAGGCGGAGGTGGAGGTGGTGCCTCGGCCTTCTTCTGCTCTTCCGGCGGTGGGGGAAGCTCCAGCTTCTTTTCCTCAGGCGGCGGAGGCTCCTCTTTCTTCTCCTCCGGTGCCTTCTCCGGCTGCGGCGGCACGAGATCCACCGATACGCTCTCTTCTTTCGGCGTCAAGTCACGCGGGGAAAGCGTCAGGAAGAAGGGCAGGACGACGATGGCATGCAGGGCGACAGAGGCAATCATGCCCCACTTCAAGCCGTTGCGCCGCTTCGGCGCCTGCAAATCTTCATCCTGCATGGCACCGATGTAGGGCTGAAAGCTTGCGGGCGCGAGTCCCGTTGCGGGCAAATCCCGCAATATTCACCATTCCCCTCTTGCCAATCGCGTGAAGCCCGGATTAGGAAATGACTGCTGGCAATGTCCAGCCGTAAGCGTCTGACGTGAAGCAACGCATTCCAACACAGGTCGTCGATCCGTCGATGAGCTCAAGTGAATGCTGCAAGATGGCCTCGAAGACCTACGTCAGAAAGACTTTTCCCATGATAATACGCTTTCCCGCCCACTACGCCGGGATTCTCATGCCGCTAGTTCTCTCTATCCTGATGACCTTCGTCGTCTCAGGCGTCGCAACGCTCAAGAACCTCGGCCCCGCGCCGGGCTTTGTCACAGGCTGGATGTCCGCCTGGGGCATCTCCTGGCTGATCGCCTTCCCCACCCTGCTCTGCGCCCTGCCCGTCACCAGGCGCATCGTTCAAGCCCTGGTGAAACCCGCCTGAAACGCAAAAGCCCGGCTGGAGAGTTCCAGCCGGGCTTTTGGTCCTGTCTGTTCAAACACGCACTACTCAACTGGAATTGGAGAGCCAATCGAGTATGGGGTCGATCCATTTGGCATAAGCCGAAACAGCCTTATCAATACGCTCAGCAGTCTTGCCCCCTTCTTCGACACGGCGCAAAACTGCCCAAATGCGATTTTGCATGCTCATCTCGGCATGCTGAGCGGCGCGGACAGGATCTACACCGGCAATCGGATCAGGCGGCAAGGTAATGTGAGCTGAGGGTAGTGACTCTTGGCTGGACGCCCCTTCTTGGGTTTCTTTTGCGGGGTGCGCAACATCCACGGCATGCCCAAAAGCCGCGCCGACTGATGTATCGAACACTGCAGGCGTATTGCTTTGGACGACCTTCCGCAACTCGCTCAGCGCCTCCAACGGCGGGGGCTCTGCTTGGCGAGCCTGCTTCACATCGTCGTAGAAGCTGAGCAATTCCGGGAAATAGACCCTTAGCCCGTAATGAGCCTCAATCAAGCGCTGAAGCCGTGGGGCAAAGCGATCGCAAACAATACCGTACCGTAAATCACTCTCAAGATCGTCCCGCAGATTGCGTAAAGCTGCATCGGCGGAATAGATGCTTTCCGTGGCGTTCATTGGCAGCCGGTCGCGATAATTTTCCAACTCCTTTTTATAGTGGTGACCTACCTGAAAGCGGCTTTCTGCCAATCCACCGATCAAATCAATCGCGATGTCCCTCGCCGCCTCCAGTCGCCTCCGTGCATCCCCGGGATCACGGCCCGGCAGAACACTCACACTGTTCATCGTCCCGGCCACAGCGGTTATCGTATGCCTCGGCGTTAGCTCAAACTCATAAGGGGAGCGTATACCGGGGACTTCGGAACGCTTCAGCTTGCCGATAGCCTCAAGCACTGCATTGCGCCGAGCATCACCGGAAAGGCCCACAATTGATTTATAGACGATCTGCTTCGCCAACGGCGGCAACTCGGTCTTCTCGATCAGGATCGGGACGAGATACCGCAGCTCACCGGAGGGATCACGGTTATAAGCGGCACTCCACTCCGCCTGACATTGCTTCGACGAAAAATAGGCGGGCGACAAAAGGGCCATAAACCGTTTTGCGTTTAGACCTTTCTGCATTTCGGTGACGAAGTTAGATCCCGGCACAAAATCCTTGAGCTGAACGATTGTCGAGTAGCCCGCGTCCTCCAAGTATCCGTTGATCTCGCGGGCTTCAGCCTCGTTTTTGGTGGAATAGCTGATGAAGAAGTTAATGTTATCAGCCAATTTGTTCGAAGCCGCTTCCGGCTGTGGACGTGTCTCCAGCCGCTCCGCCAGATCCCGCATAACGATGTCAGGCTTCCGCGCCCAGAAGGCACCGTCCTCCTGTGCCAGCGCCAGCATAACCGGCCCTACCTCCTCCCCCAGCCTAGCGAAGGGAGTAACACCGTCCCGCAAGGCTTGATAGAAAGTATAAATGAGCTGCCAATCGGGGCTAAACGCGTCAAGCGCGCTTCTAAACGCCACCTCCCAATCGAGAAGTTCGTGCGGCACCCGTCCCTGTGGCCAGATCGGCTCGGTAAGACAGACGCCCACAGAGGCATGCCGCATGCTCACGAGATCACTGGCAATAGCGTGCCACACGACCTCTCCGGTCGCATCAGTAGCAGCGGTCCTAGCAATAGAGGCGACTGATGCCACCGCAAGTGCGGCGGAGGCAGGGTCGGCCGAACGGGCGGCGCGACGGACAGCAACGCGAGCATTACGGCTGAGTACAACGAGGGCACTACTGATAATGGGTACACCGCCGCGGGCAGAACCTGCAACAGCAACGCCGCCGCCACCTAGAGATTGACTGGCAACGGCTAAAAAAGTCTTTTCATAGGCCGGAAAACTGCGTGCCGACCAAGAAAATAACGCCGCCTTAAACGTTTCAAGAGTTAGCCGCCGGTTTGGACTCACGATCAATGGCATAACACGAATGGCCGATCGTAGCGCCAGCACCTGCGCCTCGGCTATCGGACGGTCCTGGAGATAAACCGCCAGTGATTTGCGATCCGCGATATCTGCAATGTGCGGCACACGATCCGTCATCAGTACCCCTGCCCCTCAATCCTCTCCAACATGCACAACCGTCCTCTACCCGACAAGGCAAAGTTGAGGGCACCCGGAGAGGCGCTCCCGTTTACACCCAGGTTTTCGCGCCCTCCCACGGGCGTCATGCTCGGGCTTGACCCGAGCATCCACAGACGCACCGTCACTTCGCCTCAATAGCTGGATCCTCGGCTCAAGGCCGAGGATGACGGCGGGTGAGGCAGGATGACGGCCCGAGATGCAGACGCGGCAAAAGGGAGAAGGAGGGGGCTGAAAGTCGAGGACGGCAGCAGGAGCGGCACGATAACATGCAATCAACGCAAAAAGGCCGGAGCGTTTCCACTCCGGCCTCTCTTCATTAATATTCGGCAGCTGCCTCAGCTATCCAGGAAGCTGCGCAGCTTGCGGCTGCGGCTCGGGTGCTTCAGCTTGCGCAGCGCCTTGGCTTCGATCTGGCGGATACGTTCGCGGGTGACCGAGAACTGCTGGCCGACTTCTTCCAGCGTATGGTCCGTGTTCATGCCGATGCCGAAGCGCATGCGCAGAACGCGCTCTTCACGTGGCGTGAGCGAGGCGAGAACGCGGGTCGTCGTTTCGCGTAGGTTCGCCTGGATGGCAGCGTCGATCGGCAGAAGCGCGTTCTTGTCCTCGATGAAATCGCCGAGATGTGAATCTTCTTCGTCGCCCACCGGGGTTTCGAGGGAGATCGGCTCCTTGGCGATCTTCAGAACCTTGCGCACTTTTTCGAGCGGCATGGCAAGCTTTTCCGCCAGTTCTTCCGGCGTCGGCTCGCGGCCGATTTCATGCAGCATCTGGCGCGATGTGCGAACGATCTTGTTGATCGTTTCGATCATGTGCACCGGAATACGGATCGTGCGGGCCTGGTCGGCGATCGAACGGGTAATCGCCTGACGGATCCACCACGTCGCATAGGTGGAGAACTTGTAGCCGCGGCGATACTCGAACTTGTCGACCGCCTTCATCAGGCCGATATTGCCTTCCTGGATGAGATCCAGGAACTGCAGGCCACGGTTCGTGTACTTCTTGGCGATGGAGATGACGAGACGCAGGTTGGCCTCGACCATCTCCTTCTTGGCGATGCGTGCTTCGCGCTCGCCCTTCTGTACCATGTGAACGATGCGGCGGAATTCCGAGATCGAAATGCCGGTCTCAGTCGCAAGGTTCTGGATCTCCTGACGGATCTCCCGGATCGTATTGGTTTCAGCGCGTGCGAATTCCTTCCAGCCGCGAGCGGCGAGATTGGAGATCGACTTCATCCAGTGCGGATCAAGCTCGGCCCCCTGGTACTGCTCCAGGAAGCTGTCGCGCTTCACGCCATAGCTTTCCGCGAGACGCAGCAGGCGGCCTTCGTTCTGCACGAGGCGCTTGTTGATGTCGTAGAGCTGCTCGACAAGGCTGTCGATGCGGTTCTGGTTCAGCGACAGCGACTTCACCGCCGTGATGAGCTGATCCTTCAGTTCCTTGTAGCGGCGCTCCTGACCGGAAGACAGCGTGCCGGTGCAGGACAAACGGGCTTCCACCTGCTGATCCTGCAGCTTGCGCAGCTTCTTGTAGGTATCGGCAATGGTGTCGAGCGTTTCCATGACCTGCGGGCGCAGTTCCGCTTCCATGGCGGCAAGAGACAGGCTCGATTCATCATCGTCCTCTTCTTCCTCTTCCGGCATGGGCATGTCACCACCAACATTGGTGATGTCATCGTCACTGGCGGCACGCGGCCTGCGGGTCTTTTCCTTTTC
The DNA here is from genome assembly GCF_030504645.1 of Rhizobium oryzicola. Classification (GTDB taxonomy): domain Bacteria; phylum Pseudomonadota; class Alphaproteobacteria; order Rhizobiales; family Rhizobiaceae; genus Neorhizobium; species Neorhizobium oryzicola. Next base: position 511,860 of record NZ_JAUKWQ010000002.1, on the reverse strand, counting down.
CTCGGCAGCCTTGCGGTCCGCCTCGATCTTTTCCGGGCTCTGGAACTGCGGTGCAGCCTTGGCTTCTGGACCGGAATATGTGGTTTCGAGATCGATGATCTCGCGCAGCAGCGTGGTGCCTTCGTTCAACTCGTCGCGCCAGATGATCAGCGCCTGGAAGGTCAGCGGGCTTTCGCAAAGCCCGGCGATCATCGTTTCGCGGCCAGCCTCGATGCGCTTGGCAATGGCGATTTCGCCTTCACGCGACAGAAGTTCCACCGAGCCCATTTCGCGCAGATACATGCGCACCGGGTCGTCGGTACGGTCGGTCGGCTCTTTCTTCTTCGTCGCGGCAACGGCGGTACCAGTCGTCGGGGCCAATTCGCCGCCTTCGCTCTCGGCCTCGTCGTCGCTCTCGTCTTCGGTTGCGTTCTGCTCTTCGGCTTCTTCGTCTTCAACGACGTTGATGCCCATGTCAGACAGCATGGCCATAGTGTCTTCGATCTGCTCGGAGGTCACTTCCTCCGACGGCAGAACCGCATTCAACTCGTCCATGGTCACATAGCCGCGCTTCTTTGCGACTTTGATCATTCGCTTGACCGCGTCGTCAGAAAGATCGAGAAGCGGACCATCCGTAGCGCCATCGCGTTCGTTTTCAGCTTCTTCGTTTTCTTTGACTTTAGTTGCCATGTATTCGTCTTTCCTTGGACGTCCTATGCAGCGATGCGCCAAGCCTTAGCGGCAACGCTCGGAACAGCGGCTTTGCGAATCGCAAACAGACACGTACCGGGTGGACATTAATTCCCGCTTAACCAAGAGTGCGGCCACGATATGACCAACCCGCCTTGGCCGTGTCATCGCAGCTTTCCCGCCTCGCTTCACCTAATTCTGCTTGAGACGGTGATTCCCACAATTTTGCTCCCCGTCAAGCCTTATTCAAGGCTCACCGTCGATTGCACATGGAAAATTTCGGATCCCCGCGTATTTCGCACTTAGAGCGGAGGGTTGGCCAATATCTAGTGATGCAGTTCAATAAGACAAGGGTCTTTAGACTTACAATTTGTAATAGTAGCTTAACCGGATGCACTTTGGCTGACAGCAACGCCTTTGACGCGCCCCGACATGACACCGAAGCCATCAATGATGGCTTCCTGGTTTTCCATGCGCTGGATCTCCATCTGAACTTCCTGCAGTGCGCGCAACAGAGGCTCCACATTGTCTTCGTCACCAACCTCCGTCGCCGCCGCCAGTTCCCGCTCCAGCTCGATCTTCTGGAAGCGCAGCGCCTTTGTCCGCTTGTGCAGCGAAAGCGCCTGCCGATAGCCTTCACGCGCATCCTCAGGCGCCGCCTGAACGGTCGCGATCCATAGCCGGGCATTGCGCACCTGCTGGTCGAGAGACGTGATCAGCGCCTCGAAACCTTCAGCCGACAGCCGCTCGACCAGATAGTCGCGCGACAGATGAGGCCCCGCCGTTGCGGCAGCGGGCAGCACGGCAGACCAGAAGCGCTGGAGATCGCGGTTGTCGAAATCGATCGAGGCGATCTCGTCATATTCCTCCAGCAGCAGTTGCGGATGGTTGACGATGGTCAGCGCCAGCACGGTTTCGCGCAGCGTCGGCAAATCCTGATGACCACGCACCATGCCTGAGCGCGCCAGCCGGTCCGATACACCGAGCCCGGCGGACGGGCCGCCCCGCTGGGCGCCGCCGCGTTGCTGTCCGCCTTGAGAGCCGCCACGCCCGCCAAAGCCACGCCCCTGCTGATAGGGCTGGCGACGCTCGCCGCCGTTCATTCGCCCTACGGAAAAGAAACCGTTCAGCCGGTCGCGCATGTCCTGCTGGTAATGGCGGCGCACGTTTTCGTCCGCAATCACCGAGACAATCTGCTTCAGCCGCGCCTCCAGCTCCGCGCGCTTTTCCGGCGTATCGAAATTGGCACCCGCCGTCTCGCGAGACCAGATCATTTCTGCCAGCGGCTTGGCCTGCGCCATCACCTTGTCAAAGGGCGCCCTGCCCTCGTGACGCACCAGATCATCCGGGTCCTTGCCATCAGGCAGCAGCGCAAAGCGCACCGAGCGCCCCGGCCTGATATGCGGCAAAGCCAGGTCTGCGGCGCGGTTAGCGGCGCGAATGCCCGCGCCATCGCCATCGAAGCACAGGACCGGTTGCGGCGTCATCCGCCACAAAAGCTCCAGCTGATTTTCCGTGAGTGCCGTGCCAAGCGGTGCGACAGCATTCTCCACCCCGGCCTGATGAAGCGCGATCACATCCATATAGCCTTCGACGGCAATGATGGTGCCACTGTCTTCGGCGCCCTTTGCGGCCCCTTGAGCCGCGCGGCGGGCGCGGGTGAAATTGTAGAGCACATTGCCCTTGTGGAAGAGCTCGGTTTCGTTGGAGTTCAGATATTTCGCCGGCGCATCCGGCGACATGGCGCGTCCACCAAACGCGATCACCTTTTCGCGTGAGGACAGGATGGGAAACATGATGCGGTCACGGAAGCGATCGTAGGAGACCGGCACATTCTCATGGATCACGAGACCACAGGCTTCCATCTGTTCCTTCAGCACACCTTTGGATGCGAGATGCTCCTTCAGCGCGTTGCGGCTTTCGGGCGCGTAGCCGAGGCGAAAGGTTTCAATAGTCTTTGCCGTCAGGCCACGGTCGCGCAAATAGGCACGAGCCTTTGCACCGACAGCCGTCTGCAGTTGATCCTGAAAGAAGCGGGTCGCCATTTCCATGACATCAAGAAGCGTCGTGCGCTCCTTCTCACGCTTTTCTGCCTGCGGATCCGGCTGCGGCATGGCAACACCGGCCATGTCGGCAATCTGCTGCACGGCCTCCGGAAAGCTCAGGCCCTCCAACTCCGTCAGAAAACGGAAGTGGTCACCGGACACACCGCAACCGAAACAATGATAGCGGCCCTTCTTGTCCTCGCAGTGAAAGCTTGGACTTTTCTCGCCGTGGAACGGGCAGCAGGCCCAGTAATCGCCACGCGGCACATTCGTCTTCTTCCGATCCCAGGTGACGCGACGGCCGACCACAGCCGAAATCGGCACGCGATCGCGTATCTCGTCAAGAAAGGTATTGGGAAAGCGCATCGTCACCTCGCGGAAACATTGTTCTATAGGCGCAAGGGCTCCGGAAAGCCATGGGCGTGGCGATCAACACACGCAATCCACAGGCAGACAGAACATGCCGGGCGTGAAGTAAGAGTAACGCGGAAGCAGAACCCACCATGGCCGCGACGAGCTATCGCTGAAGGTCACGCGCTTCCCTTAATAGGTTAGAAAGGAGCGAGCTTAAGACTTTTTTGAGGCAGACAAAGATTGCAAAAAATTATGTTTTTGTAATTTGAAGGCTGGCGCAGGCAGGACTACACCAGCTCTCGTGGTTGCCCGACGTCCCACTCTCCAACGGGTAATCACATCCACGGGATATCGCCCAAACCCCAGTGGCGGAATCTCGAAAAACAGCCCAACTGTCCCCCCAGATGGCTGTTAAATGTCCAGGCGCTAGAGGCAGGATCTCCCCCGATCCTGCCTCGCTTGTTTTGGAACGTCTGCAGTGCGATTACTTCAGCAAATCCTTGACGATCGCCGAAGCCTTGGCGAAGTCCATCTGGCCTGCGTAACGTTCGCGCAGAACGGCAATGCACTTGCCCATGTCCTTCATGCCCTGCGCCCCAACTTCGGCAATCACGGCGCGGCAGATCTCTTCGATCTTCTCATCCGAGAGCTGCTCCGGCATGAAGCTTCGGATCACCTCGATCTCCTCACGCTCCTGCTGGGCAAGCTCGGCGCGCCCACCTTCCTCGTAAATCTTGGCGGATTCTTCGCGCTGCTTGATCATCTTCTGCATGATCTGCAGGATGTCGTCATCGCTTGCCTCATCCTTGCCGGCACCGCGCTGAGCAATGTCACGCTCCTTGATGGCGCTTTGCACCAAGCGAACGGTTGATAGCCTGCGGGCATCCTTCGCCTTCATGGCTTCCTTCATCGCAGCGGTCAGCTGTTCACGGATCATCTTATCTACCTCCTTGAAGCGCATTCGCCCATGGCGGACGATACGACATGGCAATCTCATCACTCGTAACCCACATAAGGAGTTCCTCGCGGGTGGAGCAAAGCTTCGCACGGGTCATAGACGAGCCGCACGAAACGGGCAACAAAGCTTGCGTATTCTCTGTATGGGCTCAAACTCATCGATAATGCCCACGAAATTCAGGCAATTCAGGCTGCTCGCGATTGACCGCGGGGAAGGCTTTGTTTATTTTCCCGCACCTGCACGACAATTTAACACAAATCTTGAGCGCGGCCCATTCGCGCGCCCTTTTCTGCGACCATAAACGGCCCTCGGGCCCCGCTGCGATCCGTGGCGGGCCAAGGGCGGAGACGAACCATTATGACTGAAACTGCACCCTGGACCACAGCCAAGCCCACAGCCCTTCTTGTCCTGGCGGACGGAACGGTCATCGAGGGCATCGGCGTCGGCGCGACAGGCAAGGTAACGGCTGAGGTGTGCTTCAACACCGCTCTCACCGGCTATCAGGAAATTCTGACCGACCCTTCCTATCTCGGCCAGATCGTCACCTTCACCTTCCCGCATATCGGCAATATCGGTACCAACGACGAAGATATCGAAGATCTGACGCCTGCAGCACGACGCGGCGCAGTCGGCGTGATCTTTAAGGCCGACATCACTGACCCCTCGAACTTCCGCTCGTCGCGCCACCTGAACGACTGGCTGGCCTCGCGCGGCATTATCGGTCTCTCGGGCGTCGACACTCGCGCTCTGACAGCATGGATCCGTGAAAAGGGTGCGCCAAATGCCGTGATCGCGCATGACCCGAATGGCGTCTTCGACATCGAAGCGCTGAAGGCGGAAGCACGCGCCTGGGGCGGTCTTGTCGGTCTCGACCTCGCCAAGGAAGCAACGTCCGGTCAGTCTTCGCAGTGGACTGAAAAGCCCTGGGTCTGGAACGAAGGCTATGACGAACTGTCGGCCTCGGATGCCAAGTATCACATCGTCTGCGTCGACTATGGCGTGAAGCGGAACATCCTGCGCCTCTTCGCAGGCCTCGACTGCAAAGTCACGGTGGTTCCCGCGACAACCTCGGCGGAAGACATTCTGGCACTAAAGCCGGATGGCGTCTTCCTGTCCAACGGCCCTGGCGACCCGGCAGCAACCGGCGAATATGCCGTGCCGGTCATTCGCGAGATCATCAAGACCGATCTGCCGACATTCGGCATCTGCCTCGGCCACCAAATGCTGGGGCTCGCCGTCGGCGCCAAGACCGAGAAGATGCACCAGGGCCATCATGGCGCAAACCACCCGGTCAAGGACTACACGACCGGCAAGGTGGAGATCGTCTCCATGAACCACGGCTTCGCGGTCGACTCGAAGTCGCTGCCGGAAGGTGTTGAAGAGACTCACATCTCGTTGTTTGACGGCACCAATTGCGGCCTGCGGCTGACTGGCAAGCCGGTCTTCTCCGTGCAGCATCATCCCGAGGCTTCGCCTGGCCCGCAGGACAGCCACTACCTGTTCCGCCGCTTCATGAATCTCGTGCGTGAGCGCAAGGGCGAGCCAGCTCTGGCCGAACGCGCTTAAGACGCACTAAAATCATCCAGGAGAAGGCGGCGGATGCGAATTCGCCGCCTTTTTGTTGAGATCAATGCCGGCGCATCAGTAGCCAAAAGCGGATGCACAGGAAGATGGACGCGGCAATCAGCCCCGTCACGAAACCCACCCAGATACCGGGACCGCCAAGTTTCAGCGGAAAGCCAAATACCCAGGCGCAGAGGAAACCGATCGGCCAATAGGCCACAAGCGCCAGCAGCATGGGAATCTTCGTATCCTTCACCCCTCGCAGCAAACCGGCGGCCACCGCCTGCAACCCATCGAACAGCTGAAACGCCCCTGCCATCATAATGAGCGGAATGGAAAGCTCCAACACGGCGCGCGCATCCGGCTGGCGAGTATCCAGAAACAGGCTGCCAAGCTTTTCCGGCAAGATGGCAAACAGCGCACTGCCCACCACGGAGAAGCAGAGCCCGACGGCGATGACAGCGACTGCTGCGCGGCGCACCCCAAGCCTGTCGCCGCGGCCATCGGCAACCCCCACACGCACAGTTGCCACCTGCGCAAGCCCCAGCGGAATCATGAAGGCGATGGAGGCAAGCTGCAGCGCGATGCCATGGGCGGCGAGTTCCGCCTTGCCCAGCATCCCCATCAGCAGCGATGCCGCACTGAATAGTCCGGCCTCTGCCAGAATGGTAAAGCTGATCGGCAGGCCAAGGCTGAAGATCTCGCGAAACGCCGGCCAGTCCGGCCGCCAGAAACGCACGAACAACTGATAGGCATTCGTCTGCGGATGGCTACGGATATAGAGGATAGCCAGCAGCAGACCGAGCAGATTGGCGCTGAGCGATGCGATGGCAGCGCCGTTCAACCCAATCTGCGGAAAACCGAAATTGCCGAAGATCAGCAGGTAGTCCATGACCGCGTTGAGGCAGAACATACCGAGCGTCAGATACAGCACAATGCCGCCGCGCTCCAACGCGCTGAGGAAAGCGCGCAGCACCATCAGCAACAGCGCCGGGAAGATACCCCATTGCAGGATGCGCAAATATCCCTGCGCCAGCGCCGCAACGTCGGGTGCCTGCCCCAAGGCTCGCAAGATCGGCTCGGAGAACCACAGAATGGGCGCTGTCAGCAGGCCATACATCAGCACCACCCACATGCCCATGCGTGTCGACCGACGCGCCTGCGTCCGATCACCACGTCCGACAGCCTGCGCCACGAGCGGAATGACCGCGCTGGAAAAGCCTGTCCCAAAGATGAAGACGATGAAGAACATCTGGCTGGAGAGAACGACAGCCGCCAGCTCGGTGGTGCCCAGCCAGCCCACCATGATCACGTCTGTCGTGTTGATCGCCATCTGCGCAAGCTGCGCGCCGACAAAGGGCACGCCGAGGCTGAAGGTCGCCCAGAGATGGGTTCGCCACGAATTATCGGACTGCGTCAAAGGCGCAGTGGCGGTGATGGACATGATCTGCTCCTGGACGAAAAAGACCGCTGCCCATTGAACGGGGACAAGCGGTCTGACACGGAATTAGATCAGGCCTGCCTAAGTGGCAACCCTTTTGCCTAATTCAGAAGCAATATTGAAGAGACCCATCACCCGACGTGATATGTGAGAAACGCCTTACAGATGCTGTGCCGCCTCGGTCAGCTCTTCGTGTAGATGTAGGCACCCCGTTCAATGGCTCTTTGATAAGCGGGCCTCGCGCGGATGGCGTCGAGATAATGGCGAACAGCCGAGATATCTCCTTCCGCTTGCATGCGGGTCATGCCAGCCTCGACGGGAAAACTCATGGCGATATCGGCACCGGAGAATTCCCCTCCCGCAAACCAGCCCTCACGGGCAAGCTCCCCATTCCAGAAAGCCAGGTGATCCTTGAGCTGTGGATCGACCAGCTTCGCCTGCACGCCCTGCGCAATCATCTTGCCGAACGGGCGGATGAAGAAAGGCAATTGCGCGGGGATGCGCAGGAAAAGCAGCTTGAGGAGAAGCAGCGGCATGGCAGAGCCTTCCGCATAATGCAGCCAGTATCGGTAGCGAAGCGCCTCCGGCGTTCCCGCTGCGGGCTTCAGGCGGCCTGCCCCGTAGGTCTCGATTAGATATTCGATGATTGCGCCGCTTTCGGCAATCACCTTGCCATCGTCTTCGATGACGGGCGACTTGCCGAGGGGATGAATGGCCTTGAGGCTTGCCGGGGCTCGAAGGTCAGGCCCTCGCTCGTAGGTCTTGACCTGGTACTCGACCCCCAACTCCTCCAGCAGCCAGAGAATGCGATGGGCACGGGAATTGTTGAGATAGTGAACGATGATCATGAATGGTCCGGAAGAAGAGACAATCAAAAGGTCAAGCGAAGTTTTCGGTCCTGCAGCAGATAAAACAGAAGCCAGGGCAAAAGCACGGCCAGGACCAAGCCTGCAACCGGGATAAAGCTGCTGCCATCAAAAACAACTGCACTCATAATCCGATGCGGCAGGAGCGTAAAGGCGCCGGCAACGACGATGCCGCCGAAATACAGCTGTCGCACGACCGCGACATGGGCGGTGATATTGCCCGCTCTCGCAGTCTGATAAGCCCTAAAACAGCCTGCTATCGTCAGGATCGATAAAAGATGGATCGGCGAAAACCCTCCAATCACGTTCAATTCGTGAATGAAGAAGCTGGAGATTGATGTGACCATCATCAGCGCCAGCCAGATCTTGCCCAGCGTTCTGTGCAAAGGCGTTCCCTTGCGCCGCCAGAGCAGCAGGAATGCCCCGATGATGGCCGCGGGAAGAACGGCGGCCACATGCACTTGAATGGCAACAGGCGCTTCAAGAAGGGGAGCGAGGTTCATGGGCTCAGGATCTCCAATTGAATTTGTCTCTGACATTGGCCAAAACTCCTGCCCAGCAAATCGCAATGGCGCCAAGGGAGGGAGAGGTTTCGTGAAAAGCGGCTATGTGCAATCCGCGCTTCGTGAATTGCAGTCCTTCTTTCAATCGCCACGGTTCTGGGCAACGATCCTGATCGTCGCGGTCGTCTTTACCATTGTTGGCCCCTTTGGCACTGCGCATTCCATGCCGTTCATCCGGCGGCTCGCCTTCTGGCTGCTGCTTCATACTACGGCGTTTGCCATCGCCTCGATCATCATTGTGTTCATTGTTTCCTGGTGGGGCGGCACCGGCATCAAGAGGCTGGCAACGATGATGGTTGGTGCAGCCATCGCCGCTGTCCCAATTGGCATTGCCGTAGAGGGCTTGCAGGCAGGTTTCGCCGATCAAGGCGTTTCACTCGCCAGTGCGCTGGAGCAGATCAAGGTTTCGCTGCTACTCAGCCCCCTGCTCTGCGCGCTGACTTACCTTACGATGAGTGGGCCACACCCCCTGACGGAACAAGTACCGCTGCAGGACACCGGCGCTCCCTTGCCGGAACAGGCGGCGATGCCAGAGCAACAGGCAACGCCAGCGCCCGCAGCGGCAGCGGCTCCGCCCATTCTGGCGCGACTGAAACCTCAGCATCGTGGCAGGCTTCTAAGATTATCGGTGCAGGATCACTACACGGAAGTGGTCACATCGCGTGGTCGCGAGTTGATCCTGTTGCGCTTTGCCGATGCGGTCACTGAAAGTGCGCCCGTCCCCGGTCAGCGCATCCATCGCTCTCATTGGATAGCCGATGATCATGTCGGCTGGCTTAAAAAGGACAACGGCAAGCTGCTGGTGGTCACGGCAAGCGGTACAGCACTGCCCGTCAGCCGCCCCTATGAGGCGGAGATGCGGGCGAAATTTGCCGACCGAACACCGCCAAATGATACCGGCAGTGTCACTGCCTCATAGCTGTTGGTAGACAGGCGAAAACGTATCGCAGCTTCGCATGCTGCCGGTGCTGAAGCCGCGCTGAAACCAGCGCTTGCGCTGTGCGGAGGTGCCGTGGCTGAAGCTTTCCGGCACCACATAACCCTGGCCTCGACGCTGAAGTGTGTCATCACCAATCTGTTGGGCGGCATTCAGGGCTTCCTGCAGATCACCCTGGTCCAGGATACCTTTCTGCTCCGTATGCTTACCCCAGACGCCCGCAAAGCAATCCGCCTGCAGTTCCACCCGCACCGACATGCGGTTCGCTTCCGTCTCGTTCATGGTGCTACGGACCTGGTGATATTTGGCCATGATGCCAAGCAGGTTCTGCACGTGGTGACCCACCTCATGGGCAATCACATAGGCCTGGGCGAAATCACCGGAAGCCCCGAACTGCTGCGACAATTGTCGAAAGAAGGAGGTGTCCAGATAAACCCTGTTATCGCTGGGGCAGTAGAACGGGCCTGTCGCAGACGACGCAAAACCGCAGGCCGACTGTACCTGACGCGAAAACAGCGTGAGGCGCGGTTCCTTATAGGTCTGGCCGTTGGCCCGGAAGATTTCCGTCCAGGTATCTTCGGTTTCGGCGAGGATGGTCCGCACGAAGGCGGTCATCTCGTCATTGGCGGGAGGGCGCGCCGGCTGCTGCTGCACGCTACGCGAGGGGCTACCATTCACGACGGCATCGGCACCGGCAAGCAGCGTCAGCGGGTTGATGCCGGTCACCCATGAGAGGAAGAGAACAACGACGATTCCGCCGATGCCAAGTCCCCCACCGCCACCGATGGGAAAACGGAAACCGCCGCCGCCATAGGCGCCGTCGTCAGAGCCGCGCAGATCATCCACATTGTCCGATTGCCTGCGGCCCCGCCATTCCATGCAATGATCCCTCGCCTATGGTTGATCCAGTTGGCCACTATAATGCGCAGCGCCTCAATGCGATCCAATAGTTTATGGACCTCCATCGGATTCAGGCGACGCGCAATTCCCGACGCCCCGGCAGCAAAACGGTGAGAAGGCCGAGCGCCGGCAGGAAGGAGCAGGCCGTATAGACGAAGGAGATACCGTAATGATCGGCGAAGACGCCCAGCACGGCCGCCGCGATACCGCCGATGCCGAAGGCAATCCCGAAGAAGATGCCGGCAATCAGTCCCACCCGTCCAGGCACCAGCTCCTGCGCCATCACCAGAATGGCCGGGAAGGAAGAGGCCATGATGAACCCGATCACGGCCGATAGCGCAATCGTCATCGGCAGGTTCGCGTAGGGCATGGCCAGCGTGAACGGCAGCGCGCCGAGGATGGAGAACCAGATCACCACCTTGGAGCCGAAGCGGTCACCGATCGGGCCACCGACAACCGTTCCCAGCGCCACGGCACCGAGGAAGATGAACAGCATGACCTGCGATTGCTGGACGGTAACACTGAAGCGCTCGATTACATAGAAGGTGTAATAACTGCTGATCGATGCCATGTAGGCGTTCTTGGAAAAGGTCAGGATTGTCAGCACACCAAGCGACAGCACCACGGTGCGGCGGCTGAGGTTATGCTGTTTCAGCACCCGCTTGCGGCCCTTGTTGGCCAGCATATGCGCCTTGTACCAGCGCGCGACGATCGTCAGCACGACGATGCCGACCAGGGCACCGGCGGAAAACCAGGCGACACTTCCCTGCCCGTTCGGCACGATGATGAAGGCAGCCAACAGCGGGCCGATCGACTGGCCGAAATTGCCGCCCACCTGGAAGGTGGCCTGGGCAAAGCCATAACGGCCGCCCGCGGCGAGACGGGCGACGCGGGACGATTCTGGATGAAAGACGGCAGACCCGATACCAATCAGGCAGGAGGCAACCAGAAGCATGCCGTAAGTATGCGAGTAAGCCAGCAGGAACAGACCTATAAAGGTCGACCCCATGCCGATCGGCAGCGAATACGGAAATGGCTTCTTGTCGGTGATGGTGCCTATCACGGGCTGAAAGAGCGAAGCCGTGCACTGGAAGGCAAAGGTCAACACGCCGATCTGCCAGAAATCCAGCGCATAATCGCTCTTCAGCATCGGGTAGATGGCCGAGATCATCGACTGCATGATGTCGTTGATCATATGGCAGAAGCTAACCGCCAGAATGATCGGCAGCACCGTGACCTCAACGGTCGGGGCAGTCGTAATGACCTGTGGATCGCTTATGACGGGTTTTGCAGTTGCATCGGCCACGAAACGCCTCCTCCGCAAGCGGTCGTCGCATTGGATGGCCCTTGCTGCTGTCGTGAGTGTTGCAGCAGTAAACCCGCCTGCCGGACCTGTCCATGTCGAAAGAGGCCAGAACGGTACGGCAGGCAGCGAAAATTACCGGATTCTAAAACGGCCCCAGATCGAGGATGAGCTCATATCGATCAGGAATGATCAAGCACCACCAGTTCCTCGAAATGCTTCATGTCGTTGAAGCTGCAAAAGGCGGGTGGGTTGAGTTCGATTGCTTCAAAGCGCGCCTGAAATGCTTCCGTCTGCTCCCCCAGTACCTGCTGCCATTCGAGGAGAGCCGCATCCGAAAGGGTCCGGATGACATAAGCGAAGGTGATGTGGAAGCGATAGGTCTCGTGATCCGGGTGACGGTAGCCGAACAGATCGACAAGACGATTGCGCCATTCTGCAAGCGCCGCCTTGTCCGCCTCCGTTACGCCGTCCAGCGTCATGCCGGTGGGACGAAGATCCACAAGCCCCACGCGAAACGATGGCCCGGCCTGGAAGCGGGCAAGACGCTGCGCCATGATTTGCGTCATGTCATCAATGGGCGTATCGAGCGGAAGATCCGCCGGCCAGAAACCCGGCTGCCGGCGATGTTCAATAATGCCCTGGAACAGGGTCATATGCAGGCTGGAGACCGGCGTGAAGGCAAGCCGCTCCACCTCCGGCAGATCGAGATAAAGAGACCGCAGATCGATGATCGCCGCCTGTGTTTCCGAACCTTCCGTCAGATGGCAGACGATCGTATTGCCCGGCTCATAGAGAAAGTTTCCGCTCCGGTCATAGCGCACACCCACATGACGTGACGGCAAGGGATGATGAGTTTCGCTGTACGCGTGAAAGACAGGAGAAAGAGCGGAGGTCAGCATCATACCATTTCCTTCAAATGGGCGTCGAAGAGATGGTTATGAGGTGCAAACGACAGGGCTGTGACAGTCGCAGACGCGCCCGTCCTTCAGAATGGCGAGCATCAGGCGACTTGCGGCTTGATGACCTGCATTGCGGTACCACAAGCCGACCGTTCCGACATCGAAAAGTGCAGCGCGTGGTGCCCCAGGAAGACCAAAGCAACGGAGACATAGCCATCGATGGCGTAATGCCAAGCGAGATAAACGGAACTCATCATGATGAATGCTGTATAGGCAAAAGCGATGCGCCCGAGGGTGCGAGAATATTCATTCACGAACATCGCATTCATCATGATCAGGGCAACATGAACGCTCGGGAAAGCGGAAATGCCGCCGCCGATGCCTGCCCTGTCCGCCACATGGATCTGCCAGAGATAGGCTTGATACGCGCTGGCGGAATCGGCGTCGGTGCTCGTCGCAAGAAACCGCAATTGCTCCGCAAAGCGGCCCATATCACCCGTTACAAAGCCGTAGAAAGCTGGGCCTGCGGAAAGGAAGAGGCCCGCCACCACATTGCCGAGCCCCACCCATACGAACATGTACATGAGGAAGTAACGCAGGCGGATGCCATCGGCCTTGGGGGAGGTTGCAACGAAAAACAAAGCGCCGAAGCAGATGACAAACCAGAGGACATTATAGCTCCATTCGACCACATGCAGCACCCATTCCGCTTTGGCGACCGCGTAAAGATAACGCCAAGGGTCCAAACCGAAGTGAAGCCAGTGATCGATATCGGCCTGCACAACGTCATCCACAAATCCTCCACCGAAATCCGGCAAAAGGTTCTTCATGGATGTAAACGCACCCTGAAAAATCATCATTGCGGCCAGCAATAGGAGGCCTGCGGCAAAGGCGTGGATTCGATCCGCGGAAAATACACGCTTGTAAGCGAGACTGCGGCGGCGCGGAAAGCGAAGGCAGATCATGCAGATGTCAATTGCGATTGCCAGAAGCGGCATAACAACCAGGAACGCATTGGTCCAGGGAATGAAGTAGACCCCATAGGATGCCTCCTGCCACTGTCGGGTTCCTGCAAGGCACAGAACCGAAATCAACAGGTAGAGACCGATCGCTAGATATAAAAATCGATCGGAGCGTAATCTCCTGACAAAAACATGAACCTTTTTTTGCTGCATTTGCCTTTTGCTCCCGCAAACAGCCAAACAAAACCGTTATAAATCAATTGAAATAAGCCCCGCCAGAAGACAGTATAAATTTTAATATGTATTTAAAAACGCACACCTTTAATAAGATGAAAACTTATCACCTTAGCGGATATTAAAAGTTGTGGGTGGCGCACAATAAAACTGAACACTGAACTCAAGTATATCTCCCCATCCGAACATTTTGCGGCTTGATGGGGCGGGATTGTCCTGTGGGCAAATCAAACCGTTGAAGATTGCGGAAATTAGGGGGTTCCTTCCGCGGCCACATTTGCCTATAAGCCGCTTCTAGCCTGAAAAGACCCCAACGACCTGCGCCCGACCGGTGACACCCTCACCCGGCCGGCTTTCTGTGCAGGATAGACAAGCGGAAGAACGATATGCCGAAGCGCCAAGATTTGAAATCCATCCTCATCATTGGCGCGGGGCCGATCGTCATCGGCCAGGCTTGCGAATTCGACTATTCCGGCACGCAGGCCTGCAAGGCGCTGAAGGAGGAAGGTTACCGGGTCATCTTGGTGAACTCCAACCCGGCCACCATCATGACCGATCCGGGTCTGGCGGATGCAACTTACGTCGAGCCGATCACGCCTGAGGTCGTCGCCAAGATCATCGCCAAGGAACGCCCGGACGCGCTGCTGCCGACCATGGGCGGCCAGACCGCCCTCAACACCGCCCTGTCCCTGAAGCGCATGGGCGTTCTCGACCGCTATAATGTCGAGATGATTGGCGCCAAGCCGGAAGCCATCGACAAGGCCGAAGACCGCGCCCTCTTCCGCGAAGCCATGGCGAAGATCGGCCTTGAGACGCCGCGCTCCATGCTGGCCAACGCCACCGAGATCAAGGACGCCGACCGCAAGAAGCACGAAGCGGAGCGCGCCAAGCTGCGCGAGACGCTCTCCGGCGACGCGCTCGACAAGGCTCTGGACGCGCTGGAAAACCAGTGGAACCTCGGCGAGACAGACCGCAAGCAGCGCTATATGAGCCATGCCATGGCGATTGCCGCCCAGGCGCTCGACCATGTCGGCCTGCCAGCCATCATCCGTCCGTCCTTTACGCTTGGCGGCACCGGTGGCGGCATTGCCTATAACCGCTCGGAATTCTTCGACATCGTCAATGGCGGTCTCGACGCCTCCCCCACGACCGAAGTTCTCATCGAAGAATCGGTTCTGGGCTGGAAGGAGTATGAAATGGAAGTGGTTCGCGACAAGGCGGACAACTGCATCATCATCTGCTCCATCGAAAACATCGATCCGATGGGCGTCCACACGGGCGATTCCATCACTGTCGCGCCAGCGCTGACGCTGACCGACAAGGAATACCAGATCATGCGCAACGCCTCGATCGCGGTGCTGCGCGAGATCGGCGTTGAGACCGGCGGCTCGAACGTGCAGTTCGCGGTCAACCCGGCCGACGGTCGTCTGGTCGTCATCGAAATGAACCCGCGCGTCTCGCGTTCTTCGGCGCTGGCTTCGAAGGCCACCGGCTTCCCGATCGCCAAGGTCGCGGCGAAGCTCGCGATCGGCTATACGCTTGATGAACTGGAAAACGACATCACCGGCGGTGCAACGCCCGCCTCCTTCGAGCCATCGATCGACTACGTCGTCACCAAGATCCCGCGTTTCGCCTTCGAGAAATTCCCAGGCGCCTCTCCCGTCCTAACGACGGCCATGAAGTCGGTCGGTGAAGTCATGGCGATTGGCCGCACCTTCGCAGAAAGCTTGCAGAAGGCGCTGCGTGGTCTGGAAACCGGCCTGACGGGTCTCGACGAGATCGAAATCCCCGGCCTTGGCCAGGGCGACGACAAGAACGCCATCCGCGCCGCCATCGGGACACCCACCCCGGACCGCCTGCGCATGGTTGCCCAGGCGCTGCGCCTCGGCATGTCGGAAGCCGAGGTGCATGAAGGCTGCAAGATCGATCCGTGGTTCATCGCCCAGCTGAAGGCGATCGTCGACATGGAAGTGCGCATCCGCGAACATGGCCTACCAAAGGATGCCGAGAACCTGCGCAAGCTGAAGGCCATGGGCTTCTCCGACGCGCGCCTTGCCTCGCTGACCGGCGGCAAGCCAAAGGATGTGGCGATGCTGCGCAACGGCCTCGGCGTACGCCCGGTCTTCAAGCGCATCGACACCTGCGCTGCGGAATTCGCCTCGCCGACGGCTTATATGTACTCGACATATGAAACGCCCTTCGTCGGCGCCACGCGCTCGGAAGCGCAGGTTTCCGACCGCAAGAAGGTTGTCATCCTCGGTGGCGGCCCGAACCGTATCGGCCAGGGCATCGAGTTCGACTATTGCTGCTGCCATGCCGCCTTCGCGCTCAAGGATGCCGGCTTCGAAGCGATCATGATCAACTGCAACCCGGAAACGGTTTCGACCGATTACGACACCTCCGATCGTCTCTACTTCGAGCCGCTGACGGCCGAAGACGTGATCGAAATCCTGCGCGCAGAGCAGGAAAAGGGTGAAGTGGTTGGCGTGATCGTGCAGTTCGGCGGCCAGACGCCGCTGAAGCTTGCGGAAGCCTTGGAAAAGAACGGTATCCCGATCCTCGGCACTGCACCTGACGCCATCGACCTTGCCGAAGACCGCGACCGCTTCCAGAAGCTTCTGATGAAGCTCGATCTCGCCCAGCCGAACAACGGCATCGCCTACTCCGTCGAGCAGGCCCGCCTCGTTGCATCGGAAATCGGCTTCCCGCTTGTCGTGCGTCCGTCCTACGTTCTGGGTGGCCGCGCCATGCAGATCATTCACAATGAGAGCATGCTGCAGAGCTACCTGCTCGATACCGTGCCGGAACTGGTGCCGGAGGATATCAAGCAGCGTTACCCGAACGACAAGACCGGCCAGATCAACACGCTGCTCGGCAAGAACCCGCTGCTGTTCGACAGCTACCTGACCAACGCCATCGAAGTGGACGTCGATGCGCTGTGCGACGGCAAGGACGTGTTCGTCTCCGGGATCATGGAGCATATCGAGGAAGCCGGCATTCACTCCGGCGATAGCGCCTGCTCGCTGCCGGTGCGCTCGCTCTCGAAGGAGATCGTGGACGAGCTGGAACGCCAGACCACGGCGCTTGCCAAGGCGCTCAACGTCGGTGGCCTGATGAACGTGCAATACGCCATCAAGGACGGCACGATCTACGTTCTGGAAGTCAACCCGCGCGCTTCGCGCACCGTGCCCTTCGTCGCCAAGACCATCGGCGCGCCGATCGCCAAGATCGCCGCCCGCATCATGGCCGGCGAAAAGCTGGATGCGGCCATCGGCGCCTATGGCGCAAAGCCGGATCCGCGCAACCTGAAGCACATTGCCGTCAAGGAAGCCGTCTTCCCGTTTGCTCGCTTCCCCGGCGTCGATACGCTGCTCGGCCCCGAAATGCGCTCGACCGGCGAAGTCATCGGCCTCGATACCGATTTCGCACTGGCCTTTGCCAAGAGCCAGCTCGGTGCCGGCGTCGAGCTTCCGCGCGAAGGCACCGTCTTCGTGTCGGTGCGTGACGAAGACAAGACCCGCGTTCTGCCGGCCATCAAGCTATTGGTGGAAATCGGCTTCAAGGTTCTGGCGACCGGTGGCACCCAGCGTTACCTCGCCGAACAGGGCATCGAGGCGGTCAAGATCAACAAGGTGCTTGAAGGCCGTCCGCATATCGAGGATGCCATCCGCAACCGTCAGGTCCAGCTTGTCATCAACACGACGGATTCAAACAAGGCGATCTCCGACTCCAAGTCGCTGCGCCGCGCCGCCCTGATGCAGAAGGTGCCCTACTACACGACCATGGCCGGTGCGCTCGCCGCCGCCGAAGCCATTCAGGCACTCAAGAAGGGCCAGCTGGAAGTCCGTCCGCTGCAGAGCTACTTCTGACACGATACCGGCCCTCATCCTCAGGTGAGGGCCGGCCTGTGTCGCTTTCGCGATTAACGCTGTTTGCAGACGATCAGGATGCCATACTGCGCTTCGCTTGACCGTGTTCCAGCCCCACGATAGCTCTTGTCCCGGAGATATTACACTCTGGGATTGTGGGGACTGAATGAAGAAGATAATCGCTCTCGTGCTGTGCGGCGTTGCCGTTTCAAGCTGTACGGCAACCAGCCGCACCAATTATGATGCGGGCGTGACAGCGCTTGCGGGCAGCAAAAGCCTGCGCGCCTCGGCGATCGAAAAATGCATCATAAAGGCACGAAGCGCTGATACCGCGGCCCGCCACAAGGTGGCCGTAGTGATGGACGTTCGGGACAATCAGGTAGACCAGCTTTACTGCAACCGCGTTATCAATGCCGCCGCTGCAGGCAGGATTTCCTATGACGAGGCAAACAATCTGCACTACGGTCAGATCACGCCGAACCTGATCAAAATCATTCAAGGCCGCTGACCATAAAGTCGGAAGTTGAGGAGAGCCAACGGCACGATCAGTTGGCTCTTCCGAATTGAAGCGCCGAAAGTCCTTACGCGATCCGCCGCAAATAATTCCTGGCGCCCGCCACATCACCCGCGGCACCCGCAAAGCCGAGATAGCCATCCGGCCGCACCAGCCACAGGCCGGGCTCGCGCCTCTCCTGCGCGGCATCAACGAGCGCCGGAAACTCCGCAGCAATTGCGGTCACATCCTCTGTGCTGCCAATCAAGATCCATTTGCCGGACTGACCGATCTGCTGCTGGCTGATGCCGAAAATTTCCGAGCCCACCCGCTGGCCAGGCTTCACCCCGATTGACGGGGCATCCTCTTCACCGGTCACCGAAAGCGGGCTTTTGGGATAGGCCACATCCAGTTCGGACAGGAATTTGCCGACACGGCGCTGCACGGCCGGAATTTTCAGGGCCGCACCCAGCACGAAATTGCGGGTGCTGCGCGCAAGCGGATTGGAAAGCGTGACGGCCTTGGTGCCGCCGCCGGCATTGCGCAGCACCAATTCGGCAATCGGGCTACGCTCCGGCGAATAGGTGTCGAGCAGCGCTTCTTTCGCAGCACCCTTCACGACAAGAGCCAGCTTCCAGGCCAGATTGAAGGCATCCTGCATGCCGGTATTCATGCCCTGCCCACCGGCGGGGCTGTGGATATGCGCGGCATCGCCAGCCAGAAAAATGCGGCCCTTGCGGTAGTCCGCCACCTTGCGCTCGTTGATGCGGAAACGCGACAACCATTGCGGATCCCGTGCCACCAGGTCCGGCCGGCCGCGGGCATCGATCATCGCCTGCAACTGGGCAAGCGTCAGCTCGCTCGTATCCGGACCGGCCTCTGCCACGCCAAGATCGGCGATAAGGCGGAAGCGATGCTGCCCCATGGGAAACAGCGCCAGAACACCGGCCGGGTGAAGCGACACCTGCAGCTGATCACCCGGCACGGAATCCGGCAGATAGACATCCGCCAAGGCCCATTCCACCGGCTCGGCATAACCCTCGAAGGCAAGGCCCAACTGGTGACGGATGGCGGAATGGGCGCCGTCGCAGCCCACCAGCCAGGGCGTATTGAGCGTTTCGATCTCGCCTGTTTCCGATAGGAGACGCGCCGTCACGCCCGCACCATCCTGCTCGAAATCGAGCAGCGTCGTGTTGCGCTCGATCCGGATTCCGCTTTCCGCGAGATGCGCCTCCAGCAACCGCTCGGTTTCCGTCTGCGGCACCATCAGCGCATAGGCATAAGGGCTTTCCAGCTGGTCGAGGCGGAAGGTGCCGATCGGCTTCTGGCCTTCCATGAAGGTAGTATGGGTGACAGGATTGCCTGTCGCGACAAAGCGTTCCGCAAGGCCACTCGGCTCGAACAACTCAAGAGATCGGCTCCACAGCACGAGTGCCCTGGATTTGCCGGTACGTCCGGGAGACTTGTCGATGATACGCACCGGCACACCGAGCCGGGTCAATTCCACGGCCAATGTCATGCCGACCGGACCGGCACCACTGATCAACACCTGTGCCGACATCCGGCTGCTCCTCCATTCATCCCGCTCGGTGCCGCCTAACACGGCTCGCAAAAACATGCGACCATCCAAGCGTTGCGGGAAAAATAGAGTTGCACCATGAATTGAATGCAACCATTTTGTGAAGCGGGGATGATCGAGGGGAAATCAAACATGTCGAAGAATATCGTCATTCTGTTCGATGGCACGTCGAATGAAATATCGGCAGATCGCACCAACATATTGAGATTGTTCGGCTGCCTCACCCGCAGTACCGAGCAGATCGTCTATTATGATCCAGGTGTCGGCACGTTTGGAGCGGACAATGCTTGGTCGAAGCTGCGGCGAAAGGCGGCCGAGACATGGGGTCTGGCGACCGGCTGGGGACTCGATGAAAACGTGAAAGAGGCCTATCGGCTGCTGGTCGATCTCTACGACGCCGGCCCCGTGGATGAGCGCGGCCACCATTACGACCGCGACCGGATCTATATCTTCGGCTTCAGCCGCGGCGCCTATACCGCCCGCGTACTGGCCGGATTCATCCACGCCTTCGGACTGACGACCAAGGTGCATCTGAACCTGCTGGACTATGCCTATCGCACCTACAAGGCGATCCCCGAGCAGGAGCAGCATCAGACTGATATACGCGCCGAAGGCGACGCGCCATCCGCCTTCCGCACCATGCGCCTTTACGAGCGCACGCTGCGCAATGACCGCCCGCCGATCAAGCTGCTTGGCCTGTTCGATACGGTCGCTTCCGTGATCGAGGCGGGCAAGCACCATCCGCAATTGAAGACCCATCCCTTCACCCACCATAATGCAAGTGTGGAGGTCGTGCGCCAGGCGCTCGCCATCGACGAGCGGCGCACCATGTTCCAGCCGGAGCCCTGGGCACCGGAACAGGAATACTGGGGCAAGCCTTTCCGTCCGAAGGACCCTATCCGCATCAAGCCGCAGGATTTCAAGGAAGTCTGGTTTGCAGGCGTGCATGGCGATGTGGGTGGCGGCTATCCGGAAACGGAAAGTGCCCAGATCAAGATCCCGCTGCAATGGATGATCAGGGAAACCCGGCCTTCCGGCCTGCTGTATGACGACCGCGCAGTGCTTGATCTGGTCGATGGGCATGGGCGCGGAAAATACGTGACAGCCGACCCGACGGCACCGCTGCATGACTCAATGAACGCGGCTTGGCGTGTGCTGGAATTCATTCCTCGCAAGGTGCCCAAGACCTCCTGGCGGCATGGCGGTAAGCCCGGCGGTTTCTACATTCCGGACGGCGATCACCGCTATATTCCGCCAACCGCAGCCATCCATTCTTCCGTCCAACGGCGCCTTGAAGGCGGCGGCTATACGCCGCCCAATCTGCCCAAGGAACCGCTCTTCGTGGATTGAAGCTCGACCGCCATCTGCCCAACCCGCGCCAGATCCTGTCGGTAGCGCGCAAGCTCATCTGCCTTGCGCGCCTCGTCAGGAATGCGCAGCAGGTAGGAGGGGTGAACGGTGACAAACAGGATGCGCCCGCCCTCGATGGGCAGAGGCCGGCCCCGCACATCCTCCAGCCGCTCGCGACCATCCGTCAGCGCGTAATAGGCCGTCGCACCCATGGCCACGATCAGCTTGGGCTGGACCAGTTGGATCTCTTGGCTCAGCCAGAACCGGCAGGCCTGCACTTCGCCCTGATTGGGCTTCTGATGGATGCGGCGCTTGCCGCGCGGCTCGTATTTGAAATGTTTGACGGCGTTGGTGACATAGGTTCGCGAACGGTCAAGACCCACCTCCGCCGCCACGGTATCGAACACCTTGCCCGCAGGCCCGACAAAGGGACGTCCCGCCAGATCCTCCTGGTCGCCCGGCTGTTCGCCGACGATCATGATCTCGGCCCGCTCCGGCCCCTCGCCAAACACCGTCTGCGTTGCCGCGCAATGCAGCGGACAGAGCGTGCAGCTCGCCGCCGCCTGCTGCAAACCAGCCAGCCCATCAGCCGCAGCGGACACCGCATCCCCGACGACAGCCCGCTTCTGCAGACGCTCATGGAAGGTCGGTGGTTGGCTTGCCTGCCGCGCCGCCATATCAAGCACTTTGGTCTCGGCATCGGCGATCAGCTGCGGAATGAGTTCTGCTTCAGGCAGGTTCTTCCAGTATTTCTTCGGCATCTCCGCCGTCATCGCCTTCACCTTCAACCGCGCCGGGTTGAAGATATTGGCATAATAGGTGCGCCAGAGGTCATCTGTCGCGTCGCGGATATCCGGCTTCTGGGCAGGCTCGTCGGACAGGGTCAGCACCTCGCCGTCCCAGGCCGCCGAACCCTTCGGCGTCGCGATCACCCAGTCCATATCGACAAAGCGGCGGCGGAAGAACGGCGCCTTGCGCGCCACGATGAAATGATCCGGCTCGAACCAGGCGAAGAAGGCCCGGCGGTGACCGGAGAGATCCCGTGGGGCGATTTCCTTGAACCGCACGAAGGCCGTCATCTTGTGGCTGTCACGCCGCACCGATTTTTCCAGCTTGCGCGCCAGCACGACATCCTCGTCCGCCAACATCTGCAGCACGTTGCGGTCCTCGCACAGGCGCCAGAGCAGCCGATAGAGAAGCGAAAACCGGATCGGATCCGAATGGCAGATCACAGCCTCCGCCAGTTCCAGGAACTGCGGCGGAACGCTCAGTGCCGGCGCATCCGGCTTGGGTTCAGGAACCGCGTCCTCCGCCAGCCCAGGCAGGCTCAAACTGTCGCGCAGACGCCAGTCGATGTGCTCCGGCTTGATGTTTGCACGCAAATAGGCGCGGGCGGCATCCCGCCACTCCTCGAGATCCCCTCGCCCGTTCAGCGTAACAGTCCACATTTCCTCATCTCACGAGCCATCGGAAAAAGTCGCTTGCGCGACCAATACCCCCCCTCTGTCCTGCCGGACATCTCCCCCACAAGGGAGGAGATCAGCAGAACGGCAATTCCCTCAACCTCTCTCCAACCTCATCGTATAGAACCGATTTCTCCAAGCATAGGAGATGGTCGAGACAGTGCAGCGAGTCGATCTCCCCCCTTGTGGGGGAGATGTCCGGCAGGACAGAGGGGGGTATCAAGCAACGCGCGATGTTTCCCTTCAAAACAACGACAGCTGTTCCGGTTTCGGCTCGAAGCGCGCCCGCAGATCCGTGCGGTCGATCAGCCCCCCGGCACTCCAGCCCTCGGCGCTCACAAAGGCCTGCACCTTGCGCAGCGACACCCCAAGCCGCGCCAGATCCTCCAGCCTCAACCGGCTGAAGAGCCGGGCGGAGAGAATGGACCTGACCGCCTTGGTGCCGAGCCCCGGCACGCGCAGCAGCATCTCTTTTGGCGCACGGTTGATGTCGATAGGAAAGCGATCGCGATGGGCAAGCGCCCAGGCCAGCTTCGGGTCGAGGTCGAGATCCAGATTGCCGTCGGCGGTCGCCGAGGTGATCTCGCCGATGTCGAAACCGTAGAAGCGGTAGAGCCAGTCGGCCTGATAAAGCCGGTGCTCACGCACCAGCGGCGGCTTGATCAGCGGCAGTTTCGACGATGCATCCGGAATGGGGCTGAAGGCGGAGTAATACACGCGCCGCAGGCCGTAGCTGCCGTAAAGCCGCGCACTGGTGCCGAGGATCGTTGCATCATTGGCACCATCAGCGCCGACGATCATCTGCGTGCTCTGGCCGGCGGGAACGAAGGTTCGTCGCCGCTTCTTCTGCAAGGTTGGCTCGGACGCCTCCTCGATCTTCAGGCGCAGATTGCCCATGGCCTGGCGGATGCCAGCCGGCTTCTTCTCGGGAGCGAATTGCTGAACGCCGTGATCCGTCGGCAGCTCGATGTTGATCGACAAGCGATCGGCATAAAGCCCTGCCTCCTCGATCAAGAGCGGCGATGCGTCCGGAATGGTCTTCAGGTGAATATAGCCGCGAAAGTTATGGGTGGTGCGCAGCTCGCGGGCGATCCGCACCATCTGCTCCATGGTATGATCCGAGGAACGGATGATGCCGGACGACAGAAACAGGCCCTCGATATAGTTGCGGCGATAGAATTCGAGCGTCAGCCAGACGACCTCCTCTGGCGTGAAGCGCGCCCGCTCCACATTGCTGGAGGACCGGTTGATGCAATAGGCACAGTCATAGATGCAGAAATTGGTGAGCAGAATTTTCAGCAAAGAAATGCATCGCCCATCCGGCGCATAGGCGTGGCAAATGCCGGACCCTTCCGTGGAACCCAAGCCGCCGGACCGGCTCGAATCGCGTCGCGTCGTCCCACTCGACGCACAGGAGGCGTCATATTTCGCAGCATCGGACAGGATGGCCAATCGTTCTTTCAGCGACTTCTTCATCATTTTGTTCACTATATGTTCTTGACAAACTTGTCAATCGTCACCGTTAAGTCGCTCCAAGGACTGGCGATTTCGCACATCCGCACTAACTTCGAATTCTCTGGCATTTCCCGATGAGCTTCTGTTATAGTTCGCGAAAGTCAGGTTTTCGCATGGTTCCGGCGCTTCGCTCCGGAACCTGTTTCTTTTTGTGGCCGCGCGTTGTGGCCATGAGACTGAGGAAAAGGAAAAATGGTAGATAAGGTACCGATGACGCCGACCGGTTTCGCCAAGCTGCAGGAAGAGCTGCGCTGGCGCCAGCAGGAGGAACGTCCCCGCATCATCGAGGCCATTGCCGAAGCGCGTGCCCATGGCGACTTGTCTGAAAATGCCGAGTACCATGCCGCGAAGGAAGCTCAGAGCCACAATGAAGGCCGCATCACGGAACTGGAAGATCTGACGGCGCGCGCCGAAGTGATCGACTTCACCAAGATGTCCGGCACCAAGATCAAGTTCGGCGCCAAGGTAAAATTGGTCGACGAAGATACCGAAGAAGAGAAGATCTATCAGATCGTCGGCGACCAGGAAGCCGATGTGAAGGAAGGCCGCATCTCGATCTCCTCCCCCATCGCGCGCGCGCTGATCGGCAAGGAACCGGGCGACTCAATCGAAGTCAACGCGCCGGGCGGCTCGAAGGCCTACGAAATCCTGTCCGTCACCTGGGGCTGACCCCCACGTGTCTTTAGCACTTTCCGACATCGAGGTCATTGCTCCGCACTTCAAGCGGCGCCTTTCCGGCGTGACCTCGACTGTCATCCAGCTTGTGCCGATCCAGAACAGCCTGGGCCAGAAGGTCACCACCTTCGGCCCGGGGCTGCCGGATACATTGCCGTCGATGCGCTGGCATCAGTTGCCCTTACTCTGGCAGCCGCCTGAGGGACGGAGGCACAGGGTGTGGCACGCCCGCCGCAATATCGAGATGTTGCCCGGCATTCTTCTGCGCGACGTGCTGCGCATGCCGCTGAAGCTCGTCTTCACCTCGGCCTCGCAGCGAAAGCACACGGGCTGGACCAAGTGGCTGATCTCGCGGATGGACCGGGTGATTGCCGTCTGCCAGAGGACCGCGTCCTACCTGGAACGCGACAGCGAAGTCATCCTGCACGGCATCGATCTGAAGCGCTTCTCGCCGGCGCCCGACAAGCACAGGGCACGCGAAGCACTCGGGCTTGATCCGCAGCAGCGGTACGTCGGCTGCTTTGGCCGCGTGCGCCACCAAAAGGGCACGGATCTCTTCGTCGATGCCATGATCCGACTCCTGCCCTCCCGCCCCGGCTGGTCAGCCATCATTGCCGGACGGGCAACGGCAAAGCATGTCGGTTTCGAGGAGGAATTGAAGGCACGCGTGAAGGCATCAGGCCTTGCCGACCGCATTCGCTTCGTCGGCGAACACACCAACATCAATGACTGGTATCGCGCGCTCGACCTCTTCGTCGCACCGCAGCGCTGGGAAGGTTTTGGCCTGACCCCGCTGGAAGCCATGGCCAGCGCCGTTCCCGTGATTGCCGCCGATGTCGGCGCCTTTGTCGAACTGATCGTGGATGGCGAAACCGGCGCAATCGTGGAACGCGGCTCGCTCGACAGTTTCTCAGACGGTATCGCCAGCTATCTGGATGATGTAGAAAAGCTGGAGAGCCATAGCGCCGCAGCACTGAAGCACGTCACGGAGAACTTTTCCGTAGAACGGGAGGCCCGCGCCATCGGCGCCGTCTATGCGGAGATGCTGGCGAACCGCTGAGCGAAACTTACACTTCGACCAGACCGAGCTTTTTTACCTGACGAATGGTCAGCATGGTGCGCACCGTGTCGACATGCTCGTTGGCGGTCAGCACTTCGATGACGAAATCCTGGAAGGTGGCGAGGTTCTCGGCCGTGCAGCGCAGCAGGAAATCGCTGTCGCCCGACACCATCCAGGCCTCGCGCACGATCGGCCAGCCCTGCGCCAGAGAGGCGAATGATTTCAGATCCGCTTCCGATTGGCGCTTGAGACCCACCAGGCAGAAGGCCACCAGATCGTAACCGAGCTTCGGGCCATTGAGGATCGCCGAATAGCCCTCGATCACACCCGCCTCCTCGAGCTTGCGCACGCGGCGCAGGCATGGCGGCGCGGAAATCCCCACACGTTCGGCCAGCTCGACATTGGTCATGCGACCGTCGTGCTGGAGTTCGCGGAGGATCTTGATGTCGATGGCGTCGAGTTCGGCACGAAGCACGGGGCTTTCCCTTCTGATTTTCGCTCGCCTTTTAACGGGTTAGTCGGCGAACGCAAGAATTGGCGCAAGATTATGTCTCTCTTGCGCATCATTCTTGTGCGTAAGCATGGCAGACCCGGCGCAATTGCAAGGCTGACCTTGAATCAACGCGGGGATCGATCATAAATGTGACGAGAACGGTGGACAAATGTCCGCCCCGCGCTGGTCCGCCCGAACATCGAGGCTTGGGCCGATAGTCTTAAGGAAATCCGAAATGTCTGCCCGTCACACGCAGGTTCTCATCATTGGCTCCGGACCTGCCGGTTATACCGCCGCCATCTATGCCGCACGCGCCATGCTGAAGCCGGTTCTCATCGCCGGCATGGAACAGGGCGGCCAGTTGATGATCACCACGGATGTGGAAAACTATCCGGGCTTCGCCGATCCGATCCAGGGCCCCTGGCTGATGGAACAGATGCTGAAGCAGGCAAGCCATGTGGGCGCCGAGATCGTCAACGACCTCGTGACCGAAGTGGAACTGACGCGCCGCCCCTTCACCGTGAAGACCGATTCCGGCCAGGTCTGGACCGCCGATACGCTTGTTATCGCCACCGGCGCCAAGGCCAAGTGGCTCGGCATCGAAAGCGAGCAGCACTTCCAGGGCTTCGGCGTTTCCGCCTGCGCCACCTGTGATGGCTTCTTCTACCGCAACAAGGATGTGATCGTGGTCGGCGGCGGCAATTCAGCCGTGGAAGAGGCGCTCTATCTGTCGAACATCGCGAGGAGCGTGACCGTCGTGCATCGTCGCGACAGCTTCCGTTCGGAAAAGATCCTGCAGGAACGCCTGTTCCAGCGGCCGAATGTCGAGGTTCTCTGGAATTCGGAAGTCGCCGAGATCACCGGCACGCCCGCCAAGCCGCCTATGCCGCCATCGGTGACGGGTGTGAAGCTGCGTGATACCCGTTCCGGCGAGATTACAGAGCGTGCCATTGACGGCGTGTTCGTCGCAATTGGGCATGCGCCGGCCGTCGAACTCTTCAAGGGCAAGCTGAAGCTGAAGCCGAACGGCTATCTCTGGACGGCACCGGATTCGACCGCGACGGATGTGCCCGGCGTGTTCGCCGCTGGCGACGTGACGGACGATACCTTCCGGCAGGCCATCACCGCCGCCGGCATGGGCTGCATGGCGGCACTTGAGGCGGAACGCTATCTGGCCGGCATCCAGCCGATTGCCGAAGCTGCGGAGTAAAAATGGGCGTACCTCTCGACTGGGACAAACTGCGCATCTTTCACGCGGCAGCCGAAGCCGGTTCATTCACCCACGCGGCAGACAAGCTGCACCTTTCCCAGTCCGCCATCAGCCGTCAGGTCAGCGCGCTGGAGCAGGATGTCGGCGTGAAGCTGTTTCACCGCCATGCGCGCGGCCTGATCCTCACCGAACAGGGCGAACTTCTGTATCGCACGGCGCATGACGTTCTCCTAAAGCTGGAAACCGTCAAGGTGCAGCTGACCGAGACGACGGACAAGCCGAGCGGCAAGCTGCGCGTCACCACGACCGTCGGTCTCGGCCAGGGCTGGCTGACGGACAAGGTGCAGGAGTTCCTCCAGCTCTATCCGGAAATGTCGATCCAACTCATCCTCGACAACGAGGAGCTGGATGTGAACATGCGCCATGCGGATTGCGCGATCCGCCTGCGCCAGCCCCAGCAATCGGATCTGATCCAGCGCAAGCTGTTTACCGTGCACATGCACGTCTATGCGGCACCGTCCTACATCAACCGCTTCGGCGAGCCTCAGACGGTGGAGGATCTGGACAATCACCGGATCATCACCTTCGGCGAACCGGCCCCAAATTACCTGCTGGACGTGAACTGGCTCGAACTGGCCGGGCGCTCGTCCGACAACCCTCGCCTGCCGCATCTGCAGATCAACAGCCAGACGTCCATCAAACGCGCCTGCCTGTTGGGAATCGGTATCGCCGTGCTGCCCGATTACATCGTGGGCCGCGACCCAGGACTGATTCAGCTGGCGATCAATGCGGACATCCCGTCCTTCGATACCTATTTTTGCTATCCGGACGAGATGAAGAATGCGGCAAAGCTGAAAGTTTTCCGGGATTTTATCGTCGCCAAGGCGCGCAACTGGAATTTCTAAAACAGAACATCGTTAAACACATGAACTCAAAAGCGTTGATTGTTCAACAACTTGGCGACGGAGATATGCGGCGGGGAACGGCAAGGATTTGCTGACCTGCGTTCATGACATAGCTGCTGTGCACAAAAAAGGATTGTTCGCTGCACAATAAAGAACCATATCGCACACAGCTGATGCACATGGTGGCTTTTCCTCCCAGTTCCACCGCAGCAGCTGTTCCCCTCTGGAGGTTTAATTACCTTCACACTTATAGGGCCCTGGTTTTCCAGTGGCCCTCTTTTTTTACCCAAAATTCTCTTTGTTGCACAAAATACCTGAGACAACTTCTGCGCTGCTCTTGCCGCAGGCGCGAAGCACTCCCATATTGGAACAAGCTGGCGCTTATGGTGACATCCCCTCGTTGCTCGCGCTGGCTGTTCCCCTCTGGAGGTTTTCAAACCTTCACATCTCAAGGGCCCCGAAACCGGTGGCCCTTTTTTTTGCCCTTCCCCTTTAAATCGGAAAAACCCGATCTACATATCGGATGTAGCCGATATGGTGACCATGATGGATAAGACCGAAATTCTCAAAGCACTCTCGAACCCGTTGCGGGTGGAATTCCTGGAGTGGATGCGCCAGCCGGAGGAGAACTTCTCTTCCCAGGCCCATCCGTTGGAGATGGGCATCTGCGCCCAGCAGTTCGAGCGCCGCTGCGGGCTTTCCCAGTCCACCGTGTCCGGCCACCTGGCCACACTTGAGAAAGCGGGGTTGGTCAGCACCACCAAGGTTGGTCAATGGACCTTCTACCACCGCAACGAAGACGCGATCCGTGACTTCATTGAAACGCTCAAGACCTCTCTTTGAGGCCTTACCACCATCCACACCGAAAAGGATGATACTTCATGCCAACACTGTTCGACGCCGTCACATTTGGTGACCTTGAACTGAAGAACCGCATCGTCATGGCACCCCTGACGCGCAACCGCTCGCCCAAGGCGGTTCCGAATGACCTGAACGTGACGTATTACGATCAACGCGCGACCGCCGGTCTGATCGTGTCGGAAGGCACGGCCATTACGCAGCAGGGTCAGGGCTATGCCGATGTTCCCGGCCTCTACGCTCCGGGTGCCGTGGAAGGCTGGAAGAAGGTAACCGACGCCGTGCACAAGAAGGGCGGCAAGATCGTCACCCAGCTCTGGCATGTCGGGCGCATCTCGCATGTCTCGCTGCAGCCGAACGGTGGCGCGCCCGTCGCCCCCTCCGCGATCGTGGCAAAGTCCAAGACCTATATCCTGAACGAGGACGGCAGTGGTGGTTTTGCCGCAACGTCTGAGCCGCGTGCGCTGGAGCTTTCAGAGATCCCGGGCATCGTCGAGGATTTCGCCAAGGCGGCACGTGCCGCGGCGGAAGCCGGCTTTGACGGCGTCGAGATCCATGGCGCGAACGGCTACCTGCTCGATCAATTCCTGAAGGACGGCGCCAACAAGCGCACCGACGCCTATGGCGGCTCCATCGAGAACCGCGTGCGGCTCACGCTGGAAGTGGTCGATGCCGTCGCAGGCGCCATCGGCGCAGGACGCGTCGGCATTCGCCTGTCGCCCACCACGCCGGCAAACGATGTGACGGACAGCAATCCGCAGGCCGTCTTCAACCATCTGGTGGCCGAGCTTGCCAAGCGTAACCTTGCTTTCATCCACGTCATCGAAGGGGCCACCGGCGGCGATCGCGCCCATCAGTATGCTGGCACCAGCTTCGACTATGACGCCTTCAAGGCGGCTTACGTGAATGCCGGCGGCAAGGGCGCATGGCTGCTCAACAACGGCTACACGGCGGAAACGGCGAAGGAAGCGATTGAAACCGGCAAGGCCGACCTCGTATCGTTCGGCAAGCCCTTCATCGCCAACCCGGATCTGGTCGAGCGTATCCGCACCGGCGCCGCCTGGAACCAGATCGATCAGGCGACGCTCTATGGCGGCGGCGCAAAGGGCTATACCGATTACCCGACGCTGCAGCAGGCAGAAGCCGCCGAGTAACGTCACAACGCCATCACCGGGCGCACCGCCCGGTGATGGATATGCGCCGCCTACAGGACGGGAAGATTTACCGTCGCGCGCGCGGAACGCTCATCCAGGCAGCCGAGCGAGCGCAATGTCGCTTCGACCGCCAGATCCAGTGGCGTCGAGGGTTCTGACCCCAGGAACGCCCGCAGCCTTTCGTTTCGCATGCGCACGGGCTGCTGCCACAGATACCGCATTTCCCGCAGCTCCCTCATGAAGGGCACGAAAGGGCTTGCAGGCAACAAGCTCCACCAGGGGAACGCCCCGACTTTCAGCGGCTGCTGCACCACCCGCTCGATCGCCCGGATCATCCTTCGCCCATCCGGGTCCCAAACGCCTTCCATGTTGAACTGAGCGAAGGACGGCAGGCGGTCTGCCTGTTCGATGAGCCGCACCATCGTCTCGGCAACGTCAGGCAGATAGGCCCATTGGTGTCCGATGCCGGTCTTGCCCGGCTGGGTGACGCTGCGCACCGGCTTGCCCATTTTGATCAGCCCCTGCGAGAACCAGCTGTTGGCAGCACCCGGCCCAAAGAAGTCTCCGGCGCGCACGATCAATGCAGGCACTCCATCATCCGCAGCGCGCCGCAGCCGCCGCTCCATCTCCACCCGGATGGCGCCCTTGCGCGTCACCGGGTTCTGCGGGCTCTCCTCGGTGATATCGAGGAAGGCGTCAGGCCCATAATTGTAGACCGTGCCGGGCAGCAGAACCCGTGCGCCAACGATGCGTGCCGCCGCGATCGTGTTGTCCAGCATGGGCAGAACCAGTTTGTCCCAGTCCTTGTATCCCGGAGGATTGACCGCATGAACGATCAGGCTGGCGCCTTCCGCCGCAGACAGCACATCCGCCGCATTCATCGCGTCTCCGTGCACCCACTCGAACTGCGGATGCTTCGCCTGTGCGCCGACCGGATTGCGGTTCATCGCCCGCACATTCCAGCCGCGATCGGAAAGGCGGCGGGCAACAGCGCCGCCAATACCGCCCGTTGCGCCCAGCACCAATGCAAGCGGGCGGACCTGTGTAATGTTTCTGTTTTTCATGGCCTGATCTCCTTGGCTTCGATGGCTGGAGTATCCGCCCAATTCAGACTATACAAAATTGCGGAAAACCGTGAAGCATCTATACAAAAATGAATGAGCCGGACTGGAACCTTTATCGAACCTTCCTGGCCGTCATGCGGAAAGGTTCCCTTTCAGCCGCCGCGCGGGAGGTAGGTCTGACCCAGCCGACCGTAGGACGGCACATTGACGAGCTGGAAGTTCAGCTTGGCCGCAGTCTTTTCACCCGCTCCCAGCAGGGATTGCTGCCAACCGATACCGCCCGCGCCCTTTTGCCTTTCGCCGAAACCCTGGCAGCCACCTCGGCGTCACTCATGCGTCAACTCTCGGGACGCGCAGACCGGGTAGAAGGCGTGGTCCGCATCACCGCCAGCGAAATCATTGGCGTCGAGGTGTTGCCGCAAATCCTTCGGCATCTGCAGTGGGACTATCCTGATCTCACCATCGAGCTCTCCCTCTCCGATTCAGTTGAAGATCTTCTGCGGCGGGAAGCAGATATTGCCGTGCGCATGACCCGCCCCGCCCAGGACGCCTTGGTGGCGCGGCATGTGGGCGAGATAGAATTGGGCCTGCATGCCCATCCGGATTATCTGGAGCGGTTCGGCACGCCACAAAATCTCGCAGACCTGGCGCAGCACAGCATGATCGGTTTCGACCGCAAGACAGCCTTCATCCGGTCCACGGCCAAGGACATGCAAAGTCTCATGCCCGACTTTCCTTCTCTGGACGATATTGAGTGGAGCTACCGGACAGACAGTAACCTCGGTCAGCTGACGGCGATCCGCGCGGGCCTTGGCATCGGCATCTGTCAGGTACAGCTTGCGCGGCGGGCGCCAACCCTTCAGCGCCTGCTGCCGGAATTTCGCTTTCCTTTGCCCACCTGGGTCGCCATGCATGAAGACCTGAAGACAGCGCCGCGCTGTCGGGCCACGTTCGATGCCCTTGTCACAGGTTTGCGAGACTATGTCACAGAAGCTGGAAGGGCATAGACGCGACTCTCATCGGCCAGCTATACAGCAGGTGTTTCCAACTTCTGAACCGAGGCTTCAGGTGCTCTACGCTTTCGCTTCCCGTACCCTTTGGCCACTTTTTTTCATCGGTGGATTGATCGGCGCTCATTTCGCATTCCAGTCGTCCGCGCCGCTGTTCTGGTTCAACGTCACCTATCTGACAGTGATCGCCGGTATTGCGCTGGCCGAGCGGCTGATGCCTTTCGAAAAGACATGGCTCGCCCGTGACGGTGAAACCTTCAACGACGTGGCCCATACGATGCTGAGTAAGGGGGCGGTGCAGATTCTGGCTGCCATCAGCGCATCCTTGCCCATGGGCGTCGCTACGCTGGTGCAGCCGCTGACCAGCGGCATATTTCATGTCTGGCCGGATCAGCTACCGATGTTCGCTCAGGTGGTTCTCGGTCTTGTTACTGCGGAACTCGGCCTCTATCTCGCCCATCGCTTCGCCCATGAGAACCTTTACATGTGGCGCTTCCACGCGCTGCATCACAGCGTGGGACGACTGTGGGTCGTCAATACCGGGCGCTTCCACTTCATCGATTCCGGTTTCAAGATCGCGCTCAGCCAGATTCCGCTCTATCTTCTCGGGGCACCGCTGCCGGTGTTTCTCTGGATCGGCGCGGTGACAGCCTTTATCGGGCTTCTCACCCATTGCAACATCGATGTGCGCACCGGCTTCCTGGATTATATCTTCAGCACGCCGCGCCTGCACCGCTGGCACCATTCGCTGGATCTGGCGGAAGGCAATACCAATTATGGCGAGAACCTTGTGGTCTGGGACCAGCTTCTCGGAACCTATTTCAACCCGCCACGCGAACCCACCACCAAGATCGGCATTACCGGCCGCGTGGCCGATAACTTCATTGGTCAGTTGGTCCAGCCCTTTTCCTACAAGGGATCGCGCAAGATCCTCGGCAAGAAGCCGCAAAGTGTCATCGAGGCGGAAGCCCGCAAGGCCGAAGCCAAGCGGCAGGCAGAGATGTCCCGACAGACAAATTGAGGGCAGACGTTGTGCATTTCCCTTCTCCCCGCTGGCGGGGAGAGGGGACTCAAGTCTCGAAACTCCGCTAGCCCCCAGCCTGTGCTTGGCAACTATCGCCCAGCCGTCCCGGCCGTGTCCTCGACATCCGCCTCCGGCCGATCACCGCCATCGCTGTATTCGATGTGCCAGATGCCCTTTTCATCCTGCCAGCTGATTTCTTCGGAATCGCCGCCGACCTGCTGTTCCGCCGCCACGATCCGGGCAGCCTCCAGCGCAGTGTCATGCGTTGCGAAGGTTTCGGAATAGACATCGCCGAGCTTGTAAGCCCAGCCGCCATCATGCTGCACGATCTTGTAAACCACCTTGGCCATCAGCCATCCTCCTGCTCATCACACGGGCGGGTTGCCCGGAGATCGGGGAAGTCGAAAACCCGCCTCTGGTTCCATGCGCCGTATCCACTGCACTTGATAGGATAAACCATCGCATTAAGTTGCAGCCTATAGGTCAAGGGCGCACGGGACAGCATGACATCTCTCATCAAACAGGAAAAGTTCCTTCTGCTGTCGGCTGTGGCGGCCATTGGCTTCCATTTTGCGGAACACAGTCTGATTGCTTCCGGCCAGACAGTTGCGCTCATGGCTGCCGTCCTATTGATTGCCGTGATCGTGCTGGCCTCCACGCGCGTTGCCCACCATGCGGAGGTTCTGGCGCATAAGGTCGGCGATCCCTATGGCACCATGATCCTCACCCTCTCGGCGGTTGCCGTCGAGGTGATCATCCTGGCGATCCTGATGAGCCATGCGGACTCGCCCACGCTGGTGCGCGACACGATCTATTCCGCCGTCATGCTGGATATCAACGGCATCCTGGGTCTCGCTGCCCTGCTCGGCGGCTTGAGGCATGGCGAGCAGCCCTACAACGACAATTCCGGAAAGACCTATGGGGTGATGATCCTGACGGCCATGGGCATTTCCATGATCGTTCCGGAATTCATCCCCGAGGCGAAGTGGCATTATTATTCCGCCTTCACGATTCTTGCCATGGTGGCGCTCTACGGCCTCTTCCTGCGCATGCAGGTCGGCCCACACAGCTACTTCTTCAGCTACAGCTATCCAAAACCCAAGAGCACCGCGCCAAGCGTTTACGGCGCCCAGGATGAAGAGCCGGCAAAGGACAATACCACCGTCTCGATCGTCATTATCCTGATCGGCGTGGTGCTCATCGGCGTGCTCGCGGAATACATGTCCGCCTTCATAGATACCGGCCTGGAAGGCACCGGCTCGCCGCCCGCCCTGATGGCGGTGATTGTCGCCGCGATTTCCGCAGCACCCGAAATTCTGACGGCGCTGCGGGCCGCATTGCGCAACCGCATGCAGTCGGTCGTCAACATCGCCATGGGCGCCTCGCTCTCGACCGTCATCCTGACCGTCCCGGTCATGGAGGCGATTGCGCTCTACAGCGGCCAGCCCTTCGTCATGGCCATGTCGCCGGTGCAAACAGTGATGGTGGCGATCACACTGATCGCCGCAGCGATAAACCTCAACGATGGCGAAACGAATGCCATCGAAGGCATGACGCATTTCGTGCTGTTTGCCACCTTCCTGATGCTGACCGTGCTGGGGCTTTAGAGCCTTCAATAGAAAAGGGCCCGCCTTTCGGCGAGCCCTTCAATGCGAATAAAACGATCTGCTTACTTGCAGTTATTGCAGAAGCGCTGGATGCGGCGGCATGCCTCTTCCAGCAGTTCTTCCGACGTTGCGTAGGAGATGCGGAAGTTCGGGCCAAGGCCGAAGGCGGAACCATGCACCACGGCCACACCTTCCGTTTCCAGAAGCTCGGTGACGAAGTCTTCGTCCGTCTCGATGACCTTGCCGGACGGTGCCGTCTTGCCGATCAGACCCTTGCAGGACGGATAGACATAGAAGGCGCCTTCCGGGTTCGGGCAGGAAATGCCCTTGGCCTGGTTCAGCATGGAGACGACGAGGTCGCGGCGACCTTCGAAGATCTTCTTGTTCTTGACCACGAAGTCCTGCGGACCGTTCAGCGCTTCGACAGCCGCCCACTGCGCGATCGACGAGGCACCGGAGGTCTGCTGACCCTGGATCATGTCCATGGCCTTGATCAGTTCCAGCGGGCCGGCAGCATAGCCGATACGCCAGCCGGTCATGGCATAGGCCTTGGACACGCCGTTCATGGTCAACGTGCGATCATAAAGCTTCGGCTCCACTTCGACGGGTGTGACGAACTTGAAGTCACCAAAGGTCAGGTGCTCGTACATGTCGTCGGTGAGGATCCACACATGCGGGTACTTCACGAGAACATCGGTCAACGCCTTCAGCTCGTCGTGGCTGTAGGCGGCACCCGACGGGTTGGACGGTGAGTTGAACACGAACCACTTGGTCTTCGGGGTGATCGCCTTCTCCAGTTCGGCGGCCTGGAGCTTGAAGTTGTTTTCCTGCGTCGTGGAAACGATGACAGGCGTGCCGCCGCAGAGCGACACCATTTCCGGGTAGGACACCCAGTACGGTGCCGGGATGATGACTTCATCGCCTGCGTTCAAAGTTGCCATGAAGGCATTGAACAGAATCTGCTTTCCG
Organism: Rhizobium oryzicola; assembly: GCF_030504645.1. GTDB lineage: Bacteria > Pseudomonadota > Alphaproteobacteria > Rhizobiales > Rhizobiaceae > Neorhizobium > Neorhizobium oryzicola. The sequence goes on along the minus strand of NZ_JAUKWQ010000002.1, from coordinate 475,865 downwards.
CCCGTACCGACAATCGTCTGCGCCGGCGTATAATCGAGACCGTTCTCGCGCTTGAACTTCTTGGCGATTGCTTCGCGCAGCTGCGGAATGCCGGCAACCGGAGTGTACTTCGTTTCGCCGCGATTGATCGCATCAATGGCTGCCTGTTTCACATTATCCGGCGTATCGAAGTCCGGCTCACCGGCGCCGAGGCCAATCACATCGCGACCTTTTGCTTTCAGCTCACGAGCTTTCTGCGAAACGGCGATGGTGGCGGACGGCTTTACGCGGGAAAGTGCATCGGCAAGGAAGGCCATGATGAGTTGATCCTGAGTGAGTTGGAATAGGCGACGTCAAAAATCGCCATAGGTTCTATGTCGAAGAAAGCCGCGGCTTTCAAGCCCAAACAGCGGCAGAAACCGGCAAAGTAAGCCGGTCCGAAAGCAGATTAACCTTCGCTAAAACAGGCTCTGCACGCACGGAAAATATGCGCATTTTACAACCCGTGATCAGCGCCTTCATCTTGCCACAATAAATGCCGCGGCCTGCCGCAATGCGGTCCTGAAGGCGTCGCTTTCAAAGGCTTTTCTCACTGTCATCGCAAGACCTTGAGAGGCACTGCTCATGTTCGTGGACGACGAGAAGGCATCGGCTAGAATTCGCAGGCACAGAACCCGCTCCAGCCTCTGGGTTGCGGCCACCACATTGGCTGCTTGCCTGATCACGACGCTCGTCCTGGTGAACACCGCGAGCGCCGCCGAAACAGCGACACTGAGCCAAGTTGTTACCCCCCAATTGCTGCTGCAGGCGCCGACGGCCGATAGCCGCGCCATCTTCAGCGCAATTATTATCGTCTTCTCCATCGCCGCCGCCGGGCTATGGCGCCTCAGTTTCCGCCCTTCTTCAAAAGCGCAGCAGGATCGACTGCACGAACAGAACTGACAAGAGGTCATTATCCCTTGAAGCGCTGAAAAACTCCTGTTAGGTCAGCCTCGTCGTATCTGACGCATCGGCACGCCCAGCACCTCCCGAAACAGGATTGATCATGACGCGCGCTCAGGCGAATCTCGTGCTTCTTTTGGCCGCTGCAATCTGGGGCGGCGGCTTTGTGGCACAGGCAACGGCCATGGACCGCATAGGTCCCTTCTGGTTCGTGGGTATTCGCTTTGCCATTGCAGCGCTTGCGGTCCTGCCCTTTGCAATGTTCGAAGCGCGCAAAAGCAAGGCACAGTTGACCGGCCGCCAATTCATCGGGCTTGTCACCGTGGGCATGGCGCTCTTTGCCGGCGCCATCACGCAGCAGATCGGCTTGCTCACCACAACCGTCACGAATTCCAGTTTCCTCACCGGTCTCTATGTGGTCTTCGTGCCGATCATCACGGTCGTGGCACTGCGCAAATATCCGCACTGGATCATCTGGCCCGGTGGTGCTCTGGCGCTCGGAGGCATTTTCCTGCTCAGCGGCGGCCATATTGCCCGCCTCAGCACCGGAGATCTCTGGAGCATTCTCTGCGCCGTCTTCTGGGGCATCCAGATTGTACTTGCTGGCTACTGGGTCGGTCGCATCGGACGTCCTCTGGCACTCTCGGCAACGCAATTTGCCGTCTGCGCCATTCTCAGCATGGCCTTCGGCCTTTTCCTCGAACCTGTCAGCTTCGAGGCCGTCCGGTCAGCGGCGGCGGAACTGCTCTATGTGGGCCTGATTTCCTCTGGGCTTGCCTTCGTGCTGCAAGTGATCGGCCAGCGTTATACCACGGCACCGCAAGCAGCCATCTTTCTATCCTCGGAAGCCTTGTTCGGCGCCCTGCTGGGCGCCCTGCTGCTCGGTGAAAAACTGCCCCCTACCGGATATGCCGGATGCGCCCTCATATTCGCGGCCATGCTCGTGGTTGAACTTGTGCCGGAATGGCTCGCACGACGACGCACGGCATAGCCAATTCATGCGACGCAAATTAGCCAATTTGCGACATTGCCACTTCAAACAACACGACTGCGCTGTGCAGCCTACAAGGGCGCCCTAAATCAATCCACAGTGGCAAGCCAATCCAAAACCCTTGTAATCCCCAGATTCCGTACAATCATTCGGTGTTTGGCCTTCATCTCGAAAAACTTTTTCTTGCCAATTTACGATAAACACAGCACTCTGTGCATGTTCGGGCAGTTACGAGCATGGGAAGACCTATAATGAAGCGTTTCGGGAGCGCCAAAACTTCCGAGCGGGGGAACGTGGAACAGCACCGGTCAGGACTTTTCTTCATCCCACGCGGCAATACGGGCCCCTTTCCTCCATCTTCGAAATGCCTGCCGCTCGCCCCTTGTGGGCTATATCGTGATGCTGTCCGCCGCTGAACACGGACAGAGGAAAAAGGACCTGATGCATGGCCGAGACTGGCACTGTAAAATTCTTCAACACTGACAAAGGCTTCGGCTTCATTAAGCCCGACAACGGCGGCGCCGATATCTTTGTTCATATCTCTGCCGTACAGGCTTCCGGCCTGTCCGGATTGTCAGAAAATCAGAAAGTAAGCTTCGACACGGAACCGGATCGTCGTGGCAAGGGCCCGAAGGCCGTCAATCTGCAGATCGCAGGCTGATCCTTCGACACGGCTATTCTTTAATCCAGTTGAAGCCCGGCAGTTATGCCGGGTTTTTTCTTGGCCGTCTTCCAGTAACTTACTGGTTCAGTGAAGGTTGTTCGGCAGGCTTGGGCGCGCCGATGCCCACCAGGAAGGGATTGCTGCGGCGCTCGTCGCCGATCCGGCTGCCAGGACCGTGGCCGCAGAGAAAGCCGACATCATCGCCCAGCGGCAGAACCTTGTCGCGGATCGAAGCCAGCAGCTGTTCGTGGTTGCCGCCCGGCAAATCGGTGCGACCGATGGAGCCGTTGAACAACACATCGCCCAGATGGGCAAAGTTCATCGCGCGATTGAAGAAGATGACGTGGCCCGGCGCATGACCCGGGCAGTGATACACTTCGAACACGTGCTCCCCGAAAGAGACGGTCTCACCCTCGTTCAGGAAGCGGTCCGGCACCAGATTGCGGGCCTTCATCTCCACGCCAAAGCTCGCTGCCCGGCTTTCCAGAACGGACAGAAGCGGCTGATCTGCTTCGTGCGGGCCGATCACCGGAATGCCCAGACGTTCGCGAAGCTCATCAGCACCGCCCGCATGGTCGATATGGCCATGCGTAATCCAGATTTCCTTGAGCGTGATACCCTGCTCTTCGAGCACGCCGACGATCGTGTCGACATCCCCGCCCGGATCAATCACGACACCTTGCTTCGTGTCGGAATCGAACAACAGCGTACAGTTCTGCTGGAAAGGCGTAACGGGAATAATGCCGGCCTGGAGCTTACCCATGATGTCTCGCTAAGGTGGAATGTCTCTCTGCCCTATAGCGCCGAACGACCGGCAGCGCAGCGAAAAAATCACTCGCTGGCGAGATAGCCGATTTCTGTGGTGACGGGCGGCGTCAGCGAAACGGACGCAAGCAAAAATGCTGCGACGGCAAGCTTGACGGAAAATACGGCAACCAGAACCGGACGCAGGGCGTGCTTGGACGGGGAAGCGATGGTCACACCGGTTTCGGCGGTGATCTCAGGAACATACATGGAATTCACTCCGGCTATTTCTGAACGCGCAACGATCGCTTCCGCAAAAAGGTTCCCGCATTCGAAGCGCGTCGACAAAAGCATCTGGGCATTGTGCCAGTCTTGTCACATGATCCGAATTTGGACATCCCAATGCTGTATCGCCTGGGCTTTACAGTCTTGGATGGGGACGACGCAAGCTCCATCCCTTTAATTGGTTGATTGTTGGATGGCTTCGCGCTTTATCAACAGCAACACGAAATGCGAATGATTTGCATCTCGATTCCCATTCCGGCATCCGCCGAGGGGCATCGCGCATGGGAAAGGACAACAGGTGTCGCCGGGTTCGACAGGAAAAGCCGCACAGAAGGTTCACCCGCCGATGCCTGCCGTCGATGAAAGCAAGATCGACTTCGAGACGATCGAGCTGCTGTTCTTTGCCTATCGCGATTTCGTATCCGACCCCGACGCCATCCTTTCCAAGATCAGCATGGGCCGCGCCCATCATCGTGTGGTATATTTCGTATGCCGGCATCCGGGCATGATGGTGACGGACCTTCTGGATACGTTGCAAATCACCAAGCAATCGCTGGCGCGCGTGCTGAAACAGCTGATCGACAGCGGCTATATCAGGCAGATGGCCGGCGCCAAGGATCGCCGCCAGCGCAGGCTCTACCCCACACTGGCGGGACGAGAGCTGGCACTGGCGCTGTCGGAGCCGCAGTCGCGTCGTATCGGACATGCAATGCAGGATCTGAGTGCGGAACAGCGCGAGGGCGTTTTAGCCTTTCTGCGCGCCATGCGCGGACGAGCAGAGGGTTTGGAAGCCGTCGATAACGAGGTCGAGTGAGATGGGTAATAGTTTAGTGTCCCTTTCTGACGATGCGGCCCACCTGCTGGTGGTGGATGACGACACGCGAATACGCGATCTTTTGCACCGCTACCTGATGGAGCAAGGGTTCCGGGTCACGGTCGCAAGCGAAGCAGCCGAGGCCCGGCGCAAGCTGGAAGGGCTTGATTTCGATCTGATCATTCTGGACGTGATGATGCCGGGCGAAACCGGCATCTCCCTGACGCGCTCCATGCGCGAAAAGCGCCCTATCCCCATCATCCTTCTGACGGCGCGCGCAGAAGCCGCTTCCCGCATCGAGGGCCTGGAAGCGGGCGCGGACGATTATCTGCCAAAGCCTTTCGACCCGCGCGAACTGGTGCTGCGCATCAACAACATCCTGCGCCGCAGCGCATCGGCTGACACGCCCAAGATCGATCAGGTGATGTTCGGCCCGTTCACCTTCTCCATCACGCGAAAAGAGCTGCGCCGTGCCGCCGAGACCATTCGTCTGACCGATCGCGAACAGGAAATCATGCTTCTGTTTGCGCTTCGTGCTGGCGACACAATTCCGCGCCATGAACTGATTGGCGACGACGCGGAAGTGGGCGAACGCACCATCGACGTTCAGATCAACCGCCTGCGCCGCAAAATCGAAGACGATCCGGCAAATCCGGTCTATCTTCAAACCGTGCGCGGCATCGGCTACCGTTTGAGCATTGATTGAACGGTACGGGCCGGGCGCCGTTTCAAGAGGCAGCATGGCGATCATCGACACCATCAGACGCGACATGGGGCGTTTCGCACCGCCTGGCTGGCCGGCTTTCGGGCGGTGGCTGAAGCGGCGCATGCCGAAGGGCCTCTATCTTCGCTCCGTGCTGATCGTCATCATTCCCATGCTGCTATTGCAGACGGTGGTGGCGGCCGTCTTCATGGAGCGACACTGGCGCCTGGTGACGGAGCGCCTGTCGCAGGCCGTAACGCGCGATATTTCCGCGATCATCGAACTCATCAAGATATCGCCGCCCGGTAGCGATTACAGCCAGATCATCCGCATCGCGCAGGATAGCCTGACGCTGAACATCTCGATCGAGAACAACGCGCAACTGCCGCCGCCGCGTCCCAAACCCTTCTTCTCGCTGCTCGATGACATTCTGGCCGACCAGATCAACGACCAGATCCGCCTGCCCTACTGGATCGATACGGTGGGCGACAGCCGCCTGGTGGAAATCCGCATCCAGCTGGGCGACAAGGTGCTGCGCGTCTTCACGCTTCGAAACCAGACCTATGCCTCCAACACGCATATCTTCATGGTCTGGATGTTCGGCACATCGCTGCTGCTGATCGGTATTTCCGTGCTCTTCCTGCGCGGTCAGATCCGCCCCATCCTGACACTCGCCGATGCAGCAGAAAGCTTCGGCAAGGGCCAGAAGATGACGTCGCCCTTCGTGCCGCGCGGCGCCGATGAAATTCGCCGTGCCGGCATCGCCTTCATCCAGATGCGCGAGCGCATCGAACGGCAGATGGAACAGCGTACCGCCATGCTGGCCGGCATCAGCCATGACCTTCGCACCATCCTCACCCGCTTCAAGCTGCAACTGGCGCTCGCCGGCAACAATCCCGACCTTGCCGGCATGAGCAGCGATGTCGACGACATGCAGAGCATGCTGGAGGGGTATCTCGCCTTTGCCCGCAGCGAGGCGGAAGAGGATTTCGGCGAGCTTCGCCTCAGCGAACTCCTGGAAAAGCTGAAGAGCGACTTTACGCTGCACGGCAAGTCGATGACCTACGAGATCGACGGGGAAGATCTTCTGGCCGTGCGGCCCGGAGCCTTTACCCGCCTCGTCACCAACCTTGCTTCCAACAGCCAGCGCTATGCCAATAGCCTGCACGTGGAGGCGCGCCATAGCGCCCGTTGGCTGACACTGGTCTTTGACGATGATGGTCCGGGCATTCCGGAAGTTTCGCGCGAGGATGTGTTCAAGCCCTTCTTCCGGCTGGATGAAGCACGAAACCTGAATGAATCAGGCACAGGTCTCGGTCTGGCGATTGCCCGTGACATCGCACGCGCGCATGGCGGAAACGTCACCCTGACGGAAAGCCCGCAAGGAGGCTTGCGTGCCATCGTGCGGGTGCCAGCGTAAGGCACGGCTTGAGATAAGCGGAAAGGCTTTGCCGCCTCGAGCGAAACGCCTGATTTTGGCAGGGTGGCGGCGCCTTGATCAGCTCATTGCCACGAACCGTGACATCAGTCACATCATCTTCATGCCGTTCGGCACGGCGCGCTCCACACCTGCCAGCACGATAGCGCCGTTCTCATCGGCAAAACCCAGCGTCAGCACTTCCGAACGGACCGGACCGATCTGGCGCGGCGGAAAATTTACCACTCCCAAAACCTGACGGCCAACCAGCGTTTCCGGTGTGTAATGCACGGTGATCTGAGCTGACGAACGCTTGATGCCGATCTCAGGCCCGAAATCGATCCGAAGCTTGTAGGCTGGCTTGCGGGCCTCGGGAAATACTTCGGCCTCGACGATGGTGCCGACACGAATGTCGACCTTTTCGAAATCGTCCCAACTGATCTCGGCCATGGCTACTCTATCTCAGCTTCCCAGTTCTTCGGCACGCTTGCGCGCCGCCGCCAGCGCTTTGTCGAACAGCGGCTGCATCGCATCGTCAGCCATCAGCACGGAAAGCGCCGCCGCCGTGGTGCCTCCAGGCGAGGTCACGTTCTGGCGCAGGCGCGCCGCCTCATCGGACGACTGGTAGAGCAGTTCCCCCGCCCCCGAAACGGTTTCCCGCGCGAGCCGCATGGCGAGGTCCGCCGGCAGGCCGAGTTTACGACCTGCCTCAGCCATGCATTCCACGAGATAGAACACATAGGCCGGACCGCTGCCGGAAACGGCAGTGACGGCGTCAATGTCGCTCTCGCGCTCCACCCATTCCACGGGCCCGCTGACTTTCAGCAGATCCGTGACTTGCGCGCGCTGGGAATCTGAAACTTTTGAATTGGCGAAAGCACCGGTTACACCGCGGCCGACCATGGCCGGCGTATTGGGCATGGCGCGAACCATGCCAGCTTCGCCGAGATGCTTTTCGAGGAAGGCGAGCGTCTTGCCGGCGGCAACAGAGACCACAACCGTCTCAGGCCCTACCAGCGAGGCAAGACCAGGCAGAACGGCCTCCATAACCTGCGGCTTGACGGCCAGAAACAGGATGGAGGCCTTGAGGTCCGACGGCGCGGAGGCAGCATGGGAGACGCCAGCCTCATCAAGCTTCGCCTTCAGCGCCTCGGCGGGCGCCGGGTCGAGAACGAGAATGGACTTTCCAGACACGCCGCTTTTCAGCCAACCGGACAACATGGCACCACCCATATTGCCCGCACCGACCAGAACGATCGGACCACCAACCTCAATCGGCATCAGCACTCACCAACCGTTTCGAACAGAACTGCATCAAGGGCAGCCTTGGCTTCCATGCCCGACCAGACGACGAACTGGAAAGCCTGATAATAGGTTTCGCAGGATTCGAGAGCACTGGCCAGAAGGCCTTCCACCTGCTGGTTCGTCGGCTCCGCGCCCCCGGCGAGCAGAAGCGACTGGCGGAAAATGATTGCATCTTCCTGGCGCCACAGATCGAAATGCCCCATCAGGGTCTGACCGTTGACATGCGACAGAAGACGGATGACTTCGTTGACGCGAAAATCGGGGACCTTGAGATCGAAGGCGCAAGCCAGATGCAGCGCCTCGAACTCTTCCATCCAGGAAAAGGAGACATGATAATCCGCCCAATGACCCTCGACGGTCATGGCGATTTCATCTTCGCCCGAGCGTTCGAACGTCCAGTCATTGGAGGCTGCCACGAACTCGATCATGTCGACCGGGTTCGAATGACGTTCCATCTGTATTTCAATGAGGCTCATGGGGCACCTTCTAAACCGGGAAAAATGAAAGCGGCATTCGTGCTCAACACACCAACGGACGCGAACAAAAAACCGGAAACTACATTCTCAAGATGTTCGCCCGATACCGGCAGAATGGCAGAGCCACCCTGTCTGGAGCTTACGGCGTCGTTTCGAATCATCATTTAAAATCAGTGTATAGAGGCGGAGTCTCAGAACCAGCCCCCGCACCTCGAATTTACGGGGACGACTCACTTGGCTGCTTCCTTTTCGAGTTCAGCCTGATGGTTTAACTGACTCTGCCGTCAGCATTTTTCGGCAGTGTCCACAGGGTGGAAATTAATTGTGTTTTAACCTTCTAAAAAGGGCAAATCGATACGCAAACAAAAACGGCGCGCTGTGCCAGAATGAACAGCGCGCCGTCTTGTGGAAAACCGTAGTCAGGAAATTCGTCCCGACGATCAGCTCTGCTGGGAGAGCTTCGCTTCCAGGGCTTCTATGCGGGCTTTCAGGGCATCGTTTTCATCGCGGGCGGCAATTGCCATCTCGCGGACAACCTCAAACTCCTCCCGCTTCACCAGATCCATGCTGTTCATGAATCGCTCCGCCTGCGCCTGGAAGGCAGTTTCCACCTCGCGGCGCACATTCTGGGCAGCGCCGGCGGCATCGGTCATCAGTCGCGCGAATTCATCGAAAATTCGGTTCGTGCCATTCGTCATGGCTTTCTCCCACTGCTTGGGCCCGGGGGCGCCGGTGCTGTCATCATCGCTTAAGGAGGTAGGATTTAGCGCTCTGGCTTGCAAGAAGATTCATGCCGCACATTGAATTAGCAAAGCATTTCCTTGAGGATGAAGGGGTTATGACAAGAGATTGTCCTTGACCGCCTCCCCGCAGACCTTCATGGTCGCCGCAACAGGCGGCATAAGGGGCCGAGGGACAGACATCCGTGTATCCAGCATCCAATTTCCTCGCCATTTTGCCTTTCCCCGATGTCGATCCCGTCGCATTTTCCATCGGGCCGCTCTCAGTACACTGGTACGGCCTGGCTTATGTGGCCGGCATCCTGGTTGGCTGGTTTTACGCCCGCAAGCTGCTCGCTGATGTGGCTCTGTGGCCGGGTGAGCAAGCTCCCTTAACCTCCGAAAAGCTCGACGACTTTCTTGTCTGGGTCGCCGCGGGTATCGTTCTGGGCGGGCGCATTGGCTATGTGGTGTTCTACGATTTCGCGGCAGTTTCGGTAAACCCGATGCGCGCTATTGAGATCTGGAACGGCGGCATGTCCTTCCATGGCGGTCTCGCCGGCACCACGCTTGCGATGTACCTGTTTGCCAAGCGCAACAAGATTGCCGTCTGGAGCATGTTCGACCTCGTCGCGGCCGTCGTTCCCTTCGGTCTGTTCTTCGGCCGTATTGCCAACTTCATCAATGGCGAACTTTGGGGCCGGATTACGGATGTTCCCTGGGCCATGGTGTTTCCAACCGGCGGCCCCTTCGCCCGTCATCCCAGCCAGCTCTATGAAGCAGCACTGGAAGGCATCGTCCTGTTCCTGCTTCTTCGCTTGATGACGCACCGCTTCAAGGCTCTGCGGCAACCGGGTTTCGTTTCGGGCGTATTTGTCTGCGGCTATGCTTGCTCGCGCATTTTCGTCGAATTTTTCCGCGAGCCTGATGCGCAGCTCGGCTATCTTGCCTTCGGCTGGCTCACCATGGGCATGGTTCTTTCGCTGCCTATGCTGGCGCTGGGTCTCTGGGCAATATGGCGCGCCCGCCGGGCGGCGCCGAACCCATAACGCGAGGACGAGGCTGTTCATGACCACGCCGCTTGCCGAGAAAATCAAGACCCTGATCCGGATGAACGGTCCCATAAGCGTGACCGACTATTTTGCGCTGTGTCTGGCAGACCCAGAATACGGCTATTACCGCACGCGCGACCCCTTTGGCCTGACGGGCGATTTCATCACCGCGCCGGAGGTCAGCCAGCTGTTCGGCGAAATGCTCGGCATCTTCCTCGTTCATGCCTGGCAACAGCATGGTACGCCGGAAAATACGCAGCTAGTCGAGATCGGCCCCGGCCGCGGCACCATGATGCTGGACATGCTGCGCGTGATCTCGAAGCTGGCGCCATCGCTCCATGAAAACCTGCAGGTCCACATGGTGGAGACCAGCGAGCGACTACGCGGTGTGCAGCGCGTGACGCTGGAGGCCTATTCCTCGAAGATCCACTGGCATTCCGATTTCCAGGATGTACCGGAAGGCTTCACGCTGCTCGCAGCAAACGAGCTGTTCGATGCCATCCCGATCCGCCAGTTCGTCAAGAGCGCGACCGGTTTCCGCGAACGAATGGTGGGGCTGGATGCCGATGACAACCTCGCCTTCGGCGCAGGCATCGCCACCATCGACCCGGCCCTTCTGCCGCCAAGCCACGCCAGCGAGCCGGAGGGCATGATCTTCGAGATCGCGCCTGCGCGTCAGGCGGTCATGGCGGCCCTTTGCGAGCGGCTGAAAAAGACAGGCGGCACCGCCGTCATCATCGATTACGGCCATATGGTCACGGGCTTCGGCGACACGCTGCAAGCGGTACTCCGCCATGAATTCGATCCGCCGCTGGCCCATCCCGGCGAAGCGGACCTGACGAGCCATGTGGACTTCGAAGATCTTGCCCGCATCGCACGTGGCGTTGGCATTCAGCTGAATGGCTGCATGTACCAGAGCGACTTCCTGTTCGGCATGGGCATTGGCGAACGCGCCAGTGCGCTTGCCCGCGGCAAGGCCGAGCAGGAACAGCGCGCCATCTCGCTGGCCGTCGATCGCCTTGCCGGTGCCGGCGAAGGCCGCATGGGCGAATTGTTCAAGGTGCTGGCCGTTTCCAGTCCCTCTGTGACGCTCGCCCCCTTCCGCCCCATCCGCGACTGAGCCGATCACGACCGGCACAACCTAAACAGGGCGGTTGACACGCCAGCCCTCGCGGGACAACATCCGGCCCGAACGAAGCAGAGCAACAGCTGCGATCGCGCGACGATGCGTGCGCTCAATTGACCCCTCCCCGACATCAGAGATACCCATGCAGGAAATCTTGCCGACACCGATCGAGAGCACACTGCTGGCCAGCGGTGACCAGCGCATCCGCCACGGCTTTTTTACCCGCGAGCGCGGCGTTTCACACGGCCTCTATCGCAGCCTCAATGTGGGGCTGGGCTCCAACGATGAACGAGAAAAGGTTCTCGAGAACCGCCGCCGCGTCGCCGCATGGTTCGGCCTGCCACTGGGCCGGCTTGCCACGGTCAATCAGGTTCACTCTCCCGATGTTGTCATGATCGATGAGACCTATGCGGGCGAGCGGCCAAATGCGGATGCCATGGTGACGAAAACGCCGGGCATCGTTTTGGGCGTGCTTTCCGCCGATTGCGGGCCGATCCTGTTTGCCGATCATCAGGCGGGCGTCATCGGTGCCGCCCATGCGGGCTGGAAGGGCGCTCTTGGAGGCGTTGCGGAAAACACGATCGACAGCATGGTGAGCCTCGGTGCAACACGGCAGAACATCGTCGCCTGCCTCGGCCCCTCCATCGCCGCCGCCAGCTATGAGGTCGGCCCGGAATTCGTGGAGCGTTTTCAGGCACATGATCCCGACTACGCGCAATTCTTCCGGCCATCGAGTCGCCCGGGCCATGCGCTGTTCGACCTGCCGGGCCTGACAATGCTCAGGCTTTCGCGCGCCGGCGTTCGCGCAGAAAATCTCGACCTCGACACCTATCCGGATGAAGACCGCTTCTTCTCCTACCGTCGCACCACCCATGCGGGCGAACCGGATTACGGCCGCCAGATATCAGCAATCGCAATATCGGAGACGTGACCCATGGCACTTCATTTCGATCGTAGCGAATATGCGCCCCGCCTCACGCGCCTTCAGGAGGCCATGCAGGCCGAAAAGCTGGACGCCATGCTGCTGTTTGCCCAGGAGAGCATGTACTGGCTGACGGGTTACGACACCTTCGGATACTGCTTCTTCCAATGCCTGGTCGTGAAGGCCGATGGCACCATGGCGCTTTTGACCCGTTCGGCCGATCTTCGGCAGGCTCGCCACACCTCTATTGTTGAGAACATCCATATCTGGGTCGACCGGGCCAATGCGGATCCGACAATGGATTTGAAAGAACTGCTCAGCGAGATGGACCTGCTGGGCTGCAAGCTCGGCGTGGAATACGACACGCACGGCATGACCGGCCGCATCGCCCGCCTGCTCGACAACCAGCTCGCCACTTTTGGCGAACTCAGCGATGCGTCCTACCTCGTCGGGCGGCTGCGCCTCATCAAGAGCCCAGCAGAGATCGCCCATGTGGAACGCGCGGCCGCCCTGGCAGACGATGCGCTGGAAGCAGCACTGCCCCTGATCAAGGCTGGCGGCAACGAGGCCGACATTCTGGCCGCCATGCAAGGTGCCGTCTTTGCCGGCGGCGGCGATTATCCGGCAAACGAGTTCATCATTGGCTCCGGTGTCGATGCCCTGCTCTGCCGCTACAAGGCTGGACGGCGCATCCTCGACGCGCAGGATCAGCTGACCCTGGAATGGGCAGGCGCCAGTGCGCACTATCATGCAGCGATGATGCGCACCGTCGTCATCGGAGAACCGTCTGCCCGCCATCGCGAACTTTACGCCGCCTGCCGGGAAGCCATTTTGGGCATCGAAGAGGTTTTGCGCCCCGGCAACACCTTCGGCGACGTGTTCGCCACCCACGCACGCGTTCTGGATGAACGCGGCCTGACACGGCACCGGCTGAACGCCTGCGGCTATTCGCTGGGTGCCCGCTTCTCACCGTCCTGGATGGAACAGCAAATGTTCCATGCCAGCAATCCGCAGGAGATCCTGCCCGACATGTCGCTCTTCGTGCACATGATCATCATGGATTCCGATACGGGAACGGCCATGACGCTCGGCCACACCTATCTCACGACATCGGACGCACCCAAGCCCTTGTCCCGCATAGAACTTGACCTTATTGCCCGCTAGCTGTCCCGATTTGACATAGGCTTGCAACCACCCGTAATCTCCTGAGCATTGCATCGAGAGAATGGGAGACGAGATGCGAGGCTTGCTACCCGCTGCTTTGCCGGCCTTGTTGGCTCTCGCGCTTCTGACAGGTTGCAATACCACTGATGCGCTGACACCGCCGATGGATGTCGGCGGTGGGACACGTCCCTCTCCGCCTATCACGCAGGCGGATGCGAATAGGTTGGCCGCCTCCCCGTCCCCGGATACCGGTTACGGCGCCTATCAGAGCGCACCGCTTCCGCCCGTCTCCTCATCGACAATGCCGGGCGGCACACTGGAGGAACAGGCCCGCGCCGTCGATCAGGGACGCAGTTCTCCGGTGGCATCAGCGCCGCTTCCCGGCATGGCACAAAACGCCCAGAACTTCCCGGCGGCTCCAGCGCCACCCGGCCAGACAACGGCACCCGTGCAGCCCACCGCCCCCGCACAAACGCAGCAGCCGACAGCTGCGGCATCCGGAGCCAGCATTCGCTTCCTGCCGATCATCGGGGCACCGGTGGAGGTTGTTGCTCCGCTCTCCAAACAGCTGGGCGCCTCGGCGAGAGCGAGCGGCCTGACCATTCGCGCCTCCACCGATAGCAGTGATCAGATCTTGAAGGGCTATCTGTCCGCCTTCGAGGACGAGGGACAGGTCACCGTTGTCTATGTATGGGATGTGCTGGATGGTGCCGGCCAACGGCTTCATCGCATCCAGGGGCAGGAGAAAATCCCAAGCAAAGGCGGCGATGACCCCTGGCGGTCGGTGCCCGCGCCAACCATGGAATTGATCGGTCAAAAGACGATTGCGGAGTTCAATCGGTGGCGCGAAACCAACAGCCGCTAACCATTCTGAGGGTTCGTTTGCAAAACCTTCACAAATTTTGCAGGTGCGGGAGCAAAACAGTCTTGCATTCGAGGCGATGGGCGGTAAAAGGCCCGCATCCAGCGCAAAAAACAGGCGGACCCCAATGAAGGTTTTCGCAGGGAATTCGAACCGGCATTTGGCCGACGCGATCTGTTCCTATCTTAATGTTCCAGTCGGAAAAGCCAGCGTCAGACGGTTTGCAGACCAGGAAATCTTCGTCGAGATCCAGGAAAACGTGCGCGGCGAAGACGTGTTCGTCGTCCAGTCGACGTCCTTCCCGGCCAATGACCACCTGATGGAACTGCTGATCATGATCGACGCCTTCCGTCGGTCGTCGGCACGCCGCATCACTGCGGTGCTCCCCTATTTCGGTTACGCCCGCCAGGACCGCAAGGCTGGCCCCCGTACGCCGATCTCTGCCAAGCTGGTGGCGAACCTGATCACCGAAGCAGGCGCCGACCGCGTTCTGACGCTCGACCTGCATGCCGGCCAGATCCAGGGCTTTTTCGATATTCCGACCGATAACCTGTTCGCGGTGCCGATCCTGGCCCGCGACATCAAGGATCACTACGACCTGAAGAACGTCATGGTCGTCTCGCCCGACGTCGGCGGCGTGGTTCGTGCACGTTCGCTCGCCAAGCGTCTCGACTGTCAGCTGGCGATCGTTGACAAGCGCCGCGAGCGCGCAGGCGAATCCGAAGTCATGAACGTGATCGGTGACGTCACCGGCAAGGACTGCATCCTGATCGACGACATCGTCGATTCCGGCGGCACGCTCTGCAACGCAGCCGAAGCGCTTCTGAAGAACGGTGCTACCAGCGTGACGGCCTATATCACGCACGGCGTTCTGTCGGGCGGCGCGGTTGCCCGCGTCAGTTCCTCGAAGCTGAAGGAGCTGGTCATTACGGACTCGATCCAGCCGACGACTGCCGTTCAATCTGCCCCGAATATCCGCGTTGTCTCGACGGCCGCCCTGCTCGGCGAAGCGATTAGCCGCACCGCGCTGGAATCCTCGGTCTCCAGCCTGTTCGACTGATACGCTCACCCACTTTGACAATAAGCGTTATCGCCGCATCTCATGGGACGCGGCGATTTTCGCTCTGCCTATGACGGAACCGGTCAGGCAACCTGCCCTAAAGGGCCGGCCTCCTCTGCCGCCCATGCAGGAACATCGATCAACGGGCGGATCGCGCTCAGCGGTACGGGCTTGCCGAAGAGATATCCCTGCACCTGCAGACAGCCTTCCCTCTTCAGAAAATCGATCTGGTCCTGACCTTCGACACCTTCGGCAAGAACGGGAATGTTGAGGCTCTGGGCCAGGATCAGCGTTGAACGGACAATCGCTGCCGACAAGGAATCCGTTGCCACATGCTCGACGAAGGAGCGATCGATCTTGATCTTGTCGAAGGGGAAATTCATCAGCGTCGAGAGAGAAGAATAGCCCGTGCCATAATCATCCATGGCAATCTTTACGCCGATTTCCTTCAACTGCTTCAGCACCACAAGGGCACGCCGCTGATCCTCAATGATACCGGATTCGGTAATTTCCAACTCAAGACGCTGTGCGTCCAGACCCGTTTCCGTCAGAATGCTCTTCACCTTGGCGGGAAAGGTCAGGTCAGCCAGCTGCTGCGCGGCGACGTTGACCGCAATACCAAGCGCGTTCGTCCAGCCTGCGGCCTCCCGGCATGCATTGCGCAACACCCATTCGCCTATCTCGTTGATCAGGCCGGTCCGTTCGGCAATCGGAATGAATTCCGCCGGCGATATACGTCCGCGCACCGGATGATTCCAGCGCAGCAAGGCTTCGAAGCCGATGGGCCTACCGGTCGCTGCCTCGTTCTGCACTTGATAGAACAGTTCGAACTCGTTGTTCTGCAAGCTGCTGCGCATGTCGATCGCCAAAGCATTGCGTTCACGCACCGCCTGGTCCATCGAAGGGTCGTAGAAGCAGATGGTATTGGGGGCCGTCGCTTTGGCGCGGTACATGGCCACGTCCGCCTGTGTCACGACATCATCCACGGACGAACCGTCATAGTCGAAGATGGCGATGCCGACACTGGAAGACACCGTGAACCGCTCAGCATTCCATTCGATCGGCCTGCCGATCTCGTTCACAATACGATGCGCAACCTGCAGCGCATCCTGGCGGGCAAAATAGTGGCGGCTGATGGCCACGAATTCGTCGCCGCCGATGCGCGCCAGGAATTCATTCGGCCGCGACACCGATGCCAGCCGCTCGCCGATCGCCTGTAGCACCGCATCGCCGGCAGCATGGCCATGCACGTCGTTGATTTCCTTGAAGCGGTTGAGATCGAAGGACAAGATCGCAACATTGCCCGGCTGGCCATTTTCACCGGCCTGAAGCGCGGCAAGTTCCTCCAGAAAGGCCGTTCGGTTGGGAAGTCCCGTCAGAGGGTCATGCAGCGACAGATGCCGGTAGCGGTCGACCGCAGCGCGATTGGTTTTTGCGTCGAGCAGATAGGTGCACGCGGCAAGCCCCAGCAGAACGAGCATGATGCCCAGCACACTGAAGCCCAGGATGATGGGTGAGAGCATGTCCGATGCGACTGTCTGCACAGGAGCGAGAACGATGTCGATGCCCGCCATGCCTGTGAAATGTGCCGAGGTGATCCCGAGCACCAGCGCCGCGGCACCACCATATCGGCAAAATCGCGTGACCGGGCGGATGATGCGGTTGGTGGTCAACGCGCCGAACAGCACCGCCATAAGGACCGAGGCTGCGACGTAGCGGTTGTCCCAAATGATGGTGCCCGACACCTTGTAGGCAGCCATGCCGACAAAATGCATTCCCGAAATGCCGAGCCCGACAATGGCGCCGCCAGCTTCCACAAGCATCGTGCGCTCTCCGTAGGCCGCAATGGCAAGCCCCGCGAAGCTGGACAGGACCGCGATCAGCAGCGAAAACAGCGTCAGCGAGGGCTCGTAGGCCGCCGCGCCGCCATTTTCATAGCCGAGCATCGCCATGAAATGCGTCGTCCAGATCACTGCGCCGCCGACGAAGCCTGTCAGGCCAAGCCACACCGCCTTTTCCGGACCGGTCGCCCTGATCGCGCGTGACAGCAGTCTGGCGGTCAACACCGAGCCCAGGATGCAGAGACCCGCCGCGACGATCACGAAGGCTGGGTTGTGATAGGTGACGAGGCAGGAGATGACATAAAGCATCGGAAAGGACCTGTTTGGACGCCAAGACATCTGCTCTACCAGCACTCTCCTGCTAAATGCTTGGGATGCTTGGTAAACGTCTTGACAATCGGAAAGCCCCAAAAGGCCGGCGCGCCATCGAAAGTATTGCCACAAGTGCGCAAGTATATTATAGCGCTCCCGTCCGCGTAGACACCCTTGGAGGCAACGCGGATGAAGCGCATAGGATGATGCCCTTCCAATTCGCCCATGGCGCTATGCCAAAGCGGATTCTCCAAATAACCTCGAAAGGAAATGCCATGAGCCACGCAACGTACGAGCTCAAGGCCGAGGCGCGCGAACGGGTTGGTAAGGGGTCCTCCCGTGAACTTCGCCGCAACGGTTTCATTCCCGCTGTCATCTATGGTGACAAGCAGGCACCTCTTTCTATCGCTCTGTCCACCAACGAAGTGACAAAGCGCATCCATGCCGGTGGTTTCATGACCACGGTTGCGACCATCGTTCTGAACGGCGAAAAAATCTCCGTTCTGCCGAAGGACTACCAGCTGGACCCGGTTCGCGATTTCACGATGCATGTCGACTTCCTGCGCGTTTCCGCAGACAGCGAAGTCACGGTCGAGGTTCCGGTTCACTTCATTAACGAAGAGAAGTCCGGCATCAAGATCGGCGGCGTCCTGAACATCGTCCGTCACGAAGTGGAAATGCTGGTTCCCGCCAACGACATCCCGGAATTCATCACCGTGGACCTCGACGGCTTCAAGATCGGCGACAGCATCCACATCTCGCATGTGAAGCTGCCGAAGGGCGCAAAGCCGACCATCACCGACCGCGACTTCACGATCGCTACGATCGTTGCTCCGGCTGGCGGCACCACCGAAGAAGCCGCTGCCGAATAATCGGCGCGACATCATTTCCGAATTGATAGAACCCGCCTTAACCGGCGGGTTTTTTCATGTCTGCGTCGCGGCACCTGTTTCATTTTCGTTCATCTTAACCGCGAGAACTCAACCCACCACACCCCGCAGAGAACCCTGGTTCAGCAATGTTTAATGAATGAATGAAACGATCCCTTCCAACGAACAGAGAATTGATAATGTCTGCGGTAGAACTGCTGCATCATTCCGGCAGCAATTGTGAGGTTCTGTCGCGGCTGACACAGGGACGTAAACGAGTATCCGATGACTCATTCAGTCGAGAGTCGTTTCATCGCGATCATATCCGGCGCACTTCTCATTGTTGTGGCGCCGCTTTTTACGTTGTTTCTCGCTCTGTCCTCGCAGCAGGCATCGGAAAGCCTCAAAGATCACATCGAAATTCTGATGGCTGCCAACACCCAGGCGCTGGCTAAGCCACTTTGGGATCTGGATGTCGACAGCATCAGGCAGATCACCGGCACGCTCATCAACGAAAAGGGTATCCGGGTCATCCGCGTGGTGGATAGTCTCGCAAAGCTTGACCTGACCGAAAGCAGCCTGCGTGACGCCTCGGAAGATCTCGACACAATGAGCAAGCCGATCCTGTACCGTTCCGGGGACAGGACGCGGCATATCGGCACCATCACCGTGCAGTTCACCAGGATCGGGCTATTCTCGGCGCTGAACCGGATGGAACTTGCCTTCGTCTCGATCTTCATCGTCGCAATTTTGACCGTCTTCGGTACCGCAATCATCGGCAACCGTATCATGGTGATGAAGCCGCTGCTGCGCCTGACCGCCGCCATTGAGGCGACACGGCGCCTCGGCTCCCGCCACCATGTTGACTGGCGCTCGACCGACGAAATGGGGCGTCTCGCCAAAAGCTTCAATGAGATGCAGATCCAGCTCGAACGGGAAGAGCGGGAACTGAAACGGGCGCACCAGCAGACGACGGAAATCTACAACCTGACGCCGGCCATGCTGTTTTCGCTCGACGAGAACGACCTGATCTGGGCCGTCAGCGATTATTGGCTTCTGGCCACGGGCTTCAAGCGCAAGGACGTCGTGGGCAAGCCGTTCGTCGATCTGATCTTCCCGGCCGATCGTGCCCTGTACATCAATCGCAAGAAGGCCGACAACCACGCCAGCACGGCTCGCGAGGTCACCGTCCGCTTCCTCTGCGAAGACGGGCGGATCATGGACGTCCTCATTCTCGAAACCGACCTGAAATCGGAAGGGGCGGACCTGCCGGCATCGCTGAGCGTCATGACCGATGTGACGGAACTCAAGCAGTCCGAACAGCGCAATCGCCGCCAGGCCATTTCCGACCACCTGACCGGACTTCTGAACCGACAGGGTTTTGAAGGCATGCTCGATGAAAAGATCATCGAAGCCGATGCCGCCTCAACGGAACTTGCCTGCCTTTACATCGACCTTGACCGCTTCAAGACCATCAATGACACGCTCGGCCATGCCGCTGGCGATGCCGTGCTCTGCCAGTTCGTGGAACGCGTGAAGCCCTTGATCCGTCAAACCGATGCCGCGTCGCGCCTTGGCGGGGACGAGTTCGCCCTTCTCATTACCGGAGAGGGTGCCGCTCGCCGGGCTGACGAGCTCTGCCAGAAGATCGTGGATATCTTCGATATGCCCTTCAAGGCGAACGGTACGGGCGTGCGGCTCAGCGCCAGCATCGGTCTCGCGCTCTACCCCAACCATGCCTCCAGTGCCGCCGAGCTTCTGCAGAAGTCGGACATGGCGATGTATGCCCGCAAACGCGATGGCAAGAACGGCGCCAACGTCTATGACGAAACCATTCTCGATCGTGCCCGCCAGCGCGCGGAAATCGAAAGCGATGTGGAAGTGGCGATCGCCGCCAACTGGTTCGAAGCGCATTTCCAACCGATCGTGAAAATCGGAAGCGGCGAGATCATCGGCTTTGAAGCCTTGATGCGCATGCGTCATCCCCGCAAGGGCCTCGTGTCACCGGCCGCCATCATCAGCGTAGCGGAAGAGACCGGAACGATTGACCAGATCGGCAACCTTATTCTGGAAGATGCTCTGGCAAACCTTGCCCAGCTGTCGCGCATTCCGGGAATGGAAAACACCTATGTGGCGGTCAACTTCTCGCCGCTGCAATTCGAACCGACGCTGCCGATGCGGCTTGCCGGGATGATGGCGAAGTACAATATCCTGCCGCATCGCCTGACGGTGGAAATCACCGAAGCCGTGCTGATGCACGACAATCCGGAAATTCGTACCATCATCAACGAGCTTCACAACTTCGGCTGTCGTCTGGCTCTTGATGACTTCGGTACCGGCTATTCTTCGCTCAGCTATCTCAGCCGCTTCCCTGTCGATATCGTGAAGATCGATCAATCCTTCGTTCGCTCGATTGGCGGTGACAACAGGGAACTGGAGCTCAAGAACCGCATGTTGATCGAGGGCATCGGCGCAATCTCGCACAAGATGAACTGTACCGTGATTGCCGAAGGTATCGAAACCGTAGACCAGCACCGGATTCTGCAGGACATCGGCATCGACTGCGGGCAAGGCTATCTGTTCTCCCGGCCGCGTAGTATAGTTGATTTGATGTCTGATCTTTCCGCTGCCGATCGGGATCTGGTCAAAGCCGCGGGTTAGGAACATGATGATTTAGCTTACGAACAACCGACCCGGGGGAGGAAATGAGGTCTCTTGTTCTTGCAGGCGCTTTTATCTTCGTCCAGTTCGGCACTGTTTCGGCAACAGAGCTGAAGTTGGTTACGCAGTCCTATCCGCCCTACTCGTTCCTGGGAGCCGACGGAACTCCCATCGGCGCCAGCGTCGAGGAGATGCAGTCGATACTTGTTGGAACAGACATCGCATATACGATGGAAATCGTACCATCGGCGCGAGCGCTTGCCTTGGCCGAGACCCTGGACCAATTCTGCTTCTTTGGCGCCGGGCGGCTTGCAGAACGCGAAACCCGTTTCAAGTGGGTTTCTCCGCTTTTTGCCGATGCGACTCTTTTGGTTGCAAACAGCCATACGAGTGTTCACCCCGCGACACTGGCCGACGCCAAGAGCATGACAATCGGGACGCAGCGAGATACGGCCATTGCGACCATCCTGCAAAATAGTGGTTTCAGGAGACTGGATCTCAGCAGCTCCTTCGAATTGACGCTGGCAAAGCTGATGGAAAGACGCATCGATCTGATGACGATACGGGCGGCGACCTATCGAAAGCTGAAACGGGAGTTTCAGCCTCTGCGCGCCGTCCTGACACTGACGGATCAGGAGTTCGGCATTGCCTGCAACAAGAACATTCCGGATAAGGTCATCGCCAAACTGCGTGCCGGATTGGATCGCATCCGCGCCGATGGCACAATGCGATCGATCTTCACGAAATATGGAATCGAGCCGGACTGAGTTGACTTGTCGTCCAATAGGGGGTTGAGAAACGCAACACCAACAGGACGAGGCTGCTCATGCTGATCATCGCCGGACTGGGCAATCCCGGAACCAAATACGCCGACAACAGGCACAATATCGGCTTCATGGCCGTGGACGCTTTGCAGCGCCTGCCCGGCTTTTCGCCATGGTCGAAAAAGTTCAAGGCGGACATTTCAGAAGGCGAGATCGCTGGCGAGAAGGTGCTGCTGATGAAGCCGCAGACCTTCATGAACCTGTCGGGCGAAGCGGTTGGCGAAGCCATGCGCTTCTACAAGCTCACCCCTGCCAATATCATCGCCATACACGACGAGCTGGATCTGCCGGCCGGCCGCACCCGCATCAAGACCGGCGGCGGCCATGGCGGCCACAATGGCCTGAAATCCATCGATGCCCACTGCGGCAAGGAGTATAGGCGGCTCCGCCTCGGCATCGGCCATCCCGGCTCCAAGGAACTGGTGCATAATCATGTGCTGGGCGATTTCGCCAAGGCCGACAAGGCCTGGCTGGAGCCGCTGCTGGACGCCATTGCTGACAACGCCGCAATGCTGGTGAAGGGAGAGGATTCCCAACTCATGAACAAGCTGGCGCTGGCTGTTGGTGCCAAGCCTGAGGCCGACAGCTCGAAGCCGCCCAAGGCTGCCGGCGCCGCAAAACCCGCCGGTCAGTCTCACATCCGCGCCGCGCGGAACTTCAAACAGCCCAAGGCTCTGCCCACGACCGGCCCCATGGCCGACATGCTGAAGCGCATGTTTGCCAAGAAGGATGAGGAGTGATGGGCGCACCAGCCGCAATTGTTCGGTCAGCCCGCCGCGAGGACTTGAGCGATCTGCTCTCCCTTTACCAGGAACTGAACCCGGCTGATCCGAGGCTGGACGACGAAGCGGCGTCCCGGACATTCGACGCTATGCTGGCCCAGCCGGGAATGCATGTATTCGTAGCGGAGGTGGATGGCCACGCCGTATCGACCGCAACCCTCATCATCGTGCCCAACCTGACGCGCTCCGCCCGCCCCTATGGGCTGATCGAGAATGTGGTGACGGCATCAAGCCATCGAAAACAGGGGCTCGGCCACGCGGTCATCCGCCACGCCATCAACTTCGGGTTGGCGGCCCACTGCTACAAGATCATGCTGCTGACAGGTCAGAAGGAAGAAAGCGTCCACCGCTTCTACCAGGCTTGCGGCTTCATCCAGAACAAGACGGGCTACCAGATCCGCAACGACTGAAATTACTCTTCCGGCTCGGTGGTGAACATCAGCGGAAAGCCGGCCTCCTTGGCAAGGTCAGTCGCTTCCTTCGCCTTGGTTTCCGCGACATCCTTGGTACAGACGACAACCACGCAGGACCCCAGCCGGTGCGCGGTCATCATCACCTTGTAGCCTTCGTCCTCGCTCATGCGGAACACGACCTTCAGCACCAGCGTCACAAATTCGCGCGGCGTATAATCGTCGTTGAGCAGGATGACCTTGTAGAGCTTAGGGCGCTCCACTTTGGGCTTCGTGACGGTTTTCGGTTTCAGGGTCGTATCATCGCTCATGGCGGCAGGTCTCCGAATGATACCTGGGACATCCCGTCTTTCGCGGACAGGCGAAGTTGCACATAGCAACAGTCCTGACGTTAGGATAGGCATGCAAAGGCCACACTGCAAGGGAATCGGCGGCGTAGAGCCTATCAGAGCTAAATGGAAACAGTTCTGTTGGCTCAGGCGAAGTCAGATGCGAGGAGAGCGGCGCGCGTCGTAGCCAACGCATACGGCCAAGTCGCTCGACAAAGCAGATGACTCGCCTCAGCCAACCCGAAGGGCCGGATCATTTTCCGCCATTATCTTCGGCTTTCGTCTCGACCGTACCTCGCAGGTATGCTCTTTGCCGAAAGCCTCGATTCTGACGAAAAATGCTTCCGGCAGAACGATTCCATTTAGCCCTGACAGGCTCTCCACTTGACCGCCTCGCCGCTTTCCCCCATAGCCAGACCAACTGAAAATCAAGGACAGGTGAACCCTTATGGGCTTCAAATGCGGTATCGTGGGCCTGCCGAATGTCGGCAAGTCGACCCTTTTCAACGCGCTGACCAAGACGGCAGCAGCGCAGGCGGCGAATTATCCCTTCTGCACCATCGAACCGAATACGGGCGAAGTGGCGGTTCCAGACCCGCGCATGCAGAAGCTGGCCGCGATTGCCGGCTCCAAGGAAATCATCCCGACGCGCATTTCCTTCGTGGACATCGCCGGCCTCGTGCGCGGCGCCTCCAAAGGTGAAGGCCTCGGCAACAAGTTCCTCGCCAACATTCGCGAAGTCGATGCGGTGGTGCATGTGCTGCGCTGCTTCGAGGATGACGACATCACCCACGTCGAAGGCCGCATCAACCCGGTCGGCGACGCCGATACCATCGAGACCGAGCTGATGCTCGCCGATCTCGAGAGCCTTGAGCGCCGCGTCGAGCAGACCCGCAAGCGCGCCACCGGCAAGGACAAGGATTCCATGGCGCAGCTTCCGATCATGGAAGCCGTCGTAAAGCTTCTGAACGAAGGCAAGCCTGCCCGCCTGCTTTTGAAGACGCTCGCCCCGGAAGAGATCGACATCCTGAAGGGCCTGAACCTGCTGACCTCGCATCCGGTTCTCTACGTCTGCAATGTCGCCGAAGCCGATGCCGTCAACGGCAACAAGCACACGGAAGCCGTCGCCGCCATGGCAAAGGAACAGGGTGCTGAATGCGTCATCATTTCCGCTGCGATCGAATCCGAAGTGGCGCAGCTGCCGGAAGAGGAAGCGAAGGAATTCCTGTCCGCGCTTGGTCTTGAGGAAGCCGGTCTCGACCGCCTAATCCGCGCCGGCTACCACCTGCTCGACCTCATCACCTACTTCACCGTGGGCCCCAAAGAATGCCGTGCCTGGACAATCGTCCGTGGCACCAAGGCACCGCAGGCCGCCGGCGTGATCCACACGGATTTCGAACGCGGCTTCATCCGCGCCGCCACCATCGCCTATCAGGACTTTGTCCAGTACAACGGCGAAGTGGGCGCCAAGGAAGCCGGCAAGGCACGTGACGAAGGCAAGGAATACGTGGTGCAGGACGGCGACGTCATCCACTTCCGCTTCAATACGTAAAACTGTGAGCGCCGGCGGGTAACCTTACACGGCGCTGTCCTTACTGATGGTGGTTCACCCCCTTCTGTCCTGCCGGACATCTCCCCCACACGGGGGGAGATCGAATTGTGGCACCGCCCCAAACCTCTTGAACCGTACTGCGGTCAGGACACCATTCGAGTCTGGCGAAGGAGCGAGCGGGAAGCGGTTCTGCTGATCTCCCCCCGTGTGGGGGAGATGTCCGGCAGGACAGAGGGGGGCATTCCTTGAACGCTGAGCACCGCGCTAGCAACAGTCAATTACAGCACTTCGCGTCAGATCGCGATCCTCGTTACATCACCGGCGGCAATTTCGCCTGCCAGGCGCGCGGCAAAAGTTCCATGATCTGCCGGCGGAGATAGCGCCAGCCCGTGCCGACCAGAAGCACGATCAGCCCGACCGTCGTCAGGGCCAAAAACAGCACCACATCCCCAGTCATATCAGTGGTCTGCAACACCTTGATCACCGCCACGATCAACGCGACCAGACCGGATGTCGCAAAGGCGCGCCGGTCAATCACCAGGCCGGTCAGCATCAGCACTGCAACGATGCCGATAATCGGAGGCGCAAGCGCGGTATCGGAGATATCGAGACCTGCAACATCCTTCCGGTAAAGAACCAGCACGACCGAGATCGCGGCATAGAGCAATGCCGGTGCCGTCATCAGATGCAGCCAGAAGGCAATATCGGCGCGGCGTGTGAGACGCTCGCGATCCGACAGGTCGTAGCGCATAGCCAATCCAAACATCGAAACGGCGCCAATGACCAGCAGGCCGACGGCAATCAGAGGATGGTCCTTCAGGATATTCGAAGAGGTCGTCAGGGCTGCCACCCCCCAGAAGAGCAGCGTGAACACCAGAACGAGGCATGACGCCAGAAACTGCGCCACGGCCAACGGCACGCGGTAGCGCCAGGCAAAGGCGCCGAGGACGACCATAATCGGTACTGTCTTGAGCACGAGCGCCAGGTAAGGCGCATCCGGATAGATCTCATCAAGGATCACGGCACTCGTCACGACGGCCCAGACCGCCGTTGCGACGCTAAGCAGAACAGCCGGTAGGGCAAGCCTCTGCCGCCGGACAAGAATTTCCGCCAGCATGATGATGGCAGGTGCCGTTGCGAAAATCGAGCCCGCACCTCCGAGGCCGACCAGCAAGATGAAGACGCCAAGGCTGATCAGCACGTCATGAAAGCCGCGGATGAAGCGCGGTACTTCGGTGTCTGGTGGTGCAGAGCCCTTCCCCTCAAGGCCCTGCTCGCCTTTCCCGGAATTCATGCGCGTGTTCAGATACACTTCCAGATCGCTGATGCGTTCCGGGTTCAGCAAGCCTCTCTGTGCCGCCTCTTCCAGCGCTGCCCTCAACCGGCCCATCCGTTGCCCCTGCCCACTTTCGCCTGGGCCAAGAATAGCCGCACTTCCTGAAAAAATCCGCATGATCCCGCAATGAAAACCAGCTGGATAGAGCCTCGCATGGCAAATGTAAGGCATTCGCACTTGGCAGAAGAGACAGATCCTTTAAGGTGCAAATATCTAATGCGTGGGAGAGACGATGCTGCATTACGAGGACTTCACACCTGATCGAGTTTTCCCACTCGGCCCCAAGACAGTGACGGCAGAGGAGATTATTGCCTTTGCCAGTGAGTTTGATCCCCAGCCGATGCATCTGGATGAAGAAGCGGGCAAGGCCAGCATTTTGGGCGGGCTTGCGGCCTCCGGCTGGCACACCGCAGCCATGTTGATGCGTATGATCGTGGACGCCTATATCGGTAACTCCACCTGCCAGGGCGCACCTGGCGTCGATTTCATGGATTGGAAGAAGCCGGTTCTGGCAGGCGACACATTATCGGGTCGCGGTATCGTTCAGGAGGCGCGCCCGCTGCGCTCAAAACCGGGGATCGGTCTGGTGCGCATGCGCACGGAACTGGAGAACCAAAGGGGCGAACTCGTCTGCGCCGCCGAGCAAGTCATCATGTTCGGCATGCGCGCGCCTAAGGAGACTGCGGCATGAAGCTCTCCGACCTCACGCCCATTGGCACCCGCATCGAAACCGGTTCGCTGACCTTTACCGCCGAAGACATCATTCGCTACGCGCGAGAATTCGACCCACAGCCGTTTCATCTGGACCCGGAAGCCGCCAAGAATTTCGTTTTCGGCGCACTCTGCGCCTCCGGCTGGCATACCTGCGCCGGCTGGATGAAGATGTTTCTGGCTCATTGGGCGGCCGAGCATGCGCGCTTGGTGCGAGAAGGTATTGAACCGCCGCGTATGGGGCCGTCACCCGGCTTCCGCAAACTGCAATGGCTGAGGCCCGTCTATGCCGGCGATACGATCACCTATTATGTGACGCTGACAGAAACCCGAGAACTGGCTTCGCGTCCAGGCACTTGGCTGAACTCCACTTTCAATGAAGGCGTCAACCAGAACGGCGAAACTGTGATGCGGTTTGAGAGCAGCGTGCTGGAATTTGTGTGAGTTCAACGCGTTGCCGCAACGGCAACTCCGGCACCCACCATAACCGCACCGGCGCCGCGGTTGACGCGGCGAACGACCGTCGGCGAGGTCAGCGCACGACGGGCACGCGCAGCCAGCGCCACATGGCCGCCGATGACGACAACCTCCACCAGAAGAATGGCCAGCGCCAATTGCAAAGCCTGCGATGCTGTCAGGCTGGCGCTGACGACGTTGGGCAAAAGCGCCAGATAGAACAGCGGCATCTTGGGATTACCGAGGTTCAGCACCACACCGGTCACGAAACCCTTCCAGAGATCGCCAGAGGTCCGGGCATGATCTGCCTGCGGCACGACCGGTTCTGATGTCCACATCTTGATACCCATCCAGATGAGGTAAGCCGCCCCCGCATAGCGCAGCACCGTCATACCGGCCCCCATCTCTGTGGCCAGCACCGAAAGGCCAAAGGCTGCAAGCATGAGGAAGATCAGGATACCCGCGACGGTGCCTGCACCGTAAGCGATGCCAGAGAGCGCGCCGCGATGCACGCTGCGCGCCAGAATGGTCATGTTGTCGGGGCCGGGACTGGCGGCAAAGACGAAAAAGGTCAGGCCAAAAACGACAAGTGTATGCAGATCCATGGCGTATCCCCTCTTGTTGCCAGAGAAGATACGAAGGAATCAGGCTTCCACGCAAGCGAAGGCGTTCAATGTCCTTCGAAGGCCACCAGCGTGCGCACTTCCACGCCAAGCGATTCCAGCTTCTTGCGACCGCCGAGTTCCGGCAGGTCGATCACGAAGCAGGCGGAGACGACTTCCGCGCCGAGCTGGCGCAGCAGCTTGACAGCACCTTCGGCGGTACCACCGGTCGCGATCAGATCGTCGCACAGGATCACCTTGTCACCTGGCTTCACCGCATCGACATGCATTTCCATCTCGTCAGTGCCGTATTCCAGGCTGTAGGCCATGCGCACGGTCTGGTGCGGCAGCTTGCCCTTCTTGCGGATCGGAACGAAGCCGGAGGACAGCTGGTGCGCGAGCGCGCCACCCAGGATGAAGCCGCGGGCTTCGATGCCGGCGATCTGATCAACGGCAAGATCGGCATAGGGACGAACGAGCTCGTCGACAGCGACCCTAAAAGCTTCCGGGTTGCCGAGAAGCGTGGTGATGTCACGAAAGATGATGCCGGGCTTCGGATAATCGGGAATCGCGCGGATGGCGCCCGCCAGATAGGAAGTTATTTCAGACATTGGAGCTTTCACTGAACACGGAAAGGGACAACCGCAGCAACAAAAAAGGCGGCATTTCTGCCGCCTTTCTTATCCTCACCGCCCGTTACGCTCAATGATCTTTGTTGGCGTAGACAGACTTCTTGGTCAGATAAATCAGGATCGTGAAGATCGCCAGGAACACCATCACCATGAAGCCGGTGCGCTTGCGCTCTTCAAGATGCGGCTCGGCCGTGTACATCAGGAAGGCGGCAACGTCCTTGGCATACTGGTCCAGCGTCTGCGGCGTGCCATCATCATAGGTGACCTGATCAGCCGTGATCGGCTGTGCCATGGCCAGCGCCTGGGCGTTCGCGAAGTAAGGGTTGAAGTGCGTACCCGAGGCCACCTGGATGCCTTCCGGCGGCTCCTGATAGCCGGTCAGCAGCGAGTAGATATAATCCGGTCCGCCTTCCTGATACTGGGTGAAGATGTCGAACACGAACAGCGGGAAGCCGCGGGTGATACCGCGTGCCTTGGCAAGCAGCGACATATCAGGCGGAGCCGCACCATTGTTGGCGGCAGCAGCGGCTTGCTCATTCGGGAAGGGTGCCGGGAAGTGATCCGACGGCACAGCCTTGCGCTTGAACATCTCGCCCGCATCGTTCGGACCATCCTGCACTTCGTAGCGTGCGGCAAAGGCCTTCAGCTGCGCGTCCGAATAACCCAGCCCTTCCAGCGTTCGGAAGGAAACGAGGTTCATGGAATGACAGGCGGAACAGACTTCCGTGTAGATCTTCAGGCCGCGCTGCAGCTGCGCCTTGTCATACTTGCCGAAGGGGCCGGCGAAGGACCAATCGACATTCTTCGGCTTCAGGATCGGGTAGTGACCCGCCTTGGCCGCGTGCTCGGTAGCTTCCGCAAGGTTGTGTGGCTGCTCTGCAGCCTGCGCCAGGCCGGAGAAACCGGCCAGAGACGCCATCAGCGCAATGCTCGTGACAAGCTTTTTCATGGGTATTGTCCTCTCACGCGCTCAGGCTTGTACCGTCGCGGACTTGCCATTCTTTTCCAGAACAGCCTCCGTGATCGAGTTGGGGATGCGCCGGGGCGTCTCAAGCAGGCCAAGCAGCGGCATGATGACCAGGAAGAAGCCGAAGTAGTAGAGCGTACCGAGCTGCGATAGCACGACATACAGGCCTTCTGCGGGCTGGGAACCCAGCCAACCCAGCACGATGGCATTGGCCACGAAGATCCAGAAGAACAGCTTGTACCACGGGCGATAGACGGCCGAGCGAACCTTGGACGTATCGAGCCAGGGCAGGAAGAACAGGATGATGATCGAACCGAACATCACCAGAACGCCGCCAAGCTTGGAGTCGATCGGTCCGACATTGAAGGTGATCGCGCGCAGCATCGCATAGAATGGCAGGTAATACCATTCGGGCACGATATGCGCCGGGGTCTTCAGGGCATTGGCCGGAATGTAGTTGTCCGGATGGCCGAGGAAGTTCGGCATGTAGAAGATGAACCAAGCATAGGCGATCAGGAAGATGCCAACGCCGAACGCGTCCTTCAGCGTCGCATAGGGCGTGAAGCGAACCGTATCCGTCTTGGTCTTGATTTCGACGCCGGTCGGGTTGGTCTGGCCCGTGACGTGCAGAGCCCAGATATGCAGGATGACCACGCCGGCGATCATGAAGGGCAGCAGGTAGTGCAGCGAGAAGAAACGGTTCAGCGTCGGCTGATCAACGGCAAAGCCGCCCAGCAGGAAGCGCTGGATCCATTCGCCGACGAGCGGGAACGCCGAGAAGAAGCCGGTGATGACGGTCGCACCCCAGAAGGACATCTGACCCCAGGGCAGAACATAACCCATGAAGCCGGTGGCCATCATCAGGAGGTAAATGACAACGCCAAGGATCCAGAGGATTTCGCGCGGTGCCTTGTAGGAGCCGTAATAAAGGCCGCGTGCGATATGCAGGTAGACGGCGATAAAGAAGAAGGAAGCGCCGTTGGCATGCATGTAACGCAAAAGCCAACCGTGGTTGACGTCGCGCATGATCTTTTCAACGGAGATGAAGGCGACCGTCGTATCGGCCGCGTAGTGCATGGCCAGCACGACACCGGAAAGGATCTGCACGACCAGCATCACCGCCAGCATCGCGCCAAAGGTATAGGCGTAGTTCAGGTTCCGCGGCACCGGAAAGGCGATGAAACTGTCATACACCAATCGCGGCAGGGGAAGCCGCGAGTCGATCCATTTTTCCAGGCTGGTTGATGGCTGGTATTCGGAATGCCCGCTCATATCTTATCCCCTCACCCGATCCGGAGCACGGTATCGGAAGCAAACGTATAGGTTGGAATGGCAAGGTTCTGCGGTGCCGGACCTTTACGCACGCGGCCCGCCGTATCGTAGTGCGAGCCATGGCAGGGACAGAACCAACCGCCGAAATCACCGGACTGGCCGAGCGGCACGCAGCCGAGATGGGTGCAGGAGCCGATCATCACGATCCAGTTTTCCTTGCCCTTGCCGGCAGAGCGATCGATGTCGGTTGCCTGTGCGTCCGCAGCGATATTGGCATTGCGCGCCACCGGATCCTTGAGATCGGCAAGGGCAACGGCATTCGCCTCTTCCACTTCCTTCGGCGTGCGGTTGCGGATGAAGACCGGCTTGCCGCGCCATTTGACAGTCAGCGACATGCCCGGCTGCAAACCGGACACATCGACTTCGATGGAAGCGAGCGCGAGTGTAGAGGCATCCGGTCTCATCTGGTCGATGAACGGCCACGCAACCGCAACAGCCCCGACGGCACCCGCCATGCCAGTGGTCAAATACAGGAAATCACGACGTGTGGGCTCAGCCACAGTGCCGCCATTGGTGTCGTGTTCACTCACGTTCAACCCATCCTCTGCGCAAAAATGTCGTGGAATTGCATGCCCCTACCCCAACAGAATCCAATTTAGACACAATTGGAACCTATATCCCCGTCTTGATTTCTAAGCACGATCTTGGCGCAAGTCCAGCCTCGGCATCAGCATACGGCACATTGTCGCGGGTCTGTTGCATCATTCCGCTCCACTGTGCCGTCACGAATCCACGCCGGCGGCCAGCCTGCCCCAAGTCGTTCCGCTCCCCTACATCCCCGGATACGGAAACGATTTGCGCTACATCAAACATCACAACATGATTCGCCGCCCTCGTCTTCACGACAGCGACAGGTTGTGCGCAGATTATTTTCTCAGTTTTGGCAATTAACGACGCTCAGGCTCTGCCTGGTAAAGCGCAACAAAAACTTTCATCAGCACGTAAAGTGCAATAAGCGCCGGTACGGTCAGCATCATAAGGACGAATAGGGCTATCGCTCCACCGAGCAGGGCGCCGATCATACCCAAAACGGCACCGAACAATCCCATGGTGAGACCAAACCAGATGGGAAAGGTGGCGATCAGGAACCACGTGACCAGCACGATCGCGATAAAGGGCAGCATGGGCGCATCCTCGGCCAGTGATTGGCCTAGCATAACCTGAGCTCGAACCACCGTCGAGAGCCTGAGAACTTACTGCGCCGCCTCGTCGACTGCGATGAACCCGCCCGACTGGCGCGCCCAAAGCTCCGCATAGAGCCCGCCGCGCTCGATCAGCTCCGCATGGGTGCCCTCTTCGATGATACGGCCCTTGTCCATGACAATCAGGCGATCGAGGGCGGCGATGGTCGAAAGGCGATGCGCAATCGCCAGCACCGTCTTGCCCTTCATCAGCTCATCCAGATTGGACTGGATGGCGGCTTCAACTTCGGAATCGAGCGCCGAGGTTGCCTCGTCCAGCACCAGGATCGGCGCATCCTTCAGCATGACGCGCGCAATGGCGATGCGCTGGCGCTGCCCGCCAGAAAGTTTTACCCCACGCTCGCCCACATGCGCATCGAAACCCTTGCGGCCCTGCTGGTCCTCCAGCGTCAGGATGAAGCTGTCAGCCTGGGCGCGGCGCGCCGCCTGCAGCAAGTATTCATCGGACGCATCCGCCCGCCCGACGAGAATATTGTCGCGGATCGACCGATGCAGCAGCGAGGTATCCTGCGTGACCATGCCGATCTGCGCACGCAGCGATTCTTGGCTGACCTCGGCAATATTCTGTCCGTCGATCAGGATGCGCCCACCCTGCAGGTCGTAGAAGCGCAGGAGCAGGTTGACGAGCGTGGATTTGCCCGCGCCCGAGCGCCCGACAATGCCGACCTTTTCACCGGGACGGATTGTCAGGTCGAGTCCTTCGATGACCGATTTGCCGCGCCCGTAATGGAAGCTGACCTTTTCGAAACGGATTTCCGGCTGGCGCACTGTCAGTGGCTTGGCGTTGGCAGCATCCACCAGTTCGACGGGCTTGGAAATGAGTTCCGCGGCGTTCTGTACCGTGCCGAAATTGCGCATGATGCCGTTGAACTGCGTCATCAGGCGCCCGAGCAAGAAGTTGAGGCGCAGCACCAATGCGAGCGTGAAGGCAACCGCCCCGGAACTGATCGACCCCACCAGCCATAAGTGCACGCAGAGCGCCGCCATGCTGGTGATCATCACGCCGGACAGCAGCGCCATGGAAGCGCGCACGCCGGTGATGAAGCGGGTGAACATCAGGGTCGTGCGCTGAAACGTGTCGAAGCCTTCGCGCATATAGCGGTCATTGGCGTCGCTATTGCCGAACAGGCGAAGCGTCTGGATGTTGCTATAGGCATCCACCATACGGCCGGACAGCATCGAGGCTGCTTCCGCCGTCTCGCGCGAATGAAACCGGATGCGCGGCACGAAATAGCGGGCCAGCAGCGAAAAGACGCCGATCCAGATGACAACGATCATGGCCAGCCGCCAGTCCAGCCCGCCGATCAGGAACAGCATGGAGGCGCAGTAGATCAGCACGAACCACACGCTTTCCATCAGCGAGGTCACGAGATCGCCCGCCGCCTGCCCGCCGGACCAGACCTTGGTGACGATGCGGCCGGCAAAATCATTCTGGAAGAAGGAAAGCGATTGGCGCGCCACGTGCTGGTAAGACTGCCAACGCACCAGATTGTAGAAGCCGGGTGTGATGATCTGCTGGTCAACCATGGCGGTGGCCAGCGTCACCAGAAACCGCACCACGCCGATCAGCACCAGCATGCCGAACAGTTCAGGGCCATGCTGATGGAGCAAGCCACCCCAACCGGCGGCCTTGTCCACCGTCGCCAGAAGATCCACCAACCGCCCGACGAACCAGAACAGGGCAGCCTCGATCGCCGCCGTCATGCCGCCGAGAACCAGCATGGCCAGAAACGGCGCCTTGGCCTGCCGAACATAGAACCAGATGAAGGGGATGGTGCCCGCAGGCGGGCGCAAGTCGTCCTTTCGCCCGAAGGGATCCAGAAAGGTCTCGAAGCGGTGGGCGATAGCGGAAAAGATCATGGAAGCCGATATAGGCGGATTCCATGACGCGGCAAAGTTAAAGCCTCGTCATATTTAAAATAGGCCCAACAGCAGTTTGGACGGACAGAGGGGGGTAGATGTGTCGCAAATTGTGGGTCGCGCTCCCCATGGAAACGGGAGGGCTTCTCACCCCTCCAGCACATGCGCCTTTTCGGCCACGTCGAGGCGCACATAGGCGCCCGGAGCCGGCAGGGCGACACTCGAGGTCTTGATGCGGATCGGCGGCAGCGCAACGCCGTTCAGCGCAACCGCGATGGTGGACGTCGCGCCGGAAAATTCCACATCGACCACCTGGCCGGTATTGTCCTGCTGGCTGCCATCGGTGGCAATGCGGATCTGTTCCGGCCGCAGCATGATTTCGACCTTGCCCTTGTGCTCGCCCACGATCGGCACATTGCCCAACGCACAGGCGGCGACGCTGCCCTTGGCAATTGCGGGCAGGAGCACCGCATCCCCCATGAAGAGAGCCGTCGCGCGGTCGTTCGGGTGGAAATAGAGGTCCTGCGGCGTGCCCGCCTGGACCACCCTACCCTCGCGCATCACCACCAGCCGGTCGGCAAACGAAAGCGCCTCCTCCTGGTCATGCGTCACGAGAATGGTCGTGACCCCGGCTGCCTGCAATACGCGCGCCACCGTCTTGCGCATGTTTTCGCGAAGGCCGGTATCGAGCGCGGAAAAGGGCTCATCGAGCAGCATCAGGCGCGGACGGCAGGCCAGTGCACGCGCCAGCGCCACACGCTGCTGCTGCCCGCCGGAGAGCTGA
Organism: Rhizobium oryzicola; assembly: GCF_030504645.1. Lineage (GTDB taxonomy): Bacteria > Pseudomonadota > Alphaproteobacteria > Rhizobiales > Rhizobiaceae > Neorhizobium > Neorhizobium oryzicola. Next base: position 441,178 of record NZ_JAUKWQ010000002.1, on the reverse strand, counting down.
TGAGGCCGGCGCGTCAACATGCCGGGCTCCAGCTCCACCATTTCCAGCAGCGAAAGAACGCGTTCCGTGCGCTCCCGGTCACCACGGGGAATGCCGAATCCAATATTGTCGGCGACGGTCAGATGCGGGAAAAGCGCGCCATCCTGCGCCACGATGCCAATGCCGCGCAAATGGGCAGGCATGGAGCGGTGAGCATCGGCCAGGACTTCGCCCCCCACGGATACACTACCGCTATCCGGGGTCTCGAAACCGGCGATCATCCGCAGCAGCGTTGTCTTGCCCGAGCCGGAAGGGCCGACCACAGCGGTGCGCATGCCGGATGAGGCCTCAACGCTCACCTGGTCCAGCGCCTGGACCTTGCCGTAGCGCTTGCTGACTTTATCGATCGAAAGCACGGTCATTGTCCCGCCACCCGCTTGGACTGGAGATGGAGATAAAGCGTCATCGGCATGGAAAGCACCACCATCATTACCGCATAGGGCGCGGCAGAGACGTAGTCGATTTCGCTGGTGAGCGACCAGAAGCGCGTGGCGAGCGTATCGACCCCCAGCGGAGACAGCATCAGGGTTGCCGTCAACTCGTTGGCGATCCCCAAGGCGGCCAGCGCCACGCTGGCGGCGGCACCGGGAGCCGCCAGCCGGAAGGTAATCTCAAACACCGCGCGGCGCGGCGTGCGGCCGAGCGCTGTCGCAGCGCGCTCCAGTTCCACCGGCGCCTGCGCGATGCTGGCGCGCAAACCCACCATGGCACGCGGCAAGAACAGCAGCACGTAGGCCGCCAGCAGCGTTGCAAAGGTCTGATAGAGCGGCATGAAATAGCGGACGGTGACGGTGACAAGCGCCAGCGCCACAACGACCCCCGGCAGTGAACCGACATAGTAGTGGCAAGCTTCCAGAACGCGCTGCACGCGGCCCGGCGCCCGCACCGAAAGCCATGCCATGGGTGCTGCAAGCAACGTCGCCAGCACGCCGCCGGCCAGCGACAGCAGGATGGTCTGGATCAGCGCGTTGCCGAGCATGTCAGCCTGCCAGATGGCAATGCCGCCAAACCACAGCCATTGCCCGAGGGTGAACAGCGGCACCCCGATGGCAAGGGCTGCGACAATGAGAGGCACCAGCAGGCAGGGCAGCGTCAGCCAGCCGAGGCGGTGCCTGGTTGAAGGCCGCGCCGTGCCGGTGCCGACGCGCGCATAACGCTCATTGCCACGCAGCCCGATTTCCACGAGCAGCAGCACCAGGCAGCAGACGACCAGTACGCCGCCCAGCATGTTCGAGGCCGGACTGTTGTAGGAGGACTGGAACTGGTCAACGATGGCCGTGGCAAAGGTGTCGAACCGGATCATCACGAACAGGCCGTATTCCGACAGAAGATGCAGCGCGATCAACAGAGAGCCGCCGCAAATGGCAAGCCGCAATTGCGGCAGCACCACGCGTATGAAAATCCAGAAGGGTGACAGGCCAAGCGAGGCGCCCGCATCTTCCAGCGCCGGGTCCAGCCGGCGCAGCGCCGCAGCAACCGGCAGATAGAGAAACGGATAATAGGCCAGGACCGCGACGAAGACCGCGCTCCAAAGCCCGCGCATGCCAGGCAGAACGGTGATCCAAGCGTAGCTATGCACGAACGCCGGGATGGCGAGCGGCGCAACCGCAAGACCGGAAAAGAAGCGCCGGAAAGGAAGATCGGTCCGCTCCGTCAGCCAGGCAAGGCCCACGGCCACCACGATGGAGATCGGGATCGTCGCAAGTTCCAGATAGACGGTATTGACCAGCAACTCGCCGACGCGCGGTCGAAACACCAGGGTCCGAACGGTTTCCCAGCCCACATCGAAGGTGACGATCGCGATAAAACCGAGCGGCAAAAGGCTGAACACCGCGACAGCCAGGGCAAGCAGCGTCGCGACAGGGTGCGGGCGAAGCGCAGGCAGAAGCCGAAATCCTCCGGCGCGGCCAGCTGGCCGCCTCAATGATGAGGCACGCTGCAACAAGGAAAACCCTTCACTTGGCGAATGCCGCACGCAATATCGCGCGACCTACCTGAACACGGTTGATACTTCTGATCGGACGTTTTCGCCCAGACCCGCTATCGAAAACGACCGTGCCTTGCGGACACGGTCGCTCTCGACGCTCTGATTAGAAGTTTGTTGAGAAGAACTCAACAGATTTGGCACCGATCAAAGCAGACCGGCTGCCGTCATCAGTTCAACGACCTTCTTGCTGTCAAGCTTGGAAGCATCGACCTTGGGTGCCTGAAGGTCCTTGATTGGTACCAGCTTCTCGTTGGACTCGCCGTTGATGGCATACTCATAGGACGTGCCATTCTTCAGGATGTCCTGGCCACCCTTGCCGGTCACGAACTTCAGGAACTCCTGAGCTTCCTTCTGATGCTTGCTGGACTTCAGCACACCGCCACCGGAGACGCTGAGGAAAGCACCCGGATCCTGGTTGCGGAAGTAATGCAGGCCGACATTCTTGCTGTTTTCACCGGTCTTGGCCTGATCGCCGAACCAGTAATAGTGATAGATCACAGCGCCTTCGACTTCATGGGCATTGACGGCCTTCATGGCAACGCTGTTACCCTTGTAGGCAACGGAGTTTTCCTTCATCGCCTTCAGCCACTTGGCAGTATCCTGCTCGCCCTTCAGCGACAGAAGCGCGCCGACGATCGCTTGGAAATCAGCACCGGCGGGCGACGCACCCCAACGACCCTTCCAGGCCGGATCAGCCAGATCGAGCATGGACTTCGGCAGCTTGTCTTCGGTCAGCTTGGTCTTGTCATAGGCAAACACGGTGGAGCGGCCGGCAATGCCCGTCCAGTTACCGTTTGCAGGGCGGAACTGTTCCGGAACCTGCTTCAGCGTCGCCTGATCGACCGGGGCAAACAGGCCCGCACCATCGACCAGCGCCATGGCCGGAGAGTTTTCCGTCAGGAATACGTCAGCCGGAGATGCGGCGCCTTCCTGGATCAGCTGGTTCGCGAACTGCATGTCGCCGCCCTGGCGCATCGTCACCTTGATGCCGGTTGCCTTGGTAAAGGCGTCGATCCACTCGCGACCCAGGCTTTCATGCTGCGCGTTATAAACAACAATGCCTTCGCCATCGGCGGCATAGACCACGCTTGAGAAACCGGCGCCCGCAAGTGCGATTGCAAAAAGCGCGGAAAGGCGGCTGACAGACTTCATCAAAATCTCCCTGAACAGGCCCGCTCATCGGCAGGCTCACCGCTCTATAGGATAATCTGATTACGACTTTCAAGTTTTAAGATGGCCGCATGCGAAATTGTGATCCCGGTCAGCCTCAGTGGGCACGGCGCCCGTACAGCGAGTCATAGCGCCCATCCCCCTTGATGTTGGATATGGCGCTGAGAACAGGCATTTCTTCATCCAAGAAATCGGCGCGCTGAAGGGAAAGGCTGGCTTTGCCGAGCAGTTGGCTGGCCGATGTGCGGCCATAGGCTGTCGCACCGCCAAATCGGCAGCGAAGGTCTGGAAGGGTTTGAACATCGCGCCGGGCATAGGCCACGGAGTGATCCACGATACGCTTTAGCTTGCGGCTGAAGTCATTCAGTTCGATCTCGCTGGTGGTGCCCAGCACAAGACCCAGTTCCTGCGGCGCGACCCAATACGCGCCCTCATCAGCGCTGATCAGCCGAGACGTCTGGTTGCCCAAGGTGTTGAGAACGAAATCCTTGGCCTTCTGCATCGCTTCGCCGCGGAACTGATCCATCCCCTTCAGGCGGCATAGCAGCACGCTATAACCGGAAAGCTGCTTTTCGCTTGCCTGCAGGGCTTCAAGGCGGCTGACCAGACCTGCCTTGTCCGGAAGACCATGGCTAACCTCCGGCGCCTGTTCCGTCGCTTCCGCCCCATCTTGGGCCGCTGGTTCAGGAGAGGTTGCCTGGCTTGGCGATCCGGACGGGGCTTCCAGCGCCCGCGTAAAAGCCTGCAGCCCCTCGATGCACACCGACAAGGCCCGCTGAAGCCGCTCGGCCGCCTCCCCGCGCGCAAGCGATGAGAGCGCAAGTTCATCAAGACCGGAGCCCACTTCATCCGCAGACAGCTCTGGACGCTTTTCGAGAAGTGCCTGCACGGCTAGGATATTTTGAGCAAACACACTGACATGCCTGCGCTCGCGCAGGGAGATCATCGCGAGAGCCCCGAGCGCGCCGGTCAGTGCCGTCATCAAAGGCTCAAGCGCATCGCGATCGATTTTCTGAGGAAGGAACTGCTCCCCCAAGCGCGCAAAATCGGCCTGCTGAAGGGGATAGGGCAATGTGGCGAAATTCTCTCGCAATCCGGGCGGGGGATCATCCAGCAGCCGCAGCGCCACATGAAAATTGTCGGGGGTCAATTCGAGTCGATAGCGGATCAACGCGTCGATCGCTCGACGCGCGGCAGCGGCCTTGGCCGAATACCTATCTCGCCGCCTTGCCATCGCTTAGGGTTCCCGCGGTTTCAACCTTAGGAAATCCTAAACCCCGCACACAAGCAAAAGCTTAACAATATCGATAAAATGCAAGCTTTTCCGTGGGATGGTTAATGCCACATGTGAATTACGGATAGGTGCGGCGGATTACTCCGCCGCTTCCGTTTCCTGTTCTTCCGTCTCATCGCCCAGGAAGCCACCGGACTGGCGGTTCCAGAGATCGGCATAGATGCCGCCATGCGCGACCAGTTCCTGGTGGGTTCCGGTCTCGATGATACGGCCCCTGTCCAGCACGATCAGCCGATCCATCTGGGTCAGGGTCGAAAGCCGGTGGGCAATGGCAATCACCGTCTTGTCCTCGATCAGCGAGAAGAGGCTTTCCTGGATGGCCGCTTCCACTTCCGAGTCCAAAGCCGATGTCGCCTCGTCAAGGATAAGGATCGGCGCATCCTTGAGGAAGACGCGCGCAATCGCAATGCGCTGACGCTGGCCGCCGGAAAGCTTGACACCCCGCTCGCCCACATGCGCATCAAGCCCCTTGCGGCCCTGCTGGTCCGCAAGTCCCTGGATGAAGTCCCAGGCATTGGCCCGCTTGGCGGCCTCGATCACCTCGGCATCGCTGGCATCGGGGCGGCCATAGGCAATGTTGTCCCTGATGGAGCGATGCAGCAGCGAGGTATCCTGCGTCACTACGCCGACCAAGGCCCGGAGACTGTCTTGCGACACCTGCGAAATATCCTGACCATCGATCAGGATCCGGCCCTTTTCCACGTCGTAGAACCGCAGCAGCAGGTTCATCAACGTGGTCTTGCCAGCACCGGAGCGGCCGACCAGGCCGACCTTCTCACCCGCCTTGATCGTCAGGGAGAAGTTGTCGATGACGCCCTTCTGCTTGCCGTAGTGGAAGCGCACGCCCTCATAGACGATCTCGCCCTGCGGCGCCGCCAGAGGCTTGGCGGAAGGGACATCGACGATATCATGGTGCTTCGTCATCATGCCCATGCCGTCGTAGATCGTGCCGACGCTTTCGAACAACGCCGCCACTTCCCACATGATCCACTGCGACATGCCGTTGATACGCATGGCAAGGCCGATGGCAACAGCAATCGCCCCGACCGACACACTGCCCTGCAGCCAGAACCAGATGCCAAGTGTCGCGACGGAAAATTGAACCAGCGCGTTGTTGATATCCACGGCCATGTTGAGCGCGGAAATCTGGCGCATCTGCCGGTGCACGGTACCGAGGAATTCGTCCATGCCCTCCCGGGCATAACGTTCCTCACGACCGGCATGCGAGAAGAGCTTGACCGTGCCGATATTGGTGTAGCTATCGACGATCCGCCCGGTCATCATGGAGCGCGCATCCGCCTGTTCACTCGAACTCTTGCGCAGGCGCGGAATGAAGAACCGCAGGATCAGGCTATAGACCACGATCCACGCCACCAGCGGAATGCCGAGCCTCCAATCCACGGTAGCGACAAGCGCCAGCATGGAAATGAAGAAACTCGCCGCATAGACGAAGACGTCGATGATCTTGATCGTTGCATCGCGGACCGCCAGCGCCGTCTGCATGACCTTCGTCGAGACGCGCCCCGCAAACTCGTTGGCAAAGAAGCTCATCGAGTGGCGCAGCAGGAAGCGATGCATCTGCCAGCGGGCGATCATCGGGAAGTTGCCCGCCAGCACCTGATGCGAGGTAATGGTGTGCATGGCCCCGAAAAGCGGCAGTGCCAGCAGCAAAAGCGCAGCCATGCCGGCCAGATGCCACCCCTCCTTCTGCAGGAAGGTGGCGCGATCGGCATTGCTCAGCCAATCCACGATATTGCCAAGGAACTGGTAGAGAAACACTTCCAGCACGGCAATCGCCATGGAGCAGGTGCCGAGCACCAGCAGCCACGGCCAGACGGGCTTGGTATAATACCAGCAGAAGGCAAAAAGCCCCTTGGGCGGCAAGGCCGGATCACCATCCGGATAGGGATTTACGCGGGTTTCGAACCAGGCGAACATGAACAAGGCTCCATCGAGCGGAAACCGGCAGTCGCTGCGGCGCACAAGCCCTTAAATAGGCGGCGGAGGGATGCCGGGAAAATTCAAGTGCAAGGCCAATAGCAGCCTTGAAGCGATATCAAGAGGAAATTTGCGAGAAACCGCGGACGCTCAGATCAGGGCCACTTGGGCCGGATTCAGGAAGCGCCAGTTCACGGTCATATCCATGTGCGCCTCCTATGCTGGCGTTAAACATGAGTTGCATCTACCAGCATTCAGCCCGTTTGAAAAGCCGAAATCCACCTCTCGTCGCGATCTGGAAACAGCAATGACAGTTGCGTGAAGCCCCCTGTGGATGACATAGCGGCTTGACCATGCGTCACGATGCGAGACCACAAACGTGCTGCACATTGCCCTCTACCAACCGGACATTCCCGGCAATACCGGAACGATCCTTCGCCTTGCCGCCTGCCTTGGGCTTGCCGTGCATATCATCGAGCCGGCCGGTTTCGACATTTCAGACCGCAACCTCAGGCGTGCTGGCATGGATTATCTGGCAAACGTCACACTCACGCGCCACGTCAACTGGCAGCGGTTTAACGCCTGGCGCACAAGCGAAAATCGACGTCTCGTGCTTGCTTCCACCAAGGCTGCCGAACGCTATACCGATTTTGTCTTCCATGCCGATGACGTGCTTCTGTTCGGACGGGAAAGCGCCGGCGTGCCCGATCACGTTCATGACGCCGCGGATGGCCGCCTGCTGATCCCGATGGTCGAGGGACAGAGATCGCTGAACGTTGCCATGTCGGTCGCAATGATGACAGGCGAAGCGCTGCGGCAAATCGCCTGGCGGTGAAGAGAGAAAAGATCAGGACCACAGCCGATAGTGGTATTGGCGAACGACTTTCTTTGTGAGACATTGCTGAAACGAATGCATGCCACGACCATTCGCCTTCCTTGGAGAATCCGTCATGTTTCCCACCGCATTCACGCATAATGTTACACAATTTGCCCGCACCTTATCCTTGCCAGAAAGGGTCACCCACTCGCCGTTTCGCAATATGGCGTTGGAAACACTGCGGCGGCGCAACGCAACACTGGATTCCGTCTTCTATGACGTGAAAGCCGTTACTGCGGAAGAAGCCTTTTATATCAGCGGCTGTCTGGCCGCCGAGGGCGCCATTCTGGTGGTACCGCCGACCGGCGGCCCTCCGCTTCGCCTTTACGACACGGTGGATGACTTCATCATCGGCGGCGGCGCGAAAATTGACGTTCTGGCGGTTGCCGGTGTCGGCAGTTCCGCATTGGGTTCGGCGGCCTTTGGACGCAATATTGCCGATGCGGTGGGGCGTCCCGTGGCGGTGGTCATATCCGGCTATGGCCTTGCCGATGTCATGACCGAGGCGATGGGCGGCTATTTCCTATTCGGCTATCTCAACAGTTTCCGTCATGCCTTTGAGCGTCTGGATGAATTCTTTGGCCGTCCACAATTCGGTATAGCAACCCACCTCAGCACCGAGCGTCTTTGCGAAAGCAGCCTCGACACCCAGACCGTCAAGGCTATCCTGTCGGATCGCCGTTTCTCCTTTACCCTGCTGGTGGGGCATTCGAAGGGTAACCTTGTCATCTCGGAAGCGCTCTACGAACTGGCCGAGACACAGCGGCCTGTGGTGGAAAAGCTGGCGGAAAAGGCGAAAATCGTAACACTCAGCGCCCGCATCGCCATGCCACCGGTCTTCAAGGATGTGGTCGATGTGATGGGCGAGTGGGACTGGTTCGGCGAAATCAATTCCAGACCCACCATACCCGCGGACGAAATCGTTCCGAAGGCGTGGCACCATACAAATACAGAACTACCGAACCATCTTCCGGTCACGGAAATTTTGCAAAAGGTTCTGACGCCACGTATCAGTGCCACCATCCTAACGATGCCGGCGCCTGTTCCGGCACCGGCGGCAGTGGCGATTCCGGAGCCCCTGCCAGCACAAGCGATAGAAACCGCACCGTTAGTGGTTGCGGAGCCGCCACTGCCGGAAATACCTGAGCCTGTCGTCGTGACCCTACCGGATGAGCCTGTGGCCGCAGTAGAGACGGTTCATGCGGAAGAAGTTGCAGAGCCTGCGGCGGTCGTTCAAGAGGTCGCACCGGAAGCCGCCCCCCTACCGCCGGCCGAGATGCCAGCGGCTGTTGCAGACGTTACGGTTTCGGAAGAGGTCATCGTCCCCTCGCCGGCACCGATTCCGAGCGTCAAAAAGAGTGTTGCCAGACCCCGGGTTGGTGGTGGCGGTGGCCGAGGAAGAAAAACCTGATTATGTGGCGCGAGGACCGGGTGCCGGCCGTCAAGCACAACCGGCACCCGGACATCACACCCCGGATCAGGAAAGACAAGGGACATACATTTCCCATTCCGGGGAGAACTGACGGGCCGCAGCACGGCCCGCCCTTTGTCTCACGCGTAGATATCGAGATTGCGGGCCATTGACGCATTGGTGATGTTGAGGCCAGAAGACTGGAGACCAGTCTGCACCGCCTGTGCGAGAAGGCGAGCGGCCCGTTCATCCAGTGACGTATTCAGGGATTGCGGTGCACTGGTTTGAGGAAGATCCTTGTGCAGGGAAACCACAAAATCTGCGCTGGACGAAATACGCTGGCTCGTGCCGCGAATATCGGCACTGGCGCTGATCATGTCCGCCATGACAGCGCGCAGCGAGGCGATCATCCCGTCGACTTGATCGCCCGATGTTGCGGCTGAAAGCGAAATCTCGCCCGATCTATTGCCGGCATGAGAGCCGAGAACACTGTAGGAATAGGGGCTACCGGATGGCGTGATGCCGCTATAGCGGCGGGTTAGGATTCCATCATCCGCATGGCCTTCGGCAATGTGATTGAAAGCACCCTGATCAACATTCAGGACATTGATGGAGACGCCGCCATCTGCTGCCGCCGTCACCGACCCGACAACCGATTTCATCTTCGGGCTTTCATACGGCCCCGTTTTCAACCAGTTTTGACCGGCAAAGCCACTGCCATCCACGACCGAAGCCAACTTGTTTTTCAAGCCTTCGATACGGGCACCTAGCGCTTGGCGGTCAGACCCGATGGCTTTGGCGGCCTGCAACGTCGACTGGATTTCCCCCACGATGCTCGTTGCGCTTTTCAATCCAAGCAAGGCGGAATCTGCGACTGCTGCTGACGTGGCTTGCGCATCTTCCGTATTGGAGAGCGATAGGCTGGAGGGCTTGACCGTGGTGGAAATCGACCAATAGGCATCGGCCTGACTGGCATTCACATCCTGGACAGCGACGGGGTTGCGGCGCGCCGGAGATGCCGCGGAAATGCCCGTGGCGGTCGGTGCATTCAAGAAATAGGCGTGGTCTGAAATCTTCATGAATTCCTCTGCCGAACATTCGACAACGGACGTTCGAGAACCGTAATGGTTCAGTCCGGCAGATCTATTAGATCGAAAAGCCCTTGAATTTGCCTTGAACCGACCGGGACAATTTTAATCATCGCCCGATGCCGAACTGCTTATATCAATCCGCGGTCGGCAGTCGCCGCATGGTGAACTCGATCTCGTCGCCTTCGAGCTGCCGCCAGCTCTCCACTTCGGTCCAATAGGCAGCCTTGGGATATTCATTGAACCATTCGCGCGCTTTTTGTCGCGCATCTTCGCGAGACAGTCGGTAAGTCTCGCGAATAAAACGCCCTTCGGAAGCGCTCGGATTTTCGCGGCGATGGCGGTCCATCCTGCGCTTCAGGCCGTCGAGCGGCGGAGATGTCATTTTCATCATGCGATCTCCCCATTACAGGTAAACCGGATAATAGCGGAACTGAGGGCAGAGTCGAATCGACTGCAGCCAAAGAGCAGTTGCGAAAGCTAGAGAGCCTCGGGTAAGCCATGCAGGAGATTGGCGACGTGGCACGCGATTTGGGTGCAGGAGAGGATCGACATGGAAAGGCCGAACATTCCAGCCGAGTTGCCGGACGATATCGAAGAGCGCAAGGAAACCGCGCGCGGCTGGTTCGAAAGCCTGCGCGATACCATCTGCGCGAGATTCGAGGCTTTGGAGGACGAACTGGCTGGGCCGTTGTCCGATCAGGAACCCGGCCGATTCGAGCGGAAGGACTGGTTGCGCGATGGCGGTGCCGGCGGTGGCGGGCGCATGTCGATGATGGCCGGTCGCGTGTTTGAAAAGGTTGGCGTCCATACCTCCACCGTTCACGGCGAATTCTCGGAAGAGTTCCGCAAGCAGATGCCGGGCGCTTCTGACGACCCGCGTTTCTGGGCATCGGGTATTTCGCTGATTGCCCATCCGGTGAACCCGAACGTTCCTGCCGTTCACATGAACACCCGCATGGTGGTCACCACGGGTACATGGTTCGGTGGTGGGGCTGACCTGACCCCGGTTCTCGGACGTCGTCGCACCCAGACGGACCCGGACACCCAGGTGTTCCATCGCGCCATGGAAATCGCTTGCCGCCGTCACGAGACGGTTGCCGATTACGAGCGGTACAAGGCCTGGTGTGACGAATATTTCTTCCTGAAACACCGCAACGAACCGCGCGGCATCGGCGGCATCTTCTTCGACTGGCTGTACCCGGAAACGGAAAAAGGTGGCTGGGACGCGAACTTCGCCTTCGTGCAGGATGTGGGCCGCGCCTTCCACATGGTCTACCCCAAGATTGTGCGCAACAACTTTAACGAGACATGGACCGAAGAGGATCGTGACGAGCAACTGATTCGCCGCGGACGCTATGTGGAGTTCAATTTGCTCTATGACCGTGGCACGATCTTCGGCTTGAAGACCGGCGGTAATGTGGAGTCAATTTTGTCATCGCTACCACCTGTGGTTCGCTGGCCGTGATCACGATTTGAATTGACAAATGAGATATCCGAATCATCCTGCCGGTGCTAGCTTTTAGCAGACTGCACCGGAGGAGATCGCAATGGTCACATCGAAAAGCGTAGCAGTACCCCCGAGACCCGAAACCGAACGGGCGCTCAATACTCCCGAAATGATCGACCGCATGGCTGCGGAACTCAGAGCCCGCAGTGACACTGACCTGCCGCATTCGTTCTACGTAGAGCAGATCAGGAAACAACTTTCAGGCGAAATGAAGCGGGGCGCCAATGACGCCAACCTGTCTCAACCAGGCCAGGCGCATCCTTCCGTTTTTCACGCCTGGGCGCTTTCAGAGTAGCTGCAAGCGGTCGTGATGGAACGGCCATGAGCTTTCGCCGTTGGACGGATGGACGCGTTTTGGAGGAGACGCGTTCAGTCCAATTGACGGAGGAAAGCATCATGAGACTGTTTGAATGCGGAACCCTGGTTCCCGGTTGCGATTGGCACACCAGGGCGGAAGAAGACGCCGAGGTGACGCGTCGCGCCGTTGAACACATCCGGACCGCCCATCAGGAAGATATCATCCGCGAAAGCATGGTGGAGGCCATAAAGGCCCGCATCCGGAATGAACCGGTCGTGACCACGCAAGCGTGATATCACGCATGGCAAGCCACGTGCCATTGTTGATTGCAGAGATTGAGGCAAGACGGCCCGGCAGCTTTCCTTCTCCCGTCAGAACGGGGAGAAGGTGGCGGCAGCCGGATGAGGGGCGAACTTCTGAAAATCCCGATGTTTATTGCCCCTCACCCCAACCCTCTCCCCGCATGCGGGGAGAGGGGGCTTGGAACTTCCCACCGCAGCAGCAATCCCCACAACTTCGTCTTGATGCTACGAACGAAGGTCTTTCAGCTTTTCCAGCAGGGCATTGCGATCCAGCGTGAAATTGCGTTCTACCCAGAGAGCCTCAAGCTCCGAGAGAAGCCTGCCCATCTCTGGGCCCGCCTGCACGCCTTCGGCAATCAGGTCTGCCCCAGATAAAGGGAAGCTCGGTTTCTTGAATTTCTCGGCCCGCTTGAGAAGCATCGACAATTTCGCAGCTTTCCGCATCTCGTCATCACTCGCTTCGGCGGCAACGCGTGCGCTTGCCAATGCCAGCATCAGGCGCATGACCGGCCCGGTCGCGCCCGATTTATAGAGCTGCCGGTCGAGCGCGGTTTCCGCCAGATCCGCATTGGCCGCAGGCGCTTGCGCCCAGGCCTTCAGAACCGCGGCATCGGCGTTGGAGAGCCTGAGCCGCTTGGCGAGGTCCGCAAGGCGCACCTCATCCGGCGGAACGATGGCGGCCAGCCGCAGCAGTGGGTTCGGCGCCCAGCCCAGCGAGTGCTCGGCGGCGACAAGCCCATGAATGGCATCGATGCCCCACTTCTCCGTCTCGGGCAGCACAGCGGTCAGCACGCCGGATTGCCGCATCCAAAGCAGTGCCCGTGCGGGGTCCGTGGCGGAAAACAGCTTCTTCAACTCTGCCCAGACACGTTCCGCCGACAGGCCATCCAGATGATCGCGCGCCCGCGCGACGGCCCGCAGACCATCCGCATCAGGCCGCCCGGAACCGTAATAGGCAAAGAAGCGGAAGAAGCGCAGCACGCGCAGGTAATCCTCGGCGATGCGCGTCGCCGCATCACCGATGAAGCGGATGGTCTTCGTCTCGATATCCGCGAGCCCATTCACCAGATCGATAACGCGGCCATCCGCAGTCGCATAGAGCGCGTTCATGGTGAAATCGCGCCGATCCGCATCCGTCTGCCAGTCGGTACCGAATTCCACCTTGGCATGACGGCCATCGGTCGCCACGTCGCGGCGCAGCGTCGTTACCTCGAGCCCGCGCCCGTTGATGACAAGCGTCACGGTGCCATGGTCGATCCCGGTCGGCACGGCCTTGATGCCCTCAGCTTGTGCCCGTGTCATCACATCGTCAGGCAAAACCGTGGTGGCGAAATCCACATCCGAAATGGCAAGGCCCATCAAGGCGTTGCGCACGGCACCGCCCACGACGCGGCCCTCCCCGCCATCCGCATTGAGCAGTGAGAAGACGCGCTGGACGCCCTCATCCTTGAGCCAGGTTTGGTCGGCAAGGCTCGTCATGCATATAGCCTTTCATACAGCGTGCGCAGAATTCCGGCGGTGATACCCCAGATGTTCCGCTCCCGATACGGCATCTGGTAGAAATGGCGCAGCTTGCCTTCCCATTCCCGGCTGCCACGCAAATGGTTCTCCGGGTCCATCAGGAAGGACAGGGGCACCTCGAACACGTCAGCCACTTCGGCCGGATTCGGGGTTAGCGTAAAGCCGCGCTGGACGACCGCAAGCACCGGCGTGATGCGAAAGCCAGTCGCTGCGAAATAATCCGGCAGGCGCGCCACCGGCTCCACAAAGGTCCGGTCGAGGCCGATCTCCTCTTCTGCCTCGCGTAAAGCCGCCTGCTCCACCGATTGATCTTCCGGGTCGACGGCTCCGCCCGGAAAGGCGATCTGGCCGGAATGCTTGCGCAAGGTCGCCGTGCGCTGCGTCAGGATCACCTTTGCACCGTCGGCATCATCCACCACGGGCACCAGCACGGCAGCATCTTTCAGCGTCTGCCCAGCCACATGCGCAACAATGCCGGGATTGAGCAGATGGTCGCCATGATGGCCGGAGGCTACATCCAGCGGATGGCCTGTCTGATGAAGGGCACGGCGGCGAAACTCCTCCGCCGAATAATAGGATGCACTGCGTGTCATTTCGAAAGCTGTTCCAGTTCGGCAGCGGGCATGATCGGGAAACGGCGGCCACCGGAGGAGATCGCGAACATCTCCACGCCATCCATGTCGATCACTTCGCCAAGTTCGACCAGATCATACATCACGGCGCGGCTGACAAGCGCCTCCAGGCGGCCGCGAACATGAAGATAGGGCTTCAGTTCGCGGTTCTCGCCCGCGATGTCGAAGCGCAGCGGATGATCGGCGCCCGCCTCCACCACATCACCCACATTGGTGCGGAAGGTGAGCACACGCTCACCCTCTTTCTCTGTGATTGTCATCTCAACGGCGAGGAAAGGCGCATCCTCCACCTTGATGCCAACCTTTTCCACAGGCGTGACAAGGTAGGTCTTGCCGTCTTCGTCCTTGCGCAAAACTGTGGAAAAAAGCCGCACCAGCGGCGCCCGCCCGATCGGCGTGCCGAGATAGAACCAAGTGCCGTCGGCGCGGATCTCCATGTCCAAATCGCCGCAAAAAGGCGGATTCCAGCGCTCAACCGGAGGCAAACCGCGCGTTGTACCGCCCGTTTGCTCCGCTGCGCGCGCAATCATCGCGGCAAGGCCTGCGGCATCTGCGGCCGAATTTATTATCTCGCCTGCCATATTTTCCGTCACCGTTCTGGGTTAAGCGGCTGTCTCTCACGAGATAGTCATTCACATCGTTCTTGTCAGCCGCCCTCGCGGGAATAAGTTGGATGCGATAGGCCGCTTGAGTGACTGGAATGATTCGCAAAGCCGGCAGATGACCGGCTCCAGAGCCTGATGGAGACCGCTATGGGCGTCATGACTTCTCCCGAAACTCCTCTGGACGAGAAGGCGATGGTTGCCGCTGCCGAGGCCGCGCTGCACGATATCGCCACGATCCGCAAGGAAGTTGCAAAGGTCATCTTCGGTCAGGAACAGGTGGTGGAGAACACGCTGATCGCGGTTCTCTCCGGCGGTCATGCGCTCCTCGTCGGCGTGCCGGGTCTTGCCAAGACCAAGCTGGTCAACACGCTCGGCACCGTGCTCGGCCTCAACGCCAACCGCATCCAGTTCACGCCGGACCTGATGCCATCGGATATTCTCGGCAGCGAAGTAATGGACCAGGACGAGAGCGGGCGCCGCTCCTTCCGCTTCGTCAAGGGACCCGTCTTCGCCCAGCTTCTGATGGCGGACGAAATCAACCGAGCCAGCCCCCGCACCCAGTCGGCCCTGCTGCAATCCATGCAGGAATACCACATCACGGTCGCCGGCCAGCGCTATGACCTGCCCGCCCCCTTCCACGTTCTGGCAACCCAGAACCCGCTGGAGCAGGAAGGCACCTATCCCCTGCCGGAAGCGCAGCTCGACCGCTTCCTGTTGCAGGTGGATGTTCTCTATCCCGATCTCGCCGCCGAGCGGCAGATCCTGCTTGAGACCACCGGCCTTTCCGAAGCCAAGGCGCATGGGGTGATCGATGCAAGCCGCCTGCAGGAAATCCAGACCCTGATCCGCCAGATGCCGGTCAGCGACAAGGTGGTGGACGCGATCCTTTCGCTGGTGCGCTCCGCCCGTCCCGGCCATGGCAATACGATGACCGACAGGCATGTGGCCTGGGGTCCGGGCCCGCGTGCCGGTCAGGCGCTGATGCTGTGCGCCCGTGCCCGTGCGCTTTACGAGGGCCGGCTTGCGCCCTCGCTCGATGATGTTCACGCGCTGGCCGAACCCGTGCTGGAGCACCGCATGGCGCTGACCTTTGCGGCGCGTGCTGAAGGCATGTCGGTTCGTGACGTGATTGCAGGATTGGTGAAGCAGGCGCGCGGCTGACCGCGCACCCGCATTGCGATATCAGAAGAGAATAAAGGAACAGGCGTGGCGTCGATAGGCCAGATCGTCCAGCAGACCCCCGGCAATGAAGTGCTGGCGAGAGCCAGGCAGCGTGCAGCCCTGGTGCCGGATTGCATGGTCGAGGCGCGCCGCATTGCCAACACGGTCATTGCCGGCTGGCATGGACGGCGCAAGCGCGGCATCGGCGAAAACTTCTGGCAGTTCCGCCCCTATACGGACGGCGAAAGCCTGTCGCGGATCGACTGGCGCCGATCCGCCCGCGACGACCATATGTATGTGCGCGACCGGGAGTGGGAAGCCGCCCATACGGTCTGGCTGTGGGCCGACATGTCCCCCTCCATGATGTACAAATCGACGCTGTGCTCGGTTTCCAAGGAAAGCCGGGCGCTGGTCATCATGCTGGCGCTGGCGGAAGTCCTGGCGCGCTCCGGCGAACGGATCGGCTGCCCCGGCGTGATGGAACCGATCTCCGCCCGCAACGCTGCCGAACGGCTGGCTGTGGCCATCATGCATGCACCGCCGACCGAAGGCCTGCCGGATACGGGCATGATCCGCGGAGCAAGCGACATCGTGCTGATTGGCGATTTTCTTGACGATGCCGACCGGATCATGGAGCGCATCTCGCCGCTCGCCCGGCGCGGGCTTCGCGGCCATGTGGTCGAGATCGCGGACCCGGCGGAAGAAAGCTTCCCCTATAGCGGCCGCACCGAATTTACAGATCCCGAGACGGGCGAAAAGCTTGTTTCCGGCAGAGCCGAAACCATTCGCGAGGATTACCAGCAGGCCTATCTGGCCAGACGCACAAGCCTTGGGCAGTCGCTGCGGCAGATGGGCTGGACTTTCGCCTTCCACCGCACCGATCATCTAGCCTCCGAGGCGCTGGTGGCCCTGCATGGCTATCTCTCCGGCAATCCGCCGCAGATCGCGGGCGGAGGTCGCTCATGAGCGCATTCGCCTTTGCCTATCCCGCAATTCTGAGCGCGCTGATCGTTCTTCCCGCCATCTGGTGGCTGCTGCGGCTGACCCCGCCGCGCCCGAAGGAAGAGGTGTTTCCGCCGCTTGCCATTCTGGCAACAGTGCTGAAGCGGCAGGAGACACCGGCCAAAAGCCCCTGGTGGCTGACGCTTCTGCGCATGCTGATGGCCACCGCAATTATTCTGGCCATCGCTGATCCCGTCATCAATCCGCGCACCAGCACGCTCTCCAAGGCCGGGCCACTGGCGCTCATCGTCGACAACAGCTGGGCAACGCCCGCCGATTGGGACAGGCGAACGGAGACGGCACGTCTGTTGATTGAGGATGCCGAGCGGGCCGACGTGCCCGTTTCCATCGTTTTCACATCCGAAGCCACGCATGACGCCGTGCCGACCAGCGCCGCCGTTGCGCGGGAGAAGCTGGCCGCTGCCCGTCCCCGCCCGCTGGTGCCGGACAGGGCACGTGCAGGCGAGGCCATGCAGCAGGCGTTTCAGGGCAACAGACCGGGCACGCTGGCCTTACTTTCGGATGGAATTGCAACAGGTTCCGACGCGAACATGTTCAAGGCGCTTTCCGCGCTTTCGCCCGCCGATACGCGCATCATCACCGGCAATGGTGCGGGTGCCGTGGCCCTGACGGCTGCCAGCAATGGTGCCGATGGCATGACTGTCACGGGCGCAAGGCTTTCCACATCAGGCGCTTCCAATCTGCAGGTGAATGCGGTCGACCAACAGGGTCGCGTTCTGGCAACCGCGCCGCTGAGCTTCGCAGCAGGTGCTGGCACCGCCACGGCCGAGATCAAGGCGCCCTTCGAAATCCGCAATGATTTTGCCCGCCTCACCATTGAGGGCCAAGGCAATGCCGGGGCCGTGCATCTGCTGGATGACGGGTTCAAGCGCCGGCGCGTGGCGCTTCTCGCGGGTGACACGGGCAATGACATGCAGCCGCTGCTTTTGCCGCTCTATTACATCCAGCGCGCGCTGCAGCCCTATGCGGATCTGATCGAGCCGCGCGGTGCGGACCTATCCAAGACCATTCCCGACATCCTCGCCGCCAATCCTTCCGCCATCATCATGGCCGATATCGGCCGCCTGCCGCCCGAAAGCTCCAGGCCCTTGCAGGACTGGATTGCGCGTGGTGGTGTTCTGATCCGTTTCGCCGGCCCACGACTGGCGGCCGCACCTGCGGATGACCCGCTGGTGCCTGTCGTTCTGCGCCGGGGCGAACGTTCCTTCGGCGGCGCGCTCTCCTGGTCCGAGCCGCAGAAGCTTTCGGAGTTTCCAAAGACAGGTCCCTTTGCCGGCATGCCGCCAGCTACCGATGTGCTCGTGAACCGCCAGGTTCTGGCGGAACCAACCCCTGACCTGCCGGACCGTACCTGGGCAAGCCTATCCGACGGCACGCCGCTGGTGACGACAAGCGAAGTCAAGAACGGCCGTATCGTGCTCGTTCACGTCACGGCCGATACCTCCTGGTCCAACCTGCCGCTCTCGGGTACCTTCGTGGACATGCTCCGCCGTCTGGTGCAGCTCTCGCATGCGGGCGGTGCGCAAAGCGCCGACAAGGCTGGAGAGGGCGGCGTTTCGCTGGCTCCCTATCGCCTGCTGACGGCAGACGGCCTTCTGGATGCCAATACCAGCACCGCCAAGCCGATCAGCATCCGAAACGGCGAAACCGCCATTGCCAGCAACGATCATCCGCCCGGCCTCTATGGCAGCGAGGATGGTTTTGCCGCGGTCAATCTGCTGCCCTCTGGCGCAACGCTGACACCCATCGATGTCTCGGCTGCAGGCTTTGCGGTCAAGCAGGAGGCGATGGCTGGAGCCGAAGCGAAATCGCTTCGCCCTGCCCTGTTCATTGCCGCACTCTCGTTGCTGCTCCTCGATAGCCTGATCGTGCTTTTCCTGCACGGCGCATTCTCCCGTACGCCACGGGGCGCGCGGGCAGTGGTCACCGTGCTGCTGGCCCTCGCGGCCCTAACCTATGCGGTCGGCCCGCGCCCTGCGGAAGCCTCGGATGCCAAGCCGGGGGACGAACAACTGCTGGAACGCCTTGATGTCACCCATCTTGCCTATGTCATTACCGGCGAAGCAGATGTGGACAAGATTTCCGAGCAGGGGCTGGAAGGCCTCAGCCAGTTCCTGACCTTCCGCACCGCGCTGGAGCCCGGCGATCCCGTCGGCGTCGATATCTCCAAGGATGAGCTGTCGCTCTATCCAATCATCTACTGGCCGATTTCAGCCACGGCCCCCATGCCAAGTGCGGCCGCCATTGCCCGCATCGACGCCTATATGCGCAATGGCGGCACCGTGCTCTTCGACACGCGCGACCAGTTCAGCGCTGTTGATTCCGGCATGCCGAGCCCCAACGGCCAGCGCTTGCAGGAACTGCTTGCCAATATCGATATTCCGCCGCTGGAGCCGGTGCCGCAGGACCACGTGCTGACGCGCTCCTTCTTCCTGTTGAGCAGCTTTCCGGGCCGCTATGCCGGAAGCCCGCTCTGGGTAGAATCGCGGCAGGAAAGCCAGCGCCAGACGGGACGCATGTCCTCCTCCGGCGACGGGGTGACACCGATCATGATCACCGGCAATGATTTCGCCGGCGCCTGGGCGATCGATCCGGCAGGCTCGCCAATCCTGCCGACCGTGCCGCCGGATGAGACACAGCGTGAATATGCCTACCGCGCGGGCGTGAACATCATGATGTATATGCTGACCGGCAACTACAAGTCCGACCAGGTGCATGTTCCCGCACTGCTGGAACGGCTGGGACAATAGGAGCCGATGGCATGACGATCGAATTCGCTCCCTTCGTTCCCTGGTCAGTCATGATCGCGCTTGGCGCCTTCGCTCTGGTGCTGGCGCTTGCCTCGCTTTGGCGGGGGCTGCGCGGCTCACTTCTGCGCGCTGTAGCGCTCGCCATGCTCTTGCTCGCCATAGCCAATCCCACTTTGACGGAGGAGCAACGCGAGGCGCTTTCAACCATCGTTCCCATCATTGTCGACCGCTCGCAGAGCCAGCAGACGCCGGAACGGCAGGCACAGACGACGGCGGCCCTGGAACAGCTCAAGGATCGCTTCTCGAAATTCCCGCGCATCGAGCCACGCATCGTCGAGGTAGACAATGACCCGGCCTCCGAGTCGCCATCGACGCGGCTGTTCACGGCGCTGAATGCCGCGATTTCGGATGTCCCCCCTGCCCGTATCGGCGGCGCCGTTTTCCTGACCGACGGGCAGATCCATGACATGCCCGGAACCAACCAGGATTTAGGCTTCAACGCGCCGATCCATGGGCTGATCACCGGCCGCGCCGACGAATTTGACCGCCGCATCGAAGTGGTGCGCGCGCCGCGCTTCGGTATTGTCGGCGAAGAACAGCAGATGACGCTGCGCGTTGTCGATGACGGCAAGACGCAGAACAGCGCCCCCGCGCCAGTAACAATCCGGATGAATGGCGATGTGATTGCGACGCTGCAGGCACGTCCCGGCACGGAACTGCCCTTCACTTTCACGGTGCCGCGTGCCGGCAATAACATCATGGAACTCGCGGTCGCTGAGCTGCCGGGCGAAGTAACGACCGCCAATAATCGCGCCGTGCATGTCATCGACGGCATCCGCCAGAACCTTCGCGTGCTGCTGGTGTCCGGAGAGCCGCATGCAGGCGAGCGCGCCTGGCGCAACCTCTTGAAATCAGACGCTTCCGTCGATCTCGTGCACTTCACCATTCTGCGCCCGCCTGACAAGCAGGATGGCACGCCGATCAATGAGTTGTCGCTGATTGCTTTCCCGACACGTGAACTGTTCGTGGAGAAGATCAACAGCTTCGACCTGATCATCTTCGATCGCTATCAGCATCGCGGTGTCCTGCCGATCCTCTATTACGATTATATCGCCCAGTATGTGGAAAAGGGTGGCGCGCTGCTGATCGCGGCAGGCCCTGAGCATGCCGGACAGGATTCGATAGCGACCACGCCGCTCGGTACCGTGCTTCCTGCGGCACCCACCGGCGATGTCCACAATGCCGGCTTCTTCCCGCGTCTGTCCGAGGCGGGCAAGAAGCACCCAGTGACACGAGGGCTCGATGGTTCCACCAGTGAGCCGCCGGCCTGGGGCCGCTGGTTCCGCACTATTGATGTCGACCGTCCTCAAGGGCAGGTCGTGATGGAAGGCGATGAGAAACGGCCGCTGCTGGTGCTGAACCGCGAAGGCGAAGGCCGCGTCGCCATGCTGCTATCCGATCAAGGCTGGCTTTGGGCGCGCGGCTTCGAAGGCGGCGGGCCGCATGTGGATCTCTATCGCCGCATCGCCCACTGGCTGATGAAGGAACCGGAACTGGAGGAGGAAGCGCTGACCGCGCGTGCCGTTGGCCGTACGCTGGAGGCAACCCGCCAGACCATTGGAAACGATCCGGGTCCGGCAATCATCAAGTATCCCTCGGGGAAGACGGAGACGGTTCCCTTCACCTCTGCGGGCCCCGGCCTTTACCGAATCGAAAAGCGCATGCAGGAGACGGGCCTCTTCGAGGTTTCGAACGGCAAGTTTTCCACGCTGGTGCATATCGGCGCGGTCGATGCCGCCGAGTTCAAGGCGATGATC
Source organism: Rhizobium oryzicola (assembly GCF_030504645.1). Classification (GTDB taxonomy): domain Bacteria; phylum Pseudomonadota; class Alphaproteobacteria; order Rhizobiales; family Rhizobiaceae; genus Neorhizobium; species Neorhizobium oryzicola. The sequence continues at coordinate 419,755 of NZ_JAUKWQ010000002.1, read as the reverse complement.
TCGACCACGCAAACGCTGGCACCCTATGCCGAGAAGACGCATGGCATGGTGGCCCGCGTTGCAAACGGCAGTGGCGTCAGAACGCCGGATCTCTTGCCGGTCCGCGGCGAAGTGCGAGTCACCAATCCCGATCGCATGGTGATCCGTCTGACCAATGAAACGGTGCTGAAGGGCATCAACACGCTGCCGCTGTTTGCGGGCTTTGCCGGGCTTGGAGCACTACTGCTTGCGGTTTCGGCCATGTGGTGGCGAGAGGGACGATAATGGACATGCTGGAACTGACGAACACGCCATCCGACGCTGACACGGCATCCATCCTCGCGGCGCTCGCGGCCTTCAACGAAGCGGATATAGGACCGTCCAATCGCCAACCCCTGGCCATTCTGATCCGTGACGATGAGGGCGAGGTTTCTGGCGGGCTTTATGGTTACACTGGCTGGGGCTGGCTGTTCACGCAATACCTCGTGGTGCCGGAGGTCCATCGCGGCCAGGGCGTTGCGGGCAAGATGCTTGAGATGGCGGAGGCTGAAGCGAAATCGCGCGGCTGCCATGGCGCCTGGATCGACACCTTCAATCCGGTCGCGCTAAAGACATATCAGCGACAAGGCTATGAGATTTTCGGGCAGCTGCCGGAGTTTCCGAAAGGCCGGACGCGCACCTTCCTGAAGAAGTCGCTGTAATTCGTCGAAGGTCAGTTCAGATATAAAGCGCAGCCATCTTGCGCCAGGCGGAGCCACGATGCGCACGGCCATCCCAAAGATGCAGCTGATAGCCGACGCCCTTCTCGCTGAGGAGACGGGCGAGATGCCTGTTGTTGTCGACGAAGGGATCCTCGGCACCGATCGCCAGCACCACCTCCACATGCCGAAGGCTGTCCAACTGGCTGCCACCGTTCAGACCCGGCAGAAAATGCGAGGGCGTATGGAAATAGACGTCGTCATCGTAATGCCCGTCCAGCAGGTCACCGAAGGATTCGACCTGCAGCGTCAGGTCATACCGACCGGAGAAAGCGACTAGCTTGCGGAAGAGATGCGGATGGCGGAAGACGAGGCTCGCGGCCTGATAGGCGCCGAGACTGCAGCCCTGCACGATGGTGCAATCATGTCCATTGCGGCTTGCCATCAGCGGCAGCACTTCATTCAGGATATAATCCTCGAAGGCGACATGGCGGCGGAGGCGATCCACAGGATGACTGTGGCGATTGTAGAATGTTTCGTTGGCGAGGCCTTCGACGCAGAAGAGCTGCAATTGACCAGCATTGACCTTGTCGGCAAGGCTGGCAACGAGGCCAAGCTGTTCATACTCAAAGAACCGCCCTTCGCGGGTGGGAAACATCAGAACCTTCGCACCGGAATGACCGAAGATTAAAAGCTCCATGTCGCGGTGGAGCCTGGGACTGTACCAACGAAGATATTCCCGGTTCATGGCACTCCAAAAAACTGGCGAACCCTGTCCGACAGGGCGGCATGCTGCATTTGCTCACCAGGATACTCGAAATGGCCGGCGTCGAGGATGAAGATTTGATTAAATTGGTTTCGGGGCAATGCATTGGCGACAGCAAACTGGCAGGGCGGCGCAACAGCCGGATCAAACTGAGCTGCCGCCACGAGCATCGGCACCGTGATGCGTGATGCAGCTGTCGCGGCATCGAACAGGCGTAGCTTCTCGCCGACACCGGGATGAGTCTTGGCATAAATCTGAACCGAGGCCGCGCTGCCCGTGGTCGGCAATTGCAGCCAGAGCGGACGGTTGCCGAAGGTCGGCACTTCCAGAAAGCCGCGCCGAACGCGCCGATCGAAGGGAATGGCAAGCGCACCAAGCCCGCCGCCGAAGCTGATGCCGCTATAGCCGATGCGGTCGGCGATATCCGGATGAAGCACCGACAGCACGGAGACCGACACCCAGATATCCTGCACACAGCCTCCGATGAGGTATTTCTCCGGCTCCTCGATCTGATGCAGCACGTGCCAAACGGACATGGACGGAAACGGTGGCTGCGCACTCAGCGACATGCCGCGCGCGCAGGGAAAGAGCAGCACTGCGTCCGTCCCGGGGAAATCGAAGTCCGGACCATCGCGACCACCATAACCATGGCCGACAACGATTCCCTGTCTGATCGGCCTGTTCTTCGGCGTCAGCAGCCAGGCCCCGATGCGCACCCCATCCGTTGAAACGTAACGCACCTCCTCCACCGTCCAACGCGGATCGGACAGTTTGGAAGGCTTGCGCTCGACCTGCACCGGCACGGCCAGTGCTGCATCATACTTCTGCCGCCAGAACACATCGAAACCCTCAGGCGCTTCCGGCACCCCCACCTGCTGCAGCCTTTCAAGGCTGTAGCCATAGGTCGGATCGAAGGGAAAAGAGTGGCTCTGCGGGATGCTCATGAATACGGCTCGTCAGGATACTGAAAGAACCGGCTTATCATCCACCTCGGCAATGTCGAGAACAACTTGCCGCGCGCACGCCTGAAAGTTCAACCGAAAGGAAGGCAAGAACAAAGACATTAGAGATTCCTAAATATATTCAGCAGGTTGTCTAACGTGATACATAATCACAATTATTGCTGCGTTGCGACATGGATATGTTAGCGCTAACCGTGGTGAGGGTTGGGTAAGACGGAAAAACGCATGGCACGCCATGCCTTATTGAGGATTCACCGATGCAAGACGCGGCCAAGACCTCTGCTCCCCCAAGAGATCTCGAAGCAATTGCCAGAAGCGGTAGCCTGTTTGCCCGAATGGCTGCCCGCATACCGACCTACCTGACGGACTTGCAGGAAAATCCGGCATGGCTTCCTATGTTCGTGCTCGCGCGCACCCTGCCCTTTCGTCGGGCCCATTGGCTGACGGCCCGGCGCGTTACAGACAGTGCACCGGTATCCTCCATGTTCGGCACGCTCCGGCCAGATTTCATCGCGGATAAACTTCGGCAGGATGGCATTTTTCGTGGACTCGTTCTGCCGCCAGAGATTCGCGAGGAACTGGCTGATTTCGCCACCAACACGCCATGCTTCGGCAATTTCGATCGCGCCCTGGAGTTCAAGGCGGGCGAGCATGCAGATACGGAAAAACGGTTTGGCCGCACTATTCTGAGCGGCCATCACTTCGAGCGGGTGATGCAATGCGAGGCGGCGCGTAAAGTTCAGCAGGATCCGCTGCTACTGGCCATCGCCCGCCATTACCTCGGCGGTGAAGCGCAACTGATCACCACGAGAACCTGGTGGAGCTTCCCCACCAAGACGGCATCCGATGCCGATCTCAGCCGCGCCTCCTTCAAATACCACTTCGATCTCGATGATTGGCGGATGCTGAAATTCTTCTTCTATCTCACCGATGTGGACGAGGATGCCGGGCCGCATGTCTTCGTGCGCACGAGCCACCGCAAGCGCATGCTGAAGCACCAGTATACTCTTGTCGTTGGGCATCCAGCGGATGAAATCGTCCGCTACTACGGCGAGGAGAATGTGCAAATGGTGACGGGGAGAGCCGGCTTTGGCTTTGTCGAAGACCCCTTCGGCTTTCACATGGGAACGCTTGCCCGCAAGCATCCAAGGCTGATGATGGAAGTCGGCTTTGGCGTCTCGAAGCCATCAAGGCGGCGCTATCACGGCGAGCCGGTGATCCGATAACAAAAACCCTCGGCAGCCGTTCGACTGCCGAGGGTTCAACAACAAAGCCAGAAAATGAAATCAGCCGATTTCGGACTGGCTTTCAACGATCTTGGACACCAGACCGTACTGAACAGCGTCCTCAGCGGAGAGCCAGTAGTCGCGGTCGATATCCTTGGCGATCTTCTCTTCCGACTGGCCGGTAGCCTTCGAGAAGATCTTGATCAGACGCTGGTTCATCTTGATGATTTCGCGAGCCTGGATCTCGATATCCGATGCCATGCCGCGCGTGCCACCGGACGGTTGGTGCAGCAGGAAGCGGGTGTTCGGCAGGCAGATGCGGCGTTCCTTCGGAACCGACACGTAGATCAAAGCGCCAGCGGATGCGACCCAGCCGGTACCGATGATCCAGACCTTCGGCTTGATGAACTTGATCATGTCGTGAATCGAGTCGCCCGACTCGACGTGGCCGCCCGGCGAATTCACGTAGATGCGAATGTCTTCATCGCTGGCTGCTGCCAGTGCCACGAGCTGCGTGCACACCTTCTGCGCCAGTTCCTGTGTAATGCCGCCGTAGATGAAGATGGAACGCGACTTGAAAAGGTTCGCCTCCGTTTCCTTGCCGAGTGGCAGTTCCTTCGTCTTGTCGTCGTCATTCTCGTCGTTCATCGGCAGTCTCCAGAGTGGATTTCCTGTTCTCGGACATAATGCGTTCGCTCGCACAAAACAATGAGCGAAACGGCAGTAGGCTCTGTGGAGAGTTAATGTTTCGGACAACGGTCGAAAATTTTGTGACCGGATCAAGTTCACCACCGTCATTTTGCGGATGGACAGAAATTTAGGCACTGCCTAATCTCTTGGCGAAATCGTGGAGGTGGTATCGACTGCCTCAACGAAAAAGCACCAGGGGACTTACATGCTGAAACGCCTTGCTCTGACGACCTCCGTTTTCGCGGCTGCTGCCGCGCCTGCCTTTGCTCACCTTGATCCGCTGGAGCATGGCTCGTTTGCGGCGGGCATCTCGCACCCGCTGTTCGGCGCAGACCACGTGCTGGTGATGATTTCCGTTGGCCTGTGGGCCTCCCAGGTCGCGAGCCAGCCCGGTCATCGCAACGCCATCTGGGCGGTTCCCGCCGCCTTTGTCGGCACCATGGCAGTCGGCTTCCTGCTGGCGCTTCTCGGCATCCACCTGCCCTTCGTGGAACCAGCGATTCTGGCATCCGTCATCGGCCTTGGTCTGCTCGTCGCAACGGCCGCCCGCCTGCCCTCCTCGGCCTGCGCGGCCATCGTCGCCATCTTCGCGCTCTTCCACGGCCATGCCCACGGTTCGGAACTCGGCGGCGCCGGTGCGTTTGAATTCGGCGCGGGCTTCATCATCTCCACAGCCCTCCTGCACGGCGTCGGCATTGTGCTCGGCCAGACGATCGGTCGCTTTGCGCCAAGCTTTGCCCGCGCCATCGGCGCACTGACGGCACTGGCTGGCATATCGCTTCTCTTCGGCTGAAGAAGACGAAAAGAAACTTACGGAGATTTAACAGTCCGGGTGCTGAAAATGCCTCAATCGATTCTTACCTCCAAGCGAGGTCCCAATCAGGAACCGATGTCGAGGAAGCGACCATGTCACCGGAAGAACGCCAGCTGCTGACCGCTCTGTTCGAGCGCGTAAAAACTGCCTCCGCCACCCCACGCGACCGTGAGGCGGAGGCCTTGATTGATGAATCCGTTCGCAGCCAGCCCTATGCGCCCTATTATCTGGCGCAGGCTGTTGTCGTGCAGGAAAAGGGGCTGGAAGCCGCCTCCAAGCGCATTACCGAACTGGAAGCACGCGTGCGGGAGTTGGAAGCCCGCGGCCCCGCGCCGCAGCCGGAACAGGAGCAGCGCGGCGGTTTCCTAAGCTCCATCTTCGGCTCCAGCCAGCCGCCGCAGCAACAGCAGCGCCCGGTCGCACCGGCACCCGTTCCGCAGCAGACGGCTGCACCATCCGGCCCCTGGGGTTCGCCGCGCCCGGACTATAATCAACCGCCACAGCAGAATTACAACGACGACTATCGCTACCGCGCGCCAGCGCAGCCAAGCGGCCCCTGGACCGCGCAGCCCGCTGGCCCCTCCGCCGGCAGCAGCTTTCTCACCGGCGCACTCGGCACGGCGGCAGGCGTAGCTGGCGGCATGCTGCTCGCGAACACACTGAGTAATGCCTTCAGCAGCCACGTCTCGGGTTCCGGCTGGGGCAATCCGCTGGAAGGCGCTTTTGGTGGACATGCTGCCGCCGCTACGGCCGCCGCACCTGTGGAAGAAACCACCATCATCAACAATTACTACGGCAGCGACCCCAACCAAGCGAACGTACCGCAGGATGCGGGTTTCCAGCAGGCCGATTACGACAATGACGATGATACCGGCGGCTGGGATGACGGCCAGGATGATTCCGGCGACGACAGCAGCTTTGCCTGATTGCGTCAATATTCCTCACCCTAACCTCGCCCCGCTTGCGGGGAGAGGTTAGGGTGAGGGGCAATGGGATTTCGCGACTTTTGGCGGATTAGCGCCTCATCCGGCTGCCTCCACCTTCTCCCCGCAAGCGGGGAGAAGGAAACCAAGACGCCAACTGCTTGCCCCCAAAGGGCGTCACATCCTTGATTCACCCCCGCCCGCGATAAGTGGGAACGCCTTGGTCCGGCAGCCACACACCTTCCGGCACTGCCCCGGTCTGCCAGAATACATCGATCGGGATGCCGCCGCGCGGATACCAGTAGGCGCCGATGCGCAGCCACTTCGGCTCCAGCAGGTCGACCAGGCGCTTGGCGATATAGACGGAGCAATCCTCATGGAAGGCGCCGTGATTGCGGAAGGATGTGAGGAACAGCTTGAGCGACTTGGATTCCACCAGGAAGCCGTTCGGAATGTAATCAATGACGATATGGGCGAAATCCGGCTGCCCCGTCATTGGGCAGAGAGACGTGAATTCTGGCGCGGTGAACCGCACCACATAGTCCGTGCCGGCATTGCTGTTCGGCACCTTTTCCAGCACGGCCGCTTCCGGGCTGGTGGGAGCTTCAACCTGTTTTCCGAGCTGCGAGAGCCCGCTGACATCTGTCATGCTCATATCGCGTTACCTTCAACCTTAACCTTCAAGCCGTGGGCGCGTTCGCCTTCCGGCTCCACGTGAATTGCCAATGATGCGCCGGGAATAGCCGTCTTGATCGCATCTTCCAAGCGGTCACAGATGGAATGCGCCTCTTCGACAGGCATATCTGCGGGAACCACGAGATGGAAATCGATAAAGGCCGCAGCGCCCGCCCGACGCGTGCGCAGGTCATGCACACCGAGTGCGCCATTGGCATTGGCGGCAATGGCGGCGCGGATCGCTTCTTCTTCCTCCGGCTCGACGGCACGATCCATCAACCCCCCCAGCGAATGGGAGATGACCTTCCAACCCTGATAGAGAATGTTCACGCCGACGATGATCGCGAGCAGCGGGTCGAGAATGGCATAGCCCGTGATGAAGGCCAGCACGAGGCCGACGAACACACCCGCGGACGTTACCACATCCGACATGATGTGATGGCCGTCAGCCTTCAAGGCCGGTGAGCGATGCGAGGTGCCGATACGGATCAAGGTCTTGGCCCAGATCAGATTGATCACGCCCGCCAGACCATTGATGGCAAGGCCAAGCACCGGCGCATCCGGCAAGCGGGGCGACATGATATCGGCAGAGGCTTCCTTGACGATCAGAAGTGCTGCCACAACGATCAGCACGCCCTCGATGACCGCTGACAGATATTCCGCCTTGTGATGCCCGAACTGGTGATCATGATCTGCAGGGCGTTGGGCGTAGCGAATGACGAAATAGGCAATCAGCGCCGCCGTGACATTCACGAAGGATTCCAGCCCGTCGGACAAGAGCGCGACGGAGCCCGTTACCCACCAGGCAACGAGTTTCAGCCCCATGACGAGGATGGAGATGGGGATTCCCCAGAATGCTAGTCGCTGAACAAGCTGTTTTTGGGTGTCGGTCATCGTCTTCCCGTGCGCATGCGAATGAGTTGCAAAAGCCCTGAAACGGCGAAACCGCCGGCGCTTGTTATAGCGCCCGGCGGTTTCGAATTCGTGCGCTCTATGGCTCACATTCTCAGAAATGTCAAAGCCCGCGCTCTTGTTGCCCAGCGAGCGAGGCAAGAGACATCTATACTGATAGCGGCATTCAGGTTCCTGACAGGAAACTTCGTTTTACAGAACCACCGAGGCAATCTGCCCTTCCGTGGATCGATCATGATGAATTCGACAGCCGCCCTTGCAGTGTCATCTCCGTGTCTGCAGACGTCACGACTGCGGAAATACCTAAAGGCAGCGGGGCTTACCTTGGCGGGTACTCTGTTGGGCTGCGGCCTTTATCTTGGGTGGCTGCAGATCAGCGGCAATTTCCATGAAGTTATCCCCGGACAGTTCTATCGCTCCGCGCAGCTTTCGCCACAGCAACTGGCCGCCTATATCGACCGCTACAAGATCAAGACGGTGATCAACCTGCGTGGCGGCAGCCCTGGTGCGAAATGGTACGATGACGAAGTAGCCACCGTCAAAGCCCGTGATGCCTTGCATGTGGATTTCGCCATGTCGGCCAATCGCAAACTGACAAAGGAAGAAAGCCTCCAGCTTGTGGCCCTTCTAAAGAATGCGCAAGGGCCGGTGCTTATTCACTGTCGGGCCGGCGCAGATCGCACGGGTCTCGCATCAGTCATGTATCTGCAGCAGGTCGCAGGCGTGGATGAGGCCAAGGCAGAATGGCAGCTTTCCCCCCTCTATGGTCATCTGAACCTGCCCTTCCTCGGCGCCTACGCCATGGACGACACCTGGGAAGCCTTCGAGAAGGCGATCGGACTCGAAAGCTGATCTTATCGAAGCAGCATCGCCATCTTTATGAGATCGATGAAGCGGCCATCAATCAGCACCGCTTCTCTAGCCACGCCTTCCAGCACGAAGCCGACCTTTTCATACAGCGCTTTGGCCCTGACATTATCAGCGTGAACATCAAGTTCGATGCGGCGGAGGCCAATTGCTCTGGCGGCATCGATGGTCACCGTGATGAGCCGCCGACCAAGGCCACGATCCCGAAACTCCGGCAAGATACCCATGCCCAGCGTGCCGCGATGGGCGTGGACCTCACGCTCATGACGGCGGATATCGCACCAGCCAACGACTCGTCCGTCTGAAACCGCAACGAATTGCGGATGACCGTTTGTAATATTGTCCCGCACGAACTCGCGGGTGCTTTCCAGCGGGGGCGCTTCCAAGAAGGCCAGATATCGGCGCTCGCGGGAAACCGTATCGAGGGCTTGGTGAAAGCCCTCGATATATGCCTCTCTTATCGGCTCAATCGCGATGGCGCCCATATCAGGCAGCCTTCTCTTTTGCCTTTCGAGACAGGTGCGCCACCACATTCTCGATCATGCGCATGCCGGCATCGCCGCCCAGAGTCATGATCGATTCCGGGTGGAACTGCACTGCCGCCACCGGCTCCTTGCTATGCTGAATGCCCATGATCGTCCCATCCTCGCTTTCGGCGGTGATGACGAAATCCGGGTGCAGCGTTTTGGGGTCGGCAAAGATCGAGTGATACCGCCCGACCGTGACTTCCTTCGCCAGGCCTGAGAAGACGATGCCCGGCTCCAGCACGCGGATACGCGATGGCTTGCCGTGCATGGGCACAGCCAACTGGCGAAGCTCGCCACCATAGGCTTCTGCCAGCGCCTGCAGACCAAGGCAGACGCCGAAGATTGGCAGCCCCCTCGCACGCGCAGCCTTGATTGTGTTCTTGCAGTCGAAATCCTTCGGACTGCCAGGTCCCGGTGACAGCACCACGAGGTCTGGATTGACGCGGTCATAGATCTCATCCGCCACGGGTGTGCGCACTGTGGAAACCTCGGCCCCCGTCTGGCGGAAATAATTCGCAAGCGTATGGACGAAACTGTCCTCATGGTCGACGAGCAGGATTTTTACGCCCTTGCCCACCGCGGCCACATCGCGGCCAACCTTGGCCGTATTGCCAGTGCGTGCATCGAGAATCGCGGAAATCATGGCGGATGCCTTCAATTCGGTTTCGGCTTCTTCTTCCTGCGGGTCACTGTCGTTCAGCAGCGTCGCGCCAGCCCGAACCTCCGCAATGCCATCCTTGATGCGGATGGTGCGCAGCGTCAGCCCCGTGTTCATATCGCCGTTGAAGCCCACCATGCCGACAGCACCGCCATACCAGGCGCGCGGGCTCTTCTCATGGCTTTCGATGAAGCGCATGGCCCAGAGTTTCGGCGCACCGGTCACGGTGACAGCCCAGGCATGGGAGAGGAAGCCGTCAAAGGCATCCATATCTTCCCGCAGACGCCCCTCGATATGGTCCACCGTGTGGATCAGGCGCGAATACATCTCGATCTGGCGGCGACCGATCACCTTGACCGAACCCGGTTCGCACACGCGGCTCTTGTCGTTACGGTCGACGTCTGAGCACATGGTGAGCTCCGACTCGTCCTTCTTCGAGTTCAAAAGCTTCAGGATCTGCTCAGAGTCTGAGATAGCGTCCTCGCCGCGCCGGATCGTGCCGGAGATTGGGCAGGTCTCGATACGGCGGCCGGAGACGCGCACGAACATTTCCGGCGATGCGCCCACCAGATATTCCTGCTGTCCCAGATTGATGAAGAAGGAATAGGGCGACGGGTTGATCGCCTTCAGGCGGTTGGAAAGCTGAGACGGCTTGCTGTCGCAGCGCTCCATGAACTTCTGGCCGGGTACGACCTCGAAGAGATCGCCGCGGCGGAAACTTTCCTTCGCCTTCGTCACCAGCTGCGCATATTCGCCGGGGCGATGATCGCTCTTCGGCGGGATGGTGTCCGTCGTGCGGAACGGGTCCGGTGCGATGTCACCGGACTTGTTGGCCGTCGTCTTGCCGCCCTTGGAAAAGTCGTAGCGATCGATCCAGGCCTTGGCGGAATAGTGGTCCACCACCAGGATCTCATCCGGCAGGAACAGCACCATGTCGCGCTGGTCTTCCGGGCGCTGAAGCGAGAGTTTGATCGCATCGAACTGGAAGGCAATGTCGTAGCCGAAGGCACCGAACAGACCGATGGAGGAATCTGCATCCGAATAGAAGAGATCGACCACGGCGCGCAGCACCGTAAAGACGGTCGGCATCTTCGACCGCTCTTCCTCGGTGAAGGCGCGCGTCGGCGCGTTGACCGTCAGGTCCAGGCGTCGGGCCGTGCGAGCACCGAGCGAAAGATCAGCTTCGCGCGCCAGACGATCCGCCACGAAATCCAAGAGCACTTCGCCGCGCTCGTTATAGGCTTCGATCCACACGTCGCGGCCGAAGGAGGAGATGCCGAGCGGTGGATCGACGATGGCCGTATCCCAACGCGTGTAGCGACCTGGATATTCATAGTTGGAGGAGAAGACGGCACCACGACGTTCATCCAGCTTGTCCACATAGCCGGAGATGGCAGTGGCATAGGGTGCCGGGCGGCGCTTGCGCGAAACCGTGACGCCTCCACGGGTCTCGTAGACCTCAGAACCGTCTTCCTCGATAATCGTTACCATGCTGATCTCCGTAATCGCGTCAGGGTCTGGCCCTTTGCCGGAGGTGCTTTCACGAAAAAGCCGCCTCTCGGTTTCGGGGCGGCTTGTTGTCTTGTCTTTTGAACATGACGGTGCGAGGCCGCTATTTCAGCGAGCCCACCACCAGTTTGCCATGTTCAGCGACGTTTTCATGGCAACTTTGATAGCCGCTTCTCCCGCAGCTGACAAGACCCGCTCAAAGACATCAATGCGCAAGATCACTCTGCTATTCTGACGAGAGTTAGCGATTGAATAACAAATTTATGTTTTAGATTAACCCATGCTTAATATTAATAACTGAATGCGCGTTACATAACAGCCAGAGGTCGGAGCAAATTATGCGAATGTCACTTTCGCGTTTCCTCGTCTTATTCGGGTGCACGTTGTTTACCGGCATGTGCCTTACAGCCGGCATCCTGTTGTATTCGTTACAGCAGTTGAAGATAGATGGTCCCGAATATGAGAGGGTAGTTGACGCGAAAGATATCGTTGCTGATATTCTTCCGCCTCCCCTCTTTGTTGTGGAAGCCTATCTCGCGGCGACGGAAACCGCAGCACATCCCGATGAAACCGATATGGGCATCGCGGAAATGGAAAAGCTCCGTCGAGACTATCAGACGCGCATGGCCGTCTGGCAGAGCAAGGACCTGCCGCAGGACATCGCCTCACATATCAGCAACGCCCTGAAATCAACCAGCGAAGCCTTCTGGAACGAGCTCTTCAACAACACGGTGCCGAAGCTGAAAGCTGCCAAGGCTGGCGGCCCGGCAGTGGATCTGACCAAACTGCGGGGCCTCTTCCAGCAGCAGCGTGCGGCAGTGGTGCAACTGGTTAAGCTTTCGCAGGATTATATGCATGCGGTCGAAAGCCGCTCACATGACAACGCCACTCTTTATCAGGGGTTGGCGTATTTTGCGTGTGGGCTAGCAACACTGGTTCTCGCCGGTGGCCTTCTTCTCTTCCGCCGCCTGGCCATCTCCCCGATGCGCGATATCGGCAGCTACATGAGCGCGCTGACGGCAGGCGACTACAAGACTGCCGTACCGCATATGGATCGGCACGATGAAGTTGGCGAGATGGCCAAGGCGGTTGCGCATTTCCGCGAGGCGGAACTGACCAAGATGCGGATGGAAGAAGAGGCGGACCGCCGCGAAAAGGCGGATGCAGAAGAACGCAATCAGCGCCTTCTGACCGAAAGCGAACGCGCAGCCACACTGAAGAAGGTGATCGAGGATCTCGGCGCAGGCCTCGACCGTCTCTCGCGCTTCAATATTCATGACACGCTGGATGAGCCCTTCCACGAAGAATTCGAAGTTCTCCGCCAGAACTTCAACCGCTCGCTCGCCGTCTTCCAGCAGACCATGAAGCGTGTTCTCGGCAAGGCCGACGAAATTCGCGCCAATGCCGAAAGCCTGGAAGGCAATGCCGACAATCTGGCCCGCCGCACGGAGCAGCAGGCAGCCGCCCTCGAGGAAACGGCAGCAGCGCTGGAGGAGATCACCTCCAACGTCCGCTCCTCCACCGGGTTGACGAGCAAGACCAAGATCAAGAGCGACAGCGCCCGCAGCAATGTTGGCCGCTCCGCCGTGGTGGTCCGCGAATTGATCGACGCCATGAGCCGCATTGAGGAAGCCTCGCAGCGGATCGGCTCCATTACCGGCGTCATTGATGAGATTGCCTTCCAGACCAACCTGCTGGCGCTTAACGCCGGCGTTGAAGCTGCCCGCGCTGGCGATGCAGGCAAAGGCTTTGCCGTGGTGGCGCAGGAAGTGCGTGCGCTTGCCCAGAAATCCGCAAGCGCCGCGCAGGAAATCAGCGGCCTCATTTCCAACTCCACCCGCGAAGTGGCAGGCGGCGTGGAACTGGTTTCCAAGACCGGCGACGCGCTGAAGGAAATCGAGGACGATATTGCCCTCATCGCCGCCGATATCGACACCATCGCCCAAGGGGCCGTCGAGCAGACCGATGTGCTTCAGGAGATCAATACCTCCGTCAACCAGATGGACCAGATCACCCAGCAGAACGCCGCCATGGTCGAGGAAATGAACGCTGCGACCCACGCCCTGACCGAGGAAGTGGGCGAAATGGTCAGCCTGGTCGGCCAGTTCGTGCTGGAACATACCTCGGCGCTGACGAAAGCACGCGCAGCCTAACCCCACGCCTCGAAAGCCTTGCCACCAATCCGTCCTTCGCGCGTTATCCCACCAAACGGGACATGCGCGGAGGGCTTTTCTTGTTTCGATCTATCGCTTTAACATTGGCGCTTCCGATAATCGTGGCCGCCACGCTTCCACAGCAGGGTCCAGTCCCGGAAACAAAACCTGAGCAGCAACAGCAGCCCCCATCCCCAGCGGAACCGGACACCAAGGCGGACGGCAGGAAGGAAACTTCTTCCCCGGGAAAGCCGGGTGAAGCAAAGCTGCCTGCGACACCCCCCATTCCGGAGCCGAAGCCGGCACAAGTCGGAGACAGGCCTGCTGGTGAGCAAGCCCCGGAAAGGCCACCGGCCGCATCGGGAGCATCTCCTGAAACGGCGGCACCGGATGGCAAGAGTGCCTCAACGCCGCCTTCCCCACCACCGCCGCCTATCGAGAAGGAAGATCCGGCTGAACTACAAGCCTGTCTGGCGGAGTTGAAAACGCTCGGTGCCAGCTTTGAGCCGCTGCCGCGCATCGACGGCGAGGAACCCGGATGCGGCATCGAAAGCCCCATCCGGCTTGAGAGCCCGCTTGCCGGCATCAAGCTTTCGGAACCGGCGACCATGCGCTGCGAAACGGCGCTGACGCTCTCTCACTGGCTGAAGGAAACGGCAGAACCTGCGCTTGAGGTCGCCAAGCCGGGACGCAAGATCACTGTCGTCAACAATGCTCCCGGCTATTCCTGCCGTCTGCGCAACAATGCGGATACGGGCAAGATATCCGAGCATGCCCGCGGCAATGCCGTGGATATTGCGGGCTTTACCTTTGATGACGGTGAAAAACTCATCATGACTCCGAAAGAACAGGACCCTACCATGGACGGTGCTCTCCAGAGAACGCTGACAGCCGGCGCGTGCCTGCATTTCTCCACCGTGCTTTCGCCCGGCAGTGACGCGAGCCATAAGGACCACCTGCACCTGGATGTGCTCGATCGGAAAAAGGGCTATCGCTTCTGTCGTTGACGTATGGCTTGGTAATGCTCTGCGGCGGGCTGGCGGGGCTCGGCATCACCTCCGGTAGATGGCTGGCGCCCTTCCGCTTTGGCGCGATACAAAGCTTCATCAGCCTCGGTGAGAGCATTTTCTAGGCTCCCCTCTTCACCGGTGAAGAAAGAGACGCCGAGACTGACGCCAACCGAAGTCGTTACAGAGCCGACCTCGTAAGGCAGGCAGATGCTCTGTGTGATGATTGTGGTCATGAGTTTAGCGTCCAGACGGTGGTCGAGCCGCATGACGACCAGAAATTCATCGCCACCAGGACGGCACACAGTTCCATTGGGCGCACAAGCCTTCAAGCGACGAGCCACTTCCCGCAAGAGATCATCGCCTGCGGCATGGCCGAACTGGTCATTGACCTGCTTGAAACCATCAAGGTCGAGATAGAAGAGAGCCAATTCCTCGCCCTTGTCACTCATCAAGGTGACCTGCTCCGTGAAGCCGCGGCGATTGAGCAGACCAGTCAGAGGATCCGTCAAAGACTGACGACGACTTTCGAGCTCTCCGGAAATCGCCAACACCGTGGTGTTGCGTTGCTGCCGCATCATCCAGGCGGTGACATACGGAAATGCAACACCCTGAATGATCAGCAGGGGAACGAATTCCGGGTAATTGACCATGAACGGAAGCTTGAAAGAGAGATCAATCATAATGATCTGCGTGAGCGCCATCCGAATGGCCGCATAATTGCGGGCCATGATTCCAGCACAGGAGCCAAGCGCAGTCGCCACGGCGAGTATGGACATGGGTAGGTCCGAACCAGACACGATAATGGCGGTAGCCGCACTCAGACAGACTGCCCAGAGCAACCCGCTCAAGACCAGAATATCAGCGCCCCACGGGCGGAGAAAACCGATCCGACAGCTGGTGAGACGCAAGCCCAGGATACATACATCCAGCAGAGCGAGCCACAACAGCCATTCATTCGCCAGACGCAGATAACCGATGACAGCAATGCAGGCCGAGTTGACCGCCCCCAGTATTGCGGGGAAAGTCGACGCTGCCAAAGTCTCAGCCAGTCGATCTCGGACATCTTCGGAAATATCCGCTCCCATGTCCGATAGCCATCCCAAGACCCGAATGCGTGGTCGCAGATGGTAAGCCTCTTTCATCATTCTCGTAAAATTCTCCGTCCACCAATAATCTTATCTTGAAAGACTTGCGAACTTCTTAGAGGCAGGCATGCCTGAGGGTAAACTCCCCAAAAATGGACGGGAGAGTAAAGCATTCATAAACGGCGCGCCAAGTTTAAGGGACAGGTACCTTTCCGAACTCGTTCAACAGACATCGACGCATGTAGCAGTTGACTAAAACAAACCTTCTACATGGCCTGCCTGATTGAACCGAATACGTTCGGCCGCCGGAGAGCGTGGAAGACCCGGCATGGTGCGGATCTCTCCTGTAATGGCAACCACGAAACCTGCACCGGCATTAAGGCGCACTTCGCGAACCGGCACGACGTGGCCTTTCGGCGCACCAAGCAGGGTCGGATCGGTGGAGAAAGAGTATTGCGTCTTGGCAATACAGACCGGCAGATGACCATAGCCCTGTGCTTCCCAGGCCGTTAGCTGTTCTCTTACGCTGCGGTCGGCCACGACCTCCCCGGCCCGGTAAATCTCCCTTGCCACTGTTTCGATCTTCTCGAAAAGCGGCAGCTCGTCCGCATAAAGCGGCTGAAAGCTTGCAGTTTCGGAATCGGCCAGCTCAACCACCTTGTAGGCAAGATCCTCGATCCCGGCGGATCCCTCGGCCCAGTGGCGGCACAGGATCGCTTCAACACCGAGGTTCTGTGCGTAGACGCGAACCGCTTCGACTTCGCTCAGCGTATCGGACGAGAAGTGGTTGATGGCCACGACGACCGGGATGCCGAACTTCTGGATGTTTTCGATGTGCCGTCCGAGGTTGGCGCAACCGCGTTGGACGGCGGCCACATTTTCCTGCGACAGGTCGCTCTTGGCGACACCACCATTCATCTTGAGGGCGCGGATCGTCGCCACGACCACGGCAGCGGCAGGAGACAGACCGGCTTTACGGCATTTGATATCGAAGAATTTCTCGGCGCCGAGATCGGCACCAAAGCCCGCTTCCGTCACCACATAATCGCCAAGCTTCAGAGCCGCGCGGGTCGCCACGACGGAGTTGCAGCCATGAGCAATATTAGCAAACGGCCCACCGTGAACGAAGGCCGGGTTGTTTTCCAATGTCTGCACCAGATTGGGCAGCATGGCGTCTTTCAGGAGGACCGCCATCGCGCCGTCCGCCTTCAAATCACGCGCAAAGACTGCAGAGCGGTCACGCCGGTAGCCGATGATGATGTCGCCAAGCCGCCGCTCCAGATCCTGAAGATCTGAGGCCAGGCAGAGGATCGCCATGACCTCTGACGCCACGGTGATATCGAAACCGGTCTCGCGCGGGAAACCGTTGGAAACCCCGCCAAGCGGACCCACTGATTGGCGTAGCGCACGGTCGTTCATGTCCATGGCACGCCGCCATGTAATGCGGCGCAGATCGATATCGAGCCCGTTGCCCCAATAGATGTGGTTGTCGATCATGGCGGCGAGCAGGTTGTGGGCCGAGGTGATCGCGTGGAAATCGCCGGTGAAGTGAAGGTTGATGTCCTCCATCGGCACGACCTGCGCATAGCCGCCGCCGGCCGCTCCGCCCTTCACGCCAAAGCAAGGGCCGAGGGAGGGTTCGCGCAGGCAGATCACTGCGCGCTTGCCGATGCGGTTCAGGCCATCGCCCAGCCCAACCGTCGTGGTTGTCTTGCCTTCGCCGGCGGGAGTGGGGTTGATTGCGGTGACGAGGATCAACCGCCCGTCGGGGCCACCTTTCTGGCCTGCCAAAAACTGGGAAGAAACCTTGGCTTTGTCATGGCCATAGGGGACGAGGTCCGCTTGCGGAATGCCGAGACGCTGACCGATGTCGAAGATCGGCTTTTTGTGCGCAGTGCGCGCAATTTCAATATCTGAAGGCACGTCCACCATGAACTCCCCGCTCGGTTCGGATTGGATATCGCATGTGAATAGCCGATGCGGTGGACTGGGGAAATGGGCGAGCGAGAAACGGGCCGAACGGACTGTCAAAAACCACAGTAATGATTGGTGAGGATCAAAAATACAATACTATGTCATCTCTTGGTTGCCATTCTATATCAAGGCTAAATCACATTCACCTAAGGCATCGGCCACAAATAACCCAGCCCACGGCACGTTCGGCCGGCGTCGAACAGCAGTCGCCGGCAAGGCCATGAAGCAGTAACCATTTCCTCCGAAAGCGGGGAACTGAGTATAGATTGGAAACAGCGGGAAGCAACAAAGGCAGCGGGCAGTCTTCCTCGATGCAACTTCAGGATATTCACAACTTATTGATGAATGTGTATCGTTATGATACACCGCCTGAACGGATTGAACTTTTCTTTCGTCTGGCCATATGATTATTTAATAAATACATGTCTATGAACGATTGCTTTAAGAACTTGCATCTACCGATCAAGATAAAGAAGTAGTTAGAAGTGTTGCAAGCTCGGAAGATTGCAGGATGATAATCACACTTGAGAAACAATCGCCAATCGGTCGGGAAATATCCGCAGCGGAGACCCGCGAATCGATATTGAACGCGCTGAAAAAGCTACCGAGAGAGTTCGGCCTGAAGCACTTCAGCCTGATGCGCGCGCCGGGGCCGGATGACGAAGCTATTGAACCGCTGGTCGCAGAATCAAGCCTTCCGAAGTTGTTCTTTCGAGAACTGGACAGCGCCCGTGTCATGACCCTCTGCCCAATAGTGCCACTGCTGAAAAACATAGCATTGCCGCTTTGTTTCTCCTACCTGGAAGACGAGTGGCAGGCGAGCAATATTGCAATGCCGAAAATCGTGGCGAACTTCTTCATCAACCACGGCATCATCACATCCGTCATCATGCCCCTTCAATCGCGCGATGGCAGCATGTTCCTGATGCGCCTCGATGGAGACCGCAGCATTTTATCACTGCCAGAACTGAACGAATTGGGCATGTTGACCCTGCAAGCCTTCACTGTGCTCGACCGTTTGCAACACGATGACAGTGTCGACAAGACCACCCTGACAAGACGAGAACTGGAAGTTCTCCGCTGGACCTCTCAAGGCAAGACGTCTGCCGAAATTGCCGACATACTTTCGCTCTCGGAACACACAGTGAACGCATACCTGAACAAGGCGATCCGCAAACTAAATTGCGTCAACCGTACGCAGCTGGTCGCCAAGGCGCTCAGATTGCGCATGATTACCTGAGATCAAACAGCCTAAGTCCTGGGGAAACACGTGCCTCATTCTTCGAATGTCCAAACACTACAATGTCCTTCGGAAAACTGGTCCGTCGGGATATCGGATCGGGAAGCGTTGGAGCTGCTTCATCTCTTTGATCCCGTTGGCTTTTGGCGGATCGATCTGGACACGAGTCACACCTATGTCAGTGCCGGCAACGCGGCCCTGTTTGGCAAATCCTCCTCAAGCGGCCCGATCAATGTGGCCGAATACTGCGAGCGCATTCACCCGGACGATCTCGACCGCTTTTTGAACGCCCTTGAGCAGGCCGCAAGAGAGAAGACCTCCTACAATGTCTGCTACCGCCTGGTGATCCGTGGCAAGGAAATAGCGGTGCAAACAATTGGGCGATACCGGACAAGTCAGGGAACGAGCGGAGAAATCATAGGCATTACAATTCGCCAGCCGCAGCAACCTGAAGTCCCCGTCTAAAGAGAATTGACAGAATAAAGGTCGGGACGTTCGGTGTTTGCCGCCTTATCCAAGGCTTGCCCGGCGGCGCGCGAGACTAGCCGCGGACAACATTCCCCGATGCGCTCGTTCGGCCCAGGTTCTGAAGAGAGCGTGATCAGGAAGAACTGGTTCGTTCGCGTTCTGCAGGGCCGCCTTCAGCAGGATCAAGTCCTGGGCAATCAGCTGCAGTTTTCTGGAAGCCAGATGCAACTGGCTGCGATGCTCGCGTACAATGTCCAGAAAATCCTGGAAGATTGCATGCCGCGCCAATGCACGCTGCACCTCGGAAGCTTGATGCCTGTTGCTGCCTGAGATCGCCGGAAAAAGCCCATCAAGTTCGGCTTCAGCCCTGTAGAATGTTTGATTGAGGGTTTCCTGCTGCAAGGAAATCGCGTCGAGACTTTCGCTGAGGCGCCAAAGCTCAGCGTCGATCATTTCTACCTGCACCTTATGCTTCTGGTGCAGGCCGGACCATCGGCCCCATTGTCTCCAACGCGTTGACCGGCGTTCCCCCGTTGCACTCAGAGAGAAGACTTGCTGCCGGGAGTTGCTCAGCCGCCGTTCTGTATCACTGACAATAAATGCCAACTCGGTTCGGATCTGACGGAGGTTCAGCACCAATCCTTCGACTGCTGCGCGGTCTTCCACATCCAGCACCTCGGTACGACAAAAAGGATCGGCAGCAAAAACGCTCAGCCTTTCCGAAGCCGAAATCATTCCTGCGGTTGTTTCGCCCAATCCTTCGGCGAAGCGCGCGTCCCCGGCACTCACATTGTCCGGCATCCACTTCTCCTCTCAAAGCGGTGGCAGCGCATCATGCTGCAACGAGAAGGTAGGTGAGGAAATGGATTGCGGCAAGGTGCCGAACGAGCACGCAGAAATGAAAACGCACCGCTTCTTCGCGAAAAGAGAAAGCGGTGCGGCAAACTTTCGTTGAGACAGCCCGAACGATCAGAGACCGAGCTTAGCGATCTCGGCATCCAGACGGTCGCGGGTCTTCTTCGGCAACTTGGCGGCCTTCACGGCGTCCAGATTGGCCGGCTTGCCATCGCCTGCAACGATCAGGGCGACCATGCCCATGCCGTAATGAGGTGTGCACTTGATGACGTAAGCCCCCTCCTTCTCGATCTTGACGACAAGTTCCTGGTTCATCTTGCCTTCGACGGCGGCAACACCATCCGGCGTCAATTCCTTGACGCCAGCAGCATCGTGCCCCTTGTCCGTGGGCACGAACTTGACCGTATCGCCAACAGCAACCTTAACGGCGGCGGGTTCGAACACCATGGCTTCGCCATCAGACCCCTTATTGAGCATCTTCACCTGGATTTCCGCTGAGGAAGCCAGTTGGGGAAACAGCGAAAACGCAGCTGCCGCCAAAAGTGTCGTTGCGAGTGTTTCTCTGATCATCGTCTGTATCTCCTTGCCACGGCAGCGCCGTTCGATCATCGACGTAAGGGCTACACCAGCAGAGCGGAGCCCGAATTGACCAAGGTCAAACACATGCGCATCTCTTGATCGATGCGGATGAGCAACGACTGCGCACTAGCAAGCGGCTACCGTGCTGGACGGCATCTAAAATTTCGGGGCAAAATGTCGCAAATACACCCTGTCCTCCGCCGCTAACCGGCGCGCTTGCCTGCACTCTTTGGATATTGATAATGCTTGGGAACAAAAAAACTGGAGCAATAGCATGAGCGTGAATTCGCCTATCAAGCTTTCGATCGTCGCGATGGCAGCCGCCATCCTCGCCGGACCGGCTCTCGCCGCCGACCCGGCCGCCTGCAAGGCCGTGCGCTTTTCCGACGTCGGCTGGACCGATATTACCTCCACAACCGCCACCGCTTCAGTGATCCTTGAAGCTCTCGGCTACGAGCCCAAAGTGCAGGTTCTGTCGCTGCCAGTGACGTACCAGTCCATGAAAAACAAGGACATCGACGTCTTCCTCGGCAACTGGATGCCGTCGCAGACCAATGACGTGAAGCCCTATCTCGACAACAAGTCGGTGGAATCCTTCGGTCCGAACCTGGTCGGCGCGAAGTACACGCTCGCCACCAATGCCAAGGGTGCAGCCCTTGGCATCAAGAGCTTCAAGGACATTGCGGCCCACAAGAAGGAACTGGAAGGCAAGATCTTTGGTATCGAGCCCGGCAATGACGGTAACCGCCTCGTTCTGGAAATGATCGAGAAGAACACCTTCGGCCTCAAGGGCTTCGAGGTGGTGGAATCCTCCGAGCAGGGCATGCTGGCCCAGGTCGCTCGTGCCGACAAGGCCGGCCAGCCGGTGGTCTTCCTCGGCTGGGAACCGCACCCGATGAACACCAACTTCAAGCTGACCTACCTGACGGATGGCGATGACATCTTCGGCCCGAACTTTGGCGGCGCCAGCGTCTTCACCAATATCCGCGCAGGCTATTCGACCGAATGTCCAAATGTCGGCGCCTTCGTCACCAAGATCTCCTTCACTCTGAAGATGGAGAACGAAGTGATGGGCAAGATCCTCGACGACGGCGCTGAGCCGCAGGCTGCCGCCAAGGCCTGGCTGAAGGCAAATCCTGCCGTACTGGATACCTGGCTGAAGGGCATCACCACGCTCGACGGCAAGGACGGCCTCCCGGCCGTGAAGGCCAAGCTCGGCCTCTGATTGAACAATCGGCTTACGCCAAAAAAGCGAACGCCATGCGGATGCAATTGGCGGTCGGCTCGGATAAACATATCCATCCGATCGCCAGACGCGGAAAGCAATGCGGCGGCGCTACGCTGACACCGGCCGGGACGCCTCGTGCGTTCCGGTCCTTGCCGACATCTCAATCAGTACGGGAAGACGCCGGTGGAATTTTTGACCGAACACCGATTACCGATTGGCCCTTGGGCAAAAGCCTCGGTCGATTGGCTGACACGCAATGGCGACTGGTTTTTCAACTGGCTATCCGCATTTCTCGCCGCCTGCATCAACGGCCTTCTTTTTGTTTTGCAATGGCCGCATCCGCTGGTCGTCGTCGCTCTGATTACCGGGCTCTCCTGGTGGCTGCGTCGCTCCATCGGGCTCGCCTTGTTTACGGCACTTGGCTTCCTGCTGATCATCAACCAGGGTTACTGGAAGGAAACGACGGAAACCCTGGCGCTCGTTCTGGCGTCCACCGCGGTCTCCATGATCGTCGGCGTTCCCTTGGGTATTCTCGCCGCCCGTCGGCCGTGGCTCTACGGTGTGATGCGCCCTGTGCTGGACCTGATGCAGACGATTCCGACCTTCGTCTATCTCATTCCTGCCCTCATCCTTTTCGGGCTCGGCATGGTCCCAGGCCTGATCGCAACCGTCATCTTTGCCATTCCCGCCCCGATACGCCTGACACGGCTTGGCATCATCTCCACCCCGGAAGCCTTGACGGAGGCGGCGATCGCTTTCGGGGCGACGCCTGCCCAGGTGCTGCGCAAGGTGGAACTGCCCTTCGCCATGCCGCAAATTATGGCCGGCCTGACCCAGACGATCATGCTATCGCTGTCGATGGTGGTCATTGCCGCATTGGTTGGTGCCAACGGGCTTGGCGTTCCGGTCGTGCGCGCGCTCAACACAGTCAACATTGCCCGCGGCTTCGAAGCCGGTCTGTGCATCGTCATCCTGGCGATCATTCTCGACCGCATGTTCCGCGCTGAAGGTTCGGGAGAAGGCTGATGAGCGACGCAATCATTTTCGGAAACGTCGACATCGTCTTTGGCGATCGTCCTGAGCGGGCGCTGCCGCTGATGGATGCAGGCAAGACGCGTGATCAGGTCGCTGCGGAAACGGGCTTGGTGCTTGGCGTGTCGCAGGCTTCGCTGACCATTCAGGAAGGCGAAATCCTGGTTCTGATGGGGCTCTCCGGCTCGGGCAAGTCCACCCTGTTGCGGGCGGTGAATGGCTTGGCTCCGGTCGTGCGCGGTAGTGTCACCGTCATGACCAAGAATGGCGCGGTCGATCCCTACAGGGCTTCGGCGAAAGCACTGAGAGATCTGCGCATGCATACGGTCTCCATGGTGTTCCAGCAGTTTGGCCTGCTCCCCTGGCGCACGGTGGCGGAAAATGTCGGCTTCGGCCTTGAGCTGGCGGGCGTACCCGATGCCGAGCGCAAGGAGCGCGTGGCGACCCAACTCGAACTCGTGAATCTCGCGAAATGGGCGAACCGCAAGGTGGGCGAACTTTCGGGCGGCATGCAGCAGCGCGTGGGATTGGCGCGTGCCTTCGCGACGGGTGCGCCCATCCTCCTGATGGACGAGCCATTCTCCGCTCTCGATCCCCTAATCCGTACCCGCCTGCAGGACGAATTGCTCGAGTTCCAGTCCCGGCTGAAGAAGACCATCCTTTTCGTGAGCCACGATCTCGACGAAGCATTTCGTATCGGCAATCGCATCGCCATCATGGAAGGCGGACGCATCATCCAGTGCGGCACGCCACATGACATCGTGAAGGAACCCGCAGACCAGTATGTGGCGGACTTCGTGCAGAACATGAATCCGATCGCCATGCTGAAGGCAGAGGACGTCATGGCCAACGGTCCGGCGGATCTGCAGGGACAGCCGATCGTCGCAACCGCGCGGGCGGAAACCCCTCTGATCGACATCATGGACACTCTCGCGCGCCAGCCGGGCCTCATCGGCATTGTCGACAATGGCTCCGTGATCGGTACAATCGGTGCGACCGAAGTGATCTCCGGTCTGACGAGACACCGCAGGCGCGAAGGACAGGCATGAACGAAAAGTCCCCGGCATTTCGGGATGTTGATGAGAGCGCGCGTCAACTGGCGCACAAGCTCATTCGCGAATCGCGCGCCGCGTCCTTGGCTGTCATTGACGCGGCGACGGGCTATCCTTCCGCTAGCCGCTGTCTGCTGGGAACGGATCTGGATGGAACGCCCATCATCCTGATTTCATCCCTCGCGTCCCATACGCAATCGCTGCAGCATGATCCGCGATGCTCCGTGTTGGCGGGGAATGTCGGCAAGGGCGATCCCCTCGCCCACCCTCGCATTACCGTTCTTGCGGAGGCTTCTAGCCTTGATCGGGACGGTCCGGATTATGCGCGTATCCGCAGCCGGTTTCTTGCGCGCCATCCCAAGGCAGCCCTTTATGCCGACTTTGCTGATTTCCGCTTTCTGCGGCTGACACCGGTATCCGCCTCCCTGAATGGCGGCTTTGGCAAAGCCTATGTGCTGACCCGCGAAGATCTCACCATTGCGGTCGAGGAACCGGCAGCCTGGCTTTCGCTCTTCGAAGAGTTATCATCGGTCGCGGATTTGCCGGCCCAACTGGCGGAGCTCGCCGGTGCGACCGTCAAGTCCGGCTGGCGTATCGTGGGTATTGATCCCGCTGGCGTCGACATTTCTTCAACAGACGTGACCCTACGCTATAGTATCAGCGGTCTCATGGGCTCCCCCGCCGCGATGAAAGCAGCACTGACCGCAGCCTGCTAAAAGTTGTGAACGATACGCAAAATTTAGGGATATACAAAGAACGTCCGTAGTTGCTAAATTCATGTTACATTGTAACCGACCAAGTGATCGGCAAGATGAATTTAGGGGACAACTAAGAGGTATGGACAAGATGCCACTAACAGAACACTCCACTGCTGCTGCAGGTTTGTTATCGGCTATGGCTAACCCCAAGCGATTGATGATCCTGTGTTGCCTGGTGCAGGGTGAGGTCGCGGTGGGCGCGTTGGCAAACAAGGTGGGCCTGAGCCAATCCGCTCTTTCACAGCATCTCTCCAAGCTTCGAGCACAGAAGCTGGTGAATACACGCAGAGATGCTCAGACTATCTACTATTCCAGCTCGGCAGAATCGGTCATGCGCGTTCTCGAAACGCTGGAAGGCTTGTATTGCGAAACCGAGACTAAAAAATCTGCCGCATAATGATAGCGCTTACATTAGGTTAATCAATTTAGAGCGGGCACGACTTATTGTTTGTGTCCGTTTTTATTTTGATAATCTGCAAATATACGCACATACCCTTGGGGGACAATAATCAACAGCCCAAAGCTGCGTTCTTGATGCTTGACGGTCCATGTGACCTTGATAACTTGGGCGCATCGCCGGACAGAACATCTGTCTGCTGCCTGAGGGAATAAAGGCCTACCCTCTAAACACGCTGGGCCTGGAGAGCATCATGTCTAATCGCCTGCACACCGCTCCCAATGATTTGAGAGCGTTCTGGATGCCGTTTACGGCAAACCGTCAGTTCAAGAAAGAACCGCGCCTGTTCGTATCCGCCAAGGATATGCATTACACCACGCATGACGGTCGCCAGGTGCTGGATGCGACGGCAGGTCTGTGGTGCGTGAATGCCGGCCACTGCCGCCCGAAAATCACCGAAGCGATTCGCGAGCAGGCAGGCGAACTGGATTATGCGCCGGCGTTCCAGCTTGGCCATCCCAAGGCCTTCGAACTGGCCAATCGGTTGGTCGACATCGCACCCGATGGCCTTGAGCATGTTCTTTACACGAACTCCGGCTCCGAATCGGTCGATACGGCCCTCAAGGTGGCGATCGCCTATCACCGCGCCAAGGGCAATGGCGCGCGCTTCCGCCTGATCGGCCGCGAGCGCGGTTATCACGGCGTGAACTTCGGCGGCATTTCCGTTGGCGGCATCGTCTCCAACCGCAAGATGTTCGGCACGCTTTTGACCGGCGTGGACCACATGCCGCACACGCACCTGCCGAGCCAGAACGCCTTCACGCGCGGCGAGCCGGAACATGGCGGTGATCTCGCAACCGAACTGGAGCGCATCGTCACGCTGCACGATGCCTCCACCATCGCCGCCGTGATCGTCGAGCCGGTCGCAGGCTCGACCGGCGTGCTGATCCCGCCGAAGGGTTATCTGCAGAAGCTGCGGGAGATCTGCACCAAGCATGGCATCCTGCTGATCTTTGATGAAGTCATCACCGGTTACGGCCGCCTGGGCGCTCCATTCGCCTCGCAGTATTTTGACGTGAAACCGGATATCATGGTCACCGCTAAGGGTCTGACGAACGGCGTCATCCCGATGGGCGCGGTCTTCGTGACCTCTGAAATCCACGATGCCTTCATGAATGGCCCGGAACATCTGATCGAGTTCTTCCACGGCTATACCTATTCCGGCAACCCGATCGCATCCGCTGCAGCGCTTGCAACGCTCGACACCTACAAGGAAGAAGGCCTGCTGACGCGCGCGACCGAACTCGCCTCCTATTGGGAAGACGGTCTGCATTCGCTCAAAGACCTGCCGAACGTCATCGACATCAGAAACATCGGCCTGATCGGGGCGATCGAACTCTCTCCGATCGCAGGCGAGCCGACCAAGCGCGCCTTCAACGCCTTCCTGAAGGCTTACGAAGATGGCCTCCTGATCCGCACCACCGGTGATATCATCGCCATGTCGCCACCGCTGATCGTGGAAAAGCATCATATGGACGAGATCTTCGGCAAGCTGCGCGAGATCCTGAAGAACAATATCTGAAGCATCGCCTACAAAGGGCCTACAAAGCGGCTGTCTCTGGCAGCCGCTTTTTTCGTCACTCAAATTTGGCGATCGCTTCTCCATCTGCATAAATTTCATGCGTTTGCTGAAATTTTGTTGCGGCTCACCCCATCGCGGCATAGATGATCATGCGTCAGATCGCGTGGGAGCTGTCTGGCTGAATGGCCGCGTCGCATCCACCCCACCCTTAGGCGGAATCCTTGACGACAGCGGCATGGCATAGGCCCGTTCGGGCCACCGAAGGAGAACCAAGATGAACCTCAAGACCTTGCTGGGCGCAACCGCCATTGCCACAATGGGCCTGGCATCTGTAGCCCATGCCGATATTACCATTGGCCTGATCGCTCCGCTGACCGGCCCCGTGGCCGCCTACGGCAATCAGGTGAAGAACGGCGCCGAGACGGCCATCGCCGAAATCAACAAGAAGGGCGGGATCCTGGGCGAAAAGGTGGTTCTGAAGACGGCTGACGACGGGGGCGAACCGAAGCAGGGTGTCTCTGCTGCCAACCAGCTTGTCGGTGAAGGCATTCGTTATGTTGTAGGCCCGGTCACATCGGGCGTCGCCATGCCGGCTTCGGACGTGCTGGCTGAAAACGGCGTGTTGATGGTAACGCCGACCGCCACCACACCCAACCTGACCAAGCGCGGCCTGAACAACCTCCTGCGCACCTGCGGCCGTGACGACCAGCAGGCAGAAGTCGCCGCGAAATATGTTCTGAAGAATTTCAAGGACAAGCGCGTGGCAATCATCAACGACAAGGGTGCTTACGGCAAAGGCCTGGCGGATGCCTTCAAGGCAACGCTCAACGCTGGCGACATGAAAGAAGTCTTCGACGACGCCGTCACCCCGGGCGATAAGGATTTCAGCGCGATCACGACCCGCCTGAAGTCTCAGAACGTGGATGTCATCTACTTCGGCGGTTATCACCCAGAAGGTGGCTTGCTGGCACGCCAGCTCGCAGATCTCGGCGTGAAGCCGCAGCTGATCGGCGGTGACGGCCTGTCCAACACCGAGTTCTGGAGCATCGGCACGCAGTCCGCAGCCGGCACAATCTTCACCAATGCAGCTGACGCCACCAAGAGCGCCGATTCCAAGGCCGCAGCGGAAGCACTGGCCGCCAAGGGCATTCCGGCGGAAGCCTTCACGCTGAATGCCTATGCCGCAGTGGAGGTCATCAAAGCCGGCATTGAAAAGGCCAAAAGCGCCAAGGATACGGAAGCCGTCGCCAAGGCTTTGAAGTCTGGCGAGCCGATTCCGACTGCGATCGGCAAGCTGACCTATGGCGAAACGGGTGATCTGACCTCGCAGGCCTTTTCGCTCTTCAAATGGCAGGACGGAAAAATCGTATCGGCGGAATAAGCTGAACAAGCAAGTGACACGGGGAGCGGCCGCCTGGCCGCTCTCTTCTTCATCATGATGATCGCCAAGCTGCGGAATCCTCTATACAATTGATGCAACGCAGCAAGCAGGAAGATTTTCATGACATCACGCCTCGAAGACCGTATCGACCAGGGAACCGGCCGCACCAAGGCGGATATCGTTCTGAAGGGTGGCCGCTTCTTCGATCTGGTGACGGGCGAGCTTGTCGCCTCGGATATCGCCATCTGCGGTGATACGATTGTGGGCACCTGCGAGGCTTATGAGGGCGCTGAGGAGATCGACATCACGGGACGCATCGTCGTGCCCGGCTTCATCGACACGCACCTCCATATCGAAAGCTCTCTGGTTACCCCGCATGAATTCGACCGCTGCGTGCTGCCCTATGGCGTGACGACCGTGATCTGCGACCCCCATGAGATCGCCAATGTGATCGGCACGGAAGGCATTCAGTTCTTCCTCGATTCCGCCCTCGAAACCATCATGGATATCAGGGTCCAGCTTTCCTCCTGCGTGCCGGCGACGCATCTGGAAACCGCAGGCGCGGATCTGCCGATCGAACGGCTCCTGCCCTTTCGTCACCACCCGAAGGTGATCGGCCTTGCCGAGTTCATGAATTTCCCCGGCGTCATCCACAAGGACCCGGTCTGCATGGCAAAGCTTGAAGCTTTCCAGGGGCAGCATATCGATGGTCATGCGCCGCTGCTCTCCGGCTACGGGCTGAACGGTTATCTCTCGGCCGGGATCCGCACGGAGCATGAGGCAACCAGCGCCGCGGAGGCGCTCGAAAAGATCCGCAAAGGCATGCATATCCTGGTGCGGGAGGGGTCCGTCTCAAAGGATCTGCACGCGTTGATGCCCATCATCACCGAGCGCCTGTCGCCCTATCTGGCGCTCTGCACAGATGACCGCAACCCGCTGGATATCGCCGAGGAAGGCCATCTCGATTACCTGATCCGTACGGCGATTGCCCATGGCGTGGAACCGATCGCCATCTATCGCGCCGCCTCCATCTCGGCTGCGCGGGCTTTTGGCTTGCGCGATCGCGGCCTGATCGCGCCCGGCTGGCGAGCCGATCTTGTCGTTATCGACACGCTGGAAAACTGCAAGGCTGAGATGGTGTTTGCCGCCGGTCGTCGCGTGACGAAGGAACTCTTCGCCACCCGCAAGCCTGTCGCGCCCGTGGGGCTGGACAGCGTGAAGGCGCGCGTCATCAAGGCAGCCGATTTCGCCTCGCCCGCGAGATCTGATGAGCAGCCCGTGATCGGAGTACTGCCCGGTAAGATTATCACTGAACATCGCCGCTACCGCCTGCCCTCATCGGGCAATCAGGCGACGGTGGATCTCACCAACGACATCATCAAGGTGGCCGTGATCGAACGTCACGGCAAGAATGGCAATCATGCCAACGGCTTCGTCCAGGGCTTTGGCCTGAAGCGCGGCGCGATTGCCTCGACGGTCGGCCATGACAGCCACAATATCTGCGTCGTCGGCGTGTCGGATGAGGATATGGCTGTCGCCGTCAACCGGCTGTCGGAAATCCGCGGTGGCTTTGTGGTGGTCGAGGACGGCAAGGTGACGGCGGAGATCGCCCTGCCGGTGGCGGGCCTGATGAGCCTTGAACCCTACGAGTCGGTGCGCCACACCCTGCATCACCTGCGTCAGGCGGCTTACGCACTGGGCACGACGCTGACGGAACCGTTCCTGCAGGTTGCCTTCCTGCCCCTGCCCGTCATTCCGCACCTGAAGATCTCGGACAGGGGCATGGTCGATGTCGATCGTTTTGCATTGATTTCCTGATTTACTGCTCCGAGACCTGCGGTGTTTCAGGGCTGAAGACGTTGGCGGCCGCGCGAGCGGCGGCCGTCGCGGAGCTGCGAATGGCGCGCGAAATCTGCTCGACGCGATCGATCTCCTTATGGAACTCGTCGAGAGCGCGGCCCTTCAGCGTGGTGCCGGCTGCCATGCGCGCCTTGGTCGGGTCCGCGTAATTGTCGCCGATCCTCAGTTCATAATAGAGGTGCGGCCCGGTCGAGAGGCCGGTGGAGCCGACAAAGGCGATCGTCTGCCCCTGCGAGACGCGCTGACCGACAGCCAGGCCTTTCGGCGTGCCATCAATATGCGCATAGGTGGTGGTGTAGCCGCCATCATGGCGAATGCGCACGAACTTGCCGTAACCGCCTTCCCAGCTGATCTTATCCACCACGCCATCGCCTGCCGCCACGATGGGCGAACCCTTGGGCGCGACGTAATCGACACCATTGTGGAATTTGCGGGTACCGAGAATGGGATGGACGCGCCAGCCGAACCCATCGCCTTCCTTGCCAGCGGCGACCGGCTTGTGCATCAGGGTCTTGGAAACGGAACGGCCCTTGTCGTCAAAGAACTCGACGCGGCCATCGGCACCGGATTTGTAGCGATAGAATCGCCGCTCTTCCTCGCCTTGGCGCAGCGAGACCGACACAAGCTCCTCGGCCCCGTCATCGCCCTTGCGGAAGACGAGGTTGACCTTGGGAAGTTCCTCGCCATCCTTCCAGCGGATATCATTGGCCTTCAACAATTCCACCGTTTGCAGGCAGACGCGCGTCGGCACCTTGGAACCACGCAACTGCTCCAGCAGACGCGGATAATCGGCCTCTGCCGCTTCCAGCGCCCTGGCCTGACGCTCATCAGGTGATTGCGCCTCCGCGGGATGCGCGCCTTCCGCAGCCAATGCTTCCGCAACCAGACGGTCGTAGAGATGACGATTTGCGACCTGCTGAAACCGGCCATCGTCGCGTCGCGCCAGAAGCCGCTCCTGCTTGGGACCGGTTTTCAGACGCGCCAGAATAATCTCTGTCCGGCCCGAGCCCGGTATGCGTTCCCCGATGATAAGGTCGAGCCGCTCGCCCGGCTTGACGCTGTCGCTGCCAAGCTCCAGCGCCAGATCGGCAAACTCCTGCGAGGGCACATCAAGCGCGCCTTCGATGTTGCGCAGCAGTTCTTCCTGCGCAGGCATGGCGACCACCCGGCGCACCTTGCCGGCAGGACGAACGGGAGCAACGCTGACATTGATCGGAACGCCGGCCGGAACGAGCTCCGTCTTCGGCCCCTGCCCCGGACGCATGGGTTTTTCCGGACGATGGCCCGGCTGAAGGATAGAATCGAACGGATCCGGCTTGGTGGCCACAGGTTCCTGATAGGCCGCCAGCAGCAGTTCCGGTTTTGGTGTGGGAGCCGGCGCAGGCTCGGCAAGATCAAGCGAAACGTCGAAATAGGAGGACTGCGCCACCGAGCCGTCATTCATACGCTCGATCAGGTTGATCTTCGGTTCGGAGGCCAGCACAGGCATCCAGACGCGTGCCTGCTTGGGTGCCGCAACCGCCTGCCGCTTGGTTCTGGCAAGCACGACGGGTGGAGTGGGAACCGGCACCTGTCCGACGGAGCTGTCGACGGTCTTCGTCATGAGATAGCCGCCACCGCCTGACAATAGCAGCAATGCCGTCATGATCCGCCAATGGCCGCGGAAGGAAAAACGAACCGCAGCCTGCGTGGGGTGGATGGTGCCGAAAACATCCCCTTCACGCCGGACTGCCTTGCGCCGTCTGAACGTCATGCGATTCGCCAAGTCCCCTTGTTCTGTGGCCTCGACACTATGGCGATCCGTGGCGAAATTGTGTCGCGTTAAAGGATCGTGAACGTTTGTCCACGGCCCGGCAAGCCTGATGTCAGGCTCGGATCAAAATCATCCCGGCATGGTAGAGAATGTCGTTCTGGAACTCGCCATCCGCGGTAAATCCCGTATCGTCCTTGTAGTCGATGTGATTGCCGTGGATTTCATAGCGGCCTTGATAGGCCCGCTCGCGATGGCCGCGCGCTTCGACATAACGGCCATTCGGCAGAAGTTCGTGACGGATGTGACCATCACCAGTGATCCACAAACCGGAATAAGGATGCGTTGCGCTCATCAGACGCTCCATGAGGTTGGCAGTGTTGGAAGATGCGGCGGGGGCTGCACCCCGCCGAAGAAAAGGGTTAACCGTTCATGTAGCGGCGGCGAAGATCCTGCTCGCGGCGAGCCTCGACGGATTTGTTATACCAGGCAAGGACAGCCTGCACCTTGGATGCGATCCAGGACTGGGGCGATGCTGTGATACGCAGGAAATTGAACATTTCCGTCTCCTTTCTTCGGAATTTGTAAGAGGGTCATGCTGACGAAAGTGAATATGCGTCAGTCTGCGAAGATCCGGTAGATCAGGACTCCGCGATGTTTGCACAAAACTCCAGAGGCTTGAATTTCGCCATGACACCCCTCACATCCGCGTGGTAGACGATAGCCACGGCAATAGCCAAACACTTGGTAATTTCAGGCATATAGTGGAGCATCCGCCATGCAGCAGTTAGATGAGCTTTCAAGCCTGATTGCACAACACACCAAGGGCGACGGCGTATTTTCAACCGCCATTCCACGCCTCTGGCTGATCCGCCAGTCCAAACGGACCGAGCCATTTCAAGGGGTTCAGCACCCGGCGCTCTGCATCATCGCTCAAGGATCGAAGCAGGTCCTGCTGGCGGACGAGCTTTATGAATACGGGCCGGCCCGGCATCTGGTGGCATCCGCCGATCTGCCGATCACCAGCCAAGTGGTGGAGGCAAGCCCGGAACACCCCTATCTCAGCATGCGCCTCGATCTCGATCTGGCAGCACTTGGCGCGATGATGCTGGAGGTCGCGCAGCCGGCGCCTATCACTGTGCAAAAGACCTGCGGCAAGGCGCTCTGCATTAGCAAGAGCGATCCGGCGCTCTTGGAAGCGGCGCTACGGCTGGTACGCCTTCTGGATGCGCCTGACGATATCGCGTTCCTGGCACCGCTAATTGAGAAGGAATTGCTCTATCGGCTCATGCGTGGAGACCAGGCGGATAAGCTGCGACGCATGTTGATGCCGGAAAGCCGGCTGGTGCAGGTCAACCGCGCGATTGCCTGGATCCGCGACAATTACGACAAGCCGTTCAGCATCGATCGCGTCGCCTCCGAAGCGCGCATGAGCACGTCTTCGCTGCATGCCCATTTTCGCGAAGTGACCGCCATGAGCCCGCTGCAATACCAGAAGCAATTGCGCTTGCAGGAGGCACGCCGGCTGATCATGTCTGAAGCTCTGGATGCCGCAACCGCCGCCCATCGGGTGGGCTATGACAGCCCCTCACAGTTCAGCCGCGAATATCGCCGCCTGTTTGGTGCCCCGCCCATTCAGGATGTGTCGCGCCTGAAAGTCGTGCCCGCAACGTACGCCCAAGCCGGAGCGTGAAGTTTACCCCTCGCGCATGCAATGGCGAGGGGCGACCAGCATCAAACCCAACTCAAACCCGTGCACAAAAGGCATCAAAGGGCTTGAGCCGCACGCTCCCGTCTTCAACAGCAGGACCGTAGCCCGGCATCGGCAGCGGATGGCTTTGCGCCAGTGCTGCCGGAAGCGGAAAATCCTGAGCCTCACGGGTGAGGTTGAAGACGAACAGCAGGCGCTCGCCATTCTTCTCGCGGATGAAAGCCAAGAGATCCGCCTGAGTGTCCAGGAAGGTCAGGTCACCATCCAGGAGCGCCGGATGCGCTTTGCGGAAGGCGAGCGTCTTGCGGTAGTGATGCAGGATGGAATCGCCATCCGCCTCCTGCGCATCGACCGCCAGCGTCACATGCTCTGCCGGCACCGGCAGCCAGGTCTTGCCTCCTTGCGTGAAGCCGCCATGCGGCTTGCCGGACTGCCAGACCATCGGCGTACGGCATCCGTCGCGTCCCTTGAAGGCCGGCCAGAAACGGATGCCATAGGGGTCCCGCAGATCTTCAAATGCGAGGTCCGCTTCCGGCAGTCCGAGTTCCTCGCCCTGATAGAGGCAAATGGAGCCGCGCAGCGCCGAGAGAACGCTGATGGCAAGCTTTGCGATCGGCTCCCGCTCATCCGCCGTTTCCATGAAACGGCTGACATGGCGCACCACATCATGGTTGGAAAAGGCCCAGCAGACCCAGCCATTGGTGACGATTTCCTGGCACTTGGAGACGACCTTGCGGATATGAGCCGCCGTGAAATGCGGACTCAACAGGTCGAAGGTGTAGCACATGTGCAGCTTGTCATTGCCGCTGGTATAGATGGCCAGCGTCGTCAGCGAGCGGTCGCCATCGCCCACTTCGCCCACCGTGGTGCGGCAGTCATACTCTTCCAGCAGCGCCCGCAGCTTCTTCAGGAACTCGATATTCTCCGGCTGGCTCTTGTCATAGAGATGGTTCTGCATGGAATACGGGTTCGTATCCGTTTCCAGACCCGTAGATTGCGGATCGTAGACGACAGGCGGGTTGTTCCGCAGCTGCTTGTCGTGGAAGTAGTAGTTCACTGTATCGAGACGGAAGCCATCGACGCCGCGCTCCAGCCAGAACTTGACGGTGCCTAGCATCGCCTCCTGAACATCCGGATTATGGAAATTCAGGTCCGGCTGCGAGGATAGGAAGTTGTGCATGTAGTACTGCTTGCGCACACCATCCCATTCCCAGCCCGGGCCACCGAAGATCGACAGCCAGTTGTTGGGCGCCGTGCCATCCGGCTTGGGATCGGCCCAGATGTACCAGTCGGCGCGGGCATTGGTGCGGCTCGCGCGGCTTTCGATAAACCAGGGATGCTGGTCGGATGTGTGCGAGATGACCTGATCGATGACCACCTTGAGACCGAGATGATGCGCCTCTTCCATCATCTCGTCGAAATCGGCCAGCGTGCCGAACATCGGGTCGACATTGCAGTAATCCGAGACGTCATAACCCATGTCGGCCATGGGCGAGGTAAAGAAGGGTGACAGCCAGATGGCGTCGACACCGAGCGAGGCGATGTAAGGCAGCCGCTGCGTAATGCCTTTGATGTCGCCGATGCCGTCTCCGGTCGTATCCTGGAAAGACCGCGGATAGACCTGATAGATGACTGCGCCGCGCCACCAGTTGGGATCGCCCTTATGTGCCACTGTCGCCATGCGTCCTTCACTCCTTCCTGTCATTTCAAATCACCAACAACCTAATCGTCGAAATCCAAAAGACAAACGCCAACGACCTCCACGGCGGATGAAATTTGGTTGACCCGAAAATGACCCGGAAATCGCCCTTGCCACGCCATGTTGTTCAGCCTAATGCCGAACGGAACGGACGGAGGGTGGAATGGTAAAGCGCGTTGTGTCGATCGGCGAATGCATGGTGGAATTGTCGCAGGCGGGCCAGGGCCTGCTGCGCAAGGGCTTTGCCGGCGATACCTTCAACACCGCCTGGTATCTGCGCGCCGCCCTGCCCGAGGATTGGGCTGTCGACTATTTCACCGCGCTTGGCGATGATCCGCTGTCCGACGAACTGGCAGGCTTTGCCGAAAAGGCCGGCATCGGCACGCATCTCATCCGCCGCATTCCGGGCAAGACACCCGGCCTTTACCTGATCTCGCTGCGCGAAGATGGCGAACGCACCTTCAGCTACTGGCGCGACACGTCTGCCGCCAAGCTGCTGGCCGATGATGCCGACCACTTACGTGCCGCCATGGAAGACGCCGATCTCATCTATTTCTCCGGCATCACGCTGGCGATCCTCTCAGCCGTCGCTGCCGATACGCTTCTCTCCGAAGCGCGCCGCGCCCGAGCAAGCGGCAAACTGGTGGCCTTCGATCCCAATATCCGCCCGCGTCTTTGGGCCGACAAGGCGCGTATGCTGGAAACGATCAGCGCCGGCGCCCGCGCCGCCAATATCGTCCTGCCCAGCTTCGATGACGAGCATGCGCATTTCGGCGATCAGAATGTCTCGGATACCATCACCCGCTATCTATCGCTGGGGGCAGACCGGGTCGTCGTGAAAAACGGCGCGCAGGGTGCGACGATTGGGGAAGGCAGTGAAACCGTCTTCATTCCCTCGGTCAGACCGGAGCGGCTGGTGGATACGACAAGCGCTGGCGACAGCTTCAACGGCGGCTTCCTGGCCAAGCTTTTGACGGGCAGTTTAACGGCAGAAGCCGCAGCCCATGGCGCAGCCGTCGCCTCCGTCGTCATCGGCCATCACGGCGCGCTGATCGAACCGGCACTGCTGCCGGCGTCATAACAATTGTTCGATATCAGTGTGAACGAAATCTTCGCCCTTGAAAACCAAAGGCATGCCAGCAACTTTTGCACAGGCATAGGCAAAACAGTCCCCCATGTTCAGCTTAGCCGGGTGGCCTGAGGCCTTGCCAAATAATTGCGCGGCCTCCCGCGCTGCCACACCAATTTGCGGCGTAATGGGCATTTCCTGTGCGGACAGCGCCTCGATAAACTGATCTACGGCGAGCGCAGCGCGCTTCGCGATATCCGGATTTGATTTAATCGGCTGCCCCAGTTCTTCAGACTTAGCACGCGCGAGCGATAGGCTTGCCTCCATTCGCACGAGAGGCGAAACATGAAGCGGCCCCTCAACGTGCTCCAGAAATGT
Organism: Rhizobium oryzicola; assembly: GCF_030504645.1. Taxonomy (GTDB): domain Bacteria; phylum Pseudomonadota; class Alphaproteobacteria; order Rhizobiales; family Rhizobiaceae; genus Neorhizobium; species Neorhizobium oryzicola. Next base: position 383,288 of record NZ_JAUKWQ010000002.1, on the reverse strand, counting down.
GATCAGGTCTTCCGCATCTGGCTCGGGCTTAAGGATGGCGACGATGACGGATGCATCGATAAATGCCATCACTCTCCCCACAATTCATCGCTGAAAGACTTGTGGTCAAATGCCGGATTGGATGGGCCGATATCATCCGCCGTTTTCCGAGCCTGACGAAGACGATCACGCAGGGGTACTTTTGCCTTAGCCCTTGCAATTTCGTTACGAAGCGCAAGCCGCAAAGCCTCCGTCTTGGTCGGCGCATGAAGCAACGCTTGCAACTCCTCAGTCAAAGCGACAATTTCATCGTTACGGACAAACAGGGGCATGGATATCTCCTACGCAGTAACAAGATATCATCGGTCAATCGTTCAAACAACCACGCTATCCCCTGACATCTGCATGTAACAATGCTCTCTCATAGAAGCAGCGGAAGAGGCCGCGTCTGCGCGAGTCGATCGCGCATCGGCAACCCGAGGCTCGTGCGACATATGACCAAGATCACCATCGTGACGGATGCCTGGTATCCCCAGGTCAACGGCGTGGTCCGCTCCATCGAAAATACCAACCGGGAACTGACGCGCATGGGCGTCGAGGTTTCCATGATCACGCCGCAGTGCTTCTCCAGCGTGCCCTGCCCCACCTATCCAGAAATTCGTCTGTCGGTCGCCAGTTACTCAGCGGTCGCCAAGGCCATCGAAAGCTTTGGTCCGACCTCGGTGCATATCGCGACCGAAGGCCCGCTTGGGCTTCTGGCGCGGCGCTGGTGCCTGAAAAACCACCTGCCCTTTTCCACCAGCTATCACACGCGCTTTCCCGAATATGTCGCCGCGCGCTTTCCGATCCCGATAAACTGGCTGCGCGCCTTCGTGCGCTGGTTCCACAATGCGGGCAATGGCTGCATGGTGGCGACCGCGAGCCTTGAGCGTGAGCTTTCCAAGCTCGGCCTGAAGAACCTGTTGCGCTGGAGCCGCGGTATCGACCAGACCCAGTTCCACCCCATGCTTTTGGAAGACCGGCCCTTCGGCCTGCCGCGACCGATCTTCCTCAGCGTCAGCCGCATTGCCGTGGAAAAGAACCTGCCCGCCTTCCTCGATCTCGATCTGCCCGGCTCAAAGGTCGTCGTCGGTGACGGGCCGGAGCGCGCCGAATTGCAACGCCGTTACCCGAACGTGCTGTTCACTGGTATGAAGACCGGCGAGGAACTGGCGCATGCTTACGCGCAGGCGGATGTCTTCGTCTTCCCCTCCAAGACCGACACCTTCGGCAATACGATTCTGGAAGCGCTGGCCAGCGGCGTGCCTGTCGCCGCCTATCCCGTCACTGGCCCGATCGACATTATCGAGGAAGGCAGCGGCGCCGGAGTTCTGCATGAAGACCTGCGCGAAGCCTGCCTCGCGGCCCTTGCCCTGCCGCGGGAAAATGCCCATAGCCTTGCCCGCAAGTTCACATGGGAAGCGGCCTCAAAGCAGTTCCTCAACAATGTGCTGATTGCACAAGGCCGCAAATCTCTTGCCCCGCCGCCTGCCGGATTCAACGCTTTAAGAACATGAGAAAGCACTGAATTAAGTTTGGCTGACCCTTTGAATTACAGGGTTTTTTCAGCCGCCAGCGGCAGCGTCTTACGACTCGCATTCTGCTGCCGCACGGCATCCACAGAGACGATCACCAAGCCCAGCAACACGATACTGCCGCCGAGCACATCGCGGCTGCTGATTGCCGCGCCAAGAAACGCCGCGGACAGCGCGACGCCGAACACCGGGTTCAGCAGATGGAAACTGGAGGCATGCGCCGCACCGATGCGTCGCACCAGTGCCAGCCAGAGCAGGAAATCCACGATCGAGACCGCGACCACCAGATGCAGGAAGGCGAGCAGAAACGGCAGATGCTCCAGCGCCGCGACAGTGCCAACGAGATTGGGCGAGAACGGCACCAGCAGCAGTGAACCGAACAGATTCTGGATGGCGTTGACGGCAAGCGGATCATGATGCGCCGCGCGCATGCGATAAAAGACCGTACCGACGGAAAAGGAAAGCGTACCCAGGAAAACCAGCAGAATACCGGTGAGATCGGCCCCGCCGCCAAGCTTTGCCGACAGAACGACATAGACCCCCACGAAGCCGGTGACGGCCCCCAGAACCTGCACCACGGAGCGTGGCCCTCCCAACAGGGCAGACAGGCCGCTGGTGATGAAGGGCGCCGTCGAGACGATCAGGATGACCGCTTCCGCGGAAAGACTTTTGAGGGCGACGAAAGACAGGCCGAGATAGAGCGCATTGCTGAGCGCGCCCATCACCGCGCCCGCCAGCAGTACGTCACGCCGGAACAGCGTGCGGCCATCACCGCGCAGCAGGGCAACCAGCAACATGATCACGCCCGCCATGCCGAAGCGCACGCAGAGAAGCGACATGGGATCGGTGAAGGACAGCGCAACCTTACCGGCCACGAAGGCCGATGCCCAAAGGGCACTGAAGACCACGCCCCAGGTGATGATGAGGAGGCCACTCATGCTGGATGCCCCTGATGCGTGATCCCATCCGCCGGATTGCTAACGCTTCTTGCGCTTGTTCTCGTATGGATTGTCCGCGGACTTGAAATGGATGCGGATCGGCACACCCGGCATCTGAAAATCATTGCGCAAGCCATTGATCAGATAGCGCACATAGGATTCCGGCAAGGCATCGGAACGCGTGCAGGAAATCATGAAGGCCGGCGGGCGCGCCTTCACCTGCGTCATGTATTTCAGGCGGATGCGGCGGCCCGACACCGCCGGTGGCGGATGCTGCGTCTGTACCGCATCCAGCCAGCGGTTCAGCTTGGCAGTCGAAACGCGCTTGTTCCACACCATGTCGGTGTCGATGATGTTCTGCATCAGCTTTTCGAGACCATAGCCCGTCTGGCCGGAGATCGGCACGGCGCGAATGCCGCGCGCCTGCGGCAGAAGCCGCTCGGTCTTTTCGCGCAGGTCTGCGAGAACCGCCTGCGGATCTTCCACCAGATCCCACTTGTTGAAGGCAAGAACGGCGGCACGCCCCTCACGCAGCACCAGATCCACGATCTGCAGATCCTGCTTCTCGAAGGGAATAGTTGCGTCAAAAACGATGACAACGGTTTCCGCAAAGCGGATGGCGCGCAGGCTGTCCGCCACGGAGAGCTTTTCCAGCTTCTCCTGCACGCGGGCTTTGCGGCGCATGCCGGCCGTATCGAACATCTTGATCATGCGGCCATGCCATTCCCATTCGACGGAAATGGAATCGCGCGTAATGCCGGCCTCGGGTCCGGTCAGCAGCCGGTCTTCGCCGAGAAAGCGGTTGATCAGCGTCGACTTGCCGGCATTCGGGCGACCAACGATCGCGACGCGCAGCGGCTTGCTGTCGTCATAGGCAAGCTCGATCTCCTCGTCCTCATCCTCAGCATCGGAGAAGGGAACGTCCACATCGGTGAGCGCCTCATCATCGTCTTCTTCGTCGGCGAAGGCGCGCTCAGGCCCGATTGCTTCCACGATCGCATCGCGCAGGTCGATCATGCCCTGACCGTGTTCGGCGGAAATCGGCACCGGCTCGCCGAGACCTAGCGTGAAGGCATCGTAGAAGCCACCATCGGAACCGCGGGCTTCCGACTTGTTGGCCACCAGCACCACCGGCTTGCCACGCTTGCGCAGCATCTCGGCCAGCATCTGGTCCACATGTGTCAGGCCCATCTTGGCATCGACGACGAACAGCGAGAGATCCGCCTCGTCGATGGCCAGTTCCGTCTGCGCGCGCATGCGCCCTTCCAGCGTATCGGGCGCCGCCACTTCGAGACCGGCCGTATCGATGATGCGGAAACGCAGATCGACCAGCTTCGCGTCGCCGGGGCGGCGATCGCGGGTCACGCCGGGCGTATCATCCACCAGCGCGAGCTTCTTGCCCACCAGCCGGTTGAACAGCGTGGACTTGCCGACATTGGGACGCCCGACGATGGCGACGCTGAAACTCATTAAACTGGTCCTTCTGAACTTCTTATTCTCTTGTATCGTTCGAGGCGTCGCATGCGACACCTTACCTCCGCCCTTGGGACAAAGCTGGGCCAAAGGGTCGGATCAGCGGCATGCCTTGAGCGGATAAGGCACCCCTATACCCGCATCTGCGCCTTCGTGCAAAAGGCATCGCTGACTTTGGTTACGGCGCCTTGCCGGAGGCAGCAATGTTGTCCAGCATGATCTGGGCGCGATTGGCCACGTTGCGCGGTGCCTGCGCATCATCGATGATCTGCTGAAACCACTGCTTGGCCTTCACCATGTCGCCCGCCTTGTAGGCAGCAAGGCCAAGCGCCTCGCGTGCGGACTGGCGCAACGCATGGCCCGGCGTCGAGAGAGCCTCGACTTCCGCCGACACCTGATCATAGGGTGCTGTGTCGATCAGCAGGAAGGCGGCCCGCATCTTGGCGACGTCGCGCACGATTTCAGGCACTGACGTATCCTTGGAAACCTGACGGAAAGCGGCAATCGCACCTGCGGCGTCACCCTTCTGTGCGAGAAGCGTCGCGGCCCGCATGCGCGCCAGAACCGGATAGGCACCGCTGCCATCCTTTTCGAGCGCCTCAAGTGCGGAAAGTGCCTGATCCGTCTTGCCATCCTTGGCAAGGTTCAGCGCCGCCAAGAACTTGTCGCCGTAGATCGAGGCATTGCGGTTATGCCAGTATTCGTAGCCGCGATAGCCGGCGGTGCCGAGCACGATGAGCACGGCGATGCCTATGAAAATACGCCCGAAACGCCGCCAGGCGGTGTGAAGCTGCTCCGAGCGCAGTTCCTCATTCACCTCGCGGATAAAGCTGTCATTCTCATGTGCCATGCCAAACTCCGGCCCGATACGGCCCTTCAACCTTCGAAAGCCTGCCTTCTAACCTATTTTGCCTGGGATGTAAGCAGGGCAATCGCATATCCTTAATCTCACTGAACAAGCTTTCTGCAACGGTCTTCGGTCACCCCGCCCGGCACTTCATACCGGGTGGGGCGACGGGCAGCCAGGGTGATAAAACCTTGACGCCTTGTGTGGACTATGAAAACGGGCAGCCACCCCAAGCTTGCCGCATTCCGGACGGACAAGGCTTGCCGTGATTCTCTCAACACAGGTGCCCGAGAGTTTGTTGATCCGATTAAGCCTTGTAGCCCTCCTTGCCACGACCGCCGTCGCTCAGGCTGAAGACCGCCCGAAACAGCTGGTCGTCATCTCCTTCGACGGCGCGGGCAACAATGCGCTGTGGCAGCGCAGCCGCGACATGGCAAAACGGGTCAAAGCCCATTTCACCTACTTTCTGTCCTGCTCGCTGGTGATCGACCGTGCGCGCGCCAAATCCTATCAGGCGCCGCACGAAAAGCCCGGCCGTTCCAATATCGGCTTTGCCCAGACGAAAGAGGAGGCGCTGACCCGCCTCGACCACATCTGGCAGGCGCGGCTGGAGGGCCATGAAATCGCCAGCCATACCTGCGGCCATTTCGATGGCAAGGACTGGGATGTGAATGACTGGCGCACCGAGATGCGCACCTTCCGCTCGGTCGTCTCCAGCGCCTGGGCCGATCTCGGCGCGCCGGAAAAAGAGCCGCAAGGCTGGCGAGATTTTGTGAGGGACGGCATCAGGGGTTTTCGCGCGCCCTATCTTTCCACCAGCAAGGTGCTGGCGGAGGCCGAGCGCGCCGAAGGCTTTACCTATGACGGCAGCGGCATTTCCAAAGGGCCTGCCCTGCCCGAAAACCAGAACGGCGTTCTGTTCTTCGGTCTGCCGCTGATCCCTGAAGGGCCGGGCCAACGGCCCATCGTGGGAATGGATTACAACCTCTATATCCGCCATTCGGCGGGCCTCGAAAACCCCAGCAATGGCGCGGAATTCGAAGCTCGATCACTGGATGCCTTCCGGGCCGCCTTTAAGAAACAATATGAGGGCAACCGCATTCCGCTGCAGCTCGGCTTCCACTTCGTGGAGATGAATGGCGGCGCCTACTGGCGCGCGCTCGACACCTTTGTGTCAGAAGTCTGCACCCTGCCCGACGTCGGTTGCGTGACCTATGGCGAGGCGATTGCAAGCCTGAAAGATCACTACGCGCTGCGGCCCACCTCCAGCCTGTAACGAAAACGCCAGCTTGCAAAAGTTGAGGCAGGGCGCGCAGCGGTTTTCCTTCTCCCCGTTAAAACGGGGAGAAGGTGGCGGCAGCCGGATGAGGGGCGGATTCTCAAAAGATGTCAACGCCTTTGCCCCTCACCCCAGCCCTCTCCCCGCAGGCGGGGAGAGGGGGCCAATTGCTTCGCCCACAATCGTGAATCTCCCTGAAGGGCCTTTGTGTCAGCAGCCAAACGCCGCGTGGAGGAAGATCCAAGCGGCGCTTTGATTCAGCAAGCTTTTCCCAATCAGTAAGGCTTGTCCGCAGCCATTTCCCCACCGGATACCTCGCGCTCCAAATAATGCTGATCGATGTCCGGCAGCGGCTGATCGTCGATGGCCGCTTCGAAAGCCTTCAAGCGCTTGTAGATGGACAGCAGTTCGATGATCGTCGACCAATAGCTGACAAGATACTGGAAACTATCGCTCACCTGACCGAACGCGGTTGCGACCTGCTGCCAGAGGCCCATGGTTAACTTGCCCGCGACAAAAGTCGGAATCAGGATGAAGTTCAAGAAGATCGCGTCGACCTGACCATAGGTGTAGCGCGCAATGTTGAAGTACACATAGTGGCCGTACATGCGGAAATAGTTCTTCCGAACGTTTGCGAACAATTCCTTCAACGTGACCGGGTCAGCGCGATCGGCGTTGTCCTCACCATAGACAAGCTCCTTACGGTAGGCCGCTTCAACACGCTGATTGCGGAACTGCAGCCCGGGCAGGCGGATACCGGCAAGGGCCAGAAGCGCCGTGCCGAATAATGACCAACCGATAGCAAGCCAGAAGAGGGCATGCGGAACCGCACCAATTACCGGCAAATCGCCGACATTTTCGGACATCCGGAACAACAGCGGCAGAAACACTACAAGGGTCATAACCGAATTGATGAGCGTAACGCCAAGCCCCTCGAGGATATTGGCAAAACGCATGGTATCTTCCTGAACGCGCTGCGAGGCGCCTTCGATATGGCGTACCTTGTCCCACTTTGAGGTGTAATAGTCGTTCATGGCGGTACGCCAGCGGAACACATAATGGTTTGTGAAGTAGGCCGTGATGACGTTCATTGCGACGCCGACGAGGCCGATCTCGAGGAAGCGCAGTTGATAATCATAAAACTGACCGGCTGTGATGCCCGGCTGTTTGGACAATGCACCCTGCAAGAGATCGAAGAACGGTCCGCGCCAATTGTTGATGGCCACCGACACCTGCACTGCAAAATAGGCGATGAAGACGATGAACGCAGACCCCCAGATCGACCAGTTCGACCACGGGTGATCGCGATCAATCAACTTCCACGCCATCCCGAAGATCAGGACGAAGACCGTGAAGCAGATATAGAACCAGATGTTGGCAGGGGTGAAAAAGAACGCCAGACCGATCGGCGGCTTCTCACCTTCCGGAAGCGGGGGAAGACCTACGAGCGCACCCAACTGCGACCCGACACTGTACCAGAATATGATACAGACAAGGGACCATATAGCCGCTGAAGCAAAGAACAGTTTTGGCCGGGGAAAGAATGAGTGAAACACGGAGGCTTGTTTCCTTATGCGGGGATCGTGCGCGTTGGCTAACAATGGTGCATGGCAAAACTATGCCAGTTCCGAATCGCCAGCAATGGCGCCTTTTCATTGTGACGCAATTGTAAGGAAAGCTGCCGGAACTCAAGAGCGGGCCGTGTGACGCACCACGGGAAGCACAAGAAGAAGTGAGATTGCCAGCGCTATAGCCGCCAATATTGTACCGAGCGTAAAGCTTGCCGTTGCAGCCGTTGCCCAGCCGGCAACCAGCGGACCCAGAATCTGACCTGTGCCGAAGGCGGCGGTCATGAAGGCAAAGGCACGGCGCGGACTTTCAGGGGAAAGTATCCGTGCCACCTGCAGGCCATAGGCGGTGATCGCCATGAAGGTCAGCCCGAGAAGCAGGCCGCCGGAGAGGATGCCCGCAATCGGCGGCAATAGTACCGATGCCAAAACGCCGGCCGCCTCGATGGCAAGACAGAGAGCATAGACCTTTGCCATCCCAAAACGCCGGACAACAGGCCGCCACAGATAGAGCGAGGCCGCGGCAGCGAGCCCTGTTACGAACCACGCCAGAAATTCCACGACGGCGCCAGCAGCAACCGAGCGGGCCATCGCAATCAGGAAGGTTGCCGTCACCACATAGCCGAAGCCGAACAGTCCGTAGGACAGGGTCAGCAGCACCAGCGGACGGGCCCAGCGGATCGGTGGTTCCGCAGCGGGCACATGGCCTGCGGCAGGACGCGGCAGGGTCTTGGCGATGAAAGCAAAGGCAAGAACCGCAATCAGCGCTCCGGCCAGCCAGTTGATCCGCCAGCCATGCGCCGCGTCCCCCGCCCGCGCGTTTACCACAAAGGCCACGAACGACGAGAACGCGATACCCGCCCCCACTCCGCCAAAATGGATGGCCTGCGCCGCATCACGGCCTGCCGCCAGCGGCAGGACGATTGACGAAGTAAAGATCATGGCAAACGCGCTGGCGAGGCCCGCCGAAAAGCGGATCAGGATAAAGGCGGCAAGCGAGGAGCTTGCCGCCATGGCAGCCAGCAAAACGGCTGTGGCAATAAGAGCAGCGAGCGCCACCTTGCGCTCGCGCCCCGTGGCCCAACCGTACGCGGAAAGGACAGCGCCCAGCAGATAGCCTGCAAAGTTACCCGCTGCGATCAACCCTGCATCGGCAGCCGAAAGCGAAAGGCCGCTCATCATGCCGGGCAGCACAGGCGTATAGAAGAAACGTCCGAAACCCATCGCAGCGGCCATGGCAACGGCACCGGAAAAGGCGAAGGTGAGCGAGGGAGAGGAGGATGGCGCGCGGGACATCACCACTCTATGGCAGGGCGCGGACTCGACGACAATCAACAATCCCGCATGTATCGATCACATCACATGATCGATTGCTGAAGAGCCACGCCTTCCTTGCATCTAACGTTCCGTCTTCGGCACCCGAGTCTTCTGCATGGCGGCAAAGAGCCTATCTTGAATTTCAAGGAAGAACTCTCTCGGTATCATGCCGTAATGAACCCGTCCGGGATCCTGCGGCAATGGGCGAAGATGGATGCCGGGCCAGAAGAAGCGGTTGACCTCACTCACCCGCACCCAACTTCCGGCATCATCCAGCCCGAGCGATGCACCGATGGATAAGGGAATTTCGATAGAAAGATCTTCTTCACCGGGATCAGGTGGCGAATGGGTAATGGGGACAACGATCGTCGCCCCATCCCTCAAGGCGTGCATCACGATAGCACAAGGCCGATCCTTACTGCCTTCGACATAGCCAGCCCGCTTTTCCTTATCCCAAAGATAGTTATAGCGGATGACCAAACCGGTAACGGGATCAGGGTAATTCACTCGGAGGCTTTGCCGTATTCGGCCTTCATGATGGCCGCCGCCAAGTCATCATCCATCTCGGAAACGAGGATTACGTCACGCTCACGCTGCTTCAAGGCGCGGTAATGCTCCAGTTCCTTCGCGGAGAGATAGCCGCCGATCACGCGGCCATGCGACGTGACTTCAATCACATCCGTACCGAATGCTTCCTCCCGGTATTTTGAGAAGCCGCGCGCGAAATCCGTGGCGGTTACTTTGACAGCTTGCACCATTTGCCACACCTCTTTTGTGTAAAATGTGTAAATTGCGCGCTTATGTCAAGGAGCGGAGAGGTCACTCCGCCAACGTCAAAATCAGCGGGCCATTGCGGGTGACGACGATGGTGTGCTCAAACTGAACGGTCAGCGCCTTCGGGTCGCTGTAGAGCGTCCAGGGGTCGCCATTGCCGCCATCTTCGGCCCAGGTGCCGCCCAGCGACAGGAAGGGCTCGACCGTAAACACCAGCCCCTCCTCCATGATCCGGCTTTCATCCGGGTCCGGCCAGGTGGGCACTTCGGTCGGCTCCTCATGGAGGGAGCGTCCCACGCCGTGGCTCGCGAGATTGGTGATCAGCGTATAGCGGTTCTTCTTGGCAAACGTGCCGATCGCATTGCCGATGCCGGCGATCGGCTTGCCCGTCTTCACCTGCTGCAAGCCGGTCCAGAGCGCGCGGCGTCCGTCGCGCACCAGTTTCTCCACCTCACGCTTGATCGGCGGCACTGCAAAGGATGAGCCCGTATCGCCGAAGAAACCGTCCTTGACGGCGGAGACGTCGATATTGACGAGATCGCCCGCCTGGATGACGCGCGCACCCGGAATGCCATGCGCCACCTCTTCATTGACGCTGATGCAGGTCGCTCCCGGAAACTGATAGCAGAATTCCGGCGCCGATTGCGCGCCATTGTCCTCCAGCACCTTGCGGCCAATCTGGTCGAGTTCGAGGGTCGTGATGCCAGGTTCGAGCGCCTTGGCCATCACCTCGACGGCCTGGGCGCAGATGCGTCCGATGGCCTTCAGCTTCTGAAGTTCGTCGTCGGTGGTGATGATCATAGCGAAACGGTCCGGCTTGGAAAAATTCAAGCGGTCGGTTTCGCGCCATCCTGCACGGGCGTCAACGCCTTTCTGACAAGCGGTGCCACCTTGGTGCCGAAAAGTTCGATACCGCGCATGATCTGATCATGCGGCATCAGGCCGATCGCCATCTGCAGCAGGAAGCGGCTGTTGCCGAACACCTTGTGCGCGGCCACGATCTTTTCCGCCACCGTTTCGGGATCACCGACAAAGAGATTGCCGGGCGCCGAGCGGGCACGATCGAACTGCGCACGGTTGGTGGGCGGCCAGCCGCGCTCGCGGCCGAGACGATCCATGACGGCCGCCTGCGGGCCGTAAAACTGATCGGCAGCGATATCGGTCGTATCGGCAATGAAACCATGCACATTGATGCTGGTCGCAAGCGTCTTCGGATCATGGCCGGAGCGGCGGGCCGCCTCGCGGTAGAGTTCGAAGAAGGGCGCAAAACGCGCATAGTCCCCGCCGATAATGGCAACCGCCAGCGGCAGGCCCATGGCGCCGGCGCGGGCGACCGATTGCGGCGTGCCACCCACAGCAATCCAGACCGGCAGTTTTTCCTGCAACGGGCGCGGATAGACGCCGCGATTCTGGATTGGTGCGCGCAGCTCGCCTGCCCAGTTGACGATCTCATTGTCACGCAGGGTCAGCAGCAGGTCGAGCTTTTCGGAAAAAAGCCGGTCGTAATCTTCCAGGTCGTAGCCGAACAAGGGATAGGATTCGATGAAAGAGCCGCGCCCCGCCATGATCTCGGCACGACCGCCGGAGAGAAGGTCGACGGTCGAAAACTGCTGGAACACGCGGATCGGATCATCCGAACTTAGCACCGAGACGGCGCTGGTGAGGCGGATGTTCTTCGTCTTCACCGCTGCTGCGGCAAGGACCGTCGAGGGGGATGAGACGGCATAATCCGGCCGGTGATGTTCCCCGAGACCAAAGACATCGAGCCCCACCTGATCCGCCAGTTCGATCTCTTCCAGCAGATGCTTCAGGCGCGTTGCCGCATCCTGGCCGCGGCTGCCGCTGGCGATATTCGGATCGACATCCGCGAAGGTATAAAGGCCGAGTTCCATGTTCCTGCATCCTGTTCGTCGTCTGGGCCGTAGATAGAAAGCAGGTGCACCGATTGAAACAGGAAAGTTTCGAACGGCGTGTTCGAAAATATCGATGGAAGACGGGATAAAAAGAATCCTGCGCCAAGGCCTTAGCGGCGAATGTGCAGGCAAGACATCCGCAGACTCCTGAAATTGAAGCAGAATTTGCCTTTGGTCGAATCAAGTTCGCAACGGCTTCGCCCAAGCCTTTGAAATGATTCAGCACCGGGTGGGCCAAAGTCTGTCGCAAGCATCCTCCTAGCTTTGTCACGGCTGGAAGATATAGTCCGCTCCGTTTTAGCCCCACGAGGACATCATGGCTGACCTTTCGAACTTCCCCATCACAACCCGCTGGCCGGCGGCCAATCCGGACATTCTGCAGCTTTATTCCACGCCGACGCCGAACGGCGTGAAGGTCTCTATCATGCTGGAAGAGATCGGCCTGCCCTACGAGCCGCATTTCATCAATATCGGCGAGAACGAAACCTGGGGTCCGGAATTCCTGTCGCTGAACCCGAACGGCAAGATCCCCTCCATCCTTGACCCCAACGGCCCGGATGGCAAGCCGATCACCCTGTTCGAATCCGGCGCGATCCTGATCTACCTTGCGGAAAAGACCGGCAAGCTTCTGCCTGCTGATCCCGCCCGCCGCTACGAGACGATCCAGTGGGTGATGTTCCAGATGGCGGCGATCGGTCCCATGTTTGGCCAGCTCGGCTTCTTCCATAAGTTTGCCGGCAAGGAGATTGAGGACAAGCGTCCGCGTGACCGCTACCTCAACGAGACCAAGCGCCTGCTCGGCGTGCTCGAACAGCGCCTGACGGGCCGTGACTGGATCATGGGCGATGAATATACGATCGCCGATATTGCCATTGTCGGCTGGATCCGCAGCCTCACCGGTTTCTACGAAGCTGGCCCGCTGGTGGAGTATGAGAAGCTCAGCGCCCTGCCCGCCTGGTTTGAGCGCATGCTGGCACGTCCCGCCGTCGCCAAGGGCGTCAACATTCCCGCCCGCCCCTGACGAGACCAAAATCCGAGCAACACTCATCAACCCTTTGTGAGCGTTCCGTCCAAAGGGTTGATCCGCCTGTTAACCTTTCGATAACCCTCCTCCCGTTCAATCGCACGCGTATCGCCGGTTGTGGTTTTCGCGCGCCGGCTGTTTCCCAAGCATGTTTACGAGGAGAGTACGAATGTCCGTCAAGACATCCGCCCTAGCCGTTCTGGTTACCCTGTCCACCGCCTTTGCCGCTGCTGCCCAGCCCGCACGGGTGAAACAGTTCGATGACTGGGGCGTCTATTCCTATGGCGGTGGTGCGGCCAAGCGCTGCTATGTCTTGAGCGTTCCGACATCCGCCCTGCCAGAAAGCGTCAACCACGGCGAAAACTATTTCCTCGTGGCGCCGGAGGGCTCCTCCATGATGCCGCAAGCGATCATGGGCTATGACCTGAAATCCGATTCGACCATCAAGGTGGAAATCGGTGGCGATACCTTCACGCTGGTGCCGAAGGACAACGCCGCCTGGGTGCGTGACCCCTCCCGCGAACCCGCACTCGTGGACGCCATGCGCGGCGGGTCGGAAATGACATTGCAGGCCACGTCCCAACGCGGCACCGCCACCACCTATTCCTATTCGCTCAAAGGTGTCACGGCGGCCCTGAAGGAAGTCCGCAGCTGCCGTTGAGGCATTGAGACTACGTGAAATAGCTCAGTTGCCAGCCTGATCACTTTAGGCATACTTTTCCTGATTACCGCGACGCAGCAGAACGCCGCGGAAAACGTCAGGGAGAGAGAGCATGGCCAGAACTGTCGTCGTTACCGGCTCCACCAGCGGCATCGGGCTTGGCATTGCCCGTGCCTTTGCGAAGGGAGGCGACAATGTCGTCATCAACGGCTTCGGCAAGCCGGAAGAGATCGAGGCGGCGCGGGCAGAACTGGAAACACTGGGGGCGCCAAAGGCGCTCTACCATGGCGCCGACATGACCAGGCCGGATGAGATCGCCGATCTCATCCACACAGCCGAGAAGACTTTCGGTACGGTCGATGTTCTCGTCAACAATGCCGGCATCCAGCATGTGGCGAAGATCGAGGATTTCCCTGTTGAGAAATGGGATCAGTTGATCGCCATCCTGCTGTCATCAGCCTTCCACACCATGCGCAACACCATTCCGCTGATGAAGAAGGCTGGCCATGGCCGCATCATCAATGTCGCATCCGCGCATGGACTGGTTGCATCGCCGTTCAAATCGGCTTATGTCGCTGCTAAGCACGGCGTTTTGGGATTGACCAAAACCGCCGCACTGGAATTGGCCGAAACCGGCATTACAGTGAACGCCATCTGCCCCGGCTACGTGCTGACGCCCCTCGTGGAGAAACAGATCCCCGACACGGCGCGCGAACGTGGTATCTCGGAAGAGGCGGTCAAGACGGACGTCATGCTCCGTTTGCAGGCGACGAAGGAATTCGTCTCCATCGAGGAAGTGGCCGCGACAGCGCTGTTCCTCGCTAGCGACGCAGCACGACAGATCACCGGCACACACATCTCCATAGACGGCGGCTGGACCGCTCAATAAGTCCATAAGGGAACACGCATGACGGCTGCCATACGCTTTATCCTCAATGGTGAAGAGGTTTCCCTAAGCGATTTTGCGCCCACGGAAACGCTCCTGGATTATCTGAGGCTGAGGCGGCGGCTGACCGGCAGCAAGGAAGGCTGCGCGGAAGGCGATTGCGGCGCCTGCACCGTTCTTGTCGGGCGGCTGATCGGGGGCGCGCTGCGCTATGAAAGCGTCAATGCCTGCATCCGCTTCGTCGGCTCCCTGCATGGCACGCATGTGGTGACGGTGGAGCACCTGGCGGGCAAGGACGGCAGACTGCACCCCGTGCAGCAGGCCATGGTCGATTGCCACGGCTCGCAATGCGGCTTCTGCACCCCCGGCTTCATTATGTCGCTCTACGGCCTCTGGATGGCAAGCGAGAACCCGACCCGCGCCGAGATCGAAACGGCGCTCCAGGGCAATCTCTGTCGCTGCACCGGCTATGAGCCGATCGTCAAGGCCGCCGAACAGGTGGCGGCCAGCCGCCCCAGCGCACTGTTCGACCCGATCGAGCGCGACCGCGCCGAGGTCATGGCCAAGCTCTGGACCATCCGGGCATCCTCGGAAACCATCCGCGTCGACAAGGACGACAGGCAGGCGATCATTCCGGGCTCACTTTCCGACCTGGCAGGGGTGCTGGCCGAGCATCCGGGAGCAACCATCGTGGCGGGGGCAACCGATGTCGGCCTCTGGGTCACCAAGCAGATGCGGCCGATCAATCCGGTCGTCTTCATCAACCACCTGACCGACCTGCAGACCCTCACCGCGGATGAGACCGGCATCGTGATCGGCGCGGGCGTGACCTATGCGCAAGGCTTCGAGGTGCTGGAAAGCCATTACCCGGCGCTCGGCCGCCTGTTTGATCGCTTGGGCGGCCAGCAGGTGCGCAACATGGGCACCATCGGTGGCAATATCGCCAACGGCTCGCCCATCGGTGATACGCCGCCGGCGCTGATTGCGCTGGGTGCCACCGTCACGTTGCGCTCCGCCTCTGGCAGCCGCACCCTGCCGCTGGAACAGTACTTCATCACCTATGGCAAGCAGGACCGCCAACAAGGCGAATTCGTTGAGAAGATCACCATTCCGCATGGAAGCGAGGAAGCCTTTTACGCGGTCTACAAGATCTCGAAACGCCGCGACGAGGACATCTCGGCGCTGTGCGGCGCCTTTTATCTGACCTTGGATGGCGAAGGTTGTGTGGAAACCTGCCGCATCGCCTTCGGCGGAATGGCCGGAACGCCGAAGCGCGCGACAGCTGTCGAGAACGCCCTCATCGGCCGCCCCTGGAGCTGGAATACGGTCGCCTCGGTGCGCGATGCCTTCGACGAGGATTATCAACCGTTGACCGACTGGCGCGCCACGGCGGAATACCGCACGATTACGGCAAAGAATCTGCTAACCCGCTTTTTCCTGGAAACGGCGGGCCAGCCCCAGGAATTGTCGCGCTTCGAGCCTGAGGAGGCGTGAGGGATGGCCAGAACTACGTATCAGCAGCCCCTCATCCGCCTGCCGGCACCTTCTCCCCGCTCGCGGGGAGAAGGAAGTTGCCGCACCACCTCCGCCCATCGCAGCCTCGCATCGGGCAAGTCCCCTCTCCCCGCAAGCGGGGAGAGGGTTAGGGTGAGGGGC
This sequence comes from Rhizobium oryzicola, assembly GCF_030504645.1. Taxonomy (GTDB): domain Bacteria; phylum Pseudomonadota; class Alphaproteobacteria; order Rhizobiales; family Rhizobiaceae; genus Neorhizobium; species Neorhizobium oryzicola. Next base: position 367,399 of record NZ_JAUKWQ010000002.1, on the reverse strand, counting down.
AGCTTGCATGCCGCCGCTCAGCAAACACCAATCGAAGGAATCCGCTGATGGATACCACCACCTTCGACACCAAGGACACCATCAACGGCCCGATGCATGCATCGCTCCGCCATGACTCCGCGCACAAGCACGTCACGGGCACCGCCGAATATATCGATGACATTCCCGAACCCGCCGGCACGCTGCATGCCGCACTCGGCCTGTCGGACCGGGCGCATGCCGACATCCTGTCGGTCGATCTCTCCGCAGTCCGGGCAGCGCCGGGCGTGGTGACAGTGCTGACGGCGGATGATATTCCCGGCGTCAACGACGTATCCTCCAACGGCAGCGGCGATGAGCGCCTGCTCGCCACGACAAAGGTGGAATTCCACGGCCAGCCGATCTTTGTCGTCATCGGCGAAACGCGAGAACAGGCCCGCCGGGCCGCACGTCTTGCCAAGATCGAATATCGCGACCTGCCCCATTGGACCGATATCGATAGCGCGCTCGAAAACAACGCGCCTCTCGTCGTGACGCCGATGACTTTGAAGCGCGGCACGCCGGAAACGGAAATGGCAAACGCCCCGCGCCGCCTGACCGGCCGGTTTTATGTTGGCGGACAGGAGCATTTCTATCTGGAAAGCCAGATCGCGCTTGCCATTCCCGGTGAGGATGAGGACGTCACCGTCTGGTCCTCCACCCAGCACCCGACGGAAGTTCAGCATATGGTGGCGCATGTCCTGCATTGCGCCAGCCACGCCGTCACCGTCAACACGCGCCGCATGGGCGGCGGCTTTGGCGGCAAGGAAACGCAAGGCGCGCATTTCGCATGCCTCGCAGCCGTTGCCGCCAAGAAGCTGAACCGGGCTGTCAAATTCCGCCCGGACCGCGACGAAGACATGATGGTGACCGGCAAGCGGCACGATTTCCGCGTCGATTACGAACTGGGCTTCGATGACGAGGGCCGCATCCACGCGGTGGATGCCACCTTTGCGGCCCGCTGCGGCTTCTCATCCGACCTTTCCGGCCCGGTGACCGACCGCGCTCTGTTCCATGCGGATTCCAGCTATTTCTATCCGCATGTGCATCTCACCTCCAAGCCGCTGAAGACCCACACCTGCTCCAACACCGCCTTTCGCGGGTTCGGCGGGCCGCAGGGCATGGTGGGCGGCGAGCGCTTCATCGAGGAAATCGCCTATGGGGTCGGCAAGGATCCGCTCGATATCCGCAAGCTGAATTTCTACGGTGAGCCCGGTTCCGGCCGCACGCTGACGCCCTACCACCAGGAGGTGGAGGACAATATCCTCCTGCGTCTGGTGGAGGAGCTGGAAACCTCCAGCGCTTACCGCGCGCGGCGTCAGGCGATCATCGAATTCAACCAGAACAGCCCGGTCATCCGCAAGGGCATTGCGCTGACGCCCGTCAAGTTCGGCATTTCCTTCACCATGACCGCCTTCAACCAGGCAGGTGCGCTGGTGCATGTCTATTCGGACGGCTCGATCCACCTGAACCATGGCGGCACCGAAATGGGCCAGGGGCTCTATACCAAGGTGGCGCAAGTGGTGGCCGACACCTTCAATGTCGATATCGAGCGGGTGAAGATCACCGCCACGACGACAGGCAAGGTGCCGAACACATCCGCCACCGCCGCCTCGTCAGGCTCGGATCTGAACGGGATGGCAGCCTATGATGCCGCCCGCCAGATCAAGGACCGGCTGATCGATTTCGCCTGCCGCAAATGGCAGGCACAGGCTGGCGACATCGAGTTTCTGCCGAACCGAGTGCGCATTGGCACCGAGACGGTCAGCTTTGATGCGCTGGTAAAGGCCGCCTATTTCGACCGCGTACAGCTTTCCGCCGCCGGCTTCTACAAGACACCGAAGATCCATTGGGATCGCGCGGCGGGCAAGGGCCGGCCCTTCTTCTATTTCGCCTATGGCGCGGCCTGCTCGGAAGTCTCGATCGACACACTGACCGGCGAATATCTGGTCGACCGCACGGATATCCTCCACGATGTCGGCAAGTCGCTGAACCCGGTCATCGATATCGGCCAGGTGGAAGGTGCCTTCGTGCAGGGCATGGGCTGGCTGACGACCGAGGAGCTGTGGTGGGACGGCAAGGGCCGCCTGCGCACCCACGCGCCCTCCACCTACAAGATCCCGCTCGCCTCCGACCGGCCCAAGATTTTCAACGTGAAGCTGGCCGAATGGTCGGAAAACCGCGAACAGACCATCGGGCGCTCCAAGGCGGTGGGCGAGCCCCCCTTCATGCTGGGCATTTCCGTGCTGGAGGCGCTCTCCATGGCGGTGGCCTCGATTGCCGATTACAGGGTCTGCCCGCGGCTTGATGCGCCAGCGACGCCCGAGCGGGTGTTGATGGCCGTGGAGCGGCTGAAGGGGATGTAGGCTCGAAAAAAATATCGCGGCTGTGTCAGCGACCCTCGATAATGGAACAAGCTGCACGATATTGAATGTGAAATGGTTTACGGCCGGGATTTGCGCGTGTTTGATTTCCCTAGGGATGGTGGTGAAATGGGGCGCGCCATTCGCGCCTTTAACTGGTCGAAAACCTCGATGGGGGCGATCGACACATGGCCTGTGTCACTGCGCAGCGTCGTGCAGATGATGGTCCAGCAGGGACACGCGATCTGCCTCTTCTGGGGCGATGATCTCAACATCGTCTACAATGACGCCTACCGACCGTTTCTGGGTGCCAAGGAGCGCGGCGCTCTTGGGCAGCCTTTTCAAGAGATCTGGTCCGATGTCTGGGAGGATGTGAAACCCTTCGTGGCAGAAGCACTGGCTGGCCGCAGCACATTCACCGAAGATCTGCGACTGATCATGCACCGTAACGGCTATCCGGAAGAGACGTTCTGGACGTTCTCCTATAGTCCGCTTTACGACGACGCAGGACGAGTGGCCGGACTGATCGACGTCGCGGTCGACACAACGGCTGCCGTGAAAAGCCGTCGCAACGAGGAACTGTTGCGACGCGAACTTGTGCACCGGGTCAAAAACAGCGTGGCTGTCACAACAGCGGTCGTCAGCGCCACCATGCGCCATGCGGAAACGCTGGAAGAGGCGCGCGATACAATCAGCAAACGCATCGCTGCCCTTGGAAAGGCTCAGAACCTCATCCACCAATCCGAAACGGACGCAGACCTGGCGAGCATCATCCGCGAAAGCATGGAGGCCCATCTTGATGAGCCGCAGCGTTTGATCGTGTCGGGACCCGATGTGCGGGTCTCGCCGCAACAGGCGGTTGGCCTGTCGCTCGCGGTTTATGAGCTCGCAACCAATGCCCTGAAATATGGCGCGCTTTCGACCGAAAGCGGCCGGATCGCCATCTCATGGTCAACCAGGGAGGATAAAAGCTTCCGCTTTATCTGGCAGGAATCGGGAGGGCCTCCCGTGCAGGGACCGCGCCGCCGGGGGTTCGGATCCCGTTTGACCGACCAGATCGTTGCCAATTACTTTTCAGGAACGGGCGTGACCCTTTATGAAAGAGATGGCCTGATGTTCGAGTTGAACGGGACGCTGCACAATGGTTTCGAGGACGAAAGTGAACCACAGCGAACTGGCGATCACGCGGCGTGAAGACGGCAGAGGCAAATGACGACGCCCATGCCGATCGCACGCTTTCTGGATGCCTATCCTGTCTGCATCCTCGTCACCGTCATCGAAGCCAAGGGCTCGACGCCGCGGGAAGAAGGCGCGTTCATGCTGGTATCGCAGTCAGAATGCTGGGGCACGATCGGCGGCGGGCAACTGGAATTCGTGGCGATCGACAATGCCCGCGCGCTCCTCACTGGCGGCGGACAGCCGCAGCTTGATATTCCGCTCGGCCCGGAAATCGGCCAATGCTGCGGCGGACGTACCGCCCTGTCTTTCACAAGCGTGACGCCTGCCGTCCGGGCTGAGCTTGAGGCACGCCTTGCCGCCGAGTCAGAGGCGTTTCCAACCGTCATGCTGTTTGGTGCAGGACATGTCGGCCAGGCGCTGGCGACAGCGCTGGCGCCCCTGCCCTTTCGGGTGACGGTGGTGGAAACGCGGGCGGACGCCCTCATCGACCTGCCCGAAAACGTCACGGCACGCCATGTGGCCATGCCGGAAGCGCTGGTGAAAGATCTCGCATCCTCCAGCGCAGTGATCATCCTGACGCATGACCACGCGCTAGATTTCCTCATTGCCCGTGAAGCCCTGGCGCGGGATGACCTCGCCTATATCGGCATGATTGGCTCCGCCACAAAACGCGCCACCTTCAAAAGCTGGCTGGCGCGGGAAACGGAGGGCGCGGTGACAACCGACCGGTTGATCCTGCCGATCGGCGGAACCCAGGTGCGGGACAAGCGCCCCGCCGTCATTGCCGCCCTGGTGGCGGCGGAGTTGCTGACCGTTTACGGAAGAGGACTAGAGCGGACGCCGAAGGAATGAGTCGCGGGCAGCATCGAAGGCCGTCGGCAGTCTCTGGCGACCGACGTTGATGCCGCGATCCTCCAGTCCCAGATCCCGCTTCTGGCTTTCCGGCATCTCTTCCACATCAAGCCGGTTGCTGCGTCCGCGCCGCTTCTGAGCCAGATCCTTCACGCCGAGTAAGCGCGATACCAGCCGCGACCATAGGCTTGCTGCCCGCGATCCTTCCATGGTTTCAAACATCTGACAGCCCTTTCGCATCGAATGAATGAGGCTATGATGCTCGCAGAAGCACCGGCGATCCAATCGAAGCTTCGTCTATATGGATCAAGAGGGTTGATGCATGAAAATATCGAAGCAATTTCCGGTGAATGCGCTGCGCGTGTTCGAGGCCGTTGCCAGGCACTTGAGCTTCACCAAGGCGGGCGAAGAACTGGGGCTGACGCAGACCGCTGTCAGCTATCAGATCAAGCTGCTGGAAGACCTGCTGGGTGAGAGCCTGTTTCTGCGCCGGCCGCGCCGCATCACCCTGACAGACGCCGGCGCCCGTCTCGCACCGAAGGTGTCGGAAGCGTTCGAATTGTTGAGCGCAGCCATCTCCGACATGCGCAGCACATCGGAAGGCACGCTCACCATCAATGCGACGGCAACCTTTGCCAGCCATTGGCTGGCGCGGCATCTGGGCATTTTCCAGTTGGACAATCCCCGTATTGCGGTACGGCTGGAAACCACGCAGGAGATCATCGACTTCAACAAGACTGAGGCCGATGTCGCTATCCGCGTTGGCCAGGGCCAGTGGCCTGGCCTGCGCGCACATTTCCTGATGCGCAACCATTTCACACCCATGCTCAGTCCGAAACTGGCCGAAAGCATAGGCGGCGTGCGCGAACCGCTGGATCTCCTGAAGCTCAGGATTATCGATCCCGGCGATCGCTGGTGGCGGATCTGGTTCACCGCGGCCGGTTATCCGGATGCGGAACTGGATCTTTATCCGCGCAGCAAAATGGGTGCGCAGGCTTTAGAGGCAGCGGCCGCCGTCGCGGGCCATGGAGTGGCCATTCTGCGACCGGAATTCTATCAGGATGACGTGGCGATGGGGCGCCTCATCCAGCCCTTCGAACTCACCTGCGAAGACGGCTCCCACTATTGGCTCGTTTATCCCGAAGCGCGGCGTCATGCCGCCAAGATCCGCGCCTTCCGGGCCTTCCTTACCAAGACCCTGCCGAGTTTCGAGGAGCGCGCGCCACTTGAGTAAGATTTTAGTCCAGCCCCAATTTTGAGAGGCTGGACGTGTTCGCGTTCTTCTAGACCAGAAACTCCCATCCGGTTGGCGGGACATACTTCGCCTGCATTTCCGGTGAATAGGCAAAATGGTTTGCAATTTCGGTCAGGCTCATGCCCTTGCTCTGAGCTGTCTGCCAGTAGGCGTAGCCTGCATCATCCGATTTGCGGCTGAAGAGCACCTCATAAAGAAGCTCAAGTGTGATGGCACCGTCCTTGCTATATTGCTGGAACTTCATGTTCCGGCTTTCCTGAGAAGAGAAGAAATCAGTGACGATGTCACCGGCGGAAGCCCCCTTAGAGAGCTTTTCCGCCCAGAACTGCACGCCGTCCATATCTCCCTGCCGGTCGAAAAGTTGCTTATAGAGCCGCGCGATCATCTCGATCTTGGTAGCATAGGAAAGCTGCACATCCTTGTCCTTGAAGCGGATCGTCTCGATGTTCACGAGCGTGTCCACATCGGTCGGATCGTCCAGCGAACGTACGGTCACCACCGCATGGTTCTGGGTCACGACATAACGGTCCGAGGTGCGCTCAAAGAGAGCGACGTCCTGCCCCTCCCCGCCATGCAGGAAATCCTTGCCTTCACCGCCGGAAAGCTCATCGCGACCGGAATTACCGAACAGGCGATCGTCACCGCCCTTGGAGGAAATCTTGTCGTCACCACCACCGCCGAAGAGGATATCGTCATCGGCTCCAAGGTTGATGGTCTGGTTGCCGCTATCGCCCCACACCACCTGGGATCCTGTGCCGCCCGTAACCGTGAGGTTACCGACGACAACGGCGAAATCGACATTGTGCAATTGAAGCACCGTACCCGTTGGCAGATCGTGCCCATCGATAACAAGCGCCACCTTCGGAATACCCTCCGCAGCCGGCGTGCCATTGATGATCAGCGGAGAACCGGGCGGCGTGGAAGCCCCGCCCAGAGTGGGCACGATGGTCTGGACGATCAGCGAATTGCTGGGCACGAGCCCATCGAGAAATTTCGTGCCGCCACCCACCAGCGTCGTTTGGTCGGAAGAGCCAGAAGGCGTGTGCGCCTTGATTTCGCGGATGAGGTCGGTCAGCGAAGCGCTGGGCGATTTGGCCTGCCCGCTTCCGGTAACCGAGAGGCCGAAACCCACCGGTACCTCGGCATTGACCACAGATACACCACCTGCCGTTTTGAAAAGAGGAATGTCAGCGACAGAGGCATTGCCAACGCTTTCGACGCGACCCGTGGTGACGACAGGAACTGTCATTATCTGTGAAAGACTGCCGTCACTGTTCATTGTCGACGTGGAGGTGACGGCTACTCCATCCACAAGCGGCTGCGGTGCAGGGCCGCCACCACCACCACCGCCACTATCGGTGCTGGGCAAGCTGAGCTTTACGGTGCTAGTGGTCGTTGCAGCATTACAGGTCACATTCCAGGTTGCGCCAGCCGGCAGATTGTTCAACGTAATCGCCTTACCACTCGCAAGTGTCAGCGTGCCGGTTGCCGTCTTGCCATTCAGGCTGGTCAGATCCGCATCCGTGACGACAAGGCGATCATCAACGCTGAAATCCTGGATCGTATCGCCGTTCAACTCCTCGACCGTGCCCTGGAAAACGTCGTTACCCGCGCCGCCTTTCAGGGTGTCGCTGCCCGCACCGCCGATCAGCACATCGTTGCCGCGACCCGTGGTGATCGTATCGTTGCCATCTCCGCCTTCTACCCTGGTATTGCCAACGCCGGTATCGGTGAAAACGTCGTCGCCACCAAACAACTGGTAAAGATATAAGCCACTTTTGTTGGTGGATTGGACTGTGGAATTTACGTTGATCGTCGTTGCATTCGTGCCGAGCGGATCAGGACCATCTCTAAAGGCGATATGTGAGCCCGAAACATCGTTGTTTGAGAGGGTATAGGTTGCGTTTTGCAGCGGTTTTTCCGTGACGATGGCGTCGTAGGCATCCATGATCTTGTTGTCATGAACATTAACATTGCCGGGCACGTGTAGGAGGTTGATCGCTACGAGCGAGCCTTTGCCTGTGTCATCAAGGTCTCCCGCAGCCGCCGTAATGATATTGCTGGCAACTTCAGCAACGCCGGTATTGGATAGCAGAATGCCACTGGCAAGGTAGGGGTCGAGGACATAGCCCAGATTGGTCAGCGTATTGCCGGTAATTGTTGCAATTACCCCCTCTCGGGGATCCCCCGCCGAGCCGATCTGCATACCGTTTTGAACGGGTCTGCCCAGTTCAGCAGCACCTATGATCTGGTTATCCTGAATGATGGCATTGAGGCTCTTGCCCCAGGCGATAATGCCGGTCTTCTGAAACTCATCAATAAGAGAATTCTTGATGGTAAACTTATAACGCGCACCATTGCTGAGATCGGTTCCCTCAGCCAGAACACCAAAACTGTTGCTATTTCCTTGATAGTTTCCATCCTTATCGAGGGGCTCGCGAATGGCCTTGATATGGACGTTATCGACGGACGTATTTGAGTTCTGTGAGCCTAGACCAACCAGGCCGTATGAATCGGCGGTGCCCTTGCCACGGCCGTCAATCGTCAGGTCTTTGATAAAAACATCGCTCTTGCTGACATTGCCGACAAGAACATCGACGATGACGGTGCGGGTCTTGTCATTTATTGATGAAGTCCCCGACGCAACCGGCGTATCCGGCGCCTCGATGATAACGCTGTCACGGCTCGCCCCCACGAGGGTGATTGCCTTGTCGATAACGATCTGCTCTCGGTACGTTCCGGCTCTGACCTGGATTTCGTCTCCATCCTGGGCAGCGCTCACGGCAGCCTGAATGGTCGTATAGGTCTGCCCCACCCCAACAATAAGAACAGCCATTCTCACCCCTCCTTAAAAAAGAAAGCAATAATGGAGTGATGTCGAATATCCCCACAATGCTTCGTAGAATAACGGGATTATCCCCGCACGACTCAATCGACGGTTTACGTCTGCTCCGGTTACGATTACGAAAGACAAGCATTACGAGCTTTGGGGATTTGCAGAAAAACTTTGGCGAAATGCAAATGCACTTTTATCTCTTTGGAGGAGAGAAATGAGCGCGCGCTTCAACTGGAACGGATTTTCGGAAATTCTGCCCGGTGATCTATTCAACGACAATTTGACGAAAACGGAACGCAATGGCCGTTTTGAATCCACGCGCAAACAATTTCTGCCTGCTGCTGGTGACGGCATGGTGGCATTCGTGAAAACGCCAGATCTGCGTGTCCTCTTGGTGGATTGTGCAATCCGAGAAGAAAAGCTGCACGAGGTGACGGATGAGGGCTTGATCCGCTTTCACTTCAACTTCGATCTGTCGCTCGAAACCACCTATGGGCATAACAGACTGGAAAGCATCGTTCGGCACGACGCGGGCATTTTCTCTGCGCCAGGCGACTACGTCATGCAGGACAGGATACTGCCCGGCCATTGGCAAAAATTCCTGACGGTAGCGTGCTGCCCCCAATGGCTGAAGGATTTTTTCGGCATTGACGCCGCATCACTGCTGGAGCAGAGGAAAGAAGAGACGGAAGGACCTTTCCAGCATTGCTCGCTTCATTTCAACGCCGCCATGCGAGAGGCGGTGCAGCTTATGTTGAGCGGCCCACAGTCTGCCAGCGTCATGGAAAACTGCATGAATGCGGCCTTTATCACCATCAAGGCACAGGAACTTGTGTTCCACGCCCTTGAACAGGCACGCACCCTTTCCGCCGTGGAAGCCTTGCTGAGACCGACCGATCTTCGAGCAGCAAAAGCAGTCCTGGATCTTCTGGAAGTGAATTACGCCCACCCACCTTCGCTGGCGGATCTCTCCCGAAAACTCGGCACAAACAGAACCAAGCTCCAGCAGGCATTCAAGCAGGTGCATGGAGAAACCATTGGCGGCGCAACAGAGCGGCTGCGCATGACAGCAGCCCAAAAGCTTCTGATCAATACGGACATGAGCATTTCGCACATCGCATTCGAGGTTGGCTATGCCCAACTCTCTAGCTTCTCCAGCCGCTTTAAGGCATATTTTGGAATAAGCCCCAAGGAGTTAAGGCGGAAACTGGCAAACTAACCAATGACACACCGCACACGAACAATGCGAATTTGCAAATGAAAAGCTGAAAATACGCTGCGCAAAGACGGCTAAGATGTTGGCTCATTTCCGGAGGTGCGGCGTCATGCCGCCAAGATCCAGGCGTTCGGGGCCTTTCTCACCAAGACCCCGCCAAGTTTGGAGGAACGCGCCCCTGGGACATAGGGGGCTAATTGGACATATCCGGCGCATAGAAGCAGCGTAGCGTATCCTCGGTCGGATAGAGGCAGAGGTGATATTCCTCATCCTGGCTGCGCCGCGCCTGGCTCTGAGGCACTTTGAAATCATGAGAACGCGTAACCAGACGATGGTCACCCGGTCGCAATTCCACTTCGTAGCCGCCTGCAATGATCTTGACGTTCTTCGTCGAGATCATCTGGCAGTCGCCGGTATGGTTGTTTCCGTTGCAGCAGTAGGCTTCATATTGCCAGCCGCTCTGGGCTTCGTGCGCGTTGAGGCCAGAGGGGAACGCAGACGCATACGCAATCATCACAAGCGTCAGAATGCTTCGCATGAGCTTATTCTCCGTTGATGAATGCCTTTCATCACCGGTGAACCCGCAATACCCGCCTTCACCGGCTGTCTTGCAATTGTCACAATAGCTGAGTCGTCCTCACAGACGAATCCGCAAGAAGTTGCGATGCACAAATGATAGTCGGCGCAAGCTTCTGCCCAGCAACACGGCATGGAACAAGAAGTTCCATATCGCCCCGGCGGTCCATCTGCAGGCCGTTTGTGATGCAATGCAACAACGCCCTCTCGGAACCGCGTCACCCCGGCCGCGAAAACCATGGATTTCGTTAGACGTGCTCTTCCCTAAACCGCGTTTTTTTTCCACTCTGATCAGTCGGGGAACGAGACAGGAATTCTCGCATGTACGAATACGCCATAGCCTGGGAATGGCTGAGCTTTGCAGCCCGGTGGCTGCATGTGATCACCGCCGTGGCCTGGATCGGCTCATCCTTCTATTTCATCGCCCTCGATCTCGGATTGGTGAAGCGGCCGCATCTGCCTGTTGGCGCCTATGGCGAAGAATGGCAGGTGCATGGCGGCGGCTTCTACCACATCCAGAAATATCTTGTGGCGCCCGCCCAGATGCCGGAGCATCTGACCTGGTTCAAATGGGAAAGCTACGCCACCTGGATGTCCGGCTTCCTGATGCTCTGTATCGTCTATTATGGCGGCGCGGATCTGTTCCTGATCGATCATTCGCTGCTGGAACTTCAGCCCTGGCAGGCGATCGGCCTGTCGCTGGCATCGCTTGCACTTGGCTGGCTGATCTATGATCAACTCTGCAAATCCCCGATCGGCGAAAACACATGGGGTCTGATGGCCATTCTCTATGTTGTGCTGATCGCCATGGCCTGGGGCTATACGCAGATCTTCACGGGACGGGCCGCCTTCCTGCATCTCGGCGCGTTTACCGCGACGATCATGTCGGCAAACGTCTTCATGATCATCATCCCCAACCAGAAGATCGTCGTAGCCGATCTGATCGCAGGCCGCACGCCGGATCCGAAATACGGGCGTATCGCCAAGCAGCGCTCGCTGCACAACAACTATCTCACGCTGCCCGTCATCTTCTTCATGCTGTCGAACCACTATCCGTTGGCCTTCGGCACGCAGTTCAACTGGATTATCGCGGCCCTCGTCTTCCTGATGGGCGTCACCATCCGTCACTGGTTCAACACCACGCATGCGCGAAAGGGCAAACCAACCTGGACCTGGCTGGTGACGGTGCTGATCTTCATCCTCATCATGTGGCTCTCCACCGTCCCGAAAGTGCTGACCGGAGAGAAGACCGTCTCGCTGTCGCCACTGCAGCAGCGCTTTGCCAGCGATGTGCATTTTGGTCAGGCAAAGGATATCGTGCAGGGCCGTTGCGGCATGTGCCATGCGGCAGAGCCCGCCTGGGAAGGCATTCGCTTCGCTCCCAAGCAGGTGAAATTCGAGACAGATGCGGATATCGCATCGCATGCCCGCGAGATCTATATCCAGGCAGGGCGTAGCCACGCCATGCCGCCCGGAAATGTATCCGGCATCACATCGGAGGAGCGCAAGCTTCTCGTCGCCTGGTACGAAAGTGCGGCCAGTTCCGCCGGAGCCAAGAAATGACCACCACACTTCTCAGGGGACGCCTGCTCTCCTTTCATCGCGCCCCTGCGAGCCTGAACGACAGCGAAAGCTATCTTTACGAATCTGACGGCGCCCTGCTGATCCGCGATGGCATCATTGCAAAGGCGGGATCTTACGCCGATGTGAAAGCGGCAGCGCCCGAGGATGTGGAAGAGGTGGACCACCGCCCGCATCTGATCCTGCCGGGCCTGATCGATACGCATGTGCATTTTCCGCAGATGCAGGTGATTGCATCCTACGCTGCCAACCTGCTGGAATGGCTGAACACCTATACCTTCCCGGAGGAATGCCGCTTCGTGGAAACCGCGCATGCGGAGCGCATCGCCACGCATTTCTACGACGAGTTCCTGCGCCAGGGCACCACGACGGCGGTCGCCTATTGCTCGGTGCATAAAGCGTCTGCCGATGCCTTCTTTGCGGAGGCCATGAAACGCAACATGCTGATGGTGGGCGGCAAGGTGATGATGGATCGCCACGCGCCGCAGGGCCTCCTGGATACGCCGCAGCTCGGCTATGACGAGACGCGCGCCGTGATCGAACAATGGCACGGCAAGGGCCGAAATCACGTGGCCATCACCCCGCGCTTCGCCATCACCTCGACGCCGGAGCAGATGAGTGCCGCGCAGGCGCTCGCCCAGGAATTCCCGGACCTGCACATCCAGACGCATCTGTCCGAGAACCATGAGGAAATCCGCTTTACCTGCGAGCTTTACCCTGAGGCGACGGATTATACGGATATCTATGCCCGCTACGGGCTGCTGGGCAAAAGGACGCTGCTTGGCCACGCCATCCACCTCTCCGACCGCGAAGCGGATGTGCTTTCAGAGACCGGTTCGGTGGCTGTCCATTGCCCGACCTCAAATCTCTTCCTCGGCTCCGGCCTCTTCCCGCTGAAGGCAATCACGCGACGCGACAAGCCGGTGCGTGTCGGCGTCGCCACGGATATCGGCGGCGGCTCCAGCTACTCCATGTTCAAGACCATGGACGAGGCCTACAAGATCCAGCAGCTGCTCGGCGAGCGGCTGAACCCGCTCGACAGCTTCTACCTGATGACGCGCGGCAATGCGGAGGCGTTGTCGCTGGTGGACCGCATCGGCACGCTGGAGGAAGGCACCGATGCCGATCTGGTGGTGCTGGACGCCGCGGCAACCCCGGCCATGAAGCTGCGTATGGAAACGGTCAACACGCTGCCGGAAGAGCTTTTCCTGCTGCAGACGCTGGGCGATGACCGCAGCGTGGTAGAGACCTATGTGGCGGGTGTCGCGGTGAAAACTGTTTTGGGAAAATAGGAATACCATGTCCAAGCCGCTGACCATTGCCGACCTGAAAACCCTTGCCCGCCGCCGCGTGCCAAAAATGTTCTTCGATTATGCGGATAGCGGCTCGTGGACGGAAGGCACCTACAGGGCAAATGAGGCAGACTTTTCAGCCATCAAGCTGCGCCAGCGGGTGCTGGTGGACATGACGAACCGCTCGCTCAAGAGTGAAATGATCGGCCATGATGTCGCCATGCCGGTGGCGCTGGCGCCAACGGGACTGACGGGCATGCAGCACGCGGATGGCGAGATGCTGGCCGCCAAAGCGGCGGAGGAATTTGGCGTTCCCTTCACGCTGTCGACCATGAGTATCTGCTCGATCGAGGATGTCGCCTCGGTCACCACAAAGCCCTTCTGGTTCCAGCTCTATGTGATGAAGGACCGCGCCTTCATCGAAAACCTGATCGACCGGGCAAAGCGCGCGGGCTGCTCGGCGCTTGTCGTGACCGCCGACCTGCAGATCCTTGGCCAGCGCCACAAGGATTTGCGCAACGGCCTCTCCGCGCCGCCGAAATTCACACCGAAGCATATCTGGCAGATGGCGACGCGGCCGAAATGGTGTGCGGACATGCTGCGCACCAAGCGCCACGGCTTTGGCAACATTGTCGGCCACGCCACCAATGTTTCGGATCTCTCTTCGCTGAGCGCCTGGACAGCGGAACAGTTCGACCCGCGCCTGTCCTGGAAGGACGTGGAATGGATCCGCGAACGCTGGAACGGCAAGCTGATCATCAAGGGCATCCTGGACGAGGAGGATGCCCGCGCCGCTGCCGATACGGGGGCGGATGCGCTGATCGTGTCGAACCATGGTGGCCGCCAGCTGGATGGCGCACCTTCTTCCATCAGCATGCTGCCGAAGATCGTCGACGCGGTGGGAGACCGGATCGAGGTGCATCTGGATGGCGGCATCCGTTCAGGTCAGGATGTGCTGAAGGCGGTCGCGCTCGGCGCCAAGGGGACCTATATCGGCCGCCCCTTCCTCTACGGTCTCGGTGCCATGGGCAAGCAGGGCGTGGAATTGGCGCTGAACATCATCGCCAAGGAGATGGACATCACCATGGCCCTCTGCGGCAAGCGGAATATCAAGGCCGTCGATCGCAGCGTGATCGCCCACTGCCCTTATTGATCGGCCAACCACCCGGTCGCCAGCCCCGCCTCCCAGCTGGGGCGGCCGTTCTCCCCGGCCAGACGTGACTGGCTCATGTGGTCGTAAGGCACCAGCCGAAAGGTGACGGCCCAATCGCCGTCCTTCTTCTCGCAGATCGCATAGGAGGCGAGCGGCGTGCCCGCCTCCACCCGATGGTAATAGGGCGTGTCATCGTCATAGGCGGGGCAGCCGACACTGCCCGGATTGACGATCAACCGCCCATCCGACAGGCGAACCGCGCGCGGCAAGTGTGAATGGCCGCAGAGGATGAGGGGCTGAGAAACACCCTCCGCCAGCGCTTCGATCTCGGCACGCGGCTTGAGACAAACCGATCCGTCCGGCTTCACCACCTCCAGCCAATAGGTCTGATCGTCCTTCGGCGTGGCATGACAGAGATAAACGTCTGCGTGCCAGACCAGCGAAAAGGGAAGCGTCTTCAGCCAGTCCAGATGCTCTGGCGTCAATTGCCGGAAGGCATCCGCCTCCCAGCTATGCATCGCCCCTTCTGCATGCTCAACGAGATAACGGTCATGATTGCCGCGCACCGTTGGCAGGTCGAGAGAGAGCAGAAGTTCCGCCGTGCGTCCCGCTTCGAGCGGCCCCGAGAGACAATCGCCGAGATTGACGATGGCATTGGTGGGAATGCCCTGCTGGCCGATATCCGTCAGCACCGCCTCCAGCGCCGCACAGTTTCCATGAATATCGGCGATGGCAGCAAAACGCATGGTGATCAACTCCCGCGATAGGTCGAATAGCCGTAGGGCGAGATCAGCAAGGGCACATGATAATGGCCATTTTCGTCCGCAATGCCGAAGCGGATGGGGATGACATCCAGAAAGGGTGGTTCTGCCAGCGGCACGCCAGTACGGCTCAGATAATCGCCGGTATGGAATACCAGCTCATAAGTGCCCTTCTTGAAGCTCTCGCCGATCAGGATCGGCCCGCCATCCACGCGGCCATCGGAATTGGTGATGACGGTCTTGAGATGCGAGCGTCCTTCGCCGTCCAGCCGGTAGAGATCAATGGAGAGCCCTTCAGCCGGCTTGCCGAGTGCAGTGTCGAGAACATGGGTGGTCAGTCCGGTCATAGGGCAGGCTCGCTGATGATGAAGGGTTCGGGATAGAAAAACTCTTCGAGATTGTTGCCCGGCCCGTCGCGATCGACAACCAGAAAATCGGACACCGCGCCGATCGTCATCAGCGGATGATGCCAGACATTGCGACGATAGTTCACACCCTGGTCGCCGCGTGCCAGAAACACCTGCGGCTCACCGGGCTTTCCCTCGTCATCCTCGGAAACGACCACGAGATAGGGCCGCCCGTTCAGCGGTGAAAAACTCTGGCTGCCGAAGGGGTGGCGCTCCATCATGGTCAGTGCATAGGGGAACGCGCGTGGCTGACCACGAAAGATATTGAGGATAACGCGCGCGCCCTCACCCGTCACCTCCGCCTCGGCCAGTGCATGAAAACGTTCGGTATTGCCGCCATTGATGAATTTCATGCGGGCGGGATCCGCCTCGATCACCTGACCGAACGGGGCAAACGCGTCCTTCGTCAGCGGACGGATGGAGAGAGGTTTCGGCATGTTCGATTATTCACCCTGGGCATGGATATGGCGCAGCGCACGAAGCTGCGCGAGGAGTTGGGGAAGATCCTCATTCACCGTCTTCCATACGACCTCGAATTCCAGTTCGAAGTAATCATGGGCGACAAGGTTACGCATGCCTTTGATCGTCATCCAGGGGATTTCCGGATGATCGTCTGCAATATGAGGATTGAGCTTCAAGATCCGCGCCACGCCCTCGCCCATAATCACCAAAGCCATGGATACAGCCATCTGGCTTTTGGTGTCAGCCAGAAACGTAGTCTTATCCAAGCCGACAATAAAATCGGTTGCCTGCTGCGCAGCTTCTTCCATTTGCTGAATGTAATCAATCAGGCGGCTACGATCCGCGGTCATATGGCAATAGCCTCTGCCAGAACACGGTCCCTGATCTTCTGACGCAACCCCTTGCTCGTCGCAAGATCGACCCGCATCTGTAGCAGCGTTTCAAGATCGTGCTGCAAGCCCCCGAGATCAAAGAGCGTCGTCTCCTCGAGAGTATCAACCAGAATATCGACATCGCTGTCTTCGCGATCCTCGCCGCGTGCCACGGAACCGAAGACACGCGGATTGGCCACTCGATGCCGCACGGCAAGAGCGCGAATGGCTTCCCTGTTTTTCTCCAGCACGTCCGACGGCCGCATCATGAACCCCATTATTCCGGCAGCAAAACAGCCTTAGCTTTTTTAAAGTACCCCCCTCTGCCCTGCCGGGCATCCCCCCCACAAGGGGGGATGCCCGGCAGGGCAGAGGGGGGTAACCTCGAAACTCAAGATCACTATAGTAAAACTTCACACAGACGGCAGCAGGCTTTCCAGCCTCAGCATTACAATCCGCTCCACCTGACCGCAGGCGGTGGCGAACTCTTCTTCGCGGCTGTTGTGAATGCGCTTTTCGAAGGCGGTGAGGATATCCTCCTTCTTCAACCCTTTGACCGCGATGATGAAGGGAAAGCCGAATTTTTCCATATAGGCCGTATTGAGTTCGGTGAAGCGGGCATGCTCCGCCGGCGTCAACCGATCGAGACCGGCACCGGCCTGTTCTTTCCGGCTATCCTCCGTCAGTTCACCGGCAATCGCCAGCCTACCGGCCAGATCCGGATGGGCCCGCAAGACCGTCAGACGCTCCTCATCGCTTGCGGCACGAAACACGGCAACCAGCGGCGCATAGACCC
Source organism: Rhizobium oryzicola (assembly GCF_030504645.1). GTDB lineage: Bacteria > Pseudomonadota > Alphaproteobacteria > Rhizobiales > Rhizobiaceae > Neorhizobium > Neorhizobium oryzicola. The sequence goes on along the minus strand of NZ_JAUKWQ010000002.1, from coordinate 350,281 downwards.
GCTCGACATTCAGTTCCGCATCAAACACCATGCCGTCGTCATAGGCGCGTTCTGCGACGAAGGGCGAATGCTCGAAAACCCCGCCGAAGCGGTCGACAAATTCGTTTCGTTTCATGGGTCAAATACTGTCCGGTCTGTGGTGCTCGTGCCAGTGGCGAGCGATCTCGATACGCTTCGGGATCCACACCTTCTTGTGCTCGAGCACATATTCCATGAAGCGCCTCAGCGCGGCGATGCGGCCCGGACGACCGACAAGACGGCAATGCAGACCGATGGACATCATCTTCGGCGCGCCCTCCTTGCCTTCCTGATAGAGCGTATCGAACGTATCCTTCAGGTAAGTATAGAACTGGTCGCCCGCATTGAAACCCTGCGGCGTGGCAAAACGCATGTCATTGGCGTCCAGTGTGTAGGGAATGATCAGGAAGGGCTTACCATCCACCCCTTTGACCCAGAAGGGCAGATCGTCGGCGTAACTGTCGGAGGAATAGAGGAAACCGCCCTCCTCCTGCACCAGCCTCAGCGTGTTGATGGAAGGCTTGCCCTGGTACATGCCGTAGGGTCGCTCGCCAGCCACTTCCGTGTGCAGGCGCACGGCATCGAGGATATGCTGGCGCTCCAGCTCTTCCGGGTAATCCTTGTATTCGTGCCAGCGATAGCCGTGGCTGGCGATCTCCCAGCCCGCTTCGTTCATGGCGGCAACCGCATCCGGATTGCGCAGCATGGCCAGCGTCACGCCATAGACAGTGCAGGGAACCTTCAGTTCCGTGAACAGGCGATGCAGCCGCCAGAAGCCGGCGCGCGAACCATATTCGTAGATCGATTCCATGTTGAGGTTGCGCTGCCCCGGCCATGGAGCGGCACCAACGATTTCAGAGAGCAGGTTTTCCGAAGCCGGATCGCCATCGAGAATGCAGCTTTCGCCGCCCTCCTCGTAATTGATGACGAACTGGACTGCGATGCGTGCGCCACCCGGCCACTTCGGATCCGGAATGTTGCGGCCATAGCCAATGAGATTGCGGGGATAGCTGTCTGCGACCATCAAAGCACCTTATGCAAAAGATGCCTGACGGTATCACCGCAGTGCGGAAAGTCGAGACGACATTCACGCGATCCGGCGCGACGCGACACTTCCCAGTGGATGAAGCGAATGCACGAGGAAGGGGGCGCCTGCCGCATCCTCCACGAACAAGGCAAGATTGGACACGTCCAGCTGCCGTTCCAGGAATGGGTCAAAATAGTCGCGCAGGACTTTTTCGAAACGCGGAATATCGGAAGGCCCCAGAGGGCCGGTCAGCGTCATGTGGAAACGGAATTCGTCCATCACATGCGGATGACCCCAGCGGTGCAGATTGGCAAACTGCGAAGCCGATAGGCGATATGGATCGATCCGCTCCAGTTCCGCCTCGGTCAATGGCGCACGAAACGCGTCGAAGTGCTCGACCACGGCTCCGGCCAGATGATGAAGAGCCTCGCAAGGTTGGCAAGGTGCCAGGGCAAAGCGATTGCCAAGTCGCACCACTTCGAATCGCGGCAGTCGAACGGGCTGATGCTGACCGGCAAAGTGCATCATGGAGCGCAGCAACAGCTGCTCTATCACGCCATCGGCCAGACGGAAAGGCGGCTTCAGCGTCCCATGAAAGCCGTAGCGGCGAGGTACCGCCGTATTGAAGGCGATATCGTGCAGGCCAAGACCACGAATGCCCGGCGGCTCCATCGCCTCGCCGGAAAAAGCATTGCGTCCCAGCCACTGGGAAGCAGCCAGCGTCAGCGGATCATTCGCCGATGGCGTAAAATTGATGGCGTATCGCATGCGTCACCTCCTCTGTCGCCCGACCAATTACCCCTATGGGCGCAGGCTCTAGGTGATTTGCATGACAGCTTCACGACGCTATCGTGTATTATTGTTGTCGCAATGCAACCTGGAGATGGTGATCCAGACGAAAGGAATCCGGCACCGTTCTTGGTCCATCTGTCATTAAGCCAAGTGCACATTCAGCCAGGGAATGCGCCAGACCAAAACTGACCTTGAAACCGCCCGTCAACGCAATCACGCGGGGCGCATCCGGGTGAGGCCCCACCATCGGATCACGATCGATCGCCTTTGGCCGCAACCCCGCCCAGCGCTCCACAACGGTTGCATCCGCAAGCACCGGTGAAAGTTCACGCGCTCTCACGATCAGGTCATCCAGCCGATGATCAGTCGCGAAGGGATCCTCGAACACATCCTCGCTGGTGCTGCCGATGGCGACATGGCCGCCCTCATGCGCAACAATGTAGAGCCCGTTCAGAAAGATCACCGGCAGGCTCGGGTCCAAATCCGCCTTCAAAAGTGCCGCCTGCCCCTTCACCGCCGACCCAAGCGGCTTTGGCAGCGGTGGGCCGATCTGCCCCAGCAGATCAAATGATCGATGGCCTGCCGCGACGATGGCATGACCGAAGGCAATCCGCTCACCATTGGTAAGACGCACATGATCGGTGCGCAATGCGGCCACGCCCTCCCCTTCGATCAGACGCGCATTTGGCTGCCTGATCAGAAAGGCCCTCAGCGCCCCCGTCAATCCGCGCGGAGAAACACGTGCTGCAAACGTGTCATGAACGACGCCGGAAGCACCGATATCGGGCGTCAGCCAGTCCGGCTGTGGAGAAGTCTCCAGCACATTCCAGGCAAACGCACGGTCAGACGTTGCCCAAGCCGTCTGCGCATCCTTCGAATGGCGCTCGGCTATCGGCCTAAGATGCGGCTTGGGCAACGGGATCAGCCGTCCAGAGCGGCGGTAGCCACAGGAAAGCCCTGTCTCATCCTCAAGGAGGCGCACTTCGTCCTCCAGCGAAAGCAGCGCATCAAACTGAAACTGCTTCTTGTCCGACCATCGATCCGGCATGTGCGGCATCAGCGCGCCGAGCAGTCCGCCGCTGGCGCCGGAAGCGACACGCGCCTCCTCCAGCAATGTCACCGAAAGCCCCGCACGCGCTGCCTTGATCGCCGCCCACAGGCCCATGATGCCGCTGCCGATCACCAAGAGATCGGCAGAGGGCGGGATGTTGGATTGACCGGAGGAAGAGAGCGCACTATCGGCTATGGCCATGACGAATTCCGAAGAAACAAGCCGCGAAGCGGACAATGCGCTGCAATGGCGCGAGGGCGATATGCCCTATTCCAGCCTGTTTGGCGATCACTTTTATTGCCAGACGGACGGACGCCTGGAATGCGGCCATGTGTTTCTCGCCGGAAATGGGCTTCCTGAGCGCTGGCAGCGGGAAGGCGTGTTCCGCATCGGGGAACTCGGCTTCGGCACCGCGCTGAACTTCTGCGAAACATGGCGGCAATGGCAGCATTTGGCGGCGTCAGACAGCCAGCTGCATTTCACATCCTTCGAACTTTACCCCATGCAGGCGGAAGAGATCGACCGCGCGTTGTCGCATTGGCCGGAGTTGGATCGCGAACGTCAGGCGCTGGTGACGCTTTGGCCCAAGACCCCCGCCGGCATTATCGATCTTGCGATAACGGATAGGGTACGGCTGACGGTGGTTTGCGGCCAAGCGCTCGCCAATCTCGTGTCATACACAGAGATGTTCGACGCATGGTTCCTGGACGGGTTCGCACCCTCGCGAAACCCCGACATGTGGTCGCCGGAATTGATGCAGGCGGTGTACGACCACACGTCCGATGGCGGAACCTTCGCGACCTATGCGGCAGCCGGCTTCGTGCGGCGAAACCTTCACGCGGCAGGCTTCAATGTGGAGCGTCGCCCGGGCTTTGCCGGAAAACGCGAAATGCTGTGCGGCATTCGACCGGCGTCAGCTGCCTGATTGTGCCGCGGCGTCCATTTTGCCGTACCACTGATCGATCTTTGCCTCTAACAGTTCAGGGCTAATCGGTTTGGAGAGGTAATCATCCATCCCGGCGGCCAAGCAAAGGTCGCGGTCGACATCGAGCGCATGGGCGGTGACACCGATGATCGGCACATGGCCACCCACCCTCTCTTCGATTTCACGAATGCGGCGGGTTGCCTGATGGCCGTTCAGGACCGGCATGGACACGTCCATCAAGATGATGGCGGGGCGCTCGCGCTCCCAGGCCTGGATGGCTTCAGCGCCGTTGTTGACGATCTTGAAGCTACGTCCACTGCTTTGCAGGATCTGGGTGAAGACGATCTGGTTCACATCGTTGTCTTCAGCCACCAGCACCTCAAGCCCCGCATGCCGAGTGGGGACGGAAAGTGCGGGGACCGACGGCGTGTCAGCGAACCGCTCAATGTTCGCGGCCACATCCTGCAGCTTCGGATGATTGCGGAAGCGAACGGACCGGACCACTTCGTGAATGGCGGATCGCAAAACATTCGACCGAGCAGGCTTCATAAGGTGGGCCTGGATGTTGAGAAGCTCGTAATCCGGCTCGTTCCCCACCGTATCCATGGAGGTGAGAAAGATGATGCCGCAGTCACGCAGTCTCTCATCGGTGCGGATCTGGCGCGCCACGTCCATTCCGTTCATGCCGGGCATATGATAGTCGAGAACAACCGCATCGACCTTGATGCCCATTTCAGCGGCAGCACACAGCACGGCAAGACCTTCTTGCCCGCTATCGGCGGCAACGGCGTCGAATTCCCACATCGTCAACTGTTCGGAGAGGATCCGCCGGTTGACCGGATTGTCGTCGATCACCAGCACACGCGCACCTCGAACACTGACGGATGTCGTGGTCGATATATCCCTCTTTGCGGCCACCGGAAACGGCATGGTAATCGAAAAGACGGAGCCGATGCCCACCTGACTTTCCACGGCAATCTTTCCGCCGAATAGGGCGACCAGACCCGCCGTGATGGCAAGCCCGAGCCCCGTGCCCTCATGCCGGCGCGTGGAGGAGGTATCGACCTGCGAGAACTTCTCGAAAATCGTATGAAGCTTATCGACGGGGATGCCGATGCCGGTATCCTCGATGCGAAGTTCCAGCTCCATTTGGTCATCGCTCATCGATCGCGTGTCTATATCGATGATGATATGACCCCGCTCGGTAAATTTGATGGCGTTGCCGACAAGGTTCGTCACGATCTGGCGGAAGCGACCTGCATCGCCCACAACCGTATGCTTGACGCGGGCGCAGCGAACCAGAAGCTCAATATCCTTCTCCCTTGCGGAGGAAGACAGCAGCGTAGCGACATCCTCTATTGCCTCGACCGGATCGAACGGTGCCTTTCTGAGCGTCATCTGCCCGGCATCGATCTTCGAGAAATCCAGGATGTCGTTAATGATCGTCAGTAGGGCATTGCCGGATTTGCCGATGATATCGGTGAAGGTTCGCTGACGGGCATCGAGCTGCGTCTTCGCCAGCAATTCAGCCATGCCCAGCACGCCGTTCATGGGCGTGCGGATCTCATGGCTCATATTCGCGAGAAACTCCGATTTGGCACGGTCCGCAGCTTCAGCCCTGTGCAGCAGATTTTTCAGCTGGGCCTCGCGTTGGCGTGCTTCTGTCACGTCGGTGAAAACAGCAAGTAGATTCCCGCGCTCGCTAAGCGTTACTTCAATCGCAACCCATTTTCTGCCGCTGATGTGAATCGTGTGGGTGTAGGACTGCCCAATCGCTTGGAAATTATCCCATTCCGCCCGCAAGGCCGCAGCCTGCTCCGCGGACCCAAAATCACCCCGAGCTGCGATATGATCGAATGCATCGCCCCAATACCGACCAAGCGCGCAAAATTCCACCGGCAGATCGATGATCGAAGGCACCGCAGCATTGGCAAAAACGATATGTCTATCGCGTAGGATCAATAGGCCCTGCGTCATTGCGCCAGTCGCATCGGCCAGCAGCGCACCATGGTGCTCTACCGCCTTGAGGGCCGCCTGAATTTCCTCCTCCCGCTTTCGGATGGCGGTAATATCCATATAGTTCAGCAGGATCTTGCCATCGGACAGATGACTGCGTGAGATAACAAGGGTATGACCAGCGCCCGTCTTGAATTCGATCGGGATCATCTCGCCGGCATCACGCAACAGGGACAGACGCTCACGGCAGAATGTATCGAAGTTGTCGTAGCCACCACCATAGACTCCGTGCTCGAAATTCTGCCGGAGGAAATCATCGTAGCGGCGCCCGACAAGCTTCTCTTCAAGTCCGAAATCGGTGAACCAAAGTTCATAAAGTTTTCGGTTCACATACTGGAAGCGCAGTTCGTCATCGAGAATGGCGACGCCGACAGGCATCGAATCGAGAACGGCCTCGAGCTCGCGGTTGAGGCGCTCCGCTTCTTTCTGCGCTGCGCGCACCTGGGTCACATCGGAAATCGAGCCGACGACATAGCGTTCCCCAGCGGGAGAACACACCCGCACGAGCTTGGTCAATGCCGAGATCGAGTTGCCGTCCGGCATATCAATCTCGGAGGTTTTTTCCAGAACGCCGCCATTCGCCAGCAGGTTCTCGTTCTCCCGGCGGAAGCGTTCAGCAGCCGCCGGAAACATGTCCTCATCCGATTTGCCAATGAAGGCTTGGCGATCTCCGCCGAGGATGTGCTCGTACTGTGCATTCGCATAGAGCAGCCGACGCTGGCTATCACGCAGGAACACCGCAACAGGCAGATTTTCGAGCGCGGCGCGGAAGATTTCCGCTTCCTCGATCTGCTTGCCGAGACGTAGCTCCTGGATCTTGAATTCGGTCACGTCGAGGCGCAGCATCACCAGCCAGCCGTTGTCCAGCCTCTTGTTGACGCTGCGAAGCCAGCGACCATCCGGCAACGAAACCATGCTGTGCGATTGCTCCTGCGCATAGACGCGCAGACGCTCGTTGACCCAGTCAGCACGGGCGTTGCCGCCTCCATCCTCGTCGAGATCCGGACGCGCTTCTCCGTCATAGAGCTGTTCCATGACTGCTCTCAAAGACATTCCGGGATGGAGCTTGACGCCGCTGGTCGCAAAATACTCCTGAAAGTGCCGGTTGAAATGGCGCAGGATATCGTGGTCGTCATAGATCCCGACACCGGCATCCAGAAGGTCGAGCGCCGTCCCCATCATTGCGGGCGTGAAAAACGCATCCGTAGCTCCCGCTTCCGCCTGCAAGGCAGCCGCTGGAACGGACGCAGGCACTAGGGCGGGTTGGGAGCCGAGATAGGCATCGTTTTCCACCATGAGGAAACCAAAGAGGAAGACCTGATCGTCATCAGTCAGGAAGCGCTCCACATGCAGATCAACCCGCCCGAAATCCTTGACCTTCAGGCCCTGTACGATTTCATCGCTGCCAAAGATCAAGGATCGTCGCTGACGCAGATCCGCTTCATCGTCTTCCGGGCCAGCGGGAAAGTCTTGTGCCGTGCGCCCGGTGAAGGCATCGCGAGAGCAACCGTGCAGACGCGCGAAAGGCTCGTTCACCACGACGTAGCGCAGGGCGCCGTCCTTGATGAAGGCTGGTCGGTCGAGTTCCAGAATCCGGTCACAAGCCCGCTGGAGTAGTTCGCTATTGCTGCTCAAGGATTCCCTGCCTCCGGGCAAGAACCGGTGGTTCCACAATCTACCGCTGATGGTGAATTAGAGCATTGTCATGGTTAACAAAGGGTTCTCCGGCAGTATGTTTGGCTGCTGAAACCCGGGCCGTGAAGCTATATCCGGCGCTTATATGGATGAAGAAAAGAGGCCGCACACCCAGTCACAAGTCTTGCATGAAATTGCCGAGCTTTTGACATGTTTCGCATCACTGATTGCCACGGCTCAGGGCCACCGCAACTGGCGGGCGCGCCAGCCTGAACATCCGTTCAGGCTTCTCTTTCTTTTCTTCCTTCAATCTGCCGCCTTTCGATTTCACTCTTGTCTTCGTAGCCCGAACCAACTGGGTGAAAGGAACAAGCCTATGTCCGTACTGCAAAAAACTGTTTCTGCAGGTCTCATCGCGGTCAGCCTCGGCGTTGCCCTGACGGCAACCGCACCAGCGGCCGAAGCACATGATCACTTCTGGGCGGGTGTTGCTGCCGGAACGGTCGGCGGCCTCATCGGCGGTGCCATCGCCTCGCAGCCGAGAGCTGTCTATGTAGAGCCGGAATACCGCTACGTGGCACCGCCTCCGCCGCCGCCGGTCTATCATCGCGTCTACTATCGAGAAGTGTATGAAGCCCCTTGCCATTATGAATGGCGCCGCGATGGCTGGGGCGATCGCTACCGCGTGGAAGTGTGCCCGCGCTGATCGGCGTGAGGACCAATCCATCGCCATATAATTGCCGAGCCCGCCCTATTTCGCGGCGGGCTCTTGACTTTTGCGGTGCAAAGCAGCACATGCAGCACAGCTTTCACCTTCCGGCCGCCGCGTGAGCTGGCCCTGCGACGAGAATGTTCGCGAAGAAGGAACAAGGCGCTTTAAATGAAGGCCCTGGATGGGCCAGCGCTGGAAAGCGATTTCCACTCCCAAGTTCCCACTTCACGCGGGGTTCTTGACGCCAAGTTCGGACCCGTCGGCAATGGTGCCTGCGGGGCAGTCGTCTTGGCGCCCCGAAAGGTATTCGACTTGACGAATTTCCATTCGCTTGGCCTGTCCAAGCAACTCGTATCCACCCTCTCCGCTCTGGGTTACGAGACGCCGACGCCGATCCAGGCGCAAGCCATCCCGCTTCTGCTCGAAAGCCGCGACATGATCGGCCTCGCCCAGACCGGCACCGGCAAGACAGCCGCCTTCGGCTTGCCGCTGATTGAAATGCTGCTGAAGGACCCGAAGCGTCCCGACAACCGCACCACCCGCACGCTGATCCTCGCGCCGACTCGCGAACTGGTGAACCAGATCGCCACCAACCTGAAGTCTTACGTGCGCGGGATGCCGCTCAAGATCAACTCGGTCGTTGGCGGCGCATCCATCAACAAGCAGCAGCTGCAGCTGGAAAAAGGCACCGACATCCTGGTCGCCACCCCTGGCCGCCTGCTGGACCTGGTCGCCCGCAAGGCAATCGGCCTCACCACCGTACGCTATCTGGTGCTGGACGAAGCCGATCAGATGCTGGACCTCGGCTTCGTGCATGACCTGCGCAAGATCGCGAAGATGGTTCCGGCGCGTCGCCAGACCCTGCTGTTCTCGGCCACCATGCCGAAGGCGATCGCCGATCTCGCCGGCGACTACCTGAAGGACCCGGTCAAGATCGAGGTCACGCCACCCGGCAAGGCTGCCGACAAGATCGAGCAGTACGTCCACTTCGTTGCCGGCAAGAACGACAAGACCGAGCTCCTGAAAACCTCGCTGCTGGAAAACCCCGATGGCCGCGCCATCGTTTTCCTGCGCACCAAGCATGGCGCTGAGAAGCTGTCCAAGCATCTGGAGCATCTCGGCTTCGAAGTTGCCTCCATTCACGGCAACAAGAGCCAGGGCCAGCGCGAGCGTGCGCTGAAGGCCTTCCGTGATGGCGATATCCGTGTGCTCGTCGCAACCGACGTTGCCGCCCGCGGCATCGATATCCCTGGCGTCACGCATGTCTTCAATTACGACCTGCCGGAAGTGCCGGATGCTTACGTGCACCGTATTGGCCGTACCGCCCGCGCTGGTCGCGACGGCGTGGCCATTGCCTTCTGTGCACCGGACGAAACACGCCTTCTGCGCGACATCGAGAAACTGATGAACATCGATATTACGGTGGCATCGGGCGAGCGTCCGGCTGGCCTCAACAGCCCCGTTCGCAGCAGCGGCAAACCCGCCCGCAATGGCGGCGGTCGCAGCGAAGGCAACCGTGAAGGTGGCAACCGCAACCGCGCAGAAAACCGCGCACCGCGCCGTCCCCGCACACCGGAAGGCGAAGCCCTGGCCGAACGCGCCGGTCCGCGCGGTGGAGAGCGCAACGGCCCCGCCCGCAACAAGCGCAATGAAGACTTCCGCGGCCAGCGTCGCGGCGAGGAAGCTCCGCGCTTCGAAGCCGACAATGATTTGGTCGACACGTCCGATTTCGGCCAGGCCCGCAAGAAGCAGTTTGGCCCCAAGCCGGGTGCAGGTGACAACCGCAAGCGCGGCAACGGCGGCGAAAACCGTCACGCTCCGCACGCACCGCATGAGCCGGCCCAGCAGCGCCAGGCCCGCAACGGCCAGCAGCCACGCAAGCCCTCGGGCAATGGCGGCCCGGTGAAGTTCGGCGGCGAAGGCCGCAATGGCGGCAACCAGCCGCGCCGTCGCGACCGCGCCTGATCCGCGAGACGATTGCAATAAGAAGGCCCGCCTGTTTTTCGACAGGCGGGCCTTTTCTTTTGGGCCGGCAAAATTCTCAGGCGGCGCGACGCACCATACCCTGACCACGACCGGCATCGTGCGGCAACTTGAAGCGTCCCACGAGTTCACGCAGGCGGCGTGCCTCGCTGGCCAAAGCGGTTGAGGCGGCAGTGGACTGTTCTACCATGGCGGCGTTCTGCTGCGTGGTCTGGTCCATATGGTTCACTGCCGTATTGACCTCTGCCAAGCCAGCAGACTGTTCGCGCGACGAGGTGGTGATCGCCTCCATCAGCTGGTTGACCTGCACGACCTGCGTGCCAATTTCCTTCAGTGCCGAACCCGTATCCCGGACCAGCTTCACACCGTTCTCGACTTCGCTGGAGGAATTCTGGATAAGGCCCTTGATCTCCTTGGCGGCATTGGCGGAACGCTGGGCAAGCTCGCGAACTTCCTGTGCCACCACTGCAAAGCCTTTGCCGGCTTCACCGGCGCGGGCTGCTTCGACGCCCGCATTGAGCGCCAAAAGGTTGGTCTGGAACGCGATTTCATCGATGACGCCGATAATGTTCGAAATCTGCTGAGAGGACTCTTCGATCCGCCGCATGGCTTCTTCCGCATCGCCCACAACCCGAACGGAGTTCTCCGCATTGGCATTCGCACGCGAAGCGACCTGACGTGCCTCATCGGTGCGCTTGGACGCCATGGAAACGTTCTGCGTGATCTCATCCAGAGCCGCCGCTGTTTCCTCGAGAGAAGCCGCCTGCTGCTCCGTCCGCTTGGAGAGATCGTTCGCTCCGGAGGCGATTTCCTGCGTACCGCTGTCCATGGAATGAACGATGGTCAGAACCTCGGAGATGGTGTGGCTGAGCTGGTGAACCGTTTCGTTGAAATCGTGACGCAGATCCTCATATTCGGGAGCAAACGCATCAGAGAGGGTGAAGGAAACGTCCCCGGCGGCCAGACGACGCAGACCTTCGCCGAGTGTCTGCGTGGCAACGCGCAGCTTCTGCGCTTCGTCAGCAGCCCGCCGTGCCTGCTCACGATCCTGCTCGATCTGGCTTTCGCGCGTGGCAGCCGCCTCATCTTCCAGCTGGATCTTGCTGAGGCTGGCTTGACGGAACACTTCAACAGCCGCCGCCATATCTCCCAGCTCATTGCGACGACCCGCAAACGGAATGTCGCTCTTGAGATCACCATCGGCCAGGCGGCGCATGGCGGCGGCCAGTCGACGGATCGGGTTTGCGACGCCGCGAAGGACATAGGCGACACCGGCAAGCGACAAAGCGATGCTGATCACCGAGACAGCAATTACTGTGGTATAGACGCTATCGCGCGTTTCGGCATTTGCATCCATAAACTGGTTGATGCGGCCGGTAATGAACTTGATCATCTCCTCGACAGCAGCACCGGCAGCAGCAACCTTGGCGGGCACCTCCTTGTCGATGACAGCTTGTCCTTCTGCATCGCGACCTGCAACCCAGAGGTCGGCAGCTTTATGAGCCGACATCTCGTATGCATTAACCGCGCCTTGTACGGCCAGCATCAAATCTTTGCCTTTACCTGTATTGGCCGTATCAATGAAGTTTTGAATGAGCCCATTCAAATTGCGTTCCTGCTCAGTTAAAGCATTGGCCTGCGCCTTTACGCCGATCGGATCATTCTTGTAAATAGACACCCGAGCAACTGCCAGTCGCAAATTTGCAAATTCTGTACGGATCAGCGCAACGTCCATCTGGCGCTTTGCGAGAGTTGATCCGATATAAACGGTTCCAGAGTATACATTGGAAAGACCGTAGAACGATGAAACGACGAGTACCACAATCGACACCGTAATCACGGACAGGACGGACATCAGAGCGACTTTGATATTGAGATTTTGCACGGATTTACTCCATGAGCGTGGCGTTGATGCAATCGGAACGATCATTAGGAAAATCGAATAACAAACCGTGAATTTTATGAAAGCTCTACGTAAAATCAAAGATTGTTCAATCAGAGGAAGAGCTTCTGCCTTGTCGCGGAAAATAGATTAGTCAAAACCCCTAAATTTCGGGGTGCTGACTGATGGAACAGTAAGAACTGCGGTCCGGGTGACATCTTGAAAAGCGAATGGAGCTCCCGAAAATCTTAGGCTTGAATGGGTTGACGGAATGCGCTTGAGGCTGGCCGCAAGCCGTGGATATTGCGTTAAGAAAAGCCCTCAATTTTAGCGCTACGGAATAGATTAGATCAATCAAAACAACGCACAATGCAGGTCGTCAACGCCGCGATCAAGACGTCAGGCGACCACGCCAAAGACAATTGTCGACGCGTCAGCCCCGTTTCGAAATATCGCAGCATGGCAACCCAAGGGTTTACTGTGTTCAGCGCTAAAACCGTGCGAATTGCCTGACGGATGGAGGCAGCCATGACCGCGGACACATGGGCCTGCCTTAAAACCAGGCAACACGCTCAGCATTATTGCAGATCAACAGGAGAGCGAGACGGACATCAAATGCGCAGACGCGGCGCAATATTGTTTCTGGTGTGTCAGAACCAACATAAACGTGCATTTACAGGCATTTGCACAAAGTTTACGCGGCGCTCTGCGCGGAAGAATGACAGTTTTCAAGCAGCTGCAATCAATTTGTTCCTTCATCGTGCATGGTTCTTGCATTGCCCCTTCCGTTGTATTCTTATGGTCGAAAACGGGGAACTGACCATTGGCATTTGATGAAATGTTGAATGCGGAAAACCTTCCGCGCGGACCTTACCAAACCTATCATGAGTGGTATGCGAGCCAGGATCCGGCACACCTGATCCAGAAGTCTCGCGATGCCGAAAACATCTTTCGGAAAACCGGCATTACCTTTGCCGTCTACGGACATGCCGATTCCTCGGAAAAGCTCATTCCGTTCGATATCATCCCCCGCATCATCTCGGCGCGCGAATGGCGAAAGCTGGCGCAGGGCATTGAGCAGCGGGTTCTCGCCCTCAATGCCTTCCTGGATGACATCTATCACAAGCAGGAGATCATCCGGGCTGGCCGCATTCCCCGCGCGCTGATCGAAAAGAACGACGCCTTCCTGCCCGAGATGATCGGCTTCAAGCCGCCCGGCGGCGTCTATACCCATATCGTCGGCACCGACATCGTGCGCACCGGCGAAGACCAGTTCTATGTCCTTGAAGACAATGCCCGCACGCCCTCCGGCGTCTCCTACATGCTGGAGAACCGGGAAACCATGATGCAGATGTTCCCGGAGCTGTTTACCCTGAACAAGGTGCAGCGCGTGGAGGATTACCCCTATCTGCTGCGCCAGTCGCTGGCCTCGCTCGCACCGCCCGGCTGCAAGGGCAAGCCGCGCGTCGCCGTGCTGACGCCCGGCATCTACAACTCTGCCTATTACGAGCATTCCTTCCTGGCCGATACCATGGGCGTGGAACTGGTGGAAGGCTCCGACCTGCGCGTGATGGACGGCAAGGTGAAGATGCGCACGACGCGCGGCTACGAGGCGATCGATGTGCTTTACCGCCGCGTCGATGACGACTTCCTTGATCCCCTCACCTTCCGCCCGGATTCGGCACTCGGCATTCCCGGCATCATGGATGTCTACCGCTCCGGCAACATCACCATTGCCAATGCGCCGGGCACCGGCATTTCCGATGACAAGGCGATCTATTCCTACATGCCTGAGATCGTCGAGTTCTATACCGGCCGCAAGCCGATCCTGGAAAACGTGCCGACCTGGCGCTGTTCCGAGGCCGACAGCCTGAAATACGTGCTGGAGCATCTGGAAGAGCTGGTTGTGAAGGAAGTGCATGGCTCCGGTGGCTACGGCATGCTGGTCGGCCCCACCGCCTCCAAGAAGGAACGGGCCGATTTTGCCGACAAGCTGAAGGCCAAGCCCGCCAATTATATTGCCCAGCCCACGCTTTCCCTCTCGACGGTGCCGATCCTGGTCAACAAGGGCATCGCCCCCCGTCACGTCGATCTTCGTCCTTACGTTCTGGTCTCCGACAAGGTGCGCATCATTCCGGGTGGCCTCACCCGTGTGGCACTGAAGCAAGGCTCTCTGGTGGTGAATTCCAGCCAGGGCGGCGGCACCAAGGACACCTGGGTACTGGAGGACTGAGCGACCATGCTGGGAAGAACTGCAAACGGCCTCTACTGGATGTTCCGTTACATCGAGCGCGCCGAAAACATTGCGCGCCTGGTCGATGCGGGCCTGCGCGTTTCACTGACGCGCGCCGGCTCGTCGGATGAGGATTGGGACGGTGTGCTGCAAAGTGCGGGCGTGCGCGAAGCCTTTGGCGAAGTGCATGAAACGCTGACTGCCGCCAATGCCATCGATTATCTGCTGCGGGACCGCGCCAACCCGTCCAGCGTCATGTCCTGCATCGATTCGGGCCGCAACAACGCCCGCATGGTGCGCACGGCCCTGACGCGCGAGACCTGGGAAGCCACCAACGAATGCTGGATCGAGCTGAAGCAACTGCTCGACCGCAAGATAAAAGCGGCGGAACTGCCTGAAGTCATCGACGTGATCAAGCGTCGGGCGGGTCTTATCCGCGGCGCCTTCCACGGCTCCATGCTGCGCAACGATCTTTACAACTTCTCGCGCATCGGCACCTTCATCGAGCGGGCGGACAATACCAGCCGCATTCTCGATGTGAAGTATTACGTGCTGCTGCCCGCCGTGAGCCAGGTCGGCTCATCGCTGGATAACTTCCAGTGGGAATCCATCCTGCGATCCGTCTCCGCGCACCGCTCCTATGGCTGGGTGTATGATGCGGAATACCGCCCGGCGAACATTGCCGACTTCCTGATCCTCAACGTGCGCATGCCGCGCTCGCTGGCCTATTGCTATGAGAAGATCGTCAGCAATCTCGGTTATCTGGAAGCCGATTACGGCGAGCGACACAAGGCGCATGACACGGCGGGCGCCATCAAGACCATGCTGAAGCGCGGCTCCATCGGCGATGTCATGGACCAGGGCCTGCATGAATTCCTGGAGGATTTCATCAGCCGCAACAACCAGCTGAGCGCCGAGATTTCGGAAGGCTACCGCTTCTATCATTAGACGGGAACATTCATTGCCGGTTCCGCCCTCGGCGGAACCGCTTCATTCGTTCATTCAAGTCAATCGATCCTCGATCACCGGCCTGGAAATCGAAAGGCCGGTCAGCGGATCGGAAACGGACGGGCCGATATGCGTCTCACCATCAGCCATACCACAGAATATCATTACGACGAGCCGGTGACCTATGCCCTGCAGCGCTTGCGGCTGACCCCGCTCAATGGCGCCACGCAGAAGGTGCTGAACTGGACGATCGAGGTAGACGGCGCCAAGATCGAGGCCGGCTATCTCGACCAGTTCGACAACCGCGTGGAACTTGTCTCCACCGAAGGCGGAGAACATGTGATCCGCATCACGGCGAGTGGCGACGTGGAAACCATCGATCGCGCCGGCGTGGTCGGCCAGCATCTGGGCTTCGTGCCGCTCTGGCTTTACCTTCGCGAAACGCCGCGCACGAAAAGCGGCAAGCTCGTACTTGAACTGGCGCGCAGCCTGAAGGGCGACAGCGAACTGGCGCAGATGCATGCGCTGATGGAAGCGATCCACGAACTCGTGACCTATACGCCCGGCACCACGACCTCGGAAACGACGGCAGAACAGGCGCTGGAAGCGAAGACCGGCGTGTGCCAGGACCACGCGCATATCTTCATAGCCGCAGCCCGGCAGCTCAACATCCCCGCCCGCTACGCCTCAGGCTATCTTCTGATGGAAGGGCAGACGGAGCAGGTGGCAACCCATGCCTGGGCGGAAGCGCATATTCCGGGTCTTGGTTGGGTGGGCTTTGACCCCGCCAACAAGGTCTGCCCGGATGAGCGCTATGTGCGGATCGCGACCGGTCTCTGCTATCGCGATGCAGCTCCCGTCTCCGGCATGCGCATCGGCACGACAGGTGAAAACCTGAAAGTATCACTGACGGTGCAGGCGCCCGGCCAGCAATCCCAGACCCAGGATGGCCAGAGCCAAACCCAAACGCAGGGATGAGGACCGATCCGTCGCAACACAAGCCCGGCGCCATGCCGGTGTGGTTGGGTTCGCGCCGAAAGGATGTCACCCATGCTGTTTGGACGCTCGGTCTTCCAGTCCATTCTGACCCGGCTAGACGAGGAAAGCCCCGAGCCGCAGCCCGAGGCTGCCCCAGGCTTTCGCGTGCGTGGTTTGAGCGCGGGCTTCGTGGCGGAAACGGTTCAGCACGTTCCCACAGGTGAGCCGGACCTTGCCTATCGCCACTTTCTGGAGGCGGATGCGGACGAGATCACCTCACCCGCAGCGGAACAGGTCGTCGAACCACCTGCGCCAAAACTGCCGCCACCACATCTGCTGCGCCTGAGCGAGGCAGAGATTGGTGAGGACCTTGGCCTCACCCCGCGGGACGATGCCGAGATGCTGGCAGACAAACGGCGACGCTTTGCGCGTGACAATCACCCGGATCGGGTTGCGCCGGAATTCCGCGAGGCCGCCACCCGCCGCATGACGGTCGCCAACATGCTGGTGGATCAGGCCCTGCGGCTCGATGCGCTTCAGCGCAAACTGAAGTAGCGAATTTCGGATGAAACCAATTTTCCGCCTTTTGGCGATTGATGCCGGCCATGCTCTTTGTTATGAACCCTGCATCGGCTGATCGAAGCCCTGCTTCGATTCCTCTTACGCACCCGTAGCTCAGCTGGATAGAGTGTTGGATTCCGATTCCAAAGGTCACAGGTTCGAATCCTGTCGGGTGCGCCAATTTCCATAACTAACTCGTTGAAAAGATTAAGATTTCTGCAAGAAACCTTTTACTGTGCATAACATGCTTCATAACGTCATTTGCGCGTACACCACATACTATCGCATTGATTGAAAATCGTTCCCTTTGTACGAAAAGATTGCACTAGGATCTCCGCGAAAGGACAACTAAGACGCGCCCGTCATCGAGGCTGACCCGATCGCCCTGGCGCACCTCGGCAGCACGCGGATATCGCTTCACATCGACGCTGAACGAGTATTTGGCGCCGGTGCAGAGCGTCCGCAGATCGTTGTTCGTTCGGTTCCGGTTGCCGACTTCAACACCCACCCTTTAAATCATGCGCGGGAGAACGTCTGTTTCGCCACCCCTGTCTTGCAGGCGGTGCTTAACAGCGCCCGCGACGTGAAGCAGGACGCAGACAAGCAGGAGATAGGCGCAGTAACGGTGGAGCGTCTGAAACAAGGTGAAAAGCGCATCGCTCTTCGGCAGAAGCTCCGGCACGTGCGTAATAAAGAAAAAGGGAATGCCGTCACCATCAGGAATGCTGCTCGACATGGCATAGCCCAGCAGCGGCGTCAGCAGGGTCAAGGCAATGATCAGCCGGTGGATTGCATGCGACAGGCTTTTTTCCCAGGCCTTGAGAGCCGCTGGCGCCTGCGGCAGCACAGAGCGATAACGCCATCGCAACATCAGGTGCACCAGCGCCAAAAGCCAGACTAGGACGCCGAATTGCTTGTGGTTGGGGTAGAGAATACCCGCGACCGGATCATGCTCGGCGCGACCGGTCATGTACCAGCCACACGCGATTAACCCCAAAATCATCATTGCACGTAGCCAGTGCAGGATACGCATCAATATTGGATACTTGGCGCGACGACTTGGGTGAGAAATTTCGGTCATGTGGCCATTCCTGTCGACAACGGTTTCGTCAGGAATAGAGCCATCCGAATTAAGGCGGCGTGCAGTTATTATGGAGATTGCGTGGAGAAGTCCGATGTCAATCGGCATTGCAAACAGGCGGAGGGGCCAAAAACCCCTCCCCCTGATCGATTCAGCAGCTATTAGCGGTTGCGGTGCCAGTCGTGCCGGACGCTGCGCCCTGAGTGCTTGCACCGTCATTGGTGGGCGCGTTAGCGGACTGCGTTGCGCTGCGGTTAGGACCACAATTGCTGCCGCCGCCGGAAGCGTTGCTGTTCGAGCCGGTGCTCGTTGCGCCGGTCCCCGTGCCAGAGCCGGCATTCGAGCCAGTGCCGCTGCCCGTGCCTGCGCCGGAGTTTGTACCAGATGACGCGCCTGCGCCCGAACCGCTAGTACCACCCGAGCCGGAGCCGGAGCCAGACTGGGCCATCGCAGCAGTGGCGAGACCGAGGGAAAGAACGGATACGGTGAGTAGTTTTGTAATCATCGTGTTTCCTCCAGGGGATATCAACCATTGACATCCTGCTCCGTCCAACCCCTTAGCTCGAATAAAGTTTCCTAAAAAAACAAGCGAAATGAAATGGAACCATTCCTCAAGGGGCCTTAACGCCTGACGCGAGGTATCGTTTTGCGCCTATCCCCAGAGAATGAGATGGTGTTTCCATGCCCCCTGAAGACGCCTAACGAGAAGCCGGGTATTCTTTAGGGAGAAGGCGTTGCCGTGAGGCAGAGTTTGCCGCATACTGCACACCAACCGGCCTTTGGCGCCAGCGTGAGGACTTGAATCGAGTCATGCGATTTTATTCCGTCCACCTCAGCTGCCGTGATGCGGCTTGCGCCCCTCATCCCCATAAGACCGAGCTGCGATACATTATGGTGAAGCCCGTGCAGTGCGCATCCACATGTGGATCGTCGGAACCGGGTGTCGCACTGAGAATCCCTTTGCGCTTCCATTCCCGTTCAGATAGGGCATCCGCTCGCGTGGCATCGATGCATTAATTGGGTCATCATCCCAGGGTCAGATTTGCATGTCTTCTTCCTCCTCGCCTGTCTCGCATGAGACGTCCGAGACCCGAAAGTTCCTTGGTCTGCTGCTCGGCTCCATCGGTGTCGTCTATGGCGATATCGGCACAAGCCCGCTCTATGCCTTTCGTGAAGCATTGCGTCCCTTTGCAGCGGATGGCGTGCACTCCACGGAAGTGATCGGCCTGATTTCCCTGATGGTGTGGACGCTGACGATCATCGTCACGTTCAAATACGTGCTTTTTCTGCTGCGCGCAGACAATGATGGCGAAGGCGGCACGCTGTCGCTTCTGGCACTGCTGATGAAGAAGACCGGCAGCTACCTGCCCGTGTTGTTCTTCGCAGGCGTGATCGGTGCGGCCCTGTTCATCGGCGATGCCATGATCACCCCTGCCCTGTCAGTCATGTCGGCGCTGGAAGGTCTGAAGCTCGTCACGCCTGCCTTTGCCGATTACGTGCTGCCCATGTCGGCGGCCATCATGGTGGCCCTGTTCATGGTGCAATCCAAGGGAACAGCCGCCGTCTCCAATTTCTTCGGACCGATCACCGTCGTGTGGTTCCTGGCCATGGCCTGGGGCGGCCTCATCCATATCGGCGATAACTGGATGATCCTGCAGGCGTTGAACCCGCTGAATGCGCTGTGGTTCATTACCCATGCTGGCACGGTGGGTCTGATTGTTCTGGGTGCCGTTTTCCTGACGGTGACCGGTGCGGAAGCGCTTTATGCGGATCTCGGCCATTTCGGGCGTCGGCCGATCCAGATCGCCTGGTTCGTGCTGGTCTTCCCGGCGCTCACGCTGAACTATCTCGGCCAGGGCGCACTGGTTCTGACCGATCCTGCAACCATCGAGAACCCATTCTATCTGCTTTACCCATCCTGGGCGCTGCTGCCGATCGTGATCCTTGCCACCCTTGCGACGATCATCGCCAGCCAGGCGGTGATTACCGGCGCCTTTTCGCTGGCAAGACAGGCGGTCAATCTCGGCTTCCTGCCGCGCCTGATGATCAAGTTCACGTCCGAAACCAACACAGGGCAGATTTACGTGCCTGCCGTCAACGGCCTGCTGTTTGCCGGCGTGATCGTGCTGATCTTCGCCTTCGGCAGTTCGGAAGCGCTGGCCACGGCCTATGGCATTTCGGTGACGGGCGCCATGCTGGTCACGACAATCATGGCCTTCCAGTTCCTGCGCTCGATCTGGGGTTATTCGCCGATCACCTCGGCACTACTGCTTCTGCCGTTGCTTTTGATCGAAGGCGTCTTCCTGGCGGCCAATATGCTGAAGGTACATGACGGCGGCTGGGTGCCGCTGGCACTCGCCACCGTCATCATGCTGATGATGTGGACCTGGACGCGTGGCTCGAAATACCTCAAGGACAAGATCTCCAAGAACGACATCCCGCTCGACAAGTTCCTGGTGGCAATCGAAAAGGAGTCCGCCCACGCGCCGGTCACAGTACCGGGCACGGCCGTGTTCCTCACCAGTGTGCCGGATCGCACACCCGCCGTGCTGCTGCACAATATCAAGCATAACCATGTCCTGCACGAACAGAACGTCATCCTGACGGTCTGGACACAGGACAAGCCCTATGTGCCGGAATATGACCGGGTGGAAATCCGCAGGCTGTCGGAGCGTTTCATCCGTCTCGACATCACCTTCGGCTTCATGGAAGAGCAGAACATCACGAAAGCTCTGAGCCTCTGCCGCAAGAAGGGCTTCAAGTTCGAGATCATGCAGACCTCCTTCTATCTCGGCCGTAGAAGCCTGGTGCGCGCGCCCAATACCGGCCTGCCCGCCTGGCAGGAGAGGCTTTACATCGCGCTTGCCGATTTCGGCATCGACCCATCCAACTACTTCAAGCTGCCGGCAAACCGAGTGGTGGAACTGGGCGAGCAGGTCACCATCTGATCTCGCAGAACTGAAAAAAGACAAGGCCCGCCAGAGGCGACCGGCGGGCCTTGTCCTGAACCATCGGCGACTGCCGACAGTTGATCTTATCGCTGCTTCGGAACAAGGAATTCCTGGCCGAAGAGATGCAGCCACAAACGCTCCAGCACGTAACCGTAAACGGTGACGCCCGTGTTCGCGAGATTGCGCATGGCATCCAGCCCATGTTGTGGGAAGCGCGCAATCAAATCGTTGCGCACAGCAAAGATCGCCCCATAGGAGAATACGCCAACCGTATGGGCTTCCGCCTTGTCGGCCAGTTCATCAAGGCCGCAGGAGCGCAGGTAGTGGCCCGCCACGTTGATGCCTTCCGGCGGATTGCCGTGCAGAAGGCGATAGACCATGCTCATGCCGCTGGCGCCGGCGTCCGTGAAATCAAGCGGACCCCAGGTGATCAGGGAGTATCGTTCCGGGCGCACTCGCAGGCCGCCTTTGAGTAGCGGCATGTAATCGTCAAGCAAGGATGCCGGCGGAATATTGCGCTCTGCCATCCATTGCCACGAAAGGGCCTGCACCTTGTCCCACTCGACCCATGTATCGAGGAGCGGAAGGAAATCCGGGCTATGCTCGAAAGGGTCGCCCTGCGCGAATACGGTGAAATCGTGGTCCATACGCTTCACCGTCATCATATGGTGCAGATAGGTTTCAGACTCGCGGCCCATATTCGGTCGGTCGATAATGTGGTTGACGCGCTTCAACAACTCGGGCGACTGGATCGGCTCCCCCTTGTTGTAGAGGAAGATCTCGTAGTTGTCGGGCACCTGAACGAGCCAATCGACGTTTTCCGAGTATCGGGCGATAACAAGCGAATGCAACGGTGAGACCTCCCAATTCGGGTGACTAGAGTTGTTCGGCAAAGGGCCACGGTCTGCGGCCCGAGAATTGAACGCTGTTGATTCTTTAATAAAATCCGTCGCTTGTTCGGGGCTGGCGTACTGTTGGGAATAGAGATGAGGCCACGCGCCGAACAGGAAAAATGGAAGTACCGGTCTATCCATCAAACCGGCACTTCATTTGTGGCAGATGCCTGGGATCAGGCTTGATCAGGCCTTCTTCTTCAGGACGCCAAGGCCGAGGAAGTTGCCCTGAACGCTGTCATACTGCTGGCCGAATTCCCAATGGTCGAAATCGGTTTCCGCCTGCTTGAGATAGGACCAGAACAGTGTCGTTGCCGGGCAACCATCCGAAGTGACGTCGTGGTGGACGATGATATCCGCCTTCGTGCGCACCAGCAGGTGGTCGAACATTACCCCGTGCAGCGAGTGATCGCCATCAATGAAAACCATTTCCGGCCGGAAGGTCGCGAAATACTTCTTCACTTCTTCAGAGGTCGAGAACGCTTCAAGATAGATGATCGGGCTGGACGAAATTTCCCGATATCGCTGGATAAATGGTGTCGGAGCAATCGGATCGATCGCGAGCGAGAATTCGATCGGCGCGCCGATGCGCTTCAGCCATTCATTGACCAGAATAAAGGTGCCACCCCAGCGGCAACCGATTTCCGTGTAATTGTGAACACTCTTGGCGTTATGCGCCAACCATACCAGATAGTTGGCGAGCTGCGAAGGATACTGCCACAGATGCAGGCCCCTGCCGAAATAGGCACCGAGTTCCGGCGGCTGCTGCTCCAGCTGCTCGTTATTCAGACCGAGAGACGGAATGAATTCATGCTCGAGGTACTGCATGTCGTAGCAGCGTTGCAGCGGCAGATCGCGTACCTTTGCAATCACCTCATCAACCGCACCGACGATACTCTGGTAGTAGGCGTATTTCTCTTCCATTGCTGTCCCCTTCAAAGAAAGCCAAGCCCGGGATCCACGCTTTCGGATCAGCGGTGTGGTGGCGGAATGACGTATCGGAAATTGCGTTCAAGACGGGGGGACAAGAACCTTCGCCCTCCCTTTTGGACGGCTGAGCATCATTCAACCGCCCACATGCACGTTGGATCGATCTTGCCGTCAGGCGCAGCTCAGTTCCAGAGTCTCGCATCGCGTGGAAGCGGCGAAATGGCATCCCACTCGGCAAGCTTCGCCCTATAGCGCGCACGGTAGGAGGACTCATCCTCATTTTCCGGACCGGCAGCCACCAGTTCCGCGCCAATCTCGTAATAGAGGTCAAGGTTTGTCAGGTCCGGCGCGGGCGTCTCGCCGCGTTCGCATTCGCCCTGCATCTGCCAATAAAGCTCTTCCAGACGACGCGCGAGGCCAGGCATATCGCGAAGGGCGCAGGTTTCACGCTGCCGCTGAATCGACTCTCGGATCGTCTTGAGGCTCTGACGGTCACGTTCCAGGTTGACGGCCAGATTCACATATTCATCAGCGGTATTGCAGATCAGTTCTGGAACGCCCGCCGAGTGGACGATGCTGGCGCAGAAGCGCGAAGCAAATGTCTTACCCGGCATCGTCACAATCGGCACACCCATGGTGATCGCATCGGCCGCCGTTGAGTGGGCGCCGTAGGGGAAAGTGTCGAGGAAGAGATCGGCCAGCCCGATGCGCGCGAGATGCTGGGGATTGGATGCCTTTGGCGCAAAGATCAGACGCTGCGGATCAACGCCGGCCTTCTCCGCTTCTTCGCGAAGGCGATTATTGGCAATGTCGTTGCTTCCAAGCAACCAAAGAACGCTACCCGGGGTCGCATTCAGAATGGCCATCCAGCGTGCGAAGCACTCCTGAGTGATCTTCTGCATGCCATTGAAAGAAACGTAGACGAAGGCATCATCCGGCAAACCGGCCTCCTCGCGCGTCGGCTTTGGCGCAATCTTGCGCTTGCGATCGACAGGCTGGTTGCAGGCTATGCGTAGCACCTTTTCCGTGTAGTAGATCTCGTTTTCAGGCGGCACGATGAAGTTATCGGCGATCATGTACTGATGGTACGGATTGGCCATCGAGCCTGGATAGCCACAGAAATTGACGATGACCGGTGCCGGACGATAGGCGAAGATCTTCGTGCGGGCATGTTTCGTGAAGCCGTTGACGTCGATCAACACATCAATTCCGTCAGCTGAAATCTGACGAGCGGCATCCGCATCGCTGACTCCAGCAATATCGCGCCAGTGATCAACGGCAGTGCGGATACGCTGATGGGTCTCATCGGATGCCGGGCGTGGATCGCCGCAGTAGTAGGCAAAGACCTCTACCTTTTGCTTGTCGTGCAACTCGAGAACTTCAACGAGCGCGAAGCCAACGGCATGCTCTCGCAAATCCGACGAGAGATACCCGACGCGAAGCCGCTCGTTCGTGCCGGAGATCCGACGCGGAGCCTTGCGCGGAAAGTCACGCGTATCCGGACGGCCGATTAGCGACTGACTGTAGCGATAGGATTTCGCCAGGTGGAAAAGCGGATCATCCAAATAGCAGGAGAAAGCCAAGGGGGACAGCATATCGATCAGCTGGCGGTGCGTAACATGCTCCGATGGCGTCAGGATCGGCCATTTGC
Source organism: Rhizobium oryzicola (assembly GCF_030504645.1). Taxonomy (GTDB): domain Bacteria; phylum Pseudomonadota; class Alphaproteobacteria; order Rhizobiales; family Rhizobiaceae; genus Neorhizobium; species Neorhizobium oryzicola. The sequence goes on along the minus strand of NZ_JAUKWQ010000002.1, from coordinate 326,014 downwards.
ACTGCCGCTGGCGAAGTGCTGTCCAATGCTGTCCGGCCTCGGACTTGTGCGGCTGCATTTCAATGGCCTGCCATAGAACGGCCTCGGCCTGATCAAGCATTTCTGAATTTTCGAGCACACGACCGATATGCTGCAGCACCATGTGGCGATGCTTGATCTTGTCGGCCGTCACTTCGGCGGTTTTTTCTGCGTAAGACTGCCACTGCAGAATGGCGCGACCGACAAGCCCGGCATCTTCCAGCGCGCGACCGAGATTGATGTGGCCCGGCGCAAAATCGGGATTTACTTCCACACAGGAGCGAAGCGCCTCGATCGAACCAGCCAAATCCCCGGCCTGACGCAAGGTTACTGAATAATTGAAGTACACCAGATGACGGAGAGGATTACCTTCGTTGTAGGCGAGCCAGGTCTTGTAAATCTCGATTGCCTGCTGTTTCAGCCCTGCCGTATTCAGGCTTTCCGCCACCTGAAAGACCGTGGCGACAGACATGTCCTGAGCCTTGGCCTGCTCAAGAAAACCCGCCAGTGGCGACGCGTCTTCAGTCACGTTCGAAAGGTTAGCGCCCATGATATCCCGCTTGTAAATGTCAACGACCCCGACTCCGAGGTACTGATGGATTTGTTCTTAAGCGGTTTATTTGAAGCAGCTTGCATGGGGCTTGCACAAAGGCCTTCGCGCCCTCCCTTGCCTACGTAATACAGGCGCCAAAAGCAGAAACGGCGCGCGGATAAACCGCACGCCGTTTCGCTGGAGGGTGGGAGGCGGGAATACTCCGCCTCCTCGATTGTTAGACCGCGTTGTAGGCCGCGATGATCGCGTCGACCTGCGAAGAGTTCAGAGCCTGGATCTGGACCGAAGAGAAGGTCGAGATCTGGGTCGTATTCAGCTTCGCGATATCCTGGGTTTCCAGGCCAGCCAGAGCCTTGGTCGTCAGGGCTGCAATATCTCCGGTGGAGAATGCTGCCATGTCGTCGGTTTCGAAGGCTGCCAACTGGGCGGAGCTCAGAGTTGCGAACTGAGTGGTCGTCAGTGCAGCAACCTGGTCCGTCGTGAAGGCCGCAACCTGCGCAGTGGTCAGAGCAGAGAACTGAGCCGTACCGAGCTTAGAAATCTGGTCCGTGGTCAGGACTGCGACGTCAGCGGTGGTCAGAGAAGCAACCTGCGTCGAGTTCAGGGCGTTCAGCTGATCGGAAGTCAGCTTGGAGACCTGATCCGTCGTCAGAGACTTGATCTGCGAGCTCGTCAGCGACTTGACCTGCTCGTTCTTCAGGACTGCGACATCACCGGTGGAGAGCGATGCGATCTGGGCGGTGGTCAGAGCGGAGATGACCGTCGACCGCAGGTTGGTGATCTGATCGGTGGTCAGAACCGCAACAGCGTCGGTGGTCAGGGACGAGACCTGGGTAGAGGTCAGGGCTGCAACCTGTGCCGTGTTGAGGGCGACTGCCTGGTCCGTCGAGAGCGTCTTGATCTGGCTCGTCGTCAGAGAAGCAACCTGCGTACCGGACAGAGCCACAATCTGCGAGCTCTTCAGGACTGCGAGGTCCGTCGTTTCGATCGATGCAACCTGCGTGCTGGAGAGAGCAGCGATCTGGTCGGTCTTCAGGACGGCCACCTGGTCAGTCGTCAGAGCAACGATCTGGCGGGTGTTCAGAGCCTTCACCTGGGCAGAGCCGAGCGAAGCGATCTGGTCCGTGGACATGCCCGCGAGGTCACCGGTTTCGATCGAAGCGATCTGAGCCGAGCTGAGTGCGCTCAACTGAGCCGTGGTCAGCTTGGAGACCTGATCCGAAGTCAGGGCAGCGATCTGGGCGCTCTTGAGGGCAGACAGCTGGGTCGTGTTCAGGACCGCGACGTTGTCGGTGGTCAGGATCGCGATCTGGCCGGTGCTCAGGGCGGAGATTGCCAAGGACTTCAGGTTGACGATCTGATCGGTCTTCAGCGCAGCCAGGTCATCGGTGGTCAGAGCCGCGGCCTGAGCCGAGGTCAGAGCGCCAACCTGGTTGCTGTTGAGAACCACAGCCTGATCGGTGCTCAGGGCCTTGATCTGGGCGGTGGTCAGGGCAGAGATCTGGCCGCTGTTCAGCTTGGAGACCTGATCGGTCGTCAGAACGTTGAGGTTCGTCGTGGTGATCGAGGCAACCTGCGTCGAGGTCAGAGCATTCAGCTGGTCAGAGGTCAGCTTGACGGTCTGGTCGGTCGTCAGAGCGCCGAGCTGGCGGCTCGTCAGGGACTTGACCTGTTCCGTCTTCAGGACTGCCACATCGGCTGTCGTCATCGCAGCGATCTGAGCGGTCGTCAGCGCGGAGATGGCGAGCGACTTCAGGTTCGTGACCTGATCCGTCGTCAGGGCGGCCACAGCATCGGTCGTCAGAGAAGCAGCCTGGTTAGAGGTCAAAGCTGCAACCTGCGTCGTGTTGAAGGCGACAACCTGATCCGTCGAGAGCGTCTTGACCTGATTGGTGGTCAGCGAAGCAACCTGCGTGCCGGTCAGAGCGGCAACCTGTGCCGTCTTCAGGGCTGCAAGATCGACAGTTTCAATCGCAGCAACCTGGGCGCTGGAGAGAGCAGCAACCTGATCCGTCTTCAGAACTGCGATCTGGTCCGTCGTCAGAGCCACAATCTGTGCCGTCGTCAGAGCGCGCACTTCACCAGTGGAGAGCGCCGCGATCTGATCAGTCGACAGCGTTGCGAGGTCGACTGTTTCGATTGCAGAGATCTGGGCAGAGCTCAGGGCGTTCAGCTGAGCGGTCGTCAGCTTCGATACCTGGTCCGTGGTCAGAGCGGCGATCTGGTTGCTCTTCAGAGCGGCCAGTTGCGTCGTGTTCAGGACCGCGACGTTGTCGGTGGTCAGGATTGCGATCTGGCCAGTGCTGAGAGCAGAGATTGCGGAGGATTTCAGGTTGACGATCTGGTCGGTCTTCAGGGCAGCCAGGTCATCGGTCGTCAGAGCGGCAGCCTGAGCGGAGCTAATCGCGTTGATCTGACCGCTGGTGAGAACCACAGCCTGGTCGGTCGTCAGAGCCTTGATCTGAGCGGTGGTCAGAGCAGAGATCTGGCCGCTGTTCAGCTTGGAGACCTGATCGGTCGTCAGAACATTGAGGTTCGTCGTGGTGATCGAGGCAACCTGCGTCGAGGTCAGAGCGTTCAGCTGATCGGAGGTCAGCTTGACAGTCTGGTCGGTCGTCAGAGCGCCGATCTGACGGCTCGTCAGCGACTTGACCTGCTCGTTCTTCAGGACTGCGACATCACCGGTGGAGAGCGATGCGATCTGGGCGGTGGTCAGAGCGGAGATGACCGTCGACCGCAGGTTGGTGATCTGATCGGTGGTCAGAACCGCAACAGCGTCGGTGGTCAGAGACGAGACCTGGGTAGAGGTCAGGGCCGCAACCTGTGCAGTGTTGAGGGCGACTGCCTGGTCCGTCGAGAGCGTCTTGATCTGGCTCGTCGTCAGAGAAGCAACCTGCGTACCGGACAGAGCCACAATCTGCGAGCTCTTCAGGACTGCGAGGTCCGTCGTTTCGATCGATGCAACCTGCGTGCTGGAGAGAGCAGCAATCTGGTCGGTCTTCAGGACGGCCACCTGGTCAGTCGTCAGAGCAACGATCTGCTTCGAGGTCAGAGCCTTGACCTGCGTGGAACCGAGCGAAGCGATCTGGTCCGTGGACATGCCCGCGAGGTCACCGGTTTCGATCGAAGCGATCTGAGCCGAGCTGAGTGCGCTCAACTGAGCCGTGGTCAGCTTGGAGACCTGATCCGAAGTCAGGGCAGCGATCTGGGCGCTCTTGAGGGCAGACAGCTGGGTCGTGTTCAGGACCGCGACGTTGTCGGTGGTCAGGATCGCGATCTGGCCAGTGCTGAGGGCAGAGATTGCGGAGGATTTCAGGTTGACGATCTGGTCGGTCTTCAGGGCAGCCAGGTCATCGGTGGTCAGCGCGGCAGCCTGAGTGGAGCTAATCGCGTTGATCTGACCGCTGGTGAGAACCACAGCCTGGTCGGTCGTCAGAGCCTTGATCTGAGCGGTGGTCAGAGCAGAGATCTGGCCGCTGTTCAGCTTGGAGACCTGATCGGTCGTCAGAACGTTGAGGTTTGTTGTGGTGATCGAGGCAACCTGCGTCGAGGTCAGAGCATTCAGCTGGTCAGAGGTCAGCTTGACAGTCTGGTCGGTCGTCAGAGCGCCGAGCTGGCGGCTCGTCAGGGACTTGACCTGTTCCGTCTTCAGGACTGCGACATCGGCTGTTGTCATCGCAGCGATCTGAGCGGTCGTCAGCGCGGAGATGGCAAGCGACTTCAGGTTCGTGACCTGATCCGTCGTCAGAGCGGCCACAGCGTCAGTCGTCAGAGAAGCAGCCTGGTTAGAGGTCAACGCTGCAACCTGCGTCGTGTTGAAGGCGACAACCTGATCCGTGGAAAGCGTCTTGACCTGATTGGTGGTCAGAGCGGAGATCTGAGAACTCGAGAGAGCGGCAACCTGCGAAGTCTTCAGAGCGGTGAGGTCAGCCGTTTCGATGGCCGAAATCTGGGCGCTGGAGAGAGCAGCAACCTGATCCGTCTTCAGAGCAGCAATCTGATCACTCGAGAGAGCGGCGATCTGACGGGTCGTCAGCGCCTTGATCTGCGTGCTGGAGAGGATGGCAATGTCGTCGGTGCCGAGAACGCCAATCTGGGCGCTGCTCAGAACGGCGATATCGCCCGAACGCAGCGCCAGGAGCTGGTCGGACGAAAGAGCGTTCAGGTCATCGGTTTCAAGTGCGGCAGCCTGCGCACTGGAGAGCACGGCAACCTGTGCAGTTGTCAGAGCTGCAGCCTGAGCGGTCGTCAGAGAGACGATCTGTGCGGTCGTCAGAGCAGCAACCTGAGCGGTGGACAGCTTGGTGATCTGATCCGTGGTCAGGGCGGCGAAGTCAACCGTTTCCATGGCAGCAATCTGGCTGCTCTTGAGAGCGCCGAGCTGCGTGGAATTCAGTACCGATACCTGGTCAGTGGAAAGGTTTACTATCTGGGAGGTGGTAAGTGCACCAACCTGAGCGGTGTTGAGGGCGGTGATGTTTGCCGTGCTGATCGCTGCAAGCTGGTCCAGAGAGAAGCCGATAATCGCGCTTGTTGCGATCTGGCTCAGCTGGTCCGACTTCAGGGCGGCGACGTCATCCGTGTTGATGGCGCGGATCTGGGCGGAGCTAAGTGCCTGAACCTGGGTAGACGTCAGAGCCGCGATATCGGTTGTCGTCAACTTCGAGATCGCGGACGTTGATAGCGCCTTGATCTGGGGGATGCTCAGAGAGGAAATGATCGATGTCATAGACGTGCGTCTCTCGTTTTCGGGACAGTTGCGAGCATTTTCCCTCCTCACGACCGCCTGCGAAAACCAGCAGAACCTAAATCATCGGCTCAAACGCAATGGCGCCGCTGGCGGCCCCGCCCAGGCGAAAGACACCAAAAACGGCACCCATCACACGAACGGCCTACGGAAGGAAATGTGATAGAAACATGGCTCGCACGAGCCAGCGCGGTGAAAGGGCATCATGCATACAGGATCTACATCGATCCTGCCCTCACGCCAGTATCCGCCAAGCTAACGAATGAGAGGATGCGCTCACAAAGTTCCGTGGTTGAGCGATTCTGTCATGCAGCATAAGCTCGCGATGCTAAACAGATACGCTTTTACCTCTTAATTTTAAATTAATGAAGAGGCTTCGATTGCCCGAATTAAATTATTCCCAAATCAATACAGGGTAGCGGGGAATTATGAAAGTTCCCCACGTATTAGTTTACGTGATTCGCTCTGTTTTTGGGAAAATCCGCCGCCGCGTTACGAAAAACTTCGGGAATATATCTCGGTATATTCTGGCACTCTACTTTGAGATATAGACCGCCTCGCATGGCTGACTAGACCATAGGGAATGATTCTTAATTTCGAGTGAAACTTACGAAAATTTCTAAGTTTGACAATAGTCGGATCAGCAAAGCCGCCTGCGAACTTATGGTGAGCGAAAATATAACCCTTAATCATTTTTTGATTTTGGCTGAAAACACAGAGGGGGATCGGGCGATCCCCCATTTGCAGCAGGCTAACGGCCGCCAGACAGACGACCAATAGCGGCCTCCCGTCGCAGAATTTATACTTGAGAAATTCCGCTCACCAGAGATCGACGTGCCGATTGACGTCCTTGTAAAGAAGGTACCGGAAGCGCCCGGGCCCGCCTGCATAGCAGGCCTGCGGGCAGAAGGCGCGAAGCCACATAAAATCGCCGGCTTCTACTTCGACCCAATCACTGTTGAGGCGATAGACCGCCTTGCCTTCGAGAACATAGAGACCATGCTCCATCACATGCGTTTCCATGAAGGGAATGATCGCGCCCGGCTCGAAGGTCACAATGTTCAGATGCATGTCGTAGCGGACATCGGCGGGATCGATGAAACGGGTCGTGCCCCACTTGCCGTCCGTGTCAGGCATGCCCGAGATCTGATGTTCGTCTTCATGCGAGACGATGGCCGGGGGCAGTTCCAGCCCTTCGACGGCCTGAAACTTCTTGCGTACCCAGTGAAACTTGGCAGGCGCGTTTGAAGTGTTCTTGACGCTCCAGGCCGTTCCTGCCGGCACATAGGCAAACGAACCTTCGCGCAGTGCATGCGCCTTGCCGGCAATCGTCAGGGTGAACTCGCCTTCGACGACAAAGATTGCCGCCTGGGCCGCCGGGTTCGGTTCCGGCCGATCACTGCCGCCACCCGGCGCGACTTCCATGATGTATTGCGCAAAGGTTTCGGCAAAGCCCGTCAGTGGGCGAGCAATGATCCATGCCTGGGTCTTGTCCCAATGCGGCAGGAGGCTGGTGACGATATCACGCATCACGCCCTTGGGTATCACCGCATATGCCGTGGTGAAGACCGCGCGTCCGGACAACAGGTCCGTCTGTCCCGGCAGGCCGCCCATCTGTGAGTAATATCGTCCCGTGCTCATGACTCATGCTCCGCAATAGCTGTTGCGGCAGGTTTAGGAGGCCCGAGATCGCAAAGCAACACCTCACGGAACGCGCAGGCTCATAGCAATGGCGCCGTGCGGTTGATCCAAGCACGAAACCAAGACGTAATCACCGTCGTGTGATTGCAGCGTGAAGCCATGCCGAAAATAGTTCCCAAGAGCCAACTGCCGAGCAAGACCTGCCCTCGCTGTGGACGCCCCTTCGTCTGGCGCAAGAAATGGGCGCGGGATTGGGAAGCCGTGAAGTATTGCTCCGAACGTTGCCGGAGCGAAAAGGGAGCCGCACGATGATCAAACATTCCGTTGCCATCATTGGTGCCGGTATTGCGGGTCTAGCCCTGGCGCGCAGATTGTCCGGCTTTGCAGAGGTCACGATCTTCGAGAAGAGCCGCGGCACAGGCGGGCGGATGGCCACGCGTCGCGGTGAACACGGAAGCTTTGATCACGGTGCGCAATACTTCACCATCCGCGATCCCGCCTTTCATGACGCTCTCGAGCCGATGCTGGACAACGGCACCGTACAGGCCTGGTCCGAACCGCTGCATCGGATGGGTGCGGATGGGCAGGTTGAAAAACTAGAAGATCGCTCGCCACGCTTTGTTGCCGTGCCTTCCATGACGGCACTCGCCAAAAGCTGGGCATCAGCACTTAACTTCCAGACGGAAACCCAGATCCGGAAGATATCAGGCGAACCCCGCCGTTGGTTGGTCGAGACGGAGGATGAGCGGTTCGGTCCGTTTGACTGGGTGATATCCTCAGCACCCGCGCCGCAAACCGCAGCCTTGATGCCATTCAAAGAGCCGGAACAGGCAATGCTGCGAGAGGTGCGCATGAATGGTTGCTTCACAATGATGATCCGTCTGCCGGACGACGTTCTCTTGCCCTTTAACGCATGTCAGGTGGAACACGATAGACTCAGCTGGATTGGCGCCAACAATAGCAAGCCCGAGCGCGACGCCGCGCCCTGCATCATCGTGCACGCCAACAATGAGTGGGCCCAGACCCATCTCGACAGTGCCTTGGATCAGGTCCGCGAAAACATGCTTGCCGCCCTGACGACGATTCTGCCCAACCTGCCGCTTGCATCTGCGATGAATGTAGCCCTGCATCGCTGGCGATATGCGAGCGTCGAGCAGCCGCTTGGTGAGGCCTTCCTGCTGGACGAAGACCGGCAGTTGGCCGCTTGCGGCGACTGGTGCATGGGCAATCGCGTTGAGGCGGCGTTCATCAGCGGACATCGGCTTGGCGACGCCCTCACCTCTATCATCAAGGAGAATGCGGCATGAACCTGAGCAGCATCAGCCTCACCGGTCTGCTCACCTTTAGCGGCGCGATCCCGTTTGCGGTTCTGGCCATTCCGCATCTTCCGCTGATCGATGAAGCGCAGCGCGTGAACGCATTGCTAGCCTATGGCGCTGTCATCGCAAGCTTCATGGCCGGCAGCCTGTGGGGATTGGTGCAACGGGATGGACAGCCGCCGGCTGGAATATTGATTGCCAGCAATGTCGCAGCACTACTCGCCTGGGCCACTCTGTTGATGGCGCCGGGGCGAATGGCCCTGATGATCCAGTTTGTCGTGTTTGCCGGCCTGTTGCTCGTCGATCGCGAACTGACAAGCGCTTCGCAAGAGCCGCGCTGGTATTGGGACATGCGGATCCGCATCACGGCCATTGTCAGCGCATGCTATGTGGCAGCAATCCTTTTCCTCTGATCACCACTCGATATCACTACCGTCATAGGCGAAAAAGCGACCGGTCTGCACAGGCTGCAATCCATCCAGCACAGCCAGCAGATTGCGCGCCGCCTCATGCGGTTCGGTGCGGGCGTGATTGCCGGAATATTTCTCCGACAGCGTGGTCGCGACAGTGCCGGGATGCAGAGGCACCAGCACGGATTGCGGATGCGTGCGGGCAAGCTCGATCGAAGCCGTTCGGACGATCTGGTTCAACGCCGCCTTCGAAGCGCGGTAGGAAATCCAACCGCCCAGCTGGTTATCGCCGATCGAACCGACGCGGGCGGACAGGAAGCCCATCAGCGCCCTTTCCTTACGCGCCAGCAACGGCGCAAAGTATTTGAGCACGAGCGCCGTGCCGACCGCGTTCAGCGAGAACTGCTTCATCATCGCGTCCGCCGTGATCTGCCGCAGCGATTTCTCCGGACCGACACCATCAATCGTCAGCCCGCCGGTGGCGCAGAAGATCAGCTGAAATTCACCGGAGAGACGGGAGGCGGCGGCCGCGACACTTTCCTCGCTGGTCACGTCCAGCCCATCACCGCTACGCGACAAGGCAATCAGTTCGCCGCAGGCTGGATCTGCCTGGACCGCAGCAGCAATTGCGCTGCCGATGCCGCCGCTGCGACCGATCACGATGGCGCGGTATCCATGGGCAAGAGAGTTCATCAAAGCTGTCGTCATGATCGTCCTCCTGGTCGCAAGCCATTACGTCAGCGCCGGGCGAACAGTTCTCTTCAGACGCGCTCACCGCGATCCATTTTCTCCAGAAAGCGCCTCGCTGTGCTGCGATAATCCTGACGCTGTGCGTCGCTCATCCGCCGCCATGTCGCATAGGGTTGCGCAAGCCTGCGATTGCCCAATAGCTTTTCGCCGTTGCGATCGAGAAAGTCCCAGTAGAGCGAATTGAAGGGACAGCTCCCCTCCCCTGTCTTCTTCTTCACGTCGTAGCGGCAGTTCTGGCAGTAGTCCGACATCTTGGAGATATAGTTGCCGCTCGCCGCATACGGCTTGGAACCCAGCACACCACCATCGGCAAACTGGCTCATGCCGATGACATTCGGCACCTCCACCCATTCATAGGCATCTGCATAGACCTCCAGATACCATTCGTGCACGGCATGCGGATCAAGCCCGGCAAGCAGCGCGAAATTGCCCGTCACCATCAGCCTTTGAATGTGATGGGCGTAAGCGTGCTTAATCGTTTCATCGATGACCGTGGCAAGGCAGGCCATGTCCGTCTCTGCGGTCCAGAAGAAATCCGGCAAGGCGCGTCGGGCATCAAGGAAATTACTGTGCACGTAGTCAGGCATCTTCAGCCAATAGACGCCGCGTACATATTCCCGCCAGCCAATGATCTGGCGAATGAAGCCCTCCACCGCATTCAGCGGCGCCCGGCCTTGCGTATATTCCGCCTCCGCTCGGCGGCAGACCATGAGCGGATCGAGCAAGCCGATATTGATGTAGAAGGAAATCAGCGCGTGATTGAGGAAGGGATCGCCTGATAGCATGGCATCCTGCGTCTCACCGAACTGAGGCAGGTGATTTTCGATGAAGGCATCAAGCGCCGTCTCTGCATCGGCACGCGTGACGGCGAAATCGAACCCCTTGAGGCTGCCGATATGCCCGCCGAACCGCTCCTCCACCAGCGCCAGCACTGTCTTGGTCGTCTCGTCAGGTGAAAACGAAAGACGTCTCGGACGCAGCAGATCGGGCTTGGCGGGCTTGCGATTTTCAGCATCGAAGTTCCAGCGGCCGCCCACCGGCGCGTCCCCCTCCATGAGCAGGCCGGTGCGGCGGCGCATTTCGCGATAGAAGAACTCCATCGTCAACTCCCGGCGCCCCTCGGCCCAGGCCCGGAAATCCGCATGCGCGCAGAGGAAGCGATGATCGGGCCGCATCTCGACGGGAATGCCCGTCAACTGCTGCCAGGACTTGATGTCCTCCAGCACGCGCCATTCGCCGGGTTCGGTCACGACAATGCGCTCCGGTGACAGGGCCTCGACGGCCCGGCGAAGTTCGGCACCGAAGGAGCTGCCGTTGTCGGGGTCATCCAAGGTCACATAGCGAACCTGAAAGCCTCTCGCACGCAGCTCTTCCGCAAAATGGCGCATGGCGGAAAAGATGAACGCGATCTTGCGCTTGTGGTGGCGCACATAAGTCGCCTCCGCCATCACCTCGCACATGAGGATGTGATCGCGTTCCGGATCGGCTCCATCAAGACTGGAGAGTTCGGGCGACAGTTGATCGCCCAGGATAAAGATGAGATTGCGGACCATGCACATCCCGATGGCAAGATTATCTTGACACCGGTTACGCGGGATGGGGTTGGCCGGATCTTCAGCGTGTCAGCATGCCGGCCTTAAGCAGCTTCTGGGTATCCTGATCACCGAGCACAGCCAACGCTTGAACGCAGAAGGCACCACGGTCCGCTTGGAACTGTTCCACGCTTTGCTGCACGATGGCTGTGGTCCGGGAGCGCAGTTCATTCGGTGTAAAATAAAGATGACGGCCGATTTCAGAGACTTGCTGATGCAGGCGATCGGGATTGAAGGTGAGGCCCGGACAGTTCCGGTTTGCAACCATGAACATGGAATAGGCGAGGAAATCGTCCACCAATTCCGCGCGGTTTTCCTGAGCCCAAACAGGAAGGGAGAGCATGCTGAAGATCAATGCCAAACACATCCGGATCATGGCCAGATACCTCCTGATGAAAACATCCGGCGAAATGATCCTGACGGCAACCTAAAGTCACGTTAGCTGTCAACAAAGCGTAACCGCCGCAGAAAACTGCAGCGGTTCAACTGTCAACTGCATCGATATGAGACAATCAGCGCGAAAGGCCTATCTGGCGCAACGGGATGATTCGCCCAGGCTCGTCCGCAAGCTCCGATGGACGCGGCGTATGCGGCATTCGTGCACGACCGATGGGAAAGCGAAGAATGCGGTCGCCATCGGCAAGTTCATCCGGACGGCTCGTCAAAAGGGCGTAAAGTTCCGGCACCAGACCATCGCCATTCTGCTGCGCGAGCTTATGCAGACCGATAAACATCGTCAGATCGTTCTGATCGTCATTCATTGCTGGGCATTCCGTTCCTTCATGGTCTGCAAGGCCCGCTCCAAGCTTGACTTCGACCCGTTGCGAAGCGGAATGAAAGCCTTGCCGAACTTCTTGCAGCCGGTTTTGACCCTGAGACATGCATCATGGCTGATACAGTCGATGGGGCAGAACACGCAGTCGACTGACGGCAGCACCGTATCGATCCGGGAAACGGCCTCTCTCAAACCGCCATCGTGATGAATGAGTTCAGCACCGAAATCGCTGGCGATCTGGCGCAAATGCGCCACCTGGCAATCGCGCCCGCCGACATAAAGAAAGCTTTTCACGCCCTGAGCCTGCTCCGACTTGTTGGTCGCCTGCTCACCGCTATCGCGCTGATTTGTCTTGCGCTTGTCCTTCTTCGCCACGTCTCGGTCTTCCTTTGATCCGTGCCCACAGGGGCGATATGACGGGCACCATAGATAACATGATAAAAATAGTAAAGATTAAGCTCGCGGATTTCTCACGAAAGCGATGGCGGCCTGTAGCGATGTCGAAAACACGCACTTGCCTAGAGAGTTTCAAGCTTCAGGCAAGACCTTCGCGTTACAATGCCGCGTAGAGCATCATTATCGAAGAGGGACATATGCTTTCAGGTGTTCATTATCTCTCCCGGCCGGATAATGCCCGGCATCTGGTGGCTTTGCTGCACGAGGGAGAAAACGGCCTTCTGGAAGTGCGGACAATCCAAATGCGCTGGCAATCGCATATGCCGCAGACTGCATTTGCTTTGATTGATGCCAATGCCCCCACCTCATTGGATCAGCGCCTTCTCGCATTGGCCGACGACATCAAGCTTGACAGCCAGCACCTCAGCCTGATTGCAATCGGCCGCGGGGTCGATATCGCGCTTTCTGCCGCAGTTCAGGCGGAGAAAAAGATCGCCGCCGTGATCGGCTTCTCCGCCCGGTTCGAGCGGATTGATAGCTGGACGCAGAAAGTCCGCAGCCGTCCCTCAGTGTTTCTCGTACACGGAGCACTTGACGCATTGGTGCCGCCGCCGGAATTCATGAGCAGCTTCGAAAAGCTCGGTCGCGCCGGTCTTCCCACCTTCACCTGCTTCCAGCCCGACGCAGGTCCGGAGTTGCAGGCTTACGGCGTAGATTCGGCCATGTACTTCCTACACGGCGTGACAGCTGCTCTGCCGCTGCCCGCCACCAAGCAGCCCCAATCCCGTGAAGAGCTGGCGAAATCGATCAAAGCGATTATCTGGGATCTTGACGATACGCTGTGGGACGGCACGCTGGATGACGTCGGCGACATCAAACTGAAAGAATTCCGCGTCGAAGCCATCCGCCGCCTGAACGGCCATGGGCTGATCTCCGCCATCTGTTCCAAGAACGATTTCGAAATCGCCAAGGCAAAACTGGAAAGCCTGGGGCTTTGGGATGATTTCGTGTTTCCGCGCATCAACTTCGTGCCGAAAGGTGCTGCGCTGAAATCGATGATTGATGACATGCAGTTGCGGCCGAAGAACTGCCTCTTCATCGACGACAACGCCGTGAACCTGGCAGAAGCGGTCGCGACCCTTCCTGATCTCAACGTGCTGGATGCCACAAGCGAAGAATGCGATCTCTTCCTGCACGCCCTGTTGGAGGCGCATGGGAGCGTCACCAAGTCGCGCGTCGAGGATTACCGCGCATTACAGAACCGCGTAACCGAAAGCCAGCAACACGAAGGTAGTCGCGAGGAGTTTCTGCATTCCTGCGATATCCATATCGTTCTGGTGGAATCAGCCGATCTCATGGACTTTGCGCCGCGCATCGAAGAGCTGATCAACCGCACGAACCAGCTCAACTTCTTGAAGACACGCGTAAAGCCCGGCGAAATCGTGGCACTGTTGTCGGAGCCCTCGCTCTATGCGGGCTTTGCCCTCTTTGCCTGGGACAAGTTCGGCTATCACGGCCTGGTCGGTTTCATGGCCGTGGAAACCCGCACGAAGCGGCTGCTGCACATGGCCTTCTCCTGCCGCATCATGCATATGGGCATGGAAAGCTTCATGCTCGCGCATGTGCTGCAGCGGTATCCGGCGCTGATCATACCGGAGCAGGTTTCCATGCCGGCAGGCTACGCGACCTGGATCAAGCTGGAGGATTACCACGACGCGGAAATCCGCGAGATGATCCTGCGCAAGGAAAATAGTCTGGAAGTCGATCCTGCCAACATCCGCATTCGCTTCATGGCGCATTGCCATTCCGGCGTATTCGCCCATTTCTCAGGGCTGCGCGACGTGGCGGAAGTGGACAACTTCCCCCGCATTTTTGCGCTTCCGCTGGTGCTGACCCATGGTCATCTAATCCAGAATTTTCCGGACTATCTCGTCTATTACAATGGCATCGACTACATGGACAAAGCCTGGCGTGACCGGCTGCCGGAAGTGGAAAATGGCCTTTACGAACAATGCGCCGAAACCCTGGCCCAGCATCTGGCTGCGACAGGCAAGCGCATGCTGGTTTTGACCACGCCATCGGATCTGCCGGATGATCTTTATTGGCTGGAAGCCGGCGTCACGCGTCAACGCGTGGAAACCTTCAATGCTGCGTGGCATGCGGTCGCAAGCCGCCACGACTGCATTGACATGCTTGACGTGGAAAGCCTGATCGGCCCAGAGGGAATGGTGGACTCCATGCATTTCAAGGTGGAGGCAAGCCAGGTATTGGCCAAGGAAATCGCCAACTGGTACGCCGCGCAAACAGCCGCGGACGAAAGCAAACAGCGCCTCGCATCGTAAACCGGTACAGCAGCGAACATCAAAGACCCCGAGATGCGGATGCGCCTCTCGGGGTTCATTTTTTGACGCCAGGCAATGGATGTCGGAGGGCAGTTTTTACAGCGCGTAGCGCGCCGTAATGCGGCTTTCGATGATCATGGGCGTTGCGCCCCGCAACCGCTTCAGCGTGGTCTGCGGTTCGGAAATCCCTGCCAGCGCATCAATGAATTCGCGATGTTCCGGGGACGCAAAAGCAACTGCCATCTTGCCATCCGCCAGATGGCGCTTGGCGCAGGTAATGAAGATCTCGCGATCACCGAGAACGAGGTAGAACTGGTCGGTCAGGAAAGGCAGCAGCTCGCCCTGCAGGATCGCCCCACCCGTTGACAGCCTCACGATGCGCACCTGCATGGAAGACGAAACCTTCATGCCGCGCGAATAATAGACGGCTCTCGCCTGCAAATCCGTATCGCGGAATTGCAGATCCACGCGGGGTGTAGGCCGGTTCAGCCCTGCGAGAGAGTGACGAGACTTCTGCGTGTCGGCCATGCGTCGCAACCCTTGGATGCCGTTAACTGTCTGTTAGGCATAAAGAACGCGAGACTGCGCCGCAATCTCGAACAGTCTATCAGAATGCGCTGAAGCAAGCCCCACGCAAGCTTCAGATCCGGGATTTGCGTTCTGCCAATTCAGCAAAATTTGACCGATTGATAAAAATTTTGGCCGTGCTACGCTCTGCCTCAGTTGCATAGAAGTCCATAAAAGAGGGAAGCAACATGCACAGACTGGGAAGCGGTATCGCGGGAGGCCGTCTGGCGCCCGCGGAGTACGAACAGAATTTTTCAGACCTACATCCGCGCTTTGACAAGCACGAAGCGCTGGTGGCATCCGACAGGTGCTATTTCTGTCATGACGCGCCGTGCATGACGGCCTGTCCCACCGAAATCGATATTCCGCTGTTCATCCGGCAGATCTCGACGGCCAATCCGCTGGGCGCTGCCCGCACCATCTTCTCCCAGAACATTCTGGGTGGCATGTGCGCCCGCGTCTGTCCCACCGAAACGCTGTGCGAGCAGGCCTGCGTGCGCAACACGGCAGAGGACCGTCCGGTCGATATCGGCCGCCTGCAACGTTACGCCACCGATATTGCCATGGAACAGGGACGCCAGTTCTTCCATCGTGGGGCAGCGACCGGCAAGACAATCGCGATCGTCGGCGCGGGTCCGGCGGGCCTTGCCTGCGCCCATCGGCTGGCCATGCACGGCCATACGGCGGTGATTTTCGATGCACGCGAAAAGGCGGGCGGCCTCAACGAATACGGCATCGCTACCTACAAGGCGCCTGATGATTTCGCCCAGAAGGAGGTGGATTATCTGCTCGCCATCGGCGGCATCGACATCCGCAACGGTCAGGCGCTGGGCCGCGATTTTTCGCTTCAGGATCTGGCTGCCGATTACGATGCGGTGTTCCTCGGGATCGGTCTTGCGGGCGTCAACGGTCTCGGCATCGAAGGCGAAGAGCTGGCAGGCGTGGATGATGCGGTGGATTTCATCGCCTATCTGCGTCAGGCGGACAACAAGGCGGATGTGCCGATCGGTCGCCGTGTCGTGGTTCTCGGCGGCGGCATGACCGCTGTTGATGCCGCCGTTCAGGCCAAGCTTCTGGGCGCGGAAGAAGTGACCATCTGCTATCGCCGCGGCAAGGAGCATATGAATGCCTCCGAATTCGAGCAGGATCTCGCCGCCTCCAAGGGCGTCACCATCCGCCACTGGCTGGCGCCGAAGCGCATTGTCGGCAAGGACGGCGCGGTCGCTGGCATCGAGCTGGAATATACCGCGCTGCGCGACGGTCACCTCGTCGGCACCGGCGAGACGGGCGTGATTGCCGCCGACCAGATCTTCAAGGCCATCGGCCAGTCCTTCAAGGCCAGCGGCCTGGGCGCGCTGGCCATGGAGAAAGGCCGCATCGTGGTGGACGATCACTGTCGCACCTCCATGGAGCGGGTCTACGCCGGGGGCGATTGCGTCAGCCGGGGCGAGGATCTGACCGTTTCCGCCGTGGCCCATGGGCGCGACGCCGCCGAAGCCATTCATTCCGCCTTTGCCGTTGCCGGGCAACCGGCTGTGGCCGTTGCCTGAACCCGGTGGAGGATTGAACAATGGCTGATCTGCGCAATAATTTCGTCGGCATCAAATCGCCCAACCCCTTCTGGCTGGCCTCCGCACCGCCCACTGACAAAGCCTATAATGTGGAGCGCGCCTTCAAGGCGGGCTGGGGCGGCGTGGTGTGGAAAACGCTGGGCTCCGAAGGCCCGCCGGTCGTCAACGTCAACGGCCCGCGTTACGGCGCGATCTGGGGGGCTGATCGCCGCCTGCTGGGCCTCAACAATATCGAACTGATCACTGACCGGCCTCTTCAGGTGAACCTGCAGGAAATGAAGCAGGTGAAGATGAACTGGCCGGATCGGGCGCTCATCGCATCGATCATGGTGCCTTGCGTGGAGGAAGAGTGGAAGGCCATCCTGCCGCTGGTGGAAGAAACCGGCGCAGACGGCATCGAACTCAACTTCGGCTGTCCGCACGGCATGAGCGAGCGCGGCATGGGGTCTGCCGTCGGTCAGGTGCCGGAATATATCGAAATGGTGGTGCGCTGGTGCAAGCAATACACCCGCATGCCCGTCATCACCAAGCTGACGCCGAATATCACCGATATCCGCAACCCGGCCCGCGCCGCAAAACGCGGCGGCACGGATGCCGTCTCGCTGATCAACACCATCAACTCCATCACCTCGGTTGATCTCGATAATTTCGCACCCGTTCCGAGCGTCGACGGCAAGGGCAGCCATGGCGGCTATTGCGGCCCGGCGGTGAAGCCCATCGCGCTCAACATGGTCTCTGAAATCGCTCGCGATCCGGAAACCTACGGCCTGCCGATCTCAGGCATCGGTGGCGTGACGACATGGCGCGATGCCGCGGAGTTTCTCGTTCTTGGGGCTGGCAATGTGCAGGTCTGCACCGCCGCTATGACCTATGGCTTCAAGATCGTTCAGGAAATGATCTCCGGCCTCTCCGACTGGATGGATGAGAAGGGCCACCGCTCGCTCTCCGACATCACCGGTCGCGCCGTTCCCAACGTGACCGACTGGAAATACCTGAACCTCAATTATGTGGCGAAAGCCCATATCGATCAGGACGCCTGCATCAAATGCGGCCGCTGTCACATCGCCTGCGAGGATACCTCGCATCAGGCGATCACCAGCATGGTGAATGGCGTAAGGCACTTCGAGGTGATGGAAGACGAATGCGTGGGCTGCAACCTCTGCGTCAACGTCTGCCCGGTCGAAAACTGCATCACCATGGTGGGTCTGGAACCGGGAACGCTCGACCAGCGCACCGGCAAGGTGGTGGAACCCACCTACGCCAACTGGACGACGCACCCCAACAACCCGATGGCTCAGGTGGCTGCGGAGTAATCGGGCTTAGGGGAGAGATTGGGCGGGGTGCTGCGGCGCCCTGCTTTTATTTAGTTGTAGACATCTCGTGTTTTATCTCCAAAGGCGAACGGCACCCAGCTAATCATTACAGACTGCATCATTTGGAGTTGGAAATTATGATTGGGCTTGAGCTTGTCCGCGTAAAGCATCTTGATCCTCGTTTGGTGGCTTTTACGCTCAATGTTAGTGACGATCGCGCTCAAGATATACTTCGCCACAACGCAGAGCCCAATCCTGAGGAGGCGGCAGCACTATACGAGTTAGAGTATAACCTGAACCAGATTGCGTACCAACGTGCCGAAAACCAGATTATCGAGTGGGGCGATATTTTCAGGCTGGGTTTAAACACTTCGCCTGAAGGCAAAAACATTTTTACCGAGATTCGAGCGAAAATAGGCGCGGATGAGATATCGGAAGGTCAAATCGACGCAGTCGAACGATCCATTTCAAAACTCGCCTTTGAGTCGTTTCCCTTTGCGCTGCTAAATGTAAATCCTTGGGGCTTTGACTTTGGGCGCCGGGAACTACCGCAGTTTGTCAGGCGCTCTTTGCTTTTGGAGTTCATGAACGCTGTTCGAGGTGACGAATCGCTGATGAAGCTGTTCCCAGATGGTGCTCCGAACGAATTTAGCATGAGCACTCAGATATTTACCTCATTTGGAACCAGTTCAAGTGTCTATCTACATATGTTACATGAAAACATTATCAGAGCGGCAATTGGGCTAATGCAATTACGCAGTCAATGCAGCCCTAGAGATCTACAACTCAACTCCGTAGAAATGCTAAATATTCTGCGCAAAGTTGCGAACGGGGAAACCGCTTATCTGCCAGTCATCGACGTATTCGATCTGGTGGGGATACCGAAAAATGCTGAAATAACAGTTCAAGGTAAGACACTTCGCAGCATACCTCGCGACTTCCACGACGCGATTCCGCCATCAGCACGACCTGCGATTATTTCAGAGCAAGCGAGCCTCGGATGTATGCTCGTTCGTAAAGCACCCTTCTCAGTACTTTTGGCTCAGCACGAATCCGAATTCAACCCGGAGGCGGGCTCGCCTATTGAAATAACAGTTGGCTCCGAAAAAGATCAAGTGCGCGTCTCACTTGTGACGGCATTAGCGATTAACGACGACGTAGCAACGGCAGCGCGTTTCAGGTCAACGATTTCAATTGACCCTATCAATGGCATTTCGCGGAGATGGACTCATTCAAAGTCACCGCTTGGCGGCCACCATCTGGCTACCGAAGAAGAATGCATACAGCTGGATACGCTGTTCAAGAATATTGAAAGTTTAGATCTCGATCATATACAAGTTGCTATTAAGCGCTATATCAGCGCGGTCATTAACAGAAGTGATTTTCATGATAGTTTGATTGATGCCGTGATAGGTCTGGAAAGCTTGTTCGGCGGAAAATCTGAAATTACATTCCAGGTTTCCGCGGGGGTCTCGGCTCTTCTTGGTAAATCAAACACAGAACGCAAAGCCATTTTCGAAGAAGTAAAGAAATTTTACAATGCTCGTAGCTCGATCGTCCACGGAGATCAGAGTCGGCTTGCGAAGCTCGATATTCCTAAAGAACGCGCCAAAGCCGTGAAATTCCTAAAGAGATGCCTCTTAAAACTTGTAGAAGATAGAAACGATCTTCTCGGGCTTAAGAGCGACGCCCGAGTTCAAAAACTCGTTCTCGAAGAGAAATGAGTTGGCCCCTCAACCCACCCTCAAGCTCTGCAATTCATCCTCCTGCGCCACTCTTGCCGCGTCCGGCATGCGCTCGATCACCCGCAGGTAAGCTTCGGCGGCACGGTCGGGGCGGCGCTTGCCCTGCTCCCAACAACAATTTATAGGCGTAGAATTTGGCACCAAACGGTGCTATATTTAACGCTCAGGAGGGCCCCGCCATGCGATCCACAATCAACCTCGATGACCAGCTTCTCGAACGCGCCCGCGCCCTGACGGGGACAAAAGAAACGGCAGCGCTCGTGCGACAGGCCCTTGAAACGCTAGTCCGTGTGGAGTCCGGCAAGCGCCTGATTGCACTTGGTGGATCTATGCCCGATGCGGAAGGCGCCCCGAGGCGCCGCAGTGACGCCGCAAAATGATCTTGGTCGATACATCGATCTGGATCGATCACTTCCGATCGCCGGATGATGAGCTGCGGCGAATCATCGAAGAAAATCGACTCCTGTGCCATCCGTTCGTCATCGGAGAACTGGCACTCGGCAGCCTCAAGAACCGAAACGAAGTACTCGATGTTCTGTTGGCCCAGCGGCAAGCCGTTGTTGCCACCCATGAAGAAGTCATGCTGCTGATCAATCGCCATTCCATCTTCAGCATGGGAATCGGCTATACTGACGCTCACTTGCTGGCGTCAGTGCTGCTGGATCGCGGCACCGCGCTTTGGACGAGAGACAAGCGGCTGATGGCAGCAGCCCATAAGACCGGCGCGTCGGCGCATGTGCAGTTGAACTAGCTGCCCAGCCCCGCACCGCTTCCCTCGGCCAGCTAACCATCGTTGAACCCACCTACGCCAACTGGACGACGCACCCCAACAACCCGATGGCTCAGGTGGCTGCGGAGTAATCAACCTTCATGGCATCCGGCGCTCCATCGCGGGCGCCGATAGCCCAATCAAGATGCAGCGGTGTGGGTCAGAATGGTCTGCCCCTTCAAGGCCAGGGCAAAGCTCGGCACATTCAATGTGCCATCGGCATTCCACTCCAGCAGGGAGCCCTTGACATCCGTCTGTCCCGCAATCGCCTGATAGGCATTGGTCACAAGCGATTTGCTGTTCGCGAGCCAGTTATCGACAGATGCCTTATAGGCCGCGTCGGTGCGATATTGCTCGCTATTCGCTCGCTGTTTGAAAACGTTATAGACCGATACCGTCGTATCAAGCCACTCAACCGCCTTCGGCATTTCAGAAGTAACCTTGTCATCCATCATCTGCTGGAGGGATGACGGCGTACGCATATGATACTTTAGCACCGTCTCGACAAACTCGTTGTAGTCTTGCATGAGCTTTGCGTGCTCAAGAACGCGTTGTTTCGAGATTAACCGAGTTGGGAACAACTGAACCCGCTCAGGTTTTTGCTCCCAGAATTTGTCCGTCGAATTCTCTGGCGGTTTTTCAACCGCTTCGCTTTGGAGCAGATGTCCCTGCTCATCGACCAACCGGCCTTCAAGATCACGCGGTCGTCCCAATATGTCGTAATAGGGGAATTTCGGTTCCGCTGTATCGCTGGCGGAGCCAGCTGCAAACTCATCTCCGCTCTCCGAAGCCGGAGAATGATTGGAAGCCTCCGACACAGCGGAAGCGTCAGGAGTCTTACGGGCAATATCAACACGAGGAGGTTGAATGAACGGAGATGCATAGGAGTTGGTTATCTGCATGTTCAATCCCGTAAAGGTCGCGTTCTAGCAATGCCAAACACTACCCTTGCGATACTTGCGCGAAGCTGAGATCGCCTTATGCGGGATCAACGCAAGAGGTTGCGCTCTGACACCGCAGCGATAGATGCCCGGAGCATTCTAACCCTCAAGTTCCTCGCAGCGGCAACTACTCTCTCCATGCCTTCAGGACACGGACGCCTTCGCCGGCTCTGCCTGGCCAAAGCTGCAGAAGATAGCGGTCGTCGCCATCAAGGCCATCATCACTCAGCGTATCCAGTCCTGCCATGCTGACCCTAAAGTGAACAAATCCGGGCGGTACCGCCAACCGGTGTGCCGAAGAGATATCATCCATCAAACCGGCAA
This sequence comes from Rhizobium oryzicola, assembly GCF_030504645.1. Taxonomy (GTDB): domain Bacteria; phylum Pseudomonadota; class Alphaproteobacteria; order Rhizobiales; family Rhizobiaceae; genus Neorhizobium; species Neorhizobium oryzicola. Next base: position 304,241 of record NZ_JAUKWQ010000002.1, on the reverse strand, counting down.
GAATGAGAGTGCCTGAAGGGCAAGAGAAGACAGCCTCGACCACATGCTGATAGGCCGGATCAATGGCAGGAGGCGCGGCATGCCATTCCACCGTGACGGGCACGCCCATATTGCGCGCCGTATGGACAACGACAGCATAGGGACCGGCCATCAGACGCTGCTCGACAGCCTCAGCCGTGTATTCATCCGGCAGACCGAGATGATCTGCATCTGCCAGATACACCTGAAAATAATCGGCAAAGAGGGTACCCCGAAACAGCGTGGCCGGGGCGGAGTGTCCGGGAAATGCCGAGCTGATCACTGCCATACCTCCCATCGTCAAAACCTTGCGGCGAACCATTGGCATCATGTTTTTGGCCCCGGCACCGACCAACATCGTGAGACGACAGATAGCGCAACGCCCCTCAATTGAAAGGAGGCATCGTAGCCTCCTGTATCCACGATCGCCCTCTCCGCGGCCCGGCTACAACAGCGCTCGCTAAACGAAGTTTAAAGTTATGCGCCCTAAGCTGCCGTCAATCGGAACATTATTGTCGACTTAACGGTGGCGTTTATGCCGAATATTCTGCGGTCATGGCTCGACACGCGCCGCAAGGCATCCCCGGATTCAAAGCCAATTCTGCGCAACTCCGCCCCCGGCGATGACTTCGGAGACCTGGAGACGGTCATTGATCGCTCCTTCAAGGCTGCGCGGGTTGGCATCTGGGAATGCACTTTGCCAGACGAGACGCTGCGCTGGACGGATACGGTGTTCGAATTGTTCGAGATCGAACCGCAGTCGGCAATCAAGCGGGACGATGTCGTCGCTCTCTACGCCCCCGAATCCCGCGCAGAATTGAAACTTGTACGCGACAAGGCGATCCGCGACGGCGAAGGTTTTTCCCTGGATGCCCGGATCACCACCGCCAAGGGAAACCCGCGCTGGATCCGGATTACCGCCATCGTCGATCAGATCGATGGAAAGTCGGTTCGCCTGTTCGGCATGAAGCAGGACATTACCGCTGAAAAGCTGATGTTCGAACAGATCCGCCGCATGAGCGAAGTGGACGGACTAACCGGCATGGCATCCCGCATGAAGTTCGAAGAACTGTTCCGCAAGATATGGGAGCAGCCCACGGACTTTCCGCATGCCCTGTTGCTGATCGACCTTGATGGCTTCAAGGCCGTGAACGACAAGCTGGGGCATCAGGCCGGGGACGAATTCCTGCGGCTGACTGCGCGTAGGCTTGAAGAAGCCGCCCCGGACGCCCTGACCCGTGCGCGACTGGGCGGCGACGAATTTGCCATTATTCACGCATGGAAAACGCGGGATGCATTGACGGCATTGACCAGCCAGATCACGCGGGCGCTGGACGATCAAAGCTCACTCATCGGCCACGGCATCAAGGTCAGCGCGTCGGTGGGCGTTGCCACGATCGACCCTGCGAGTACACCCGAACAGATTTTTCTCCGCGCTGACAGAGCGCTTTACCGGGTTAAAGCTGACGGAAAAGCTGCCTTCAATCTCGACATCCAGCATTGAGACGGCGTCAGCGCCGTTTCGGCCAGGCGGAATTACAGGCTGCTACCCCTCACCCAGCACATCCATCATCGCCCGCATGGCCCGCGTCACGTGGCGCTCGCGGTGAGTGAGCAGAAAGAAGGGCCGCGTCGGCATGGGGAAATCCGGCATCACCAGCCGCCCCTGCGCCAGGTGTGCTTCTACGGCCCGTAGCGACAGCACGGCAGCACTCGTGCCCGCCTCAACGGCGGCAATGACCGCCTCGTTGGAGGGCAGTTCCAGCACTACCTGAAGCTCTGAAGGCGCAATGCCCAGCCGCCGCAACTCCTCCTCCAGGGCAGCGCGGGTACCCGATCCCGCCTCGCGCAGGATCCAGCCGGTTTCCAGGAGATCGAATGGAGCCAATCCCTCCCCTTTGCCCCAGCGGTGTCTGCGGCCCACCACCAGCACCAGCCGGTCCTCGCCCACCTTTGTGACGGACAGCGCCGGCTCATTCACCCGGCCTTCCACCACGCCGAGATCCGCCTGCCCGCCCAGCACAGCTCCCGCCACCAACTTCGTATTGCCGACGCTCATCGCCACATCCACCTGCGGATGCCGCTCGTGATAAGCCATAAGCCGCGAAGGCAGCCAGTAGCTGGCCACCGTCTGGCTGGCATGGATGGCAAGATGCCCGGATGGCGCGCCGGAGAGATCCTTCAACAGCCGCGCCGCCCCTGCCGCCTTTTCCAGCACGGCGCGTGCTTCCGGCACGAACAGCCGTCCCGCTTCCGTCAACTCGATACCGCGCCCGACACGGTTGAAGAGTTTGACGCCATATCGCTCCTCAAGTGCTGCCACCGCCGCGCTGACGCTGGATTGCGTGAGGTTGAGCTGTTCGGCGGCCCGCGTCACATGGCTTTTCTCTGCCACGGCAAGGAAGATGCGCAACTGTTCGAGCGTCATGGACAATCATTCGTTTTTGCCGATCAATCTGATCATATCAATTCGTTGGAACTATGGGAATGGCAGGCGGAGAATAGGTGCATGATCAATACCCCATTGGGAAGCATGGCATGCTCGTTCGCCCACACACATTGGAAAGCCATCACCATCCGATCCTGACCACCGTTGCGCACATCCTGCCGGGGCTGGCGCTGACGGGCGGCATTGCAGCGGCGGCGCTGGCCTTCCGCGCATGGACAGGCATCCAGACGCTTTCGCCTCTGATCCTGTCGATCGTGATCGGCATGGTCATCGGCAATATCCGGCGGCCTCATGGTGTGTTGCATCCGGGCCTGTCCTTCTCCCTCAAGCGGTTGCTGCGAATCGGGATCATCCTGCTCGGCCTGCAGATCACCCTGCCGCAGTTGCTCTCGCTGGGCCTGCCTGGCGTGGCGGTCGTTACGCTGACACTCGCCGCCACATTCGTCAGCACCATGTTCGTTGGTCGGTTGCTCGGCGTCGATCGTCGTCTGACGGGGCTGATCGCGGCGGGCACTTCTGTCTGCGGCGCATCCGCGGTGATTGCAGCCAATGCCGCCATTCGTGGCCGGCAGGAGGATGTGGCCTATGCAGTCGCTTGCGTCACCATTTTCGGCTCCATCTCCATGCTGCTCTTTCCGCTGCTGATGGTGCCGCTGCATTTGAGTGCCGTCGCCTATGGCGTCTGGTCCGGGGCCACCATCCATGAAGTGGCGCAGGTGGTTGCCGCCACCTTCCAGAGCGGCGAGGTCGCTGGCCAGTTCGGCACCATTGCCAAGCTGGCCCGCGTGGTTCTGCTGGCACCGCTGGTCATGACATTGGCGCTCACCCTGTTTCGCGCCCCAAGCGCCAACAAGGCGGATCGCGCGCCCTTCCCGTGGTTCGTGATCGGCTTCCTAGCCTTGGTCGTGCTGAACAGCCTAATCCACATTCCGGCAAGCCTGACGCAGGACCTGAACCTGGTCGGCACCTTCCTGCTCTCCTGCGGCCTGGCCGCCATGGGCCTGCAGACGCATGTGAAGCAACTGGCTGTAGAGGGGCTCCGCCCGCTGGCGCTTGGCGCCTTCGGCTGGGTCTTCATCTCGGTGTTCGGATTTATGATGGTGAAGCTGGCGGGGTTCTAATTCGTCTCAACCAGTGGCCGGCTTGATCGCCAGCCCCCGCATGAAAAGATCTTCGAGGAAGCGGGCGGCATCCTCGAAGCGCCCCTCCCCTGACTTGTCGCCCAGCACAGCCTGCACCTGCACATCGAAATCCGCGTAATGCTGCGTGGTGGACCAGATGGAGAAGATCAGGTGATAGGGATCGCATTTGGCGATCTTGCCGGCCTTGATCCAGGCGCGGATCACTTCGGCCTTTTCATCCACCAGCTCTTTCAGCGGGCCTTTCAGCTCGTCCTCGATATGCTGGGCGCCCTGGATGATCTCATTGGCGAAGAGGCGGCTTTCGCGCGGAAAATCCCGCGACATTTCCAGCTTGCGGCGAATGTAGGAGCGGATCTCCGTTTCCGGATTGCCTTCAGGATCAAAGGCCTGCAGCGGCTCCAGCCAGGTAAACAGCATGCGGTCCAGAAGCGCCCGGTGGATCGCCTCCTTGGTGCGGAAGTAATAGAGCAGGTTCGGCTTCGACATGCCGGCCGCTTCCGCAATCTGGTCGATGGTGGCGCCGCGAAAGCCATTGGCGGAAAACACGTCCAGCGCCGCTTCGAGGATTTTTTCCTCTTTCTCTTCCTGAATGCGGGTGCGCCGCTGGGTCTTGGCCGCTCGTGGAATCATCATGCCTCGTCTCGTCCTTCAGCGGCATAGCACGGATTGCAAATGCACAAAATTTACCCCAGCAGAAACTCTGCCGGAAACTTGTTCATTTTTTCATCGCTATCGCGATTTTGCGCTTGAGTGCCGCCGTGGACATTGTAAGCTTTTACCAATCGGTCAAATATCGATGACCCACTCGACAAAGGCAAGCCATCAGCGCGCCCGAAGTCACAAAGAAGGTGGGCGTGACGACCAAAGGGAACAGCAGCCGGACATCAGCTTCCCGGCTGAAACAGATGAAGGAATACACGTATGGTGGCGGCACCAGGCGAAAACCTGCGCGTGAACGGCGACAGGCTGTGGGACACGCTGATGGACATGGCGAAAATCGGCCCCGGCATTGCAGGCGGCAACAACCGCCAGACGCTGACGGATGCCGATGGCGAAGGCCGCCATCTCTTCCAGCAGTGGTGCGAGGCCGCAGGGCTGACCATGGGCGTCGACAAGATGGGCACCATGTTTGCCACCCGCCCCGGCACGGACCCGGACGCGCTGCCTGTTTATGTCGGCAGCCACCTCGATACGCAGCCGACCGGCGGCAAGTATGATGGCGTGCTGGGCGTTCTGGCTGGCCTCGAAGTTGTCAGAACGATGAATGATCTCGGCATCAAGACCAAGCATCCCATCGTCGTCACCAACTGGGCCAATGAGGAAGGCGCACGCTTTGCACCGGCCATGCTGGCATCAGGCGTGTTTGCCGGCGTCCATTCTCTGGATTATGCCTATGGCCGCAAGGATCCTGAAGGCAAGACCTATGGCGACGAGTTGAAGCGCATCGGCTGGCTGGGCAAGGAAGAAGTGGGCGCGCGAAAGATGCACGCCTATTTCGAATACCACATTGAGCAGGGCCCGATTCTCGAGGCAGAAGAGAAACAGATCGGCGTCGTCACGCACTGCCAGGGCCTGTGGTGGCTGGAATTCACGCTGACCGGCAAGGAAGCCCATACCGGTTCCACGCCCATGAACATGCGTGTGAATGCCGGCCTCGCCTTTGGCCGCATCCTGGAAATGGTGCAGGAGGTCGCGATGTCCGAGCAGCCCGGCGCTGTTGCTGGTGTTGGCCAGACGTTCTTCTCGCCCAATTCCCGCAACGTGCTGCCGGGTAAGGTGGTCTTTACGGTCGATCTGCGCACCCCCTCCCAGGAAAAGCTGGACCGTATGCGTGCCAAGATCGAGGCGGAAGCCGCAAAAATCTGCGAAGCACTCGGCGTTGGTTGCTCGGTGGAAGCGGTTGGCCATTTTGATCCCGTCACCTTCGATCCGGTTCTGGTGGACCGGGTGCGCAATGCGGCGGAAAAGCTGGGCTACAGCCACATGAACATCATTTCCGGCGCCGGCCACGATGCCTGCTGGGCCGCCAAGGTGGCCCCCTCCACCATGGTCATGTGCCCCTGCGTCGGCGGCCTCAGCCACAATGAGGCGGAAGAGATCTCCAGGGACTGGGCCGCCGCCGGTTGCGATGTGCTGTTCCATGCGGTGGTGGAGACGGCGGAGATTGCGGCGTGAGGGTTTACTTGAGAGGGGCGCCTGATTGCCGCGCCTATAAGCGCCCCTATCGCGATGGTCGACCTGCCAAATTCCGAGCATTTCCAAGCTCAGAGAATGAGCAGACTTACGAAGCGGCATTCGAGACTGAGGAAGAGTTAGCGTACTTTCTTATCAAAAATCCGAGTTGGAAGGCGCTTTTGAAGGGCCCAGGAATATCTGGCAGTCACTTCCAAGATCTTTTGATCGAGGGAACGATCGACTTGAACCGCCTAAAATAGATGGAGGGAGCAGACCAATGACCACAGTCATCAAGGGTGGAACCATCGTCACGGCAGACCTGACCTACAAGGCTGACGTGAAGGTGGACGGCGGCAAGATTGTCGAGATCGGACCGAACCTGTCAGGCGATACGGTTCTCGATGCCACCGGCTGTTATGTGATGCCGGGCGGCATCGATCCGCACGTTCACCTCGAAATGCCGTTCATGGGCACCTATTCCGCTGATGACTTCGAAAGCGGCACGCGTGCGGGTCTTGCCGGGGGCACCACCATGGTGGTGGATTTCTGTCTGCCCGCGCCGGATCAATCGCTGCTCGAAGCGCTCACCATGTGGGATAACAAGACCTCCCGCGCCACGGCGGACTATTCCTTCCACATGGCAATCACCGGCTGGAACGAGCGCATCTTTGACGAGATGAAGGTGATCGTTCAGGAAAAGGGCATCAACACCTTCAAGCACTTCATGGCCTATAAGGGCGCGCTTATGGTGAATGATGACGAGATGTTCGCCTCCTTCCAGCGTTGTGCGGAACTCGGCGCGCTGCCGCTGGTGCATGCGGAAAACGGCGATGTCGTTGCCTCCATGACCGCCAAGCTGCTGGCCGAAGGCAATGACGGGCCGGAAGCCCATGCCTATTCGAGGCCCCCGGAAGTGGAAGGCGAAGCCACCAACCGCGCGATCATGCTGGCGGATATGGCAGGCGTTCCGCTCTACGTGGTTCATACATCCTGCGAGCAGGCCCATGAAGCTATTCGCCGCGCCCGCCAAAAGGGCATGCGTGTCTATGGCGAGCCGCTGATCCAGCACCTGACGCTGGATGAAAGCGAATATTTCAACAAGGATTGGGATCACGCCGCCCGCCGCGTCATGAGCCCGCCCTTCCGCAACAAGCAGCATCAGGATTCACTCTGGGCTGGCCTGCAATCCGGATCGCTCTCGGTCGTTGCGACCGATCACTGCGCCTTCACCACCGAGCAGAAGCGCTTCGGCGTCGGCAATTTCGCCAAGATCCCGAACGGCACCGGTGGTTTGGAAGACCGCCTGCCGATGCTGTGGACCTATGGCGTCATGACCGGCCGCCTGACCATGAACGAATTCGTGGCCGTCACCTCCACCAACATCGCCAAGATCCTCAATATCTATCCGAAGAAGGGTGCGGTGCTGGTGGGTGCCGATGCCGATCTGGTCGTCTGGGACCCGAAGCGCTCCAAGACGATCTCGGCCGAAACCCAGCAATCCTCCATCGATTACAATGTCTTTGAGGGCAAGCAAGTGACCGGCCTGCCGCGCTTCACGCTGACGCGCGGCTACGTGGCCATTGAAGAGGACACCGTGAAGACCCGCGAGGGACACGGCCAGTTCGTCAAGCGCGAGCCCTTCACGGCGGTTAACAAGGCACTCTCCACCTGGAAGGAACTGGTTGCGCCGCGCAAGGTGGAACGCACGGGCATTCCGGCAACAGGGGTTTGAGGATGGCAGGATGACAGCAGTCCGGCACAAACAATTTGAGACATTTGCCGGTCCTCACTCTTGGCTGCTGAGCGCCGAGGACTTGCACGAACAGATATTAATACTTCGAAAGCAACGCGGCAGGTTGATACTAACAGAGCTAGATCACAACAATCGGTTAGTTAATCAACTCGACGGTGCGGATCGAGCATGCTTTTTGCTGGCTGGTTTTTGCCTGGAAAATCTGCTCAAGGGGTTAATAATCCACAACAACTGCAAGCTGATCGAGAACGGGCAACTGCACAGTAAAGTAAAAACCCACGACCTCCGTAAGCTACTAAGAGATGCAAATGTAGCGGATGCCACATTAAAGGACTTAGAATTTGCCGACTTAATTTCGGATGGAATAGTATCCTGGGCGCGCTATCCCTGTGATCTTAACGTTGACCGAACAGACAGGCCACACACATTTTCTGAAACCCTTTGGGAAACATATGTGTCTCTCTATAGCCGCCTGCAGACAAGATTGAAAAATCTTCTTGAAGCAGGTTGGACATCACCTTCCGGACAATTCAGCCGATACGTGTTCCAATGAAAACCAAGTTGACCGCAAAAAGACGAGTTGACTACCAGTCGATTTGCCTTGCTCGACTATTTCACCAACCGGTCCAGCTCCGGCAGAAGCACGACGCTTTCCTGCTCGTTGGGGTCCGTGCGGGCTATGATCGCTGTCGCCGGTTCGTTGGACGTATTGGCGGGCAGATGCGGCACGCCTGCCGGAATGTAAAACAGCTCGCCCGCGCTCACCACAACATGATGTTCAAGGTTGTCGCCGTACCAGGTGTCGGCTTTGCCGGCCAGCATGTAGATCGCCGTTTCATGGTTCTCATGCAGATGCGCCTTGGCGCGCGCGCCCGGCGGCATGGTGAGAATATGCATGCAGATGCCCTTCGAGCCGACGCTCTCGGCCGAAATGCCTTCAAAATAGCTCAGTCCCTGTTTGCCGTCATAGGTATTGCCCGGCTTCACCAGCCGGCAGGTGGGTTTCGATGATGCATCCATGTTTCAAATCCTCCATCCGCTTTGTCGGCCGCCATTGCCGCGTTGTGTCGACAGGGCTTCAGCCAGAGAAGATAACAGATAAAATGCCCCTGACTATTTCCCTTTGCGTGCCGGAGATCATCCGATGAATTCGCCTGTACCCTCGGTTGTCTCGGCACGTGATCTGGGGCTGGCCTTCCAGACCAATGACGGGCCTGTGCATGCGCTGACAGGCGTGAACCTCGATATCAAGAAGGGTGACTTCGTGTCCTTCATCGGCCCCTCCGGCTGCGGCAAGACCACCTTCCTGCGCGTCATCGCCGATCTCGAAAAGCACACCAGCGGCGGAATCGAGATCAACGGCATGTCACCGCAGCAGGCGCGCGAAAGCCGCGCCTACGGTTATGTGTTTCAGGCCGCAGCGCTTTATCCCTGGCGGACGATCGAGAAGAATATCGCGCTGCCCTTGGAAATCATGGGCTATGCGAAATCCGAGCAGCAGAAGCGGATCGCAGAAACGCTGGATCTGGTGAACCTCTCCGGTTTCGGAAAAAAATATCCCTGGCAGCTGTCCGGCGGCATGCAGCAGCGCGCCTCCATAGCCCGTGCGCTGGCTTTCGATGCCGATCTGCTTCTGATGGACGAACCCTTCGGCGCGCTGGATGAAATCGTTCGCGACCACCTGAACGAGCAGCTTCTCAAGCTGTGGGAGCGCACCAACAAGACCATTTGCTTCGTGACCCACTCCATCCCGGAAGCCGTCTATCTCTCCACCAAGATTGTTGTCATGAGCCCCCGCCCCGGCCGCGTGACAGACGTGATCGAATCCACACTGCCCCGCGAGCGACCGCTGGACATTCGCGAGAGCCCGGAATTTCTGGAAATCGCCCATCGCGTCCGCGAGGGTCTGAGAGCGGGGCACAGCTATGACGAGTAGCGATCTCGAAAAGTCCCCCTCTGGCTGCCGCCTTTGGGGTCGAGCCACGCGTCTCGACCCGTCCTTCGGACCCCGCCACAAGGGGGGAGAAGACGCGCGGCACCGTTGCGGGCCGATCGAGGTGGCGACGGTGCGGCAAGTTAAGTCCCTCCCCCTTGTGGGGAGGGGTTGGGGAGGGGTCTTTGTCCCGATCGGGATGTCCGTGCCTGATGCGAGGAAAATCACTGGTAAGGTGAGCAGGAGGCCGGCGATGCCCCACTCAAACATCGAGCCGAAAACACGTGACAGAGCACGCCGCCTTCGCCGCGAATTAACCAAGGCGGAGCGTGAAATGTGGGACATTTTGCGCGACTTCCGTTCCCGTGGCGCCCGGTTCCGCCGAGAGACACCGATTGGTCCCTATATTGCGGATTTCGCCTGGCTATCGGCGAAGCTGGTCGTGGAAGTGGATGGCGACAGTCACGAAACCAATGCCGGCAAGCAACATGATCGCCGCCGCGATGCATTTTTGAAAGCAGAAGGTTTTCAGATCCTAAGGTTCGATAATGCGGTTGTTCTTGCAAACCCGGATCATGTGTCCATCGTCATCGAGCAAACAATCATGCCGTTCCTGACAAAGGAGTTGCCATGAAACCCGATAGCTTCAAGGACAAGATCGTGCCCGTCAGCACCATCCTGCTCGTCATCGTGGCGGTGTGGTATGTGGCGGCAGTGCTGATGAACACGCCATTTCAGCGCGACATGGACAAGCGGGCCAATGTCGAGCGCTCGCAAGTCGAGTTCATAGGGGCGACACTTGCACAGCCGAAGCCCATCCTGCCGGCGCCGCATCAGGTGATCGTCAACGTCTACGAAAACACCTTCCTGCGCTCCGTGACAAGCAATCGCAGCCTCGTCTATCATGCCTGGGTCACCCTTTCGTCCACGGCGGTCGGCTTCCTGTTCGGGTCGCTGCTCGGCATTCTGATTGCGGTTGGCATCGTGCATGTGAAGGTGCTCGAACGCAGCCTGATGCCGTGGATCATCGCCTCGCAAACAGTGCCGATCCTGGCGATTGCCCCCATGGTGATCGTCGTGCTGGGAGCGATCAACATTACCGGCCTTTTGCCGAAAGCGCTGATCTCCACCTATCTCTCCTTCTTCCCCGTGGCGGTCGGCATGGTGAAGGGCTTGAGATCGCCTGAGATCATGCATCTCGATCTCATGCGCACCTATAATGCCAGCGCCACGCAGACCTTCTTCAAGCTCAGGGTTCCGGCATCCGTGCCCTTCCTGTTTGCCTCCATGAAGGTGGCCGTCGCCGCAAGTCTGGTCGGCGCGATCGTTGGCGAACTTCCCACCGGCGCCGTCGCCGGTATCGGAGCGAAGCTGCTGGCTGGCTCCTATTACAGCCAGACCATCGATATCTGGGCGGCATTGGTCGCCGGTTCCGTGCTGGCAGCCTTGTTGGTCAGCATCGTCACCATCGTCGGCCGTCTGGTCGACAAGGCGATGGGAGGAAAGCCCGCATGACCCGCCGTACAACCGATTCCTGGCAAGGCGCGGCAGCCATTCTGCTTGGGCTTCTCGCCATGATTTCCATTCCGCCTTTCGAAAGCGATGCGACTTCGATCCCCGGCCGTGGATGGAGCGTCGCTGTCTTCCTGCTGATCTTTGCGACCGCGATTGCCTCGCTCATCCCCATGCGCCGCTTGGTGGCAGCCATCATTCTGTTTGCAGGCGCCCACCTCATCGCATGGCTTCTCATCGGCAGCCTCTCCGGCAACGAAGGCAAGGCGACCGTCTCCTTCGGGCTGCTGCTTGCTGCTGGCTGGGTTCTCGCCTGGCGCGCCGCGACGGTTCTCTCATCCTTAAAAGCGAGAACGAAATTTGCGGATTACGCACTGAGACTGCTGATACCGGCGATTTTCGGCGCGTGGATCCTGATCCTCTGGGAGGCGGCAACCCGCGGCGCGGGCATCCCCTTCATCCTACTTCCGCCACCCTCCGCCATTGGCGCCCGGCTGGCGGAATCCGTGGGTGTGTTGACGGCAGATGTCAGGCAGACCGTGTTCAAGGCCGTGCTGGCCGGCTACATCCTCGGCTGCGCGGGCGGGTTTGTCGCCGCGATCCTGGCGGATCGCGTGCCGTTCCTCAGGCGGGGCCTGCTGCCCATCGGCAACATGGTGTCAGCGCTTCCGATCATCGGCGTCGCACCCATCATGGTCATGTGGTTCGGCTTCGACTGGCAATCCAAGGCGGCGGTGGTGATCATCCTCACCTTCTTCCCCATGCTGGTGAACACGGTGGCGGGATTGGCGGCGGCCGGACATATGGAACGAGATCTGATGCGCACCTATGCCTCCAGCGACTGGCAGACACTGCTGAAGCTCAGGCTGCCCGCAGCCATGCCCTTCATCTTCAACGCGCTCAAGATCAACTCGACGCTGGCGCTGATCGGCGCGATCATTGCGGAATTCTTCGGCACGCCGATCGTCGGCATGGGCTTCCGAATCTCCACCGAGATCGGCCGCATGAACGTCGATATGGTCTGGGCTGAAATCGCGGTTGCAGCGATCATAGGCTCAATCTTCTATGGCGCGATCGCCCTGACGGAGCGTACCGTGACCTTCTGGCATCCGTCTGTCCGTGGAGGGCAGACCTGAACTTCAACCGGCCTTAAGGCCAAACCTCAGAGGGAAGGATAAAAGACATGAAAAAATTCATGCTTGCACTGATGGCCGGCGCCATGTCGCTGGCCGCAACACAGGCGGCCATGGCCGCAGACAAGGTTACGCTGCAGCTGAAATGGGTGGCACAGGGCCAGTTCGGCGGTTACTTCGTCGCCAAGGACAAGGGCTTCTACAAGGAAGAAGGCCTTGATGTTACGATCAAGCCCGGCGGTCCCGATATCGCACCGGAACAGGTGATTGCCGGGGGCGGCGCCGATGTGATCGTCGACTGGATGGGTGGTGCTCTGGTGGCACGCGAAAAGGGCGTTCCGCTCGTCAACATCGCGCAACCCTATGAGAAGGCCGGTATGCAGTTGATCTGCCCGAAGGACGGGCCGATCAAGACGGAAGCCGATTTCAAGGGCCATACGCTGGGCGTCTGGTTCTATGGCAACGAGTACCCCTTCTTCGCCTGGATGAACAAGCTGGGCCTCAAGACCGACGGCGGCAAGGACGGCGTGACCGTTCTCAAGCAGAGCTTCGACGTTCAGCCGCTGTTGCAGAAGCAAGCAGACTGCATCTCTGTCATGACCTATAACGAATACTGGCAGGCGATCGATGCAGGCTTCAAGCCGCAGGATCTGACGGTGTTCAACTACTCGGCCATGGGCAATGATCTCCTGGAAGACGGTCTCTACGCCAATGGCGACAAGCTGAAGGATCCGAAGTTCAAGGAAACCATGGTCAAGTTCGTCCGCGCTTCGATGAAGGGCTGGAAATATGCGATCGCTCACCCGGATGAAGCCGCTGAAATCGTCATGGACAATGGCGGCCAGGACGAAAAGCACCAGAAGCGCATGATGGGTGAAGTGGCCAAGCTGATCGGCAGCGGCTCCGGCAAGCTCGACATGGCAACCTACGAACGCACGGCAAAGGCTCTTCTGGATCAGAAGATCATCAGCAAGAAGCCTGAAGGCGCCTACACGACCGAAATCACCGACGCCGCTTTGAAATAAGCGCCTGAAGCATTCGTCTTTTTTAGCAGCACGCGGCCCATGCCGCGTGCTTTTCCATTCAAACTATGTATCGAACCCATTCCAAGCGCCTGATTGATTATGCAGGACCGCTGAATTAAATGTCGTGATTGAGGGATTGGTGGTCTTGCAGGAGGCGGGCGGACCCACAATCTGAAGGGAGAACGGCAATGGGGGAGCCGCCGCATAATTGTGCGCGCGTTGCTGAGCCGGTTCAACAGTTGTCCCGTATACGCAGACTGAACATCTTCTTACATCAGGACAGAACCATGCGCATCGGCAGGTCTAAGCTTTCAGGCACTCTTGCTAACATCTTCAGCAGTGCCCTTCTTGTCGGATTCGCTTGTTCCGGAGCACTGGCACAACAGGCCGCCCCGCAAAAACTGCCCGCCATCGTGGTGACGGAAGTGGTGACCCGCCCGATGACGGATCGGGTGCTCGCAACCGGCACGTTGAAGGCGGTTGAGGAAGTCTATGTGCAGCCCCTCATCGACGCGCTTTCGGTGAAAACGCTGAAAGCCGATGTGGGCGATCGTGTGAAAGCGGGCGATGTGCTGGCCGAACTCAACGGCGATGCTCTGGTTCTGCAACGCAGCCAGTATCTTGCAACAAAGGCAAAATCCGAAGCGGCGCTGGCACAGTATCGGGCTCAGGTCATTCAGGCGCAGGCCAATGCGGATAATGCGGTGCGCCAAAGGGATCGCCAGATCCAGCTTGGTCGCTCGGGTACGGTGTCCACCTCACAGGTCGAAAGCCAAACCTCCTCCGCCGATGCAGCACTTGCGCAGTTGAATGCCGCAAGACAGGCCGTGTCTGTTGGTGAGGCGGATATCAAAGTTGTCGAAGCGCAGATTGCCGATACGGAGCTGAAACTCTCCCGCACGCAGGTGAAGGCGCCTGTTGATGGCGTGATCTCGGCCCGCAATGCCAAGGTCGGTGCGATTGCCACGAATGCGAGTTCACCGCTCTTCACCATGATCCGGGATGGCGCCATTGAACTGGTGGCTGACGTGCCAGAAAATCAGATCCGCAAGATCGAGGTGGGCATGCCGGCGGAGATTACCGTTTCAGGCAGCAACACCCCCATCAAGGGCAAGGTCCGGCTGATCTCACCCACGGTGGATGCCACCACCCGGCTTGGGCTGGTTTATGTCCTGCTCGACGGAAACTCCGGAGCGAAAGCCGGGATGTATGGCAGCGCCCGCATCATCGTAAAGCAGGACAATGTTCTCGCTCTACCGCAATCGGCCGTCACAACCAACAAGAAGGGTTCGATCGCCCGCCGCGTGGATAACAATACGGTGCAGCAGGTGGCGGTGGAAACCGGCATTCAGGACAATGGCTATGTGCAGATCGTGACGGGGCTGCAGGCAGGCGATGTGGTGGTGGCAAAGGCGGGCGCCTTCGTGCGGGATGGCGATCGGATTTCTCCCGTTCCCGCCGAGCCGGCTGCCGGAAACTGAGGTCTAGACGATGAACTTCTCCGCCTGGTCCATCCGCAATCCCATCGCGCCGCTTCTGGCCTTCACCCTGCTCATGTTCATGGGCGTACAGGCATTCTACAAGCTGCCGATCACGCGCTTCCCGAACATCGATGTTCCCGTCGTTGCCATCACCGTCACGCAAAGCGGCAGTTCTCCCGCCGAGTTGGAGATGCAGGTAACGAAGGAGGTGGAGGACGCGGTTGCCTCCATCAGCGGTGTTGATGAAATCCAGTCGAATGTGACCGATGGCAAGTCGGTCACCTCCGTGCTGTTTCGCATCGAAAAGCCGACACAGGAGGCTGTGCAGGACACGAAGGATGCGATCGACCGTATTCGCGGCAACCTTCCTGCCAATGTGGATGAGCCGATCGTCTCGAAGATCGACGTGGAAGGCCAGGCCATCCAGACCTTTGCGGTTTCCTCCCCCAATATGACGCTGGAGGAACTGTCCTGGTTTGTGGACGATACGATCAAGCGCGCTCTGCAGGGTCGCCCGGGCATTGGCAAGATCGACCGCTATGGCGGCGCCGATCGTGAAATCCGCGTGGCGCTGGAGCCGCAAAAGCTGAACTCCTACGGTATTACCGCCAGCGAAGTGAACACGCAGCTCAGAACCTCGAATATCGACCTGGGCTCCGGGCGCGGCCAGGTCGGGGGCAACGAGCAGACAATCCGCACGCTGGGCGATGCACGCGATGTGGCAACGCTGGCCAACACCACGATCGCGCTTTCCAACAACCGCTTCGTCAAGTTGTCGGATCTCGCAACGATTACCGACACCTATGAAGAACCGATCTCCTTCTCGCGCTTCAACGGTAACCCCAGCGTCACCTTCGCCGTATTCCGCTCCAAGGGCGCAAGTGAAGTCACCGTCGCCAAGACGGTCTCTACGGAACTCGACAAGATCCGTCAGACCAATCCCAACGTCTCCATCGAAATGGTGGATGACAGCGTCTATTTCACCTACGGCAATTACGAAGCCGCATTGCACACTCTGATGGAAGGCGCGGCGCTGGCCGTCGTGGTGGTGTTGCTGTTCCTGCGCAACTGGCGCGCCACCTTGATTGCCGCTGTTGCACTGCCGCTTTCAGCCATCCCGACATTCTGGGTGATGAACCTCATGGGGTTCTCGCTGAACCTGGTCAGCTTTCTGGCCCTGACGCTGGCGACCGGTATCCTCGTCGATGACGCGATCGTCGAGATCGAAAATATTGCCCGCCATATCAAAATGGGCAAGACACCCTATCGGGCGGCGCTGGATGCGGCAGACGAAATCGGTCTTGCGGTTATTGCGACCAGCTTCACCATCATTGCGGTGTTTGTCCCCGTTTCCTTCATGCCGGGCATTCCCGGCCAGTACTTCATTCAGTTCGGCCTGACGGTTGCCTTTTCGGTGCTGTTCTCGCTGCTTGTGGCGCGCCTCATTACACCGCTGATGGCGGCCTATCTGATGCGTGCCGAAGACGCGATGGACGACCATCACGACAATGACGGCCGCATCATGAAAGCCTATACCTGGGTCGTGAAGGGCACGACGCGGCGCTGGTATATGCGTTATGCCACCATGGTTGGCGCCATCGTCTTCCTCGTCGGCTCGGTCGCCCTGCTCTCCCGCGTGCCGGGCAGTTTCCTGCCGCCGGAAGATGCCTCCCGCATTGTGCTTTCGGTGGAACTGCCGCCGAGCGCCACGCTGGACGAAACAGATGCCACTACAACTCGCATCTACAATGAGGTGAAGACCCTCGATGGTGTCGCGAATGTCTTCGTTCTCGGCGGTGCATCGCCGAAGGGTGATCTGGAACTGCGCCGCGCCACCGTTCGCATCCTTCTGAAAAAGATCGACCATTCGCTGTTGAAGACCCTCGTCAACAAGGGGCTCGGAAACCTGCCGCTGGTTGGGCAATACATTCCGCGCATGCAGGAAAATGGCCGCACCCGGCCGCAATGGGACATTGAAAAGGAAGTCTTTGCCCGCTTGCGCACAATTCCCGATGTTCGCGTGACGAAGTTGAATGATCGCGGCGAGCGCGACTTGACCTTCAACTTTTTGTCGCGAAACAGCGATGATCTGAATGACGCCGTTTCCATTCTGGAAAGCCGTTTGCGCGCGTCTCCCATCCTGGCCAATGTGAGCTCGGAAGGCGCCCTGCCACGCCCGGAACTGCAGATCCGCCCGCGCAAGGACCAGATGGCACGCCTCGGCATTACGCCCCAGGCAATCTCGGAAACCATTCGCGTGGCAACCATTGGTGACGTAGACTCGCTTCTGGCAAAGATCTCGCTGGATGATCGCCTGATCCCGATCCGCGTTCAGGCTTCGCTCGACCTTCGCCGCGACCTGCAGGCGCTGCGCGCCCTCAAGGTCAAGACGGCTGCCGGCGCAACCGTACCGCTTTCGAGCGTGGCGGATATCGATTACTCGGAGGGCCCAAGCTCCATCAAGCGCAACGCCCGCAGCCGTGTCGTCGCCATCGGTTCGGACGTGCCGCAGGGCACCGCACTTGATACGGCAACCGACGAATTCAAGCGGATCGTGGCAGAAACCAAGCTGCCGCCCAGCGTTCGCCTTGCCAATAGCGGCGACGCAAAGGTGCAGGCGGAAATGGTGCAAGGCTTCGCCAATGCCATGCTGCTGGGTCTTTTGCTGGTTTTGGTTGTGCTGATCCTGCTGTTCAAGGACGTGATACAGCCCTTCACCATTCTGTTCTCGCTGCCGCTCGCCATTGGTGGTGTCGCTGCGGCGCTGATCATCACCAACAACGCTCTCTCCATGCCTGTCCTCATCGGCATTCTCATGCTGATGGGCATCGTGACAAAGAACGCCATCCTGATTGTCGACTTCGCCATCGAGATGAAGCGGCATGGGCTCACGCGGTTGGACGCCATGGTCGAAGCAGGCCGAAAGCGCGCGCGCCCGATCATCATGACCTCGATTGCCATGTCGGCAGGCATGCTGCCGTCTGCGCTCGGCGTTGGCGAAGGCGGTGCCTTCCGTGCGCCCATGGCGATTGCGGTCATCGGCGGCATCATCGTTTCGACGGTGCTCAGCCTTGTCGTCGTGCCCGCCTTTTTCCTGATCATGGACGATCTTTCGCGCCTGATTGGCCGCATCTTCGGGCGCATGGTTGGCAAGAAGGAAGAGGAAGACGTGATCCTTTCCGAAGAAGAGCTCACCCGCGCGGCACGCGAAAACCGCGAACGTCTGGCATCTCTCGAGGAGCGACTGCATTCGATTGAGGCCAAGAACCAGCAGGCCAATGCTGGAAGCTCCACCGGCGGCAACAACGTTCTGCGGCTGCCTCCTTTGGCTGCAGAGTAAGGCTTTCACACACAGCTAAAATTGCGCTGGGGCATTCACGATTTGACATCGATCAAATCGGCTTGTCCCAGCCCAAGATATCGTGACGCTAATCCTCCGGGGGTATCGGAGGCATTGGCGCAGCCGGTTTTCCAACCCGAGCGCCGCTTCAACGAATTTGAGCGCTGGGGCCAAGACAAGATTGGCCCACGTTTGGGGGTAATCGACATGCTGGACAAGAGCCACAAGGCAAGCCTTCGGGAACGAAACCTGTTGACCAAGACGAGCTTCCTGAAGGACCTGACAGGACCATCCTTGGCGCGGGTTCTGGACGCCGCGACCGTTTTCAGCTTTCCGGCCCGCACGACCATCTTCCAGGAAGGCGAGCCGGCTCTGGCCTTCTATAGCGTCTTGGCAGGCTATGTCCGCATCTATCGTGTGAGCCGTGACGGGCGCCAGGCCGATATTCGCATCTGCGGTCCGGGCGACATTTTTGCGGAATGCCTGATCTATGGTGGTGACGCCTATCGTTTCAGCGCGCAGGCGGCAGAAAATGTCAGCCTTGCACGCTTCGACATGCAGGATATCCGTCAGGCCGCCAATGACGACATCGCTGTGGCCAGGTCCGTCATTACAGCGCTCTCTCAGCACCTGTTGTCCACGATGGACTGCGTGGTGAACGACCGCCTGCACACAGCACCCCAGCGCGTGGCCGACTACCTGATCAATCGCTGCCCGATCGAAACGGGGCAGGCCTCCATCCGCCTGCCTTTCCAGAAGAACCTGCTGGCCGGCATGCTGGGACTGGCTCCGGAAGCGCTGTCGCGTGCCTTCTCGACACTGCGCCGCGCCGGTGTCACCGTGCGTGGCCGCGTGATCCAGATCAGTGACATCGATGCGCTGAGACGTTTCTGACGGATGGCGTCGAGGTTACTCTTCCGCGACGATCCGGAGCACGCCATCAACCGTCTTTAGTCGCCCGAAGCCAGGCGTATGCCCGCCGACACTGACATCTCCCGATGTCTGAAGATGCTGTAGCAGCGCCTTGCGTGTCTCTGCCGCAAGGACAGGATCGAGATCGAAGACGAAGGCGAGATCAGGATCGGAAGGCTGATGGTTCGCCAGGTGAAGGGCATCGCCAATCACCATCAGAGCTTCGTTGCCAGAACCGATCCGATAGCCGGTATGACCAGGCGTGTGCCCCGGTAGCGGGTAAGCCTCAATCGACTCCAGTGCGAGCGCGTCCTCGATGAGTTCCAGGCGATCACCATAGACTCGCTCGATCTTCTCTGCGAGATCGAAGCCACCACGCCGCTCGGGCGGAACGGAGAGCTTGGCTTCGGGATCCGTGAAGAAGGCAAAATCCTCTGCTGGCACCAGAATCAACGCCCGCGGGAAATAGGCTTCATCCTCATCAAAGAGCCCGAGCACATGGTCCGTATGGATATGCGTGATCAGGATCTGGTCGATATCCATCGGGAATATGCCCATATCCTCCAGGGACTGACGCGCCTTTCCGAAGTTTTCGCCCCAGGCAGTGCCGCAACCGGAATCGATCAAGGTCAGCCCGTTCGGTCCCCGCAGCAGAAAGCAGTTCACGTCTATGGGAAGCGTATCGCTTCCGAGCTGCGCCTTGAAGGCTTCCAGCTTGGATTCCCCGCCCGTATGGACAAGTGCCTTTGCGGGGGCTTCAAACTGGCCATCGCGCAGAACGAACACCTCGTAGGGGCCAAAATGTCTTACAATGCTCATGCGGCCAGCCCGCCATTCGTTTCCAGAAAGCGGACGATGTGATCGACACCCTCGCCGCGCTTGAGATCCGTGAAGACGAAGGGCTTGGCTTCGCGCATCCGGTTTGCATCGCGGTCCATCACGTCGAGATCGGCACCGACGTAGGGCGCGAGATCCTTCTTGTTGATGACAAGCAGATCGGAGCGGGTAATGCCCGGCCCGCCCTTGCGGGGAATTTCCTCACCCTGACAGGTGGAAATCACATAAATGGTGATATCGGCGAGGTCAGGCGAAAAGGTCGCGGCCAGATTGTCGCCACCCGATTCGATAAAGACGACATCGAGATCCGGGATGCGCTCGTTCAGCCCGGCAATCGCCTGCAGATTGATCGTCGCATCCTCCCGGATCGCCGTATGCGGGCAGCCGCCGGTTTCCACGCCGACAATGCGGTCCGACGACAGCGCCTGCATGCGCACAAGCGCCTCGGCATCTTCCTTGGTGTAGATGTCGTTGGTGACCACGGCGACCGAATATCTCTCCCGCATTGCCTTGCAGAGCTTTTCCGTCAGGGCCGTCTTGCCGGACCCGACCGGTCCGCCGATCCCGACGCGCAAAGGTCCATTGGCTGACTTCATGAGGCTCATCCTTTCAATTCTTCGGCTGCAGAATAGCGCCGCGAATGCAGCGCACAAGATCAATAGAGGCGCGTCTTCAGGATCGGAACAGCCGCGAGTGTTGCTGCTCGTGCCGCATGGTGGCGATATCCGCCTGCACGGCGGCCGTGCCGAGGTCATCGAGCGTCGAAACAAGCGCGCGTTCCGCCACGGCGGAGAGCTTGTCTTCCAGGCCGGAGAGCAGGGCAACGCCCTGATGCTGGCCACAAACGCCAAGGCGAATGCCGGCTGACACCGCCTGCGAAACCCCGGCATGCAGATAGGCGGCCAGCGCGGACACGGGTGCAATGCCATGCGCTTGCGCAACGGCACCCACCGCAACCGGATAGGGGCAATCCTTCGGCAGAACCTCGAACACCGGATGCGGCCAGGCCACCGCCGCTGCGAGGAACGCCTTGCCGAGCGAGAGCGTTTCCAGATGCCGCTCGGCAGACCCGGCCAGCGCCAGCCCTAGTTCCGCCAGTTCCGTCAGCCGCGCACCCTGCCCTTCGGCCTTTGAGGCAGCGGCAAACAGAACGGCATCGTTCCACAGGCTGCCGTGATCCAACAGGGTAAAAAGCCAATCCTGAAGGCTGGACACGTCGGTCACGAGGTGGTCATGCACCGCCCGCTCCAGGCCGCCGGAATAGGCAAAGCCGCCCACCGGAAAGGCAGGAGAGAGCCAGGCGATCAGGCGCAGCAGCGCTTGCGTATCCTGCATGGGGCCGGCAGCTCAGTCGTGGTGATGATGGCCGTGGCCATGATCGTGACCATGGTGATCGTGCCCATGATGATCATGACCGTGGCTATGGCCGCCATGCGCATGATAGGCGCCGCGTGCGGGCTGGAAAGGCTCTTCCACCTCGCTGACCGTCGCGCCGAGGCCTTCCAGCATGGCGCGGATCACGTGATCGCGCAGGATCAGGATACGGTCTTCCTCGATCTGTGCGCCAAGATGGCGGTTGCCGAGATGCCAGGCCAGTTCGATGAGATGCAGCGTATTGCGCGGCTTGATCTCGAACAGCTTTTCCGCCGCCGCCTGGATCTCGACCGTATCGCCATTCTCCAGCACCAGCCGATCGCCATGCGCAAACAGCACCGCCTCCTTCAGGTCGAGCATGATCATCTCGCCATTGGAGAGGTGCAGAAGCTTGCGGCGCAGGTGGCGTAGATCGTGCGGAAGCGAAACAGTATCCACCGGCGCATCGGAAACGCTGCCAGCCGGACGATAGGAATGGACATGCTGCATAGAGTTCGGTTCCTGTGACTTCGGCGACATCATTGCCACGCGGAACGCTCAACACAAGCCGAATGCGGCCTGAGCACAGGAAATTTATGGAGCATCCCGCCCCCAAAAAAGCTGCGGCGCGTGTTTGCGCGCCGCAGCTTCGAAATTAGATTGCTAGAAGGATCAGGCAGCGATCTTCTCGCGCAGCTTTTCCAGAATGTTCTGCGGCGAAGAAACGCCGTAGGGGTCGCTGTCGCAGTTGTCGGAAAAACCTTCTTCCTCGAACCACTGCTCCACAATGCCATTGTTGATGACAGCGGCGTAGCGCCAGGAGCGCAGGCCGAAACCGAGATTGTCCTTGCGCACCAGCATGCCCATCTTGCGCGTGAATTCGCCCGAGCCATCCGGGATCAACTTCACGTTTTCCAGGCCCTGCTGCTTGCCCCAGGCATTCATGACGAAGGCGTCATTGACGGAGATGCAATAGATCTCGTTGATACCTTCCGCCTGAAACTCGCTGTACAGCTTTTCGAAGTCCGGCAGCTGGTAGGTGGAGCAGGTGGGCGTGAAGGCGCCCGGCAGCGAGAACAACACGACGCGCTTGCCGGCGAAGTAATCGTCAGACGTCACATCCTGCCAGCGGAATGGGTTCGGGCCGCCAACGGCTTCATCGCGAACGCGCGTGCGGAATGTAACGTCTGGAACTTTGCGTCCGATCATCTTTTTCTCCCTGGAATGACACGAAACTGGGCGAGGAGACCTCTGTTCCGTCTCTTAAGAGAAACAACGCCGCAATGCAGCAAACAAATGGACTGTTTGCTGCATTGCAAACCTGCTATTCGTTGGACGCAAGGCTGTTCGCCAGTGATGGCACATTCGGCATCAATTCACCGTTCCGGGTGCCGCATCATAATTGGCAGGCAGCCAGATGAAGCGGCCGTCACGCTGGCCGACATGGCCGAGACCCGGAAAGGCGATATGTGCAGCGCCGACCCAGTAACCTTTACGGGCGGCATCTGAGAATACCGCAAGCCGCGTGGCAGCCGCCATGACGGGTTCGCTGTCATAGGCGAGTGTCACGCTCGGATCGGCAAACTGCAGTGGCGCAACATGCACCACATCACCCCAGACAAGCAGCGTCTCGCCCTTGCTTTCAACGCGGTAGAAGCTGTGGCCCGGCGTATGCCCTGCCGCAGCAACGGGCAAGATGCCTTCCGACAACGTCTCGCCATAGCGGAATGGCTTGAACTTGCCCGCATCGATGTATGGCTTCAGAGAGGCACGGTCGCCTTCGAACATCGTCTTCAAGAGCGACGGCGCCTTGGCCTGTTGCGCATCGGAAAGCCAGTAGCTCGCATCCTCTTCACTGACCCTCACGATAGCCTTCGGAAAGGCCATCTTGCCGCCGGGTGCAATCCCGCCCACGTGGTCGGCATGCAGATGGGTGATGTAGATCTCGTCCACCTGTTCCGGCTGATAGCCGGCGGCACGCATGTTATCGATCAGCTTGCCGCAGCAGGGTCCATAGAGTGAGCCGGCACCGGAATCGATCAGGATCAGCTTTGGTCCGGTATTGATCAGAAAGGCGTTGATCGAGCCCTGGACGGGAACCGCGAGTCCATTTTCCGCCAGCAGTGCATCTGCCTCACCCGGCGAGACTTGATCGAGCGGCAGCACCTTGCCGCCCGGCTGCGCCTCAGCCTTCGTCATCACCTGATGGACCGGGAAGGGATGCGTTCCATCAGAAAGGACGGTCACTTCGAAATCACCAAGCACCATTCGGTAGAAGCCCGGTGCCTGGGTGCCCACCTTGGGAGCCGCCGCTTCGGCGAACTGCGGCAGCATGAACGCTACGATGAAGCTCAGCGCCAGAAGCAGCCGTATCGCGCGACGGCAGCCCGCCGATGCGATGTAAGTGCGGGAGGGAAACATCAGCCTATCCTTATTGATCAGATAGGCAACAATCCCACCAATCACCCTTTCCGATCTTGGATAAAAGCCTTCGGGGTGGACCGTTCAATTCGACAAGGCGCGACGGAAGAAGACCACCCGCTTCGTCTCCTGAAAACCCCATGCAGCGTGCGCCTGATGGGAGATCAAATTGTCAATCTCCGCATCAGAACAAAGTTCATCATAGCCTTCGCTTCGGAGCTCGGC
The DNA here is from genome assembly GCF_030504645.1 of Rhizobium oryzicola. GTDB lineage: Bacteria > Pseudomonadota > Alphaproteobacteria > Rhizobiales > Rhizobiaceae > Neorhizobium > Neorhizobium oryzicola. The sequence continues at coordinate 280,532 of NZ_JAUKWQ010000002.1, read as the reverse complement.
CATTATTTGCGCCAAAAGGGCAGCACCCACACCGGAGCGACGCTCTTTCGGCTCTACCCATATTCCTTCCAGAAACGGCACTGGGGTGCGCGTACAGCCGTTTGCATAATCGCGAATGGAAACCTCGGCGAAACCCTGAGACTGGCGGTCTCCTCCGGTTGCAAGGTATGCGCGATGGCGCGGGTTGCAAAGCATGGCAACGATTTCTGCCTTGTGGGCTCCAATGTCCAATCGACCCCATAGGCCATTGCGCATCCGGCACCATTCTTCCACATCCTCCGCATTCATCCTTCGGACTGTGGAGGTCATGCAACACCCTCAAAACAGGAAATACCGCTGGGCCATCGGCAGCACGGTTGCCGGTTCGCAGGTCAGAAGTTCGCCATCGGCGCGCACTTCATAGGTTTCCGGGTCCACCTCGATATGCGGGGTCAGGTCGTTGAGGATCATCGATTTCTTGGAAATGCCTCCGCGGGTATTCTTGACCGCCACCAGCTGCTTGGCAACGCCGAGCTTGTGGGCAAGGCCGGCATCCAGCGAAGCCTGGGAGACGAAGGTGACGGAGGAATTGGTGCGGGCCTTGCCATAGGCGCCGAACATCGGACGGTAATGCACAGGCTGCGGTGTCGGGATCGAGGCGTTCGGGTCCCCCATGGGGGCTGCCGCGATCACACCGCCGAGCAGCACCATGTCCGGCTTTACACCGAAGAAGGCCGGGTTCCAGATCACCAGATCGGCGCGCTTGCCGACTTCCACGGAGCCGATCTCGTGGCTGAGACCATGGGCGATCGCCGGGTTGATCGTGTATTTCGCGATATAGCGGCGCACACGGAAATTGTCGTTATCGCCGGTTTCCTGAGCCAGACGCCCGCGCTGGCGCTTCATCTTGTCGGCCGTCTGCCAGGTGCGGATTGCCACTTCGCCGACGCGGCCCATGGCCTGACTGTCAGACGAGATGATCGAGAAGGCACCGATATCGTGCAGGATGTCTTCCGCCGCAATGGTTTCCTTGCGGATGCGGCTCTCGGCAAAGGCGATGTCTTCCGGGATGGACGGCGACAGGTGATGGCAGACCATCAGCATGTCCAGATGCTCAGCCAGCGTATTGACCGTGTAGGGTCGCGTCGGGTTGGTGGAAGACGGCAGCACGTTCGGCTGGCCGCAGATCTTGATGATGTCGGGTGCATGGCCACCGCCCGCCCCTTCCGTGTGGAAGGCGTGGATGGTGCGGCCCTTGATGGCACCCACAGTATCTTCCACGAAGCCGCTCTCGTTCAGCGTATCCGTATGGATCATCACCTGCACGTCGTATTCGTCGGCAACCGCCAGGCAGCAGTCGATCGCACCCGGCGTCGTTCCCCAGTCTTCGTGGAGTTTCAGCGAGGTCGCGCCGCCCAGAACCATTTCTTCCAGCGCGCCAGGCAGCGAGGCATTGCCCTTGCCTGCGAAAGCGAGGTTCATCGGGAAGGCATCGGCCGCCTCGATCATGCGGGCAATGTGCCAGGGGCCGGGCGTACAGGTCGTGGCAAGCGTGCCATGCGCGGGGCCGGTGCCGCCGCCCAGCATGCAGGTGAGGCCACTCATCAGCGCCTCTTCGATCTGCTGGGGGCAGATGAAGTGGATATGCGCATCCATGCCGCCGGCGGTCACGATCTTGCCCTCGCCGGCAATGGCTTCCGTGCCGGGTCCGACGATGATGTTCACGCCCGGCTGCGTATCCGGGTTGCCCGCCTTGCCGATCGCGACGATGCGGCCATCCTTCAGGCCGATATCGGCCTTCACGATACCGCTATGATCAACGATGACGGCATTGGTGATGACGGTGTCCACGGCGCCATTGGCGCGGGTCACCTGGCTCTGGCCCATGCCGTCGCGGATAACCTTGCCGCCGCCGAATTTCACTTCCTCGCCATAGGTGGTGAAATCCTTCTCCACTTCGATGAAGAGTTCCGTATCGGCAAGGCGCACCTTGTCACCAACGGTGGGGCCGAACATGCTGGCATAGGCCGCGCGGGACATCTTGTAAGGCATGGGCTTCTCTGGCTCCGGTATCACAAGCAGGCAGCCGGCGCCCCTCGCGCCGGGCAAGCCTGAAAATTATTGTTGGCCGATCGTGTCGGCGAGTTGTTTGAGTTCTTCGGTGCGGACCTTGCTGAGTTCCGCCTTGCAGGACATGACAAGCATTGGCTCCATGGTGCCGCCATGGGCGGAATAGCCTTCCGCCTCGCATTCGCCATCCCGGTAATCGATCCAGGCGCGCTGCGATTTCAGCAGCGCATTTTCCGCTCCGCGCTGATCGACATCCAGCTTCTTGTCCCAATCGGCCAAGGCTTTGCGGGTCACCTTCCACTGGGCGTTGAGATCGGCATCGGCTGCGTTGAAATCCTGCTCAGCGCAGTAATTCATCTCCATCTGCGTATCGGCTTTTTCGCAGTTGACCTTCGGCTCCTCGGCATCCGCCGGAGCATCCATCAACAGCACGCAACCGCAGAGGATCGACATCAGCACCATTTTCATCGCAGGCTCCGCCCCATCTGTCCGTCGATCACAGTTTGCCCATGACCTTCTGGCGGAAACCATAGACCTCACGCTTGCCGGAAAGCGGAATGAGCGTCACCGTACGGGTCTGGCCGGGCTCGAAACGTACGGCAGTCCCTGCCGGAATATCGAGGCGCATGCCGCGCGCCTTGTCCCGCTCAAACGACAGTCCGCCATTCGTTTCAAAGAAATGGTAGTGGCTGCCAACCTGCACCGGGCGGTCGCCCGTATTGGACACGTCGATCGTCACGGTCGGCGCGCCGCTGTTCAATTCGATCTCGCCATCTGCGGCAATGATTTCACCGGGGATCATTCTCTTTCCCTTTCTCAGGCGACACGCAGAGGCGCGCAGCCCTCAGCCTTGAGGATGCGTTTAGTGGAGGCCGGGTTGTTCGCAAGCTTGCCAGCTGGCCGGACCGGACGCCTCACCAACTCACCACCACAATTTGGGCAGATGCCAGACAGCGTATTCGAAGCGCAGTCCACGCAATAGGTGCATTCGAAACTGCAGATCACCGCCTCAAGGCTTTCGGGAGGCAGGTCCTTGTCGCAGCATTCGCAGTTCGGCCTTAGTTCCAGCGCCATGACACCCTCGTCAGCGAATCGGTTCGTGCACGGTCACCAACTTGGTGCCATCGGGGAAGGTTGCTTCCACCTGCACGTCGTGGATCATCTCGGCCACGCCTTCCATCACCTGCGCACGGGTGATGACATGGGCACCGGCTTCCATCAGTTCGGCAACGGCACGGCCGTCACGCGCGCCTTCCACGACGAAATCGGTGATCAGCGCAATGGCTTCCGGATGGTTCAGTTTCACGCCGCGTTCCAGGCGACGACGAGCAACCATCGCGGCCATGGAAATCAGAAGCTTGTCTTTTTCTCTCGGGCTGAGGTTCATGGGTTCCCCAAATCTTTTTCTCAGATGTTCCAGACTTTCGGCACTGGCGCGCCGTTTCGCAAGAGCGAAATGACAGGGCTCAGAATTTTTCTCAAGGCAAAGCCATCAGATGCAGCGATGCGCACCACAAGCTTGTCCTGCCAATGGCTTGCGCCAGCATAACCATGCTCAAGAAGCGGCTTCAGGCGTGGCAGAAATATTTCGCAGGATGGGCCGGAATACAAGACGGTGGCAAAGGCCACCTTGGTCCCAAGCGTCGCCGCATGTGAGCCGATCCGGGTGATCTCATCCTCGAATCGCACCTCTTCCGCGTGGATCAGCCGCCCGTTGCGGCGAATGCGCCAGCGGTCGCGAAACAGCCCGTGGTCCGCCCGCTCGCCCATGGCGGTGCGCCCGAGGATCATGGCTTCGACGGCGAGAAACTCCGCATTGGCGGCAAGATCGACCTCCAGCTCACGGGTCAGCGAAGCGCGGTCGAACAGGATGGTTTCCTGCGGCAGCCAGAAAACGCGTGTATCTTCAGCGGCCTCGATACGGGTGATGAGATGAGCGGTGTCGGCGGCGGCCTTGTAGACCTTTTCATTCGCCTGCGTGGTAACGGTCACATGCGTGCCGGGACCGGCGCGCAGCCCCCATTCCAGCCGGTCGCCACCGGTCAGCCCGCCCGAGCTGTTGATGAGAATGGCTTCCAGTTCATCGGAAAAGGTTTCGGGCAGGCGGATCTTCGCACAGCCCTCCTGGAAAAGCTCGGCGAGCCTTGTGCGCCCGCCCAGCGATTTGGTTACAAGGCGCCCTTTGCCCCGAGCGCGCTGCGGCGCTGGTCGACCGGCTGGCTGTTGCTGCACGTCATCCCCTCGGCATTCTGATCCGCCGCAGCATCCGCACCGCACACCACCACCACAGCCTTTGCCTTGGCAGCTGCAGGCGTGGCCTTGGCGACGAGATCGGTACTATCGGCCTTGCGGAAGAAGTCCCACATCCGCTGCGCCGGATCAACATTCGGATCGAAAGATGGCTTCTTCGCCGCCGAAACCTTCACGACCCCTGCCTGCGATTCAGCGGCAGCGGCCATGACGCGCTGCTTGGAGCTCGGCGTCGGCCATTCGTGATCGGCATCGGCGAACTCATAGGTCGCAATGCGCGCACCATTGCCGCAGGTGCCATACAGGCTGTAGGTCACGCCATCGGCGCTTTCGGAAACGCCATTCCCCTTGCAATTGTCCAGTTCGGTCCAGCGCTGCAGCGCGACCTTGAAACTGTACTGCCAGTAGGGTTTGCCGCCGCCCACGTAAGGATTGGTCACATCCTTCTGTCCAGCAAAGGCAATCACGGAAAGCGGACGCGCGGGATTGCAGCTCGCAGGGTCCGGACCCCATTTGCCATCCCGCTCGACGGGCAGGCCCGCCCGCATGGAATTGACGAAACCAACCGAAGCGAAATCACTGGCACCGGAGCAGACATAGGCGGACAGCATCCGCCCACCGCCGGAATAACCGGACGCGAAGATCTTCGTGGGATCGACGCAAAAGTCCTGCTTCACGGCTTCCACGGTTGCCTTGATAAACGGGATCTCGTCCAGCCCGCCCTCTTGCGTCGTCACGAAGGGCACGTTCCAGGCATAGGTATCCGGCATCTTGCCGCTGAGGCTGCCTTGCGGCGCCACGACGATGAAACCTTCCTTGGCCGCCACCTTGTCGAAGGAGCTGCGCTCCATCTGCCCGCGCGGATTGCTGTTGCTGCCATGGAAGTCGAATACAACGGAAAGTTTTTCACTGCCCGTGTAAGCGGGAGGAATATAGATAACTGCATGGCGCTCGATGGAACCAACCGGCACGGTCAGTGTTTGATAGCCTGATTGGACCGGCGTTCCGCATCCCGCTGCCTGCGCCATGGCAGTCGCGCCCAGAAAAATCGCCCCCGCCGCAGCTATGTTAGCAAGAGGGCGGGCAAAAGCGCGCGCAAAGGGGAATGCAGTCACGAAACCAAATGGCATCAAGCGCCTCATCGATAGGAGGGGAAGGGCATTTCGATACTGTGTCAGAAAGCGCGCCGTTCCTACCATATTAGATGATGCTTTGAAACCTTTGAAATTCGCGTGAGCCATGCATTAATAAAGGTTAAACGGTCAGGTGTCGCCTTGCTTCTGCCGTATCCAGGGTTTCGGCACCCCCTTCGTGCACGATTTCGCCACGATCCATGATATAGACGTGATCTGCAAGCTCCCGGCAGAAATCCAGATACTGTTCCACAAGCAGGATGGCCATGCCTGTGCTGTCTCGCAAGTAGCGGATGGCCCGGCCGATATCCTTGATGATCGAGGGTTGAATGCCTTCGGTGGGCTCGTCGAGGACCAACACCTTGGGACGCGTCACCATCGCCCGCCCGATGGCGAGCTGCTGCTGTTGGCCGCCTGAGAGGTCGCCTCCGCGTCGCCCGAGCATGGATTGCAGCACTGGGAAGAGGCTGAAGATGTCGTCGGGAATGAAGCGATCCTTGCGCGCAAGCGGCGCATAGCCCGTTTCCAAATTCTCCTGCACTGTCAGCAGCGGAAAGATTTCTCGCCCCTGCGGCACGTAGCCGATACCGAGCTTGGCGCGATTATAGGGTGCCAGACCGTTCAGGCTCTCACCCTCGAAGGCGATCGTGCCTGCACTCACCGGATGCTGGCCGGTGATGGCGCGCAGCAGCGAACTTTTGCCGACGCCGTTTCGGCCGAGCACGCAGGTGATCTTGCCCATCGGCGCATTCACGGAAACACCGCGCAGTGCCTGGGCGGCACCGTAGTGAAGATTGACGTTGTTGACTGTCAGCATGGTGCGCCCCCTGTTTTGTTTTGGAAGGGAGCGTAACCCCCCTCTGCCCTGCCGGGCATCTCCCCCACAAGGGGGGAGATCAGAAAGAGGCGGTCGCTCGCTCCCCCTCCAACGGTGTTCGAATGCCTGGTGTGACCTTCCGATAAAGAGAGCCTGCTTGATCTGGTGCAAAAGGTCGGCGCCCAGCTGATCTCCCCCCTTGTGGGGGAGATGTCCGGCAGGACAGAGGGGGGTGACGTAATCCGCATAGATACCCCTCACCGTCCCAAATAGTTCTCGATGACCTTCGGATCGGACGACACGAAATCAATCGACCCCTCGGCCAGAACCGAACCTTCCGCAAGGCACGTCACCTTCACCCCGAGATCGCGGATGAAGCCCATGTCGTGCTCGACCACCACGACCGATCGGGTCTTGGCAATCTCGCGCAGCAGAATGGCGGTTTCGGCGGTTTCCGCATCGGTCATGCCGGCCACAGGTTCATCCACCAGCAGAAGCTTCGGCTCCTGCGCGAGCAGCATGCCGATCTCCAGCCACTGCTTCTGGCCGTGGGAGAGATTGGCGGCCAGCTCATCACGGCGATGCGTCAGGCGAACGGTGGTCAGGATTTCCTCGATGCGATTCTTGTCCTCCGCCGACAGGCGATAGAACAGGGTTGCGAAGACGCCGCGATTGCGGTTCAGCGCCAGTTCCAGATTGTCCCACACAGTATGGCTTTCAAACACGGTCGGCTTCTGGAACTTGCGGCCAATGCCGAGCTGGGCAATCTCCGCCTCGTCCTTCTTGGTAAGGTCGATCTTGCCGCCATCGAAATAGACATCACCGCTGTCCGGCCGCGTCTTGCCGGTGATGATGTCCATCATCGTCGTCTTGCCGGCACCGTTCGGACCGATGATGGCGCGAAGCTCACCGGGCTCGACGGTAAAGGATAGCGAGTTCAGCGCTTTGAAACCATCGAAGGAAACGGAAACACCGTTGAGGTAGAGAAGGCTGTTGGTAGTCTTGTCGATCATCTGACCTCACTCCGCCGCCTGGGGCTTGCCGTTAAGATGCGTCGGCGTTTCCGCCGCCTGTGCTGCCCGCCGCTTGGCGAGCGCTTGGGCGACCGTGCCGACAATGCCCTTGGGCAGGAACAGCGTGACGAGCACGAAGAGGCCACCCAGCGCAAACAGCCAGAATTCTGGGAAAACGCCGGTGAAGATCGTCTTGCCGCCGTTGACCAGCACGGCACCGATGATCGGACCGATCAGCGTGGAACGCCCGCCGACCGCCGTCCAGATGACGACCTCGATGGAATTGGCCGGGGCAAATTCGCCCGGATTGATGATGCCGACCTGCGGCACGAACAGCGCGCCTGCAATGCCCGCCATCATCGCCGAGACGACGAAGGTGAAGAGCTTGATGTTCTCCACCCTAAAGCCCAGGAAGCGCACCCGGCTTTCGGCATCGCGCACGCCGAGCAGCACCTTGCCGAACTTCGAGCGAACGATGGCAGACGCCAGGATCAGGCAGAGCGCCAGCATGATTGCCGACAGGGCAAACAGAACCGAGCGGGTGCCATCCGACTGAACGGAGAAGCCGAGAATGTCCTTGTAGTCCGTCAGGCCGTTATTGCCGCCGAAACCCATATCGTTGCGGAAGAAGGCGAGCAGGAGCGCATAGGTCATCGCCTGCGTGATGATCGATAGATAGACGCCGTTGACGCGCGAGCGGAAGGCGAACCATCCGAACACGAAGGCGAGCAGACCCGGCACGACCAGCACCATCAGTGCCGCGAACCAGAACATGTCGAAGCCGTACCAGAACCAGGGCAACTGCTTCCAGTTGAGGAAGACCATGAAGTCGGGAAGGATGGGGTCGCCATAGACGCCGCGGCTACCGATCTGGCGCATCAGATACATGCCCATGGCATAACCGCCGAGCGAGAAGAAGGCGCCATGACCAAGGGAGAGAATGCCGCAATACCCCCAGACGAGATCCAGCGCTAGCGCCAGAAGCGCGTAGCAGAGATACTTGCCGAGCAGCGACATCACATAGGTCGGCACATGCAGCGGATTATCGGGCCCAAGCAGCAGATTGCTCATCGGCACCAGCACCGCAAAACCCAGCAGCACCGCCACCATGGCGACGATACGCCCTTCCAGTGCGCGGAGAAAAAAGCTCGTAATCATGCTTCGATCGCCCTTCCCTTGAGTGCGAACAGACCGCGCGGACGCTTCTGGATGAAGAGAATGATCAGCACCAGCACCAGGATCTTGCCGAGAACCGCGCCAACCCAGGGCTCAAGGAACTTGTTGAGGACACCGAGCGTCAGCGCGCCGACCAGCGTTCCCCAGAGATTGCCGACACCCCCGAACACGACAACCATGAAGCTGTCGATGATGTAGGATTGGCCGAGATTGGGGGAGACGTTGTCGATCTGGGAGAGCGCCACCCCGGCAATACCGGCAATGCCGGAGCCGAGCGCGAAGGTAAAGGCATCAACCCAGGGCGTTCTGATGCCCATGGAGGAGGCCATGCGCCGGTTCTGCGTCACCGCCCGCATCATCAGCCCGAAGAAGGACCGCTTCATCAGAAGCAGAAGTCCGAGGAAGATCGTCAGCGAGAACAGCACGATCCACATGCGGTTCCAGGTGACCTGCATTCCGCCGAGCGGGAACGAACCGGACATCCAGCTGGGATTGCCAACCTCGCGGTTCGTTGGCCCGAAGATGGAGCGCACCAGCTGCTGCAGCACCAGCGAGACACCCCAGGTGGCCAGCAGCGTTTCCAGCGGACGGCCATAGAGGAAGCGGATGACGCCGCGTTCGATGATGAGACCGGCAGCCCCCGTCACCACGAAGGCGACCGGCAATGCGATGGCCAGCGAATAATCGAACGCACCGGGGAATTTCGTGCGGATGATCTCCTGCACCACGAAGGTGGAATAGGCGCCCAGCATCACCATCTCGCCATGCGCCATATTAATGATGCCCATCACGCCGAAGGTGATGGAGAGGCCGATCGCGGCAAGCAGCAGCACCGAACCGAGCGACAGGCCATACCAGATGTTCTGCGCTGCATCCCACAGGGCCAGCGTACCCTCGATCTTCTTGATCGCGGCGTCCAGGTCGCCCTTCAGCGCCGGATCGAGTGTCGGGGCTGCCGTCATCAGGATGCCGATCGCGTCACGCCCGCCAAGACTCTGCAACGTCGCAATTGCCGCGCGCTTTTGGTCCACAGGGCGGTCGGAGGACAACAACGACACCGCGCGGGCCTGCTCCATGCGGAGCTTCACGGCGCGGTCGGTTTCCTTCGCCAGCGCGGCTTCCAGCAATTCGAGATTTTCGGCGCTCGGCGATTTCAGCACGGAGTCGGCTGCCTGCAGCCGGACGACCTTGTCCGGGCTGAGCAGCGTCAGGCCACCCTGGGCAGAGCTGATCGCGCGCCGGAGACTGTTGTTGATCTTGATCTTGGTGATCGCACTCTTCGGCGCTTCGCCAGCGCTAGCACCCGTAACCGGATCGATCAGCGTGAAGCCTGATCCCGCGGCCTTCGCGATGAAGACCTGGCTGTCGGACTTGCGCACATAGAGATCGCCCGCAGCAAAGGCTTCGAGAGCCGGCACAATCCGCGTATCGCCCGTCTTGCCGAGATCGGCAATGATGGCTTCGGCCTGCTCGAAGTTGGCGGTGCCAAGCGCCTTGATCAAAGCGGCAGGGTCATCGGCTGCGCTTGACGCAGCGGTGGCAAATCCCAAGATGAGGCCCAGCAGAATGGCCAGAATGCGCACTGGTCGCAGATACATCCGTCGCCCCTTCAGAAGTATGGCAGACATCTTCATTAGCCCCCCTCTGTCCTGCCGGACATCTCCCCCACAAGGGGGGAGATCACTCTGCAGCACGCACGCCATTTCCAAATCAGGCTTCCCAACAAGCGACCATCAGGAGCCATTGTGGGAATGGTTGGCCAGCCTCTAGCTGATCTCCCCCCTTGTGGGGGAGATGTCCGGCAGGACAGAGGGGGGGTGAAAATTGGGAAAGACCGCGGGCAAGGATGCCCCTGCCCGCGGCAAGTTTGAGGTCAGGGAACGTCAGAGGATCAGGAGCCCTTGCCGCCGCACTTGCCGGTCTTCACATTGAAGTTGCCGCAAGACATGGGCTTGCGCCAATCGGAGATCAGGTCCTTGGAGTCCGGCAGGTAGTCCGACCATTCGTCGCCGACAACCTGAGGCGTCTGCTGGACGATGTCGAACTGGCCGTTGGCCTGGATTTCGCCAATCAGCACGGGCTTGGTGATGTGGTGGTTCGGCATAACGGTGGAGTAACCGCCCGACAGGTTCGGCACGGAGACGCCGACGATCGAGTCGATCACCTTGTCGGTGTCGGTGGTGCCGGCAGCTTCAACAGCCTTTACCCAGGCATTGAAGCCGATATAGGCGGCTTCCATCGGGTCGTTCGTGACGCGCTTGTCGTTCTTGGTGAAGGCATGCCAGGTCTTGATGAATTCCGCATTGACCGGCGCATCAACGGACTGGAAGTAGTTCCAGGCAGCAAGGTGACCGACGAGCGGCTTGGTGTCGATACCGGCCAGTTCTTCTTCACCCACGGAGAAGGCGACCACAGGGATATCCTGCGCCTTGATGCCCTGGTTGCCGAGTTCCTTGTAGAACGGAACGTTCGCGTCGCCGTTGATGGTGGACACGACGGCAGTCTTCTTGCCGGCCGAGCCGAATGACTTGATCTTGGAGACTTCCGTCTGCCAGTCAGAGAAGCCGAACGGCGTGTAGTTGATCATGATGTCGGCTTCCTTGACGCCCTTCGACATCAGATAGGCCTTCAGGATCTTGTTGGTCGTCTGCGGATAGACGTAGTCGGTGCCTTCCAGAACCCAGCGCTGAACGCCTTCCGAGTTCATGAGGTAATCGACGGCCGGAATGGCCTGCTGGTTCGGCGCGGCACCGGTGTAGATGATGTTGCGCGAGGATTCTTCGCCTTCATACTGAACTGGGTAGAACAGGAGCGAGTTCAGCTCTTCGAAGACCGGCAGAACCGACTTGCGCGACGAGGAGGTCCAGCAACCGAAGACGGCAGCGACCTTGTCCTTCGAAATCAGTTCGCGCGCTTTTTCGGCAAACAGCGGCCAGTTGGATGCCGGGTCGACAACAACGGCTTCCAGTTTCTTGCCGAGAACGCCGCCCTTCTTGTTCTGCTCGGCGACGAGCATCAGCATGACGTCCTTCAACGTCGTCTCGGAGATCGCCATGGTGCCGGAGAGCGAATGGAGAACGCCGATCTTGATGGTATCTTCTGCAGCAAATGCGCCCTGAAGCGCCGTTGCGGACATGATGGCAGCGAGCATAGCGCCGCCGATCCGGGCCTTGATAGTCATGGTGGAACCCCTCTTCTCGTTCTTTGGCAACTGGTAGCCGACGGCCCGTTGCGCTTGCGAGATGACTATCGGCTGCTGCGCTGCAAAACGGCATACGTCAATTGACGTAGAGAGTGCCGCCATTCACCACCTGGCGGCATTGATGCTCAAACCTCCCTCAAGCGGCCCGGCGCGTGCCTGACTGGAACGATGCGCTAACCTTGAAATGCATGACCATTTCCCGCAGCGCACTGGCTTCATCATTGAGGATGCTCGATGCCGCGGATGTCTCTTCCACCATGGCCGCGTTTTGCTGGGTCATCTGGTCCATCTGGTTGACGGCGATGTTGATCTCGCGAAGACCGGATGCCTGTTCCTGCGACGATTGAGAAATATGCTGAATGAGCCCGTTCACGCTCTGCACCTGGTCGGCAATACGGTTCAGCGCCTGTCCAGTTTCACCAACCAATGCCACGCCGTGCTGCACCTGGTCACCCGAAGCCGAGATCAAGGTCTTGATCTCCTTCGCGGCGCTTGCAGAACGCTGGGCCAACTCACGGACTTCCTGGGCCACCACGGCAAATCCCTTGCCCGCTTCGCCCGCACGTGCAGCCTCGACACCTGCGTTCAGTGCAAGCAGATTGGTCTGGAAGGCGATCTCGTCGATCACCCCGATAATCTGCGATACCTTGTTGGAGGAATCCTCGATCCCCTCCATAGCGGCGACCGCACGCTGTACCACCTGGCTGGAACGCTGCGCATCGGCACAGGCGCTATCGACCTTCTTTGCCGCCTCGCCGGCATTTCGCGCGGTCTCGTTCAGCTTCTCCCCGATTTCGCCCAAGGCGGCAGCACTTTCTTCCAGACTTGCCGCCTGCTGCTCCGTGCGTTTGGCGAGTTGGTCAGCGCTTCGGCTGATTTCACCGCTGCCGTCGCTGATGGTGTGAGCCGACTGGTTCAGACGTGCGATCGTCTGCTCGAGGCTGTTCAGCGCGGAGTTGAAGTCCTCGCGCAGAACTTCGTAGGTACCCGGGAAGCTCTGCTGAATCCGATAGCTCAAATCACCATCCGAGAGGCGCGAAAGGCCATGGCCAAGAGCCTCTACGATACGACGCTGCGTTTCTGCCGCGGCCGCACGTTCCTGTTCCGTCAAGCCGCGCTCTTCTTCGGCAGCCAGACGTTGGCGCTCATTGGTTGCCTCCAATTGGCGTCCTTCGCTCAGCTTATGGCGGAAGCTTTCAAGTGCTGTTGCCAACGCACCCACTTCATCGCTTCGGTTCTGGCCGAATACCGGCTTATCATAATGTCCGCCGGAGAGCCGACCCACCTCGCTCAACAATACGCCCAGCGGCCTCTGGATGAAGATGCGTGCCGCCAGAAGCAGCGCAACGACAACGGCTGCGAGAATCGCAAGTCCGCTCAGAACCAGAATCATGGTCTGCTGGTTGACGACCGATGACACCACGGAGACCGGCACGTCCTCGACAATGTACCAGCGGGTGTTCAGCCCGGACAGGGCAAACGGGTAGATCACGCGGTAGACCTCTGCACCATCGACGCCCTTCACGCCGTCGATGGTGGTGACCTTCCCATCCATGATCGCCTGCTTAACCTGATTGGCGCCTTCCTGCCCATAATCCTTCATGACAAGGTTTTCTTCCGGCGCGGTCAGCCATTTTCCCGTTCCGGAAAGCAGGTAAACGCGACCGGTGCCGAAGGGACGCTCGTCCTTCAGCGAATTGGCAAGCCCGCCAAGCGCGATATCGACGCCAAAGATGCCCCGCACGGTACCATTGACCATGACCGGTTCGGCGATGCTCATCATCAACACGCCGTTAGCATTTTCTTCCTTGTAGGGTTCGGTAGCCGAGGTCTTCTTCGACTTGAGTGGAAGCGCCATGTATGGCGCCGTGTCATCAATTGCTTCGGGCAGAACAAGTGTGTGCCCGTTATTATCGCGCGTCCAATAGGGCGTGAAAATGCCGGCGGCATTGGTGCCTTGCGCCTCGCTCTGGCCGGGCGCAAGCTTTCCGTCGAAACCCTTGTTGACCTCGGTCATCCACGAGCCAAAAACCAGATCAAAGCGATCGATCAGCGAGGGAAGCGAAGACGTCACCATTTCCCGCGTCAGGTATCCTTTGGCCAGCCCGGATTCCACTTCACCAGCCATGGAGCGCGTTGCGCCTACAAGATTGCTCATCTTGGCATTAAAGCTCTGGGCAGAACTTTTTGCATCCAGTTGTGCCTGCTCCAGTGTTGAACTCACAACACGTTCGCGAACCTGAAGCACAATAAAGGTGAAGCTGGCGACCAGAATAACGGAGATCACCGCCAAACTCACAGCAAGAAGCTTCAATGCGAGAGATCTTCTGAGGTTTTTGACCATTGTCTTCCCCATGCGTGAACGTGACGGGAAGGACATGTCGGCCGCGCCGCCTCCCCCTATTTTGAGGGAGGATGACAATAATTGCATAAAAAGAGACTAATAAAATTAGGCTTCATAGATAAAAGAGAGGCCTCTCCTCAGGAAAGGCCTCCTGGTTTTGCAAAACAAGGCAGAAAAAGACACTCTGTCTGTTTCACTTCGGCTGATTGCGGAGCTTTTCCGCTTCCGCGTAGAACTTCTTTTCCCACTCATTGTGGTTATCCAGCCCCTCCCGGATGAAGGGCGTGAAAATGGCCAGGTTCATCAGGCACCAGTTGACGAGGCGCGCCGGGAATTTCAACGGCTTCACGAAATCGACGAACAGCACCACGCGTGTCTGGTCGGAGTGGTTCCAGGCCTCGTGCTCATAGGCATCGTCGAAGATCAGCACCTTGCCCTCATCCCAGTGGCAGATCTGGTCCTTGACGCGGATCGCGATCTTGTCGCGCTGCGGCGGCACGATCATGCCGAGATGCAGGCGCAGCACGCCGTTATAGGGGCCACGATGCGCCGGAAGATGCTTGCCCGGCTCGAAGATCGAGAACATGGCGGTCGTCAGCCCCGGAATGTTCTGCAGCGCCTTCCAGGTTTCCGGGCATGCCTTGATGTTCTGCTCGGACTTCACGCCGAAGCCGAGCATGAAGAAGGTCTTCCAATTGTTGTCCGTCGAAATGGTCTTCACATCGGTGGCGATATCCTGGAAGCTCGGCAATTCATCCTTGCGCTTCAAGATCTGGTCCAGCTCCGCGCGGATGGCCGGATAGGCCTTTTCGATTTCCGCGGCCCAGGGAAAGGTCGCGTTATCATAAACAGGCGGATTGCCGAGTTTCGCATATTTCAAGTTAAGGCTCTCGGCCCAGGCGACAATACCCATGAAGAACCGGGTAATGCGGCTGGGGCGATCCATCGGCGCAATACCATCTGTACCGAAAGTTTGCTCAGGGTTCGTAATGCTGGAGGGAGAGGGTTTCACGGCAGGCCACGCTGAAGATAGGTTGAAACAATATGAGGAGGAGACGGACATCTCTTGTACGGAAATATCGGCATCGCCTGAAATGGTAAGTGTTACTCGACTTACAAGCATTTGTGACAGAGATGTGGCGAAATATGTTTGCCCCTTGCAAATGCGGCAATATGCGGGGAAATTGCCCAGAACATAATCATGCACAAAAGGACGCCACCTCAGCATGGCCGCGCGGCAACGCATCATCCCCGTCCGCCGAGAGTATAACCGTTGGGTCGCTAACCAGACCCTTGAAGATTATGCCCTTCGCTTCACGGCCAAAAGCGCCCGCCGCTTTTCCTCCTCGCGCATCTCCAATACCGCCATCGGCGCCATTTCCTTTCTGGCACTGGAAGCGATCGGCGGCGCAATCACCCTTTCCTATGGCACTACAAATGCCTTCTTCGCCATCCTGACGGCCGCCATCGCCATGCTGATCGTCGGCCTGCCGATCAGCCGCTATGCCATCCGCCACGGCGTGGATATCGACCTCCTGACCCGCGGTGCAAGCTTCGGCTATATCGGCTCGACCATTACCTCGCTGGTCTATGCCAGCTTCACCTTCATGCTGTTTGCGATCGAGGCATCCATCATGACGGGCGCGCTCGATCTCGCCTTCGGCATACCGCCCTGGATCGGCTATATCATCAGCGCCGCCGTCGTCATTCCGCTTGTGATCTATGGTGTGCAGCTGATCTCGCGCTTCCAGCTGGTCACGCAACCCTTCTGGATCATTCTCAACATCCTACCCTTCATCTTCATCGCGATGACGGACTGGCAGCAGTTCGATGTATGGCGCGCCTTCGCAGGGGCCTTTCATCCGGCTTCGCCACCGGGCACCAATTCGCCCTTTTCCCTGGTGGAATTCGGAGCCGCTTCTGCGGTGATCCTGGCGTTGATGCCGCAGATCGGCGAACAGGTGGACTTTTTGCGCTTCCTGCCACCGGAGGGCCAGAGGCGCTGGCGGCACCGGCTGGCGGTGTTTCTGGCCGGTCCAGGCTGGGTGGTGGTCGGCGTGCCCAAACTCCTGGCCGGTTCCTTCCTGGCGGTCCTGACGCTAACGACGGGTGTTTCCCCGCGCGAGGCGGGTGACCCTGCCCACATGTATCTTGCCGCCTTCGGCTACATGATCCCCAACCAGACGGCGGCCATCCTGCTGATGGCAGCCTTCGTGGTGATCTCGCAGCTGAAGATCAACGTGATGAACGCCTATGCAGGGTCGCTTGCGTGGTCGAACTTCTTCTCGCGCCTCACCCATAGCCATCCTGGCCGCGTCGTCTGGCTGATCTTCAACGTGGCGATTGCTCTTCTCCTGATGGAACTCGGCATCTACCGGCTGCTGGAAGCAACGCTCGGCATCTTCTCGATCATTGCCATGTCCTGGCTCTGCACCATCTCGGCGGATCTCTTCATCAACAAGCCGCTGGGCCTGTCACCGCCCGGCATCGAATTCAAGCGCGCGCATCTATATGATCTCAATCCGGTCGGGCTTGGCGCAATGGCCGGCTCGGCGCTGATTGCCTTGATGGCGCATTTTGGGCTGTTCGGGCCCCTTGCCGCTTCCCTATCCACCTATCTGACGCTGTCTGCCTTCCTGATTTCGCCGCTGATCGCCTGGGGTACAAAGGGTCGGTATTATCTCGCCCGTAAGCCCCGTTACGCCTGGAAGAACGTCACCTCCATCACCTGCTCGATCTGCGAACACCCGTTCGAGCCTGAAGACATGGCGTGGTGCCCCGCCTATGCCGCACCGATCTGTTCGCTCTGCTGCTCACTGGACAGCCGCTGCCATGACATGTGCAAGCCAAACGCGCAGATGAAGGCGCAGATCGGCACCGTTGCCCGCTCCATCCTCTCCGACACCATGGTGGAGAAGCTGACCACGCGCCTCGGGCGCTATGCCCTCACCGCGCTCATTTCCGTGTCGCTGATCGGCGCGATCCTTGGCATGATCGCCTATCAGGTAGGTCTGGCAGCGCCCGCCAATGCGGATGTGATCTATGGAACCATCCTCATCGTCTTCTTCGTCTTTGCCCTGATTGCCGGCATCGTTTCCTGGTTCTACGTGCTGGCGCATGACAGCCGGGTGGTGGCAGAAGAAGAATCCTCGCGCCAGAACACGCTTCTCTTGAAGGAAATCGCCGCCCACAAGAAGACCGACGCCGCCCTGCAACAGGCCAAGGAAACGGCGGAAGCCGCCAACCGCGCCAAGAGCCGTTATGTGGTGGGCCTCAGCCATGAGCTGCGCACGCCGCTGAATGCCGTGCTGGGCTATGCCCAATTGCTGGAGCGGGATGACACCATTCCCACGCCCCGCCAATCGGCGATCCGGGTCATCAAGCGATCCGCCGACCACCTCTCCGGTCTCATCGACGGCCTTTTGGATATCTCCAAGATCGAGGCCGGCAAGCTGCAGGTCTATTCCAACGAGATCAACATCCAGGATTTTTTGGATCAGATCGTCGAAATGTTCCGCCCGCAGGCACAGGCCAAGGGGCTGGAGTTCCTGCATGAGCGCGCAGCGTCGCTGCCGCAATATGTACGCACCGATGAGAAGCGTGTCCGCCAGATACTGGTGAACCTGCTCTCCAACGCGATCAAGTTCACCGATCGCGGCTCGGTGCGTTTCGACGTCGCCTATCGCAGCCAGGTGGCGACCTTTACCATCGCCGATACCGGTCGCGGTATCGCGGAGAAGGATCTCGCCCGTATCTACGAACCTTTCCAGCGCGGCGAAGCGGACAATGTGCGCCCCATGCCGGGCCTTGGGCTGGGCTTGACCATCACGCAGTTGCTGACGAACACGCTGGGCGGTGAAATCTCCGTCACCAGCCGCAAGGACGAGGGTTCGAGCTTCCGCGTGCGTCTGATGCTATCGGCCGTCAACCGGCCGAGTACCACGCCCGCCCTGGAAAAGAAGATCGCCTCCTATACCGGTCCGCGCCGCACGATTGTCGTTGTCGATGACAACGAAGACCACCGCGACATGATGCGCGAAGTGCTGGCACCGCTCGACTTCATCGTGCTCACGGCGAGCGGCGGCACGGAATGCCTGACCCTCATCGAGGGCGTGCGGCCCGATCTCTTCCTCGTGGACATCTCCATGCCGGGCATGAACGGCTGGCAGCTGGTGGAGCGCCTGCGCGAGGGCGGGCAGACGGCACCAATCCTGATGCTGTCTGCCAATATTGGCGACGGCACCACAGCGCCGCGCCAGGGCGACGGCCACAATGACACCATCTCCAAGCCTGTCGATTTGCGGCGTCTCAGTGACAAGCTCGCCATGCATCTTGGCCTCACCTGGCTTTATCAGGAGGATGCAACGCCAGAGGCAAAGGCGCAGAACCCGCTGCCTTTGATCATTCCCGACCCCATGCACATTCAGGATCTTCTGCGACTTGGAGAAATCGGCTATGTGCGGGGCATCGAATCCAAGCTTGCGGAGCTTTCCGCCAAGCCTGAATTCCGACCCTTTGCCGAAACGCTGGGCGCCTATGTCCAGGCTTTTGATTTTGCCGGCTATATGACCTACCTCAATCGCCTCAGCGAGGAGAGCGCCTCCCATGTCTGACACAGCACTGCCACGCGACATTGTGCTGCTGGTGGATGACAGTCCGGAAACGCTCGGCTTCCTGACGGATGCACTGGAAGAGGCAGGCTTTTCGGTGCTGATCGCCACCTCCGGCCAGATGGCGCTCACCATTGTGGAGCGCATTACGCCGGACATGATCCTGCTGGATGCCGTGATGCCGGCCATGGACGGCTTCGAGACCTGCCGCAGGCTGAAGGCCAATCCAGCCATCTCGCAGGTGCCCGTGATCTTCATGACGGGGCTAACCGAAACGGAGCATGTGGTGACGGCGCTGGAAGCCGGTGGCGTCGATTACCTTACCAAGCCGATCAACATCGGTGAGCTGCGCGCGCGCATCCGCGTTCACCTCTCCAATGCCCGCTCTGCCCAGAGCGCGCGGGTGGCGCTTGACGCCGCAGGACGCCACCTGCTCGCCATCCGCAGCAATGGCACGCTCCACTGGTCCACCCCGCAGGCGACGCGCCTGATCAATGCGGCAACCGGTTCCGATGACGGTCTCGATATCGCCACCCGTTATCTGTCGGGCTGGATTGCCGGCCGCGACAAGCCAGGCTTTTCGCGCGAGACGGCCTTTTCTGTGACGCCGGATTCCCCCGCCCAGCTGCAATTTGCCTTTCTGGGCGCCGTTGGACCGGATGAGCATCTGTTCAGGGTTTCCGCCAGCAACAATCGCAGTGACGACGAGATTCTGCGGCAGCACTTTCCGCTCACCATCCGCGAATCCGAAGTGCTGCTCTGGATCGCCAAGGGAAAGTCGAACAAGGATATCGGCGATATCCTTGGCCTCTCGGCCCGCACCGTAAACAAGCATCTCGAACAGATCTATGTGAAGCTCGGCGTCGAGAACCGCGCCTCCGCCGCCGTGAAGGCCGCACAGGTGCTGCACGGGGTATAGGCCGCATCAAGCACCACAAATGTTGGCGTGGTGCTGCACCCCCGACAAATTCCCATTCGAAAGGAGTATCATGCCACGCATGATCATCATATCCGGCTGCTCCGGCGGCGGCAAATCGACCATTCTGGCAGAACTAAAAAGCCGAGGTTTCTCCACGATCGAGGAACCTGGACGCCGCATTGTTGCCGAGGAGTTGGCGAGCGGCGGCACCGCGCTGCCATGGGTCGATCTCGAAGCCTTTGCACGACGCGCCATCGACATGGCATTGAAAGACATGGCAGCCGCCCAGCATCTGCCGGATCCCGTCTTCTTTGATCGCAGCGCGATTGACGCAGCCTCAGCCTTGACGGCGATCACGGGCGACAAGCGCTTCCTGCAGGCCATGAAAGATCAACACCGCTATCACCGCCGCGTCTTCATGGCACCACCCTGGCCCGAGATCTACGTCACCGATCCGGAGCGTCGACACGGCATCAGTGAAGCCATTGCCGAATATGATCGCCTTCAGAGAGACTATTCCGCTTTGGATTACGAGGTAATCCAGCTGCCTAAGCTGGCCGTAAGTCATCGCGTGCGTTTCCTGCTCAATGAAATTGAACAGGTTGCAGAAGACTTACCCGATTAAAGACAATCTGCGCATGCAGCTTCACCCGGTCGCAATAAAATACAACTTCGGGACGATGTTGGCGTAAAATCGCACTTCTCATCCCTCATATCTCACAACCTGGTTGGGGGCTTCGCGTTCATGATTGCCGCACACACTCGCAGCAACAACATAAGACAGGGATGAGAACCATGATTGAGCACGACCCGCACCACATCCATGTCATTGGCGGTCAATGCGTCGTCTCGACCAGTCCCGATACGATCCTGTTTACGGTTCTCGGTTCGTGTGTCTCAGCCTGCATATATGACCCGGTTGCAGGCATCGGTGGCATGAACCACTTCCTTCTTCCAACCGGCGGACACCGGGCCTCCCCTGAAAACCGCAATCGCTATGGCGATGCTGCCATGACAAATTTGGTGCACAGCCTGATCCGCTTTGGAGCGGAGCCAGAACGCCTGGTGGCGAAACTCTATGGCGGGCGCGTGCGGCGTGATGCGAAAATGGATCCCGGCACAATGAATGCCGCCTTCGCGCGCCAATTCCTACACGACGCCGGTATCAAGATCGCAGACGCCAGGTTGGGAGACGATCTCGCGCGCTGGGTAACATTTCAACCTGCGACGGGTTTGGTAAAACTGCGTGAAGCAGTCGATCCGACGGTGACCACTGGTCTCATGGCTCCCCTGAACCGATTGAGCATGAGCTCCTATCGCCTGGCCTCTTAACCCCTTCACAACATTATGAAAACAAAAAGGCCCGGACATGATCCGGGCCTCAATGCATTGGAAACCTGACCTACGCTGGGGCCAGGGATATCCAAGATTACATCTGCGGGAAGTAGCTGTACTTGCCGTCCGGGCCCTTCTTCCACTCGTACATGACGTAGCCGGGAAGCTTCGGGTCGCCCTTGGAGTCGAAGGACATGTCGCCGAGAACCGTCTTGAACGGACCCTTGGACTTCATGGCTTCGGCAACCTTCTGCGGGTCGTTCGTGCCAGCAACCTTGGCAGCGGCAGCAATCACCTGCACCGCAGCATAGGAATACAGCGTGTAAGCTTCCGGGTTGAAGCCGGCAGCCTTGAACTTGGCAACGAGGTCCTTGTTGGCCGGATTCAGGGTCGGATCGGGGCCGAAGGTGTTGAGCGTACCGGCAACGGCGTCACCAGCGATGGAGGCGAGTTCGTTCGAAACGATACCGTCGCCCGACATCAGCGGAGCCTTGAGGCCCTGGTCAGCCGACTGGCGGATGATCAGACCCGCTTCGGTGTGCAGACCGCCCCAATAGATCAGGGTAACGCCAGCCTGCTTCATCTTGGAGATGAGTGCGGAGAAGTCCTTGTCGCCGACGTTGACGCCTTCGTAGATGACTTCCTTAACGCCGCCGGCGTTCATCGCCTTCTTGGTTTCATCAGCCAGACCCTGACCGTAAGGGGTCTTGTCATGGATGATCGCGACCTTCTTGTCCTTGAACTTGTCGACAATGTACTTGCCGGCAACGCTGCCCTGCTGGTCGTCACGGCCGCAAGTGCGGAACGTGTTCCAGAGCTTCTGCTCGGTGAACTTCGGGTTGGTCGCAGCCGGAGTGATTTCCAGGATGCCGTTTTCAGCGTAAACTGCCGAAGCCGGGATCGAAACGCCGGAGTTGAAGTGACCGACAACGAACTTCACACCGTCAGCAACAAACTTGTTGGCAACGGAAATGCCCTGCTTCGGGTCGGACACGTCATCGCCGAGGGCGATCTTGATCTTTTCGCCGTTCATGCCGCCAGCGGCGTTGATATCGGCGATAGCCTGTTCCGCACCCTTCTGAAGCTGTGCACCGAAGGCAGCGTTCGGACCGGTCAGAGGACCGCCGACGCCGAGCAGCACATCAGCCCGTGCAGCTCCGCTGAAGGCAACCAAAGCCGTCAGAGCAACTGCGGAAAGAAGAGACCTCTTCATATTGTGACTCCCAATTTTTTCAGCGGGTTGGTTTGCTGAACCGACGGCAATACCCACCATAATTGCGCCGGTAACGGTTTCCCTCTGCTGGCAATCTGGAAAGTAAATTCCCAGCTGTCAATCTTTGTTCTTCCACGAAAAAGCAGAACTTTTGTCGTAGAGCCAGTAGTAGTTTTCCACCATCTGGCGAGTGCGTCGATGACGAAAGCCAGCTACCGCAAAAATAAGCAGCAGGACAATGTCAACAACGTAGTAGAAGCCGTTGATGAACGGCCCTTCGAACAGGGCGTAGTGAAGAAAGCGCATCACCACGCCAAGAAGAAGCGTATAGCCGAAGACGAGCGGCAGCTCGCCCCAACCTTCGGCGACAGCCTTTCCGGTGCGCCAGGCGGTCCAGAAGCCAATGAGCATCACAATGAAGCGAAGCACGTATCGGGCGCCGGTATCGGTCTCGAAAAAAAGTCCCTGCATTTCAATATCTCCTTCGACCAGCGCTTAGTGGCGCCCGCCTTCCAGATAGGCCGCACGCACTTCCGGATTGGCCAGCAATTCCTTGCCCGAACCCGACATGGTGACCTTGCCGTTGACCATCACATAGGCGCGATGGGACAGCTTGAGTGCGGCGAATGCGTTTTGCTCCACGAGGAAGACCGTCAGGCCTTCCTTCTCGTTCAGCACCTTGATGGCCTCAAAGATCTGCTTGACGATCAGCGGAGCCAGACCAAGCGATGGTTCGTCGAGCAGAAGCAGCTTGGGACGCGCCATCAGCGCGCGCGCGATCGACAGCATCTGCTGCTCGCCACCCGACAAGGTGCCGCCGCGCTGCGCCTGACGCTCCTTGAGGCGCGGGAACAGCGTAAACATCTTCTCGACGTCCTCATTGAAATATTTGAGTTTATCGAGGCCAGCACCCATCTGGAGATTTTCCAGAACCGTCATGCGCGGGAAGATGCGGCGACCTTCCGGCGATTGCGCGATACGGCGACGGGCGATCAGATGGGTCGGCATCTTGGTGATGTCGGTACCATCGAACACGACCGAGCCGTTACGGGCCTGCGGGCTGCCGCAGATCGTCATCATCAGCGTGGATTTGCCGGCACCGTTCGCACCGATCAGGCTGACGATTTCGCCATTATAGACTTCGATATCAACGCCCGCGAGCGCACGGATATTGCCATAGAATGTTTCGACGCCACTGACCTTCAGGAGAGGCTGGGCTGCTGCATTTGGGTTGGCCATTAACGCGCGCCCCCCTCGAGTTCTTCCGAAATGACTTCCTCGACCTCGTCGTCCTCAACGCCCAGATAGGCAGCGATAACCTTCGGGTCGTTCTTGACGTGGTCAGGCGTGCCGTCCGAGATCTTCTGGCCGTATTCCAGAACCACCACGTGATCGGAGATTTCCATGACAACGGACATGTCGTGCTCGATCAGGAGCAGAGACGTGCCTTCATCGCGGATACCGCGCAACAGCGTGTTGAGCGCCAGAGATTCTTTTGGATTGAGACCGGCCGCCGGTTCGTCCAGGCAAAGCAGTTCAGGCTCGGTGCACATGGCGCGCGCGATTTCCAGGCGGCGCTGGGCGCCGTAGGAGAGATCGCCCGCCGGATCATCGGCGCGATCGATGAGATCCGCCTTTTCCAGCCAATAGCGCGCCTTTTCGATCGCAGCTGCGGCTTCCCGCTTGTAGCTTCCCACGCCAAGAAGCCCAAGGATCGTATAGCCCGAAGCCTTCATGAGCTTGTTGTGCTGTGCGACCAGCAGGTTTTCCAGCACGGTCAGGCCCGAAAACAGACGGATGTTCTGGAAGGTACGCGCCACCTTGGCGTGCTTGGTGATTTCGAAATCCGCCAAGCGCTCCAGGAGGAACTGCTTGCCGCTTTTCTGGTTCAGCGTGATCATGCCCATCGTCGGCTTGTAGAAGCCGGTGATGCAGTTGAACACGGTGGTCTTGCCGGCACCGTTCGGCCCGATCAATGCGGTGATCTCACCGCGCTTGGCCTCGAGCGACAGGTCGTTGATGGCCATCAGGCCACCAAAGCGCATCGACAGATGCTCGACCTTGAGGATGGTATCGTTGCTCATCGTTGTCGTTCCGGAGGCCATCAGCCGTGGCCCTCCTTGGTAAAGCTTCCGGATACGGCCTTGCGCTCCTTGAGGAAGGCCGTGGGTTCACGCGAGCCGACGAAACCGCGCGGCTTGAACAGCATGACTGCAATCATGGCGAGGCCGAAGAGCAGCATGCGGTAGAGTTCCGGCGTGAAGTCCGGACCGAAGATGAGCTTTAGGAATTCCATTTCGCGCAGCAACTCGGTACCGCCGACCATGGCAATCGCGGCAATCGCGATACCTGTCAACGAGCCCATGCCGCCCAGAACGACGATGGCGAGAATGACCGCCGATTCCAGGAAGACGAAGCTTTCCGGTGAGACGAAGCCCTGGCGTGCAGCAAAGAAGGAGCCGGCGAAGCCACCGAACATAGCGCCAATCGCGAACGCGGTGAGCTTGGTCATGACCGTGTTGATGCCGAGCGAACGGCAGGCAATTTCATCTTCGCGCAGCGCTTCCCAGGCACGACCGATCGGCATGCGGCGAAGCCGCAGCGTCACATAGGCGGTGAGCATGCAAAGCGCCAGGATAACGTAGAAAAGGAAGATCTTGTAATAGGCCGAGGACATCGGCAGGCCGAACGACTTGGCGAAGTTGTTACTCGCGCCAACATCGAAGGACCAGATGCCAAAGATGGATGCCTTGGCAACGCCCGAGATACCGGCCGTGCCATGCGTCACATCCGTCCAGTTGATCAGCACGAGGCGGATGATTTCCCCGAAGGCCAGCGTAACGATGGCGAGATAGTCGCCGCGCAGGCGCAGAACCGGGAAACCAAGAATAATACCCCAGAAGGCCGCCAGGATGCCCGCAATCGGCAGCAGCACCCAGAAGGACAGGCCGAACAGGTCAGACAGCAGCGCATAGGAATAGGCGCCCACGGCGTAAAAGGCGACGTAGCCGAGGTCGAGCAGGCCGGCGAGGCCGACGACGACGTTAAGCCCCCAGGCCAGCATCACGTAGATCAGGATCTGGATACCGAAGTTATCGACGAACTTCAGCGAGCCCTGCGTGCCGTAGATGCTCATGACCACAGGCGGATAGAGCACCAGCGCCACGAGCGCGATCTTGAGGAAGTGCTTGCGGAAAAAGCCCTTGTCTTCAGACACCTCGGGGATGCCGGCCTTGGCCTTGGC
Organism: Rhizobium oryzicola; assembly: GCF_030504645.1. GTDB lineage: Bacteria > Pseudomonadota > Alphaproteobacteria > Rhizobiales > Rhizobiaceae > Neorhizobium > Neorhizobium oryzicola. Next base: position 255,227 of record NZ_JAUKWQ010000002.1, on the reverse strand, counting down.
AAGTCTGCGCTGATTGATATGCGGCGCGACGAACCCGACGATCAGGAAGCGACCGATGCCAGCCACCAGCACGAAAATCGCCAACAGACCCCACCGCGGATACCAGATCAGTTCGTTGTTGATGTTCTGGTCGGTCTTGATGCCGACATAGAGGAGGAACATCCCAAGCGCGAGCACTCCGGCGAAGATCCCTTCCTTGAGAGCCTTCGCCATGAGTCCCGGCGTAGCCGGAAAATTCTGTTCAGTCATGGATCAAACCTTCTCCACTTCCGGACGGCCCAAGATGCCCGTCGGCTTGAAGATCAGGACAAATGCCAGGATGGCGAAGGTCGCGACATCCTTGTAGGCGATGGAGAAATAGGCCGACCAGAGCGACTCGATGAGGCCGATCAGCAGGCCACCGAGCACAGCGCCCGGAAGCGAGCCGATGCCGCCGAGAACCGCTGCCGTGAAAGCCTTGACGCCCGGCGTGAAGCCGTCCGTGAAGGAGGCCACGCCATAATACATCAGGTACATGGTACCGGCGACGGCCGCGAGTGCCGCACCCATCACGAAGGTGATCGAGATGGTGCGATCGACATCGACACCCAGCAGGGCGGCCATTTTGCGGTCCTGCTCGGTTGCGCGCTGTGCACGACCAAGCGGCGTGCGATGCACGATGTACCAGAAGACAGCAAGAAGCACGGCCGTTACGATGACGATCACCAACTGCTTCAGCGAGAAGGTGATATCACCGAAATGGTAGACATCATTGATCAGCGGCGGAACCGGCTTGTTGCGCGGACCCTGCGTGACCTGGATGAAGTTGGACAGCGCAATCGACATGCCGATCGCGGTGATCAGAGGCGCCAGACGGAAGGAGCCACGCAGCGGCCGGTAGGCCACACGCTCGATGGTCCAGTTCCAGAGGCTCGTCACCAGCATGGCGATGATCAGCATCAGCAGCAGGGCCAATGCAACCGGAATGCCCGCGAAGAAGGATGTCAGGATCAGGAAGACGATGAGGGCGGCAAAACCGCCGAGCATGAAAATATCGCCATGGGCGAAGTTGATCATGCCAATGATGCCATAGACCATCGTGTAGCCAATTGCCACGAGGCCATAGATGGATCCAAGAGTCAGCCCGTTGAGGAGCTGCTGGATGAAGTACTCCATAAAACTTTCCCCCGGACGCAATCACGGAATACCGGTTGCGCCTCTTGTATGTGTGGCCCTTACGGGTTCTTAGGTTTTGAGGAATCCATAACCGTTTCGCGCGAAATGTGAAGTCAAAAAGGCGGGAAGGTGGCAAAATCCTCAGCTTGTTGGACCGTTTGGTGCAAAAACCCGCACAACAAACATAAAAGCGGCAATGCCTGACTGAAAAGGAAGCTTTGGGAGCAACAAACGCGCGCAGATATTTTCTGCCCGCAGCGCACAATACATAGCACGCACCCAAAAAGCCGCGCTGACGCCGGCTCGATTGTTGAACAATTGTTCTATACCTCCTGAGAACTCAGGCGGTTGCTTGATCAAAGCCAATGGTGAAGGCGAACTCGCGCCCCATCTGTCGGATCTCTTCCAAAAGAAATCCTGCATATGATGTTGGCACAAGCAACTCGAAGGCGTCAAGCGCTGTGCGGCTGAGTTGCACAGCCACCTGACCGCAGAGCGTTCCGGCCGATTGGCCGATGGAAAATGCTTGTCCGTGAAGATCCAGCGGCACCGCCTTGGCCAGCAGACGGCGCACATCCGGCCCAGAGAGCGTGATCAGCACATGAGCGTCGGTCTGATCCACCAGATCCAGTCCGGGAACCGCGCTCAAGCGTTCAATAATATCCTCAACCCTCTGCGATTGCGAAACGGCAAACGCGATCGCGGGGCCGCAGCGATAGAACCGCACCCCCTCCCCGAGCAGGGCCGGAAGTAGTGCAAGCGTTGCCCCATCTGCCAAAGCCGCCACAACAATTGCACGGCGCGCGATGGACACATGATTGGTGCCGCGCACCGGGTTCTCCTCGGTGATGACGTCTTCCAGCGGGTGACGATTGAGTTCCGTGTGAAGCATGGCCGACATCTCACGCACGCTGTTTCAGTTTGTCAGGATCGACAAAGACAGGCGGGCAGACTTCCGCCAGCACTTCGCTATCGCGCAAGGCGTCCCAGACCACGATCTTCTCGCCCATGCGCTCGCGTCCAGATTTCAGCAGCGCCAGCGCAATGAAATGTCCAAGAGTCGGAGAGTAACAAGCGGAAGACACGAAGCCCTGGTCGTTGATCATCGACGGCTTGGCACCCTGCTTCAGAAGATGGGCGCCCGCCTTCATCTCCTTGGCAGCCTCCACGGGCTTCAGGCCCACCAGTTGCAGCCGATCGGCAGCCGTCAGGCCGAAGCGGGTGGACAGACGCCGGCCAATGAAATCCGGCTTCTGCATCGCCATCAATCGCCCGAGGCCGACATCATCGGCGGTGGTGCGACCATCCAGTTCATTATGGGTGACATGACCCTTTTCGATGCGCAGCACATCCATGGCTTCGAGACCATAGGGATTGATGCCGTCCTCGCGCCCCGCCTCCATCAGCGCATCGGCAACCGCCTCCCCCAAGCTTGAAGGAACGGCCAGTTCAAAGGCAAGCTCCCCGGAGAAGGACAGCCGAAAGAGGCGCGCCTTGACGCCCAGCTTCAGTGTTACTTCCCGCGCCGCCATCATGGGGAAGGCCGTATCGGAGAGATCGTCCTCTACAATGCGCTGCAGGATGATGCGTGATTTCGGCCCGGCAATCGCCAACTGAGCCCATTGCTCCGAGGTCGGTAGCAACCGCACATCGAGATTTGGCCATAGAACCTGGGATGCGTAATCCAGATGCGCCAGAACCTGCGATGCATAGGCCGTGGTCGTGGTCAGCAAGAAATGGTTCTGCCCAAACCGGCTGATGGTTCCGTCATCAAAGACGATGCCGTCCTCGCGCAGCATCAGGCCGTAACGCGCCTTGCCGACCGGCAGTCGCAGGATGGAATTGCAGTAGATGCGATCCAGAAATTCGGCGGCCTGCGCGCCGAACACCTCGATCTTGCCAAGCGTGGAAACGTCACAGAGGCCGGCATTCTCGCGCACGGCCCGCACTTCCCGCTCCATGCTTTCCCGCCAGCTCTTTTCGCCGGAGCGAGCAAACCAGCCGGGCCGGTTCCACAGACCCGTCTCCACGAACACCGCCCCATGACGCGCCGCCCAGCCATGCAGCGGCGAGCGTCGCACCGGCCGATTGCCCTCCGCAATCGCAGCACCGGCCAGCGCACCGAATGAGACCGGGGTATAAAAGGGTCGATAGGTGGGCGTGCCTATTTGCGCCTGCGAGACGCCCCGCATTCCCGCCAGAATGCCCGCCGTATTGGTGTTGGACAGCTTGCCCTGATCGGTCGCCATGCCTGCGGTCGTGTAACGCTTGGCATGTTCGGTGAAGCCGAAGCCCTCCCGCTCGGCGAGACCCAGATCTCCCACATGCACATCATTCTGAAAGTCGACGAAGGCCTTGCCCTTGGCGCCCGTTACATACCAGACGGGCGAGAAGGACGGATCAGGCTCCCCCTCCACCTCGGGGATATCTGCATCATAGGCGGCAAAACCCAGATCGCGTGCCAGCGCAACAGCTTGCGCCGCGCCATCCCGCAGGCAGGCGGACAGCGAGGGATGCCCGGCAGCACTTCCCGCCACCCGGAAAGCAGATCCGACATCCGGCACCAGAAAGGCTTGCGCTTCATCCGACCAGACCGGTCGCGCGCCACGCTGGCAGGCCAGATGAATGACAGGCGACCAGCCGCCGGACATGGCAAGCGCATCGCATTCCACCACCTCCTCAAAGCCGCTGCGCTCCAGCAGCAGACCCTTCAGGCCCTTGCGCCCCATCGTATCGGTGATGACCGCATTGCTGACGACCCGAACACCGGCAGGCGCGGCATCATTGGCCTGTGCGCGCGGATCGATGATGGCAGCCACTTCGACGCCGCGCGCTGCCAGATCCTGCGCCGTACGGTAGCCGGAAGAACCGTTGGTAAAGACGGCCACACGCCGACCGGCGGAAACGCCATAGCGGTTGAGATGGGTGCGCACGGCACTGGCCGTCATGATACCCGGGCGATCATTGCCGCCGAACACCAGCGGACGTTCTTCGGCACCGGAAGCCAGAATGGCGCGCTTGGCGATTATGCGCCAGAGCCGCTCGACGGGCAGCTCCGGCAGCGGCCTTGCCACATGCTTTTGCACCTTCTGGACGGCACCGAACACCATATCGTCATACCAGCCGAACACGGTGGTGCGGGAGAGCAGCGTCACATTCGGCAGGCTTGCCAGTTCATCCAGCACAGCACTCGCAAAATCCGCTGCGGCCATGCCACCGACTGCAAGGCTTTCCGAGAGCAGCGAACCGCCAAGTTGAAAACCTTCATCCGCCAGAATGACACGGGCACCGGCACGAGCCGCAGTCAAGGCCGCCATCAAGCCCGTGGGGCCGGCACCGATCACCAGAAGATCGCAATGCGCCCAGCATTTGTCGTAGGTATCCGGGTCTGCCTCCATGGCAGCGCGCCCCAGACCTGCGGCGCGCCGGATCAGCGGCTCATAAACCTTCTCCCAGAAGGATTTCGGCCACATGAAGGTCTTGTAGTAGAAGCCCGCACCGATGAAGGGGGACAGGGCGCCGTTGATCGCGCCGATATCGAACGACAGGCTCGGCCAGCGGTTCTGGCTCTGGGCGGACAGCCCCTCGTAAAGCTCCGCGACGGTTGCCCGCGTGTTCGGCTCTGCCCTGCCCCCGGTGTTGATCGTCACCAGCGCATTCGGCTCGGCGCTTCCCGCCGTCACCGGCCCGCGGGGGCGATGATATTTGAAGCTGCGGCCCATCAGCATCTGGCCATTAGCCAGAAGTGCGGAGGCCAGCGTGTCCCCTTCAAGGCCGGTCATGGCCTTGCCATCGAAGGTGAAGCGGATCTTGCGCTTGCGGTCTAGCAGGCCGCCGGATGTCAGCCGGAAGGAGGTCATAGTGCACCTCCCGCCGTTTTACTGGCGGCATCCGTGACGCTCACGACCTCATGCGTCACGTTGTTGCGCTCCACCACCAGCCAGCGGCGGCAGCCCGCCTCGTGATACCAGTGCTCCCGAATTTGTCCGCGCGGATTATCCCGCAGATAGACATAAGCATGCCAGGCCTCATCCGACGCATTCGGCAAAGGCCGGACAGGTGTCGCATCCCCCCGCACCGAAAATTCCTCTCGGGGGCGAACACCGCAATGGGGGCATGTGATCAGGCTGGCCATGATGCGGGTCTCGTCACTGGAGGTTGGGCTGCGGGCCTTTGCCGCCCTCATCAATCGCCAACCCGCGCTGGAACCGGTCCAGGCGATAGGCGCGGGCCACATAATGCGGCTCGTCCTTGGCAATCAGATGGGCAAAGCAGAGACCGGATGCTGGCGTGGCCTTGAAGCCGCCATAGCACCAGCCGCAATTGAGATAGAGATTGGGAATATGGGTCTTGTCGATGATGGGGGAGCCATCCATGGACATGTCCATCACGCCGCCCCAGGATCGAAGAACTCGAAGCCGCGACAGGCCGGGGATCAGCGAAACCCCCTCCTCCATGGCGTGTTCGACCATGGCCAGATTGCCCCGCTGGGCATAGGAGGAATAGCCGTCGATATCTGCCCCGAAGACAAGGCCGCCCTTGTCCGATTGCGAGATATAGAAGTGTCCTGATGCGCCATAGGTAATGACGTGATCGATGGCGGGTTTGATCGCTTCCGACACGAAGGCCTGCAACACATGGCTTTCCAGCGGCAGTTCCAACCCCGCCATACGGCCCACATGGCTGCTATTGCCGGCCGTCGCGAGTGCCAGCCGGTCACAGCCAATGAAACCGCGTGTGGTTTCAACGCCCGTCACCTGGCCTGTTTCGTCCCGGCGAACACCGGTCACTTCACAATTCTGGATGAGATCGACACCACGACTATCGGCGCCGCGCGCATAACCCCAAACGACAGCATCGTGACGGGCCGTGCCGCCGCGGCGCTGCAAGAGGCCACCTAGGATCGGGAAGCGCGCGTGATTGTAATTGAGATAAGGCAGCAGCGCCTTCACCGCATCCCTGTCCAGAAGCTCGGCTTCCACGCCATGCATCTTCATGGCATTGCCGCGCCGCGCATAGGCATCGCGCTGACCATCGGAATGGTAGAGATCAATGACGCCACGCTGCGACACCATGGCATTATAATTGAAATCCTGCTCCAGACCTTCCCAGAGCTTCAGGGAAAACTCGTAAAAGGGCTCGTTGCCTTCAAGCAGATAGTTGGAGCGGATGATGGTCGTGTTGCGCCCGGCATTGCCGGAACCAAAATAGCCCTTTTCCAGAACAGCCACATTGGTGATGCCGAATTCCTTGGCGAGATAGTAGGCGGTGGAAAGCCCATGTCCCCCGCCGCCAACGATCACCACATCATAATGCGGCTTCGGTTCCGGTTCGCGCCAGACGGGCTTCCAGCCGCGATTGGCGGCGAAGGCCTGTTTGACAATCTGCAGGGCGGAATAACGCATGAGGCTCACGACAGCTCCGGTCCGGGTGCTGCTCTCGAAATAAGGGGGATTGGGAACAAGCGCAATTGCAACAATGCGACGCCTGCCAATGAAATGCACACAACCACGCTGGCGAAGAAGGGGGACGTTCGAGCCCACGCCCTCCGTATTTTCAAGGGCTTGGCGGTCTTCGCGTCCCCCATCCTCCAGCCGGGCTTAGACTTAAGGACATCAAAGGAGAACGAACGATGTCCGATATGACGCCGAACCTTTCAATGCCCTATATCCTGCCCTCGCAGGCGCAGAAGCATGTCACCCATAACGAGGCCCTGCAGACGCTCGATATTCTCGTCCAGATGGTCATCGAGTCAGAACAGGCTGCGCCGCCCGCCACTCCCATCGAAGGCGCACGCTATGCCGTGGCATCGGGCGCAACGGGCGCCTGGGCTGGGCGAGACGGGCGCATTGCCATCTTCCTGGACGGCGGCTGGACCTATCTCCAACCGAAGCAAGGCTTCACAGCCTGGTTCAAGACGCCGGGTGAGCTGCGCTATTATAATCCGAGCGCCGGTTGGACAGTGCTGCCTGTGACACTTCCTGCAACGGGGCGCTTCGACCGGATCGGCATCAATGCAAGCGCCGATGACACCAACCGGCTTTCCCTCTCGGCGCCCGCCACACTGCTCAATCACGCAGGCAATGGCCATCAACTCAAGCTCAACAAGGCCACCACCAGGGAAACCGCCTCCCTTCTCTACCAGACGAACTGGTCCGGCCGGGCCGAAATGGGCCTAGCTGGGAATGACGATTTTTCCATCAAGGTCTCTCCCGATGGCGGCACCTGGAAGACCGGCCTCAGCATCGACGGCAATGGCCGCGTCAGCCAACCGAACCGTCCGCTCGCTCGCGCCCATCGCGCCAGCGGCACGGCAAGTGCTGCCAATGGAAGCCAGAGCGGCTTCACGACACTTTCCATCGAACAGGGGGGCGTCATGTTGGGGTCCGCCCTTCCCGGTGGGGGTAACACACTAGTGGTGCCGGCAAGCGGGCTCTATTTCCTGACGCTGATGGTCAGCGCCGTTTCCTCATCAGGCCATACCACCGGCCTTGTGCGAAACGGCTCGGTCACCTTGGTCAGCCTCTCCGCCCCCGCCAGCGTGCCGCTCAGCCTCGCATCCTCCAGCCTTCAATATCTTTCCGCCGGCGATAGCCTCAGCCTCTCCCATTTCGGGACGGCCGTGTTGGATCATGGCCCAGGCCGAACGGAAGTCAACCTGATGATGCTGTGAGGCAAAACACCAACAACTTCAAATAGGCAAAGCACAACTGCCAACGAAAAAATTATGGGCTCACGCGAGAAAAACTCGGGAACATGATGGGAAATCACAACAAAATGCCGTGAGGATTTAGTCAAATGTTAAAACTGCCTGCGTACGGTTCCGACCTGTGGTCTTGCGTAGTGTAGAGAGTCCAATGACCGAAATGATCCGCCCTCGAGTGAAATATGTCATCGGCCCCGATGGCAGCCCCCTGACTATTGCGGACCTTCCGCCGGCCAATACGCGCCGGTGGGTCATCCGCCGTAAGGCAGAAGTGGTTGCTGCGGTTCGCGGTGGCCTGCTGAGCCTCGAGGAAGCCTGTGAGCGTTATACCCTGACTGTTGAAGAGTTCCTGTCCTGGCAGTCGTCGATCAATGATCATGGCCTTGCCGGCCTGAGAACGACCCGCATTCAGCAGTATCGCCACTAGGTGTACTGACCCCGCCCATCAAGGTCCTTGGGGGAAACTTCCAGGGATCTTTTCGCATGACAGCTGCCCTCATCCTCGTCTCTCCGAGGGTAGCCATGCACTCAATATTCCCGAGATGACCGCAGAGGCGGCGTAGAACCAGAGGCCCGGTTGGGAAACCGCCGTAGCCAGCCCGCTGGTCTTTGCCGCGAAGATCGCAAGCGCCACCACCATCACGTCGAGCATAGACCACTTCGACAGATGCGGCAGCGTTTGCCTGAGCCAGGGGGCCAGCGCGCCCCCTCGAACCTCCAGTGTGGCCAGCACGGCAAGCTTTGCCACCGGGAAGACGATCGAAAAGAGCGCAATCAGGATTGCCAGTGCCAGATCCCCGCCCGTCCACAGGCCCTTGACCAAGCCCACGACCGATGGCGTCTCAATGAAAAAGAACAGCCGGTCGAACTGCATCACGGGCAGCGTCAGCCCCAGGATCAGACAGAATGCAGCAATTGCGATCAGCGACTTGCGCATCATGTCCTCACCTGAAGGTCGGAATATCCTCGCGTATATCTGGCATCTGACCTACCTGTTTTCTACATGATAGCTTCATCATGAAGAATGGCAGGAGCGGCCTTATGCAGATTACCGAGGAAACATCAGGTTCGGGCGGGCGCTATGTCGCCGAGCTGGAGGGTCATTTCGGGGAGATGACTTATTCGAGGGCCTCCCCTCACCTGATCATCATCGATCACACCGGTGTGGATGACGCACTTCGCGGCAAGGGCGTCGGTCAGGCGTTGTCTGTTCATGCCGTCGAGCAGGCGCGTTCAGGGGGATGGAAGATCATTCCGCTCTGCCCTTTCTTCAAGGCACAGGTCGAGCGGCATCCGGATTGGGCGGATGTAATTCAGCACTGAAAATTTTTGCAAGCATGTTCGACGCGGGTAATGACCCGCGTGAACCGCGACCGGGAGATGCGAAGGCGGAACGTCAGGCGCGGGCGCGCAAAGATCCGTCTCGTTCCTCAAGGGCTGTCGCCTTTGCAAGATCGGCCTGGGCTTCTTCAAGCGCCAGTTCTGCGGCGTCCTGCTGAACCCGCAATTCCCGAATGGAAACCTGCAAATTATCGGCCCGCTGACGCGCGGCCTTGGCAAAGGTTGGATAGGCGAAGTGATTCGGGTCCGTGATGCCCGACTTCTTCTCCTCCAGCGTGATCTGGTGCTCCAGCTCCTTCGCCATTCTATCAAATTCCGCCATCATTAGCTGCAACTGCTGCAATTGGCGGCGCTTTTCGTTCACCTGAAATTCTTTCAGGCGCACTAGGCTGTCACGCGTCTTCATACGCAATACTCCCGTGGATAGCGAGACCCCGGCTATTTTCAAAATCAACCCTGTGTCCTGGCTGTAACAGTTGGGACTGAAAAATTGCCGCGCCGTTAAGAAATTGTACCCGCGCGGTAACCTTTCATTTACGGGCATCGTTAATGATAGGGACGATCTTTTAAGGGTCCGTAAATGCCATGGCCGATTTCGGCCGACGACAATGATGAGTCGTATGAATCACTTGCGAGGATTTCCTCACAGATAGATTCAGGTATGGCGCTGGCGAATTCTCATGATAAATCAGGCGAATACCAGTCTTGCTTAACGAATTCCTGTACCTTGCCAAAGGGAGTCAGAGTTTGTTAACCAATTGGTGTCAGCTTCCAAATCAGGCAACGTCTGGATCCGTTTCGCGTCGGGGGCATCGAACAACCTAGCGCGGCGGTAAAGGGGATAATTATGCGGGTTCTACTCATTGAAGACGACAGCGCGACTGCCCAGAGCATCGAGCTGATGCTGAAGTCGGAAAGCTTCAACGTTTATACGACGGACCTCGGTGAAGAGGGCGTCGATCTCGGCAAGCTATACGACTACGACATCATTCTGCTCGACCTGAACCTGCCGGACATGTCCGGCTACGAGGTTCTGCGCACGCTGCGCCTGTCGAAAGTGAAAACACCGATCCTCATCCTGTCCGGCATGGCCGGCATCGAGGACAAGGTTCGCGGTCTCGGCTTCGGCGCCGACGATTACATGACCAAGCCCTTCCACAAGGACGAACTGGTGGCACGCATCCACGCCATCGTTCGCCGTTCCAAGGGTCATGCCCAATCGATCATCGTCACCGGCGAACTGATCGTCAACCTGGATGCAAAGACTGTCGAAGTGGGTGGCCAGCGCGTTCACCTCACCGGCAAAGAATACCAGATGCTGGAGCTGCTCTCGCTGCGCAAGGGCACGACGCTGACGAAGGAAATGTTCCTCAACCACCTGTATGGCGGCATGGACGAACCGGAATTGAAGATCATCGACGTCTTCATCTGCAAGCTGCGCAAGAAGCTTGCCAACGCTGCCGGTGGCGCAAACTACATCGAAACCGTCTGGGGCCGTGGCTACGTGCTGCGCGAGCCGGATGGTGGCGAATACGCTGAGACGGCCTGACCCCAGCCTTCGAGAAATCCGCAATCTTCCGAAAACGCTCGCGCCCGTCGCGGGCGTTTTTGCGTTTGGCGAGAACGGCGCAATTTGGGATGTTCGTGATGGCGCCCCTCTAGTCTGCAACCATCTCCCACACAGGAGGAGATCAGCAGAACGGGTACCCGCTCGCTTCCTCCATCAAGTCGTGAAGCGAAAACGGGTAAGGTAAGCTCTCCGAAGATCGGAACGGTGCCGCGAGTCGCCCCTTGTGGCGAGGTCCGAAGGACGGGGCGAGACGCATGGCTCGCCCAACAGTAGCAGGACAGAGGGGGTAATCGTGCGGAGCTAAGCCTTCACGCCGCGGCCGACAGATTGGCAAACACAGCCGACAAGATCTTTCGGTCGAACGGCTTCAGCAGGAAGTCATCGGCCCCTGCCCGCTTGCCCTGCATCATCTTCTTCAGATCGGCTTCGATGACGCAGTAGTAGATGCGCACCTTGTTGCCGGTCGGCAGTTCACGCACCCGTGCAATCAGATCGAGGGCACCTTCAAGCGCCGCATCGACAATCAGAATGGCGGGCATATCCGCCTGGCAACGCATGAACGCCTCGCGCTCGCCGGAAGCTTCCACCACCAGAAAGCCGATTTCGGAGAGAATGCGCTTGGCGACTGTGCGAACAATGTCGGAACTGTCGGCAATCATCAGGCGCTGCATCTATCTCTCCCGTGGCCCTTCGCGACTGGCGCGGATACGAACTTGAAGAATAGGGCGAGCAGCCTAACGAAGCGTTACCGGCAGATCACAACTCAGACGATTGGGGTTTCCGCGATAAAGGTGATGCGGTCTTCAGACACCACATGCTTTAGTTCCATGCCGCATTCATCCGCGAGGAGAACCGTGTAATAGGGCTGGATGGAATGGGCATCGACAGCTTCTTCCAGCGTGCCGTTGCAGATTTCCAGGAACTTCGGCGGCACGCGCAGCATGCGCCCCTTGGCCGTGATGCTGAAGCGGGCGTCACCTTCGGGATTTTCCAGAACGATATCCAGCGAGCCGCCACGCGGAATGGCGCCATAGGCGACCGAGAACAGGTTCAGCAGCAGCTTGACGCGGTTCTTCGGAATGATGGCGCGCGGGCCGCTCCATGTCACTTCCGTCTTCTTTTCGGCGATGGCGAAATCCTTGGCTGCCTTTTCCGCTTCGCCCGTGTCGATCGAGGCACCGACCGAGCCGGACGCGCCAAAGGCAAGACGGGCAAATTTCAGGCGAACGGAGGCGTTGATCGCGGAGGTACGGATCAGGTCAAGCGCGTCGGCATCCGAGCCGCCGCCCTCGTCCAGGAGTTCCAGACCGTTGTTGATGGCACCGACCGGCGAAATGACGTCATGGCAGACACGGCTGCAGAGGAGCGCCGCCAGATCGGGACCGCTTAAGGTGAGGTTCGGGTTCTTCGACATCTTGGCTTCCTGATCTGCAACAGCGCTTCGAATATGGACTAGCTGAAGCACGGCAATATTGCGTGAAGGTGGAGCGGGAACATTTTCTATCTCCGCGGTCGCCATAAAGACACCATTTTTGGTAAACCGGTTGTTAACGCGAACGCCTCAAGATAATCGCGCCGAGACGACAGGCATAACGAAATGGAGAAACGGACAGGCCAATGCGCTTAGAAACCAACTTCGCCTTTGCCCGGCTGCTCGCCATGCTGCTGACTGTAGTGGCACTTGCGGTGCCGTCAACGCAGGCAGCTGCGCAGCAGCAATCGAGTTCGCAATACTCCGCCCAGGAAATCGTCGATGCGGGCAATGGCTTTTTCAGCTCCACCAGCGGTGGACTTGCCAAGGTCGTGGAACGTGCCTTCCAGCAATATGGTCTACCCAATGGCTACATTCTGGGCCAAGAGGGCTCGGGCGCCTTCATCGCTGGCCTAACCTATGGCGAAGGCCAGCTTTACACGAAGAATGCTGGCCAGCACCCCACCTTCTGGCAGGGTCCCTCGCTCGGACTGGATTACGGCGGCCAGGGCGCCCGCGTCATGATGCTGGTCTATAACCTGCCGGATATCCAGAGCCTCTATACGCGCTTCGGCGGCGTCAGCGGTTCGGCCTTCGTGGTGGCAGGGGTCGGCATGACCGCGCTTCGCAACGACAACGTCGTGCTGGTACCGATTCGCACCGGCATCGGCGCACGTCTCGGAATCAATGTAGGCTATCTGAAGCTGACGCAGGAAGCGACCTGGAATCCCTTCTGATCGCAACGGAAAGTCGCAAACGCGAACGGGCCAGCTGGCGCATTCACCCGGCTGGCCTATATCATTTCTTCAAGCGGGTTTTCCAAGACCGACAGGCGGTTTCGTGTAATCCTGCGTTCAGACCGCGCCATCAAAACTCGGGGGCAGCCTAAAGGTGATCCAGTTCGCGCTACTCTTTGGCTTGGGCTTCCTTGGCGCCCTGCTGCTGGTCATGATCCTGGCACCCGCAGTGCACCGGCGCATCGTGGTCTACACCGAAAACCGCATCAAGGCGACGATGCCGATCAGCCCCGCGGAAGTGCGGGCACAGCGAGATATGGCGCGCGCCGTCTATGCCGCCGAAAACGCCCGCACCAAGCAGGAGCTGACCCAGGAGCGAGACAAGTTCATCAAGCTGCAGCTGGAGCATGACAAGCTGCTGGTCGAGGCAGGCGAACTGCATGCCGTCAATGATGATCTCGTGGCCGCCATGGATGATCGCGGTCTCGAATCGGCTGAGTTGCGCTCTCGCCTTCGCCGAGAGGAAACACTGGTCCAGCAGCTTCGCCACGCGATCCAGGAAAACGAAGCGAAGATCATCGCGCGCGACGACGAGATTGAAGCTCTGCGCAAGCAGATCACGCGCCTCACGGCTGACGCGGACAATCTGAAGGTGGACCTCGCAACCCGCGAAACGGAGATAGAGAACGTCAAATTCCGTCTCAATGCACTGCGTGAGGAACGCGACACGCTGCGCACGGATGTGAAGCTTCTGACAGCCCGTGCCAAAGATGCGGAAAACCGCCTGACCCAGGAGGAGCACCGCGTCTACCGGTTGGAAGACAAGATGGCGCGCGAGCTTGCAGCCCGCGCCGATCGTGAGGCGACAATCGAGCGGCGTGATCGGGAAATAGAGCGGCTGCGAGACAAGCTGAAGACTGTCACCGCCGATCTGAAGACGCTGCGGCGGCGCCCCGCAAACGGAAAGGCACACGATCCACTTCCCGAACCGGAAGACCTGGAAACGGGCGCGGTCGAAGATCATATCGCCTCGACTGACCAGACGGATGCGGAACCGGCACCCTCTCTTCTGGATTTCGCCGATGTGTCCGATGACATCCGCAATCGCGCGACCGCACTGGGGGCGCAATTGGTCAAGCCAAAGGGCAAGACGAGTGATGAGGTTCTGCGCCGGGAGCTGGCCGCCATCGCCGCCGACATGGTGGCTCTGACCGCCCTGAAGGAGGGCGAAACCTCGCCCATCCCAGCTCACCTGAAGACGGAAGAGACGCGCGAGCCAGGTGCCCGCACCAGCCTGGCGCAGCGGTCACGAACCGCTATTGAAGCGCTGGAAAAGGACCGGCGGAAACGTCAGACCAGCCCCTGACGGCGGGCGATCTCGTAAAGCGCGATGCCCGTAGCGGTGGCGGCGTTGAGGCTGTCGAGGCCAGGTCTCTGCGGAATGGAGGCGGTGCGGAAACGCGAGAGAATATCCTGCGGCAATCCCGTTCCTTCCGTCCCCGTCACCAATGCGATGCGGCCACCGGCCGGGATGTCCCGGACATCGGCGGTCCCGCGCGGCGATAAAGCCCAGATGTCGAACCCCTCTCCCGCCACCGTCCGCAACAGATCGTCTGCCGTGCCGCCCCGGGCAAAGGGCACGGTCAGCACGGAACCGACGGACACGCGAAGCGCCTTGCGGTAAAGGGGATCGCAGCAGGTCTCATCCAGCAGCACGGCAGCCGCACCGAAGGCCGCGGCATTGCGAAACATCGAACCGATATTGTCGTGGTTGGAAATGCCGCAGGCAATCGCAATGAGGCCCGGCGCAGAAACATTGCGAAGCAGGTCCTGCGCAGTCGGCATCGTCACGCGGCGGCCAAGCGCCAGCACACCCCGATGCAGATGAAAACCGGCAATGGCATCCAGTACCGCCGCTGAAGCCACATACACCGGCACATCTTCCGGAAACAGTTTCAGGATATCCGAAACACCGTCGACCCGGTTTTCCAGGAGCAGGATCTTTTCCGCAACGAAGCTTGGATTCAGACGATTATGCGCCGCCGCCAGAAGGCGCAGAACCACCGTGCCCTCGGCGATGAAGCCTGCCTGCCGCCCGACCAGATCCCGTTCGCGGATGTTGCGAAACTCCGCGATCCGGGGATCGTCCGCATCAGTGATGAGGATCGGCTGCGGCAGGGACATATCACTGGTTGGTCAGCGTCACGTCGGCGACAACGCGACCGACCGTCAGATCATAGATGATGATCTTGCGCACGGAACCGATGCGACCAAGCAGCGTAATCTGCGCGCCTGAAGTGGATGCCTGCTCCACTTCGAACCCGGCCGGCAGGCGGGCAGCCGTCGTCAGGGGCTGATCCGAGGGTACGGCAAAGGCGGTGTTGGCTGCCGGCGCCTTGGCGGCGGAAGTGCCGGACACCTTGTAGACAACCGCGGCCAACACCGCCATAAGGCTGATAAACATGATGCCGGCGGACACGATCTGAAGGCGCACCATCTTGCGGCGGACACGTTCCATCACAGGGTCGAGCGGCTTTTCGTCCTGTTCCTCGGGTTCGACATTGGCCATCGGGCGGGCGTCCTTCGCTCTCTCGTCACGGATAAGAAGAAAAATGAACGATCCCTTTAGCCAAGCCGAGGGCACAAGGAAAGTCCTGACTGCGGGAGAGGATGCCGAAGGCCGTGTGGACGCCTGGATCGTCAGCCTCCTCGACGGCGAATTTTCGCGCAGCCGCATCAAGGCGCTGATCGAGCAAGGTGCGCTGCATTTGAACGGTGCCCCCTGCACCGAGCCGAAGAAGAAGGTGAAGCCCGGCGACGTAGTTGAACTCGTTCTGCCGGAGCCGGAAGACCCCCAGCCCAAGGGCGAGAACATTCCACTCGACGTTCTCTACGAGGACGAGGATGTCATCGTGGTCGTGAAACCCGCAGGCCTCGTCGTGCATCCGGCCGCCGGCAACTGGACGGGTACGCTGGTCAACGCTCTGATCTATCACTGCGGCGATACGCTTTCCGGCATCGGCGGGGTCAAGCGCCCCGGCGTCGTGCATCGTCTGGACAAGGATACCAGCGGCGTGATGGTGGTTGCAAAGAACGATATCGCCCACCGCCATCTCTCGGCGCAGTTTGCCGACCATGGCCGCACCGGTGATCTGGAACGCGCCTATGTGGCGCTGATCTGGGGCCGGCCGCAGCAGTTGCGCGGCACGATTGATGCGCCACTGGGGCGTGGCGGCGGCGACCGCACCAAGCGGGCCGTCAAGCGCGAGGACAGCGAGGATGCGCGCGAGGCCATCACCCATTATGAGGTGGTGGAGCGTTTCTATGAACAGGAGGACGGCACGGCCTTGGCCTCGCTGGTGGAGTGCCGGTTGGAAACAGGCCGCACCCATCAGATCCGCGTGCACATGGCGCATATCGGCCATCCGCTCTTGGGCGATCCGGATTATGGCGCTGCCTTCAAGACCAAGGCAAACCGCCTGCCCGATGAGGCCCGCAAGGTAGTGAACCGCTTCCACCGGCAGGCGCTGCACGCGTTTCTTCTTGCGTTCGAGCATCCGCGCACAGGCGAGGTCATGGAATTCGAAGCCCCTCTTCCGCAAGACCTGGAAGAATTGGTGGAGGCATTGCGCGCATAGAACTGTAACGATCGCGGGAACATCCAAGAGTCTCCAGCCGTTTCGTCCCATAACATTCCGGTCACGCGAGGTTGACCTCGGTCATCGCTTGAAACACCCTTTCGCCGTACTTATCTGTCACATGGCTTGGTGCGGGGTCGAGGGAAATGACCCGCGCCACACGGCTTGCCGCGCTGCCATAGCGGGAGCCGGGGACGAGATTAAGAGAAAGGGTGCTTTATGGCCCGCAATACGCTTCCATCCATTACCGCCGGCGAAGCCGGCCTGAACCGTTACCTGGATGAAATCCGCAAGTTCCCGATGCTGGAACCCCAGCAGGAATACATGCTCGCGAAACGCTACGCTGAGCACGGAGACCGGGATGCTGCCCATCGCCTTGTGACCAGCCACCTCCGTCTCGTGGCGAAGATCGCTATGGGTTATCGCGGCTACGGCCTGCCGATCGGCGAAGTGGTATCCGAGGGCAATGTCGGTCTGATGCAGGCCGTGAAGAAGTTTGATCCTGAACGTGGCTTCCGCCTGGCAACCTACGCCATGTGGTGGATCAAGGCTTCGATCCAGGAATATATCCTGCGCTCGTGGTCGCTGGTGAAAATGGGCACGACTGCCAACCAGAAGCGCCTGTTTTTCAACCTGCGCCGCCTGAAAGGCCGCATCCAGGCGATCGACGAAGGTGATCTGAAGCCCGACCAGGTGAAGGAAATCGCCACGAAGCTCAACGTGTCCGAGGAGGAAGTCGTCTCGATGAACCGTCGCCTCTCGGGCGATGCATCACTGAACGCACCTATCCGCGCAACCGAAGGCGAATCCGGCCAGTGGCAGGATTGGCTGGTGGACGACCACGAAAGCCAGGAAGAAGTTCTGATCGAACAGGACGAGCTGGAAACGCGCCGTCGCATGCTGGAGAAGGCCCTGGGCGTTCTGAATGAGCGCGAGCGCCGCATCTTCGAGGCCCGCCGCCTGACCGACGATCCGGTGACGCTGGAAGAGCTGTCCGCCGAATTCGACATCAGTCGCGAGCGCGTGCGCCAGATCGAAGTGCGTGCTTTCGAGAAGGTTCAGGAAGCCGTGCAGAAGGAAGCTTTGGCACAGGCCAAGGCGCTGCGCGTCGTCGACGCCTGATCATTTCCTCTGAATTTTAAAACAAAAATCCGCCCCAGTTTGGCTGAAGGGCGGATTTTTTTGTGCGTGGAAGCAGCAATGGCGGATTACTGGCCCGACTTGGCCGGTGCTGCCGCCTTCCAGTCGCGGATCGCATCCTCGAAGGCCTTTACACCCTGGCTGCCCTTTTGCAGGGTCAGCAGCGCGCGGCGACCGTTGCGATAGACCAGCGGAATATCCATCCAGTTGCGCGAGCGCAGCAGTTCAAGATTGTTGGCGCGCGCATCCGGGAAATCGTTCAGCGCGATCATATGGAAGTCGTCGGTAATCTTGGCCGGCACGGCCACGAGTGGCGTGCCGCGATCCTGCTCCGTCTGCTTCATGGCAATGCGCTGAACACTGTCGATCGCGCCGCCTTCGAAATCCTGCGGCAGCGAGAAGACGAGTTCGACCAGATGGCTGGCCGGCAGCGAGGCATCTGCATTGCGCTTGAAGGTGATGAGCGCCGTCATGCCCCGACCGGGAACACTGATGCGGCCCTGGACCACCGATTCCTGACGACCGTTCTCGCCGGGTTCATGCTGTAGCGACCAGCTGACAGTGCCATCGATCGCGGTCGGCGAGGATTGGCCGATCCGCTCTTCGTAGAGGAAGATCTTTTCGCCTGTCACGGCAGGCGTGTTCGCCGGGTTGGCTGGCGGCGTGTTCTGCGACGGCGTTGCTGGTGTCTGCGTACCGGGTGCCTGTCCTGCCGCAGGTGCCTGTGCCTGCGCCTGGGTCTGCGCCTGTGCAGACGTAGAACCCGCAGCAGCAGGAGTGGACTGAGCGACGGACTGGCCGCTGGCACCCACTTGCGCACTACCGGCACCCTGATCGACTTCCGTGCCGTCAGGCAGCAGGCGCTGAGTAAACTTCTGCGGACCGGCAACCGGAGCCGTCGTATTGGCCGCAGTTGCAGCCGAAGGCGAGGCAGGGGCTTGCGCCTGTGGCGCCTGAGCAGGCGCATTGGATGCAGGTGCTGCAGAGGAGGATGAACTGTTCGGCGCAGGCTTTGCGGTGCCATTGGCCGTCTTCGGCTGATCAGCAGCCTTTTGCGGCCCCATGACGCCACTAATCAGGTTATCGATCGCACCGCGATTAAGCCAGACGGCGTAACCGCCGCCAGCGACGACGGCCAGGCCGACCAACGCCAACAAGATCGTTGCGTAGCTACGGCGGGGCTTCGGGGTGGCGCGATAGGCGCGCGGCGGCGGTGGCAATTCATCGGGATCGCTGGACGCTGCCTTGGCGGCACCTGCGGCTTCCGACGCCTTCTCGTAGCCGATCAGTTGTTCCAGATCGTTCCAGGGATCGCTTTCCGGCTTCGCTGCGGCCGGGATCGGATCGCTCTTGCGCGGCGTGGCGGCCAACAGGTTGGCAAGCGGATCAACGGCTTCCGGACCGGCAGCAACCGCAGCAGCGGTCGGCAGATCAGGCATGTCGGATACCGCTGGCATTCGTGCGGAGGCGGTCACATGCGCTGGTTCTTCGAAATGGGCGTTAAAGCTCTCGACCGCAGCCGTTTCATCGAAATGCTGATGGGCCTGCTCGCGGGCAGCATCCTTTGAAGAGATGGGCGGCAGTTCCGGCAGATCCCAATCGCTGGCGAGGCTTTCGGAAGATGCTTCAGGTGCACTGGTCTGCGGTGGCCAGTCCAGCACAGGGGGTGCTGAGACAGCAGAGTGCGTTGCATGCGCCGCAGCCTGCCCATATTCGTCACGAGCGTGGCTGTCCTCGTGAGCTTGATGATGATCATCAGCCACCGGGACCGCATGCTGAGTTCCGGCACTGGATGCCGGATAGTCGAAGGTACCATCATCTTCAATCAACGGATGATGGGGGCGTCGGTCTTCGTCGCGCCACGTCTCGTCGTGCGAGGCGGCAGGTTCGTGTTTTGCCTGATGCGTCTCGGGCTCGGCAAATACTTCCGGGTGATGCCCGGGCTCTTCCGGCTGCCACGGGTCTTCAACCGGCTCGGGCGCCATGGGCAGGACAGACGGATGCACGCCTGTTGGTCCTGCATCCGTTTCCGCAGCATGCCGTTCTTCCCAGACAGGCACGACAGGCGCAGGTTCCGGCTCCGGCGCGTGATAGGCAACCGGCTCATGAGGAGCAGGCTCCTCATGCACGGGTTCATCATGGTGCGGCTGAGCAACCTCTGCCTCGTGTGCGGCATGATGAGGTTCTTCATAAGCCGGAACATGGGAATCCACCGCAGCGGGCTCCTCAGGCTCGACATAGCCGCCGTGCGGCTCGGCTGCAATCTGCTCATCCGCAGGTGGCAGCGCTTCGGCGTGTTCCTTCTCGACCGACTCGATTGCCGCTTCGAGCTTTTCCATCTGCCGGCGCAGCATGTCATCCGTCGGACGCGGCTTCATGTTCTCCAGCTGCCGCTGAACGGCGCTGCGAGCCTTGTCATAAACCCGGATACGCATCTCGGGAGTATTGTTCGCCAGCCCGTCGACGGCCCGGCGAATGACTGCTACAAAATCGGCCATTGATACTTTCTCTTGATCACCGGCTCAACCACCGAGTGAAAAGGTAGATAGTGCTGGACATTAATCTTCAAATGGGTCCGTCACAAGTATGGTGTCATCCCGCTCGGGGCTGGTGGAAAGAAGCGCTACCGGCGCACCGATCAGCTCCTCCACCTGACGGACATACTTGATGGCCTGCGCGGGCAGATCAGCCCATTTGCGCGCGCCCACAGTCGATTCCTTCCAGCCTTCCAGCGTCACGTAAACCGGCTCCACGCGCGCCTGCGCCGCCTGCGATGCCGGCAGGTAGTCGATCTGCTCGCCATCGAGCATATAGCCGACGCAGATCTTCAATTCATCGAGCCCATCGAGAACATCAAGCTTGGTCAGCGCAATGCCGGTGATGCCGTTCGTGGCCACCGATTGGCGCACCAGCGCCGCATCGAACCAGCCACAACGACGCTTACGCCCTGTAACTGTGCCAAATTCATGGCCACGCTCGCCCAGGAACTGGCCGATCTCATCCTTCAGCTCCGTTGGGAAAGGACCTTCGCCCACGCGGGTGGTGTAGGCCTTGGTGATACCGAGGATGTAACCCAACGAGCCCGGGCCCATGCCGGAGCCGGCCGCAGCCTGGCCGGCGACGGTGTTGGAAGAGGTCACGAAGGGATAGGTGCCATGGTCGATATCGAGCAGCGACCCTTGCGCGCCTTCGAACAGGATGCGGGAACCCTGGCGGCGCTCCTTGTCGAGCAACTGCCAGACGCTGTCCATGAAGGGCAGTACCTTGTCGGCAATCGAGGTCAACTCCTCCATGATTGCCTTGTGCTCGACTTCGGCAGCGCCGAAGCCACGGCGAAGCGCGTTGTGATGGGTCAGGATACGCTCGACCTTGCCTTCCAGCGCATCGAGATCGGCAAGATCCATCACGCGGATGGCGCGCCGGCCAACCTTGTCTTCGTAGGCCGGGCCAATGCCGCGACGCGTTGTGCCGATCTTGGTGCCGCTGTTGGAGGCAGCATCTTCACGCATGCCGTC
The DNA here is from genome assembly GCF_030504645.1 of Rhizobium oryzicola. Classification (GTDB taxonomy): domain Bacteria; phylum Pseudomonadota; class Alphaproteobacteria; order Rhizobiales; family Rhizobiaceae; genus Neorhizobium; species Neorhizobium oryzicola. The sequence continues at coordinate 233,954 of NZ_JAUKWQ010000002.1, read as the reverse complement.
CAACTCGCGATGCAGCGACAGGATCAGCGTTGCATTTTCGGCGATTCTCAGATTCTCAGGCGTGACCTTGACGCCCTGTGCTTCGAGGCGGCCGATTTCGGCGATCAGCGCATGCGGGTCGACCACGACGCCATTGCCGATCACGGCCTTCTTGCCGGGACGCACCACGCCGGAGGGCAGAAGCGACAGCTTGTAGCTGACGCCATCGATCACAAGAGTATGGCCGGCATTATGGCCGCCCTGATAGCGCACAACGATATCCGCGCGCTCGGAGAGCCAGTCGACAATCTTGCCCTTGCCCTCATCACCCCATTGCGAACCGACTACCACGACATTCGTCATCTCGAAGCTTTCCTGCTACGTCCGGGCATTTCGCCCGCTCAAACCCGCGCATCTATACTGTGTCATTTTCCGGAAAGCGACCCGTTTGTGGCTATTTAGCCACTTTTTAGATGGACGCCCCGACACAGCTTGGCTATCTGCGACAACAAAATGACCGTCAGCGCACAGCGCAAGCGGCTTGCCGGGAGACACTCATGCATCTTCGCGCTTATCTGTACCTGATCATCGCGACGCTTTGCTGGGGCGGCAATGCAGTGGTCGGAAAGCTTGCCGTCGGCCATGTCAGTCCCATGATGCTGACCTTCTGGCGCTGGTTTTTTGCCGTCATCATCATCACGGCCATTTCCATTCCCTACCTGAAGAGGGACTGGCCGCTGGTCAAGAAGAATTGGCCACTGCTCGCCCTGCTTGGAATTGTCGGCTATACACTTTTCAACGTCCTGCTTTATTCCGCCGTACATTACACCACAGCCATCAACGTGGTGATCGAGCAGGCAGGTATTCCCTTCCTGATCTTCCTGGCGAACTTCATTCTGTTTCGCATCAAGGTGTCGCTGGCGCAGATCCTTGGCTTTTCGCTGACGCTGGTGGGCGTGGCGCTCACCGCCTCACATGGCGATCTGGCGACGCTGCTCTCGCTGTCGGTCAATTTCGGGGATGGCCTGATGCTGATCGCCGTCGTTGCCTATACGGTCTACACGATCCTGCTGCGCTGGCGCCCGCCCATCGACTGGCGCACGTTGATGGCAGTGCCCGCCTTCTTCGCGCTGTTGGCCTCCCTGCCGCTTGTCATCTGGGAACAGGCACGATCTGCCTCGCAGTGGCCGGACGCATCCGGCTGGGCGGCCGCGCTCTATACCGCGATCTTTGCCTCCCTCGTCGCCCAGATCCTTTATATCAAGGGGATCGAACACATCGGTGCCAACCGTGCCGGCCTGTTCATCAATCTCGTGCCCGTGTTCGGAACGTTGCTGTCGGTCGCGATCATTGGCGAAGATCTGCAGCTGTTTCACATTCTAGCTCTGGCCCTGGCACTGGGCGGCATCGCCATTGCGGAAAAGGGCAAGCCTGCCGCGTGACGGCAGCGGCAACCAATACTGCGCACAAAAAGGCAGCGCGCCGCACGGAATTTGGCGCTTTTCGGTTCTCGCCTCTTCTCCTAATTCATGAGCGAGAAGAACAAGGAGCGCTGCCATGGGGAAGCCGTTTTACTGGAACGAACTCAACACGCATGATTTCGCGTCGCTTTCACCGGATGATACGATCGCGATCCTGCCGCTGGCCTCCACGGAGCAGCATGGCCCGCATTTGCCCGTTGCCACCGATGTGGCGATTGCCAATGGCATGCTGGCGGAGCTGAAGCGCCAGCGCCCCGCCGATCTCGACATTCTGGTTCTGCCGACCCAGGAAATCGGTAAGGCCAACGAACACATCTACGGCCCCGGCACGCTGTCGCTCGGCGCCGATATTCTCATCCCCGCCTGGACGGCAATTGGTGGCAAGGTGGCGGAAGCCGGTGTCCGCAAGATGGTTATGGTCAATTCGCATGGCGGCAATCTTGACGTGATGAACATCGTCGCGCGCGAAATTCGCGTCCGCTTCAACATGGCTGTCGTATCGACACAATGGGCCCGCTTCGGCAGCCCTGATGGATTGATCAGCCCGCATGAACAGGCGTTTGGGATTCACGGCGGCGAAGTCGAGACATCGCTGATGCTGCATTTCCGCCCCGAACTGGTGCGCATGGACAGAGCGGAAAACTTCACGTCCAAGGCGGAATGGATGAAGGCCAACTCTCAATACCTGCAGCCGCTGCCGCCCCATTCGCTTGCCTGGATTGCGCACGACCTGAATCCCGCCGGCGTGGTCGGCGATGCATCCAAGGGCACCGCCGAAAAGGGCGCCGTGATCTGCCGCCACCAGGTCGCGGGCTTCATCGAGCTTCTGCAGGATCTGAAGCGCTATCCGCTCAGCAATCTCTATCAGGGCTAGATCTATTCGATCTGATCATCGAAGCCGTCGAGAAGGGCGCGCACGGCCGATGGGCCTTTGCGATACTTCTGCTTGAGGGACTTCAACTCCGCATCCGTGCCACGGCAGTAGGTCCGTAGCGCTTTTGCGATCTCGCGATCTCGGCTGGCATCGCCACCGGGCTCGGAGCGGAAGTGATCGCATTGCTCCCGCATGGCGACGAATGCGTCAACATCTGCCGGAAGGTCGCGACCGAAAGCCGAGGGCGCGGCACCTTCAATCAGCAGACACAGGATCACTATCCTTCTCACGACTTGACCTCAGCCGCCTGCGATTGCGACGGCGCATGCCCTTTGAGCTGCAGTTCCGCCACCAGACCCGAAAACTCGGTCATCAGGAATTCAACAAACAGGCTGGTGGCCGTGTCCAGCGTGGCGCGTGCGCGGGCAAAGATCTTCATCGACTGGTGCCGCCGCTGGCCCTCGGCAAGCGGCCGAAAGATCAGCTCCCCGCGCCGGCATTCCTCGATCACGTCGAGCGGGTTGAGGAAAGTCAGGCCCATGCCGCGCTTCACTAGATGCCGCAGCGTTTCCGGCGCGCCCGTCTCCACCAGCGGCTCGACGGAGACGGGTAGCGGCGCAAGAATGAGATTGATCTGCGTGCGCAGGCTCATGCCTGGCTGCGCCAGAACCAGGGGCTCCTGCGCCACCTTGGCAAGGTCGACCGGCCCCGCCTCGCGTGCCAGCGGATGATCCGGCGGCAGCACGACGCCGATCGGTACGTCGAAGCTTGCGAGCGTGCGCAGGCCCGGTGTTGCCGGGATGTTGAAGCCGATGCCGATATCCACTTCACCTGAGAGCACCGGGTTCATGGTCGTCGTCGCCCCATCGATCGCAAGCTGGATGCGCATGCGTGGATGCGCTTCCGAAAAGCGCGCCACGATCTCCGGCAGGGGCCCTGCCGCAAGACCCACGGTGGAGACCAGTGACACGCGTCCCACCTGCGGCATCTTCAGCCCGCGCACCCGCGTTTCAAGCTTGTCATAGGCCTTCAGCACATCGCGAATATGTTCGATGCAAAGCTCGCCTGCCGCTGTCAGCCTCAAGCCTCGCGGCAGGCGCTCGAAGATCGGCGCGCCCAACTCCTCCTCCAGCGCCAGGATCTGCCGGTTGATGGCGGAGGACGCGACATTGAGCTTTGCCGCCGCTTTGCGGATGGAACCGCAGCGGGCAATTTCGTCAATGTATTGCAGTTTTCTCGAATGAAGCATGGCAGACCCATTGCCTTAAAAATGATCATGCAGCACAATTTGTGCATATACCAATCAAGCGCTGCCATAAAGGCATCAATGCGCACGAATTTTGATGCTTTTCAAAGCGCGAATGCGATGGCTGAAATGGAGCAATACAGTTGGGCACAACCGACTGAACGACAAACAAAACAAGGGAACAGTGGGATGATCAAGCTGCGGAAAACAAAGACCTATCTCGCCGCGATGGCCATGGCGGCGGGCCTTGCCGCCAACGGCCAGGCGCTCGCCCTCGATGAAGTGTCCTACGGCACGAACTGGCTGGCCCAGGCGGAGCATGGCGGTTTCTACCAGGCCGTTGCCGACGGCACCTATGAGAAATACGGCCTGAAGGTGAAGATCGTGCAGGGCGGCCCGAACGCCGCCAACCGCGCGCTGCTGATCGCCGGCAAGGTGGACTTCTACATGGGCGGCCCGCTGGGTGACATGGATGCCGTCAAGGAAGGCATCCCGCTGATCTCGGTTGCCTCGATCTTCCAGAAGGACCCGCAGGTCCTGCTGGCACATCCGGATGCCGGTGTCGAGAAGTTCGAGGACCTCGCCAAGCTGAAGACCATCTTCATGGGTAAGGAAGGCTACACCACCTACTTCGAGTGGATGAAGAAGAACTTCAAGGGCTTCAAGGAAGACCAGTACAAGCCCTACACCTTCAATCCGGCCCCCTTCATCGCCGACAAGGCCTCTGCCCAGCAGGGCTACCTGACCTCCGAGCCCTATGAAATCGGCAAGCAGGCCGGCTGGACACCGAAAGTCTTCCTGCTGGCAGATGCCGGCTACAACCCCTATTCCACGATGATCACCACCACGCAGAAGATGATCGACACCAAGCCGGAGGTCGTTCAGCGCTTCGTCGATGCCACCATCGAGGGCTGGTACAAGTATCTCTACGGCGACAACAAGGCCGCCAACGACCTGATCAAGAAGGACAATCCGGAAATGACGGATGGCCAGATCGCCTATTCCATCGCCAAGATGAAGGAGTACGGCATTCTGGAATCCGGCGATGCGCTGACCAAGGGCATCGGCTGCATCACGGACGAGCGCTACAAGTCCTTCTTCGACGCCGTCGTGGCGATCGGCGTGGAACCGAAGGATCTCGATTACAAGAAGGCCTATTCCACCAAGTTCGTCTGCAAGGGCGTCGGCATGGCGCTGAAGAAGTAAACTGAGAGTAGTACATCGCCCCCCTCTGTCCTGCCGGACATCTCCCCCACAAGGGGGGAGATCAGCAAGAGGCAAGCGCCTCAGAGTCCTGCAGCCTTGGCACTTGGGGCACGTGACTTATCGAGAGAACCGTTTCCTCAAACTCAGCATGAGACGGGAAGAGGATGGTTCCCGCAACTGATCTCCCCCCTTGTGGGGGAGATGTCTGGCTGGACAGAGGGGGGTACCTATACCCTCTTCGTATCCAAGAAAGTGCCGAATGCCCGCCCCTTGATCGCGTGACGGAATGACAGATTTGCAATCGCAAGAGCCACCACCCAGCACAACGCACAAGCGCCCGCTTGTGACGATGCGCAATGTTTCCAAGAGCTTCTCCAGCGGCACGCTGGCGCTATCGGATATGTCGCTGACCGTGGAGGGTGGCGAGTTCGTGAGCCTGCTCGGCCCCTCCGGCTGCGGCAAGTCCACAGCGCTCAGGATCATCTCGGGGCTTGGCGACGTCACGACAGGCTCGATCGACTGGCCGAGTTCCCGTATCAACTCCAAGGGCTTACCCGACGGCGATATCTCCTTCGTCTTCCAGGAGCCGACGCTGATGCCCTGGCAGACGGTGTTCGGCAATGTCTACCTGCCGCTGCGCCTGAAAGGCGTATCCAAGGCAGATGCTTCCGATGCGATCACGGCCGCGCTGGAAACGGTGGGCCTGAAGGATTTCGCCAAGGCCTATCCGCGCGAGCTCTCGGGCGGCATGAAGATGCGCGTCTCGATTGCCCGCGCGCTGGTGACCAAACCGAAGCTGCTTCTGATGGACGAGCCCTTTGCGGCACTCGACGAAATCACCCGCCAGAAGCTGAACGACGACGTGCTGCGGCTGTGGCGCGAGACCGGCATTACCGTCATCTTCGTCACCCATTCCGTCTTCGAAAGCGCCTATTTGTCCAACCGCATCGTGGTCATGAAAGCACGGCCCGGCCGCGTCCATGCGGATTTCCCGCTTCAGACAAGCCTGGAGCGCGGGCCGCTTTATCGCACATCGGAAGAGTATCGCGCCGCCTGCGAAAAGGTGTCCGCCTCCCTTCTGGAAGCGATTGGCGGTCCCGAAGCCGCCGCCATGGAGATGCATTGATGAGCAACGCCGCATCCCCTTCCCTCACCCAGCGCCATCGCGACACCATGCTGCGCATCCTGATCCCGATCGCGGTTGTCGTAGCGCTCATCCTGCTCTGGCAGATCCTGATTACCGCGACCGGCGTGCCGCAATATATCCTGCCCGGCCCCGCCGCCGTCGGCGCCTCGCTGGTGAAGGACTGGGGCACGCTGGCGCCTGCGCTTTGGGTGACCACGCAGATCACCATGGCGGCGCTGGCCTTGGCGCTGGTCGGCGGTGTCGGCATCGCCATCTTCCTCATCCAGTCGAAATGGATCGAGACGGCCTTTTATCCCATCGCGGTCATTCTGCAGGTCACGCCGATCGTGGCAATCGCCCCGCTGATCCTGATCTATGCGCCGACGACGCAGGTGGCGTTGTTGATCTGCGCCTTCCTCGTCGCTTTCTTCCCTATTCTGTCCAACATGGTGCAGGGGCTGAAGAGCGTCGATCATAACCTGTTGAACCTGTTCGATCTCTATGGCGCATCCCGCTGGCAGACGCTGATCTACCTGAAGCTTCCCGCTTCGCTTCCTTACTTTATGACCGGCCTTCGCATCGGCGGCGGTTTGTCGCTGATTGCCGCGGTGGTGGCGGAATTTGCGGCGGGCTCTGCCGGTGCCGGTTCCGGCCTCGCCTTTCGCCTACTGGAAGCCCAATACCGGCTGAACATTCCCCGCCTGTTTGCAGCGCTGATCCTGTTGTCGCTGCTCGGGGTTGTCATCTTCGGCATCACATCCTTCATCGCCTGGCTCAGCCTGCATCGCTGGCATGAGAGCAGCCTGAAACGAGAAAACTGATGAGCTTCTGCGACCTGCCCAACGCCCCTCATTTCGTGCTGGCCAATGCCACGCTGTCTGCCGTCACCGTGGAGGGTTTTACGGCACCGGCCAAGGAAGGTCTGTTCTCCGCCGATCTGGTGATCGCCGAGGGCAAGGTCGAGAGCATCCTGGCACCCGGCACGGCACCAGCGGCCCTTCCGCGCGTCGATCTGCGCGACGGCATGGTCTGGCCCTGCACGGTGGACATGCACACCCATCTGGACAAGGGCCATATCTGGGAACGCCGCTCCAACCCGGATGGCAGCTTCATCGGTGCGCTGGAAAATGTCGGCGCCGACCGGGCCGCCAACTGGTCTGCCGATGACGTGCGCGCCCGCATGGAATTCTCGCTGAAGTCAGCCTATGCGCACGGCACCAAGCTGATCCGCACGCATCTCGATAGCCCTGTGCCGCAGCACCGGATTTCCTATGAGGTTTTCGCTGAAGTTCGCGAGGCCTGGAAGGACAAGATTGAGCTGCAAGCGGTTTCGCTGTTGCCGCTGGATCTGGTGCTGGATGAAACCGTCTTCGGCGATATCGTATCGGTCACCAAACAGCATGGCGGGCTGCTTGGGGGTGCCACCCGCATCCTGCCGGATTTCGAACTGATCCTTGAAACCCTGTTCAAGGCGGCCAGCGACAATGGCCTCGATGTGGACCTTCATGTGGACGAGACCGAGGACAAACAGGTCCTCACCCTCAAGACCATTGCCGAAATCAAGCTGAAGACCAGCTTTGAAGGCGCCGTCACCGTCGGGCACTGCTGCTCGCTGGCGCGTCAGGACGATGATCTTGCCAAGCAGACGATAGACCTCGTGGCGAAGGCCGGTCTCTCCGTCGTGTCGCTGCCCATGTGCAACATGTATCTTCAGGATCGTCATGCGGGCCGCACGCCGCGCTGGCGTGGCGTCACTTTGTTCCATGAACTCGCGGCTGCTGGCGTGAAGACGGCCGTCGCCTCCGACAACACCCGCGACCCCTTCTATGCCTATGGCGATCTGGATGGCGTGGAAGTGTTTCGCGAATCCGTGCGCATCCTGCACCTCGATCACCCTTTGACGGACGCCGCCCGCGTCGTCACCACCACGCCTGCGGATATTCTGGGACGTCCGGATATCGGGCGCATCAAGGCGGGCTTACCCGCCGATCTCATCCTGTTCAGCGCGCGTCGCTGGAGCGAATTCCTTTCCCGTCCGCAGGCGGACCGCATCGTGATGCGGAATGGCATGGGCATCGACCGCCGCCTGCCGGATTACCGCGACCTTGACCCAATCATGACGAAGTGAGTGCCATGGCCGATTACGCGCAAATCAAGAAGGATCTGGAGGGCATCGCCGTGGAGGACAATCCGGCCCTGGTGCGCCAGAAAAGCCGGGACTTCTATTGGTATTCGCCGATCCTCAAAGCCGAGCTGGACAATGTGACGGCCGATCTCGTCGTCTCGCCGAAGTCCGAGGAAGAGGTCATCCGCACGCTGAAAGTGGCCTTCGCCCATGGCGTGCCGATCACGCCGCGCGGCGCCGGCACTGGCAATTACGGCCAGGCCATGCCGCTGTCCGGTGGGATCGTGTTGAACCTCATCAACATGAACAAGGTGAAGGAGATCCATCCCGGCCGCGTCATCTGCGAGCCCGGCATTGTGATTTCCGAACTCGATAAGCAGACCAAGGCCCATTCCGGCCAGGAACTGCGCTTCCACCCCTCGACGGCCCAGACGGCCACCATTGGCGGCTTCATCGCCGGCGGCTCCGGCGGCGTCGGCTCGATCCATTGGGGCGGTCTTCGCGACCTTGGCAACATCCTGCGGCTCCGCGTCGTCACCATGGAAGCCGAACCCCGCGTTCTCGACCTGACCGCCTGGGACCTGCAGAAGGTAACCCATGCCTATGGCACCAATGGCATCATCACCGAAGTGGAAATGCCGCTCGCACCAGCTTACGACTGGGTGGATGTGCTGGTCGGCTATGACGACTACATGGATGCGGTTCGCTTCGCCGATACGCTGGCGCATAAGAACGGCCTGCTGCTGAAGGAAGTAGCGCCGATCGCAGCACCGATCCCGTATGATTACTTCCCGCGCCACAAGCCGTTCATCCGCCATCGCGGCCAGTCGATTGTGGTTGTCATGGTCGCGCCCCACTCCATCGATGCCTTCACGGCCCTGACGGAGCGCATGAAGGGCGAACTGCTGTTCCGCTCCGACAAGGTGGAAAGCATGAAGGGCATTCCGCATGCCTATGAACTCTGCTGGAACCATACGACGCTGCGCGCGCTGAAGGTGGACCCCACCTTCACCTATCTGCAGGTGCAGTATCCGAGCCCGGACCATGTGGGGAAGGTCGGCAAGATGGTGCAGATCTTTGGCGACGAAGTGCCGGGCCATCTGGAATTCCTGAAGTTCGATGGCCGCATGCAGTGCTCCGGCCTGCCGCTGGTGCGCTACACCACGAAGGAGCGGCTGGAAGAAATCATCCGCATCCACGAGGACAATGGCTGCCCGATCTTCAACCCGCACCGCTATACGCTGGAAGAAGGCGGCATGAAGCAGACGGATGAAGTTCAGCTTTCCTTCAAGAAGGAGACCGACCCCCAGGGCCTGCTGAACCCCGGCAAGATGATTGCCTGGGACAATCCCGATTTCGATTTCAAGGCGGGCAAGAATTACCTCTTTCCCGGCTTGCAGGCCTTTGCCGAAGCGGGGGAATAATCGCCCCTTTCTCGGCGTCATGGTCGGGCTTGACCCGACCATCCATCAACATCGCCGACAATACAAAGGTGATGGATCCTCGGGTCAAGCCCGAGGATGACGGAAAGAAAAAGGGCCTGACGGAGCCAGTCGAAAGCACGAAAATTGAAACCGCCACCACATCCATTCCGAAGGTACTCCCGGCCGGGTGAACCGGCTCATGCAATCAAACACATGGCAGCTTCAAACCCTCGGATTGGCGGCGCAGGGTAAAGCGGTTGGGACAAACGGCGCGGAAGTTTTGAACTGAACCCCATCGGCAAACGGTGGGCAACGATTTGGAGCTTTGACTATATGCGCGTGCTCGTCCTTCACTCCCACCCCGTCGAAGAAAGCTATGGCAAGGCGCTCTATCGCCAGACCTGCGAAAGCCTGAAAAAAGCCGGTCACGAGGTCGATGGCTGCGACCTCTACGCGGAAGGCTTCAACCCGGTTCTGACGGCCGACGAGCGCCGCATCTATCATGATTACCCGGACAATCTCGGCCCCGTAAAAAGCCATGTGGATCGCCTGATGGCGGCTGAGGCGCTGGTCATCTGCACACCGATCTGGAATTTTGGTTTTCCGGCCATGCTGAAGGGCTATTTCGACCGGGTCTGGCTGCCCGGCGTCTCCTTCGCGCTGAAAGACGGCAAGCTGACGCCGACGCTGCGCCATATCCAGAAGCTGTCGGCAGTGGTGACCTATGGCGCGACGCCGATGCGTGCATTTCTGGCCGGAAATCCGCCCAAGAAGATCATCAAGCGGGTGATCCGCGTGCAGATCAAGATCGGCGCGCCGGTGGAATTCCTGGCCCACTACGACATGAACAACTGCACGGAGGAGACGCGCGCAGCCTTCCTCGCCAAGGTAAAGCACCGCATGGAAGCGTTCTGACCGCTTCCTGTGTCGGCGTCAGGCACCGTGGGTCCCGTCGTGGTCCTCATGGCGCTTGCGGATGCGGCTTACCGTCCACCAGACAGCCAGAACAACCAGCGGAACGGCCGCACCAGTCAGACTTTCAGCCGGAAGCACCAGACCGGCCTCATGCCCCAACTCGGCAAGATGGCCGATCAGTCCGATCACATAATAGGAAATTGCCGCAACTGAGAGACCTTCCACCGTCTGTTGCAAGCGAAGCTGCAATTGCGCCCTCTGATTCATCGAATGCAAAAGCTCCGTATTGAACTTCTGCAGATCAACATCAATCCAGCTGCGCAGAAGGGATGTCGCGCGCGCCAATTTGCGGGATAGATTCGCCTGACGCTCCTCCACCGATTGGCATGTCCGCATGGCGGGCGCTAAGCGTCGCTGCAGGAAGCCGCCAAGTGTCTCGTTGCCGCCGACGGCCTTTTCTGAAAGCGTGGCAACGCGCTCCAGCACGATATTGTAATAGGCGCGACTGGCCCCGAAGCGATAGAGGCTGAGCGCGGCATTCGCCTCCAGCTCGGCAGCCAGATGCGTGATCTCCGTCAGCATGGCATCAGCATCCCGGCGGGCGTGCTGCCTCATGCGCTGTGTGATGGTGGTCAGGCCATTTTCGATCTGGCGGATTTCCGGAGAGAGAGTCTGGGCAAGCGGCAGCCCCATCATCGCGAGTGTCCGATAGGTTTCGATATCAAGCAGGCGCTGGACGAGCGCACCGCGGGCACCGTCACTGATCCCCCGGTCGAGAATGAGGAATTTGGTCAGCCCATCACCATCCTGCCGGAAATCCGTAATGACAGTGGCCTGCCCATCCGCCACGATGCTGCGGCAAAGACTGGTCGCATCGAAATGGACAAGAACGTCCTCGACCGAGGCGTCGTCAGGGCGAATCTCGATCCGCACCCCCGAGATAAAGGGGCCTGGCGCCTTGAAGCTTGCTCCGAATGGATTGAAGGGAATATCGGCACCAAATGTCGTCGGTGCGGGACTGTCCCAGAAATAGGTTGAGAATTCCGTGTGCCGTTCCCAGCGCAGCGTCCCACTGCCCCAGTTCATCGTATGGTGATTGGTATCGGGTGCCGGCGCCGGCACACCCTGCCCCAGCGACAGATCCGCCAGAATTGCTTGATCCGCAGCAAAATCGGCTTCCGTCAGAAAAGCAAGCTGGAAAATCACCCGCGGCAGCGACACCAGTGTATAGGGGCGAGAGTGAATTTCCCCCAGCGCGCGCGACCGCTGTTGAGCTGCGGGAAACGAAAAACTGCGCTTTGCCATTCTGGGCTCCCGCGGCATGCAATAAAATATTCACCCCTCGCATCACAAGTTCCGGACGACGTGGGCGAGCCGTAATGGCGTGACCGTAGCACGGGCGCTTGTGCTGACAATAAATTCTTTGCAAAGAAAGGGAGCGGTTTGCAAAGGAGATAGGTTTGGCTCTCAAGACGACCCTTCAGGCGCGGTTTCTCCGTCCGCTTCACCCGCGCGACCCGCACGAACACCACCGCGTTTCGACACCGCTGGAACTGCTGTTCGATCTGGTGACGGTGATTGCCATTGCCTCGGCAGCTGCCGGCCTGCATCACGCGGTTGCGGCAGGCCACGCGGCGGGAGGGATCATCACCTTTCTGATGGCCTTCTTCGCGATCTGGTGGGCCTGGATGAATTTCACATGGTTCGCATCCGCCTATGATAACGACGATCCCGCCTATCGCCTGCTGATCATGCTTCTGATGGCGGGCGCTCTGGTCATAGCGGCTGGCATCCCGAACGTGATTGGCGACTTTCCCAATTTCACCCTCGTCATCTTCGGCTATTCGATCATGCGGGTCGGCATGATTACGCTGTGGCTGCGCGCGGCGGCCCATGATATCGCCCGGCGGAGAACGGCGCTGGCCTACGCAGCCGGCATCTTCCTGACGCAGATTTACTGGATCACGCTTCTCGCCATCCAGCCGATCGGCGAAAATCTCGGCTACGGCCTTTTCCTGGTCGGCGTGGTTCTGGAGCTTCTGGTTCCGGCGGTTGCCGAACCGTTGAGCAGCAACACCCCCTGGCACCGCCATCACATCGTCGAGCGCTATGGATTGCTGAACCTGATCGTGCTCGGCGAAACGCTACTATCCGGCTCCACCGCCTTGCGCGACATCGCCACAGGTTTCAACGCCACACTTGCGCTGACGGCGCTGTTTTCGCTGGTCATCGTCTTTTCGCTCTGGTGGTCCTATTTCGGCGATGAACGGCACCTTAACCGGCCCGGGCTGCGGCACACGCTGCTATGGGGTTACGGCCATTTTCTGATTTTTGCTTCTGGCGCAGCGACCGGTGCAGGTTTCGGGGTCGTGGTGGATGTGACCACCAAGGCATCGCATCTTCCGCAATTCCTCGCCGAAGCCTCCGTTGCCATCCCCGTCGCGCTCTATCTTGCCGCGCTGTGGTTCGTGCGCGACCGCGTTGCAGCCCATGGCCCTGGCCGTTTCGCACTGCCGGCATCCAGCCTGCTGACGGTGAGCATAACCGCCATCGGCATGGATCTCTGCCCGGCGCTCGGATGCATCGCCGCCAGCACGGCGCTTGGCGTCATCCTGCGCAACGTGCTCATTTCCACACCGGACAGTGGATCGGCCACCATTCATTAAAGGTTTCATTAATTCTTACGCGTAAGCTCTGGCCAAACAGAGTGATCGTGCGATGCGTTATGCGTTTTTCATCGCCCTTCTTTTTCTTGTAGGCTGCGCGAGCACGCCCAGCAGAATTGACAATGCCTGCGCCATCTTTGCGCAGCGTGACGGGCTGTTCAACAACTGGGCGCGTGAAGCCCGCCATGCCTCGCGCCAATATGGCGTGCCCGTTCCCGTATTGATGGCGACGATCTATACCGAATCCGGTTTCCGCGCCTATGCCAAGCCGCGCCGCACTTACATTCTTGGCTTCATCCCCTGGAAGCGACTTTCGACAGCCTATGGCTATGCGCAGGCGCTGGACGGCACCTGGGCCGTGTACAAGCGGGAAACCGGGCGCTGGGGCGCAAGCCGCACCGATTTCGGCGATTCCATCCATTTCGTCGCCTGGTTCCATAACAAGAGCAACCGCCAGAACGGCATCGCACTGAATGACGGCTACCGCCTTTATCTCGCCTATTACGCCGGCCACAAAGGCTATGCGCGGGGCCAATTCACCTCCGCCATCCGCGCTGCCGCGCAACGTTCCGCTAGCATGGCCGCCCGTTACGAAAAACAACTGCACGCCTGCGGCTATTAGTCCTCAAGCAGCTTGCGCATCGTCAAATCCCCGACGATCCCTGTCATCTACCCGTTAAGTCCGCGCCGCACTCTAGCTCGGACTTAACGGGAGAGTACCATGTTGCAAACAGCCCCCCAAAGCGAACAGGCCGCACTTTCAAGACTGATGGACGAACTGCGCACGTTGCGTGATACCGTGGAGCGCGAGGCGCAGGAAACACTGTCAGGCTTGATCCAGGGGGCCAGCCTCAGCGACGACGATCGCAATAAGATCGAGAATCTGGCGCGCTACCTTGCCCTGCGATCCCGCGACGTAAGACCGCTGCAGCGCCGACTGATGGCACTTGGCTTCTCCTCCCTCGGCCGCATTGAAAGCCGCGTTCAAGCAGGGCTCGATGCCGTGCTGGCAAGCCTTGCGCCCAACGCCGGCGCCGAGAAGCCCTATCCTCGCCCCACAGAAGAAGCCTTCTTCCAGGGTGAAGCGCTGCTGGACATGGCAGCCGCAGAGCTGCTTGGCCCCTCGCCAGCCAATCGTCGCGGCCGCATCATGGTAACGCTGCCAAGCGAAGCGGCCGATGATCCGGACTTCATTCTGGAACTCACGCAGCGCGGCATGAACGTCGCCCGCATCAACTGCGCCCATGATGACCGTGACGCCTGGCTTTCCATGGCGGACCATGTGCGCAAGGCGGCGCAGGAGGTGGGCCGCGAGATCCCTGTGCTGATGGATATTGCCGGCCCGAAGATCCGGACTGAAACGGTCTTGCCTGCCAAGATCAAGCTGCATGTCGGTGACCTCTTCCGGCTGGTGACCGATGCCGAGCCGGAATTGACCGATGACGTGCAGGCCTGCGCCTCTGTCTCTGTACCGGAAATTGTGACCCGCCTCTCGATCGGCGACCGCATTCGCTATGATGACGGCAAGCTGGAAGGCATTGTCGAGGGCCTTTCGCGGAATGAAGCGGTGGTCCGAGTCAACCGGGCCAGGGCAGGCGGCGCCAAGCTGAAGCCGGAAAAGGGTTTGAACCTACCCGACACATCCCTCGGCCTGTCACCGTTGACCGCCAAGGATGAGGCCGATCTGGCAACGGTTGTGGAATGCGCCGATATGATTGGCTATTCCTTCGTCAGCCGCCCGCAGGATATCGATCTTCTGGAAACGGCGCTGGCTTCTGCCCCGGCGCGCGAAAAGCCGCTTGGTCTGGTCGCCAAGATCGAGCACCCGGAAGCGGTCCACAATTTGCCGGCCCTCATCGCCACCGCCTTCCGCTATCAGCGCCCCTTTGGCGTGATGATCGCGCGCGGCGACCTGGCGGCCGAACTCGGTTTCGAACGTGTGGCCGAGATGCAGGAGGAAATTCTCTGGATCTGCGAGGCAGCCTCGGTGCCGACGATCTGGGCCACGCAGGTGCTGGAGGATCTCGTGAAGAACGGCCTTCCCTCGCGCGGCGAGATGACAGATGCCGCCATGGCGGCCCGCGCCGAATGCGTGATGCTGAACAAGGGCCCCGCCGTAGCGGAAGCGGTAGAAGTGCTTGACCACCTGCTGGCGCGGATGGACGAGCATATATTCAAGAAGACTTCCATGCTGCGGGCACTGAAGAGCTGGCTGCCGGATGAGGGCTGAGCCCCCCTCACCTGACCACCAATTGCCTCGCGTAGATTACCCCCTCTGTCCTGCCGGACATCTCCCCCACAAGGGGGGAGATCGGCAGAATGGCTCCCCGTTCGCTCACTCGCAAACTCTGTGCGAGGGCCGCCGACCTGACCGTCTGTATCAATTGTGGAGGATTGCCCGGGCGGTGCGACGAGTCGATCTCCGCCTTGTGGGGGAGATGGCCGACAGGCCAGAGGGTGGTGGTTCCAAACACGGTGCAGGGCTTGGAATGAGCCCCGCCTCACACCACCTTCGCTGCCGTCACCTCCACCTCCACAAGGAATTCAGGCCTTGTGAACCCGCCGACGACAATCAGCGTGGAAACCGGCTTGGGCTCCAGCGTGTAGCGATCGCGCACCGCCATATAGGCGGCAAAATCCTCGCGCTTCGTCACGAAGCCGGAAATGCGGATGACATCGGCAAAAGTCATGTCCGCTTCGGCGAGGATGGCCTTGATCGCCTCGAAGCAGAGTTCCGCCTGGCCGGTAACATCGGGCGGAATGGTATCATCAGGCGCGATACCGAGCTGGCCGGAAGTCACCAGCAGCGATGCGCCCGGCGGCACCAGTAGTCCGTGATTGTAATGTCCGAACGGCTTTCGGACAGAGGGCGGATTGAAGACCTGTTTGCTCACGAACCAACTCCAGATGCGACGCAGTTGAGCGAGACTATCGGCGAAGGTCCCTGGTCATTCAAGAGCGACGGACCCCGTTGTGGAGGAGGCCTTGATCAAGGTACCGGCATGCGGCGGAACTGAACCAGGGTCGCATCAATGTGATCCCAGGGCTGAGCCGCATCCGTCCAGGTCACCATGGTCGGCGCATAGCGTGCAGGCTCATCGAGGCTGGCCGCACGGATGATAAAGATGTCCGGCATGGCCGGAAACATCATGGACACGGGTGACCCGCAAACGGGGCAGAAGGCGCGACGCTTCACCGTTCCGCCATCGCCCGTCATCTGCCACTCCGTAGCATCGCCGTGGGTTTTGACCTCGGAGGCCTGAAAGACCAGATGTGATTGATGGCCCGTTCCGCTTTCACGCTGGCACTGCCGGCATTGGCAATCCACCATGGCGACGGGCTCACCAGCGACAGAGTAACGAAGAGCGCCGCACGCGCAGCCGCCCGTATAAGGAATGCTCATCAACCTACTCCTTGATTTTGTCCGGCTCGCCAATCTCATGCAGCAATGGCGCAATGCCGGGCACCACCTTGGTCCAACCGCCGCTCATGTTCGCGTAAGCGGTTTCATTTCTCGGAAGCTCAAAGCCAGAATGAACGAGGCGCAGCCGTGTGCCACCTGCCGTTGGCGACAGACTCCAGGTAACGACCGTATCGAGGCGGGAGCCGTAGCCGACATTGCGATCATCGCCGCCCTTCCAGGAGAATGAAAAGCGCTGACAGTCGACGACTTCGAGCACTTCGCAGTGGATCGTGCCGTCCCAGGCACCCGCGGGTTTTGTCTGGAAGGTGAAGCGCGTGCCGACCATTGGCGCGAAATTCGTAGGTAGCATCAGGAAGCGCGCGATCAGATTTCCGTCGGTGAGCGCTCTCCAGATGACCTGCGGTGAATGAGGAAAAACCTCCTCAACTACAATGCTCCGGGTCTCCGCTGTCGCCAGATCATCCGTCATGGGTCTATCTCCTTAAGAACATCCCTGAGGACTGTGAAACGTTGGCGCCAATAGAGGTCGTAATGGCTCATCCAGTCCGCCAGAGGTGCCAGGCCGGCAGGCTCCGCGCGATAATAGACATTGCGGCCTTGCGGTCTTTCACTGACCAGACCTGCCTGCTTCAACGTCTTCAGATGCTGCGAGATAGCGCCTTTCGTGACGCCGCTTCCACGCGTCAAGTCGGCAACCGTGATTTCGCCGCCGCTTGCAATACGCTCGAAAACGGCTCGCCGTGTGGGGTCGGCAAGCGCTTTCATGACGTCATTGATGGATTGCAGATGGATCATGCCAAAGAGATAGCCGACACTAAATATTTAGTCAATGCTAAACATTTAGTGTCAGCTAAAATATCAATTCGGCTGCTGGGGATCAGCCCACTGTACGAGAGGCTTATTGGGGCGCGGCCCCCAGTGGCCACGCAACTTTTGAATGAGTCCTCTCGCCGGTTAGGGTGAGGATCCGATCAGCCTTCCAGCTTTTCCAGATGCTGCTCAAGATAGGAGCGCAGATGCGCATGCTGGCTGGGCAGCTTCAGGCTTTCGCCGAGATGCGCAGTGTCCTCATCGCGATCAAAGCCCGGTTCATTGGTGGCGATCTCGAACAGTACGCCACCCGGCGTGCGGAAGTAGATGGCCCAGAAGTAATCACGGTCGATGATCGGCGTAACCTGATAGCCCGTATCCATCAGCGCTTCACGCACTTCCAGTTGCTTTTCGCGGTTCTCGACGGCAAAGGCCAGATGATGCACGGAGCCAGCGCCGAGCTGCGCCCGGGAAATGTTCGGCATGGTTTCAATGTCGATAAAATCGGCACCATTGCCACTTGGAATGCCAAGCCGCACGACACCATCGGCGCGGTCGACTTCCTCGTAACCCATGAACTTCAGAAGCTCTGCCGTGGCACCTTCATCACGCAGGCGCATCGAGGCCGAGTGGAAGCCACGGATCGCGTGATCGGTATCGACACCATTGCCGGTCCAGGGCGCGCGGGCATCATCCTTCACCTCGACCAGCGCGAAACCATCACCATCAGGACCGAAGAAGTTCAGGCGCTTTTCACCAAAGGCCTCATCCACCTTTATTTCCAGACTGCCCTTGGCAGCGAGACGGTTGCCCCAATAGCTGATCGCACCTTCAGGAACGGAGAAGACTGTCGTGCCGACTTCGCCCGTGCCAGGACGGCCCTTGGCGATATGTGGGAAGGGAAAATAGGTCATGACAGAACCGGGCGTGCCGACCTCGTCACCGTAATAGAGATGGTAGACGTCAGGCGCATCGAAGTTGACCGTCTGCTTCACGCGGCGAAGACCGAGCGTATCGGTGAAGAACCTGTTGTTTGTGCGGGCATTCGCAGCCATCGAAGTAACATGGTGCAGGCCCTTGATCTGCTTGAGCATGGCGATAGCCTTTCAATCTTCCACGGCAACTATGCGCGTGCCGTTTTCATGACCTGGAAGATGGCGACAACAGACGCTCTCGCATAGAGTGAACAATCAAAACGCATTGTTCACAGTTTTCTGTCTTTTCAGCTCACGCATCGAGACCGGGATTATCCGGCAGCTGCCAATCGACGGGATCGCGACCGTTGGAAATGAGGTAGGCATTGGCCTTGGAAAAATGCCGCGATCCGAAGAAGCCGTTATGGGCGGAAAGCGGTGACGGATGCGGCGCCTTCAGCACCAGATGCCGCCGCTGATCCACGAAGGCCGCCTTCTTCTGCGCATAGGAGCCCCAGAGCATAAACACGACATGCTGGCACTCATCGTTGACAACACGGATGACCGCGTCAGTGAAGCGTTCCCAGCCGCGGCCCTGATGAGCGGCGGCGCGCCCCTCCTCCACCGTCAGCACGCTGTTCAGAAGCAGCACACCCTGCTTTGCCCAGTGCTCCAGAAAGCCGTGATGCGCGGGCGGAATGCCGAGATCCGTCTGCATCTCCTTGTAGATGTTCACGAGCGAAGGCGGAATACGAACACCGGGCCGAACGCTGAAGCAGAGCCCATGCGCCTGCCCCGCGCCGTGATACGGATCCTGGCCGAGGATGACCACCTTGACGTTCGAAATCGGCGTCAGATCAAGCGCGCGAAAATACTCGCTGCCTTTCGGAAAGATGCGTTTGCCCGCCTCCTTCTCCGCCGTCAAAAAGCGGCGAAGCTCCGCCATGTAGGGATCGGCAAACTGCGGCGCGAGCGCCTGCTTCCAGCTCTCTTCAAGCTTCACGCCGCTCTCTGCCATGACTGCCTTGCCTCTTGTTATTGCAGATGAAAATTCGCCTTGGAATGCCAGCTCCAGGCCGAGCGGATGATATCCTCAAGCGTATATTTCGGCTCCCAGCCGAGCACGGCCTTGGCCTTGTCGTTGTTGGCCACAAGCGACGTGGAATCACCATCGCGGCGGCCGACATATTCCACAGGGAACGGCTTGCCGGACACTTCGGAAATCGCGTTCAAAAGCTCCTTCACCGTCGTGCCGGTGCCGGTGCCGAGGTTGAGTTCCACCGTCTCGCCGCCATTGAGCAGATAGTCGACGGCGCGCACATGCGCATCGGCCAGATCGAGAACGTGGATATAGTCGCGGACGCAGGTTCCGTCGCGCGTGTCATAATCGGAGCCAAACACCTTGAAGCCCTGGCGGCGGCCGAGTGCGGCCTCGATCGCCAGCGGAATGGCATGGGTTTCCGGCGTGTGCCACTCGCCGATGCGGCCCTCGAAATCGGCACCAGCTGCGTTGAAGTAGCGCAGCATCACCGAGCGCAGGCCCTTGTAGGTGCCGTAATCCTTCAGCGCCTGTTCGATGATGAATTTGGTGCGGCCGTAAGGGTTGATCGGCGCCTGACCATGCGTCTCATCCATCGGCACCCGCTCCGGCAGACCATAGGTCGCGCAGGTGGAAGAGAAGACGAAGGCCTGAACACCTGCATCCATGGCAGCGGACAGCAGCGTCAGCGCGCCGATGACATTGTTGTCGTAGAAGGCAACCGGGTTCTTCACCGATTCACCCACCTCGATCAGCGCCGCAAAATGCAGCACCGCATCCGGCTTGTGGGTGGCGAAGACCTCGTCCAGACGCTTGCGGTCGCGGATGTCACCCTGTTCCAGCGGCCCCCATTTGACGAATTCCGCATGTCCGTTCGACAGGTTATCGAAGACGATGGGCTCATAGCCGCGCTCTGCCAGAAGAAGGGATGTATGCGAACCGATATAGCCGGCACCGCCGACAACGAGGACCTTCTTTTTCGACATGGATAATCGCGACTCCGTTGCAACTGGCTCGGAATATAAAGACGGTCGCGGCGATTGCCAGTCCGGGAAAATGGAGCCACCACGCGAACCACAGGAAATGGGCTTTAAGGGAGGATCAATCTTCCAGATCGAAATCGTCATCTATCTCGACACGGGGCGGACGTTCGCGGCCGTGACGGATAGCGAAAATCAAAATCTCGTCGCCTCTGATCTCGTAATCCACGAGATAGGCTCCCATGACAAAGCGTAAAACCCCAGGAACCGGAATTTCGTCGTTGAACTTTCCCATCTCCGGAAAGCGGCTAAGCCCCTGCCGTAGGCGCTTGATGTCATCAGCAAATTGTTGTGCTGCTCTGGGATTTCCAGAATAAAGGTATTTCGCCTCCCGCCTCACATAGTCTCGTGCTTTCGGCGAGAGCGTGACCTTCAAGCAGCGGCTCCCTTGACGATTGCATCGACTTCATCAATCACGTCGTTAAGGTCATGACCCCGACCGTTTTCAATGTCGCTTCTTGCCTGAGCAAGTTCGATGATCTCACGCCCTTCCGCGGCCAAATATGATTTAAGAGCGCGGACGAAGACCCAGCTTCGGCTGCGATCACATATTTCAGCAATCTGTTCGATTTCAGATAGGATATCCAAGGGAAGCCGCATGGTGATCGGATCTGACAGCTCACGCTCCGACATGTTTTTTGCCTCCATTTGTAATACAGATACGATAGTTCGTTGATCGATGAAGGTCAAACTCAAAGGGTCGATCAATGCAGTGTCGGCTTAAAGAGCGATGAGGCATCAATGCGCTTGATATACCTGAGCCTGGGGTGGTTGTTCGTGGCGCTGGGCATTGCGGGGGCATTTCTTCCGCTCCTGCCCACCACGCCGTTTCTGCTGCTGGCGCTCGCCTGCTTCACCCGCTCCTCGCCACGGCTGGAGGCATGGTTGCTGGCCCATCCGCGCTTCGGCCCTCCCCTTCGCAACTGGCGCAGCAACGGCTCCATTCCACGCAAGGCAAAGATTGCGGCCGTTGCGATGATGGCGCTGAGCTATACGATCTTCGTGTTCGGCACCTCGCCACCTCTATGGCGGGCGCTGCTGGTACTCGCCATCCTCTGCGGTTCCGGTCTCTTCGTCGTCACCAGGCCGGACGGCGGTGGCGAAACGTGACGGGGCTTCACCCGCCGAGGTAAAAACGATATCTTGAACACTGAAGGAAAGTTTTGGAGGTCACCCATGTATATCGCCATGAACCGCTTCAAGATTGCCCATGGTTCGGAAGAGGCATTCGAGGACATTTGGAAAAGCCGGGAGCGCCATCTCTCCACCGTGCCCGGCTATATCGAATTCCATATGCTGCGCGGTCCGAAGCTGGATGACCACACGCTCTATGCCTCCCACACGCTCTGGGAAAGCCATGAGCATTTTACCGCCTGGACGAAATCGGAGCAATTTCGCGCCGCCCATGCCCGCGCCGGCGAAAGCCGCGGTAAGGTGGAATATCTCTCCAGCCCGCAATTCGAAGGCTTCGAGGTGATCATCCACGAAGGCCGCGACGGCAAGAGCTCACAGGCAGCCTGATCACTGCAGCTTCATCACTTCGGTCGCGGGTCCGGCAGGTTCGTCCCCGCGGCTGTGATCTGCCCGAGACGTTTGGCAATGGCCGCCTCCAGCAGGGTTTCGGCGGCATTGCGCACCTCCTGCTGCATGGCCTTGTCGCGGTCGAACGCGCTGTGGTTTGTAGCATACGGCTCCATATAGCCGATATAGCGATCAACCTCGGCAGCCGGTCCCGCAGGCAAAAGCTTCATCGACTTCAACCAGTCGGACAGGCTGCGGCGCACATTTTCCGCACCCTCCGCATCACCATGCACGATGACCGAGAAATGTCTGTCGGCGAGATGGCGCGGGTAATCCCAGCCCTGCATTTCCAGCTGCTTGGCATCCTTGGCGTGCTTGCCATGCGTGCTTGTCGGATCGGGATTGCCGCCATCGGCGCAGACCAGACGGTCCATCATCAGCTTCAACGGCGAGGACACCTGATACCAGTTGACGGGCGTGACGATCATCACGCCATGCGCCTCCACCCACATCGGATAGATCTCGTTCATCCAGTCATGCACCTGGCCCAGAGAATAGTTGGGATAGCAGGAGCAGGGCCAGTGGCAGAGCGCGGCAGCGGTGGAAAAGCATGCCTTGCAGGGGTGGATCTGCCGTCCATATTCGGAGGCCAAACGGCTGAGGTCCAGAACACGCACCTCCGCCCCGCGTCGTTTCATGGCCTCTTCGGCAATCTTCACCATACGATAGCTCTTGGAAAGCTCGCCCGGACAGGTGTGTTCGCTGCGTGAGGAGGCACTGACGAGCAGCATGCGCAGAGGGCCGGATGGATCGCGATAGCGAAGTCCCGCCTCGCGGATGGCATCGCGCGCCGCCAGCCAGTCTTCGGACAGGTCGTAATCGGGATCGGCAAAGCCGGGACCTGCCTTGCGAGTCAGCGGGCTCTTGCGAGAATTTTCGTAGGCATCCCAGGCAGCCTCAGCGATCCGGTCCAGTTCTTCGCTGAGCGGCGCGAACGCCTTGTCGCGAAACTGGGTCATGAAACGCTTGCGAAATTGATCGCGGCCCATGCGAGGGCTGGGGCTGCCGGTGCGGGGTTCAAGATCTGGTTTTGAAGACGGACTGGGAAACAATGACATCAACTATGACCTCGAAACAGAATGAGAGACGGCGACCCAACGCCGTCTCTTGCAAGCTGGTTCCGAGGGAAAATTTTCGCTCCGGAGGAACTCATCGGTTGCCCGCATGTTCGGGTTTCCCTTTGCGGCCTGTGGAAGCCATGTCATGCAGCTCCTTCTCCGACATGGATTTTTCCATGCTTTTCGAGGCACCTTTCAGCTCACCTTTCTTGATGTCACCGCGCTTGGCGGCCAGCGCTGCACCCGCTGCCTTCTGCTGTGCCTTGGATTTTGCCGGCATGTTCGTTCTCCTTGGTTGAACACGCAGGATCAACAAGATCGACCCTGATGGGGTTCCGAGGCGACTTGCGGAACCGGAAACACATCTCAGGGGTTTCAAGGTCCTGTCAAAGGAGAACACCATGACCGCCAAAGACCCGACCAAGGACCAGATGGACAGAAGCGACAAGATCGGCAGCGAGGAAAGCCGCCGCTTCCAAGGTGACAATCGCGAACGCCTGGACGATGCGCTGCATGCGCAGATGGACATGACCAATCTGGATGCCGTGAAGGAAGCAGCCCGGCTGGGCGGAGGCGATACCTATCTCGTCGAAAGCGATCTGGAAGACCTGGACCAGCGCCAGGATACCGATGGCGAGGACGGCCGCCCGAGCCCGATGGCGAATGCCGACAATCCGGAACGATAATCGCCCGGAACTTGCAGCCTCCGCTGGCGTTCATGGGGCTCCCCACCTTGAGCGCCGGAGGCTGCCCGCTTGACCCTGCCCACCTCGACCTACCGCATTCAGTTCCGCAACGGCATGACGTTCGACCGCGCAGTCGATCTGGTGCCCTATCTCAAGCGGTTGGGCATCAGCCATCTCTATGCCTCGCCGGTGTTTACCGCAGCACCCGGCTCCACCCATGGCTATGATGTGGCCGATCCCAACAAGATCGAGCCGGAGCTCGGCGGGCGCGTAGGTCTGGAAAGACTGGCGTCAACGCTCAAGCAGTCGGAGATGGGACTGATCCTCGACATCGTGCCCAACCACATGGCGGCAGCGCTGGAAAATGTCTGGTGGCGGAGCATTGTGGAATGGGGCAAGGCAAGCCGCTACGGCCATTTTTTCGATGTCGACTGGAAGCGACGCCTGACCCTGCCCTTCCTGGGTGATGATTTCGACAAGGTCGTGGATGCGGGAGACATATCCGTGATCCTCGATCCGGAGCAAGGCTGCCTCGCCTTCGCTTACTTCGAGACCCACTACCCCCTCAACCCATCCAGTTACGGTTTTGCACTGTCCGGCATCGGCTCGACGCTCGCACGCGAGATGGCCGAGTTTGCCGCCACCGCCCGCCCCAAGCTGGAAGAGGCGTTTCACGACACCATGCGCAGCTTTGCCTCGCGGGCGGATGCGCGCGACATCGTGGACATGCTGGCGCAGAAATCCCGCGACCGCGCATTTCTGCGGGAACTGCACGACCAGCAGACCTATCGCCTCACCTCCTGGCGCGATGCACCCAAGGACCTGAGCTATCGCCGTTTCTTCGAAATCACCGGCCTTGCTGGCCTGCGTGTGGAGGATGAGGAGGTGTTTCTGGAATCCCACCGCACCATTCTGGAGCTCGTTCATTCCGGCGCCGTCGATGGCCTGCGTATCGACCATGTGGATGGGCTGGCCGATCCCGCCGGCTACCTGAAGCGGTTGCGCGAGGCGGTCGGGCCGGATGTGAACATCTGGATCGAAAAGATCCTTGGCCATGGCGAGAACCTGCCCTCTGACTGGCCGATCCAGGGCACAACGGGTTACGAATTCATCGCCTCGCTCTCCGAACTCTTTGTCGATCCGGTGAAAGCTGCCGAACTGGTCAAGGCTTATGATGCCTCGGCCGGACGCGTCAGCGATGCGAAAGCCGAATTCCGCAAGGCGAAGGGCCTGATGGCGGATGTGAATTTTGCCGGCGAAGTCTCCACCCTCCTCAAGCTCGCACAGGAGATGGCGGCGGGTGATGCGGCCACCATGTCGCTCTCAAAGGAGGCGCTGCACAGGGCCCTGCGCGAGCTTCTGATCGCCTTCCCGGTCTACCGCACCTATGGCACGCGCATGGGACTGGAGCCGCACGATCACCAGCGCCTGAAGGACGTGCTGGACGAGACGCGCAAAAGCCCGGAGCCGCCGGATGAGCAGGCACTGATGCTGCTGGCGCGGATCCTGATGGGCGATGTCGATCAGCAATTCGATGAAAAGGCCGCGCTGTTCCGCACCCGCTTCCAGCAATTGACCGGACCGCTGATGGCAAAGTCCCTGGAGGATACGCTGTTCTTCCGCCTCAACCCGCTGCTCGCCCTGAACGAGGTGGGTGGCGAACCGGGGTTGCGCGACTTTTCCGTCGAGGCCTTTCACCGGGAGATGCAGACCAGACAGGAGCGCCAGCCACACGGCCTGTCCGGCACCTCCACGCATGACACCAAACGGGGCGAAGATGCGCGCGCGCGCCTCTATGCTCTCAGCGAAGCCCCTGATCTGTGGCAGCAGAGTTTCGGGCGCTGGCGGGACATGAACAGGGCTGCCGTACAGACGCTCCAGAAGGGCGCAGCGCCGGAACCCGAAGTGGAATGGATGATCTATCAGGCTCTCGTCGGTGTCTGGCCGGTTGATCTCTCGATTGACGACCCGCAAGGGCTGAAGGCGCTGGAAGAGCGCCTGCTTGCCTATACGGAAAAGGCTTTGCGCGAAGCCAAGCTGCGCACCGCCTGGACTGACGGTGACGAGGATTACGAGAAGGCCGTAAAAGCCTATGTCTCGCACCTGCTGGACCCGGCGAACGCGACTTTCCTGCAGGATTTTACCGCCTCCATGCAGCCTGTTTTCCAGGCCGGTGCCGTCAACAGCCTGACGCAGACGCTGATCAAGCTGACGGCGCCCGGTATTCCCGACATCTACCAGGGCAGCGAAGGCTTCGATCTCAGTCTGGTCGATCCCGATAACCGGCGCGAACCCGATTTCGATACACTCATCGCAGATCTCTTCGGCGAAGCCGTGGTGGAAGCCGAATTCTGGAAAAGCGCCCGCCTGAAACAGGCGATGATTGCGGCCGTGCTGTCGCTGCGGCAGGACCTGCCGGCTCTCTTTGCCAAGGGCAATTATGTGCCGCTGCAGGCAATCGGACCTAAGGCCGATCACATCGTCGCCTTCGCCCGCGAATGGGATGGCAAGCGTCTGGTGGTGATCGGCGCGCGCATGGTGCTGGATACCATCGAAAAGACCGGCCTTCCGGTGCCAAAGGATTTTTGGAACGAGACCGTGCTGCCGCTCTCTGCCATCGGTCCCCGGCACTTCCGCAATGTGATTTCCGATGAACAATATGGCAAGGAGAGCGATCTGGTGCTTTCGGCCCTGTTTGCCGAATGGCCTTTTGCGGTGCTGGTGTCGGAATAACTTACCCCCTCTGTCCTGCCGGACATCTCCCCCACAAGGGGGGAGATCAGCGGAACGTTGACCGCTCGCTTCTACGAAAAAATAAGCGTCGCCAGAATCTGATACCGGCCGAGAGGGATTGAGAGGCCGCAGCGGGTCGATCTCCCCCCTTGTGGCGGGGGTCCGAAGGACGGGGCGAGACGCGTGGCTCGACCAGCAGCGGCAGGACAGAGGGGGGGCGATATCCGGCGAGGTGGGTCACTGAGCAAAGATGCGCAACGAAGACAATCCACAATAAGTGTTCCCACCAAAAGAAATAGCGCCGCCCGAACTGACGGGCGGCGCTATTTCCGCTTCAAACGGCATCATTGATGCCATCAAGCTCAATGGTTTCAAGCGAAACCGACGAGATTGAGAACCGCAATGACGATCACGACGGCGCCCACAAGCCAAACGATACTGTTCATGGTCTTACCTCCTGTTGTTTCGACAAATGAACGGATTGGGCTGCCAAAGGTTCCGCTGGAACCTTCGAAGCAGGCACAGGTTGAGGCAGCGTCCGACCGGCAGGCTGGATGCTGCGCTCCCAAAGCATCAAGGAATTGCCGATGACCTCTCCCGCTGATACCCTGCGCCAGGAAAGCCCCCTTGTACCGCGCCTCAGGGTCGTCATCATCGGCGCGGGTTTTGGTGGACTGGCGGCGGCACAAGAGCTTGGCAATTCCGAGATCGACGTGACGGTCATCGATCGCCGGAATCACAACCTCTTCCAGCCACTTCTCTATCAGGTGGCAACCGCGGCTCTATCGCCAGCGGATATCTCCGAGCCTATACGGCGCACGCTCGGCCGCTATTCCAACATCGACATCATGCTGGCCGAAGCCAATGGCATCGACGTGGCCGGCAAGAACGTTCTGATCGATCATGGCGCGCCGATCCCCTATGACCGGCTCGTGATCGCCACCGGCTCGGAATACAATTATTTCGGCCATGATGAATGGCGGGCCGTCGCTCCCGGTCTCAAAACCATCCACGAAGCGCGGCTCATCCGCCACCGCCTGCTGCTTGCCTTCGAGCGGGCCGAGCTTTCGCAGGAACCGGAGGAGAAGAAGGCGCTGCTGACCAGCATCATCATTGGCGGCGGCCCGACCGGCGTCGAAATGGCAGGCGCCATCGCGGAGCTCGGCCGCTTCATGATTACGCGGGATTTCCGGAAACTTTCGCCGGACCATATGCGCGTCATCCTGATCGAGGCAGGTCCACGGATTCTTGCAGCCTTCCCGCAGGACCTGACGGATTACGCCACCCGCTCGCTCGCAAAGATGGGGGTTGAGGTCCGAACAGGCGTGCGGGTCGAACAGGTTGGCCAGGATGAAGTGATTGCCGGTGGCGAGAGGCTGCGCACCGGCTGCGTTATCTGGGGCGCGGGGGTGAAGGCCTCACCGGCTGCGAAATGGCTTGGCATCGACGCCAAGGTGGGAGGACGCATCCCTGTTGATCCCGATCTGCGCATCACCGGCTTCCCCGATATCTTCGCGATCGGCGATACGTCGCTTGGCATGGGTGATGACGGAAAGCCGCTGCCGGCGCTTGCGCAGGTTGCCAAGCAACAGGGTCAGCATCTGGGGCGGGCCTTGAAGGCGGACCTGCTTGAAGGCAAGCCCATCCCTCCCTTCCACTTCCACAATCGCGGCAACACCGCCGTCATCGGTCGCAACTCGGCCATCTTCGACTTTGGCTCATGGAAGCTGAAGGGCCGCCTCGCCTGGTTTCTCTGGGCGCTCGTGCATGTCTATCTATTGGTGAACTTTGAAAAGCGGCTTCTCGTTACCATCCAGTGGCTCTGGCGCTACGCCACGCGACAACGCGGCGCCCGCCTGATCGATGAGAACGCGTCGGTCACATTTCCCGCCAGCACCCGGAGGAGCGAAACGTAAACACCGCCAATCCCAAGCACTGCCCTACGAGAGACGCCCAGAAAGTTAAAAGTAGCATTGTTGAAATCCACCCTATCGTGCAAACCGCCGTGCCGCCGCGACACAGGCCACCACGCCGGCGGTGCTGAGCAGCATCATGGCCGTCACGTCCTCATGCAGCAGCCAGGCGGCCAGCAGCAGGCCAAAAAAAGGCTGCAGCAATTGCAGCTGTCCCACTGCCGCGATGCCGCCGCGGGCCAGGCCGTGATACCAGAAGATGAAGCCGACCAGCATGCTGAACACGGAAACGTAAGCCAGCCCCGCCCAAGCGGAGGGCGTGATGCTGCCAAACCCTACCGGAAGTGTGGCAACCGCCAGGACCAGCATTGGCGGCAGCGACAGGATCAGTGCCCAGGAAATCACCTGCCAGCCACCCAGCTTGCGGGACAGTTTGGCCCCTTCCGCATAGCCGAGGCCACAGACGAGGATCGCCGCCAGCATCAGCAGGTCACCGGCCAGTGAGGCCTCGCCGCCTCTCGCCAGCGCAAAGCCCACCACCAGCGCACTGCCAAGCCCGGAAAACAGCCAGAACAGCGGTTTTGGCCGTTCCGACCCGCGCAAGACACCGAAGATGGCGGTGGCGAGCGGCAGCAGACCTATGAAGACGATGGAATGGGCGGACGAGATGTGCCTGAGCGCCAGCGCCGTCAGCAGCGGAAATCCGACAACCACGCCGCCGGCGATGATGGCGAGCGAGAGGAGATCCGCCTTTTGCGGTCGCGCCTGTTTCAAAGCCACCAGCAGTGCCGCCGCCAAAGCCGCCGCAATCACGGCCCGCGCCGAAGTCAGAAACAGCGGCGACAGATCCGCCACCGCGACCCGCGTGGCCGGCAGCGAACCGCTGAAGATCAGAACGCCGATCAGCCCGCTGCCAAAGCCTTCCATGGATGTTTTCATGCCCGCACCTTTTGATTTGGGTGACAGCTATACGGCCTCGGGGCTTTTCAGGACAGAAACGGTACAGTACAATTTGGATGAACTGTATGGCTCATATGCTCCACACAGCGGTGCTGATGGACCTCCGGTTGTGCCCCCCTGCCCTGCCGGGCATCTCCCTCACACGGGGGGAGATCGGCTGGTGGTGACCACCTCACGTCCTCTTGAACGTCGGCAACTTCATGCTGGCAGTTCGACATCAGAGAGGAAGCGATGGAAGAGCCGTTCTGCTGATCTCCCCCCGTGTGAGGGAGATGTCCGGCAGGACAGAGGGGGGTGAATTGGGCAAGTCATCGAGTGAAAGTGAAGAGGCATGCAAACCGAAACCTCCCAGACCGGCAGAGTGATGGCCGCCATCCGCGCCAGGATCGAGGCTCGCGCGCTGACAACGGGCGACCGGCTGCCCTCCATCCGCCGGTTTGCCAGTACCATGGGCGTTTCCCCCTCCACGGTGGTTGAGGCCTATGACCGGCTGGCGGCGGAGGGGCTAATTCGCGCGCAGCCCGGCTCCGGCTTCTATGTCTCCGCCACTGCGCTACCGCCGCTCAAACTCGCCAGGACGGCAACGCCGCAGGCACGCGCGGTCGATCCCTTCTGGGTGTCGCGCCAGTCGCTGGATGCGGAGGACGACGCGCTGATGCCCGGCTGCGGCTGGCTGCCACCCGCCTGGATGCCGGAAGCGGCCCTTCGCAAGAGCCTCAGGAACCTGTCGCGCGCCTCCACAACGCTGCTGACCGATTACGGCAGTTCGCTTGGTTCGCTAACACTCCGGCAGCTCTTGATCCGCCGCGCGGCGGAGGACGGATTGCGGATAGAGCCGGAGCAGTTGATGCTGACAGCCTCGGGCAGCCAGGCGCTGGATCTTCTCTGCCGTTTCCTGCTGCGCCCCGGCGATGTGGTTCTGGTGGATGACCCCTGCTATTTCAATTTTCAGGCGCTGCTCCGTGCCCATCAGGTGAAGATCGAGAGCGTTCCATATACGCTCGACGGGCCTGATATGGCCGCCTTCGAGGCCGCGCTCACCACCCACCAGCCCCGCCTCTACCTCACCAATTCGGCGCTGCAGAACCCGACGGGCGCCAGCATTTCGCCGCAGAAGGCGCACCGGCTGCTGAACCTCGCCTCCGCCCATGACCTCATCATCGTGGAGGATGAGATCTTTGCCGATTTCGAGCCGGAGCCTTCGACGCGATTGGCGGCGCTGGACGGATTGACCCACGTGATCCGCATCGGCAGCTTTTCAAAAACGCTGTCGGCCTCCATCCGTTGCGGCTATATCGCGGCGAAGCGCGACTGGATCGACGGGCTTGTCGATCTGCAGGTGGCGAGCAATTTTGGCGGCCCGAGCCCGATGGCGACCGAAATCATTGCCGATGTGCTGACCGGCGGCAGCTACCGAAAACACATGGAGGAAGTGCGCCGCCGGCTTGCCCGCGCAAGGCGCGAGGCCGCGGAGCGGCTGGCGCGGCTTGGTATTGCGCCCTGGAACGTGCCGCGCGGCGGCTTCTATCTCTGGTGCCGCCTTCCAGACGAAGTTGATTCCGCTGCGATCGCGCAAGCGGCCCTGCGCCAAGGCGTGCTGCTGGCGCCCGGCAATATCTTCAGCCATGCCCGGACAGCGGAAAACTTCATGCGCTTCAACGTGGCGCAGATGACCGAGTCGAAGGTGTGGGAGGTACTGGAAACGGCAATGCGGGCCTGAGGCCCGCATGACTCTTTGTAGAAATCGAAGGCTCAGGCGCTGCGGCGATAGCCAGCATACTGTGCCATCCCTTCCTCCACCCGGAAGCGACGGACCTTTTCGCTGAGTTGCGTGCTTTCCTGCTCCAGCGCCTGGGTGGCGGCATTGCTTTCTTCCACCATGGCGGCGTTGCGCTGGGTCATCTGGTCCATGTCATTGACTGCGGACGAGATTTCGGAAATCGCCGTAGACTGCTGGCGCGCCCCTTCCGCGATGTTGGAGATTTCCCGGTCAATCGCCAGAATGTGGTTGCCGATTTCGGCCATATGCTCACCGGATTTCTGCACCAGTTCGACGCCCGTGTGGACGGCATCCGCAGCGTTCTGGATGAGGCCGCGAATTTCCCGCGCGGCGGTAGCAGAGCGCTGCGCCAGTTCACGCACCTCCTGCGCGACCACGGCAAAGCCCTTGCCGGCTTCGCCCGCGCGGGCGGCTTCGACGCCAGCATTCAGCGCCAGAAGATTGGTCTGGAAGGCGATGGTGTCGATGACTTCGATGATCTGCACGATCTGGCCGGAGGCGGCTTCAATCCGCTCCATGGCGCCAACTGTCTCTGTCGCAATCTTCTGCGAGGTCTCGGCGCTCTGGCGCGCGCCAGCGGTGACGCCGGTCACGGTGCGCATGCGCTCGCCGGTCTCCGTCATGGTGGCCATGACTTGCGTCAGCGCCGCCGATGCCTCTTCAAGCGAGGCAGCCTGGCGCTGCGTGCGCTCTGACAGATCGTCGGCACCGGCACGGAGTTCGCTAACGCCGCTGGAGACAACGATGGCGGTGGAAGAGACGCTGCGGATAATTCCGTTCAACTGGCGGATGGCATCGTTGAAGGCGGTGCGAAGCGGCTCCAGTTCGGCCACGAAGGTGGCGGAGATCTGATAGGTCAGGTTGCCCGCAATGAGATGATCAAGGCCTTGGCCGATCTCCTTGACTGCCAGCTCCACGGCACGCGCACGTGCTGTCTCGGCGGCATGGCGCTCCTCGTTCTCGCGCCAGCGCAATTCTGCCTGGCGTTGACGCTCCTCGGCATCCTCGCGGGTCTTGCGCTCGTGATTATCGAGGCATTTCAGGATGGCGCGTCCCAAGCGGCCGATTTCATCCTTGGCATCGGTGACCGCCAGCGTCTGGCCGGGTTCCTCGCGGGCATAACGCTCCGTCACGTCAACCATGCGCCGCAACGGGCGCACCACGGCCACCATGGTGAGGAAGCTCAAAAACAACGTCAGCGCCACCGCGCTGCCGGCAACCAGCGTCGCCAGAACCACATTGCCGTAGGCATCATCTGCAGCGGCATGAGCTGCATTGCGGATCTGTGCCAGTTCGGCCACCTCGGCCTCATAAATGGCGTTGATGCGCGCCGTCGTCTTGGCAAACCATTCCTTGGCGTCCAGTCCCGTCAGCGCAGCTCCTTCGGCGGAACGCAGCATCTGCAGGCGATAGCGATCGATATCTGCGGCATCGGCACTGTTCGCAAACGGCTTCAGCTTTGTCTCCGCGACGGCCGTATCGACCTTGGCGAACTCCTTCAGCAGAATATCGCCGGCGCCGGAAAACCGCGCAAAAGCGAGATAAAGATCAGCAGGAACCTGGCCAGATGTAATGAAGCCATTGCCCATGCCACGCTCCTGCCCGGCCAGTTCCTTGGCAACGGCAAGGTTGAGATAGGCCTCCAGGCGCGTCGCCACATCACCTTCCGCGCCACCCCGCGCCAGCTTGCGTGTCGCATCGAGAAGATCGGCCACAAGACCGGTGTAAAAGGCAAAAGACTGCGGAGGCGTTGCCTTGAGTTGATCGATGTTGCTGCGCAAAGGTTCAAGACCAGGAAGGTTTGCAACGATCTTCGCGCGCATATCCGCCTTCAGGCCAAGC
The DNA here is from genome assembly GCF_030504645.1 of Rhizobium oryzicola. Taxonomy (GTDB): domain Bacteria; phylum Pseudomonadota; class Alphaproteobacteria; order Rhizobiales; family Rhizobiaceae; genus Neorhizobium; species Neorhizobium oryzicola. The sequence goes on along the minus strand of NZ_JAUKWQ010000002.1, from coordinate 201,132 downwards.
GCGACCGCCTGATCGAGGACGGCCGGCAGCTGTGCAAGTTCCTTATCGGTGTGCTCGCGCGCATCCTTTAAATCCGATCCGCCTGCCTTGCCGCCAGACCCAAGAAAGCCAGCAGCGCGGCCGCGCTCCAGCTGAAGACGATTGATCGTCCGGCTCATGGCTTCGATCTGCTGGCTGGATTGCGCGATACGCGTTGCGGCCTGATAGGTCTCGTACTTGTCGAGCAGCAGCAGCCAGGCCAGCACCGCCACGGCAATCAGCGGCACGATGGCACAGATACCAAGACGCGTGGAAATGGAAAGGTCGGAAAAACGCATGATAATAGCCCCCCTTGCGCATGGCAGGGTTGCAAAGGTGGGTAAAAATTCTCTTTAATATTAAATTTATCTAATTCTTTAAATGTTATTAAAGTTGAATTCTATTGCAATTGACAACTGATAAATAAGGGCGGCCAAAGCATTGAAGCAGCCGCGCCGAAAGCCTTTGGCGAAGCTGCAAATTGACGACCGGTCAAGCTTTAGGTGCGGGCTGGTGAGGCATTATGCCTCACCCCTTCACGTAATTGCGCCAGTTATGCTGCTCTTTGAAGCCAAGCACGTCGCGGATCTTGCGGTTGCTGATCGGCGCATCCTGACCCGATAGCTCGCCTTTGATCGGCGTGCCGGGTGCATATTTAGCCAAGAACTCCCGGGTCGGTTCATTAGCGGTGATGGTATCGTTGACGGCGTTGAACACCTGGAAGCCGAGGCCATCCTTTTCGATACAGAGGTCGACGATCTGGCCGAGATCGCGGGCATCGATATAGCTCCAGGCATTGCGCTTGCGCATGGGCGGATTGGCGAGATACTCGGGGAAGCGGGCGTAATCCTCCGTCGAGACGACATTGCCGATCCGCAGTGCATAGACATCCGCCTTGAAACGCATGGCAAAGGCGCGCGCCGTCTTCTCGTTCACCACCTTGGAAAGGCCGTAACTGTCCATGGGGTCGACATCGTAGTCCTCGGTCAGCGGGAACTCATGATAGTCCTTATCGCCTTCCGCAAAGCAGACGCCATAGGTGGTTTCGCTCGACGCGATGACCACCTTGCGGATGCCGAGCTTCATCGCTGCTTCGATGACATTGTAGGTGGAGACGGTATTGGCCGCGAAGGTCGTATTGTCCGGCTGGATCAGGATGCGCGGAATGGCGGCAAAATGCACCACGGCATCCACCTTCGCCACGCCCTCGCCCGTTTCCAGTCCCTCGAAGCCGAAATGCTGGGAGAGCGCGTTGAACACCTCGCCGGAATTGGTGAGATCGGTGATCAGCGTCGGCACCGATTGATCCGGGAACGGCTTCAGGTCCAGGTTCAAAACCGTATGCCCCTTGTCCAGCAGATAAGGGATGGCATGCCGCCCCGCCTTGCCGCTGCCGCCGGTGAAAATGATACGCTTGCCCATAATGTCCTCCCATGAATGGTCGCGGGCAGAGATAGGGGATGGCACGCGGTTTGGGAAGTGCGCGCAGAGGTGACGCAAAGTTAACCGCCTATGAGCGCTGTTCGCGCCGATCTACCCTTCAAGGTACAGCAATATTCGCCGCTCAAAGCGCTCTCCCAAACTCGCGACATGCTGGAGGTAATGCTAACAATGCTTTTCCAAGCAGAACCTCATCAGAATCCCCTGTAACACTGCCCCTTATGGGGGATGTACGCCCGGCAGTGGGCATGCAGGACAGCCTCACACAGTTCTAGATAACAGGCTTGCCGCCCGTGACGGCAATCGTGGTGCCGGAGACATAGCTGGAGAGAGGGTCCGCCAGCATCACATAGGCAGTCGCGAGCTCCGCCGGCTGGCCGGGACGCTTCATTGGCACCTGCATGCCGAAATTCTTGACCTTGTCTGCTGTCATGGTCGAGGGGATCAGCGGCGTCCAGATTGGCCCGGGCGCCACCGCATTGGCGCGGATCTCCTTCTCGGCCAAGAGTTGCGCAAGGCCGGCGGTAAAGTTCTGAATAGCGCCCTTGGTCGTCGCATAGGCCAGCAGCGACGGATTGGGATTATCGGCATTGATGGAGGCGGTGTTGATGATGGCGCTTCCCGGCTTCATATGCGGCACAGCTGCCTTGGTCAGGTAGAACATGGCATGGATGTTGACCTTGAAGGTCAGCTCCCACTCCTCGTCGCTGATGTCACCAATGGAGGAAAAGGTCGCCTGATGCGCGGCATTGTTGACGAGAATGTCGATGCCCCCGAGTTCCTTCACCGCCTGATCGATGATCCACCGGCAATGTTGCGCCGATTGCAGATCGCCCGGCACCAGCACCGCCTTACGGCCCGCCTCCTCCACATGACGCTTCGTTTCCTCGGCATCCTCGTGCTCGTCGAGATAGGCGATCAGAACATCCGCGCCCTCGCGGGCATAGGCAATGGCAACCGCGCGGCCAATGCCGCTGTCAGCCCCTGTAATCACGGCCCTCTTGCCGGCGAGGCGACCGGAACCGCGATAGCTCTGTTCGCCATGATCAGGCACCGGCTGCATATCGGCGGTACGTCCTGGCATGGGCTGCTGCTGTTCCGGAAACGGTGGCGTGGGATATTGCGACATTCTGATACCTCGTGTTCGTTGGGAGACACGGTATCAACTGCAAGGGACCTTCGCAGTTCCCGGATCGCATAAGTGAGATCCCCATCCGGGTTCGCGCGATCTGCCATACAAGTTACATGTAGCTCGGTGATGATACGGATTGCCTCCGGCTCGAATGATGCCTAACCGGAGATCAGGCAAGCAGTGGAGAGCACATGGCACACGCGCCCAATGTCGGACTGGATCTCTACCATCAGGGTCACCGGACCCGGCTGAAGTGGCACCGCCTGCGTTGTCGTCTGGCCGACCCGCTATTTTCTGCCGAGACCATGGCAAAGGGCTTTCAGGTGGGTGCTTCGATGGAACTGGATCTGCGGGTGCGGGCTGATGGCGGTTTCGTCGTCCTGCATGACGCAGACCTGCAAGGGGAAACCACCGGCCATGGCCCGGTGCGTGAGGCAAATGCCGAAACGATCCGCTCAGCCCGGATGCTCTCGGGCGGCACGGCACCGATCCTCAGCGAGGACTTGGCCCACATGCTGAAAAGCGCCCACCCGGAAGCCCGGCTGCAATTCGATGTGAAGGACACTCTCGCCACCATCGGCGACAAGGGCCTCAGCCATCTGAGGGACTACTTCGCCAATGCCGGCCGCTCCATCATCATCAGCGGGGGTGACTTGGACTTCATCGCGCATCTGGCAAACACGATGCCGGATATCCGCCGAGGTATAGATCCCACCGACAAGTTGCGCGACCTCTTGGACGCCGAAGGCCCCCGCATGGTAGAAGAAACGCTGATCGCCGATATCAACGGGCCGACGCAGCCAGACATGGTCTATCTGTCCTGGCCGCTGATCTTGAAGGCAAATGAGTTGGGGCTTGATCTCATTGCCGTCTGCCACGCTGAGAGCAAGCTTGTCGATGCATGGACCTTCAACCTCGCCGACCCCGAAGCCGGGTTCAGCGATGTCGAATGGCAGCGCTTCTCGGCACTGATGGCCCTCAAGCCCGATCAGGTGACGACGGATGAAGCGCCCGCCACCGAGCGCGCATGGCTGAAACGCATCAGCCCCTGAAGATGAAGGAGGCACCGACCGCAATCAGCGCAAAGCCGATGGCGTGGTTCCAGGTGAGGTTTTCGCCCAGCCAGAAGACGGAGAAGCCGGAGAAGACGAGAAGGGTGATCACCTCCTGCATCGTCTTCAATTGGGCAGTTGAATAGACGTCGGAGCCGATGCGGTTTGCCGGTACGGCGAGGCAGTATTCGAAGAAGGCAATCGCCCAGCTGGTGACGATCGCGATCCACAGCACGGTCCCCTTGTGCTTCAGGTGCCCGTACCATGCGAAGGTCATGAAGATGTTGGAGGCGAACAGCATAACGATCGGCCAGATGGCGGCTGGGGAAAATGGCAGAGACATCGCTAACTCTCATTTGGTAAAATGGACGCGGAACATGCAATATACGTGATAACTGCTCAAGCAACCCTTGGTGGCTATCACGTTGTACGCATCGTACAGAAAACCCCGCTGCGATCAGCGGGGTTTTTCGTTACATTGAACTATTAGATTTCCGGGCATCCCGGTTCGTTGGCGAAGGTGATCCGCTCCTGTCCGCGTCGTGAAAATCCTTGCACGACAACGCGACGATCCGTAACCCTCACGACCTCAGGGTCCCGCAGGCCAGATTCGCGAGCAGCGGCACGCGCTTCGCGTTCACTGCAGCCACGCTCGCGGTAGGCCGGTGCGCGGTTATCGCGAATAACAGGACGAACACCGTCAGGTCCGACACGCAGCTCCAGATCTTGCGCCTGAACACTTGCCGCAAAGGAAGCGGCGCTCATCAAGGCGGTAAGTGCGGATACAGAAACCAGTTTCAACATGACTTCCTCCTTTGCGCCTTCAGCCGAGATGGCGCTGGTAATGTTGTCTGGCAAAAACGCAATCCCAAAGCATTTGTTCCGACTTATTGAGGATGACCTCAAATACATCCCTGACGTGCTTTTCATACACAATAATTATTTTCAGTAGGCGCAATTTTATAGATCAACTTAACCATTTCCCCTGATGATCCGCCAAGCAGAATGACAAACGCCTTGAGGAGAGGTGATCTGCCTCACTTGCTTCGCCGCGCCGACATCACGTCTGGCCGTCCAGCTGCCTTAGCGCCTGTAGGTTCATTATGTTACGCCATCTTTCCATCCGGATGAAAATTGTTTCCGTAATTCTGTTCTTGGGAGCGGTATCATTGGCAGGCACAGCCTTCATGAGTAATCGCTTTGATATCGCGAACGATCGTTATGCGGCGTTTATCGTGAACGACGCCGGTGCAGCCGTGTTGGGCGCACGCTCATCCGCTGGCATGTGGACGGCTGTGAATGGCATCTATCGTGTGGCCATCCAGGAGAAGGGCACTCCGGCTTATGACGAAGCCAAGGGCGTATTCACCCAGAACATCGAGGGCGCGCGACAGAAGCTCAGGGACATATCCCGGATGGTACCGGTGACAAAGCCGGCAGCCGACGAACTTCTTGGGATCGCAGATGAATTTTCGAATGTTTTCACCAAGGTCGTCGCGGCCAAGGAAGCAGGCAAGACGGACGAAGCCATTCAGCTGGCACGCTCGCTTGATAAGCTTGCAGCATCTTTTTCAGCGAAATCCGGCGCGAACAACGGCAATCTAACAGCTCTCGTCGACACCGGTGGCAAAACGATCGCTGCTGAAACGGATGTGATCATCCAGAGGACACTGATTGCGCTTGTCCTCTCTGTCATCGCAACCATTGGCCTTGCCTATTACGTTGCAAGTGCCGGCATTACAAAGCCTATGCAGCGTCTGCGTGAGCGCATGCAATCGCTGGCCCATGGCGAGACCGAGACTCCGATCGATGGCATCGACCGCCGCGATGAAATCGGCGTCATGGCCAACACGGTTGAAGTCTTCCGCTCCAACGCTATCGAACGCTCGCGGCTTGCAGCAGCAAACGAAGCAACCCGTCAGCAGACCGAAACTGAACGTGCGGCGCACGAAGCCGCCAAGGCCGAAGAAGCATCCGCACTGGCCGACGTGGTCGGCGCCCTCGCTGGCGGTCTGAAGGCGCTGGCCAATGGCGACCTATCTCACCGCATCGATCGTCCGTTCACGCAGAAACTCGATTCGCTGCGAGTCGATTTCAATCAGTCGGTCGAGAAACTGAACGAGACGATGCAGGCCGTTGGAAGCAATGCGAACACGATCAGCGCCGGCGCAAGCGAGATCCGATCCTCCAGCGACGATCTTGCCCGACGCACCGAGCAGCAGGCAGCCTCGATCGAAGAAACCGCTGCCGCTCTGGAAGAGATAACCACCACTGTGAAGGATGGCGCAAAGCGCGCCGAGGAAGCCCGCCGTCTGGTCGTGACGACAGGCGAGGATGCCCGGAAGTCTGGCACGGTTGTTCGGTCAGCCGTGGATGCCATGCACGGCATCGAAAAATCCTCTGGTGAGATTTCGAGCATCATCGGCGTCATCGACGATATCGCATTCCAGACGAACCTTCTGGCTCTGAACGCCGGCGTGGAAGCGGCACGTGCCGGCGAAGCTGGCAAAGGCTTTGCGGTTGTGGCCCAGGAAGTGCGCGAACTGGCCCAGCGCTCAGCCTCTGCAGCCAAGGAGATCAAGGCGTTGATCAACACATCGAGCGAACAGGTCGCCAATGGCGTCACGTTGGTTGGCAATACCGGCAAGGCACTGGAAAACATCGTGGAACAGGTTCAGCATATCAGCAACCACGTTCAGGCAATCGCCGATGCCTATCGCGAACAATCGCTCGGCCTTCAGGAAATCAACACCGCCGTCAACACCATGGATCAGGGCACCCAAAAAAATGCCGCCATGGTGGAAGAGGCAACCGCCACCGCACATTCCCTTGCTTCCGAGTCTGATGCACTGCTGCGCCTTCTGGCACAGTTCCGGCTGGCGGCACAGGCACAAACCTCCAATCGCGCCGCCCGATGGGACCGCGCAGCCTAGTCTGATTGGAGCACCGCATTTCAGCAAAAAGGGCCTCGGAATTTCCGGGGCCCTTTTTGTATAAATGAAGTTCAGCCCAGCGCTTCCTTGAGCGCCAAGCTCTCGCGCACACGGATATCGAGATCCGCTTCGATGTGATCGATGTGGTGCAGCATCAGATCGGAAGCGCGCTTGGCGTCCCGCTTTTCCAGGGCATCCAGAATATCGGCATGTTCGCTATGGCCGCAGCGTGAAACGCCTGTGCTGCCGTAGAGCGCAATGACCAGCGATGAGCGAGCGACAAGCTCATCCATGAAGCGCTGCAGAATGGCATTGCCGGCGACAGCCGCCAGCATCAGATGAAAATCGCCGGAAGCCTTGATCTCGGCGCGACGGGCCGCTGGTCCCCGCTCGTTCATGAAGCGCACTTCTTCATCCAGCTGCCGCCGGAAGCCATCGATATCCGCGGGTGTGAGGCGCTCAACGGCGGCTGCAACAATACCGGGTTCGATGAGACGGCGCGACGCGAAAACCTGCCGAGCCTCTTCCGGCGTCGGATTGGATACAAAAGCACCCCGGTTTCGTTCCGTCTTCACCAGCCCTTCGAAGGCAAGCATCTGCAGCGCCGCCCGCACCACGGTGCGGCTGGCGTCGAACAACGCGCCGACTTCGCTTTCGGAAAGCTTGGTGCCCGGACCCAGGCGCCGATCGACGATTGCGTTGCGCAGTGCATCGCGAATAGCGACAGCCCGGTCATCCGGGGCGTGTTCGAAAGGGCCTATATTCTCGCTGATATTCATTTGTGCTTCCAAGTTCCGGCAGTTGTAACGCGAATGATGCGGGCTGAAAAGACCCGATCGCGAAACCGGATCCTGCATTGTCGACGATCGAACACATATATTGTACACGAACGGCCATTTTTTGCGCAGCATCTGCCGTTCATTTGTGCGTACGCCATTTTGCCTGAACATTAGGCGCCCAAAATCGCGCCGTGTGGCTCTGGAAATTCAGTTGGCATGAAGTCTGCATGTATCTCGCCGTCACGGGAGACATTCATGACGAAGGCCGCAGAGATAGAACTTGCATCCGTTACCAAGGCATATGGCAACACGGTTGCCGTGCATGCCATCAGCCTGAAGATTCCGGCCGGCACCTATTGCTGCCTGCTCGGCCCTTCCGGCTGCGGCAAGACCTCGACGCTGCGCATGATCGCCGGTCATGAAAGCATTACCAGCGGCGATATCTTGCTTGGCAACGCCAATGTGACGGACCTGCCGCCCGCCAAGCGCGGCACGGCGATGATGTTCCAGTCCTACGCGCTGTTTCCGCATCTCGATCTCGTCGACAATGTCGCCTTCTCCCTCAAGATGAAGGGCGTCGACAAGGACACGCGCCGCGCCAAGGCGCTCGACATGCTGAAACTGATGCAGCTGGAGCCCTATGCCAACCGCCACCCCGCGCAGCTTTCCGGCGGCCAGCAGCAGCGCGTGGCCCTGGCGCGCGCCCTGATTACTGATCCGGAAGCCTTGCTTCTCGACGAGCCGCTCTCAGCCCTCGACCCCTTCCTCAAGATCCGCATGCGCGCGGAACTGAAGAAGCTGCAGACCTCTCTCGGTATTTCCTTCGTCCATGTCACTCACAGCCAGGAAGAGGCCATGGCGCTGGCGGACCTGATCGTGGTCATGAACGACGGTCGCATCGAGCAGGCCGCCCATCCCCGCACCGTCTTCGAGCGTCCCGCGACCGCCTTCGTCGCCCGCTTCATGGGGGATCACAACGTCATTTCCGGCCGTGTCAGCCAGACGGAGAACGGATCGGTGACGCTGTCCGTGCCCGCAGGTGCAGACTTCCGAGCCGAAGGCAGTGCTGCCGAGACAGGCGAACCGATCGATATCGCCATCCGCACCGATCACATCCGCATCGGCGAGACCGCCATTGAGGGCTTCGGTTTCACCGGCACCGTCTCCAACATCGAATATCGCGGCTCGTCCGTGAAGCTGACCGCGACAGGCGCCGGCATCGAGGAATTCACCGCCATCCTGGGCGACAAGGTCTTCTTTTCCAACCCGGTCAAGGTCGGGGAAGCCATTCAGCTGTCCTGGGCGCCGGAGGACGTCATCGTCCTCGGACGCGCAGGAAACTGATCATCACTGCCAAAAACAACCACCAGAGGAGAATAACGAAATGACCGATACTCCCAAGAAGCCGTCCGGCATCACACGCCGCAGCCTGTTGAAGACCGCTTCCGCCGCTGCGGGTCTCGCAGCCGGCTCCGGCGCCATCACCGGCTTCCCCACCATCTGGGCGCAGTCGAAGATCACGCTTCGCCAGTTCGGCACCGGCGTTTCCAACATCAACGCCATTGCCGAGCAGTGCAAGAAGGACCTCGGCATCACGCTGGAAATGACGGCGACCGATTCCGACGCCGCCGCCCAGCGCGCCGTGACCCAGCCGAACTCCTACGATATCGCCGATATCGAATACTGGATCCTGAAGAAGGTCTATCCGGCCGGCGTCATCCAGCCGATGGACGTAAAGAAGCTGAAGAATTACGGCAGCGTCGTGCCGCTGTTCAAGAACGGCAAGCTGAAGGCCGATAGCGTGATCGCGCAGGGCACCGCTCCGCACACGGTCGGCTATGTCGAAAAGCCCGGCACAAAGACCTTCGCCAAGGGTGAGACCGAATGGTTCACCATGATGCCGACGATCTACAACGCCGACACGCTCGGCATTCGTCCGGACCTGGTCGGCCGCGAAATCACCACCTGGGCCGACATTCTCGACCCGGCCTTCAAGGGCAAGACCTCCATCCTCAACATCCCGTCGATCGGCATCATGGATGCCGCGATGATCATGGAAGCCGCCGGCAAGATCAAATATGCCGACAAGGGCAACATGACCAAGGAAGAGATCGACAAGACGATCGACTTCCTGATCGGCCTCAAGAAGCAGGGCCAGTTCCGCGCCTTCTGGAAGAGCTTCGATGAATCGGTCAACCTGATGGCATCGGGCGAAGTCGTCATCCAGTCCATGTGGTCGCCGGCTGTGGCAGCTGTCCGCTCCAAGGGCATCGCCTGCAAGTACCAGCCGCTGAAGGAAGGTTACCGCGCCTGGGGCGGCGGTCTGGGTCTCGCATCCCACCTCAAGGGCGCGCAGCTGGATGCCGCCTATGAATACATCAACTGGTACACATCCGGTTGGGTTGGCGCTTACTTGAACCGTCAGGGCTACTACTCGGCCTGCATGGAAACGGCCAAGAAATTCATGACCGAAGACGAATGGGGCTACTGGATCGACGGCAAGGCCGCCAAGGGCGACATCCTCTCGCCGGAAGGCAAGGTCATGGAGAAGGCCGGCGCCGTGCGTGACGGTGGCGCCTTCGAAGACCGCATGGGCAAGGTCGCCTGCTGGAACTCCGTCATGGACGAAGACCGCTACATGGTTCGCCGCTGGAACGAGTTCATCGCGGCGTAAGGACCGGCAGACAAAAGAACTGCCCCTCACCCTAACCCTCTCCCCGCCTGCGGGGAGAGGGGACGAGACTACGGCAGCCTTATCGGATGCCTTAGAGTTTTGTGGGGAAGCGAAACGGTGCGGTTTTCCCCTTCTCCCCGTTAGCGGGGAGAAGGTCCCGGCAGGGGGATGAGGGGCAACCCTCGACGTGAATGCATCGAGGATAGCCTCGAATGTGGGAGAAAACGATCAATGGCAACAGTGCGATTCCTGGGTGTCGGAGAACCGAAGCCGAAGCGCGAGATCCGCTTGCCCGGCTGGCTGCCGGCCTATCTGCAGGCGGCACCGCTGACGCTGATCCTTGCCTGCTTCCTGCTCTTGCCTTTGCTGATGATCGCGGTCGTCAGCTTCTGGGATTATGATTTCGCCCAGATGTATCCGGGCTTCGTGACCATGAACTATGCCGAAACGCTCGGTTCCTGGGTCACCTGGAAGACCTATCTCAACACGCTGAAATTCGCGGTCATCGTCTGGGGCATCACGCTGTTCGTCGGCTTCTGGGTCGCCTATTTCCTGGCCTTCCATATCAGAACCGCCGCCATGCAGACCGTCCTCTTCCTGGTCTGCACCGTACCCTTCCTCACCTCCAACATTATCCGCATGATTTCCTGGATCCCGGTGCTCGGCCGCAACGGCCTGATCAACTCGGCGCTGGTCAGCGCCGGCATCGTGCCGGAGCCAATCGAATGGCTGCTCTATTCCGATTTCGCCGTGGTGCTGGCCATGGTGCATCTCTACACGCTGTTCATGGTGACGCCGATCTTCAACACGCTGATGCGCATCGATAAATCTCTTGTCGAAGCGGCTCGCGATGCTGGCGCCTCCAGTTGGCAGATCCTCGCCAATGTCATCATTCCGCTTGCCAAGCCCGGCATGGCGATCGGCACGATCTTCGTGGTCACGCTGGTCATGGCGGATTTCTCCACCGTGCAGGTCATGTCCGGCGGCCAGAGCGCCTCGGTTGCGCTGATGATGAAAAACCAGATGTCGCTGTTGCAATATCCTGCCGCCGCCGCCAATGCCGTAGTGCTGTTGATCCTCGTTCTCTTGATGGTCGCGGGGATCCTCCGCATCGTCGATATCCGCAAGGAGCTGTGAGATGCATTCAGACAAACGCTCCCGCGAATTCTACATTCTCGCCGCCTTCTTCGCCGTCTTCGTGCTGTTTCTCTACGGCCCCCTGTCGGCGATCCTGATCCTCTCCTTTCAGGGACCAAATGGCGGCCTCACCTTCCCGCTCAACGGGGTATCGCTGCACTGGTTCTTCAATCTGTTTGAGACGCAGGCCGTGGGTGATTTCGGTGGCTCCTTCCAGCGTTCGCTGACGCTCGGGCTAATGGTGATGGTCACGACGGTGCTGGTCTCGCTGCTGGCGGGCCTTGCCTTCCGCCGCAAGTTCATCGGCGCCACGCCCCTCTTCTACCTCTCGGTCGCAAGCCTCGTCGTGCCCTCCATCATCGTCTCGCTCGGCATCGGCGTCGTGTTCCAGCAGGTCGGCTTCCAGCCCTCCTGGTACTCGTCCGCCTTCGGTGCGCATCTCACCTGGACACTGCCCTTCGGCGTGCTGATCATGTTTGCCGTGTTCAACCGCTTCTCGCCCTCTTACGAGGAAGCGGCACGCGATCTCGGCGCCAGCGCCTGGCAGACGTTTCGGCACGTTCTACTGCCGATGATCGCACCCAGCCTGATCGGCGTTGGCCTGTTCGGCTTCAGCCTGTCCTATGACGAATTTGCCCGCACGCTGATGACGGCTGGCACCTTCAATACGCTGCCGCTCGAAATCTACGGCATGACCACCAATGTCACGACGCCTGTGCTCTATGCGCTCGGCACCGTCACGACTGTCTTTTCCTTCCTCGTCATCGGGGGCACGCTTGCCCTCATCATCGCCGTGAACCGGCGCAGGGCACGCAGCTGATGAAAATTCTACTGGTAAACCCAAATACGACCGCCACCATGACCGAGACGGCGGCCGACGCGGCACGGCGTGTCGCAGCCGTTGGAACGGAGATCGTGCCCGCCACGTCAAGCATGGGGCCGGTGTCCATTGAAGGCTATTACGACGAAGCCTTTGCCGTGCCCGGACTGCTGATGGAAATCGCCAAGGGCGAAAAGGCTGGCGCCGATGCCGCCATCATTGCCTGCTTCGATGATACAGGGCTCGACGCGGCCCGGGCGCTGGCCAACATTCCCGTCATCGGCATTTGCGAGGCGGCGCTCGCCAGCGTCTCCTTCATCGCCCAGCGGATCACCATCGTCACCACCATGGAGCGCTCGCGCCTTCCGCTGGAACATCTGGTGCATCGCTATGGCATGAGCGGACGGGTGAAGGTGCGTGCCGCAGACATTCCTGTTCTGTCGCTGGAAGATCCACAATCCAACGCCCGCGACCGTTTGCGCAACGAGATCGCCACCGCGCTGCGGGAGGACAAGGCAGAAGCCATCGTTCTTGGCTGTGCCGGCATGGCGGATCTGACACGCACCTTGGCAGAGGAATTCGACGTCCCCGTCGTAGATGGCGTCGCTGCTGCGGTCAAACAAGCGGAGGGGTTGATATCTCTCGGGTTGACAACCACAAAGCGAGGAGCCTACGCTACACCTATCTCGAAACCCTATCTGGGGCTTCTCCAAGGCTTTGAACCCAAGACCCTAAAGGCAGGATGACCCGACAAATCCGAACCCTCCTGGAAAGCGAAATCGAATGCCTGCTGAAGTGGGCAAAGCTGGAGGGATGGAACCCGGGGCTTGACGATGCCACCGCCTTTTACGAAGCCGACCCCCAGGGATTTTTCGGCTGTTTCGTAAATGGCGAATTGGCATCTGCCATCTCTGCGGTCGCTTACGACGAGGGCTTTGGCTTCATTGGGCTTTACATCAGTAAGCCTCTCCATCGCGGGAAAGGGCATGGTAAGCGGGTCTGGGACCACGCGATGGCATACCTCGGAGATCGCACCATCGGCTTAGATGGCGTTCCCGCCCAGCAGGCCAATTACGCCCGAATGGGCTTTGCTCAGGCTTACCGTACCTGGCGCTGGTCGGGACGTGTCAGCCAAAGCCCCTCCCCCACGGCAGCCGGTATTGTTGCGCTGACGCCGGACCTTCACGACGCCATTGCCGCATTGGACAAACGCGCCTTCCCCGCTTCCCGTTCAGCTTTTCTGGATAGCTGGACTGGCGTGCCGCGGCACGCACTCGCGGTCATCCGTAATGGCACATTGACAGGCTATGGCGTTCTGCGCCGCTGCCATGATGGCTACAAGATCGGACCACTATTTGCCGAAAGCGATGAAGACGCCTGCGCTCTGTTCGCGGCGCTGACCGTCGCGTCGGATGGCGAACCCGTGTCTATCGACGTTCCCGAGATGCAAGACGTCTTCTCGGCGCATCTCACCAACATCGGCTTTACCAAAAGCTTCGATACCACCCGCATGTATAAAGGCGCCGCCCCCGATTTGGAGCAGCGCCTTGTCTATGGTGTTACCACGCTCGAGCTCGGTTGATTCCTTACCTCGCCATGAACACGGGCACCGGCGGGCTTTCGAGCATGGATTGCGTCACACCGCCAAAGATGCGCTCCCGCATACGTGAATGACCATAGGCCCCCATGACGATCAGATCCGCACCGAGATCCGCCGCATATTGTGCCAGCACATCCTGAACGGGACGGCCACCGCTGGCGATCTGGTGGACCGTCACATCGACGCCATGGCGATCCAGAAAGGCGGCCACATCCGCGCCCGGCTCTCCGCCGTTTTCGCTGTAAGCTGCATCCGGGTCCACCACCGCCACATGCACGACATCCGCCTGCGCAAGGAATTCGATGGCTTCGCGCGTGGCCCGACCTGCCTCGGCTCGCGAATTCCAGGCGAGCAGAACGGTCTTGATCGTGGCTGGCAGCGCATCATTCTTCGGCAACACCAGAAGTGGACGCTGCGCTTCAAAAACGGCGCCATCGACGATAGCGCGCAGCAGATCATTTGAAGCTCGCACCTTTTCGCCGATCAGCACCAGATCCGAATAAAGCGCCTTGCGGAAGATAACCTCCGCGATAAGTCCGCCCTCTGTATAGTAACGCTCGAGGTCGAAGGGAATTCCGGCCACCTGGCAGGCAGCCTGCGCCTTGTCAGCTGCCGCGTGTAGCGTCTTCATTTCGGCTGTGCGCTGCTCCAGCCACAGCACATCGACCGGATAATCCGAAAGCACGGGCGGTGTCGCCACATCAACGGCAAGAACGGTGAGATGCGCGCCAAGCTGGGTGGCGAACTCGATGGCGCGGTTCAGATCCGCTTCGCCTTCCTTGCTACCGATAACAGTGAGAATAGTCTTGAAGAGCATGGTGTTTCTCCCTTCCCTGTTTTGCCGATCCTGTCCGGCGGGAATGAAAGAACCTTAGGAACCTCTGATAAGAGCTCACATGATCTTGGTCAAACCGCAGCAAATTTGCGTGGGACCATTCCACTCGCTGCCTTTTCCCGATCGTAAAGTTGGAGAATATCGCTGCGCTTGCAGATGTCGGTGCCTGTCGTCATCACCGCTGCGGCACCGGCCGCCTGCCCCAGATGAAAGGCATCTGCCGGCAACCAGCCTTCCGTAAGTGCCCAGACCAAGGCGCCGACGAAACTGTCGCCCGCCCCAACCGTGGAGCGAACGGGCACGGAAATGGCAGGCGCGGCAAGCACGCCGTCCGCACTGGCCAAAATGGCGCCATCTTCGCCGAGTGTGAGGGCGATGTGCTCAGCAACGCCGCGCGCTACCAAAGCCTCCAGCGCTTCCGAGGCTTGCTTGCGATCCAGGGAGTGGCCGATCAGTTTCTCCAACTCGCTGAGGCTGGGCTTCATGAGAAAAAGGCCACCCGCTTCCACGGCAGCCCGCAAAGGCTCGCCCGATACATCCAGCACGAAACGTGAGCCGCTTTGCGCCGTGATTCGGGCGATGCGGGCATAGGTATCGACCGGCAGGCCACGCGGCAGGCTGCCGCTGGCAACGACATAGGGGGCGCCGGACTGCTCGACGGCTTGCAGAAGCGGCTCAACCTCCTGCCAGCTCACCTCCGGCCCCTCGGGCACGAAACGATATTCAAGCCCGGTCGCCTCCTCCCGCACCATGAAGGCAACCCGCACGGCACCAGCAATGGGAAAGGCGCGAGAGTGAATGCCGAGCGACCTCAGGGCCTCCTCCAGCAACGCTCCGGTGGCTCCACCGGAAAGGAACGCCGCATGCGCCTCGCCCCCCAGTTCCGCAATCACACGCGCGACATTGATGCCCCCGCCGCCCACTTCCTGCCGCTGGTCACGCACGCGCACCTTGTGCGTCGGCACCACGCGGTCAGCATCATTGTAAAGATCGATGGTGGGATTGAGCGTGATGGAAAGGATCTTGGCCATGACGTTTTCCCCGGGGTCAGAACTTGAACAGGCCGTAGTGTGGCGACCTTGCCTTCAGGGGATTAGCAGATTGATGAGATGGCGCTTTGATCAGGAACAAAAGACAGGTAGTCATCACCGCAGGGCGTGTGTGCCCTGCGGTGCTGTGACCTCAGTACACCGGGTACATGCCCCAGAAGAAACTCTCGGACGGATCGGGGCGCGTTTCCGCCTCGGTCTTATCATCGGCCTTTTTTTGTTCGCCGACGCGTTCCGCCACCTGCACACGCTCTTTGTCTGCTGGCTGACGCCGCGACAGACCGAACAAATCAAAGCCAAACAAGGTAAAGCCAGCAATCATCATTGAAGCCTCCAGTTGGAAAGAGCCTGATGCTCAAGGGAAATTCAACTCAAGTTTTGTGAAAGGTCAATAGAGAGCTAAGAAACACTTTACCATACTGGCAGGCTCTCAAGAGAAAAATATCATGCGGGACGTGCATGTGCCGGAATATTAGGCATTAGGCGGAATTATATATCCTGTGGCTGCCTAATCCAGAGACCGCCACAAAGACGCACTCAGATGGTCAAAATCCGGTGATCACGCCGGCCTTTTGACGTGCTGCCGCCATTTATCCCAGCATGAGGGGTTGGCCCCCTTAAAGTTAGGGATTATGTATGCTGCACTGCGGCATAGATGCCGACAGTGAATGCATCCTTTGGGCTGATGCCCTCACGTCCGACTTCGGTCGGCACTACCAAAGGAGTTCTGAATGACCATTTCTCTTAATCACATAGATCATCCCAATGCCGCTTCCGTGGCACAAACGATCGCTAGTGCACGGCAAGCCGCCGGCTACAGCCTCGAAGATGTCGCGGTGACCTCAGGCCTGACCGTGTCAGAAATCGAGGCGATCGAACGCGGGCGGGACCATGACGAGAGCCGGGTACGACGGCTTGCTTCGGCCCTGCAAGTGCCTTCTCTGATGCGATAATCCACACCAGACACAAAGAAGCCCGCCCTGGATCAACCAGCGGCGGGCTTCTTTGTTTTAAAAGGCGTTATTCGCAATCGGAAACGATGATCCGGCAGTTGCTGTCGCCGCAGGCGTCGAGAGCATCCTGCTCCGCATCACCGAGCCTGCTGCCATAGCCGATGCCGAAGCGGACGCGGTTGCCCGCATAGGCACCGCAGGTTTCAAACCAGACAGCCACTTTGCATTCATCGTTGCCGGCATTCCGGCACTGGCGGATGGCATCGCGTTCGGCATCGCGGCGGGTGCTGCCCCACCCAACGCCATAACCAACATCGCGTGCGGCCAGACCGCGCTCATCATTCACCGCAATCGCGCCGAAGGCCAACGCGTTTTCCGCGCAAAGCGAGAGAAGAACAGCAACAGACAGGCCGGTGATAAATGGGTGTTTCTTAAGCTTCATGATCTCTCCCCTGCCCTTACGCTGAGCTAACAGGTATTGTTTTGACGGAGGGAGAATATCAGGCGTTTTGATCTAATCAATTGCCTGCCGATAATTCCATTGCAGGAAAAGAATAGACACCCGACGAAGAAACACGCGCAAAATCAAGCGTTGCACCTCCGACAAGGCGTGCAATCTACATTGTGAGAAAATTGGTTTGTTTGGTAGCGGGGGGCGGAATTGAACCGCCGACCTCAGGGTTATGAATCCTGCGCTCTCACCAACTGAGCTACCCCGCCAAGGACCGCGCTTCTGCGACAATTATGTGTCTCGTCCGGCGCGATGGGGGGCTTATAAAGGCAGGCTCGGACCAAAGTCAAGCGCGCTTTGGAGGAAAAGCCATGCTTTTCCTCCTCGGCGTGAATGACCTGGTTCAGGCAGCAACCGGTGCCGAGAGAAGGGCCTTCAACGATGCTTCCGCATCTGCGGCCCGTTCCGAGCGGTCAATGAAACCGCCCCCGAAAACGCGGGCATCCGGCCCTTCGGCGGAATAGAGAACGCAGGCCTGGCCGGGCGCCACGCCGGCTTCACCCACTGTCAGATCCACGTAAACGCCGCGTTCATCGCAATGCAGAACAGCGGGTGTCGGAGGACGGGTGGAGCGCACCTTGGCAAAGCACTCGAAGCCCTGGCCTGCGTCCGCTTCAAGCGAACGATCGCCGATCCAGTTGACGTCGCGCAGATAAACGCGATGCGTATCGAGCGCTTCCTTTGGCCCGACAATCACCCGGCGGCCGCGCGCATCGAGATAGACCACATAGAGCGGCTCGCCGGTGGCAACGCCCAGCCCCTTCCGCTGCCCGATCGTGTAATGCAGGATGCCATCGTGACGGCCCAGAACGCGGCCATCGAGATGCACAATGTCACCCGCCAGCGCTGCATTCGGTTTGATCTTGGTGATGATGTCGGCATACTTGCCCTGCGGCACGAAACAGATGTCCTGGCTGTCGGCCTTATTGGCCACCACGAGCCCCATCTCTTCCGCCAGCTTGCGAACCTCGGCCTTCGGCATGCCGCCCAGCGGGAAGCGCAGATAATCTATCTGCTCCTGCGTGGTGGCAAACAGGAACCAGCTCTGGTCTCGATCGCTGTCGACCGGACGGTACAGCGCCCGACGGTTCGGGTTGTCTGCCGTCGGATTGGGACGCGAGCGGATGTAGTGGCCGGTCGCCAGCGCATCCGCGCCCAACTCACGCGCCGTCGCCAGCAGATCTGCAAACTTCACCGTCTGATTGCAGGCAACGCAGGGGATCGGCGTTTCGCCCGCCACATAGGCTTCCGCGAAGGGGTTGATCACGGTTTCGCGGAAGCGACGTTCGTAATCCAGCACGTAGTGGGGAATCCCAAGCGTCTCGCAGACCCGGCGCGCGTCATCAATATCCTGGCCCGCGCAGCAGGAGCCCGCGCGGTGAACCGCGGCGCCATGATCGTAGAGCTGCAGGGTAATGCCAAGTACGTCATAGCCCTGGCGTTTGAGCAGTCCCGCTACCACAGAGGAATCCACGCCACCGGACATCGCCACGACAACGCGCGTATCCTCCGGTCTCTTGTCAAAATCCAGCGTATTCACGGAAA
This sequence comes from Rhizobium oryzicola, assembly GCF_030504645.1. GTDB lineage: Bacteria > Pseudomonadota > Alphaproteobacteria > Rhizobiales > Rhizobiaceae > Neorhizobium > Neorhizobium oryzicola. Next base: position 182,654 of record NZ_JAUKWQ010000002.1, on the reverse strand, counting down.
CTCTCTCAATCTGATCTGAACAAGGCTTACCACACATTGTGCGAAAAAGCTTGTCGCATGGGCGGGATCGGCCGCCGCCTTCTTTGCGCGGATATAGAAAGGAAGAGTGAAAAACGCAAGATTTGCGAATCGCGTCAGCCTTGCACGCTGCGCATTTGCCCCTTCTCCTGTCTGCGTGCGATGCCAGAACTCTCAGGCATTTCCGCCCGGAACTTCGGCAACGCGTGCGGATGTTCCCGCTGGATGAAATCGATCAGCTTCTCGCGCATTTCGCAGCGCAGATCGAAGGTCTTTCCCGCATCGCTGGCGGAGACGAGGATTCGGATCTCCATGACCCGCTCCTTGAAGTCGGTCACCGCGACATTCACCACCTGTCGGTCCCAAAGCCTGGAGTTCGCAGCGATCTCTTCCACCTTGCGGCGGATATCGGCCACGGGAACCGTATAGTCCAGGTAGATCATCACGGTACCGATCAGCGCGGCCCCTTCCCGCGTCCAGTTCTGGAAAGGCTTTTCGATGAAATAGCCAAGCGGCAGAACCATGCGCCGCCAATCCCAGAGCTTCACCACCACATAGGTCGAGGTGATCTCTTCCACCTTGCCCCACTCCCCTTCCACCAGCAGCGCATCGTCGATGCGGATGGGCTGGGTGATGGCAAGCTGGATGCCCGCGAACAGATTCTTCAACAACGGCTGTAGCGCAAGACCCAGCACAATACCGGCCACACCGGCAGAGGCCAGCAGTGACACCCCATATTGCCGGACCGTCGGGAACGTCATCAGCGTTGCCGCGAGCGTAACGCAAACGATCAGGATCGCGGCAACTCGTTCCATGATGCGCGATTGCGTGACATGCTTGCGCGCGAGTAGATTGTCTTCCGCATCCAGCTTGAAGCGGCGCAGATAGACCGTCATCCAGATGTGCAGCGCCGTGCGCGTCATCCAGCCGACGATCAGGATGAACGCCAGCAGGAGCAGATGGCGGACGAAACCCGCCTGCGGGTCAGTCAGCGGAGCGATGGCAACGGCCGGCGTGAGCGTCCAGGCGACGATTGCGAGCCTTAAGGGTCGGCGGTTGCGCGACACCAATGAGCGCCAGAAGAGGTCACGCTCCGCGACAATCCGCGTCAGCAAGCGAAAGACGACGCGGTGAATGAACCAGCCGACAAACACTGCTGCAATCAGCACCATCATGCTGATCAGCCAATCGGGTAGGAAACCAATCACGGCCAGAATGAATTGTTCAAGATGCTGTCTCATGCAGTGGCAGTTAGGGTGCAGTGCAGCAAATTAAACCGCACCATCATATAAAATGGCTGACAAAAACGTGAGTCACAAACACGCTCATCGTACCGGGGAGGAATGACCATGCAGAACGATCCATTTGACCTCCAACGCTTCGTGACCGCCCAAGCCTCTATCTACCTCCAGGCTCTGGCGGAACTGGCAGCCGGCCACAAGCGCAGCCACTGGATGTGGTTCATCTTTCCGCAGATCGAGGGTCTGGGGCATTCCGCCATGGCTCAGCGTTATGCCATCCATGATCGGAGCGAAGCCAAGGCCTATCTGGCGCATCCGCTACTGGGAATTCGACTGATTGAATGTACCGAAACAGTTCTTCGGCACGCGGGCGAAAAGTCAGCGCATGCCATTCTCGGCTCGCCCGATGACATGAAGTTCCGTTCCTGCCTGACTTTGTTTGCAGCGGTCAGCGAAAAGGGCTCGCCGTTCGAGCGAGCCCTTCAGGGATTTTATGAGGGCGAGCCCGACCGGAAGACGGTCGAACTGCTTCGCGATCAGTGAGCGGCCTGGATGGCCGAGAGCTTCCACTCCTGGCCCGGCTCTCGGACAAAGGTCCAGACTTCCACCGCTTCGGTGGGGCGATCCGGATCGCCCTGCACCAGACGGCCGGTCGCACGCTCGCGCATCACATCAATGCTCTGGTAGCGCATGGCGACCGTCGCATATTCATGGCCATTCTCGCGCCAGGATTCAGACAGGTCGCCCTGCAGAAGCTTGACGTCGCGCACCTCGTTCTTGAGACCGTGGGTGGCGTTATCGCCCAGTTCTTCCGCCAGATAGGACATGGCTTCCGGCGTCGTAATGGCGCGCAGGCTTGCATAGTCTTCCGCACCATAGGCGGTCTGCACCCGCGTCAGCATGCCTTCGAAGGCATCGAGGTCGCGGTTGGTGATGCCGATCTCATCGGTTGCGGCCGAGGCCTGACGCGGCGCTGCCGGAGCGGCGGCAGGACCGCCGCCCATCTGCGGAATGCGGAAGCCCGGACCCTGCGCCGGCGGCGGCTCATAGGCATAGCGGCCCGTATCGGCAGCCGGCTGCGAGCGACGCGCGAACATGCGCATCGCGAGGAAGATCAGACCGCCGATCAGCAGGATCTGCAACAGGCCGCCGAAGCCGCCAAAACCATGGCCCAGCATCATGCCGACAAGGCCGCCCATCAAAAGGCCGCCCATAAGGCCACCGCCGAAGCCGCTGAACAGGCCGCGACGCGGCTGCTGCGGCTGTGCGGTCTGTGGCGCATTCACGCCCGGAGCCGTCTGCTGCTGGTTCGGTGTCATCGTACGCTGGATCGGCGCAGCGGTGCCCGGCGCCGTATTGGTCGTGGCCGGTGCGGAAAAGGTGCGCTCGCCACGGCTGCCAAGGCTGCCGCTGGAACTCGCACGTCGCGCTTCGGCCATATCCACCGCTGCCAGAGATACCACCGATCCGATCGCCAGCACGGCAAACACGTGCTTGAAGCGTCGAAGGGATGACAACATCGTTTTCTCCTCTCAAAGCCACACCTGTGGCGTCGCATTCTATATAGCGATTTTTGTGAAGGATTTTAGAGGTCGCCGTATGGTTTTGCCGAAACTTGGTGAAGATCGGCCTTGAACAGGAAAAGAAGAAGCCGAGTGGATTACAAATATGGCCCGGCGGATCGCTCCACCGGGCCTCGTTAAACCTGCCGTCTGCCGAAATTATTCGACAGCAAACTGCAGTTGCTTGGCCTGCTTAATGGCCGGGTTGGCCGTCAGCTGCGCCAGAACTGCATCCTCGACCGGACCATCGACGTAAAGAAGTGCGATCGCATCGCCGCCTTCCTTTTCGCGGCCCAGCTGGAAGTTCGCGATGTTGACCTTGGCATTGCCGAGCGTCGTGCCCATGAAGCCGATCATGCCGGGAACGTCGGTGTTGGTGATGTAGATCATGTGGCTTCCCACATCGGCATCCATGTTGATACCCTTGATCTGGATGAAGCGCGGCTTGCCATCCGAGAACACCGTGCCGGCAACGGAACGGGTCTGCTTGTCGGTCGTGACCGTCAGCTTGATGAAGCCGTCGTACACACCGGTCTTGTCACGCTTCACTTCGGAGAGGATGATCCCCTTCTCCTTCACCATGATCGGTGCCGACACCATGTTGACGTCAGAGACCTGCGGACGGATCAGACCGGCGAGCAGCGCCGACGTCAGGGCCTTGGTGTTCATGGTGGCCGTCTGGCCATCATAGAGGATCTCGATTTCCTTGATCGGACCTTCGGTGACCTGGCCGACAAAGGCACCCAGAACATCCGCCAGCTTGATGAACGGCTTCAGGATCGGGGCTTCCTCAGCCGTGATGGACGGCATGTTGATGGCGTTGGAAACGGCACCCTTGACCAGATAGTCAGCCATCTGTTCGGAAACCTGCAGGGCAACATTTTCCTGTGCTTCCGTGGTCGATGCGCCAAGGTGCGGCGTGCAGACGACGTTCGGCAGGCCGAACAGCGGGCTTTCCTTGGCGGGCTCCACTTCGAAAACGTCGAAGCCGGCACCGGCAACATGGCCGGACTTGATGGCATCGGCGAGTGCTGCCTCATCCACCAGGCCGCCACGGGCGCAGTTGATGATGCGGACGCCGGGCTTGGTCTTGGCCAGCGCTTCCTTGTTCAGGATGCCGCGCGTCTTGTCGGTCATCGGAACGTGCAGGGTGATGAAGTCTGCCTGCGCCAGCAATTCGTCCAGCTCAACCTTCTTAACGCCCATTTCCTGGGCGCGCTCGGCCGACAGGAAGGGATCATAGGCCAGCACGTGCATCTTGAGGCCAATGGCACGCGAGCAAACGATGGAGCCGATATTGCCGGCACCGATGACGCCGAGCGTCTTGCCGGTGATTTCGACACCCATGAACTTGGATTTTTCCCACTTGCCGGCCTGCGTGGAAACGTCGGCGGCGGGAAGCTGGCGGGCAACGGCGAACATCAGCGCGATGGCGTGTTCTGCCGTGGTGATGGAATTGCCGAACGGCGTGTTCATCACAATGATACCGCGCTTGGACGCAGCCGGGATATCGACGTTGTCGACACCGATACCGGCGCGGCCGACGACCTTCAGATTGGTGGCAGCGGAGATCAGCTTTTCGGTGACCTTGGTGGCCGAACGGATCGCCAGGCCATCATAATTGCCGATGATTTCCTGCAGCTTGTCCTTGTCCTTGCCGAGCTGCGGCTGAAAATCGACTTCAACGCCGCGATCGCGGAAGATCTGGACGGCGGTTTCCGACAGTTCGTCGGACACGAGAACGCGAGGTGCCATGACGAGGCCTCCTTCAAAGAGTTCGTTTCAATCAATCAGGGAAATGGAATGCGGTGGCTTCGCCTTGCGGCGAAGCCGAAAAACTCGATCAGGCAGCGGCCTTGGCGAGCGTCGCCTTCTGGGTCTCGTAAGCCCAGGTCAGCCACGGCATCAGGGCCTGCATGTCTGCTGTCTCGATCGTCGCACCAGCCCAGATGCGAAGGCCTGCCGGCGCATCGCGGTAGGCACCGATATCATAGGCCACACCCTGCTTTTCCAGCGCGGAGGCAATGCCCTTGGCAAAGGCTGCTTGCTTGTCGGCGTCAAGTGCCGTCACTTCCGGATCAACGATCTTCAGGCAGACGGACGTATTCGAGCGCGTCGCCGGATCAACAGCGAGATTTTCGATCCAGTCATTGGCGGCGACGAAATCGAAGATCGCCTTGGCATTGGCATCGGCACGGGCGATCAGTGCCTCAAGGCCGCCGATTTCCTTGGCCCATTTGAGCGCATCGACGTAATCCTCGACGCAGAGCATGGACGGCGTATTGATGGTTTCGCCGACGAAGATGCCTTCGATCAGCTTGCCGCCTGATGTCATGCGGAAGATCTTCGGCAGCGGCCAAGCCGGAACATAGGTCGTCAGGCGCTCGACAGCGCGCGGAGACAGGATGATCACGCCGTGACCGCCCTCGCCGCCCAGAACCTTCTGCCAGGAGAAGGTGACGACATCGAGCTTGGCGAAATCAAGGTTCTGCGCGAAAGCGGCAGAGGTTGCATCGCAGATGGTGAGGCCCTTGCGATCAGCCGGAATGAAATCGGCGTTTGCAACGCGCACACCAGACGTGGTGCCATTCCAGGTAAAGACCACGTCGCGGTCGAAATCGACTTCAGCGAGGTTCGGCAGCAGGCCGTAGTCGGCCTCGAACTTGCGAACGTCCTTCAGCTTCAGCTGCTTGACGACGTCGGTGACCCAGCCAGCGCCGAAGCTTTCCCAGGCCAGCATGTCGACGCCGCGCTCGCCGAGCAGCGACCAGAGCGCCATTTCAACGGCGCCGGTATCAGATGCAGGCACGATGCCGATGCGATAATCGGCCGGAACTTCGAGAATTTCGCGGGTAAGGTCGATGGCCAGCTTCAGCTTGTCCTTGCCAACCTTGGCGCGGTGCGAACGACCGAGCGGGGCATCGGAGAGCGCTTCGAGCGACCAACCGGGGCGCTTCGAGCAAGGGCCAGACGAAAAATGAGTGTTTGCCGGACGCGCGGCGGGGGCGACGATATCAGCCATATAGATACCCTTCCAGGTAATTAGCCTCTCGTTGGGGAGAGGTGTCCCGCCAGCGTTGTTAGTGGAATGGGTGCGTTCGGTCAAGTCGCGACAAGGCAAGAAAGCATCTTTTTTGCGCCGTTCAACGCGGCACAGAAAACTTGATCTGCATCAACATATTTTGCCGCAACAGGTCTAGTTTTGCCTGCATCGGTTGCAGACGAGCACCCTCCCAAGGCTTGCCGCGATCGGTTGGCAAACAAGATTATTCGTTCGGCAAGCCTGTCTGCAAAAGCAGGAGCGCGAGATCTATTCCAAGGGGCTGACAATGACTATTCAAGCAACGTACACACCTGGCAAGACAGAAGAAAAAAGCCATTATTTTCTTCCGTTCCTCAGTACATTCTATGAAAAAATTGCAGAACCATTTGCCTGGACAGCCTTCCGCGTGGCGATTGGCGGCATGCTGATGGTGGAAGGCTATCCGAAGATCATGGCGCCTATGGCTCAAGTGGGCTTCGTCGAGAACCTCGGCTTCCATCCGGGCTGGCTCTTCTCGCCGATGCTGGCGGCCATGCAGTTCTTTGGCGGCATCATGATCGCACTCGGTCTCTTCACACGCCCGATTGCGCTTGCGAACGGCGTGATGCTCGCGATCACGCTCTGGTTCCACTTCGCCTTCCCCTACGGACATGCCTTCCTGACCGATGCGGGCGTTGCGGCACTGAAATCGGGCAGCCCGTTCTTCACGCCTGACGGCATCAAGCGTCTGGCCGATGGCGGCATCTTCTTCCTGGAACAGGTACAGACCAAGGCCGAGTTGGCTTCGCTATTCTGGACCGGTGGCGTCTTCCTCTTTGCCGCCCATGGCGGCGGCCACTGGTCGATGGACAAGCTGCTGATCAAGCGCGAGTTCTAAGACTGCTGCTGACGACTGTCGAATGCCCGGCATCGCTGCCGGGCATTTCTTTATCCTGCACATGAAAAAGGCCACCGCAACGGGTGGCCTTTCTTGCATTTGAAACGCCTTGCGGCAGTTCTTACTTATATACGATGGGCTGAACCGGCACTTCCGCAGGCGGCATATAGGTCGGCTGGTCACATCCACCGAAGGTATAGCGGGCGCCAAGACGCGCTTCGTGAACATCAAAGCCCTTGTCGAAGCCCGGGCCGCCGTTTTCAGCCCAACCAAACATGTCGCCACCGTTCACGTGACGGTAGCGATAGCCGATATCGGCCTTCAGGTTGCAGGTCACATCGATCGATGCACCGGCCATAAGCGCATAGGTAAAGCGCCAGCTTCCCTTGCCACCATGCTCAACGGTGTCATCGCAACCGCTGCCATCGTCGGCGCAGGACGTGTTGCGCAGCTTGTCCCACTTCACATAGGTACCACCGATACCAGCACCGAGGTAAGGCGTTACATAGCCGTAGGTGCCGAGATCGACATAAGCGTTGGCGAGCAAGCTATAGGCGCGCATGTTGGAACGGTCGCGGGAGGTGCAGCTATCGACGCAAGCGCCGAATTCGGATCCGCCGCCAACGGTGGAGCCTTCGAACTTGCTCTTGAACAGGTAGTCAAAGGTGAGATCGGTGCGCAGATAGTTGTTGACCTGGTAACCGACGCCCGCGCCCAGAATGAAGGAATCCTTCAGCTCGGAATGGGAGAAGCCCACCTTCTCGCTGAAATCATTGCCCTGGTAGAAGTTTGCGCCGCGCAGATCCTTGAAACCGTAGCCGACATCACCACGCAGGTACCAGCCGCTGGATGACTGCTGTATTGCAACTTCCGGTGCCTGCAGGGGCGGTTCGGGCTGGGGTTGATAAAGATCGGCAGACTGCGCGCCCCATGCTGCACCAAGCACGACGGCAAGCGCGCCGAAAAGGGATTTCCTCATAGGTCCTACTCCAAGCTTTTATTTCTCGGCGCGCAACGCGTCCAGAATTGGGATCGGTTGAACTATTAAGGATAAAGGTTAAGGAGCGATTAAGCCTAATGAGATGTAAAGCCATAGGTAGAAACGCTTCTCCTTATTCAGACTTTGCATGGCTCTAAAAACAAAAGCCCGCGGCTGATCACCGCGGGCTTTCCTGGGAATTTATGGAGGTTATCGTTCAGGCGGCGGTGCGCACGTTCGAGATCACGCCGATCAACTCGTTGACGATCCGCTCGACCTGGCCGCGGTCATCGCCCTCCGCCATCACCCGGATCAGGGGCTCGGTACCGGAGGGGCGGATGACCAGACGGCCCCTGCCATTCAGTTCGGCCTCGGCGCTTTCGATCGCCTGGCGCACGATGATGTCATCCAGCGGCTTGCCGCCGCCAATGCGCACATTGCGCAGCAATTGCGGCACCGGCTCGAAGCGATGGCAGACCTGGCTCACAGTCTTGCCGGTGCGCTTGACGGCCGCCAGGATCTGCAGCGCCGCCACCAGACCATCGCCGGTGGTGCCGAAGTCGGACAAGACGATATGGCCGGACTGCTCGCCGCCGATGTTGTAATCGTGCTGGCGCATGTGTTCCACCACATGGCGGTCGCCCACCTTGGTGCGCGCCAGCGACAGGCCCTTGCCCTTGAGGAAGCGTTCCAGACCGAGATTGGACATGACGGTTGCGACAATGCCGCCGCCGCGCAGCTTCTCATCCTCGGCCCAGCTTTCCGCAATGACAGCCATCAGCTGGTCGCCATCGATGATTTCGCCGCGTTCATCCACGATGATCACACGGTCGGCGTCGCCATCCAGCGCGATGCCGATATCGGCGCGCACTTCGTGAACCTTCTTGCGCAGGGCATCCGGGCTGGTGGAGCCACAATCGAGATTGATATTGGTGCCGTTCGGCGTATTGCCGATGGTCACCACATCGCCGCCCAGCTCCCAAAGCGCGGCAGGCGCCACCTTGTAGGCAGCGCCATTGGCGCAATCGATCGCCACGCGCAGGCCGTGCAGCGTGACATCCCTCGGGAGCGTCCGCTTCACAAATTCGATATAGCGATAGATGTCGCCATCGACGCGCTTGGCGCGCCCGATATCGTTCGGCTTGGCAAGCTGCGAATAGAGATCCTTGTCGAGAAGATCCTCGATCTCCTGCTCCAGTTCGTCGGAAAGCTTGTAACCATCCGGGCCGAACAGCTTGATGCCGTTATCGGCAAAGGGATTGTGCGAGGCGGAGATCATCACCCCGATATCGGCGCGTAGCGAACGGGTCAGCATGGCAACGGCGGGCGTCGGGATCGGTCCCAGCAGGTAGACATCGAGACCCGCTGCGGTGAAACCGGCAACCAATGCATTTTCCAGCATGTAGCCGGAGAGACGCGTATCCTTGCCGATCACCACGCGATGGCGATGGTTGCCCTTGCGGAAAATTGTGCCGACGGCAATTCCGACGCGCATAGCAAGATCCGGCGTCATGGGGAAAACGTTCGACTGACCCCGAATGCCGTCAGTGCCAAAATAGCGACGTGTCATAGAAGCTCCTTCAAGGTCGCGCGCTTTTGGAAAAGCCTGCGCGGAACAACAAAGCCGAGGCTATCCTCTACAAGGCTTTGCAAGCCTGCTCATGCCATATCTCGGCTGTCCAAGCACATAAATTACCGTCAAAATCGATTATATCCCGTTACCATCGGGTAAACATCGCGATCTGGCTTGCACAACACAAAAGGCCGCTCCGGTTTCCCGAAGCGGCCTTTGGTATAGTCAAGGCGGTTGCCTTTAGTGCGGCTGAGGTTCCAGGCCGCTTTCCGGCTCGTCACCCTTCGGCTCATCCTTCTTGGTGCCAGCCTTCGGCACGGCAGAGCCACGCGACGTCGGCTGATCGTCCCCCAGATCGCGCGACGGCTTCTGGCCCTTGATCAGCGCCTTGATCTCTTCGCCGGAGAGCGTTTCGTATTCCAGCAGGCCTTCCGCCAGGATGACGAACTCGTCATGCTTTTCCGTCAGGATACGGCGGGCTTCCGTATACGCCTCGTCGATCAGGCGGCGCACTTCGTTGTCGATCTTCTGCGCGGTGGCCTCGGAAACGTTCTTCGACTGCGAGACGGAATGACCTAGGAAGACTTCCTGCTGGTTTTCGCCATAGGCAACCTGACCGAGAATGTCGGAGAAGCCCCACTGGGTCACCATGGCGCGGGCAAGCTTGGTGGCCTGCTCGATGTCGGAGGATGCACCAGACGTGATGTTCTCCTTGCCGAAGGTCAGCTCTTCCGCAACACGGCCACCCATCATGATGACGAGGCGCGACACCATCCACTTGTAGCTCATGGAATAGCGGTCACCTTCCGGCAGCTGCATGACCATGCCGAGGGCCCGGCCGCGCGGAATGATCGTCGCCTTGTGCAGCGGGTCGGCCACCGGCACGTTGAGCGCAGTGATGGCGTGACCAGCCTCGTGATAGGCAGTCAGCTTCTTTTCGGCCTCGGTCATGGCGGAGGAGCGACGCTCCGCACCCATCATGATCTTGTCCTTGGCGTCTTCGAACTCCTGCATGGTAACCAGTCGCTTGTTGCGACGGGCGGCCATGAGGGCGGCTTCGTTGACAAGGTTCATCAGGTCGGCACCGGAGAAGCCGGGCGTACCACGGGCAAGGGTTTTCAAGTCCACATTCGGCGCAAGCGGCACGTTGCGGGCATGAACCTTCAGAATGCGTTCGCGGCCAACGATATCAGGGTTCGGGACGACGACCTGGCGGTCGAAGCGGCCCGGACGCAGCAGCGCAGGGTCAAGAACGTCAGGACGGTTGGTCGCGGCAATCAGGATGATACCTTCATTGGCTTCGAAACCGTCCATCTCTACCAGCAACTGGTTGAGCGTCTGCTCGCGCTCGTCATTGCCGCCGCCGAGACCGGCGCCACGATGACGACCGACCGCATCGATTTCGTCGATGAAGATGATGCAGGGCGCGTTCTTCTTGGCCTGTTCGAACATGTCGCGGACGCGGCTTGCACCCACGCCAACGAACATTTCAACGAAGTCGGAGCCAGAGATCGTGAAGAAGGGAACATTGGCTTCGCCGGCGATAGCGCGTGCGAGAAGCGTCTTACCGGTACCGGGCGGGCCGACCAGCAGCACGCCGCGCGGAATGCGGCCACCGAGACGCTGGAACTTCTGCGGGTCACGCAGGAATTCCACGATCTCTTCCAGGTCCTGCTTAGCTTCGTCGACACCTGCGACGTCTTCGAAGGTCACGCGGCCATGTGCTTCCGTCAGAAGCTTGGCCTTGGACTTGCCGAAGCCCATCGCGCCGCGCGAACCGCCCTGCATCTGGCGCATAAAGAACAGCCAGACGCCGAGGATCAGCAGCATCGGCAGCAACGTACCGAGATAGCTCAGGAAGCCGGACGAGCCATCGGATTCAGGCCGCGCCACGATATTTACATTCTTGTTCTGCAGGCGATCGACCAGCGTATCATCCACGACGGGAGAATAGGTCTGGAAGCCGGCACCATTTTCCGAATAGGTACCGAGAACGCGGTTGCCTGTAATCACGACATCGCGGACGCGTCCGGAATCGACGTCGCGCAAGAACTGTGAATACGGAATTTCCCGCGAGCTCGTCTGCGTCGGCGCCGTCTGGAACATGCTGAACAGCGCGATCAGCAGAAGAGCTATAATCGCCCACAAGGCGAAATTACGAAAGTTTGGGTTCATCGAACTCCCCGGACAATGATGGGCCACTCAAGGCGCCCATCTTTCTTGCCGCTTAACATAGGATTGCCCTGACCCGTTGCCAAGGCGAACCGCTCTTTACCATCATGTTTTCCGTTCCAAAGCGTTAAATGGTCCAAGAGGAAGCGGCGGTAGACCTAATTTTTCGGCAATAACCTTTGCGAGATTGCTCTCGAACTGCGGCAGAAAGCGGCCGAAAGGCGCGAGGATCGGCTGGATCCTGATCTTCTCCTCACTCCAAGGCTCCGCATACACAGCCCTTGGCCGCACCAAAGCGGCAAGCTGCGCAAGGCTCGGCGGACAGGAAAGAGGCTCCTCTACGTCGCTCAAAGGGTCATCGCACGGGCCAATGCGAACGGGTCGCTCGCTGAAGTTGGCCACCCGAAAGCGTCCGTCCCAAACCGTAGTCTCGCCCGGCGCTACCATGATGACAGAAAGCCCGCGCCGCTCACGCAGGATATAAAGCCCACCGCTATTGGCATGAAAAAGCACGCGACCCATTGTGGTGCGAAAGGCTTCACCGGAGCCAGTAAGCGCTTGCAGGCGCTCCACGGCTTCCACCGGCGGCAAATGGTCACGCCCACCCAAAACGGCGGCAAGTGAACGCAGCGCGTGTCGCAGAACAGACCATTCAGCGTCCAAAGCCGGACGTGCCAGATGTCCAAGCACCGCGTGACGGATGGTCAGATGGCGCGACAGCAGATCGGCGGCTCGATCAGAGAGGGCCTGACGCTCGGCCTGAGCCCTTTGTATTTCTGCGAACGAGACCGATTCTGAGTCGGCGAGAAGCCCCCTCACCCGCACACGCTCGTAGCGCCGGTCCTCATTGCTGGGGTCATCGATCCAGCCAATGCCTGCGGCCACCAGTTCCTCGCGAATCGCCTGCCGGGTCGTGTGTAGAAACGGACGCAAGAGATAATGCCGCCCATGCAGCAGGACAGAGGGCGCCATGCCGGAAAGCCCGGCAGCCTCATCACCACCGCGCTCGGCGCGCATGGCAATCGTCTCGCGCTGGTCATCCAGCGTATGGCCGGTCAGGATGGCGGTCGCGCCAAGACGGGTCGCGGCCTCCACCAGCAGGCCGTAACGCGCCTCGCGGGCAGCAGCGGAAACGCCAGTCCTCGGCTTTTCGCCTTCCCACCTCACAATTTCATGCGGGATGGAGAGAGAGTGACAAAGCTCTGCGACACGCAGCGCTTCGGCTGTCGATTCTGCTCGCAAGGCGTGATCGACGGTTACTGCGCAAAGGGAGATGTCGGGAAATTCGGCAGCGTGCGCCGCGAGAATTTGATGCAGGACGACGAGCAGGCCGGTCGAATCGCTGCCGCCTGATACTGCGATCAGCAGGCGCCCCGGCTGACGCAGCCTGTGCAGCATATCACGAAGAGCATCCCGCGGCGGCTTCGGAAGCAGGACGGAGGACGAAGCCGCAAAGCGCGTGATCAATTGCAGCCCAGGCGCTTCTGCTCGCTGGTAACCTTGCCCAGCACCGGCTTGCCAGCATTGGGATAACGCTTCGGCACTTCCCGCAGCGTTGCGCAGGCCGTTTCCTTGTTGTCGAGTGCAGCCAAGGACATGCCGAGCTTCAGCAGCATTTCCGGCGCTTTGGGCGAGCTGCCATAGGTCTGGTGACCGTTCAGGAAGGTCTTGGCCGCTTCGTTATACTTGCCCTGGGAATACTGGGCTTCGCCCATCCAGAAGCTGGCATCGGGTGCGCGCGCGCTCTTTGGATAGGATTGCAGATAAGTGCTGAATTCCTTCTCCGCGACCTGATAGTCACCGGAGAGCACATGGTTATAGGCGGCCTTGTAGGCATCGCTTTCATTGCCAAGCGAGGCCGTCTGCTGCTGGTCGCGCGAAGGCGCGGGCGCGCCTGTATCGACGCCCGGCAGGGACGAGGAATTCTTGACGTTCGAATTGGCCGATGCCCGCACCGGCGCCCCGGATTTATCCACTTCCATCGAGCCCAGAGTGGTTTCACCGGGCGCTGTCTTGGCGGTGGAGGACGGAGAAGACGGTGCGGGAGTCTCGATGATTCGGCTTATTTCATCGTTTTTTTTTGAGCCGGCTGCCGGCGCGGCAGCGACAGAGGGAGCGGAACCGCTACCGGAGCCCTTCTCAAGCTCCTGGAAACGGAATTCGTTATCCGCCTGAGCCTTGCGAATCTGCTCCTGCATTTGCAGCAACTGGAAGCTCATCTCTTCGACACGGCCGTTCAGCTGGCGGATACTCTCCTCCAGTTGCTGAATACGAACCGAGTCACCGGCGCTTTGAACCTTGATCACCGGGGCTTGCGAGGATTGCGACGGCTGGGCCGTGCGTCCTGCACCGGGATTAAAGCTCGACAGCGAAAAGGCCCCTGCCTGGCCACTTGTGGCCGCAAGCCCCAGCATTGCTGCCAGAACAAGTTTCTTCATGTCGTCCGTCCTGCTTTTCGTGACGCTGCGCTGATTTGGCGCGCGCAGAGATTTTTCCAAATGTCGGCAAAATGCAATCGCGTTATCCGCGAAAAGACAACCGAACTTCGGCTAAACTATGAAAAAACCAAAAGGGCGGCACAAAGGCCGCCCCTGATCTCAATGTCGTGAAGACTAAGCTTACTTCGTAGCACCGCCGAGAACGGTGACAGCGCGACGGTTCTGCGACCAGCAGGAAATGTCGTCGCAGACAGCAACCGGACGTTCCTTGCCGTAGGAGATCGTCTTCATGCGGCTGGCCGGAACGCCACGCGAAGCCAGGTAGTCACGCGTTGCAGCGGCACGACGAGCGCCGAGTGCGAGGTTGTATTCGCGCGTGCCGCGTTCGTCAGCATGGCCTTCAATGGTGATGGCGTAGCGCGGATAGCGCTGCAGCCACTGGGCCTGACGGTCGAGCGTCTGCTGGGCGTCTGCGCGGATAGAGGTCGAATCGGTGTCGAAGAAGATGCGGTCGCCGACGTTGACGGTGAAGTCCTGTGCCGAACCCGGGGTCGCGGCACTGCCAGCGCCCAGACCGAGATCGCCAGCATTGTTCGGCATGTTCTTCTTGTTGGCGCAACCAGCCAGGGCCAATGCCAGCGTCAATGCGATAACGGCCGGGTTGCGGGCCAGGGTCTGCATGCGGCTCATCGCCGGGGTGTAGGTGCGGCTCATAGCCGGTCTCTCCTTGATCACAATTTACAGCGTTGCCAGAGTCTAACCGTTTCTGGTTAATCCAGTAACAACAGTTATGGTTAACGATCCGCAACCATTGTCCCATTTGGCGCATTTTCAGGACATTGCGGCAGGAAAAAGGCGGGCTCTCGCCCGCCTCAAATTCGAAGACTATTCAAGCAGCGGCGACCAAGCCGGGTCGGACGCGAAGGCCGGGGTTTTGATGGCCTGTTCATTATAGCCAGTCAGGTCGATGGAATAGAGCTGCGGGCCACCGGCACCGGCATTCTGACGGAAGAACATCAGCACGCGGCCATTCGGCGCCCAGGTCGGGCCTTCGTTATGGAAGCCGCTGGTGAGGATGCGTTCGCCCGAACCATCCGGCTTCATCACGCCAATAGAGAACTTGCCCCCGGACTGCTTGGTGAAGGCAATCAGGTCACCGCGCGGAGACCAGACCGGTGTCGAATAAGCACCATCACCGAAGGAGATACGGGTCTGGCCAGAGCCATCCGCGCCCATCACATAGAGCTGCTGACGACCGCCACGGTCACTTTCGAAGACGATCCTGGAGCCATCAGGTGAATAGGAAGGCGAGGTATCGATCGCCGAGGTGCTGGTCAGGCGCGTCGTGGTGCGCGAGCGCAGGTCCATCGTGTAGATGTTGGAGTTGCCATCCTGCTGAAGGCTCATGATGACCTTCTGACCGTCCGGCGAGAAGCGCGGCGAGAAGGTCATGCCCGGGAAGTTGCCGACCACTTCGCGCTGTCCGGTTTCAAGCTGCAGCAGGTAAACGCGCGGCTGCTGGCCCTCGAACGACATGTACGTCACTTCCTGACGGTTCGGCGAGAAGCGCGGCGTCAGAACGATGTCCTTGGTATTGGTCAGCATGCGGACGTTGAAGCCGTCCTGGTCCATGATCGCAAGCTGACGCTGGCGCGCATTCTTGGGGCCGCTTTCGGAGACGAAGACGACGCGGGTATCGAAATAACCGCTCTCGCCGGTGATCTGCTTGTAGATCGCATCTGCGATGATATGGGCCACACGGCGCCAGTTTTCCGGCTGGGTGTAGAACTGCTGGCCCGTCATCTGGGCACCGGCAAACGTATCCCACAGGCGGAACTCCGCGCGCAGGCGGCCATCGCCTTCACGGGTCACGCGACCGGTCACGAGTGCCTGGGCGTTGATGACCTTCCAGTCCTCGAAACGCGGCATCTTGCTGGGGTCGGAGACCTTCTCGATGAAGGCGCTCTTGTTGATGGGCGCAAATAGACCGGAGCGCTGCAGGTCGGCGGCGATCACGCCGGAGATCTGCGCACCCAGCTCATTGCCGGAAATGAAGTCCGTGATTGCGATCGGCAGCGGCTGCGCATTGCCCTTGTTGATGTTGATTTCCACAAGCGCGTTGGCGGGCGTCGCAACGACAAACGCCGCCAGCATGCTCGCCGCCACGGCCAGAGCGTGGAGAAGAGATTTCTTGATCATTGAGACAAGCCTTTCAGCCTTACACAAAAGTTTGGCACAGAAATTTGGGAGCGGTTTTCGATCAGCATTTTGTCCAAACCACGCCAGCTCACAGTGCGAACTCCGTTGGATCGAAATTCAGCACCAGGGTATTCCATCCTTTTTCGCCGTCATATTTGTCGACCGGCAGGTTCTTCAACGGCGCCGACTTCAAAAGCGCGCGACGTGTACTGCTTTCGACAGCGCGGCGGGTCGCATCCGGGCCACCGGTTGCCGTCACTTCGGGCGTACCGATGATGTTGCCGGACTTATCCAGCTGCACTTTGATCTTCACACGTACCTGCTCGACGCCCGTGAGGCCGGCCACAAGCGACCAGTTGCCCTGGATCTGGCCCTTGACCGCATCGACTTCGCTAGCACTGAGACCGGTGCCGAGCGTCTTCTTGGCGCCGAGCGAGGCTGTTTCGGTAGATCGCTTGGCGCCACCACCCGCGGCTTCCTGCTTGTTCAGCATGGCGGAAATCTGGTCGGCGTTAAATTCGCTTTCCTTGACGGCCTGAGACTTGGCGGTCTCCTGCTTCTTGTCGGCCACCTTCTTGTTGTCAGGTGTCTTCTCGGCAGGCTTGGTCTCGGGCTTCTTTTCCGGCGGTTTCTCAACGGGCTTTTCGACCGGCTTGGCCTCTTCCTTCGGCGGCTCCGGCTTAGGGCGGGAGGCTGGCAGCGGAATGGCATCCGGCACCGGCGCGTCTTCCGTCTTCTGCTCCTGCGGCTTCGGTTCTGGCTGAGGCTCGGGCTTCGGCGTGGGCACCATTTCCGGCTTCGGGATCGGAAGGGCTGCCACCTCTTCAGGCTTCGGCGCCGTCTCTTCCTTGACGATGTCCTTCACCTTGTTGGTTTCGGGCGTCGGGGTCGGTACAGGCTCAGCCTTGGGCGGCGCGGCAGCAGTCTCCGTTTGCACCGGCTTCTTGGCCGGTGTCGGCGGGCTTTTCAGGTCGACATCGTTCTCGCCAGAATTTTCGGCGTTCTCGACGACCTTCTGGTTCTTGGTGGGCTTGGGCGACGGCTTCTCGTTCTTCGGCGCCTTCTCCTCGCCCTTTTGGGTCTGGGTGATGGACTGAACGATATCGACGGATACGGATTCCTCCGGCGTCACCTCGAATGGCGCCGGCGCGCTGAGTGACAGCAGCGCCGCGGTGAGCACCAGAAAATGCAGAACCAGCGATGTGCCGAGACTACCCCTCATCGCGAACCGATTACTTCCCCTGCTTCGGTGCAGTGATCAGGCCAATATTCTTATAGCCTGCCGAATTAATGCTGCCGAGAACCTGCGCGACGACGCCATAGGCGGCGACCGTATCGGCCTTCACCATGATGCGTTCGTTGTAGCCAGTCTTGGCAATGGCCTGCAGCTTCGCCACGATCTCATCGAGAACGATCGGCGTTTCCTGCAGATAGATCTCGCCCTTGGCATTGACGGAAATGGTGATCGGCTGCGTATCCGCATTCATCGGATTTGCCGATGTCTGGGGCAGGTCAACCGGCACGCCGACGGTCATCATCGGTGCGGCCACCATGAAGATGATCAGCAGCACGAGCATGACGTCGACGAGTGGCGTGACGTTGATTTCGCTGATGGCACCGCCGTGACGGCGCGAACGGCGACCGCGCCGGCCACCGCCTGCTGCCTTGGAACCTCCGGCCGACATACCCATGGAATTACTCCTTCAAACGCGGGGCCGCTTCGCCTTACTGGGCGGCCTGGCGCGGCTGCAGCTTTTCATCGATCTGGCGCGACAGGATGGCGGAGAACTCGTCCGCGAAACCTTCCATGCGCGCCGACAGCTTGCCGGCATCGGCGGTGAACTTGTTGTAGGCGATAACGGCCGGGATAGCGGCGACGAGACCGATGGCGGTTGCCAGCAGCGCTTCCGCGATACCCGGTGCCACGACCGCAAGATTGGTGGACTTCGAACCGGCAATCGCCTGGAACGAGGTCATGATACCGACAACCGTACCGAAGAGACCAATGAAGGGACCGGCGGAACCGATCGTCGCAAGCGATCCGAGGCGGGCTTCAAACGCCTCGCCTTCGCGCGCCATCGTCACGTCCATGGCGCGGTCGATACGCATCTGCAGACCGATCGGGGAACGGGCGCCGCGCTCGAAACTTTTCTTCCACTCGCGCATCGCGGCGACGAAGATGGCGGCAAGACCGGTGTTCTGGCGCTCGGCCAGCGTCCGGTACAACTCCTCCAGCGACTGGCCCGACCAGAAGACCTGTTCGAACTGATCGAACTGGCGGCGTGCCTTGCCGAAGTTGATGTACTTGTCGATGACGATCGCCCAGGTCCAGACCGACGCCCCGATCAAGCCGATCATGACCAGCTTGACGATCAGACCCGCCTGCATGAAGAGCGACAGGAGGCTTACCGAGGTTGCAGCCGCCGCCAAATCCGCGTGTTCCATCTATCCTAATCCCCGAATCCCATCGGCCGGCGCGATGACACGGGCCGGTTCAATGGCGTTCACTCATATTGGTGCGGATGCTTGACATGCCCGCCAGCCCAGCTTTCCAAGGCCTTCTCGCCTTCAATTTTGGTCAAAGGAAGGCGTGCACCGCACAATGTAGATCGATGCCAGTAAGACAATATTAGCGTTAAAAATGCGTTACTATCGGATCAATCTGATTTAAACTGGGGAGTCCCAAGAAAAGCCTCAGCCAAAGTTTCCGGCAAACGGCGTGGGCGCCCATTACGGTTAATGACCGCGATCACGACCTTCGCCTGGATCAACAACACTTCGCCTCGACGGATTTCCTGCTGGATCACCATCTTGGCGCCACCCGCTTTTTCCGTTCGCGTTGTTACATCAAGCACATCATCCATGCGGGCTGGTGACTTGAAGTCGATCTCCATGCGGTGCACCACGAAGACAAGCCCCTCCTCGTCCACGCTGACGAGCTGGCTTTGCTCGCACCCCAGGCAGCGAAGGTAATCGGTGCGGCCGCGCTCCAAGAAATGCAGGTAGCGCGCATGATACACCAGTCCCGAAAAATCCGTGTCTTCGTAATAGACCCGCTGAACCAGCCGATGGCTTCCATCATCCTGAAGCTGGCCGGCCAGATGAAATGCTTGGTGCTGCATAAACCCAGTGCCCCTGAAATCTCTGTCGCTTGCCTGTAGCAATAGAAACCGGGGCAATTCTAGGGCATGAAGTTGAAATGGGGACCAGCCGTCTTAGCTCTTATGGACTTCCGAACTGCTTTTCAGCGCGCGGGCGCCGTCGTCCTGACGTACGAGAACGGCCGGCTCCTTTGCACTGGCCTTGCGTTTGATCTTCTTACCCTTGATGAGGCGCGTCACGTCATCCGTGAAGGTGTCGACCACCTTGCCTTCAGCCTCGCCGCGCCCCCACTGCCAGGTAACCTCGTCACCCTCTTTGATCTTGCTCATCACTCGCTCCCGTTTATATCACAACAGGAACGGGAGACGGCGTAAGCGGTTCCGCTACTTCGTATCCAGATCATGGTCATGCCAGACCAAGTGTTTTGGCGTTTCCGGCAGGTTTTCGATTTCAGCCGCAATGAAGTAGGGCGGGATATCGAGTTTCGTCAGTGCCTCGGTCGTCGCGGGCACCCACTTAAATTCGAGTTCGTTGTCGCCGTCCTGAATGCGATGAATGATCTCCTCCGAGGCGAATGGAAAACTCTCAGGGATCTCCATCAGGTAATACATGCCAAGCTCATGCCAATCGCGGGCTTCGTGCTTGAAGAAATTCTCGACTACCCAGAGGAGCCGGACGACCTTAACCTCCGTCTCGATCTCCTCGATCATCTCGCGAAACAGCGTATCTTCCGAGGTTTCGCCGATTTCTGCACCGCCGCCCGGAAAAGTCCAGAAATCCTCATGCGTGGCGCGATGGACCAGAACATGGCCATCGCGAAAGCCCAACCCCGCGATCCGCATCTGGAATGTCTTCTTCGGTTTGGTCTTGATGCGGATACGCTTGCCCACGTCTGTCACCCCAATTCGATCAAAAGAATTTCCGGCCATGAGCCGATACGCAGCGGCAAGGCCGAACAGCCGAGGCCCTTGGACACAATAAGATCGCCCTGCTTTTCGCGGTAAAGCCCTGCGGGATAACGCTTCGACCCATCCGTTGAGGTGAAGGGGCGCCAGCCGAACAGATTGAACTGACCACCATGGGTGTGTCCGCTCAGCGTCAAGGCGATCCTCTCGCTGACATCGAAGAAGGCATCCGGCTCATGCGCCATCAGAATGACGGGCGCATCATCCCGGACCTGCAGAAGCGTAGCCGGCAGATCATCGATACCGGTGACATCATCGCGGCTGAGCCGGTCTCGCGGCAGTATGGCCAATTGGTCGCCCAGCCCGGCCAGCCAGAAAGCCTGACCATCCTTTTCGATACGAGCGGCGCGGTTGATGTAGACGGAGATACCCGCATCGCTCAGCGTGCGGGCCACAAAGCTCTCACGCGTCGGATCGTTTTGAAATTCGCGATCGCCCCAGTAATCGTGATTGCCGAGAACGGCATGCACCCCAAGTGGTGCCTTGAGCCCTTTCAGCGGCGCCACCCATTCCTCCGGCGGCAATTTCTCGGTCATCACCTTCACACCTGGAAGGTAATCACCGAGCAGCAGGATGATATCGGCCCCGAGTTCCTGCGCCTGCCCGCAGATCGAGCGCATGCGTGCCGGTGTCATCCAGGGTCGGCAGGCATGAAAATCGGCGAGCACGCAGATCTTGAGCTTCAGGCCCGGCGCCCAATGACCGGGGGTCAGCCGATAGCGAGTGATGCGCGGGCGCCCCATCGACTCCACGAATGGATAGCTGGCTGTCGCGACAAGGCTCATGAAGCCGCCCAACAACAGCTTGAGAAGGGTCCGGCGGCGGATCACTTAATCATCCTCAAGGGTAAGGCGAAACTGCGCGGCTTCCAGATCCTTGGGCGGCTGCAGGCCAAGATGCTTCCAGGCGGTAGCGGTGAGTATACGCCCGCGCGGCGTGCGCTGAATGAAACCCTGCTGGATCATATAGGGTTCGATAATGTCCTCGATGGCATCGCGCGGCTCGGAGAGACCCGCCGCAATGGTTTCGATGCCGACCGGCCCGCCGCCGAAATTCACCGCGATCATGTTGAGATAGCGCTTGTCCAGTTGATCGAGACCCGCATGATCTACATGCAGGCGGGTCAGCGCTTCATCGGCAATCTCGCGGGTCACGGCTTCGGCGCGGGCCACTTCCGCAAAATCGCGCACGCGGCGCAGAAGGCGACCGGCAATGCGCGGCGTGCCGCGCGCGCGTCGGGCAATCTCCCGGGCACCCTCGTCCGTCATGCCGAGGCCCAGCAAACGTGCACCGCGGCGCACGATCGATTCCAGTTCCTCGACCGTGTAGAAATTGAGACGCACCGGAATGCCGAAGCGGTCGCGCAGCGGCGTGGTCAGCAGGCCGAGGCGCGTGGTCGCGGCCACCAGCGTGAATTTGGACAAGTCGATTTTCACCGAGCGCGCCGCCGGCCCCTCGCCGATGATCAGATCCAGCTGGAAATCCTCCATGGCGGGATAAAGGATTTCTTCGACCGCCGGATTGAGCCGGTGGATTTCGTCGATGAAGAGAACGTCGCGCTCTTCGAGATTGGTAAGCAAGGCCGCTAGATCGCCAGCCTTGGCAATTACGGGGCCAGAGGTGGAGCGAAAGTTGACGCCCAGTTCCTTGGCCATGATCTGCGCGAGCGTGGTCTTGCCAAGTCCAGGCGGCCCGACGAACAGCACGTGATCCAGCGCCTCGCCGCGGTTCTTCGCCGCCTCGATGAAAATCTTGAGATTGGCGCGCGCCTCCGCCTGACCGGTAAACTCGTCCAGCGACTGCGGGCGCAGCGCCGCATCAAGATCCTCGCCGCGCTTTTCCGGGGTCAGAACGGGATTGTGAGCGCTCATGCGAGGAGTTCCATGCCGGGTACGCGGGCTGCGGCTTTTCTGTCAAAGGTTTTGACCGACTGGCAACCGGCCTGCAATGCGCGCGCGGCAATCAGGGCGTCGGCGAAATCTACATTTTTACGCGATACGAGACCTAAGGCCTGCGCGACAAGGTCATGGTGTTCAAAAACCATACCTCTCGCCTGCAGCAAGAGGCTGATGCTGCGCACCACATCCTGACGACTATAACGAAGGCGTGTTCTCAGCGCCCAATCGAGCTCGACGAGCGTCAGAAGCGACACAAACGCGATATAGGCCTCACCAAGACCCTCCGCGAATGCAAGCGCCGCCTGTCGCTGGCGCAGATCATCGTTTGTCAATAAACGCACGAGGACATTCGTGTCCAAACCGATCATCATCATGCGGCAACATCTTCACCATTGTCATCCGACATATCGAACACGTTGTCAGCCGCGGCCTTTACCGCTGCGTCTTCTATCTCCTCAAGCGTCGCCGGCCCTCCAGGTGGTTCACCGAGCAAACCCACCAAGTCTTTCAAATCGATATTCTTCGGCGTCATAATGACCTCACCGTCAATGAGGCAATAAACAAGCGTATCGCCGGGCCTCAGCTTCAAGGCCTCGCGCATCTCCTTCGGGATTGTCACTTGCCCCTTGGAGGAGAGTGTAGCTTCCCAGACCGTCATCTCATTCCTCCATTTCTGGACATCGTCGGACGATATCAAATTCGGGAGAAAAAATCAAAACCGGAGGAAATCACCGCGAAAGCTCCTTCAATCCCAGCCGGATCAGCTTGGCGCTGTCGGCGCCCTCTCCGCCATTCTTGAGAGCTGCGGCAACCGCATTGGCGGCCTGGTCGCGGGAGTAGCCGAGATTGGTGAGCGCAGAGACGGCGTCCGCGACGGGTGCTGAGGCAACGCCTTCCGCCAGCTCCCGCTTGAAGCCGATATTGCCGGATGCTTCGCCCGCAAAGGCAGGAGCCTTGTTCTTCAACTCGGTCAGGATGCGGATCGCCACCTTCGGCCCCACACCTGGCGCTCGCGACACCGCCGCCTTGTCCTGCAGCGCAATGGCATTCGCCAATTCAGACGGCGTGAGTGTGGAAAGAATGGCAAGCGCCACCTTGGTGCCCACCCCCTGCACGCTCTGCAGCAGCAGAAACCACTCCCGCTCCAGCGCGCTGAGGAAGCCAAACAGCTTCAACTGGTCTTCGCGCACATAGGTCTCGATGAAGAGGACAATCGCCTCGCCCGCAGATCCGATGCGCGACAGCGTGCGCGACGAACAATGGGCGACATAGCAAACACCATGGACATCAACGAGAACATAATCATCGCCGATCTCGTCGATGGTGCCTTTGAGTTTTCCGATCATCGTTGGTGATCCATGCGAAGTGTAAGGAGCAAGACAGGGAATGCCGGGATTGATTGCTTAACGACGCACAAGAACAAGTCAAGAACATTTAGGCGCGGGCCAGCACCTTGCGCAAGCGGTCTCCGCCCCGGTTATGGGCGTGGCAAATGGCGATAGCCAGGGCATCGGCGGCGTCATTGCCCTTGAACTCGACCTTCGGCATCAGGATCTTCAGCATCATGTGAATCTGCTGCTTTTCGCCATGGCCCACGCCAATCACGGATTTCTTGACGGCATTCGGTGCATATTCGGCAACAGGAAGCCCGGCCCGCGCCGGTACCAGCATGGCAATGCCGCGCGCCTGACCCAGCTTCAAAGTCGCGACCGCGTCCTTGTTCACGAAGGTCTGCTCGACCGCGGCCTCATCCGGACGGTAACTATGCACCACTTCGGCCAGTCCGTCGTGCAACTGGCAAAGACGGGAGGCAAGGTCCATGTCACCATCGGAGGTCACGGTGCCTGAAGCAACGAACTTCAGGCTGTTGCCGAGCGTGTCGATGACCCCCCAGCCGGTACGGCGCAGGCCGGGATCAATGCCGATGATACGAATCGTTTCTGTCATTCCGCCAATCCTAATGTCCGGCTTCGATACACGCCATGGCCGAGGTGAACAAAAACGAAACAAACACCTGTGAAGATTAACGCCGCGTTAAAGTTTACAAGAGTTTTCCATGGTCGTTCTAAACCTTGGGAGCAACTGTCGAGCCCGACTCACATTATGTGAGCGCGTACATTCAAGACTGGAGGTCCATCATGATGATGTTCACTCGCTTGAAGCATCGACCGATCGAGGCGACCCTTCTGCTCGCAGCGTTCACTCTCGTAGCGCTAACCTTGATTGCCCTAAAGGCATACCGGTTTTCGCCTGAGGTCGCAGGCTTCAGCATTGCAGCGGCGCTTGCCTGCTGTGCAACACTGTTTCTTTTGGTCTGCCGGCTCTGTGAGCCGCTGGCACGTCTTGCGCGCCATGCAACCGATAGCGAACAGCCGGATTGCGACAAGGACCTGATGGATCGCGCACGGCGCGATGATCTCGGCTCTATCGCCCGCGGTATTGCCCGGATGCGGGCCATCATTGCGTCGCGCAACGGCGAACAGGCCACAGCACTTGTTCGTCTGGAGCAGGCATTGTTGCGCCTGTCCAACGGCGACCTGGGCGCCGTTCTCTACAGCAGCTTCCCGGAGGAGCTGGAAGGTCTGCGCGTCCGCTTCAACCGCCTGATTGCGGTTTTGAATGCCAATCTTTCCGGCGTCATCCCCGGTAGCATGAGCATTGCCGATACCGTGCGGGACATCCAGAGGGCATCTGGCGAGACCTTGGCAAACTTGCAGGAAGCCAGTGCGGCGTCGCATCAGGCCTCGACGGCGCTAGGGATTCTCGCGCGTGCCGCCAAGCTTCGCCAACAGGACGTACAGGGCACGGAAGCGCAGGCCTTCAGGGCAGCCAAGCATGTTGAAAGCGTCCAGGCCTCTCTGGTGCAATCACAACAAGGGCTGGAAGCGGAGCGTGTTGCCAATACCCACCTGAATAAGCTTGCACAAAAAGCCGGAGATCTCGCCATTCAGGCACACCGTTCCGCGGCAGATCAACGTGATGGCATTTCATCAGCCGGCACCGCGCTAACCGAACTCGCCGAGCAATGGACCGAGCTTGCCCGACAACTGACGGTTCAATCACATTATGCGGATGGGCGCATTAGAACCCTTCAGTCTGCAAACGAGGAAGCGCAGCGATCGCTTCGTCAGGGGGAGCTCGAGATGGCTGGCGCGAAGGATACGATGATCCGCATTCGGCAGCACGTGGATCTGGAGCTTCAGCGGCTATCGCTTGCCAATACGGCCATTACACGCGTCGACACAATTATTCACGACGTAAAGACGGAAGTCGAAGCCCATCACACCACATATGGGCGCATCCTTCAGGAGGCAGGTATGATCCGCAACCGCCTTTCACTCTTCTCACCCGATGCGGTGCCCGCCTCGGCGGGGACAACGGTCGAAACCCGTCGCCCTCATCTGCGCTGCGTCAAATGAAACTGGTCACTCAGGGGAAGGAAATATAGCCCTTCCCCTTACGATCGCGCCGCGAACACCTAAATAGGATTGCGACACGAAATAAGCTCGGAAGTTCGCAAGCCATGATACCTTTCTCCATCCTCGACCTCTCGCCTGTGCCGGAAGGCCATTCAGTCTCCGACGCACTGGATCACTCGCGCCAGATGGCTCGAAAGGCAGAAGAAAGTGGGTACAATCGGGTCTGGCTGGCCGAACATCACGGCATGCCCGGCATTGCAAGTGCCGCCACGGCACTCGTTATCCAGCATGTGGGAGCGGCAACGCAGCATATCCGCATCGGCTCCGGTGGTGTGATGCTACCAAACCATTCGCCTTTGGTGATTGCCGAACAGTTTGGAACACTTGCCGCCTTATTTCCGGGCCGGGTGGATCTGGGGCTTGGCCGTGCGCCCGGCACGGATATGCGGACCGCGCGGGCGTTGCGGCGCAATCTCGACGCAGGCGCCGAAAACTTCCCGCATGACATCATCGAATTGCAGCGACTGATGTCGTCCTCTCAGTCTGAAGACCAAGGCATTCTTGCCGTCCCCGGTACCGGCACTGACGTACCGGTCTGGCTCCTGGGATCGAGTATCTATAGTGCACATCTGGCAGCCGCGCTCGGCCTGCCCTACGCATTTGCCTCGCACTTCGCGCCCGACATGCTGTTTGACGCGATCGCCATCTACCGTGAACGTTTCCAGCCTTCGGAAACGTTGAGCAAGCCTTATGTGATGGTGGGTGTCATGGGGGTTGCCGCCGACACGGATGAGGAAGCTCAGCGCCTCTTCACCTCCGCGCAGCAACAGTTCATCAATCTCCGGCGCAATGTGCGCACGAAGTTCCCGAAACCTGTGTCCAGCATGGATGGCATATGGAACGATATGGAGCGTGCGAACGTGGAACACACCTTGCGCTTTGCGGCCGTGGGTTCGCGCTCGACGGTCGAGAACAAGTTGTCGGCATTCCTCAGCGACACTGGCGCGAATGAGCTGATCATTTCGATGCCCATCCACGATATCAAGGCACGGCTGCGCTCAGTCGAGCTTTTCGCGAGCCTGCCACTCATGCAGCCAATGCGCTGGGCTGAAGCGGCCTGATTGCTCAGGCCTGCGGCTTCCAGGTCATGTAATAGTAGTTATCGTTCAGGGTGCCGAAATAGGCGCTATTGCCGGTGCTACGCTCGATATTGCTGCCGCTTGCATCGCGCACGTAGCGTCCACCACTTTCGCGCGTCAGATGATCTCGAAGGAAGGAGCCCCAGTCGGTCTTCGGCGTGCTTGTCGCTCGCTGTGGCGTTGCTGTCTTCGAACCGGGATCCCAAGCCTTTACCTGCTGCCCGGTCTCGGCGTCGGTGATTGTCAACGTGCCGTTCTGCAGCGCCTTCATCATCTGGTCGGCCTGATCCTTTGTGTTTGGATCCTTGCTCATGTCGCTGATCTTCGCCTTCAGACCCTGCATGAAGGCAACGGAATCGATCGCTGTGTTGGCCGGCTGCGACTGGTTTTCAGCTGCGGAAACGGCCTGGCTGACAGATGACGGCAGACCGTAGGTATCTTGGTTGTCATCGCTCATCAGATAATCAGCGAGACTGGATGCATGACCGCTATCGGTTGAGACGCCATACTGCTGCAGAATGGATTGCCTCAACGCGTTCTGATCTGAATTCGAGGAGCTGCTCGTTTCCCGGAACACGCGCGTAACGGTTTGCATAGCCCATAGACGAGTAGAATTGACGGATGAAACCATTGTTGCCCCCCGGCGAAGCTTCAAGATCGATCAGCACACTGACCAAATGTTCTTAGGGAGACGTTCCGACCTTAAACCTGCGCGAGGCTTACCTGTCGAAAATAACAACTATGACTAGTTTTCAGATATCATGAGAACCTGCGGACATTGCCTAAAGAGATCAAGTAGCGGCGGCCGCTCAAACGAAAAACGCCGCCCCTAGGGACGGCGTTCTCGATGAATGACTGAAGGGTGGATCAGGCGGAAAGCTTCGCCATGACTTCGTCCGACACTTCGAAGTTGGAATAGACGTTCTGCACGTCGTCATCGTCTTCCAGATTGTCGATGAGCTTCATCAGGGACTGCGCCTTTTCCTCGTCCACCGGCACCGTGTTCTGCGGCTTCCAAACGGCTTTCACGGTTTCGGCTTCGCCAAGTGTTGCTTCGAGAGCCTTGGAGACTTCGCCCAAGCTTTCAAAGGCGCAGATGATCGTGTGGCTCTCCTCATCGGAGATCACGTCGTCTGCACCGGCTTCGATGGCCGCTTCCATCACCGCATCGGCGTTCCCTGCGGAAGCCTTGTAGACGATTTCGCCGACGTGATCGAAGGAGAAGGAAACGGAACCGGTTTCACCCAGTGCGCCACCAGCCTTCGTGAAGATCGAGCGTACATTCGACGCGGTACGATTGCGATTGTCGGTCAGCGCTTCCACGATGACCGCAACCCCACCCGGGCCGTAGCCTTCGTAACGGATCGGATCATAGCTTTCTGCGTCAGCGCCAGATGCTTTCTTGATGGCGCGGTCGATATTGTCTTTCGGCATCGACTGCGCCTTGGCGTTCTGCACAGCCAGACGAAGTGCGGCATTCATGGTCGGGTCGGGCAGACCGGCCTTTGCAGCCACGGTGATTTCGCGCGCGAGCTTGGAGAACATCTTGGAGCGGATGCCGTCCTGCTTGCCCTTGCGGTGCATGATGTTCTTGAACTGTGAATGGCCAGCCATGGCACCCCTTGTTCACTGAAATGTCCGGAATGGCGGGCTTATAGGCACGAAAGGCCGCGGGTTCAAGCGAAAACCGCCCGAAGCTCTGACCAAACCCGCAGACAGCACCGGAGGCATCCATCCTCATCGCGGAACAAACCTGCACCCGCTGTCGTTTTTCGGTGCAACACCAATCAGCAAAGAGGACGACGTATGGCCAGCCTGACCGAAGCACGCGAAGCGCCCGCACGCCAGTTGTGGGAGGAAATCAACTCGATCCATGCAGGCATGCTCGGTATCGAAGGCTCACATATGCATATGCAGCCCATGGCGCCGCATGCCGACCCGAAGACGAACACCATCTGGTTCTATACCAAGACCGATACCGATCTGGTTCAAGCTATCCGCCCCGGCACCCGCGCGCACTTCTGCGTGGTCGGTAAGAACCATGATTATCACGCCTGCCTGGCCGGCGTGATCGACGTGCGCAAGGACCCCGCGAAGATCGACGAGTTCTGGAGCAGCGTCACCGCAGCGTGGTATGAACATGGCAAGAGCGATCCCTCGCTGACCATGCTGGCCCTTCACGTGGATGATGCGGAGATCTGGGCCTCCACCGACAGCTCTCTCAAGTTCGGTTGGGAAATTGCCAAGGCCAATTTGAGCGACGAGAAAATGCCGGATGTCGGCGTGAAACAGCACCTGACCTTCGCCTAACGACCTTTCAAAGCCCCTGGGGAATGAGGATCAGGGGCTTTTTCGGCAGGCTGCGGAGCGACACGGTAATGACCGGTTGCTCCGCATAGGACACGCTAAACTTCGACCCGTCGAACATGCCGAGGAAGCGCTCAAGCGGGGGGCCGAAGCGGTGCATGGGCAGGATCAGCGAGGCGCGCAGACGCTGGACGACCCGGCTCATGCTGTCGGCTCCCATGGTCAACCCGCCATCCACGGGTACCATCACCACATCAAGGCGACCGATCTGGGCATAATGGCTGTCTGATAGCTCATAATGCAGATGGCCGAGATGGCCGATGCACAATCCTGCCATCTCGAAAATGAAGATTGAATTGCCGTTCTTCTCGTAGCCACCATAGCCACGGATATCCGTCGAAACGTTGCGGATATAGGTGTCGCCCACCACGACATGATTCTCCGCCTTTTCGCCCGTAGTATCGCTCCAGCCATGCAGGACATATTTGATGGAAGGGTCGGGCGTCAGCGTGTAGTGGGTGGAATGCGCCTTGTTCATCGTGACAACCGTCGGCAATTTCGGTGTCGTATAGACGCCGTTGTAATCGGTCGCGATCACCACGCCGCCGGGGCTCTCGATCTGGTAGGTCGAATGCCCGACGAAGGTGATCTTCACCTCATCCTTGTTCGTCGCTTGCGCAAACTGCGGCAGCTGGAAACGCACGAAGGTGGCGCCGGGCAAGGTGCCTGCAATCGCCTGGCACTGACTGGGGGGTATCTTTTCCTGCTGCGCCTCCGAAACCGAGACAAGCGCCATCAATGATATTACGGCAAGAACGACAGTCCGCAGCATCATGCCACCCTCCCCCGCCTTCAGGTATGGAGACGAGGATGGGTCAGTGCCCATGGCACGTAAAGCGCAAAGCCGCAGCCAGCCCTCACATTTGTGTCATCGCCGGGATGGTTGACCTTCGCTTGGCGCGCGGGGATCCAGCATCACGCTTTCGGGGGTGGCCAGCTGCGCGGCAGCGGTCGGCGCTGTCGTATAGAGATCCTTGTCTGCCGTAGCCGGTGCTGCTCTCTGGCGGCTGCGGATGATCGCGTAACCCGCCACGGCGAGATGCGCCACAGCCGTCACTGCAAAGAGCGCATGCGGGCCGAAATGCGTCATGACCGGACCGCCAAGCGTGGGGCCAATGATCGTGCCGATACCGTAGAGGAGCAGCAGACCGCCTGACACCTTCACGAACTCCTCCGGCGCGGCAAAATCATTCGCATGGGCAACCGCAATGGGGTAGAGCGCATTGGCGGCGGCACCATAGACAGCAACCAGCGCGATGACTGCATAGACATGCATCGGGTGGAACAGCACGACAGCGAGGCCGGCCACTGCGCTGACCAGGGACAATCCCGCCAGCACATGGCGCCGGTCCATGCGGTCGGACAGCCGTCCTGCCGGGAACTGCATGACCGCACCGGCGAAGATGGTGATGCTGACCATGGCCGCGATCATTTTCTGGCCCAAACCGGCCTGGGCGGCAAAGACGGCACCCAGCGTGCCGTAGGCGCCGTTCGCCATACCGATCATTAAAATTCCGACGAAGGAAATCGGCGAATTGCGGTAAAGCGCTCTCAGATCAAGCTTCACTCGCTTCAGCGGTTGCGGCGACTGCGCCTTGGAAAGCGTGGTCGGCAGGATGGCGAAGCAATAGAGAATACCGCAGATCATGAACAGGAGTGGCGTCGTGACATCCACCATGCCGACGATCACCTGACCGCCGACGACGCCCATCAAGGTAATCGCGATATAGAGCGAGAAGATCGCCCCCCGGCTTTCATTGGTGGAACGCTCATTGAGCCAGCTCTCGATGATCATCGAGGTACCGGCCGTGCAGAAACCGGTGACCGCGCGCAAGACCAGCCATGCCACATCGTCCACGAAGATGCCCGTCACCAGCACGTTCATGCAGATGACGGCACCAAAGCCGGAAAAGGCCCGGATATGGCCTGTGCGGCGCACGACCTGAGGCGCAACGAAGCAGCCGATCACGAAGCCGGCAGCCCAGGATGTTCCCAGCAGACCAAGGACTTCGTTGGAATAGCCTTCGTGCGTGCCGCGCACGGGTAGCAGCAACCCTTGCAGACCGTTGCCGAGAAAGATGAAGAGGGTACCAACGAGGAGGCTGAAGACAGGCAAAATATTGGATGGCATGACATCGGCCGCTGAGGTTTGATCTGTTTAAATTTTATACGACCGGTCTGGAACAATCGTTAAAAGTCTGATCTTTCGATTGCTCCAACCCGGAAAATCTTCCGGACATTGAACAGAATCGCACCGCTTCAAAAAAATCGGATGTTGCGAATCTCCCCCGTCGCCTATCTGTGGTGACGTCAAAAAATGTCCAGCCTGTGGCTGACGCACGCCGCCTCAGGAAAAATCCATGACCAAACTCATTTCCATTCTTCTGATGCTGGCCATGGTGGTTCAGATCATCAAGCCTCTCGGTCTACCCCTGCTGAAGCGGCGTAGCGATTTTTGGAAACTTGCGTTGCTGGCAATGGCGCTCTGGGCCGTCACGCTTCTTGCCCGCGACTTCCTGTGAATGCGTAATACCAAATCTCGATGATAGGAACCGATTGCGTGGGACCGGAGGCCTTCATCCGACGTGGATCGCATACCGGAGAGCGATGCTCCCGCATCGGTCGAGGATTGCGACAAAGTCGGTGAAGGATTTCCGGCCCATCCCGCCGCAGGATTGCCTTGGCAACCCTGCAAACGAGATGTTCCATGGCCACAGCTTCCCGCTTCGCTCAGCGAAGCGGCGTGGCCAGGGGACCGGGCGCTTTACGCCTCCGGACGTCGTCGAAAATCCGCGCCGGACCAACGGGTCCGACTGTGGTTTTCTCCTCGCCGGAAACCAAAATCGCTCCGGCGCAATCGGTTCCTATCATCGAGATTTGGTATACGATGTCGACCTCCCGATTGCCAACACGACCGGATTGATA
The DNA here is from genome assembly GCF_030504645.1 of Rhizobium oryzicola. Lineage (GTDB taxonomy): Bacteria > Pseudomonadota > Alphaproteobacteria > Rhizobiales > Rhizobiaceae > Neorhizobium > Neorhizobium oryzicola. The sequence goes on along the minus strand of NZ_JAUKWQ010000002.1, from coordinate 150,737 downwards.
GACATTCGGCTGCGTGTGAACCAGTGGGCCGTATAGCGCGTTGGATAGCATCAAATCGCAGCGGGAGCTTTCATGGCTTATGATGTCGCCGTCGTCGGGGCAGGTTTTTCCGCCATCGCAGTGACCATCAACCTGTTGAAGCAATTGCCGTGCGATTGCTCGATCGCCGTCATCGGCGATGATCCCGGCTTTGGCCGGGGAACAGCCTATCGCAGTGAATTCTACATTCACCGGCTCAACGTGCCCGCGGGGCGCATGAGCGTCTTGCCGGAAGAACCCAATAATTTCCTCGAATGGCTGGAGAAGAAGGGGCGATCTGTTTCACCCGAACTCTTCGCCTCTCGCAATGATTATGGCCTTTATCTGCGTGACACGCTCGCTGGCCTTCTTCGCAATCGCAATGGCCGCGCGCGTGTGGACTTCATCCGCAGGAAAGCAACCGGCTGCGTTACAAGCGATGCTGACGGCTGGCGCTTCCGCATCGACGGCACGGCAGATCTCCTGGCGCGTCAGGTCGTACTCTGTCTCGGCGTGGGTGCGGCGCGCCTGCCCGTAAAGGATGATATGATTGATCACGCCATCCGTAGAAGGGTTATTGAAAGCCCCTGGCGGCTCAGTTGGCTTTCGCGTGTGGGACGTGATGATTCGATCTGCCTGCTGGGTTCAGGCCTCACGATGATCGATCAGGTGCTTGCATTGCGCGCGCAAGGACATCGCGGCGCAATTCATGTGCTGTCACGGCGCGGGCTCCTGCCCCACCCGCACGACCTGCGCCACGGCGCACCCCAAAAACCCGAATTGCCGGAAACGCGCGAGATCAGCCAGATTCTGGCGGCACTGCGAAAGCAAGTGCGTAGCGGCGTGGCCTGGCGCAGCGTGATGGATGGATTACGGCCCATAACACAGTCGCTCTGGCAGGAATTGACGGATGCACAGAAGGCCCGCTTCCTGCGTCATGCCATGCCCTGGTGGAATGTTCACCGACACCGCATCGATCCCGCTCTTTACGAGCGCTTCATCGGTTTGGTGGAGGGAGGCACGCTCATCAACCACGCCGGCTATGTGCAAGCCATCGATGAAAACCGTGGACGTGCCTGCATACACTATAGACCGCGGGGCGAGCAGTCACAGCGAACCATCGCCGCCGACTGGGTCGTCAATTGCACTGGCATGGAACGCGCAGGCATTGCCCATTCGCCCCTGCTTCGGGAAATGCGCGACAACGAGATCGTGAGTGCCAACCCGCTTGGCCTTGGCATTGAGGTAGACACGCAATCTCGTGTCATGAACAACCGAGGTGAGATCCAGCCGGGCCTGTTTGCCGTCGGCGCACTGACCGCGAGCCGCTTCTGGGAAATCACGGCCGTGCCTGATATTCGCGTGCAGGCAAAGGCCGTTGCAGACCACATTGCAGCTGATTGTGCACAGGATGGTACTCACATTGCCCAAGCACTGTGAGCCAGTTTCTTAGAGCCTATCAGGGCTAAATGGAATCGATCTCGCCACGCATGGCCATAGCGCAATGACCGCTGATGAGCACTTGGCTTGGGCGTCCATCCTGCAGGGTAACGCGCAACAGGATTTCGCTTGGTCGCCCCATTTCAACTCCCTGCTGTATCACAAGGGAGAAAGTACCGTCTGCCTGACCGCTTTGTGCAGCCAAGTAGGAGCCAAGCGCGGCGGATGCACTTCCTGTCGCGGGGTCTTCGATGACGTTGTCGAGCGGTGCAAACATGCGTGCTCGAACACGTCCCTCATCCTGCGGATCACGAACATAGGCAAAGAGCGAAAAATCAGATCCGGGTTCAGGCGCTGCATCTCGCGCCCTATGGAAGGCGGAAATATTCGGGCACGCCTTTGCCAAAGCGTCGAGGTTCACCAACTCCGCAGCCACGAAGGGAAGCCCCACAGAGACCGTGATCGGCTGATGGCGCACCACCTTCACGTCATCAGGCGAAAGGCAGAGGCAATCGGCCACCCGATCAACAGGCACGGTTGTGCCTACGTCAAGCTGTCGCGGCGCCCTGATGGTTGCCCCGACCACTGCATCCTGATCCCGCAGCACTTCGATCTCAACGAGACCAGCGAGTTCCTCGAAACGCAGCGAGCTGCCAATGGGCTTGCCAAACAGCTCCTTCTGCTGCCCCAGAACGAAGGCCGTACCGACATTGGGATGGCCTGCAAAGGGAATTTCAGCGGTGGGTGTAAAAATGCGAACACGCGCATCGTTGCTCGGGTCCTCCGGCGGCAGGACGAAGGTGATCTCCGAATAGCCGAACTCAGCGGCGATCTTCTGCATCAGCTCGTCCGAAAGTCCGCGCGCATCGGGAAAGACAGCCAGCGGATTTCCCGCAAACCTCTCCCTGGTGAATACATCAACGGTGACAAAACCTGCAGCGGGCATAGCAACCCCCTCCAGAATTAGATCGTCAGAGGGTCTATCTCGCCTTCATCAGCAAGACCAATTCCAGTTCGTGATCATACCATCATTGGCTGTGACACGCGAAAGGCCGCCCCATATAGAGCGGCCTTCTCCCCCGCAGGTTGGCGGACCCGTTCCTTCGGGTCGCGTTTTTATCTCGTTAGATCAGGCCTTACAGATACTTCGGCAGGATCAGATCAAACCTTGTTGACGCTCGCGGCGTAAATCTGGTCGATCGTTTTGCCGAGGCTTTCGTTGAATTCCGCGTCACTCATGGAAACACGAAGCTGTTCCGTCAGGCCACGCGAGAAACTTGCGATCATACCGCGGTTGTGGCTGAGCTTCTCACAGGCATCGGCCGTGGTGTAACCACCGGAAAGCGCGACGAGGCGCACCACGGACTTGTGCGCGATCAGCGGCGCATAGAAATCCGGAACCGTCGGGATCGTCAGTTTCAGCATGACGGTCTCGCCAGCCGGAAGCTTGTCGAGCTGTGCGGCAATCTCGTCTCGAAGAATGGCTTCCGCTTCCTGCTTGGTCGGGCTTTTGATGAGAACTTCCGGCTCGATGATCGGCATCAGGCCCTGGCCGATAATCTGCCGTGCAATCTCGAACTGCTGTTTGACGACGGCAGCGATGCCCGCCTTGTCGGCATGCGCAATGACCGAGCGCATCTTGGTGCCGAAAATGCCCTTCTCGCGGCCACGGATCAGCAGAGCGTCGAGTTCCGGCATGTCCTTCAGTGTCTGAACGCCGTTCTCCTCAGCATTGAGGCCCTTGTCGACCTTGAGGAAGGGAACGACGCCGCGATTGTCCCAGAGATAGGAGGGAACCGGCTGTCCATCGACATCGCCATCCATAGTGCGCTCGAACAGAATCGCGCCGATCACCTTCTCACCGGTGAAAGCAGGCGCCTTCATGATACGGACGCGCATGGCGTGCATCAGGCGGAACATCTCTTCTTCGCTCTGGTAGTCCGTATCGGCGACACCGTACAGGCGGAGTGCGCCAGGTGTTGAACCACCGCTCTGATCCAGCGCCGCAATGAAACCGGGTGCGGAACTGATCTTGTTCAACATCTTGGTGTCCACCATACTCATGCTCCTATCCCTTAAACTGGCGCTCAACACGCTCATACTCCCTGTATATCACTCGCGGATAACAGAAGTTTTTTTAAAGGGAAATCCTGCGCTTAGCGCTTGAAACGATTGAATTTTTTTCAATCGTTTAAAAGATGGTGAAAAAGTTTAAATCGTTTACCGCGAAGCGCGCCGCTCTATATGGCGCGCTTCATTTTCGTAATTATCGATCAGGCTGTCTTGGACAGAACGGCTACGCCCGGCAGTTCCTTGCCTTCCATCCATTCCAGGAAGGCACCACCTGCGGTCGATACATAAGTGAAATCGTCGGCCACGCCAGCGTGGTTCAGAGCAGAGACGGTGTCGCCGCCGCCGGCAACCGAAACCAGCTTGCCTTCCTTCGTCGCTTCGGCCGCATGTTTGGCTGCCGCGACAGTGGCAGTATCGAAGGGCTCGATTTCGAAGGCGCCGAGCGGGCCGTTCCAGACGAGCGTGTGTGCGCGCGAAATCCATTCATTGACGGCTTCGACCGACTTCGGGCCGACGTCGAGCACCATGGCGTCAGCCGGAATGGCTTCGATATCGACCACCTCGTTGGCAGCACCGGCCTTGAATTCGCGGGCGACAACGCCGTCCACCGGCAGCACGATGGCGCATTGCGCGCTGGCGGCTTCGATCATGATCTGCTTGGCGGTTTCGGCCAGATCATGCTCGCAAAGCGACTTGCCGACATTGGTGCCACGCGCCGCGATGAAGGTGTTGGCCATGCCGCCGCCGATGACGAGCGCATCCACCTTCTTCACGAGGTTCATCAGAAGATCGATTTTGGTCGACACCTTGGCGCCGCCGACGATCGCCACGACCGGTCGAGACGGATTGCCGAGGCCTTTTTCGAGCGCTTCCAGTTCTGCCTGCATGGTGCGGCCTGCATAGGCCGGCAGATGGTGTGCAAGGCCTTCGGTGGATGCATGCGCACGGTGAGCCGCCGAGAAGGCGTCATTCACATAGATATCGCCATTGGCGGCGAGAGCCTTGGTGAACTCCGCGTCGTTCTTTTCTTCGCCCTTGTGGAAGCGTGTGTTCTCCAGAAGCAGGATATCGCCATTGCCCATCTTGGCCACGGCTTCCGCAGCGGGCGCGCCAATGCAGTCATCGGCAAACAGGACCGCATGGTCCAGAACCTGCTCGACGGCAGGGGCGATCAGCTTCAGTGACATGTCGGCAACCGGTTCGCCCTTCGGGCGGCCGAAATGCGCGAGCAGGATCACCTTGGCGCCCTTTTCGGACAGTTCCAGGATTGTCGGCGCCACGCGCTCGATGCGGGTTGCGTCGGTGACTTTGCCATCCGACACGGGCACGTTGAGATCGACGCGCACGAGTACGCGCTTGCCAGCGATGTCTGTGAGGTCGTCCAGGGTCTTGAAGGCCGCCATGGTATCAATCCATTTCGATGGGTTGGAATTTCGAAGCGGACCATACCCGACCTGCCACCCGACGCAAGGCGGTCAGTTCGTATTTTCACCACCGCCGGGTGGGCCGGAGACAGCGGCCGCCTGCGGCACGCTCTTGCCGCGATAACGGCGCAGCGTGTCGCGAATACGGTGGGCAATTTCTCGCATGTTGATGAAGATCGGCAGTCGCGTTGCGGGCTCCACCGGCTCCAGCGAAATGCCGACAGACGAGATATGCTCATGCTCATCCAGCTCGCGTACGATGAGGATGATGGAACCGAGACGCACGCGATCGGCAAAATCAGCCTTGCCGCCCAGGCGATGCGTCATCAGGTCGCCAATCGTCATGCCCTGCTCCGCGACGGACAGAAGGCCCGGCCCATAAGCGGCATCCAGTTCCTTGGCAGGACGCGAGGGCGAAATCGCAAAAGCCCCGAAGAAATCCGCATCATCCTCTTCAACAGGCGCGCGGCTGGCAAACAGCCGGTCGAGAAGGCGGGAGTAACCGGGCGCGATGAACAGATAGACCTGATCGTTCTCTCTCAGCCGTCCCGCATATTGATAACGCATGCTCCGCCCATCGCGGATGACGAGCGAGGGCATCGCCCAGCGCGGAATGCGCTCGCCCCGCAGCACCGGACTGTCCTTGATCACACGGTATGAGATCAGCTCGTGTGTGGCGCGGCCCGGCAGGTCCAGTTCAACCTTGTCGACCTCGCCCATGCGGGGCGGAATGAGAAGCCCGAGTTTCGTCGCTACCGGCTTGATCGTCCACCCCTGCACCAGAAGCGACACCAGTACGATGATGAAGGCCGTGTTGAAGAAGATATGGCCGGAATCGATCTCGCCCAGCGTGGGCATGATGCCGAGAAGGATGGAAACGGCGCCGCGCAGACCGACCCAGGCGATGAAGCCGATTTCCTGCTGCGTGAAATCAAAGGGCAGCAGGCTGAGCCAAACCGCAATCGGCCGCGCCACGAAGATCAGGAACAGCGCGAGGCCCACGGCGGGCAAAAAGATGGACGGGAACTGCGAGGGCGTAGCAAGCAGGCCCAGCACAAGGAACATGATGATCTGGGCAAGCCAGGTCAGCCCGTCCTGGAAACGGGTGATCGCTTCCTTGGCGAAGATCTTGCGGTTGCCGGCATACATGCCCGCCACGTAGACCGCGAGGAAGCCGCTGCCGCCCACCGCGCCGGTGAAGGAGAACACCAGCATGGCCAGCGCCAGCACGAAGATGGGCGCAAGCCCGCGGTCGACGGGCAACCGGTTCAGTACGTTCACGATCATGATGCCGCCGAGCAGGCCCAGTGCCACGCCAAGCCCCATCTGCTCCAGGAACATGGCCAAGAGCTTGAGATTGAAGCCGCCGGAGCCATGTCCGGCGCTGATGATCTCCACCAGCGACACCGTGAGGAATACCGCCATGGGATCGTTGGTCCCGGATTCCACTTCAAGCGACGAACGCACCTTGTCGCGAATATGAATGCCGCCGATGCGCAGCAGGAAGAATACAGCCGCCGCATCAGTGGAGGCAACCACAGAGCCCAGCAACAAGCCCTCCAACCAGCTGAGCCCCAGAAGCAGCGAGGCGGCGAAGGCAAAGATCGAGGCGGTCAGCACGACCCCCGCGGTGGCGAGCGTAATGGCCGGCGCCGCCGCGATGCGGAAGGCGTGCAGGGATGTGCCGAAACCGGAATCGAACAGGATGACTGCCAGCGCCAGTGATCCCAGCATGTAGGCCATCGGGTAGTTATCGAAATGGATACCAAGGCCATCCACACCAGCCAACAGCCCGATCAACAGGAAGACAAGCAGAAGAGGCGCACCAAAGCGAAAGGCGAGAAGACTGGAGAAGGCTGATACCAGCACCAGAATCGTGCCCACCAGGAGAATGATGTAAAACGCCTCCAATGTTTAAAGCCCCTTCTTCCGTATCTCACAGTATCGTCCGGCAGTCATATGTGCCGCGATCAAAATAGATTCGTTCTTCACCAGTGTGCGAGCACGCGGCAGACCACCCCTGTTCTCGATTGGAGCATGTGGCGGTTTGGCAGATTGCCAGAGAACCCGGCCGAGAATCTTTATCCACATTAGACCGGTTCGAATCCGGCAATAGAAGGGCAATCCTAAGTTATTTAACCGCACACTGTTAACCGCGAAAATGCCGCAACGACTGACAATGAACCATCTGCCAACATTTGCCTCGCATTTTAGAGTTTCAATTAAGTCGAATTCAGCGCGTCAGCCACAGATTGCGGCAACTTTCATCACAATCGAGTTGTTAGTATGCACGTTGAAAATCTTTTAAAATTAAGACAGGAATTAAACTTCCTGTGCCGTGATAGATCTGGAAATTTCGGTCTGATCACCGCTCTCCTTTTGCCATTGCTCATCGGTAGTGCCGGTGGAGCGTTGGATCTCTACATGGCCTCCGATAAACGCGCGCGAATGCAGGTGGCGCTGGATGGCGCTGTTCTAGTTGCAGCCAAGGAAACCGACCCTCAAAAACAGCAGCAGGCCATCACAGCTTTCCTGACCGGGTTCGACCAGGATTTGGGCGCGTCAAGCGAGACGCCGGCCCTCTCGAAACGCATGACGGCAACGCCTAACAGTGACGGCAGCCTTACCTCCACCTATCAACGCGCCTACCAGACCGGGTTTCTGGGGCTGCTGGGCATAAGAACCATCGAGCTTACCGTACGATCCACGGCACTCGCATCAGGCTCGACACCAGCGAGCACTGCTGCGCCCTGCATTACGGTCCTTGGCAAGCAGAGCCAAGCCGTGTTGGTCAATTCGGGGGTGAACGTCAAATCCACGGCTTGCGAGATTGATGTCGCGTCAACATCCAATCCGGCCTTCATCATGAATAGCGGTTCCACGATTGATACCGCGAAGTTCTGCGTAACCGGGACAAACTACATCAAGAATGGCGGTACGCTCACGAACCTGAAGACGGCTTGCTCCGTCTCCAATCCCTATGCCAGCGGATTCAGCGAACCTAATCTTCCAGCGACATGCACCACGTCCGGCACGAAGGATGGCACGAGTATTTCGCTCGATCCAGGCCTGCACTGCGACGTGACATTCAACGGCAGCCCGACAATCACGTTCAAGCCCGGCCTGCACATCATCAAGGGACGAATGATCGTCAATTCGGGGTCCACCGTGATCGCAAACGGCGTGACCTTCTATTTTCCTGACGTGAATAGCGAAGTGCGCGCCAACGGGGCACTGACCTTTACGGGAACCGCGCCAACCAGCGGCACCTACAAGGGTCTGTTGATGTTCGAGAAAACCTCGGACAGCAGCAACAATGCCAACAAGCAGCAGTACATCTTCAATGGCTCGAAGGGCGAGACGATCGAGGGCATCATCTATCTGCCCAACCGCGACGTGACCTACAACTCCACAACGAACCAGACCAGCAAGATCAGCATGGTCGTCAATTCGATGATCATGAATTCATCGAATTGGAAGATGGAGCCCTATCAAGGCGGGTCGTCGGGCAGCAGCAACGGAACAAAGAACGTTCGCTTGCTTAATTAGGGCATAAAAAATCGGGCGGAGAAACTCCGCCCGACAATGGTTGATACCACTCTGGAAGCTCAGATGAGCTTTGCAAAGGCGACGGACGTGTCGGCCATGCGGTTGGAGAAGCCCCACTCGTTGTCGTACCAGCTGAGGATACGCACGAAGTTGCCTTCCAGAACCTTGGTCTGGTCGATCGCGAAGATCGAGGAATGGCTGTCATGGTTGAAGTCGCGCGATACCAGCGGCTCGTCCGTGTAGCCGAGGATGCCCTTCAGCGCGCCGTTGGAGGCAGCCTTGATCGCCTCGTTGATCTCGGCAACCGTGGTTGCCTTCTTGGCGACGAACTTGAAGTCGACGACCGAGACGTTCGGGGTCGGCACGCGGATCGAGGTGCCGTCCAGCTTGCCCTTGAGGTGCGGCAGAACCAGACCGACAGCCTTGGCAGCGCCCGTCGACGTCGGGATCATGGAAAGGGCAGCAGCGCGGGCGCGATACAGGTCCTTGTGCATGGTGTCGAGCGTCGGCTGGTCACCCGTATAGGAGTGGATCGTCGTCATGAAGCCGTGATCGATGCCGACAGCGTCATCGAGAACCTTGACGACCGGCACAAGGCAGTTCGTGGTGCAGGATGCGTTGGAGATGACCAGATGGTCCTTGGTCAGCTTGTCATGGTTGACGCCGAAGACAACGGTCAGGTCAGCGCCATCAGCCGGGGCCGAGACGATAACGCGCTTGGCGCCAGCCGTCAGGTGTGCCGCAGCCTTGTCGCGCGCCGTGAAGATGCCGGTGCATTCCAGCGCGATATCAACGCCGAGTTCGCCATGCGGCAGGGTGGCCGGATCCTTGATCGCGGTTACCTTGATCGGCTTGCCACCGCCAACGATGATCGTGTCGCCTTCGACCTTCACGTCTGCCGGGAACTTGCCGTGAATGCTGTCGTAGCGCAGCAGGTGAGCATTTGTCTCGACCGGGCCCAGATCGTTGATGGCGACGACTTCGATGTCGGTGCGGCCGGATTCGACGATGGCGCGGAGAACATTGCGGCCAATGCGGCCGAAGCCGTTGATGGCAACCTTGACAGTCATGTGTTTCACTCCCTCAAAATGAGCTTACGAAAGAAAAACGGGCGCCATCGCGGCGCCCGATCGGATCAGAGCTTTGCTTCGGCGGCAGCAACCACCGCATCAACCGTGATGCCGAAATGCTTGAAGAGGTCCTTCGCCGGACCGGATGCACCGAACGACTTCATGCCGACAAAGACGCCATCGCTGCCGATGAAAGCATCCCAGCCTTCGCGAACGGCCGCTTCCACGGCAATCTTCACCGGCGCCGTGCCGATGACCGACTTGCGGTATTCATCCGACTGCTCGAAGAACAGTTCGACGCACGGTACGGACACGACACGCGTCGCAACACCCTTGGCCGAGAGCGTTTCGGCTGCCTTGACCGCCAGCTCGACTTCCGAACCGGAGGCGAAGATGGAGACCTTCGCATCGGCTGCGGAGACGAGTTCGTAAGCGCCCTGCGCCGTCAGGTTCTTCTGCTCATAGGTCTTGCGAACCGGCGTCAGGTTCTGACGGGTCAGCGCCAGGCCGGACGGACGATGCTTGTTGTTGAGAGCGAGCTGCCAGGATTCCGCCGTTTCCGTTTCATCGGCCGGACGGAACAGAAGCAGGCCGGGGATGGCGCGCAGCGACGCCAGATGCTCCACCGGCTGGTGGGTCGGGCCGTCTTCGCCAACGCCGATCGAGTCATGCGTCCAGACATGAACGACACGAATGCCCATGAGGGCGGCCAGACGAACGGACGGACGGCAGTAGTCGGAGAAGATCAGGAAGCCGCCGGAATAGGGAATGAGACCACCATGCAGCGCGATGCCGTTGATGGCAGCGGCGGTTGCATGTTCGCGAATGCCCCAGTGCATGTAGCGACCGGAGAAATCGGTCGGCGAGATCGAATGCATCTGGCTAGTCTTGGTGTTGTTGGACGGCGTCAGGTCGGCAGAGCCGCCTAGCGTTTCCGGCAACAGGCCATTGATGACTTCGAGAACGTCTTCGGAGGCCTTGCGGGTGGCAACCGTCGGGTTGTTTTCAGCAACCTTCTTCTTGAAGGCGTCGATGGCGGCATCAAAGCCTTCCGGCAGATCGCCGGCGAAACGGCGAACGAATTCGGCGCGGATATCGGCAGGTGCAGCCGCGAGACGATCTTCCCAGGCCTTGCGGGCGCCGGCAGAACGCTGGCCGGCTTCGCGCCAAGCATCGAGAACATCAGCCGGTACGGAGAAGGCTTCTGCGTCCCAGTTCAGGTGCTTGCGGGCAGCCGCGATTTCCTCGGCACCCAGCGGGTTGCCATGCACCTTGTGCGTGCCCTGCTTGTTGGGCGCGCCGAAACCGATGATCGTCTTGCACGCGATAAAGGTCGGGCGGTCAGACTTGTGCGCCTGCTCAATGGCAGCGGCGATGGCGTCCTGGTCGTGGCCGTCGACCTCAATCGTGTTCCAGTGCACGGCCTTGAAGCGTGCGATCTGATCGGTCGAATCGGAGAGCGAAACGGCGCCGTCGATGGTGATGCTGTTGTTGTCCCAGAACACAACGAGCTTGTTCAGCTTCAGATGGCCTGCCAGCGCGATGGCTTCCTGGCTGATGCCTTCCATGAGGCAGCCGTCGCCCACAAGCGCGTAGGTGAAGTGGCTCTGCAGATCGGAGCCGAATTCCTGCTCAAGCTTCTTTTCGGCAATCGCCATGCCGACAGCATTGGCAACGCCCTGACCGAGCGGGCCCGTGGTGGTTTCGATACCGGAGGCATGACCATATTCCGGGTGGCCGGCGGTCTTGGAACCCAGCTGGCGGAACTGCTTGATGTCCTCGATCGTCATGTCCTCATAACCGGTTAGGTAGAGGAGTGAATAGAGAAGCATGGAGCCATGGCCAGCCGACAGCACGAAACGGTCGCGGTCCGGCCAAAGCGGATTCTTCGGATCAAACTTCAGGTAACGGCTGAAAAGAACCGTGGCTACATCGGCTGCCCCCAAGGGCAGGCCGGGATGCCCGGAATTGGCCTTCTCGACGGCGTCCATAGAAAGGAAACGGATCGCATTGGCCATCCGGCTATATTTTTCTGAAGAGGTCATGGCTAGCCCGCTGGTTCGCAGTGTCAATCACGGCCCCGGCAGGGACCAAGTGAGGAGCGCCCGATCCTTATCAGGTGCGACGCCCAAGTCAACAAAACTGGCTCCTCTGTGGCACGTTCCTGATCGAATCATCCATGCGTTGCCCAAGACTTAGGCATCTCAAACATCTGGACACGAGGCGCCTTGATCCACAGCAAAGGAAGCGCGCTGGAACCCGCTTTATTGACCACCATAATTGCCCCGCATACTGTCGAAGACTGATAAAGCAGTGGAAACAAGCGATTCGTCGCGCTTCGCCGAACCCCCGATACCAGCAGGATGCCGGTGCAAAAAACGTTGGATTCAGCCATATCCGAACTCTGGGCCGCCATCGGCAGCCTTGAGAACGCGATCGATATGCGCATCGAGCGCCAGCGTGAAACCGCTGACGTCGACGCCGAGGTGCGGCGTGTCCACGCGGACAGGGCACGCCTCGCGCAGGAACTGGACCAGTCTGAATTCCGGGCCAATCGCCTGGAGGAAGTGAACCGCGAGGTTTCCCGCCGGCTCGTCACGGCCATGGAGACAATCCGCGCGGTTCTCGACCGCTGACAAGGATTGAACGGCCATGGCCCAGGTTACCGTAATCATTGATGGCAAGGCTTACCGCATGGCCTGCGAAGAAGGCCAGGAAAGCCATCTGGAAGAACTGGCAAGCCGCTTCGATCGCTATGTCGGGCATCTGAAAAGCCAGTTCGGCGAGATCGGCGATCTGCGCGTCACCGTCATGGCCGGAATCATGGTCATGGACGAATTGGCGGAATTGAACCGCCGGATTGCATCACTGGAAAGTGAGCTGGCCGGATTGAGAGCCAATCGCGATGGCGCGGTGGAAACCCAACTGCGCAGCGAAGAAGCGATGGTTGCGGTCCTCGGTGAACTCACGACAAAGCTGGACGGGCTGACCGCAAAACTGGTTTCCCGCATCGCGCCCTCCACAAACTGATTGCGGATTCGCGGCGCTGGAAAGTCGTGGGGACCCACTGGCGGAACGTTTCATCCTCACCTATATTCCTGATCACGGTCTGCGCTTCTCGACAGGAACCACAATCCCTGGGGCCATACTCGATCCAAAGGGAGCTGTCCCTGACCAGGCCTGTGGGCTTGGACATATGGCGCCCACCTACGTTTGTAGGCACCCAGGATCGTAAATCTCCATCGGTCGCCGTGGATCGTACCTCGCCACCCTTTTCCGCTTCGGCAACTTACGGACGCGACTAGAGCCTATCAGGGCTAAAGGATATTTAGCTTTAGCGCTTCCTTGAAAACTCAGACGACCGCCCCACCTTATCCGCAGGGGTCAGGTCATTTTCGCATTATGCCAATTCTTACGACAAAGTTTGCGCGCTCATCGCTGCTGATGCTGACGATTGGCGCGATTGTTCTTGCTGCCATCGTCATTTCGTCGGTGGTGATTGCACGCATGACGCAATCCTTCTTCAACGACGTCGTTCAACTGCGCGAACTGCGCAGTGCGTCGGCCGATATGCTTCTTTATCTGCGCGCGGCGGAAGCCGGACAGCGTGGTTATTTGTTGAGTGGCGATAAGCAATATCTCGATCCGTATATCGCCGCGACGCAGCGGATGCAGCAGCAGAGAGAGCGGTTACGGGGCATCTACGGCTCCCAGAGCTTCGTCCAGTTCCCTATCGACAATTTCGAGAAGCTTCTCGATGCAAAACTCGCAGAGATGAAAAGCACCGTCGATCTTGCGGAGCAAGGCAAGTTCGATCAGGGAATCGACATCTTCAGAAGCTCGGCCGGCCGCCAGATCATGGATGAAATCAGCGCGGAACTGGTAACGCTGATCCGCGACCTGGACCGCCGCCTGAATGAGGGCGTGCGGGACCTGCGCGACAGCGCCTCCGCGCTTCAGTGGTTTACGGTGGGTGGCGGCATCATCATTCTGGTGGTGGTCGGCGGCGCTATCGCCATCGTCAACCAGCATGTGCGTGAACTGTCGCGTGCGCGCCAGGCGGTGGAGGAGCTAAACACCAATCTGGAAGAGCGCGTCAACGAACGCACCGAAGACCTGATGCAGGCAAACCGCGAGATCCAGCGCTACGCCTATATCGTCAGCCACGACTTGCGAGCACCGCTGGTCAACATCATGGGTTTTACCAGCGAACTGGACGCAACCCTGAAATCGATCCGCACTTATATTCTGGCCGACGGAACCCCCTTGAACGAAGAGCAGGTTCGCGAAGCCCGGCTTGCCGTGGAAGAGGACCTGCCGGAGGCCATCTCGTTCATTCGCTCTTCCACCAAGAAGATGGACGGGCTTATCAATGCCATCCTGAAGATTTCCCGCGACGGGCGCCGCGAACTGAAGCCGGAAAAGATCAATCTCGCAGAGATGCTGGAAACCACTGCAGCGACGATCAACCATCAGGTGTCGGATGCGGGTGGCGAGGTGACGATCTCGGTGGGTTCGGTCCGTTCTCTCATCAGCGATCGTTTCTCGCTGGAGCAGGTGTTTGGAAACCTGTTCGACAATGCCGTGAAATACAAGCATCCCGACAGAGCCTTGCATCTCAGTGTAAAAGCGTATCTGCTCGGGCCCAAAGCGGCTCGAATCGAGGTGGCAGACAACGGGCGTGGGATCGCGCCTGAGGATCATGAGCGTGTTTTTGAGCTTTTCCGCCGCTCCGGGTTGCAAGACAAGCCGGGTGAAGGTATCGGATTGGCGCATGTCAGGTCACTAATACGAAATCTGGGCGGCGAGATCACGGTGACCTCCACGCTCGGTGGCGGTGCGACGTTTGTTATCCGTCTGCCGCTGGATTTATCCCAATATGTGAGGAGTAACGGGTCTTGAAAGCAGCTGGCCGCGAAGTCACCATCGTCATGGTGGAAGACGATGAAGGGCATGCCCGCCTCATCGAGAAGAACGTGCGCCGCGCGGGCGTCAACAACGAGATCGTACCGTTCACCAGTGGTAATGCGGCGCTGGATTACATCCTTGGCGCCGATCGTACAGGCGACAATATCCAGGGTCGCTACATGCTGATCCTGCTCGACCTGAACCTGCCGGATATGTCGGGCATCGACATTCTGGAAAAAGTGAAATCCAATGCCCACGCCAAGCGTCTGCCGGTCGTAATCCTGACGACCACGGATGACGAGCGTGAAATTCAGCGCTGCTACGATCTTGGCGCCAATGTCTACATCACCAAACCGGTGGATTATGAAAGCTTTGCGAATGCCATCCGGCAGCTGGGGCTTTTCTTCTCCGTCATGCAGATCCCTTGAACATCGATAGAAGCAGATGCCGCAGGCCATCCTTTATGTTGACGACGACGTCGCGCTGGGGCGCCTGGCTCAACGTTCACTTGGCCGGCTGGGTTTTGACGTCCAGCATGTGACGGATGGTACGGCATGCCTCTCGGCTTTGACAGAGGGGCATTTCGATGCGGTGGTTCTCGATCATTACCTGCGCGCGGAGACGGGCCTCGATATCCTGCGGGCACTGAATGCCCGCGACATCACCATTCCGACTATTTATGTGACCGGTTCGAGCGAGGCGACGATTGCCGTAGACGCATTGAAAAGCGGCGCATCCGATTATGTGGTCAAAACGGTTGGCGAGGAATTCTGGTCGCTGATGGAAAACGCCTTGCGGCAGGCGATTGCGACGGCGGAACTGAAGCGCGCCAAGGAAAAGGCCGAGCAGGAAATCCGGCTTGGCAAGGAGCGTGCCGAAGTACTTCTGGCGGAGGTCAATCATCGCGTCGCCAACAGTCTGGCGCTGGTTGCGGCCCTGATCCGGCTGCAGGTTTCCAACAGCAAGGACGAAACCGTGCGCGAGGCGTTGACGGAAACGCAGGCGCGCATCACCGCCATTGCCGGCATGCACCGCAGCCTCTACACATCCGATGATGTACGGCATGTGGAGATGGACAAGTACCTCGAAACGCTGGTGCGGGAAGTGCAGCGCTCCGTCAACATGGATAGTCAGGGGCCTATCATCACACTGCGCGCGGCACCTGTATCCCTCACCTCGGATCGGGCCGTCTCGGTTGGCATGATCGTGACCGAACTGCTGACCAACGCCATCAAATACGCCTATCCAGCCGGTGGCGAAGGCGAGGTGCGGGTCATCCTCGAGCAGCGGGATCCGGCTACTGCCCTTCTGGCAGTGGAGGACGACGGTATTGGCCTCGTGGAGGGCGACCTTCCAAAGGGGACGGGGCTCGGCAGCCGCATCATCCGTTCCATGGCGGCAACGCTCGGCTCGAGTGTGACTTACGTCCCCTCCCCCGCCGGCACCCGTGCAGAACTCAATCTGGAACTGGTTCCATCCGCGTGAACGCGTTGCAATAGCCGCATGCCGCCGCTAAGATTGTTCCCAACGTCAGCTGATGCACAACCCTTGCGGAACAACATACCGCATCCTGGGTTTGCGCATCAGGTCAGGCCGGCGCCTTCGCGCACTCCGGGATCGTTCGTCTGATCCATGGCATTTCAGCCCTGACGGTAACAAATGAGCGTCTCTTGATAACCGAAATACTGATTGTCGTCTTTCTCACCATCCTCAACGGCGTTTTATCCATGTCTGAACTCGCCGTTGTGTCCTCTCGTCCAGTTCGGTTGAGAGTTTTGGCAGAGCAAGGCAACAGCGGCGCAGCTCTTGCAGCACGCCTGGCAGAAGATCCAGGCCGTTTTCTCTCGACCGTCCAGATCGGCATCACGCTTGTCGGCGTTCTCTCCGGTGCCTTTTCGGGTGCCACGCTTGGCGCGCGTCTTGCCGGTTGGCTGCAGGCACAGGGCCTGCCGCCCGGCTGGGCAGATGGCTTGGGCGTCGGCTCGGTCGTCGTAGCCATCACCTATCTGTCTCTGATCGTCGGCGAGCTTGTGCCGAAACAGATTGCCTTGCGTGCGCCGGAAATGGTCGCGGCCAAGGTGGCACCGGCCATGTTGCTGATGTCGCGCTTCGCGCTGCCACTGGTCTGGCTGCTCGACACCTCCGGCCGTCTGGTCCTCTCCATTCTTGGCCAGAAAGGAGAGACGGAAGAGCGCGTCACGGACGAGGAAATCCGTACCGTTCTGGCCGAAGCACAGATTGCAGGCGTCATCGAGACCGAGGAGTCGGCGATGATTTCCGGCGTCATGCGCCTTGCGGATCGCACCGCGCGCGGCCTGATGACGCCACGCCGCGATGTGGAAGTCATCGACATAGAAGACGACATCAGCGAAATCCGCGCACAATTGAGGGCAACCCAGCGCTCTCGCCTGCCGGTCCGCAACGGCTCATCGGATGAAATCCTCGGCGTCCTGTTCGTCAAGGATGCCTATGAAGCCATCATGCAGGGGACCGACCCGGATATTCGCAGCCGCATGCGCGAAGCCCCGGTCGTTTCAGACCTGTCCGGCGCGTTGGATGTCATACAGGCACTGCGCAAATCCAGTGCCCACATGGTGCTGGTCTATGATGAATACGGCCACTTCGAAGGCATCATCACCTCAGGCGATATTCTGGAAGCCATTACCGGCGTCTTCCAGGAGGACGAGATCGAGGAACCAGCCATCGTCCAGCGCGAGGACGGCTCCTATCTGGTTGCCGGTTGGATGCCTGTCGATGAGTTCGCGCACCAGATGGGCTTTTCCTTCAAGGAAGATCCCGACTACGAAACCGTGGCAGGCTTTGTGCTGGACGAGTTGAAGCACCTGCCGGAACTGGGCGAGCGCTTCAGCTGGAACGGTTGGAACTTCGAAGTCATCGACCTAGATGGCCGACGTATCGACAAGCTGCTGGTGAGCCGCGCAACGGAAAAGGCATGACGGACAGGCAGACGGAAAAGGCGCAATTGCGCAAGGAACGGCTGGCGGCGCGGGATGCGCTGCCACCTGACCTTCGCATCGAAAAGAGCCTTGCCATTGCCGAACACGGTGCAGAAGCCGTTGCGATCACGCCGGGTTCGATCGTCTCCGGCTTCCTGCCGATCCGATCGGAGGCCGATATCCGCCCCCTGCTCTCCATCCTTCGCTCCCGCGGCGCACGCATCTGCGTTCCGGTCATCCTCGACAAGATCACGATCGTGTTTCGCGAGCTTTTGCCGGACGCGCCATTGGTGCCGATGGGTTTCGGCACCTTTGGACCAGGACCGAATGCCGCGGTTCTTGACCCAGATATCATGCTGATGCCTCTTTCCGCCTTCGATGCTGAAGGCCAGAGAATTGGCTACGGAGGCGGCTATTACGACCGTGCTATTGACCAGATGCGTAAAAAAGGCAGGACGCCAGCGCTGATTGGCATTGCCTTCGATTGTCAGGAGGTGGCATCAGTGCCCGCAGAACCTCACGATATCAGGCTGAATGCCGTGCTGACGGAAAGCGGTTTCCGTCGCTTTGAACTTTGATTGGATAGGTATGCGACTTCTCTTTCTCGGAGACATGGTAGGCAAGACCGGCCGCACGGCAGTGTGGGACCGTCTGCCCGGCCTCATCTCGGACCTCAAGCTGGATTTCGTCATCGTCAACGGCGAGAATGCCGCCGGCGGTTTTGGGATCACCGAGGAGATCTATCTCGAGACGATCAATGCTGGCGCCGACGTGGTCACCACAGGCAACCATGTCTGGGACCAGAAGGATGCGGTGGCCTTTGCCGGCCGTCATGACCAGTTCCTGCGCCCCGCCAATTATCCAGCGGGGACGCCGGGTCGAGGCTCAGGGCTGTTCTACGCGCGCAATGGGGCCCGCGTTCTCGTCGCCAACATTATGGGTCGCGTGTTCATGCATCCGGAACTGGATGATCCCTTCAAGTCCGGCGAGGCGATCCTTGCTGCCTGCCCGCTGAAGGAACAGGCGGATGCGATCGTCTTCGACTTCCATGCGGAAGCGACGAGCGAAAAACAATGCTTCGGCCACTTCGTGGATGGGCGCGCCAGCCTCGTCGTGGGCACGCATACGCACGTTCCGACGGCTGACCACCAGATCCTGAATGGCGGAACGGCCTATATGTCCGATGCCGGCATGTGCGGCGATTACGACAGCTCCCTCGGTATGGACAAGGAAGAACCACTCAATCGCTTTATCTCCAAGATGCCGAAGGGACGGTTCGAAGCTGCCAGCGGCCCAGCGACGATTTGCGGTGTGGGTGTTGAAATATCGGACTCCACTGGCCTCGCTGAAAAGATCGCGCCTCTCAGATTGGGCCCGCGACTCACTGAAACGATTCCCGATTTCTGGAGGTAACCCCATGGATTTGTTCGACGAAGAAGCGCCCAAGAAGCGCAGCAGCCACGAAATTGGATGCGATCTGTCATCACTTTCAGTTGAAGAGCTGCAGCAACGCATCCTCCTACTGCAGGGCGAGATTGCCCGTCTTGAGGCGGAGAAGGAACGCAAGGCCGCAGGACGCAAGGCTGCCGGCAGCCTCTTCAAGTGAAAACGAGAAAAACCTTACGATACATTTATCTATACTTAGAATAATCAAATTAACTGTATATTAAGCATTCTAGACGATTATCATATCTGTTCGGTTCTGCCGGACTCAGACGGTTTCTCCTATCGGCGAATTGGTCTGATTTCTCCCTGTTTTACCTTGAGAGCCGCTTCCCGCGGCTCTTTTTTTTACGATCCTGTGTAAATTGTGGGAATTAACCCTTCTTTAAGAATTGGCTTGCGGATTTGAGCTAGAGGTATCATCTTCTGAGCATGAAAACGACGCAGGGAACTTAATAGCCGCTGCGTCATTAGCCTGATCAAGTTGATGCGTTAGCAGGATTATCCCAATGTCAGAACAGGTATTGAATACCGTCAGTTTCGCCGGCCGCGTCGCTAACTCGTCGCAGTTCAAGGCTCTCTATGCCGAAGGAATGGCCCTCGTGGAAGAAACGGCGGCTTATCTGGATGGTCCTGGCCGTGCAGCCTCCAAGGTTCTTCCGCGCCTTGCCACTGTTCTTTATGCGGCAGAATCCATGCGTCTGACGACCCGCCTGATGCAGATGGCATCCTGGCTTCTCTTGCAGCGAGCCGTTAACAACGGCGAAATGAGCCACGAGCAGGTTCTCTCTGAAAAGAGCAAGGTGCGCCTGGACGGCTTTAACGTCGATCGCTTAGCACCGGGCTGGGGTGATCTGCCGGAAGGCTTCCGCGATCTGATTGAGCGCTCGCTCCGCCTGCAAAACCGCGTGGCATTGCTTGACCGCGAGATCTATCGCCCTGCGGAAGCCATCGTTCCAGACAACGAAAATAGTGTTCGCGCTCAGCTGGATCTGCTGCGCACAGCCTTTAACGCAGGCTGATATCCAAGAGATCTATTCAAATTGAAAGCCGCGGACGTGATCAATCCGCGGCTTTTGTTTGCGCATTCGATGGATCAATAAGCCGGAATTCTTAAGGCTGCGCCACTTTTGCCGGAGCGGCTGCGGTCTTGACCTTGGCGGGCTGCTTCTGTGAGGCAACCGGCAACTGCGGCAGGTAGCGATCCATCATTGCCTTCATCTGCTCGTCACGCGTCTGGGCTGTCTTGCCGCCGAGCACAACACCAACCAATCGATGCCCGCCGCGCGAAACTGAGGTCACGAGATTATAGCCGGACGCTTCCGTGTAGCCTGTCTTGATACCGTCCGCGCCGGCATAGGTGTTCAGCACACCGTTATGGCCGCGCAGCTTCATGCCGCGAAACACCATGCTCTTCTGCGAGAACAGCTTGTATTCCTCAGGGAAGTCGTGGATCAGCGCCTGACCGAGCCGCGCCATGTCGGCAGCCGTCGTCACCTGTTCCGGGTCAGGCAGACCGGCTGGGTTGCGAAACACCGTGCGGCCCATGCCGATCGCGCGTGCCTTCGCCGTCATCATCTGCCCGAACCCGGCTTCCGAGCCACCCAGCGCCTCGCCCATGGCGACAGCCGCATCATTGGCGGAAAGCACGATCATGCCGGTCACCGCCTCGCGCACGGTTACCGTCTTGCCGGCGCCGATCGCGAACTTGAACGGCTCCTTGCCGTTGGCATTTTCGGACATGGTGATCCGCGTATCCCAGGTGAGGCGGCCGGAATGCAGCGCCTCGAAGGTGAGGTAGAGCGTCATCATCTTGGTCAGCGAAGCCGGGTAGTTCAGGGCGTCGGCATTTTCCTGCTCCAGAACACGGCCGGTAGTCATGTCGACCAGCATGCGGGCCTCTCCAGCCCAGGCGGCAGCGGCACTGATGGCGAAAAGGCTTGCACCGAAAACAATCTTGGCGCCCAAGCGCCCGAGGGAATGCAGCATGACAGGCTCATCTGGTTGTGGGACGGGCAGCAAGGGTGAACCTCGAACTGCGCCATCACACGGACAACGAAAAACCGCCCGAACCGAGGTTTCGGGCGGCTCATAAGTTTCAGCACATTGGGCCCAGCGCCCGCAAGCAATTAGAGGCCGAGGCCGCCGAAACGCTTGTTGAACTTGGAAACGCGACCGCCGCGGTCCATGAGCTGCTGGTTGCCGCCGGTCCAGGCCGGGTGGGACTTGGAGTCGATTTCGAGGTTCATGACCGCGCCTTCAGAACCCCACGTGGAGTAGGTTTCATATTCGGTGCCGTCGGTCATGACGACCTTGATCTTGTGGTAGTCGGGATGGATGTTGGCCTTCATGACACTCTTCCTGCTGGGCGGGCCATTTGTCGCAATTGCAGCGAGCGACCCTATTCAATAAATGAAGCCGCAGACCTTATCGGCCCCGGCTTCCCAATTTGATGCGGAGCCTATACAGGAAGGTCACCAAAAGCACAAGTACCCGGGAAAGTTCTCCCGGACGCGTTGAATGAGGCGATCGTGACAGACATCGGCACCCCTACAGAGAAGACCCGCCGGTCGCCACAGCCCCTCGTCAGGCTCTTTCCTTACGTTGCCCGCTACCGGGGCATGGTGATCGCAGCCGTCGTCTTTCTCGGCCTCGCCGCCGCCACGACGCTGGCGCTGCCGCTGGCCGTCCGCCGCATGATCGACCATGGCTTCGTGGGCGCCGACGGCAATTTCGTCAATAACTATTTCGGCATGCTCTTGGTGCTGGCATCGCTCCTCGCGATCTCCAGCGCGCTGCGCTATTACTATGTCATCACCATTGGCGAGCGCGTGGTGGCGGATCTGCGGCGCGAAGTCTTCAACCATGTGACCCGCCTTTCACCGTCCTTCTTCGACGTCAACCAGTCCGGTGAAATCGTCTCGCGCCTGACTGCCGATACCACGCAGATCAAATCCGCCTTCGGTTCCTCCGCCTCGCAGGCGCTGCGCAACATGATCCTCTGTCTCGGCGCGGTCGGCATGATGATCCTGACCAGCGCGAAACTCTCGGCTCTCGTGCTGGGCGCCATTCCGCTGATCGTGTTTCCGCTGGTCGGCTTCGGGCGTTCTGTTCGCCGCCGCGCCCGTGCCGCGCAGGATACGTTGGCGGCGACGTCTGCCTTTGCCTCGGAAACCATCGCCGCCTCCCGTACCGTCCAGGCCTTTGGCGCCGAACAGGCCGCCGGCGACCGCTACGGCAGCACCGTCGAGACGGCCTATTCTTCGGCACGCGCTGCGATCCGCTCCCGCGCCTTTCTGACGGGCTTCGGGATTCTGCTGGTGTTCGGCAGCATTGTCGGCGTGCTCTGGTACGGCGCGCAAAGCGTTCTTGCCGGCACGATGAGCGCCGGGACCCTTGGCCAGTTCGTTCTCTATTCGGTGATTGCCGCAAGCTCGCTCGGCCAGCTCTCGGAAGTCTGGGGCGATCTTTCGCAGGCAGGCGGGGCCGCCGAGCGACTGACGGAGCTGCTGCGCGAAGTGCCTGCCATCGAGGATCCAGAAAAGCCGGTCGCCCTTCCCTCGCCCGCGCAAGGGGACGTGCAATTCGACCAGGTCTCCTTCGCCTACCCATCGCGTGTCAGCGCCGTCACGCTGGAAAGCCTCTCCTTCCGGGTGAAGGCCGGGGAAACAGTCGCGATCGTCGGGCCGTCCGGTGCGGGCAAGAGCACGGTACTGTCGCTGCTGCTGCGCTTCTACGATCCCACATCAGGTAGCATCCGGCTGGATGGCGTCGACCTGCGCCAGGCACGGCTTGCAGATCTTCGCGCCCGCATGGCGATCGTGCCGCAGGATGTAACGATCTTCGCCGCCTCGATCCATGACAACATCGCCTTTGGCCTGCCCAACGCCAGCCGCGAAGCCGTGCGGCAGGCAGCCATTGCCGCGCAAGCGGACGAGTTCATCTCCCGCCTCGATCATGGCTATGACACCATGGCCGGTGAACGTGGCGTGACGCTATCCGGCGGTCAGCGCCAGCGCATCGCCATCGCCCGTGCGATCCTGAAGGATGCGCCCGTGCTGCTTTTGGACGAGGCAACTTCCGCACTCGATGCCGAAAGCGAAACACTGGTACAGAAGGCTCTGGACGGGCTGATGAAGAATCGGACCACAATCGTGATCGCCCATCGCCTCGCAACGGTGCTGAAGGCTGACCGCATTCTGGTCATGGATCAGGGCCGCGTGGTCGAGGAAGGCACGCATGCGCAGCTGGTGGCAAGGGGCGGCCTTTATGCCAGCGTTGCCCGCCTGCAGTTCGAGGCAGGCAGCCAGGATTTCATCGCGGCGCAATAAGGCCTGTCGTCGCTTTCACGCGCCGACGCTTCGGCCAGCGATACGGCCGGAAAACAGGCAGCCACCCAGGAAGGTGCCTTCCAGTGCGCTATAGCCATGCATGCCGCCGCCGCCGAAGCCTGCCACCTCGCCTGCCGCATAGAGACCCGGCACCGGATTGCCGGCTGCATCGAGAACGCGGCCTGAAAGATCGGTGTGCAGGCCGCCCAGTGTCTTGCGGGTCAGGACATTGAGCCGAACGCCGATGAGCGGCCCTACCGCTGGGTCCAGGAGGCGATGCGGCTTAGCGGTGCGCATCAGCCTGTCACCGAGATAGCCGCGCGCACCCCGGATCGCCGTCACCTGCGCATCCTTGGAAAAACCATTGGTGATCTCGCGGTCGCGCGCTTCGATCTGACGGCGGATATCAGCCGGATCCAGCCGGTTCTCGCCGCTGATCGCATTCATGGCTGTCACCAGATCCTCAAGGTTCTCCCGCACGGCAAAATCCTCGCCCCTGTCCATGAAGGCCTGGACAGGACCGGGCGGATTAGAGCCTAAACGCTTCAACAGCAGGCGGATATCCTTGCCCGTCAGATCAGGATTCTGTTCGGAGCCGGAGAGCGCGAACTCCTTCTTGATGATCGCCTTGTTGAGGATGAACCAGCTATAGGGGCTCCGCCGTTCGCCCAGTATCCTCAAGGTTGCCAGCGTATCGAAACCGGGCATGGCCGGAGCCGGCAACCGCCTGCCGTCCGCGTCGCACCAGAAGGAGGAAGGGCCGGGCAGGATGCGTATGCCATGGTTCGGCCAGATAGGATCATAGTTCCTCAGGCCCTCCGTATAATGCCACATGCGGTCGCCATTGATGACGGAGGCGCCCGCCTCCTGGCAGATGCCCACCATGCGCCCATCCACATGTGCCGGCACACCGCAAACCATGCTTTGCGGCGGGGGCCCCAGACGCTCGACCGGCCAGTTTCGCCGCACCAGATCATGATTGCCGCCAATGCCGCCGGACGCGACCACCACGGCACTAGCTCCATATTCGAACGAACCAACCGCTACGCGCGAACTCTTCTGTCCCCGCAGCACGGGATCATCCTGCAGAATGGTTCCGGCAATGCCGGTTGCGACACCATTCTGCATGACGAGATGATCCACCTGATGCCGGAAGCGCAGATGCAGGCGCCCCTCGGCGGCGAGCGCTTCCGCCCGCTTGACGAACGGCTCAAGAACGCCTGGCCCGGTACCCCAGGTGATGTGAAAGCGCGGCACGGAATTGCCATGCCCATCCGCATGAGAACCACCCCGTTCCGCCCAGCCCACCACCGGGAACCAGCGCATGCCAAGCCCGTGCAGCCAGCTTCGCTTTTCACCCGCCGCAAATTCCAGATAGGCCTTGGCCCATTGGCGCGGCCAGTGATCCTCGGGCCGGTCGAATGCCGCCGAGCCGAACCAGTCCTGCGTGGCCAGTTCCAGGCTGTCGCGAATGCGCATGAAGCGCTGTTCCGGACTATCGACGAAGAACAAGCCACCCAAGGACCAGAAGGCCTGACCGCCCAAGTTCTGCGGTCCTTCCTGATCGACAAGGCAGACCTTCAACCCACGGCCTGCAGCCTCCGTTGCCGCGACAAGGCCCGCAAGCCCTCCCCCAACGACGATCACGTCGAAGAAATCCATCCATCCCCTCCCAAGGATGAGAGCAAAGCCTGCTCCACGGATTTACTTTTACGCAAACGTAAGATGTCGGCAAGCCGAAAGATCAATCCGCACAGACGACTTCAACGCTCGGTAAGCTTCAGCTCGATACGGCGGTTCTGTCCGCGTGCCTCCGGCGTATCGCCTTCGGCAATCGGCTGGAATTCGCCGAAGCCGGCAGCGACCAGCCGATTGGCCGGAACACCCTTGGAGATCAGGTATTTGACGACGGACGTCGCGCGGGCGGACGAAAGCTCCCAGTTGTCGCGGTAGCGCCCGGTGCCTGACAGTGGCGCATTGTCGGTGTGACCGTCCACACGCAGCACCCAGTTGATCTCGGCGGGAATTTCGCGGGCAAGCTCCAGCAGCGCAGTGGCGAGCTTGTCCATCTCGGCGCGGCCCGCATCATCCAGCTCGCTGCCGCCGACAGGGAAAAGCACTTCGGACTGGAACACGAAGCGATCGCCGACGATACGGATATTCTGGCGGTCGGAGAGGATTTCCCGCAGACGGCCGAAGAAGTCCGAGCGATAGCGGTTGAGCTCCTGCACGCGCTGCGCCAGCGCCACGTTGAGGCGACGGCCGAGATCGGCGATCTTGGCTTGCGAGGATTGGTCCTTGGCTTCCGATGCCTGGAGGGCTGCCTCAACCGCCGCGATCTGCGCCCTGAGGGCGGCGATCTGCTGGTTCAGCAGTTCCACCTGATTCATGGCGCGCGCACTGACCTGCTTTTCCTGGTTCAGCTGCTCGGTCAGCGCGCCCACCTTGGCGTTGGCCGTATCGCTGGCACCGGCGCCCCGTTCCAGCAGCGCCTGCAAGCGCGAGCGTTCCGTCTCGGAGGCTTGCAGGGATGCCTGCAGGTTTGCAAGCGTATCCTCGACATCCTGCTTGCCGCTTTTCTCCAAAGCCAGAAGTTCCGTCAGTTCGGCAATCTGGCTGTTAAGACGAGTCAGCACCTCATCACGGCCGGAGATTTCGCGGCTGAGGATGAACTGCGCCAACACGAACACCGTCAGCAGGAACATGATTGCCAGCAGCAGCGTCGACAGCGCATCGACGAATCCCGGCCAATAATCCACGCCGCGCTCACGGCGGCGGTTCCTGCCCAGCGCCATGGCTCACTTGCCCCCGGTCTTGTCGGAGATTTTGTCGGAAAGACGGTCCAGCGTGCGGCGCATGGCCTTGGCCTCTTCCTGCTGGGCCTCGATCCAGTCGCGCAGCATCTGCTGCTCATTGCGCATATTCTTCACCAGACCCTGGATGCTCTCGGCCAGATTGTTCATGGCGGCCAGCGACCGCTCCGTCTGGGCATCCTCGCGCTTTGCCTGGGCCGCGACCAGCTTGCGCAACTGGTCTGCGATCAGCCGGAGATCATCGGTCGGCGTGGCATCGCTGTCGGGTGCGCGCGCCAACTCGGACGTTACATCGGTGATGGAGGAGAGCCAGTTTTCCAGCTCCGTATAGAAGCGGTTCTGCGCGCGCCCCGCCTGCAGATCCATGAAACCCAGGATCAGCGAGCCGGAAAGACCCAGCAGCGAGGACGAGAACGCCGTGCCCATGCCGGACAGCGGTGCCGTCAGGCCGGTTTTTAGCGCGGTCAGAATATCGCTGCTGCTGCCGGAGTTCGGATCAAGCCCCTGAATAACATCGCTGATGGAACCGATCGTGCCGATCAGACCCCAGAAGGTGCCGAGCAGGCCGAGAAAGACCAGCA
Organism: Rhizobium oryzicola; assembly: GCF_030504645.1. Lineage (GTDB taxonomy): Bacteria > Pseudomonadota > Alphaproteobacteria > Rhizobiales > Rhizobiaceae > Neorhizobium > Neorhizobium oryzicola. The sequence continues at coordinate 124,130 of NZ_JAUKWQ010000002.1, read as the reverse complement.
GGCCGATCAGGTAGCGGGAAATATCGCGCGACTCATCGAGTCGTGTCCCGATCGAATCGAGGATGGAGCGGAGAACGGTCGTCGTGACGGCAAGGTTCTGACTGCGGCCAAGCAGCGCCCGCATCGGTGCCAGAAGGCGCGGATTGCGCCCAACGCGGTCTGCGCTGCCGGCCGCCCGGAAGGAATTGAACCACCGCACCTCGGGGATGAGGCTGATCACCTGGTTGAAGATCAGGATGACGCCAATCGCCAGAACGCCCAGGATCAGGCTGTTCAGGCCCGGATTGGTCATGAAGGCATTGTGCGCCTGACGGTAGAGAATGGCGGCCAGAAAGCCGATGATGATCAGGAAGATCACCATGGTCCACAGGAACGGCACCGGGTTCGACAGCTTGTAGCTCGCGGCGCGTGGCGCCAGTTCCGAACCGTTCACATCCGCCAGGGAGTCATTCGCCATCTTGTACGCAGCCTCTGCTCTACCATTGCGCGGGAAGCTAGTGCAAAAATGAGACGAATTGAAGTGATGGAGCCTCAGAAAAATCGCGTCTTTCCAAGGCTTTCACGAACGCGCTCGAAAATCCTCAGTTCGAGGGGATCGGGCGGTTGACCACTTCCAGCAACTGCTTGTGGATCAGCTCGTTGCCGGCCACGACGCTGCGATGGCTGAAGACATCCGTGCCGCCCTTCATATCGGACAGGAAACCACCTGCTTCACGAATCAGGACGAGGCCAGCCGCCATGTCCCAGGGCGAGAGATCGACTTCCCAGAAACCATCGATGCGGCCTGCCGCAACATAGGCGAGATCAAGCGCCGCTGCGCCGAAGCGACGGATACCGGCCACTTCGCCCATGACGTGGCGCAGCTCCACCAGGAACTTGCCGTGATTGCCGCGGCCAAGATGCGGCACGCCGCAGCCGATGACGCAATCGGAGAGAACGCGGCGTGAGGCAACGCGCAGACGGCGATCGTTCAGGAAGGCGCCGCCACCCTTTTCCGCCGTGAACAGTTCATCCGTTGCCGGATTGAAGATGACGCCGGCCACGATTTCACCATTGCGCTCCAATGCGATGGAGACCGCGAACTGCGGAATGCCGTGCAGGAAGTTGGTCGTGCCATCAAGCGGATCGACGATCCAGCGGTGGGCGCCATCGGTGCCCTTTTCCTCCTCGCTTTCCTCGCCGAGGAAACCATAGGTAGGACGCGCCTTCAGAAGTTCGTCACGAACGATCTTTTCTGCCTTCAGGTCTGCCTGGGACACGAAGTCGCTCGGCCCCTTTACCGAAACCTGCAGGTTCTGCACCTCGCCGAAATCGCGCGAGAGCGACTTGCCAGCCTTGAGCGCGGCCTGAACCATGACATTGAGAAGGGCTGAGCGAGCCATGAGGTGATCCTTGGATGTGCGGATGATGTCCCTGCGTCGTCAGGAACAGTCGAGTATTCGTTCTTCTATGAGTGGCGGGTTCAGAACCACAAAACGAGCCGGAATTCAAGGCATAGCGGCCAATATGTCTGCCCAAGCGGTTAAGGACAAGGCTTTGGCGGCGTCTTGGGCGGTCAGCTTCCGCTTCTGCGAAACTTGTTGGCGGCGTCGATGGCCTGTTTCTGCTGATCGTCATTGATGCCGAGGTAGAAATCCTCAAGCTCAGGATCGGAAAGCCCGGCCCTGCGGGAAAGAACATACCATTTGGCGGCCTCGACGGGATTGGGCCGCGTGCCAAGCGCGTAAATGTAAAGATGCGCCAGCTTGTTCTGCGCCACCACATTTCCACGCAATGCCGCAATCCGCAGCCAGTTGAAGCCCTGCTCGTAATCCTTGTCCCCGCCCACACCGTTGACGTACCAGACGCCCATGTCGAGCTGGGCCGTATCATAGCCAGCCTTGGCGGCGCGCAGCAGCCAGTCGCGCGCCTTCGCCTTCTTCTCGGCCGGCAGATCCTTGATCGCCACATAAAGCTGCGCAACGGCATATTGCGCATCCGCAACGCCCTGCGCGGCTGCCTTCTCATAAAAAGGCAGCGCCATCTTCAGGCCGCTCTCGCCCGGATGATCGGAGACCAAGATCTGCGCCCAGTTGAATTGTGCGGAGGAATTGCCCGCCTCGGCGGCGCGACGCATGTAATCGTCCGCCTTGGCCTTGTCGCGGGCGACATAACGGCCATCCATCAGCACCAGGGCGTATTGGAACATGGCGGCGGGATCGCCGCGCTTGGCAGCTTCCCCGTACCAGAACACGGCCCCTTGCGTATCCTGCGGCAGGCCCTGGCCACGCACCATCATTTCAGCCACAAGCGTCTGCGCGGCGGCGTCCCCCGCTTCGGCGCGTGGCAGCGCCTTCTTCAGAGCGAGTTCGTAGAGGCCGCGCTGATAGGCACCGAAGGCTTCGTCAATCGGACCGGTGTAGGGTTTTTCCGGCGGCAGCGGCGGAAGAATGCTGCCCATGCGCTGGTAGAGCGTGACGCCACTGGAAGGATAGAGATCTACGTCCGGACGGCCGCCCTTCTTGACGCCATTGGCATCGCTCCCCGCTTCGCCATTATCAGGCACTGCCTTGCGCAGCGTTTCGGCCCCCTCGCCTGCCGGGCGCGATATCGCGCGACGTGCTCCATCCTCCGCAAAAGCCTGGCCAACGTTGAATGGCACGCTCGCCGCGCAGGCGGCAGCAAGGATAAGAACGGATCGAAAGGTTTGAACGGTGCGACGCATGGCGTCCTTCAAGCGCCAAACCGTGGCGCTTTTTCGTCCAAAAGCGCGTTCGCTTCGGCAATTGCGGCAGCAATGCCGGCAGAATGATCAAAGACCGCACTTCTGAGCGCCACGAACTCCGCTCCGGTTTCCGCCACGGCCACGACGCCCGCCACATCCGTGCCGCCCATGACGATGCAGGGGATCTCGATCATCGAGGCCCACCATTCGCCCAGCGCCAGGTTTTTCGGATGCGGCTCCGGCTTGATGTCGCCATCGAACTTGCCGAAGAACATGTAGTCGGGACGAGCTTCACCGACCTCAAGCGCCGTGTGGCGGTCCACCGCCCCACCGGCGCCGACGATCAGCTTCGGCGTGAACTTCTCGATCGCCTCGCCCAGTTCCTCGATGCTACCCTCGATATGCAGGCCATCGGCGCGCGCGCGGCCCGCCACGCGGCTATCACCCGCGATGATGGCGGCAGCACCCGCATCCTGAATGACCGGAACCAGCTTTTCCGCCCGCTTCTGGAAATCGGAATCGTTCAGCCCGTATTGCGGCAGGATGACCGAGGCGACATCGCCGCCGCGAAAACCATGCTCCAGCTTCTCCAGAAGAACCGCATCATCGGCGATATCGGGCAGGATCAGCACGAGACGGCAACGATCTTCGGCAAGGGTCATCTGTAATCCCATCTGGCGTTGTGAAGCAAAGGCATGCGGAACATGGCACGGAGTACCGCATAAGGGAATCCGGGCTCGTCATTCATCCAGAAACCCGATAGACCGGAGTGGCTTAACGATCAACCATGATTGCTCCATGTTCGGCATAACCTTTCCAAGCCTCGCCTTCTTTGCAGCCGCCGTGCCCGCCGTCACGCTGGTCGGCCTTTCCAAGGGCGGGCTTGGCGGTGCCTTCGCGCTGATGGGCGTGCCGCTGATGGCGCTGGTGGTGAGCCCGCTCGATGCAGCGGCCATCTTCCTGCCGATCCTGATCGTCATGGACATGGTGGCGCTCTGGGCCTGGCGGCACCACAACGACCGCACGCTCTTCCTCTACATCCTGCCCGGCGGCCTTGTGGGGGTGGCGCTGGGCTGGGCAACATCGGCGCTCGTTTCGCCGGATGCGCTGAAAGTGGTGATCTCGGTCTCCATGGTGCTGTTTTCGCTGCGCTACTTTTGGCAGACCTTTGGTCCCGGCAAGGGCCAGCCGATCGAGCCGAAACCGCACCGCATCGGACCCGCCGCACTCTGGGGCACATTGTGCGGATACGCCAGTTTTGTGGCCCATGCCGGAGGCCCACCCTTCCAGATCTACGCGCTTCCCCTGAGGTTGGACCCGAAAAAGTATACCGGCGCCAGTGTCCGCTTTTTTGCGCTGGTCAATGCCATCAAGGTCGTTCCCTATGTGGCGCTCGGCGCGCTCGACATGCGCAACTTCAGCACCTCTCTGACGCTGCTGCCGGTGGCGCTTCTGGCAACCTTTGCAGGCGCTATGATCGTGCGCCGCCTGAAGCCCGATGTCTTCTATCCACTGGCCTATGGCCTGGGACTGGCCGCATCCTTGAAACTGCTTTGGGATGCTTTCTTCGCGTAGACGAATACGACAAACGACTTATATTGCGTCGCACAAATATCCTTGCGGCGGATACGCGCATCGCGTAAGCTTGAAGCATGTCCACAATCGATCCCTTCGCAGCCATAGCAGATCCGAACCGGCGCTATCTGCTGGAGGAATTACGACGCGCACCCAAAACGGTGAATGAACTGGCTGACGGCTTGCCAATCAGCCGACCGGCAGTGTCGCAACATCTTAAAGCATTGCTGGACAGCAACCTTGTGACTGTGACGTCGCAAGGGACGAAGCGAATTTACGCCGTCAATGCCAAGGGATTTCAGAAACTGAATATCTGGCTGGACCAGTTCTGGTCCTGAAAACAAGAACCACCGCCACGGAAATCTGAAACACGTGCCGGGCGGCGGCCATTTCATGAACTCATAGGAACCGTGAAAAGATCAATGGCGGGTGTCTTTCTTCAGCCGCTCCATTTCGTCTTTGAGACGCAGTTTACGACGCTTCAATTCCGCGATCATTCGATCGTCTGATGAGGGGGACGCAAGAACGCTTTGGAGCTCCTCCTCAAGAGCACCGTGTTTCTTTTCAAGCGATGCGATATGAGCCTGAATGGTCATGTGGCACGTCCTTCCTTTTTACCTGCCACCAGCCTTCCTCCAGCCAATGGCTTCAGGTTTGCAAAGGAATTGTGACACGAACAAACGGCTTTGTCGAAGGCGAAAACGTGGTTTCGGTGCGGCGAATTGGTGGTCATGTTTAAATGATGTTGAACGGCAGTGTCGCGAGCGTTAACCCTGCCTCAAGCCAGCACAAAGCAGAGGTTCTGCTCAAAATCCAAGCGTTCTGGTAAGCTTGCGGGCAGCTTCTGCCGTGAAACTCTTGAAGAATTGCAGGAGCCTGCACTAGTCGTTCCGGTGGTTTGATGATAGGAGCTTCCGGCATTTCCCCGGCAGGACAAAGACCGGAATCATAGATGGGGACGAAAGACATGGCCGATCAGGAACAGGCTGATATCAGATTGGCGCTGGCAAGGCTCCGTCAGGAGCATGAAGACTACGACGCCGCGATTAATGCCATGATTGAAACCGGCTGCGAAGCGCTTCGTATACAGCGCATGAAGAAGAAGAAATTGGCCATCAAGGACAAGATGAGCCAGCTCGAAGACCAGATCATTCCGGATATTATTGCCTGACAGGGGTATTAGAACCAGATGCCGTTGGAAAGACCTCCCGTCGCCATCATCATGGGCAGCCAGTCCGACTGGGAAACGATGAAGAATGCCGCCGACACGCTCGACGCGCTCGACATCGGTTACGAAGCCCGCATCGTCTCCGCCCATCGCACGCCGGATCGCCTGGTAGCGTTCGCCAAGAGCGCCCGTGACGAGGGTTTCAAGGTTATCATCGCAGGCGCTGGCGGCGCCGCTCATCTGCCCGGCATGGCTGCATCGATGACACCGCTTCCGGTGTTCGGCGTGCCGGTGCAATCCAAGGCGCTCAGCGGTCAGGATAGCCTTCTCTCCATTGTGCAGATGCCGGCCGGCATTCCCGTCGGCACGCTTGCCATCGGTCGCGCCGGTGCCGTCAATGCCGCCCTTCTGGCAGCCGCCGTGCTCGCCCTCTCCGATGACGATCTTGCCGACAGGCTGGACGAGTACCGCGCACGACAGACGGCTTCCGTGGCCGAATACCCCATCGACGAGGCACCTTGATGGTGAGAACGATCGGCATCATCGGCGGCGGTCAACTGGGCCGCATGCTGGCCGTGGCCGCAGCCCGCCTGAATTTCACGACCATCATTCTGGAGCCGCAGCCCGATTCGCCCGCTGCCCAGGTAGCAAACCGGCAGATCGTTGCAGCCTATGACGATCCGGCAGCGCTGGATGAACTCGCGGCTACTTGCGACGTCATCACCTATGAGTTCGAGAACGTGCCGGTCAGCGCCGCAGAACGCCTTGCCGCGCACCGACCGGTCTTCCCGCCCGCCAAAGCACTGGAAGTGGCGCAGGACCGGTTGACGGAAAAGCGCTTTCTCAACAGCTGCGGCATCGTCACGGCCGAGTTTCGTGCCATCGACAGCCAGGCGGATCTCGAAGCAGCCCTTGCCGAATTCGGCGGACGTGGCGTGTTGAAGACCCGGCGCATGGGCTATGACGGCAAGGGGCAGCGGGTCTTCAAGGGTCCGCAGGATGACCCCGCCGGTGCCTTCGAGGCGCTGGGAGGCGTACCGCAGATTCTCGAAAGCTTCGTGCCCTTCGAGCGTGAGGTATCGGTGATTGCGGCGCGCGCCCAGGATGGCACGATCCTCTGCTTCGATGTTGCGGAGAATGTGCACCGCAATGGCATTCTGCATACCTCCACCCTGCCCGCCACGATCGGCGCTGAGACGGCGACGGTTGCGAGAGAATCGGCAGAGCGGCTTCTCACCGCCCTCGATTATGTCGGGGTGATCGGCATGGAATTCTTCGTGATGCCCGATGGCACGCTGATTGCCAACGAGATCGCACCACGCGTCCACAATTCCGGCCACTGGACGGAGGCCGCCTGCGTGATCTCCCAGTTCGAGCAGCATATTCGCGCGGTCGCTGGCCTCACGCTCGGCAACCCGATCCGTCATTCCGATTGCGTGATGACCAACCTGATCGGCGACGACATCGATTCCCTACCGGAGTGGCTCGCCAGACCGCAGGTTCTGGTGCACCTCTACGGCAAGACGGAAGCGCGGCCGGGCCGCAAGATGGGCCATGTCACACAGCTTTTGCCGTGAAATGCCGGGGCTTTGCCCCCGGCTGCGGTTGACAGGCCGGGAGTGAACCTGTATCAGCCTCCCATCCTAAAGAGCGAGCCTTGGGCGCGCTTTTGATTGTAAGAGACATCAGGGCCGCTATCGGCCTGGAATACGCGGACCAGAACAATGAAGATCAAGAACTCGCTCAAAGCGCTTAAGGCCCGTCATCGCGATAACCGTCTGGTTCGCCGCAAGGGCCGCGTTTACATCATCAACAAGCAGAACCCGCGGTTCAAGGCTCGCCAGGGCTGATCGTTAGAACCGCTCGTCGGTTCTCAACATCACTTTGTCGAAAGCTTTGAAATTTCGGTTTGAAGTTCAGCGCATGCGGTCTAATTTGTCCGCATGCGCTTTCTTCGTTTTGGCCTTCTGATTCTACCCGTGCTGGTTCTGGCTGCCGATATGGCGGCCGCACAAACGGCTGCGCCCCTGCCTCCGGCACCGACGCCCTCCCCTGCACAGCCCGCCGTCACGGCGTCTGCCAAAGTCACGACAGACAAGCTGTTCGAGGCGCTCAAGCGCGAACGTGATCCCGACAAAGCCAAGGGTATCGCCAGCCAGATTGCCTCCAACTGGACGGATTCCGGCAGCGCAACGGTCAATCTCCTTATGCAATGGGCCAACAAGGCCATCACCGACAAGAAGAACGCGGCTGCGCTGGATTTTCTGGATCGGGTGACACTGCTGGAGCCTGCCTATACGGAAGCCTGGAACCGCCGCGCCACGCTGCATTACACCATGGGCAATCCGCGCAAATCCATGGCTGACATCGAGCAGGTGCTGCGCCGCGAGCCGCGCTATTTTCCGGCCATTGCCGGCATGGCAACCATCCTGACCGAGAACGGACAGGACGAACTGGCATTGAAGGCCTGGGAGCGTTACCTGAGCGTCTACCCTGCCGACCGCGAGGCGCAGGAACAGGTGACCAAGCTTTCCGAAAAGCTGGCCGGTAGCCGGACCTGAGGTATCCCCTGGCCTATCTATTTTCAGCGACGCTCGTCCTTTGTCTTATCTTTGGAGTTGCCTTCGGCTTCACCGCCTGGAAGGCACGTGCCATCGAAAAGCAGTTTCCCAATATCGGCACGCTGACGGATGTCGGCGGCTACCGGATGAACGCGCTGCACATTCCGGCAGGCCCGGCGGCTGATCTGCCGCCGCTCGTTTTCATCCATGGCGCCAGCGGCAATCTCCGCGATCAGGAAGCGACCTTCCTCCGCCCCCTGATGGGACGCGCCGAAATGCTGTTCGTGGACAGACCCGGCCATGGCTATTCGGAGCGCGGCGGCCCGGAAAATGCTTTTCCCGACGGCCAGGCAGCTGCCATCGCCAAGCTCATGTCCGCCTATGGCATCGAGAAAGCGATCATCGTCGCCCACTCTTTCGGTGGAGCGATTGCCGCGAGCTTCGCCCTCTTCCATCCCGATCGGACCCTCGGCACCGTCTTCCTGTCGCCCGCTACCCATCCCTGGCCGGGCGGTATCGACTGGCACTACCGCCTGACGTCTACGCCCGTCATCGGCTGGCTGTTCAGCCATACACTTGTGATGCCGGCCGGGCTGACCATGCTGGACGGAGCGACGCAATCCGTGTTCAGCCCCAACAAGCGCCGCGAGCGCTATGTGGATGAGGGTGCGCCCGCGCTCGTGCTGAGGCCGGATACCTTCCGCTATAATGCTGAGGACGTTGCAAACCTCCTGGACTATGTCACGCGCATTTCACCCCGGTACACCGAGATCAAAACGCCCGCGATCATCATCACCGGGAATCAGGACAAGATCGTGCTTGCCAATATCCATTCGGTCGGCCTGAAGCACGATATCCGCAATTCCGAACTGATCTGGGTGAAGGGGCTCGGCCACAAGCCAGATTACGTGGCGACCGATCTGGCAATCGCCGCCATCGAAAAGCTTGCGGGTCACGACCGCGATCTGGAAGGACTGGCACGCCTGGTCGAAGCCAGGCTCGCGCGAGCGGATACGGGCGATCGCTGAAACTCCCTTGACCATACAATGCACATATGTTCCTCTTTCGTTCCATATATGGGAGATGAGAGATGGACGAGTCGCGGTTGAATCAGATCATCGTCACCGCCAAAGCGGCGACCTATGTGGGTGGCGGTCGCAAAAGCGCTTCCTGCCGCGTGGGGTCTCATGATCTCAGTTGGCAGGAAGGCGAGTGGCGATATCTCGACAGCTATTTCGGTGGGACAGACTTCATCGGTCAGGAAGTCTTGTGGCACGGCGATACCGCTGTGTGGGCCATGAATTATTACGGATACATTCTGAGGCCAGACCTGATTGACGGCGAGCGCGCCGGCTGGACCATTAAGGCCGCGTTGTCGGCTCTCTATCAGGAGCAGCGTTTCCTGGGAGGGTTTGAATGGATTGGTCCATACGGACGCTACCTCGATAGCAACGACGGGAATGCCAGCCATTTTTCCGGAAGGGAAATTATCGAGGTGGAGGGAGACGTCGCCTACGCTCTCGATTACTGCGGCGGTCTCATCAAGGATTGAGCCCAGAAAAAGGGAGCCGAAGCCCCCTTTTAATTCCTGCGGATCAGACGCCGGACTGGCCATCCGGACCGATATAGGCAATGCGCAGCATATTGGTGGAGCCGGGCGTTCCCAGCGGCACACCAGCCGAAACGATCACGCGATCGCCCGGCTTGCCGAACCCTTCCTGCACCACGATGCGGCAGGCCTTGTTGACCATGTCATCAAGGTTGCTCGGCTCATCGGCGATCACACAGTGAAGGCCCCAGCAGACCGACAGGCGGCGTGCCGTCTGGACGATCGGCGAAAGCGCGATGATCGGCACCTGCGGCCGCTCACGCGAGGCGCGAAGACCCGTATTGCCCGACGACGTATAGGTGACGATTGCCTGCAGCTTCAGCGTCTCGGCAATCTGGCGGGCAGCGAGCGAAATCGCATCGGCACCGGTGGCTTCCGGCTGCGGACGCTGTGCGTAGATGATGTTGGAATAATACGGATCCTGCTCGACCGTGGTGGCGATGGAAGCCATCGTGGAGACGGCTTCGACCGGATACTGGCCGGAGGCCGACTCGGCGGACAGCATGATCGCATCGGCACCTTCGAACACGGCCGTTGCCACGTCGGAGACTTCGGCGCGGGTCGGCACCGGTGCGGTGATCATCGATTCGAGCATCTGGGTCGCAACCACCACCGGCTTGCCGGCGCGGCGGCAGGCGCGGGTCAGCTGCTTTTGCAGACCGGGTACAGCTTCCAGCGGCATTTCCACGCCGAGGTCGCCACGGGCCACCATCAGAGCGTCGGAAAGTTCGATGATTTCATCGATACGCTCGATCGCCTGCGGCTTTTCAATCTTCGACATCAGGCCAACGCGACCCTTGGAGATCTTGCGGACTTCCGCCAGGTCTTCCGGGCGCTGCACGAAGGAGAGTGCCACCCAGTCGACATCGTTGGTGGCGAGCACGGCGTCGAGGTCCGCGCGGTCCTTGTCGGTCAGAACGCCTACAGCCAGCAGCGTATCGGGGAGGCTCACGCCCTTGCGGTCGGAGATCGAAGTGCCCGAAATTACCTTGCAGACGATGCTCTTGCCGTCCGCCTTTTCGGCCTTCAGCATCAGCTTGCCGTCATCGATCAAAAGGCGGTCGCCCGCCTTCACCGACTGAAGAATTTCCGGATGCGGCAGGAACACGCGCGTCTCGTCGCCAAGCGCTTCATTATTATCCAGCGTAAAGGTCTGGCCGGGCGTCAGCGTAACCTTGGTATTGGCAAACTTACCGACACGCAGCTTCGGGCCCTGAAGGTCTGCCAGAATGCCGATCGGGCGGCCATTGCGCGCCTCGACAGCGCGAATACGCTCGATCAGCGTGCGCATCAGGTCGTGGCTGGCATGGCTCATGTTGATGCGGAAAAGATCGGCGCCGGCAAGATGCAGCTTTTCGATCATCGCCTCTTCGGAAGAAGCAGGTCCGAGGGTTGCGAGGATTTTAACTTTGCGATTGCGCTTCATCAGTTGCGGCCTTCTTGCGTACCGGGCGTATCCGACAGCTGGACCATCCAGCTACCCTGACGGCCCGTATCATATTCCTTGAATCCCATGCGCTGGTACCCGCGGGCAAAGCAGTCACCGACACCGGTGATCTTGAACTCGTTTTCGGCCACGCACATGTTCACCTCGCCCGTCCAGCGGCCACCGCGGGCGGCATCCTCGGCATAGAGGTAATAATAGCGCGATTGCAGTTCCCCCTCGATGAGGGTTGCGCAACTGGAGGCCGGTACCTGCCACCAGCCCTCGGAGATCCAGCCTTCGCTGGCCCTATAGCCAATCGCCACCCCAACGAGATTCTGGGTGCCGTTGCAAACGCGGAAATCCGCATGTGCCACATTGGCAACCGTCAGCACTGGCGCTCCCACCAGAGCAAAAACGATTGCCGGCATCATGCGGCAGCTAAACAAAGAGGAAAAAACGTTGGGCACGGCTTCCGTTGGGACTCCATGATATTTCATGTGCATTGTCTTCGCTCGCCACCACTGGAAAGTCAATGAAATCTAATCGATTATATTGCCAAGGTTAGCAGTTGACTTCATTCCGCTTTCCCTTGCGCAAGTCTCCTGTAGCAGGCAAACAGGAGGGCAAAACGCAGAGGAATTTGGCAGCGAGATGGCAAGGCAGGCATTTGATTCGCATGAAATCATAGATGGCAATCGTGACAAGGGATTGGTGCTGCTTGCCGATCATGCCATGAACCTCCTGCCGCCGCAGTACGGATCGCTGGGGCTGGATGCGTCCGCCTTTGCCCGCCACATCGCCTATGACATCGGCGTCGAAGGTTTGACACGACGTCTGGCGGCCAGACTCGGCGTTCCCGCCGTCCTTTCCCGCTTTTCCCGTCTTCTGATCGATCCGAACCGGGGCGAGGACGACCCCACCCTCATCATGCGCATCTCTGACGGCGCCATCATTCCCGGCAATCATCCGATCTCAGCGGAAGAGTGGAACCATCGGCTCGAGACCTATCATCGCCCCTATCACAAAGCGGTGGAAAACATGATCGCCTCGGTGGCGGAGGCGTCTGGCAAGGCACCGCTGGTGCTTTCGCTGCACTCCTACACTCCCGCCTGGAAGGGCGTGCCCCGACCCTGGCACGCCGCTGTCCTTTGGGATACAGACCACCGTGCCGTTGCACCGCTTCTGCAGTTGCTCCGCGAACCGGGCGATATTCTGGTGGGTGACAATGAGCCCTATGACGGCGCGCTGAAGGGCGATACCATGTATCGGCACTGTATGCTTGCTGGCATTCCCCACGCACTTCTGGAAGTGCGGCAGGATCTGATCGGCGATGATGACAGCATCGACCGCTGGGCGGATCGGCTGGCGCCGATCTTCGATCGGATGAACGACGACCCGGCCTTGCACGAATACCAAATTTTCGCCTCACGCACCGGGCCATATGCCTGACAACGGCCCTGATGGAGCAAACTGGATGACGGAACTCAGCGAACAGCAGAAGACGGAACTGGAGGCGGCGGCTTTCCGGCGGTTGGTCCAGCATCTTCGCGAACGCACCGATGTGCAGAACATCGACATGATGAATCTCGCCGGCTTCTGCCGCAACTGCCTGTCGAACTGGTATCGTGAAGCCGCCGAAGAGGCTGGACTTCCCGTGAGCAAGGATGCCTCGCGCGAAATGGTCTACGGCATGCCCTATGAGGAGTGGAAAAGCCGCTACCAGAACGAGGCAAGCGACACACAAAAAGCCGCATTCGCCGCCAACAACCCGCACAAATGATCACAGGCGTTGTTAAACGCCTTGACCTTGCCTGCACTTCACGGCAGGTGACACCACCCGAACACATGTCCCCTTAGAGACAGGAGGCCCCGATGTCTGATGCTCATGGCGTCGCCCGCGACCAACTCCGCGCTTTTGTCGAGCGCATCGAACGACTGGAAGAAGAGAAGAAGACCATCGCCGACGACATCAAGGATGTCTATGGCGAGGCCAAGTCGATGGGCTTCGACACCAAGATCCTGAAGAAGGTCATTGCGCTGCGCAAGAAGGATGAGCAGGAGCGGATGGAAGAGGATCTGATCCTCGACACCTACCTGCAGGCTCTCGGCATGGTGATCGCGCCGGCTGACGAAGCCGCCTGATCATACTGAGAGAACCCAGACGCAAGAAGCCGTCCCGAGCAATCGGGACGGCTTCTTCATTTCTACAAAACAGGTCAGAGGGGTCCGTTACTGGAAACGGTTCTCGTCGATGGACACGGCTGTTGTCACGGGCTTGAAGCCACCACCATAGGCAACCGAGGTATCCGCTGTCAGCGTACGGTTCACCACGCGCGGCGCCTTGGTCGATGCAGTCGGCGCAGCATGATTCTTGTCAAGCGCCCACTGCGCAATCATATCGCGGGTCAGCACCTGCGTACCGGGATTGGCCGGACGCCCACCGAGCTTGGACACAGCCCCACCCTTTACCACCTTGCCGGAGGTCGCCGCGCTTGCAGGTGCCGGTTTCGGCACGGGCGCAGCAGCCGGTTTGGGCGCATCGAAGCCGTCACCAAACATCATGTCGCGTCCACGACCTTCATCCGATCGTGCATTCGCCATGGCAACCTGCACAGGCTGGGTCGGCTGAGGCTGAGCAGCCTGCTGCACGGGCTTTGCCTGCGGTGCAAGCACGGGCGCATCATCCGCAGACTTGGCAAGCTCGGCAACGAGTTCAGGCGTCAATGTCTTCTTGTCGGAACCGGGTTCGACCAGCGCCTTCGAGGCAACCGGAGCAGCAGCCACGGCCTCAGCAACAGCCTCAGGCCGGTGCACGGGGACTGGAACGGCGGAAGCCGCAAAATCAACCGGCGAGCTCTTGTCGAGCGAAGCAGTCTGCACGCCGGAACCTTCGGCATCGCCCTTCAGGCCCCGCGGCCCAAGCAGCGTGGGAACGGGAATGCTGTAATTGGCGAGATCCTCGAAATCCTTGTCCTGCGTCGGGCGCGCCAGCGGGGTCACCGGCGTTGCGGGCAATGCCGCCAGGAAAGCCTCCTGCGCCGTGTTCTTCGGAGGCGAATAAAGAGCGGTCGCAAGACCACCGGCCGGTGCTGCATCCTCGCGGAAAGCAGGGCGAGATAGAGGAACAGGCGCGGAAGCCACCTGAAGCTCGGCTGCGGGCTGCGGTGGCTTTACAGGCTGGGCGGAAGCCACGGCAACCGGTGCCTGCGCGGGCGTATCGGCCACCGGTGCGGTGCGAACAGGCGCAGATGGACGTGCTGGCACATTGTCAGGTGCAGAAATGGCTTCGGCATCCTCGTCTTCATCACCGCTATTGCCGAACAGCATCGCCATCAGGTTGGTCGGCTTCTTACGCGAAACAGAAGGCGCACCGCCAGCAGTGCTGGCGATCTGGATAGAATCGGCACCGACCCGACGCTTGTAATCGGCAACGGCCTGCTCGTAACCGGGCAGCGGCTTGCCGTCTGCCGGAAGATGCATGGTATTGCCGTTGGGGAACAGGCGAACCAGCTCTTCTCGCGACATACGCGGCCATGCGCGAACACCGCCAACATCCATATGCACAAAGGGCGAGCCCGATGTGGGATAGAAGCCGACGCCGCCCACCTGCATCTTCATGCCGATTGCACGCAGATCCGCCAGCTTTACGCCGGGAATGAAATAGTCCATCGCCTTGCCGAGCATATGCTGGCTATGCTCAGCCACACCCTTGGTGCGCGAGCGCAGCATGCCGTTGGTCGTGGGGGAGCGATAGGCGGAAACGACGTGGATATAATCGGTGGCGCCGGAGCGGCGATAGACTTCCCAGACCAGATCGAAAAGGCGGGGGTCCATGCGGGTCGGTTCATTACGGCGCCAGTCACGCAGGAACTGGTTCAACTGCTGCAGGCCCGAAGCATCATAGCGACCGTTGCGCTTGAACGTGATGACGGCCCGTTCACCCGTATGCACGAAATAAAGCTTGAGGCTGCGAGTCTCTCCTGCAGCGGTTGCAGGCCCCGCCGGTAGCGAAACGGTCGATGCAGCGATAACCGCCAACAATGCAAAGCTTGCCAACTGCTTCATTACAAATGAGAATTTGCGCGTTTTCACGCAACGCCCGCTGTCACCCGAAGGCGTGGAATCTGCAAACTGATAAGGCAATTCGTTCCCCGTCCGATTGACAACACCGGTGCTGCCTCACATGACTGTGAAATGCGGTGACACGATGGCAAATCTGCCACACATGTACAAGCACTTCTTTCATAGTCAACAAATCACTACCGAAAGGTTGACAATCAGTAAGGGAAAAGGCTTGCCCGAAGATGACCGGGCAAACTCACGCAGCTGTGATGTTACTCAATGTCGTCAGGGTTATGAGGCGACGCAGGGTTCACGCCGCCTCCTTCAAAGGGTCGTCGGGATCAATCCCGTAATCCTTGAGCTTGCGATAAAGTGTTGAACGGCCAATGCCCAGTTTACGGGCGACCTGGCTCATCTGCCCACGGTAGAACTTGAGGGCAAAGCGGATCAGCTCTTCTTCCACGTCCGCGAGCTTACGCACCTCGCCGGTATCATCGGTGCTGACGATGATGTTTTCCGGGGAAGAATAGAGATGCGATGACAGTTCGGAGCGAAGCTGGCGCGCCGCATTCGCCACAGCAATATCGTGCCGGGTAAAGTCAGGTTCCGGCTCCGGAATATCTGCGGTCGAAAGCAGTTCGTCGCTCTGAAAATCCGGTATCTGGGCGGCAATCTGCGGAAAGTCGGCTTCGGTCAGCTCTGTACCTTGCGAGAGCACCACAGCACGGAAGACGGCGTTTTCCAACTGGCGGATATTGCCCGGCCAATCATAAGCCGTGAGAAGTGCCATAGCACCGGCGCCTACATGAAGCGGTTGGTCCAGCTTCTGTTCCGCCGAGAAGCGTTCGGTGAAGATACGCGCCAGATGTGGAATATCTTCCTTGCGGCGGCGCAGCGCCGGAATGGTGATCGGGAAGACGTTCAGGCGGTAGTAGAGATCTTCACGGAAACGGCCCGCGCGTACTTCTTCGATCAGGTCCTTGTTGGTGGCGGAGATAAGGCGCACATCCACCTTCTGCACCTTGCCGGCACCGACGGTTTCGATTTCGCCCTGCTGGACGGCGCGCAGCAACTTCACCTGCACTTCCAGCGGCAAGTCGCCGATTTCGTCAAGGAACAGGGTGCCGCCATCGGCTTCCATGAACTTGCCGGTATGACGCTCCGTCGCACCGGTAAACGCGCCCTTCTCGTGGCCGAACAGAATGCTTTCCACCAGATTAGCAGGGATTGCACCGCAGTTGACGGTGATGAAAGGCTTGTTGGCACGGTCGCCGCTGGCCTGGATGGCGCGGGCAATCATCTCCTTGCCGACGCCGGATTCACCTTCCAGCACAACCGGGATGTTGGATTGCGCGGCGCGCTGGGCGAGGTCGATGACGCGCAGCATATCCGGGCTGGCGGATGCGATATCGCCGAAACCGACGGTGGCGCTCTTCAGCTTGCGAACGGCCCGCACCTTGGCTTCGCGATGGTCTACCTTCAGCGCATTCGAAATAGATGCCGCGATGCGTTCCGGGGAGACAGGCTTCACGACAAAGTCAAAAGCACCGGCCCGCATGGCCTGCACGACAGTCTCGATACCGCCCTGCCCCGTCTGGACGATAACCGGAATATCCATCCCCAGCTCGGCAGCAGCCTGCAGGAAGCCGAGGCCATCCAGCTCCGGCATCATCAGGTCGAGCACGATGACGTTGAACTGGCGGCTGTTGCGCTTGAGGAACTCAAGCGCGATCCGGCCGTTTTCGGCCAGATGCGCCGCGTGTCCATAGCGCTCGATAGCGTTCTTGAGAACGCGCCGCTGGACGGGATCGTCATCCACAACAAGAATATGGGCCGTCATGCTCGCTCCAGAATTCAAAATGTCCCACGAGGACCTGCATGACGCGTTGTCTCAGATAGGGTTGAACATCCCCTTTTGAGAAAAGCTTGCATTTTAACGGCCGACCATGAAAACAGCAGAGGCGCCCCGAATTGCGCCATTCAGGAAAATGGGAGCTTGCTTGTGTCTCACTTTAACCCCGTTCACCCGACCTTCCCTCCGGCGCCAAGAGCACCGCAGTATGCCGCTTCCGCCGCGGCAAACACGGAAGCGCAGCTGGGCGATCTGCCCCTGTGGCGGCTGGAAGACCTGTACCCCTCCCGCGACAGCGAGGCCTTTCGTGCCGATCTTTCCCGCGCGGACGAGATGGCAACTGCATTCGAGGCCAAGTGGAAGGGCAAGTTGACCGAGGCAGCAAAAGCATCTGGGGATAAGGGTCTTGGTTCGGCAATCGAGGAGTATGATGCGCTGGATGACCTGCTCGGCCGTATCGCCTCCTTTGCAGGCCTCACCTATTTCTCCAACACGTCGGATCCCGCCAACGGGAAGTTCTACGGGGATGTGCAGTCCAGGCTGACGGATCTCTCCGCCCATCTTCTGTTCTTCCCGCTGGAGCTGAACAGGATCGAGGACGCCATCATCGACGCGGCGATCAAGGCCGATGCCAAGACCGCCCATTATGCGCCCTGGATTCTCGACCTGCGCAAGGACAAGCCCTTCCAGCTGGATGACAAGCTGGAGCAGCTCTTCCTGGAAAAATCCATGACGAGCGCCGCCGCCTTCAACCGCCTGTTCGACGAGACCATGGCGGAGCTTCGGTTCGAGATCGATGGTGAGATGCTGCCGCTGGAGCGCACACTGAACCTGCTGCAGGAGCCGGAGGAAGAGACACGCCGCAAAGCGGCAGAAGCGCTGTCGAAGACATTCAAGGACAACCTCCGCATCTTCACGCTGATCACCAACACGCTCGCCAAGGACAAGGAAATCGGCGACCGCTGGCGCGGCTTCGAAGACATTGCCGACAGCCGTCACTTGTCCAACCGCGTGGAGCGGGAGGTCGTGGATGCGCTCGCTTCAGCGGTTCGTGAAGCCTATCCCCGCCTCTCCCACCGCTATTACGCCATGAAGGCGAAATGGCTCGGCATGGAGCAGATGAACTTCTGGGATCGCAACGCACCGCTGCCGGAAACGCCGAAGGCGCTCATTCCCTGGGCGGAAGCGAAGGAGACGGTGCTGTCCGCCTATGGCGCCTTTTCGCCGGACATGGCCGCGATTGCCCGGCGCTTCTTCGATGAGCAGTGGATCGATGCACCCGCCCGTCCCGGCAAGGCGCCCGGCGCCTTTGCGCATCCCACCGTTCCGTCCGCTCATCCTTATGTTCTGGTGAACTATCTCGGCAAGCCGCGCGATGTCATGACGCTTGCTCATGAACTGGGCCACGGCGTGCATCAGGTGCTGGCCGGCGGCCAGGGCGCGCTGATGTGCCAGACGCCGCTGACGCTTGCGGAGACGGCATCCGTCTTCGGCGAGATGCTGACCTTCCGCGCCCTTCTCGACAAGACGAAGGACAAGCGCGAGCGCAAGGCCATGCTCGCCCAGAAGGTGGAGGACATGATCAACACGGTCGTGCGCCAGATTGCCTTCTATGAATTCGAGCGCAAGGTGCACACCGCCCGCAAGGAAGGCGAATTGACCGCCGACCAGATCGGCGAACTCTGGCTCTCCGTCCAGAACGAGAGCCTGGGGCCGGCGATCCGTATTTCCGAAGGCTATGAAACCTGGTGGACCTATATTCCCCACTTCATCCATTCGCCCTTCTACGTCTACGCCTATGCCTTCGGCGATTGCCTGGTGAACTCGCTCTATGCGGTTTATCAAAACGCCAATGAGGGCTTCCAGCAGAAGTATTTCGAACTGCTCAAGGCGGGCGGCACCAAGCATCATTCCGAGCTTCTCAAACCGTTTGGCCTGGATGCGACCGATCCTTCCTTCTGGAGCAAGGGCCTTTCCATGATCGAGGGCCTGATCGACGAATTGGAGACGCTGGATCGCATGTAAAATGCAAGCCTAAAGCGAAACAATGCAGTTGCGGTGAACAATAATAAGCGACCGCAACTGCAAGACGCAGCTGTCATTAATAGAAGCGTCTAAGCAATTATTATTTTTTTCACTCATGTCAGCGAATATCGGATTTCCTTAAATTGAATCCGTTACGAACGTATGATCCCTCGGAACGTCAAGAAACGATCCCGGTTTCGCCTCGCCGTCGTCCTCGCGGCAGGAACGGTGTTTGCGTCTCTCGGCACGTGGGCCGAATACACCAATTGGCAACGCTTGCTGCAAAGCGCGACAAATCGCCAGATGGAAACGGCCAGAGCCATTGCGCTGCACATCAATGACATCATGGCTCTTGTTCAACAGCCTCTCAACAACCTGACGGCCCATGCGAAAGAAGCTTTGGGCGACACAGCCAAAAGCCAGCACCTTCTCGAGGAAATGCAGCGGGTCGTGCAGACCTCCCCGCTGCTGCGCAGCCTTGCCTATGCCGATGCCAATGGTCGCTTGGTCGACTCGACGCTTGTCGCCAACTCGGCAGGCATGGATTTGACCAATCGCGAATATTTCATCTTTCATCAAACAAACGCTTCGATAGCGCCTCGCTTTGGCTTGCCGTCGCAAAGCCAGACAACCGGAAAATGGTTCATTCCGATCAGCAAGAGGGTCGACGACACAGATGGCAGCTTTGCCGGCGTCATCGTCGCCACGATCGATATCGATCACCTGGTCAAATATATCGAAACATTCGGTGTCAACGAAGACAACGCCTTTGCGCTAATGCGGGAGGATGGCGGCATATTGCTACGCTTGCCACTCGACCCGAAGGCGATGGGCAGCAACATCGCCGATACGGAATTGTACCGCAACCACATCATGAAAGTGATGCGTGGCAACTATGAATACATATCCCGTTTCGATGGCCAAGATCGCATCGGTGGTTTCTATCGCAGCCGGGAGACGGGCGTAACCGCGATAGCGACGCGCACAAAACAATCGATCCTGTTTCTCTGGCTGAACCAATCGAAATACCCGTGGCTCAGTATCATCTTCGCCTATCTGATCGGCATGGGACTGGCCATCCGGTGGGTCAGGCAAATCGAGTTGAGAGAAATAGGTGAACAGAAGGTCGTAGCACGCGAGGCTGAATTCCGGATGATTGCGAGCCTATCGCTCGATGTCATCGAGAAGATCAGCATTGAGGGCGTGCGCGAATATGTATCCCCTGCTGCCGAGAAACTTTTCGACCAAAGGGCAGAAACCCTGTTGGGTACGAATATTCTGGACACTCACAATCCGGAAGATCGAGCGGCTTGGCGGGATGCATTGAACCGGATCAAGGAAGGCTCAACCAGCGAGTCGGTGCTGACAAAACGGCAACGGGCGGATGGAAGCACGATCTGGCTCGAAAGCGTGCTGTCCTGCACCCATGACGAAAGCAGTGATGCTCCCGACGCAATCGTTGTGATTACGCGCGATGTTACCCGCCAGCAAAAGCTCAAGCTGGAGTTGGACGCTCTGGCAACGACGGACGGCTTGACCGGGCTCTACAACAAGCGGCATTTCAATGCGCAGCTTGACGCTTGCATGGCCAAGGCGAAGAAATTGGCAACGCCCTTGTCACTTCTGATGATCGATCTCGACCGATTTAAACTATACAACGATACCTACGGCCATCGGGCGGGCGATAACGCACTGCGAGATGTGGCAGCCGCAATACAGGTGCAACTCAGCAATATGAATGGCTTGGCGGCGCGCTATGGCGGTGAAGAACTGGTTGTGCTTCTGCCAAATTGCGGGGAAGGTGAGGCCCGTAAGATGGCCGAAGCGATCCGCAACGCCGTGGTGGCGCTTGGAATTGGGCATGCCCACAATCTACCATGGGGGCAGATAACAATCTCTCTTGGATTTGCAACTGCTCTCCCATCACAACCGATGACCGAGAGCGAGCTCATCGATTGCGCCGACCGCGCGCTCTACATCGCCAAGACGAACGGCCGCAATCAGTCCGTATCTGGACATGATGCCTTCGGACCGAAGCGTCTGACAGCAAGCGCCTGATCCAGCTTTTGAGCGGCGTTGTGAGACCGATCCGCCTATGGCAATAGGGGGGGATGCAATCTCAAAAGCCGCACTCAATGCCTTATGTTCTGCTGCGCGACGATCGCAGCGGACAGACGATGACCTTCACGCAGCCACTGGACATTGTCACCGCACACACGTCAGACGACATCATCCCTGCCCTTGCCCGATTGGAAGAAGCGAGGCGGCAAGGTCATTGGCTGGCCGGATATATCGCCTATGAGGCTGGTCATATCTTTGAGGAAAAGCTCAAAGCTATGATCGTGCCGAACCGGGAAACCCCGCTGATCGCCATGGGCATCTTTGAGGCACCGGAACGAACAGCCAATGTCGAAGGCGGCGCAGCCGAGGCCGGTCAATCCGCAGGACTGACCAATCCTGTCGCCGCCTGGGATTTCGAAACCTACCGCGAACGTTTCGCGCGCCTGCATACCCATATTCGTCGCGGAGATTGCTATCAGGCCAACCTGACCATGCCGATCACGGCCCATTGGCATGGCGATCCGCACAGCCTCTTCCTGTCGCTTGCCGAGCGACAGCCGGTGCGCTATGGCGCGCTGATCGATCTCGGCGGCCCGACCATCCTGTCGCGCTCGCCGGAACTCTTCTTCAAGGTAGATGCCGATCGCATCATCGAAACCCACCCGATGAAGGGCACGGCACCGCGCGGGGCCACCCCGGAAGAGGACGAGGCGATCATTGCCGCCATGCTGGCCGACGAGAAGACGCAGGCCGAGAACCGGATGATCGTTGATCTCCTGCGCAATGACGTGTCCGTCATCAGCGAAGTGGGTACCCTCACCGTACCCCGGCTTTTCGACATCGAGACCTATCCAACCGTCCACCAGATGGTGAGCCATGTGCGCGCAAAACTCCTGCCCAAGATCGGCTTGCCGGACATATTGAGGGCGCTGTTTCCCTGTGGTTCCGTCACAGGAGCGCCCAAAATGTGGGCCATGAGAATTCTGGGGGAGCTGGAAGCCGGGCCGCGTGATGTCTATTGTGGCGCCATCGGTTACTGCGATCCCGCAGGGCCCATGTGTTTTTCGGTGGCCATTCGAACGCTGACCCTTTTCAAGGACGGAAGAGCGGTCTTCAATGTCGGCGGCGGAATTGTCTACGATTCGACGGCGGAGGCGGAATACGACGAATGTCTTCTCAAAGCGCGCTTCGCAGTAAACCCTCAGCAGATTTCCTGCTGATCGAAACCTTGCGCTGGGAGCCAGAGCAAGGCTTCCTGCGGCTTGACCAGCATTTGCGGCGGCTCAGCCGTTCAGCCGATGCGCTCGGCTTTCGCCAGCCCGTCAAGCCGGACGAGGTCTTGAAGGAAATTGCCACCGGTGACGTGCCGCTGCGGGTGCGCCTCACCATGACCTTCCGTGGCAAGGTGGAGGTCGCAGCGACGCCTTTCGAGCCCGTTGCCGAAGATACCGTTTGGCGGTTGCGGATTGCCCGCACGAAACTCGATTCCGAAGATAGCCTGTTTCGCCACAAGACCACCCGCCGCGAGCCTTATGAGGCCGCGCGTGCCGAATTCAAGCCTGATGAAGCCGACGAGGTGCTGCTGCTCAACGAGCGGGGAGAGCTTTGCGAGGGCACCATCACCAACCTTTTTGTCGAAGCCGCTGACGGACAGCTGATCACCCCGCCGCTCAGCAGCGGGCTGCTGCCGGGCGTGTTGCGCGCAGACCTCATACGGGAACGGAAAGCGCGAAGTGAAGTTCTCAAGCCGACCGATCTGGTCGACCGGAAGATTTTCGTCGGGAATTCGCTGCGCGGACTGATCCCGGCGGTGCTGGCGATCGATTAGAAACGCATATGGTAACCTACACGCCCTATGACGGCTCCTCCACGCCGTTCACCATTGGCCTGACGCAGCTGGATCTCAATGACTGGATCGAGCCGGACGGTGACCTGGCACGCTACCTGACGGAAAAGCGACGTCTTCTGGCGACACAGCGCGACGTCATATTCCGTGCAGAGCCGGACACGCTGGACGCACAGCAGGAAGTGCTGACGCTCCTGGCGGACTATTTGCCGGAACGCTATCCGAACCTTTACCGACCGAAAGACCGCTCCATCGAAGTCGTGGGCGCAGCCACCGTGTCGCTCGGGTCAAGCGACCTGCCGCCGCTGATGCGGGCGGGACTCTTAGTGCAGAACGATCTGGTCATCATGCGGCGCGGCGACAATGGCTGGCGCATTGCTGCGGCCTTCGTAGCCTTCCCCTCCTCCTGGTCCTTGGAGGAAAAATTCGGCCGTGTGATGGACGAGGTCCATGCCGACGTACCCGGCTTCGAGGGCGGCAGCCGCAATGCGGAGCTGATCAATCGCATGTTCGATCGTCTTCAGCCCGACCGATCCGTAAAGCGACTGAACTGGTCGATCAACTGGAGCGAGGCGTTGTTCTCCCCAAAGCCGAAGTCGGATCGGGTGGTGCCCGACATCCCGGCGGCCGAAAGTTTTATCCGGGTGGAGCGCCAGACCTTGCGGAAACTTCCGCAAACGGGAGACATCCTCTTCACCATCCGCATCTACATGGACCCGATCGCAGCCCTCGCGCGTGAACCCGATGGCGCTCAGCTGATGCGTCATCTCGCCGCCCAACTGGATGCGCTGACATCAGAAGAGGCCGCCTACAAGGGACTCACCCATCGAAGGGCGGAATTTGTCGAGCTTCTGATAAAGAGCGCAGAAAACTTGGGCCATCCCCAACCGCTGCCATAGGCTTGTCGCGTTGGTCTCTTTATTGTGACCACGTTTTGTGATCTAGCGCGATCACATGCGTGGCACGCGTATTCAACCACAGCCGAAACACGGCCCTTCCCGGCAGAAGATCGAAGGGCCGAAGGAGCAAGAAATGTCAGAGAAGACCTATCCGGTTTATGCCGAAATCACCGGCCCGATCGTGATGATCGGTTTCGGATCGATCGGCCGCGGCACCCTGCCGCTGATCGAACGTCACTTCAAGTTCGACAAGAGCCGGATGGTTGTCATCGACCCGCGCGATGACGACAAGGCGATCCTCGACAAGCACGGCATCAAGTTCATCCAGGCCCACGTGACCAAGGAGAACTACAAGGAACTACTGAAGCCACTCCTGACCGAAGGCGAAGGCCAGGGTTTCTGCGTGAACCTCTCCGTCGATACCGGCTCGCTTGATATGATCAAGTTCTGCCGCAAGCTCGATGTTCTCTATATCGATACGGTCGTCGAGCCCTGGCTCGGCTTCTATTTCGACAAGAGCATGAAGAATGCCGACCGCACCAATTACGCGCTGCGCGAAACCGTGCGCAGCGAGAAGAAGAAGAACCCAGGCGGCACGACGGCCGTTTCCTGCTGCGGCGCCAATCCCGGCATGGTCTCCTGGTTCGTAAAACAGGCGCTCCTCAACATCGCCAACGAGACGGGTCTGAAGTTCGACGAGCCGGCAGCGGATGACCGCGAAGGCTGGGCCAAGCTGATGAAGAAGGTGGGCGTCAAGGGCGTTCACATTGCCGAACGCGATACGCAGCGCACGAAGAACCCGAAGCCGCTGAACGTGTTCTGGAACACCTGGTCGGTCGAAGGTTTCATTTCCGAAGGCCTGCAGCCCTCCGAACTCGGCTGGGGCACCCATGAAAACTGGATGCCGAAGAACGCCAAGAAGCACAAAAAGGGCTGCCAGGCCGCCATCTATCTGGAACAGCCCGGCGCCAACACCCGCGTGCGCACCTGGTGCCCAACACCTGGCCCGCAATACGGCTTCCTCGTCACCCACAACGAGTCGATCTCGATTGCCGATTACTTCACCGTTCGCGACAAGGACGGCGACGTGACCTATCGCCCGACCTGCCATTACGCCTATCACCCGGCCAATGATGCGGTTCTGTCGCTGCACGAAATGTTCGGCAATGGCGGCAATGCACAGCCGGTTCTGCACGTTCTCGACGAGAACGAACTGGTGGACGGCGTCGATGAACTGGGCGTCCTGCTCTACGGTCACGAGAAGAACGCCTACTGGTACGGCTCGCGCCTTTCGCTGGAAGAAACCCGCGAGATCGCCCCTTACCAGAACGCCACCGGTCTGCAGGTAACGTCTGCCGTTCTGGCCGGCATGGTCTGGGCGCTTGAGAACCCGAAGGCTGGCATCGTGGAAGCCGACGAGATGGATTACAAGCGCTGCCTGGAAGTGCAGTCGCCCTATCTCGGCCCGGTCGAAGGCCACTACACCGACTGGACGCCGCTCGACGGCCGTCCGGGCCTCTTCCCGGAAGACCTGGACGAGAAGGATCCCTGGCAGTTCCGCAACATCCTGGTTCGGACCTGATCGCCGTCCAGAATTTCGTCGCATTCATTCCCGCCTGTGCATGACGCAGGCGGGGATAAACTGGAAATGCCTCTTTGATCAGCTCCTCCTTGCATTACATAGGGCTTCGCGCCATCGTTCCGCACGTGACGCGTCCGAATCGCGGGAGACAAGAATGAAGATCAAGGCGAGCCTCGCGCTCATTGCCGCCTCAGCCATGCTGACGGCGTGCGTATCATCCCCCAGTCCCCGGCCCCTGCCGCCACCGGTACAGCCACAGGGCGTGGAAGGCACCTGGGCGGACCCGAACGGTATCCTATCCACGTTCCAGGCGGGCCAGTTCAACACGCGCTCCACGGACAACAACGCGCTGTTGGCCACGGGCACCTATGTCAACACGTCGCCGACGCTCGTGGAAATCAGCATGACCTCAATCTTGCGTCAGAAGCAGTCGAAGGTGAATTGCGCACTGGTCACCCCGGCGCAGTTGAACTGCACCTCGGACGCCGGTTCCCAGTTCACGCTGACGCGCCGGATGTAACGGTCCAACCATCCATTTATGCGAACCCCGCTCACGCGGGGTTTCTTTTTGCGTGCATTTTATTCCGGTTCGCGTCTGTCATATTTCGCTTGAAGTCATCAGCTCATGATGAAACCATGGAATTCTAACGCGTGTCACAAACAACAAATACAAACAGGCGGAACAGGGCACAGACACAAGCCCGAATGACGTAGGAGAGCATTTGTCATGATGAAGAAACTCGGTCTTGGCCTACTGGCCGCGACATCCCTTGGCCTTTCAGCCGGTGCGGCATTCGCAGATTTCGAGCTCAACATCCTGCATATCAACGATTTTCACAGCCGCATCGAGTCGATCAACAAGTACGATTCCACTTGCTCGGCCGAAGAAGAAAGCAAGAACCAGTGCTTCGGCGGCGCGGCCCGCCTGAAGACGGCGATCGATCAGCTGCGCGCATCATTGGCTGGCAAGAATGTGCTGACGCTGAACGCCGGCGACAACTTCCAGGGCTCCCTGTTCTACACCACCTACAAGGGCGGCGCTGAGCTTGAGGTGATGAACGCCATCAAGTTCGATGCCATGACGCTCGGCAACCACGAATTTGACGATGGCGAAAAGGCGCTGGCTCCCTTCCTCGAAAAGGTGCAGTTCCCGGTCGTCACCGCCAATATCACGCTGGACCCGAAGTCCACGCTGAAGAACATAAAGCCGTCCACCATCGTGGAAGTGGGCGGCCAGAAGATCGGCATTATCGGCGTAGTCACCGCCGACACGCCGGAACTCGCTTCGCCGGGCCCCTATGTCAAGTTCACGGAAGAGGCTGCGGCCATCACGGCTGAAGCACAAAAGCTGAAGGCGCAAGGGATCAACAAGATCATCGCGCTGACGCATATCGGCTACAACCGGGACCTTGAAGCCATTGCCAAGATCCCTGATGTCGATGTCGTTGTCGGTGGCCATTCGCACACGCTGCTCTCCAATACCGATCCGAAGGCTGCTGGTCCCTACCCGACCATGGTCGACAATCCGGGCGGCTACAAGGTGCCGGTCGTCACCGCTGCCTCCTACAGCAAGTATCTCGGCGATGTGGTCGTGACCTTCGATGACAACGGCGTGGTCAAGAGCGCCAAGGGCGATCCGATCCTGATCGACTCCTCGTTCAAGCCGGATGAGGCCATGCAAGCCCGCGTTAAGGAACTGGCCGGCCCGATCAAGGCGCTGCGCGAAAAGATCATAGGCGAATCCGCTGGTCCGATCGAAGGCGCAAGCAATATCTGCCGCGTCAAGGAATGCTCCATGGGCAACCTGGTTGCCGACGCGATGGTTGACCGCGTGAAGAACCAGGGCGAGTTCATCGCCATCCAGAACGGCGGCGGTCTGCGCACGTCTATCGGCGAAGGCAAGGTGACGATGGGTGCCGTCATCACGGTGCTGCCCTTCCAGAACACGCTGGCAACCTTCCAGCTGAAGGGTTCCGACGTGAAGGCCGCTCTCGAAAACGGTCTGTCCCAGATCGATGACGGCGCCGGTCGCTTCCCGCAGGTGTCTGGCATCAAGTACACCTTCGATCGCTCCAAGCCAGCCGGTAGCCGTCTCGGCACTGTCGAGGTGAAGGAAGGTGGCAAGTTCGTCGCCATCGACCCGGAAAAGACCTATAACGTGGTCACCAACAACTATATGCGCGCCGGTGGCGACGGCTACAGCGTCTTCGCCAAGAACGGCAAGAACGCCTATGACTACGGCCCGGATCTGGCCGACGTGACGGCCGAGTACATTGCGGCCAATGCGCCTTACAAGCCGTACACGGACGGCCGCATTACGGAAACCACGCCGGCTGGCTACGTCGCTCCAGCTGCCAAGCCTGCAACGGCTGGCGCAGCTGCAACAGTTGCCCCAAGCAAGTAAGACAATTTGTCTATGTGGTTGGACGGTCCGGGGCTTTCCCGGACCGTTTTTTATTTCTAGATAGAACCAATCGTCTTTTGCCTGCGTATAGGCGGTATTCCCCAAACCCGGACCAGCACATCATGATGAACGCGCCCGCCAATCACCTGCCTTCTGATCACCCGCCGGTTCGTTTCGGCAAGGTTGGCGTGCTGCTCGTCAATCTGGGGACACCAGACGGAACCGACTACTGGTCCATGCGCCGCTATCTTGCCGAGTTCCTCACAGACCGGCGCGTGATCGAGTGGTCTCGGCTGCTCTGGTACCCGATCCTTTACGGCATCGTACTGAACAAGCGCCCGCAAAAGGTCGGCAAGGCCTATGAAAGCATCTGGAACAAGGATCTGGATGAGAGCTATCTGCGCACCTATACGCGCAATCAGGCAGAGAAGATGGCCGCTGCCTTCACGGACATGCCGCATGTGCAGGTGGACTGGGCCATGCGT
Source organism: Rhizobium oryzicola (assembly GCF_030504645.1). Lineage (GTDB taxonomy): Bacteria > Pseudomonadota > Alphaproteobacteria > Rhizobiales > Rhizobiaceae > Neorhizobium > Neorhizobium oryzicola. The sequence goes on along the minus strand of NZ_JAUKWQ010000002.1, from coordinate 95,871 downwards.
TACGGCCAGCCATCCATCCAGTCAAAGATGAATGAGTTGCAAAAGGCGGGCTGCGAAAAGATCCTGCTTTTCCCACTCTATCCGCAATATGCCGCTGCAACGACAGCGACGGTCAACGACGAAGCCTTCAAGGCGCTTCTGAAAATGCGCTGGCAGCCGGCGCTGCGCACCGTGCCGCGCTATCACGACGACCCGGTTTATATTGATGCGCTCGCCACCTCCATCGAGAAACATCTGGCGACGCTCGACTGGGATCCGGAACTGGTGATTACCTCCTATCACGGCATCCCCATGTCCTACTTCAAGAAGGGCGACCCCTATCACTGCCAGTGCTACAAGACGACACGCCTGCTGCGCGACCGCCTGGGCTGGCCAAAGGAAAAGCTGATGGTGACCTTCCAGTCACGGTTCGGGCCGGAGGAATGGCTGCAGCCTTATACGGACAAGACCGTCGAAAAGCTGGCCAAGGAAGGCGTCAAGCGCATCGCCATCCTGAACCCCGGCTTCGTCTCCGACTGCTTGGAAACGCTGGAGGAAATCGCCGGTGAAGCGGGCGAGGATTTCCTGCACAATGGCGGCGAAAAGTTTTCACATATCCCCTGCCTCAACGACAGCGCGGAAGGCATGCGGGTTCTCGAGCACATCGTGCGCCAGGAATTGAAGGGCTGGGTGTAAGAGGTACTCTCCCTGCGTTAACGGGCGGCCGTCAGAATGATTTCCTCGCCATCAGCGGGAATGATCATTCGTGAAGGAGCAATAGCCGCATCATCGGCTGCCGCCCGCAGATCGGACCGGCTGACCGTTGCGTGATCCAACGCTTCCATATGCGTGGCGATGACCGTTGCAAACGGCGCCGCTTCGCAGAGCGCCACGGTTTCCGCCGCATCCATCACGATCAGGTCCTTGCCCCAATAGGCGCCGCAGGAGTGACTGACGATGACATCAGGCTGCGTCCGCTCGATCACCTCCAGCACCGGCGGGTAAAGCACCGTATCGCCCAGCCAGTAAAGATGCGGCTCTCCCACGGCTTCCACACTTATCCCCATCACCGAGCCCATGGCTTCCTGCACGGGGCCTAGTCCATGGCTGCCTTCGCGACGGGTGATGGTGATGCCGTTCCACGTGATGTCATCTGTCAGCGGCGTGACATCCGCGAAACCGGCAGCGCGGATCTTCTCCTCATCACCCGGTTGGCAGAGGATCGGCAGCGTCTTCGGCACTCTTTCCTTGGCGACGCTATCGAAATGATCCGAATGCAAGTGGGATATGATGACCAGATCCACACCGGACAGGATCTCGTCGACGGGCAGCCGCAATTCCACCAGCGGGTTTTTCGACTTGCCGGTATAGGATGGCAGGCTGTGGCGCGGGGCGAAATAGGGATCGATCAGAATGGTCCGGCCAGCATAGTCAAGCTTGAGTGTCGCATTGCGGATGAGGCGAATTTTCATGGAATACCCCTTGTGCCGGTGGGTGCAAGGCTGAGAAAATGCGTCAGTGTCAACACATGGTGCAGGCCGATTTTACGGGCAAGCTGCAGGGAAGCCTCATTACTTTCCTCGACCACATAGCGCGGCTGCAACCCTCGCCTCTGGATCTCCGCCAGCGCCGAGCGAACCACCCGCACGGCATGGCCCTGACGTCGAGCATCCAGGCGCGTGGAAAGACCGCCAACCTCCCAGATGCTGCCATAATTCTGGAAGGCAAAGCAGGCGCAGACAATCGAACCGGCCTGGCAGATTTCGACCACGAAGGCATTGCCACAGGCAAGAAGCGGCATCAACCAATCACGGCCATAACCTCTTGCTTCAAACAATGACCATGTCTCCAGCTGCGGAGCATGGGTCACCGCGATCAATGAACCGACATCACAAGGCTCGACTGCACCGGAATCCGTGAAGGATAGCAGGCTGGTTGTGCAGGTCAGATCGTAGGATTGCGCCACGGCTGCATGGTCCGCCTCGGAGCCAAGCTTGAATACGATCCCAACAGGATGCGGCAGATGGACCAGCAAGCGGGTGGTCAGATCCAGATGATCGCTCGCGATGAAGGCCGTGTATTCCGCTGCCGGATAGGTGTCGCGATCATAGGGGCTGGCGGCATTGCGCAGCAGCACCAGCACCGCCTCTCTTTCGTCCTCCCGAACATGAAACGCCTGCCTATCCTCAGGATAGGATTGCAGATGCTTCAGAAGAGAAATCGTCTTGAACGCGTCGCGCTCCAGGTAGCTGAAAACGTCCTGCATGAGAGCCCCAAGCCTGCACGGACACAGACTGCGTCAGGACGCATTGATGATCCAATCAAAGGATGGAATGGGAGTGAGGTCCCCCGCTTCCGCGTGCTCACAAATCCGGCTTGTCGAGTTCGGGCCGAGATGGTGCGGCGGATCTCCTTGTCCCCGTCAGAACGGGGAGAAGGTGGCGGCAGCCGGATGAGGGGCGATTTCTCAAGTTATTTCAATGTATTTGCCCCTCACCCCAGCCCTCTCCCCGCGCGCGGGGAGAGGGGGTTTAGGAGCGAGCCCCCCACATTCATTATGGAGAACCAGCTTTATCGGCAGTCTGGAGCGCTGACTCACACGCCACGCCTGTTACCCCACAAGAGCACATGCAGTTGCGGCAGGACATGCGCGGAGAACCAGCGCTCTTCCACCACCCGGTCCACCAGCCAGCGCATTCGCTCAGTAATGCCGTCGAGATCGATGCGCGCGTCATCATCCTCCGGCGGCGGAGGCGTGTGGTTGCCGGGTTGCAGATAGACCGGCAAGGTGGGACAGAGGGCAGAAACCTCTCTGGCAAAGGCAAAATCCGCATCGTCGAAGATGACGAATTTCAGCACCATGCGCGGGCCGTTGCCCGCAGCAGCAATGCAGGATCGTAACTGCATGCCGTCGAAATCCATGCCGCTGGACGGAGGCTTTGGCGAAAGAACCAGCACGTCGAGATCCGCAAACCACGGCCGCGCGATCGATCCTTGTGTTTCCAGCGCGAAGCGATAGCCGCGCTGATGACCATGCGCGATCAGCGGCTCCAGCGGCTGGATGGCCGGATTGCCGCCGGAAAGTGTCACCATCAGCGGCTGGCCACCGGACAGGCGCTCCACTTCCGTCCAGATGGCGGCGACGGACATTGGTTTCCAGTCCTCGCGAAAACGGCTTTCCACCGCATGCAGGCTGTCGCACCACGAACAGCGGAAGTCACAGCCGCCCGTGCGCACGAAGATAGTCGGTTGACCAATCAGCAAGCCCTCGCCCTGGATGGTCGGGCCAAAAATCTCGCTGATGCGGATCGTCGGTGCCTCACCTTCCGTCACGAGGTGAGGTTCATTGGCAATCCGATACATGGGCGTCAGACTTCCTCGGCCTTGAAGCCTCTGGTGGCCGCCACCCAGAAATCCGGGTCTTCATAATCGGTTGGATCCGCAACACCGGCCAGATGAAAGGCCTCGCGGCGTTCAACGCAGGTACCGCAGCGCCCGCAATGGCGTTCGCCGCCCTTGTAGCAGGACCAGGTCTGCGCAAACGGCGTAGCGTGCCTTGCCCCTTCCGTCACGATATCGCCCTTGGAACCATTCACGAAGGGCGCCAGCAGCTTCACATCCGCATAGCCCTCCAGGGCGTGGTTCTGCATCTGCTGGAAGCTGTCGATGAAGCCGGGGCGGCAATCGGGATAGATGAAGTGGTCGCCGCCATGCACGGCAATCGCCACGGCATCCGCCTTGCGGGCCGCGGCAATGCCGAAGGCGATAGTGAGCATGATGGCATTGCGGTTCGGCACCACGGTGACCTTCATGGTCTCTTCCGCATAATGCCCATCCGGCACATCGACATTGTCGGTCAGCGCCGAGCCGGACAATTGGCGGCCGATCGAGGCCATGTCGATGATCTGGTGCGGCACGCCGAGGCGCTTGGCGCACAGCGCCGCGTAATCCAGTTCTTTCCTGTGGCGCTGGCCGTAATCGAAGGAGATCAGGCCGATCAGATCTTGTTCAGCTGCGACCTTATGCGCAAGCGAAACGGAATCGAGTCCGCCGGAGCAGACGACGAGAGTCTTCATATCAAGTGTCCTTGTTTTTACCGGGTAGGCTGCGACCGGGCGGGTTTGACCCGGGCGCCACATACTCCAAACAGGCCCCTGATGCAAACGTCATGTTCCAGTGCCATACAACACCCCACTGGCAAGTCGATTGATGTTCCCTTACATCAAGGGCACGGCCCCTCACCCTCAGGAGACCCCGAGATGGTTCTGTCCGGCTTCGATATCCTCGTCATCGCTCTCGTTGCCTTCGTCATCCTCGTGCTGTTTGCCGGCATCAAGACGGTTCCACAGGGCTATCGCTATACGATCGAGCGTTTTGGGCGCTACACACGCACGCTTGACCCCGGCCTCAACCTGATTACGCCCTTCATCGAGCGCATCGGCACCAAGATGAATGTGATGGAGCAGGTGCTGAACGTACCAACACAAGAGGTAATCACCCGCGACAATGCCAGCATTTCTGCCGATGCGGTTGCCTTCTACCAAGTGCTGAACCCTGCACAGGCGGCCTATCAGGTGGCCAATCTGGAAAACGCTGTCCAGAACCTCACCATGACCAACATCCGATCGGTGATGGGTTCGATGGATCTGGACGAGTTGCTCTCCAACCGCGAGTCGATCAACGAGCGACTGCTGCGCGTGGTGGATGACGCCGTGCATCCCTGGGGCATCAAGGTCACCCGCATCGAAATCAAGGATATCCAGCCGCCAGCCGATCTGGTGACTGCCATGGGCCGCCAGATGAAGGCAGAGCGCGAAAAGCGCGCCCAGGTGCTGGAGGCGGAAGGCTCGCGCAATGCCGCGATCCTCAGGGCCGAAGGTGCCAAGCAGGCTGCCGTTCTGCAGGCGGAAGGCGAGCGGGAAGCCGCCTTCCGGCAGGCCGAGGCACGTGAACGTCTGGCCGAAGCCGAAGCCAAGGCGACGCGTCTGGTCTCGGAGGCGATTGCGGCCGGTGATGTGAACGCCATCAACTACTTCGTGGCGCAGAAATATACCGAAGCCATGGCCTCGATCGGTTCGGCCCCGAACTCCAAGGTGGTGCTGATGCCGATGGAAGCCTCCTCGCTGATCGGCTCGCTCGGCGGCATCGGTGCGATTGCACGGGAGGTGTTCGGGGATGGCAGCGAAGGGCAAGCGGGCCCACGCCGCAACGCAACGCCCCGCAGCACGCCGAGCGTCAATCCGCTTTCCCGTTCGGAAAGCTGAGCCATGATCCAGTCGCTCGTGTCATCGCTAGGCCCTTGGAACTGGTGGCTGCTCGGCCTTGTGCTGCTGGCTGCCGAACTGGCAGCCCCCGGCATGTTCCTGATCTGGATCGGCGTTGCCGCGATCATCATCGGCGCGGCCTCGCTGGCGCTCTGGGATCAGGCACTGTGGACCTGGCAGAACCAGCTTATCCTCTTCGCCGCTTTGTCCGTCGTCGTGACCCTAATCGGACGCCGCGTTTTCGCCGCGCGCGAAGGTGCCACGGACGAGCCTCTGCTGAACCGGCGCGGCGACAGCCTTGTGGGGCGCACCGCAAGCCTGGCTGAGCCCATCCGCAACGGGCGTGGCCGCATCAAACTGGATGATACCTGGTGGTCCGTGTCGGGCCCTGACCTGCCGTCGGGCATGAAGGTGCGCGTCGCCGCATGGAACGGCCGCGAACTGGTCGTGGAGCCGGTGGCCTAAAGCACGGCTGATCGCGACTGGTTGCAAGACACGGCACAACGCTCATAGATCGTCGTTACCCCCCTCTGTCCTGCCGGACATCTCCCCGACACGGGGGGGGGGGGAGATCAGCAGAACGGTTCCCGCTCGTCGTCTCTCCAGCGCGCCACGATGAAGCGACTTTTCCCAACGGCCCAGAAAGGTCGAGGCAGTGCCACAAGTTGATCTCCCCCCTTGTGGGGGAGATGCCCGGCAGGGCAGAGGGGGGTAAGCAAAACGCTGCCAAGGGAACGCGACCTACCGGGGAGGCTGATAGCCGCAGCGTGCTTTACACCTCAAGCCACGCCGATGCGCAGCAGGTCGTGGAAGCCGAGCACGCCGATCGGGCGGTTCTCGTCATCCACCACGAACAGCGCGGAAATATTGTGCTGGTTCACGAAAGCAAGCGCAGCACCTGCCACCAGATCCGCCTTCACCGCCTTGGGTGAACGGGTCATGATGTCCTCGACGACCAGACTGCCGAGGTTGCGGTGCAGCTGGCGGCCAATATCGCCATTGGTGATGACGCCGCAAAGCACGCCCTCGCCATCGACGATCCCGACGCAGCCAAACTTTTTGTCGGAGAGCACCTGAACGGCCCGCGGAATATCCGTGCCCAGCGGCACGATCGGCAAGCGGTCGCCGGTATGCATGATATCGCCGGTATGGGTCAGCAGCGCGCCGAGCTTGCCGCCCGGATGGAAGACGCGGAAATCCGCCGCCGAAAAGCCGCGCGCCTCCAGTAGCGCCAGCGCCAGCGCGTCACCGAGAGCAAGCTGCATCAGTGTCGAAGTCGTGGGCGCCAGACCATGCGGACAGGCTTCTTCCGCATCCGGCAAAAGCAGCACGACATCCGCGGCGCGACCAAGCGAGCTTTCGGAGGATGCCGTCATGGCGATCAGCGGAATGGAAAAGCGGCGCGTATAGGCGATGATGCTTTTCAGTTCGGCACTTTCGCCGCCTTTAGACAGCGCCAGCACCGCATCGCCGGACGCAATCATGCCGAGATCGCCGTGATTGGCTTCCGCCGCATGCACGAAGGAGGCAGGCGTTCCTGTTGACGCAAAGGTGGCGGCGAGCTTCGCCCCGATATGGCCGCTCTTGCCGACGCCCGTCACGATCACCCGTCCCGGAATCGAGGCGATGATATCGACGGCAGCGCGAAAGGCATCACCCAGTTCACCGGTCAGCGCGCGCTCAATGGCGGCCAGGCCTTCCTTCTCGGCGGCAATGGTTCGAAGCGCCGAATGGACGCTGTCTGCATCAACGGTTTGAACGGCTTTCTTGATCATGGCGGGAGCATTATCGCTCTTCAGCACGCTTGTCCATGCGACCTTGCGTTCGGCAAGACGACTGCTGTGACAACCAAAAATTAACCATCGCGCTTTACCTTTGGGTAAGTATTCCAATGCCGGGCAGGCTCAATGATAACGAACAGGGTGAATGGTTCTACTCGCGTCCTGCGAAGGGCATCAGCGGCATTGCTGATGGCCGGCGCAGGCATTGCGATGACCTGTTCGGCTGGGGCGCAGAGCCTGACGAACCGCTCGACCACGTCAGGCGCCGCTTCGACCCTCGCCTCGCCCACCGGATCGACGGCGACCACAGCAGGCACCACATCAGGAATCCTGTCTTCCAGCACGGCACCGTCTGCCACTGGTCTTGCGACCAATACGTCAGGCACCGACACAACGGCGGCTAGCCAGACCAACACGACCAACTACATCCAGAACCCGATCGGCAGCACGACGCTGCGCGGCAACAACCTGCTGCAATCCACGCCGCTTCGCCGCGCCGATGATACCGATGCGGATGATCTGAACCAGCTGACGCAGAGCACGGATGAAAGCCTTAACCCGGCGGAACCCGCGATTGACGGCGGGGACGGCGCAGCAGCAGCACGCTCCACCGATGCCACCGGCGTGCGGCTCGGCAGCTTCATTCTGCGGCCCTCTGTGAACCAGAGCGTCAACACAGAGCGTACCAAGAGCGCGGGAACATCAAGCTCGCATAGCTATCTCGCGACCACCGTCAACGGCACGCTGAGCTCGGATTGGGGCCGCCATGCCCTGACCATCACCGGCGAAGGCACGTTTGATCGTACCCTTTCAGGAGAAAGTAGCAGTAGCAGCAGCCAGCCCAATGGCCGTCTCGATGCGGACCTGCGGCTCGATCTTTCCAACAGCACCGTTGCACACATCACCGGCGGCTATGCCTATCAGAAGGAAGACGCCAATAGCCCAAACGCGACCAGCGATGCAACGAACCAGGCCAGCGTCAACCGCTTCACCGGCGGCGCCTCCGTCGAGCGGGATTTCGGCGTCTTACGTGGTACCGCAGCGATTGCCGCAAACCGCGCGGTGTATGGTGATATCGGGCTTGCGGATGGCAGCCGCCTCAGCCTTGCCGACCGCGACCGCACGGCAGTCGAAGGACGCGTCCGCTTGGGCTACGAACTCTCGCAGGCCATCATCCCCTTCGTGGAACTCGCAGCCGGGCGCTCCTTCTATGATCAGGAATTCGACAATTCCGGCTATGCGCGCTCTTCCTACAGCTATGCGGCACGCACCGGCGTGCAGTTTGATTTCAGTGAAAAGCTGCGCGGGGAGCTGGGGCTCGGCTATGCCACGGTGGATTATGACGACAGCCGCCTGCAAACCATTAATGCCTTCACGATCGATGGGAATATTGCTTGGTCGCCCCGCCGAGGCACCAATGTCGATCTGGGCCTGAAAACCAGCGTGCAGGATTCCACAACGGCGGGCCTGAGCGGCTGGACCGAATATCAGCTGACGGCGGGCTTGTCGCATCAACTGTTGAACGATCTCACTGCCCGTGTGACCGGTTCCACCACGCTGCGCGATTTTTCCTACCAGAGCGATGAAACCAGCTGGCAGGCAGGATTCGGCCTAGTCTGGAACATCAACCGCTACTTCGATGCTACAGCCAATATCGGCTACGAGTATAACGATAACGGTAGTGCTGCCAGCAGCAATGTCTGGCGCGCAGGCGTTGGCCTTACGCTGCGGCGGTAAGCTGGCCCCTCTCACGCCTCTATCACCATAAATGGCTCAAGGAAAACCCCGCTCGCATCTCGGCGAACGGGGTTTGGGGTCTAACGTCAAAGATCGATCAGAGCTTGGACGTGATGTCCTTCAGCGGACCTTCGATCAGCGGACGGATATCGGCGCGCTTCAGTGCGAAGGCAAGGTTGGCGAGAATGAAGCCGTCCTTGGCGCCGCAGTCGAAGGTTTCACCCTTGAAGTGATAGGCGGCGAATTCCTGGCTTTTCGCCAGCGCCAGCATGCCGTCGGTCAGCTGGATTTCATTGCCGGCGCCACGTTCCTGCGTTTCCAGGATCTTGAAGATCTCCGGCTGGAGGATGTAACGACCGTTGATGAAGAAGTTCGAGGGAGCCGTGCCCTTGGCCGGCTTTTCGACCATCTGGGTGATCTTGAAGCCTTCGCTGCCGACCTTGTCGCCAACGCCGACGATGCCGTACTTGTGCGCCTGATCGGGCGCGCATTCCTCGACGGCGAGAACATTGCCACCAGTCTTGTCGTAAAGCTCGACCATGCCCTTCAGGCAGCTCTTTTCCGATGCCATGATCATGTCAGGCAAGAGAACGGCGAAGGGCTCGTTGCCGACGATATCGCGCGCACACCAGACGGCATGGCCAAGGCCAAGCGGAACCTGCTGGCGGGTAAAGCTTGCGGTACCAGCCTTGGGCAGCAGATCCGCCAGCAGCGTCAGCTCGGCATTCTTGTTGCGCTCGCGCAGCATCTGCTCGAGCTCGAACTGGATATCGAAGTAATCTTCGATGACGCCCTTACCGCGACCGGTCACGAAGACAAAGTGCTCGATCCCTGCTTCCGCCGCCTCGTCTACCACGTACTGGATGACCGGCTTGTCAACCACCGTGAGCATTTCCTTCGGAACAGCCTTCGTTGCAGGCAGGAAACGCGTTCCAAGCCCTGCCACCGGAAAGACGGCCTTACGGATTTTCTGTTGTCCCACACATGCCTCCTGAAGCACAAACAATCATTGTGGTGCCATTGCACCAACACATTTAGCGAAGCACCGCTATCTTTTCACGAAGAATGACAACACAGCCTGAACATGGTAAAGAATTTGTTGACACTGTTCGCCTACCCTGTCGTGTAAGGCCAGGGCGTGGTTCCCGATCCTGGCGTTTTTGAGACGGGATGGACAAGGAACAATCTGCCGATGACAGTTATCAAACAGCATCGCCTCGCCCGAACCGCGTTTTCACTGATCGCCGCGTTCACATTGGCAACCAGTGCGATAGATGCCAAGGCAGACTCAGGTTTCAAGTCGTGGATCGCGAAATTCTATGAGACCGCGGCCAAAAGCGGCATCAGCCGTACGACCTACGAGCGCGCATTTGCCGGAATTAGCGAGCCGGATCAGGACGTTCTGCGCAAGGCCAACACGCAGCCGGAATTCACCACGGAAATTTGGGACTATCTGGATTCGCGCGTAAACCCCTATACCGTCAAGATCGGCCGCGAAATGGCGTCCCGTCACGGCCGCACGCTGGCGGCCGTGGAAAAGCATTTCGGCGTGGACCGCAACATCCTGCTCGCCATCTGGTCGATGGAGTCCAATTACGGCACGGTTCTGGAAAAGCCGGATCGCCTGCATTCTGTGCCGCAGGCACTTGCCACGCTCGCCTGGGCGGATGAGAAGCGGGCAAAATTTGCCAGGACGCAGCTGATCGCAGCCCTCAAAATCCTGCAGGCGGGCGATGTGACGCCGAAGCAGCTGACGGGGTCCTGGGCGGGTGCCATGGGCCATACCCAGTTCATTCCCACCAGCTATCTGCTTTATGCTGTCGATGCCGATGGCGATGGCAAGCGCGACATCTGGCATTCGATCCCGGATGCGCTAGCAACCTCTGCCAACCTTCTCTCAAAAAACGGCTGGGAAAACGGCAAGACCTGGGGCTACGAAGCGGCCCTGCCAGCCGGCGCTGCACGTTACTCCGGCCAGACAAAGACGCTGGCACAATGGGCAGCACTCGGCTTCACGCGTCCAAACGGCAAGCCCTTCCCGCGCGGCAACGATCGCGCGCAGCTGAAGCTGCCGGCTGGCGGACAGGGCCCGGCCTTCCTGATGATGAACAACTTCTTCGTCATCAAGAAGTACAACGCCTCCGACAAATACGCGATTGCAGTCGGCCTCCTGGCCGATGAAATTGCCGGCTATGGCGGCATGGTGCAAACCTGGCCGCGCCCCCAGAACGTGCTGGATGTGAAGGAAAAGTTCGAACTGCAGCACCGGATGAAACAATTGGGCTATTATCAGGGTGAGGTCGATGGCAATTTCGGCTCGGGTTCCAAAGCCGCCATCAGCGCGCTCCAGACCCGGTTGGGCATGCAGGCGGATGGCGAACCATCAAAGTCGTTGCTGAAAGCGCTGCGCAATTGACAAGCCGAGCCCTCGGCCCACATGCTTCATAAGAATACGGTGGATTAGGGTGAGGACCCGATCATCTTGTTGAAATGGTGTGAGGCGATCCGGATGAGATACGAGGCGGAAAACGCAGGCGATGCTTCAGGCATCGGCGAGGCTTTTCAACGATGTAGCTCGCCGGAGCGCCCACATCCAGAGGACGCGCGAACGGCTGCGATCTGCTTTGTCGAAGCACTTGAATGGGTCTGGAACCCATCCGTGCGTGCTTCTCCTCGCATATCATGGCCGTTCATCGCGCCATTTCAACAATATGATCAGGTCCTCACCCTAGGCCGTGCCCGAACACAGCTTCGGTCGCGGGCGGCACCGCCAGCGAAAGACTGACATGAGAGATCCAGGGACAGGAAAGGGCGCAATGGCATCGCGCAAGCTGCGCTTGAGTGCTGTGGTGTGCGCCTTGTTGGTTTTCCATCTGGATGCTGGCGCGGCCTTCGCGCAGGAACGACGGACTCTGTTTGACTTCCTCTTTGGCGGCAATCGCGCGTCGCAGCGTGAAGAAGGTTATGAGCGCCAGCGGGAGCAGCGCATCATCCGCGAACCTCGCCAGCGCAATCGCCCAACGACAGGCCGCGTCGTGCCCGCACCCGCAGCCCCGACGACCGCTGCAAAGCCGGAACCCGCGCAGAAATTCGATAATGCGCGCCGCGTACTCGTCATCGGTGATTTCACGGCCATGAGCCTCGGTAGTGGCTTGGAAGACGCCTTTGCACCGGACCCCTCCATCGTGATCAGCGAACATGGCGAGAGCGCATCCGGTCTGGTGCGGCAAGATCATCTAGAATGGCCAAGGGAATTGGCAAAACTGTTGGCAAGCGAAAAGCCGGCCCTCGTCATCGTGATGCTCGGCGCGAACGACCGCCAGCAGATGCAATTGGGTGAGAACCGCGAAAAGTTCCGTTCCGAGAAGTGGATGGCAGAATACGAGCAGCGTGTCGGCGAGCTTGCGAAACTGGTGACGGACCAGAAGCTGCCCCTTCTGTGGGTGGGCCTGCCCGCCTTTCAGTCACCGGCACTCACGGCGGATGCCCTGACGTTGAACGGCATCTATCGCGACCAGGTGGAAAAAGTCGGCGGCGAATTCGTCGACGTCTGGGATGGCTTTGTGGATGAAGGTGGCGAATTTGTCATGACAGGTTCCGACGTGAATGGGCAGCCAGTGCGCCTGCGCGGACAAGACGGCGTTAGCTTCACGACCGCGGGCAAACGCAAGCTTGCCTTCTACGCGGAAAAATTCATCCGCCGCCATCTCGGCGATTTATCGGTTGGCAATCTGATCCGGCTTGATTCCGGCAACCTGCCGCTGCTCTCTGCCGTTCCGCCGGAAAACAAGGCCAAGGTTGTTTCTCAGCCGGTGGCCCTGACGGACCCGGATCTCGATGGCGGCAAGGATTTGCTGGGCGGCCAGGATTCCGCCGTGCCGAGCCCGGATTCACCGCGCAACATGCTGCTGACCAAGGGGGTGCTGCCCTCGCCGCCCGTAGGGCGCGTCGATTATTATCAGACCGAAGTCACCGGCTCGACGCAGTAGGGAAGCCTGCGCAATCAGCCATGCCGGCTGGCGACCCATTTCAGGCAGGCCTCGAAAGCAGTCAGATCCGTGTAAAGCGCCTCGGGTGATGCGGCATGCGTGGCAATGAAGCCGCCACGACGCTCCACGCCGCCATGCAGCATCAGGTTTTCGATCATGTCGAAATTCTCAAGCGACATGCCATCCGGCCCGCGCTTGCGGCCATCCGCTGTTTCCCGCACTTCGCCGTTGTAGAAACCGGATGTCCGCTGGAAATGGTTCTCCGCCACATTGGTATAAGCAGAAACGATCTTGCCCTGCGCGCACATATACCCCAGCTCGAAAGCGGTGCCGACATCGGCGGCGATGCCACGGAAGGGCGTCAGATTGGCAATCACGCCATCGGCGCGGTTCATCATGTCCTCATCGACCGCACTGATCTTGAGACCGAATTCATGCAGCGTCGGCGCAGGTTCGATCGTCACGTCACCAGGACAGATCGGCTCGAACCCGTAGGCGCGGGTCATCGCAGCCTTTGCATCCAGCATATCGCGGGCGTTGGGCAGAAAAACTTCCGGTCCGGCAAGATAAAACTTCAGAGCCATCAATGGTGTCCAATATGTCAGCATGCTGAAACAGATCAGCCCGGCGAACCGGGCTGATGAAGATCACTTTTAGAGCCTATCAGGCCGGCAGAACCGTCGAGCCCATCAAGGCCTCGTCCACGGCGCGGGCCACCTGACGGCCTTCGCGGATGGCCCAGACCACCAGCGACTGGCCGCGGCGGACGTCACCGGCTGCCCAGAGCTTATCGACGGAGGTCTTGTAGTCCTTTTCGTTGGCGACCACGTTCGTGGAGCCACGGCGATCGATATTGAGCGTAAGCTTGTCGCCGAGATCCTTCAGCACGCTATCCTTCGCCGGGCCGGAGAAGCCGATGGCGATGAAGGCGAGATCAGCCTTGATGATGAAGTCCGTACCAGCAATCGGCTTGCGGCGCTCATCCACCTGGCAGCAGCGCACGCCGGTCAACTGACCGTCTTCGCCCACGAATTCGAGCGTCGCAACCTGGAATTCGCGGTTTGCGCCTTCAGCCTGCGACGACGAGGTGCGCATCTTGGTGGCCCAGAAAGGCCAGACGGCAAGCTTGTCTTCCTTTTCCGGCGGCATGGGGCGGATGTCGAGCTGGGTGACCTTCACGGCACCCTGGCGGAAGGCCGTGCCGACGCAGTCCGATGCCGTATCGCCACCGCCGACGACGACGACGTGCTTTGCACCAGCCAGGATCGGCTCGGACGGCCAACCCACGCTATCGATATTTTCGCGACCGACGCGGCGGTTCTGCTGTACCAGATAAGGCATGGCATCATAGACGCCGTGCAGGTCCACACCTGGAATACCGGCAGGACGCGGCGTTTCCGAACCGCCGCAATAGATCACCGCATCATGGTCTGCCAGCAGCTTTTCCATCGGCAGGTCGACGCCGATATTGACGCCGCAATGGAAGGTGACGCCCTCGCCCTTGATCTGCTCGACGCGGCGGTCGATGAAGTTCTTCTCCATCTTGAAATCAGGGATACCGTAGCGAAGCAGCCCGCCGGGCTTGGATTCACGCTCATAGACATGAACCTCATGGCCGGAACGGCCCAGTTGCTGGGCCGCGGCAAGACCCGCAGGACCCGAACCGATGATGGCCACCTTCTTGCCGGTGTGGATGGTCGGCGGCTGCGGCGAGATGAAGCCAAGCTCATAGGCCTTGTCGGCAATGGCCTGCTCGACCGTCTTGATCGCCACGGGAGCATCTTCCAGGTTCAGCGTGCAGGCTTCCTCGCAAGGTGCCGGGCATACGCGACCCGTGAATTCGGGGAAGTTGTTGGTGGAATGGAGGTTGCGGATCGCCTCTTCCCACTTGTTGTTGTAGACGAGGTCGTTCCAATCAGGGATCTGGTTATGAACTGGACAGCCGGTCGGGCCATGGCAATAGGGAATGCCACAGTCCATGCAGCGCGCTGCCTGTTTCGTCACCTCGGCATCCGACATTGGAATGGTGAACTCGCGGAAATGGCGAATGCGATCCGACGCAGGCTGGTACTTTGCCACCTGCCGGTCGATTTCCATGAAACCCGTAACCTTGCCCATGTCTTACCCTTTCAAAACGGCAGGCCCAAAGGCCCCCAATACCAGTAGGCGAAGCCGATGATCGCCCCCTGCACGATAAACTCCAATCCGATCGATCCGTTGACCAGATAGCCGGCGGTCGGAACTGCGGTAGCCAGCATGATGGAGACTAGGAGATGCACTTTGCGCATTCTGCTTCCTCTCCGCCGCTATCGCAGCCAGTTCTCGATCTTCAGTCCCGGAACCCGGGAAAACTCGGTTTCATTATTCGTCACGAGCACGGCATCGAGCGCCACTGCATGTGCCGCGATCCAAAGGTCGTTTGGACCGATATTCTTTCCCTGTCTCAACGCCAGCCGGATCTCGGCATAACGCTGGTCGCTCGGCAACTGAAGGGGCGCTACGTAAAGCCGCCGCGTGACCGCCGAGACCTTTCGTGCGAGCTCCTCGGAGCCGTTCTTCTTTACGCCGTACCAGATCTCACCATGGGTGATGATACTGATAAAGGCGTTCTCCTCACCAACCTCGAGAAGACGTTCAAGAACCTTCCCACGCGGGTCCCGAACGATCGCCGAAACGATGTTGGTGTCGAGCATGTACCGCATCAGATCTCGACCTCTCGGAGCGGTGGAAGATCATCGTCCTCTTCAACGAAGTCTTCTCCGGTCCAGGCTTCGGCCTGCTTGAGATACTCGATGAGGCCAGCAGTCACTGCCGTCCGCATCAGGATCGAGCCATCCGGTTGCTGCACAAGAACGGCCCGATCACCATCGAACTCGAATTCCTTCGGTATGCGAACCGCCCGGCTTCGACCATTTTTGAAGATGGCGGCTGCGACCTCACCATCTCCACGCGCGTCCTTTCCATGCTCGTTCATATCCACCTCCAAAGCCGTCATATGCCGATAGCATATCACAACGATGGAGCCTGTCGAACTATTCCGCCGCAACGCCCATGCGCATGCGTTCCATTTCCTCAAGCGCACGGCGATACTCGACCGGCATGACCTTGCGGAACTTCGGACGATACTCGCTCCAGCGATCCAGGATCTCCTTGGCGCGGGTGGAGCCCGTGTAGTGGAGATGGTTGGAAATCATCTGGTAGAGTCGCTCTTCGTCATGGCGCGTCATGTCCTCGGAAACGTCCACGCGTCCCTTGTGCATGAGATCGCCACCGTGATGGTGGAGCTTCTCCAGCATGTCGTCTTCTTCCGGAACCGGCTCCAGCTCGACCATGGCCATGTTGCAGCGCTTGGCGAAATCGCCGCTCTCATCGAGAACGTAAGCCACGCCACCGGACATGCCGGCTGCGAAGTTGCGGCCGGTTTCGCCGAGAACCACGACGATGCCGCCCGTCATGTATTCGCAGCCGTGATCGCCCACGCCTTCGACGACGGCAATGGCACCGGAGTTGCGAACCGCAAAACGCTCACCCGCAACACCGCGGAAGTAGCATTCGCCGGTGATGGCGCCGTAGAGCACCGTGTTGCCAACGATGATCGACTGCTCAGCGGCAAGCTTGGAGTTTTCCGGCGGGCGCACGATGATGCGGCCACCAGAGAGACCCTTGCCCACATAGTCGTTGCCATCGCCCACGAGATCGAAGGTGATGCCGCGTGCGAGGAAGGCGCCGAAGGACTGACCAGCCGTGCCACGGAGGGTGACATGAATGGTATCGTCCTTGAGACCCTTGTGACCCCAACGCTTGGCAAGCGCACCGGACAGCATGGCACCTGCGGAGCGGTCCACGTTCTTGATCGGCACTTCGAAGACCACCGACTCCTTGCTTTCCAGCGCGGGCAGTGACTTCTCGATCAGCTTGCGGTCGAGAATGTCGTCGATCGGGTGCTTCTGGCGCTCGGTCCAGTAGGTGGCTGCCTTGGGCGCCTCCACCTTGTGGAAGATACGGCTGAAGTCGAGACCCTTAGCCTTCCAGTGCGCCAGCATCTCATCCTTTTCGAGGAGTTCGGAAGCACCGATGATCTCGTCAAGCCGGGTGAAGCCCAGCGAAGCCAGGATCTCGCGCACCTCTTCCGCTACGAAGAAGAAGTAGTTGATGACGTGCTCGGGCGTGCCCTTGAAGCGCTTGCGCAGAACCGGATCCTGCGTCGCAACGCCCACGGGGCAGGTGTTCAGATGGCACTTGCGCATCATGATGCAGCCAGCCGCAATCAGCGGAGCCGTTGCGAAACCGAATTCATCCGCACCGAGAAGCGCGCCGACAATCACGTCACGACCGGTCTTCAAGCCACCATCGACCTGCAGGGCGATACGCGAGCGAAGGCCATTCAGCACCAACGTCTGCTGGGTTTCGGCAAGACCGATTTCCCAAGGGGAACCGGCATGCTTCAGCGAGGTCAGCGGCGAGGCACCCGTGCCGCCATCGAAGCCGGCAACCGTGATATGGTCGGCGCGTGCCTTGGCAACACCGGCAGCAACCGTGCCGACGCCGACTTCCGAGACGAGCTTGACCGAGATATCGGCAGCCGGGTTGACGTTTTTCAGGTCGAAGATCAGCTGCGCCAGATCTTCGATCGAATAGATGTCATGGTGCGGCGGCGGCGAGATGAGGCCGACACCCGGCGTGGAGTGACGGGTCTTGGCAACCGTCGCATCCACCTTATGGCCGGGCAGCTGCCCGCCTTCGCCGGGCTTTGCACCCTGCGCCACCTTGATCTGCAGCATATCGGCGTTGACGAGATATTCCGTCGTCACACCGAAGCGGCCGGAAGCGATCTGCTTGATGGCCGAACGCTCGGGGTTCTGCGAACCATCCGCCAGCGGCATGTAACGGTCGCTCTCTTCGCCACCCTCACCTGTGTTCGACTTGCCGCCAATGCGGTTCATGGCAATCGCCAGCGTGGTGTGCGCCTCGCGGCTGATGGAGCCGAAGGACATGGCACCGGTGGAGAAGCGCTTGACGATATCGACCGCCGGTTCGACTTCATCGATCGAGACTGGCTTGCGGCCGATCTGCTCCGCGGACTTGATCTTGAACAGACCACGGATCGTGTTCATGCGCAGCGAGGTCTCGTTCACCATGGCTGCAAATTCGCGGTAGCGATCCTGGCTGTTACCGCGCACGGCGTGCTGCAGGGAGGCAACCGCGTCCGGCGTCCAGGCATGGCTTTCACCGCGCATACGGTAGGCATATTCGCCGCCGATATCGAGCGTGGAGGCCAGAACCGGATCCTTGCCGAAAGCTGCCTTATGGCGGGCAAAGGTTTCTTCCGCAATTTCCGTCAAGCCCACGCCTTCAATGGTCGTGGCGGTGCCGAAGAAGTACTTGTTGACCAGTTCGGATGCCAAGCCGATCGCGTCGAAGATCTGCGCGCCGCAATAGGACTGGTAGGTGGAAATGCCCATCTTGGACATGACCTTGAGAATGCCCTTACCGACCGCCTTGATATAGCGATAGACCACTTCTTCAGCATCGACTTCCTTCGGGAATTCGCCGCGGGCATGCATGTCCGTCAGCGTATCGAAGGCAAGGTAGGGGTTGATCGCTTCCGCACCGAACCCGGCCAGGCAGCAGAAGTGATGGATTTCGCGCGGCTCGCCGGATTCCACGACGAGACCGACGGAGGTACGAAGCCCCTTGCGGATCAGGTGATGGTGCACGGCAGCCGTGGCCAGTAGCGCCGGGATGGCAATGCGGTCCGGCCCGATCTGGCGGTCAGAGAGAACGATGATGTTGTAGCCGCCGCGAACGGCTGCTTCCGCACGCTCGCAAAGGCGATCCAGCATTTCCGGCATGCCTTCGGCGCCGCGCTCCACATCATAGGTGAAGTCGAGCGTCTTGGTGTCGAAGTGGTCCTCCATGTGACCGATGGAGCGGATCTTTTCGAGATCGCCATTGGTCAGGATCGGCTGGCGAACTTCCATACGCTTGGCCTTGGCCATGCCTTCATGGTCGAGAATGTTCGGGCGCGGGCCGATGAAGGAGACGAGGCTCATGACAAGCTCTTCGCGGATCGGGTCGATCGGCGGGTTCGTCACCTGCGCGAAGTTCTGCTTGAAATAGGTGTAGAGCAGCTTCGACTTGGACGACATCGCCGATATCGGCGTATCGGTGCCCATGGAGCCGACAGCTTCCTGGCCCGTGGTCGCCATCGGCGACATCAGGATTTTGGTGTCCTCAGAGGTGTAACCAAAGGCCTGCTGGCGGTCGAGCAGCGACACGTCGCGGCGCAGCGCGCGCGGCTCTACCGGCTTCAACTCTTCCAGAATGATCTGGGTGCGGTCGAGCCACTGGCGATAGGGATGCTGAGTGGCAAGCTCGCTCTTCACTTCCTCGTCGGAAATGATGCGGCCCTTTTCCATGTCGATCAGCAGCATCTTGCCGGGCTGCAGGCGCCACTTCTTGACGATGGTTTCTTCCGGCACCGGCAGAACGCCCGCTTCGGAGGCCATGATGATGCGATCGTCGGACGTCACAACATAACGTGCCGGACGCAGACCGTTACGATCGAGCGTCGCGCCGATCTGCTTGCCATCGGTGAAGGCAACCGCTGCCGGACCATCCCACGGTTCCATCAGGGCAGCGTGGTATTCGTAAAATGCCTTGCGCTCCGGGCTCATGGACTGGTTGCCGGCCCAGGCTTCCGGGATCAGCATCATCACGGCATGCGCCATGGAATAGCCGCCGCGCACGAGGAATTCGAGTGCGTTGTCGAAGCAGGCCGTATCCGACTGACCTTCATAGGAGATCGGCCAGAGCTTGGAGATGTCGTCGCCGAAGAAGGGCGAGGACACGGAGGCCTGACGCGCCGCCATCCAGTTGACGTTGCCGCGCAGCGTGTTGATTTCGCCGTTATGGGCAACCATGCGGTACGGGTGCGCCAGCTTCCACGACGGGAAGGTGTTGGTGGAGAAGCGCTGGTGCACGAGGGCAACCGCAGACTCAAAGCGCGGATCGCTCAGGTCCTTGTAATAAGCGCCAACCTGATAGGCCAGGAACATGCCCTTGTAGACGATGGTCGAGGAGGACAGCGAGACCGGATAGAAGCCGGTTTCCTGACCGCCGAACTGGTCGTAGATGCGGTTGGAGATGACCTTGCGCAGCAGGAACAGCTTGCGCTCGAAATCATGGTTCGTCGCGGCATCGCGGCCGGCGCCGATGAAGATCTGACAGTGATAGGGTTCGGTCGCGGCAATATCCGGCGCCTTGGACAGCGAGGAGTTATCTACAGGCACATCGCGGAAGCCGAGGAACTGCTGGCCCTCTTCGGCAATGACCTCGATCATCACCTTCTTGAAGTGCTCGATCTGCTCCGGGTCGCGCGGCATGAAGATGTGGCCAACGGCATATTCGCCAGCCTTCGGCAGCGTGACACCTTGCTTCGCCATTTCCTCACGGAAGAAGCGATCGGGGATCTGCACCAGAATGCCCGCGCCATCACCCATCAGCGGGTCAGCGCCGACAGCGCCGCGATGCGTGAGATTTTCCAGGATGAACAGGCCATCCTTGACGATCTGATGCGACTTCTGCCCCTTCATATGGGCAATGAAGCCGACGCCGCAGGCATCATGCTCGTTGCGCGGATCGTAGAGACCCTGCGCGAAGGGCATGCCCGACGGCGACAGACGGGCTGGGATAACGGCTTTCATGCTCTCACCCTCGTGGGGAGTGGATACAGGCTTCGTCATCATATTCCTCCAATCGGCCACTTGGGACCATCTTGAACAGCCAGCCCGGCGTTGCACCCAAAGGGCACCTACACCAGACACCGCACCGCCAGATGACAACCCTCCCCTCTTTCGAAGCGACGATATCATCCGGCGATCAATTGAATTAGGACAGCATTTCTGTCCTAGTTTTCAAAATCTATGACAGAAAGCTTATAGCCCCGCAAGAGCGCAGACCAGAAAATTAACGATCTCCTAGAGGGAAAATTACGGCCGAGGTGGGTTCCGGGCAATTTTCTTATCAGAGGCCTGCATTTCGAGCCGCAAGATTGCGTTCGCACACAGGTCCGCGGGTTTATCGCGCCGAGACTATTGATCCGACGGAGGATCAGCCTAATCTCCGGCCGCTGTCATCTTACCTGCGAAAGCCGACCCCATGTTTTTTGCCTCGGACAACTGGGCGGGCGCACATCCCGCCATCAACGAACGCCTGCTGAAGGAATCGACCCGCTTTGCCGCAGCCTACGGCACGAGTGAACTGGACCTCGCCATCGAGCAGCGTTTCAACGAAATCTTCGAACGCGAGGTCTCGGTCTTCTTTGTCGCGACCGGTACGGCCGCCAATTCTCTGGCGCTGGCAAGCCTGGCAAAGCCGGGCGGCGTGACCTTTGCGCATTCCGAAGCGCATGTCATCGAAGACGAATGTGGCGCGCCGGATTTCTTCAGCGGCATGCGCATGTCGCCGGTCGACGGTCCGCACGGCAAGATGGACCCGAGGCATCTCGTCTCCCGCATCGCTCGGTATCCTCAGGATGCCGTCCACCATGGCCGCGCGACCGCCGTCACCATGACGCAGGCGACCGAAACCGGCACCATTTATACCCTCGACGAAATCGAGGAGATCGCCCGCATTTCCCATGAACATGGCCTGCCGCTGCACATGGATGGTGCGCGCTTCGCCAATGCGCTGGTCAACCTCGGGGCGACACCGGCCGAAATGACCTGGAAGCGCGGCGTCGATGTCCTCTCTTTCGGCGGCACCAAGAACGGCTGCTGGTGCGCGGAAGCCATCGTATTCTTCGACCCTGCCATGGCGAAGGAACTTCCCTTCATCCGCAAGCGCTCTGCCCAGCTCTTTTCCAAGTCCCGTTTCATCGCCGCCCAGTTCGAGGCCTATCTGCAGGATGACCTCTGGCTGGATCTTGCGCGCCATGCCAACGCCATGGCTGATCGTCTTCGCGCAGGACTGAACGGCTCCAACACTGCGCGCCTGGCCTGGGAAACCCGGTCCAACGAGGTTTTTGCTGTTCTTCCCAAGGCAACGGCCAAGGCGGCCGGGGAAAAGGGTGCAAAATTTTACGACTGGCTAGAGCCAAAGGATATGGCGGAACCGGTCAGTGAACAGGATGTGCTGATCCGCCTCGTCACCAGCTTTGCAACAACACCAGACGATGTCGATGCATTCCTGCGCCTGGTGGCGGCGGGCTGACACCGCTTAATCGGTCGCCAATCCCGCATGCGGCGCGATCCGCTTCGTGATCAGGTCTGACAGGGCGGCCAGCAGCGCCGCGTCGGCACCCCGGCGCGGCACCAGAACAAATTCCACATCCTCCAGTGCCGGCAAGCGGTCTGCCGGTATTTCCCGCAGGCCCGACGGCGCCATGCTGCGCGGCTGCACCAAAACCCCCATGCCGGCGCGAGCCGCAGCGGTCAGTCCCGAAAGGCTGCCGCAGGTGCAGACGATCCGCCAAGCCCACTTCTCACGGTCCAGTGCCCGCTGTGCCAGACGCCGGGTGATACTCGGCGCCGGAAAGGCGATCAGCGGCAGCGGATCCCCGCGCGAAAGAATCAGATCCGGATCGCGCGCCAGCCAGACAAGCGGCTCGCGATAGAGCAATTGTCCATGGGTCTCGCCGAGATGACGCTTGGCAAGCACGAGATCGAGATCGCCCACCTCCAGCATCTGGTAGAGGTTGACGCTGAGGTCCACCGTGAGTTCGAGATCGACAAGCGGATGCAGACGGATGAAATCTTCCAGAATTGTAGTGAGGCGGTTTTCGACGACATCCTCGGACACGCCGAGACGAAGGCGTCCGCGCAGGCGGCTTTCGCTGAACAGGGACATGACCTTGCCGTTCAGCTCCAGCATCCCGCGGGCGTAGCTGAGCAGGGCCTCCCCCTCCGCGGTAATACGGACCTGATGGGTATTGCGAAAGATCAACTGCTTTCCGACAGATTTCTCGAGCCGCTGGATATGCTGGGTCACCGTCGATTGCCCAAGCCCCAGCCGCTCGGCGGCCACAGTGAAAGAACCGGTCTGGTGCAGCATGACGAAGCTGTTGAGATGCGTGAGGCTCAGCATGTTATTGCACTTCGCGATAACTGTTAGTTATTGCATCTTGCTTTGTGATGACGGAGAAGTAAAGCAGCCACGATTGAGGATTTCGCCATGCAGCGTTTCTTGCCAGACCAGTTCACATTGATGCTAGTGACGACGGTCATCATTGCTTCCCTGTTCCCGGCACACGGCGCCTTTGCGTCCTACTTCAACGTCGCAACCAATTGCGCGATTGCCCTTCTGTTCTTCCTACACGGTGCGCGGCTTTCGCGGGATGTGGTGATTGCCGGTATCCTGCACTGGCGCCTTCACCTGACCATCCTACTCACCACCTTTGCGGTCTTTCCGCTGGTCGGGTTGGCGCTAGGTTTCATCCCCCCGTCCATTCTGGATCCCAAGCTCTACATTGGCATCCTTTATCTGTGCGTTCTGCCATCCACCGTGCAGTCGTCGATTGCCTTTACTTCAATTGCCGGCGGCAACGTACCGGCGGCGATCTGCTCGGCATCCGCCTCCAACCTGTTCGGCATGTTCCTGACCCCGCTCCTGGTAGGCTTGCTGTTCACCACGCAAGGCCAGTCCGGCTTCTCCTTCAGCGCATTGGAAACCATCGTATTGCAGCTTCTGGCGCCGTTCATCCTGGGCCAGGTTCTGGAACCCTGGATCGGCAGCTGGATCCGCGCCCGCAAGAAGATCCTCATGCCTGTTGATCGCGGTTCGATCCTGATGGTCGTCTATCTCGCCTTCAGCGAGTCCGTGAATGAGGGGCTGTGGCACACCTTCTCGATTACAGATATTGCCGTGGTCATCGTGGTCAACGGCATTCTTCTCGCTGCCATCCTCTGCCTGACCATGTTCGGCAGCCGACTGATGGGCTTCAACAAGGAAGACGAAATCACCATCACCTTCTGCGGTTCGAAGAAAAGCCTTGCAAGCGGCGTGCCCATGGCGAGTGCGATTTTCGCGGGCCAAAGCATTGGCGCGATCGTTCTGCCCCTGATGCTCTTCCACCAGATCCAGCTGATGGCCTGCGCAGTGCTTGCACAACGGTATGCCGCAAAGCAGCAGAAGAAACCCGTGGCGGCCACCGTATAATGACAAAAGCCTCTCCCGCGGGGGAGAGGCCTGAACGTCTGCCAATTCGAGAGGGGCTAGGCAGTTAGTTGATCTGCTGCGGAGCCTGCTGGGCCTCGATGGTCTTCGGAGCATCAGCGAGATCGCCAGCAATCGCGATGCGGCGCGGCTTCAGAGTTTCGGGAATATTGCGAAGCAGGTCGATATGCAACAGACCGTTCTTTAGCGAGGCGGCTTGCACTTCCACATGATCGGCAAGCTGGAAGCGGCGCTCGAAGGCGCGCTTGGCGATAC
This sequence comes from Rhizobium oryzicola, assembly GCF_030504645.1. Lineage (GTDB taxonomy): Bacteria > Pseudomonadota > Alphaproteobacteria > Rhizobiales > Rhizobiaceae > Neorhizobium > Neorhizobium oryzicola. The sequence goes on along the minus strand of NZ_JAUKWQ010000002.1, from coordinate 71,691 downwards.
CGCGATAGAGATATTCGCTCTTTCCGGCATTCTCGTCCTCGGACTTCTCACCCTTCACCGTCAGCACATGGGCGTGTGCTTCAATGCTGAGCTCACGCTCGTCGAAGCCAGCAACGGCCATGGTGATGCGATAGGTGTTCTCACCCGTGCGCTCGATATTATAGGGCGGATAGGTCTGGGCCTGCTCGGGCTGGCCGATGCCGTCAAGCATGGAAAACAAACGGTCAAAGCCGACGGTGGAACGATAGAGAGGGGAAAAATCAACGTGACGCATGGTGTCCTCCTGTGAAGCGACGTGTGCGATCTTAATGTTCGGGCGAGCGTCCCTTCTGGCGACGCTGGCCGGTTCTTGCAGGCCCGTTTGGCGCCTGCAAGAACTCAGATGGGAAGTGGTTTTGGCCGCTTCAAGACCCTGCTTTGCGGAAAATTTTGGCCCGTGTTTTCTGCCTGAACCGATGATGAATGACCAATTCCTGTGGCATTCAGGCTGGCTATCTTAGCCTCGCAAATACCGGACGCATTTGCATCCGGTGGCTGGAGCGAGGTGCCTTTCCCTCCAGTTGACCTTTGCGCCGGGACCACTATCGACCCCGCCGGTCCCGGTGCTTTTTTCTTTGACGCAAGTCAGAGCGCGCCCTACAGATTCCAGCAACTGAAAATGCGGCGAGCCATGGACGACATCCTCTATTCGACGCCTGACAACCCTGTTCCCGCCAACCATACGGCGGGCTTTTTCGAAGGGCATCGCGGTATCCGTCTGCGTTACGGCATTTTCCGTTCGGAAATTTCGCCGGCACGCGGCACGATCGTTTTGGTGCATGGCCGCAACGAGTTCATCGAAAAGTATTTTGAGACAATCCGCGATCTCAATGCCCTCGGCTTCTGGGTCGCGACCTATGACCTGCGCGGACAGGGCGGCTCGGACCGGCTGCTGAAGGATTCTCGAAAGGGCCACGTCGCGCGCTTCCGGGATTATCAGCGGGACCTGGACCTCTTCCTGGAACAGATCGTGCTGCCCGATACCCGCCTTCCCTTCTACCTGACGGCCCATTCCACCGGCGCCTTGATCGCGCTTGCGCATGCACCGCGACTGGCAAACCGCATCGAGCGGATGGCCCTCGCGGCTCCGTTCGTCGGGCTGACAGGTCAGGGACCTTCGGAAGGAACGGTGCGCCGCTTGTCCGGCCTTTTGAGCAAGACCGGCTTCGGCCGCGTGACCTTGAGCAAGGACCAGAGCCATCGGCCCTATGACAACAACCCATTGACCTCGGATCCAGCCCGTTTTGCCCGCAATGCCGCTATCATCGCAGCCCACCCCGAGCTGACCATCGGCGCACCCACCGCCCGCTGGCTGCACGAAAGCCTGCAGGTTGCCGCTCGCATTCGCCAGCAAACGCACCTGACACGCATTACCGTACCGACGCTCGTTCTGGCACCCATGCTAGATGGCGTGGTGCCCTATGCGGCACAGGAAAATCTCTCCAGAAATTTTCGGGCGGGTCAGCTGATCACGATCACGGGCGCCCGGCACGAACTGTTTCAGGAGCGAAACATCTATCGTGTGCAGGTCCTGGCAGCGATTGATGCCTTCTTCAACGGCACAGAGATAGCGCAGGCCTTCGATAGCGAGATGGCGTAACTTAGGCTTTACCCTGGAGAATGGCCAGCGCCTCCTCATAAACCGCATGGCTACCGGCAGCGATAATGTTGCCACCCATTTCCGGGCGCCCACCATCCCAGGTCGTGACGATGCCGCCCGCCTGCTCGATGAGCGGGATCAGCGCGCCAACATCATAGGGCTTCAGGCTGTCCTCGATGACGAGATCGATATGGCCAGCGGCCAGCAGCGCATAGGCGTAGCAATCCACCCCGTAGCGGAACAGCCGGACCTTGCTCTCAACCGCCTTGTACAAATCATAGCTTCCACCCTGGAAGATATGGGGAGAGGTGGTGAAAAGCGTTGCATTGCCAAGGCCACCGCAATCTCGGGTGTGAATTTGCCGCTCGCCATCCGGCCCGCGATACCAGGCCCGTTGCCCGTCGGCAAAATAGCGCTCTCCCGTAAAGGGTTGATCGACCAGGCCCATCACCGCCCGGCCCTTCTGGTAAAGACCAATCAGCGTTCCCCATACGGGCACGCCGGAAATGAAAGCACGGGTTCCGTCGATCGGATCGATGACCCAGACCAAATCGCGATCGAGGCCGATCGATTCGTGCTCCTCCCCCAGAATGCCGTGCGCCGGGAAATGCTGGATGATGCGGTCGCGGATGGCCGTCTCTGCAGCCTGGTCTGCTTCCGTAACCGGATCGAACCCGCCTGCAAGCTTGTTGGAGACAAGCGTGCCTGTGCGAAAGCGCGGCAGCGTCTCTCCTTTGGCGGCATCGGCAAGGCTGTCGAAAAAAGCACGATCTGGCAGCATAATGGTCTCGCAGATATTGGGTACGCGCCTCTTTTAGACGATCCGGCGAAGCGGGCAATACGGGACCCACATGAAATAACTGCCGCGAGTTTAGTCACTCACACAATGTGCTTGACATTTGGGCACATCGGCCATAGCGTCACATTACAGTCTTTTGACTGTAAATACCCTCCTTGGGTGTTTCCTCCCTAGACTCAAAGCCGCGCCCTGAGCGCGGTTTTTTTTAGCCTGCGCTCCAATGCAGGCACATCCGCAAGGCAGAACTTCGCTCCTCGGCCGCTCTGGATAATTTGGGATGCCGGAGGCTTATTCGGCAGCAAGCGCCGTTTCGCGGCGGTAATCTTCTGCAAAATCAATCATCTGCCGCATGAAGGCAGAAAGCGCCGCGGCAATGATGTCGAATTCGGGACGCTTCTCTAGCGTCGCCTCATCCACATAGAGCGCGCGATTGACCTCGATCTGCAGCGCATGCAGCCCACGCACCGGTCGACCATAATGTTCCGTTATGAAGCCACCCGCGTAAGGCTTGTTGCGTACTGCCGTGAAACCCATCTCCTCCAGGAAATGAACAGCGGCGCGCGACAGTTCGGCCGAGGCACTGGTGCCGTAACGGTCGCCAATGATGAAGTCCGGCCGCAGATCAGAGCCTGAAAGCCGGATGTTGCCTGGCATGGAATGGCAGTCGATCAGCACGGCAAGCCCGAATCGCGCATGTGTGCGGGCAATCAGCCGCCTCAGCGTCGCATGAAACGGCTTATAGATACCTTCGATTCGCCAAAGCGCCGTCTCGACGGAAATGCGGTGGCGATAAATCTCCATATTCTCGGCAACGATTCGAGGAATGGTTCCGAGGCCACCGGCAACCCGCATGGAACCGATATTGGCATAGGACGGCAAGGCACCATCGAACATGCGCGGATCAAGCTCATAAGGCTCGCGGTTCACGTCCAGATAGGCGCGCGGAAAATGGGCGACGAGGAAAGGCGCGCCAAATTCCGTTGCATCCGCAAAGAGTTCGTCAACGAAGTGATCTTCCGAACGACGAATCGACAGGGCATCGAGCCTGGAGCTTTCCAGAAACTCGGAAGGATAAGCGCGCCCGCTGTGGGGAGAGCTGAACACGAGGGGAACACTCTGGACCTCAGGCTCTCGCACCTCAAAGGGCTCACTCTCGCCTGATACCCAGTCCATCCCGCCTTTACCATGTCGTGAACTTGTCGAAGCACCATGTTGCCAGTTGCCTGTCATTAAGTCCATACTATCTACATCCCTACCTGAAACTCTGCCGCCCGCCACCTTCATCGGTTTTTAAGCGCGGACAGGTAAGCTTGGCGGCTGAAGAATGAATGAGAACCAAAACGGTCCCATGATGCATAAAATCCTTCTCGCTGAAGATGATAACGATATGCGCCGCTTCCTCGTGAAGGCGCTGGAGAAGGCAGGCTACAAGGTAGCGTCCTTCGACAATGGGGCAAGCGCCTATGACCGCCTGCGCGAAGAGCCTTTCGCCCTTCTGCTGACAGACATCGTGATGCCCGAAATGGACGGCATCGAACTGGCACGACGCGCCACCGAGCTGGACCCGGACTTGAAGGTGATGTTCATCACCGGCTTTGCAGCTGTCGCTCTCAATGCTGATTCCAAGGCGCCGAAGGATGCCAAGGTGCTTTCCAAGCCTTTCCACCTGCGCGACCTCGTGGACGAAGTGAACAAGCTCCTGGCCGCTTGAGCCCGGTTTTCCGGGCTTTCCGTGAGGGCTGTAAAAAAACAGTCACAAGCGGAAAAAAACGGGTTGACGGCGCGACCGCTTTTATGGTCTATCCGCCGCCACGGAAGGGCGTGTAGCTCAGCGGGAGAGCACTACGTTGACATCGTAGGGGTCACAGGTTCAATCCCTGTCACGCCCACCATTCCAATTGAAAATGTTGAGAAATCCGCTTCGGCGGATTTTTCCATTTCTGGGCCCGGCGCCGCGCGCAGCGTTATCAGCTCACGTGTTGCAGGCTAACAAAGTTTGGCTCTTTTCTTTCAGATGAGCGAGCAAATCAGCGCAAGATAACCGGAATGAATGCGGCGCAGGAAAGCCATCAGCCGCATGGCCATGACCGGCGTCACATCTTTCAGCTGCCGGATCCGGCCGCTGCGATAATGAAGAGACAACACTGCGAGCTTTTCATCGTAATGCAGCGCCTTGAGACGTCGCATCGCAATATAAATTGAATGCCGCACTTTAAACCCTTCGACATCGTTTGCTGAATATCGCGTATCGAATATCTTTAGAACACACAACGATTAAGCGAGTTGAGTGAGCGACACTTTTACTTTGCAGTTAACTTGAATGTCCGTACGTCAACAAGAATAGATCTACAGAGAAACCTTATCAGAAGGCTGCTTCATCATTGGAAAGGGAGCAGACCTTTCGATCTGCTCCCTTATGTCGCTCAGTACCAGCGCGGCGGCGGTCCCCAATCACGCGGGGGCGGTGGTGGGTGGCCCCAGACACCACGCGGCGGGCCCCAGCCCGGCGGCGGTGGAGGCGGCGGGCGGTGCCAGTAACGCGGTGGCGGCTCGTACCGGCGGATCGGCACGCAATCACCCCAGCGGTTCAAGCGCCAGCCACGGCCGCATTCCCAATCGATCTTCTGCACCAGCCCCTCATGCGGCAGCGGATCCGCGGGGATAGGTTGTGCGAGACTTGCAGACGCTCCGGCCAGAACGATTCCAGCAGCAATAAGAAGAGCCTTCATTTCAGAACCTCACGAGTGGATGTCTGAGGTGGACGTTAGGCCCGGCAGACTGAATGACGGCTGAATTGCCCGTTCAGGAAAAATTGAGGGGTAGCTTCGTCATCTACCGCCCTAAATGATCCTGCTAACAAGAAACACCGCCGAGGATACGAGCCTTGAAATCAACGCAAGCCTCATGTCTTTACCGCGCAAAGTGGCAGGTACCTCTGAAGCAGAGCGCTGCCGCAGGCACAGAGTAAGAACAGTCATGGCTACGCTTTCAATCGACGCAATCACACAGGTGTTTCGATCAACCGCCGCCCTGGTGAAGGCGCGAACATTCGCTCGTGGCAGCGAGTTCGGGCTCATCCTTTCCGCGGCGGTCATTGGGCTTGCCGCAGGCGGTGCTGTCAGCCTGATGAGCTGGATCTCGCGCAGCCTGCACAGCCTGATCTTCGGCATTGGGCACAATGACTGGCTCAGCGCCTCGGAAATCGAAAACCAGCTCATCGTGCTTCTCGCCCCTATCTGTGGCGGCATACTGCTCGGCATAACTCTGTTCATTCTGGCGAGGCGGCGGAAGCGCCAGATCGTTGACCCCATTGAGGCAAACGCGTTGTATGGCGGACGCATCTCGCTGACGGACAGCGTTATCGTCGCCGTGCAGAATTTGATCTCGAACGGCTTTGGCGCATCTGTGGGGCTTGAGGCCGGCTATACGCAGCTCTCCGCAGGGCTCGCCTCCAAGCTTGGCAACAAGCTGAAGCTCCGCCGCGAGGACATGCGCGTTCTGGTGGGCTGCGGCGCGGCGGGTGCGATTGCGGCCGCCTTTAACGCCCCTCTGACGGGCGCATTTTATGCCTTCGAGCTGATCATAGGCACCTATAGCATGGTGGCGTTGGCACCCGTCGTGGGCGCCGCCATCATCGCTACCTTCGCCGCGCGCGCCTTTTCCGGAAACAGCTTCATCATTGAGGTGGGCGAAATCGGCCTGATCACACCGGCCGACTATGTGCCCGCGATCTTGCTCGGCGCCACCTGCGCCGCCGTCGGTATCCTCATCATGCAGGGCGTCGCCTGGGTGGAGGAGCTTGCCCGCAAAAGCTCGATACCGCCCTATGTGCGTCCCGCGCTTGGTGGCATAATTGTCGGGTTGCTGGGCCTTGTCACGCCGCAGGTCCTGTCGGCCGGACACGGAGCCCTGCATATCAACCTGGACCGAGAGGCACCGGTACAGATCCTGATCGGGATCTTCCTTCTGAAATCCTTCGCCTCGGCCATTTCGATTGGATCCGGCTTCAGAGGCGGCCTGTTCTTCGCCTCGCTCTTCATGGGCTCGCTGGTCGGCAAGATCTTCGCAATACCCGCCGACATGCTGACGACCGGCACGCTGACCCCAACGGTGCTGGCAGTGGTCGGCATGAGCGCTCTGGCGGTCGCCGTCATCGGCGGTCCCTTGACCATGACGTTCCTGGCGCTGGAGATTACCGGCGACTTTCCCATCACCGCCCTGGTGCTGGCCGCCGTCATCACCTCGTCTCTCGTGGTGCGCAACACGTTTGGCTATTCATTCGCCACCTGGCGCTTCCATCTCAGAGGCGAAAGTATTCGCAGTGCCCATGATGTCGGCTGGATCCGGAACCTGACAGTGGACAAACTGATGCGTGCGGACGTGAAGAAGGCGCGCGCCGACATGGCGCTCAAGGATTTCCGCGAAGCTTTTCCATTGGGCTCGGCCCAGCGCGTGATCCTGGTTGATGAAAGCGAGCGCTATGTCGGCATCGTCCTCGTGCCGGAGATCTATGCCGACGAAGTGGACCAGACCGAGCCGCGCAGCCAGCTGATCGATTTTGCCCAGTTTCGCAATGATTTCCTGCAGCCGCAGATGAATGCCAAGCAGGCCACTGCCATCTTCGACAAGACGAAGAGCGAAGCGCTCGCCGTCGTCAACGACATGATCGAGCGCCGTGTGATCGGCCAGCTGAGCGAAGCCCATACGCTACGTCGTTACAGCGAGGAGCTTGACCGTCGCCGGCGGGAAGCCGTCGGCGAGGTGTAACGCAAGCCGCGTCATGAATTCCCTAAAGCAAAACGGCACCGGATCGCTCCGGTGCCGTTTGTTATGCGCGGTGGATCAAATCGATCAGGCAGCAGCCGAAGCAGCCGTCGGAACTTCTGCGATCGTTGCGAGAACGCGCGAAGCGATCGCGTAGGGGTCGCCTTGGGAGTTCGGACGACGATCTTCCAGGTAACCCTTGTAGCCGTTGTTCACGAAGGAGTGCGGAACGCGGATGGAAGCGCCACGATCAGCAACGCCGTAGGAGAACTTGTTCCACGGAGCGGTTTCGTGCTTGCCGGTCAGACGCAGGTGGTTGTCCGGACCGTAAACGTCGATGTGCTCCTTCCAGTTCTTTGCGAAGGCAGCCATGAGGGCTTCGAAATATTCCTTGCCCCCAACTTCGCGCATGTAGGTCGTGGAGAAGTTGCAGTGCATGCCCGAGCCGTTCCAGTCGGTGTCGCCGAGCGGCTTGCAGTGGAACTCAACGTCGATGCCGTACTTTTCGCACAGACGGAGAAGCAGGTAGCGTGCCATCCAGATCTGGTCGGCAGCGCGCTTGGAGCCCTTGCCGAATACCTGGAATTCCCACTGGCCCTTGGCCACTTCGGCATTGATGCCTTCGTGGTTGATGCCGGCAGCGAGGCAGAGGTCGAGGTGCTCTTCAACGATTTCGCGAGCAACAGAACCGACGTTCTTGTAGCCGACGCCCGTGTAGTAAGGACCCTGCGGAGCCGGATAGCCCTGTTCCGGGAAGCCGAGTGGGCGGCCGTTTTCGTAGAAGAAGTATTCCTGTTCGAAGCCGAACCAGGCGCCTTCGTCGTCCAGGATGGTTGCGCGGCTGTTGGAGGGATGCGGGGTTACGCCATCCGGCATCATGACTTCGCACATGACCAGCGCACCGTTGGTGCGAGCCGGATCGGGATAGATTGCGACCGGCTTCAGAACGCAGTCGGAGCTATGACCCTCGGCCTGCATCGTGGAGGAACCGTCGAAGCCCCAGAGCGGCAGCTGCTCCAGCGTCGGGAACGCATCGAATTCCTTGATCTGGGTCTTACCACGAAGATTCGGCACCGGCTTGTAACCGTCGAGCCAAATATATTCGAGCTTGTATTTCGTCATAGTCATCTCTCGTTTCTATGCTGCGAGGTTTTTGCAGATCCAGGCTCGCGCCGCTTCCTCATGAAGGTCGCCTCCGGGACTGCAAGAGGAAATGCATATTGCGTGCCAGTTGAGAGCTTCCTCCGCCAAAGCCTTACACGAGACCGTGATGCCCCCCTGCATTTCCGGGGCTAATCCGTAGTTTTTGCGGCCATAAGGAACTGCACCTCCCCTAGCGGGTTGAGCAGGTGGCCATGGGCCAGTTCGGAAAGCATCTCTCCGTCGGCATCTTGATTTTTGAATAAAAAATGGCCATAATGCACAAATAGAAGACAACAAAATCGACGCAAAAGAATGCATCATGATTATTTATTGTGCATTCAAAGCAGGCGGATCGATAGCAAGGTTGAAGAAAATGACTGAAATTCAAAGACCTACCGCAGAGATCATCCCTTTCCCCTTTGGTGGCCGCAGCAATGTGCGCTGGGCACAGGAGAAGAACAAGGCAATCCAGCCGGCCGCATCGACCGCCTGCTCGGATCTCGCGTTTGGCGGCAGCTGGTATCACGAGGCTGCATTGACCGAACAGGACAAGCCCAATAGCCACTAATACGGCGGCGCACAGAAATTAGGCTCAAAAGCCCAACAACTAGGCTTTTGCCTAGTTTTTAGACTTCGACATCGGTGATGAATATGCCCATGCCTGTGGACATGGCATTCGGCGCAATTTTTGGCGAACCTGACCGGAAGCCCGTTCAGAGCGCTATTGCAGCCCGCATTTGAGGCAGCTCATACAATGGCCTGCCAAGAAAATATGCGACGCGCCGAAAATTTGATCTAGTTGCGGTATTTCCGCTATCTCTAAATGCTTGAAATCACCTTGTTTCTCGGCAAGGAAATCTTAAAGACACCTTGCTTTATGCCTTGCCTTTGAACAAACTCGGGCTCTTCATTCGCCTCGGCTTGCCGCCCAGGAGCCGACAAGGAGCCCCATGTCGATCAAGGCCAGTATTTATCATCTCACCCATTATAAATATGACAGACCCGTCCGGCTCGGTCCCCAGATCATTCGACTGAAGCCGGCAGCGCATTCCAGGACACGGGTACTCAGCCACTCCCTGAAGGTTTCTCCTGCCAACCATTTCGTCAATCTGCAGCAGGACCCCTACGGCAATTATCTGGCCCGCTATGTCTTCCCGGATCCGGTGACCGAGTTGAAGATAGAAGTGGATCTGATCGCGGACATGACGGTCTACAATCCCTTCGACTTCTTCGTGGAAGAAGAAGCAACCAAATGGCCTTTCGACTACCCGGAAAACCTGGTGGAGGATCTCTCCATCTACCGCACGCCTGAACCTGCGGGTCCGCTTCTGCAGGCGTTTCTGGACACGCTCGACCGCTCGGAACAGCCGACCGTCGACATGGTGGTCGCTCTCAACGCCCGTCTGCAGCGCGAGATCGGCTATATCGTACGCATGGAGCCGGGCGTCCAGACGCCGGAGGAAACCTTCGAGCGTGCGAAAGGCTCATGCCGCGATACGAGCTGGCTTTTTGTCCAGATCCTCAGGCATCTGGGTTTTGCGGCGCGCTTCGTGTCCGGCTATCTGATCCAGCTGACGCCGGACCTGAAGGCACTCGACGGCCCCTCCGGCACGGAATACGATTTTACGGACCTGCACGCCTGGGCGGAAGTCTACCTGCCGGGCGCCGGCTGGGTGGGTCTCGACCCCACCTCAGGCCTGCTGACCGGGGAAAGCCATATCCCATTAGCGGCAACGCCTCACTACAAGAACGCAGCACCCATTTCCGGCGGTTACTTCGGCGAGGCCGAAACCAGCTTCGACTTCGACATGAAGGTGGCGCGGGTTTCCGAACATCCGCGCATCACCAAGCCCTTCTCCGACGAAAGCTGGGATGCCCTCAACGCGCTCGGCGAAAAGGTGGACGCGGTTCTGCAGGCGCAGGACGTGCGCCTCACCATGGGTGGCGAACCGACCTTCGTCTCCATCGACGACTTCCAGTCCGACGAATGGAACACGGCGGCCGTCGGCCCTACCAAGCGCGACCGCGCCGATGTTCTGATTCGCAAACTGCGCGAGCGTTTCGCGCCCGGTGGCTTCCTGCATTACGGCCAGGGCAAGTGGTATCCGGGCGAGAGCCTGCCGCGCTGGACCTTCTCGCTCTATTGGCGCAAGGACGGCCTGCCGATCTGGAGCGACCCGGATCTGATTGCCGTCGAAAATCGCGATCACAAGGTGACCCATGAGGATGCGGCGCGTCTGTTGCAGGCGATTGCTTTGGAGCTGGACCTCTCCACCGAAAACGTGACACCCGCCTATGAAGACCCGGCCGAGTGGATCATCAAGGAAGCCAGCCTTCCCGAAAACGTCGATCCAGCCAATTCCAAGCTGAAGGACCCGGAAGAGCGCAATCGCATTGCCAAGGTGTTCTCACAAGGCTTGACGACGCCCGCAGGCTACGTGCTGCCGGTTCAGGCTTGGCAGAGCCGCGCCTCGGGGCGCACCTGGGTCAGCGAGAAGTGGCGCACCCGGCGTGGGCGGCTCTATCTTATCCCCGGCGACAGCCCCGTCGGCTTCCGCCTGCCGCTGAACTCCCTGCCCTATATCGCGCCCTCCTGGTATCCTTATATCAACCCCGTCGATCCCACGATCGAGCGGCCACCGCTGCCGGATTTCTCGACCGAAAAGGGTCGCGTCATGCCGGAGCATTCGCTGAGGCCCGACATCGCCCAGCAGACCCAGCTTGGCCAGTCCTATGAGGAAATCGGGGGGCGCGTGCGCACCGCGATTTCGGTGGAAGTGCGCGACGGACGCCTCTGCGTCTTCATGCCGCCAACCGCTGCCCTGGAAGAATATCTTGATCTCATCGCTTCGGCGGAGCGGGCGGCCAAGGCGCTTGGCCTGCCTGTCCATATCGAGGGCTACACCCCACCGCATGACGAGCGGCTGAATGTCATCCGCGTCGCCCCCGATCCCGGCGTCATCGAAGTCAACATCCACCCGGCTTCCAACTGGAAGGACTGTGTGGAGATCACCACCGCCATCTATGAAGAAGCACGCCAGAGCCGGCTCGGTGCCGACAAATTCATGATCGACGGTCGCCACACCGGCACCGGCGGCGGAAACCATGTTGTGGTTGGCGGCGCAAATCCGAATGACAGCCCGTTCCTGCGCCGGCCGGACCTGTTGAAGAGCGTCGTGCTGCACTGGCAGCGCCACCCATCGCTCTCCTACCTGTTCTCCGGCCTGTTCATCGGCCCGACCAGCCAGGCGCCCCGTATCGACGAGGCGCGGCATGATGGCCTTTACGAGCTGGAGATAGCGCTGGCGCAGGTGCCAGCACCGGGACAAGGGCTTCCTCCCCTGCCCTGGCTGGTGGATCGCCTGTTCCGCAACCTGCTGACGGACGTCACCGGCAACACGCATCGCTCCGAAATCTGCATCGACAAGCTCTTCTCACCCGATGGACCAACGGGTCGCCTGGGGCTGATCGAGTTCCGCGGCTTCGAAATGCCGCCGAACGCCCGCATGTCGCTGGCGCAGCAATTGCTGGTGCGTGCGCTGATTGCCCGCTTCTGGCGCAATCCCGTGCAGGGCTCCTTTGTGCGCTGGGGCACGGCGCTTGCCGATCGCTTCATGCTGCCCCACTACATCTGGGCCGATTTCATGGATGTGTTGTCGGACCTGCGCCAGAACGGTTTCGATTTCCGGCCAGAATGGTTCGAGGCTCAGCTCGAATTCCGCTTCCCCTTCTTCGGCGAGGTGGAATACGAGGGTGCCAAACTCGAACTGCGCCAGGCGCTGGAACCCTGGCATGTCATGGGCGAACAGGGCGCCATCGGTGGCACCGTGCGCTATGTCGATTCCTCCGTCGAGCGCCTGCAGGTCAGGCTGGAAACGAGCAATCCGGAACGCTACAAGGTGGCCTGCAATGGTCGCGCCGTCCCGCTCAAGCCCACAGGCATATCGGGCGTTTCGGTCGCAGGCGTTCGTTTCAAGGCCTGGCAGCCTGCGTCAGGTCTGCATCCGGTCCTTCCCGTCAACTCTCCATTGACGTTCGACATCTACGATAGCTGGTCAAACCGGTCGGTCGGCGGTTGCGTCTATCATGTCGCGCATCCCGGGGGTCGTAATTACGAGACATTCCCGGTCAATGGCAATGAGGCCGAAGCGCGCAGGCTTGCACGTTTCGAACCATGGGGGCATACGGCGGGCCGATATGCATTGATGCCGGAACTGGTTTCGCCAGAGTTTCCTCTGACGCTCGACCTGCGCCGGCCGATAGGAGTGTGAATTGGCAGTGACCCCGGCAAGCGAAGCGGTGAAACTGAGCGAAGCGATCGGCACCGATCCGATCCTTGGCTATCGCGCGCTGCCGGGTGTGCCGGACGAGATGCTGGACCGGAGCGGGCAGATCCGCCCGGTCTGGCAAAACCTGATCGATTCGTTGAGCTGCATGTCGGAAAGCGAATTGCATGAGCGCTTCGCGCGTGCGGATCGTTACCTGCGCGATGCCGGCGTGTTCTACAGGGCCTATGGCGCCAAGGGCAGCGGCGAGCGCAGCTGGCCGATTTCGCATGTGCCTGTCCTGATCGATGCAAAGGAATGGGAGAAGGTCGAGCGCGGCTTGGTTCAGCGGGCCGAACTCCTGGAAAGGACCGTCGCGGATATCTACAGCGACAACCGGCTGGTGGAAGAAGGTATCCTGCCGCCGGCACTCGTCGCCTCCAATCCGGAATTCCTGCGGCCGCTGGTGGGTGTGAAACCCGCACACGGCCACTACCTGCATTTCTGTTCCTTCGAAATCGGTCGCGGTCCCGATGGCAATTGGTGGGTTCTGGCCGACCGCACACAGGCGCCATCAGGCGCAGGTTTTGCGCTGGAAAACCGCGTGGCGACCACCCGCGCCTTTTCGGATATCTATGGCGAAACGCATGTGCATCGGCTCGCCTCTTTCTTCGGCGCCTTCCGCAACGCGCTGCAGGCCCACAAGCAATATCCGGATGACCGCATCGCCGTTCTAACCCCAGGCCCAGCCAACGAAACCTATTTCGAGCATGCCTATATCGCCCGCTATCTCGGCTTCATGCTGCTGGAAGGCGAAGATCTGGCCGTCGTCAACGACCGGGTGATGGTGCGCACCGTTGCCGGATTGAAGCCGGTCGGCGTACTCTGGCGGCGTCTCGATGCGTCCTATGCCGATCCGCTCGAACTCAACCAGTATTCGCATATCGGCACGCCCGGCATGGTGCAGGCCCTGCGGGCCGGGTCCGTCACAATCGTCAATGCTCTGGGCTCCGGCATTCTGGAGACGCGCGCTCTGTTGGCATTCACGCCGCGCATCTCCCGCCATCTGCTGGATGAGGATCTGCTGCTGCCATCCATCGCCACCTGGTGGTGCGGCCAGAAGACGGAGCGGGAGCATGTGGCCGAAAACATCGGGAAGATGGTGATCGGACCCGCCTATTCGCGCGCGCCCTTCTTTGATGACAACGGCCAGTCTGTGCTCGGCGCAAAGCGCGGCGGCACGAAGGCCGAGATAGAAAAATGGCTGGCCGCGGAAGGCAACCAGCTTGTCGGTCAGGAACTGGTAACGCTCTCCACCACCCCGGCTTACGTCAACGGCAAGCTTATCCCTCGGCCCATGTCGCTGCGTGTCTTTGCAGCGCGGACGGAAAAGGGCTGGCAGATCATGCCGGGCGGTTTTGCCCGGATCGGTTCCGGCGATGATGTGGCCGCGATTGCCATGCAAGCGGGCGGCACGGCCGCGGATGTGTGGATCGTGTCCGACAAGCCGGTGGAGCGGCAGACGCTGCTGCCCCCGGAAGAAACCTTCTCGCGCAACATGCCGGGCAGCCTGCCGAGCCGGGCCGCCGATAACCTCTTCTGGCTGGGTCGCTATATCGAGCGGGCGGAAGGTGCACTTCGCATCCTGCGTGCGTGGCATATGCGTTTTGCAGAATCGGCCGATCCGAGCCAGCCGCTGCTGGCAGACGTGACCCGCTACATGAAGGGTATCGACATCGACATGGCGAAAGCCGTGCCGGAGCCTTTGATCCGCAACATCGACAGCGCCATCTATTCTGCAAGCAATATTCGCGACCGCTTCTCGCCGGATGGCTGGCTGGCGCTGAACGATCTCGCCAAGACCGCCAAGCGCTTCCATGAAGCGGTGCAGCCGGGAGACGACGCAGCCCACGCGATGACCGTTCTCCTGCGCAAGCTTGCTGGCTTTGCAGGTCTCGTGCATGAAAACATGTACCGTTTCACAGGCTGGCGCTTTCTCTCCATCGGCCGTTATCTGGAACGCGGCCTGCATATGACGCGCATGCTGGGCCATATGTCCGGCCCCGATGCGCCCGATGGCTCGCTCGACATGCTGCTCGAAATCGGCGACAGCGTCATGACCCATCGGCGCCGTTATAATGTGAACACCGCCCGCCTGACGGTGACGGACCTTCTGGCGCTCGATCCGCTGAACCCGCGCTCGATCCTGTTCCAGTTGAACGAAATCCGTACCGAGGTGGAACAGTTGCCGCATCCGTTCGGCAGCGGGCAAATGTCGCCGCTCGACCGCGAGGCGATGCGCCTGCATTCGGGCCTTGCCGTCATGACGCCGGAAGCCATGACCAACGAGGTTTACCAGAAGCTGGAATCGGAAATGGAAAAGCTTTCCGACCTGCTTGGTCAGACCTACTTCGGATAGACCCATGCTTTATGATCTTCACCTGCACATGGGCTATCTCTATGAAGCACCGCCCTCCGGTGCACGGCACCTTCTGCGGGTCATGCCCATCTCCATTCCGGACCGTCAGCGGCTGATCGCAGGCTCCCTGACCGTATCACCCCATGCCGACGAACGCGCAAGCTTCATCGACTTCTTTGGTCAGCAGGCAACCTCTATCCTGTTTCGCTCCCCGCATGAGCGGCTCGATATTCGCATGCAGGCCCGCGTGCAGGTCGAGACACCGGCGCTGATGGCCGATCTATCACCGGAACTGCCGAAGCTGCGCGAGGAACTACTGGCCTTGCGGTCAGTGGCAGCCGATTCCCCGCATCATCTGATCTCGCCCAGTCCGCGGCTGCCTGAAGACGCGCAGATTGCCGAATACGCTCGCAAGCTCATCACGCCGGGACAAACGGTCCGCGAGATCGCGATGGCGATCTGTGCGCGCATCCACAAGGACTTCACCTACGATTCGAAAGCCACCACCGTCGATACGACGCCGAAGGAAGCCTTTCGGTTGAAGCGCGGAGTGTGTCAGGATTTCAGCCACATCATGATCGTGGCGTTGCGCAGCCTCGGCATTCCCGCAGGCTATGTCAGCGGCTTCCTGCGCACGATTCCGCCGCCGGGCAAGGAGCGTCTGGAAGGCGCGGATGCCATGCATGCCTGGGTGCGCATCTGGTGCGGCAAGAGCACGGGCTATATCGAACTCGATCCAACCAACAACATCCCCGCAACCTCCGATCATATCGTGGTCGGCTATGGTCGCGACTATTCGGATGTCGCACCCGTCATCGGTGTGCTGAAAAGTTATGGCCAGCATCAGACCATTCAATCCGTCGACGTCATCCCGCTTAAAGCCTAATTCGCTCCGATTTCGGGCGATTCATTAAATTCCGATCAATCGGGTTAGTTCTTCAGATACAGCTCATATGTATCCGTAGTCCTGTTCAATGATGTGAACCGGATGGCGCAAATGAATGCATTTTCCATAACAAGGCTTCTCAAGGACCGCGGCGGTAATTTCGCCATGATGAGTGCCTTGCTTTTTCCGATTACGATCGGCGTTGCCGGTATTGCATTGGACGTGAACAACGCCATGCAGAAGAAGAACGACATTCAGGCAACGGCCGATGCCGCAGCACTGGCTGCCGCATCCGCTATGGCCCAAAAGGGCATGCCCCTGCCGGATGCACAAACGCTTGCCCGGGACATTTTGGCGAGCCAACTTCTTGATCACAGCGCAGATAGCGGCATGTCGGATGCAGACCGCGCAGCCCTGAAGGACGAAATCAAAAAAGCCACGGTCGTAAGCTCATCCCAGACGGTCAATACCGGCTCCAGCAAAGGCTTCCAACTGAAACTGGAAACCGCTTACAATCTCCAACTGAACCCGATTACCAGCCTGATTGCCGGAAAGACAGTGACGATCCGCGTTATATCGACCGCATCGAGTAACATGGACACACAGAACGGCATCTCCATGTACCTGGCACTCGACCGCTCCGGCTCGATGTCTTTCATTACCGATCAGAAAAACCCTTCGGTCAACTCTTGCAGTAATTACACCGAAGACTCCTGGCCAAATGCAGCGTTCTACTACCCGTGCTACATCCGCAAAGTGGAAGCGCTGAAGACAGCGGCAAATGTGTTGTTCAACTCTCTGAACAAGTCGGATCCAGCCGGTACACTGGTGCGGGTAGGAGCAGTTTCTTATACGGACCAAACGCAGCAACCCACTCCCATAAGCTGGGGGACCGCCGCAGCATCAAGCTATGTCAGCGCACTGCCTAATAGGCCCACCGGAGGCACCGACGCAACGGGAGCAATGAAGATTGCCTATGATGCACTCAAAAGCTCCAACTCAACGGAAGCGAGCGCCCAGAAAGCCAAAGGCAATGACAGTTTCAACCGCTTCATCGTGCTGATGACTGACGGCGAAATGACCGGCAACAGTTCCTACTGGGACTCCTCGCTGGACCAGCAAGTGCGCACATCCTGTGCAGCAGCAAAGAACGATGGTATCAAGATTTTCACGGTCGCCTTCATGGCACCGACTCGTGGCAAATCGCTGCTAAGCTACTGCGCAAGCTCCAGCGATTATTACTACGAGCCAGACGACATGGCTGAACTTGTCCAGGCCTTCGGCGACATCGCCAACAAGGCTGCAAAATCTGCTACCCGATTGACAAATTGAAACAGATCAACATCTGCAATTCGTCGCCCGCCTTTTGGCGGGCGTTTTCATTTTCCGGAGCAAGTGGAATAGCTTGTGCTGCTCGCCAAGTCTTTCGCACCCTCGTGAAGAAGGCATTGCATCTGCATCATAACGGTGCATAAACTGTTGCCCAAGATCATGCCAGATGGACTGATTTGAACGCCCCCTCCCACGTTCCACCAGCAAAGTTGGCTACCACATGAGCAACAATCTCTCCCCAGTCGACATCCCTCAGCCGGCTCCCCGCAGCTCCCGCCCCGAAATCATGGCCGAGGAGATCATCGAACGGTTGACCTACCGTATCGGCAAGGATGCCAAGGTGGCCAAGCCGCATGATTGGCTGACGGCAACAATCCTTGTCGTGCGAGACCGAGTCATCGACAAGTGGATGGAATCCACCCGCAAGGTCTATCGTACTGGTGACAAGCGCGTTTACTACCTATCGCTGGAGTTTCTGATCGGCCGGCTGATGCGCGACGCTGTCAGCAACATGGGCCTTCTGAACGAAATCCGCGATGCGCTGACGTCGCTGGGCGTAGACATTGATGTCATTGCCGGCCTGGAGCCGGATGCCGCCTTGGGCAATGGTGGCCTTGGCCGCCTGGCAGCCTGCTTCATGGAAAGCATGGCCACCGTCGATATCCCGGCCTATGGCTATGGTATTCGCTACGTGCATGGCCTTTTCCGTCAACAGATGGCCGATGGTTGGCAAGTGGAGCTGCCGGAAAGCTGGCTGGCCCACGGCAACCCTTGGGAATTTGAGCGCCGCGAAAGCTCCTATGAAATCGGTTTTGGCGGCTCCGTCGAAACGGTCGGCGGCTATGACGAACCGCCGCGCTACGTGTGGAAGCCCGCCGAGCGCGTGATTGCGATGGCCTATGATACGCCGATCGTCGGCTGGCGCGGCAAGCGCGTCAACACGCTGCGTCTCTGGTCGGCCCAACCGATCGACCCAATCCTGCTCGACGCCTTCAACGCCGGCGATCATATCGGCGCACTGCGCGAAAGCACAAAAGCCGAAACGCTGACGCGCGTTCTATATCCGGCGGATGCAAACCCAGCCGGTCAGGAACTTCGTCTGCGCCAGGAGTACTTCTTCTCCTCCGCATCGCTGCAGGACATCCTGCGCCGCCATCTGCAGCAGTATCCGGATTTTACAAACCTTCACGAGAAGGTTTCGATCCAGCTGAACGATACCCACCCTGCCGTCTCGATTGCCGAAATGATGCGCCTGCTGTGCGATGTCCACGGCATGGATTTCGATGAAGCTTGGGATATCACCCGACAGACCTTCTCCTACACCAACCACACGCTGCTGCCGGAAGCATTGGAGAGCTGGCCCGTGCCGCTGTTCGAGCGCATGCTGCCGCGCCACATGCAGATCGTCTACACGATCAACACCAAGATCCTGCTCGATGCGCGCAAGGAAAAGAAGTTTGGCGACACGCAGATCCGCGCGATCTCGCTGATCGATGAGAACGGCGACCGTCGCGTGCGCATGGGCAACCTCGCCTTTGTCGGCTCCCATTCGATCAATGGCGTATCTGCCCTTCACACGGACCTGATGAAGGAAACCGTGTTTGCCGACCTGCACTCCCTCTATCCGGAGCGGATCAACAACAAGACGAACGGCATCACGCCGCGTCGCTGGCTGATGCAATGCAATCCGGGCCTCACCAACCTGATCCGCGATGCGATCGGCGATGCGTTCGAGGACGACACCGAGCAGCTTAAGGCGCTGGACGCCTTTGCCGACGACAAGAGCTTCCAGGAGAAGTTCGCCGCCATCAAGCGGGCCAACAAGGTTCAGCTCGCCAATCTGATCGGCAGCCGCATGGGCATCAGGCTCGATCCGTCGGCCATGTTCGACATCCAGATCAAGCGCATCCACGAATACAAGCGTCAGCTTCTCAACATCATTGAGGCGGTGGCGCTCTATGACCAGATCCGTTCCCATCCGGAGCTGGACTGGGTGCCGCGCGTCAAGTTCTTCGCCGGCAAGGCGGCGCCGAGCTATCACAATGCCAAGCTGATCATCAAACTGGCCAATGATGTTGCCCGCGTCATCAACAACGATCCGGCGGTACGTGGTCTGTTGAAGGTCGTCTTCGTGCCGAACTACAATGTATCGCTGGCGGAAGTCATGGTGCCTGCGGCCGACCTGTCGGAGCAGATTTCGACCGCCGGCATGGAAGCCTCCGGCACAGGCAATATGAAATTTGCATTGAATGGTGCCTTGACTATCGGCACGTTGGATGGTGCCAATGTGGAAATGCGTGACCATGTGGGCCCGGAAAACATCGTGATCTTCGGCATGACCGCCGAGGAAGTCGCACGCACCCGCGCCGATGGTCACAATCCGCGCGCCATTATCGAAAGCTCGCGCGAACTGGCACAGGCGCTGGCGGCCATCGCGTCTGGTGTCTTCTCACCGGATGACCGTTCCCGCTTCACCAGCCTGATGGACGGCATCTACAATCACGACTGGTTCATGGTCGCTGGTGATTTCGACGCCTATGCGAAAGCGCAGCGTGAAGTCGACCAGATCTGGAACGACCAGACCAGCTGGTATGCCAAGACGATCCGCAACACCGCGCGCATGGGCTGGTTCTCTTCGGACCGAACCATTCGCCAGTATGCGACGGAGATCTGGAGAGCCTGATGATCGATACGCCTAAGCAGCTCGGTAAGGACGGACGACCCGGCACAATTGCTCCTACCGAGATCGAGGCGATCATCCGCGGTTCCCACGGCAATCCCTTCGCAGTCCTCGGCACCCATAAAGCGGGCGACTTCGTCGTCGCCCGCTGTTTCATTCCCGGTGCGGAAGCGGTCACGGTTCTGTCGCTCGACGGGAGCGAAATTGGCGAATTATCGCTTGCCCACGAAGCCGGATATTTTGAGGGCACGGTTGCGCTGCCAAGCCCAAAACCCGTACGCTATCGCGCCTATCGCGGCGATGTGGAATGGGCAATTACCGATCCCTACAGCTTCGGCCCCATCCTCGGCCCCATGGACGATTACTTCGTCCGTGAAGGTTCGCACCTGCGCCTGTTCGACAAGATGGGCGCACACCCTATCAAGCATGAGGGCGTTGAAGGCTTCCACTTCGCCGTCTGGGCACCCAATGCGGCACGCGTTTCCGTGGTTGGCGATTTCAATAACTGGGACGGACGCAGGCACGTCATGCGCCTGCGCGTCGATACAGGCATCTGGGAAATCTTCGCGCCCGATGTACGCCCCGGTGCGACCTACAAGTTCGAGATCATTGGCAAAACGGGCGAACCTTTGCCACTGAAAGCGGATCCCTATGCCCGCCGCGCGGAGCTTCGCCCACAGACGGCTTCCGTCGCGGCTCCCGAACTGGAGCAGAAGTGGGACGACAAGGCCCATCGCGACTTCTGGGAAAAGGCAGATCACCGTCGCCAAGCGATTTCCATCTATGAAGTCCATGCCGGCTCCTGGCGCCGCCGGGCAGATGGCACCTTCATGAGCTGGGATGAGTTGGCGGCAGAGCTGATCCCTTACGTTGTCGATATGGGCTTTACCCATATCGAGTTCCTGCCCATTACCGAACATCCATATGACCCGTCCTGGGGATACCAGACGACGGGGCTTTACGCACCGACGGCCCGCTTCGGCGAACCCGAGGGCTTTGCCCGCTTCGTCAATGGCTGTCACAAGGTCGGTATCGGCGTCATCCTTGACTGGGTGCCCGCGCATTTTCCGACCGATGCCCATGGCCTTCGCGAATTCGATGGCACCGCGCTCTATGAACATGCCGATCCACGCCAGGGCTATCACCCGGATTGGAACACGGCGATCTACAATTTCGGCCGGATCGAGGTGCTGTCCTACCTGATCAACAACGCTCTTTACTGGGCCGAGAAATTCCATCTCGATGGCCTTCGCGTCGATGCAGTCGCCTCAATGCTCTACCTCGATTATTCCCGCAAGGAAGGCGAGTGGATCCCCAACGAATATGGCGGGCGCGAAAACCTGGAGGCGGTTCGTTTCCTGCAGAAGCTGAACACACTGAGCTACTCCGCCCATCCTGGTGTGATGACGATTGCCGAGGAATCGACATCCTGGCCCAAGGTCTCGCACCCTGTGCATGAAGGGGGCCTCGGTTTCGGCTTCAAGTGGAATATGGGCTTCATGCACGATACGCTGAGCTACCTGAAGCGGGAGCCGGTGTATCGCAAGTTCCACCACAATGAACTGACTTTCGGCCTGCTCTATGCCTTCTCAGAAAACTTCATCCTGCCGCTCAGCCATGATGAAGTGGTGCATGGCAAGGGCTCGTTGATTGCCAAGATGGCCGGGGATGACTGGCAGAAGTTTGCGAACCTGCGCGCCTATTACGGCTTCATGTGGGGCTATCCCGGCAAGAAGCTGCTGTTCATGGGTCAGGAATTTGCCCAGTGGAGCGAATGGAGCGAGGAGCGCTCGCTCGACTGGAACCTCCTGCATTACCATCCGCATGAAGGCATGCGCCGTCTCGTGCGCGATCTGAACTTCACCTATCGCTCTAAGCCTGCGCTACATGCCCGCGATTGCGAGCCGGAAGGCTTTGAATGGATCCTGGCGGATGACGCGGAAAACTCGGTCTATGCCTGGCTGCGCAAGGCGCCGGGCGAAAAGCCGGTGGTGGTGATCTCCAATTTCACACCCGTCTATCGGGAAAACTATCGCATTCCATTGCCAAGTGCCGGTCGCTGGCGCGAAGTGCTGAATACGGATGCGGAAATTTATGGCGGTAGCGGCAAGGGCAATGGGGGACGTGTTCAGGCAGTTGATGCCGGTGGCACGATTTATGCTGACGTAACGCTTCCGCCTCTTGCCACGATCATGCTTGAGCCGGAAAACTAATACTGATTGCGTAAGGGAGGAAGATTGATGACAACAAAGCGTGTTCAGCCACTCGCGCGTGATGCGATGGCCTACGTATTGGCGGGCGGAAGAGGCAGCCGCCTGAAGGAACTGACGGACCGTCGCGCCAAGCCTGCGGTCTATTTCGGCGGCAAGGCCCGCATCATCGATTTCGCACTCTCCAATGCCCTGAACTCCGGTATTCGCCGTTTTGGCGTGGCAACCCAGTACAAGGCACACTCCCTCATCCGCCATCTGCAGCGCGGCTGGAACTTCTTCCGTCCGGAACGTAACGAAAGCTTCGACATCCTGCCGGCCTCGCAGCGCGTTTCCGAAACCCAGTGGTATGAAGGCACGGCGGACGCGGTCTACCAGAACATCGACATCATCGAGGCCTATAACCCGGAATACATGGTCATCCTGGCCGGCGACCACATCTACAAGATGGACTACGAGCAGATGCTGCAGCAGCACGTCGACTCCGGCGCCGATGTCACGATCGGCTGTCTGGAAGTGCCGCGCATGGAAGCGACCGGCTTCGGCGTCATGCATGTCAACGAGAAGGACGAGATCAGCGCTTTCGTTGAAAAGCCAGCCGATCCGCCAGGCATTCCGGGCAATCCGAATTTTGCGCTGGCCTCGATGGGTATTTATGTCTTCCACACCAAATTCCTGATGGAATGCCTGCGGCGCGATGCGGCAGACCCCAATTCCAGCCGCGACTTCGGCAAGGACATCATTCCGTGGATCGTCGCCAACGGCAAAGCGGTGGCACATCGGTTTGCCAATTCCTGCGTACGCTCCGACTTCGAGAAGAAGTCCTATTGGCGCGACGTGGGAACGATCGACGCGTATTGGCAGGCGAATATCGACCTGACGGCCGTGGTGCCGGAACTCGATATCTACGACAAGTCCTGGCCGATCTGGACCTATGCGGAGATCACGCCGCCGGCCAAGTTCGTGCATGACGATGAGGATCGCCGCGGCTCCGCCGTCTCCTCCGTCGTATCGGGCGATTGCATCATTTCCGGCTCGTCGCTCTATAACAGTCTTCTTTTCACCGGTGTTCGCGCCAACTCCTATTCTCGTCTTGAGGGAGCGGTCATTTTGCCGAATGTGCGGGTCGGCCGTCGCGCCCAGCTTCGCAATGTCGTCATCGATGCCGGTGTAACCATTCCGGAAGGACTGGTGGTGGGCGAAGATCCGGAACTGGATGGCAAGCGCTTCCGCCGTACCGAAAACGGAATTTGCCTTATTACACAGCAGATGATTGACAAGCTCGACCTTTGAACAAAGGCGTTGGGAGACATATGAAGGTTCTTTCGGTTGCTTCCGAAATCTACCCTTTGATCAAGACAGGAGGGCTCGCCGATGTGGCGGGCGCTCTGCCTTTGGCCCTGCAGAAACAGGGCGTGGCAACCAGGACCCTCGTTCCCGGTCACCCTGCCGTCATGAAGGCGCTTCAGGCGCCGGTGCTCAGCCTTCAATACGAAGACCTGCTGGGCGTGCGTGCGGAAATACTGGAAGCGGAGGTGGCCGGCCTGAAGCTTCTGGTTTTGAATGCGCCTGACCTGTTCGACCGTGCCGGTGGGCCCTATCTCGATCAGAATGGAAAGGACTACGGAGACAACTGGCTGCGGTTTGCAGCACTTTCGCGCGCAGGCGCAGATATTGCCCAAGGCCGCCTGCCGGACTGGCAACCGGATCTGGTGCATGTCCACGACTGGCAGACTGGTCTCGTTCCCGCCTATCTGCGTTATGACGCAGCACCTGCGGTGCCAAGCGTCATGACCATCCACAACATTGCCTTCCAGGGAAATTTTGGCCGGGAAATCTTCCCGCGCCTTGGCCTGCCGCCGCATGCCTTTGATCTGGAGGGCGTCGAATATTACGGGCAGGTCGGTTACCTCAAGGCCGGCATCCAGACCGCCTGGGCGGTCAGCACCGTCAGCCCGTCCTATGCCGAGGAAATCCTGACGCCCGAATTCGGCATGGGTCTGGAAGGCCTGTTGAACCGGCGCGCCTCTGACCTGCACGGCATCGTCAACGGCATCGATACGGATGTCTGGGACCCGCAGGCGGATACCTCGATCGCCAAGAACTACGCTGCCGGCGATCTGAAAACGCGCCCAGCAAACAAGCGTGCCGTGGAAGCACAGTTTGGTCTTGTCGAAGACGACGGACCGCTGTTCTGCGTCATCTCGCGCCTGACCTGGCAGAAGGGCATGGATCTGGTTGCTCAGCTGGCGGATGACATGGTGGCGCAGGGTGCGCGCCTCGCCGTGCTGGGGTCGGGCGATGCGGATCTGGTGGGTGCCCTGCAGGCGGCGGCAGCCCGCCATCCGGGCCGCATCGGCATTGCCGTCACCTATAACGAGCCGCTGTCGCATCTCATGCAGGCGGGCTGCGATGCGATCCTCATTCCGTCCCGCTTCGAGCCCTGCGGCCTCACCCAGCTTTATGGCTTGCGCTATGGCTGCGTGCCGGTCGTATCCCGCACCGGTGGCCTCAACGATACGGTCATCGACGCCAATCCCGCGGCGCTTGCCGCAAAAAGCGCAACCGGCGTCTCCTTCGGCCCCGTGACGCTCGACAGCATGCGTCGCGCCGTTCGCCGCGCCATCCGCCTTTATCATGACCCGAAGACCTGGTTACAGATCCAGAAGCAGGGCATGAAGTCAGATGTTTCCTGGGAGAAGAGCGCGGCCATCTACGCCGATCTCTATTCCAGCCTTCTACCGAAAGGTTCGCATTGATGATCAAGACAGTTTCGACCACCCCCTACCAGGACCAGAAGCCCGGCACGTCAGGCTTGCGCAAGAAGGTTCCGGTTTTCGCCCAGGAAAACTATGCCGAGAACTTCATCCAGTCGATCTTCGACTCGCTGGAAGGCTTTGAGGGCAAGACGCTGGTGGTCGGGGGCGATGGCCGCTACTACAATCGCGAAGTCATCCAGAAGGTGCTGAAGATGGCCGCGGCTGCGGGCTTCGGCAAGGTGCTGGTCGGCAAGGGCGGCATTCTATCGACGCCTGCGGCCTCCAACATCATCCGCAAATATGGAGCCTTCGGCGGCATCGTGCTTTCCGCCAGCCATAACCCCGGCGGCCCGACGGAAGATTTCGGCATCAAGTACAATATCGGCAATGGCGGTCCGGCACCGGAAAAGATCACCGACGCCATCTATGCCCGCACCAAGGTCATCGACACCTACAGAATCGTTGATGCCGCCGATGTCGATCTCGACACGATCGGCAGCACCGATCTCGCAGGCCTTGCCGTTGAAGTGATCGATCCGGTCGCCGACTATGCCGAACTGATGGAAAGCCTGTTCGACTTCGGCGCGATCCGTGGCCTGATCCAATCCGGCTTCCGCGTCGTGATCGACAGCATGAGCGCCGTCACCGGCCCTTATGCCGTCGAGATCCTGGAGAAGCGTCTCGGCGCGCCCGCGGGCTCCGTGCGCAATTCGGAACCCCTGCCGGACTTTGGTCATCACCACCCGGACCCGAACCTCGTTCACGCCAAGGAACTCTATGACGATGTCATGAGCCCCGAAGGCCCCGACTTCGGCGCCGCCTCGGATGGCGATGGCGACCGCAACATGGTGGTCGGCAAGGGCATGTTCGTGACCCCGTCGGACAGTCTGGCGATCATCGCCGCCAACGCCACCTGCGCCCCAGGCTACAAAGATGGCATCGCTGGCATCGCCCGCTCCATGCCGACCAGTGCGGCCGCCGACAAGGTGGCCGAAAAGCTCGGCATCGGCATTTATGAAACGCCGACAGGCTGGAAGTTCTTCGGCAATCTGCTGGATGCAGGCAAGGCAACCGTCTGCGGCGAAGAAAGCTTTGGCACCGGCTCGAACCATGTGCGCGAAAAGGATGGCCTCTGGGCCGTGCTGTTCTGGCTGAACATCGTGGCGGCCAAGAAGAAGAGCGTGAAGGAGATCGTCGAAAGCCATTGGGCGGAATTCGGCCGCAACTATTATTCCCGCCACGACTATGAGGAAGTGGATACGGAAGCGGCCAATGCGCTGGTGGCCAATCTGCGCGATAAGCTTGCTAGCCTGCCGGGCAAGAGCTTCGGTGCGCTGAAGGTCGAAAGCGCCGACGACTTTGCCTATAACGACCCGATCGATGGCTCCGTCTCGAAGAACCAGGGCATTCGCGTGCTGTTCGAAGGCGGCAGCCGCGTGGTCTTCCGCCTGTCCGGCACCGGCACCTCGGGCGCGACGCTGCGCGTCTATGTCGAGCGCTATGAGCCTGACGCAAGCCGCCACGGCATCGAAACGCAGACGGCACTGGCCGATCTCATTGCCGTTGCCGACGAGATCGCCGAGATCAAGACGCGCACCGGTCGCAACGCGCCAACGGTTATCACCTGATCGGATGTGTGGGGGAGGAGGTCGCCTCCTCCCGCCTCTCTCAGCTTTCGCGGATTTCCGGTTCCACAAGTTGCGCCAACTGGTTCAGCGACTCCTGCCAGCCGAGATAGCAGGCCGCTTCCGGAATGACATCCGGTATGCCTTCCTGGGTGATTTTCAGTTCCGTCCCCACCACCACAGCGGCAAACTCCGCAGTCATCATCATCTCGCCAGGCAGGTTCGGGTCGTCGAACGCATCCGTGTAGCGGATCTTCTCGTTGGGAATGATCTCGAGGTAGCGGCCGCCAAACGAATGGCTTTGCTGGGTGGTGAAGTTCGTAAACGACATGCGGAAGCTGCCGCCCACCACGGGGTTATAGTCATGCATGCGGGCCGTGAACCCGGAGGGCGGGTTCCATTTGACCATGGCATCCGCATCCATGAAGGCACGAAAGACACGCTCCGGCGGTGCCCTCAGCACCCGGTGCAGCCGAATGGAAAATGCCATGATCGCTCCTCCCTGAGCATTTTTCGATAGCGATAAACCTAGCTAGGGCAGTTGCCGATTATTTCCCATGCCTTGAGCAAGATTTGTGCATTAAGAATACCGCATCGGCAACCCAATGGTGCAGTGATGAGCAACGAATCGCTTGGCGCAGTTCTTCAGGAAAAAGGCACCCGCTTCTCCGTCTATTCGGCGCATGCCGAAGCCATCGATCTTTGTCTGTTCGAACAGGACGGCGTGCACGAGCGAGTGCGGCTGCCCATGCAGCGGCAAGGCGATACGCTTTTTGCACTTGACGTGAAAGACGCGCCGGAAGGCACCCGTTACGGCTTCCGCGCCCATGGCGTCTACAATCCCGATCTCGGTCTCTGGTTCGATCCGTCGAAGCTATTGGTAGACCCTTATGCCAAGGAGCTCGACCGCCCCTTTCGCCATGATGCGAGGCTATGGCTCAAGGGCAAGGACACCGCATCCCTGGTGCCGAAGGCGATTGTGACGCGTGACAGACCGGCGGTGCTGAGCGCGCCCCTCTTCCGCAAGGGCGGGCTGGTCTACGAGATCGCGGTCAGACCCTTCACCATCCGCCACCCCGATATGCCGGAGAAGCTGGCCGGCACCGTTGCTGCCCTCACCCACCCTTCCGTGCTGGCGCATCTGAAGCGCCTCGCAGTCGATGCCGTCGAACTCATGCCCATCGTCGCCTGGATCGACGAGCGCCACCTGCCGCCGCTCGGCCTCACCAATGGCTGGGGCTACAATCCCGTCAGCTTCATGGCACTCGATCCGCGCCTCTGCCCGGGCGGCATGCGGGAACTGGCAGAGACGGTTGCGACGCTGCACGCAAACGGCATCGGCGTGATCCTCGATCTCGTCTTCAACCACACCGGCGAAAGCGATCGCTATGGCGCGACGCTTTCCATGCGCGGGCTGGACAATTTGAGTTACTACCAGCATGTGCCCGGCAGCCCTGGTGAACTGATCAACGACACCGGCACCGGCAATACGGTCGCCTGCGATCACCCCATGGTGAGGCAGCTGATCATCGACAGCCTGCGCCACTTCGTTCTCCATGCGGGCGTGGATGGCTTCCGGTTCGATCTGGCAACCGTCATTGGTCGGAGCCAGCATGGTTTTTCCCGCGACAGCGAGACGCTCGCTGCCATCCTGAATGACGAGGTATTATCCGACAGAGTGATGATCGCCGAGCCCTGGGATATCGGTCCCGGCGGCTATCAGCTCGGCAATTTTCCGCCCCCGTTTCTGGAATGGAACGACCGGGCGCGCGATGATCTCAGGCTCTATTGGCGGGGCGATGCCGGCAAGACGGGTGCGCTGGCGCATGCGCTTGCCGGCTCATCCGACATCTTTTCCCGTCACGGCCTGAATGAAACGCGCAGCGTGAACTTCCTCGCCGCCCATGATGGCTTCACGCTGACGGACCTCGTCTCCCACGCCCACAAGCACAACGAGGCGAATGGCGAGGAAAACCGCGACGGCCACAATGATAACCACTCCTGGAACAATGGCGTCGAGGGCGAGACGGACGATCCGCAAGTGCTCTCTGCCCGCAGCCGGGACGTGGCAGCCCTTCTCTCCACCCTGTTTGCCACGCGCGGCACGATCATGCTGACGGCGGGCGATGAGGGCGGCCGCAGCCAGCAGGGCAACAACAATGCCTATGCCCAGGATAATGGCATCACCTGGCTGAACTGGGCCGCACTCGATCCCGAACTGGTGGATCACACGGCCCGTCTCGCAAGCCTGCGTCGACGCTTTAGCGTCTTTTCGCAAACGCAATTCTTTACAGGGCACAATGAGGACGTCGTCTGGCTGAACGCGGATGGTTTGCCCATGAACGTGCAGCAATGGGAAGAGCCTGAACGCAAGCAGCTGACCATGGTTCTGCGCACCGACGACACGGCGACCGGCAAACCTGTGAGACTCGCCATCATCTTCAACCGCAGTCCGCAGCCGCTGGCTGCGAGCCTCCCCGACGGCGACTGGCTGGACCTCCTGTCCAATGGACAGTATGGAGGAGTGCTTCCACCGCGCTCCGTCACATGGTGCCTGCAGGACATCGGATAAGCACGCCACCTGCTGCGCGAACTGAAATGAAATGGATGAAGGCATGCCGGGTGAAATTTCGCTGAAGGAGATGAAGGCGCTCGAAGGCCAGCAGGTCGGCGTCTCCGACTGGTTCGTCGTGGACCAGATGATGATCGACACATTCGCCGACGCCACCCATGACCACCAGTTCATCCATGTGGATCCGGAGCGCGCCGCCAAGGAAAGCCCGTTCGGTGGCACGATTGCCCATGGCTTCCTCACGCTCTCGCTGCTCTCGGCCCTGAACTACTCGGCAATACCGCGCATTCGCGAGCAAGTGATGGGGCTGAACTACGGCTTCGACAAGATCCGCTTCGCCTCACCCGTCCGCTCCGGGCAAAGGGTGCGGGGACGTTTCATCTTGGCGGAAGCGCGGTTTCGCGGCGCCGCCATGCTGATGACCACCTATGACGTGACGGTCGAAATCGAGAACGAGAAGAAGCCGGCCCTGACTGCCACCTGGACCACCATCTGCCAGTTCGACCCCAAGGACCGGCCGGAAGATTAGAGCCTATCAGGGTTAAATGGAAACAGTTCTGTTGGCTCAGGCGGGGTCATATGCGAGGAGAGCGGCGCGTGTCGTAGCCAATGCATACGGCCAAGCCGCTCGACAAAGCAGATGACCCGCATCAGCCAACCTGACGGGCCGGATCATTTTCCGCCATTATCTGCAGCTTCCGGCAGAACGATTCCATTTAGCCCTGATAGGCTCTAGTCGACTGCCATCAAGCGCTACGCCGCGCGTACGGCGTAGCGGGCATCCTGCTGGATGGTGAACTGGGAGACCATGGCGCGCAGTCGGGCGCTTTCCTTGGCCAGCATGCCGCTTGCGGCCGTTGCTTCCTCTGCCATCGCGGCATTTCGCTGAGTCACCTGATCCATCTGGTTGACGGCATTGTTGACTTCTGCGAGGCCCGTCGACTGTTCCTTGGTTGCGCTGGCAATGG
Organism: Rhizobium oryzicola; assembly: GCF_030504645.1. Classification (GTDB taxonomy): domain Bacteria; phylum Pseudomonadota; class Alphaproteobacteria; order Rhizobiales; family Rhizobiaceae; genus Neorhizobium; species Neorhizobium oryzicola. Next base: position 41,630 of record NZ_JAUKWQ010000002.1, on the reverse strand, counting down.
ACATCATATGCTGGTTGATGGTGCGGATGGATTCCTCCACCGACTGCAAGGAATTTGCAGTATCGCGCACCAACGCGACGCCATCGCTGACATGCGAGCCGGATTGGCCAATGAGGTTTCGGATTTCGCCTGCGGCCTTAGCCGACCGCTGGGCCAGTTCACGAACTTCCTGCGCAACCACCGCAAAACCGCGTCCCGCCTCGCCTGCACGAGCCGCTTCCACGCCCGCGTTCAACGCGAGGAGATTCGTCTGGAAGGCGATTTCGTCAATGACAGAGATAATCGTTCGGATCTGTTGTGACGAATTTTCAATGAGCTCCATCGCATTTGTCATGCGGCCAAGTACCTCGCTGGAGGCGACGACGTTGCGCTCGGCATGTACCGCCACATCACGCGCCTGCTGCACGCTGGCGCTGGAGCCTGCAACATTGGTGGTGATCTGATCCAGCGCAGCAGCCGTCTGCTCCAGGGACGCTGCCTGCTGCTCTGTCCGCTGGGAAAGTTCACCGGCACTCTCGGTAATCTCACGTGCGCCCGTATCAATGGAGCGGGAGACGTCGATGACGGAAGCGATCGTTGCGGAAAGTTGCGCAACCGAACTGTTGAAATCGCTGCGCAAGCTCTCGAAATCCGGAGCCAGCGGCTCCTGGATTGAGTAGCCGAGATTCCCGGCCGCCAGGTTCTTCAGGCCGACGCCCAAGGCTTCAGTAGCATGCTGCATTTGCCGCGCGCGCAACAAGGCTTCCCGCTCGTTCGTAGCGCGGAGCAATTCGGCCTCCTTACGTTGCGCCTGTGTCTCAGCCTCAAGTTGCCGGTTGCTCAACGCGTTGGATCGGAACACCTCAACAGCTGAAGCCATTTCCCCTAGCTCGTTTTTCAAGCCCACACCGGGAATGGACACATCCAATTTGCCGGCCGTTAGAGCTTTCATCGCCTCGGTAACTCGGACGATCGGCTTGGAGATGGAACGGCCAACTACGGTGGCGATGACAAAAAGCAGGGCTGTCAGCAAAACTAGCGACACCAACAGCAGACGCATGGCTTCCATCTTCGCGGCCTCTGCCTCCTGACTCACCTTGAGCCTATCCGCTGCGAGACGATCCGAAAGGCGTTGGAAGATCGGCTCGATAGCGGAAAAGCTTTCCGAAACGGCCTGACGGCTTTGCGCCTCCTCAAGCGTCGCCTGCCCATAGGCACGGAAGGCCTGCTGATAGGTGTCTAGGTTCTTCTGGATTACAACGGCATCAGCCGTACCAAAAGCAGAGGCCGGGAAAGCTTTGAAGAGCTTTACTTGCTGCTCGAAAGCCTCGACATACTGGGCACTACGCCGCATGATAAAATCCTTCTCATGTCGGCGCATCATCAGCATCACGACCATCAGATCTGGATTTTTGACAGACTCGAGTGAAGCTTCGATGGCATGCACAGCCTTACGCATTTGGCCTTCCAGGCCGCTATCCGCATTGAGGCCGAGAACACGATTCTCCCGTACCAGCTTTTCGAAATTCCCGGAATATTGCTGGTAGCCACTACGGATCTGCTGCAGCAAAGACTTTGTGTCCGCGACGATGATATCGCTATCAAAGGCCTGAAGCATCGCCTGGATCTGCTGGCTTGTTGCAGTATGCTTCTCAACGGAGGCCTCATCCCGCCGCAACAGGAAGTCCTTTTCATGTCGACGGATCTGCAGAAAAAGTCCGTTGAGCCTAGAAAGGCTAACGTCTAGCACGTCAGCAGCTTGAATGCGTTCTGATAGAATTTGCTCTGCAGCGCGCTCTTTCCAGAATAAACCGGTAATACAGATGAGACCGAGAAGCGATAGCGCTGTAAGCAGCCGCGTTCTGCTTGAAATTTTCAAATTCTGAAAGAAAACCACCTGCACCCCTCCCAATACTACAGGGTATCAAAGATCACAGGGGTAGTTGATTATAGTTAAAATTTTCGTAAATCTTCGTCGAAACTTACAAAATAATTCCCGCAGCGAGGCCGCAGAAAACACGGCCCCGCAAAACATGATAGAGATTATAGATCTTCTGCCGACTGACGAAGTAAACCGAAAGCATATTCCGAAAACGAGCGCCAGCATTCCAAGCGGAAATTCTGCTCACCGGTACGCAGCAAGACGACTTCAATCTTGCCGAACAGCGTGCGGGCGCAGGCCCCGACCCGAAAGGCTTTGAGCGACAGATCAAGCGGGCAGCCGCCATTCAGCACATCTGCCGCAGCCGGACCGGAAACGAGGATGGCCGTATTGCGGTGAGAGACATCCGTTGCCGAATGCGCCACGCCGGTACCGGCAGCCGCATTGATCAAACCGTTTGCGACACCCGTGCCGCTGTCGTTGAGGTCAACGGCGCCCTCATCGATCACCAGCCACTCATCCGGCCCGAGCCACAGCGCCGTACGTGAATCATTCGAGGCAGATGTCCTCGGCTCCGTCGGCAGGTTCACCCCAAGCGCCGTCGACAACGCCGCGACGGCCTCTGCTCCTGCGCGCAGGGAAATGCGGCGTGCCGGTTGCGCCGGCTCCAGCCGAACCGAGGCAGAACCACCATGAGCACCGGCCAGCGGCAATGTGCGGATTGCGAGATCAGCCATGGATGCGGCCCCCTTCCTTGTCGAAGAACACCATGTCGCTCACGGTAGCGGCAATCGTCTTGTCTTTCATCGGAATATAGACGGTCTGACCCATGCGTGCGCGGCCATCCGCCACCAAAGCGATGGCGATGGAGCGGCCAAGATTTTCAGACCAGTAGGCGGAGGTAACATGACCGAGCATGGTCATCGGCTTCGGCTCGTTCGGATCAGCGACGATCTGGCCGCCTTCTTCCAGAACCTCCAGCGGATCCGCCGTCAAAAGTCCGACCAGTTGCTTGCGACCGGAGCGCATGAGATCGGGGCGCTTCAGGCCGCGAATGCCCACGAAGTCAGTCTTCTTCTTCGACACCGCCCAGCCATAGCCGGCGTCGTCAGGCGTCACGGTTCCATCCGTATCCTGCCCGACGATGATATAGCCTTTCTCAGCGCGCAGAACGTGCATAGTTTCCGTGCCATAGAGGCAGGCACCCAGCGCTTCACCACGCTCCCAGATCGCCTTCCAGACGGAGGCGCCGTAATCGGCGGGCACGTTGACTTCATAGCCCACTTCGCCGGTGAAAGACACGCGGAACAGCCGCGCCGGAACACCCATGACCGTGCATTCCGCCACACTCATATGCGGGAAAGCCTCGCTGGAGAGGTCCAGTCCTTCCACCAGCGGTTCGATGATTTCACGCGCCTTCGGTCCCTGCACGGCAATGACAGCCCATTGCTCGGTCGTGGATGTCAGCCACACCTTGAGATCCGGGAACTCGGTATGCAGATAGTCTTCCATGTGATGCAGCACGCGCGGCGCACCGCCCGTCGTCGTCGTCACATGGAAACGGTCTTCCGCCAAGCGCCCGACAACACCGTCATCATAAACGAAGCCATCTTCGCGGGTCATGATGCCGTAGCGGCATTTGCCGGGTTTCAGATTGTCCCAAGCATTGGTGTACATGAGGTTCAAGAACTTCGCCGCATCCGGGCCGACCACCTCGATCTTGCCAAGCGTGGAAGCGTCAAAGATACCCGCCACTTCACGCGCCGTACGGCACTCGCGGTTGACGGCCGCATGCATGTCCTCGCCCCGACGCGGGAAGTACCAGGCGCGCTTCCAGTTGCCGACATCCTCGAACTCGGCGCCGGCCTTGGTCAGTTCCGCATGCAGCGGCGTCTTGCGGGCTGGATCGAACAGGTCTCCACGAGAATGGGCAATCAGCGTGCCATAGGTGACTGGCGTATAAGGCGCGCGGAAGGTGGTGAGACCGACCTGCGGGATTTCCTTGCCCAGAACTTCCGCCGCGATCGCCAGACCATGCATGTTGGAAAGCTTGCCTTGATCAGACGCCATGCCATTGGTAGTGAAGCGTTTGATGTGCTCGATCGAATGCATCCCCTCGCGCACGGCAAGGCGGATATCCTTCGCCGTCACATCATGCTGGAAATCCACGAAAGCCTTGACGGTGGTATCCTTGCCCGCGCCTTCGGCGGCACCGATCATGCCACCTGTCCAGGTGAATGCGGAATCGCCAGAAACGGATACCGAACCGCCGCCCGCAGCGGATGCCTCGGTCAGCAGCGCATTCAGATCATCCGTGCCGTTGCAGGCGCCGACCGAGATGCTGTTTTCGGCATAGATGTTCGGCAGGAAACGCTGGTTCTCCGCATCGAATTTCAGCTTGCCGCGAGACTGGGAGAAGAGATGAACGGACGGCGTCCAGCCGCCGGACATCAAAAGCGCGTCGACCGCGATCTTGCGGTGATTGGTGGAACTATTGCGCGCCACCGTCATAGAGGAGATGCGAAGACGCCCGGCGGTATCGATGACAGAATAGCCGGTCAGCACCTCGATGCCGAGATTGCGGGCCGCGGATACGACAGCATCACCGGGCTTGGCACGGCAATCGACGATCGCCGCGATCTCGACGCCGGCCTTTTTAAGGTCGATCGCCGCTTCATAAGCGGAATCATGCGCCGTGTAGACACCGATCCGGGAGCCGACAGCCACACCGTAATGGTTGAGGTACATGCGCGCCGCAGAGGCCAGCAAGATGCCAGGGCGGTCATTGTTGGCGAACACCATGTGGCGCTCGATGGCGCCGGTTGCCAGCACCACCTTCTTGGCGCGCACCTGCCACAACCGCTCGCGCGGCAGCAACTTGTCCGGACGCGGCATGTGATCCGTCACCCGTTCCACAAGACCGATGAAGTTGTGGTTGTAATAGCCGAACACGGTCGTGCGCGTCAGCACCCGCACATTCGGCATGGCGGCGAGCTTGACCAGAACACCTTGCGCCCAATCATAGCCCGACTGGCCATTGATCGTGACAGACGTATCGAACAGCAGCGCGCCGCCCACTTCGGCCCGCTCATCCACCAGGATGACGGATGCACCCGTTTCGGCTGCAGAAAGCGCAGCCGTCAAACCAGCGGCACCGGCACCGGCCACCAGCACATCGCAATGAGCAAAGCGGTTGGCATAGTGGTCCGGGTCTTCTTCCTTCGGCGCAACACCAAGACCGGCAGCGCGGCGGATGATGGGCTCATAGAGTTTCGCCCAGGCCTCACGCGGCCACATGAAGGTCTTGTAGTAAAAGCCTGCCGCGAAGAAGGGCGAGAGCAGATTGTTGATCGAACTGATATCGAAGCCGAGCGTTGGCCAGCGGTTCTGCGACTGGATAATGGCCCCGTCAAACACTTCCTGCACGCTGGCGCGCACATTCGGCTGACGGCGGGCGGCATCACGTGCCACATCCAGTAGCGCATTCGGCTCTTCCGCACCTGCGGAGAGAATGCCGCGCGGGCGGTGATATTTGAACGAACGGCCCATGAGATGCACGCCATTCGCCAGAAGCGCAGAGGCAACCGTATCACCTTCCAGCGCCGTGTAGATCTTGCCATCGAAGGTAAAGCGCGCGGTGCGAGCGGGGGTCAGACGGCCTGCACCCTTGATACGATAGGAGGTCATGCAGCACCTCCTTCAACCGTCTCAACGCCTGCTGTTTCTGTTCCCGGCACCGGCTGGCGCGGCAGTCCGGCCTTGTAGGTCAACAGGAATTTATCGCTGACGGTGTCGCGGATGGCATTGAAAAAGCGTCCACAGCCATGAATGTGGCGCCAACGCTCCCAGGCAATACCCTTGGTATTGTCACGCATGAAAAAATACTCGGAAAAAGCCTCGTCCGAAATCTCGGAGATCTGCTCGGGGCGGGCAATATGTGCCTCGCCCGCCCAGCGGAACTCCAGTTCGGATCGGTCGTCACGGCAATAGGGGCAATGGATCAGAAGCATCGGTTTCCCCTTCTTAGTGCGCGACGGCGGCAGCCGCCGCTTCGTCGATCAGGCGTCCGGTGCGGAAGCGGTCGAGCGTCAGGCCTTGCGCCAGCCGGTGCGGCTCGCCCTTGGCAATCAGCCAGGCAAACAGGTTGGCGGAACCTGGCGTTGCCTTGAAACCGCCCGTGCCCCAGCCGCAATTGACGAACAGGTTCGGCACCGGCGTCACGCTCTGGATGGCGGAGCGATCCGGTGTGTTGTCGGTGATGCCGCCCCACTGGCGCATCATCTTCACACGGCGGAAGATCGGGAAGAGTTCGCAGATCGCATCCAGCGTATGGGTGATGATCTGCAGACCGCCGGTCTGCGAGTAGGAATGATACTGGTCCGTGCCCGCACCAATCACCAGCTCGCCCTTGTCCGACTGCGAGATATAGGCATGCACCGTGTTGGACATGACCACACAGGGGAAAATCGGCTTCAAAGGCTCCGACACCAGCGCTTGCAGCGGGTTGCTGGTCAGCGGCACACGAACATCTGCCATCTGCATGACCACCGAGGAATGGCCAGCTGCGGAAACGCCGATCTTCTTGGCGCCAATGAAACCACGATTGGTCTCGATGCCGGTGACTTCACCATTCGGACCACGGCGAATGCCCGTGACTTCGGTGTTCTGGATGATGTGGACGCCGCGATCGGATGCCGCACGGGCATAGCCCCATGCCACCGCATCATGTCGCGCCGTGCCGCCGCGTTTTTGCAGCGCCGCACCATTGATGGGATAACGCGCCGTCTTGGAGATATCGAGCGGCGGACAGAACTTCTTCGCCTCTTCCGGCGTCAGCCACTCATTGTCGATTCCATACAGCCGGTTGGCATTGATGTGCCGCTTGAAGCTCTGCATGTCGTGCGTATTGTGCGACAGCATCATCACGCCGCGCGGCGAATACATGACATTGTAGTTGAGATCCTGGCTCAAGCCTTCCCACAGCTTCAGGGAATGCTCGTAAATGTCCATGCTCTCTTCATAGAGATAGTTGGAGCGAATGATGGTGGTGTTGCGGCCCGTATTGCCACCACCCAGCCATCCCTTTTCGATCACCGCCACATTGGTGATGCCGTGCTCTTTTGCCAGATAATAGGCAGCACCCAGTCCATGGCCGCCGCCGCCAATGATGATGACATCATAAGAAGACCGCGGTTCGGGGGAAGTCCATTGCTGCTCCCAGCCCTTGTGGCTGCGCATGGCCTCTCGGGCCACCGCAAAGACCGAATATTTGCGCATATCTGCCTTTAGCTCCTTGAGGCGAAATAGCCTGTCGTGGAGCCATACAAATCGCAAATCGCAAGGCGTCGCAATGGCTGCTTTGCGACGCATTCGCTTCTTGCTTTCGACACCGGCAAAATTATCGGTATCGTTTAGAGCTGGATCAGCACCTTGCCCTGGCGACCGCCCTCTGCGGCAGCCGCGAGAGCCTTGGAACCCTCGGCAAGCGGATAGATGCCATCCACCTGCAACACCAACTCACCGGATGCCGCACGCTTGACCAGTTCCCCAATCAAACGGCCAACCTGTTCGCGCGGCATCGTTTCCATCAGCTTGCCCAGCCAGAAGCCTTTGACGGTCGCCTGCTTGAAAATCAGATCGCCGGAAGAAATCTGCATCGGCTCACCGGACATCAGTCCGAAGGACACCAGCAAACCATTTTCACCCAGAAGCGACAGGAGATCGCCGGAGGCCTTGCCGCCAACACTATCGACCGCGACGGAAATGCCCTGCCCTCCGGTCAGCGCACGCACTTTTTCCTTCCAGCCATCTTCGGCGGTGGAGACCGTCTGACCGATTCCGAGAACCTCAAGCTCCGCCACCGCTTCGGCGCGACGCACGAGATTGATCACATGGATGCCGCGAAACTTCGCCAACTGGGATACGACCTTGGCGACAGCGCCCGTGGCCGCATTCTGTATAAGCCACTGCCCCTGCTTGGCTTCGGCAAACTCCAGAAGCGTCAGGGCACTGAGCGGCATGGCAATCAGCTGAGCGCCAACCTCGTCAGGAACGGCATCCGGCAGGGGAACCACTGAAGCGGCCCGGGCAATGGCAAATTCCGCCCAGGCCCCCTTGAGCCCGCTGGCCGCCACACGCTGTCCCGGCTGAACGCTGCTCACGCCCTCGCCCAGAACCTCGACCGTACCAACACCCTCGCTTCCCCCAAGCGCCGGCAAAGCGGGCTTGTAGCCATAGCGCCCCTCGACTGTCAGCAGATCATGATTGTGAATCGGCGCCATGTGCATTCGCAAGAGCACCTCACCCGGCCCAGGTACAGGCGTCGGCACATCAAGCACACGGACGACATCGGATGGTTTGCCAAATTGAGAGTAGGAAATCGCTCGCATCAAAGTTCTCCTTTGAGTATGAATAGGCAGTGGTACGGGGAACATATGTCGCGCAATCTGCCATTGAAAACCCGGTTTGCACCGCTGCTGTAAACTCGCATGGGAATTGCGGGGTTTTTTGAGAAGACGGGCCAGAGTCCCGCTAGACTTTGCAACAGCCTTCTGCTATCTGCGTTCCCCAATCGCACGGCCAAAAGCCGGGCAGTAGTATTATATCGCTCTGACCGCTGCGCAGTTTCAGGGCGTTTAACTCAAAAACCAAAGGAACGGGATTCACGTGCAGGTACTTGTCCGCGACAATAACGTCGATCAGGCTCTCCGCGCTCTCAAGAAGAAGATGCAGCGCGAAGGTATTTTCCGCGAAATGAAGATGCGCGACTACTACGAAAAGCCGTCGCAGAAGCGCGCTCGCGAAAAGGCGGAAGCTGTTCGCCGCGTTCGCAAGCTGGCTCGTAAGCGTGCACAGCGCGAAGGCCTCGTTTCCGCCGGCCGCACGGGCGCGAGCCGTTAATCGGTCGCTTTTTCGACGTTTTTTCGTGATTGGAAGGCGGGGGCGATATAAGGCGCCACCGCTTTTTTTAGTTTTCTGGTTCGCCCAGTTTCCGAGCTCTGACACGAGGACCTGCGCCTGATGGCTGCCAAGAGTGCCGTTGTTTTGAAAGCGACAAGCCTTACTGCTGCAACCGCTACACGCCTTCCCCGCATGCGGGCTGCGCTGTCCGGTGCAACCTTGATTATGGCAGGGGCCCTGCTGGCTGGATGCCAGACCAGCAACACGAGCGACATGATCCGCCTCGACCGGGCGCAAGGATCGGAAGAGAACATCGCATCGCTGTCGGCCGTGATTCAGTCCAACCCGCAGGATCCGGACGCTTACAACGTACGCGGCACTGCCTATGGTCGCGCCGGTGAGTTCCGCCGCGCACTCGATGATTTCAACCGTGCTCTGCAGATCAATCCGCGCTTCTATCAAGCCTATGCGAACCGCGCGCTCGTCTATCGCAACATGGGCAAGCCGGCTGAAGCCGTAAACGACTACAACGCGGCCCTGCAGATCAACCCGAACTACGACGTCGCCCTCATCGGACGCGGCAACATCTACCGCCAGGCTGGCCGCACCAACGAAGCCTTCAACGACTTCAACCGGGCGATCCAGGCGGAAACCACCGATGGCCGTGCATGGCACGGACGCGGCCTGATCTACCAGCTGCGCAACCAGCATGCTCAGGCGATCGAGGACTTCTCCAAGGCGATCTCGCTGTCGCCGAGTTCGCCGGAGCCCTATAACGGTCGCGGCATCTCTTATCTCGCCCTGAATGACGACGAAAACGCTTTCGCCGACTTCAACCACGCGATTGACCTCAACGACAAGCTGGCGGAGTCCTGGGCAAACCAGGCGCTCGTCTACGAACGACGTGGCGAAAAAGATAAGGCGGCCAAGGCCTATAACCATGCCGCACGCCTCGACCCACGCTACCAGCCGGCGCAGGATGGCCTGGCGCGCACCCGTGGCGCCGCCACCGACGGCTGATCCAGCGGAATTCTCCCATGAAAAAACCCGGCTTCAAGGCCGGGTTTTTTGTTGCCGTTGAAAGGGTTCAAGCCTTCATTGCCTTGACGATATCTTCCGTCATCTTCTTGGCATCGCCCAGCAGCATCATCGTACCGTCCTTGTAGAACAGCGTATTGTCGATCCCGGCATAGCCAGAGCCGAGCGAGCGTTTGACGAACAGGCAGGTCTTGGCCTTGTCGACATCCAGGATCGGCATGCCATAGATCGGCGACGACTTATCGTCACGAGCAGCGGGATTGGTGACATCGTTTGCGCCAATCACATAGGCCACATCGGCCTGCGCGAATTCGGCATTGATATCTTCCAGCTCGAAGACTTCGTCATAGGGCACATTGGCTTCGGCCAGCAGAACGTTCATATGTCCTGGCATGCGGCCTGCGACCGGATGGATGGCGTACTTCACCTCGACGCCATGCTCCTTCAGCGTATCGGCAAGCTCACGCAGCGCATGCTGTGCCTGTGCAACCGCCATGCCGTAACCAGGGACAATGATCACCTTAGACGCATTCTGCATCAGGAAGGCTGCGTCGTCAGCAGACCCCTGCTTGACGGTGCGCTGCACGCCATCATCCGTGGCAGCACTGGCGGTTTCACCGCCAAAGCCGCCCAGAATGACGGAGATGAAGGAGCGGTTCATGCCCTTGCACATGATGTAGGACAGGATCGCGCCGGACGAGCCTACGAGTGCGCCGGTAATGATGAGCGCCAGATTGCCGAGCGTGAAGCCGATACCGGCAGCTGCCCAGCCCGAATAGGAATTCAGCATCGAGACGACGACCGGCATGTCGGCGCCGCCGATCGGCACGATGATGAGGACGCCAAGCGCCAGCGCAAAAATCACCACCAGCCAGAAGGCCACATGGCTTTCGCTGGTGGCGAGGTTCACGATGAAAATCACCGTGAGCACCAGCAGCGCGATATTGATGGCATGCCGATAAGGCAGCAGGATCGGCTTGCCGGACATGCGCCCGTCCAGCTTCAGAAAGGCAATGATGGAGCCGGTAAAGGTGATGGCACCGATGGCCGCACCCAGAGCCATTTCGATCAGCGCCTGACCGTGGATCGAACCCGGCGCTCCAATGCCGAAGGACACCGGGGAGTAAAGGGCGGCAGCCGCAACCATGACGGCGGCAAGGCCAACCAGCGAGTGGAAGCCGGCAACGAGCTGCGGCATGGCCGTCATGGGAATCGTGCGGGCGATATAGGCGCCTGCGCCGCCACCGATGGCGAGCGCCAGCACGATCAGCACCAGACCGCCGAAATTGGGCGTTGCCAGCAGCAGGGTCGTGACGATCGCAATCGCCATGCCGACCATGCCGTAGATATTGCCCGTGCGGCTAGTGGAAGGATGGGAAAGACCACGCAACGCCATGATGAACAGCACGCCGGAGACGAGGTAGAGAAAGGCTGCGATATTCTGGGACATGGATGCAGCCTCAGCGATCTTTTTTCTTGTACATGGCGAGCATGCGGCTGGTGACCAGGAAGCCTCCGAAGATGTTCACGGAGACGAGCACCAGTGCCACGAAGCCGAAGCCGGTGGCAAAGCCGCTGAGCGAAACGCCCACGGCCAGCAACGCACCCACGACAATAACGGAGGAGATGGCGTTGGTTACAGCCATCAAAGGCGTATGCAACGCCGGCGTCACAGACCAGACGACGTAGTAGCCGACAAAGATCGAAAGAACGAAGATCGCGAGACGGAAGACGAAAGGATCGATCGCACCGCCGGAGACGCCGTGCGCTGCTGCACCAACCGCGTCCGGTGCCTGTTCTGCTGCCAGCTTCACGGCCGCAACGGCCTTATCAAGAGCTTCAAGCGCATTGTTCATGGTTTCGCCCGCCATCAAAGCTCCTCTTTCTTCTCTGGGCTTCCGTCGGTCTTTTTCTTGGCGCGCGGTTTGGCAGCTTTCGCCGATACCGCCTTATCCAACGGCTGCGGCGCAGCCGAACGAGCAGCCTCCGCAGCGGCCGCGAAATTCGGATGCACGACAGCCCCCGCATGGGTCAGCATGGTCGCCTTGACGAGTTCATCCTCCGGGTTGACCCGCACCTCTTTTGCAGCCTTGTCGACCAAAGTTTCAAGGAAAGCATAAAGATTGCGCGCATAGAGAGCGGACGCGGAAGCTGCGACACGGCCAGGGACATTCGCGTAGCCGATGACCCGCACACCCTCCACATCAACGATTTCACCCGCCTTCGAACCTTCGATATTGCCGCCGCGCTCCACGGCGAGATCGACGGCGACCGAGCCCGGCTTCATGCTGGCTAGCATCGCTCGTGTCACAAGGCGGGGTGCCGCACGACCCGGGATGAGCGCTGTGGTGATGATGATATCCTGCTTGGCAATATGATCGGCCACCAGTGCCGCCTGCTTCTGCTGGTAGGCTTCGGACATCGGCTTAGCGTACCCGGCGGCTGTCTCGGCTGCGCGGAATTCCTCATCCTCGACGGCGATGAACTTGCCACCGAGGGATGCTACCTGTTCCTTGGCGGCGGGCCGCACGTCGGTCGCGGAAACCACGGCGCCCAGGCGGCGTGCCGTCGCGATCGCCTGCAGACCTGCAACGCCCGCACCCATGACGAACACCTTGGCGGCGGGCACAGTACCGGCCGCCGTCATCATCATCGGCATGGCCTTGCCATATTCATGCGTCGCATCGATCACCGCGCGATAGCCCGCAAGGTTTGCCTGGCTGGACAAGACGTCCATGGATTGCGCACGGGTGATTCGCGGCATCAATTCCATCGAAAGCGCCGTAACGCCCTGATCAGCCAGCAGGTTAAGCGACGCTGCGGCATCGTAGGGGTTCATCACCGCCAGCAACAGGGCCCCCCGCTTGAAATGCGGAATCAGCGTGTCCAGGGGCCGATTGACCAGCAGCACGACATCGGCCTTGGAGATATCCGCGGCGGAACCAATCTCGGCGCCCGCGCTGGAAAATTCACTGTCTGGAACACCGGACTTGAGACCGGCACCGGCCTCCACGATCACATCGAAGCCGAGCCCTTTCAGCCGTTTTACTGTCTCCGCCGATGCAGAGACGCGAGTTTCCTGTCCGGCCTCGCGGCCGACAAATATAACTTGAGACAAATTAAATTCCTCCGCCTTGCCGCGAATCGTCGTCAAAGGCCACCCGATGCACCGGCGGCATCGCCATGCCCTGCAAGGTCGTTATCGCAGAAGGTAGAAACCAGCCGCATTCAGAATGATGAAAAGCAGAATACCGCCCAGCAGTCCGCCGTTGGCGAAGAAACCGCCGGCCATCGCGAGCATCAGAACCACCACCATCATGGTGCCCCATTTCGCGCCAGCGAGAAAAAGGGAATAGGTTTTCTCGTGCTCGCGATAATCCATCGCCGCGCCCGTTTCGACCGGTCCTGTCTGGTGATCATTCATATGACTGCTCTCCCCTACACGCCGCAGCCGAGACCGCGTCCTCGCATGCGGCACAGATATCCTACCACACATAGGCGTTGCACAAAGAGCCGGGAATTGCAATGCGCCTTTGGCGCTAGGGAGTACGCCTAGCCGACGACTTTTCTTTTTGCCTCGCTTCATATACAGCCGAAAGGTGAGAGGCGGGCAAAATCAAAGATAAGTCCGTGGGGGAAATCGATGTCAGCTCTATTGCGCCTGAGCCGCGGGATCGATCGCGTCAGCGAGATCATCGGCAAATTTTCCGGATATCTGGTTCTTCTGTGCTGCCTGGTCAGTGCCGGCAATGCGATGATCCGCTATGCGTTCAATTACAGCTCGAACGCCTGGCTTGAAATTCAGTGGTACATGTTCGGCTTCGTCGTGCTTCTGGGCGCGTCGCACACGCTGCGCGCCAACGAACATGTGCGGGTGGATTTGATCTACGGCGCACTTTCTGACCGCAAGCGCCTGTGGGTGGATATCATCGGCATCATCCTCTTTCTGCTGCCGTCCTGTCTCTACCTCGCCTGGCTCTCCTGGCCGGTTTTCCTCTTGTCCTACCAACAAGGTGAAATCTCCTCCAATGCCGGCGGCCTCATTCGTTGGCCAGTAAAGCTCATCATCTTTGCGGGGTTTGCGCTTCTGGCCCTGCAGGGCTTGTCCGAGCTCATCAAGCGGATCGCGGCGCTCAGCGGCGCGTACGAGATTGATACCAAGTACGAAAAGCCGCTGCAGTAAGCGTAGGTCGGGGGGATTTACATGTTTGATTTTGGCATTCTTCCACCGGCCATGTTCGGCAGCATGGTCATCTTCATGCTCTATGGCTTTCCGGTGGCCTTTTCGCTGGCGGCCGTCGGCCTGCTGTTCGGTGTGATCGGCATTTTCACCGGGCACTTCGACCCGGCCTTCCTGCAAGCCCTGCCGCTTCGCGTCTTTGGCATCGTGTCGAACGACCTGCTGCTGGCCATTCCCTTCTTCACCCTGATGGGCGCTATCCTGGAGCGATGCGGACTGGCAGAGGATCTGCTGGAAGGAACCGGCAAACTGTTTGGCGCCATTCCCGGCGGACTTGCCTATGCGGTCATCATCGTTGGCGCCATTCTGGGCGCTATTACCGGTACGGTGGCTGCATCGGTCATTACCATGGGCGTGATCTCGCTGCCGATCATGCTGAAATATGGCTACAATCCGCGGCTTGCGACCGGCGTCATTGCCGCCTCGGGTACGATCACCCAGGTCATCCCGCCGTCGCTCGTGCTGATCGTTCTGGCGGACCAGCTGGGCAAGTCGGTCGGCGATATGTATCTCGGCGCCATCGGCCCCTCCATCCTGCAGGTGCTGATCTTTGTCCTGTTCATCTTCGCGCTGTCCATCTTCCGGCCAAAGGACATTCCGCCCCTGCCGCTGGAAGCACGTGGCGAATTGAACCGCGCGCTGGTGTTCAAGGTGCTGGCGGGCATGATCCCGTCGATCGTGCTGATCTTCCTCGTGCTCGGCACCATCTTCATGGGCCTTGCCACGCCGACGGAAGCGGGCGCTCTGGGCGTCGTCGGCGCCTTGGCGCTGGCCGCCATGCATCGCCGCCTGACCTGGGATCTCGTCAAGCAGGGCATGCACTCCACCATGCACATCACCGCCATGGTGACCTTCATCCTAGTCGGCGCCACCTGTTTCAGCCTTGTCTTCCAGGGCATGGATGGCGGCCGCTGGATCGAGCATATGCTCTCTCACGTGCCGGGCGGCGCGGTCGGCTTCCTTATCTTCGTCAACGCCTTCATCTTCGTGCTGGCCTTCTTCCTCGATTTCTTCGAGATTGCCTTCATCGTCATCCCGATGCTGGCGCCGGTCGCCAACTCGCTGGGCATTGACCTGATCTGGTTCGGCGTCCTCATCTGCATCAACATGCAGACGAGCTTCATGCATCCGCCCTTCGGCTTTGCGCTTTTCTATCTGCGCTCGATTGCCCCCCGTTCGGTCAAGACATCGGACATCTACATGGGCGCGATCCCATGGGTGTTCATGCAGCTCATTCTCGTGGCAATCACCATCTTCTGGCCGGAGTCCGTGACCTATTGGCTCGACAAGACACCGCCGGTGGACCTCAGCACGATCAAGATCGAAGTGCCGGCCTTCGGCAATCCGGGTGGCGGCAACCAGATGCCCAATTTCGGCCTGCCGCCGATCGGGGGCGACCAACCAGGCGCACCTGCCGGTGCACCAAAGCCGGATCTCAGCCAGCCACCGAAGTTCTGATCAGACACATGAAAAAGCCCCGGCGACGAACCGGGGCTTTTCATTATTAGAAAGTAACTAAAGCGATCAGAGCTTGCCGTTGCGCTGCTGGATCATCATGAAGGTATCGTAAGTATATTCCGCAAGCTGCATCCAGAGATAGCCTTCCTTCTGGAACGCCACCTGATCCTCATAGATTTTCTTGAACCAAGGGTTCTTGGCGGAAATCTCGGCATAGACTTCCTTTGACGCCTTGAAGCAGGCATCCAGAATATCCTGGCTGAAGGGGCGCAGAACAGTTCCCTGCGCCACGATCTGCTTGATCGCGACCGGGTTCTTCAAGTCGTATTTCGCCATCATGCTGGTATTGGCAAAGGCGCAGGCATCCTGAAGGGCCGCCTGATAGGCCTTCGGCAGTTCCTCGAACTTGCCCTTGTTGATGAAGGCATGGATGACCGGGCCGCCTTCCCAGAAGGCCGGATAGTAATAATACTTCGCCACCTTGTAGAAGCCGAGCTTGTAGTCGTCATAGGGACCGACCCATTCAGCGGCGTCGATGGTGCCCTTTTCCAGCGCCGGGTAGATGTCGCCACCGGCAATCTGCTGCGGCACGGCGCCGAGCTTTTCCAGAACGCGCCCGGCGAGACCGGCGATACGCATCTTGACGCCCTTGAAGTCGTCGACGGTATTGATTTCCTTGCGGAACCAGCCGCCCATCTGCGCACCGGTATTGCCGGCGATGAAGCCGACCAGCCCATGGGTCGCGTAGAACTCGTTCAGCAGCTTGTTGCCATTGCCCTCATAGAACCAGGAATTGCTAAGCCGCGCATTCGGACCAAAGGGAATGGCGGTACCGATTGCGAAGGTCGGGTCCTTGCCGACATAATAGTAGGAGCAGGTATGGCACATTTCGACCGTACCGGCGGAGACGGCGTCCGCAGCCTGCAGACCGGGCACCAGTTCACCGGCCGCAAAGGTCTGGATGGAGAAATTACCGTCCGTGGCGGCGGCAACATGCTTGGCAATATCTTCGGCACCGCCATAGATCGTATCCAGCGACTTCGGAAACGACGACGTCATGCGCCAGTTGATCTTGGGCAGAGACTGGGCCAGTGCCGGTGCAGCGAGACCGGAAGCAGCAACAGCACCGACGCCGCCGACTGCCGCCTTTTTAAAGAATGAACGACGATCCATGAATTACCTCCCGTTTTCATGGGGCCGGTAAAGTCCCTCTTCTCCTTTTACCGGTCCTTTAACGAAGTAAACATGCGGCAACTAAGGTTGCAATACGCGCCTTACCTCTCGAGTCTCTGAAAAAGCACCTCTGGAATTCAACTTTCGTCTGATACGACAAATCAGCCGTCATCACGTCGCATCCAGGTGCCGCACCGAAGCACTATCTTGACTTGACGAAGCGCCAGGATCAGAACACGCCGCATTGCAAAGACGGAGACATCAATGACGCTGCCAGTCATCGCCATTCCAGCCGATATCCGCATTCTGGACAATTCCCGCTGGCATGCCGTGCATACGCAATATGTCAATGCAGCCGTGAAGGTTGCCAAGGCCATTCCGCTTTTGGTGCCAGCACTGGAGGAGGGACACGACATTGATGCGGTGCTGGACCGGGTCGATGGCGTGCTGATCTCCGGTTCCGCCAGCAATGTTCATCCGTCGCTTTATGGGCGCGAAGCCAAGGAATCCGATGGTCCGTTCGATCCGGCGCGCGACGCAACCAGCCTGCCGCTGATCCGTCGCGCAATCGAACGCGGCATCCCGCTGTTTGCCATCTGCCGCGGCATTCAGGAATTGAACGTCGCACTTGGCGGCACGCTGGCCAGCGAGATCCAGGAAAAGCCCGGCATCTGGGATCATCGCAAGCCGCAGGTGGAAAGCCGGGATGACATGTACGCCATTCGCCAGGCCGTCTCTGTCCGCGAAGGCTCCTGCATCGCCCGTTACCTTGGCCTTTCCGGGGAAATCCAAGTGAACTCCCTGCATCGCCAGGCCATTGACGATGCGGCACCGCGCCTGCAGGTGGAAGCCACGGCACCCGATGGCACGATCGAGGCCGTCTCGGTTATCGATGCCAAGGGCTTTGCCGTCGGCGTTCAATGGCATCCGGAATACTGGGCGGAAACGGATAATCCCTCCCGCGCGCTGTTCGAAGCCTTTGGCGAGGCCGTCCGTGAATATGCTGCCGCCCGCGTAACCGAAGGTGCGCTTCTCAGCGATTGAGTTTAACGCTTGACCGGTGTTTCCGGCACCGGCGTCAGCACCTTCTTCTCGCTGAACCACGCAATCAGGTTGTCGACGACCAGATCGGCCATGTCGTTGCGCGTCGGCACCGAGGCAGATGCGACATGCGGCAGCACGGAAACGTTCGGCAGGGTGAGCAATCCTGCCGGCACCCTTGGCTCGTCATAGAAGACATCCAAGCCGGCGGCCGCGATCTTGTCCGCCTTCAGAGCCGCGATCAGCGCATCCTCGTCCACGCTCCAGCCACGACCGACATTGATGAAGACGCCATTGGGGCCTAACGCTTCCAGCACCTCGGCGTTGATGATCTTGTGCGTTTCCGGCGTCCCCGGAATGATCGAAATCAGCGTATCGACAGCCGCGGCCAGTTCCTTGACCGAGCCATAGTAATCATAGGAGACAACATCCCGCTTGCTGCGCGTATGGTAGCTGATCTTGACCTTGAAGGGCTCCAGCCGCTTGGCGATCTCCATCCCGATGCGGCCCAGCCCCACCAGACCCACATGCCGGTTCTTGAGCGACAGCGGTGACAGCGGGAACGGACCTTCCTTTTCCCACCGGCCTTCCCGCAAATATTGTTCGGCCACCGGCAGGCGCCGCACGGTGTTGATCAAGAGGCCAATCGTCGTATCGGCCACTTCGTCATTCAGCACATCCGGCGTGTTGGTCACGAGGATGCCCTTCGTCCCGGCATGCTTGCTATCGACACCATCATAGCCGACACCAAAGTTGGACACGATTTCCAGCTGCGGAAACAGGTCCATCCAGGTAGCGCTCATGGAGTTGGCCGTCGCAGCTCCACGAACTCGACCACGAACCTCCTCTGGCAAACTCGGGATCTCGGCAGCCGAGGCTTCGATCACGTCAAACGCGTCTTTCAATCGCGCCAACGCACGAGGATGCATGCGACCCGGAACGAGCACGGCAACTTTTGTATCGGTCATGGGAAATCTTCCTGATGTTCAGGCGCGGGGATGATAAGGGCCGGTGGACTGGCGGATGCGCATTTCCGGCTTGATGAGATGAATGCCGTCGGGCTCGTGGCTGCCGGCAAGACGGTCGAGAAGTGCACGGGCGGCGAGCCGCCCCACTTCCGTCTGGCCGTTCCAGACGGTGGTCAGAGCAGGCGTCGCAATCGATGCCTCTTCCAGATCGTCATAGCCGGTCACCGAAATATCACGCCCAGGCTGAAGGCCGGCACGGGCAATGCCGTTCATCAGGCCGATGGCGACTAGATCGTTCCAGCAGACGGCCGCCGTCGGCTTCTGCGGCAGCGAAAGGAAATTGACAGCTGCTTCGAAACCGCCCTGCTTGGAGCGCGGACCCGGAATGCGGAGATTCGGATCGACCTCGATGCCCGCCTTGCGCAGTGCGTTGACATAGCCCTGATAACGGTCACGGCCGGTCGAGGTTTGGTCGGTACCGCCGATCATAGCAATCGTGCGATGCCCCAGCCCGATCAGATGATTGGTGGCCAGCGAAATGCCGTAGCTATCGTCACCGCGATAGGTGGGCAGGTCCATCCCCTCCATGGAGCGAGCCACGAGAATGGCGGGCATGCCGTTCGCTTCTGCCAGCTTCAGGTCTTCCTCGGGCGTACCGATGGCCGGCGACATGATGACGCCGTCTCCGCCCAGTTGCAGGAGTGTCTCGATGAATGTGCGCTGCTTCTCCACCGAGTCGTAATGGTTGGACAGAATGAAGGTGTGGCGGCTGCGGTCGAGTTCGCTTTCGATGGCCTTTAAAATTTCGCCATAGAACGGGTTCATGATGTCATGAACGACCACGCCGATAATGCCCGAGCGGGACGTGCGCAGGCTGGCCGCTCGGCGATTGTAGATATAGCCCAGGGCGCGGGCCTGTTCCTTGATCTTTTCGCGGGTATCGACGGCCACAAGTGGACTATCGCGAAGTGCAAGCGATATCGTCGCTGTCGAAAGCCCGAGGCTTTCAGCGATGGTGGAAAGTTTGACCTTCTGGACCACAGATCCTCCCGAGGTGGTTCAGGGCGGCTCACGCCGTTCTTAAAATATTTAAACAGTTTAAACGCCGCACTTTGCGTCTGGTCAAGTACCAAAACAGGGCTTTCACTCTTCATCCTCATCCATCACAGGCACGCCGTGAAGGTTGCCTTCCATCACCCGCAGAAGCTTCAACAGCGTGCGGGTCTCCTTCTGGGAAAAGCCACTCGTGGCCAAGGCGCCGCACTCTTCGATCGAGCGCCCGATCTTCTCGACGGTGAGGCGGCCGCTGGCCGTGAGATAGACTTTGGTCAGGCGGCCATCCTGCCCGTCCGGCCTTCGCTCGACAAAGCCTTGTGCCTCCATGCGGCCAATGGTGCGGGTCATGGTCGGTGCCTTGACACCAAGACGCTGCGCCAATTGACCAGGCGTCTGTCCATCCTGTTCGGCCAGTTGCAGCACGACGCCATCCTGCCCGGCATAAAGCCCGGCCTCGGAGAGGCTGCGGGAAAGGACAGTCCGCAATGACCGCGCCGTCTGTGTGATGGCGGATGCAAGTTCGGCGGCAGCAATTGGCTCCTTGGCTTTGCCGGCCTTGTTCTTCTTGTCGCCCTTCTTCTTGCTCATTCCCCTGCCCGCTGTTTGCTCCGGTCGTCGCAATCGCTATATGTGGTACAACATGCATAGCGAAAGCAGGACCTTACCGCCAGATGCCTTTACCCCGGCCTCGCTTTGAAGATAACGATCCGACCCTTTCTCCTGCCGACCGGTCTGACTGGATTGCCGTCTTGCCGCTTGGCGCCCATGAGCAGCACGGGCCGCATCTACCCTTCGAGACGGACAGCCTCATTGCGGCAGGTATCGTGGAACGCGTCATTGCGGCGCTGCCGCCAGAACTGCCGGCAACCTTTCTTCCCGTGGAGCGGATCGGCTATTCCGTCGAGCACATGGATGTGGCGGGCACCCGCACCCTCACCTTTTCGCAGGCCCTGCACCGCTGGCTTGCTATTGCCGAAGGCCTGCATGAAAAAGGCATCCGCAAGTTCGTGATGCTGAACGCCCATGGCGGAAATTCACCCCTCCTGACCATTGTCGCGACAG
Source organism: Rhizobium oryzicola (assembly GCF_030504645.1). Lineage (GTDB taxonomy): Bacteria > Pseudomonadota > Alphaproteobacteria > Rhizobiales > Rhizobiaceae > Neorhizobium > Neorhizobium oryzicola. The sequence goes on along the minus strand of NZ_JAUKWQ010000002.1, from coordinate 20,833 downwards.
AGGCCCGGGTTCGCTTCAACATGCTGGCTGTCGCCACCAGCTGGACCCGCTTTGGCCAACCGGAGGGATGGATCTCACCGGAGGAAAAGGCGATCGACATCCACGGCGGGGACATCGAAACCTCCGTCATGCTGGCGCTCTATCCTGACAAGGTTGACATGACCAGGGCGGCCGCGTTTTCATCCCGCCAGTCCGACTTCATCCGCGATTATCGCCATCTGCGCGCCTATGGCCCGCACGCCTTTGGTTGGAAGATGAGTGATCTCAACCCTGTTGGCGTCGCCGGAAATGCCACTGCCGCGACAGCGCAAAGGGGTGAAGTTCTCGTTAGCCACGCCGTTCGCGGCATACTGGAGCTGTTGGAGGATGTTCACCGCTTCGATCCGGGCACCTTGACGTGATCTTATAACATTAAAAAGCCTTTGAACTCGCAAAGCGCTCACCTTATATGGACGGCAATACCTGTCGCTCCATTCGGTGAGCGAAGTTTTTCCCGGAGGTTCCCATGGCCGATACCGTGACCCAGAAGCCCGTTCCCGTAACCGTTCTCACCGGTTACCTCGGCGCCGGCAAGACAACGCTTCTCAACCGCATCCTGTCCGAAAGCCACGGCAAGAAATACGCCGTCATCGTCAACGAGTTCGGCGAAATCGGCATCGACAACGATCTCATTGTCGAGTCGGATGAAGAGATCTACGAGATGAACAATGGCTGCGTCTGCTGCACGGTGCGCGGCGACCTGATCCGCGTCGTGGAAGGCCTGATGCGCCGCCCCGGCCGTTTCGACGGCATCATCGTGGAAACCACCGGCCTTGCCGATCCGGTTCCTGTTGCCCAGACCTTCTTCATGGATGACGATGTGCGCTCCAAGACCGAGCTCGATGCCGTCGTGGCGCTGGTGGACGCCAAGCATCTGCCGCTGCGTCTGAAGGACAGTCGCGAGGCGGAAGACCAGATCGCCTTCGCCGATGTCGTCGTCATCAACAAGACCGACCTTGTTTCGCCGGAAGAGCTGGCCGTGATCGAGGAAGTCGTGCACGCCATCAACCCCACCGCCCGCGTCTACAAGACCACCCGTTCCGGCGTCGATCTGGCCCGCGTGCTCGATCAGGGTTCGTTCAACCTGGAACGCGCGCTGGAAAACGATCCGCATTTCCTGGAGCATGGTCACGAGGATCATGTCTGCGGTCCGGATTGCGATCATCATCACCATGATCACGATCATCACCACCATCATGACCATGATCACGGGCATGATCACCATCACCACCATGATCATGACCATCATCATCACGCAGCTCCGTCAGCCATCCATGACGTGACGGTGAAGTCTATTTCGCTGCGTGGTGGCGAAATGAACCCGGAACGCTTCTTCCCCTGGATCCAGAAGATCACCCAGACGGATGGCCCGAATATCCTGCGGCTGAAAGGCATTATCGCCTTCAAGGATGATCCGCAGCGTTATGTCGTTCAAGGCGTACACATGATCATCGAGGGTGATCACCAGCGGGATTGGAAGGCGGATGAAAAGCGCGAATCGCGCCTCGTCTTCATTGGTCGCGACCTCGATCGGGAGAAGATCGAGAAGAGCTTCCTCGCCTGCCAGGCCACCGCATAATATTCGGGAAAGAAGAGACGATGCCAACCGTTGCACCTTTCGACATCGAAGGGCATGTGCTCGCCGCGCACTTCATCAATGACGTGCCTTTTTTCGCGACGGCGACCGGTGAGATCCGCCGCCTCGACAATGGCGAGCAGGTAACCGAGGCACATAACGGACTTCTGACGTGCATTCGCGACCCGTTCAGCAACAGCCTTCTGACGGGTGGCGAAGATGGCAAGGTCTGCCGTATCCAGCCAGATGGCAGTGTCACTGTCGTTGCCGAGGTTCCGCGCAAATGGATCTCGGTCGTCGCGGGCGGGCCACAGGGCGCCGTCGCCTTCAGCTATGGCAAGAGCAGCATCGTCAAACTGGCGGATGGCACGGAAAAGGAATTTGCCGAGGAACGCACCGTCGAAGGTCTCGCTTTCGCGGCTAAGGGTCTGCGCATTGCAGCTGCCCGCTACAACGGTGTTTCGCTGCATTGGGTGACGACCACAGCACCGCCAGTGGATCTGGACTGGAAAGGTGCCCACACAGGCGTGACCTTCTCACCAGATGGCCGTTTCCTCGTCACCACCATGCAGGAAAACGCGCTGCATGGCTGGAAATTGGACGGCAAGGCCGGCGAAGCGCGCCACATGCGCATGACCGGCTACCCCGCCAAGGTCAAGTCGCTTTCCTGGTCGGCGAAAGGTAAGTGGCTGGCATCATCAGGTGCACCTGCCGCGATCGTCTGGCCCTTTGCTGGCAAGGATGGCCCCATGGGCAAGGCGCCGCTGGAACTTGGTACTCGTGCCAACATTCTCGCCACATGCGTGTCCTTCCATCCCGTCGACGATGTTCTTGCGATCGGTTTCATTGATGGAATGATTCTTGCGGTTCGTGTTGCCGATGGTAAGGAGGCGCTTTTGCGCCGTCCTGGGAAAGGTGCAATCACAGCGCTGAGCTGGAGCAATTCCGGCAAGCTTCTGGCCTTTGGGTCTGAAGCTGGCGATTGCGGGATTGTCGACATTGCATCCTGAATCCCTAATATTCTGATGCAATTGCATTTCCCGTGAAAAGCGCTCCTCATGCAAGCGCATGACCAACGATTGCAGTTACGGAAAATTTAGTTAAAAATTCAAGTGACGATTAACGAGCTGGTAGTATTTGGCGTCTTAATTTCTGTGATACCGAACGAAGGAATAGAGACCTTCGTGTGTAAATTTGTGTCTCATTGCGTCGATATTGGCTTACTAACCGCCGGCTGACACCCGTTGGCACGATTTACTGTGCCTATTGGACGCGCAGCCAAGAGGATGAACGGGCATGCGTCTTACACTCTCAAAGGTTGTCACAGCGGCTGGGTTAGCCTTGGCTGCCGGCATCGTCATCGTCTCTCTTGTGGGTGGAAAGACGCTCCAAACGCTGAAGATCAACGGCCCGATTTACAGGCAGATCGTGGATAGCAAGGATCTGGTCGCCGATATCCTGCCACCACCGCTTTACCTGATTGAGACCTATGCCCTTTTGAATGAGGCAGTTACGCAGCCGGAAACGGCGGAAGGCAACATGGCGCGCCTCGCTGTACTGAAAAAGCAGTATGAAGAGCGCCGCGATTACTGGAAAACATCCACCCTTCCCGACAATCTGCGCACCCAGCTTTACAACGCCGTGATTGCAAAGGGTGATCTGGTCTGGCAGGCGATCGAAAGGGAATATGTGCCCGCGTTGAAGGGCGGAAACCAGCAGGCCATAGACACTGCGCTTGATACGATCAAGGTCCGCTTCCACGACCACGAAAAGGCCGTGAACGATCTGGTCGATATGGCTAATGTCTACGGTCAGCAGATGGAAAGCTTCTCCGCTGCGCAGACCGCAAGCGGCGAGTTTCTATCGCTTGCGCTTGCGGTGGTCTTGGTCGCAACCGCTCTGGGAACTGTCTTCTTTATTCGTCGCAGGGCTCTCAATCCGCTTGGAAATATTACCGAATTCATGGTCCAAATGGCGCAGGGCGATTTTTCGAAGGCGGCCCCCTTCCTCAATCGCAGTGACGAAATCGGCCGCATCGCGCAGGCCGTCGAAGTGTTTCGTGCCGCGGGACTCGAGAATCAGCGCCTGCAACTAGATGCTGAAGCCGCACGCGCAGAGGCAGACGCAGAGCGCAACCGGCGTGAACGGAACAGAACTATAGAGGCGGAAGCTTTGCGCGGCGTCGTCGAGGCCCTGGGGTCTGGTCTGCGCCGGTTGGCAGAGTGCAATATCAGCGCAACGCTGAACACGCCATTTGACGACCGCTTCGAAACCCTGCGTCAGGATTTCAATTCCTCGATCGCAACCTTCCAACAAACTCTGCATCAGGTGCTGAACGAAACACAGCATCTGGTGGAGAATAGTCAGGAAATCCATCAGGCCTCATACAACCTTGCTGTTCGCACCGAGCAACAAGCAGCGGCCATTGAGGAAACCTCGGCGGCGTTGGAACAGGTCACCTCCACCGTCCGGAACTCATCGGAAAAGGCTCACGCTACGCGCCAACTGGTGCGTGAGGCGCGAGAATGTGCTGTGGCGTCTGGCGAAGTGGTCCGCAATGCCGTGCTCGCCATGGACCGCATCGAAGGCGCTTCCGGCGAGATCGGCAAGATCATTACGGTTATCGATGACATCGCCTTTCAGACGAACCTGCTGGCGCTCAACGCCGGCGTTGAAGCAGCCCGTGCAGGCGAAGCAGGCAAAGGCTTTGCCGTGGTAGCGCAGGAAGTGCGCGAACTCGCTCAGCGTTCCGCCAACGCCGCCCGGGAGATCGATGCTCTGATCCAGCGCACCAGCGCCGAGGTATCCTCCGGCGTTACGCTTGTCGATAGGACGGGTCAGGCACTGAGCCAGATCGGCAGCTTCGTGGAACGCATCGATGTGAATATTGATGCTGTCGCAACGGCCTCTCGTGAGCAGGCTTCGGGACTGGACGAAATCTCGAATGCGATTCAGAGTTTCGAGAAGATGACCCAACAGAATGCGGCAATGGTGGAGGAGACCTCTGCGATCAGCCAGACATTGGCGGAAGGTGCGCAAAACCTGCGCGGCCTTGTGAACCGCTTCCAATTCAATAGTCAGACGCAGGTCAGCAGACGCGGGACATCACGGGCCGCCTGACCCTACCTAATCTTAGCAAAGCGGTTATCACGCGTAGATCATCTTGCGCGTCATGCCGCCGTCCAGCGTCAAAACCTGACCGGTCATGAAACCGGCCTGTGCGAGATAAACAACCGCCTCGGCAATATCCTCAGGCATACCAACCCGGCCAGCCGGATGCTGGGCATGATCTTCAGGCCTTAGATCCTCGCCATCAGATATCCAACCGGGTGCAATGGCATTGACGCGGATCTTGGGGCCCAGGCTGACGGCAAGTGCATGGGTCAGCGCCACAAGCCCACCCTTGGAGGCCGCGTAAGCTTCTGTTTGCGGCTCAGACATAAAGGCGCGCGTGGAGGCCATGTTGATGATGCTGGCACCCTGACCCATCAAAGGCACGGCGGAGCGTGTCATCAGAAAGGCAGAGGTGAGATGGCTGTCCGTCACCCGCCGCCAGTCTGCAAGCGTCATCTTCTCGATCGGCCCGTTGTCGGGGCCAGCTTTTCCCGCATTGTTGACCAGCAGATCAAGAGAAGGCCAGGCCAGTTCCTCGAAGGCCTGCGCCACGGCCTCTTCAACGCCGACATCGCAGTGAATGGAAACAAGCCCCTTCTCCACAAGTCCGGTATCTGGCTGCTTCACATCGAAGGAGGCAACCTGCCAACCATGATCAAGAAGCGTCCGGCAAATTCCTGTGCCGATAAGGCCGGCACCGCCTGTAACGATTGCTTTCATACCTGCGGAAAATAGGCAGAAACGTCATCAAGTCCATCACCATATGGCAATCGGGCAATCGCGCATTATCCAAAGTGCAGACAGGCGCACAAACGGCAGCGGGGACCGGCACGTCAGCGCCGATCCCCGCTCCCTCCCATTCCCTGAAGAAACCTGCCACGGTGCCGGATGCCCCCATCCAGACGATCCTTCAGGAATTGGAGTCTCGTTGCTTCTAATTAGAAGCGATAGGTTACACCGGCGCCGATCAGCCAGGGATCGAGCTTGGCCTTGCCCGAGAGCGGGCCAAGCGTCTGGTGATCAGCCGACCAGTCGGTCTTCAGGAAGATCTTCTTGACATCGAAGTTCACACCCCAGTGCTCGTCGAGCATGTAGTCGAAGCCGACCTGCAGAGCCGCACCAACGTGGTTATCGACCTTGAGGTTACGAAAACCAGCCTTCTCCGATTCGTTGTAGAAGAAGGTGTAGTTCAAGCCCGCACCAACGTAAGGGCGGAATGCACCGAAATCTGTGAAGTGATATTGCAGCGTAACAGTGGGAGGCAGGATCCAGGTCTTGCCGACATTCACACCCGCAAGCGAACCGTCACCAGCAATCTTGGAGCTTGTCGTACCGAGGATCAGCTCGGCTGCCCAATTTTCCGTGAAGAAATAGCTGATATCCAGTTCGGGCGTGATTGAGTTGCTGTATTTGAGATCCGAACCAGCAACACCATTGACCGAACCGGAGTCGTTCGGGATCACGCCAAGCGCGCGAACGCGGATCTGCCAAGGGCTGAGCGAAGGGGCAGCTTCCGTCGCAACGGGAGCCGGAGCAGCAGCGGTTACATCGGCGGCGCAAGCCGCGCCGGCAGCCAGGATGCTTGTCGTTGCCAGAAGGCCGGCGACAATGGCGGGCGCAAACTTGATCATGTCATTCTCCTCGAAACGTCCATTCTGTGATGAAGAGAGGAGTAGCAGCGCGTGCATGCAGCTCGTTGATTTCGATCAATGCGATTTGACGTTTGCCAAGCTCAGAACCCGTCTCGCAACCGCTGTCCACAACTGTTGCAGGAATGCCTCAGCAGAATCGGTCGGCACAGCGATTTTGCAAGAAATAAAGGCCGGCGCTCCGCAGGGTTGGAGCACCGGCCTCTTCCTTCGCCTATGGACAGCGCGGACGCGCGCCGGAGATGGACTTATGCAGCCCGCTTCAGTGTCGGGCGCGACAGTTTCCGGCCGCTTGCCGCCAGCATCCCGGCGGCGGCTTCCAGCCAGCCGTCCTTCAGTTCAAGCGCGAGAAAGCGCTCACGGGCGAAGGGGCCCGGCATCATGAGGTGCCGGGTCTTGTCGGCAAAGAAGCCGAATCGCTCATAATACGGTGCATCACCCACGAGCAGGATCGCGCCATGACCACGGCGGGCCGCTTCGGTGATGGCGGCGCGCATCAGAGCCGAGCCGATGCCCTTGCCCTCATGGGCCGAGTCAACCGCCAGTGGGCCAAGCAGAAGTGCCTCGACTGGAACGCCATCGCGGCCAACGCCGGCCTCGACATTCCACAGGCGGACGGTGCCGATAACATGCCCCTTGGAATCGCGGGCGACCAAGGCCAGGCCCTGGGCCGGCAGACGACCGCGACGCAGTTTTTCGGAAGACTTCTTGCGGCGGTCGGCACCCATCTGGCGATCCAGCAGCGCTTCGCGGGCAACGACATCAGCCGGGTTTTCCTCGGCAACGGTAAAGGTATCAGGCGCAAACAATGCGCGCACAGTGTCAAGAACAGCGGCCATGGCGGCCTCCGAAGCTCAATACCGTTCAAACGGCTCGGATGAATAAGGGTGGGTGCGGCTCCGGTAAAAACCGGAGCCCGCGAAATCAGATCACATAGGCCTTCAGCGGATCGAAGCCATTGAACGCAACCGCCGAATACGTTGTGGTGTAGGCACCGGTACCTTCAATCAGAACCTCATCGCCCACTGTCAGCGTGATCGGCAGCGGATACATGTTCTTCTCGTACAGCACGTCGGCGGAATCGCAGGTCGGACCGGCGATCACGCAAGCTTCCATTTCGTCGGCGTCACGTTCGGTGCGGATCGGGTAGCGGATGGCTTCGTCCATGGTTTCGGCCAGACCGCCGAACTTGCCGATGTCGAGGAAGACCCAGCGATGTTCGTCATTGTCCGACTTCTTGGACACCAGAACCACTTCCGCCTTGATCACGCCCGCATTGCCGACCATGCCGCGACCCGGCTCGATGATCGTCTTCGGCAGGTTGTTACCGAAGTGCTTGCGCAGCGAGGCGAAGATGGCCTTGCCATAGGCTTCTGCCGAAGGCACGTCACGCAGGTACTTCGTCGGGAAGCCGCCGCCCATGTTGACCATCTGCAGGTAAATGCCCTGCTTGGCCAGCTGTGCGAAAACACGCTTGGCATCGCCAAGAGCTGCGTCCCACGCGTCGACCTTGGTCATCTGCGAGCCGACATGGAAGGAAACCCCGTAGGATTCCAGGCCAAGCTGGTGCGCATAGACCAGAACATCGACGGCCATCTGCGGCACGCAGCCGAACTTGCGCGACAGAGGCCACTCAGCGCCTTCGCCATCCGTGAGAACACGGCAGAACACGCGTGCGCCTGGGGCTGTACGGGCAACCTTTTCGACTTCCTCATGGCTGTCGACCGCGAAAAGGCCAACGCCAAGTTCGAAGGCGCGTGCGATATCGCGCTCCTTCTTGATCGTGTTGCCGAAGGAGATGCGCTCAGCGGACGCGCCAGCGGTCAATGCCATCTGGATTTCGGCAACCGATGCGCAGTCGAAGTTGGAGCCGAGAGAAGCGAGCAGCTTCAGGATCGCCGGTTCCGGGTTAGCCTTGACGGCGTAGTAGATCGCGCTGTCCGGCAGAGCATGACGGAACGCGTGGAAATTGTCGCGCACAACGTCAAGGTCCACGACGAGGCACGGGCCTTCCGGACGTTCGGTGCGAAGAAAGTCAAGGATACGAGCGGTCGTCATTGGTCTAATCCCTATTAAGCTTCTCCGGCGAGCCGAAGGACAAAGACGCGCAGACAGGTGAGCGAGGCCCGGCCGGTGGAAATCCCGGTGCTTCGTTCGCGCCTGATGCGCAGGGTTTGGGTCAACGCCCTGCCAAGAGCATTGATCCGGCTTTGTCTGCCATGGATTGGAGGGATTATCCCAACCGCACTTCCGGCAATGATGGTGTGCCTCTTCAGTATTGCAAGCTGATGGAAAGCCTGCAGAGACCAGAAAGGCCCGCACCGTCGTTGCTTCAAGATGTCCTCGCATTTTCCGGTTGGCCGGAATAGCGACTGGAGGGGTTAGTTCCAGGTACCTTACCGATGACCTCACCTAATCGAGGGTCGGCGGACACCCACAGGCACGTGCGACTTTGGGCAAGCCGGGAGATAAGATTTTCGCCCGTCATAATCAAGCACTTTTTTGAGCATCTGCCAAAAATTTGCGTTGCACAAAACATGGGGAACATTCACCTAGGAATCGCAACATAGAGAGGCCTGATGTGGATACTCTGACGCGCATGCGCGCCTTCATCGATGTGGTTGAAGCAGAAGGGTTTTCCGCCGCAGCACGGCGAACCGGACGCTCCAAGGCACTTCTATCGAAATATGTGCGCGAACTGGAGGATGATCTGGGCGCGCTTCTGCTCAATCGCACCACCCGCCAGTTCTCGCTCACGGAAGCCGGTCACACCTATTTTCGGACCGCCGCCGACATCCTCAAGGAGATCGATAACCTCGCCGATCTCGTGCGTGAGAACAATGCCGACCTCAAAGGTCGCCTACGGGTTTCCGTGCCGCGAACCTTCATCGACGCGGATGTGGGCCAGTCGCTTATCGACTTTGCCAAGCAGCACCCGGACGTATCACTGGATATCGTCGCCGAAGATCGATTCGTGGATCTCATTGAGGAAAGCTTCGATCTGGCGATCCGCATCACCAAGCTGGAGGATTCCGGCATGATCGCCCGCAAGCTCTGCGACTTCAGGGTTTATGCCTGCGCCACGCCAGACTATGTGGCAAAGCACGGTCCCCTGAACCATCCGCAAGACCTTGTGGGCAAGCCTGTCATCATCGACACCAATGTACGCTCGCACAACAATATCCGCTTTCAGGATCAGAGTGGCGGCCTGATCAGCGTCCCGGTGACGGGTCCGCTGGAAGTCAACACCCCGCAGGCAACGTTGCGGGCGGCGCGCGCCGGATTGGGACTTGCCATGGTCCCAGATTTCATAGCCCTCCCGCACATCCGGTCAGGGGAAATGGTTTCCCTATTTGAAGACTATATCGTGAAGGATCGCGGCATCTACGCAGTCTACCCGCATAGACGGTATCTGCCTGCAAAGGTGCGCGTATTTGTAGACTTCCTGTCAAGCTGGTTCAGGAAGGTGTGAAATGCGGAGCCGAAATTCCGTCCCATTTGCAGTCGACATCAACACAAAGGGCAATTGGAATCACGTCATGACAAAGCTTGGGTGGCTCGCAGCCACCGCTTTCGCATTGCTGCCTTGGCAGGCGTTCGCACATCCGCACATCTTCGTGGATGCGCGCTTGGAGGTATTGGCCGGCGCCGACGGCAACCTTGCGGAACTCCGCAATGTCTGGCGTTTCGACGAGGTCTTTTCCTCCAGCGTCCTGCTCGATTTCGACAAAAATGCAGACCTGAAGCTCGACGACAAGGAACTGGCCGAGCTGGGTGAGACGATGCGCAAGTCGCTCGCAGATTTTCACTACTTCACGACCATTACGGTCGATGGAAAGAACATCCCGGTGGCCAAACCTGATGTCATCCATGTGGTCTACAAGGATCAACAGATCCTGGCCTTCTTCGCGGTAAAACCAACGCAGCCGGTAAAGCTGAAAGGCCAGCTCTCCTTCGGTGTCTATGATCCCTCCATGTACACAGCCGTCGATTTTCCCAAGGACGAGGATCTTGTGACCGAAGGCAAGGCATTCGCCACGTGCAAGCGCAAGGTTGTGCGACCAAACCCGGATGAGGTGATTGCCCAGAACAAGGATTCGCTGACCGCAGCTTTCTTCAACGACCCGACGGGCACGGATATGACGAAGATGTTCGCAACCCGGCTTGAGGTGACATGCTGAACCGCCGAACCCTAGCCCTCACCTTGATCGCCCTCGCAGGGTTTGCCGCCATTGCCCATGCACAATCGCCGCTGGGCGTTGGCGCTGCCGAGCCCTCATTCGAAACGACCGGCTTCCTCGGTCCCTTCTTTGCCTGGATCAATGTCAACCAGCAGGCTTTCTATCGTTCGCTGACTAGTGCGTTGAAAGCCATGCGCACGGACCCGTGGGCCTTGAAGACGCTGATCAGCATTTCCTTCATCTATGGCGTATTTCATGCAGCGGGCCCTGGCCACGGCAAGGCGGTCATCTCGTCCTACATGATCGCCAATGAGACCGCCTTGAAGCGCGGCATCCTGATCTCGCTGATTTCGGCTTTGGTACAAGGGGCCATGGCGATTGCACTTGTGGCCGTCGCCTATCTGGCACTGCGTGGCACCGGCATCACGATGACGAAGGCGACCTGGGCCATGGAAGTGGCGAGCTTTGCCATGGTGGCCGTGTTCGGCGGCTGGCTGCTGGCCCGCAAGGTTTACGAGCTTTGGCCGCGGCGTTCCTCACTGCCCATCTTTGCAAATGCAGCACCGGGTGCGGGCCCGACAGGCCTCCGTTTCCAGGCGATCGAGGTGGATCATAACCACAATGATCTGGCTGCCGGCAGCTACTGCGCCGATTGCGGCGAGTTGCACATTCCGGATCCCGAGGCGCTGAAGGGCCGTGAGTTCGGCCTGCAGGAAGCCTGGTCCGCTATCATCGCAGTCGGCCTGCGCCCCTGCTCCGGCGCCATCCTAGTCATGAGCTTCTCGATCCTGAACGGACTCTATATCGGCGGAGCGCTCTCGGTTCTTGCCATGTCGCTGGGAACGGCGATCACGGTTTCGATCCTGGCGCTCGTAGCAGTGACTGCGAAGGACATTGCCGTTCGCCTTGCCGGACCCCGCTCGGTCGCCGCGCACCGTGTTTCAGCCGGGATCGAAATCCTCGGCGCGCTCTTCATCCTGCTGGTGGGGCTCGCCCTGCTCGGCGCATCCCTGCAGGGCATGAACCTGCAGGGTGGCTAATCACCTGCGTTTCTGGTAGCGAGCCCGCAGCCAGAACACCATAAAGAAAGCCAGCACCGCTAAAGCGCCGAAAGCGGCCGCCAGCCAGGGCGAGAACTTCGCCAGCCACAGCATGATGCCGGGCATGACGAAGAACAGCACCATGAAGCCGGCCATGATGATGGCTGCGGCAATCATAGGTGACTTGGACTTTCCGTTTCCGTCTGTGCTCAAAGCCCTTGGCCCTTACCCTTAACCCTGCCCTTGCAACTCGGCGCGAATGTCTTCCAACCGGCGCGTCTGCTGACCATGCACGTCGAAATTCTCTGGCGCCAGCCAAGCCTCGAATGCCTTTCCGATCACCGGCCATTCCGAATCAATCATCGAGAACCAGGCGGTGTCGCGATTGGCACCCTTGGAAATCATATGCTGGCGAAAGACGCCCTCGAAGGTGAAGCCGTAGCGTCTGGCCGTCACCTTGCTCGGCTCGTTCTCGTTATGGCATTTCCACTCATAGCGACGATAGCCAAGATCCTCGAAGACATGCCTCGCCATGAGGTAATGGGCTTCCGTCGAAAGCGGCGAGCGCTTCATGGCCGCGCCATGGGCGACGGAGCCCACTTCGATCACCCCATTGGCCGGGTCAGGCCGCATGTAGCTTGCCATGCCCACCACATCGCCATTGGACTTGTCACGAAAGACCAGCGTGATCAGGCTGCCGGATTGATTGGCGCCATCGAGCCAATCCGCGAATTCATCCGGCGTCTGGTAAATCTTGCCGGGAAAGTAACGGATGAGGTCATTGATGCCGTCCTTGCCGCCCAGCGCTTCCCAAAGGCTCAGAAGATGCACGGCCCGCTCGTAGGGCTCGGCAATCACATACTGTCCTTCCAACCGTACCGGCGCCGGTGGCGGACATCCCTTGAACGTTGCAAGATCGCGCATTGATAACTCCCCTGATATGAAGAGGATTAGGGGAGCGTACCGGCAAACGCAATGACCCTAAAGCGTGACTTTTGCTGATGCGACAGTTGCTTCAATGTGATCGATCAGTGCATCCGGTAGCCTCAGGCGACCGGCCAGAAGGTCGAGATAACCGCGTTCCGCGCGCGTATCCGGATCGATGGCCAAGCGCGAAGCGGTGTAGATTTCCACCCGCTGCTCCTCCGTCCTGCCAGCCGCCACGAGCGCATCGAGATCAATGGGATCGGCAAGTTCCTTTGCCAGGAAGGCTTCCGCCTCGGAGCCGAGATCCACGGCATGGACCTTTTCCATGATCCGCTGCCGCTCACTGGCGTCGATATGGCCATCCGCCTTGGCCGCGGCGATCATGGCGCGCAAAAGCGTCAAGGCGAAATCATTGCTGAGGCCCGCATTCTGGGGATTGAAGGGCGAATCGGCCGGCGGGTTGAGAGCCGATACATCCTGCGGCACGCCTTGCGGTGCCTGGCCGGACTGATAGTTCCGATAGGCGAGATAGCCAAGCCCGGCAATCGCGGCAACACCACCCAATGTCGCCACATTGCCCGCCAGCTTGCGGCCAGTCTTTGTGCCCAGGATGGCAGCCGCCAGCGCGCTGGTCTTCATGGGATTGCTGCGGGCGTAATCGGCGACCTGCCCTGCCCGATCCTTCATGGAGCCGGACAATCCGGGGATCTGCGAACCCAGGAACTGGTCAAGAAGCTTCTTGGCATCGAACATCAGTCATCTCTCCCTTGCGTTCAAAGGGAGAGATAGGAAGTTCCGCCGGGTTTACAAACCAATCAGCCCTTCAGGGCGAAGGCTTCCGATGCAAGCTTGGTGATGCCCGCCCAGTCACCCGCGGCCACCAGTTCCTTCGGGGCAACCCAGGAGCCACCGACGCAAACAACATTCGGAAGCGACAGGTAGTCCTTGGCGTTCCTGAGCGATATGCCGCCCGTCGGGCAGAACAGCGTGCCTGCCAGCGGCGAAGACAGAGCCTTCAAATAGGCCGCGCCGCCAGCCTGTTCGGCCGGGAAGAACTTCATGACGTCATAACCGTTTTCGCGCAGCGTCATCACTTCGCTGGCAGTCGCGGCACCCGGCAGCAACGGCACGGACGAATCCTTGGCGGCCGCCAGCACGCCATCGGTCACGCCGGGGCTGACGATGAAGGTGGAGCCTGCCTTGACGGCCGCATCGAAATCCCGCGCATTGAGGATGGTGCCGGCGCCGACATTGGCGCCTTCGACTTCATTGGCAACGGCGCGAACGGCATCAAGGGCTGCAGGCGTGCGCATGGTGATCTCGATCGCCCGCAGGCCGCCTGCGACAAGTGCGCGCGCCAGCGGCACGGCGGAAGCGGCATCTTCCACGATCAGAACCGGAACCACCGGCTGCAGCTTCAGGGTGGCAAGCAAGGCTTCTGTCTTCGCACTCATGATGAACCTCCCGTTTGACACGGTTTGAAACGATTAAATCCGTGGAGGGAAATAGCGCGGCAGACAATCGCTGTCGAGAAAAACCTTGATGAGAAGCTCTGGCGCCGATCAAACCATTGCAATAGGTTAGCGCTATCGATGAACTGAAGGACAGGCAATGCCGAAGGAAATCGAGCGAAAATTTCTCGTCCAGTCGCAGGATTGGCGCTCACAAGTCGCGTCCTCTTTCCAATTCGTTCAAGGCTATGTCGCGATCGGCGAGGATCGTTCGGTCAGGGTGCGGCTAATCGATGGCCAGTCTGCGCGTTTGACAATCAAGATCGGACGCAATCTTCTGGCTCGTGACGAATACGAATATGACATTCCAATCGAACATGGCGAGGATCTGATCCGCGCCGCGATCGGAAATGTCATCGAGAAGACCCGTTACCGCGTGCCGTATGAAGGCTTCACCTGGGAGGTGGATGTCTTCCAGGGCTTCTATCACGGCTTGGTCGTGGCCGAGGTAGAGCTGGAAAGCGAAGACCAATCACCGGCAATCCCACAGTGGATCGGCAAGGAAGTGACCGGCGACTGGCGCTATTCCAACATGGTCATGGCAACCCAGGATATGGGTAAGGAGCTTGGTCATGGCGTTTATCATCCACCCCTCTAAGCCGTTCACCGAGGAGTTCCGGCGCGTCGTCCGACAGCAGTTGAACCGGGCGATCGATGTGCTGACAGATCAGCCGGAGGGACCACATGAGGCCATCCATGCGGCCCGCAAGCGCTTCAAGCGCATTCGCGCCGTCTACCGCTTGATCGAGACGGAAGCGCGGCATGTTCGCCGCCGGGAAAATGCCCGTATCCGCGACATGGCCCGAACGCTGTCGGCCGTCAGGGATGCAACGGCGCTGATTGAAACCATCGACTATCTTTCACAACACGCCACGACAGCGGAGGAGCAGGATGCCCTCACCTTCACCGCGTCAGTTCTGACGGAGCGGCGAGAACGCATCGCCGCTGACGAAACCGACCTCCCGCAACGAATTCAGGATGCCGTGGAAACATGTCATGCGGCGGTGGATGCAACCGAACACATTTCCTTGCCGGACTCGCCCGCCAAGGCGGCGAAGACCATTGCCAAGGCCTGGGCCAAACAAGGCAAGCAAGCGAAAGAAGCTCTGGCAGCGTGCCTTGCGGAGGGCGATGCTGAAGCCTTTCACGACCTGCGCAAATGCGGCCAGGTCTACTGGATGCATCTGTCTCTGCTGCAGGAGGTCTGGCCTTCAGCCATGCTGGCCAAGCATGCCGATGCGAAACAACTGGTTGATCTTCTGGGCCATGAGCATGATCTGAGCGTCCTGACGCAGGTGGTTAACGAGAGCCCGGCCCTGTTTGGCGACAGCGACAAGCTGGCCTGCCTTCTCGGCATCATCATCACACGGCAGCAGGTTCTGCGTAGCGACGCGCTTGAACTTGCACCGCTGGTCTTCGCCGAGGACCCGAAGCAGGAGGCAAGCGCGATCCGCCTTCTATGGCAGAATCTGGCTAAGCGATGAGCCGCTCCGCCCGCCTTCTCGACCTTCTGCAGATATTGCGCCGCTATCGTCACCCGGTTGCCGGCACGGTTCTGGCCGAAGAACTGGGTATATCTTTGCGCACTCTCTACCGGGACATCGCAACTCTCCAGGCCCAGGGCGCAGAAATCGAAGGTGAGGCAGGCGTCGGCTATGTATTGACCCCCAGCTACATGCTGCCGCCGCTGATGTTCACCCATGGCGAAATCGAAGCGCTCATCCTCGGCTTCCGCTTCGTCTCCCAAAGAGCAGATCCGGAAATTGCCAGAGATGCCGTCAATGCGCTCGCCAAGATCGAGGCTGTCCTGCCGGCGGAACTGCGAAGCCAGTCTCCAACAGCCGCATTCCTGGCGGGCCCGAGTTCCGATTTGCCGCCACAGAAGGTGTCGATCGATTTTCTGCGCCAGGCGATGCGGCAGGAGCAGGCCATCCAGGTCGATTACCGGGATCTCTCGGACAAGCTCTCGCGCCGCATCATCTGGCCCTGCGCACTGACCTATTTCGATGAAACGCGGCTGCTGGTGGCATGGTGCACGCTGCGCCATAACTTTCGCCACTTCCGCACCGACCGCATCGAGGCCGCGGAACTCGTCGGTCAGCGTTACCCCAGACGCCGGGCCACGCTTGTCCGGCAATGGCAGCAGCAGCAGGGATTGTCCAGCACCGCCGTAAAATGATGCTGACAGTTTTTGGCACGAGGCCGCTGTAAGTCTCGCTCATCCCAACAACGGAGATGATCCATGAGCCAGACAATGACCCCCGCGATGACAATCCTCTACGTCGACAAGCCGGAAGACAGCGCGCGCTTCTATGAGAAACTGTTCAAGGTTTCGCCGGCGGAGGTGTCGCCCACCTTTGCGCTTTTCCCCCTGCCATCAGGTCTGGTTCTCGGCCTCTGGTCGCGCCACACGGTGGAGCCGGCCTCTGGCGGAACGGGCGGCGGCTGCGAACTCGCAATCCGCGCGGCCAGCGATGCCGAAGTTGATGCGGTCCATGAGGAATGGACGAAGCTCGGCGTACGCATCCTGCAAGCGCCGTGCGTAATGGATTTCGGACGAACCTTCACCGCTGTCGATGCCGACAACCACCGCATCCGGGTCTTCCATCCCGGCGAGGCATGAGATGCATCGGGAGTAGCGTGCAGGCAATGCGAAAGACCTGACAGTTATCGAAATACATTATCAGTTTTCGCATACGCGCTTCAACCTATGTTAACCCCCAAACAGCAAAGTCCCCTTGATTTCAGGAGGGGCTTTGGCTGTGTTTACACGTAGAGGCATTTGCGTGATCGGTCTTGCAGGGTGGTGCCTCACAGGCACTGCCTTTGCGCAGCAAAACATCGACATCTTCTACAATTCCGCCGGCGAAAAAGAAAAAACTCTTGGGTTTCAAGTTCTTAAACTTGCCATTGAAAAATCCGGCAAGCCCTATGCTTTGAAGCCATCACCCACCGGCTACAGCTCCAACGCCGGTATGGTTGATGCAATCGCCAATGGCGCGCAGATCGACATCGCCTGGGTTAATGCCGCAAAAGCCGTATCCGCAAAACTGCTTTCCGTTCCTTTCCCCATTGATCGTGGCCTTGGCGG
Organism: Rhizobium oryzicola; assembly: GCF_030504645.1. Classification (GTDB taxonomy): domain Bacteria; phylum Pseudomonadota; class Alphaproteobacteria; order Rhizobiales; family Rhizobiaceae; genus Neorhizobium; species Neorhizobium oryzicola. The sequence goes on along the minus strand of NZ_JAUKWQ010000002.1, from coordinate 3,705 downwards.
TTATCGGCTCTTTTTGATCGATGGCGACCGCCAAAGCGAGTTCAGTAAGGTCAAGTCACTCGGAGACCTCAAGTCCTTCATCGGGCTCCAAGGCACGGGTTGGGCGGATGTGGACGTGCTTCGTAATTCCGGTTTGACGGTGCGCACCGGGCCGCAGAAGAACCTTTATCGTATGACCATCGGTCGTCGCGGCGATTATTTCGCCCGTGGCGTCAATGAGGCACTGACGGAGCAGGCCAAGATTGTCTCAGACGTGCCAGGTCTCGCGGTAGAGAAAACCCTCATCCTGCAATACCCCTCCGCCTCCATTTTCTACATATCGAAGAAGCGGCCGGAACTTCGCGACGATCTTATGCGGGGCCTGGAGGCGGCTTGGAAAGACGGTTCATACGAGAAGGTCTTTTCCGCCTTTCCCGACATCAAGCTCGCCTTCGACAAGGGCGATCTGAAGACACGCACCATCATCAAGATACCCAATCCCAATCTGCCGGACGACATTCTCGCGATGGATGCGAAATACTGGTTCGACCCGCAGAAATGAGTTGCGCTTGCCAGCGCCTTGTCAACGTAGCCAAACGGAAGCCCCAGGATAATAGCATGTTCAACAGCAAATCCATCCGCATGCAGGTCATGCTGCCATCACTGGCCCTGATCCTGATTGGCTCTGCCGCTCTCAGCCTTTATTCCGGCTGGTCGCAGGCCAATTCCGCACGGGCCATGTTTGACAACAAGGTAAAGCTGACGAGTTCCATGACGACCTCAGGCGCTTCAACCGCTCTGTGGCAGTTCGACAAGGGGCTTGCAAAGGATACCTTCGAGCCGGCTGCCACCGATACGGATTTCAAGGCGGCAGTGGTTGTTGACAACACCGGCAAGCCCTTCTTCTCATCGGGGGATGCGGGAACCGTCGCAGCCGCAGTTTCGGCAGTCGGCAAGACCCAGTCGGAAGACGAAAGCAATCAACTGCGCTTTTCAGTCGTGCCGCTGAAGCACACCGAAGAAAACAAGGAAATGACCATCGGCACGATGGTGCTTGCCTTCAACACGGCATCCATCATGCAGAATACGCGCAATTCGCTGACGGGCCTTGCCGGGATCGCAGGCCTGACGCTGCTTGCCTCGGCCATTGCGCTGGCCTTCCTGCTGAAGTCCATCACCCAGCCGCTGACGTCGCTTTCACGCGTGATGAACAAACTATCTACGGGCGCGCTGGACACACCCGTTCCGAACCAGAATCGCGCCGACGAAATCGGCGAAATGTCCCGAGCAGTACAATACTTCAAGGATAGCGTGGCCGAGACAGCGAGACTGCAGCATGATGCAAGCTCAAGCCGCGAGGCACTCGAATTGGAACGCCGCACGAAGGAAGAGGCTGACCACGTTCGCCTGGCGCACATGACCAAAGCAACCCACGCCCTTGCGGCAGGTCTGCGCGCATTGTCGCTGGGCGATATGACGGTTCAGATCGATCAACGCTTCGCCCCCGAATATGAAGAGCTTCGCGAAAACTTCAACAATGCAGTTCGCCAGTTGCGCCAAACGCTTTCTGTCGTCGTAACCGCGGCTATGAACATTGACTCCGGTACACAAAATATTGCCGATAACACCAATGATCTTTCACGCCGCACCGAGCAGCAAGCCGCCTCTCTGGAAGAAACCGCAGCCGCGCTGGACGAGATCACAGCCAATGTGACCTCTTCGCTGAAGCTGACGGAGGAAGCAAGGCGCGTCGCAACTGAAGCCAATGACAGCGCATCGCGCTCCGGCGCCGTCGTGTCCCAGGCCGTCGATGCCATGAGCCGCATCGAAAACTCTGCGACCCAGATTTCCAACATTATCGGTGTGATCGACGAGATCGCCTTCCAGACCAACCTGCTGGCCTTGAATGCCGGTGTGGAGGCTGCCCGTGCAGGTGAAGCGGGCAAGGGCTTTGCAGTCGTTGCCCAGGAAGTGCGCGAACTTGCTCAACGCTCGGCAAAGGCCGCCAAGGAAATCAAGGATCTCATTCAGAACTCCACCAACGAGGTCGAGGCTGGAGTGAAACTGGTATCCGAAACAGGTTCGGCTCTCGCAACGATCGGGAAGCTGATCGTTGCGATCAACGAGCATGTCAGCGCCATTGCCACCTCCGCAAGGGAACAGTCCACCGGACTTGGCGAAATCAACACCGCGGTCAATCAAATGGACCAAAGCACGCAGAAGAATGCGGCAATGGTCGAAGAAACCAGCGCATCCTCTGCGGCGCTGGCAACGGAAGCTGCGCGCCTGAGCGAATTGATGGTTCAGTTCACGCTCGACGGACAATCCAAATCGCAGCGTTTCTCCAACGCCGCCTGATCCTGCTTCCGCTCGCACTGTATCCCTCCGTTAGCGATGAACGGAGGGACTACATATGTGATGAGAAAGTAGCGGCCGCCTGGAATTGACCAAAGTCAAACCGGCACCCTTGCTACGGAAATCCGTTGCTTTACAGGCCGTTTGGCAGTATTTCGCGGCCATGATCGACATTTCCGAAAACGCTGCCGGCGCCAAGACCGGCTCCTCCCTCGTGGCTGCGCTCTATCACTTTGCGCGGTTTGAGCGTTATCAGTCCTTCCGCGAGCCGCTGCAGGCGTTGTGCGATGAAAACGGCGTCAAGGGAACCCTGCTTCTTGCCCGCGAAGGCATCAACGGCACGATCGCAGGGCCGGACGCAGGCATTGCCAATGTGCTTGCATTCCTGCGCGCCCAGCCGGAATTCGCTGCCCTTGAGCACAAGGAAAGCCGGGCGTCGAAAATGCCCTTCCTGCGCATGAAGGTGCGGCTGAAGAAGGAAATCGTCACCATGGGGGTCGAGGACATCGACCCAAACAGGATCGTCGGCACCTATGTGGACCCGAAGGACTGGAATGCGCTGATTTCCGATCCGGAAACGATCCTCATCGACACCCGCAATGATTACGAAACGGCGATCGGCATCTTCAAGGGTGCCGTCGACCCGAAGACCAAGACGTTCCGGGAGTTTCCGGAATGGGTGCGCAACAACGAAGGCCTGCACAACAAGCCCAAGATTGCCATGTACTGCACCGGCGGCATTCGCTGCGAGAAGGCAACCGCCTTCATGAAGGAACAGGGTTTTGATGAGGTCTATCACCTCAAGGGCGGCATCCTGAAATATCTGGAGGAAGTGCCGGAAGAGGAAAGCCTATGGGAGGGCGCATGCTTCGTCTTCGACGAGCGCGTGTCCGTAACGCACGGCCTGAAGGAAGGCGAGCACAAGCTTTGCCACGCCTGCCGCGAACCGCTGACGCCGGAAGACCGTGCGTCACCGCTGTTCGAGGAAGGGGTTTCCTGCCCTCACTGCCACGACCGCCGCACGGAGGAAGACCGCCTGCGTTACCGACAGCGGCAAAAGCAGATCGAACTCGCCAAGAAACGCGGCGAACGCCACCTCGGCTGAGGCAACCTAAAGCATTTCCGAAAAACTCCGGGTCAATTCTGTTTCTCGATTGGCGCCGAGCCACTCGACCGTATCAAGGGATATGCCCTTCGTGTCTCGGCTTGATCTCGCCACAAAATCGCTCCGTCAGAATGATCCCGAGTTTGCCGGAAATGCTTGTCTTATGATTTCCATGCTTCTTGGTGAGATAAGAAGCGCCGGAGAGGACGGCCATCCTCTTCCGGCGGTGGGGAACGGATCGTGAAACGCGAGGCCGCCATTCTTGC
>NZ_JAUKWQ010000029.1 GCF_030504645.1 Rhizobium oryzicola | reverse complement strand
GAGTTTGCCGGAAATGCTTGTCTTATGATTTCCATGCTTCTTGGTGAGATAAGAAGCGCCGGAGAGGACGGCCATCCTCTTCCGGCGGTGGGGAACGGATCGTGAAACGCGAGGCCGCCATTCTTGCGAATGCCGGGCCGAGCTAGAGTTTGATCGCCCCCATCTTTTCCAATCGTCCTGAACGGATACCCGAGCTTTGGGCTCGGATGACAAGCATGGGAGATCAGAAAAGATGACGGATATTACCATCGGCGCGGACATCTCGAAAGACCATATCGACCTCTACAGCCTGCCGGGTGGCCAAACGCTGAAGGTTGCCAACGACCGCAAGGGCTTTGCCGCCATTCTCAGATGGATCGGCACAAAGGACGTGCAGCGCATCGTCTTTGAACCCACCGGCCCCTATCACAGGGCCTTCGAGCGCTTCATGATGGTGCAAGGGTTGCCGCTTTCAAAGGTCAATCCCCGTCTTGCGCGGCGCTTTTGCGAAGCCACCGGCAGGCTTGCCAAGACAGACAGGATCGATGCCAAGTTACTGGCGCGTTATGGCATGCTTCTTGAAACGCGCATTCTTGAGGCCAACACACAAATCCACAATGACTTGAAAGAGTTGCATATGGCGCGACTGGCCCTCATCAAGGACAGGACGGCCGCGAAGAACAGGTCGAAGAACCTGTCCAACCTACTCCTGAAGAAACAGAACGCAGATAGGCTCAGGCAGATCGAGCGCCAGATCAAGGCCGTAGACGAAGCCATCATGGCCTTGATTGGAGAGGACGCGACCCTGAAGACCAGGTTCAGCATCCTCGTTTCAATCCCCGGCCTGTCGCATGTCACGGCATTCACGCTTCTCATCGAGATGCCGGAACTCGGCGAACTGGATGAGAAAGCAGCAGCAGCCCTATCGGGGCTTGCCCCCATGAGCCGTCAGTCAGGACAATGGACCGGACGCGCTTTCATCGCTGGCGGAAGGGCCATCGTCCGCCAGGCGCTTTACATGCCTGCTCTCGTAGCATGCCGCTTCAACCCGGACCTCAAGGTCAAATACGACCAGCTCAAAGCCGCCGGAAAACCACCGAAGGTCGCCATCACCGCAATCATGCGAAAGCTCATTGTGCTCGCAAACGCACTGTTGAAAAACAACCGGAAATGGACCCCAAAACA
>NZ_JAUKWQ010000028.1 GCF_030504645.1 Rhizobium oryzicola | reverse complement strand
GCTCGATCCCAAACCTGAGGATCACCGGACCGGCGTACTCGTTGGCGTCGTTCTTCGGAGACCAACTCTGGCTGCCCAATTGGAACTCCACGGGTTCGTCGCGGATCACGGTGGCGGGCGAGAAGCCATTATCGAGCGCGGACGCATAGACGACAGGCTTGAATGTCGAGCCCGGCTGACGAAGTGCTTGCGTTGCGCGGTTAAACTGCGATTGACCGTAGGAGAAGCCACCGATCATTGCCACAACCCGTCCGGTCTGCGGCTGCATTGCGACGAGCGCGCCTTGGACTTCCGGCACTTGCCGCAAACGATAAGCCGCCGACGCCTGCTGCTCGACGATGATGATGTCTCCGACCCGAAGTAGGTCGCCGGGCTTCTTTTTCCCCAAAGCCCACCGCATCCCATCCAGCGAAACACGGGCTTGCTGTTCGTCCGGCGCAAGCAGCTTGATCCCAACTCCGTCCTTATCGACTGCGATCACTTCGGCTGTCTTCCAGCCTGGAACTCCCAGATCACGATCAGGCTTGCCCATATCAAGAGAGCTTGGCGAATCCTGGTTGACGTGGCCGAGAGGGCCGCGATAGCCCTGCCGTTCGTCATATGCCACCAGTGCGTTCCGGAGAGCGCGTTGCCCTTCCCTTTGGAGGGAAGGGTCGATCGTCGTCCTTATCGACAGCCCACCTTCATAGAGGGCTTTTTCGCCGAACTGCGTGAGCATCATCTTGCGGGCCTCATCAATGAAGTACCCGGCTTCGGCAAATCGCGTCGCTGTTTGTGGCTGAATAACGCCGAGGGGTTTCTTCTTCTCGGATTCACCAAGTGCGGCTTCGACATAGCCATTCTCGACCATGCGGTCGATAACCCAGTTCCTGCGTTCAATCGCGGCGCCGGGGTAGACAAACGGGTTGTAGTTGGCGGGTCCTTTCGGAAGCGCTGCCAGGTAGGCGGCATCTGCGATGGAGAGATCGTTGACGGCTTTTCCGAAGTAGGTCAACGCCGCCTGTGCAATTCCATATGAGCGCTGCCCCAGGAAAATCTGGTTCAGATAGAGCTCGAGGATTCGATCCTTCGAAAGGCTGCTTTCGATCCGCAGAGAAAGAAGCGCCTCTTTTGCTTTGCGAGCGAACGTCTGGTCGGACGTCAGCAGCAGATTCTTTGCCACTTGCTGCGTGATCGTGGACGCTCCCACCATGCGACGCTCACTTCCCAGGTTCATCAGGTTTACAAGGGTTGCTCTCGCGAGCCCCCGAAAGTCGAGCCCGGAGTGTTCGAAAAAAGTTTTGTCCTCAGCGGAAATGAATGC
>NZ_JAUKWQ010000027.1 GCF_030504645.1 Rhizobium oryzicola | reverse complement strand
GGCCGAAGCGAACGTATTCAGATTGCTGTTCACAAGGCTGTTCGAGAACTGATGGACGAGCAGCAGGACGAGGAACTCACCGTTGCCTTGATTGCAGCGCGTGCAGAAGTACCGCCCTCAACTATCTACCGGCGATGGGGAACCCTGCCAAAGCTGCTTGAGGATGTCGCGAAGGAGCGATTTCTGCCAGACAGCACCCCGACCGACACCGGAAGCTTTCGGGGCGATCTCGAACTTTGGCTGGAGCAACTGGTCGACGATTTATCCTCGGGACCGGCCAGAGCGCTGTTTCGCGAACGTATCACTAATGTGAAGATAGCCCAGACTGCAGCGGGTTATCCCTTTCAGAACCTCGTATGTCTGGTGGATAGATGCGCCGCACGAGGTGAGCCCGTTCTTGTTCCGGACCGGTTGATGGACATGATCTTTGCCCCGATCATCTACCGCATGTTCTTCGCGGGCCAGGTTATCACGAAGGCATATCAATTGGAGCTGATTGAGAACGCCCTAAGCTCCTCCGGTACGATGAGGCCGTTCGAGAACCAGCAGTCCATCAAGGATTACGTGCTCTACGAGAACGACCTTCAGTAATTGACCAGCAACTGCTCTTGCCCCTCACCGAAGTGGGGCTGGACGCCGAGAAGCGCACCGGCCCTGCTGATGATCTCCCTCGCCATCGGCGCGGCTGTATATGCAGCAAGACGGCCGCCTTTCTCCCCGGTCAGCGGAGCATCGATGACGGTGAGGACCACGTAGCGGGGCTTGTCGATAGGGAAGCCCGCCAGGAAGGCATTGAAGTTCAGGTGGGCTGCATATCTGCCATTGATAACCTTGTCGGCCGTGCCCGTCTTTCCGCCCACATTGAAGCCAGGGACGAGTGCACTTCGCCCGGAACCTTTGACGCCGTTCCAGTGAAAGAGGAACCTCATGTCGGCGCTGGTGGAGGTCTTGATGACCTGGGTCGCGGTGGCATCGGCTTCTGCGGCCGTCCTCGGAAGGAAGGTTGGTTCAATGAGTTTTCCCCCATTGATCAGGGCGGCTCCTGCGACTGCAGTTTGAAGCGGTGTGGTCGCCACGCCGTGTCCGAAGGAAATCGTTGCCTGGTTGATCTTCCTCCATGGGTGGGGCTGCGTCGGCGTCGCCACCTCCGGCAACTCGGTCTTCATCTTCGACAGGAGACCGAGCTTTGTCAGGAACGCCTGATGGTCTGAGAGTTCGATCATCGATGCAATGGTCGCCGTCCCGATGTTTGACGAGTATTGGAAGACCTCGGGCACGGTCAGCGGGCGTCGTTGGCCATGATCATCATGGATCGTGAAGCCCGCGAGCCGGTAAGGCTTGCTGGCATCCACCACGCTGTTCAGGGTGATCTTACCCTGGTCAAGTCCCATCGCGAGGGTAAAGCTCTTGAACGTCGAGCCCATCTCGAAGGTGGCGTTGCTCATCCGGTTGAACCAACCCTTCTCATACTCCTTGTCGACGCTTCCGTCCGGCAAGGTACGGGAGGGTTCGTTGGG
>NZ_JAUKWQ010000025.1 GCF_030504645.1 Rhizobium oryzicola | reverse complement strand
TGGGTAATGACGCGCAGCAGCTTCGCGGTGCTGCAGCGGCCATGCGCTCTTCGACATCGGCCCCTGCGCGTGCACCGGCTGCACCACGTGGTCGCACCGGCAATGCCGCTGTCGCACCACAGTGGGAGTCTTTCTGAAGCGATCAGCTTTAGCGCGATTTCAATAGCAAGGCCGGCGATCCAAGCGCCGGCCTTTGTGTTTTCGCGTGCTTATAAATCCATCAACCTTTTCTTTGCGGTGTAATTTTTTTAAATTGCTCGCAAAAGCTGTCTCTGTATTGGAATTCACCGGTTATTTTTCGCAGATGCTAATTTTAGTATGATTTTACTTTAAGGTGACCACTCTACGGCCCAATATGCAACGGGTTGGCTAAATCCATGTTTTCGATCAAGAACGTACTTGTCTCTGTCTTCCTGGTTATCAGTCTTGCTTTAGGCGCAGTTGTGTCTCAGTCACTGTTGGCCTCCTACTCCACGTATCGGACATTCACAAAAGTGGCGGCCTTGACGGCCATCGACAAGGCACTTTTTGATTTCCTGCTGAACTACCGGCTTGAGCGCGGCCACACCAACACGGCCATGATCACCACCCCGGAGAAGGCTGGCACGACGCCCAAGGATATCCCTGTCGATCGCCAGAAGGTCGATGCCGCGATGAAGGCGATCGAGAAATCCGTTCAGGCGGCTGATAGGCCCGAATTTGCGTCCATGCTCACGAAGATCAAAGGGAATTACGACACGATCGTCGCTATGCGTTCCCAGATCGACACGCAATTGGCCTTGCCTTTGGAAAGCCGCAACAAGGACGTCAACGCCAAGCAGATGTCGTTCGGTGACACGGTCTTGACCGACTTGGAAGCCAATGCGCTCTTTACGGAAGCGGCGATCCGCGTTCTCGACAACAGTCTGACGGATCTGCTGCAGATCCGGGCGAATGCCTGGGCGGCCCGCTCGGGTGCAGGTGCGGAAAACATTGTTCTCAACAAGGCTGCCGCATCGGGTGGTGTACTTTCTACGGCAGATCTCGTTGAACTGATCGGCCAGGATGCGAAGGTCACGGCGAGCTGGCTGCAGGTGCGTGCTCTGATCAACCACCCGACGGTTTCCGACGAGCTGAAACAGTATCTCACCAAGGCAGAAGCTGCCTATTTCAGTGGTGCGATCGCCGAGACACGGGATGGCATGTTCAAGAAAGCGTCCGCACGTGAGCCGGTCGGCGTTTCCCTGGACAACTGGCTGGCGCCAAGCTCCAAGTCGCAGGCTGCTATTGCCGATGTTGTCGTGGCTTCCATGAAGGTCATGGACGACAAGGCAAATGCCCTTGCCGATTCTGCCTTTGCAAGTGTCATCGCCTACAGCCTGCTGCTGCTGGGTGCTGTTGCTGTGGCCATCGCGGGAATGGCGATTGTTGTGCGCCGTGTCGCCATGCCGATCGGCACATTGACCCGTTCCATGCAGGCGCTTGCCGATGGCGATACGCAGTCTCTGATCCCGTTCACGAGCCGTCAGGATGAGATTGGCGGCATGGCGGGTTCTGTGGAAGTGTTCCGTCAGGCTGCCATCCGTAACAAGCAGCTTGAGGCGGAAGCGG
>NZ_JAUKWQ010000023.1 GCF_030504645.1 Rhizobium oryzicola | reverse complement strand
CTTCGACTGGCGCTTCAGCTTCTCGGCAATGGCATTCAGGATCATGACTACGCTCCGCTACATCGGGAGCGGAATTTCCACCGTTGTGGTCAACAGCTCGTTAACCAGAAAAATTTGCGACACGCCCATATTCCATGCCGTGCATGGTCTCCTGGGCATAGGGCACGGGCACGGCTGGTTTGGTCTTCGGATCGGGCCAGGTGGCGATCACCGTGCCGGCCTCGTCATACATGCCGAAGACGCGGCAGGGATTGTAGATCTCACCCAGCGCCGGCTTGAAGTTGTGCCGATGGATCGCGTCAAGGCTCCGGCTGGTCTTGTCGGGGTCGAGAATGTCGCCCAACCCGTAGAGCGTTGCGTGCCACTGGCCGAGAACCTGGTCGATCAGGCAGCCGTCTCCGAGCTGATACTTGATTTGCCTGTGCTCGGCGCTCCAGTAGAGGTCCATCACGCTGTCGCCGAGCACGCCGGTCGAGAGTTCCTCCTTGGCGTAGCGTTCGAGAATGGAACTGTCGGAGATGTCGATCTTCTGGGTGTAGTAGCTGCCGTTGAACAGGTTCTCGTCGACCCAGCTCCGACCCTTCTCGAAGACGCGGCGGAACTCTTCGGCCGCATCGACCTCCCCCACGGCCATGGCCATCTCGGCGCCCGCCTTCAGCGCGCCGAGATAGAAGCTGGTGAGCCAGGAATTCGGCCCAAACAGCTCCATGTCGAGCGTATGATGCTGGCGCCCCGAGAGAACGCCGGTGCGGTCCGGGTCCCAGTGGTCGGGATTGTCCGGGCTCCAGGCATATTCGATGCCGCGCCGCACGTCGGGCCACAGCCGCTTGAGCCAGGCGTCATCGCCGCTCAGCTTCCAGTCGCGGTAGACCTTGATCGCATTGCCGAACTGGCCATCGGCGCAGGGACGTTCCGTGGTGAAATTGGTGCCGAGCGGCAGGGACAGGCGGAAGCTCATGCCGCCTGATGCGTTCATGTTGTATTGGTAATCGAGCTCACGCATCGATCGCTCCAGCGCGGGAAACAGGAAGGGCAGCGCCTGCTGGTAGTTCCACACATGAGTGCAGCTTCCCTCGCAACTCCCGGCCGTCGGATGGCAGCCCTCCCAGCCATAGAAGGCGCCGCTTTCGAGCCTGAGCGTCGTCGGCGACTTGAGGATCGAGAGATTTGCGCCGGCCGCGTCGATGACCGCCGAGGGCAAGGTTGAGTCATAGAGCGCGTCGCGGAACCGCATCGTATCGGCCTTCAGCGCGTCCCAGCGCGCCAGCGCCTCGAAAGCAATGTCTTCGGCCGAGGCCCATTCGGTCGCGTACCAGTTCTTCCACTGGCCCTTGGCAGCCGAGGTCTGCCGGAAGTGCCACAACGGCGTAACCCAGTATTTTCGGAAGACCGGCGCATACCATGCGATGACAAAGCGCACCGTGCCACTGGCACCCGGCGCGAGTTCGAGTCTGCCGGCTGCAAGGCTGCTGTCGCGGTTGCGGCCCATGCCGCCGGCCGTATCGCTGGTCTTGTACTCCCGGGGCGCAAAGCGGCCTGGCGCGGCGAGTTCGTTCCAGTAGACCTCGAGCGCGTCGAACCAGTGGCCCCGGAAAAGATGAGCCTGGCGGTCCGCATCGGGGCAGTCGGTGGCCAGCACGAATTCGGCAAAATCGGGCTGGTCTCGTTCGCACTCGTCGCGATAGGCCTTGACGCCCAACATGCCGTCGCGGCCGACAAGGGCCGCCCGCGTCGGTGGCGGCAGGCCGTGGCCCAGCACGCCCACAGCGGTGTAGGTCAGGGGATCGGGCGTGGTGTTGGTGAAGCGGATCTCGAACATTGCGACCGGCATGCTCGAATCGCGGTCGTTCATGGGTATGAACGGGTTGAAGGCCGTAAGCTCGACGGTGCCCGGGAAGCTGTTCTGCGTGAAGCCGAGTTCGGCGACCGGAAACTTGCCGGTGAATGTGTTGTTGGCGAAATGCGGCATGCCTGCGAGGGAATCCCGTCGCGCGCCGAAGCCGAAGTTTCGCGACGTGTCGGCGGGAAAGTCGCCTGTGCGGTTGCCGCGATAGGGACCGTTGAGAATGCGGGCATCGACCACCTCCCCCGCCCGCTCCGCCTTGACGGCGAAATGCGAGAGGCCGTTGGTGATGCCCTTGGCCGGACGGTTCAGTACCTCCCAGTCGATCAGCCGACCGCCGCCGGACAACCCGATCGAGCCGGTGCCGATACCGCCGAGCGGAAAGGAAATCTCCTTCTGCCGCTCGCCATGATATTCGAAGGGCGCGCTATCCCTCATGGTGTCGAAACTCTGTTGTCGCTGGTCCATGGTGCCCTACCTGTTGACGCGGACGTGATGTCTGGAGCGCGGCGAAGTCGCCGGCCTGTGAAGGTGGATGGGGTTGGCTGGCGGTCGTTCATGTCATTCCCGTCGGAAGAACCGGCGCAGCTGCGGCGAGGCGATGGCTACCGCGAACAGAATGACCGCGCCATAAATGACCTTGAGCGCGCCGGCGTCGAGTCGGAAGATCGGCAGCAGGCCGGTCAGCAGCGTCAGGATCAGTGCGCCGGCGATGGTGCCGAGATACGAGCCACTGCCGCCGAGGATCGAGGCGCCGCCGATGGCGACGGCTGCGATCGAGGTGAAGAGATAGGGATCGCCCATGCCGAGATAGGATTGCTTGGCATAACCGGTAAGCAGCACGCCCGCGAGCCCGGCGGTAAACCCGCTGATTGCATAGGCCGCAATCGTCGTGCCCGCCACCGGTACGCCCGACAGCCTGGCCACCGTGCGGTTCGAGCCGACGGCATAGAGATAGCGACCGAAGGCGGTCCGCCGTTCGACGACCAACGCGATCGCCGCCAGCGCCAGCCAAACGAACAGCATGACCGGCAGGCCGATGGTGGCGATGCGGCCGTTGGCGATCCATTGCAGCGCCAGCGGCGTCGGCGGAGGCGGAAATCCGCGGGTGACGATGAAGAGCAGGCCCATCAGCATGACATTCATCGACAGCGTCATGACGATCGGCGGCACACGGAGCAGCGCGATCGCCAATCCGTTGATGGCGCCGATACCCGCCGAGGACACCAAGATCATCGGCACGACCCAGATCAGCGCGGCATCGCTCGAACGGGTCAGTGCCGTGGTGGCGACCGCGGCGCTGTTGAGCAGCCAGGGCACGCTGAGATCGATGCCGCCGCCGACGATCACCATGGTCTGGCCGATGGCGACGATGCCGGTGAAGGCGGCGATGACAATCAGCGTCGAGACGTGGGCAGGATGGGCAAATCCCGGCGAATAGAGGCTAACGGCGACGAAGATCAGCAGCGCGCCGAGATAGGCGAGCAGGATCGGGCTGGGCGAACGCAATCCATTGGTGAGCCATGGTATCATCGGTCGGCCCCCGAGCGTTCGGACCGCGCCTCGACAATCGATCCCGTGATGACGACGAGCACCAGGATCGCGCCCTGGGCGACGATCTGCCAGTAGCTGGTGAGCTTCAGCAGGAAGACGACGGTGCCGGTAAGGTTGAGGATAAAGGCGCCGGTGATCGTGCCCGTCAGCCCACCGCGACCGCCGGCGAGGCTGGTGCCGCCGATCACGACCGCTGCGATCGCCGGCAGCACATATTGCGCACCGACCACGGGCGAGCCGGCTCCGGTCTGGGTGGCGTAGAAGAAACCTGCCAGCGCCGCCATGACGCCGGAAATGCCATAGGCTGCGATGTTGGTACCCATCAGCGAGACGCGGTTGAGATAGGCACTGCGTTCATTCGATCCAGCGGCCCGAATGGAATTGGCCATGCGCGTGCGCCGAAACCAGGCCCACCAAAGCATCAGCAGCATCAGCAAAAGCACCGAGATCGGAATGCCGAAGGGTCGCGAATAGCCCCAGGCGAACCACACTGGCGGCACCGTGCCGCCTTCCGAGGGCTGTACGATCAGCGCAATGCCCTCGACGATGGACCAGGTCGCAAGCGTCACCAGAAACGGCTGAAGTTTCAGGAGAGAAATGATCAAGGCATTGGCGACCCCGATGAGGAAGCCGACGCCGAGGATCAGCGCCAGCCAGGGCAGCAGGTCGAGTCCCGGCAGATCGGCCCGCGTGGCCGATATCACGGAGGCGAGACTGAGCGTGCCGCCGACCGAAAGGTCGATGCCGCCGCGCATCACGACGATCGTCTCGCCGGTGGCCACGAAGACCAGAATCATCGCCGACGCGCAGATGAGCGCCAACTGCTCGAGGCCGAAAGAGCCGGGCCGCATCAATTCGATGAGACCTGCGATGATGAACAGCACGACGAGCGGCATGCCCCAGCCGTCGGTTCGACCCAGGAGTGAGGAAAGCGAACGCTTCATGCCGCCACCTGACCGATCATCGTGGCGCGAAGGATCCGGTCCTCGGAGAGCTGGTCGGCCGGCAGCGTCGCCGAGATCCGGCCATAGCTGAGCACCATGACGCGGTCGGCGACATTGACGAGTTCCGCAATGTCGGTCGAGTAGAAGAGGATCGCATAGCCGCTTGCCGCGAGATCCCGCATCATCGCGAAAATCTCGGCCTTGGTGCCGACGTCGACGCCGCGCGTCGGGTCGAAGAAAAGCAGGATGCGGGCATCCGTGGCCAGCAGCTTCGCCAGCACCACCTTCTGCTGGTTTCCGCCCGACAGCGTGCCCGCGAGCTGTTCGGGCGAGCCGACCTTGATCTGCAATCGGCTGACGGATTCCGAGACCACATCGGCCTCCGCCTGACGGTCGATCAGGCCGAACCGCGTCAGCCGCGACAATGCCGCGAGGACGACATTCTCGCGCACAGGCTTGGCCAGCAGCAGGCCCTGATGGCGCCGATCTTCCGGCAGGAGTGCCACGCCGATACCCTGTGAAAGGGCGTGACGCGGGCTGCGGATCGAGACCGGTCGCCCCCAGACCTCGAGGGAACCGCCGAAGCGCACGGCCCCGGCCAGCGCCATGAACAGCTCCCTCTGGCCGTGGCCCTGAAGTCCGGCAACGCCGAGCACCTCGCCCTCGCGGAGGGTGAAATCCATGCCCTTCAACTGATGCCCGACGCTGAGGCCGGATGCCTTCAGCGCGGTGCGATCCGTCGCGGTGGCGTGCCTTTCCGGAAAGAGCCGGTTGAGACGGCGGCCGAGCATCATCGCCACGATCTCGTCGTCGCCGATTGCGGAGGTCTCGGCGGTACCGACCGTCTCGCCATTGCGAAGCACGGTGATCCGGTCGGCGACGCGCCGCACCTCGCCCATGCGGTGGGAAATGTAGAGCACCAGCTTGCCGGCATCCGCACGCCTGCGTGCGATGTCGAGCAACCAGTCGACCTCGTGCGGCACCAGCGCCGAGGTCGCCTCGTCGAGAATGAGAATGTCGGGATCGCATGCCAGCCCCTTGGCGATCTCGACGAGCTGCTGCTGTCCGATCGACAGCGAGCGCACCAGTCGATCCGGCGCGATGCCGTCAAGACCGAGTTCGGCGAAGAGCGCCGCCGTCCGGGCATTCAGCGCGCGGCGGGAAATCATCCTCAGCGGCGTCAGCGCCTCGTCGCCGAACCAGATATTCTCACCCACGGTCAGATCCGATATCAGCGACAATTCCTGGAAGACCGGCGCGATGCCCGCCCGCCGTGCCGCGCCGGGGCCGTGGGCCGTGACCGTCTTGCCGCGGAGCATGATCTTGCCCCTGTCAGCGACAAGAGCGCCGCTCAGGATCTGGATGAAGGTCGATTTGCCGGCGCCGTTCTCGCCGAGGATGGCATGCACCTCGCCCGCCTTTGCCGCGAAATGCATGCCATCCAAGGCGACGATGCCGCCGAACCGCTTGGTAATATCCCTGGCCTCGAGCAAATTCATGCAAGTATCCATTCTGCCTTGAAACAGCCGCCCGGGGTTCGGTGACCGACGCCCGGACGGCAGGGATGCCGACAATGGCATGAAATATCGCGACGCGACGGCACCGTGCCCTCAATTCGTGCCCGCGGCTTCCTGCGGCGTGATGTCGAGCCAGGCTGGGCTTGCCGGCAGAACCAGGCCCGGCGGCAGGTCGGGGAACACGTTCTTGCCGATCTCAAGCTTGATGAACTCGGCACCCTTGCTGAAGTCGCCCTTCACGACGTCGGTCGTCAATCGCGGATAGTTGTTCTCGGTGAGATTGTTGGCCGGCGGATGACCATCGAGCACGTCGACCGCGAGCTTGATGGCGTCAGCGCTGAGATAGGGCGGATGGGTGTAGATCATGCACTTGAGGCCGGGCTCCTGGGCACAGGCCGTCGCCGAGCCGTTATAGGCGAACATCACGATCGGAACCATCGGGCGGCCGGCATCCTTGAGCGCCTGGATCGCGCCGGTGCCATAGCCCGCGGTCAGGATGCCATCGATCTGCGGATTGGCCGCGAGAAGCGCCGCGACACCCGCCTGTTCGGCGCCCAGTTCGTAATTCGACGTGTACCAGCCGACGACTTCAATGCCGGGATACTTGGCAAGAACCGCCTCGATTTCCTTGTTGGAGGCCTCCGAGATCGGCGAACCCGGCAGGCCGCGGTCGACGATGATCTTGCCCTTGCCGCCGAGAACCTCGGCCAGCCAGACCGGAATGTCGTGATTGGTGCTGGTCCAGTCGGTATTGACCTTCCACGGGCAGGGCGCGGTCACGACCTGAGAGAACGAGACGACGACGATACCGGCGGCGCAGGCCCGCTCCAGCGTCGGGTCGAGTGCGGAAACCGAGCCGGCGTGAACGATGATGGCGTCGGGTTTCGCGGCGATGATGTTGTTGAGCGAGTTGATCTGCGCCTGTACGGTATTCTCGACGGTCTCTATGTGAAGATCAACGCGGCCAGCCAGCGGCCCCTTCTTCACGGACACTTCGGCAGAGCGCAGCATCTGCTGCAGCCAGTCATTGCCGATGACGCTGTTGGACAGATAGATCGTATATTTCTTCTGGTCGGCGCTCTGGGCCGGCAGGGCGGCCGCAAAGAGGCCCGCAAGCGCCAGCGTACCAAGCGCCAACTTGCGCAGCAAATTGAATTTCATGACAATTTCCTCCCTGAAGTGCCGTTGCGGCACCTTCACGCTCACACGCTAGCCAATTGGCCACCAGCGCGCGTTCAGAATGGGCCAGTGGAAAATAGTGCACAAATTTCCAAGCCTCCGCGCGATGTCAGGGCCATTGCGCTCCACGCGCCTTGACGCTGAAGCTGAACAGATTGGCCCCGCCGGTGACGAAGATCCGGTCGCGCTCAGGACCACCGAAGGTCAGATTGGTCACGTCCATGGGAAATTCGATGCGACCGAGGAGCTCGCCCTCGGGCGTGTAGCAGTTCACGCCAGCACCGGCGCTGGTCCAGATATTGCCCGCCGTGTCGGTGCGAAGACCATCCGGGATGCCCTCTGTAGTGACGAAGACCTCGCCGCCCGAGAGCGTGCCGTCGGCTTCGACGCGGAAGCGGCGGATATGCGAATTTCCCGCCGGGTCGTGCGAGACTGCGGAGTCGGCGACATAGAGCCATGTCTCGTCGGGCGAGAAGGCCAGCCCGTTGGGCTTCTGGAAATCGCTGGCGACGGCGCTGATCGCGCCGGTCGCCGGATCGACGCAATAGACATTTTCGTGGGTCTGTTCGCTCTCGAGGCCGGGAAAGCTCATCCAGAGACCGTACTGCGGATCGGTGAACCAGATTGTACCGTCCGACCTGACAACGACGTCGTTTGGGGAATTGAGGCGGCTTCCCCGATACGTATCTGCGATGACGGTGATGGTTCCGTCAGGTTCCGTACGGGTGACCCGACGGCCGCCATGCTCGCAGGTGACGAGGCGACCATGGCGGTCGCGGGTATTGCCGTTGGCATTGCGCGAGTTGGCGCGGAACACGCTCACCTGCCCGTCGGGCGTCCAGCGCATGATCCGGTTGTTGGGAATATCGCTCCAGAGCAGGCAATCAAGATCACCGAACCAGACCGGTCCCTCGGTGAAGCTGCACCCTTCATGCAGCAGCGTGACCCTGCCGCCGTCCTCCAGCAGATCCCAAAAACGCCTGTCCACCGTGCTGTCCCTCGTTCCTCCTCGGTGACTAGCATCAGGCCGCAGTTCAAGACGTGCATTTTTGTCCACAGCTCCATCAGGTTATTTCAAGTATCGATAGTGATGGATTCTGGCGCGCTGGGGCGGTATAATTAGAGCACATCACGGCCGGTTCGGCCAAATTCGCTCTCGGATTCTGGACCTTTCCGAGGCCCGAGCGGTCTCTCCCTGATGCAATTCTGACGCCGTCCGAACAGCTTGACGCGCTGGATGTAATCTTGCGGGCGTGTCGCAAATTTTTCTGGTTAACGAGCTGTTGACCACAACGGTGGAAATTCCGCTCCCGATGTAGCGGAGCGTAGTCATGATCCTGAATGCCATTGCCGAGAAGCTGAAGCGCCAGTCGAAG
>NZ_JAUKWQ010000022.1 GCF_030504645.1 Rhizobium oryzicola | reverse complement strand
CGCGCCTCTTCGGACTTCAAAAGGTTAACAAAGCTTGAAGGCAGGCCCCGCTTTGGGGTCATGCTGACATCACTGAAAGTTTGCAACAGGCCCCCTAATTCTCCGGCAAGCCTGCTGAGCTCGAAGAGAGCCATAACAAAAGTCTGCGACGTGAAGAGCTCTCATTGAACGGAATAATCACAGCTATCGGCGGTCCGGCCAAAGGCCGCCTGTAGCGGACGACCAGTGGTGGCTGTGGCCCGGGCGAGATGAGACATTCTCATAATTAGCCGCGACTTTCGTGAGATACCTTCATATGGGTGTCATCCGCGGATCGTACTCAGAGGAGTGTCCAATTCCGACTGGGGATCTTTCATGTCCATATCATTCGCCTCAAGTTATCATCCGATCGAAAATGTTAGCCGATGGCTTAAGGGCAATCACCACGGTCATTCTATCCGCTCCGATGGCGCCGATACGCCCGAGGCCAATATCTCCGCCTATGAAGCGGCCGGCTACGACTATTTCGCGCTTTCCGAGCATGATGTCTATGTCGACCCTCAGGATTACCAGCCTTCTACGAAGATGATCATGCTTCCCGCCGTAGAGATCACCACGGATCGCGGCCAGACGCTGATGTTCCTGGGTGCTGATGGCCCAACGCCCGCCGCCAATACGCTGACGCTGCCTCAGGTCGTGCGGTACGTGAACGAACGCAATGGGCTGTTCATCGCCGACCATCCGAATTGGGTCTACAAGCCCTTCACCAAGCATGCCCCCGTCGAAGAACTGCTAGCGGCATCCGAGATCGGCGCTATCGAGATCTATACCGGCACGATCGAGCGTTTCGAAGGCGACCCGAGCAGCGTCGATGTCTGGGACTGGATGCTAACAAAGGGACGCGTCGTCTATGGACATGCGACGGACGACCAGCATAGCCCGGTCGACCGCTTCCTCGGATGGAACCGCGTGCAGTTGCGTGAGGGCGAGGAGGCAACCGCCAAGACGATCATCGAGGCTCTGCGAATGGGCCGCTTTTATGCCTCTACCGGCGTCACAATCGACGAGATCGGCACATCCACTAACGGCACCGAGATTATTGTCGAATCCAATGCCGAGGAACTCAAGTGGATCGTGAAGGGCGGCATGGTTGCCGACATCACGAAAGGCGGCAGCGGTCGGCTCTCAATTCATGACATTGTGGAGAAAGACCGGATCGCTCATCCGTGGAAGCGCTTCCAGGAGGCGAAGGACGTGATGTATGTGCGCGTCGAGGCGATCGGGCCGCGCGGTACTAAGGCCTGGAGTCAGCCATTCTTCATTGCATAAGTCAGACCGGCCTCCCGCGTACAGTCTGCGGGAGGCTGGATAGCGTGCAAGGCATCAGAAGCGCTTGGAGGAAAGGACCTCAAACGTTCTGTTGATACAATCAACGGAACGGTCGTAATTGCGCAGCGCCACAGCTGCGATGAGCGTGTCTATGACGGCGAGCTGGGCAATGCGGCTCGTCATCGCCTCGGTCCTGAACATCGTCTCGCGCGCCATCGTCGTTAGCACAATATCGGCAAACTGCAGGATGGGCGACTTTCCGAAATTGGTGACGGCAATTGTCCGGGCGCCTGCCTCCTTGGCCAGGCGAGTGGCGAGCAAGGTCTCGACCGTTGCGCCGGAATGTGAGATCGTCAAGACGACCGTAGACGGCGAGGACACGGACGCTACAACTGCCTGAACATGGCTGTCGACACTCACGCGCGCATTTATGCCAATGCGGACCAACCGGTAATGGGCATCCTCCGCAATTGGAGCGGCTGAGCCGATGCCGAATATTTCCACCTGTGCGGCGTTGCTGATTGCTTCGGCCGCTTGTTTGAGCTTTTCCGGGTCCAGCGATTTCTTCGTGTCTTCTAGCGCCTGCTGCGCCGAGCCGATCACCTTAGTGATCAGGTTCTGAGCGTCGTCATCCGGTGAAACATCCTCATGGATGAACTGCACTGGCTTTACCAGGTCACGGGCGAGCGCGAGCTTCACCTGCTGGAACCCCCGCCCCCCGACCTGCTGGCACAGGCTGACGACGCTGCCTTCGCTGGATGCCGTGCGGTCGGCCACCTCGGTGACCGACATATTGATTACGGCGGCCGCGTTGTCGATGATGAAGTCCGCAATCCTCTTCGCCGTCGGTGGCAAATCCTTGCGCAGGGCCGCCAGCCTGTCGAGCACGCTGGGAAGGTCAGCTTGCAGTGGAGAGGGCTGTGCCATCTATTATCCTCTTTTGAACATTTCCAAGTCGGGGTGGACCGCTAACGCCGGAAGATCGCCCGGTGCGACATGCAGGAACGTCATGCCCGATCGGGCCGCGCCCTCTCCGTCCGTTAGAGGGTTATCTCCGATCATCAAGCAATCACAAGGGTCAAGATCGAGTTTGGCGCAGGCCATTCGAAAGAGGGTGGGTTCCGGCTTGCCAACCACGATTGGTTCCCGGCGCTCGCCGATCGACAGGATCGCGGCAGCGAGGGCACCCGCTTCAGGCACCGGATAGCCATCAATTCCTGGATGACTGCGATCAGGTGAAGCAACAACAACATTGGCGCCATCATGTACATTGCGCGCGGCGGCCGCGAGTGTCTCATAGGTGAAATTCCGGTCACGTGCGATCAGCACGATATCGGCTCCGGAATCGGTGAGAAGGAATCCTCTCCGCTCGGCATCACGCGCGAGGGCTACACTGCCGATCAGGTGTAGGCGGGCACCAGGCCAGCTCCGTTCAAGAAAGTCGAGGGACGCGATGCCCGACAAGATCAAACGATCTTCCCCGATTGGAAGGCCAGCCCCTCTCATCACGCCGGCGAGTTGCTCGGGGATGTGCTCGGAGTCATTAGAGACGACGACGAATCGTCCGTCGAGGGCACGCATGAGTTCAGCCGCGCCAGGGAGTGCGCGACGGCCGGCCATGAGGGTGCCGTCTAAGTCAAAGAGAAACCCGCGATACTTTCCCAGCATTATCAACCACATGTTGTTCGCGTCACAGAAGCGCGTCGCCGGCGATCGAAGTGTTCGGCAACACGTACAAATATCGTCTCTCACATTATGGACCGAATGAGAATATCTCTGTCATTTTATTTTTTTGACTGAGACATTTTCATCGTACTGTCACGAAACGGAGCTAGTGACGCATTGCTGACGTCGGATCCGCAGCAAGGAGCGAGCAACTACTCGCCGCCCGCCGGACGCTCAATATGGCTGTCGCATGCCTCGGATCCAGGCGTGCTGCTTCAAGGGATTATCATGATGAATATATCTCGCAGAAACCTTATCAAAACCGGCGCGGTGGGTGTGCTTGCGGCCGGCGTCTCGCCGATGCTTAGCGCAACGTCCGTCTTCGCTCAGGGCGAAACTGTCGCTGTCGGCTCACTCCATGATCTCACCGGCGGCACCGACGTCTACGGCGTGCCGTCCCACGCCTGCATGAAGATGGCGATCGCCGAGATCAACGCGGCCGGTGGCCTGCTTGGCAAGCAGATCGAGCTCAAGACATATGACGGCCAGTCCGACATCAAGAAATTTCCCCAGTATGCGCAGCAGGCCGCGCTTCAGGACAAGGTCGTCATGCTGCAAGGCGCAATCACCGGCGCCTCGCGCGAGGCGACGCGCCCAGTGCTGCGCCGCTACAAGGTGCCGTTCGTCTACGGGACCATCTATGAAGGCGGCCTGTGCGAAACCAACGCGATTTCGGTGAACACCGGCAGCGACCAGCAGGCGATCCCACTGCTCGATTGGTCGTTCAAGAACCTCGGTAAGAAGGTCTTCTACATCGGTGCCGACTACAACGCGCCGCGCAACATCGGCATCTGGACCAACCACCTCGCCAACCAGAATGGCGGCACTGTAGTCGGCGAGGAATATTATCCGCTCGACGTGACCGACTTCTCGACGGCGATCGCGAAGATCCAGGCCGCCAAGCCGGACTACGTCCATTCCTGCCTCGTCGGTGGTCCGCACATGGCCTTTTACCGCCAGTGGGCGGCGGCCGGAATGCTGAAAAAGATCCCCATTGTGTCGGTGGTCTTCGGAGGTGGCAACGAGCACATGGTGCTCACTCCAGAGGAGACAGACGGTATCATTGTCGCCTACAACTATTTCGAGGAAATCGACACACCTGCCAACAGGGACTTCTTGGCACGTGCAGACAAAACGATGGGGGCATCCCGGCCCTACATCAATGGCATCGCGATCGGCGGTTATACCGGACCGATGATCTGGGCCGAGGCCGTCAAGCGGGCCGGCAGCTTCGATTATGCAGCTCTGATGGATGCCCTCAAGACTGATATCGAATGGGCCGGTCCAAGTGGCAAGATGGTCTTGGAAGCCAAGACCCGGAGCACTATCCAAGACATGCATATCATGCAGGTTGAAAACAGAAAGTGGAAGCTGCTCGAGACCCAGAGCCAAGTGCGGCCCTTCGATTTCGGCGGTGCATGCGATCTTCTCGCAAACCCCCGCAATACCGAGATCCTCGTTCCTAAAGTCTAATCGATCGCTAACATGACCGCGAGGTATTGCCCCATGGATCAAGTTCTGGTTACCGCCATTGCAATTGCGACCGGCATTGCCACGCTTGTTCTTATCAGCCTTGGCCTCGCGGTCATTTTCGGCATGATGCGCATCATCAATTTCGCCCATGGTGAGTTCATCATGCTCGGGGCATATGCCACCGTTCTCTCCACGAACGCCGGGATGAATCTCTGGATCGCTATGCTGGTTATAGCGCCGGCGTTTGTCGCCCTTGTCGGCCTTGGGTGTGAGCGGCTCCTCATTCGCCGATATTACGGCAACCTCACCACCACCATGCTTCTCACGTGGGGTCTGAGTCTCTTTCTCGTCGGTTCTGTCACCGCGCTCTTCGGCAACACGACGCGCGGCATTGCCGCGCCGCTCGGCAGCGTCACCTTTGGAAACTATTCGGTCAGCGTCTATCAACTGTTCCTGATAGCATTCGCAGCGCTGCTTGTCCTTGGTGCGGCATTGTTCTTGACACGTACGCGCTTCGGCCTGATCGCCCGCGGGACGATGCAGAATCCGGCAATGGCATCGACCTTAGGCATCGATCCGGGTCGTGTCTATGCAGCGACATTTGCCGTCGGTGCGGGTCTCAGCGGTCTTGCAGGCGGGCTTCTGGCACCCGTCTCCGGAGTCCTTCCGAACATGGGCGCCAGCTACGTTGCGAAGGCATTCGTGACCGTGATCGCGGGCGGCAGTTCAGTCTTGGTCGGCACGACCGGTGCCGCCTTCATGTTCGGACCGATCGAGGCAATCGTCTCGTTGATCTCAACACCTGTAATCGGTCAGGCGAGCCTTCTTGCCGCCGCTATCCTTCTCCTTCGCCTGATGCCGATGGGGCTCTCCGCCGGTTTTCGGAGGTCAACATGAATTACGCTGGAATGAACGCGGGGAGCCTTACCTTTACGGCATCGCTCGTCGTTGTCGCCCTTGGCGGCCCGTCGGTGCTCGACACGTTCCAAGTTCTTCAGTTATCGGCATATTCCTCCCTCGCACTGGGCGTCGTGGGGTTAGCTTTTGTATGGGGAATCCTCGGGATACTGAGTCTTGGGCATGCGGCCTTTTTCGGAATTGGTGCTTATGCCTATGCGATCCTGTCCATAGCCCAGGGAGAAAGTACCTTCGCCGTAGCAGCGGCCATCCTTGCTCCGTCGGTCCTCGCGGTATGTCTCGGCTATTTCCTATTCTATGGACGTGTCGGCGATGTTTATCTCTCGGTCATTACCCTTTGCGTGTCGCTGATCCTCTTCAGCTTCATGAACTCGACCGCGGATGTCTCCTACACATTGCTCAGCGTGCCACTCGGTGGGTTCAACGGAATCAGTGCCGTGCCGCCGCTCAATTGGCCGGGGTTCGTAGGCGATTTTCTGACACCCGAGGCAACCTTCAGCCTGTGCTTTCTGTTGCTTGCGGCAGTCTACCTTGCTCTACAATTCCTACGAGGGACCCGCCTTGGCCGTATCATGGCAAGCGTCCGCGAAAACGAGCGGCGCTGCGAGCTTCTCGGCTACGACCCCCGTTGGCTGAAACTGGTCGGTTTTGTAATCAGCGCTGCAATCGCCGGGCTGGCGGGAGCGCTCTTTACGGCCAATACTGGCTATGTCGGCCCGACCGTCTTTGACCTCGGACAATCGTCGCAGTTCATTTTGTGGGCGATCGCCGGTGGCATGGGCACGCTGAGCGGCGCGATAATCGCAAGCTTCATGCTGCAATTTCTGGCCAGCTTCATTGGGACAAGCCAATTGTTCAACACGTCTCTCGTGTTTGGCACAGTGATCATTTTCTTCGTTTACGCTCTGCCCAACGGCATCGTTCCTTCGCTGCAGGGGTTGCTTCGCAAGCTTTCGCGATTGGCGAGACGACAGCGGCGCCGCCCGGAGGTCATCGGCGACAGCATAAAGAGCACACCATGACGGCGATGATTGAGACTGTTGGTCTGACGTGCCGGTTTGGCGGCGTGGTGGCCGTCGATAACGTGTCGCTGAAGATTGAGGAAGGGGAACTCCGCTGCCTTATCGGCCCAAACGGCGCTGGCAAGACTTCGCTGTTCAAATGTCTTTCAGGGCAGGTCCAGCCAAGCGGTGGTCGCGTCCTCATGAAAGGGCGAGAAATCAGCAGATTTCATCCTCACGAGATAGCCCGCATGGGTATGGCGATCAAGATGCAGGTTCCGAGCGTCTTCAACGGGCTGAGCGTGCACGAAAACGTATGGTTGGCAGCAGCGCGCTTGCACCGAGGCAAGGCGCTGGAAGCTATCGTCGACGAGACGCTTTCCGCAGTCGGTTTCAGGTCAGCGGAGGCCCGCGAGAAACGGGCCGACGAGCTATCCCATGCTCATCGACAGTGGATCGAGCTTGCGATGCTCGCGGCTTGTAAACCCGCCATTGCCTTGCTCGACGAGCCGGCGGCCGGCATGACGCAGGATGAAATGCTGCGCACGGTCGAATTGATCAAGACGATAAATCGCTCGACCACAATCTTGGTCGTCGAGCATGATCTCGAATTTATCTCGCTCCTGGCACGCAAGGTTACCGTGCTCCACCAGGGAAAGATCTTCGTGGAGGACACGATGTCGAACATATCGAACAATGCCGCAGTACGCGAAATATACCTCGGTAAGCAATGGCGGATGGCCCAATGACACTCGTGGTCGAAAACCTCATATCAGGCTATGGGGCAGTCCCTGTCTTGCACGGGATAACCTTTCGGCAGGAGCCCGGCGAAATCGTCGGAATCGTCGGCAATAATGGCATGGGCAAAACGACGCTTCTGAAGACGCTCATGGGCTTGCTCGCGACGAAAGGCGGCTCGACCTCATTCCACGGCACAGACTTTGCGAACCTGCCAGCGCACCGGCGCAGCCGTATCGGTTTTGGTTATGTACCGCAAGGCGCGTCAGGTTTCCCGAATCTATCAGTGCTTGAATCCCTCCAGCTTGCAACGGTTGTGGGACCGGGTGGCAGAGCGAAGGGCATTGATGAAATCCTTGAGCTTTTTCCGGAACTCTCGAAGTATCTAAACCGGTCTTCGTCTGCCCTGAGCGGGGGCGAGCGACAGATGCTGTCGATTGCAAGAGCCGTAATCCGGTCGCCGAAGCTGCTTCTCCTTGACGAATTGTCCGAGGGCGTCCAACCATCGATCGTCGAGAAGTTGGCTGAGCGGTTAGTACACCTTCACGCCACGGAGAATATTGGCATCCTGGTCGTCGACCAAGAACTCGGGTTTGTTGCTTCCGTTGCAAAACGCGCGCTCGTCATACACAAGGGCCGCATCTCTCATGAAATAAGTGCAGAGCGTCTGTCCGATCTAGATCTACTTGGAGGCTCAATTCGATCGAGTAGCTGCGGGTCATTCAGCACGTGATTTGACGCTCTCGTATGCGATGAGCGACCATTTCGTTCCATCGGGCAAGCTTGATTCTCTGCTGCCTCTGACTTTGCTGAAATGAAGAAGTTGAAGTAGCGATGGCCGCGCGGCATTCAGTGGAGTTGGCCGCCCCGCGGTTCGAGTGCTGATGGCTGCTTTGGCGCGAAGCGGATGCAATGCTCGGAAAACGACGACTTCCTTACAGACAAAATGACATCCAGACACCGATGGCGCCAACACCTTCCCCTCAACGATCAAAACGGCCGTTGATGACGGACTCCTGCATCCGGATCCGGTTCACTATGTCACCAAGCATCTCCAGCAAGGTATCGAGAGTGACCATTTTCGAGTGAAGAAGAACATGCCAAAGATTGGAGGCTTCCAGTCATTCGGCACGGCACGACGGACGATCGCTGGATTCGAAGCCATGCTGTGGTTGAAGAAAGGCTTCGGTTTCACTGGCAATTGGACCGTCAATGATCAGAACGACCTACTCGCGCGCGTCTTCGGCCTTCAAAAGGTTAACAAAGCGTGAAATTCGTACCGTTCAGGGATAATCGCGGCCCGCGAAAATGTTTGCGACACGCCCGTGTGGCCTTCAT
>NZ_JAUKWQ010000021.1 GCF_030504645.1 Rhizobium oryzicola | reverse complement strand
TCGACGTCGCAATGCCGCTTTCGTCGACGGCATCCAACCACGTTTCCATGATGACCAACGCTGTGTCTCCGCCCTCGATCACCTCCATCCGCCCTTGGCGGACTTTCAATTTACCTTGGAAATGAGCAGAGATTGCTTCGAACGCTTTCCTGATCTGGTCTTTGCCTTTGGCGTACATGCCTGCTTTGACCACTAAGGTGGCATCATCGGTGTAGAATCGCATCAAGCTGTCGAAGTCTTTGGCCGATATGGAACGGTCTGCAGATTCGATAAGGGCTTTCAAGGGATGGTCAGACATTCTGGACTCCAAAATGGCCGCGAGCGGAAAAACAAAACCCGCCTCGCGGCGGGTTGCTTTGTCTGGAAATATGACGTGCTTAGCCCACCACTCGATGAATGGTGATAATAATCACAGTGAAAGCGCCAACAAATTCCATTGTGCATCTTTATCACCATCGTCAGCGACGGGCAAATGATTACGTCCAATTTTGCGCAAACTAGTCAAGGTGTCTGCGGCACATCTTTTCCACTGAACAACGTGGTAGCTGCGTATCTTAGTGCTCAGCCATCAGCCACCCCACAGTTGCCTGTTACTCCGCAATAAGGTCGGACTGTGCAACGACGGCAAAGAGCTATCTGTTTCGATCAGCAAGGCGATCTCAGCTCTAATCTCCGGTCCGGCATCGTGACCAGCAATGAGTGCGTTCTTCCGGCGAAGTAATTGGCATTAAGGCATTTTCCAGCCGAGTCTCAATGCATCGTTATGTCGTTAGCGACCACGATATCGCTTAACGAACCGCGTGTCATTCCAGTTTTTCCACCTCGCAACCCATCGCCCTGATCCCGCGAGCGCCCATTTGTCGGCGATTGCCCGCCCGTTCGCCAATGAGATAAGTGCAAGCCATCTCCGCTGTGGCCGGAACGGCTGCAACGTTTCGCCGGAGAGGCAGCGGCGGATGTTTTCGGCCAAAACGGGCCCCTGCCGGACCGCGAAAACTCCGGCCTTGGGTCTTGGGTCGGGAAGGCTGGCTACATCCCCGGCCGCAAAAATCTCTGGATGCGATATTGATCGCAGGAAATGGTCGACCCGGATGAACCCGCCTGCGTCGAGCGTGAGGCCGGTTTTGCCAAGCCAGGTTGGCGCTCCGCTCGAGGTCGTCCAGACCACATCATCCACAAAGAGCTTTCGTCCGTCACGGGCCACGAGCTCCCCTGCCTCAAAGCTGGTGACTTCAAAATTAGGGTAATTCATGATCCCGGCCGCGTTCAGCTCCCGCCGCAAAATCCATCGCGCCAAACGACTGCGCTCTGTCACAACATCATGAGCCCGACCGGCGAGCAAGATGTCTACGCGGTCGCGGCCTAGTCTTCGCTGCAGGGCAAAAGCCATCTCGACACCTGCAACACCCTGTCCAACCACGGCGAGACGCAACCTCCTTGTTTTTTCAGCAGCCCGAGCGTCGAGTGCTTCCAGCCGCAGCGTAAAACTCGCAATCGGCTTGACCGATATCCCTCCGGACACACCGGGCGGCAGGGCTGGCGTAGATCCAATGTCGATTGAGAGGATCGAATAGTCGAGCAACATGCCGTCAGCCAGGCTGACCCGCCTAGTGTTCGGATCGATCGCCGTGGCGCTCGTGGCGATAAAGGTGACCCCATAGCGGGTACACAGCTTCTCAAGATCGATGTGGAAATCGTCAAAACTGTACTGTCCGCTCACATATCCGGGAAGCATGCCGGAATAAGGCGCGTGGCGAGAGGGCGAGACCAGTGTGATCTGTGTGCCGAGACCGAGTTCTCCCAGTCGGCGAATGACTTCCACATGTGCGTGGCCCCCTCCCAGAAGGAGGATCGGCACGGCATCGCCCGTCTCAATCATGTGGCGCTCCCCTGGAGCCGAGACGGTGGACGGGACCGCCTGCGGCCTCGGCATCTGCCTCGTCATGGGTGACGAGGATGACCGGGAGGCCGGCGGTTCTTGCGCGCTCGAAAACCAGCAGCCGCATCAGGGCGCGCAACTCCATGTCGAGCTTGGAGAAAGGTTCGTCGAGCAGCAGGAGGCGTGGTCGCGACACGAGAACGCGGGCGAGCGCCACGCGTGCCTTCTGCCCGCCGGACAGGGTCGCAGGGTCGCGTTCGGCAAACCCGGCCAAATCCATTTCGGCCAGGATCTCCGCAGCCATCTGTCGACGTTGCCGGCGATCTGCGACATCGGCCGGGATGGCGAAGGCGACATTGGCACCGACCGACATATGGGGGAAAAGCAGCGGATCCTGGAAGAGAATGCCGGCCCGTCTGGCCTCTGCCTGAAGCGACAGGAGATCGAGACCATCGACGGAGACGGCGCCCCGGGCGTCGAATGCCGGATCAAGAAAGCCGCCGATATAGGACAGCAAGGTGGATTTACCCGAGCCGGACGGCCCCATGACGGTCAGCACCGAACCGGGCGCCACATCGGCACTCAGATCGATCAGGGTCATGCCTCTCAGGCGGATCAGGACGCCAAAAAGCGAGAGGCCGGTCGAGCTTTGTCTTTGCAGCATCATCAGACCTTCATCTCACGGCGGTTTCGGTGCAGCGCTGCGGGGATCAAGGCCGCGAGGGCGAAAGCGAGGAAAGGTAGGATGGTCTGCAGCAGGGCATAGACTCCGATGACACGGCGGTTGTTGCCGGAGGCGAGTGCGACCGCCTCCGTGGTGATGGTTGAAAGCCGCCCCTCGCCGATCAGAACCGTCGGCAGATATTGCCCGACCGAGACGGCGAAGCCAACTGCCATGGCCGTCAGGATCGGGCGGATCAACATGGGCAGGCGGATCGATATGAGCACAGACAGTCGCGACCGGCCAAGAGCGGTGGCGATGGTCTCATATCGACGATCGAGCGAGCGCCACGGGTCGGCCAGCGAGAGGAAAACATAAGGCAGCACAAAAACCAGATGAACGAGCACCAGCGCCGTCAGCCTGTGTTCGCTGCGGCTGCCGATGAAGAGCAACTGCAGGCCGAAGACGAAGGTGATCTGCGGCACGATCAGCGGCAGATAGAGCATCAACAGCGCCTTTTCGTCGACGCTGCGGCCCGTTTGAAGCTCCCGCTCCAGGCAACCGATCGTGAGCAGGATGGCGAGCAGGGCCGAGGCAAGGCCCGTCAGCAGCGTGGTGACCAGGGGATCGCCGATGCGCGGCCAGGCATTCATCCAGCTTCGCAAGGTGAAACTCTGCGGCAGGATGTCCGGAAACTGCCAGAGGCCGGCCAGCGACCAAATGGCGAGGATGGCAAGTCCTGCGAAAACGATGGTGCCAATTAGGCCGACGAGGAGGATCGACACGCGGCGGACGAACCTGTCGGCCACCAACCGCCAGCCTTTGTCACGCACAGTCTTGAGCGCACTGGACGCAAGACGCTCCAGGACGAACCAGGATATCAGTGCCACGAGGGTAACGCCGAGCTGCAGCACGGCGCCGGCCGAAGCGAGAAAGCGGGCGGAGAGATCCGGATCGTTCATCCACTGGACGAGCCGTGTCGCAAGCGTGCCGGGCAAATTGGGACCGAGGATCAGGGCGACATCGACAACGGAAGACGAATAGGCGATCACGGCATAGACGGCAAAGCGGATCTGGCGGTAGAGCGCCGGCCAGAGCAGGTAGACGAAGCCGGCGATCCGGCCATAGCCGAAGGAGGCTGCAAGCCTGCGGGCAGCGACGAGGTCGACCTGTGGCAGGGCGGCGAGCGTCACGAGAAAGAGAAAGGGCGTCTCCTTGATCACCAGCCCCGCGATCATCGCCAGCCCCATGGGATCATGGGGAATGAGAACATCCGGCGGCCGATCGATCCCGAAGACGGGGGCGACCAGGCGGATCAGAAAGCCGGACGGTGCGATCAGAAAGGCGAAGCCAAAGGCCGCGGCAGCATGGGGAACGGCAAGCAGCGGCGACAGCAGATGCTGCAGGCGAGAGAGCGTCGGCGTGCCGGCATAACTCGCGACGAACACCAGCGTAATTCCGACAGAGATCAGCGACGCGGCAAGACCCGTCGCCACGCTCAAGGCTGCGGCGGCAACCAGCCCTGGCGTGGCGAAGAGATCTCGGAAGGGCCCGAGCCCCAGCTCAAAGCCTCCAAGAGCTGGCAGATAGCCGAAGGCCGGAAGGAGCGTGCCGAGCAAGCCGAAGGTGATCGGCAGAAGCAGGAAACCCAGCGTGAGTGCGACCGCAGCCCTCGGAAAGACTGTGGTCAAGCCGTTCCTGAACATGCGATCTACCGCTTCAACTGCCACGGCTCAGTTGCCGCTGGCGTAGCGTCGGCGCCATTCGACTTCGATACGCTCCATCCAGCTCGCATGGGGTTCTGCAATGACCGGTCCGAGCTGATCGGGCGCAAGCGTTGCCACACCAAGGTCGAGTGCGGCGAAGGCGGCACGATCCTCCTCCGGCAGTTTTCCCATGGCGAGAACGGTCGGATCGCCCCAGTAGGTCGGATCCTGCTTCCGTAGTTGTGCTTCGGGCGAAATCAGGAAGTTCGCCGTCAAAAGGGCCCCTTCTTTGGCATTGGCATTGTAGGGGATGGCGACGAAATGCGTGTTGCCGAGGGTGCCGTGGGAAAACGTGAAGGAGCGCACGGTATTAGGAAGCTCGCCTGCCTTGATGCCTGCTGAGGCTTCTGCCGGGTTGAAGGCGAAGATGATGTCGAGTTCGCCGTCCGCGAGCTTCTGTTTCATGTCCGGGTAGTTCTGCGGAAAGGCCTTGCCCTGACGCCAGGCCACCGGGTGCAGCTGATCAAGATAGGCAAAGAGCGGTTCGACATCCCGCTCGAAGGTTTTCTCATCGACCGGCTTTGCCAACTTGGAAGGATCATCGATGACTTCGCTCAACACCTGTTTCAAAAAGGACGAGCCGATGAAATCCGGAGGCGCCGGATAGGAAAAACGTCCCGGATGCTTCTTCGCCCAATCTAGCAGTTGGACCGCATTATCGGGCAACGAGGCTGAGTCAGTCCTGGCGCTGTCGTAGAAGAAGACCATCTTCGCGCCGCCCCAAGGGCTTTCCAGCCCATCCGTCGGCTCGGTGAAATCCGTGAGGATGGTCGGCTGGTTCTCGACGTCGACATATTGCCAGTTCGGCAGCGCCGTTGCCCAGCCCGGCGTCAGAAGCAGATCCTGCTGCTTCATCGAGACGAAGTTCTCGCCATTGATCCAGATGAGATCGACCGAGCCACCCTCGTTCTTGCCGGCCGCCTTTTCGGCGATCACCTTGGCGACGGCGCTTGCGGTATCCTCGAGCTTCACCTGCAAGACGGTGACGCCGTAGCGCGACTGCATTTCGGCGCCAACCCATTCGAGATAGGCATTGATGTTTTCAGATCCGCCCCAGGCGTTGAAATAGACCGTCTGCCCGGATGCGGCCTTCTCGATGGCGCTCCAGTCCTTTACATCGCGTTCAGCCGCCACTGCGTTGAGGCCACTGATCGCTGTAATAAGGCTGGCTGCCAAGACTCTCTTGATGAAGCGCATTCGGGACTATCTCCTTCGTTCGGATCGGACCGAGCTCACTCGGAGTCACGTTCCACATGTGATTTAACTCCTGAGGCCCTCTCGGACACTTAGGTTTTGCCGATGGATCGCGCTCGCCTCAACGCGAGAGCGGCCTCGATCTCTGGGCCGATGTGTTGATCTTCCGACGCAACCGCCGCGCGCGTCAGGTCGCGGGTAATCCGCATTTGCTCGATGAACGCCCGGCATCCGCGGCACATGGCGAGGTGCAGCTTCATGTTGAAGCGTTGCCATGGTCCGAGCTCGCCATCGATGAGAAGGCTGGCGCGTTCGGCGACTTCACTGCATCTGAACATCAGATCAATCCTTATTCTGGACCTGTTGGACATGACTCGATCCGGGGGGATCCGTTACAGCTGACGCGTCTTTTTTCTGATGATTTAAAATATCGCGCACCGGTCATGGCAGACGGTTATAGATTGCGCTCAGCATGAGGCGCCCGGATAACCCCGGAAAGAAACGGCCGATACCTGCCATGAGACGCGCCGCCAAACCCGGCACGAAGATCCCTGCGCGGCGGCGATTTAGGATCGCGGCCGCTATCAGTTCCGGTTTTGCGCGTCGATCGCGTTTGCTGCCAGGCGGTGCATGGCGTTCGGCATGTGGCGTGTCCATTGGACCTGGAACCGCAATCTGTACTGTGATCGAATGTCTGCGCATGAACTCGGCTGCAATGCTCTTGCCGAAGGCGGTGACACCATCCTTAGAGGCCGCATATGCGCTGGCGCCAGGATAGCCTACGAAATGCGAGAGCGACGATGTCAGCACCAGGCGGCCACCGCGTGCAATCATCTCGCCGCGAATAAGGGCTTTCGTGACAATCATCGTCCCGGTCAGGTTGACAGCCACGACGCGCCACATCTCGGACAACTCCAATTCCTCAAACCTGCCGACGGCACTGATGCCGGCGGTAAGAACGACCAGGTCAAATGGCGATCGGCTTGCAAGTGAAGCAAGTGCCGCGCCCACACTTTCGCTATTGGAAATGTCGCAAACTGCTATCACGGCTTTGTCAGCCGGGGCTTCCAGCGCCCTTGCGTCCAGATCAAGCACGCTGACCTCGTCTCCACGCTGTATCGCGATCTCAACGAGTGCCCGGCCAAGACCAGAAGCGCCACCTACGACAAGCACCTTCATGTCGTCGACCTCCGCAAGAGGGTATCTGTCAGGATGCGAGGATAGGAAATCGTCCTGCGATAACCGCCATTCTCCTCGAGCATCGCCAGGATCGTGCTCGCGACCGCTTCAGGCTTAAGCATGATCCGATCAAAAAAATCCGCTGGTCGACCAGAGCGGACCGACATGCCTGTCGCGGTCGGTCCCGGATGCAGCGCCTTCACGGTTATTCTCCCCTGCCATTCCAGTGCGAGGGACCGTGCCAAACCATCGATTGCCGCCTTGCTTGCCGAATAGATGGGCATAGTGGAAGCCCCCTTTCTTGCAACCGAGCCGACAAGTGCGATCCGACCGCTAGCGGCCACGAGTGGCTGATAGAGGCCATGTGTCAGATGTATGTTCGCTCTGACATTGACCTCGACCACGTCGGCCATTTCGGAATCGACTTCTTCAGTCAACGCCCTGTAGTGACCTTTCCCGGCACACAGGATGGCGCGGTCAAGCGTTGCGGGCAGAGCCTCGACCAGCCGCGTGCGTGCAGCCACATCGGCGAGATCCGCCACGTGATACGGCACATCCGGGAAGCCTGCAGGAAGGTCTGCTGACTGTCGCCGTCCTGTTGCAATGACCTGCTCGCCACGGGCATCAAGCAGGCGAACAATTTCCAGCCCGATGCCCGACGAGGCGCCAGTTACGAAATAGGATATGGGGGCACGTGACGATCGATGCGTGGTCAAACGCCACCCCTGCGCTGACGGACCTGCTTGACGACCGTTGGGATGAGCGCGACGACGGCAAGTGTAAAAAATGCGATCGTGATTTCCCGCGTTACCAGATCCGATATTTGTGCCTCGCGTCCGGCGGCCTGCGCGGCTACCAGCACGCTGTCCACGCCTTGGCCGAGATAGGCATAGGCGAATGTGCCGGGTAAAATCCCGAGAAATGTTGCGGCGACGAAGCGTCCGAGGCTGATGTCGAAGAGAGCGGCTGCGATATTGACGACGAAGAAGGGGAAGACGGGGGCAAGACGTATGACAAAGAGATAGCTGAAGGCATTTTTGCGAAAGCCGTCGGCGAGCTTTTTGACCACTCCGTCGACCCTCTGGCGTAGGAAGCTCCCAAAGGCTGAGCGAGTAGCCAGGAACAGAATGGACGCCCCGATGGTTGCTCCAACGGCGACAAGCGCACCGCCTAACAGCCAGCCGAACAGAAATCCGCCGAATATCGTCAGGACGGATGCGGCCGGGAACGAGAAGGCGACGGCAAGGATGTAGGCGCCGACGAATAACAGTGCAGACCAAACCGCATTACCGTCAACATATGCTCTCATTGCCTGCCTTTGCTCGGCAAGATAGCCGAGGCTGAGGTACTTCTCCAGGCCCAGGGCATAACCAACCGCTAGGCCCAGCACGAGAATCCCAACGGGGGCGAGTCGTATGAGGCGTTCATGTAGAGACGTGGCCTTGTTTGACATGTGGTTGCTGGAGTTCTCATCAGACATCGTTGAGTGACCAATCGTAGACAAAAGAGCCGACAGAGGCTGTATCGATCCGTTTTGCCAGATCGACGCTTGCAAGTGATTTCCAGTGGGCCTTGAGTGCGCCCTTGCCGCCGAAGTCATCGGCGTACCAGGAATAGATTTTCGACGCGGTGATCTCGCCATCCGACACAGTTATGCCGCGCGGGTGGTTGACGTAGTCGCGGGCGTTTTCAGCGAGCAGGGCATCGACATTGCCGCCGGAGTAAGCCGTCGCTGACAGGTTCGGGCATGAGTAGGACGCGCAGTTCAAGCCGTAATGGCTCATCGGATCCTTGAACAAGCCCCGGACGATCTCGTGTTCGATATCATCCAGCGACAGCTCCGTCCCGCTGACCATGATGATCTTCTTCGACCAGGGGCCGGTTTTGAATAGACCGCCGCCGCCGAGCTTGATGTCCTTGATAGAGGCCACGGGATAATGATCGATTACGACCTCAAGGGTCTTGGCATTGTAGAGGTTGATCCAGAACGCGTGGCCCTCATTGCGTGAGAGACGACTGGCGTCGATACGGGATAGTCCGTCGAGATAGGATTTTAGCGCGGTGGCGCCCTCCCGCCGCAACGAGTTGTAATCGACGCGGTTATAGCGGCTTTTGTCCGGCTTGACATAACGTTGGAGCAGTTGATCGAAGCTGCTGTGATCGACACTCGATGTGCCGACCGGCGCCAAAGCTGAAAAGCTTGAGGCAATTGCGGGTCGGGATGTGATCGCAACCAGGCCGGCACCAGCGAGGCTCAGTACACCGCGACGAGAGATGTTGTCGTGCATCGGGCTCATTCTGCCTTCCTTCTTGTTTTCTTGCGTGTTTCGCTCGGGACCCATCGGTTTCAGCGTCACGATGGCTTGATATGAGCAAAACTTGCTGGACTTTTAGAACGATTATTCTGTTAATACCTCTCGGACACTGTTCGGAGGGGCTGTGGGGAAATCGGAAATCGATGAACAGGACTTGCTGCGACGGCTGATCGAAGGGGATCAGGCTGCGTTCGAGAACCTGTTTCGGCGGCACAATGCCGCGATGGTTCGTTTTGCGACCGGCATCGTCAGAAGCCGATATGTGGCCGAAGAAGTCGTACAGGATACGTGGGTCTCGGTGCTCAGCCGGATCGATCTCTTCGAGGGACGAAGCTCCCTGGCTGGCTGGATCTACACTATCCTCCTCAACAAGGCCCGAACCCTCGCGAAACGTGATGGAAGAACCGTGTTTTTCGACGATGCAACCGACGGCGACGGCCTTGCAAACGCCTTCGACGGCCGCGGCCGCTGGCGAGATCTGCCCGAACTTTGGGATGAGTTGACACCGGACAGACACGTTGAGGGTCGCAGCGTCCTCAAGCATGTCGAGACAGCCATCGAGGCGCTGCCCCCGGCACAGCGCGCGGTGCTGATGCTCCGTGGGCAGCAGGAACTCGATCCCAAAGAGGTTTGTGCTCTTCTGGATATGAGCGAAGGCAACATGCGCGTGCTCCTCCACCGCGCGCGGGTGAGCATTCGCAACGCTCTTGATCAGCTTAACAAAAGCCTTTGACACGGTGCTTGGCCGTGTACAATCCCGTACCGGCGCCACGCTTCGCATGGCTAGTGCTCAGCATCGGAGAAGGCCACCCACCCCTGTCGCCAGCGAATTACGGTGGTGACGATGCAGAGCGCGGCAAATCCATAGGCGATCAGGGAAAATTTCGCCGGAAACAGGCACATGGCAATAAAGACCGCAATCGTCTCGAAACCTTCTGCCAGTCCGCCGGCGTAATAGATGCCTTTGGTCGGAAAATCTGCGGCCTTCCTGCCGAGCTTTGCCGCAACCGCAGAAAAGGCGAGAAATGAGGAGCCCGTCCCCACGAAGGATACGATCAGCACGGCGGCCGGCAGCGCATGCGTTTCGGGTGCCTGCAGCGCAAATCCGAGTGGGATGAGCGCGTAAAACACCATGTCGAAGGCAATATCGAGATACGCTCCTCGATCTGTTGGCCCCGCAATCCGCGCGACCGCGCCGTCGAGACCGTCCAAAAGGCGATTGAGGAGGATGAGCGAGAGGGCCACGGGCCATTGTCCGAAGCATAAGGCGATAAATGCACCGAAGCCGGCCACAAACCCCGTAAGGCTGATTTGGTCTGCCCCTATGCCGCGATGGGCCAGAAATTCGGCGACCGGCTGAAGGGCGGCACGTTGCAGTGGCAGGATGCGAGCGTCGATCATCCACGCCTCCAGGTCTGGAAGCGCTCAAGCAGCGACAGGCGGAAGGCGTTGATGTGGTCGCGGCGCCACTGGCCGGCGACCATCTTGTTTGCCTCGGCGAGCGTCGGATAGATGTGGATCGTACCGAGGATCTTGCCAAGGCCATGCCCATGTTTCATGGCAAAGACGAATTCGGCAAGCAGATCACCGGCATGCTCACCGACGATAGTCGCACCAAGAATCTTGTCCTTGCCCGGCACTGTCAGCACCTTGACGAAGCCGCGGGCGGATCCATCGGCGATCGCCCGATCGAGATCATCTATTCCAAAGCGTGTCACCTCGTGGGGTATGTTTTTTTGCTTAGCCTCGGCTTCCGACAGCCCTACGCGGGCCACTTCCGGATCAGTGAAGGTGGCCCAGGGGATCACAGAATAGTCGGCCTTGAAACGCTTAAGATCGCCGAAAAGGGCGTTGATTGCCGCAAACCAGGCTTGGTGTCCTGCCACATGGGTGAATTGGTAGGGCCCGGCCACATCGCCGGCGGCCAGGATATTCGGGTGGAGCGTCTGCAAGTATTCGTTCGTTTCGACCACACGATCGACTTTGATGCCAAGCTCTTCCAGCCCAAAACCCTTTAGGCGCGGCGCGCGCCCGACAGCCGCGATAATCTCGTCAAAAGCAATTCGCCGCTTTTCGCCGCCATGATCGACTTCGATCCACTTCTCACCTGCCTCGACCCCGCAGGCGACCGCCTTATGGTTTGTAAGCACCTGGACGCCGTCGAACTTGAGGGAGGCTTCCACCAATGAGGCTGCATCTTCGTCCTCTCGGATCATCAGGCGCGGTGCCATCTCGATCTGGATGACCTCTGACCCCAGCCGTGCGAAACTTTGCGCCAACTCGCAGCCGATAGGCCCGCCGCCCAGCACCACCAGCCGTTTAGGCGCCGAGGGGCGGTCCCGAAGACGATCCCATAGGGTGTCGGAGGTGAGGTAACCCACCTCGTCTATACCGGGAATGGGTGGAACGAAGGGTTGTGCGCCGGTCGCAATAATGATCGCACGCGTGGTCAGTCGTTGACTGCCCCCATTGTTAAGGGCGACTTCAACCGTCCACGGATCGATGAGCTTTGCGTATCCTTGAAGAACTTCAACTCCCAATGAGGTGTAGCGTTCCACACTGTCATGCGGCTCTATTTCGGCGATGACGTTATGAACGCGCTCCATCACCGAGGAAAAAAGCACCTTGGGCTCAACCGGTTCAAGTCCGTAGCGGACGGCATGGCGCATCTGGTGAGCGATCCTAGCGCTTTTAATGAGTGCCTTCGAGGGCACGCACCCGAAATTTAGGCAGTCGCCGCCCATCCTGTGAGCCTCGATCAGGGTCACCTTCGC
The DNA here is from genome assembly GCF_030504645.1 of Rhizobium oryzicola. Lineage (GTDB taxonomy): Bacteria > Pseudomonadota > Alphaproteobacteria > Rhizobiales > Rhizobiaceae > Neorhizobium > Neorhizobium oryzicola. The sequence continues at coordinate 2,826 of NZ_JAUKWQ010000021.1, read as the reverse complement.
CTTTGCGCCAGCAGCGATATAGGCAGAGACCAGACCGGCAGAACCTGCTCCAATAACAATCAGATTGCGATCGAACCGCTTGGGTCGTTTCCAATCGCTGTTGGTGGATGCGGAGTTTTGGTCGGTCGACGCCATGCGAGCTCCTTGTCAGACTTCGGCCAAAACGGCCGGCTGTACCAAGGACTATTAAGCGTTCGATCTGTTACAAAGGAGGGAGAAAAAAATCGCTGGAGATCTTTCTCGGGCGCGGCGGGACGCCAAACAGAGTGACTATTTTTCTATATGATCAGCTAGCCTCGTTACCGCCATGAGCGCTGTTCGGGCGATAGGCAGAAGCTCATCAGCCGTCTGGCCAGAGCGCGCCTTGAGGGTCATCCCCCGCGCCACTGATGCGATCATTCCGGCCACAGCACTAGCCGAGATCTTCGCATCGACTGGCCACCGGGCCAGCAGAAGGCGTTCTTCTATCCGATGTTCCATCGCGGTAAAGCGACGATCAAGTTCTGCCGTGAAAACCGGGTTGGTTCCAGCGGCATCTGCCAATACGCAGGAAATCAGGCACCCTGGAGTGCCTCGATCCGAAGTGGCAAGATGGATCACTTCATCGAAAAAAGCGGACAAATCCTCAGCCAGAGACCCCACAGGTCCCAGCGCCGCTATGACACGCGACACACGCGTTTCGCCATATCGATCAAGCGCCGACATAAACAGACCCTGCTTGTCTCCGAAGAGCTGGTAGAGGCTGGCACGAGGCATATTCATTGCCCGACACAGCCTGTCAATTGAAGCCGCTTCGAAGCCTTCTGCCCAGAAAGACCGCATTGCCGCTTCCAACGCAGTTTGTCGATCGAAGCCGCTCGGACGGCCCCGCTGACGTATTGTTGGGCTGGTTGCTGACATTGATCACCTAATTCTGAACCGACCATTCTAAAATAGCTGTCCAATCTCGCGAATTCAATTTAAAGAACGAGTGTTCTGAAAATTAGAGGAGATTTTCCATGGCACGTATCCCGCTTCTCGATATGCAGCCCGAAACACTTGAAACTTCCACCGGCGAGGCTCACGCCTTGTTGGAGACAGCCAAGGCCAAACTCGGCTTTGTACCTAACATGTATGGATACATGGCCAAGTTGCCACCGGTTCTCGCCAACTACATGTCGAGCTATGACGCCTTCCGCAGCCAGTCCGGCTTCACGTCTGCCGAGCAGGAAACAGTCTTTCTTACAATCAGCCGCGTGAACGGCTGCACTTATTGCATGGCTGCTCATTCGATGATCGCCGACAAAAAGTCGCGTGTTCCATCGGCATCTCTTGATGCGCTGAGATCCGGGGAAGAATTGCCGGATGCGAAACTTCAGGCTGTCGCAGCCATGACCGAAGCGATGGTCGTTTCACGAGGAAATCCCGGGAAGGCCTCGATCGAGGCCTTCCTTGCGGCAGGTTATACCGAGCAGCACGTCTTTGGCATTGTGTTGGCGATCGCTGCGAAGACATTCTCCAACTACGTCAATCACTTGGCGGGGACACCGGTTGATGCGGTTTTTGCTCCGTATTCGGTCGATTGATACTCGAGGATGGGGACCTAGGAAGGGAGGCAGGGAGCTGTACTCACAGGCCTCCTGCCTTGCATGAAATCTGCGTCGGCCTAGGTTTCTGAGTTTCTCAAGCGCCACAACTTGATCCGGCGCAGTACATCACGAAAGTTACCCAAACTCGTGCAATCTTACTGGAAAAATTCTGCTGTTGGGGGTCTAACAGCGCAACCGGCAATACCAAAGTTATAGCCTTGGGTGAATGTGGCATCAGTCCCGGTGCCTGACCATCAAGTTCACCAATGTGGGTAAGGCGACGGCAGCGCAAAGGCGATAAGTCGCCTGCCGATACATTGCAGCATCGACGGCACCCCAAAACCCGCTAGTTGTGATGGCGTCCTGGACCAGGTTCGGATCTCCGTCGATCAACCCTCAAGGGGTCGGCTAGCAAGCTGCCGCCGCTCCGTCTTCGCCTTCGCGGTGATCGCGACCGTCCCTGTTCCATCGAGGAGCCATCAGCGGGAATTGGCCCGCTTCCGATGGAGCACCTCAAGATGGCACACGATCTTTCTCTCGCCCAATCTCACGCCTTCCACCTCTGCAACGATCTGATGGTTCCCATCACCCTGTTCAAGTCCGGCGACGAATTCGGCGTCCTTCCGTCCGACGAACTCGATGACGAAGACGATCTTGAGATCGTGCACGAATACTTCCCGCGCGGGTCTCATTGAGACCCGCCTGTTCCTGCCGCTGGCGACTTGTCGGCCGCAAGGGAAGCGCCGCCGCAGCGCTTGCTGCAACTTTTGTCAGTTGCGCGCTGCGCCCTTGCACCCTCCGCTCTTCGCGGCGGGAAGGAGGTCTCCCGCGCATTGCGGGAAAATGAAAGGACGGCCGCCACGCGGCCGAAGAAAAATATGGAACGAAAAGACTTAGAGGCGCTGCGCGCCAGCGTCAGTTGTGAAGCCCTGCTGGAGAGGGCCGGATACGAACTCGATTTAAGAGAAAGCACCCGCCGAGCCGTCAAATACCGGCATGGTGGTAGCATCATCATTGTGACCCATGAAGGACGAGGCTGGTTCGATCCTCTCAGTGACGACAAAGGCGATGTCTTCGGCCTCGCCATGATTCTTGAGAACGTCACGTTCCCAATCGCGGCGGAAGTCGTTGCAACACTGGTTGGATTTCGACTTTCTCGCCCGGAATGGAGCTCTCCACGGTCGTCAGAACCCGCAGAAGACATTATCGGGCGTTGGCTGAGCCGGCGTACACCGTCGCCCGGCTCCGGTGCCTGGCG
>NZ_JAUKWQ010000020.1 GCF_030504645.1 Rhizobium oryzicola | reverse complement strand
ACGCCTTGAACTCACCGAAAAACTTCGTGATTGCTGCCGTCAGCGACGTCTTGCCGTGGTCAACGTGGCCAATCGTGCCGATGTTAACGTGCGGCTTCGTACGCTCAAACTTGCTCTTTGCCATTGAGGCTCTCCATCCTTATCCCTGCAAACGCAAGGGAATTCTGAAATTCAATTCAAACAGGGGGTTACCCCGGTCACTTCTGACCGGAGTACTTTGCCTGGATTTCCTGTGCGACGTTCGACGGAACCGGCGAATAGTGATCGAAGACCATCGAGTACTGGGCGCGACCTTGGCTCATGGAGCGCAGGTTATCCACGTACTTGAACATGTTGGCCAGCGGTACGTGCGCGTTGATGACAACGGCGATACCGCGGCTTTCCTGACCCTGGATCTGACCACGGCGGGAGTTCAGGTCACCGATCACGTCACCGACGTAATCTTCCGGCGTTACAACTTCGACCTTCATCATCGGCTCGAGCAGCTGTGCGCCAGCCTTCTTGGCAGCTTCACGGAAGCATGCACGAGAAGCGATTTCGAACGCCAGAACAGACGAGTCAACGTCGTGGAATGCACCGTCAACGAGGGTGGCCTTGACGCCGAGCATCGGGAAGCCAGCCAGCGGACCCGAAGACAGGACGCTTTCGATACCCTTCTGAACGCCGGGGATGTATTCCTTCGGAACAGCACCACCAACGATCTTGGATTCGAACTTGAAGTCTTCGCCGTCCGGGTTCGGTTCGAAGATGATCTTGACGCGCGCGAACTGACCGGTACCACCGGACTGCTTCTTGTGCGTGTAGTCTTCTTCGTGTGCCTTCGTGATGGTTTCACGGTAGGCAACCTGCGGAGCGCCAACGGTTGCTTCAACCTTGAACTCGCGACGCATACGGTCAACGATAATGTCCAGGTGAAGTTCGCCCATGCCAGCGATGATCGTCTGGCCGGATTCGGTGTCGGTCTTGACGCGGAAGGACGGGTCTTCAGCAGCCAGGCGGTTGAGCGCGAGGCCCATCTTTTCCTGGTCGCCCTTGGACTTCGGCTCGATCGCGATCTGGATAACCGGTTCCGGGAATTCCATGCGCTCGAGGATAACCGGCTTCAGCGGATCGCAGAGCGTGTCACCCGTCGTCGTTTCCTTCAGACCGGCCAGAGCAACGATGTCACCAGCAAAGGCTTCTTCGATGTCTTCACGGCTGTTGGAGTGCATCTGCAGCATACGGCCGACGCGCTCGCGCTTGTCCTTAACCGTGTTCATGACCGACGCGCCCTTTTCGAGCTTGCCGGAGTAGATGCGTGCGAAGGTCAGCGAACCAACGAAGGGGTCGTTCATGATCTTGAACGCAAGCATCGAAAGCGGCTCGTTGTCGTCGGCGTGACGCTCGATTTCAGCTTCCGTCTTGAAGTCGATGCCCTTGATCGCCGGAATATCGAGCGGCGACGGCAGGTAATCAACGACGGCGTCGAGCAGCGGCTGAACACCCTTGTTCTTGAATGCGGTACCGCAGAACATCGGATGGAACTTGACGTCGATCGTGCCACGGCGAACCAGCGCACGAATCTTGTCGTTGTCCGGCATTTCGCCGTTCAGATAGGCTTCCATCGCTTCTTCGTCGATCTCGACAACAGTCTCGATCAGCTTTTCGCGATATTCTTCAGCCTTGGCCTTCATATCTTCCGGGATCTCAACAACGTCCCACTGGGCGCCGAGAGATTCGTCGCGCCAGACCAGAGCGTTCATCTCGATCAGGTCGACAACGCCCTTGAACTCGGTCTCAGCGCCGATCGGCAGCTGCATGACAACAGCGGTGGCGCCAAGGCGGGTCTTGATCATTTCTACCGAGCGGTAGAAGTCAGCGCCGGTCTTGTCCATCTTGTTGCAGAAGATCATGCGCGGAACATGATACTTCTCAGCCTGGCGCCAGACGGTTTCGGTCTGCGGCTCAACGCCGGCATTGGCGTCGAGCAGAGCGATTGCACCGTCGAGAACGCGCAGCGAACGCTCAACTTCAATGGTGAAGTCAACGTGACCGGGGGTATCGATGATGTTGAAGCGGCGCATCTTGCCATCGCGACCCTTCCAGAAGGTCGTGGTGGCAGCGGACGTGATGGTGATACCACGTTCCTGCTCCTGCTCCATCCAGTCCATCGTGGCCGCGCCGTCATGGACTTCGCCGATCTTGTGCGACTTGCCGGTGTAGTAAAGGATACGCTCGGTGGTCGTCGTCTTGCCGGCGTCAATGTGCGCCATGATACCGAAATTACGGTAGTCTTCGATTTTATATTCGCGAGCCATAGGACTGCCTTTCGGATTTCGATCGGATCAGGATTACCAGCGGTAATGCGAGAAGGCGCGGTTCGCGTCAGCCATCTTGTGCGTGTCTTCACGCTTCTTGACAGCGGAACCGCGGTTGTTTGCGGCGTCCATCAGTTCACCAGAAAGGCGGTCAACCATCGTCGTCTCATTGCGCTTGCGTGCGGCAGCGATCAGCCAGCGGATCGCCAGCGCCTGACGGCGCTCGGGGCGAACATCGACCGGAACCTGATAGGTCGCGCCACCAACGCGGCGTGAACGGACTTCGACGTGCGGAGCAACGTTGTCCAGTGCCTGATGGAAGATCTGCAGGGGCTCCTGCTTGGCCTTCGCCTGAACGGCATCAAATGCACCGTAGACAATGTTTTCTGCGACCGACTTCTTGCCGTGCAGCATGATGGCATTCATGAACTTCGTGACAACCAGATCACCAAACTTCGGATCCGGGTTGATTTCGCGCTTTTCTGCTTTGTGACGTCTGGACATACGTTCCGTCTCTTTAAAACTGGACAGGGCGCCTTAACACGCGGAGGACCTCGCGCGGCGCCGGGATCTGGTGAATTACTTCGGACGCTTCGCGCCGTACTTGGAGCGACGCTGCTTACGGTTCTTGACACCCTGGGTATCGAGAACGCCGCGGATGATGTGGTAGCGAACACCCGGCAAGTCCTTGACGCGGCCGCCACGGATCATGACGACAGAGTGTTCCTGCAAGTTGTGGCCTTCACCCGGAATGTAGCCGATGACTTCGAAGCCATTGGTGAGGCGGATCTTGGCAACCTTACGCAGAGCCGAGTTCGGCTTCTTCGGGGTCGTCGTGTAAACGCGGGTGCAAACGCCGCGCTTCTGGGGGTTTTCCTGCAAAGCAGGAACCTTGTTGCGCTTTACCTGTGCCTGACGAGGCTTGCGGATCAGCTGGTTTACGGTAGGCATATACCCATCCCTTGCAAAATCTTGGTCGCGACCCTTGCGGGCCAAACTGTAGCCGTCTCCGGCCCCGACACACATCTCAACATGCACGAAACGTGGCCCGATCCGAAATTCCGGATGGACCACGAAAGGCAGAGGACGCATGTCTCATGCGTCTTGCGTGCGGCATACGTGTCTTCAACGTGCGTTTGGAACCGTGTTTGAGGCAAAGTGCGGAACGCGTCGTCCCGAACGGGCAAGCCTCACATCGCTTCCGATGCGGGGCGTTTACTGTTTAAACCCGGTTCAGTCAAGGGCCAGGCTCAAAATACTCCCTGCAACGCCTGCGGCGCAAGCATTTTGGACGGGAGAACAGTGCCAAATCGATGAATTGCTCTCTCAACACACTTTAACTTCTGGGCTTTCGCGTGCAAGTGTCTAAATCATATTGCATGACGCGGATCGCCGGATTCGGGCTGATCCTCCATAGGAGTTTTTTGAGAATGATCACCACGCCTGACAACGACAATAAGCTCGATTCGCCGATGGTGTTCATCATTCTCGGCAAGGGATACGAGTCGAAGGAATCGGAAGGCATCGAATTGCACATCCTTCTGACTGCGCCCGATGACGACACCGCTGTGCGCGAGGCGCTGAACGCCCTTTCCGAAGAAGGCTTCATCGAGGCCGACCTCGACCAGATCGGCGTTTTGACGGAAGAGCCGGTCGAAGAACCGCATGCCTCCGCCTATCAGGGTGCACTGGAAGGCGAAGTCTCCATTATCCGCTTTGGGTGATCGAGGTGCCGGGAGACGTTACCTCAGTTCGGAGCGCGAATGGTTACCGATCCGGCGATAAAAGCTGAGGCTCAAAAATATATTGCGAAAGCCAAAGCCATGGAAGCATGGCTTCTTAAGCAAGATCCTGATGCCGGGCCCGTATTAAGCGCTAGATTGGCGCTACGCTGCCTTCCTCTTATCGTGAATGAAATTCCAACGGGGGCGCTTGGACGTAAAGAACGACATAGAATTGTTATGACGTTCCGCTACGCAGCACTTGCGGGCTTGACCTTGAGCACGCAAGGGAAAGCTGTTTACGATATCTGCACAACCCTTAATACCGTCGCGTATCGTAGGATGAATGTTGTCGAAGCTTCGGTTCGGTCCGCGTCTCGGGCGGCTGCATGTGCATGCCGGTCGCACAGGCCCTTCGAGAACTCAGCCTATGAAGCGGGCCAAGCGTTGAGGTTCGCGTCCTTTATCTTCGAGGGTGAGGAACGCGAGAGGCCATGGACGGAAGCTGAGAGCGATCAGGCTTGGTTGCTTAGACGAAGCTGGTTTTTGACGCGTAGGAAAGCAAGCTCGTTGCTTGATGAGCCACTGTGGCTGGCAAAGGATAGAAACACTCCTCTTCCGGAACCGTATAAATCCGCTTGGGCATCATTGCGCGCAAGTCTGCTCGAAGACGATGATAGCTGGGGCGTCTGGGTTAATTGGTACGAAGATCGCGTCACGGGAACCAAATCCTCTTCTCAGGACGTCGAGTTTACGCGCGTATCCCTTATCCCGCCTGGAGAGCAAGCGTTCAGCGATCCGTCGCCGAATTCACAGCAGCTATGGAGAAGCCAGTTAGAAATGAACGAAAGCCTATTGCGGAACGACGCGCGCAAGGCAAATAGGCTGCTGGCAAAGATGGTTGGAACGACACCCTAGGTGCTCAGGTAACTGTCGTATCGGATTGGATTCTCCGTATACATAGGTCTCGTCGCGTTATCTGTCATAAATGCGAAAACCTTACCGGATAGCCATATACGGAGCTAATACCGGAGGTCATATGCGCAATCTTTTGGCACAGGGAGCACTGGGTATTGCCCTTGCTCTCTCGTTTTCGTTCCCGTCTCTCGCAGAGGACAAGGCAAAGCCTTTCACCGACGCCAAGGAGATCAATCTCCTCAATCTCCTCCCCCCGCCGCCGGCACCCGACTCAGCCAAGATGAAGGCCGAGCTTGGTGAGATCCTGACCATTCAGGTGACACGTACACCTGAAATGGAAGCCCGCGCCAAGGCCGATGTGGAGGAGAATGTCTGGCGCTTTGCGGATGTGGTCGCCAATCCGAAGTTCAGCAAGGAAAATCTGCCGAAGTTCTCGGCGTTCTTCGATCGCGTTGTCGTGAGCGAAGGTGCAGTTGTCGATCCGGCCAAGGATGTCTGGAAGCGCCCTCGCCCGCATCTCTACAGCGATCTGGTGAAGCCGGTCGTACCGCTCTCCAAGTCCGGCTCCTATCCGTCCGGTCACACGACCGTCGGCACGCTGATGGGCATCGTCCTCTCCAACATGCTGCCGGAAAAGCGCGATGCGATCATGAAGCGTGCCTGGGAATACGGCCAGAACCGCGTGGTCGGCGGAATTCACTATCCATCCGACATTGAGGTCGGCCGGATTTCCGGCACGGTCATCGCCCAGACCATCATGACGCATGAGGACTTCAAGACAGAGTTCGAGGCTGCCAAGGCGGAACTGCGTACGACGCTCGGCCTTTAATCGGCACGTCTTTAAGCAAGCCCTCCAAAAGCAAGAAGCCGCCCGGATCGCTCCGGGCGGCTTCTTCAATTCAATGGCAACCGATCTTACTCGGCCGCCGGAGCGTTTTCGCCGGCTAGGCTCTGCAGCATCGGCGTTGCGACGCTGGCACCCGTTCCCTTGCGGCGCTCTTCCAAGATCATGTCGTCGCGCGAGGTTGCGATACGACGGATCTGGGTCATGGTGCCGCCGGTACCGGCCGGGATCAGGCGGCCAACGATGACGTTTTCCTTGAGGCCCTGCAGCGTGTCCATCTTACCGGCGATGGCAGCTTCCGTGAGAACCTTTGTGGTTTCCTGGAAGGATGCAGCCGAGATGAAGGACGGCGTCTGCAGCGATGCCTTGGTGATACCCAGAAGGACGGGATCGCCATAGGCAGGCTTCTTGCCTTCTTCGACGAGACGCTCGTTGGCTTCGTCCAGTTCGATGCGGTCGACATTGTCGCCCACGATGTACTGGCTGTCGCCGGAGTCCGTGATCTCAACCTTCTGCAGCATCTGGCGAACGATCACCTCGATGTGCTTGTCGTTGATGACAACGCCCTGCAGACGATAGACTTCCTGGATTTCGTTCACGAGGTAGGAAGCGAGTGCTTCCACGCCCTTGATCGCCAGAATGTCGTGCGGAGCCGGGTTACCGTCGAGGATGTAATCACCCTTTTCGATGTAGTCGCCATCCTGAAGATGGAAGGGCTTGCCCTTCGGGATCAGGTATTCGACCGGCTCGATACCGTCTTCCGCCGGCTCGATGATGACGCGACGCTTGTTCTTATAGTCGCGGCCGAGGCGGATCGTACCATCGATCTCAGCGATGATGGCGTGGTCCTTCGGACGACGTGCTTCGAACAGTTCGGCAACGCGCGGCAGACCACCGGTGATGTCCTTGGTCTTGGCGCTTTCCATCGGCGAACGAGCAAGCACGTCACCTTGGCTGACCTTGGTACCCGGCTCGACCGACAGGATCGCATCGACCGAGAGGTTGAAGCGGGCTTCGCCACCACGGGACAGCTTCAGGACATTGCCGGAAGCATCCTTGATCACGATGGCCGGCTTCAGGTCCGAGCCACGCGGCGTCGAACGCCAGTCGATAACCTGACGCTTCGTGATACCGGTGGATTCGTCGGTCGATTCCGAAACCGAGAGACCGTCGACCACGTCTTCGAAGTGAACGATACCGGCCACTTCCGTCATCATCGGACGGGTGTACGGATCCCACTCGGCCAGACGCTGACCGCGCTTGACCTTGTCGCCATCGTCCACGAAAACCTTCGAACCATAGGCAACGCGCTGCGAAGAACGCTCAACGCCACGCTCGTCCAGGATCGTTACCGCCATGTTGCGGCCCATGGCGACGAGAACGCCGTCGGAGTTGCGCAGCATGTTGCGGTTCTTGATCAGGATCGTACCTTCATACGACGCTTCCAGGAACGACTGGTCAACCACGTTCGCCGTACCACCCAAGTGGAACGTACGCATGGTCAGCTGGGTACCCGGTTCACCGATGGACTGTGCGGCGATAACGCCGACAGCTTCACCCATATTCACAGGCGTACCGCGCGCAAGGTCACGACCGTAGCAGACCGAGCACACGCCCGTCTGAACTTCGCAGGTCAGTGCCGAACGGATGCGGATCGACTGGATACCAGCCTTTTCGATCTCGATGACATCGGGCTCCAGGATCATCTTGCCAGCGTCGACAATACGCTCGCCCGTGACCGGATGATCGATATCGTCAAGCGCTGTACGGCCGAGAACGCGGGCACCGATGGAGGCAACGACCTGACCGGCATCGACGATCGCCGTCATGGTGAGGCCCTTGTCGGTGCCGCAATCCACGAGGTTGACGATGCAGTCCTGCGCTACGTCAACCAGACGACGCGTCAGGTAACCGGAGTTCGCTGTCTTCAGAGCCGTGTCGGCCAGACCCTTACGGGCACCGTGGGTCGAGTTGAAGTACTCGTTAACGGTGAGGCCTTCCTTGAAGTTCGAAATGATCGGTGTTTCGATGATTTCGCCCGACGGCTTTGCCATGAGGCCGCGCATGCCACCCAGCTGACGCATCTGGTTCGGAGAACCACGAGCACCCGAGTGCGACATCATGTAGATGGCGTTCATCGGCTTCTGGCGATTGGTTTCCGGATCGAACTCGACGGCCTTAATGCGGGCCATCATGTCTTCCGCAACCTTTTCCGTTGCCTTGCCCCAGGCGTCAACGACCTTGTTGTACTTCTCACCCTGGGTGATCAGACCGTCGTTGTACTGCTGTTCGTATTCCTTCACCAGGGCTTCGGTATCGCCAACGATCTTCGCCTTGGTTTCCGGAATGATCATGTCGTCCTTGCCGAACGAAATGCCGGCGCGGCAGGCATGCGTGAAGCCGAGCTGCATGATGCGGTCACAGAAGATGACCGTGTCCTTCTGACCGCAGTGACGGTAGACCGTGTCGATCATCTTGGAGATGTTCTTCTTGGTCATTTCCTGGTTGCAGATGTCGAAAAGCACCTTGCCGTTCTTCGGCAGGAGTTCACCGATGATCATGCGACCCGGGGTCGTCTCATAGATCTTGGAATAGGGCTTGCCATCCTCGTCGACCGACTTGAAGCGGCCGCGGATCTTGGCATGCAGCGTCACGACCTTGTTTTCCAGAGCGTGGTGCAGTTCACCCATGTCGGAGAAGACCATGCCTTCGCCCGGCTCGTTCTGGTTCATGATCGATAGATAGTACAGGCCGAGAACCATGTCCTGCGAAGGAACGATGATCGGCGCGCCGTTGGCCGGGTGCAGAATGTTGTTGGTCGACATCATCAGCACGCGGGCTTCCAGCTGGGCTTCCAGCGAAAGCGGCACGTGAACAGCCATTTGGTCGCCGTCGAAGTCGGCGTTGAAGGCCGTGCAGACGAGCGGGTGCAGCTGGATGGCCTTGCCTTCGACCAGAATCGGTTCGAAGGCCTGGATACCCAGGCGGTGCAGCGTCGGTGCGCGATTCAGGAGTACCGGATGCTCGCGGATGACCTCGTCGAGGATATCCCAGACTTCCGGCTTTTCCTTTTCAACCAGCTTCTTGGCCTGCTTGACGGTCGAGGAGTAACCCTTGGCGTCGAGGCGGGCGTAGATGAACGGCTTGAAGAGTTCGAGCGCCATCTTCTTCGGCAGGCCGCACTGGTGCAGCTTCAGTTCCGGACCGGTCACGATGACCGAACGGCCGGAATAGTCGACGCGCTTGCCGAGCAGGTTCTGACGGAAGCGGCCCTGCTTACCCTTCAGCATGTCGGAGAGCGACTTCAGCGGACGCTTATTGGCGCCGGTGATGACGCGGCCACGGCGGCCGTTATCGAACAGCGCGTCCACAGATTCCTGCAGCATGCGCTTTTCGTTGCGGATGATGATGCCCGGCGCGCGCAGTTCGATCAGGCGCTTCAGACGGTTGTTACGGTTGATGACGCGGCGATAGAGATCGTTCAGGTCGGACGTCGCGAAACGGCCGCCGTCGAGCGGCACCAGCGGACGCAGGTCCGGCGGGATGACCGGAACGACCTTCATGATCATCCACTCCGGACGGTTGCCGGACTCAATGAAGTTCTCGACGATCTTCAGGCGCTTCATCAGCTTCTTCTGCTTCAGGTCCGACGTGGTGTCGGCCAGATCAGAACGCAGGTCGCCCGCCAGCTTCTCGAGGTTCATCGAGGCCAGCATTTCGTAGATGGCTTCAGCACCGATCATCGCGGTGAACTGGTCTTCGCCGTACTCGTCGATCGCCAGCATATACTCTTCTTCGGTGAGCAGCTGGTTTTCCTTGAGCGCGGTCAGACCCGGCTCCGTGACGATGTAGTGTTCGAAGTACAGAACGCGCTCGACATCCTTCAGCGTCATGTCGAGCAGCGTCGAGATGCGCGACGGAAGCGACTTCAGGAACCAGATGTGGGCAACGGGTGCTGCCAGCTCGATATGGCCCATGCGCTCACGGCGAACGCGCGACAGCGTGACTTCGACGCCGCACTTTTCGCAGATGATGCCCTTGTACTTCATGCGCTTGTACTTGCCGCACAGGCACTCGTAGTCCTTGATCGGCCCGAAAATGCGCGCGCAGAACAGACCGTCGCGTTCCGGCTTGAACGTGCGGTAGTTGATGGTCTCCGGCTTTTTGATTTCGCCGTAGGACCAGGAGAGAATCTTCTCAGGCGACGCGATCGAGATGCGGATCGAGTCGAAGTGCTGCGCCGGCACCTGCGGGTTGAAAAGATTCATGACCTCTTGGTTCATGCCTGTCTCCTTGTGGGGCCTTAAGCCCTCGGCTTGCAAGCGCGCCGTCCTCAATACCCGGGTCGGACAGCCGCTGCCTAAAACGTCTATAGCCGCGAAATGCGGCGAAATTCCCCTGCCCGGCTTGAACTCGCCTGAGGGGACGGCGCGCAGCCTTTTTTGAGACCGCGCGCCCCGTTTTTCAATTACTCAGCTGCATCAGGCAGCTGGCCACCTTCTTCAGGCACGAGCTTCGAGTTCTCTAGTTCGACCGAGAGACCCAGAGAGCGCATTTCCTTGACGAGAACGTTGAACGATTCCGGAATACCGGCTTCGAACGTATCATCGCCACGGACAATGGCTTCATAGACCTTGGTACGACCGGCCACGTCGTCCGACTTCACCGTCAGCATTTCCTGCAGGGTGTAGGCGGCGCCGTAAGCTTCCAGAGCCCAGACTTCCATTTCCCCGAAGCGCTGACCGCCGAACTGTGCCTTACCACCCAGCGGCTGCTGCGTGACGAGCGAGTACGGACCGATCGAACGCGCGTGGATCTTGTCGTCGACCAGGTGGTTCAGCTTGATCATGTACATGTAGCCAACCGTGACCTTACGGTCGAAGGCTTCACCGGTACGGCCGTCATAGAGAACGGACTGACCGGATTCATGCAGACCAGCCTTCTTCAGCATGGCGGCAACGTCAGGCTCATGGGCACCGTCGAAAACCGGCGTCGCGATCGACACGCCTCGCTTGGCTTCCTCGGCGAGGCGAACCAGCGACTCATCGTCGAACTTGGCCACTTCGTCGTTGGATTCCGAAGCGTAGACATCCGTCAGCTCGCGCTTCAGGTCGGTGATGTCCATCGTCTTGCGATAGGCGTCGAGCATCTCGCCGATCTTCTTGCCCATGCCGGCGCAAGCCCAGGCCAGATGGGTTTCGAGGATCTGGCCGACGTTCATGCGCGAAGGCACGCCCAGCGGGTTCAAGCAGATGTCGACATGCGTACCATCTTCCAGGAACGGCATGTCTTCGATCGGCACGATACGGGACACGACGCCCTTGTTACCGTGACGGCCGGCCATCTTGTCGCCTGGCTGGATCTTGCGCTTCACAGCGACGAAGACTTTGACCATCTTCATGACGCCCGGAGGCATTTCATCGCCGCGCTGGACCTTCTCGACCTTGTCCATGAAGCGCTGTTCAAGGCGCGACTTGGATTCGTCGTACTGGCCACGTAGGGCTTCGATTTCGCCTTGGACCTTTTCGTCCTCAACGGCAAACATCCACCACTGCGAACGCGGATATTCGGAAACAACCGCGTTAGACAGTTCGACGCCCTTCTTGAAGCCCTTCGGGCCGGCAACCGAGATCTGGCCACGGAGCATGTCGACCAGACGACCATACACGTTACGGTCCAGGATCGCCTGTTCGTCGTCACGGTCCTTGGCGAGACGTTCGATCTCTTCGCGCTCGATTGCCATGGCGCGTTCGTCCTTTTCAACGCCGTGGCGGTTGAAAACGCGAACTTCGACGACCGTACCGAAGGTACCGGGCGGCATGCGCATCGAGGTGTCGCGAACGTCGGACGCCTTTTCACCGAAGATGGCGCGCAGAAGCTTTTCTTCCGGCGTCATCGGGCTTTCGCCCTTCGGCGTGATCTTGCCGACCAGGATGTCACCCGGCTGCACTTCCGCACCGATGTAGACGATACCGGCTTCGTCGAGGTTCTTCAGCGCTTCTTCCGAAACGTTCGGAATGTCGCGCGTGATTTCTTCCGGACCAAGCTTGGTGTCGCGTGCCATGACTTCGAACTCCTCGATATGGATCGAGGTGAAGACGTCTTCGGCAACGATACGCTCCGACATGAGGATCGAGTCCTCATAGTTGTAGCCGTTCCACGGCATGAACGCGACGAGCGCGTTGCGGCCGAGCGCCAGGTCACCGAGGTCGGTCGAGGGACCGTCAGCGATGATGTCACCCTTGGCGATGATATCGCCAACTGTCACCAGCGGGCGCTGGTTGACGCAGGTGTTCTGGTTGGAGCGCTGGAACTTCTGCAGGCGGTATATATCGACGCCGGACTTGGAGGCATCGAGGTCTTCAGTTGCGCGGATAACGATACGCGTCGCATCCACCTGGTCGACCACGCCGCCACGGCGGGCTGCGATGGCAGCGCCGGAGTCACGGGCAACGATCGGTTCCATGCCAGTACCGACGAACGGCGCTTCAGCGCGAACGAGCGGAACGGCCTGACGCTGCATGTTCGAGCCCATGAGAGCGCGGTTGGCGTCGTCGTTTTCCAAGAACGGGATGAGAGCCGCAGCGACCGAAACGAGCTGCTTCGGCGAAACGTCCATCAGGTTGATGTTGTCACGCGGAGCGAGCATCACTTCGCCCGAATGACGGCAGACGACGAACTCTTCCGAGAACGAACCATCGTTGTTCAGCGGTGCGTTGGCCTGTGCGACGTAATACTTCGCCTCTTCCATGGCGGAGAGGTAGATCACGTCGTTGGTGACCTTGCCGTCCACGATCTTGCGGTACGGGCTTTCAATGAAGCCGTACTTGTTGACGCGGGCGAAGGTTGCGAGCGAGTTGATCAGACCGATGTTCGGGCCTTCCGGCGTCTCGATCGGGCAGATACGGCCATAGTGCGTCGGGTGAACGTCGCGGACTTCGAAGCCTGCGCGCTCGCGGGTCAGACCACCCGGGCCAAGAGCCGAAAGACGGCGCTTGTGGGTGATTTCCGAAAGCGGGTTCACCTGGTCCATGAACTGCGACAGCTGCGAAGAGCCGAAGAATTCACGAACGGCAGCGGCAGCCGGCTTGGCGTTGATGAGATCCTGCGGCATGACCGTGTCGATTTCGATCGACGACATACGCTCCTTGATGGCGCGTTCCATGCGCAGAAGACCCAGACGATACTGGTTCTCCATCAACTCGCCGACAGAACGAACGCGGCGGTTGCCGAGGTTGTCGATGTCGTCGATTTCGCCCTTACCGTCACGCAGTTCGACCAGCATCTTGACCACGGCCAGGATGTCGTCCTTGCGCAGCGTGCGAACGGTATCCGGGCAATCCAGATCGAGGCGCATGTTCATCTTCACGCGACCAACGGCGGAGAGGTCATAACGCTCCGCATCGAAGAACAGCGAGTTGAACATGGCTTCCGCAGATTCCATGGTTGGCGGTTCACCCGGACGCATGACGCGGTAGATGTCGAACAGAGCGTCCTGACGGTTCTCGTTCTTGTCTGCCGACAGCGTGTTGCGGATGTAGGCACCCACGTTGATGTGGTCGATGCCGAGAACCGGAATCTCGTCAAAGCCGGCATCCAGGATGACCTGAAGCGTCTTCTCGTCGATTTCGTCGCCGGCTTCCAGATAGATTTCACCGGTCTGGAAGTTGACGATGTCTTCGGCAAGATAGTTGCCGTAAAGGTCGTCATTGGTGGCCTTGAGAGCCTTCAGACCCTTCTCGGTCAGCTGACGCAGCAGACGCGGGGTCAGCTTCTTGCCACCTTCGACAACAACTTCACCGGTGTCGGCGTCGATCATGTCGGTAATGGTCTTCGCGCCCTTCAGCGTTTCCGGCAGGAAGGGAATACGCCAGCCCTGGCCGTCACGGACATAGTTCGACTTGGTGTAGAAGGTCGACAGAATGTCTTCGCCGTCCATGCCAAGCGCCATCAGCAGCGAGGTCACAGGGATCTTGCGGCGACGGTCGATACGCGCATAAACGATGTCCTTGGCGTCGAATTCGATATCGAGCCAGGAACCGCGATAGGGGATGACGCGTGCGGCGAACAAGAGCTTGCCGGAAGAGTGGCTCTTGCCCTTGTCATGGTCGAAGAACACGCCTGGCGAACGGTGCATCTGGGACACGATAACGCGCTCGGTGCCGTTCACGATGAACGTACCGTTGTCGGTCATCAGCGGCATGTCGCCCATGTAAACGGACTGTTCCTTAATGTCCTTGATGGACTTGGAACCTGTATCCTCGTCGATATCGAACACGATCAGGCGCAGCGTGACCTTCAGCGGTGCTGCGTAGGTCAGATCGCGCTGGCGGCACTCTTCCACGTCGAACTTCGGCGGCTCGAATTCGTAGGATACGAATTCCAGCATGGAGGCGCCGGAAAAATCGGTGATGGGGAACACAGACCGGAAAACGGCATTAAGCCCCTCATCGGGGCGGCCGCCTTCTGGCTCTTCAACCATCAGGAACTGATCGTAAGATGCCTTCTGAACCTCGATGAGGTTTGGCATCTCTGTAACTTCTGGGATTTTTCCGAAAAACTTGCGTACGCGCCTGCGACCGTTGTACGAAAGGGTCTGAGCCATCGTCGCTCCTTCAAAAATTGCATCCGGGCCTGCAACGGACGGGTTTCGCTGGCCAGTCGACCCCGTCAATCATGGGTGGTTCAATCTCGTTCCGCCTTTCACGCGCCGGCCGGATTGCCGAAATCGCCCGATCGGGGAACCATCCTCTTGAAGAACCCATTACCCAAAAGCCGTTTCACCGGCTTTTGGGTAATCAGTTCAGACAACCAAACAATGGGAAAGGGCAAATGTGCCCTCTCCCACCGATAGTCAATATTACTTGACGTCGACCTTAGCGCCGGCTTCTTCAAGCTTCTTCTTGAGGTCAGCGGCTTCGCCCTTGGAAACGCCTTCCTTGACCGGCTTCGGAGCGCCTTCAACCAGGTCCTTGGCTTCCTTAAGGCCAAGACCGGTGATGGCACGAACTTCCTTGATGACGTTGATCTTGTTAGCGCCAGCGTCCGTCAGGATGACGTCGAATTCGGTCTTTTCTTCTTCAGCCGGAGCAGCAGCAGCGCCACCGCCAACAGCAGCAACAGCTACCGGAGCAGCTGCAGAAACGCCCCACTTCTCTTCGAGCAGCTTGGAAAGCTCAGCAGCTTCCAGAACGGTCAGAGCGGAGAGGTCTTCAACGATCTTTGCGAGATCAGCCATTTTCTTAGTTCCTTATGTTCAGTTCGAACGAGTTAGTTTGATACAGCGTGAAAAACCGCCTTAAGCGGCTTCGTCCTTCTTGGCATAGGCCGCGAAAACGCGCGCCAGCTGAGCAGCCGGTGCCTGTACAACGCCTGCGATGCGGGTTGCCGGGGTCTGAATCATACCCAGCAGCTTTGCACGCAGTTCGTCCAGCGAAGGCAGGGTCGCAAGCGACTTGACTGCTTCAGCGTTCAGCGTGGTCGCACCCATGGCACCACCGAGAACAACGAGCTTGTCGTTGGTCTTGGCGAAATCCATGACGACCTTAGGAGCCGTGATCGGGTCATTGCTGTAAGCAATCAGCGTCTGACCCTTGAAGAGATCGATCATCCCTTCCGACTCGGTGCCCTGAAGAGCGATCTTGGCCAGACGGTTCTTCGCGACTTTGACGCTACCGCCAGCAGCACGCATCTTCGAACGGAAGTCGTTCATCTGCGCAACTGTGACGCCAGCATAGTGGGCCACGACAACCGAACCAGAAGCCTTGAAGACTTCGTTCAGCTCCGTGACAAATTCGCGTTTTTCCGCTCTTTCCACTGTCTGTCTCCAGTAGGCAGGACCGGTATGAAACCAAGCCCTGCCGGGTTGCCTTTTGCCCCACGGGATCTTTCACTCAAGATCCCGAGCGACGCTCGAGGATCCTGTCCCCTTGCACTGCGAGCCGGAGCTCATAGGGCGAAGGCACAACCAGGTTCGAACCAAAACTTCGGAGGCGTCGCCGACGCGTCCATTGAAATTCGGTCTTACCCGTCTCATGCAGGTCAAACGATTAAGGTCGAAACCACCCACAATCTCGGACAGGAGTTCCGGGTTTCCCCGGATATCCCGGCCCCGAAGGGCCGAGAATCTATGTTCCGCGAGGCTTTTGCCTCACGAGGAAAACTTAAGCAAGAACCGTCGACGGCTCGATGCGAACGCCCGGACCCATGGTCGAGGAGAGCGCAACGCGCTTGACGTAGTTGCCCTTGGCGCCAGCCGGCTTTGCCTTGACGACTGCATCGGCAAACGCCTTGATGTTCTCTTCCAGAGCCTTGGCGTCGAAGGAAGCCTTGCCGATACCGGCATGGATGATACCAGCCTTCTCGACGCGGAACTCGACAGCACCGCCCTTGGAAGCCTTCACCGCACCGGCAACGTCCATGGTGACCGTACCGACCTTCGGGTTCGGCATCATGCCACGCGGGCCGAGAACCTTACCAAGACGACCGACGAGCGGCATCATGTCCGGAGTCGCGATAACGCGGTCGAAATCGATCTTGCCGCCCTGAACCGTTTCCAGCAGGTCTTCTGCACCGACGATGTCTGCACCGGCAGCCTTGGCTTCGTCAGCCTTGGCACCACGAGCAAAGACAGCAACGCGAACGTCGCGACCCGTGCCGTTCGGCAGGTTCACAACGCCACGAACCATCTGGTCGGCATGACGCGGGTCAACGCCGAGGTTCATCGCGATTTCGATGGTTTCATCGAACTTGGCAACAGCACGTTCCTTGACGAGCGAGATTGCGTCGTTAAGAGCAACCAACTTCGTCGGATCGATACCTTCGCGGATCTTCTGAATACGCTTTGCAACCTTAGCCATGATCAAGCCACCACTTCCAGGCCCATGGAGCGAGCAGAGCCCTCAACCATCAGCATTGCGCCTTCGACGTCAGCCGCGTTCAGGTCCTTCATCTTGGCTTCTGCGATCGCGCGGACCTGAGCCTTGGTGATGGTACCAACCTTGGCGCCCTTGCCAGGCGTCTTGGAACCGGACTGGATCTTTGCTTCCTTCTTCAGCCAATAGGTCATCGGCGGCTGCTTCATTGCGAAGGTGAAGGACTTGTCCTGGTAATAGGTGATGACGACCGGGATCGGCATACCCTTTTCCATTTCCTGCGTGGCGGCATTGAACGCCTTGCAGAATTCCATGATGTTAATGCCACGCTGACCAAGTGCGGGGCCAATCGGCGGGGACGGGTTAGCGGACCCTGCCTTGACCTGCAGCTTGAGCTGGCCTGCAACTTTCTTAGCCATTTCTCTCTGCCTTTCTACTGCGGACCGGTTACCCGGCCCATTGCCGGAAAATCCGGCGGCTGCGGTTGCGTGGTGCGTCTGAGTGACCCGGCTTCAGGTCATCATCCTCCCACGCGGAAACGGGACCTAAGCGATCCCGCTTGTCGATCAGACCTTCTCGACCTGACCGTATTCAAGCTCGACCGGCGTCGCACGGCCGAAGATCGAAACTTCGACCTTGAGGCGCGAGCGCTCTTCGTCGACATCCTGCACAACGCCATTGAACGAAGCGAACGGACCGTCAGAGACGCGAACCTGCTCCCCTATCTCGAAAGAGATCGACGACTTCGGACGTTCGACACCCTCCTGGACCTGACCCAGGATGCGATCGGCTTCATAATCCGGAATCGGAACCGGCTTATTATCGGAGCCGAGGAACCCAGTCACCTTCGGCGTGTTCTTTATCAGGTGATAGGCCTCATCGGTCAGATTGGCACGAACAAGCACGTAGCCCGGAAAGAACTTGCGCTCAGAATCGACCTTGCGACCGCGACGAACCTCAACAACCTTTTCGGTCGGAACAAGGATCTTTTCGAACAGGTGCTCAAGCCCCTTCTGGCGAGCCTTGTTCTCGATGTCCTCAGCGACCTTCTTTTCAAAATTCGAATACGCGTGGACGATATACCAACGTGCCGCCATTTTCGTCCCCAATAGCTTAGATGCTGACGTTCAGCACGAGGCGGATAAGCCAGCCGATCAGCTGGTCCGCAGCAAAGAAAAACAGAGCCGACACAACCACCATTACAAGCACCATGGCCGTGGAGATCGTCGTCTCACGACGAGAGGGCCAAACGACCTTTGCCGTCTCAGCGCGAACCTGCTGCAGAAACGCGAATGGATTGGTTTTGGATGCCATGACTGCCCACGCAATTACGGCGCGTAAAGCTGAAATCGCTCAGCCCCACGCACCGCGTGTCTGTTTGTACCCTACATAAACGCCAGCCTCCCCTTTCGCAAGAGGAAAACCGGAAATTATGCATTTATCCGATACGGGATCGGCCCCAAGCCTCACGAAGCGATCAAACCCATCATCTTGAGAAAATGGCAGGGGCAGAGGGGCTCGAACCCCCGACCTGCGGTTTTGGAGACCGCCGCTCTACCAACTGAGCTATACCCCTTTGATCTTCCACGACTCTGAGCAACCTGCTCCGTTCGAGGCTTGGCGCACCCTTTAAGGTGCCTTTGAGGTATTGGCAAGCACCTTTTTTGAAATTTTGATGAATGCCACAGTTGCTTTTCCACAGCAGATGCTTAACGGGTCCCTCCCCGCCGCTTACCGCCCACCGGACAGCTCCTCCGCAAGGCGGGAGCGCTAACCTATGTGTCGCTTCGCCGACTAACCCACCAATACAAAAGCCCCGCCGTTGCTGGCGGGGCTTTCCAATTTCCCTTTCGGGAGATCAATTACTCGATGATCGAGGCAACGATACTGTCGCCGCGTACAAAGCGCGCTTGCGCGACTTTGTACCATCATCGTAACGTCGGCAGCTTTCGGCTCGTCGCCTAATGCTGCCGAGATCGAAATTACTCGATGATCGAAGCGACGATGCCGGCGCCGACGGTACGGCCGCCTTCGCGGATCGCGAAGCGCAGCTTTTCTTCCATCGCGATCGGAACGATCAGCTCAACCTGAACCGTCACGTTGTCGCC
>NZ_JAUKWQ010000001.1 GCF_030504645.1 Rhizobium oryzicola | reverse complement strand
ACGCCTTGAACTCACCGAAAAACTTCGTGATTGCTGCCGTCAGCGACGTCTTGCCGTGGTCAACGTGGCCAATCGTGCCGATGTTAACGTGCGGCTTCGTACGCTCAAACTTGCTCTTTGCCATTGATGCTTCCTGTGGTGGTAAAGAATGATGGACCCGCGAGCGGGTTTGGTGCAGCCGTTTAAGGCTTTCCCTGTGAATGCGCAAGACATAATTACTAGGGCACGAAGTGCAAGGGCAACAGTTTGCCGCCACAGCGTTAACGCTGAAATTCGCTTGCCAAAACGTGCTGGAAATTTGGAGCGGGTAGCGGGAATCGAACCCGCGTATTCAGCTTGGAAGGCTGCTGCTCTACCATTGAGCTATACCCGCGGGGCTTGTCTCTCGATCAGAATGGTGGAGGGAGTTGGATTTGAACCAACGTAGGCTGAGCCAACGGATTTACAGTCCGTCCCCTTTAACCACTCGGGCATCCCTCCAATATTCTGGACCGAAGCCAAGCTCTTTTTCGTCACCGCGGTGATGTGTTCCGCAGCCACGGCGGCGTATATGACGGCAGCTTGTCGGTCTGTCAACACAGCCTGTCACGAAAAATGTCAGAAAAAATAATTGTCCCCACGCCACCGGCTTCTGCGGCTCTATGCGCTTGCGCTTGCGAGAGCTATAAGGCCGCATGAGCAAAGATGATCGAAAAGACAAATCCCCCCGCGATACCCATTACGCGAATCTGAGGCGTGCCGTGCGTGACGCCAAGCGCGAACGTGGGGAAATACCAACACCCGCCGCAGGCCGACGCCCGAAGGGCAAGGACAGCGACTGGAAAGCGCCGCAGCTGCGCCCCGAACAGGTCTTCCTATATGGGCTGCATACGGTGCGCGCCGCGATCGACAATCCGGAGCGCCGCAACATCCGGCTGATGGCCACGCAAAATGCCCTGCCCCGGCTGGAACTCGCGGAAGATGCCGCTCTTCCCTTTCCTGTGGAAATTGTCGCTCCTTCCGATATCGACAAGCTGGTGGGACCGGATGCGATCCATCAGGGGGTTCTTCTGGAAACACAGCCCCTGCCTTTGAAGCGTCTTGCGGCGCTGACGGAGTCCCGTCTGCTTCTGGTGCTTGATCAGGTGACCGATCCACACAATGTCGGCGCGATCATGCGATCCGCCGTTGCCTTCGGCGCGGGCGCCCTGATTACCACCCAGCGCCACAGCCCGACCGAATCGGGTGTGCTCGCAAAATCCGCGTCCGGTGCGCTCGAACATATTCCCTACATTCAGGTCACCAATCTGGCAGATGCGTTGAACGAATTGTCGAAGCTCGGCTTTCAAACGATCGGCCTTGATTCGGAAGGTCCTGCGGTTCTCGAACAGACATTCTCCGGGCAGAGCCTCGCGCTGGTGCTCGGGTCCGAAGGAAAGGGTCTCCGCCAGAAGACCCGGGAAACGGTGGATGCCCTGGCTCGCCTCGACATGCCGGGCGCCATCAAATCGCTGAATGTCTCGAATGCAGCCGCAATTGCGCTTTACGCAGCGCGCCAGCACCTGGCAAAGCCAACATGATTACGGCTAGCGATGAAAGAGCCTGAGCCGTTCGGGCGGTGTGATCGATGTTCCGTCACGCATCGCGGCTGCATATTGAATGGCCCCGATCAATTCCAGATCGAATAGCGGTTTGGAGATGACTCCGAGCGCACCCGGAATTCCGCTGGCCAGTGCTTCCGGGTTTGCAGTCATGAACAGAACGGTAATACCTTTGGCGGCAAAGGCCCGACCGATATCGGGTCCCGTCGCACCGTCCTGCAGTTGGACATCCACAAGTGCGATGTCGCAATCCTCTGAATGGTAAAAGGCGTCGCGTGCATTTGCCGCGATGCCAGAAACTTCGTATCCAAGCGCCAGCACGGCGTCTTCGATGTGAAGCGCGATCAGAAGCTGATCTTCAACGACCAAGACCCTGTGCGGCATGACCCCCTCGCGCTGCCTGGAGCTTCACGGTAACGCGAAAGGGTCGTTTTTGTTCCCGCGAATTGCAGCCTTAGGATGAGGACCCGATCATCTTGCTGAAATGGTGTGAGGCGATCCGGATGAGATACGAGGCGAAAAACGTAGACGATGCTCCCGCATCGGCGAGGCTTTTCAACGACGTAGACCGCCGGATCGACCACATCCCGAGCATAATCCCGCCGGGATTATGCGGAGGACGCGCGAACGGCTGCAATCTGCTGTGTCGAAGCACTTGAATGGGTCTGGAACCCATCCGTGCGTGCTTCTCCCCGCATATCATGGCCGTTCATCGCGCCATTCCAGCAATATGATCTCGTCCTCACCCTAGGCTGCGTTGGGAGCGGGTTCTCCGTCTGGCCGCACGGTCATGATCTCGCGGATCTGGTCGAGCGAGCGAATGAAGGCGTCCACGCAGCTCGGATCGAACTGGGACCCTGCCCGGTCCTTGATGTGCTGAATAGCACGCTCCACCGACCAAGCTTCCTTGTAGGGCCGTGCGGTGGTCAATGCATCGAAGCTGTCGGCCACAGCCACGATTCGCCCGGCAATCGGGATTTCTTCGCCGGTGAGACGGTTCGGATAACCCTGACCATCCCAGCGTTCGTGATGCGCGCCGGCAATTTCGGCGGCGAGCTGCAGGAGGCCAGACCGTGATTCGCCAAGGATGCGGCTGCCAATCGTCGTATGGCGCTGCATCTGAGCCCGTTCCTGGTCGGTGTAGATGTCCCGCTTCAGGAGCACAGCATCAGGAATTCCGACCTTGCCAATATCGTGCATTGGGGCAGCGAGACGGATATCGGCACAGATATCCACCGGCAAACCGTAGGAGCGCGCGATGATTTCGGAATAGGCGCCGACACGCAATGTATGAAGCGCTGTTTCCGGATCCTTGTAACTCGCCGCCAGGGTCAGACGATAGATAATTTCCTGTTCGCGCTCACGCAGTTCGGCAATCGCCTTTTCGACTTCCTGACGCAGCCATTCGGCTTTCTCGGCAAGCTGGTTTCTGGCATCGATCAGGGCGACAAGGTTGCGAATGCGGGCCTGGAATTCCAGCGGGTTGATCGGCTTCGTCAGAAAATCGATCGCCCCGGCATTCAGAGCCGCCATGCGCGTGGTGTTGTCCATGTCTGCAGTGACGATGACAAACGGACGATCCCGATACTTTTCGAACTGGCGTATCTCCAGAAGGAGATCGACGCCGTTGTAGACAGGCATCTGAAAATCAACCACGCCAATGTCGAAGTCGAGATCGGGCATTGCCTGCAAAACTTCGGCCGGGGTGGAAAAGCCAAGCGCGGAGCAACCGGGGACGCTGGCGGCGAGTTTCTTGAGAAGCGTCAGGTTCGTCTTGTTATCGTCGACGACAAGAATGCGCATGTTCCATCTCCCTTTCAGGCGGCCAGCCGTTGTCTGGCGTCTGTTAACTTATGTGTCAGCATTTCGAGATCGTCGGCGGAAAGCTTTGTCTTTCGCAACGCCTGGGACGTTTCGGCGATGTCGATAAGGCCGATATTGGAAGCTGCACCCTTGAGGGTGTGCAGCAGTGGATCGGTGTCCTTTTCGCGCCCCTCGCTGAGCGCGCAACGCAGTCCTTCGAGCAATTCGACGGCATCCTCGAAAAACGCATCAAGCAGTTCATCGAAGGCTTCCTCTCCCAGGACCGCGGCGATTTCCTCGCGTCTGTGTGCCACTGGATCAGGGCCGCTCGCCGCCGTGGCAGATTGCGCCGCAGCGACCACAGGCCGCATTGCTGTCGGCGCTTGAGGAATTTGCCGACCAGTGTCCAGAATCAGCCGATGCAGCATGGCGATGCTGATTGGTTTTGCGTGGAAGCCTGCCATGCCCGCTTCTAGGCAAAGGCGGCGATCTTCCTCGGATGCATTCGCAGTCAAGGCAACGACAGGCGTATCCCTGGACGGCAGCATCGACATGCGCAGGCGACGGGTCGCCTCGATACCGTCCATGACCGGCATCTGCATATCCATCAGGATCAGATCGAAGCGCTCTGCAGCGGCAAGTTTCAGCGCCACCTCTCCGTTCTCTGCAAGCGCCACATCCTGTCCCAGATGAGCGAGATACCCCATGATGACCTGCTGATTCACCTTGTTGTCCTCGGCCACGAGGATACGGAGCTTACGAAGTGGCTCCTGCGGCAGGGCTATGACCTGGGCATGCGGCGCGGGCGGTGTTTCAGAAGCCTGCACAGGCAGTTCGAACCAGAAGGTGCTGCCCTCGCCGCGCCGGCTCTCGACACCGACACGGCCGCCGAAGCGATCGATGATTTCCTTGCAGATGGTAAGCCCGAGACCGGTGCCGCCGTACTTGCGCGTGATGCTGGCATCGACCTGCGAGAATGGGCGGAAGAGCTTTTCCTTGCCTTCCTCCTCGATACCTATGCCGGTATCCTGGACTTCGACACGCAACCAAAGCGTTCCCTGAATTAGAACTTGGCGCATGCGCAGGGTGACGACCCCCTGAGACGTGAACTTCACCGCATTGCTCATGAGGTTCAGCATGACCTGCCGCAGGCGGGTCGGATCGGAAACGATGAAGCGGGCCCGCCAGGTCTGCGGCAGGTCAAGGACAATATTGTTGCCCGCCTCCGCTGCACGTCCCCGCATCATATCGACTGAGGTTTCGGCAAGAACCTGAAGGTCGAGCGTGCGGCGCTCGAGCTCCAGTTTTCCATGCTCGATCTTGGCGTAATCCAAGATCTCATTGATGATGTCGAGCAGTGTTTCGCCGGAGCGCCGGATAGTCCGAATATGCGCAGAGGCTTCCGGAGAGAGCCGCGTCAATTCCAGCAGTTCGACCATGCCCAGGATGGCATTGAGTGGCGTGCGGATCTCGTGGCCCATGGTCGCCATGAATTGCGATTTGGCCCGATTACCCGCTTCCGCGGCCTGCCAAGAGGCGGTCAATTGTTCTGCCATCGTCTCAAGGCTTGCACCTGCGGCCTGCACTCCATGCAGTTGCCGCCGCAGTGTGACGATCAGAAAGACCACCGACACAACCAACAGGCCAATGAGGCCGATCGACTTGCGCTGAAGGGATTCGAGCTCACCTCGATTGACGGCACGTTCTTCACTGATGGACGTGTTTGTATAGACGAGAAGCTCGGAAGTTTCGCGAGACAGCACCCCAAGTTCGTATTCCAGACTTTTCAGACTTCCGATCGAAAGCGTTTCGCCTCCGGCAATCGCATCGAACAGGCTCTGGCTTTCCAATACGATCCGATGCATTTCCGCCAGCTGAAGACGTACCCGTTCGTCCGCGACGAAGTTCTCCTCGAACTTGGTCTGCTCCAGCGTGGTCAAGCGCGAATAAACGATGTCATAGCTCAGGGACAGCTTCTGCAAAGCCTCCGCCGTCGGCTCGCCGCTGGCGATGATCAACTCGGCCCGATGGTGCAGGTTGTTCGCCTCACGGTTCAGTTGATAGACAGACCACATCGCGTTTTCACGAATGGCGTCCCGCAGGTTGCCTTGACGATTGGACATGTCGACGTAGAGGGAGACGAGGATAGACAGCAGGATCACCGCAAAGATCTGCAGCACGGCAGTCGTGCGGCTTGCCCTGCGGATGACGTCTCCTCCAAATGGCGTTGCTGGTGTCACGGCTTGACCTCGATCTCCTTGATCTGCCAGACGGAGCGGGAGAAATACTGCTCGTTATAGAGCGATGGATCGAGGTCGAACGGATAGATCAGGAAGAGCGGCCCCTTGTCACGCACAGACATCGGCTTGCCGTTGATACGGGTCGCCAGGATCGTATCCAGTTGTGCGGCATCGGCCATCGGAACCATGGCAAAGTAATCGTTCAGGGCACGCACCTGCAAGGTCGTCCCGTTAGCGCCGGCAGCCTCAAGGACGGCGCGCAGCAGCGGGCCGGAAAACGTCGCCTTGCCGTCGATCCAGGGCGTATTCATGGTGCCGGTGCGGCTCTTCAATGCTTCCAGCATCTGTAAATCGAACTGCGCCGTCGTGCCGGCATTCGGCTTGGTAACGGCACCGGTCACGGTCAGAATAACGGGGCCGGTCGGACGGTCGAGAGCGAAGGCCCCGCCCGTCAAGAGGGTCATCAAAGTGGCGGCACATGCAACGATACGAAACAGCTTCATGACACGAATGCCTCTGTAAAGGTTGTCGGCTAGCGAAAGCAGGCTTCTCACGCCGCCTGCGGAATTGCGTCGTCGCCTTCGAACAATCGCTCCAGGTTGATGAAGCAGATCATGCCGTCAGCGTGTGTAATGATGCCCTCGCAGTATTGGCTGTCGAAGTTACTGAAAACCTGCGGCACCGGCTGAAGATGGTCGGAGGGGATCGAAAGCATGTCCGTCACATGATCCACCAACAGACCTATCGTGGTGTGGCCTGCTTCAACCACGACAATTGCGCTGCGTTCGGTTCTTTCTGCGGCCGGCATGCCAAGACGACGGGCCAGATCGATTGTCGGAATGACGTTGCCACGCAGATTGATCACGCCCAGCACGTAATCTGGAGAATTGGGGATCGGCATGGAAGCCGCCCATCCCCGGATTTCCCGTACAGCCGTCGTGCGAATGCAGAAGCTTTCCTGGCCCAGACGAAATGCAATGATCTCAAGTGCGTTGACGCCGATCGTCGTGCTCATCAAAATTCCTCCCAGTTTTCTTTCAGTGCTGCAGAACTGCCGCGCGTGTTGGCGACGCGGGCCATGGCGACCGGTGCAGATGCCGCCTTATCGTTGATGCGGATAACCTTCTGCTCACCGTTGCGATCAATCTTGAAAGCCAGGACCAGTTCACGCAGACCATGCGCTTCTTCAGAAAGCCGGTGGGTAGCCGCCGAGGATTCCTCGACCATGGCGGCATTCTGCTGCGTCACCTGGTCCATTTGGTTGACGGCGGTATTGACCTCGTTCAGGCCGGTCGACTGCTCGCGGGCTGCGGCGGCAATCGAATGGATGTGATCGTTGATGGATAGGACCTGTGTTTCGATGACCTTCAACGCTTCACCCGTTTTCTGGACGAGTTGTACGCCACCTGCCACTTCCGTTCCGGACTTGCCGATTAGGGTCTTGATATCCTTCGCAGCACTTGCCGAGCGTTGAGCAAGCTCACGCACTTCCTGCGCGACAACCGCAAAGCCCTTGCCTGCCTCGCCGGCGCGTGCAGCCTCGACACCCGCGTTGAGTGCCAGCAGATTGGTCTGGAAGGCGATCTCGTCGATGACGTTGATGATCTGGCTGATTTCTCGCGATGCATGCTCGATACGGCTCATGGCGGCGACGGCATTCCCAACCACCTGTCCCGATTGGTGAGCGCTGGCCTTGGCATCAGTCACCATCGAACTTGCTTCCTGCGCCCGCTCACTGGAATTGCGCACCACAGCCGTAATCTGGTCGAGTGCAGCAGAGGTCTCTTCAAGAGCTGCTGCCTGTTGCTCCGTCCGGCGGGACAGATTGTCCGTCGCATGGCGCAAATCGTTGGAGTTGTCGCTGATCAGCTCTGTCGTCTGGCGAACGCGGCGCATGGTCAGTTGCAGTTTGGCAAGCGAAGCATTGACGTTGCTCTGCAACTCGGCAAAGGCGCCCCTGAAGTCACCCTCCATCGTGCGCGTCAGATCGCCATCAGCAAGCGCGGAGATAACTTCGCGAACGCCGGTGACGCCCACTTCGACACTTGCCAAGAGTTCGTTGACATCAGCGGCAAAGCGATCAAGCGACGCGTCGTTGAAGCGCTTGTCGATACGTTGGCCGAAATCGCCGGCCACCGCTGCGGAGACGACAACTTTCATGCGCTCCTGCAGGTCCATGCTGTTGGCGCGGCTTGCGGCTTCTTCAGCATTCAGACGAGCAATCTCAAGGCCATTCTGCTTGAAGACTTCAACGGCACGGGCCATGTCACCGATTTCGTCGCGGGCAGAGGCCTGCGGAACCGCGATCGAGTAATTGCCGGCAGCAACTTCGGTGATCGCATTGGTCAACCGCGTGATGGGACGCGACAGATGCGCTCGGGAGATAAAGAGCCCAAGGCCCGTGCCCGCCACGATGCCAAAGCCTGTAAAGGTCAGGATCAGCCAGTTCATCTGCGAGCCGAACGTGTCCATCACCGCCGTGATATCATCAAGGCGCTTGCGGTCGGCGTTCACAATCGCATCAATGCTGGTTTGAAATGCAGTACGATTGGCACGGTTTGCGTCATTGTTACCCTGAATGTCTGCCTCTTTGGGGCTGACCTGGGAACCAAGGCGCACGGTCTCCATGCGGAATTTGCGGAATTCGGCAGCGCGTGCCTTCAATTGTTCAAATGTTTGTTTGTCCTCATCCAGCACCAGCGGCTGCCAGTTGGCGATCGTCTTGTCCATTTCGTCGAGGAAGCCGGACAGGTTCTTGCCGAATTTGGCGGCATCCTCCGTTGTATTCGCATGATAGATACCACGCGCTTCCATGACGACCGCCGTGACCAGGCGGTTCAGTCGTTCGCCGTAATAGGCGCGAGAGGCTGCGTGTGCGTAAACATCGCTTTGCTTGTCGAAGGCGTAATTGACGTAAAGCGCCATTGCGCCGATGACCACCGCCACCGCGCTCATGACCCCGACAATGATATTGATTTTTCCACGAATTCTCATCAGTGTGCCCTCATCTCGGCCTGAAGTAGAGCTCTCCGGACAATAGGGTCCAACATCCGCGGCTGCGTTTCAGCGCGGTTTCCGGAAGCAATATTTGAGATCTCGCCGCTCGCTGCATAAACCTGGGCTCCCCACCCCTGCTTGCAAACCTCAGTCGGCAACCTGCGCCAGGCCCGTTATCATTACGGCGATCGAGAAGCCCCCTCTCCTGACGCCCTAAAAATAGGACCAAGAGTCTAAATAAAGCTCAAAACGACGATTCAATTTTTCAGTATTCCCGAATTTTGTAATATTTCGCACGCTGGGGTATGCATTTTTTCTTCGCCCGATCCGATCGAAGCAACCTGAAGGCGTCAGCGATTGCGTAAGCTTGACCTCACCGAAAGACGGATGCATCACAATCAATGCAACCCCAACGGTTGCGTTGGAGACCCCTGATGCTCAAAAATCCTTTCAAGGCAGCCCTTGCCTCTCGCAAGCCACTCATTGGCCTTTGGCTCAACATGGCGGACGCCTACGCCGCCTCCATGGCAGGACAAGCCGGATTCGATTGGCTGGTGATAGATGGCGAGCACGGTCCCAATGATCTGCGCAGCGTGCTGCATCAATTGCAGGCGCTCGAATCTTCGCCCTCCTTTCCTGTGGTGCGCCTGCCCGTGGGCGAGAAATGGATGATCAAGCAGTTTCTCGATATCGGTGCGCAGACGCTGCTGATCCCGATGGTCGATACACGTGAACAGGCAGAAGCCCTGGTCCGAGCTGTTCGTTACCCGCCCTACGGCGAACGCGGAATGGGGGCGGCAGTCGCCCGCGCCTCTCGCTTCAATACCATCGACGACTATGCCCAGGCCGCCGATAGGGAAGTGTGCCTTCTCGTCCAGGCGGAGACCCGGCAAGCGCTGGAAAACCTGGATGCTATCCTTTCGGTGGATGGTGTCGATGGCGTGTTCATCGGTCCGGCTGATCTGGCCGCAGACATGGGGTTTGCCGGCCAGTTGGATGCAGAGCCGGTTCAGCAGGCGATAGAAGCCGCATTGGTCAAGATAACGGCTGCAGGCAAGCCTGCAGGCATCCTTACCTTTGATGAAAACCTCAACAAGCGCTATCTATCGCTCGGCGCGCAATTTGTTGCCGTGGGCGGTGACGTCACCGAGTTTGTGACCGCACTGCGCCGGTTGGCATCACGCTACGGTCGGGGTGTGGGTGCTGAGAACGGCAAAGGCTATTGAACGGCAAGCCACCTTTCAGAGTTCAAGAGACGCCGCATTGATGTCACAATTCGTTCAGCGACTGTTAAGCTTGCCGAGCGCATCTTCACGACAACGCGGCACCCTGATTGGCAGCCGTAGAAGAGGGATCGCCCTATGAAAAAGACATTGATCACAGCCATGACATTGGCACTGGTAGCGACCATGGGCACGGTGACCATTCCGGCTCCGAATGCAATGGCACAGGAATGGCGTCGTTACCCGCCACCGCCCGGCCCGCCTCCAGGTCCTCCGCCGCGCCGTCACCACAACAACACGGGCGCCGTTATCGCTGGCGGTCTCGCCGCTGGCGTCGTTGGTGGTCTTATTGGTGGAGCACTCGCTAATGGCGGCGGCCCTCGCTACATAGAAGAAGCACCGCCCCCGCCGAGTTGCTGGTATGAAGATCGGCGCGTCCGCAACGCCTATGACGGCGGCTGGCACATGGAAAGCGTCCGCGTTTGCGATTGACGTAGCCCTCAATTGAATATTTCAGACAGCCGGCTTCGTGCCGGCTGTTTTCGTTTATGGTCGCCAACCCCTTCCCGTTACGCGAGGGTGTGTTGCGCTTACCGATTGTTGAAGACATTCCGTTATCGTTCCGAACCGAAACGGCTTCTTACACCTGAAGCCAAGAGGACTGGCTCAGATGTCAACCACCGGCACCTATCGCGATTTCTTTGCAGCGCTGCGGCAACGCGAATCCGGTGGCAACTATTCCGTCGTCAACAAATACGGCTACGCAGGCGCCTATCAGTTCGGTGAGGCGGCGCTGATTGATCTCGGCTATGTCGCCAAGGACGGCAATTCCTACGACAATGTCTATTCCAAGGGCTTCCTTGGCAAGAACGGTATCAACTCGCTTGGCGATTTTCTGAACAACCCCTCGGAACAGGACACTGCTGCCGATCACTGGTTCACGCTGTTGTGGAACCGCATCCGCTACTATGATTTGGAATTCTATGCTGGCCAGACCTTGAACGGCGTGCTGCTCACCAAGACCGGTATGATTGCCGCGACGCATCTTCTCGGCACGCAGAAGCTGATCGACTTCGTGAAATCCGGTGGCGTCCTGTCGTCGGCGGATGCCAACGGCGCGACGCTGGTTGAGTACCTTCAACGCTTTGCCAGCTATGACACGCCGGCCAGCTTCATTGACAATCTCACAAAGAACAACACCTTCAAGGCGGGCAGCGGCAATGACGCCTTTGATGGCCGCGAAGGTATCGACACGGTCATCTATGATGGCGCTCGGGCGTCCTATACGGTGCGCCAGATCGCCGGCGTTGCCACGGTGACCTCAGCAACGACCGGTACGGACAAGCTCAGCAATATCGAGCGAATCCAGTTTGCCGACGGCACGTTGGCTCTCGACACGTCCGCCAATGCAGGGCAAGCCTATCGCCTCTATCAGGCCGCCTTCGACCGAACGCCGGATACAGGTGGCCTTTCCTTCTGGGTCAGGGCAATGGACAACGGCAAGTCACTGCTGGACGCTGCGCAAGGATTTGTGTCGGCCACCGAGTTTCAGGCGCTCTCTGGAGCCAATGTATCCAACCAGGATTTCGTCGGAAAGCTTTATGAACACGTTCTGCACCGCGCCGGCGAAGCAGGTGGCATGGCCTACTGGCTGGACCAACTGGCTCATGGCGCTTCAAAAGCCGAGGTGCTCATGAATTTTTCCGAGAGCGCGGAGAATATCGCTGGCGTCAGTGCCAGAATTGCAGATGGGATTTGGCTTGCGTGAAATAACACGCAAATAAGCGCCATCAAATTCAGAAGATGAAAATGGTGCCCCCGGCAGGGTTCGAACCCGCGACCCCCTGATTACAAATCAGGTGCTCTACCAACTGAGCTACAAGGGCGTTGGGCGGGGAATTACCACATCCTGTTCTGCTGTAAAGCGAAATCTGCTTTTTATCACAGGGATCATTCTCTTGAGGTGAGCGAGAACGGAACGTTTATCGCGACCTGCAGGCTTGTCCTTGCTTGAGATTATCGAGTACGAAAGCATGCTTATATGAGGGCGCCATGGTCGCGAACACAAAACGTCTTTCGTTTCAGGCGTCTCCGGCACCGGAGGCGCAGCATGCTTTCGAACAGTTGACGACCCTTTACGGTAACAGTTCCGTCGAAGACGCTGACGTCATCATTGCCTTGGGTGGCGATGGCTTCATGTTGCAGACGCTGCATCAGACCATCAACAGCGGCAAACGCATCTACGGCATGAATTGCGGCTCGGTCGGCTTTCTGATGAACGACTACCGCCTGGACGGTCTGTTCGAGCGAATCGACACTGCCGTCGAGAATGATTTTCATCCGCTGCAGATGAAGACCGTCAACGATGACGGTACAACATCCATCGCGCTTGCGATCAACGAGGTCTATCTGTTTCGCCAATCCTATCAGGCGGCGAAGCTGAAGGTAACAATCGATGGGCATGTGCGGCTGGAGGAACTGATTTGCGACGGCCTGATGATTGCGACTCCGGCGGGCTCCACGGCCTATAATCTTTCCGCCCATGGGCCAATCCTGCCCCTGGAAGCACCCCTGCTGGCCATGACGCCGGTCAGCGCCTTCCGCCCTCGCCGCTGGCGGGGCGCGCTTCTGCCGAACAAGGTCTGCGTGGATATCGAGATCCTCGAGCCCTCAAAACGCCCGGTCAACGCGGTTGCCGACAATACGGAAGTGAAGAGCGTGCTGTCAGTGCGAATCGCCCAATCGACCGATCGCACGGCGCGTATTCTTTCCGACCCCGATCACTCGTGGTCGGAGCGCATTCTCGCGGAACAGTTCAGCGACTGATCAATTACGGCGACCAAAGGCGCGCAGGAAGGTGCGTGTGGCATCAGCAGCCATGCGGTCAATTTCATGTTCCGGCGTCCTGCGCCCAAGCTGCTGGTCGATCCTGAGATCGGTTGCCAGAAGCGACATGTATTGGCGGGCGGCCAGTGCCGGATCGTCGAGTTCAAGATAGCCGGCAAGCGCCAGTTGCGCCAGGCGAGCAGCAACCGCCGGGTTTTTCTTGCCCGGCCCATATTCCTTCCAGGTCTCGAACAGCTCCGGGAAACGCGCGCCTTCCGTCTCCACCACCTTGCGTAACCAGCGGCCATTGGGATCACAGATTGCCTTGCGAAGAAGGCGAGCAGAAAAGTCCGTCAGCTCCTTCTCAAGATTTTCAGGTGCGACAGGAAAGGTGTCGAGGACCCGGAAAAATCCGGCGCTTGATCGATCGGTGATTTCCGACACGACCACCTTGAACAGATTATCCTTGTCGCCCAGTTGGTTATAGACTGTCTGTCGGGAAACCCCGGCCCTCGCCGCAATGGCATCAATGCTTGCGCCTGCAAAGCCTTCCTGCGCGAAAACATCGGCCGCGGCATTCAGGATCGCCTGACGCTTGTTCTGCGCCGGCGGCCAGGTGTCGAGCTCCGTCGCAAGTTCTGCTGTTGAATTTTTCATGACACTAACATACGACCCCTTGACGGATTGGACAATCGTGTCCAAAATATTTTACATGATCGCCAAGCCCCACGATCCACCGCTGGCTGGCTTTCATCTTTGCCCCCAAAATCGTCCTCGCCCTGCCGTAACACGACAGATGTGGTGACGGGAAAGGCTTTCTCCAAATGCAACGCAGAGCACCGTCACATGCCCTGACCCTGGGGCTGCTCTCCGCCATCGGGCTTTTCGCGCTCGACATGTATCTCCCCGCCTTGCCAACCATTGCCGCCAACCTCAAGGCCGACAGCCACGCGGTTCAGGCGAGCCTCATTTCCTTCTTTGCCGCCATGGCGGTCTCCCAGATCGTCTATGGCCCCGTATCCGACATGTTCGGGCGCAAACGTCCGCTCTATGTGGGACTCGTTCTCTACGGAATCGGCGCCATCGGCTGTGCGCTCTCCCCGTCTATCGGATGGTTGATCGCCTTCCGGTTCCTGCAGGGCATGGGTGCCTGTGCCGGGGTGGTCATCGGCCGGGCGATCGTGCGCGATCTGCACACCGGCGCCGCGGCAGCCCAACTGATGTCACGGCTGATGCTGGTCTTCAGCGTGTCACCCATCCTGGCACCCCTGGCTGGCAGCATCGTCACCGCTTTCGGAGACTGGCGACTGATCTTCCTGGTCATGGTCGCCGCCGGCCTGGTCGGACTGGTCGTTGCCATCTTCTTTCTTGAAGAAACCCGCCTGCCGTCGGCCCGCAGCCAAAGCAGCATCGCCGGTGCCCTGAACGCATATCGCACGCTGCTCAGCGACCCCTATTATCTGGGACTTGTCCTCATGGCAGCCTTCGGCATGTCCAGCTACATGATCTATGTGGCCAACTCCTCCTTCGTGCTGATCGAGCATTACGGCCTGTCGCCATCCTTCTACAGCGTCGTCTTCTCCTGCAATGCTGTCGCTTTTATCGGCATGTCACAGATGAATGGCTGGCTGGCGCGCAAGATCGGCCTACGCAAGGTGATTCGCGGCGCGGTCGCCGGCTATGCGACAATGATGGTGGCGCTCGCCTTCATTACCTCGCTCGGCATTGATCGCCTTGATGTCATGGCGGCCTTCCTGTTTTGCGGCTACGGCTTCCTGGGCATGATCATTCCCACTGCTGCCGTCCTTGCGCTGGAGCATCACGGACGTATTGCCGGCACAGCATCCGCCATGATGGGCACGATACAGTTCATCACCTCGGCCTTTGTCGTCGGGATCGGCGGCCTGTTCGTCGATGGCACGTCGCGGCCGATGGTGACCGTCATCGGACTTTGCTCAGTTGTCGTCTTCCTGCTGTCGATCGTCGTTCTACGGAGCCGGCAAGGTTCGCTGGCTGCCGCTGAGTAAGCTCATTCCCCTCAAAACAAGAACGGCCGGATCTCGCGACCCGGCCGTTTTCGATTTTCCTGTCAGGCGATCAATCGATATCGGAAACTGCGTCTGCCTTGCCGCTGATGCGATGAGCAAGCGCTGCTTCCATGAACTCGTTGATATCGCCATTCAGCACATCGTCGGGCGCGGTGCTTTCAACACCGGTGCGCAGATCCTTCACCAGCTGATAGGGCTGGAGCACGTAGGAACGGATCTGGTGACCCCAGCCGATATCGGTTTTGGAGGCCGCTTCGGCATTGGCCGCATCTTCGCGCTTCTTCAGCTCCTGCTCATAGAGACGAGCGCGCAACATGTCCCACGCCTTGGCGCGGTTCTTGTGCTGCGAACGTTCCTGCTGGCAGGCCACCACGATACCCGTTGGAATATGCGTGATACGCACAGCCGAGTCAGTGGTGTTGACGTGCTGACCACCGGCACCGGACGAACGATAGGTGTCGATGCGGCAATCGCTTTCATTGATCTCGATGTTGATCGTGTCATCAATGACCGGATAGACCCAGATCGACGAGAAGGACGTATGACGGCGTGCGTTGCTGTCATAGGGCGAAATGCGCACGAGGCGATGGACACCGGATTCGGTCTTCATCCAGCCATAGGCATTGTGGCCCTTGACGAGGATCGTCGCAGACTTGATGCCGGCTTCTTCGCCGTCATGCACTTCCAGCACTTCAACCTTGAAGCCGTTGCGTTCCGCCCAGCGGGTGTACATGCGCAACAGCATGCTGGCCCAGTCCTGGCTTTCAGTACCGCCGGCGCCGGAATGGACTTCCACATAGGTGTCGTTGCCATCAGCTTCGCCAGACAGCATCGCCTCGACCTGCAGCTTGCCGGACTCTGCCTTCAGGGCCTTCAGGGCTTCTTCGGCTTCGGTGACGATGCTCTCGTCGCCTTCTTCCTCGCCCATTTCGATCAGCTCGATGTTATCCTTCATCTGCTGTTCGAGGCGCTTCACGCCATTGATGCTTTCATCCAGTTGCTGACGCTCGCGCATCAGTTTCTGGGCTTCCTGGGCATCGTTCCAGAGGGTGGGATCCTCTGCCTTGTTATTCAACCAGTCCAGTCGTCTTATCGCCTGGTCCCAGTCAAAGATGCCTCCTCAGCAGGCTTATGGCCTGCTTGATTTCGTCGATTGCATTCAGTGTTTCGTTACGCATAGGTCTTCTTCTTGGTCCTCACGAAGGATGGGCCGTGCATAGTTGCGTTAGGCTCGGATGTAAAGCTTGAGTGGCCTTGGGCGGTCAGAACAGACCGCCCGCCCCCGATGTTACCGCCTGCTGTGCCTGCGGCGATGTCTTCAGGATTTCCTCGGGCTGAAGAACCTGCTCGCCAGCGCCGATGACGGAGAAGCTGGTGGCCGGGCCGGTGCCGGGCTTGAAGGCTTCCACGATGGTATCGGGATCGCCTTCCATGGCGGCCATGCCGGTCTTGCGGTTCACAGCCATCATGGTCATGCCCTGCGGCACTTGGAACTTGCTGGGCGCCGTCCGCTTGGCGGCATCCTTCAGGAAGTCACCGAAAATCGGCGCGGCAATCACGCCACCCGTACCACCGCGACCGAGAGGGGCCGGCGTGTCGAACCCAACGTAGAGGCCGGCGACCAGATCCGGCGTAAAGCCGACAAACCAGGCGTCCTTTTCATCATTGGTCGTACCGGTCTTGCCGGCGACCGGACGATCCTTGACGGGGATCTTGCCGGCGGCCGTGCCGCGCGTCACGACACCTTCCATCATCGATGTGATCTGGTAGGCAGTCATCGGGTCGAGAACCCGCTCGCGATTGTCCTGAATGTTCGGCTCGTCCTGGCGCGCCCAGTTGCTGAAATTGCAGCCGTCGCAGGTGCGCTCTTCATGACGGAAAATCGTCTTACCGTAGCGATCCTGAATGCGGTCAATCAACGTCGGCTTGATCTGCTTTCCACCGTTGGCAATGACCGAATAGGCGGAGACCATGCGCAGCACCGTGGTTTCACCGGCACCCAGCGACATGGAAAGCACCGGCAGCATCTTGTCGTAAATGCCGAAACGCTCGGCATACTGAGCGACAAGATCCATGCCCATGTCCTGCGCCAAGCGCACGGTCATGCGGTTGCGGGAATGTTCGATGGCAAAACGAAGCGTATTCGTGCCGCCGCCTTCACCTTCATAGTTGTCAGGGCGATAGACCTGGCCGCCAGAAACGATCTCCAGCGGATCATCGCTCAAAACGGAAGCCGGTGTATAACCGTTGTCCAGCGCGGCTGCATAGACGATCGGCTTGAAGGACGAGCCCGGCTGGCGCATGGCAAGCGTCGCGCGGTTGAATTCCGACTGGCCATAGGCAAAGCCGCCGACCATAGCGAGAACGCGGCCCGTATGCGGGTCCATCACCACCATGCCGCCCTGCACCTTCGGCGGCTGACGCAGACGGTAGGAGCCCTGCTTACCGGCAATTTGCTCCACGTAAACGACGTCACCAGGCCTTACGACGCCATCCGGTGCCTTCGCCGTCTTACCGGATTTTGCGTCGCGGTAAGACCATTTCATGTTGTCCGGCTCAATGCGGCCCGTCTCGCGCTGGTCCTCCAACTTGCCGT
The DNA here is from genome assembly GCF_030504645.1 of Rhizobium oryzicola. Lineage (GTDB taxonomy): Bacteria > Pseudomonadota > Alphaproteobacteria > Rhizobiales > Rhizobiaceae > Neorhizobium > Neorhizobium oryzicola. Next base: position 1,456,088 of record NZ_JAUKWQ010000001.1, on the reverse strand, counting down.
TGGCGCCCGGCTGGGGCTGCATGCCAAGATCAACGCCCTTGGCAGAGACGGCGGTCACGACGGCGAGACGCCATTCCGGCACGTCGCGCATGGCAGGGATCTTCGCAAGCTCCGGACCCCAGTCGCCGGCGACATTGATCTGCGCCACGGGCCCGCGGAAACCGCGGCGTTCGTCGTAATTGATCAGGCCTCGCTGAAGCGCATTGCGTGCCAGAAGCTGCAGGTCGGGATCGAGCGAGGTACGGACGGAAAGCCCGCCTTCGTAGAGCGCCTTGTCACCGTACTTGTCGATGATCTGACGGCGCACTTCGTCCGAGAAGAAATCCGATGCGAAAACGGAGGCACCCGAGCGGCGCAGCTTGACGCCGAGGGGCTGCTTTTTGGCTTCGGCCGCGTCACTGGTGGTGATGTAGCCGTTTTCCGCCATGCGGTCGATGACCCAGTTGCGGCGCTCAAGGGCAGCCTGCTCGTGGCGGATGGGGTGATAGTTCGCCGGGCCCTTCGGCAGCGAGGCCATATAGGCCGTCTCGGCAATCGTCAGTTCCGTCACCGGCTTGTCGAAATAGGTCAATGCGGCGCTTGCGATGCCGTAAGAGTTCAGGCCGAAGAAGATTTCGTTGAGATAGAGTTCAAGGATCTTGTCCTTGGAATAGGTCTGCTCGATGCGGAAGGAAAGAATGGCTTCCTTCACCTTGCGGTCGATGGTCTGGTCGGCGGAGAGAAGAAAGTTCTTCGCCACCTGCTGCGTGATGGTCGACGCACCTTCCGGACGGCGGCCAGAACCGAAGTTCTGGAGGTTGTTCAAAATTGCGCGGCCGAGACCCCAGGGGTCGATGCCCGGATGGGTATAGAAATTCTTGTCTTCCGCCGACAGAAATGCCGCCTTGACGCGGTCCGGGATAGCCTGGATGGGTAGGAACAGGCGGCGCTCGCGCGCATATTCCGCCATCAACGCGCCGTTACCCGCATGCACGCGCGTCGTCACCGGCGGCTCGTAGGACGCGAGCACTTCGTAGTTGGGCAGATCCCTGGATACGCCAGTCAGGTAAACGGCGCCGACAACCGCGGCGCCCAGAAAGAGCACGCAGGCCAGTCCAAAGAAATATCCAAGCAATCTGATCATATACAGCTACCGTCTTGGTGACATAGGCGCAAAACAAGCACCGTCTTATGCATCGAGGCGTTTTGCACGGCGGTCGGTTCCAGCGCAAGCCTGCGCAACTCCCTGCCGCCAGACTTCATCATCTATCCCCGCTTAAAGCCCTTAATGTGAGTAAAATAGGGCTTTCGCACTGATTTGATAGATCGCAACCCCTTGCCGCACCGCAAACAGCCAATCAACGGCCAAGTGTGGCCACATGATCACGTTTCGGAGAGATGGAAGCGGGATTAGCCACCCTTGGCAGCTGATTCGGTGCGGTAGCGCGTGACAGCAGCGGCGAGACGGTCCACCACCTTTTCCCGCCATTTCGGATCCTGGAGCTGCTTTTCGTCCTCTTCATTGGACAGGAAGCCAAGCTCCAGCAGGATTGATGGGATATCCGGTGCACGCAAGACCTGAAAGCCAGCCTGTCGATGCGGGTTGTTGATCAACCCAATCTGCCCCTCGAAAGATTTGACCACGCCCTCCGCCAGCGATGTCGAGAACGCCTGCGTTTCGCGACGCGCCAAATCGAGCAGGATGTCGGCCACCTCAGGCGGGCCGCTCTGGATGCTGAAGCCTGCCAATTCGTCGGAGAGGTTTTCACGCGCAGCAAGATTGGCCGCCATCTTGTCCGATGCGGTATCCGACAGCGTATAGACGGTGGCACCACGAATGTTTCGCTGCCCGAGAATATCCGCATGCAGCGAGATGAACAGATTGGCCCCACCCTGGCGCGCCAACGTCACGCGCTCGGAGAGCGACAGGAAGGTGTCGTCCTGACGGGTCAGGAACGCCTTTATCCCTTTTTGCTGGTTCAGATGCTCAACCAAAGCCTTGGCGAAGGCGAGCGTAATGTTCTTTTCCTGGACCTTGGTCGCGACGCCTGTCGCGCCTGCGTCGATACCGCCATGGCCGGCATCGACTGCCACAATGAATAGACCGTCACGAGACGGGGTCGCGGAATTGAGATTGGCTGGCGCTTCGATAGCAGCCTGGGTCCAGCTCTGCGATTTGACCAGCTCCGCGAAGGCCTGCGGCGTTGTCATCTCCGCATCCAGCACAAAGCGATAGCCGTGCCCCTCATTCGGCAGGACCTCAGCATGCACAAGCTTGACCGGTCGAATCGCTGTCAGCACAATACGTGCACTGCCTTCGTTCATCGTACCGTAGCGGATGTCCTTGAACAGGCCGCGTGGATTCAAGTCATGGGCCGGAAAGCCGAAGGCCGTGGCCGGAAGATCCACGATGATCCGTTCGGGCGAGGCAACGTAGTGGATCGAAAAGTCCGGCTTTCCATCGAAATCAATGACGATGCGAGTCCGCGCCTCGTCACCGGCGATGCGCGCGGCAAAAGCCAGAAGTTCCGACGATGCATTTTCCGAAGACGGTGCCGCCTGCGACGGCGCGTACTGAAACAGCATCACCATGCAGATGACGCACACGAGCAGCAGATGTCCGCCGGCATCGGAGATCCGGTCGCGCATTCTCATCGGCCAACCTGCGCGTGCAACGTTCTCGTCATGTCCCCTCACCGTCTTCGCCAAAGCCCGTTTGCGTGATTCTGGTACCCCCATGCAACAGATCGGCACGATGTTCCACCATCACTTCCGGCAATAGGCATGTAGCCTGCGATTGCCGCCTCGCTAAACCTGCAATTTGATCCATAATAAGGCAGATCAGGCTTTCCGCTTGCTATTGTGACAGATAAAACATACAAGGCTTATGAGGGTTTAAGCGTGACGGGATAGTCCGTCGATAGGCAGCCAGCATGTGTTCTGGCGCCATGGACCGGCAGACATCCGTCGTCGCTACGCTTGGCCTGAAACTCTATCCGATCCGGCAACGGCCGGGACAATACCGGATGGTTCGCCATCCATGCTCATCAGGAGCAAATTCATCGGGCCCCACAGGGGTCTATTGTATCGTCATTCTCGACTGGTTTTTGATGTTGCGGCACGAATTGCATAACCGGAACGATCTGAAGGGGCCAAGGGCTCATCAGTGCGTTTCGATGATGCCGCCACACCCCGTTCCAGCGAGAATTTTCTTATCCGGCGGAACGGACGCGAGACTCGATAGGACTGCCCCCTCGGCAGTATCCTCGGCACTTGCGCGTCGGCGCCGAGGAGCAGACATTCAATGGCAGACAGAATGCTTATCGACGCGTCTCACAAAGAGGAGACGCGCGTAGTCGTTGTCCGGGGCAACCGGATTGAAGAATTCGATTTTGAATCGCAACACAAGAAACAGATTCGCGGCAATATTTACCTGGCCAAGGTAACGCGAGTCGAACCGTCGCTTCAGGCCGCCTTCGTGGATTATGGTGGCAATCGCCACGGCTTTCTGGCCTTTGCGGAAATCCACCCGGATTACTATCAGATCCCCCTCGCCGATCGTCAGGCGCTTCTCCAGGCGGAAGCGGAAGAACAGCGTCACCATCCCGACCATGACCTTTCCGAACCTGTTGTCGATCTTGCTCAGCAGGACCAGCCGGATATTGGCATTGTCGCGCAGGTCGAAGCCGCGTTGGGCTCCGAAGCCGAACAGCCAGCCGTTTCCGAAGAGCCGGTAGTGGCCGCTGTCGAAGCTGAAGCAGCGCCTGCTGCCGAGGAAAAGCCGAAGGCAAAGCCACGCCGCACGCGCTCTCGCAAAAAGGCTGCTGAAGAAGCGCCTGCCGCAGAAGCTGCTGCTGAAACTGAGGCCACTGCCGATAGCGACGACGATAGTACACCTGGCCACATGGCTGCGTCCGTCGATACCGATTCGATCTCCGAAGACGTGATGGATCGTCGCCGGGACGATGACGACGACGATGATGATGACGATGACAACCACGAGAAGGAAGTCATCGAGTCGGTCGGCGCCGAAGACGCGATGGAAGAAGTTCCGGATCGCGTCTTCCGCAAGCCGCGCAAGCAGTACCGCATTCAGGAAGTCATCAAGCGCCGCCAGATCCTGCTGGTGCAGGTGGCCAAGGAAGAGCGTGGCAACAAGGGTGCAGCGCTCACCACCTACCTGTCGCTCGCAGGCCGCTATTCAGTGCTGATGCCGAATACGGCGCGTGGCGGCGGCATTTCCCGCAAGATCACCAATCCGACGGATCGCAAGCGCCTGAAGGAAATCGCCCGCGAACTCGAAGTTCCGCAGGGCATGGGCGTGATCCTGCGCACAGCCGGTGCAAACCGCACGCGTGTCGAAGTCAAGCGCGACTTCGAATACCTCATGCGCCTGTGGGAAAACGTCCGCACACTGACGCTGAACTCGATTGCGCCCTGCCTCGTCTACGAGGAAGGCTCGCTGATCAAGCGCTCTATCCGCGACCTCTACAACAAGGACATTTCGGAGATCATCGTATCCGGCGAAGACGGCTATCGTGAAGCGAAAGACTTCATGAAGATGCTGATGCCGAGCCATGCGAAGGTTGTTCAGCCCTACCGCGATCTGCACCCGATCTTTGCGCGTTCCGGCATCGAAGCGCAGCTCGACCGTATGCTGCAGCCGCAGGTGACGTTGAAGTCCGGCGGCTATCTCATCATCAACCAGACGGAAGCCCTGGTCGCGGTTGACGTCAACTCCGGCCGCTCGACGCGCGAACATTCGATCGAAGAGACAGCCCTGCAGACGAACCTGGAAGCCGCGGAAGAAGTCGCGCGCCAACTGCGTCTGCGCGACCTTGCCGGCCTCGTTGTCATCGACTTCATCGACATGGAAGAGAAACGCAACAACCGCGCTGTCGAGAAGAAGCTGAAGGATTGCCTGAAGAACGACCGCGCACGCATTCAGGTCGGCCGTATCTCGCATTTCGGTCTTCTGGAAATGTCGCGCCAGCGTATCCGCGCTTCGGTGCTGGAATCGACCACGCAGGTCTGTTCGCATTGCGGCGGCACAGGTCATGTGCGTTCGCAGTCCTCGATTGCTCTGCATGTGCTGCGCGGCATCGAAGAGCACCTGCTGAAGAACACCACCCACAACATTACTGTTCGCACGACGCCCGAGATCGCGCTCTACCTGCTCAACCACAAGCGCGGCACGGTCACCGATTACGAGAAGCGTTTCGGTGTGTCGATCTTCATCGAATCGGATGTCAGCATTGGTTCCAGCCACTTCGCGATTGATCGCGGCGAACCGGTGGAAAACCCTGTCAAGATCGAAAGCCTGATCCAGTTCGCGGCCATTCCTGTCGAAGACGAGGACGATGATATCGTTCCGGAACCGATGGACGAGGACGACGAAGAAGTCGCAGCGACCTCTTCGCAGCCGCAGGAAAGCGCGCGCAGTGATGAGGACCGTGAAGGCGGTCGCAAGCGCAAGCGTCGCCGCCGTCGTCGCAACCGCAATGGCGAGCGCAATGCTGAAGGCCAGGCGAACGACGCGCAGGAAAGCGATTCGGACGAGGATGATGACGGCGAAGAGGGCGATGACGAAGGCACTGTTGCTGCTGACGCTTCGTCCGAGATGGTCACCTCCGACAGCGAGGAATCGCAGCGCCGCAAGCGCCGTCGTCGCGGTAAGCGTGGCGGCCGCCGCAATCGGGGCGACGAAGAGACGTCTGTTTCGGCAAATGGCTCTGAAGAGAGCGATACCGAAGGTAATGACGACGGTGACGCAGAAGATGCGGTAAGCACCGAGGAGGTCGTCGCCGAGACGATCGAAACACCGGTTGTTGAAGCGGAACCTGCAGTGGTGGCCGAAGCAACTGAGCCCAAGGCGACCAAGCCGCGCCGTACGCGCCGTGGCAAGGCCTCCGCCGAGGCGGAAGCACCGGTTACCGAAGCACAGGTTGCCGAACCTGCACCTGCGGCTGAGCAGCCTGCCGAAGTGATTTCTGCCGCTGAACCGGCTGCCGAAGTCGTACCGGTCCAAGCTGAAGAGGCTGCGCCTGTTGCCGAGGCTCAGGACGACGAGGCCGGCAAGCCGGCCCGCGCTAACCGCGGCTCCAACATTTCCTCCTCCGCACCGGTGGTAACCTCCACGGCGCCGACCGAGGGTGATGGTCCGGATGGCGGACCAACCAAGCCAAAGAAAGCCGGCTGGTGGCAGCGCCGTGGCTTCCTGTAAGCAACGGACATCAACAATCGAGCAGCGGCCGCCCTTGTGCGGCCGTTTTGCTGTAAAGGCTATGGTCGTACCAAACGGAGATTTGAGTTTCGTTTTTTGCGCCGCAATGGCTAATTACGGCTCATATCGAATGGGCGACATTCTGACTGTGAGTCGGGCACGTACGCCCAGCAACCAAGATGACGGGGATATCTATGTCGAACTTCTTCAAAACGGCGACTGCCACACTCCTTGCCGGGGCCACGGCTCTGTCGTTTGCGGCCGTGCCTGCCCGCGCGCTGGATGACCAGCAGAAGAAGGAGATGGGGGCATTCATCCGCGAGTACCTGCTGGCCAACCCGGAGGTGCTGCTGGAGGTACAGGATGCTCTGGAGAAAAAGCAGCGGGACATGCAGATCTCCCAGGCCGCCAACGGCATCACGGCGCACAAGGAAGCGATCTTCTCCTCTCCGAGCGATATTACGCTCGGTAATCCCAAGGGTGACGTGACGATCGTCGAATTCTTCGATTACAACTGCACCTACTGCAAACGCGCCCTTGGCGACATGGACAAGATCCTCTCCAAGGACAAGCAGGTTCGCTTCATCCTGAAGGAATTCCCAATCCTTGGCCCGGATTCGGTTGCCGCGCACCGTGTTGCCAATGCGGTCAGGCTGATTGCGCCGGACAAGTATCCCACCTTCCATCGCGAACTCTTGGGCGGTGATGTGCGCGCCTCCGAGGAAACCGCGATCGAAGTCGCCACGGCTCTCGGCATCAAGGAGGCAGACATCCGCAAGTCGATGGAAGACCATCCGAACGACAAGGATGTGAAGGCAACCTACGAGCTTGCCAACAATCTCGGCGTGACCGGCACGCCCTTCTACGTCGTCGGCAATGAGGCCGTCTTTGGGGCTGTCGGCTACAATGAACTGTCCGGCAAGATTTCCAACATCCGCGCCTGCGGCAAGGCAAGCTGCTGAGGAACGTCATCGCGATTCACCTAAACCCCGGTTATGCACGGCTTTCGTGGCTTGGGCCTTTCCCTTGACCGCTCGACAGTCTATAGGTGGCGCTGATTTTTTGACGGAAACTCCATGAGCAAGACGATCTTTGTTCTGAACGGCCCGAACCTGAACATGCTTGGCAAGAGAGAGCCCGGCATCTATGGCGGCAAGACGCTGAAGAACATCGAAGCCGATTGCATCGCCGCAGGAGACCGGCTTGGCTTCACTGTTGATTGCCGACAGAGCAATCACGAAGGCTCGCTGGTCGATTACCTTCACGAGGCGGATGACAAGGCAGTGGGCGTGGTAATTAATCCCGGTGCCTATGGCCACACGTCAATTGCCTTGCATGACGCGATCCGGGCCATTTCGGTGCCCGTAATCGAAGTTCATATTTCCAACATCCACGCGCGCGAAGAGTTTCGTCACAAGTCGATGATCGCACCGGCTGCCAAAGGCATGATCTGCGGATTGGGACCTCACGGCTACATTCTGGCGATCGAAGCCCTCAGTGGCATCACCACCAAAGAACAACAGCAGAAATAGGTTGACCATGTCTGAGAAGAAGAACGGTATTGACAAGGGGTTGATCCGCGATCTGGCGAACATCCTCAAGGATACCGACCTGACGGAAATCGAAGTCGAGCAGGACGACCTGCGCATTCGCGTCTCCCGCACCATTCCGGCTCCGCAATACGTGCAGGCTGCCGCGGCTCCCGCTTACGCCGCAGCGCCCGCCGCTGCTGCTCCGGCCGCTTCCGCCATTGCGGCCCCTGCTGCTGACGCACCGAAGGACCGCGCCAATGCCGTGACGGCCCCGATGGTTGGCACCGTCTATCTGTCGCCGGCACCGGGCTCGCGTCCCTTCATCGAAGTGGGCGCGACCGTCAAGGAAGGCCAGACGCTTCTCATCATCGAAGCCATGAAGACCATGAACCAGATCCCGGCCCCGCGTTCGGGCCGTGTCACGGAAATCATTGTCAACGACGCGCAGCCGGTCGAATATGGCGAGCCGCTGGTCGTGATCGAATAAGGCAGGTTCATGATCTCCAAGATTCTCATTGCCAACCGCGGGGAAATTGCCCTTCGCGTGCTGCGCGCCTGTAAGGAACTCGGCATCGCGACCGTTGCCGTTCACTCGACGGCTGATGCCAATGCCATGCATGTGCGGCTTGCGGACGAAAGCGTTTGCATCGGCCCGCCGCCCTCGCGTGACAGCTATCTGAATATCCACCAGATCGTTGCAGCCTGCGAGATCACCGGTGCCGATGCGGTTCACCCGGGCTATGGCTTCCTTTCGGAGAACGCCAAGTTCGCTGATATCCTGGATGCACATGGCATCACCTTCATCGGGCCGACGGCGGAACATATCCGCATGATGGGCGACAAGATCACCGCGAAGCAGACAGCTGTGGCGCTGGGTATCCCAGTCGTTCCCGGTTCCGACGGCGAGGTGACGCCTGAGAATGCGCTGGAAACCGCGCGCAAGATTGGCTTCCCGGTGTTGATCAAGGCAACCGCCGGCGGCGGTGGTCGCGGCATGAAGGTGGCGAAGACGGAAGCGGACCTGGAAGAGGCGTTCAACACCGCCCGTTCCGAAGCCGCCGCTGCCTTCGGCAACGACGCCGTCTACATGGAAAAGTACCTCGGCAAGCCGCGCCACATCGAAGTGCAGGTGGTCGGCGACGGCGAAGGCAATGCGATCCATCTTGGCGAACGCGATTGCTCGCTGCAGCGTCGTCACCAGAAGGTCTGGGAAGAGGCGAACTCCCCTGCCCTGAACGTCGAGCAACGCATGAAGATCGGGCAGATCTGCGCCGACGCCATGAAGAAGATGAAGTACCGCGGCGCCGGTACCATCGAGTTCCTCTACGAGAACGGCGAGTTCTATTTCATCGAAATGAACACCCGCCTGCAGGTGGAGCACCCGATTACCGAAGCGATCACCGGCATCGACCTCGTGCATGAGCAGATCCGCGTCGCCTCCGGCGCCGGCCTGTCCGTGACCCAGGAGGAGATCCACTTCTCCGGCCACGCCATCGAATGCCGCATCAATGCGGAAGACCCCCGTACCTTCGTTCCCTCGCCGGGTACGATCACGCATTTCCATGCACCGGGCGGTCTTGGCGTGCGCGTGGATTCGGGCGCCTATGCGGGCTACAAGATCCCGCCTTACTATGACAGCCTGATCGGCAAGCTCATTGTACACGGCCGCACGCGCGTTGAATGCATGATGCGTCTTCGCCGTGTTCTGGACGAGTTTGTCGTCGACGGTATCAAAACCACATTGCCACTGTTCCAGGATCTGGTGTCCAACCAGGACATCGCCAACGGCGACTATGACATCCATTGGTTGGAGAAGTATCTGGCCGACGAAAAGGCTCAAGGATAGACATGGCAGGGCGACGCGGCAGATATTATCCAGCTATAACACCGGATATTCTGCTGCGCGCCTATTCCATCGGTCTGTTTCCGATGGCCGAAGCAGCAGACGACCCGGAGATATTCTGGGTCGAGCCGGAAGTCAGAGGGGTCATCCCTCTTGATAATTTCCACGTGTCCAAAAGCCTGAAGAAGGCGATCCGCCAGCGCCCCTTCGACATCAGGGTGAATACCGCATTCGAGGCAGTCATGGCCGGTTGCGCTGAAGAAGCGCCAGATCGCCCCTCCACTTGGATCAACGTCACCATTCGCCAACTCTATGCCGAGCTGCACCGCATGGGCCATGCGCACAGCGTCGAGGCCTTCGAGGATGACGCGCTCGTGGGCGGGCTTTATGGCGTTTCACTGGGGGCTGCCTTCTTCGGCGAAAGCATGTTCTCTCGCCGCACCAATGCCTCGAAGATCTGTCTCGTGCACCTGGTCGAGCGGCTGAACGAGCGGAAGTTCCGCCTTCTCGATACGCAGTTCACCACCGATCACCTGAAAACCTTCGGCGCGATCGACGTGCCGAAGGAGGACTATCTGGTCATGCTGAAAGAGGCACTTGCGCCGCCGTACCGCAGCTTTGCCGATCGGTCGATCATCACCGGCTAATCCAACGCCTTTCGCTTGCAGACCCCTCTCTTCCCCTAATGCATAGCCATCACGGGTTTACTGAGCTTTCTACGGGCGGATTCGAACCGGGCTTTCAACTTGAGGAACTGCACTTCAATCAGATGGAAAGATGCCACCGCAAGCGCGACGGTCATACCCAACCCGCATCCCCACCGAGCGATAGACACACCGTGATCACCAACCGCGGCCTCATTCATCTTCAGGGCGAAGAGCACCGGGTAATGATAGAGGTATAGACCGTAAGAGATCTTTCCAACATAACGTAAAGGTGGGTAATCCAGTCCACGGCGGATCACGGCGGGCGCTGGACCGCTGCCAAGAGCAACAAGCGCCAGCACCGCTGTACTGACCAGCCCAAAGCCGACAATTGCAAGAACCCAATACAGCCCCTCAGGGGGGATGACCCCAGCTGCCCGTGCCAGAATGGCCGTCACCAGAATTGCAGTCCCTGCGCCCAGCAGCTGAAGGCATCTGGCTCCAGAAAAAGAAAAGCCTTCCGATTCTGAAAACGCCAAATATCCACCGAGCGACAATGACAGCATTCTGGTTGCCGAAGACATATAGATTAGATCATCGGCGAGCGGTCCGCTGAAGTTCAGCGCGAACAAACTTCCGGCGAGTACGGCCAAAGCCGGCACAAGGATGGCTGTGATGAGCCTGCCGGACCTCATTGGAATCGCACTGATCAAGAAGGGCCACGCGAGATAAAACTGCTCCTCGACGGACAGTGACCATGTATGCTCCATGGCATGTGGAGCGGGATAGAAAGGATGATAGAGATTGAATGTATAGGTGGATAAACTAAGAATTTCTGATTGCGAAAAGCCGAAGAAGGCAGCGGAAACCAACAGGCACAAGATATAAATCGGGACGATCCTGATCGTCCGCTTGATGTAAAACGAGCCCAGTTGAATGTGCCCGGTCTCGCGCTTCTCGTTGATCAAAATCCGCGTAATCAGAAAACCGCTGAGCACAAAAAATAGATCGACGCCAAGTGTTGAAAGCCGCAACGCGTGGACAAGCCTGTTCAACAAAGCCGAAAAAGGCACCCCCTCGATCGCGGGAAAATGCGCCAGCAACACGGCAACTACTGCGATCGCCCTCACTCCATCAAGAGCCGGAATCCTCTTTACCGTGTTCATCGCCCTGCGTCTTCCGTTAACAAAACGTAAACACGCTAGTCCTTTTTCAGGCACCAACAACCAAAACGTCAGGGAATGGTTAACCCGTCCGGGAGCAACAGAATGCGCTCTCGCGGAGGTAGGCAGGGTTTTTGAGACTATTTTATCAGCCTGCGATTACTTCGCAGCGGGTGCCGGTACGTCGGACTTCTGCTTGCAGCCCGTCAGCCAGACGTCATAGATCGGATGCTCGACAGCGTTGAGACCGGGGCTATCTGCAAACATCCAGCCGGTAAAGATGCGGCGGATCTTGCGGTCGAGCGTAATTTCGTCGACCTCCACGAAACTGTCGATCTTCTGCGCCTCGCTGTCGTCACGCGAATAGCAGACCTTCGGCGTCACCTGCAGGGCGCCATACTGCACAGTCTCGTTGATATAGACGTCGAATTTGGTGATACGGCCGGTGATCTTGTCGATGCCGGCAAATTCCGCCACCGGGTTTTCGATGCGGGCCGCGAATGCCTGCCCGGCAGACAAGGCCAAGGCACCGCAAAATGCTGCGGACAGGACGGTCTTGGAGATCAACGGCTTCGGCATCAACGTCTCGCGGCTGTGTTTCCCGTTCCGGACGATGCCCGGAACAGAGACGCGTTAGAGCGCGATTGTGGCGTCAACGCGGAAAAGGCCATCAGCACCGATCAGGCGCCGGGCGTCCAGGCGTCGTAATCGCCGGTGACACGCGGGCGCTCGCCCGTTGCATCCAGCGAGCCTTTCGGCTTGTAGGCCAGTGCCGTACCCGTCAGGTTTTCGTGATGCGGCTTCTGCCACTCGCGAACTGTGTAGCTTTCCTTGCTCGGCGGAACATCCGTGCGGTAGTGCATCCAACCGTGCCAGCCTGGCGGGATAGCAGAGGCTTCCGCGTAGCCTTTATAGATGACCCACCGGCGAGGCAGGCCGAAGGAGGTCGTGCCGCCTTCGTAATAGACATTGCCGAACTCGTCTTCGCCAACGCGCTTACCGTTGCGCCAGGTAAAGAAGCGGGTCCCGATCGTCTGACCGTTCCACCAGGTAAAGATTTGAAGGAGGAGATTCTTCATAATTTTCCAACGTCCTCGCGAAGACAAGGAATGCAATCCTTGAACCTGCTTATGCTATCTCATCGGTCGAATGTCCAGCCTTTCGCAAGCCGGCCACTACTATTTGAGCGGCATCTTGAAACCTGCATGGGACTTTACAAACCCCAGCCGCTCGTAGAACCTGTGGGCATCGGTGCGGGCATTGTTGGAGGTGAGATATGCCGCCTTGCAGCCATGCCGGCGCCCCTCCTCCAAGGCATGCGTAATCATTTTTGCGCCGATCCCCTGCCCGCGACGATCGGACCGCGTTTGCACCGCCTCGATCCGCAGATTGACCGCACCACGGCCCGCAAGGGTTCTATAATAGGTGAGCTGGAAGGTGCCGACCACCTCACCCTGCAATTCCGCAACGAACAATTGCTCGTGGCTCGCCGTGTCGATTGAGTGAAAGGCACGCAGATAATCTTCGAAGGCTTCCGGGTCGTTCGTATCGCCATGGCCGCCGACGGCATCATCGGCAAATAACGCAACCAGATTTCGAAGATCGTCTTCCCGTGCACGACGAATCACGAGGTTCTGTCCGGTCATCTCACTTGCTCCTCCGTGCGTCGCGGCATGCCGCAAGAGCCGGTGGCGCCCATTCAGAGCGCCAGCGGCTTTTCCATGATGACGGCTTCGATACCGCTATCACCACCGCCGCAATTCTTGGTGCGGTCCACCTCAACGAAGCCGAGACGGTTATAGAAGGATATGGCGCGCACATTCTTCAGCTCAACCTCGAGCCGCATGAGTTCCGCATCCGGGAAGCAGGTTTCAAGCTCTGCGAAGATATCGCGGCCGATGCCCATGTTCTGGAAGCTCGGATGCACATAGAGCTGGTGCAGGACAGCGGTCTTGGTCATCTTCTCCGACATGGCCGCGTATCCCATGCCGCCAAGCTGGCGGCCGTCGTCAGCCACCAGAAATTCGCCATCCTTGCGCAGAATGCGGGAGCGAATCGCATCCGGCGTATGCCAGGCAGCGATCAACTCGCCGACCTTGGCTTCGCCATAGAAGGGAACGTAGGTCGCAACCCACGTTTCCCGGAGCAAGGTTCGCACTGCCTCGACATCCCGCTCGCTGGCGGTGCGGACGAAGAATACCATCGGCGTCTCCTGAAGGGTCTTCTTGCGAAGACCGCCTCCTTATTCGTCTTCGATGCCGAGCTTGGACTTCACCAGCGCCTGCACAGCCTGCGGATTGGCCTTGCCGCCCGTCGCCTTCATGACCTGACCCACGAACCAGCCGGCCAGCGTGGGCTTTGCCTTGACCTTGGCGACCTGATCCGGGTTGGCGGCAATGATGTCATCCACGGCCTTTTCGATGGCGCCGGTATCGGTCACCTGCTTCATGCCGCGGGCTTCGACGATCTCGGCCGGATCACCGCCCTCGTTGAAGACGATCTCGAACAGGTCCTTGGCGATCTTGCCGGAGATAATTTCGGCCTTGATGAGGTCGATGATCCCACCGAGCTGGGCGGGTGAAACCGGAGTCTCTTCAATGCCTTTGCCGGCTTTGTTCAACGCCCCTAGCAAGTCGTTGATGACCCAGTTGGCTGCCGTCTTGCCGTCACGGCCTTCCGCCACGGCTTCGAAATAATCGGCAATCGCCTTTTCGGAGACGAGAACGGAGGCATCGTAGATGGACAGGCCGAGTTCCGCCACGAAACGCGCCTTCTTGTCGTCCGGCAATTCCGGCAGATGCGCCTTCAACTCGGCCACGAAGGCATCGTCGAATTCCAGTGGCAGCAGGTCCGGGTCCGGGAAATAGCGGTAATCCTGCGCGTCCTCCTTGGAGCGCATCGAACGCGTTTCACCCTTGCCCGCATCGAACAGGCGGGTTTCCTGCTCAATGGTGCCGCCCTCTTCCAAGATGGCGATCTGGCGGCGCGCTTCATATTCAATCGCCTGACCGATGAAGCGAATGGAATTGACGTTCTTGATTTCGCAGCGCGTGCCGAAGGGCTCGCCCGGGCGGCGTACGGAGACGTTGACGTCAGCGCGCATGGAGCCCTCGTCCATGTTGCCGTCGCAGGTGCCGAGATAGCGCACGATGGAGCGCAGCTTCGTCATATAGGCCTTGGCTTCGTCAGACGAGCGCATGTCCGGCTTGGAGACGATTTCCATCAGCGGCACGCCGCAACGGTTCAAGTCGACGAAGGACATGGTCGGATGCTGGTCATGCATCAGCTTGCCGGCGTCCTGCTCCAGATGCAGACGCTCGATGCCGATCTCGATATCCTCGAATTGGCCCTGGCGGTCCGGACCGAGCGAGATAACGATCTTGCCCTCGCCGACGATCGGATCCTTGTACTGGGAGATCTGATAGGCCTGCGGCGAATCCGGATAGAAGTAGTTCTTGCGATCGAAGATCGAGCGGTTGTTGATCTGTGCCTTAAGGCCGAGACCCGTGCGCACAGCCTGCTTGACGCACTCCTCGTTGATGACGGGCAGCATGCCGGGCATGGCCGCATCCACCAGGGACACGTTGGAATTTGGCGCCTTGCCGAATTCAGTGGAAGCACCTGAGAAGAGCTTGGAATTGGACAGGACCTGCGC
This sequence comes from Rhizobium oryzicola, assembly GCF_030504645.1. Classification (GTDB taxonomy): domain Bacteria; phylum Pseudomonadota; class Alphaproteobacteria; order Rhizobiales; family Rhizobiaceae; genus Neorhizobium; species Neorhizobium oryzicola. Next base: position 1,441,049 of record NZ_JAUKWQ010000001.1, on the reverse strand, counting down.
GTGCACTTCCATGCCGATAATCACTTCCCAGTCGCCAGTGGCGCCGGGGATGAAACGCTTCGGATCGGGGGTACGGACGTCGACAAGGGTCATTGGTAATTGCTCTTCATACGGTCGTTCGAATGTCCGTCAGGTAGAGCAAATGTGGCGGAGGCGCAAGCTTTGCTGCCCGGTTGCGGGCTCAGAATTCAGAGCCGTACCCGTCAGCCTCTTCCGTCACTAGATGTTTTGCCAGACCGACGGACTGCACATCCTGATCGAGCTTCGGCGAATAGGAAACAGAGAGCCAGCTGACGCGGTAGCCATGTTTCTCGAAAAACTGGACGGCGCTTGTGTTCTGAGCGTGGGTTTCCAGCCTCGCCTCCTCAAATCCCTGGTCGCGGATCTGCGTTTCGATATCCGCCAGCAGCGCAGAGCCAACCCCCTGGCGAAGAAAATCCGGATCGACCCAGAAGTCGGTTATCTTCTCGTCCAGGCCCTCGCGCGCGGCCCAGCCCACCACATCTCCATTCAGGTCAGCGACCGAAATTGTCAGCCAGGCATTTTGGGTAAACCCGGCAAAGGCGTTCAGCGCATTTTCCCTTAGATCCGACCGAGTGCCGATCGGCTCCATGGCCTGTTCCCAGGCACGCAAGCCGATATCAGTCAGTTTGGCTGCCTCGTCTTCACGAGCAATGCGGATTGTCAGCATGGCGGTCCCGGTTTCCCCTGCGGCTATCACACCACGAGCAGACGCAAATTGCACGCCAGATTATGAGACTTGGTTGCCGACTTGCATTTCTGGCCACCCAAGTGGGGCGGCCTGAAGAAGGATCTCGGCGCTGTCATGGCGCGAGCGTCGCACAACCGGGAAGACTTGGCGGGCGAATATCAGTCCCTGTCATGTTCGACACATGGAGAGCCATCCAGGCCGTCTTATCCTTTCCTGGAAAGAGGGCAAGGCGTCTTCGCCATGTCCGTACACCCCGGGGCCTATTGGAGATAGCCATGGATACCGCCGTCGATTTCACAAGCATCAATGCCGTCATCTCAGGCTTTGGAGACTATATCGGCCTGCCCGGTCTGCAACTCGATGACGACGGGCAATGCACCCTCTCCTTCGATGAGACCGTGCTGACCTTCCGCCACGATCGGGCGCGAGGCGGTCTTCTGCTGCAGGCCGAGATTACCGAAATTGCCGCTCAGGCCGATCCCAGCTTTTTCCGGCATGTCCTCGACGCCAACCGGATATCCGTACAGTTGGCGACTGGAACGCTGGCGATGGATGGCGACAGCCTGGTGTGGCTTGACCGCATCGCCGCCGAGGGCCTCACACAAGACAGTTTTCAAACGCATCTGCAAGCCGCTCTCGACCACATCGAATCCTGGAAGGCGTTGCTCGCCCATCCGGCCGATATCGGTAACGGCATTCCCCTGCCGACCCTTGCCGACGATCCGTCCGCCGAAGAGGCCAACAGCTCTCTCATCCTTCGCCCCTAACCTCTTGCGCGGCCATCAGCCCGAGATTGGAGTTTACGTCATGGTTGACATCCAAGTTTACCGCAATGCCGTCGCTGCCCATGGAACGCGCGGCCTGCTGCGTACGGACAGCAAATCACAAGAGGTCAAGACCTTTGCGACAAATCGCTTCTTCGGCAAGCTCGTCGCCTGGATCAAGAACCCGAAGGAAGGAACGACGAAGTACGAGTCGAACGAGCACACGAAGCAGGACTTTCTGAGGGCCATCGGGGAAAAATACGGGATCGCTTTCCAGGAAACCGTCACGAGCGAGGTTGAGGGGAAAAGCGGGAAGCCGCTATCTTTGCGGGTCGTGCGGCAGGTTCTGGAGCAAGGAGACCGAGTGGCGACGGACCCGGTTCGGCGAAACGAATTTAACCTCAACCACGTGTTCGCACCTCAACATCGCACATATTCCTGGCTGAAGGGTGCGCTCTGGAACGGTGTAACAGAATCCGGATTGCATAAGCATCTGGCAGCGATAGCCGGAGATTCATATAATGAAAAAGATAAATTTCTAAAAGAATGTGTATTTCCCTCAATTAAAGACGACGCGGCGGAAGCAATTCTTGCAGCTGGCCGCGATGGAAATGCGCAGCTGACATTCGAAGGCGGCACGCTACGCATAGATAATGTTCCAGTACAAAATATCGTGGACAAAGCCATCAAGGATTCGGGTATCTTTAAGCTGAAGCGCGAAGCGCTGGATGCCATCGATACCCTTCCCGCAACCGACGAGTCCAAATTGAGGGCCAAGACGATCGTCTTCGGTCTGACTGGCCACAATAAGGAAGGGTACTACCTACCTGAAAACCCCGCTGCAGACGTCATTGACATGATGAGGGGGGCGTTTTGGAACGAAAGCGGCTGGGACGCCATGAAAACCTACGTAAAGGAAGCGTTCAATATTGCGGCCGAAAGCAGCAGCGGCAGTCAGCTTGCTGCGGACAAAAATGCATTCTGCGAACAACTTTCCAGTGTGATTGCTCCGCTCGGGCCACACGTGACCTCAATTCTTGCAAAAGCACATCTAGCAAAATTGATAGGAAACTTCCGGGTCGAAGAGGTAAAAAACATATCCGCCTTCATAAAAGATCTCAGCAACGACCCGCCCCAGAACAATGAAAACCTTGGCGCGGTGCTCAAGGCCATTGAACCCATCCAGAACGCCGCAAGCCTTTGGGATCAATACGAGTAACCGCTTCGGCCTGGAGCCGACCAGAGCCTCGGGAGGTAAATCCGAGGCTCTATGCCAATAGGGCTATATGCGCATACGGTCCCGACCGGGGCCTCACCACCACTTGGCCGGCGTGAACGTGCCGGCTGCCTGCTCGATGACATGCGCCGTCTTGAACAGCGTCTCTTCCTCGAAGGGCTTGCCGATCAGCTGCAGGCCGAGCGGAAGGCCCTTGTGGTCGAGGCCGGCCGGCACGGAAATGCCCGGAAGGCCGGCCATGTTGAGCGTGATCGTGAAGACGTCCTGCAGGTACATCTTGACCGGATCGGCCGCCAGTTCCTTATCACCGATGGCGAAGGCGGAGGACGGCGTGATCGGCGCGAGGATCGCATCCACGCCCGCATGGAAGGCATCTTCGAAATCGCGCTTGATGAGTGTGCGCACCTTTTGAGCGCGCAGATAATAGGCGTCGTAATAGCCGGCAGAGAGCACATAGGTGCCCATCAGGATACGGCGTTGGACTTCCTTGCCGAAGCCTGCGGCACGGGTCTTCTCATACATGTCGGCAATGTCCTTGCCATCGACGCGCAGGCCGTAGCGAACGCCGTCATAGCGGGCAAGGTTGGAGGAGGCTTCGGCAGATGCAACGATGTAATAGGCAGGAAGCGCGTACTTCGTGTGCGGCAGAGAAATCTCCACGACTTCTGCACCGGCATCCTTCAGCCATTGCATGCCCTGACGCCACAGCGCCTCGATCTCCTCTGGCATGCCGTCAATACGATATTCCTTGGGGATACCGATCTTCATGCCCTTCAGAGATTGGCCAAGTGCTGCCTCATAGTCCGGTACGGCCACATCGACGGACGTGGTATCCTTGGCGTCAACGCTTGCCATGGTCTTCAAGAGGATGGCGGCATCGCGCACATCGCGCGCAATCGGGCCTGCCTGATCGAGCGAAGACGCGTAGGCGACAATGCCCCAGCGCGAGCAGCGGCCATAGGTCGGCTTGATGCCGACCGTGCCGGTGAAGGCTGCGGGCTGGCGGATGGAGCCGCCGGTATCGGTGGCGGTCGCGCCAGCGCAGAGATGCGCGGCAACCGCGGCGGCGGAACCACCAGAGGAACCGCCCGGAACCAGCTTCTCATCCGAACCCTTGGCCTTCCAGGGATTGACGGCGGGACCGTAATAGGAGCTCTCGTTGGAAGAGCCCATGGCAAACTCATCCATGTTGAGCTTGCCGAGCATGACGGCGCCCTCGTTCCAGAGGTTCTGCGTGACCGTCGATTCGTACTGCGGCTTGAAGCCGTCGAGGATATGGCTGCAGGCCTGGGTGTGGACGTCACGCGTCGCAAACAGGTCCTTCACGCCGAGCGGGATGCCTTCAAGCGCGCCAGCCTTGCCGTCAGACAGACGTTGATCGGAAGCCTTGGCCATCTCCAGAGCCTTGTCAGGCGTGACAGTCACATAGGCATTCAGCGCGCCATTGGCGGCATCGATCGCCTTCAGATAGCTTTCCGTCAATTCGACGGCCTTAATCTCGCGCGACTTCAGCTTGTCGCGGGCGGCTGCAATGGTGAGGCTTGTGAGTTCGGTCATGGTCTTTCGCGTGCGTTCGAGGGCTTATGGAGGCTGGAGACGGGCGGCTTGGATTAGCCGCTTACTCGACAACCTTCGGCACAAGGAAGAAATTCTGTTCGGCCACCGGCGCATTCGCCACGATGTCGGCGGCCTTGTCGCCATCATTCACGACATCGACGCGCTTCTTCATGGCCACAGGCGTGACCGATGTCATCGGCTCGACGCCGGTTACATCCACTTCGGACAATTGCTCGACGAAACCGAGGATACCATTGAGTTCCCCCGTCATGCGCTCCGCTTCCTCTTCGGTCACGGCAATACGGGCAAGGCGCGCAACGCGCTTTACTGTGGCGAGATCAACGGACATCAGGACTTCTCCGGCTGAATTTTCCTCCCGCTATAATGGCCGCGCCCCGGCTGCGCAACGGGTTAGCTCAGGAGAAACACTCCGGATCACCATGAGAGGCAGAAGCCGGGCACAATCGGCCCGGCTTTGAGGCAATCAAATCGACAGCGTCTGGCCGGGCTTCGGCGTCTCGACCTTGGTCTTCAGGCCTTCCATGCCCTTCACGAACTTTTCCGGCGTCGCATCGACGATCGGGAAAGAACCGTAGTGGCAGGGAATGGCGTGCTTGAAATCGAAGAAGCGCTGGCAGGCGAGCGCGGCCACCGCCCCGCCCATGGTGAAGCGGTCACCGATCGGCACAAGGCCGATATCCGGCTGGTGCAGTTCATTGATCAGGCCCATGTCGGTAAAGATATCCGTGTCACCCATATGCAGCAGGCTCGGCTCATCCTCGAAATGCAGCATCAGGCCGTTGGCATTGCCCAGCGAATGAGACACCCCGTCCTCGGAAATCTGCGCGGAAGAATGCAGCGCCTGGGTGAAGGTGGCGGTGAAGCCGCCGAGATGCACCGTGCCGCCCGTGTTGCCCATTTCGATCTTCTTCACGCCCTTGGAGCCCAGCCAGGCGGCAAGGTCCGCATTGGCAAGAACGGTGGCGCCCGTTTCAGCGGCGAGCGCGATGGTATCGCCCACATGGTCGCCATGGCCGTGGGTCAGCAAGATATGCGTGATGCCGTCAGCCACATCCTTGCGATCCTGACCCGAAAAGGCCGGATTGCCCGTCAGGAACGGGTCGATCAGAATCTTGGAATGGGCGGTTTCAATCCGGAAGGCCGCGTGGCCGAGCCAGGTGATCTTCATGGAAAATCTCCTCTGAGAGTGAGTGGATGCTGGTGGTAGGGCGCCTATCAACGCGCCTGGACGAATCTGAAACGAAGCTCTTCTATTACAACAAATGATAGCTCGCGGATCACTGGCGCGTGACTGCTTGCGTTAGACGTACATAGGTGCGACATCGCAGTGGAAAAGATCAGGGTGAGCATCCCTGCCAGCCGGAGATGACGACCGCATGACCATAATGACGATCGAGGAACTTTCCGAGGCACTTTCCCCCTCGCAGGCCATCGCCGGTCTCGATCTCGGAACCAAGACGATCGGGCTTGCCGTTTCAGATCTCGGTCGCCGCTTCGCCTCGCCCCGTCCCGTCATCAAGCGCGTCAAGTTTGGCAAGGATGCCGAAGTGCTGCTGGCCTTTGCGGAGAAGGAAAAAGTCGCCGCCTTCGTCATTGGCCTGCCCATGAACATGGATGGCTCCTCCGGCCCGCGCGTGCAGGCGACGCGCGCCTTCGTGCGCAGCATGTCGGAAAAGACGGACATTCCCTTCGTCTTCTGGGACGAGCGGCTTTCCACCGTTGCGGCTGAACGCGCGCTGCTGGAAATGGATGTGTCGCGCGCCAAGCGGGCCGAACGCATCGATTCGGCGGCTGCCAGCTTCATCCTTCAGGGCGCGCTGGACAGGCTCGTATCGCTGACCAGAACGTCCGGCTTCGGCGATACCGCGTGACGTTTGCGCCACCACGCGGCAATGGCGCGCCGCTTCCTGAAAAGTAGAATGCCAATCACGATCAGGCTGTCGAAGGCGACGGCACGGGCCACCATGGGCGGCAGGTCTTCCGGCGGAATGCCGAGAATGCTGCCATAGATCTGGAAGACGAGATCGTGCGTCTGGCGCGTCAGCATGAAGAAGCCGAAGCTCATGTCGTAGTAGGACAGCCAGTACCAACTGCCGAGCAAAGCGACCGGACCTGCCCACAGGATCAGAAACCACTTCATGCGGCCTCTCCTTGCATGGGCATGCCATCATCCAGCGACAGCACTGCCCAGCGCATCAGCGCCATGATGCTCAAGACCGTCGCCGGCACGGTAATATCCATCGCCAGGACGGAAAAGAATGCGACGGCTGACAGCAGCAACGCATAGGCTGAAATTCGGTTTCCCATTCGCGTCCAGCGCTTCCCGGATGGTTAACAGTTCGTTAACGCCAACTTAGGGTCTGGGGCCGCAAGAGCAACCAAAACCCCGCCCTATGGTTAACGGCGTGACCTTCACTGTGGAAAACAGAGGCTGTGATCAGCTGACGGCGGGGTAGAGAAGATCGACGATGTAGGAGGCATCGAAGCGGGAATCGAGCATGCCGTAGGTCGAGCGCCAGCCACCGGCCAGACGCGTTTCCAGGAAGGCATCGGCGATTTTCCCTGCGCCCAGGCGGAAAAGTTCGGCGGCACCGGCTGCAAGCGCCAGCTGCTCCACCAGCAGGCGGGCAGCCCCCTCATCCTTTTCGGCCAGCGCCATGGCGGCGCGCAGCACGTCGGTGGTCTTGCGGCCGGCGGGGCCGAGATCTTTCTCGATACCGCCCAGCACCATATCGAACAGGTCGCGTCCACGGGAGAGAACGCGCAGTACATCCAGCGCCATCACGTTGCCGGAGCCTTCCCATATCGCATTGACCGGGGCCTCGCGGTAATGGCGGGCAAGCGGGCGCTCTTCCACGTAGCCATTGCCACCCAGGCATTCCATCGCTTCATAGATCAGCGAAGGCGAAATCTTGCAGCACCAGTATTTGATGACCGGCGTCATCACTCGGGCATAAGCTGCGTCGCTCGGGCTGCTGGGTGCCTTGTCGAAGGCTTCTGCCAGACGATAGGCAAGTGCCGTGGCGGCCGCCACATCGAGCGCCATATCGGCCAGAACACGCGTCATCAACGGCTGGTCTATGAGGTTCTTGCCGAAAACGTTGCGGCCCCGGCAATGATGCACGGCTTCCGCCAGCGAGGCGCGCATGATGCCGGCAGAGGCCAGCGCGCAATCAAGGCGCGTCAGGGTCACCATGTCCATGATGGTGCGCACGCCGCCGCCCGGCTCGCCCAGCAGATAACCGAATGCGTCGGAAAACTCGACTTCGGACGAAGCGTTCGAGCGGTTACCGAGCTTGTCCTTCAGCCGCTGGAAGCGCAGGCCGTTGGCAGTTCCGTCTTCCAGAAGGCGCGGCACCAGGAAGCAGCCGAGCCCATCACTGGTCTGGGCCAGCATGATGAAGGCGTCGCTCATCGGCGCCGACATGAACCATTTGTGGCCGGACAAGCGATAGACCCCCTCGCCCACCCGCTCCGCGATCGAGCGGTTGGCGCGCACATCCGTGCCGCCCTGCTTTTCCGTCATGCCCATGCCAAGCGTGATGCCGCTCTTCTGGAAGGCCGGGCGGTTGGACGAATCATATTTGCGCGAAAGGACCCGCGGCACCCAGTCCTTGTGGACGCGCGGTGATGCCAGCATGGCCGCGACGGATGCGCTGGTCATGGTCAGCGGGCAGAGATGCCCGCATTCCAGCTGCGCGGTCAGATAGAAGCGGGCGGCGCGGGCGCGGTGCTGCGCATTGCGTGCCTCGGGAATGTTTTCCCAGATGGAGGAATGCAGGCCAGTTGCGGCGGAGCGCCGCATCAGCGCGTGCCAGGCGGGGTGAAATTCCACCGTATCCAGCCGCTCACCGCGTGGTCCATGGGTGCGCAGCTTCGGCGGACTTTCATTCGCCATGCGCGCCAGTTCCTGCGCCTCGGGCGAAGTCACATACCGGCCGAGCGCATCAAATTCCTCGCGCAGAACGCGGTGAAGACCCGCCGTCAGATCCACCATCAGCGGGTCTGTGCGGTAGGCGTTGATACCGGACCAGAGACTTGGCTGGTTCAGCTCGTTGAAGGTGTCGTCGGTCCGGGTCATCTGATTCATGGGATGCTTCTAATCGAATTTTTCGCAAATTGCATGGGGATCTCGGATTCTCCTCGAAAGCATCCGCTTGCCGTGCCCGTCTGCTGTCTCTATAGACCGCGTGATCATAGCGGAGGACATTTTCGTGGTCTTCTTTCCCCACCGCCATCTCCTCGGCATCAAGGGCCTGACGGAGCAGGATATTACCTTTCTTCTCGACAAGGCCGACGAAGCGGTCAAGATTAGTCGTCAAAGAGAGAAGAAAACATCGACCCTCCGGGGCCTGACACAAATCAATCTCTTCTTCGAAGCCTCGACCCGGACGCAATCCTCCTTCGAGCTGGCGGGCAAACGTCTCGGCGCCGATGTGATGAACATGTCGGTCGGCAACTCTTCGGTCAAGAAGGGCGAGACGCTGATCGACACGGCTATGACGCTGAATGCCATGCGGCCGGATGTTCTCGTCATCCGCCACTCCTCCGCCGGTGCCGCCGCCCTGCTCGCGCAGAAGGTGGCCTGCTCGGTGGTGAATGCAGGCGACGGCCAGCACGAGCACCCGACCCAGGCGCTGCTTGATGCACTCACCATCCGCCGCGCCAAGGGGAAGCTCTCGCGCATCATCGTGGCGATCTGCGGCGATGTGCTGCACTCGCGGGTGGCACGCTCCAACATCCTGCTGCTGAACGCCATGGGCGCGCGCGTGCGGGTCGTTGCCCCCTCCACGCTCCTGCCCTCCGGCATCGCTGAGATGGGCGCAGAGGTCTACCACTCCATGGAAGAGGGCCTGAAGGATGCGGACGTGGTGATGATGCTGCGCCTGCAGCGCGAGCGCATGTCCGGCGCCTTCGTGCCGTCGGTGCGCGAATATTTCCACTTCTACGGTCTCGATGCGGAAAAGCTCAAGGCTGCAAAGGAAGATGCGCTTGTGATGCATCCCGGCCCCATGAACCGCGGCGTGGAAATCGCCTCGGAAGTCGCCGACGGCCCGCAGAGCGTGATCGAAAGCCAGGTGGAAATGGGTGTCGCGGTGCGCATGGCCGTGATGGAAGCGCTGCTGGTTTCCCAGAACCAGGGCCCGAGAAGTGAGGGATTTGGCGCATGACACAGCCACTTGTCCTGAAGAATGTCCGCATCATCGACCCGTCGCGCCAGCTGGACGAGGTCGGTACGATTATTGTCGGCGAAGACGGCCGCATCCTGGCAAGCGGTCGCGATGCGCAGAACCAGGGTACACCTGAAGGCGCCAAGGTGCGCGATGGCCAGGGCCTCGTTGCGGCACCGGGCCTGGTCGATGCCAAGGTTTTTGTCGGAGAACCCGGCAACGAACATCGCGAGACGATCGAGTCCGCCAGCCGTGCGGCAGCAGCCGGCGGCGTAACCAGCTTCATCATGATGCCCGATACCGATCCGGTTCTCGATGACATCGCCCTGATCGAATTCGTGAAGAAGACGGCCCGCGACAAGGCGGTCGTCAACGTGCATCCGGCAGCCGCGCTGACCCGTGGGCTGAAGGGCGAGGAGATGACCGAGATCGGGCTGCTTCGCCTGTCCGGCGCGGTTGCCTTCACCAATGGCCATCATGGTCTGGCGGACACGCAGGTGCTTCGTCGTGCTATGACCTATGCACGGGAGTTCGACGCAGTCATTTCGCTGGAAACGCGTGACCCTTATCTCGCCGTCAACGGCGTCATGAACGAGGGGCTGCTTGCGAGCTGGCTCGGTCTTTCCGGCTCGCCGCGCGAAGCGGAAATCATTCCGCTGGAGCGCGATCTGAGAATCGCTGGCCTGACGGGCGCGAAATATCACGCCGCCCAGATTTCCGTTCCGCAATCTGCGGAGGCGATCCGCACGGCCCGCCAGCGCGGCGCTAAAGCCACCTGCGGCATCTCGATCAATCATCTGTCGCTCAACGAGAACGACATCGGCGAATATCGCACCTTCTTCAAGCTGTCGCCGCCGCTTCGCTCGGAAGATGACCGACAGGCCATGGTCGACGCGCTGGCGGACGGGACGATCGATATCATCGTCTCCTCGCATGATCCGCAGGATGTTGATACCAAGCGCCTGCCCTTCGCTGATGCCGCGGATGGTGCGATCGGACTGGAGACCATGCTGGCGGCGGCTCTTCGCCTGCACCATTCCGGCCAGGTGCCGCTGTTGCGCCTTATCGACGCCATGTCGACGCGGCCCGCCCAGATCTTCGGGCTGGATGCAGGCACGCTGAAGCCGGGCGCGAAAGCCGATATCACGCTGATCGATCTCGATGAGCCGTGGATCGTCTCGGCGAAGCAATTGCTTTCCCGCTCGAAGAATACGCCCTTCGAGGATGCGCGCTTCAGCGGCCGCGCGGTGGCGACCTATGTGGCCGGCAAACCGGTCTTCGACCTGGCGTGAGCGGATGATCCAAGGGGTGGGACATGACTGAACTCTTTCACTGGCAAATCACGCTGCCGATCGCGGCTGCCGCGCTGGCGCTCGGCTACCTGCTCGGCTCCATTCCCTTCGGTCTGCTTCTGACAAAGGCTGCCGGTCTCGGCGATATCCGTTCGATCGGTTCCGGCAATATTGGCGCCACCAACGTGCTGCGCACCGGCAACAAGAAGCTTGCTGCAGCGACCCTGCTGCTCGACGCGTTCAAGGCCACGGCTGGAGCCGTGCTGGCGGCAGCCCTTTGGGGCCCGGAAGCGGGCATCCTCGGCGGCTTTGCTGCCTTCATCGGCCACCTCTTCCCGGTCTGGCTCGGCTTCAAGGGCGGCAAGGGCGTCGCGACCTATATCGGCACGCTACTGGGTGTGGCTCCCGCCATGGTGCTGGTCTTTGCACTGGTCTGGCTCTCGGTCGCTAAGCTCAGCCGCTATTCCTCGCTGTCCGCCCTCGTCGCCATGCTTGTCATTCCGGTTGCATTATGGATTATTAGTGCAGAAAAGGTTGCAATCGCCATGGCCATCATGACGATCATCTCCTACTGGAAGCATAAGGCAAACATCGAGCGGCTGATCAACGGCACGGAAAGCAAGATCGGCCAGAAGGGATAAGGACCAAGATGACGGTTGCCGGAGCGGGTCGAAAGGGAATCGCGCTCACGGACCGTCAGAGGATCGCCTGGCTGCGGCTGATCCGCAGCGACAATGTCGGCCCCTCCACCTTCCGCGATCTCATCAACCATTTCGGCACCGCCGAGGCAGCACTCGCCGCCCTTCCGGATCTTTCCCTTCGTGGTGGTGCGATGCGCGCCATCCGCATCGCCAGCGTGGATGATGCGGAGCGCGAATTGGATATGGCGCACCGCATGGGTGCCCGGTTTGTCGGCATCGGTGAGCCGGATTATCCCCCTGCACTTCGCCAGATCGAAGCGGCCCCGCCACTGATTGCGGTGAAGGGCAATCTCTCCGTCACAAGCCAGCCATCCGTCGGCATTGTCGGATCGCGCAATGCATCGATCAGCGGCGCGAAATTCGCGGCTATGATCGCGCGCGATGCTGGGCGCGCTGGATATTCTGTCACCTCAGGTCTTGCACGCGGCATCGATACCGCAGCCCACCGAGCGAGCCTTGAGACGGGTACCATCGCCGTTCTGGCGGGAGGCCTGGACAAACCCTACCCGCCCGAGAACCTTGGCCTTCTGGATGAATTGACGCACGGCAACGGCATTGCGGTGAGCGAAATGCCATTTGGCTGGGAGCCCCGCGCACGCGACTTTCCCCGCCGTAACCGCTTGATCGCCGGTGTTTCCCTTGGCGTCGTCGTCATCGAGGCGGCAAAGCGGTCCGGTTCGTTGATTACGGCGCGCATAGCGGCTGACTTCGGGCGTCTGGTGTTTGCCGTTCCCGGCTCACCGCTGGATCCACGCTGCGCCGGAACGAACGGATTGCTGAAGCAGGGCGCGATCGTCACCACAGGCGCAGATGACGTGCTGCAGGCGCTCGCCCCGATTTCCCAACTGGATCTGTTCGATATGTCTCAGGCAGAAGAACCACCTTCGGAACGGTCTCCCTCTTCCATGCCGCTGCCGGATGACGATGCACGCGCCCTCATCGCACAGGCGCTCGGGCCGACACCGGTTGAAGTCGATGACGTGATCCGCCACACGGAACTCCCAGCTGCAATGGTCTATCTCGTCCTGCTGGAACTAGACCTTGCCGGCCGCCTACACCGACACATGGGCGGACTTGTCTCGCTGTCTATGGAGTGATGGCGAAGCGGTCGAATGCCCAATCGGCAGCCTGTTTTTGCACCTACTCCTGCGGCACCAGGCCTAAATCTATAGATGCAATAGCGCCAAACAAGCGCATTGATTGCATTTGCATCTTGAGAACAAATTGAGCTATGCCCTCTTGACCATAGACAAAACGCCCTCCATGTCGGGAGGTCAGATTTCAGGGCCGCGTTCAATCCTGCCGCAGCCCCACGCTTCAGAGAACAAATATGAATGTCGTTGTCGTAGAATCTCCGGCCAAGGCCAAGACCATCAATAAATATCTTGGCCCGGGTTATAAGGTTCTCGCCTCCTTTGGCCATGTTCGCGACCTTCCTGCAAAGGACGGATCGGTGCTTCCCGACCAGGACTTTGAAATGTCCTGGGAGGTTGATGGCGCATCAGCCAAGCGCATGAAGGATATTGCCGACGCCGTGAAGGGCTCGGACGGACTGTTTCTCGCGACCGACCCGGATCGCGAGGGCGAGGCGATTTCCTGGCACGTGCTCGATCTTCTCAAGAAGAAGAAGGTCATCGGCGACAAGCCGGTCAAGCGCGTGGTGTTCAACGCTATCACCAAGAAGGCCGTGCTGGATGCCATGGCCAATCCGCGTGATATCGACACGCCGCTGGTCGATGCCTATCTCGCGCGCCGCGCACTGGACTATCTCGTCGGTTTCAACCTGTCACCTGTCCTGTGGCGCAAGCTGCCGGGTGCCCGCTCCGCCGGTCGGGTGCAGTCGGTGGCGCTTCGTCTCGTCTGCGACCGCGAAAGCGAAATCGAACGTTTCGTCTCCGAAGAATACTGGAACATTTCGGCGCTTCTGAAAACGCCGCGCGGCGACGAGTTCGAAGCCAAGCTGGTGTCTGCGGATGGCAAGCGCCTGCAGAACCGCGCGATCAAGACAGGCGATGACGCCAACCGCCTGAAGGCGGTGCTCGATGGCGCGGCCTATATGGTCGATACCGTCGAAGCCAAGCCGGTCAAGCGCAATCCCGGCCCGCCCTTCACCACCTCGACACTGCAGCAGGCCGCTTCCTCCAATCTCGGTTTCTCGGCCTCGCGTACCATGCAGGTGGCCCAGAAGCTCTATGAGGGTATCGATATCGGCGGCGAGACGGTCGGTCTCATCACCTATATGCGTACCGATGGCGTGCAGATGGCGCCGGAAGCGATCGATGCGGCCCGTCGCGCGATCGGTGACCAGTTCGGTGATCGCTACCTGCCGGAAAAGCCCCGCTTCTATTCCACCAAGGCCAAGAACGCGCAGGAAGCCCACGAAGCAATCCGCCCGACCGATTTCAGCCGCTCACCCGACAAGGTGCGCCGTTACCTGGATTCGGATCAGATCCGTCTCTACGAACTTGTCTGGAAGCGCGGCATTGCCAGCCAGATGGCCTCGGCCGAAATGGAGCGCACCACCGTCGAGATCGCAGCCGTCAACGGCGGCGATCGCGCGGGCCTGCGCGCCGTCGGCTCCGTGGTTCGCTTCGACGGCTTCCTGGCCGCTTATGTCGACAGCCGCGAGGACGGTGAAGCCGGCGAGGATGACGAGGATGGTCGCCTGCCGGAAATCAATGCGCGCGAGAAGCTGGACAAGAACAAGGTGAATGCCAGCCAGCACTTCACCGAGCCGCCGCCACGTTATTCCGAAGCCTCGCTGATCAAGAAGATGGAAGAGCTCGGCATCGGCCGCCCGTCCACCTATGCCGCCACATTGAAGACGCTGAGCGACCGCGAATACATCGTTGTCGAGAAGCGCAAGCTCGTGCCGCATTCCAAGGGCCGCCTTGTCACGGCGTTTCTCGAAAACTTCTTCACGAAGTATGTGGAATACGACTTCACGGCCGATCTCGAGGAAAAGCTCGACCGCATCTCCGCCGGTGAGCTCAACTGGAAACAGGTTCTGCGCGATTTCTGGCAGGATTTCTTTGCCCAGATCGAGGACACCAAGGAACTGCGCGTCACGAACGTGCTGGATGCCCTGAACGAGGCGCTGGCGCCGCTCGTCTTCCCGAAGCGCGAAGATGGCAGCGATCCGCGCATCTGCCAGGTGTGCGGCACCGGCAACCTGTCGCTGAAGCTTGGCAAGTATGGCGCCTTCGTCGGCTGCTCCAACTATCCGGAGTGCAACTACACGCGCCAGCTTTCGGGCGATGGCGCGGAAGCGGAAGCCAGCGGCCTCAACGAACCGAAGGCGCTCGGCACCGATCCGATGACCGGCGAGGAACTCACCCTACGCTCCGGTCGTTTCGGACCCTATATCCAACGCGGTGACGGCAAGGAAGCCAAGCGGTCCTCGCTGCCACGCGGCTGGAAGCCCGAAGATATCGACCACGAGAAGGCGCTGGCGCTGATCAACCTGCCGCGTGACATCGGCAAGCATCCGGAAACGGGCAAGATGATTTCCGCCGGCATCGGGCGCTATGGACCGTTCATCCTGCATGACGGCACTTATGCGAATCTCGAAAGCGTGGAGGATGTCTTCACCATCGGCCTTAATCGTGCTGTCACGGTTCTGGCCGAGAAGCAGAGCAAGGGTCCGGCCCGTGGCCGCTCGACGCCTGCGGCGCTGAAGGAGCTCGGCGAGCACCCGCAAGGTGGGGCGATTACCGTTAGGGAAGGTCGCTATGGACCTTACGTGAACTGGGGCAAGGTGAATGCCACCCTGCCCAAGGGCAAGGACCCGCAAAGCGTCACCGTCGAGGAAGCGCTGGCCCTGATCAACGAGCGGGCCGAAAAGGCCCCTGCGGCGAAGGGCAAGGCGAAGGCGACCAAGACGGCAAAGTCCGCCAAGTCGGATGATGCCGGTGAGGCGAAGACCGCCAAGAAAACCAAAACTGCGGCCAAGCCGAAGGCCACCGCAGCCAAGACAAAGAAGAAGACGGACACGTGACGAAAGAACCGCGCGAAGGCAGACATCAAAAGGCGACCAGCCGCACATCAACCCCTCGCGCGGGCAAGGCAGTGATCAAGGAATCCCCTGCAATCGTGCAGGGCTTCCTGCCCCCGCGCGAGATCCTGCTGGAATTCATCGCCGACAATCCCGACCGCTCCAACAAGCGCGAGATTGCCAAGGCCTTCGGGCTGAAGGGCGAAGCGCGCGTGGAACTGCGGGACCTGCTGCGCGACCTCGAAGACGAGGGGCTGCTGCAGAAGAGCCGCAAGGGCCTGGCACGTCCAGGCGCCCTGCCGCCGATGACGCTTCTCGACATCACCACCCGCACGACGGACGGCCAGTTGATTGCCCGCCCGAGCGAATGGCCGGAAGATGCGGGCGTTGCACCGGCTGTTCTGGTGCGCCAATCCTCGGATGCGCGTGGCAAGGGCAAGGCGCCTGCTGCAAACCTCGGCGACCGGGTGCTTGCGAAGATCTTCCCGGCCAAGGAAAAAGGCGGCCCTGCCTATACGGCGCGCGTGGTCAAGATCATCGACAAGCTGAAGAATGCGGCCTTGGGCGTCATTCGCGTGCTGCCTGACGGTGATGCCCGCCTGATGCCCATCGACCGACGCGGCGAGGAAATGCAGATCAGCAGGCAAGATCTCGGCGACGCCAAGGATGGCGACCTGATCGAGGCCGATGTGGTGCGCGGTCGCTTCGGCCTGCCCCGTGCCAAGGTTCTGACTGTCTTGGGATCGGTCGCGACCGAAAAGGCGATCTCGATGATCGCGATCTACGCACATGGCATTCCGCATGTGTTCCCGGCACAGGTGATGGAAGCCGCAGCAGCCGCCAAGCCTGCCAGCATGGTGAAGCGCGAGGACTGGCGGGACGTGCCGCTCGTCACCATCGACCCGGCAGATGCGAAGGACCATGACGACGCCGTCTATGCCGAACCGGACCCCTCGCCCGACAACGAAGGTGGCGTGATCGTCACCGTCGCGATCGCCGATGTTTCCTATTACGTCCGTACCGGGTCTGCGCTCGATCGTGAGGCGCTGAAGCGCGGCAACTCGGTCTATTTCCCCGATCGCGTCGTGCCCATGCTGCCGGAGCGGATCTCCAACGACCTCTGCTCGCTCCGGGAAGGCGAAGACCGTCCGGCGATTGCCGTGCGCATGGTGTTTTCCAGGGAAGGCCGCAAAGGGAGCCACACCTTCCATCGCATTATGATGAAGAGTGCGGCCAAGCTCTCCTACCAACAGGCGCAGGCGGCCATCGACGGCAAGCCTGACGACAAGACCGGCCCGCTGCTGGAGCCGATCCTGAAGCCGCTGTGGCGCGCCTATGAGATCATGAAGCGGGGCCGCGACCGCCGCCAGCCGCTGGAACTCGACATGCCCGAACGCAAGATCGTGCTGAAGCCTGACGGCACCGTCGATCGCGTCTTCGTGCCGGAGCGGCTGGATGCGCACAAGCTCATCGAAGAGATGATGATCCAGGCAAACGTCGCCGCCGCCGAGACGCTGGAGAAGAAGCGGCAACCGCTGATCTACCGCGTGCATGATGCGCCGTCGCTGTCCAAGCAGGAGAGCTTGCGCGAATTTCTGGCGACGCTCGGCATTGCCATGGCCAAGGGCGGGCAGCTGCGCTCCAACTCGTTCAACGGCATTCTGGCCAAGGCGGAAGATACGCCGCACCAGACCATGGTCAACGAGATGGTGCTGCGCAGCCAGAGCCAGGCGATCTACAGCCCCGAGAATATCGGCCACTTCGGCCTGAACCTCCTGAAGTACGCCCACTTCACCTCGCCGATCCGCCGCTATGCCGACCTGATCGTGCATCGCGCGCTGGTCGGTTCGCTGGGTCTTGGCGAAGGCGCCATCACGCCGGAGGAGGAAGCGCAGCTCGATGATATTGCGGCGGAAATCTCCACCTTCGAGCGCCGCGCCATGGCGGCAGAACGGGACACAATCAACCGCCTGATCGCGCACCATCTGGCGGGCCGCGTCGGCGAGGAGTTCGAGGGCCGTGTTGCGGGCGTGACCAAGGCGGGACTATTTGTCGCCCTCCCCACCTATGGTGCAGATGGCTTTGTGCCCGTATCTACGTTGGGCAGCGACTACTTCATCTATGACGAGAGCCGACAGGCCTTGATCGGCGAGAAGCACGGCCTGGGCTATCAGTTGGGTGATCCGGTCGATGTCCGGCTGGCAGAAGCCATTCCGCTGGCGGGTGCCCTGCGCTTCGAGATGCTGAGCGAAGGCCGCAAGATGGGGATCGCCACCCGATCCTTCCACAAGGCGGGACGGCGCGAGCGGCGAAGCGGCCGTGCCCAGCCCGGAACACGACCGCCCAGACGCGGCCGGTAGGAGACAAGCAATGACAGGTCGCCCTGATGCAGCAGTTTCCAAAACGAGTCCTGTTCGCTATGGCGGGCAGGATGATGCGGAAAGGCCGCTCGGCAGATCGATCAAGCGCGGCCTGCTGAACAGATGTCCGCATTGCGGGGAAGGCAGGCTGTTTCGTGCCTTCCTGAAGCCTGTCGATGCGTGTGCGTTCTGCGGCGAGGACATGCACCATCAGCGCGCAGATGATCTGCCCCCCTACCTGGTCATCTTCATCATCGGCCATGTGACCGTTGGTGGCTACATGATGACCGACCTGGTGTGGAACATCTCCATGTGGGCACATCTCGCCATCTGGGTGCCGATCACGGTGCTGCTTGCCTTCGGCACGATCCAGCCTATCAAGGGTGGCGTGATCGGGCTGCAATGGGCGCTGCGGATGCATGGCTTCGGCGGCCATGACGAGGACACCGATCCCGGACGGGGCGGTCCAATCGAATGACGGGCATGAGCAGCCAGGATACGAAGCGGCTGTCATCAGTGCAGACGCAGGCGAAACCTCGTTTGCGCCCGCGCGCCTCGGCTTCGCTCATCCTGATCGACCGGTCTGGCACCTCGCCCACCGTGCTGGTCGGCAAGCGCAGCAGCGGCCATGTCTTCATGCCGGACCTTTATGTCTTTCCGGGAGGCCGTAGGGATCCACGCGATCACGCCCTGCCCTATTCCCGAGACCTCGACCGGCGTGTGCTGACCCAGTTGCTCGCGAAAGCCGGAACGCGCCTGACACCGAACGGTGCTCGCGCGCTCGCCTTGGCAGCCATCAGAGAATTGCGGGAGGAAACGGGCCTCATCTTTGGCTCCGCTCAGAGCCCCAAGACAGGCGCGCCAGATCTTTCCTGTCTCCGCCTGATCGCGCGGGCTGTCACTCCACCAGGTGCTATCAGACGTTTCGACAACCGTTTTTTCGCCACCTTTGTCGATGAAGCCGCAATCGATCCTTCCGCCCTCGCTGATAGCAGCGAGTTGCAGGACCTACGCTGGATATCGATTTTCGACCTTTCCAACCTGAAAATGCCGGAGATTACGCTCGCCGTGCTCAACGAGTTGAAAATTTTACTTGAGTCCGATCCATCTTTACCGTTTGGAAGCGCCGTGCACATCTACTCAAGGCGCGACACCGGCTTCGTGCGCACTCGGCTGTAGGCAATGGATTCATACTCGAAGGAAAAGCAGATGTCTCAGCCGGATGGTGGCACCAACGGCCATGTCGAAGAGATCCATTGGCCTTCCCTGGTCGCAGCCATATCCGCCATCAGCGCGGTCGGAATCGCTATAGGCCTCGGCCTGCCACTGCTCAGCATCATTCTGGAAAAGCGTGGTATCTCCTCCACGCTGATTGGCCTGAACTCAGCCATGGCCGGTGTTGCGGCCATGATCGCCGCACCGATCACCACCCGTATCGCCCATAGCCTCGGCGTGGCGAGAACTATGCTGTGGGCTGTCGTCATTTCCGCCGTCAGCGCGCTCGGCTTCTACTATGCCGAAGCCTTCTGGATGTGGTTTCCGCTGCGCCTCGCCTTCCACGGTGCCACCACAACGCTATTCATTCTGTCAGAGTTCTGGATCAATGCCGCCGCGCCGCCGAAACGACGTGGGCTGGTTCTCGGCATCTATGCGACCGTGCTGGCCGTCGGCTTTGCGATCGGACCGCTCATCTTCTCTGCGATCGGCAGCGAGGGCCTGCTGCCCTTTGCCATCGGCGCCTGTGCCATCATGCTTGCGTTCATACCCATCTTCGTTGCACGCGGAGAAAGCCCCGTATTGGATGAGAAGCCGCAGCAGCACTTCCTGCGCTATATTTTCCTTGTGCCGACCGCCACGGCTGCGGTGTTCGTTTTTGGCGCAACGGAAGTGGGCGGTCTCTCCCTCTTTCCGATCTATGCCAGCCGCTCAGGCATGCCGGAGGCGGAAGCTGCGGCGCTGCTGACGGTAATGGGAGTTGGCAACATGGTGTTCCAGATCCCGTTCGGTATGATTTCCGACCGTCTGAAAGACCGGCGTCCGATGCTGTTCATGATGGCCGTGGCGGGGCTCTGCGGATCGATCATACTGCCCCACCTGATGCATAACTGGTGGCTGATGGCGTCCATGCTGCTGGTCTGGGGTGGCTGCGTCTCCGGCCTCTACACTGTGGGCCTCGCGCATCTCGGCTCGCGACTCACCGGTGCCGACCTCGCAGCCGCCAATGCCGCCTTCGTTTTTTGCTATGCCGTGGGCACCGTGGCCGGTCCGCAAGCGATTGGTGCCGCCATCGATATCAGCGGAAACAGCGGCTTTGCCTGGGCCTTGGCGGGCTTCTTCGGCGCTTATGTGCTGATATCCCTGGGCCGAACGCTTTTCCGGTCAGAACGGACTTGACTTTTCGGGCGCGATTTGTAGTTTCGCGCCAGATTTCGCTGCGGACTGCGCTCGGGCGTCCGCGGCTTGATTTTTATTTAGAGGCAGGAAGACCATGGCGAAAGCTACGACCATCAAGATCAAGCTGCTGTCGACGGCCGATACTGGCTTCTTCTACGTCACGACGAAGAACAGCCGTACGATGACGGACAAGATGACGAAGACCAAGTACGACCCGATTGCAAAGAAGCATGTCGAGTTCAAGGAAACGAAGATCAAGTAATCTTCGGATCCATCGATCATCGCAAAAGGCGCGGCGCCCCGGCTCCGCGCCTTTTGCGATTCAGGATTGTAGCCGCTCCTCTCCAGCGCAGAGGCCCCTACCGACTACATCCAAAACGTGTGCTAATCTGATACAGTCAAATTTACGTCAACCACCCGTGAGGCGGCCGATCAGGTCATATTTGACCGGCGGGAAGAGATCTCAAGTGAGGGCGATGAAAGCCGTGAAAGCGCCGCCCTAAAGGCAACTGTCGCACAAGAATTGATCATTTGCAGAGATTTGGGGGTCGGCCGATACGCAAGAGCGGCACGAGGAACCACTTTAATCTGCGTATCGACCGACCGACCCCACGACCCAGGAGATGCGGCGGACCTGAGCATCATGGGGTATCACTGTTCCGAAGAACATATTCCGTACGGTCAAACTCGCGTAAAACCGCGAGAAAATCAACCTAATCTTAACTAGGTCACCAATTTGCGTGAGACATGGTTAAAACCAGAGGCGCAAACTACAGTTGAATTAGGTGTTTCTGGGCTGGACTAGGGTTAGCCATTAACATTTGATAATAATGTATCGGATTTGACTACCCTATTCTTTCATTCCACGAATCAGCGCCCCCGCAGCAACGACCATCGTGGCCGAATTGTCGGCACCGCGCGCTGGCATCGCAGCTACTTAGCCTTTACATGAAACAGATGGAGTGGCGGTGTGATCCGATCAGGCCGCCGCAGCGACAACACGATTGCGGCCGCTGCTCTTTGCTTCATACAGAGCGCGGTCGGCCTGCTTCAGCAATTGTTCGGGCGTTTCCACCCCTTCCACATTGCTGGCGATGCCCATGGAGGCGGTGATATTGAGGCTGAGCCGGGCATGGGCAAGTTCGAAGGGGCTGCCTTCGATGATGGAGCGAAGGCGCTCGGCAATCGCAGCGGCCTGGCCTGGATCGGTATCAGGCATGACGACGACGAACTCCTCGCCGCCATAGCGACAGGCGAGATCGGCCCCGCGCACGGTCGTGCGGATGCGGCGGGCGAATTCCTTCAGCACTTCATCGCCGGCATCATGCCCATAGGTGTCGTTGACATGCTTGAAGCGATCGATGTCCGTGATGCAGACAGAGAGTGAGCGTCCGCGCGCAGCGGCTCGGTTGAACAGCGTCTTGAGATGATTGTCGAGGTAACGTCGATTGTGCAGGCCGGTCAGACCGTCGGTCACCGCCAGCTCGATGGTCTGGCGAACGCTCAGCCGCAGGCGGTCATTGTAACGCTTGCGCTTGATCTGCGTGAGCGTGCGCGCCACCAATTCGTTCGGATCTATAGGGCGCAGGATATAGTCGTTGACGCCGAGATCGAGCGCACGGATCACGAAATCCTCATCTCCTGTTTCCGCCACGACGAGCAGCGGCAGCAGGCGCGTACGCTCCAGCAGGCGCAGTTGCGCGCAAAGGCGCAAGGGATCATAGTCGTCACCGGAGCCATTCACGATCACAAGGTCGACCGGCGTCTCGGCAGCTTCGAAAAGTGCCGCCTGTGGGTCAGACATGGCAATGACATCGGCAATCGGCTTCAGCGCCTTGATGATCCGCTCCTGAGAGCTCGCGCGGCCATCGACCAGAAGCACCTGCCCTGGCCCTTCCAGGCCATCGAGTTTCAACATGTCGTCCACACCGATGGTGCGCGCCGTCTCCGCGCGGATGCGCAGCTCGTCACTCAGCGCCTTCAGGCGAACAAGACTCTTCACGCGTGATACAAGCTGAAGATCGTTGACCGGCTTTGTCAGAAAGTCATCCGCACCGGCTTTTAGACCACGTACGCGGTCCGCCGGCTGGTCCAGTGCCGTCACCATCACGACGGGGATATGGGCGGTGCGTGGATTGGATTTCAGGCGCTCGCAAACCTCGAAGCCGTCAATGCCTGGCATCATGACATCGAGCAGAATGATATCCACATGCGTGCTGTCAACGATCTCAAGCGCGCGGAAGCCGTTCTCGGCTGTCAGCACGTCGAAATATTCGGCAAGGAGACGCGCTTCCAGCAGCTTCACATTGGCCGGAATATCGTCGACTACCAGGATCCTTGCCGTCATATCCGTCTCTCGCTCAGGCGTCGCCCAGATAGGTCTTGATGGTTTCGATGAATTTCGGAACCGAGATGGGCTTGGAGACATAGGCTTCACAGCCGCCCTGCCGTATCCGTTCTTCATCCCCCTTCATGGCAAAGGCCGTGACGGCGATGACCGGGATGACATGCAATTCGTCATCCTCCTTCAGCCATTTGGTGACCTCAAGCCCTGACACCTCAGGCAGCTGGATATCCATCAGGATCAGGTCCGGACGGTGCTGGCGGGCAAGGTCAAGCGCTTCCATGCCGTTGCGGGTCTGGATCGTCGTGTAGCCGGAAGCTTCAATCAGATCGCGGAAGAGCTTCATGTTCAGCTCGTTGTCTTCGACAATCATCACCCTCTTGGGCATTACGCTTCCTCAAATCCTGCCTTGCAAGCCGATATCAGGCATATAAGCTCGCACTACGGCCGATTCCATAATTCGGTAAACGGAAGTCTAGGGCGATTTGGTTGAAGAAAAGGTAATATTCTGCGTCATGCCTCCTTATCATACGACCAAAACGGCACTTTTACCGAAACCGGATGAAACCGCCGCCGCAATCCTTCAATGGCTCGCCAACGATCTGGACATGCTGGGCCGCTTCCTGGCGATCTCGGGCATGCAACCGAACCAGCTTCGGGGTGCCATCAATGATCCCGGTTTCTTGGCCGGCATGATCGATTTCGTCATGGGGCACGAGCCGACGTTGATGGCCTTCTGCGAGGCAAGCGAATGGAAACCGGAAGCGGTCGTGGCCGCCTGGCACCATTATTCCGGCCCCGGTCTCGGTTCTGGAGAATATTGATGGGCGAGATTCTTGACCTTGCCCATGTGCGACTGACTGACCGGCCGCTGGCCGTTTGCGACGTGGATGATGTGGTGCTTGAATTCTTCGCACCATTTCAGCTCTATCTGGAAAGTCTCGGTCACCGCTTTCTGCCGCGCTCCTTCCGTCTGCACGGTAACATCGTGTCTGCGACGGACGAAACCCCCGTGGAAGATGTCCGTGTGAGCCAGTTGATCCTGGACTTCTTCGAGGCACAGGAAGCCTGGCAAACGCCGACAACAGATGCCATTGCCGCCCTGAAACGGATTGGCGCGGAGGCTGATGTCGTCTTCCTCACCGCCATGCCGCCCCGCTATACGCAGATCCGTCGCAGGTTGCTCGATAGTCTCGACCTGACCTTTCCGCTTCTCGCGACCGAAGAGCCCAAGGGGCCTGTGGTGCGGGAACTGCACGGCGAACGCGACCTGCCCGTCGCCTTCATTGACGACATGGCGCATAATCTGCATTCGGTGGGCGAACATGTGCCAGAATGCCTTTTGATCCAGATGGTGCCGCCGCTCGACATCCACAAGCTCGCGCCTCCCGCCGCGCCGCATGTGGTGCGCGTGGGTGACTGGACTGCGGCCAGCCAGCATATCGACAGCCATTTTACGGGAACAGGTGCAAAAGCCTGAATGATCTGAAGCGCCTACTTGTGAGGTGACCAGGCCAAGGATAATGTGGCTATGTTCAACATTTGTTCCGAGCTATGGCACAGGGCGCCGCACATCATACCGGTTTTTGCAGAGATTGCCTGACGGGCCAGGCAGAAGGACTGAGGCGTTGCCGCGCCTGCGGAAGCCCGCGTCTTGTCTACCACCCGGAACTCTATGACCTCACCATCGCGCACATCGATTGCGATGCCTTCTACGCCTCCGTTGAGAAGCGGGATAACCCTGAACTCGTCGACAAGCCTGTGATCATTGGCGGAGGAAAACGCGGCGTCGTTTCCACCGCCTGCTACATCGCCCGCATCAACGGCGTTCGCTCTGCCATGCCCATGTTCAAGGCGCTGGAGGCCTGTCCGGATGCGGTGGTCATTCGGCCCAACATGGAGAAATATGTCACCGTCGGGCGACAGGTGCGCGCCCTGATGCAAGAACTGACGCCGCTGGTGCAGCCGCTTTCCATCGACGAGGCCTTTCTCGATCTTTCGGGAACCGAGCGCCTGCATCACGATCCGCCGGCGCGCATTCTCGCGAAACTCGCCCGTCGCATCGAAAGAGAAATCGGCATCAGCATTTCCGTCGGCCTCTCCTATTGCAAGTTCCTCGCCAAGGTCGCGTCCGATCTGCAGAAACCCCGCGGCTTCTCCGTCATCGGGCAGGC
Source organism: Rhizobium oryzicola (assembly GCF_030504645.1). Classification (GTDB taxonomy): domain Bacteria; phylum Pseudomonadota; class Alphaproteobacteria; order Rhizobiales; family Rhizobiaceae; genus Neorhizobium; species Neorhizobium oryzicola. Next base: position 1,416,328 of record NZ_JAUKWQ010000001.1, on the reverse strand, counting down.
GGAGGCGGTGGGTTTTCTGGCGCCGCGCCCGGTCACGACCATCTGGGGCGTCGGCAAGGCTTTTGCCGGGACGCTGGAGAAGGATGGCATCCGCACCATCGGTCAGTTGCAGACCATGGAAGAGAGCGATCTGATGCGCCGCTATGGCACCATGGGACAGCGCTTGTGGCGTCTGGCGCGCGGGATTGATGACCGCACCGTGCATCCGAACGATCCCGCGAAAAGCGTTTCCGCCGAAACGACCTTCTTCGACGACATCTCCCGGTTCGAGGATCTCGTGCCCATCCTTCGGCAGCTTTCGGAAAAGGTCTCGACGCGCGTCAAGCGCCAGGGCGTTGCGGGGCATACGGTGGTGCTGAAGCTGAAGACCGCCGACTTCAAGAGCCGCACACGCAATCGGCGCTTGGAAGACCCGACGCAGCTTGCCGACCGCATTTTCCGCACGGGGCTCAACCTCCTTGAGCGGGAGACGGATGGCACAAAGTTTCGACTGCTTGGCATTGGGGTGACTGATCTCACAGACCCGGCCCGAGCCGATCCACCGGACCTTGTCGACCAGCAGGCGACGCGGCGGGCGGCGGCGGAAGCTGCGATGGATAAACTGCGCGACAAATTCGGGAAACAGGCGGTCGAAACAGGCTACACTTTCGGGACGCGCAACCGGGACTGATGCCCCGGATCAATGAAATGTGATGCGATCATCCACAGGTCAGGGTAGCAGATCTCTCCTCCGGAAACCTTCGTTAAACTTCGCGGCGTATTTTAGCGGTTCTGTTTTGCGTAAGATGAGGTGCCCCCATGTCCCGAAAAGCCATGCTTGCCCTGGCTTTGCTGTCGAGCTGCGTGTTGACCACCGCAGCCGAAGCGGCCTCCCGCACCTTGCAGATCATTGTCTCGAAAGACACGCAATCGCTTGCCGTCTATGACGGCGACAAGGTGATCGCCACCTCGAAGGTTTCGACCGGCAAGGAAGGCCACGACACGCCGACCGGCATCTTTTCCATTCTGGAAAAGCAGAAATTCCACCGCTCGAACATCTATTCCAATGCGCCCATGCCGTGGATGCAGCGGCTGACCTGGTCCGGCATTGCGCTGCATGAATCCGACAGCGTGCCGCGTCGCCCTGCCTCACATGGTTGCGTGCGCCTGCCCGGCGCCTTTGCCCGCGAACTCTACGGCATGACCGAGCGTGGCGTGCACGTGATTATCGCCGACGCCGCCGTCGAACCGCGCGTCATCAGCCATCCGGATCTCTTCCAGCCACCGGCACCGGTGCCGGACCTTCTCTCCGACGTGCCATTGCGGCCCTCCACGGTCGGCGTGACGATGCAGGAGGTGCAGGTGGCCATGCATGTGCCGAAGCCGGAGATTGACCTGAGCGCCCCCTCCCCGCAAAAAGCAGAGGAAGCGGAACCGGCGCCGATCCGCATTCTGATCACGCGTCGCACCGAACGCGACAACATTGCCGACATCCAGTCGATGCTGACCGAACTCGGCTTTGACGCAGGTGAGCCGGATGGCGTGGTCGGCACTGCCACCCGCTCGGCGATCCTCGGCTACAAGCGCTGGAAAGGCCTGCCCGAAAAAGGTCCGCTCTTTACGGACGCACTGATCAAAGCCCTGCACGCCTCGACCGACCGCCCGATGCCACCGGCGGGCCAGCTCCTGGTGCGCCAGGGCTTCAAGCCGATCCTTTCGCAGTCCGTGCCCATTCGGGATCCGCAGATCGCACTCGGTACCCATTTCTTCAATGTGGCTGACGTCGATCGCAAGAAAGGCGCAGCAGAATGGCAGGGGCTCAGCCTGCCAAACGTTCTATCCGCATCCACCCGCCAGCGCTTCGGGATCACTGAGGATGCCTCGGAAGGTCCCGAGGCCATGAAGGCCGCCCTTGACCGTATCGAGATCCCGGCAGACTTGCGCGCTCAGCTCGGCAAGATGATCTCCACCGGCAGCTCCCTCACCATCAGCGATGAAGGCGTTGGCCCCGATACCGGCGATGGTACGGATTTCATCACCATCACCCATTCCAAAGCGCGGAGCTGAGCCGCGCTCTTCTCAGACGAGTTCGACATCCAGCACACCGGGCGCTGCCCGGAGTGCCGCCGCGATTTCCGGCGAGATGCGGTATTTCTCAGATAGCTCCACCTCGATCTCGCGCTGGCCGTCATCCTTGATGACGACGAAGGAGACAAGGCCATCACCGCGCGTATTGAGGTGGCGCGCCACGGTTCTGAGCGGTCCTGAATCGCGCACATAGACGCGAAGCGCCTTCTGCATCTGAACCGACTTCTCCTCCAGCGACTGCACCGTCTGGATGCGAAGCCCGATGCCTTCCGGCCGCTCATCCGCCTGCACAACGATGACAAGCGATTTGCCAGGCTCCAGCAGATCGCGGTACTGGTTCAAGGCTTCAGAAAACAGCACCGCCTCGAACTGACCGGTGGCATCGGAAAAGGTGACGATGCCCATCTTGTTGCCGGTGCGTGTCTTGCGCTCCTGCTTGCCTGTCACGGTGCCTGCCAGACGCCCGTTCGTCGCGCCCGCCTTCACCGCGGCGGAAAAATCGGCAAAGTTCTGGACACGCATCTTGGCCAGCACATCCTTATAGGTATCAAGCGGATGTGCCGAGAGATAGAAGCCGAGCACCTGATACTCGCGCATCAGCTTTTCGGATGCGGTCCAGGGATCGAATTGCGGCAGGATCAGCTTTTCCGGACCAGCCGCCGAAGACGATCCGAACATGTCGTGCTGACCGCTCGTCTTGCCTTCCGCGGCACGTTGCGCATAGCCAATGATGCGGTCGAGGCCCGTCACCAGTTCGGCGCGGTCGCGTCCGAAGCAATCGAAGGCACCGGCATAGATGAGGCTTTCCAGCACGCGCCGATTCACCTGCTTCGGGTCGATCCGCAGGCAGAAGTCCTCAATGCTCTCGAAGGGCTTGTCGCCGCGTACGGCGACAATGTGCTCCACGGCAGACTCGCCCACACCCTTGATAGCGGCCAGCGAATAATAAATGCAGTTCTCGCCCGTCTCGAACATGCGGAACGAGGTCTGGATTGAAGGCGGCACGACCTTGATGCCAAGGCGCCCCGCATCCTGACGGAAGTCGTTCAGCTTCTCCGTATTGGCCATATCATAGGTCATCGACGCGGCCAGGAACTCGACCGGGTAATGTGCCTTCATATAGGCCGTCTGGTAGGAGACGATCGCGTAGGCGGCCGCGTGCGATTTGTTGAAGCCGTAATTGGCAAACTTTGCCAGAAGATCGAAGATTAGATCAGCCTGTGGCTTGGACACGCCGTTCTTGATGGCACCATCAACGAAGCGGGCGCGCTGCTTGTCCATCTCCTCCTTGATCTTCTTACCCATGGCACGGCGTAGAAGGTCGGCTTCGCCGAGCGAATAGCCGGACAGGACCTGCGCGATCTGCATGACCTGTTCCTGGTAGACGATAACGCCCTGCGTTTCCTTCAGCAGGTGGTCGATCGTCGGGTGGATCGACTCGATTTCCTCCTCGCCATGCTTGCGGGCATTGTAGACCGGGATGTTTTCCATCGGACCTGGACGATAGAGCGCCACCAGCGCGATGATGTCCTCAATGCAGTCTGGCCGCATGCCGAGCAGCGCCTTGCGCATGCCGACACTTTCCACCTGAAACACGCCGATAGTCTCGCCGCGCGACAGCATCTCGTAAGTCTTCTGGTCATCCAGCGGGATCTTCGCGAGATCGACGGAAATCCCCCGCTTGGCAACGAAATCAACCGCCGTCTTCAACACCGTCAGCGTCTTCAGGCCGAGGAAGTCGAACTTCACCAGACCCGCCTGCTCCACCCACTTCATGTTGAACTGGGTGACCGGCATATCCGAACGCGGATCGCGATACATTGGCACCAGCTTTGACAGGGGGCGATCCCCGATCACGATGCCGGCGGCGTGGGTCGAGGCATGCCGGTAAAGCCCCTCGATCTTCTGAGCGATATCGAGAAGCCGGGCGACGACGGGCTCCTTCTCCGCCTCTTCCTGCAGCTTCGGCTCTTCCTCGATCGCCTTGGAGAGCGGTGTCGGATTGGCCGGATTGTTCGGCACCAGCTTGCAGATCTTGTCCACCTGCCCGTAGGGCATTTCCAGCACACGGCCGACGTCGCGCAGCGCGGCGCGAGCCTGCAGCGAACCGAAGGTGATGATCTGCGCCACCTGCTCGCGCCCGTACTTCTGCTGCACGTAGCGGATCACCTCTTCCCGGCGGTCCTGGCAGAAGTCGATATCGAAGTCCGGCATGGAGACGCGTTCCGGGTTGAGGAAGCGCTCGAACAGCAGCGAGAAACGCAAGGGATCGACGTCCGTGATCGTCAGTGCATAGGCAACCAGCGAGCCTGCACCCGAGCCACGACCCGGACCGACGGGGATATCGTGCTGCTTGGCCCATTTGATGAAGTCCGAAACGATCAGGAAGTAGCCCGGAAACTTCATGCGCTCGATGACCGAAAGCTCGAAATCAAGCCGCTCGCGGTAATCCTGCTCCGTATAGCCGGCGGCCATGCCAAGTTCGGCCAGACGCGCTTCCAAACCCTCCACCGACTGCCGACGAAGTTCGTTCGCCTCGGCGCGCTCCGCCTCTTCCTGATCGCCCGTACCGCCAGTGAAACGCGGCAGGATGGGCTTGCGGGTATTCAGAACGAAGGAGCAGCGGCGAGCGATTTCGACGGTGTTTTCCAGCGCCTCCGGCAGGTCAGCAAACAGTGCGGCCATTTCCGCTCGGCTCTTCAGGCAATGATCCTGCGTCAGGCGGAATCGACTGTCGTCGGAAACGATGGCGTTGTGCGCCACCGCCATCAGCGCGTCATGCGCATCATAATCGGATTTGGACGGGAAGAAGGCCTCGTTGGTCGCAACCAGTGGAAGATCGTGCTGATAAGCAAGGTCGATCAGCTTGCGTTCATGGCGACGGTCGAAATTGGCATGGCGCTGCAGCTCGACATAGAGCCGGTCGCCGAACACTTTCTTCAGTCGCAGCAGCCGCATTTCAGCTTGCGCGCTGTGACCGTCCTTCAGCAGAGGGTCGATTGGGCCGGAACTGAAGCCGGTCAGCGCAATGATGCCATCCGCCCCCTTCTCCTCCAGCCAGGACATGCGGATGTGCGTGGCCTGACTGCCCTCGCCGCCGAGATAGGCTTCGCTAATGAGATCGACCAGCCGCTCATAGCCGACATCATTTGAGGCCAGCAGAACCAGCGACGGCAATTTGACAAAACCTTGCTGTCGCTTCTCTTCTCCCTGGTCTTCCATGTCGATGGAGACCTGGCAGCCGATGATGGGTTGGATGCCATCGCCGACTGCCTTCTGAGAGAACTCCAGCGCGACGAAGAGATTGTTGGTATCGGTAATGGCAATGGCGGGCTGACCGTCAGAGACCGCCTTGCCGAGGATTTTCTTGAGCGGCAGCGCGCCTTCCAGAAGCGAGTAGGCGGAATGAACCCTCAGATGGACGAATTGCGGCGTCGCTTCTTTTTCACCAGCCGGCGCCGGGGTTGTTGCCATATCCGCCATTGATTCATCACCTTCATTCTCAATCGACCCATTGTCCGAAGAAGGCCTGCCAAAGTCCACCCTTACCGTGAAGGATCAACCGCTTTTCGGCGATGGCGCCGTCACATCGACATGACGAAGAGGCTGAGGCTGGCAAGAAACATCATGATGGATGCGAATGCTGCGATGTCCCGGAGAATGTCTGTCATCGTCCCGCTCCTGTTCTCTGATGTTTTTATTTTGTTCTATTCTTGTTCGCGCGTCAACAACAAGAACGAAGGCGGAACAAACTTATTTAATGAAAGGTGAATGGCAGGAAATTTGCCCGGTTTCCACAGGCAATGGAGCGCGATCACGCGACCGGAACGGCCCGTGGTTTGGTTTCTGTTCTTGCTGCATGCTCCGGGCGGAAAATCGCTTCACACTTTTCATGAGCATGCGGGTATTTCGGCCGGGGCGCTGAAAGCTGCCTCGTATTGGGTAGTATAGGTAGCACCTCTCAGCGCCCCGTTCGGTCGTTTCTGCCCGCGGGTGGGGTCCCTCTGACTGGAAGATCAGACCGAGCCGTTTGCCATCGCCGTTCCCACAGGCTCTTTCGAACCGGCAGGCGGACAACGGGCGATGCGAGCCCGAACCCGTCTTCCCCTTGTGTGCCACACAGGCACGTCCGGCGCGCCGCTGGGTATTTCGGAGAGGCCGCGCTGACGTCCGACGCGCATCCTCTCCGCCCGTGTCGCCGGAGGGGGACTCAAGTTTCGCGGACCCGGATCCTGAGGCTTTGCGTCTTATCCCCACAACCCGAACCGGCCCCGCATCGCCGGCACGCCTGCCGGTGTATCCGCTGCGGAACGAAGTGATCGTAGGCATGAGTTTCGGGGGCGGGGAAAATTTTCTTCGCCGTCTTCCTCGGGCTTGATCCGAGGATCGATTGAAAGGCAAATGGGATCAACCGGTTGCGGATCCGAACGAGGCGGCGAGATTGCTTCCGTCTCGCCTTTTGCTTCCCCGCATCGATCCTCGGGTCAAGCCCGAGGATGATGGGGGACGGTGAAAGGACCGTTACACCCTGCGCTCCTTCACCTTCTCTGCACGGATCAAAAACCTTCGCGACCCGGCAGATCCGAGGCGCCGGTGGCGACATAGACCATGGCGACGATGATCAGTTCCATCAGAAGCATAGCCAGAATCACATGCGTAACACCGAGGCGGCGAGGCGCATGGCGCGGCAGCGTGAGCGAACGGCAATAGCCGGAACGTCGGACAGGACGTACCCTCATCTGGCTATCCGCGTAGAACGGTGCTTGTCGACACTTGGTGCCATGACCTTCTCTGCCAGATCATTCAGGATTGCCAGGATCTGATGCTCCGGCAGGCAGCAGACGGAACAGGGGGCGCCCGCACAATCATACATCGCAGCGCGCACCGCCGAACCACGATCGGCGAAAACGCCCGAGACGAGACCGTCTCCATCGCATACCAGCCAACGGCCACCGGCCTCACGGCCGATTAGGAAACGGACGGTGGCATGCACATGCCGATACGGAAAATTGACGCGCATGGCACATCGCCTCAAACCCACGAGGCGCTGGCAATGCCGATCAAGGCAAGCCCACCCAACCCCATCAAGGCGAGAAGCCGAAGGAAAACGCTAAGGCCAGGCTGGGAGCGGACGGCGGGCTCGAAGGGCTGCTGCCAACGCCGCGCTTCCTTTTGGGCAAGATGTTGCGCGAGGGACAAGCGATCCAGACGATCGTACATGGCAATTCTCCTTCGAACGAGCGCAGCCGCAATGGCGGCAGCTGCTTTAGAGGAAGGACGTTATGCATCTCGGGATAAGGTTTCGATGGGAGAGACGATGGCGGCAGATAAGGAAATGATCAAGACTGGCCACCTGCGCCGAGGCAGCTCAGAACTCCACAACCTTGCCGTTTTCGATCGTGACGCGGCGGTCCATGCGGCCGGCCAGTTCATGATTATGGGTCGCGATCATGGCAGCCAGACCCGACTGGCGCACCAACGCCTCCAGCGCATCGAACACATAGGATGCAGTCTGCGGATCGAGATTGCCGGTCGGCTCATCGGCCAGCAGCAGCAAAGGCGCGTTCGCCACCGCACGTGCGATTGCCACTCGCTGCTGCTCGCCGCCTGACAGTTCCGCCGGGCGGTGATCGCCGCGATGGCCAACACGCATGTAATCCAGGAGTGCCGCCGCACGTTCCTGCGCTTCCTTGGGCGCAAGACCGGCAATCATCTGCGGCATCATCACGTTTTCCAGCGCCGAAAATTCCGGCAGCAGGTGGTGGAACTGGTAGACGAAGCCGATATCCGACCGGCGAATCGAGGTCCGCTGCTCATCTGTCAGCTTTCCGCATTCGCGGCCATTGATGAAGACTTCCCCATTGTCTGGATGCTCCAGCAGGCCAGCGACATGCAGAAGCGTGGATTTGCCGGTGCCTGATGGCGCAACGAGGGCGACGATTTCGCCGCTGCGGAGTTCGAAGTTGGCGCCCTTCAGAATGGACAGAACGGTGTCGCCCTGACCGTATTGGCGATCCACACCGGCGAGCTTCAAGACGGATTTGCGTGGTGGCATGAGCGTCAGTCGGTCCTATTCGTAACGGAGCGCCTGCACCGGATCGAGGCGCGAGGCCCGCCAGGCGGGGAAAATGGTGGCGATGAAGGACAGAACCAGCGCCATGATGACGACGGACATGGTCTCGCCAAAGCTCATTTCCGCCGGCAGCTGGCTGAGGAAATAGAGCTGCGGATCAAACAGCACGGTGCCTGACAGCCAGGAAAAGAACTTGCGGATCGACTCGATGTTGAGACAGACGATCACGCCGAGGAGAACGCCGGCAAGGGTGCCGACAATGCCGATCGCAGCACCCGTCATGAAGAAGATGCGCATGATGGCCTTCGACGAGGCTCCCATGGTGCGCAGGATGGCGATGTCGCTGCCCTTGTCCTTCACGAGCATAATGAGGCCGGAGATGATGTTCAGCGCGGCGACCAGCACGATCAGCGTCAGGATCATGAACATCACGTTGCGCTCCACCTGAAGGGCGGAGAAGAAGGTCTGGTTCCTCTGCCGCCAGTCGGTGATATGAATCTGGCGGCCCGCGGCTTCCTCGATCTTGGGCTTGAGGCTGTCGATCTGGTCAGGGTCCTGCACGAAGAGTTCGATCGACTGGACGATGCCGTCGGCATTGAAATAGCTCTGTGCTTCCGCGAGCGGCATGTAGATGATCGAGGCATCATATTCGGACATGCCGATCTCGAACACGCCCGACACCGTATAGGACTTGACCCGTGGCGTGACCCCCATTGGAGTGACATCGCCTTCCGGCGACACGAGCGTGATCTTGTCACCGGCGCCAAGGCCGAGCGACGCCGCCAGACGCGACCCCACGAGAACACCTGAACCCGTTGCAAATCCCGTCAGATCGCCGGAGCGGATATTGCCGGAAACGGACTTCAGCTTTTCCAGATCCTCGGCCCGCACGCCGCGTACCAGCGCGCCGGAACCCGCCCCTTCGCGACCAGACGCCAGCGTCTGGCCTTCCACCAGCGGCAGGGCCATGGTGACACCTGGAACGCTCGTGAACTTCTTCGCGAGGTCTGCGTAATTGTTAAAGGGCTGGTCGATCGGCTGGACGATCATGTGACCGTTGATGCCGAGAATGCGGGAGATCAGTTCCGTGCGAAAGCCGTTCATCACGGCCATGACGATGATGAGCGTCGCAACACCCAGCATGATGCCAACGAAGGAGAAGCCGGCAATCACGGAAATGAAGGCTTCACGGCGCCGGGAGCGCAGGTAGCGCCACGCCACCATCCGCTCGAAGGCGGAAAAAGGACCGGCCGCAGGGCTTGCGCCCTGCTCTTCATCCCAACGATCCTTGGTGGTGGCGTTTGCCATGTTGCCTCCTGCCGCTTTCACGACGCTGTCATTCTTCTAAAGGCGGTCTTATCAGGCCGTGAGGCGGTTCAGCGCCGCTTCAACCGTCATGGTCTCGCGGGCACCCGTCTTGCGGTCTTTCACTTCCACTTCACCCGTCGCGGCCGAACGGGGGCCAACGATCAGCTGAACCGGGATACCGATCAGATCCGCCGTTGCGAACTTGGTGCCGGCGCGGTCGTCAGTGTCATCGTAGAGCACATCCTTGCCCGCCTTCGTCAGGCCCTTATAGAGGCTGTCACAAACGCGGTCGCAGGCCTCGTCACCCGCCTTCATGGTGATGACCATGGCATCGAAGGGCGCAACCGATTCCGGCCAGATGATTCCATTCTCGTCATGCGAGGCTTCGATGATGGCGGGAACAAGGCGGGTCGGGCCAATGCCGTAGGATCCCATGTGGACAAGGTGTTCCTTGCCATCAGGTCCCTGCACCTTGGCGCCCATCGGCTCAGAATATTTCGTGCCGAAATAGAAGATGTGGCCGACTTCGATGCCGCGGGCGGACAGGCGGTCGCCTTCCGGAATGGCGTTGAAGGCGGCTTCGTCATGCATTTCAGACGTTGCGGCATAGGCGGACGTCCACTTGTCGAAGATCGCCTGCAGGCCGGCGATGTCATCGAAATCCGTGTCGACCGAGGGGATTTCGAAGTTCACGAAGTCTTTATGAGAAAAGACTTCCGATTCGCCCGTATCCGCCAAAATGATGAACTCGTGGCTGTGGTTGCCGCCGATCGGGCCGGTATCGGCGCGCATGGGAATGGCGCGCACACCAAGCCGCGCGAAGGTGCGCAGGTAAGCCACGAACATCTTGTTGTAGGAATGGATGGCGTCCTCGCGGGTCAGATCGAAGGAATAGGCATCCTTCATCAGGAACTCGCGCGAGCGCATCGTGCCGAAACGGGGGCGGATCTCGTCACGGAACTTCAGCTGGATGTGGTAGAGGTTGAGCGGCAGGCTCTTGTAGGACTTCACGTAGGAACGGAAGATGTCCGTGACCATTTCCTCATTGGTCGGGCCATAGAGCATCGGACGGTCCTGGCGGTCCTTGATGCGCAGCATTTCCTTGCCATAGGCCTCATAGCGGCCGCTTTCCTGCCAGAGTTCTGCGGATTGCAGCGTCGGCATCAGAAGCTCAACGGCGCCTGCCCGGTTCTGCTCTTCGCGGATGATGGCATTCACCTTGTCCAGAACGCGCTTGCCCAGCGGCAGCCAGGAATAGATCCCCTGGCTCTGCTGGCGGATCATACCCGTCCTGAGCATCAGACGGTGAGACACGATTTCCGCTTCCTTGGGGTTCTCCTTCAGGATCGGCATGAAGTAGCGAGACAGGCGCATCGGATTTTCCGGGTTCTTTTAGGGCGTTCCTGTGTGCCAGGAATCGACGGATGATGAAGCAATATAGGGCTGGCTACATAGCTTGTTCGGAGGATGAAGGAAACCCGCCTGCACGCGCGCCACGCACGCAAGGACAAACGTTCCACAGTGGCACGGATGCCTTGATTGCGCCCACTTTGTGACAAGTATGATAATTTCTTTGTCAACAAGATTTTTTTTCACGACTGTAGTAATTATGCAAAAATTAAGAGTGACAAAGCCCAAACGCTAGGCTAGTTTCGGCTCATAAAAGAGGCAGGGAGTTCAAATTTCTGCCATTCGCGGTCAAGTCTTGGGAGGATCAGATCTTAGGCGCGCATGCTCGCAGCCCCGGCAACGGTTAAGGATCACGCGAAACTAAGAACAAGGCTTAACGGCCTTGTTTTTTTTTGATTTACCGGCAGCGTAGTGACCATCTTCCGTAACGTAAACCCCGTTACCGTGTTGCGCCGAAATCGGGAATGACGCGCGGAAACGAACTGAGGCTGATGCCGTAGCGGGTCGAGACGAAATACCAGCCTGCATAGAGCGCAGCCGAAACCAGGGTGGTCAACAGCACCACACGCCCGCCGCGAAACCGCGTTGGTGCGCTCTCCACAGTCCCCAGCACCACTTCGCCATCTTCGCCTTGCGTCCTCAGCCCAAAGGGCAGAACAGCGAAAAGCGTGATCCACCAGATCACGAAATAGACGGCAAATGACGAAACAAATTGCATTTTTAGGCCTCCCGCCCGCGGGAAAGTATCGAAGCCGAGGCTGCCAAGCAAATGCCGCCTGCGTGATCGATTGTCACACCTCTTCGAGCTCGACCAGCGTGCCGAAGAAATCCTTGGGATGCAGGAAGAGAACCGGCTTGCGATGGGCGCCGATCTTGGGCTTACCATCGCCCAGCACGCGCGCACCGGCAGCCTTCAGGCTTTCGGCCGCCTCGGCAATATCGGCGACTTCATAGCAGATGTGGTGCATGCCACCGGCCGGGTTCTTTTCCAGAAAGGCCGCGATGGGCGAGCCTTCACCAAGGGGCTCCAGAAGCTCGACCTTGGTGTTGGCGAGCTCAACGAAAACCACTGTCACCCCATGCTCCGGCAGCGCCTGTGGCGCGGAGACTCGCGCGCCCAAAGTGTCTCGATAAGTTGTGGATGCAGCCTCGAGATCCGGTACGGCGATGGCAATATGGTTCACGCGGCCCAACATTTCCACATCTCCTCACACCAATAGTATGACTTTAGCCTTGGAGACGCGTCACGAAAACGGTCACGACAGGCTTCTTACCCCAGGTCGCATTGGCGGCTGCACGCACGGAGCGACGCACCGCTTCGCGCAACATATCCAGATCCTTGCGGCGCGCCCGCGGAATGCTTTCAATGGCACCCAGAACGGCATCATAGAGTGCGTCTTCCATGTCCTCGCCTTCATCGTCGAATTCCGGCAGGCCATAGGATTCCACATCCGGATCGGCCAGGAAGTCATAGCGGTTGTCGAGCAGGACATTGACCGACACATGGCCAACATAAGCGAGCTTCTTGCGCTCCGAAATTCCCATTTCGTCTAGGTCGCCGATCAGCTTGCCATCCTTGAAGATACGCCCATGCGGCGCCTCGTCGATCACTTCCGCCGGGCCCGGTGCCAGACGCAGCATATCGCCGTTGCGCACGCGCGGAACGGTCTTGATACCGGCACTGAGCGCCAGTTCCGTCTGGGCCGTCAGGTGGGCTGCCTCGCCATGCACAGGCACAAGGATCTCGGGCCGCACCCATTCATACATCTTCAGCAGCTCGTTGCGGCGCGGATGGCCGGAGACGTGCACCAGCGCCTGGCTGTCGGTGACGATCTTCACACCCTGCTCGATCAGGCCGTTCATGATCTCCAGGATCGCCTTCTCGTTGCCTGGAATGGTACGGGAGGAGAAGACGACCGTATCACCGGAAGCCAATGCCACATGCCGCATCTCGTCGCGGGAGAGCTTGGCAAGCGCTGCACGCGGCTCACCCTGGCTGCCGGTCAAAATCACCACCACCTTGTCACGCGGGATATAGCCATACTCGTCTTCGGCGATGAAAGGCTTCACGCCTTCCATGATGCCGATATCACGGGCAACGTTTGCCACGCGCTTCAACGAACTGCCGAGCAGAAGAACCTCGCGGCCCGCCGCTTCCGCCGCATGGGCGATGGAGCGAATGCGTCCGACATTGGAGGAGAAGGTGGTGATGGCGACGCGACCCTCGGCGGCCTCGATGATCTTGCGCAAGCCTTCGGAGACTTCCTGTTCGGAAGGCGAGACCCCTTCGCGCATCGCATTGGTGCTGTCGCACATCATGGCCAGCACGCCTTCGTCACCCAGTGCGCGGAACCGCGCTTCATCGGTCAACGGCCCCAGTGAGGGTTCGGCATCAATCTTCCAGTCGCCGGTATGGACAACATTGCCGAGCGGCGTCCTGATCACCAGAGACATGGGCTCCGGGATCGAGTGGTTGACGCCAACCGCTTCCACCTCGAAAGGCCCGACCTTGATACGGTCGCCCGCCTTGAAAATGGTGATCGGAATCTCGGCGCGGGTACCTTCGTAATCGCGCTTGGCTTCCAGCATGCCGGCGGTAAAGGGGGAGGCATAGACAGGCACGTTCAGGCCCGGCCAAAGATCGTTCAGCGCACCATAATGGTCTTCATGTGCATGCGTGATGATGATGCCTTTCAGGCGATCCCGCTGCTTGGCCAGAAACCGGATATCCGGCAGCACGAGATCGACACCTGGCAGATCCGGACCCGCAAAGGTCACACCGCAATCCACCATGATCCATTGACGTTGAGACGCCGGTCCATAGCCGTAAAGCGCGAGGTTCATGCCAATCTCGCCCACGCCGCCCAAAGGCAGGAATACCAGTTCGTCCTGTTTAGCCATCAATCCATCATTCCAGATTTACGCGAAAAATACATCGCCCGCTGCGATCGCCAACTGCTCCGCGCCCGTATCGAGCATCAGCAGTCCCTGATCATCAATACCGGCAAAACGGCCAACAAGCGAGCGGTCAGGCAGGTTGACCCGGATGGTTTCGCCAATTCCACACGCAATTTTGCGCCACAGGGCTGTGACGGCCGCCACCGCCCTGCCCTCATCCCAAATCTCCAGCATCTCCGCCATCTCGCGGTAGAGATGAGCAAAGACCTCCTCCGGAGCCACATAGGCGCCCTGCTCGTTCAGCGAGGTCACACCATAGGGCGCGTCAACCGGGCGGTGGCGGATATTGATGCCGATGCCGATCACCAGCGCACGCTTGCCCGAAGGAAGCATTTCTGATTCCAGCAGAATGCCGCAGGTTTTCTTGCGGCCGATCAGGATGTCGTTCGGCCATTTCACCTCCGCCGGTTCCGCCGTCGGCGGCAGAACGGAACGAAAGGCGCCGTGCACGGCGACCGCTACCGCAAGCGGCAGTGAGCCCAGTCGTTCAGCAGGTGCGGGATCGATGAGAAGCAGGGAGGCGTAGAGGTTGCCGGGCTCGGAGGTCCAGGCACGCCCGCGACGGCCGCGCCCAGCCGTCTGGCGTTCTGCGGTGACCCAGAGATTGCCCGGGTCACCAGCGCGTGCCCGTATCAGGCACGCGCTATTGGTGGATTCCGTCTCGCCGATGGCTTCATGACGGAAGGTCTGGAGGGCATAACGCCCTCCCTGCACCGACACGCTCAAAAGAATGTCCGTGCTGCAGCCGTCGCCGCAGTACCGATCGGGCCACCGAACAGTACGTAAGCCGTAACGAACAGACCAGAGATGCCGAACACCAGACGCAGAGTGCCTGAGGTGCGGGCAAACTGCCCTGCCGGTGCATCAAACCACATCAGCTTGACGACACGCAGGTAGTAATAAGCACCCACGACCGACGACAGCACGCCAATGATGGCCAGCGCATAAAGCTTGGCCTCGATCGCTGCGACGAAGACGAAGTACTTGGCGAAGAAGCCTGCAAGCGGCGGAATGCCGGCCAGCGAGAACATCAGGGCCGTCAGAACGACCGCCATGAAAGGATTGGTGGAAGACAGACCAGCCAGATCCTCGATGTTTTCGAGACTGCCTTCATCACGGCGCATCGACATGATGCAAGCGAAGGTGCCAAGCGTCATGACCATGTAGATCAACATGTACAGCGCGACGCCCGATACGCCGGTCTGCGAGCCGGAAGCCAGACCAACCAGCGCGTAGCCCATGTGGCCGATGGAGGAATAGGCCATGAGGCGCTTGATGTTCTTCTGGCCAATGGCCGCGAAGGAACCCAGCAACATGGACGCGATGGAGATGAAGACGACGACCTGCTGCCAATCGGCAAAGACCGGCATGAAGGCTTCCGTGACAACGCGGACGAAGACGGCCATGGCGGCAACCTTCGGACCAGAGGCGAAGAAGGCCGTGACCGGTGTCGGCGCACCTTCGTAAACGTCCGGCGTCCACATATGGAACGGAACGGCGGAAATCTTGAATGCCAGACCGGCCAGAATGAAGACGAGACCGAAGACGACGCCGAGCGAACGGGTTTCAGCGGAAAGCACCGCTGCAATGTTTGCAAGGCCCGTATTGCCCGTGAAGCCATAAACCAATGACATGCCATAAAGCAGCATGCCGGACGACAGCGCGCCAAGAACGAAATACTTCAGGCCCGCTTCGGTCGAACGAACGCTATCGCGGTTGAAGGCGGCAACGACGTAAAGCGCGAGCGACATCAGCTCGAGGCCGAGATAGAGCGCGATCAGGTCATTGGCCGAAATCAACAGCATCATACCAAGCGTTGCCAGCACCAGCAGAACCGGGAATTCGAACTGGTTAAGCTTGTCGGCGCGGCTGTTGACGGAACTCATGATGAGCGACACCAGCGAACCGATCAGCGCCAGGATCTTCATGAAGCGGCCGAAAGGATCGAGAACGAAGGCGCCACCAAAGGCCTCGCCTTGCGTGGGAGCGAAGATGAGCCACAGGCCAGACACCGCCAGAACGGCCACGGCAAGGCCGGTGACCGTCGATGCCGACCGTTCGCCTGAGAAGACGCCGACCATCAGCAGCACCAGGGCACCGATCGCCAGGATCAGTTCTGGCGTCGCGATCTGCAGGCTGGAGAGAAGGATATCAGAAGTCATGTTCAGTCGTGTCCCGTCTCAGTGCACTGCGAGTGCCAGTTTCTGCGCCGCCTGCAGGGCCGCGGAGTAATTGTTGATCAACAGGTCTACCGAAGCCGTGGTCACATCGAAGACCGGGGCCGGATAGACGCCGAAGAAGATGGTCAGAGCGACAAGCGGATAGAGAATGAGCTTCTCGCGGCTCGACAGATCCAGCAGCCCCTTCAGGCTGTCCTTTTCCAACGCACCGAAAATGACCCGGCGATAGAGCCACAATGCGTAGGAAGCCGACAGGATCACGCCGGTTGCCGCAAACAGGGCCACCCAGGTGTTGACGCGGAAGATACCGACGATCGTCAGGAACTCGCCGATGAAGCCTGACGTGCCGGGCAGACCGACATTGGCCATCGTAAAGATCATGAAGGCGACGGCATATTTCGGCATGTTGTTGACGAGGCCGCCATAGGCCGCAATCTCGCGGGTGTGGAGCCGGTCATAGACAACGCCGACGCAGAGGAAGAGAGCGCCCGATACGATGCCGTGCGACAGCATCTGGAAGATGGCGCCCTGCAGGCCCTGCGCATTCGCCGCAAAGATACCCATCGTTACGTAACCCATGTGGGCGACGGAGGAATAGGCGATCAGCTTCTTGATGTCTTCCTGCATCATCGCGACCAGCGAGGTGTAGATGATGGCAAGCACCGACAGCGTGAAGACGAAGGGCGCAAAGTGCTCAGACGCCAGCGGGAACATGGACAGCGAGAAGCGGATGAAACCGTAACCGCCGAGCTTCAGCATGACGCCTGCCAGGATGACCGAGCCTGCGGTCGGAGCCTGCACGTGCGCATCCGGAAGCCAGGTGTGGACCGGCCACATCGGCATCTTGACGGCAAAGGCTGCAAAGCAGGCAAGCCACAGCCAGGTCTGCATGCCGGCCGGGAAGCCGAACTTCAGGAGTTCGGTGATGTCAGTGGTGCCAGCCTGCCAATACATCGCCATGATCGCGAGCATCATCAGCACGGAGCCGAGCAGCGTGTAGAGGAAGAACTTGTAGGATGCGTAGACGCGATCCTTGCCGCCCCACACGCCGATGATGACGAACATCGGGATCAGGGTTGCTTCGAAGAACACGTAGAAGAGAACGACGTCGAGAGAGACGAAGACGCCGACCATGACCACTTCGAGAAGCAGGAAGGCGATCATGTATTCCTTGATGCGCTTCTCGACCGCTTCCCAGCTTGCCAGCACGCAGAAGGGCATAAGGAAGGTGGTGAGAATGACGAACAGCATGGAGATGCCGTCAACGCCGAGGTGATAGGAAATGCCGGTGTTCAGCCAGTTATGCTTTTCCACCATCTGGAAACCCGGATTGGCCTTGTCGAAGCCGATCCAGATGAACAGCGAGAGGATGAAGGTCGCAACAGTCACACCGAGAGAGATGTTGAGAACATTCCGGCGGCCGTGGGCGGTGTCCCCCTGCATGAACAGCAGAAGCACAACGCCGACGAGCGGCAGGAAGGTGACCGCGGAAAGAATCGGCCAATCGGTCATCAGAAGGAACTCCCAAGCATCATCCAGGTGACGAGGGCCGCAATGCCAATCAGCATCGCGAACGCATAATGGTAAAGGTAGCCGGACTGCAGGCGCACGACACCACGGGTGATATCGACGACGCGGGCGGCAATGCCGTTCGGGCCATAGGTATCGATGACGGCGACGTCACCCTTCTTCCACAGGAAGCGGCCAAGCGCCTTGGCGGAACGAACGAAGAGGAAGTCGTAGAGTTCGTCGAAGTACCACTTGTTCAAGAGGAACTGGTAGAGCACGCGATGCTGCTCGGCGAGACGCTTCGGCGTTTCCGGCGACTTGATGTACATGAACCAGGCGGTCACGAAGCCGAGCACCATGGCAATGAACGGGCTCCAGCTGACGAGAACCGGCACGTGATGGAACTCATGCAGGATTTCGTTGTGCTCGGAGGTGAACAGCGCACCCTTCCAGAACTCCTGATACTCCTCGCCGAAGAAGCGGCCTTCGAAGAGCACGCCGGCCAGCACCGCGCCAACCGTCAAAACGGCGAGCGGAAAGAGCATGACCATTGGCGATTCATGCACATGGTGCATGACTTCGTGGGAGGCGCGCGGCTTGCCGAAGAAGGTCAGGAAAGCCAGACGCCAGGAGTAGAAGCTGGTGAAGAGAGCGGCGACCACGAGCAGCGTGTATGCGAAGCCCGAGAGAATCGAGTGCGAAGCATAGGCCGACTCGATGATCACGTCTTTCGAGAAGAAGCCTGCAAAGCCGATCATCGTGCCAGGGATACCAACGCCCGTCAGCGCCAGCGTGCCGATCGTCATCGCCCAGAAGGTGTAGGGGATGTGCTTACGCAGGCCACCCATGTAGCGCATGTCCTGCTCGCCATCGACGGCGTGAATGACAGAACCGGCACCAAGGAACAGCAGGGCCTTGAAGAAGGCGTGCGTGAACAGGTGGAATACGGCTGCACCATAAGCGCCGACGCCGAGTGCCACGAACATGTAGCCCAACTGCGAACAGGTGGAATAGGCGATGACGCGCTTGATGTCGTTCTGCACGAGACCGACAGTTGCGGCGAAGAAGGCGGTGATGGCACCGATCAACGTCACGAAGGTCAATGCGTCCGGCGACAGTTCGAAGATCGGCGACATGCGCGCGACCAGGAAGACGCCGGCGGTGACCATGGTGGCGGCATGGATGAGCGCAGACACCGGGGTCGGGCCTTCCATGGCGTCCGGAAGCCAGGTGTGCAGCAGGAACTGCGCCGACTTACCCATGGCACCCATGAAGAGCAACAGGCAGACGCCCGTGATGGCATGGGCCTTGTCCAGCTGCATGCCGAACAGGTTGATCACGGCATTGTGGGCGTCAGCAGCGCCTTCAGCCGGGAGATAGGTCGCGGCGGACGCGAAGATCGTCTCGAAATTGATCGAGCCGAACAGGACGAACACACCGGAAATGCCGAGCACGAAACCGAAGTCACCGACGCGGTTAACGATGAAGGCCTTCATGGCGGCAGCCGATGCGGACGGCTTCTTGAACCAGAAGCCGATCAGCAGGTAGGACGCCAGACCCACGCCTTCCCAGCCGAAGAACATCTGGGCCAGGTTGTCGGAGGTGATCAGCATCAACATCGCGAAGGTGAAGAGCGACAGATAGGCGAAGAAGCGCGGACGATGCGGGTCATGGTGCATGTACCCGATCGAGTAGATATGCACGAGCGTAGAGACCGTGTTGACGACCACAAACATGATCGCTGTCAACGTATCGACGCGGAATGCCCAGTCGAGATCGAGACCACCGACCTGGATCCAGCGCAGGACCGAGACGCGGATGACTTCATGGCCTTCGCCATGGGCCAGCGCCACGTTGAAGAACACGATCCAGGAGAGGACAGCGGCGATAACCATCAGGCCGCTGGTAACATATTCCGATGCCTTGGCACCGATCGAGCGGCCGAAAAGGCCGGCGATCAGGAAGCCGATCAGGGGAAGGAAGACAATAGCCTTGTAGATCATGACCTGATCAGCCCTTCATCATATTGACGTCTTCAACCGCGATGGAGCCACGGTTGCGGTAGAAGACCACGAGAATTGCAAGACCGATGGCCGCTTCCGCAGCGGCAACCGTCAGGATGAACAGCGCGAAGACCTGACCGACGATGTCATTCAGGAAGGACGAAAACGCCACCATGTTCAAGTTGACGGAGAGCAGGATAAGCTCCACCGACATCAGGATGATGATCACGTTCTTCCGGTTCAGGAAGATACCGAAGACGCCAAGGGTAAAGAGAATGGCGCTGACGGTCAGGTAATGAGAAAGTCCGATTTGCATATCCGAAAGTTCCTTGATCGCGCGCTCAGAGACCCTGGCCAGGCTTGACCTTGACCACCTCGACCGCCGTTGCCGGCGTGCGGGCAACCTGCTTGGAGATGTCCTGGCGCTTGATGTTCTGCCGGTGACGCAGCGTCAGCACGATTGCGCCGATCATCGCGACAAGCAGGACGAGGCCGGCCACCTGGAAGAAATAGACATAGTGCGTATAGAGAACGTCACCGAGTGCAGCCGTATTGGTGCGCTCGACAGCCGACGGGATCGGCATGGTGATGGATTTCGCAGCCTGCGGCGACAAGACAGAACCGCCGACGACCACGATCAGTTCAGCGGCAACGATCAAACCCACGAGGGCGCCGATCGGCGCATACTGCAGGAAGCCGGACCGCAGCTCTGCAAAGTCGATATCCAGCATCATGACGACGAAGAGGAAGAGAACCGCGACGGCGCCGATGTAAACCACCAGCAGGATCATCGCCAGGAACTCAGCCCCGGTCAGCAGGAACAGGCCGGCGGCGTTGAAGAAAACCAGGATCAGGAAAAGTACGGAATGCACCGGGTTCCTGGCCGAAATGACCATGAACGCCGACGCCACTGCGACGAAGGCGAACAAATAGAAGAAAACAGCCTGCAAACCCATGGTGGTGCCTTTTTCGTCTTCCCCGGCGGGGCTGTCCCCTCGCCGTCAAAAACCCGGAGGCCTTGCGCCGTCCAGGCTCACTCTTGTTTTTTAGACCACCGCCTTTGTCAGGCGGCGGCATCTTCCATCACTCAACGATACGGAGCATCAATCGCAATGTTGCGTGCGATTTCACGTTCCCAGCGGTCGCCGTTGTCGAGCAGGCGCTGCTTGTCAAAGTAAAGCTCTTCGCGGGTCTCCGTGGAGAACTCGAAGTTCGGGCCTTCGACGATGGCATCGACCGGGCATGCTTCCTGGCAGAAGCCGCAGTAAATGCACTTCACCATGTCAATGTCATAACGAACGGTGCGGCGCGTACCATCATTGCGGCGCGGGCCGGCTTCGATGGTGATGGCCTGGGCAGGACAGATCGCTTCGCACAGCTTGCAGGCGATGCAGCGTTCTTCGCCGTTGGGATAACGACGCAGTGCGTGCTCGCCACGGAAACGTGGGCTTACCGGTCCCTTTTCAAAGGGATAGTTCACGGTCGCCTTCTGCTTGAAGAAATAGCGCATCGACAGGAAGAAGGCTGCGACGAACTCTTTCAGGAACAGCGAACTGACCGATTGTGCCAGACTAGCCATTGTTATTCTCCAGAAAAGCTTCGGTTGATGCCGGGGCCTGCGATCAGGCCCAGCCACCCAACTTCAGCACGAATGCGGTAATGATGACCATGGCGAGCGACAGCGGAAGGAAGACCTTCCAGCCGAGGCGCATCAGCTGGTCGTAACGGTAACGCGGTACGAATGCCTTCACCATGGCGAACATGAAGAAGACCATCAGCCCCTTCAGCAGGAACCAGAAGATACCCGGAACCCAATTCAGGAACCATACGTCGAGCGGCGGCAGCCAGCCCCCGAGGAACAGGATGGTCGTCAGCGCGCACATCAGGCAGATCGCGGCATATTCGCCGAGCATCAGCATCATGTAAGGGGCAGACGCATACTCGACCATGTAACCGGCAACGAGTTCGGATTCTGCTTCCGGCAGATCGAAGGGCGGACGGTTGGTTTCAGCCAATGCCGAGATGAAGAAGATCACGAACATCGGGAACAGCGACAGCCAATGCCAGTCGAGCAGGCTGTTTGGCAGGCCGATCATCGTGCCGATACCGGACTTCTGCGAATAGACGATGTCCGACAGGTTCAGCGAACCGGCGCAAAGCAGAACGGTCACGATCACAAAGCCGATCGAGACTTCGTAGGACACCATCTGTGCCGCGGAACGCAACGCGCCAAGGAACGGGTACTTCGAGTTCGACGCCCAGCCCGACATGATGATGCCGTAGACTTCGAGCGAGGAAATCGCGAAAACATAGAGGATGCCGACGTTGATGTTGGCGACGACCCAGTTTTCGTTCAGCGGGATGACGGCCCAAGTCGCCAGTGCCAGAACCACGGACACCAGCGGCGCCAGCAGGAAGACGCCCTTGTTGGCGCCGGCCGGGATGATCGGCTCCTTGAAGACGAACTTCAAAAGATCGGCGAAGGACTGGAAAAGTCCGAAGGGACCCACCACGTTCGGACCACGGCGCAGCTGAACGGCAGCCCAGATCTTACGGTCGGCAAGCAGAATGTAGGCGATGAAGACGAGCAGGCAGACGAGCAGCAACAGGGACTGACCGATCATGACGATCGCCGGCCACAGATAGGTGGAGAAGAAAGAGTCCATGTTTTAAGCCTTTACTCCGCCGCAGCCTGGAAGTTGTTGCGGGCCAGCGCAGAACATTCAGCCATGACAGCCGAAGCACGTGCGATTGGGTTCGTCAGATAGAAGTCTTTGACCGGCGACGCAAATGCGGACTTCGCCAAGCTCACCGGTTTTTTCGAAAGCTGGGCCAGATCATTCACATTGCCTGCTGCAATTTCATCGAGCTCGTTGAAGTGCGGGTAAGCCGCATAGAGCTTGGCGCGGAGCTGCGACAGCGAATCGAAGGGCAGCTTCTTGCCCAGCACATCCGACAGTGCGCGCAGGATCGCCCAGTCTTCGCGGGCATCGCCCGGTGCAAAGCCTGCACGGTTGCCCATCTGTACGCGGCCTTCGAGGTTCACCCAGGTACCGGACTTTTCGGTGTAGGTCGCACCCGGTAGGATCACGTCGGCATTGTGGGCACCGGCATCGCCATGGCTGCCGATATAGACCGTCAGCTTGGCGTACTTCGAAGCAAATTCCATTTCGTCTGCGCCGAGCAGGAACAGAACATCCATGGACTTCAGCATGGTTGCGGCATTGGCACCGTTCGGGCCCGGCACGAAGCCGAGATCGAGGCCACCGACGCGCGATGCTGCCGTGTGCAGAACGCCAAAGCCGTTCCACTCTTCGGTGATGGCGCCGACGGAGGCGGCGAGCGTTGCAGCAGCTGCCAGAACGCTTTCGCCGTCATCGCGGGTCAGCGCACCGCTGCCGACGATGATGAGCGGGTTCTTGGCGTTGCGCAGCTTTTCAACAAAGCCATGCGAACCGTTGACGAGATCGTTCAGCGTTTCCGGACCGGCGCCGAGATATTCGTAGCCGTAGCGCAGCTCACCAGCCTCGCCGATCACGCCGATCGGGAAGTTGCCGCGGCGCCAGCGCTTGCGGATGCGGGCGTTGAGAACTGCGGCTTCGAAGCGCGGGTTCGCGCCGACGAGAAGCAGCGCATCCGCCTGCTCGATCCCCTGGATCGTCGCATTGAAGATGTAGCTGGCGCGGCCATTGGCCGGGTCGAGCTTGGAACCATCCTGACGGCAGTCGAGGTTCTGAGAGCCAAGAGCGGCCATCAGTTCCTTCAGCGCATACATTTCCTCGACGGAAGCGAGGTCGCCGGCGATCGCACCGATCTTGTCACCCTTGGTCGCAGAAACGGCAGCCTTGATGGTGGCGAATGCCTCACCCCAGGTGGCCGGCTGCAGGCGGCCGTCGCGGCGGACATAAGGCCGATCGAGGCGCTGCGTCTTCAGACCATCCCAGATGAAGCGTGTCTTGTCGGAAATCCACTCTTCGTTCACCTGCTCGTTGACGCGCGGCATGATGCGCATCACTTCGCGGCCACGGGTGTCGACGCGGATCGCGGAACCGACCGCGTCCATGACGTCGATCGATTCGGTCTTGCCGAGTTCCCAAGGACGGGCCGTGAAAGCAAACGGACGAGAGGTGAGCGCACCGACCGGGCAAAGGTCGATCACGTTGCCCTGCAGTTCGGAGGTCATGGCCTGTTCGAGATAGGTGGTGATTTCTGCATCCTCGCCGCGGCCGATGAGGCCGAGTTCGGAAATGCCGCCGACTTCAGTCGTGAAGCGAACGCAGCGCGTGCAGTGAATGCAGCGGTTCATCACCGTCTTCACGAGCGGGCCGATATACTTGTCTTCGACGGCACGCTTGTTTTCAGAATAGCGCGACGCATCGACGCCGAAAGCCATCGCCTGGTCCTGCAGGTCGCATTCGCCGCCCTGGTCGCAGATCGGGCAATCCAGCGGATGGTTGATCAGCAGGAATTCCATCACGCCTTCGCGGGCCTTTTTGACCATTGGCGTGTTGGTGAACACTTCCGGCAGTTCGCCATTCGGTCCGCCGCGGATGTCGCGCACGCCCATGGCGCAGGAGGCTGCCGGCTTCGGCGGTCCACCCTTTACCTCGATGAGACACATGCGGCAGTTTCCAGCCACGGACAGGCGTTCATGGAAACAGAAGCGCGGCACTTCGGCGCCGGCTTCCTCGCACGCTTGCAAAAGCGTGAAGTGATCCGGAACCTCGATCTCTTTACCGTCAACCTTGAGCTTTACCATCGTCACTTACGTCCTGTTTCCAGTCCCCTGCCCTCTTCCAATCAAGAGAGTGGCGACACATTCCGTCACCGCAGCAGTGCTTTTGCCTGCGCGATCCAATCATCCTTCGCAATGCGGCCGTCAAGCCCAAGCTCGCGGTCGAAATGCTCGACTTCCGTTTGCGTCCAGGCGGCAATCTCATGATAGCGCCTGATGCCAAGATCGTTCAGCAGCGTCTCCAGCTTCGGGCCGATGCCGGAGATCTTCTTCAGGTCATCTGCCTTCGCGGCAGCCTTGGCCGATACCTTTTTTGCCGCGGCCTTTTTCACGGGCACCGGCGTCACTTCAACGGCGGGCGCGGGCGTCACGACCTTCGGTGCCTTTGCCTTTACAGGTGCCGCCACCTTCTTCGCAGCGGGTGCCTTCTTGGCAACTGGCGCCTTCACCGGGATCTCGGGCTCAACCGCTGAAACAGCAGGCGCTTGCGCAACCTTGGGCTCCAGCTTGACCACGACCGGTTCCGGCTTGGCAGCCTCAGTCGAGGTCGCGGGCTCAGCCGCTTTCACCTCTTCCTTGGCAGGCGTTGCCGGTGCGGAGCTGTTCAGCCTGGCTGAAACCTCCAGAGCCGCCTGCGCCATACCGAAAAAGGCATTGGCCATCTGCGCGGACAGCGACATGCCGACGGCCGTTGCAGCAGCGATCGCAGCTGCAGGGTTCGTCATAGCCGCATGAACGGCGGCGGAATCCGCGAACGGCAAGGTAAAGCCGAGCGTCGGCTCTGCCGTCGTCCTGCCCTCTCCTGTTTCGTTCGGTCCGCCAGCCATCGGTGCTTACTCCGCTGCTTCCATGACGGCGCCGTCCTTGGTGGCGTTCGCCGTATACTGATCGATCCGCTGTTCGATTTCCGGACGGAAATTGCGGATGAGACCCTGGATCGGCCAGGCAGCTGCGTCGCCAAGCGCGCAAATCGTGTGACCTTCAATCTGCTTCGACACCTGGAAGAGCATGTCGATCTCGCGCTTCTGCGCGTTGCCCTTCACCATGCGTTCCAGTACGCGCATCATCCAGCCCGTGCCTTCACGGCAGGGCGTGCACTGGCCGCAGCTTTCATGCTTGAAGAAGGCTGCAATACGCCAGATCGCCTTGATGATGTCCGTCGACTTGTCCATCACGATCATGCCGCCGGTACCGAAGGAAGACTTCACTTCGCGCATGCCGTCGAAGTCCATGATGGCATCGGCCATATCTTCGCCGCGCACGA
Source organism: Rhizobium oryzicola (assembly GCF_030504645.1). Lineage (GTDB taxonomy): Bacteria > Pseudomonadota > Alphaproteobacteria > Rhizobiales > Rhizobiaceae > Neorhizobium > Neorhizobium oryzicola. The sequence continues at coordinate 1,390,821 of NZ_JAUKWQ010000001.1, read as the reverse complement.
CCGGACAGGAGGCACCGCCCGGAATGACGGCCAGCAGGTTATCCCAACCGCCACGAATACCGCCGCAGTGGTGCTCGATGATTTCGCGGAACGAGTGGCCCATCGCTTCTTCGAAGGTGCAGGGCTTGTTGACGTGACCCGAGACCATGAACAGCTTCGTGCCGACATTGTTCGGACGACCGATGGCCGAGAACCAGGAGGCGCCGCGACGCAGAATGGTCGGCGCAACGGCGATCGATTCGACGTTGTTGACCGTTGTCGGGCAGCCGTAGAGACCCATGTTGGCCGGGAACGGCGGCTTCAGGCGCGGCTGGCCCTTCTTGCCTTCCAGGCTTTCCAGAAGTGCGGTTTCTTCGCCGCAGATATAGGCACCAGCGCCGTGATGGACGTAAACGTCGAAATCCCAGCCGTTCTTGTTGTTCGTACCGAGCAGGCCGGCATCATAGCATTCGTCAATCGCAGCCTGCAGGGCTTCCCGCTCGCGCATGTATTCGCCGCGCACATAGATGTAAGCCGTGTGAGCGCCCATGGCGAAACCGGCAATCACGCAGCCTTCGATCAGCGTATGCGGATCGTGGCGCATGATGTCGCGGTCCTTGCAGGTGCCGGGCTCCGATTCGTCGGCATTGACCACGAGGTAATGCGGACGGCCATCTGATTCCTTCGGCATGAAGGACCACTTTAGACCCGTCGGGAAGCCTGCGCCACCACGACCACGAAGACCGGAAGCCTTCATCTCGTTGATGATCCAGTCACGGCCCTTTTCGATGATCGTTTTCGTGCCGTCCCAGTGGCCACGGCTCATGGCGCCTTTCAGCGACTTGTCCTTGAGGCCGTAGATGTTGGTAAAGATGCGATCCTGATCTTTCAACATGATCTATTCCACCAGTCCGCCGCCACTATAGGTCGGCTTTAAAATGCAAGATGCGCCCGTATCCGGCCGCGGTCCGATGACGAGAAGGATGTCTCGCCTTCGGTTACTTCTTCTCAGGCTCGGCGCTCGTCTTCGGTGCGCCTTCCGCAGCCTTGGCGTTTTCCGCCGCAGCAGCCGGCGCCGTCACCGGCGTCTTCAGAGCGGGATTGGTTTCCGCTGCGGTATCCTTCGGGCGTGCGGCATCGGCCGGCGGCACCTCGGCAGCCGGAGCAACCGGCTGCGGCTCAAGGTTCGTCCGGACGGGCTTTGTCTCTTCCAGAAGCGTGACCGGGCCACCGGCAGGCGCCGAGGTATGACGGTCGATCTGCGGGCCGGTCTTGACGTCGGCGCCCTTGCCTGCCTCGAACGCGTCGATGATTTCTTCCAGACGCTCTGGCGTCAGGTCTTCATAGGCATCCTTGAAGATCATCACCATCGGTGCGTTGACGCAGGCGCCCTGACATTCAACCTCTTCCCAGGACAGCGTGCCCGATGCGTTGAGGTGGAAGGGATCGTGATGGATCTTGCGCTTGCAAACATCCATCAGGGCCTCGGAACCTCTGAGCATGCAGGGCGTTGTGCCGCATACCTGGATATGTGCCTTCGTCCCGATCGGCTTCAGCTGGAACTGGGTATAGAAGGTCGCTACTTCCAGCACCCGGATATAGGGCATGGCAAGCTTCTGCGCGACGAATTCGATCGCGGCGCGGGTAACCCAGCCATCCTGTTCCTGTGCACGCATCAACAGCGGGATGACCGCCGATTGCTGCCGGCCTTCAGGATACTTGCGGATCGTCGCCTCTGCCCAGGCTGCGTTTTCCGCAGAGAAGGCAAAGGCTGCCGGCTGGAACTGATCTTCGGCTAGTCGACGAACGGACATTCTTTCTCACGCCTTATCAATTGACAGATCCGCACCGCGTTTTCGTGGCATGCACGAATTCACAGGCGTATGCCGAGGTTTCCTTCTGCAGAAAGACGATCAATTTCGTCGATCCATTGGGCACCGCGGCCTTGATTTCATACCCCTTGGAAAGGAGATCCGCCATGGTTGTGCTGTAACCCTGCGCTGAACTCGGCCCGGTGTTGCTGTCTTGCGCAAGCGCCGACGATGCAACAGAAAGACAAAGAAGAGCAGGCGCCAGCCAACGCATCATTAGCGGTCCACCTCACCAAACACGATATCGAGGGAACCGAGAACCGCCGACACGTCGGCGAGCTGGTGCCCACGGCACAGGAAGTCCATGGCCTGCAGGTGCGCATAACCCGGAGCGCGGATCTTGCAGCGATACGGCTTGTTGGTGCCATCTGCCACGAGATACACGCCGAACTCACCCTTCGGTGCTTCGACGGCGGCATACACTTCGCCTTCCGGCACGTGATAGCCTTCCGTGTAGAGCTTGAAGTGGTGGATCAGCGCCTCCATGGAACGCTTCATCTCGCCACGCTTCGGCGGAACGACCTTGCCGTCCAACGCCGAAGCCGGACCGGTCTTGGCATCACCCAGCAGGCGGTTCACGCACTGCTTCATGATCTTCACCGATTCGCGCATTTCAATCATGCGGATCAGGTAGCGGTCGTAGCAGTCGCCGTTCTTGCCGATGGCGATGTCGAAGTCGAGATCCGCATAGCACTCGTAGGGCTGCGCCTTGCGCAGGTCCCAAGCAGCGCCCGAACCGCGAACCATCACGCCCGAGAAGCCCCAGGCCCAGGCATCTTCCAGCTTCACGACGCCGATGTCGACGTTACGCTGCTTGAAGATACGGTTCGGCGTGATCAGGTCGTCGATGTCGTCAAGCGCCTTCGGGAAGGCATCGCACCACTTGCCGATATCTTCGACCAGTTCCGGCGGCAGGTCCTGGTGAACACCACCCGGACGGAAATAGGCAGCGTGCATGCGCGAGCCGGAGGCACGCTCATAGAACACCATCAGCTTTTCACGTTCTTCGAAGCCCCAGAGCGGCGGCGTCAGAGCACCGACGTCCATGGCCTGCGTCGTCACGTTCAGAAGATGCGACAGGATACGGCCGATTTCCGAATAGAGCACGCGGATCAGCTGGCCGCGGATCGGGACCTGCAGGCCGAGCAGCTTTTCCACTGCGAGACAGTAGGCATGCTCCTGGTTCATCGGCGCGACATAATCGAGACGATCGAAGTAAGGCAGCGCCTGGAGATAGGTCTTGGTCTCGATCAGCTTTTCGGTACCGCGATGCAGCAGGCCGATATGCGGATCGACGCGCTCCACGATTTCGCCGTCAAGCTCGAGTACGAGGCGCAACACGCCGTGCGCCGCCGGGTGCTGCGGTCCGAAATTGATGTTGAAATTGCGGACGTTATGTTCAGTCATGGCCGCGCTCCGCGCTGGTGATTAGCGAATAGCGAATAGCGAATAGATACCCGGACCCGCTCATGTCTTCTCCTGCAGACTTCTGATTAACGCCCTGATCATTCGCCCGATCTCGTCGCACTGTTTCGACAGGCTTTGAAACGGTTGCGTAGCGAGAAGTTCAACTCGTTCCGCAATGATCAAATGCGTTTCCAACTCTTTCAAGGAGCCCTGCGCAATCCGCAGGAACTGAATGAAACTGCCGGTATTTTCCCGCCCGTGACCTTCCGCAATATTGGCCGCAATCGAAGCAGCCGCTCTGCGTATCTGGGCGGTCAGACCGTAAGCCTCACTCTTTGGAAACCCTTCGGTAAAACGATAACATTGAACCGCAAGCTCAATGGAATGCTGCCATACCTTAAGGTCCTTGTAAGAGTTAATCGTCCGTCCTTTCCTTATCCCTTGGCGCCAGCTATTCGCTATTCGCTACTCGCTATTCGCCAAAAGTTGATTATGCCTTTGCCTTCTCATCCCCGGGCAGCACGTAATCCGTGCCTTCCCATGGGCTCAAGAAATCGAAATTGCGGAACTCCTGGCGCAGCTGCACCGGTTCGTAAACAACCCGCTTTGCCGAGTCGTCGTAACGAACTTCAACGAAGCCGGTCGTCGGGAAATCCTTGCGCAGCGGATGGCCTTCAAAACCGTAATCGGTCAGGATACGACGCAGGTCAGGATGGCCGGTAAACAGGATACCATACATATCCCAGGCTTCACGCTCGAACCAGTCAGCACCCGGATAGACGGAACAGGCAGACGGGATCGCCACATCTTCGGCGGTCGCCACCTTGACGCGCACACGCATATTCTTGCGCGGCGACAGCAGGTGATAGACCACGTCAAAACGACGCTCGCGCTTCGGCCAGTCCAGACCGCAGACATCGATGAGGTTGACGAAACCGCTCTTGGGATCGTCACGCAGGAAGGTCAGGAGCGCAATCACATTGTCGGCCTCGACCGACAGGGTCAGCTCATCGAACTCAACCTTGGACGAAGCAATCAAGCCGGGCTTGGCTGCTTCGACGTAGGCTAGAAACTCGTTCAGGGCTTCAGTCATATCAGGTCCTCGCCCTTAGCGCTCGATCGTGCCGGTGCGGCGGATCTTCTTCTGCAGCAGGAGCACACCATAAAGCAGCGCCTCTGCCGTGGGGGGACAGCCGGGAACATAGATATCGACCGGCACCACACGATCGCAGCCGCGAACCACCGAGTAGGAGTAGTGGTAGTAGCCGCCGCCATTGGCGCAGGAGCCCATCGAGATCACGTAGCGCGGCTCCGGCATCTGGTCATAGACCTTGCGCAGAGCGGGCGCCATCTTGTTCGTCAGCGTGCCGGCAACGATCATCACGTCCGACTGGCGCGGGCTGGCGCGCGGCGCAAAACCGAAGCGCTCAACGTCGTAGCGAGGCATGGAAACCTGCATCATCTCGACCGCGCAGCAGGCAAGACCGAAGGTCATCCACATCAGCGAGCCCGTACGAGCCCAGTTGATCAGTTCATCGGTCGAGGTGACCAGAAAACCCTTGTCGGCGAGTTCATTGTTGATCTCGCCGAAGAACGCATCATCACTGCCAACAGGCTTGCCGGTACGCGGATCGATGATCCCCTTCGGCTGCGGCGCGACGAGGGTCGTGCTGTTATCAGCTACTCCCATTCCAGCGCTCCTTTCTTCCATTCATAGATGAAACCGATGGTCAACACGAAGAGGAAGGCCATCATGGACCAGAAGCCGAACCAGCCGATGGCACCGAAGGACACAGCCCACGGGAACAGGAAGGCGACTTCGAGGTCGAAAATGATGAAGAGGATCGACACCAAGTAGAAGCGAATGTCGAACTTCATGCGTGCATCGTCAAAGGCGTTGAAGCCGCATTCGTAAGCCGAGAGCTTTTCCGAATCGGGCGCCTTATATGCCACTGCGAATGGCGCAATCAAAAGCGCCAGGCCGATCACGAGACAGATGCCGATAAAAATCGCGATCGGGACATAGGAACTGAGAAGTTCAGTCATGGTATTCGATCCCTACTTGCCGACAGCGCCGGGGCGGCACCTGAAACGTCTACGCGGCAAGCGAACGTGCATTGCAACAAGCCGTGACTAGCGCAGCCTTGGGTTCGGCGCAAGACTTTTGAACGGCTGTTCCCGTCCCAAAGTGACACAAATTCGCCTCACCTGCCGCACTTCCTTTACATATCAGGATTCGATGACACAGAAGTGTTCAAATTGCATTCCGCGCCGCGGCGATACGGTCGGACAAAGCCGATACTTCATCGCCATTTTCTACGGTGACTGAAATGAAAGTGCGCAGGCCCAACACATGTTAGCCAATCATGCCAAGCTTACGTAATGGCACGCAAAACGGATCGCAATAGCCTGCGGGCTTTTTATTTTAGTTTTATCTAAAATTATGGATGCTCCGCAGCATTTTCCGCCCTGGTCCTTGGGCAAGAACCGAGACAGGGAGCCAACCACGGCCAATGACGAGATGTTCTCCAACGGAGTGGGGGTCGCGGATGAACAACTTCCATGCCTCAGACCGGTGCAGCCTACCGCACGGTGATGGCACAACGGTAAAGCTAAACGCGTCACCGAAAGAAGGAAGCTCCCGAAAGCTTTCCAAAGAAGGATTTTGCGAGGAAGAAGCCGGAACATCGACAACAGCATTCCCAAGGCCCGTGTTCAGCCCGCCTGAGCGACAGCTGCAGAGAATGAACAGGGTCTCAGTGAAGTAAATGGCGCGAGTGACGGGGCTCGAACCCGCGACCTCCGGCGTGACAGGCCGGCACTCTAACCGACTGAGCTACACCCGCGCATTGTTGGCAGCTTCCTGCCTGGCGAACTAAACATCCTTCGAAGTGGCGCGAGTGACGGGGCTCGAACCCGCGACCTCCGGCGTGACAGGCCGGCACTCTAACCGACTGAGCTACACCCGCATTCCTTCAGAAGGAGGAGAAAGTCCCCCGCCCGACCGGCTGTGCCAATCGGATGAGCGGCTCTCTAAGGGGTTCGTTTGAGAGTGTCAAGCAGCATCTAAGACAAAACCGTGACGAAACTGAATTTGGCCGGGAGCGATATCCACACCCTCGCGCTGCCTGTGGAGAGGTGAAAAAAGTTGGAACCCGAAAATCCCTGCGTCGCAAGGCTTTGCGGCCATCGCCCGATGTGAAGCGCGAAAAAAATCAAAAAAACTTCACAAACCCTCTTGCGTCATTCCCGCGATCCGCATAGATCACGGCCACCGACGCGGCGGACACGAACCGCACAGCGGACGGGCGATTAGCTCAGTTGGTAGAGCGCCTCGTTTACACCGAGGATGTCGGGAGTTCGAGTCTCTCATCGCCCACCATCTCCCCTTTTTATTTCCCTTTCTTATATTTGCGTTTTTGCAGCGACGCGAAAGAAGGCCGCCCGCTTTCGCTTGGCGACCCTCCTCATCTGGTCCCGGAGAGGCAGGGGATCAGAATTCTTGCCCGCTTTTCTTAGCCGCGCCGCTCCTCACGGCCCGCGGGACGCTCTGTACTCACGCGGCAGAGCGGGAAGCATATGTTGCGTGTAGAACGGCAGCTCTGCCAAGTCCGGTATGGACGCGACCTCCGCCAAGCTGAAAACGTCCTACCAACTGCCGCAGTTTTTCGGCCTCCCCTGCCAGAGATGCACTGGCGGCGGTGGCCTGTTCCACCATGGCAGCATTCTGTTGGGTGGTCTGGTCCATCTGGTTGACGGCGGTGTTGACCTCGGAGAGGCCGACCGACTGCTCGCGAGCCGAGGTGGCGATCGCATCGAGTTGACCGTTGATGGCAACGACGTGGTCCTCGATCACCTTCAGCGCCTGGCCGGTCGCGGTCACCAGCTTCACACCGCTATCGACTTCACCGGCAGATGCGCGAATGAGATCCTTGATCTCCTTCGCCGCCTGGGCAGAACGCTGGGCGAGTTCACGGACTTCCTGGGCCACGACAGCGAAGCCCTTCCCCGCTTCACCGGCGCGTGCGGCTTCGACGCCGGCGTTCAGGGCGAGAAGGTTGGTCTGGAAGGCGATTTCGTCGATCACGCCGATGATGTTGGAGATCTGGCTGGAGGATGTCTCGATGCGCTGCATGGCGTTGACGGCATTCGCCACCACTTCACCGGACTGCCGCGCCGATTTGTTGGCATCGAGTGCCATCGAACGGGCTTCTTCCGTGCGCTTGGAAGCGTTCGAGACATTGGTGGTGATTTCGTCCAGCGCTGCGGCTGTCTCTTCCAGCGACGCTGCCTGCTGTTCTGTCCGCCTGGAAAGGTCTCTGGCGCTGGAGGAAAGCTCACGTGAGCCGCCATCGATAATCTGGGTCGCCTCGGCAACAGCAGTCAGCGTTTCGCGCAACTGCGCAACGGCAAGGTTGAAGTCGTTGCGCAGGCCTTCGAAATCAGACGAAAAGGGGCGCGACAGTTCGAAACCGAGATTGCCGCCGGCGAGTTGCTTCAAGCCTTCTGCGAGACCGGATGTGGCTTCTGCCATTTCGGCGGCGCGCTTGGCATCGGCTTCCGCCACGCGGGCGCGCTCTGCCTCGGTCATGCTGCGGGTTTCCGCGGCAGCGCGATCGGTTTCTATCTTGGCAATGGCCGCCTGTCGGAAGGTTTCGACGGCTCCGGACATATCACCAAGTTCGTCCTTGCGGCCGCGGCCGGGCACCTGCACGCTGTTCTGGCCCTTGACGAGGCTGAGCATGCACTCGTTCAAGGCACGCAATGGCTTGACAAGGCTGCTGTTGAGAACAAGCAGCCCCAGAGCAGAGATCATCAGCATGGCGGCGCCGCCAAACACGGCCGTCATCTTCGCCATGTCGCCGGCGGCGACCAGTGCGGCCTTGCGCGTGCTGAGCAGTGAAGTCTCTGCGTCAGCCAGCTCCTTTACCTTGGCGCGGATGCCATCCATTGAGGCCTTGCCGGCACCGGAGATTTCGACCTGGCGGGCCTTTTCATAGGTGGCCGGGTCCTTCATGAATTCCATTTCGACCTTGACGACCTTGGCAGTCCAGGCGTCCGCCAGTCTTGCGACATCATCAAGGCGGGCCTGCTGGGCCGGATTGTCGGAGGTCAGCTTTTTAGCGGCGGCCCAATTCTCCTGAAACGCTTTCGCGCCCGCGATCTGCGGTTCCAGGAATTTTGGATCAGCCGCTACCAGATAGCCACGCATGCCGGTTTCTTGATCCACCATGCCTGCCATCATGCCGTTCACCTTGTCCAGTACCTGATAGGTGTGGTCGGTCCAATCAGCGTTCATGGTCTGCGTCGAACTGGAGGTGTAGCTTACAAAAGCAACGATTGAACTGACAATGATCAAGCTGATTATGACGGCTGATATCTTGCTAATGATTTTGATATTCTGGACAAAATTCACATCTGCCTCCCACGCTCTTTGGGTTTACGCTCTGAAAAATGGGATAGGCACTTTAACGAATGCATACCGACGAACAATGAGCATTCGCCATGCATAAATTAGACGTTTTGCATTTTATGAATATGCAACACTTAGCAGAAAAATTAGATTATTTTTCTATTTAATTGGAACAACGCTTGGAATTTCGAGATATAAATATCTACTCAGCCCGTTATATGCGGAAAATCTTGCATACACTCGTTATGTGTCTATGAATTGCAGCATCCGGAGAGGTCATACTGCCTGCAATAATCGCGTTAAGAGCGAGACGAAAGATTAAGTAAAATGTGTGCGACCCCACACAACCGGGCCGCGGATCTGTGGCCGATTCCGGGCAGATGGCCGCGCATTTTCACCCAACGCGAGCACCTGCTGTTTTGATCACGGGAGTGTGGCGTCTACAGCTCCAGTTCCTGCCGGTGCTCGACATACCACTCCACAAAAGCCTTCACGCCTTCATCCAGCATGATCTGCGGCTTTTCGCCTGTAAGTGCCACAAGCAGGTCCGGACTTGCATAGGTGCGCGGTACGTCACCCTGCTGCATGGGCAGCATCTGGCGCCTGGCAGGCTTTCCCATCACTCGCTCGATCGATTCGATGAAATCCAGCACGCTGACCGGCTGGCCGCCGCCGATATTGACGACTCTGAACGGTCCCTGCCGGGACAGTGTGTCGTTGGCTTCTGAGGTTTCGACGCGATTCGATTCCGAAGGCATGACTCGGGAGAGGTTGATGATGCCTGTCACGAGGTCATCGATATAGGTGAAGTCGCGACTCATCTTCCCTTGGCCATAAACCTCGATTTCGCGATCCTCGAGGATCGCTTTCACGAACTTGAAGAGCGCCATATCCGGCCGTCCCCAGGGGCCATAGACGGTGAAGAATCGAAACGCGGTGATGGGTAGCTTGTGGAGATGCGCATAAGTATGCGCCATCAGTTCCATGCCCTTCTTCGTTGCCGCATAGAAACTCAGCGGCTCATCCGTCTTGTCGCTCTCGCTGAAGGGAATCTTGTCGTTGGCGCCGTAGACGGAGGATGTGGATGCCAGCATCAGATGCTGCACCCCCGTCAGGCGGGCCAGTTCCAGAACATTCCAGGAGCCGGTCAGGTTCGATTCGAGATAGGCTTTGGGATTTTCCAGGCTGTAGCGAACACCGGCCTGGGCCGCGAGATGAATGATGACATCCGGCTTGCCAGCATCGCAGGTGCTTTCCAGCACCGCCCTATCCTCAAGCATGCCAATCACTGGACGGAAGGAGTGAAACTGTGCCAGCGCTGCGTGACGCGCTTCCTTGAGCTTCAGATTGTAATAGGGCGTCATGCCATCAAAGCCGGTGACGCGATGCCCGTCCTGCAGCAGGCGGCGGGCCAGGTGAAACCCGATGAAGCCAGCTGTTCCGGTAATCAAATAATGCATCGCATTTCACCTCATGTCATTGCCGCGGGATAGAAGCCCATCCCCCGGCGGGAAGCAACCTCGAATGCCGCTTTCAGCGCCGTGCTTCGCGCAACATCAGCGAAAGCGAGGCGGCGAGAATCAGCAGCGCGCCGATCCACAGATAGCCGGAGGGTGCGTAACCGAACACGGCCCAGCCGGCCAGAACGTTGAGCGGCAGTTTAAGGTCATCGAAGGGCTGCACATAGGCCGCATCCGCCGCATTGTAAGCGAGCGTCAGAAGATATTGTCCAAGCGCGGTGAGAAAACCCGCAGCGAGCAGCAGAACGAGCGCTTGTCCCTGCGGCAGTTCGAAGCCGCTACCCGCCGCCAACACAGCATTGACAGGGGTCAGCAGAACCAGCAGCCAGACGGTGACCGCTTCCGGCGGCTCGTGATGGGTGAGGTTCTTCATGATCAGCGACGAGCCGCCCCAGAGAAGTGCTGAAAGAACCGGCAGGAGCGCTGCCCAGGCAAAGCTTTCAGACCAAGGCTGCAGGATGATCATGGCGCCGATGAAACCGGCACTCGCCGCCAGCCAGCGGTGCAGGCCGACCGCTTCGCCTAAAAACAGCCGCGCGCCGATGATGACGAAGAAGGGTGAGGTCATCACAAGCGCGATCGCCTGCCAGATCGGAACCGTCGCAAGCCCCAGCAACCAGGTCTGCACACCAAGCGCTGCCAGAAGCACCCGCACCACATGCCTGAGCCAATAGCGCGTCTTCATGGCTCGGAGCCCAAGCTTCGCCAACAGCGGCAGCGACAACACGAGCGCGAAACCATACTGCCAGAAGGCCGTGGAGGATGCCGATACATGCAGGTTCATGGCCAGCCATTGCGTGATGACATTGAGCGCGGCAAACGCCACGCCTGCCGCCACCATGTAGGCCGCGCCAGCAACGGCGCGAGAGCGGGTAGGCAAGACGGATCTCGATTGGGTCATGGCAGTCCTTCTGTGATCATTACGCACAAGGACGGCGGGGAAGCGATCCGTGCCACAGACAAAACCACAGCACGTAAGAGCCGAGGGCCATGGCTGCGCCATGTCCCCTCCCCGTTCTCTTCCATCCGGACTTTCACCGTCGGCTCCGGAGTTCGACCGGATCTGCTGACCCCGATGCGGGTAAACCGCAGCAGGCGCTCGCGGGCTTGAGGCATTGGCTAGAGAATTCATCTTCGCCAAACGCCTCCCACCGCCGGTAAGGAATTACACCTCGCCCTGAGAACGTTGCCGGATTGCTCCGGCAAGTGATGGGTAGCGCAGACCATCACCGGCGGCAAGCCATGAAAAAAGGCCCGACCGTAAAGTCGAGCCTTTCATCTGTGCAGGTGCCATGCCCGGAAAAGGATCCGGGGAGAATGGCATGAGACCGCTTAGCTGTTGACGGCGTCCTTGAGGCCCTTGCCGGCCGAGAACTTCGGCACGTTGCGAGCCGGGATGTCCACTTCAGCGCCCGTCGACGGGTTACGGCCCTTGGAGGCCTCACGACGCGACACGGAGAAGCTGCCGAAGCCAGCGAGACGAATGTCGCCGCCCTTCTTGAGCTCTTCCTGGACAGCTTCGAACACTGCATCAACGGCAGATGCCGCGTCAGCCTTGGAAAGACCAGCCTTCTCGGCGACAGCGGACACCAATTCGGTCTTGTTCATGTTTCCACCCCTTTCAATGGTTTCACATAGATGGATCTCTCGGCGCCACCCACATCAGGGTGACTCCTTGGCAACCCAAAAGCTCCGGGATGGCCTGAAAAACAAGGGGTCTCGGATTGTTTTCACAAAAAAGGCCGGTGAAAACCGGCCTTTTTTTCGTTGAGCTTGCCATATTCACACAGGCTTGCGCCTTAATGTGCCACGGATGCACCCGTTTCCTCGACACCGTCGACGCTGGTCACGAGCGGCGTTTCCACGGTACCATCCCATTCGATCGGCTCCGGCATGCGGGTGAGCGCGTGCTGAAGCACCTCGCCCATGCGCGAGACGGGGATGATCTCCATATTGTTCTTCACGTTGTCCGGAATGTCAGCCAGATCCTTGGCGTTCTCTTCCGGGATCAGAACCTTCTTGATGCCACCGCGCAGCGCAGCCAGAAGCTTTTCCTTCAGACCGCCGATCGGCAGCACCCGGCCGCGCAGCGTCACTTCACCGGTCATGGCGACATCCTTGGAAACCGGAATGCCCGTCATGATCGAGACGATGGCCGTTGCCATGGCGATACCGGCAGACGGACCGTCCTTCGGCGTTGCACCTTCCGGCACGTGCACGTGGATATCCGACTTGTCGAACAGCGGCGGCTTGATGCCGAAATCGACAGCGCGCGAGCGGACATAAGATGCCGCGGCCGAGATCGATTCCTTCATCACGTCCTTCAGGTTGCCCGTAACCGTCATGCGGCCCTTGCCGGGCATCATGACACCTTCGATCGTCAGCAGTTCACCACCGACTTCCGTCCAGGCCAGACCCGTGACAACACCCACCTGATCCTCGCGCTCGGCTTCGCCGTGGCGGAAGCGCGGAACGCCCAGATAATCGTGAATATTGGCGGCAGTGACTTCGACCGACTTGGTCTTGCCCTTGATGATCTCGGTGACCGCCTTGCGGGCGAGCTTCATCAATTCGCGTTCGAAGCTACGCACGCCCGCTTCACGGGTGTACTGCTGGATGATGGCCATCAGGGCATCGTCGCTGACCGAGAATTCCTGCGGCTGCAACGCATGTTCCTTGATCGCCTTCGGCAGCAGGTGCCGCTTGGCAATCTCGCGCTTCTCATCCTCGGTATAGCCGGCGATCCGGATGATCTCCATACGGTCCATCAGCGGAGCCGGGATGTTCAGCGTGTTCGCCGTGGTGATGAACATCACGTCGGACAGATCGTATTCGACTTCCAGGTAATGGTCCATGAAGGTCGAGTTCTGAGCCGGATCCAGCACTTCGAGAAGTGCGGACGACGGATCGCCACGGAAGTCCTGGCCCATCTTGTCGATCTCATCGAGCAGGAAGAGCGGGTTGGACTTCTTCGCCTTCTTCATCGACTGGATGACCTTGCCGGGCATCGAGCCGATATAGGTGCGGCGATGACCGCGGATTTCCGCTTCGTCACGGACGCCACCCAAGGCCATGCGGACATACTCACGGCCGGTCGCCTTGGCGATCGACTGGGCGAGAGAGGTCTTGCCGACGCCCGGAGGGCCGACGAGGCACAGGATCGGGCCCTTGATCTTGGTCGCACGCGCCTGAACTGCCAAATACTCGACGATGCGCTCCTTGACCTTATCCAGACCGAAATGATCCTGCTCGAGAATCTTCTCGGCATTGTTCAGATCGGTCTTGATCTTGGACTTCTTGCCCCACGGAATGGTCAAGAGCCAGTCGAGATAGTTGCGCACGACGGTTGCTTCCGCCGACATCGGGCTCATCTGGCGCAGCTTCTTCAGCTCCGCCTCAGCCTTTTCGCGGGCTTCCTTGGTCAGCTTGGTCTTGGAGATGCGCTCTTCCAGTTCGGCCATCTCGTCACGGCCATCCTCGCCGTCGCCGAGTTCCTTCTGGATCGCCTTCATCTGTTCGTTCAGATAGTATTCGCGCTGGGTCTTCTCCATCTGGCGCTTGACGCGCGAACGGATACGCTTTTCGACCTGCAGAACGGAGATCTCACCTTCCATGAAGCCAAGCGCCTTTTCCAGACGCAGCTTCACGCTCACCGTTTCCAGCATTTCCTGCTTTTCGGTGATCTTGATGGACAGGTGCGAGGCAACCGTATCGGCCAGCTTCGAGTAATCCTCGATCTGACTTGCGGCGCCAACCACTTCCGGCGAAATCTTCTTGTTGAGCTTTACGTAGTTTTCGAATTCGGAAACCACGGAACGGGCAAGGGCTTCGACCTCGACAGTCTCGTCCTCCGGTTCAGCCAGAACCTCGGCCGTCGCTTCGTAGAAATCCTCACGGCTGGTATAATCGGAGATCTTGGCGCGGGCACGACCCTCGACCAGTACCTTCACAGTACCGTCAGGCAGCTTCAGAAGCTGAAGAACATTGGCAACCGTGCCCACCTTGTGGATGGCAGACGGTGCCGGATCGTCGTCGCTCGCGTTGATCTGGGTGACCAGCATGATCTGCTTGTCGGAGCCCATGACCTCTTCCAGCGCGCGGATGGATTTCTCACGTCCGACGAACAGAGGTACGATCATGTGCGGGAAGACCACAATGTCGCGCAAGGGCAGAACCGGATAGGTATCGCCGCCTTGTGCCGCAGACGCTGTATTCGTCATTGTATTTCCTTTCACTCGTCCCGTTGCCGGGAACCCGGTCCAGTGGGAGACCTGGACACTTCTTTCCTCCCCAAGGTGGAGGTTCGAAATGATGTTTTCAAGCCTCCGACACGCCGGGGTGGCAGCCCGCGACAATGCTTAAGGCTAAAACAGGATGCTTACGCGTGACTGATGATCCGTCGATCGGCCTCTATGCGCCGGCCTCATTGGCCTGCGGCGACCGGAGGCTCTGCACGGCTTTGCAAGCCGATGCAGTTCGCTCCCGCAAGATACTGGCGCCAACGACGCATGCAGAAGCCGGTTTTATGTGGAAGGGGCGACAACGCCCCTTCCACGTTATTGATTCGATCAGGCCGAAACGTTGGCCTTTTCTTCCTGTCGATCCGCATAGATGTAGAGCGGACGGGCGGTGCCGCGAACGACCTCTTCCGAGATCACGACTTCGCGAACGCCTTCCAGGGCAGGAAGTTCGAACATGGTGTCGAGCAGGATCTTTTCCATGATCGAGCGGAGACCACGCGCACCGGTCTTGCGAACAATCGCCTTCTTGGCGATTTCGCGGAGCGCGTCTTCGTGGAAGGTCAGTTCCACGTCTTCCATTTCGAACAGGCGCTGGTACTGCTTCACCAGAGCGTTCTTCGGCTCGGACAGGATCTGGATCAGGGCATCCTCATCCAGGTCTTCCAGCGTCGCCAAAACCGGCAGACGACCGATGAATTCCGGAATGAGGCCGAACTTCACCAGATCTTCCGGCTCCAGTTCACGCAGCACTTCACCGACGCGACGATCATCGGGCGCCTTGACCATGGCACCGAAGCCGATCGAGGTCTTCTCGCCACGGGCGGAGATGATCTTGTCGAGGCCGGCAAACGCGCCACCGCAGATGAACAGGATGTTGGTCGTATCCACCTGCAGGAATTCCTGCTGCGGATGCTTGCGGCCACCCTGCGGCGGAACGGAGGCAACAGTGCCTTCCATGATCTTCAGAAGCGCCTGCTGCACGCCTTCGCCCGACACGTCACGCGTAATGGACGGGTTGTCGGACTTGCGGCTGATCTTGTCCACTTCATCGATGTAGACGATGCCGCGCTGCGCGCGCTCGACGTTGTAGTCGGCAGCCTGCAGAAGCTTCAGGATGATGTTTTCCACGTCCTCACCGACATAGCCGGCTTCGGTCAGCGTGGTCGCATCCGCCATGGTGAAGGGCACATCAATGATGCGGGCGAGCGTCTGGGCAAGATAGGTCTTGCCGCAGCCGGTCGGGCCGACCAGCATGATGTTGGACTTCGCCAGCTCGACATCGCCGTTCTTGGAGGCATGCGCCAGACGCTTGTAGTGGTTGTGAACCGCGACGGACAGGATCTTCTTGGCCTGCTTCTGGCCGATCACGTATTCGTCGAGAACCTTGATGATGTCCTGCGGGGTCGGTACGCCGTCCCGGGACTTGACCATCGAGGTCTTGTTCTCTTCGCGGATGATATCCATGCACAGTTCGACGCATTCATCGCAGATGAACACGGTCGGTCCTGCAATCAGCTTGCGGACTTCGTGCTGGCTTTTGCCGCAGAACGAACAATACAACGTATTCTTGGAGTCGCTGCCGTTGCTGCCGCTGACTTTGCTCATTTCACTTCCCTTCCAGCACACCGCCAGCCCAAAATAACGGGCGCGGATACTTCTTTTGCGGTCAAGCCCAGCCAAGGCTCCGCCCGCCACGCTGCCGGGGTACTCTACCGGAGGGGAACTTTTGGTTCCTGGACCGGTGGCAACGAAACCCCTTCCAGACCGAATGCTATGTCATAAAACTTCAACACAGCCTTAATGCTACTATTAGTCTTTTCCGCGTCGGTGGGAACCCCCTGTTTTCGGTCACAACAGGGTGATATCCCAGCGCGGGCGTCCGGTATTAATCCCCGGAACCGCCTTCAAGTTCCTGGCGCGAGGTCAGGATCTTGTCGATCACGCCCCAGTTCTGCGCCTCATCGGCGTCCATGAAGTGGTCACGATCGAGAGTCTTTTCAACTTCTTCGTACGTCCGACCCGTATGCTTCACGTAGACTTCATTCAGACGCTTCTTCATCTTCAATATGTCGCGAGCATGGCGCTCGATATCCGATGCCTGCCCCTGGAAGCCGCCGGAGGGCTGGTGAACCATGATGCGTGCATTCGGGGTCGCAAAGCGCATGCCCTTCTCACCTGCGGCAAGAAGCAGCGATCCCATGGAGGCTGCCTGGCCGATGCAGAGCGTCGAAACAGCCGGCTTGATGAACTGCATCGTGTCATAGATCGCCATGCCGGCGGTGACGACACCACCCGGCGAATTGATGTAGAGCGCGATTTCCTTCTTCGGGTTTTCCGCTTCCAGGAACAGCAGCTGGGCGCAGACGAGAGACGCCATATGGTCCTCGACCGGACCGGTCAAAAAGATGATACGCTCCTTCAGAAGGCGCGAGTAGATGTCATAGGAGCGCTCGCCGCGATTGGTCTGTTCCACGACCATCGGGACCAGGGCCATAGCGGTATCAACGGGATTTCTCATGGTGTTCCTTTGTGTCATCGCACCTGACGGCGCGTCAGCGCCATGAATCGGCAGAATGTGGTCAAATCCCTACATAGAGTGTGGAAGGCCCGCACTTCAAGACTGAGCCCTCGATATCCTTAACCGCCGGTGGTTTTCCACGGCGTACCGTAGACACTCAATTTTAGTGTCCGCCAGCAACTTAGCTTTAAACTGTATCTGGTTATTTCTCAGTGAATCATGAAGTAAGCCGGAGTTCTTTCTTGGATATTGCAACCGCTTTGATGTTGTGGTCGACAGAGGCCACAACTCTGGCTGTGCTTTTACTGGCGACATGGCTGCATAACCGCAACCTGAAGGAAATTGGCACATGGGGCGCGGGCTTCGCCTGCCACGGCATTGGCGTCGCCATGATCGGGTTGCGCGGCATCATTCCGGATTTTGTGTCTATCCATGCGGGCAATATTTTACAGCTGGCGGGCGCCGGTTTCTGGTGCGCAGGCCTGATGATCTACGACCACAAGCGGCTGCGGCCGTGGCTTGCGGCGCCTGCCCTGATCTGGATCGTCTGCATGCTCTTTCCCGATGTCCGCCAGGAGTTCTGGGCGCGCATCGTTGTTTTCCAAATCGCTGCGGGTGTGGGATATGGATTGCTGGCATTCCTTCTCATCGAAGGCCAGCATACGCAGCGTCTGACTCGAATCCTATTTTCAATCGTGGCCGTGATCCAGTGTTGCATCGCCCTGCGAATGGCGATCGAGACGATCGGTCTTCGGCCCGGCAACTTTAAGCAACTGCCGAATGTGGTGGCATTCACGGTTGGCAACATCTTCTGCCTGGTGTGCGGCATCATGCTGGGCGCAAGGCTTCTGATGTCGCGCACAGAGGAAACGCTTCGTCAATTGGCCTTGGTGGACCCGTTGACGGGCGTTCTTAATCGCCGAGGGTTGTTCGAACAATTCACCGAGATTCGTGCAAAGTCCACTCCGGCACGGCCGCTGGTGGCAATCGTCGTCTTCGACCTCGACCACTTCAAGCGGATCAATGACGTCCATGGTCACTCGACCGGCGACGAGGTGCTGGTCAGCTTTTCTCGGCTTGCTACCGACCACATCGGTAAAATGGGTGTCTTCGGTCGCATGGGTGGCGAAGAATTCGCCTGCATCCTCAGCGTCTCAAGCCAGTCTGAGGCAAGCGGCGTTGCGGAAGCGATACGAATGTCGTTGATGCACTTGGAGATAACAACCGGGGCTGAGCATATCAAGGTTCAGGCAACTGTAAGCGCCGGGCTTGCCATCATGCCAGCAGCAAAGGCGGAACTGGAGGCGATGTTGATGACTGCCGACAAGGCGCTTTATGCCGCCAAGGCCGCCGGTCGCAACAGAGTTGCGCTACAGGCAACGCTATGCGAGACCCCAGTCGCAAACGCTCCCGGTCTGCCTGACGCATTTTCCTTGCCACCGACCGCCGCGGCACAGGAAGCCGCCTCTCGTTACCATGAATTCGGGCGCGGCATCTGAATTTCCAACCCTGATGCTATTCATTTCGTGCCATTTTCCCGTAAAGCAGTTGTACAAGAGCCTCTGCTCGATATTGGCTGATCAGTGCGTCATGATTGAAGCATGCGCCGCTGCCCGGAGACCATCATGAAGACCGCCATTCTAACATCCATTTCGCTCGCCCTGCTGGTGTCCGGGCCGTACGCGTTCGCCCAGCAGGCATCCGATACGGTCGCTCCTGAACGGGCAACCGGCTTTACGGCTGCAAAGCGGGTCGAGACCAAGCGTTACATGGTGGCGGCTGCCAATCCGCTGGCCGCAGAAGCCGGGCGGGACGTCATTGCCAAGGGCGGCAACGCCATCGACGCCCTGATTGCCGTGCAGACGGTTCTCGGTCTCGTCGAGCCTCAAAGTTCCGGTCTCGGGGGCGGCTCCTTCCTGGTCTATTATGATGCGGCCGCGGGGAAGCTCACGACTTTCGATGGCCGCGAGACGGCCCCGATGGAAGCGACCCCAAAGCTTTTCCTTGACGCACAGGGCCAGCCGCTGAAGTTCATGGATGCCGTCGTCGGCGGCCGCTCCGTCGGCACGCCGGGCACTGTCAAGCTCATGGAGACCATCCATCGCCGTTACGGAAAGCTGGCGTGGGGCACGCTGTTTCAACGGGCACAGACGCTTGCATCCGATGGCTTCCAGGTCTCACCGCGTCTCGCCAGTCTCGTGGCGGCGGAAGGTGACCGGCTCAAGAAATACGATGGCCCGCGCACCTATTTCTTCGATGCGTCAGGCGCGCCTCTGAAGGCAGGAACCGTTCTCAAGAACCCGGATTATGCGGCCACACTGAAGGCGATTGCGCTCGGCGGTGCCGATGCCTTCTACAAGGGGCCGATTGCCGAGGCGATCGTGAAGACCGTTCGAGAAGCCGCAGGCAATCCCGGCGTGCTGTCGCTGACGGATCTTGCGAATTACAAGGTTCGCGAACGTGAGCCGGTATGCTTCAACTACCGTGCACTCGATGTCTGCGGCATGGGACCGCCCTCCTCCGGCGCGATTGCCGTCAGCCAGATCCTGGGCCTCGCCGAAAACTTCGACCTGAAAGCGCTCGGTCCGCAGAACCCGGAAAGCTGGCGCATCATCGGCGATGCGCAGCGCCTCGCCTTTGCTGATCGGGAGCGTTATGTGGCGGATACCGATTTCCAGCCCGGCCCCATCAAGGGCCTGCTGAAGAAAGATTATTTGAGCCAGCGGTCGCACATGCTGGATGGCCAGAAGGCGCTGTCGCAGGATGCGATACGGGCCGGCGAGCCGACCTGGGATCACGCCCTGCTGTTTGGCCGGGATGCAGCCATAGAACTTCCCTCCACCAGCCATATCGTTATCGTGGATGCGGATGGCAATGTCGCCTCCATGACCACCACCATCGAGAACGGCTTCGGCTCGCGCCTGATGACCAACGGCTTCCTGCTCAATAACGAGCTGACCGACTTCTCCTTTAAGACGCATGACGGACCTTTGGCTGTTGCCAATCGCGTCGAGCCGGGCAAGCGCCCCCGCTCTTCCATGGCGCCGACCATCGTCATGAAGGACGGCAAGCCTGTGCTGGCTGTTGGTTCGCCGGGTGGCAGCCAGATCATTGGCTATGTGGCGCAGGCGCTGATCGCCTATGTCGACTGGGGCATGCCGGTAGAGCAGATCGTCGCACAACCGCATCTGATCAACCGCTTTGGCATTTATGAGGTGGAAGCGGGCACTGAGGCGGAAAAGCTGACGGACGGCTTGAAGGGGCTGGGCTACGAAGTGCGGCCCGTGGAAATGAATTCCGGCCTGCAGGCCATCGAGATCGGCCCCAACGGCTTGGCAGGCAGCGCCGATCCACGCCGTGAAGGCATCGCCACCGGCGAATGA
The DNA here is from genome assembly GCF_030504645.1 of Rhizobium oryzicola. GTDB lineage: Bacteria > Pseudomonadota > Alphaproteobacteria > Rhizobiales > Rhizobiaceae > Neorhizobium > Neorhizobium oryzicola. Next base: position 1,370,489 of record NZ_JAUKWQ010000001.1, on the reverse strand, counting down.
GGCTCCCGATCCCTGCCCGGATCAAGGCCGCCGATCCGGGCAGCGCGAGAAAATCGGATCTGGTTGGTTTTAATCTTGCCCGGCGCCGTAGACGATGGCCGTTTTCGTCGGGCCGCCGGCATCGACGTCCTCTACATTCGGCAGCTTTTTCAAAAGCGCCCACGCGCTTTCGACTGTCTCCAGGGGCGCTTCACCGTCATCCAGATCGAAACGATAGCTGAATTCCGCAGCGATTGGAGCAGTCACTTGATGCTTGCTCCACCAAAGGATGACAGCCGCCTCGACCTTCTGGCCGGAAAGTGTCAGCTTACCACTGTCATAGACGTGCTCGACAATCTCAAGATCATTCACGTCAGACAGTGCATGGTCTTGAAGATCATCGATCGCCTCAGGCAGGCGGCCATACAGCGTCTTGAGGTCGGACACCTTCCTAAGACTGTCCCTATCAGGCACATCGGTATTGGCGGAGCGGCTGAAGAGAGCCCAGAATGCCGCACGCCCCGTGGTGATCACGGCTTTGACGTCCTCCTCGAACTTCACGTTCCTCCCCTCAGGCGCATAGGCTTTTCTGGGCCGAAAGGTTTGTGCACCAGCCAGCAATTGGTCGCCGAGCCGGAACTTCAGCGTTGCATCCCATGCACCGTCCGCTTGCCGTTTGCGCCGCAAGCGGAAAACCAGATCATGCTTGAGGAAGAGCGCCTTTTCGGGCGTATCCAGGAATAACACATCCCGCTTCGCATCAAGCCGGGGTGCCTTGCCGAACGCGATGCCCTTATCGAAGGGGAGATTTGCAAGCGCTTGCCAGAACCTGCCGACAGCGGCCTCACTTTCGGCCTCGTTGCCAACAAAGGCATCTGCCTTCAACATCATCTTGTATTCGCGTGATGTCGGATACTTCAATGTTCGCTCCGGGATAAACACTCTTGCAACAAGAGCATGAATACAATCCAGGCGAGTGTCAACAGAGCCTCTTTTCCTTTATCGCAAGATGATCTACGCAATCGGGCATGACCTCCATGCCCGATTTCCTCCATATCGATCCCACCGCCCGCCGCGTCTCGCTGGATGGCCGTAATCCCGCCTTCTACAGCGACCCGAACCGGGTCTACGCGGCTCTTCACCAGCATTGCCCGACCTTCTTCTGGGAGGAACAGCGGCAGTGGTTCTTTACCGGTTACGACCACGTGAACGCGCTGTTGCGCGACCGCCGCTTTGGTCGGCAGATCCTGCACATTGCCAGCCGTGAGGAGCTGGGCTTGGCCGAACCTGCAGCGCATACGGCACATTTCGATCTCGCCGAGCGCCACTCGCTGCTGGAGATCGAGCCGCCGGAACACACAAGATTGCGAACGCTGGTCAACCGCGCCTTTGTCTCGCGTCATGTCGAGAAGATGAGCGGCGAGATCGAGGAACTGGCCAACCGGCTGATCGACCGATTCGAGAAGGACGGGCAGACGGAACTACTCTCTTCCTTCGCCGACATCATTCCCGTGACGATGATCGCCCGCATGATCGGCATTCCCGAGGAGATGGGGCCGCAGCTTCTGAAATGGAGCCATGACTATGTCGGCATGTACATGTTCAAGCGTTCCCGCGCCGACGAGGACGCCGCCGACCGCTCGGCAAAAGAGTTTGCCGATTACGTGAAGACGGTGATTGCCGAGCGCCGCGCCAACCCGCGCGACGATCTCTTGAGCCACATGATCCACACGGAGCACAAGGGCCAGTTCCTGACCGAGGACGAGCTCGTCTCAACCACTATCGTTCTCTTGAATGCCGGCCATGAGGCGACCGTCCACCAAATCGGCAATTCGGTGCGCATCATTCTGGAAAGCGGGCTCGATCCGGCGGCGATGTTTGCCGATGCGGCCACCACCGAACGCACGGTGGAGGAGACGCTGCGCATCTGCGCGCCGGTGCATATCTTCCAGCGCTGGGCACTCGAAGACGTCGAAGTGGATGGCGTCACCTTCAAACGCGGCGACAAGGTGAGCCTGATCCTCGCCGCCGCCAATCTCGACCCGAACAAGTTTACCGATCCGCTGACCTTCAAGCCGGAGCGCAACGAGGGTGCCAACCTCTCCTTCGGTGCCGGCATCCATTTCTGCATTGGCGCGCCGCTCGCCAGGCTGGAGCTCAACATCGTGCTGCCACTGCTCTTCAAGCGGCTGCCGGGGCTGAAGATTGCCGCGCCGCCTGTTGTGAAGGACGTCTATCACTTCCACGGTCTGGAGCGGCTTGATCTGCGGTGGTGAGGCCACACCCTAGCCCTTTTGCCTGTGAGGCCAAATGCATGTAATCTGGGCTTCTGGACAGCGGAGCCCGACCATGCGCCATGTTACGATTGCGGAAGCCAAGGAACATTTCGATGAGCTGATCGCGCTCGTGCGCGAAGGCGAGACCGTGGTGCTTACGGACGGCGGGCAGACAGCGATTGAGCTGAAAGCCACACCACCCGTGCCGAAGAAGGTAGATATCGAAGCGCTGAAGCGTGATCTGGCGGAATTGCGTGCATCAATGCCGAAGTTCACGGCGGAAGAACTCGCACAATATCGTCGCGAGGGCCAGAAGGGCTGATGCAGCTTGTCATCGACGCTTCCGTCACCGCGTCATGGCTCTTGCCCGACGAAAACTCGCCGGAAGCTGAAGCCTGGCTGGAAAGGCTGAACAGCGTCGGCGGCTTTGCGCCGCTTCTTTGGCTTTATGAGGTGACCAATATTTGCGTCATGGCCCATCGCCGCGGTCGACTGTCGTCGCTGCAGTTGGCCGATGCATTGAGCCGCATGGACAAGCTTCCGATCGCGATCGATCAATCTGTCCCGCTCATGGCCATCCGTTATCTGGCGGAGCGCCACAACCTCACCATCTATGACGCCGCCTATCTCGAGCTCGCGCTGCGGCTGGACGGGCACCTCGCCACCTTCGACAGGGCGCTGGCAGAGGCAGCGAAAGCCAACGGCGTGTTGGCCATATTATGATCAGAGGCCTACAGCCTGATCACATAGTCCTTGCGAGTCGTTTCAACCACTTCCCAGCTTCCCTTGAAGCCGGGTCTGAGGATCAGTCGATCGCCTGCCCTAAGGTGAACCGGTTCGCCGCCATCCTCGGTGACGATCGAATAGCCTTCGAGGATGTGGAAATATTCCCATTCGTCGTAAGACATGCGCCACTTGCCGGGCGTCGATTGCCAAACTCCTGCGTAAAGCCCGCCTTCGGCCTCCTCGATATTCCAGGTGGTGAAGCGCGGATCGCCTGAGATCAGCCGGTCCGGCGCAGGCGCGCCCTCTTCCGGCGTGATGGTCGAGAGATCGAAGGAAAGCTGGCGGGACATGATCAGGCTCCGGACGAAGAGACGGCACCGGATGCGCCGTCTCCTCACGTCTTTAGATCTTTGCCAGCGACTGTTCCAGATCGGCGATGATGTCGCTAGAATCCTCGATACCGACGGAGAGACGCACAACATCCGGACCGGCACCGGCTGCCACCTGCTGCTCCGGCGTCAGCTGCCGATGCGTGGTCGAGGCCGGGTGGATGACGAGCGAGCGCGTATCACCGATATTGGCAAGATGCGAAAAGAGCTTCAGCCCCTCGACAAAGCCCTTGCCCGCCTCATAGCCGCCCTTCAGCCCAAAGGTGAAGACGGCGCCGGCTCCCTTCGGCGAATAACGCTGCTGCAGCGCATGGTTCGGATCATCCTCCAGCCCCGAGTAGGAAACCCAGGCCACCTTGTCGTGGGTCTTCAGCCATTTCGCGACCGCCAGCGCATTGTCGGAATGGCGCTGCATGCGCAGCGGCAAAGTCTCGATCCCGGTGATGATCATGAAAGCGTTGAAAGGGGAAATTGCTGGCCCGAGGTCGCGCAGACCCAGAACGCGGGCTGCAATGGCAAAGGCAAAATTGCCGAATGTCTGGTGCAGCACCACCCCACCATATTCCGGACGCGGCTCCGAAAGCATCGAATATTTGCCTGGCTTAGCCGACCAGTCGAATGTACCACCATCGACGATAATGCCACCCATGGAATTGCCGTGGCCGCCGAGAAATTTCGTCAGCGAATGCACGACGATGTCGGCACCATGCTCCAGCGGCCGCACGAGGTAAGGGCTTGCCATGGTGTTATCGACGATCAACGGCAGGCCGTGACGATGAGCGACGTCAGCGATTGCGGCGATATCGACAAACGTGCCAGCCGGGTTGGCAAGGCTCTCGATGAAGATCGCCTGCGTGTTCTCATCGATCTGCGCCGCGAAGCTTTCGGGATCATTGGTATCCGCCCAGCGCACTTCCCAGCCGAAGTTCTTGAAAGCATGGCCGAACTGGTTGATCGAACCACCGTAAAGACGGCGTGCGGCGATGAAATTGGTGCCGGGCCGAAGAAGGTTATGGAAGATGAGAAGCTGGGCCGCGTGGCCTGAGGCGACGGCCAGCGCCGCGGTGCCGCCTTCAAGGGCCGCGACGCGCTCTTCCAGCACTGCCTGGGTCGGGTTCATGATGCGGGTGTAGATGTTGCCGAACTGCTGCAGGCCGAAGAGGGCGGCGGCATGGTCGGCATTCTCAAAGACGAAGGATGTCGTCTGGTAAATTGGCGTGGCGCGCGCGCCGGTCGCCGGGTCCGGTGCGGCACCGGCATGGATGGCGAGCGTCGAAAAGCCTGGATTGTGATTGGTCAAGGGTCCCTCCCCGATTGTCTTCGGAATCGTCGCCTGCCGGCGATCTGCGAGCGAAATATAGCCTCTGGCTTTCGCCGCCGACAGCCGCAGGGCTGCGGCATTTCAGATCAAACAGGATGATTTTTTGGTCGCGGGCCAATTTCGGGAACATCACTTCTCAAAGCCTGATGAACTTGACCAAGATCAATGCCCGCGGGGCGCCGCGTGGCATTCTGTCTCCACGATGATTTCAACGTCGCTGGAGACCACGACCATGACAGAAACTGCCTCCCCACTCGCCCAACGCGTCGGCGAACGTCTGGCCAACTGGTATTCGGAATTCCGCACGCGCTTGGAAGAAGAGAACGCGCTCCTCAATCTCGACGCAGAAAGCCGCCGTCAGCTGGCGGAAGACTGTTCTGTCAGCGCAGATACGCTCCTACAAATCGTGCGTGCGGGTCCCAACGGCGCCGCAGAGATGGAAAAGCTGATGAAGGCTCTGCATCTCGACAGCGCAGAACTGCAGACGCATTCACCTGACGTCTATCGCGAAATGCAGATCAACTGCGCGACCTGCCGCGACAAGGGACGTTGCCGCCACGATCTCGAGAACCACACGGCACCGGTCACGTTCTCGGAATACTGCGTCAATACGGCCATTCTCAATCGGCTGCAGGCAGAAACGCCTCTTATGGAGGAATAGGGTCCATGCCCGCCGCAATAGCCGGATGATCGTTTCGAGGCGATCAACCGGTTGAGGGCTTGCACCCGCGGCGAGTGCGAGCCCTCAATTGCTCGACGCGGCTGATCGTCAGTGATGGCGATGCCCCAGCAGGCGCGGATATTCAATCGCCGGGCAACGATCCATGACAACCTTTATGCCGGCGGCCTCCGCCTTTTCCGCCGCCTCATCATTGCGCACGCCCAGCTGGAGCCAGATAGCCTTCGGCGGATGATCGAGCGCCAGCGCCTCATCCACCACACTTTCCACATGTTCGGACGCGCGGAACACGTCAATCATGTCGATCGTATCCGGAATCTCAGCCAGATCGCCATAAACCTTCTGGCCGAGGATCGTCTTACCCGCTTGGCCGGGATTGACCGGCACCACGCGGTAACCTTTTGACAGCAGAAATCCCATGACGCCGTGGCTCGGGCGGCTTGGATTGGGTGACGCGCCGACGAGCGCAATCGTTTTGACTGATTTCAGAACGTCAGCGACATAACCGTCTTCATATCGATCGTGGTTCATGACTGGTTCCTCCCAAGACAATCTTGGATGTTATGAATTATGCTCCATGTGGGTACCGCGTGTCTTAATGCAAATGTTAAGATTGAATCCGCTGTCCCACAATCGCGATCAGAGCTGATATTCCGCGAAGGCATCGACCAGCGATTGGGGCGCATTGTCGCCAAACAACAGGTTGGCGGTACGCTCTGCATCTTCCGCCGCAGCCCTGCTGCGGGCAAACAGTGCCGTTTCATAGGCGGCCAGGGCAGCTTCATGGTTGCCGGGATTGGCGATCAGGGCCTTGGCGAGTTCCGCACCGTCATAGAGAGCAAGGTTCGCACCCTCGCCGGAGGGGATCATCAGATGCGCGGCATCTCCGACCAGGGTGACGCCCGCCAACCGCTCCCAGGCGTGATCGATCGGCAGCGTATGAAGAATGCGCGGCACGGGCGGCGTGTCGCTCTGCGTGATGAGGGCGGTCAGCGCGGGCGCCCAGCCCTCGAACTCCGCAGCGATCGTCGCGGCTGCGGCCTTCGGGTCGGCGAAATCAATGCTCTCGATCCATTCCTGCGGCCGGTTCAGGGCGATATAGGCATGCAGCACGGCGTTCGGTTCCCGGTGCGCCATGATGCCCTGGCCCGGCGCCACGGCAAAGAGAGAGCCGCCGCCCACCGCCGCGGCGGTTTCGGCGTGGCGCCTGTCGGCATCATACAACCAGGTTTCGATAAAGGTGGTACCGCTATAGATCGGCTTTGCGGGTGACAGAAGCCGCCGCACCTTCGACCATGCGCCATCCGCGCCGACCAGCAGGTCCGTCGTGACGACAGTTCCGTCGGCAAAGGAAAGCTCATAGCCACCCGCTGGCCGCGGCAGGCAGTCCGCGAGCTTGCGGCCCCATTGCACCGTGCCAGGCACAAGCGAGTCCAGCAGCATCTGGCGCAAGGCGCCGCGCAGCACTTCCGGTCGCCCGCCGGTTCCGTCGTCTGGCGTATCGAAAAGAACGTTGCCGTGTCTGTCCAGCGCGCGCGTCTGCTGGCCACCCGGCTGGATCAGGGAGAGGAATTCCTCGTAGAGCCCTGCGTCCTTCAGCGCCAGCTGGCCGTTGAAATCATGGATGTCCAGCATGCCGCCCTGGGGCCGGTGATCGGCAGAAGGGTCGCCCTCGAACACCATCGCGGTGACGCCGTGTACCTGCAGGACGCGGGCGAGCGTCAGGCCGCCGAGACCGGCGCCAATGATGGCAATGGGCATGTGCATGGGATTGTCTCCGCGGGAAGGTGTGAAAGCCGGAATGGAATGTCGTTCCATAGTTGGAATGCCGTTCCATTCATGTCAAGATGAGGCATGAAGAAAGCTTCCGGCACCAGACGTGACACATCCCTTTCCCGCGAACAGATCGTATCGGCTGCGATTGCCTTGCTGGACGAGGCGGGCATACAAGGGCTCACCTATCAGGCGCTGGCGAAATCGCTCGCGACAGGCGCTGGCGCCATTTACTGGCACATTGCCAACAAGAGCGAATTGCTGACAGCGGCCTGCGATCACATAGTATCCCACCGCCTATTGAGTGTTTCGCCCGACCTGCCGCCGAAGGACATGCTACGCAGCCTGGCGCTGGAACTGTTCGACATGATCGATGCGCATCCCTGGATTGGCTCAGGTCTGATGCAAGGCGCCGCGGACATGCCGATGGCGCGCATCATCGACGCGCTGGGCCGGCAGGTCTCGCAACTCGGAGTTCCGCACGCGATGGAATGGTCGGCCACCTCCGCGCTCTTCAGCTACATCCTGGGGGTGGCGGGGCAGAATGCAGCCAACGCCCAACATGCCCGCCAGCACAATCTGGACCGATCCACCTTTCTGAATGATGTTGCCTCCGCATGGGAGCGGCTGGATCCGGCGGCCTTTGCCTTCGTACAGCGGATTGCGCGGCAGCTCCCCGCGCATGACGACCGAGCCGACTTCCTTGCCGGCGTTGATCTCATCCTCAGCGGCTTGACGGCAACACCTGCATGATGGCGTCTGCGACTTGGATTACGCTCTGCGCGCCCTATCTACCCCCACTCCCCAGAATGGACCGAAACCATGCGCCCCATCCTTTTGTCCGTCAGCCTGAGCCTGCTCCTCGTGACTCAGGCGCATGCCATTTCCCGCTACCAGTCGAAAAGCATGACCTGCGATCAGGTGCATAGCGCAATCGAGCGCGAGGGGGCGGTCATCCTACGTTACTCCGGCCGATCGGGCGTTCCGCTCTATGATCGCTATGTCTCCTCCCGCCGCTTCTGCTCGCCCGGCGAATTCGCGAAATCCGGCACGGTGCCAACCTCGGATCAGGCAAGCTGCCCGGTCCGCAGCTGTGAGGACATCCCGCCGCCGGATGATTGCGACAGCTTCGTTGCGGAAGGCTGCACGGGCATGGACGGCCCCTGAGATCAGATTTTCGCGTCCCGCACTCTGAAATTTTGTGGTAACATTATACCACCTAAGCAAACCATTGATTTTTATCGCTTAATTTTTACGCCGGCCTTTTGGCGCGACTTGACGCTTCACATGCTCGCAGCTTATAAGCCCGCATCCATGAAAGCCTCGGGTTTTCTGGATGTTTGGCGCCTCGACGTGCCAAGCCAAGCAACAAAAAACGCCCATAGCCGGGTCACCCCGCTCTGGGATCACCAGAAGAGAGCAATCAATGTCTACCTTCGTTCAGAAGCCCGCCGAGGTGGAGAAGAAGTGGGTCGTAATCGACGCAGAAGGTCTCGTCGTCGGCCGCCTCGCCACCATCATTGCAAACCGCCTTCGCGGCAAGCACAAGGCAACCTATACCCCTCACGTTGACGACGGCGACAACGTCATCGTTATCAATGCCGAGAAGGTCGTTTTCACCGGCAAGAAGTACTCCGACAAGAAGTACTACTGGCACACCGGTTACCCGGGCGGCATCAAGGAACGTACGGCTCGCGCCATCATCGAAGGCCGCTTCCCGGAGCGCGTTCTCGAAAAGGCTGTTGAGCGCATGATCCCGCGCGGTCCGCTCGGCCGTCGTCAGCTGAAGAACCTTCGCGTTTACGCTGGCGCCAACCACCCCCACGAAGCTCAGCAGCCGGCCGTTCTGGACGTTGCCAAGCTTAGCACCAAGAACACAAGGAGCGCCTGATCATGGCTGACCTTTCTTCTCTGAAGGATCTGGGCACCTCTGCCACGGCATCCGCTCCGGTTCATGAGCGCAAGGTTGACGCTCAGGGCCGCTCCTACGCAACCGGCAAGCGCAAGAACGCTGTTGCCCGCGTATGGGTCAAGGCTGGCACCGGCAAGATCGTCATCAACGGCAAGGAATTCAACGCGTATTTCGCACGCCCGGTTCTGCAGATGATCCTGCAGCAGCCGATCCTGGCTGCAGCACGCACCGGCCAGTTCGACATCATCGCAACGGTTACCGGTGGCGGTCTCTCCGGCCAGGCCGGTGCTGTTCGTCACGGCATCTCCAAGGCCATGACCTACTTCGAGCCGGGCCTGCGCTCGGTTCTGAAGAAGGGGGGCTTCCTGACCCGCGACAGCCGCGTTGTCGAGCGTAAGAAGTACGGTAAGGCCAAGGCCCGCCGTTCGTTCCAGTTCTCCAAGCGCTAATCGCTGGAGACCGGTTACGGTCGAAAAAATCAAGGCGGAGCTTCGGCTCCGCCTTTTTTGTTTGCGCAGATGCTGGCCGCCGTCATTGCGACGGCCATGTTGATCCTCAGCCCAGGAACTCGACGGCGCCCGTATCTAGGTCATAGCGGCCATAGACGACCTTGACCTTGCCGTGATGGATGAACTCGCTGACGATCGGGCTCTTTTCCGTGATCTTCTTCGCCGTCAGGCGGGCGCTTTCCTTGACGACGTTATCGACATAATCGCCGGGCTTGCCGCGCATCGCCTTGGCCGCTGGCAGGATGGCCTTCACCATCGGGCCAATGGAGCCCGGCAGCTTGGTGCCTTTTTCCGCCACTTCGCAGGCAGCGGCAATCGCGCCGCAACGCTCATGCCCCAGCACCACAATCAGCGGCGCGCCGAGATGCTCGACCGCATATTCGATGGAGCCCATGGTCGCGACATCAGCCATGTTGCCGGCATTGCGGCAAACGAAGAGATCGCCCAGACCCGTGCCGCCGAAAACCAGCTCCGGTGCCACGCGACTATCGGCGCAAGCGAGCACGACAGCCCAGGGATTCTGGCCCTTGGCCACCGTTTCACGGGTCTTCATCATGTCGGCGGCGCAGACTTCCGGCGCCTTCTGGTATTTGAGATTGCCGGCCTTCAGCTTCTCAAGCGCCTGATCCGGCGTCAGTGTCGTTGCGGCGATCGCCGGAGCGGCATTGAAAAGGCCACTTCCCAGCCCTCCAACGCCAAGAGCGGCGCCCGCAGCCATGCCGAAAAAGCTGCGTCTATTCATGTTCAAGCATTCGTTACACATTGTTGGATCCCCATCCGCCAGAATTGCGGGGCAAGTCTATTCCGAGGATACGCCAATGCAACTATCCAAAATGAGCTAGACCGCATGAGCGACGTGAAATTTCTATGAAATTTATCTAAGCATTATCTTATCTATAAATATTTCCTAATTTATACACACATTACATTACCGCACTTCGCGAGACGTACGTTTTTGAGGCATAGGCATTCAAACAAAGCACGCAGATGCTTTGGCGCATGGCATCAGGAATTGGAATTTGTGCATCAATGGTCTTCCTGTTCTTGTAGACCCATTCAAGTGCACGGAGAGATCAATGTCTGCTTCTTCTTTTTCCGAACTGCCCGAGCCGCCCTATTACGTTGTTACTTTCTCATCCCAGAGAACCGAGGGGCATAACGGCTATCTCGCTATGGGGCAGGCCATGGCGGAGCTGGCCGCACAACAACCGGGTTACCTCGGCATGGAAAGTGTGCGCGGCGAGGACGGCTTCGGCATTACCAATTCCTATTGGAAGGATGAGGAAAGCATCCGCGCCTGGAAACGTGTTATGGACCACGTGGCCGCGCAGACACGAGGCCGTGCCGAATGGTATAGCCGTTATCAGGTGCGCGTGGCGCTCGTGCAGCGCGCCTATGGTTTTACGAAGAAAGACGGATGACATGGCATCGAAATCGATCGACCACGCCTTCACAGGACAGGAACTGACCTCCGCCGCGACCGACCCCACCTATGCCGGTGCGCTCTCCTTCATGCGCCGCCGGTTTACGAAATCGCTCGAGGGCGTTGATTCGGTTGTCTGGGGCATTCCCTTCGATGCCGCCACGTCTAACCGTCCGGGCGCCCGCTTCGGAGCACAGGCCATCCGCCGCGCCTCAGCGATCTTCGACAACGACCCGCAATATCCGTTCCAGCGAGATCTCTTCGAAGCGATGGCGGTCATTGATTATGGGGACTGCCGGCTGGACTATGGCAATCACTGGGAGACCCCAGCGACGATCGAGAACGAGGCTTCGCATATTCTCGGCAGCGCCAACTTCCTGCTGACGCTCGGCGGCGACCATTTCATCACCTGGCCGCTTTTGAAGGCGCATGTGGCAAAGCATGGTCCCCTGGCGCTGGTGCATTTCGACGCGCATCAGGACACATGGTCCGATGACGGCAAGCGTATCGATCATGGCTCATTCGTGGTGCGCGCCGTGCGTGATGGGTTGATCGATCCCAGCCGCTCGATCCAGATCGGCATCCGAACCCATGCGCCTGAGGATTGCGGTATCCGCATTCTCTACGGTCATGAGGTCGAGGATATGCGCGCATCCGAGATCGCGAGCCTCGTCACGGAGCATGTGTCAGGCGCCCCCACCTACCTGACCTTCGATATCGACTGCCTCGATCCGGCCTTTGCGCCCGGCACCGGCACGCCGGTCGCTGGTGGACCATCGAGTGCAAAAATGCTGTCGGTTCTGCAGAACCTTCATAAGCTCGACATCCGCGGCGCCGATGTTGTCGAGGTGGCGCCTGCTTACGACCACGCGGATATTACCGCCATTGCAGGCGCAACAGTCGCAATGTATATGCTCGGGCTCCGTGCGGAAAAGCTTGCGCGGACCCCATGACAAACTGATTCAGGAATTCATTCCAAGCTGCTGAACACACTGGAGTAACGATCATGACAGCGAAAATCTTCATCGACGGCGAACATGGCACAACGGGTCTGCAGATCCGTACGCGCATGGCCGACCGCCGCGATGTCGAATTGCTGTCGATCCCGGAAGCGGAGCGGCGCAATGCCGCCATGCGGGAAGATCTGCTCAATAGCGCCGACATCGCCATTCTCTGCCTGCCGGACGATGCTTCCAGGGAAGCCGTCTCCATGCTGTCCGGCAATAACAAGGTGCGGATCATCGACACCTCGACAGCGCATCGTGTGGCACCGGACTGGGCATACGGCTTTGCAGAGATGGACAAGGCGCAGGGCGAAAAGATCCGTTCCGCCCGCTACGTCGCCAACCCGGGCTGCTACCCGACTGGCGCGATTGGCCTGATCCGCCCTTTGCGTGCCGCCGGCATTCTGCCGGATGGCTACCCGGTCTCGGTCAATGCGGTCTCGGGTTACACCGGCGGCGGCAAGCAGATGATCGCCCAGATGGAAGACGCAAGCCGCGAGGATGCGATCTCCGCCAACAACTTCCTCTATGGGCTCACGCTGAAGCACAAGCATGTGCCCGAGATGAAGATCCATGGTCTTCTGGATCGCGCTCCACTGTTTTCGCCATCCGTCGGTCGCTTCCCGCAGGGCATGATCGTGCAGGTTCCGCTGTTCCTGGAAGATCTGTCGGACGGCACCACGATCGAATCGATCCATCAGGCGCTGGTCGCACATTATACCGGCCAGGACATCGTGACGGTCGTGCCGCTGGAAGAGAGCGCACAGGCAGCCCGCATCGACGCGGAGGAACTGGCCGGCAAGGACACGATGAAGCTCTTCGTGTTCGGCACGCCGGGCGGCGCGCACGTGAATCTGGTGGCGCTACTCGACAACCTCGGCAAGGGTGCATCGGGCGCGGCAGTTCAGAACATGGACCTGATGCTGTCGGCGTAAGACTTAAGGTGAGCGGGCGATGCTGGATCATATCGGACTGTCTGTTTCGGATCTCGCACGCTCGCGCGCTTTCTATGATGCAGTGATGCCGACCATCGACGCCGCCTGCGCGATGGTCGTGACTGCCGAAGAAACGGGCGGCACCTACGAGGGTGCAGGCTATGGCCGCGCCGGCAAACCATCCTTCTGGATCGGAACCGGCGGGCGCACCAAAGGCTCACTCCACATCGCCTTCGCCGTAGAGAGCCGAGCGCAAGTGGATGCATTCTACAAGGTGGCTATGGCAGCCGGCGCGACGGACAACGGCGCGCCCGGCTTGCGCCCCCATTACCACCCGAACTACTACGGCGCCTTCGTGCTCGATCCCGATGGACACAACATTGAAGCCGTCTGTCACAAACCGGAATAAGATGCCTTCGTTCACAATTTCAGAACGTATCGTCGTCTGACGCACCTATTTCCGTAAACAATAAGCTCTGCTAGTCTTTCGCCATAAACTGAGGCGGTAGACCATGAGCAAAAAATTCCCTGTCTATTTTATTCCCCATGGTGGCGGTCCCTGGCCCTTCATGGAATTCCCGAAAAACGAACAGGGCAAAGGTCCCTGGGATGAGCTCGGGGATTTCCTGCGCGGATTGGACAAGGAAATCGGACGCCGGCCGAAGGCCGTTCTGGTCGTGTCCGGCCACTGGGAAAAGGAACCGGTCCCAACTGTCAGCACCGCCGCGAAACCGGGAATGCTGTTCGACTACTATAATTTCCCGCCGCACACCTACGAACTCTCCTACCCTGCCCCAAACTCGCTGGAGCTGGCGGCTCGCGCGCGGCAACTGCTTTCGGCTGAAGGCATCGAGTCAGCAGAGAATGCAGAACGCGGTTTCGACCACGGGGTCTTCATTCCCTTCATGCTGATCTATCCGGAGGCGGATGTGCCACTGACGATGATTTCGCTGAAGAACACGCTGGATGCGGAAAGCCATCTGAAGATCGGTCGGGCCTTGGCACCGCTTCGCGATGAGGACGTCCTCATCATCGCGTCGGGCATGACCTATCACAACATGCGCAAGTTCCGCACCGCCGAGCCTGATCACGTTGCCGAAGCCATCCGCTTCGACGACTGGCTGGCGGAAGCGGTCGAACTGCCCGATGAGGCGCGCACGGCAAAGCTTTCTGCCTGGGAAGACAACCCCGACGCCCGCGCCTGCCATGTGCCTGATCATGACCACCTTGTGCCGCTGTTCGTTGCAGCGGGTGCTGCTGCCGGAGAGCCGGGAAAGCGCATCTTCAAGACTGATTTTCTCGGCAAACCCTACTCCGCCTACCGTTTCGGCTGAGATCAAGCCTTCACAGGTTCTCTGGTGAATTCGCCATAGAAACCGCGCCAATGGGCGATCGCATAGCCCAGTACGATCAGCGCGCCGCCCTGATGGGCGACGCCCATATCAACGGGCACATGCATGACAAGCGTGCCGATGCCGAGCGTGGCCTGCAGGCAGACCAGCAGGAAGAAAACGACACTACCCCGCGCGTGTTTGGTGCCGGGAGCCTTCTTCAGCGACACGACCATGTGAACGAATGTGGCTGTCAGCAGCAGATAGGCGCCGCAGCGATGGACGAACTGGACGGTCTTCGGGTTCTCGAAAAGGTTGATCCACCAGGGTTGTTGGAGGAAAAGATCGCCTGGAATGAGCGCACCATCCATCAGCGGCCAGGTGTTGTAGGAAAAGCCGGCATCCAGCCCTGCTACCAGCGCGCCAAGATAAATCTGGAACAGAGCGAGCCCTGCCAGGGCCGCCGCGGCGTACTTTGATTCCGCCGTTGGTGGGCGATCCGTCTTCTGCGGCGTCAGCCCGCGCATGATCCACACGCAGCTCGAAAAGATCAGACAGGCCATGATGAGATGCGTCGCCAGCCGGTACTGCGACACGCTGGTCAGCTTGGTGAGGCCTGACGAAACCATCCACCAGCCGATAAAGCCCTGAAGACCGCCCAGCGCCAGAATGCCGACGAGCGGCCAGCGCAGGCTTCGCTCGATGCGTCCCGTCAGCCAGAAGAAGGCGAGCGGCAACGCGAAGATGACACCGATGGAGCGCGCCAGCAGGCGATGCGCCCATTCCCACCAGAAGATCTGCTTGAACTCGTCAACGGTCATGCCTTTGTTGACCAGCTCATATTGGGGGATTTTCTGGTAGAGGCGGAATTCTTCTTCCCATTCGGAAGCGCTGAGAGGGGGGATGACACCGTGGATCGGCTTCCATTCCGTGATGGAGAGACCAGAGCCGGTCAGGCGTGTAGCGCCGCCGACCAGAACGAGACCAAACAGGGCGGCAATCACCACCCACAGCCAGATGCGGATCGCTTTCCGATCCTGCGTGAGCCGATGATCTTTCTCCACCTGCCCCACCATGATTGCATCCGCGCTTGCCATGGGATCTCCTGACATTTGTCAACACGTCATCTCACCGCGTTGATTTGCCCCAGCGGTCGGTGCAATACAAGACCCGCAGCTTTGCGGCATGCGGTCGCGGTGGATGGTTGAGGAGAATTCATGCCCCTTCGTTTGAAGAAGTTCATCGGCACCATCCTGATCATTATCCTGGTGCTGGCCTATGCGCTGATCGCAACCACCGTTGCCTCACTGACACTGGCCACCTCTCCCTGGTGGATCCACCTCCTTTATTTCTTCCTGACGGGTCTTCTCTGGATCCTGCCGGCCATGCTGATCATCAAGTGGATGGCAGGGCCGAAGGCTCGCTGATTTACGCGATGTTCACCATCGTGACGATTGGCCGGATCGCGGTGCGGCCATTAAAGGCTTATTGCAGATCCTCCTCTACGGTTCGCTTCAACCCTTGTTTGAAATGATTTGAGGCGATCCGGAATGAGACAGGAGGCGGAAGACGCGGTCGATGCACTGGCATCGGCAACGGATTTCAACGAAGCCCCGGATATGGCCGTCACGCGTGCAGCCTCGCCCAGCCCTGCCGCAGCGGACGCACCATTGCGCGTGGAACAAATGACGTTCAGCGTCGCCAACGACATGGTTGCAATCGAGACGGAATGGCGCGCGCTGGAAGCGTTGTCCGCGAACTCCCTGCATCAGGCTTACGATTGGTGCCGCGCCTGGGCCGATGCCCAGGGGTCGGAACTGCTCCTCATCAAGGCCGAGGTCAATGGTCGGTGCGTAATGCTGCTGCCGCTTGAAGTGATGCGCCAGCATGGGGTGCGCGTGGTAAGTTATCTTGGCCAGGGACACAACAACTTCAACACCGGTCTCTTCGCCAGTGACTTCCCGGCTCTGTCGCAAGAAGAGATCTCACTGTTCAAACGGCAGATGCGACATGTCATGAGCGGCAAGGCTGACATGGTGCTGTTGGAGGCAACACCACCGGTGTGGCGAGGCGTTCCGCATCCACTCGCGGGCCTGACAACAATCGAAAACCCCAATCACACATTTCAGCTCAATCTTCATCGGAGTTTCGAAGCAACACTTGCCCAACTGAACGCCAAACGGCGGCGCAAGAAATTCCGTGTCCAGACACGCCGGCTGGAAGAAATGGGCGGTTACGCGCACGCATGTCCGGACACTCTGGAGGGCCAGCGAGACCTGCTCGAAGCCTTCTTCCGGCAGAAGGGACAGCGCCTGCGGTCCCAAGGCCTGCCGGATGTGTTTGCTCCGGAAGACATCCGCAGCTTCTTCCGCCGCCTTCTGGAGGCGCGAACAACGAACGAAACCTATCCGCTGAAACTTCACGCCATCAGCCTGCAGGGCGAGCATGCCGGACGGATCGCGGCGATCGCGGGCCTTTCCCGCAAGGGCGACCACATAATCTGCCAATTTGGCGCGATCGACGACTCGCTCGCACCGGAAACCAGCCCGGGCGAACTTCTGTTCTGGCTGATGATTGAGCAGGCCTGCTACGAAGGGGCTGCTTTGTTCGATTTTGGCCGGGGTGACCAGCCATACAAGCGCAGCTGGTGCAATATAGAGACCGTCGCCCATGATCTGATGATCGCGATCTCTTGGCGCGGCCTTTTGGCCACCCAGGTGCACGTGGCGACGGCCAGAGCGAAGGCGGCCATCAAGCGCAACCCGGCACTCTACCGATTCATCCAGCGCCTGCGCACGAAGGACGCAGCACCCGCCACGCCCACGGAGGCGGCCGACTGATCAGGCCGCCTGGCGGCCCGACGAGCGGGTGGGTGTCCCACTGATTTCCACCGACATTACCAGCGGGTTGGCATACCCTTCAGCGACATACTCTGCCAGGAGTTCATCGACCTCAGCCTCGTCAGCACGCGGCAGCGACAGAATGATTTCAGCGTCGGCATTGCGCGTGAGGCGCGACAGGCCCCGCACATCTGCCTGCCCGCATTCGACGATCACAAGATCATAAGCGTCCGTCAAAGCATCTAGGATCATCGTCAATCGGTCGGCCCCACGCATGGCCTGCGCCGCATCGGCGGTTCCGCGCGGAATGATATGGGCGTCGGATAGCCGGTCCGGATGAAGCGTGTCGCCGAAGGCTGTTTCGCCACACAGAAGATCGGTGATGCCAGCCAAGCCGCGATGCTCGGCCATCAGCCGCGTGGGGCAACCGGTTCCCGTCATATCGACAAGCACCACGCTCCGGCCAGCCTCGGCCACCTCGCGTGCCAACATCACAGTCGCCGTCGAGCCCTCGTCGCCGGTTGGAGAAACGGCAATGGCAAGCGGCACATCACGGCGCACCAGATAGTCACAGACAGCCTTGAGGCTGAGATGCGGCAGAGGCGTCGGTTCCTGACCGTCGCTTGCCGCTGCCATTCGGGACTGCTCTTCCTGATCATACTCATCGTGCAGGGAAGGGTCGGATATGACGCGATCTTCGATGGGTGTTCGCAGCTTCATGGCGGAGGATTCGGCAACCGTTTCCACCTCGGATGCGACCTTGCGGCTCCGGGACTTTTCGACTGCGGCAGACTCATCGGAATGAGCTTTGCCGTCCCCCAACGGGCGCAGGATCTTTCGCCAGATCGGAACGTGATTGGCAGCAGGGGGTGTGGCAGGCTGCGTAACGATCACCGTCTCCGCGACCGGAACCGGCGGCGCTACGGCGACAGGCGGCACAGCGGGCGCCGCCAAGGGTGGGGCTACCGCCACCACTTCGACATCCTCGGCAAAACGCAAGCCTCGTCCTGTGAACAGGCCGACGATGATGATGCCCAGTGCCTGCAGCACCAGTGTTGCCAGCGCCACGACGATGGTGATCGGCCAGATCTTGGGGAAATAGGCTTCCGACGGCTCGACGGCGGTCGAGACGATGCGCGCATCCGCAGGCGTCGAATTGCGGTCGACGCGCGATGCCGCCTCGCGATAGCGCGCCAGATAGGTTTCCAGCAACTGGCGCTGTGCCGCTGCCTCACGCTCCAGCGCCCGCAGGCCGACTTCCTCTTCGCCCGCACGGGCGGAGTCGGATTTCAGGCTGGTCAGTTGCTTCTGCAACTGATCCTCGCGAAGCTTAGCAACATTGG
Organism: Rhizobium oryzicola; assembly: GCF_030504645.1. Classification (GTDB taxonomy): domain Bacteria; phylum Pseudomonadota; class Alphaproteobacteria; order Rhizobiales; family Rhizobiaceae; genus Neorhizobium; species Neorhizobium oryzicola. The sequence continues at coordinate 1,352,049 of NZ_JAUKWQ010000001.1, read as the reverse complement.
CTTCGTTTTCGAGGCTCGCCAGGATCTTGCGCGTCTCGTTTTCGACCTGTTGACGGATGCCGGCAAGCTGGGCACGCAGCGCCTTCAGGCGCGGATGCCCATCCATCAGGGTGACCTGCAGATCGGAAATCTGGGACTGCAGATTGATCTCTGTTTCCTTCAGCCGCTGGATCATTGCAGAACCGACGACGTCGCTCATGCTGTCGAGGCTGCGCCCCGTTTTCAGAGCATTGCGGACGTTTTCAGCACGCGCTTCGGCATTGGCCCGATCGGCCTTGATACGGGCAAGCTCGGTCGAAATGTTGTTGAGCTGCTGCGACGAGAAGCTCGCCGTGTCGCTGGTCTGAAAAAGGCCGTTGGAGGAGCGATAATCCGCGACCTTCTTTTCGGCGTCCCTCACCTTTTCCCGCAGGTTTGCGATCTCGGGCTCCAGCCACCGCGTGGCTTCCGTATGGGTATCGAGCTTTGCGCCGCTCTGCATCGTGAGATAGAGGTCAGCCATGCTGTTTGGAATGCTGGCGGCGAGCTTGGGGTCCTTAGAGCTGAACTCAATGGCAATGACGCGGGAACCCTCGACAGGATAGACTTGGAGTTTCTCACGGAAGGTTTTTATGACGCGCTCTTCCGGTGCGAGATCCATCGGGTCTTGCTTCAGGTGCAGCAGCACCAGGGGATCTGGCAGAAGCCGGTGTGCATCCGGATCAAATTCCTTCAGCTCGTAAAGCTTCAGCTGCTTGGCGACGGCCTTGATAAGATCCGCCGATTGCAGGATCTGCGCCTGGCTGACCACGTTGTACTGGTCAAGCACCGGTTCGCTTCCACCCTGCTGCGACTGGCCGGTCAGGTTCTGCGCACGGTTCTCGATAAGAATGCGCGTCTCCGCCTTATAGGCCGGCGTCATCAGGCTGGTGCCAACAAGCGCGAGAGCACCTGCCAGTGCCGTGGTCGTCAGGATCCGTCTCCGGCGCTCCCAGATGGCGCTGAAAAGTTGGCCGATATCGATATCTGCATCCTGATTGCCGCTTACACCAGACATTGCGCGCTCCAGCTTAAAGTGTGGCGGCAGCGTAAAGGATCATGGTAACTCGCCCGTTAACAACCGATAGATGAATGCGATCTGCGGAGAGGCCTCCCAATGGCGGGGAAATCGACGGATTATTTACCGAGGGTTAACCCTAATGGAATGATAACAGGCTCTAGTTGGGTTTCAACCGGAGTTCGCGTGGATGTCATCCTCACGCATCAGATCTGTCATGGCATTGACGATTGCGCTTGGCGCCTCGGTAGCGCTTGCAGGCTGTAATGCCTATGCGCCGGCTCCGCGCGCCTTTGAGCAGGCAACTATCCAGCCCTATCGCCTCGATAGCGGCGATCGTCTTCGTGTGGCCGTTTTCGAACAGACAGCGCTCACCAACACCTATACCGTCGACCAGGCAGGCTACATCTCCTTCCCGCTGATCGGCCAGGTGCCTGCACGCGGCCAGACGCTGACGCAGCTGGAGAAAGCCATTGCCACCAAGCTTCGCCAGGGCTACCTGCGCGATCCTGATGTGACCATCGAGGTGGACCGCTATCGTCCCGTATTCGTGATGGGCGAAGTGGGCAGGCCCGGTCAGTATTCCTATGTGCCCGGCATGACAGCGCAGAACGCCATTGCCATCGCCGGTGGTTTCACGGCACGCGCCAACCAGCGTGACCTTGATGTCACCCGCAAGATCAACGGGCAGATCCTGACCGGCCGCACCTCTATTTCCGCACCCGTTCTGGCAGGCGACACGATCTATGTTCGCGAACGGCTGTTCTAAAACCTATGGAAGATGCCAGGCCGCTTAGGATCATCCACTGTTTTCGCTCGCCGGTTGGCGGAATTTTTCGCCATGTGCGCGATCTCGTCGAAGAACATCGCAGTGCTGGCCACGATGTCGGCATTCTCTGCGATAGTTCGACGGGCGGGGCGCATGAGGAACGGCTGTTCTCGGCAATACTGCCGCAATTGTCGCTCGGGCTGGTCCGCATGCCGATCCGGCGGGCCATCAGTCCGACCGATGCTCTGGCGCTTTATAAAAGTTACAAGCATATCAAAAGTTTGCAGCCTGATGTCCTGCACGGGCACGGCGCCAAGGGTGGCGTCGTGGCCCGGCTCATCGGCTCGCTTCTGCGGGTGAACAGGTATCGCGTAGCCCGCCTCTATTCCCCCCATGGCGGCAGCCTGCATTACAGCCGGACAAGTCCGGCAGGGCGGATCATCATGGGCATCGAGCGCTTTCAGGAGCGCATGACCGACAGCCTGGTTTTCGTCTGCGATTACGAGCGCAGGACCTATCAGGAAAAGATCGGCAAGCCTCGCAGCCCTGCCAGCGTGATCTATAACGGCATCAAGGACAGCGAGTTTCATCGCGTTCCACTTGATGAGAACGCCGCCGACTTTCTCTACATCGGCATGATGCGCGACCTTAAAGGCCCCGATGTTTTCATCGAGGCCTTTGCGCGCACCGAACAGCTGCGTGGCCGCCCCTTGACCGCTGTTATGGTGGGCGATGGCCCGGACCGCGAACGCTACCGCGCTCTGATCGCCAAACTCGGCCTCTCCCGGCGCATTCGCATGCATGATGCAATGCCCGCCACTCAGGCTTTTGCACTCGCGCGCACCGTCGTGGTACCATCGCGAGCCGAAGCCATGCCCTATATCGTGCTGGAGGCGCTTGCCGCACAGAAGCCAGTCATTGCCAGCCGCGTGGGTGGTATTCCCGAAGTACTGGGTTCGAGCAGTGCGGCCCTGGCGATACCCGGCGACGCAAAAGATCTCAGCCGCATCATGGCCGAGACGTTGGCAGATCCGGACTGGCAGGTCCGCGTGATGCCGAAGCCGGAAGATTTTCAATCCATCTTCTCGGCCTCCCATATGGCGCATGACATGATAGCCCTCTACCAGAACCTCCAGCGGCAAGGTTTAAAGTTCTGACTTCTGTTTCACGCTAACCGAGCAACTATAAACTTTCTTAGCATCTTACTGATACGCATCAGCGTGGCGCAGTCGTTTCAGCGATTGCGCAAACTTGCGTTGGGATGCTGCGCCATGACGGAGCCTGCAAAAAGGGACGAACTGGACGTCGAACGCCTTCGGCGTCAGGTTGCGGATATCGGTGAAGCGAGGACCGCCTCTGCGGAACCTGCGCCCGAGTTGAACGCGTTCGCCCGCCAGATCGCGGAGCACTATCGCGACAGCAGCTATTCGCCCGCGCTCCTGATCGGCCAATTCCGCCTGCTTGAATTCGTCCTCTGTTTCACACTTGGCCTGCTGGTCAACTGGGTGGCGGGCGTTCTGGCAGCGCATGTCATCTACGCAACCCTGGCGATCGCCATCGGCTCAGCGCTGACCATCATCAGCCTTCAGGTGGCAGATGCCTACCAGATCCCCTCGCTACGCGCCGCTGCCCGCAGCAGCCGAAGCGTGTTGACGGCGTGGTCGTTCGGTTTTGCCGCGATGATTTTCCAGCTCGTGCTCGTCCAACCGCATCTCGGCCTGTGGGCCTCTCTCGGCTGGTATCTGTTCGGTGGCGGTATGCTGCTGCTTGTCCGGCAGTTCATTGCCTTTGGTATCCGCAACTGGGCACGCGACGGCACCATGGAGCGCCGCGCGGTGATCGTCGGCGGCGGTGCGCCCGCCAAGGAACTGGTGCGCGCACTGGAAGGACAATCCGACAACGACATCCGCATTTGCGGCATCTTCGATGACCGCGGCAGCGCGCGCTCGCCAGATGTCGTGGCCGGCTACCCGAAGCTCGGCACCTTTGCCGAACTGGTCGAATTTGCACGGCTCGCCCGCATCGATATGCTCATCATCGCTTTGCCGGCGAGCGCTGAACAACGCATCCTCCAGCTCTTGAAGAAGCTTTGGGTGCTGCCGGTCGATATCCGTCTCGCCGCCCACTCCACACGGCTGCGCTTTCGCCCACGCGCCTATTCCCATGTCGGCGCCGTGCCGATGCTCGACATCTTCGACAAGCCGATCCGCGACTGGGATTCCGTGGCCAAGCGCATCTTCGATATCGTCTTCTCGGTGCTGGCACTGGCCGTCTTCTGGCCAGTGATGATTGCCGCTGCGATTGCGGTGAAGGCCACCTCGAAAGGTCCGGTGCTCTTCGTGCAGAAGCGGCACGGCTTCAACAACGAGATCATCAACGTCCTGAAATTCCGCTCGATGTATACCGAGCAGAGCGATCCCACGGCCAAGAAGGCGGTGACCAAGAACGACCCGCGCGTGACCCCTGTGGGTCGATTCCTGCGCAAATCCTCGCTGGATGAGCTGCCGCAGCTTTTCAACGTCTTGAAGGGCGATCTCTCACTGGTGGGCCCCCGCCCCCACGCAGTCCACGCGCAGACTGGCGAACGCAAATATGTCGATGTGGTCGAGAGCTATTTTGCGCGCCATCGCGTCAAACCCGGCGTCACCGGCTGGGCACAGATCAACGGCCTGCGCGGCGAGTTGGACAGCGATGAGAAGATCCGCAAACGCACGGCCTATGACCTCGACTATATAGAGAACTGGTCGCTGCTGCTCGATCTCAAAATCCTCTTCCTGACGCCGATACGCCTGCTGAACACGGAGAACGCCTATTGAGCGCCGTCGTCCAGATCGGCTCGCGACAGGTCAACACGCACCTGGCGGCGCTGCGCCTCATCGGTTCGGGGCTGGTTGCGTTCGGCGTTTTCCTCTCAGGCTTCGTCCCTGCGGAACCGGCCCCCTATGAACTGTTCATGGCAGGCCAGGTGGCAATCTGGTTTCTGCTCGGCCTGAAGATCTCGCGCAGCGTTGCTCCGATCCTGATCCTTTTTCTGCTGTTCAATACCGGCGGGCTGTTCTCGATGACGGTCATGAAGGACATCACCGGTGCGCCGATGTACTTCGCCGTCTCCACCTTTCTCGCCCTGACATCGGTCTTCTATGCCGCCATCATCGAAGACGATCAAAGGCGCTTGTCGCTGATCTTCAAGGCCTGGGCTTTTGCGGCTGTCCTCACCTCGATCCTCGGCATTCTCGGCTATTTCCACGCCTTTCCGGGCGCGCAGGTCTTCACACGCTACGACCGCGCCATGGGCGCTTTCCAGGACCCGAACGTCTTCGGCCCATACCTCGTAGCACCGACGCTTTACCTGATGTACCGGCTGTTGAGCGCGCCGCTCACCCGTGCGTGGCTCTATGCGCCGGGCATCATGATCCTCACTCTCGGGGTCTTCCTGTCCTTCTCGCGTGCTGCCTGGGGCTTGTTTGCTTTCTGCGTTTTCGCACTGATCGTCGTGATGCTGTTGAAGGAGCGCACGGCCGCCTTCCGGATGAAGATCTTCACGCTCTCCATTGCCGCACTGGTCCTGCTGATCATCGCGATCGGCGGCGCTTTGCAGTCGAAAAAGGTGGATGACCTCTTCCTGAATCGCGCCAAGCTCGTGCAATCCTATGACGGGGCGAGACTTGGCCGTTTCGAGCGACACAAGATCGGCTTCCTGATGGCGATGGAACGCCCGCTCGGGCTTGGCCCCATGGTGCTGGGCAAGATGTTCGGCGAGGACGAGCACAATATGTGGCTGAAATCGCTGACCACTTATGGATGGCTCGGCTTTGTTTGCTACCTCACCCTGCTATGGACGACGGTAGCACTGGGCTTTCGCCACCTGCTACGGGAAAGGCCATGGCAGCCCTACCTCATGATCGCGTGGATCGTCCTCATCGGCCATGCCGGCATCGGCAACGTCATCGACCTCGATCACTGGCGGCACATGTATTTGCTCTACGGCATTCTGTGGGGCTGTTTCGCCCTCGAGCAGCGCTACCAGATGAAACTGCGCCGGACCCAAGTGCTCCCCTCTTGATATCGCGGCAGCTTGTTCCAGATCATTCTGCATGATTACGACAGAACAACTGCGTGCCGCCCGGGCCGCCCTGAACCTCTCCATTGATGATGTCGCAACACGCTGCGGCGTCGCGGCCGATGTCATTGTTTCCGCCGAACAAGGACCATCCGGCACAGGTGGCAGCACAATCGAAAGGCTGCGAGCCTTTTACGAGTCGCTCGGCGTCACCTTTCTGGCAGCCGGACAGGATGGCTCAGGCCTTGGCGCCGGCATCCGCTTGCGAACGAGCAGCCATGACGAGGGGCTGAGACCACAGGACCTGACGTCGGAAGACGTCGACTGACGGATTTGCACTTAAAGGATTGCTTACCACCCCTCAATAGGCACGGTGGATTATGTGCGCATATCCTCATATTCTCTGAAGCAGAGGAGAATCATCGGGAGGACAATCTCACACGGGGTTGCAAGCGCGCGGCGACTGATCGCCGTTGCATGCCGCACAGTTGGGAGGCTTTGCGGGATATTACGATCACAGAACATGAGTGGCGAAGGCTTATGAGATTGCTCTCATGGGCACGATAAAATTTGCTCTTAATAAACTATATCAAAGCAGGATTTCCTGGGAACCATAAGGCGGGCACAGCATTCATCTGCGGATAAGCCAACGGGGACATTGATGAGCGAATATCTTGATGCACAGCAGCTGGAAGAAGCAAAAATCAGGAAAGTGTGGAGCGTTTCGGATTTTGTCCGCCGCTATCGACTGGATCCGATTGAGGAAAATCGCCTGACGAAACTGCTGGGACCCTTTGCCTCCGAGCAGGAACTGCTCATGAACGCACGACGTTCTCCGCAATTCCGCTAGCTTGTTCACCCCCCTCCACTTTTGGGCTTGCGCCTTGCACGGCAAGTCAGTATGGAGGGAACGCTTCTTACGAAGCAGGTCGGGGCGTAGCGCAGCCCGGTAGCGCACTTGACTGGGGGTCAAGGGGTCGCTGGTTCAAGTCCAGTCGCCCCGACCATTTATCCCCTTGAAGTCTCAGTCAAAAATCGAAAACCCCAAAATTTGCGGCAAGCCGAGCGGCATAAGTGGCGCCGCTGTACGTCCGTTTTCACATTTGACATTTCCTACGGATTGCGGAGCCTGCCAATCTTCGTACGCCGAGCCTCCAGGCTCTCAATCCGAACGCTGATCGGCTTTTGCGCCCAGTGCTCTTGTTGTTTTACGCAGGCACTATAGTTCTGTAATCCCAGCCTCCAAACTCCGTGGGTACAGAAGCAGCAGGTGCTTATTGCGATGCTATTGCAACTGGATGGAACAGGCCGGATCAGGCACGTCACGCTCAGAGGTTCCGACATACTTTTCCGACAGCACTGAAAGTGTAGTGCCAGTATCGCCGGAGGCGTCTGGCTCAATCCGGATCCATTGGTTGTTTAAGGCGATCGGCTCGGCACATCCGCGCACCTTGGTTGGCTTGCAGTTGAGAAAATTCGATCACACAATCAAAAACACAGCGCATCAATATAAAATTAGATATTTCCAGTCTTATATTAAGCAACTCAGGCGATATTCAATCTATAGTTTCATTATAAAATCCATGCAATCTGAAGTTACGCACAGAACAGGCGATATTGCCAAATTGTAATACTTCGCAAAGATTCACATGCAAAATATGGCCTGCCAATAATTAGATCTTTATTCGATTTTTATTTGCATACTAGAAACCTGTGAACGCTAACATTTGCACAGATCAATTATCACGCAGGAATGTTGGGGTTTATATGAGACACATTCATATTGCCGGTAAAGTAGTCTGTATCATGGCCATGTTCGGGCTCTTCAGCCTGTGTGTTGCCATCTATTCCGGATATCAGATCAAGAGTATTGACGGCGGCTATCGCGGCTTGCTCGCAAGAGAAGCCGATGCCGCGATCTTCCTTTCGCGCTCCACACGCTTCATCCAGGGCGCGCGCGCCGCAATCGGCGATCTTCTGATGGCCGTCGATCCGCAGGTCAATGATGCTGCCAAAAGGGAACTCGATGACGCTCGAAAGCAGTTCTCTTCTTATATGGATCTTGCTATTGCGGCGCTGCCGGAACGCAGCGATGTACCGCAGTTGAAGGCGACCGCCTTGCAATCGATCGACACGACGTGCCGGCCAAGCATCGATGCAGGCTATGCGGCAAATGATGCCCCTGCGATCCTCGCAGCTCAGCAGATGTACCTGAAGGACTGCAAGCCAGCGCTTGATTCGATTGCCCCTCGTCTTTCCAAACTTGTTCAGGAGATGAATGAGGCCAACAAAAATCGTCAGGGCGTTCTGGCAGCGGTGTCACACACCACTGTTCTGATGACGGTTGGTGCCGTGATTATTGGCTCCATCCTCGTTACCCTGTTCGGCTTTGCTCTGACGAAAAGCTGGATTGTCGCTCCGATCCGCAAGCTATCAGCCACGATGGGACACATTGCCGACGGCAAGCTCGAAATCTCCGTCGAGGGAGCCGATCGCCGCGATGAAGTGGGCACGATGGCCAAGGCCGTCGAGGTATTCAAAAACAACGGACTGAGGGCACGTGCCCTGGAGGAAGAAGCCGAGAGCAACCGCAGCATGACGGAGGCAGAGCGAGCCCGCGTCGCAGCGGTCGATTCCAAGCGTGCAGCGGATATGGCTGAAGCGACATCCGGACTGGCAGAAGGTCTGAAGCAACTTGCCGATGGCAATCTCGGCGTTCAGTTGACGCGCCCCTTCGCCTCCGACTTCGAAGGCTTGCGAAACGACTTCAACCTGGCTGTCGCTCAGTTGCGGGATACCTTGTCATCCGTCGCCGAGGCCACCCGAATGATCGATGGCGGTTCGCGCGAACTTTCCTCTAGCGCAAACGATCTTTCCAAGCGCACGGAACAGCAGGCCGCAGCACTGGAAGAAACTGCTGCTGCCCTGGACGAGATTACAGTCAACGTCACCAATGCTGCCAAGCGGACGGAGGAGGCGAGAGCTGTTGCTATCGAAGCGAACCAGTCTGCGCAGAAGTCGGAAACCGTTGTTGCCAGTGCCGTCAATGCCATGGAACGGATCGAAGCTTCCTCCAGCCAGATCTCCAACATCATCGGCGTCATCGACGAGATCGCCTTCCAGACAAACCTTCTCGCCCTGAACGCCGGCGTCGAAGCCGCACGCGCTGGCGAAGCCGGCAAGGGCTTTGCCGTTGTTGCCCAGGAAGTGCGCGAGCTTGCCCAGCGCTCAGCCCAGGCAGCCAAGGAAATCAAGGATCTCATCCGGGCATCGGCCGACGAGGTGGAAAGCGGCGTGAAGCTGGTGACCGCCACCGGTGAGGCTCTCAAGATGATTGGCGGCTATGTGATCGCCATCAATGGCCAGCTGGATGCGATCGCCACTTCGGCCCGCGAACAGTCGGTCGGCCTCTCCGAGGTCAACACGGCTGTCAACCAGATGGACCAGACGACCCAGCAGAACGCCGCCATGGTGGAAGAAGCAACCGCCGCCAGCACAACACTCGCCGGTGAAGCAGACAAGCTTCGCCAGCTGGTGGGGCGTTTCCAGTTGAACACATCGCAAGGCAGCAGCAGCTTTGCCGGTGCGTCGGCTTCGATGCCCGGCCAAGCGACGATGCTCTCTGCTCCCCCCTCACCTGCCCGCAAGCTTGTGAACAAAGTGGCGCAGGCAATGAGCGGCGGCAGCCGTGGGGGACGCGACAACTGGGAAGAGTTTTAAGATCCAGTTCATTGTCGCGCTAAAACAGGGGCCGGTGGAGCGATCTGCCGGCCTTTTCTCGTGAGGTTGGAACACAAACACCGATCGATGGTTCCGCGTTCATCAGCCTTCGGAGAAGACAGGTCATGGCAGATACCGTGAATCACGAGGACAAATCCGATAATCCCGACGAGGTTCCTGCCGGCATGCCCGCCTCAGGCGAAAATGCCTGCCGTCACTGCGGCGGTAGCGGCAAGATCGGCACGGACCCATGCCCGGAATGCAACGGAACCGGCATCGTTGTGACCCCGATCGGCGGTGCGGGATAACCGCGCTCGACTATCGCACCTGATCGAGCAGACGCTTGCATTCCAAGAGATCAAAAAGCGCCTCCTGCAGAAGCGCGCGGTCTTCCTTGCCGACCGAGCTTTTGCCGATCGAAATCTCAGGCGTGTCGTCATCCGACCCGCCGCCGAAACCAAAGAAGCGACCGCTGGGCTTTGCCTTGGGCCGCCCGACGATCTGATCCTCGTCAGATACTCCGACCTTCGGTTCCAATGTTTTTTCGCTGTTGGCAGCGACAATCGCTTCCATGGTCGCCACGTCGCCAGATGCGACAGCTGACACGAATCGGTTGCCGTTGGTTTTCAGAAGCTTCTGAACGCCCTTGATTGTATAGCCATGATCGTAAAGCAGATGCCGGATGCCCTTCAGCAGGTCCACGTCCTCGGGGCGATAGTATCGGCGGCCGCCGCCACGCTTCATCGGCTTGATCTGCGGAAAACGGGTTTCCCAGAAGCGCAGGACGTGCTGGGGAAGATCGAGATCGTCAGCGACTTCGCTGATCGTGCGGAATGCATCCGGGCTTTTCTCCACGGCACCTCTCCCTCGAAACGGCTGCGGCAACAGGCAGAATCAATGCGATTCCGCCTGTACGATTTCAGCCGTTTGCGCGGCTCTATTCAAGTGACTTGAGAAAGCGTGAACAGGAGAAACCTGTCAGGCTGCAGGGCTTGCCGGCTTTTGCTTGGCCTTGCGCAGCAGATGCGATTTGAGGATGCGCTGCTTCAGCACGTTGGACGCCTTGAAGGTCATGACCTTGCGGGGAGAGATCGGAACCTCCTCGCCGGTCTTCGGATTGCGACCTATGCGCTCATTCTTGGCACGCACCTGAAATGTGGCAAATGAGGAGAGCTTGACCGTTTCACCGCGAACAATCGCGTTGCAGATCTCGTCGATCACGGTTTCCACCAACTCAGCCGATTCCGTTCTCGAAAGCCCGACTTTGCGGAAAACCGATTCCGCCAAATCTGCACGTGTCACCGTCTTGCCGCCCATGACCCCGTCCGTCTTAAGTTATATTTATCAATGCTGTCGAACACTAAGTCCCTTGCCGTTCAGGGTCAAGCGCCTCGCGGCACCTGATTACCAGCGCAAGAGAACCGCGCCCCAGGTGAAGCCGCCGCCCATGGCTTCCAGCATCACCAGATCGCCCTGCTTGATGCGTCCGTCACCCGCTGCAACCGAGAGTGCAAGCGGGATCGAAGCAGCAGACGTATTGCCGTGCAAATCCACCGTCACCACAACTTTATCGATGTTGATGCCGAGTTTCTTGGCGGATCCGTCGATGATGCGGCGGTTGGCCTGATGCGGCACCAGCCAATCGAGATCATCCGCCGTGGTTCCCGTGGCCTCGAACGCAGCCTCGATGACGTCGGTGATCATGCCGACGGCATGCTTGAAAACTTCACGGCCTTCCATGCGCAGATGGCCGACAGTGCCCGTCGAGGAAGGTCCGCCGTCCACGTAGAGCTTGTCCTTGTGCGCGCCGTCCGAACGCAGATGCGACGTCAGCACGCCACGATCCGCGACGGTGCCCTCGCCTTCCGCTGCTTCCAGAACCAGCGCGCCGGCGCCGTCACCGAACAGCACGCAGGTTGTGCGGTCGGTCCAGTCCAGAATGCGGGAGAAGGTTTCCGCGCCGATCACCAGCGCACGTTTGGCCAGACCCGCACGCAGATGGGCGTCAGCCGTTGCCATGGCATAGACAAAGCCGGTGCAGACCGCCTGCACGTCGAAAGCATAACCATGTGTCATGCCGAGGCGGTGCTGGATGTTCACCGCCGTCGCCGGGAAGGTATTGTCGGGCGTCGAGGTCGCAACGATGACGAGGTCGATGTCGGCGGGCGTCAGACCGGCGCGCTCCAGAGCAGCGCGCGCTGCCTGCTCACCCAGCGAAGCGGTTGTTTCCCCCTCGCCTGCGATATAGCGCTGACGGATGCCGGTGCGCTGCACGATCCACTCGTCAGAGGTCTCGACAAGGCTTTCCATTTCCTTGTTCGTGACCACCCGCTTGGGCAGCGCCGCCCCGAAACCGCGTACTACTGAACGGATCATTCTGTTTCCAAACCCTGTGCTCACGCCGCTTCTTCTGGGCCTGCAGGTGGCAGGCGGCGTGCGTGGTATGCTTTCAAATCCTGCTCGATCTTCTCGTTCAGCGCATTGCGCACCATGTCGTAGCCAACATCGATGGCTGCCGCATAGCCCTCGGCATCCGTGCCGCCATGGCTCTTGATGACGATGCCGTTCAGACCGAGGAACACGCCGCCATTGACCTTGCGCGGGTCCATCTTCTCCCGCAGCATGTCAAAGGCGCCCTTGGCAAAGAGATAGCCGATCTTGGCCATCAACGTGCGCGACATGGCAGAGCGAAGAAGTTCGGCCATCTGCTTGGCCGTGCCTTCGGCAGTCTTCAGCGCGATATTGCCGGTGAAGCCTTCGGTCACCACGACATCAACGACGCCGCGCCCGATATCATCACCCTCGACGAAGCCGTGATAGGAAATCGTCGGCAGGTTCGATTCGCGGATCAGCCGCCCGGCCTCGCGCACCTCTTCCTGCCCCTTCACCTCTTCAACGCCAACGTTCAGAAGGCCGACCGTCGGACGGTCGATCTCGAACAACGAGCGGGCCATGGCACCGCCCATCAGCGCAAAATCCATCAGCTGCTGCGCATCGGCTCCGATGGTGGCACCGATATCGAGAACAATGCTTTCGCCTCGCAGCGTCGGCCAGATGCCGGCAATGGCAGGCCGCTCGATATTGGCCATGGTGCGCAGACAGAATTTCGCCATCGCCATCAGCGCACCGGTATTACCAGCGGAAACGGCGACATCGGCCTCATTCGTCTTCACCGCCTCAATGGCGCGCCACATGCTGGAGACGTATCGGCCGCGGCGGAGCGCGGCACTCGGCTTTTCATCCATTCCGACCGCCACTTCGCAGTCGTGAAAAACCGATTTTGCCTGAAGCTTCGGGTATTTCGCCAGCAGCGGCTCACACACGCTCTTCTGGCCGAACAGTAGAAAAGTTACGTCCGGGTGCCGCTCGAGAGCGAGTGCTGCGCCAGGAATGACGACGGCGGGACCGAAATCGCCACCCATGGCATCGAGAGAAATCCTGATCACGCGTTCCTGGTCCTTCTGTCCCGCACTCGGCGAAATCGCGGCCAAAATACTGGTTCTGCCGCCGCATACAATGCATTACTGACCAATTGCAAATTCTATTCCTTGCTTTTCCAGTCCTTCAGGACGGCAAAGGGGTTGGGCTTACCTTTTTCCGGCGTATCATCCGTTTCGATATGATCGGCAAATTCGACGCCAGCCTTGCGAGGATAGGGATCGATAGACAAGGCCGCAAACTCAGCCACTACGGCACCCGCATCAACGCTGTCGCCGGTGAATGTTTCGGGCAGATCAGGACCGTCCGGATCAAGAACCATTTCGGCGGTTTCGCCCTGCATGGAAAGCCGCGCCAACTTCGACCCTTCAGGCACGAAGATCTGCTCGAAGCTTTCTTCGATCTCCGATTCGATCGGATCGAGCGTGACCACGCAGGCCTGCACGATCTTTGCCTTCAGAGTGCCCTTCAGGCGGATACCATCCTTCTTCCAGCGGGCGATCTGCATATCGGACACCAGCGATTCGACGGAAACAACCTTCCAGAGCTCAGCAAGCCCTGCCCGCTCCCTCTCGTCTGCCTCCACATGCACGGTGACGGCGTTGGCCGAAACATGACCAACCTTGACCATATAGGAAAATGGCGGCTTCTCGCCGCGTTCATCAATCGTCTTCACTGGGTCCTCGCTTCGCCGGGGTGCGGCATCTGCAGGGTGCCGCGCGCGATGTCGTCTTCCGGCACCTCAGCCAATGCGGCCTCGGCTTCGATCATCCAGCGCGCCAGGCCCGTCATATCGGGGGCCTCCGTCGCGCCGGGGTGAATATTTCGTTGGAGCGCCTCGGCCAGCATTGCGTTGTCGGCCGTATCCAGCGCCTTGCCATAGGATTCGACGCGGCCATAAAACATGCCGGCCAATTTCTTCATGCGCTTCGGCACACTCTGATCGCCGACGCCCAGTTCGCGGATGGAATGATCGACATCCTCGAAAAAAGCATCGATGATTTCCTGCGCAAGCTCCTGGCCGCTGACACCGGATCTTGCCGTGCGGCGGAAAAACAGGATCATGACGGCCGAGATCATTTCGAACCGCCCCATCACCGTATCCGGCACGCCAAGATCGCTATAGAAAAACGGAACACGAGCAGCCGAGGTCAGCGCAGCATACTGCCGTTCGACAATCACCCTGTTTCGATTTTTCTTTCCGAATAGTCCGAAGATCATGAATGAGCGCACATCTAGGGTCAAAGCGCGCCAATCCGGACGCCACCTTGTTGCATGGAAACGAAAGCTGGTTTACCGAAGCAGGCACGAATTGCAATGCCGTTCCGGCGTCGAGGGTAAAAGCCCGAAGACAAATGCGGGAATTGACATGTTGCACCGGCAAGTATTCGCGGAATAGCCACAATGCTATCGCAGCAGGGGCAAAGCCGGGTGGCGGGATGGAACACATGAGGACAGGGTGTTGAAAACGCGCGTGTTTGGGTCTGAATTGAATTTGGCTTCAAAGGCTGCAGTCGCGCTGGTCGTGGGTTGCCTTGGTTTGACAGGCTGCACCAGCATGGGGCAGACGATCTATAACGGCTATGTCCTCGACAAGGACTCCCTCGACCTCATTCCGGAAGGATCGAGCCGCGAGCAGGTTCTGCTCAGCATGGGCACGCCTTCGACCACGGCCACTTTCGATGGCGAAGTCTTCTACTACATTTCGCAGAAGCGCCAGCGCCCCGTTGCGTTCATGAAGCCCAAGCTGGTCGAGCAGACGATCGTTGCGGTCTACTTCAACAAAGAAGGCGTTGTCACGCGGCGTGCGCAGTACACCCTCCAGGATGGCAAGGTGTTTGACATGGTCACCCGCACGACGCCGACAGGCGGCCGCGACCTGACCTTCCTGCAGCAGCTCCTTTCCGGTGGCACCGGCGCCAATAGCGGTGGTGCGGCAACCATGCGCAGCATGCTGGGCGGCAACGGCAACAAGGGCTTCTAAGCCCTTAACAACGACCGAGCTTGCCAGAACGAATCAGCCCGCGACGCCATCAGGCATCGCGGGCTTTGTTTTGTGCTCAATGTGCCAGGATCGCCAGCAACAGCAGGGCCACGATATTGGTGATCTTGATCGCCGGGTTGACGGCCGGACCCGCCGTATCCTTGTAAGGATCACCCACCGTATCGCCGGTGACGGACGCCTTGTGGGCGTCGGAACCCTTGAAGTGCTTCTGGCCGTCCTTGTCGACAAAGCCATCCTCGAAGCTCTTCTTGGCATTGTCCCAGGCGCCGCCCCCTGAGGTCATGGAGATCGCCACGAACAACCCGTTGACGATGACGCCGAGCAGAGAGGCACCAAGCGCCGCAAAGGCGGAAGCCTTGGAGCCGGAAATGAGCAGAACGCCGAAATAGACAACGATCGGCGCCAGTACCGGCAGAAGCGAAGGCACGATCATCTCGCGGATGGCTGCCTTGGTCAGGATATCGACGGCGCGGCCATAATCCGGCTTTTCCGAACCCTGCATAATGCCCGGACGATTGCGAAACTGAGCGCGTACCTCTTCAACGATCGAACCGGCTGCACGTCCGACCGCGGTCATGGCCATGCCGCCGAAGAGGTACGGAATGAGGCCGCCGAAGATCAGGCCCGCCACCACGTAAGGATTGGCGAGGCTGAAGGAGATTTCGCCGATATTGGTGAAGTAAGGATACTTCTGCCCGTTGGCTGCAAAGTAGGTGAGGTCATTGGCATAGGCGGCGAACAGCACCAGTGCACCCAGGCCTGCCGAACCGATGGCGTAGCCCTTGGTGACCGCCTTGGTGGTATTGCCCACCGCATCCAGCGCGTCAGTGGATTTGCGCACCTCCGGCGGCAGGCCTGACATTTCCGCAATGCCGCCAGCATTATCGGTGACCGGGCCGAAAGCATCAAGCGCCACGATCATGCCGGCGAGACCCAGCATGGCGGTGACCGCAATGCCGGTGCCGTAAAGGCCGCCGAGCTGGTAGGTGGTAATGATGCCGCCGACGATGACGATCGCCGGCAGAGCCGTGGATTCCAGCGACACAGCCAGACCCTGGATGACGTTGGTGCCATGCCCGGTAACGGAAGCCTGGGCGATGGAATTGACCGGCCGCTTGTTGGTGCCGGTGTAGTATTCGGTGATGACGACGATCAGCGCCGTCACCACAAGGCCAAGGATGCCGCAGAAGAACAGCTTGGCCCCGGTGATCGTCAGTCCGTTGACCGTCCCGATTGAGCCCCAGCCGATGGTGAGCGAAGTGGCAAGACCAAGTCCGATGATCGAGAGAACACCGGTCGCGATCAAGCCCTTGTAGAGTGCGCCCATGATCGAACCATTCGTCCCGAGTTTGACGAAGAAGGTGCCGACGATGGAGGTGATGATGCAGGCCCCGCAGATGGCCAGAGGATAGACCATGATGCTGGCAAGCTGCGGCGCGGCGGCGAAAAAGATGGCGCCAAGCACCATCGTCGCAACAACCGACACTGCATAGGTTTCAAAGAGGTCGGCCGCCATGCCGGCGCAGTCACCGACATTGTCGCCGACATTGTCGGCAATCGTTGCCGGGTTGCGCGGGTCATCCTCCGGGATACCGGCTTCCACCTTGCCGACGAGGTCGCCACCGACGTCGGCACCCTTGGTGAAGATGCCGCCGCCGAGACGGGCGAAAATGGAGATCAGCGACGCTCCGAAGCCGAGTGCCACCAGCGCGTCGATCACCTCGCGGGAACCGGCGCCATGGCCAAGGCCATAGACGAGAATCGCGTAATAGATGGAGACACCAAGCAGAGCGAGACCCGCCACCAGCATGCCGGTGATGGCACCGGATTTGAAAGCGATATCAAGGCCAGCAGCAAGGCTTTGCGATGAGGCCTGGGCGGTGCGCACATTGGCGCGCACGGAGACATGCATGCCGATGAAGCCCGCGGCACCGGAGAGAACCGCCCCGGTGACGAAACCAATGGCGGCGAGCCCCGAAAGCAGCAGCCATGTTCCCACCGTGACAACGGCGCCGACGATCGCAATCGTCATGTATTGGCGCGTGAGATAAGCCTGCGCGCCTTCCCGGATATATCCGGCGATTTCCTGCATACGCTGATTGCCTTGGTCTGCAGCAAGCACCGCTCGCGTGGCCCATGCGGCATACACGACCGATAACAGGCCGCAGACGATCACACCCAGTATCACTGTCATATGATGGTTCCTCTCCCAAACTGCCGCGCAATCATTGCATCGGCTGACGCGACGGGATTCCCCTCCCAAGGAATATGAGCCATCGCGCAACCGGGAGATTGCGGTCAGCATAACATGGCGTCAAGGGTATCTCTGGGGAAGCTGATGTCTTTAGCAAGAGCTCATGCCTGCGGCGAGTTGTGCCGCAGGGAGTCTGACCGGAAAAGAAATCCTCATCCGGTCAGATGAAGCACGACTTGGACAATCATGCTTCACGGCAAAGGGGCTGGAGCGCCTAACTTCATCACCGCCCGCGCCTTGGAAAGACGCTCCAGCCTCGCCCGATCAACTGCGGCTACTGGAAAAGAATGGCCACGTTGATCGATGAAAGAGCGATTGCCGCTTGGGCATTGCCCGTTTCGTAAGGATCACGTGCATAAAGCGTCTTGCCATCCTCTGAGCAGCCGTAGACGACATAGTAGTGGACGTCGTTTCCCACCACGAAGACACGGTTATTTGCGATCTCTTCGAGGACCTTTTCCGGCGTCAGATTCTGTACGAAGTGGCCTCCTGTTGCATCTTGGTTGAAGCTGTTCCATTCGCGGCGCACCAGCTGGACGATGTGGCTCTTGTCATTGCCACCACCATTTTCCAGCAGTTTATTCTCTTCATCGAAAGAGAGTGCTTGGACCCATTTAAGCTGCAGGTCTAGATCCGCCTGCGCTCGCGCCTCGGTGGCGCTGCGGGCAATGTCGTATTGGCTCAGCGAAGGCTTTTTGTAGTAAGCCCTGATCATCACCTCGGCTGCGGCAAAGCACCAACTTGATGTCTCCTGGAGGACAAGTTTCGGAGGACTTTTCACGCTTTTCATAGAGTTGTTCCTTTGGTTGCGGGCGGAAGATGAACAGGCACAATGATGATCGTGCCTGTCCGCTCTCATCCTGAACGGGACGCGCTCAGGATAATTGCAACTCCAGGTAAATTTCTTTTGCAGGCAAAATTATGACGTTTACACACATCGAATTGCCATCAAAGATTGCATTCGATTGTATGGGACGATGACGGGTGAGGCTTCAAGCCCTCTCGGGACCGAGAATCAGGCCGTCGCCACCTTTCGATTGCGCAGGATCAGCAGTGCAATCAGGGCGAGGCAGAGGATCGCGACCGGCCAGATGAAGAGATTCATGAAGGACCAGCCGTAACTGGTGAACACCTTGCCAGAGGAAAAGGACGAGAGCGCTACAAGCCCGAACAGGCAGATATCGTGGAAGCCCTGCACCTTGTCCGCCTCGTGCGGGCGATAGGTCGAGGCGACAATCGAGGTGGAGCCGATGAAGCCGAAATTCCAGCCAATGCCGAGCAGCACGAGCGCGCCCCAGAAATTCCAGAGCTCGATCCCCATATGCGCCACCACGGCGCAGGCCATCAGCGTGACGAGCCCCATGGCCACCACGCGTTCCGCGCCGAACCGGGCGATCATCGAACCGGTGATGAAGCTTGGCCCGAACATGGCCAGCACGTGCCACTGGATGCCGAGCGTCGCAAGTTCAGTCGGGAAACCGCAGCCGATTACCATGGCAAGCGGCGCACCGGTCATCACGAAGGTCATCAGCGCGTAGGTACCGATGCCGCAGATCATGCCCGTGGCGAAGCGCTGCGTTGCGACAATCTGACGCAGGGGTCGAGCGGGCTCAGCCTGGGCGGAGTGGGCGGTTTGTGCCGGCAAGCGCAGAAAGGTCAGGATAGCAAGTGCCGTGATGGCCAGAGGCAGCAATGCCAGAAAAGTTCCGGCAAAGGTGACGGGCGCTAGCAGATCCTTGGCCCAGATGGCCAACTGCGGCCCGATGATGGCTGAAACAATGCCCGCACCCAGGATCCAGGAAATCGCCTTTGGCTTGTAGAAAGACGGCGAGGCGTCTGCCGCCGCAAAACGGATCTTCTGCGTGAAGCCACCGCCGGTGCCGATCAGCATCAGGGCCAGCGCGAACAGCCAGAAGCTGCCGCGAAACAGTGCGATGGCGGCAAGGAGCCCACCCGTCGCGCAGATGACGGCGCCGGTCATGAAGGCGCCCTGGCGGCCAAGCTTGCGGGAGGCAATGGCGATGCCGACAGCGCCGAGAGCGGTACCGATATTGAAACCCGTGACGGGAAGCGTGGCGAGGGATTTATCGGAACCAAGCAACTGATAGCCCGCCAGCGAACCGACGGAGATGCTTAAAGGCGCCGCAGCGCCCAGAAAGGCCTGGGCCGCCGCCAGCAGAAACACGTTGCGCTTTGCGGACTGGAGATGTCCTTGAATGCTCTCGTCCGCAATCGCGCTCATCTGTTCCGCCCGTTACTTCTTCTGTTCGCCCCGGACTTGCTTGGCAATACGGTCCAGAACGGCATTGACGATCTTCGGCTCTTCCTCTTCGAAGAAGGCCCGCGCAATCTCCACATATTCGGTCACGATAACAGCAACCGGCACATCCTTGCGCTCCAGCACTTCGAAAGTGCCGGCGCGGAGAATGGCGCGCAGGGTAGAATCGAGTCGCGACAGCGGCCAGCTTTCCTGGAGTGCTGCGCGAATGACCGGATCGATCTTGGTCTGGTCACGCACCACGCCCGAAACGATCGACCGGAACCAGGACGGATCGGCCTTGAGGTAGGTATCGCCATCCAATTCCTGGCCAAGGCGATGCTGCTCGTATTCCGCAACGACTTCCAGAACGCCGGTGCCACCGATATCCATCTGATAAAGCGCCTGTACGGCGGCAAGACGGGCGGCACCACGCTGGTTGGCCGGCTTCACCGGCTGCTGTAGATCCTTGGACATGATCAGGCGCCCAGTTTCTCGCGAAGGGCGATCATGGAAAGCGCTGCGCGGGCTGCAAAGCCGCCCTTGTCCTTCTCGCTCTTTTTCACGCGCGCCCAGGCTTGCTCGTCATTCTCGACGGTCATGATGCCGTTGCCGATAGCAAGCGATTCCGACACCGCCAGATCCATGATGGCGCGTGAGGATTCGTTGGCGACGATATCGAAGTGATAGGTCTCACCGCGAATGACCATGCCAAGCGCCACGAAGCCGTCATAGTTCACGCCACCCTGCTCTGCCGCATCGAGCGCCATGGCGATCGCCGGCGGAATCTCGAGAGCGCCCGGAACAGTGATGACGTCATAGGTCGCGCCCGCTTCCTCCAGGGCCGAGGTCGCGCCGTCGAGCAGCGCATCGGACATGTCATCATAGAAACGTGCTTCAACGATGAGGAGGTGGGGCTTCGAAGAATCGGTCATGGGTCGTCCTGACGGCAATAGTGCGCGTGAGCTGTTGGGAATCTGCGCGGTCAAACCACGACGCGGGCGGCTTGGCAAGTGATTTTACGGACAAGCCGCCGGGATGGAGCGAAACTCTCCCTTGCGTGGAGTGCATGATGCCACTTTAGGGCCTCGTGATCTATGGAGGCAAACAGAGGAATCTGTCGAAGATTTAAGGAAATATGACAGGCTGTTGAGTTGGAAGTGATCGATAACAGAGCGACCCTATTCCTGTCCCTCGGGGCGTAAACCTTGATGGACATTTCCATGGAGGAGAAAACCATGAACCGCTTTGTCACATCATCCCTTGGCGCGATCTTCCTGACGGCTGCCCTGGCGGGCACCAGCCACGCGGCAATGCCGTCTTCATCAATGTCGCCGGTCGATCGAGCGCTTGCGGCCGATCACAATCCACGCTTCGTCATTGAGACGCTGGATGAAATCGAGAAGCACGACATGAAATCAGACTATCTCGGCTCTCTTTCACCATCGAGCCCCGAGGCGCGGGGATTGCAGACGGCAATCGCCGAGAACAAGGTTCTGCGCAAGGAGCTGCTTTCGCAGGACGTGGATCTCAAGAACCTGATCTACGCGGATGAAGCCGATGACGGTAGCTTCATCCTGTATATGCGTTAAAGCGGCCGCCATAATCGAGGCGCCCGGCGAGGAAGCCGGGCGCTTTTTACGCCGGTCTGCTCACCGGAAATTCGGCCAGACGCGCCGCATAGCGTGCCATGGTGTCAACCTCGAAGTTCACGAAATCGCCCGCCTTGCGCTCGCCCCAGGTGGTGACTTCAAGCGTATGGCGGATGAGCAGCACATCGAAATCCGTACCGTTGACCGCATTGACCGTCAGCGAGGTACCATCCAGACCGACGGAGCCCTTGGGCGCCACGAAACGAGCAAGCTCTTCCAGCGCGCGCAGACGGATGCGCACCGCTTCGCCTTCCGACTCGATGGAGAGAATTTCCGCCTTGCCATCGACATGGCCGGAAACGATATGGCCGCCCAGCTCGTCGCCAATCTTCAGCGCGCGCTCCAGATTGATGCGGGTGCCGACCTGCCAGCCGGAAATCGTCGTTAGGCGCAGCGCCTCTTCCCAGGCTTCCACCTCAAACCAGCGCTGGTTGGAGCTTTCGTCCGGCAGCCGCGTGACGGTGAGGCACACGCCGGAATGGGCGATGGAGGCGCCAATCGCGATCGTCTTCGGATCATAGGCCGTCTCGACGCGCAGGCGAATGCCTTCATCCAGCGGCGTGAGTTCTGCAACCGAGCCAACATCCGTGACAATACCGGTAAACATCAGAAGGGCCTTTCATAAACGAAGCAGCGGTCCGGGCCGAAATTGGCGGTTTCCACCAATGAGAATTCTTGTGGCATATCGGCGCGCGTGATGGGTGATTCAAGACCACGCTTGCCGATCACCACATCGCTCTCGAACAGCGTGATGCGATCGACCAGCCCGGCTTCCAGGAACGCGTTCGCCACCTTGGCCCCGCCTTCCACCATGAGGTTGGAGATGCCCTTATCCGCCAACTGTGTCAGCAGGTCTGAGAGCGTTGGCGCTTCAAGGATTTCAACGCCGGCGGCGGTAAGAGCGCCGCGGCGGTTATCGAGAGCTTTCTCCCGGACAACACCCCCCTCTGCCCTGCCGGGCATCTCCCCCACACGGGGGGAGATCGGCAGAACGGCACCCGCAGCGTTTCCGAGAAATCTCGATGCCACATTCTGAGAGGTGCTGAGCGTATGTATCATCGCCTCTTGGTCTACGGTGCCATGAGGCTGAACGGTTACATCCTTGATCTCCCCCCCTTTGGGGGAGATGCCCGGCAGGGCAGAGGGGGGTGAAGGTTCACCATTATGCCCTTGCCCAGAAACAACAATCACCGGCACAGCGCCCGCACTCTTGACCAGACGGCTCTCCACCGGCAGCCGCAGGTCATGGTCGAGAACAATGCGGATAGGCGAACGTTCTTCCAGGCCCGGCAGCCGCACCGTCAATTCCGGGTCATCGGCCAGCACTGTACCGATGCCCACCAGAATGCCATCGCTTTCCGCGCGGATGCGATGCACCTGCTCGCGCGCCGCGGCGCCGGTGATCGCGACTTCCTCGCCCGGACGGCCCAGCATGCCGTCAGCGGAAACCGCAAGCTTGAGAGTCACATAGGGCCGCTTGTTGATCTGCCGCATCAGGTAACCGGAGAGCTGGCGGCGACCTTCCGGTTCCATCAATCCGGTTTCGACCACGATGCCTGCATCACGCAAGATGCCATAACCGCGGCCGCTGACCCGCGGATCGGGATCGTTGACGGCAACGACGACGCGCGCCACGCCCGCTTCCACTAGAGCATTGGCACAGGGTGGTGTCTTGCCCCAATGGGAGCAAGGCTCCAGCGTGACGTAGGCGGTGGCTCCCCTCGCCTGCTCGCCAGCCAGCGCCAGCGCCTGCGCTTCCGCGTGCGGCCGCCCGCCGGGCGCCGTCACGGCCTCAGCAATGATCTCGCCATCCTTGACGATCAGGCAGCCGACGGCGGGGTTGGTGGCGGTGAAACCGAGATTGCGGCGAGCAAGGCTCAGCGCCTCGGCCATGAACCGCCGATCATCGGCCTCGCTCATGGATCAGGACTCCGCTGTTGAGTCGCGCCCGATCTTGGCGGTGATTTCCGTGATGATCTTCTCAAAGTCTTCCGCATGGGAGAAATCGCGGTAGACCGAGGCATAGCGCACGAAAGCCACATCATCGAGGCTCTTCAGCGCCTCCAGCACCTGCAGGCCGATCTGCTCCGAGGAGATTTCGCTTTCGCCCGAGCTTTCCAGGCGTCGCACAATGCCGGAAACGGCCCGCTCGATGCGGTCGGCATCGACCGGGCGTTTGCGCAGTGCGATCTGGAAGGACCGCACCAGCTTGTTGCGATCGAAGGGAACCTTGCGACCTGTCTTCTTCACCACCATCAGCTCGCGCAGTTGCACGCGCTCGAACGTGGTGAAGCGACCTCCGCAATCCGGGCAGATGCGCCGCCGGCGGATGGAGGTGAAATCCTCCGCCGGACGCGAGTCCTTGACCTGCGTGTCTTCGGAGCCGCAATAGGGGCAGCGCATCGAACCCTGATCCTCTTCTCTTACATGTAGGGGTACATGGGGAAGCGATCGGTCAGACCGACGACCTTGTCGCGTACCGCTGCTTCCACCGCCGCATTGCCTTCATCAGAATTGGCGACCTTCAGGCCGTCGAGAACTTCGGCGATCAGGTTACCGATTTCGATGAATTCCGCTTCCTTGAAGCCGCGCGTGGTACCGGCCGGCGTGCCGAGGCGAACACCAGACGTGACGAACGGCTTTTCAGGATCGAACGGAATACCGTTCTTGTTGCAGGTGATGTAGGCGCGGCCAAGGGCTGCTTCCGCACGCTTGCCGGTCGCGTTCTTCTTGCGCAGGTCGACCAGCATCAGGTGGTTGTCGGTACCGCCAGAGACGATGTCGAGGTTATGCTTGATCAGCGTATCGGCAAGCGCCTTGGCGTTCTTGACGATCTGCGCTGCATAATCCTTGAACTCCGGCTGCAGGGCTTCGCCGAGAGCGACAGCCTTGGCGGCGATAACGTGCATCAGCGGGCCGCCCTGAAGACCAGGGAAGACTGCGGAGTTGAACTTCTTCGCCAGATCCTCTTCGTTTGTGAGGATCATGCCGCCGCGCGGGCCGCGGAGCGACTTGTGCGTGGTGGTGGTGGCCACGTGGCAGTGCGGGAACGGCGACGGGTGTACGCCACCAGCAACGAGACCAGCGATATGGGCCATATCGACCATCAGGTAGGCGCCGACCGAATCGGCGATCTCGCGGAAACGCTTCCAGTCCCAGATGCGGGAATAGGCAGTGCCGCCGGCGATGATCAGCTTCGGCTTGTGCTCTTCCGCCTTACGAGCCACTTCGTCCATGTCGAGCTGGTGGTCGTCTTCGCGGACACCGTAGGAGACGACGTTGAACCACTTGCCCGACATGTTGACCGGCGAACCGTGAGTCAAATGGCCCCCGGAGTTGAGATCAAGACCCATGAAGGTGTCGCCCGGCTGCAGCAGCGCGAGGAAGACGGCCTGGTTCATCTGCGAACCGGAGTTCGGCTGGACGTTGGCAAAGTTGACGCCGAACAGCTTCTTGGCGCGCTCGATAGCGAGCTCTTCCGCAATATCGACGAACTGGCAACCACCATAATAACGCTTACCCGGATAACCCTCGGCGTACTTGTTGGTCATGATCGAACCCTGCGCTTCGAGAACGGCGCGCGACACGATATTTTCCGAGGCAATCAGCTCGATCTCGTGGCGTTGGCGACCCAGTTCCTTCTCGATCGCGCCAAAGATTTCCGGATCGGTTTCAGCAAGCGGACGGGAGAAGAATGCATCTCGATGCGACATAAGGGGCTCCTCAAGAAATGATGCGTTGGCGTCTTAGCGGTCTGCCGGTGCAAGGGCAATATGCGGAGCGACATTTGAGCGATGTCGCAACGACGCAAGTACGATTCTCAGCCTTTACGGATCATCGGCGGGCGGATTTGCCTCACCGGAAGCCTCCAGCCGCCAAGGCTTGGTAGAGGCCGGCGACATGCATGGCCTGACCGATCTCGCCCCGCTGCATCAGCGAGACGATGTCGTCCACAGACACAAGCGTGACGGACATCCCCTCCTCCCCCGCCTCAAGATCCGGCGCACGATCCAGCACGGCATCGCGTGCGAGGAAGGTGTGGACACGGTTCGTGCTGCTGGCGGGATTGGGATAGAGCGACGATACGAGCGTCACCTCGCCATCGACGCGGTAGCCGGTTTCCTCCAGCAGTTCGCGAATAGCAGCCGTGGCAAGATCCTGATCTTCGGGATCGGCGCAGCCGCCGGGAAGCTCCGTTACCCAGCTCTGGACCGCATGGCGGTATTGCCGGACCAGAACGATCTTTCGGTCCTGCGTGACGGCAACCACATTCACCCATTCCGGATAGGACAGCACGTAATAGGGCGCGACCTCGCGGCCGGAGGGCGTCAGGCAGTCATCGGCCCGCAGATCGATCCAGCGATCTTTGATCAGTGGCTTCGACGCCAGGATCTTCCAATTTTCTTCCACGTTTGTCCCCTCGCCACCCCAATGCTCTGAAATGCAAATGGCCACCCGAAGGTGGCCATGCAGCTTTGTTTTGCTCGCAGCTTAGTTGCGCGGCAGGAAATCGTCGTCGATCGCGCCGGCATTCTGCTCGACGCCGGTCTTGGTCTGCAGCGCCAGTTCCTGGGCGCCGTCCATCTGATAGATGTCGTCGCGGAACTGCACCACGCCATCCTTGGCCGACCAGGAGCTGATGTAGACGAAGTACACAGGTACTTCCTGGGCCAGCTTGATCGGGTTGTTCTGGCGCGAAGCAATGACGCGCTCAATCTCCTGGCGCGACCACGGCGGCGTATCGCGCAGCAGCCAGGTGACGAGATCGCGCACGTTCTGGACGCGCACGCAACCGGAGGATTCAAACCGCATGAGCTTGTTGAACAGGCCCTGCTGCGGCGTGTCGTGCATGTACTCGCCGTTCTTGTTGTAGAAGTTGATCTTGGTGGATGCCATGGCGTTGATCTTGCCGGGGTCCTGACGGAACATCAGGTTCGGCGCCTTGGGCGCGTTCCAGTCCACCGTTTCCGGCGCCACTTCCTGGCCCTTGCCGTCGAACAGGCGGATGTTGTTGCGCGTGAGGTAAGTCGGGTCCTTGCGCATCAGCGGCACGATGTCCTTCTCGACAATTGAGCGGGGTGCCGTCCAGTAAGGATTGAGGATGACTTCGTAGATCTTCGAGTTGACCAGGTGGGTCTGGCGTTCGATGCGGCCAACGACGGCCGTATTGCGCAACACGACGCGCTCGTTTTCGACAGCCTCTACGGAGGCAGCCGGGATGTTCACCATCACATGGCGCACACCCAGATCGCCGGACATGGACTGTACGCGAACGAGGTTGGTCTGCAGCTGCATCAGGCGCGTCTGAGCGGGGATGTTCATCGCCTTCAGCGTGAACTCGCCCAGCACGCCGTCAACCGGCAGGCCGTGACGAGCCTGGAAGCGCTTCACCGCACCATCGACGTAAGAGTCAAAGGAATCGGACATGCCGACATTGCGCGGCAGGTCGCCGGAAATCATCAGGCGCTGACGCAGCTGCTGCACAGCCGGGCCGGACGCGCCGATGCGCATGCCATACTGTTGAACCTGAACGGTCGGCCAGCCGCCATTTGCAACGATACCCTGATACTGGGCGATCGCCTGCTGGATATAGGCCGGGGAATTGGGGCCAAGAACCGGGTTGTTCGAGATGACGTTGACAGCGGTGCGAGCGGCAGCGTTGGCATCAAACTGATCATCCCACGCGCCACGACGCGGCGCCGCGATCATATCCTGCAATGCGTCCTGCGCCAGCGCCGGAGCGGCAAGACCAGCGGCGCCCAGCGTCAGAGCCGATCTGAGAAGTTTGCGGCGGGAGATAAGGTCGCATTCGATCTTGTTCGACATCATTCGATCCAGGTAATCCATGCAAAAGCTATAATGTGCCTACATGGATATGGTTAAAAAAGCGTCGTAGGGCGCCCCAAAGCAAGATCTTGTATGTCCAAGGCCCGCGGATGGTCCCACAACCATATATGGCGGGTCCCATAGCAATATGGCCAATTCTTGTCAGCACCTTGGACACTCACGTGCGCGTGTAGAGACGTGACAATTCTGCCGCGATGCAGCATGGCAACAGTAACTCTTCTTCAACGCGCGAAAACCGGATGCGCAGGGAACGCACCCGGTTTCGATCGCGACTGGAGGGAACTTCAAAGTCAGCAGCGATGAGGGTCTGGTGGATCAGAGCCTTCACCTCTCTGAAGCTGGAGGCTTAGAGGCGGTAGAGGATCTGGTCGTTCCAGAAACGGTCGAGGCGCTGGAGCAGCTTGTTCATCTGGTTGAACTCGCCTTCGCCGATACCGCCGACCTTCTCGATGGAGCCGATGTGGCGCTCATAGAGCTTGGCGACGACTTCCGCGATTTCCTGGCCGGACTTGGTCAGGCTGATGCGGACCGAGCGACGATCGATGCGCGAACGCTGGTGATTGATGAAGCCGAGATCGACCAGCTTCTTCACGTTGTAGGATACGTTGGAGCCGAGGTAGTAACCACGCGAACGCAGTTCACCGGCAGTCAGCTCCGAATTGCCAATGTTGAACAGAAGAAGGGCCTGGACCGCGTTAACATCGTCACGACCCTGACGGTCGAACTCGTCCTTGATGACATCGAGCAGGCGGCGATGCAGACGCTCCACCAGATGGAGCGATTCCATGTAAAGGCCGCGGATGGTTTCGTCATGGCTATCGGCTGCAGCAGTTGCCTGCGGCTTGATCTTGGTATTCAACATTGTCTGCCTCACTGTTTTGTTTGGCGGTGTTTGTTTCTTCCCGCCTTGTGAGTGACACTATCGAAAGCGCATAAAATTCGACTTAAAACACACGGCTAACAGCTGCTTAACAGCGATGGCTCCGATGGCTGCCCCCTTGGCGCCACATTAGCAACCGAGAAAAACATCCTATTTCTTCAATCCGTTAGCAGGATTTCCACAGGGGAAAAACGGTCTTCAACCCTTGAGAATCAAGGTAAATCAACCCTTACCCGCTCGTCCATCTTGCGCTTTTCCTCCAGCCAAATGGCCAGCCGGAACACCACATAGAGGCTTGCGACGAAGATATGCATGATCTGCAGCAGGACGTTGTTGCCGAAAATCTCAGGCCATCCCTGAAACATCGCCAGCTGGCTGCCGGCAGCGATCACCCATAACACCGGCCCCCAGGAAACTGTGAGCCACAGGCCGAGAGAGGCAACGGGATAAACGACGGCCAGAGCCGAGGCTGCGACGCGCCATGGGAAGTTCAAAAGGTCAAAGCGACCACGCCCTTCGAAGGAGTAGCCGACGACCATGCCCCAATATTGCAGGCCGAACCAAAGGCAGCTGATCGCCACGCCTCTCAGGAAGATGACGAACAGGATATCGAGAAGACTGCGTTTCGGCGTGGCGTGTGAATCAGGTTCCATGGCGGCGGAAGATAGCGATTTTTGCGCCTCGTCGCCAGCACCAGCGCCACGCATGGCTGCATTGCGCAGTGCTGCGGCACTGTGGTCATTCGCATAGCGCGCATCAGATGCTATGTGAGCCTTAACAGAAATTGCAATCGAGGCGCCCCATGACCGACAAGACCCATCTCGTGGACGAGATCACTGGCGGAAGGCGCATGCGCCGCAATCGCAAGGCCGACTGGACGCGCCGTCTGGTGCAGGAAAATCGGTTGACCGTGGATGATCTCATCTGGCCGATCTTCATCGTGCCCGGCAGCGGCATCGTCGATCCGATCAAGGCCATGCCCGGCGTCAACCGCATGAGCGTGGACAAGGCCGTGGAAGCACTCAAGGAAGCCGCAGACCTCGGCATCCCCGCTGTCGCCCCCTTCCCTGATATCGAAATGGACAAGCGCGACCCGACAGGCTCAGAGATCCTCTCACGCGACAATCTGATCAACCAGTTTACCCGCGCAGTCAAAAAGTCCGTGCCCAATCTCGGCGTCATCACCGATGTAGCACTCGACCCCTTCACCAGCCACGGCCATGACGGTATCCTGCGCGACGGCATCATCGTCAACGACGAGACGGTGGATCAGGTGGCGCGCGCCGCCGTACTGCAGGCGGATGCGGGGGCAGACATTATCGCTCCCTCCGAAATGATGGATGGCCGCATCGGCGCCATCCGCCGTGCACTGGATGCGGCGGGCCACCAGGATGTCGGCATCATGTCCTATGCGACGAAGTTTTCATCAGGCTTCTACGGCCCCTATCGCGAAGCGATCAACACGGGTGGCCTGCTGAAGGGCGACAAGAACAGCTATTACATCAACCCGGCCAACGGCACGGAAGCCATTCGCGATGCGGCGCTTGATGTGGAAGAAGGCGCCGACATGCTGATGGTAAAGCCGGGCCTTGCCTATCTCGACATCTGTTGGCGCATGAAGGAGGCGTTTGGCCTGCCGACCTTCGCCTATCAGGTTTCCGGCGAATACACGCAGATCAAGGCAGCCGCCATGAACGGCTGGATCGATGGCGACCGCATCATGATGGAGACGCTGCTCTGCTTCAAGCGCGCCGGCTGCGACGGCATCCTGACCTATTTTGCCGTGGAAGCGGCAAGGAAGCTTCAAGGACGATAAATGACTGAAGCAACCCGGCGTGCCGCGTCTGGTTGCTCTATTGTGAAATCCCCGCCTCGCTCCCATATTGTTCCTGTCCAACAGGAGACCCGACACCATGTCGTTCGACAACAATACCGTGATTGCAGCCCCGACCGATTGGCGCGCCTATAGCGGTGTCTTGTCACGCCGCGTGTTCGCTTTCCTGATCGATTACATTATCGTGCTGCTGCTATGCATTCCCGCTGCCGTGGTGGTGTTTTTCCTCGGCGTGATCACGCTCGGCCTCGGCTTCTTTCTCTACCCTGCCCTGTTCGTGATCGTGGCACTTCTCTATTTCGGCATGTCACTCGGCGGTCGCGCTCAAGCAACGCCCGGCATGCGCGCCATGGGCATTGCGATGATGCGGGTGGATGGACGGCCCATCGATTTCCTGACGGCCGTGGTGCACATGGTGCTGTTCTGGGTGATCAACTCGTTCCTGACGCCACTCATCCTGCTGGCGGGCCTTTTCACCGATCGCTCGCGCCTGGTGCATGATCTGCTGCTCGGCACCGTTGTTATTCGCACAAGTTGAAAATTTCCCGTGCCGGAAGCGGGTCTGCGCGGTTGACGTTTTTTGAACTTGCGCCATGCTACTTTGATACAGTGCATCTGGCAGCGAAGGTCGATTTGCGAGGATGAATACACAGGCGACGCCATCTCCGCAGTTCTATCTGACGGCCCCGGCGGTGTGCCCCTATCTCCCCGGCGAAATGGAACGCAAGGTGTTTACGCACCTTGTCGGCCCGCGCGCGGCGGAGATGAACGACCTCCTGACGCAAGGCGGCTTTCGCCGCTCTCAGAACATTGCCTACCGTCCGGCCTGCGAGTCGTGCCGGGCCTGCATTTCGGTGCGCATCCTCGTCAACGAATTCAAACCGGCCCGCACCATGCGCCGCGTACTGGCCGCCAATAGCGATATCGTCGGCACCATGCACCCTGCCCAGCCTTCCACCGAGCAGTTCTCTCTCTTTCGGAGATACCTGGACGACCGGCACCAGAAGGGCGGCATGTCGGATATGTCGGCGCTCGACTACGCCATCATGGTGGAAGACACGCACGTTAACACGCGCATCATCGAATATCGCAAGCGCGTGCCCGGCGCCGGCATTGGCGACCAGCCGAAGGGCGAACTCATGGCGGTAGCCCTGTCTGACCTGATGAGTGACGGGCTGTCGATGGTCTATTCCTTCTTCAACCCCTTGCTCGACAGGCGCTCGCTCGGCACTTTCATGATCCTCGACCACATCAACCGCACGAGGACGCTCGGCCTGCCGCATGTCTATCTCGGCTACTGGGTGAAGGGGTCGGAGAAAATGCACTACAAGACCCGCTACCAGCCGCAGGAGCACCTGACTCCGCGCGGTTGGGAACGCTATGCCGAGGATGGCGGGGTATAGACCCCTCTGACGACGCGTCCTAGTTCCCCCCTCTGTCCTGCCGGACATCTCCCCCACACGGGGGGAGATCAGCAGAACGGTTGCCCGCTCGAACCTCGCGAACGTCCGAGAAAGAGGTAGCTTGTTGAAGGCTAGGAGGGGAGCGAGGCGGCGCCGCGAGCCGATCTCCCCCCTTGTGGGGGAGATGTCCGGCAGGACAGAGGGGGGCAACCCAAACCTGTCAAATGAGCGTCGTTTACCACGTAGCGCTGACAAGCCTGCTCAGGAGTGATCCTGGTCAGACATCCTTGGAAATGAGCCATAGGGGCCGTCAACTTCGCGGATTTCCCGATACCTTTTACGGATTGCCGACATAACCGTCTGGTCGTCGGTGGTGACTTCATAAAAGGTACTGTCGATCGCCTGTATCATCACCCATAGACTATCAGCACCGGGGCTATGCGCCGTAAACCGCCCCCAGATGATCTGACCAGCTCTCATTGCAGCGTCCGCCATTTGGCGCCCCGATAACACGCTGTCATTCTGAGCAACGGCTTCCAGATACTCTGCTCGATCGCCGGCTGCTTCGAACCATTCCTGCCCTGAAGCTTCATCCTTGACCGTGGAGACGACCCAGTCCGAGTCAAGCGCACGCGGAGCAATCAGCATCAGAAGATCGTAAAGACCAACCGCAAGCACATGGTTTTCGATGTCATGGATTCTCAAAGTCGCCATGACATCTCTCCTGCAACTTGATCTTACCCGCTGAACTTGCCGCTGCGCGGAAAACCCTTCGGCACGGTGCGGCCGGCGGTGGCGCGATCGGCCAGCCATTCGGCCAGCTCGTCCTTGTTCTTGGCGAATACGCGGCCGGCACTGTCTTCCCAGGTCAGGCCATCGGCAATGGCGAAGCACTTTGCATCGGAAATGCCGCCGTCCTTGTAGCGCTGCAGGCGGACACCCTTGCCGCGCGACATCTCCGGCAACTGCACCAGAGGGAAGACCAGCATCTTGCGGTTTTCGCCGACGACAGCAACGTGATCGCCACTGGCCTGCACGACAAGCTTTGCCTCGTCGGGCATGGAAACGTTCATCACCTGCTTGCCCTTGCGGGTATTGGCAACCAGTTCCGTTTCCGGCACGACAAAGCCGTTGCCGGCAGTGGAGGAGAGCAGCAGCTTGCGTGCGGGTTCGTGCACGAAGGCGGTCAGGATGTCCTGATCGTTTTCCATGTCGACCATGATACGCACCGGCTCGCCATGGCCACGCCCGCCGGGCAGCTTGTCGGCGCCCAGCGTATAGGCCTTGCCGCCAGTCGTCAGCAGCAGGATCTTGTCCGTCGTCTGTGCCGGGAAGGCAATCTTGAAGCCGTCGCCTTCCTTGAAGGTTAGGCCCGATGCATCGGCAATATGCCCCTTCAACGCACGGATCCAGCCCTTCTGGGAGATGACGACGGTGATCGGTTCCTTCTCGATCATCGCTTGCTGGATGGCCTCGATATCGGCATCCGGTGCATCCGCAAACTGGCTGAGGCGGGCAAACGGCTTGCCCCTGCCCTTGGCGAAGGTCTTGCGGACGTCCTGGATCTCGTGCTCGACGACCTTCCACTGCTTCTCGTCAGACGCGAGCAGCGCTTCGATATCGGCCTTTTCCTTGGTCAGCTCGTCGAATTCCTTGCGGATCTCGAATTCTTCCAGCTTGCGCAGATTGCGCAGCCGCATGTTCAGGATGGCTTCCACCTGAACATCGGTCAGGTCCCACTTGGCGACCATCACGGGCTTCGGCTCATCTTCCTCGCGGATGATGCGGATCACCTCATCGAGGTTGAGATAGGCGATCAACAGGCCGCCCAGAATTTCCAGGCGACGATCGATGGCCGCCAGACGGAAACGCGAGCGGCGAATGAGAACTTCGCGACGATGGCCGAGCCACTCGTTCAACACCTCGTTCAGCGCCATCACCTTGGGCACGCGGCCCTGGGAGAGAACGTTCATGTTGAGCGGGAAGCGGCTTTCCAGCTCCGTCAGGCGGAAGAGCGATTCCATCAGAAGCGTCGCATCGACTGTGCGGCTCTTCGGCACCAGCACGATGCGGATATCTTCCGCCGATTCGTCCCGGATATCTTCCAGCAGCGGCAGCTTGCGCGCCACCAGCAGTTCCGCGATCTTTTCGATCAGGCGGGACTTCTGCACCTGGAAGGGAATTTCGGTGACGATGATCTGATAGCCACCGCGGCCCAGATCCTCCGTCTCCCACTTGGCACGCACACGAAAACCACCGCGACCCGTGCGATAGGATTCGATGATGCTTTCGCGGCTCTCGATGATGACGCCGCCAGTCGGGAAATCCGGACCGGGAACGAACTCAATCAGCTTTTCCACCGGCGCATCGGGATGCTTGATCAGGTAGAGTGCGGCATCGCAAAGTTCATGCGCGTTGTGCGGCGGGATGGAGGTCGCCATGCCGACCGCGATACCGGAAGCACCGTTGGCCAGAAGGTTCGGGAAGGCGCCGGGCAGCACCACCGGCTCCTCGTCCTCCTCGTTATAGGTGGGGCGAAAATCCACCGCATCTTGGTCGATGCCTTCCAGAAGAAGGGCCGCGACTTCGGTCATGCGGGCTTCGGTGTAACGATAGGCGGCCGCGTTGTCGCCGTCGATATTGCCGAAATTTCCCTGGCCATCGACGATCGGGTAGCGCTGCGAAAAATCCTGCGCCAGGCGCACCAGCGCATCATAGACCGACTGGTCGCCATGCGGGTGGAACTTACCGATGACATCGCCAACGATACGGGCGCATTTCTTGAAAGCGGAGTTGGGCCGGATGCCCATTTCGCTCATGGCATGAATAATGCGCCGATGCACCGGCTTCAGACCGTCGCGCACATCGGGAAGCGCGCGGTGCATAATGGTCGACAGGGCGTAGGCGAGATACCGCTCTTCGAGCGCCGCCTTCAAATCTACCGGAAGAATGTTGTCGTCGCCGCCATCGGACGGAGGGTTAAGATTTTGTCCCATGGGTTTTGACTAGCGGATTGGCCGATTCCCGGCAAGGAAGGGGCTCAAGTGACCTGTGGATGATCCAAACCGCCATAATGGCCAACACGTCATTGGGATAAAAAAAGATCATGGACCTTTGACGTGCGACGCATATAAATCTCCATCATCTTGTCGCAGCAATGCGCCTTCTGGAGGACCCCATGACGCTTTTCCGTTCCACTCGCCTTCTGCTTGCAGGTGCTGCACTCGCTGCCTTGGCCACGCCTGCCTTTGCGCTTGACGGCACTGATCTGGTCAACAAGATCACCGCCGCCATGGCACTTGAACCGGGCAACATTGCTGTTGCTTCTGTGGATGTTACAGGATCGACGGTTACGCTGAAGGGCATGTCCGTTGGTGACAACAAAGGTGGCGAGCGGCTCAAGGTCGGCGATGTCAAGCTGCAGGGTGTGGTCGCACTCGACAATGGCAGCTACACCATCGAGAAGGCTGTCTTCCCCGATGTGAACGTCACGGAGGAAAAGTCGACGTTCCAGATCTCCGACATGTATCTGTCCGGGGTCATCATTCCGGCGGATACCAAGGCCGGCACCATCGATTCGCTGCTCTTCTACCAGAAGGCTCATAGCGGTCCGATCCGGGTCACGGTCGAGGGCAAAGAAGTGATGTCGGTCACGGAATCGACGGCCACCACCGAACGGGCGGAAGATGACTCCGGCCTCAACTTCGACGTTGCCGTCAACGGCGTGAAAGCAGACCTCAGCTCGGTTAACGATGCACAGGCCAAGGAAACGATCGACAGCCTCGGGCTCACACAGATCGACGGTACCATCACCATGAAGGGCAGCTGGGAAATCGAACCCGGCACCATCGACCTGGAAGAATATGCCTTCGACTTCAAGAATGTCGGCCGTCTGAACCTGGCGCTCAGCCTCTCAGGCTATACGCTTGACTTCATCAAGTCCGTGCAGGAAACGGCGCGCGCAACAGAAAACACGGCAGATCCGGAAGCGGCAAAACAGGCCGCCGGCCTTGCCATGCTTGGCCTGTTGCAGCAGTTGACCTTCAACAGCGCCGAAATAAGCTTCGAGGATCAGGGCATCACCAAGCGCGGGCTTGATTATGCCGGCAAGAAGCAGAACGTTTCCGGCAAGCAGATGGCGATGATGGTGAAGGGCATGGCGCCGCTGATGCTTGCGCAGCTGAACATGCCAAAGCTGCAAAATAGCGTTTCGGCAGCGATCAATACCTTCATCGACAATCCGCGCAGCCTGACGATTTCCGCCGAGCCTCAAAATCCGATCCCGCTGCCGATGCTGATCGGCGCCGCGCAGGCTGCACCCAACACGCTGCCCGATATGCTGGGGCTTACCGTCAGTGCCAACGAATAATCGATGACATCATGTTCGGGCGCATTCATTCGAGTGCGTCCGGACTTCGCGTACGCGCTGCCGTAGCCCTCAAATCACATAGGTCGCCGACATCTGATCGGCCGCAGTGGAGAAGGTTTGGTCCAGAAGCGGCAGAATTTCGCAAGCCGGAACCGGTTTGCTGAAGTAATAACCTTGCAGTTCGTGGCAACCATGTTCTGCCGTCCAAGCTGCCATATCGCGCGTCTCGACACCTTCCGCCACGATGGTCACTTCCATGAATTTGCACATGGCAATGACCATACGCAGGATAGGGCGATTGCGCGCGAAATCCTGGATCAGGCTTCGGTCCAGCTTGATGCAATCGACGGATACTTCGCTCAAGCGCGCGAGATTGGAATATCCCGTGCCGAAATCATCAATGGCGATCCGCACGCCCTCCGTCCGCAGCGCCTTGAGGTTTGCATGGATGACGGCGTCATCTTCAAACAGCGCCGTTTCGGTCAATTCAAGTTCAAGCGATGCGGGCGGGCACCCGTATTGCCGCAAAATCTTGCTGACGAGCCTTGGGAAATCGGGCGAACGAAGTTGACGCAGGCTGACGTTGACCGACATTTCAAGCTCTATGCCCTGTTTGCGCCATTCTGCGTTCTGGCGAAGAGCTTCCCTCAACACGTATTCCCCGATCTGGCCGATGAGCCCGGAACTTTCCGCGACCGGAATGAAGTGACCGGGGGCGACGAGACCATGCTCCGGATGCCGCCAACGTATCAAAGCCTCCACGCCAACGATCCGATTTTCCTGAACGGAGTAACGAGGCTGATAGAAGACGACGAACTGATCGCTCCGTAAAGCCTCCCGCAGATCGCTGATCATTTCCAGCTCATGCTCTCGTTGGCTGCGCAAGCCGTCGTCGTAGAAACGAAACTGATTACGGCCATTCGCCTTGACGGAATACATGGCAAGATCGGCATAGCGCATCAGTGAGTGAATGTCCCTTGCGTGATCTGGGTAAAGCGCAATGCCGATGCTTGGGGTGACATTCATGGGGCGGCATGCGCCTTCGACAGGCGCCGCCAGGCTTTTGAGAATTTGTCCGGCCAAACGCTCGATACGCTTGGGTGACTTCTTACGCGTACTGGCCAGGAAGAGGAATTCGTCACCGCCGAGGCGAACGACGGCATCGCCGGCCTCCTTGAGGCAGAGAAGACGGCGCGACACTTCCATCAGCAGTGCATCACCCTGATCGTGGCCAAGGGTGTCGTTGATGGCCTTGAACTGATCGAGGTCGATGAACAACAATGCGAGGCCACGCCCGGATCGTTCGTTGCGCTCCGCAAGGCGCTCGAACAGGGAGCGCAGCGCAAGGCGATTGGGGAGGCCGGTGAGCGGATCGTGATGCGCCTGCGAACTGGCAACGGCCTCGGCCTCCTTCAATTCGCTGACATCCGTCTCGCTGACCAGGATGGACGGTACGCCCGATACGGGATCACGACAGGCACGCGCGGTAATCTCATGCCAGCGCGAACCGTGGCTGGTCCGCACCTTGACAATATGGCTGACCTCGCCTTCCGCCTCCAGCGCCTTCAGCAGCCTGCGAAAATCACTCCGCCTCACGAAGCGGCTGGAGAAATCCACGTAGTTCTCGGCAAAACTGCCGCGCGCTGAAGGATTGGAATAAAGGGTTCGCCCGGATACGTCATGCATGGAGATCATCAACTGCGTGTGCAGAAGTGCATCGGCACTGCGGATGGTTTCCGGCTGCAGACCCAATTCCTCGCTTCCCTCACACAGCATTCCCATGCGCCCATCGGAAAGCTGAACGCCGCTGAAGCGTACCCGCATAGGCCTCGGCGTGCCCTTGGGGTAAAGCGTCCACATCTCGGTGAAAGTCGCCGCAGACGCTACGAAATCCGCCTGGTATTGGCGCAAGCGACGCTCGACCGCTGGCGACATGTCGGCAGCCATGTTGCGGGCACAGAGCTCCTCGAGCGAAGCTGCCGCCCAGATTTCCAGTGCCTTGGCATTCGCCCAGACAACGCGGCCCTGATCAATATCAAAGATCCACACGGCGAGTTGAAGCTGATCAAGGATGCCCTTGGCGCAGGTCGTCGCATTGTGAGGCGCTTCAGAGCTGATCGGCTCTCTCCTTAGGGGCAGAGGGTTCATCATCAGGGACTCGTTGGGCTGAAGGGTTTCGCCGTCGCGCATAGCGCGCTCAAGGGCGTAAAGTCTGGCGTCTGCTCGACGCGTCTCATCCAGGCGGTCACGCTTGGGAAACGGTTCATATCGATGCCAGCCTCGGCACCCACATGCACATAACCGAACAGTGCAATATCAGTGATGCCATAAGTATTGCCCAGCATGAACGCACGACCTTGCAGATGCGCGTCCAGAACCGCCAATCCTGTCCTTGCCTTTTCCCGCCAACCCTCGATCTCCTGCTCCCTGCCCTGCCCACGCTCGGGAGCGATAAAGGACAGGAAACGGGCTGGCGAGATGAACGGCTCCAGCTTCGATTGCTCGAAAAACATCCATTGAAGACTCTGCGCCTGCTCCAGTGGCGTGGCCGGCATCAGCCCCGACCCGTCCGCCAGGAACCAAAGCATGGCGTTGGACTCGCCGACCCCCTCGCCACTTTCAACCCTCAGATAGGGAACCGCTGCCGCCGGGTTGATGGCACGAAAGGCATCCGAACGCGTCTCGCCGGAGAGAATGTCGACATTGATGACTTGGAAAGCTTGCCTTAGCTGCACAAGTGCCAGAAAGGGTTTGAAACAGTTGCCAGAACCTTTGGTAACGTAAAGCGTAAACATGCCAAGCCCGTTATTTTTTCATGAGCAGGCTACTGCAGAAAGGTTTATTCTTGGTTGTCCCGGGAACAGCTAGATCGTTGTTCAAACCCCTGAAAATTGACAGCAAATCTATACTCAGCGATACCTTCTCGCTATTTCATCATATAATATTACTTTATAATAATATATATTTTCAGGTCGAAAGCTCCCCGAATACATCCAGAAGGTGTACTCGGGGAGCCGCCACTCAATCCAGAACCTGGATCACCCGACGCGTGGAAGGCTCGACAATCACGCGGCGCTCGTTGACGACCGTATAGCCATAGTCATCATATCCATCCACAGTGCGAACCTGAACATCCTGCGGCAGAACACGACCGACCAGGACGTCGCCGTTGTAGTTCACGGATGGGACGCTCTGCTGCATCACATAGGTACGGACCTGTGTCGGCATTTCATGCACGACCACTGCACCCGGCGCCGGCTGCGGTTCGGTAACGATGACGGTCGACTGTGCAAAGGCAGCCGTCGAGATGAAAAGGGCCGCCGACGCGACCGCGAGGGACTTCAGCATTATACTCTCCTTAGGTTCAATTCTGGGGAGACAATGCCCGCCTGCGGATTCGGTTCCTTCCGTCCATTCACAGCGAAATCTGCTCTGGCAGCACTCGACGTAAAAAAGCCGCCGTCGGAGCCCGACAGCGGCTTTAAATTTCGGAACAGGCTGATCGCCGATCAGTCCTTTTTCTGCGGCGGGATCACGCGCAGGGAGAGTTCCATCAGCTGCTTCGGCATGGCCGGGGCAGGCGCGTTCATCAGGAGGTCCTGTGCCTGCTGGTTCATCGGGAACAGCGTGATTTCGCGCAGGTTCTTGGCGCCGACGAGCAGCATGACGATACGGTCGATACCGAAGGCGCAGCCGCCATGCGGAGGCGCGCCATACTGGAACGCGCGGTACATGCCGCCGAAGCGTTCTTCAACATCCGCCTTCGACAGCCCGACCAATTCGAACGCCTTGACCATCAGCTCCGGCGACTGGTTACGGATGGAGCCCGAGGCGATCTCAAAGCCGTTGCAGACGGCGTCATACTGGAAGGCCTTGATGGTGAGCGGGTCGTGGCTCTCCAGCGCTTCCAGACCACCCTGCGGCATGGAGAACGGGTTGTGGGCAAAATCGATCTTCTTGTCCTCTTCGTTGTACTCGAAGAAGGGGAAATCGACGATCCAGCAAAGCTCGAAGCGGTCACGATCAACGAGGTTCAGGTCCTCACCGACGCGGGTGCGGGCTTCACCCGCAAACTTGTAGAACTTGGACGGTTCGCCCGCCACGAAGAAGCAGGCGTCGCCCGCCTCAAGGCCAAGCTGCGTGCGAACGGCTTCCGTGCGCTCTTCGCCAATGTTCTTGGCGAGCGGGCCGGAACCACCGATCTTGCCGTCTTCTTCCTTCCAGAAGATGTAGCCGAGGCCCGGCTGACCCTGGCTCTGCGCCCAGGCGTTCATGCGGTCGCAGAAAGCACGGGAGCCGCCGGTCTTGGCCGGGATCGCCCAGACCTGAACTTTCGGGTTCGACGCAATCATGTTCGCGAAGACCTTGAATCCCGAACCATCGAAATGTTCGGTGACGTTCTGCATCTCGATCGGGTTGCGCAGATCAGGCTTGTCGGAGCCGTACTTGCGGATCGCCTCGTCGTAAGGAATACGCGGCCAGTTTTGGGTCACCGGCTTGCCTTCGGCAAACTGCTCGAAGACCTTCGTCATCATCGGCTCCATCGTGCCCCAGACATCTTCCTGGGTGACGAAGCTCATTTCGACGTCGAGCTGATAGAACTCGCCCGGCAGGCGGTCGGCGCGCGGGTCTTCGTCACGGAAGCACGGCGCGATCTGGAAGTAGCGGTCGAAACCGGCGACCATCAAGAGCTGCTTGTACTGCTGCGGCGCCTGCGGCAGCGCAAAGAACTGACCGGGATGGATGCGGCTCGGAACGAGGAAGTCGCGCGCGCCTTCCGGCGAGGAGGCCGTGAGGATCGGCGTCGAATATTCGGCAAAGCCGGCACCGGTCATGCCAGCACGCATGGAGGCAATGATCTGCGTGCGCTTGACGATGTTCTTGTGCAGCGTTTCGCGACGAAGATCGAGGAAGCGGTACTTCAGGCGCACGTCTTCCGGATAGTCCGGCTCGCCGAAGACCGGCAGCGGCAGTTCCTTGGCAGCCGAGAGAACTTCGATCTCCTTGGCGTAGAGTTCGATCTCGCCGGTCGGCATGTTCTTGTTGATGGTCTCTTCCGTACGCGCCTTGACGAGGCCATCGATGCGGATGACCCATTCGCCACGAACGACTTCAGCCGTCTTGAAGGCCGGGCTATCCGGA
This sequence comes from Rhizobium oryzicola, assembly GCF_030504645.1. Lineage (GTDB taxonomy): Bacteria > Pseudomonadota > Alphaproteobacteria > Rhizobiales > Rhizobiaceae > Neorhizobium > Neorhizobium oryzicola. The sequence continues at coordinate 1,311,383 of NZ_JAUKWQ010000001.1, read as the reverse complement.
TCGGCCACGACCTGTGTGATGCCATAATGGTCGCGCAGGTCGACGAAGAGAACGCCGCCATGGTCGCGGACGCGATGGACCCAGCCGGAGAGGCGAACGGTTTCGCCCACATCCGACTTGCGAAGGGCTGCACATGTGTGGCTGCGGTAACGGTGCATTTTCAAGATCCTGGAATCACTTGTGCCGGCGCACGGCAACGAGGCCCGGCCGGCAGGGGAAAATCGGGCGGAAAAGCGCATGGCACGCCCGATTTGTCAAGGCGCGACCGTGCCAACGGCGCTATTCATCGGCACGTCAGTTCCCTTATGAGGTGAGACTGCGTCACAATTGCGCGGAAACGGATATTGCTGATTATTGTTATCAAGTTTAAACCCGAGCTCCCCAGCTACAGCTGAATATCCGGAGTATCCCGATGCCTCTTCTCTCTCGCCGCAACCTTTTGAAGGCTGGCGTCGGCGTGGGTGCCTATGGTGCCGGCATCGCGCTTGCCAGCCGCTTCGGCGTTGCATCGTCCCCTGCTCCGCTGCTGCTGGAGGCGAAGGGGACCGAGGCAATCCTGGATGGCACGCATGTCACCAAGGGCATGATGACCTATGCGAAAGCTGATGCGCCATCCGCCAACATCCCGCCGGTGTTACGCCTCCGGCGTGGGGAGCCTTTTGTGGCAAGGTTCACCAATCGGCTGGACGAACCAACCACCGTGCATTGGCATGGCTTACGGGTGCCGAACCGCATGGACGGCGTGCCCTTCCTGACCCAGCCCTATCTCTATAAGGGCGACAGCTTCGACTACGCCTTTACGCCGCCGGATGCCGGCACCTTCTGGTATCACCCCCATTGCAACACGCTGACGCAAATCGGGCGCGGCATGACCGGGCTCCTCATTGTGGAAGACCCAAAAGACCCACAGTTCGACGCGGAGATCACCATCAACCTGCGCGACTGGCGGCTTGGCAGTGATGGCCAGTTCATCGAACAGTTCAGGCCACGCGACACGGCCAAGGCCGGCACCAACGGCACCGTGCGCGGCGCTAACTGGCGGGTGGAGCCGAGCTTCGATGCGCCAACCGGCGGGCTTGTGCGTGTTCGACTGGCAGCGACCGACGTGACGCGCATCTATGCCCTGAAGCTTGATGGTGCCGAGGCACTGGTAGTCGCGCTGGACGGACATCCCGTACCGAAAATCGACCGCCTGGAGACGATTACGATCGGCCCCGGCCAACGGCTGGATCTGGCGCTCAGGATGCCGGACAGCGAGGGGAAAACGGCGCGGCTGATCGATGTGCGCCCCTCCTCCGCCAAGACGGTTGCCAATTTCCGATCGGTTGGCACATCGCTGAAGCGCACGCTGGGCGACGTGACGCCGCTCACCCCCAACCCCTGGCAGGAGCCGGACCTCAAGAGTGTCGAGCGCGTTCCGCTGATCCTGAGCGCTACCGCAGAAAACGCCCCGACCCAATCCATCTGCGGCACGCTCGGCTACACCTTCTGGGCGATCAATCGCGTCGCCTGGGATGGCGACACACCGGATCCGATGGCGCCGCTCGTCGAGATGAAGCTCGGCAAGAGCTATGTCTTCAACCTGGAAAACAACACGCCGCACGCCCACCCCATCCATCTGCATGGCATGAACTTCAAGGTCATCTCATCCAATGCGCGGGCCGTGCAGCCGCTGATCACCGATACCTATCTGGTGCTGCCGGATGAGAAGGTGCAGCTGGCGTTGGTCGCGGATAATGTTGGCGACTGGGTGCTTCATTGCCATATCATCGAGCACCAGAAGACGGGCATGACGAGCTTTGTGCGGGTGATATGAGGCGTATCCGTGCTGGCGCGCACACGATCGTGAAGAAATTGCGGCAGACACCCTCCATCGGCGCTCTTCATGTTGACAACCCCGGTCGAAAGGGAAAGGAAGGTGGATCGCTTATTTTTGCTGATGATCAGATCTGATGATTGAGACCACCGCCGCCCTTGCGGATGCCTGCCGCACCCTCGCAAAATCCGAATTCGTGACTGTCGATACGGAATTCCTGCGCGAGACGACCTTCTGGCCCGAACTGTGCCTGATCCAGATGGCGAGCCCCGACCTCGAAGTGATCGTCGACCCGCTCGCCAAGGGCCTCGACCTGAAACCCTTCTTCGAGCTGATGGCCGACACCAATGTGGTGAAGGTCTTCCACGCGGCGCGGCAGGATCTGGAAATCATCTATCATCTCGGCAAGCTTATCCCGCACCCGATCTTCGATACGCAGGTTGCGGCCATGGTCTGCGGCTTCGGCGACTCGGTTTCCTATGACCAGCTCGTGCAGCGCACCAAGAATGTGCAGATCGACAAATCCTCCCGCTTTACCGACTGGAGCCGCCGCCCGCTGACCGAAAAGCAGCTGGAATATGCGCTGGCTGATGTCACCCATCTGCGCGACGTCTATTTGAGCCTCAAGGAAAAGCTGGAACAGGAAGGCCGCGCCACCTGGGTGTCCGAGGAAATGGCGATCCTGGAATCGCCGGAAACCTATGACATGCATCCCGACGATGCCTGGCTCAGGTTGAAGTCGCGCCTGCGCAAGCCGCAGGAACTCGCCGTTCTGAAATTCGTCGCCGCCTGGCGCGAGCGGGAAGCGCGCGGCCGCAATGTGCCGCGTTCGCGCGTGCTGAAGGACGATGCGATTTACGAAATCGCCCAGCAGCAGCCGAAGGACACGGAAGCGCTGGGACGCCTGCGGACAATCCCCAAGGGCTGGGAGCGGTCGTCTTCCGGCAGCGCCATCATCGAGTCCGTCAACGCAGCGCTTGCTCTGCCGAAGACCGAGATGCCACATGCACCGAAGCATGTTCATACACCGGAAGGCGCCCAGGCCGCTGTGGAACTGTTGAAGGTGCTGCTGCGCCTCACCTCGGAAAAGCATGGCGTCGCCGCCAAGGTGATCGCCAATTCGGACGATCTCGACAAGATTGCCGTCGAGGGCGATAAGGCCGAGGTTGCCGCTCTGCATGGCTGGCGCCGCGAACTGTTCGGTGATGCGGCCCTGAAGCTGATTTCCGGCTCGGTCGCGCTGCGCTTTGTCGACAAGAAGGTGGAAGCCGTGGAGCTTGAGGGGTGAGCGCCCTTGGCCTCAGCGCCGATCTGGCCGATCGTTTTGCGGCCATTGCGCTGGGGCATGTGACTCGAGAATACCCCAACCACCTTGCGCATGGTTTTGAGGGGCCACAGGATCTTGGCACTCCTTCGCAATTGCATCCGATATTCTACGGCAGCTTCGACTGGCATTCCTGCGTGCATGGCTATTGGCTGCTGGCGGCGATCCTGAATCGATTTCCTGACGGCGAACATGCAGCAAACATCCGCACGCTGTTCGATGCACAACTGACGCCGGAGAAGGTCGCCGACGAATGCGCCTATTTTGCAAGGCCGCTTTCGCGCGGCTATGAACGGCCCTATGGCTGGGGCTGGCTGCTGAAGCTTTCGGCGGAACTGCACCAACTGGAGCATGGCCGTCGGGCCTCGATCCTGCAGCCGCTGACCGATGTGATCCGCGACCGCTTCATGGCCTTCCTGCCCATTGCCACTTATCCGGTGCGTGTTGGCACGCATTTCAACACGGCCTTTGCGCTGAGGCTCTCGGCGGATTATGCGGAGATCGCGACCGATGCGGCGCTGATGGATCTGCTGATCGAGACCGCAGACCGCTGGTACGGTGCTGATGAGAACTGCCCCGCCTGGGGCGAACCTTCCAGCGACGAATTCCTTTCCTCCACGCTGATCGAGGCAGAGTGCATGCGCCGCCTGATGCCGGCTGATCGTTTTCAGCCCTGGTTCGATCGCTTCCTGCCGGCGATTGGCGCTCAGCAGCCGGCAACGCTGTTTTGCCCCGCCACGGTGTCCGATCGCTCCGATGGCAAGATCGCCCATCTGGACGGCCTGAACCTCAGTCGCGCCTGGTGCTTCAGGTCCCTGGCCTCCGCCCTTCCCTCGAATGACCCGCATTGTGCCGTCCTGAAGGCGGCGGCAGAGGATCATCTGGCCACTGCACTGCCGCATGTGGCAGGCGATTACATGGGCGAACACTGGCTCGCGAGCTTCGCCTTGCTAGCATTGATTACCCAGTAAATTCCTGCGGCACACAATAATAGCCACACACTCGGATTTATCCGCGTAAATTCTTGCTCCATATTCATATATTATCATATTTTTTATTACGCCTCATTCCCCTATACCACTTAATCCTTATTTAAGACGTCCGATTCAAAATCTGATTACTGCTTTGCATGCTTTCACGACTTGCGGGAGGCAATTGCGTGGTCCTGAAACATGCTTTTTGAGGATGCTCGAATGACGGTACAAACATCATGAGCAATATTCGCGGATTGAATCGTAGAACTTTACTTGCAGCTGGTACACTTAGCTTTGTTACAAGCTTTACAGGACGAAGCCATGCGGCCGTTACGGCACCGCCCCGGGTTCTGCGTATTGCCTTCACCGGAGCGCTGACGTCGCAGATGGGAGAATCGGCAAAGGCGCTCGCCAAATCCTTCGCGGAGGCGAGCAAAGGCCAGGTGCGGATCGATCTCTATTCCAGCGGCGCACTCGGTGGAGAACGAGAAATCACAGAGGATCTTCAGGCCGGGACGCTTGATCTCGCGGTGGCCAGCAGTGCCGGCTTCGCAGCGCCGACGATTGCACCAAAGCTGGGTGTCTTCGACATCCCCTTCCTCTTCCGTGATCTCAACCATGCGCGCGCCACCCTTGACGGTCCAATCGGCGCGGAAGCGCTGACCGCGATGAAAGGAACGGGCGTTGTCGGCCTTGCCTGGGCGGAAAACGGCCTGAGACAGATTTCCTCGATGGACAAGCCGGTTCGGACCCCGGCGGACCTCCAGGGCGTCAAGATCCGCGTACCGCAATCGGAGGTGATGGTGGCCGGCTTCCAGGCCCTCGGCGCCGATGCGCAACCCTATTCGTTCGTGGAGCTCTATGCGGCGCTTGCGGACGGGACCTTCAAGGCACAGGAAAATCCCGTCGCCACTATTCGAGCTTCAAACTTCGACAAGGTGCAGAAGTATCTGAGTTTGACCGGCCACTGCTATTCGGCCGCGATGATCATGATCAGCGAGCGTGTTTACAAGACGTTCAGTCCCGAAGAGCAGGAACTGCTGCGGCAATGCGCCGTGAAGGCTGCGCCGCTTTCGCGTGCCTTCAACGACCAGGGGCAAAAGGCTGACATCGAGGAACTGGCGCGTCGCGGCATGACTGTCGTCACCGACGTAGACCGTGCAGCCTTCACGTCTGCCATGAGCAAGGTCCGCGACAAGTTCGAGACACTGTTCGGCAAGGACACACTCTCTGCAATCGAGCGCTACAAGGGTTGATCATGAACATGCTGCTTAGGGTCATCTCGCATCTGAGTGTGCGCGCTCGTATCGTCATCGGCTTTGGAACGCTGGTCCTGCTTCTCGCATCCATCTCCCTGCTCTACGACATGCGGCTGCGCATGGTTCGCGCAAACGTGGCGGAGTTGGTGGCGGCGGCGAATGCCTCCGAAACACTGGCGGGCTTTGAGAGGGACATCGCGGAAGTTCGTCGTACCGCAACACTCTATATCGGCTCGCCCAATGCGCCCGAGCAGGTGGCTGCTCTGAATGCACAAAAGCAAGCTGTGAAAAACATGGACAAGCTGAAGGCGGTCCTTTCCTCTCAAGCCGACGCGGTTGCTGCAAGCTTGACGGAGTTTCAGGCAGCCTTTGGGCAGCTGGTTGCCCAGAACAAGGAAAAGCAGAATGCCTATGGTGCCCTGGGCGCTGCGAATTCCCGGCTGCGCAACATCTTGACGGCGCTCGTGGATGAAGGTGCGAAACGGGACAATTTCGATGTGACCGTGCCGGTGCGCCTGTTGCAGAACGCACAGGCCTATACGAACTTTGCCTCTCGCTATGCCCTGCGTGGCGGCGGTGGGGATGCGGAGCAGGCTGCAAACGAACTAGCCTATCTGCATGCGGAACTGGCTACGTTGAAGCAGATTCCTGCCGGGGACACCTGGGCTAAAGCGACGATCGCTGCTCTCGATGCTCCGATCGGTGTCTTCGACAAGTCGCTCAAGAGCCTCCAGGAGACCACGAAAAACGGACAGGCAGCAGTCGCGGCCTTGACGAAGATCGGCGCTGCCATAGGCGACCAGGCCGTCACGCTGAACAAGCAATTCGTCGATGTTCGTACCAAGGAAGAGCAGGAGACCATGTCCATGGTCGATAGCGTGCTGCTGTCCGGGGGTATCTCCGCGGCGGTGTCGATCGCGCTTGGCCTGCTGATCGCCCTGGTCATCAGCGTCGGCATTGCGCGGCTCATCACACGCATTACCTCCACCATGGAAGTTCTCGTCACCGGCAATTTCAATGTGACGGTGCCGGAAACCGGGCGGCGGGATGAGATCGGTGCCATGGCTCGCGCTGTGGAAGTCTTCCGGCAGAACGGCATCAAGGCCCTTACGCTGGAAAGCGAAGCCGAGCAGCAGCGCAACCTGACGGACGAAGAGCGAAGCCGCAATGCGGCGCGCGAACGCCAGCGCGCCGAAGCCATGGCGCAAGCCACGAATGGTCTCGCCGCCGGTCTTGCAAAGCTCGCTGACGGCCAGCTCAATATCGAACTCACGGAACCTTTCGCGCCAGACTTCGAAAGCCTGCGCGCCAATTTCAACACGACGGTCGTCCAGCTGCGCAGCACTATCATGACCGTGACGAACGCATCGGAATCCATCAGCCACGGCACGCAGGAAATCAGCCGTGGAACGGAAGACCTGTCAAAGCGCACGGAGCGTCAGGCAGCAGCCTTGGAACAGACTGCCGCCGCATTGGAAGAGATCACGGCCAATGTAGCAGCCGCCATAAGCCGGGTTGACGACGCGACGCAGATGGCCGCCAAAGCGAACAGCAATGCCAAGGACGCCGGTACCGTGGTGTCGAACGCGATCGAGGCGATCAACAAGATCTCTTCGTCCTCGAACGAGATCTCCAATATCATTGGCGTCATCGATGAGATCGCCTTCCAGACAAACCTGCTCGCCCTGAACGCAGGCGTGGAAGCCGCCCGCGCCGGTGAAGCGGGCAAGGGCTTTGCCGTTGTGGCCCAGGAAGTGCGCGAACTTGCACAGCGTTCGGCCAAGGCAGCGCGCGAAATCAAAGGCCTGATCGAGGCGTCGCTGACAAATGTCCAGAGCGGTGTCCAACTGGTCAACGATACGGGAACGGCGCTGAACGCGATCGAGACCTGCGTCTTCGCCATCAACGACCAGATGCAGTCGATTGCAGCAGCTGCCCGCGAACAGGCCACGGGCCTCGCGGAGATCAACGTCGCAATCAACAGCCTTGATCAGGTGACGCAGCAGAATGCGGCCATGGTGGAAGAATCGAGTGCCGCCGGCGTCACGCTCTTGAACGAAGTTCATCAGCTCAAGGCGATGATTGCTAAGTTCCAGGTCGAGAACGATCATGTCGGCCGAATGGCTGAAACGGCACGCTACGCCATGCGCGCCAGCGCCTGAACGCCGGATTAAAGACTTTATCCGAATGCCGCACGACGAAACCCGTCGTACGGCATTCCTGTTATGGATGCATCTTCGCACCTTTGGTGATCTTGTCGGCGATCTTCCTGTCGGTCCTCAGCGCCAGACCGACAAACTTGGCATTTTCGGGCGAGAACTGTGCAAACACCTCGCGATTGGCGGCGTCGTGGCCGGTGGAGAACATCTCCTCCACATAGGCCGAGGTCTGCACCCCACGCTCCAGTGCGCGCCTGTGGATGGTCTGCAGACCTGCCTGATCGGTCGCCAGCACCACGATGGGCTGGATGCAGAGCGGATGGAAGACATTGCCCGCCGCATCGCGATAGGGTTCGCCCATCAATCCCGGCGTCGCGCCGACTATGCCGCTGGTTAGAAAGGCGGTAACATTCAGCTTCTGCCAGACGGCAATATCATCTCTCAGGATGATGACGAACTTGGTGTCGAAGGTGATGGGCTCAGCCATAGGAAACTCCGCAAATACAATGCCTTTCAGCCCGATAGCTCTAGATGACGGCGATAGTCTTGAAGGTTTGTGCAGACCGGGAGGGCGCTTCCTCAGCGGCCCCAGCATCCGCAATATCGAGCGGATCGAAGCCGCCTTTCGCGGCGATATGTTTTCCCCGCATCGGCACGATACCTATGGACTGGGGCTGACCCTTTCCGGTGTGCAGACCTTTGCCTATCGCGGCGAGCGCCGCTTCAGCCAGCCGGGCAACATCATCGTGCTGCATCCGGACGAGGTGCATGACGGTGCAGCGGGAACGGAAGACGGTCTGGTCTACCGGATGCTATACGTGCCGCCGGACTTGATCGCAGCAGCCTTGCCGCAAGCGAACACCCTGCCCTTTGTGAGCCGGCCGGTGATCGAGGATGCCATGCTGGCTGCCGCACTGGCGGAAGCCCTGCACAACCTCGCAAGCGAACCGGAGGATCTGCAGCTTGACGATATCCTGATGCGCATCGCCGCCGGGCTTTCCCGCCATGCGCAGGATCGAACGCCGAAATTCTTGAACGACGAGCGGGCGATTGCGATGGCAGCGGATTACCTGCGCGCCCACGCCACTGAAACTGTCTCATCCGTGACGCTGGAACGGCTGACCGGCTTTGATCGCTATACGCTGGCGCGCCAGTTTCGTCGTCGCATGGGCACCAGCCCGCATCGCTTCCAGATCATGCGCAGGCTGGAGCTTGCCCGTAAACACCTGTGCCGAGCCGAAATTTCTCTAGCCGATGCGGCCTTTGCTGCAGGCTTTGCCGATCAGGCGCACTTTACCCGCCATTTCCGCGCCGCTTACGGAATCTCCCCCGGACGCTGGCGCGCGTTGAGCAGATTATCCTGAAGCGTCACCAAATCTTCATCTGCTCGCAATGCGAGCGACATTCAGCATCCCTAATCCTGCCCCCGTTCCAATCCATCATCGGGGGATATATGATGAAAACGATCCTGCTCGCGTCCGCAGCCGTCCTGGCGCTGACCATCGGCGCCAAGGCCGAGGAAAAGGCTTTCCCGGCAAAGCTCTCGGCCCAGGCCATCCTGCCAGCAAACACCATCATTCCGGCACCGGATGATGCGCCCGACGCGCTGAAGACCGCCGCCAAGTTTACCACGCCTGACCGCAAGCGCGCAAACGGCATCGGCACCGTGCCCGGCATGGACGGCATCCACCCCACCGGCCTTTCCATGCCCTTCAACGGCCAGGCCGTGCAGGGTTTTTCCGGCATCAAGACCATGCCGGATGGGTCTTTCTGGAGCCTGTCCGACAACGGCTTCGGCTCCAAGCTGAATTCCGTCGATGCCATGCTGATGCTGCATCACCTGAAGATGGACTGGGCCAACAACAAGGTCGACCGCATCGAGACCGTGTTCCTGTCCGACCCGAACAAAGTTGTACCCTTCCCGATCGTCATGGAAGGCACTGACAAGCGCTACCTGACCGGCTCCGACTTCGACATCGAATCCATCCAGCCGGTGGCCGATGGCTACTGGATCGGCGAGGAGTTTGGCCCCTATCTGCTCAAGGTCAACCTGCGCGGTGAGCTGGTTGCCGTCTATTCGACCACGGTCGAGGGCAAAACCGTGATGTCGCCGGATCACCCGACGCTCACCCTGCCCTCCGATCCGTCTAAGCCAATGCCTGCTTTCAACCTGCGTCGCTCCAACGGCTTTGAAGGTCTGGCCATGTCTCCGGATGGCTCACGCCTCTACGCCCTGCTGGAAGGCCCGCTCTATCTCGGCGACGGCAAGTTCGAGCAGGTGGAAGGCCAGAACGCACTGCGGGTCATCGAATTCGATACGGCGGGCAAAGGCTGGACAGGCCGCAGCTGGCTCTATCCGCTCTCCGCTGGCGGCACCAATATCGGTGACTTCAACATGATCGACGGCACGACCGCGCTCGTTCTGGAGCGCGATGGCGGCGAAGGCACAGCCGACAAGGCCTGCGCTGACCCTGCCAAGCCGCAAGTGGATTGCTTTGAAAAGCCCGCCAAGCACAAGCGCGTCTACAAGATCGAAATGACCGATGCCAATGTCGGCAAGGCAGTGCGCAAGATCGGCTACATCGACCTGATGAACATTGCCGATCCGGACAAGAAAGCCAAGCAGGGCACAAAGGATGGCATCTACACCATGCCGTTCGTGACCATCGAGAATGTCGATGTGGTCGATGCCACGCATATCATCGTCGGCAACGACAACAACCTGCCCTTCTCCATCGGCCGCTTCATCGACAAGCCAGACGATAACGAATTCGTTCTGCTTGAGGTGGGTGATTTCCTGAAGGCGAAGTGAGCCGCATTACCGCAGGAACAACAGAGCGTCCGGCAGCAATGCCGGGCGCTTCCCTCAGCTATCGACGGCGGCCCTTCAAGAGCAGCCATCATCAGGCAAGACCGAGAAAGACCGCAAGAGATCGTGTGACGGAGAGCATGGCTTCATCCTCCAGGCGACCGAACGCCGGACCAAGCTTGTCGCGCTTCACCGACATGACCTTATCGACCATGACCTGAGAAGGCATTCGCAGCCCATTGGCAGGGGTTGGATGGACCATTGGCCTCAAGAGCGGCGCATCCACAAGAGTGCTTGACACCAACAGTACCGTGACGGTGCCGGTTTCTTCAAACTGGTCGGCTTGAATGATCAATGCAGGAGGGGGTTTACCAAAATCCCCCGGCATGGCGACCGTCACAAGATCCCCGCGCCTCACGCGTCGCCCTCGCCGCCCATATCTGCAAGAGCGGCATCCATGAAAGCATCGAGATCAGGATCGGAGGCATCCGCTAAAGCAACGAGACGTGCCTGACGGCGGCACTCCGCAGCAAAGCCAGGCTGGCGTGTATCGGGCACCCAGATCTGAACTGGTCGCAAGCCCGCAGCGCGCATCGCATCCCGATGCTTCTGAACCCTCTGGTTGATCGGTGCCGGCATGATGCCCTCCCTACTACGTTACATGTAACATAAGGGAAGAGACAGACATCTTCAAGCTCGCCAGCCGGTCTCAGCTGCCAGTCGCCGTCTTTCGGGGCCTGCCTCCCTTGCGACCGTTTTCTCGCGCAGCGATCGCCTTCGCCTCAGTTCGAACCTTGCCACCGCTTGAACCTAGCCGAGCAGCCATCCATGTCTTGCTGCCGAAGACGCCCTGCAGAATGGCTGGAATGTAGACATCAGCGTCTAGCTTCGGCCAATGAAGACCAAGCCCGGCTGGACTGATTTCAATCTCCGCAAGATCTTCTAGCCCAGCGTTTTCCAAACCCTCTGCAAGCTCCGCCGGAAATGCAATTTGGACGCCAGTGTTGAGTTCGATGATCACCCGGCCAGACCGGCGGTCATACCGTGCGGACACGGCATAGCCATTCGAGCGTAGCTTTTGCATGCGCTGCTCGGCTGCTTGAAGATCCTGTTCAGTAAGCTCCATGGATCGCACTCCAGTCCTCGCAAAGCTTTGTCAGCACGCTGGCAACATTCCCCGCCATACGGGTGAGTTCGGCGCGATTGCAGCCAAAACTCTCCCGCAAGATGGGCGGGCCGTCAGGGCATTGCAAAATGAACACCGCCTCGCCGACAGCGCTTTTGACATGAACATGAGCGGGTCTGTGGTCGTTCGGATAGATGACGACGCGCAGACCATCGAAGCGAAAGACGGTCGGCATGCGATCAATATACCAAAACCCAAGCGCTTAGGAAAGCTGCCTGGTTAACGGTCGTTAGAGACGCGCCGCGGGCGCCCCTTACTCAAACACAAACGCAATGCGCTTGTTCGTGAGCTTGCCGAGCTGTTGCAGGCGGCCTTCGAGACGTTCCCCAGCAAAGTCCGCGTAATCATGCGGCACGACGAATTCGAGGTCGAGATCACCTCGCTCCGCCTTGCGGAAATAGAGATGGTCAACCACGCCGGGCATTGATGCCGAGAAAAGGTAGACCACACGCAGCAGGCCGCCCAGCAGCTTGGCCAGCCCCAGCAGGCGCGGCGTTGCGATCTGCGACAGCGGGCCTGTGGCCCCATCATCATGCAGGCCTTCGAAGCGATAGTAATTGGCAAGCGCCAGATAGGCGCGGCCCGGATGGGTAATGCCCACCAGCGAGGAATGCGCAATCAGGTTCAGCGCCTGCAACCCGCGATAATCCGGGTGGGCGCGCCAGCTGATATCCGCCAACAGACAGGCGGCGCGGCGATAGCGGTTTTCTTCTTCCGTTTCCTCAATGCCGAAGGCAGGCACCATCTGGCCGGTCCAGTCGGCGAGTTCGCGCGCGTGCTCAGGCGAGCGGGCACGCAGGATGGCCAGTTGGTCGGCGGCCAGCAGAAGCGGGTCTTTCTCCTGCTCGTCCGGCGGCAGTTGCGAATAGAGGTAGCCCTCGCGCACGCCTTGCGCCGAGAAGATAACGCGCGCCGGTTTCATGGCGGCCAACACTTCCTGCATGGCAACGGCGCCGAAGGGCAGAAGCGCGCGGCGGCTTTTCGAGACAGACTGCCAGGCTGGATCTTTCGAATCCTTCGACAGAACCACCTGTTCCAGGAAGTTCTGCATCTCGTTCAGCTGCAGCTGATAGCCCTGCATCATGTGCAGCGGGTAATTCGTGATTTCCATGTGCAGCTTGGCAATATTGCGCCAAGTGCCACCCACTGCATAGAAGCTGCGCCCCGCCCCGCCCTGCAGAAACTTGGCGGACTTCACCTCCTGGCGGGCCAGTGCGCGTGCCTTGGAGAGCGAATTGCCTGACGCTTCCGACAGGCGCAGGCCGCCGAGCGGCAGGGTAATGCCCGGCGTGAAGACGCCGTTCCTGATATCGATCAGTTCGAGCGAACCGCCGCCGAGATCACCGGCAATGCCATCAACCTCCTGGAAGCCGCTGATGACGCCGAGCGCCGAATACCGCGCCTCTTCCTCACCAGACAGGACCTGCACAGGCTGGCCGAGGATCTCTTCGGCAGCGGCAATGAATTCCGGTCCGTTGGAGGCTTCGCGAGCGGCGGCAGTCGCCAGCACGAACATCTTGGTAGCGCGGGCCTGACGCGACAACGCCTTGAAGCGACGCAGCGCATGCAGCGCGCGCTCAACGGCCTCGGTGTCCATGCGGCCGCTGGAGCCCAAGCCCTTGCCGAGGCCGCAGAGCACCTTCTCGTTGAAGAGGATTGTTGGCGCACGGGACAGGTCTTCATAGATCACGACGCGAACGGAGTTCGAGCCGATGTCCACGATGGAAACAGGAGCGCTACCGGGGAGACGCCCCTGAGCTTCAGATCTTACCATTCGTCACTATTTCTTGCGACCCGAGACAATGCCCGCGATCAGTTTCGGCGCACTCGATTTCAGAGCTTCCCCACGCCCCGAAAGGCTTGGGTTGGTCATAAAATAGTGTTGCGCGTTGAAAGGTTCCTCGCCTTTGCGAACCTCCATCCGGCGCGACGTACCGTCGGGCAATATCTCGTAGCTCTGCTGGTTGTCAATCAGGTTGCCCAGCATGATCTGCGACAGAACCTGCTCATGCACAGTAGGGTTAAGCAAAGGCACCAGTGTTTCCACGCGGCGGTCGAGATTACGCGGCATCATGTCTGCGGAGCCGATATAAACCAGCGCATTTTCGGAGGGCAATCCGTACCCGTTGCCGAAGCAGAAGATGCGGCTATGCTCCAGGAAGCGCCCGACGATGGACTTGACGCGGATATTATCCGACAGACCCGGCACCTGCGGACGCAGGCAGCAGATGCCGCGCACCACGAGATCGACTTCCACGCCGGCCTGGCTGGCGCGATAAAGGGCGTCGATGATCTCAGGGTCGACCAGCGAGTTCATCTTCATCCAGATCGCCGCCGGGCGACCAGCGCGCGCATGCTCGATCTCTTCCGCGATGTGCTTGAGGATGCGCGGACGCAACGTATAGGGCGAAACCGCCAGCTTCATGCTTTCTTCCGGCTCGCCATAGCCGGTGATGAAGTTGAACACGTTCGCCATGTCGTGGGCGATCTTGGGGTTGCAGGTGAAGAAGGACAGGTCCGTATAGATCTTGGCGGTGACCGGGTGATAGTTGCCGGTGCCGAGATGGCAGTAGGTCCTGAGCTTGCCGTCCTCGCGGCGCACGACCATCGACATCTTTGCATGCGTCTTCAGTTCGATGAAGCCGAACACCACCTGCACGCCGGCGCGCTCCAGGTCTCGCGCCCAGCGGATGTTGGCCTCTTCGTCGAAGCGCGCCTTGAGTTCCACGAGCGCAGTCACGGATTTGCCCATCTCAGCGGCATCGATGAGCGCACGGACGATCGGGCTGTCATTCGAGGTGCGATAGAGCGTCTGCTTGATTGCGAGAACATCAGGGTCGCGCGCCGCCTGCAGCAGGAACTGCACGACGACGTCGAAGCTCTCATAGGGGTGGTGAACCACCATGTCCTTTTCGCGGATGGCGGCCAGGCAATCGCCGGCATGTTCGCGAACGCGCTCCGGGAAGCGGGCATTGTAGGGCTCGAAGCGCAGATCGTCGCGTGGCGCCTTGGCGATTTCAGACAAGGTGTTGAGCGCCAGCAGGCCTGGCAGAACCGCAACGCGATTATCCGGCACGCCGAGTTCCTGCACCACGAACTGGCGCAGTGAGGCCGGCATTTCCGAATCCGTTTCGATACGGATGACCTTGCCGCGGCGGCGGCGCTTCAGCGCGGTTTCGAAGAAGCGAACGAGATCTTCCGCCTCTTCTTCCACTTCGATATCGCTGTCTCTGATAATGCGGAAGGTGCCGGCGCCCTTGACCTCGTAGCCAGGGAACAGCCGGTCGATGAACATCGACACGACATCTTCCAACGTGATGTAGCGGATGGTCACGCCGTCATCCGGCAAGCGGATGAAGCGATCGAGCGTCGGCGGCAGGCGCAAGAGGCCGGTCATCGGCTCGCGACCCAGCTTGCTGTCCAACTGCAGTCCCATGGAGAAGCCGAGATTGGGAATGAAGGGGAATGGGTGGGCCGGATCGATGGAAAGCGGGGTCAGGATCGGGAACAGATTGTCCTCGAAGGAGGAGGCCAGCCATTGCCGATCCTCATCCGTGAGGGCGGCCGGACGCACGATCAGGATATCGTCCTTGGCGAGATACTGCTGCAGCACAGCCAGCGAGGCCTGCTGCTCCATCTGCAGATTGTCTATCTCCTTCAGGATGTCGTCCAGCTGTTCCGCGGGGGTCTTTCCATCAGGACTGCGGATGACAATGCTCTGGCGTACCTGACCTTCGAGACCTGCCACGCGGACCATGAAGAATTCATCAAGGTTAGCTGCAGAGATCGACAGGAAGCGCACACGCTCCAGAAGCGGGTGGGCGGTATTCAGCGTTTCCTCGAGAACCCTGCGATTGAACTGCAGCCAGGAAAATTCGCGGTTGATGAAGCGCTCAGGGCTGTTCATCAGGTCGGTCAGTTCGATGGACGACATGGATGGCGCTTCTTGTGTTTCGGTGATTTGATCCATGGCTGATCCCCCTTCGCTCATCCAAATTCGCCTATAACGTTTCGACGACGGAACTGTGACAGTCAATCGTCGTCATCTTCCTCGTCCGGCGCACCCGCAAAACTGGTCAATACCTCGGCGGCCAGCGACCGTGTGATACGTGTTCCGCGTGAGAGCGCCAGCCGGTCCAATTGGTCCACCACGCCTTGGGCTGCCGCCAGCGACCGCTCCATGCGCGCAACGATATAGCCAACCAGCTTCTCATCGATCGCCAGCTGTCGGTCGGCAAACAGCTTGACGATCACCTGCGCCAAGAGGTCCTCGTCCGGCTCGCCGATTTCCACGACCGTCACAGCCTTGAGACGCGAGCGCAGATCCGGCAATGTAACAGGCCAGGACATGGGCCACAGCCGGGCCGTCATCAGCAGGCTGGTGCGGTTTTCCCGCACGCTGTTGATGACATGGAAAAGCTCGTTGTCGTCAAAACCGTTGCGGTCCGCATCCTCGAACAGAACCGGGCCGGCAGCCGCCGCAAGCGCGGCATCCTCGCCATGTTTTGGATGGATGTCGGTCGCATGGGCGAGCGAGCGCCAGATATCGGCAAGATGCGACTTGCCTGAACCGGCAGGCCCCGTCAGCACCACAACGGGTGAAGGCCATGCGGGCCAGGCATCGATCAGCGACAGGGCAGCCGTGATAGGTTCGCCCACGAGCAGGTCCTCACGACCGGTGGCGGCAGAATGGGAAAGTTCCAGCGGCAGCTGCTCCGGGCGCTGCCACTTCGGCTTGGCGAAATTGTCTGTCATTCTTTGGTCGATGGTTCTTCCAGGGCCTTTGGCTGCACGCTCTGCCTGTCATCCCAAGGCAAAGTGGCGGAGTGGCCGAAATAGATGTCGCTTTGAAGATACCGCGTCAGGGCGAAGCGAACAAGCACGCCGATCATGGAGGCAGCCGGCACCGCCACCAGCAGCCCGACAAAGCCGAACATGGCACCGAAGGCGAGAAGCGCAAACATGAGCCATACCGGATGCAGGCCGACGCTGGAGCCGACGAGTTTCGGCTGCAGGATATTACCCTCGATGAACTGGCCCGTGAAGAAGACGCAGACGACGGCAATCACCCAGGGGTAATCCGGCCAGAACTGCATCAGCGCCACGCCGACCGAGAGAACCAACCCAACCAGCGAACCGATATAGGGAATGAAGCTGATCATGCCCGAGACGAAGCCGATCAGCAGGCCGAAATTCAGGCCGACGATGGAGAGGCCGACAGCATAATAGATGCCGAGGATGAGGCAGAGCGATCCCTGCCCACGAATGAAACCGGAGACGGCACGGTCCATCTCTCGCGCCAGCTGGCGCACAGTCGCCACCTGATCGCGCGGGATCCAGCTATCGACTTTTTCCACCATGCGGTCCCAGTCGAGCAGGATGTAGAAAGCAACAACCGGTGTGACGACAAACAGCGAGATGATGTCGACGACCGCCTTGCCAGAACTCCACAACTGGCTGAGCAGCGTGCCGAGGAAGCCAGCGCCTTCCGACATCACGCTCGAAAAGTTCTCCTTCGCCGCCTGCACCTGAGTGGCCATCCAGTGGGGCAGGAAGGAGTTTTCCGGGCTCGCGATCAGCTGCTGCAGCTGCGAGATGTAGTTCGGCAGGCTCTTGGCGAAATCGTTGAACTGACTGACGATCAGCGGGATGACCAGCATCAGCGCAAGCGCAAACATCAGGACGAAGCTGATGAGAATGACGACCGTTGCCATGAGGCGCGAGAGACCACGGCGTTCCAGCCAGTCTGCCACCGGATCGAGAAAATAAGCCAGCGCCATGCCGGCGACGAAGGGCAGAAGAATGGTGCGGAAGGCGAGCAGAAAGATGATGAAGACGACCAGCGCGCCGACCCAGAAAAGGAGATAGCGCCGGAGGCTTGCACCGCTGACATGATAGGCCATGGCTCGTCCCTTTCGACATTCGCATGTTCCTGATGGGATATGCCGGGGGCACTGCGATAGGTCAAGGCTTGCATCAGTGTGCAGGAATGTGATCTGAACAGCTTGGAAAACCGGGCTCGATGCGGTCTGCCGCTTGCATCTGGCGGCGCATCATGCCATGGCGACCGCTTCCAAGGACCATCGGAGACGGGCGATGAGTGAAGCAGGCAAGAACGGTCTCACCTATAGCGACGCAGGCGTGGATATCGACGCCGGCAATCTGATGGTGGAAAAGATCAAGCCCGCCGTGCGCTCCACCCGCCGCCCCGGCGCTGATGGCGAAATCGGCGGCTTCGGCGGTTTGTTCGATCTGAAGGCCGCAGGTTTTACGGATCCGGTTCTGGTGGCCGCCAATGACGGCGTCGGCACCAAGCTGAAGATTGCGATCGATGCCAATCGCCATGACACCGTCGGCATCGATCTCGTCGCCATGTGCGTCAACGATCTGGTCGTTCAGGGCGCCGAACCGCTTTTCTTTCTCGACTATTTCGCGACCGGCAAGCTGAACCCCGAACAGGGTGCTGCCATCGTTCTCGGCATTGCCGATGGCTGCCGTCAGGCGGGCTGCGCTTTGATCGGCGGCGAGACGGCTGAAATGCCCGGCATGTACCGCGATGGCGATTATGACCTTGCCGGCTTTGCCGTGGGTGCAGCCGAACGCGGCCAGCTGCTGCCAACGGGCGATATTGCGGAAGGCGATGTCATTCTCGGCCTCACCTCGTCTGGCGTTCACTCCAACGGCTTCTCGCTGGTGCGCAAGATCGTCTCCGTCTCGGGCCTTTCCTGGGATGATGCGGCACCCTTTGCCGAAGGCAAGACACTTGGCGAAGCGCTACTGACCCCGACACGTATTTATGTGAAGCCGCTGCTGAAGGCGATCCGCGAAACCTCCGCCATCAAGGCGCTGGCGCATATCACCGGCGGCGGTTTCCCGGATAATATTCCGCGCGTTCTGCCCGATCATCTGGCGGCTGAAATCGATCTCGACAGCATTCCCGTTCCGCCCGTCTTCTCGTGGCTCGCCAAGACCGGCGGTGTCGTGGCCAACGAAATGCTGCGCACCTTCAACTGCGGCGTCGGAATGATCGCGGTCGTCGCGGCTGAGAACGTTCAAGCCGTCACCGACGCGCTGACCGCCGAGGGCGAGATCGTCGTGCCGCTCGGCCGCATGATTACGCGTCCTGAAAATGGCGCCGGCACCGTTTACAAGGGCACGCTTGCCCTATGAGCGAGGCCCGCAAGCGCGTCGTCGTCCTCATTTCGGGCAGCGGCTCCAACATGGTGGCGCTGGCGGATGCCTGCGCCGCGAGCGATTTTCCGGCAGAGATCGTCGGCGTGATCTCGGACAAGAAGACGGCGGGCGGACTTGCCAAGGCAGAGGCCCGCGGCATCGCCACCTTCGCCTTCGAGCGGAAGGATTATGCGTCCAAGGCAGAGCATGAAGCAGCGGTTCTCGCAGCCCTTGCCAGCCTGAAGCCTGATATCGTCTGCCTTGCGGGTTATATGCGCCTGCTGACGGCTGAGTTCATCCGTCCCTATGAGGGCCGCATCCTCAATATCCACCCTTCCCTCTTGCCGCTGTTTCCGGGCCTGCACACGCACCAGCGTGCGCTGGATGCCGGCATGCGGGTTTCCGGCTGCACGGTGCATTTCGTCACCGAGGGCATGGACGAAGGTCCTGTCGTGGCGCAGTCGGTTGTTCCTGTTCTGCCGGGTGACACAGCGGATACGCTTGCCGCCCGCGTGCTGACCGTCGAACACAAGACCTATCCGCTGGCGCTAAAGCTCTTTGCGGAAGGCAAGATCCGCATGACCGGCGATGGCAAGGTGGAGCGGGACGGCGTACAGGTCAGCGCTGCCTCGCACCTGATCAGCATCTGACGCTCAAACCGCCATCGCACCCAAGCTGCGATAGATCACATAGGCCGCGACCAGGAAGATAACGCCCGCGAAGATGCGGGTCAGCGTATCCTTGCGCCCGGACAAATGCGTGCATGTCAATGTACCGACGATACCGCCCAGCACACCGCCTAAAATGAATTCTCCCGCTAGGGCCCAATCCACAAGACCGGACAGGGAGTAGTTGACCGCTGTCGTCAATCCGAAAGCTGTCACCGCCATCAAGGATGTACCAACGGCGCTCAGCATCGGCATGCTCGTCGCGAAGATCAGCGCAGGCACGATGAGGAACCCGCCGCCGATGCCGAAGAAGCCGGAGGCAGCACCCGCCAGAACCGCTGTCGCAGCCGTGATGGCACACATACGCAGACTGTCCGGCGGCGGCGCGACCGTGACGGTCTTGCGCGGGCGCAGCATCAGCAAGCCCACCACGATCATGATCAGACCGAAGAAAAACAACAATTTAGAGCCATCGATCGCCTTGCCGAGCGATGAGCCACCAAAAGCGCCGAGAACACCGAAGACAGAAAACACCAGTCCGCAACGCCAGCGGACATGCCCCTTGAGGGCGTGGTTGATGAAGTTGGCGAAGGCATTGACCGCAACCGCCAAAGCGCCGGTACCGATGGCGATATGCGGCTCAGCCACGCCCACGACGTAAAGCAAAAGCGGCGTTGCAAGGATGGAACCTCCGCCGCCCAGAAGGCCCAGCGTGAACCCCACCAATCCGCCCGATCCCACCGCCGCCAGCACATGTTCGATCATGAGAGCCGTCCCGCCAGCAGACGGTCGTGCAGGATCATGCCCACCGCCATGGTCACGACAAAAATCGCCACTGTGCCGTAGCCTAGGGAAAGACTTGCCAGTGCCGGACCAGGACAGAAACCGCCAAGCCCCCAGCCGATCCCGAATAGAGCGGAGCCGAGGATCAGCGGCATGTCGACCTTCGTCTTGGTGGGTAACTGAAAACTATCGGCAAAAACAGGATGGCCCATGCGGCGCACCAAGCCCATTCCAGCAAAGGCGACCGTCACCGCACCGCCCAGCACGAAGATCAGGCTCGGGTCCCAGGCGCCGAAGATGTCCAGAAAGCCTTGCACTCGTGCCGGGTCCAGCATGCCGGAAAGCGACAGGCCAAAGCCGAAGAGAGCGCCGCAGAAGAGGGCCGCGCCGATCTGTTGCACCGTGGTTTTCATAGGCTGCCTCTCAGGAGCGTGACAGTCAGCATGCCTGTTGCCAGGAAGGTGGCGACGGCAGCCATCGAGCGGGGTGAAAGCCGCGCAAGCCCCAACACGCCGTGGCCACTGGTGCAGCCGGAGCCCATGCGTGAGCCGATGCCAACGAGCAGCCCGGCAACAATCACGAGCGGCAGAGAGGCTGTGATGGTGACGACCGGCCAGCTGCCGAAGCCAGCGCGGTAGATCATCGGTCCGAGAACCAAACCAACGACAAAGGCCCCATTCAGAGCCGCACTTGATCCCTGCACCAACCGTCCGAAAATGCCGCTGATTCCAGCAATGCGGCCTGTGAGGATGAGGTAGAGGATGGCGGAAAGCCCGATCAGCCCGCCGCCGGCCAGGGATTGCAGATACGGGCTCATGACGGCATGTCTTCCGCGCAGAAGATGGTGAAGAGCGCGGCGATGAGCTGGGCGGTTTTTGCTTCCGTCAGCTTGTAATAGATCTGCTTGCCATCCCGTCTGGTCTCGACGATATCGGCTTCGCGCAACACGCCCAATTGCTGGGAAAGTGTCGGCTGGTGCACATCCAGCCGCTCCTCCAGCTCGCCCACCGAATGCTCACGCTGCACCAACGCGCAGACGAGCATCAGCCGCACCGGATGGGCAAGCGTCTTCAGGTGCCCTGCCACCTCGTTTGCCTTGGCCTCCATCACCCGGGGGCTCATGGTGATCGGCAATTTCGGCATCGTCTTGCTGTCTACCATGTGGCACCTTCCAGCGCATTGAGAGGAATTTTCAGATAGCGGCGACCGTTCTCCTCCGGCTCCGGCAGGCGACCACCACGTACGTTGACCTGCAGCGCATGCAGGATCAGCTTCGGCATGGGCAGCGTGCGGTCACGCGCCCGCCGCAGTTCCACGAAGGCTGCTTCCTCGACACCGGCCAGATGCGGGTTTTTCCGCTTTTGGATGGCGACCGTGCTTTCCCAGCGCGGATTGCGACCGGATGGCTGGTAATCATGGCCGGTGAAAAGCCTCGTCTCATCCGGCAGGGCCAGAATGTCCTGGATGGAATTCCAGAGGGCCTTGGCGCTGCCGCCCGGAAAATCCGCGCGCGCCGTGCCGCTATCCGGCATGAACATGGTGTCGTGAATAAAGGCGGCATCACCGATCACATAGGTGATCGAGGCCAGTGTGTGGCCCGGCGAAAACATGACCTTCGCCTCGATATTGCCGAGCTTGAACGTCTCGCCCGGTGGAAACAGCCGGTCCCATTGCGAACCGTCCGTTTTCAAGTCCGGCCAGTTATAGATGCCCTTCCATAGAGATTGAACGTCCACGACGTGATCCCCGATCGCCGTCGGCGCTCCGGTCTTTTCCTTGAGATACTGGGCGGCGGAAAAATGGTCCGCATGCGGATGCGTGTCGAGGATCCATTGAACTGTCAGCCCCTGCTCCGCGACATAGGCGAGGATGCGATCGGCATTCTGGGTCGAGGTCTGGCCGGACTTCTCATCATAGTCGAGGACGGGATCAATGATCGCGCAGTGCCGGGTTTCCGGATCGCTCACCACATACTGGACACTCCAGGTGCGGGGATCGAAGAAGCCCTTGACCAAGGGGGAGTATGCGGCGCGGCGCTGCAGCCAGCGGGCGGCGGAGGTGAGATCGAAGCCATGCTGCTGGCCGAAGGAAAGAACATCATCCGCCTTCATGCGACCGGCAAGCACTTCCGAAAGAGCAAACAGCGAGACGGCCCGCAAGCCGCTTTTGCAATGGGCCAGCACCGGCGATTTGGCAGAGGCGAGCGCTGAGCCGAAGGCTTCGACATCGGCATCCGTGAGCTCGTCCATGGTGACGGGAGTGAAATGATAGGCGAGCCCGGCGTCACCGGCATGGCGCGCTTCAGCGCGGGTTCCGAGAGCACCCTCCTCCGCATCTGGCCGAAGGTTGATCAGCGTGCAGAAGCCTTGCGCCGCTGCGGACGCGATGTCATCGGCCATGGGTTGGTCGGCGACCGTCAGCCGGTCATTGATCCGCGTCATCTTCATGATCGTCTCCAGGGGGCATAACTTGAGAGTGCCCGAACAGTATTTATTATATGAAATAATATAATGTATATTGTTCGGAATGGCAAGGGTGTTGATGCCGGCAACCATGTGAAGGCCTGCGCTTAGTGTTCGGGTTACCCCCCTCTGCCCTGCCGGGATCTCCCCACACGGGGGAGATCCACTCGTGGAGCCGTCCCATCCTCGTCACGGATCAGCGATCAGGCGCGCTACTTAACTATGGCGAGGGTACGAGCGGGCAGCCGTTCTGATGATCTCCCCCCGTGTGGGGGAGATGGTCGGCAGACCAGAGGGGGGCCACCTATTTCAACCCAGCTTGGCGCGGTTCAAGGCAGCCCATTGCAAGAGCATGATGGTCTTGCAATCGCAGATCTCGCCGCTGTCGATCATCGAGAGTGCCTCGCCCAGCGGAACTTCCAGCACCTCGATATCCTCGTTCTCCTCGTCCAGACCACCGCCTTCAGAGACACGATCAGCGGTATCGATGATGGCCGCGAAGAAATGGATGATCTCCGTCACCGCGCCGGGAGACATGAAGCATTTGAAGAGAAAGCGCACATCGCGCACCTGATAGCCGGTTTCCTCGATGGCTTCGCGGCGGATCGCCTCCTCCGGGTGCTCGCCATCCAGCAGACCGGCAGGCGTCTCGATCAGGAAGCCGTCATGGCCGTTCTTGTAGGCCGGCATGCGGAACTGGCGCACCAGCACCACGACATCGCGCTTCGGATCATAGAGCAGGATGGTCGCGCCATTGCCGCGGTCATAGACCTCGCGGCTCATCCGCTCCGTGCGGCCATTGCGGCCGGTGTAGTCGTAAGACACCTTGTGCAGGTGATACCAGTTATCGGAAAGCAGCTTCTCCTCGACGATTGCGATCTCCGCCCGCTTCTCAGATGTCATGCCTTACGCTTTCCTCAGCCAGACCCGGTTGTCGTGCACGGCAGCGCCCCCATAGGGCGCGACCGGATCGGCGCCGGTCAGGACATTGATGCCCTCGCCATCCAGATGCGCACCGTTCGGCCACAGCCCTTCGGCAATCAACACGCCGCGCCGCGCGGTTGCCGCGATCTTCACGTGAATGCGCAAGTCTCCTCGCCGGTTGCCGACACGCACGATCTCACCATCCTCAAGCCCATAGGCGCTCGCATCATCGGGATGCACCATCACCTCGGGCCGTCCCTCCTTCTCGCGCGAGGTCTTGGTCTCGGCGAAGGTGGAGTTCAGGAAGTTGCGCGCCGGCGAGGTCGCCAGCCGGAAGGGATGCTCGGCATCGGCCACTTCGATAACGTTCACCTGGTCGGGGAATACAGGCAGTTCCGCATGCGGACCGAGCGGACCGATGCTTGCGGGCGTCTTGTTGGGTGACGGGCCATTTGCCCAATCCGGCTTGAAGCGGAATTTGCCATCGGGATAGCCGAAGCCGTTCAAGTAATGGGCTTCCTCAAAACCGGGCTGGCAGTCGATCCACTTGTCGACCAGCAGTTGCTCATAGCCGGGGTAGCCGTTCGGCGTGAGCATACGGTCGATGTGTTCGCGCTCCGAGAGACCGAAACCTGGATAGTGGTCGACCCCGAGGCGCTTTGCCAGTTCCTCGATGACGAAGAGATTGGTGCGCACCGTCTCCGGCGGCTCAACCAGTTTCGGACCCAGCAGAATGTGATTGTGGCCACCGCCACGATAGAGATCATCATGCTCCACGAACATGGTGGCTGGCAGGACGATATCGGCCATCTTGGCCGTATCGGTCATGAACTGCTCATGCACCGCCACGAACAGATCGTCGCGCAGGAAACCCTGACGAACCAGACGCTGTTCCGGCGCGATATTCATGGGGTTGGTGTTCTGGATCAGCAGCGCGGTTACCGGTCCGCGATGGCGTAGCGCCACCGGGTCGCCCGTCAGCACGCGGCTGATCTGGGACTGGTCCAGCATGCGGATATCCGGGTCCACAAAGGCCGTGCCCATCAGCTCGCGCTTGTCGAGCTTATAGATCCCGCCATTGTTGTGGAAAGCGCCACCGCCCTCATACTGCCACGAGCCAAGCACGGTCGCGATGGAGAGCGCCGCATGCATGGAAACCGTGCCGTTGCGCTGGCGGGTGAAACCATAGCCCAAGCGGAAGAAGGTCTTCTTGGTCGTGCCGACGAGGCGTGCGAAGGCCTCGATTTCCTCGACCGAGAGCCCGGTAATGGCAGAGGCCCATTCCGGCGTCTTCGCCTGAAGATGCGCTTCGAGCCCGGCTGGATCGTCGGCAAACTTCGCCATGTATTCGCGGTCGGCATAGCCATCGCGGAAGGCGACATGCATGATTGCGCAGGCAAGCGCTGCATCGGTGCCGGGCTTCAGGATGATCTTTACATCCGCCTGCTTCATCGTCGGGCTGTCATAGATATCGACGACAACGATCTTCGCGCCGCGCTCCTTGCGCGCCTTCACCGCATGGGTCATGACATTGACCTGGGTCGCGACCGGGTTCGTACCCCAGATCACCACGCAATCGGATTTCGCCATCTCGCGCGGATCGGGACCACGTAAAGCCCCGGTGCCCAGCACATAGCCTGTCCAGGCCATGTTGGTGCATATCGAATCGAAAAAGCCCGAATAGCGCTTGGCATGCCGCAGCCGCTCGATGGAATCGCGCTGCACCTGCCCCATGGTGCCGGCGTAAAAGTAAGGCCAGACCGCCTCGCTGCCATGGGCTGCTTCCGCCTTCACGAAGGCCTCGGCAATCTCATCCAGCGCCGCATCCCAAGAAATATCCTGCCAAGCGCCCTCGCCTTTCGCACCTTTGCGGCGCTTCGGCGTCAGCAGCCGCTCGGGATGATAAAGCCGCTCCGCATAGCGGGCGACCTTGGCGCAGATGACGCCTGCCGTGTAGGTGTTGGCATTGGCGCCGCGCACGCGGCCAATGCGGCCATCGAGCGTCAGGTCGACTTCCAGCGCACAGGCGGAGGGACAGTCATGCGGACAGACAGTGTGTCCGGTGGTGTTTTTCAGGGTGATCGGGGTCGCAACGTTCATACCTTTCCTATAGGACATGCGGGACGCGGCAAAAAGCGCCTTTTGCGTTGCATCAAATCAATTCAAGCATCCCAGCAGGTTTCGAGATGAACTACCGGCACATCTATCACGCAGGCAATTTCGCCGATGTCCTGAAGCACGCGGTGCTGGCGCTGCTGATCCGCTACATGCAGAAGAAGGACAAGGCGTTTCGCGTGCTGGATACGCATGCCGGTATCGGCCTCTACGATCTGTCGTCGGAAGAAGCGCAGAAGACCGGCGAATGGCGCGACGGCATCGGGCGTCTGCTGGACGCAGAGCTGGAGCCGCAGGCGGCAGAGATCCTGAAGCCCTATCTGGATGCCGTGCGCGAACTCAACCCCAAGGGCGAGATCACCCGCTATCCCGGCTCGCCCAAGCTTGCCCGCATGCTGTTTCGCCCGCAGGACCGGCTGGCGGCAATGGAACTGCACCCGGAGGATTATCTTCGCCTGTCCCGCCTGTTTGAGGGCGATTTCCGGGTGCGCGTGACCGAACTCGATGGCTGGCTGTCGCTGGGCGCGCATCTGCCGCCGAAGGAAAAGCGCGGCATCGTGCTGGTCGATCCGCCCTTCGAGATCGAAGGCGAATATGAGCGGCTCGTGAAGGGCCTGATCACCGCCTATCGCCGCTTTCCGGGCGGCACCTATTGCCTCTGGTATCCGCTGAAGAAGGGCGCGCCGATCAAGGAATTCCACGAGGCGCTGAAGGAAGCGGACATTCCGAAAATGCTATGCACAGAGCTTTCGGTGAAGAGCGACCGTGACGCGACGGGTCTGTCGGGTTCCGGTCTCATCATCGTCAATCCGCCCTTCACCCTGAAGGACGAGCTTCACCGCGCTCTTCCAGTGCTCAAGGATATTCTGGCGCAGGACCGTTACGCGTCCACCCGCACCTTCTGGCTGCGTGGAGAGGAGGTGTCGGATGAGGATGATTGACTTCGCAGCCCTGAGGTTTGACGTCGCAGATTGCAAATCTATGTGTGAGTGGGTGTTTCCGAAAATAGAATGCAAATAAATGACAGTCTTTTAAAATCCGGTACGTTCAATGATTTTTGAATATAGAAAATACAAATATCCTGAAACAGACGAAATATCCAAGCCTCTTGTTTCCTTAACAAGAGGCCTTTTGTATTTTTTCGCAATTTTGGAATCTATAATTTGCCTATTTTGCTTATTTTCCCCGGCTTGCATCGTTAAATTTATATATAGCATGACAATATTTGATTTCGTATTAGGAAAATCAAGAACGAAAGATATTTTGTACTTCGAAAAAATAGAGCCCGATTTAGGGTACAGATTTAAATTGGCACTTGAATCGTCATACATTGCATTAATCTTGCTCGTATTGGCATTCACATTCTGCTCCTTATACAATCGAAAATCTGTTAATGGATCATATTTTAAGTCTTATCATGACAAAACCGTTGTTAAGAAGATGATTTTATGTGTATTTATTTTGATTTTTATAATATATTATCTCACATACCATGATATCGAATTCGGAGATTTTCCGAACTATTTATTTAGAAAAATAATGAGTTCCGAACTTTCCGTTTTGTTTGTTGGATTTTATTTTACTTTTACTTACTTCATAACTATCACCACATTAAATGCAGTTGTGACACTGATATTCCGCCGTGAAGACGTTGACTATGCAATAAAATGACGACACAATTTCTACCGGTAGCTGCACAGGCGCACCAGCCGGGACGTAATACGTGTCAACCCTTCGTTTAAGCGCGACCATTGACAAAGCTTCCAAAAAAGATCTCGGCTTCACACCTTAGGTTGCAATTGGTTTAGGGGATTGGGCTATGAGAGCATTGAGATTTTTAGCAGCGTCAATCGCAATGCTGGCGGGGGCTTTTGGTACGCCGGCTTCGGCTGACGGAACCGCAGGGCAGTTCGACTACTACGTTCTTGCGCTGTCCTGGTCGCCAACCTTTTGCCTGAACGGGAAGAATGTATCTCCCACCGACGAGCAATGCGGGTTGGACAAGCATTACGCCTTCATCGTGCACGGGCTTTGGCCGCAATATGCCAAGGCCGATGCCAACGGCCATTACTGGCCGCAGGATTGCAAGGTGAGCCAACCGCGCGACGTAGCCGCGACCGTGCGCGAGCAGGTCTTGCCCATCATGCCATCCAGCAAGCTGATCGAGCATGAATGGGACAAGCATGGGACATGCTCTGGCCTCAGCCAGGCCGACTACTTCAACACAGTACAGGCAGCCTACAAGGCCATCACCGTGCCGGAGGCCTATCAGCAGGTCAAAGCGATCCAGAAGACCGATGCAGCAAAGCTGGAAAAGGCATTCCTGGATGTAAACGCCGGTCTGGAAGCGGATGGTATTTCGCTTCAGTGCAACAAACGGAGCCTACAGGAAGTGCGCATCTGCCTCAGCAAGGACCTCAAATTCCTGGCGTGCCCGGGCATGCGGGATCGCGGCTGCAACGGCGAGTTGACGCTGCCTGCAAAGCGCTAATGCATAGGCGAATGGCCGATTTTCAGCGCCATAAAATACCGTCTAAATCGAAGGGCGTCTCAATGACAGATCGTCTGCGAAGCGTTATCCTGCAGCTCTCAATCTGCCTCGCTTCGATGGAGACCTATCCTGAAACTGCTCTATTCCCCCGCCTCGCCCTATTCCGCCAAGTGCCGCATGGCTGCCCGCCACGTCGGCCTCGATATTGAGGATATCCGCACAGACACCAATGCGGAGCCGCCGGAACTGATCGACAATAATCCGCTCGGCAAGATCCCGGTTCTGATCCGTGAGGGTGAAACGCCGATCTATGACAGCGTCGCCATCATGCACTATCTCGACCGGCAATCGGGCGGAAAGCTCTATCCGAAGAAGGACGAGAAGCGGACCGAAGCGGAAGTGCTGGAAGCGCTGTGCGACGGCATCACCGACTGCCTGCTCGCCATCATCTACGAGCGTCGCTTCCGCCCGGAAGAGAAGATCCATCAAGGCTGGATCGACAAGCAGTGGTCGAAGGTGGTGCGCGGCCTCGACTATCTGGAAAACAACCTGCCAAAGACGAAGAAGCTCAATGGCGGCCACTTCGCACTGGCCGCTCTCATCGGCTATCTGGAACTGCGCTTTGCCGGCCAATGGGCCGATGGCCGCCCGAACCTTTCCGCCTGGCCGGAAAAATTCGCCAAGGTGTTTGCCGATTACGACAGCATGAAATCGGCGGGGTGAGCGATTGGCAGGGTTGATCGGCGACAAGCTGTTGTCGCCCTATCATTTTTAAGCTTCGCTCCGGTCAATCGCTGGCACCCCCCTCTGGCCTGCCGGCCATCTCCCCCACACGGGGGGAGATCGGCAGAACGGTCACCCGCTAGCTACATCAGGCACGTTGAACAGAGCAGTCAACGGAAGCTCAATGGGCAGCGAAACGGCGCGCCAAATGATCTCCCCCCGTGTGGGGGAGATGGCCGGCAGGCCAGAGGGGGGTAAAATGAACGTTGAACACTCACAGCAAGCAGCGCACCGGCATCAAATCATGACGCAACAAAAAAGCCGGAGGTTTCCCCCCGGCTTTTTCGCGATCCAGAATACGCGGATCAGAACTTGACGCCGATACCAACCTTGACAGACTGGTCATCGAAGCCGCGCGAAACGCTGGCGCCGCCGATGTTGTAGTTCTTGTCCTGGTAGTCGGTGTAACGATATTCGACGCGAGCCGTAATGTTGTTGGTGATGAAGGTTTCAACACCCGCACCAACCGTGTAGCCAACAGCGGTCTTGGAGTCCGAGCCGTTCGGGCCGGAGACTTCATGATTGCCAACGGCCAGACCGGCCGTACCGTAGATCAGGAAGGGGTTCAGGTCGTAACCGATACGGCCACGGACAGAGCCGTTGATCTTTTCTTCGCCCGTCAGGCCATCGCCAGCAGCGCCCTTCTGCTTGTTGTAGCCGATGTCGCCTTCGACACCGTAGACGATCTGGCCGCTCTGCCAGTTGTAGCCGCCGTAAACGCCACCGCCCCAGCCGTCAGCATTGGTGTGAGCAACGCCACCCTTGAACTTGCCGAAGTCATAGGCGCCGTAGCCACCGAGATAGATACCGGACCAGTTAGCGGCCGGAGCCGGTGCATCGACAGCAGCCGGAGCTTCCGGAACCTGGGTAACCGCGTCTGCGGCCTGTGCGGAAACGGCAACCAGGCTTGCGGCAGAGACCATCAAGGTCGCGATGAGAGTACGCATACTTTTCTCCTTTTCAATACCGTGCCGGGAGCGCCGTGTGCCAACAAAAGTCGCGGCATTCATTCCCTGCTCGTTGACCAGGAATTTGGTGGGCAATTGAGGAATTGAAAGTACCGAATTGTGAATTGATTGTGGCAACGCAGTGGCCAAAATTGGATGTTGCTTGCGCGCAACATGTATTTCATTAATCTTACTTAAAGGTTAAACCGAGAATTATTAAAATAATACTTCTCACAATCCTGTGATAATTTCAATATCGCGAAATAAGCAAAAACCTTGGTGGTTAACGATCCACCCCCTTGAACCTTCCGTAACAGGATTACATCAGGTTCTGCCAAGTCATTCTCTCAGCCAAGGTTTGATTAAAATTGTCTGCATCCCAAACGGTACTTGTCACTGGCGGCGCAAAACGCATGGGTCGCGCGATTGTGGAGGATCTTGCCCGCCACGGCCACGCTGTTGCCATTCACGCCAATGGCTCCATGGGCGAGGCCGAGTCTCTCGCCTCCTCCCTGAGGGCCGAAGGACATCGCGCCGTGGCGCTTCAGGCCGATCTTCTCAATACAGCGGAGGTTGACGGCCTGATTGATCGCGCCTCCGCCATCCTTGGCCCCGTCACCGGCCTCATCAACAATGCCTCCCTCTTCCTCAATGACACGGCGGAGACGTTCGATCCCCTCACCTTTGATCGGCACTTTGCCATCCATCTTCGGGCGCCTTCTATTCTTTCCGCAGCACTGCTGCGCCAGCTTCCGGCCGACCTGGATGGATTGATCGTCAACATCATCGACCAGCGGGTCTGGAAGCTCACGCCGCAATTCTATTCTTATACACTTTCGAAAGCGGCGCTCTGGACCGCGACCCAGACGCTCGCGCAGGCCTATGCGCCGCGCGTTCGCGTCAATGCCATCGGTCCCGGCCCCTCCTTCAAGAGCGAACGGCAGGCGCCTGAGGATTTTGCCAGACAGATTGCCGGCCTGCCCCTGAAGCGCGGTCCGGGACATGACGAATTCGGTCGCACCATCCGATTTCTTTTTGACACTCCGTCCATCACGGGCCAAATGATAGCCCTAGACGGAGGCCAGCATCTGGCCTGGGAAACGCCTGATGTGGCGGAGATCATTGAATGAATGGAACGAAACTGCCTGACGGCGGCGTTCTCTATGACGAATCAGATGATGACGACGACGACGT
This sequence comes from Rhizobium oryzicola, assembly GCF_030504645.1. Taxonomy (GTDB): domain Bacteria; phylum Pseudomonadota; class Alphaproteobacteria; order Rhizobiales; family Rhizobiaceae; genus Neorhizobium; species Neorhizobium oryzicola. Next base: position 1,280,316 of record NZ_JAUKWQ010000001.1, on the reverse strand, counting down.
CCTTCCCCCCGAAGGCGACGCGGCGCGTTCGCTTGCCGGCGTCGAATGGCATGCGGGCTGGCAGAACGAGAACGGCCTGAAGGGCGCCGAACTGATCGCGGAATTCGTCAAGCACCTGCCGAATGCCCCGGGCGTCTACCGCATGTTCAACGAGGCGGGCGACGTGCTCTATGTGGGCAAGGCGCGCAGCCTCAAGAAGCGCGTCACGAACTACGCGCAGGGGCGCGTGCATTCCAACCGTCTGTCGAAGATGGTGCGCGAAACCACGCAGATGGAATTCGTCACCACGCGGACGGAAACGGAAGCGCTGCTGCTGGAAGCCAACCTCATCAAGCGTCTGCGCCCGCGCTTCAACGTGCTGCTGCGCGACGACAAGAGCTTCCCCTATATCATGTTAACCGGCGACCACCGCGCACCGGCGATCTACAAGCACCGCGGCGCGCGTGCCCGCAAGGGGGAGTATTTCGGCCCATTTGCTTCGGCCAGTGCGGTTGGCCGCACCATTAATTCGCTGCAGCGGGCCTTTCTGTTGCGCACCTGCACCGACAGCGTGTTCGAGGCCCGCACCCGCCCCTGCCTGCTCTACCAGATCAAGCGCTGTTCCGGTCCCTGCACCCACGAGATTTCCGATGCGGATTATGCGGAACTGGTTCAGGAGGCGAAGGATTTTCTTTCCGGTCGCAGCCAGAAGGTGAAGGAAGCGATTGCCGCCCAGATGGGCGAAGCCGCCGAGGATCTGGATTTCGAGCGCGCCGCTGTCTACCGCGACCGTCTGGCAGCGCTCTCCCATGTGCAGAGCCATCAGGGCATCAACCCGGCTGGCGTGGAAGAGGCGGATGTCTTCGCCATCCACCACGAAGGCGGCCTCACCTGCATTCAGGTGTTCTTCTTCCGCGCCGGTCAGAATTGGGGCAACCAGGCCTATTTTCCTAAGGCCGATCCGCAGCTGACCGGGTCGGAAGTGCTGAACGCCTTCCTGGCGCAGTTCTATGACGATAAGCCGGTGCCACGGCAGATCCTTCTCTCCGAAACCGTCGAGGAGCAGGATCTGCTGGCGCAGGCGCTTTCGGAAAAAGCGGGTTACAAGGTCGCGATCCAGGTGCCGCAACGCGGCGAAAAGAAGGATCTGACCGACCATGTGCTGGCAAACGCCCGCGAGGCGCATGGCCGCAAGCTGGCGGAAACCGCGTCGCAAGAGCGGTTGCTGAAAGGCCTCGCCGAAACCTTTGGCTTGTCCTACATACCGCGCCGCATCGAGATCTACGACAACTCGCATATCATGGGCACCAATGCCGTCGGCGGCATGGTGGTGGCGGGGCCGGAAGGTTTCGTCAAAGGCCAGTATCGCAAGTTCAACATCAAATCGACGGACATCACCCCCGGCGACGATTTTGGCATGATGCGCGAGGTCATGACCCGCCGTTTCTCCCGCCTGCTGAAGGAAGAAGGCCTGCCCGACCGCAGCGCGCAGCCGACGGCCGAAGAGGCCGTGGATGCGGGCTTCCCGGCCTGGCCAGACGTGATCCTGATCGACGGTGGTCAGGGCCAGATGACGGCCGTGCGCGGCATTCTGGACGAGCTTGGCATCCGCGAGGTGGTGACCGCCATCGGCGTCGCCAAGGGCGTCGACCGTGACGCGGGCCGGGAACGCTTCTTTGCCGATGGGCGCAGCGACTTCTCATTGCCGCCGCGTGATCCGGTTCTCTACTTCATCCAGCGCCTGCGCGACGAAGCGCATCGCTTTGCGATCGGATCGCACCGGGCACGCCGCAAGAAGGAGATGGTGAAGAATCCTCTCGACGAGATTTCCGGCATCGGACCGACTCGCAAGCGGGCGCTGCTGCAGCATTTCGGCACCGCCAAGGCCGTGTCACGCGCCGGGATCAACGATTTGATGACCGTAGAGGGTATTTCTGAGGCCGTCGCAAAACAGATCTACAATCACTTTCACGAGAATCGTGCAGGTTGAATCTACCAAACTGCGGTGATGCCGCAGAGCGGACAAAAATCAGCGCAAGGTGAGTTGACGCCTCGCCTTCGAGATAGCAACTAAGGACAAGGCACAGGCATACAGGGTCCCCATGGCATCGCGCGCATATAACATCCCGAACCTTCTGACCTATGCGCGCATCATTGCCGTGCCTGTCGTGGTGGCCTGTTTCTTTGTCGAGGGACGTCTGGAAAGCTCCGATTTTGCCCGCTGGACTGCGCTCGGCATCTTCATCGTCGCCTCGATCACCGACTATCTCGATGGCTATCTCGCGCGCATCTGGAACCAGACCTCCAATATTGGCCGCATGCTGGACCCGATCGCCGACAAGCTGCTGGTCGCCTCCGTGCTGCTGTTGATGGCGGCGGACGGCACGATTGCCGGCTGGTCGCTCTGGGCTGCCATCACCATTCTCTGCCGCGAAATTCTGGTTTCCGGCCTGCGCGAATATCTGGCGGAACTGAAGGTGGCGGTGCCGGTGACGCGCATCGCCAAATGGAAGACGACGCTGCAGATGGTCGCCATCGCCTTTCTTCTCGCAGGCCCAGCCGGCGATGCGTTCGGGCTCTATACGACGGCCCTCGGCATCACGCTTCTCTGGGTCGCCGCGGTGCTGACAATCTATACCGGCTATGACTATTTCCGCGCCGGCCTCAAACATGTGGTGGATGCCGAATGAAGGTGAAGCTCGTCTATTTCGCCTGGGTGCGTGAACGCCTGGACAAGCCGGAAGAGGAACTGGACCTGCCGGAAACGGTGGTGACCGTCGCCGATCTTTTGGCGCATCTGAAAACGCTGGGCGAGGAATATGAAACCGCCCTGCAGCACGAAAACGTCATCCGCGTTGCCATCAATCAGGAGCATGCCGAGCATGACGAGCCGATTGCCGGCGCCCGCGAGATCGGCATCTTTCCGCCCATGACGGGTGGATGAGGACATGTGCGTTGCGGCTCAGACACACCCCCTCTGGCCTGCCGGCCATCTCCCCCACAAGGGGGGAGACGACTCGCGGCACCGCCTCGGCCCAATCTGGGCATCAAGGGTGCAGCGGGTTAAGCCCCTCCCACCTGTGGGGAGGGGTTGGGGAGGGGTTTTCACTCCGGACACAATTGTTACCGTCTCCGGCAAACCAGCATATGGCCCGGCAGCATGACCATGTCCCTCACCCCCACCATTCGCGTCCAGAGCGAAGATTTCGACCTCCAGAAGGAAGTCGACAAGCTGACCGCCGGTCGCACGGATATCGGCGCTGTCGTGACATTTTCCGGCCTCTGCCGCGATGAAGGCGGAGCTCTCTCCGCTCTCGAACTCGAACATTATCCCGGCATGGCAGAAGCGGAAATGCGCCGCATCGCGGAGCTCGCGATCGAGCGCTTCTCGCTGCAGGGCCTGACGGCCATCCATCGCTACGGCAAGATCGCTCCGGGCGAGAATATCGTTCTCGTCATCGCCGCTTCGCCGCACCGTCAGGCGGCCTTCGACGGCGCCAATTTCGTCATGGATTTTTTGAAGACCTCCGCCCCCTTCTGGAAAAAGGAACATGCCGCCAGCGGCGAGGCTCGCGGCTGGGTTCCGGCCAAGGATGCCGACGACAGCGCCCGCGACCGGTGGTCCAAGATCACGGAATCACCCGCTCGCGGCGGCTGACGACGAGCAGCGCCACCAGCGCGGAAAAGATCAGCAGTTCCCGCCAGACCAGTGGGCCGTAGCCGGCCAAGAAGGTTTCGGCAAAGCCGACGACGGCGGCACCGGCTGCCGAACGAAGGGGATGCGCATGACCGCCGGCGGCGGCAATCAGGATGCATTTCAGACCGAACAGAAGTCCAGCGCCGAAATCCATGGTACCGAAATAGGCAGTCGAGACAATGCCGGCAAAGCTGGCGATGAGTGCCGCCGCGCCATAGGCCATGATGAAGACCGTGCGGGCACTGACGCCGCAGAGTTCCGCCGCGAGCGCATCATCCGCCACCGCCCGCCAGCGATTACCCCAGGACGTGCGGTCGAGAACCAGCGTTCCCCCGGCGAGTAACGCTCCCATCACAAACACATTGATCAGCTGGATCAGCGTGAGTGTGACGGGCGTTCCCTCCAGCAGAATCAGGACAAGCTTGTCGTTGAGAAAGGGCGGCAGCCAAAGCTCCCGGGTACCTGACGCGATGCGCGCGCCCTCCATCATGACCAGAAGCGCGCCGAGCGTCGCGACGATCAGCGCATTGGGTGAGGCGCGCTCCAGCCGCAGCATCACATAGCGCGCGAACAGCATTCCGCCACTGACCGTCGCCAGCATGGATATCGCGCCACCGAAGGCAAGCGCGGCGGGAAAGGTCAGCCACAGCAGGTTCCAGCCCGTATGCGCGCCCAGCAGGAAGATATGGCCGGAGAAAGCGAACAACGCGCCATAGGCGATATCCGCCCGCTTTGTCACCGCAAAAGCCAGCACATAGCCAAAGGACAATGTGGCGTAGAGCATCGCCAGCGGCACCGCATTTGCCAGTTGCTGCAGGAAATAGACCATAGAACCTCCCATGCGCATTATAACTGGCAATATTGCTTTTACCAGTTATAATGACAGAATGAACTTTTCCTGGACCCCACATCGTTTTGCCGGTGGCGCGCTGGCGCTGGATGTCGCCAACAGCGTGATCCTGCGCTTTGATCCGAGCCAAAGCCTCGATCGCTTTGAGCAGGATGAAAATCTTTCCGCCTTCCCGCAGGCCGCTCAAAGCTTTAGCGCCGAGCGAAGCCTGTTTGGCTCATTGACGCCGGTGAAGGTGGAGAACCGCTCCGCCTTTCTGGCGCTACGCGAGGCGATCGACCGCCACTTCCGGGCTCGAACCGAAGGCAGATCGGAGCCGTTGCTGCTGGCGGATCTTCTGGCCAAGGCGGCAGAGCTTCTGCGCCTGTCGCCAGAACCGGACAGCCTGGAGGCGGCTACGGTGCATTCCGCGATCCGCCTGCTGGCGGAAGTGGAAAGCGAGAGACTGAAGATCTGCGGCCATTGCGGCTGGCTGTTTATCGACCGCAGCAAGAACCGCAGCCGCATCTGGTGCGACATGGCCGTCTGCGGCAACCGCACCAAGGCGGCGCGCCACTACCGAAAGACGAAAGGGGAAGAGCCATGAGGGCTTTTGGGATGGGCACGCTCGCCGCTGGATTCAACTTGTTAACAAACCCCGGCCTTAAAATTCGGAGCAAGACGGTGCGGCAATTTTCCTTCTCCCCGTTGAAACGGGGAGAAGGTCGCGGCAGCGGGATGAGGGGCGGAAATCATCGAGATCGTAGCCGCTTGTTGCCCCTCACCCCAGCCCTCTCCCCGCACGCGGGGAGAGGGGGCTTGATGCTTCGCAGTAAATCGTCTGGCACCAGCTTTTTCAGAAGTCTTGGCATGCTTTGTGTCACACTTTTGCTGACGGGCTGCCAGCGGGAGCATGAGCAATCCATTGTGGAATTCACCGGCCATATCTTCGTCTTCAACTACCGGGTTTCGACGGCGAAATATCTGGTGACGTTGCGGCGTCTCAGCACGTTCCCCGAGGGAGCGGTGGCGGTTGCCGAATACGAGGATCCGCAGGGCGGCGCACCGCTCATCACCAAGGAGGCGCTGCATCCGGCCATCGACAAGATCGTGCTGGAAAGCCCACCGCTGCAATGCGTGCGCGAAGGCCGGCCCTATACGGTGACCGTGCGGGTGATGAGCCGCGAGGACGAGGTGTTGCAGACGCTCAGCGCCAGGATCACCTCCGATTTCGACCAGAGCATCCTGCCGGCCAAGCCGATCGTGGTCGGACCGTTCTACGAGCAGAACCCCGCCGTCTTCAAAGCCGATGGCAGCAAGGATTACACACCGGTGACCGACTGCCCGAAGGCGTAATGCAAGGTGACGACGACCATGCTATCGATGGGCTCCCATCCGTTCCGGAGCTCCCCGATGTTTCATGGTCTATCCGCCTTTCCGCCCACACCGACCGATGCGCAGGGGGTCGTCGATACGGCAGCGCTCGCCCGCGTTCTCGAGGTGATCGTTGCGGCGGGTGCGGATTCGATCGGCCTTCTCGGCAGCACCGGTGGCTATGCCTATCTTTCCCGCGACCAGAAACGCCGCGCCATGGATGTGGCCGTCGAATGCGCTGATGGCAAGGTGCCGATCATAGTCGGCATCGGCGCTCTGAGAACCGACGAGTCAGAGGCCCTGGCAAGGGAGGCGGAACAGGCGTGTGCCAGCGGCCTGCTGCTGGCCCCCGTTTCCTATACACCGCTGACGGAGGAAGAGGTTTTTCAACACTTCAAGACCGTCGCTGCCACCACTGGCCTGCCGCTCTGCATCTACAACAATCCGACCACCACCAAATTCGTCTTCTCCGAACAACTGATTGCCAGGCTCGCAGCACTTCCCAACATCGCTGCGGTGAAGATGCCGGCTGCCGCAGACGGCGATTATGCCGGCGAGATCGCCCGTCTTCGCGCACATTCGCCTTCTGGTTTCGCCATCGGTTATAGCGGTGACTGGATTGCGCCGGTTGCCCTGCTGGCCGGTGCGGATGCCTGGTATAGCGTCGTGGCCGGCCTGCTGCCGGCGCCATCCCTTGCGCTGATACGCGCGGCACAGGCGGGCGACGTAGCTGAGACGCGGCGGATCGAGGAAAGCTTCCAGCCGCTCTGGTCGCTGTTCAAACAGCATGGCAGTTTTCGCGTGATGTACCTGATCGCATCCCTTCTCGGACGCTTCGAGGCGGAGCCCCCTCGCCCGATCCTGCCGCTGGAGAATGAGGTCCGGGAGCAAGTGCAGGCCGCGCTGACGCATCTGGAAAAGTGAAGTTCAAAAAAGACAAAACCGCCCGCGACCTTGAGATCGCGAGCGGTTTGAAGACTGTCAGCGAGGAGACGTTCCGTCTCCTCAGGCTTTCGCCAATCAGCCGACGATTTCGGTTTCGGAGAACCAGTAGGCGATTTCCTGGGCAGCGGTTTCCGGAGCATCCGAACCGTGAACCGAGTTTTCGCCGATGGAGAGAGCGAAGGTCTTGCGGATGGTGCCTTCGGCAGCGTTTGCCGGATTGGTGGCGCCCATGATCTCGCGATTCTTGAGGATGGCGTTTTCGCCTTCGAGAACCTGAACGACGGTCGGGCCGGAGGTCATGCCTTCAACCAGTTCGCCGAAGAACGGACGTTCCTTGTGAACAGCGTAGAAGCCTTCAGCTTCGCGCTTGCTCATCCATACGCGCTTGGAAGCAATGACGCGCAGGCCGTTGTCTTCGAAAACCTTGGTGATCGCGCCCGTGAGGTTGCGCTTGGTTGCATCGGGCTTGATCATGGAGAAGGTGCGTTCGATCGCCATATCCAGAAATCCTTGTTTTTGCGGCTAAGTGGGCGGTGTTTAGCCGCCCCGAATCATGAAGACAAGGGGGATATGCGAATTTCACGCACGCGTCACAATGGCGATCGTCAACCGAAGGCTCGTCCCTTTGCGCCATGAAGATCGAGGCAGCGTTCATACCACTGCAGAGCCGTATCTCCCGATGACAAAGGCAACGGCCCGGTCGTCACACGCAGCCACTGCAGCGCACCGAAGACGATGTAATCGGCAAACAGCGGCGTAGCACCGCCGAGGAAAGCCTGATGCTTCAGCGTATGGCGGATGGGTTCCAGCCGTTGCTTGAGGTTATCGATCTCCGCCTCCCGCATTGGCGGAAACTCTTCCAGCTTGCGCCCGAGATAGGCCTCGCGCGTCTCGCGGAAATAGATCTGGTCCGGCTCCGCCAGCATGTCATGGATGTCCTTGACGGCAAGGCGGGTCAACACCGGATGCACCAGCGTTTGCGAAACGCCTTCCACGAAACGGGACAGCGCCTTGCCGCCTTCGCCACCGAACAAGGTCGGGCGATCCGGATAGGCCTCTTCCAGGTAGAGCGCGATATCGAAACTGTCGCGCACCAGCCGGTCGCCATCCCGCAGGATCGGCACGGTCTTCGAAAAACCGTTCTCCAGCTTAGGGATCTCCGTGAACGGCGTCGGGCGCTCCTCGAAATCCAGCCCCTTATGCGCCAGCGCCATGACCGTCTTCCACGAGTGGGGTGAGAAAGGGCGGCGCTCGTCACGGCCGCAAAGCGTGTAGAGTATCCGGGTCATGGGTTCCGCCTATTGATCGTTGCTGTTCGCGATTTTGACCCCATCCTTTGCCCCCGATCCAATCAGAATTTTTCATGGGTTTCATCACCCAAAGACGGGGAATTTCGCTCTACAAAAGTCTCATCATCTTGGAGGTCTTCAATGCTGCGCCATTTTCAGATGTTTGCCGACTACAACCGCTGGGCCAATCATTGCATTTACGAGGCCTGCTCTGCGTTGACGGAGGATGAATACCACAGGGATATGGGTGCGTTCTTCGGCTCCGCGCACAAGACGCTCAGTCACCTTCTCACCGCCGACCGCATCTGGCTCAAACGCTTTACCGGCATCGGAGATGCTCCGGCCTCGCTCAATGCCGAACCTTTTGAAAGCTTTGAGGCGTTGCGGGCCGCACGCGAGAGCGAAGACCAGCGGATCATCGACTGGGTCGACAACCTGACGCCAGATCATCTCTCCGCCATTATCTCCTATTCGCCTATCACAATGCCAGGCAAGATCGAACAGCCCCTCGCCTCTCTTCTGGCGCATGTCTTCAACCACCAGACCCACCATCGCGGGCAGGTCCACACCATCCTCACCGCTCTCGGAAAGCCGTCTGTGGTTCTCGATCTCGTTTACTTCCAGCGCGGTGAGGGAGCGCGCTGGCAATAAAGAAAAAGGCGGCGGTCCGCTCTCTTGCATCGGTGAAAAACTTCGGCCAAAACCGCGGCCATGATTACGATTACCGATCTTTCCGCACGCATTGCGGGCCGCCTTCTTCTGGATCATGCCAGCGTCAGCCTGCCGACGGGGACGAAGGCGGGGCTTGTGGGCCGCAATGGCGCCGGCAAGTCGACACTGTTTCGCATCATCACCGGCGAGATGGCGTCGGAAAGCGGCTCCGTCAGCCTGCCGAAAAATGCGCGCATCGGCCAGGTAGCGCAGGAAGCGCCAGGCACGGAAGATCCGCTGATCGAGATCGTGCTCGCCGCCGACAAGGAGCGCACGGCGCTTCTGGCCGAGGCGGAAACCGCCACCGACCCGCACCGCATTGCAGAAATCCAGATGCGGCTGGTCGATATCGACGCCCATTCGGCGGAAGCGCGTGCGGCAAGCATTCTGGCCGGTCTCGGCTTCGATGCGGATGCGCAGCGCCGCCCCGCCTCCTCCTTCTCCGGCGGCTGGCGCATGCGCGTCGCACTGGCGGCCGTGCTGTTCTCAGAGCCGGACCTGCTGCTGCTGGACGAGCCGACCAACTATCTCGACCTTGAAGGCACGCTGTGGCTGGAAGATTATGTGCGGCGTTACCCGCACACCGTGCTGATCATCAGCCACGACCGCGATCTCCTGAACAATGCCGTCAATGCGATCGTGCATCTCGACCAAAAGAAGCTGACCTTCTATCGGGGCGGCTATGACAGTTTCGAGCGGCAGAAGGCAGAGGCCGACGAGCTGCAGATGAAGGCGAAGGCGAAGAGCGACGCCGCCCGCAAGCACATCCAGAGCTATATCGACCGCTTCCGTTACAAGGCCTCCAAGGCCAAGCAGGCGCAGAGCCGCATCAAGGCGCTGGAGCGCATGGGCACCGTCTCCGCCGTGATCGAGGATCACGTTCACCCAATCACCTTCCCGGAGCCGGAAAAACAGCCCTCCTCCCCGATCGTTGCGATCGAAGGCGGCGTGGTGGGCTACGAGCCGGGCAAGCCGATCCTGAAACAGATCAGCCTGCGCATCGACAATGACGATCGCATCGCGCTGCTGGGTTCGAACGGCAACGGCAAATCCACTTTCGCGAAGTTCATTTCCGGACGGCTTGAGGCGCAGGCGGGCTCCATCCGCACCGCGCCGAACCTGAAGATCGGCTTCTTCGCGCAGCACCAGCTGGATGACCTGATCCCCGAGCAGTCGCCGGTGGAGCATGTGCGCCGCCTGATGCCGGAGCAGCCGGAAGCCAAGGTGCGCGCCCGCGTGGCCCAGATGGGGCTTGCGACGGAAAAGATGGACACCGCCGCCAAGGATCTCTCCGGTGGCGAAAAGGCGCGCCTGCTGATGGGCCTAGCCGCCTTCCATGCGCCGAACCTCTTGATCCTCGACGAGCCGACCAACCATCTCGACATCGACAGCCGCCGCGCCCTGATCGAGGCGCTGAACGATTACAACGGCGCGGTCATTCTCATCTCGCACGATCGCCATCTCATCGAGGCGACCGTGGATCGCCTCTGGCTCGTCAATGGCGGCACCGTGAAGGCCTTCGAAGGCGACCTGGAAGAGTATCGCAGCATCGTCATCCAGTCCTCGCGCCGCAAGGATGAGAAGCCCGCCACCGCGTCCGCGGAAGAGCCGGCGTCGAAATCCGAGCAGCGCAAGGCCAATGCGGAGAGACGGGCGCAACTGGCGCCGTTGAAAAAGAAGATCAATGAAATCGAGGCGATGACCGCCAAGCTTGAGAAACTGATTCAGGTGCTCGATGTAGAACTGGCAGACCCGAAACTCTACGAAAAGTCTCCGGCCAAGGCCGCCGAGAAAGCCAAGCAACGCAGCGATGCGGCCCAAAAGCTTTCCGAATGCGAAGAGAAATGGCTGGAACTGTCTTCAGAATATGAAGATGCGATGGCGGATTGACCGGTAAAGGCTAGGGGGCGCCACTTCGGCACCCCCTGCTTTTAGGAATTGCCAGCCCACCGGCACACCTCTAGCTTCCGAGCCATCACAGGTCGGAGGCATGCATGGATCTCTTTCTGGAACAGGACGACAATGCGGAAACGCTGGAGTTCGTCCAACAGCGCAATGCGGATTCCTCAGAGCAGCTGAAGGATGCCGCGTTCGAGAAAGATGTGAGCGCCATTAAGGCGTTGATCGAGCGCGACGACCGGCTGATCGTGCCGACGAGACGCGGGAAATGGCTCTACGACTTCCGCCAGAGCAAGGACAACCCGCTCGGTGTCTGGCGACGCATACCGGACGGGCAGAGCCCAACGCCAGATGCGCCCTGGGAAACGGTATTCGATCTCGATGCTTTCTGCGCCGCCGAGGGCAAGCGCTGGATCTATCGTGGGGCCGCCGGATCTCCCTGGGATCCAAGCCGCGTGCTGCTTTACCTCTCGGATGGCGGTTCCGACCTCACGCGCCTTCTGGAGTTCGACACCGAGACCAAGGCTCCCGTTCCCGGCGGCTTCGATACGCCAGCCGTGCGCGCTCATGCCAGCTGGCTCAGCCCGGAGGAGATCTGCTATTTCGGCTCCATTGATGAAAATTCCGCCACCCGCTCCGGCTGGCCAAGACTCGGGCGCAGGCTAAAGCGCGGCCAGAACCCGGCCGATGCGCCTGTGCTCTATGCAGCCGATGAGAGTGACGTTACCGGTTCCTGCGGCATGTTGTTTCCGCATTTCTGGAAAGGTTCGGATGATGAAGAGCCGATCCGCTTTTTCGAAGCCTCGCACGAGATCGGTAAAATCGGTGTTTTCGTCGCCAAGGGCGATGAGGCGCTGAAACGTCTCGACCTGCCTGTCGAGATCGACATCCATCTCAATCACCAATTCTGCCTATGGCGTGCGAAAAGCGGCGAGCGTTACCCGGTGGGTAGCCTTGTCCTGCAGCACTTCGATCCGTCCGCCGATCGCCCCTTGCGGGAAGAAGGCCAGGTTCTCTTCTCACCGTCCAACGGGCAGAGCGTCTCCCAGTTTGCAGTGCTGAAGGAGTGGGCGCTCTACGTCGTCAGCGACCGGCTGAAACCGCGTCTGTTCGTGCTGGATCTTAAGCGCGACCACATCGCGCCGGTGGAAATCATCTTGCCTGAGGCGGTTCAATCCGTCTCCTTCCGCCAACTGGATTCAGACCTGCATACGGGAGAAGAAATCATCCAGGTGATCGGCCAGGGATTTTTGCTGCCTGCCACGCTCTATCGATTGGACCTGACTGTCCCCGGCAGGCAGCCAAGTCTCGAAGTCGTGGCAAACGCACCTGCCTATTTCGATGCCAGCGGCATGAAATCCGAACTTCTGGAAGCAACTTCGGAAGACGGCACCAAGGTACCCTACCACATCGTGTTTCCAAAAGACTGGACACGCGGCGAACTGCCGGTGCTGCAGTATGGATATGGTGGCTTCGAAGTCAGCCTCTCGCCCTACTACTCCGGCATCAACGGGTTGTGGCTCGAAAAGGGCGGCGCCTATGTACAGGCCTATATTCGCGGTGGCGGGGAACTCGGCCCAGACTGGCACAAGGTCGCGATGCGGGAAGGCCGCCATAAGGCCTTCGAGGATTTCGTTGCGGTCGCCCGCGATCTCGTCAAACGCGGCTTCACCACGCCGGATCGGATTGCCTGCACGGGCGGCAGCAATGGCGGCTTGCTGACCGGGGTCATGGCGACCCGGTACCCGCATGATTTCGGGGCGATCTGGACCCGCATGCCTGTCATCGACATGAGCCGCTTCCATGTGTTCCCGGCGGGCAAGGCCTGGATGCACGAATACGGCAATCCGGACGTTACCGGGGATCTTGAATTCATGCTGGCCTACTCGCCGCTTCATAATGTCAAACCGGCAAGCGAGGTCACCTACCCGCCGATCTATATCGAAAGCTCGACCAATGACGACCGGGTGCATCCCTCGCATGCGCGGCGCTTCGCCCACCGTCTACTGGAGGCTGGACACGAGCCCCTCTTCCATGAATTCGGTTCAGGCGGCCATGGCGGGGCCGGTAATTCGGAGGAGCAGGCGGCGCGGACAGCGATGGGCTATAGTTTCCTAGCGCAGACGATTCTGAGCAAGTAACGGATATGAGTTATGCTTGGTCAACCAGTAAAGGTTAAACCCGGCATTAACCATAAACTTCGCGTTAACCATAATCGGACAAAGTGACCGCAAATCAGTTCATTGGTCACTTTATCCGAGTCGCGCCCCATGTCCCTTCGCGTTGCCTGCGTCGCTGCCGCGCTTGCGTGCCTTCTTTCCTCATGTGCTGGCCGCAGCCAGATGGAGGCAAGCAATGGCGGTACGCTCGTTTCCTCCTTTGCGCCCGCCCAGGCCGCCAAGCCGTTGAGCAAGACCAATGCCGATTCGCCCGTACCGCTCACCCCAGTGGCCTGGGGAAGGCTTGGCAACCCCGGTTCGCTGGCCGGCCGCACGTTAACGGTCAATTCCATTTCGGACATTGCGCTGAACGACAAGGAGGTCGTGCTGACCTTCGACGACGGCCCGATGCCGCACAAGACGGAGCGGATTCTCTCGATCCTCGACCAGTTCGGTGTGAAGGCGACCTTCCTGATGGTCGGACAGATGGCAAAGGCCCATCCGGAACTGGCGCGCAAGGTAGTTGCGGAAGGCCACTCGATCGGCAGCCATACCTATCGCCACCCCAACCTCGCCCACCTCTCCTTCGAAGCGGCGATTGAAGATATCCAGAAAGGCCGCGATGCGGTGGCGAGTGCGACTCATGAAAGCGTCGGCTTCTTCCGCTTCCCCTATCTGGCGGATACGCATCGCCTGCGCCAGTGGGTGGCCAGCAACGGCATGGTCGTTCTCGATGTGCAAATCGATTCCAAGGATTATTTTGGCGTCTCGCCTGCAGCGGTTGCCACACGAACGGTCAGCGCGCTCCGCGCCCATCGCCGCGGCATCATCCTGATGCATGACATTCACAACCGCACCGTCGCCATGCTGCCGGCCCTGCTGACGCAGCTGAAGGCGGACGGTTACAAGGTCGTCCATATCCGCCGCAGCGGCAGTGGTGGCAGCAGCGCGCCGCTTCTGGTCGCCTCACTCGATAACGATCGTTCGGACAAATAATTCAACGAACAACAAAATTGAGGCCTCCCGAGCGATCGGGAGGCCTCATGTGTTTGTGGGAGTGATCAGCCCTTGAAGCCGCCGTGAACGGCACTTTCGGCAACCGCACGGCGCGGGCTCGGCACTTCGCGGGACTGCAACTGTTCGGGCAACGAGGCGACATCGCCCTGCTTACCCAGAGCAACGACGGCGTGAAGGGCAAATTCTGCAGGCAGGTTCACGGCCTTGGCCATGGCTTCCTTGTCGAAGCCTGCCATGGCATGCGTTGCCCAGCCATTGATATGCGCCTGCAGCGCCAGGTAACCCCAGGCGGCGCCGGCATCAAAGGCATGGGTGCCGTTATCGACGCGCTCGCTCTTGCCGGGCGGCACGAGCTTGGTGTCGCTGGCGATCACGATGATTGCAGCTGCGTTCTGCGCCCAGGCCTGGTTGAACGGCATGATGGCACCAAGGATCGAGGACCAGGCCGCGTCACCACGAAGCGCATAGATGAAGCGCCAGGGCTGCGCATTATAGGCGGACGGAGCCCAGCGGGCCGCTTCCAGAATGGCATGCAGCTGCGCTTCCGAAATCGTGTCGGACGCAAAGGCGCGTGGCGACCAACGCTCGACGAAGAATTCAGAGACAGGATGATCGGCCTTGCGGGTGTTTTCAGCAGTCATGGATGCACCATCTTTGCTTTGGGGAAGATACCGTCTTCAGCTAGCAAGCGGTGGTGCGCCGCACAAGGCCCTCGCTTCGACCAAGGCCTGCGGGCTTAACTCTGCTCACGCCTTCTTGACCCAGCGGCCTTCCGGCGATTGCTGCCAATAGGTGAGGCTGTGCCCCTCCGCCTTCAGCTTCTTCCACTGGGCGCGCGCGCCCTCCAACTGAGTGTTATCGTAGCCATCGAACATGAAGACGACCCGCTCGTACGGGGCAAGATCCGGCAGTTCGGCCCCATCCACCACGAAGCGCACGGTGGCGGCGTTGCCGTTCTCGGCAGAAGCCGTCAGCAGGATCGGCTGCTGATCGGCAAAATCTCCCGCGTCAGTGCCGTGCGGGAGAAAGCTTTCCTCACGGAATGTCCAGAGGTGCTGGTCCAGCCGATCCCGTCGTTCCTCGTCGATCGTCTGCAGGACGACCTTCCAGCGGCGCTCGACGCTCTTTTCGAGCAGCGCAGGCAGGGCATCCTCCAGCTTCGATTCGGTCAGGTGGTAGAACAGCACCTCCGTCATGCGTTCATTATCCTTCGTAGTTCTGGCGCACGAACTGGTCGAGCAGGCGCACGCCGTAACCGGAGCCCCAGGACTGGTTGATCTCGTTGCTGGGCGAATTCATTGCCGTGCCGGCAATATCCAGATGCGCCCACGGGGTATCGCCCACAAAGCGCTTCAGGAACTGTGCCGCCGTGATCGAGCCGCCATAACGGCCGCCGCTGTTCTTCATATCGGCAAACTTCGAGTCGATGATCTTGTCGTAGTCCTTGCCAAGCGGCATGCGCCACAGCTTCTCGCCGCTTTCCTCGCCTGCGGCGGTCAGATGGACCGCCAGCGCATCATCGTTCGAGAAGAGGCCGGCATGCAGGTTGCCGAGCGCCACCATGATGGCACCCGTCAGCGTCGCGAGATCGATCATCAGGCGAGGCTTCACGGTTTCCTTGCAGTACCAGAGCGCATCCGCCAGCACGAGACGGCCTTCGGCATCGGTATTGATGATCTCGATCGTCTGGCCGGACATGGAGGTAACGATATCGCCCGGACGCTGGGCATTTCCATCGGGCATGTTTTCCACAAGCCCGATAATGCCAACCGCATTCACCTTCGCCTTGCGGGCCGCCAGGGCGTGGAGAAGACCGGTCACGGCAGCAGCACCGCCCATGTCGCCCTTCATGTCCTCCATACCAGCCGCCGGCTTGATCGAAATACCGCCGGTATCGAAGACAACGCCCTTACCGATGAAGGCAAGCGGCGCTTCGCCTTGCTTGCCGCCATTCCAGCGCATGATGGCAAGCCGCGGCGGGCGGACCGACCCCTGAGCGACGCCAAGCAGCGCACCCATGCCGAGCTCGCGCATTTCGGTCTCCGTCAGGATTTCGACATCCACGCCGAGTGCGGTGAGCCCCCTCGCCTTTTCCGCAAACTCGACGGGACCGAGAATATTGGGCGGCAGATTGACCAGCTCGCGGGCGAGATTGACGCCATCAGCTACGGCCCTGCCTGCCTCGAAGGCGGCTGCTGCGGCTTCATGCGCCGCGGTGACGATGGTCACAGACACGGTCTTTGCATCCGTATCGTCATCATCAGCCTTTTTGGTCTTGAAGCGGTCGAAGCGATAGGCGCGCAGGAGAAGACCAAGCGCCACATCGGCGGCCTTGGCACCGTCGACATCCACGCCATCTGCGTCAATTGCCACCACGACATTGGTGGCAGATTTGATAACGCTGGCAGCCTTTCCGCCGGCGCGCAGCCAATCGTAGGCTTTCAGGTCCGCGGGTTTGCCAAGGCCAATGACGGCGATGCGGTCAAAGGGCGACTGGTGTGGAGCGACAACTTCCAGTGAGGACATGGATTTGCCGGAAAATGCTGAGATCTCGGCCGCGCGCGTCAAGACCTGGCCAGGATCGGCAAAGGATGCGCCTGCGGGTGTATGATCGCCTGAAAGCTTGAGAAGGACGGCCAGTGCGCCTGCTGCCGGTGCGGAAGGCGAAAAGGTAATGGAATAGGATGCAGACATGTCATCTCCGGTATTCAGGTCAGTTTGAGCGGGCAATCATCATCTTTTCCCCCCGTAACGCAAGGGAGCTTCTGTCACCTTCATGGGCCATCTTGTCATGTCACATGAATGGTGGCTAATTAGCCGCAACGAGAACAGAGGCAGCGTTTTGACCTATATCCTTCCGTCGCGTCATGCATCCACCAGACGTCGGATCAGGGATCTGTATGACCGGCCCATGGCCTGGTTTCTGACCTTGTTCGCGGCTTGGTGGCTTCTTCTCGCCCTGTTTTATGCCTTTCCGCAGATCGATATCGATGTGGCGCGTTCGTTTTTTCAGGAGGGACAGTGTGTCGGCGGAGCCCGTGCAGCGCAGATCTGCGGGCAGTTTCCCTACTCTGCGGAAGAGCTTCTGGTCGCGCTTCGCAAGATCTTCTTCTATCTGCCTGCCATGATGGCGCTGCTGATTCTTGTCCTGCTCATTCGCAATCTGCAGCATCACGGCGCGACCTATAGCAAGGAGAAGACGCGACAGTATTCTGTCGCTCTCGTCTCCTTCGTGATCGGCCCCTACCTGCTGGTCAACCTGATCCTCAAAACCATTTCCGGGCGCCCGCGCCCGTACGATACGGATCTTTTTGGCGGCGCGGATATGTTCACAGCCGCGGGCACGCTCAACGGTGCCTGCCTGAACAACTGCTCGTTCATATCAGGCGAAGCCGCCGGCGCCGGCTGGGTTGCCTGCCTGATCCTGCTATTGCCAAAATCCTTGCGGCCCATTCTCGGCCCGCCGATCGTGGCGATCTGCCTCGTCACCCCCGCCATCCGAGTCTCCTTTGGAGGACACTACCTTTCGGATGTGACGCTCGGGTTCCTGTCCTCCGCCGTCATCTATGCCGCAGTCACGGTGTATTTCGAAATGACACAGGACGAAAAAAAACGAACTTCAGGAACAAGTTTGTGACGGGGGCGGTGTCGCCTTACTGAAACAAATTGCTTAGAACCCGATGCTGAAGCTGTGCCATGACAGCCGGCGGACCGGATACGTATGAAGATTCTAGAACTCTATATATTGCGGCGTGCCTTTCAGATGTTTCTGATCACGCTCCTGCCGGTCCTGACGATCATCTGGACCATTCAGGTGCTGGGCCGCATCAATCTGGTCACGGATACCGGTCAATCGATCGGTTCATTCGCGACGCTTGCCACCTTCATTCTGCCGACCATCATCCCGGTCGTTCTGCCGTTCGCGCTGGTTATCGGCGTGACGCAGACCCTGAACGCCATGAACAATGATTCGGAGCTCGCCGTGATCGATGCGGCAGGCGCCGCCCGCACGCTTCTCTACAAGCCGATCATGCTGCTCGCCATCTTGATGGCAGCCCTCTCCTTCCTGATCTCGAACTTCGTCGAGCCGCCGTCGCGCATCCGCGCACGCGAAATGGTCGCGGAGGCCTATGCCGATCTTCTGTCGTCGGTCATCGAGGAAAAGACGTTCCGCAGCATCGAGGACGGCCTCTATGTACAGATCTCCGAGCGGCATTCCGGCCGCGTGCTGCAGGGCTTGTTCCTGGTCGATTTCCGCGATCCGAATTCGGATCTGATCTACTACGCCCGCGAAGGATCGATTGACCCGACCGGCACGACACTGACGATGCGTGACGGAGAGGTGCACCGCAAGACGAAGGATGGACGCATCTCCATCGTCAAATTCGTCTCCTACGCGTTCGATCTGTCCTCAATGTCGGAATCGTCCGGTGACACCCCGGTGTACGCAAGCGATCGCCGTCTGAATGACTTGCTGCACCCGGACCCGACAGACAAGGTCTTCCTGGCATCGCCAGGCAGTTTCCGTTCCGAGATCCATCGCCGCTTCTCCGACTGGACGCTGCCCATCGTGTTCGCACTCGTGTCGCTCGTGACGGCAGGCAGCGCACGGTCCAGCCGCCGCGCCCGCCTTCATCCGATGGTCGGTGCGTTGATTGTATGCTTCGGCCTGCGCTGGGTGCTGTTCTACGTGACCAACCTGACCAAGACGAATGCCTCCGTGGTACCGCTCGTCTACGCCGTTCCGGCGATTGCGTCGGCCGTTGCCATTCTGCTGCTGATGACCAATACGCAGATCCGCACCCCGCGCTTCATCTCCAACTTCATCGGCGGCATCTTTCGCAGCGTTCACGGTCTGGTTCGTCGCCCCGGCAAGGCGGAAACCAAGGAAGGAGGTGGCGCATGATTGCACGTACGCTATCCCTGTATTTCTTCCGCCGTTACATCATCACCGCCATCTGGTTCTTCCTCGGCGTATGCGGCATCATCTTTCTAGCCGACTTCAGTGAAACCAGCCGCCGCATGGGCGTGATGGTTGGCTATACTGTTCCGGGCGGATTGCTGATGACGGCGCTTCGCCTTCCACTGATCTTCCAGCAGACCATCCCGACGCTCACCCTTTTCATCGGCATGACGACGCTGATCGCACTCAACCGGCGGTCTGAACTGGTGGTGACGCGTGCTGCAGGTCTCTCCGTGTGGCAGTTTATCGCGCCCTTCGTGTTCGGCGCGTTCTGTGTCGGCCTGTTTGCTGTTCTCGTCGTCAACCCGCTTGCCGCCTGGGGACAGAGAATGGCCTCCGGCATGGAGACCGAATGGCGCGCGGCCAGCAATGCCCAGAAGAAGAGCAATTTTGTCCCCTGGATCCGCCAGATCAGCGGCAAGGATGACACGATCATCGGCGCGAAAAGCTATCAGGACGGCGGGACGATGCTGTTCGATGCGGTTGTTGTGCACTTCGATCAGAAGGGTCGCATCATCCTGAGACAGGACGCAGCCACAGCCAAGTTGGAAGATGGTTACTGGCAGCTTAACACGGTTCTGGAGACGCGAGCCGATACACCGCCACAACGCGTCGCATCGGCACAGGTCCGTACCAATCTGAAGCCTGCTTTCCTGCGCGAATCGCTATCGCAGCCTGAAAGCGTTGCTTTCTTTGACATTTTAAGAAAAATCGAAGCAGCTCGCTCCTTCGGTATTTCCACCAAGGCGCTGGAAACCCAGTTCCACTCGCTCCTGTCATTGCCACTCCTCATGGTGGCAATGACACTCATTGCCGCAACCGTATCACTCAAATTCAGTCGGATAGCGCAGTCTCGCTCCGTGATTCTGGGTGGAATCGTCTGCGGCTTCGTGCTTTATGTCGTGACGGTGCTTGTGAAAGCATTCGGGAGCAGCGGGGTTGTTCCACCATTCGTAGCGGTCTGGATTCCAGTCGTCGTTGCAATGGCACTCGGGGCAACGATTCTGCTTCATCAGGAGGATGGCTAGTGGCGGTAACTGACCGCGGGAATATCAGACGGCTTTTCGCAGCCCTGCTGACCAGCACGGCTGTATGTGTGGTGGCCGTTTACCCGTTGCCCGTTTTTGCGCAGGGTTCATCCTTGGCGCCTGAAGCAGCCGATGGAGCGAAAATGCTCCTTCGCGCGAATGACCTGACATACAATCAGGACGCGAAACTCGTGACAGCCACGGGCGGCGTGCAGATCTATTACAATCGCTACCGTATGGTGGCGCAGAAGGTTGAGTACAACCAAACGACCGGCCGCGTCATGGCTACCGGCAACATCGAGTTGATCGAGCCGGGTGGCAACCGCGTCTATGCGGATGCTCTCGATGTAACGGACAACTTCGGCGAAGGTTTCGTCAACTCTCTGCATGTCGAAACGACCGACAACACGCGCCTTGCGGCTGAAAGCGCCGAACGCCTTCCCGGCGACCAGATGGTGCTGAACAACGGCGTGTACACGGCATGCCTGCCCTGCGCCAAGAACCCGGACAAGGCGCCGCTTTGGCAGGTGAAGGCGCAGCGCGTGATCCGTGATGGCCAGACCCATACGATTCGCCTTGAGCATGCGACTTTTGAATTGTTCGGCCTGCCGATCGGCTATGTGCCTTTCGTGACGGTTCCGGACGAAACGGTCGAGCGTAAATCCGGTTTTCTGTTTCCGAGCGCGACCGTGTCGCAGAAACTCGGCTTCGGTCTGACCGTACCCTATTACCATGTCTTCTCGCCGAGCATGGATGCGACCATCGCTCCGACCTATTATTCCCGGCAGGGTCTTCTGCTCCAGGGTGAAGTGCGCAACCGTTTTGATAATGGCGACCACACGCTGCGCTTCGCCTTCATCAACCAGAACGATCCGGGCGCTTTTGCCGCCGGCACCAGCGACGCCCATGCGGATACCCGCGTGATGGTTGCGTCGAAGGCCAAGTTCGAAATCAACCCGCGCTGGACTTTTGGCTGGAACGCCATGGTCCAGTCTGACAACAACTTTTCGAAGACCTATAGGCTGACCGGCGTCAATGAAACGCCCTTCACCAACGAAGCCTATCTGACAGGCATCGGGAAGCGGAACTTCTTCGATCTGCGCGGCTACTACTTTAACATCCAGGACACCGATTACAGCCGCACCGCTGAAAAGCAGCAAGCTATCGTCTACCCGTCCCTGGACTACAAATACTATGCGCCGGAAGCGATCGCTGGTGGCGAATTCTCGATCACATCGAACCTGACGAACCTGTCACGCCAGAAGGATGACTTCTACAACGAGGCAAGCTCGACACGTTTCCGTGGGATCGAGGGCAGCTACAGCCGCTTCACGACCGAAGCGGAATGGAAGCGTACCTTCACGACGGATGACGGGTTGCTGTTGACGCCATTGCTTGCAGCACGCGGCGACCTCAGCCGTCACACATCCAATACGCCAGGCTTCAACGGCGTGACCTATGGCGGCGATTTTGAATCCTCTGGCTCTGATGCCCGCTACATGGCGACGGCCGGCCTTGAGGCGCGCTACCCGATCCTGTTGACGACAGCCAACAGCACGCATGTAATCGAGCCGATTGCCCAGATTTATCTGCGTCCTGACGAACAGAATGCTGGCGGGCTGCCGAACGAAGACGCTCAAAGCTTTGTGTTCGATGCAACCAGCCTGTTCCAGCGTGACAAGTTCTCGGGCTATGACCGCATGGAAGGCGGCACGCGCGCCAATGTCGGGCTACGCTACAACGGGTCCTTCGACAATGGCATCGGCCTTCGTGGTATCTTCGGCCAATCCTACCAACTGGCTGGCTTGAACTCCTTTGCGACGCCGGATCTCGTTAATGTCGGTGCGGACTCGGGCCTTGAATCGAAGGTTTCCGATTTCGTAGCGATGGCCGGCATCGATCTGCCGCAGGGATATTCGGTATCGGCTCAGGGCCGCTTTGACGAGAAGACGCTTGAAATGCGCCGCATGGACGCGTCCTTCTCCTATTCGCTCCCGCGCATCAATGGCGAGTTGGTGTATACCAATATCGACGCGCAGCCGAATTACGGCTCCTCGCGCGATACGGAGTATTTGAAGAGCACGACGTCGTTCAAGATCAACCAGAACTGGTCGGTCAGCGGTACAGCCACCTGGGACATGAACAAGGAACAGGTGATCCGTCGCGGTCTCGGTGTGACCTATGCGGATGAGTGCACGGTCTTCACGATTGCCTATACGGACAAGCCAGCAAGCACGGATGCGAACCCGTGGACGGTTACGGCGCGTCTCAGCTTCCGGACACTCGGCGATATCAATGTTGGATCAACGGAACTTAATCCATAGTCGAGACCAAGCCGTGTTCCATCATCGTCATTGTTTCGCCGCATGAAATATGCAATCGAACGCGATACGAGTGATCGGCAGCGCGCGCATCGGCTTATGTCGTTGAGCTGCAGGAAGGGACGGAACATGGTTTTCAGCGCTCAATTTCGCCGGATGGCGCTTGCCGCGACGGTTTTTGGCCTTGTGCTGGGCTCGCTCCCTGCACATCAATATGCTCAAGCGGCAACGGAGGTCGCGGTTGTCGTAAACCGCACGCCCATTACCAACAGCGATGTTGCCAAGCGCGTCAACTTCCTGAAGCTGCAGCATCAGAAGGGCAATCTCGCCAGCATGGCGAAGGAACAGCTGATCGACGAAACGCTGAAGCGCGACGAAATCGCCCGCGTGAAAATGTCGGTCAGCACGGAAGACGTCGACAAGTCCTTCGAGCGTTTTGCCGCAAGCAACAAGATGACGCCGCAGCAGCTCACAAAAATCCTCGATCAGGCTGGTGTAGGCGCTGACCACTTCAAGTCGTTCATCGCCGTCCAAATGAGCTGGCCGCGTCTTGTGAATGCACGCTACGGCGCGCAGGGCAGGATGTCCTCCGAAGAGCTTGTGAAGCGCATGCAGGAGAGCAAGGAAAAGCCTGTCACGACCGAGTACTTCCTGCAGCAGGTGATTTTTGTCATCCCGGCCGCGAAGCAGAAAGCCCTTGCAGGCAAGCGTAAAGCGGAAGCTGAAGCCGCGCGCTCGAAATATCCCGGCTGTGATCAGGCCAAAGACTTCGCCAAGACCATGCATGATGTTTCCATTCGCAGCCTTGGACGCGTTATGGCGCCCGAACTGCCGGATGAATGGAAGCCGCTCATCGAAAAAGCCTCTCCGAACGGCACCACCGGAACGCGTGTTACCGAGAAGGGCGTCGAGTTCCTGGCGATCTGCAAGCAGCGTCAGGTATCAGACGATACGGCGGCTGAAGTTGTCTTCCGTGCAGAAGATATCGGCAAGATGAAAAAGGGCGCCCAAAACCCGAACGAGGCCAAGTACATGGAGGAACTGCGCAAGAAGGCGCAGATCGTCAACCCTTGAGCAGCTTACAGCTTCCTCTTGCCCTGACGCAGGGCGATCCGGCTGGTATCGGCCCGGACGTCTCAATCGCGGCTTGGTTGCGTCGCGATGAACTTGGTCTCGAGCCATTCATTTACGTGGGCGACGCGTCCATCCTGCGCCAGAGGGCGCAGCTGCTGGACGTGACATTGCCGGTTCAAGACGCGACGCCGGAAACGGCCTCCGCTATCTTTACCCATGCCCTTCCCGTTCTATCGGTTCCCGTTGGCGCAGAAATCGAGGTCGGACGCCCGCATGTTGCGTCTGCGCGCAGCGCCATTACGGCGATTGAGACCGCGGTACAGCTTTGCTTCGATGGTAGAGCATCGGCAGTGGTTACCAACCCCATCGCAAAATCGGTTCTTTACGAGGCTGGCTTCAAATTTCCGGGACATACGGAATTTCTGGCGGATCTCGCCGAAAAGGCAACCGGCGAGAAAGTGCTGCCTGTCATGATGCTGGCGGGTCCGAAACTGCGCGCCATTCCGGTAACGATCCATATTCCGCTGAAGGACGTGCCCGCGGCGCTGACGGAACGGGTCATTGTCGAGACGTGCCGCATTGCGCATGAGGATCTCAAGGCGCGCTTCGGCTTCACACAGCCGCGTCTTGCCGTGGCGGGCCTGAACCCGCATGCGGGCGAAGACGGCGCCATCGGTCTTGAGGACCGCGACATCATCGAGCCTGCAATCATGCAGTTGCGCCACGAGGGCGTGAACGTGTTTGGCCCCCTCCCCGCAGACACCATGTTCCACGACGATGCGCGCGCACGTTACGACGTGGCGATCTGCATGTATCACGATCAGGCACTGATCCCGGCCAAGGCGCTCGGGTTCGATGACAGCGTGAATGTTACGCTCGGCCTACCCTTCATCCGCACCTCGCCGGATCATGGCACGGCCTTCGGCATTGCCGGCAAGGGTATTGCAAGGGAAACAAGTCTCGTCGCAGCCCTGAAGCTGGCTGCTGATCTGGCAGCAAAATCGGCGGCCACACGCTGATGGCAACACTTGATGGATTGCCGCCGCTTCGCGAAGTGATCGAGAAGCATGGCCTGGATGCCCGCAAGGCGCTGGGACAGAACTTTCTGTTCGACCTCAACCTGACGCAGAAGATTGCCCGCACCGCCGGCCCGCTGGAAGGTGTCACCGTATTTGAAGTCGGCCCCGGCCCCGGTGGCCTGACGCGTGCGATCCTGTCGCTCGGCGCAGAGAAGGTCATCGCCGTCGAGCGGGATAGCCGCTGCCTGCCCGCACTGGCCGACATCGGTGAGCACTATCCGGGCAAGCTGCAGGTGATCGAAGGCGATGCGCTGAAGACGGATTTCGAAGCGCTGGCGCCGGCCAATACACCCGTACGGATCATCGCCAACCTCCCCTATAATGTCGGCACCCAACTGCTGGTAAACTGGCTTCTGCCGAAGGCGTGGCCGCCCTTCTGGCAATCGATGACCCTGATGTTCCAGAAGGAAGTCGGACAGCGCATCGTCGCAAGCGAAGATGACAATCATTACGGCCGCCTCGGCGTGTTGTGTGGTTGGCGCACGCAGGCAAGGATGGCCTTCGATGTGCCGCCGCAGGCCTTTTCGCCGCCGCCCAAGGTGACCTCGACGGTCGTGCATCTCACACCCCGCGAAACACCCCTTCCCTGTCAGGTGGACAAGCTGGAGCGCGTCACCCAGGCAGCCTTCGGCCAACGCCGCAAGATGCTGCGCCAGAGCCTGAAGCCGGTGGGTGGTGAAGCGCTGTTGAATAAGGCCGGTATCGACCCGTCACGTCGCGCCGAGACGCTGTCGGTTGCGGAATTTGTGGCGCTGGCAAACGCGTTATAGCAGCGCTCCAGGTTTGCCCTGAAGCGCTCGGCTTTTTCGCGATCAGACCGGCAGAACCGGCTCTTCTTCCAGCAGGCTCTGGACAAAATCAAACAGCCCATGGCGACGGTCGCGGCGGATGCGCTCGGCATTCACGATCGAATTGACGTTGCGGAAGGCTTCGTCCAAATCGTCATTGACGATCACATAGTCATATTCGCGCCAGTGGGCGATCTCCGCCCGCGAGTTTTGAAGGCGGGTGCGGATCACCTCTTCGGTATCCTCAGCGCGGCGATGCAGGCGGGACTGGAGTTCCGTCATGCTGGGCGGCAGAACGAAGATCGACACGATATCGGCCTTCATCTTTTCCTGCAGCTGCAGCGCGCCCTGCCAATCGATATCGAACAGCATGTCGCGGCCTTCAGCCATGGCCTTTTCCACGGGCTCGCGCGGCGTGCCGTAGAAATTGCCGTGCACCTCCGCCCATTCCAGCAGCTCGCCATTGTCACGCATCCGCTCGAACTGCGGGATTGTGATGAAGTGATAATGCTTGCCGGCAATTTCGCTGGGGCGCTTCGCACGCGTCGTGACGCTGACGGAGATTTCGAGACTGTGGTCGTCCCGCAGCAGGTTTCCTGCGATGGTCGACTTCCCGGCGCCTGAGGGCGACGACAGGACCAGCATCAGCCCGCGACGTGCGATCTTCACCTGAGAGGACGGGGCCGGACTCATAACCTACTCCACATTCTGAACTTGTTCGCGAAACTGATCGATTACCACTTTCAATTCGATCCCTGCCGCCGTTACCGCAGCCGAGTTCGATTTGGAACAGATCGTATTGGTTTCCCGGTTAAATTCCTGTGCAAGGAAGTCGAGACGACGCCCGATTGGGCCACCCTTGCCCAAAAGCTCGTCCGCGGCCACGATATGGGCCTTCAGCCGGTCGATCTCTTCACGGATATCTGCCTTGGTGGCCAACAGTGCCACTTCTGCATAGAGCCGGTCCCGATCCAGCGACGAGGCGCCTTCCAGCAATTGCGACACCTGGGCCGAAAGGCGCTTGGCAATCTCTTCCGTGCTGCGGGAAGGATCCTGCTCCACGATCTCCACCAGCCGCCCGACGCTGCGCACATGTTCCGAAAGGATGGCGGTGAGTGCCGCACCCTCGCTGGCCCGCATGGCAGCCAGATCTTCCAGAGCCAGGCGCAGACCGTCAAGGATGGCACGGTCGCGCGCCACACCCGCTTCCGGGCTGTCTTCCACTTCGCGGATATCGACCAGGCCACGAATACCCAGCAGCGTATCGAGCCGAAGCGGCGCCTGATCGATCACATCTCCCAGCTCGTTCCGCAGCGCCAGCACAGCGTTCAACCCTTCGCGATTGACAACGGCCTCCACCTTCGCTTCGGCGACCGAGACGGACAGCGAAATCTGCATATTGCCGCGCGCGAACAATTCACCCGCAATCTTGCGCACTTCCGCTTCCATGGCCTCAAAACCCGGCGGCAGACGCAGCCTCAGATCCAGCCCCTTGCCGTTGACGGAACGAAGCTCCCAGGCCCAGCGATAGCGGCCCGCCGTTCCTTCGCGCCGGGCAAAACCCGTCATGGATTGTACGCTCATTTGAACCCCCTTCGCGCCAGACGAAGAGCCTGTCGCGACCAGAAAAATGGTCAAAAGCAGGATGCCGCGAAAACCGCGGCATCCATGAAACAAATATCTCAATCACCCTTTGGCGGCTTTTCCGCCTCTGGCCCGCCCGGTTGCCCGTCCACCACGGCGTTCTCGGCATCGGCGGCATTGGCTCGCTCCGCTTCGATCTTTCGCCAGCGTTTCACATTGGCATTGTGTTCATCCAGTGTCGCTGCAAACACATGGCCGCCTGTGCCATCGGCAACAAAATAGAGATCCTTGGTGCGCCAGGGATTGGCGACGGCCTCCAGCGCAGCGCGGCCGGGATTGGCGATCGGCGTCGGTGGCAGGCCCTTGATCTGGTAGGTGTTGTACGGCGTCTGCTTGTCCAGGTCCGCCTTCATGATCGGACGATCGGATGGTTTACCCGCGCCGCCGAACAGGCCGTAGATGATCGTCGGGTCCGATTGCAGGCGCATGCCCTTCTGCAGACGGTTGAGGAAGACGGAAGCCACATGGGCGCGCTCATCATCCTTGCCGGTTTCCTTTTCGACGATCGAAGCCAGCACGACGAATTCCTGCTTGGTCTTGATCGCGAGATCGGGATCGCGCTTCTGCCAGATCTGATCGACAAGCTTTTCCTGGGCGGCGCGCATCTGGGACAGGATGTCAGAGCGCTTCGTGCCACGGGAGAACTTGTAGGTGTCGGGCCTCAGGCTTCCCTCCGGCGGCAGCTCACGCGGCAGATCCCCTTCCAGAACAGGATCCTCCAGCAGGCGCGTCATCATCTGACGTACCGTCAGGCCTTCCGGCATGGAGACTGAATAGAGAATGGACTTGCCGGATTCCAACAGGGCCAACACATCCTTCATGGACGCGCCGGCCTTCACCTCGTACTCGCCCGCCTTCAGCGTCTTATCCTTGGTGAGATAGGTCGCCGCCACATAGCGGAAGATGCGGCCGTCGGAAATAATGCCGTTGCGTTCGAGCGTATTGGAGATTTCGGCGAGGCCCGCTCCTTCACGCACGAGGAAGTGCGTGTTCGTTTCCAGCGGTCCGGCCTTCTGGAACTCCGAGATCATGTAGTAGAAGCCGGCGATGCCGATGATGCAGGCAAACACGATCAGCGTCATCACGAAGTTCAGAAAGATGACGATCTGGCTGCGCGCCTTTTTGGAGCGTCTCGGCGGTTCCGGAACACGCTCAGGCTTGAGTGCCTCGTTCGGCGACTTCGGAATGAACGGGCCACTACCCGTCGCATACCCGTCACGGCCGGTCGGCATCTCGCTGCTGTGATTCGTATCGCTCACCGGCATTCCTTCTGAGACTTTGGCAAAGGCGGCCTTTTGGCCAAGCAATGCGGCAAAAACAGGTTCAGAAGACGAAGGCCCGGATCAGACCGGGCCATAGCGTCCGGGGATTTTACCCTTCGTAGCGCCGCAGGACCAGCGACGCATTGGTGCCGCCAAACCCGAAGGAATTGGACAGCGCAACGTTGATCTCACGCTTGCGCGCCACATGCGGCACAAGGTCGATCGCCGTGTCAACATCGGGATTGTCAAGGTTCAACGTGGGCGGCGCGATGTTATCGCGGATCGCAAGCGTCGAGAAGATCGCCTCGATGGCACCCGCCGCGCCGAGCAGGTGGCCGACAGCCGACTTGGTGGACGACATGGAAACGCGACCAGCGGCATTGCCGACGAGGCGCTCGACGGCACCAAGTTCGATTGTGTCGGCCATGGTCGATGTGCCATGCGCGTTGATGTAATCCACCTCGGACGGATCGATGCCGGCACGCTTCAGGGCAGCCGTCATGCAACGGAATGCGCCTTCGCCGTTTTCCGATGGCGCGGTGATATGATAGGCGTCGCCCGAGAGGCCGTAACCGACGACTTCCGCATAGATCTTGGCGCCGCGGGCCTTGGCATGCTCCAGCTCTTCCAGCACGACGATGCCGGCACCTTCGCCCATGACAAAGCCGTCACGGTCGCGGTCATACGGGCGCGAGGCCTTTTGCGGATCGTCATTGTGCTGCGTGGAGAGCGCCTTGCAGGCGGCAAAGCCGGCGAGCGAGATGCGGCAGATCGGCGATTCAGCGCCGCCGGCCACCATGACGTCGGCATCACCGAGCGCAATCAGGCGGCTGGCGTCACCAATCGCATGCGCACCTGTTGAGCAGGCTGTCACCACGGCATGGTTCGGGCCGCGCAGCTTATGCTTGATAGACACCTGACCCGAGACCAGATTGATCAGGCGGCCGGGAATGAAGAAGGGAGAAATACGGCGCGGACCCTTGTCGCGCAGTGTATAGCCAGCTTCGACAATGCCTTCGAGGCCGCCGATACCCGAGCCGATCAGCACGCCCGTGGCGCACTGGTCATCGTCCGTCTGCGGGTGCCAGCCAGCATCTTCCAGCGCCATGTCGGCGGCGGCCATGCCATAGACGATGAATGGATCAACCTTGCGCTGTTCCTTCGGCTCCATCCAGTTATCGGCATTGTATGTGCCGTCGGAACCATCGCCAAAGGGAATACGGCAGGCAATCTTGGCGGGCAGGTCCTCGACCTCGAACTCCGTCACAACACGGGCCGCGTTATGTCCGGCGATCAGCCGCGACCACGTGACTTCCGCGCCGCAGCCCAAAGGAGATACCATACCGATACCGGTGATAACGACACGCCTCATGCCAGCGCCCCACCCCGCAGTTTTAAATTCAACCTACTGAAACGGCCCGAACAAGCCGGGCCGCCAATGAGCCACTCAAGCATGGAGGGCTCTTGAATATCAATCGAAAATCAGGCCTGGGCCTTCTCGATGAACTTGACGGCGTCGCCGACCGTCAGGATCGAGTCAGCGGCATCGTCCGGGATTTCCACGCCGAATTCTTCTTCGAATGCCATCACGAGTTCGACGGTGTCGAGGGAGTCAGCGCCCAGATCGTCGATGAAGCTCGCGCCTTCGACAACTTTGTCGGCATCGACGCCGAGATGATCAATGACAATTTTCTTCACGCGCTCTGCGATATCGCTCATGTCGGTTTCCTCGACCTTTATCTTTTGGAATGCCTGACCGGCACCCCTCACCCTGTTGGAACCCCGGGCCGTCTTGTTAGCAGACCAACCCAAGGCAAATTCGATCACCCGATACACGGTTTCAACCGTGTTCTATGCCCCAATCCGAAAAAATCGGGCCCGGACCATCGGGATGACTGCACACAGTCTAGGCCCGCTTAACACGGTTTCTCCGTGCCGCAAAGCCTGAAAATCACCCGAAACCCCGCCGCCAACAGGCAATCCGGCGGCGGAGGCCGTCAGGTGCAAGCCATTCAGATCATTGCCATGCCGCCGTTGACGTGCAGCGTCTGCCCCGTCACGTAGGCCGCTTCGTTGGAAGCGAGGTAAACGACCGCCGACGCGATGTCTGCGCCGGCGCCCATGCGCTTCATCGGAATGGCACCCAGGATGCCTTCCTTCTGCTTGTCGTTCAGCTTGCCGGTCATCGCGCTCTCGATGAAGCCGGGCGCCACGCAGTTGACGGTGACGTTGCGGCTGGCGATTTCCTGGGCGAGCGATTTCGAGAAACCGATCATGCCGGCCTTGGAGGCGCAGTAGTTTGCCTGGCCCGGATTGCCGGTGACACCGACAACCGAGGTGATGTTGATGATCCGGCCGAAACGGCGGCGCATCATCGGATGCGTCAGCTCGCGCGTCAGGCGGAAGGTGGCCGTCAGGTTCACTTCCAGAACCGCATCCCAGTCCTCGTCGCTCATGCGCACGAACAGGCCGTCCTTGGTGATGCCGGCATTGTTGACGAGGATGTCGACGCCTTCGAGTTCGGCTTCAGCCTTCTCGCCCAGCGACTTGACTTCGTTGCGATCAGCGAGGTTCGCGGGGAAGATCTTGACGCGATCCCCCAACTCGGCGGCCAATGCTTCCAGCTTTTCCGCGCGCGTGCCGTGCAGGCCAACCGTTGCGCCCTGCTTGTGCAGCAGGCGGGCAATCTCTTCGCCGATGCCGCCGGTTGCGCCCGTTACCAAGGCCTTGCGGCCGGTCAAATCAAACATGTTCGTAATCCTTCGCAATCAGCCGAGGAGTGTTTTCAGGGCGGCCTCGATATCGGCCGGAGTGTTGACGGCAATGCCGGTTACATTCTTGTCGATGCGGCGGGCAAGCCCGGTCAGCACCTTGCCGGCGCCGATTTCATAAAGCGTCGTGACGCCATTGGCACCGAACCATTCCACCGTTTCGCGCCAGCGCACCTGGCCCGTGACCTGCGCGACCAAGAGCTTTGCGATCTCGTCGGCATCCGTCACCGGCGCGGCGCGGACATTGGCGACAACAGGCACGACCGGGTTCTGCTTGGCAACCTTGTCCAACGCATGCGCCATGGCATGGGCAGCCGGCGCCATCAGGTCCGAATGGAAGGGAGCCGAGACCGGCAGCATGATGGCGCGCTTTGCGCCCTTTTCGGTCGCGAGTGCCGCAGCCTTTTCAACAGCTGCCTTGGAGCCGGAAATGACGAGTTGGCCACCGCCATTGTCATTGGCGATCTGGCAGACGCCGAGCGCCTTGGCTTCGGCACATGCCGCTTCCACATCCGCCTGTTCAAGGCCGATGATGGCCGCCATGGCGCCCTCGCCTACCGGCACGGCAGACTGCATGGCATCACCGCGAATGCGCAGAAGGCGAGCCGTATCGGCAATCGAGAAGGTACCGGCGGAAGCCAGCGCCGAATATTCGCCAAGCGAATGGCCCGCCACATAGGCAACCTTATCCGACAGCTTGAGGCCACCGGCTTCCAGCACGCGCATCACCGCCAGCGACACGGCCATCAGCGCCGGCTGGGCATTGGCCGTCAGCGTCAGCTGGTCTTCCGGACCATTCCACATGATGTCAGACAGTTTCTGGCCAAGGGCCTCGTCCACTTCTTCGAACACGGCACGCGCTTCCGGGAACGCCTCGGCAAGGTCCTTGCCCATGCCGACGGACTGGCTGCCCTGGCCTGGAAATGTAAATGCAATACTCATGGGATGTCATTCCTTCCCTTATTTTTGCCTTTCCATTCACATTCTGCCCCGCCAAGTCAAGGCCAACGGGCTTTTACAAGCCTGTCATCCGGTGGCAGCAAAGGCATGATGCACAGAATTCCCGATCATTTTCGGCGCGGTTTGGTTGCAGCAATAAATGTCTGCGAGTGGGCGGTGAATGCGGCGAGAATGTCTTGCGTTGCAACAATTCCTGCTTAAATTCCTGCAGCCTTCCACGACAGGACTGATCCCATGAAATTCAAGACACTCGGCCGCACGGACATTTCCGTGTCCGAAATCTGCCTCGGCACCATGACCTGGGGTTCGCAGAACACTCAGGACGAAGCCTTCGAACAGATGGATTATGCGCTCGATCAGGGCGTGAACTTTTTCGACACCGCCGAACTTTATCCCACCACACCGGTTTCCGCAGACACTTATGCCGATACGGAAAGATTGATCGGCAACTGGTTCGAGACATCAGGCAAGCGTGACAAGGTCATCCTCGCCACCAAGGTAGCCGGCGGCGGACGCCCGCATATCCGCAACGGCGCGCCCATCAATCGGGACACGATCCGCCAGGCGGTGGATGCAAGCTTGGAGCGCCTCAAGACCGATTACATCGATCTCTACCAAATCCACTGGCCGAACCGTGGCCATTTCCATTTCCGCAGCGCCTGGACTTATAATCCATACAGTCAGGACAAGGCACAGACGATTGCCGAAATCGAGGAAAAGCTGGAGGTGCTGGGCGAAATCGTGAAGGAGGGCAAGATCCGCGCGATCGGTCTTTCGAACGAAACCACCTGGGGCACGCAGAAGTTCCTCAGCATTGCCGAGCAGAAGGGCCTGCCGCGCGTCGCAACCATCCAGAACGAGTACAATCTTCTGTATCGCCACTACGACCTCGACCTGGCGGAACTGTCCCACCATGAAGATGTCGGTCTTCTTGCCTACTCGCCACTCGCCGGCGGCATCCTTAGCGGCAAGTATCTCGACGGCACGAAGCCCGCGGGTTCCCGCGGTTCGATCAACGGCGATATCGGCGGCCGTCTCGTGCCCTATCAGGAAGCACCCACCCGCGCGTATGTGGAGCTTGCCAGGAAGCACGGCATCGACCCGTCGCAGCTGGCGCTCGCCTTCTGCCTGACCAGACCCTTCATGGCCTCGGTCATCATCGGCGCCACCTCCATGGAACAGCTGAAGATCAATATCGGCGCTGCCGACGTCACGCTGTCGGACGATATCCTCAAGGAGATCGCGGCGATCCACCGCCAGTATCCGGCTCCGATCTGATAAGGCCGGATAAGCTCACGCAGCCGTCTGCCGGGCATCTGTCCGGCGGGCACCCTCCTCGAGCCAGAGCGCATGCACCTCCGCCCAATCGGGCACGAGGTCTCCCTCGAAGCCGAAGGCATAGCCTGCCCCGAGGTTCGCCGACGCTGCCATGGCCTTGCGATGCGCCCCAGCGGTGAGATAAGCCAGCATCGCCTTGCGATCCCGCCACACCGACAGGGTGTGAAATACACCTTCAATCCGTTGCGCTTCAGCGAAGATGTTCCCATCAGCCGCCTGCGCCTGTCGCATGGAGCGGACGGCATGCCAGAAGAAGCCTGGCAAATGCCAGGGGGACCGCACGCGAAAGCCTGTGATTGATACGTAGTGCATGACCCGCTCCTGATATATGCAGAGCACTACGCTTCGACGGACCAGCCGGTTTACGGGCGAGATCAGTTGCCATGGGACAAAATCCCGGCCGGCCCTTGCATTTGCGGCAAACTTGCGTATAAGCGGCCCGTTCGAAACGCCCGGTCTTCTGGCTGGTGGCTGTACGGAGGGCTGGTTCCGCAAATGGAACCGCAGGGACCACAGGGTTCCGGTCTCCCGTGTCTCCGCTCTCGACCGTCTCGATCGTAACGCTTTTCTTGCTTCGGGTTCTTCCCTTCCAAGACCAGTCGTTGAGGCTTAGCCGCCGATTTCCGGGCAACAGACAACCGCAAGAAAGGCAAGTCTACAATGGCTCTTTACGAACATGTATTCCTTGCCCGGCAGGATATGTCCGCTCAGCAGGTTGATGCCCTCGTCGAACAGTACAAGGGCGTCATCGAAGCTAACGGCGGCAAGGTCGGGCGCATCGAAAACTGGGGCCTCAAGTCCCTGACGTACCGCATCAAGAAGAACCGCAAGGCTCACTACGCGCTCATGGACATCGATGCACCGGCTGCTGCCGTGCATGAGATGGAGCGTCAGATGCGCATCAACGAAGACGTTCTTCGCTACATGACGATCGCCGTCGAGAAGCACGAAGAAGGTGCGTCTGCCATGATGCAGAAGCGCGACCGCGACGACCGTCCGCGCCGTGATGGCGATGATCGTGGCCCGCGCCGCGAAGGTGGCTTCGGCGACCGTGGTCCGCGTCCGGACCGTGGCCCGCGTGAAGGCGGCTTCGAGCGCCGTCCGCGCGAAGACCGCGCTTAATTCGAGAGCTTAAGGAGAATTACCAATGGCTGACGCATCCTCTGCTCCGGCACGCCGCCCCTTCCATCGCCGCCGCAAGACCTGCCCCTTCTCGGGCGCAAACGCTCCGCGGATCGATTATAAGGACGTTCGTCTCTTGCAGCGCTACATTTCGGAGCGCGGCAAGATCGTTCCGTCCCGCATCACGGCCGTTTCCCAGAAGAAGCAGCGCGAACTGGCCCAGGCCATCAAGCGCGCCCGCTTCCTCGGCCTGCTGCCCTACGTCGTTTCCTAATCGACGCCAGTATCCGAAGCCGCTGATCCGTCAGCGGCTTCTTCCCTTCCACGGTGGGCGTGGATCGGAAACCAAAAACCCCATGTTGGGGATGACCTGCCTGAGAAAATGATTCAGGCAAGATCCCCTAACTGCTTGAACCGGCAGGACAGCGAGACGTGATCGGATTGAACCAAACCGTGCTGACGACCGGCATTCTGGCCGGCATTGCATCGACCCTGCTGGTGCTGGGTGCGAATGCGCAGCCGTCGTTTGCCTCCGTTCTCTATGCTTCTTCCGCCCTTCCCGTTCTGGTCGCTGGCCTCGGCTGGGGAAACCGCACCGCGATCGTTGCGATCGTGACCGCTGCAGTCCTCGGCGCGCTTCTCGTTTCCCCCTTCTTTGCACTCGCCATGGCGATCTTCACGCTGATCCCGGCAGGCTGGCTGTCGCATCTGGCAAATCTCGCGCGCCCGGCCTCCGAACTCGGCGGCCCGGATCATCTGATGGCCTGGTATCCGATCTCGGACATCCTGCTGCATCTCTGCTCGCTGGTCACGATTGCGGTTGTCGTCCTCGGCGCCATGATCGGCTACGGCCCGGAGCTCACCAGTCGCGTTGTGGATGCCATGGCGCTTGGCCTGAGCCGTCAGGGGTCGCCGATGGCGCCCGATGCCGGAACGCTGGTGCAGACGAAGAAGATGATCGTTCTGATGCTGCCGATGGTTCAGGGCGGTCTCTGGGTCTTTCTTCTGTTTGCCGTCTTCTACATTGCGGTGCGGGTCGTTGCCCGCAGCGGTCGCGGCCTTCGCCCGATCGAGGACATGCCGTCCGCGCTGCGCATGAGCCGCAATTCCATCTTCATCTTTCTCGCAGGCATTATCCTGACCTTCGTCGGCGGCGTGCCGGCCATGATCGGTGCCACGATCTGCGGGACCTTCGGTGCAGGTTTCCTGATGGCAGGTTTCGCCTCCCTGCACTTCCGCAGCAAGGGCAAGGACTGGCGCATTCCCGGCCTGATCCTCGCTTACATTTCTTCCATGATGCTGCTGCCGGCTCTGGTGATCCTCATCATCGGCCTCAGCGATACGCGCCGGACGATCGCACTGACGCCGACGCGCCCCACCCCGAACAAGACAGACACCTGACATTCGAACGTGAAAGGAACGAAAAATGGACGTCATTCTTCTTGAACGCATTTCCAAGCTTGGCCAGATGGGCGAAGTGGTGAAGGTACGCGACGGCTTCGCGCGTAACTTCCTTCTGCCGCAAGGCAAGGCGCTGCGCGCCAACGCTGCCAACAAGGCTCGCTTTGAATCCGAGCGCGCAACGCTCGAAGCCCGTAACCTCGAGCGCAAGTCGGAAGCCCAGAAGGTTGCCGAATCGCTGGAAGGCAAGTCCTTCATCGTCGTGCGCGCTGCCGGCGAAACCGGCCAGCTGTACGGCTCGGTTGCGGCTCGTGACATTGCCGAAATCCTCGCTGGCGAAGGCTTCAACATTGCCCGCAACCAGGTTGACCTGAACAACCCGATCAAGGAAATCGGTCTGCACAAGGTTACCCTGCACCTGCATTCCGAAGTTGAGATCGAAGTCGAGCTCAACGTTGCCCGTTCTGCTGAAGAAGCCGAGCGTCAGGCCAAGGGCGAAAGCCTCACCTCCGCTGACGCCATCTACGGCGTTGACGAAGACGCTCTTCGTCCGGAAGACTTCTTCGATCCGGATGCAGACGGTCTGGACGAAGACGCTTAATTCGCGTCTCTTATCTTGTAAAAAGGCTCCGGGTCCGCATGGCCCCGGAGCTTTTTGTTTGGTTTATGGTGTCGTCCAGCCTGTGGATGAAGCTACCACCTCTGCCCTGCCGGGCATCTCCCCCACACGGGGGGAGATCAGTTGCCGCTCCCTTTGGCGAACTATCGTGGCTCAGCGCAATCGTCTTGTTCATCGGCAATGACGGGGAAGCGAGCGGGCAACCGTTCTGCTGATCTCCCCCCGTGTGGGGGAGATGTCCGGCAGGACAGAGGGGGTGAAAAGCACATTGCTTGGCCCGCTCTTCTTACCGCACTTCCGGCGCCGCATCCGTGTCGATCCGCACCACGACAGACATGCCCGGCTCCAGCTGTTTGGCGAGCGGCTGGTCCTGGTCAATAGAGATGCGCACGCCCACACGCTGCGCGATCTTGACGAAATTGCCCGTCGCATTGTCGGAGCGAATGACGGCGAATTCCGAAGCAGCAGCCGGCGAAAAGCGCTCGACGCGACCACGCAGTTCCTGATGGCCGAGTGCATCGACGCGGATGGCGACGGGCTGGCCAACCTTCATGCCGTCCAACTGGGTTTCCTTATAATTGGCAATCACCCAGACATCGTCAGGCACCACGGACATCAGCTGTGTACCGGCAGTGACGTATTGGCCAAGCCGTGCGCCGACCTCACCCACCTTGCCGTTCTGAGGTGCTCGAACTTCGGTGTTTTCCAGGTCGATCTTGGCAAGCGCGACGGAGGCTTCCGCATTGCTGACCGCCGCTTCGAGGGAAGCGCGATTGGTGAGAATGGTCTGGAGATCCTGGCGCGACACCTCCAGCGCTGCCTTGGCCTGCGCAACAGAGGCCTTGGCCTTTTCAAGGTCGGCAGCAGCAGTCTCCTGCGCGCTTGATGTGCCGACACCGCTGCGGCCGAGATTTTCCTGGCGTTCGAAGGCCAGTTGCGCCTGCTTCAGGCTTGCCTGCGCGCTATCCACCGATGCCTGGCTGGAGGCAATATTGGCATTGGCCGAATTTTCCTGCTGGCGGGAATTGTTCAGAGAAGCCTTCTGGCTGGCCAGCGTTGCTTCCGCCTGGGCAAGCTTCTGCTGATAGGTGCGGTCATCGATCTTGACCAGCACCTGCCCCTGACGCACTTCCTGGTAATCCTTGACCGGAACATCCACCACATAGCCGCTGACCTGCGGGCTCATGACCGTCACATAACCGCGGACATAGGCGTTGTCTGTCATCTCGACACTGCTGGTGAAGGGTGGCAGCCGCCATGCATAAAGCACGAGGCCAATGCCGAGCAGACCGACCAGCAACACGATGAGGGTCGAAGCGGAAAAAATTTTCTTCATTGTCGTTATACCTGCTTGGATGTGTCTGACCCCGCGGCGCCTTGGCGGATGGCAGCCATTGCCTCCGCGATGCGGTTCCATGCGAGGTGAAGAAGAAGAACGAAAAGAGAGAAGAGGGTCACGCAGCCGATCAGCCAGAACGTGTCGTTATAGGCGAGCACATAGGCTTCCCGCTGCACCTGCTGGCTGAGCAGTGCGACGCCTTCGGCATTCAGCAGCGTCTTGTCGGTAATGGTCTTCGCATAGGAAGCGGCAAGCTGCGACACGCGCTGGGCGACAACCGGATTGGTGAGCAGCACATTCTCGACCAGGATCGAGGAATGAAACTTTTCCCGGATGGTGACGAAGCTGCCGAGCGCTGCCGTCATGATGACCGAGCCGGTGATCTGCGTGAACAGGAAGATGGTGATGAAGTTCACCAGATAGGGTGCCCCCCGCTGAATGGCCGAGGCGAACCCCTGCGCCATGACCGGCGGCAGGAACATGGCAGCACCGAAGGCAATCAGCGACTGGCTGAGATACATCTGTTCCGGCCGAGTCAGGTTGTTCGATTGGCTGTCGAGGAAGGCGCCAGCCGCAATCAGGGCAAGCGCGATCACATGCGCAAGACCGGGACGCTTGGCCACCATCAGCCCGGCGCAGAACAGTCCACCGAGGATGGAGGCCAGCAGGACGAAACCATAGAGCACCTGCATTTGATCATTCTGGAAGCCAAGCTGCTGGAAGAAGCCGACAGACGTAGTCGACTGTTCCGACGTCACCGCGCGGAACACGATCAGCACGCCCGCAAGATGCAGGTTCTGGCGGGAAAAGATCCAGCGCAGATCCAGTAGCGGATTTTCGCGGCGAAGCTCGATCATGCCGAACAGGGTCAGACATGCAATTGCCACTGCCAGCATCACACCCAACCAGGGGGCTTCCAGCCACCAGTAAAAGCGGCCGAGCGTGAAGGTGATGGCGAGCAGACCGAGGCCGATCGCGAGCAGGAGATAGGTGAAGACGTCCGTGCGCTGGATCACCTTGGCATGCGGCGGCGGCGTCAGCGGCAGGAGATAGATGACCGGAAGCGCCATCAGCGCAAGGCCGAGTTCCATGGTGTAGAGCGCGTGATAACCGTCCATATCCAGCATGACGGGCGAGATGATGCGCGCAATCGGTGCGGCGAGCAGCGTGCCCATCAGCGCCAGGCTGAGACCGAGCGTGAACTTGCGTTCCGGCGGGAAGGCTTCCAGCAGATAGAGAAAGCCGAGCGATGATAGGGGCGCGGCGGCCATGCCGCTGATGAAACGCACCACCATCGCCGAATGCAAATCGGTCACGAAGAGGTTGAGGCAGGCAGCCAGCACGAAAGCGAGAATGCTGAGCTCCGCAAAGGGGCGCAGGCCGTATTGAACGCGGATCTTGAAGAGCGCGAGCGACAGGCTGGCATAGGGCGCCATATAGGCGGCCGACAGGGCGGCAACTTCGGCGATCGTCGCAGAAAACGTGCCCTGCAGCTGATAGAGATTCACGTTGACGATGTTCAGCCCCAGCCCCTGCGCCAGGAACATCAGGAAGCCTGAACAGATGTAGAGAGCCGTCAACCAGGCCGGACGCTGTTCTACCGGGATAGGTGCGCCCGCCGGTGTCGCCAGTACAAGCCGTGGGTAGGTGGCTGGAGCCGAACTCTGCTGCACCTGTTCTTCAGGTTCGTCAACCTCGGCCAGGGCTCTTGCTTCGCTCATCATTCAGCCTCCCCGGACGTGATGTTGGACATATTGCTGTTGAGTTTCAGGAGAACGCGCAATGCATTCGCAAGATCCTCTTCCGGGATCTCGGTCACCAGATCCTGCCGCAACTGGCGCGCCAAGGCTTGAACAGTTCTACCGACCACCTCGCCTTCTGCTGTCACGTGGATCTGTTTCACGCGGCGGTCGCTATCTTCGGCCCGACGCTCGATCAGGCCCTGCGATTCCATGCCATCGAGAACGCGAACCAGCGTCGGCGTCTCGATTTCCAATTCCTGCGCCAGATCTTTCTGACTGAGGCTACCTCGGCGACCGAGCGCAAACAGAACGCGGGCCCGCGAAAGCGTCAGACCAGTCTCCCTCGCCTTCATGTCGAACATGGCACGAAGTCTGCGGTTGAAGGCCGACATCTCGTCAAACAGGCGTTCTGTCACGGTATGACGGGACATTGATAATACATCCTGATAATTAGGTTGCTATCTATTTTATGCCTATTTATTCGCGCGCCGAAAATTATCAAGTATCAAGTTTCACATCGGAGCCATGCATGAATGCAGGAGCGACCGCCCCCAATGGACGCTTCGCATCGGTATCGATCAAGCGTAGTTATGAGCATGGTCTCCGGTGATTCGGAGAAGACCACAGTCAACCGAAAACTGCGCATGCGCTCGCTTTTCCGATTCACCCCTGTGAATCGATGTGGGTTCGCAATGGGAGCCTGTCATCGGCGCGCGCCTGCGGTAATGTGGAGGTTCGACTTGACGAGATTGGATTGACGACATGAACGAAGCAGCGCGGAAACTTGCGCCCGCTCCCAACAACGAGCCGCATTATCGCGAAGCCCCGAACAACCTGGAGGCTGAGCAGGCGCTCCTGGGCGCGATCCTTGTCAACAACGATGCCTATTATCGCGTTTCGGACTTTCTGAAGCCGACCCATTTCTACGAGCCGCTTCATCGTCGCATCTTCGAAGTGGCCGGCGATATCATCCGCATGGGTAAGACCGCCCATCCGGTGACGATCAAGACATTTCTGCCGGCGGACGACCGCGTGGGCGATCTGACGGTGGCGCAATATCTGGCCCGCCTTGCGGCTGAAGCCGTCACCATCATCAATGCCGAAGACTATGGCCGCGCCATCTACGATCTCGCGCTGCGGCGCGCGCTGATCACCATCGGCGAAGACATGGTGAACATCGCCTTCGACGCGCCGCTGGACATGCCACCGCAGGCGCAGATCGAAGATACCGAGCGGCGCCTGTTCGAACTGGCCGAAACCGGGCGTTATGACGGCGGTTTTCAGTCCTTCTCGGATGCGGTCGCTCAGGCGATCGACATGGCAGGCGCTGCCTTCGAGCGCGACGGACATCTGTCGGGCATCTCGACCGGGATCATGTCGCTGGATGCCAAGATGGGCGGATTGCAGCGTTCCGACTTGATCGTGCTGGCGGGACGACCCGGTATGGGTAAGACCTCGCTTGCCACCAACATCGCCTACAACATCGCTGCGGCCTACGAGCCGGAGGTGCTGCCGGATGGCTCCTTCAAGGCCAAGAATGGCGGCGTCGTCGGCTTCTACTCGCTCGAAATGTCGTCCGAACAGCTGGCGACCCGTATCATCTCCGAGCAGACGGAAGTCTCGTCCTCCAAGATCCGCCGCGGTGACATCACCGAAGCGGATTTCGAGAAGCTCGTCGCCTGCAGCCAGATGATGCAGAAGGTGCCGCTCTATATCGACCAGACCGGTGGTATCTCCATTGCCCAGCTTTCCGCCCGTGCCCGCCGCCTCAAGCGTCAGCGCGGCCTCGATTGCCTTGTGGTGGACTATATCCAGCTGATGACCGGCTCTGGCAAATCCGGCGAAAACCGCGTGCAGGAAGTGACCCAGATCACGACCGGCCTGAAGGCGCTGGGCAAGGAACTCAACGTGCCCATCATCGCGCTGTCCCAGCTCTCCCGTCAGGTGGAAAACCGCGACGACAAGCGCCCGCAGCTCTCCGACCTGCGTGAATCGGGCTCGATCGAGCAGGACGCCGACGTGGTGCTCTTCGTGTTCCGCGAGGAATACTATGTGAAGAACATGGAGCCGCGCGATCCGAACGATCCGAAATATCCGGAATGGGAAGCCACGATGGACAAGGTGAAGGGCACGGCAGACGTGATCATCGCCAAGCAGCGTCACGGACCGACCGGCACCGTCAAACTCGCCTTCCAGTCGGAATACACCCGCTTTGCGGATCTGGCTGATCCGAGCTTTACCCAATACGAAGAGCACTGATTTCACTTCGCGAGGCCTATGCCCTTTGCATCACGTCGGAAAGGCCGCCTCAAACGAGGCGGCCTTTCCGCATTCTGGTCTCAGGCGGGGAGTGAGACTCAGAATTCTTCCCAGTCGCTGCGATTGACGGCCAGTGCTGCGTTTCCAGAAAACGCGCCGGCGACTTTGCGACCGAGAGCATGGACGGCAGACCGCACCGGCTTCGCCTCACGTGGCGCGGGCTGAGCGGGAGCGTGGGCGGCCTGCAGACCAAGGTCGAATTGCGAGAGCATATGATTGAGAGAAGCAACCTCCGTGGCGAGGCTGTGGCTTGCGGCCGTCGTCTCCTCCACCATGGCCGCGTTCTTCTGAGTGTCCTGGTCCATCTGGTTCACGGCCGTGTTGATCTGCTGAAGGCCGGAAGACTGTTCCTGTGCCGCCTCGACAATCGCCAGAACATTCTGGTTGATCTCCTGCACCTCGGCGACAATCACTTCGAGCGCCCTGCCCGTTTCACCCACCAGCGCCACACCTTCCTGAACCTGTTCGTTGGAGGTCTGGATCAGGCCCTTAATTTCCTTGGCCGCAGTCGCGGATCGTTGCGCCAGTTCACGCACCTCCTGCGCGACGACTGCAAAACCCTTGCCCGCCTCGCCGGCGCGTGCCGCTTCCACGCCCGCATTGAGAGCCAAAAGATTGGTCTGGAAGGCGATCTCATCGATGACACCGATGATCGAGCTGATCTCGCTTGAGGATTTCTCGATTTTTTCCATAGCCGAGACGGCACGGCGCACGACAGTGCCGGATTGTTCGGCCCCCTTGCGGGTGCGCGCCACCAAGGCGCCAGCTTCCTGTGCGCGGCGGGTGGAGTCCTTCACTGTGGTGGTGATTTCTTCCAGTGCGGCAGCGGTCTCCTCCACCGCAGCGGCCTGCTGCTCGGTCCGCTTGGCCAGATCATCAGCGGACGATTTCATCTCGTTGGCACCCGCGTTGATGGCATGCGCGTTTTCAGCCACGCGCAGCAACGCCAGCTGAAGCTTTTCGGCAGAGGTATTGAAGTCGCCGCGCACGCCATCAAGCGCCGCCACGAAGGGGGTGGAGATGCGGTAGGACACATCGCCATCGGAGAGCTTCGCCAACCCTTGCGCCAGATTGTCCACGGCGAATTTCACGTTTCCCGCTTCCTCGGCGCGCAAGCGATCACGTTCCATACGTTCCCGTTCGGAAAGGCTTCGATTGGCATCGGCCTCTTCCTCCAGCCGAATGCGCTCAATGGCATTGTCGCGGAACACGGCAACTGCATCAGCCATCTGGCCGATCTCGTCCTTGCGGCCGATACCTGGCAGTTCCGCCTGCGTGTCACCCTGCGCCAAGGACAGCATGCGAGCACGCAATTGGGCAATCGGCCCGGTGATGCCGCGTGTTGCTACAAAAAGGGAGAATAGAATGCCGACCGTAAACAGGACGGAGAGCGCTCCCACCGAATACAGGATCATCGCATTCGTTTTATCAGTTAACTCGTCTGAACCGGTGACCACGCCATTGAGATTTCGCTCATTCAACTGGCGGATAGCCTGACGCAGGCTGGTAATGGCCGGCATGACCTGCATCATTGTCTTGCGCGCATCTGCGAACTTGTTCTGGCTGATGAAGCCTGCAACTTGGTCCGTCTGCGCTATCACCTCGGCGATCCGGTTGCCGATCACGTCAATGTCCGCGGTGAAGTCGGACATAAGGGTCCCGGCATGCGCCAATCTTTGCCGGATCTGGGCCAAATCATCGCGGTAGCTTTGGATCAGCGGCGCCGTATCGAGCGACTGCTCGCCCTGAATGATCGCCTGACTGAGGTCGGCGGAGACGGCCACCAGCGAGGCGTTGGTCCGCGACATCTCGATAGTGCCTATGGCATCCTGCGCGATGAAATCGGAATAGGCCGTGTCCGCAAGTTTGTAACTATAGGCAAGCGTTCCAACACCGCCGATGCCGATGAGTGAGAGCGGGATGATCAGGGAAAGGATTTTTGTACGGATCTTGGCATTGGCGAGGAAGGACATGATGTCTCCGAAGATGAGCCTGACAATCGACATGCCCGACCCCTCATGAGCCACGCAGTCAGATACAATCAGGCCATCATCGCCCGACGCTTTGCCCGTCTGTGCAGGTGGCACAACAACGGGGTGAGCAGCCAAACCCGCTCTGTCGGAATCTGTGGAGGGATCGCCCCATGGAAACGGAAAAGCGCAATTTGCACCCCTCCCATGCGCCACAGAGCCTTCAACGCAAAACACATACCTGCCAGATCGAGTTTGCGATCGCGTTGCAAGGCCATGCTTGAAGAAAAACCCTGCGCCGCGCGTTCGCTACTCGAAGCGCAATAATTCGGCCCCGCTCAATTTGTTCCGG
Organism: Rhizobium oryzicola; assembly: GCF_030504645.1. Lineage (GTDB taxonomy): Bacteria > Pseudomonadota > Alphaproteobacteria > Rhizobiales > Rhizobiaceae > Neorhizobium > Neorhizobium oryzicola. The sequence goes on along the minus strand of NZ_JAUKWQ010000001.1, from coordinate 1,236,325 downwards.
CCGCTTGGAAATAAATCTCGATCTTTGCCGAAAATCGACTGAGCAGCATCAAGCATCGTCAATCAGGAGGTGTAATGCAGAGGTATTCCAATCCAGAATCTACACGAATGACACTATACTAATGATGCAAGTTTAAAGATTTAAACTTCTCTTAAGCTTTAAGCCAGGGAGCCCTTGCCGCTTCGGCACACTGTGGATGGGCTCCCGTAAACAGGTCTGCTCCCAGGGTCTCGAAGAAAAGTGATCCTAAGCCGCCATGTCGGCCGATAAACATGATTGACACGTTCATGTTCAAGCGCGAGAAGCACCTCCGCTATTGCAATGCACCAACACCAATTTCTCAGCCTCCCTTTCTCAAGGACTTAAATCCATGAAGATCGTATCGTCCCTCCGGCTGGCCTGCCTTGCGGCCGCAGCTGCTCTGCACTCCATATCGGCCCATGCCACGGATTATCCACTGACCGTGACGGATCTGGCCGGCCGCAGCGTCGAGATCAAGTCAGAGCCGAAGCGGATCGTGCTTCAGGATGGGCGCGACCTCTTCACGCTTGCCCTTCTCGACCGGCAGGACCCGCTGCAGCGCATTGTGGTCTGGAACAACATTCTGGATCGGTCCGACAAGCAGGGCTGGTCCAGCTTCTCGAAGAAGTGGCCGGAATCTGCGGCAAAGACCGTCGACATGAAATTCGGCGATGACGGCCAGGTGAACATGGAGCAGATCGTTGCGGCCAAGCCGGATCTGGTGGTCGTCCACTCTCGCGTCAAACAGGCGCTGGAAGATGCGCATGTGCTGGAAAGCCTGAAGAGCCTTGGCGTTCCCGTCGTGATGATCGACAGCGAAATGGAACCAGCCGTCAATGCCTCGAAAACCGTCGAACTGCTGGGCAAGGTGCTGAACCGCGAAGCCGAAGCGAAGGAATACGTAGACTTCTATCGCGCCCGCCAGAAGGTGCTGCAGGATGCGATTGCCGGCACGGCCAAGCCAAAAGTGTTCTTCGAAGCACTCGCCGGTCGCAAAGGTCCGGAATTCTGCTGCTTTACCCATGGCGATGTCTACTGGGGCAAGCTGGTCGAGGCCGCCGGTGGCGATAACCTCGGCACGAAGCTCTTGAACGGCCGCACTGGCGACGTGATGCTGGAAAGCCTGATTGCCGCCCAGCCAGATTTTTATATGCTGAGCGGCACGCCGTTTGCCGATCCGGCCGCGACTTCGCCGTCCTTCGGCTTCGGCGCCGACCGCAGGGCAATCGACGCGACAATGACGCGCCTTTCTCAGCGCAAGGGCTTCGAGCATCTGAAGTCCGTCAAGGACGGTGCGGTGTATGGACTGTACCACCAGCTCTATTCCAGCGTCTGGAACATCTACGCCATCGAATACATGGCGAAGGTGTTCCACCCCGCCGAGACCAAGGCCATCGACCCGGACGCTGACCTCAACACCATCATGACCCGCATGACGGGCCTGGGTAGCGACGGCGTGGTGTTTGCGGCCAAGCTTGGCGAAAAGTAAGACAGGCGGCATCATGACCGTGCATCCCGCCATCGAAGCGCCAGGCGATGATCAGCTGCACTATGACGCGACGGTCATGATCCGTATTGCTGTCATTGCCGCCCTCTTTCTCGGGGCGGCATCCATTTCCGTGGCGGACATCATGGTTGGCTCGGGCACCATGACGCTGAAACAGGTGCTGGCGGCCCTTTTCGATCCCGCCCATGCCGATCCAGGCGCTGTGTTCATCGTCTGGAACCTGCGTATGCCGATGACGCTGATGGCGGTCATCACCGGCATCAGCCTGTCGCTGGCGGGCCTGTTGATGCAGACCATTCTGGATAACCCGCTCGCCGAACCTTTTACGCTCGGCGTCTCCTCGGCCGCCGGCTTTGGCGCGGCCCTGATGATCGGCAGCGGGATAGGGCTTGCCGCCTTCTTTCCCTTGCTGCCTGCCGAATTGATGACGGCCGCCAACGCCTTCATTTTCGCGCTTCTCGCCGTCGCACTGGTGCTCGGCCTCTCCCAGGGCGCCGGCAATGTGCAGGTCATCACCCTCCTCGGAATTGCGCTGCATTTCGTCTTCAGCGCGCTTCTGTCCCTCGTCCAGTACACGGCAAGCGTCGATCAATTGCAGAGCATCGTCTTCTGGCTGATGGGCTCGCTGCAGCGCGCCACCTGGCTGAAGGTGACGATTTCGGCTGGTGTTTGCGTCGCGGTCCTACCGGTCGTTCTGTTTCATGCGTGGCAGTTGACGGCCTTGCGCAGTTTTGGCGAGCAGGCGACGGTACTGGGCATTCGGGTGCAGCGCCTCCGCGCCATCATGCTGGTACTGTCAGCACTGCTCGCAGGAGCCGTCACGGCGGTGGTCGGCATTGTCGGCTTTATTGGGCTGGTCGCTCCCCATGTGGCCCGCATGCTGACAGGTGAGGATCACCGTTTCACCATTGCCGCGACCATGGCTGTCGGAGCCGTATTTGCAACGGCAGCATCGCTTTTGACGAAGATCATCCTGCCCGGCGCTGTCCTGCCGCTTGGCATGGTGACCTCGCTCGCGGGCCTGCCCTTCTTCATCTTCCTTGTCTTGCGCAAGCGGCGGAGCGGCATCGCATGAGCCTCACCATCAAGGATTACTCCGTCGCCATTGGCGGACAGGCCATTATCAAGGAGGCTTCGCTCAGCGCGGAAGCCGGTGAGATTGTCGCCATTCTTGGCCCGAACGGCGCCGGCAAATCGACCTTCGTGAAAGGCCTGTGCGGCTTGCGCAAGGCGCGTGGCACCGCAAATCTCGGCGGGCTCGATCTCGTCTCTGCCTCGCCTGCGGAGCGAGCCAAGAAGGTGGGCTATGTGGCGCAGGACCTCGCCCATCTCGATTTGCAGATGACCGTCTTTGAACTGATGGTGCTGGCGCAGAATGGCGGCCGGCACAGCTGGAAGGCTCAGGCCGACAGCTTTCGCCGCGCTGAGGAACTGCTGGTCCGGCTTGGCCTGATGCGATTTGCGCGCATGGAACCCTCGCGGCTTTCCGGTGGTGAGCGGCAGATGGTGGGACTGGCGCTGGCCTTGGTGCGCAAGCCGGAGCTGCTATTGCTGGACGAGCCGACCTCGGCGCTCGACCTGGCAAATCAGCTGCATATGCTTGATGTGGTGCAGACCATCACGCGTGAAGAAGGCATTGTGACGCTGGCCATCCTGCACGACCTCAACCTCGCCACGCGCTATGCGGCCAAGACGGGCATCCTCCGGCACGGGGCAATCATGCATCATGGCAGGACAGAGGATGTCATCACGCCTGAGGTCATTGCCGAGATCTACGGCGTCGACTGCCATCTGGTGGAACTGGAAGATGCGGGCTTCCGTGCGATCTACCCTCTGGCAGTACGCCGAACCCATCAATTGCCGGCAGGCACGGCCCGATAGGCTTCCCGTCCAGCAGCGAAAGTGCGGCGCACGACCGGCGCATCCCCTTCCGGCCACTCGACCAGCACCAGATCGGCGCGGCGGCCGATCTCGATAACACCGCGATCCGTCAGGCCCAATGCACGGGCCGGATTTGCCGAGACCAAGGGCCAAAGGGATTCGATTGAGCCCACGCCATCCGCCTTCAAGCGTGCCAACCCAAGCAGCATGGCCGGGTAATAATAGTCGGACGCCAGGATATCGCACAGCCCTTCGCGGATCATGTCCGCGGCACCGATGGAGGCCAGATGACTGCCGCCACGCGTGGCGTTCGGCGCACCGAACACGATGAAATCGCCAGCGTCTCGGGCAGCCTTTGCCACTCGGCGGTTCATGGGAAATTCACTGATGCGCGCGCCGCGTTCGCGGTAGAAATCGCGCGTCTGGATCTGGCTGTCGTCATGGGAGAGCATGGGTGCTCCGGCTGCCCGGCCAAGGGCTGCCACCTCCTCGATCGCCGCCTGCACCTCAGGTCTCCGCTTCCAGATGGCGCTGAAGAGTTCAACCATCTGCGCGGGCGAGATCTTGGCGCGCTTGGCCCGCTCATTCATCTTGTGCTCAAAGACCGGGTTTTCCGGTTCCAGCGCCGGATAGGCAGGATCGAGTTCAAAGGGTCGCTCCTGCATCGTCACCGCCGGGTCGAGCAGCAGCATTGAGGTATGGTCGTTGAAGGCGATTGACGGAAGATGCGGCCCGTTGAGCGCTTCGCGGATCAGGTCAATCGCCTCGAAACAGAAGGTCTCCCAGCGCAGCTGCACCCGGTTGTCCACCGTCAGGCGCGGGCTGAGCGTATTCAACGTCGAGACGACGGCCCGGCCATTTTGCACCGAACGCAGGCCCGGCTCCCAGCTGAGTGTCAGCGCATGATAGGCGGTCGCGATGCCATTGGCGGCGAGCTGGCGATCGGTTTCCAGTAGCGCCGGTGCGACCGGCAGCATGGTGCCTGGACGCGGCATGATCTGCCGCTCGAAGGCATCGCCATGGATGTCCACGAAAGCGGGCGCAAGAAGATGACCACGCCCATCAATGACGGTTGCGCCGTCACGCGCTCCGTCAATCGCGGTGATGCGCCCATCTTCGAAACGGATAGCTGCCGGTGCGAGGCGATTCGCGAAAACGACTGTTGCACCCTCGATGACGATGGCGGGATGGTTCTGCATGGCGTTGTTTCCTGTCGGCAAGAGGCATCGCTTCTAAACAAGCCATGTGACAGCTTTGCGAGCGGGAGCAAAGACTTTGGTTTCCGAATCGAGGGAACGGAGTCCTTGATGCGCCGCACCTCGAAACATTGTGCATGAGCGAAGATTTCCGCCGATCATCATTTCCGCGCGCGACAAAAGTGTTAGTGTCCGCCAACGCGATCTGCCAGTTTTTACCGACATGCTCGCCGCTTGGATACCGAAGGATGAAATAATGACAGACGGACGCGATGACCTGGTTGAAACCGATCCCTTCGATTTCGCACCGCTGCGTCTGACCGTCGATCTGCAGGCTCTCGCCGACAACTGGCGCGACATGGCCCACCGCTCCGGCAAGGCCCGGGCGAGTGCCGTCGTCAAAGCGGATGCCTATGGCCTCGGCATCGAGGATTGCGGGGTGACTCTCTATCATGCCGGCGCCCGCGATTTCTTCGTGGCAGCCGCTAGCGAAGGCGCGACGCTGCGCCCATACGCTCCGGAAGCGCGGATCTTCGTTCTCTCCGGCATCTGGCCCGGCCAAGAGGAGATCTTCTTCGAGAATGATCTGGTGCCGGTGCTTGCCTCCGAAGAGCAGCTGGCCTTCTGGATGTCCGTCATATCGGAGCGCGGCCCCTACCCCTGCGCGCTGCAGGTCGATACCGGCTTCAACCGCCTTGGGCTTGCCATGGCCGATGCGCTGGCGCTGGCCGATGACGTCTCGCGCCCGGCAAGCTTCGATCCGGTTCTCGTACTCTCGCACCTCCACAGCGGAGACACGCCGTCTTCCGAAACAAATCGCCAGCAACTCGATTCTTTCCGGCAGGTTAGCGCTGCTTTCGAAGGTATTGAATCAAGTCTCGCCGCCTCCGCCGGGATCTTCTTAGGGTCCGAATATCATTTCGATCTGACGCGGCCCGGCATTGCGCTTTACGGCGGCGAGGCCGTCAACGGCGTAGCCAATCCCATGCGGCCGGTTGCCACGGCGGAAGCCCGCATCGTGCAGATCCGCACCGCCAAGGCCGGCGAAACCGTAAGCTACGGCGCAACCCATCGCCTCACCCGCGACAGCCGTCTTGCCATTGCCGCCGTCGGCTATGCGGACGGGTATCTCCGCAACCTCTCCGGTTCCGGCATTCCGCTGCGCAATGCGGTGCCGCAGAGTGCGCATGCCTTCCTCAACGGCCACCGCATTCCCGTCATCGGCCGCATCACCATGGACCTGACCATCTTCGACGTCACCGACCTGCCCGCCACTGTCGCGCAAGCCGGTGACTATATCGAACTCTTCGGTCCTAACATGGCCCTGGACGAGGTAGCGCGTGCAGCAGGCACGATCGGCTATGAGCTGCTGACCAGCCTCGGCCTGCGCTATGAGCGGCAGTATTTCGGCGAAGGCGATCTTTAGGGTTTAGGGTCAGCTTCCCTCTGGTCAGCCTTGAATGGCTAGGCTATACAAGAGAACAAAAGGAGATCGAAATGACCGAGATCCACCTGACCGAGGAAGAACAGGCCTTTATCGAGCGCAAGCTCAAGACCGGTGCGTTTCGCAGCGTTGAAGATGTCGTACGCGCTGGCTTGCATCTGCTGGAACGGGATGACGAAGAAAGAGAAGAGCTGCGTGGACTTGTGCAGCGAGGCCTCGACGATGCCGATGCCGGTCGGGTGCGCGAATACGCTTCAGCGGCCGACCTCTTGGATGACGTGCGACAGCTTGCAGCGAAAATCCCTGCCGAACGCCGAAGCACAATGAAAGGCAACGGCCATTAAAGCACGGCGTCTTCTTTGGACTGATATGGCGCGGGCCGATCTGGCGCAGGCCTATCGGTATCTTGCTGACTTGAACGAACCTGCGGCAGACCGGCTGATTGTCGAGCTGGAATCGAAAGCCCGAACGATTGCCACACTTGGCCTGAACGGGCGCGACCGCAGCGACTTGGCCTTTAACGTGCGCAGCATTGCCTATCGATCCCGCATTCTTTTTTTTCGAACCACGCCGGACGAGGTGATCATCCTGCGCGTGCTGCACGGTCACCAGAACATTTCCGCCGATTTCTTCGCCGAAGAACAACAAGAAGACTGAACTTTCGCCATGGCAAAACCCAGAACCCAATTCGTCTGCCAGAACTGCGGCACGGTGCATAACCGCTGGGCCGGGAAATGCGATGGCTGCGGCGAGTGGAACACCATCGTCGAAGAAGACCCCATGGGCGGCATTGGCGGCGGACCCGGCAAGACGCCGAAGAAGGGCCGCGCCGTGGCACTCACCACCCTTTCCGGCGAAACGGAAGAGGCGCCTCGCATCCAGACCGGTATCGGCGAACTGGACCGGGTGACGGGCGGTGGTTTCGTGCGCGGCTCGGCGGTGCTGGTCGGCGGCGATCCGGGCATCGGCAAATCCACGCTGCTGATGCAGGCGGCGGCGGCCCTTTCCAATCGCGGACACCGGATTATCTATGTCTCGGGCGAAGAGGCAGTGGCGCAGGTGCGCCTGCGCGCGCAGCGGCTAGGTGCCGCCTCGTCCGACGTGCTGCTGGCGGCAGAAACCAACGTCGAAGATATTCTGGCGACGCTTGCGGAGGGCAAACGGCCCGATCTCGTCATCATCGATTCCATCCAGACGCTGTGGAGCGATATCGTCGATTCGGCACCCGGCACGGTCACCCAGGTGCGCACCGGCGTGCAGGCCATGATCCGCTTTGCCAAGCAGACGGGAGCCGCCATGGTTCTCGTCGGCCATGTCACCAAGGAGGGCCAGATCGCCGGTCCCCGCGTGGTGGAGCACATGGTCGATGCCGTGCTTTATTTCGAAGGCGACCGCGGACATCACTACCGCATCCTGCGCACGGTGAAGAACCGCTTCGGGCCCACCGATGAGATCGGCGTGTTCGAAATGTCCGACATTGGCTTGCGCGACGTCTCCAACCCCTCGGAGCTATTTCTGGGCGAGCGCAATGCCAAGTCGCCGGGAGCCGCAGTCTTTGCCGGCATGGAGGGCACGCGCCCCGTGCTCGTGGAAGTACAGGCGCTGGTGGCGCCCACCTCCCTCGGCACGCCCCGTCGCGCCGTGGTGGGCTGGGATTCGGCGCGGCTTTCCATGATCCTCGCGGTGCTGGAGGCCCATTGCGGCGTGCGCTTGGGTCAGCATGATGTTTATTTGAACGTGGCCGGCGGCTACCGGATCACCGAACCTGCGGCAGACCTGGCGGTGGCAGCAGCATTGGTTTCCTCACTGGCAGGCATCGCGCTTCCCTCCGAGAGCGTTTACTTCGGCGAAGTCAGCCTGTCGGGGGCCGTTCGCCCAGTGTCACAGACGCCGCAGCGCCTGAAGGAAGCGGAGAAGCTTGGCTTTTCCACCGCTTCTCTTCCCGCTTCCTCGGCGGAATTGCCCAAAGGCAATGGCAAGCGCTGGAACGAAATCGGCAGCCTTCCCGATCTCGTTGTGCAAATCGCCGGTTCATCGAAGAAGCTGGGGAAGAAAGCGGATGAGGATTGATCTTTAACAGGCGAGCACACTGATGTAAGAGGGGCCACGATGGTCTACGTGGCACACGCTGCGGCCGTTCCTTCATCTCCTGGAGTCGTTCATACATGCCCATTACGATTTTTGACGGCATCGTCATCGGCGTCACGCTGTTTTCGGCAGTTCTCGCCATGGTGCGCGGTTTCTCCCGGGAGGTGCTGTCGATCGCAAGCTGGGCGGGTTCGATTGCCGCTGCCTATTACCTCTACCCGATCGTTCTGCCCTATGCGAAGAACTACACCTCGGATGAGCGCATTGCTCTGGCGGGTTCCGCCGGTGCCATCTTCCTGATCGCACTGATCATCATCACCTTCATCACCACCCGCATTGCCGATTTCATCATCGACAGCCGCATCGGCGCGCTGGACCGCACGCTCGGTTTCCTGTTCGGTGCAGCCCGCGGCATCCTGCTTCTGGTGGTGGCGGTCGCCTTCTGGAACTGGCTGGTGGATATCCGCTCGCAGCCGGTCTGGATCACCAATGCCAAGTCGAAACCTTTCCTTGATGGGCTGGTGGGGCGTCTGGAAGCGGTTCTCCCAACAGATATCGAGCCCCAGATCCGCGCTCGCATCACCGGCCTTCGCAACAAGAACCAACAGAACAACAATGGCGAACAGGCCCCGTCTGACGATGCGCCTGCGGGCAATGTGACAAACAATTGACGATTTCGTGCGATTGTATGGGAAGCCAAGCGTTCCCAACTATGCTATAGAAGATCCACCAAGGCCGGATGAGGGATATGGCGAACAAGCCCCTGCCGGCCTATTTCTGTTTTTTCGAGCACGCCAAGGGCCAGCAGAGATGATTCAGCCGGTTTCGCATACTCTTTCCGATGACATGGCCAACGATATGGATGGCGACACGCTGCACGAAGAATGCGGCGTCTTCGGCATCCTCGGGCACCCGGATGCAGCCACTCTGACCGCGCTTGGCCTGCATGCGCTCCAGCATCGTGGCCAGGAAGCAGCCGGTATCGTTTCCTTCGATGGAAAACAGTTCCATACGGAAAAGCACATGGGTCTGGTGGGCGACCACTACACCAATCCAGCGACGCTCGCGAAACTGCCTGGAAACATGGCGATCGGCCATACCCGTTATTCCACGACTGGCGAAGTGGCGCTGCGCAACGTCCAGCCGCTGTTTGCCGAGCTCGAAGTGGGCGGCATCGCCGTTGCCCATAACGGCAACTTCACGAACGGCCTGACGCTGCGTCGCCAGTTGATCGCCGGTGGCGCCATCTGCCAATCCACATCAGATACGGAAGTGGTTCTGCATCTGATTGCCCGCTCGCGTTACACCAATACCAGCGACCGTTTCATCGACGCCATCCGCCAGATGGAAGGCGGCTATTCGATGCTGGCGCTGACCCGCACCAAGTTGATCGCGGCGCGCGACCCCACGGGTATCCGCCCGCTGGTCATGGGTGAACTGGACGGCAAGCCGATCTTCTGTTCCGAAACCTGTGCGCTTGATATCATCGGCGCCAAGTATGTTCGCGACGTGGAAAATGGCGAAGTCATCATCTGCGAAATCCAGCCGGACGGTTCGATCGCGATCGAAGAGCGCAAGGCACCGAATATCCAGCCGGAACGCCTCTGCCTGTTCGAATATGTCTATTTCGCACGCCCTGACTCGGTCGTCGGCGGCCGCAGCGTCTATGTCGCCCGCAAGAACATGGGCATCAACCTTGCCAAGGAATCGCCGGTCGAGGGCGATGTGGTGGTTCCCGTTCCCGATGGTGGCACGCCAGCGGCACTCGGTTACGCCCAGGAAAGCGGCATTCCGTTCGAATACGGCATCATCCGCAACCATTATGTGGGCCGCACCTTCATCGAGCCGACGCAGCAGATCCGCGCCTTCGGCGTAAAGCTGAAGCATTCAGCCAACCGGGCGATGATCGAGGGCAAGCGCGTGATCCTTGTGGACGACTCGATCGTTCGCGGCACGACCTCGCTGAAGATCGTGCAGATGATCCGCGATGCAGGCGCCAAGGAAGTGCATCTGCGCGTCGCTTCCCCGATGATCTTCTACCCTGACTTCTACGGCATCGATACGCCGGACGCGGAAAAGCTGCTGGCCAACCAGTATGACGGCGCCGAAGCCATGTGCCGTTATATCGGCGCCGACTCGCTGGCGTTCCTGTCTATCAACGGGCTTTACCGCGCAGTGGGCGGCGAGGATCGCAACCCGGCCCGTCCGCAGTTCACCGACCATTACTTCACCGGTGACTACCCGACCCGCCTTCTGGACAAGGATGGCGAAGCGATGGGCCGCAAGATCTCCGTGATGGCGAGCAACGGCTAAAGGCTCGCCTCATGGCGCGCAAGCACAGACAGGAGATCGTCTCCTGGTACCAGAAGCCCGAGCCGCAGATCTGTCCTCTCTGCGGCCGGGCGATCCCCGAGGATCAGAGCGACGAGCACCACCTCGTGCCGAAAAGCCGTGGCGGGCGCGAAACGCAGGCCCTCCATCGCATCTGTCACCGGCAGATCCATGCGCTGTTCAGCGAAGCGGAGCTGGAAAAAACCTACTTCACCGTTGAAGCCCTGCTCTCCCATGAGGAGATGCAAAAATTCGTCGCCTGGGTTTCCAAGAAACCGCCCGGTTTCTATGACGGCACCAAGCGCAGCAATCGACGCCGAGAAAATGACCGATAGCCCACCGCGGCAATCCGGCACTTGCGCCAGTCCCCTGCCTATGACAATCCTCGCGCGAATGAACGCATGGGATGTCGGTGTTTTCTGAACACTGCGGAATGGGACGAGAATGACGATCGATCTGAAGGGCAGGCTCGCGCTGGTGACCGGCGCGTCGCGAGGCATCGGCTACTTCACCGCACTGGAACTGGCAAAGGCCGGCGCGCATGTGATTGCCTGCGCCCGCACCGTTGGCGGGCTGGAAGAACTGGATGATGCTATCAAGGCTGTCGGCGGCACGGCTACGCTCGTTCCCTTTGATCTAACCGACATGACCGCCATCGATCGTCTTGGCGGCTCCATCTACGAGCGCTGGGGCAAGCTCGATATTCTCGTCGCCAATGCCGGCATCCTCGGCGTCATTTCGCCCGTCGGTCATATCGAGGCAAAGGTGTTCGACAAGGTGATGCTGACCAATGTCACCGCCACCTGGCGGCTGATCCGCTCGGTCGAGCCGCTGCTGCTGAAATCCGACGCCGGCCGCGCGCTGCTCTTGTCCTCAGGCGTTGCCACCGATGCCCGCCCCTTCTGGGGTGCTTATGCTGCCTCCAAGGCGGCGGTGGAAATGCTGGGCCGCACATGGGCGGAAGAAACCAAGCAGTCGAAACTTCGGGTCATCAACGTCAATCCGGGCGCGACCCGCACCGCCATGCGCGCGCAGGCCATGCCGGGCGAAGACCCGACCACCTTGCCCCATCCATCCGAAGTGGCACAGAAGCTTGTGCCGCTCTGTTCGCCTGACATGACGGAGACGGGACGTCTTTTCATCGTGCGGCAGAATAAGTTCGTCGATTACCGCCTGCCGGAATAACGGGCGAAACGGAATTGGACGTTCGAACTCGGTGAGAATTTCGATAATCAAATGGCAGAACCTTCCCTCAGGCTCTGGCAGCGGGAGCGCGCCTAGATTATATTTGTAAGCACGGGAACGGATGAGAGCGATGGCAAAGTCAAAAGCACAGCACGTGGTGCCAAGATCAGGTAAGTGGGGGGTGCTGAGCGCAGGTGCGTCTCGCGCGACGAGCCTTCATACGACCCAGGACGAAGCCATCAAGACCGCGCGCGACATTGCGAGGTCGCACGGGACGGAACTCTACATCCATGGCCGTGACGGGCGCATTCGCGAGAAAAGCAGTTTCGGAACCGATCCGACGTTAAGCAAAGGCTGACGTTAGCTTTATGTTCGAACGTTCGGTGTTTATCAATTGCCCGTTCGATGAGCATTACGCTCCCATTCTTCAGGCAATCGCATTCACCGTTACATTTCTTGGGTTCCGTCCGCGCCTGGCGCCGCAGAACGGTGACAATGCGTTGAATAGACTTGGTCGCATCGACGACATCATACGCACATCCAAGTACGGCATCCATGATCTCAGTCGCAACCGCGCAAATGTCAAAGGCGAGTTCGCGCGCATGAACATGCCGTTCGAACTCGGGATCGATTACGGCTGCAAGACATTCGGGTCCGAGCCGCTGTGCAGTAAATGCATCCTTGTCCTGGAAGAGCGGCGGTATGACTACCAGAAATGTCTTTCGGATATTGCAGGGTGGGACATCGAAGCGCATAGCAACGATTACCAGATCGCGATCCGGAAAGTGAGAGGATGGTTGGTAAGGCAGGCAGACGCCCCGCCCAAGGGGGCTACGCTGATTGAAAGCCGTTATGCTGTCTTTCAACAGTGGTATTGGTCTCGCGAAACAGCGGCTGGGGCATCTGAAGACGACATTCGCCAATACCCGACCGTTGACGTGGTCGACGCAATGCAACAGTGGATGGATCTAGGACAACCGGACTAACCGCTTGACGCTGATAGACAGAGCGATGTTGTTGAACACAGCCTCTATCGAACTGGTAGAATCCCACTAACCGACTAAAAGCTCTCCTTATGCGCCCCCGCGATATCGCTGCCTATCTGTTCCTGGCCATTGCCTGGGGACTGTCCTTCCTGCTGTTGCTGAAGGTGGTGCATGCCTTTGGCTGGGTGGGCGCCGTCACCTTCCGCTGCTTCATCGCGGCGCTGATCCTGTTTGCGCTGGCGCGGCTGACGCGCCGCCGCTTGCATTTCGGCACCGGCTGGAAGCCGCTTGCGGTGGTGGGGGCGACGACGGTTGCAGGGCAGTTGATCGGCCTCTCCTACGCGACGCCGCTGATCGGCACCGCCATGGCCGCCATCTTCGTGGCGACCATACCGCTGTTTTCCATGCTGATCTCAAGCGCCTGGGGGATGGAGCGCATCACGCCGCCGCGCGTGGCAGGGCTGGTGCTCGGCACGCTCGGCCTCGTCATGCTGGTCGGCTTTCCCGCCGTGCCTGTTGATGAGACCTTCATTCTGGGCTGCGGCGCGATGATCTTCAGCACCTTTTGCGCCGCCTTCGGCAGCAATTATGCCAGCCGTCACCTCAAGGGCGTCGGCTCATGGGAGGTGACGATCGGCGCTTTTCTGGCGGGCGGCGTGATCGCGCTGCCCCTCGTCTTGGCCGTGCCCGTACCGACCGTGCCGCAGCCGCTGGATTATCTGAACCTCGTGGCGCTCGCCGCGCTGATGAGTTCGCTGACCTATGTGCTCTATTTCGGTCTGGTCGGCAGCATCGGTCCGACGCGGGCGATCAGCGTAGAATTTGCCGTGACCATCGTTGCCGTCGTGGTCGGCGCCGTGGTTCTGGATGAACCACTGACGCTCATCCAGATTGCTGGCGCAGGCGTCATCATAGCAGGCTGCGCGCTGGTGCTGGGGCTGGTGCCGTTTCCGGGTCGTCCGAACCCGATTGTTTAAATCGGCGCCCCCGGGATGACAGACTTGAAGGACGGGAAGGCGTTGGAGCAATCCCGAAGCGCGGCCTTGCCCGACCGCTCGTCCTTGACCGTCACCTTGGCCACCTCATCTGCCTTCAACTGGTCGGCAAAGCTGACCGGGCCGGGACCCAGCGTGACATTGGCGGCAATCGGCTTCGGTTCCTGATCCGGCTTTGGCGCACCGGCCAATCGCGGCTGGCGGCCTTCGAAAACAACGTTGTCGAAGCGGATATTGACCGGCAGCATCCGCTCTGCGTCCCGCCAGCCGCGTAGCACGAGCACGGATTGCGGGTGCTTCACATCCTCAAGGATATGGATGTTGCGCAGCGTGATGTCGGCAAAATCCGGATAGGCCTTACCCTTGGCGTCGGAATAGCGCGTGTCGAACACCAGCGGTGCCCGCTGGCCGCGCATGCATACATCCTCGAACAGAACGCCGGTCACCTTGCCGCCGCGCGAACTGTCGGACTTCACGCGGATGCCATTGCCGTTCGGGCTGTCGAAGCCATCCAGCGAGAGATCGTAGACATGGATATCCTCGTCGCCGGAGGCGGTTTCCGATCCGATCGACATGCCGTGTCCGTAGAAGAAATGATTGTGCGCAAAGGTCATGTGGGCCGCCGGGCGGCGCGCACTGGCCTTGATTGCCACATTGTCATCGCCGGTGCTGATGAAACTATAGGCCAGCAGCACCTCGGAAGATTGGCCGGGGTCAAAGCCATCGGTATTCTTCACCGTATCCGGCGTGATGCAGGTGGCAGGCGTCAGCTTGTCCGGCGTCGTTCCCTTGGGGCAGGCATAATCCGGCACGGTATAGACTTGATTCGGGGTCAGGATGCGGATGCCCCAGGCAGTGACCCCGTTCACGCCATCGGCAACGATATGGAAGTTGGCGCTGTTCATGAACGCCGTTCCATACAGCGTGAAATGCGAACCGCCATCGATCTGCAAGAGGCGCGGATTGTGCTGGATGAGCCCCTGCTTCGACTGCCAGGCGACGTCCCACCACGAGCGCTTGCCCGCATTGGGGCCTGTGAGCAGCAGCGAACCGCCGCGCCCGTCGATCGCGCCTTCGCCGACGATGCCCGCCGCTTCGGTCTTGTCCGCGTGGATGAGCGGATAACAGGACTTCTTGGAAACCGTATTGGCCATTCCGCAATCACCGGGGCCATTGTCGTAATCCTTGGGGTCGCGGGAGGCAAACAGCGTCACACCCTTGTCGATCCAGAGCGTCACATGGCTCTTCAGCTTCAGTGGGCCGGTGAGGAAGGCATCCTTGCCCCCCTCCGCCACCAGCTTCACCGCCCCGCCCTTGCACTGATCAATCGCCGACTGGATGCGCGCCTGATCGGGATGGGTGTTGCGGCCATCGGCATCATAGGCATCCACCGAGCCCTTTTGGGAAACGATGTCAGCTTTCAGCGTTGCGCAGATTGTCGAGGGCATTTGCGGTTCGCTGACCATGCCCCATTGCGTGCTCACGGGCGCTTCGGCGGCACCGGCAGCGATTGGCAAAAGCGAGGCGGATGCGAGGAGAAAAAGAGGAAGGGAGCGGGTAGGCATGCTGGCGGGAACCTTGAAACGAAATCCTGGATCTCCCGCATAGCCGGAAAACTTCCGACAACTCAAATGAAGCTTAGGTCATGGTTGATAGCGGCAGAATCCAAGACGTCGGGCTTTAAGACTTCTCTCCACCCTCCCCTTGACCTTGCAAAGGTGTCGCGCCATAAGGTCAAGTCATGAAAAACGGCCTCTGCATCATTTGCGGGAAAATTATTCGCTAGCGCATAGCTGGCTTGGCCGTTCGCGTCTCTCGAAATGCTGAAAGACACGGGAACCGGTCCGGGCCGGTCACCATCTGTTTCGGGAGACAGTCGATGAGCCTGACGCTCAAGCTCTACAATACGCTGACACGGGAAAAGGCGGAGTTTCAACCGCTCGATCCGCAAAACGTGCGGATGTATGTCTGCGGCCCGACAGTCTATGACTTTGCCCATATCGGCAATGCGCGCCCCGTCATCGTATTCGACGTGCTGTTTCGTCTGCTGCGGCATGTCTATGGCGCTGATCATGTCACCTATGCCCGCAACATCACCGACGTGGATGACAAGATCAATGCACGGGCGCTGCGGGATTTTGGGCCCAAGATTGCCGATGGTTCGATGAGCCTCAACGAGGCGATCCGGGCCGTCACGGGCAAGACGGAAAGCCAGTTCCAGACGGATGTGAAGGCGCTCGGCTGCCTGGAGCCTACGCATCAGCCCCGCGCGACCGACAACATTGCTGAGATGATCGCGATCATCCAGCGCCTTCTGACCCAGGGGCATGCCTATGTTGCAAAGGGTTCCGAGGGCTATGAAGTTCTGTTTGCCACCGCCTCCATGGCTGATTACGGGCAGCTCTCCAAGCGCCGGTTGGAGGACCAGCAGGCAGGGGCGCGCGTGGCGGTAGAAGCGCACAAGATGAACCCTGGCGACTTCGTGCTGTGGAAGCAGTCCGCCGACACCGAACCGGGCTGGGCTGCCGACTTCCTCTTCGAAGGCAAGAACTTTGCTATCTATGGCCGTCCGGGCTGGCACATAGAATGCTCGGCCATGTCGAACCGCTATCTGTGGGAAGAGATAAAGGATCGGCTGTCGCCCAAGGCCAAGGCACACCCGCATCAGTTCGACATTCATGGCGGCGGGCTGGATCTGATCTTCCCGCATCATGAAAACGAGATCGCTCAATCCTGCTGCGCCTACGACACCGATGTGATGGCGAATGTCTGGATGCATAACGGCTTCGTGCAGGTCGAAGGCCGCAAGATGTCGAAGTCGGACGGCAATTTCGTCACCATCAATGAGTTGCTGGAAACGAAAACTTTTGGCGGCCGCAAATGGCCGGGCGAAGTGCTGCGCCTTGCCATGCTGATGACGCACTATCGCGAGCCGATCGACTTTTCCGTGAAGCGGCTGGAAGAGGCGGAACGGCTGTTGGCGAAATGGCCTGTGGTCGAGCCCGGCAATGCCGCCCCATGCGAAACCGTTCTGGAGCCGCTGGCCGACGACCTGAATACCGTTGCCGCCGTGCAGGCCATTCATGCGCTGGCACAGGCCTCGCATCATGATGCCGATGCCAAGGCGCGTTTTGCGGCCTCTGCCAATCTGCTTGGCCTTTTGCCAAAAGCGACTGAAGTGGACGAGGCGATCGCCGCTGGCGTCGACGCGCTGGTGCAGATGCGGCTTGAAATGCTGAAGGCGAAGAATTTCGCCGAGGCGGACAAGATCCGCGACTCGCTCTCCGCTCAGGGCATCCAGCTGAAGGATGGTAAGGACAAGGAGACCGGCGAGCGGGTGACCACCTGGGAGCTGAAGCGGTAGGACCATGTTGGCAGCGGTTGGGGTGGAAGTTGTCTGAACACCCCCCTCATCCGCCTGCCGGCACCTTCTCCCCAAGGGGAGAAGGGAGAAACGGCCTCATCGCCGACAAGACCGCACTGCAGACGAAGCAGACGCAGAAGTTTGAGATGCGTGTGAGGCGGTTGTCATCCGTCCCTTCTCCCCTCGGGGAGAAGGTGCCCGAAGGGCGGATGAGGGGGCAATGTGGACACGAAGAGCTGTGCAGCGAGCTGAATGAAGGCGGGGACAGGCGGGAGGAGACGAACATGACAACAATCCACACCGGCGGGTGCCAATGCGGCGCGATCCGCTTTCGGGCCGAGGGTGAACTGAGCGCCTCCGTCTGCCACTGCCGCATGTGCCAGAAAGCCTTTGGCGCCTATTACGCTCCGCTGGTTTCCGTTCGCCGTGCGGCCTTCAGCTGGACCCGGGGCGAGCGCAAGATCTTCCAGTCCAGCAATGCGGTCGCACGCGGCTTCTGCGCCGATTGCGGCACGCCGCTGACCTATGAAGCGCCGGACGGGATAGCGATTGCCCACGGCGCGTTCGACGATCCGTCAGCCGTTGCACCGAACCTGCAATACGGGCTTGAGGCGAAACTTCCGTTTGCGGACAATATCCCGTCGCTGCCCGGCCACCCGACCGAGGAGGATCTGGAGGAAGCCCCCTTCCTGAAGGATCTCGTTTCCTTTCAGCACCCGGACCACGATACCACCGACTGGCCGAAGAAGGACCCGTAGCGATGACGATGCAAGGCATATTCACCGGTGGATGCCAATGCGGCGCGGTGCGTTTCCGGGCGGAAAAGCTCGGCCGCCCCTCCATCTGCCATTGCCGCATGTGCCAAAAGCAGTTCGGCGGCTTCTTCGCGCCATTGGTCACGGCGGATCAGGCGCATCTGACCTGGACGCGCGGTCAGCCGAGCCTTTATCGCTCCTCCGCCAAGGTGAAGCGCGGCTTCTGCGGCAAATGCGGCACGCCACTGACCTATCAATCCGATGAGGGTGTGGAACTCGCCATCGGTGCCTTCGACCACCCGGAACTGATCGAACCGGAAATCCAGGTCAATTACGGCAAGCGCCTACCCTGGATCGACCATCTGTTCGAGAAGCCGCAATTTTCCAGCCCCGAGCATGAGGCGAAATGGGCGGCGGTCGAAAGCTATCAGCACCCCGATCACGACACGGCCGAATGGCCGCCGAAGGACTGAAGACATGAGCGAACTGCGCAGCTACTATCCCGAGATCGAACCCTATGAAACCGGCATGCTTGATGTCGGTGATGGCCACAGCATCTACTGGGAGCGGGTTGGCACCAAGGGTGCAAAGCCCGTCGTCTTCCTGCATGGCGGCCCCGGCGGCGGCTGCAACCCGAACCAGCGGCGCGTCTTTGATCCGGCTCTCTACGATGTTCTGCTGTTCGACCAGCGCGGCTGCGGCCGCTCCACTCCGCATGCCTCCCTTGAGGCCAACACCACCTGGCATCTGGTCGCCGATATCGAACGCCTCAGAGAAATGCTCGGCATCGAGAAGTGGATGGTGTTCGGCGGCTCCTGGGGCTCCACGCTGGCGCTTGCCTATTCAGAAACCCATCCTCATCGCGTGACGGAGCTTGTCGTGCGGGGCATCTACACGCTGACCAAGGCCGAGCTCGACTGGTACTACCAGTTCGGCGTGTCGGAAATGTATCCCGACCGCTGGGAAAAGTTCATCGAGCCCGTGCCGGAGAATGAGCGCCACGAGATGATGGCCGCCTATCATCACCGCCTCACCGGCACCGATGAAGGCGAAAAACTACGCTTTGCCCGCGCCTGGAGCCAGTGGGAAGGCGCGACCATCTCGCTGATCCCGAACCTCCAGCAGATCGAGGATTTCGGCGAGGACCATTATGCCATCGCCTTTGCCCGCATCGAAAACCACTACTTCATGAATGCGGGCTGGCTGGAAGAAGGTCAGTTGCTGCGCGATGCGCATAAGCTTCAAGGCATTCCAGGCGTCATCGTGCATGGTCGCTACGACATGCCCTGCCCGCTGAAATATGCCTGGGCGCTTTCCAAGCGCTGGACCGATGCGGAGCTGAAGATCGTGGAGGGCGCCGGCCACGCGCTGACCGATCCCGGTATTCTGGATCAGCTGATCCGGGCGACGGACAAGTTTGCGGGCAAGAGCGCGTAGAATTCCCCTCCCCAACCCCTCCCCACAAGGGGGAGGGACTTAACCTGCCGCAATGCTTCTGCCTCAATCAAGGCGAAACGGTGCCGCAGGTCTTCTCCCCCCTTGTGGGGGAGATGGCGGCAGCCAGAGGGGGTTTTACCTCCTAGAGATACCATGGCCCAATGGTACCAGTCGGCAACCGGATAAGGGGCAGATATTGAAGACCGATTTGCCAACAAGAGGCACAGACATGGCATTAGAAAAAATCTATCTCTTCGACACGACACTGCGCGACGGCCAGCAGACGCCCGGCATCGATTTCTCCGTCGAGGACAAGATTGCCATTTCCAAGCTGCTGGACGAGTTCGGCCTGGATTATGTCGAAGGTGGCTATCCCGGCGCCAACCCGACCGACACCGCCTTCTTTGCAGCCAAACGCACGAATGCCGCAAAATTCGTTGCCTTCGGCATGACCAAGCGGGCGGGCATTTCGGCCGCCAACGATCCCGGTCTTGCTAGCCTTCTGCAATCCAAGACCGATGCCATCTGTCTTGTCGCCAAAAGCTGGGACTACCATGTGCGGGTGGCGCTCGGCTGTTCGAACGAGGAAAACCTCGAGTGTATCAGAGACAGCGTTGAGGCGGTCACGGCATCAGGCCGTGAGACGCTGATCGACTGCGAGCATTTCTTCGACGGCTACAAGGCCAATCCGGATTATGCGCTGGCCTGCGCCAAAACGGCTTACGAGGCCGGGGCGCGCTGGGTGGTGCTGTGCGACACCAATGGCGGCACGCAGCCATCTGAAGTGCGCGAGATCGTCGGCGCCGTGATTGCATCAGGCATTCCGGGCGACCATCTCGGCATCCATGCCCATGACGATACCGGCCAGGCGATTGCCAATTCGCTGGCGGCTGTGGAAGCCGGTGTGCGGCAGATCCAGGGCACGCTGAACGGCATCGGGGAGCGTTGCGGCAATGCCAATCTGGTGACGCTGATCCCGACGCTTTCGCTGAAGCAGGCCTATGCCAGCCGCTTCGAGACCAGCATCGACCGCGAGCGCCTGACCGGGCTGACCGCTCTCTCGCATGCCTTTGACGAGCTCTTGAACCGCTCGCCCGATCATCAGGCACCTTATGTCGGCGCATCCGCCTTTGCCACGAAGGCCGGCATCCATGCATCCGCCCTGCTGAAAGACCCGAAGACCTATGAGCATGTGGAGCCGGAAAAGGTCGGCAATTTCCGTAAGGTCATGGTGTCGGACCAGGGCGGCAAGTCGAACTTCCTCAACGCGCTGAAGCGGCGCGGCATCGAGGTCGGCAAGGACGACCCGCGTCTCGACAAGCTCATCCAGATCGTCAAGGAGCGCGAGGCGGAAGGCTATGCCTATGAAGGCGCCGACGCGAGCTTCGAACTGCTGGCCCGCCGCACGCTCGGCACCATTCCGCATTTCTTCGATATCGACGGTTTCCGCGTAATGGTGGAGCGGCGTTTCGACGCCAACGGCCAGCTGAAGACTGTCTCGGAAGCGGTCGTGCGGCTGGTGGTGGATGGAGAGCGGATCATGTCGGTGGCCGAAGGCGACGGCCCGGTCAATGCGCTCGATCTGGCGCTGCGCAAGGATCTCGGCAAGTTCAACGCGGAGATCGAGGATCTGGAACTGGTGGATTACAAGGTGCGTATCCTCAACGGCGGCACCGAGGCCATCACCCGCGTTCTGATCGAATCGACTGATCGCGAAGGGACGCGCTGGTGGACCGTCGGTGTATCGGAAAACATCATCGATGCCTCCTTCCAGGCGCTGATCGATTCGATCGTCTACAAGCTGATGAAAAACCGGGATATGGCGGGCCGCATCGCGGCGGAGTGACCCCTGGAATGAATAGGATTGATGCGAACCCCAACGGAATGAATTGGCTTGGATAGCCAATCGAGCCTATGGAAGCCTCAATCAGCAAAGGGTCACATAAGATGGCGACAGAAACAGCAACCGTGCAGCAGCACTCCGGCGATTCGCCCAAGGGCTTTGCCTATGCACTGGCCGCCTATGGCCTGTGGGGCGTTCTTCCGCTGTACCTGAAGGCGCTCGGCCACATCTCCCCGTTCGAGGTGCTGGCGCATCGCGTCGTCTGGTCCCTGCCCTTCGCGGCCCTGATCCTGCTGGTAACGCGCCGGTTCGGCGACATTCGGGCAGCGCTGAAATCGCCGCGCACCATGGTGATGGCAACAGTCACGGCCAGCCTCATCACCATCAACTGGTGCACCTACGTCTACGCGGTTGGCTCCGGGCATGCGATCGAAGGAGCGCTCGGCTATTTCATCAATCCGCTATTCAGCATCCTGCTGGGGGCCATCCTCCTGAAGGAGCGGTTGGCGCCTGTGCAAATGGGCGCCATCGTGCTCGCCTTCGTGGCCGTCGGCATCCTGACTTGGGATGCGGGGCGGCTGCCCTGGATTTCGCTGACGCTCACCTTCAGCTGGGGCATTTACGGCTTCCTGCGCAAGACGCTGCCTGTTGGACCGAATCAGGGTTTCTTCCTCGAGGTGGCGATCCTCAGCGTTCCCGCCCTCCCCTATATCCTGTGGCTGGAAGGCAGCGGCATCGGGCACTTCACCCACGGCACGACCACCGACACCTGGCTGCTGGCCTCGGCCGGTCTCGCCACCGCCGTGCCGCTGATGATCTACGCCAATGCCGCCAAGCTGCTCAGGCTGTCGACCATCGGCATCATGCAGTACATGACGCCGACGATCATCTTCCTGCTGGCGGTTTTCGTATTCCAGGAACCGATGAGCCCGGTGAAGCTGTTTTCCTTCGTGCTGATCTGGTCGGCACTCGGCCTCTACAGCTGGTCCATGCTGCAGGCCTACCGCGCCCGCAGCTGACGGATCGTCATCAGGGATCGATTCAAAGCTTGTCGATAACCTCTTGACGTCCTTCGTCAATGTCCTGCTCCGCCCAGGCGTCCAGAATGGCCGGCACGATATCGTCCACATTGTCGATAACGAGCGGCTTCACCAGATTGGCATTGTGGATGAAGCCCTGCGCCTTCATGTGATCGATCAATTCCAGCATCGGGTTCCAGAAGCCGCCGATATTGGCAAACACCATCGGCTTGCCGTGACGGCCTAGCTGCGCCCAGGTCATGATCTCGACGATCTCTTCCAATGTGCCGATGCCGCCGGGAAGCGTCACGAAGGCATCCGCACGCTCGAACATCTTGTGTTTGCGTTCATGCATATCGGCCGTGATGATCAACTCGTTGAGCTGCCCCAGGGAATGGCGGGTTGCCTCCATATCGACAAGAAATTCAGGGATGATTCCGGTGACCTGACCGCCGTGCGAGAGAACGCCGGATGCGACCGCACCCATGATACCCTTGGTGCCACCCCCGTAAACGAGTCGCAGGCCATGGGTGGCAATGGATTTGCCGAGGCTTCTGCCGGCTGCAACATAGGCTGGATCACGACCGGGCTGGGAGCCGCAATAGGCGCAGATGGATCGAACTGGCACAACTTTCTCCGTATGGGATGAAATCGCCGGCCATTGATACAGCCGGCAACGAAAAGTGACGGGAAATCAGACCAAGAGCAAGCGTGCATACCCCGAAATACTTGTTAACGCAGAGTGAAACCTGTATCCGATAACAATGTGACGGGGTCCGTCAGGAGAGATTAAGAATGCTCAAGAACCGTGCCGGCTGGCTGGCAATTTCCGTTCTCGCCATCGCGACCGTCCTGATGGTCTTCTTCGTGCTGCCCCGTATATCGGGCGGCGAGAAACCGGTTGGCGAGGCAATCAATACTGCCGGCAAGGAAGTGAAGGACGCCGTAACCAAGGGCGGTGATGCCGCACGCGAACTGGTGGACCAGAAGCCGAATACGACGGCGCCCACACAGACCGCACCCCCCGCACAACAGAAGCCGGCTGCAGTGCCTCAGCCTCAGCAGACCGCCAAGGCGGAACGCATTCTGCCGACCTTTGACGTCCTCCGCGTCGAGCCGGATGGCTCCGCCGTTATCGCCGGTCGCGCCGAGCCGAAATCCAAGCTGGAAGTTCTGGATGCAGAGCAGGTGGTTGCCCGTACCGATGTGGACAAGGCCGGCGAATTCGTGGCGATCCTCGACAAGCCGCTCACCCCCGGTGACCATCAACTGGTGCTGAAGGCAACGGCGCCCGATGGCCAGGTTCTGCTGTCGCAGGAAGTCGCAACCGTTTCCGTGCCGCAGAACAAGGGCGGCGAACTGCTTGCCATGGTGACCAAGCCGGGTGAAGCGAGCCGCCTGATTGCCGTACCCGGTGGTAGCCAGCCGACGACTGCCAAGACGGAACGCGTGGCTCTGAATGGCGCAACGCCCGTGCCGCAGCAACAGCAGGCAGCACCCAAGCCTGAAGCGCCTGCGCAGGCCCCTGCCGCGCAGACTTCTGCTCCAGTGGCTACCGCACCTGCCGCAACCGCGCCGGCGCAGCCCTCTACACCGGCTGCCGCTCCGCAGCAGACGGCTGCAGTTCAGCCCAATGCACCGGTTCCATCCGCCGCTTCACCGTCCGAAAAGCCCGCTTTGCAGGTATCAGCCGTAGAGGTCGAAGGCGATCGCCTGTTCATCGCGGGTATTGCCAAGTCCGGCATCAAGCTGCGCGGCTATGCCGATGGCCAACCCGTGGGTGAAGCGCAGGCAACCGGCGACGGCCATTTCGTGATTGATGGCAGGATTGCGCTATCTGTCGGCCAGCATCAGATCGCGGTTGATGCGCTCGGCAATGACGGCAAGGCGCTGCTGCGCGTGGAAGTGCCCTTCAATCGCCCGGCCGGCGAGCAGGTTGCAGCCGTCGCCACCAATGCTCCGCAGTCCGGCTCCGCTTCGCTTTCTCCTATCGATGGCGGCGCCTTCGACAAGCTACGCAACGAGGCATCCCGCGCCTTCCAGCTTCTGAGCAACCTGTATGCCAATGGCAATGTCCCGACGGCGGAACAGGTCGCGGCCGCCCGTTCCGGCGTGGCAATCGCGCTGAAGTCGCTGACGGAATATCGCCTACCGGCAGGCGCTGATGCCAATGCCGCGCAGATTGCCGAAAACACCGCCAAGGCAGCAGCAGAGGCTCTCGCCGCGCTCGATGCCCTGCCGCGCGATGTGAATTCGATCGGCAAGAACTTGGGTGCGATTTCGGAAATGTTGACCAAGGCTATCGGCCCGATGCTGCCGAACGCACAGCCTGCACCGATTGCCGAGGCGCAGGCTCCTGCCCCCGCTCAGACGCAGGCTGATGCAGGCCAGCCGAAAACCATTGCGCAGGCGCCGCTGACCCAGAGCGAAGCATCGTCCGTCATCATCCGCCGCGGCGACACGCTATGGCAGATTTCCCGCCGCGTTTATGGCCAGGGCGTTCGCTATACGACGATCTATGTTGCCAACCAGGACCAGATCGCCAATCCGAACATTATCCAGCCCGGCCAGATCTTCGGCGTGCCGAAGGACGCCATGCCTGATGACGAGGCGGAAAAGATCCATCGCAAACAGATGAAGAAGGGGTAAGCCCTCTTCATCTCCGCCGAAGGCAGCTCTTTCCGGATTTGCCGATTGCCAGAGCGAAGCAGGCATCCTATGTGCAGGGCGTCCTTTCGGAGGCCCTGATGAACGATCGCAAGAAGACCATTTCCGCGGATTCGAGCAATCCGCTCGCGACCCTTGTCAACCTGTGGCCCTATATGTGGCCTGCAGGCCGCGCGGACCTGAAGGCGCGCGTGATCTGGGCCACAGTCTTCCTGCTGATTTCCAAGCTGGTGCTGATCGGTGTTCCCTATTTCTTCAAGTGGTCGACCGACGCCCTGAACGGCAAGCTCGATCTCGCGGGCCTTGTGCCGACGCTGCTGCTCGGTGCCGTCGCGCTCGTCATCGCCTATAACCTGACCCGTCTCATCCAGCTCGGCCTCAATCAGCTGCGCGATTCCATGTTTGCCAGCGTCGGCCAGCATGCGGTGCGCCAGCTTGCATATAAAACCTTCGTGCATATGCACCAGCTGTCGCTGCGCTTTCATCTGGAGCGCAAGACGGGCGGCTTGTCCCGCATCATCGAGCGTGGCACCAAGGGCATCGAAACCATCGTTCGCTTCACCATCCTGAACTCCGTGCCGACGCTGGTCGAGTTCCTGCTGACGGCCGTGATCTTCTGGAAGGCCTATGGCTTCTCCTACGTGCTGATTACCGCCATCACCGTCTGGGCCTATGTGTGGTTTACGGTCCGCGCCAGCGACTGGCGCATCGCCATCCGCCGCTCGATGAATGCCAGCGACACGGACGCCAACACCAAGGCGATCGACTCGCTTCTGAACTTCGAGACGGTCAAGTATTTCGGCAATGAGGACATGGAGGCAAAACGCTTCGATGCCTCCATGGCACGCTACGAGAAAGCCGCGACGGAAGTATGGACTTCGCTCGGCTGGCTGAACTTCGGTCAGGGCGTGATCTTTGGCCTCGGCACCACGGTCATGATGGTGATGTCGGCGCTCGCCGTGCAACGCGGCGAACAGACGATCGGCGATTTCGTCTTCGTCAACGCGCTTCTGATCCAGCTGTCCGTGCCGCTCAACTTCATCGGTTTCGTCTATCGCGAAATCCGCCAGGGCCTGACCGATATCGAGCAGATGTTCGACCTGCTGGAAGTCGAGGCCGAAGTGGTGGACAAGCCCGATGCGAAGCCGCTTGCCATCCAGCAGGGCAGCATCGCCTTCAAGGATGTGCACTTCGCCTACGACCCTGAGCGGCAGATCCTGAAGGGCGTTTCCTTCGAGGTGCCGGCCGGCAAGACCGTCGCCATCGTCGGCCCCTCGGGTGCCGGCAAATCCACCATCTCCCGCCTGCTCTATCGCTTCTACGATGTGCAACAGGGTTCGGTCACGATCGACGGGCAGGATGTACGAGATATCACGCAGAAGAGCCTGCGCGCGGCGATCGGCATGGTGCCGCAGGATACGGTGCTGTTCAACGACTCGATTGCCTACAACATCCGCTACGGACGCCTCGGCGCGACCGATGACGAGATGATGGCGGCGGCGGATATCGCCCAGATCGGCCATTTCATCCGCAACCTGCCGGACGGGTTCGGCACCATGGTCGGCGAGCGCGGCCTAAAACTTTCGGGCGGCGAAAAGCAGCGCGTGGCGATTGCCCGCACCATCCTGAAGGCGCCGCCGATCCTGATTCTCGACGAGGCAACGTCTGCGCTCGACACCACGACCGAGCAGGAAATCCAGGCAGCGCTGGATGTCGTCTCCAAGAACCGCACGACGCTGGTCATCGCGCACCGGCTCTCCACCGTCATCAATGCCGACGAGATCATCGTGCTGCGCCATGGCGAAATCGCCGAACGCGGCACGCATGCGGGGCTTCTGGCGCAAAACGGCCTCTACGCCTCCATGTGGAACCGCCAGCGCGAGGCAACCCAGGCGGAAGAACATCTGCGGCAGGTGCGCGAGAGCGATGATCTGGGCGTCTTGGTGCGCGGCCAGCCTGCGGGGTGAGACAGCCTATTCGGTGGCGTCCAGCGCTGAGAGGATATCATCAACAACAGCTTCCAACGGCATTGCAGCGTCTATAACCGTTGCATTGGTGGGCGTGTCTTCCTTTGTCGCATGCAGGTGCATCACGAAGTCTCGTTCATTCGGTCTGCCGCCGAACTCGTCCTCTGGCCTCATCTCCAGCCGCTGCTGAAGCGTTTGCCTGTCCACATCCAGAACGAAAACGCCGTCGAACAGATGGATGAACTGGTGAAAGTTACGCGAGCCGCCGCAAAAAAGGTCACCGGATGGCTTTTGTCCGCGATCAACGCTTGGACCCTTTCCACGGGCCACACATGATGCCTGTGACCGAAGGTGACTTCGGCGCTCCCCTGCGAAACGCTTGCCTCATCCAACGGCGCGCCCGTCTCCGGGTCGCCCTTGTAGGCAAGCTCTCGGTCGCCATGGATGACATGAAAACCGCGGCGCTGGAGTTCAGTTGCCACCGACGTCTTGCCGGTGCCCGAGACACCTTCAATCAGATAGTTTCTGACGCCCATTGCAACCTCCTGCCTGAGCCTTACACAGCGATGCCTTTAACGCCAAACCAACACAGAATTCGGACAAGGCCTTTTCCATATGCTCTCGACCAATGGCGATGAGATTGCACCACATCTTCCAAGCCGGTACTCCTTCAGAAACTGACATCGGGAGGGACATCTGATGACGACAGCACAGCGCACGCCGGAAGGTCTTCCCGTCATTGCCGTTCTGCCTGAAGGCACCCCGCGCGGGCTGTTCATTCATCTGCATGCCTTCAGCCAGACGAAGGAACACACGCTGCCAATTCTGGAGGCGCTTGCCGCGAAGGGTTTCGTCGCGGTCAGCATGGACGCCTTCCAGCACGGAGAGCGCGGGTTTGAAGACGGGCGGCAGCGTTTCGCCCGCGTGTTCGGCAATTTCCGGCGCCATATGTGGCCGATCCTCGGGCAAACCACGCTCGATGTGCCGCGACTGATCGACTGGGCCTTGGGCGAATTTCAGTTGCAAGCACCGGTTTTCATGAGCGGGCTTTCCATGGGCGGTGATATTGCCGTCGCCGCTGCCGGGCTGGATGCCCGGATCTCGCATGTGATCGCCGTCGGCTCGGCGCCGGACTGGAAGCGGCCCGGCATGCATGACCTGCGCGACATGAGCCAGTTGCAGGCGACGGGCGATGCGGATCTTACTGCACAGTTCTTCTATGAGCATCTGGACCCGCTGACGCATCCTGACGCCTATGCACGTGCCCCGGCGCTGCATTTCATCTGCGGCGCTGCCGACGACCACATTCCTCCCGATGGGGCCGAACGCTTCAAGGCAACACTCGCAGATAAGCATCCTAAGGCGTCAGAGCGCATCTCGCTCACGCTTCTGCCGAATCTCGGCCATGGCCAGGTCTGTGATTTCGATATCTGGTGGCCGATCGTGTCGCGCCAGATCGATGCCTTGCCGGGTGGTTTTAACGCCTGAAGAGGGTTGAACCGCGGTTTTGAGAAAGCGTCCACAGGTTTGCGCTTCTGACGGCGGCCTTGGGACTTCAGAACCGCATTGCCCCCAAAACGGTTTGCCTGTACCTAATCGGGTCGAAAACGACCGATCCCATGGAGACACCGTTCTTGATCAATCTGCTGGACACCATCCGCAACACGCTCGTCCCAATTCACAAGGAAGGCTATGTCTTTGTGCTCGCTTTCTTCGTGGCATCCCTGCTGTTGGGACTGATTGCGGCGCCGCTGTTCTGGATCGGCCTCGTGCTGACGCTCTGGTGCGCCTATTTCTTCCGTGACCCTGAGCGTGTGATCCCGCAGGATGATGATCTGATCCTGAGCCCTGCCGATGGCCGCGTGTCGTCTGTTGCCATGGTGGTTCCGCCGGCGGAACTGGAACTCGGCAACGAACCGCTGCTGCGGATTTCCGTGTTCATGAACGTGTTCGATTGCCACGTGAACCGTTCGCCTGTGCGTGGCCGTATCACCCAGATCGTCTATCGCCCCGGCCAGTTCATTAATGCCGAACTGGACAAGGCCAGCAGCGACAACGAGCGCAATGGCCTCGTCATCGAAAGCAAGCATGGCAAGGTAGGCGTGGTACAGATCGCCGGCCTCGTCGCACGCCGCATTCTCTGCTTTGCGCATCCGAACGAGCCGCTGGATGCCGGCGAGCGTTTTGGCCTCATCCGCTTCGGTTCGCGCCTGGATGTCTATGTGCCCGCAGGCGGTCAGGCGCGTGTCTCGCTCGGCCAGCGCACCATCTGCGGCGAAACCGTGCTGGCAGAATTCGGTTCGGCCAAGGGCCCGATCCTCAGCCGCCGCAACTGAAGAAAGCATGTCGATGGACGAGCAGCGTACCCGGCCTTCCAGCGATGATGATGCAGCCCGCGGGCCTCGCCTGCGGGAAATTCCCCTGCGGCTGATGGTGCCAAACCTCATCACCGTGCTTGCCATCTGTGCGGGCCTGACGGGCATTCGCCTCGCCTTCGAGAACCGGTTCGAACTGGCGGTCGCCATGGTTCTGCTGGCGGCATTTCTGGATGGCATCGATGGCCGCGTCGCGAGGGCGCTCAAGGCCACTTCCAGCTTCGGCGTACAGATGGATTCGCTTGCGGATATCGTCAATTTCGGCGTCGCCCCCGCACTCGTCCTCTATCTGTTCGTTCTCGATCAGGCCGGCTCGATCGGTTGGATCGCGGCACTCATGTACGCCATCGGCGCAGGCTTGAGGCTCGCACGCTTCAACGTGATGGCGGAGCGTGAATACAAGGCGAAATGGCAGAGCGAGTTCTTTGTCGGCGTGCCTGCACCCATGGGCGCAATGCTGGTGCTGCTGCCGGTCTATCTCGGTTTTCTGGGGGTCGTTCCAAGCCATGGAATGGCCTATGCCAGCACCGCCTATACGGTGCTGATCGGTTATCTGCTGGTCAGCCGCCTCCCCGTCTGGTCCGGCAAGTCTGAAACGCGCGTGATCCGCCGCGACCTGATGCTGCCGATCCTGTTGGCTATGGCGCTCTATGTGGCGCTGCTGATGAGCTTCACCTGGGAACTGCTTGTTGTGACGGCACTGGCTTACCTTGCCATACTCCCCTTCAGCGCCCGCGCCTGGAAGCGCCGCTATGGCACGCTGACGATCGAAGACGATCACGCCAACGTTTAACCGTTTGATTCCGTTGTTGCATTGCGCCATTCATGCTGCATCGCAGTAGTTGTGATGCAGCCAGACAACACTTTCGCGCAAGTAGAATATGTGCATGTGCAGGATGTGATTTTTCGCTCTTGCCCGACAAATTTCCGCCCTGTTTTCTGGCGAGAGCGCGATCACAGTAACTTGAACTGAATCGCGCCTAATCGTCTGGGGAAGAGAACATGACCAAGGAAAACACTGCCGCTCAGCCTGCCAAGCAGGAACAGCTTCACGCACCGCTGCGCCCGCTCGCGCTCAAGGCCGTCGTTGCCGCCGCCACCATGCTGAAGCGCAAGAACCTGAAGCCGGCATCGTAACGATCCGGTTACGCTGGTTTCAGGGGTACCAGCGCCGCCTCTCAAAACAATGATAATTGATCGTCGCCGGGAGACGGCGGCGTCGGTTTGACAGGCTTGACCGCCACGCTCACCGGTTCCTGCAGGTCCGGTCCCATGTTGGATACCTTGTTGACGAGATCCGAGACCGGGATGGCCTCGAAGAAATCCGCCTGCGCCGGCTTCAGCAGATCCTCGATGTCGCGCGGTTCCTGCGTCTTGCAATCCAGCCAACGCTCGAAATCCTGCTGGTCGATCACAACAGGCATCCGGTCATGGATGGCCGACATCATCGAATTGGCAGATGTGGTGAGGATCGCAGCCGTGTCCATTTCGGAGCCATCAGCCGATGACCAGGTTTCCATCAGCCCCGCAAAGGCGACGATGCCGCCGCGCTTTGGCCTGATCCAATAGGCCTGTGACTTTTCGCCGGTTTCCTTGGCCTTGTCCTTCGGCGGTCGGTGCCATTCGTAGAAGCCAGAGGCCGGGATCAAAACGCGACGATGGCGCATGGCTGCCCGAAAGGATGCTTTGCCGACCGCCGTTTCGGCGCGAGCATTGATGAGCAGCGGAAATTCCTTCGGGTCCTTCACCCAGCCGGGCAAAAAGCCCCAGCGAGCCAGCATGGCGCGCCGTTCCGGCAGGTTGCTACCGGGCGCGGCCTTCTCGCCAGCGATGATCAGCAGGATCGGTTGCGTTGGTGCAATATTGTAGCGCTTCGGAAAATCATCGATCTGGATGACGCTGAGGAATTCGAGAATATCTTCCGGTGTCGCGGTCAGGGCGTAACGTCCACACATGGCTGTTTGATCTCACCCCTCTCCGGCCCGGTCAACCCGTGCGAGGTCCAAATAGAATGATCGCGCACCCGCCAAGGCAGATGGCTGCTCCTGTCACATCCCAGCGATCAGGCACACGGCCTTCGACGGCATAAAGCCAGGCAATAGAAGCAGCCACATAGATGCCGCCATAGGCTGCAAAGGTGCGGCCTGCCGCTTCGCTTTCCACCAGCGCAAGACAGACGGCGAACGCTATCAGAGACAGCAGGCCGGGGAAAAGCCACCAGCTCGGCTTGTCCAGCCGCCACCATGCCCAGAAAGCAAAGCAGCCTGCGATTTCGAAAAGCGCGGCCAGGGCGAAGAGCATATATGTTTTCATGGTTGCAACATGCTGGTTCCAACATCTTGCGCAAGGGTGGCGCCACGTTATCTTGGCCAACCGCAACGGAAAGAACGCCCCATCCATGTATGACACCCCCTCTCCGGCTTCCTCCGCCATTCTCGAACGGGACGGCCGGTTCCTTCTGATCCGACGGCGCAATCCGCCTTCCGCCGATCTCTTTGCCTTTCCGGGCGGACGGGGCGAGCCGGGAGAAACACCGGCGGAGACGGCAGTTCGTGAATTTGAGGAAGAGACGGGCATTGCCGTCTACGGGCCGGAACTGTTTGCGACCTATGATCTGAAGCAGCAAAACGAGGCGGGCGAGATCACCAGCCACTTTTTTCTCTCGGTCTTTCTGGTGCAGTCCGACGCCACCACAGAGGCCGTCGCCGCCGATGATGCAGCGGATGCCGGCTGGTACTCGGTGGAGGAGATTCGCCGGCTGCCGGTTCCGGCAAGCGTTCTGGAATGCGCGGAGCGGCTGGAGGCACGGATGCAGGCGAGAGGAATAACGGCATGATTCGCCGAACAGTCACCACCATTTCTCTTCTTGGCCTGCTGCTTGCCCCGGGTTTTGCCCTGGCCCAACAGAAAAAGGAGCAGCCACAAGCCCAGCAAACCGCGCCGGTTAACCAAGACAAAGCAGCGCCCTATGATCAGCAGCTCATTCGTCTTGCGGAAATCCTGGGCTCGGTGCATTACCTCCGGACGCTTTGTGGCGCGCCGGGCAGTGACTGGCGCGCCACGATGCAAAAGCTTCTCGACACGGAAACGGCAAACGAGCCTTCACGACGGGAGCGCCTGACCGCATCCTTCAACCGCGGATACCGCTCCTTCGCCGCAGTGCACACCACCTGCACCCCGGCGGCCCGACTGGCCGAGGAACGCTACCGTGCCGAAGGTGCAACACTGGCAGCGGAAATCGCCGCACGCTACGGAAATTAGGTATTTATTTACCTCTTTCACCTTCCGGGCGTGTCGTTTTGATAAAAGGCTGCTAGTGTTGTTAACGTGTCAGTAAGAACAGACACACCTTGAAAGAGGAATACAGATGCAGATTGCCCGCAACGACATCGATGACATGATTGTGCACGAGAAGATGCAGGCGGCGCTCGAATACCAGAACGAAGCCTGGGCCGATGGTCGTGCAGACGGCATCGAACCGGAAATTATCGCCGATGCGGCGATCGCCCTGGCCATGCGCGAAACCATCCGTCTTCACGGCGAAGCTGGTGCAGAGGCGATGCTCGAATCGCTGAAAGAGCGTATGCTCGCCGGTGAATTCTCTCCGGATCGCAGAATCCAGTAAGCCATTAGCAAGAGCAGCAGAGGTGCCAAGATGACCGTTGCGCAGGCGAGATCTCGCCAGACCATTGCGCGGATTGCCGCTGCCGCCCTCCTCATCTCCGCTACCAATGGCTTTGCGTCTCCGGCTTTTGCGCTGTCCGATACGGCCATTCAGCCGGCGGCTTCCGACAGCCAGTCCGCACCGGCAGCGCCTGCAGCGCCGCAGCCCAATGCGGCTTCCCCCGCCAAGCCGCAGGCAGAAGGCCAGGCCAACGAAATCATTCACGACATCAACAAGCTGCCGGAAGCCGTTCGCAAGACGCGCGCGGCCATCGTCGAGGCTGCTGCCTCCGGTGATCTGGAGCGCCTGCGTCCGCTGTTTGGCAGCGGTCCGAACTCGGCGGAGATTCTCAGCGCCCAGGATGGCGACCAGCTGGAACTGATCAAGAGCTTTTCGGGCGATCCGGACGGCCTCGAAATCCTGGCAATCATGCTGGATGTTCTGCAGACAGGTGCGGCGCATGTCGGCATCGGTACGCCCGATGAGGCTTATGTTTGGCCGTACTTCGTCGGCAAACCGCTCGATACGCTGACGGCACCGGAAAAGGTGGAGCTGCTGCGCATCGTGACAGCAGGTGATCTGCTGGGCATGCAGGAGGCCGGCGGCTATAATTTCTATCGTCTCGGCATCGCGCCCGACGGCCACTGGAAATATTTCGCCAGCGGCGATTGATAAATCTGTAGCTTGAATCGCGCCTGCGGCCTATCTCTGCCGCAATAGAACGGATTCCTGCCATGCCTGCTGCCTCACTGCCCCATCGAAGCCACATCAACCTGACCGGACCGGATGCGCAAGACTTCCTGCACGGCATCATCACCACGGATGTCGAGGGTCTGCCTGCCGGCGAATACCGCCCGGGTGCCTTGCTGACGCCACAGGGGAAAATTCTCTTCGATTTCCTGATTGCGCGCACGGAAGACGGTTTTGTGCTGGAAGTCGACCACGGCCAGCGCGACGCCCTTCTGCGACGCCTTGCCATGTACAAGTTGCGCGCCAAGGTGGACATCACGCCCGGCACGGAAGGTGTCACCGTCGCCTGGGGCGATGAGGCGGCAGCGGCAGAGGGCATTGTCGATGCCGCCTTCGGCAAGGCCGGAATTTTGCTGAAGCGCCAGCCGGGCCTGCACGGGCAGGACGCGGAAAGTGCTTATGACCTTCTGCGCATCGAAGCGGGCCTCGCCATTTCGGGCAAGGATTTCGCGCCTCAGGATGCCTTTCCGCACGATGTCCTGCTTGATCTGGATGGCGGACTTTCGTTCCGCAAGGGATGTTATGTCGGCCAAGAGGTGGTTTCCCGCATGCAGCATCGCGGCACCGCGCGCCGACGTGTCGTGCAGGTGAGCGCAAACCAGCCGCTTCCCGCTTCCGGTACGGAGATCGTCGCAGGTGGCAAGCCGCTCGGCACGCTTGGAACTGTCATGGAAAATAGGGCGCTGGCGATCGTGCGCATCGACCGCGTGGGTGATGCGGTCGCCCATGGCCTTGCGATCAGCGCCGGTGACGTCGAGGTGCAGCTGACGCTGCCCGCCTGGACTGGGCTGCAGTTTCTGACGGATGCACAAGAGGCGGAAACGTGACGTCCGCTGCTACTGCACGCGCCTGGCAGCGCATGCTGTCCGGCCGCCGCCTTGATCTCCTCGATCCCTCGCCGCTCGATGTGGAAATCTCCGACATCGCGCACGGGCTTGCGCGCGTTGCCCGCTGGAACGGGCAGACCAAGGGTGACCATGCCTTCTCCGTCGCGCAGCATTCGCTTGTGGTGGAAGAGATCTTTCGCCGCTGCAATCCTTCGGCTTCCGCCGATGACCTCATGATGACGCTGCTGCATGACGCACCGGAATATGTGGTCGGCGACATGATTTCGCCTTTCAAGGCTGTCGTCGGTGGCGGCTACAAAAGTGTCGAGAAGCGGCTGGAAGCTGCCGTGCATCTGCGCTTCGGGCTTGCGCCGCATCCAACCCGAGAACTCAAGGTTCTCATCAAGAAGGCCGATACGATCTCAGCCTTTTTCGAAGCAACGGAACTTGCCGGTTTTTCGGCGGAAGAGGCACGCAAATTCTTCGGGCTGCCGCGTGGCATCACCCGCGACATGATCCTGATCGATCCACTGCCGGCGCTGGAGGCGCAACGTCTGTTCCTGGAGCGCTTCGACGCCCTGGAGGTCGCACGCGGTCATAGTCGAGCCACGAAGACAGGCAGCAAGCCATGAGCGCGATTATCGTCTGCCCGCTGGAAAAGATTGCGGAACTGGCCGTGCGCTACGGTGCACGTGAGATGGTGAGCCTGATGGCGGAGAAGCAGGACTTTCACCGTCCAGCGGTCATCAGGGCCGAGCGGCACCTGAAGCTTGCCATGAACGACATTACCTTTGCCGGCACCGGTGACCTGATCGCGCCGAGTGAAGCGCATGTGGAGCGGCTCATCGACTTTGCAAAGAACTGGGACCAGACGGCACCGCTGATCATTCATTGCTGGATGGGTGTGTCCCGGTCCCCCGCTGCGGCGGTGATTGCTTCACTGGCGCTTCACCCCGACGAGGATGACTTTGCGGTTGCCGCGCGCCTCCGGCAGGTGGCGCCGCATGCAACGCCCAACAGCCGCATGATCGAGATCGGCGACCGGGCACTTGGGCGGGGGGGCCGGCTGGTGGCGGCGATCAAATCCATCGGGCGCGGGGCGGAAACCGATGGCCGGGCCTCCTTCGTCCTGCCGCTGCCCACCGCTCCGGTCATGACCGAAGCGCCAACGGAAGGCTTGACCGCCGCCGCGCCTTGACCACTTTAGCCTGACGACGTCAGCAGAGAGCATTTTCATGGATCAGGCTTCGCAATTTGTCATCGCTTCGCGCGCAGCGCTCGCGCAGCTCAGCGCACTGGCGGTGCAATATTCCTTCTCGGTCATCGGCGCGATCATCATCTTCATCGCCGGCTGGCTGCTCTCCGGCCTGCTCAGCCGCTGGTCCCGCGAAGGCCTGAACAAGATCCACGGCATCGACATCACGCTGGCGCAGTTTCTCGCCAATGTCATTCGCTATGCGGTGATGGTGATCGTCGTCGTCATGGTGCTCGGCCAGTTCGGCGTACAGACGGCCTCCATTCTGGCGGCTCTTGGCGCCGCCGGTCTGGCAATTGGCCTGGCACTGCAAGGCACGCTGCAGAATATCGCAGCCGGCATCATGCTGCTGGTGCTGCGGCCGTTCCGGGTGGGGGAATATATCGATGCGGGCAATGTCAGCGGCACGGTGCTGGACATCGGCCTGTTTGCGACGGAACTGAAAACCGGTGACGGCATCTATCGCATGGCGCCCAATTCCACGCTGTGGAACGTGCCGATTACCAATTACAGCCGGTTGCCGACGCGCATGTATGACCTGACCATCGGCATCGATTACACAGATGATATCGAGACGGCCGAAAAGGTGCTGCTGGATCTCGCCAAGGCCGATGAGCGCGTGATGCAGAATCCGGCGCCGACGGTTTTTGTGGCGGAACTTGCCGCCAGTTCCGTCAATCTCACACTGCGTTTCTGGGCCCGCAGCGATGTGTGGTGGGCGACGACCCGCGACCTGACCAAGGCTGCCAAGACGGCTCTCTCCCGCAACGGCCTCCACATCCCCTACCCCCAGATGACCTACCATCAGGCGGGCGATGCTGCGCCGCCAAAGCCCGCGCCGAAAGGGCCCCAAGAAGGCCCCAAACCGGATTAATCTTGTTCCAGCCGGTTCCTGTAGGGTCTGGTTGGTGTAAGCTCTAGGGTGAGGACTCAATCATCTTGTTGAAATAGTGTGAGGCGATCCGGATGAGATACAAGGCGAAAAACGGAGGCGATGCTTTTGCATCGGCGAGCTTTTCAACGATGTAGCTCGCCGGATCGACCACATCCAAAGGACGCGCGAACGGCTGCGATCTGCTTTGTCGAAGCACTTGAATGGGTCTAAAACCCGTCCGTGCGCGCTGCTCCTCGCATATCATGGCCGTTCATCGCGCCATTTCAATAATATGATTGGGTCCTCACCCTAGCCTTTGTTCCTTCCTCCCCTCATCGGTCGCAAGGAGTGCCCATGATCGAAATCCTCGTTCTCGTTCTGGTGCTCGCCCAGATCATCTGGCACCGGAAACTGGTGAATCGCGTCAATCAGTTGGAGGATGAGGTCAAGGTTCTGCGTGAACGTTCATCGACGGTGCCGACGACTGTGTTGGCGGAAGAAACTGCGCCAGAACCAGCCATCACGGTTGATACGCCGGATGTCACGGAAACCAAGGCAGAGCCCGTGGCCGAGGCCATCGAGGCCGCGGCAAGGGAGATCCACGAGGATCAGTCGCCTGCCCCCACTCCCCAGGCCGCGCAGCCGCGCGAAAGCTTCGAAAGCCTGTTTGGTGCGCGCTGGGCCGTCTGGGTCGGCGGTCTGGCTCTGGCGCTTGGTGGCGTCTTCCTCGTCCGCTATTCGATCGAAAGCGGCCTGCTGGGGCCGGGTGCTCGACTGGTGCTGGCGACCCTGTTCGGTCTGGCCCTGGCGGGCGGTGGCGAGCTTTTGCGGCGCGGTCTTTTGCTGAAGCTGCCGGAGGCCTATTCCAATGCCATGATCCCCGGCGTGCTGACGGCCGCGGCCTCGGTGACGCTGCTTGCCACCATCTATGCCGCGCATGGCTTCTACGGTTTTATCGGTGCGACCCCGGCTTTCATCCTGCTGGCGCTGGTTTCCCTCGCGACGCTTGGCCTCTCCCTGCTGCATGGGCAGGCATTGGCGGGTGTGGGGCTGGCGGGATCTCTTATCGCGCCTCTGTTGGTATCGTCCACATCACCGAATGTGTCGGTTCTCTTCGGCTTTCTCGGCATCGTCTGGCTCGCCAGCAACGCGGCGGCACGCCTGCGCCGCTGGCTGACACTGCCAGTGCTCGCCAATCTGGGGCTCGGGTTCTGGTGCATGGCCTATATGGTCAGTGTATCAATCGTCGATCCTATGCCGCTTGCCTTTGCGCTGCTGGTGATGATTGCCGGAACGCACTTCATCTGGCCGGGGGCCGTATTCGAAGCAACAGTGGCTGAAACCGCCGAGATTGAGGCCATACCCCCCGCCAGAAGAATACTGAGGCTGTTTGCCCAGCCGCCACTGGGAATGACAATCAGCGTCAGCCTGGCGGCAAGCCTGCCAATGCTTCTGCTTCTGGCGCTTGAAACGCCAAGCTATTCCTCGCCTATTCTTGCCTTCGTCGCCGTCACCGGCGCACTGGCCGCGCTTGGAAGCGGGCGTCTCCATGCAGGTCTTGCCGCAGTCGCAGCGAGTGTGACGGCCATCATCGGAGCGCTGATGTTGGCCTCCACCGATCTCTCCGACCTCTCCCCCATCACCAACCCGCAAGCCAAGCCCGCCACCCGCTTGATGGGTCTGCTGACGCCGGACTCACTCGCCCTGCTGATCCTGGGCGCGATCTTCGCCTTATGCGGGTTGATGGCGATCCGCCGCCGACATCAGACGGCACCGGACTTTGCTGCCTTCTGGGCGGTTCTTGCCGCGGCCATACCGATAGGGCTTGCCACCATCAGCTTCCTGAGCGACGGCATCCTGGCACGCGACTGGGCGCATGGCGCCTATGGCATCCTTCTCGGTGGAGCGTTGCTGTTCGGGGCGATACGTATCATTCGCTCAGCCGAGGATGACCTTACCCGCGATCTTCTGCTCGTCGGCTCTTTCGGTGCATTCACCTTTGCCCTGCATGCGCTGACCAACGGGCTCACCACCACAATCCTCGTGCCCGTTCTCGGCTTTGCCTATGTGCTGGCAACGGCGCGCCAGCCGTGGCGCGGACTGCCTTGGGCCATGGTGGCCGCCGCGCTTTTCGTCATGGCACGGATCGGCTGGGAGCCGTCGCTGGTCGGGCCGGATCATCTCGGCAAAACGCCGGTCTTCAATGCCCTGCTGCCGGGCTATGGCGTACCGGCCCTGCTACTTATTGCATCCGCCTGGAGGCTCAGACACTGGCGCGGACTGCGCGTCCTGAATGCGCTTCAAGGTCTGGCCGCGATCATGTCGCTTCTGGCGGTCGCCATTCTTGTGCGTCACGGCATGAATGGCGGCACGCTCGACGCGCGGGTGCCGACGCTTGGCGAGCAGTCGATCTACACACTGCTGACCATTGGCCTGTCCGGCGTATTGATGACGCTCGACCTCAGAAGTCCGAGCCTGACCTTCCGTTATGGCTCGATGCTGGCGGGCATTCTGGCAACGATCAATGTGCTCTCATTGCATGTCTTCGGTCTCAACCCGTACTTCACCGGCGAGAGCATCGGCACCCTGCCGGTCGTCAATCTGCTTCTGCCCGGCTATCTCTTGCCTGCGCTCGCCTATGCAGGCCTTGCCTATTATGCCCGCGACAAGAGGCCCTTACCTTACGTGATCATGCTGGCACTGACGGCTGCCCTTCTCGGCTTCCTTTGGGCCACGCTCAGCGTGCGCTGGGCCTGGCAGGGCAATGATATCGCCAGCTGGAAGGGTTTCCTCCAAGGCGAAACGTATAGCTATTCCGTCGTCTGGCTGGTGATCGGTGTTGCCCTGCTCGCGGTCGGATCGAGGCTCGATGCGCGCAGCCTGCGGCTCGCTTCGGCGGGCCTAGTCGTGCTGACGGTGCTGAAGGTGTTCCTGATCGACATGGCCAATCTGGAAGGTATCCTGCGAGCCCTGTCTTTCATTGGCCTCGGGGCGGTTTTGATCGGAATCGGCCTGTTCTACCAACGCATTCTGGTGCAGAAAAACGGCACACACAGCCCCGCCGATTCGAAAGACACCCCCAATGCCTGACAGCTCGTTTGCAAGCCGCTTCGCGCCGTTCGAAGCTCTTGCAACGCTTTTGCTTCCCCATGCCGCGGACGGAGACGATGGCGCGCATGACCTGGCACATATTGTCAGGGTCTTCCACAACGCCCTGCGCATTCATGCCAAGGAAGGCGGAGATGCCGAGCTTCTCGCTTCTGCCGTCCTGCTGCATGATTGCGTGGCAGTCGAAAAGAATTCTCCACACCGCAAGCAAGCTTCCCGTCTTGCTGCCGAAAAGGCCACTGAGGTTCTGTTATCGCTCGGTTGGGAGAAGGCACGGGTGGAAGCGGCGGCGCATGCTATCCTGACCCACAGCTTTTCCGCCAATATCCCGCCGGAAACACTGGAAGCAAAAATTCTGCAGGATGCGGACCGGCTGGATTCGCTTGGTGCAATGGGTGTCGCTCGCACATTTTACATTGCGGGACGCATGGGTTCGGCGCTTTACGACGCCGCCGACCCCTTAGCCAAACACCGCGATCTGGACGACAAAGCGTTTTGCCTCGACCACTTTCCGGCTAAGCTTTTAAAGCTGGCGGACGGCTTCCAGACTGAAACCGGCCGGACGTTGGCGGCCGAGCGTCACCGGCGCCTGGAAGAATTCCGCGATCTCTTTCTCGACGAAATCTGAGGTTCATCATGCGCGTTTCGGCTCTCAAAATCTATCCTCTGAAGAGCGGGCGCGGCATCCCCCTCCACGAAGCGGAGATTGGCCGTGAGGGGCTGGCGGGAGACCGCCGCTGGATGATCACCGACCCCAGCGGTCGCTTCATTACCCAGCGTGAATTGCCGCAACTGGCAACACTGGTTGCCGAACCGCAAGCTGCGTCGCTGCGCCTCAGCATGGGAAGCGAAGTGCTTGATGTCGCTCACCCCGCCCCCGAACGTCGCCTGGAGGTGGTCGTCTGGAAATCGACCGTCAGCGCCGCCGTTTGCGATGATGCCACGAACGCGATCGTGTCGAAATGGCTGGGACAGGATGTTCGTCTGGTCTTCTTTGACCCGCAGGCCTCCCGCACCGCCAGTAGCGAATGGGCGGGCCCGGATAGTCCGGTGACCTTTGCAGACGGCTACCAGATCCTCGTCACCACGACAGGTTCACTTGCGGCGCTGAATGCGGATATGCAAAAGCATGGCGAAGTGCCCGTCACGATGGATCGCTTCCGACCCAATATCGTGCTGGATCATGATGAGCCGTGGGCGGAAGATGGCTGGACCGCCATCGAGATCGACGGTCTCGTTCTTTCCTTTGTCAAACCCTGTTCTCGCTGCATCATGACGACGCAGGACCAGCTGACCGGATCTCGCGAGGGAGCGAACCCGATGCCCGCCATGGGACGCATTCGCATGTCCGCGGATCGCCGTGTGCCGGGGCCACTTTTCGGATGGAACGCGGTTCCGCTCGGCACCGGCCGCATCGTGATAGGCGCTGACGTCAAGGTGCTGGAGCAGCGTGAGCCTTGGCCGTTCAAGCAGCGCTGAACATCTTTTCGTCCCCCGAGCTGTTGTTTCCCGCAGGCGCCCTATCTCCAACCAATCTACCTTTCATCCTCGCATTCCCGAGCCCAACTGCATGAACAAGAAAACCACCGGCCTCGTCTTTGCCCTTTCGGCCGTGACGATCTTTTCCATGCAGGACGGCATTTCGAAGCACCTGGGCAGTGTCTATTCCCCCATCTTCATCACCATGCTGCGCTACTGGGCCTTTGCAGCCTTTGCCGTGCTGTTAAGCACGCGTGGCCGCGGCGGCATTTCCGGCGCGGCATCCAGCAGCAGACCGTACCTGCAGATGGCGCGAGGTGCGCTGCTGGTGATCCAGATCGTCATATCCATTTACTCTTTTGCCATTGTCGGACTGTCGCAAACGCAATCGATTTATGCTGCCACGCCCCTGATTGTTGCCGCACTCTCTGTCCCGCTCCTCGGCGAAAAGGTCGGCTGGCGGCGCTGGACGGCCATCGGCGTCGGACTTTTTGGTGTCCTGCTGATCATCAACCCCGCCACAGCGACGATAAGCATTGCCATGTTGCTTCCGGTGGCGGGTTCTGCGCTCTTTGCGCTTTATGCCATTATGACGCGGCTGGCCGGACGGACCGATAGCTCCAGCACAAGCTTTTTCTATACCGGCGTCGCCGGGGCGTTTGTCATCACTTTCATCGGCCCGCTGTTCTGGGCAACGCTGCTGCCTCTGGACTGGCTGTTGATGATTGTGCTGTGCCTCACCGGCATGACCGGGCACTACCTGCTGATCCGCGCCTATGACCTCGTCGATGCGGTCACCGTTCAACAGATCGGCTATGTACAGGTTGTGCTTGTCTGCATCATTGGGGTTGTCGTCTACGGCGAGCACCTGACGCCCAACATGGTCGTCGGCGCGATACTCGTCATCAGTGCCGGTTTCTTCACGATCTGGCGCGAAAGCCGCAAGCGCGCCTTAGCGAACTCGCCTCCCTCGTCCACTGCGTGACACCCCGGAAAATATGATACAGCTTTAAGTGGCCATTAAGGTTAGTGATGGTTAAATCGGAACGTTCCGGTGACTGTGCTCGCTAACCATGTTCGGCGATTATCGTCTCGACGGAACGTGATTATCTGTTCCGAGTAGAGCGTAGCATGTCGAGTATAATCACGAACGAGGCCGCCATGGCGGCCCTGAGCACTTTGCGCAGTATCAGCGCAGATATGAACGTCACCCAGAACCGGATGACGACAGGCGCGAAGGTCGACAAGGCTGCCGACAATGCCGCCTACTGGTCGATTGCGACCACCATGAAGTCTGACGACAAGGCATTGAGTGCGGTTCAGGATGCACTCAATCTTGGCTCGGCTGTGACTAACGTGGCCTATTCGGGCCTCGATTCCGCCATCAAGGTGACGGACGAGATCAAGAAGAAGCTCGTAGCTGCCAGCCAGACAGGCATAGACAAAGACAAGGTGAACATGGAGATCACGCGACTGAAGGATCAGTTGCGCTCCGTTGTCGATTCCTCCAGCTTCAACGGTATCAACTGGCTGAAATTCGGTGACTCGTCGGCGACGACGGCAAAGGTCGCCGCCGCCTATTACCGGGATCTGCAGAACGGTGTCTTCCTGTCGACCCTGGAGGTACCAATCTATTCAGGCTCCGCTGGGGGGCGCGTCAGTTCACTCGTTGATGTGCGAACCACCGCCACGTCCGGCGATGCCGGCATACTGACCAGCTTCCAGTTTGCCAAAAATGTCAGCGCCGGGGCGAACTATGTTCTCGTTTTGAACGACAGCAATCGCAGTGCCGGAACGGAAATCTCCATTGATCGGAACACATCGAACAAACAGCTATCGGACATGATTTCTGTCGTGGATGGCATGTTGCAGATGATGACGGATGCCGGCGCCAATTTCGGTTCGCTGCAGGCAAGCGTCAACCTGCAAGCGGATTTCACCGCAAAGCTGCGCGACTGGATCCATGAGGGTGTCAGCCGCCTTATCGATGCAGATATGAACGAAGAGGCGACTCGATTAAAAGCACTGACCACTCAGCAACAGCTGACAATTCAGGCGCTATCGATTGCCAACAGCAAGCCCCAGGCTATCCTGCAATTGTTTAACTGATTGCGGTTTGGGATAGCACCGGGGGTGAGACGTGATCGATCGCACGCATCGCCTTCAGCGCAGCCTGTACGAAGCCATCGCGCGCGGCCGTTTCCGTCAGGCCGCGCGGCTCGTAGACATGGCGGTGGAGGAAAAAGCCGCTCAGTCTGAAGGCCGCCGCAAGGCTCTGCCCGTCGGCAGCCATGCTTCGACCTTCGACGAGGAAAGACGGTAACGTCAAAAGTCTGTCCGCATAGGGAGCCCCGGCATCGCGACAGACGGCACGACCACTTTTCGGCGATACGTAGATCAGATCGTCACGTGTGCCAGTCGCCGCACATTGCGTCAGATCCAGGCCGAAGCCGAGATCGTTCAGGACGGCCAGTTCAAACCGAACGAACAGTTCTCCTGCACCTGCGGGATCGTCCATGTGATCGAGGATGATATCCAATGCATCAAAGAGATGCGGGTGCGGGTCGCGTTCCGGCAGCAGGCGCAGCAGTGCTCCCATGGCCTGCACACCATAGACGGACGTGGCGGTTTCCATCAGCCGCGCCGCCCGAAGCCGGATCGGTTCAAGCTTGAAATCACCGAGATGTTCATCAAGCCGCGCCCGCCAGACGGCGTCGACGCGATTTCCTGCCTGCAATACGGGCTGCATGCTACGCGAGCGGCCAGAGCGCACAAGACCTAGATGACGACCGCGCGTGCGCGTCATAACCTCGGCGATGACACTCGTTTCGCCGTGACGCTTCACCCCGATGATGATGGCCTCATCCTGCCACTGCACAGCCCGCGGACTCCTTTTGCAAGGTGAGAACATTAGCGCATAAGTCGCTCGGAATGAATCGGTTTCCCGATGTTCCTGCACCGGGAACCAATCGCTGTCTTTCGGTGTTGCTGGCCGCCAGAGAAATTTTTGGAGCCACTATGCGTTACGCTCTCCTTGCCGCCAGCCTTTTGACCGCCCTGCCCGCGACCGTCCCTGCCTATGCTCAGTCTCCCGGAATTGAACAGGCCTGCGTCGCGGTTGCCAAACACTTCCTTCTATCTCCGACACTGAAGACCGGCGTGGTGCAGTCCTTTCCCGAACTTGATCCGCCCGGCGCGCGCCTGACCTATTCCACCCGGCAGAACCCGGAACCGACGGACTTCAACAACGAGATCGACTGCGAATTCAGCAAGGCGCAGGCGCCTTTCCAGCTCAAGCGCTTCTGCATTTCCAACACATGCTATTCCTCGGACGAGCAGGACGGCGATCGCAAGCGTCGCTTTGAAGAAGTGAAAGCGCTGATGGATCGCCAGAAATAATCAGATCAGCCGCGCGGGAATTCCAGCCCCATCTGACGGAAGCGTTCCGGGTCGTCACCCCAGTTTTCGCGAACCTTCACGAACAGAAACAGGTGCACGGGCTGTTCCAGAATTTCCGAAAGCTCTTTGCGGGAGGCGGTCG
Organism: Rhizobium oryzicola; assembly: GCF_030504645.1. Lineage (GTDB taxonomy): Bacteria > Pseudomonadota > Alphaproteobacteria > Rhizobiales > Rhizobiaceae > Neorhizobium > Neorhizobium oryzicola. Next base: position 1,191,766 of record NZ_JAUKWQ010000001.1, on the reverse strand, counting down.
AGATTGCCTTGATCGCCTCACCGTTCTTACCGAGCGCGATCTTCTTCTGGCTATCGCGCTCCACGTAGATCACCTGCTCAATGCGCACCGAGCCATCCTTGCGCTCTTCCCACTTTTCCGTCTCGACGTGAGAGGAATAGGGAAGCTCCTGGTGGAGCCGCAGGAAAAGCTTCTCGCGGGTGATTTCAGCGGCCAGCTGCCGCATCGGAAGATCGGAGATCTGGTCTTCCGGATAGTACCAGGGCCCTTCGGGCAGTCTATTCGACAGATAGCCAAGCAGATCGTCGCAGCCGGAGCCCGTCGTGGCCGAGATCATGAAAGTGCTTTCGAACTGAATGACCTCATTCGCCTTGGCGGCGAGTGCCAGAAGATCCTCTGGCTTAACCCGGTCGATCTTGTTCAGCACCAGGATCTTCGGCTGGTGAACTTCCTTCAGCCCTTCCAGAATGGCTTCCGCATCGCCGCGCAGACCGCGTTCGCTGTCGATCAGCAACATGATCAGGTCGGCATCCTTGGCACCGCCCCAGGCGCTGGTGACCATTGCACGATCAAGCCGGCGGCGCGGCTTGAAGATACCGGGCGTGTCCATGAACACGATCTGGGCATTCTCGTGGATCGCAATGCCGCGCACGATGGCGCGCGTCGTCTGCACCTTGTGGCTGACGATGGACACCTTGGCGCCGACGAGCCGGTTGACGAGCGTGGACTTGCCGGCATTGGTAGCACCGATCAGGGCGACAAAACCGGATCGAGTCGCGAGGCCCGCATCATCCTGCGTGCCTTCAGGCATTGCTTCTTCTGTCATTGTGTTCAACCTTCAGCGTCGGTTTTCTGCCAGACGCCTTCGCGTTCGAGCATCTTGGTTGCAGCCACCTGTTCGGCGGCGCGTTTGGAGCGTTCCACACCCGTTTCCGGGGCTATGCCATCAATCTCAACGGTCACCGTGAAGCGCGGATCATGATCCGGTCCGCTGCGATCGTCAACGCGGTAGGAAGGCGTGGTGGCAAAGCGGGCATGGGCCCACTCCTGCAGCTCCGTCTTGGCATCGCGTCTAGCAGCGTCGGCCTTGGTGGCACGCTTTTCCCAATGACGCAGAATGAAACCGCGTGCGACCTCTAGCCCCCCATCGAGGTAAAGCGCGGCAATCAGGCTTTCCACCACATCGGCGCGCACATTCATCATGCGCTTGCCCGTCAGCTTTTTCACGTCGGAACCGGTGCGAATGAACTGATGCAGGCCGAGTTCATCCGCCACGCTGGCACAGCTTTCGGCGCTGACCAACTGGTTCAGTCGCACAGAAAGTTCGCCTTCCGTTGCATTACGGAATGTGGTGAACAACAGCTCCGCCACGCAAAGCCCGAGCACCCGGTCGCCGAGGAATTCCAGGCGTTCGTAATTGGCAACCTTGGCGCCGCCCGTGCTGGCGTGGGTCAGCGCTCGGTCGAGCCATTGCTTGTCGGCAAACGCATGCCCGATAGCTGTTTCCAGCCTCGCACGTTCATCACCGGAAAGCGACGGAGCCTTCATCAACGAACCACCTTGAACAGACGATCCCAACGCATGTTGGTCGGCCACTTCCAGAATTCACGGAAGGAGGTATCGTTACCGAGCGAGAAGAAGATCACGCTGGCACGGCCCACCAGATTCTCAGCCGGCACATAACCCACATCGAAGCGGCTATCGAGCGAGTTGTCGCGGTTGTCGCCCATAAAGAAGTAATGACCCGGCGGCACCACGAACTCGCGCGTATTATCACCGCGTGAATTGGGCGACTGGTCGAGCGTGTCATAGGTTACGCCGTTATCCAAGGTTTCGCGGAAGACCGGAACATCGGCACCAGGATCCAGACGGTAGTCCGAAGTGAAGGTACCATCGGCCTGTTTCGGAACAGGCTGGCCATTGATCTGCAGAACGCCGTTGATCATCTGGATGCGATCGCCGGGAAGACCGACAAGGCGCTTGATGTAGTCAACTTCCGGATCGGTCGGCAGACGGAAGACGATAACGTCGCCACGCTTTGGATCACTGGCGAGAATGCGGCCGGAAAACAGGTTCGGCGAGAACGGCAGGGAATACTTGGAATAGCCGTAGGCGAACTTGTTGACGAAGATGTAGTCGCCCACCAACAGCGTCGGCATCATCGAGCCGGATGGAATGGTAAAGGGCTGGAAGAGAACCGTGCGGATGATCATCGCCAGCAGAAGCGCCTGGATGATGACCTTGATGTTTTCCCAGAGGGCGTTCTGCTTCTTTTCGATGTTTTGCGACACTTGCACGTCTTTCGTTTCCAGTCTTTGGGAATGTCTCTAACCGCTTAAGCCTGACCGGGCAATGGCTCAATCGGTCCCTGCGCCCGAAGCCGCGACACGCGGACGCGCCTCGATCACCACAAACGCCTGCGCGTAAGGAAATTCATCGGTAATGGTAAGGTGAATCACCGCCTCGTGTCCGGCTGGAAGCAGGGCATCCAGATGGTCTGCCGCGCCGCCGGTCAAGACCATGGTCGGTTTGCCGCCCGGTAGGTTTACGACGCCCATGTCCCGCCAGAACACGCCTTGCGCGATACCCGTTCCCAACGCCTTGGAGCAAGCCTCCTTGGCCGCAAAGCGCTTGGCGTAAGATGCGGCGCGGGTCTTGCGTCCATCGGACTTTCTGCGTTCGATCTCGGTAAAGCAGCGATGGGTGAAGCGCTCGCCAAAGCGTTCGATCGATTTTTCCACCCGCCGGATATCTATCAGGTCACTGCCCATGCCGATGATCATCGAAATCCTCTTGAACCCATATGCCTCTGGGCTGCTGCGCTGGTAAATTCATTATGCTCATGCCGAAAGCCTTACCGCAGGGCAAGGCGCTCACGACGGGCGGCGCGATAACGCCTGATCGCCAGAAAAGCGAGGAGATAGCAGCAAGGTCCAGTCACGATCATGAGAGGAAGCGCACCGAGCAGCATTGGCTGAAGGACTGGCTTCCACAGCTCCAGCACATGAAAGCCTTCCAGGCTACGCAAGACTTCGGTGATCGGCGCGGGCCCGGACGTATCGCGCCCAAGGAGCACATGACCGACTTCCCAGGTGAGCGGCAGAATAAAGGGAATGGTGAGAGGGTTACTGAACGTCGTCCCGATGGCGGCAGCGACAAGACTTCCGCGCACGAGCCAAGCAAGCGCCAGGCCCATCAACAGGTGAACGCCCGGAAATGGAGTCCAGGCAACGACGAAGCCAGCCGTCAATCCGGCGGCAACCGCATGAGGCGAACCCGCGACCCGTACGGTTCTAATCTTGGCGTAACGGAACATGCGCCAAAATCTTGATGTCATGCTCCGGCGGGGAGCTTTCATTTTTGACCTCCTCACGGTCGAACGCGGTACACCGCGTCCCATACAGCGCCCAATTCGGGCGCAATCGTGATTAGGTCGAGGTGGAACTTAGATGGCCTTGCGGAACATGCCACGGTCGATCTGGCGCATACGATATTCCAGCTCAATGGCGTCGTTCGATTCATTCAGATATGCCATTTCACGTTCCTGAACGGTCGGAGCGCGGAGGCTGCGTGCGAGCTTGCGAAGCGGCTTGAACATTGTCTTGTTCCTCTTGTTGCGATGCACAATATATACGCCATCCCAACGAAATCGACCAACGCTAGCCCGCCGTGCCAGCATTGCACTCTACGCATACCTAACGCAGCGACCCACTGCCTATTGCCTCAATCATAGACACGTTTGACAGTAGACACGCAGTCCAGTTCCTTCAGCTGCGACAGCAATTGCGTCAGATGTCGCAGATCCCAAACTTCCACTTCTACCGCGATGTCGGAGAAATCCGAGGCCGCGTTTCCGACCATGTGCAGCGTCTTGATATTGATGTCCAAATCGGCCGTCGTCTTGCAGACGGATGCAAGAGTGCCTGGCTCGTTCAACGTGTTGAGCGCAAGCTTTGCAGGAAAGCGCGATCTGTTTGCTTCGTCCAGATCCCATCGCACATCGATCCACCGCTCGGGTTGATCATCAAAATGCTGCAACGCAGAAGACTGGATCGGGTAGATGGTCAGCCCCTTCCCCTCTTCCATGATCCCGACAATGCGATCTCCCGGCACAGCGCCTGCCGGCGCAAAACGCACCTCCACATTGCTGGCAAGGCCGCGGATCGGCAGGTGATCGGCTGAATTGGCATCCTCTGCCGCCTTGGCGGCTTCCGTCGCGGTTCGCTTGCCGTCTGGCAGGCGGAAGGCCATGCCCGATGCACTCGGCATATTGAACCACCCCTGATCGGCAGCCGGTTTCACGGTGGTGCGTTCATCCTTGTAATCCGGATAGACGGCACGCATCACATCCAGAGAGGATAGCTCACCGCGACCGACGGAGGCAATCGCATCCTCGACTTCCTTATGACCAAGGCGATGCAGAACAGGCTTCAGGATTTCACGGGAGAAGGTCTTGCCGGCGCGCTCGAAGGTGCGTTCCAATATGCGGTATCCCAGCCCTGCATATTGCTTGCGGATCGCCATGCGGGTGGCGCGTCGAATCGCGGCACGCGCCTTGCCGGTGACGACGATCTCTTCCCACGCTGCCGGCGGCACCTGCACGCCCGAGCGGATGATCTCAACTTCATCACCATTGTTCAACCGCGTCACCAGCGGCATGATCCGACCATTAATCTTGGCGCCAACGCAGGTATCACCGATATTGGTGTGGACCGCATAGGCAAAGTCGATCGGGGTCGCGCCGCGCGGCAGCGCAATCAATTTGCCCTTGGGCGTGAAGCAGAACACCTGGTCCTGGAACAGTTCCAGCTTGGTATGCTCCAGGAATTCCTCCGGATTGTCGCCTTCCGCCAGCGCTTCGATCGTATGGCGAAGCCAGGAATAGGCGTTGGATTCCTTTGGTAGACGGTCACCACCCTCGGCATTCTCGCCGTCCTTGTAGAGACTGTGGGCGGCAATACCGAACTCGGCAATCTCATGCATGCGGCGCGTGCGGATCTGCAGTTCGATACGCTGGCGTGACGGACCGACGATCGTGGTATGGATGGAACGATAATCGTTCTGCTTCGGCGTCGAAATGTAATCCTTGAATCGGCCGGGCACGACCCGCCAGCGCGTGTGCACGATGCCGAGCGCGCGATAGCAGGCGGGAATATCATCCACCAGGATGCGGAAGCCATAGACATCCGACAGCTGCTCGAAGGACAGCGACTTCGACTGCATCTTGCGGAAGACGGAATACGGCTTCTTCTGGCGCCCCTTGACGTAAGCATTCAGGAGACCATTGGCGATCAGGAGGTCACGCAGTTCGTCTTCGATCTTCTTGATCAGACCTTCGTTGCGCGCAGAAAGCTCGGCCAAACGCTGGGTGACGGTCTCGTAGGCTTCCGGGTTCAGGTAGCGGAAGGAAAGATCCTCCAACTCGTCGCGCATATCCTGCATACCCATGCGACCGGCAAGCGGTGCATAGATTTCCATCGTTTCTTCGGAGATGCGGGCACGCTTGTCATCGCGCATATGCTCGAGCGTACGCATGTTGTGCAGGCGATCTGCCAGCTTGACGAGCAGGACGCGCACGTCATCGGAGATAGCCAAAAGCAGCTTGCGGAGGTTTTCGGCCTGCTTCGCTTTCTTGGAAACGAGGTCTAGACGCTTCAGCTTGGTCAGGCCCTCGACAAGGCGACCAATGTCTTCACCGAAGAGTTCGTCAATTTCGGCGCGGGTGGCTGTCGTATCTTCGATCGTGTCATGCAACAGAGCGACGGCAATCGTGGATTCATCCAGATGCATGTCGGTCAGAATCGCCGCGACTTCCAGCGGATGCGAAATATAGGGGTCACCACTCGCACGCTTCTGCTGTCCATGCTTTTGCATCGCATAGACATAGGCTTTGTTGAGTAGAGCTTCATTCGCGTCGGGCTTGTACTTTTGCACCCGCTCGACGAGCTCATATTGCCGCATCATGCTACCGAAGATCCTCGCAATACATCAAAAAAGAAAAAGGCGCGCCAATCCATCGAGATTGGCGCAGCCAGAACCGTTAACGCAAGGAGATTAGGGTGACAGGATTGACGAATGGTATCGTCAGTAGTCGTCACTCTTCTCCGGGGGCACCAGACCCTCAATACCAGCCAAAAGCTCTTCTTCCGACATCTGGTCGAAGTTCAGCGTTTCCGGCAGGTCGTCTTCCTCGGCATCACGATCAACACCAGCAGCAACGCCGGTATTGGCGGAAATGAGGCTGGACGGATCGGGCTCAGGCTCATCCACTTCCACATGCTTTTGCAGCGAGTGGATCAGATCCTCCTTCAAATCGTCGGGAGACAGTGTCTCGTCAGCGATTTCGCGCAGCGCGACGACCGGGTTCTTGTCGTTGTCGCGATCAACCGTGATCGATGCGCCTTGCGAAATCTGGCGGGCGCGGTGGCTTGCGAGCAGCACCAGCTCAAAACGGTTATCGACTTTATCGATGCAATCTTCTACCGTGACACGGGCCATTGCCTGTCCTTTGCGATCAGCATTTCTGGGATTGATATCGCGATACTAGCATTACGACCATATTTCAAGTTTTTCCTACGCATGATGGCGATTCCGGGAGCCCGACGAAAATTCCCCGCAATTTCAATCAAAAGCTGCTTGGATTGTGGCGAATCGTAGCGTATTGCACTATTATATGCATATTCAATAATGTATGGCCTTGTTCATTAGCCCGCCAAACAGCCCTGATGGTGGGAACAGGAATTTGCGCTAGCATAAAATTTGCGTGAAGGGAGTGGAGGATAAATGTTCGACCCAAGGGAAAAGATTGCGCTGTTTATTGACGGTGCCAATCTCTATGCCGCGTCCAAAAGCCTCGGATTCGACATCGATTATAGAAAGCTCCTGAAGGCTTTTCAGAAGCGAGGCTACCTTCTGCGTGCCTATTACTACACCGCTTTGATCGAAGATCAGGAATACTCGTCGATCCGCCCCTTGATCGACTGGCTCGATTACAACGGATATAAAGTCATCACCAAGCCGGCCAAGGAGTTTACCGACTCCATGGGGCGTCGGAAGGTGAAGGGCAATATGGACATTGAACTGGCCATCGATGCTATGGAACAGTCGGAGACGGTCGATCATCTGGTCCTGTTCTCCGGCGATGGCGACTTCACTACGCTGGTGGAAGCGCTTCAGCGGAAGGGCCGCAAGGTGTCCGTGGTTTCAACGATGGCAACGCAACCGCCGATGATTGCCGATGATCTGCGCCGCCAGGCCGACCACTTCATCGACCTGGTATCGCTGAAGGCTGAAATCGGTCGCGACCCATCAGAGCGAGTCCAGCGGGCTGTAGAACCCGCTCCGGAGTCGCAGGACGTTTAAGGAATTTCGAATTGGGCCGGGACACTGGAATACCGGCCCGATCCACTTAGCCTCGAAATTGACGCCCGTTTTTCGGCGTCATGAGCTCTCTCAGCGTTGTAAGGTCTCGCCATGCTGACCGAACGCTTCTCCGACGAAACTCTCTATCAAGCGCTTCTGGACCGTGACGCGGGCTATGATGGCTTTGCCTATGTCTGCGTCACCTCGACGCGCATCTTCTGCCGCTTCACGTGCCCAGCGCGCAAGCCGCGACGGGAAAATTGCCGCTTTCGTACAACAATTGCCGAATGCCTGAACGAAGGGTTTCGGCCCTGCAAACGTTGCACGCCGATGCTACGTTACGGTGCAGGTGACCCTGTCGTGACCACACTACTTGAGGCTTTGGAGGCAGATCCCGGAACCCGCTGGAGCCAAGAGAGGCTGATCAGCCTCGGCCATGATCCCTCCACCGTCCGCCGCGCCTTCAAGCGACGTTTTGGCATGAGCTTTCTGGACCTGGCACGCCAGCGACGGCTCGGGCAGGCTGTCACATCCCTTGAAGCGGGTTCGCCGGTCATCGAGGCGCAGCTGGACGCCGGTTTTGATTCCGGCAGTGGCTTCCGGAATGCGATCAACCAGTTAATTGGAACATCGCCGATGGGCGTGAAGAACCAGAGCCTGTTGAAGGCGGATTGGCTCGATACACCTATCGGGCCGATGCTTGCCGTCACCTGCGGCAATGCTCTGCATCTTCTCGAATTTGCGGATCGACCGGCGCTTCCCGCCGGGTTGAAAAGGCTGCAAGCCCGACTGCGCAGTGGCATTCCCATGGGACGCACTTCAGTCACGGAGCAGCTTCAAGCGGAACTTGCCGCCTACTTCAAAGGCACGCTTTCAGCCTTCTCGATTCGGATCGGCGACCACGGCACGCCCTTCGAGCGTTCCGTATGGAGCAGGTTGCAAGAGATCCCCGCAGGCACCAGTCAAAGCTATTCAGCAATCGCACAGGATCTGCAGCGCCCCACTGCCGTTCGTGCCGTGGCACGTGCCAATGGTGCCAACCAGATCGCCATCATCATTCCCTGCCATCGCGTTATTGGTGCCGACGGCAGCCTTACCGGCTATGGCGGAGGCCTCTGGCGCAAACAGTGGCTGTTGCGGCATGAGCAGCGCTCTTTCACATCACCTTGTTGATTCACATCATTTTCAATGATGGAATTCATTTAAAACATTCTCTGGACGCATAGGTCGAATTGCGACAGTTTGCCGCCGTCGCCACCCCCTCAACTTCCAACCCCCTCGCCTCTCTCCGCACCTCAGGTCGCGGAGCGACTTTTCTCGTGCATCATCGAAAGGATAGAGCCATGCGCACGATCGACCGAGCCACTGATAGCGTTTCCAGCCCCATTTTACCGCTCCTGTCCGGGGTGGTTCGTGGCCTGCGTCGCCTCACGTCGATCCTGCCCCGCATGCGCTATCGCGGCAAGCACACCAATCGGCTGGATGAACTCAACGAGCATTGCCTTCGCGACTTGAGCCTTAACGAAGAGCATATGTTTGCGGAAGGCCGCACCCGGGCTGAGCGCCAGGATGCAAGACTGCAGGAAGCGAGAAGGCTCGCCCTGATGCTGATGATGGGAACGGGGGGACGCTGAGGAGCGTCCGTTACCTGGCCGTCAGCCCGACTTCAGCAGCCGGCTCTTCTGCCGGTTCCAGTCGCGTTCCTTCTCCGTCTCGCGCTTGTCATGCAGCTTCTTGCCCTTGGCGAGCGCGAGCTCGAGCTTTGCTCGACCTCTTTCGTTGAAGTAGATCTTCAACGGAACGAGCGTCATGCCTTCGCGGTTGATGCCAGCGCGGAGACGACCGATTTCCCGCTTGCTGAGCAGCAGCTTGCGCCGACGGCGCGGCTCATGATTGAAGCGATTGGCCTGCAGATATTCCGGCAGATGCGAGTTGATCAGCCAGATCTCATCCCCTTCGTCGGAGGCATAGGATTCGGCGATATTGGCCTTACCTTCGCGCAAGGATTTCACCTCGGTGCCCGTGAGGACGAGACCGGCCTCATAGGTATCGATGATCTCGTAATTGAAGCGGGCCTTGCGGTTTTCCGCGACAATATTCTTGACGATGCGCTGACTGCCTTTGGGTGCCATGGGATGCTATTGGCCGTTCTCGTGCTTCTGGAATGAGGTGGGACGGTATGCCTTATGTAGTGACACCGTCCCGGAATGTGAAGCCGAGGGGGCCCCGCTTCAGTTCAACAGGCCGGCGTGACGCAAAGCAGCATCGATTGCGGCTTCCGTTGCCGGTTCCAGTGTCGGCAGAAGCGGAGACCGAACGCTACGGCTCATGCCACGGATGCGCGAAAGCGCGTACTTGGCGCCGCAGAGGCCAGGCTCGATGAAGATGGCCTTGTGCAGCGGCATCAGGCGATCCTGAAATTCAAGCGCCTTGGCGTAATTGCCTGCAAGCGTTGCCTGCTGGAATTCGGCGCAGAGACGCGGCGCTACATTGGCAGTGACAGAGATGCATCCGACTCCACCATGCGCGTTGAACCCGAGCGCACTCGCATCCTCACCAGAGAGCTGGATGAAATCCTTGCCGCAGGTCTGGCGCTGTTCGGAGACACGTTCAACCTTGCCGGTGGCATCCTTCACACCCACGATGTTGTCGAAGTCACGGGCCAGTGCCCCCATTGTTTCCGGGGACATGTCGATGACCGATCGGCCGGGGATATTGTAGATGACGATAGGCAGGTTCACCGCCTTCGCAATCGCCGCATAATGCGCGTAAAGGCCTTTTTGGGTGGGCTTGTTGTAATAGGGCGTAACCACCAGAAGCGCATCGGCACCTGCAGCCTCTGCATGTTGTGCCAGTTCGATTGCCTCGACCGTGTTGTTGGAGCCCGCTCCAGCGATTACAGGCACGCGCTTTGCGGCCACTTCGATGCACAGCTCGATGACCCGTTTGTGCTCGTCATGGGAAAGGGTCGGGCTTTCGCCAGTGGTACCAACAGGTACAAGACCGGTGCTGCCTTCCTGGATCTGCCATTCCACATGGGCTGCGAAGGCCTTCTCGTCGACAGCCCCCTCCTCCGTGAACGGCGTGACGAGCGCGGGAATCGATCCCTGAAACATGCAAGAACTCCTGATCGGCCGTAGCTTCATTCTTCGGCCGTATTACCGAATTATGTCACGCGCACCATAAAGCGACCGCATGGCCTCGACAAGCATCAGATGCGTGATTTTGCAGCACATCAAGATGCGGTAAAGTTCCGGTGACATACGCTATGGTAAGATTTCGTTAAGGGTGCGGGCGGCTAATAGGAACTGTCTTGGTATCACGAGTGCACGGATGAAAAAGTCGATCCTGTTAGCCGGGCTTGGTCTCTGCTTGAGCGGCAGCGCCTCCATTGGCGCGCCCGCATCCGATAGCGTTCCGCCGCTTCCCTATATGCGCCCACCGCAGATGCAACAGGCCTCCATGCCGGTGCCTGACATTACAGGCGCGATCCCCAAAACCTCCTCCCCTTCGGAGCGCCAAGGCACCCTGACGCAATTGAAGGCGGGCCTCGACGCGTTGTCCGGCAATGATGCGCTAAAGGCTTTGACCATCCGCAACGCAATGGCGCAGGGTTCACTGGACAGGCATTTGCTCACCTGGGCGATTGCAACATCCGGCTTGCGTGATGTTCCCTCCAGCGAAATTGCAGCGGCACAGCGTGAACTGCGCGGCTGGCCCGGACTGAACAAGCTGCGCGGCAATTCCGAGCGGGCGCTGTATCAGGAAAATCCGTCCCCTGGCGATGTGCTCGCCGCTTTCGGCAATACCGCGCCTGAAACACCTCAGGGCGCTATTGTGCTGGCGCGCGCATTGGTCAGCACAGGGAAGAGTGCACAGGCTGCCAGCACGCTGCGGCCTTTCTGGATCGGCTATGCCCTGGACAAGGATATCGAAGACCGCGTTCTTCGCGAATTTTCCACCCTCCTGACGCCTGCGGACCACAAGGCGCGGATGGATTATCTGATGTATCGCGGTCGCGTGAGCCAGGCCAAGCGCTTTGGTGACCTCGGCAAGGCGCAATCGCTCTACAAGGCCTGGAGCGCCGTTGCCGCGCGCGCGAAAAATGCATCTCAGCTTCTGGATGCCGCTGCTGCAAGCTGGGCGAAGGACCCTGCCTACATCTTTGCGCGGGTTGAATATCTGCGCCATGAAGACCGATATGAAGATGCGGCCAAGCTTCTGGAACGCGCCCCGCGAGAAGCAAATCGCTTGGTGAACAGCACCGAATGGTGGAGCGAGCGGCGCATCATTGCACGTGGATTGTCCGATCAGGGCGACTTCAAGGACGCTTATCGCGTCGCCGCCGGCCACACGGCAACGCAAGCTGCGGATATTGTCGACGCGGAATTCCATGCCGGCTGGCTGGCGCTGCGTGCCCTGCATGATCCCTCCACAGCCGCTCGGCATTTCGAAAAAATCCTGCAGGCGTCGAACCGCCCGCTTTCCGCATCCCGGGCCCTGTATTGGCTGGGCCGCGCTGCGGAGGAAGGCGGCCCCGGCAGAGCGGCAGACTACTATGCCAAGGCCGCTCGCTACTCTGCGACATTTTACGGCCAGCTTGCAGCCGCGAAACTTGATATCAAAGCACTGGATGTCTCCTATCCGACGCCAACGGCAGCCGACCGGGAAACATTTGAGCGGCGCGAGGCGGTACGCGCAATCGATCGCCTTGATGCGGCTGGCCACCCGGAGCGCGCTGATGCGATCTATCGTGCTCTGGCCGAAGATTTGAACAGCCCGGGGGAATTGGCTATCCTTGCGGCACGTGCAGAGCGAAACCGCAATCACGCGCTTTCACTGCAAATCGGCAAAGCGGCCTTTGGGCGCGGCATTGACGTTGCGGCTCTCGCCTTCCCTGTGGGCGTCATTCCGGCCGGCGCCAATATTGAAGGCTCCGGGAAGGCCCTCGCCTACGCCATCGCCCGTCAGGAAAGTGCCTTCAACCCGGCAGCCGTTTCGGCCGCCAATGCACGCGGCTTGCTGCAGCTCTTGCCGGGAACGGCAAAGGGTGTCGCCAGCCGCCACGGCCTCGCATTTACGCCTGCCAAACTCACCAGCGATCCCGCCTATAATGCGACGCTCGGAGCCCATTACTTGGGGGAGCAGATCGACAGCTTCAACGGATCCTACATACTCACTTTCATCGCCTATAATGCGGGACCCAAACGCGTGCCTGAATGGATTTCCCGTTACGGAGACCCGCGTGGCAAGTCTATCAACGAGGTGGTCGACTGGATCGAGCGCATCCCGTTCCCGGAAACCCGGAACTATGTTCAGCGCGTGATGGAAAACTATCAGGTCTACAAGACCCGTCTCGGCCAGCGCGCCGACATCGAAAACGATCTACGGTTCGGGCGCCGCTAGCTTCCGCATTCAGAACTCGGTCTTGCAAGGGGAGCCGGTGTGACGTTTGAGCAGCATTTCATCACAACCGCAGACGGCTTGAAGCTCGGTTTTCGGGACTACCAGACCGCCGATGCCGGCGATTTACGATGCATGCCGGTAGTATGCCTGCCGGGTTTGACGCGCAACGCAAAGGACTTTCATCAGCTGGCATTGCGGCTGGCTGCGGACAAGGAACGTCCGCGTCGAGTCATTGCAGTTGACTATCGTGGCCGTGGCACATCCGATTGGGCCGAGGACAAGACAAGCTACAATGTGGTTCAAGAATGCCTGGATCTCCTGCTGATTTTGAATCAGCTGAGTATCGCGCGTGCCGCGTTTATCGGCACCTCGCGAGGTGGTTTGATTCTCCATATCTTGGCCGGTCTGCGGCCCGATATCATCGGCAGCGTGATTTTCAACGATGTCGGCCCAGAACTGGGACTGGAAGGGTTGAAGCAAATCCAGCGATATCTGGGAGCTAGGCCGGACATTGGAAGCTTCGAGGATACGGTCCGCCATGTGAAGTTCATACACGGCGACATGTTTACCCTCTTAGAGGACACCGATTGGCGCGATTATGCAACCGCTACCTATCGCGAGTCAGATGGTAGCTGGGGCGCAGACTGCGATCCGGCCATCGCCGAAAGCTTTGCATCTATGGCGCTCGATGGCCCCCTGCCCGATTTGTGGGAGAAGTTTGACACCTTTCCGGACGTTCCCCTGATGGTCATCCGGGGTGAGAATTCAGAACTGCTGACGCCCGCCATTGTCGACGAAATGCATCGACGCCGGCCCGGTCTTTTGACGGTGGAAGCCCGCGGCCAAGGCCACGCTCCTGTTCTACATCTGGATGATTTGCCGCAGCGCATTGCCGCATTCCTCCTCCCAGTAGAATAAGTACCTTCTTCACATTGACCACACTGTCTCTGGAGCATTTCTCCACGCTCTGGAGATAGAGGCTTCACATCGCAATCGACCTGCGAAAGTGGCGTTGAAATGTTCCAGCTCGCTTCAGGCCCTGGCATGCCCACCTGATGCGCAGGTAACGACCAACGAGTAGGCTAAACGAAAAAGGCCCGGCATTGCCGGGCCTTAACAAACAATCTGGAGAGATTGAATTAGAACGTACGCTGCAGGCGGAAGAAGCCGCTCCACGTATCAGCCTGGCCATCGCCTTCCTGATACTGAACGCTAACCTTGGACGTCAGGCCAGACGTGATCTTGTAATCAACCGTCATACCAGCCTTCCAGGCATCACCATTGGTGAAATCGCCATTGCCGTTCACGCCAGTGTTCCACCAGTACTGGAAGCCAGGCGTTACGGAGAGCTTGTCGTTGACCTTTACAGCATATTCAGCAGCAACGGTCCATTCCGACAGGTCGTAATAGGCGTTTGCGCCAGACGAATAGATGCCAGCGATGCCGAACGTGCCGGGACCAACATCAGCAGTTGCAAGCAGGCGAACTGCGCCGTTTTCAGCTGCGACGTCGTAAGAACCAAGCAGGAATGCTTCAACCGGACCGAACTTACCAGAAATCTGGCCTTCGAACCCGACATTGTCGTTGCCGGTGTACCAAGCCGGGAACAGGTTGCTGTAGGTCTTCGTCAGTTCGTCAACGAAGAAACCAGCGGAGAACGAGTCGTTCTTATACTCGTAGCCGATCTGGTTGATACGGTTCGAACCAAGGTCGTCCGTCTCGCCGGAGAGGTCGTTATCCCAGTAGTTGTAGCCGTAACCAGCGCGGAAGCCGCCGAGGGTCAGGTATGCTTCGTCGAGGTCGAGGCTGTTCTGGGTGCCGTCGCCATTCGCCCAGGTACGGAGCGTGATCGTCGAGGCCAGAGCGCCGAGCTCGGTGTCAGACTTTGCGTTGAACGTTACGAGACCGCGCGTACGTGCATCCCAGTCGAAGTCCTTGATGCCAGGACCGCGGTTGAAGCTCGACCAATCAGCCTGGAAACGGACGTAACCGTTGATCTTCAGGCAGGTCTCAGTGCCGGGAATATAGAAATAGCCAGTACCAAATGCATCGCAGACGCGCACATATTCGACAGGCTCAGGTGCAGCAGCGACGATCGCGTCAGCAGCGTGAGCGGAAGATACGGCAGCGAAAGCTGCGGCAGAAGTGACGAGAAGAGTTTTTATATTCATTTTATTCCCCACCGATTAGCAGAGGTTATCAGAAGCGTCTCGGCCCGGGGATGACCCGGGCCGAGATAATCAGATCAGATTAGAACGTGCGCTGAAGGCGGAAGTAGCCTTCCCACTTGTCAGCTACGCCAGCAGCGTCAGATTCGCTGTACTGTACAGAAACCTTGCCGGTCAGGCCGGAGGTGATTGCGTAGTCTACAGTCAGACCAGCCTTCCAAGCGTCGCCGTTGGTGTAGTCGCCAGCAGCGTTGACATTCACGTTCCACCAGTACTGGAAGCCAGGCGTCAGGGTCAGCTTGTCGGTAACCTTGACAGCGTATTCAACTGCCGTGGTCCACTCAGCCTTGTCGTAGTAAGCGTTTACGCCAGAGGAGTAAACAACTGCTGCGCCGAGCGTGCCCGGACCGATAGCAGCCGTACCCATGAGGCGAACAGCGCCTTCTTCAGCAGCGATGTCGTAACCGCCGAGAAGAGCAACGTTAACCGGGCCAAATACGCCAGAGATCTGACCTTCGATACCAACGTTCTTGGAAACGTTGTCGCCCATGCCGCCGGTGCCGTAGGTGCCAGCGTTGAAGACAGCAGCCGAACGGCTGTAAGCCTTGGTCAGCTCATCAACAAACAGGCCAGCCTTGATCGAACCAGCGGTGTACTCGTAGCCGATCTGGTTGATGCGGTTCGAGCCGAGGTCGTCGGTTTCGCCAGAGAGACCAGCGTCCCAGTAGTTGTAGCCGTAGCCAGCGCGGAAGCCGCCGAGCGTCAGGAACGCTTCGTCGAGGTCGAGGCTGTTCTGGGTGCCGTCGCCGTTAGCCCAGGTGCGGATCGTGATCGTGGAACCCAGAGCGCCGAGTTCGGTGTCCGACTTAGCGTTGAAGGTTACGAGACCGCGCGTACGAGCATCCCAGTCGAAGTCCTTGATGCCAGGACCACGGTTGAAGCTCGACCAGTCAGCCTGGAAACGAACGTAGCCGCTGATCTTGAGGCAGGTTTCGGTACCCGGGATGTAGAAGTAGCCCTTACCGAAAGCGTCGCAAACGCGAACGTATTCTACCGGCTCCGGAGCAGCTGCGACGATTGCGTCGGCAGCCTGTGCGCCGGATACTGCTGCGAGAGCAGCAGCCGAGCCGAGAAGAAGGCTCTTGATGTTCATATTGACCTCCAGTCAAGTTTCATATGGGTCTGGGTTCTTTGGCTGAAGGACAGCATTCCCTGCCCCATCCCCGTCGGTTTCAGAAGACAGACGATCCACCGCCTCGCTTCTGACGCTGAACATACAAGAGACCTTTTGGCTTGCAATCGCGAACTTGAGCCATTCGAGAGCTCTACAGCTGCTTCACAAACGTCTGTTGCTGAAAGGACACAAACCCGTGAGGCAGATCGTTCAATTTTTACCGATCGTTAAGAAAGCCTTGTTTTGCAGGAGGTTAGACGCGCAATCGCGGCGACCGGACACAGATGCGCCTGGCTGCTGAGTCTCTGTCAATGTTGAGGCTTGGGAAATCGCCAGCTGCCTGATGCAGCATGGCGGAGAGGAAGGGATTCGAACCCTCGATACGCTTTTGACGTATACTCCCTTAGCAGGGGAGCGCCTTCGACCACTCGGCCACCTCTCCGGTGCGGTCGTGATTATTGCGGTCGGCTTTTGAATGCAAGGCCAATTTGCAGCCTTGCCTCGATATTTCGCGGAATTCCCGACAATTGGCTACGTTTGTGCGGCTTTGCCGAGCGATTCCGACCGGCATTTATAAGGAGAGCAGCTGCTTAAGATCGCTGGAAGGATCGGCAAGGAGACCGCGATCCGGCTCGATTCCAGAATCAAGCAGCTTCTTTCCGGTGACATAGGCCTTTGCGTCGTTGATCGCATCCACCGCCGCAAACCGCCCACCACGGAAATACCAGACTGATATTGCGCCCTGGCGGGCACCGGGGCGAACCAAAACCTCGTCATAGCCCCTGTTGAAACCGGCGATCTGCAGTTTGACGTCGTACTGATCTGACCAGAACCATGGCTTCGGTTGATATGTGAGACTCTGGCCTGAGAGATTCGCTGCGACCACTTCGGCCTGATCAACGGCATTTTGAACCGATTCGAGTCGCACCAGCTCGCCACGCCAAGGCAGCATGACGCAATCACCAACGGCAAAGATGCGTGAATCGGATGTGCGCGCGAATTCGTCAACCACAATGCCGTTGGCAACGTTCAGTCCAGCGCGTCGCGCCAGTTCGTCATTGGGTGCGACACCGATTCCCACGATCGCAAGATCGACGTGAAGATTCGTCCCATCGGAGAGCTCCGCACCGCTCAGCACACCGTTTTCGCCTGTCAGACGTACGAGACCTGTCGATTGCTTAATAACCACACCATGTTGGAGATGAACCGTGCGGATGATTTCCGCTGTCTCAGGCGCCGCGACTCGCTGGAGAATGCGGTCTGCCATTTCGATCAGCGTCACTTCCATGCCCTTGTGGCGGGCAACCGCTGCCGCTTCGAGTCCAATATACCCACCACCGATCACCAGCAGCCGCCGGCCCGCATTCATTTTGTCCATCAAGAGGTCCGCGTCCCGCTTGTCGCGCATGACATGCACGCCGCGCAGATCTCCTCCAATGGCGGACGGCAAACGGCGGGGTGTCGAGCCTGTGGCAAGTACCAGATAATCATAGGCGATGTTCGATCCGTCCTGCAGGCGGACGAACTGACCCGCAGGATCGATCTCTTCCACAAAAGTCGAAAGACGCAGTTCGATATTGTTCTGGACGTACCAGTCGACCGGACGCAGCAGCAGGCGCTCGAATTCCATTCCGCCCAGGAGGTACTTCTTGGAGAGCGGCGGACGCTGGTAGGGCGCGACATCTTCCACACTGAGAATGGTGATCGAACGGGAATCGCCCAGAGCGCGAAGTTTAGAAACAAGTGAGAAGGCAGCCTGCCCTCCTCCCACAACGACCAGCCTCTCCGCCATGAAAACCTCTCCTTATATTCATCGTCCTGAGCACAGCGGTAGCGAGCGGATCCTTACAGGTCAACGCGACATGCCGTGTGGCAAATATCCGGAAGGAAAATCTACCTATTCAACCAATTTTATTTTTCGCCTTCAGGATGCATCAGCGAACGTTTGATAGCCTGTCTTCGTAACTGCCACAGGAGGGTGTGATGCCCTTGAACTTGCTGAACGACACGCACAAAGACATTCCGCGCGACCAGATCTTTGAAAAGTTCCTGATCGACCGTCCGGGGCGGATTATTTTCGTCGGCCATCATCTCAGCACGAAGACCAGCGTCCGTTGTTTGGTCCGTAAGATTTCGTTGTACGGAGCAGAGCTGGATGTGAATCCGAGCCTTGATGTTCCCAAAAACTTCTTCCTGGAAATTTTGGGCATCCGCGACGAAATCGGCTGCACCATCATTCGTCGCGAGGAGGAGAAACTCTCGGTCGGCTTTAACATGCTGATCGATCCAGCATTCCTGATGCATGTGATCAAGCTCAGTTTCGTCACCAGTCATTGAAAGCATTTGTGGTTTGTCCCTGGCGGCAACAGGACGGTAACGGCGGGGGCTGGCTTGTCTGTTGGACAAAGCCTCTTATGGTGAGGCAGGTTCACCTTACCGGATGTCTTTGTCATGCCAGCCTTCTCCCGCTTTACACCTCTCTTTGAAAGCCTGCCCTCAACCGTACCTTTTGTCGGGCCGGAAGCGCTTGAACGACGACGCCAACAAACGGTCCTCGCTCG
Organism: Rhizobium oryzicola; assembly: GCF_030504645.1. Taxonomy (GTDB): domain Bacteria; phylum Pseudomonadota; class Alphaproteobacteria; order Rhizobiales; family Rhizobiaceae; genus Neorhizobium; species Neorhizobium oryzicola. Next base: position 1,173,116 of record NZ_JAUKWQ010000001.1, on the reverse strand, counting down.
CATCGGCGCCAACGAGAATGGATTTGGCCCCGCCCCTTCCGTTCTCGCCGCCATGGCCGCGGCAGCTGAGGATACCTGGAAATATGCCGACCCCGAAAATTTCGATCTGAAATCAGGGCTGGCCGCGCACCTGGGTTGTAAGCCGGAGAATATTGCGGTTGGCGAAGGAATTGATTCCCTTCTCGGACAGATCGTGCGCATGGTGATTGAGCCCGGCATGGGGGTCGTCACGTCGCTCGGGGCCTATCCGACGTTCAATTTTCATGTAGTGGGCCATGGCGGACGCCTGCTGACCACTCCCTATCTCAATGACAAAGAGGACCTGCAGGGCTTGTTGGACCTTGTTCGCAAGGAAAACGCACCGCTGGTCTATTTCGCCAATCCGGATAATCCAATGGGAAGCTGGTGGGATGCTGAGAGTGTCCTGCGTTTCGCTCGCGCACTGCCGGAAACCACGCTGCTCATTCTCGATGAAGCCTATTGCGAGACAGCACCTCAAGGCACGCAGCCGGACATCGGTTCGCTAATCGACCAGCCGAATGTCATGCGCACTCGGACATTCTCGAAGGCATATGGGCTGGCCGGCGCGCGCGTGGGATATGTCATCACCAGCGCCGAGAATGCGCGAGGCTTTGACAAGATTCGCAATCACTTCGGAATGTCGCGCGTCAGCGTCGCTGCGGCCCTCGCCGCTCTGACGGATCAAGTCTATCTTCAGCAGGTGATTGAACGCATCGCCGATTCCCGTGAGCGAATCAGTGCCATTGGCCGCACCAATGGGCTTCTCCCCTTGGCGTCAGCCACGAATTTCGTGGCGATCGACTGCGGAAGCGATGGTGATCATGCGCGAAGGATCGTGGACGGACTGCTGGAGCATGGCGTCTTCATTCGTATGCCGGGTGTCGCACCGTTAAACAGATGCATCCGCATCAGTGCCGGTACCGCCGAAGACATGGCCCTGCTGGAATCAGCCCTGCCTCAAGTTCTCAAAACGCTCTGAACATCACGAATCGGAAAAACCGCGCCGGCCTTGTTTCTGCCGGTCGCGGCCTTGGGTGCTATCGGACAACTTCGAAATCGCTGCCCGTCCTCCGTCTTAGTGCTTGGTCATCCACTCACGCGCTTCGCGCAGGGCCTGTGCAAGCTGCATCTTGGTCATCGTATGGGCCAGATCAGCCCGCAGTTCCGCGGCGCGGTCGGAGCCCCGGATGGCTGCGATATTCAGCCATTTGTGTGCGGCAATCAGATCAATGTCGCAACCACGGCCGGTCGCATACATCAGTCCCATATCGCAAAAGGTTTCGGCGCGGGCCTCGCCACCCATGGTGGCCATTTCGGAATGAAGCATTTCAAAGCGTGCCATCGGTTTGATCCCTGTTTTAAGCCTGTTGTTTATCCGTATCCCTGTTCATCGCCCTTTCGGGCCTCCGAAGGCACCGGCCATCTTGAAGCGGCTTTCAGTCCTGCGGAGCGGCGGGTTTTCCCTGCTCGTTTGATGAGTTCACTATGCACCAAGCCATTCAAAATTCGCCTAAAATGCATGATTAATTTGCGGAAAATAAAGTCCAAACGCTTGGTAAACTTGGGTTTTTATTAAACATCACAAGGCCTGGAAATTAAGGAATCCGGCCATTTGAAAACCTTCCCTTAACCATGGCGTCTTCACCCTTTGGAAAGCATGACTCACGGAGCCGTCACACGTTATTGGACTATGCGAACTGCTTCGAACGGAGGAAAGGATTTACCTTTACGTTCGCGTAAGATAGCATTTTGTCGGGCTTGGGTTATAGACAATCGGGTCTGACGAGACTGCTCAAGCAAGCTTTGTGGAGGAGAAACAGATGATTCGTACCATGTCCCTCACCTTCAGTGTTCTTCTTTCGCTTAGCGGGGTTGCCATGGCGGCAGAGCCCATTGAAGGCAATTGGAAGACAGAGAGCGGCGCAACGGCTGCCATCACAAGCTGTGGCGGCGCATTCTGCGTGACGCTGAAAACCGGGGAATATGCCGGCAAGCAGATCGGCAAGCTCAGCGGCAAGGGCAAGGAATATACAGGCGAGATTACTGACCCGGAAGACGACAAGACCTACGAGGGTTCCGGTTCCGTGAACGGAAACTCGCTGAAGATGAAGGGCTGCGTCCTGAAAATCTTCTGCAAGTCGCAGACCTGGACAAGACTCTAAACGAGCGCTTCAGGCTGATCTACCGATATCGATCCGGTTGCCTTCGGAGTCCTCGATGACGAAGGCTTCCAGTCGACCGTCTTCATCTTTAACTTGTTGAAGCAGCCGAACGCCACGGGCTTTGCAAGCATTAAAGAAACGGTCAGGATCGTCGACCATGAGATGCGCGACGGGAAAACCGGAAGCTATCGTCATGTTGGGCTGGAAGCTCAAATGCAACTCTCCGCGGTCACGCTCCATGATGATGAACCGAACGGGATCTCCTGCCTGGTAGGTTTTCCGAAATCCCAGCACGCGACTGTAGAACCGCTCTGCCCTTTGCATGTCGATCACCGGCAGGACGGCAGCAATGCGTCCAAAGCGGACGCCGTGATCTGCCAGGTTATCCATCCTCGGTGCTCTCCCTGTTCGTAGCGGATGCAGCAACCCATGCTGCACTCCAGCATCGATCTACACTTAATCACATTCTGATATTGTGTCGATCATCACATACTCCCAAAATCAACGGGTATTGATGATATGAACGATCAGCGGCAAAGAAGTGGCTGGCATGCGGCGAAATGTCTTTTCAAAGACGGGCAAAGATTGCGCCCGCACATCACCCCTGGAACAGTTTCCATGCCTCGTAATTTGCATGTTACGAAGGCTGCTTTATAATAGGCCATGAGCACAAAGATATCTTCGCATCCATCACACGATTTCATCAATCCCGCTCCATTTGAGCCCAAGGTCTTCACGGATCCGGCGCAGGCTGTCGATGCCCTGACAGCGCTTTACGAGCGCAACACGTCCTTCCTGATCGATGCCTTCAAGGGGCTCGCGCAAGGCGGAGAACTTGCCGGCCGCTATAGGGCCTGCTACCCGCAGGTCTCGATCGAGACCAACAGCTTCGGGCACGTCGATTCGCGACTCTCCTACGGCCACGTGACGGCACCGGGGGTCTACACGACGACGGTGACCCGCCCCAAGCTGTTCCGTCATTACCTGAAGGAACAGCTGGAACTCCTGATGCGAAATCATGGAGTGCCCGTCACGGTCTCCGAATCGACGACACCCATTCCGCTGCATTTTGCTTTCCCTGAGGGCGCCCATATCGAGGCATCAGCCGCGACGGTGCTGACGGACATGCCGCTGCGTGATGTCTTCGATACGCCGGATCTCAACACGACCGACGACCTGATTGCCAACGGAGAATATGATCAGGTCCCCGGGCAACCGGCCCCGCTTGCGCCGTTCACCGCTCAACGTATCGATTACTCGTTGGCGCGCTTAAGCCACTACACCGCGACAAGCGCCGAGCATTTCCAAAACTTCGTGCTATTCACGAACTACCAGTTCTATATCGACGAGTTCGCCGCGTGGGCGCGTGAACTGATGGCTAACGGTGGAGATGGCTATACGGCTTTCGTAGAGCCTGGAAATATCATCACGCATGCGGGAAGCTCGTCAAACGAAGCGCCAGTTCGCCTACCGCAGATGCCAGCCTATCATCTCAAGAAGAAGGGCCATGCTGGTATCACGCTGGTCAATATTGGCGTCGGTCCATCCAACGCCAAGACCATCACCGACCACATCGCCGTGTTGCGCCCGCATGCCTGGCTGATGGTGGGGCACTGCGCGGGCCTGCGCAACAGCCAGCGGCTCGGGGATTACGTTCTCGCCCACGCCTACATGCGCGAAGACCATGTTCTGGACGACGATCTGCCCGTCTGGGTGCCCATTCCCGCCCTGGCGGAAGTGCAGCAGGCGCTTGAGGATGCTGTGGAAGAGATCACCGGCCTGGAAGGCTTCGAGCTGAAGCGCATCATGCGCACCGGAACTGTAGCAACAATCGACAATCGGAACTGGGAGTTGCGCGATCAGCGCGGACCGGTAAAGCGCCTGTCCCAGGCACGTGCCATTGCCCTCGACATGGAATCAGCAACGATTGCCGCCAATGGCTTCCGCTTCCGCGTTCCCTACGGCACGCTGCTATGCGTTTCGGACAAGCCGCTGCATGGGGAACTGAAATTGCCGGGCATGGCGACGGAGTTTTATCGGACACAGGTGCGCCAGCATTTGAAGATCGGCATTCGTGCTGTTCAGAAGATGGCGGCCATGCCGAAGGAAACCCTGCATTCGCGCAAACTGCGTAGTTTCTACGAAACGGCATTCCAGTAAGCGGTTTTGAATTCGGCATGATGGGGTAACCACCGCATCATGCCTTGCCAGGCCTGCTCATCGCAACGAGCATGGACACAACCGTCCCGATCACCGATGTGACGATGATCATCAGGTGCGCATTGACCGCCGCCTGTCCCAGGGATGTCAGGGCCGCAGAATCACGCGCCGCTCCAAAGGCTAAGGCGCCAGCGGTGATTCCCGCCGGATAAGTGCCCGCACCGCCAGGCGCATGAACCGGTAGGACAGAGGACAACTCGCCTCCGAGCGCGCCGCCAAAGGCTGCCGACACAGGCAGATTATCCAGAAGCAGAATCACCCAGGCCAGCACCACCACCTTGACCAGCCAGTTGACGAGGGTCACCAGCCATGCGCGCAGAAATGCAGCGGCATCCTTCGGCAGGCCTGCTTCCAACTCTTCCAGCACAGAACTGAGTCTTGGCGGAGCAAAGCGATGTGTAAAGCGGAATGCCTGTTTTCGGATGGCAAAGCCGAGGGCCGGCAACCCCACGAAGCAAACCCAGACGCCCCACGCCCAGGATGCCTGCCTCTCCAGCGCCAGACCAATTCCGGCGGCTGCCAACAGCGCATGCAAATCCAGAAGTCGCATCACCAAGAGAGCAGATGTTCCACGTGCCATAGCCAAGCCGAACTCACGCTTCATCAGCACGGGAAAACTGACCTCACCGGTGCGAAATGGCAGCATGACGTTCAGCAGGTTATGGACCTGCACAAGCCGCAGCAGACGGGGAAACTGACCCCGCGTCTCCTGCGGAAAATAGTCATGGATGCGCCAGGTCCGCAGTACATAGGTCAACAGAAGCAGCAGAATGGCAGCAAGGACCTGAACAACGCCGACGTCCTGCCAAAGCGCGAGAACCTTCGCCCAACCCCAGGCCCATTGAACAAATAGCGCGTAAAGACCGACAGCAACGGTCGCAACGATCGTGGTTGCATTTCGCACGATCCATGATCGTCGAGCTGGAATTACATCGTCTGTCATCACGCCCAATCCAAAGCCTAGGCACTCACGCTGAGCAGCTTTCAAGACGCTTTTCGACCGCAACGGTCAACCCCACAGATGTGGCATCTTTGCCAATTTCGCCCGATTTCATGTAAGCATCGGAAGCTAACAACAACTCACGTCTTGTTTCCGATCACGTATCCCTTACGTATGCGAGCAGACAGGTCGTGCATGCATAAGGGGTTTGTACACTTCCATGAAGCCGTGTTTTCACATGAACTGCGTTATCAAGCCTTGGTGATGCGGGCAGAGCACGTTGCGGCAAGCTATCATCTTTCGGCAGATGAACCTTGTCAGGCTGAAAGCAGGTTATGGCGCACTTCCGTCGTCCTCTCGCTGCTTGCGGCCTACTTTCTCCTGAACTTCTTAATCCGTCTGCAGGCACCGGATTCGCTGGAACTGGACGAAGCAGAGCAGGTGGTAACCTTTCAATGGCTCGCCTTCGGCTATGGTTCACAGCCGCCTTTTTATAATTGGCTGCAATATGCGGTCAGTTCCGTCTTCGGCATGTCAATTGCTTCAATGGCCGGTCTTAAGAACCTGATGCTTTTTGGGCTTTATGCCCTCAACTGGTTTACGGCCAAACGACTGATGGGCAGTGGGCGGTTTGCAGCGATCGCGACCTTCGGTACCCTTACAATTCCACAAATTGCCTTCGAGGCGCAGAGGGACCTGACCCATACGGTTGGTGCTGCCTTTTGTGCAGCCTTGTTTGCCTACGCATTTTTCTCGACACTCGCGAAACCGAGCTTGAAGCATTATGCTCTGACGGGACTGGCGATCGGCCTTGGCATGATCGCGAAATACAATTTCGTGGTCCTGCCTGCCTCCGCGCTCATTGCTGTTCTATGGTTGAAAGAGTGGCGCTCGCGGCTGTTCGACGTGCGGATGCTGGCAACCATCGGCCTTGCCCTCCTAGTCATTACGCCACATGCTGCCTGGATCATTGCCAATTTTACCCAGGCCTCCCACACCACCCTGGAAAAGCTCAGGGGCATGCAATCGCCGTCAATGCCCGACACCCCTGATCTTCTCGACAATGGTCTTATATCCCTATCCGTCGCCGCGATCGGTTTTTCCGGACTCACTATCCTGGTTTTTTGGATTGCCTTCGGTCGAACCTTTGTTGCCAGTCTAGCAGCCGAGAGCCGCTGGACGCGTCTCATCGAGCGCCTTTTGCTGGCCATGGCGGTATGCCTAGCGACCGTTATCCTCGTGACAGATGCAGAACATATCAAAGACCGCTGGCTGACGCCGCTGCTGCTGATATTGCCGCTTTACCTTGCCCTTAAGCTTTCAGCCATGGGAACGGTCACGACAGCCGCGATGAAGCGATTCCTTTCGATCATCGCCATCATCATGATCACAGTCCCGGCGGTACTGGCGCTACGGATTCCGGTTTCAGGCTTGCTTGGGCGCTATGAGAAGCTGAATATTCCCCACCGGGCCGTGGTGGAACAACTCCTTAATAAGCTCGGCAAGCCACCAGGGCTTATTATCGCGAGTGATACGCCTTTGGCCGGCAATCTTCATATCCATCTTCTGGATGTCCCGGCGTTTTCGCCGTTCTATCCACAATTCAAACCGCAGTTTGAATGGACCCCTGAAAGACCAATCGTCGCAATCTGGCGCAAGGATGACAGTCTCTTGGGTAACGTCCCAGACGATATCGAAGAGTGGGTCGATACCTTTGCCGGACATGACGTAAGCCTTAAGGTTGAGACTATTGCCCTACCCTATATTTATGGTAGGCCAAACGATAACTATGAATTCCGTTACGCGGTGATCTATCCAACAATGCCTCGTGCCCGCCCCTAAGTTGCCGCAGTTGGCTCTAAAAGGTGGCGGCGCTGCAATAATGCGTGCAAATTGTGAATGATCATCATATTTAGCCTGGGTCACCAGCAAATAGATAACCGTTAGGAGAACGTCCATGCTGACAGCAGCAAAGTCCCTGGGCGCCTATGCCGAAAACACGCTCACGGTAGAACTTTCGCTGGTCGTACCGATCTTCAACGAAGAAGAAAGCGTTGGACCGCTGATCGATCGCGTACAGGAAGCGATGAGCGGCTATGCAGATCGTTGGGAACTGATCCTCGTCGACGACGGCAGTACGGATGCGACGCTTGCCAATGCGCGCGCCGCCATCGGACGCCCAGGGCTTGATCTGCAGATTGTGGCGCTTCAACGCAATTTCGGGCAGACGGCCGCCATGCAGGCCGGCATCACCCAAGCACGCGGCCGATTGATCGCGACCCTCGACGGCGACCTGCAGAACGATCCGCGTGATATTCCAGGCATGGTGGCCGAACTCGAAAGGCGGGAACTGGATCTGCTCGTCGGCTGGCGGAAAAATCGCCAGGATGGTCTGCTGCTGCGTAAGGTACCGTCATGGATCGCCAATCGGCTGATCGGCCGCATCACCGGGGTTCGTCTGCATGATTATGGCTGCAGCCTGAAGATCTATCGCGGCTCCATCATCAAGCAGGTCAAGCTGATGGGTGAGATGCACCGCTTCATCCCGGCATGGGTCGCAGGCGTCGTGCCCAGTTCGCGCATTGGTGAGATGCCGGTAACCCATCACGCACGCCAGCACGGCGTATCGAAATACGGAATTTCGCGTACGTTCCGCGTGATCCTGGATCTATTGTCAGTGATGTTCTTTATGCGCTTCAAGGCGCGTCCAGGCCATTTCTTCGGCTCGCTCGGGCTTGGACTTGGAGCCCTTTCAAGCCTGATCCTGGCCTATCTGTTCGTTGAGAAATTCATCATCGGTAACAGCATCGGCACGCGGCCTCTGTTCCTCATCGGCATCATGCTGTTCCTCTCGGCCATGCAACTGATCACAACCGGCATTCTGGCCGAAATGATCGCGCGGACCTATTACCGCGACGAGAGCACCGTCAACTACATCATCAGAGACGTGTACAACGGTGATCACCCGAACCCGTAATCTCCTTGCCCGACGGCCGGATATTCTTGTCTGGCTGATTCTGGGCTACTTCGTGCTGTCCGTGATATTGCGGGTTTTGCGTTCCGAAAGTCTGCAGAACGACGAGGCGGAACAAGCCTTCCAGTCACAGTTCCTTCTGCTGGGTTACGGACGGCAGCCGCCGTTCTACAACTGGCTTCAATACGGTTTCATCCATGTGTTCGGGCTGTCGGTTGCAACGCTTTCGGCGCTGAAAAACCTGCTGCTCTTCCTTACATGTATCACTTTTGGCTGGGCGGCGCGGATCGTGTTGGAAGATCGGCGTCTGGCGCTCGTCACCATGCTCGGCGTGTTGGCAGTCCCGTCCGTAACGGTGCTGGCCCAGAGAGACCTCACTCATGCGATCGCCACATTCTGGCTGGTCGCGCTGTTTCTGTGCGCGCTTTTGACAACCCTCAAGCGACCAAGTCTGCAGGGTTATATCCTGACGGGGATCGCTGTCGGCTTCGGAATCATCACCAAGTACAACTTCGTTATTCTGCCGATTGCGGCACTTCTTGCGATGATCGCGGACCGCGAATTCAGGCAACGCCTGATGGACTGGCGCGTTATTCCGGCCGTCATCGTGGCACTGGTCATTTGTCTTCCGCATCTCCTCTGGGCGCTTACCCATTTTGAAACGGCGACAGAGGGCACCATCCACGCCATGCGCGAAGGCGCCTCCGGTCACGCCGCGTCGGATGCGGTGCGCGGTCTCCTGTCCATTGCCACGTCCACGCTCGATATTATCGTACCCGTCGCGGGGCTTTTCCTGTTTGGGTTCTGGCGCGACTGTCGCACCATTCTACGCGCTCAAAGCCGCTGGACGCATATGGTCGGCTTGACGCTTGTGATTTGTCTGTTGATCGTCGCGCTCATCGGCGTGGCGCTGGGTGCCTCCAGCATCCGGGAAAAGTGGCTTTCTCCCTTCCTGCTCCTGCTACCTCTTTATCTGAGCCTGAAGGTCGATGCTGCCCGCATCAGTCCGCAGGAAGCGATCGGGCGAATGGCGCCCCCGGTCTTCGTCGTCATTGTCGGCTTTATCGTCTATCTGGCAATCGGCAACGCCGTGGCACCATTGATCGGCAAATACGGTAAGGAACACATTCCCTACGACCAGTTTCTCAACACTGTCATTCAGGAACGTGGCGTGAAGCCGGCCTATGTCGTGACCGACGAGCAGATGCTTGCGGGAAATTCGCGTCTCGAATTGCAGGACGTGCCAATTGTCTACACCGATTTCCAAGCCCCGCTACCTCTTGCGCGGCTTGCAATCAGTGGCCCAGGGCTTGTGATCTGGCCGATTGAGACGGGAGAAGTTGGGATACCGGAGGATATCCGGGCCCTGTTTGCCAAAAACGGCATATCGGTCAACGACACGGCACCGGCTATTCTGGATGTGCCCTATCTGTTTTCCGGAGGCAAGGCATTCGATCATTTCGGATATGCTTGGATCAATCCGCGCACCTGATCCATCAGGGAAGCCTTTGTTCGCGCAGATGATCGAGCCCTCCACGTACCGTCTCGATCATCTGATCGACCTCAGAACGGGTGATGATCAGCGCCGGTGACGCCAGCATGCGGTCTGCGGTGGCACGCATCACTAGTCCGTTTTCGAGACAATGGTTGCGAACGGCAACACCGGCATCATCGGGCTTCGCGAAACGCTGGCGCGTTGACTTGTCGGCTGCGAGCTGAAGCCCGCCGATAAGGCCAATGCTTTCGGCCTGCCCGACAACCTCATGATCTTCGAGGCTTTTCCAGGCGGCGGCGAAATAGGGGCCGATATCGTCCCGCACTCGTTCCACCAGCGCCTCCTCCTCGATTATGCGCAGATTCTCAAGCGCTGCCGCCGCACAGACCGGATGACCGGAATAAGTGTAGCCGTGATTGAAGTCTCCAACCTCTTCGATCATCACCCTCGCCACACGATCACTCACCAGCACGCCGCCGATCGGCAGGTAGCCGGAGGAAAGCCCCTTGGCCACGGGTGCAAGATCCGCTTCGAAGCCGAAATGCTGGTGACCGAACCAGGTGCCAAGACGCCCGAACCCACAGATCACCTCGTCGGCGACCAGGAGGATGTTCCGCTCCCGGCAGATCCGCGCGATCTCCGGCCAGTAGGTGTCCGGCGGAATGATCACTCCACCGGCACCCTGGACGGGTTCGGCCACGAATGCGGCGACATTGTCCTCGCCCAGCTCATCGATCTTCGTTTCCAGCTCGCGCGCGGCTTTCAGGCCGAAGTCGGCCGGAGAAAGATCACCGCCCTCTGCGTACCAATAGGGCTGGCCGATATGGGAAATGCCCTCGATCGGCAGGTTCCCCTGTTCGTGCATATGCTTCATGCCACCCAGCGAGGCACCGGCGACAGTTGATCCGTGATAGCCGTTACGGCGGGCGATCACGTGCGTCTTGGTCGGCTTGCCAAGTGCTGCCCAATAGACTCGTGCCATGCGGAACCAGGTGTCGGTCGCTTCTGAGCCAGAATTGGTGAAGAAGACATGATTCATCCGACCGCCGGTATGGGCGGTGATTTTCTGGGCCAGCAGGGCTGTTGGCGGCGTCGTGGTGCCGAAGAAGCTGTTGTAATACGGCAGTTCGTTCATCTGCCGGGAAACCGCATCGGCAATTTCGCGGCGGCCATAGCCGATATTCACGCACCAGAGCCCAGCAAAGCCATCCAGATATTTCTTGCCCTGCGAATCGTAAATGTAGACCCCTTCGCCGCGCGCAATGACACGCACCCCCTTTTCGCCCAGTTGCTTCATGTCGCCGAACGGGTGCAGGTGATGGGCAAGGTCGATGGCCGCGAGGTTGGAGGGGTTGTGGATCTGGTTCATGAAAGCCTCCGCTGCCGTGCCCGCCTCGTCGCGCAGCCTGAGCGCGCGCTGATTGTAAGGCCGATTTCGATCGGCTACGAACATGGCGCAAGGGGCAAGGGTTTGGCAAGGCGGCTATACCCGTCGTCCAGGCCGGGAAGGACATGCATGAGCGGCGTTGAACAGAAAAACCAAGGCGAGGCCCGGATCGAGGTGCTGCTCGTCGGCATGAATGGCGATCTACGTGGCAAGCAGATCCCCCTGTCGGCGGAGAAGAAGGTGTGGGAGGGCAGCGTGCGCCTGCCGACCTCGACGCAATCGCTCGACATTTGGGGCGACGACAATGACGACATCACGGGGCTCTCGCTGACGATCGGCGATCCCGATGGCTGCTGCATTCCCGACCGCCGCAGCCTTGCGCCCATGCCCTGGGCACCGGAAGGCTCCGTTCAGGTCCTCTCCACCATGCATGAGCTGAACGGGCGCCCGAGCTTCATGGACCCGCGCGCGATTCTCGCGAGGGTTCTTGGGCGCTATGCCGAGCGCGGCCTGACGCCCGTTGTGGCGACGGAACTGGAATTTTACGTGGTGGAAAATGACTTCCGCGAGACCGGTCGCCCCCGCCCTCCCCGCGCACTCACCTATCGCGACGAGCCGAACGGCTTTCAGCTCTATGACATGAGCGTGGTCGATGCGCTGCAGGATTATCTCGACACGCTGCGCAGCTGGGCCAAGGCGATGGGGCTCCCAGCGGATGCGACGACAGCGGAATTCGGACCCGGACAGTTCGAGGTGAACCTTCTGCACCGGGCGGATGCGCTCGCCGCCGCCGATGAATGCCTCTACCTGAAGCGGGTGGCGGAGCAGGCCGCCAAGCGGCATGGGCTCAAATCCACCTGCATGGCAAAGCCCTATGGCGAGCATGCCGGGTCCGGCCTGCATGTGCATGCCAGCATCATCGATGCTAAAGGCAATAACATCCTCGACGCCAAGGGCGGCAATCCGGTCCTGCTGAAATCCATCACCGCCGGCATGCTGAACACGATGCGCGATGCACAGCTGATCTTTGCGCCCTTTGCCAATTCCTATCGCCGCTTTCAGCCGGGCTCCTTTGCCCCCGTCGATATTGACTGGGGTTTCGGTCATCGCGGTACGGCGATCCGTATTCCCGACAAGGACGGACCAGGGGCGCGCATCGAACACCGCGTGGCGGGAGCCGACGCCAATCCATACCTGCTGCTGACCGCGATTCTCGGCGGCATGCTACTCGGCCTCGAACAGACGCTCGATCCCGGCCCGGCGACGGAACCCGGACAGCCCGCCCCCGGCAATCGGCGCCTCACCCACGACTTCCTGACGGCAGTGGAGGATTTCGCAGCGTCATCCTTCATCGAGGATGTGTTCGGCGAACGCTATCAGAAGCTCTACGGAGATACCAAGCGCAAGGAGGCGATCACCTATCTGCGGACCGTCTCCGACTTCGATTACCGGACCTATCTCACCCGCATCTGATCCCGAGATCCTCTCAAAGGGCTGCGGGCTGGTTCTCGATGCCGTCCTGGGCCTGTACCTGCTCGATAGGCTGCTGCGGCTCGCGCACGATCACCTTCAGTTCGCCCGCATGGATCTTCAGCTTCACGTCGCGCTCCATCGGCAGAAGCTCGCCATCGATCACGCAGCGGATGTCATGGCGTGCCTTGGGGAAGTGCAACTCGACCTCCGTTACCTTCATCGCGGTGACCGCCTCGCTTTCCTTCAGGCGACCGCGCAGGATGTCGAAGGTCAACTTGGCGACACCGGCGGGGCTCAAGGGCTCCGCGGTGTAAAAACCCAGATGTCCACCGGTCAGACTGTCGGCATACATCAGAGGCTCGTTGCCGAACTCGTTGTTGGACACCGAGATCGCGGAAACCTTGCGGTATCCCGTCTTGCCTTCCGCATTAAACTCCATTTCGAAGACAGGCGGATTGAACATCACGCCGAGAGCAGCGCGCGTGCTGGCGCGCATCTTGCCAAGTCTGGAGGCGAAGTTCATCGAATTGCGATAGCGCACCATGCGCGCGTGAAGACCCGCCGAAAACTGGTGCACGAAGCTGCGTCCGTTGGCGCTGGCAATATCGACATTTTGCACCTGACCACCGGCCAGCACATCCAGCACCTGCCAGATATCGAGGGGCAGTTTCAGGGTGCGTGAAAACAGGTTCATCGTGCCGGCCGGAATAACCCCGAGCGCAAGTCCGCTTTTCCAGGCGATACCGGCTGCGGCCGAAATCGTGCCATCGCCTCCGCCGGCAACCAGGCCCTCGACACCATTCTCATCCGCAACCCGGCGCATGGCATCGACCACCTCGCGCCCTCCTACGACCCGGCATTCAAAATCATGCCCGGCTGCGCGAAAGATCTCGACCGCGCGCGCGCAATAGGCGTCCATGTCGGTCGTCTTGAAGGTACCGCCGTCTCGATTGAGAATTGCCACCAGCTTCATTCGAACCCTGCCTTGAATGTGCGCGCCCACAACGGCGTTGGCAGGGAAATGGTTGCCGAAATGCGGCAAGACAAGGTGCAAGATGTCGATTGCGCGGTGGCAGAAGCGATGGTCATGATGCAACGCAGAGATTTACCGCTTCCTGCGGCGCACAATAATATGATAGCCTTAGCATATGTCAGGTTTCACCCGAGACCTTATTCTTCTTCCGGCTTCCCAACCGGTAACCTCCGACTGATGACATGACCGATTCGACTGCTCACTTCGCCTCCGCGCATGCGCCGGAGTCTCAAGACCGTTCCACCCTTTCGCCGACCACCATCGCCTTGATCGAACTGGCGCTCGCCGTCGGCGGCTTCGGCATCGGCACCGGCGAATTCGCGATCATGGGCCTGCTGCCGGATGTGGCGCAAACCTATGGCGTCAGCATCCCGCAGGCGGGCCATGTCATCAGCGCCTACGCGCTCGGCGTGGTGATCGGCGCGCCTGTGATTGCCGCGCTGTCCGCACGCCTTCCCCGCCGTACCCTGTTGCTTGGGCTGATGTCGCTGTTTGCGCTTGGCAACATCCTTAGCGCACTGGCGCCGGAATTCCTCAGCTTTACCGTCCTGCGCTTCATCACCGGACTGCCGCATGGTGCCTATTTCGGTGTGGCAGCCCTTGTCGCCGCCTCGATGGTGCCGCCCAATCGTCGGGCGCGCGCCGTTGGACGCGTGATGCTGGGGCTCACCATCGCAACACTGGCGGGAACGCCCATCGCCACCTTCTTCGGCCAGCTGATGAGCTGGCGCGCCGCCTTCCTGCTGGTGGGCTGCATCGGCTTGCTGACTGTGCTGCTGCTATGGCGCTTCCAGCCGCATGACACAGTGGCTGAAGGGGCCAGCATTATACGGGAACTCGGCGCGCTCCGACGCATTCAGGTCTGGCTGGCGCTCGGCGTTGCGGCAACCGGCTTCGGCGGCATGTTCGCCATCTTCAGCTATATCGCCTCCACCACCACCGACACCGCCCATATGCCTGTGACGATGGTTTCCATCGTACTCGCCCTGTTCGGCATCGGCATGAATGTCGGCAATATCGTCGGCTCGCGTCTGGCGGATCTTTCGCTCAAAGGGACGATCGCCGGCGTGATGATCTTCAACATCATCGTCATGACGGTGTTCAGTCTGACGGCCGCCAACCCCTTCATGCTCTGCGCCTGCGTCTTCCTGATCGGCTGCGGCTTTGCCGCCTGCCCTGCCGTCCAGACGCGCCTGATGGACGTGGCAGCCGATGCCCAGACGCTCGCAGCCGCGTCCACCCATTCCGCGTTCAACATTGCCAATGCGCTAGGCGCCTGGCTTGGTGGCCTGGTCATATCATGGGGTTACGGCTATGGCGCCACCGGCTATGTCGGCGCCATCCTGTCCGTCATCGGGCTTGCTGTGTTTACCATCTCTGTTGCTTTGGAAAGGCTCAAGCGCCGTTAATAGCAGTTGTCCGTTCGCTCAGGGCTCATGGGTATGCCGATAAAAGAGCACCGGAAAAGACTACCATTTGCCTCCGGGCGAAGGATAAGATGAGTTTGTCCAACGCAAATGTTCGCCACAGATCGATGGCGACCGAAATGCTCCTCGACCTGCCTTGGACGCAACGACTGAAGCTCTGAAAAAGTGCATTTTTTCCAGAAAATTACCACAGGTTGCCATCCGTAAAATAACTGTTACGTTAGTGGTGCTATTCTATTGGTGTGAGTTTACGCGCGGCCACTTGGATTAAGATCCAAACGAACCTTCCGCGCCATGGAGGACGCCGATGAAGTCCATTTCCAAGTCTCGCCAGCCAGGCGCGTCGCTTGCCCATAAACAACCACCGCGCATCATTGAATTTGAGCCCATCCCGGAAGATTTCAAACCCCGAGGAAAAGCCCCCTATCATATGGACCTCAAGGACGTCATTCCGGCGGCGGCCTATAAAGCCATTGGCGAGACGGGGCGACTGGCGTTTCATTGCGTTGGTGATACGGGCGGGGTCAAGCGGCCGGAGGCGCAGGCGATGGTCGCAAGCGGTATGGAGCATTCGCTTGAAACGGACCGCATGCATCCCGTCTTCTGCTATCATCTTGGTGACGTCGTCTACTACACCGGCGAAGTGGCGGAGTATTGGCCGCAGTTCTATGAGCCCTACGAGCATTATCCGTTACCGATTGTCGCCATTCCAGGCAATCACGATGGTGAACTCACGACACGGGAATCAATCTCGCTGCTCGGCTTTTATGAGAACTTTCTCGCGGAAGCGCCCGATACATTCACGCATGAATCTCACGACAGTGGTCGCCCTGCCATGCATCAGCCCTGGTTCTACTGGACGCTGATCACACCGTTCGCAACGATCATCGGGCTTTATACGAATGTGCCCGAACACGGTAAGATTTCCCCGGAGCAGCGTGCGTGGTTCCACAACGAGATGAAGGCGGCAGATAAATCAAAGGCGGTGATCGTCGCGCTGCATCATCCGGTCTATTCGTTCGACAAATACCACAGTGGGAGCTCTACGATGGCCACCGAGTTGCAAGATGCCATCAACACATCCCGCCGCGTCCCGAACATGGTTCTGACGGCGCATGTGCATAACTACCAGCGCATTGAAAAGACCATCGGCGGCCACTCGATCCCGTTTTTCGTGATTGGAAACGGTGGTTATTGGAACTTGCACTACCTCGCCTCCCAGCCGGGTTATACAGACCCGGAAACCGGTGCCAAACTGATTCAGGCAATCGATTCGCGGCACGGCTTCATGACGTTTGAACTCAGCCAAAAGGTCATTAACGGCCATTTCACCACGGTGCCGAGGCCGCAGGAATCCTGGTCAGATCCCAATGGTTACAACGATAAGTTTGACGTCTTCAGCTATTCGGCACTGCCGATGTTCTTGAAGGACGGAGAGACGGCTGAACTGCTGCCGAGCGATGGCTCGCACGTGGAACCGAATATCGGCTGACCCCGTGGCCGCATCATGCGAAGCGGATCGCTCTCCCGCCGGATAAAAGCGTCTGCGGGGATTTTGAGGCTGCTCTCTTGCAACGGAGAGAGGTGTGGCAAGCGATCGCGGGGAACGCGTGCCCTCTCCCGAACTTTGGATCAGGCCCTGTTTTCCTGGATGACGAAGACGCGGTCGCCGACCTTTACACGGGAATAGAGATCGATGACGTCGTGGTTCATCATGCGGATGCAACCGCTCGACATTGCATAACCGATCGATTCCGGCTGGTTGGTCCCGTGAATGCGGAAATGCGTGTCGCCGCCGTCGCGGAAAAGATACATGGCGCGCGCACCCAGCGGGTTGTTCGGGCCTCCGGGCATGCCGCCGGCAAGTTTCTTGTATCGCGCTTCACGGCGCTGCATGTTTTCGGTGGGGGTCCAGGTGGGCCATTCCGCCTTGCGGCCGACATAAGCATTGCCGGCAAAGGCGAGACCCTGACGACCAACGCCGACGCCGTAGCGCATAGCCTGACCGTTATCCAGCACGTAATACAGACGACGCGCCGGCGTGTCGACCACGATGGTGCCGGGCTTGTGCACGGTTGAATAAGCCACCTGCGTGCGGCGCAGTTCCGGCTTAATCTTCTCGACCGGCACTTCCTTCAGCGGAAATTTTTCCGCAGGCAGTGCGGCGTAACTTCCCTGCTGGTTGACAACCGTCGAGGTGCATCCGGCGAGGAAAAGCGGCATGCCAATCAGGAAGCCACGGCGCGAGACTGTCATGAATATGTCCTTTTTGCGGTCGATTCTGGTTGACCGAAAATTACGGACATTATGGTTAATGAAGCACTAACGGGCCTTAAGGATGCGGTCGATGCGTTAAGGATCATAGTCGGCCAAACGTTGGCGCAACCTATTCCTCACCGCACTCCCAGTCTTCGGGGCGGTTCAAACCGGGCGGCAAGACCGTATTTTTGTCACCACACGCAAGATCCACTTGGGTCTGCGACAGACCCTTCACTTGCTTTAAATCCATGCCGTCAATGCGGGTTCGGAACATGACTGCCCCCGACAGGTCAATGGAGCCCTGTATCCGGATGTCGCGAAGATCGGCACGCGAGAGATTGGCCAATCGAAAACTGGTGTTGCCCATGATCGACTTGCGAAAATCGGCACGGCCCAATTCTGCTTTGGAAAAATCCGCACCGACGAGGCTGGCACCGACAAAGCTGACGCGCTGCAGTTCAGCGGCCACGAAAGTTGCTTTGTCGGCCTTTGCTTCGGTAAAATCGCTGCGATAACCTTCCACCTTGTTGAAGTTGGCACCCACCATACTCGCACCTGCGATATAAGCCCGGATGGTGGTTGCCTTTTCCAGCACCGCACCTGTCATATCGGTGCGGCTGAGATCCGTCATACTGAAATCGGTTTCCGCGAGATTGGCGCCTTTGAAGTCACTACCGCCCAGCATCAGAAGACGCTTCTTGCAACTGCTCCAATCGACACCGGAACTTGCCTCGCGCCGGCAATCGCCCGCTTCTACGGAAAAACCCGTGAGCGCGTAGCTCAAGGTTATGGCTGTAGCCAATGCCATCGCACCCGTGCTGTTCGCACGCAGTTTGCCGCTCCACCGGTCGCCTGACAAAGTCTTCATCACTCATCCATCGGGCCTGTCCGCCTCGTTCCTTTGCTATTAAACCCAAGGAGACCTTCCGCAAAGGAATTTCCACCAGGCCTACCGTAACTTTTGGAACGACAATCATGTTTCAAGGCGCCGGCATGCACCGGCACCTTTGATTACATGCTCGGATAGACCGGACCTTCACCGCCCTGGGGTGGCACCCAGTTGATATTCTGGTTCGGGTCCTTGATGTCACAGGTCTTGCAGTGAACGCAGTTCTGCGCGTTGATCACGTAGACCTGCTCGCCATCCTTCTCCACCCATTCGTAGACGCCGGCGGGACAGTAGCGCGTGGACGGTCCGGCAAAGATTCCCAGTTCCGAACGCTTCTGCAACTCCATGTCCTTCACCTGAAGATGAACCGGTTGGTCCTCTTCATGGTTGGTGTTGGAGAGAAAGACGGAGGACAGACGATCAAAGGTCAGCACGCCATCCGGCTTCGGATAGGCAATCGGCTTATGCTTCGATGCCGGCTCAAGGCTTTGCGCATCGGTCTTGCCGTGCTTTTGCGTGCCGAAAAAGGAGAAACCGAACAACTGGTTCGTCCACATATCAAGGCCGCCAAGCATGATGCCGATTGCGGTACCGAACTTGGACCACAGTGGCTTGACGTTGCGGACACGCTTGAGATCCTTGCCGATATCGCTTTCGCGCCAAGCGTTCTCGATCTCGACCGGTTCGTCATTGGCCCGTCCGGCAGCGATGGCATCGGCAATCTTTTCGGCTGCCATGATACCGGAAAGAACCGCGTTATGGCTGCCTTTGATGCGCGGCACATTGACGAAGCCCGCCGAACAGCCAATCAGCGCGCCGCCAGGGAAGGACAGCTTCGGCACGGACTGATAGCCGCCTTCCGTAATCGCACGGGCGCCGTAAGAAATGCGCTTGGCGCCTTCGAACGTATCGCGGATAGCCGGATGCGTCTTGAACCTCTGGAACTCCTCGAAGGGGAAGAGATACGGGTTCTTGTAGTTGAGATGGACGACAAAGCCGACGGCGACGAGGTTGTCATGTAGGTGGTAGAGGAATGAACCACCGCCGGTTTTCATGTCGAGCGGCCAACCGAAGGAGTGCTGCACAAGGCCAGGCTTGTGCTTCTCCGGCTTTACTTCCCACAGTTCCTTGAGACCAATCCCGAACTTTTGCGGCTCGCGGCCATCCGACAGCTGGTATTTGGCGATCAGCTGCTTTGCAAGCGAACCGCGCACGCCTTCGCCGATCAGCACATACTTGCCGAGAAGCGCCATACCGCGCGTATAGTTCGGCCCAGGTTCGCCGTTCTTCTCGATCCCCATGTCGCCGGTGGCGACACCGATGACGGCACCCTCGTCATTGTAGAGCACCTCCGTTGCCGCAAAGCCCGGATAGATATCGACGCCCAGCGCTTCCGCCTTCTCCGCCAGCCAACGACAGACGAGGCCAAGCGAGACGACGTAATTGCCGTGATTGTTCATCAGAGGCGGCATGAACGCGTTCGGCAGGCGGACCGAGCCAGCTGGACCGAGGAACAGAAACTGATCATCGACCACGGGAGTTGTGAAGGGATGCCCCTGCTCTTCGCGCCAACCCGGGAGCAACCGGTCAATGCCGATAGGATCTACCACCGCGCCCGACAGCACGTGCGCGCCCACTTCCGCACCCTTTTCCAAAACGACGACCGAGAGTTCCGGATTGACCTGCTTGAGACGGATCGCGGCTGCGAGACCGGCCGGTCCGGCGCCAACGATCACCACGTCAAACTCCATGCTCTCGCGTTCGGGCAGCTCCATTACGCTCATCCTTATGCTCCGCTCGCTCTGTCCCCAATTCCCCTTCTCCTTGACAAAAGGAAACCGGCTTGTCGAGCCAGCATGCGACAGGGATTGGGGCAGGTTGACAGGCTCCTCCTCATTTCGAAGAAAAAGTTATATGACGTTTACGTGCACGTCAACTTTAAATCAAAGTAAGCTGCCCTTCGCACTTCCCGCGCCCAAACGTGCTTGCTAGTTTGCCGCCACCTTATTGCATTTATTGGAAAGGGACTATTCATGGATCTCGGTATCACCGGCAAGCGTGCGCTCGTGCTTGCCTCTTCGCGCGGCCTCGGCCTTGGCATCGCAACAGCGCTGGCCCGCGAGGGCGTCCATGTGTTGCTGTGCGGCAGAAATGGCGAAAGGCTGGCGGAGAATTGCAAGGCGATCAACGCAGAAGGTCGCGGCAAGGCAGACTGGGTCTGGGCAGATCTTTCGGATGACGACTTCATCGAGAACATTACCAAGGCTGTGCGCGAGAAGCTGGGCGGTCTCGACATTCTTGTGAACAACACGGGTGGCCCGACACCCGGTACGTCCGAAGATATGAGCGCCGACAAGCTGGAGACCTTCTTCCAGACAATGGTGCTGCGCGTCATCACGCTCACCAACACCTTCCTGCCGGAACTCAAGACGCAAGGCTGGGGACGCATTCTGACAGTTGCATCGTCCGGCGTTATCGAACCGATTGCCAATCTTGCTCTTTCCAACACGCTGCGCGGGGCGCTCGTCGGCTGGAACAAGACACTCGCGACGGAAGTAGCGGGCAACGGTATTACGGCTAACCTTATCCTTCCGGGTCGCATCCATACCGACCGAATCGACGAACTGGACGGCGCCAATGCAAAGCGTCAGGGCAAGAGCGTGGACGAGGTTCGAGCGGCTTCGATCAAGTCCATCCCGGCCGGCCGCCTTGGCACCGTGGAAGAATTCGGTGCAGTCGGCGCCTTCCTTTGCTCGACTCAAGCAGCCTATGTGACGGGCAGCATGATCCGCGTCGACGGCGGTGCAGCAAAGTCACTCTGACAACCTATAGAGGCTTTCCACCAAGGAAAGCCTCTTATTTTCTTAAGCATGGCCCTACATTACAAGAAATTAAGGTGATTTCACCCGCAGTTGATCGTTTTTATGCTGAGCCGTCATTTTCGCACCAGCGTAATTGTCGGATGATAGGTCATACCATCACTCAGCATCGGGCGTTATCAATGAAGACCTTCTGGACTGCAGCCAGCATCCTCGCGATCGCCGCCGCCGGCGGCTGGTATTATCGCGACAAGATTCCTTACCTGGATCAAGTTCCGTATGTGAAGGATTACATCCACGCAGACGGCAAGGCTGTTGCACAGACTGACGGTGCACCCGCAGGCGAGCGGCGGAAAGGCGGCAATCAGGGTGCTGGCCAGGCGCAAACCGCTGAAAATGGGCAGCAGCGTCAGGGCCAGGGTGGTGCACAGGGCCAGGGTGGTGCGCGCCGCGGCGGCGGTCCGGCAACGGTGAAGACGATCCCAGCAAGCCTTGCAACGCTTCCCATGGACGTGACGGCGACGGGCTGGGCGCAGGCCGCCGATACGACGACGATTGCCGCACTGCAGCAGGGCCTTGTGATGGAGGTCATTGCCCGGGATGGCCAGGAGATCAAGATCGGCGATTTGATCGCAAAGCTAGATGATCGCGCAGCCCTAGCTGCTGTCAACAAAGACAAGGCCAATATCGCTGCCGACGAGGCAAGCCTTGCTCAATATGAAGCCTCTTTCCAGCGCGCTGAAACTCTGGTGAAGCAGAACGCGCAATCTCAACAGACCTACGAGCAGACGAAGGCCGCGCGGGACTCTGCTGCCGCCAAGGTGGATGCCGACAAGGCAACGCTCGCCTCTGACATGGTCGCTCTGGAGCACATGGAAATTCGCGCGCCGTATAACGGTCGCCTGGGTGATATCATGGTGAGCCCCGGCGCTTATGTGAGTGCTGGCGCCACGATCGTTACCATTACCAAGTATGATCCGATCTACGTTCAATTCCGCTTGTCGCAGCGTTATCTGCCGCAGCTGCATGAAGGTCTGCGCAGCAAGGCACCGGTCGACGCGGATCCATCTGCAACAGGTGGCGTTGCCGATCGCGGTACGCTGACCTTCTTCGACAATGCGGTCGACCAGAATTCCGGTACTGTCTCGGCCAAAGCCGAATTCAAGAACGACAAGGGCACCCTCTGGCCCGGCCAGAGCGTCAACGTGACGGCTCATTTCACAACCAATGACCGCAACATCGTGGTACCAACCGTTGCAGTACGTCCGGGCAATGACGGCTTCTTCGTCTATACGGTCGATGCCGACAAGAAGGTCCATGCGACGAAGGTCAAGGTTGCCCGCGCCAATGGCGACATGACAGCGATTGCAAGTGGTCTGAACGAGGGCGATCACATCGTCGTCGAGGGTCAGGTGCAGCTCGCCAACGGCCAGTCGGTCATCGAGCAGTTTGCAGGCGCTGAGAAGGTGGCAGCCAATCTGCCGATTGAGGGAGCTGCCAAGCCATGATCCCTGCATTTTGCATCAATCGCCCCGTCGCGACGACGCTTCTTGCCATCGGACTTGTGCTGGCCGGTCTTGCCGGTTACCGCCTTCTGCCGGTCTCAGCTCTTCCGAAGGTCGATTTTCCGACCATCAACGTTTCCGCAGCACTTTCAGGCGCTTCGCCGGAAACCATGGCAACCTCGGTTGCTACACCGCTCATCAAGCAGTTTCAGACCATTCCTGGTGTTTCCGAAATCAGCTCCAGCAATTCGCTCGGCAACACGTCGATCGTGCTGCAGTTCGATCTGAACCGCGATATCGACGCGGCCGCGGCGGACGTGCAGGCGGCAATCTCGCGCGCAACCCGTCAGTTGCCCAGCAACATGACGACGACGCCGAGCTATCGAAAGACGAACCCGGCCGATGCGCCCATCCTGCTGCTTGCTATCAACAGCGACGAGCTGCCGCGCAGCAAGGTTGACGAAATCGCGGAAGACGTCGTCTCGCCGCTTCTCTCGACCCTGTCTGGCGTTGCGGAAGTCTCCGTCTATGGTGCGCAGACCTATGCTGTGCGTGTGGAAGTCGATCCCTCCCAGCTTGAAGCCCGCGGCATCGGTGTCGACACGCTGACAAATGCGATTGCGAGCGCCAATAGCCAGGTGCCGGTTGGCGCTTTGCAGAACCAGTCGCAGCGTCTGACCATCGATGCCAAGACACAGCGCACCAATGCCGATCAGTTCAAGACCCTGGTGATTACCACCAAGAATGACGCACCGATCCATCTGGGCGATGTTGCCAATGTTCAAGACAGCGTTGAAAACCTGGATGCAGGCAGCTGGTATGACGGCAAGCAGGCGATCGTTCTGGCCGTTCAGCGCCAGCCGGATGCCAATACGGTCGAGGTCGTCAATCTCATCAAGGACAAGCTGCCAGCCCTGAAAGCGCAGCTGCCGCCTTCGGTGAAGATCAACGTCATGAATGACGCTTCCACGGCGATCAAGGAGTCCATTAACGACGTCCAGTTCACGCTGATCCTCACGATCGTGCTGGTGGTGCTGGTGATCTATCTCTTCACCGGCCACCTGATGGCAACCGTTATCCCGGGGCTTGCGGTACCTTTATCGCTCATCGCCACCTTTGGCGCGATGTATGTGATGGGATATAGTATCGACAACATTTCGTTGCTCGGGCTGACCCTATCCGTCGGCCTTGTGGTGGACGATGCCATCGTCATGCTGGAAAACATCCTTCGTCTGCACGAAGAGGGTCTTCCGATGCGGGAGGCCGCTCTCAAGGGCGCTGCGGAAGTCAGCTACACCATCATGTCCATGTCGATCTCGCTGGTCGCCGTGTTCATTCCCATCCTGCTGATGGGTGGCGTCGTCGGTCGCCTGCTGAACGAGTTCGGCATGGTCGTCACGCTTGCCATCCTATCGTCTGCGGTTGTTTCGCTGACGGTGACGCCGATGCTCGGCTCTCGCCTGTCGTCGCATTCCGGCCGCCCGCCGATGATCATCCGCTGGTTCAATGCCGGGTTCGATTGGACACTTCGTGGGTACGACCGTTCGGTCCGTTGGTGCTTACGCCACCGATTCATCGTTTTGATGAGCTTTCTCGGTTCGGTCGCTGCTTCGGGCTGGCTGTTCCACTCCCTGCCCGCCAGCTTCTTCCCGCAGGAAGATATCGGTCGCCTGTCGATCTCGACCCGTGCACGCGAAGACATCTCTTACGAGGCCATGCGCGACCTTCAGGCCCAGGTGGCTGCCATCATCGGCAAGAACGAGGCGGTCAAGCATGTGACCTCGACGGTCGGCGGCAATGCCCGAAACCCGCTGAACAACGGCACAATGTTTGTGGAGCTGAAGGATAAGGACGAGCGGCCACCGCTTGCCCAAACGATCGACGAACTGCGCCGCGCCACGGCGCGTGTTGCCGGCATCAAGACCTTCATTACGCCGCAGCAGAGCCTTCGTTTCGGTGGCCGCAACACTGCCAGCCAATATCAGCTGGTCGTTCAGGCCCTCAGCAGCGACATGACCAACGAATGGTCAAACAAGCTGCTCGCCGCCATGCGCAGCGACGGCCTTTTCACCGACGTGACGACCGACGCGCAGAACAACGCGATCGCCGCAACCATCGTTCTGGATACGGAAAAGGCAGCCGCCTACGGCATCACGAACGACCAACTGCGCAAGACGCTGGAAATGGCGTTCGGCGGTTATACGGCGGCGCAGATCCAGTCGACGGGCGACAGCTATGACGTCATTGTCGAATTCGACAAGAGCAAGCCATGGAACGACGAGTTCCTGCGCGATATCAACGTTCTCTCTTCCAAGAGCAACACGCTGGTTCCGCTATCGAACTTCGCCAAGGTCGAACGCCGCAATTCTCCGGTCACTGTGAACCAGACGGGTCAGCTCGTGTCGACCACGGTGTCGTTCAACCTGCCGGAAGGTGTGTCGCTCAGCCAGGCAACAGCCCGCGTCGACGAGATCAAGCGTGATATCGGCGTTCCCAGCGACGTCTTCACGACCTATGGCGGTACGGCTGCCATCTTCCAGCAGAGCCAGGGCAATACCGGCATCCTGATCCTCGCTGCCGTTCTCACCATCTATGTGGTGCTGGGCGTGCTGTATGAGAGCTTCGTGCATCCGCTTACCATTCTGTCCGGTCTTCCGGCGGCAGCCTTTGGTGCGCTGGCAGCTCTCTGGATCATGAAGTTCGACATGTCGATCATCGCGCTCATCGGCCTGCTGATGCTGATCGGTATCGTCAAGAAGAATGCCATCATGATGATTGACGTCGCGGTCGAACTGATCCGCGACCATGGTGAAACCACGGCAGCGGCCATTCACGAAGCCTGCGTGCGCCGTTTCCGGCCGATCATGATGACCACCTTCTGCGCGCTGCTCGGTGCTCTTCCGATCGCGCTCGGCTCAGGCGCAAGCTCGGAGCTTCGCCAGCCGCTCGGTATCGCCGTCGTTGGCGGTCTGCTCGTGTCGCAGCTGCTGACGCTGTTCATCACGCCGGTCATCTTCGTGGAGATGGACCGCCTCGGCAAAGGCATCGCCCGCCTGTTCCGCCGGAAGGACAGCCACGAAGCAGCCAACGTGCAGTCCGGGCCGCATGCACCGGCAGCCGCTGCGGAATAACGGCGGCGCCCTTCTCTAAAAACAACCTCTCGGACCGTTGCTCCGAGGGGTTTTTGTTTTGGCATAGAAAGCTTCACCCACCGAAGCAGAGTGAGG
The DNA here is from genome assembly GCF_030504645.1 of Rhizobium oryzicola. GTDB lineage: Bacteria > Pseudomonadota > Alphaproteobacteria > Rhizobiales > Rhizobiaceae > Neorhizobium > Neorhizobium oryzicola. The sequence continues at coordinate 1,147,285 of NZ_JAUKWQ010000001.1, read as the reverse complement.
TCCAGCCCTTGGACGGCCCAAGGGAATCCGCGACCGGTCGATAACGCGGATCAAGTTGCGCAGCCATGCCGAACAAGGCAGCAGCACCCTTGCGATCCCAGGGGCCACCGAACCCGGACATGCCGGCATTACGGCGCGCAGCGTCGAATTTCACCTTCGAATTCACGAATTCCTCATGCGCCTGCTGCCCCGTTGCATAGGGAACCAGCCAGTCGAGAGCATGCGCAATACTGACGCCCTGCTTGTTGAGATGCAGCCAATCCTCGCCCCTGCCCTTGGCCACCATAGCGGCGGTCGTCAGTGGCTCCAGATCATAGACGACATAATGCAACGCATCGCGCTCATGGAAATCCATGACACTGCCGTCCTTCTGGATATTGTGGCCCAGTTGCGCGATGAATTGCTGGCGCGCACGATCCCAGAGATGTCCGTCCTGCAGCACGGCCGCCCCCATGGTGACGAGCTTCACCCGGTGGGAGTTCCAGTTGTTCACCCAGGTTCCTTTGTCGGCGCGGAAATCCCTTTCCATGCGCTGAAGGTAGCCCGTGGTCAGCGCTTGAATGAAATCACCTGCACTCTTCCGCACCTGCGGGTCGAGATCGTCACGGATGAGATCAAAGGCTGCGATGTAACGATCAAGTCCGGTTTCATCGATCGGGTTGAAGCTTGGCCGGTAAACCTTCGCCCAGTCCGCCAGCAGGCGGGATGCGAGCGTCAGGTCCTCCGGCTTATGCTCACCGCGCCAAAGCATGGCGGCATTGAAGACGACGACCCAGTCCTTCTGCGCCTCCCGGCTCTGGTCGTAGATACCCTGATGCGGAAGCGTTCCTTCCGCATGCACGATAGGCATGGCACGCGATTGCGCAGCCGCATCCTTCTTGATGGCAGCGTTCAATCCTTTCAGGGCCGAGGGCGGAGGTGCCTGACAGAGAGCTGCCGCAGAGGCGGACGTGGAAAGCGTTACGAGGAACAAGGAGAAGAGAACGGAGCGATAGCGTGACGTCATGAGCTTCCTCTGGCGAAATCCTGCTTCTTCGTCCCGTGCAATCGTGGCGGAAATCAGCCTCCTTCCACTCTGCCCCGCCTTTCGCTTGCCATTCGGCGCCGAGTATGCGAACGGAGCGCTCCCCATCATTCGGGCTTCGCAAGAAGCTTTCGTATTTCATGCCGGAGACATTGCGTCTCTGCCAGCATCAGCACGATATTGATTTAAAGGAGCATGCCATGAGCCGCGCGCTTGGGCTTGATTTTGGCACGACCAACACTGTTCTGGCACTTACCTACCCGGGCCAACAGACCACACATTCCATGCAGTTCGAAAGCAGTGCCGGCGTCAGCGACAGCATGCGCACCGCCTTGTCCTTCATGAAGGATGCAACGCTCGGCGCGCAGGCGCTGAAGGTGGAAGCCGGACAGGCGGCCATCCGCATGTTCATCGATAACCCTGGCGATTGCCGCTTCCTGCAGTCGATCAAGACATTTGCGGCGAGTGCGGCTTTCCAGGCAACCGTGGTCTTCGCGCGCAAGCAGCAGTTCGAGGATCTGATGGAGATCTTCCTGAGAAGGCTGAAGGCTTATGCGGGTGATCACTGGCCGTCGGACATTTCGCGTCTGGTGGTCGGCCGTCCCGTGCATTTCGCCGGCAGTAATCCGGATGAGAAGCTGGCCCTGGAGCGCTATCAGGCAGCGCTGACGCGCTTCGAGCTGCCGGAAATCCATTATGTCTACGAACCCGTCGCGGCGGCCTATTACTTCGCCCAGACGCTGGAAAGAGATGCCAATGTATTGGTCGCCGATTTCGGCGGCGGCACCACCGACTATTCGCTCATCCGTTTCGAGCGCAGCGCCGGTCAGCTGAAGGCAATCCCGATCGGCCATTCCGGCGTCGGGATCGCAGGCGACCATTTCGACTTCCGCATGATCGACAATCTGGTCTCTCCGGAAATCGGCAAGGGCAGCCACTTCAAGAGTTTCGGCAAGTTGCTGGAAGTTCCGTCCGGCTACTACGCGAATTTCGGCCGCTGGAACCAGCTGTCGATCTTCAAGACGACCCGTGAATTCGCGGACCTGCAGTCTCTCGTGCGCTCTGCGACGGAGCCGGACAAGCTGGAACTCTTCATCGAGCTGATCGAACACGATGAAGGCTATCCCCTCTACCAGGCCATTTCTGCGACCAAGATGGCGCTATCCATGCAGGAAGAGGCGGAGTTCAACTTCTCGCCTCTCGGCAAGGCGGGCCGTAAGATCGTCAAGCGCGCCGACTTCGAAGGCTGGATTGCCGACGATTTGGCGCGCATCGAGGGCGCGCTCGATGAGGTTCTGACGAAGACGAACACGCCACCGCAGGATGTGGACAAAGTCTTCCTCACCGGCGGCACCTCCTTCGTACCAGCCGTCCGTCGGATTTTCGAGCGACGCTTCGATGCTGGACGCATCGAGAGCGGCGGCGAGCTTCTTTCCATCGCGCATGGCTTGGCGCTGATCGGAGACAGTGGAGATGTCGCGCGTTGGGCCGCCTGACGGCGGCTCCGCAGTTGCCCTGACGATGCGGAGAACTTAAGGTGAAAGCATGATCTCCGCACCCGACCTCTCCGCGCAGGAATTGTCTGCCCTTCTGCATTTCTATGCAGATGCAGGCGTGGAGTGGCTTCTGGAGGACGAACCAGTCGACCGCATAGCTGCCTTTGCTGCGGCGCAGGCAGAGAGACGGATTGCCCAGCCGCAGCGGCAGGCGGAACAGTCTCCGCAAGCTGCCGGCTCGACAAGGCAATCTACATCTCGCACAGCCCCTGCCCCTCGCCCGGCGGCATCGACGGGAACTGCCGTGGTACCGGATGCGGAAGCTGCCGCCGCCGCGCGTCAGGCAGCGGAAGGTGCAGCGACGCTGGAGGAACTGAAAGGCGTGCTGCAGGCCTTTACCGGCTGCAATCTCAAGAACGGTGCGCGCTCCACCGTCTTTGCCTCAGGCAATGCAACGAGCGGCGTGATGGTGATCGGGTCTCTGCCCTCTGCCGAAGATGACCGCGACGGAACGCCCTTTTCCGGGCGGCAAGGGCAACTCCTGGACAAGATGTTGGCCGCCATCGGCCTCTCGCGCGACAATACACTGCTGACCAATGCCGTTCCCTGGCGGCCGCCGGGCAACCGCACTCCCTCGCCTGCCGAGATCGACATATGTCGTCCGTTCATAGAGCGGCAGATCGTTCTGGCGCAGCCGAAACTCCTGCTGTTACTTGGGAATTTTGCTGCCCGCTTCTTCATGGGCGAGGACGGCACGATCTTTTCGCTACGCGGAGAATGGCGTGAGGTTGTGATTGGAGGGAATAGCCTGCCCGCACTGGCGAGCTTTCATCCGCAAGATCTGCTGACAGCACCTGCGAACAAGCCGCTGGCGTGGCGGGACCTGCTGCTTTTTCGCCAACGCCTGCCCATTTGAGCGTCATCATTAAAGTTTTATGAATCGAGCCATGCTGTTAGCGCATAGCAGCGGCGCGCTATACCGCATTGCGAACGGAATGTTGCGATGCAATATTAGATGTGTCTTGGGAGGAATCAATAAGGAACCAAGGCAATGACCACGGCCCGCATTCGTCCCATTCATTCCGGCTTCGAGACACTTCGTCTTGCAGGCCTTTCTCCGCGTTCGACGCAAGGCTATCACGGCTTTGGATCCGTCACCAACGAGCAGCTTTCCGCACGCTCCTTCGGTCGCCGCGGCCTCTCGACACGTCCGACAATGGTTTTTGCCGACCTGCGCGAGCGTTGATTAACAGCGACGGAGAGTATGCGCCGATGTTCCATCCCATCCGCATGATCAAGACAGACTTCTGGCACATCCGCTCCGCCATCCGTGCGAGCCGCGAGTTTGCGCGCTCGGCCTCGGCCAGAGCCAGCAACGGTGAGTCTTCAAACTCCGCGATCCCGCTCTGATCCTTCAGTTGCGATGGATTTCAGGTTGGCGATGAAGCCTTGCGTGCCGCCTTCCGTTCAAGCCCAAGCTGGTGCTCGCGGTAGATGATGAAGATTCCCGCGGATACTGTAATGGCTGTTCCGACCAGCATAGGGGCCGTTGGGACCTCTCCGAACAAGACATAGGCAATCGCGATCCCGAGGATGATCGAGGAATACTCGAAGGGAGCAACCGTCGATACGTCCGCGTGCCGATAGCTTTCCGTCAAGAAAATCTGCCCCAGCCCGCCAAAGAAGCCTGAGCAGATGAGGAAGGCCTTCGTTTCCCACGCAAGGGCCGCCCAGCCGAAAGGCAGGCTCAGCGTTGAGAATAGAGCGGCAGTGATCGAAAAATATAAAACGATCGTCGCGGTCTTTTCGGTGCGCACCAGTTGCCGCGTCTGGATCATGGCCATGCCGCCGATCACAGCGGAGAGCAGCACGGCGATCGCTCCAACCGCCTCTTCAGAACCAAGACCACCCTCGTTGAACATTGTCAGCTTCGGCCAGGAGATGATTAGCACGCCCGCAATGCCCAGCGCCACGGCTGTCCAGCGATAAAGGCGCACCTTCTCTTTCAGAAAAAGTGCTGCGAAGACGACCGCCATCAGCGGCGAAGCGTAACCAATGGCAATGGCATCCGGCAGCGGCAGATGGGTCAGTCCGAAAAATCCGCAGGCCATGGCGATGATGCCAAGACAGCCACGCTTCAAATGCCCGAACGGGCTGCTGGTGCGGAAGGCCGAGATCAGATCGCCACGAAAGGCGAGGTAGCCCATGATGGGCACGAGTGCGAAAGCTGAGCGATAGAAGGTGATCTGCCCAGCGGGAAGGCCATCACCGGCAGATTTGATGCAAGTCTGCATGCCCACGAAGACGAGAACGGAAAGAACTTTCATCGAGATCCCTCGCAGGGGATCGTTCGGTTGGGAATGCATGGCAGACTCTGAATCAGGGGCTTTGGGGAGCGGAAATCAAAAAATCCACACGCCCCACAGTAGGCGAAACTGAGGCAATGAATCATCAAGTATTATCATGCACCCATCAGAAACAACCTGAGCGACTATCAAGTTTCGATAAAATAGCTTGCTATTAAGCATAAGGACGCCAAGTCGTCTCTTTCCGGGACGGTTTTAGTAATCGTTCAGTTTTCGATGCAATATTCCAGACGGCAACGCTTGCCAACAACGAGCGGTTGCCACGTCGAGCAGTCCAAACTAGGGTAAATCATGCGCACAGACACGGGTCAGATCATCCATCTGGCAGACTACCGTCCCACTGATTTCGTGTTGGAACGCGTAGATCTTACCTTCGAACTCGATCCGACGGCAACGAAGATCGAGGCACGCCTGATTTTTCATCGACGCGAAGGTACCGATCCAACCGCCCCGCTTATCCTGGACGGCGACGAACTGAGCCTTTCCGGTCTGCTGATCGACCAGAACGAAATTCCGGCCGAGCGCTATGATGTGACGGCTGAAAAGCTCGTGATTCGCGACCTCCCGGAAAGCACGCCTTTCGAGGTGACGGTGATCACGATCATCAATCCCGAAGCCAATACGCAGTTGATGGGTCTCTATCGGACCAATGGCGTCTACTGCACGCAGTGCGAGGCCGAGGGCTTCCGTCGCATTACCTATTTCCCGGACCGCCCGGATGTGCTGGCGCCCTACACGATCACCATCATCGCCGACAAGGCTGCCAATCCGCTACTGCTCTCCAACGGCAACTTCCTTGGCGGCGGCAATTACGATGAGGGCCGCCACTTCGCGGCCTGGTTCGATCCGCATCCGAAACCGTCCTACCTCTTCGCGCTCGTCGCAGGTGACCTTGGTGTCGTCGAAGATACGTTCGAGACGATGTCTGGCAATGAGGTGGCGCTGAAGATCTATGTCGAGCACGGCAAGGAGCCGCGTGCGGCCTACGCCATGGATGCCTTGAAGCGATCCATGAAGTGGGACGAGGAACGCTTTGGCCGCGAATACGATCTCAACATCTTCCAGATCGTTGCGGTGTCGGATTTCAACATGGGGGCCATGGAAAACAAGGGCCTCAACGTCTTCAACGACAAGTATGTTCTGGCAGATCCCGAGACCGCCACGGACCAGGATTACGCCAATATCGAAGCGATCATCGCGCACGAATATTTTCACAACTGGACCGGCAACCGGATTACCTGCCGCGACTGGTTCCAGCTGTGCCTGAAGGAAGGGCTGACGGTTTTCCGAGATCATGAATTTTCCGCCGACCAGCGCTCGCGTGCGGTGAAGCGCATCGCCGAGGTACGCCACCTGAAGGCGGAGCAGTTCCCGGAAGATGCCGGCCCGCTGGCACATCCGGTGCGCCCGACCGCCTATCGCGAGATCAACAACTTCTACACGACCACCGTCTACGAAAAAGGTTCGGAAGTGACCCGAATGATCCAGACGGTTCTGGGTCGCGACACCTTCAAGAAGGGCATGGACGTCTATTTCGAGCGCCACGATGGCGACGCGGCAACGGTCGAAGACTTTGTGAAGTGTTTCGAGGATGCAAGCGGCAAGGATCTGAAACAGTTCTCGCTTTGGTATCATCAGGCAGGCACGCCGCTGGTCAGCGTCTCCACCGCTTACGACAGCGCCTCCCAGACCTTTTCCGTCTCCCTTGAGCAAACGGTGCAGGCAACGCCTGGACAACCGAACAAAGAGCCGATGCATATTCCGCTCGGCTTTGCACTCTTGTTGGATAACGGGTCGCTTGCCAGTGCGTCCTCCGTCAAGGGCGGTGACGTGACGGGCGAGGTGTTGCATCTCACCGAACGGGCGCAAACCTTCACCTTCGGCGGCATCGGCTCGCGGCCCGTTCTATCGCTCAATCGCGGCTTCTCCGCGCCCATCAACCTGCACTTCGAGCAATCGAGCACGGACCTCCTGCACATCGTCCGCCACGAGCCAGATCTCTTCGCCCGTTGGCAGGCTCTGACCGATCTGGCGCTGCCGGTTCTGATGAAGGCAACCCGCGATGTTCGCGACGGTCGTCAGCCGGAGCCGCAGGCAGAACTCATCGCCACGCTATTGGAAGTCGCAGCCGACGACACGCTGGAGCCTGCCTTCCGCGCTCAGGTGCTTGCATTGCCGAGCGAGGCAGACATTGCCCGCGAGTTCGGTAGCAACAACGATCCGGATGCCATTCATGCGGCGCGCCAGGGTATCCTTGCAGATATCGCTAAGGCTGGCCAGGCAACTTTCGAGACATTGTTCACAAGTCTCGTCAACGAAGGCGACTTCACGCCGGATGCAGCCAGCGCTGGCCGCAGGGCGCTGCGCAATGCGGCGCTCAGCTACCTCTCCTATCTGGATGGCGGCGCCACCCGGGCAGCGGAGGCCTTCGCTTCCACGAACAACATGACGGATACGATCCAGGCGCTGACGGTGCTTGCCCACCGCTTCCCTGGACAGTCTGAAACCGCCAATGCCCTCGGCGCTTTCCTGAAGCGCTTCCAGGACAATGCGCTGGTTCTCGACAAGTGGTTCGCGATCCAGGCGACCATTCCGGGCGCCTCTACGCTGGCACGCGTGAAAGCCCTGATGGAAGATCCCCATTTCGTGGCCAGCAACCCGAACCGCGTTCGCTCGCTGATCGGCTCGTTTACCTTTTCAAACCCGACCGGCTTCAGCCGCGCGGATGGCGAAGGCTATCGCTTCCTGGCACAGCAGATCCTGGCCATCGACCCGAAAAACCCGCAGCTCGCCGCACGCCTGCTGACCTCCATGCGCTCCTGGCGTTCGCTGGAGCCAAGCCGGGCGGCGCATGCGGAAGCAGCCCTCTCGGAGATCGACAAGGCGTTAAGCCTTTCGACCGATGTCCGCGACATCGTCGAGCGCATCCTGAAGGGCTGATCGCCCCATTCATCGCGCGCGCCCCGCAAGGATGGGGCCGCGCTGAATCACCGAGGCAATTGGTTAAAATTTTCTCTACACCACCTCTGGACAAGGCGAATCAGCAATGATTCACTCGTGTCAGATCGCAAGCGGCATTGCGAATCACTCACGAGGGATCAAGCTGAACAATGGCGGACGTGCAGCGGGCAACCGCGGCCGAAGAACGGCTGCGTTTGAAATTTGCGGAAAGGGCGGCCTTGGCGTCCGTTTCCTTCCAGCAAATGCTGGGCGGGCTGCGCGACAGGATTAATACGCTGCCAAGCGTCGAGCTGTGGCTGAAGCGCGCTATTCCGATTCTCATCATTGCCTTCCTGGCTGTCGTTGCGGCTTCGCGCCTTCTGAGCCTGATGTCGGAACGCGCTCGCACCGAAGAAGCCGCACGCCATTCCATTTCGCTCGTCGCGACTGCCAGTGCCGCCGCTTTTAGCGGTTTCGAAGCCTCCGTGGTGTCCGGGGATCGCAAGGTGTCCGAACAGCGTCTGCAGACGTTTTTGCCGCCTTCCAAGCTGACGGACGGAAGTTTTGTGATGCTGGTGGATGGTGCAGGCCGCATTTTTGGCGGTAGCGCGGGTGCGTCGGGTTACATTGGTTCCACCCTTGGCAGTCTGCTGCCGGAAATGGCAACGGTGCGCCGCTTCAGCGACGCGGACGGCGTCATTGAAACATCGCTGAACGGCATTCCCCATTATGCTGCCATTCATGCCATCAGCAATGATGGCGGTCTTGTCGTGGCCGGCTATCCTCTTGATTCGACGGACCAGTTCTGGCGCCAGCAGGTGTCATTGAACGTTACCCTGTTCACGGGCATATCCTCCGTGCTGCTGGTGATCCTCTATGCCTATTATGCGCAGGTGAAGCGGGCCCGCGACGCAGACGAAATCTTTCTCGAATCCAACATGCGCGTCGAAACCGCTCTCTCCCGAGGACGCTGTGGCCTGTGGGATTTTGATCTGACCAATCGCCGCCTGTTCTGGTCACGCTCCATGTATGAAATGCTGGGCCTGCCGCCCGGTGATAATGTGCTGTCCTTCAGCGAGGCAGCACGCATGATGCATCCGTCCGATGGCAACCTGTTTGCGCTGGCACGTGCTGTTGGCCGTGGCAATGCCAAGCAGATCGATCAGGTCTTCCGCATGCGCCATGCCGCCGGCCACTACGTCTGGATGCGGGCCCGTGCGCAGGTTGTGCGCACGGCTGCCGGGCGCACGCATGTCATCGGCATTGCCATGGACGTGACCGAGCAACACCGGTTGGCCGAACGCTATGCGGAAGCTGATCAGCGCCTCGCCGACGCCATCGAATGTACGTCCGAAGCTTTCGTGCTGTGGGACAAGAACGACCGGCTGGTGATGTGCAACACGCACTTCCAGCAGGCCTATGGTTTGCCGGATAGCGTGCTGGTGCCTGGAACCGAACGCGGCGTGGTGACGGCAGCCGCCGCGCGGCCCGTGATTGAACGGCGCATTGCCGACCCGGACCAGACCGGCTTCTCGCGCACGACCGAAGTGCAGCTGGCGGATGAACGCTGGCTGCAGATCAACGAGCGTCGCACCCGCGACGGCGGCATGGTGTCGGTCGGCACCGACATCTCGCTCTTGAAGCGCCACCAGGAGCGCCTGCGTGAATCCGAACGGCGCCTGATGGCGACCATCGGCGACCTCTCCGCCTCCCAGAAGAAGCTGGAGCGTCAGAAGGCAGAGCTTTCCGTCGCCAACTCAAATTATCTGGCGGAGAAGGAGCGTGCACAGGCCGCCAACCGCGCCAAATCAGAATTTCTGGCCAATATGAGCCATGAGTTACGCACGCCTCTCAACGCCATTCTCGGCTTCTCCGAGATCCTGCTGAACGGCATGTTCGGCCCTGTCGGCTCGCCGAAATATAGCGAGTATGCCCGCGACATCCACGAAAGCGGCAAGCACCTGCTGAATGTCATCAACGACATTCTCGACATGTCGAAGATCGAAGCCGGCCATATGAAGATCAACAGCGAGATGATCGATCTCGCGCCATTGATCGAGGAAAGCACGCGTCTTACCGCGATCCCCGCACAGGAGAAGCATATCACTGTTCGACAGAAGGTGGATACGGGTCTCAAGATGCTGGGCGACCGCCGGGCGATGAAGCAGATCCTGCTGAACCTGTTGTCGAACGCGGTGAAGTTCACCAATGAGGGCGGGCATATCGAGTTGCGCGCCCGCCAGTCCGAAAAGGGTCTCTTCCTGACGATTGCCGATACCGGCATCGGCATACCAAAATCGGCACTTGGCAAGATCGGTCAGCCCTTCGAACAGGTGCAGAGCCAATATGCCAAGAGCAAGGGCGGCTCAGGCCTTGGCCTCGCCATCTCCCGATCGCTCGTCAATCTGCATGGCGGCACGATGCGCATTCGCTCACGGGAGGGCAAGGGCACCGTGGTATCGCTCTATATCCCCGTGCGGGCATCGGCCCCGCAACCGCAGGCCCTGTCAGCCTGAACCGGTTCAGGACGTCACGATCACCTTGAAGATCTCGCGCATCCGCTTGGTGCGCGCCTTCACCTCAGCCTCCACCCGCCCGATATCCGGCAGATCGACCGCCGCGCACAGCCGCTCCACCAGCCCGACAGGCGCCTCCCTCGGATCAAAGGGCTGGTCCACGCAAAGCCGGATGATTTGTGATAGCTCCGTGAGGAAGCTCAAGGTCTGCAGGCTGTGCTCAATGTCGTCAGCGGTCATCAACGACGGACCAAGGGTCGCGATGGCGCGCGCCGTGCCATTGCCCGTTTCAGATCCGGTTGCCGTACTCGCCGAACCATCTAAAACCAAAGCCAGGAACTGCGCCAGGAACTCGATGTCGATCAACCCGCCCGGGATCAGCTTGAAATCCCAGATATCCCGCGCCGGCTTTTCCTGTTCGATGAGGTCTCTCATCTCCCGCACGTCACGAGCAATCTTTGCACGGTCACGGGAAAGGGCGACCATCTCGCGGACAACTGTTTCTGCCTCCTCGACAAGGCTCGCTTCGCCGCAGATCACTCGCGCCCGGGTCAGTGCCATATGCTCCCAGGTCCAGGCTTCCTCCTGCTGGTATTTGCGGAAGGCATTGATACGGGTCGCGACCGGCCCCTTGTTGCCGGAGGGCCGCAGACGCAGATCCACCTCGAAGATCACGCCCTCCGCCGTCGGCGCGGAAAGGGCCGCGATTAGGCGCTGCGTCAGGCGGGTGAAATAGCGGGAGGAATCGAGAGGTTTCGGTCCGGACGATTCCAGCGCGTTGCTGTCGTAATCATAGAGGAGGATCAGATCGACATCCGAGCCTGCAGTCAGCTCGAAACTGCCGAGCTTGCCCATGCCGAGGATGGCCACACGCCCACCTGGATAATCGCCGTGCGCAAGGTGCATCTCCGCCTGCACGGCGTTCAGCGCCTGTTCGATGATGAGATCAGCCAGATCGGTAAAGGCGCGACCGGCGCGCTCGCCGGAAATGGCACCCGTCAACAGCCGAATGCCGATCAGGAAGCGTTGTTCGGCGGCAAAGATGCGCAGGCGATCCAGCACCTCCTCATAATGACGCGCACCGCCGACAAAGGTGGTGAGACGCTCCGCCAGATAATCACGGGTGGGGATCTCCGCCATCAGGCTCGGGTCCAGCATGCCGTCGAAGACATGCGGGCGTGCGGCAATGATATCGGCAAGGCGGGGCGCTGCCGCCATGATGGTGACGAGCAGCGTCAGCAGGGCAGGATTGTTGCCGAGCAGGGAAAAGAGCTGGATGCCGGCAGGCAGAGCCTTGATAAATCCATCGAAGCGCAGCAGCGCATCATCGGCACGGCTGCTTCTGCCGAAGGCATTCAGAAGATCCGGCATCAGTTCCGTCAGCCGCTCCCGCGCCTCAACCGATTGGGTGGCGCGATAGCGCCCATAATGCCAGGTGCGGATGACGCGGGAGATATCGGAAGGACGTTCAAACCCCAGCCGCGCCAGGGTTTTCAGCGTTTCCGGATCATCATTCTGACCGGTAAAGACGAGATTGCCCTCGCTGGCGGAGAGCCTGGTTTCCTGCTCGAACAGCTGCGCATAGCGTTTCTCGACGGTGCGCAGCACTGCTTCCAATGCCTTTGAAAAACCTGCTATATCAGCAAACCCAGCCATATAGGCGATGCGCTTCAGCTCGGTTTCCGTTTCCGGCAGGCGGTGCGTCTGCTCATCCCGCACCATCTGGATGCGATGCTCGACATCGCGCAGAAACCAATAGGCTTCCGTCAGCTCCTTGGCGACCTCCGGGCCAATCCACTTCGCTTCGGCGAGGGCCGCCAACGCCTGTTCGGTCACCCGTGTCCTCAAGGGCGGCATGCGGCCGCCTGCGATCAATTGCTGGGTCTGGGCAAAGAATTCGATTTCGCGAATGCCGCCGCGCCCCAGTTTTACGTCGTGACCTTTGACGGCAATCGCGCCATGACCCTTGTGCTCATGGATCTGGCGCTTGATCGAATGGATATCGGCGATCGCCGCGTAATCCAGATATTTGCGGAACACGAAAGGCACCAGCTGACGCAGGAACCACTCGCCAGCGGAAATATCGCCGGCGATGGGCCGCGCCTTGATATAGGCAGCCCGCTCCCAGTTCTGCCCCCTGCCCTCGTAATAGATCAGCGCGGCTTCAACAGGCACGGCGAGCGGCGTCGACCCCGGATCGGGCCGCAGGCGCAGATCCGTGCGGAAGACGTAACCATCCGCCGTGCGCTCCTGCATGATGCGGATGAGGCGTCGCATCAGGCGCCCGAACAATTCCGTCGCATCGTCAGGGTCGGCCACGATGCCGGATTCGGGGTCGAAGAACACAACGATGTCGATGTCGGAGGAATAGTTCAGTTCGAAGGCCCCGAGCTTGCCCATGCCCAGAACCACGACACCGGAACCGGCACTGGGGTTTTCGGGATCGGACAGTTTCAGCTTGCCGCTGGCATGCGCACTCAGCAGCAGATGGTCGATCGCGCTTGCGACAGCGGCATCAGCCATCCGCGAAAGCCAGCCGGTCGTTTCGCGCGTCTCAAATATGCCTGCCAGATCAGCCAGCGCCACCAGAAAGCTGACCTCGCGCTTGGCCTTGCGCAAGGCCGTCATCAGTTCCGCTTCGCTGGCACCGTTCTTCCAACTTTGGCGCGCCTGGGAAACAACTGCCTCCAGATGCGACTGCAGAGGCACATCGATCGCGGTCGCAACTAAACTTGGGGCAATGGTCGCCGTTTCACGCAGGTAAGGCGAGAGCGAGAGGGCCGCGACAAGAAAATCCTTCAGCGGCGCCTCGGACTTCAGAAGCTCCGCCACAGTGGGCTGCGAGGCTGCGATCTCCTTCAGAACGGAGAATGCCGCCTTCGCTTCCGTCTGATTGAAAGGTTTCAGGCTATCGGCCTGCACATCAGCCAGCCGCGTTGTCTTCTCCGTCACGACTCAAGACCCTCCCTCGCTCCACAACGAGAGATTTAGGGCTTTTGGACAGGGAAGACCATGGTGACCGTCAAACCGGGATGGGGTGCTGCATCCCCGTTGGTGGAAGAGAGTTCCAACGTTCCGCCATGCAGTTCCAGAACGGCCTCCACCAGCGACAGGCCAAGACCCGTGCCTGGCTTGGAGCGGCTCTCGTCCAGCCGAACGAAGCGCTTCGTCACTTCCGCGCGCATGTCCGGGGGAACGCCGGGTCCATGATCGGCAACGGAGAGACGCACCATGTCAGCATCACGGCTCAGCGAGACCTTGATGGTGGGATCCACCGGATTGTCGCAAGCATATTTGATGGCATTGTCGAGCAGGTTGAAGATGGCCTGGCCGATCAGTTCGCGATTGCCCTGAACGGTAATGTCGGGATCAATGGCGGTAACGAGGGTCAGTCCCGCCTCCTCCGCTACGGGCTCATAGAGCTCGGCGCTATCAGCGGAAATGGCAGAGAGATCGACCGGCGACATTTCCGCCGCGATCGAACCTGCCTCGACACGGGAGATCATCAGAAGCGCATTGAAGGTGCGAATAAGCTGGTCCGACTCACCAATAATACCTTCAAGCGCGACCTTCCGAGCATCCTCACGATCCATGGCGAGCGCATCGGCCGCCTTGTTGCGCAGGCGCGTCAACGGCGTCTTCAGGTCATGTGCAATATTATCGGAAACCTGTTTCAGCCCCTCGTTCAGCTTCTCGATGCGCTCCAGCATGGCATTCAGCGACTCGGATAGGCGGTCGAATTCATCGCCTGAGAGGCCAACGGGCAGGCGTTGCGACAGATCACCCGCCATGATCTTGGTGGTGGCCGCCGACATGCGATCGATACGCTTCAGCGCGTTGCGGCCAATGCCGAACCAGATGACGAGCGCGCCTGCCCCCATGATCGCCAGTGCCACCATGAGTGCCTGGCGCACGATGTATCGGAAACGACCGGGTTCACCGAGGTCGCGGCCCACCATCACGCGCAGGCCATTGTCGAGAAGCAGCACGTTGGCAGTCGCGAAATGTGGTCTTGGCGGTCCGTTTTCAGAATAGGGCTCGTAGCGGAAGGGCAGCGATGTCCAGCCTTCGCGATCCAGCACACCGGGTTCCACAGAGGCGACATTGCCTGCGAGAAGCTCGCCCGTTGGTCCCGCAATAACGTAGAGATTGGCGCCGGGCTGACGCGCACGTCGCTCCAACATGCGCAAGAGCCCCGCTGCACCACCGCGATCGTAGACGTTGTTGATGTCAACAATTTCGCGGGTAAGACTGTCCCGCACCTGCTGCGCCAGAATACGCTCCGACATGGCCGTGACGTAGACGACCAGGAACGCGGCGCAGAGTGCGAACAACAGGATATAAAGGGCCGACAGCCGAACGGCGGTCGAGCGGAACATCAGGCGAAAGCGGCTCATCGAAATGGCTTCAGCCCTCGTCCTTGATCATGTAACCGGCTCCGCGGATCGTCTTCAACAGCGGCTTGTCGAAATCCTTCTCGATCTTGGAGCGCAGCCGCGAGACGTGCACGTCGATGACATTGGTTTGCGGATCGAAGTGATAATCCCAGACGTGCTCTAGCAGCATGGTACGCGTCACCACCTGACCGGCATTCTTCATGAGATATTCGAGCAGGCGGAATTCGCGCGGCTGCAGGATGATTTCCTTGCCGCTGCGGCGCACCTCATGCGACAGGCGATCAAGTTCCAGATCGCCGACGCGGTACATCATCTCCTGCTCCGGTGCACCCTTGCGGCGACCGAGAACCTCGACGCGGGCGAGAAGCTCACTGAAGGCATAGGGTTTGGGCAGGTAATCGTCACCGCCGGCGCGAAGGCCCGTCACACGGTCATCAACTTGGCCGAGGGCAGAGAGGATCAAAACAGGCGTATTGACGGAACGTTTGCGCAGTTCGCTGATGACGGACAAGCCATCGCGGCGCGGCAACATGCGGTCGATCACCATCACGTCGTAAGCGTTCTCGCTGGCCATGAACAGGCCGCTTTCGCCATCGCTCGCATGGTCGGCCACGATGCCTGCCTCACGAAAAGCCTTGGTCATATAGGCCGCGGCCTCGAGATCGTCTTCAATCACAAGAATCTTCATGTGCGGGACAATAGACTCACGTCCGCTCTCCGCGAAAGCGGGATTCCGAGGCGCCCCACCCGAATATGCTTCGGTCCCCATGTATCAGCCTCCTGTAGATGAATGAAAAGGGGCGCCGGACCTGACCGGCCCGACGCCCCATTGATCAATGGTCGACGGCGTTCCGATCAGCCCTGATTGATGGGCAGGGCGATGAAGCGGCTGCCATTGCCGGATTCGACCTGGAAGAGTGCGCGGCTGCGACCGTCCTTCTTGGCCTTTTCCAGCACCTTGCTGATGTCGGATGCCGACTTTACATCCTGGTTGTTGACGGCAACGATCTTCTCGCCCTGACGCAGGCCGCGCGAAGCGGCATCGGAGTCCGGATCGATATCCGTCACCTTCACACCGCGGCCATCATCAGATGGCGCAACCGTGATGCCAAGCGCCGTCAGCGCCTTTTCGGAAGACGGCTGCTGCTGGGACTGCTGGTTGTCAGACTGATCGTCGTCAGACTCCTTGGCTTCATTGCTGGCGAGGTTGCCAAGCGTCACGGTCACGGTCTGCGATTTGCCACCGCGCCATAGCGTGATTTCCGCCTTGGAGTTGGGGCCGAGTGCCGCAACCTTCTTGGCGAGATCGCGGGCATCCTTGACGGGCGTGCCGTTGACGGCGGTGATCACGTCACCCTGCTTGATGCCAGCCTTGGCGCCCGGGGAGTTCTCCTGCGGAGAGACGACCAGTGCCCCCTTAGGCTCGGAAAGGCCAAGCGATTCGGCGATGTCCTGGTTGACCGGCTGGATCTGCACGCCGAGCCAACCGCGCTCGATCTTGCCACCCTTCATCAGCGACGCCACGACATCCTTGGCGGTGGAAGCCGGAATTGCAAAGGCAATACCGACGCTGCCGCCCGAGGGAGAGAAGATCGCCGTGTTGATGCCAACCACTTCGCCATTGAGATTGAAGGTCGGGCCACCGGAATTACCACGGTTCACCGGCGCATCGATCTGGATGTAATCGTCATAGGAGCCGATGTCGCGGCTGCGGGCAGAGACGATACCGGAGGTCACGGTACCGCCCAGGCCGAAGGGGTTACCGACCGCGACAACCCAGTCACCGACGCGAACCTTGCTGTCATCGGCCCATTTCACATAGGTGAACTTGCGGTTCGGCACATTGACCTTGAGGACGGCGAGGTCGGTGCGGGCATCCTTGCCGACCAGCTTGGCCTCGTATTCGGTGCCGTCATCCATGACGACCGTATAGGCGGAGCCATCGGCCACGACGTGGTTGTTGGTGACGAGATAGCCGTCTTCGGAAATGAAGAAGCCGGAGCCTTGCGCCGTCGGACGCAGGTGATGCGGACGATCCCTGTTACGCTGCGCCTGCTGGTCCTTGTTGTTGCGACCGCCCTGGTTCTGGCCGCCGAATTCACGGAAGAAGCGCTTCAGCGGATGATCATCCGGCAACTGATCAAAGCCGCGACCGCCGAAGTTGAAGGAATAGTTCCCACCATCCTCATCGGCAGCGGGTTGGGTGTCTGACTGGACGCGAACCGAAACGACGGCGGGCGACACGGCGGAGACGACATCCGCGAAGCTCGGGATCTGCGGTGCATTGACGGTGACCGGATCGGCGAAAGATTCGTAAACGCGCACCGGAATACCGGTGGAGAGCATGACTGCTGCGAGGCCCGCGACGGTGGATGCCTTCAGGGTGGTTTTCAGGCTGGGGCGTCCGATCTTGCTCTTGAACATGGTGGCTACCTTTTCTCTTCATTCAACTGGAGTGCCGGTTTGCCGGCGGCGGTGGATGACTGAAGATATAGGGAGCGGGACCTTAACTGCACGTGTCCGGCGCGTGAAATGTTGGTAATGTTTCCACAGCTTGGATATCAGTTTTCGCTGTCGATCAGCCGGGCAATACGCGCCTCTTCTTCGGCCGTCAGACGGGCGGCCGGGCTCAACGTCTTGCGCTTGCGGGTATAGACGAAAACCGCGACCCCGCCCACCAGCAGCAGGCCCACCGGGGCTGCCCAGAGCAGCAGCGTCTTTTCGCTGAAGCGAGGCTTCAGCAGCACGAATTCGCCATAGCGCGATACGAGGTAATCGATCACCTGCTGATCGCTATCGCCGGCCACGATCCGCTCGCGCACCAGGACACGCAGATCCTTGGCAAGCTCCGCATTGGAATCATCGATCGACTGGTTCTGGCAGACCATGCAGCGTAGTTGCGTGGACAGATGCCGCGCCCTGGCTTCGAGGCCTGCGTCCTTCAATACCTCATCCGGGTTGACGGCGAAGGCCGGCAGGGGCGTGAGGAGAAGGAGGAGCAGCAGCGCAAAGAACCCCCTTTGGCCTGCCGGCCTTCTCCCCCGCAAGGGGGGAGAAGACTCGCGGCTGCGTCTTCCCCAGATTTGAGCTGCGAGAGTGCGGCAAGTTAAGCCCCTCCCCCTTGTGGGGAGGGGTTGGGGAGGGGTTGACCAGCGAGACAGCTTGCTCATTCCGCCGGCTCCATCACCGTCTTCACCGGCTTGGCCTTGCGCGTCGGCGCACCGACCCTCAAACGCCGGTCGGACAGGGACACGAAGCCGCCGAACATCATGATGAAGGCACCGCCCCAGATGCAGGTGATGAAGGGCTTCCACCAGATGCGCACGACGATGCCGCCATCGGCCATGGGATCGCCGAGCGAGACGTAGAGCTGGCTCAGGCCGAAGGTGAGGATGCCGGCTTCCGTCGTCGGCATGCGCCGCGCCGTATAGAGCCGCTTGGATGACCAGACATCGGCGACTGCGACGCCGCCACGGCTGATGGTGAAATGGGCGCGCTGCTCCGTGTAATTCGGGCCCTTGCCGTCGCGCATACCGTCAAAGGCCAGCGTATAGCCGCCGACTTCGGTGGTCGATCCCTGCTTCATCTCCACCACACCTTCCGTCTGGAAGGTGGTGACGGCGACGATGCCCAGCACCGTCACGCCGAGGCCGAGATGCGCCAGCGCCGTGCCGAAGGCCGAACGCGGCAGGCCCGCCAGACGGCGCAATGCCACCGAGAACTTCGCCTTGCCGAAATTGCCGCGCTGCCAGAGATCCGCCAATGCGCCGAAAATCAGGAAGAAGGCGAGCGCCAGACCGAACAGCGCCATGACCGGCCCGCCATGGCGGAAGTAGAAGACCGCAACCGCCGCAAACAGCGAAAGACCGGCCGCCGCATAAAGCCGCTGCAGGGCACCCAGCAGATCGCCGCGCTTCCAGGCAAGCATCGGGCCGAAGGGCACGATGATCAGAAGCGGGATCATCAACAGGCCGAAGGTCAGGTTGAAAAAGGGTGCGCCGACGGAGATCTTCTCGCCCGTCAGCGTTTCCAGCACCAGCGGATAGAGCGTGCCGATCAGCACCGTGCCGGTGCAGACGGTGAGGATGAGATTGTTAAGAACCAGCGAGCCCTCGCGCGAGATCGGCGCAAAAATGCCGCCGCTTTTCAGGCGCGGTGCGCGCCAGGCAAACAGGGTGAAGGCCCCGCCGATGAAGAGCGTGAGGATGGCCAGGATGAAGATGCCGCGCGTCGGGTCGGTGGCGAAGGCATGCACCGATGTCAGCACGCCGGAGCGCACCAGGAAGGTGCCGAGCAGCGACAGCGAGAAGGTCATGATGGACAGAAGCACCGTCCAGATCTTCAGGGCGTCGCGCTTTTCCATGACCAGCGCCGAATGCAGAAGCGCTGTGCCCGCAAGCCAAGGCATGAAGGAGGCGTTTTCCACCGGATCCCAGAACCACCAGCCGCCCCAGCCGAGTTCGTAATAGGCCCAGTAGGAGCCAACCGCGATGCCTGCGGTCAGGAAGGTCCAGGCGGCGAGCGTCCAGGGCCGCACCCAGCGCGCCCAGGCGGCATCGATGCGCCCATCGATCAATGCTGCGACCGCAAAGGAGAAGCAGACGGAAAAGCCGACATAGCCGAGATAGAGAAGCGGCGGATGGATGGCGAGGCCGGGGTCCTGCAGGACCGGGTTCAGATCCTGCCCCTCGGCGGGCGCCGGGTTCATGCGGATGAACGGGTTGGAGGTGAGCAGGATGAACAGAAGGAATGCGGAGGCGATCCAGGCCTGCACGGAGAGCACATTGGCGCGCAGCGTTTCCGGCAGGTTGCGCCCAAAGATGGCGACCAGCGCGCTGAACAGCGACAGGATCAGCAGCCACAGCATCATGGAGCCTTCGTGGTTGCCCCAGACGCCGGCGAACTTGTAGACGATGGGCATCATCGAATGGGAATTTTCCCAGACGTTGGCGACCGAGAAATCCGAGACGACATAGGCCCAGGTCAAGACGCCGAAGGAGAAGGCCACCAGCGCGAACAGAGTCAGCGAGCCGATCGGCGCCACCGCCATCATGGCCGGATCGCGACGGCGTGCACCGATGACAGGCAGAGTAGAGAGGATTATGGCGGTTGCGAGCGCCAGTACCAGCGCGAAATGACCAAGCTCGATAATCATTTGGTCGCCGTTCCTTCCGGTTGCCAGACGCCGTCCTTCTTCAGGCGGTCGGCCACTTCCTTCGGCATGTATTTCTCATCATGCTTGGCCAGAACCGTATCCGCCACAAAGGCATGGGCGCTGTTGAAGACGCCTTCGGTCACCACGCCCTGCCCCTCACGGAAGAGGTCCGGCAGGATGCCGGTATAGCTGACCGGCACGCTTTGCTGCCCATCCGTCACCTTGAAGGAGACGGTCGAGCCATTGCCGCGCACGATCGAGCCCTGCTCCACCAGGCCACCCAGACGGATGCGCGTGCCGGGACCGACGGTCGTCTTGGTCAGATCGCTCGGCATGTAGAAATAGGCGACCGACTGGCCGAAGGCGAATAGCACCAAAAGCACGGCGCAGAGGATGAAGCTCATGCCGCCTGCAATGATGGCGAGACGTTTCTGCTTGCGCGTCATTGCGTCATTCCTTCCAGCGAAACGCCAATCTCACGTGCGAGCGCCAGAAGCCGCTGCGCTTCCGGCTGCGGGCCGGGAAAAGCCTTTAGGCCCGCCTTCAAGGCATCGCGCGCCTTCTCATCCTCACCCAGCACCTTGTAGGAGCGCACGAGCCTCAGCCAGCCTTCGATATTGCGGGGGTCATCCGCAAGCTTTGCCGAAAGACTTTCGACCATGCCGCGGATCATCGCCTGACGGTCGCCCTGCCCCATGTTCTGGGCGGCGGCCACATCTTCAGCGGTGGGATTGCCGAGCGGAGCCGCCTTTGGCGTGCCGCCATTCTTGGCGATGTGCTGTGCTACCAGCTGTTCCCAGGCGGCACCGGGAGGCGAATCCTTGGCAAGCGCCTCGAAGGCGCGCAAGGCATCAGCCGTCCTGCCAGCCTGTTCCAGACCGAGGCCCACATAAAAGCGCGCGCGCATATTGCCCTGATCAAGGGCAATAGCACGTTCGAACAGCCCACGCGCATCTTCCGTCACCAGGCCGTCGCTGGCCGCCACCAGAGTTTCACCAAGGCCCGCGAGACGCGCCGGGGTTTCTCCGAGGAAGCGCAGGGCATTGCGATAGGCAAGTTCCGAATCGCCGTAGCGCTGGAGGCGGAAGTAGATGGGCGCCAAGAGATCCCAGCCTTGGCCATCATTGGGATTTTCGGCGAGATGGCGCTCCGCCTTGGCCACCAGCAGCGCCATGTTGCTGCCGGGATTGGCAAGGCGCGCTTCCAGAGGCTGCGCCGGCAGGCCGGGACTGCCGAGAGTCAAGTAAAGACAGAGGCCGACGACGGGAAGACAGAGCACCACGAAGGCGGCCGGCAGCCCATGCCTGCGGAAAGTTGCCGCATCACCACCAGACTTTGACGCAGCATCGGCGGCAGAGAGAAGCCTGCGGCCAATCTCGGCCCGGGCGTTTTCCGCCTCATCAGCGCCGATCAATCCGGATTGCCGGTCGCGCTCCAGTTCACGCAGCTGGTCGCGATAGACGGCAACCTCCCCCTCGCGGTCATCCTCGAGACGCCGCGACGCCTTCATCATCGGCGCGATCAGGATCGCCGCCACACCAGCCGTCAGAAATGCGAAGAGAATCCACAACACCATAGAAGCCAATTACTTTAACCGGCCGCGCATTCCAATCGCGCATTGGTCAATGACACGAAATTGAGGCGTTTCGCCGCGAAGTCTTGGCGATTTCTATGACGTCCGAAGGATGCTCCAGCCTTGATCTACGTCAAGTTGGCAGGGATCAGGTGAGCGGGGTCCAGGTTCCGTCGGCGTTGCGGCAGGCAGCACCGCGCGTCTTCACCTCACGGCCTTGCGTGTTCAGCGTGTGGGTGTACTGACGGCAATTCTGTGAGCCGACCTGATAGGGGGCCGCTGCCACGACTTCGCCGCTGACTCCCTTGCCTTCCCACTCCACCGTCTGGCCAACGGTCGCGACTTCAAGCGCGCGATATTCCGCTTCCAGCGCCTTGCGACGATCGCCGCTATCCAGCTGTACGCCGCTTCGCCCGACAATGCCGCCCTCAAGAGACGAGATGTACAGCGTGGACTGGCTGCTGCCGGACGAAAACAGCCCGCCGCCGGAACCTTTGCCCGTGGTGGTGCAGCCGGCCAGCAATCCTGTGGAAAGCAACAGAGACATCGCGAGACGTGCAAAGCGGATGTGCATTCTTCTCCAACCGTTCCTAGAGCGCCTGAGACCGGAATCAACCGGGCGGCTTTGTTCCCACCCGGTTCGAACCTGATCATTTAGCTTTTTCTGGCGCTTGGTCGAGCCTCAAAAATCACTCCACAGGATTTTTGCGTCGCAAGAGCGGGTCAGGCGACATCCCAGGTGAGGCCGGGAAGGATCAGCTTGGCTTTCAAGCCGCCCCTTGCGCCGCGGGAAAGCTCCAGCTGGCCCTGATATTCGCGGGTGATTTCGCCGACAATGGAAAGGCCAAGACCCGTACCGGGCTTGCTCTCGTCCAACCTGCGGCCGCGCTTCAAGGCTTCCTTGATCTCATGCGGGTCGAGACCCGGGCCGTCATCCTCGACGATGATCTCGACCCAGTTGCGGCGGCCGGCATCTGCGCCTTCAGGGACGACAGCGGGGGTGGCCGTCAGCCACACGCCGGTATTGGAGTGGCGCGCTGCGTTTTCGAGAAGATTGCCGACTGTTTCCTCGACATCCTGCTGCTCCATGGCGAGCGCCAGACCGGGCGGCGCGGCGGAAAGATCGAAGGTCTTGTCCGGGTTCAGGCGGCGCATGACGCGGACCAGCCGTTCCAGAATGGGTTCCGCTTCCGTCCGGGCCAGCATGGATTCGCGCTGGGCGGCAATGCGCGCCCGGTTGAGATAGGATTGCACCTGGCTTTGCATGGCCTCGGCCTGGCTGCGCACCACCTCCGCCTGGGACTTATCGAGCAGCCGCGCTTCGTTCAGCAGGACCGCGATCGGTGTCTTCAGCGAATGCGCGAGATTGCCGACCTGCATGCGGGCCCTCTCGACGATGCGGCGGTTGCTGTCGATGAGCGCATTCATTTCGCCGGTCAGCGAATGGACCTCGCGGGGAAACTCGCCTTCCAGCCGCTCCGCCTCGCCGCGACGCACCTTTTCCAAAGCGCGGCGGGCATCATCCAGCGGACGAAGGCCGAAGAGAATGGCAAAACCGTTGACGATGAGGCTCGCGACGCCAAACAGCACCAGCGCGATGTAAAGGCTGCGGGTGAAGGCCTGGATATCTTCATCCACCACGGAGAGATTGCCCGAGACGCGGAAGCGCGCGGCGCGGCCATCGCTATCCAGCACGACTTCCGTTTCGGCCACCAGCACATGGTTTCCGTAGGCGTCCGTGGCCGGATAGAAGCGCTCATAGCGGTTGTTGAAGGGCACGTTGAGGATCGACGGCACGGCAATGTTGGAGCGGCCGAGCGAGGAGGATGACAGCGGCGTTGCGGCAAAGGTGCCAAGCGGCTCGACGATCCAGTACCAGCCGGTTTCCGGCTGCGAGAAGCGCAGGTCACCCAGCTGCGGATTGCCCGCCAGGCTGTTGTCCTCGCCGATGGTGATGGAATTGACGACGTTGTAGAGCTGGGCGCGCAAAAGGTCTGTAAAGGCGCGTTCGGCGGATTTCGCATAGAGCGCAGAGATGACGATGGCGATCACCACCAGCGCCAGCGCCGACCAGGCCGTCGCCAGCATGAGAACGCGGGCGGTGACCGACCTAACGTACATTGTCGGGCGCTTGCATGCGATAGCCGAGCCCGCGAACGGTTTCGATGAGGTCGACGCCGATCTTCTTGCGAAGACGTCCGACAAAGACCTCAATGGTGTTGGAATCGCGATCGAAATCCTGGTCATACATGTGCTCGATCAGTTCGGTCCGCGATACGACCTCGCCCATGTGATGCATGAGATAGGACAGAAGGCGGAACTCGTGCGACGTGAGCTTCATTGCCACGCCATTGACCGTTGCTTTCGACGCCTTGGTATCGAGGCGCACAGGCCCGCAGATCAGCTCGGAGGATGAATGGCCCGCAGCGCGACGGATCAGCGCCCGCACGCGCGCCAGCACCTCCTCCATGTGGAAGGGCTTTGCAACGTAATCATCGGCACCGGCATCGATGCCGGCCACCTTGTCGCTCCAGCGGTCGCGCGCCGTCAGCATCAGGACAGGCATGCCCTTGCCGGTGCTGCGCCATTTCTCGACAACCGTGATGCCATCCATTTCCGGCAGGCCAATATCGAGAATCACCGCGTCATAGGGTTCGGTGTCGCCAAGGAAATGCCCCTCCTCCCCGTCAAACGCCTGATCCACCACATAGCCTGCCTCCCTCAGAGCCTCGGAAAGCTGGCGATTGAGATTGACGTCGTCTTCGACCACGAGAATGCGCATGAACGACCCTTGGAAATAAACTGAGTGTGTGAGATGCCTTACATCGGCACTCTTACGGTAACCTTGCGTGGGCGTTCGCCCGAGCCCTGCACGAGAACCGTGACGATGCAGCTCTGGCCATCCTTGGAAGGCTGCGCCGAGAGGAGCTGGCCGCCGGTTTCCCGCACGACCTTTGTCGCCGCATCGCCACAATCGCCTGCTACCAGAAGCAGATAATCACGCGCTGAGGACTGCCCCGCCGAGATGGCCAGGAGCGCCGCAGCGGCGAATGCGATCATCTTTTTTGATGCCATGACGACTACTTCCGCTCATCGGGACGCACGGGATTCTGAACCGAACCAATGTGAAATTATGTAGCGAAAGACGGCTGAATGGCAAATGAATGCGCCATTCAGCCGGACCGGAATGGGACAAACCCACCATGCCGATCACGCTCAGGTGATGGTATGTTCGGCGCGAAGCCGCCCGTAGATGGCGATGAGACCGCCAACCGCGCCCGTGAAATTCACGGCGACATCGGTCAGTTCCCCCTGCATTTCGGGCGAAAGCGTGGTACCGGTGGCATGCAGCACGGAGGCCGCCACGGCGATCAGACCACCCCACACGGTCTTGGACTGGTACCAGGGTTTGACTTGTTCCATCACAGATCTCCTTCTGTCTTGGGTTGAATTTCAAAAACTGCTGAAATGCCAAGCGGAACGGCGCGTCCCATCTGGCAAAGGCGAAGCGTGAAGGCCGCCTGGACCGCACCGAAATCCGCCAGTTCCTGATCGCTCCCGTAGAGGCAGGCGGCTTCGCTCACCTCCATGCGGCGAACGACCGCGCCGCCCGACAGGATTTCCAGCCGGTAGCGTTCTTCGGGTTCGTCGAGGGGAATATCCGAGGCCGCCCAGTCATCCGCCTCGACCCGGCCCCGCCTGATCCAGGTGAAGCGGATGCCTGCGCCAAAACGTCGCGCCTTGATATGCACAGGGGCGAGCGGCACTTCCGCACGAACGCCTCCTGCAAAGGCGATCGCAGCGGTCCGCGCACCGGAAAGACCGATGGCCTCGGCGATCCAGTTCTGCGTCATTCCCCGCTCGGCCGTCGTCAGGCCCAGAGCGACCACCGAGTCGTTCAGCAGAACGACATCCGCGCCGGCCGAGGCACCCGCCTGCATGGCGTATTCGGTTCCGGCAAGACCGCGCAGCAGGTTTGTTAGCCGCCAATGGCCCGGCGCCGTCTCTTCCGCACTCGCAAAACCGATGATCTCGAAGGCCCCGCTATCCGCCCGAACAGCCAGCCGGTTTGCGCCATTCAGCACCGCCTGACGATCGGCGGAGGACAGGCTTGCGAACAGGAAATCCGCCTCGATGCTGTTCACGCGGTCAAAGCGTCCGCTGATACCACTGGCGAGCGGCGCGGTGAGGCGACCAATGGAGGCCGGCTTTTCCAGCCGCGTACGGGAGCGAAAGCCCTCGGTGCTTTGCGAACTGGAGATGAGCATGCGCCGCCAGGGCTTCGAATAGCCAGCGACACGGGCAAAGCCGGTCGCGTCGCCCGCTTCAAAGCGCGGCAGGTCGAGAAAGAGAAGACGCGGCGCGAAATCCGCCGAGATATCGGAGGCATTGGCGCGAGGCGCGGCTTCCGTGACTTTCGTCAGCAGCGCAGCCGGCTCATGACGCCGCGCCTCCAGCTGCCGCACCTCGCCATCTTCAATGCGCGTCACGAGATAGACGCCATCCGGCCCATCCGACAGGCGGATGGGATCGCCCGCCGACAGAGACAGCATGGCCGGAGAGACCGGCACTTTTAGCGTGCGCCTTGCGATATGGTTGTCGCGCAGCAGGCGTTCGGCAACACCAAGCGCCGCCTCTTCGTAAAGCACACCTGCGATCGAGCTTTGCAGGATACGGCTGCTCTCGCCAACAATGCGGCGGGAGCGGACGCTGGCCTGCTCGTAATCCAGAACGGGATTGGCAAAGCTCACCACCGCTTCCGCCGCAAAATCGCTGTCGTGACCGCGCGTCTCGCTCCAGGCGGGTTCTCCCTCCTTCTCCGCCAGCACATCAATGATCTTCGGCGGCAGGCTGGCCTGCGGTCGCGAGCGGAACCGCAGGATGCCGCGATCCTCGATCACATCGATCAGGAAGGTCTCCACCAGCGGCTCGATCAGCGAGCGCGCCGAGACCGTGTCGGCCTGCACATAGCCGGTGAGATCGCCCGCCACAGCCGACACATCGAACCAGCGGAAGCCGTGGTCGGTGAGGATTGCTGCGATCACATCCGCCAGCGTACCCGCGCCCAGCCTCCCAGTCAGCCAATGGCCGGTGACCCAGTTGCCGCCGTCGCTCCACACATCCGTCTTGGTTGGAAAGGCCGCATAGGGCCGTGCATCCCAGGTCCAGACGAAGATATGGTTCGGGTCCAGCATGGCCGAAGGCGCTTGAGCGCCCTGCCACCAGCCGTGATGCGCCTGCAGGAAGCGGCGCTGCATGCTGTCCGACCGGCCGGCATTGGAAAAGTAAGGCTTGCCGCTTTCGGACGATTTCGGGTCGACAAAGAGGTTGGGCTGGTTCGCGCCCTTGTCGATCGCGGGGCAGCCAAGTTCTGTCAGCCAGATCGGTTTCGCCTTCGGCACCCAGGCGGTGGGGCTTGTCAGCTCCGCCCCGCCGCGGCGCTCGTAATGCCGGTTGGCCCACCAGTTCTCGATATCCTTGTAGCGGAACACCCATGGCTTGCCCGCCCCGCCATCGGTGATGGGGCTTCGCTGGCGGGTGCGCCGCGCCTCTGCGCTCTGATAATACCAGTCATAGCCCTCGCCTGATGCGATGGCCGCCCGCATGGCCGCCTCGTCCTCCACCAGCCGGAAGCCATCGGGATTGGACTGGCCGAGATCGGCATCACGCCAGTCGGAAAGCGGCATGTAATTGTCTATGCCGACCGCATCGACATCCGGCGCGGCCCAGAGCGGATCGAGGTTGAAATAGACATCGCCCGAGCCATCCTGCGGCTGGTAACCGAAATATTCCGTCCAGTCGGCACCGTAGGTCAGCTTGACCTCAGACCCCAGCCTTGCCCGCACATCCCCGGCCAGCCGCACCAGTTCCGCGACGAAAGGAAAGCCATCAGCAGCATCGCGCACGCGGGTCAGTCCGCAGAACTCCGAGCCGAGGATGAAGCCCTTCACACCGCCTGATGCCGCCGCGAGATCCGCATAATGCAGGATCATCCGGCGGTAACCATCCACCCCGTTGCAGAAAGCGGAAACTTGCGCAGCAGCTGCAGCACTCCGATCCGTCGAACCGGATTGCCCCGGCGCCGGATGGCAGGTGATGCGGCCGCGCCAGGGATAGGCGGCCTGGTTCGCGCCGCCATGCGGGTCTGGCAGGTCGTTGTCTGCGGGCACATCCATCATGATGAAAGGGTAGAGATAGACCTCAATGCCGCGGGCATTGAGATCGGCAATCGCCTGGCGCACGCTCGCATCATCCGGCGTGCCGCCATAGGCCGGGCCGCCACCGCTTGTGGAAATCAGATGCGCATCCGCCCGGAGAATGCCTGCCACGCTCCACACCTGGCTTTCACTGGCCCGATGCAGCGTTTCCACACCGGGCAAGATGCGGCACTCCCCGGCGCGCAGATCCGTGCCGAACCAGCTGACGACGAGCGCCACGCGCTGAAGCGCCGGGCATAACGCCTGCAACTCGTCCAGCGAAGCCTGCCAGTCGGTCAGCGCCCGCGTGTTGTGCCGGTTGAGGATCACGGCACTGCCATCACCCCCGTCCGCCTTCACCTGCACCGTCGCGTAACCGAATTCGGTGGCGCCGGGGATCAGCGTGACGGCGCGGATCTGGTTCTCCAGCTGACCGATCGGACGTACCACTTCGAATTGGAGCACCGGGATACGATTTCCGAAATCGGCGAGCGGCAAATGCTCGAATACCACATAGGCAAGGCCGCGATAGGCAGGCGCATTGCCCGCTCCCTGCTTGGCCTCGATCAGCGGATCGGGCAGTTGATCCTCCGTGCCGCGATAGACGCGCATCTCGATGCCGGTCAGATCGATCTCGCGGCCATCCGCCCAGACCCGGCGCACCAGCGCGATCTCGCCTTCGCAGAGGCCGAGCGCGAAATTGGCGTAGTAGTTGTAGCTCTCCACCCGCGTGCCGCCGGTTGCCTTGCCGCCGGTGCGCTCGCTGGTCATTTGCTCCTCGAAGCGGGTTGCCCAGATCAGCGTGCCGCCGATGCGCGCCGTGCCGTAAAGCCTCGGAATCGGCGTTCCCTCATCCGCGCCGCCAATGCGCGCGGTGGAAAGATGCGTGGCTGAGATGGTGGAGCGGCCGGAAAGCAGCGAGCGATCCACCACCGAGCCCGCCAGCCCGCCAACCGCGCGACCGAGCATCGCGCCCACGGGACCGAAGACGGAGCCGAGCGCCGCGCCCGCCGCCTGAAACAGGATTGTTGCCATGGAAAATCATCCCGCGACCAGCAGACTGGATGCGCGCCGTGATTGTGCTATGAAATGAGAGTTCTCGGCAAAAGCAGCATGCGCTGGACCAGCCAGCGCGTCAGCGAGGATGGGCCACGCTGACTTAAGGCAAGAAGGGCCTTGCCGCAGAACTTGGAGGTGATGGTATGGGGATCAAACCCTTTAGCGTCGCGCTTATCTTGAGGAAAACCCGGACGGGCTGGTCAATCGCCGTCCGGATTCATTTCCAAAAGTAAGAAAACGGTAAGCGGAGGTGCAACTCCGCTTACCACTCCAATAAGATACAGCCAAAGCGCGCGTTCTTCAATGTCGTAGTTGTGCAGCATTCTCACCTTGCTGCACGATTGGAATGTGCTATTTATGTAGCACATTTGTGAGGTGAGTTATGACCAACACAGCCAAGATACGCCGCCAGGGGGGAGCCACCGTGTTCAGCATCCCGCCGGCTCTCCTGAAAATGATGGGCGTCGAGGTGGGCCAGGAACTGACCTTGACGGTAAATAACGGTTCCCTGATCGCCACACCGACAAAGGCGAGGAAACGCTACACGCTGGCGGAACTGCTGGAAGGTTCTGACGAAATGTCTGAACTCAACCAGCAGAACGCGGACTGGAATGCCGGCCAGCCCGTCGGCAAAGAAATCCTTTGATGGTTCGCAGCAATATTCCCAGACGCGGGGATGTCTATCTTGTCGATCTCAACCCCGTCGTCGGCAATGAGATGCGTGACGCTCATCGCTGCGTGGTCATCACGCCACGCGAGATCAATGCCGTGGGACTTTGCCTGACGGTTCCGATTACCACCGGCGGGGTCTTTTCACGAAAGGCGGGGTTGGCCGTAAACATATCCGGCCACAAGACGACAGGCGTGGCGCTGTGCAATCAGGTGCGTTCGCTGGACATTCTTGAGCGGGTGAGGCTGAAAACCGCACGGCATGTCGACACGTTGGATGAGCCGACCATGGATGAAATCGTTGCCCGCGTTGTCAGCATGATCGATCCTGCTTAGAGCACCCCTCCCCGAACCTATGCACCGCCGCGATGCGTCTGCGCCAGGACGGCACGAGTGCGGAGCGGATGACGGCTGCCTGTTCATAGGCATGGATGAAGTGATCCGGCGCGACCAGAATGCCGGCATGCTTGGCAGGACAATCGGCCCGCCAGCGAAACAGCAAGATATCACCGGCTTGCGCTTCCGCCAGCGGCAAGGGTGGTCCGAACAGGCGCAAGGCCGCCTGCAGCAGGCGCTCCTCGCCGGAGCGCTCGGCCCAGTCGGGCGCGTAAGGCGGCACCGGTTCCGGCTCCTCGCCATAAAGTTCGCGCCAGATGCCGCGGATCAGCCCGATGCAATCGCAGCCGACGCCGCGCGTCGCGCCCTGATGCCGGTAGGGTGTGCCGATCCAGCTTTCGGCAATGGCGACCACCTGCTCCCCCAGGCTCATGAAAAGAGCACTCCGCCATCATGCGCCCGCTCGCCATCCACATAGGAATAGGCGAAATCCGAGCCCGGAACATGCGGAAAGCCGCGAAAGTTCAGGTGATTGTTGAAGCGGCTCTTGCAGGTGGAAAAGCGCTTGTCGCATCCCGCAATGACAGTCACCGCCTCGCCGCCTGCCACATCCCGCTCCATCGGCAACCACAGGCTGAGTTGCACTGTGCCATCGACAAGCACCGTATGCGCCTCGATTTCGGCCCGCTCGCCGGAGGCAAGCCGCAGGCTGCCCTGATCGAAGAAGCCTGCCGCGAAGGAAGCGATACCGGAGACGGTCAGATGGCTGCGGTCAACCATGGCAAGGATCGCCCCCTGCCCCGTGAAGCCCGCGAGATCGACACCACAACGGGCATCTCCCAGCGCGGCATCGCAGCGGCGGTTGAACAACCTGCCCTGCGGCTGGTCGAGCCGGTTGGCGAGGCTTCGGAGTTCCGCCTTGAACTGTCCGCCGGAACGCGTCACCTCTCCCACTTCGCGCACCGCCAGCAGGACGCATTGCGAGGGATCCACCCAGTTGACGAGGAAGAGTTCGACGCGCGCGCCATCGAAATGCCCTGCGGCCAGATCCTCCTCCGCGATGACATCAGAGGAAAAGCCGCCCGCGACATCGCTGCTGCTGGCGGCAATGCCGGTCGCCGCCTCCTCGTCGCTGGCGGAAAAGCCTGAGGCCGCACGGCAGAGCGTGCCATCCATCGTCAGGTCACCATCGTGATCGGTAAAGCCAAGAACCACGCCATCGCGACGGGTCACCCGCCAGGCGCGGCAGGTGGTGGTGGCGTCACCTGCAAGATGCGCGGCAAGTGCTTCTGGAAGTTCGATCATGGCAGGATCTCCTTCAGCGGAATGGCCGGAATGCGCCCGGCATTGAAGGCGGAAAGGTCGATATCGATATGGTCGGTATCGAAGCGCACCGGCACGTCGAATTCGAACCCGGCCCGCACCTCGGCCCCTTGCGGAGGCGCATAACCGCCTGTGAATGTCACAACACCTTTTGTGGCATCGCAGGTCCAGCTATCGGAGCCGGCAGCTTGCCCGCCAACCGAAACAAGCACCGTGCCGCTTACGGGCTTGGCGATTTCCCGCACCGTGCCGCCGCCCGCATCGCCATAGGTCTTGCTCAACTGGAACCTCAGTGTCGCTCCATCACCTGTGCCGATCCGTTGATCGAAGGCTGTGATCGTTTCTGTCGGACCGCAGGACTTCCAGTCGATCGGGTCACGAAAGCGGAAGCCGTAAAGCTCACCGGAACGCGCCTCGAAGAAGGACAGGACCTCATAGAGATCGGCCACCGAGCGGATGCCGGAGCCGGCATCGTATGATCGCCGCGCATGGCGCCAGCGGCTGTTGCGCTGCTCGCGCCCATTGGAAAGATTGACGATATCGGTGCGCCGCACCGGCCCGCCGGTGACGCCGAGCGCGAGCGGCAAGGGAAAACGCACCTCGTGAAAACTGGTCATGGTTCATTCCCTTATAGCCCGCGTTTGCCGCGCGCCACGCTGCGCGCCAGCATGGCGGTGATCTGGCCTTCGCTCTTCTTGAAGCTTGCGGCATCCGTTGCCGTCACGTTGAAGACGACCTGCGTGCCGCCGCCGCCATGGGTGGCAACGCCGAGCGCGCCATCCGGCCCGCGCCGCAGCGGCAGGATGGCTTCCGCTCCCGCCTCGCCCATCAGGCCGACATCGCTGCCCAGTGGAAAATAACTGGGCGAGCGCACCACGCCGCCATCGGCAAAGGCGGTGACGGAGGATGTGGCCGAACCGATCAAGCCGCCGACCGCGCTCGAAAGCGAGGTTTCCAGCGGCTTCAGGGCAGAGCTGAGTGCGATGTTCGTCAGCTTGTTGCCGAGGCTTTTCAGCACGCTTTCGAGACTGTTGCCGCTGACGGTCGCGGATTTCAGCGCAGTGGTCAGCGCCGAGCCAAACCGCTGCGAGCGGGTTTCGAGATCGCTCATCACGCCCGACAGCGCATCCGCCGTCGTCAGCGTGTCGTCAAGGGAGAATGCGTCGGTATCCATGGGAGTTCCTGTGCTTAATCGACCGGGTCGAAATGTCCGGCAGGACAGAGGGGGGGTGAATAAAACGCTGACAAGGGGTGAGGATTGCCGCCTCTCGATCACCCATCCGGAAACGCCGCCATCAGCGCCGCAAAGGCAGCGCGATCAAAGCCTTGCGCGCGTGGCTTGAACCCACCGCAGAGTGCCGAAAGTTCCGTCAGTGTCATCTGCCAGAACTGATGGGGAGGAAGCCGCAGCAGGCAGAGCCCCGCATGCAGGATGAGCGGCCAGGGAAAGCCAGAAGGCTCGACCCTGCCGGCTGCGGCAGTCAAGGGTCCGGCGGGCGCGCCCCGCCACCGGTAAAGGCGGCGTTCAAAAGCTTGGCTGCAATGGCGGCAAAGGCCGGCACGCCACCCTCCATGCTCATGGCCGCCACCTCCTCATCGGAGAACAGATTGCCCGCACCGCGCAGCCCTGCGCCGATGATGCGGGCGATATCCTCAGCCCTCAGATGCCCGGCGGAAAAGCGGCGGGCAAGCGCGGATAGATCCTCGACGCCGAAAGCGGTTTCCAGTTCGGCCAGCGCACCCAGCGTCAGACACAGAATGCGCCGCTCGCCGTCGATCACGGCCTCGATCTCGCCGCGCCGCCGGTTGGCGCGGGCACCGTGTGAGCGTGAGATTAATCGTTCCATCAGATCGCCCCGAACGAAAGGCTACCGGCCGATTCCATGGCGATATCGAAGCGGATTTCGCCATTATGCTCGCCGGAATATTCCAGCGCCGTGATCTGGAACGGGCCGCTGATGACCCCAAAGGACGGGATCAGCACCTGCCAGTTGACGATGGAGGCGGCAAAGAACAGGCTGCGCACCAGGGCGTCAGAAGCCTGATCCTTGAAGATGCCACCGCCCGTCAGCGAGGCGCGCTGGATGCCGGTGCCGCCCAGAAGCTCGCGCCAGCGCCCGGCGCTTTCGGCATCCGTCACCTCCACCGTCTCGGCATTGAAGGCGATGCGGCGCGAGCGAAGCCCCGCCACCGTCAGAAAGCTTAAGCCATCCTCCACCTTCAGCAGCAGGTCTTTTCCCTTCTGCGCGGTCATTGATCTCTCCTTTCAAGGCATCAAAAAGCAGGCCCTTGCGAGCGGAGCTCGGGGCGTTCAAAATCGTGGTACATGGGCTTGGGATGCGCGATACGTCGCAAAGCTGGATCGATTTGGTACCCTCGGCTGCGTCAAAGGCCTGTTCGCCGAGAACTGCCGCTTGGCGCTTTCCCTCAATCATGCTGTCGAAGACAGCCCTGCACCGACCCGTTGCTGTATGGCGTTCGCACCATTACAATATTTGCGATGAAAAACATTTTGATTATCGACGGCGCTACAAACGCCACCTTCAGCGTTTTCCAAGCCACGGAAGACGAATACTCCGTCATATTTCCCAACGACCAAGACATGGAGCTGATCGAACATTTGATTGAACGACTGGGCGATGAAGAGGCAGGCCGACTTTTACTGCCCCTCTGGGAGCGCCCCATTCTCAAGCGAGAGGCAATGGGCATCCATGGAACTCTCTTCTATGACAATGAGAATAGTGATGGCAGCATCTGGCGGATAATCCCCGCGTCGAAGCGAGAGATCGATTGGGACGACCTCTCGATCAATCGGGCTCAGAGAGAGCTATTCTCGCGATATCGCTAAGCCGCCGGACAAAATGGGAGATCGCTATTTTCTAAGAACGGTCAACCCGCATCATCATCCTCTTGTGTGAGATAATAGCTGATGATGATCGCGATGCCATTTCGGCCAGCAAGGGCACAGATCTCGGGTGGAAGCATAACCCATGCTCCCATGGCGCCAGTATAAAACGGCAGGCCGATATCAAGCTTGGGCTCTTGTGCTACCGCACCTTCCTTGACCAAAACGGATAAGGGCTCCACAAGCCGATCCAGTTTTGTCAGGAGCGCATCCCAGTCAAGCTTCTCATCCTCTTCCGTCAACTCAATGGAAGCATAGAGATCGTCGTCGCCGGTTCGACGGCCACGCCCAAGTGAAACCGGAAAGCCCAGCGCCTCTTTCAAAACATCCTGTGATACTGCCACGCCAGACAGCCGCAGTATAACGCCCACCGTTTCAGTCAATTTCTGTTATTCCATCCTGCCGCACATGCCCCCTCAGCATGATAGATAGTTCAATTCACACCGCAATCGCCGTCTCTTCCTTACCCGTGCGGATGACCATCATCGTGTAGAAGCGGGCCACATTGCTGTGGTCGCGAAACAGGCGGTCGCAGAGCGCGTCAAACTCTTCCATGTCGCGCAGGCGCAGCATGAGGACCACATCCGTCTGGCCGGTCACCGCATAGACGTTTGACACGGCTTCCTCGGCTGCCGCGATATCCATGAAGCGGCGCATGTGCTGCTCCGTATGCAGCTTCATCTCAACAGACACGAAGGCCTTGATGCTGCGCCCCGCCTTCGCCGGATTGAGGATCGCGACGATGCGGTCGATCACACCGGTCTTCGTGAGCCGCTGCATGCGGCGCAGGCAGCTGGAAGGCGACAGGCCCACTTCGTCAGCCAGTTCCACATTGGTACGGGAGGCATCCCGCTGCAGCAGGTTCAGGAGTTTTTTATCGATCCGGTCCATGGGCACAGCATAAATCGCCGCTCCACCTTTGCAATAAAATTGCATAGGTCTGCAATTTTTGACCACAAATTCGAAGCGGGCCGGGTTAGCAGGAGGGGATATATGAAGGAGCTTTTCATGTCCCTGCTGCAATCTGCCCTGGCCCAAACCCGCGACACGCTGAAGATCTATTGGGTTCTTGTGCGCATCACCGTTCCCATCAGCATCCTCACGGAAGTGCTTTCGCGCCTCGGTGTCATCAAGGCCGTGGCGCCCATCTTTGCGCCCGTCATGAACCTTGTCGGGCTGCCGCCGGAACTGGGGCTCGCCTGGCTGACGGGCATGCTGGTCGGCATCTGGGGTGCCGTGCCGCTCATCTTCGCGCTCGTTCCCGTCTCGTCGCTTTCAACGGCTGATGTCACGGTGTTCTCGGCGCTCATCCTGTTTGCGCATGGCCTGCCGATCGAGCAGAAGATCATCCAGCAGGCCGGGCCGGGCATGGTCGCCACCACCCTGCTGCGTATATTCGGCGGCTTGTTCTATGCCTTTCTGCTGCATCATGTGCTGCAGGCGACCGGCTGGCTGTCGGCCCAGGTCAACCCGACATGGATCCCGATCAGCGCCACGCCGGACTGGCTTGAGTATCTGAAGGGCCTTGGCGAAACCATGCTTTCGATGCTGGTGATCCTGCTCGCGCTGTCCTGGGGGCTTGCCATCCTCAAGCGAGTGGGCGTGCTGGATTTCATCATGAAGCTCGCTTCTCCCATATTGCGTCTCGCCGGTATCCGCGGCGAAGCCGGACATCTCACCGCCATCGGCCTTCTGCTCGGTATTTCCTATGGCGCCGGGCTTTTGATCCGCGAGGCGCAATCAGGGAAAATTTCGCCGCGACAGATCTTTCTCGCCTGCGTTTTCATGGGTTTTGCCCATAGCGTGATCGAAGACACGCTTGTTGTCATGGCTGTCGGCGCGGATGCCTACGGCGTTCTCCTTGGGCGCCTTGTCTTTGCGGTTGCCGCAACCGCCATTGTGGCGGCCGCGATCGGAAAATTGTCGGATGAGAGGTTCATGGGACAGTTGTTTCGCATGCGGAGTGTCGCGTCACAAACCGGTTGAATGGCCGATGTAGTCTGATACTGCTGACTGCATAACCGCCTTTGAAAGTCATCCTCCGCATGCCTGCCCTGAAGCCTACCCAAAGCTCCCTTCGCCGCGCCCGGCTGATTGCAGCCCTTGCCGTCAGCCAGATCATCGGGTGGGGCACGAGCTGGGACATGACGGGGGTGCTGGTGGGCACCAGCATCGGGCGCGATCTGCAATTGCAGAATGCGCTGGTGTTTGCGGGGCTCAGCGTGATGATGGTGACCGGCGGGCTTGCCGGCCCCTGGATCGGCCGCATGCTGGAGCGGCATGGCGCGGCGCATGTGCTTTCCGCCGGTTCCGTGCTGATGACAGCTGGCCTTCTGCTTCTGGCGGCAGCACAGGGAGCGGTTGTCTATGCGCTCTCCTGGCTGGTGATCGGGCTTGCCGGGGCCTGCTGCCTCTCCGTGCCAGCCTATGCGGCGGTGGTGGAACGGGAGGGCGCCGGTGGCAAGCGGGTCATCGCGCTTTTGATGATCTTCACGGGCCTTTCCGCCTCCATTTTCTGGCCCATCGAAACCTGGATGGCGCAGGCGGTCGGCTGGCGGGTCATGCTGGTCATCCTCGCCAGCCTCAACTTTCTCATCTGCCTGCCGCTGCACCTCTTTGCACTGCCGAAGCGCGTGGCCCAGCCCGACGGCACGCCGGCTCAAGCAGATGACGTGGCGCCACTGGTGCTGACGCCGGCGCAGAAGCGGCTGGCCTTTGCGCTGATCGCGCTGCCCACCGCCATCACCAGCTTCGTCTCCTTCGGGCTCTCGCCCACCTTCCTGCATTTCCTGACCACCGCCGGCGCCACGCCGGCACTGGCGGTCCAATTGGGGGCGGCGCGCGGCGTGATCGGCATTTCCGCCCGGGCACTCGATTTTGCGCTCGGCAAGCGCAGCACCCCGCTCACTGCGGCGCTGATCGGTGCGGGCATGATGGTCATCTCCTATCCGCTCCTGCTCGTCTCGCCCGCACCCGTCGCCAGCCTGATCGCCTTTACTCTGCTTTACAGTTTCGGTTCCGGCGTGCTGTCCGTCGCCCGCGCCGTGCTGCCATTGGCCATCTTTTCGCCAAAGGAATTCGGCCTGCAATCGGCGCGCATCTCGCTGCCCACCAATCTCGCGGTCTCGGTTGCACCGGTTTTCTTCACGGCCCTGATGGATAATTTCGGCACCGCCAGCGCGCTCTATGTGGCGGGCGTTCTCTCGCTAGTCTGTATCGTGCTGCTGCTGATGCTGGGCGCGCTTGCCCGCAGCGCCGCACGCCCGGTTACCATCACTCCGTAACGGCCCGAAAGCGCATTTCGACGATCGAGAGTTTCGTTTTCGGCTCGCGGCGGCTGCGGCTCGTCTGGTGCGAAAGGCTGACAAGGGTTCCGCCATCGGCAAGCGTGAGATCCGCATCCTGCAGGCTTAATCGAACCAGTGCGGCAATCTCCTGTGCTCGGGCCCTGCCCTCACCCGACGCCCAGACCTCCAGCGTCAGGATATGCTCAAAGCCCTCTTCCGTCGCGGTCGAATAATCCCGCGTTTCCACCTCGGAGAGGATGACGGCGGGAAGCTGCATGCGCGGCAGCAACCGGTCGCAGATACCCTGCGAACCGACCTCTGCCACAATGGCTGCATCACCAGAGAGGCGAGCGTGAATGGCCGAGAGAAGCGCATTTTCACGGGTCATTGCGCCTCCTCCTCGCAATCGCAGACGAGATAGCGGCCGGTTTCATCGGGGTCGCGCACCGCCTTGATGGTGAGAATGCGGCCGCCCTTGCGGAAGCGCTGGCCTGCCGTGATGCCCTCCGCCTTGCCGAGCCACACACGGTGATGCAGCAGCACGCGATCGGCAGAGGCAAGCTCCGATGGCGTTTGCGACACGGGCTCGATGCGTGCCCAGTGACGACCCACCTCAGACCAGGTGAGCGTCGCCCCGCCTTGACCGTCCGGTGCATCCAATGGCGCCTCACGTGTGAGCCGTGCCGTGAGCGCGCCGGGGTCGAGAATGAGCGTGCCCATCAGATGCGCCTCAGGCGGTAAGGCGCGATCAGCCGCTCATATCCATCCGGCACGCCCGCCGGCTGCTGGTCAGGCGACAGCACGCCCCGGAAGGCATAGGCGTAACCCATATGGATCAGCATGGCGCGAATGAGTGCCCCCGGCACATCCTCGCCGGTCTCGCCAAAGCCTGCGGTGAAATCGATCTCGATGCCGTTCAGGGGCCGACCCGGCAGTGGCGGGTCTTTCAGCCACAGCCTTGCCGGGCGGGCCGCGCCATCCAGCAGATGACCTGCCAGAGGCACCGCGACCGGTGCACCCTCGTGGTCATAGACGGTGACGACCTCAATGGTTTGGACCGGACCGCGCGATAACGTCACCAAGCCATTGTCGGGCCAGTCGTCGAGATAGAGGCGAAAGCTCTGGGTGAGGAGGCAAAGGCCGGTCTCGCGCTCCAGATGTTCGCGCGTTGCGCGGATGAGCGAGAAGATCAGCGCGTCCTCGTCTGTGTGGTCGATGCGCAGATGCGCTTTCGCCTCGGCGAGCGTGACCGGCTCCGCACCCGGCGGATTGGTGATGGTGTAGGTCATGAGATGTCCTGGAGTTTGGGAAGCGTAGCAAGTGCCCCTCACCCCGCCTCCGCTGCGCTCGGCGACCCTCTCCCCGTCAGAACGGGGAGAGGGGGAAACGCACCGGCGTGGCTGGATCGTCCCCTCTCCCCGCCTGCGGGGAGAGGGTTAGGGTGAGGGGCAGATTGTTCTCAATCAGGGTGGTGCCGACTTCGTTGCCCCCTCTGCCCTGCCGGGCATCTCCCCCACAAGGGGGTAGATCGACTCGTGGCACCGCCTCGATCCCTCTTGCGTCAGGGAAAGCTGTCAGTGCCTTGATGTCATAGAGAGAGCGAGCGGGTAACCGTTCTGCTGTTCTCCCCCCTTGTGGGGGAGATGCCTGGCAAGGCAGAGGGGGGTGTTCTAGAGACGCTGTCGCAGAGCGTTTAGTGGGGTGACCAAATCAGCCCCTCAGCTCGCCGCAAACTTCACCAGCTTGATCGCCTCGAAATTCTGCACGCCGCCGCCGACGCGCTTGGTGGTGTAGAACAGCACATACGGTTTGGCGGAATAGGGATCGCGCAGGATGCGCACGCCTAAGCGATCCACGACCAGATAGCCGGCGCGGAAATCGCCGATGGCAATGGCGGTCGCGTTCGCCGCGATATCAGGCATCTGCTCGCCCTCGGCCACCGGGAAGCCCATCAGCGTGGCCGGCTGGTTGACGGAAGCCGGCGGCTGCCAGAGATAGTTGCCATCGGCATCCTTGAACTTGCGGATCTCCCCTTGCGTCTTGCGGTTCATCAGGAAGGTGGCGTTCTGGCGGTGGCCGGCCTTCAGCGCGTAGATGGCGTTGATCAACACATCGGACGCGCCTGATGCGGCAAAGCCGCCCGCCTGCCCGGTTGCCACATAACCCAGGCTGCCCCAGCTCCAGCTGGCATCCGGCACCGTGTCATAGGCCAGGACCCCCTTGGGCTTGTTGACGCCATCGCCGCGAATGAAGGCATCGCCCTCCTGCTCGGCAAAGACGATATCCACCTCGCCCGCGATCCAAGCTTCCACATCGACCGCCGCATCATCCAGCAGCGACTGGGTGGCCGCCGGCATGGCGTAAAGTTCCATGGTGGGGAAGGAAAGCTCGGCCAGCTGCGGCGTGTTGGTCTGCGGGCGCGCCGCCGTTTCCGACACCCAGCCGGTGGAGGGTCCGCTCAACGCAAAAGGCTTCTTCAGCACGGCAGAGGAGACGGTGCGTACCGTCGACAGCGACCGCATGGGCGAGACGATCGCCAGACGGCGGCCGATTTCCGTATCGGTTTCCGATGGCACGAGGTAGCCGCCATCGGAGCCGGTGGCTCCCGCCATGGCCTTCGCCTCCAGCTCGCGCAGCGCGGCCTCCTCCCCGCGGCGAATATAGGCATCGAACGCCGCCTTGTGTTCGCCGCTGTCGGCGCTCTCCCCACGACCGCCGATCGCCGGACGCGCCTTCTTCAACAGCAGCGTATCCAGCTGCTTCTTCTGCTCGTCCACCACGCGATTGATGCGCTCCATCTTGTCGCGGGTCACCACATCGGCGGTCAGCTTCTGTTCGATCTCGCCGAGGCGTCGGTCATTCACCTCCTTGAAGGCCTCGAAGGCCTCCATGAAATCCTCGAAGGCGGCCGTTACCGTATCCGGCACGGCCTTCACCTCGGGCGAAGCTTTGGTCATCTCGTTCATCTCGTCATCCTTTGAAAGTCGTTGCCATCATCAGTTTCGCCGCCCGCCGCATACCGCGCACGAGTTCGGTTTCTCGATCGCGGAAGAACCGCGCATGCTTGACATTGGAGACCCGGGCCGAGGGCAGCATCGGAAAGGTCACCACGGAAATTTCCCAGAGATCGGCTTCCAGAATGCGCCTGACGCCGCTCTTCGGCTCCGAGCGGGAACGCACGGTGCGGAAGCCGATGGAAAGCCCATCCAGCGCGCCGGTCTTCATCAGCGAAAACACCTCGGCTGCTCGCGCCACGCCGGGCGAAAGCACGCCTTCCACGTAAAGCCCGCGCTCATCCTCCCGGATCGTGGTCCAGGCGCCGATCGGCTCGTTCGGGTCGTGCTGGTAGAGCATGCGCACCTTGGCCGCACCCCGCTCCACCAGCGAGTGGCTGAAGGCGCCGCGTTCGATCACATCCTTGCCGAGATCGACCTCGCCGAAGACGCTGGCATAGCCGGAAAACGTGCCATCGCCGGACAGGCCCGCGAGATCGAGATTGGCGAATTTGCGCGCATTGGGCCGTGGCCCGCGATAAGCGTGCATGGAAAGCTCCAGAAAGGTTATGAGGGATGCGGGCTTAGCGGCTGCCGGTTTTGGCGCCGTAGCGGTCTGCGATGCGAGACAGCGCACCGAGCGCCCACCAGGCTGAGAGGCTGGCGGCGGCGGAACCGCCAAGTGCGGTTTCCAGCGAGGACAGCTGGCCCTCCAGCCCCAGCCGATCGGTCAACCACAACCCGGTCGGGCCGCCGAAGATCAGCCCGCAGGTAAGGCCGGTTAAGAAACGCGTCGCAGCCTCCTGCAGGCTTTTCGGCAAGAGATAGATCAGCGACACCCAGGCGCCGGCGGCAGAGCCCAGAAGCTTGGCCGCGACAAGGCTGTTTTCCTCTCCAAGATGAGACATGGCGATGCCCTTTCGATGGATGGTGGGCCCAAGAAAAAGCCCGCGAGGCAGGTGCTTCGCGGGCTTCAATTGTTGAATCGGATGAGACGTCTAGCGGCGATGGCTGAGTTTTAGATTCGGCTTGTTAAAGCGGGATGTGAGGGTGAGTTCTGATTACAGAAACGGCTCATCATCATGCGCCAGTTCGGGATCTGCCTGCTGGCCATGCCGGATATGAGAAATGACGAGACGCGTTTTCTCCACCGTATAGTCGATCACGTAAACGCCACAGATATATCGACGGCGTCCCGGCAGTTTGATCGGCGACCCCGCCTGCGGATAGTCCTTCAACAAGCGAAATGCGGACCGGAGGTTTTCGATCACCCGTCTGGCCGCACGAGGATTGAAGTGCTCCAGATAGGCGCGTTCCCGCTTTAGAAACGCGGCTGCGTTGGCGGAAAGGATCACACGCATCAGGCGGCGTCAGGCTTGGCTTCATCGAGCAGTTCGGCAAACAGGTCTTCGGCATCGACGAATTCCCCGTTACGAACCTGTTCTTCGCCTTTCAGGATCTGGAGGATGTCATTGCCCTCCGCCATGAGGTAATACTTCAGCGCCCGCACAATCACCCAGCTGCGGCTGCGTTCGGTCGCCTTGGCAATCTGTTCCACCTCGGCCAGTATGTCTTCCGGCAGACGCAGGGTGATCGGATCGGAGAGAACGGGTTTGTCGGCCATGGCAGGCTCCTTCAAAAGCGCGCTGTAATACGACGTATTACAAATATACGCCTCAATTCCCCTGCCCTCAATAGCCCACCGCCTGGCGTTTCTCGTCATCGCTGAGGAAGCTGGCATTGCCGATGCGGGTCCACAGCGCATCGCGCTCGGCGGCCAGCCCCGGCACCTGATCGAGATCCGGCTTGAGATCGAAGGCGGGGTAGATGGCCGACAGCCACGTGGATAGGCTCGCCGCCGTGCGGGTGATCAGCGGCACCACGGTCAGGCGGTAGAAGGCGCGGTTCGCCTCCTGATAGTTGGAATAGGTGTTGTCGCCGGGCAGGCCGAGCAGCATGGGCGGCACGCCGAAGGCGAGCGCAATGTCACGCGCCGCGCCATTCTTCGCCTCGATGAAATCCATGTCCTTGGGCGAAAGGCCCATGGCCTTCCAGTCCAGCCCGCCTTCGAGCAGCAGCGGACGACCGGCATTGACGGCGCCGCTATAACCCGCCTCCAGCTCGTCGCGCAGCCGCTCATACTGGTCGGGCGAGAGATTGCCGCCCTCCTTTGGCTGATAGACCAGCGCGCCGGATGGACGCGCCGAATTGTCCAAGAGCGCCTTGTTCCACTTCGCGGCGGCATTGTGCAGGTCGAGTGCTGCGCCCGCTGCCCCCAGAGGCGAAAAGCCGCCATTATCGTCGAGGGGATGAAA
Source organism: Rhizobium oryzicola (assembly GCF_030504645.1). Taxonomy (GTDB): domain Bacteria; phylum Pseudomonadota; class Alphaproteobacteria; order Rhizobiales; family Rhizobiaceae; genus Neorhizobium; species Neorhizobium oryzicola. Next base: position 1,104,734 of record NZ_JAUKWQ010000001.1, on the reverse strand, counting down.
CAGCTCCAGATGCAGAAGAGAAAGCTCGCCCCCTTGCGCGGGAAGACGCCTGAGCCGCGAACCCACCCGGTAATCATAGGCGACAGGCCAGCCATCCGGCCCTTCCACCACGCTCACGCGATCGGGCCTCAAGAGATGCAGTTCCCGCAAAGCGCCCGCCAGCAGCAACGGCTCGACATAGGCATTGCCGGAGAGAAGCAGCTGGCCATAGAGGGCTTCGAGAAAATCCGCCCCGCCCATGCGTGGGTTGGGGCCTTTGAGAAGTATCAGCGCCGGGTGATCCACCACCTCCCGCTCACCCTCGTAAGCGAGCCACGGAACGGCAGCGGCGGCTTCGGCAATCATCCGTACCGCCCGGTAGACGACCGGGTTCGTCATGAAGCCGGTGCGCGACAGCGCGGCATAAGAGCGGCCGGACCACTGCGCCGCCCCCTCGCCGGCGAGAATGGCAAGACCGCTGACGGCCTTGGCCTCGGCCACAGGCTTTGCCGCCCGCCAAGGCAGGTGAAGAAATGATTTCATGGGGATGATCCTGCTAAGGCTATGTGTTTTGAAGCATGTTCGATCACCCCACCCGCAGCTTCGCTGCGACCTCCCCCTCAAGGGGAGGTGGGGAAATCGCCGCACCGCCGGGAACTTCTCAAGCGCGGAGAAGCCAATATGCGGCTGGCATTAAGATGTCTTCTGACGGTGATGGGGAATGCCGCGACCGGCGCCACCCTCCCACCTCCCCTTGAGGGGGAGGTCGATGCGACAGCATCGGGTGGGGTGAGTACAACGGCCCATCACCCACAATACAAGCGCAAGGCAAGTCGCGGTTCTGGTGCGTTCTCTGCCGGCACAAATCTCACTTCCTGGCCCCTACCTAAGCCTGTCTGGCGATCCGGCTCAACGATACCAAAGCGACCGAGATACCGCACCCCGACATAATATTCCGAGAGCGGCGGATTGATGGGAGCGCCGCCGCCATTTGCGTTTTGAGGGAGGTATGTCCAGAGCTTGGGCGCATTCGAGACGCCCTGCCCACCGTTATTTTCGAGGATCATTTGTTGCTCTGCGAGCGCCGTGGGCTTCGGTATCCATGCAGGATCACAGCGCGTGAGCATTGTTCCTTGGGTCACGTTGACGGCGACCAACTGGTAGCCGGTTCCGATATAGTAAATATCACCCGTCTCGGCAGCGTAGACAACCGCGCCAGTGTTGTAGGGCTTATTCCAGACCTCTATCCATCCTGTCGAGCCGGTTGCCCAAGGTAGTCCATATTGCTTCAGGCTCAGCCGTTGATCCATGCCAAGGCCCCAGGCCACCGTGTAGGTGAGACGGTAACCCTGCGTCAGGTCGATTGTTGCTGAACGACGGAAATAAGCCTGCCAGGCAACCCAGCACAAACCGATGACGCAACACAGGATGAACAATCTGCGCATTCCACCCCTCAGTCGTTGCCTAAGCTCAGCGCTGCCGTCTTAACCGCAGATAGACTTAAAGCTCGTAGTCAACACGCGACGCAACACGCACGTGCGTCTAAATGATGACATCGCGTCAGCCAGATGCGGCGCCATTCGCATCACCCCATCCGCCCAGCGCCTCGAAAAACGCCCGCGCATATCCCGCGATGTCGGCGGCGCGGTCGGAGCCGTTGACGATCTGACGGGCGCCTTGCCAATCGCGGTGGCGCTCGTCGAAAAAGTCCGACAGTCTGCGGCCGGAAAAGCGGCCCTCGATCATGCCTGTGAACAGGATCTCCACTGCCCGCGCCGGATCGAGCGCCAGCTCCGGTTGGCCTTCCAGCCCGAAGGCGCGGTAATTCAAGCGCCCGGTAATTTGCACCAGCCCGCGACCGCGATAGCGCCAGCCATCGCCGCTTGCCTCGTCCCCGTTACCGAGGCGGTTGGCATAAGCTCGGTTGGCGATCTGCTGCGGTTGGCGGGAATAGCGGGCGGCTTCCGCAGCCGTAAAGCGGTTCGGAAAGGTGCGCAGCAGTCCGTCGGCGCTGTAGGACAGGTTTTCTTCCACCGGCTGCAGCCTGCCGCCCGTCTCGTGATAGGCGGTGGCCAGCACGTAAGCGAGGCTCGCTTTGCTTATCTGTCCTTCCCGTCGCGCCGCCGCATCCAGCAGGGCGAGGTAGCCTTCCCGTGCGGCAGCGGGCAATCTGCCGCCATGAAGACGGTTCGTGACCACTTCGAGAAATCGTGTGGGATCAAGACCGGAAACCAGGTTTGTGCCTGTCATAAATCACAACCTATCCGAAAACACACATCCTCCACTCGCCGCGCATGGCAGACGCGAAAGATATGCAAAAGTTTCAATCGATTTGAAAAATACTAATCGTTTTAGCTGCTTAGGCGGCCCTTTACTTTCCGCTAACGCTGTGGAACCAACAGCTTGCGACGGCGTTCTTAAGCGCCGACACCAACCAGGAGGATTACAACGATGATGCAGCAGCCCGCCCCGGCGTCTTCCGCTCAGACCGCCCAGAAGCCGCAGATTCCGCAACATCTGGTTGAACGCCTTGAATCCGAGTGGAAGCAGATGCGCGAGAGTGCCGCTACGCCGGCGAAGCAACGTTAACGCTTGCGATCAGAGGCCGCGCACGCGCGGCTCTCCATGGCCCTCCAGCATGAGGGCCGTCAGCGCCCAGACCAGCGCATCAAGCCGATCCGGCGATCGGCCCGAGGACAAACCGTCCGGGCCGAAATCACACATCTGGTCTTCCAACTCGCGAAAACGGCCCGCATGGGCCACCCTTCCCTGTTCGTACAATGCCGCCACAGGCTCAGCCCGCAAAAACTTTCCACGGCTTGCCCGCACCAATGTCAGCGGCAGTTTCTCATCCACGCTTTTCAGCATGGACGCCACCATGTCGCCGCCCTGGTTGACTTCCGCCACGATGCGATCCGCGGAATAGCGCCGGTAGGCGGCGACCACGGCCTGCGCCCAGCCGGCGGGTGAAGCACCCTCCACCGAACAATCCGCCAGCACCACGCCGCGACCGCCCGTTTCCACGCCCGCCACGACGATGCCACAGCAGGAACCGGCACCGGAGCCAGCAGGTGGATCGACCGCAACGACAATACGGCGAAGCGCCCCGGTAAAGCGGATGATGGCGGTTTCCAGATCGGCGCGCTTCCAGAGCGCGTCCTCGCGATCCTCGATCAGTTCGCCCTCCAGCTCCTGCCGGCCGAGACGGCTGCCGCCATACCGACGTTCGAGAGCCGCCACAAAACCCGGCGCCAGATTGCCGGCATTCGCTGTCGTCGAGATCCGCACGAGACGCGTTTCCGGATCGGCCATCAGCGCCTTCAGGATCGGCACCGGGCGTGGCGTGGTCGTCACCAGCTGGCGGGGATCCTCGCCAAGGCGCAGACCGAATTGCAGCATGTCAAAGGTTTCCTGCGCATGCTTCCACTTTGCCAGCTCGTCGCACCAGGCATAGTGAAACTGCGGGCCGCGAAGCGCCTCCGGATCTTCGGAGGAGAAGATCTGCGCCACCGCACCGGACGGCCAGACCAGCCTGCGGCGCGATACCTCGAAGTCCGGCGCGTTTTTGCGGGCAATGCGGCAGATGCCGGACACGCCATCCACCATCACCTCACGCGCATCCCCCAGTGTTTCCGCGACAAGCGCAATGCGCAAGGTGCTGCGGTCGCTGGCAGTGGCCAGCGCATGCACCCACTCCGCACCGGCGCGAGTTTTGCCGGAGCCGCGCCCTCCCATGATCAACCAGGTGCGCCACGCCCCCTCGGGCGGCTTCTGTTCGGCGCGGCCGGAAAGCCACCATTCGCGCTGGATGCTGAGGGCATGCTGCTGCCAGCCCGTGACGGGCGGTTCACCGGCTCTGCTTTTTGCCGCAACGACAGCCTGTGACCGTTCCATCTGCGCGATGAGGCGCCTTCCAGCCATGAACGGCTCCATGCGACCGGCACCGATCCTCGTCATTCCGGACTCCCAGTCTGCAAGCACGGTGTCAACGGCATCGACCATTTGCTGTTCACCCGGTGTCGGGTGCAGACGGCGCAACCCCAGCCGAACCGCCGGGCTCGAGAGGGTCAGCACGGCTCGCGCGCTGCCAGTCTTCAAACAGTTCGCGGGCCCGGGCCTCGATGAGCGCTTTGACACTGTTGACCGCCTCCTGATAGCCGCCCTCTTCCGCCCGTCGCTCAGCCTCCGCCTCGCGGTCGCGCGCCAGCTGGCGCTGCAGGCTATCCACCTTTTCCAGCGTGCGCACGATCAGCGACATGGCGTCGGTCGCGGCCTTCACATCCGCCCGCGCCAGCTTCTGCGCCGCCTCATCGCCTTCCAGCGCCGCCAGTTGCTCGGCATTGGCGCGAAGCTCCCGGAAAAAGGCGAATTGCGCCCGCAGTTCCCGGGTCATCTCAGACAGTAGCTGGCGCAGCTCCTCTCCGCTTGCCGCCTGCTCCGCCGATTTCAGTTCCAGCAGAACGGCATCGGCAGCGTGGGCGGTTTTTTCCGGCAAGGCGGGCAACGGCGCGCGAGGATCTGCGTCCCAGCCGCCGAACAGGCTGAGGTCGATGGTGTCGATTGGGTCGATCATGGCGTGGCCGGTGTGGTGGATGATGGAACTCCCTTCTCCCACGCGGGGGAGAAGGTGGCCGAAGGCCGGACGAAGGGGTGGCCCCTTGTTACCCCCCTCTGTCCTGCCGGACATCTCCCCCACACGGGGGGAGATCAGCAGAACGGTTGCCCGCTCGCATCTCTCCAACATGGAGACCGTGTAAATGACTGCGACAACTTATAGGGATCGAGACGGCGCCGCGAGTCGATCTCCCCCCGTGTGGGGGAGATGTCCGGCAGGACAGAGGGGGGTGAAAAGGTCAAAACAGTCAGGACTGCGGTATGCAAAATCCCGCTCAATCCCTCGGCCAAAAAAAACGGCCCTGGGCTATGGGGAACCCGAGGGCCGCTGACTGGAAGGTCTGCAGCGAACCCGAGGGTCAGTCGCAAATCTCCGACAATGACCAATAGGTACCAAACAACCGTCACGCCGTCAAGGACTATTTTCCTATCACAGAAATTTTTTCGCGCCCTGCGGGAACATTGCCCTGTTTCACAGCGGAACAATCTCCGCAAGCACCCGTTCTGATGGCACTTCCCACGCCACGGAAAGGTACCCCTTCATGGATCTTTTGTCCAACCGGAGTTCTGCCTCCGGTCTCCCCGTTTCCCTCACCATCAACGGCGCACACCACGATGTCAGCGTTGATCCCTGGGTAACGCTGCTCGATCTGCTGCGCGGCCCCTTGTCGATGACAGGCACCAAGAAGGGCTGCGACCACGGCCAGTGCGGCGCCTGCACGGTGCTGATCGATGGCGAGCGGATCAATTCCTGCCTGAAGCTTGCCGTCAGCCTCGATGGCGCCGAGATCACCACGATCGAAGGCCTCGGCACGCCTGACAACATGCACCCGCTGCAGAAGGCATTCGTGGAGCATGATGCCTATCAGTGCGGCTATTGCACGCCGGGCCAGATTTGTTCCGCCGCCGGTCTTCTGAAGGAAGGCCACGCCCATTCCCGCGAAGAAATCCGCGAGCTGATGAGCGGCAATCTCTGTCGCTGCGGCGCCTATACCAACATCGCCGACGCGATTGAGGACGTGATGCAGGCCGAAAATGTTGGCGCACATCGGGAGGCCGCGGAATGAAACCCTTCGAGTATCTGCGTCCAAGCGACGTCTCCGAAGCCGTGGCGGCGCTCGCTGCAAACCCTGAAGCCCAGGTTCTGGCGGGTGGCACCAATCTTGTGGACCTGATGAAATATGACGTGACCCATCCGGGTGCGGTCATCGATATCAACCGTCTGCCGCTGAAGGAGATCGAGCAGCTGGAGGACGGCACATTCCGAATCGGTGCCTTGGTCAGCAACTCCATTGCCGCTTATCATGCCGGAATTGCGGGTGAATTGCCGCTGCTCTCCTCCGCTATTCTGGCTGGCGCGTCACCGCAATTGCGCAATGCCGCCACCTGTGGAGGTAACCTTTTGCAACGGACACGTTGCTATTACTTTTATGATGCCTCCACGCCATGCAACAAGCGGGAGCCCGGTTCCGGCTGCGGCGCAGTCGGTGGCGTCAATCGCATCCATGCCATCCTCGGTGCCAGCCAGCACTGTATCGCCACCCATCCCTCCGACATGTGCGTCGCGCTCGCAGCCCTTGATACGGTAGTGGATGTGGCGGGGCCGACCGGCGACCGGCAGATCCCCTTCCTCGACTTCCACCGCCTGCCAGGGGACCACCCGGAGCGCGACAACACGCTGCAGCAGGGCGAAATCGTCACCGCGATCCGCGTCTCCGGCGGCCATTTCAAACGCCATCACAGCTATCTGAAGCTGCGCGACCGCCTGTCTTATGCCTTCGCGCTCGTCTCTGTCGCAGCGGCGCTCGATATCGGTGAGGATGGAACGATCCTCGACATCCGCGTGGCACTGGGTGGCGTGGCGCACAAGCCTTGGCGCGACCCGCTGGCGGAAACGGAATGTGCAGGCCAACCCGCCAACCGCGACACATTCCAGGCACTGGCGACGAGGCTTCTGGCTGGCGCCAGGGGCCAAGGTGACAACGATTTCAAGATCGAGATGGCCCGCCGCGCCATCGTACGGGCGCTGGAGCAGGCGGCTGCCGGTACGCCGCAGATCCAGTCGCACAAAGCCATTTTCTAAGACCGAGGAGCTGAGACATGGATACTTCTTCCCGCGTGATCGGCTTTCCGGTGTCCCGCATCGATGGGCCGTTAAAGGTCACCGGCACCGCCCCTTATGCCGCCGAACATGAGGCTCCGGACGGCCTGCTGCATGGCTTCGTGACGGTTGCCACCATTGCCAGCGGCCGCATCGCCGAGATCGACCTCACAGAGGCTGAGACATTTCCAGGTGTGGTGAAGATCTACACCCATCAGAACCGGCCCCGCACCGCCTGGTGGGACAAGGCCTGGAAGGATGAGGTGGCGCTTCCCGGCCACCCTTTACGTCCGCTGGAAAACGATCGGATTCTCTTCGATGGCCAGCCGGTGGCGCTGGTGATCGGGACAAGTTTTGAGGCTGCGCGCGATGCTGCCTCGCTGATCCGAATGACCTATCATGAGGATGAGCCACATACGGACCTGCGCTTCGAGCAGGATCAGTCCTATGTGCCGAAGGAGAAGCGATCAGGCATCTCGCCACCGCCGAAACCACGCGGCGATGCCGACCGGGCGTTTTCACAATCGCCCTACCAGATCTCGGCCGATTATTTTCAGGAGGGCGAGCACCACAACCCGATGGAGCTGTTTGCCTCAACCGTGATCTATGGCGAAGACGGAAGCCTCACGATCCACGACAAGACGCAAGGCTCGCAGAACGTCCAGTCCTATATCGCCAGCGTGTTCGAACTTAAGCCGGACAAGGTGCGCGTGCTGAACAAGTTCGTGGGCGGCGCCTTTGGCTCCGGCCTTCGCCCCAAGCACCAGGTGTTTCTCTCCGTCATGGCGGCGCTTGATCTGAAGCGCTCCGTGAAGCTCGAACTCTCCCGCCGCGAGATGTTCTATCTCACCTGGCGGCCTGCGACGGTGCAGACGGTTTCCATGGCCGCCGACGACGAAGGGCATCTGACGGCGATCATGCATCATGCGGTGCAGGCAACTTCGCTTTACGAGGATTATCAGGAGGTTGTGGTCAACTGGTCAGGCCTTGCCTATCGCTGCGACAACGTGAAACTGACCTATGAGCTGACGGAACTCAACGTTTCCACCCCCGGAGACATGCGGGCGCCCGGTGCTGCAACCGGCGTATTTGCGCTGGAATCGGTGATCGATGAACTCTCCTACGAAGTGGGCATCGACCCGCTCGACATGCGCATCCGCAACTTCGTACATATTGACCAGAACATGGACAAGCAGCTGACCTCCAAGGCGCTGCATGCCTGTTATCGCGAGGGTGCCGAGCGCTTCGGCTGGGCGAGCCGTTCACCCGCGCCGCGCTCCATGCGCGATGGCCGCGATCTCGTCGGCTGGGGCATGGCGACCGGGGTATGGGAAGCAAGCCTGATGCAGTCCACCGCCAAGGTTAAACTGGAGCGAAACGGCCATGTGACGGTCTCCGCCGCCGCCTCCGATATCGGCACCGGCACCTACACCATTCTGGCGCAGGTGGGCGCTGACTCTTTCGGCATCGGTGCCGAACAGGTGACCGTGGCAATCGGCGATTCCAGCCTGCCGAAGTCGCCCGTCGAAGGTGGTTCCTGGACGGCAGCCTCCAGTGGCTCCGCGGTGCAGGTGGCGGCCACGACTGTCCGCCAGACGCTGCTGAAGCACGCGCGAGACTTGCCAAACTCTCCCTTAAAGGATGCGAGTGTCGAGCAGACGGCGATCCGCGACGGACGCCTCGTGCTCGCCGTCAACGACCAGGCCGGTGTCGCGATTGCCGACATCATGGATGCCGCGGGTGTCGATTTCATCGAGGAACTAGGTGAAGTCGGCCCTGACCAGGCACAGATGAAGACCTTCATCAGCTACACCCATTCCGCCGCCTTCGTGGAGGTGAAGGTGGATGAGGAGCTGGGCGTCATCCGCGTCACGCGCGTGGTCAGTGCCATTGCCGCAGGCCGCATCCTCAACCCCAAGACGGCGCGCAGCCAGATCCTGGGCGGTGTCGTGATGGGCATTGGTATGGCGCTGCACGAGGAAGGCATGTTCGACCACCGCACCGGCCGCATCATGAACCACAATCTAGCGGAATATCATGTGCCCGCGCATGCCGACATCCACGATATCGAGGTGATCTTCGTGGAGGAACATGACGATAAGGCAAGCCCGCTCGGCGTGAAGGGTCTTGGTGAGATCGGTATCGTCGGCGTTGCCGCAGCTGTTGCCAATGCCATCTACCACGCGACAGGCACGCGCTTCCGTCACCTGCCAATCACCATCGACAAGCTCTATTACGCTCAGGAGGCCGCCGAATGAACAGGTTCACGCCGCCCGCCAACCCGCTTCGCTATCGCCCTGATCTGGAAGAGATTTCGCCCGACGAACCACAGGTCGCGGAAGCCTTGACGGAGACGATGCTTTCCATCGCCTACAAGACCTATGCCGACAGCGCGCATGCCATTCGCTCCGTCCACGCAAAAAGCCATGGTCTGCTCGGCGCGACAGTGGAGGTGCTGGATAACCTGCCGCCGCAACTGGCGCAGGGTCTGTTTGCCGAGCCAGCAACCTACGACGCGGTCATCCGGCTTTCCACCACGCCCGGTGACATTCTGCACGACAGCGTGTCGGCGCCGCGCGGCATGGCGCTGAAAATCCTTGATGTGGAAGGCGAACGCCTGCCGGGTTCGGAGCATTCCCGCTCGCAGGACTTCGTGATGGTCAACGGCAAGGTGTTCAACTCGCCGAGCGGCAAGGCATTCCTTGGTAATCTCAAGCTGCTGGCCGCCACCACCGACCGGGCGGAAGGGCTGAAGAAACTGATTTCCAAGGTGCTGCGCGGCGTGGAAGGCGCACTGGAAAGCGTTGGCAAGGAAAGCGCGCCGGTGAAGGTGCTGGGCGGGCAACCGATGACGCATATGCTGGGTGAAAGCTTCTTCACACAGGTGCCCGTACGCTTTGGCGATTACATCGCCAAGCTCGGAGCCGTCCCCGCATCCGACAACCTGAAACGGCTTGTCGACCAGACGGTCAAAGTCGATGGCGATGCGGATGTCCACCGCCATCTGCTGGAGGAATTCTTCGAAACCGAAACCGCCGTCTGGCACCTGAAGGCGCAGCTTTGCACCTCATTGGATGAGATGCCGATCGAAGATCCGATGGCGCTGTGGGATGAGGAGAAGAGCCCCTATGTGACGGTCGCGACCATCACCGCCTCGCCGCAAACCGCCTGGAGCCAGGAGCGGGCGGAGACGGTGGATGATGGCATGGCCTTCAGCCCCTGGAATGGCATCACGGCCCACCAGCCGCTCGGCCAGATCATGCGCATGCGCCGCATGGCCTATGAGCGCTCGGCCAAATTCCGCTCCGAACGCAACCCGATCCCGGTGACGGAACCGGCCACCTGCCCGTTCCATCAGTCACCTACAAGCGTGGTTGAGGAGACGGGTGCACGGGTGTTTCCGTGAGGGAGTTTAGGCAGTAGGCAGTCGGCAGTCGGCAGTCGGCAGTCGGCAGTCGGCAGTCGGCAGTCGGCAGTAGAAAATCCTACTGCCTTCCCTCCCGATCAAGACTACGACGCCTTGAACGCCACCTTCACGCCGCGCTGGCGAAAATAGGCTTCCATGAGCTTGCGGCCGGAGCGGTTATTCTGCACCAGCCGCTGCGGATCGAATACCGCCTCCTTCAAACCTTCATGCGCAAGCGCCGCCTTGAGAGCTGCGATATGCAGGTCTAGATCTGCATTATCCGCCTGCAGCGATTGATAGATGCGGTCTGTGACGTCGGCTACGGTCGGCTCGCTCACGCTAATACTCCTGTTGTTATTCGGTGGGCGCGCTTAGCATGTTTTTTGAAGGGGCCAAAGCGGCGAGCGGAAACCGCTTATCTTGATAGGATTGAAACATAGAGCTCTTTACTGTACATAATTCTGTACAGATGGAGACAGTCCTATGGCTCATGTGCGCTTTACAGAATTCAGGCAGAACCTTGCCAGCCATTTCGATTCAACGATTGAATCACGCGCGCCGCTGCTGGTAACCCGGCAGGGCAAGGAGGCCGTGGTTGTGATTGCCGAAGGCGAATATGAGAGCATGCAGGAAACGCTGCATCTTCTCTCGAACCCCGCCAATGCCGAACGGCTGCGTCAGAGCCTGGACCAGCTACGCGAGGGAAAGACGGTTGAGACGGACCCGACGGCTGAATGAAGCTCGTATGGACCGCCAACGCCTGGGAAGACTACGAGTTCTGGCAAAAGACCGACCCGCGCATGGTCGAGAAGATCAACGAATTGATCCGCAATGCCAAGCGCACGCCGTTTTCATGTCTTGGCAAGCCTGAACCGCTGAAGGGTGATCTGACCGGCTTCTGGTCTCGCCGCATCACCGGCGACCATCGTCTTGTCTATCGCGTGGCTGGTTCCAACGATGAGCAGCGGCTGGAGATCATCCAGTGCCGCTATCATTATCAGCGTTAGACAATCCGTCACGACGCGCTGCGCCTGATATCCACCAGATAGCGCGTCGCGAAGGCAATGGATTTCGGAATGGGCTTGGCCTTACGATAATCCGCCACCTGCCGACGGGAAATCTCCAAAGCAGCCGCCATGCCCTCCAGCGTCATGCCCAACTCCTCCATGGCGTTGCGGAAATCAGCGTTGTTAAAGCTGACAGACGGGAGCTTGCTGAGCCACAGCGCGGAGAGATCAATACCCTGCGGCCACTCCAGCGCCGTACCGTGCTCTTCCACGCTGATTTGACGGAAGAGTTCGTCGTCTTCCCGAAGAGGCATGAAGGCCCGGCGGCTCAAGAGAACCGGTGCCAGATCAACGGTCGTCTCGTGTCCCGATCGCCAACGGATCCGTAGGACGCGGTCTTTCAGTATCTCCGCGTGGCTGATACGCGGCAGCGGTTCTCCCACCGTAATCAGTTCATTGCTCATTGAGACGGTTCCATTCGCTGACAAGACGAAGCCGGTTCTCTTCCTGTGACGCCCATTGCAATACCTTTTCCAGATCGCGCCGGGTGATCTGGCCCTGCAGGACGGTCAGATCCGACAACCGGATCAACGCGTCATGGTCAGGCGTCGAAACATGAAAATGCGGCGGGTTGTGATCATCCGAGAACACATGGATCTTGAGATTGCCCAACCGCACGATCACCGGCATTAATCGCATCCTCAAAATAGTGCATAATGCGCACTCTATCAAGCGCGATTACAGCCGTCTAAGAACCACTTTAAATAGCAATCAGATTCTACTCAACCTATAATCACGTCCCGCAGAACGTCTGCAACACGCGCTGGTCTGAGGTTGGGGCTTCCGTATAAGCCGCAAATTCCGGGCGATCCTCATAGGGTTTTTCAAGGGCGGCCAGCAGGCGCTCGAAGGGTTGAAGATCGCCTTCGACGGCAGCGGCAATCACTTCCTCGATGCGGTGGTTGCGCGGGATGATGGCCGGGTTGACGGAGCGCATCAGCGCCGCCGAGTCGGCACCCGCAGGCTCGCGAGCCAGCCGTTCGCGCCACTGCGGCAGCCAGGCTTCCGCCTTCTGCCATGGCGCAAAGCCTTCCAGCAAGGCCGCCTCTGCATGCAGCGTTTCGGTGCCGCTGCGCAAGGCTTCCGCCAGGGCCGACAAGCGCCGGAAGGTCAGCGTGAAATCGGCATTGCCTTCCCGCATGGCCGAGAGAAGCCCCTGAACCAGATCGGCGTCGCCGGGGTCTTCGGTCGACAGGCCGATCTTCTTGACGAACAGCGCCAGCCAGGCCGCCTGGAAATGCTCGCCGAAGGTTTTCAGGACGCCGTTTGCTAGCTCGACCGCCTTCTCTTCATTCTCGTCGATCAGCGGCAGCAGGCATTCCGCCAGCCGCGCAATGTTCCACTGGCCGATGCCGGGCTGGTTGCGATAGGCATAGCGGCCCTGCTGGTCGATCGAGGAGAACACCTTCATCGGATCATATTCATCCAGAAAGGCGCAGGGGCCGAAATCAATCGTCTCGCCTGAGATCGTCATGTTGTCAGTGTTCATCACGCCATGGATGAAGCCGACGCCCAGCCAGCGGGCAATCAGCTCTGCCTGTCGGTCGGAGACCCGTTGCAGCAGCGCCAGGGTGGGCTTTTCCGTCCCCTTCAGATCAGGATAATGCCGGTCGACGACGTAATCAGCCAGCGTCTTCAGCGCCTCGGTGTCGCCGCGCGCCGCAAAGAACTGGAAGGTGCCGATGCGCACATGGCTGGCCGCCACCCGCACGAAGACGGCGCCGGGCAATGGTGTCTCGCGATAGACCGGTTCACCGGTCGCGACAGCAGCAAGCGCCCGCGTGGCGGGAATGCCGAGCGCTGCAAAGGCTTCCGAGACGATATATTCGCGCAGCACCGGGCCAAGGGCGGCGCGGCCATCGCCCCGGCGAGAGAAAGGCGTTGGCCCCGCGCCCTTCAGCTGGATATCGCGACGAATGCCATCTTCATCCACCACCTCGCCCAGAAGGATCGCGCGGCCGTCGCCCAACTGTGGCACGAAATTGCCGAACTGATGCCCCGCATAGGCCATCGCTAGAGGCTCGGCCCCGGCCGGCAAGACATTACCGGATAACATCGCCGTGAGGTGGCCCGAATCAGGATCGTCAATGGACAGGCGCAGTTTTTTTGCAAGCGCCGTATTGAACTTGATCAGGGCTGGCGCCTCCACGGGCTCTGGAAAGACCGAGGCATGAAAGCGATCCGGCAGACGTGCATAGGAATTATTGAAGGAAAACAAGTTCTTGATCCTCACAGGCGCCAGCAGCGCAAGGGCGAATAGTGTCTCTATACTCCTGCATATGGTGTTGCGCCCACGGCCTGCAAGCCGGTGTTTTCGCAGGGCACGCAGCGCCTATTCAAACTGCAGGCAGCCGAAAAATCGCGCAATCATGATAGTCTGTTGTAATTTCGCTACAGCTTTTCGATTGGGGCACCCTACATGGGCTTTCATCCCATGAAGAGGAAGACAACCATGAAGAAGATCCTGTTTTTCGCAGCAGCTGTTGCATTCACCGGTAGCTCGGCCGCCTACGCCGCCGATGCTGTTGAGCAGATCCCGCAGGCACCGGCAGCGGTTGAAGCCGTCGCTCCCGCCTTCACCTGGGGCGGCGCCTATATCGGTGCCCATGGCGGTTACGCCTGGGAGAACGGTGACTTCCGCGACGCCTTCGGCGGCACGGCTTCCGGCAATTTCGATGGCGGCCGTATCGGTGGCTTCGTCGGCTATAACTGGCAGATGTCCTCTGGCTTCGTCGTCGGTCTCGAAGGCGATGTGAACTACGACTGGAACGACAAGAGCTTCGCGCCTGGCTTCCGCGCCGGCACGGACTTCTCCGGCTCCGTTCGTGGCCGCGTCGGCTACGCCATGGACCGCGCCCTCATCTTCGCAGCAGGCGGCTGGACAGCCACCAACGGCTTCGTGAAGGGTCCGGGCTTCGACACCGACAAGACGCTCAACGGCTGGACCATTGGCGCGGGCGTCGACTACGCCTTCACCGACAACGTCTTTGCCCGCGTCGAATACCGCTACAACGACTTTGAGGACAAGAACATCGGCGGCATCAAGGCTGACTTCGACCAGCACGTTGTCAACGTCGGTATCGGCGTGAAGTTCTAAGTTTACAATTGCAGCGAAGGCCGGAGGGTTCGCTCTCCGGCCTTTCTAATTCTATCTGCGGGTGGTGTTGTTCACCCGACTTGTTATCTTCACGGGCGCTTCAGCACCTTGAAGGCATAGAACTGCGTCTTCTCGCTGGCAGCAAAGTTATTGTCCGACACGAAGACCAGAAGGTCGCTGCCATCATTGCCCTTGGCGAGCGTTACGCCTTCGATATTGTCCGGCTGAAGCCCAAGCGCGCGCATATCCAGCACCAGGCTCTTGCGCACCGGCACGATCATGCCCTCGGGCTTGGCGAGCGAAGCTGTCGCGGAAACATCGGTCGCGCCATCGAGGTCGATCATGAAGACCTTGATATTGAAGCCGAACCCTTCGGCAAAGGCGCGTTCAATCGTCAACAGGCGGTGATCGTCCAGCGCCATGATTTCGGAAACACCATTATCCTTCCAGCCCTTGTCGCTGTTCGGCGCCTGCGGGATCGGCTCGATCGGATAGGCATATTGCGCCTTCGGCTTGCCGCTTGCGGCATCGTAGCGGATCAGGCGGGAGAGACCGCCATGCAGCAGGCTCGCAATCGGGCCATCCTGGTTCAGCGTTTCCTCCGTGCCAACCATCAAGTCGCCGGACGGTAGGAAGGCCAAGCCCTCGAAGGCAAGGTTGTCGCGAATGCCGGAGGATTTATCAGCCGCAGGCGCAAAGCCTTCCGGCAGTGTCAGTTCGCGGACAAAGCTGCCATCGGGGCGCGCCACGCGCACGAAGGGCGGCAGCAGCTGCTTGGCGTCCCCTTCGCTCGACCAGTAGATGCCATCGCGGCCGTAGCGCAGGGACTCCGGATCCACCATCTTGATCGCGAAGGGCTTGCCGTCCTTGTCCTGCCAGGTCACCGTGCGCAGAACCTTCACATCCTTGATGCCGGTGGCATTGGCATCGATGGAAAGCTCGTAAAAGCGGGCCGGTGCCTTTTCGGAACGATCATCGGAGATGGCGATATAATGGCCGCTGGCCGGATCGTAATCCAATCCAGACAGACCGCCGATCTCCACGCCATCGATCATGGTGCCGGTGGGAATGACGAACTCACCGGCATAAGCCAGTGAAAACGCCGCCGCGCAATCGCCAAAGGGGCATGGGGTCTCGATCTTGGCACCCACCTCCACCGCCAGGCTGGCTGTCGCCAAAGGCAGCGAGACGGCAAGAGATAGAAGCGTGGACGACATCAGGCGGTGGAACATGGCAACCTCGAAAAGTCAGGAGAGAATAATCCCGACCATGCCTTGTCCGTTTGGCAGCCGCGTAACGGTTCCCACAGGCTGTGATGAAATTTTGATGACGCCCTGTGGACGGATCAGACCACCATTCCAAACTGGCCCTTCTTCGCCCCATCCAGCCGGCGAAAGCGCAGGGCGTTGGAAAGGAAAAGCCGCGGCCGCTTGATCGTCTCGCGGTTCAAGAGATGCGAGCGGAAAACATTGCGCGACTGGCTGTGCGCCTCCACATGGCCGACGCGGTAGACCGCGCCGACGAAGGGCAGCGGCGCAAGCGGCGCCCCCTGCCCGGCCAGGATGCTCTCCATCTTGATGTGGCTGCCCATCATCGCCTTCACATACTCCATGGCATCCTCATCCAGCACATCGGGCAGCTGATAAAGATCGGAGCGGATGAGATGCGAGGTGCCGCAGAGCTTGCTGAAATCCGAGCGCAGGAACAGGAAGCCGCTGCCTTCCGTCCACACATATCCCTTGTCGAAATACCAGCCGGGCGCATCCGGGTTTTGCGCCGCGAAGGCGGTGATGTCGCGGCTGACGAAATCGTCGTCATCGACCACCATGAAGAAGCGGGCATGACGCGCCGCCTTCATGCCGGCCAGCACCCGCTTGCCCTTGTCCACCCGCACGGCCTCATAGACCGCCTCCCGGTTGCTGTGGTCCATCTGGTAATTGGGGTTCGGGGCCAAGCTGACCCGCTCCACATGAAAGCCCTGCGGCAGAACCGGCAGATCCGCCTCTTCGTTCGCCACGATCACGCAGCACCAGGAGGGGTTGGTCTGGGCGGAAATGGATTTTATCGTCTGCTGCAGGCGGGCGATCAGGCCCGGCCAATTCCTGGCGTTTTGCGGGTGCCGCACCGGAATGATGAAGGCGACAGTCTTCCCCACTGAAACGTCCTGATCCATGCATCAGCCTCCTGATTTCTACCGCAGTGCAAAAAGACGTGGCGCGCCTGCTCGAAAAGACAAGTCAGGACACATGCTCATATTTTGATGCGGGAAATGTGCCGGAATGAAGATCGACTGAGAAACCGCAGCGCCGGAGATGATCCGGCGCTCGCTCTGCCTGCATGGTGCTGTGATGAACGCCGGGCGATCAGACCGATTGGCGCTCAGGGCTATAGCCGGCCTCGCGAATGGCTTCTTCCGCCTTGTCGGCGTCGCCTTCCACCACGACCTTGTGGGACGGCAAATCGACAGTGACGGCAGCGCCCGGCAGCACTTCAGCGAGTGCCGAGCGCACCGTCTTTTCGCAATGCCCGCAGGTCATATCAGGGACGGTGAATGTGGTGGTCATGGTTGTTTTCCTTAGGTCGGTTGTGGGAGCTATTTACCCCCCTCTGCCCTGCCGGGCATCTCCCCCACAAGGGGGGAGATTACCGTGTCGCATGCCCACCGCCCATATCAACCGGTACAGCTTGCCTGAAATACAGAGGGCAAGATTGACATGGCGGTCAAGCCTCTTGCTGATCTCCCCCCTTGTGGGGGAGATGTCCGGCAGGACAGAGGGGGGTATATCAAAGGTCTATCGTTTGCGCTCGTTATCGGTTGGGGTGACATCATCATGCACACCCGCCAGATCCTCCAGAATGGGGCAATCCGGCCGGTGATCGCCGCCGCAGCAATGGGAGAGATGCTTCAGCGTCTTCACCATGCCCTGCATCTCGGCAATACGCCGTTCCAGATCGGTAATATGAGCGGTCGCCACCTCCTTCACGGCGGCGCTTTCGCGCGCCTTGTCCTGCCACAGCGCCAGCAGGCGCTCCGTCTCCTCCAGCGAGAAACCAAGCGAACGGGCGCGCTTGATGAAGCGCAGCACATGCACCTCATCCGCCCCGTAAACCCGGTAATTATTGCCCGTTCGGGCAGACGGCCTGATCAGCCCGATCTGCTCGTAATAGCGGATCATCTTGGCGGAAACGCCCGAGGCCTGCGAGGCTTCACCGATATTCATGCACCCGCTCCTTTGAGGTTGATCGTCCGCAGCCGCAGCGCATTGGTCAGCACGAAGACGCTGGAGAGCGCCATGGCGCCCGCGCCGATCATGGGGGAGAGCATCAGCCCGAAGGCCGGGTAGAACACACCCGCCGCGAGCGGGATCAGCGCCACGTTATAGCCGAAGGCCCAAAACAGGTTCTGGCGGATGTTTGCCATCGTCGCGCGGCTCACCGCAATCGCATCCGCCACGCCGTTCAGATCGCCGCTGGAGAGCACCACATCGGCGCTTTCGATCGCCACATCCGTGCCGGTGCCGATGGCGATACCCACATCCGCCTCCGCCAGAGCAGGCGCATCATTGATGCCGTCACCGACGAAGGCGATGCGCTTGCCGCCCGTGCTTAAACGTTTCAGCGCTTCCACCTTACCGGCCGGCAGCACTTCCGCCACCACCTCGTCGATGCCAACCTCAGCCGCAATGGCCTGTGCCGTGCGGGCATTGTCGCCCGTCACCATGGCAAGCTTCAGGCCCATGGCTTTCAGGCGGCGGATGGCTTCCACGCTTGTCGGCTTCAACGGGTCCGATACGGCAATGATCGCCGCCAGACGCCCGCCGATGGCGGCATAAAGCGGCGTCTTGCCCTCGCCCGCCAGCCGCGCCGCAATGTCGGCGAACACCTCTACGGACAGGCCAAGACTTGCCATGAAGCGATCCGCGCCAACGGCGATCCTGTCACCACCCACGACAGCCTCGATGCCCTGGCCGGTCACTGCGCGGACCTCTTCCGCCGCAGGCAGGGTCAGTCGCCGCGCCTCGGCGGCCTTGACGATGGCTGCCGCAATCGGGTGTTCGGAACGGGCTTCCACGGCGGCCACAACCGCAAGAACCGAATCCTTGGCAAAGCCATCCGCCACCACGAGATCCGTCAGCTGCGGCGCGCCCTTCGTCACCGTGCCTGTTTTGTCCAGCACGACCCAATCGGTTTGGCTGAGGGCCTGCAGCGCATCACCCTTTCGAAACAGAACGCCGAGATCGGCGGCGCGGCCGGTGCCGACCATGATGGAGGTGGGTGTGGCAAGCCCCATGGCGCAGGGGCAGGCGATGATCAGCACCGCGACCGCCGCCACCAGCGCATGCGGCAGCGCCGGGGCCGGGCCGATGGCGAGCCAGATAGTGAAAGTCAACACCGCCACCAGAATGACCGCAGGCACGAACCATTCCGTCACCCGGTCCACCACGGCCTGGATGGGCAGTTTTGCGCCTTGCGCTTCACTGACCAGCCGCATGATCTGGGCCAGCATGGTATCCGACCCGACGCGTTCCGCCTGGAAGCGGAAGCTGCCATTGCCGTTGATGGTGCCGCCGGTGACCTCAGCCCCTGCCGCCTTTTCCACTGGCATCGGCTCGCCCGAGATCATGGATTCGTCAACCGTGCTTTGGCCATCAATGACGGTGCCATCGACAGCGATGCGCTCGCCGGGACGCACCAGCAGCACATCTCCCGCCACCACATCCTCCGCCGCGATATCGATGAACGCACCGCCCCGTTCCACCCGCGCCGTCTTGGCCTGCAGGCCCGCCAGCCGGCTGATCGCCGCGCTCGTGCGGCCCCTGGCGCGGGCCTCCAGCGTGCGGCCGAGCAGGATCAGCGTGACGATGACGGTGGCCGCTTCGTAATAGACATAGCGCGCCTCTTCCGGCAGCGCGGATGGCGCAAAGGTTGTGACCAGCGAATAGCCGTAGGCCGCGAGCACGCCGACAGCGACCAGCGAATTCATCTCCGGATGGCCGCGCAGCAGCGTCGGAATGCCCGCTGTGAAAAAACGACGGCCCGGGAAGATCAGCACCGCGCTCGCCAGCAGGAAATAGGTGATATAGAGCGGCTGTTCGCCCACCGTGCCCAAGAGCCAGTGATGGAAGGGCGCATAGACATGGCCCGCCATTTCCAGAACGAACAGCGGCAGCGTCAGCACTGCTGACAGGATCAGGTCGCGCTTCAGCTCCGCCGCATCCTCCTCATGGTGATGGCCATGATCTGCGTGATGCGCGGCATGATCGTGGTCGCCGGTCCGCGGTTCGGCGAGCGCCAACCCTTCCGCCTTCAGCACTTCCACGACCCGGCGGCGCAGATCCCGTCCAAAACTTTCGACGGTCAAATGCGGGCTGCCCGCTTCCAGCTGAAGGTCCAGCAGGCCCGGCAAGACATAGAGCGCTGCGGCCAGCCTTTCCTTCTCATCCGCTGTCACGGGCTTGGATAGATGCAGTTCCAGATGCTCGGCCTTGGGCTCGTAACCGGCCTTGCGGATGGCCTTGGCCAGCGCATCCGCCGAAAAGCCCTCCGCCGGCTGCACCGTCAGGCTTTCGGCGGCGAAGTTGACCGCGCTGGAGGCGACGCCTGGCACTTTCGCCGCCACGGTTTCCACCCGCCGCACGCACGACGCACACGTCATGCCCTCGACGGGAATGGTGATTGGCTCGGCGGTGGCGATGGGTTTCACGGTCTGGTTCATGGCACGGAATCCTTGTCTTCCGTTCCCATGTAGGGCTTCCCATCATGGGAAGGTCAAGGGCGGGCGACAGGCAATTTGTCGCGCTGGCGAAACGCCTTCACGTGGTCGATCAGCGCCCTCAGTTTCGGGGCCAGGTTTCGCCGGCTGGGATAATAGAGATAAAAGCCGGGAAAATAGGGCGAGTAATCCTCCAACAGCGGCACGAGCTCGCCGCGATCGATCGCGGCGCGAAACGTATCCTCGATGCCGAAGGTGATGCCGGCACCGGCCACCGCCATGCGGATCATCAGCGCCATATCGTTGGTGGTCACTTCCGGCGCCACGGCGACGCTGAATTCGCGCCCCGCTTCGGCGAATTCCCAGCGATAGGGCGCCGTGCGCGGTGCTGGCCGCCAGCCGATGCAGCGGTGCTGCACCAGATCCTGCGGATGGGAAGGCGCGCCGTGTCTTGCCAGATACTCCGGCGAGCAGACCGCGAGCTGGCGCACATCGCCGGAAACGGGCACGATGATCATGTCCTCATCGATCACTTCACCCAGCCGCACCGCCGCATCATAGCCTTCGGCGACGATATCGAATTCCTCGTCTGTCACGACGACATCCAGATGCACATCCGGAAAAGCGGCGGTGAAGCTCGCCAGAAGCGATCCCGACAGGAAGCTTTCGGCAATCGAGGAGACAGCCAGCCGCAGCAGTCCGTTTGGCCGTGCCCGCAGTTCCCCCGTCTCAACCAGCGCCGCCGACATGTCAGCAAGGGCCGGCGCAATATTGGCATAGAGCCGCTCGCCCGCTTCCGTCAGGCTGACGCTGCGCGTCGTCCGCTGCACCAGAGCCAGCCCCAGCATTTCCTCCAGCCGCCGGATGGTCTGGCTCACGGCGGAGCGGGTGACGCCCAGCCGGTCTGCCGCGGCGCGAAAACTCTTCAATTCGGCCACCAGGGCGAAGACCGCAAGTGCGTTCAAATCGGGCTGCATTGGTTAGCTTTCCTTACCAGATTGGCAAATAAGAGACGGCTTATCGCGACAATGGTGCCAATCTATCTTCCTGACAACCGCAATCCAGCGGGGTTTTCGAACAGGAAGGAAAGAACCATGGACAAGGTTGTTCTGATCACCGGCGCCTCCAGCGGCATTGGTGCCGGCATTGCGCGGGAGCTTGGCAAGGCAGGCGCGAAACTCATGGTCGGCGCCCGCCGCACGGAGCGGTTGGAGGAACTGGCCGCAGAAATCCGCCAGGCCGGCAATCCGCATGTGGCGATCCGAAAGCTCGATGTGACGAACCGCGCCGATGTGGCGGCCTTCGCCTTCACCGCCCGCGAAACCTATGGCCGGGTGGATGTGATGATCAACAATGCCGGCGTCATGCCGCTGTCGCTGATGGCATCTCTCAAGGTCGATGAATGGGACCGCATGGTGGATGTCAACATAAAGGGCGTTCTCTACGGCATTGCTGCGGTCCTGCCCGAGATGACGGAGCGCGGCTCGGGTCATATCATCAACATCGCCTCGATCGGCGCGCTTTCCGTGGTGCCGACCGCCGCCGTCTATTGCGCGACGAAATTTGCCGTGCGGGCCATTTCCGATGGCCTGCGGCAGGAGCGGCCGGATCTGCGCGTCACCTGCATTCATCCGGGCGTGGTGGAAAGCGAGCTGGCCGACACGATCACCGATCCCGCCGCTGCTGAGGCCATGAAAACCTACCGCGCCATTGCGCTGAAACCCGACGCCATTGGCCGCGCCGTGCGCTTTGCCATCGAACAGCCCGACGATGTGGACGTGAACGAGTTCGTCGTTCGCCCGACGGCGGCGGCTTGAGGAGGATGCCCATGAGAGCTTTTACTACACCTCTGGCCGCCACGCTGATCGCCTTTGCCGCACCCGATAAGGGCACTGGCGTCGCCGCGCAGGCGACCCATCCCTATGTCGGCATGTGGGTTACCGAAGATGGTCGCATCCGTCAGGAATTGCTGCCCAACGGGCGCTATGACGAAGCCCGGGGAACTCGCAAAAGCGCCTATCAGGGACGCTATGTCGTGACGGGCAATCACATCGATTACTGGGACGATACGGGCTTCACTGCCGATGGAGAGTTCATCGACGGCGTGCTGCATCATGGCGGCATGATCTTCTACCGCGAGCGGTAATCCGCAACGCCATGCCGGATCGCGCCCGCCCGCGCTCCGGCATTGTCAGGCCGGCGGTGCGACCTTGGTGACGGCATCGCCGGCAAAGACGATGATATAGCCGCCTTCAGCCTGAAGCTCTGACGCCCATCGAGTGATTTCTTCGACGTACGGCGCAGTGCGCCAGATCTCCGCATGCTCAGGCTCCACCAGCACGGTGACCTGCGGCCCCTGGGCGTAGACCATCATATGCGAGTGGATTGGGTTCCAATGTTCGCCAAGCCTTGTTCCCATCAGCCACAGGCACCAGAAGTCACGGCAGCCTTGCGGTCGGGTCTCATAGATCGAACAGCCCCTGCCCTCCACGCCGTGGCGACAGAGCATGTTGGCGGGCTTTTGCAGTTCATCGATGTCCGGCAGGCGGCAGCAGAGCGTGCACGTGCCGCAGGCGCGGGATGTGGCGGATGGGGTGAGCATGGATGAGGTTTAGG
This sequence comes from Rhizobium oryzicola, assembly GCF_030504645.1. GTDB lineage: Bacteria > Pseudomonadota > Alphaproteobacteria > Rhizobiales > Rhizobiaceae > Neorhizobium > Neorhizobium oryzicola. The sequence continues at coordinate 1,082,141 of NZ_JAUKWQ010000001.1, read as the reverse complement.
GATTGGCGGGTGAGCGCGCAAGGTGGGTGGCATGTTGAGTGCCTTGTCTCTGTTCCCGAAAAGGAACCGCCCGTACAATCCTGGTGCTTTTGGACCGATACATGTCAGCAGCATAGAGGCGTGTCACAGGCCGCTGGGGCGTGAGTGAGCCACACAAGCTCACAAAGGCACGGATCCATTTGATCGAAACACCCAATTCCTTGCTCAGAGCCACGCTGGCGCGCTTCGATCGCCGCTCAAAGGCTGCGTATGGTGACATCCCGTCTGCCAGGCATGACGCATATCAATGCCTTCTAATCGCCATCGAATAACGTGCTTCCATCACGCTTGCGGAGATGAAGGCCGATGGACCGCTCTACCGAAGACAGGATGAAGACGCTGCTGCTGGGCATCGCGGTGGCGGGTCTGCTGATCGGTCTTGGGCTCCAGTTCGCTGGGCGGCCGGATCTCGCCCGGCTCTGTTGGAGCGCCGCCACGCTTCCCGTGCTGGCGGCGCTTGTTATCGAAATCATCCGCAGCCTGTGGCGGGGCGAAGTGGGGCTGGATGTGGTGGCCGCCCTTTCCATGTCGGCGGCACTTGCCTTTGGCGAGGCGCTGGCCGCCACCATCGTCGCCATCATGTATTCGGGTGGCACGTTTCTGGAGGCCTTTGCGGAGGGGCGTGCAAGGCGCGAAATGAGCGATCTGCTGGCACGGGCACCGCGCACCGCCACACGCTACAGCGAAAGCGGCCTCCAGGAGATTGCCGTGGACGATGTGCAGCCCGGAGACCGCCTGCTGATCCGCCAGGGCGATGTGGTGCCTGTGGATGGGCATCTGGAGGGAACGGCTTTTCTCAACATGGCGGCGCTGACGGGGGAATCCCTGCCCGTTTCGCTGGAGCCAGATGCGGAGGTGTTGAGCGGCTGCACCAATGCCGGTGATGCCTTCAACATGGTGGCAAGCCATGCGGCAAAAGACAGCACCTATGCAGGCATTGTGCGGCTGGTGGAACAGGCCCAGCATTCGAAGGCGCCAATGTCCAGGCTTTCCGATCGCTTCTCGATCGGCTTTCTCGGCGTGACGGTGCTGATTGCCGCTGCCGCCTGGTGGGCAACGGGAGACCCCATTCGCGCCGTGGCCGTGCTTGTGGTTGCCACCCCCTGCCCGCTGATTCTGGCCGTGCCCGTGGCGCTGGTGGCGGGGCTTTCGCGCGCCGCGCAGTTCGGCGTGCTGATCAAGGGCGCAAAACCGCTGGAAAGCATGGCGCGCATTCACACGCTGGTGCTGGACAAGACCGGGACGCTGACCGACGGGCGCCCGCAGATCACCCGTATCCACGCCGAGCCCGGCTTTGGCGAGGATGACATCCTGCGGATTGCCGCATCGCTGGATCAGCTTTCCAAGCACCCGATGGCGCAGGCGCTGGTGGCGGCCGCCAAGGCGCACGGTCTTTCGCTATCCCTGCCGCAAGAACCGGAGGAAGTGCCGGGCGAAGGTGTGGCGGGCCTGATAGAGGGGCGTCTGGTTTTCGTCGGCGGCCATGGTTTCGTGACAGAACGAACGGGGGATGCGGGCCTTGCCATACCAGCCATGGAGGCCGGTTCCGTGCTGGTGGCCGTGGGCGTTGAGCAAAAGCTTGCCGGATACATCCTGATGGCAGATCCGGTGCGGACAGATGTGGGCGACATGCTGGCCGGGCTTCGCCGCGAAGGCGTGAGGCGGCTGGTTCTGGCAACAGGAGACCGCGCCGCCGTGGCAGAGCGCATTGCGGGCGGCTTGGGGCTCGATGCCATCCATGCGGAACTCCCACCCGACCGCAAGGTGCAGGTGGTGCTGGAGGAGCGCAAGCTGGGGCCGGTGATGATGGTGGGCGACGGCGTGAATGACGCGCCTGCCCTTGCGGTGGCGGATGTCGGGGTGGCCATGGGCGCGCGCGGTGCTGCCGCCTCTGCCGAGGCTGCCGACGTGGTGCTTCTGGTCGACCGCATCGATCGCTTACGCTCCGGCATTACCATTGCCAAACGCGCCCGCGCCATTGCGCTGCAAAGCGTGGTGGCGGGCATCGGCCTTTCCATCGCCGCCATGCTCGCCGCCGGTTTCGGCTATCTGCAGCCGGTGGAAGGCGCGCTGCTGCAGGAAGCGATCGACGTGGCGACCATTCTCAACGCCTTGCGGGCTCTGAGGATTTCGGTGGATGATGGACAAAAGGAAGCAGAGAGCGTTCGTTGATGCAGATTGCCCATATCAACCTTGTTGCCCGCGACGCGGATGCGCTGGCGCGGTTCTACATCGACGTCTTGAACTGCGAACCGCTGCGCGCACCAAAGGTGCTGTCCGGTGAAAAGGTTGGCCGAGGCAACGGGTTGCCGAACGCGCAGATCTATTCCATCTGGCTTAGGTTCCCAGGCCTCGACCGGCCGTTTCTCGAAATACACCAGCACGCGGAGATGGTTGATCGCGACCTGCCACGCGTCAACGAGCCGGGCTTCGGCCATCTCTCCTTCGCTGTCGATGATGTCCATGCCGTGCTGGCAACCGTCATCAAGGCAGGCGGCACGCAGATCGGGGAAATCACCGACTTTGGAACGGCCGACAAACCTTTCCTGATCGCCTATGCCCGTGACCCGGAAGGCAATGTGCTGGAGTTCGAAGAGCCGGGGTAACTGGGGCCTTGCCATCAACAGCCAAACCACAAAACGCATCAATAGGCTTGAGGCCCTCATAGCTGGCGATAGGGAGTCGAACCGTAATCGTCCTCTCCAAACATGACCGCTGGAATTCGCATGCCTCCCAGTCCTCGCCAGAGGTACTCGATCCACTCCATGCAGGTGTCGACGATCGCGTCGTTGACGGAGAAGCCAGCATCAACAGATCCGTCAAAAATCGGTACGTCCGGCTGCATTTTCCCGTCGATACATCTGACTTCGAACAATGACCTATGCTCTTGGATAGCCTTGTTGAGCACATAGAGATTAGGCCCCTCAAGATGAACCATGATATCGAAGAATCCTTCCTCGCCTTGGCCCGGATGGATGCCAATCCTGACTTCCAGCGCATGGTCAGGCAGCTTGGACCTTATTTTATCTAACTGCGCCATCGCCTCTGGAGCGCGGGCATCCAGAAACGTCCTGATGATGGACTTGTATTCACCCTCTGACAGGTTTTTGTTTCTCACTTTGAGTGCTCCAAGAATACCGACAGTCAATCGCCCTGCACAACCACGCTGATAAGTTGCTCGGCACCGGGATAGGCAAAGTAATAGGCTGCGTTTCCGGCGAACATTCCATACGTTTCTCTCCTTGATGCTCTTTGATCAGGCGATAAAAAGTCTACAACCACTTGCGGAGGGCTTCCCGCGATGACCGGGAGTAGGAGTCCTTGGACGGTAGAGAAACAAAATACGCTGGGATAGCGATGATCTAAAGGGCGCGGAGTTTCATCGCCTAGAAGCCACTCAGGATCGTCCGCGATACAACCGAAGGGAAGATAAGCGTCATCGGCAGCTGCAGGAACAAGCGCGCGGGCTTGGACCGGCGACAGCAGATCATGCCTCGGCATCAGTTTGTCCTGATGAAACAGGAAGGCCCCATGGAGCGCCTGCTGCTCAATCAATTTGGCTTTGTCGACCGACATTCGCGCCAGTTCGCCGCATGAAAGGGGAGGAATGACGAGGTCCTCCCGTATCTCATCGATGGCCAAGAACATTGCCGCTGTATACCCATGCAGAACGTGACACTCGGGAAAGGCGATTTGAAACACGAATTGCATAGGCTCGCCACTCAGTATGGAGCGGGGAGCATCGAAATCCATCGGCAGATAAGGCACACCACCCACTCGTCCGGGCGTATTCAATTGCACTTCGTTTGCGAGAGCATCGCCCATCCAGAGCTGCATAGAAATTCCCGCTCAATGACAATATAATCACTCATCATATTTTTACTTAGAGCGTGGCCGATCAAGTTCCAACCCTTGATGGATTGCGTTGCGCCAGCTGGAGTTCGAGAAGGCGGGGCGCGTGACCGTCAAACGTATTGATGCCCACAAGCGTTTTCACTCATGGAAGCCGTTTGCCCCTTGTTTCGCAAGCCGTGCGATCCGCTGGCAAAATTCATCCTTGGCTTGAGAATAAGAAAAGGTATCCGAGACGAACCGCACTGCGAGTTCTTGCTTCAATGCCTCATAGGCTCGCGCATCCTCTGGATGCGCCCGCAGGAAGTCGCGAAATCTCAGATGCCGTCCGTATGCCGGATGGCTTTCGACAAACATATGAACGTGATGGGTATGGGGGTTTCCCTTGCGGTAGTAACGGCGGCCGGAGATGCCGCCATCGCCGCGATATTCGTATCCGATCGTCTCCATGGCTGCCGCACAGGCGGCACCATCCTCATCTCGGTTTAAGGCAACCAGGATGTCGATGATCGGCTTGGCCACGATACCCGGAATGGATGTGCTGCCGATATGATGGATGGCGCTGAACCAGCCCTCATTGACATTCTCCATAGCGAGGCGCTCCGTCTCGAATAGGGCGGCCCATCGCGGATTGGGTGGTTCGAGAACGATAGGTGGCTTCATCGACAAGATATCCTATTGCGCTGCCTACCGCCCCTCCCCCACCGTCAGCGGCCAGTCGACCAGATATTCCTCGAAATCATCCACATCCACCTCCTCCTCGGAAACGGTGCGTCCGCGGGCCGAAATGCCGGCCTGGTGCACCGTATCAGGGTCGCCGGAGACCAGCGGGTGCCACCAGTAGAGATCCTCGCCATCGCGCACCAGGCGATAGCCGCAGGTGGGTGGCAGCCAGGGAATGTCGCGCACGCTCTGGGGCGTCAGCTGGATACAGTCCGGCACGGTTGCGGCACGGTTTTCATAATCCTTGCAGCGACAGCTTTCCCCATCCAGCAGGCGGCAGGCAACGGAGGTGAAGGCCACCTCGCCGGTGTCCCAATCCTCCAGCTTGTTGAGACAACAGAGGCCACAGCCATCGCAGAGGCTTTCCCACTCGGCCTGCGTTAACTCATCCAGCGATTTCGCCTTCCAGAATGGATTTTCCATCTTGTCTTTTCCAAGCACTCGCTGATCTTATTCGGTGCAAGAGAGGATGCCGTTTACCCGGCATCAACCAATTGTCAGCCTTTTGCTGACCATATGAAGTGAAGGCTTTTCGTCCTTTGTCACGGGGGCGTCAAGCGTTGAAAAACAAGTCCGGGCAAGGAAACATCCGAGAGTGCAGGACGATCAGAACCAGCCAGACAACCGCCCGCGTCGAAAGCGCCACCTTCTGTTGCGCATCGACAGCTGGATCGATTCGACCGTCTGGAACCTCGGTTTCAAGCTTTCCGAGATCTGGGAAGAAATCACCATTTTCTTCCGCCGCTTTCGCGTGCGCGGCTGGAAGCGCATTCTTGTGGAGCTGGCGGATGAGGGCCTGACCTTCGGCACCGCCGGCTTCGTGCTGCTCTTGGCGCTGGCCATGCCGGCCTTCGAGGAGACCAAGCGCGACTGGCGCAATCGCGGTGATTTCGCCGTCACCTTTCTTGATCGTTACGGCAATGTGGTGGGCCATCGCGGCATCATTCACGAAGATTCCGTGCCTTACGACCAGCTGCCGGATCACCTGATCAAGGCGGTGCTTTCAACGGAAGACCGCCGCTTCTTCGATCACTTCGGCATTGATTTCATAGGCCTTGGCCGCGCGCTGTCTGAGAACGCGCGGGCGGGCGGCGTCGTGCAGGGCGGCTCCACCATCACCCAGCAGCTGGCCAAAAACCTGTTCCTCACCAATGAGCGTTCCATCGAGCGCAAGATCAAGGAAGCCTTCCTGGCGCTGTGGCTGGAGGCGAACCTTTCCAAGAAGGAGATCCTGCGCCTTTACCTCGACCGCGCCTATATGGGCGGCGGCACGTTTGGCGCGGCAGCGGCCTCGCAATTCTATTTCGGCAAGAACATCACCGAGGTGAACCTGGCGGAAGCGGCCATGCTGGCGGGCCTGTTCAAGGCGCCGGCGAAATACGCCCCGCATGTGAACCTGCCGGCGGCACGCGGGCGCGCCAACGAGGTGTTGAGCAACCTCGTGCAGGGCGGCATGATGACCGAGGGCCAGGTGGTGGCGGCACGCCGCAACCCGGCAAGCGTGATCGACCGGGCGGAAAAGCGGGCGCCGGATTTCTTCCTCGACTGGGCGTTTGACGAGATCCAGCGGCTGGCGGATGAAGGCAAGATCAAGAAGCATACGCTTGTGGTGCGCACCACTGTCGATACCGGCCTGCAGGCCGCGGCGGAAGATGCGGTGGAATCCAGCCTGCGCGAATATGGGGAAAGTTTTCGCGTCAAGCAGGGCGCGCTGGTCATGATCGAGAATGGCGGCGCCGTGCGCGCCATGGTGGGTGGGCGCGATTACGGCGAAAGCCAGTTCAACCGTGCCACCAAGGCGCTGCGCCAGCCGGGCTCGTCCTTCAAGCTCTACACCTATACCGCCGCCATGGAGCACGGCTTTACGCCGGAAAGCACCATCTCCGACGCGCCGATCACCTGGGGCAACTGGTCGCCGCAGAATTACGGCCGTTCCTACAAGGGCAAGGTCACGCTGCTGTCGGCCATGGCGCAGTCTTTGAACACCGTGCCGGTGCGCCTTGCCAAGGAAACGCTCGGCATCAAGACCATTGTGGAAGAGGCCAAGGCGCTCGGCGTACAGACGCCTGTTCGCGGCGACAAGACCATTCCGCTCGGCACATCCGAAGTGACCGTGATGGACCAGGCGACCGGCTATGCGGTGATGCCGGCGGGCGGTTTTGAGAGCCGTCGCCACGGCATCCAGCAGGTGCTCGATTACGATGGCAGCGTGCTCTATGATTTCGACCGCGACGAGCCGGCGGCGAAACGCGTCGTGTCCGAGCAGGCGATGTCATCGATGAACCGCATCCTGACCCAGATCCCCGTGATCGGCACGGCCAAGCGCGCAGCACTCGATGGCGGCATTGTGACCGGCGGCAAGACCGGCACCTCGCAGAGCTACCGCGATGCCTGGTTCATCGGCTTTACCGGCAATTACACGGCTGCCGTCTGGTTCGGGAATGACGATTACAGCCCGATGAATAACATGACCGGCGGCTCGCTGCCCGCCGCCACCTTCAAGAAGCTGATGGATTATGCCCATCAGGGTATCGAGCTGAAGCCCATTCCCGGCATCGAAAACCCGCTGCCCGCCAAGCGCCCTGCCGCCCCTGCCCCGGCAAAGGTTGCCAAGGGCGCTGCCCAGCCGGAAGTGCCGGTGCTGGTGCGGCCGCGTTCGCTTTCGGCTGATGCCACCCGCCTGCTGCGTTCCATCGGCGCGGATCTGACCAATGCCGCGCCGCTTTCTGCCGGGCAGAAGCTGGCGGTTGTGGATGACGCCAAGCCGAAGACCGTGGTTGGTCGCTAAAAATCGGCTTGCCGCGATACCGAACAAGCCGAATCTGCGATAGAAGCAACCGACGTGGTCCCCTCGTCACTTCGCAAGGATGATACCCTCTCCGTGTTTCGCCTCCCGCTTTTCCTCGCGCTGATTTTGGCGATCGCCTTTGGCGGCGGTATCTGGTCGACGCTTGTCGCGCTGAATGCCACGGTCGGCTTCGGCGCGATCAAGCTCGGCGCCTGGCAGGCCTTTCCGCAGGCGCAGACCGTGGATGCGGACCCTTACGCCAAGGCGCACAGGGCAAACGCCGGACGCCTGCTTCTGGGCGGCGCCGAAGGCCTGCGCTTTACGGCGGATGTGGATGAAAGCGGCGAGCGGCTGAATGGCAACTGCACCTATGCCATCATCGGCAAGACGCCTGTCGCAAGGCTCTGGACGCTGTTTGCCAGCGACCGCAACGATCAGCCGCCCTCGGGCAATGCGGACCTGCCCTTGGCGCTCAACTCCCGCATCATCCTGCGCGAGCGGGATGGAAGTTTTGTGGTGCAGGTGTCGAGCGAAGCGCAGGCGGGCAACTGGCTGGCGGTGCAGCCCGCCCGCTCCTTCCGGCTGACGCTGACGCTGCTGGACACGCCGACGGCCGGCAGTTCCGGCCTGATCGATCTCTCCATGCCGCGCGTGCAGAAGATCGGGTGCGGCCATGCTTAAGCTCATCCTCGCCATCATCACCGGGCTGGTCGGGGCGGCACTGCTGCATCTGGTGATCATCCTGGCACTTCCCTATTTCAGCGATCGCGACGCCTATACCAAGGTCGTCGCACAGGGAGAGGCCTATCGCTTCCATGTGATCGGCAATAGGCCGGACAATAAGGGGCTAGTGAAGGATGATCCGTTTCTGGATGTCGCCGTCTGCTCCTTCGACCTGACGGAAAGGCCGGTGCGGCTGACCACCCATAACGGCGTGCCCTTCTGGTCGCTCGCCACCTTCGACGCCGCCTCCAACGAAACCTTCAGCATCAACGACCGTACCGCCGCCGCAAGCGGGCTGGATGTGATCATCGCCAACCCCATTCAGGCAACGGCGCTGCGCAAGACCATGCCCGCCTCGCTGATGCAATCCATTCTGGTGGAAACCCGCCAGATGCAGGGCTATGCGGTGCTGCGGGTGATGGCCCCGCAGGCAAGCTACAAACCCGCCGCCGCTGCGTTCTTGAAGGATGCGACCTGTACGCCTGTGGCATGGAAGTGAGGGTGTGGCGGCATCATGGGGCAAGTTTGCGCCAAGTCGAGAAGCGCGTCCACGCATTGACGCAGTCAGCCTATATCAGCTTCGGTGCTTACTTATGACGCCCGGCAAATACAGGCGCGACGTCAGCCCCGTAGGTGGTCAAATTCCGTAAGAACACCCATCGCATCCGTGATCAGTCGCATGTCTTCCTCATCAAGCCTGCGCTTCGGCCCACGCATCACCATGCCCCAGTGGGTGCCTTGATCGCGGGTTAGCCGGAGCCTCTCCAGAAGCGGCTTGATCGGAGCGGGCTCTGCCTCCTTCAGATAGTCCACATCAACCCGGTATGGATTGAAGTTCATCGCCTGCTCGGCGCGATAAGGTGCGTCAGATCTCACGCGGCCAATGGCGGTAAACGCCTGCACCACTGCGCCCTCACCGATCCCCTCGCGCGGGGAGTAGTAGACGATCCAGTCGCCCTTTCTAAGAGACTTCACTGCGATATGCTTGCCGTGCCCAAGCTGTGCAAAGCCTCCATCGCACCCTCCGCGGACATGCTGTGCCGATGCGACACCCATCCAAAACGTCATGGCTCAATCCCCCTCAAGCGCATCAGCGCAGCGCCGCAGAAGATCGCCCAGCAACTTGACCTCCTCGCTGGTCAGGCCGGCCAGCATCTGCCGCTCGACGGTCTCGGCTGCGATAGTACCGGCCTGTGCCACTGCTCTGCCCTTTTCGGTCAGCTCTGTCATGATGATACGCCCATGTTCGGGGTGCGGCGTGCGCACGATGAACCCGTCTCGCTCCAGCGTGACGAGCATGCCCTGCATGGATTGAGGCGTTACAAAAGCAGCTCGCGCCAGGGAAGCATTGGATATCTGCGGGTTGTTTCCGATGGCAAGCAGCACCGCATTCTGCGCTGCGGAGACGCCAGTTTCGGCCAATTCCGCCTCCAACCGCTGCCGCAGACGGTGTTGTGCGATTTTCAAACTGTAACCGATCCAGACCTCTCCGCTTGAAGGGTCCATTTTACGCATTGACATATCAGGTTCCTGATATTAAATGTAAGGAACCTGATATTATAACGGAGCATTCAAAATGACAACACCGATCGGACCATCCTTCATCGCGTTGCAGGTTCGTGACCTTGCAACGTCCGTGGCGTTCTACAAGGACGTTTTCGGCTTCACCGCAGCAGACCGAAGCCCGCCGGGCGCTATCGTTTTCACCACAAAGCCGATTGCGCTGGCACTGCGCGAACCGCTGCGGCCACTGCCGGAAAACGGCCCCTTGGGAACTGGCATGGTGTTGTGGGTTGCCTGCGACGATGCGAACGTCTTCCACGACCTGATCGTCAAGCGCGGCGGGAAGATCCTGAGCCCGCTGAGTGATGGCCCGTTCGGCAGATTTTTCGTGGCCAGCGATCCCGATGGTTACGCCATTACGTTCCACACAGCGCAAGGCTGAGCGTGGCTATTCCGACGCTGATGACGTCGAAGAATATTGACTTGAAAGACACCGAATACCCAACCCGGACTGTTCGTCACCGGCTGGACGGGTGAGCTTGGACGCGTCGATATCGAGGCGTTCTTAAGCGACCCGGCAAACGGCATCTTGGCGGGCGTCTTGGCCCGCAGGCCAGCTACAGACCCGCCGCCGCCGCGTTCCTGAAGGACGCGACCTGCACGCCGGTTGCGTCGAAGTGAAGGTGAGCCCACTGGGCATCTTGTCACCCCATGGTCACACAGTAAATATTTGGACAGAAGTCTCCAGACCCTAATATGAATATGAAAAAACTTCTCTTCAGCTTGATCATTGGCTCTACATTTTCTTTTTTGGCGACTCAGCACCCTAATGCCGCCGCGCTCAAAAAGTATTACATGTCCTATGAATGCCGGCCAAAAGAAGAAAATTTTACTATATACAGAACAGCAGACGAAAACTCATTTCATACTTTTGACAAAAGCTCGAAACCCCTGAAAGGCCAGCCAATTCACCTGAATATCAACCAGTTTGACGGGAAATTATTCGACTTTTATTCCGAGTCCGACGACTTTTCGCCGGTGCGAGCAAAGGGAGGGATCGCGTACGGATGGGGCACAAATTCGTATGAGGACGGGGTTTATTACGAAATAGAGCCGAAATATTGGAACTGCGAAGCGTATCGTAAAACGAGATGACTGCGCGTCAATAAAGGGCATGCGCTTCGATGCGCTCGCAGCCGTCTGTCGTTACCGGGATTGCCAGCCGGTTTGTATCGAAATCGTTCTCAGCAACTAGCGACAGAATTCAAGCAATTGAAACGGATCGGTGATGAGGTAAACTCCAACTGTTCCGGCCCCCCATAGGCTTTCAAGGAATCTGTTGCCTGAGTTGAATATATGAGTAGGCTGCAGCATGATTTCGATACAGCATAATCGTCCTTCCGAATTGATCGGCGTCGGTTCCTATACCGCGGTGGAAGCGGCGCGCCTGTTGCGAACAAGTCCCCTGAATGTGAACCGCTGGCTAAAAGGATACGCCTACAATCGCGCCGGAACGGTCCGAAAGATGCCGCCGCTGTGGATCACGCAGCACGTATCTGTCGAGGAACATCTGGAGATAGGCTTCCGTGACCTGATCGAACTCCGCTTCGTCAAGGCATTCCTGGATGCGGGCGTGGGGCTACTCGCCATTCGCAATTGTCTTGAATACGCGAGGGAGTGCGCCCAAGACGATCGGCCCTTTTCGACTCGACGGTTTCAGACAGATGGCAGAACCATATTCCTTGAAAGCATCGAGCGAGCCGGGGAACAAGGCACAGAAACAAAGCTGCTCGACCTCAAGAAGAAGCAGTATGTCTTCAAGGACGTTATCGAGAAAACCTTTAGGGACCTCGACCTGGAAGACGACGCCGTCGCCCGTTGGAGGCCGTTCAACGGAAAACCGTCTATTGTGATCGATCCAGAGCGAGCTTTTGGTCAGCCGATCGCGACTGATTTTGGCGTCCCAACTGTTGTTCTGGCCGAAGCCGTTGCGGTTGAAGGCTCCATTGATGACGTCGCTCGCCTCTACGAGGTTCCGGTTGGGGTCGTTCGTGATGCGTTGCAATTCGAGAGAGATTTGAAGAGAGCAGCTTGAAGGTTTTGGTTGATGAAAATCTTCCCCCTGCTCTCGCGCGATCATTGAACGCGCTTTTTGCCGGCAAGCATGAGATCCGGCATCTTAGGGAACTCTATGGTCCCAGCGTCAAAGATATTCAGTGGATCGGCGAACTGAGCGCCGATGGAAGGTGGATTGTCATTTCGGGCGACCGCCGCATTACGCGCAACAAGGCCGAATATCATGCTTTTCGCAGTTCCAACCTCGTCGGATTCTTCCTGTCAAAAGGTCTTATGAAGTCGACGATCCTCAAACAGATGGAACGGCTCTGCGCGCTATGGCTCAGCATCGAGACTCAGGCGTCAATTGTTCAAGGCGGAGCAATGTTCGAACTGCCGATCAACAGCATCCGCCTCAAGCAGATCTGACCAAAGCCGGACATCCCCCCTCAGTGCTTTTCCACCGAGAGCGCAATTTCATCCATCATGCGGTGGGTCAGGTCCTCGATGCGCTCGTAACGCACGCCCATGAAGAAGTGCAGTTCCGCCGGAACCACTTTCTTGCTGAGCTTCAGGCCAGCGCGCGCGGGGTGTTCATCACGCCATTTCTTCAAGACTACGATCTCTGCCATGCTCGTCTCCATTGATGGATCTGAGACGGATGAAGAACAGACCGATTTCATCCTGCCCTCTCCCAGGGCCGGCGCACCTCATCACGAGGCATCTGCGCCTTTCTCGTCTGCGGCCCGCCTCCACTTAAACGGCCACAGCGTTACCTACTACGCACAACCCTTGCCGGTGGTTTCATCCGGCTGTACCGAACATCCCCTTCGGGTTCGAACCGAAGGAAATGCCGCCGCCTGACACCGGCGTGGGATGTATCGATAGTGAGGATTCAGCCAGACGACCATTAACAAATCCCTAATTCTACCGGACAGGTTCCCTTCCATTATTAGTTGTTGCTTAAGCGCATCACGGCAGCTTTGAGACAGCGGCAAGGCGCCAGGTGATGCAGATCGGCACATCTGCGGTGGACAATTCAAAAGCGGGGCTTCCGCTTCACCATTCATTAACCCCGAATTGGCTAGCATCAGCACATCCATGCCAAGTCGGCACAGGCGGCGCCTGCCATACGTTTTGCCGCTACTCCGAGCCTGTCCAGCTGGACACGCGGTCGATGATGCACCGCGGCCAACATGAGTCTGAATCGTTTGTATTGCGTCGATGGGATTGACCGTGGATCGGTATCGTGAACTTGAGCAGCCGCAGGCATTGCGCAGAAAGGATGTGGTTCTGATGGCCACGGTCACGAGCTTCGAGGAGCTTGAGCACCCGACCAAATCGGAACTGCGTCAGTTTGCCGAACTCTTTGCGCCCCTGTTCAACGCCTCCAGCGACGAGGCCCGCCGTCAGGCGGTGGCCGCCCTTTCCCGCAGTGCGCATGTGCCCTCCGCCGTGGCCTTCTTCATCGCCAGCCAGCCGATCGCCGTCTCCGCGCCCTTCCTGATCCACTCGCCCTGCCTCGATGACGAGACGCTTGTTACCATTGCCCGCACGCAAGGCGGCGAGCATGCGCGCACCATCGTGCAGCGCGAGAACCTTTCCACCACGGTCGTGGATGCGCTGGTCGGGCTGCGCCATGCCCGGTCCGTTGCCAAGTCAGTTACCAAACCTGCCGCCAAGCACGCCGCTGCTACCCCTGCCCTTTCCGAAGCCGCGCCTGAACTGGCTGAGGCTGCCGAGAGCGAAGGCCGGCATCTGCGGGAAGAGGCACTGCGCACGCAGATCAAGCAGCTGGCCGCCCATCTTTCCCGCCCCTCCTCCGATCGGCTCGGTCTTCGCACCATCACCACGGTGCAGGAGGCGCTGCTGGTGCGCTTTGCGCGCGGCCGCGAGGCCGACAGCTTTGCCACCACGCTGGCCGACACGCTGTCTGCCAGCCGCTGGCTTGCCGAACGCATCATGCTGGATATTTCCGGCCATCAGCTCGCCACCACGCTGAAGGGGCTGGGCGCGGGGCTCGAGGAGTCGCTGTTCATTCTGGAACGCTTCTACTCGCATCTGCGCGAGATCATCGGCGATGTCTGCCGCTCGCAGATCCTGTGGGACACGCTGGATGCGGAAGAGTGCGCCGCCCGCATCGAGGCCTGGCGCCGCGCCGATCAGTACACCTACGCCACGCCCGTCCAGAAGCCTGACGCGGCGGAGCCTGTGGTGCGCACCTCCGCCAGCCAGCGGCCAAAGCTCCGGGCTGTCCGGTAAGACACGACCAAAGTCTCCGCCACAAAGCAAGCACATGCCGCCTCTCCAGACCCGGCGGAAGGAGAGGCAATAATGGCACAACCTTTTTTCCGATTTCTACTCTACCTATGATTTAAATCTTGCCTTTGAAATCATTGCGTGCATGTATAAAAAATACATTCATGGATTGATTTTCGTACGGGGGCGAAGATGAAGGCGTTCAAATTTATTATCGGTTTTGCATGCTGTCTGCTGTCCAGCGGACAGGGTTTTGCGGATATTATCTACAGTGACCAGGGGCCAAACTGGAACAATACCAGTCGCGTTCAATTCTACACGCAGGATCAGGGTTCCAGGCTCATCAAGCTCTCCTGGTTGCAGGCACTGAAACTTCCTGATGGCACCCCCTTCCTGAAAGACAACCTGGCGCGATACGGCTATTTGCCGCTTGACGCGCCACAACAAGGAATTGCGGTTGGCTTTCCGATCACCGGCACATCGGGGCATCAAGATGTCGGCATGACCTGTGCCGCCTGTCACACGCGACAGATCACAGTCTCGGGTGCGAACTATCGCATTGATGGCGGTCCGGCGATTGTCGACTTTCACGGTTTTATGACGGATCTGGATAAGGCGGCCACCAAGATCGCAACCGATCCGGCTGCATTTGAGGCATTTGCCCGTCAGGTCCTGGCTTCGGGCTATGACAATTCGGTTCTCCTGTCCGTCCTGAAAAAGGAATTCAGTCTTTGGTACGAACGCTATCACGCCATCGCGCAGCACGGACTGCCGCACGAGAGCTGGGGGATGTCACGGCTTGACGCTGTCGGCATGATCTTCAACCGCTTGACGGGGCTGGATATTGGAACGACGCAGAACCGTTTGATCGTTTCAAACCTTAAACCGGCTGACGCGCCGGTCCGTTATCCCTTCCTCTGGAATGCTTCAATTCAAGACTTCACTCAGTGGCCGGGCTTCGCCGCGAATGGCAGCGACATTCTGGCATTGGCGCGCAATGTGGGAGAAGTTTACGGGGTTTTTGGCGAATTCGCACCGAAGAAGGATCCCAGCTCGCTTCTCAAGATAAACTATAAGCACCTGAATTCGGTCAATTTTTCCGGCTTGGGGACGTTGGAGAACCTGATCAAGAAAATCGGTCCTCCGCACTATCCGTTCGCGACAAACCCGCAACTGGCGGCTCAAGGTCAAGCTGTTTTCAATCGCTCGAGCGCCGCCGGTGGCTGTGTTGAATGTCATGGAATCACGCCCGGCAAGACCCGGGCCTTCTTCAACAATACCTGGGCAACGCCCATCATGAACGTTGGAACGGATACGCGCGAATACAACATTCTTGGTTGGACTGCAAAAACCGGCGTGCTCAATGGAGCCCCCATACCCTTCTCTCTGAAGAGACTGGGTGCGTCCGAAAAGTCGATCGATATCCTGACTGTTTCTGTTCTCGGCTCTATCTTGCAGAATTACGCACCGTTTATCTTCGGATCCGGAGACGATCTGGTGATGAAACTGGCGTCGAAAGCGCTCGCCGAAAAGGGCCTGAGCTCTGACATCAAGGAACTGCAGAATGCATTTCCCGCATCTCGGGATCCGGCCTCCGCCAATGCCACCGCAGCGAAGGGAACAGCAAGCACCGAAAATTATGCCTATGAGTCTCGCGTTCTTGAAGGCATCTGGGCAGCAGCCCCCTATCTGCACAATGGATCCGTCCCGACGCTTGAGGACCTGTTGAAGCCTTCGGATCAACGCCCGGCACAATTTCCCGTGGGCGCAGAGTACGATCCGGTCAAGATCGGCTTGAGCGCCACGCAATCCGGCCTGAGCACGACAACAGTCACAACAGGCTGCAATGATCTGAATTCCGGCAACAGCCGCTGCGGCCATGAATTTGGCACGGCACTTCCGGATGCAGACAAGAAGGCCCTGCTCGAATATCTCAAAACCCTATAATGCCAAAGGCTTGACGACCTGTTTCTGAAGAGCCTGACTATTCCAATGCCGTCCGGCTATGCGGTGAGTAGGCGACATTCCGTCGCCCACTCACCCCTCTACGACCGGAAACAGGTCGGTCACATCATCAAGGTCCAGCTCGATCACCCATAGGTCGGAATCAAAGCGGGCCTCGCGGGCAATCAGTGCCTCCACCTCGGGGGCTTCCACGCCCGCAAGACGCTTTTCGAAACGGCGGGTGCCGTCCTCCTCGATCATCATCTGCGGTGCTGGACCGTAGAGATCTTCGCGGCCATCACGGAACCGATGGCGGATGAAGATCGCCCCGGCCTCCCCAGCCCCCTTGCGCTCAACAGCGGCAAAGCCCCCTTGCGAAAACACCCTTCGGGTGAGCGCGGAGACATAGAGCTCCGTTTTGAGACGCATTGTCAGTTTCCTTTGCTCTTTGGCAACACATGGCGAAGTAGGAATAGACGTGAGCGGTGGTCATATGTTGACATTCCGCAATTTTCACCGGCTTCGATTGTTTCAATATCGGCCGGATGCTGGAGTGACCATGGCGAAGTTCAAGTATTCAGCGCATCTGAAGCAAAGCGATGTCAGTGCCTTCGACAATGGCTGGCTGCCAGGGCAGTCTCCGCCCAACTCCGGCATCTATCGCTGCAAGAACTGTGGCGATGAAATCGTTGTGCCCAGGGGCACGGCCATTCCCACCAATCATCACGAGCATATCGTGCTGGGCCCGGTCATCTGGCAATTGCTGGTGTTTGCGCAGGAACATCCGAAGTAAGCGGCACTTGTCCGCTTAGAGGGCGCCGATCGCCTTCAGCTTCTTCAGCACGGCTTCATCAGGCTCGCCGGTTTCCGGCAGGCGGTAATGCTTCTGAAAATGGCGGATCGCCGCCTTGGTCTGCGCGCCTGCCACGCCATCGACAGTCACATCCGTATAGGCGATGTTCACCAGCCCGCGCTGGATCTTCATGATGCGGTCCGCCTCCGGCCCCGCAGTGGCGGCAGCACTTGCGGCAGCCGCCGTCGTTGCCGAGGTCGGCGTGGCCTTGACGGGTGTTGCGACAGCCTTGGTCTTGGCGACGGAGGGAATGTCGGCTGGCGGAATGGGCGGCGCGGATTTGGAAGCCGCGCGGATGGCGGCTGCGACAGGGTCTTCCGCCTGCAGGTTGCCCGCCGGGCGCGAAACGGGCACCACATGCGCTGCCGCATGGCGCGCGGGCCCGTCTGCCGCCGGAACGGGCCCAGTCGTCGGGGCAGATACGGCCTGCTTCGGGTGATCCTGCGCAGGGGGGAGAGGCGCTGCCGCAACGGCTTCCTTGCGGGTAGCCGGTGCAGGCGCCGGTGCCGCAAGCTGAACCGGGGCGGATGCCGCGGCAGGGGCCGGTGCAGGCGCCGTCTTCGGAGGCGGCGGCGTGTGCAGCATAGCCAGCAGTTCTCGGGTCGGCTTGCCCGTCATCGGAAGGCCGGCGCTTTCCTCATAAAAGAGAATGGCCGCTTCGGTACTGCTGCTATTGATACCATCCGTTGGGCCCTGGTAGACGCCGCGACGGGTCAGTTCCCGCTGGATCTCCGCCACCATCGCCGTATCGCCGATCACCGCGGCTGCGGTCTGTTGGAGCGCTGCCGGTTTCTGCGGCTCTGCCTCTTCGGCTCGCTCGATCTTGAACGTCGTGACGTTGGAGGGGTCCGGCCGGCGGCTGGCCCGCAAGCCCGCTATGGCATCGGGATGGTTGGGATCACGCGTGCGAAGGAAGGGCGACGGGTGGTCTCCCGGCTGGTACCACAACGCATTGGCAAAGACGAAGCTGCAGGCCATGCAGACGCAAATGCCGCCCACCACCCGGCCGGGACGGCGCAGCAGCAGGCTGCCCGTGGCACTCAGAACCCGCAAGAGAAGACCCGGCTCCTTCACCGGAGGTTTTCTCCGGCTAGGCGGTCTTCGCTTTTGCGCGGTCATGCGCAGCTTCCTGTTCAACAGTTATCGTCACGCCTTGAGACTTATGCAAGCGCGGCGGAAATTCAATCGCCTCGACCGATCCGCCTGTGGATGGCGCAGCAGATACACCATTCAACGGCAGACGAATGGCAATCACGGTCCCCTCACCCACACGGCTTTCGATCACGAACGTACCGCCATGCAGGGCGACAAGGCCTTTCACCAGCGCCAGACCAAGACCGGTGCCCTCATAGGCGCGGGCGTAATCGTCCTGCACCTGCATGAAGGGCTGGCCGATGAGCGCGATCTTTTCCGGTGCAATGCCGATGCCGGTATCGCTGACGGTAATCTTCAGGCTTTCGCCTTCGGCCACCGCATCGATGGAAACGACACCACCATTGTTGGTGAACTTGATGGCATTACCTGCGAGATTGATGAGGATCTGTTGAACGGCGCGGCGATCTGCCACCACCTCGTCCAGACCGCGCGCAACCCGAGCCGTCAGCGTGATGCCCTTGGCCTTGGCCTGCAGGTCCAGCATGGCGCGGCAGGTTTCCACGGCGTCGGCAATTCGGAAGGGTTCGGTGACAAGCTCATAGCGGCCGGCCTCGATGCGGCTCATGTCGAGCATGGTGTTGACGACGGACAGAAGATGCGCACCCGACTGCCGGATCAGCGCCACATATTCGCGCTGGCGATCGTTTTCCAGCCGGCCGAAATATTCACCGGCCAACACATCCGAGAAGCCGAGAATGGCATTGAGCGGCGTGCGCAGCTCATGGCTGACGGCGGCGAGAAAGCGGGATTTTGCCTCATGCGCGCTTTGCGCCTCTTCGCTGCGAATGGCGAGATCATCGCGCAGCTGGCGCTCGGCGCTCGCATCGCGCAACTGCACCAGCACCTGGACAAGCGCACCTTCGCCATCGCGAAGGGCGGAAAGGTCGGCCTGCACGTTCATCAATTGACGGCCGGCAGCAGCGTCCGGTCCGCGCTCCACGCGGACGTCCACCAGCGCCTTCGGCGCGCCCTGGCGCAGCAGGTCCAGTGCCTGTGCCAAGGGCAGGCGGTCGGAAACATGCACGAGTTCGGCCAGCGCCCGGCCTTCCGGCATCTGGATCGCGGAAGGCAGAAGATCGCGGTCGCGACCGGCGCAGCTCTGCACGATGCCTTGCGCATCCAAGATCAGGGTCACACCCGGGACATGATCGAGGAAGACCGTAGCGTCCACGGGCGCCGTTGCAATATTGTCATTGCGGTGACGAAGAATGGAAAGCGTTGCCGCCATCAGGCACAGGCAGGCGGCAGAGCCGAGTGCAGCGGCCAGCGGCAACGCGAAGGCAAGGCCTACCAGCGGCATCAGGGCAAGCGTCAGAAGCGGCAGGAGAAGTAGGGAAGCGATCGTGATGCGGCGCAGGACAACGGCATCCGAAGGGCTGAGGGTATCCCCCTCTCCCATCCGTTGAAGCCAATGCAGGCCGACCCGGTCCACATGGGAAACCAGTCTCCTGCCAATGTCGGTCAATACGCGCACGCCTGTACCTAATCGCGAATCTCGATGCCCGAACATAGGCCCCGCCCGCTTAAGGAAACTATAAAAACAGGCTCAGGATTGGCCTGCGAAAGCCTCAAAAAGCGGGTTTGGCTGTCCCGGAACGAAGCAATTCCGCTTGTGGTTAACACAGCGTAAGCGGCGGATTTTCTTGCATTTTCGCAAATCTGTTAACCTGTCAGGCAAATTGCGCCCCGCAAAGCCCGGGGATTACGGGAGGCCGCCACAATTATGCTTAACACGGCTCGTTAAAATGCGCTGCAAATGTGATTTGAGCATCGTTTCGGCACCAGTCGATAAAATGCGATACAAATTTGAGAAAAATGCTGCTGCTGATCTCAAGGCCGTGTTCTTCCATCGGTCGTAGGGTCCAACCACAAGACCGGAAAAGCCCGGCGCCGACGAGAAGCGGACAGGTGAGATGACATGTGGTTTCTGATCAAAGGTAGCGTATTCTTTGCCATGGTGCTGGTAGTGCTGTCCTATTTCAGCAGCCAGCCGACGCCCGCTCCTGCAGGCACCAAGGACTTACAGGTCTCGGATGCTATCTCGGCCGCCACGGAAGCCTATGGCTATATCGCCTCCATCTGCAAGCAGAAGCCGGACGTCTGCGAAAAGGGTGGCGAGGCCTTTACCGCCCTCAGCTACCGGGCCCGCGAAGGTGCCCGCGTCGCATTCGAGTTCCTTGACAACCAATTGGCCGGCGACAAGGCTGACGGCAAGGTCGACAACAAGGCCAAGCTTGCCGATGCCAACCCCGCCCCGCGCCATCTGGCAGAGGCACCCGCCCAGCCGATGCCGCCCAAGCCGCAGGATGTAAAGGTAAGCGACGCGGATGCCGTGAAGACAGGCACTGTCGTACCGCTGCCGATGAAGCGCCCGGCCACAAACTGAGTTTTTAAGAGCTTGCATCGGCGACCCCGATGCCTGTTGTGCCTGTACTGCCGCCGGATTTCGGCCCGTATCTCCGGGATCCGGTTTAACTTCAGCCTTTGCTGGCGCCGCGAGAAACCTGTTCTCGTGGCGTTTTTTTCGTTCACGCCGTGCC
The DNA here is from genome assembly GCF_030504645.1 of Rhizobium oryzicola. Classification (GTDB taxonomy): domain Bacteria; phylum Pseudomonadota; class Alphaproteobacteria; order Rhizobiales; family Rhizobiaceae; genus Neorhizobium; species Neorhizobium oryzicola. The sequence goes on along the minus strand of NZ_JAUKWQ010000001.1, from coordinate 1,061,707 downwards.
CTGCTCTGCCTATATGAGAGATGGAACCGAAGGACAGACGCGCATGGCCAGCATCGAACAGATCATCGACGATTTCGCTTACCTCGACGATTGGGAAGATCGCTATCGCTATGTCATCGAACTGGGCAAGGCGCTGCCGGATCTGGCCGAGGAAAAGCGAACCGCCGAGAACAAGGTGAATGGCTGCGCGAGCCAGGTCTGGGTGGTCACCCATCACGGCGAAGGCGCCGACCCGGTGCTGACCTTGGAGGGCGATTCCGACGCGCATATCGTGCGCGGGCTGGTTGCCATCGTGCTTGCCGCCTATTCCGGCAAGCGTGCCTCCGAGATTGCCGCGACGGATGTGATCGAGATCTTCGACCGCATCGGCCTCGTCGAGAACCTCTCCTCGCAGCGGGCCAACGGCCTGCGCTCCATGGTCCGCCGCATTCGCGACGAGGCTCGCGCGCTGTCGCCGGCTTGAGTGCAGACTGATCTGATACCAAATCTCGATGATAGGAACCGATTGCGTGGGACCGGAGGCCTTCATCCGACGTGGAACGCATACCGGAGAGCGATGCTCCCGCATCGGTCGAGGATTGCGACAAAGTCGGTGAAGAATTTCCGGCCCATCCGAAGGACAGGGCGCTTTTGCCCCCCCGGATGTCGTCGAAAATCCGCGCCGGACCGATGGGTCCGACTGTGGTTTTCTCCTCGCCTGAAACCAAAATCGCTCCGGCGCAATCGGTTCCTATCATCGACATTTGGTATGAGTCACCCGTAACACGTCATGCCCCCTCATCCGCCCTTCGGGCACCTGACAGGGGAAGCGCAAATCTAACGCGTAATTGTACCCCCCTCTGTCCTGCCGGACATCTCCCCCACAAGGAGGGAGATCGACTCGCTGCACGGCTCTGCCTCAAACAGGTACCGGATTTGCAGCATCTGCTGCTTGTGTTTTTGAAGGATTGAAAGCGGCGCCCCAACTGATCTCCCCCCTTGTGGGGGAGATGCCCGGCAGGGCAGAGGGGGGTGATAGCAGCATAGACTGCCTGACACCTTACCAAACCTCACTCCATCCTCGGCCGATAATCCTCCGCACCCCAATGGTGGCTGGAACGAGGCCGCACCGGCGGCGGGGCATAATGGCGGGCGAGTGACAGAAGGGCCGCACGCAGCATCAACTTGGCGGAACGAGCCGGCCAGTCACGCTCCCGTTCCACCAGTTCCAGTCCCTTGCCGAAGCAGCAGACATCCACCGCGACGCCTGATAGTTCGGGCCCCATGGCCTCGACCGCGCGGTTGAAGCGCAGCCGTGCAGCCGCCGCCGCATCGGTCAGATCAGCGATGCCGCCCGCCTGCCTCTTGGTACGCTCCCCCAGCCTTGGCTCCCAGGAGGCGGTGACGCGAGGCTGCAACTGGCCGCGTTCGAAATCGGCCGCCAGCCTTTCCCCCGCCTCCACCGTCTCGGCCAGGAAATAGGGCTGCCCTCCCCGGTCCTTGAGGCGTGACAGCGGGCCGAGCGGCGATTCCGCCAGATTACGGCGCACAGCGTGTCGTGCCCCATCCAGCAAAATCTCCGCCTTCTCGATCACGCGATGCTGGTCCTGAAACGCCTCCTCCTGCATTTGTGACAGCAGGCGACGCAGATAGGCCTTGCCTTCCGGTCGCAGGCGAAGCGAACCACCCTCGGCCTCCGCCAGTCCCTGCGAGAGAAGCGCCCGCATTTCCGGTGCGTCGGCAGCTATGCCATCCCGACCCTCCCCGAGGGGGATCGGTCCACGCACCAGACGCCGCAGCAATTTGACCGTGCCGCCCTTTGCGGAATGGGTTTTAACAACCGAGCGCTTACTCATAGGCAATCGGCTCCATCTGGCCAAAGATCGTCTTGATCAGACGCTCAATGGTGGCGACGAACTCGTCATAGGCCGCATTGTCACGCCGGTCTTCCACCACACCGCAGGCATGGCCGACGGTGGAACGATCCTTGCCATAGGCGTTCGCAATATCATTCAATGGAATGCTGAGCGTCACGTGGCAGATATACATGGCGATCTGCCGTATGTGGCAGATCAACCGCCGCCGGTCCCGACGCATCTGCACACGCTCCCCCGTCAACATCACGAATTCGCTGACGACATGGCTGACGATCCTGCAGATGCGGGGGAGCGGCAGGCTGGCGGGTGCTTGCGGCAGGGGAAGATCCGCCTGGCCCTCCAGGGCAGGCGGCAGGCCGCGCGCTTGACGCGGATCGCGAAAAGGCTTGAATGGGTTCTCGGACATGAACAACTCCCTGTTATAGGAATTAATTCATACACCTTAATGGAGGCAGGGGAATTTCAAAAAATGCTGTCCGATATACGAACACTGATATCGCTTGTATTTTTCTGCTCAGCACAGAAATTTATGGGATTATTTTCCTCACCCAATCCCCATCAACGCCAGACTTCGACATCCACATAGGAGTCGCTCTGGCCGCGCGAGATGATCTGTACCTTCACCCAGCAATCGCCCTGCAGCAGCATATTGCCGGCCTGGCGGGAAATGGAACCGTTGGCGACCATGCGCTCCAGCCGCTCGCGATTATTGGCATCGGAAAAGAAGTCGTCGCCTTCATCACCCCGGTCGCGAATATGAAACACATGGTAGTTGGCGCGATCCTGACGGATCACCTGCCAGGGCTGCGTCAGCCGCTCACCCCGAGAATTGTAGAGATCGTTTTTGCCGATATAGGCCGTATAGCTTTCCAGCACATCCCCGCCACGGGCGCGCGTTACCGATTGCGCCTGGACAGACGCGACAGACAGAAGCAAAGCGGCTGCGAATACGGACACCGATTTCATGGAAAGCCCTCCTGAACTGATCTTTGAATATCAGGCAACAGGCGCGAAATCCACGAGAGCCGACTATTGCAAGCGGGTCATCTGCTTAAGTCTAGGGTCATCGTAACAGCAAATACAATTCTCCCGGCGCGAAGGTTTGAAATCCGGCCGGGAGAGGAAAAGATACTAAAGAAATTACTTGGCGGCGCGCTTACGGCGCTGACCGAGGCCCATTTCCTTGGCGAGGCGCGAACGCGCTTCAGCATAAGCAGGCGCAACCATCGGATAGTCAGCGGGGAGGCCCCACTTCTCGCGATATTCTTCCGGCGTCATGTTGTAATGGGTCATCAGGTGACGCTTCAACGACTTGAACTTCATGCCGTCTTCCAGGCAGATGAGATAGTCGTCTTCGATCGACTTGCGGATCGGAACCGGCGGCTTCGGCTTCTCAACCTGCGCAACAGCAGGTGCAGGCGCGGTCGTGTTGCTGAGAGCGGCGTGGACGTCCGAGATCAGGTTCGAGAGATCGCCAACCGGAACAACGTGGTTACTGACGTAAGCTGCTACAATATCGGCGGTCAGTTCCACCAGTAGATCGGGGCTTTTGCCCGACACGGTTTCTGTCATTTCAAGTCTCCTGTTCAAAATCAATGGAAGGCCGGCCCTGCTCGACCTGCCCGTTGTAAAACCTCCGCATCAGCCATCGGTAACGCGCACGCGTCTTACGAACGTGGGTATATCCACCCCTAGATTCCCTCGTTCGTCCGATAGCAGTGTCGGATACTGATACATACTCGGTTTATGCGCCAGCCCATTCGTCACATTCCCACGATTTAGTGCGTGGCTGGACATTTCCGAAGGGATGAGCGAACCATCGTCTATATCTTGGCTCTACTCGAAAGCGATTAGCATTGATCGCTGCAAAGTCCAAATACATTTTACGAAACGTCGTTCTATGCTGCAAGTTTTTGAACGAATGCTTCCAATGCGACTCACATTCGGAAAATTGACAAACCGCATGTACCTATAGCCGAACCGCTCTTATTCAAGAGGCATCCTCTGCAAGTTCGTCGATGACGCTGCGCGAATCGAGTTTGTAGCCCACCTTATGGGCGGCCATCGCAACAAGATGTGCCGAAATAGGAGCGGTGAGAACAAAGAATACAAATCCGGCCACTGCACGAACAAGAATTGCAAAGTCATCGGCATGCAGGCCCGCCGCAAGCAACAACAGGCCGGAGCCCACCGTGCCGGCCTTGGACGCCGCATGCATACGCGTAAACAGATCCGGCAACCGGTTGAGACCGATAGCCGCGATCAGCGCGAAGGCAGAACCGGAGAGAATCAAAAGTGCCGTGATGATGGTTATGAGCGCATTCATGCTTGGCCTCCCCTCTCCTCATGCAGGTCTTCCAGCCGCTGACGCTCCCGCACCGCTTCTTCACTTGCCCCGCGCGCCAGAATGAAGCGGGCGAAGGCGATGGTTGCCAGAAAACCGACAAGCCCGAGTGCGATGGCGATATCGATGTAAAGCGGGAAGCCGGTCTTGATGGCGATCACCGCGATGAAGCCAAGCACGATGCCGACCAACATGTCGAGCGCCACCACCCGGTCGCCAAGAGTTGGGCCGCGCACCACACGCCAGCCCGTCAGCAGCAGCGAGAGCGAGAGGAGTGCCAGGCCGATCCAGATTGCAAGGTTCAGAAAGCTCGCGGCAAATATCATCGGAAGGCCTCCAGGATCTTGCGCTCGAAACCTTCGGCGATGTCGCGCTTCGCCGCTTCCACGTCGGAGCAATCAAGCGCGTGGACAAAGAGGCGCTTGCGATCTTTTGAGACATCCACCGACAGCGTACCCGGCGTCAGCGTGATCAGGTTGGCGAGCAGCGTGATTTCGAAATCGCGGTCGACTGTGAGGGGAAAGGCGAAGATGCCGGGCTTCAGCTGCATGTTAGGCCGCGTCACCAGCACCGCGACCCGCCAGGCCGACAGCGAAAGCTCCTTGAAGAACAGCAGGATCAGCGACAGGATGCGCCCGATGCGCCTGAGATAGCTGGTGCCGTTGGCCTGCTCACGGATGAGGCCGAGCGACATGGCTCCAACCAGGAAGCCAAGCATCAGGTTGAGCAGACTGGCGCTGCCGCTGACGGCGACCCAGAACACCGCAAAGATGACATTGATCGTAAAGGCGGTCATGGCGTCACCTTTTGCGGAAAAACGGAGCGGATATAGGCGGAGGGCTCCAGCAGCGACGACGCCGCCGATTGCGTCAGGCTCATGGGTTGTTCCGGCAACAGGCCGAAGCCGAGCGACACGAGCACAAGCACCGCCACGGGCAGGTTTACGCGCCATTGATCGCGCCTGCCGAGGGTGGACTTTCCAGGCACTCTTTCCGGGGCAGGCCGCCAATAGGCGAGCAGGAAGACGCGGGCGAGCGCGATCGTCGATAGAAAGCCGGAAACGAGAATGGCCCCTGCCAGCCACCATGCGCCGACATCGAGGGCCGCCTTGACCAGCGACACTTTGGGCCAGAGGCCGGATGCCGGCGGCAGGCCGCTGACGGCGAGAAACAGGATGAGCGAGAGAAAGGCGAAACCGGGTGCCGCCGCATAAAGCCCGCCCAGCCCGGACAGCCGCCATTCACCGCCGGACAGCAGGGCCGCGCGTCCGATGATCAGATAAAGCGCGGTCATGGTCAGCATGGAATGCAGCGCGTAGAGCACCGCGCCCGAGATGCCCGCCGTGGTGCCGGTCGCGATCCCTGCCAGCACATTGCCGATGCCGAGAATGACGGCAAAGCCCGCCATCCGGCGCAGATCATCCTGCGCCAACATGCCGAGAGCGGCGATGACCATGGTCAGGATCGCCACCACAGCGATAACGGTGCTCAATTCTTCCCGCTGCAGCGGGAACAGCATGACGACGACCCGCAGGAGTGCATAGACGCCGACCTTGGTCAGCAGCCCGCCGAAGATGGCCGAAACCGTGATGCGCGGCGTGTGATAGGAGGCCGGCAGCCAGAAATTGACGGGGAAGGCCGCAGCCTTCATGGCGAAGGCCATGAGGAACAGCGCGGAAAGCGTCATCAGCGGCGCGTTCTCGATCGTGCGAACCTTGAGCGCGATATCGGCCATGTTAAGCGTGCCGAACACGCCGTAGAGATAGCCGACCGTGATCAGGAACAGCGTCGTGCCAACAAGGTTGAGGATCGCGTATTTCAATCCGCCATCGATCTGCTCCCGTTCCGAGCCCAGCACCAGGAGTCCGAAGGAGGAAATCAGCAGCACTTCGAACCAGACATAGAGGTTGAAGATATCCCCCGTCAGGAAGGCGCCGGTGACGCCCGCCATCAGGAGCATCAGGAAGGGGAAGAAGCCGTAGCGGCGGGCGCCGCTGTCGATATCAACAAGCGCAAAGATCCCCGCCGCCAGTGCTGCGACACTCGCCACGAAGGCCATGAGAGCGCCGAGCACATCGGCGGTAAAGGCAATGCCGAAGGGCGGCAGCCAGCGGCCCATGGTCATGGTGAGAGGACCGCCTGCCGCCACCCGGGCGAGCAGCAGTCCGGTTTCCAGCACCAGCAGCGCAAGGCCCGCAACACCAATGCCGCCATGCCATTGGATGCGGTTGCGCAGCATCATCAGCACGGCACCGAACAGGATCATGGTCACAGGCGGCAGGATCAGCAGCCAGTCGCCGGGCAGAGGTGCGGTGAGCACCAGCGCTGCGGAGAGATCAACGGGAGTTGGAGCGGCCATATCGTCTCCCTCAATAACCGAGCGGCGGCATGGGTTCATCCTTCGGTTCGGCGAGGCGCATATCGTCGGTATTATCCGTGCCGAGCGCCTGATAGGCGCGGTAGGTCAAAACCAGCAGGAAGGAGAAGAAGGAGAAGGAGATGACAATCGCCGTCAGAATGAGGGCCTGCGGCAGCGGATTGGCGGCGCCTGACGGCAGTGCATCCATACCCGCACTGATGATGGGCGGCACCTCCCGCGTCAGACGCCCCGAGGTGAACAGCAACAGGTTGACCGCATTGCCGAGAATGGCCACCCCCAGCAGCATGCGTACCGAATGGCGCGACAGCATGAGATAGATGGCGACGGAGAAAAACAGGCCGACAAGGCCGCAGAACAGGGCTTCCATCAGTCGTCATCCCTTTCTTCCAGCGTCAGCGCGATCGAGGTGATCGATCCCAGCACGACGAAATAGACGCCGATATCGAAGGACATGACCGTCGCGAGCGGCACCTGCACGCCGAAGAGCTCCGGATAGATCCAGAGGCCCGTCATGAACGGCACGCCGGCCAGCATCGAGAGGAGGCCGGAGATTGCGGAAAGCGCCAACCCAAAACCGGCAATCGACAGCGGATGAAACCAGATGGCGCGGCGCACGGCCGTGACCCCATAGGCGATGCCGTAGATGGCGAGCGCCGAGACGGCAATCAGCCCGCCGATGAAGCCGCCGCCCGGCTCATTATGGCCACGCAGCAGCACGAAGATGGAAAACATCATCATCAGCGCCGTCAGGAAGGGCGCGACCGTGCGGAAGATCAGCGTGTTCATGCCTCGCGACCCTCCGCTTCGTCAGGATTGTTATCCGCCGGTTTCAACGCGCTTGTGCCGCGCATGCGGATGAGTGCCAGGATGGCGAGACCGGTGATCATCACGACGGCGATTTCGCCCAGCGTGTCGGTACCGCGGAAATCGACGATGATGACATTCACCACATTGGCGCCGTGGGCGATCACCTTGGAATAGGCGTTGAAGAACTCCGTCAGCCGTTGATCGAACGGGCCTTGCGTGGTGCGCAGCAGGAAGAGCGCGAAGCCGAGGCCGCAGGCAAGCGCAACGGCGACATCGAGCAGCATCTGGCCGAGCGGGCGCGGATCGGAGTCCAGCAGCCGCAGCCGCGTCATGACCAGTGCCAGAATGACGACCGAGAGCGTTTCCACCATGAACTGGGTGAAGGCGAGATCCGGCGCGCCGAACAGCAGGAAGATGACGGCGACAGCAAAGCCCTGGATGCCGAGCGAGACGATGGCATTAAGCCGCGTGCGGGCCCGGAGCACCGCAATCACGCCAGCCCCCGCCAGCAGGAAGATCGCATATTCATGCAGCATGACGCCCTTGGGCCAGGTGGGCCAGGCGGGCAGTTCGCCATAGACGAACATGGGCGCAAGCAGGACCACCGCAATCAGGATGAAGGTGGCGGTGATATAGACCTCCAGCCGGCCGGACTGAACGATGCGCGTGATGAGTGCCGCGACGCGCACCAGGCCGGAAAGGGCATGATCAAACGCCCTGTCCGGACCGGGGCCGATCGCCTCCAGCAGGCGTGCCATGACCTCGCGAAGCCTGGCAAGCTGCCAATAGGCGAGTACGCCAAGGGCGACCGTGACGACGGACAAGAGCAGCGGCAGGCCGAGATGCGGCACCGTTGATATCGTCACCGGCACCGGACGCCCTTCCACGGCGCTCGCCATGGGAGTCGAGACGTAAGCATGTGCAAGGCTGGAGGCGACACCCGCAACCAGACCAAGGACCGCCAGAACCACGGGGCCGATCAACAACAAGGCCGGCGCCTCATGCGCATGCTTGGGCGTCTCCACCTTCGGCCCGATGAAGGGCTTTAGCGCAACCGCAAAAGCGGCGGTGAACATCAGGCCGTTGCCGAGCACCGCGACTGCCGTGAACAGGATGGCCCGCGCATTTCCCCCTGCAAGCGCGGCGTAAATCTCTTCCTTGGCGAGAAAACCGAAGAAGAGCGGCAGGCCACCCATGGAGGCGGCTGCCAGCACGGCTGCCGCGAAGGTAACCGGCATGGCGCGCGACAGGCCGCCAAGGCGCGTCATGTCGCGGGTTCCGGCCTCGTGATCGACAATGCCTGCCACCATGAAGAGCGCGCCCTTGAACAGCGAATGCGCCACCAGATACAGCACCGCCGCCGTCACTGCATGCGGGGAATCGAAGCCTGTCAGCAACACCAGAAGCCCGAGCGAGGCTATGGTGGTATAGGCCAGCACCAGTTTCAGATCCGTCTGGCGGATTGCCAACAGCGTGCCGATCATAAGCGTCAGCCCTCCGAAGAAGGGCAACAGAATTTCCCAGGCAGGCGTGTGGCCGAGTGCCGGATGCAGGCGCATCAAAAGATAGACGCCCGCCTTCACCATGGTGGCGGAATGCAGATAGGCCGAGACGGGCGTCGGCGCTTCCATGGCGTTCGGCAGCCAGGCGTGAAAGGGAAACTGCGCCGACTTTGTAAAGCAGCCGCCAAGCACGAGAAGAAGCGCCATCAGGTAATACGGGCTTTGGCGCAGGAGATCGCCCTGATGGATGAGCAGCGAGAGCTGCGTAACGCCCGTCATGTTCCAGAGAAAGATGAGGCCCGCCAGCAGGCACAATCCACCGCCACCGGTAATCACCAACGCCTGCAGGGCCGAGCGGCGCGCCGCCGCGCGCTCATGATCGAAGCCGATCAGCAGGAAGGAGGTGATCGAGGTCAGTTCCCAGTAGAAGAACAGCATCAGGAAACTGTCGGACACGACCACGCCCAGCATGGCGCCCATGAACAGCAGGATGAAGCAGAGGAAGCGGCCCTGCTGCGGATGCCCCTTCATATAGCCGCCGGAGTAGAGAACGATCAGCGTGCCGATGCCGGTAATCAACAGCGCGAAGGTGAGCGACAGCCCATCCAGAAACCAGGAGAAGGAAAGATTAAAGCTCGGCACCCAGATATAGCCGCCCGTCACCACCTCGCCAGCGGCAATTTCCGGCAGGAAGCCTGCAAAGTGGACGAAGGAAAAAGCGGGTGCGAGCGCCAGTATCCAGGCAGATGCAGCCCCCAGTCTTGCAGTCAAGACGGGCGCAGCGATAGCAGCGAGCAACGGCAGGAATAGACAAAGTAAGGTCATGACCGGAACTTCGGCTCCCTGCTTGCGCGTTGCATCATGCATGACGTTTCGCCGCTACGAAGCGGGCGAGAGAGTGACTGTTTAGGGTAATGAATCCGCTGGCTCAATCTTTTTAGATCGCAAAACGAAACGATGTCGGACTTTTTATCCAGCGCGAGAATTCCTATCTATCGCCTAAAAGAGGAGTAGACGATGCAAGATAGGTCAAAACCCCGGATTGAAAAGTCGGATGCGGAATGGCGCGAGCAATTAACGCCGGAACAGTACCGCATCCTGCGCCAGGCCGGCACGGAGCGTGCCTTTACCGGCCCCTACTGGAACAGCAAGGAAAAGGGTCTCTACCGCTGCGCAGGCTGTGACGAGCCGCTGTTCGTCTCCGATACCAAGTTCGATTCCGGCTGTGGCTGGCCGAGCTATTTTGAGCCTGTCAAACCGGATGCGGTGATCGAGCTTCGCGACACCAGCCACGGCATGGTGCGCACCGAAATCCGTTGCGCCAATTGCGGCGGCCATCTCGGCCATGTCTTCCCGGACGGCCCGCCACCGACCGGCCTGCGCTACTGTATCAACGGCCATGCCATGGTGTTCGAGGCGGAGTGAGGCGATTGCTCGGCATACCTATCCTACTCCGTCAGAACCGGATAGACAGCTGAGCGCCGCTCCCGCCAATTATCCGGCAGGTTGAAGGCTTTCACGAGAGCGGGTTCACCCAACCGCGAGAAGGCCAGCGCCCGGCTTTCGGGCACGCGCGTGAGCCAATTCAGATCCAGCAGCCGCTGCAAAAGCGCCGCACCCAGCCGCCCCGCCAGGTGCGAGCGGCGCTCGCTCCAGTCGAGGCAACAGCGGCAGAGGGGGCGGTTGGCCGAACTGGACCAGTCGACATCGACGCCGAGATCGCAGAAGAAGCGGCGCCCCTCCTCCGTCACCAGCGCTGCGCCATCCGCCATCAGCAGATAGGCATGATCCACCAGCGCATCGGCAACCGCCAGCGCCAGCCGCCCCGCCATATGATCATAGCAGGTGCGGGCAAGCCGCAGCGCCTCGTCGCGCGGGCCAACGGGCCGATGCCGCTTCGGACCGACAGCTGCGACGCTCATGAGGGCATGCACGGCGGCGGCGATATCCGGTGAGGCCAGCCGGTAGTAGCGATGGCGGCCCTGCTTTTCCATGGCGATGAGACCCGCCTCCGCCATCTTGGAGAGATGGCCGCTGGTGGTCTGTGCGGTGACGTGACCGTGAAAGGCAAGCTCGCCCGCCGTCAACGCTTGCCCGCCCATCAGCGCCAGCAGCATATTGGCCCGCGCAGGGTCTCCAATCAGATGGGCGATCTCGGCGATCGCATTTCCGGAAGCAATGTTCGACATGCGCGGACTGTAGCAGCACCGTACCAACGTGTCAGGGCGCAACAGTTCGGCCATGGCCGAAGCATTCGGTTCGCTATAGGGAGTAGTGAGACGGCAAGAGTCACAGGAACCGATATGCAATGCCCGTACAGACCAATCTTGCCCGCGAACTCCTTCTTCTGCTGCTTCTCGCCACCTGCTGGGGGTCCGCCTATACCTTTATCAAGGTCGGTATCGAAACCATTCCACCGGTCACGCTGATTGCGGCGCGCACCCTGATTGCGGGCGGCCTGCTTCTCGCAGTGCTGAGACTGAGGGGTCTTTCCATGCCAAGGGATCGCGTCGTCTGGGGCCGATTCCTGGTGCAGGCCTGCCTCAACAGCGCCGTGCCCTTCACGCTGATTGCCTGGGCCGAACAGACGGTCGATGCCGGACTCGCCGTCATTCTCAACTCGCTGACGCCGGTTGTGACATTCCTGATTACCGCGCTCGTCACCCGCCATGAGGCGGTATCCGCCCGCAAGCTCTCCGGCGTCGTGGCGGGGTTGATGGGGGCGAGCCTGATCATCGGTCTTGGCGCACTGAACGGTCTCGGTCGCGATGTGCTGGCGCAGCTCGCCGTGGTGGGCGCCACCGTCTGCTACGCCTGCGGCGCGATTTACGGCAAGAATTTTAAGGGTCTCGACCCGATGATGCCGGCGGCTGGCTCACTCGTCTGCGGCGCCGTCCTGCTCCTGCCCGCAAGCATTGTCATCGACCACCCGTGGACGCTCTCACCCTCCCTGCCCTCACTTGCAGCGCTGCTGGCACTATCCGCCTTTTCGACATCGCTGGCCTTCGCCATCTATTTCCGGCTGGTCAACACGCTGGGCTCCGTCGCCACCACTTCGCAGGCCTTTCTGCGCGTGCCGATCGGCGTCGGCATCGGCGCCATCTTTCTGGGCGAGCGTCTTTCGGTCACCACCTGGATCGGCCTCGCCTTCGTGATGATCGGCGTTATCGCCATGACACTGCCGGGGCGGAAGGCTGCGGTTGCGGGGTGAGGCTATAGCCCGACGGATCAACTTGAAGATTATTCTGCTTAAGGATATATTTCAGGAGTGGATCAGGAGCGGTAACTCCTGATCCGTTTCGCTTATGCTAAGAAATCGACCCGCACGGTAGCTTGCCAGCTCGTGCGGGTTTTTCTTATCGTCAGCGTGATGCTAAATGGTATCAACCACATGCCATCACTCCCGTTCAAGGGCAGAGCCTGCTGCCTCACCCGGCGCGGCTCATCCTCGCCGGTTAGCTCGGCTGGCGTGAGCCTGCCGCTTCACCCTCAGGTTGAAGCATACCAGCGAGCAATTCTTTGTCTTGTAGGGAAGGCGCTTGTGCAAGCGTTGAACGGATCGAAAATCGATCGCTCCCCCTCACCCAACCCGCAACTCCAGGCAGGCGAGATCCAGCCAGCGGCCGAACTTGATGCCCACTTGCCGGTGAACGCCGACAAGCTGGAAACCGAGCTTTTCATGCAGGGCAATCGAGGCCGCATTGCCGGCCTCGATGCAGGCCACCATCACATGAATATTGCTTTCCCCGGCGCGGGCTATCAGCGCCTGCATCAGCGTCTTGCCGAGCCCTGCCCCGCGATGATCATGATGGACATAGACGGAATGTTCCACCGTATGGCGGAAACCCTCGAAGGCACGCCAGTCGCCATAGGAAGCATAGCCCGCCACCTGTCCGTTGATATCAGCGACCAGCACGGGAAATTCCCGTGCCTGACGCGCCGCAAACCAGTGCCGGCGGTTTTCGAGATCCACCTGCGTCTCGTTCCAGATCGCTGTCGTGTTGGCCACTGCATCATTATAAATGTCCATGATGGCGGGCAGATCAGCCTCGACTGCATCGCGAATAACAGGAGCGGTCATCGTCTCTTCCACTATAGTATACTTTCCGTATCACTTAGCAGACGATGTGATCAGACGTCCAGATGAAACCGGACGAGATCAGAGATGTGCTGATGCTGGTGAGGATGGATCGCCAGGCGCGACGCTGCGAAGTCGTGATAGTTCCGCATGGATCAGTTCCAGTGAGCGCCGCCCCACTCCATCAAGGGCTAGAATTTCCGCATCCGACATCGCCGCCAGGCGGCTCATGCGGCGAATGCCGTTGTCTCTCAGCACCTCAATCAGCCAGCGCGGAAGGTGGCTTCGCAAGACCTGATCAGACTCCCGGCGAGTGGCCGAGCTCCGGAGACTGGAAGAAGAGGAGGCTGGCATGGAAAGGCCTGTCATGTCGCGGGAATTCACCGAGACGAACCGCGGCGAAGCCTTCAGGTTCCGGCAGGGCTGGCCTTTTTCGAGGCTCTCAGCCAATCATGCCCCGCTCAGGCTGAAACAGGTCATCACGGCGGAATAATGTACGGCAGCGGCGGCAATGACGAAGGCATGCCAGATGGCATTCTGGAAGCGTAAGCGTTCCCAGACATGAAAGATGACGCCGAGCGAATAGATGATACCGCCGATGACGATGAGCAGAAGCGTGATGGCCGGCAGCCGCTCCGATAGCGGCGGCGCCACGATGACGCCGCTCCAGCCCATGCCGAGATAAAGCAGGATAGCCAGCCGATCATAACGACCGGGAAACAGGCATTTGAGCGCGATGCCGACAGCTGCAACGGTCCAGACGAAGATCAACATGGCAAACACCAGCGGATCATCCGAACCCTTTTCCAGAAACGGCGTATAGGTCGCGGCGATCAGCACGAAGATCGCCGAATGATCAAACCGCCGCAGGATCCACTTCGTCTTGGAATTCGGCCAAAGATTGTAGGTAAACGACGTGCCAAGGCAAAGCACCAGACCGATGCCATAGATCCAGGCCGCGGCCAGTTCTCCATGTGTCGACCAGAGCGTGGCGTAAAAGATCAGCGCGGTCACGCCGATCAACGCCAGAACGATCCCGATACCGTGCACGACCCCATCGGCGACGAGCTCGTGAAGGTCGTAATCGCGTCCGAATCGAAAGCGTTCAGTCATGCGGTCTCCGTCTGTTTGCACCGGCAGTGTGAAAGAGAAGACCGCAGGAGACAACCCGCGCATCAGGCACGGGCGATCAAAATTGGTTATGTGCTGTCATATCAGCCATCTGCCGCGCAGGCCTCGCAAAGCGCGGCATGGGGAATGGTCCGCAGGCGCTGCTGGCCGATGGGTGCTCCACAGCGGGCACAGATGCCAAATCTGCCATGCGCAATGCGATCCAGCGCCGCCTCGATGGCTGCAAGCTCCTTCTGGCCTGCATCCCCCAGACGATCGAGCACTTCGTCATTGTTGCGCTCCAATGCGCGGTCATCATCATTAGGGTTACGCGGCGCCTCGAAATCCGCCTCGATCTTTCGAAGGCGCTCTTCCAATTCTGCCTGTCGCGCCACCAGCAGCCGCGCAAACAGTGCCGTATCTTGCAAAGTCATCTTGTTGATCCTCCCAAATATCGTCATCGGTCGACCAGAACCGAGCATTTGGCGTGGCGAACCACGCGATCGGCCGTTGCGCCAATGAAGTAGTTGGACAGATCGGGCTTGTGGGATGCGATGATGATCAGATCGGCATTGTTCGCCTCGGCGGCGGTGAGAATTTCCCGGGCGGGAGAGCCGTTGCGGATTTCAATGCCGGCATTGACGCCCACACGATCCCTTAGCGCTCGCAGCCGCGTTTCACTGTCGGTCCGAGCCGTCATCATCAGGTCGTCGGGTATCTCGATGGTGAGATAGCCCGGCACTTCCTCGATGACATTGACGAGGGTAATGCGCCCGTCGGGCGAGGAAAGAGCAGAGGCTTTCAATAGGATGCTTTCCGCCCGGTCGATCTGGGCGACATCCACCGCGACGATGATCGAACTATACATGACCAACTCCATTGTTCGGTATGGAGGCAGTTTCTGATGGCGGGCGGTCGTTAACCTTGAGCGAGGTCAAATATGCGGGAACAATTTGGACGTGAACGATAAGCGCTGTTCGCTTTTATCGAACGATGTTTCGCTGCTTTGGGCTCTTTCGTGAACGAAAGAGAAGCGACATATTCTCCTTACTGCCAATGCTGGACTGATCATGACCGACACCACCGCCCCCAATGCTGCCTTTGCTCTGACCCGGCCTGCCCATGTGGGCACGGCGCATCTTGTCGTGACGGATCTGGATCGGGTCTCCCGCTACTATCAGCAGATGATCGGGCTTTCCGTTCTGGAATCGAGCCCGAGCGGCCATGTTTTGGGCGTCGAAGGTCAACCTTTGCTGACCTTGACGACGGGCGGCAACGTGGCGCGCGCACCGCGCAATGCGGCCGGTCTTTTCCACACCGCCTTCCTGGTGCCGAACCGGCAGGAGCTGGGGGCATGGCTGGCGCATGCCGTTCACAACAGCGTTCAGCTTCAGGGCGCCTCCGACCATCTCGTGAGTGAAGCGATCTATCTGGCCGACCCGGAGGGCAATGGCATCGAGATCTACCGCGACCGGCTGCACCGCGAGTGGACCTATTTTGCCGATGGCACCGTGGAAATGGCAACCGAGCCACTAAACCTGCAGGCCATTTATGATGAAGCACCGAAGACAGGTTGGGGCGGCATGGCGGCGGGGACTGCCATCGGCCACATCCACCTGCAAGTCGGAGCCATTCCGGAAGCCGATGCCTTTTATCGCGACGTGCTCGGGCTGAAGATCATGGCGCGCTATCCGGGCGCCAGCTTCTTTGCCACCGGCGGCTACCACCACCACATCGCCGCCAATATCTGGAACAGCCGTGGCGCCAGCGCCCGCCAGGCCAATATGAGCGGGCTTTCTGATTACAGCGTTAAGTTCAACGATCAGGCGGGTCTCGACAAGGCGCTGGCCAGCCTGGACAAGATGGAAATTCCGACGGAGCGCACCGCATCCGGCCACGCGCTGAAGGATCCTTGGGGTATTGGACTGACGCTGAGCGCTTGAATAGATGGAGCGACCCCTCAGTTGGCTGCCCAACGAGCAACGACCTCTCCGACGTCATGGTCGGGCTTGACCCGACCATCCATAAGCCATTGAAAGCATGGATCCTCGGGTCAAGCCCGAGGATGACGAAAATCAGCGGGGATACCTCCCTACAACGACGAAAGCCACCCTTTCGGGTGGCTCCGCTTATGACTCCCGTTACCGGGCGGCGAAGGTTTTGCAACCCCGCTAATGTTTGGAATATAGGCGCTAGCCAAGCACGTGTCAAACTCGTTGCCGCCAAGCCCATGGTTATAACATCGGCGATGCCAGACTTTTCAGCATCAATTCAAGCACCGCTGCGAGATCGTCGCGGTGCAGCTTCGGCACCTTACCCTTGATCTGAGACAGACGTGACGTTGCAACCGTCACAGGGTGGTCGCACAAGATCCAGGTTCTGGTCGCGCTGCCAAACAGCTTTTGAGTTTCTGCACTGGCTTCAAAGGCAAACGCGCCGTACGTATTGCGCTCTGAAGTCGAGAACGGCAGAACTGTTGCCTTTCCCCGAAGACTGTTCTGGCGGCTAACGATGACGACAGGTCGAATCTTCCACATTTCAGGGATGTGGATATGGCGCTCGTCGTGGAATGCGCACCAATAGAGATTGCCGACGCGCGGCGCCGCTTTAATCGTCACGGTGAACCGCTTCGGCCATTCGCGGTGCTGCATTTCCGTCATACGATATCCCGAGATAATGATGGCGGGAACAAATCTATACTCGCATAACTGGTAAATGCCACCATACGGTCTCCGGAAGCCGCCTGTTTCTCTCGATGTACGGAGCGCTCTCGGCATCACTCCACCAGCCGTGGAACCCCTTACTCTCCTGAACGTTGTGGCGGCGCGATAGGGGACCCGGGACCATGGCCACAATCAGTGCGAAACAGACGAGACAGAACGGCCGGCACAAGCGCCAAGTGATCGCGCATGAGGCCGCACGCCAGGACGAGGTGGCCGTCTACAACCAGGATGCGGAGTTTCTACCGCTGGGCCGCGATGCGCTGGAAGTGGCAAAAGCCTGGGCGGTGATCGGCATTTTTGCGATCATCGGCCTCGCCGTGGTGCATTATCTTTCGCTGATCCTGAAACCGGTCACGCTTGCCGTGGTCGTCGGCATGATCTTGGGGCTGGCGGCTGACAAGCTGGGGCGGCTCGGCGTGCCGCGCTTCGGCATCGCGCTCATTCTCTCGACGCTTGTCATGCTGGCGCTCTTCCTGCTGGTCAACGCGCTGATCGAACCGGTGTCGATGATGATCCAGGAAGGGCCAAAGGTGGTGGAGCAGACCTTCGATCGCATGACACCCTTTCTGGAGCGCCAGCATTGGCTGAACATTTCGCCCTCCGCGCTGCAGAAGGGGCCGATGTCGATGGATTCGCTGATGCAGAACAGCGGCAATATCCTCGGCATCGTCACCAGCAATGTAACGCCCGCCATCATTCAGACGCTGATTTTCTTCGGGGCGCTGCTGCTGTTTCTCTACGGGCGGCTGAAGCTCAGGCGCACCACGATTATGGCTTTCCCCACACGCCGGCAGCGGCTGATCACCATCCGCATCTTCAACGCCGTCGAGGAGGTACTGGGCTATTACTTCTCTACCGCCTGCCTGCTCTATATGGGGCTCGGTGTGGTCATGACCGGCATCGCCTTCTTCGGCGGGCTCTCAATGCCGATTCTCTGGGGTGTTTTCGCGTTTCTCTCAAGCTTCATCCCCTTCCTCGGCATCACCATGATGACGATTGCGGTCACGATTGGCGGTGTCCTGACGCACGATACGCTGCTGCTGGGGTTGCTGCCCGCCATCGTGTTCTTCACCGTTCACCTTGTCATGGAGAACCTGCTGTTTCCCGCCATCATGGGGCGTCAGTGGGAGATCAATCCCTTCATCGTGTTCATCGCGATCCTGTTCTGGACCTTCATGTGGGGCGCGGTGGGCGCGATGCTTGCCCTGCCGCTGTCCCTCATCATGATGACGATCTACGAGGAGCTTTTTCCGGAGCGGAAGCAGATACCGCAATTGCCGGGTTAACCCGGCCTGCGATCAGTCGTAGAGATAATATTCCTGCCACTTTTCGCGCGGCACCTTGGCCCCCACCTTGTAATCAAAGGACATCACCTTCAGGCCGTCCTCGGCGGTTTCGCACTTGTACTTCAGGCGATACCAATCTCCACCGCTGCGGAAGACAGCACCCGGCGCCTTGATCAGGTTGCCCTGCTCAATGGGATCGGAAAAGGTATAGGCAATCACCTTGTCAGGCCGAAAACCCTTCTCTTCCTTGGAGATACGGCTCATCGCCTCGATATCGCAACGCTGCTCGCGCCGCTCTTCCGGGGTGAGCGCATCCAGTTGGCGGGCCACTTTGCTATCGATGGCATGCGCTGCGATGGGAGCCGCCATGGACGAGCCCAAGGCCACCAACAACACAGCCGCCTGTTTCAATGATGTCATGCTATTTCCATCCAACTTACTCGGACGGGCGGAAACTAGGGGAGCTTTCCCGCTTTGACCACCCGCTGCGTCCCAAAATGTGACAATGTGATTAACCGCGAGGGGGAAATGGCCGGAAACCGGGGGAAGCGCCTGTGGATGGAAATAGAGGAGAACCGTCTCGATCTTATCCGCTCACCGATGGCATAGAGGTGCGGGCTGTTCCTCTTCAGTTCCCCAACTTGAAAGCCAAGCCTCGACCTCCTCCATCGTCGCGTGGAGCCCGGTTTCCTGGAATTCATCCCATGCCTGCGTTGTTTTCTGGCGAAACAGTGATCGATCTCTCAAGGGATCACGGAGCGCAGGTGAGATACGCAAAGCCGGGAACATCAGCGAGACGCAACCATTTCAGCAGCGTGTGCAGTCTCTTCAGTCCGGCGACTGTCCTCTTGCCGAGTTCTCTCCACAAGTATCTGCATCGCGACGCCTGATCGCCCAAGGCTGACGTTAAGCTTTTCAACATCTGGAACGCTTGGAAGATCCACATAAAGCACAGCATTATCCCATAGCTCTTCCACCACCCGCTTCGATGCCGGCATAGGGAGACCTCCCAACGTATGCAGAACGATGATTGCAGCGCCCGTGTCGACATCGTTTCTGTCGGAAGGTATTGTCAACCTAACGGCTGCGGGAGACCCTGAAAGGTCTGGGGATGTGGCCCGGATTGGCCCCAGTCGACCGAGAGCTTCCCTTAATGATGATTTCATCAAACCCACCCCTTTCCAGAGCGATGTTCATAACCTGTCGCAAATGAGCCCAGCCGAGAGCATTCCTTGTAAGGCCTGCGATATGCGCATCACTGAATATGAGCGTGCCCGGTTCAAAAAATTCAACATGACCCAAAACCTGTATATCACCAACCGGGGTAGAAATCGACAAGGTCAGAAAATCGCCCTCAGATAAGGTTGGATCAAAATAAACGTCGATGACAACATCCGCCTCAGTCCATCCCATAAATAAACTCTGAAGAATTGCGGCGCCGATATAGACAGTAGATGCTGAAATGATCACAATTTCCAGCTGAAGACGAGATTGAAATTCAACTACCGAAAATCCACGATACGTCCATCAAACCCACCGCCCCGCTTGCCCTTGACCCTTGCCCCGCTTATCTCTGGCTGACCAATCAGTCGATGCCGGAGTATTCCCTTGGCCCGTTCCAAAGCCGTTTTCCAGAACCTTCCCACACCGCCCAAGGCCGAAAAGAAGCCGCACAGCGATACGCATCACGGCATCACGCGTACCGACGAATATGCCTGGCTGCGCGCCGACAACTGGCAGGCGATGTTCAAGGATCCATCCATTCTGGACCCCGCGATCCGCACCCATCTGGAAGCGGAAAACACCCATATGGAAGCCGCCCTTGGCGACACGGCCGACCTGCAGAAAGCCCTGTTTTCCGAGATGAAGGGTCGCATCAAGGAGGATGACTCGTCCGTTCCCGTCAAGGAAGGCCCGTTTGCCTATGGCACGCTGTTCGTGACCGGCGGCGAACAACCGCATTACTTCCGCACGCCGCGCGATGGCGGCGAGAAGCAGGTCCTGCTCAATGGCGACAAGGAAGCGGAGGGCAAGGATTACTTCCGCCTGGCCGGTCTCGGCCAGTCCAGCGACCACAGCCATGGTATCTGGGGCTATGACGACAAGGGTTCGGAATATTTCACGCTGCGGGTGCGCAATCTGGCGACCGGCGAAGACTTGGAGGATGTGATCGAGAACACCGCCGGCGGCGGCGTCTGGGCGCCTGACGGCAGGAGCTTCTTCTACACGCTGCAGGACGAGAACCATCGTCCGTCCAAGGTCTTCCATCACATTATTGGGCAGCCGCAATCGGCCGACCGGCTGGTCTATGAGGAAACCGATCCGGGCTTCTTCATGGGTGTCGGCGGCTCGCTGCTGGATGATGTGATCTATATCGACATCCACGATCACGAGACCTCGGAATACCGCCTGCTCTCCACAAGCGACCTGACCGCCGAGCCTGTTCTGGTGGCAGAGCGTGAGGAAGGCGTGGAATATTCCATGACGGAAGGTGGCGAAATCTTCTACATCCTGACCAATGCCGATGGCGCCAAGGATTTCAAGATCGTCTCCGCACCCTTCAACGCGCCGGGCAAAGAGAACTGGACGGATGTGGTACCGCATGAGCCGGGCCGCCTGATCCTCTCCCACACCGCCTATGCCCGCCACCTCGTCTGGCTGGAGCGGCGCGAGGGCCTGCCGCGCATCGTGGTGCGCGATCGCAAGACGGGCGAAGAACATGCCATCGCCTTTGCGGAAGAAGCCTATTCGCTGGGTCTGCACGGTGCTGCCGAATACGACACCGATGTGATCCGGTTCTCCTATTCCTCCATGACGACGCCGAGCCAGCTGTTCGACTACAACATGGCGACCCGTGAGCGCGTTCTTTTGAAGACGCAGGAAGTGCCCTCCGGCCACAACCCGGATGACTATGTGACCCGCCGGGTGATGGCGCCCTCGCATGATGGCGAGCTGGTGCCGGTTTCCTTGCTCTACCACAAGAATACCAAGCTCGACGGTTCCGCCCCCTGCCTGCTCTACGGCTACGGCGCCTATGGCGTAACGATCCCCGCCTCGTTTTCCACCAACAACCTGTCGCTTGCCGATCGCGGCTTCGTCTATGCCATCGCGCATATCCGTGGTGGCAAGGACAAGGGCTTTGCCTGGTATGAAAACGGTAAGATGGAGCACAAGCAGAACACCTTCCGCGACTTCATCGCCGCCGCCGACCACCTGGTGAAAGAAGGTTTCACCTCCTACGACAACATCATTGCCGAAGGCGGTTCCGCCGGCGGCATGCTGATGGGGGCTGTCGCCAATCTGGCCCCGGAAAAGTTTGCCGGCATCATTGCCGCCGTGCCCTTTGTCGACGTGCTGACGACCATGCTGGACGACACGCTGCCGTTGACCCCGCCGGAATGGCCGGAATGGGGCAATCCGCTGGACTCGGAAGAGGAATACAAGTGGATCGCCGCCTACTCCCCTTATGATCATGTGGAGAACAAGCCCTATCCGCCGATCCTCGCCATTTCCGGCTTGACCGACCCACGCGTTACCTATTGGGAGCCGACCAAGTGGATCGCAAGGCTTCGCGACCGCGCCCCGGAGGCCGGCCCCTTCCTTTTGAAGACCAATATGGCGGCCGGCCATGGCGGCAAGTCCGGCCGCTTTCAGCGGCTGGAAGAAATCGCTTTCGAATACGCCTTTGCACTGAAAGTGGCGGGCAAGATGTAACCGCCGGCCATACCAGCTTGATTGAGAGGAAGCCTGCCAATTTGGCGGGCTTCTTTCGTTTTGCGGTTGGTCAAACCACTGGCGAAGCACAGCAATCACAACCGGCAAGTTCACGAATCTGTCAATAGGTCATGCCTTCGCAGACACGGGGCGCCGCAAGCCTCGCGCAAGCTTCATTGGTTAAGAAGGAGTTAATCAAACCAACCAATGGACAGACCGCCATGCAGATTCAGAGCGGACTGAACGGGTACGGTTACGCCCCGCGAACCTATAGCATCGATCGCAAGACCGAGGAACCCGTACAGCGAGAACCAGAGACGCGCAAGCGCTTCGATTCAGCGATTACGGGCAGCAGCACCCTGCTCTCGTCTTCACTGGCCAGCGCCTTGTGGGCAGTCGAAAGCAGCAGCGATGCCGCGACCCAGCCCGCCACGCCTTCCAGTCCGGCAAGCTCCGTCGTCGTCGAGCATGTCGAGACTGTCTATTCCGAGTTCTAGCCCCTTGCCGGCGGCAGCCGCCGGCACCGTTTCCTTGTTCCAAAGACGTCAGGCTCACGCAGGTTTTCATTGTGAAGCTTGAGGCACGATCCACCGGAGGCCGTGAGTCCCATGACAATCATCTCCAGTACCAGTGCTCATTCCGTCGCTTCGCTTTACCGCACGCGCCAGTCTGCCCCTTCATCGAAGAGCCTTGATCTCGAAGACAACGCAATGTCGAACGGCTCCCGCAGGTCGGTCTTCAGCCCCGACTGGGAAGAGGGCAATTCTTCGGCCAGCACAAGTTCGGCTGCATTGAAGCTTTCAAGCCAGCTTTGGGATCTGATGTCCGCACAGGACAACGCAGGCGGTGCAGAGAGTGAAAGTTCCGCGACCGGCAAGAATGGCGCATCACCCGATAGCTCGGCCGCCAGCGAATTCCAAAGCCTTTCGAACATGACGCTCGCCGAGCGCATTCGGGAAAAATATCTCGAGGACAACAAGCTGTCGGAAGATGATCTGAAGGCGATGGACGCCCAGGCACGCACCAGGATCGAGGAAGCCATCCGCCAGCAGGTTCAGGCCGCCCTCCACTTGCAGGGGACGAACGGCAGCGCCGGTGAGGCGACTGTTTCTGCCGCAAGCAGCGAGACCGAAGAGGCCTGAGGGACGCTCCATCTTACCCTTGAATTCAGACCGCCTATCCTCACATAATATCTCTAGACACTAGAGCTTTACGTGAGGAAGAGCGATCATGCTTTCGATTGGTGAAATGGCCAGACGCACCGGCGTGAAGGTGCCAACAATCCGCTATTACGAGCAGATGGGCCTGATCGAGGAAGCGGAACGCTCCGAAGGCAACCAGCGGCGCTATACCCGCCGCGATCTGGAACGGCTGACCTTCATCCGCCATGCGCGTGATCTCGGCTTCGAGATCGACATGATCCGCGAACTGATTGCCCTCAACCAGCACCCGGAAGCGCCTTGTGAAAATGCCGATCGCATTGCGGCCGTGCACCTCTCCGGCGTTCGCGAAAAAATCGAAAAGCTGAAGAAGCTCGAACATGAACTGGAGCGTATCGTCTCGCACTGCGACGGCGGCCACCGGATCGAGGACTGCTATGTGATCCGTGCTTTGTCCGACCACGGGCTGTGCGACCACGAGCATTGAGACTGGTCATTCCGGCTCCGGCACGTCTCGGTAAAGCGCCTCATAGTCCCGTCCGCCATAGAAGATATTGGTAATTTCAACCGCGTCGTGACGAATGACATAGGCGATCACGGCCTTGCGCTCGAATGGCACAGTGTAGAGATCCGGATGAAGATCCTCGCGCTTTCGCCCACCTTTCGGCGCAGCCCCAATCCGCAGACATCGCGCCATGATCCGTTCTACGAAACCGCGCGCTGTAACGCTGTTATGGCTGATTTCCAGCACGATCAGATAGATTTCCTGCAGATCGGAAAGCGCCGCAGCGCGATAGTTTACCGGCAGTCTCTGAATCATGAAGCAGGCCGGGTGTGACACTCCATGAATTGCGTCAGCTGTCGTTCCGCGTCATCGGCACTGACGGCCGGCTTCTCGTCCTCAAGCGACCGCCTGACACGCCGCCGGATCTCGTCCAGCCTGAGGGCCAGTTCGTCATCCCGCTCGCGCAGCAGATGCAACGCCGCCTCAATGACAGCGCCTTCCGAGACATATTCGCCCTTCTTAACGCGGTCGCGGACCAGATCCGCCGCTTCTTCAGAAATATCGAGATTGAGACGCCGGGTCGTTCCCATAGAGTATCCTCGCTTCCGCACTCATTCTATCATAGCGGCAACGCATGACCAGCCACATCGCCCCTTGACATCGCCATCATTCCAGCGCACAAACCTGTCCATGATGATCGTACGCGCACCCATTTCTGCCACGTATTTTTGGGCCTACCTGTAAAGGGCGGCTCGACAGATCACTTTGTCAACAAGCCGCCGTCAGGCGGCTTTGTTGTATCAAACGGCACCTGACGGCACCAAAGAACCAGAGGATGCCGCAATGACCGAAGACACCGAAATTACCCTTCCCCGCCCCTCCGTCGTGAATATCCGCGTCGCGAAACCGCGCGACCTGCCGGAACTGAACGAGATGATGTCGCTGCTGGCGGCCTTCCATGGCGATGCATCGGCCATGACGCCGGAAAAGCTGGAGCGCGACCTGTTCGGCCCTTTGCCCTGGATCCAGGCGCTTGTGGCCGATACCGGCGACGAGCTTATTGGTTACGCCATCCTCGTTCCGCTCTACAGGGCGCAGGAAGCCAAGCGCGGCATGGACCTGCACCACCTCTTCGTGCGCGACGGCCACCGCGGTCATGGCATCGGCCAGCATCTTGTCTCCCGTGCCCGCGATTGTGCCCGCGCACAAGGCTGCGACTACCTTTCCGTCAGCGCCGCGACCGGCAATTTCGCCGCCCATCGCTTCTACGAACAGATGGATTTCATTCCGCGCCCGGTGACCGGCATGCGCTTCCTGCAGCCTTTGGCGTGACCGGCCCAATCAGGAGGATAGCTCATGACACGGATCGCCATTACGCTTGCTGATGACTATGCGGATTGGGAATGCGCGCTGCTGATGGCGGTGGCACGCAGCTTTCTCGGCGTCGAGATCGTGACGGCATCGCCGGATGGTTCCCCCGTCACCTCCATGGGCGGGCTGAAGGTCACGCCGGATCTGAGCTTTGCGGCGCTTGATCCGGCTACCTTCGATGCTCTTGTCATTCCCGGCGGCATGAGCTGGGAAAAGGGCACGGCACCGGATCTGGCGCCGCTGGTAGAGGCCTTCCGCGCCAAGGGCAAGATCGTCGCGGGCATCTGCGCCGCCGCCAGCGCGCTAGCCGGCACCGGCATCCTCAACGACGTTTCCCATACCGGCAACAGCCTCGACTCTCACAAGGCCTACCCGGCCTATACAGGTGAGGCGCATTACCGCGACCAGCCGCAGGCTGTCTCCGATCACGACATCATCACCGCGCCCGGCACTTCGCCCTTTACCTTCACGGTGGAAATCCTGAAGGCGCTGGGTCTATGGACCGAGGAGGCGCAAATGGAGCTTGCGGGGTTCAGAGCGGAGCATGTGTGAGGCGGACGGGCGCGGCAGCACTGCCCGTCAGCCGCTGGTGCTGATCACGTTTTTTCCCTTTCAGAGGGCGGCTCTTCGGCAAAAGCGCCTGTGTTTCTACTTCGCAGGAACAAAGCCGTTCGCCGTCAGCGTCATACGCGACAGATCGACGTTCATCCCCTTCGCACCAAGCGCCACGGCTTTTGCCAGTTGTGGGAGCACAGCGGGATTGTCCTTGGCCTGCTCCATCGCGGTTTCAATCAGCAGGGCCTGGATAAGCAGCGCTTCGGCCATCTCCTGCTTGGCCGCGTCGCTCGCGCCCCGCAAACTGCCGGATTGCGCAAAGGCATGCGCGGCCTGATCCCGAACAGCTATGACCTTTTGCCGATCGACATCCTCGTTGATACCGCGGCTCGCCTGCCATGCATCGATCCACCACATGGCGTAGGCATCGGCGACATTGTCGATCCTGAGCCCCGCCTTGCCAAGCGGCGCACGCATGTCTTCGAGAATATCGCGCGCGCTGAACATCTGAGCGAGATTGTCCGCGTCAGCCGGACTGCTCATCCGGGTCTGCGCGACGAAATGCGCGATATTCTGGCGGCGGCGGGCAGGATCCGGGCGATAGTCAAGCGAGACTGTGTCGCTGGCCGACGGCTTTGATGGGAAGCGGTTGGCGTGATCCTGAAGGCTGATGTGCGGCCCTTCGTACAGCATCGGGCTGATCATCTGGTACTGCGCATGGGCCACGCCGGCAGAAAGCAGCATGACGAAAAATGACACTGTTTTCCGAAGCGACATAGACATCCCCTGATCCGCATCATCTGGCAGAAGATCAACGTTCCGGGATCTGTGACGCAGACTTCGGTTGTCAAGGTGTAGAGTTCCGCTGCTGGCGCCGAGCGGTGGAACATAGAGCGATGAGCCGATCAGCATCCGCATTTGGCGCAAGGACGGATTTCGGCCCGAAGCAGACATTTGATCGCTCGAATTCTGTGGGTCAGCGTTGCGCGACCCAGCACATAC
The DNA here is from genome assembly GCF_030504645.1 of Rhizobium oryzicola. Lineage (GTDB taxonomy): Bacteria > Pseudomonadota > Alphaproteobacteria > Rhizobiales > Rhizobiaceae > Neorhizobium > Neorhizobium oryzicola. The sequence continues at coordinate 1,035,315 of NZ_JAUKWQ010000001.1, read as the reverse complement.
CGCACCTGCAGCGATAGAAGCTTCAGCCCGGTCTGCCGCTTCCAGCCTCCCGGCTCGGTCTTTTCGCACGAGTCAACGGCATTCCGTCCGCTCTCGCCAGCGGCGGCGGTCGGGATTGCCAGGAACAGGCCGTGCGAGGAGCGGATGACCACGTCACGGTCAAAGGCATCGACGATCTTTGGTGCCCGCGACGAGAAACAGGCTGCGGCTTCGGCGCTCTCGCCCACCTCGGGGAAGGTTTTCCCCGACATGCCCGCGACTACCGTTCACCGAGCCAGGCCGCGACGACATCTTCGCGGAGATCTTGTTTTAGACTATCAGTAGCGTCGCGCATCCCCGACGTGACAGCGCATTCGATATCTTTCTCGGTTTCGGCAAGCGCTTTCCCGAGATCGGGACGCTGGATGGTGAATCTCATTCGGCCTTCCCATCATTGTTCTCAAGTATTGACCGAACTGCTATAGCCTCGGTCACGGGCATAATTTGCGAGGGAGCGGTGCGTTGGTTTCACGAGAGGATGATAGATACGAAGAATTACTTCGTCGAATTGCCCGTGTAGAAATTCTTGCGAGTTTGGCATTCGTTGGTTCAGATGGGGTCGATGACGGGGAGACCCTCTACCTGTTAAGCCGATACTTTCGCGATCATAAAAGACGTGGCACAGCCTTCGAGAAGCAGCGCCGATTTTCTGACGACGAATTCGAGTTTCTATTGGATCGGATCGCGCGCAGGAGCCAACATCGTTGGGAGCGTTTAACGCGCGACTTTTCTCAGTTTCAAGGCAAGCAATCTGAACTCAACCAGGGCCTTGGAAAACAGATTGAGGACGTTCGCGGAAAGCTCAATGAGGTCATTTCGTCCGTCGAAAGTCTTGCTCAAAAGAACGCCGATCTCAGCGCCGGCACTCATGAATGGCTTGCGATTCAATCACTCGGAATTGACGCCGCAGCGGTGAAGATTTCTAGATTTGTCCCGCTTCGCGTTTATTTGTCTGACACTCCCGACCGAGCGGTTGAAGATGTCAGCGAAGCAATTAGCAAACTTCTTGAAGCTTTTGATTTCGAAATCAGCGATGATTTTCCGCCTATTCGGGGTTCTTGGTTCAAAAAGTGGTTTGCGAAAACTGTCGAAGTTGCCACGCAGCCAGAAGTTATTGAGCGCCTGGAAAAAATTGAGAGAGCTGTGGAACTCAAGGGATTGGGACAGCCTCAGGCAGATATCGACAAGAAGCAATCTGAGGCGGTAGCTCGGCTGCTCAAGGCGGTGGAGAACATCCCGAACGCGGCGATCCAAGCTGGATCAATCCTGTTGGTGAAAATAACATCCAAATCTGGTCCGGTGATACAAGTGAGGACGTTGACGCAGCGCGAATTGATACACCTCGAAAACAACCAAAAAATCTTATCGTCACCCGCCGATCTCTTGGAGAAGCTTTCGGAACTTTGCCAAGCCTCCGATAGATTGAAGAATCTGGATAGCAATGAAGGGCCATCTACAAAGAAAATTTCGTCGCACCGGGAGGCGCAGAAGAAGAGGGCGTTGGTAGACCCGTCTCAGGGTATCTAGACCCTCACTGCCTCACATGCCAACACCAGCCCTCGGTGATCGTTGCCGCCTGCGAGCGCCGCCGCCGCGACGCCGATCTTGGTGAGTTCGAACACGCCGGTGAGATCAAGCGCGAAATCGGTGGCGAGCGCGGCCTCGTTGGTGGCTGCGCCGAAGAGTTGGCCGACTTTCGCGCCCTTGCCGGACGTGAGGGCATAGGGTCCGGAGTGAAGACGTTTTGACTTTAGCAGATAAAGTGGACCTACTGCGGGGCATCGAACGAATGCTGCGTAGCCATTTCGGCCATGTTGCGAGCCAAACAACGTGAGCTAGGAACGTCTCCTGATGGCGCCCCTATGTCCCCTGCTACCTCCATCGTTCCCCTGCCCTCCCTCCAAAAGCTTGAGGGCATCCTTCGCCCCGATCAGCAATCGCCGTTGCGAAAAGCGACTGCTGACCGTGTTCGATGGCGCGAGGTTCAAAGCGTCGCACCGGTCACGGTCTCAAACGGTCGGCACGGTGCCGCCATCGATGATGTATTCGACGCCGGTAATCGTTGCGGCTCGGTCCGATGCCAGAAAGGCGATCAGGTTGGCGACCTCTTCCGGACTGGACGGTCTGCCGATCGGAATGCCGCCGAGCGCATCCATGATCAGCGTCTTGCCACCTTCGAGATCCGTGCCTGCCGCCTTTGCCAGCCTATCCGCCAGCTGCACCGAGGCATCCGTCAAAATCCAGCCGGGCGAAACACGAAGCACACGGACACCCTTAGGCGAGACCTCCTTCGAGAGGCTCTTGCTATAGGTGGAGAGCGCCGCCTTGGCTGCCGCATAGGCCGTCGTGGCCTCGGGCAGCGGCAGCAGCCGCTGAATGGACGACACATGGATGACGACGCCGCTGCCCTGCGCCACCATGCCGGGCACGAGCAGCCGATCGAGGCGGACGGCCGGAAACAGGTTCAGATCCAGCTCCTTTCGCCATTCGTCATCGATGAGGGCCTGAAAGCCGCCGCCGGGCGCCGATGATCCACCCAGCATGTGGACGATGACATCAACCCCGCCCAGCCGCTCGCGGACGGCACCCGCTACGGCTTCGCATCCCTCCTCAGTTGTCAGATCGGCGGAGATGAATGCACTGTCTGAGATCTCGTTCGGCCGGGCGCGGGCCGTGGTGATCACCTCAGCGCCCAGTTGGCGGAACAAATCCACGGTTGCGGCACCAGTCCCCTTGGTTCCGGCGGTGACCAGCACGCGTTTGCCGTTCAATTGGATGAAGTTTTCCATCAGCCGATCTCCAGTGCCGTGATCTTTTCGCCGTCGAGGCGGAAGCGGTAGGTGAGAACGATGGGGCTGCCGGGAAACTGCCCCGTCACCTTGGCGCGAACAATGTGTGCGCCATCCGTTTGGCTACCCTCCAACGGCTCCGTGCTGTGCCTGTATTTCTCCTTCGCGGCCGTCCACCAGGCCGTGATCGCCGCAATGCCATCGTGGCGCATGTGTTCGTCCGAGACGACGGCGTGCGGGGTGAACAGGGGCAGCAAGGCGTTAGGTCCTTGGGCGTGGTCTGCGGCGAAGTAGGCCTCAATGCTCTCGGGCAAGGTCATCATCATCTCCATCTGTTGAGCCGGTGGAGACAAGATAGGGCTTTGCATCATCAGCCATAACCGGGATAATGCGGGATGAAGAGATGAGGAAAACGGGACAATGGAAAGAGCCAGCCTGCACGAACTGAACGCGGTGATGGCCATTGCGCGGCGGGGAACCTTTCGCGCGGCGGCCATTGACATGGGCATGTCGACGACAGCTCTCAGCCATATGGTGGCGCGGCTGGAAAGCCATCTGGGCGTCCGGCTTTTCAACCGGACGACGCGCAGCGTGTCCTTGACGGATGCAGGACGGCTTTTCATGGAAGAGGTCGGCCCCGCGCTTCAGGGCATGGAGACGGCGCTTGAGGCCGTGCGCTCAAGGCGTGACGAGCCGAGCGGCATGATCCGCATCAATGCGGCCCCTTTTGCCGCCCGGCAGATCATATCGCCGCTGGTGACGCGCTTTCTTCGCCGTTACCCGGATGTGCAGGTCGATCTGGTGACGGATGCGCGGCTGGTGGATATCGTGGCCGAAGGTTTCGATATCGGCGTGCGGGTCGCAACGCTGGTGCCCAGTGACATGATTGCCGTTCCGCTCGGTCTGCCGCAGCGTTATGCCATTGTCGCCGCGCCCGATTATCTGGAACGGTACGGCAGACCGAATGCGCCGCCGGATCTTCTTCATCACCGCTGCATCCGCGTCCGCCTGCCGGATGGCTCCCTCTTCCGCTGGCGCTTCGAAAAGGGAGCCGAAACCGTGCAACTGGATGTGCCGGGCAGCCTCACCCTGGACGAGACGAGCGTGGCACGCACTGCCGTGCTGGAAGCGATCGGCATCGGCTGCTTCATGGAAGAAAGCGTGCTCGACGATCTCGCGACGAACAAGCTTGTCCGCCTGATGGAAGACTGGACGCCGCCCATCGCCAGCCTTTGCCTCTATTATCCCGGACGCCGCAACCAATCTGCCGCGATGAAAGCCTTTTTGGGCATGGCCCGCGAGGGGACGACACGCAAGGAGTGACACAGCCGTCGCAAAAGGCAGGGTCTCGGTCCCATACTTGACGGCGTCCTCAACCCGAATTACCACTCAGCCATCGCGAAAAGCGACCGCTTACCTTGATCCGCCGATGGCGAGAGGAAGCAGGTGGACGAATTACCGTCCATGCGGTCAAGCACACGTCGGGCCACGTTTTTCGTGGCGCGGCCAGCGACTCCCTGAAACCTCTGCCCGTTTGATCGGGCTTGAATGGACGTCCGCAACGCGCGCATCATCGTGTCGTCTGCCGGCGCCTGGAGCCGTCGCATGACCCAATCTATGACCAGATCTCTCCCCCTTATTCTGATGACCGTCGTGCTCGATGCCATCGGCATCGGGCTGATTTTCCCGATCCTGCCCTCGCTTCTGCATGATGTGACCCATGCAAGCGATGTCACCGCATATATCGGTATCCTGATGGCCCTTTATGCGGCCATGCAATTCCTCTTTTCGCCTTTGCTCGGCGCGCTCGGCGATAGGCTTGGCCGTCGCCCCATCCTGTTGATGTCGCTTGCCGGCGCGATGATCAACTATCTCTTCCTCGCCTATGCCTCCAGCCTGTGGCTGCTGCTGCTCGGCCGGGCGCTGGCCGGTCTCACCAGCGCCAATACCTCCGTTGCCGCCGCCTACATCACCGACATCTCGCCCGAGGAGACGCGAGCAAAGCATTTCGGCCTGCTGAACGCCATGTTCGGCATGGGCTTCATCGCAGGCCCTGTGCTGGGCGGGCTGCTGGGCGACCACTGGGTGAGACTGCCCTTCATTGCCGCCGCTGCGCTGACCGGCCTGAATTTCATCCTCTGCTTTTTCGCCCTGCCGGAAACCAGAGCGCCCGACCGGGACAAGATCGATCTGGCCACATTCAACCCGCTCCGGCCTCTCCGCTGGGCATTGGGCATGAAGGATCTCCTGCCGCTCATCCTCATCTTCTTCCTGTTCAGTGGCCTCGACGAAGCCTATGGCACCTGCTGGGCGCTGTGGGGAAGCGACACATTTCAATGGAACGGCTTTTGGATCGGCCTGTCGCTCGGCGCCTATGGGGTGTGCCAGACGCTTGCCCAGGCGTTTCTGGCCGGGCCTGCCGCCAAGTTGCTCGGCGAACGCAAGGCGATCCTCACGGGCATTGCCTGCGCCTGTGCAGCGCTTGGCGTGTTCGCCTTTGCGACACAAGGCTGGATGGTGTTCGCCGCCATGCCCGTCCTGGCGCTCGGCGGCATCGGCATCCCCGCCCTGCAATCGCTCGCCACACGGAAGGTCGGCGAGGCCGAGCAAGGCCAGTTCCAGGGGGTTCTGCAATCGGCCGTCGCGCTCGCCTCCATCGGCGCACCACTTGCCTTTGCAAGCCTCTATCTCTCCCTGCGGATGGTCTGGCCCGGCGCGATCTGGCTGACCGTCATCGCGCTCTATGGGATGGGCGCGCAGCTGGTGCTGCGCGTGGGGTTCGACGCGAAGGATGAATCACGGATTTCGAGCCGAAATCGGTGACCACCTAAATCGCTCATGGCCTGAGAAGCTACTCCGAGCTGGAAGTCGGCTCGAATTCCAGGATGTCGCCCGGCTGGCAATCCAGGTATCGGCAGATGGCGTCGAGGGTATCGAAGCGGATGCCCTTGACCTTTCCCTGTCTGAGAAGGCTGAGATTGGCTTCGGTGATGCCGATGAACTCGGCCAGTTCCTTCGATTTCACATTCCGCCGCGCCAACATCACGGCAAGGTTTACTTTAATCGGCATCGCTATCAAACGAACTGGCTGTTTTCTTCGGCAAGCTGAGCGGCTTTTTGCATGGCCCAGGCCAGTGCTGCAACCACGCCAGCAAACAAGGCGAGGATCATCACCTCCGAACTGATCTCGATGACGATCCGCTTCGGCCCTGCCTCCCAACTCAGCGCCAGCATCAACAGCATGGATGCAACTGGCTTCGCCACCGCGCTGAGCACCGCGCCAAGCGCGAAGTCACGCAAGCCGGCGATCCCTTCAACGTCGAAGGGACGGCCGGCTGAAAATCGTTTCAGGCAGACCCGCAGTCGCAAAAGGCCCCAGCTGAGCGGCAACAGGTGCAATAGCGCCGTCAGGATAGCGACGACGCGCATGAGGTATTTCCCGGCCAAAGGCGCGCCGTCGAACAGCCAGTAGCCGATCGCAAGTCCAGGAAGCAATACCGCCAAGCAGGCTGCTATACTTGCCAATGCGCCGAACGCTGTACGCGCCCGAGACGACAGCACCAAAGTTCCACTCACGGAGTGGAGATCATGCGAAACAGCTGAGGCCATGGCGTTCTTCACGGTCAATTCTCCCGTCCAAGTCGCGCCTCTTATACATCATAATTATTGTTTGACAATAATTTGATTCGACCTGATAGCTATGAATTGTTGTTTTACGATAACGGAGTTCAATCCATGAACATGAAATGCGCAATGCTGATGACACTGTCATGCCTTGGTTGCACCGCACCGGCAAAGGCAGCGCCCACAACCTCTGCCGGAGAAATCTCGGTCGCTCAGGTGGTCGAGTTGATCCAGCGCTCGTCTTCAGAGACTGCCGCGCGCAATGCGGCAATGGCCTATCTGGCCGGCGTTGGGGAGGCCACGGGCCTGCTGGTCAAAAAAACCTGCGCGCGGCCGCTCGGCATTTCCAGCGAGGCCGCCCTTGCTGCATTTGCGCATACGGAAAAGAGCCGCTGGGGGCAGATGGCGGCAACGCCCATCCTCGTCAATGATATGCTGAGCCGCGCTAGCTGCCGCTAGCGCATTTCCGGCCGCGATATACGCACCATGAAGCAGCCGAACGACGTGGGGAAAGCGCGGTCGCGACGACCGCGCTTTCCCACCAATGCCAGGAGGATTGGCCTCTACTCAATCCCAGTGCGGCGGGCGCAGGTGGCCGGGGTTGACGATGCGGCCATCCGGCTTGGCAAGCCGGTGGATCGCCGCCATTTCCTCATCGGTCAGGGCAAAGTCGAAGACATCGAAATTTTCCATCAGGCGGCCTTCGGTCGCCGTCTTGGAAAGTGCAATGATTTCCGGCTGCTGCACGGCCCAACGCAGGGTGATCTGTGCCGGTGTCTTGCCATAGCGCGCGCCGATTTCCTTGAGGATCTCGTCCTGCGGCACCTTGCCGTCCGCCATTAGGTAATAGGCGGTGATGGAAATGCCGAGCTTGCGCGCCGCCTCTATCAGCTTCGACTGGTCGAGGTAAGGGTGATACTCCACCTGGTTGGTGGCGATGGGCGCGTCGGAAAACTTTGCCGCCTCGTTCATCAGCTCGATGTTGAAGTTGGAAATGCCGATATTGCGCACCTTCCCGGCCTTTTTCACCTCGTTGAGGTTGCCCATGCGCTCAGCAAGCGTCACATCGCTCTGCGGCCAGTGCAGGAGAAGCAGGTCGACATAATCGGTCTTGAGCTTCTTCAGGCTTTCATCCACGGAAGCGATGAAATCGGCATGGCGGTATTTATCCACCCAGACCTTTGTCGTGAGGAAGATATCGCTACGGGAGACGCCGGAATCGTGGATCGCCTGACCGACCTCCGCTTCGTTGCCATAGATCTGCGCCGTATCGACATGGCGGAAGCCGAGCTGGATGGCTTTCGGTACGACGCGCAGCACATCTGCGCCGGGCATGCGGAAGGTACCGAAACCAAGCGCCGGAATCTGGGCGCCATTGGCGTTTACAAGATGCATGAGGAACTCCTTTGGGAGAATGGACCGGTCACCACCGGTCAAAAAAAGAGGCCCGACTAACATGGGCCTCAAAGCGGAAGCTTCAAGCCGAACGCCGTTTCAGCGGGCCGAAAGAGCGGCCTTATCCTGCCGTAGATCGTCCTTCATCGCCAACAGCGCAACGATCACCGCGGCGACCGGGAACAACGCCGAAACATAAGGCACGCTGGACAGGCCAGGACCATGATCGATGGCATAGCCGCCCGCCCAGGCACCCAGCGCATTGCCGAGATTGAAGGCGGCAATGTTGAAGGAGGAAGCCAGCTGTTCGCCCGCACCCTTGGCCTTTCCCAGCACCCACATCTGCAGCGGCGCGACGGTGGCAAAGGCTGCGATACCGATGATGCCGACGATGGCCACCGTTGACCATGCCGATTGGAAGGCAAGCGGCGTGATAGCAAGCGCGACGAAAAGCGCCGCCAGCGTGCCGAGCACGGTGCCCTTCAGGCTGCGATCCGCCATCTTGCCGCCGAGGATGTTGCCGGCAATCATGCCGCCGCCGAAGACCAGAAGGATGGGCGAGACAGCATTTTCCGGCAGGTATGCGATGTCGGTGAGCAGGGGCGCGATATAGGTGAAGAGGGCAAAGACGCCGCCATAGCCGAGCACGGTGGTCAGCAGACCGAGCAGAACGGGCACGCGCAGGATCGCGGCAAGGTCTTCGCGCCAGTTGGATGCCTCCGGCCTTTCGCTCTCGCGCGGCAAAACGCTGGTGATAATGGCAAGCGCCACGACGCCGATCAGCGAGACTGCCCAGAAGGTGGACCGCCAGCCGTAATGCTGGCCGAGCCAGGTGCCGAAGGGTACGCCCAGTAGATTGGCAACGGTGAGCCCGGTAAACATCAGCGCAATGGCGGAAGCGCGCTTGTCTGCCGTCACCAGCTTGGTGGCGACGACCGAGCCGACACCGAAAAAGGTGCCATGGGCAAGCGCTGTGACGACGCGGGCTGCCATCAGGATGGCATAACTTGGCGCCAGCGCGCAGATGGCATTGCCGAGAATGAAGATCAGCATCAGGCCGATCAGTACGGACTTCCTCGGTAGCCGGCCCGTGAGGATGGTGAGAACAGGCGCGCCGGCGACGACACCGAGCGCATAGCCCGAAATTAGAAGGCCAGCGGTAGCGATCGAGACGTGGATATCGGCGGCGACCTGCGGCAGCAGACCCATGATGACGAATTCGGTGACGCCGATACCGAAGGCACCGGCTGCGAGGGCGTAAAGAGCAAGTGGCATGCGGTTTCTCCTTGGGAGATGAAGCGCTTAAGATGATCATTGAGGAATTCTCTGTTGCAGAGATAGAAGATTCATATTCCGTTCCGTAGACTGCCTTCCGGAACATCATTTGTGATTTGAATTCAAAAATGGCTCGATGGGATATCAATCGCTCCGGCGAGATGGAGGTGTTTGTGGAAGTGGTGCAGCGGGGCGGTTTTTCCGCCGCGGCCCGCAGCCTTGGCATGACTCCGTCAGCGGTCAGCAAGCTTGTGACGCGGCTGGAGAAGCGGCTTGCCGTGCGCCTCATCATCCGCTCAACACGGCAGTTTCAGCTGACACCGGAGGGCCGGGAATTCTTCGAACGCGCCTCCACCATTCTCGCCAGCATCGAGGATGCGGAGCGTGCAGCGGCATCGTCCGTCGAGGCTGTGGGGCGCATTCGGCTCAACAGCAGCTCCGTCTATTGCACCCATGTTCTGAACCCGCTTCTGCCGGAATTCCTGTCGCTCTATCCCGGCGTCACCCTGGATATCGCCCAGACCGACGCCGTGATCGATCTGATGGCTGACCATGCCGACGTCGCGGTACGTACCGGCCCCCTGAAGAGCTCCAGCCTTGTGGCGCGCAAGCTTGGCTCCACGCGCATGGTGGTCGCGGCATCTCCCACCTATCTGGAGCGGCGCGGCATGCCGACCCATCCGCGTGATCTGGAGACGCATTCGCTCTTGCGCTTTTCCTACAGCCGCAGCCTGCGCGACTGGGCTTTCAGCGTGGATGGCGAGCCCTATTCCGTAACGCCGTCAGGCCCGGTGCAGGTCAATGATGGCGAAGGCATGCGGCAACTGGCACTCGCTGGCCTTGGTATCGTGCGCATGGGAGAATTCGTCTTGCGGGAGGACATTGCGCGCGGCCGGCTCGTGCCGCTTCTGGAAGAATTCAACCCGGATGACCGGGAGGATTTTTACGCGGTTTATGTGGGACAGGGCGGGCCGCTTCCGTCGCGGGTTCGTGCGCTCTTGGACTTTCTGGCGCTGAAGGGGAAAGTCGGTTGATGAGGACTTTGCGCCAGATCATCACCAAGTGATCGAATTTGTGCCCTATCCGTAAGCTATCTATAAAATGATCCGCGAACGGGGGAGCGAGGCGTTATGCGTATTACATGGTTTCTGTTGATCCTGGCTCTGATCGCCATTGTGCTCAGCATTCCCCTGATCGACCGCAACCACCCGATGGACAGCAGGTCGCCGCAAAGCCTGAAGAGCGACAACGCGCCGCTGCTGCCGCCACCTCCAGCGCAACGGCAACCGTGAGGCATGATTGATCACCAAATGTGATGTGCCCATGCGGTCCTCTGGTGGGTAAAGCAGCGGGATTTCAACAGAGCAGGGTTTACCAGCAATATTCTTTCTATCCTTTCACGGCGGGCAGAAAATTCTTGACCACCCGCGTGTGTGGGCCTTCACTCAGCGGATTATAGCCGTTTGAGGAGAAAATGATGCCCGTCGATACCACGCCCCGCAGCACCACCTGGACCTATGTCGATGGCGAATGGATCTCGGGCAACCCGCCGCTGATCGGGCCGACTTCACATGCCATGTGGCTTGGCACGACGGTGTTCGACGGCGCCCGCTGGTTCGATGGCATCGCGCCGGACCTTGACCTGCATTGCCAGCGGGTCAACCGCTCAGCAACCGCCATGGGCATGAAGCCTGTCATGGCGGCGGAAGAGATCGAGCGGCTGGCCTGGGAGGGTGTCAAGAAGTTCGATGGCAAGACCGCCATCTACATCAAGCCGATGTATTGGGCCGAGCACGGCTCGTCCTTCTCGGTTGTTGCAGCCGATCCGGACTCGACACGTTTCGCGCTCTGCCTGTTTGAGGCAGCGATGCATACGGCAAAACCATCCTCCATCACCGTATCGCCGTTCCGCCGCCCGAACCCGGAAGTGGCGATGACCGGTGCCAAGACCGGCAGCCTCTATCCCAACAGCGGCCGCGCCATCATCGAGGCGAAGAGCCGCGGCTTCGACAATGCGCTGATGCGCGACATGAACGGCAATGTGGCGGAAACCGCCTCCTCCAACATCTTCCTGGTCAAGGACGGCGTTGTCATGACGCCGGTGCCGAACGGCACCTTCCTCGCCGGCATCACCCGTTCCCGCGTCATCGGCCTCTTGCGCGCCGGCGGCTACGAGGTGCGCGAATGCACGCTGACCGTGCAGGATTTCGAGAGCGCCGACGAGATCTTCACGTCAGGCAACTATTCCAAGATCGTTCCGGTCACACGCCTGGATGACAAGAATTTCCAGGAAGGCCCGGTCGGCCGCAAGGCGCTGGAGCTTTACATGGATTGGGCAAGGGCCGGCGCGAAAGCGGCGGCGTAAGCGCTGAGCTGGCGCAGGATTGAACGCTATAACTGTTATGCTATATTACAGGTGTGAGCCGGAAGTTCGCGCTCCCGGCTCGCGTTTGCTTATCCTAAGATATTGACCCGCACGATCACTTGCCAGCTCGTGCGGATTTTCCTCAGGATAAGTGTGATGCTAAGCGGCATAACCCACATTGCGATCACTCCTGTTCGAAAGCAAAGCCGTTTGCCTCGGCCGGTGCGGCTCATCCTCACCGGTCAGCGCCGGCTGGCACAGCGCTTGCTGCTTCTGCTCTCTATGCGAGCATTAAGCAAACAGAGCGCCTTTAAGGCAACCTCGAAGATTACTTCTTCCTGAATTCCGGAAGCGTGCTGGGCGTCGACTCGAAGTTCAGCTTGCTATCTGAGAGATCGATCATTTCGATCTTTTGCGTGGCACGTGAGTAGATGCAGAGCCAGGCCGTATCCGGTCGAGCGGAGGGGTCCGTTTCCCTTGCAAGCGCCACGCCGTAGCTCTCGGAGCCCAGCGGATCGACCAGGAAGGCAGGCTTCGACAAGAGCTTGTATTCCTCGACGGAGCTTCGGCATTTGCGCTCGATATCCATCGCGAATCCGTTGAGCTGATCGTCCGATTGGGCATGAGCGGGCCCAACCAATGATGCCGCTGAGAGCAGAAGCGCGACGCAATCATTTAGGGAAATATGGATAGGAACAACCTTTCTATCGCAACCTAAACGCATTTTTAGTAGCTTTGGACACTTCTGGTGGAGCGACATTTTTCTACTGGAGAATACAATGAATTCCCAAATAATTCCTGCCAAATCGCTTTTTGAGCTGCATGAAATCCCTCTTAGAAAGGGCAAACCTGATTTTGCTAATCTGGAAGCAGTTCGCCTTCCCGGCGAATTTTCAGGGAACAAAGGTATTTATGGTGTATTTTATAACGACGTTCTCATTTACACGGGCATCTCCTTCAACCTGAACCCGAACCCGCAAATAGATCCTATTATCGAGCGCTGGCAGATGCATCTGACTTATTTTGCACTACGCTCACCACACGTATGCTTCTCGCCACGCAATATGCATCGGATACTTAATTATCTAGAAGCGGATTTTGTTAATGCATACCGAAATATTTTAGGAAAACAACAACCGTCTTTAGCTGATTTGAAAAAACTTGAGGCGGAAAAGCATCCACTGCTTAATGGTCGGTCAAGCAGCTTTAAGAAAGCGCGCTTTGCGGCGAACAATTGGCCTGCATTACAAAAAAATGATTACATTGAGAGCTTCTCGTTTACTTACAAAGCCCTTCCCTTACCAACTAATGATTCAAGTAATTCGCCTCCTGAAAAAGATAATAAGCAGATGCGATATGAGCTACTCATCAGAGAATCTCAGCTGGTGGACATGTTCCAGCCCATCTGCAATGATGAAACCGTAATCGAGAAGCCCGGCGTTGACCAGGAAACCTTCCTGGCAGCCTGCGAGGAAGTGATGAAGCCGGTCTCCGAGTGGAACTTTCCCTTGCCCAACGCAGCTGCAAGCTAACGTCTGAAGTTCCGTCAACACCGTCTTGAATTTTGGTTCGGGAACAGGTTGCCACCTGCCGGTCGCACGCCTATGTTCCCGTCACCTCACGCTTTTCGAACTCGATGCCAAGAGGAGATGATTTCATGGCTTTTGAACTTCCCGAACTCCCCTACGATTACGAAGCCCTGCAGCCCTTCATGTCGAAGGAAACGCTGGAATACCACCACGACAAGCATCACAAGGCATATGTCGACAACGGCAACAAGCTGGCCGCTGAAGCCGGCATGGCGGATCTGTCGCTCGAGGAAGTCGTCAAGAAGTCCTTCGGCACCAATCAGGGTCTCTTCAACAATGCTGCCCAGCACTACAACCACGTCCATTTCTGGAAGTGGATGAAGAAGGGCGGCGGCGGCAACAAGCTGCCGGGCAAGCTGCAGGCTGCCATCGACAGCGATCTCGGCGGCTACGACAAGTTCAAGGCTGACTTCATCGCTGCCGGCACCACGCAGTTCGGCTCCGGCTGGGCCTGGCTTTCCCTGAAGGATGGCAAGCTCGTCATCTCCAAGACCCCGAACGGCGAAAACCCGCTTGTTCACGGCGCGTCCCCGATCCTCGGCGTCGACGTATGGGAACACTCCTACTACATTGACTACCGCAATGCGCGTCCGAAGTATCTGGAAGCCTTCGTCGACAGCCTGATCAACTGGGACTACGTCCTGGAACTCTACGAAGCAGCTTCGAAGTAAGCCGCTTGTTGATTTTCGATGTGAAGCGCCCGGTGGTTTCCGCCGGGCGTTTTGTTTTGGTGGGCGGTGTTTCGGTGGCCCCTTCACTCCGCAAGCTTTGCCCAGCGTTCATGATCGCGCCACGCGCCGTTGATCTTCAGGTAGCGGGGCGAGAAGCCTTCCTTCTGGAAACCGCAGCGCTGCACCAGAGCAATGGAACGCTCATTGCCCGGCTGGATGTTAGCTTCCACCCGGTTGAGGCCGATCTCATCGAACGCGTGATGCAGCACTTGGCCGAGCGCCTGCGTCATTAAGCCCTGCCCGGCCAATGGCGCCATGCCGTAATAGCCAAGATAGCAACTGCGAAAATTGCCAAGCACGATATTGCTGAGATTGAAGACCCCAACGATCTCCCGCGTTGCCTTGATACGCGCCAGCAGGCTGACATTGGCGCCGGTCAGAGTTTGTGCAAACCAGTTGTCGAAGGCTGCATCGTCCGTTGGTGGCGAGACCCATGGGTGATGAAGCGCGGCGCTCTCGCGATTGGCTTCGATCACTTCGGCTCCATCGCTGCGCATCACCGGCCGCACATCAAGTTCGATCATCGCAAACCTCCAAAAGGTTGGCGGATAGTCTGCGCTCTTGACGAGGTCAATCGCTTCGGCCACCTGTCACGTCTCTGTCACCGATCCGGCCTATCTCGCACAGCATGACTGAACAGCCCCTCCTCCGCATCGGCGTGATCGCCGATCCCCAATATGCCGATCTGGATCCGAACCCGGCGCTCAACCGGTATTTCCGCGAAAGCGTCGCCAAGATCTCAGCGGCGATCGAGACCTTCGAAGGCGAAGATCTTGCCTTCGTCATCACGCTGGGCGACCTGATCGATCGCGGCTTTGAGAATTTCGCGCCGGCCTTGGCCGCCTATGCGCCATCGCGTCACGAGTGCCTGTTTCTGCCCGGAAACCACGATTACCTGATCGCGCCGGAAAAGATCGCGGACCTGCCCACCGTTCTCGGCATGCCGGCCCCCTATTACAGTTTCCACAAGGCTGGCATCCGCTTCCTCATCATCAATGGCTGCGAGGACAGCCTGTTTGCCACCGCCGACAATCTGGAGCGACAGGAACAAGCGCGCCGCCGGCTGCTCGCCCTCAAAGCCGAGGGTGCAGCCAATGCGATGGACTGGAACGCCGGGCTGACTGACACGCAGTTTGCCTGGATCGAGGCGGAACTTGCCGCAGCGAAGGCAGCGGGCGAACCGGTCATCGTGATGGGCCATTATCCCATCTACCCCGAACACGATCACAATCTATGGGATTGGCAGCGGCTGGCAAAGCTGTTCGAGCAAAACCCGCAGGTGATCGCCTATCTTTGCGGCCACAACCATCAGGGCAATCTCGGGCGCTTCGGCAACACCTGGTGCATCAACTTTCGCGGCATGGTGGATACGCCAGCCGAAAACGCCTTTGCCATTCTGAACCTCCATGCTGCTCACATCGAGATCCAGGGTTTCGGCAGGCAGGAAAGCTTGACGCTGAGGCGTTGAAAGTGAAGATGTCGGGATCACATTTGCGTGTGATCGCGTTAAGAAAACGTGATTTCTTTCAAGCGGATGGAATCTCCATCATGCCTCCGTTTTCAAAGCGGCAGTGCCGCTGACCAAGGGAGAGTGTCTATGAAATCCAAGGTGGTTATCGCGGCTGCGATTGCCCTCTGTCTGGGCGCCGGCGTTGCCGGCATGGCCAGCGCTGCCGGTGAACCGCAGGTGGTTCGCCAGGGCTTGATGAAGAAGGTCGGCGGCTCGCTGGGCGCGCTCAGTGCGATTGCCAAGGGCACCAAGCCCTATGATGCGGCAACGGTGAAGGCATCGCTTTCGGCCATCAGCGAATCCGCCAAGGCTTTCCCGGAGCAGTTCCCGGCAGGCTCCGAAACCGGTTTTGAAACGAGCGCGGCACCGGCCATCTGGCAGAACATGGCAGACTTCAAGGCACGCGCCGCAAAGCTCGGCTCGGATGCAGATGCGATCCTGGCGTCCATGCCGGCGGACCAGGCGGGCGTTGCGCAAGCCATCGAAAAGCTGGGCGCAGACTGCAGCGCCTGCCACCAGACTTACCGTCTGAAGCGCTGATCGGCGCATCGTCCATGCCGCCGCGCCATGCCTGGCGCGGCGTTTCTGTTGATCGGCGGGGGAGTTATCAATGGCACGCACATGGACCAAGCTTGCAGCGGGCGTCGTTGCCATCGCGGTCGCAGGTGTTGCGGTCGGGATCGCGGTGACAAAACCGCAGCGCCAACCGGCAGATCACTGGGCCAATCTGGGGGCGCCGGATCTGGCCAATGGCGAGAAGGTGTTCTGGGCGGGCGGATGCGTCAGCTGTCATGCAGACCCGAGTGCCGAGGGTGACGCGCTGAAGATCATGTCGGGCGGGCGGGCGTTGAAAACGCCGTTCGGCACGTTCCATGTACCCAATATCTCACCGGACAAGCACGCCGGCATCGGCGGTTGGACGCTGGCGCAGTTTGGCGATGCCATGACGCGCGGCGTGGGCGATGACGGCGAACACCTTTATCCGTCCTTCCCCTATGGATCCTATGCGCGGCTGACGCCGAAGGACATCAACGACCTCTACAGTTATCTCAAAACCCTACCGCCCAGCAGCAATGTGGCCCTGCCACACGAATTGTCCTTCCCCTTCAACATGCGCATCGCGCTTGGGGGCTGGAAAATGCTGTACCTGACGGATGCGCCGCGCGTGCAGCTGGGCTCTGCAGACGAGAAGGTGAAGCGCGGGCAGTATCTGGTGGAAGGCCCCGGCCATTGCGGCGAATGCCACACGCCCCGCGATGCATTGGGCGGCTTCCAGAAGGACAAGTGGCTGGCGGGCGGCCCGGACCCGGAAGGCAAGGGCAGCATTCCCAACATCACGCCCGGTTCCAAGAAGGTGGGCAGCTGGAGCGAGGATGATATCGCCAACTATCTCGAAAGCGGCTTCACACCGGATTTCGACAGCGTCGGTGGAAGCATGGTCGACGTACAGAAGAACATCGCCCATCTGCCGAAAGGCGACCTGCAGGCCATTGCAGCCTATCTGAAGTCGGTTCCGGCGCGCTGATCAGCGCGCCCTATCATGCCACCACGCTGCTTAACAGCGCAATCCGGTTGCTCCGTTTCGGTATCTTAAAGCGATGGCTTTCGACCGGATGGACATTTTCCCAGGCAGAGGAAATCTCACGCAGCAGATTGGCCTTGCGCACCATCGGTATCAGTCGGAACAGATCAATGATCTGACCGATCCCGCAAAGGCCAAATGTCAACAACCACAAAAGGCCAGTGCGGCGACGTCCCGTATAGAACCGGTGTACGCCGCAAATGCCAATGAAGACAAAAAGCCAGAAAAAGAAAGCAACGAGAACCGACTTCATGACTTCCCCGAGACGCCTGCGGTAGAACTTTGACGCTACAACAAAGTTGATAAACACGAAAGAGTTTTACTGCTGACTGGTTGTCCGCAGGGCAATCGATTGGAGGAATGGTAAATTTTGTCGGCCTCGGCCGATCAGGTTCGGTTGGGGCGTTTCGGGCTAATGCAGCAGCTTGTAGGCCACATATCCAATGATCACCACCGCAGCGACAACTATAGTGATCAGCCCCAGGCGCTTCTCGATGAAGTGGCTGATATCCTCGCCATAACGCTGCAGTAGGAAGGCCAGCGCATAGAAGCGCGCGCCACGCGCCACCACCGCCGATAGGATGAAGAGCGTCAGATCGACATTGGCCACGCCGGACAGGATCGTCACCACCTTGATCGGCGGCAGATGCGCCAGGCCCGACGTGACCAGAAGCAGCAGGATGGTTTCGTAATCGATCGATTTCGACAGTTCGTTGAACGTGTCGAGCTTGCCGTAGAAGGCCAGCACCGGTTCAGCGATCGCCTGAAAGGCGTAACGGCCGATGGCCCAGCCCAGAATGCCACCGAGGACGGAAGCGACGGTCGCAATCGTCGCATACCAATAGGCGCGCTTGGGCTTGGCCAGTACCATGGGCAGAAAAAGCACATCCGCCGGCACCAGGAAGAACGAGCTTTCCACGAAGGCGATGGTGGCCAGCCACCAGGCGGCAGCCTTGCGGGCGGCAAGCGCCATGGTCCAGGCATAGAGATTACGCAGCATCAGATATGTCTCGATTGACCGTTAACCGACGCGATACCTTTCCAAAGCAGCGCTGACAAGAGTGGAGCGGGTGTCATAATCTTGTGTGTTCCCGTCAGGCCGCTCGCCCCTCGCCGCCGTCACCCTTCAGCAGGTTGGCTTCCAATAGCCGAAGCCGTTCGCGCAGGCTTTCCAGTTCCGCAATCGTGCAGCCGGTGGCCTGGCCGATGGCGGTAGCCACGCCCGCCGTCTCCTCCTGCATCTGCCGACCCCTGTCCGTCAGCGTAATATTGACCTGCCGCTCATCCTGCTTGCTGCGCACGCGCGACACCAGCCCCGCCTGCTCCAGCCGTTTCAGAAGGGGCGACAGCGTTCCGGAATCCAGCCCCAGCGCCTCCCCCAGCGCCTTGACCGGCTGGCCATCCTTTTCCCAGAGGCTGATCATCACCAGATACTGCGGATAGGTTAGACCCAGCGGGTCGAGCAGTGGCTTATAGGCGCGGGAAAAAGCATGCGAGGCGCCATAGAGTGCGAAGCACACCATCTGGTTCAGCTTGATATCCTCACCCATCCTGATCTTCTCGGTCTTGCTCATCATCTATCCTCGGCGGCGCTTGTCCGACACCTTCATTGAGATATCACATCGGCGCTCTAGTTTTTCCATTGTCGCAGTCTTGACGATCAACTGCAATGTGCCTAATTAGATAGTGCGCAACACAATTGCACACAATATTTACACCCGAGTTTCAAACCTAAGGAGACGCACATGCCTATTCTCTACACCACCAAAGGTTCCGCCACCGGCGGTCGTGCCGGCCACGGCGCTTCCGAAAACGGCGTTCTCGATGTCACGCTGACGGTTCCGAAGGAACTGGGCGGCGATGGCGCCACCGGCACCAACCCGGAGCAGCTGTTTTCCGTCGGTTACTCCGCCTGCTTCCTCGGCGCGCTGAAGTTCGTCGCCGGCCAGGCCAAGGTGAAGGTGCCCGATGATGCCAAGGTCACGGCGACTGTTGGCATTGGCCCGCGTGAAGATGGCGGCGGCTTCGGCATCGAAGTTTCGCTCTCTGTCAGCCTGCCCGGCATCGACCGCGCCGTTGCGGAAGATCTTGTGGCCAAGGCCCACATCGTCTGCCCCTACAGCCACGCGATGCGCACCTCGACCGAAGTTCCGGTCACGGTTGAGTAATCCGACACGATATTCGCCTTCAGGAGAGCCGCCTCGTGCGGCTCTTCTTGCATTTGAGAGATGAACTGCTATTTTCTTTCTCAAGAAAGGAACTTCGCCATGTCATCGCTCGCGCTTTCATCCCCCCGCTCCGTCTCCGAAGGGGCCGTTGTTGCCAAGGCGGTTGTGAACGCGGCGGAACAGCTGGGCCTGAATGGCCGCAGGCTGGGCGATGTGCTTGGCCTTTCGGAAGCCTCTGTCAGCCGCCTGAAGAAGGCCGAACTCGTCCTGCAACCGGGCGACAAGGCCTTTGAACTGGCTCTGCTGCTGATCCGCCTGTTCCGATCTCTCGATGCCATCACTGGCGGCGACAGCCATGTGGCGCGGCTGTGGATGCAGAACGACAATACGGCGCTGGGCGCCAGACCGCTCGACAAGATTTCCACCATCACAGGCCTGATCGATGTCCTCTCCTATCTGGACGCCCGACGCGCTCTCGTCTGAGGCGCGGCCTCTGAAGGGCGACTTCTGGCGGCTGGTCGAGGCGCAGCACCAGGTCTCGACCATGAAGCTGGTCGACAGCGCCGAGGAGCAGGCGCTGCTGGAACAGCTGCTGGAGGGCACGAAACCGACACTGCCACCGGAAGCGCAAGGGCTGGATTATCTGCTGGCAACGCCCTTCCGCTATGGCGCGGTCTATCCGCATGGCTCCCGGTTTCGGCGCGCCGGGCGCACGCTCGGCGTCTATTATGCGGCCGCTGAGATATCGACCGCGGTTGCGGAAATGGCATTCTACCGATTGCTCTTCTATGTGGAATCGCCCGCAACGCCGCTGCCCGCCAACCCGGCGGAGTACACCGCTTTTTCGGCGCGCATCGCGACCGCGCACTCGCTGGACCTGACCGAGCCGCCGCTTGCCCGTGACCGCGACGCCTGGGAGCACCCGACCCGATATGCCGCATGCCAGGACCTGGCCGATGCGGCACGTCTCGCCGGCATAGAGGCCATTCTCTACCGATCGGTGCGCGACCCCGCGGGTGGCAAGAGCCTGGCAATGCTTTCGGCAACCGCCTTCGCGCTGAAGGAGCCGGTGGAGCGCCGCAGCTGGCGCATCCATCTCTCCACCAGCCATGTGCAGGCGCTGTGTGATTACCCACGCCAGCGGCTGGGCTTTGCGCTGGCGGATTTTCAGGGAGATCCGCGGATTGCGGCAAGGTTTGGATAGAAAGTCCGCAGGCGCTTACCCGCTCTTCCGATTTTTCGGAATGAAACACCCCCTCTGCCCTGCCGGCCATCTCCCCCACAAGGGGGGAGATCAGCAGAACGGCTGCCCGCTCGCCCTGCCATGACCGTTGTACGCGGAAGCCCCTGAGGACCGATGGGGAACGAGACGGTGCGGCAACTGATCTCCCACCGTGTGGCGGGGTCCGAAGGACGGGGCGAGACCCGTGGCTCGACCAACAGAGGCAGGGCAGAGGGGGGGTGGACGTCAAATCAACTGCATCCTCTTGCATGACAACCAGAGGGCGATCATGTTGATGGGATCGCCAACCCCGATCCTTCGCGCTTCATGCCGCACACACCCATACCACCGCAACGGCGCGCAAACGCAAAACGCATGCGCAAGGCGATGACCGATGCCGAACTGAAACTGTGGAACGCTGTTCGCGCTCATCGGCTGATGGGTCTCGGGTTCAGGAGGCAGGTCCCCATTGCCGGATACATCGTTGATTTTGCCTGCCCCGAGGAGCGGCTCGTTGTGGAACTAGACGGCAGCCAGCATACAGAAGACCAAGTACGCCGCTATGACGCAGTGAGAACTGCGCGTCTTGAGGCCGATGGCTGGACGGTGATCCGCTTCCAGAATGAGGACGTGCTGAAGGATCTCGATAATGTCTGTCTTCACATCTTGGCGGTGCTCGGGCGGGTGCGGTGAAGGCGTTGTTGGCCCGTCTATCGCGGAGGATCAACTTCACCCCCCTCTGGCCTGCCGGCCATCTCCCCCACACGGGGGGAGATCAGTTGCAGCGCCGTCTCGTTCCCCATCGGTCCTCAGCGCCTGGGTATTCCACGTTGAACGGTCATGACAGGGCGAGCGGGCAACCGTTCTGCTGATCTCCCCCCGTGTGGGGGAGATGCCCGGCAGGGCAGAGGGGGGTGTTTGGGAGTGGTGAACAATTCCGGCCAGTCTGGTTGGACGCAGGCCTTCAAAACTGCCTCACCGCGCCTCCGCGACACCCACCAGATCCGCATCGGTGAGCGTTTTGAGAAACGCCACGATATCGTCAATCTCGGCATCAGTGAGCGCCGGTGTATCGCCCGGCTTCTTGCCGAAGGGCGCATCCTGGTTGAGGTTCGCCCAATATTCCTTCGGCAGGTCGTCATACTGGTTCACGCTGCCATCGGCATTCTTCGAGTACCAATGGCCGGGATCGGTATCGCGGGTGGCGTAGAAGGCGACAGCATCGCGGAGATCATGGAAGACGCCATTGTGGAAGAAGCTTTTCTTCAATGCCACATTGCGCAGCGTCGGCGTGCGGAACAGGCCGCAGTAGTCCGGCCGATCCTTGAAATCCGTCCGGTAAGGACCGCAAAGGCCGAGATCGTGATAGGCCGGATCGGCATTGGCGGGGATTGCCGGGTTGCGCGGTACGGCCAGCCCCAGCATGCCGAAATCGGAAAACTGCGGCGGCGAACCGTCATTGGCGCGCTCGCTGATATGACAGCTCGAACAGTTGCCCTTCTTCTCGTCCTGGAACAGTTCCAGCCCATGCTTCTCCTGGGCGGTCAGCTCCGCCTTGCCGGCCAGATAGGCGTCATAGCGGCTGGAATAGGGATAGAAGAGGTCCGGCGTCTGCTCGAAGGCGGCGAGCGACTTCACCGCCGCCTCCAGCGCATCCTCCGGCTTTTCAAAGATGTCTGAACCGAACACCGCCTTGAATTCGCTGGCGTAACTGGCAGCGGCAAGCGACTTCGCCACATCACCGGCATCGCGGTTCGCCATCTCGTTCGGGGCCAGCAGCGGGATCTTGGCCTGCTCCGCGCCGCCATCCACACGCCCATCCCAGGTGAGGCCGCCGGTCGGGCCGTTGTCGATGCTCTCATCCGCCTCGTCTTCGGATTCGAAATAATGCTCGGTGAATTGCGGCGTGGCCTGCAGGTAACGCAGGCTGGGCACGGCGCGCACGCCCGGCTGGTCCATGGCAGGCCCGCCCATCACGACAGGATCGATCCTGCCGTAACCGAAACCGCGGGCAGGCTCGTGACAGGTGGAACATCCCTCCTGCCCCGAAGCCGACAGCGAGGGATCGGAAAACATCTTTTTGCCCAATGCTGCCAGCGCCTCCGCGCGCGCAAAGGCTTCCGGCCGGCTCATCGGCCCCGGATGCAGGCCGACGGGAAAAGCAGGCGCTGCCGCCTGGCCCTGCCGAACCACGGCGACGGCGCCGATGCTGAGCGTGGCGGAAAAGACGATTGCGGAGAGGCAAAGGGTACGGGCAAAGCGTTTCGTCAACATGAGAGGGCACGGGTCCGGCAATGAAGAGTCTCGGGTCAATCTGCTCTTTCTTGAGCACACCCCGCAACATTCCGATGACAGCGCCCGGCCTCTCAACAACACAGTTTTGTGAAGGAAAGCTGTCATGAAGCTGACAGGCGAAATCCTTATGCCATACTGCGCGAGGGTGCTTTCCTAGATATCGCAAGAGTGAGCGCCCTTTCCGACGCATGCGGTTATGCGCCGGCTCCATCTTTCGAGGGGACATCCATGATACGTTATACTCTTACTCGCTGTCTTATGGCCGGCGTTGCAATCTCTACGCTTGCGCCGGTCGCCCATGCCGCCCCTGCCGGCTATGACAAGATCGACACCGTCGTGGTGATCTATGCTGAAAACCGCAGCTTTGATAATCTCTACGGCACCTTTCCCGGCGCCAACGGCGTGGCCACCCTCGCCGCCGATGCAAGCCGCCAGCTGGACCGCGACGGCAAGCCGATGACCGAACTGCCGCCCGTCTGGGAAGGCCTGACCGGCAAGGGCGTCACGCCTGCTGTGACCCAGGCGCAGACGGAGCATTTGCAGAACGCGCTGTTCCAGATCGATGACGCCAAGGGCTTTGCCCAACCGATGAACGTGGTGACCCGCGACCTGTGGCACCGCTTTTACGAAGAGCAGATGCAGATCCATGACGGCAAGAACGACATGTTCGCCGCCTGGGCGGATTCCGGAGGTCTTGTCATGGGCCGCTACGACGGCTCCAGCCTGCCGATGTGGAATGTCGCCAAGAAATACGTGCTGGCCGACAACTTCTTCCAGGCCGGTTTCGGCGGCTCCTTCTTCAACCATTTCGAGCTGGTCTGCGCCTGCGCGCCCTATTACCCGAACGCCGACAAGAGCCCGGCCAAGGATTCCATCTCCGTGGTGGAAGCCGACGGCAAGACGCTGAAGGTGGCCGACAATTCGCCGGCCTCCGCCATCAAGGGCGCGCCGAAATTCGTGCGCGATGGCAACCTGACGCCGGATTTCTACGCCGTCAACACCATGCAGCCGCCCTATCAGCCGAGTTCCAACCCGCCGGCCGCCGATGGCGACAAGGCCTATGCGGACCCTTCGAAGCCGACCACGCTGCCGCCGCAGCATGACCTGACGATCGGCGATCTCTTGTCCGCCAAGGGCATCAGCTGGGCCTGGTATGCGGGCGCCTGGGAAGCCACGCTTTCCGGCAAGAATGCGACGCCGGTGCCGAACTTCCAGTTCCACCACCAGCCCTTCAACTATTTTGCCAACTACGCGCCGGGCACGCCAGCCCGCGCAGAGCATCTGCGCGACGGCGGCCTTGGCGGCGAAGCCTTCCTGAAGGATATCGATGCGGGCAAGCTGCCGGCGGTGACCTTTTACAAGCCGCAGGGCAGCCTGAACGAACATGCCGGTTATGCGGATGTGGCCAGCGGCGACCAGCATCTGGCGGATATCGTTGCGCATCTGGAAAAGAGCCCGCAATGGGATCACATGCTCGTCGTCGTCACCTATGACGAAAACGGCGGCTTCTGGGATCACGTCGCACCGCCGAAGGCTGATCGCTGGGGTCCGGGCAACCGCCTGCCGGCCATCATCGCCTCGCCCTTCGCCAAGAAGGGCACGATCGACCATACCCAGTATGACACGACCTCGATCATCCGCTTCATCACCGCCCGCTATGACCTGCCGGTTCTGCCCGGCATCATCACCCGCGACAAGGCGCTGGAAGCCAATCACGAAAAGCCGATGGGCGACCTTTCCGGCGCGCTCGATCTGAAGGGCTGATTGCCAGGAACATGCGCGGGGGCGGCTTCGGCCGCCCCCGCCCAGCGCATAACGTCATTCTTGAAAATGATGCTCACTTGAGCTACATTAATTGCTGACAAAGTTTGCAAGAAGGAGCCGTCAAATGGCTGCAAACGCCTATGTACGCGCCCGCATCGAGCCTTCGGTGAAAGAAAGTGCAACTTTGGTGCTGGATAGCCTTGGGCTCACACCATCGGATGTGATCCGCATGGTGATGACTCGGATTGCCCACGACAAGGCTCTCCCGATCGAATTGACCCGGCCCAACGCCAAAACGATCGCCGCAATGGAAGAGGCACGCGCCATTAAGGCCGGCCACGGCAAGACATTCGAGACCGCCGACGAACTTTTCTCTTCGCTTGAGGGCGGTAAGGTTGCCAAGAAAGGATAAACGGCCCGCGTCAACAAAGCGGGCTTTGCTTCCACGGATGTCGAGTTACTCGAAGCAGTTTCTGAAGGACTGGGAGCGACTGTCGCGGTCCGGGCGATACGACATGGGAGCCTTGAAAGCTGCCATGCTTCTTTTGATCGCAAATGAGGCGCCGTTGCCTGCGGAATACAGAGATCACGAACTCAAGGGCAATTGGGACGACCATCGAGAGTGCCACATAGGCGGGGATTTTCTTCTCATCTACACCCTTGAGGACAAGAAAAACCTGATTGTTTTCGTGAGAACCGGGACGCATGCCGAACTCTTTGAATGAGTTCGGGCCACGAAAGCCTGAAGCCCCCCTCACTTGATCTGCGCCAGATCGCCCCTTAACCGCCCCGGACCGCCCTCGCCCAGCATCGCATCCACCTCCGCATGGGTGCTGGTCCAGATGGGCAGCGCCTCGGCAAGCAGCTTCCTTCCCTCGTCTGTCAAAGACAGCAGGCGGCTTCTGGCGTCCTTCGGGTCCGCTGCGCTTTCCACCAGCCCGCGCCGCTGCAAGGGTTTCAGCGCTGCCGTCAGTGTCGTTCGATCCATATCCAGCAACGAGGCAACCGAGCCCATGGTGGCAGGCTGAGGCCTGTTCAGCGACATCAGCAGGGAAAACTGGCCGTTGGTCAGCCCCAAGGGGCGCAAGGCCTGATCGAATTTACGCGCCAAAGCACGGGCCGCCCGCTGCACATGCAGACAAAGGCAGGTATCGCGAACATGGATCGTCGTTGAAAACGGAATCACATTTAAATTTGACATTGCTTATTTATGTTGATATCAACCTTTTTGTCAAGATGGACCGGCGACTTGGGAGGGTGCAATGGAACATGCTGTGGTTTCGCGGGAGGAATGGCTGGAGGCGCGGCGTGCGCTTCTGGCCAAGGAGAAGGAAGCCACGCGTCTTCGCGACGAACTGACCCGCCAGCGCATGGCGCTGCCCTGGGTCAAGATCGACAAGGATTACCAGTTCGAGACGCCCGCCGGCACCAAGAGCCTTTCCGAACTGTTCGATGGTCGCAGCCAGTTGATGGTCTACCACTTCATGCTGGGACCGGATTGGGAGGCGGGCTGTCCCGGCTGCTCTTTCCTGGCGGACCACCTGGATGGTGCCATCGTGCATCTCAACCATCATGACGTCACGCTGACTGCGGTATCACGCGCGCCGCTTGCCAAGATCGAGGCCTATCGCCGCCGCATGGGCTGGCATTTCCCCTGGGTGTCCTCGTTCGCCAGCGACTTCAATTTCGACTTCGGTGTTTCATTCACCCGCGAGCAGCTGGCGGCCGGACCGGTGACCTACAATTTCCGTGAAACGCCTGCCGCCCAGGCGCATGACGAGCTGCCGGGTCTTTCCAGCTTCTATCGCAACGACCAGGGCGAGGTGTTTCACACCTATTCGACCTATGCCCGCGGCGCGGAAGAGCTGATCGGTACGATGATGATCCTCGACCGCGCGCCGCTCGGGCGTAACGAGAATGGCACAATGCATTTCGTGAAGCGGCACGACGAATACGAGCAGAAGCCCCAAGCGGCCTCATGCTGTCACTGATCCGTTAGCGCATCCTGATAAAACTCCTTGATAACCAAGAACGCGGCCGCTGGCCGGCGGAAAGGACATCCCATGCCCTCGCAATACCACGGCAAATTCATCTGGTGCGAACTCATGACGACGGACATGGCGGCGGCGCGTGCCTTCTATTCCGCCGTCGTTGGCTGGGAAGCAAGCTCCATGCCGATGCCCGGCGTCGAAGGCGCCGAATACGGCATCTTCGGCATCAAGGTCGGGGAGCGGGACCGGGGCGTGGCCGGCATGATGGTGATCCCGCCCGAGATGGCGGGCCAGATGCCGCCAAACTGGACCGGCTATGTGGCGGTCGACGATGTGGATGCGACGGCGAAAGCCTTTGCGGAAGCGGGCGGCGCGGTGCGACGCCCGCCGCAGGATATTCCTGATATCGGGCGCTTTGCCGTGGTGGCCGACCCGCATGGCGCTGTCATCTGCATCATGACGCCTGCCCCGATGGACACGCCGCCGCCGGAGGTCGCCCCCGGAACACCAGGCCTTGTCGGCTGGCATGAGCTTTACGCGGGCAATGGCGAGGAAGCCCTCAGCTTCTACGGCGCCATGTTCGGCTGGGTGAAGCATCATGAATTCGACATGGGGCCGATGGGCAAATACCTGATCTTTGCCCATCAGGGCGAGGCGGTCGGCGGCATGATGACGAGGCCGCCGCAGGTGCCCGTGGCCTGCTGGAGCAATTATTTCAGCGTGCCCTCCGTCGAGGCAGCGCTCGCGACCATCCAAGCAAGAGGCGGCAGCGTGGTGCATGGCCCGCAGGAGGTGCCGGGTGATAGCGTCATCCTGCAGGCGATCGACCCGCAGGGTGCGCATTTCGCCCTGGTCGGGCCCAAGTAATCAGTCCGTTGCCTTCGGCCTTATGCCCTGAGCGGCGATCAGCGCCAGAATGGAGATGCAGGCCGCAGTGCCCCAGAGCGCCAGTGCTTCCCAGTGCGGGGCACCGCCGGCCATGCGGTCGATCACCCCTGCCGATGACGCCAGGCCACCGATCACGCTGGAGCCGAACACGCTGCCGCAGGTGGCGATGGAGGGCAGCAGCGAGCCCGTTGTCATGCGGTGTTCGGGATCGGCATCCTCGATGATCGCCTGATTGGCAATCGCCCAGAGCATACCAAAAGCCGTGCCTGACGAAACCTGCCCGGCCACGACCAGAGGCAGCAGGCCGGTGTAGAAGCCTGTCGCGATCAGCCCACAGCCCAGCGCCTGAAACAGCGGGCCGAACCGCACGGCGCGCCGCTTGCTGGCCACGCTCTTCAGGCCCGCCACCGGCATGGCAACCACGCTCCAGGTCAGTGCTAGGGTAACGACCGTCATCCCTGCGGCGGCGGCCGGTAGTCCGAAGATATGCCCGAGGCCATAAGCCAGGAAGACGGCGGAGACGCTCTGCGCGACACTCATCAGGAACAGCAGCCAGGAACCGCACCCCGCCGTGGTGGAGAGGCCGAACAGCTTGGGCGGCAGCAGACGCCGCTTGCCCTGCCCCTGTTTCTGGGGCGTATCCGCCTGCCCCTTCTGCCCGGCGGGCAGCGCCATCGGCAGCACCGTGAACAGAAGCAGGATGAATGGCAGGCTGACGGCCAGCGCCGCCCGCCAATGCACCCACTCCGCCGTGAAGCCGCCAGCCAGCGGCCCGAGAACGGCGGCCAGCGCCCAGATGATCGCCTCCACCGAGAAGACGCGCGGCACCAGCCTTGCCGGAAACAGATCGGCGATCAGGCTGTAGCAGAGCGCCACGATCCAGCCATCGGAGAGCCCCTGCAATGCGCGCCCGACCAAGAGAACCGGTGCGCTGGGGGCCAGCGATTGGGTCGCCACCGCCGCCAGATAGAGCGCACCCGCCAGCAGCAGACCCGCCCGTGCTCCGATCCGTCGCCGCAAGGGTGCTGCCGTCAGCCCGCCGGTAATGACCAGAAGAAAGAAGGATGCATAGACGAAGGGCAAGAGATTCGGTGCCGCAAGCGCATCGAGCGCCATGGGGATAACGGGCGCAATGGCGATTTCATTGAAGGCGTGCAGGCCGATACCGGCGGAGAGTGCCGTGAGGCGAGCGCCATAGGGCTTTTGCAGCAGTTCTGCCCAGCCCCCCTTGGCCGCCTCCGCTTTTCCTTGGGCATCCATCGTGGCTGTCTCCTGCGGCATGTCTTTTTCTCCAATGTCATTTTCTTCGACAGCCAACTCCTGTAGAACCTCAAGCGAAGTTGAGGTCAAGGACGAATTTCCCATGGCGGCCAAGGAATTGACGGTGGGCGAAGCCGCAAGGCGCAGCGGCGTTGCCGTCTCGACGCTGCATTTTTACGAGGCACAGGGCCTCATCCACAGCCAGCGGACAAGGTCCGGCCACCGACGCTATACGCGCGACGTGCTGCGGCGGATCGCTGTCATCCGCGTCGCACAATCGTCGGGCCTGACGCTGCAGGACATTGCGGACGCGCTTGCCGCGCTGCCGGAAAAACGAACGCCGAATGCCAAGGATTGGGAGCGACTCTCCAGCGGCTGGCGCGACGTGCTGAATGCCCGCATCACGCAACTGACCTTGTTGCGCGACCGCCTGACGGGCTGCATCGGCTGCGGCTGTCTTTCCATGTCCGACTGCCCGCTCAACAACCCGGACGACCAACTCTCCACACATGGCGACGGCCCCCGCCTGTTGCTGGAGCCAAACACGCTGGATATTTGAGATAGGAAGAGATCCCAAAGCGACCGTGGCAGCGTTTGTAGTAACGCTTTGAAAACCGAACGATGCCTTGCTATTCTGATTAGGGTTTTCACAAGGTATGATCATGGCAACAGTCGACATAAGCCGTATGTCTCCCCGTGAAAGGCTCGATCTCATCGGTCAACTGTGGGACAGCCTTGATCCGCAGGACGTCCCCCTGACGCCCGCGCAAACAGCTGAACTCGAGCGCCGGATGGCGACTTTTGAAGCAGACATTTCCGAGGCCGTGACGCTCGAAGAGATAGAGCGCGCACTTGACCGGAATTGAAACTTGCAGGTTCTGTTTACGCCTGCTGCGCGCGCCGATTATGAGGATGCGGTGAGATGGTACGCGGCCTATGCACCTGAGATGGTGCAGGCATTTCGGCAAGCCATCCGCTCCACCCTCTCGCGCATCAGCGAAAGCCCTCACCAGTTCCCAAGCGGGCCTTATACCAAATCTCGACGATAGGAACCGATTGCGCCGGAACGATTTTGGTTTCCGGCTAGGAGAAAACCACAGTCGGACCTATCGGTCCGGCGCGGATTTTCGACGACGTCCGGTAGACAAAATCGCCCGGTCCTTCGGATGGGCCGGACGTCCTTCACCGACTTTGTCGCAATCCTCGACCGATGCGACAGCATCGCTCTCCGGTATGCTTCGCGTCGGATGAAGGCCTCCGGTCCCACGCAATCGGTTTCTAGCATCGAGATTTGGTATTGTGACACGCGACGAGCTTTGCTGCGGCGGTTTCCCTATCTGGTCATCTTCCGCCAATATCGCGACGCTGCCTACATCGTCGCCATCTTCCACACGAGCCGCAACCCTCGTACTTGGCAAAGCCAGGCGAAACCGTAAGCCGCCCGATAACGCCAAGTTACGTTTGCTGACCCCTTATCAGCATTGAACTGCAAAGCCTCTGCCTTAAATCAGGGCGCGAGCGAAACATCCGGCCCGTTCGGAAGTTGCGCTGCTGGAGGAAGTGCATGCGTTCGTCATTCTGGGAAAGCCGTCCGTTTCTATATGTCATGCTGGGCATCAGCGTTCTGTTCACGCTCATCGGCTTTGGCATGGTTGTGACGGAAGCAGAAGGCGGCTGGCCGGCGCTTCTCCTGTTCGGCATGTGTGCGGCGGTGTTCTTCGCAAAGCTGTTTCCGGGTCTGTTTAACCGCCACACAGCAGACATAAAGCCCCTGCTGCAAACCTTCCCCGCACCCGTCACACTGCGCAGCCATCGGCTGAAGCACGTCCTGCTGCTGACGGGCTCGGTGATCTTCACCGGTCTATGCCTGTGGATGCTGCGGACTGAAGAGCCGTCCTTCTTCCCCACGCTTGCGCTGGTTGCGGGTGTCATCTTCTTCGGACTGTGCAGCCTGGCCCTTCTGCCCATCCTTATCCTTGGCCAGCATCTGGAACTGACGGAAAGCGGTTTTGCCTATGGCTATCCCGGCCGCCGCCGCTTCGTTTGCTGGAATGATGTCAGCGAATTCGAGACCGTGCTGATCAACGCCTCCGGGGCACGGCTCGTGGTGTTCGACGAAATCAGGCGCGGCGACAACAGCCTCTATTCCCTCAATGCCCGCCTGATCGGTCACACCTCGGCGCTTCCGGAAACCTATGGGCTTTCCGCAAAGGATCTCGCCAAGCTGATGAACAAGTGGCGCAAGAGGGCACGCGGCATCCAACGACCCGAACTGTCATTGATGGGTTAGGCTGTACCGCTATAAGCTCCCTTCCATCAAAGAGGGCGCCTGATGAGCGACGACCGTTTGAGCATTGATAGCGAGCTGGTGCGAGAGTTGATCGCTGATCAATTTCCCCATTGGGCCGATCTCGAGATCCGGCAGGTGACCGCCAATGGCTGGGATAATTCGACCTTTCACTTGGGCAGCGAGATGAAAATCCGCATGCCGACGGCGGTGCGGTATATCCAGCAGGTGGAAAAGGAGCGGCGTTATCTGCCGCATCTGCAGGCACATTTGCCTTACGAGCTGCCGAAGCCGATTGCGGTCGGCGAGCCGGGCCATGGCTATCCTTTTCCGTGGTCGATCCAGAGCTTCATTCCCGGAGAGACGATCACATCCCCGGACGCACCGGATAAGCGGCAGCTCGCCGCCGAGATTGCGGATTTTCTGCGCGCGCTGCATCGGGTGCCGGCAGAAGACGGCCCACCTCCGGGTACGCATAATTTCTTTCGCGGTGGCTCACCTAGCTTTTACGACAGCGAAGTGCAGACTTGCCTTGCCAAGCTTGGAGGTGTCATCGACCCCGTCGGAGCGCTTTCCGTCTGGGGTATGGCCTTGGCATCGTCATGGAAACGGCCACAGGTCTGGCTGCATGGCGATGTGTCACCCGGCAATCTACTGCTCAGGAATGGCAAGCTGGCCGCGGTGATCGACTTCGGCTGTTCAGGAGTTGGCGATCCCGCCTGCGACCTGATGATGGCCTGGACATTCTTCGCGGGCGAACGCCGGGAGATCTTCCGCGATCGCGTTGGTCTCGATCTAAACACGTGGGCGCGGGCACGCGGCTGGGCCTTGTGGAAGGCGCTATTGAAGCTCAGTGATGGTCGTTCGGACGAAATCGATCGGCGGGACGCAATGGATGTGATCTCAGCCTTGATTGATGAGGTGAAGCAGAACGCCTGACGTCAGCGCTTGGTGCCATGCGGGTTGAGCAGGCGCACCGCATTCACACCGAGGATGGCGAGAAGCGCCAGATGCCACCAGCGGACGTCGTGCTCCATCTTCGCGATGATCGTGCTGCAAACCACAAGGACCAGCGCGACAATCATCGCGACGCGCGGCCAAGTCCAGTATCGTGATCGCCTTTTCACGGTCATCTTGCCATTGTTCAGAAGAACTTCGATGCGGGAAGTTAACCAGCCTCAACTTTACGATCAAGACGAAATCGCATTTCTTCACCATGAAGAATTTGCCGCGGTGCCAAGAAAAAAATTTCAGGACATTGCCGAGGCCTAAGCCGGTGCTGTAAGCGGCTCACAGAACACTTTTCCAATGGAGCCATTGATGGCGGACGATGACGATTACGTGTATGATGAAGCAACGGGCGAATGGCGGCCGGCCTCCGAAATCGCGGCGGCAGCGGCCAAGGCGGCCGAAGTGCTGGATGCCTCCGGCAACGTGCTGAAGGATGGCGATTCCGTCACGCTGATCAAGGATCTCAAGGTGAAGGGCGCTGGCCAGACGCTGAAGCAGGGCACCGTGATCAAGTCGATCAGGCTCACCGACAATCCGGAAGAAATCGACTGCCGCCACGACGCCATCAAGGGCCTCGTGCTGCGCACGGAGTTTGTGCGCAAGCGGTGATGTGGCGGGTGGCATTTTCCCCTCACAATAGCCTCATTTGCCCCTCACCCCGCCTCCGCTCCGCTCGGCGCGCCCTCTCCCCGCAAGCGGGGCGAGGGGAAGCAGCAACGGTGCGGCAGATCTCTTCTCCCCGCGTGCGGGGAGAAGGTGGCGGTAGCCGGATGAGGGGCAATCAACAACGCGTAGCGGAGGCGGGTTGAAGGGCATGGAGAAACCTCATGTCACCGCCGGATAAAATCGCAAGTCCCTCACCTCGACTGTTTCAGTCAAACGTCCTTCCAGCACGGCAAGCGTCGTCTCAAGAACTGCTTCCATCTCCTGCAACACATCAACGTTCCAGAACCTCAAGATCGCCCAACCGCTTGAGCGCATGAAACTGTCCCGCTTCGCGTCATGAGGACTATCGGCATGCTGGCAGCCGTCGACCTCGACAACAAGCATCCTGTCCCGGCATGCAAAGTCCGCGAAGTAAGGACCAATGGGATATTGGCGAACAAATTTATAGCAAGCGAGACGGCGGTTTCGAAGCTCAAGCCATAGCCGGTATTCAGCGTCATTGTCCGACTGGCGCAGTGCGCGTGCCCGAGATGTCACTGCCTTTCTTGCACCGCGCATGATGAGCTCCATAGCAGACGTAGATCAGCATAAGGTCTGAGGCTGAACAAACCAACCGGATGTTTTAAGGGCAAACCTCAGTCGTTATAGTCGAACAGATTGCCTTGCTTGCGGCTTGAGCTGCTTCCTTCGTTTGCTTTTGGCTGCCCCTCATCCGGCTGCCGCCACCTTCTCCCCGTTCTGACGGGGAGAAGGGAGATGCCGACCCGTCGCCGATCCCCCTCGCCCCGCGTGCGGGGAGAGGGAGGCCGAGCGGAGCGGAGGCAGGGTGAGGGGCAAACCAATCGAACTTTACCGCTTCAAGCTCCCCAGAATCCCGCGCACCAGGGCCCGGCCCAGCTGGTTGGCGACGGAGCTGGCAACGGAACGGGCGGCGCTTTTCATGGCCGCCTCGATCACCGTTTCGCGCTGGTAGCCCCCGCGGCCTGCAGGTGCGCGGCCGGAGCGTGAACCGGTGGACTCTTCGCCGTTCAGGATGTCGTTCACCTCGTCAAAGCCCGGCAGTTTCCAGCGGCCGGAGGCGCTGTCCTGCGACGGTGCCGGTTCCTGCTGCTGCACCGGTTCCGCACGCCGCGCACTGCCCCAGGGGGATGGACGTTCGGTCGGCGCCTGCTGGGAAGCGGTGCCTTGCGGAGCGGTTGGGCGCTGCACCACCGGCCCCCTCGCCGCCCGGCCCGCCCGCGCCTCCAAAATCTCGAAGGCGGATTCTCGGTCGACATCCTCGTCATAGACGCCAGCGACCGGGCTCTCGGCCATCACCTGGCGGCGCTCCTCATCCGAGAGCGGCCCGATGCGGGCCGATGGCGGGCGGATCAGCGTACGCTCCACCACCGACGGCGCGCCCTTGCCTTCCAGCGTCGAGACCAGCGCCTCGCCGGTGCCAAGCGTGGTGATCGCCTCCTCGGTCGAAAAAGCCGGATTGGCGCGAAACGTTTCGGCAGCGGTCTTCACCGCCTTCTGCTCGCGCGGGGTATAGGCACGCAGCGCATGCTGCACGCGGTTGCCGAGCTGCGCCAGCACGGTTTCCGGCACATCCAGCGGATTCTGCGTGATGAAATAGACGCCGACGCCCTTGGAACGGATCAGACGCACCACCTGCTCCACGCGCTCCAAAAGCACTTTCGGCGCTTCGGAAAACAGAAGATGCGCCTCGTCGAAGAAAAAGACGAGTTTCGGTTTTTCGGGGTCGCCGACTTCCGGCAGCTCCTCGAACAGTTCGGACAGCAGCCACAGCAGGAAGGTGGCGTAAAGACGCGGGTTCATCATCAGACGGTCCGCTGCCAAAACGGAGATGACGCCGCGGCCATCGGGTGCCACCCGCATGATGTCGCCGATCTCCAGCGCCGGTTCGCCGAAGAAATGTTCCGCACCTTGGCTCTCCAGCACCAGCAGCCCGCGCTGGAGCGAGCCGACAGAGGCTTTGGAGACAAAACCATAGCGCTTGGAGATTTCCGCAGCATGCTCGCCCATATAGTTCAAGAGCGCCTGCAGATCCTTGAGATCCAGCAGTGGCAGACCGCCTTCATCGGCAATCTTGAAGGCGATGTTCAAGACACCTTCCTGCGCGTCGCTGGCATCCATCAGCCGCGCCAGAAGCAGCGGCCCCATTTCGGCAACGGTGCTGCGGACGCGGTGGCCCTTCTCGCCGTAGAGATCCCAGAAGATCGTCGGAAAGACGGTGTTGTCATAATCGGCAAATTCGATTTCCTCAGCCCGCTTCAGCAGGAAATCCTTGGGCTCACCGATGG
This sequence comes from Rhizobium oryzicola, assembly GCF_030504645.1. Taxonomy (GTDB): domain Bacteria; phylum Pseudomonadota; class Alphaproteobacteria; order Rhizobiales; family Rhizobiaceae; genus Neorhizobium; species Neorhizobium oryzicola. Next base: position 1,000,558 of record NZ_JAUKWQ010000001.1, on the reverse strand, counting down.
CCGCGATGCCGGAAAGGTCGCCCTTGATATCCGAGCAGAAGACCGGAACGCCAGCTGAGGAAAAGCCTTCCGCCAGCACCTGCAGCGTTACCGTCTTGCCGGTGCCGGTGGCGCCGGTGATCAGCCCGTGGCGGTTGCCGAATTTCAGCTCCAGATATTCAGACTTCTTGAGCGTGTCATCCGGATTGCGGCTGCCGCCGATCAACAGCTTTCCAGGCTCACTCATGCAACCGCCCTCTCCCTTTCGCGTTACCATGCATGCGCATGTATAGGGCGCCCCTTGGCCGGGGGCAACGCTTGGCGCTCAACAACGGGGATGGAGATGGAACCCATGAGCCAAGTCGAGACTGCGCCACATCAGGACATCAGCCACGGTCGCCACGCGGAGGCGCCGCATGATATACCGATGCCGGGGCTGAAGGATGTGCTGTGGCGCGTCTATGTTTCCTTCACGGAAGACCGGGTGATGCTGGTGGCAGGCGGCGTGACCTTCTACCTGCTGCTGGCGCTCTTTCCCGCCATGACGGCGCTGGTATCTCTCTATGGTTTCGTGGCCGATCCGGTGGCGATTGCAGACCGCATCGGCTTTCTGCGGGAGGTGATGCCGGCGGATGGGCTGGAAATCTTCGTCAAACAGCTGATGGCACTCGCGACGGAAGAGCGTGGCACGCTGAGCGTCGGCCTCATGACCGGTCTGGCACTGGCCCTGTGGAGCGCGAATGCCGGCATCAAGGCGCTGTTCGAAGCAATGAACATCGCCTATGGCGAGGATGAGAAGCGCAGCTTTCTGTGGCTCAATTTCATATCGCTGATCTTCACCTTTGCCGCCCTTCTGGCCGCGATCCTGCTTCTCGTCGGGCTCGGCGTCATTCCGGCCATGATCGCGCTTCTGAGCCCGACCGATAATGGCGCAAAACTCATTGGCCTGCTGCGCTGGCCGGTGTTGCTGGTGCTGGTGGCGGGCGGTATCTCGCTGCTCTATCGCTTCGGCCCGAGCCGCGAGCCCGCTAAACTGCGCTGGATCACCTGGGGTGCCGGCGTTGCCTCCCTGCTCTGGCTCTTGGGCTCGCTCGGCGTTTCCTTCTATCTGTTGCATGTGGCGAACTTCAACGCCACCTATGGCACGCTGGGAGCGCTGATCGGCTTTTTGTTCTGGACCTGGATTTCGACCATCGTGGTGATCCTCGGCGCAGAGCTAAATGCTGAACTGGAACACCAGACGGCGAAGGATACTACGACGGGCCCGCCAAAGCCGATGGGGCAGCGCGGCGCCTACATGGCCGATACGCTGGGGGAGATTGCAGAATAGCGAATAGCGAGGAAGTTTCGCGTCGCGGATCTTTGGCAAATTGCGTGGTAAAACTCACCTCGAGTCGCTTGCAAGACAGCGGCAACTTATTTACTTTGACGTTCACGTCAAAATACTGAGGAGAGTTTGATGAACGAACTAGTGACCCGCGTGGCCGATAATGTCGGCATTGCTCCCGATGTGGCCGAAAAGGCCATCGGCATGATGCTGGGCTTTTTGCAGCGGGAAGGCGATGACGGAGCAGTGGCCCGGATGATCACTGCCATTCCGGGCGCCCCGGAATTGGTCGCGGCCCACAACGGTGAAGGCAGCGGCGGCGGCTTCCTGAGCGGCCTCATGTCCAGCCTCGGCGGTGGCATCATGGGCCTCGGCCAGCAGCTGATGGGTCTCGGTCTCGGCATGGGCGAGATCACCGGTCTTGCGCGCGAAACAATTGCCGTTGCCCGCGAGCATGCCGGTTCTGAAACTGTGGACCAGGTGGTCGGCTCGGTGCCGGGCCTCAGCCAGTTTGTGTGACTCAGCATCGTTCAAGCATTGATGGCGCCGTGCGATAAGATGGCGCCATTTTCGATAACTTGAATTTCCCCTCAAAATTCCGAGTAAATTTTCTGTTTCGAACAATCCGCAACGAAAGATATGCAATAAATTATAGACTTTAATTCGCACCTTATCATTTCTATTTTGGTTAACATTTGAAAAAATAATGCAACCTTTGATATTAATGAATAAGGGTTGTCAGCGTGCGGATATCTATCTCAAATCTCATTACTGGAATGGCTGGCCTGATGTTGATAATGGCCACCGGCCAAGGCTTGTTCGCAGCCTCCTCTTTTGGCAATGTCGGAAACAGTCTTGACCTCGTCGCCGATAAAAGAGTTCCTGCGTTCATCCGTCTTGGCCAGTTGAATGCTGATCTTGGCGATGTTCGCATCGCGCAGAGCGGTTACATCGGCGCTCCGGCAGATATGCAATCCGCGTTCAAGCAAGACATGGAAAAGGCCATGACCAAGGTTGAAACAGGAATTTCAACCTATCAGAGCCTGCTTGTCGACGCAGCGGACAAGGAGCTGTTCGAAAAGGTTGCCACCAACTGGAAAGAGATGCAGTCGGAGTGGCGTCAAATCGTAACTCTGTTGGGTCAGAGCAAGCAGCAGGACGCAAACGCCTTGTTCTTTGGCAAGGCGCTTGAGGTTTACAATAAGACGGGAGATAACATTCAAGCTGCTGTGGATGACATGGCTGGCGACACCAAAAAGGAGTCGGCTGAAGCGCTCGAAGCTACCGAATTTGGAAAATTTTCGGCCTACGTTGCGCTCGGGGCAAGTTTGGTCGTCGCACTGGGATGCATGGCGCTCAGCGTCTTCCACATTTCCCGCCCTTTGACCCGAATTATCCACGCCATGCGCAAGCTGACCGAGGGCGATCTCAATGTGGGTATTCCGGGAGCGGCTCGAAAAGACGAAATCGGGGACATGGCGGATGCGCTCGAAATCTTCAAGCGCGCCGCGATCTCCAACAAGCAGTTGGAAGACGAAGCGCTGGAAAACCGCAAGCAGGCTGAGGCCAGCCGCCTTGCGGCACAGCAGACTGCGGAAGCGGAAGCAGCGGAGCGCCTGCGCGCCGCGACGTCCGGACTGGCCGAGGGGCTGAAGAAGCTTGCGTCCGGAGACCTTTCAATCCAGCTGACGCAAGCCTTTTCCAGCGAATTCGAGCCTCTGCGCCACGATTTCAACCAGTCCGTACAGCAGCTTTCCTCAGCGATGTCCGCCATTATGCGGAGCGTGGCAACGATGGAGAGCGGAGCGCAGGAAATCGCTGCAAGCGTTGATGATCTCTCCAGGCGCACGGAGCAACAAGCAGCATCGCTGGAGGAAACCGCTGCCGCGGTTGAGGAAATAACCGCAAACGTTCAGAATTCCACAAAACGCACGAACGAGGCCAAACAGGTCACCACGCAGGCCAATGTATCCGCAGGCGAGTCAGCCAACGTGGTTTCTCAAGCCGAGGACGCAATGCAGCGGATCGAGGGGGCCTCACAACAGATTTCCAACATCATCAGCGTGATCGATGAAATCGCCTTCCAGACCAACCTGCTTGCACTGAATGCCGGGGTTGAAGCAGCCCGTGCCGGCGAAGCAGGCAAGGGTTTTGCCGTCGTGGCCCAGGAGGTGCGCGAACTGGCGCAGCGATCCGCCAAGGCTGCCAAGGAAATCAAGGAACTCATCCAGAACTCCTCATCTGAAGTGGATAGCGGCGTGACGCTTGTGCGGGGCGCCGGCAACGCCTTGAAGACGATTGGTGACTTCATTGCCGACATCAACCAGCATATGGAGTCGATTACCCAATCGGCCAAGGAACAATCGGTCGGACTTTCGGAAGTCAATCAGTCGGTCAATTCGATGGACCAGATGACGCAAAAGAACGCGGCCATGGTCGAAGAGTGCAACGCGACTGCAAACACCCTTGCGCAGGAAGCCGTGCGGCTTCGAGGGTTGCTGTCACAATTCCGCATTGAACGGAATGCTTCGGACCGCGGCGCATCCGGCAGCTGGACACGGGCCGCCTGAAACAGTCGCCCAATGTGCGGGCGATAAAATTCAGGAGCACGTGCAGACGATAAATGTCGGCACGTGCTCCAGGCATTTCCTATCGTTCAGGACCTACAGCCAGCCGCCCCGACTTCAGCCGGGCGGCGAGACAACGGATACCTTACTGCATCACCACGATCCGCGCCTTTTCCGGCACGCGATCATAGAGATCGATGATGTCCTGGTTCATCAGGCGCACGCAGCCCGAAGACACGGCCTTGCCGATGGAATTCCATTCCGGATTTCCGTGTAGGCGGTAGAGCGTGTCCTGGCCGTTGTGGAAGATGTAGAGCGCGCGCGCACCGAGCGGGTTCATCAGGCCCGGCGGCATGCCGCCGTTCTTCGACGAATACTTCACCAGCTCCGGCTGACGCGCGACCATTTCATCCGGCGGCGTCCACTTGGGCCACTTCTGGCGCCACTGGATCACGCCGTCGCCTGACCAGGCAAAGCCTTCGCGGCCAATGCCAACGCCGTAACGCATCGCCGTGCCGCCCCGCTCCACCAGATAGAGGAAGCGGTTCGGCGTATCGACCACGATCGTGCCCGGCGGCTGGCCGGTGGGGTCCACCACCTGCTGGCGATAGTAGCGCGGATCGATGCGCCAATAGGGGATGGCCGGGATGACGAAGCCGCCATCGGCAATCTGGCCATACATGGCATCGAGCTCCGGCGAGCGTCCACGCGGTGCGGGTGGCACGACAGGCCCGGCGGAGAAAGAGGGAAAACGAGGGCCGGACGAGGCACAGCTGGCCAGCGTCGAGGCGGAGCCGAGAGCCATAAGGCTCAACAGTCGGCGGCGGCTGAGAAAATCGGTTGTCATGTGGCCGGGATTACTTCTTCACGAGAATGGCGGGGAAAAGAACGCGAACCAACGGTCCGAGGCCCAAATGGTTCCATCATTGTGGCGAGAAGAAGTATAGGTCGCCTTAATCTGACGACCAGAGGTGCCGCAACACCTCTTCTTCAGAGAAGTGTGATCAGAGAACCACAATCGGCGTCTGGGCCGGCACGCGCTCATAGAGATCGATCACGTCCTGATTGAACATGCGCACGCAACCCGACGAGGTGGACCGCCCGACGGACTGCCAGTCTGGCGTTCCGTGCACGCGGTAGAGCGTGTCTTTGCCATCCTTGAAGATGTAGAGCGCACGGGCCCCGAGCGGATTGTTGAGACCGGGTTCGGCGCCGCCCTGTGCGGCGGCAAACTGGCGAAGCTCCGGCTGGCGCTGCACCATGTCTTGCGGTGGCGTCCAGCGCGGCCACTTCGTCTTCCACTGGATGACGCCGCGGCCGGACCAGGCATAACCATCGCGGCCGATGCCGACGCCGTAACGGATCGCCTTGCCATTGCCTTCGATGAAATAGAGGAAGCGCGCCTTGGTATCGACCACGATCGTGCCGGGCGCTTCCGTGGTCTGGTAGTTCACTTCCTGACGCAGATATTGCTGATCCACACGGGCGTAGGGAATGGCCGGCAGCGTGTGGCCGTCATCGTTAATGCTGGCGTAGTAGACGCGGTGCACCGGATTGGAAACCGGCAGACCATAGGTCTGGTGGAACTGGGTCTGGTAGAGATTGCGCTTCTGGGGGATCGGCTGGGTTTTCGTGACCGGCTGTGGCTGTGGTTCCGGCTGCGATGCATAGGCCGGATTGTTGAAGACCGGCGCCGTCTGCTGCACGAAAACGTCAGGGTTCATCAAGCTCGTATCCTGCACCAGAATACAGCCCGAGAGGCTGGAAAAGGCCACCAGAACGGACAGCAGGCTGGCGGCGCGGCGAAGGTGACGTGTCGTGAACGGCATGAGGCGAAGCTTCCGGCGGATGATCTCTTCTACCATTCTGCCAGCGGCGGCTGGCGCGAAGCTGGTGAAACGGCTACCTCATGCATCAGTCATAGGGCATGGAGGCAGAGATGACGGACAAGGTAGCAATCATCACGGCAGGCGGCAGCGGCATGGGGGCGGCGGCGGCACGCAAACTGGCAGCCGATGGCTTCAAGGTGGCGATCCTCTCCTCTTCCGGCAAAGGCGAGGCGCTGGCGGCGGAACTCGGCGGCGTTGGCGTGACCGGCTCCAACCAGTCGAATGACGACCTGAAGCGGCTGGTCGATCTTACCATGGAGCGCTTCGGGCGGATCGATGCCCTCGTCAACAGCGCTGGCCACGGCCCGCGCGCGCCGCTACTGGACTTGTCCGACGATGACTGGCATCGCGGCATGGAGGTCTATTTCCTCAATGTGGTGCGCCCGACGCGGCTGGTGACACCGATCATGCAGGCGCAAAAATCCGGCGCGATCGTCAACATCTCCACCTTCGCGGCCTTCGAGCCCGATCCGGCCTTCCCGACATCCGGCGTCTTCCGCTCCGGCCTTGCCGCCTTCACCAAGCTTTTCGCGGACCGCTACGCGGCGGAAAACATCCGCATGAACAATGTGCTGCCCGGCTTCATCGACAGCTTTCCGGAAAAGGAAGAGATTGTCAGCCGCATCCCGATGGGGCGTTACGGCCAGGTGGATGAGGTGGCGGAACTGATCGCGCTTCTGGCATCGGATCGCGGCGGCTACATTACCGGCCAGAATATTCGGATCGACGGCGGGATTACGCGCGCGGTGTGATGACGGCTGAAGGATAGACATTGCCGTTTGGGTTATACAAGACTATATAGAAATGAGGTGTTTCTATAGGAGTGTTCGATGGCCTCCACGATCTCCGCCAATGTCGATGGCGACACGGCGTCGAAGCTAAAGCGCGTCGCCTCGCTGGAAAACAGGTCTGTCTCCAACGCCGTCTCCAGCGCGATCACGGTGTTCATCGGCTTGCCGAAGGGCGTCCGAGATTTTCTTCTGGAGTTGAATGCCGAGGATGACCAGGAATCGATCAACAAGCTGGGTCGGGAAATGATGGCGGCGGCGGCTCGGGTTCGCCTGGAAAAGGCAACCAGGGATCTCGCTTCAGAACATGTGTTGGGCAAGGCCGATCAAGGCGCAAGCGAGATCGATCTACTGGAAGAAGCGACAGCACTCTCCCGCGCTGCGGCAGGGCGAAAGTAGTCAATGAATCGTCCGGTCCGGGTGATGTTGGACGTCAACGTTCTCGTCAGCAATCTGATGGCCTATGCCAAGGGCCATCAGGATACGGCAAGCCAGACGTTGGTATCCATGGTCAGCAACCAAACATGGGGACTCAGCGACAAGTCGCAACTCATCATCTCTTTCGAGATGATCGAGACTCTCGAAACTGTGCTGCGCCGACTGAGCCTCCCTCAGCCCAAGATCAGCGCGTATTGCAGCTCGATCATCGACGTCATGCGCTACGGGCCAGATGCGCTCGATCCTTACCTGATCCTCGGCGGAGAGGAACGCTTGGCAATTTCAGATGTCGAGGATGCCGGTGTGCTGGCTGTGGCGTTCGGAGCAAAGGTCGATATCCTCGTCACCGATAACCTCAGGGATTTCATCAGCAAGGATGCCGAGGTCATCGACACGCAGATTGTGCAGACCAGGGCATCAGGCCAAAGAACGCTCCAGGCCATAAGGTATGCCATCGCGGACATTGATATGATCATCGCGCATCCCTTCGATGTTTTGCAATGGATGCGCTCGGGTTATGATTTTACGCCTGCTGCCCTTTGGACGACGATTTGCAAGGGGGAATAATCCCCCTCACATTACACACTTCTTTCCTTGAAGAAGCGGATGCTTTCCAGAATCTCACCGGGCACGGCGCCATTGTGGTTGCCGGGCACAGACATCGCGTCGATATACTGTCCGGCATCCTTGACGCGCGACATGAACAACTGGTGGCGTTCGGTGAACTGTCCTTCCTCGGTGCCGCGCGTCATCAGCATGGGGCATTTGAGGCTGGGCGCGAAGCAGCCGGCCGAGCGCATGACGAATTCCTGCGGATCGCTGACATCGAAGCGAATATCCTGCGAGAAGCGGCTGAAGAAGCGCCAGGCATCCGGATTGCCCGCCATGGCCACCGCCGCCCGGAAGGGATGCGCCATGGCCGATAGCAGTGCCAAGGTGCCGCCGACGCTGTGGCCTGCCAGGAAGACGCGGGACTTGTCGACGCCCGGCTGTTCAGACAGGTAGTGCGCGGCGGATAGCACATCATCCACTTCGTCGTAGAAGCCGGAGAAATTGCCAGGCTGGCCGTTTTCGCCGCGCATGGAAGGCAGCATGGCCACATAGCCGGCATCCACATAGGATTTCATCAGCAGCCAATGGCCCTCGCCGGTGGAGTTACCCCCATGCAGGAAGAGCACCGCCGGCTTCTTTTCGGTCGGGACCTGATTATCGGAGATCCATGCAATCAGGCCGATCGACCCGTTCGGTCCGCCCGGATAGAGAACCTTGCGCGCGCCGGGCGCATCGCCCAGCGGCTTGTAATCGTCAGGGGCCGGTCCCTTCTGGATCAGTTTGGTGCGGAAGCTGCGGCGCGCCACCGCATAGTCCGTCTTTTCCAGCGGCAGGACATCCGGAATGGGAAATTCCGCTCGAGCGGCAAGCGGCATCAACGTGGTGGCCGCAATTCCGGCAGCGCCTCCCAGCACGGTGCGCCGGGTCAAAACAGTGTCAGTCAACATCCTCTGTGTCATCTTCGTCTGCATGTCCGTCATTCCGGTTCTCGTTCCCGATATTATTTCAGCACCCGTTGATTTTATCGTCCATTCAATGTTTCGCGATTGGCGTTCCGTCGCCAGCCGCCGCATCCACCATCGCTGTCAGCGTCGAGAGCCGATCGGCATCGCGCGGCAGCTTGTCCATCCTCAGCCGCGCAATGCGCGGAAAGCGCATGGCAACACCTGATTTGTGACGCGTGGAGCGGTTGATGCCCTCAAACGCCACCTCCAGCACGAAACCGAAATCCGGCTCTGCCCGGACGGCCCTTACGGGCCCAAAACGCTCCACCGTGTTGTCGCGCACGAACTTGTCCAGCACTTCGAGTTCCGCATCGGTAAAGCCGAAATAGGCTTTTCCAACAGGCACCAACTGCTCTCCATCCGGGCCTTCAGCCCAGACACCAAAGGTAAAGTCGGAATAGTAACTGGACCGTTTCCCATGGCCGCGCTGGGCATAAAGCATTACGGCATCCACGTTGAACGGATCACGCTTCCACTTGAACCACGGGCCTTTGAGGCGACCGGCCTGATAGGGGCTGTCCTTCTTCTTGATCATCACCCCTTCGATAACGGGATCTGGGGGTGCCAGCCGCAGTTGGTCGAGCATCTGCCAGCTGTCGAAGGGAACGAGCGGCGAGAGATCGAAACGGTCATGCGGAGCTTTTTCGACCACGTGAGCCAGACGGTCCCGCCGCGCCAGATAGGCTTCGGCGCGAACGTCCTCGTCTCCCACGAACAGCAGGTCATAGGCGCGCACGAAGGCGGGATAGTCTCCCAGCATCTTGGCATTGACCGTCTTGCGGTTCAGCCGTTGTTGCAGATCGGAAAAGGTTCGGGTGGCACTGTTGGAACGAGCCGTGCCCCCGACCAGCAATTCGCCATCGATGACGCCCTCGAAGTTCATGGCATCGATGATGTCGGGGAAAGCGCCAGAGATATCGTCGCCGGAGCGGGAATAGAGTTTTCGCGTGCCACCGTGGCTGGACATCTGGACCCGAATGCCATCCCATTTCCACTCGGCGGCGTAATCTTCCGGGTTCAGCTTTTCGAGATCGCCGTCCTCAACAGGGTTGGCGAGCATGACCGAATGGAAGATGGCGGGGCTCGCGAGGACCGGTTTGTCCGCCCTGCCCTCCAGCCAGGCAAACAGCGGTTCGTAAGGTGGCTCCAGACCGTGCCACAGCGTCTCGATCTCGGTGACATCCTTTCCGCTCATATCTGAGAGCGCCTGTTTGGCAAGCCTCGCCGAAACACCGATCCGAAGCGCGCCTGTCGCAAGCTTCAGAAAGGCGAAACGACTGGAGTGATCGAGATGGTCCAGCAGATCGCGCACGGCGGAGCGAACTTCCGTACGGCCGAGACTGTTCATGCGGTGCACGACTTCTCCCAGACGCGGCTGCGCCGCATCGCTCACCCGCTCCTTCGCGCCACCATCCCAGATGAGCGCAATGGTTTCCGCGAGATCGCCGACGTAATCATAGGAATACTGGAAGAGGACGGGATCGAGCTTTTCCAGCGCCAGTTCCTTCAGCAGCGCGGGCTTGATGCCCTTCAGGTCCAGCGTGCCGGCAAGCGCCGCCAGCCCATAGCCGCGATCGGGATCGGGCGTGGAGCGGAAGTAATCGACCAGCAGCGTCAGCTTGCCATTACGGGATGGGGTGAGAACGAGGCGATCGAGCAGCGTTGCGAAGGGCTTCATGCGGCGGCCCTTCGCAGACCCACCTCCCCTTGAGGGGGAGGTCGGCGCAACGCGCCGGGTGGGGTGACATTTGCATCATCACGCCATCTTCTGCCTAGACTATACCGGTGTCGTTCACCCCACCCGCAGCTTCGCTGCGACTTCCCCCTCAAGGGGAGGTGGGAGAGTGCGGCACGGTCGCGCAAATAGAGGTAATCGCTCGCGTTGCCACCATAGCCCCTCACCCTAACCCTCTCCCCGCCTGCGGGGAGAGGGGACGAGAATGAGGCCGCCCCTTCCTTCAACTCTATCATACTCAGCAGGGATCGGTGGGGTAGAGACCGGGCGGCATTTGCCCTTCTCCCCGTCGAAACGGGGAGAAGGTGCCGGCAGGCGGATGAGGGGCAAACCCGCAACGTCATCATTCTCAATCCCCCTCGTCCTCGTAACCCACCAGATGCAGCGGCCTCGCCGGCAGACCCTGCAGTTCGCACCAGCGCACCAGTGCCTCCTCGCGCCCGTGCGTCACCCAGACCTCCTGCGGAGACACCTCGCGGATGGTTTCCAACAGTTCCGGCCAGTCGCAATGGTCGGAAATGACCAGCGGCAGTTCCACGCCGCCCTGCTTGGCGCGCTGGCGCACCATCATCCAACCGGAGGCAAAGGAAATCAGCGGCTCGTTGAAACGCCGCGCCCAGCGATCCTGAAAGGCCGACGGCGGACCGACGACGACAGCACCGTGGAAGGCGGAGGGGTCCTTCTTCTCCAGCGTCGCGGGTCGCAGATCCCCCAGCGCAATGCCCTCGGAGACATAGTAATCGCAGAGTTTAGCGAGCGATCCGTGGATGAAGATCGGGCCATCATAGCCGCAATCCCGGATCAGGCGGATCACCCGCTGCGCCTTGCCGAGCGAATAGGCGCCGACCAGATGCGTGCGTTCGGGAAACTGGCGAAGAGAGGTCAGGAGTTTCTGCGTCTCCACCTTCGGGTCCGGGTGGTGGAAAACGGGCAGACCGAAGGTGGCTTCGGTGATGAAGACATCGCAGGCGACGGGTTCAAAAGCATCGCAGGTGGGATCGACGCCGCGCTTGTAATCGCCCGACGCAACGATGCGAAGCCCGTCTTTCTCGATGGCGATCTGGGCGGAGCCCAGTACATGGCCGGCGGGATGGAAGCTGACGGAGACGCCGGAGACATCAATCACTTCGCCCCAGCCGGCGGCTTGGGTGGAGCCGGCGAAATCCACGCCATAGCGTAGCGCCATGATCTCAAGCGTCTGGCGGGTGGCGAGCACATGGCCATGGCCGGCGCGGGCATGGTCGGAATGACCATGGGTGACCAGCGCCCGCGAAACCGGGCGCACGGGGTCGATGTAAAAGTCGCCGACCGGGCAATAAAGCCCGGCCGGCATGGGATGCAGAAGCGCCTCTGGTTTCATCCCGATAGAGATAGGCGCGGCGGTGGAAAACGCAATCTCTGTCAGGCGGCCTTTACAGGCTTGGCGTCTGCAGTCGGCAGGCGGATCGGCTTCAGCATCAGCGCCGCCAGCAGCCCCATAGTCGCGAGCGCCGCTGCTGTCAGGAACATGGGCTCGAACGCCTTTCCATACGCCTCGGCAATCGCATGGCGCGCCGCTTCCGGCAGGCTTGCGATCTGGTCCGGCGTCAAGGATCCGACGGAGGAGACACCGGGAATGCTGACGCCGGACATAATGACCGAAATCACCGCGCCGTAGATGGAGATAGCAACCGCAGCGCCGCCCATGCGCGTCAGCGTCACCGCACCGGTCGCAGCCCCCACATCCGCACGCGGCGCGGAATTCTGCACGCCGATGATCGGCGCCTGCTGGCCAAGTCCAACCGCCAGCCCCTGCAACATCATCACGAAGCCTATGAGCGGCAATGGCGTGTGGGCGCCGAACTGGGAGAAGGCAATGAGCGTGAGCACATTCAGCATCAGGCCGGCCACGCAGAAAGGCTTGTAGCGGCCGGTGATCGAGATGAGGCGACCGGAACTCAGCGAACCCACCACCATGCCGCCGGTGATCAGGATGAAGAACAGACCGGCATGGGTGGGCGACAGGCCCATGGTCGCCTGCAGGAAGAGTGCGAAATAGTTGACCATGCCGATGGCCACGCCGCCGGTCATCAGAGACACGATCAGGAACAGCGAAAAGGTGGAATTGCGGAACAGGCGCAACGGGATGATGGGTTCCGGCACTCGGCGTTCAACCAGGATCCACGAAATGACCGCAACAATAAAGATCGCCAGGATCGTCGCACTCTGCCACGACACGAGCGACCCAAAAAGCGAAATGCCATCCGTCAGCAGCACGACCATGGTACTGGCCAGCGCCAGGAGGATAGCACCGACATAGTCGATACGCGGCTGGCGGTCCGGCCGGCGGTTCGGCAGCAGGAAGATCAGCCCGGCCACGACGAAGACGCCGATCGGCAGGTTGATGAGGAAGATCGAGCGCCAGCCGAACAGGTCGCTCATGGTGCCGCCGAGCAGCGGGCCAATGCTGCCCGATGCCATGATGACAAGGCTGGAATAGCTCTGGTAGCGGGCGCGTTCGCGCGGCTCGAAAAGATCGGCATTGACAGAAAAGATCGACACCATGATGCCGCCGCCGCCAAGCCCCTGGAAGACACGCGCGGCAATGAGCGAGTCCATCGACCACGCAAGTCCGCACAGCGCGGAACCCACCGTAAAGATGGTGACCGCTGCAATCATCACATATTTGCGCCCGAAGAGATCGCCCAACTTGCCATAGAGCGGCATCACCGCGCTGGTGGCGAGCAGGAAGGCAGAGCCCACCCAGCCGAACCGTTCGAACTGACCGAACTCGCCGACAATGGTCGGCAGGGCAGTCGACACAATCTGGTTGTCGAGCGTCGCCATGAACAGCGCGGTCATCAGGAAGAGAAAGATCACAAGCCGCAGACCGTGACTCATCACGATGGGCTGCGGGGGCTTGGGCGACATATCCATGGGTGGGGCATCCTGCAGGTTTTGACAAATTTGTGTGCGTTTGGCATATAATTGTCAAGCGCATGTTTTTGCTCTTCGCAGAAGTGTGAATGCGCATCTTGAATGGAACCGGTGAGACATGACGCAAAAGCCCTTCGATCCGCACAGCAATGCCGCGGCGGACCAGACGGTCGATCGGATCGGTGAGGCATTGACCCGCATGCGGCTGATGATGGGGCGACGGATCATCGGGCGGCTTGCCATTGCGCGCGCCGCGCCTGGCATAGACTTGTCGCAGCTTGATATCCTGTCGGTGGTTCAGCGAATCCATCTCAGAGGCGAGGAGCCGACCGTTGGTGCGATTGCCGAAGCCATGCGTCTAGACCCATCCCGTGGCAGCCGGCTGGTGGCTGATCTCGTCGCGCGCGGACTTCTGAAACGGGATGTGTCGCAAGAGGATGGCCGCCGCTCGATCATCCAGATGACCGAACAGGGCGACCGCATTGCTGAGGAAATCAAGGCGGTGAAACTGGCGGCCGTCGAGCATGTGGTGAGCGACTGGCAACAGGCGGAACGCGAGCAGTTTGCCGAGCTGTTCAGCCGCTTCATTGAAAGCTTCGAGCAGCTCAACATTCCCGGCGACAAGGCGGAAGAACCTGCCCCGCCCTACCCTTTCGAGCATTCGGCGCTGAGGTAATCAGCCCGCCATGGGCTCCGCGACCAACCGACCGGATACCTGCGGAGGGATCTGCCCGGAAACCTGCAGCGTGTCACGCCCCATGGACTTGGCCTGATACATGGCCCGGTCCGCCTGGGCGAGCAGATCCTCCGGCGTCTCGCCATCCTGCGGGAAGAAGGCAACGCCCATGCTGCAGGTCGCGGTGACGTAGCGGCCGTCCACATCCACGGGCTCGGAAATCAGCCGCTTGATTTCATTCAGCCGCCGCAACACGCCCGCCTGATCCTGAAAGGGATTGGAAAAGACAATGGCAAACTCATCGCCGCCTAGTCGAACCGCAAGGTCCGTTGTCCGGATGGTGTTGGTGATGCGGTGGGCCAGCACGCGCAAAACCTCATCGCCCGTGGCGTGGCCGAGACCATCATTGATCTGCTTGAAATTATCGAGATCGATGTAGGTGACGGTGACCTTGCGGCTTTCGCGGCGCGCTTCGTGCAGGGCGCGGCTGAATTGCGGCCAGAACATTGCGCGGTTGGGAAGACCCGTCAGGGGATCGTGATGGGCCATGTGGCGAATGCGCTCTTCGTTCTGCGCGCGTTCAATGGCAATGCTGGCAAGATCTGTCGCCATTGCCGCCAATTCCATTTCATTGCCCTGCGGTTCGCGCACCGTGGAGGAGTAGAGCGCGAATGTACCGAGCACATCCCCGTTGGAATTGACGATGGGGGTGGACCAACAGGAGCGGAGGCCGAAGACGATGGCCAGGTCGCGGAAGTTTGCCCAGAGCGGATCGTTGTCGATATCCCGCACGACAACAGAGGCACGCCGCCAGGCCGCCGTTCCGCAGGATCCGACACGCGGGCCGATTTCTATACCATCGATCAAGCGCGTATAGGCATGCGGCAGATTAGGTGCTGCGCCATGACGCAAATGACTGCCGTCCGCGTCGAGAATCAGGACGGACGCATAAATGCCCTCCAGCTGCTCCTCTATGGTATGGCACAGCGCCTCCAGCACCTTTGGTAGCGCGTGGCCTCGAGCCACCATTTCCAGAACGGCTGCATGCCCCTGCTGCAAGCGCTCCTGCTTCTTCTTGTCGGTGATATCGCGCGACATCTGCAGGAGACCGACAACTTGCCCATCGCGATTGCGCAAGGGCGTTCGGCTGGTGAGGAGCCAGACGTCTCCGCTGTAGCGACCGGGTATCAACTCCTCGCGCTCATCGCCAAACAGGCCGCGAGACATAAGATCCTGCTCCATCTGAAACTGAGGCGCGGCGATTTCCGGGGGCAGAAGATCGAGCGCGGTCTTTCCGATCACCTCCTGGCTATCGGTGATGCCGGAAGCCGCAAGCGCTGCCGCATTGGCAAATACAATGCGACCACGGCGATCCTTGAGGCAGAAATATTCCGGGAACTGATTGAGGAGCGTCACTGCATCAAGGGACTGGACCACCAGTTCCGCATCGGTATCATCAATGTCCGCAGATGTCGAAATGCGCAGGAGATGCTGACGAAGCTCGTCCAGCGGGTCGATGGCCTTCCCCACCGCTGCCATGTCGGACATGCAGCCGTTCATCCTCGCTTCTCCTTCGCGCATCATCGCATTTTCAGGGGAAGCAAAGGCCAGCTACCCCTCCCAACCACGAGGAGCTCAACTATGCATGCAACCCAACACTGCAAGGGAGAATGGACGAGAATTCCTTATTGATGCTTAAAATAGTGCCTGCGCAATCATAAATTAGTCAATCGTTTGTGGCGCGCGCTAGACCCTCTGTTTCGGATTGGAACAAACTATTCCGAAATTCCCATCTTTAACTGCGGAATGCGCAACAAATATGATAAAGCGACGGAATTTTTTACCCCTCATGGCTCTGACGGCCATCAGCACAGCCTTGCACCCGGCGGCCAATGCGTCAGCGGCATCGGACCGGCGACAACCTTTGCGGGGAACGCTGCCACCAGAACATGAAGACACGCTCACAAAATCATCGGTTGCGCCGGGTGCCGATCTGGCAAAGGCATTGGCAAAGGCGGTGCGTGAAGGCAGGACCCTCATGCTGGAGGCCGGCGACTACGCCGTCTCCGATCTTGATCTTCCTGATGGTGCGCATCTGACTGGCATTCCGGGAGCTACCCGCTTGATTTATAAGGGCGGCGGCAGTTTTCTCCGCACGCAGGGGAGCGGCCGCGTCTCGCTTCAAGGCCTGATCATCGATGGTGCAGGCCGGCCGCTTGCGCCGGACAGCCCGGCGCTTCTGCATGCCCGTGCGGTCGACCGGCTCACAATTGCCAATTGTCAATTCCAGGATGCCTCCGCTAGCGCAATCCAGCTGGAGGGATGTTCCGCGCGGCTCACCAACAACAGCATATTGCGTGCAGCCGACTATGCGCTTTATGCGCTCGACGGGGCGGCCACCGAGATCACAGGCAACCAGGTGGACGATTGCGGCAATGGCGGCATTCTGGTGCACCGTCGTGCCAAGGGCTATGACGGCACGATCGTTACCGGAAATCGCCTCACCAATATCCGCGCCGTGCAGGGCGGCACCGGTCCTTTCGGCAATGCGATCAACACCTACCGCGCAGACAATGTGATGATTTCCAACAATCACATTCGTGGAGCGGCGTTTTCCGCGATCCGCGCCAATGCATCATCCGGTGTCCAGATCATTGGCAACCAGTGTCTCGCTTCCGGCGAAACCGCGATCTATTCCGAATTCGGCTTCGAGGGCGCGATCGTCAATGGCAATCTGATTGACGGGGCCGCCAACGGCATATCGGTCGTCAATTTCGATACGGGTGGTCGGCTGGCGGTGATCAGCGGCAATATCATCCGCAACATATCCGATCGCGGGCCTTACGTGCATGACGTCGCAGGCTTCGGCTTCGGGCTGGCGGTCGAGGCGGATGCGAGCGTCACCGGCAATGTGATCGAAAACGCCGCCCGTGCCGGCCTGTTGCTCGGCTGGGGGCCCTATCTCAGGGACGTGGTGGTCAGCGGCAATGTGGTGCGCAAGGTGCCCACCGGCTGCATGGTGACTGTCGTGGAAGGCGCCGGTCGCGCGACCATCACCAACAACCTGTTCGAAGCGACCGCCAAAGGCGCCATCATCGGCTATCGCTGGCTGGATGCAGCATCCGGGGAACTCGCGCGCGGCAGCCAGCAGTTTCCGCATCTGACCATCGCCAACAACAGTCTTGGTTGATCACGAAAAATCATGCGTGGCGTCAGCAATATGCACTTTCCGCGGCACACCCAATCGGCATAGCTTCGCCTCGCCATTTGATAAGAGGATTCGACATGCTGAAGATTTACGGATGCTATCGCTCGCGCGCCACCAGGCCGCTCTGGCTGGTGGAGGAACTGGGCCTGCCCTTCGAACATATTCCAGTTGTTCAGGCACGCCGCGTGGCAGAGCCGAAGGCGGCTGAAGCACCGATCAACACGCAGTCCGATGCCTTTCTGGCGCTCAATCCGATGGGCGCGATCCCGTCGATCGATGACGATGGTGTCGTCATTCACGAGTCTCTGGCGATCGATCTCTACCTTGCCAAGAAGTATGGCGGCGAACTGGGCCCCAGGGATCTGGTTGAAGATGCATTGATGATCCAATGGTCGCTGTTTGCCGCGACCGAGATCGAGATGACGGCGCTGAAGATCTCCTCTTCTTCCCTGGCAACGCCATCGCCCGAAGTCACAGCCACGATTGAAGCAGCCGCCAAGGCGCTTGCCCGCTCCTTCGATGTGCTGGAACAGCATCTGACGGGCAAGACCTGGATGGTGGGCGAACGCTTCACCGTGGCCGACATCAATGTTGCCGAAATCGTCCGCTACGCGCAGTCGCACGCGCCGCTGTTCGAGGCGCGCCCGGCACTGAAAGCCTGGCTGGAGCGGGCGCAGGCCCGCCCCGGTTTCAAGGCGATGTGGGCAAAGCGTCTGGCCGAACCGGCCTGAACCGGCCAAACACTTGCGCGTCCCGGACCTGACGGACCCGTTCCGTCAGGTGACGGATCAGCACCCGCGCTTCCGCCGGCGGCTCCTGCTCGATCCGGCGGCAGACTTTGCAATCCAGAGACCGCCACATCATCTTCCAGTCGATCAGTTCGCGGCGCACCAGCACATGGTCGCCAAAGCTGTTGAGACGCTTCAGCACCTCGTTCACCTCACGCTCGGTCATTTCGCGCCGCGGCGGAAGTGCAGCCCAGAACCACCACAGCGCCAGCCTCTGTTGCGCCGTCTTCGTCGGCCAGCGCGTCATGATGCCTTCACCGTCAAAGCAGCGCAGAACGGTTTCGATACGGCGATGGTCCACGGCCTCAGGCTCTTTGGGTGGTGGCGGATTTTCCAGCCTTTGCTCCGCATTCTGCGAAGCCTTCATGTGCTGGTAATTGCGAAACCCGGCCGCTCGCGCCAGCATGTTGAGTATCTCCACATGGGAGGGTCTTTCCGGCCGCGCATCCAGTTCGCGGCGGATGGTTTTTGCCAGTGCCGAGATATCCGGCACAAGAACGGGGAGAATAGTCTTCGACATCGCTTCATCCTTGAAACGCGTGCCATGGGAGAAATGTCGGTGGTCGCCGTCTTCCGACCGGGCACGCAAGGTGAGCCTGTCGTGATCTTTTAAAGCAGGTTTAGCTCTTCCATCTCTGGAAGCGGCAACGCCTGGGTGAACTGCAGACCCTACGCCGCTTTTAGAGGGCGCTGGCGGCGGCGTCAATGGCCCTCCACTCGGCTTCGGCCTCTGCCAGTTCATGCCGAAGCCAGGCGGCGAAGGCTGATATCTTTGGGCTGCGGCGGGTGCCTCCGCGCGTGACCAGATAATGCCCCATGCCGGTGGGGGCCTCGATGTCAAAAGGCGCAACCACACAGCGCTGCTTGAGGGCGGTCAGTGCCAAAAGATGCCAGGCTAGCATGACCCCCTGCCCGGCGATTGCAGCCTCCAGACAAAGCGATGCCTCGCTGAATACGTGATGTGCCTTGACCTCACGCCCGCGCAGCCCGGCGGCATCCAGCCACAGATCCCATGAAAACATCGCCTGCCCGTCCAACAGCACCGGCAGCTTCAGGATATCCGCCGGGTCCTTGAGCCCCTGTGCAAGCGAAGGGGCACCGACGGGAAACACACGCTGCTCCAGCAAGAGCTCGGCCTCGACGCCTGGCCACTCACCCCGGCCAATGCGGATGCCGATATCAATGCCCTCGGCGGCGAGATCGGCAAGCTTTGAGGTTGCGTCCAGTCGCAAACGAATCTCCGGGTGAGCAGCGGCAAACCGGTCAAGACGGGGCACGAGAAAGCGTGCGGCGAAGACCGGTGCGACGGAAACCGTCAGCTGGTTGTCGTCCAGCGGGCGGGCAATTGCGACCGCATCGGACAGCGACTGGAAGCCCTTTCGCAAATTCTCAAACAGCGCGGCTGCGTCAGACACCGGGACCAGGCCGCGCGAGGTTCGCTGAAAGACCGGGCGGCCAAGCTGCGCTTCTGCCTTGATGACCTGTTGACTGACGGCACCGACGGAAACGCCGAGTTCCCCGGCCGCTGCCTGCAGCGAGCCGAGACGTGCAACGCTTTCCAGCGCGCGCAGGCCGTTCAGGTGAACAAGGTTGAGATTCTTCATATAGATTTTCTAAAACCGGCTCGCAAAAACATGGATTGAACATGCGAGGAGATTGCTTGATCAATGGCTTTTGGAGCACGTCCATGAAGCCTGTGACAACTATCCTTCGATTTCAGATTTTCTTCAAGCTGCTGGAATGGGCAGCCGCAACGGACAGGGCCGATCCGCCAGACCCGCTGCTGCATCCAGACCTGATGCGGATGGATCAGCGGGCGCTGGCGGATCTGCCGCTTACGCCCGCTTCAATCACGCACTTGATCCCGTCCAATCAGGCCGCCGCCTCGGAAGCCAGTGCCTGCTGCACGGCTGGCCGCGCCTTCATGCGCTCGTAATGGTCGCGGACACGTGGGAAATCGGCGATATCGACGCGGTCACCCTTCAGCCAGTCTTCCATGACGAAGAGGTAGATGTCCGCCACCGTAAACTGATCCCCCATGACCCAGGGACCTTTGAGGAAGTCATCCTCAATCAGGCGGAAGCAGTCGCTCATGGTCTGCGGCACCTTGCGGTGCATGTCATCGAAGGATGACTGCTCATCGGCCCAGCGGCTGCCGCGACGGCCATGCGCATGCGCCACGTGGACGGTGGATGCGATGTAGCTGTTGAAGGCCTGAAGCTCTGCAAGTGCAAAGGCATCGTCCAAGGGCGCCAAATTCTTTTCAGGCACCAGTTGAGCGATGTAAATCAACAAGGCAGGCGTTTCGGTCAGCGTCCCCTTCTCCGTCACCAAAGCCGGCACACGCCCTTTGGGATTGACCTTGAGGTATTCCGGCGAGCGCTGCTCGTTTTCCGCAAACTTCAGGCGCTTGAGCTCGAAGGGCACGCCCGCTTCGATAAGGGCAATATGACTGGCCAGCGAACAGGCGCCGGGAGAAAAGAACAACGTCAGCATGGGTCAGACCTCCGATTGACACCGAAAGGTCTAACCCGGCTTTCCGGCTTACGAAAGGGCTGCCGCGACTCCGGGCACATCTTCCAGCCGGTACCAGATTGGGATGCCGCGCTCGGTGGCGATCCGCACATCATTGTCCGCACCCTTGGAGTCTCCGGGCAGGCGCAGCACACCATCGCAAAGCGCCAGCAGGCGACCTGCGACAGGATGGAAAATCTCTTCGTAAAGATCATCCCCGATCTTCAGGCCTCCCGCCGCATGCCAGACCGGCAGCGCCACCCATTCGCCAATCATCGGCACATGGCCTGCCTTGAACAAGGCATAGGACGGCGCCTCAAGGCGCTTCAGGTTCTCCGCCATCTTCTGCGGGTCGTCTCCCGTTCCCGACCGGTAAGGACCGGCAATCAAGATCAACATGTCTATCTCCTCTGCATGAATTTTCTTGCCTTCCCAACCCGATACCGGCAATATCAAGAAAATTCATGCAATTTCGTGAATAGTCAAGCCATGCTCACCTCAAAACGGAAACAACTCATTCTCGACACCCTGCGCAAAAGCGGCGGCTTGATTGCCAGGGATTTCGCGGTCGATCTCGGCGTCTCTGAAGATACAATCCGCCGCGATCTGCGTGACATGGCGGCGGAGGGCCTTCTGCAGCGGGTGCATGGCGGCGCGCTGCCGATCGCGTCCGAGCTACCGGATCTGACCACGCGGCGAACACTCGCAACAGACGTGAAGGATCGGCTGGGCCAGAAAGCGGCAAGCCTCATACAACCGCGGCAGACATTGTTCTTCGATGGCGGCACATCGACAGCGGCCATCGCCCGCCATCTGCCGAAAGAGCTTGAGGTGACGATCGTCACCCACAGCCCCACCATTGCCGCAGAGCTGGAACATCACGCCAAGGCCGAGGTGGTGCTGATCGGCGGACGGCTCTACAAACATTCCATGGTCTCGACCGGGGCAGCGGCGATGGCGCAGATCAGCCAGATCCGGCCGGATATCTTCTTTCTGGGCGTGACGGGCATTCACCACGTGGAGGGCTGCTCCACGGGCGACTTCGAAGAGGCGCAGATCAAGGCACATGTCGCCTCGCGCGCGGTCAGAACAATCACGCTGATTACGGAGAACAAGCTGGACACGATCTCGCCGCAGATCATCGCCCCCATCACAACGCTTGCTGCCATGATCGTGCCGGCGGAGATATCAGACGAGAGACTGGCGGCCTATTGCGACAAGGGCGTGGAAATCCTGTTCGCGCGGTGATCTGGCGGGTGAAGAGCCGCGTTAAATGGGCATTTACCAATGTTCCAGGAGGCCCGTTGATGTCTGTGTCGCCGCTTTCGCTTCTTCGCCCGACGATCCTGATCCTGTTGCTGGCCGCGCCGTTCGCCGCGGCTTCCGAGGAGGCCTATACGGCAAGCGATATCAAGATGAAGATCGTCGGCAAGCGTGTCTATCTCGCGACCCCGATGGGCGGTGAGTTTCCGCTGAACTATCGCAAGAGCGGCGTGGTGGATGGGTCCGGTGAAGCCTTGGGTCTCGGCCGCTTCGTGAAGCCCGAAGATAGCGGCCGCTGGTGGATTTCCGGGAACCGCCTCTGCCAGCAGTTCAAGACCTGGTACAAGGGCGAGCCCATGTGCTTCGAGCTTTACAAGACGGGCGATAACAGCCTGAAATGGATCCGCAACAACGGCCAGACAGGGACCGCGCGGATCGGCGAGACGATCTGAAATTTTCGCGCTCACTCTGCAGGGTGCAGCACGGTTTCCAGAAAAAGATCCACGTCGGCGGTATAGTCTCCGACACGCCCCAGATCCTCATTGATGGCGCTGTGCGTCTTGTTGATGGAGAGAACCTCGGCTCGGACCCCGACCGCCTGCGCTTTGTCGGCAAAGCCTTCTGCTTCCGCGCAGGCACGCTCGCGCTTTGTGGAACAGACCAGCAGCATGGGGGGAACGCCGCCATGCAACTGCGACGAAGGTGAGACGCGCTGCCAATAGGCGGGGTCTTGCCCGAAGGCACGATCATAAAGGCGTAGATGCTGGCTCTCCATGATCTCGGCGACGTCATAGGCGGCGCTATCGAGCGCAATGGTGCCGCGCCAGGCCTTGGCACCAAGACGAAGCGCTATATCGGGATCAGCAGCAAGCAGGGAGACGAGATGGGCGCCAGCAGAATGCCCCATCAGCACAAAGCTTGCCGGATCGCCGCCAAGCGCGCCGACATGCTGCTGTGCCGCGGCCAATGCTGCGGCCACGTCCTGCGCCTGCTGTAGGGGATCGGCCTCCGGTAACAAACGGTTGTTGACCGAGATGAAGATGAAGCCCTTGGGCAGAAAATGGGTGACCTTGTTGTCCACCAC
Organism: Rhizobium oryzicola; assembly: GCF_030504645.1. Lineage (GTDB taxonomy): Bacteria > Pseudomonadota > Alphaproteobacteria > Rhizobiales > Rhizobiaceae > Neorhizobium > Neorhizobium oryzicola. The sequence continues at coordinate 977,830 of NZ_JAUKWQ010000001.1, read as the reverse complement.
GCGTGCGGATGATTTGGAGCCGATGGTCCAGCCGCCGCCATGCACCATGAAAAGCACCGGCGCATTGACGGCTCCCTGCGGCACATAGATATCCATCTTCTGTTCGGCATAGGGGCCGTAGGCGATATCCCGGTAGATATTGCCTCGCCCAGGCACTGTCGCGCGCGCCTGCACCAGTTGCGCGACAATGGGCACCGGTGCGGCGGGCGGCATCAGGCAGCCTTCATAGGGGTGGGACAAGCCGGCGCCCGGGCAATCAGTCTGGTCATCAGCAATTTCGGTCGCGGCGCAGAACACACCGATATCAAGACGGCAGATGTCCGCGAGCGGCCAGCTTATGCCTGCTGAAGGTCGCGACACCTCGGCGGAAGAGCCCAGCGACCCAAACAGCAAGGCGACGGAAAGAAACCAGATTGCCCTCGTCGAATTCCGCATCCCCATGCCCCGGTTCGACACCTCTCAAGGCTTAAACGGACGGGGATGCAAAATCCGGCGGTGATCCGGCAAACAATCTTCAGTTTCAGGCAAACATGGTTTCGGTCACGCGCACTTCGCCCACCGTGATGCCGTTCCAGTTCTTCATCGTGCGGTTCGCCATCTTCATCAAGGTGTCGTGCGTTTCGCCTTGCTTGTCAAAGTAGCGGGCGATCAGTGCGAAGATCATGGCTTCAGCGGCGCGGGTGGTGCCTTCCTCGCATTTCACAGCCATGGCCAGCCCCGCATCCGGCAGTGCCGCGATGAAGACGCCCTCGGCACCGGTCTTGGCAAAGATCTTGCCCGGCGCCACGTTCATCAGCTTTGTGCAGGCGCGGTTCGTGCCCGCCACATGGAAGGGCTCGGCCATGCAGGCGTCCATCAGGCGGCGGGAGGCCCGCGCGCGCTCCGGTGTGATCCCCTCACCCGTCAGCATCTTGGCAAAACCATGCGCCCAGGCTCTCAGCGGCGCGGCATAGGTGGGGATGGAGCAGCCATCGGTGCCGCAGTTATCGGCTCCCAGAACGGCACCCGTCAAATCCTGCATAACGGCACGGATTTCCACCTGCAGCGGATGATCATAGCCGACATAGCCTGCCGGATCGAAACCCGTGTGTACGCAGGTGCAGATGAAGCCGGAATGTTTGCCGGAGCAGTTGTTGTGCAGCGCATTCGGCTTCTCCAGCGTGCGCGCCTGATGGATGATCGTCGCCTGATCGGACGACCAGTGCGCACCGCATTCCAGCACAGTGAGATCGCGGCCTGCCTTGGAAAGCATCGACGCTGCCGTCCGCACATGCTCATCCTCACCCGAATGGGAGGAGCAGGAAAGCGCCAGTTCGCTTGTCGTCAGGCCAAAGGCATCCGCCGCACCGCTTTCGATCAGCGGCAGCGCCTGCATCGCCTTGCAGGCTGAACGAGGAAACACGCCCGCCTCTATGTCGCCGGCAGAGAACACCACCTTGCCCTGCCCATCGACGACCACGGCCATGCCGCGATGCCGGCTTTCCACCAGATTGCCGCGGGTGACTTCAACGGTAACAGGGTTTTGCATGGGGATAGGTCCTTCGAACTGCGTCGGTGTTCGAGCCGGTTGATGCCATAAGCAAACCACTCAGGACAATATGGGCTAGATCAAGGTGACGATTTTTTGCCAAGCGGCTAAACCCAGCCGTATATCCGCGGCATCCGTACCGCCATGTGCATGCTTGCTCGACCGGGGCGTGACCTCACCAGGAAATAAGACGCGGTGGCCTGCATCAGGATCGACTATCAACGATACCCTTCTATCATACCGTTCCATGCGATCGGCGAGTTCCTGCGCAAAGATATCGGAAGGCCAAAGAGCGTCATCTCCGCCGGCGACCAGCACGATATCCGCTGATGTGTGTTCGATCGCGATTGCCGACCGCAACGCCGCGACCGGATTTAGCCGCAGGCAGGCTTCGAAAAACGAACGATAGGAAACGAGGCCCTCCCGATAGACCGGCTGCCAGGTCGTGTCAGCCGGGACGAAGTCGAGTGGCTGCCCCTCGTGTGACCAGGAAGAGCGTTCCGGCCAAGCCGATCCATCTATACCTGCACCGATATTGCCCCAGACCACAGAGGTCGGGCTGATTGCAACAACTGCGTTCACGCGCGAGTCCAGCGTTGCGACAAGAAGGGCAGCTTCCGCGCCCTTCGAGGTTCCGACGAGGAGGATACGTTCACAACCAAGGGAATAGAGATGATCGATGGCTTGAGAGAATGTTTCGAGCGGGATCTCACAAATGCCGGGCGACTGGCCGGATCCGCCAAACCATTGCAAGGCAAGCGCAGACGCGCCGAGATCTGCAAACAGGCGTGTCCTCTCGACATCAACGCGCCCGCTGGATCCACCGAGCACGACGACCCCTTTGGTTGCCTTGCTCTCTGGCAGCAGGAGGATGCCTTTGACCAGGCCCTCCAGCGGTTGCGTATGAATGTCTGCCATCTGCGCGTTCCTCGTATCGAACCCTGAAGAACAACATCCATTTTCTTTGACTGCTCGACAAGGAAATGCGGGCAACAAAAAAGGGCCGCTTGCGCGACCCTTCCATGAGTTTTGGTTCGGGATACGAACCGGGGCTTCTCTGGAGAGCCCCTTCAGGAGGTGTGATCAGGCCGAGGGCTGCCTCGTCGAAACCAAAACCTTTCCCATGTCCTTATCGCAAACCGCAATCTCATTAGACATCGGATCACCTCCTTCCGTTTCGTTGAACATAACCGTAAGGTAGGAGTGAATAAGAAGGCTTGCAAGGCACGATATGTGACAAAGTTTCGGTCGGCGTTACCGAAGCCTAGGGTGAGATCTTAGGCCGCATCAGCGATATCAAGCTTGACGGAAAGGCCCGCCTGTCCGGCCAAAGCGATCAAGGCGTCAAGGCTGAAGTTGGCGATGCGCCCGCGCAACAGATCATTCAGTCGCGGCTGGGTCACCGCCAATCGACGCGCAGCCTCGGCTTGCGTGACCTGCCAAGAGCGTACTTTCTCCTCGATTGCGATCATAAGGCTCGCCTTCATGGACATCTGCGCCGACTCCTGCGCCGTGTCCTCAAGAGCATCCCAAACGTTGGAAAAGACCTGCTTATCGGTCATTCGCGCACCTCTCAAACCTGCTGCAATCGTAGTCGCGCCAGATCGAGATCGTGCCTCGCCGTCTGCTGGCTCTTCTTTTGGAAAGCATGCAGGACGTATACGGCATCTTTTGCCTGCACGACATACATGACCCGAAACGCGCCGCTCTCATCCCGGATGCGGATTTCGCGAACACCCGCCCCCACGGAACTCATCGGCTTCCAGTCGTTTGGATCTAGGGTGAGGACCCGATCATCTTGTTGAAATGGTGTGAGGCGATCCGGATGAGATACGAGGCGAAAAACGCAGACGATGCTCCCGCATCGGGGAGGCTTTTCAACGAAGTAGATCGCCGGATCGACCACATCCGGAGGACGCGCGAACGACTGCGATCTGCTTTGTCGAAGCGCTTGAATGGGTGCCGGACCCATTCGTGCGCGCTTCTCCTCGCATATCATGGCCGTTCATCGCGCCATTCCCACAATATGATCGGGTCCTCACCCTAGCCCAAGCTGAACCTTGTGCAACTGAACGCCGCATTGTTTGCGAACCGGCTCAGGGAAATCCCGCATCCGTTCCAGGGAATCACCGAGAAAGACGATCGGCTTCATCATCACCGTGGTTTATATCAAAAATGATATAAACCAGCAAGGCTTGTCACTTGAGCGACAGGACGATCTTGCCGACATGGCTGCTCGTTTCCATCAGCTGATGCGCTTCCACCACCTGGTCGAAGGGCAGGACGGAATGGATGACCGGGGCAATGGTGCCGTCTTCGAGAAGCGGCCAGACCTCGTTCACAAGATCATCGCGGATGGCGCGCTTTTCTTCCGCCGTACGCGGGCGCATGGTGGAGCCTGTCACCATGAGGCGCTTGACCATGATCGGTGCGAGATTGAATTTCTCCACCTGCGAACCGCCAAGGAAGGCGATAATCGACAGGCAGCCATCCTTGGCCAGCGAGGCGATGTTCTTTTCGAAATAGGCAGCACCAATCATGTCGAGGATGACATCGACGCCCTGCCCGCCCGTCTCAGCCTTGATGACAGCGGCAAAGTCCTCAGTCTTGTAATTGATCGCCCTGACGGCGCCGAGATTGACGCAGGCGGCGCACTTCTCGTCCGAGCCGGCTGTCGTGTAGACGGTTGCACCGAAGGCGCGGGCCAGCTGGATGGCTGTCGTGCCGATGCCGGACGTGCCGCCATGGATCAGCACCGTCTCCCCCTCGGTCAGTCCCGCCATCTGGAACAGGTTGGCCCAGACGGTGAAGAAGGTTTCCGGCAGCGCCGCGGCTTTCACCGCGTCATAGCCTTTTGGAAAACGCAGTGCCTGCCCGGCGGGCAGCACGCAAAATTCGGCATAGCCGCCGCCATTGGCGAGGCCGCAGACATTGTCCCCGATGGTGAAGTCGGTGACGCCTTCGCCCAGCGCCACGATGCGGCCTGCCACTTCCAGCCCGAGGATCGGGCTTGCATCCTTCGGCGGCGGATAGGTGCCCTGACGCTGCGCCACATCCGGGCGGTTGACGCCGGCGGCCTGCACCTCGACCAGGATCTCGCCCGGCCCGGGCAGCGGCACGGCGGATGTCTTGAAGGTCATCACTTCGGGCGCGCCAAAGGCGGGAAGATCGACATGGCGCATGTGGGACGGCAGAGGCATCGGCAGTGTCCTTCTCATCTAGAGCAAAGCTTGCCGCGGCATTCCTCACTCCCGGCACCCCGATGTAGGACAGCTCTGTCCGCTTGAAAAGGCGGCGCTCTGACGCGGGGTGGTTCAGCCCCGCTCGCCGAAGACGGAGAAGACCAGTCCCTCCGGAGATTCCTTTGCCTGCGCCTTGACTTGGGCTATCGCACCGCTGATGCGGGCCACATCTTCCAGGATCAGACCGTCAGGCAGTTCCAGCACGGCGATCGAGCAACGCAGCAGCGGGAATTCGCGCTCCGCGCCGTTGCGGTCGTGGCCACGAATGCGGCCGGCGGCCCGGTCTTCCTCCGAGTAAAGCTCCACCACGTCGTCATGGAAATCGGAAAGCAGGCGTTCGAGGATTTCGGAAAGCTCCTCACGCGTCCAGTCCCGCAGACCGATGAAGAAGTCATCACCACCGACATGGCCGAGGAAATCACCTTCGGAGAAGAAGTAGCGCTTCATCAAAGCCGCAAACAGCGAGATGGCGTGATCGCCGACCTGAAAGCCGTAATGGTCGTTGAAGGGCTTGAAGTAATCGAAATCGCAGTAGCAGAAGAAGCGGGTCTGGTCGTCGTCGCGGCCCACCTCATGCATGAAGTCGTGGATGGCGCGGTTGCCCGGCAGGCTGGTCAGCGGGTTCTGGTCCTGGGCGATCTTCAGCTGCTTTTCGTTGATGACCTTGATCAGCGAGGCCGCCGAGACGATGCCCGCATAGCGCATGTTCTCCGTCAGGATAACGCAGTCGCTGCCATCCATGTTGGCAAAGATGTTCATCAGCCGCTCGGCATTGGCATCGAGACCAACGATCGGCGCGCGCTCCACGAAATGGGCGATGGTGCGCTCATAGACGCGGTTCTTCAGAAGATCGCGGCCGAAGGGGCGATAAATATATTCCTTCAGATGGTGCTCGCTGATGATGCCGCGCGGCTCACCGTTCGCGTTCAGCACGGGAAAGAAGGCCTGGCGCGGATTGGCGCGGAAGAGTTCAAACACCGTATCGATCGACTCGTTTTCATAGACGGTCGGCAGCATCTCGATCTGCTTGCGGATCAGGATTTCGTCGAGCGACTGGCTGGAGCGACGGCGGCGATCCAACTCCGCAAGCTGCGGGAAGTGGCTCTGCAGTTCGCTTGGGAAAATCGTCGGGCGGGCGATGAACCAGCCCTGCACAAGATCCACGCCGAACTCGCGGCAGGCCAGGCATTCGGCTTCCGTCTCAACGCCCTCTGCAATCACGCGAATGCCCAGAACATGGGCGATGTTGACGACATTGCGCACCAGATGGCGCTTGCGCGGATTCTCATCGAGCCCCGCAATGAAGTGACGATCGATCTTCAGGTAATCGACCGGAAAATCGCAGAGCAGCTTCATCTCCGCATGACCGACGCCGAAATCGTCGATGGCCAGCTTGAAGCCTTCCATACGGATCTTGGCAATCAGCGCCTCGAATTCCGGGGCGCTGGTATTGTCGAAACGTTCCGTCAACTCGAAGCAGATGGAGGATGGCGCAATGCCTGTCTTGCGCAGGTGCTGCACCAGCTTGTCAATGACATAGTCACCATGGCGGATCAGGCGACCATCGAGATTGATGAAGAGCGTGCTGGTGCTGAAGTCCGGCAGGCCGCCAAACTTTGCAAGCGCGCGCGCGCCCATCATCTGCTCCAGCCCCAAAAGCTGGTTGGCATTGGCGGCGGCGTCGAGAAGCTCCAGCGGATTTTCGAAGCCCAAACGCTCGAAGCCGCGCATCAGCGTTTCATAGCCGAAGACCTTGCCCGTGGACAATTCAACGATTGGTTGGAAGGCTGTCTCCAGAACCAGCTTGGATAAGGGCAGGATCTGGTCGTTGGCGTAACGTCTTAAAACATTGGTTTCCAGTGAAAGGGCGCCCGACATCCGATGCTCCGAGGCAATGACTGCAGAAAAGTAGATCGGAGCAGTCATCACATAGGATTGGCAAACGAAGTCTTTCCTGAATGTGAAAGTTTGATGAAGGTTTTGGCAGCGTTAACAACCATATAAATCAATGCCGTGCGGCAGGGACATAGGCGGATGTGTCTGAGATTGGAGCAGCACGACTGTTGCGAGACACCCGATCTTCCGGCGCCACCGACGCCGCATTTGCGACGCGCGATGCCGCAGGTTTTTCTTGATTGATCAATCAATCAAAAATAAGTTGACCTTCATCAGGAGAGTAAGATGCCCAAACTTGGAATGGAGCCGCTGCGCCGCAAGGCGCTGGTGGATGCAGCCTTGAAGACGATCGGAAGCCATGGTTCGCTTGATGTGACCATGTCCGATATCGCGCGCGAGGCGGGCGTCTCGGCAGCGCTCGCGCATCACTATTTCGGCAGCAAGCAGCAGCTCGTCATTGCCACGATCCGGAGTCTTTTGAGCGAGTTGCGGGCAAATGCTGTGGCGGCACTCAAAGGTGTTGAAGCGCCACATGAACGTCTCTCTGCCATCATCCGGATTTCCTTCGGTGCTGAACAGTTTGTGCCGGAAACCATTGCCGCCTGGCTCGCCTTCTATGCGGAAGCCCAGCGCTCGGAGGAAACCCGCCGCCTGCTGGTGATCTATGCCAGCCGGCTTCGCTCCAACCTGCTGCATGCGCTGCGCCCCCTCACCTCCCCCGCACAGGCGGAGAAAATCGCCGAGGGCACGGCGGCGCTGATCGACGGGCTTTATATTCGCCAGTCGCTGAAGGCAGCGCCGCTCTCCATCACAGCCTCTGTCACATTGGTGGAGGATTATGTGATGGGTCAGCTCAACAGAGCGACTAATTCTTTGCCCCTCACCCTACCCCTCTCGCCGTTGAACGGGGAGAGGGAATAAGGCGTTGCGGCACCCCTCCCTCTCCCCGTTACGACGGGGAGAAGGTGCCCGGCAGGGCGGATGAGGGGCAACTTAAACATCAATGACAGGGCGAAAGACTGTCAGGAGATCAAACATGAAAGCCCAGCCGCAAGCCTCTCATTTCATTGATGGCAAATATGTCGAGGATACCGCAGGCACGGTGATCGAAAGCATATTTCCCGCCACCGGCGAGGTGATTGCGCGCCTGCATGCCGCCACCCCCGCCATCGTGGACAAGGCCATTGCCTCTGCCAAGCGCGCGCAGAAGGAATGGGCGGCATTCAGCCCAACGGCGCGGGGTCGCATCCTGCGCAAGGCGGCCGATATCATGCGCGAGCGCAACCGCGAACTGTCGGAACTGGAAACGCTCGATACCGGCAAGCCGATCCAGGAAACCATCGTGGCGGACCCGACGTCGGGCGCCGACAGTCTTGAATTTTTCGGCGGCATTGCGCCGACCGCGCTCAACGGCGGACAGATCCCGCTCGGCGGCGACTGGGCCTATACCAAGCGCGTACCGCTCGGCGTCGTCGTCGGTATCGGCGCCTGGAACTATCCGCAGCAGATCGCCTGCTGGAAGGCAGCACCGGCGCTGGCGGCGGGGAATGCCATGGTGTTCAAGCCCTCGGAAGTCACCCCGCTCGGCGCGCTGAAGATCGCCGAAATCCTGATTGAGGCGGGCCTGCCCAAAGGCGTCTTCAACGTCATCCAGGGGGACCGCGATACGGGACCGCTGCTGGTTTCCCACCCTGACGTCGCCAAGGTTTCGCTGACCGGTTCCGTCCCTACCGGCCGCAAGGTGGCGGGTGCCGCTGCCAGCCAGTTGAAGCATGTCACGATGGAGCTTGGCGGCAAATCGCCGATCATCGTGTTCGACGATGCCGATATCGAAAGCGCGATCTCAGGCGCGATGCTGGGCAATTTCTATTCCAGTGGCCAGGTCTGCTCCAACGGCACGCGCGTGTTCCTGCACACCGCGGTGAAGGAACGCTTCCTGTCGCGGCTCAAGGAGCGCACCGAAGCCATCGTGCTGGGTGATCCGCAGGATGAGGCAACCCAGATGGGGCCACTTGTATCGCATGGACAGTTGGAGAAGGTTCTCGGCTACATCGAAAAGGGCAAGGCGGAAGGTGCGCGGCTCATCACCGGCGGCGGCATTCCGAACGCCGTCTCCGGCGAAGGCTTTTATGTTCAGCCGACCGTGTTTGCCGATGTGACCGACGACATGACCATTGCGCGCGAAGAGATCTTTGGCCCCGTCATGTGCGTGCTGGATTTCGAAGATGAGGCGGATGTGATTGCCCGCGCCAATGCCACGGAATTCGGTCTCGCCGGCGGCGTCTTCACTGCAGACATCAGCCGCGCCCACCGGGTGGTGGACCAGCTGGAAGCCGGTACGCTGTGGATCAACACCTACAACCTCTGCCCGGTGGAAATCCCCTTCGGCGGTTCAAAGCAATCCGGCTTCGGGCGCGAAAACTCCGCAGCGGCGCTGGAGCACTATACGGAGCTCAAGACCGTCTATGTCGGCATGGGCAAGTGCGAAGCGCCATATTGAGATGAAATAACGCCCCTCACCCTAACCCTCTCCTCGCAGGCGGGGAGAGGGGACGTGGCCCGAGGGGCGTTACGACACAGGCGACGGCGCGGCATATCCCTTCTCCCCGCCTGCGGGGAGAAGGTGGCGGCAGCCGGATGAGGGGCATTTCAGATGCAAAGCGCGAATTCGATGATCAGGGATGAGGCAAGCGATGTTGGAGCGCGAGCTAGCGCCTCACACGACAATATCGTCGAGATCGACCTTGAGCGCGGTAGCGATGCGTTTGAGCACATCCACAGAGCCGGTTTTCTGGCCGCTTTCGATTTCGGAAAGATCAGCCTCGGAAATGCCCGCGGCGCTAGCAAGGTCGGATACGGACATTTTGCGGTAATTGCGGAAGGTACGGATGCGGCTGTCGGTATCGAGCAATTCGTAGACGAGTTCGGCCGGCCAAGTTTCTTCGCCTGCTTCAATCCGTGCCAAGATCTCCTGGGCCATGATGGTATCCATCATATCCTCGAACTCCTCCTCGGGAACGAGAACGAACGGTTTTCCATCAATGACCGTCCTGTTGAAAACACCCATCACCTACTCCTTGTAGATACCGCCTCTTGGGCCGACATCGACCACGACAACGAGGTTCGTCCGTTCGTCAATGATCACCCTGTCATCGCCGACCCTGATGCGCACGAGCGTGGTCCCAACCAACCTTTTGAGATCGACACGTTCACCGTGCGCATAGGCATGCACCTTCGCCTTGATCGCGGCCACTCGCTTGGGCTGCATCCGGCTCATGCTCTTTTGCGCGGCCTTAGAATACTCGACTGGCTTCATCCCATCAATATAGCTCGCAGCCACAGCTGAGCTCAACCATGGATTGCTGACATGCAGGCAGATTTCATCATCATCGGTTCCGGTTCGGCGGGGTCTGCCATGGCTTACCGCCTGTCGGAAGACGGCAAGCATACGGTGATCGTGCTGGAATTCGGCGGCTCCGACATTGGCCCCTTCGTGCAGATGCCGGCAGCGCTTGCCTACCCCATGAACATGGACCGCTATAACTGGGGCTATCTGTCGGAGCCCGAGCCGCATCTCAACAATCGCCGGATGATTGCGCCGCGCGGCAAGGTGGTCGGCGGCTCCTCTTCCATCAACGGCATGGTCTACGTGCGCGGCCATGCGGAAGACTTCAACCGCTGGGACGAACTGGGCGCGAGCGGCTGGGCCTATGCGGATGTGCTGCCCTATTTCAAGCGCATGGAGCATTCTCATGGTGGCGAAGAGGGCTGGCGCGGCACCAGCGGCCCCTTGCATGTGCGCCGCGGTGAGGTGAAGAACCCGCTCTATCACGCCTTCATCGAGGCGGGGCGTCAGGCCGGGTTTCCTGTCACCGAGGATTACAACGGCCGCCAGCAGGAAGGTTTTGGCCTGATGGAGCAGACCAGCTGGCAGGGCCGTCGCTGGTCCGCTGCCAATGCCTATCTCAAGCCTGCGCTGAAGCGCGAAAACTGCCGCCTCATCCGCTGCTATGCACGCCGCGTGGTGTTCGAGGGGCTGAAGGCCATCGGTGTCGAAGTCGAGATCAATGGCCGCATCGAAGTCATCAGCGCAACCCAAGAGGTGATCGTCGCGGCATCCGCCTTCAACTCGCCAAAAATCCTGATGCTCTCAGGCGTGGGTCCGGCCGCGCATCTGAAGGAGATGGGCATCGATGTTGTGGCAGATCGTCCGGGCGTCGGCCAGAACCTGCAGGACCATCTGGAATATTATCACCAGTTCCGCTCGAAGCTGCCGATCACCCTTCACTCCAGGAACAACTGGTTCTGGAAGGGCGTGGTCGGCGCGCAATGGCTGTTTTTCAAGACCGGGCTTGGCACCTCCAACCAGTTCGAGGCTGCGGCCTTCATCCGCTCCGCGCCGGGTGTGAAGTGGCCGGATCTCCAGTACCACTTCCTGCCGATCGCCGTCTCTTATGATGGCAAATCCGCCGCCGAAGGCCACGGCTTCCAGGCGCATGTGGGCTACAACATGTCCAAATCACGCGGCTCCGTGACGCTGCGCTCGCCGGATGCGAAGGATGCGCCGGTGCTGCGCTTCAACTATATGAGCGATCCGGAAGACTGGGTGAAATTCCGCCATGCCGTGCGGGTGACGCGCGAGATCTTCTCGCAACCCGCTTTCGCCCCTTACATGGGCGGCGAAATCGCACCGGGTAGCAAGGTAGAGTCGGACGAGGAAATCAACGCTTATCTGCGCGAGCATCTGGAAGGTGCCTATCACCCGTGCGGTACGTGCAAAATGGGCCGCGTCGATGACCCGCTGGCGGTGGTCGACCCGACCACAAAGGTGATCGGTGTCGAAGGCCTGCGCGTGGCTGACAGTTCCATCTTCCCGCACGTGACCTATGGCAACCTCAACGGCCCCTCGATCATGACCGGCGAAAAGGCCTCCGACCATATTCTCGGCAAGCAGCCCCTGCCCCGCAGCAACCAGGAGCCGTGGGTGAGCCCGAACTGGCAGGTGAGCGACCGGTGATGTTCAAATGTCATAAGGTATTCTCACGCCGGGATGATCAGCGGGAATATCCTTGGCGTCACGCGTTACGAGTAGACGGTCATGCGCCATTGCACTCGCCCAGACGATGGCACCCGGCAGCTTCAGCCTATAGGCCCCACGCAAGGCGACCGCCTGCTCAGCGACCACCTGATCGATCTCAATGCAGGTGAAGTGGCGCAAAAAGCCGATAGTCGCCTCCCGATTTTCGTCGCTGACGCCCACCATGACCTCCATCCAGGTAATCATACTGATCGCCTTGTCAGGATAAAGCGCCAGTTCCGCGCGCGCCGGTTCACGACCGCTCAGAAAGTCGATCAGGATGTTGCTGTCGAAAAGTGCCTTCACCATTCCTCCCGCAGCCTCCGTTGATAGCTCACGCCATCAACTGCGGAACCAGATACAGCCCATAGGCCGAATGCATCGTCCATCCGGGGCTTTTCACTTCTTTCCAACAAGTTTGCCACTGCCTCACGCACGAGGGCGCTGCGGGAAACATTTTGTTCCCGCGCCAAGCGGTCCAAGGCAGCAATGGCTGCATCATCGAACTCGATCAGAGCGCGCATAAGAAACCTTTCTATATCATATATGCATATGATATATTGCCTCTCAAGTTATTTCAATGGCGGAATTCGTTCAAAACAGCGACGGAATTTCTCCCCACCCGCGTTGAAATGGCATAACCATGGCCATAGGTGAAACACGAAACCCGTCGATGCCGGTCTCTATGCTGTTGAACCACCATCGGCCTTGTTCCAGCAGGAGCAAGGCGCCGAGCAGCTGTCCGCCGGGCGTGAGCCGCCGCGGCGCGCAACGACGTGGCCTGCAATGAGCGGTGATCCCGATGCGGAGCTGGTGAAGGCGGTGGCGGCGGGCGATCCGGCTGCCATGCGGGCGATGGTGGCGCAGAAGCTGCCGCGTCTTCTGGCGCTTGCGACCCGCATGCTGGGTGATCGCGCGGAAGCGGAAGACGTGGCGCAGGAAACCTTTCTGCGCATCTGGAAACATGCGGGCGGCTGGCGCCAGGGCGGTGCGCGCTTCGATACCTGGGCGCATCGCGTGGCGCTCAACCTGTGCTACGACCGGTTGCGCAAGCGGCGCGACACGCTGATGGCGGAGCCGCCGGAGTTGAGGGACGAAGGCCCGATGCCCGATGCCGGGCTGCTGGAAGAAGATTCAGAAAGCCGCCGGGTGGAGCGTGCGCTACAAAGCATCGCACCCCGGCAGCGGGAAGCCATTGTGCTGGTCTATTACCAGGACATGTCGAACCAGGAGGCAGCCAGTGTCATGCAGGTTAGCGTCGATGCGCTGGAAAGCCTGCTGTCACGCGGAAGGCGGGCACTGCAGGCCATCCTGAAAGGAGAAGACAATGCGTGAGAACGGCAAGAACACCATGACGGTGGATGCATTTCGTGCGCTGCTCGATGCTTACGGAGCAAATGCTCGCCGCTGGCCGGCAGAGCAGCGGGATGCGGCAGCGGCGTTCCAGGCAACGGAGGCCGGACAGGCTCTGGCTGCCGAGGCCGCGAAATTGGATGCGCTGCTCGCCCGCTATCAGCCGCCCGGCCCCTCCAGCGCCCTGACCGGCCGCATTCTGGAATCCGCCGGTCGTCGCGTAACCTTGCGCCGGCGCCTGCAGCGCTGGTTCGTGGGTGCCGGCCTGATCGGGGTGGGCCTTGCAGGCGGCTTGACGGGTGCGCTTGTGGTGGCTGTGGTCATGCCGCCCCATGCGCCAACGATGACGGAGACGGCAACAGCCTTCGGCAACATCATGACCGAACGCGAGATCGCGCGGGAGATCCAATGACCGAGACTGGCTTCAAGCGGCTGGCCATCGGCCTGCTTATCCTCAATACCTTCCTCATCTGCGCCATTGCAGGTGCTGGTTTCTTCTATCTCTACGACCGTTCCGCCGCGCCGCCCGCGCGCCTGCCTCTGGCGGGCGAACAACTGTCTTCCAAGCTCAAAACCGATTTCCAGAAGGCGCTGAATGACGCCCGACGGGATGTGCGCTCCACCTCGCTGGAGGCGCGCCAGGCGCGTGTGGAAGCCGCTGCCCTGATGGGCAAGCCGGATCTGGATGCCGATGCGCTTGCCGATGCCCTGAAACGCGCACGCGATGCGGAATTTGCCGTGCGCGCAGCGACCGAGCAGAAGGCGGTGGATTTCGTGAAGGGCCTCTCCATCGACGAGCGCCGCCGTCTGGCCGACGGGCTGATCCAACGCGAGGCGCCAAGACCCGCCACGAAATGATCACATTTGGGCAGCGACGGATTTGCCTTTTCGCTGTCGTTGAAGGGTCGATGATGCAACGGAGTTCGTATCGGCCATGTCAAATCCTAAAGATGTCGATGCCGCATTGGCGCTGTGGCGCTTCGGCCTCGGCGCGACGGAAGGCAGCATTTCCGCCATCAAGGAAGCGCCCCGGGATCTTCTGCGAGAAGAGATCGTGGAACGCGCAGTTCCAACACCGATCGGTGCGCAGCTGCGCTCCAGCGCCGATCTGCTGATTGCCCTGTTCGATTACCAGGCCCAGGTGAAAGCGGAACGCGACAGGCCACCTGCCGCTGCAGCGTCCGTCACCCAGGCAGGTGCGGCAGCCGCCACTGCCATGGCGGCTGGCTCCACCCAGCCGACCGACATGAACAGCGGCGCCGCAGGCAAAGGCGGTCTGGGCGGCAAAGGCGGCATGGGTGGAAAGGATGGCGCCAACGGTATGGACGGCGCCATGGGCAATGGCGGCATGATGCAGGGCGGTGCCCCGCAGCCGCAGCCGATGGACAAGAAGGCGGCAGAGACGCCGGTTTCCAAGCGCCCCTACTTTCCCCAGCAGATCCTGCTCGCGGAAGCGGATGCCCGGTTCAACGGCACTATCCGCCAGCCGCTGATCGGCTTTGGCGAGCGGCTTGCCATGTTCTGGGCCAACCATTTCTCCATCGCGACCTCCAAGAATGGCGAGGTGCATATTCTGGCCGGTGCCTTCGAGCGTGAAGCCATTCGCCCGCATATCTTCGGGCATTTCGAGGAGATGCTGCTGGCGGTGGAGACGCATCCAGCCATGCTGGTCTTCCTCGATAACCAGCAGTCCATCGGCCCCAATTCGCCTGCCAACAAGAACGGCAAGCGTGGTCTCAACGAAAACCTCGCCCGCGAGATCATGGAGTTGCATACGCTGGGCGTCGATGGCGGCTATAGCCAGGCCGATGTCACATCACTTGCCCGGATCATCACCGGCTGGGCTTTCTACCGGGACGAAAAGCGTCCCGGCCCGCTCGGCCAGTTCCAGTTCAACACCTATGCGCATGAACCCGGCGACCACACTGTGATGGGCGTGACCTATGCCGAAGGTGGCGTGGAACAGGGCCGCGATGCGCTTCGTGCGCTGGCCCGCCATCCGGCGACCGCCCGCCACATCGCCACCAAGCTGGTGCGCCACTTCGTCTCCGACCAGCCACAACCGGCCCTCGTGCAGAAGCTCGCCGCCGCCTATACCAAGACGCAAGGCGATCTTTCCGCCGTCTACAAGGCGCTTGTCGATGCAGAGGAAGCCTGGAACCCGACGCTGACCAAGATGCGCATGCCCCAGGAATATGTGGCGGCCATGCTGCGCACGACAGGCATCAAGCCGAAACCGGAGCAGATCCTCTCGGTGCTGAACGCGCTGGGGCAGCCCTTCTGGAACCCGGCAGGTCCCAACGGTTTCTCCGATGTTACGGATGCCTGGGCCTCCTCGGAGGCACTCGCCACCCGCATTGATGCGGCAAACATGTTTGCCCATCAGGTGCCGGGCCAGATCGACCCCCGTGCTTTTGCGGGCGACCGCTTCGGCCCCCTTCTGACCGCCGATACGCTGCAGGCGATCTCGCGTGCGGAAACGCGCCCGCAAGGCATTTCGCTCGCTTTCCTTTCCCCCGAATTCCAGAGGCGCTAACCATGCTCTGCGAAGATATCACCTCCCCCACCCGCCGCGCCGTGCTTGGCGTATCCGGAGCCCTGTTTGCCTGGGCCTTCATGCCGAAATTCGCGACAGCCGCCCAAGGGCGCGACGCGCGCTTCATCACCATCATCCTGCGCGGCGCGCTGGATGGCCTGACCGCCGTGCCGCCCGTCGGCGACCCCGGCTATGAGGGCCTGCGCCAGTCGATTGCGCTCAGGACCGATGGCGACAAGCCGGCGCTGCCGCTGGACGGCTTCTTTGCGCTGCATCCG
Organism: Rhizobium oryzicola; assembly: GCF_030504645.1. Taxonomy (GTDB): domain Bacteria; phylum Pseudomonadota; class Alphaproteobacteria; order Rhizobiales; family Rhizobiaceae; genus Neorhizobium; species Neorhizobium oryzicola. Next base: position 961,920 of record NZ_JAUKWQ010000001.1, on the reverse strand, counting down.
TCCATGCCGAACTTCCAGCGGCTCTTTATGGCAAAGCAGGCCGCCGTCATTCATGCCAGCTCCACGCCCTATCGCGAACGTTCGCATTTCGATGGGCAGGATGTGCTGGAATCCGGCTTTGCGACGCCCGGCCATGTGGAATCCGGCTGGATGAACCGCATGCTGGAAGGCTTGGCCGCCGGCGAAAAGATCGCGCCGGGAAGTGCAGAAAAATCGCGTGGTCTGGCGGTTGGCGCAACCGCGCCGCTCGTCATGCGCGGCAAGGCACCCGTGCTCGGCTGGGCGCCTGCCGTGCTGCGTCCCGCCGATGGCGATCTCGCCCCGCGCCTGATGGATCTCTACAGCAAGACGGATCCGCTTTTGTCCAAGCTGCTGATCCAGGGGATCGAGACCGGCAAAATCGCCTCCGGCCTCGACATGAAATCCAAGGGTGGCCCCGGCGACCCGAACGGCATGGAGCAGATGGCACGCGGCGCGGCCCGCCTGCTGGCACAGCCGGATGGTCCGCGTGTCGCAGCTCTCGCCTTCGAAGGCTGGGATACCCACGCGCAGGAGATCGATCGCCTGGCCAAGCTGCTGACAGGGCTCGATAATTCCTTCGCGGCCTTCGAGCAGGAGCTGGGTCCGGCCTGGAAGGATACCGTCGTGCTGGTTGCCACTGAGTTTGGCCGAACTGCTCGCATCAATGGCACAGATGGCACCGACCACGGTACCGGCACAACCGCCTTTCTGGCCGGTGGTGCCGTGCGTGGCGGCCGCGTGGTCGCCGACTGGCCGGGGCTGAAGGACAACCAGCTGTTCGAAGGCCGCGATCTTGCAGCCACTACGGACTTGCGCTCCGTCGTCAAGGGGATCGCGGTTGATCTGCTCGGTGCTGACGCAGGCCATTTGGCTGGCGCGGTCTTCCCCGGTTCCGAAAAGGTGCAGCCCATGAAGGGCCTGATCGTCTAAGCGGGTGAAAACCTCACCCTGTCCACCGCCGGACAGATCAGGCTCTGCCGCCAGCCTTCCTGCATTTCAGGCTGGCGGCTCTCTTTTCCGAAACGTGATTTTTGCTTGCATTCGAACGCGCGCAGGCTCTTAAACGATTATCCCTTTCCTGCCGCGAGTGCCCCCAGACATGCCCATCGCCTATCGCAAATCCCGAATGTATCGCCGTTCGCGCGTCATGCGCGGTTCCTGGTCAGTGTGGAAGCCGCGCATCGTGTTCTGGATCGGCGCGATTGCCATTGGCGTGGTCAGCGTCGGCTTTGCCATGGCGGCCGATCACGCGCAGCGTCTGTTCAAGATGCTTTTGGCCGTTCATCCCGCCGCTTTCATACTACCGATCGCCATCACGCCGCTTGGCTTCGTGCTCTGTGCCTATCTCGCCATGCGGGTGTTTCCGAATGCGCAGGGCAGCGGCATCCCCCAGGCAATCGCCGCACGACATCTGCATGGTGACGGCCCGCGTTCGGCACTTCTGTCGTTGAAGCTGGCGGTGGGAAAGATCCTGTTGACGGTCATCGGCCTGTTCTGTGGCGCCTCCATCGGCCGCGAGGGGCCGACGGTGCAGGTGGGTGCCTCCATCATGCTGGCCTGCGCCCGCTTCGGCGGCATGGCGCAGGCACGCGGCCTTATCCTGGCTGGCTCGGCAGCCGGTATTGCGGCAGCCTTCAACACGCCGCTCGCCGGCATTGTCTTTGCGATCGAGGAAATGAGCCGCTCGTTCGAGAGCCGTGCAAACGGTCTGGTGCTGACGGCCGTCATTCTCTCCGGCCTCGCGGCATTGGGGCTTGTGGGCAGCTATACCTATTTCGGCGAAACCTCGGTGACGATTGCCACGGGGCGGGACTGGCTGCTGGTGCTGGCCTGCGGCGTCGGTGGTGGCGCATTGGGAGCAGCCTTCAGCACAGCAGCACTCTCCGTCAATCGCCGGGTGCGACGCTGGGCGCATGTCGCCCCGATGAAACGCATGCTGATGCTGGCGGGCGCCTGCGGTATTGCGGTCGCCCTGATCGGCATTCTCTCCGGCGGCCAGACTTTTGGGACCGGCTATGAACAGTCTCAAGCCATTCTGCGCGGAGAACTTCCCTCGCCTGTGTTCTTCCTGGAGAAGTTTGCCACGACTTTCCTGTCGATGACATCGGGAATCCCCGGCGGCATCTTTGCCCCGTCGCTGACGGTCGGCGTCAGCCTCGGCGGCACGATCGGCAGCCTGTTGGGAAGTAGTATTGCGCTCGGCGCGATCCTGGGCATGGCCGGCTATTTCGCAGGCGTGGTGCAGGCGCCCATGACGGCTTTCGTGATCATCATCGAAATGACGGGGGATCATCAGGCGGTCATCCCGATCATGGCATCCGCGATGCTGGGCTATATCGTCTCGCGGCTGATTTCGCCGGAGCCGCTCTATCACGGCCTGTCACGGCCCTTCCTCGCCCAGGTCATCCGCGCTCAACGCGCGGATGTGAGAGAGGCCAAGGAAGGCTCAGTTCATTAGGGAAAGGGCCTTGGAGCGTTCGATAATCGCTTTGGCAAGCGGACGGTAATCGCCATCGAAGTGATGCCCACCGGGGCGCGGCAGAACCTGGACGCCGGCGATGTTGGTGACACCGGTGCAGGCACTGTCATCGGCTTCCGCCGTACCATAGATGCACTGCACTTTGCGTGGCTCGATCTGCGCCATGTGTTCGGCCGGATCGCCATGCGTGCCCTGCCCCTGCGCGCCGAACCAGCCCATGACGGAAATCTGGAAATCCGCCTTGTGGGAGGGCGCGATCAGCGAGAGCATCTGCACCGAAGCGCGATCCTGCGGCGGCAGATTGTTGTAGGTAATCGGCAGAATGTTGGCGCCGAAGGAGTAGCCGACCAGAATGACGTGATCGACCTTCCACTTCTTCTTGTAGGTTTCGATGATATGGCTGAGATCGGCAGCGGTATGTTCGACGCTGCGCTCTTCCCAGAAATAGCGGAGCGCATCGACGCCCACGACCGGTACGCCATCTTCCTGCAGATAATTGGCAAGCTGCTTGTCGATATCGCGCCAGCCGCCATCGCCAGAATAGATCACGGCCATGGTGTTCAGCTTCGGCGTGGCTTCCAGCGCAACGATCGGCAGGTCGAGCGGCGAACCGGACTTGCGGATACGGTCGAGCGCGGCCTTGGTTTCATGGGCCAGACGATCGACGGCAGAACCATCCATCTGATCCTTCACCCATATATCGCTATGCTTGGCCTTGATGGCGGCAACGTTGTCGCGGCCTTCCTTGGATGCAGTCTCGCCAAGGCTGACGGTCACCGGATCAGGCAGAGCGCCATCGGTCAGGCCATAGATCGTGCCGCCGGTTGCGGCAGTCTTCGGGGCGGGCGTGCAGAGCACGGTTTCCAGCGGCACCACGGCATTCGGGTCCACCGCAACCGTCGCACCAATCGTGGCGGCCGGTGTCTGGGCGGCAATGGCAAGCGCCAACATCCCGCCATCTTCCATGCCTGCCACGATCGGCGTGCGGTAGGTGTTCATGCCGGCGGAGCGATGGATCTGCCGGTTCAGGTTTTCGATATCAGCCACCAGGTAGTGGCAATCCTTCTTCTTACTCGCAAGCTTCTCATACCAGTCCTGCAGATCGACGCCGACCACAACGGCATGACGCTTGAGCAACTGGTCCGCAACATCCTGCTCCTTCTCGGACCACCCGTCCTTCCCCGAGATAAGGACCACAACGCCATCTGGCCTGTTGGCGGGCATCAGCACACGATCGACCGGCAGAGTATCCGTATCGAATGGCGGGCGGGATGCGCTTGCCGCCAACAATACCATCAGGCAGGCGGTGATGACCCGGATCATGGACGCAGAACTCCTATAAGTCCCCCTAGGGAGACAGGCATTGATGGGTACGGCAGCGATTTCAAGAAGCGGAACAGACCTGCCAAAGCAGATGCGATCAATACCAGGGCTAGCGGACGCAGCCACAGATCCGTCACATCATCCCGCAGGAAGGCGATCAGCGTATTTCCGAAAAACAAGTAGACGGCGACAGAGAGCGTGACCAGAAGAGTTCCAGTATAGGCAAGAGCAACCGACGCCCCGCGCGGCATACGCTTGGCTTGTTGCTCCTCGCTCTGCGGAGAAGCTTCACGCAGCTCATCTGGCGCGAACCTCGTGGCGAGATCGCGTTCTGCACTCTGGTTGGTCACCCCAGCCCCCTTTGGCTTTTGGCCGCCTATATCACTTGCATGATTTCAGTCTTATGTCACACAAAAGTGAATCCGGGGGTAAGCGACAAGGTTTCGCAGAAGTGAACACTAAGTCTTTGAAGAACAAAGGCTCTACCTGTGGAGGTAGCGCGCGCCGCGATTCCGCCTCAAATAGAAACATTTCCTCACCCCCTGGCTGAAAGGCCAAAAAATCAGCATCTCCAAGCAGATTGTGAGTGAATTTTAAGCATCCACGGATGCTTATGATCAATGCTCATATTGCGATGGTGAAATGCGTGGTAATTCTTTTTTCCACACGATTTTGTTTACTGTGTGGCAAGAAAGACCTTCCAGCGGGTGGGTCTGAAGCGCAATTCAGCACCCAGCGTCACCGGAGCATCCAGGGGAACCTCGATTTCGACATGGTAAGCATGGCCGTGATTGGCAATGTCGATCTCGGCAATCCGCGTTCCCGCCAGACGGCGGCAGGCTGTAACCTTGCCGAACAGGGCATCCTGCTCATCTGTCAGCACGACATCCTGCGGGCGGAAGAAGAGCTTACCCTCCCCCTCGCCGGGTTCTGCAGCGCCAATTGGGTGACCCTGGAAGATGATCTGGCCCGAAGAGAGCGTGACGGGAAGTTCCGCGCTTTCCCCGATGAAGGAGAAGACGAAGGGCGAGCCCGGCCGGTCATAGACGTCATCGGCGGAGCCGACCTGCTCGATCCTGCCTTGGCTCATGACAACCACGCGGTCAGCCAATTCCAGCGCCTCTTCCTGGTCGTGCGTGACGAAAACTGTCGTGTGGCCCGTGCGATCGTGGAACTCCCGGAGCCAACGGCGCAGTTCCTTGCGAACCTTGGCATCCAGCGCACCGAAGGGTTCGTCCAGCAGAAGCACGCTCGGCTCGATCGCCATGGCACGCGCCAGCGCCACGCGCTGGCGCTGACCGCCCGACAGTTGCGTCGGGTAGCGCTTTTCGAGACCCGAAAGCTGCACCATGTCGAGAAGCTCGGATACGCGCCTGCGGATCTCCGCCTTGGGCGGGCGCGTCGCCGAGGGGCGCACCTTCAGGCCAAAGGCAATGTTCTCAGCCACCGTCATGTGGCGGAACAAGGCATAGTGCTGGAAAACGAAGCCGATATTGCGCTCCTGCACGCTTTTCAGCGAAGCATCCTGGTCGCCGAAGAAGATCTTCCCCTCGGTCGGCTGCTCCAGGCCGGCGATCAGGCGCAGAAGCGTGGTCTTGCCGGAACCGGAAGGGCCGAGCAGCGCGATCAGTTCACCGGAGGCAATGTCGAGCGACAGATCATGCAGGGCCGGAAAGCGGGCGAATTCCTTGCGGATGTTCTTGATCTTAACGTCCATAGTCTCAGCAATTCCTCAGTGTTTCCGTCCGGCCGCGATCTCATCGCCATAGCGCAGTTCCAGAATGGTCTTCAGCGCAAGCGTCACGAGGGCGAGCAGTGCAAGCAGGGTCGCGACCGCAAAGGCGGCGGCGAAGTTGTACTCGTTATAAAGAATCTCGATATGCAGCGGCATGGTCTCGGTGAGGCCGCGCACATGGCCCGACACGACGGAGACGGCACCGAACTCGCCCATGGCGCGCGCGTTACAGAGCAGCACGCCGTAGAGCAGGCCCCATTTCACATTCGGCAGCGTCACGTACCAAAAGGTCTGCCAGCCGCTGGCACCCAGCGAAAGGGCTGCCTCTTCATCGCCCGTGCCCTGCTCTTCCATCAGGGGGATCAATTCGCGGGCAATGAAGGGGAAGGTCACGAAGATGGTCGCCAACACCATGCCCGGCAGCGCGAAGATGATCTGGATGCCCTGCGATTTCAGGATCGGGCCAAGATAGCTCTGCGCGCCAAACAGCAGCACATAGACCAGACCGGAGATAACAGGTGAAATCGAGAAAGGCAGGTCGATCAGCGTGACCAGGAAGGTCTTGCCGCGGAATTCGAACTTGGCAACGGCCCAGGCCGCGGCCACGCCGAAGACAAGGTTCAGCGGCACGGCAATGGCTGCCACCGTCAGAGTCAGGCGGATGGCCGCGATGGCGTCGGGCTCCTGAAACGCTTCGAAGAAAGCATCCGACCCCTTGCGGAAGGCCTCGTAAAACACGGTCACCAGCGGCAGCACGACGACGATGCCCAGAAAGGCAACCGCAATCAGAGTCAGGATTACCCGCCAGAAGGCGGTTTCGCCGGCCGGATCGCGATAGCGGGAGGCGGTCTCAGACATTTGAATACCTCCTGCGGCTCCACATCTGCAGCATGTTGATCACCAGCAGCATCACGAACGAAATGATCAGCATGATGCAGGCGATCGAGGTGGCGCCTGCATAATTGAATTCTTCCAGACGGATCACGATCAGGAGCGGTGCGATTTCCGACACGTAGGGCACATTGCCCGCAATGAAGATCACCGAACCATATTCCCCGACGGCACGCGCGAAGGCGAGTGCGAAGCCGGTCAGGATCGCCGGCACCAGCGTCGGCAGTACGACCATGGACAGCGTCTGCAGGCGGTTGGCACCCAGCGTGGCGGCTGCCTCCTCCAGTTCGCGATCCAGTTCCGCCATGACCGGCTGCACCGTGCGCACCACGAAAGGCAGGCCAACGAAGATCAGCGCGATGACGATGCCAAGCGGCGTGAAGGCGATCTTGATGCCGAGCGGCGCAAAGATCTGCCCCACCCAGCCCTTCGGTGCATAAAGCGCCGCCAGCGAAATACCGGCAACGGCAGTCGGAAGCGCGAAAGGCAGATCGATGATGGCATCCAGGAGCCGGCGTCCCGGAAACTGGTAGCGCACCAGCACCCAGGCGACGACGACACCAAAGATGACGTTGATGGCCGCAGCAATCAGTGCTGCGCCAAAGCTGACCCTGAGCGCCAGAAGCGTGCGCTGGTCGAAGGCCAGCGCCCAGAACGGTCCCCAGCCGATACCGGTGGAACGCCAGACCAGCGCGGCGAGCGGCACCAGGATGATCAGCGTCAGATATAATAGTGTGTATCCCAGGGTCAGGCCGAAGCCTGGAAGGACGCTCGGCTGGCGCCAGTTTTTCATCAAACTACCTGTCGTCATAGAACCGGTTATCCCCATCATCGCCAGTCTTTACTCATGCGACAAGCCCCGGCTTGTCACCGGGGCTTGTCCAGAGTGCCTTGGGAGGCTGTTGGAGAGATTATTTGCCCGGCTTGTAGAGCTGGTCGAAGATGCCGCCATCATCGAAATGCTTGGCCTGTGCCGTCTTCCAGCCACCAAACAGCGGATCATCGATGGAGACGAGATCAACCTTGGGAAGGGTCGTCGTGCCAGCCTTTACCAGCTCCGGCTTGGAGGGGCGATAGAACCACTTGGCGGCCAGCGTCTGGCCTTCGGCGGAATAGAGGTAGTTCAGATAGGCTTCCGCCACTTTGCGGGTGCCCTTGGCATCGGCATTGCCGTCCACCAGCGACACCGGCGGCTCTGCGAGGATCGAAAGCTTCGGCACGACGATCTCGAAATCGCCATCGCCGAATTCCTGCTTGGCGAGATAGGCTTCGTTTTCCCAGGCGAGCAGTACGTCACCCAACTGGCGCTGTGCGAAGGTCACCGTCGAGCCGCGCGCACCGGTATCGAGCACCGGCGAGTGCTTGTAGATGTCGGCGATATAGGCCTTAATCTTCGCATCGTCATTATTATACTGCTTCGCAGCCCACAGCCACGCAGCAATGTAGTTCCAGCGGCCACCGGACGAGGTCTTCGGGTTCGGCGTGATGATCTGAACGCCATCCTTCACCAGATCACCCCAGTCCTTGATGCCCTTCGGATTGCCCTTGCGCACGAGGAAAACGACTGTGGATGTATAGGGCGCGGAAGCATTCGGCAGACGCTTGCGCCAGTCAGCCGGGATCTTCTTCGTCTTCGAGGCGATGGCGTCGATATCGCTTTCCACGCCCAAGGTTACGACATCGGCATCGAGGCCATCAATGACGGAGCGGGCCTGCGCGCCGGAACCGCCATGCGACTGCTGGATGGTGACCGTCTCGCCCGTCTTCGCCTTCCAGTCCTTGGCAAAGGCAGCGTTGAACTCCTTGTAGAACTCGCGGGTCGGGTCATAGGAAACGTTGAGAAGCTTGGTGTCGGCAAATGCCGGCGCCGCAGCACCTGCGATCAGCGAAACGCCAAGGGCCAAGACGCCCAGTCCTTGGATGAAATTGCGCATGAGAACCTCCAGTCGAATGCCCGTAATGTCTACTGGACGGGTCGAGTTGGTCAATGCGTGGCAGAAAGAAGGCAAAACTGTTTCCCCCCGCCATTGAACAGGGCAAAGAATGCCGTGGGTGATCTACCGATCACGGAAGATATATTCGCGAAAGCAAGCGGGAGTGCAAAGTCTATCCGGCCAGTCGGCCTGATTTGCCCTTTGCCGCAGAAGATTTTTTCGCAAAACGACGAGTTAGGCGCTCATCAGCTCGGTAGCCTTGGCATCCTCAACCCCACCGACAGCATCGGCGATGCTGGTTTTGAACAGCACGTCGCGGGTGGCTTCGGCCACGCGGGCAAAGACGTGGCGGATCTCGCACAGGTGCTCGCCGTCGCAATCCTCGCAGCGACGATAGGCGGTGATGGAGAGGCAAGGCAGGGGTGCGATCGGCCCGTCGATCAGGCGCAGAACCTCGCCGAAGGTGATTTCATCAGCGGGCTTCAGCAGCAGATAGCCGCCCTGCTTGCCGCGCCGGCTTTCCACAAAGCCGTTGCGCTTGAGGTCAAGAAGGATCTGTTCGAGGAATTTCTTCGGGATAGCCTGCTGCGTCGCGATTTCGGAAATCAACATCGGGCGGTCCGGGTCGGACTGCGCCAGCGCGGTCAGCGCTCTCAATGCGTATTTCGCTCTCTGCGAGATCATCAGGCTACCATCAAGCGTGCACGAACGGGATCGCCTTCCGGTGGCCGGAAACGACGGCATCAAGCGACGCGATCGAGGCTTCAGGAAGGATTTGAGCGCAGGCCAGGACAAGTCCTCCGCTCTGGAGGAGATGCTTTGCCAGCACATGTCCGCAACTACCGCAAAACCCGCAGGAACACAAATGGATCGCCCGGCAGAACAAGCCAAAATTCGCGCGCGTGCTTAATACGGGGAAGTTTTCTGAAAGCGGGCGAATTTGGAGAGATATTTGCTCTCAACCTCTCAAGCTTCAAACCCCTGTTTCTCGCGCACTCATAGCGCCTCTGCGATAACGGAGTAACGAAACGAGAGAGTATCATGACCACCCAGCAGCCCCCGAAGGACGTATCCTCGCTTGATGCCGAACTGGCATCGCTGGATCTGGCAGGCCGCCTTGCGCTTGCGGCGCAGATTGGTCGTGCCGTCTTCACAACCAGCCTCGGCATCGAGGACCAACTGATCACGGCGGCCATCGCCAACCATCGGCTGCCGATCGATGTTTCGACGCTGGAGACGGGACGGCTGTTTCCCGAGACTGCAGCGTTGATCGACGAGACGGAAGAACGTTTCGGCATCACCATTCAGCGGTTCCATCCGGAACAGGACGACATCGACAACTATGCCCGGCGCTACGGCCTGAACGGCTTCTACGACAGTGTTGAAGCCCGCCATGCCTGCTGTCATGTGCGCAAGCTGAAGCCGCTGGCGCGCGCTTTGGCTGGTGCCGAGGTGTGGATCACCGGCCTTCGCCGCGGCCAGTCCGGCAACCGCGCGACGACGCCGTTCGCGGAATTCGACGCTGAACGCAACCTCATCAAGATCAACCCTCTGGCGGATTGGGATATCGAAGCCATCCGGGCCGAAGTTGCCCGCGACGGCATTCCGGTTAACCCGCTGCATGCGCGTGGTTATCCGTCGATCGGCTGCGAGCCGTGTACCAGGGCCATCAAGCCCGGCGAACCCGAACGCGCCGGCCGATGGTGGTGGGAAAACGACGAGAAACGCGAGTGCGGCCTGCATGTACCGGAACCCGCCGCGTCTTCGACAATCCCCGCAGCCAATTGAGACCGAATTTGCCCCTCACCCTAACCCTCTCCCCGTTGAACGGGGAGAGGGGACGAGGACGGCGAGGCAGGTCCCTTCTCCCCGCTGGCGGGGAGAAGGTGGCGGCAGCCGGATGAAGGGCGCAGGAACAGACATGCCGCCGGATGCGGCCACAAGGACAGACAAGCCGATGCAATCCCATACCGAATTCGATCCCCAGTCCAAGGACAAGGCAGCCAAGCCACCGCTCGATCCGCATCTGAAGGCGTTGGAAAACGAAGCGATCCACATCTTCCGCGAAGTGGCGGCGGAGTTCGAGCGCCCGGTCATGCTCTATTCGATCGGCAAGGACTCCTCCGTCCTGCTGCATCTCGCCCGCAAGGCCTTCTATCCGGGAAAAATCCCCTTCCCGCTCCTGCATATCGACACCGGCTGGAAGTTTCCGGAAATGATCGCGTTTCGCGATGAGATGGCCGAGGCGTTCGGTCTCAATCTCGTCGTCCATACCAACCCGCGCGGCGCATCGGAGGGGATTTCGCCCTTCACCCACGGCTCTTCGTACCATACCGACGTCATGAAAACCGAGGCTCTGCGCCAGGCTCTGGATCTCGGCCAGTATGACGCCGCCTTCGGTGGCGCCCGTCGTGACGAGGAAGCATCCCGCGCCAAGGAACGCATCTATTCCTTCCGCACGCCGGACCATAAATGGGATCCGCGCAACCAGCGCCCGGAACTGTGGAACATCTATAACGGCATGGTTCGCCGCGGCGAAAGCGTGCGGGCCTTCCCGCTCTCCAACTGGACGGAAGTCGATATCTGGCGCTACATCCAGGCGGAAAACATTCCGCTTCCGCCACTCTACTTTGCCAAGCCGCGCAAGTTCGTGGAACGCGATGGCATGCTGATGTGGGCGGAGGATCCCCGCTTCGAAGCTCTTCCCGGCGAACAGGTGCAGGAAGGCATGTTGCGCTTCCGCACGCTCGGTTGCTGGCCGCTGACCGGTGGTATCCGCTCCACCGCATCGACCCTCGACGAGGTGATTGCCGAACTGGAAATCGCGACGGTTTCCGAACGCCAGGGCCGCGCGATCGATCGCGATCAGGCCGGCTCAATGGAAAAGAAGAAGCGCGAAGGATATTTCTGATGACCTCTTACAACGATCACAGCGGTAGCGGCGCTTCCGCCACCATCCTTCCGTTTGCAGAACCGCAGCGCGCCGCGCGTGATACGCGCCCGCTTCGTCTCATCACCTGCGGTTCCGTCGATGACGGAAAGTCGACGCTGATCGGCCGCCTGCTCTGGGACACCAAGGCAGTGAAGGAAGACCAGGCCGCCACGCTGAAACGCGACAGCGGTGCGCAGAACGATCTCGGCCTGCCGGATTTCGCCCTGCTGCTGGATGGCCTGCAGGCGGAGCGCGAACAGGGCATCACCATCGATGTGGCCTATCGCTACTTCTCCACCGATCGACGCTCCTTCATCGTCGCCGATACCCCCGGCCATGAACAATATACCCGCAACATGGCAACCGGCGCTTCCACTGCCGATCTCGCCGTGCTGCTCACCGATGCCCGCACCGGCATTCTGGAACAGACCCGCCGGCATGCTACGATCGCGGCGCTGATGGGCATCCGCCAGTTCGTGCTGGCGGTGAACAAGATCGATCTCGTCGGCTATGACAAGGCGATCTTCGAAAAGATCGCCCATGACTTCAAGGAGCTGGCGGCAACGCTTGGCGTGCGCCAGATCACGGCGATCCCGATGTCGGCCCTCAAGGGCGAGAACGTCGTGTTGAGCGGTCATTCCGCCATGCCTTGGTATGAGGGGCCGACGCTGATCGAGACCCTGGAGCTTGCAACGACGCGCTCCGCTCAGACGGGAGGCTTCCGCCTTCCCGTGCAGCGTGTCTCTCGCCCCGGTGAAAGCTTCCGCGGTTATCAGGGAACCGTGGCCGGCGGTGCAGTGCGCCCCGGCGATTCCGTCGTGGTGCTGCCCTCGGGCATGGTGGCCAATGTGAAGCAGATCGTCACCTTCGATCTCGTCCGCAATGCCGCCGTAGCCGGCGATGCCATCACGCTCGTGCTCGACCGGCAGGTGGATGTCTCACGCGGCGACATGATTGTTTCCATCGACGCGCAGCCGCTCACCGGCCATCATTTCGACGCGCAGATCGTGGCACTTCAGGCTGGCGGCATCGAGCCAGGCAAGCGCTACTGGCTGAAGAGCGGCAGCCGCCGCCAGCGTGTGAGCGTGGCACCGCTTTCGCAGCTGGAGCTTTCCAGCGGCAAGTGGAAGACGCATGAAGACACACTTGCCATGAACGCCATCGGCAAGGTGCTGCTCTCCTTTGATGAGACGGCGATCTTCGACATCTATGAACAGAACCGCTCGACCGGCGCATTCATCCTGATTGATCCGGATACGCTGAATACGGTGGCTGGCGGCATGATCACTGCTAAGCGTTCGCAGGCCGACGCTGCTCACCGGGACGGTCAGCGTGTGGTGCTGTCGTTGCCTGCCGATCTTGCCGATCAGTTGATGTCGACAGAGATCTTCGCCGCACGCCGCGACGAGGCGGACGTAAGGCGCGTCAGTGCGGCAAGAGCAGCCGACCTGATGAAAGATCTGGAAGCCTGACCTCTTACTGCTGTCCTATTGGACGCCGCAGCGTGCGGCGTTCAATCAGCTCATAGCCGAGATTGATCGTATTGGGTTCCGAGGGGCGCCCGTCGACGCCGCGCACCAGAGCATCCGCGGCACGGAAGCCCATCTCGAAGAGCGGTATGCGCACGGTCGTCAATGGTGGCTCGGTCACCGAGGCAAAATCAAGATCATTGTAGCCGCAGATGCCGAATTCATCCGGCACCTTTTTGTCCAGGCGCTGACACTCGAACAGAACGCCAAGCGCAAGATCATCGTTTTCACAGAAGACGGCATCGACATCCGGACAGATGCGCATTAGGCGGCGCAGCAGCCGACAGCCCATCTGGGTCGTAGGTGTCGCGTTTTCGTGGTGGATAAGGTTGGGGTCGTAAAGGCCAGCCTGCACCATGCTGCGGGAGTAGCCGTCGGTTCGCCGTCTTCCGCGTTCATCGAGCGAACCACCCACGAGGCCGATCCGCTTGTAACCGCAAGCAATCATATGCCTGACAGCCGCCGCTGCGGCATCCGAATGATCGACAGCGATGCCGACGCCGGGTGTCTGCAGGCCGACATCAACCACCTGCACGACCGGACAGCTTGCACGGCGAACAAGTTCATTGACCGCCTCCACCCCTTCTAGGCCCGCAAGAATGATTCCGGCCGTGTTTTGGGACATCAGGAGCTTGACCTGGCGTTGCTCTTCATCGCGACTGTTATGGGTATTGGCATACTGAATGCGGAAATGCGTGTCGCGCACCCGCTCCTCTATGCCCTGCATGAAGCTGATGAAGGCCCGGTTGGTGAGTGAGGGTACAAGAACGCCAAAAGTGCTGTTGTGCCGGCTGGCCAGCGCGCGGGCTGCCTGATCCGGCACGTACCCCATGTCATCGATCAGTTCGAGAATGCGCTGCCTGAGGCTGCTGGAAACCTTTTCCGGCTCCCGCAGGACGCGGGACACGGTGATGGCGCTCACACCCGCGCGGCTTGCAACGTCCACCAGTGTCGTCCGTTCGCTACGTCCTCTTTTCACACCCATATATTCCACTCCTGACGACATCGCGGATTGTGCGTAATGAGTTATGATTCGCTTTACAAACTCTTCTGAATAAAATTATTCACGGTAAAACGCGCCTGCGCAATATATACTTTAGAAAAGTCATACATTAAAAAAAATACACAAATCCATTCCAATTTTTATCAAAGAATATATTCCATAATAAAAGAGCAATGAGAAATAAATTTGATCAATACTTATTCATAACAAAGAGCGGCCGTCATCCACTCAATGTTTTCCAGTATCGACTTGAAGCGATTTTACAGACTCCCCTTGTCAGGCCGTTATTCTTGGCTCTCATCCCTCATATGCAACCATTATTAAATATTTTCATTACCAATACAACCATAAATCCACAAAGTGGAAACGTGACAAAAAAGCAAAATACGCAATTTTTTATCGTTGAACGAAAGGTTCTCAGCACCTGACGGCTGGCAAATCCGTGTCCGCAGCTTAATAGGGGCACACAAGACGGCACGCGGCGATTCTCGCGCGTGCTAATCTGCGTTGACCGAAAAGGGTGACAGGACATGATCAAACGCTTGTTTGCGCTCGCTGCCATGGCTGGCGTACTTTCCGCTTGTACGACGGCTGCTATTACGCCCGCGACCAGCCCCATTGAAATGCGCTGGAAAGGCAAGTCCGCAGGCGCCTTCTTTGCCCGCTACAGCCCGCCTTACAGCGACGTGACTTCGAGCTCGCAGACCGTCTATAACTGGCGCGGCGGCTTCAAGCGCATCAAGACACAGTCCGGCGGGTCTGCCAATGTCAGCTGCTCTGCACAGATCACGGTCGATACCGAATATCGCATCACCTCGATCCAGGTCGTCGGCGATCGCCCAGGCGCCAAGGGGCCGAGCTACTGCACGGAATTGCTGACGCAGGACTAACAGCACTTTGTCAGTGGATCTTGCGGCGCCTACGGGCGCCGCATTGCGTTGGAGAACAGGCAAGCCATTTACTTTTCCCGGCAATTGCGCTCCCCTGTCCAGCGTTCATCCTGTGAGGAACGGAATTGCGCATATTACTGGTGGAAGACGATCAGATCCTGGGTTCTTCGCTGAAAAAGGCATTCGAGAAGCATGCCTATGGCGTAGACTGGTTTAGAGAGGGTGAGGCAGGCCTTTCGGCCACACGTGACAACGATTATGCGCTCGCCATTCTGGATGTGAACCTTCCGAAAATGAGCGGCTTCGATATTGTACGCGCTATCCGACTGCGCGGTGACAAGCTGCCAATCCTGATGCTGACAGCCCTTGATAGCGTCAAAAGCCGCGTCGAGGGGCTGGACGAAGGGGCCGATGATTATCTGGTCAAGCCCTTCGATCTTGATGAGCTGTTCGCCCGCGTTCGCGCACTGGTGCGCCGCCGGGAAGGTCGCACGGAAACCACCCTCAAATGCGGCAGCGTGGAGCTTGACCCCGCCGCCATGGTTGTGCGCCAGAACGGCCAGCAATTGCACATGCCTTCGAAGGAGTTTCACCTGCTGCGGCTTCTGATGGAGCGCAGTGGCCGTTACGTGACCAAGAGCGATATCGAATATGCGCTCTACGACACCGAAGCGATGAAGGAGAGTAACACGATCGAGGTGGCAGTCTACAATCTGCGCAAGAAGCTCGGAACGGATTTCATCAAGTCGATCCGGGGTGTCGGCTACATGATCGAGCGGTAGACGGTCTTGACGCTCTCCCAACGACTTTTCCTGCGCATCCTGCCAACGCTGATCATCACGATCGGCCTCGTGGGCCTGTTTGCTTATCGAAGCGCCACGCGCGAAATCAACACGATCTACGACGCGCAACTGCTCAACGATGCCAATGTTCTCTGGGCGCTTCTCGAACGCCCGCTGACGCGATCCAGAACGGCGCACACCATCCAGGTGCCGGATCTCGATATGGATGACCAGCTGGCGCTCAACGAAGATGCAGCCGATTATGCAGAAGCGCATTCCTTCCGCGTGTGGAAAGGCAGCAAGCTCAAATTCGTCAGCAGCAATGCTTTTCCCGAATCGGTCCCGAAGTTTCATCCCGGCTTTTCGAACTTCACCTACGATGGTGACCTGTCGCGCGTTTATTCGCTGCCGATCCCTGACAACGACATCGTCATTGAGGTGGCGGAAGACATCGAGTTGCGCGAGGATCTGGTCGAGAACATCCTCCTCAACCTGTTCCTGCCGCTCGGCGTCCTCATCCCCGCAGTCGCAGGTCTGATCTGGGTCGTGATCAACAATGGGCTGAGCCACATCGGCGATCTCGTTCGCCAGATACGCTCGCGCAGCCCCGATGACCTGACGCCGCTGCCGAAGGAAGACCTGCCGCGCGATCTGGTGCCGCTTGCAGCCTCGCTCAACCAGTTTCTCGAAAAGCTGAAGATGTCGTTGACGTTGGAGCGCCGCTTTTCCGATCTCGCCGCGCATCAGTTGCGCACGCCGCAGGCCGGCATCAAGCTCTTGCTGCAAATGCTGGATAAGGCCGATACGGAAGACGAGCGCCGTGCCTTGATGCGCGATCTGGTAGCGAGCAACGACCGCGCCATGCATCTCATCGAACAGATGCTCAACCTGGCGCGTGTCAGCCATCAGGCCTTGCGTCTGGAAGAAATCAACCTGCACAATATCGCGGCCTCCTGCGTTGCCGATTTCGGCATGCTGCTGACGAGCCGCAATTTTCAGGTGGAACTGGTGGGCGACGAAGACGCCACAGTGGAAAGCGACGGCATGCTTTTGCGCATGCTGCTGGACAATATCGTCGACAATGCCATCAAATATTCGCCGGATGGCAGTCGGCTCCAGCTCAGTATCGAGGACCATGGCGGGGGCCATTTCAGGCTCTCCGTCTGCGATGCCGGGCCCGGGATCGCCCCGGAACACCGGGCCGCCGTGTTCCAGCAATTTCACCGACTGGATATGGACCGTCAGGGCACCGGCCTTGGACTTGCGATCGTCGCGGGCATTGCCGAACGCCTTTCGATCCAGATCAGCTTGGGAAGCTCGCCCTGGGGGAACGGCCTTCGCGTAGACTTGGATATTCCGCCCACCCCCGCGGAAGTCGTATCATCTTAGGACGAACGGGCGGTCCACAAGAAAATTCGGCAATTCAGTTTGGCTTCAGTTTCACCTAATCCTCCCATCAGGACACAGGCATAAACCCCTCGTTAACGTAATGAGGGGTCTTCTTGATGAAAGCGTTCTGTGATTTTGACGGCACCATCTCCAAGGAAGATGTGACCGATCTGGTTCTGGACCGCTTTGCTCTGCCGGAATGGCACGATGTCGAAGCACGCTGGGAGCGCGGCGAGATCAATTCCCGCCAGTGCATGAAGGCGCAGGTGAAGCTTCTGCGCGCCGACATTGAAGAGCTGGACGCCTTTCTCGATACCATCGAGATCGACCAGGGATTCCTCGCATTCAAGAAATTCTGCGACGAGAAGCAGATCGGCATCACCATCGTCAGCGATGGCGTCGACTATTTCATCCGCCGCATTCTGGCCAATCACGGCATCACCGGCGTTGAAATCATTGCAAACCGCATGATGCGCACGGTGGAAGGCGGCGAAGCCCGTTTCGATCTCGCCTTCCCCTATGCCAGCGAAGGCTGCACGCCCGCATCGGGCGTCTGCAAGTGCCGCGTACTCGGCGCCTATAGCGGCGAGCACATCTATGTCGGCGACAGCCGCAGCGACTTCTGCGTGTCGCATGAAGCACAACTCGTCTTCGCCAAGGCGACGCTCATCACCTATTGCGAAGAAAATCGCATCCCGTTCGTGGCCTATACCGGATTTAACGAGGTCCTTTCGACCGTCCGGATGCTGACCCGGAATGAACCGCGGCCCGTGGAAGCGCGCGCGGTTACAAAAACTGCCTGAGAAAGAGGAAACACATGCCTGCAACGCTGAAGCTTGCCGAAGCCCCCGCTGTCGCGAGCGAGGATGAACTTCGCGCTCTGGAGCAGACCTATTGCTCCCATGGCGATACCGTTCACTACACCGACCACCCGAAGTTCTTCGAAACCTGCGAAGGCTCCTATGTCTATGACAGCACGGGCACGCCCTTCCTCGATCTTCAGATGTGGTATTCGGCCGTCAATTTCGGTTACCGCAACGAGCGCCTGAACAACGCCGCTCATCGCCAGCTGGACCGCCTGCCGCAGGTCGCCTCCCAGTACCTGCACCGCGAAAAGGTCGAGCTTGCAGCGCTCATCGCTCGCGATGCGGAAGCCAAGTTCGGCTACAAGGGCCGCGTTCACTTCAACGTCGGCGGCTCGCAGGCCATCGAAGACTCGCTGAAGCTGGTGCGCAACTATACCGGCGGCAAGAGCCTGATGTTCGCCTTCGAAGGCGGCTATCACGGACGCACGCTGGGTGCGACCTCCATCACGTCCAGCTACCGTTACCGTCGCCGCTACGGCCATTTCGGCGAGCGCGCGCAGTTCATCGAATTCCCCTACCACTTCCGCGGCCCGAAGGGCATGTCGAAGGAAGAATACGGCGAATACTGCGTGCAGAAGTTCGCCCGCCTGTTCGAGAGCGAATATAACGGCGTCTGGGATCCGAAGGCCGGCAAGTCTGAATATGCCGCTTTCTACATCGAGCCGATTCAGGGCACGGGCGGCTACGTCATTCCGCCGATGAACTTCTTCACCGGCCTCAAGAAGATCCTCGACGATCACGGCATCCTGCTCGTCGTCGATGAAATCCAGATGGGCGTCTACCGGACCGGCAAGCTGTGGTCGGTCGAGCATTTCGGCATCTCGCCTGACGTGCTGGTGTTCGGCAAGGCAATCACCAATGGTCTGAACCCGCTGTCCGGCATCTGGGCCCGCGAGGAAATGATCAACCCGACGATCTTCCCGCCCGGCTCCACGCACTCCACCTTTGCGTCCAACCCGATGGGTACCGCCGTCGCACTCGAGACCCTGAAGATGGTCAGCGAGAACGATTTTGGCGCCACCGTCATGGAAAAGGGCGCACGCTTCCTGGACGGCCTGAAAGAGCTGCAGAAGCGTCACCCGATCGTCGGCGACGTCGATGGCCTCGGTCTCGCGCTGCGCATGGAAATCTGCAAGGAAGACGGCTTCACGCCGGACAAGGCCACGCTCGACTGGATGTCTGACGAAGGCATGAAGGGCGACATGCTGGTCGACGGCAAGAAGCACGGCCTCGTGCTCGATGTCGGCGGCTACCACAAAAACGTCATCACGCTGGCGCCGAACCTGATGATTTCCCATTCGGAAATCGATCTGGCTCTCAACCTGCTCGACCAGCTGCTGACGCGCGCCGAGCGGAGATAAGCCGTTGCAACTCCTTCTTCTTCATCTCGATGATGCGTTGGAGTTGCAATCCGAATTCGTGCGCTCCTGCATGATGGCGGGTGCGCACGAACTGCATGAAAAGGAAAGCGGCCGCGCTGTTCGCCTCTGGGGCAAGCAGGCGGCGCTGGACGATCTGTACCGCAGCCTCAGCCGCTCCCGCAGCCTGTCGCGCGGGAAACGGCGCCTGACCTTCATGGGGTCGGGTGATTTTCATCATATTTCGGCGCTGCTTCTCTCGATTGCCCTGGAAGACCAGACGGGTCCGGTGACTGTCGTTCACATCGACAACCATCCCGACTGGGTGCATTTCTCCGATGGCATGCATTGCGGCTCCTGGGTCAACCGGGCGCTGGCGCATCCGCAGGTCGCACGTGTCGTGACACTCGGCGTGTGCAGCGACGATCTGACGTCGCCGGAACGCAAGGGCGCCAATCTCGATCTGCTGCGCGGCGAGCGCCTGCAGCTCTTCCCTTACGCCCATGCACCAAGCCGGGTGAAGGCACAGTATGGTACCGGCGCAAGCTATGAGCAGAAGGCGAACGCCCTGCACTGGCGCTGCATTTCCGAAATGGGCGAGCAGAACTTCATCGAGCGGCTGCTGGACAGCATCGAGACGGAATCCGTCTATATCACCGTGGACAAGGATGCACTGGCCCGCTGCGACGCGCTGACCAACTGGGATCAGGGCATGATGCAGATGCCCTATGTGCTGGATCTCATCACACAGATCGGATCACGCCACCGCATCATTGGCGCGGACGTGACGGGTGATTATTCGCGCCCCAACTATGGTGGCAATCTTCTGACGCGGGCCTTGAAGCACGGCGAGATCCTGCTCGATCAGCCGCTTTCCGCCCCGGACAGGGACGAGACCCGCAACATCAACAGCGCAGCCAATCATGCGTTGTTGGAAGTTCTGGCGGAGCAGATGCAATGAGCGACGCTCTGAGCCTCTCCATGCTGGGGCTGATCGCCTTTTGTGTGCTGACTGAAACCGGTCGCGAAGTGTGCTTCAAGCATGCGGCCACGACCCATAGCGGTATCCGCTCCGTGCTGAACCCGATTGCCGGGCTTGGCATGGTGTTCTGGTTCGTGGAACTCGTCGCCTGGAGCCGTGTGCTGCAGACGGCGCCCCTTTCCATTGCCTTTCCCATCATGGCGCTGAGCTATGTCGCGATTGCGGTCGCGGGCGCCGCCTTCTTTAACGAAACCATCAACCTTCGCCACGCTCTCGGCATCTTTCTCGTGACTGCCGGCGTGGTCTGCGTGGGAGTGACTGGATTATGAAAATCCTCGCTTATACGAAATGGGACATTGTGCCCGTTCTGGCAGCGGTGGCGCATTTCGCCTTCAACATCTACCTGATCGTCGGCTTCGAAAGCCGTCCGCTGTGGCTGTCGGCTGCGCTCGGCGCGATCTATGCGATTTCCATCTCCTGGAACATCAACAGCATTTCGCACAACTTCATCCACACGCCCTATTTCACCAAACGCTGGATGAACTACGGCTTCAGCCTTCTGGAATCTTTGGCGATCGGCTTCTCCCAGACCTATTACCACTGGGTGCATATGCGCCATCACTCCGGCAATAGCGACCGCCCGGATGCAGACGGCAACACGATCGACCCCTTGTCGATCTATAAGCATGGCAAGAACGGCCAGCCGGAAAACGTGTTCTCCTACACGTTCCTGAGCTTCTTCCGGGACGATATCGGCGACATCCACCGCGCGATTGCCAAGCGCCGCCCGTTCGATGCGAACTGGGGCCGTATGGAACTGTTCATCTTCATCGCGGTGGTCGCAATTGCCTTGCTCTATGACTGGAAGGCCGTGCTGTTCTTCGTGCCCTTCTATTACATCGGCAACTGCCTCTCTTCGCTGAACGGCTATTACGAGCACCTGCATGGCGACCCGGATGAGCCGATCGCCTGGGGTGTCAGCAGCTACAAGCGCTTCTACAACTGGCTGTGGTTCCAGAACGGCTACCATGCGGAGCATCACTACCGCCCGAAGACACACTGGACGGAGTTGCAGGCCCTGCATGAGCGCATCAAGGACGAGCAGCAGGCCGCCGGCACGCATGTGATCAGCACCTGCCATGCGCTTGGCTTCATGGCACCGGAAAACTGGCGGGACGTGAACCCCCATGAAGCTTGATCGCCTCGCCTTCCATGAGGAGGGCAAGAACGGACGCGGCGTGCTCTTGATCCACGGACTGACCGGGGCACCCGCAGAAATGCGCCTGGTGGCACGTCAGTTCGTGAAACGCGGTTACAGCGTCTATGCGCCGCTCCTTGCCGGTCACGGCAAGGATGCGGCAACGCTGCGTCGTACGCGCTGGCAGGATTGGCTGGACAGCGTGGAACAGGCTGCGGAGGAATTTCGCGCCCATGTGGATACCGTCTTCACCGCAGGCATCTGCGCCGGCGGCAAGCTGGGGCTGATGGCATCCGACCGCCAGCCTTACCTCATCCAGGCCTCGGCGCTTTATTCACCCTGCTTCCATTATGACGGCTGGAGCATGCCCCGCCATTACGTGATGATGTCGCGCGGCATCCGCTTCCTCTCCAAGATCCCTTTCCTTGACCGGCTGAACTTCAAGGAAACCGCTGCGATGGGCATCAAGGACGAGCGTATCCGTGCCATGGTCGCCAAGATGAGCAATGAGGGCGTGCTGGAAACCTTTCCCGGCCGCGGCCTTGTCGAGATGGAGCGCATGGGCCACGCGCTGAAACAGCGCCTGCCGCAGGTGACGACGCCGACCCTCATCGTCCACTCCGAGGAAGATGACGTCAGCAGCCCGCGCCATGCCCGCTATATTGCTGAGCATTTGGGCGGAGCGAAACAGTTGCACTGGCTCAAAGACAGCTACCACATGATTCATGTAGACCGTCAGCATCGGCATGTTGCCGATCTGACCGCAGATTTCTTCGAGAAGCACGATGCCCGGAACAGCGCTTGAACACGCCTATACCCAGCAGGACATTCGCCTGAATGCCGCGCTGGAGGGCGAAGTTTTTTCCTCGATCACCGCGATCGGACGCGCCGCATGGGATGCCTGCTTTCCCGGCGAGCCGGAAGCCTACGACTATCTGCTGACCGTGGAGAAGGCCGGCATTGCCGGCTTCGAATGGGCCTATGTGGTGGCGCGCGCCGATGGCGACGTGGTGGCAGCCATGCCCGCCTTCCTGTCGCAATACGCGCTGGAGACGACGCTCGATCCCGGCGGCCTGCGCGATGCGATTGCCAAGATGCGCCGCTACTGGTCGAAATTCCTGACCTTTCCGCTCGCCTGCCTCGGTTCGCCCTGCACGGAAACCGGAAGCCTCGGCTTCCGCACCGATGTACCGGATGCGATGCGCCCTCTCCTGCTGGAAACGCTGCTGACGGCCTTCGAAACTTTTGCCAAGTCCCGCAAATGCGTTCTGAACGCGCTGAAGGATATTCCGCAGCCTTTGGCGCCGGCGCTGGCAGAGGTGGTCGCCGCCCATCGCTATGCAGAGCTCGGCGGCATGCCGACCGCCTGGATGGACATCGACTTTGCCTCGATGGATGAATATTTCGCCCGTCTCTCCTCCGGCACCCGCAAGGACATGCGCCGCAAGCTGAAGGTGCGCGACAAGGTGCGCGTGGAATACCGCAGCGATTTCGGCGATCTCTTGCCGCGCATCATCGAACTTTACCTCGATACACGCACGCGCAGCGAATGGCAGTTCGAGGAACTGACACCGGCCTATTTCGACGGCATTCTGAAAAACATGCCGGGCCGTTCTTTCTGCACCATGTATTTCGTGGGCGATGATCTGCTGGCTGCCAACCTGATGGTTCACAATGGTGAAACACTGGTCGACAAGTTCTTCTGCATGGATGCGGAAAAGGGACGCCCCTACAATCTCTACTATCTGAGCTGGTTCACCAATATCGAATACTGCCTGGCACATGGGCTGACCCGCTATCAAAGCGGTCAGGCCTATTACAAGAACAAGGTCCGCCTCGGCAGCAGCCTCACCCCGAATGCCATGTATTTCCGCCATACCAATCGCTTCATGCAGAAGCTGTTGCAGATGGTGGCCCCCTATCTGGCCGCCGATGATACGGACGGGCTGGCGGAATGAGGGCGCTGCATCTCACCTGGACGGCGATACCGGTTCTCAACGTGCTGCAGCAGGTGTTTCTGAAATACAGCGCGGATGACGTACCGCCGCTGGATGCCTGGGGCTTTATCCTCCAGACGCTGACCTCCCCCTGGTTCATGGCGGCGATCATTGCCGAGACCGTCTGCTTTTTCGTGTGGATGACGGTGCTGTCGGAACTCGATCTCGCCAAAGCCTTTCCGCTTTCCGCGGTCAGCTACCTCCTGATCATGGGCGTCGCCTGGGTGTTCTTCGGCGAGCAGATGACGCTGCTGCAGATCATCGGCAGCGGGTTGATCCTGTCCGGGATTTTCTGCATTGCGACGGCAAGCCCGAAGGAAGCGGCTGCGGCGAATAGCGAATAGCGAATAGCGAATATGTTCGACGTTCGCGGCTGCTTCAACAAGCCTCGTGGTAGCTCAAAAATCGATCTTGAAGGCCTTGGTGAGACCAATGCCAACGGTCCACTGGTTCTTGTCGCCGATCATCGCCGTGATCGGGCTGCGGCGAGCATCGCCTACCAGGCGATCATAGCGGCCATAGACCTGGAACGTCCAATCCTCCGACAGATCATAGCTGGCGGATGCGGTCAGACCGATGGACTTCAGACCAGACCCCGCCTTAAACGCAGGAAGGCGCCCGTTGAGTGCGGATTCGTCGGGGGAGATGCCGAAATAGTTTTCCATATAGGTCTTGTCGCCAAAGGACAGGCGCGGACCGATCGACAACACCCAGTCATCCCCCACCTGGGCAAACGCATCGGAACCCACGTCATAGACAAGGCCGGTACGGTTGGTCAGCGCGCCGCGCACTTCGGCACGCACACGCCATTGATTGGGAAAGATCCAGTATTGGGCAAACGCACCGACCTCGAAACCGCCCTTGATGCGATAAAGGCCGTTCAACGAGGACGAATCATGCGGGCCGCGACCATCGCGCAGGCCAATCACGGGACCGGCACTGAAATTACCGAAATCGATCAGGCCGTAATCAATGCTGTCATCGGGCGGCGAAAATTCCTGAGGCTCATCCATGCGCCTGATGTCGATGGACGGCATTGCGGAGAAACGCCGATGGGAGGCGCCGGGATAGGACGGCGCCAATTCGATGCTGGTGCCAAGGGTGAGGATATGCGTCTTTTCCGACTTGTCTGAGGTATCTTCAGCCAGAGCAGGCTGAACTGCGGCTGCAGACGCAAGGGCAAAACCGAGCACAAAGGGAGCGAGCCTTGGGGCATTCCTCTCCATTTTTCTCAAGATCCCTGCCCCATAGACCAAATACGCATAACACTTTTGCCCGCGTCCCGGCAGGCTATCCCAATACCGTACGCCTTGAAGCGGCGATGTCAAATCAAAACACCATCCCCAGGATGCAGGACATCGGCTTTTTGCAATGAATTCTAATGGAGTAAAGCCCGGTACCGGCGCAAAGGCCGGGCGGCAGCGCTACTTGCGATTGACGACAAAGCCCTTGTCCGTCAATTGCATGGCGTCAAGATCCATGCCCATACCACGGGCAATCTTGCGCGCCGACGTGCTCACCTCCCGAAGTTTCGCAGGATCCGATTTGGCCTGCTCGACCGCCTCATCGACCACGACTGTTTGCAGGAGCAGAACTTCGCTCAGTTGCTGTTTCTCGGCGTCGGAGGCTCGGGCCATTGATCCGGCACCGTGCAGGGTCACTGCAGCCTGTGCGCGGATTGCATCGATCGTGGCGCGCGCGGGCGTATCATTGTTGCCGCGGCTGGCAGCCCATACGGTCGTCCACCACACGGTCAACACATCGGCAACATCATCCACCCGCAAGCCCTCGGGCCGGAGACGGGCATCGATGCTTTCAATCAGATCGCCCTGAGCAAACAGCTTTTGAAGCTCCGCCGCCATGGCAGGATCGGCAGCCCGCGTCTTCTCGACAATGTTGACCAGATTGGCCTTTCGCCGGCTTTTCGACGGCACGTAACGCAACGATACTGCCGCAGAGCTCTGCTCCCCCGCTTGCGGCTGCACGTTTGGCGTTTTCAAGCCTCTGGCACGTTCTTCATCCTGGCGCCGCAGGTCGCGCAGATGCAATCCAAGGACATCCGTCCCCGCGATTGACGGAATAATGTTGCTCCAGACCCAGATGTCACCAACCTCTGCCCTTGCCGGCCCAACGCTGGCAGTGCACATGACCAGAGCCGCCGCAATCACAACATTCCGCTTCATCATCAGGAACTCCCCTCGTCCAGACGCTATAGGGAGATGAAGGGACACCTCACCCTGCGCATGCCTCCCCACGACGGGCCGGGATGGTGCTCCGGCCGCTGTACCGAAGGTACAGAACGCCCGCTAAGGCGGACAGTTCCAAAATTCAATTCAGGAAAGTGCAGAAGCGATCATAGGAGAAACTGTGGCTGGGGCGCCAGGATTCGAACCTGGGAATGCCGGTACCAAAAACCGGTGCCTTACCGCTTGGCGACGCCCCACCAGTGCCGTTGCGAAGCAAGGATTAGCCTGCTTCGCGGCTGGTGGCGCCTGCATTAGCAAAGCTCGCCTGCCTCGGCAATCATCCGTAGCCGGATTTTTGACATTTTCGCGAAACCCATCCACATGCTACAGGATGTCGCGCAAAAGTGTGAAGCGGTTTTGCGATAACGACATGCGATAAAACAAACAATTGAAAGCGCACGCGCGCTCTCATTCGATGCGAAGCGCATGGCATCAGGAGGCAGGAATGGCAGACGAGACCGAGGGGCAGGCCCCTTCCTTCGATCTGGAGTTCCAGCCGCACCATGGACACGCGGTTCCTGTCGCACCGGGCGTTCAGCGCCTCACCTGCAACAACCCCTCGCCTTTTACCTTTCACGGCACCAACAGCTACATCATCGGCCCCGGCGATACCGTCGCCGTGCTGGACCCCGGGCCGGAAGACGATGCGCATTTCGAGGCGCTGATGCGGGCGATCGGTCCCCGGCGTGTCAGCCATATTCTGGTCAGCCACACCCACCGCGATCATTCGCCCTTGGCACGCCGCCTGCAGGCGGAGACGGGTGCGTTGACGGTGGCCGAAGGGCCGCATCGCGCTTCTCGTCCGCTTTACGCCGGCGAAACCAACCCGTTTGCCGAGAGCTCCGACATCAGTTTCGTGCCTGACATTGCGCTTGGGGATGGTCAAAGCCTTGAGGGCGACGGCTGGCAGATCACGGCTCTCCATACGCCTGGACATACCGCCAACCACTGCGCCTTCGCGCTGGATGGTACCGGCATTCTGTTTTCCGCCGATCATGTCATGGCCTGGGCAACCACGATCGTCGCTCCGCCTGATGGCTCCATGCGCGATTTCATGACCTCACTGGAAAAACTTCTGATGCGGCAGGATGCGCTGTATCTGCCCGGCCATGGCGGCCCGGTCCGCGAGCCAGCTTCCTTCCTGCGGGGCTTGCGCACCCACAGGCGCATGCGCGAACGGGCGGTGCTGGAGCGCATTCGTGCGGGCGACCGGCTGATTGCCGAGATGGTGAAGGTGATCTACGCTTCAACTGACCCGCGCCTGCACGGCGCTGCTGCTCTTTCCGTGCTGGCGCATCTGGAAGATCTGATCGAGAGCGGGCGCGTGGAAACGGATGGCCCGCCAAGGCTTGGTGGCGAATACCGGCTGGCGTGATCCATTACCGGATCAATTGCCGGCGATGCCCAGCAACTCCGCATCCAGCGCACGGAGAAAATTGTCTGCCAGCGCCGCGCTGAAACCCAGATCATGCGGGCCGTAGCGGCTGGCGACCCGTACATCCACCAGCGTCGTTTCCGCCTCCTCCCGCATGCGCACCAGCACATCGAAACGAAAGCCGAAGATAAGGCTTCGGCCCTCCCCCTGCAGCACCAGATCGCCGCCGCCTGCTTTCAAGGCGGGTGAAACGGGCACCGCATCCGGCCTTGGCAGCGGCACGGGAATGACATCCGCCACCGGTCCTTCCGGGTTGGGTGATCGCGCCGCAGGCTTGGTTGCGGGCGTCTGCTTCGCGCGCTTGGAGGATTTGTCCTCGCCGAAGCTGATGCGCACCGTCGGGCCGACACGCAGAACCGCTTCATAAATGCGATCGAGGCCACCTTCATAGCGACGGCCGGTGAGGCCGGGATAGGCCTGCCCCTGCGCCTGGCGATCCACCGGCGAGATAATGGACGGGCGGGTCAGCCACATCTGATCTGCGGCGGGTTGGTGTACCCAGGCTGGAGGATCGGCAATATCCGTGCTGACATCGTAAAGGCGCGGCAGCGTGAGATAGAGGTAGGCGCCGAACGCCGTCAGCCCCAGTGGAATAGCAGCATAGATCAGCGCCTTGACGGACGCCACGCCACCGCGCGCGCCTTCCTGCCATAGGCGGATGAGCCCAAGCATGGCAAGCGGCACCGAAAGCGCTGCAATGGCGGCAGAGAGCAGCACCAGCGCTACGAAGCTCGGCGTCGTCAGCGGCCCGAAACGGTGCGCGAGCAGAGCGATGACCAGCAGCAGCAGCGCGGACAAGCCAAGCCCGCGGGCTGCAAAGGCGGCAGTCGATACCGGGCGGACAAAGCGGACGGTCATGCGCTCCAATCTCGATTCGCAAGGCGTGACGAACTCAACGGGTTCTTGTAGTTCATGCACCGCCCTCCGTCACGCGTCCTGTCAATCGCGGCCATTGATCCACTCGATCTCACTTGCGTAAAGTCATTTGACATGACCTGCCTGGAAGCATTCGCCTTGCCCCCCATCCTCTATCTGACGACCAGGGACTATGCCCGCCGCACCGGCGGCTATGTCTACAACACAGAGCTTGTCGCGGCTCTTTCAGCGCAATCGGTGCCGGTGGAGCCGGTGGAACTGGAGACCGGTTTTCCCACCGTGCCGGAGAGCGAACGAGCGGCATTGCTGCAGCATCTGGGAAAGGCGGAACCGAGAACGATCATCCTGACAGACCACATCTACACCCACGATCTTCTCCCCGTTCTTGAGAAGGCAGGCGTGCCTGTTGTCTCAATCTTCCATCATTCGCTGGTCATCGAACAGGGAGACCGCACAGACGAAGCCTCAACCAAGACGCGACAGCGGGAGGGCGATGCGCTGCGTTTCAGCCATCGCATCATCACCACCTCCCATGAAAGCCGTGCCTATCTCCAGGCGCATTACGGCATCGCGCCGGATCGCATTCATGTGGCCGTTCCCGGCAATGCGCCGGTCAACCGCAGTGCAGCCAGCGCAGGCGATTTCCAGATCCTGTCCGTCGGCGCTGTCATTGCCCGCAAGCGCTACGATTATGTTCTAGACGTTGCGGTACATCTGCCGGCCAGGGGCTGGCGCTGGGCCATCGTCGGCGACCCGGCCCGGGACCCTTCGCTGGTTGCGGCGCTCAAGGCGCGCGCCGAAGCGCTCGGTCTGACGGATCGTGTGACCTTTGCGGGCGACGTTGCGGATGCAGCACTTGAAGACCTCTGGCAGCAAACCAGCCTCTATGTCGCCGCCTCCTATTACGAGGGCTATGGCATGGCCGTGGCCGAAGCGCTTCGTCATGGCGTTCCGGTTGTTTCCACCGCGTCCGGTGCCGTCTCCACCTGGACAAGCGCCGGCGTGACAGAGGCACCAGCCGATGATGCGGGCCAAATGGCTGCGCTGGTGCGCCGCTTCATGGATGAGCCGGGCTATCGGGCAGCCGAAGCGGAAAACGCATGGCAGTTCGGCCAGACGCTTTTGACCTGGGAGGAGACGTTTGCGGGCATGGCTGAGTGGCTGGCGGAGCGGTGACGGTTTCTGTCGAGACAGTTGGTAATACGATCAAGCGCGTTTCTTTTCGGCCTCGACCACATGCTGGCGCAGAACGCGATTGATTTCCGTCTGATAGGCAGCCCCATCGGCATTCTGTTTGAACCAGGCAAGAATGTCAGCGTCCAGACGGATCGTGATCGATTGCTTGACCGGCCGATAGAGGTCGCCACGGCGCGCCATCTGCCAATTCTCAACTGGCGCTTCCGGAATATCTACCACGTCGATAGATTCATCGGTCATGGCCTGCAGCCGTGCCAGTTCGCTCATGCGTTCCAGATCAGATTGCTTGCTGCTCATATCGCCACCTTTCATGGCTCGTAGCCTTTCGCGCGCCGATGATACGGATCACCTGTTCATCCTCACCGCGAGGATAAGTGTGAACCACCACCAGAACCGCGACGGCACCAACCATTCCCACAGCGTGCCATCGCTCTTCACCATCCACTGTCCTGTCAGGCAGGATCACATGGAGGGGATCTTTCCAGACTTCTCTTGCCAGCTCGAATGACACTTGGTGCTTCACGCGATTTCGGCGCGCCTTGTCCGGGTCCCATTCGAAGATCAGCTTAGCGTATAATGACATTTTTGTACATACAGCCCTAGCCCCTGCCCGCCTCAATCGCCGCCTGTGCCGCCGCAAGGCGCGCGATCGGCACACGAAAGGGCGAGCATGAGACGTAATCGAGGCCCACGCCCTCGCAGAAGCGGATGGAGGTGGGGTCGCCGCCGTGTTCGCCGCAGATGCCGAGCTTCAGATCCGGGCGCGTCTTGCGTCCCCGCTCCGCAGCGATCTGGATCAGTTCGCCGACGCCATCGAAATCCAGCGAGATGAACGGATCATGCTCGATGATGCCCTTGCGCTGATAGGTGGGGATGAAGGCCGCCGCATCATCGCGCGAAATGCCGAAGGTCGTCTGCGTCAGGTCGTTGGTGCCGAAGGAGAAAAATTCCGCCGTTTCGGCAATCACATGCGCGCGGATGGCCGCACGCGGCAGCTCGATCATGGTGCCAGCGAGATAGCCGATCGCCATGCCGGTTTCTTTTGAGACCTCGGCGGCCACCTGATCGATGCAGGATTTGACGTAATCGAGCTCGGATCTGAGACCGACCAGCGGCACCATGATTTCCAGCTCCACGGCAGCACCCGTGGCCTTGGCCGCGGCAGCCGACGCCTCGAAAATCGCTCGCGCCTGCATTTCGGCAATTTCCGGATAGGAGATCGCCAAGCGGCAGCCGCGATGGCCGAGCATGGGGTTGAATTCGTGCAGCGCCTCCACCCGGCGCGACAGCTGGCCGGGTTCCATGTTCATGGCCTCCGCCACTTCCTCGATTTCCGCTTCCGTCTTCGGCAGGAATTCATGCAGCGGCGGGTCGAGCAGGCGGATGGTGACCGGCAGGCCGGACATGATGGTGAAGAGTTCCGTGAAGTCGGAACGCTGCATGGGCAGAAGCTTGTCCAGCGCCGCGCGGCGCCCGGCTTCGTCTTCCGCCAGGATCATCTCGCGCATCACGTGGATGCGGCCACCTTCGAAGAACATGTGTTCTGTACGGCAAAGACCGATGCCTTCCGCCCCGAAGGAACGGGCGGCGCGCGCGTCTGTCGGCGTATCGGCATTGGTGCGCACGGTCATACGGCGCGCCTTGTCCGCCCAGGCCATCAGGCGTGCGAAATCGCCCGACAGTTCCGGCTGGATCATCGCCACCTCACCTTTCAGGATATGGCCCGAAGAACCATCGACGGTGACGATATCGCCGCGCCGGAAGGTGACGCCTGCACCGATCAGCAAGCCGTTGCGCAGGTCGACACGCATATTGCCGGCACCGACGACGCAAGGAATGCCCATGCCGCGCGCCACCACCGCCGCATGGCTGGTCATGCCGCCACGCGTGGTCAGGATGGCTTCCGCTACATGCATGCCGTGAATGTCTTCCGGGCTGGTTTCGATGCGCACCAGCACGACCTTGCGGCCCTCGGCTTCCGCCGCCACCGCATCCTCGGCGGTAAAGACGATCTCGCCGCTCGCAGCCCCTGGGGATGCAGGAAGACCTGAACCGATCACCACGCGCTCCACACGCGGATCGACGGTGGGGTGCAGCAATTGATCCAGCGAGGTGGGCTCGATGCGGGTGACGGCTTCCGCTTCCGTGATCACGCCCTCATCGACCATGTCGACGGCGATCTTCATGGCCGCACGGGTGGTGCGTTTGCCGGATCGCGTCTGAAGCATCCACAGCGTGCCGCGTTCGACGGTAAACTCCACATCCTGCATGTCGCGGTAATGGGCTTCCAGCCGCCGGCAGATGGCGGTGAATTCGGAAAACACCTCCGGCATCAGCTTTTCCATGGAAGGCTTGTCGGAGCCGGAGGCAAGACGCCCCTCCTCCGTCAGCGATTGCGGCGTGCGGATGCCCGCCACCACATCCTCGCCTTGCGCATTGATGAGAAACTCGCCGTAGAGGGATTTTTCGCCGGTGGACGGATTGCGGGTAAAGGCGACACCCGTCGCGGACGAGGAACCGAGATTGCCGAACACCATGGCCTGGATGTTGACCGCCGTTCCCCAGTCATGCGGAATACGATGCAGCGTGCGATAGGTGACAGCGCGCGCATTGGTCCAGCTGGAAAACACGGCGGCGACAGCCTTCCAAAGCTGCACTTGCGGGTCTTGCGGAAAGTCCTCGTCAAGCTCATCGCGGATCATCTGCTTGTAGAGATCGACGATATGCTGCCATTCGACGGCGGAAAGCTCGGTATCGTAATCATGGCCGAGGCGGGATTTTTCATCCTCCAGGATCTCCTCGAACACCTCGTGATCGAGACCAAGCACCACATTGCCATACATCTGGATGAAGCGGCGATAGCTGTCCCACGCAAAGCGCGCATCACCCGCATCGTGCCCCAGCGCCTGCACCGTCTGGTCGTTGAGCCCGAGGTTCAGAACCGTATCCATCATGCCGGGCATGGAGGCGCGCGCACCGGAGCGCACCGAGAGCAGAAGCGGCTTCGTGGTCCCCCCGAACTTTCGTCCTGTCAGCGCTTCCATTTCGGCCAGCACGTCCAGAACCTGGTTCTTCATCTCGTCTGGAAGGCTGCGTCCATTGGCGAAATACCAGCCGCAGCATTCGGCAATCACAGTCATGCCAGGCGGCACCGGTAAGCCCAGTGATGCCATTTCCGCGAGGTTTGCACCCTTGCCACCCAAAATAGCGACATCAGCGGCACTCCCCTCCGCCTTGCCTCCACCGAAACGGTAGACCCACTTCTTCATCCCACTCCTCCACCGGGCATTGCTGCTTCTTGTTTTCCCAAGGGTTTACAGGAAATTCCAGCCCTTGGAAACCAGCGGATGGAGGATTATGCTGCATTGCAGCAAAAATTGGACAAAAAACAGGGCGTAAGGCGACAGATCACCCTCGCCGCTCAAGCGCTTTGAGACAACGTGTCCGTTGCTGCGATTTCGTTGTGGAAGGGGAAAGCATAAGCGATGCAGGCTTTGCGGGGCCGCCTGCTCCGGCCCCGCAAAGCCTCCGGCAGGTACAGGAACCCCGCCGGGGGGTCTGGCATCACATGGGGGAGCGAACCCCTTTTATTCCTAAATCCTGAGGTACCATAACAAATGTTGCACCGGTAGCAGCGATATTATGTAGACAAGAAGTCGTAGCCAACCCTAAATTCTCTGGGATTCTGTATATCCTGTAACCAGAAAGGCCGGCACAAACCAAGGATTGGGGCCCTGACCACCGACCACACATTGGGAAGAACGCATCCCTGACCGACGCCGCTGCACAGCCATTGCTGTTTCTTATCCTAGGCAGACCTATTGAGCCTTGGCTGGCTCGCACCGGCGCCTATTGCGGTTAAACCGCACCCGCCCATTCGGCGAGCGCCGCAATCGTGGCCGGCAGATCCGTCATGCGGGAGATCACCGTTTCCGCACCGGCATCGGTGAGGCGATCCGCATGGCTGGGATAGGAGTGCGACGCACCCGTAAAGCCGATGACCTTCATGCCGGCGGCGACTGCACCATGCACGCCATGCACGGAATCCTCCACCACGACCGCACGCGAGGGTGAAACACCGAATTGCTTGGCAGCGTGCAGGAAGATGTCCGGCTTCGGCTTGACCCTATCCGGCCCCAGATCCTTGGCGGAAAAGATATTCGGCTCAAAAAAGGGCTTCAGGCCCACCTTCGTCAGCATCATATCCAGACGGTGGCTCGAGGAGTTGGAGCAGATGCAGCTTTGCGTGGTCAGTCGCGACAGGGCGAACTTGACGCCCTCGATGATCTTCACATCGCGGGCCAGACGCGCATCGAGCAGCTTTTCCGATTTGTCGATCAGCGAGGCGGAGAGCGGGATATCCACTTCCTTCTCAATGGTGAGCAGGATGTTCTGCCAGGTCATGCCGGCGAAACGTTCACCCATTTCCTCGACGCTGATCGGATAGCCCGATTCCGTCAGGAGCCTGGATTCGACCTGAGCCGCGATGATTTCCGAATCGACCAGAACGCCGTCGCAGTCGAAGATGATGAGGTCGAACCCGCTCATGAGATAGATAGTCCGTGGCAAATGAAAGGAAGCGGCCTGCCTACACCAAAAGAGAGGGAACAACAATTGCGCAGGCCGTACGGCGGCTCTGCGCCTGCGTCGATT
Organism: Rhizobium oryzicola; assembly: GCF_030504645.1. Taxonomy (GTDB): domain Bacteria; phylum Pseudomonadota; class Alphaproteobacteria; order Rhizobiales; family Rhizobiaceae; genus Neorhizobium; species Neorhizobium oryzicola. Next base: position 928,204 of record NZ_JAUKWQ010000001.1, on the reverse strand, counting down.
TTTGAGAGGCAAGAGGGATTGCAATTCTCGACAACGAAACCGCCCCATCCTAAGCATGACGCATGAGCAAGAACACAGCCGACACCATCGCTTCACAGATTGCCCGCGCACTCGCGGACCGCATCATTCGTGGTGATCTGCAGCCCGGCGTGAGGCTGGCGCAGGACCATATCGCCGAAGAATTCGAGGCGAGCCACGTGCCGGTGCGCGAAGCCTTCCGCCGGCTGGAGGCACAAGGTCTGGTGGTTAGCATCCCGCGGCGCGGCGTGCGGGTTGCCACCTTCGACCTCACCCAGGTTCGCGAAGTAGCGGAGATGCGCGCCGCGCTGGAAGTGCTGGCATTGAAGAACGCCGCCCCTTTCCTGACGCCTTCCCTGCTGGACGAGGCCGAACATGTGACATCAGAGGGTGACGTCGCCGATACCGTCGATGCCTGGGAAGAGGCCAATCGCCGCTTTCATCGCCTGATCGTCACGCCTTGCGGCATGCCCCGCCTGCTGGCCGCTATCGACGACCTGCACTCGGTCAGTGCGCGCTTCCTGCTGGCCGGCTGGCAAAGCGGATGGGAGCGTCGCACGGACCACGACCACCGCGCGATCATCCATGCGCTGCGCCAGGGCAATGTGGCAGAGGCCTGCCTGATCCTGGAACGCCACGTTCAGTGGATTGGGAGGGCACCCGCACCGCGCGGCGGCGGCGAGACACCGGCTCGCTTTGCGATTGTCGGATAATTATAGATAATTCTCCGCAGCGTCGCATCTCTCCAAACACCGCGAGAACATCGGGTTTTGGTGCATTTTTACTCATAGGCTGCCCCTTCTGACGCCCCGGCGCGCATCGCTCCTCACGTGCCGGACCAAGATTTCTGTTGCCCGGAATCATTTTATAGATAATTTGCAGCAGTCATTTCCGATTATCTATTTTGCTCAGGAGGCAAAGATGACATCGATCTCCACCGGCACTTCGGCGGGCCGCTTCGATCCACTCGGCATCGATCAACGCACTCTGGTCACCAAGGCCATTCTGGTGCTGGCCGGCACGGCCATTCTCGCAGCAGCTTCCCGCATAGCCGTTCCGATGATCCCGGTGCCGATTACGCTGCAGACCTTTGCGCTTGCCATGCTGGGCGTGCTCTATGGCTGGCGGCTCGCCACCATCACCACACTCGCCTGGCTAGGTGAAGCCATGCTCGGCATCCCGGTTCTGGCAAACGGCAGCGGCGGGCTTGCCGTCTTCATGGGGCCGACCGCCGGCTATCTGGCCAGCTTCCCGCTGGTGGCGGCACTGACGGGATATCTGGCTGAAAAGGGCTGGACCGGGCACCGGGTGTTCGCCAGCTTCTTGGCACATTTTCTGGCAAACCTCGTCTGCCTTGCCGGCGGCTGGGCATGGCTTGCCACCATCATGGGCGGCGAAAAGGCCTGGGCCGTCGGCGTTTTGCCCTTCATTCTGGGCGGCGCCATCAAGTCCGCTCTGGGGGCTGCCCTGCTGAGGGCATGGGTTCAGATGAAGGACCGTAACCTCGCATGACCATCCGTCTTCGGGCCCATCATCTTCTGTGCATGCTCACCTTCGTCGGCGAAGGGTATTCGCCCGACTTCACCCGCAATTACCGGGAGATCGCCGGGCGGATCACGGCAGGGGAAGCGATCGAGATCGTGGATGGGCCCGACGACATATGTGCGCCGCTGATCAAAAGCGACGCCTCAGCGCACTGTTTCAACGAACGTGTTGTGATGCGGGATCGTGAGGCGGCTGCGGCCGTCAGTTCGCTTCTGCAAAGGCCAATCGAGGCGGGCGTGAGGATCACGCTCACCCCTGCCCTCATGCAAACCCTTCGACGTGCTTTTGCCGATCGATCCCTCCGCACGGCCTGTCACGGTTGCGAATGGGCGGGTCTTTGCGACCGCGTATCCGACGCCTGCTTTCCCGGTGTCCTTATTCTGCCCGAAGCGGTCTGAACAGAGCCCTATACCAGCACAGGCGCCTTCCCGATATTCCGCAATATGAAAAATTCTCGAACCGTCTTCAGGCTTTGGTAACCAAACTGGGTAACCATAACAGTCAGTAAACGTATCGAGTAAGCGTACAGCGAGTATCTGATGGCATCCGTTCTTCCGCTTGCGGCTTTAAGGGCCGAAACCCGCCCCGATTCCTGGTTCAACACCATTATCAAGGGCGATTGCGTTGCAGCCCTGGAAGCGCTGCCGGATCACTCCGTCGATGCGATCTTCGCCGATCCCCCGTACAATCTTCAGCTCGGCGGCATGCTGCACCGGCCCGACCAGTCGCTGGTGGATGCCGTCGATGACGAGTGGGACCAGTTCGAAAGCTTTCAGGCCTATGATGCCTTCACCCGCGCCTGGCTGCTGGCCTGCCGCCGCGTGCTGAAGCCAAATGGCACGATCTGGGTCATCGGCTCCTATCACAACATCTTCCGCGTCGGCTCCATGATGCAGGACATGCGCTTCTGGATCCTGAACGACATCGTCTGGCGCAAGACGAACCCGATGCCGAACTTCAAGGGCCGCCGGTTCCAGAACGCCCATGAGACGATGATCTGGGCAAGCCGCGACCCGAAGGCCAAGGCCTATACCTTCAACTATGATGCGCTGAAGGCATCCAACGACGACGTGCAGATGCGCTCCGACTGGCTGTTTCCCATCTGCAGCGGCCATGAGCGGCTGAAGGACGGCGACGGCAAGAAGATCCATCCGACCCAGAAGCCGGAGGCGCTGCTGGCCCGCGTCATCATGGCATCCACCAAGCCGGGCGATATCATCCTCGATCCGTTCTTCGGTTCCGGCACCACGGGTGCTGTCGCAAAACGTCTCGGCCGCAACTTCGTCGGCATCGAGCGCGAGCAGGATTACATCGACGCCGCCTCCGCCCGCATCGATGCGGTCGAACCGCTGGGCAAGGTCGAACTGACGGTCATGACCGGCAAGAAAGCCGAGCCGCGCGTTGCCTTCAACACGCTGGTAGAAAGCGGTCTCCTGAAGCCGGGCGACGTGCTGACGGATGCCAAGCGCCGGGTCAGCGCCATTGTGCGCGCGGATGGCACGCTGGTCTCCGGCGGTGAAGCAGGCTCCATCCATCGCCTGGGCGCCAAGGTGCAGGGCTTTGACACCTGCAATGGCTGGACCTTCTGGCATTACGAGGACCAAGGTGCGCTGAAGCCGATCGATGCGCTGCGCGCCGAAATCCGCAAGGGTCTTGGCAACCTCGCATGACAAAACGGCCAGTGGCGCAGGCATTTTGCCAGGCGCCACGCAACCGCCACTTTCAGGGGTTTCGTTCAGTTATGCCTCATCGTCGGGGATAAATGATCCACCGCCTCCGCTGATGAGAGACTTTCCGGGCCGTCACTTGTGCTACGGAAAGATATTGTGCACGCCCGGACCTGCCAAAGGTTCGGGCGTTTGCATTTCCTCACGTGTGCCGCGCCACGCATCACGACCTATGGTGCCCATCACCTCTCCTGCTATAGATGAAAAGTCGAGAGCGAAGCAGCAGACGCCGCGGCAGCCAGCGTTGACTGGTGAGGATGAGCCGCACCAGCCGAGGCAGAGGCTCTGCCCTTGATAAGGAGTGATCGCGATGTGGTGGATACCATTGAGCATCACGCTTGAGGTAAGAAAAACCCGCACGGGCTGGCAAGTCATCGTGCGGGCTCAATTCTTAGCTTAGCGAAACGGCTCGGGAGTGTCAGCTCCTGACCCACTCCTGCAATATATCATACCGCGCTGCGGTTTCAACGCAGTTGCGGCGACGAAGATACCCCACTGAAGAGAGCAACGAAGCAAAAAAGCTCCGTGTATCACGGCACAAATTGCTACCTATGATACACACTTCCACTTCTGCTATACATGAAATGTCGAGAGCGAAGCAGCAGACGCCGCGCCAGCCGGCGTTGACTGGTGAGGATGAGCCGCACCAGCCGAGGCAGAGGCTCTGCTCTCGATGAGGAGTGATCGCGATGTGGTGGATACCATTGAGCATCACGCTGGTGATACGGAAAACCCGCACGGGCTGGCAAGCTAACGTGCGGGTCACATTCCATATCTAAGCGAAATGGGTCAGGAGTGACAGCTCCTGACCTACTCCTGCAATATAACAGATCAGGCGGCGCTTTCAACGTAGTTGCGCTTACTCCTCCACCCGGATCGAATAGTCGCGCGGAATGCCGGCGGTGACCTGAAACCATTCGGAAGCCTTGGTGCGCGCCTGATGGGCATCGAAGGCCTCCTGGTCGGTGAAGACTTCGGACACCAGGAAGCGCCCGGCCACCGTCTCGCTCGGCACGACTTCGAACTTGAGGCAGCCGGCTTCCGCACGCGTCAAGGCGATATGCTGCGGCAGGGCCGCCGTCACCGCCTCCAGCCTTTCGGCTGGCACGTCGATATGGCCGTCGAGATAAACGCGCTTGGTCTGCATGATCACTCCCGGTGCTAAATGGCTTGCTCAAGCCTCAAACGTGAAAACCATAGCCGGCGAGATCCTCGCGAAGCTTGGCGGCGCCGGTGAAATGAACGGCATGCCAGCCGGCCGCCTTGGCGCCTTCGACATTGACGATCGTGTCATCGATGAACAGGCTCTTGGCCGGATCGAGCCCAAAATCGCGGGCGTGGACATGGTAGATCTCGACATCCGGCTTGATCAGGAAAATCTCGCCCGACACTGTCACCCCGCGCGGCGTGTTGAGGAATGGGAAGAGCTCACGCGCATGGCGAAAGGTATCGGCGGCGAAATTGGTGAGCATGGTCACGTCATGCCCCTGCTCGATCAGGGTTTCCATGATCGCGACGCTCTCGTCATAGGCATGCGGCACCATCTCGTGCCAATGCGTGCGGAAGGCACGGATCTGCTCTTCCCGCTCAGGGTACTTCTCGATCAGTTCGGCTTCGGCGACGGACCATTCGCGGCCGCGATCCTGTTCGATGTTCCAGTCATGCGTGCAGACGTTCTGGAAGAACCAGCGGCGCTCCTCCTCATCGGGAATGATGCGACTATAGGGAAGGTTCGGATCATAATGGATGAGCACTTTGCCGATGTCGAAAACGATGTGCTCGATCTGGGCCATGATGTCGCGAACTCCTTCTTTTGGATCAAGGCTGGAAGGCCAGCGGAATGGCAAGCGTGATGGCCTTTTTCATGACAGTCGGCAAGGCCTGTTCGCCCAGAGTTTCGACCGGCTCCCACCAACCATCGGCGTTTGCAGTCGCGTTCAGGTGCGCACGGTAGACGGAAAGCCGCAGTTCGAAATGGGTGAAGACATGAACGACCGTGCCGCAAGGCTGCCAGTCGGCGCGGAACGGCGCGTGTTCCACGTCCGTGCCTCCATCCTTGCGGGAGGTCCAGTCCGTCGTCGGCACCTCCGTCATGCCGCCCAAAAGCCCGCTGGCCGTCCGTCGCCGCAGAAGAACGCGGCCTTGCCCGTCCACCGCCACGAAAGCCGCGCCCAGCCGCACCGGCTTTTCCTTCTTCGCCGCCTTCACCGGAAAACGTTCGGGGTCATGGTCGCGAAGTGCCAGACATTCGCCATTCAGCGGACAGAGCGCGCAGGCAGGGCGCTTCGGCGTGCAGATCGTCGCGCCGAGATCCATCATGCCTTGCGCGAAATCGCCTGGACGCTCCGCCGGGGTCACGGCAACCACCTTGCTTTTCATCAGGGGCTTCGCCCCCGGCAGCGGATCGGAAATGGCGTAGAGGCGGGAAATCACCCGCTCTACATTGCCATCCATGACAGCCGCCTGCCTGTCGAAGGCAATGGCCGCCACAGCCGCGGCCGTATAGTCGCCAATGCCGGGAAGCGCCCTCAAGCCCGCTTCCGTATCCGGAAAGATGCCGCCATGTTCAGTGGCGACGGCTTCGGCGCATTTCTTGAGGTTGCGGGCGCGAGCGTAATAGCCAAGCCCCGCCCAGGCGGCCATCACATCATCTGTGTTTGCGGCGGCGAGGTCTGTCACCTTGGGCCACAAATTCAGGAATTTCTGGAAATAGGGCTTGACCGCCTGCACGGTTGTCTGTTGGAGCATGACCTCCGATAGCCAGACGTGATAGGGGTTCGCGCGCAAACCCCGACCTCGCATGGCAGGCGATACCCGCCAGGGCAGTTCGCGATGGTGGCGGTCGTACCAGGCAAGCAGGAGCTTTGCGACAAGGGGTTCCGGCTGTTGGGGCATGGATCTCGCATTCACCGCATGGGACAGATCGTAGAGATTGGGGTGTAGACTGCATTGACATCGAAGCCAACGACAATGACGGGCGAACTGCCGGTCCTCCTCATCAATATCGATCGCGCTGCCGCCCGCCGTGCGGAGATCGAGCGGCAGGCGCTCGAGCTCAATATCCCGCTGCAACGGATTGCCGGGGTCGACGGATCATTGGTGCCGCAGGATCAGTGGGACAATGTCGATCTCGACCTGTTTCGCCGCCGCAACGGCCGCCCGATGATGGCCGGGGAATATGGCTGCTACCAGAGCCACTTGCGCGCCTTCCGGCATCTGCTGGCCAGTGACGCACCGGCAGCACTCGTCATCGAGGACGACGTCAACCTCTCCATCGATCTCGTCCAGCGGGCCCGCATCATCCTGGAAGCCGTGCCGGATGATTGTGTCGTCAAGCTCGTGAACCACCGCACCGTCTCCTTCCGCCATCGTTTCACCAGCAAGGCCGGCGACCGCATCGGCTGGTCCGGTTTTGGGCCACAGGGGTCATCTGCCTGTTATCTCGTCACCCGCAAGGCGGCAGAAAGACTTCTTCGGGGCATGGCGCGCCAGTCGCTCCCGCTCGATAGCGCGCTGGAACGCTCGTGGGATCACGGTGTTGCCGTCTATACCGTGGAACGCGATCTGGTGGATTTCGGCCATTTGCGCAACGAAACATTGATCGCCAGCCGCGCGGATTATCGACAGTTGAAACTGCGCGGTCTCAAAAAAGTCCCGACGCATCTCTTTCGTATCTCGGAAGCTTTTCGACGCGCTCTACACACAATTGCGCTATGATCTTCGACAAGACAGCCTTGCCACACTGGCCGCAATGCGCCAGAACCGCGAGGATATACAAAATGATTGCAGGGATGATCCTATGCTGAAAATGAAGAGGTTCCTGCTCGCCAGGCGGCGGGTGGACCAATGGGGTGTTTCGCTATCGGGCGTGAGTTCCCCTCTTTATTTTCCGTTCACGGTGGCAATTGCAGGCCTTTTCTCGCTGGCCGGGATCTATGTCGCGTTTTCCAGAATGCGGCGTCTGTCTCATCACATGCGCTCGCCCTTCGGCTTTGTTGCAGCCTACGGCCTGTGGGCCCTGACGCTGATGGCGCTACGAGGTGATCTGCACAGCGGCAACCGACAGCTCGGCTTCATGATCTTGCTGCTGGTCCTGTCCTTCGCGGCACCGGGCCTCTGCCTTGTGCGCAGACCATTGCGCATGCTGGTCCTGAGCGCGCGCCTCGGCGTCTTCCTCAGTCTCATCCTGTCGCTCTGGGCAACCTATGTCATCGGGCTCGGCGTCGACAATCGCTACAACGGCGGCGGCAATGCCGCGATCATGGCGCTGCTGGTGACGCTTGGAGCCATCGTCGCAACGGTGCGCGTGAAGGATGCCCCGCGCTTCCTGCCGAACGGCCTGCAATATCTCTTCATCGCCGCCGTGCCAGTCTTCCTGACCGAGACACGCGCGATCCTGATTGTGCTGCCCGCCATCATTATCGCAGAATTCCTTGTTTCCTGCTGGGAATGGGCGCCGAAGGTGCGTCGCTTCGGATTGGCCGCCGCCGCCGTGATTGTCGCCTGTCTCGCCGTTGCGCCACCTATTCAGGCCATGGTGATGCAGCGCTTCGTGACGGTCTATGACTACTATGTCCAGGGTTCGCGCGAACCGGATATGATCTCCGGCGACATTCGTTTGGTCATGTGGAAGTCCGCCGTGCAGGTCATTCGCGAACACCTGTTCAACGGGGTCGGCACCATGCGCATGTTCGATTACCTGAAGGCGATCGCCGGTCCGCAGGCGCCGATGATCGAAGGCTTCCACCACGTCCATAATTTCATTCTGCAGGAACTGCTGGCCAATGGCGTAATCGGGCTTCTGCTGATGATGTCGATCCTCGCAAGTTTCCTCTTGACCATCATCCGCAGCCCGGCGGCAAACAGCGTCAAGCGCGTGGCCGTCTATTTCTTCTTTAGCGTTTTCGTCTTCGGCCTGCTGCATGATCCGTTCTATCATGAGCTTGTGATGTCGACGGTCTTCATCTTCATGGCAGTCATGGTCACCCAGGTGAGACGCTGGAAAGCCAGGGTGCGTGCTGGAAGCCCTGTGGCGGCATTCAGCCCATGAGCCGCGCCCGCGTTCCGCACCAGATCGCAGAGATCGCCAATGCGATCATCGATCCCGTGCTGGCACGCCGTGCAGGCATCTCCACTGCATTGCTGGGGTCATGGGACGAAATTGCCGGCGAGGATTTTGCAGATTGCACGAGACCGGAAAAAATCGCCTGGCCGCGCCGTGAGCCGGGCGAACCGGCCTCCGGCTTCCAGTCCGGCGTGCTGACGGTGGCCTGCGAGGGCGCACGCGCGCTTTTCCTCAGTCATGCGCAGGGGGAATTGATCGCCCGCATCAACGGCTTCTTCGGCTTTCCGGCCGTGCGCCAGATCCGCATCGTCCAAAAACCGGTCTCCCAGACAACAAAGCACCGCCGCCCACCGCAGCCACTGCGTGGTGATGCGGCCAAGCGTCTCAACGAAATGATGGATGGGATCGAGAACGAAGCTCTGCGCAAGGCGGTGGAGCGGCTCGGCACTGCGGTTCTTCAGCCCAAGAGGCGTCGTTGAACATGCCCGACCATTCTCCTGTCACGATTGTTTGAGAAAACCGAACACTCAACCGCTTGTCGTCGCCATTTAGGCACGTTACGGACAGTTCACTAGTATTCGCGCTTCAACATGGGTGTCTTGATGTTCAGCTCTCTCTCCCTTTCCAGACGCAACCTGCTCGGCAGCGCCGCGGCAACCGCCTGCGGTCTGACGCTTGCCGGCTCTGCAACTCTCGCCTTCGCAGCCGAATTGCCGGAATCCCAGGGCAAGGTGGACATGGCCGACGTTCTGCAGGCAGGCCCGCTGCCGGAAATGGCACTGGGTGACGAGAAGGCGAAGGTCACGATCGTCGAATATATGTCGATGACCTGCCCGCACTGCGCGCATTTCCACACCACAACCTTCGACGCGATCAAGCAGAAGTATGTCGACAGCGGCAAAGTTCGCTTCATCGTTCGCGAATTCCCGTTCGACCCGGTCGCAACGGCTGCCTTCATGCTGGCGCGCACCAACCCGTCCAACACGAAGGAACTGGCAGCGCCGCAGCAGTATTTCGCCATGGTCTCCATGCTGTTCAAGCAGCAGCGCGCCTGGGCAGCCCCTGCGGATGGCAATGTGCGCAATGCCCTGTTGCAAGCGTCCAAGATCGCCGGTTTTACACAGGAGAGCTTTGAGGCAACCTTGACGAACCAGAAGCTTCTCGATGATGTGAATGCCACGATGAAGCGCGGTGCGGACAAATTCGGCGTCAATTCCACGCCGACCTTCCTGATCAACGGCAACCGCTATTCTGGAGATATGTCGGTTGAAACCATGTCGGCCCTTATCGACAGCATGCTCTGATCTGGCCGTCTCTCTCAACGGAACGGGCGCCGGAGACATCCGCGCGCCCTTTTTCTTTGCGCCGTCAGCAGGGTTGGCGGATGAGATTCCAACTGCTGCCATCGGGGGCGCCCGATGAAGTTCAACAAGCTGCGCCTGATCGGCTTCAAGTCCTTCGTGGAACCGACCGAGTTCATCATCGAGCGGGGCCTGACCGGCGTCGTGGGGCCGAACGGCTGCGGCAAGTCCAACCTTGTCGAGGCGCTGCGCTGGGTGATGGGAGAAAACTCCTACAAGAACATGCGCGCATCCGGCATGGACGATGTGATCTTCTCCGGCTCCGGCAACCGCCCTGCCCGCAACACCGCCGAAGTGGCGCTTTTCCTCGACAATTCCGATCGCACGGCACCGGCCGCCTTCAACGATGCCGACGAGATCCAGGTCTCGCGGCGCATCGAACGCGAGAACGGCTCGGTCTACCGCATCAACGGCAAGGAAGCCCGCGCCAAGGATGTGCAGCTGCTGTTTGCCGATGCTTCCACCGGCGCGCGCTCACCGTCCATGGTCGGTCAGGGTCGGATCGGTGAGCTGATCCAGGCAAAACCGCAGGCGCGCCGTCAGTTGCTGGAAGAGGCGGCCGGCATTTCCGGCCTTCATTCCAGGCGTCACGAGGCGGAGCTTCGATTGCGCGCCGCCGAAACCAATCTGGAGCGGCTGGAGGATGTGACCTCGCAGTTGGAAAGCCAGATCGAGAGCCTCAAGCGGCAGGCGCGCCAGGCCAACCGTTTCAAGATGCTGTCTGCCGATATCCGCGCCCGCGAGGCCATGCTTTTGCATATCCGCTGGGTGCAGGGCCGCGAGGCGGAAAACGAGGCGACCAGCGCGCTGAACCAGGTTACCTCTGTCGTGGCCGAAAAGGCGCAAGCGCAGATGGAAGCGGCCAAGGCGCAAGCGGTTGCGAGCCTCAAGCTTCCCGAACTGCGCGAGGCAGAGGCCAAGGCGGCGGCGGCTTTGCAACGCTTGCAGATTGCCCGCGGTCAGCTGGAGGAAGAAGCCGGCCGCCTGCTGAAACGGCGCGATGACGTGATGCGGCGTCTCGCCCAGCTTGGCGAGGACATCCGCCGCGAAGAACAGCTGATGGCTGACAATACCGAAGTACTTTCACGTCTTGACGAGGAAGAGGCGGAACTGACCGAACTTCTGGCACAATCCGGCGAAGAGGCGGAGGAAACGCGCTTGCTGTTCGAGGAAGCGGCGGCACGCCTGGCAAAGTCGGAAGAGGCTTTTGCCACTGTCACCGCCGAGCGCGCCGGCCTCGTGGCGGCGCAGGCGCAGCTGGAGCGCAGCATCCGCGACATCGCTGACCGCCGCCAGCGGCTGGACCGCCAGCGCGAGGAGGCCCGCACCGAATTCGAGGCGATCAACGACCGGCTTTCCGATCTGCCCGACCCGGAGGAAAAGCGCGAAGCGGTGGACGCCGCCGAGATCGCCCTGGAGGATGCGGCCTCCGCCGTCGAGCAGATCGAGGATGCGCTTGCCGAAGCGAGGCGGCGCGAGGCAGAAGCGCGCCAGCCTGTCGAGGCCAGCAAGGCGCGGCTGAACGGGCTGGAGGCGGAAGCGCGCGCCATCCGCAAGATGCTCGCGACCGTCACCAGCGGCGATGGTTTCGCGCCGGTGGCAGACATGGTGCGCGTCGACCGCGGCTTCGAGGTGGCGCTCGGTGCGGCACTTGGCGATGATCTTGACCATCCGCTGGATGCCAGCGCCCCCGCCCATTGGTCCGGCAATGGCGAGGGCGCGAATGACCCTGCCCTTCCCGATGGCGTCCAGCCGCTGATTGCCCATGTCATCGCGCCGCCGGAGCTTTCCCGCCGCTTGCGCCAGATCGGCGTGGTAGATGAGGCGGATGCTGGCCGCCTGATGGCGTTTCTCAAACCCGGCCAGCGTCTTGTCACGCGCCACGGCGCAATCTTCCGTTGGGATGGCCATGTCACCGGATCGGACGCGCCGAGTGCCGCAGCGCTCAGGCTTGCCCAGAAGAACCGCCTGAGCGAGCTGGAAGGCGAGATCGATGAGGCCGAGATCCAGCTCTCGGAGGCCGAAAGCCTTTACATCGCGGCGGGCGAGGTCATCCGTGCGGAGGAGACCCGCCTGTCCGACAGCCGCGATCGGGTGCGCCTGTGCCAGCGCAGTGTCGCGGAAGCGCGCGAGGCGCTTGCGCAGGCGGAGCGGGCGGCGGGCGATCTGATGCGCCGCCGCGACGTGGTGGAAAGCGCGCTGTCGCAATTGCAGGAGCAGGCCGAGGAGCTTGCCGCCCAGGAGGAAGGGCTTCGCGCAGAGCTTGAGGATGCGCCCGATGTGAGCGAGGTGGATCGCCGTCTGGCCGAGCAGCAGATGCGGGTGGCGACCGAGCGTGCGGAACTGGCGGAAACCCGCGCCCGTCATGAGGGTTACGCGCGCGAAACGGAAAGCCGTCGCCGCCGCCTGACCTCGATCGCGCAGGAGCGCAACACCTGGAAGAGCCGCGCGGCAAGTGCCGAGAACCACATTGCAACGCTGCGCGAACGCGAGGACGAAGCGCGCGAGGAAATCGCGGAGCTGGATCTCGCGCCGGATGAATTCGACGACAAGCGCCGCGCGCTGATCAACGAATTGCAGAAGGCGGAGGAAGCACGACGGGCCGCGGGCGACCTGCTGGTGGAAGCTGAAACCCGTCAGCGCGAGGCCGACCGGCTGGCGGCCACAGCACTTGCGGAGCTTGCGGAAGCGCGCGAAAAACGCGGCCGTGCCGAAGAGCGGCTCGTCTCTGCCGCCGAACGCCGCCACGATGCGGAAGTGGCAATCCGTCAGGCGCTGAATGTGGAGCCGCATGAGGCAATCCGACATGCCGGATTGCAACCAGGTTCCGCCCTGCCGGATACTGCTGGCGTGGAGCGGGAGCTGGACCGCCTGAAGATCGAACGCGAGCGGCTGGGTGCCGTCAACCTTCGTGCCGAGGAAGAGCAGAAGGAACTGTCGGACAGACTGGCGGCGCTGATCAAGGAGCGTGACGACATCATCGATGCGATCCGCAAGCTGCGCGCCGCCATCCAGAGCCTCAACCGCGAGGGCCGCGAGCGGCTGATTGCCGCCTTCGATGTGGTGAACGCCCAGTTCCAGCGGCTTTTCACTCACCTCTTCAATGGTGGCACTGCCGAACTCCAGCTGATCGAGAGCGACGATCCGCTAGAGGCGGGCCTAGAAATCCTGGCGCGCCCGCCGGGCAAGAAGCCGCAGACCATGACGCTGCTGTCCGGCGGTGAGCAGGCGCTGACCGCCATGGCGCTGATCTTCGCCGTCTTCCTGACCAACCCGGCCCCGATCTGCGTGCTGGACGAAGTGGATGCGCCGTTGGACGACCATAATGTGGAGCGTTACTGCAACCTGATGGACGAGATGGCGGCCTCCACCGCCACCCGCTTCATCATCATCACCCACAATCCCATCACCATGGCGCGCATGAACCGGCTGTTCGGCGTCACCATGGCCGAACAGGGCGTCTCGCAGCTGGTGTCGGTCGACCTGCAGACGGCGGAACAATTGCGCGAGGCCAGCTGAGTGAACCAAAGCATCCTCCCCTTCGCCAGCCTTTGCCTTGCCCTCTGCCTGTCGGCTGCATCGCTCACACAGGCTGCGGAGGCGCAAAGCGGGCGCTTCCTTGGCAACGTGCTTTATGTGACGCCGGCCTATCAGACCTCGCTGCGCGCCATCATCCGGCTGGAACCGAAACTGCCGGTCTGGGTGCGCAACATCCTGCCGCAACAGGCCTTCGTCTCGCTCGCGTCGCAGAAGGTGGAGGTCGATGGGCAATCGCTGGAAGTCTTTGATGCCTGCCGACCTGCCGATTGCCCGCGCAGCCAGCTTCGACTGGTGTTTACACCGGATGGCAAGACCGCCTGGGGTCTGGTGCGCGATGCGGAATTCGGCGAGATCCCGCTTGGCAAGCCCTCGCCCGCCCTGCTGGAGATCCTGCGCAAGCCTGCGGGTCGCATCTGAAATTTACCGCTTCATACAGAATGCCCGGCACGAGACCGGGCAATCAAAGTCGATAGAAGCTGCGTGAAAATCACTTCTTCTTGCGGTTGGTCGACGTCTTTGCAGCCGAGCCTTCGTCGAAGCCGACGCGCACGCGGGTGAACTGCGAGGCACCACCGGCGGCATTGGGGATGGCCACATCGTTCTTGACGAAAACGAACTGGGTTGAGCCTTCCGGCGGCACCTGGACCGGGAAGTTGACGGACTGCGAGTAGATGACCTTTTCGCCATCCACCACCTGTACATTGACCGGCAGGTTGATCTGGCCCGGCTTGCCGGCTGCTCCCAGAACGAGGCGGCCTTGTGCCATCACGGTTATGGTCATCGTGGTTTCGTTGGCCGTGCAGGAGCGTGTCGAATCAGCAAGCGAGGCACGGTAGATCAGCTTGTCGTCTGCCGAGGTCTGATCCTTATCCTTGGCATTGCCGCCGGCATAAGCGCTATGCACCGCCGTTTGGTCCATCAGAACGACAGGCGGGCAGAAGGCCTGCACGACCGGCGCAACAGCCGCCGGCTGCGCCTGGGTCTGGCCAACCGCGAGGCCATATGTCGGCGACGTCGAATTGCAGCCGGTGAGGATTGCGAGAAGCGACAGAGACAGAAACTTGAGCGAGGACTTGCCAGACACGTAACTCAACCCTTTTCGTACCGGTTGGACCGGAATGGCCTTTTCCGGCCTTTCACGCCTAATTTTGATGGTCTATATCAGCGGCGCACGGAAAAATCGATTGGCATTGCAGCTGAATTTTGTTCCACCGTCACAGCGAACGAAATTCCGCACAGTTCTTTGGAGCGATGGGCAGGCGATGAGATCTTTTCACGGCATGCATGTCCAATCTGTCTGACCTTCTTTACCTTTCGGGATAACCATCGTGGACTATATTTCGACCCGGGGCGACGCGCCCGTTCTTGGCTTTCGTGATGCGCTGCTGGCGGGCCTTGCCCGTGACGGCGGACTTTACCTGCCGAAAGAATGGCCCACGATGACAAAGAAGGATATCCGGGCCTTGCGCGGCAAATCCTACCAGGAGGTTGCCTTCGCCGTCATCTCGCCCTTCGTCGGCGACGAGATCCCGTCCGACAAGCTGCGCGCGATGATCGATGATGCCTATGGCACCTTCCGCCATCCCGCCATCGTGCCACTGGTACAGGCGGGCGCGAACACCTTCATCCTCGAACTCTTCCACGGCACCACGCTCGCCTTCAAGGATGTGGCGATGCAGCTTCTGGCGCGGCTGATGGATTATGTTCTGACGGAACGCAACGAGCGCGCAACCATCGTCGGTGCCACGTCCGGCGATACGGGCGGCGCCGCCATCGATGCCTTTGCCGGCCGCAAGCGCACAGACATCTTCATTCTCTTTCCGCATGGCAAGGTCTCGCCGGTGCAGCAGCGGCAGATGACGACATCGACCGAGAAGAACGTGCATGCCATCGCCGTCAACGGCAATTTCGATGACTGCCAGGATCTGGTGAAGGCCATGTTCAACGACACGTCCTTCCGCGAGGGCGTAAAGCTGTCGGGGGTCAATTCCATCAACTGGGCGCGTATCGTCGCGCAGGTGGTCTATTACTTCACCGCCGCCGTCTCGCTCGGCGCGCCGGATCGCAAAGTCTCCTTCACGGTCCCGACCGGCAATTTCGGCGATATCTTCGCCGGTTACGTGGCCAAGCGCATGGGCCTGCCGATCGACCGGCTGGTGATTGCGACCAATGACAACGACATTCTGGCACGCACGCTGAAGACCGGGCGCTATGAAATGAAGCCGGTCGTCGCCACCACCTCGCCTTCCATGGACATCCAGATCTCCTCCAACTTTGAACGGCTGCTGTTCGAGGCCTATGGCCGCGATGCATCCGCCGTTCGCTCCGCCATGTCGGGGCTTCGCCAGTCCGGCGCCTTCGAGATCCAGCCGGAACCTCTCAAGGCCATCCGCAAGGAATTCAAGGCGGGCCGCGCGACGCAGAAGCAGGTGGCACAGACCATCAAGGCAAAACTGGCCGAGACCGGTTACTTGCTCGACCCGCATACGGCGACCGGCGTTTTCGTGGCCGAAAAGCATGCCAAGCCACAGAGCCCTATGGTGGTTCTCGCCACCGCACACCCGGCCAAGTTTCCCTCTGCTGTAGAATCCGCTTGCGGAATTTTTCCTGCCCTCCCATCATGGTTGAATGATCTGATGACAAGGGAGGAGCATTACGACGTTCTGGATGCCGAGCTGAAGGCTGTCGAATCATTCGTCAGCAAGCACGCACGGGCCAAATCCTGATCAGATCGTAATGCCGGAAAGACCGACGATGAAAGTTGATATCACCCGGCTCCCATCCGGGCTGACCGTCGTGACGCAAAACATGGCGCATCTGGAAAGTGTTGCGCTGGGAGTGTGGATAAAGTCGGGATCACGCAACGAAACGGAAGATGAGCATGGCATTGCCCATCTTCTGGAGCACATGGCCTTCAAGGGCACGGCCCGCCGCAGTGCGCGTGATATTGCCGAGCAAATCGAAAATGTCGGCGGCGAACTGAACGCCGCCACCTCTACGGAGACGACCTCCTATTATGCACGCGTCCTCAAGGATCACGTGCCGCTGGCGATCGACATCCTCGCCGACATCCTGACGGAATCCGCCTTCGACGAGGAAGAGCTCCAGCGCGAGAAGCACGTCATCCTGCAGGAAATCGGTGCCTCACAGGATACGCCAGACGACGTGGTGTTCGACCGCTTCTCGGAAGTCGCCTACAAGGACCAGACGATCGGCCGCCCCATTCTCGGTACGCCCGAAACCGTGATGTCATTCACGCCGGACCAGATCCGGACCTATCTTTCGCGCAATTACACCACGGATCGCATCTTCGTGGTGGCCGCCGGTGCGGTGGATCACGATACGATCGTGCGCCAGGTCGAGACGCGTTTTGCGTCCCTGCCGACCGTTCCCAGCGCTCCGCCCGTATTCGACCCCGCCCGCTATCTTGGCGGCGAAGTGCGTGAAACGCGCGACCTCATGGATACGCAGCTTCTCCTCGGCTTCGAGGGCAAGGCCTATCACATGCGCGACTTCTACTGTTCGCAGATCCTTGCAAACATTCTGGGCGGCGGCATGTCGTCCCGCCTGTTCCAGGAAGTGCGCGAGCATCGTGGCCTCTGCTATTCCGTCTATGCCTTCCATTGGGGCTTTTCCGACACCGGCGTGTTCGGCATTCATGCCGCGACCGGCGGCGAGGACCTGCCGAAGCTTGTGCCTGTCATCATCGACGAACTGCGCAAGGTCGCGGACTACGTGGATGAGCAGGAAATCGAGCGCGCCCGCGCCCAGATTCGTGCCCAGCTGCTGATGGGTCAGGAAAGCCCGGCCGCCCGTGCCGGCCAGCTTGCCCGCCAAATGATCCTCTATGGCCGCGTCATCCCGAACGGCGAAATGATGGAGCGGCTTCAGGGCATTACGCCGCAGCGTCTGACCGATCTTGCCGGACGGCTGTTTTTCGATACAGTTCCGACACTATCCGCCATCGGACCGGTCGAGCATCTGGCCCCCATGTCGGACATCACGGCAGCGCTTTCACGGCCCGCTTCTCGGGCACAGAAGGCTGCGGGCTGATCGGTCGACATATGTGCGCCTTGCCAGATCGCGATTGGCAAGGTTTTGGCGGGGCAAACGAGCTGGGGATGACAAGGTCAGTGTTTCGTTTCCTGTCGCGCCAGCCGGATACGCCTGAGCTTTACGGCGACCACCATATGCTGCGGCTGCCGCGCTATACCGATTACCGGCAGTGGCAGCAGCTGCGGTCCGAAAGCCGGCAGTTCCTGCAACCCTGGGAGCCGACCTGGCGGCATGACGACCTGACGGAATCCTCCTTTCGCGCACGCGTCATCCGCAATACTCAGGAATTTTCCTCGGGCCTGGCGGTACCCTTGCTGCTGTTTCGCCGCAAGGATCAGTGCCTGCTTGGTGGCATCACCATCGGCTATATCAGACGCGGTGCTGCTCAAAGCTGCATGATCGGGTATTGGATGGGTGAGAAACACGCTGGCAATGGTCATATGTTTGCCGCACTCCGCCTTGTAGTACCCTACGTCTTCTCCGGGCTTCAGTTGCACCGCATCGAGGCAGCCTGTATTCCGGACAATTGGAAGAGCATACGACTGCTGGAAAAGGTCGGTTTCAAACGGGAAGGTCTCTTGCGGGAATATCTGAAAATCAACGGCGAGTGGCGCGACCACCTGATGTATTCGCTGCTGGCAGGCGACCAGTTCGACGCTAAGGCGAACGGCGCGTGAGGCCCGTTGCAAACATGTTGGGCCGCATCTGCCGCGTCCTGACATTCGTTCTTCTGCTGACCTCTGGCCTATCGCTGGCAGGGTCCGCCAGTGCCGCTGAACCGGTGAAGATTTCGCGTGACGACACCGCGCTGAACCTGACCGGCACCACGGACATCTACACCAATCAGGGTGAAGCCTTTCAGGTTTCCACCGCTGCCGGGGCTGACGGTATCCGCCGCCGCATCGAAGTTCGGGCAAGTTCGCCGGGCCACCAGGGTGACTGGGCGGTGTTCGCTCTCGCCAACGTGTCAGAGGAGCAGCTGGAGCGCGTCATCGTCGCCCCGCATTTCCGCCTTGCCAATTCGCAGCTGATCTGGCCGGATCTTGGCTCTCAGCGCATCATCGCGATTACGCCAAGCGAAGGCTTCGCGCTCGACCGCGTGGCGAGCGCAGATGCCGACGTCTTCCGCATCACGCTCAACCCCGGCGCCGTCATTACCTTCGTGGCCGAACTTGCCACCCCTTCCCTGCCGCAGCTCTATCTCTGGGAGCCAGATGCCTACAAGGATACGGTAAACGCCTTTACGCTCTATCGCGGCATCGTGCTCGGCATTGCCGGCCTGCTGGCGGTTTTTCTCACCATCCTTTTCGTGGTGAAGGGTACATCCATGCTGCCCGCCGCCGCCGCTTTGGCCTGGGCGGTGCTGGCCTATATCTGCGTGGATTTCGGTTTTCTGGAGAAGCTGATTGCCATCAGCTCCAATGACCAGCGCATCTGGCGGGCCGGTGCCGAGGTGGCGCTGGCTTCCTCGCTGGTGATCTTTCTCTTTACCTATCTGAACCTTAACCGCTGGCATGTGCATCTGGGCTATGCGACGCTCGCCTGGATATTGGGCCTCGGCATCCTGTTCGGCGTGGCGATCTATGATCCCTCGATCGCCGCAGGCATTGCCCGCATCTCGCTGGCGCTGACGGCGACATCAGGCATCCTCTTGATCATCTATCTCGGTTTCAACCGCTATGACCGCGCCATCCTCCTGGTGCCCACCTGGGCGCTGATCCTGGTCTGGTTGTTCGGCGGCTGGCTGACGGTCACGGGCAGGCTCGACAACGACATCATCCAGCCGGCGCTCGGCGGTGGTCTGGTTCTCATCGTGCTCCTGATCGGCTTCACGGTCATGCAGCACGCCTTTGCGGGTGGCGCCTATCAGCAGGGCCTGTTCTCGGATCTCGAACGGCAATCGCTCGCCCTGATGGGCAGCGGCGATACGGTCTGGGACTGGGATGTGGCGCGCGATCGTCTGGTGACGACGCCGGATATCTCGCTGAGGCTCGGGCTTTCGACGGGCAGCATGCATGGGCCGGTGCGCAACTGGGTTCCGCGCCTGCATCCGGACGACCGCGACCGCTTCAAGGCCACGCTCGATGTGCTGCTGGAGCATCGCCGCGGCAAGCTCTCCCACGAGTTCCGGCTGCGTGCCGAGGATGGGCACTTCCACTGGCTGCAGATCCGGGCGCGTCCCGTGCTGGGCTCCAACGGCGAAATCGTGCGCTGCGTCGGCACAGTGGTCGATGTCACCGAGCAGAAGAATTCCGTCGAGCGCCTGCTTCAGGATGCGCTGCACGACAATCTGACCGGCCTGCCGAACCGCCAGGTCTTTCTGGACCGCCTGCAATCGGTGCTGGCGCTGACCGCGACCAGCGAGGGCGTGCGCCCGACCGTGATTGCCATCGATATCGACCGCTACAAGCAGGTGAACGATTCGCTCGGCATTGCGGCTGGCGACAACATCCTGATTGCGCTGACCCGCCGCCTGCGACGGCTGCTGAAACCGCAGGATACGCTGGCGCGCCTTTCCGGCGACGAATTCGGCCTGATCCTGGTTTCCGAGCGCGACCCCGTGAAGGTGGCTGAATTTGCCGATGCGGTCAGCAAGGCGATCATGGTGCCGATCAATTTCGCCAATCGCGAGGTGATTTTGACGGCGTCGATCGGACTTTCCTCCTGGGTGGACCAACAGGAAAGTGCGGCAAGCCTGCTGGGCGATGCGGAGCTTGCCATGTACCGGGCCAAGAAGGCTGGCGGTAACCGCGTCGAGCCCTTCCGCCCCGCCTTCCGTACATCCGGCGGCACAGACCGGCTGCAGATCGAAACGGACCTGCGCCGCGCGATCGAGCGCAAGGAACTGACGCTCGCCTATCAACCGATCATCCACCTCAGCGACGGCGAGATCGCGGGCTTCGAAGCACTGATGCGCTGGGAGCACCCCAAGCGCGGAACGATCCCGCCGAGCGAATTCATCCCGATTGCCGAAATGTCCGACATGATCGGACCGCTGGGACTGCTGGCGGTGGAGCGCGCCACCAGCGACCTGATGGGCTGGGAGCAGCAAACGGGCGAACTGCCGATCTTCGTCTCCGTCAATCTTTCCAGCGCGCAGCTTCTGTCCAGCGACCTCTACAACGAGATCCGATCGCTGCTGGGGCGCGCCCATTGCGACCCGCGCCGTCTGAAGCTTGAACTGACGGAGTCGGTGATGATGGAAAATCCGGAACAGGCGCGGCTCGTGCTGTCACGCCTGCACGAAACCGGCATCAGCCTGGCGCTGGACGATTTCGGCACCGGCTATTCCTCGCTGGGGCACCTCACGCATTTCCCGTTCGATACGATCAAGATCGACAAGTCGCTCGTCACGCACAACAGCGAAAAGCGGGCGGTCGTGCTCCGCTCCGTGGTGGCCATGGCCCGTGCACTCGATATGACCGTGGTGGCGGAAGGCATCGAGAGCGACGAGGATGCGGCGGAACTCGCAAAGATGGGCTGCGATTTCGGCCAGAGCTTCCTATTTGGTGCACCTATGCCGGCGGATGCCGTGCAGCGGTTGCTGAAGGAAAGATTTCCGCTGACGAGGCGGGCATAATTCCTGTTCGTTTTCCAGTTATTCACCTCGTTGTCACATAACGGTTGCGGTGCTGTGTTCTGAGCGAGCGCCAAGCAGGATATTCGAACCGGGCGGTACATATGGATACGGGCGACGTTAAGGAATATGAAGATACAATGCCGTCCGACGGCCCGATGATGTCGGAGCAAAGCAAGGGCAGCAAGAACAAGCTCTTGATCGACGTCATTACCGGCGCCAGCCTGAAGCGCAAGGATGCCGTCAATATCGAATATCTGCGCCCGTCGCTGGTGGAATATATCGGCCAGGTGGCGATGCCGCTTCCGGCCGAGGGTTACATCAGCCGCAAGGCGCTGGAAGAATTTCGTGGCCGTTATATCTCCCAGCTTTTGCGGGAAGAGCGTGGCGAGCTGACCAACCTTGAGAATGAAGTTATCGAAAGCCTCAAGGACCACGACACGCTGGCCGAGAACATTGAAGACGACTACGAGGACAGCCGATCGCTCGGAGACCGCGTGGCAGATATCGTCGCCTCCTTTGGCGGCAGCTGGACCTTCATCATCTCCTTCTGCCTTTTCCTCGCTGTCTGGATGGCGATCAACCTGATTATGGGTGCGGACAAAGCCTTCGATGCCTATCCCTTTATCCTGCTGAACCTAGTGCTCTCCACCATTGCAGCCTTGCAGGCGCCGGTCATCATGATGAGCCAGCGCCGCCAGGAACAAAAGGATCGCCTGCGTGCGCTGAACGATTACAAGGTCAACCTGAAGGCCGAGCTTGAAATCCGCCACCTGCATGAAAAGGTGGATCACCTGCTGAACCGCCAGTGGGAGCGCCTGACCGAGATCCAGCAGATCCAGATCGAAATGATGCGCGACCAGGCCAAGAAGACCGAGCGCGCCCTGAAAATCGTCAAGCGTCCGAAGCCGAGCACAAAGGCGAAGAAGCCATCTAGCGTGGCTCCAGGAGCCGCCAGCACGACGCCGGATGAGGGCGACAACTAGGCCTGCGCGGCTGCTCAAATAAGCCAAAAGTGCCTTCTTTTACGTCATCTGCGAAATTTTCACGCGGATTAGTTGCACATCAGTAGAATTTGGATTGTCCGTTTTACGGTTCGTCAATAAGCCAGCTCTATTTTTGGGATATCGGAAGGATTGATGTTCTTCCCAAGAGCGCGCCATGATCGACGCTGTCTCGCACTGAAGATTTCCCACATAAGTCCTAGCGACAATCCGGTGCCTCGCGGTTTCCGGAACGGCGTTCGGCTGGCTTCTTTTCCTGGCGGAGCACGGCATCCATGCGCATGCAATTTCAACTCAACGATTCTGCTGCAGTTCTGGCCGCAATGAATCGATCCCTTGCGATCATCGAATTCGATCTGACGGGCAAGATCCTCGAAGCGAACGAAAATTTCTGCGCTGCATTGGGGTATCGCCGGGATGAAATCGTCGGCAACCACCACCGCATGTTCGTGGATCCTGAAGAAGTCGCCTCACCCGACTACCGGCTGTTCTGGGAAAAGCTCTCACAGGGGCAGTACGATCAGCGGCAATACAGACGCATCGGCAAAGGCGGGCGGGAAATCTGGATCGAGGCATCCTACAACCCGGTTTTCCGCCGCGGCAAGCCGTACAAGGTGGTGAAGTTTGCGACCGACATTACGGCGATCAAGCTGAAGGCGGCCGAAGACGCAGGCAAGCTCGATGCGCTTTCGCGCGCGCAAGCTGTGATCGAATTCAAGCCGACAGGCGAAATTCTAACCGCGAATGAAAATTTCCTCGAAACGCTTGGCTATGAGCTTGGCGAGATCGTCGGCAAGCACCACTCGATGTTCTGCGATCCGGACTATGTGAAGAGCGACGCATACCAGCACTTCTGGCAAAGGCTTGCCGCGGGCGAATTTGTGACAGACGAGTTCATGCGCCTCGGACGCGGCGGGCGCAAAGTCTATATCCAAGCTTCCTACAACCCGATCTTCGGTCTGGATGGCAAGGTCTTCAAGGTCGTCAAGTTTGCGAGCGACGTGACCGGGCGCGTGCAAAATGTTCTGGCGCTGGGCGAAGGCCTTCAGGCTCTG
Source organism: Rhizobium oryzicola (assembly GCF_030504645.1). Taxonomy (GTDB): domain Bacteria; phylum Pseudomonadota; class Alphaproteobacteria; order Rhizobiales; family Rhizobiaceae; genus Neorhizobium; species Neorhizobium oryzicola. The sequence continues at coordinate 905,256 of NZ_JAUKWQ010000001.1, read as the reverse complement.
GCCGCGCGCGACCTGCGGCCCCATCTTCACGATCCTTTCATTCCGTCGCTTGACCAGTTGCGCGCGGACTTCAACCAGACGGCTAGCAATCTTCGATCCGCGATGAGCAGCATCCAACAGAACGCTCGCGTCATCGCCGCAAGCTCTGCCGAAGTGAGCACATCAGCGCAGGATCTTGCCCAACGGACGGAACGGCAGGCCGCGACTGTGGAAGAGACAGCGGCATCGCTGGATCAGTTGACGCAGACGGTTGCGGACACCAGCACCCGCGCTGATGAGGCCGGGCGACTGGTGGAAGCCACCCGGAAGCATGCGGAGAAATCGGGTGACGTGGTCGGCAAGGCGATCGCGGCGGTCGGCGCAATCGACCAATCTTCCAAGGAGATTTCCAACATCATCGGCGTGATCGACGAGATAGCCTTCCAAACCAATCTGCTGGCGCTTAATGCCGGGGTGGAAGCGGCGCGCGCCGGCGATGCAGGTCGCGGCTTTGCAGTGGTTGCCCAGGAAGTGCGCGCCCTTGCCCAGCGCTCCGCTTCAGCAGCCAAGGAAATCAAGACGCTGATTACACTCTCCAGCAGTCAGGTGAAGACGGGCGTAGAGCTTGTGGGCGAAACCGGCCAGTCGCTTGGCCTTATCGTTCAGCAAATCACCGAGATTAACGCCCATGTTGCGGCGATTGTGCAAGGGGCGCGCGAGCAAGCCGGTGGCATCAAGCAGATCAACGGCGCCGTCAACGCCATGGATCAAGGGACGCAGCACAATGCAGCTATGGTCGAAGAATCCACGGCAGCTGCACACAATCTGGCCAAAGAGTCGGCAGCACTGTTCAGCCTACTGGCGCTGTTTCGCCTTCAGGACGAGCCCGGAACTGTAGAGACGACATTGCGCCAGCCTCTCAACCTCCCTGCGAACCAAGGGTCACAGCGAATGGCAAGCCGCATCAGCATGGGCAATGCCGCCGTTGCCGAACAATGGGAAGATTTCTGAGGTTGTTGCGGCGGATCTGCTAACCCCGCCCGTTGATCCGCTCGCGACACAGGTAGGAGACCGGCGCCAGGAACCCCGGTCTCCTCACTTTTTTCTGCTAATCCTTATCGCTTACCCTGAACAAGGCCGTGCACGAATTCCAGCTTGGCGACCACGGTCGGTGTCAGGATGAAGGGATAGAGATCCGGCACGCCCATCGACCGATGGATGGCGTTGATCGCCACGCTGAGCGGGATCCAGGCATCCACAAGCTGCTGCGCATCGCGGGCGCGATAGGGATTGAAAGCGATTTCCGCTGACAGTTCCTCATGGCCTCGTGGGTCAACACCCATGCCAAAGGCGCGGGCCGTTTCGAGCGTATCGACGATATGAACATAATGGGCGAAGCATTCGGCAAAATCCTCCCAGGGGTGGGAGCTGGCATAGGTGCTGATGAAATGCTCTTGCCAGTTTTCCGGCGGCCCCTCTTCGTAATTGCGCTTGAGTGCCTCGCCGTAATCGGCCTGTTCATCCCCGAAAGCCAGACGGAACGGCTGCAGCCGGTCCATATCACGCACCAGCTTGTTCCAGATATAGTGGCCGGTTTCATGACGGAAGTGGCCAAGCAGCGTGCGGTATGGCTCGTTCATGGCCACGCGCACCCGTTCGCGCGTCACGTCATCGGCCTCTGCCGCACGAATGGCAATAACGCCCTCGTCGTGACCGGTCATGGCCGCCACAACGGTGCCGTCCTCCTTCACCTCGTCCACGAGGAAATCGAAGACCAATCCACCCTCCGGATCTTCGTTGCGGGTGGTGCGCGGCAGATCCCATTTCAGCAGCGAGTAGAAGAGATGGCGCTGCGCCTGGCTGATGCGCCGCCACTGCCGCAAGCCCTGCTCGGTGGATGCGTCAGGCACAAGGCGATTATGACGGCAGGCGGGGCAGAACTGTTCAGTCCCCTCGGCGCTGACAGTCCAGTTGCAGATGTCGTTGACTTCGTTGGCGCAAAGCCGAACCTGTTGGCGCGGATTGGCCACCAGGTGCCACACGCCGCCTTCTTCCTCCTCCAGCGCGTGCATGGCCATGCGCTCCGGCACGAAGGCCAGCCGGTGGCCGCAATTGACGCAAACACGGTTATCGAAGTGGATGGGCTGGCCGCAGTGATCACACTCATAAAGGCGCATGGTCGCTATGCTCGCATGAAGAGAGAGTGGTGAATAATACCAAGTGTCGATGATATGAACCGATTGCGCCGGAGCGATTTTGGTTTCCGGCGAGGAGAAAACCACAGTCGGACCCATCGGTCCGGCGCGGATTTTCGACGACGTCCGGGGGGCAAAAGCGCCCGGTCCACTGGACACGCCGCTTCGCCATGCGAAGCGAAAGCCGTGTCCATCAGATTTCTCGTTTTGCAGGATTGCGACAGCAATCCTGCGGCGGGATGGGCCGGAAATCGTTCCCCCGACTTTGTCGCAATCCTCGACCGATGCGGGAGCATCGCTCTCCGGTATGCTTCTCGTCGGATGAAGGCCTCCGGTCCCACGCAATCGGTTCCTATCATCGACACTTGGTATAAGCAGAAGACCTGCTCCGGCAGGGCCAGAACAGGTCTTCATCGAAATGCTATCGGAAATTAGATACGGTCAACCGTATCCTTGATACCGTCCTTGACCTTACCCTTGGCCTGCTGCATGTCGCCCTTGGCTTCCTGGGCGGCGCCACGCGCCTTCAGCGAATGGTTGTCGGTCATGTCACCAGCGGCCTGCTTTACCTTGCCGGCAACTTCGTTTGCCTTACCGGAAATCTTATCGCTCATGCTACCCATGGTGCTTCTCCTTTGTTGGCCCTGTATTGTCAGGGTTTCCGACAAGTAAACGCGGAAGGAGAAGCTTGGTTCCGCCACTTTTATTTGGAAAGTCAGGCGTGGCCTGCTTCGGCCGAGAGCATCTCGGGTGATACGCCCATCAAGGCCAGAGCGCGCTCATATTTATTATCCAACGTGCGGGCAAAGATCAGGTCTTCGCTGGCCGGGCAGTTCAGCCACGCGTTGTTGCCGATTTCGCTTTCCAGCTGGCCGGGACCCCAGCCCGCATAACCCAGCAACATGGTTGCCTTACGGGGCCCGCGATCCTCGCAAATAGCACGCACGATATCGAGTGTTGCCGTCAGCGAGATATCATCGCTGACGGGGATGCTGGACTCGCTGACATAATCATCCGAATGCAGAACGAAGCCGCGACCGGTCTCAACCGGTCCGCCATTCAGGATCGGGAAGTCGCGCGTCGCACCAGGAAGCGTGATGGCTTCCGGCTGATCCACCAGCTTCAGGTGCAGCAGGATTTCCGTGAACGAGATTTCCTGCGGGCGGTTGATGATGAAGCCCATGGCACCGGCCGGCGAGTGGGCGCAGATGTAAACAACAGAGCGATGGAAATTGCCATCCGGCATGCCCGGCATGGCAATCAGAAACTGGCCATCCAGAAAGCCGCGCTCCCGTTTGTCCCTGAGTGTCGAAAGTGCCATCGTGCCTCCAGCTTGCCGTCGGCCCGGCCCGTGTGGCGGGGCAGTTTCCTTCATTCAAATCAAGATGGAGCAGGCGCACGCATCAATCAACCGAAAATGATCGGCTTTTTTGATCTTACTGCTGGTGGTATTTCTGCTTGTTGAATAGATCTCTGGTCCATGACGAAAACAAGCGTTGTTCCCGATCCTGCTCGAAGACTGGCGGCTGTGCTGGCTTTCAGCCTGCTGTTGCCGGTTGCCAAGGCATCCGCCGATATGAGCGACTGGGCGGAGAACGAAGGCGGGCGGATGCGCATCATCGCGCTTGCTCCGGAAGCAGACGGCACCGTGCGCGGCGCGCTGCAGATCGAGCCCAAGGCGGGCTGGATGACCTATTGGAAGGAGCCGGGACAGGCGGGCATTCCCCCACAAGTGACCTTTGCGCCCGCGAGCGGCGTGCGTCTGACAGAGATGCGGTTTCCCGTTCCGAAGGTCTTTGACGAGGATGGCGTGCGCGACATCGGCTACGACCACGCCGTCACCCTTCCCTTCACGTTGAAGGCCGAGCCCGGCAAAGTCCCCTTGCAATTGACCGCGGCCGCCTTCGTGGGGCTCTGCCGCAATATCTGCATTCCCTTCCAGGCGGAATTCCGCCTGCCGATTTCCACGCCTGACCCCTCCTCCGAGGAAGAAGCGCGCCTGTTGCAAGCAGCAAGCCAGACCCTCCCCGAAGCCCCTTCGACAGACTTCACCGTAGCCGATCATGCGCTCTCGGATGACCGCAAGCTGCTCAAGCTTTCGCTGAAGCTGCCAGCCGGCCAGACCGGGGCGCAGATCTATGTCGTGGGACCACAGGGGCATGTGCTTGTCGAACGGCAGAAAGCGGAACAGAAGGGCGATCTGTTGACGGTGGAAATGCCGGTTCCAAAGCTTCCCGCGCGTTATGAGCCCAAAGGCAAGCGGTGGGATATTCTTGTTGTGGCCGGCAGCCGCGCCATGGAAAGCTCGCTTGCCTTCGAATGATCCCGCTCTATAGTCGCGCGGCAAACGCGCTTGCGCGAGCCCCATTTGCATCAGCCAATTTTCAAACCTGAGGAGACGAAGATGACAATTTCCGTCGGCGACAAGCTGCCCGAAGCCAAGTTCAAGGAAAAGACCGCAGACGGCCCGGTCGAGGTTTCGACCAAGGACATCTTCTCCGGAAAAAAGGTGGTGCTGTTCGCCGTGCCCGGCGCCTTTACGCCCACCTGCACGCTCAACCACCTGCCCGGCTACCTCGAAAACCGCGACGCACTGCTCGCCAAGGGCGTGGACGACCTCGCAGTCCTTTCCGTGAACGACTGGCACGTGATGGGTGCCTGGGCTGAAAAGTCCGGCGGCATGGGCAAGATCCACTTCCTCGCCGACTGGGATGCAGGTTTCACCAAGGCGCTCGGCCTCGACATGGATCTGTCCGCCGGTGGCCTCGGCGTACGCTCCAAGCGTTACTCCATGCTGGTCGAAGACGGCGTGGTGAAGTCGATCAACATCGAGGAAAACCCGGGTCAGGCGACCGTATCCGGCGCCGAACACATGCTGACTCTGGTCTGAGTTCCGACCACATGTGATGATGCGAAAGCGGTCCTTCGGGGCCGCTTTTTGTATTTAAGAATTTACCGGAATTCAATCCTAGATTTTATGCCAGAAATTTTACCTAGGAAAGGTTGAGGCAAGCTTATGATATACAATCTCCAGCATTAGCAGGAGGTAACAATGACAACCATAGGCACAAATACATATTCTGATGCGGCAACGCGCTATGCTGCCGCCTCGCAGCTCACGATCAAGGCGGATGGCGGTGCCCAAGACTTCTCTTCCTTGGAGGAGGACGGCAATCAATCTGCGACGCGCAAAAGCAACCCGACGGTCGACAGCCTGCCGTCAAAGGTGATGGTCAATTTGGGTGGCAAGCTGCTGGAACTGGATGGTTATTCCTTTAAAATCGGATACTTGACCGTCAAGGAAGTTAACATCTCGGCACTCCCCGAAAGCGAATATCAGGATTTTCTGGCCGCTTCGAAGGCACTGATTACCGGGAAACAGGATGGATTGGAACATGACTACACCACAGTCATCCCGGCAGATGTTTCTAACGACCCGCGGGTGAAGCCTTACGCCACTGTTACGGTTGCCGGAAAGGGTATCGTGCGCATTGACAACCAAGGCGTCGTCGGGGCGGAGAACGATGCACTCGGCCGGATCCTTACCGCTATGTTCGCGAACGACACGAGCACGTTGAGCGGACCAGATGCCGCAGAATATCGGGCGAAGAAGATTGCCCAGCTGCTGGGTGGCACGATTGAGAAAGCCAAGACGGCAATCACGCAAAAGGTCTTCGAAAGCTTGCCGCCGCTTGAGGACAAGAAGATCGTCGATACGGAAGGCATGAAGAAAGATCCCCGTTATCAGGAGATTGAGCGACTTCAGTCCAATTACGAAGAGGTCGTCGCCAAGCGTGCCCAGTATCTGGCAGGCAAGGGGAACTGATTGGGGGCGTAACGCTCCGCCCCTACACCCCCGCCAGCAGGCGGAACGCGATCAGCCCCATGATGGCAGCAATCGCCGCTTCCAGAATGCGCCAGGCGGCGGGGTTGGAAAACAGGGGCCGAAGTTTTGTCGCGCCATAGCCCAGCGCGAAGAAGAACAGGAACGAGCCTGAGGCGGCGCCGCTGGCAAATTCCGCACGGTGGCCCGGAAACTGGTTGGAGATGCTGCCAAGCAGCACCACCGTATCCAGATAGACGCCCGGATTGAGATAGGTCAGCGCCAGGCAGGTGGCCATGGTCTTGCCGAAGCTTGCGGGCGGAGCCCCCTCCACATCAAGCGCACTTGCGGATTTCAGCGCCGAGCGCAGGCTTCTTGCCCCATACCAGATGAGGAAGGCCGCACCACCATAGCGCATGACGGGATCCAGCCAGGGCAGAAGGGTGACGATCTGCTTCAGGCTGGTAACGCCGAGGATGATGAGGAGGGCATCCGAAAGCGCGCAGGTCAGGCAGACCGCAAAGATATACTCGCCCTTCAGCCCCTGACGGAGAATGAAGGCGTTCTGCGCGCCGATGGCCACGATGAGGCTGAGGCTCATCATCATGCCGGTGAAGAAAGTTGAAATGTGCATATGCCCGAAATTCACCTGTGATCCCGCAGAGGCAGTAGTCACCCAGCGCGGATTAGGCTAGTTAAACCTGCTTACTCTGATTAAGGCTGACTAATCCGTGCTTGACTATTCCGCACTTCGTTTCGTGCAGGCTGTCGTGCAATCCGGCAGCTTCGAGAAGGCCGCCGTTCTTTTGAACGTGACGCCCTCGGCGGTCTCGCAACGCGTCAAGCAGCTGGAAGAGCGGCTCGGCGCCGTGCTGATCGTGCGCGGTAACCCCTGCACTGCCACGGAGAAGGGAGACTGGCTGTGCCGGCACATGGAGAATGTCGGCATGCTGGAGCGCGAACTGCTCGAGCATCTGCCATCGCTTGCCGATCCGCGCGGGCCGGAACACCGGGTCACGCTGCAGGTCGCCACCAATGCCGACAGTCTCGGCACCTGGTTCCTGGATGCCGCAGCGGCCTTTTCGAAACAGTCCCCATACCTGCTGAACATCGCCGTTGACGATGAGGACCATACCGCCGAATGGCTGCAGCGCGGCCGGGTGATTGCCGCCGTCACCAGCACGGAAAAGCCTGTCGCGGGCTGCCGCCGCTACTCACTCGGTGCCTTGCGCTATCACGCGACGGCAAGCCCGGACTTCGTGGACCGCTACTTTCCCGACGGCGTGACGGCGGACGCGCTGGCGAAGGCACCCTGCCTGACCTTCAGCCAGAAGGATCGCCTGCAGCGCGACTGGATGCGCCTAACCTTTGGCGCGGACATCCAATCCCCCAGCCATTGGTTGCCTTCGACGCAAGCCTTTCTGGATGCGAGCCTTGCCGGCATGGCCTGGGGCATGAACCCGGAGCCACTGACGAGACCGCATCTGCACTCCGGCGCGCTGGTGGAACTGGTCGCCAATTCGCCGCTGGATGTGGCGCTCTACTGGCAGATCAACCGGCTGGCGACGGATCGGCTGGCCGACCTCACCCGTTCAGTAACGGAAGCGGCAAAACGGGTGCTGATCTGACAACTACCGCCAAATGATAGGCCGTCGCACGGTCGCCGGATTGCCCGTGGCCAGCATGCCCGGCGGCACATCCCGCGTCACGACGGAACCCGCACCGATGACCGCGCCATCGCCGATTGTGACACCCTTCAGAATGATGCAACGCATACCGATCCAGACGTGGTTGCCGATCTGGATCGGCTTGCGATCCGGCCTACCTTCAATGTCATGGCCGTCCCAGTCGCGGATAATGGTCTGGTCGGCGATTGCCACGCCATCACCGATCTCAATGGAAAGGCCGCAGGAAATCCAGACGCGGGGCGACGCATAGCCGCTGCCGAGCGAGAGTCTTGCGCCCGCCTGCACGCCGATCGTGCCGCCGTGATGCAGATAGAAGGTGTCTCGCATCTCGATCTCGGCACCCTTGGCCACCAGAACCTGCGCCGGCTCGGTCAGCACGCCCGGCCAGGCCTCGCCCGCCACCAACAGACCCGGGCCGGACAACGTGCCTTCCACGCGGGCCTGGGCGCGGTTCCTGAGTTGCAGCTGTGAGGGCGTGGCGCCCAGCTTTCGGCTGACTTTGGCAAGGTAGCGATGCAGCACAGTGTTCTCCTTGTCGCAAAAACCCGTACGCATATAGGGCTGAGCTTGCCGCCGCCCACCGGCGTTCATGAGGAGGTCGCGGCGAAGCTGCGGGTGGGGAGTGACGGGCAGGTTCCAAATCGATGTTATACGAACTTCATTACCCCCCTCTGCCCTGCCGGGCATCTCCCCCACAAGGGGGGAGATCGACTCGTGGCTCCCTCTCGATCCGCTTTGGAGGTTGTGAGTTATCTGGCTTTCTCCACATGAGCTAAATGAATGAGCGGGTAGCCGCTCTGCTGATCTCCCCCCTTGTGGGGGAGATGCCCGGCAGGGCAGAGGGGGGTGAAAGTATGTGCGAGAACATCCTCTCTCGGCACCGACCTTCATATTAACCGACGCACGCAAATCAAAGCACCGCCCGGCTTTGTCACCAGCCCGAAATAACCTCTGCCTTTCTTTCGCCACTTTGTTATAACGTTACTAATCGTAACAACATAACATTACATGGTCGCCGTATGCGTAGTCCCACTTACCCCTTCAGCCTGATGCGCTATTCCGCGCTCCTGCGCGTCTGCGTGGTCGCGGCATGCCTTGTCGGGCTGTGGCAGGCGATCGAATGGGCGGCCAGCCTGCCATGAGCAGTGGTGGCATTGATCTGACCAATGTGACGATCACCTATGATCGCCACCCGGCCGTGCATCATCTCTCGGGTCGCATTGAAGCCGGCAGCTTGACGGCGATTGCCGGGCCAAACGGGGCTGGAAAGTCCACACTGCTGAAGGCCATCATGGGCGAGCTGAAGCCCGCGGAAGGCAAGATCATCAAGGGCTTCACTGCCAGCGATATCGGCTATCTGCCACAAGCGGCCGAGATCAACCGTCGCTTTCCGATCAGCGTGCTCGATACAGTCATGCTGGGCGCCTGGAAGCGCAGCGGCGCCTTCCGCGCCGTTGGGCGGCAGGATATGATCAAGGCTGGAGATGCATTGTCAGCCGTCGGGCTGGAAGGCTTCGAAAGACGCCCCGTCGGTTCGCTGTCCGCAGGCCAGTTCCAGCGCGTTCTGTTTGCCCGCCTGCTCTTGCAGGATGCGCCGCTGATCCTGCTGGACGAGCCCTTTACCGCGATCGATGCCCGCACCACGCGCGACCTCATCGATATTGTCTGCCGCTGGCACGGCGAAGGCCGCACGGTTGTCGCCGTGCTGCATGATTTCGATCAGGTGCGGGCGCATTTCCCGCAAACCCTGCTGATTGCTCGCGAACTGATCGCCTGGGGGCGGACGGAAGAAGCACTGTCGCCCGCCAATCTCTTGACGGCCCGCGCCATGGCCGAGCGCTGGGATGAGAACGCCGCCATCTGCGAGCCGGCCGCATGAGCGCCTATGATCTCCTCATCGCGCCGTTTCAGGATTACGGCTTCATGCGCCGCGCGCTGGTGGCCTGCCTGTGTCTGGCGCTCGGTGCCGGGCCGATGGGCGTGTTCCTGATGATGCGCCGCATGAGCCTGATGGGCGATGCGCTGAGCCATGCGGTGCTGCCGGGGGCTGCCATCGGTTACCTCATCGCAGGCTCGCTGTCGCTGACGGCCATGGGCCTTGGCGGGCTGGTGGCGGGCCTCTCGGTCGCGCTTCTCTCCGGCCTCGTCAGCCGCGCTACCGTTTTGCAGGAGGATGCGAGCTTTGCCAGCTTCTACCTCACCTCACTGGCGCTCGGCGTGCTGATCGTTTCCTTGCGCGGCTCCAATATCGACCTCCTGCATGTGCTGTTCGGCACCATCCTTGCCATCGACAACGAGGCGCTGACACTGATCGGCGGCATCACCTCGATCACGCTGGTGGCGCTTGCGGTCATCTATCGCCCGCTGGTGGCTGAATGTTTCGACCCCGGCTTCCTGCGGGCCGTCGGCGGTCGCGGTCCGCTCTATCACGTCGCTTTCCTGCTGCTGGTCGTGCTGAACCTGGTCGCCAGCTTTCAGGCGCTCGGCACGCTGATGGCGGTCGGGCTGATGATGCTGCCGGCGGCGATCGCACAGCTGTGGGCGCGAACGCTGCCCGGCATGCTGGCGGTGTCTGCCGGAACCGCCTTTGCCAGCGGCTATATCGGCCTCATCGCCTCCTATCATCTGGAGCTGGCTTCGGGCCCGACCATCATCATCACGGCCTCCATCTTCTACGGCCTGTCCATCCTGGTCGGACCGGCTGGCATTGCCCGCAAATACTTTCCCCGTCCGCATCTGACGGGCTGAACTTTAACCCAAGGAGAACTATCCATGTTGCTTCGCACCTTGCTGCTGACCGGCGCCGCCTTTGCAGGGCTTGCCGCGTCTGCTTCCGCCGCAGACCTGAAGGCCGTCGCCTCCTTCACCGTGCTTGCCGACATCGTCCATCACGTCGGCGGTGACAAGGTCACCGTCACCAGCCTCGTCGGACCTGATGGCGACCCCCATGAATTCGAACCGACGCCCGCCAATGCCAAGGCGCTGAAGGCAGCCGACATCACCTTCGTCAGCGGTCTTGGCCTGGAAGGCTGGATGGATCGCCTGATTTCCGCTTCCGGCTACAAGGGCAAACCGGTCGTCGCCTCCGAAGGCATCAGCACCCGCACCATGGAAGAGGACGGCAAGACCGTGACCGATCCGCATGTGTGGAACAGCCCGGTCAATGTGAAGGTCTGGGTTGCCAATGTGGAGAAGGCACTTTCCGCAGCCGATCCGGCTGACGCCGCCACCTTCAAGGCCAATGCCGAAGCCTATAGCAAGAAGCTGGACGAGCTGAATGCCTATGCGCACCAGAAGTTCGACAGAATAGCCGAAGACCGCCGCAAGGTGCTGACCAGCCACGACGCCTTTGGCTATCTCGGCCGCGAATACAAGATCACCTTCCTGTCGCCGCTCGGCATTTCCACGGAGACGGAAGCCTCTGCCGGCGACGTGTCCAAGCTGATCGAGCAGATCAAGACGGAGAAGGTGAAGACCTACTTCTTCGAAAACTCCAACGATCCGCGTCTGGTCAAGCAGGTGGCGAAGGCAACCGGCGCGCAGCCGGGCGGCGAGCTTTACGTGGAATCGCTCTCCAAGGCCAAGGGCCCGGCGCCGACCTATGAGAAGATGTTCCGCTACAACGTGGACCAGCTGGCGACGGCCATGGAAAAATCCAGCTAAGCTGGGTTCCTGCAGGACCCGGTTACCCCACCCCATCCCGGCCGGGTCCTGCTTCTTTTTGTATAATCCTATCAAAATCCAATCCGCGCCAGATCGTCGAAAGGCGGCGGCACCGGCATTCGCCGGTTTCCGCTCCCCATCTGCGTCAACATGGCCGATGTCGCCCGCAACGGTTTAGGCGTAGGGCTCCCTCACGATAGACAAACGTCAAGTGAAAGCCATGGCCAATTCGGATTTCTGGGACTGGTTCCCGATCGTCTTCTTCCCGCTCAAGATCATCGTGCTCGGCATTGGCATGTACTACGCCATCAAATGGCATCGGGACCAGGCGAAGAAGGAAAAGGAAACCAGCGGACGGTGAGCACTGGCCAGTCAGAGAATGGCTGATTTCGCCAAGCGGACCCGCAAATTCCCCACCTCCCCTTGATGGGGAGGTCGGCGCGAACAGCGCCGGGCGGGGTGACAATGCAGACTTCCCAAGGAAATTCACTGAATTTACCGAGGTAAAGTCGATGAAGTTCATTATCGGCGGTAGCGAGTGATAGGAATCGATGGGTTAATCACCCCACCCGCAGCTTCGCAGCGACCTCCCCATCAAGGGGAGGTGGGGAGGTCGCTGCACCGCCTTGGCCAGATGAGGACCAAGGATGCGGCTGCTTCATGCCCCTCACCCTTGATTAAGAGACCGCTACCTACCTCACACTTCCAGATCAAAAACCAGAAGGCCAGAGAGCCCGCCGTCGCAGGCGGCAACGATCTTCTCGCCCACCTTCACATGGTCCGGGTGGACGAGATAGGCGTCACGCGCCTCCGCCGTCTCGAAGGTCACGACGAAGCCATCATGGAAGCCGCCGCTCAAGCCTTCCGGCGAAACATTCGGGCCGGTCTTGATGCTTAGGATACCGCCGATCAGGTTTTGCAGGTTCACGACCGCATCGAACAGGGCCTGTTTATCATCCGGTTGCACGGAAGCTTTCAGGCGCATCAGCACGCAATGCAGGATCATGGGCGGTTTCCTCGGTTTGATTGTTATGATTGGCTTGAGTTCTATCAGCGCTTCTTGAACGGCTCCATGCCTAACCGGGCCAGTTCATCGGCCCGCTCGTTTTCCGGATGGCCAGCATGGCCCTTGACCCAGTGCCATTTGACCTTGTGGCGCTGGTTGGCGGCGTCGAGTTGCTGCCACAGTTCGCCATTCTTCACCGGCTTCTTGTCGGCGGTCTTCCAGCCGTTTTTCTTCCAGCCGAAAATCCACTTGGAAATGCCGTCCATCACATATTTGCTGTCGGTGTGCAGATCCACCTCGCATGGCGTCTTCAGCGCATTCAGCGCCGTGATGGCTGCCAGCAACTCCATGCGGTTGTTGGTGGTATCAGCCTCGCCTCCGAACAATTCCTTTTCGGTTTCGCCATAGCGCAGGATGGCGCCCCAGCCGCCCGGACCCGGATTGCCGGAACAGGCGCCGTCGGTAAAGATCTCGACATGCTTCATGCCGGCACCTCAAGACCGTATTCGCTGGGCGAAACGATCGCACGGTGGAAGCGCAGCTTACGCAGATACTCCAGCGGGTCCTTCTTCACCACAAGCGCGCCTTCCGGCGTGGTCAGCCAGTCATAGAGGCGGGTCAGGAAGAAACGCAGCGCCGAGCCGCGCGCGAGGATTGGCAGGGCCGCCGTTTCCGCCTCAGACAGAGGCCTGACAGACTGGTAGCCCGCAAGCATCGCCGCACCCTTGGCGAAATTATAGGAGCCATCCGGCTGAAAGCACCAGGCATTCAGGCAGATCGCCACGTCATAGGCCAGCATGTCGTTGCAGGCGAAGTAGAAATCGATGAGGCCGGACAGCGTGTCGCCGAGGAAGAAGACATTGTCCTGGAAGAGATCGGCATGGATAACGCCGGTCGGCAGAGCCTTGGGCCAATGGCCGGAGAGATAGTCCAGCTCCTCGGCAATCTCAGCCTCCAGCCCTTCCAGCACTTCATCGGCGCGCGGTGCGGCCTTGGCCCAGAGCTCCACCCAGCCATCGAGTGACAGCGCATTCGGGCGGCGGATGGCGAAATCCTGCGCAGCGAGATGCAACTGCGCAAGCGCCTGGCCCACCTGCCCGCAATGGGCCGCTTCCGGCTTTCTCAGCCACATGCCTTCCAGAAAGGAAATGAGCGCTGCGGGACGCCCCGAAAGCTCGCCCGTCAGCTTTCCATCATGGCGCGGCAAAGGCAGCGGGCAGGAAAGGCCCCGCTCCGCCAGATGCTGCATCAGACCCAGAAAGAACGGCAGATCGCCCGCATCCACCCGCTTTTCATAGAGCGTCAGGATCAGCGGATCCTTCGTCGTGTGCAGGAGGAAATTGGAATTTTCCACGCCTTCGGCAATGCCTTTGTAAGAGGTCAGCTCGCCCACATCATACTGGGTCAGGAAATCTCTCAATTCGCCTTCGGTGATATCGGTATAGACGGCCAATGCTTTCAGTCCCGCTCTGGAATACGCTCAAGGCATACACAGGAGGACGGGCGGGTGGCTAGCCCCGCGGATGCGATGGGCACAGGAATTCGGTGCGTAGCAGGCTGGCCGACGAAACTAAAAGATTGCAAAATAGGAGAAAAATGCTCCTATACCGAGCATCAAACAAACAGGGATAATCATGTGGAGCCTGAATTTCCCTTTGAATTTATTATACAAGGCACGCCGGTATCATTTCAGCGCAGCAGCACTGGCGCGAAACAAGAATGGAAGGAGCTTGTTCGATCAGCAAGCCTGGCGAAGCTGCCAGAAATGCATTTCGCAACCGACAAGCCTCTGGCGGTAACGTTGTACTACTATCCTCAAGACCGGATGACTGGCGATATCGATAATATCGTCAAACTCATACTTGATGGCATGATGCCGCATTTATACCGAGATGATGCGCAAATCGAACGCGTTGTGGTACAAAAGTTCGAGAAAGGGCGGATATTTTCGTTCACGGACCCATCAGAGACGCTGGCCGAATGTTTGTTAGGGCCAAAACCAGCAGTGTATGTGCGCGTTTCAAACGATCCATTCGAGGAACTGCAGGCGTGACAATTTCCAGAACAACCGAAGCTGAAATTTTCTCAGCCACCGCAGCCAAACTTGCTGAGCAGGGCTATGATGTGATCGCTGAACCAACAGCCACTCTGCTTCCCGAAGCACTCAAGGCTTTTCGTCCCGACGGAATCGCAATTGGTAAAGACCCCAAACTCGTCATCCAAATTGCCGGTGAAGGTCCGCAATATTCAAAGCGCGTTGCCGATCTGCAAAAAGCGCTCAAAGATCTGACTGGTTGGAAGCTTCATCTTGTTGTTGGTACTGAATTGGCCGCATCTGAAATTCCGACAGCGGATGACGCCAGTATTTTACTCAATATAAATCGCGCAAGAAGACTATTGGAGGACGAACCCGAAGCTGCACTTCTCATCGCGTGGGCAACGTTGGAAGCGATTAGCAGATCCAGAAGACCTGCCGAGTTCGCAAGAGCACAATCACCAGGAAGAATCATTGAGCGACTAGCGAATGAAGGCGTCGTTACAGCATCGGAAGCAAGCTCCCTTCGTGCCATGGCGGTCAAGCGAAACGCATTTATCCACGGGGATTTACAGCAGGCTATAAATGCGGAGGAACTAGCGCGCTTCCTGCAGATAATCGGCAAGCTGATGAACTCTCAAGTGTTACGGACACCACCCGTAAGCGAAGCGATGTGACCGCCAATAATTACCTTCACCCATTCACCCAGGCCATGTCTTCGCGGGTGAGTTCGATATCGCGCAGTTCGCGGTTGACCAGGAAGTGCTCGTTCTCTTCCGCAGTGATCGCCAGTTCAACCCTGGCGTCGAAACGCTCACGGAAGGCTTCGATGATCTCGTCAACGATGACTTCCGGCGCCGAGGCGCCAGCGGAAATACCAAGCGTGCCGATGGCGCCGATCTCATCCCAGTTGATCTCGGAAGCGCGCTGCACCAGAAGCGAACGTGTGGCGCCTGCCCTGAGCGCCACTTCCACCAGCCGCTTGGAGTTCGAAGAATTCGGCGCGCCGACCACGATGAAGAGATCGCAGCCGGGGGCCGCCTGCTTCACCGCTTCCTGCCGATTGGTGGTGGCATAGCAGATGCTGTCGGCAGACGGCGGCGTCAGATTGGGGAAACGCTCCTGCAGCTTGGCAATCACGCCCGCCGTATCATCCACCGAAAGCGTGGTTTGCGTCACGTAACCGAGGTTGTCGGGATCGGCGGGCTGATAGGCCTCCGCATCGGCAATGGTATCGATCAGCGAGACTGTGCCTTCCGGCAATTGGCCCATGGTGCCGATGACTTCCGGATGGCCGGCATGGCCGATCAGGATGACATGGCGGCCTAGCCGCTGGTGGCGCATGGCCTGCTTGTGCACCTTGGAGACCAGCGGACAGGTGGCATCCAGGTAGAAGAGATTGCGCGCCTGCGCATCTTCCGGCACTGATTTCGGCACGCCATGGGCGGAAAACACCACTGGCTGCGACCGATGCTCCTCAGGGATCTCGTTCAACTCCTCGACGAAGACAGCACCCTTGGCCTCCAGCCCTTCCACCACATATCTGTTGTGGACGATCTCGTGGCGGACATAGACCGGTGCGCCATAGGCCTTCAACGCCAGCACCACGATCTGGATGGCGCGATCGACGCCTGCACAGAAGCCGCGCGGGCCACAGAGCCGTATGGTGAGGGGCGGTCGGGTTACAGCAAGGTTCATCAGGTCAGCCAGCCAGGAAAACAGCAATCAGGGCGATCGCGGCCGGAAGAGCCTGGATGACCCAAATCTTCCGGGACGCAGTCAGGCCTCCATATAGGCCAGCGACCACGACGCAGCCAACAAAAAACAATTTGAGCTGGAAAGCGAAGGCCGGTGCCGGATGTAAAAGCGCCCAGATGAGGCCGGCGGCCAGAAAACCGTTATAGAGCCCCTGATTGGCCGCCATCACCTTGGTCATCTCGGCGCGCTCCTGCGTCAGCCCGAAGGCCTTGCGGCCGCGCGGCGTCGTCCAGAGAAACATTTCCAGCACGAGGATGTAGACGTGCTCGAGCGCCACGAGCGCGACGAGAATATTCGCAAGAATTGCCATGGCTGATCTCCTCCAAAGCCCTCTCTTAACGAACGGAACGGGTCAAGTCTTCCCCGCCTCTTGAGGGGTTCTCTTGCGAAACCGCATGCCGATGACGACAGCAACAAGCGCCAGCGCCAGCCCGTACCAGGTGAGCGCATATTGGAGATGGTTGTTCGGCAGATCGAACTGGGTAACACCGCCGCGTGGCAAGCCACCGGGGTTCGTCACCGTTTCATCGGCATCCACGAAAAACGGCAGGACACTGGCGGGATCCAGCTTCGCAGAAGAGATCATGGCATCCATGTCCTTCCAGTAGAAGATGTTCTTCGCCACGTCATTGTCGGGCACCAGCCAGGATGGCTTTTCCGCCAATCGGTCTCGCGCATAGCCGGTCAGCGTCACCTCGCCAGCCACCTGCCCCGCCTGCCGGGTTGCCGCCTCCTTCATGTCATAGGGCACGAAGCCGCGATTGACGAAAAGTACCTGGCCGCTTTCCAGCCTGAGCGGGGTATAGATGTAGAAGCCTGAGCGGCCTTCGAAGGTGGCAAAGAAATGCCGTTCGCGGACATGATCGAAGGTGCCGGTCACGCTGACCCGGCGATATTCCACATCCTCGCCCGCCGCCACGGCCCGTTCCACGTCCACCAGTGGCGCGGGGGCTGCCTTGCGGCGCTCTTCGATCTGGGCAAGCAGACCTTCCTTCCAATGCAGGCGCTCTACCTGCCAGGTGCCGAGCGAGATCAGGATGGCAAGCGCTGCCAGCACCACAACCGCGGTCGCAATGGCCTTTTCCCGGGAGGCTTTCAGCGCCTCAGCCACGATCGATCCGCCCCTCCTGGGCGCTGTGCCGGTATTGAAGGGAAATCAGAACGCCCTTCAGCCAGCGCAGAGAGGCAAGGCTGACGATAATCGCGAAAGGAGCGGTGACGAGAAAATGCAACCAGACGGGCGGATGAAAGGTGAATTCAAGCCAGAGCGCGAAGCCGACAATGACGAAGCCGAGGATCAGCATCACGAAGACCGCCGGCCCATCGCCGGCATCCGCAAAGGAAAAATCGAGCCCACAGGCACTGCAGGATGGCTTGACCTTCAAAAGCCCATCAAAGAGATGCCCTTCTCCGCAGCGGGGGCAGCGTCCCCTCAGCCCCGTGCTGATTGCATCCTGCGGGGGAAAGCGGGCCTCATCTTCTGTCATGGCGTTTCTTCCAGCTTGAACGGAAAAGGGCGGCCTTTGGCCGCCCTCCAATTTGCGTCGGCCGATTTAGCCGTGGGCGAGCGGCGCACCCCAGCCGCCCCAGATGTAGACGGCAAAGAACAAGAACAGCCAGACCACGTCCACGAAGTGCCAGTACCAGGCGGCCGCTTCAAAGCCGAAATGCTTCTGCGGCGTGAAGCCGCCATTGATGGCGCGCAGCAGGCAGACGATCAGGAAGATCGTGCCGACCAGAACGTGGAAGCCATGGAAGCCGGTCGCCATGAAGAAGGTTGCGCCGTAGATGGAGCTTTTGAAGGCGAACGGCGCATGGGCGTATTCGTAAGCCTGGACGAAGGAGAACAGCACGCCGAGCGCCACCGTCAGCGCCAAACCGTTGATGAGGCCCTTTCGGTCGTTGTGCAGCAGCGCGTGGTGCGCCCAGGTAACACAGGTACCGGACAGAAGCAGGATGATGGTGTTGTAGATCGGCAGATGCCAGGGATCGAGAACTTCGATACCCTTCGGCGGCCACTGTCCGCCGGTAAACTGCACGCGCGAGGCCTGGATCGCCTCGTTGGAAAAGAGGCTCGCATCGAAGAAGGCCCAGAACCATGCGACGAAGAACATCACTTCCGAAGCGATGAACATGATCATGCCGTAGCGCAGATGCAGCGACACGACGCGGGTGTGGTTGCCCTCGCGACCTTCCTTGATCGTATCCGACCACCAGCCGATCATGACGTAGATGGTAATGGCAAGGCCGATGAAAAACAGCCAGGGTGTAGCGATGTTGACGCCAGCAATCTTGAACTCGCCACCATGCAGGTAACGCATGTAGCCCACGCCGCCGAAGGTGAGAAAAAAGGCACCGATGGAGGCGAGCAGCGGCCACGGGCTTGGATCGATAATGTGGTAGTCGTGCTTCTTCTGATGCGTCTCGGCCATGTCAGCAGTCCCCGGTTTGTCTCCTCAGCTCATCCGCAGGCCACGGATAAGCCCTCTCTCACAACTTGCTTTTCACGTCCTGCGCAGCGCTGGACAGGCCCGCAACGGGCTTGGCCTTGGGCTGGCTGGGATAGAAGGTATAGGACAAGGTAATCGTCCTGATATTCTTGGTTTCTTCCGCCTTGGTGATGTCAGGATCGACGAAGAAAACGACCGGCATATCCAGCGTCTGGCCCGGCTGTAGCGTCGTTTCAGTAAAGCAGAAGCACTGCACCTTGTTGAAATAGACCGCCGCTTCCATGGGCGTGACGTTGAAGACGGCAGACCCCGTTGTCGGCACATTCGACTTGTTCGTCGCGGTAAATTTCACCTGCACCGTCTCACCGATGCGCGGCTGAACGAAAGGATCATCCGGCTTGAAGTTCCAGTTCAGGCCTGACGATGTGTTGGCATCGAAGGTGACCTTGATCTTCTGGTCCAGAATGGTTTCGGAATATTGCTCGGTACGCTGAGTGGTGCCGTTATAGCCCGTCACCTGGCAGAACAGACGGTAAAGCGGCACGGAGGCGTAAGCCGCACCCACCATGCACGCCACGAACACGACGCAACCGGCCATGATGCCGCCATTGCTGACCCGCTTCGTTCCCGTCTTTTCCGCTCCCATCGCTTGGCTCCTCCTCAAGCGCCGATCAATGGCTGGTAAACTTGATGATGGTGACCACGTAGAAGATCAGCACCAGGCCGGCCAGTACGAGGCCAAGGGCGATGTTGCGCCCTCGTCTGGATTTCTTCTGTGCCTCGTTTGGCTTCATCGTCTCGATCACGCTCACGCTCCCACGAAGGCAAACAGAGCGCGACCGAAATGGTCGACCAGAAAGGCCGAGAAGATCGCAAAGAGATAGAAAACCGAGTAGGCGAACATCTGCTTCGCCTGGACCATTTTCTCATCGCCGTCGGCCATTCGCCAGACGGCGATGGAACAGCCCACGAAGAGCGCGCCGAGCACTGCGGCAAAGATGCCGTAGGCCGTTCCGGCCAGGCCGGTCATCGTAGGCAGCACGCCGCAGACGGCCGTCAGAACCGCATAAACGACGATCTGGTGTTTGGTGGAACGCTCGCCGGCCACATTCGGCATCATCGGCACACCGACGGAGCCGTAATCGCGCATCTTGAACAGCGCCAGCGCCCAGAAATGGGCAGGCGTCCAGAGGAAGATGATGGAAAAGAGAAGTATGCTGTCCAGCGATAGGCCGCCCGTCACGCAGGCCCAGCCGATCATCGGCGGGAAAGCGCCGGACGCACCGCCGATGACGATGTTCTGCGGCGTCGAGCGCTTCAGCCACATCGTATAGACGACCGCGTAGAAGAAGATAGTGAAGGCCAGCAGGCCTGCTGCAAACCAGTTGATCGCAAGGCCAAGAATTGCAACGGAAAAGGTCGAGAGCGTCAGGCCGAAGGCCAGCGCCTCTCCCGGTGTAACGCGACCAGCCGGGATCGGACGGCGGGCCGTCCGGCTCATCACCGCATCGATATCCGCATCATACCACATGTTGAGGGCACCGGACGCACCCGCGCCGACCGCAATACAGAGGATGGCGATGGCACCCAACACCGGGTTGATATGCCCCGGCGCAAGCACAAGACCGACGAAGGCCGTGAAGACCACAAGCGACATGACGCGCGGCTTGAGGAGTTCGAAGAAATCACGCGCGCCTGCTTCCGACAGCCGGGCGCCCTGATCTTCCCCTACTCCCATGTTGTGATCGATTGCGGTCATGCGAAGTCCTGACTGAGTACATTTTGAGGATCGACGCGGCCTTGATCAGACCGCGTCAATCATGGGTAACTTACTTGATGCGGGGCAGTTCTTCCCACTGGTGGTAGGGCGGCGGCGAGGACAGCTGCCATTCCAGCGTCGTTGCACCCTCGCCCCACGGATTGTCACCGGCAATGCGCTTCTTGGCGAAGGCTTCCCAGATGCTGACGAGGAAGATGATAACGCCGACGAAGGAGATGTAGGAGCCGATGGAGGAGACATAGTTCCAACCGGCAAATGCATCCGGATAGTCGATATAACGGCGCGGCATGCCTGCCAGACCAAGGAAGTGCTGCGGGAAGAAGACCATGTTGACGCCGACGAACATGACCCAGAAGTGCAGCTTGCCCAGGAATTCCGAGTACATGTAGCCGGTCATCTTCGGGAACCAGTAGTACCAGGCAGCGAAGATGGCGAAGACAGCGCCGAGCGACAGCACATAGTGGAAGTGGGCGATGACGTAATAGGTGTCATGCAGCGAGCGGTCGAGACCGGCATTGGCGAGCTGCACGCCCGTCACACCACCGACCGTGAACAGGAAGATGAAGCCGATCGCCCAGACCATCGGCGTGCGGAAGGTAAGCGAGCCACCCCACATCGTCGCAATCCAGGAGAAGATCTTCACGCCCGTCGGAACAGCGATGACCATGGTGGCGAATACAAAGTAGCGCTGCGCATCGAGCGACAGGCCGACCGTGTACATGTGGTGCGCCCAGACGACGAAGCCGACGGCACCGATGGCGACCATGGCATAGGCCATGCCGAGATAACCGAAGACCGGCTTCTTGGAGAAGGTCGAGATGATGTGGCTGATGATGCCGAAGCCCGGCAGGATCAGGATGTAGACTTCCGGATGGCCGAAGAACCAGAACAGGTGCTGGTAGAGTACCGGATCACCACCGCCTTCCGGTGCGAAGAAGGTCGTGCCGAAGTTACGGTCCGTCAGCAGCATGGTGATGCCGCCCGCCAGAACCGGCAGGGACAAGAGCAGCAGGAAGGCCGTGACCAGCACTGCCCAGGCAAACAGCGGCATCTTGTGCAGCGTCATGCCCGGTGCGCGCATGTTGAGGATGGTGGTGATGAAGTTGATCGCGCCGAGGATGGACGAAGCGCCTGAGACGTGCAGCGCAAAG
Organism: Rhizobium oryzicola; assembly: GCF_030504645.1. Taxonomy (GTDB): domain Bacteria; phylum Pseudomonadota; class Alphaproteobacteria; order Rhizobiales; family Rhizobiaceae; genus Neorhizobium; species Neorhizobium oryzicola. Next base: position 883,728 of record NZ_JAUKWQ010000001.1, on the reverse strand, counting down.
ATCGCGAGATCGACGGCCGGACCCGGATGGCCGACCAGCGTCGAGAGCGGCGGATAGAGCGTCCAGGCCGTACCGGCGCCATAGCCGCCGGCCGGACCGTCGACGAACATCGACAGGATCAAAAGCAGGAAGGCCGGCACGATTAGCCAGAAGGAGATGTTGTTGAGACGCGGAAACGCCATATCCGGTGCGCCGATCATGATCGGGATCATCCAGTTGGCGAAGCCGCCGATCAGCGCGGGCATGACCATGAAGAAGATCATGATCAGGCCATGGGCCGTCGTGAAAACGTTGTAGAGCTGCTTGCCGCCATCAATGGCCGCATCGCCCTGGTAGCCGTAGACCATGGAGGCCAGACCATGGAAGATCTGGATGCCAGGCTCCTGCAATTCCATGCGGATGGCGACCGAGAGCAGGCCGCCGACGATACCGGCAAAGATCGCGAAGATCAGGTAGAGTGTGCCGATATCCTTGTGGTTGGTCGAAAACAGCCAACGGGCGGCAAAGCCCGGCTTGTGATCGTGGTGGTGATCGTCATGCGCGTGCGCCTGATGGGCTGCATGGGCATGATGACCGTCATGTGCGGAATTTCCAGCCATTTTCCCTCACTCCCTTACTTGGCGTCAGCAGAGGCAACCTTGACTGCGGAGGGCTGATCCACCGCTGCCATGAGCGCCTTGTTTGCGCCGCGCAGATCCTTCTGAGCCGCCGTCTTCCACGCGTTGAACTTGTCCTCCGGGACAACGCGGATGGCGATCGGCATGAAGGCATGATCCTTGCCGCACAGCTGCGAGCACTGACCGTAATAAATGCCTTCCTTCTCCGCCTTGAACCAGGTTTCGTTCAGGCGACCGGGGATGGCGTCGAGCTTGATGCCGAAGGCCGGCATCGAGAAGGAATGAATCACATCGGTCGGCGCGGCCGTGATCAGCACGCGCACCGTCTTATTGACGGGCACGACCAGTTCATTGTCCACAGCCAGCAGGCGCGGATAGAGGCCCTTGTCCGTCTTACCGCTGGCGGCGCGATCGCCATCCTTCAGCATGTAGGAATCGAAGGAGACCGCGGTTTCGCCACCCTGGTACTCATAGCTCCATAGCCACTGCGTCGCAGTTGCCTTGACCGTCAGGTCAGGATTTTGCGGCTTCGTCAGCTGCGCGTTGAGCAGGTTGAAGGAGGGAATGGCCAGGAACAGAAGAATCAGAACCGGCGCCAGCGTCCAGACCACCTCGATCAGCGTGTTGTGGCTGGTGCGCGACGGAACCGGATTGGCATTGGCGCGGAACTTCACAACCACGATGATCAGAAGCACGAGCACGAACAAGGTGATCGGCACGATGAACCAGAGCGTGTAATGCGAGAACCACTTGATTTCATGCATGATCGCGGTTGCCGGCTGCTGCAGGTCCAGCTGCCACGGAACCGGTTGGTCTGCCGCCGCCCCGAAGGCGAAGAACAGACAGATCAAAGCAGACACTGCTGCATAGGCTCTGTTCATCACGATAGTCTCTCCCCAAACGTCTGATCTAGATCAAATCCAAACGCGCATTCCCAAGCTATAGCCCATTGGTTCAATCATAGTTTAACAACCGCCGCAATATCCGCGTCGCCGTGTCCGTGCGGCATTTTTGCGCGTTGTCAAACGCATGCCCGGAAGCCCTTGGTGTACCTTGATTCCTTTATGCTCCCCATTTTCGCCGCAGTCCGCTGAAAAGAGGTCGGGGCTTTTCATTCGCTCTCCCCAGAGACAAGAATAGCGCCACTGATTCGACAAGCAGAGGTTTACATGCGTCTTTCACGTCTGCGCGCGGCGATTCTCGCCGCGATGCTGCCAGGCTTCGCCAGTTTCGCTGCGGCCCAAACGCCCCAGCCCGCGCCGCAACCGGCGCCCCAATCGGCGCCCAAGCCTGCCCAGGCGCAACCCGCGGCAAAGCCGGCCCCGGCGCAACCTTCGCAGCCTGCCGAAAAGCAGGCCAAGCCGCAGCCAGTTGCTCCGCAGCAGCCAGGTACGGTGCGCGAGAACCACGGTGCATGGTCGATCCTCTGCGACAAGCCTGCCGGCGCCACCACCGAGCAATGCGCGCTGATGCAGAACGTGATTGCCGATGACCGGCCGGAAGTTGGCCTTTCCGTCGTGGTCCTGAAGACAGCGGACCGCAAGGCACGCATCCTGCGCATCCTGGCACCGCTGGGCGTTCTCCTGAAGGACGGCATGGAGCTTTACGTCGACAACAACAATATCGGCCGCGCCTATTTCACCCGCTGCTTCTCCGAGGGCTGCTATGTGGAAGTGGAAATCGACGATGACCTGATGCGCATCCTCCGCGCCGGCAAGAATGCCGTCTTCGCACTGCGCGAAGCGGTCGATCAGGACCGTGTCGGCATCCCGATCGAGCTTTCCGGTTTCGGCGAAGGCTACGACGCCCTTCCGTGAGCTGACATGTGACAGCCGGGCTTGCCTAGCGCGCGCCCGGCACTTACATCGGCGGATAAGGGGGCCATCGCCCCGCGCAAGGAGCCGCCATGACGACCGACCTGATCTCCCTTTTCGACTGCGACGAAACCCGGCTGCGCGCGCTTTTATCCGATGCCTTGCAGGGCGCCGACGATGGCGAGCTTTTCGTCGAGCATGCTCAGGCCGAATCGCTGACATTCGACAACGGACGCTTGAAGGGCGGCTCCTTCAATACGGACCAGGGTTTTGGCCTACGTTCAGTGGCCGGCGAAGCGGTGGGTTTTGCCCATGCGGGCGAATTGTCGGAAGCGGCCCTTTCGCGCGCCAGCGATGCGGTAAAGGCCGTCACCCGCGGCTATTCCGGCTCCTACGCTGCCGCACCTCAACGCACCAACAAAAAGCTTTATGGCGATGAAAACCCGATCGGCTCGCCCACCTTCGAAGAGAAGGTGAGCCTGCTGTCGGAAATCGACGCCTATCTTCGCGGCAAGGACCCGAAGGTGCGGCAGGTCACTGCTTCCATCGCGGCCAGCTGGCAGGTGGTGGATATCCTGCGCGCCGATGGCCACCGGGTGCAGGACATCCGCCCCATGACGCGCCTCAACATTTCCGTCGTGGTGGGCGATGGCGACCGTCAGGAGAGCGGCTCCTTCGGAACGGGCGGGCGCATCGGTTTCGGTGATTTCGTGCTGAATGGAAACTGGCACACGGGCGCGGATGAGGCGCTGCGGCAGGCTCTCGTCAATCTCGATGCGATCGATGCGCCGGCCGGTACCATGGATGTGGTGCTCGGCAATGGCTGGCCGGGCGTGATGCTGCATGAAGCGGTCGGCCACGGGCTGGAAGGCGATTTCAACCGCAAGAAGACGTCGGCCTTTGCCGGGCTGCTGGGCGAAATGGTGGCCGCTCCCGGCGTCACCGTGGTGGATGACGGCACGATCGAGAGCCGCCGCGGCTCGCTCACCATCGACGACGAAGGCACGCCCTCTGCCTATAACGTCCTGATCGAGAACGGCCGTCTGGTGAACTACATGCAGGACCGGCAGAATGCGCGGCTGATGGGGCTGAAGCCCACCGGCAATGGCCGGCGCCAGGGCTATGCGCATGTGCCGATGCCGCGCATGACAAACACCTACATGCTCTCGGGCGACAAGACGCCGGAAGAAATCATCGCCTCGGTGAAGAAAGGTGTCTACGCCGTTTCCTTCGGCGGCGGACAGGTGGATATCACATCCGGCAAGTTCGTGTTCGGCTGCACGGAAGCCTATCTGATCGAGAACGGCAAGATCGGCCCCGCCATCAAGGGCGCCATGCTGATCGGCAACGGCCCGGATGCGATGAAGCGCGTCTCCATGGTCGGCAACGACACCAAGCTCGATACCGGCATCGGCAATTGCGGCAAGGGTGGCCAGTGGGTGCCTGTTGGTGTCGGCCAGCCGCACCTGCGCATGGACCAGGTGACCGTCGGCGGCACGAAGGCTTGAGGTAAAGATGGCGACCCGGGTCGAGATCGTGGATTACGATCCGGAGTGGCCGCTTCAGTTTTCGAGAGCGAGCATAGAACTCCAACGGCTTTTGGATTTACCTGCCTGCGCTGTCGAACATGTCGGCAGCACATCGGTACCAGGGCTACGCGCAAAGCCATTGATAGACATTGACGTGACCGTCGCGGTCCCGGCAAACATTTCGACCCTTGCATCCATCCTGGAAAATGCCGGCTACCGTCCGCGCGGATCTCGACATGGCGACGGCGTTTTTGCATTTCTGATGCCGGGCAATCCTGGCCGGCGGGTTTACCTTTGCCCACCCCAGAATCAGACGCATCGTGACCGGCTGAATTTCCGCGATGCACTTCGCTCCAATCCACATCTTGCCTTCGCCTACTGCCTTCTGAAGGAGGAACTGGCGCGGCTTTATCCCGAGGACGGTGATCGCTACACAGCGGCGAAAAGCGATTTTATAAGAAGCGTTATAGGTCGCGCAGCTTTCGCGGAAAACGCGCTCGTTCCCGAACTGGCCGTTACAGACTGGCGCATCAGCCGGAACTTCTATGTCGATCTCATCGGCTTCAGCGTGCTTTATGAGAGACCGGAGGAGGGCTTCAGTTTCCTGACCTTGGGTGCTGCGCAGCTGATGATTGACCAGATCGGCACAGGCCGCACGTTTGACGACGAGGCGCCGCTTGTTGCGCCGCTGGGGCGCGGGCTCAACCTCCAGCTTCGTGTTCCCAGCGTCACGGCAATTTTAGCCCGACTTCAGCAGGCAGGCCATGCACTCGCAGTCCCCTTGGAAGAAAAATGGTATAGGCGCGATGACCACGAAGTCGGAAACCGGCAGTTCCTCGTCGCCGATCCCGATGGTTATCTCTTGAGGCCTTTCGAGGATTTGGGTATGCGGGGTTTTTGAAGGCAGGTTCAACATGCGCATCCTTCCCCGCCCGCCCAAGGCCGTCGTGTTCGATATGGACGGACTGATCCTCGATACCGAAATCCTCTATCGTCAGTCGGTCATTTCAGCGGCCACGCAATCAGGACTGCCGATTGGCCCGTCGATCTACGAGGGCATGCTGGGTCAGCCCTGGATCAACATCGCCCTTCTGCTGAAAGAGCACTATGGCGAGGATTTCGATGCGGATGCCTTCCGGGTGGTCTGGCTTGAGCATTTCGACAAGCTGCTGGAGCATCAGCTCGATCTGAAAACGGGCGTCATCGAACTGTTGGACAAGCTGGATGCGCTTGGACTTCCGCGTGCTGTTTGCACCTCCTCCGGTCATCACCAGGTCCGCCACCATCTGGGCCAACTCGGCATTCTCGACCGCTTCCACCATGTCATCGCCCAAGGCGATTATCCGCATGGCAAGCCTGCCCCCGACCCCTATCTAAAGGCCGCCGAGCGGCTGGGCTTGGAGCCTGCCGACTGCATGGCGCTTGAAGATTCCTATAACGGCATCCGCAGCGCTTCCGGCGCCGGCATGATGGCTGTCATGGTGCCTGATCTTCTGCCCGCCACGGATGAGATGCGCGCGCTTGCAGTGCATGTCGCGGAAGACCTGCACGAGGTCTGCCTGCTGGTGGAGCAATCGCGCCTTACGGCCTGAACAGCCATTTGCGCTCGATCGCGGCCTCCAGATCAAGCTCATGCTGGTGCGCCAGCAGCAGAATGTGGCCGAGCACGTCGGCGGCTTCATCCGCGAGATCCTGGCGGATTTCCTCGCGCGTTCGTCCCTTGGCGCGCCCTCGCCCGGTCAGGCGATTAAAGGCCTGCGTCAGTTCGCCAATCTCCTCCTGCAGCTTCAGCATGAACCAGTCTCGGTCTCGTTGAAGCTCATGTGTCGCGGCGTAGAGCGCAGATGCCTTTTCGAAGCGGGTTGCAAGATCCTTTAGCATAAGTTCTCCTTTTGTTCGGAAAACCATGAGAGATGCCGGAAGATTCGGCAAGGGATTCCTTCGCCTTGACAAGAGGTCGCAAGACAGTGCTCATGCCGCATCCCATCACATTTCCGGTCTCCCCAATGTTCAATAGTTTTTTCGTGGCGCATCCGCCGCTGCAGATCATTCTTTTGTTTGCCGCCGCGCTGGTCGGCGGGCTGGCACGTGGCTTTTCCGGCTTCGGCGGCGCGTTGATCTTCGTCCCCATCGCCAGCCGGTTGGCTGCACCGCAGATTGCGGCACCGCTGCTGCTGGTCATCGATGGTATCACCACACTCGGCATGTTGCCGGACGGCTGGCGCCGAGCAAACAAGCGCGACGTTGGCACGCTGCTGATCGGCGCGCTGGCGGGGGTCCCCGTCGGCACGGCGCTGTTGCGCTATGCGCCAACACTCACGCTACGCTGGATCATCTGCTCGATCGTGATCGTCCTGCTCATCCTGTTGATCTCCGGCTGGCGCTATAGCGGAAAACCGAAAGCGCCGCTGGGCATCGCCACAGGCGCAGTGGCAGGCGTGTTCGGCGGAGTTGCACAGCTTTCCGGGCCGCCGGTCGTCGCCTACTGGTTGGGTGGCGCCATCCCGGCGTCGAATGTCCGCGCCAATCTCGTGCTGTATTTTGCGCTGTCCACCATCATCACCACGACCTCCTATCTTTGGAGCGGCTTGCTGAACCTGGATATCCTGCTTCTGGCGGCCATCGTCGGCCCAGGCTATGGCTTGGGATTGTTTGCCGGTGCGCGGCTTTTCGGCGTCGCGAGCGAGGCAACATTTCGCAGGATCTGCTTTTGTCTGATTGCCATGGCAGCTGTGATCAGCCTGCCGCTGCTGGATAATTTTGCACGCTAAACCTTCTGGTTGCTTCGCCTTCAGCAAGGCTTAACGATCTCAGGCATAGCGTGCAGCGGGACAGTTCGGAGGCGAAGATTTTTCGCATGGCAGACAGACTGGAGGCTCTTTGGCGTCGCAGCGTCAAGCGCGGCTTGATTGCTGGAGGGCTGACGACTGCCAATATTCTGGCGCGTGCGGGCCTGATGCGAGAAGCGCGTGGCCGCGGTGCAATCTTCACACTGCATCATGTACGCCCGCATGTCGCACGTCCGATCGAGCCGAATGGTCATCTGGAAGTTAACCCGGAGTTTCTGGATGCGGCCATCATTCGGCTCCGGCAGGAAGGCTACGATTTCATCGGCCTCAGCGACATACCGGACCGGCTAACGCGTCCACAGGAACGCCCGTTTGCCTGCTTCACGCTGGATGACGGCTATCGCAACAATGTCAGCCATGCCCTGCCTATCTTCGAGCGCCACCAGGTGCCCTTCACCATTTTCATCAATGAGGGCTTTGCCGATCGTACGCACTCCATCTGGTGGGAAACTCTGGCGGAACTGCTGACGACGCAGGACGGGCTTGCTTTCGATTTCGGAGACGGCGAGGAAGAGGTTGATCTTTCCACACCCAGTCGCAAGCTTGATGCCTTCGACCGCTTTGCCCAGTTTATGCGGAACGGGTGCGAGGCATCTGCCGTGGCAATGCTGGATGCCTGCGCCAGCGCCCACGGTATTGAACCGCTCGACATCACCGCTTCGCTGACCATGCCGCGGCAGGAATTGCTCACACTTTCCCGCCATCCCCTTGCCAGCCTTGGCGCTCATACGGTCAGCCATCGCGCTTTGGCGCGCTTGAGCGAACAAGAGGCATCGCGCGAGATGCGTCGATCCGCCAACTGGCTCGAAGCGCTGACGGGTAAACGCCCCAGCGCTATCGCCTACCCCTATGGCAGCCCGTCTGCGGTGACCACGCGCGAGCAAGCCCTGGCATTGACACTGGGCTTCAAGGTGGGAGTCACCACCCAACCCGGAACCGTCAACGAAAAATCTGCAGCAAAAATAACCGCGCTGCCCCGTATTTCCTTGAACGGTTACTATCAGGAGCCGCATTACGTGGCGGCCCTCGCATCGGGCATCCCCTTTGCTATGCGTGGCCTTTAGGAAAGTCGAAAAGACAGGCCGCGAAGCAATAACGCGTGACGAGATAGACGCGATCTCTCCTTGCCATTTATCAGTCTGGTTGAGACGCGGCAGAGCCAACGCCCTATGGCGACAGAAAATCTACTCGAAATTGCACCCTAAGGTTAGTCTCCATTTACGCAAATTTTACGCGGGCATTGGAAACCTATCTCCGGAAGATCCGGGGGATTTGGGAGAAATATTCAATGCTTAGCCTCAATTTTATGCTCAAGTCGTTATTTGGAGCATGTTCAGCCATTATTATGTCCATTCTGGCGATCAATTCGTGGAGCGCATGGAATGATGCACGAGAGCACGAAAGCCTGAGCTATGCGGCGCGTGCATCCTCTCAGCTTTTCCTGTCACTCGCGAATATGCGGGCGGAATCATCGGTTACCAATGGTCTTCTGCTGAAGGCAAATCCAGTCACGGATGTACCCTCTTATCTGGCGCCTCTTCGCGAGCGTGAGTGGCAAGGCGCCGAAAATGCGATGGTCGCGTTGAAGCAGTTCGACTTTCCGGACAAGGCAACGACGATCGCCTACCTTGAAGACGCGTTCAAGAGCCTGAAGACCCTTCAGGATCAGGCAGCCGTTGCCATCACCCAGCCCAAGGCATCGCGCCCGTCAACAATCGTTGCGGATTATGCGAACAAGACAACGGAACTTCAAGACCGGCTCAACCTCATCGGCAAGGACGTGCAGGTGCGCCTGCTTCTGAGCGATCCCATGATCGACAAGCTGATGACGCTGCACAAGATCGCCTGGAACCTGCGTGTTAGCGCTGGCGGCGCCCAGTCCGTGATCACCAACAACGTCCCGACCCGCGGCGCTATTCCCGCCGATGCACCAGCACAGCAGCAGGCCGCCTTCTCTCGTCTGGATACGCTTGCCGAAACGATCGACGACCAGATGAAGGGTCTGCCGGTCATGCCGAAGATCAAGGCGGCGGTAGATAATTCCAAGAAGATCTTTTTCGATCCCGCGTTCCGCCAGTTTCAGGTCGATGCTCTGCAGAAACTGATGGCCAACGAAAAGCTCAGCTTCACCCGCGATGAATGGGACGCGAAGACCGTTCCCCTGCTCTACTCACTCACGGACGTCGCCGCAGCCTTCATCGACGGGGCAAGCGACGCCGCCGCCGCAAAGCGCGCCAAAGCAATGAACGAGCTTCTGGTCAGCATCGGCTTCCTCGCTGCGTCTATCGTCTTTACCGCGGTGATCTTCGTCTTGATCAACCGGCGGCTCATCCGCCCCATCACAAACCTCACCTTCAGCATGCGCCGCATTTCCGAGGGTGCTCTGGACACGCAGATCCCGGGCGTTGGACGCAAGGATGAAATCGGTAGCATGGCAAGTGCGGTCGATATCTTCCGCGAGGGTGCACTGAGGAACGTCACTCTCGAACGCGAAGCTGAAGAGAACCGTCTGCGCGCAGAAAGAGAGAAGGTCGAGGCCCAGATCCAGGCCGAAGCGGCCGCAGAAGAACGTCTCAACCAGACAACTGCCGCACTCGGCGAAGGTTTGAAGCGTCTGGCCTCGGGCGACATGCTGTGCGAAATTTCGGAGGAATTTACGCCGCAATTCGAAGCGCTGCGCCGTGACTTCAACACATCCGTATCGCAGTTGCGTGAGGCGCTGATCGCCGTTGGCGCCTCGGTCAATTCCGTCACATCAGGATCGGGAGAGATTTCGCAGGCGTCCGATGACCTGGCCAAGCGGACCGAGCAGCAGGCTGCCTCCATTGAACAGACGGCTGCGGCACTGGAAGAGATCACCGGCAACGTGCGTTCGACCTCGCAGCGGACCATTGAAGCGCGGGGTCTGGTCAGCGATGCCCGCAAGCAGGCAGATCAGGCCGGCAGTGTGGTAACCAATGCAGTTGCGGCGATGGACAAGATCGAAAAATCCGCTCATCAGATCAACCAGAACATTGGCGTCATTGACGAAATTGCCTTCCAGACAAATCTGTTGGCCTTGAATGCGGGCGTCGAGGCGGCGCGCGCCGGTGAAGCAGGAAAGGGCTTTGCCGTCGTCGCACAGGAAGTGCGTGAACTGGCACAACGGTCTGCCAACGCCGCGAAGGAAATCAAGAGCCTCATTCAGGACTCCGAGGCTGCCGTCAATGAAGGCGTGAAACTGGTGAACAATACCGGCGAAGGACTGGCCGTCATTGCTCGCCTGGTGCAATCCATCGATAGCCATATGGGCGAGATTGCCGCGGCTTCGCAGGAACAATCGACCGGCATCAATGAAGTAAACACCGCAGTCAACCACATGGATAAGACAACGCAGCAGAATGCGGCCATGGTGGAAGAAATGAATGCAGCCAGCGCGCATCTGGCGGAAGAGGCTCGACATCTTGCCGAGACGCTGCGGCGCTTCAGGACAAGCCACAGCAATAACGCTCAAAGGTCAACAGCAGGATATCGCCAAGACTACGCGGCCTGACCAGGACAGCCTACCGAACGGGCAGAAAGACGGGGGTCGTCGGCAAAAGCCGGCGACCCCTTCTTCATTCAAGGATACATGCGCACCTTCTGCCAGCCGCCAGACGTAGCGTCCCTGCGGAACTCAACCCGGTCATGCAAGCGAAACGGACGGTCGTGCCAGAACTCGATGGAGACCGGCTCGATGCGGAAACCGGACCAGTGCGGTGGGCGCGGAATGCTGCCAATCGCATATTTGGCGGTGTATTCCGCCACGGCCTTCTCCAGAGCGAAACGGCCTTCTAGCGGGCGTGACTGCTTGGACGCCCAAGCGCCGATACGGCTGCCGCGCGGGCGAGATTCATAATAGGCATCGGCCTCAGCGTCAGAAACAACAGATACATGGCCGCGAATACGGATCTGACGCCGCAGCGACTTCCAGTGAAAGCACATGGCGGCTTTCTTCTGCCCCAGGATTTCCTGACCCTTCTGGCTTTCGAAATTGGTATAGAACACGAAGCCGTGCTCATCGAAACCCTTCAGCAGAACCATGCGCACATTGGGCATGCCGTCCGAATCAACTGTTGCCAATGCCAAGGCATTGGGATCGTTGATCTCGCTTGCCTCCGCATCTTTCAGCCACTCGGCAAACAGGGCAAATGGTTCGTTTTGTTCGGTAAAGTCACCGCTTGTTAACCGTTCTTCCGACATATTGACGAAAATGCTCCCGATCTGATCAAATGCACCCGTGAACCTTTTCCGAGTTGGACGCAAGGTGGCAGTGACAGCAAAGACAAATAACCGCACTCGCCAGACGCTGTCCTTCAGGGTTTACGCAGTCCTCATGCTTTCGGTTTGTAGCGGCTTGGCCGGCTGCACAAGTGGCTCTTTCGATTTGTTCGATAGCTCGCCGAAGGTGGATCGCACGCTCTCGACAGGTTCTGTACCCAAGCGCCCGACGGAAACCGCCTCCGACGAGGTGACGGTGCGCAATGCCGTAACCTCAGCCGACCTGCAGAAACTCGGCACATCCCCCCTCCCCTGGGCCAATACGACGACGGGAAGCGCCGGGGTGGTTTCCCAGATTCATGAAGTGGTCGTGTCCGGTCAGAAATGCCGGTTCTTCACCACCACCCGCCACGCCTATGACGGCATTGCCCGCTTTAGCGGACAGGCGTGCTATGTGGGCGGCGACTGGACGCTCACCTCATTTGACCGTCAGTAAATTTGCTTAGAATTTGGTAATGTTAATTTCATCTCTCTGATCGTGTAAATGATCTTTAGAGAATGAACGCGGTAGCTTTCGACGAAAGGGCAAACGTTTTTCGTCGGCGCATGAGGAACCGTGTGACGTTTGCAGGAGTTGTTTGAAGCCGGCGTGTTCCAATGTAAGCGCGGAACCGCCGCCCCAGCGTAACCGGTGGCAAATCATGCGCGATCCTTATTCTCTTCTGGGCGTAAAACGAGACGCGGGAGCCGACGAGATCAAGGCTGCCTGGCGCTCCAAGGCAAAGACACTGCATCCCGATCACAATCAGGATGACCCCTCGGCCACGAAAAAATTCGCGGAAGTCGGGCAGGCCTATGAGGTTCTGAAGGACCCGGATCGGCGCCGCCGCTATGACAAGGCGCTCGACACCAAGCAGACCATCATGCAGCAGCGCGAGGCCGCTCGTCAGGCAGAGGAGCGCGCCAAGGCAGCGCGCGCCAATGCGGAACGGGTGATGGAGGAACTGGCACGCGCCAATGCACAGCGCGCCCAGAACCAGGCGAAGGCCAAGGCTGGCCCAGCCGCCGAAGGCGCGGAAGACATGGTCGAACGCATCTTTGGCGCCGATGAGCAGGCCAAACAACAGCAGAAGCAAGCTCATCATCAGCAGCAGCAGCAGCAGCAGGCCCAAGCACAGCCGGAATCCGCTGCGCCGCGGCCCGAGGAGACACCGGCCGGCGATGCGGCCGCACCCAAAAGCCAGCCCCTGCCCCTGCAGGCGATCGAGCTTCTCACCAATCTCATGCGCCGCATTCGTGGCACTGCGCCACCGCCGGAAAAGGCGCCGGACCTTCTGACAACGGCAACGGTGACACTGACGGAACTGCTGGAGCACAGCTGGGTCAGCGCGCAGCTTCCCGATGAACGGGAGGTTTCGTTCGCACTTGAAGCGGGCATGACCGATGGCCACGTGGTTCGTCTCAAGGGTCAGGGCATAAAGCTGCCGAATGCCCAGCGCGGCGATGTGCAGGTCACCCTCAAGATCGCGCGCGATCCCCGCTTCCGCGTCGAGGGCTACGATCTCCATACCGTCCTGCCAATCTCGCTGGAGGATGCCGTTCTCGGCGGTGAGGCCGAGGTGGAAACGCTGACCGGCAAGACGACCGTATCGGTTCCGGCCTGGTCGGGCTCGGACCAGAGCATCCGCCTGGAGGGCCAGGGATTACCCAACGATGCCGGCGGGCGCGGCGATATCGTCGTAGAACTGCGCGTCGTTCTTTGGGAGAAACCGAACCAGAAAGTGGTGGACCTGATGCGCCATATGCGTCACGGTCTATTCTTATGACGGTTCTGCGACAGAATTCACCCTGTGCACCCATTGTTACGATGCCTTACAGGAGATGATCCGAGTGATGCTTGAACGCTGACACGGCCTATGCCATAGGCAGAATTCGTATAAAGTGTCAGGGGATAGAGTATGGCTCAGGCAACCGGCCTTATGGCAGGCAAACGTGGCATCATCATGGGCGTGGCGAACAACCGTTCCATCGCCTGGGGGATTGCCAAGGCCATTCACGATCAAGGCGGCGAAGTTGCCTTGACGTATCAGGGCGATGCTCTGAAGAAGCGTGTGGAACCGCTGGCTGCGGAAATCAATGCGGTTTTGGCCGGTCACTGCGATGTGAGCGATGAAGCGACCATCGATGCCGTCTTCGCGGATCTGGAAAAGCGCTGGGGCAAGATCGACTTCTTTGTCCATGCCATTGGTTTTTCTGACAAGGACGAGCTGACGGGCCGTTACATTGATACCTCGGCGGACAATTTCGCCAAGACGATGCAGATCTCCGTCTACTCGTTCACGTCGGTCGCCAGACGGGCCGAAAAGCTGATGACGGAAGGCGGCTCCATGCTGACGCTGACCTATTACGGCGCGGAAAAGGTGATGCCGAACTACAACGTCATGGGCGTTGCCAAGGCGGCTCTGGAAGCAAGCGTCAAGTATCTGGCCGTCGATCTCGGGCCGAAGAATATTCGCGTGAACGCGATTTCCGCTGGGCCAATTAAGACGCTCGCGGCATCGGGCATCGGCGATTTCCGCTATATCCTCAAGTGGAACGAATATAACGCACCGTTGCGCCGTACGGTCACGATCGAAGAAGTGGGTGATGTCGGCCTTTATCTTCTCTCCGATCTCTCCCGCTCGGTCACCGGTGAAGTGCACCACGCCGACAGCGGTTACCACGTCGTTGGCATGAAGGCGGTCGATGCTCCCGATATCTCGGTCGTGAAAGACTGATCGGCGATCGACCCGGAAAGGCAGAGAGGCGACGTGCTGATTTACATGATCCGCCATGGGCAGACCGACTGGAATGCCGAAGGCAGATTGCAGGGCCAGAAGGACATCGGTCTCAACGAGACCGGCCGGGCCCAGGCGTCGCAGAACGGCCGTGCACTGGCAGCGCTTCTTGAAGACACGGTTGGCGATTTTGCATTCGTCGCCAGCCCCCTCTCCCGAACACGGGAGACGATGGAACTGGCCCGCACCGCCATGGGCCTGGACCCTTTCGCTTACGCAACGGACGATCGTCTGGTCGAACTTTCCTTTGGAGACTGGGAAGGCCATACGCTGGATGAGATCCGGCGCGTTTCTCCTGAACGATTGAAAATGCGCTCCCGCCAGAAATGGGGGTTCATCCCCCCCGGCGCGGCAGCCGAAAGCTACGAAATCCTGTCATGGCGCGTCGGTGCCTGGCTCCAATCCGTGCAACAGCCAACGGTCTGCGTCAGCCATGGCGGCGTCGTGCGGTCGATCTTCCGGCTCATCGGCGGCTGGGAGGAAGCGGAAGCGGCTCAGACCAGCATTCCACAGGATCGGGTATTGAAAATCGACACTGACCACAATGTCGTAAGGTGGCTCTGACCGCTCTCGTTGAAGATGAGGGCTGAACGTATCAGCGAACCGATGATGTACTACTTGACGATTTCCAGGTCGTCGATCACGCGCTGACCATCAACGACGGTAAAGAACACCACAACCTTCACGCCGGATGTGAGCCCCTCGAAATTGAACTCCTCCGGAACCTTGTAAACCTTGCCGTCATCCAGGGTGATCGACAGTTTCTTCACGTCGACCGCCTTGATCGTGGCCTGCACGTCGGCGCTCTGCGCGAAGGAAGCGAGAGGCGAAAGAATGCTGGCGGTCGTCAGCAGGGCAGCGATCAGGAGACGCATGGAACGGACTCTTGGGGAATTCAGGAATGTTTTGTTTCGAAACATCTTTTGCTTTCCGATTGTGGCGAAATTCGCCCTGCATGATGACATTTCCCGTCCAATTGATGAACATCCGTTAAGAGATTTTCAACCCTCCCCTGGGCGCTCTGGCACCACAGCCAGAAGATGCGGCGTTTCCTGAGAACGAAACACAAAAAATACATGGCAAGTTCATGGAGTTTCGTTCAATCGGAAATTAACTCCCTGTCTCTAGCGTCCTGAAATGCAATATTAATTTTCATGGAAGGCTAACCGGTTGCTCTCCTGGCTCCCATCCATCTGGTACATGGACCGCGCGGCAAAGGGCTGGCGGCGGCCCGCAGCTTTTGCGGGCATCGCGGCCCTCATCTTGTGTTTGGTTGGGATCGCCTTCGATTATCAACGGACAACCTCCTATCGGGAAGAGCTTCGCACCGTCACCGAGCGCACGATCGACACGATGCTTCAACGCATCGTGGGGAGGCTGGACGGGGACCTGATCCTTGCCGATCACATGGTCCACATGTTCGAACACGATGCTGATATGGATACCGGCGCCTTCGCGGAAACAGCGCAGGAAACACTGAATCGATCCAATCATGTGACGGCCATCATCGTCGCGCCCAACTTCAAAATCGGCCACATCTTTACCCGCAATGGCGAATTGACCAATCCGACAGGTCTTGTCGAAGGCCTGGACATGGCCAAGCTGCAGGAACAGCTTAGGGCCAACCAGAGGAACGAGCGCTCCCTCATCGTTCACGGCAACGCGAACGGCGCGCTGGCACTGATCACGCCGATCCGCACCCACGACGGAGCGTCTTGGGGCGCCGTTACATTGGTGCTGAACCAAGGCAAGTTTCTCTCCGAGGCCGGAATTCGTCCTGCCTCATCGTCCATCTCCGTGAAGGAACTCGCCGGCGACGAATGGCTCCATGTGGCCATTCGCCATGTGGACAGCAAGGGCACGTCCATGGTGACCGGCAACGAGACGATCGGTGGTTTGCAACCTGTCTCACGCGGCATCAATGTGCCGGGCGGGCG
Organism: Rhizobium oryzicola; assembly: GCF_030504645.1. Lineage (GTDB taxonomy): Bacteria > Pseudomonadota > Alphaproteobacteria > Rhizobiales > Rhizobiaceae > Neorhizobium > Neorhizobium oryzicola. The sequence goes on along the minus strand of NZ_JAUKWQ010000001.1, from coordinate 867,906 downwards.
ATGGGAAATCATGGCGGCGCCGAAAAGCGGATGGGAAGCGCTGCCGGACGACCAGATTTCGATCCGTTTCTTCCTTGGTGCCATCGGCCTGGCCATTCTGGTGCCCATCTTTGCCGCAAGCCTGCTGATTGCTGAACGCAACAAGAATATCGCGATGCTGAAGGCGCGCGAAGCCAACCTTCTGGAGCTTTCGCAGCGATTCAACCTGGCGCTGGAGACCTCCAATCTCGGTATATGGGAAGTCACCAACGACAACCATCTCTTCTGGGACGAACGTGCATCCGCACTGCATGGCAAGGCCAAGAATCGTAACGAAAACCGACTGGACGAATGGCTGCATTCGGTCCATCCCGACGATCTGAATGCCGCGGAAGCACATTTCTTTACCTGCACCTGCTCAACCACAGCCTGCACGGAAGTCTATCGCGTCAGGCTGCCGGATGACACCATTCGCTATCTGCGCTCGGCCGGCGCCAGCTATCGTAATAGCGACGGCACCACCCGCACCGCCGGGATCGTCTGGGATGTCACCTCCGACATGCTGGTCAACCAGACACTGCGCGACGCCAAGGAAAACAGCGACATCAAGAACGCCGAACTGGAACTGGCCCTGGATGAGCTTTCCAACCGCGAGCAGGAACTGGAAGAGTTGTCCACGCGCCTGGACCTGGCGCTTGCCTCTTACAATTGCGGCATCTGGGAATCCAACCCCGCCACGCGCACTGAAATCTGGGACGCCCGCATGTGTCAGCTCTATGGCATCCCGTACACGGACGGAAAGATCAGTGCGCAACAATGGTTCAGCATGATCCATCCGGACGACCGCGAAATGGCGGCACGGATTTCTCCCAACTTCCCGGTGTCCATGCGGGAGTCCCTCACGGTGCGCGTGCCGCAACCTGACGGCAGCATTCGCTATGTCCGCTCCTTCGGCAAGGCGCACACGGTTCGCGATGGATCCACGAAGATCTTCGGCATCGCCTTTGACGTGACAGCCGACATGCGCATGACGCAGCAATTGCAGGTTGCCAAGCATGAGGCCGAAGCCAAGAATGTCGAATTGGAAATGGCGAAACAGCGCATCGAGCACAATGCTCTACATGATCCGCTGACATCGCTCGCCAACCGCCGCAAGCTGGACCATGAACTGGACCTCATCGCGGAGAGCAGCCAAAGCGACCGGCAGCAGCTCTCTCTGCTGCATCTTGACCTCGACCGCTTCAAGCAGATCAACGATACGCTGGGACATGCGGCTGGCGATGCCGTGCTTGTTTATGCTGCGCAGGTTCTGACCCGCAACGTTTCCCCAGATGATCTTGTCGCGCGCATCGGCGGCGATGAATTCGTGATCCTGATCCGCAACTCGAGCGATGCGCGCCGAATTGGTGAACTGGCAGGCAAGATCGTGGCCGAACTGCGCCAGCCGGTGGATTTCGACGGCTTCGCCTGCCGATCGGGCGTCTCCATCGGGATCGCCCAGGCAAGCGGCATCCGGATTGATACGCGTAAGATGCTGGTCAATGCGGACATTGCGCTCTATCGGGCCAAGGCGCTTGGCCGCAACCGCTATGAATTCTTCACGCAGAACCTGCAGGCGGAAGTGGTCAGCCATAAGCGCACCGCGGATGAACTGCTGGCCGCCATCGAAAACCGCGAATTTGTAACCTGGTACCAACCGCAATTCTGCGCCATCACGCATCAGCTTATCGGCGCCGAAGCGTTGGTGCGCTGGGATCACCCCTACAAGGGCATTCAGACACCGGATGCCTTCCTGAAAATTGCCGACGAGCTGAATGTCACCAGCACGATCGACCAGTTCGTGCTGGAAACCGTGTTGAAGGACCAGATGCGCTGGGCCGCCATGGGTGTGCATGTGCCGAAGATTTCGGTCAATGTTTCTAGCAAACGGCTGCACGACGAAAAGCTGATTGAAACCCTGAAGACCCTGCAGATCTCACCGGGCCAGATTTCGTTTGAGCTGGTGGAATCGATCTTCCTCGACGAGAGCGAGGATCTGGTGACGGACAATCTGGAGCGGATCAAGGCGCTGGGGATCGATGTCGAAATCGACGATTTCGGCACCGGGCATACATCTATCGTCAGCTTGTTGAAGCTGAAGCCCAAGCGTCTGAAGATCGACCGCCAGTTGGTGATGCCGATCCTGATATCGCCGCAGGAAAGGGCACTGGTTCGTTCCATCATCGAGATTGCTCGTTCGCTGGGCGTCGAGACGGTGGCGGAAGGCGTGGAGACCATGCAGCATGCAGCAATGCTGAAGGATCTGGGCTGTGATCTTCTGCAGGGCTATGCCTTTGCTCGCCCGCTCGCCTTCCCGGACTTCACAGCGTCGGCCCGGCACGGTTTCCTAAAGGTCGCGTGAGGGGAGACGGTGCGTTTCACGCGCGCTTATAAAAAGGGCTTCCCTCCCCTTCCCCTTTTCCACTATGACAAGGCCGCCCTTTAACCATCGCGGCCCCGGCCGCTCTTCGGTCAGGATCTATGTCGCATAACAGTTTCGGCCATCTCTTTCGTGTCACCACCTGGGGAGAAAGCCATGGCCCCGCACTTGGTTGCGTGGTGGATGGCTGCCCTCCCGGCATCCGTTTCCGGTTGGAAGAAATCCAGTCCTACATGGATAAGCGCAAGCCCGGCCAGTCGCGCTTCGTCACCCAGCGGCGCGAGGATGATATCGTCAAGGTTCTCTCCGGCGTGATGCTGGACGAGGACGGCGAGACGATGATCACAACAGGCACGCCCGTTTCCATGCTGATCGAAAACACCGACCAGCGGTCCAAGGACTATGGCGAGATTGCCCGTCGGTATCGGCCCGGCCATGCGGATTTCGCCTATGACGCCAAATACGGCATCCGCGACTACCGCGGCGGCGGTCGCTCTTCGGCCCGTGAAACCGCAGCCCGCGTGGCCGCCGGTGCGCTGGCCCGCAAGGTTCTGCCTGATGTGACCATCCGCGCTGCCCTGACCCAGATCGGCAAGCACAAGATCAACCGCGACAACTGGGATTGGGGGCAAGTGGACAACAATCCCTTCTTCTGCCCGGATGCGGCGATGGTTCCCGTCTGGGAAGATTATCTCGACACGATCCGCAAGGCCGGCTCCTCGATCGGCGCCGTCATCGAAGTGGTCGCGGAAAATGTGCCGGCAGGCCTTGGCGCACCGATCTATGGCAAGCTGGACCAGGATATCGCCTCGCTACTGATGTCGATCAACGCGGTCAAGGGCGTCGAGATCGGTGAAGGTTTCGCCTCGGCAGAGCTGAGCGGCGAGGAAAACGCCGACGAAATGCGCATGGGCAATGACGGGCACCCGCTGTTCCTGTCCAACCATGCCGGCGGCGTGCTGGGGGGCATTTCCACCGGCCAGCCGATCGTGGCGCGTTTTGCCGTGAAGCCGACTTCGTCCATCCTGACCGAGCGTCAATCGATCGACGCCGATGGTAACAATGTGGATGTGCGCACCAAGGGCCGTCACGACCCTTGCGTCGGCATCCGCGCTGCCCCCATTGGCGAAGCCATGGTCGCTTGCGCCCTTGCCGATCACTTCCTGCGAGACCGCGGCCAGACGGGTCGGACCCGATAGGCCAAACCAGATAGGATCACTTCCATGCCGTTCGACCAGAAGCGCGTTGTCGATGCCATCAGGGCCTTTGAGGCTGGTGAAATCGTTGTCGTGACCGATGACGATGACCGCGAAAACGAAGGCGACCTGATTGTTGCCGCCGTTCATTGCACGGCGGAAAAAATGGCCTTCATCGTGCGTCACACGTCAGGCATCGTCTGTGCGCCCATGCCGCGCGAGGAGGCCAAGCGGCTCAATCTGAATGCCATGGTGGCTGAAAACGACAGCGCCCATACCACGGCGTTTACCGTCAGCGTCGATTTCAAGCATGGCACGACGACCGGAATTTCTGCCGACGATCGCACGCTGACCGTTCGCAATCTTGCCAATCCCAATGCCGGCCCCTCCGATTTTGTGCGTCCGGGCCACATCTTCCCGCTCGTCTCTCGTGAGGGCGGTGTCCTGATGCGCTCCGGCCATACGGAAGCAGCCGTCGACCTGTGCAAGCTCGCCGGCCTGCCGCAGATCGGTGTCATCTCCGAGCTGGTCAATGACGACGGCACCGTGATGCGGGGGCCGCAGGTGGCGGAATTTGCCGAGAAGCACAAGCTGGTGCAGCTATCGGTCGCCGATCTCATTGCCTATCGCCAGCGCAAGGAAACGCTGATCGAGCTGCAGTCGAGCTTCGAGATCGAGACACCTTACGGCAAGGCCAAGGCGCATGCCTATTCCCTGCCCTGGGATCCGATGCAGCATGTGGCCGTCATCTTCGGGGATATCCGCGACGGCGAGGATATCCCCGTGCGCCTCCACCTGGAAAACGTGACACGCGATGTGTTTGGCGATGACCGCTCCGTCACGCGCTACATGGAAAAGATCAGCCAGCTGAAGCGCGGCGTCATCATCTATCTGCGCGAGGGTTCCGTCGGCGTCGGCCAGCGCGAAAACATCCGCCGCGCCCGCATGGCCGGTGCCGAGCATCATGAGCAGGCGCAGACACGCGAAAGCGAGTGGCTGGAAATCGGGCTTGGCGCCCAGATTCTCAAGGACCTCGGCGTCTCCTCCATTCACTTGCTCACCTCTCGCGCACGCCACTATGTGGGACTTGAAGGCTTCGGCATCCGCATCAGCACGACCGAGATCGTCTGAGCGGCAGCCTCAGCCGAGCCACCCATCCGCACAATTGACGCGCTCCACCCCGGTGAAGCGCGCCAGCCGGTCGAGTTCGGCTGCGATGCGATCCATGCGCCCGCTGGAGGCCTTCACGCCCGGCTCCAGCCATAGTTTGCGCACATCCAGCAATCCGGCCTTGCGGTCCGCCTTCATGTCGATGCGACCGATGAAGCGGTCCCCTTCCAGAAGGGGGAAGACGTAATAGCCATATTGCCGCTTCGCCTCCGGCACGAAAACCTCGATGCGGTAATTGAAGCCGAACAGGCGCTCGGTGCGAGTGCGATCGCGGATCAGAGGATCGAAGGGGCTTAAGACCCGCACACGCTGCGGCGGCTCCGGCGGTTGCAGCAATTCCGCCATGGATTGCGCCAGCATGAAGGACGGGCGCGGCTTGCCGTCCACCGTCTCCAGCACGACCTCTTCCAACTCATCCCGGTGACGGCTGACCCATTCCTTCGCCTCTTCCGGTATGACAAGATCGAAGAAGGCGGCAATTTCGCCGTGGGTGGCAAAGCCAAGTCGGGTCAAAGCCGCCCGGCAGGCCCAGTCGATGAACGCCTCGTGGCTCACCTCTGCCGCATAATGCTCCGGCGGAATGACCCGCTCGGAGAGATCATAGACCTTTTGAAAGTTCTCCCGCCGTGCAATGGCAAGCTTTCCGGTATGCCAGAGAAATTCCAGCGCGGTTTTGGAGGGATGCCAGTTCCACCAGCCGCCGGATTTGTGATCCTCCGCCTTCACGTCGCGGGCCATCACCGGACCATGATCGCGAATACGCTGATGCGTCTCCTCGAAGGCCTGGTCGAAACCCTCGCCATGCCAGCGTCGCCAGCGCTCCATGATGACAGGCTCGCGCCGGGCAAAACGGTGTTTCCAATAGGGGAAGAAGGCCGACGGGATGATGGACGCATCGTGCGTCCAGTGTTCGAAGAGCGAGCGTTCCTTCTCCAGAAGATGCGCGAGATCCTCCCGCCGGTAGGTCTGGTTGCGGGAGAACAGGATCTGGTGATGCGCCCGCTCCACCGTCTGGATGCTGTCCACCTGGACGAAGCCCAGATCATGGACCAGTTCGAGAAGGCCCTGCCGCCCGAGTTTCACATTCGGCGTACGGGAAAGCCCCTGTCGTTCCAGAAATATGTGCCGCGCCTGCGGGTTGTCGACCAAGACTGTCATTCTTCCACCCCATCCGCGCGAATCATCCCGGACCGTCCAGCGGGCCCGATGCACGAAGTTTGCAATGTTCACGTTTCGTTTTCAATTCCCCCGCACCGACTTAGCGGCTAATGAGACCATTCGTGATTGATGACGGTCGGAAATGTCCGGCCACGGAGGGGACGGAGTGGACATTCGCTTCGAAGATGCAGAAGTCCGATTTGCCGGACGAACGGTGCTTCTTCCTGTCAGGCTTGATCTGACCGAACGCCGCATCGGCATCATCGGCCTGAACGGTTCCGGCAAGACCACCTTCGCGCGGCTGATCAACGGACTGGTCCGGCCTTCCAAAGGTCGCATCCTCGTGGACGGATTGGATGTGACGGCCGAGCCGGACGCCGTGCGGCGGCAGGTGGGCTACATCTTCCAGAACCCGCAGAACCAGATCATCCTGCCGATCGTGCGCGACGATATCGCGCTTGGCCTGAAGAACAGCCGTCTTCCCAAGGGCGAAATCGAGTTTCGTGTGCAGGCGATGCTGGAGCGGCTTTCGATCGGCGAGCTTGGCGGACGCCGCGCGCATGAACTGTCCGGCGGCGAGTTGCAGCTGGCGGCGCTGGCCGCCATTCTGGTCACCGAACCGCGCCTGCTGATCCTCGACGAGCCAACCAACCAGCTGGACCTCAGAAACCGCAACCGCGTGCTCCAGACGATTACGTCCCTGCCACAGCAGTTGATCGTCATCACCCACGACCTGGGGCTGCTCGACGGCTTTGACCGGGTTCTGCTGTTTGACCAGGGGCGGCTTGTGGGCGATGGCGTGCCCGCGGACGTGATTGCCCAATACGAGGCCCTGGCTGCATGAAGACGCTCTATGCCGAGGGGGACAGCATTCTCCACCGCGCGTCGGCTCGCTCGAAGCTGGTCGGCCTGCTGCTTGCTGGCATCCTGACATTTCTGGTGACGTCAATTCCTCTGCTGATCGGGCTCCTGGTGGCGAGCGCCCTCCTGCTGCTTTCCACGCGGCTCGGTCTCAAGGATCTTTTGCGGCGACTTGTTCCCCTTGCCGTCACGATTTCCATCCTGTGCGGGCTCACCATGCTGTTGCAGACGGTGGAAACCGGCATCATCTCCCTTCTGCGCCTGACGTTGCTGCTCCTGGTCTCCACCGCCGTGACCGCAACGACGGCGATTTCCGACGTGATGGACGAGATCACGGCAGCGGCTACACCGCTGGAACGGCTGGGGCTACTGCGGGCAGCCGATATCGGCTTGGCCATCGGGCTGGTGATCCGCTTTGTGCCGGAGGTTGCTGAACGCTACGAGGTTCTGCGCGATGCCCATACCGCGCGCGGCATTCGGCCGAAAACACTGTCGCTGCTGGTGCCGCTGATCATCCTGACGCTTCGGGACGCCGACGAAATTGCCGCTGCGATTGACGCTCGCGGGGTGCGCCGCTAAAACGGCGCAACATTTCATCCGGAAGGATTTTTAGATGGCGACAAAAGATATCGTGCTTGCGGCGCTGTTTGCGGCCATCATCATCCTTCTGGGCATCGTTCCGGCCATCTCCCTGGGTTTCATTCCTGTTCCCGTCACGGCCCAGTCGCTGGGAGTGATGCTGGCCGGTGCCGTGCTGGGCGCCAAGCGCGGCGTCATGGCCACCCTGCTGGTGATGCTGATTGCCGCCATCGGCATGCCGATCCTGGCCGGAGGACGCGGCGGCATCGGGGTGTTCATGGCACCCACCACCGGCTACCTGATCGGTTGGGCCTTCGCCGCAGCCGTAACCGGCTACCTCGCCGAGCGCCTGATCACTCCCGAACAGACCGGGCTGACGCAGATCGTCTATTTCTTCATCGCTTCGGTCATTGGCGGCATCGTCGTGCTTTATGCACTTGGCATTACATGGGTCGCCTTCTTCACCGGCATCGGCCTTTCAAAGGCCTTCCTGGGATCGCTGATCTTCATTCCGGGTGACATCCTGAAGGCAGGCATCGCAGCCCTTGCAGGCCGCGCCGTGATGGTGGGCTATCCGCTGCTGCCGCAGCGTGCCTGATCAGTCTAGATACTGGTAAAGCCAGTCGCGCAATTCCTCGGACAGCGGCACCGTGTCACCGCTGTCCGGGCTGATCGATGTCCAGACGATCTCCGCCTCCGCAGCCAGATGATCGCCAACCGTGAACAGCACGGAAAAGCCCGCGCTGCGCCCGCCGATCTTGCTGACCCGCACATCCCTGTTCACCACCTGCCCAAGCTTCAGCGGGCTATGGATGGTACAGCCGACCTTGGAAACGCGAAACGCCGGATCGCCAGCAACCGAGCCCCGGCGGAGCCAGAAGCGAGCCAAGGCATCTTCGGCATGAATGATGTAGGCGGCGCGGTGCATCTCGCCGTTGAGATCGATATCCCGAAACGGCACCGTGAAATCGTCATCCCCATCTTTCGCGCTTTTCGCCAAACTGCCGACCCCCTTGAAAGCGCTGTGACTAAACGGGAATTACCGGTTCTCTACAAGATACAAAAGGTCCCGCCCGTCTTGAAAAAGGCTGCAATCTGGGCCATTTCGACCATAGCAAGCCCCGACTTCGCGGCGCAGGAGCCCGGCCCGAATGACGACCCGACTCTACGAGAACAAGATCTTCCTCGAACACAACACACCGCAAGGCCACCCGGAACGGGCGGACCGCCTGCGATCGCTGGCAATTGCGCTGGAGCATCCGAATTTTTCGCAACTGGAGCGCGTGGAAGCGCCGCAGGCCAATGAGGATGCGGTGACGCTGGCGCATCCGGAAAGCCATCTCTTCTCTGTCATGCGCGAGATCCCGGAAGAGGAAGACCTGATCCGCCAGATCGAGGCGGATACGCATGTCAGCCAGAAGAGCCTGCAGGCAGCGCTGACCGGCATCGGCGGCGCAATGGCTGCCGTGGACGATGTCTTTACCGGCAAGGCCGACAATGTGTTCGTGGCATCGCGCCCGCCCGGCCATCACGCCGAAAAGACAAAGGCGATGGGCTTCTGCCTGTTCAACAACGTGGCGATTGCCGCACGCCATGCGCAGAAGACCTATGGCGTGGAGCGCGTCGCGATTGTGGACTGGGACGTGCATCACGGCAATGGCACGCAGGATATCTTCTGGGATGATCCGTCCGTGCTGTTCTGCTCGACCCATCAGATGCCGCTCTATCCCTGGACAGGCGAGAAGAGCGAGACGGGCAGCCACAACAATATCGTCAACGCACCGCTCTCTCCCAATGATGCGGGGGATCATTTCCGCGAGGCGTTTTCCTCGCGAGTGCTGCCGGCGCTTCATAATTTCCGGCCCGATTTCCTGTTGATCTCCGCCGGCTTTGATGCCCATCACCGCGATCCGCTGGCGCAGATAAACCTTGTCGGCGACGATTTCGACTGGGCGACCGGGCGACTGATGGAAATTGCTGGGAAATACGCCAACAACCGGGTCGTCAGCCTGCTGGAGGGCGGCTATGATCTGGAGGGGCTCGCGGAATCCGCAGGGCTCCATATCTGCAGACTGATGAAAGGCTGAACATGTCCGAGAACGCGCAAATCAACGATGTCAGCGGCTACACCTTCGAGAAGGCGGTGGCCGAGCTGGAAAGCATCGTGGCGCGACTGGAACGCGGCGATGTGGCGCTGGATGAATCCATCGCCATCTACGAGCGCGGCGAAGCCTTGAAAAAGCACTGCGAAAAACTGCTGAGCGCTGCCGAAAACCGTATCGAGAAGATCCGTATCGACCGCAGCGGCAAGCCGCAAGGCGTCGAGCCTCTCGACGGCGAGTAATGGCTGGAACCGAAATCCGTCTTTGCCGTTATTGCGGCATGCAAAACGATACCGGTCCCAAGGCCCGCACGGGCATGTTCACCTTTGTGCTTACCATCTTCGCCGTCGCCCTCGTGGTGGCGGGGATCTACATGATCGGCTTCACGCCGGGCGAGACGGGCTGACGCCCGCCTCGCTCGCGACAGTCACACCGACTTCGTCTCAAAGAATGATAGAAGTTCGCGCGCAATGCGAGGGCCTGCCTCTTCCGGCAGATAGTGACCCGCACCGTTGATCGTGCCACCCTCCACATGCGTGGCGAGCCCTTGAAATGTCTTAAGCATCATATCGCCGACACCACGTTCGGCACCTAGCGCCAGTACCGGCATTTCCAGCTTGGTTTCCGCCCGCTTGCGATTGACCGCCAGCGCTTGCGTCGAAAACGCCGCGCGATAATAGCTTCCCGCCGCCCGCAGCATGCCCGGGCCCGACAGCTGGCGGGCATAAAGCGCGATATCCTCTGCAGCAATCGCGGAGGCATTCATCGCCTTGGCACGAAACAGCCAGGTGAGAAAAACCTCCTCGCGCCCAGCAATCAGGATTTCCGGCAGGTCGTTCAACCGATTGAAGGCGAAGTGCCAGCTGCGCAGCGCAATTTCTTCCGGTGGCAGGTCGGTCCGGGGGGAGGACAGCCCCGGAACAAGGGCATCCATCAGCGCGATCCGGCGGATATCCTCGGCCCAATCGGATGCATAGGCATAACCGATCCAGGCGCCGACATCATGGCCGGCGACATCGATTGGCCCCTTGTCGATCAATCCCAGAGCGCGGACGAAGGCATGGATTTCCGCCGCAACCGTCGTCAGATCATAACCATCCAGCGGTGCGTCGCTGTCGCCCATGCCGCGCGGATCGATCGCGATGACCCTTCGCCCGGCCTTGACGAGATCCGCCATAACGTAGCGCCACGCGTACCAACTCTGCGGCCAGCCCGGGATCAGCAGCACCGGCGCCCCTTCCCCACCCTCGACGTAATGCAGATTGACGCCATTGATCTGGACGTTGGCGTGTTGAAATACGCCCCAGAAATCCGAGCGCGTGAGGAACTCCTGTCCGACGTGACGGGGATGATCAGGATTTGGCATGTCTACTCTCCTATTTGGAAATATACGTTTCCTATTTAAACAAAAAAAATGATCAGGCCGGGCGCTTTTCGTCTTTCGCGCCCGATGCCAGCATGGCGACCGTCTGGTCCGCCATCGCCTGCATCCGCTCGAGCGGCGCAGCCGATTTGCCGAGCACGCGCATCCCTTGCGTGAGCGCCAGCAGGAGGTCGGCAGTTGCCTCGACATCGCCGGTATTGCGAAGCGACCCATCTTCCTGGCCCTCGCGCAGCCAGCGGATGAACTGGGCACGACGATTCTCTTCATGCTTTGCCAACCGCGCCGCCACCTGAGCATCGCTCTGCCACAGCTCCATGGCCATCTCGACCACCAGGCAACCGATTTCGCCACTCCTGCCGCTGCTGCTTTCCGCATAAAGCCGGAGAGCCGCCGTTATTTTTTCCAGGGCTGTCGAGGCAGAGCCAACCGCCTGCTGCAGCACCTGCAATCGCGTTTCGATGTAGCGATCAAGTGCCGCCATCAAGAGGCCGTGCTTGTCGCCCCAAGCCTTATAGATGCTGCCGGTTGTGAGCCCCAGCGCCTTGTTGAGGTCTGCAATGGAGGTTCCGTGATAGCCATGCGCGCTGAACTGGGTGATCGCGTTGGCGAGCGCCTCATGGGTATCAAATTCGCGGGGCCGACCGGCTGTTACGGCATCTGTCTGCTTGGTCATAACGCGCTTATAGAGAACGTTCATTTCCTATTCAAGCGACAATTTTGGCGCTGATGGACTTCCAGGATTGCCCGTGACCATGCACAATGGCTACATTCAACGCATCGCCGCACGCTGGTCGATCGCCGCCAACGTGCGATCGAGATGGCCATCGAATGCAAGCTCCGTCTCATCCTCGCCGATAGTGATCTGCGGCAGGCCGTTCAAACGGATATGCAGCGATTGCCGCAAACCCTCCTCCATGCCCGCCGTCATCAGGTCGTAGAAGCGTGTGCCGAGCCCGGTCAGCACCACGGGCATGGTCTCATTGAGGCTCAGCACGCGCGAAAGCCCCTGCCCCAGCGCAAGCCCCGCCTGACGGAAGGCATATTGCGCCATGCGATTGCCCTGCCTGGCCGAGATCGCCAATTTTTCCATTTCCGGCAAGGGCACGAATTTCGCCGGGATCGTCATCGGCGGCACCTGGAAGGCAGTGCGCAGGATGGCGTAAAATCCGGCTGATGCTTCCACGCAGCCGCGTGACCCACAGCGGCAGAGCTTGTCCTCCGGCGCATTCAGCATGTGGCCGAAATTTGGAGCGCTGACGCTGAGCGCGCCCCCTTCCATCCGCGCAATGCCAAGCCCGATACTGTGGCCAAGCGAAAGCGCGATCAGGCTCTGGGTGGCGCCGTCGGAGGGCAGAAAGCTGCGTTTGGCAAGCGCATGCGCCACCAGCAGGGTCTCATTGCTGACGAAGAGATCCGCGGAAGGAAAATCGTTGAGCAGCTGGTTGAAGTCCACCTGCCGATTTTCCAGCACCGCCGACCAAACCAGCCGCGAACCGTGCGAATCGATAATGCCCTTGCTGCTGATGGACAGGGCACCAAGATCGCCGGCCGACAATTTCGATCGTTGCAGCAGCCGCGCAACCGCAAAGGAAATATCCTGTAGCAGATTTTCGGCAGAGCCGGCGGCCAGGTCGCGACGGCTGGAAATGCGGTCGATCAACCGGCCGCAATAATCCGCCAGCCCGTATTGCACCACATCAGAGGATATCTGCACGATGGCCGCATGGGCAAAGGTACGCCGTCTCGCAAACAGCACACGCGGGCGCCCCCTACCCCCGGTTGCTGTCTGCTCCATGCGCTCAATGGCGCCCACCCTTTCCAGATCGGCGGTGACCGCCGTCACCGTGGCAGAGGCGAGGCCCGTCGCAGCGGAAATATCTGTATGCGACAAAGGGCCTGATTGTCGTAAAGCCGAGAGAACCAAGATCAGGTTCTGACGGCGCAGCTGTTCCGTCCCCGGTTTGGCATGACCAAAACCCGGTCCATCCGAAGAGCGGAAGGAAAGAACGTCACTCACGCTGTTTCTCTGTTTGGTTGTGCTTGCAAAGCCCTGTTGACAGCTTGCACATCATCTGCCAGTTATTTTCTCGACTGTCGAGAAAAACAATCTCTCTGGTGGGGATCGGGGGTTCGTCGACGGTTTTTCCGGCAGGAGGGGGAGTGGACGAGGAGGTCCGCGCCACCTGCCATCACTCGGGAGGTTTACAATGAAATCAGTTTTGAAGCTGATGGCAGCTGCTGCCGTCATCGCGTCCGTACATGTTCCGGCTCACGCAAAGGATCTCGTCGTCGGCGTTTCCTGGTCCAACTTCCAGGAAGAGCGTTGGAAGACGGACGAAGCAGCCATCAAGAAGGCTCTCGAAGCCGCTGGCGCCAAGTACATCTCCGCTGACGCGCAGACCTCTGCTGCCAAGCAGTTGACCGACATCGAAAGCCTGATCTCGCAGGGTGCCAACGCGCTGATCGTTCTGGCACAGGATTCGTCCGCTATCGGCCCGGCCATCGACAAGGCCACCGCTGAAGGCATCCCGGTCATCGGCTATGACCGCCTGATCGAAAACCCGAAGACCTACTACATTACCTTCGACAACAAGGAAGTTGGTCGCCTGCAGGCCAAGGAAGTCTTCAAGGTCAAGCCGCAGGGCAATTACGTGTTCATCAAGGGCGGCTCCACCGACCCGAACGCCGATTTCGTCTTCTCCGGCCAGCAGGAAGTGCTGAAGGAAGCCATCGCGTCCGGCAAAGTGAAGAATGTCGGCGAGTCCTACACGGATGGCTGGAAGCCGGAAATTGCTCAGAAGAATATGGAGCAGTTCCTGACCAAGAACAACAACAAGGTCGACGCAGTCGTCTCCTCGAATGACGGCATGGCAGGCGGTGTTGTTGCAGCCCTCGAAGCCCAGGGCATGGCAGGCTCCGTCCCTGTTTCCGGCCAGGACGGCGACAAAGCCGCTCTGAACCGCATCGCGCTTGGCACGCAGACGGTTTCCGTCTGGAAGGACAGCCGCGAGCTTGGCAAGAAGGCCGGTGAAGTGGCCGTGGCGCTCGCCAAGGGCACCAAGATGGAAGCTCTGCCGGGCACTGTGAAGTTCAAGGGCGGCTCCAAGGGCGTTGAAATGAACTCCGTGTTCCTGACGCCGATCGCCATCACCAAGGACAACCTGAACCTCGTTCTCGACGCTGGCTGGATCTCCAAGAAGGAGCTTTGCCAGGGCGTGAAGGCTGGTTCCGTGAAGGTGTGCAGCTAAGCACCGACTGATTATCGGCAACGGTTTTCCGGATTGGGCGTCGCGGTCTTACCGCGGCGTCCTTCAGTCGCGGATGCCTGCCGGAACTTTGGCGTGTTGAAGATACAAAGACACAACTCGCCCAGGTTCATGTTTTGACGCATGTCGTTCCTGCAAATCCGCTGTTTCATTTTGCGCGACATGTATTTCGAGGGGAGTTGTAGGCTCATGACGGATCAATCCATCCCGGTCGCCACCAGCCACGCCACTGGCGCGCGCCCGGCACCCGGCAATCCGCTGAAGCGATTTTTTCAGGCGACCGAAATCGACACCCGCCTTCTCGGCATGGTCGTCGCGATGCTCATCATCTGGGTCGGCTTTCATATTCTGTCCGACGGTCTGTTTCTGACCTCGCGCAACCTCTGGAACCTTTCCGTACAGGCGGCCTCCGTTTCCGTGATGGCGACCGGCATGGTTCTGGTGATCGTTACCCGCAACATCGATCTGTCGGTCGGCTCAATCCTGGGCTTCGTCGGCATGATCATGGCGGTGACGCAAACGAAATTCCTGCCGGCATGGCTGGGCTATGATCACCCGCTGAACTGGGTGCTGGCGCTTGGCGTCGGCCTCATCCTCGGCTCCGCCATCGGCGCGCTGCAGGGCATGATCATCGCGTTTCTGCAGGTTCCGTCGTTCATCGTCACCCTCGGCGGCCTTCTGGTCTGGCGCGGCTGCGCCTGGATGGTCACAAGCGGCGCGACCGTTGCGCCCATGGACACGAAGTTCCGCCTGATGGGCGGTGGCGCGGATGGCTCGATCGGGGCAACCGCCAGCTGGGTTGTCGGCGTAATCGCCTGCGTTTTCATTGTGCTGTCGATCCTGCATTCGCGCAAGCAGCGTAAGCGCTTCGGCTTTCCGCTGAAGCCGATATGGGCCGAATATGTGGTCGGCGGCGTGTCCTGCGGCATGGTTCTGCTGGCCGTCAACGTGCTCAACAGCTATTACATGCCGGTCAATCTGGCCCGCAAATATGCCGAGGAGCATGGCATTGCCTGGCCGGATGGTGGGCTCGATATTTCGCTCGGCATCGCCATTCCGGTTCTGATTGCCATTGGCATTGCCATCGTGATGACCTTCCTTGCCAACCGCACCCGCTTCGGCCGCTATGTCTTCGCGATCGGCGGCAATCCGGAAGCAGCGGAACTCGCCGGTATCAAGACCCGCTGGGTGACGGTGCGCCTGTTTGCGCTGATGGGCGCGCTCTGCGCAATTGCGGCAGCCATTTCGACGGCACGCCTCAACGCCGCCACCAATGCGCAAGGCACGCTGGATGAGCTTTATACCATCGCGGCAGCCGTCATCGGCGGCACGTCGCTCGCCGGTGGCGTTGGCACCATTGCCGGTGCCGTTCTGGGCGCCTTTGTCATGCAGTCGCTGAATTCCGGCATGGTTCTGCTTGGCATGGATGCGCCCTTGCAAAGCATCGTGATCGGCATGGTTCTGGTTCTGGCCGTCTGGCTGGACACCGTCTACCGCGCCCGCGCCCGATAGAAGGAGGAGGAAAAATGACCCAACAAGGAACGCCTTTGGTGGAGATGCGCGATGTTTCCATCTCCTTCGGCGGTATCCACGCCGTCGACGGCGCGTCCGTCGATCTCTTTCCGGGTGAAGTGGTTGCCCTGCTTGGCCATAACGGAGCCGGCAAGTCGACGCTGATCAAGATCCTTTCCGGCGCCTATCGCCGCGACTCCGGCGATATACTGATCAATGGCGAGCAGGCGGACATCAACAATCCGCGTGACGCCAAGAAGTATGGGATCGAGACGATCTACCAGACGCTCGCTGTCGCCGATAACGTCGATGCCGCCGCCAATCTCTATCTCGGCCGGGAACTGCGCACCCCCTGGGGCACGCTGGACGACGTGGCAATGGAAGCCAAGGCGCGTGAGGTGATGGGACGGTTGAACCCCAACTTCAAGCGCTTCAAGGAGCCGGTCAAGGCACTGTCCGGCGGTCAGCGCCAGTCGGTCGCCATTGCCCGCGCCATCCTGTTCGACGCCCGCATCCTGATCATGGACGAGCCGACGGCAGCGCTTGGACCGCAGGAAACGGCTCAAGTTGGCGAGCTCATCACCCAGCTGAAGCGCGAGGGCATCGGCATCTTCCTCATCAGCCACGACATCCACGATGTCTTCGACCTCGCGGACCGCGTGTTCGTGATGAAGAACGGCAAGGTGGTGGGCCATGCCCGCACGCAAGATGTGACCAAGGACGAAGTTCTCGGCATGATCATCCTCGGCAAGGTGCCGCCGGGTGCCACCGCCGGCCCCGGCGCCATGCAGATGGCGTGAAACATTTCGAAGGCGGCCTCCACAAGGGCCGCCTTTTTCAGTCACCCCACCCGGCGCTTTGCGCCGACCTCCCCATCAAGGGGAGGTAGGGCGATCGGCGCACCCTCCGACCTCATCTTAAGCCTTTGCGACACCTAAGCCGTTGAGAAGGGGCCGTTTGCGTCAGCTGCTCTCAACTCATCGTTTGCGACAAGCATTTCGTGGGCAGCCGCGAATTCCCCACCTCCCCTTGAGGGGGAGGTCGCAGCGAAGCTGCGGGTGGGGTGATCCCTCACCTGTCAAACCGACACCGTTTCGTGCTTGCCCCTCACCGCCCTCGCAACACACCGGCCAGCGTGTGGATGTGGCCCGCACCAATGCCGCAGCAGCCGCCGATCAGCGTGGCGCCCGCATCCGCCCAGTCGCAGGCAAAGCGGGAATAGGCATCGGTCGTCAGGTCCGAGCGAGTCTCATGCAGACCCTCATTGGCCGCTGTCTCATCCGTGTCCGCCTCGAAGGCATTGGCGTAGACGCCAAGCTCGATCGCCGCACCGTCCGCCTTCAGAACTGAAGCCGCAACATCAACGGCTCGCTTCATGACCTCGGGCTTGGCGCAATTGAACAGCAGCGCTTCAGCCCCTGAGCCCGCCGCCCAGCGCGCGGCATCCGCCACCAGTTCACCCGAACGCAGTTTTGGCTCTGCGCCCGTTACCTGAGCCTCGTCATCGGCCAGCGTGAAGGATATCCAGAAGGGCTTGCCCGTATCCTTGACGGCGATACGCACCGCCTCCCCTTCCGCGATCAGGCTGAGCGTTTCGCCAAGCCAGAGATCCGCATGCGGTGCGAGGTTCTTCACCAGCACCGAGAGGTAATCCTGCACGCGGGTCGAATCGAAATTTTCCGGCTCGTAGGACCCGAAGATCGGCGGCAGGCCGCCCGCCACCAGCACAGGCTTGTCCGATGCATCGGCGGCTTCCCGCGCCAGCCGGCCAGAGAGCGCGATGAGATCAGCACCGTCCTTCGCGAAACGCTCCTCACCGATATGGAAGGGCACCAGCGCATAGGAATTGGTGGTGATGACCTCGGCACCCGCCGCGATGAATTCCGCATGGACCTGACGCACGATCTCGGGCGAGTTGATCAGCGCCAGTGCGGACCATTCCGGCTGCTTGAGTTCAGCACCGAGACGCAGAAGCTCACGGCTCATGCCGCCATCGAGGATACGGAGTTTGGTCATGGTCAGGCCTTTCAGAGATTATCGACGGATCGGCACCTGCCCCTCGATGCCCTTGAAGACGCGGGTGATGAGGAGGGTGAGAAAAACATAGAACACAGTGACCACCAGCAGCGGCTCATAGACCAGCAGCGTATCCTGCCGCACCTTGTAGGCCACGGCGTAGAGATCCATGACGGTCACGGTGAAGGCGAGCGGCGTGGCCTTCAGCTGCATGACCACTTCGCCTGCGATGGTGGGAAGGGCGATGCGAATGGCGCGCGGCAGCCAGATGCGGCGGATGAGCAGCAGCGGCCCCATGCCGGCCGCGCGTGCCGCTTCCAGCTCGCCCTTCGGCACGGCGAGCAGCGCGCCGCGCAGCACCTCCGCCTCGTAGGCCGCATAATTCAGCGTGAAGGACACGGCGGCGAAGAAGAATCCTTCGCGCAGGATGGGCCACAGGAAGCTCTGGCGAATGCCCGGGATCATCGGCAACAACGATCCCACGCCGTAATAGAGCAGCCACAGCTGGATCAAGAGCGGCGTGCCGCGCAGGAATGTGCAGTAGCCGCGTGCAAGATTGCGCGCGATTGGCCCGCCGCTGACCCGCGCAAAGGCCAGTCCGATTGCCAGCACGAAGCCGATGCTGACGGAGATGACCAGCAGCGACACGGTCTGGATGGCACCATCAAGCAGAAGCGGCAGGTAGCGGGAGAGCCAATCGAAGTTCATGGCGCGCTACTCCACCACCGGCTGGCCGCGCCGCACGCGCCGCTCGATGCGGGCAAACACCCAGTTGGAGGCGAGCGTGATGGCGAGATAAAGAAGGGCTGCGGCGAAGAAGAACAGGAAATAATGCTTGGTGTTGGCGCCGGCGAGCCGGGTGGCAAGCGCCAGTTCCTGATAGCCGACAACGGCCACCAGAGCGCTATCCTTGGTGATCGCCATCCAGAGATTGGCAAGGCCGGGCAGCGCATTGGGCAGAAGTGCCGGCAGCATGACGCGGCGAAAGAGAAGCAGCGGCGACATGCCGAAAGCACGCGCGGCCTCCAACTGTCCTGCAGGAATGGCTTGGATTGCGCCGCGCAGCACCTCCGTCATATAGGCGCCCTGCACGAAGCCCAGCACCATGACCGCCGCGAGAAAGCCGTTGACCTCGATGGTGGGCAGGCCAAGGCTGGCCAGCAGCCGGTTCAGCCCATCGGTTCCCGCATAATAGAGACCGACGATCAGGATCAGTTCCGGCACCGCGCGGATGATGCCCGTATAGAGATCGAGAAGCCGGATCAGCGGCTTCCTCCCCCAGAGCTTGCCCGCGGCGCCCAGCAAACCGATGCCGAGCCCGATGGAGAAGGCACAGGCCGAGATGAGGACCGTCGAGGCAGCACCTACCAATAGCGTGCCGCCCCATCCCGGAGGGACGGGCGACAGCAATTCCCAGATGCTCATCTGGCTGGTGGCCACGCGGCTGAACCTTCGACTGCCTTACTTCGCGCCGTAGATGTCGAAGTCGAAATACTTCTTCGAGATGGCGTCATACTTGCCGCTGGCGCGAACGGCCTGAATGGCGGCATCGAGCTTTGCCTTCAGGGCGGTATCGTCCTTGCGCAGGCCGCCGCCGACACCAAAACCGAGAACGGCCGGGTCATCGACAACATTGCCCATGTCGGCGCAGCAGCCCTTGCCGAAATCGCTCTTCAGGAATTCCGCGAGCGCGATGGAATCACCGAAGACGTAATCGATGCGGCCATTGGCGAGATCCTGGAAGGCCTCGTCCAGCGTCTGGTAGGTCTGTTCCTTGGCATCCTTGGCGAAATACTTCTTGTAGTAATCGGACTGGATGGTCGAGACTTGAATGCCGATGGTCTTGCCCTTGACGGCGTCGGCCGTGGCGCCCGGCTTCTGGTCCTTCGGGCCGATCAACTTGCTCGGCGTGTTATAGTATTTCTTGGTGAAGTCGATGGTCTTCAGGCGCTCATCGGTGATCGACATGGACGACCAGATCACATCGAACTTCTTGGCCTGAAGCGCCGGAATGAGGCCATCCCAGGAGAGTTCGACGATTGAGCACTTCTCCTTCATCTCCTCGCAGACGGCATTCATCAGGTCGATTTCCCAGCCGTTCCACTTGCCTGCCGCATCCTTGGCGAAGAAGGGCGGATAGGCCTCGTTCATGATGCCGAAGCGAACTTCGGCCTGCGCCGTGAATGTGGAGGCCAGAAGTACCGCGCCTGCGACGAGAAGAGAGAGTGCCTTCATGAAATACCCCTTGCATGTGCAATGACAATTTTCCGCACCATAGAGGCATATTGCGCATTTTTCCTGCCATCATCTTTCAAATTCATGCTAAAAATCCGCAATAATTTGCGTTTAGCGCCTGATATGCGCGCTATCATTCCTGACCGTTCCTCTTCGCCGCGAATGCTGTAAAAGATCTGTCATGTCAGAACCACTTGACCCCTATGATCGCAGCATCCTCGAACTCGTTCAGCGGGACTGCCAGCTGAAGGCGGAAGCCATTGCCGAAGAGATCGGCCTTTCGCCGTCTGCCGTTCAGCGACGGCTGAAGCGGCTGCGCACTGAGGGCATCATCGCCCGCGAGGTGGCGGTGGTGAACCGCAAGGCCAGCAGCTTTCCCATGACCTTCATCGCTGCCATGGAAATCGAACGCGACAATTATGATGCGCTGGCGCGCTTCCGCCTCTGGGCCGACAAGCAGCCGCACATCCAGCAGGTCTATTACGTCACCGGCCAGGTGGATCTAATCGCCATCATCACCGCCCGCGACGTGGAGCATTACGACGACATCAGCGCACAGCTGATGGCCGACAACCCGCAGATCAAGCGCATGAACACCAATGTCGTGCTGCGCGATGTGAAGGTGGGCCTCACCGTGCCGATGGACGAGTGAGAGGTCCAAGCCGAGTTTTCCAATGGGCATGCCTATGAAGTCGATCTGGAACAATATCACTAAGTGAGGAGAACCGATCATGGAATATGAGGTTACACGCCCTCTGCAAAGATGCCCGTCTCACCCGGGCGCGCTCCTCGACGACCTGATTTCGGATCTGGGAAAGAGCAAGGTGGAAATTGCCGAACTGCTCGGGATTTCGCGCCAGCATCTCTATGATATTCTGGGCGAGAGAAAACCCGTCTCTCCCAACACCGCTGCACGGTTGGGAAAGCTCTTCGGGGACGGCGCCGGCGTATGGCTGCGCATGCAGGCAGCCTATGACGCGTGGCAGGCCGAACACAATGTCGATGTCAGCCAGATACCGACGCTGAAATCAGCCTGAGCTCCAACGAAATAAGCCCGGATCGCTCCGGGCTTCATGATCTTACCAGCTCTTGCCCTTGCCGTTGGCGGCCTTGGGCTTGCCCTTCTTGAAGGGTTTTGGCGCGCCGTCCTTGGCGGCGAAGGAAGGCTTGCCGCCCTCCTTTCGGAAAGGCTTTTCACGCGGCGGGCGGTCGGCCACAGGGCGGTCGTCAAAACTCTTCTTGGCCTTGTAGGGCCGCTCGGAACGCTCGTCGCCAGCATTGTCGTCGCGCTTGGCAAAGCTCTTCTTCGGCTTGGGCGCACCCTCGCCGCCTTCGCTCGGCCAATCCCTGAGTTCGTCCTGCGCGGAACGCTCGCCAGAGGCACGCTTGGCAAACGGCTTGCGCTCGCCCTGATAGTCTCTCTGGCCTTCGCCACGCCCTTCCCGGCGACCCTCACTGCGCCCCTCGCCACGACCTTCGTTCTGGCGGGAAAGATCGGGCATGCCTTCCAGACGCGTTACGCGAACGCCGCGCTCCAGCATCTTGTTCGGGCCGAGCGCGCCGAGGAAATCATCGGCGATATCGGCCGACAGTTCCACATAGGTTTCCTGTTGCTGCATCTTGATTGCGCCGATCTCGGCCTTGGTGATGTTACCGTTGCGGCAGAGCATGGGGATCAGCCAGCGCGGTTCGGCATTCTGCTTGCGGCCGACCGAGAGCGAGAACCAGACGGCGGGACCGAATTCGCCACGCGGCGTGCGCGGGGTCGGCTCGAATTCCTGGCGTTCGCGGCCACCCTCTCGCGGCTTGCGGGCGGCACCCGGCTGCACGGACACTTCCAGCAGGTCTTCGGGTGCTGCATGATTGTTGCGGTGCATGTTGACGAAGGCGGCCGCCAGCTTTTCGGCGCCATAGGTTTCGACGAGCTTGGCGATCAGTTCCTGCTCTTCCTCGCGGACCTCTTCCTCGAACACCGGATCGGCCAGCAGACGCTCCTGATCGCGCTCGATCACTTCCTCGGCAGACGGAGGACGCACCCAGGCGGGCGTCACATTGGCGCCGCCCAGCAGGCGTTCGGCCTTGCGGCGCTGGTTGACCGGCACGATGAAGGCACTGATGCCCTTGTTGCCGGCGCGGCCCGTGCGGCCCGAGCGGTGCAGCAGGGTTTCCGAATTGGTCGGCAGATCGGCATGGATGACGAGTTCCAGGCCGGGCAGATCGATGCCGCGGGCGGCAACGTCCGTTGCGATGCAGACGCGGGCGCGGCCATCGCGCATGGCTTGCAGCGCATGGGTACGCTCGTTCTGGGTCAGTTCACCGGACAGCGCCACGACGGAGAAATTGCGGTTGCTGAGCCGCGCCGTCAGGTGGTTGACGGCAGCGCGGGTGGAGCAGAAAACGATGGTGTTTCTTGCCTCGTAAAAGCGCAGCACGTTGACGATGGCGTTTTCGCGGTCGGAGGGAGACACGAGCAGCGCGCGGTACTCGATATCCGCATGCTGCTTTTCTTCCGTCGCGGTGGCGATGCGCACGGCGTCGCGCTGATACTGCTTGGCCAGCTTGGCGATGCCGGCCGGAACCGTTGCCGAGAACATCAGCGTGCGGCGATCGTCCGGCGCTTCGTCCAGAATGAATTCAAGGTCTTCGCGGAAGCCGAGATCGAGCATCTCGTCGGCCTCATCCAGCACGGCGACGCGCAGTTCCGACATATCGAGCGCATTGCGGCGGATGTGGTCGCAGATGCGGCCGGGCGTACCGACGACAATATGCGCGCCGCGTTCCAGCGCCCGGCGCTCATTGCGGATATCCATGCCGCCGACGCAGCTGGCAATGACAGCGCCGGTCATTTCGTAAAGCCAGTCCAGCTCGCGCTTCACCTGCATGGCCAGTTCGCGGGTGGGTGCGATCACCAGTGCCAGGGGGGCGCGTGCCGGACCGAATCGGTCCTGGTCGCCGAGCAGCGTCGGGGCGATCGCGATACCGAAGGCAACCGTCTTGCCCGAACCGGTGCGGGCGGAAACGAGGGCATCGGCGGTCACCAGCGCCGGGTCCAGCATGGCCTGCTGTACGGGCGTCAGGGTCTCATAACCGCGCTTTGACAACGCCTTGGCAATCGCCGGAACGGCGATATTCAGTTCGGACATTTCAAGGTCTTTCGGATCAGGGCGCATTTCCGCGCGAAAGGCCGCAGATTGCGCGGCGTGATATGCCGCTGTCCCTAATCCTTTGGCCGCCAAATGTCAAAGCGGAACCCACAACACAAAGCTGCGCATCGCGAAAGGGTAAATGAACAAGACGAGCAGATGGATGCATGACATATTAGCGGGATGTATATCGCATGAAGACCCCTCCCCAGCCCCTCCCCACAAGGGGGGGCTAATCCAGCCGCACCGTCTTTGGCCTCATTTGCAGGTCCCAGATATGTGGCGGGGCGGTGCCACAAGTCTTCTCCCCCCTTGTGGGGGAGATGGCCGGCAGGCCAGAGGGGATGTTCCGCCTCGGGCAAAGGCAATTCAACAGGAGAATCACGCATGTCCTTCTTCCCCGGCAACGATCCCGAACCCGGCGATGCCTTTGCCTGCGACGCGATCGAGAACCTGATCATTCCGCGCTCCAGCGATATCGGCGGCTTCGAAGTCAGGCGCGCGCTGCCCACCCGCCAGCGGCGTCTCGTCGGACCCTTCATCTTCTTCGACCGCATGGGCCCGGCCGTGCTGCGGGCCGGTGAAGCGCTGGATGTGAAGCCGCATCCGCATATCGGGCTCTCCACCGTCACTTATCTGTTCGATGGCGAGATCAAGCATCGCGACAGCCTTGGCACCGAACTCGTCATCCGCCCGGGCGACATCAATTTGATGACGGCGGGGCGCGGCATCGTGCATTCGGAACGTACGCCGGAAAATCTGCGCGGCCATCCGCTCTCCATGTCCGGCCTGCAGACATGGCTCGCTTTGCCAGATGACAAGGAAGAGATCGACCCGGCTTTTGCCCATACCGCCAAGAGTGACATGCCGCTGATCGAGGCGGATGGTGCAGCGGGTCGCGTGGTGATTGGGGCCTTCGAGGGGCTTCGCTCGCCTGTTCCAACCTTCACCGATACGCTTTATGTGGATCTGACGCTGGAGGCCGGGCGGCGTTTCCCCTTCCCCGCCGGCCATGAAGAGCGCGCCATCTACATTCTCGCTGGCCAGTTGACGGTGGCGGGCGACACCTTTGCCGCTGACCAGCTGCTGGTGTTTCGCCCGGGCGACGCAATCACGCTGGAGGGCGGGCCGGACGGCTGCCACATCATGCTGTTCGGCGGCGCCGCACTGAATTCAAAACGCTACATCTGGTGGAATTTCGTCTCATCCTCCAAAGAGAGGATCGAGCAGGCCAAGGAAGAATGGCGCAGTGCCCGCTTCGATATAGTGCCGGGGGATGAAGAGGAGTTCGTCCCGTTGCCTTAGCGGCCACCGGCGCCGTCCGGTGACATCAATCGCAACGGCTTGGAGAGCCAAAGATCAGGGCCTTCAGCTCTCCACAGCTGCCGTTTAACGGCAGACTCTCGTGACGCGCGTTACCTTCTCGCCGTGCCGGTAGGTGACGACTTTCTTGGACATGCAATGCTTGCGCGGCGCCATCCGCGCATGCGGTCCCCGGTGCGGGCGATGCATGCCGTCATCGGTGCGAATGGTGACGGTTTCGGCATAGGACGCCGCCGGGATCGCGATGACCGAAGAGATTGCAAGGGTTGCAGCAAGGATGATCTTGTTCATGAATTTCACCTTCAGTTCTGATACGGTCCAAAAACGCGGGTTCCGTCTTTCAGTTCCGGGAGATGGCGTCCAAACAGGAGACCGCCAGCAATCGGTCGTGCATCGCTGTCCGCCTGCCCAAAATCCTCTATCATGACAAAAATTCCTGCTTCGGTGCGATTCCCTCGAAACATCCTTTGCTCTGACGGTTGAAAATCCATTAGAAGCACGTCTTAACGACACTTGAAAAAGCCGCTTTTCTTATCATCTTGGGGAAGGTTGGCTTTCAAAAACAAGCGCAGAAAAGGCCTTAAATTCGTGACATCGACCCCCAAGACACCGCTGCTGGATCAGGTGCATCTGCCCGCTGACCTGCGCAATCTTGAAGACCGCGACCTGCCGCAACTCGCCCGCGAAGTGCGTGACGAGATGATTGATGCTGTCTCGCGCACCGGTGGTCACTTGGGCGCGGGCCTTGGCGTGGTGGAATTGACGATCGCCATCCACAACGTGTTCAACACACCGCACGACCGGCTCATCTTCGATGTCGGCCACCAGTGCTATCCGCACAAGATCCTGACCGGGCGGCGCGACCGCATCCGCACGCTGCGCCAGGAGAACGGCCTTTCCGGCTTCACAAAGCGGGCGGAAAGCGAATACGATCCCTTTGGCGCGGCGCATTCGTCCACCTCCATTTCCGCCGGTCTCGGGATGGCGGTTGCGGCCGACCTTTCCAAGACGCCGCGCAATGTGATTGCCGTGATCGGCGACGGTGCGATGTCGGCAGGCATGGCCTATGAGGCACTGAACAATGCCGGTGCGCTCGATGCGCGGCTCATTGTCATCCTCAACGACAACGACATGTCGATTGCGCCCCCGACGGGTGCCATGAGCGCCTATCTGGCGCGCCTTGCTTCCGGCCGCAGCTATATGGGCTTCCGGGAGTTCGGGAAGAAGCTCACCGCCTATCTCGGCAAGAATGTCGACCGCGCCATCACCCGCGCCGTGGAACATGCACGCGGCTATGTGACCGGTGGCACCATGTTCGAGGAAATGGGTTTCTACCATATCGGCCCGATCGATGGTCACTCCTTCGAGCACCTGCTGCCCGTGCTGCGCAATGTGCGCGACAACGCCAAGGGGCCTGTGCTGATCCATGTGGTGACGCAGAAGGGCAAGGGTTATCCGCCCGCCGAAGCCGCCGCCGACAAGTATCATGGCGTCAACAAGTTCGACGTAATGACCGGCGCGCAGGCGAAGGCGAAGCCCAATGCGCCGAGCTATACGGCCGTGTTTGCCGATGCGCTGGTGCAGGAAGCAAAGCTCGACGAGAAGATCGTCGGCATCACCGCCGCCATGCCGAACGGCACCGGCCTCGACAAGCTGCAGGATCTGTTTCCGGAACGCACCTTTGATGTCGGCATTGCCGAACAGCATGCCGTAACCTTTGCGGCTGGCCTGGCGTCGGAAGGCTACAAGCCGTTCTGCGCGCTCTATTCCACCTTCCTGCAGCGTGGTTACGACCAAGTCGTGCATGACGTGGCGATCCAGGGGCTGCCGGTGCGCTTCCCCATAGACCGCGCAGGCTTTGTCGGCGCCGATGGCCCGACCCATGCGGGCTCCTTCGATACCGGCTTCCTGGCATCGCTGCCCGGCTTCGTGGTGATGGCGGCCGCCGACGAGGCGGAACTGAAGCATATGGTGCGCACCGCCGCGGCTTACGATGACGGTCCGATCTCCTTCCGCTATCCGCGTGGCGAGGGGGTTGGCGTGGAATTGCCGGAACGCGGCGAAATTCTGGAAATCGGCAAGGGCCGCGTGATGAAGCAGGGCGCCAAGGTGGCGCTGCTTTCCTTCGGCACGCGCCTCGCCGACTGTCTCTTGGCGGCGGAAGATTTGGATGCCGCGGGCCTTTCGACGACCGTTGCCGATGCCCGTTTCGCCAAGCCTCTCGATCACGACCTGATCCGCCAGCTTGCCCGTCACCATGAGATCGTGGTGACGATCGAGGAAGGCGCCGTCGGCGGCTTTGGCTCCCAGGTCATGCACTTCCTGGCGCAGGAGGGCCTGCTCGACCACGGCCTGCGCATCCGCTCGCTCGTGCTGCCTGATCTCTGGATGGATCAGGCGAAGCCGGAAGTCATGTATGCCAAGGCAGGACTCGACCGCGCCGGCATCGTGAAGACCGTGTTCAACGCGCTGGGCCGCGGGCTGCAGGTGGGCGCTGCGGGGTGATTTCGAAAGGCGCTGCTCTGGATGGGCTTCAGCGGCTTTCTTTCATTGGCTAGTCGAAGGCCGCGATCGGCCCGAAGCGCACACCGCATAAGATGCGCTGAGATTAAATGGCCGGACACCGGACCGTGAAATACGCGATGAAATCCGGATTGATGACGCCATTTCCTGCGTTGTCGGTGTAAAATCCTTCTTCAGCCTTTTCGAAAACGTTCAGCATGGGAGGAAGATTAACTTCTTCCTTTGCTTCGATATCACCAATCTGAACCGTTATTCCCCAACGGGGATCGACAGCTCTGACATAACCGTGGTGCTGACGCACTTCAGCGACAGTTTCATCTGAATCCAGATAAGTGATGCCTAAGAGGACGAGGCTGCCACGGAGTTCTTCCGCAAAACTCGCGTCCCAGTCTGCATCAGGGTCATTTCCCTTCAGCCAGTCGGTTGCCATTGCACTTCTCCGATTCCGCCTATTCAGTTGAAGGCTAAAAACTGCTGCTGGCAAGTTGCGGAAGGCCGCGTGCGGCCAGTTGCCTACTTCTTGACCTACCTTAAGAACTTGCTGATCCGATGAAATTGACTATCGTTGATTAATCGACGGAGTGTCCATGACAACTATAATTGCCATGCTTTTGGGATTGGCTACTGGAGCTCTCCTGCTGGCTGTTGTTTTTTGGCTGGCATGTCGGGTAAAGCCAGCGAGAAAGGAGCGTAGCAGCCGTATCGAAAATTACAAGGTGTTCGATAACGACCCGAGTTTCTACAGTTCGTCGGACCATCACAACACCTGAACATCGATGCCCGCTATTGGCACCAACCGCCGCTCTCTCACTTCCCTCCGAGCGCCAGTTCCCACCTTTCCTGCGCCTTCTCAGCAGCATCCAGCAATGCCTGCCAATCATCCGGCGGATTGTCGCTTTCCAGCATCGACCTGAACACTGCATAGGCATCCGTTTTCGAGCCGTAGGTGCGCAAGCTGTGTTCGTCGTTGACCCAGGCGTAGATGATGATCCTGGCTCGGCTGCTGTAGCGGAAGAAAAGCCGAAAGCGCCCTGCTCCGAATTTTGCGCGGAACCAGTGCTTGCGGTTCGCCCCCAGCGTCTTGCCCTGGATATAGGCGGAGGATGTGGGGTCTAACGGGATCTTCTCGAACATCAGGAGGCGCAAGGCAGCAAGCAGCTTGGCGTTGGCGCTCTTGTGATAGCCGTCCGGATCGCGGCGCTTCTCTTTCTCCACCGCGACCGTGAGTTTTTCCAGTTGGTCGAGGAGCAGAGGGTGTGCACACAGCGCCCAACCGTTGACGACCAGCATGGCTCAGAGGGCCACGTCGCCAAGGAGTGGCTCATCCAGATCGACGGATACATCGTTCACCAGTTCGGCGATGCAGGCAGCAAGTTGCGGCGGGAAGGCCTGAATTCTGTTTGGGTGATCCGCAAGATCCTTGGCGAGCAGAGAGAGAAAGCCGTCGATCACCGGATCGTCCCCGCTCTCGTCGACTTCCTTGCGGATCGAGACCTCGCCGCTTTCGGCGACATAGAAGGCGACGCGACCGCCATAGCCGACACCGAGCGCTTCCCGCACCGACTTCGGCACGGTTATCTGGCCCTTCTCCGTGATGGTGCTGACCTTCTTCAATAGAGCAGGCATATCCCTCTCCTTTTTCGGGGAGAAAGGTAAGGATAACTCCTTACGTTGTCAATGAGACGATTGCGTTACAAACGTATCTCTGTCCCCTACTTCTTCTGCGGCGCGACCAGGAACAGAACATCCAGATCCTTGAAGGCATCCTCGCCCTTCGGCTCCAGGACATAGGTCGTAGGACTGGTCTGCTTGGCACCGGATCCGCAGAAGCTCACATAGTTTTCCGGCTTGCCCTTGTCGATCGTGACCTTGTACTTGCTCGGCAGCCGGTTCCAATGCGGGGCGCTGGCGCCGTCATAGGAAATCCAGGCCGGGCGATGGGCGGGCTCCTCGACCGGGTTTGTTTTGGAAAGATCGGCAGCTGTCTTCAGGAAGGCCTGCTGCATGCAGTAGCGCGCTGAGGTTTCCTTGAATTTGTAGGCGGGTTTGCCCTGCTGCATGAAGAGGATCTCCAGCGAGCGCCCCAGGCTGGGCTTGTACCGGTAGCTGATATGCACGGTCTTGCCAGCCGGAAAATTCGCCTTCCACCAATAGGCGGAGCGCAGTGTCCAGATCGGAATGTAGTCGTCTGTCGCCGAGCCCATGGATTGGGCCTCAATCAAGCCTTGCGCGAGGAGATTGGCCTTCACGGGCTCGGGCAGGGATTTAATCGCATCCAGCGTTTTCTGAGCACGGGGCAGCAGCGGCACATTGGCACGGCGCAGATCCTCGGTGCGATCAAGCCCGGCGACGACCACATGCTGTTCCAGGCTCGGCTGGACCGACTTGCCATCCTGGGTGATCTTGAAGCCGAGGAAATCGTCCGCGTCCGGATTGTTGATCGCGACCTCGTGCATGAACTCGCCCGTCAGATCGGGCATTGGCACGGCCACAACGCTTTCCACGTCGGCCTTCGCCGTATTGGTGAGCGTGTACTCTATCCAGATCTCGTCCATGGAGAGGGTGAGGTTCTGCTCATCCATGCGCAGTGGGGATCCGTTTAGAAAGATCAGCCCGCCCGTCTTCAATTCATCCGTGATGTCATCTGCCCGCGTGTCGGCTGCCAGAGCAATGAGGGCCGCTGCGGATAGCGCGATAAACTTGATCATGTTCAGATATCCCCGTTACCGGCACGGGAGAATAGACATCGATTATCACGCCTGGAACAAAGAACCGGCGACTGTCCCTGGCACTTTTTGCATGCATTTTTTAAAAATGCAGAGCGCCCGGCTTCCGTTGAGCCGGGCGAAGCACGCGATTTGGGATTACGCGGCGCGGCGCTGCTGGGCGGACAGCGGCTGGAAGCGGAACTGGCCGATCATTTCGCGCAGGCGCGTCGCCTGCCCGGCCAGGTTGGCGCTTGCCGCGTTGGATTCCTCCACCATGGCCGCATTGCGTTGGGTCATCTGGTCCATCTGGTTGACGGACGTGTTGACCTCCTGAAGCCCGGTAGACTGTTCGCGGGTGGCTGTGGCGATGGCGTTCAGCTGGTCGTTGATCGTCAGGATATGGCTTTCGATCGTCTTCAGCGTCTCGCCCGTGGAAGATACAAGGCGCACGCCGCTGTTGATCTCATCCGCCGAGTTGCCGATCAGCTCCTTAATTTCCTTGGCAGCCTTGGCGGAGCGCTGAGCGAGTTCACGCACCTCCTGCGCCACCACGGCAAAGCCTTTGCCTGCCTCGCCTGCTCTTGCGGCTTCGACACCGGCATTCAGCGCCAGAAGATTGGTCTGGAAAGCGATCTCGTCGATCACGCCGATGATGCTGGAAATCTGCTGCGACGAGCCTTCGATACGGCCCATGGCGGAAACGGCTTCCGCCATCACCTCCGCTGATTTGCGGGCGCTGCTATTGGCCTGGGCCGCGACCTGGCGGGCCTCGTCGGTGCGCTTGCTGGAGGACGTGACATTGACGGTAATCTCATCCAGCGCCGCGGCGGTCTCTTCCAGCGAGGCCGCCTGCTGCTCCGTGCGCTTGGCCAGATCGTCGGAACTCATGGCGATTTCGCGTGTGCCTATCTCGATCTGGTTCGCAGCGTCGGCGACGGTCGCCAGCACCTGCGACAACTGACGGACGGCGGAGTTGAAATTGTCGCAAAGGGCAGTGAAATCCTCCGAGACGACCTCGGTGATCTGGTAGCTGAGATCTCCGGAGGCGAGACACTGCAGGCCGGCAGCAAGCGCGCTGGTCGCTTCCAGAAGCTGGCGGCGCGCTTCGGCTGCGGCTGCCCGCTGCAACTCCCCCTTCTGGCGCTCGGCATTCTGGCGCTGCTCCTCGGCTTCCTGCGTCAGCCGGATGTTTTCGATCGCTGCCTGGCGGAAGACTTCCACGGCACCGGCCATGTTGCCGATCTCATCGGTGCGGGCAGCAAAGGGAATGGCGCTCTCGCAATCGCCTGCCGCCAACCTGCGCATGGCCGACGTGATGCGCTGGATCGGCCGAGCAATGCTGATCACGACATAGATGCCGGCTGCCAACAGGATGAGGTAGCCGATGGATGTGACGATATAGCTGAACTGCACGATGCTGTCGTAGAGGGCCTGGCTCTTTTTGTAGGATGTGTCCGTAATCCGCTGATTGTAGGCCCGCTGCACGGCGATCGCCTTGCTCATGGCGTCGATATTGGCCACCATATCATGATCCAGCAACTGGTCCGCCTCCTCCTTCTTGCCCGCATCGAACAACTCCATCAGGGCATCGCCGGTCTTGTTGAAGGCAGCCAGCGCCTTGTCGATACCGGCCAGCGCTTCCTTGCCCTCAGGATTGACGATCGTCGGACGGATCTTCTCGATAATGTTCGAGAGGTCGTTCTTGCGATCCTTTAGATAGGCTTTGACCTGCGCGATCTCTTGCGGATCATCCGCCAGGAGCAGGCGGGCATAGGAGAAGTTCAGGGTGAAGTAGGCTGTCGCGATCTGCTCCGTGGCGACAAGCTTCGGCAGACGGTTGGTGGCAATTTCCTTCGTCATGCCGTTCATCTGGCCGAAGCCTTCTTCCGAAATCCAGGCAAAGACGCCCAGCATGACGGCGATGAGCACGAGAAGACTGATCAGTGACATCTTGATGTTTGGACGACGCATGACATGCTTTCCCATGTAAAGGCGACATCCATGTCGCGCATTGGATTGCAACCACGCTATCCGCAATTTTATTAAAATATGCTTTTATATACTTAGACTTATCAACTCATAGGTATAACCATCATCAGCGGCACAACCTTTTGATTAGACTTAATGATAGCGATGCCATCGCGAAAACCCGTCAGCGGAGAGAGCAATTTTTTCTTTGTCCACCGCGCCAAAAATATCGCTCGACTATTGCGCAACGCCTTCATCGAAGAGGATCAGGATATCCAGATCCTTTGCAGGGTAGAAGTCCGTCTTCTCCATCACAAAGGTCGTCGGGCCAGTCTTCTTGACGCCATCACCACAGAAACTAAGATAGTTTTCCGGCTTGCCCTTATCGATCGTCAGCTTGAACTTGCCGATCGTTCCGCCCCAATGGGCACCCGTGGTGAGAATGTAGGAGAGCCGTTTTTCCGTATAGAACGGATCCTTGCCGGAGGTGCCGTGGCTTAGTTTTGTCGCCGTCTTGAGAAAGGCGTCGTCCATGCAGTAGCGGGTCGAATAGTCCTTGAAAGCATCGGTAGTCTTGCCGTCTTCCACGAACCAGATTCCGGAATTGCCGCCGACACCGGGTTTGTAACGGTGGCTGACGCGTACCGTCTTGCCGGCGGGAAAGGTCGTCTTCCACCAGTAGGTCGAGCGCAACGTCCACAGCGGGATATACTGTCGTCGCGTCTCCTTGCCGGAATAATCGGGCTCCTCCCAGACAAGCCCTTTGGATACCCAGTCTTTGCGGGTCGCGTCCGGCAGCGCGGCAATCGCGGTAGGCGTCTTGTCGCTGTAGGGAAGCAGCGGCACCTTGGCCTGGCGCAGTTCATCCGTGTGGTCTATGCCACCGGCGAGGACATGCTGTTCGAGGTTCGGGCTGATCGCATTACCGTCCTGCGTGACCGTGAAGCCGACGAAGTTGTCGGCCTCAGGATCATTAAGCAGGACACCATGGGAGCCTTGGAGATCCGGCATCGGAAAGGCGACAACCGTTTCTACATCCTTGTCCGTCTTGTTGGTGAAGACGTAATCCACCCGCACCTCGTCCATGGAGATGAACAGGTCTTCCTCGCTCATCTCCACCTTATCGGTATAGAGGAACACGAGAGTGCCGGTCTTGAATTCGGCAACACTGTCATTGGCGGAAGCAGCTGCGGCCAGGGCAAGAAGCGCGCTTATAGTATGTAACGCCCTGCTGATCGTCTTGAGTATTTTCCTGCTCATCGCGTTTCGCCCTCGCCCGGTCTACCACACCTAAGGTTTGGGCTGGGGATCTTGACCGGGGGTTTCCCGGACCAGGAACAACAGATCCAGATCCTTGTCCGGCCAGAAGTCCGTCTTCTCCATCACGAACGTCGTCGGGCCAGTCTTCTTGACGCCATCGCCACAGAAGCTGACGTAGTTTTCCGGCCTGCCCTTATCGACGGCCAGCTTGAACTTGCCGATCGCGCCATTGCTCCAGTTGGCGCCCGTTTTCAAAATGTAGGACAGCCATCTTTCGCTATAGATGACATTCGTCCTTTCCTGATCATTGCGCAGCTTGATCCCGGTTTTGAGGAATGCATCATCCATGCAGTAGCGGGCTGCATATTCCTTGTAGTATTGGTTCGGCTTGCCATCCTGCACGAAGCTGATTTCCACGGTGCCGCCGACGCTTGGCTTGTAGCGGTGGCTGACGCGCACGGTCTTGCCGGCCGGGAAGGTCGTCTTCCACCAGTAGGTGGAACGCAGGGTCCATAACGGCGTGTAGTCCGCCTGCGGACCCTTTCCGGCGTCGATGATATCTTCGAGGAAAAGACCCTTGCTGATCCAATCCTTCTTGGTCGCGTCCGGCAGGGCGGCCAGCGCGGCATAGGTCTTTTCGCTGTAGGGCAGAAGCGGCACCTTGGCCGCCCGCAACTCATCCGTCCTGTCAACGCCGGCGACCAGCACATGCTGGTCGAGCGTCGGTTTGATGGCCTGCCCGTCCTGCGTCACGGTGAACCCCAAGAAGTTATCGGATTCGCGGTCATCCAAGGCGAGGTTCAGCCCCATCGAGCCTTCCACATCCGGCATGGGAAAGGCGACAACGGTTTCAACGTTTTTGTCAGACTTGTTGGTGAAGACGTAATCCACCCGCACCTCGTCCATGGAGAGGAAGAGTTCCTCCTGGCTCATGATCACATCGCTGGTGCGCACGAACACAAGACCGCCGGCTTTGAGTTCCGCCATCGTGTCGTTTGCCAGAGCACTGGCGAAAAGCACCAGTGAAATCGCAGCACCCAATCCGACCTGCCTGATCATGGTCCAATCCCCCTATCCGTCCCCATGACGATAACGCGTCTGCGGGCGCTGGCAAGGGATAGGCTGCAATGGAAAAAGGGGCAGTCGCCCGCCCCTTTTCAACACGCACTCTGAAGTATTTCAGAACTCTTCCCAATTGTCTTGGGCGGGCTTGGATGCCGCAGGCGCCGGTGCACTCTTGAAGGCGCCAGCCAGCTTGTTGTGAAGGGCGGCAGCGGGAGACGGCGCCGGGCGCGAGGTGACGCTCGCCGCCTTAGGGCCTGGCTGGAATGAACGCTTTGGAGCAGCAGCCGGTGCAATCGTCGACGAAGGTGCGCTGGCGGCAGATGGCGCCGAGGGCGATTTGGGTTGGGATACATTGGACGCGCGCGTCGGAGCAAACTGTCCGCCTGCGGCAACACCCAGCTTGAACTGGCTGAGGAGGTCATCCAGCGCTGCGGCTTCGCGTGCCAGCGCGTGGCTTGCTGCCGTCTGCTCTTCCACCATGGCGGCATTCTGCTGCGTGTTGTGATCCATCGCGGTGACCGCCTGATTGATCTCCTGAAGACCGGTCGACTGCTCGCGAGAGGAGGTTACGATCGCACGGATATTTTCGTCGATACCCTGGACCTCGGTGACGATCGCCTGCAACGCTTCGCCGGTTTCACCGACGAGTGCCACGCCAGCATCCACCTGCTGGCTGGAGGTGGTCAGAAGCGTCTTAATCTCCCGCGCGGCATTGGCGGAGCGCTGGGCAAGCTCGCGCACTTCCTGTGCAACCACGGCAAAGCCCTTGCCGGCCTCGCCAGCACGCGCCGCTTCAACACCCGCGTTCAGTGCCAGCAGGTTGGTCTGGAAGGCGATGTCATCGATGACGCTGATGATGTTGACGATCTCGCCTGATGACTTGGAAATGCCTTCCATCGCCTCAACAGCGCGGCGCACCACCTCACCGGACTTTTCAGCGCTGATGCGGGCCCGCTCGACGCGAACACCGACATCTTCCGCACGACGAGCCGATTCCTTGACCGTCGTGGTCACTTCCTCGACAGCGGCAGCCGTCTGCTCCACGGAAGCGGCCTGACGCTCGGTTCGCTTGGCCAGATCATCGGTTGCCGCGCGAATTTCCGTGGCACCGGCATTGATGGCGGATGCATTCTGGCCAACACCGCGCAGGGCTGTCTGCAGCTTGCCAAGCGCTTCGTTGAAATCGTGGCGGAGGCGGTCCAGGCGATCGGCAAAGGGCTTGGCAAGACGATAGGACACATTGCCGTTGGCCAATTCCGTCAGACCTTCGGCAAGTGCGTTCATCGCGAAATCAATTTCCGCAGCTTCGAAGGCCTTGCGCTCGTCATTGGTCATGCGCTCACGATCGCTGGCCTGGCGGATCTCGTCGGCTTCGCGCGCCAGACGCTGCTTTTCGATGGCTGCATCCTTGAAGACCGCGACCGCCTGGGCCATGCGGCCCACTTCGTCGCCACGATCAAGTGCCGGCACTTCCGTATTGTTGTCACCGGCTGCGATGCGTGACATGGCATTCGTCATGCCGACGATCGGAGCGACGATGGCCTGAGAAAGGCCCCAGATGATGACGACGCAGATGACGCCAGCCACCGCACCGCCGATCAACAGCGTCAGCAGAAGATCCGTAAAGGCCTGGCGCTGGTCAGCCACGAGCTGGCGTGCCAAGGCCATGGCCTTGTCCTTGGTCTGAGCGGCGGCGGCACGGAACGCGTCCAACTGTCCGGACATTTTTGTCTGGCCTGCCGCAAGGACCTCGGTCAACGGCTTGTCGGCCTTGCGGGCTGCCATCTGCGGCTCTGCCAGCTGCGTCTGGAACTCGTTGGCAGACTGGCGCATGGCCGTCAGGGAGGTGATCAGGTCGGCGCGACCGGCAGCGAGTTGAGTCGCTTCGTCCAGCGCAGCCAGCATTTTCTCGCGGCTAGCGCCCACTTCACGATAGGTGGTGTCGGTGCCGTAAAGCAGGTAGCCACGCAGGTTGGTGGCCTGTTCCAGCATGCCCTGCACCGCAGCATCGGTCTTTTCAACGATGGCCTGTGCAGCCAACTGGCGCTCGGCGGCTTCGCTGGAGGTCAACGCACCGCGAAAAACGAATGCCGATGCCAGAAGGCAAATGGACATGAGCGCCATGAAGGCAGCGATGAGCTTCTTGTTGATCGAGAGATTTTGCAATGACATCGTTCTCAGGTGCTTCAAAAGAGGCGCATCGTGCGCCACCGGCTCTAGTGATATCCCACCAAAACCGATTTGCCTTAACAGGTGATTGAAAGTCGCATCTGCAATTTGAAATTTCATCGCTTGATGGAGAAAGCGGCATGATCTCGTCAGCGGCGCAAAACCAGCCTCCCCAGGAATCGGAAGAGACTTGCTTTGCCAGTCTATGCGCGGCATTGAGCGCAGGATGACCCAAACCACTTCGCAACGCCTGGACCAGCTTCTCGTCACACGCGGCCTGTTCGAAAGCAGGTCGCGGGCACGCGATGCGGTCCTGCGCGGCACCGTGCGGGTTGACGGCAAAGTTGCGACGAAGCCGGGGCAGATGACCTCCGCTTCCTCAGCAATTTCGATCGACGATCCGGCCCTCAATTACGTATCGCGGGCTGCACTGAAGCTCGTTGCAGCGCTCGACCACTTCGGACTCACGCCGGCTGACGTCTGTTGTCTCGACGTTGGCGCCTCAACCGGCGGCTTCACGCAGGTCTTGCTGGAGCGCGGGGCCATGCATGTGGTTGCCGTGGATGTGGGACATGACCAGTTGCGTCCGAGCCTCCGGGATGATCGAAGGGTCACGAACCTCGAAGGGCTGAATGCGCGCAGTCTGACCGCCGAGGATATCGGCCACCGGACGATTGGCGCTGTCGTGTCCGATGTCTCTTTCATCTCGCTGAAGCTTGCGCTTCCACCGGCGCTGCACCTGGCCGACAAAGGCGCTTTCTGTGTTCTGCTCGTCAAGCCGCAGTTCGAAGCGGGCCGCGAGGCGATCGGCAAGGGTGGTATATTGCGCGATCCCTCGCTGGGGTCCCAGATCGCTGCCGACCTCGAACGTTGGCTTGTCGAGGAGATGGGCTGGGAGAGCCTCGGCATCATTGCCTCCCCCATCGTCGGGGGAGACGGAAACCAGGAATATCTATTGGCAGGACGCAAGCCATGAGCACCGAGACCGTTACCATCCAGCGCCTGGGCGCACAGGGCCACGGCATTGCCCATGGCGCGGAAGGCCCCATCTATGTTCCCTTTGCCCTGCCCGGGGAGACGGTCGCGATTGCGCGCGTCGGCAATCAGGGCACTGTCATGTCCACCTCCGTCACCGCGCCGGAGCGGGTGACGCCGCCCTGCCGGCATTTCGGTCCGGACGGTGATCTCTGCGGCGGCTGTTCGCTGCAGCATCTGGCAGACAAGCCCTATCAGGAGTTCAAACGTGCGCTTGTCGTGGACGCGTTGAAGGCCAAAGGCCTTGAGCCTGACGTGCGCGATCTCGTACCCGCCGCGCCTGGAGAGCGTCGCCGCGCCGTGTTCAGCGTGCGCAAGACGGAGAAGGAGGTTCTTCTGGGCTTCAACCAGATGGAGAGCCACACCATTATCTCCATCCGCGAATGTCCGATCATGTCGCCCGGTATTGTCGGGCGGCTGGAGATGATCCGGACGCTTGCAGGCAGCATGGCTGTCGGTGCCGATCCCTTTCGCCTAACCGTGATAGAGACGCTGTCCGGGCTCGACCTGGCTGCCGATGGCTTGAAAGCGCTGTCGGACAAGCAGCGCCGTACCGTGGTGGAAACCGTCCTGTCCCTCAAGGGTATCGCCCGCGTCTCCATCAATGGTGAGATCGTCGTGGAGCCGCAGAAGCCGCAGCTCGACTTCGGTGGCGTCACAGTGTCCCCTCCTCCCGGCGGGTTCACGCAAGCGACGCGGGAGGCGGAACAGGTGATGGCGGAGCTCGTCATCGCCCATATCGGCAAGTCAAAACGGGTGCTGGATCTGTTTGCCGGCAGCGGCACGTTTGCGCTGCGGCTGGCGCGGCAAGCCAAGGTGCACGCGGTGGAAGGTGACGACAAGGCGCTGAAAGCACTGGACGAGGCGGCGCGCCGCACGCAGGGCCTAAAGCCGGTCAGCGTGGAAAAGCGCGATCTCTTCCGCCGCCCGCTGATGCCGCAGGAATTGAAGAATTACGACGCTGTGGTGTTCGACCCGCCGCGCGCGGGTGCGGAAGCCCAGACCAAGGAACTGGCAAAATCCGGCATCCGGACGATTGCGGCCGTCAGCTGCAACCCGCTGACGCTGGCGCGGGATCTGCGCGTCCTCGTAGATAGCGGCTACAAGATCATCTCCGTCACGCCGATCGACCAGTTCCTCTGGTCGCCGCATGTCGAGGCCGTAGCCCTGCTGTCGAAGTGATCAACCGGCAAGGTCCAGCCGGCCGGAGCCGACAACACCATCGCAACGGCAGGTGCCACCGACGCGGCCTTCCGGAGCGCGGCAGGTATAGGGCCGCGAACGATTGTCGCTGTCCTGAGGCGGCACCACGCAGATGAAGCGCTGGCGGGGCTTGTAGTCATTGTTATTGATGGTGCGGGATGTGATGACCTTGCCATCGGCAATCGCTGCAGAGGCGCCGATCAGCAGGCTGACTGCTGCAAGCAGGACTTTCTTCATGGATGTCGCTCCCGGTCCGCCGCTCCATCTTTCGGGCGGCGCTGAAGGTTATCCTTCCAGCGCACGCCTTAACAAGCCGTGAACGGTAGGTTCGTCGGCAAGCATGCTCCCCCTCACCGCGATCGTTTCATGAAGGCTTCAAAGGCCGCGCGGGCTTCCGCGCTCTTCAGCTGCGCAGAGAAATGCACCATCTCGCCATCCATGCGATCCAGCACCTGCTGCGTGTCGCCGCGCAGAAGGTCACGGGCGATCCGAAGCGCGCCGGCGGGCTTTGCCGCGAGCGAGGAAGCAAGCGCAAGCGTCTCCCGTTCCACCGCCTCGGCCTCCACCACCTTCCAGATCAGCCCCGCCTCGCGCGCGGCCTCGGCGGAAAAACCCTCGCCCAGCGCCAGCAGGGCAAAGGCCCGCTGATGACCGGCGATCCGCGGCACGATCAGGCTGGAGGCCGCTTCGGGCACCAGGGCCAGATCCACAAACGGGGTGCGGAACAGGCTGCGGCTGGAAGCGATGGTGAGATCACAATGCAGGTTGAGCGTGGTGCCGATGCCGATCGCCAGGCCATCAACGCCAGAGACCAGCGGCTTGCCAAAGCTTGCGATCACCTTGAGAAAATCAACCGCAGCCGGCGGCTCCGATGAACCGGACACGGCATAGGCGATAAAGTCGCCCATATCATTGCCGGCGGAAAAACATCCCTCGGCGCCGAGAAAGGCAACCGCCTTGATGCCGGCATCCTGCCCGGCTTCGTGGAGAGCCAGCGTCATGCGCCGATACATGGCGGCCGTGATGGCGTTCTTCTTGTCCGGCCGGTTGAACCGGATCACCAGCACGCCGGGATGCGCCTCGGGACGCTCGACAAGAATAAGATCGTCGCTCATCAAAGCCTCCTCAGGCAAGCGCGGCACGTGCCGCTTCCAGGCTGGCGGCACCTGTCATAACCCGATCCTTCAGCGCCGCTGTTTCCGAGAGCAGGTTTTCCGCAGCAAAACGGCAAAGTGATGCGCGCGCAAGTTCACTGCCATCATCAGCTTGTGCTATCGCGCCCTTGGCGAGATAGGCACCCGTCAGCGCCAGTCCGAACAGGCGTTGATAGGGTGTCGCACCGGCCAGTGCTTCCGCCGTCTTGCCCTCAGCCAGCCGCGCCAGCAACCATTCGGTCGTCTCGGTCAAATCATCCAGCGCGCGGACCAGCCGCTCTGCCGTTTCGCCCAGATCCGGCTTGTTGGACAGCCGAACCGCCTCTGCGATAGCCCGCAGTTCAACGATAAAGCCCCGCACATGATCGCCATTGCCGAGCGGAAGTTTGCGCGTCACGAGGTCGATCGCCTGGATGCCGTTGGTGCCCTCATAGATCGGCGCGATGCGGGCATCACGCAGGTAGCGGGCCGCGCCCGTCTCTTCGATGAAGCCCATGCCACCATGCACCTGGATACCCAGCGAGGCGACATCGACGCCAACATCGGTGGAAAAGGCTTTGGCGATCGGCGTCAGCAGGGCTGCGCGCTGCTCCCAATGTGATTTCGCGTCTGCAGAACGGTGTGAGAGATCCAGCGCATGAGCGCAGGCATAGCAGATGGCACGTGAGCCTTGCGTCAGCGCCTTCATGGTAAGCAGCATGCGGGCGACATCCGGGTGTTCGATGATCGGGCTCATGCCGCCCGATTGGCCCTGCCCCGTCCAGCCCGGCGCCTTGCCTTGCGTGCGTTCCTTGGCATAGGCGATCGCCTTCTGGGTTGCGGCTTCGGCCACCGCGACACCCTGGATGCCAACGGCGAGGCGCGCATTGTTCATCATTGTGAACATGCAGGCGAGGCCCTTGTTCTCCTCGCCAACCAACCAGCCGATCGCCCCCTTTTCCGATCCATAGCGACCATCGCCATAGATCATGGTGCAGGTGGGGGAGCCATGAATGCCGAGCTTATTTTCGAGCGAGTGGCAGAACAGATCGTTGCGCTCGCCCAGCGACCCGTCCTCGTTCACCAGGAATTTCGGCACCAGGAAGAGCGAGATGCCGCGCGTGCCGGCCGGTGCATCCGGCAGGCGGGCCAGCACCAGATGGATGATGTTGTCGGCAGCGTCATGCTCGCCCCAGGTGATGTAGATCTTCTGGCCGAAGATGCGGTAGGTGCCATCGTCGCGGCGCTCGGCGCGGGTCTTCAACACCCCGAGGTCGGAACCGGCATGCGGTTCCGTCAGGTTCATGGTGCCGGTCCATTCACCGGAGACCAGCTTTTCCAGATACTTCGCCTTCAGCGCCTCGCTGCCATGGGCATGAAGGGCTTCGATGGCGCCGATCGTCAAGGTCGGCCCCAGCGCGAACCCCATGGAGGCGGAGTTCCACATTTCCAGCGTCGCGACATTCAACATATGCGGCAGTGCCTGACCGCCAAAGGCTTCCGGCGCCGTCAGCCCGTTCCATCCGCCTTCCCGCCAGGACTTGTAAAGATCGACCCAGCCATCGGGTGACCGCACCTTGCCGTCGATCAAACGTGCGCCCTGCTTGTCGCCGATCTCGCCGAGCGGCGCCATTTCCTGGCTGGCGAAACGCCCCGCCTCTTCCAGAATGGCGTCCACCAGATCCGGCCCGAGTTCCCCCATGCTGCCGGATTGAATGGCACCTTCGAGGCCTGCAACATGGTTCAGGGTGAAGACGATATCCCGGACAGGGGCGTTGTACATGAAAGCTCCTCCTCAGCCGCGTGTACTACATCGGACCAGACGGTCGATTTTCTTCTTTTTACGTAAACGTAAGACTGGTTGTCAATCGGCTCCGACCTCGCTTGCACATTCCCGTCATCCAAGGCACCTAGTATGTCTCGACTTCCGCCCCAAAGCCTGGATTTGATATGTTGATCGCCGCCCCCACTATTCCCGGTCTCGTCTGGGCATACCACTTCAAGCCCTCAAACACCGAATGCAATTCGCTGACCTCGGAAGCGAGCCTACAGGAATTGCTCGATACGGATGGTTTTGTCTGGCTGCATCTCAACCTCGCCGATGCCCGCGTCGCATCGTTTTTAGAGACATTGCCCGGTTTGCCATCTATCGCCGCAGCGGCGCTCGTTACCCATGAGACCCATGCTTCGCTGACGGTCAGCGACCAGGTTGTCTACGGCACGCTTGTCGATTTCCAGCGCGATTTCGATACCAATACGCGCGATCTCGGCTGGCTACATTTCGCCGTTTGCGGCCACCTGATCGTCACCACCCGTCTGCAACCGCTGCAATCTGCCGAGCGCGTGCGCGCGGCAATTGAGAAGAACCCCTCTCGCTATCGCCAGCCGATGGATATTCTCGAACTCATCGTCACCGAGTTCCAGCGCACGCTGATTGCGCTTGTCATGGAAGTGACGGAAGAGCTGAACCAGATCGAAGACTACGTCTATCACGAAACGCCGCGGGACGAACGCCGTAGGCTTGCCCCCATCCGCCGCACCGCGGTTCGTCTGCATCGGCATCTTCGCACCGTGCTATCACTACTGCGCCGGGCCGCAGCCGCTGACGAGGATGACATTCACCCTGCCTTCGAGGATGTGTCGAGCCGGCTGATCAGTCGGTTGGAATCCGTAGATCACGACATCTACGCGCTGCAGGAGCGCGCCCGCCTGTTGCACGAAGAAATCGATTCCAAGCTGTCGTCGGAAACCAACCGGCATCTGTATGTGCTGTCGCTGATGACCGCCTTCCTGCTGCCGCCGACGCTGGTAACAGGCTTCTTCGGCATGAACACCGGCAATCTCTTCTTTTCCAAGAGCGATGACGGTACGATGTATGCCATCGGCTTCATCGTACTGTCGATCCTGCTGGCTTGGTGGGCGGTCAAGAAGGCCCGCATTCTTTGATTGCCGACCTCACATGAATACGCCCGGCACGAGGCCGGGCGTCCTGGTCATGGCATTTGCCGAAGGCCGTCAATAATATGGCGAGTAGCACTGCTGGCGCGGCCCGTTATAGGGCTGGAAGGTATTGGAATAGGCGTCATACGAGCGGTATCGGGCAGCACAATACTGATAATGCTGCGGATTGACGCCTGCGGCGCGCGGCGCGGGCGCCACGTAGCGTGGCTCAGACGCAATGGCACCGCCGATGATGGCGCCTGCGCCAAAGGCTGCAAGCGGGAACCAGAAGCCATTATGGTATCGGTAGCCGGGGCGCTCGTAGCGGTAGCCGCGATAGCCGCCATACCAGCCAGGCCGTGCGTACGGACTTGGGCGATAATAGCCACCGCCGCGCCAGTAACCTGGGCCGCCGTAATGACGCCAATACTGCACCTGAACCACATCGCCTGATGGCACTGCCGGTGCCGGTGCCGAGATCATGGGCATGGCCTGCGAGGGCAGGATCGACGCCGTCAGCATGGCGGCGGAAAGACCCAACAGGGAAAACTTCTTCATGAAGCTGATCATGTCATCTGCCTTTCTGAATAGCGCCGCGCGGAAAAATGCGCCGACGATCAATGAAAAGCTATGGTTGCGCGCCTGAATGGCGGATTAATGGTGAGCCTCTCGCAAGAGGCTCACTGCTTTGTGAAGAGCTTGCTTAAATGCAGCCCGCTCCTATCGGTTTTAATAAGGGCCGTTACAGGTGCGGCGTTCGCCGCGGCTGTTGGCGACGTAAGTGTTATCGGAGGCCCGATAGGTCTTGTAGCGCTGCTGGCACCATGCCACGTGGCTACCACCATAGCTGCGGCTCGGTGCAGACTGCACGGCACCGCCGATCAAGGCGCCAGCCGCAAAAGCTGCCAGCGGGAACCAAGCACCGTTGTGGTAGCGATAGCCCGGGCGGGCGTGCCGATATCCACGATAGCCATTGTAGTAGCCGCCATGGCGACCTTCCCATCCGCGATTCCATCCACTATCACGTCCATACCAGCGGCGAGGACCATTGTACTGGCGATAGTAAGGCTGGTTATCGCCATGCTCCGAACTGAACTGAACGTTTACGACCGGCGTACGGTCGGTCGAAGCAGGTGCGGACGGTACGAGCGGCATCGCCTGAACTGGCGCAAGACCCGCAACGGTGACGGCAAGTGCAGTGCCGA
This sequence comes from Rhizobium oryzicola, assembly GCF_030504645.1. Taxonomy (GTDB): domain Bacteria; phylum Pseudomonadota; class Alphaproteobacteria; order Rhizobiales; family Rhizobiaceae; genus Neorhizobium; species Neorhizobium oryzicola. Next base: position 824,354 of record NZ_JAUKWQ010000001.1, on the reverse strand, counting down.
GCACTGCGAGCTTTTTTGTAAAAATACCCATTCTCGGTTTCCTCTCGATTCTTGTTCCAACAAGAAACGCAGAGCATCCGGCGAAGGTTCCTCTTTCGTCACCGAAACGTGAAACTGGACAACTTCACGCTTCGACTTCGATATCGCCCTTCGGACGGGAGCAGCAGGCGAGAATATAGCCTTCCTCGATTTCGTCGTCCAGGATACCGCCATTGTGGTTCATATCCACCTGTCCCGAAAGCAGGAGTACCTTGCAGGTGCCGCAAAGTCCTGACTCGCAGGCAGCGCCGATGCGAACTCCGCTTGTCCGGGCTGTCTTCAACACTGTATCGCCTGGCTTGCACTGGCCCTTCTTGCCGGACATGGAAAAGGACACCGTTGCGGCCGCATCGGCTTCCGCCACTTCACAAAGCACGTCTTCGACGAGAGGCAAAGCGGGCTGGAAGCTTTCCTGATGGTAGCGGCTCATGTCGAAACCGGCGCTTTCAAGTGCAGAACGGACTGCAGCCATGAAGGGTTCCGGTCCGCAGCAGAAGACTGTCCGCTCCAGGAAGTCCGGCGCCAGCAGCGAAATCTTGGCGCGATCGATAAATCCGCGGAGGCCTGACCAGGCATGCGACTGGCCCGCACGCTCAACCACGAAGCCAAGGTTGAGATGCGGCATCACCTGGGCCAGACCTTCCAACTCGTGCCGGAAGATGATGTCAGCCGGCGTGCGGGCACAATTGACGAAGACGATATCCGAAAGGGGTGCGCGGTCGGCCATGTCGCGGGTCATCGACATCATCGGCGTGATGCCGGACCCGGCGGAGATGAACAGGTACTTCTCCCCCGGATGCTTCACATAGGAGAAATCGCCGAGCGGACCGAAGGCGCGGATCGTCATACCCGGCTTCAGGTTCTCGAACATCCAGCGCGTACCGATCGAGTCCTTCTGCGCCTTGACCGTCACCGCGACCGCATAGGGCCGCGATGGGCTGGAGGACAGCGTATAGGTGCGCATGACTGGTTCGGGCCCGACCGGAATTTCCAGTGTCACGAACTGGCCGGGCAGGTAGCGGAACCAGACCGGCTTATTCGCCTTGAAGGTGAAGGTCATCACATCAGGCGCCTCCTCCGTCACGGAGGTGCATTCCAGAAGATGCAGGCGGTCGCTGAACGACTGCATCTGGTCGAAGTGCTGGTAGGAGGGGGCCGCCATGCTCATGCCTTCACCGGGTTCATACGTCTTCAGGCCACAGCCGACAGTTTGGCATCGCCCTGCAGGCGGTCGATCATGAAGTTGGTGTACCACTCCACGAACTGCATGACACCCCCCTCATGGTCCGGCGAATAGGGGCCGGGTTCATAAGCGGGCGAGCGGATGCCGAAGGCGTTTTCCTCGACGATGGACCGGTCCTGATCGTTGGTCATGTTCCAGACGTGGGTCAACTCTTCCAGGTCGTAGTCGACGCCTTCCACCGCATCCTTGTGGACCAGCCAGGTCGTTGTGACGGCGGTTTCCTCCGCCGAGATCGGCAGAACGCGGAAGGAAATCGCGTGGTCGCCCAAGAGGTGGTTCCAGGTGGTGGGATAATGGAACAGCAGCATGGTGCCGATATGAGAGATCGTCACGTCATCGGAGAGCGGGCGCTTGACGGCCCGCTTGCCGGTCATGGTGTAGCTTTCGGCATCTTCCACCAGCGGCATACGCGCCACGCGGAACTGGCCGCTCTGGTGCATGTTGAACGCGGACGGCAGACCGGCTGCCTCGCAACGCTGCCAGTGTTCGGAAATGAAGGGATCTTCGGCAGCGCCCTGCACGCCCGTTGCACTCGGCGCTTCCGGATAGGTGCGGCAGAGTTCCGGATGGTTGCCAGCGCAGTGGTAGCACTCGCGGTTGTTTTCCCAGACGAGCTTCCAGTTGCCCTTCTCGATAATCGTGTTCTTGTGAGCGACCTTGGTTTCCGACAGGCGATGCGGCGCCATATAGGGTTCGATCGTTGCTCGAACGGGCGCGAAATCCGGCGCCTCATTGGCAAGACAGATGAAGATGTAACCGGCCACCACTTCGCAATGCACGGTCTTCATGCCGAACTGCGACTTGTCGAAATCCTCGCCCATCTGGCGGGCGAAGACCAGCGAGCCATCAAGGTCGTAAGTCCATTGATGATAGGGGCAGACGAGCTTGGCGGAAGCGCCCTTTTCCTGCGTGCAGACGCGGTGACCGCGGTGGCGGCAGGTGTTGTGGAAGGCGCGGATAACCTTGTCGCGGCCGCGCACGATGACGACGGGGTAATCCCCGATCTGAACGGTGAAGTAATTGCCGGCCTTCGGGATCTCGCAGTCATGGCCCATGAACAGCCAGTCGCGATACCAGATCATTTCGAGGTCGAGACGGAAATAGTCCTGGTCGATATAGAAGGGCTGCTCAAGGCTGAAACCTTCATTGCGGTTTTTCAGCTGCCGCAGCACCGTATTGCGAATATCCATCTTCCGCTCCTCTCTGTGCCGCACACGCAACGCGACACCCGCGATCATCTGTTTTCTGTATAGCCGAGCATCCGGCCTTTCCTGCCATGACAATGCGACATCGTATTCCGCATTGACGACAAAATGCGACATGGCGAAGCACGGCAAACAGCCGCTATGCATTGCAAACCAAGAGGTTTTCCCCTGCAGTTCTCGTCGCTGCAAGTGACGGTTACGACGCAAAAAGAACATCGCAAGCATCCGTTCATGACGCAAGCCACCGTTAAGGATCATTTACTAAACTTCGCCGGTAGTGCTGGAGTGCAGATGCATGGCGACCAAGACGAGACTCAGATATTTCGATGCGAGCGCGCTGAAACCCGCCGCGCCGAAGGCAAAGACTGCTTCTCATTCGGAATTTTTGCGCACAGGCCGTATCTCCCGACAAAGGGAGGACTGGCTTCCCACGGAGAAGCGTTACCTCACCTATGAAGAGGTGGCTGAGCGGACCGAAAAGAAGCTTGCGGCCGCAGGCGAGAAGACGCATGAGCGGATCAACGCCGTTCACCGCTCGATCCAGTTTCCGAAGATCGTCTTCAGTCGGTCGCTCGATGAGCGCCCGCATCTCGGCTACTGCCACGTCACGGCGTCCAGCACGCATTTCGGGCACCTGCCGATCAGCTGGTCTTTCTACATGTGCAACTTCCTCTCCGAGATCGGCGAGGCGGAACAGTTCTTCGAGCGCATTCGCAATGATTACGGCCGCATGTATTTCGCCGTCGCGATCGAAGGCGAACCGGAAACCCGGGGCGTGCGCGTCAATCGTGCCGTGAGGGGCAACGGGGTACTCTTCAAGACGACGGACCCGCAGGAGGCTTTGAAGAACGTGCTGCTGCTTGGGGCCCACAACAACATGCTACGGGAAATCATCAAGCGGATGTGACGCGAAACGGTTGCGCGAGGCCAAGCTTTGGCGCTATGCACCTGCCATTATGGCAGCACGGATCATCGACATCGCCGAATTTCCCGAGGACGCGCTTCGCGAAGCCTGCGCGCGTCTCGGTGAAGGCCTGCCGATCGCTCTGCCGACGGAAACCGTGTACGGGCTTGCAGCAGATGCGACCAATCCGGCTGCCGTCACGCGCATCTATGAAACCAAGGGCCGCCCGCGCTTCAACCCGCTTATCTCGCATATGGCTGATCTCGCCATGGCCGAGCAGCACGTAGAATTCGACCCATTGTCCCTAAAGCTCGCGGAAGCCTTTTGGCCCGGACCGCTGACACTCGTCCTGCCCCGCAAGCCGGAAAGCGCCATCCATGATCTGGCAACAGCCGGCCTCGATACGGTCGGTGTGCGGGTGCCGAAGGGATCGATGGCTGATGTGATCCGCCGGTTCGGGCGGCCGCTCGCAGCCCCCAGCGCCAATACATCCGGTCAGGTCAGCCCAACGACGGCAGCGCATGTATTCGAGGATCTCGGCGAAAAGCTGACCCTGATCCTGGATGGCGGCAGTGCGCCTGTGGGCGTCGAGTCAACCATCATTCGCGTCGAGGGCGGCAACGTTCGTCTACTGCGCCCGGGCGGCATTTCCGCCGAGGCGATCGAGGCGCTGCTTGGCGTTACGCTTCTGCGGCCCGACGGTCCTTCCGCCACCATCGAAGCACCGGGCATGCTCGCTTCTCATTACGCGCCCGGCGCCGATGTGCGGCTGAATGCAACCTCCGTTTCATCAGGCGAAGCGCTAATCAAATTCGCCAATGTTTCGGTTATCGGCGAAGCGCAGGCTGCCGGCATGTTCGATCTCAGCCCCCGCGGCGATTTGGCAGAGGCAGCCGCCAACCTGTTTTCCTATCTGAAGCTTGCCGATGCCACAGGCGCGAAGGCAATTGCAGTCACCGCCATTCCTTCACATGGACTGGGTGAGGCGATCAACGACAGGCTTCAGCGCGCCGCTGCCCCACGCGAATAAGGACGAACATCCCATGACTGGAACTGCCCCCTCCCCCGAACTTCTGGACCGCTTTGCAGCCATCGTGGGGGAGGCGAATGTTCTTCGAAGTGCGCAGGACCTCGCGCCACGCCTCATCGAAAACCGCGGCCTTTATCACGGCAAGTCGCCGCTGCTGCTGAAACCCGCCTCGACGGAAGAGGTCTCGGCCATCCTGAAGCTCGCCAGCGAAACCGGCACGGCAATCGTGCCGCAAACCGGGAACACTGGCCTTGTTGGCGGGCAGACGCCGAGCGAAGACGGCAGCCAGCTGATCCTCTCGCTGGAACGGATGAACCGTATCCGCGATGTCGATCCTGTCGCCAATGTGCTGGTGGCGGAAGGGGGATGCATTCTGGCGGATGTTCATAAAGCGGCGGATGCGGTTGGCCGCATGTTTCCGCTCTCGCTTGGCTCCGAAGGCAGCTGCCGCATCGGCGGCAATCTTTCCACCAATGCCGGCGGCACCGCCGTTCTCGCCTATGGCAACATGCGCAACCTGTGCCTGGGGCTGGAAGTGGTTCTGCCGACCGGTGAAATCTGGAACGGGCTTCGCCGCCTGAAGAAGGATAATACAGGTTACGACCTGCGCGACCTCTTCATCGGCGCGGAAGGCACGCTCGGTATCATTACCGCAGCGGTTCTCAAACTCTTCCCGCAGCCGGCGGGCCATCAGGTGGCGTTTGCCGGGCTGGCTTCACCTGATGCCGCGCTGAAGCTGTTCGAAAAGGCCTCCAACCTTTGCGGCACGGCGCTGACGGGTTTCGAGCTGATGCCGCGCATCGGCATCGATTTCACCACACGCCATATTCAAGGTGTCCGCGACCCGCTGGAGAACCCACATGCCTGGTACACGCTGATCGACATCTCCACCAATGACTCCGCGGCAACTGCCGAGACCATGGTGCAGACATTGCTGGAACAGGGCTTCGAAGCAGGGCTGATCGAAGACGCCGTGATTGCAAGCTCGGTTGCTCAGCAGAAGGCACTCTGGCACATGCGCGAGAGCATGTCGGATGCGCAGAAGCCGGAGGGCGGATCGATCAAGCACGACGTATCCGTGCCGATCTCGAAGATTCCGAGCTTCATGGCAGAAGCTGAAAAAGCCGTTCTCGCTGCCATGCCGGGCGCACGCGTCTGCGCCTTCGGCCATCTCGGCGATGGCAACATCCACTACAATATTTCCCAGCCGGTCGGCGCCGACAAGGCGGAATTCATCGCGCGCTGGCGCGAGATCAATGCCATCGTCCACGGCATCGTTCTGGAGGCAGGTGGCTCGATTTCAGCCGAACACGGCATCGGCCAGTTGAAGCGGGACGAGCTGGCACACATCCGTCCGGAGATCGAGATCGATCTGATGCGGCGGATCAAGCACGCCTTCGACCCGGCCGGGATCATGAACCCAGGCAAGGTTGTCTCTGTCTAGAGCCTGATCGGGCGAAGATTATCGCGCGTTCAGTGCCGCCAGCGTATCAGAGCTGATACCGCTGCTTCCGGCACTACCGTTCAAGATGGAAAGCGCTGACGAGCTCGCGCTTGAATTCTGCATGTCATAGAGCGCGGTGAACTTGTTGATGAGCTTCTTGACCTTGTCCGGGTCTTTCATGTCTTCCATCGGCATGTACTTCTGGACAAGCTCCGCCTGCTTGTCGACGTTCAGGCTGCCGATGCTGTCTGGCAGCTGGAAGGTCACCCGGAAGAATTCAGCCAAAGCGCCATCGGCCAGAATGTCGTAAGCGCTGGTTATTGTTTTCGACATGCGTTCAAAATAGAGGGCCAGACGCACACCATTATTCGCCTCACCCTGGATTTCTTCCAGGCTCTGGCGATTGTACTTGTTCTCCGTCTCCAGCAGCTTGCCCTTGGTCTGAATGCCGACACTATCCGCCTTCGACAGGTTTCCGGAGGCGTCAAAGTTGAGAGAGCCGCGCATTTCGGCCCAGACGGAATTGGTCTGCTGATTTGCGAAGCTGCTGGAGCTGTTCAGATCGGATGTGAAGACCTGCTTCAGAAAGTCTTTGGTCACGCTCTTCGGATCGATACCGTAGGAGGTAAGAAGCACATTCACCAGACGATCGTCATTGACGAAGTCCGTTACATTCTGGATCTTCTGCATCTGCTCGGAATAATAGCCGACTTCCGTGCTCGCATCAGACTTTGCCTTGTCGAGATCCGTTCCTGTGAGGAAACGGGTCTTCTGGATTGTGTAGTCCGAGCCAATCGCGGTGATGACGCCGGTCGATTGAGCCGTCAGCGGCGTGCTAACATCGCCCGAGCTGTTGAAGTTGAACGCCTTGACCAAGGTGACATAGCGATCGTCGCCAAGCGTATTGACGTAACTATTCTTGTCGCTGAGATCGCTGGTCAGGATCTTGCGTAGCTCGAAATTCGATACGGTGGTCGGGTCCACACCGATAGCCTTCAGTGCGAAATCGCGCACGTTTGCGGTGCTGAGGAAGGTATCGACGGACTTCACATCGGCCAAGGCGGTCTTGTAAAGCTGCGCCGCCTTGTCGTCTGCCGCGTCCTGATTGTCGTTGTAAAAGGAATAGTAACCGTTTGAGATCGTATCCAGCTGGGCGTCAGTGACTGCCTGACCGGCGTCGACGGTGCCGTCCGTCCTGAAATTGAACGCCTTGGCCATGGCCAGGATGTTGGGATCAGCCTTACCATTGACATTGGCATAGCTGTTGGGGTCACTCAGGTCACTCTTGAGAATGCTCGCGATCATATCCGACGTCACGCCCGGCCCCTGATTGAAGGCGGTCTTGATGTAAGAATAGAGGCGATCATCGGCGAAGATGGCGCCGATGCCCGTTACCTTTGACATCTGCTGCTTGAAATAGGCCGTCTCGTTTAGAGCCGTTGCCGTCGATAGACGATCCTGCTTGCTCAGATAGAGATCGTTGATGGTCACCTTTTGCGCGGCCGTCTGCGCACCACCTGCAGGAACGGAGCCATCGGCGTTGAACTGGAACGCATCTGCCATGTCGTAATATTTCTGCAGGCTGGCCAGCTGGCCACTGTACAGCTGGATTTCTGCATTGATATTCGCCTGATCGGTGGCATTGGTGGCCGCATTATAACGCGTCTGCGCATCCTGCAATTGCGCGTTGACGGCGTCCTTCTGAGGGCCGAGCGTCTTGTTGATATAGCTGTTGGGATCGGACGTATCGCTCGACAGCACGCCGGTGATCAGATCACGCGAGTAGTAGTTGTCGTCAATCCCGTAGGACTTGAACAGATACTGGCGCAAACGGTCGTCATTGAGCAGATCGTTCACATTGCCGATCTGGTCCATCATGCTACTGAAATATTTGCTATCCGTGGTGACCGCGTCGCCCTGGTCGGCCATGGTCTGCGTATAGAGCCCCAGCATCGTATCCGTCTGCACGGAAGTCTGGGCGGTGGCGCCGCTTTCCTTGAAATTAAAAGCCTGTGCGAAATCGCGATAACGCGAATCCGTCAGCTTGTTGGCAAAGCTGTTCTGGTCGCTCAGGTCGCTTTCCAGAACCTTCTGCATAAAGGCTTTGGCGTAGGTCATGTCTTCCAGGCCATAGGCTTTCATGGCGTAGGAATAGAGACGATAGTCGCCCATGAAGTCATCGACGGTTTTCACCTTGCCGATGTTCTCTTCGTAATATTTCCGATTGGCGGCAACCTGCGAGTCATTGGCCACGCGCTTCAGCGAAGTCTGAAGATCACGCGTCACCATATTATAACTGAGGTAGGTCGATACCATGACGGGGGCCCTTCGATGGTTTTGGTCCGCTCATTCACCGCGGCATTATACGTGAACGAAGTTTAAGGAATTCCTGTCTCAGTTTTTCACGCCAGACTTGCGTGGACCTGTTTCGTGGCGATTTTCGTGCCAGTGCAAAACACAACTGTTCCTATTCACTTTCGAGAAAGGATGGGCGCTTGACTTTCGCTAACCATCCAAAGACGCAGAAATTTCTTAACCCTGATTTTTAAGCGGTTTTGGAAAGGCCGCGCCTATCTTGCCCTTACCAGAGGACAAAAAAGTCCCGGGAGTAAGCCATGAACGGCTCTCAGGTAAAACAAGGGTACATTCGCGATGACAAACACGGTTTTGAAGCCCGCTTGGGCAGGGGCAACGCTTCGGCTGGATCCGACGCATTTCCCTCAGCAGATCACCTATGCCCTGCGCGAGGCGTCCGAGAATGTCACGATCACCATCGATGAACGAGGTGCCGTGCTCAGAAAATTCTTGCCGGAAAGCGGCCTTCCACTTTCGTTCGCACTGCCGGCTCGCGCCTTCCGCGGCGTTGCGGCCCGTGCCATCGACCATGGCAACGGCCAGGTGACGGTGACGCTGGAACTGCATCACGACGATCCGGATCTGTGCATCCCGCTGCTGGTGGCGCACGATCTGTGCGATATCGCCGCTGACTGGCGCAGCTGGTCGGAAGCCTTCCGCATTCCGATGCTGATGGTCGAGGCTGATGGTGTTGCCCGACCCCTGGAAAACCACCTTGGCGAGATCCGCACACAGGGTACCAAGCCGCGCCGCCGCCATTCCTATTTTGCAGAGCGCCGTCCGCGTTTCCTCGTTCGCCGCACCACCGGAACACTTGGTGTCGCCATGAAGATCGAGGGCAAGGAAATCATCGCGCGCCGCTAACGAAGGCCTATGAAACTGCAATCCTCCCGCAGAACCCGGCCCCAAAAGCCGGGTTTTTGCGTGATGTTTATTTGTGGCTCACCAGCGAGACGACGAGAGCCAGAAAGATTACAAAGCCGACGCGGCCATTGAACTTGAACAGGCGCAAGCACTGGTCCGGATTATCGATATCGATGATCAGGATCTGCCAGGCAAGCATGATCGCTGCGATGAAGAGCCCGAGATAGCCAAGCACGCTGACATGGGCTGCGGCAAAGGCGAAGATCAGGAACAGCAGCGTCAAGCCGTAAATGGCGCTGAGCCACGCCTTGGTGTTTTCCGCAAACAGCCGCGCGGTGGAGCGAACGCCCACCAGGGCATCGTCTTCCTTGTCCTGATGGGCATAGATCGTGTCATAGCCAACGGTCCAAGCCACGGCCGCTAAATACAGCCATAGGGGTGCCCAGGAGAGGCTACCGAAGACGCCGGCCCAGCCCATCAGTGCGCCCCAGGAAAAAGCAAGCCCCAGAAAGAATTGCGGCCAATCGGTAAAACGCTTGGCAAAGGGATAAATCGCGACGATCAGCAGTGAAGCGAACCCCAGGCCGATGGTGAAGGGGTTGAATTGCAGCAGCACCCAAAGCCCGACCAACGCCTGCGCCAACAGAAACAGCTTTGCCTGCAGACGCGTCACACGGCCTGATGGCAGGGGCCGCGAACGGGTGCGCGCCACTTCGGAATCGATCTTGTGATCCACCAGGTCATTGTAGGTGCAACCGGCGCCACGCATGGCGACCGAGCCCACGAAGAACAAGAACAAGTGAATCAGCTTCAGTTCCAGGGAAAAGCCGCCATCGGGTGCCACATCGGCATTGGCCGCAAGCGCAGAGGACCAGAAGCAGGGCCACATCAACAATTGCCAGCCGATCGGCCTGTCCCAGCGGGCCAGCTGCGCATAAGGCCAGACCCCGCGCGGTAGGGCGCGGTAGACCCAGTTATCGGAAGGTGCATCGGCCACGCGGCCGGTCAAATCATGGGGCGTCGTCATGACGGCGAGTTCTAGAGCAAAGGTCGCGTGATAGGAACCTGTCACGCGAGGATTTTGGATTTCTCCTGCCGATCAAACCGTCAGTGGCGCTCGAGAACCCGCTGACTGCCCGATACCGGCTGCAATGGCATTCGGCGGCTTTCGAACTGCTGCAGCATTCGCTCGTTATCACCGATATAATCGCGATTATGCGGCACGGCATTGAGCGACTTCTTCAACTGCACCTGGAAAATGAAGAAATTCTCGTGCGTGAAGGCCATCTCCGAACCGGCCAGATAAAACTCCCACATGCGGAAGAAGCGCTCATCATAAAGCGCGATCGCTTCTTCCTTGCGGGCCAGGAAACGTTCACGCCAATGCCTGAGCGTATGGCCGTAGTGCATCGGCAGGATCTCGATATCCGACACGAGCAGGCCTGCCTTCTCGATATGCGGCAGCACTTCCGACAGTGCCGGGATATAGCCGCCGGGGAAGATATACTTCTCGATAAACGGATTGGTGATGTAGCTCACGGTCGGTTGACCAATCGAATGCAGCAGCATCACACCATCATCCGCCAGCACTTCTGCTGCTTTGTTGAAATAGGTGCGGTAGTTTGCGCGCCCGACATGCTCGAACATGCCGACCGAAACGATCCGGTCAAATTTCTTTTCCGGCTTCAGGTAACGATAATCCTGCAACTCAAAGCGCACTCGATCACTGATGCCGCGCACAGTCGCGCGCTCCCGCGAGATTTTCAGCTGTTCTTCGCTGAGCGTGATACCGGTGACATCGACACCGGCGGCTTCCGCCAGATAAAGCGCCATGCCACCCCAGCCGGAGCCGATTTCCAGAACCCGCTGACCGGGCTTGGGCAGAAGCTTTGCCGCGATATGCCGCTTCTTGGCCAACTGCGCCTCATCCAGCGAAATGCCGGGCGGATTGAAATAGGCGCAGGAATATTGCCAGTCCTCATCGAGGAAAAGCGAGAAAAGCTTCTCATCGAGATCGTAATGATGGGCGACGTTGCGTTTGTTGTGGTTGACCGGCAGGCGATTGCGCAACTGGCCAAGCGCGATGCGTCCGATGCCGCGCCAGATCATGCCGAAGGTCAGCCCCTCACTGAGGGTGTTATCCTTCACCAACGCGAGGAACTCGTAGATGTCGCCCTCCTCGACGATCATCCGTCCGTCCATGAAGAGTTCGCCAAGCTTTAACTGCGGATCAGCCGCCAGTTCCTGTTCCGCCTGCTCATCGGTAAAGCGGATCGTAACGCTGCGGCCTCCTCCCCCTCCGAAACGCTGCTCACCTGATGGACCCCGGACCGTCAAAAGGCCCTTTTTGATGATCTTTGCAACGAGAGCACGAAACGCAGAGGCCATACTCATCTCCGTGGATACTAAGAGTGCCTTACTATCTCATGAAAACTAGCGCATTCCTTGTAAGATACAAGCACATTGCAGACATGAAAACGACACAAAATTTCGAGGCTACCGAACGGATTCGGTAACCTTGAGTTCCACACTCGATGTTGCCGCTGGAGTTAGCGCTTCTTCATCGCCTCGGCGAGAGCCGCGCCCAAACCGCCCAGCTGACTGCCTTCACTCTTCTGCGGCTTGGCCTGCGCATGACGCATCGGGTTGCCGCTGCCGGGCGAACGATTTTCACGCATGGATGCGGGTGCGGCCTCGCCGCCATCCTTGCGCATGGTGAGCCCGATGCGCTTGCGCTTGGCATCCACTTCCACCACGCGCACCTTCACCACATCGCCGGCCTTCACCACTTCATGCGGATCTTTCACGAAGCGATCCGCCAGTTGCGAGACGTGGACAAGGCCGTCCTGATGCACGCCGATATCCACGAAGGCGCCGAAGGCGGCGACATTGGTGACCGTGCCCTCCAGCAACATGCCGACTTTCAGATCCTCAATCTCGTTGACGCCTTCGGCAAAGGTGGCGGTCTTGAAGCTTGGACGAGGGTCGCGGCCCGGCTTCTCCAGCTCCGACAGAATATCCTTCACGGTTGGGAGACCGAATTGCTCGTCTACGAACTGTTTTGGATCGAGCTTCTTGAGAGCTGCGCTGTCACCCATCAACGAGCGCAGGTCGCGGCCGCAGGCGGCGACGATCTTCTTCGCCACGCCATAGGCTTCCGGGTGAACGGCGGAGGCATCCAGCGGCTCCTTGCCGTTGGGGATGCGCAGGAAGCCTGCGCACTGCTCGAAAGTGCGGGCGCCGAGGCGCGCCACCTTCAACAATTCCTTCCGGCTTTCGAACGGCCCGTTCTGGTCGCGATGGATGACGATGGCGTCCGCAATCGACCGGCTGAGACCGGCAACGCGGGCGAGAAGCGGCGAGGACGCCGTGTTGAGATCCACCCCGACCGCGTTCACCGCATCTTCCACCACGGCATCCAGCGAGCGCGACAGCTTGCCCTGGTCCACATCGTGCTGATACTGACCGACACCGATGGATTTCGGCTCGATCTTGACGAGTTCGGCTAGCGGGTCCTGCAGGCGGCGCGCAATGGAAACGGCTCCGCGCAGCGAGACATCGAGATTGGGGAATTCGGCAGCGGCAAGTTCGGACGCGGAATAGACCGAGGCACCCGCTTCCGAGACGATGACCTTGGTCGGCTTCGGTCCGGCTGGCAGTGCGGAGAGCATATCTGCCACCAGCTTTTCCGTTTCGCGGCTGCCCGTGCCATTGCCGATGGCGATCAGGTCGACCTTGTGCTTGCGGATGAGGCTTGCGAGTTCCGCCTGCATGCCGCGGATGTCGTTCTTCGGCGGGAAGGGATAAACGGTCGTCGTCTCCACCAGCTTGCCCGTACCATCCACCACGGCTACCTTCACACCCGTGCGGATGCCCGGATCAAGGCCCATGGTGGCACGCGACCCGGCGGGAGCCGCCAGCAGCAGATCCTTCAGGTTCCGGGCGAAGACGCGGATCGCCTCCTCTTCCGACCGTTCGCGCAGCTCGCGCATCAGGTCGAGCGAAAGCGACATGGACAGTTTCACGCGCCAGGTCCAGCCTGCCACATCCATCAGCCAGCGGTCCGCAGCACCCTTGTCGCCGATCTGGAAGGCACCGGCAATCATGCGATGGGTCGGCTTGATCGGTGACGGATCGTCCTGATCGACATCGATGGTCAGCGTCAGGAACTCCTCGTTCCAGCCGCGCAGCATGGCGAGCGCCCGGTGGCCGGGGGTCGTTGCCCAGCGTTCGGAATGGTCGAAATAGTCCGAGAACTTGGCGCCCGCTTCCTGCTTGCCATCCACCACCTTGGCCCGCAGCGTGGCATTGTCGCGCATATACTGGCGCAGACGCCCCAGAAGGTCGGCATTTTCGGTGATGGTTTCGGCAACGATATCGCGAGCGCCTTCGAGCGCCGCCTTCACATCGGCCACTTCGGCGGAAAGATAGGCTTCCGCAAGCTTTGGCGGGTCAGCGGACCGGTCCGCCCAGATGGCATCCGCCAGGGGACCAAGGCCGCGTTCGCGGGCGATCTCCGCCTTGGTGCGGCGCTTCGGCTTGTAGGGAAGATAAAGATCTTCCAGCTCCGCCTTGGTGGTGGCGCGGGCAAGCTTCAGAGCCAGTTCGTCCGTCATCTTGCCCTGGCTGTTGATGCTGTCCACGATCGACGCGCGGCGCGCTTCCAGTTCGCGCAAATAGACGAGCCGTTCGGCCAGCGTGCGCAGCTGCGTATCATCCAGCCCACCCGTCACTTCCTTGCGGTAGCGGGCGATGAAGGGCACCGTCGCCCCTTCATCCAGCAGACCGATTGCGGCCGCCGCCTGATCCGGGCGGGCGTTGATTTCAGCGGCAATGGTCGCGGCGAGGAGCTTGTTATCGGCAGCCATGGATCTTCCTGTTCTCGATTCTGTGGCGACCATAGCGGCAGATCATGGCAAGGCAACGCCGCAGCCGGCGATTCCACAGGATGCGTGGAATTGTGTGAACCATATCATGCAAAGCCCGAAATTTGTCTTCATGCCCCTTGACCTCAACTATACTTGAGGTTCCATCACCATGCTCGCAGACACCACTCTGGGAGATACCAATGCAATTGAAGACCATCGCCAACACCATCACCGGCGTTTACGAAACCCACTTGCCCGTCCGGGACCTGAACCGTTCGATCGCCTTCTACCGCGACAAACTGGGTCTCGAACTGGCAACGGAAATCCCGGAGCGCCAGATTGCTTTCTTCTGGGTCGGAAGGCGAGAAGTCGGAATGCTCGGCTTGTGGCAGGTCGGAACCGGGCCATTGCAGATGCGCCTTCACTTCGCCTTCCGCACAGAACAAGAGGCGCTGATGAACGCATGCGAGACATTGAGGAACAGCGGGATCGAGACTCTCGACTTCCACGGCAATCCGACCACGGAACCGGTCGTCATCGGTTGGGCGCCTTCTCTTTCGGTCTATTTCAACGACCCGGACGGACATTCGCTGGAACTGATCCATATGCTGGACGAAGCACCCGATAGGGACTTTGGCATCGGTCCTCTCTCGGCTTGGAGGGCGCGTAGGGGCAAGACTGCTGGAAACGCAGCTTGACCTTTTGCCTCCCTGCCCTTAACCGCCCAGCATCTCTTTAAGACTCCAAGGGGGCGCGGCAATGAAGGTTCTTCTGATCGGTTCTGGTGGTCGCGAACACGCGTTGGCCTGGAAGCTTGCGCAATCCCCGCGCCTGACTAAGCTTTATGCCGCGCCCGGCAATCCCGGCATTGCGGAAGAGGCGGAACTGGTTTCGCTAAACGTGGAAGACCATGCTGCGGTCATTTCCTTCTGCCGCGATAAGGGGATTGATTTCGTTGTCGTCGGCCCGGAAGCGCCGCTGGTCGCGGGCCTTGCCGATGACTTGCGCGCCGCTGGCTTCGTGGTCTTCGGCCCCTCCAGGGCTGCGGCCCAGCTAGAAGGCTCAAAAGGGTTCACCAAGGACATCTGTGCCCGCTACAATATTCCGACCGGCGCTTATCAGCGCTTTACCGCCGCGGAGCCTGCCAAGGCCTATATTCGCGAACAGGGCGCGCCGATCGTCGTCAAGGCTGATGGGCTTGCCGCCGGCAAGGGCGTCACGGTTGCCATGACACTCGATGACGCGCTGGCCGCCGTGGACGATTGCTTCGCAGGCGCCTTTGGCGCAGCCGGTGCCGAAGTGGTGGTTGAAGCTTATCTGGATGGCGAGGAAGCAAGCTTCTTCTGCCTGTCCGACGGCAAGACGGCGCTGGCGCTCGCGACGGCGCAGGACCACAAGCGCGTCGGCGATGGCGATACAGGCCCAAACACCGGCGGCATGGGCGCTTACTCCCCTGCCCCGGTCATGACGCCCGAAATGGTAGAGCGGACGATGAAGGAGATCATCGAACCAACCATTCGCGGCATGGCGGAGAGCGGCCATCCCTTCACCGGCGTCTTCTTTGCCGGCCTGATGATTACGGCCAAGGGGCCGGAACTCATTGAATACAATGTGCGCTTCGGCGATCCCGAAACGCAGGTGCTGATGATGCGGCTGAAGAGCGACCTGCTTTCCATCCTCTATGCCGCCTCTACCGGCACACTGAATGAGGTGAGCGCCGAGTGGCACGACGAGACGGCGCTGACCGTCGTCATGGCCTCCAAGGGCTATCCGGGCGCTTACGAAAAGGCGACGCCCATCGCACATCTGCCGGAAGCTCAGCAGGGTGCGAAGGTGTTTCATGCCGGCACTGCCATCAAGGATGGTCAGCTGGTCGCGACTGGCGGGCGCGTGCTGAACCTGACAGCCATGGGCAAGACTGTCACTGAGGCGCAGGCAAAGGCCTACGCGCTGGTGGATGCAGTCAAGTGGGACAACGGCTTCTGCCGCCGCGACATCGGCTGGCGGGCAATCGATCGCGCCGACTGAGGCTAAGTAAACGGTGGCTCTACGGGATTCATTCAAATTTAACCCAATCCCCTGACCTGTTGGAAAGGAAACGCAGCTAGGCTGTCAAGGTCACTTTCAAGGGATTGGACCGATGGTAAGCCGCGTTGCTTTGATGATTGCCGCATTTGCCGCTTCGACGGCGGCGGCTAACGCCGGGTCGATCATCAAGATGACGGGAACACCGATCACCGTGGCACCTAGCATGATCGCGATGACATGTGCTGATTGCCAGGCGGTCACTCCCGACCTGAAGAACAAGCCGAAAGCAGCTACTCTTCCTGTTGAAACCCAGGCCGAAGTAAAGAATTTTTACGGCAAGAAGGCCGTCATCAGAACCGGCGCATGGATGGGCGGCTCACCCGTCACCTTCGTCAGCCTCAGCCCTGTCTGGATCAGCGAAGAAGAATTGATGATGGCCGGTCAGCGCGCCGCGCCGCCAAAGTCGGACGGTGTCGATTTCAATGCGACGACCTCCGCCGTTGGCGCACAGCCCGGCCAGGAATCGATTACGCCGGTTGGTGTTACGCCGGCACGCCCCACCGCAGAACCAGACTTTAACGCCTACCAGCTGCGCCCCAGCATCTGACGCGCATCACAAGCATCACGGTCGCCTCTACACATGCGAAGTGCCACTTCGACAGGCGTGTCTGAGTGTATCTACCTTCGTCCCGACCACGGCTCACTCAATCAGAAATTTATATTTTCCACGCAATAAGCAATCAAAATGCGTGCATTGCGTGCATTATTTCACAACCCCAGATAAATTCTAGTGCGCCTATAATTTCCCCTTAACGAACAACCTTTGCCCGTTAATTAGAAAGTACAACATTATTATTTCCTTTAATCTTTGAGACTAAAAAATGGGTACGGATGCATGCAGCATCGGTGGTGCGCATTAGGCGCCTGAACACAAGACTCACCGCGTTTCCGTGGGCTCAGTAATCAACCGATCGGTACCCCGATGAAAAATACGAAAATTTCGCACCAACTGTTTATGCTGGTTGGCGCCATGCTGGCGATCTTTGCCACCATTACCTTTCTTCAAATCCGCTCCTCGACCAACGCGATCTATCATGAACGCTACGAGATGCTGCGGACACAGGTAGAGACCGCGAACTCCATTCTCAAAGACTATAACGACCGCGCAACCAAGGGCGAATTCACTTTGGAAGACGCCAAGAAGCGCGCCTACGACCAGCTTACAAAGCTGCGTTTTGAGCCGGATGGCTACTTTTTTGCCTACGACTACGACGTCAACATGGTCTTCCATCCGAATAAACAACTGATTGGCACGTCGCAGAAAGGTAAGCCGGACAGCAACGGTTTCCTCTATCGTGATGAACTGGTGAAGCTTGGACGTGCTGGTGGCGGCTACCTCGAGTTCATAGGACCGAAGCCCGGCAAGGATCCGAACGACTACAGCTATCCCAAGGCGGCCTATGCGAAGGTCTTCGAGCCTTGGCAGATCGTTCTTGTGACCGGTCTTTATACGGATGACCTGCGCGAGGATGTGCGCAATTCCGTTATCAGGATTGTCGGTAGTTCCGCCATCTTTTTCCTGCTGGCGCTGGTGGCGGCCTATTACATCATCCGTGGCATCACGCGTCCGCTGAACGCGATCCATGATGCGCTGAACGAGGTGGCCGACGAGAACGTGTCGATCGCCATTCCGCACACCGACATGGGCAATGAAGTGGGCAAGATGGCGCGTGCCACCAAGACACTGCAGGAGAAGGTGCGCGAGCGGCTTGCCATGGCAGAGCGCGAGGAAGAACAGCAGCGCGCCCTCGATGTCGAGCGCCAGCGCAATCTCGATGCCCAGCGCGAGGAGGCCGAGCAGCAGGCGCATGTGGTCGCCACCATCGGTGCCTCGCTCGAAAAGCTCTCCGTCGGCGACCTGACCGTTCGCTGCGCCGATCTCGGGCCGAAGTATGAGGGCCTGCGCCACAACTTCAACGACGCCCTCTCCCGCCTCGAACAGGCCATGAGCCGTGTCAACCTGAAGGGCAATGACATCGGCGTTTCCAAGGAAGAGATCCGCCGTGCATCAAACGAGCTTGCCCAACGCACCGAGCGCCAGGCGGCAAACCTGGAAGAAACCTCGGCGGCCCTTGACGAGCTGACTGTTGCCGTTCGCCAGACGGCTGACGGTGCCAGGGAAGCCGCGCAGCGGGTCAAGACCATCAGCAGCGAGGCACGCCAGAGCGACACGATCGTCGAGCAGGCGATTGCGGCGATGAGCGGCATCGAGCAATCCTCGGCAGAAATTACCAAGATCATCGGCGTGATCGACGAGATCGCCTTCCAGACCAACCTGCTGGCGCTCAACGCCGGTGTCGAAGCGGCACGTGCCGGCGAAAGCGGCAAGGGCTTTGCCGTGGTTGCCCAGGAAGTACGCGAGCTTGCCCAACGCTCTGCGGCTGCCGCCAAGGAGATCAAGGCACAGATCTCACGCTCCGGCGGCCAGGTGGAGCATGGCGTGCAACTGGTCGCCCAGGCGGGCGACGCGCTGAAGCGCATCTCCGCGCAGATCGAGGCGGCCAATGATGTAGTCACCCGTATCTCCCACAGCGCGCAGGAGCAGGACATGACGCTGCGCTCCATCTCGAGCGCGATGAACCAGCTCGACACGGCAACGCAGCAGAATGCGGCAATGGCGGAAGAAACGACCGCTTCGGCGGAAGTGCTCGCCAACGACACCGGCGATCTGCTCGACCTCATCCGCGGTTTCCGCACCAATGGCGGCACAAGCGAGCTGCGGGGTATGGCCCAGCAGATGCGCCGCGCGGGGTAAAACCGCTTATCCGATGATGGCAGACGCCGGTCGAAAGGCCGGCGTTTGTCATTTCGCCATCCTCAATAATCTGGCCGGACATTTCCGATGCAGCCTCAGAATAAATTCTGAATTCACATTAACTTATCAGTACAAATTCTTGATATATGTCGATATGCGACAAAATATCCGAGATTATACTTTCTTTCAGAATTCATAGATAAGAAAATCAGCAAGGATGCATGCAGCACCACTGCGGCGCATGAGGCGCAACCACGCGAAACTCCACCCCTGCTCACCGGGACATGACACTTAACCTATTGGCATCCCCATGAAAAATCTGAAGATTTCGCACCAGCTCTTCATTCTGATCGGCGCCATGCTGGCGACCTTTGCCATTATTACCTTTCTCCAGATCCGCTCGTCGACGAACGCGATCTACCATGAACGCTACGAAATGCTGCGCACGCTGGTAGAGTCGGCCAATTCGATCCTCAAGGATTATAACGACCGAGCAACCAAAGGTGAGTTCAGTGTGGATGAAGCCAAGAAGCGGGCCTATGACCAGCTTGGCAAGATCAAGTTCGAACCCGATGGCTATTTCACAGCCTATGATTATGATGTGAAAGTGGTATTCCACCCGAACCCGCAGGTCATCGGAACATCATCCAAGGGCAAGCCGGATGCAAACGGTTTCATGTATCGCGATGAGATCGTGCGCCTGGGACGCGCCGGTGGCGGTTATGTGGAGTTCCTCGGACCGAAACCCGGCAAGGATCCGAACGATTACAGCTACCCGAAAGTGTCATACGGCAAGGCGTTCGAGCCCTGGCAGATCGTCATGCTCACGGGCCTGTACACCGATGACCTGCGCGAGGAAGTGCGCAATACCACCTTCAAGATTGTCGGAAGCTCAATCGTTCTCTTTATCCTGGCAGTTGCAGCGGCCTATTACATCATCCGCGGCATAACCAAGCCGCTGAATAACATTCGCGAAGCCCTGAACGAAGTGGCTGACGAGAACGTGTCGATCGCCATTCCGCATACCGACATGGGCAATGAAGTGGGCAAGATGGCACGCGCCACCAAGACCCTGCAGGAGAAGGTGCGCGAGCGGCTCGCCATGGCCGAACGCGAGGAAGAGCAGCAGCGCGCCCTCGATGCCGAACGCCAGCGCAACCTGGATGCCCAGCGCCAGGAGGCCGAGCAGCAAGCGCATGTGGTCGCCACCATCGGTGCGTCACTTGAGAAGCTTTCGGTCGGCGACCTCACTGTCCGCTGCGCTGATCTCGGGCCGAAGTATGAAGGCCTGCGCCACAACTTCAACGATGCGCTGTCGCGCCTCGAACAGGCCATGAGCCGTGTCAACCTGAAGGGCAATGACATCGGCGTCTCCAAGGAAGAGATCCGCCGTGCCTCCAACGAGCTTGCACAGCGCACCGAGCGCCAGGCGGCAAACCTGGAAGAAACATCCGCAGCGCTCGACGAACTGACGGTGGCCGTTCGCCAGACGGCTGACGGTGCCAAGGAAGCCGCGCAGCGGGTAAAGACCATCAGCAGTGAGGCACGCCAGAGCGATACGATCGTGGAACAGGCGATTGCGGCGATGAGCGGCATCGAGCAATCCTCGGCCGAGATTACCAAGATCATCGGCGTGATCGACGAGATCGCCTTCCAGACCAACTTGCTCGCACTCAACGCCGGTGTCGAAGCGGCCCGTGCCGGCGAAAGCGGCAAGGGCTTTGCGGTCGTCGCCCAGGAAGTGCGCGAACTCGCCCAACGCTCTGCGGCTGCCGCCAAGGAGATCAAGGCACAGATCTCACGCTCCGGCGGCCAGGTGGAGCATGGCGTGCAGCTGGTGGCCCAGGCAGGCGACGCGCTGAAGCGCATCTCCGCGCAGATCGAGGCGGCCAATGATGTAGTCACCCGTATCTCCCACAGCGCGCAGGAGCAGGACACGACGCTGCGCTCCATCTCGAGCGCGATGAACCAGCTCGACACGGCAACGCAGCAGAATGCGGCAATGGCGGAAGAGACGACCGCTTCGGCGGAAGTGCTTGCCAACGACACCGGCGATCTCCTGGACCTCATCCGCGGCTTCCGCACCAATGGTGCGGGTGGCGAGCTGCAGGGTATGGCCCAGCAGATGCGCCGCGCAGGGTGACAAACCTTTATCCGATGATGGCAAACGCCGGTCGAAAGGCCGGCGTTTTGCGTTTCAGGATAGTTGCTGAGCCAGCAGTTCGATCTGCGACGGCGCAAAGACCGCGATGCCATTCTGCTTCAGGAGTGCTGCCATGACGCCATGGCCCGCGTGTTTTATCCCGGCAAAATTTCCGTCATAGATGGCGAGCGACCCGCAGGACGGACTACCATCGATCAGCATAGCTGATGCGCAGCCGTTCTCCTTCGCAAAAGCCAAGGCCTTGTTTGCACCGGCGACGAAGGCCGCGGTCACGTCACCGCCCGTCAATTCCAGCACGCGCGCACGTCCGGCCAGAACATCATCACCGTTCATGCCCTTTTCGATCTTGGCAGGCGGACGCGGGACGCCCATGCCGCCAGCCATTTCCGGACAAAAAGGAACAAGGCGCCCCTCCCCCTTCCACTGTTCAATAAGCGGATGGAACAGTGGTTTCCCCTGACCGTCGTAACGCACAGGCTGACCAAGCAGGCAGGCACTGATGAGAATTTTGCGGGTCATGATCACCGTTCAGACGCCAGAATGAAGCGGCTTGTTCATAACGAGGCGTCCGGTGTTGAACCCGATACGCACACTGTACCATGGAAGTCGCGCCTGGCGGAAGGCAGAGGCAAAAGACCCCGCCGCAGCGGGGTCTGAAAGTGGATCAACCGGAGATCTTGGAGAAATCGGCCACCGTGCCGGTGGCTTCCCGGATCGCCTTCAACAAGGCCAGACGATTGGCGCGGATGGCGGCATCCTCATCATTGACCAGCACCGCCTCGAAGAAGGCATCGACAGGGGCACGCAGCTTGGAGAGCGCCTCCATGGCGGAGCGGAAATCTTCCGTGGCGACCGCCGCTGCGGCGTCTGCCGTTGCCGTCTTGATTGCCGCGTAGAGCGCCTTTTCCGCATCCAGCTTCAGCAGGGCTTCCGCGACGCCATCGGCAACCACGGTACCCTTCTTCTCCTCGGCGGCGAGCAGCTGCGTGGCGCGCTTGGTGCCGGCCAGCAGGTTCTTGCCATCCTCCGAGGTGATGAAGGCGGTGAGCGCTTCCGCACGGCGCGCCACCAGCAGCAGGTCATCGGCTTCCGGTGTCAGCACGGCATCGATGATGTCGTGGCGCGCGCCCATATCGCGCAGATAGACTTTCAGGCGCTCGTGGAAGAAGGAGAGAAGGTCGGCATCCTTAAACACCGACAGCAACGGCAGCCGCACCTTCCGCTCCAGAATAATGCGCACGACACCCAAGGCAGCGCGGCGCAGGGCATACGGGTCCTTGGAGCCGGTCGGCTTTTCATCGATTGCCCAGAAGCCAACGAGCGTATCCAGCTTGTCAGCCAGCGCCACCGTGATGGCCACCTTATCCTCCGGCACGCGGTCGGACGGGCCCTGCGGCTTGTAATGGTCTTCGATCGCGGCGGCAACGGAAGCATCCTCGCCCTGCAGAACAGCATATTTGCGACCCATCAGGCCCTGCAGTTCCGGGAACTCGCCAACGGCTTCCGTGCGAAGATCGGCCTTGGCCAGCACAACGGCGCGATCGACGAGCTTCTCATCGGCACCGACGATCGGCGCGATCTGCTTTGCCAGTTCGCGAATACGCGAAACGCGCTCACCCTGCGTGCCGAGCTTGGCATGGAAGGTAACGTTCAGCGCATCGAGCTTGGCCATGCGCTGGTCGAGCGGCTTCTTGAGATCGAGGCCGAATTTGGCGGCAGACGCTTCCAGCGTTTCCAGATCCGGCAGGTTGCCCTGGTCGCGGGTCCAGAAATGCTTGGCATCCGACAGGCGCGCGCGCACGACCTTGCCATTGCCATGCATGATTTCCTTGCCGCCATCCTTGGCTTCAATGTTGGAAATCAGGATGAAGCGGTTCGACAGACCGTCCGTCACGCCTTGCGGGCGGGTGACGAAACACTTCTGGTTGGTCTTGATGGTGAGGCGGATGATTTCTGCCGGGATCTGCAGATAGTCTTCCTCAAAGGTGCCCATCAGCACATGCGGCCATTCCACCAGGCCGGAGACTTCCTCAAGCAGGCCCTCGTCTTCCACCAGCTCCAGGCCGCTCGCAAAGGCGATGTCGCGCGCATCATGCAGGATCACATCCTTGCGGCGATCGGCATCCAGCATGACCTTTGCCTTTTCGAGGCTCGACACATAGTCGTCGAAGCGGCGCACGGTGATGGCGTCAGGCGCATGAAAGCGATGGCCATAGGTGACGTTGGACGCCTTGATGCCATCCACCTCGAAGGGGATGACCTGCGTTTCCTCATGCTCGGGGCCGAACAGGCAGACGATGGATTGCAGCGGGCGCACCCAGCGCAGGCTTTCCGAACCCTTGCCCTCGATGCCGGCAAAGCTCAGGCCCTTCGGCATGGAAGCAGGACCGGAGCGCATGCTCTTCGGCCACGGGAAGGACCTGACAATGCCGGGCATGACATCGGCAATGATGTCTTCCGCCGCGCGGCCGGGCTTGGTGACCACGGCCACGTAGAAATCGCCCTTCTTCGGATCGGACACGACCTGCGCTTCGCCCACGGACGAAAGACCTGCCTTGCGCAAAAAGCCCTGGACGGCCTGTTCCGGCGCCTTGGTGGAGGGCCCCTTGATCTCTTCGCGCTGATCGGCGGAGCGCACGGTTAGCCCACGAATATCCAGCGTCAGGCGACGGGGCGTCCAGTATTCGCGCGCGCCCTCATAGGTCAAACCCGCTTCCACCAGTGCATCGGTCACGAGCTTCTTGAGATCGCCCGCAGCCTTGCGCTGCATGCGGGCAGGAATTTCCTCAGAGCGGAGTTCGAGCAGAAGATCGGGCATGGGATCCGGACTTGTTCAGTTTAACGTTGGCCCGGACTTAGCAAGGCGCTGCGCAAATGTCATCTGCCACGCGCGCAAAAAGAGGTGCGGTCGGCACGAGAGCACCGACTGCTATCCAGCACGTCTCATTGGCCGGCAATCATCGCCTGCTGCAGAAGATCGTTGCGGATCTTGTTCTTGTGATCAGCCACCATGCCTGGAATGAGGAAGGCATCCACCAGCACCCAGATACCGACGATGCCGAGAAGGACGAGACCCACGCCGACAACGCTCAAGGCAATACCGGCAATTGTCAAAAGCAGAATGGCAACAGCGGATCCCGTGCGGCCCAGATAGAAGCGATGGCCGCCGAAGTAGCCAACGAAGAACCACAGCAAATAGGCCGCGCCCACCGACTTGGCTTCATTGGTGACACGCTGCTCGATGAGTATTTGTTTTTCTGTTGAAACAGACACGAAGTTTATCCCCTGAAGATTTGCCCTTATGCTTCTTTAATGAAGCACAGGACCTCCAGCAATCAATAAAAACTATCGTAGCCTCACCATCCACCGCCGCCGCCTCCGCCACCCCCGCCACCGGAAGAGCCGCCCGAGAAGCCGGAGGAAGACGAGGATTGCGGCTGAGGAAGCGTGGAGGCAATCGTGGAGGCCATGGACGACGAGAACGAGCCGATGTTGTGGTAGTTGCCGCCGGAATACCAATAGGGGTCATAGGCCGCGGCACTGGCAACCGATGCCGCAAGCCAGGTCTCGAAAGCCTGGCTCCACGGCTTTTCCACGCCGAGCGCCACCGCATAGGGCAGCAGCGTTTCGAAATGCTGCGGCGACATGGCAGGCGCACCGGCCATATTCATCCGGTCCCGTTCCGCAACTGTCAGATAGAGGCGCAGGCCTTCCACGCCATCCATCAGGCGGCGACCAAGTGGTGTCGGCGCGCCCATCAGGAAGAAGAACAGGATGTTGGAAAGCACGATGCCGCCGGTCGCGACCAGCACAGGCCAATGAGCGTCATCAAGGCTTTCCAGAATGGTCACCAGCACCAGGCCGACGATAATCAAAGCGACGATACCGAACAGGCCCAGCACCACAACGGAGATAAGCTTGCGGAACAGGGATTGGCTGTAGCGCAGGTTCTTGCCGGCCTTGACGGCGATGCCACCCCAGATGCCACCGAAGAAGGCCGGCATCAGCAGAACAGGCAGCTGCTCGGGGCCAATCCCGCCTGCCAAGACGATGCCAATAATGCAGAGAAGGCTGATCAGGACGCCGACGACGACATAGGCAAGATTGGCGCGGTAATACTTGCCGCGATGTTCCGTCTCGATAGCATTGCGGAAGGCCTTGCCAAGCCCCTGCACTTCCGTGCCATTGGCCTTGTCGATGACGAAGACGCCGCCAGCCGCTTCCAGATTGCGCAGCATAACCGCCTCGCCTGAAGCAAGCGGGCCGGATACGGCCTTGTCGGTACGCCGGATGACGATGCGCTCCGACAAATCCTCAAGCCTCACAAAGCCCCTCACCGCCAGATCAATCATGGTTGCGGAAAAAGCAGTCCAGCCGCCACCGGAAAAGCCGCGGTTATCGACATAGTTGACCAGCGCTGGCGACAGGCCATCTGGCGCATCCCAGCGCGGCACGACCACGCCCTTCGGCGGATCGCGACCGACCCTCGCCCAGAACCAGAGATAATAGGCGATGACGACGACAAGGCCGATGCCGCTGACAATGAGGCCCAGATAATCGCGCAGGAACCAGGCGCGGCGGTCCGCATCGGACGGCGGGGCGATCGATCCCTTCGGCATGGCGACGGCGATCGTTAGCCCCTCGCCGGGTGCGAGAGGCCTTGTGGTGACAAAGCGCGGATTGGCGGGCGTGCCATTGGCGCGCGCATTCTTCGCCGTCGAGCCCATCGGGCCGGTGAAGAAGGTCGTATTGCTCGCTTGTACGCCATCCGGCAGGGAGATGGTGGTGGATGCTTCCTGGATGGCGAACTTCCAGCCATTGCCGGTGACGTTCCAGTAGAACTCATCATGATCAGGGAAATAACGGATCTGCCGGTCGGTGCGATAGGTCAGCGCATAGGCATGGCGACCGGGCCTCAGTTCCACATCCTGCGAGCCGAAATAGATGCGGATGCCGCCAGAGATGGTTTCCGTATGCCATTTTTCCGGCGCACCGTCGCGCTCGACCGAGAGCACGTCGAAACCCACCGTCTGGTGACGGCCCTTGTCATCCAGCATGGTCAGGGGAAAATCGCGAAAAATGCCGCGCCGGATATCCCGGCCTTCCGCATTGACCGTGATCAGTTCCGTCACGGTCACACCGCCATTACGGGCGATCTCGATTTCGGAACGGAAGGATTGGATATATTCGGTGGCGGAAGCCGGCCCCGAAAGAGCCAGCCCAAACAGCGCGAGAAGCGGCAGGATCAGCAGAAACCGAAATCGAACCGCTTGCTGCATATGGCCTGTCCTTATTGCTGATACGCAACCCCGAGCGAGCCCAGCGCATCCCAATAACCGGGATAGGTCTTGCCCACGCATTTCGGATCGAGAATGGTGATGCCGCCGATCTTGAGGCCCGCAAGGGCAAAGCTCATGGCGATGCGGTGATCGGCAAAGGTGTCGATCTCCGCCGGCAGCGTCTGGCCTGCAAGCGCAGGATCGGACGATACGATCAGGTCATCGCCCTCCTCTGTTGCCAGACCCTCGCGGATATTGTTGAGGCCGGTCGAGACAGCGCGGATGCGGTCGCATTCCTTGACCCGCAGGTTGGCAATGCCGACAAAGCGCACCGGCGTTTCGTTGAAGGCGGCGAGCACCGCAATGGTCGGGATCGCATCCTGCATCTGGCTGCCATCGATCACGGCGGGCATATGCGGGAAGGCAGCAATCACGTCATAGGCCTTGGCATCGGGCTGGGTGAAGTCCCTGGCCGGCGTGCCGATATCGATCTGGCCGCCGGTCAGCACTTCCGCACCCCACAAATAGGTGGCGGCGGAGGCATCCGGCTCGATGTGGAAATCGACAGCGGTATACCCCGTCGGTTCGACGCGCCAGGTGGCGTTATCCAGCTGTTCCACCTTGGCCCCGAAGGCACGCATGGCATCCAGCGTCAGGTCGACATAGCCGCGCGCACCGATTTCCGTGCCGGTCAGCGCGACAGTCACGGGTGCGTTCGCTCCCTGCGGTGCCAGCGGTGCGGCCATCAACAGCGCCGAGACATACTGGCTGGAGAGGCCCGCATCGATTTCGACGCGACCATAGGCGAAGTGGCCGTTACCCTTCACCGTGACGGGCGGGCAGCCGGTCGGCGCTTCGGCATCAATGCCGAGCGATTTGAGCGCTGCGACCAGCGGACCGATCGGGCGCTTGCGCATATGCTCGTCGCCATCGACCACGACAGTCCCATTCACGGAGGCAACAGCCGCCGTCAGGAAGCGGGTTGCCGTACCGGCATTGCCGAGGAAGAGCGGCTTTGAGGGCGCCTTCAGCTGGCCCGAACCAGTGACGACGAAGGTCGTCGCATCCGGCTCCTCGACGGTGACGCCCATGGCGCGCAGGGCTTCCGCCATATAGCGCGTGTCATCGCTTTTCAGCGCGCCGGTCAGGCGGCTTGTACCCTTGGCGAGACCCGCCAGAAGCAAAGCGCGGTTGGTGATGGATTTTGATCCGGGCGGGGCGACATGGCCGCTCAAGGGATGGCCGGGGGGCAGGATGGTCAGCTTTTCCATGGTCATGGGTATCTCAATCATGTCTCGTGAGGCGCTTCTCAAGCAAGCTTGCCTCCAACAATTCAAGCCCCCTCTGGCTGCCGCCATCTCCCCCACAAGGGGGGAGACCGCAAGACGAGAGCCGCAGCTTCTCGCCATCAGACACTTCGCCTCCCAAAGCCTGTGAGGTTTCGGATGTCGCGAGAGGTTGCCACGAACATGTCTCCCCCCTTGTGGGGGAGATGGCGGCAGCCAGAGGGGGTATTCTCTACCGTGTCATCTACACCGTCCGACTTTTCATTTCACCCTAGAACTTCACCGTGGGCACGGCGCGATCAGCTTCGTTGGTGATCTCGAAATAGGGCTTCTTCGAAAAGCCGAACTGGCCCGCCACCAGATTGGAAGGGAAGCTCTCGACACGGACGTTCAGATCGCGGGCTGCGCCGTTGTAATAGCGGCGAGACATCTGGATCTCGCCCTCGATCGTCTCCAGCGAGCGCTGCAGGTCGGCAAAATTCTGGTTGGCCTTTAGATCGGGATAGGCTTCGGCAATGGCCATGACGCGGCCAAGCGCCTGGCCCAGCAGACCTTCGGCGACGGCGCGGCCTTCCACATCGCCGCTGGGGACGGATTGCGCCTTGTTGCGCAGTGCCACGACCTCCTCAAGCACGGTCTTCTCGTGGGCGGCATAGCCCTTCACGGTTTCCAGCAGATTGGGGATCAGGTCGGCACGCCGCTTCAGCTGCACGTCGATGCCGGACCAGGCTTCCTCGGCCATCTGCCGGGCACGCACAAGGCCGTTATAGACCATGATGAGATAGAGGACCGCCAGTACAACAATGCCAAGAAAAATATACATAGATGCCCCCGCGTTGATCCCAGAGCGACACTAACCATTTATTCCTTTGCTGTCAGGTGCTTCCGGCAGAAAAGACGGGCTTGCGGATTACCATCGGCTTTCAACGATATCTCAAATGCAAAGGGGCCAATTCAGAAGCCGCTTAAATAATTGGGCTTATAGTTGTTCTCCTGTCGTTCAACGTGGAGACGTGGCGATGCCCAAGATGACCTGGTCCACACTGCCCGCCTGGGCGCTTCTGGCCTGCAGGGATATCTTGCGGGCCGGCACATCCGATCACCGTCTGCACGAAACGCTGAATGATGCTCTGGGCATCATCACTGCCATTCCCGAACTGGGCCTCGGGTCAAACGCGGCGGTTTATGTCGCCGATTGCAGTTCCGACGGGCACAAGCTTTTCCACCATCGGCAGTGCGAAGATGTAACCATGCCCCGGATTATCGATCCCGATGACGTTGCGGGAAGTTTTCCCGAAGGCTGGGGTCGCTCCAGCCTCTACCCCATCCCGCTCTGTGTCGATGAGAACCAGCCTGTCATAGGCGCGGTGCTGTTGTTCGGCAGAACCGCGAAACGGCTAAGCGCCGAAAAGCTTTCGATTCTCCGCATCATCTGCCAGGAGCTGGGCCGCATCATCGTCAACCGGATCGGCCAGGGCGGCAGCCTGATGAATATCGTTGAGCTTTCCACAGACGAGATCTACATTTTCAATCCGCGCAGCCTTGCTATCACCCGGGCCAACACGACAGCGAGCATTCGCACCGGCCACACTGCGGCGGCGCTCACGGCCATGACGACTGCCTCCCTGAAGGTGGACATGAGCGAAGTGGAATACCGCAAGCGGCTGGAGCCCCTCATCATCGGTCGATGCACCAATATCAGTTTCGATTGCTACCAGAGACGGCGCAACGGCACCGTCTATCCCGTCAAGGTACATGTCTGGCGCATCCGGGAACAGGAGACGGATCTGTTTGCGGAAGTTGCCGTTGCCGCTGCCGACCAGCGAAAAGCCTTTGGCCTGCTGGAACAGGTCTTCGACGCCATTCCCGGCGGCATCGGTGTGTTCGACAACCGGTCGCGTCTGGTGATGGCCAACCGGCGGCTCTACGACCTGATGAGCATACCGCCGGAACAGTTTCCGCCCGGTTCGCGCTTCGAGGACATCCTTCGCTACAATGCTGAGCGAGGCGAATGGGGTGAAGGCGATTACGAGGCCATGATCCACGAACGTCTGGAGCAGGCCGAGCTGGGGCTTCCCTACAGTTTCGAACGCGAAAAGGCGAGCGGACGATCGCTTCTCGTGCGTTCCGAGCCGCTGTCACAGGGCGGCTATGTGCTCAGCTATACAGATATTACGCTGCGCAAGCGGGCCGAACGCGACCTGATCCGTGACCGCGATGAGCTGGAGGAAACGGTTCGACAGCGCACGGCGGAAATCGAAGCCCAGGCCGCAGCGCTTGAGGAAGCGTTGACGCAGGAGAAGAACATCAACGCAATGCAGCGCCAGTTCGTGGCGATGACCAGCCACGAATTTCGCACGCCGCTTGCGATCATCGATGGTGCCGCGCAAAGACTGATCCGCAAACGTGGGGGAATCGAGCCCGAATTCCTGGTGGAGAAAACCCATCAGATCCGCGCCGCCGTCGCCCGCATGGTGGAGTTGATGGAGAGCTTCCTGTCTGCCGGGCGCATCGACACCGGCAAGGTGGAGCTGGTGCTCTCGGCCTGCTCGCTGCGCAAACTGATCGATCAGGCCATCACGCGCCAGAAGATCTTCTCGCAGGGCCACCGCTTCGAGTGCGACGTTCTCGATCTGCCGCCGGTGGTCCGGTGCGATGCGCTGGCCATGTCGCAGGTCATCACCAACCTCCTGTCAAACGCGGTCAAGTACGCGCCGCGTGCGCCTGACATCCTGATCCGTGGTTGGGAGGAAGATGGATTTGCCGTCATCTCCGTACGGGACGAAGGGGTTGGCATCGATGCCGAGGACATCCCGAAGATGTTCCAGACCTATTTCCGCGCGAGAACATCGACGGGAATTGCCGGTACCGGCATTGGCCTATCGCTGGTGAAACAGGTTGTGACCCTGCATGGCGGCGACATCAAGGTGGAGAGCCAGCGCGGTCAGGGCAGCACCTTTACTTTCCGCTTGCCGATCCGTGGCCCTTCGAAGGAGCCCGCCGGTATGGTCAGCGTTTCGGAGGAGGCATCGGCCGCCTGATCCAGAAGCTCAGGCAGGTCATCACAGGAGGAATGGATATGATCACCGTTCTATGCGTCGAAGACGAAAGAGACGTCCGTGAATTGATCGTGGAGGAATTGCAGGATGCCGGCCTGAACGTGATCGAGGCCGAAAACGGCAAGGAGGGGCTGGACATGATCCTGAGTCGGCGCCCGGACATCGTGATATCCGATATCACCATGCCTGAAATGGACGGCATCGCCATGCTGGGCGAACTTCAGATCAACCACCCGCAACTTGCCAACATGCCCTTCGTGTTCCTGACCGCCCTTTCCGACAAGGAGAAAGTGATCGAGGGCCTGAGCGCAGGTGCCGAAAGCTATCTGACCAAGCCGGTGGATTTCGACGTGCTGATGGCGAAGATCAACGGCCTGGTCGGGCGGATCGAAAACCGCGTGCTGGCAGGCCTGGAGTTCTGACCGATAGCATCAGGTTAAACTAGCGATCGTGACGATCTCGGGCTATTCCTCCTCGTCGGCCACGGAGGAATGCGATGTCTGATCTGCTTGAAGCGCTGCGGTCGCCGGACCCGATCATCGATCGAAGGTTTGAGGCCGAGGATCTGGTGGATGCGCATATCTCGACCGCCGAGTTTCGACGGTGCCGCTTTTCGAACTGCGTGTTCGAGGAAGCCAAGTTTCGCAGTGTCAAATTCGTGGGCTGCGTCTTCGACCATTGCCGTTTCAAGGAAGCGGCCTTTGAAGATTGCATCTTCTGTGAGGGTGAGACCGCTTGCGAATGGCGCTACTGCGACCTGTCAAAAGCCGAATTTCACCGCTGCAATCTCTCGCTCAACAAGACCATCGGCTGCGACGCTTATCTTCTTGTGCTGAAGGATTGCGCGGCACCGGGCATCCGGCTTGATCTCAATTGCCAAAAAAAGGTTCGAACACAGGTGATCGGCGGCGGTGTCAATTTCACCAAGTGCAAGCTGCAATATGCCCACTTCGCAGCTTCCGATTATCGGGAGAGCCGGTTGGAGAGCTGTGACCTGAGGGATGTGACGTTGTCCGGCTGCGATCTTAGCCATTCCAGCCTGCGCGGATCGAGCCTCAACAATTGCGACCTGACAGGCGCGATCCTCGATCATGCGGATCTGTCGCATGCCACCTTCGATCAACTGGACCTGCAGGCCTTGCAGTCGTTCCACGCAGCTATCGTGACGCGTGACCAGCATGAGGCGCTGGTCACGTCGCTCGGTTTCATGACGGCCGATTGATCAGGCCGCCGCAATATCCATGTTGGCGCCGCCGGCATCGGTCAGCAGGAAGGCTTCGCCACAGGCCTTGGCGAGCGTGCGCACGCGCAGGATATAGCTCTGGCGTTCCGTCACCGAGATCACGCCGCGCGCATCGAGAAGGTTGAAGACGTGCGATGCCTTGATGCACTGGTCATAGGCGGGGAACACACACTTATGAAGGCGCTGGTTGGAGTTATCGCCCGGCGCGCCAGCAGCCAGAAGCGCCTGGCACTCCTTTTCCGCATCAATGAAGTGACGATGCAGCATTTCGGTATTGGCAAACTCGAAGTTATGGCGGGAATATTCCTGCTCTGCCTGCAGGAAGACATCGCCGTAGGAAATCTTCTCTTCGCCGTCGCGGCCGTTGAAGTTCAGGTCATAGACATTGTCTACGCCCTGCACATACATGGCGAGGCGCTCGAGACCATAGGTAAGTTCGCCTGCAACCGGCGAGCATTCGATACCGCAGACCTGCTGGAAATAGGTGAACTGCGACACTTCCATGCCGTCGCACCAGCATTCCCAGCCCAGGCCCCAGGCGCCGAGCGTTGGGCTTTCCCAGTCGTCTTCCACGAAGCGCACGTCATGCAGCAGCGGATCAAGGCCGATCGCCTTCAGCGAGCCGAGATAGAGCTCCTGAAGGTTGGACGGATTCGGCTTCAGGATGACCTGATACTGATAATAATGCTGCAGGCGGTTCGGGTTTTCGCCGTAACGACCATCGGAAGGACGGCGCGAGGGCTGCACGTAAGCGGCCTTCCACGGCTTGGGGCCGAGCGCACGCAGCGTCGTTGCCGGGTGAAACGTACCGGCGCCCACTTCCATGTCGTAAGGCTGCAGCACGGCGCAACCCTTGTCGGCCCAGTAATTGTGCAGCGTCAGGATCAGCGCTTGGAAGGAGCGCTTCGGGTCCATATGCGGGGCAAGGGTCTCAGTCATGGTAACCTGCAGTCTGCGAAGATCGTTTGACGCGCTGACTGCCACGCATCCAACAGCCGGTCAAGCATTCTCGCAAGACCAGCAGTGTTGGGCATCGATCAGCGGAACAGCTGGAGAATGGTATCCGCACCGGAATTGGCGATCGAAAGAGCCTGAATGGAAAGCTGCTGCTGGGTTTGCTGTGCTTTCAGGCGCGTCGAGGCCTCGTTCATATCGGTATCGACCAGTGTGCCGATGCCCTTCTCCAGCGTGTCCATCAGCGTATCGGTAAACTTGGTCTGCGCTGTCAGCTGCGCCTGCAACGCGCCCAGACGTGCGGCTGCATCAGTGACTGATTTCATCATCACATCCACCTGCGACAGATAATCGCCTAGATTGGCGGAGGATGCCGTCACATCGATATCCTTGATGCCGATGGTGGGGTGTGTCACCGGGTCAGCCGGCGGAGGCGGCGGCACTGCTTCCTTGATCTTCACATTGGAGATACTGGCACCGGACGCCAGAGTGGAAATGGAAAAGACGTCGCCGACCCGTCTGACGAAGGTGCTGGAGGCGGCAAGATCGGAAGAGGAAATGCCCGCCCGTTGCACCGCCTTGTTGAACACAGCCGCCATATCGTTGGCATCAACAATCGTGCCCTTATTGCCGGAACCGACGGCACTGTTGACCGCGGCACGGTTAATCGTAACCGTGCGGCTGGTGCCGCCCTTGTTGAAGCTGAAGGAGATCACGTCGCCTTCATCCACGTTAAAGGCGGAGACGGGCACGCCGGATGCTGGCGCCTGGGGCGCACCGGTCAGGAGACCGTCGAGCGTGCCTGAAAAACTCATTGTGCTGTAGGATGCGGGATCGGTCGGAATTTCCGTTTCCAGAAGGCCGTTGCCCTGCGTGTTGAACAGCGCGGTCTTCCACAGATCGACGGTCGTCGTCTGCAGGCTAATGCCGCCATCCGCATCACGCGTGAACCCGGAAACGAGGTTTGTAGCGACAGTGGCACCAATCGAGGCATCGATCGATAGCCAGTTCTGGCCATTGAAGCTTGCGGATTTTGAAATCGTCGTCAGCTGGTCCTGAAGTTTGTTGATTTCCTTCTGCACCTTGCCCTTGTCAACACCGGGCTGCGATGCGGCAACAACCTTGGCCTTGATCTGATCCAGAACACCAATCGTTGAATTCATCGCCGTATAGGCGACATCGACCATGGCGGCACTCAGGTTCAGCGTATCGCTAACAGCGCTCAGCGCCTTGTTATCGGAGCGCATGGTGGTGGCAATAGACCAGTAGGCAGCATTATCACGCGCGGAAGCCACACGCTGACCGCCGGAAATCTGCGTCTGCGTGGTCGCCATGGCGCTATTAATGTCCCTCAGCGTGGCAAGAGCTGCAATCGCTGCGGTATTCGTGAGAATGGACACCATCGAAAAGCACTTATAAGCCTGCCTCTGCCGCCCGCATGCCGATGCGAACAACCATCAATGGCAGAATATGTTTCAATCCGTTAAGGAATCGTCGCCCGGCGCCTTGCAAGAACTATAGTTTACACAATCGAAACGTCTCAAATTTGAGCATCAATTATAATTCTTCATCCCGCTTCAACCGGTATTCTCCAGTTACAGGATCTTTTACCAGCGTCCCCATGGCACCCGTCCGCTGCTCGCGTTCCTTTTGACGCGCACGCTGGGTAACCTTCTGGGCTTCATTCTGGAATTTCTTGAACAGATACCAGCCGCCGCCGATCAGAAGAGCAAGAAAGATAAGTTGCGGCATGGCCGATCCTGTTTGCCTGTTTCAATCGCGGGGACGCGCGCGTCACAATCCGTAACGGCTCCACAATGCCCGCTCTTCCACCGCAGCCGCAAGACCGGACGCGGCAGATGCTGCAATTTCCCCGCCGGCAAAGCCCTGAAAAACACCCGGCACACGGCGTCCGAACAGGGTACGCGCGCCGCCGATCAACTGCAACTTGGTATCGGCGCCGAACCGGCGCTTCAGGACTTCACGCATCTCCCCGACCCCATCGACCAGGCCGAGGTCCACGCCGCGCAAACCGGTCCAGAACAGACCGGAGAAGATGGTCGCGTCATCGGCCAGACGCTCGCCACGCCGCAACTTGACCATATCGATGAAGACCTTGTGGATCTCCAACTGCAGCGTCTTCAGATATTCGACGTCGCTTTCCTTCTCCGGCTGGAAAGGATCGAGGATGACCTTGTTCTCGCCAGCCGTATAGACGCGCCGTTCCACACCGACCTTCTTGAGGAGTTCGGGAAAGCCGAACCCGCCCGAGACGACGCCGATGGAGCCGACGATGGAGGTGGGATCGACAAAGATCTCGTCACCCGCCAGCGCAATCATGTAGCCGCCGGAAGCTGCCACATCTTCCACGAAAATGAGTACGCGCTTGCCCTTCTCTTCAGAAAGCGCCCGGATGCGCTGGAAAATCAGCCGCGACTGCACGGGCGAACCGCCGGGCGAATTGATGGAAATGGCAACGACCGGCGCATCCTTCATGGCAAAGGCACGCTCCAAGGCGGGCGCAACAGCGGCCAGGTTCAGCGTTGGACGGAACTGGCTACCACCGGTCATGATGGCACCATGCAGGCGAACGACGGGAATGACAGTGCCTTCCTTGCGGAACCGTTTTGGAATCAACCGCTTCAATAGGCCTGCCATGTCATCTCCTGTCTATAAGCTGCAATCTTGGGAGATGTATGCAGCCGAGCGCGGTACGCAATGGCTTGAGCGGAAAATCCTATCTTTCTAAGGCAAGCATCCCTCAATTTTCGGTGCATTCGCGCTTGCCAGATCGAATAATCGCTCTATGCTATTGCGAATTAGTTGCAATAAGGCCCGATATGGGAGCGCGGAATGGCAACACCTTTTGCCGAGGAGCATGCAATGGACGGATGGCGGCAGGCACGCGGTGAACCCGCGCTGTCAGAAGTTCATGGCTCGATCGCACCGCGTCGCAGTGGGCCGCTCTGGCGCCGCGCACTCTCCTTCATGGGCCCCGGCTATCTCGTGGCGGTCGGCTATATGGATCCGGGCAACTGGGCAACCTCGCTCGCCGGCGGCTCACAGTTCGGTTACACGCTGCTGGTGGTGATCCTCACCTCCAGCCTGATGGCCATGCTGCTGCAGGCGCTTGCAGCGCGGCTTGCCATTGCGAGCGGCCGCGATCTCGCACAGGCCTGCCGCGACACCTATTCCAGGCCTGCCACCATCGCACTGTGGATCCTCGCGGAAATCGCCATCGTCGCGACCGATATTGCCGAGGTGATCGGGACAGCCATCGGCATCCAGCTGCTGTTCGGCATTCCGCTCGAAATCGGCGTGTTGATCACCGCAGCCGATGTGTTCATCGTTCTCATGTTGCAGAAGCTCGGCTTCCGCTGGATCGAGGCCTTTATCATCACGCTGACGGCTGTGATCGGCACCTGCTTTGCTGTTCAGCTGGCGCTTGCCTCACCGGATTGGAGCGCCGTCGGCGTGGGCTTCCTGCCCTCCTCCGCCGTCCTCTCCAACCCGACCATGCTCTACATCGCGATCGGCATCATCGGCGCGACCGTGATGCCGCATAATCTCTATCTGCATTCCGGCATCGTGCAGACCCGTCAGATCGCAAAGGAGATGCCCGGCAAGCGCGAGGCCCTGCGGTTTGCGACGATCGATTCCACCGTGGCGCTGATTTTCGCACTGATGGTGAACGCCTCGATCCTCATTTTGGCGGCGGCAGTGTTCAACGCCAATGGCCGCACGGATGTCGCCGAACTGGGCGATGCCCACGCTCTGCTGGCACCGCTCCTCGGCAGCACGCTGGCGCCGGTTCTCTTTGGCATCGCGCTTCTGTGCAGCGGCCTCAACTCCACCACAACAGCGACGCTCGCCGGCCAGATCGTGATGGAAGGGTTCGTGCGGCTGAAGGTAAAGCCGTGGGTGCGCCGCCTCATCACCCGGGCGCTCGCCATCATTCCCGCAGCACTCGTAACCCTCTGGTATGGCGAAAAGGGCACGGCAGAGCTGCTGATCCTCAGCCAGGTGGTGCTGAGTCTGCAGCTTCCTTTCGCAATCTTTCCGCTGGTGCTGTTCACCGCCAGCCGCCGCAAGATGGGCGAGCTTGTTTCACCCCGCTGGGTTTCGGCTCTGGCCATCATAATTGCGCTGATCATTTCCGCGCTGAATGTGAAGCTCGTCATCGACGTCCTCAGCGGCGCCGTCGGCTAATCGCGCTCATTTACGCGCATAAGCGGCGCGACCGTTATTGAGGTCATCCACGAAGGGTGTGAAGGCATGGCCTTCTGCCGCATGCATGAAGAGCGGCGACCTGAACGCAAGCCGCGCCTTCGACCCCTTGATGGCTGTCACCAGGATACGGATCGCATCTTCACCTGGACGCGGATGGATGGCAGTGATTTCAAGCCCGCCGAAACGGCGACCGCAGGCCGCGATGATCTCCGCGACCGATTCAGGCCGGGCAATCAACGACAACTGCCCGCCGGGAATCATGATCGCACCGGCGGTCCGGATCCAGCCTTCGAACAGGCCTTCCGTCATGGCATGCGCTTCCGCCTTGACCGGATCGGGCGTGATGCGATCGCGCCCGTCGTTGAATGGTGGGTTCATGATGACGTGGTGGAAATGATCGTCGGGAAGTCCTGCTTCCACCCGCGCCTTGCCCCGCAGTGTCACATCCGCTTCGACCACGCCGACCCTTGATCGGAGGTGAGCGTTTTCGGCAAGCTCCAGCGTCTTGCGCGCATAATCCGCCATCAGGGCCAAACGCTCCACCAGCAGAACCTCCGCTTGCGGCAGACGCGCGGCCACGGCAAGCCCTGCCGCGCCAGCGCCAGCCCCTAGATCCGCAACCCGGACAGGACGCTCATCCGCCACCAGCGAGGCGAGCAGCATGGCATCCATGCCGGCACGATGGCCGCCGCCCTTGGGCTGCAGCAGATAGAAGCCACCGCGATGAAAGGCATCGATCGTGTCAGCCACGCGGCTCCTCCCGCAACTCGTCGCCGAGACCTGCATCCGTCAGAAGGCGCCGGGCCTCGGTGATACGTTCGCTCTCTGCCAGCAGGCGCCGCGGCAGGAGCCCCAGCGAACCTTCCAGAATGCTCATGGCCTGATCGGCGACGATGCAATGGATGCCCGCATCCTTCAGCAGGCTCTCTGCGAAGGAGAGGACCACTGCATTATTTGTCCGAATCAATTCTTCCATGGGTGAAACCATCTCAAATCTAGGTCATGTGTCTATTTGGCGCTTGCCGTAACATGGCGGTCTTTCTATTGTCCGCGCCAAGTTTTGAATAGGAGGCCGGGCTGTTGGGCGTCGTGATTCCGCTCGAAGAGGGCAAAAATAAGCAGGGTTCGATCAAGCCATTGGTCGACCTTACCAAAGGCGACATGGATCGCGTCAACCAGTTGATCCTGTCCAAGGCCGGCTCCGACGTGCAGATGATCCCGGAAGTGGCAAACCACCTGATCTCGTCCGGTGGCAAGCGGTTGCGTCCGATGCTGACGCTGGCTGCCGCGCAGATGTTCGGCTACCAGGGCGAAGGCCATATCAAGCTCGCCACCAGTGTCGAGTTCATGCATACCGCCACGCTTCTGCATGATGATGTGGTGGATGAGAGCGACCTGCGCCGCGGCAAGTCCACCGCCCGCATGATCTGGGGCAACCAGGCCAGCGTTCTCGTCGGTGACTTCCTGCTCGGCCAGGCCTTCAAGATGATGGTGGAAGTCGGCTCGCTCGATGCGTTGGACGTTCTCGCGAGCGCTGCGGCCGTGATTGCCGAAGGCGAAGTGCTGCAGCTTTCGGTTGCCAAGAACATGGAGACGACTGAGGACGATTACCTCTCCGTCATCCGCGCCAAGACGGCCGCCCTGTTTGCCGCCGCTGCCGAAGTCGGCCCCATCATTGCCAATACGGAAAAGGCTGGCCGCAACGCGCTGAAATCCTACGGCATGAATCTCGGCCTCGCCTTCCAGCTGGTCGATGATGCGCTCGATTACGGCGGCAAGGCTGCCGAGCTTGGCAAGAATGTCGGCGACGATTTCCGTGAGGGCAAGATCACGCTTCCGGTCATTCTCTCCTACCGCCGCGGCACGGAGGAGGAGCGCTCCTTCTGGAAACGCGCGATCGAAGGCGGCGACAGCAGTGATGCGAACCTGGAGCAGGCACTCGCCCTGATTGCCAAGTACAACGGCCTGGGCGACACGATCGCACGCGCCAAGCACTATGGCATGATCGCGCGCGATGCGCTGGCACCGCTTCCGGCATCGGCCCACAAGGCCGCTCTCATGGAAGTGATCGACTTCTGCATCGAACGCGTCAGCTGAGCGTTTGGGCGGGCTTGAACCCGCCCCGACATCAGGCCAGATTCTTGCGGTCCTGCTCCAAAAAAGCCATTCTATGGTGAATCATCGGCGCAGGATTCGCGGCAGCCATCCCGCTGCCTAAAGCTTTTCATGAAAGGCATGTTCATGCGGCAGAAATTTGCCCTCCGTCTGCTCTCCAGCGCGGCCTTCGGTGCCACGCTCCTGATGGCGCTTTCCGCGCCACAGCTGGTTGCGGCCGAAGAGGTGCAAGAGGCCAAACCCGCGACCGAAACGGTGACATTCGCGGCAGACCGCGTCAACACCTTCTCCGGCGCATTCCTGGCTGCGCGCACGGCAGACGTCGATCACGACTATCCCACCGCCATTGCGCTCTACCAGAAGGCGTTGCAATTCGAGCCCGCCAATCTGGAAATCCGCGAACGGCTAATGATCTCGCTTCTGATGAACGGCCAGTTCGATGAGAGCCTGAAGCAGGCAGATGCGCTGAAGGAAGACACCGCCGTCGAGCGCGTGACCACGGTCATTCGCGGTCTCGAAGCCATTCGATCCGGCAACTATACCGATGCGGAAAAGATCCTTGTCTACAAGGGCAACAACGACCTCGACCGGCTGACCCATTCGCTGATGATCGGATGGGCACGCGTCGGTGCCGGCAAGGGCAAGGATGCGGTCAATTACATCAAGAGCCTGAAGGGCCCCGGCTGGTTCAAGGTCTTTACCGAATACCACATGGGCGCCATGGCGATCGTGGCGGGCGATGTTTCAAGCGCGCGCAGCCATCTCAGCGCCGCCATCACCAACCAGGAAGGCGTTGCAACCACACCCGATACCTTCATGCGCGCCGTGATGGCGCTTGCCCGGTTGGAAGCGGCCCAGGGCAACAAGCAGAAGGCGCTGGATGCCATTGCCGTTGGCGACAAGCTGGTGGCCAATTATGCACCTCTCAAGGCGCTGCGCGAAAGCATCGAGAAGGGCGAAAAGCCCGAGCAGCAGGTGAAGAATGCAACGGAGGGCGCATCCGCCGTACTCTTCTCCATCGGCAGCGCGCTGAACCGCCAGGGTGCCGAGGAAATGGTGGCGCTCTACCTCAATATTGCCCATGCGCTTGACCCCGACAGCGCCGATACGCTGCTGCTGCTGGGTGGCATTGCCGAGAAGATGGAGCAGCCGAAGCTTGCCATCGATCTCTACAAGAAGATCCCTGACAATTCCCCGCTGCGGCGCATTTCGGAACTGCAGCTCGGCCTGACTCTGGCTCAGACGGGTGACATTCCCGCCGCCCGCGAGCACCTGAAGAAGCTGATCGAATCCGATCCGACTGATATCCGCAGCTATGTGGCCTATGGCAGCGTTCTCTCCGACGCCAAGGATTATCAGGCCATGGCCGAGAATTACGACAAGGCGATCGACGTGATCGGCCCCGTGCCGCTGCCCGGCAACTGGTCCGTCTTCTTCCAGCGCGGTATTGCCTATGAGCGGCTGAAGCAGTGGGACAAGGCGGAGCCGAACTTCCGCAAGGCGCTGGAACTGAACCCCGAGCAGCCGCAGGTGCTGAACTATCTCGGTTATTCCTGGGTGGACATGAACCGCAACCTCGATGAGGGGCTGAACATGATCCGCAAGGCTGTCGAACTACGACCGGATGATGGCT
Organism: Rhizobium oryzicola; assembly: GCF_030504645.1. Classification (GTDB taxonomy): domain Bacteria; phylum Pseudomonadota; class Alphaproteobacteria; order Rhizobiales; family Rhizobiaceae; genus Neorhizobium; species Neorhizobium oryzicola. The sequence goes on along the minus strand of NZ_JAUKWQ010000001.1, from coordinate 783,596 downwards.
ATATCGTCGATTCGCTCGGCTGGGCCTATTACAGGCTGGGCCGCTATGACGACGCGGTGAACGAGCTGGAACGCGCCGTGCAGCTGCGCGCGGGCGATGCGACCATCAATGACCATCTGGGCGATGCCTATTGGCGCGTCGGCCGCCGTCTGGAAGCGAACTATCAGTGGCAGCGCGCGCTGACCATGAAGCCGGAACTGACGGAAATTCCGAAGATCGAACAGAAGATCCGTGACGGCTTAGCCGAAGCCGCGCCGCCTGCCGGTCAGACGGCAATGGCAACGCCTGCCCAGACAGCACCCGCCGTGACGCAGACGGATGCCAAGCCAGAGACCAAATCCGACGCCTCACCGGAAGCGCCGAAGGATGCGACCTATACGGTGAAGAATGGCGATACGCTGCGCAAGATTGCCACTGAGGCATTGGGCGACGGCGATCGTTCGAAGGATCTGATCGACATCAATCCGGAACTGAAGCGCAATCCGCACCGGCTCTATCCCGGCCAGATCCTGAAGCTGCCGCCCAAGAACTGAGGCAATGGCTGAGATCACCGAGACGGCGCGAGCGAAGATCAATCTCGCGCTGCATGTGACCGGACGGCGAGACGATGGCTACCACCTGCTGGATAGCCTCGTGACCTTTGCCAGCCATGGCGACCTGCTGACCTTTGAACCGGCGGATGAGGACGACTTCACCCTCACTGGTCCCTATGGCGCCCTGCTCTCGGCAGATACCGACAATCTGGTGCTGAAGGCGCGCAATCGCCTAAGGCAGGCGGTCGAGGCGTCCGGCCAATCTGCGCCTGCCGTTTCCATCGAACTCACGAAAAACCTGCCGATTGCCTCCGGTATTGGTGGTGGCTCCGCCGATGCGGCCGCGACGCTCCGCGGGCTGATGCGGCTGTGGCAGGTCATGCTTCCTGATCCCGTGCTTCAGGAGATCGCGCTTTCGCTGGGCGCCGATGTGCCCATGTGCCTTGCGAGCCGACCCTTGATTGCCAAGGGAATCGGTGAACACCTGCAATCGGTCGCCCTTCCATCGCTCTTTCTGGTGCTGGCCAATCCGCTTGTTGCCGTATCAACACCGGAGGTGTTTCGCAGGCTGGAGAAGCGCGACAATCCGCCCATGGATCTGGATGCCACAGCCACCCTCCCCTGGACGGAACGGATTGCGCGGTTGCGCAATGATCTCGAGCCCCCTGCCCGCGCCCTCACGCCAGCGATTGCCGAGACGCTACAGGCGCTTGAACAAACGGGTGCGACACTCACCCGCATGTCCGGTTCCGGCGCAACATGCTTCGGTCTCTATGTCGATAGAAATGCGGCAGCGGAGGCCGCAAAGATTCTATCCGAACGAAAGCCAGGCTGGTACGTTCAGGCCACACAAGCACTGGCGGGAGGAAGCGCATGAGCCGCATTGATGAAAGCCGTCCGTTCATTTCGGTTGGCATTGCCGTGCTGACGGTTTCCGATACCCGGACGCTGGACACCGACAAATCTGGTGACACGCTGGTGCAGCGCATCGCGGAAGCAGGGCACAAGCTCGTGGCGCGGGCCGTCGTGGCTGACGACAAAGAGCAGATCCTGTCTCAGGTTCGCAACTGGACGCTTGCCGAGGACATCGACGTGGTGATCACCACAGGCGGTACGGGCTTTACCGGTCGCGATGTGACACCGGAAGCATTGGAACCGCTGTTTGAAAAGCGCATGGACGGCTTTTCGGAAGTCTTCCACCGCATCTCCTACGACAAGATCGGCACCTCGACGATCCAGTCGCGCGCCACGGGCGGCGTGGCCAACGCCACCTTCATCTTCGTGTTGCCCGGCTCACCCGGCGCCTGCAAGGACGCTTGGGACGGCATTTTGAAGGTGCAGCTGGATTACCGCCACATGCCTTGCAATTTCGTAGAGATCATGCCCCGGCTGGACGAACACCTGAAACGCGGCGGCAAGGGTTGAGCACTCAGCGTGCCGCCCAGGCGGGTACGATTTCGCTGATCAACTGAAACGCCTTCTGGCCACGCGCGAGATCACCAAGCTGCATGCCGGCTTTCGAGAGCGTCATTGCCTGCGTCTTCTGGACTATGAAGCCAAGTTCCAGCGGCGGCATGGAGCGACCAATGCGACGGTAAAATGGGCGCTTATGATTGCGCGACGGAGAGAAGCGCGCCGGCGTCCTGTTCATGGCAATATGTTCTGCCACCTCATCGATCCAGCCGATCTGCGGGCGAGCCCCCACCTCGATCAGCATGACCCATTCGCCGCGCGAAGCCCCCAGCACGTCGCTGAGGCTCCAATCCTGATAGAAGCGGCAACCAGCGGCATCCGCCACCCGCGAAGAGGCGTCATTGGAACCGTGATCCAGAACAGCGACATCGCTGACAAGCCCTTCCACCGCACCCGAAACGAGCACGGAGAGGGTCTGGGCCAGTTCCGATTCCTGGTCGCGGCATTCCATCAGCACAGTCAGCATGATCGAGCTTTATCGCATTGCGAAAGCAAAAGCCACAAAGCTGTCACGGCAGGGTAAATCGATTTTGTTCTTGCATTGTTCTCATTTGTGATCTAGGAATTTAGTCATGGTTGGCGGTGCCGCTGACCTTGAGGAGTTTCCCGATGAACGAGCTGTCCCTTTTGCGGCAGGACGCATTCGCGCCTGCGCATACGGCCGATATTGCCGACGCCCTGGTCGAGGCCTCCGGCCTTAGGGTCGACGTGGACCGCAGGCGCGGACGCGGCGCTGGCCTTAACCCCAGCGGCCGTTTCGAGGAAGAGCGGCGCGAGGCCTTTGACGACGGCTGGCAGAGCCTGGAAGAGCTGGAGCCGTTCAAGACCGAGGTGCAGATCGAGAAGCCGCGCACCGTCATTACCCGCAACGATTCCCCTGACATCCCCTTCGACCGCTCGATCAATCCCTATCGTGGCTGCGAGCATGGCTGCATCTATTGCTTCGCCCGCCCCACCCACAGCTATATGGGCCTTTCCGCCGGCCTTGATTTCGAGGCAAAACTGTTTGCCAAGCCAGACGCGCCACGGCTTCTGGAGCGGGAGCTGAGCAAGCGGGATTACAAGGTGCGTACTATCGCCATCGGCACCAATACGGACCCCTACCAGCCGATCGAAAAGGAATGGCGCGTGATGCGGCAGATCCTCGAAGTTCTGGCCAAGGCCAATCATCCTGTGATGATCGTGACCAAATCTGCCCTGGTGACCCGCGACATCGACATCCTGAGCGAAATGGCGGCCAAGGGTCTGGCCAAGGTCGGCCTGTCGGTGACGACGCTGGACCGCAAGCTTGCCCGCACCATGGAGCCGCGTGCCGCAACGCCCACCAAACGGCTGGAAGCGATCCGCCAGCTGACGGAAGCCGGCATCCCGACCAGCATGCTGGTTTCGCCGCTGATCCCGGCACTGAACGATCACGAGTTGGAGCGTATTCTGGAGGCCGGTCAGGCGGCTGGCGCCTCTGCTGCCAGCTATATTCTTCTGCGTCTGCCGCTGGAGGTCAGCCCCCTCTTCCGCGACTGGCTGCTGCGCCATTATCCGGATCGCTACCGGCATGTGATGTCGCTGATCCGCTCCATGCGTGGCGGCAAGGATTACGACGCAGAATTCGGCAAGCGCATGAAAGGCGCCGGCCCCTATGCCTGGCAGATCTCACGCCGCTTCGAAATCGCCACCAAGCGGCTCGGCCTTGCCCGCCGCGGCATGGCACTGCGCGAAGATCTGTTCATTCCGCCAGTCAGTGGCGGGGTGCAGCTCTCCTTGCTCTGACGCCCGGAGATCATTGGATTTTGCAAGACGCGACATGACCCTCGCGTTTTGATGATGTCGAATTCGGCGCGATCCACCGCCTCGCGCCGATACACCCCGGCTTCCGCCCGCGCCCCTTGGGTGGACCAGCGTTGCCGCCTCACCGCTTGCCGGGGCTTGCAGGAGATCGGGTGCGCGTGCGAGTTTCGCCGCATGTTACATAGCACGCCACCCGATTCTCCTGACCTTTTCGATGAGGCCCCTCTTGTCCCCGATTTCAGCCTGGAGCTGATTGCCCGGAGGGCTGGTCATTGGCCCGTTGCCGGAACCGATGAGGCAGGTCGCGGGCCGCTGGCCGGACCTGTCGTAGCAGCCGCCGTGATCCTCGATCCGGACAATATCCCCGATGGCCTGAACGATTCCAAGCAACTGACGCTGAAGCAACGGGAACGTCTGTTCGAGGAGATCCTTGCCACGGCTCATGTTTCGATCGCGAGTTCCGGCCCCGCCCATATCGATCAGCGCAACATCCTACGCGCGAGCCTCGACGCCATGCGCCGCGCCGTGGCAGGGCTCTGCGTCAGACCACAGATTGTATTGGCGGATGGTCGCGATGTGCCGCCGGGACTGGAGTGTCATGGCAAAGCTGTCATCAAGGGCGATTCGCGCTCGGTCTCCATCGCCGCCGCATCGATCATAGCCAAAGTGACGCGCGACCGGATGATGGAGCGCGCCCATGCCCTCTATCCCGCTTACGGCTTTGCCAATCATGCGGGCTACGGCACGGCGCAACATCGCAAGGCTATCGATGCAGAAGGCGCCTGCCCCCTTCACCGCATGAGCTTCCGGCCGCTGCGGAAGGATTGAAACATCAAACAACAAAAAAGGCCGGACTGTTCATCCGGCCTTTCTCAAATGGAGTGTAGGCGAAGCGCTTAGTTGAGGCGCGACTTCACGCTACCGATCGAATCGTTGAACAGAGCCTGCTGGGTCGAGGCATCCGCCTTCGCGGCGATCACCTTTTCAGCGGCGGCAACGGCCAGATCAACGGCTGCGGCACGAACGGCGCCGATAGCATCGGCTTCAGCCTGACGAATCTTCTGCTCCGAAAGAGCGTTGCGGCGAGCAACGAATTCTTCCGTCTTCTGGCGCGCGTCTTCGGTGATGGCCGCGGCTTCGCGCTCAGCGGACGCAATCAGCTGTGCAGCTTCTGCTTCGGCTTCCTTGCGCTTGCGCTGGTATTCGGCCAGCAGCTGCTGGGCTTCTTCACGCAGGCGCTTGGCTTCGTCCAGCTCATTGCGAATATTTACGGCGCGGGCGTCGAGCGACTTCGCCAGCATGCCCGGAACCTTCAGATAAGCGACCAGCGCCAGGAAGAGAACGAGGCCGACAAGTGCAAAGAAAGTTGCATCAAATGCCATGGCGATCAGCCCTCCACTTTGGCGGCAGAGACCGCTGCACGGATATCGTCAGCCGTTGCCTTGGCGCCGATCAGACGATCAACGATAGCAGAGGCGGTTTCTTCGGCAATGGTGCCGACTTCGGCAAAGGCCTTTGCCTTGATATCGGCAATGCGCGCTTCAGCAGCAGACAGCTTTTCCGACAGTTCGGATTCGATCGCCGCACGGTCTGCTGCAGCCTTGGCCTTGGCGGATTCGCGGGCGGCTTCGGCAATGCTGCCGGCCTTTGAACGGGCTTCCGCCAGTTCCTTTTCATAGGTCGCGACGGCCGCATCGGCTTCCGCCTTCAGGCGGGATGCTTCGTCGAGATCCTGAGCAATGCGATCGTGGCGATGTTCGAGGATGCCCCCGACGCGCGGCACGATGACATTCTTCATAATGAGGTAGAAGAAGCCGAAGGTGATGACCAGCCAGAGCAGCTGGGATGCATAGGTGGATTGGTCGAATGGCGGAAATACACCGCCGCCGTGTTCAGCGCCATGCGCTACGCCCGTTTCCGTATGCACTTCGCCAGCCGGCGCTGCACCATGGGCCGGCGCCTTTTCTTGCGCGTATGCCGGTGTCACGAACATCATCACCTCCAGGGGTATTCAATACGACAGATCACGGCGCTCCTTCAGGAGCAGCCGTGATCTCATGTTCTGGTCTGAATTAGACTGCGAACAGGAGGAGCAGAGCTACGAGCAGCGAGAAGATGCCCAGAGCTTCGGTAACGGCGAAGCCGAATACCAGACGGCCGAACTGGCTGTCAGCGGCAGACGGGTTGCGCAGCGCGCCCGACAGGTAGTTGCCGAAGATGTTGCCGAGGCCGAGAGCCGTGCCGGCCATGCCAAAGCAAGCCAGACCTGCGCCGATGTACTTTGCTGCGATGGGATCCATGTTTCACTCCTATAAAGAGATTGTGTTGCGGTGGATGACTGACGCTTCAAGACGCCAATGTCGTTCCTCAGTGCCCGCCAGGATGAACTGCGTCGTTGAGGTACATGCATGTCAGTACCGCAAAAACGTAGGCCTGAAGGAAGGCGACGAGGAATTCGAGACCGGTCAGAGCGACCGTCATGATCAGGGGCAAGATCGCGCCACCGATACCGAGTGCGCCAAGGGCTCCGAGCGAGGCAACAAAGCCTGCGAACACCTTGAGCGTGATGTGACCCGCCAGCATGTTGGCGAAAAGACGAACCGACAGCGAAATCGGGCGGGACAGGAAAGAGATGATTTCAATGGCAACGACGAGCGGAAGAAGAATACCCGGAACGCCGCTTGGCACGAAGACCTGCAGGAAGTGGAAGCCGTGCTTGTAGAAACCGTAAACGAGAACCGTGCCGATCACCAGAAGCGCCAGCGCGAAGGTGACGATGATCTGACTGGTGATGGTGAAGAAGTACGGGAACATGCCGAGCAGGTTTGCCGTGAGCACGAACATGAAGAGCGTAAACACCAATGGGAAGAACTTCATCCCATGACTGCCCGCCCCTTCCTTCAACATCGAGGCGATGAATTCGTAGGAGAGCTCGGCCACGGACTGCGCACGGGTCGGGATCAGGCTGCGCGCCGACGTCGCGAAATAGAGGAAGCCCGCAGCACAGGCGACCGTTGCAACCATGAACAGGGAAGCATTGGTGAACGAAAGGTCGACGCCGCCGACATGGATCGGGACGATCTTGAAGATCTGAAACTGATGCGTCGGATCGTTAGACACCGCTCTACCTTCTTTCTTCCTTACACCCGCCGCAATTGGCGAATTATTCTCCACTCTCGGCGAAGGCTTCAGCCCTTGCCACCCTGGTCATCTCCATCGAAGGACCGAGGCTTTGCCACCATGCCCACGGCACGCAGCACATTCAGAATTCCCGCACAAAATCCGAGAAGAAGGAAAGCGATCATCCCCCACGGCGTCGTGCCAACAAAACGGTCGAGCAAAAAGCCCAGCATGAAGCCGACAGCGATAGCAGCAATAAACTCCGAGGAGATCTTCAATCCAAGGGCCATGCCTTTGCGGCTTTCCTCGGACTGCATTTCCTTCGCAGCGTCGACTGCTTCCCCCTTGCGCCGCTCTGCCAGTTCGGCAGACAGGCGCTTTCGGCGCTCTTCCAGACCTTCGTCCCGGTCGTCCGTCATTGGCGTCGTCTCCCTCAACTCTCACTCCGACATGACCAGTCTGGAGATGCCAAAGCCCAGGAATTCGCGCCTTCCGGCCCGTTTTGAAGTCGGGCGCACCATAGTTTTGCGCGCTCATATAGTCAAGGCATCGTGATCGCTTCATTCAGAACAAATTAACCGGGCAAATTCAATCGGTTAAACCGTTCATACACAGGATGTGCGACAGTTGCGCAGGGAATCGGTTGTGGTTAGCTCCAGCCGCCGCCATGCGTGCGGTAAAAGACATGCAGGCCGATGCGGCCAACCTTCACCATGCCACGGGCCCATTTCGGCTTCACATAGATGGCGTGATAATGGGTCGCGGAGCCCACTTCCGGCAGCCAGATCTGGCCGGCCGTGACCGCCATTGCTACTTCTCGCGCCATGGCCCAATGTTCTTTCGAGCGGATACGATCCTTGATGTCATCGCAGGCGAAGGAGAACTGGCAGTGGTTGCGCCAGTCTTCGTTCTGGTAGACGACGCCGCAAATAGTTTTCGGATAGGCGGGGTTGCGCACGCGGTTCAGGATGACCTGCGCGACCGCCGCCTGCCCCTTCACTGATTCTCCGCGCGCCTCGAAATAGATGCCTGAAGCAAGGCACTGCTGCTCCTGAGGGGAAAACACATCCGGCGGAAGCACGGTCGCCGCCCAGGCATGATCCTTCGGCCCGATTGACGGCACGAAACGCCCCTCCTCGGGCTCACTCGGTTTCTTCAGGATGGCGTCAAAGGGCGATTGACGAGAAAAGTCCGGCTTGGAAGGCGCAAAGGCCGTGGCAAGAAGACTGTCCGCATGCGGATTGTTGATGAGACGTGCCACCATGGGCGACAGCGGCTCCTCCACCTTCTTCTCTTCCGTCTTGCGATAGTAGAAGGCGGTCAGCGTCACGTCCTTCGCCTTCGGGTCTGGTTTTGCAAAGGCCATGCGTTCGTGGCTAGGCTCCACAGGTGCCAGCAGTGAACTCGTGCGCTTGAGAATGGAACCGGCGGTGAAGGCTTTTGGCGGCTGCATGGGCTCCACCGCCATCACCCTGCCCTTTTTGGCGGCGCGGTTGACGCGCTCCTCGTCCGGAACCTGATCCAGTGTTTTGCCGGGATGCGTGAAGGCAATCTTGCGGCCGTCGGCCAACTGGATGCCAGCATCCGCCCCCAGACGCGGTTCCGCTTCAGGAAAGGCAAGCTCTGCAGCGTGCAGGGAACCTGCGGGGGAATCGGTCAGTACCATCCGCCACTGGCTGGCGCCGCGGTCGCGGCCGGACAACAGGTCCGCCAGATCGCCTTGTGCTGCAATTGAAGGAAAGATCAGCCATGCCGCCACGCCGAACACGACGGGCGAAGCCCAACGGTCCATCCAGTGAATGGACCGGCGACGCGGGATACTGTCCTTACGCAAAACCGCTACTCCAACAGGTCAAGTGGTATGCGCAGACTATCTAATATTAACCTAAATGGAGGGTTAACGGCCGAGAAAACAAAGGAAAGGCGCGTGCTGGCCGCACGCGCCTGTTAATGGATTCGATTTTTCTGATGAAACAGAAAATCAGATGATCACGTGCGAGCCGAGCTCCACCACACGGTTGGCCGGCAGGTGGAAGTAATCGGAGGGGTCGGTGGCGGCATTGGCAAGCGCGATGAACAGCCTGTCCTGCCACATCGGCATGCCGGAACGCGCATCCGGGACCAACTTGCGGCGGCCGAGATAAAACGAGGTCGACATGATATCGAATTTGAAGCCAGATTTGCGCAGGTAAGCCAGTGCCTGCGAGACATTCTGCGACTGCATGAAGCCAAAGCGCAGCTCGATGATCGTAAAACGCTCCGTCAGCTTTTCCACATGGAAACAGTGTTCATGCGAAACACGCGGCTTGTTGACGGTTCGTATCGTCAGGATCACGTTCTTTTCATGCAGCACGTGATTGTGCTTGATGTTGTGCATCAGAGCGGCGGGTGCCGATTCTGGATCGCTGGTCAGGAAGATCGCCGTGCCCGGTACGCAAACCGGCGCATGCGCGCTTTTCTTTTCAATAGCGCCTGCAAAGCTTGTGAGCGGAATATCCGTCTTGCGGGTTTTTTCCGCCAGGATCGCCGTTCCACGCTTCCAGGTCCACATGATCAGCGTGAAGGCAGCGGCCATCAGAACCGGTACGTAGCCGCCATCATGGATCTTCAACAGGTTTGCCCCGAGGAAGACCATTTCCAGCGCCAGCAGCGGCGAAAGCGAGAGGACGGCAATCCATTGCGGCCAGTGCCAGCGGGCACGCACGAATTCGAAGGCCATCAGCGTCGTCACCACCATGGCGCCGGTAACGGAGATACCATAGGCGGTGGCCAGCGCATCGGAGCTTTCGAAGCCGAGCACCAGCGCGATGACGCCGATCAGGAGCAGATTGTTGACGTAAGGCAGGAAGATCTGCCCCGTATTGGTTTCCGAGGTGAATAGGATCTGCATGCGCGGCAGATAGCCGAGATGAATGGCCTGACGCACCAGTGAGAAGGCACCGGTGATGACTGCCTGGCTGGCAATGATGGTGGCGAAGGTGGCGAGAATGACCACCGGCAGCAGCGCCCAGCTGGGGAACATCAGGTAGAAGGGATCAGACATCGCCTCCGGCTGCTTCAGCACCAGCGCACCCTGGCCTAGATAGTTCAGCGTCAGCGCCGGGAAGACGAGCGCAAACCATGCCCACTGGATGGGGCGGCGGCCGAAATGACCGAGATCCGCATAAAGGGCCTCGGCACCTGTGACCGTCAGGAAGACGGCGCCAAGCACGACCACACCCACATAGCCTTCGTGAATCATGAAGGAGACCGCATGCACCGGATTGATTGCATGCAGGATCGAAAGGTCATCGGAGATGTGACCGATGCCGGCAATGCCGATCACAACGAACCAGACGGCGGTAATGGGCCCGAAGAAGCGGGCTACAGCTCCCGTTCCGTGTGACTGGATGGCAAAGAGTCCGACCAGGATGACGATGGAAATGGGCAGCACGGCATTGCTAAGCGAGGGCGTGACGAGCTTCAGCCCTTCCACGGCCGACATGACAGACAGTGCCGGGGTAATCATGGCATCGCCGAGAAAGAGTGCCGCACCGATCAGGCCCAGCATCATCAGCAGCGCCTTGTTGGCCTTTGCCGTCTTGGTCAGCATGGCCAGCAGCGAGAGCGTGCCGCCTTCGCCGTCGTTATCGGCGCGCAGCAGAAACAGGACGTATTTGATGGTGACGATGATCGTCAGCGTCCAGATCATCAGCGAAATGATGCCGATCACAGCCTCGGGCGTGACGCCGCCATGGGCAGCGACGGGCTTCAGCGCTTCGCGAAAGGCATAGAGCGGGCTGGTTCCGATATCGCCATAGACCACCCCGATGGAGCCGAGGGTGAGGCCGAGGATGCGCTTCAAGCTCGTTTGATCAACACTGTGTTCTTCGTCAGCGTGTGACATGAGTTGTCTGGCTCTTAGAGCCAGCCCTTCCAACGGAAAAAGAAGAAGGGAACAATGGCGGAAACGACCATGGCAAGAAGGGCCATGGGATAGCCAAAGCTCCACTCCAGTTCAGGCATTGCGCGGAAGTTCATTCCGTAAATCGAAGCAACCAGGGTCGGCGGAAGAAATACCACGGAGGCTATCGAAAAGATCTTAATGATCGCGTTCTGTTCGACGTTGATCAGCCCCAGCGAAGCGTCGAGCAGGAAGGAAATATTGCCTGCCACGAAGCCTGCGTGTTCCGACAGGGTCGCCACATCGCGCGCAACGGTCTTGCAAAGTTTTTCTGCATCTTCGTCCGTATGCAGCATGGGCGTGTTCTGAAGGAAAGTCAGAACACGCGACAGAGAGCCGAGACTGTCGCGCACCTTGCCGATCAGCCGGTGGTTCTCAGCAATATCGGCCAGCTTGCCTTCCAAAAACTTCGGCGGACGACGGCGGTCACGATCCCGGAAGATATCCGATGAAAGACGGTCGATCCGCGCAATCGTCATTTCCAGGATTTCTGCCGTGCGGTCTGCAATCGTCTCCAGGAGATGCGAAAGCAGGGTCTTACCGTTGCGGACATCAGTCGGCACGCGGCCCAATGCCGCGATGAACAGGCTGAACGAGCGCGGGTCCGCATAGCGTACTGTCACCAGCCGGTTACCGGTCAGGATGAAGGCAACATCTGTGAGTTCCGGTTGTTTGGAATCGGCCTTCCAGACCAACGATGCCGTCATATAGACAGAATCCTGCTCGATATAGAGACGGCTGGAGGGTTCGATATCCTTCAGATCGTCGCGCGTCGGGATCGAGATCTGGAGCAATTGCTCCATGTAGCTGTCTTCGACGCGGGTCGGATCGATGAGATCGAGCCAGACGATGTCATCGGGTAAGCGCGTGAGCTTCTCCGATGGGTGGAGCACGGTCACGCTGCCGTTGGAGCGATAGGCATTGATCAAGCGGTTGTCTCCGCGTCATGGAACAGTCCCCTGATCCGACGCAATGAACGGTAAGCTTAGTTGTTCCCTCGTCCCAAGCGAGAGGCGCGTATAAGACTACTGCCTCCCGAATGCAAGTAAAACGAATCAGCCGCCGTCTTTACTCGAAGACGATGGCTGGTGCCGCACGCGTGGCACGCCCCTTCAATTCCTGCCAGACACGCGTCGCAATGTCCTTGTAGACGGCAGCCGCCGCACCATCCGGATTGGAGACCACCACAGGCGTCCCGGCATCGGAGGTCTCGCGGATATCCATGGTCAGGGGCACTTCGCCGAGGAAGGGAACGCCGATGCGTTCCGCTTCCGCCTTTGCGCCGCCATGGCCGAAGATATCGTAACGCTTGCCCGTATCCGGCGCGATGAAATAGCTCATGTTCTCGATGATGCCGAGCAGCGGCACTTCCACCTTGCGGAACATGGAAATGCCCTTGCGGGCATCGATCAGCGCCAGATCCTGTGGCGTCGAGACGATGACGGCACCGGCCAGCGGTACTTGCTGCGCCATGGTCAGCTGCGCATCGCCCGTTCCAGGCGGCATGTCCACCACCAGAACGTCGAGCTCACCCCAGGCGACTTCGCGTAGCATCTGCAGGATGGCGGATTGGACCATGGGCCCGCGCCAGATCATCGCCGCCTCTTCCTCCACGAGAAAGCCCATGGACATGGCCTTGAGGCCGTAATTCTCCATGGGCTTGATCAGCCGGCCATCGATCTGCTGCGGACGGCCGGAGATTTTCAGAAGCCGTGGCACGGAGGGACCATAGATGTCGGAGTCCAGCAGGCCGACCTTCAGGCCATTCGCCTGCAAGGCCAGGGCCAGGTTCACGGCCGTCGTTGATTTGCCGACGCCGCCCTTGCCGGAAGCAACGGCAATGATGGCACCGACACCCGGCACGCCCGCCTTCTGCTGGCGCGGTTGAGCGGGTGCAGCGCCATTCGAAGCTCCATGGGAATGACCATGTGCATGCGCGGGTGCATGGGCATGCGGCGCGGGCTTCGGCGCAGGTGCAGCACCGGCCTTGCGGTCCGCCGTCAAGGTTACCAGCGCGCCATTGACACCAGGAATGGCTTTGACCGTCCGCTCGGCTGCCTGCCGCAGAGGCTCGAGCTCCCTTGCCTTGTCCGCAGGCACGGTGATCGAGAAATAGACCTTGGAGTCTGAAATGAAGACATCGGACACCATGCCAAGCGAAACGACATCGCCTTCCAGGTCGGGACCACGCACCTGGCGCAGCGCCTCGATCACCATGTCCTTTGTCACGTCGGGCATCGCCCACTCCTCATTCCTGTCCTGCCTCACAGCCATTTGCTGTCAGCGGACTTATAGGTGGTGAGAGCTGCCTCAAGCAACAAGTATGAAAAATGAAGACCGCCGATAAGGCCAGCAGCAGCTCAAGGCGCGCACAGCTTTATCGGCGGTCTTTTCTTTCGTTGCGCCTCTTGGTGCGCTTTTTAGTCCCCTCTGGACCTGCGTTTCTACATGCATGCCGCGTGCCAGTTTATGCCAATCTGGAATCGCAAGCCGTTGAAGGATGACTTCGCCAAAACATCGGATTTTTTGTCTAATTCTGCGGCAATCTTCCCAGGCGTCGATTATTTGGCAGGCGTTACTGGATAATGCCCAGTCGAAGTGCCTTCGCGACAGCCTGAGTGCGATTGACGGCGACCAGTTTCTTCGTGGCCCGGTTCAGGTAGTGATTGACGGTATGCTCGGAAAGATCGAGGATATTGGCGATCTCTGCGCTTGTTTTGCCGGCGGCCGTCCAGGTGAGGCAATTCACTTCGCGCTCGCTAAGGCTATTGTTGATTTTGGCATCCACGTCGCGGATGGTCGCTAGCCGCTCATACAGATGACCAGCAATATAACCCAGTTCCATCATTTGCGCGACGCTGAACTGGGGACCCTCACCGAACAGCGCGACGGCTGCGCGCCGCCCCGCCAGATCGGCAACAGGAAATATCGCTCCGGTCGTGATGCCGAAACGCTCCAATAAATCCTTTACTCGCTCGTCCTGACGCTCGCTGGCAATATCTGCGGTGACGAACTGGAAGGGCGTCGTCTGGTTACGGAGCCTGCGCAGCACCGGGCTTGTCTGCAGAAATTTGCTCTGGTCATAAAGTGAGATCAGTTCGGACGGCCAATTGGTCACGATGACATTGCCCAAAATTTCCAGCGTGGTCTGTGACGGCACCTCCCCCACCATAAATGTTCGACGTCCATAGGCCTCCGTCAGACGGCGCATGAAACGCAGCACATCAAACTGCGTCATGAGAGATGCGATTTCCTGAATGCGGGCAGGCAGGAGATGACTAGAGGTATAGGCGTCGACCATGTTCATGGGTGTGGTATTTTCCGGCTGCGCCACGAGTGTGAAGATATCAGATCTCTTTGAAAAGGCTGTCTAAATTGCGACTTTGCTAATGAAACTGATCTGTTTTCAGGTTCGCAAACACGTCTTGCCCCAAGCTTTCCAACTGGAAAATTGCAGTCAAATTTATTTGGCGGGGCCTAGTCGCCGAGGAATATCCAATTGAATGGCATGTGCGGCTTCAAGAACCAATGGAGCCCAGGCCTTGAGCTGTTCTGGACTGGCCCGGAAAGCAGGTGCAGTGATCGAAATTCCGGAGGCGAATGCCGCGTCATTGGAGCTAATCGGCGCGGCGACGCAACGAATGCCGATTTCATGCTCCTCCATGTCGAAAGCGAACCCTGCGGATTTGATTTTCTGCAAATCCTCCAGCAAGGCAGCTACGTCCTTGTGGGTGCCGGGCGTGAACGGCTCGAAGCAAAGCGCCGAAAGGATTTCTGCCCGGAGTTCATCACTGACAACGGAAAGCGCTGCCTTGCCGATGCCGGTGCAATAAACGGGAGATGCCTTGCCGATTTGTGAATGGAGGCGCAACGCCTGCCGGCCTTCGACCTTGTCCAGATAGATGATCTCATGGCCGCGCAACACACCGAGGTGAACTGTTTCTCCCGTCTGCTGATGCAGGCGCAGGAGGTGCGGCGCTGCAACCTCTCGAAAACTGCTCTTGGCCCAGGCGCGCGAGGCAAACTCCAGCAACCGCAGACCCGGACCATAGGTGCCATCCGGACTGTCATCCAGAAGCCCCTCCAGTACCAGATGCCGCAATTGCCGGTGCAGGCTGCCGCGCGGGAGGCCGGTCAGCTTGAGTATGTCGGTAAAGCGCAGAGGTTCAGGCGCACGCGTCACAAGATCAAGAAGCGCAATCGCCTTGCCCAGCGTACCAGTATCGGCAAGCTTGTCGATCTCCGGGGCCTTTTCGTCCTCTTTGCTGCTCAAAGCGTGACCTTATGTTTCATGCAAATGCGCTTGACTTCGGGAGCATGTTAGTCACGTTATTCCACATAGTCAAACTCAGTTCCGAATAGTGGAACTAATGGAGGAAAGCGTGACGGCCTTGCCCTTAGGTTTTGCCGATTTGTCTGGCCGTGGCGTGGTGATTACCGGCGGAGGATCAGGGATAGGCGCGGCTTTGACTGAGGGTTTCGTACGAGCTGGTGCCAAGGTCGCCTTCATTGACATCAATGAAGAGGCAAGCCTTTCGCTGGTAGAGCGCCTCTCTGCTGACGCGATCCACCGCCCGCTTTTCCTGCATGCCGATTTGCGTGACATGGATGCGGCAAAGGCAGCGATTGGCGAAGCGGCATCCCATCTCGGCGGCCTCGGGGTCCTCGTCAACAATGCCGCCCTTGATGACCGTCATGAATTTCTTGAAGTGACCGAGGAGATCTGGGATGCAAACCAGACGATCAACCTCAAGCAGATGTTCTTCTGCGCGCAGGCGGCAGCACCTTATCTGATTGCTGACGGGCATGGCGCCATCGTTAATTTCTCTTCGATTTCCTTCATGCTGAATATGGGCGGCATGCCAAGCTATACGACCGCGAAAGCCGGCATTCTGGGTCTCACCAAAAGCCTTGCCGGCCGGCTTGGACCAGACGGCGTGCGGGTGAATGCCATCCTGCCGGGCATGATCGTGACGGAACGGCAGAAGCGACTGTGGCTGACAGATGAAGGCATTGCGGCCATGGTGGACCGGCAATGCCTGAAGCGCAGCCTGACGGCAGAGGATGTCTTGGGGCCCTGCCTGTTTCTCGCATCCCGCGCTTCGGCGGGCATGACGGCCCAATGGATAACTGTAGACGGAGGAGTTCTCTGATGACGCAACCGGCCTATGTGGCGGTGGACTGGGGCACAAGCAGCTTTCGCGTTTGGCTGATGGATGCCGAGGACAAGGTGCTGGCGGAACGGCGCAGCGGCGAAGGCATGACGACGGCCGCAACGGTCGGCTTCAACAAGGTTCTCGGCGCGCATCTGCAGGAGTTGCAGGCACCGGCAGAGCTTCCGGTGATCGTCTGCGGCATGGCGGGTGCCCGCCAGGGCTGGGTGGAAGCAGGATATGTGGACGCCCCGGCGCGCCTTTCCGCCGTCCTTTCCGGTGCCGTCAATGTTCCCTCGGCGGCTTGGACGGTGAAGATCCTGCCCGGCATTGCCCAGCGCGCCCAGGATGCGCCGGATGTGATGCGCGGAGAGGAAACGCAGCTGTTGGGTGCGCTTGGACCCGGCGCTTCCGGCGAGCGCGTCGTTTGCATGCCCGGCACGCATTCCAAGTGGGTGAATGTCAGCGGAGACAAGGTTTCCGGCTTCTCCACCTTCATGACCGGCGAACTGTTCGACGTCATCTCTAAGAACTCCATTCTCAAGCATACGATCGAGGGGGCCGAACGTTTCGACGGCAGCCATCCGGCTTTTCGACAGGCCGTTCTGACAGCGCGGCAGAAGCCGCAGATGCTGACCAATCTGTTTTTCACCGTGCGCTCGGGCCAGCTGTTGCATGGGCTGGATTCGACAAGCGCTGCCGCTCGTCTTTCCGGTACCTTGATCGGTGCGGAGATGGCAGGCGGGTTGGCGAATGCCGGTGCTGACACCCATATCCATCTCGTGGCGTCCGGTAGTCTCCAAGCTCTTTACGAGGCAGCTTTCCAAGCTCTCGGGCTTGCCTTCGAGACCATTGATGCCGACGTGGCCGTTCGTGGCGGTCTGGCGGCCGCCGCACAATCTCTTTTTTTCAGTGATGCAAGGACAAGCGCATGACCCGCGTTCCATTTCCAAAGATGCAACGGCCTTTGGTGGCCATTCTTCGCGGCTTGAAGCCGGAAGAAACGGAAGGCGTCGTCGGCGCTCTCATCGAGACCGGCTTCACGGCGATTGAAATTCCGCTCAATTCGCCGGACCCGTTCCGCTCGATCGAGATTGCGGTGCGCCTCGCTCCGGCCGATTGCCTGATCGGCGCTGGCACCGTGCTGACGGTTGAGCAGGTAAATTCGCTGGAAGCTGCAGGTGGTCGGTTGATGGTCAGCCCGAATGTCGAACCCGCCGTTATTGAAGCCGCCGCCGCCAAGGGAATGGTGACGCTGCCCGGCGTCTTTACCGCCACGGAAGCGCTGGCTGCTGCGCGCGCCGGCGCAACGGGGTTGAAATTCTTCCCCGCGAGCGTACTCGGCCCTTCGGGCATCAACGCCATCCGCGCCGTTCTGCCGCCGGAACTGATCATCGCAGCCGTTGGCGGCGTATCGGATGCCAATTTTGGCGAGTATGTGCGCGGGGGCATCTCCGCTTTCGGCCTCGGCTCCAGCCTCTACAAGCCTGGTATGACGGCGGCTGAAGTCCGCGAACGTGGCGTCAAGACGATCGAAGCCTATGATCTTGCCATTGGAGCCGGCAAATGACCCACCCCCATCCCTTCCAGGGGAAGATCCTCTCCTCCCGCTCCTGTGAGCTGGGGGAAGGCCCCACCTATGATCCGCACACGGATACCGCCTGGTGGTTCAATATTCTGGGCCGCGAACTGCACGAGCTGAATGTTGCAACCGGTGAGCTGAAGGTTCACGACCTGCCCTTCCTCGCCAGCGTTCTGGCGCGCATCGACGCTGACCGCCAGCTTCTCGCAACCGATCAGGGGCTCTTCATTCGCAACACGGCGGATGGCAGCTTCGAACCCTATGTGAAGCTCGAAGCCGACAAGCCTGGCAACCGTTCCAATGACGGACGGGTACATCCGTCCGGCAGCCTCTGGATCGGCACCATGGGCCGCAAGGCGGAAGATGGTGCAGGCTCCATCTATCACGTGACAAAGGGCAAGGTGACGCGCCTGTTCGGCGGCATCAGCATTCCGAATTCCATCTGCTTCTCGCCAGATGGTGGGATCGGCTACTACGTGGATACGCGGGTCAACCGTATCATGCGCGTGTCACTTGATGCGACGACGGGGCTACCGACAGGCGAGGCATCCGTCTTCATCGACAACAGCGGCCAACCGGGTGGATCGGATGGTTCCGTCTGCGATGCGGAAGGCAATGTCTGGAACGCGCGTTGGGGTGCCAGTGCGGTCGATTGCTATTCGCCGGAGGGCAAGCATCTCGCACGCTACAACCTGCCCACAAAGCGCACCTCCTGCCCGGCCTTCTTCGGCAAAAATGCCGACCGGCTGTTCGTGACCACGGCATGGGAAGGTGCGGACGAAGCAGAGCGTGCCGCCGATCCGCAATGCGGCTTTACCTTCGATCTCGGTATTTCCGTGAAAGGCCGCTTCGAACCCGCTTATTTGCTGTAAGGGGGATTTTGAGCGGGTTTCCGAACCTGCAAATGACGAATAGGTTCCGGCATATTTCGCCTATTTTTTTGGCATAAATATCCGGAACCATTCCTCTAGCCAACCATTTCTTCATCGGACCAGCGTGGTGATCACTCTGAAAATCACGCTTCGGACAACCTGAAAGGAAGGAAGGTTCCAGATGAAGAAGACCCTTAGCAGCATGGCAGCGGCCGCAGTTCTGATGGCTTCCGCCGCAGTCGCACCGGCACTGGCACAGACCACTGCACCGGCTAGCCCCGCATCTCCGGCCACCCAGGCTCCGATGAACCACTCGACCGGCGCTTCGGGTGCTGCAAGCACCATGGGTGCGGCTTCCGGTTCGTATCTGACTCAGCAGACTCCCACCCAGATCAGCGCCAATGACTATATCGGTCAAGGCATCTACAACGGTGAGAACAAGAGCATCGGCAACGTCAAGGATCTGATCCTTGAGCAAAATGGCGGCATCGTCGCTGCAGTTGTCGGCGTTGGCGGCTTCCTCGGCCTGGGCGAAAAGGATGTCGCAGTGCCAATGGATAAGATCACGGTGAACCGTGAGGATGGCAACAAGCTTCGCCTGACCACGACCGAGACGGCCGAGGCACTGAAGTCCGCTCCGGAATTCAAGACGCTGGATGACCAGACGGCGCAGTCGAACAACAGCACTGACCGCACGACGACCTCTTCCACGAATGGCACTATGGCACCGGCAGGTGGCAGCGCTACTACCCCGTCGACGACGAACCGCCCGTAAGGGCATTCTCTGGAACGAGGGACGCGTTGTCTCTAAGCCAAAAAAGGGGCGGCACGAAAGTGCCGTCCCTTTATGCCGTATGCGCTTCCGTGGCGCGCTTGCACCCCTGCAGATAAGCGAGTGTTGCCTGCGCATCGATAGGTCTTCCGTAAAGGTAGCCTTGCCCCATGCTGCAGCCGAGTTCTTTCAACTTCGCAGCATCGGCCGACGTCTCGATGCCTTCTGCCACGACCTGAAGATCCAGCCCTTCGCACATGGCCACGATCGCCTTGACGATATGTTCCGATGCACGGTCAGTCGTGATTTGTGACACAAAGGCCCGGTCGATCTTCACCTTGTCAAAGGTGAAGTCGCGCAAGCGCCCAAGGCTGGACTGGCCGGTGCCGAAATCATCCAGTGAAATGCGAATACCAACACGCCGGAGATCGTTGATGATCCGCTGCGCGGTGTCGGCGCTGCTCATAACAGCCGTTTCGGTGATCTCAAGCTCGACGCGTGAGGGATCAAGACCGACGCGGCTGAGCGTCGAGAGGATCGACAGCGCTGTGCCCGGATCCATCAACTGCGCCGATGAAAGATTGAAGGACAGGAACATATCCCGCGGCCAGGCAAGGGCCGCTTCGGCCGCCTTGCGAAGCAGCGCTTCCGAAAGGGCATCGATGAAACCGCGCTCTTCTGCCAGCGGCACGAAGATGGCAGGCGATACGAAACCGAGGTCGGCATCGTTCCAGCGTGCCAAGGCCTCGAAGCCAAGCACCGCACCATCGCGAATGCGCACGATCGGCTGGAAGTGAACATCCACCGCATCGGCAATAATGGCATTGCGCAGCGCCTGTTCGAGCTGCGTCGCACGCTTCATCTCCTGCGCAATCTCGCGGGAATAGACCGTGATCTGGCCGCGGCCACGCCGCTTGGAGCGGTAGAGCGCCGTTTCCGCGCTCTTCAACAGGTCTTCGAATTCCTCGCCCGCGAAGGGGTAAATGGCAAAGCCGAAGGAGGCAGAGAGCCGCACATTGCGATCGCCGAGATCGTAGGGTGCCGACAGCACTTCCTTGATCATCTGGCCCAACCGCTCGGCACTCGTCTTTTCAAAAATCAGCGGTAGCAGGAATGCGAACTCATCGCCATCGTGGCGGGTCACCGTTGCCCCATCGGGAATGCAGGCTTTCAGACGGTGGGCAACCTGACACAGAATTTCGTCGCCGGCTGCGGAGCCGAACAGATCGTTGATCGGCTTGAAGCCGTCGAGGTTGGCGATACCGATGGTGAAGGGTGCGGGATCGTCGGCGCGCTCGGTGGCAACAGCGCGCACCTTGTCACGCAGGCGATAGCGGTTTCCCAGACCCGTCAGCGGATCCCGATACGCCATCGCCTGGAGTTCATTCTGACTGACTTGTGGCAACGGACGATCCGTCGTCGTCATGAGGTGTCCTGCGCATTCTTCGAGTTTTGGTCAGAATGCGACCTAAACATTAAAAAAGTATACAGGGCAGAGACACATGAATTTCGTCAATAACTTAGAGTGAAAGTGCAAGTTCAAGCCGTGCGTTGAAATGCTTGCGGGCGATGAAGATAAAGCCGGAACTTATCTTCCAGCGTATCCGGACTCAAAGGCTTCATCACCACATCGTTCATACCGGCAGCATGGCAAGCGGCGCGATCGCCTTCCACCGCCGGAGACAGCACGCCGATGATTGGTGTCGCTCCCGCCCGCTCCTCCAGACTGCGGATACGCTGTGCCGCTTCAAAACCGTTGAGACGAGGAAGCGTGATATCCATCAGGATGATGGAAGGCTTGTGCTCCTGCCAAAGGCGCACCGCCTCCTCGCCATCGGATGCGATGGCGTAACGATAGCCAAGACCATCGAGGATCTGGGAAAACACGATCTGGTTGACCGGATTATCTTCCGCGACGAGAACATCAAGCGATGTAACCGGGTCGATCTGCCAATCCTCGTCCGCTATGCTCCCTTGGTCGGCAGGATAGCGGAAATGGTGCATGACAGCCGGCGCCAGATCTTCCCGCATCCGCACGCCTTCCAGCACAACGTAGGAAATGCCAAAGCGGTCGGCAATTTCCAGGCATTGCACATCCATCAGGCTATCAATGATCATCAGATCAATGGCGATGGATGCATCCTGCGCCAGCGAGAGGAAGGCCTCGAGTTCCATCACACTGCGAACGGACGAGGCATCCATGTCCATTTTCGTCAGAAGCGTCAGGCTTTCACGCTCGGCATCGTAATCTTCTGTGACGATGAGAACACGCCGACCGGCGATGTGCGACCCGCTGTCCGGCTGAATATCATGGCTCTGGCGAACAGGGCTCGTCTTGGCAGTCCGCTGATCGATCACGACCGGTTGCGCGGTGCGCACAATATCTGCGACGGCGCTGACATCTTCCATGATCGTGACGACAAAATAGCGACCCGGCTTACCGATCCGGTAGCGGCGCGTGAGGAAGGTTTCGCGGCGCCCATCCGGGTAAATTATCAACTCTGCCTGCGTCGCTGGCATGCCGGTTTCGAGAACCTCGCGGTCTGCGATATCACAGGCGGACGGCACAGGTTCCCGCAGGGCCTCGCCGACGCGACGCGCCAGAACATCTTCGCGGTCCAGCCCGTGGAGATCACACATGGCCTTGTTGACGGCAACGCAGGCAAGCTTGCGATCCTTGACGGATACCGGGAACGGCAGGTTGTCGAGGATTTCTTCCGTTACCTGAACGCGTTCGAGGTCAGCGCGCCATTGATCCTCGCGCTTCTTGTGCTCGGACACATCGCGAATGACGCAAATTCCGTATCCGGATGGCATACGGCGACGCGACAGGCTCATCCAACGGTCGACGCCCCGTCGCTCTACAGCTTCGGATCGCTCTTTCCAGAGTGCTGCAATTTCGCCCGCGATCCAGTCTTCGCGGCTGACCGTCGGGCGGGCCTTACGCTCGGTATCCTCTGGAAAATAGCCACCGTGGTCATAGAGAAAGCCGAAGAAGTCACGCAACCGCGTGCCGGCACATGGATTGACCGGAAGGGCGTGCAGGAAATGGCGTAGATGATTGCTGGCGAAGACGATGGTGTCGTTGCGGTCGTAGATGAGCAAGGCACCGGAAATCGCGTCGGAAATGATCTCCAGCAGGCCGGACTGAGACATGCCATCCGAATGCGCGAGATCGCTCATCACAGCCCATTCCGCTGATGCAATCGACCCCACTCTGGCGGAGCCGGCTTTCTTGATCGTGCCGGTGTCATCGTCCGCGTCCTTCCGAAGGCAAGATCCTGACTTGCCCAATTCTGCTCCGGTTCATACGATTTCTGCACACCCGTGCACCGACGGATGTGTAGGTTTGGGGCGATAATTCTCGCTCTGGAGCAATAGCCGCTTTCTGTTAAGTTGGACTTAATAATCCACCCTAGGAATCGCATCAGCACTCAGCTTTTCAAACGGGTGCGAAACGACGTAAGAAGCGACATGTTCGTCAAGCAGCTTCCAGAGACCCTGATCAACCAGATTGCCGCCGGTGAGGTCATCGAGCGGCCGGCCAGTGCTGCCAAGGAGTTGATCGAAAACGCCATCGATGCGGGTGCAACGCGTATTGAGATAGCGACAGCCGGCGGCGGCAAGAGCCTGATCCGAATCAGCGACAATGGCGGCGGCATGACGCCAAACGATCTGGAGCTGGCGGTGAAGCGCCATTGCACTTCCAAGATCTCGGATACGCTGGATGATATCCGCACGCTCGGCTTTCGCGGCGAGGCACTTCCCTCGATCGGCTCGGTTGCCAAGCTTTCCATCACCACGCGGCGCCCCGGCGCGGAAACGGGTGCGGAAATTTCCGTTACGGGCGGCAAGGTGTCGAGCGTGCGTCCGGCGGCGGCCAATACCGGCACGGTGGTCGAGGTGCGCGACATCTTCTTTGCGACACCTGCGCGGCTGAAATTCCTGAAGACGGAGAAGGCGGAGGCGGCAGCCATCACCGAAGTGGTCAAGCGCATGGCAATTGCCTTCCCGCATGTGCGCTTCGTGCTCTCAGGCTCGGATCGCTCAACGCTGGAATTTCCCGCAGCCGTCGATGATCCCCTCACCCGCATGGCACAGGTGCTGGGCGCGGATTTCAAGGACAATGCCATTGAACTGGATGCCGAGCGGGAAGACATTCAACTGACCGGTTATGCGGGCGTGCCGACCTTTCACCGCGGCAATTCCGCCCATCAATATGCCTTCGTCAACGGGCGTCCGGTGCAGGACAAACTGATCCTCTCGGCGTTGCGCGGCGCCTATGCCGAGACGATCCCGTCCGGACGCTATCCGGTGGCGGTGCTGTCGATCCAGCTCGATCCGGCATTAGTGGATGTGAACGTGCATCCGGCCAAGGCGGATGTGCGCTTTCGTGATCCTGGTCTGGTGCGCGGGCTGATTGTCGGCGCGGTGCGCCAGGCGCTTGCCCGCGAAGGTGATCGGGGATCGACGACGAGCGCGGACGGGCTCATGCGCGCCTTTCGCCCCGGCTTTTCGCCGAACCCGACGGCGTCGCCCCTGCGCTCCGCACCGGCTGCGAACTGGACCGCGGAACGTTCTCCATTCCGACCTTTTGCCGCTGCGACCGGTTCCGGCTTTTCCGAAGCCCGCCAATCGGCCTTCGATAGCTTCGCGACCCCAACAGCGCGGGCGGAGCCTCCCCCCGAGGTCTCGCCTCAGCCGGCGCCAGCCGCTCCCGATGCCACCAGCCAGTTTCCGCTGGGTGCCGCGCGCGCTCAGCTTCATGAGAACTACATCGTTGCCCAGACGGAAAACGGGCTGGTCATTGTCGATCAGCACGCCGCCCACGAACGCCTCGTCTTCGAGAAGATGCGCAAGGCACTGGATGCGGAGCGCCTTCCTTCGCAGGTTCTGCTGATCCCCGACATCATCGACCTGCCCGAAGAGGATTGCGATCGGTTGGCCAGCCACGCGTCTCAACTGGAGCGTCTGGGCCTCGTTCTAGAGCGTTTCGGCCCCGGTGCGGTTGCCGTGCGCGAAACGCCGGCCATGCTGGGCGAAGTTGACACCACAGCTCTGATCCGCGATCTGGCCGACGAGATCGGCGAGTGGAACACGGCGGACGGATTGAAGACGCGGCTGGAACATCTGGCCGCCACCATGGCCTGCCATGGCTCCGTGCGTTCCGGACGGAGGCTCAGGCCTGAAGAGATGAATGCATTGCTGCGTGAAATGGAAGCGACACCCGGCTCCGGCCAATGCAATCACGGCAGGCCAACCTATATCGAACTGAAGCTGACTGATATCGAGAGGCTGTTCGGGCGCAGTTGATGGCTGGCTTTTCCGTGTGCCGCGCTCTAAAGCATAATCATGACATTCGACAGGAGACGCAGGATGATGAACCGTTTCGAGGGAGGTGGAAACCGTGAGGCCAAGATCCGCTATCTCGACGGGGACTATCAGATCCTGCAGGCAGGATCCTACGTCACCTGCGCCATGACGGGCACGCCCATTCCGGTGGACGAGCTGAAATACTGGAGCGTTGCTCGCCAGGAACCCTATGCGGATGCGGCTTCCTCACTGGAAGCGGACAAGCACGCCGGCATTCTGCCCAACCAGAAGCGCGACTAAGGCTCAGGATTTCTTCAGCAGCCTCGTCTTGCAGGCCTTGATCGCCGCTTCCAGAATGGCTGCCGGTGCCTGCGGATCATCGAACAGCATGTCGACATCGACAATCCGCGTGCGGGATAAAAGCGCTTCCGCGGCACCGTGATGGCCGCGCAACCGCGCTGCATCCTTGGCCGTGGTGACGAGTTGCAGCCCCTGCTGCTCCGCATCCGCGATCAGGGCGGCAATCTCATCCTCGGCGAAGTAATGATGATCGGGAAAGCCCCGCTCTGCCACGATCTCTGCGCCGAGCGATCGAAGGGTGCGATAGAACTTGCCGGGATCGGCGATGCCCGCAAAGGCCAGTACCCGGGCACCTTGCAGGGTCGCGTCGTGCCGCGGCAGAAGCCTTGCCACCAGAACCTGCCTTCCCGCCCGCGCCGCCTGCCGAACCAAAGGGTCCGCCGCATCGCCCTCGCCCACTTTCAGCAGCGCGGACATCTGCCGCATCTGCACAGCAAGAGGCGCACGTACGGGACCAGCCGGTACCACATGACCGTTACCGATGCCGCGATGACTATCCACGACGACAAGCGCGTAATCGATAGCCAGCCGCGCACTCTGGAAACCATCATCCATGATGATGATGTCCGCCCCCTCCTCCACCAACCGCCTGGCACCTTCAAGCCTGCGGCGGGAGATAACGGTTAGCGCCTCGGTGGCGAGCAGCAGCGGCTCGTCGCCCACCGCATCGGCACGGTGATGCGCGGGATCGACGACCGTCGTGACATCGAGGCTGCCGCCATAGCCGCGACTGAGAAAACCGGGGCGCAAGCCCATAGCCTTGGCCGCCCTGGCCATGGCCAGCGCCGTCGGCGTCTTACCGGCACCACCCACCGTGAAGTTACCGATGCAAAGGACCGGCACCGGCACGGAAGGACGCACGGCCCGCGTCATGCGTCGCCCAGCGATGCGGCCATAGAGAAAGGAAAATGGGGAAAGCGCCCAGGCGCGCCAGTCGGCTTTGGTCCACCAGAAGGGAGGCGCGTCGGAAACCATGAACCCTCCCGGTTTTGCCCTGTCGAAGCCTTGAAATGGAAATGCCAGTTAAGCAGACTTTCTTTGGCACGCCAACGCTTCGTCTGCTTAACCTGTTGTTTTGAAGCAGGTTCTTATCGGAAAACCGTGAACACTTTTCCACAACCTGCTTAAGCGGTTTGATGGACCGGCAGCAAGGTCTCAAGCGCGGTGATATCATCCAGCACCACATCGGCGGCAGCCTGCAGCGTCTCCAGCGAACCCGTGCCCGTCAGGACCGCGACATTGAGACCGACACCGGCGCTGGCGCCCATGTGAAGATCGTGGTTGTTGTCGCCCACCATGGCCACCTGATCCGGCTCAAGACCCACCGCCGCGCAGAAGCCGTGGACCATGCCCGGCGACGGCTTGCAGCCATGACCGCTGTCATAACCGGCAATGAAATCCAGATGGGCGATGAAGCCGAATCGAGCCGCGGTTTCACGAATGGACTGTTCGTTATCGCTGGAGGCGACGCCGAGACGGAAACCCCGCTCCTTCAGCCGCGCAAAGAAGCCAGCGAGATCCGTCACCGGCACGGAATATTCCGTGGCGCGCACAAAGAGCGCATCGAATTCCACCGTCAGCGCATCGGCAGAGAGTGGAGAACCGGCCGCGACCATGCCTGCCGCAATCTGTGCGGCCGTGCCCGCGGCAAACAGGCTGTCGGCCCGGGTCAGGCCCGATACGGGGTCCATGCCGCAGGCGAGAAGCAGCTTCGCCTCCAGCTCCGGTCCGCCGCCGGCTGCGGCAATGCGCGCGCACTCGCGGTTGACCGGCCCCCAGCTCTCATCATAGCGCAAGAGGGTTCCGTCCTTGTCGAACAGGAGCCCAGCGATCCGGGTGAGATCAATCTGCCGCATGGTCATCCTGCATTGGCGGGACGCAAACGCGCCGAAACAGTGAGCGGATTGATATAGGGTTCCAACGCCTTAAGTGTGATGGACAAGGCGCCGCGCAGATCCTGGATGGCCTCTTCGCCGCTGTCGATCATCTTGCGGCGGGCAACCTCGTTGGTCATCAGGTAATGCACGGCCTTGGCCAGCATTTCCGTATCGCGGATCATCCGCGCGCCACCCTTGCGCACGAGATGCAGATAGGTATCGCGGAAATTCTGCACATTGGGTCCGCTCAGCACAGCGCAGCCCAGCATGGTGGATTCGAGCGGGTTCTGCCCGCCTTCGGCTGTCAGTGAACGCCCGACGAAGGAAATATCCGTCAGCCTCAGGTAAAGGCCCATTTCTCCGATCGTATCGCCGAGGAAGATATCCGTTTCCGCGGTGATCGCATCCCCACGGGAGCGACGGGCGACAACCAAGCCCTTTTCCTTCAGCATGGTCTCGATCTGATCGCCACGCTCGGGGTGGCGGGGAACGATGATCGTCAGCTGTTCGTCGCGCGGCTTCAGTGCACGATGCACGAAAGCAGCCGCTTCCTCTTCACCCTCGAAGGTGCAGATCGCCGCCCAGGTGCGCCGAGAACCGATCTGCGCCAGATAGCGATCGACCTCCTGCTGGTCGCAAGGCGGCGGGTCTGTATCGCCCTTCAGATTGCCTGAGGTAACCACCGGCCAGGCACCGAGATCGCGGAAACGCTCCGCATCCACATCATCGCGAGCAACGACCAGCGCCAGCTTGCCGAACAGCAGTTCGGCGATCGAGGGATGGCTGCTCCAGCGCGCAAAGGAGCGGTCCGAGATGCGGGCATTGACCCGGATCTGCGGGATCTGCCGGCGTGCGAGTTCCGCAACCGTCGTTGGCCAGATTTCGGATTCGGCGGTAATTGCCGCATCCGGCCGCCAGTAAGCGATGAAGCGCTTGATCGGGAATTTCACATCCAGCGGGACATATTGGTGGATGACTTCATCCCCGAGCCGTTGACGAACGAGACTCGCAGACGTCACCGTGCCTGTGGTGAGCAGGATATGGATTTCCCGTCGCAACAACTCGCGGATCATCGGGATGACCGCCAGCGTTTCGCCGACGCTTGCCGCATGCACCCAGATCAGCGGGCCGCGCGGGCGCGGGGCGCTTGGATAACCGAAGCGCTCCATGCGCCGCTGGCGCTCTTCCTTGCCCTTGAAGGCGCGATAGGTGAGATAGGGGCTGGCCAAAGGATAGGCGCAGATGCCGGCGACGCGGTATCCGAGCAAGGCCATGCGCGCCAAGCCGTTACTCACTGCGTCCGCTCCCGTTCGAAATACACCAGCATCCTCCAGGCAACCGCCTCACTCAAGAAGTCGCGCTTTTGCGCCAGAAATGCGTCAAAAACAGGCCCCGCAAAAGGGATCTAAAAGTTGACCCAGTTGATCAGGCTTTCTGATCCGGGTCCAGCAGGCGATGCATGTGCACGATGAAATAGCGCATCTGGGCGTTGTCGACGGTCGCTTGCGCCTTGCCCTTCCAGGCCACCAGCGCGCTGGCGTAATCCGGAAAGATGCCGACGATATCAAGCGCGGTAAGATCCTTGAAGCGCACGCTCTGCAGGCTCTCCAATTCGCCGCCGAAGACCAGGTGAAGAAGCTGTTTGTTTTCTGTCGAGTCCGTCATCGCCAATTTCCTTACCTTCTCCTCCGCAAGGCTTTCCTGCGGCATTCCGGGGGAAAGGTCAACCCGAGGTCAGTGCCGCAACCAGGCTTTCCAACACATGTTCAGATGCGCCGCACAGGACCCCGTGTTTCACATCGGCACGATTATAGACAAGGCGATTGCCATCCAGATCCGTTAGCCGACCTCCGGCACAGGCAAGGATGAGATCGGCGGCGGCGAGATCCCAGTCATGGGAGTTGCGCTTGACGACCGTGCCATCGATCCGGCCATCCGCCACCATGGCCAATCGGTAAGCGAGCGATGGCACATGACGGATGCGTTGCAGGGTTTCACGCACGCCTTTCGGAAAGCGTACCAGCATATCCTCGGCGACCGCAATCTGCCTGAGTTCGCCTGGCCTTTCCGGCGCGACCGAGATCGGTTGTGCGTTCTTGAAGGCGGTGCCGCCCAGAACAGCGGTGAACTCTTCTTCCAGCGCCGGCGCGAAGAGAACGCCCGCGACGGGCGCACCCTTATGGACAACGGCGACGCTGACGCACCAGGTCTTTTCCCGCGCGATGAAGGCGCGCGTGCCATCGATCGGATCGATCACGAACACTGTGTCGGCCTTCAGCCGGGCACTATCGTCGTCGGTCTCTTCAGAAAGCCAGCCATAGTCTGGCCTGGCCTTGAGAAGGATGGATTGCAGACGGTCGTTGGCCGCAAAATCGGCGGCGCTGACCGGAGAGCGGCCCTCGTTCTTCCACCACACTTCCGGCGCGTTGCCAAAGAAGCCAAGCGCGATCTCGCCAGCTTCCCGCGCCGCCTGGCGGATGAGGGCCAGATCGTCACTCCAGTCGCGATCACCGCTGCCTTCCACCATCAACGACCTGCCAGCGTCATGCCTTCAATGGCAAGGGTCGGTGCCGCCACGCCATAGCTGCGGTCGATGTCATTGGCCGGCGTCACACGCATGAACATGTCCTTCAGGTTCGATGCGATCGTGACCTCTGAAACTGGATAGGCCAGTTCGCCATTCTCGATCCAGAAGCCCGTCGCACCCCGGCTATACTCGCCGGTGATCATGTTGACGCCCTGGCCGATCAGTTCCGTGACATAGAAGCCGTTGCCAATGCTGCGGATCAGATCCTCGGGCGCGATATCGCCCGGTTCCAGCGCCAGATTGGTCGAGGCCGGTGTTACCTGCGTACCGCCGCGCACGCCGCGGCCATTGGTGGAAAGGCCGAGTTCGCGCGCGGTAGAGGTGGAGAGGAACCAGTGCTTCAGCACACCATCCTCAATCATCACCATGCGCTCGCCTCTCACGCCCTCGCCATCGAATGGCCGTGACGACGAACCGCGCACGATGAGCGGATCGTCGGTAATGTTTAGACCGGCTTTCAGAACCTGCTGCCCCATCTTGTCGCGCAGGAAACTGGTCTTGCGGGCAACGGAGGCGCCATTGATTGCGCCAGCGATATGGCCGACGAAGCCGCGCGCCACGCGCGGATCGAAGACGACGGTAACATTGCTGCCCGTTTCGACCTGACGCGGGTTCAAACGCTTCACCACCCTCTCACCAGCTCGACGGCCGATATCTGCGGCGTCATCGAGATCGGCGAGATAGAGGCGGCTGTCATAATCATAGTCCCGCTCCATCTTGGTGCCTTCGCCCGCGATCACGCTGACGGACCGACCAAAGCGGCTGGCGAGATAGCTGCCGGAAAAGCCATGTGAGGTGACCAGCACCAAACCGCCGAAACCGGCCGATGCACCAGCCCCTGACGAATTGGTAACCCCGTTGACAGAAAGTGCGGCCTCTTCCATCGCAAGCGCCGCCTCGGTCATGGCTTCGGTGGAAAGCTCCGACGGATCGAAGAGATCGAGATCGGGGTAGTTGCGGGCGATATCCCGCTCATCCGCCAGGCAGGCGAAGGGATCTTCCGGCGAGACCTTGGCCATGGCAACCGCACGTTCCGCCAATGCAGAGAGGTCGAAGCCCGGATTGGCCGAGACGCTGGCGACGCGGTTTCCGACAAAGACGCGCAACGCGAAATCATCGCTTTCGGAGGCTTCCGTTCCCTCCACCTTGCCGAGGCGCACACTGACCGAACGCGAGCGCGAACGCACCACCACGGCATCGGCCTGATCGGCGCCCGCCTTTTTTGCAAGACTGATCAGCTCGCTTGCGCGAGAAAGAAGGGATTCCGAATCAATTGAAGATGACATGCTTGGCGCCTTTCATTCGGAACCCATGTATTGTGCACTCAGAAAAGCATCAAGGGCGACAGGGTGATTCTTCCATCACGCCGCTTGCTGCATCCCATAACAGGCGAGGTTTGATGGCAACCCCGGATCCCCTTTTCAACGAAACGCTTCTGCTGCTCGGTGGCGCCGTGGTGGCTGCCCCGATCTTCAAACGGCTGGGTCTTGGTACCGTTCTCGGTTATCTCGCGGCCGGCATCGTGATCGGGCCGATCATGCGCCTGATCAATGACGCGGAAGAGGTACTGCGCGTTTCAGAACTGGGTGTGGTCTTCCTGCTCTTCATCATCGGGCTGGAGTTGAAGCTCTCGCGCCTGTGGCAGATGCGCGGCGACATTTTCGTGCTCGGCACAGCACAGGTCGTCCTGTCCGGCCTTGCCCTCACCGGATTGGCCTATGTCAGCGGTATCGCGGGCTGGCAGGGAGCCATCATTGCGGGCTTCGGCTTGTCGCTTTCCTCCACCGCGTTTGCTCTGCAGATTCTGGATGATACCGGCGACACGAACAGCGAATATGGCAGGCGTTCCTTTTCGATCCTCCTGTTCCAGGATCTCGCCATCGTTCCGCTGCTGGCGCTGATCACCGTGCTCGGCGGCGGTGCCAATGCCGACAGCGCCTCCATGCTGCGTGACGCCGGCATTGCGGTGCTGGCCGTTGCCGTGATGATCTTCATCGGACGCTTCCTACTGACGCCGATCTTCTCCGTGATCGCCCGCACCGGTGCGCGCGAGGTGATGCTGGCGGCGGCACTGCTGCTGGTTCTGGGTGCGGCGGCGGCCATGCAAGCCGTCGGTCTTTCCATGGCCATGGGCGCCTTCCTGGCAGGCATCATGCTGGCCGAATCCTCCTACCGCCACGAGTTGGAGGCCGATATCGAGCCGTTCCGCGGCCTGCTTCTGGCGCTGTTCTTCATGGCTGTCGGCCTGTCGCTTGACCTCAAGGCTATCCTCGACAATCTTCTGATCATCGTGATCGGCGTGCCCCTGTTCATGATCGTCAAGGCAGCCCTCATCTATGTTCTCTGCCGGCTGTGGGGATCGAACAAGGAGGATGCGGCGTCCATCGCCTTCCTGCTGCCGCAGGGCGGTGAATTCGGCTTCGTGCTGTTTACGACAGCCATGGCGGCGGGCCTTCTCTCCCCAAGTGCCGCTTCGCTGCTGATTGCAGGCGTGACGCTTTCGATGGCGTTGACCCCGATCGGCGCTGCCCTCTCCCGCCGCTTCCTGGTGCGCGAGGAAAAGCGCGAGGAGATCCCCGAGGATTTCGAAGGTGCGGGCGCCGATGTGCTGATGGTGGGCTTCTCGCGCTTCGGGCAGATCGCGGCGCAGATCCTGCTGGCCGGCGGCACCGATGTTACCATCATCGACGACAACCCGGATCGCATCCGCCAGGCGGCATCCTTCGGATTCCGCATCTATTTCGGCGACGGCACACGGCGTGACGTCCTTGTCGCAGCGGGTATCGAGCGAGCTAAGATCGTTGCCGTCTGCACTCAAAAGCGGGAGGTGACGGACCGGATCGTCGACATGGTGCGGGAGGAGTTTCCGCAGGCGAGCCTCTTCGTCCGCTCCTATGACCGCATCCACACGATTGCACTCAGGGCTAAGCAAGTGGATTACGAGCTTCGCGAAACCCTGGAATCCGGCCTTCTGTTCGGCATGAAGACGCTGGAGGCCCTGGGGCTCAGCGAAACCGAAGCAGCCATCATCGGCGACGACATTCGCAAGCGCGACGAGAAACGGTTGCAGATCCAGGCGGCAGAAGGTTTCACGGCCGGTCGCGACATGCTGCACAACCGCCCGGTCAAGCCGGAACCGCTGATAAAACCGAAGCGTCCGGTGCCGCAGGAGGAAGAAGCAGTCTCAAGCTGAGGCGGTTTCGGCTTCCAACGTCTTCAATACGTCCTCCAGCCCGCGCTTCAACTCGTCCTTGATCGGCTCCGCCTCATCAAGGATTTCGCGGGCTTTGAGGAAATCCAGCACGCCGAAACGATTGATGGCGGGACGCAGGAAGATATGCGGTGGATGCAGTTTCATCTTCAGCGCGATCGCCGCCTGCATCATCAACTGGCTGGCGCCGAACACGCTGTCAAACCGGCTTGGCGGATGCGTGCCATCGCCTTCCGGCGCACCGATGACATCGACGGCAATGACGATATCGGCATCATCAAGCAGATGTTCGTAAGGGATGGCATTGTAGATGCCGCCATCCACCATGATGCGGCCATGGATACGCACTGGCATGAACAGGCCGGGAATGGCGGCTGAGGCTGCAATCGCCGACCGCAGATCCCCCTCCTCCAGCATGACCTCTGACTGGCCGTAATAATCCGTCACCGCGATCTTCAGCGGGATCAGCAGATCGGCAAAATCCTGCGGCACGACTTCAGGCAGGAAGGCTTTGAGGATGTGTTCGAGATTGAAATGGCCCAGCCGAAAGCCACCCATGATGTCGCGCATGCTGGCGGGGCCGAGGCTCCACATGCGGTTCAGCACAGAGGCGCGGTTACCGACGGTATCGATGGTGTAGTCACGGATCTCGCGGCCGCGCATGCCGCTTGCCATGCCCGCCCCCATGATGGCGCCGATGGAGGAGCCGGAGATCGCAACCGGGCGAATGCCCAGTTCATCGAGCGCCTCGATGACCGCAATATGGGCGATGCCGCGCGCACCGCCGCCGCCAAAGGCCACAGCCACCCGAGGCATTCCGCTTCCAGATTTCCGATCGGCCTCTTGAAGCGAAAGTTGGGGGGACATGCGATTTCCTTACGCAGGCTTATAGCGATAGAACTCGACCCGCGTATCGCCGAAGACGCGGTGCTCCAGATGTTGAAAGACCGGATCGACGACCGGCTCTACATCCGCCCGCTCTTCCAGCACCACGAGAGCGCCCGGAACAAGCCAGCCTCCCGTGTGGGCTGCCAGCAATGCCTGCTCGCCCAGCCCATTACCATAGGGCGGATCGGCGAAGAGGAAATGGCAGGGCTCCATGGTTCCGACAGGACCGAGCTTGGTGGCATCACGCCGAAGAATGCGGGCGCGGCCATGCAGGCCGAGGCTCTCGATGTTTTCCCAGAGGATGCTGCGGCCTTCGACGCCGTTTTCCACGAAGAGCGCGCTGCGGCAGCCGCGCGACAGGGCCTCCAGCCCCACCGCACCGGTGCCGGCAAAAAGATCGATCACGCGGGTTCCGTCAATCGCGTCCGGATAGACGTGACCGATGATGTTGAACAGGCTTTCGCGCGTCCGGTCGATGGTCGGCCGGATCGCGTTGGTTTTGGGCGCAGCCAGCGTGCGGCCGCGAAATTCACCGCCGACAATCCGCATGATGCTCAGCCCTTCGGAGTTCTCGGACGACCAGAGCGGGCACCACCGCCCGGACCGCGACTACCGCCGCCACCACCGCCTGAGGGCTTGCCGCCGCGCGACGGACCACCGCGCGAGGGGCCACCCTTGCCGCCGCCGGGACCGGAACGCGCCTTGTCGCCGCTGAAGCGCTTCTCACCGAAGCTCTTGCCGCCAAAGCCCTTGCCCCCACCGCTCTTGCCGCCGCCGTCACGGTCACCGAAAGACCTTGCACCGCGCGGCTTGTCACCGGCGGGGCGCTCGCCGGAAGGGCGTTCACCAAAGGAGCGGCCACGTTCGCCAGAGGGGCGTTCACCGCTGCGACCTTCGCCACCGCGCTCTCCACGTCCACCATCCTTGCCAAAGCCCTTGCCGAACACCTTGCGAGCCTCATCACGCGGACCGCGATCCGGACGCTCACTGCGCTCCGAACGTTCGCCACGCGCAAAGGCCGGCTTTTCACGACGCTCGCCACGATCAGGACGATCCCCGCGCGGTGCGCGATCTCCGCGATCGCCTCTATCGCCGCGCGGTGCGCGATCCCCACGGTCACCACGCTCGAAGCGATCACCGCGACGGCCAAAGCCTTCGGATGCCTCTTCACCGGGCCGCCGGATCGGGCTTTCGGAACGGATCCACTCGCCGTCATCCTCGACGCGGTTGACGGTTACGCGGCGCGTATTCTCCTCCGGTGCCTTGGAAAACAGGCGTTCGGCCTCGGCGCGGGCGGACTGCTTGCCCTTGCCGTCAACGGTCGGACGTGCGCCAGGCGCCATCCACACATTGGCGGTGCGGCTGGTGCCCATTGCCGGACGCTTCGGACGGTCATCGCCGAACTTGCGATCGTCCCCGCCGCCAAAACGCTTGTCGCCGCGCTTGTCACCACCGCGATCATTGCCCTTGGCGCCGCCCTTCGAGAAACCAAGTTTCTCGCGCTTGCCATCGCCACGCTTGGTGTCGAGACGGTCGAGCGCACTGCCGCGACGGTCGTCGCGATCACCAGAGCGGGTTTCGCGAGATGGCTTTTCAGCGCGCTTCAGCGGCTGTGGCTTTTCGTCATCGGCCGGCGCATTGCTATAGATCGGCGCGTCGAAATTGGCCTTGGCCTCTTCGATGAGACGCGGACCCAGCTGGTCACGCAGCATGCGGCCGCGCACTTCCACCACCTGGCCTTCAGGCAGGTCGCCGAGCTGGAACGGGCCATAGGAGATGCGGATCAGGCGGTTCACGTCGAGACCGAGCGCGCCAAGCACGTTCTTGATCTCGCGGTTCTTGCCTTCGCGAAGGCCCATGGTGATCCAGACGTTGTGGCCTTGCGTGCGATCCAGCGTTGCATCGATCGCGCCATAGAGCACGCCGTCGACGGCAATCCCGTCCTTCAGCTTGTCCAGCTGCTCCTGGCTCACCTCGCCATGGGCGCGCACGCGATAGCGGCGCAGCCAGCCGGTGGTCGGCAGTTCCAGAACGCGCGACAGGCCACCGTCATTGGTGAGCAGCAGCAGGCCTTCGGTATTGATATCGAGACGTCCGATCGACATCACGCGCGGCAACTCGTCCGGCAGGTTGTCGAACACGGTGGGGCGACCTTCCGGATCAGCATTGGTGGTCACCAGACCGGCGGGCTTGTGGTAAAGCCACAGCCGCGTACGCTCGATGCCACGGATCGGCTGACCGTCCACTTCGATCGAATCGGAGAGTGTCGCGTTGACGACGGGGGTTTCCAGCACCTGACCATTCAGCCGCACGCGGCCTTCCATGATCATCCGCTCCACATCGCGGCGGGAGGCGATGCCGGCGCGCGCCAAGATCTTGGAGATACGTTCGGGCTTGTTGGACGTTGCATCCGCCACGCCCGCTGCTGCCACATCCGCCTTGCGGGGGGCCTTGGTACGCATTTCGCTGCGTTCCTTTGGTGCGGCTGTTTTCTTCCTATCGCGATCGAAAGGCTTGCCGCCTTCGCGCTTCGGCTTGTCTTTGAAGCTCATTTGTTGTTTTGCCTGAGGCGTGTGTCGGACACCAGACGTGGCGGACATACGTGTGTTAACGGACTAAAATCTGGCTGCATCGGCGCAACATATCGCACGACGCAAGTTGAAGAGTTCCTACCAGTTCGAGCCCTTGGGGTTAAGAGGAAATCGCCGCATGACCGGGACAAATCGTTTCATGGACGAAGCTTTGACTGAAGCCCGGGCCGCCGGTGAGGCGGACGAGGTGCCTATTGGCGCCGTTCTCGTGCTGGACGGCGAGATCATCGCGCGGGCCGGAAACCTCACCAGGGCGGGAAATGACGCAACCGCCCATGCGGAAATGCGTGTCATCCGTATGGCCTGCGAGGCACTTGGCCAGGAACGATTGCCGGGCGCGGATCTCTATGTGACGCTGGAGCCCTGCACCATGTGCGCGGCGGCCATCTCGTTTGCACGCATTCGCAGGCTGTATTACGGCGCGGCAGACCCGAAAGGCGGTGCGGTGGAAAGCGGCGTGCGCTTCTTCAACCAACCCACCTGCCATCATGCGCCGGATGTCTATTCAGGCATGGCTGAAACGGAGGCGGCCAAGATATTGACCGACTTCTTTCTCAACAAACGCTGATCTTATTGGAAAGGCTTCCACCAGGAAGAATCGCTACCGGCTGCGGCAGCTTCCTTCTTGCGGCGTTGTTCCTTCTTCAGTTCCGGCTCGCCGAGATCGGTGAGATCGTTGCTATCGGCCACGCGATAGGCGGTCGGCGGCTCGGTCAGACTCCGGCGCTGGCCGGCAATGCCTGGATTTTCCGAATTAGCCTTGGCCTGACGGAAGGCTTCCCACTTCTGGGTTTCGGTCAGCTGGCCCGCCGTGCCGTTACCGGCGAGCAGCGGCGAACGATAGTTCGGGTTGTTTTCATTGGCCTGGGCTTCGTTGCGCAGACGTTCGCGGGTTTCTTCCGGCGACTCAGCCCAGTTCGGGTTATTGTCGCGGCTGGCGAGAGAACCCTGCGGCTGCGGCAGCGTGCCTTCCTGCTTCTTGTTGACGACCAGGGCAGGACGCGGATTGTACTTGGCGGCAGGCTTGTCGCTGTTGCCGGTGATAGAAACGGAATCGCCTAGATCGTCGACCAGCTGCTCCGCAGCGGTCTTGCTGGTGCCGTAGGTCGGACTGGATACGCAGCCGGCGAGGCCGCCCATTGCCACGACGGCAACGGCGATGATGCCGAACCTTGCATGAATTGCCTGCATCGTCTTCATACGAACCCTTCCAGACGCGCCCGTCCCGCGCGCAAGATACACCAGCACTCGGACTGGCCGAAAATTCCGGCCAATTTCAGGCAGACTTACCGGATGACGCGCCAAAGCGCAATCATCCGGTCACTTTCTCACTTCAATGCGAGATTACTTGACCGCGGCAAGTTCCCGCAGGGCCTGCGCATCCCGTGCGGAGACGTCAGGATAGTCAGGGTCAGAGCCGACATCCTTGGTGATCTTCCACGAGCGGGCGCATTTCGTACCTTCCGCAAGCTTCGGCTCGACGGCGACCTTCGTGCCATCGTCCAGACGGAAGGCATCCGCCGGCCCCTCACCTGCCACCACTGATATATCCGAGGTGATGCAGATTTCCGCAAAATCGAGACCATCGAGCGCCTTCAACAGCTCCGCATCCGCGACATGCACGACGGGAGCGGCTTCCAGAGAAGAACCGATGCGCTTTTCCTTGCGTTCGATCTCGAGCGCACCGGTGACGGCACGGCGAACCGTGCGGACATGCTTCCACTTTTCGGAGACGGCCTCGTTTGCCCATTCCGACGGGATCGCCGGGAACTGTTCCAGGTGAACCGAGGTGGCCGAGGGATCACGCGACAGCCAGGCCTCTTCCGTGGTGAACGGCATCATCGGCGCAAACCACAGCACGAGGCAATCGAACAGCTTGCGGATGACGAAGAGAGCCGAACGGCGCTTCAGGCTCGACGGCGCGTCACAATAGAGCGTATCCTTGCGGATGTCGAAATAGAAGGCCGACAGTTCCACATTGGCGAAATCGCTGAGCGCGCGGACGATGCGCTTGAAGTCGAAATCGTCATAGGCCTTGCGCACCAGTTGATCGAGCTCGCTCAGGCGATGCAGCATCAGCTTTTCGAGTTCCGGCAGATCGGCGTAAGCGATCTCGTCGCCATGGTCATGGGCGAGCGTACCGAGCATCCAGCGGATCGTGTTGCGGATCTTGCGATAGGCGTCGATGTTGGTCTGGATGATCGTCTTGCCGAGGCGCTGGTCCTCCGCATAGTCGGTCGACATGACCCAGAGGCGCAGGATATCCGCGCCGGATTCCTTCATTACATCCTGCGGCGTCACCGTATTGCCGAGCGATTTCGACATCTTGCGACCGTCTTCCGCCATCGTAAATCCATGCGTGACAACGGCGTTATAAGGCGCACGGCCACGCGTGGCGCAGCTTTCCAGGAGCGACGAATGGAACCAGCCGCGATGCTGGTCGGAGCCTTCCAGATAGACGTCCGCCGGCCATTTCAGATCCGGGCGGTCTTCCAGCGTGAAGGTGTGGGTGGAGCCTGAATCGAACCAGACGTCGAGGATGTCGGTCACCATCTGCCACTTGTCGCCGTCATGCGCGTTGCCGAGGAAACGTTCCTTGGCACCGGCCGCAAACCAGGCATCCGCCCCTTCCTTCTCGAAGGCTTCGAGAATGCGGGCATTCACCTGCTCGTCCTTCAGGACATTGCCATCCACATCGGCGAAGACGCAGATCGGCACGCCCCACGCTCTTTGACGGGAGAGCACCCAATCCGGGCGCTGCTCGATCATGGCCCGCAGGCGGTTCTGGCCGCCCGCCGGCACGAAGCGGGTCTGGTCAATGGCGTTGAGCGCACGGGTGCGCAGCGTGGTGCCGTCACCGAGTTCCTTGTCCATATAGACGAACCACTGCGGCGTGTTGCGGAAGATGACCGGCTTCTTGGAACGCCAGGAATGCGGGTATTCGTGCTTGATGCGACCGCGGGCAAACAGGTTGTTCGCGGCGATCAAAGCTTCGGTCACGCGCTTGTTGGCATCGCCCTTCTTGCCGTTATCATCCAGCACGCGGGCGGCACCGCCTTCGGCAGAGGGGCCGAAGCCGGGGGCGTCTTCCGTGTAGTAACCGGCATCATCGACCGGGAACGGAATTTTCGTGTCGATGCCGCGGGCTTCGAGCTCGCGCAGCTTGGACATCCAGGCGTCAAAGTCCTCGCGGCCATGGCTCGGCGCGGTGTGGACGAAGCCCGTACCGGCATCGTCTGTGACGTGATCACCATCGAGCAGCGGGACCTTGAAGGTGTAGCCGAGAGCGGCGAGCGGATGCGCGCAGGCGAGAGCGCTGAGTTCGTCAGCGGGAACCTGACGAATGCGCTTAAACTCCAGCTTGGCCTTTGCAAAGGCGTCGGCCGCCAGCTTGTCGGCGAAGATGAGCTTTTCACCCGGACGGGGACCGAAGTCGTTCGCAGCAGCCGTTACTTCGTAAAGGCCATATTCGATGCGCGACGAGTAGGAGATCGCCCGGTTACCGGGGATCGTCCAAGGCGTAGTCGTCCAGATGACGACAGAGGCGCCTTCATCGCTAAGCGCTTTAGCCGATGGAGGAACCTCCGATAGCTGCTGACCCGGCTTCCAATCCTCCAAATGAACATCAGGAAGCTGTAAAGCCTCCACCACCGGGAACTTCACCCAGATCGTATCGCTTTCGACCTCGTGATACTCCACTTC
This sequence comes from Rhizobium oryzicola, assembly GCF_030504645.1. Taxonomy (GTDB): domain Bacteria; phylum Pseudomonadota; class Alphaproteobacteria; order Rhizobiales; family Rhizobiaceae; genus Neorhizobium; species Neorhizobium oryzicola. The sequence goes on along the minus strand of NZ_JAUKWQ010000001.1, from coordinate 743,834 downwards.
CGCCTCAGCCAGCGCGGTGCGCTCCACAACCGACCACATGATCGGCTTGGAACCGCGATAGAGCTGGCCGCTCATGGCGATCTTCAACAACTCGCCGGCGATGCGGGCTTCCGAATGGAAGGCCATGGTCGTGTAGGGATGATCGAAGTCGCCCTCGATGCCGAGGCGGCGGAATTCCTCCGACTGGATGTTGATCCAGCCTTGCGCGAACTCGCGGCACTCTTTCCGGAATTCGTTGATCGGGACTTCGTTCTTGTCCTTGCCCTTGGCGCGGTAGGCTTCCTCGATCTTCCACTCGATCGGCAGGCCGTGGCAATCCCAGCCGGGCACATAGTTGCTATCAAACCCGCGCATCTGGAACGAGCGGGTGATGACGTCCTTCAGCACCTTGTTCAGCGCATGGCCGATATGGATGTTGCCGTTCGCATAGGGAGGGCCGTCGTGGAGCACGAACTTTTCGCGGCCGGCAGCGGAGGCGCGCAGCTTCTTGTAAAGCCCCATTTCCTTCCACTTTTTCGCCATTTCCGGCTCCTTCTGGGGAAGGCCGGCGCGCATCGGAAACTCGGTCTGCGGCAGATAGAGCGTGGAAGAGTAATCGTTCTTGTCGACGTTATCGGTCATGGATCAACCATTCATGAGGGCGACGGCACAAGCGTCGCGCGGATCAAAATTCGGCGTGGCGGACGATAGCGCTTGGGAACGGGAATAGCCCAAGCACCGAAAACCCGGACCTTCCCGCGCGTGGATTACGCTGCTCGGAAGGCCGGGCCGATAATTCGAAAACTGCGGGCCACGGAGACAAAGGTCATAATGGCGTGGTGTTTAAGTGTTTTTGCCCTGAAAGAAAAGAGACAAGTCCGGCGCAAAAAAGAAAGAAGCGGAACGTGCGGCCAGGTCAGGCCCGGCACATTCCGCTTCCATCAAGCACAAGAATTCAGGCAGCGTGGGATAGGTGCGACTTGCCGCTCATAAGCTCAACCACGGCGGAGGCGGGAGCGCGGCGAATATCCCTTTGGTCCTTGCTGATCACTGTCGCATATTTCAGCGCTGCTTCCTCGCTGGCGAAAAGACCGCCGAAACGATTGGCTTCATCCTGAAGGACCCAGAAGCCGTGCTGGTCGCGGCCAATGGTAAAGCGGGGAGAAGACCGGAAATTCGAACGCTGATTGGCAAACTCACTCATGACACGTACTCCTTCTGAATGTGAGGGGCCGGATGCCATACCCGACCACGAAGCCGCGTCTCATAGCGCATTTATGATCGAAAAGCCTAGTTGTTTATGGATTTCTGCCATGCAGAGGGATCAGGCGCCCTTACTCAGGGCCGGTTGCGCACAGGCAATCGTCCGGCCCAGGTCACTGGAAGGCCGAGGCCGTGTAAAAGAAGAGGCGGCATCACACTTCCGAAAACAGTTCAGGCTGAGAGACGTGAAGTATCCGTGTCATCCATAGTGGGCAACAAGTGTGGAGAGTGGGCAATAACGCGATTGCGGCCGCCATCCTTGGCGGCATAGAGCGCCAAATCAGCATCCGCCATCCATGCATCAAGGCTTCGGGAGGCATCACGCATGATGGCAAAGCCGCAGGAAAAGGTCAGGCGAAAGCGGTGGTGACCCGAGACGATATCCATCGATGACAACGCCTGTAGCGCCGCATCCAGAATATTCTGGGCCGATGCCTGATCACGGCCCGGCAGGCAGATGCCGAACTCCTCTCCGCCCAGTCTTCCGAGGATGGAGTCAGGTGGAAGGCTGTCGCTCATGCAGCTGCTAAACTGGATCAGCGCATCGTCTCCTCCCTTGTGGCCAAAGGTATCGTTGATGCGCTTGAAATGGTCGAGATCGAGAACGGCGATGGCCGCGGCGCCGGTCTGAAGCCGTATCGTCGTTTGCTGCAGGAACATGCGACGGTTGAGAAGCCCGGTCAAACCATCCCGCTCGGCCAGCTGCCGCTGGACTTCGCCGCTGCGCTCCAGCTTCAGCACCATGGCCATCAGGAAGGACATGAGGTTGAAGATCAACAGCAGCATGCTGGTATAGGTCATCCAGTCGGAGATCGGCACCCGCCCGACAAACTGCACAGGGTAAAGAATGGCCAATGGTGCAGTCGCCGCGTTGGCAGCCGCATAGATGGCGTAAACGGCTGCCGCCAATCGGCCAGAAGGCAGCCATTCGCCCGGCTTGGCATGCCATAGAACGATGGCAGCCAGCGCGAGATTGGCAGCCGAACCCAGGTAGATCAGCGTGATGCGGATACTGGCGGGGTCCTGCGCAAGCTCCGCCAAGGCAAAACCAACGCATACGACCGCCGAGACGTAAAAGGCTTCCCGCAGCTGATAAGGCTGGCCATAAAACTCCTTGAACCCCAACCGCATGAAGCCGGTCAGCGCGACATAGATCGAGCCGCCGATATAGCCCATGATGTTGTAGGGAAGCGCTTCGGTCATGCTGGTGAAAGCGGCACCAATGACCATGAACCAAGCGGCCAATAGCCAGTGGATCATCTCCTTCTGGCGCGGATTGCGCAACCAGGCGACAGTCGCAATGATCACCAATGCAAAATTGACAATGGCGTTGTAAGTGACGACCGTCAGCAGGTCCAACATGGGTTCAGCACGCTTTTTGTAACCGATGCAGCACTTACACCGCAAAAACCGATAACAACTACTAATTCCCGAGTGAAGGCATCATCCGAAGCAGGAAAGGGTAAAGCCGATCTAAATGGAGTCGATCTAGAGTTGCAACTGGATGGAAATTTCTGAACCCAAACAAAAGTCGCGTGTACCACTCGAAAAACACTGTGGGTTTACTATCAAGCACTCTTTGCACAATGGATATCTAAAATGTCCCGCCGTGGGCTGGACGGCGGGACAAGGGTACCCTGCCTCGGGATGGGGCTCGTTCAGGCAAGGAACCTAAACAGAAACGCTCGCATTACACAGCAAGGGCTGCCTTCAGATTGAGGAATGGGCCTGGCGGGTTGTCGGCAGTAAAGGTGCCGAGTTCTACGACCTCTCCGGCATCGGCGACCTGAACTTCGTCATGGCGCAGTTCGCATTCGCCGCCGGCAAAATGAAGCGCGGCCTCGCAGCTGCGGAATAGGCCGCCGATCCGCTCCTCGCGGTCATGCACCACCCACCAGCCGTGGTGATCGCGGCCCACCGTAAAGCGCGGCAATGATGTCGAACAGGATCGTTGGAGACCCACGGAACCCATTTCATTCTCCTTTGCAGACAGGTTCACAATCGATGACGCAGACCACCATTCGTGGCGGCTGCGACAGCGGATAGAAAAGGAATTTCAGTCGAAAGCCCGACCAGCGACAGCGCGTTGCGCAATCCCGGCAGGTTCTGCTCTTCCATCGGCAGGAGGGGCAAGCGAACCTCCGGCGAAATGCCAAAGACATAGGCCAGGGCCTGCTTCAGCACCGAGACGGGATGATCGATACGCATGGTATCGAGCAAAGGTTGAAGCCTTGTCTGAAGCCCCCTCGCGGCCTGAATATTAGCACCATTGGCGGCGTGCTGCAGCGATACGGCCAGACGCGGGGCGACATTGGCAACCCACGAAAAACAACCGGTGGCGCCGATCATAAGAGAAGCCAGATCACCACGGTCATCGCCGCGATAGAGGGCAAACCGGCTGCGCGCAGCTGCGGACATCGCGAACGCACAGGCATGATCGGGCGATACATCGACAAGTCCTGCAACATTCGGCAGGTCGGCGATCCGCTCCACCAACGGCGCCCCGAGAGAGATCGCCGTCGCCGACGGACGATTCAGCACCAGAACCGGCAGACGTGCAGCGCCGGAAACAGTTGCAACGTGCTGGTACACCCCTTCCTGACAGGGCTTGTTGTAATAAGGCGTTACGAGAAGTGCACCATCGGCGCGCAGCCGCCGGGCCTGCTCCACCCACGCAAGCGCCTTTGTCGTGGCGTTTGTCATGATGCCGACGAGGATAGGCACGCGCCCCCGTGCCACCTCAATGGCAGCGGAAAGGACGGCTTCGCGTTCGCTCTCGGAAAGGCAGTGGCTTTCGCTTGCTTCTCCGCAAACGAGCAATCCTTCGATGCCGGACTGGATCTGCCATTCGATCAGAAGATTGAGGCCCGTCCTGTCCAGTTCGCCGCCTCTCAAGGGCGTAACGAGATCAACGATCGTGCCGGAAAAATTCGATGGATACATGACCATGTCTCCATCAGCCCCCTGAACGGGATAAGGCCAAGCGGATGCGGCGAAGCCAGAGTTGCACGCTCAGATGCGCGCGCGCCTTCCGGTTCGGCGCGCGATCACCACGGGCAACGTGTTTGGGCGGAGTGAAGCAGGGCAGAAGATCCTGCGGGTGAAAAATGCTTGGCCTGTACATCGTCGTTTCCCTCTTGGGCTTGACGATGAGAAAGCTAAACTTCAACGCATCATGTTTCGATTTGGAAGTCGCCCATTGCGCATAAAGATTTCCTAAAGATCCGCATTCAGAAGCAGATGCGGTTGTCCAGTTCGGAAAACGGCTGGACACCCGACAACAGCGCACGGGCTTCCGCCTCATCCTGCTTCATCTGCGCAACCAGTGGATCAAGCCCGTCGAATTTGAGTTCCGGCCTCAGATAGCCGAAGAAGGACACAGAGCAGACTTCGCCATACAGGCTGCCGGAAAAATCGAAGACGAAGGTCTCCAGAAGCGGCGCGCCGTTTTCGGTCACGGTCGGGCGGCGGCCATAGCTGGCAACGCCGTCATGCAGCGAACCATCCGGACGACGGAAGCGCACGGCGTAAATGCCTGCCCTCAGCTGGGATTCCGGCGCCAGCATCATGTTGGCGGTCGGATACCCCAAAGTGCGCCCCAGTTTCTCACCGCCGATGATTTCGGCTTCCACCGTGTAGCGATAGCCGAGGAGACCGGCAGCTGCCACCACGTCGCCCTCTGCCAGATCCTCGCGGATACGGCTGGAGGAGACCACCTCGGCATTCTCATCGCGGAAGGCGTCGATCAGCGATACGTCGAAACCATAGTTGCGACCCGCTTCCATGAGATAGGCGGGACCGCCCTCGCGGCCTTTGCCGAAATGAAAGTCAAAGCCGGTGACGACGGCGCTTGCCCCCAGCCATTCCACCAGAATGGAGCGGACGAAATCCTCGGCGCTGCGCCCGGAAAATTCGCGATCAAAAGGGTATTCGATCACGGAGCGGAACCCCATCGCTTCCAGCAGCCGCGCCTTCAGCGGCGCAGGTGTCAGCCGAAAGACCGGCTTTTCCGGATTGAAGACAGTGCGTGGATGCGGTTCAAAGGTCAGCACCAGCGCCGGAACGCCGCGCTCTTCCGCCAAAGCCAATGCCCGCCCCAGCACGCTGCGATGGCCGCGATGCACGCCATCGAAATTGCCGATCGCCACCACGCCGCCCTTCAGCTCAGTGGGCAGCGCTTCCTTCTTCTCATTGCGGTGGAATACGGTCATGGATCAGGTTCCGTTAGGCCAGACGCGGCATCCACCACTTGGGTGTTGCGCCTTCGCGCTTCAGATAGGCGTTCAGGATCGCTTCGTCCGTTTCGCCATTGATCGTGTATTCCGCCGCATGGATACCGCCGCTGACATAGAGCAGGTCGAGGCCGTAGCCGAGAGCGCCCTTCACATCGGTGGGCATGCCGTCGCCGATCGCGATGATCTTGGAATGGTCGATGGCAGTACCACGCACGGCAGCGGCTTCGGCAAGTGCTGCCTCGTAGATCGGCTTGTGCGGCTTGCCGGCAATGCGCGTCTTGCCGCCCAGATCTTCGTAATAGGCGGCTACTGCCCCGGCACAGGGGATCATGCGATGGCCGCGCTCGACAATGAGATCGGGATTGGCGCAGATGAAGGGCAGGTCGCGTGCCACAAAGGCGGTCAGCATATCGTGATAATCTTCCGGCACTTCCTTCTCGTCATCGAAGAAACCGGTGCAGACGATGGATTCGGCTTCGTCGGCCGCAACGCGCACGACATCCAGCCCTTCCAGCAGCGGCAGGTCGCGATCCGGGCCGAGCAGGAAAACCTTTTTCGGACCTTCCGCAATCAGCTTGCGCGTGACGTCGCCTGACGTAACGATCCGGTCATAGGCGCTGTCCGGTACGCCAAGTGCGCGAAGCTGCTCAATGACACCGGGTGCGGGACGCGGCGAATTGGTAATCAGCACCACGGAGGTGCCACGTGCACGGGCTTCCGACAGTGCAATGCCGGCCGCCGGAAAGGCATCGACCCCATTGTGCAGGACGCCCCATACGTCGGACAGAATGAGATCATAGCCTTGTGTGATCTCGCCAAGCGTCTGGATGCGTCGTGCCATGGAATCTGCCACCTACTGAATTGACTGGCGCTGACATGGCAAAGCTCGACGTAGATGGCAAGGAGATTTGCCGCGGCGCATCACGTTTTGCCGTGTCAGAGGCCCAAGAGGTGCAGCAACAGCCCCGCCGCCGCGGTCATCGCCAACACCTTTACCATGCCCACCTTCAGCCGCAGCAAGAGGAGCGCAGATACGGCAAACAAGGCCAGCGCCGCGATATTCAGGCTTGCGGGCAATGGCCAGGAAATGCCCGGCGCCGCCTCGCCGCCGAAGAAGGCCAGATGCCGCACCTCGGCGAACAGCACATGCAGGCCGAACCACAGCGCCAGGTTGGCGATGACGCCGACGACGGCGGCGGTGATGGCGGAAAGTGCTGCGGACAAAGACGCGTTGCCGCGCAGTCGCTCGATATAGGGCGCGCCGGCGAAGATCCAGATGAAGCTCGGCACGAAGGTCGCCCAGGCGGTGAGCAGCGAACCGAGAATGCCACCGAGAACCGGATCGATGCCCGGCACGGTGCGATACCCCACCATGAAGCCGACGAAGGAGAGAACCAGCACCAGCGGTCCCGGCGTGGTCTCGGCCAGCGCCAGCCCATCCAGCATCTCGCCGGGCTTCAGCCAGTGATACTGTGCCACCGCCACCTGCGCGACGTAGGCCAGCACGGCATAGGCACCGCCAAAGGTGACCAGCGCCATCTGCGAGAAGAAGGCGAACATGGAGGAGAGTCCTCCGCCGCCGCCGAGCAGCCAGAGGATCAGCAGCGGCAATTGCCAGACCGCGACCCAGAACAGCAACGAGGCGAGCGATTGCAGCAGCGGCGGACGATCAACAGCTGGTGTTTGCGCGGCCGTCTTCTCCACCCCGCTTCGCCGAGCGCGCAGATAACCCGCCACGCCTGCCCCCAGCACCACCAGCGGAAATGGCAGGGCAAGAACGAAAAGGGCGATGAAGGCCAGCACGGCAATCGCGCGTAAAAAGGGTGTCTTCAAGGTCTTGGCAGCCAGGCGGACCACCGCCTGCAGCACGATGGAGAGAACCGCAGCCTTGAGCCCGAAGAACAGGCCGTTCAGCCAGGATGCATCCTGATGAAGCGCATAGGCCGCTGAGAGTGCGATAATCACCGCCAGCCCCGGCAGCACGAAAAGCAGGCCTGCCACGATACCGCCACGGACCCCGTGCAATAACCAGCCCGCATAGGTGGCCAGTTGCTGCGCCTCCGGACCGGGCAGAAGCATGCAATAGTTCAGCGCATGCAGAAAACGTTCCTCGGAAAGCCAGCGCCGCTCCTCCACCAGGGCCCGGTGCATCATGGCGATCTGTCCCGCCGGACCACCGAACCCAAGCAGGCCGACGCGGGCGAACACCTTCGTCATCTCGGCAAACGAAGGCATGGTCTCCGGCGCCGCCTCGCCCGTTAACGATAGGCGCGAAGAAGGTTCCGCGGACCGAAGAATTTTTTGGGCCATCTTCTTGACTCGTCCACCCGGCGATCTTATCTCGAAACTGTTAGCACTCGCGATGCTTGAGTGCTAACGATAGGGAGACGGGCCTCTTCAAACCCGTCAAGGTCATTTGATCGAGGGATTAGACAATGGCAAGCACCAATTTCCGCCCGCTTCACGACCGCGTCGTCGTTCGTCGCGTTGAGTCCGAAGCCAAGACCAAGGGCGGCATCATCATTCCGGACACCGCCAAGGAAAAGCCGCAGGAAGGCGAAATCGTCGCCGTCGGCACCGGCGCGCGTGACGAATCCGGCAAGGTCGTTGCACTCGACGTCAAGGTCGGTGATCGCGTTCTGTTCGGCAAGTGGTCGGGCACGGAAGTAAAGCTCGACGGCGAAGACCTTCTGATCATGAAGGAAGCCGACATCATGGGTATCATCGGCTGATTTCAGTCGAACTTCATCCATCACAGATTGAACGACAGTAGGCTCTAACGCCTCAAGGAGTTTTAAAATGGCTGCTAAAGAAGTCAAATTCGGCCGCACCGCGCGCGAAAAGATGCTGCGTGGCGTCGACATTCTCGCTGATGCCGTCAAGGTAACGCTCGGCCCGAAGGGTCGTAACGTTGTTATCGACAAGTCCTTCGGCGCTCCGCGCATCACCAAGGACGGCGTATCGGTTGCCAAGGAAATCGAACTGGAAGACAAGTTCGAAAACATGGGCGCCCAGATGGTCCGCGAAGTTGCTTCGAAGACCAACGACATCGCAGGCGACGGCACCACCACCGCAACCGTTCTTGCCCAGGCAATCGTTCGCGAAGGCCAGAAGGCTGTTGCTGCCGGCATGAACCCGATGGACCTGAAGCGCGGTATCGACCTCGCTGTTGCAGAAGTCGTCAAGGACCTGCAGGCAAAGGCCAAGAAGATCAACACCTCCGAGGAAGTTGCTCAGGTCGGTACGATCTCCGCTAACGGCGACACGCAGGTCGGCAAGGACATTGCCGAAGCCATGCAGAAGGTCGGCAACGAAGGCGTCATCACCGTCGAAGAAGCCAAGACCGCTGAAACCGAGCTGGAAGTCGTCGAAGGCATGCAGTTCGACCGCGGCTACCTCTCGCCCTACTTCGTCACCAATCCGGAAAAGATGGTTGCTGACCTGGACGACGCTTTCATTCTCCTGCACGAGAAGAAGCTCTCCAACCTGCAGGCCATGCTGCCGGTTCTCGAAGCCGTCGTACAGACCGGCAAGCCGCTCCTCATCATCGCTGAAGACGTCGAAGGCGAAGCTCTTGCAACGCTCGTCGTCAACAAGCTGCGTGGCGGCCTGAAGATTGCTGCCGTCAAGGCTCCGGGCTTCGGCGATCGCCGCAAGGCCATGCTGGAAGACATCGCGATCCTGACCGGCGGTACCGTGATCTCCGAAGATCTCGGCATCAAGCTCGAAAACGTCACCCTTGACATGCTGGGCCGTTCCAAGAAGGTTTCGATCTCCAAGGAAAACACCACGATCGTTGACGGCGCTGGCGCCAAGGCCGACATCGAAGGCCGCGTTGCCCAGATCAAGGCTCAGATCGAAGAAACCACGTCTGACTACGACCGCGAAAAGCTGCAGGAACGTCTTGCCAAGCTCGCTGGCGGCGTTGCCGTGATCCGCGTTGGCGGTGCAACGGAAGTCGAAGTGAAGGAGCGCAAGGACCGTATCGACGACGCTCTGAACGCAACCCGCGCTGCTGTTCAGGAAGGCATCGTACCGGGCGGTGGTACCGCTCTGCTGCGTTCTTCCACGAAGATCACCGCCAAGGGCGCAAACGACGACCAGGAAGCTGGCATCAACATCGTTCGCCGCGCTCTGCAGGCTCTGGTTCGCCAGATCGCAGACAACGCCGGTGACGAAGCTTCGATCGTTGTTGGCAAGATCCTCGAAAAGAACGACGACAACTTCGGCTACAACGCTCAGACCTCTGAGTATGGCGACATGATCGCCATGGGTATCGTTGACCCGGTCAAGGTTGTTCGCACCGCTCTGCAGAACGCTGCCTCGGTTGCTTCGCTGCTGATCACGACGGAAGCCATGATCGCCGAACTGCCGAAGAAGGATGCTCCTGCTATGCCGGCTGGCGGCATGGGCGGCATGGGTGGCATGGACTTCTAAGTCCAGCCTTCCGGCACCTTATATGCGAAGGGCGGCCCTCTGGTCGCCCTTTTTGCGTTTGCGGTTTGATTATGATGCGGCGGATGCCCGCAAGGCAGCCAGCGTCAGTTCCGCAGCCTTGGCGTGAACCGCAGCTCGGTCAACTCCGGGCGCGTCTGCCCAATAAACACTGTTGGAGCGAATGGCTGTCTCCGTGCCCACAGGCAGCAGCGTATAATGGCCCACATCTTTTCCCAGGCTGATAAGATGGCTATTGGGCAGATGACCGTTCAGCCAGGCGGAGCACAGATCATACGGCGCTTCCGTATCGGCCTCGCCGCAGAGGAGCGTGACGGGCAGGCGAATATCCCGCAGACTTCTCTCCGTGAAGCCGCGCACCGGCGGCGCTGGCGCAATAGCGATAACGGTCCGCACCCGCTCATCCCGATAGCTTTGCGACTGCCTTTCCCAGGAGGCACGGAACACGGCGCTGGAGGACAGCAGCGGTTCGATCTGCGCGGCCAGATCCGGCATTTCCTGCGGGCCGCTGGTGGAGGGATGCTCGTTGACGAAGGCCAGCATCCGATCCGTCTCCGTGATGGCGCCTGCCAGCACCAGCGCCGTATAGCCGCCCAAGGAGAAGCCTGCGGCCGATACGTTATCGAGATCCAGCCGTCCGGCAAATGCCCCCTCTTCCGCCAGTCGGTCCAGCAGAACGGTGAGATCCCGCGCCCTTTCCCACCAGCAGAGAAAACCTTCCGGTCGATAGGCTTCGACGCCTGTATTGCCGTGGTGATCGATACCGAGAACCACATAGCCCTGCTCTGCGAGCGATGACGCCAGCCAGCCGAGGCCGGAAGCCGAACCGCCCGTACCGTGCGAGATCAGCACCACCGGATAGCGATTGGCTTCCGCAGACAGAGGCACCTCCGGTGCCAACAGCCCAAGGGAATAGAGAGCCCTGCCCGGCGGAATGGTGATTTCCGTCGTCGGGCTGTCAGGTGCAGCAGGATACCAGGCCGACCACCGCAACGGGCGCGGCCCATCGCCGGTCCAATTTGGCCGCGCCTCGTCCAGCAGAAGCCCCGTTCGGAAACCTACTCTCTTATTGACCATCCATCTTCCCCAGCAAAGTGATGCCGGGACGATAGGAAAATTCAGGGCGTAATTTCAATGCCTACAGCAGCTTGCTCCAATATCTTGGCGCCGACGAGAACTTCCGTTCCGGCAAGCCCGGTGGAGCAAAACAAGGTGATGTCTTCCCTTTGCCGATGGGCGAAGGCGTCCGATGCAATCGATCCGGCGAGATCGACAACACGCTGCATGGCAGACGTGCCGGTCAGGAAAAACGGCTTCGGGTATGCAAGCATTTGCTCCGATGAGTCCGTCGCAATGAGTGAGGCGGAGATACCAACATCCACCGGCAGCTCGTGCGCATCGATGCTTTTGGGCCCGACAGTATTGATGTGTGCTCCGGGTTTCAGCCACGCCGCCTCAATCACGGGAAAGCTGCTGGAGGTGGCGCAGATCACGATGTCGCTCGATTCTACTGCGTGGCGAGCGGTCTCCACAGCAACCACGGGGATGCCCAGGCGTTCCTGCATGTCATGAGCGAATGACAGCCTATTCGTTTGATTTCGACTGTAGACATAGGCAAGTTCAATGTCTCGGACACACGCCGCTGCCTCCAATTGATTCCTCGCCTGCAGCCCGCTGCCAATGACACCGACGATCCGCGCATCGGCGCGCGCCAAATGGCGGATGGCAACGCCACCAATCGCGCCAGTGCGAAGCGCTCCAAGTTTCGTTCCAATGAATAGCCCGAGAATCGAACCAACGTGAACGTCCCACACCGCAACGATTTGCTCGTCCCGCTCGCTATTGAATGTCGTATAGGCCCTGAAACCTGCGACGGGTGCTGCGCCTCCGTCCAATCCGCCGGCAGTAAAGACTAAGCTGCCAGCGCTACCTATGGCGACTGGATGCCTCGGCGGCGATGTCAATGCCCCATTTCGGCGATAGTCGAGCGCCATTTCAACGGCTTCGATCGCGATAGTGACGAGAGACATATCCTGTATATCGCTGTCTGTAATCAGTCTTACCATGTCGCGTCCTCCAGTTGGGACAACACGGTGGCACCTCAAGTGTAGTTGAGGTCAAGATGGTGATGCGCGCAGTTTGTTCATAAAAAATGAACGATCTGTCTTCTGTCGTTCATCTTTTCTACTGCGGAGATCCGGCGCATATTCAGCTCCAGAGATTAACGCCTCCCACGGCACTTTCTGGAGTTTGCCCCCATGTCCAACACCAATAATGCAGTTCTGCTGCTCGTTCGCATCCTGCTCTCCTTCATCTTCATCCTGTCCGGCTTCGGCAAGCTGACCGATCCGTCGGCAACTGCCGGCATGATCACCGGCGCTGGCCTGCCGGCTGCAACGGCACTGGCCTACCTCGCAGGCCTGTTTGAGCTCGTCACCGGCCTTGCTGTTCTCGTTGGCTTCCAGGTCAAGATCGTCGGTTGGGCGCTCGCCGCCTTCTGTGTCTTCACCGGCGCGGTCTTCCATTCCGGTACCGTTGCCGTTCCCGGCTGGCCGGATGCTGCTCTCGGCTGGATCAACACGCTGAACCAGATCATGATGATGAAGAACTTCACGCTGGCTGGCGCTTACATCCTGCTCGCCACCGTTGGCGCCGGCGCCTTCTCGCTAGACGCCCGCCGCAGCCCGGCACCGGTTCTGGCATAAACAAGACAGTCCCTGCCCCCAAGGCGCATGTGAAAGCCCGCTGGCGCAATCCGGCGGGCTTTCTGTTGCCGCTTTTCTCACGCAAACAGCGGTGGTGCCCAGCACAGGCTTTCAGCCGCCAATCTCTTCGATGATCGCGTTCAGCCCGCCGAGATCGGCAATCTCGCGAAAGCGCGGGGCTTCCGACGGCTTCTCCACATGCTCCAGCACCCAGGTCAGCGCGTGCGGCACGAACACGCCCCAGGCGCCGGCGGCAATGGCGGGCACGATGTCTGACTTCAGCGAGTTGCCCACCATCATGGCGCGCTCCGGCCCATCGCCATAACGGGAGAAAATCCGGCGATAGGTGGTGGCCGTCTTGTCCGAGACGATCTCGACGGCATCGAAGAAATCGCCGAGCCCCGATTGTGCCAGCTTCCGCTCCTGGTCGAACAGGTCTCCCTTGGTGATCAGCACCAGGAAATAATGACCGCGCAGCGCCTCCAGCGTTTCCCGCGCTCGCGGTAGGCATTCCACCGGATGCGACAGCAGTTCGCGCCCGATGCCGAGGATTTCGCGGATGACGGAGGAGGGCGCGCGGCCCTCGGTGACATCCAGCGCCGTCTCGATCATCGAGAGCGTGAAGCCTTTGATGCCGAAGCCATAATGGGCAAGGTTGCGCTTTTCCGCCTCCAGCAGCCGTTCGGACACATGCTCGCCCTCGGCATAATCCGCCAGCAGTTCGCGGAACTGTGCTTCCGTCAGTCTGTAATACTGTTCGTTCTGCCAGAGCGTATCGTCGGCATCGAAGCCGATCACGGTCAGCGGGCGAAGGGTCATGGCGAAACCTCCCTGTGTATTCCGCCTGATAATTTATTCGCCATGCCGGGCAAAGCAATGTCCGGCAAAGCAATGGCCCGCAAGGCAGGCCATTGCCGATCGCTGGACTACTTGCCGTTCTTGGCCAGCCAGTCCTGCATCACCTTGATCTCGGCTTCCTGCGCCTTGATCACATCCTCGGCGATCTTTCTGATAGCCGGATCGGTGCCATGCGCCAGCTCGACCTTCGCCATGTCGATGGCGCCCTGATGATGCGGGATCATGGAGCGCACGAAGTCAGCATCCGTCTTGCCGCTGTACTTGATCATCATGTCCTTGTGCATCTTCGCATTGGCCTCTTCGAAGCCCTTGGTGGATGCCGTCTGGCCATGGGCGGCATGGCCTTGCATCGGCATTTTCATCTCTTCAGCCAGCGCATGGGTGGAGAGAACAGGCGTGATGAAAAGCGCAGCCGTCAGGCCCGCCGCAAGAGTGGTCTTGAAAGTCATGGGGTTCTTCCCGTGTTTGACGATGTAAAAGGATATGAGACGACCGCGAAGCGGTCGGACCGGATCGTCAGGCTCGGGGTGGCGGCGCGATGGGGCGCGGTATCGTATCCAGCAGAGGCTCCGCAGGCATTGGACCGGGATAGCTGGCAGCAATCGGCTTGCCGTCTGCCATAACGAGATCCGGAACCAGTGACATGCAGGCCGCGCAGAAGCTCATGGCGCAACTGGTCTTGACCGGCTTCTTGTCGCAATCGGGACAGTGAGTCTTTGCCTGTCCGTCCATGTGCATATGGGCTTCATGCCCCTCATGCGGCATCGCTTCCATGCTGGCATGAGCCATCGGCATTGCCCCGGACATGGCCCCAGGAATGGCGTCAGGCAGGGGCAGCGCAAGCGCCGGCATCAGCCCCTGAAAGAGCCAGGCAAGAACAGCCATGAGAAAAGCAATGCGGCGCATGCGAGCTAATCTATGGTGCCTTGCGGGAATGTCGAATGAAATTCCGTTAACCTGCGATCACCCGGTGGATGGCGGTGTGGTTCGGGCCTTCTTCTCCGAACGGCACGACAGGCCAATCCCATTCGGCTCCGTGCGGCGGCGGCTCGACACCCGCCAGCAGGTCCGCCTGCTCCTGCACCTGGCCGGCGCGGTCCCGTACCTCATAGGAAATGTCCGTCAGCAGGCAGGCTTTGCAGGAAAGGTTCGAAAGACCTTCCAGATGCGCGCGAATGATCTGAGGCAGAATGCGGTTGCTTTCCGGCTCCCTGTTCAGGGCCTTGAGCCGATAGGGAGCCTCGACGCCGATCTGGGAGAGAATGTTGGCGGAGATGACGAGATCGAGATAGGGCACCTGCCGCAGAAAGGAGAGCGGCTCCACCGGCGCACCCGCCAGAGCCTCGTCAAGGCCGGAGAGATCGCGGCTGATCAGCCGCACGTTCTTCAGCCGCTTGGCGGCAAGCCAGGTTCGCACGCTGGCAAGATGCACCAGATCGACCAGCACGACGGTATCGAAGGCCTGCGACAGTTCCACAATCGGCACGTCGCGTAGCAGGCCGGAGCCGAGAACGACGACCGTCCGCCGCTGCCGCAGTGTGCTGTGGCTTTCCAGCACATGCTTATGGCAGTTTTTCTCGTGCGCCGCCCAAGCTTTCCGGCATCTGTTGGCCCGCGACCATAGCCGTATGGAGGAGGCAATGGCGGGCCTGAACGCCGGTGGCGTCACGGCCCAGCTGGCGGTGTAGTTGAGAGCTTCGGGGATCAACGATAGATCTCGCGACGATGGCCGATCTCGACGACCAGCACGATCAATTTCTGGTCCTTGATCTCGCAGATAATGCGGTAATCTCCCACCTTGTAGCGCCACAAATGAGCAAATTCGGTGCCCTTCATGGCAAGGCCTGCGTCACGCGCGTTCGCCAGCGGTGCAACACGGTTTTCCAGATAGTCGATAATCCGTTGTGCGGCGGGCTTGCCGAGCTTGGCAAGCTGCTTTTTGGCCTTGGCGTCGATCTCAATCGTCCAGGCCAAGTTCGCTCTTCACTTCTTCCAGGGTGTAGGTTCTGCTTTCGCCGCGCGCGCGCGCCTCCAGCACCTCCTTGGCACGCTCAAAGAAATAGGCGTCTTCAAGCTTTTCCTCGATCAGGTCGAGAATAAAGGTGTCCAGCTCTGCGCCAGCCTCTGTCGCGCGTTTCAGCGCCAGGCGATGCATGTTTTCCGGCATGTCCAATGTGACGCGCTTGTTCATGGCTTGGCCCTTTTCGTTTGTGGCAATATACCACCCGGCATGCCTCTTCACCAGCCTTAACCCTTGCCGCTTCTGGCTTCATCCTCTAAGAAACCGCTCGAAAATCCGGCCTTTGTGACGGGTCGGTGGCAAGGAAGATCATCATGAGCGACAAGCAGAAGAAACAGCAGAAACTGAAGGCCCGCCTGCCGCGCGGCTTTGTCGATCGCACTGCCACTGACATCCATGCCACCAACGAGATGGTCGCAAAGATCCGCGAGGTCTATGAGCGCTACGGCTTCGACCCGATCGAAACGCCGATGTTCGAATATACCGATGCGCTGGGCAAGTTCCTGCCCGACAGCGACCGCCCCAACGAAGGCGTGTTTTCGCTGACGGATGATGACGACCAGTGGATGTCGCTGCGCTATGACCTGACGGCGCCGCTCGCCCGTCACGTGGCGGAGAACTTCAACGAAATCCAGCTGCCCTACCGCACCTATCGCGCCGGTTACGTGTTCCGCAACGAGAAGCCGGGTCCGGGTCGCTTCCGCCAGTTCATGCAGTTCGATGCGGACTCGGTCGGCGCACCGGGCGTGAATGCCGATGCGGAAATGTGCATGATGATGGCCGATACGCTGGAGGCGCTCGGTATCAAGCGCGGTGACTATGTGATCCGCGTCAACAACCGCAAGGTTCTCGATGGCGTGATGGAAGCCATTGGCCTCGGCGGAGATGAGAATGCCGCCCGTCGTTTGAATGTGCTGCGGGCTATCGACAAGCTCGACAAGTTTGGCCCGGAAGGTGTGCGCCTGCTGCTCGGCGAAGGCCGCAAGGACGAGAGCGGTGATTTCACCAAGGGCGCGGGGCTGAACGAGGAGCAGATCCAGAAGGTCCTGTTCTTTGTGGGTATCAAGAACTATGCGGAGAGCGCGGCAGAGCTGGCAGAACTGGTTGCCGGCACGTCCAAGGGCGCTGAAGGCGTCGAGGAGCTCAATACCATCGGCGCGCTGGTCACCGGAGCCGGCTACGATGCCTCCCGCATCAAGATCGACCCGTCCGTCGTCCGCGGCCTCGAATACTACACCGGCCCGGTCTACGAAGCCGAACTCACCTTTGACGTCACCAATGAGAAGGGCGAGAAGGTTGTCTTTGGCTCGGTCGGCGGTGGTGGTCGTTATGACGGCCTCGTGTCGCGCTTCATGGGCCAGCCGGTTCCGGCCACGGGCTTTTCCATCGGCGTCTCGCGCCTGATGACGGCCTTGAAGAACCTCGGCAAGCTGGGCCAGGACGAAATCCTGGCGCCGGTTCTGGTCACCGTCATGGATGGCGATGTCGAGGCCATGGGTCGCTACCAGCGCTTTACGCAAGGCTTGCGCAACGAAGGCATCCGCGCCGAAATGTACCAGGGCAACTGGAAGAAGTTCGGCAACCAGCTGAAATATGCCGACCGTCGCGGCTCGCCCATCGCCATCATCCAGGGCGGCGATGAGCGGGCTCAAGGCGTCGTGCAGATCAAGGATCTGATCGAGGGTAAGCGCCTGTCCGGTGAAATCACCGACAACACCGAATGGCGCGAGGCCCGCGTGGCGCAGGTTGTTGTGCCGGAAGCGGAACTGGTGGAGAAGGTCAAGGAAATCCTCGAACAGCAGGCGGAAGACCGCCGCCGGGCAAAGGGTGTTTGATCCCATGCCTGTGGTTTGCCCCCCTCTGCCCTGCCGGTTTTTTGGGTCGAGCCACGCGTCTCGACCCGTCCTTCGGACCCCACCACAAGGGGGGAGATCGACTCGTGGCGAGCGCCGCATACTCCCGCTGATCTCCCCCCTTGAGGGGGAGATGTCACGAAGTGACAGAGGGGGGTGTTTCCCAGGAGGTAAACTGTCATGCCCCTGATTGACATGCCGGATTTTGCCGATGACCTGCTGTCCCTGTTCCGTGAGCTGAAGACGGAGCGGGTGGACACGCCTGTCATCCAGCCCGCCGAACCCTTTCTCGACATGGCGGGCGAAGACCTGCGGCGGCGGATTTTCCTCACCGAAAGCGAAACGGGCGTCAGCCTGTGCCTGCGTCCGGAATTCACCATTCCCGTCTGCCTTCGCCATATCGAAAGCGCCACTGGCACGCCGAAGCGCTATGCCTATCTCGGCCAGGTGTTTCGCCAGCGCCGTGGCGGTGCCAACGAGTTCTATCAGGCGGGCATCGAGGATCTCGGCGACAAGGATGTGGCAAGCGCCGATGCGCGCGCCGTGGCCGATGCGCTTGCCTGCCTGCAGAAGGTTTTGCCCGCCCGCGCCTTTGCCGTGACGATTGGCGATCAGGCGGTGTTCGAGGCTGTCGTTGCGGCGCTGGGCTTGCCCACCGGCTGGCAGCGGCGTCTTGTGCGCGCCTTTGGCCAGACGGATGTGCTGGAGGCGATGATTGCCCGCCTTGCCCGGCCTGAAGCCATGGCCGGTCTGCCGGCGGAAGTCGAGGCGCTGCTGGAAGCGGGCGATGATGCGGCGCTTGTTGCCCATGTCAGCGCCGAGATGGAGCGCACCGGCTATCTCACCAATGCCAGCCGCGCGCCTGACGAAATCGTCCGGCGGCTGAAGGAAAAGCGGGTGCTGGCGGGTGCTTCGCTGGATGCGACCAAGCTCGATGCGTTGAAGGAGTTTTTGTCGCTGAATGTCAGCCTGCGTTATGCGCCGGGCGTGCTGGCGGATTTCGCCAAGGCCGCCAACCTGCCGCTGGAGGCCGCGATCGCCGGTTTCGATGCGCGTGTGGCCGCCTTTGCCAATGCGGGCGCTTCGCTTGCGGATATCACCTGGCGGGCCGCCTTTGGCCGTCCGCTGGATTATTACACCGGTCTCGTCTTCGAGATCACCGAGCGCGGCGGCCATGACGTGCTGATTGGTGGTGGCCGCTTCGACCGCATGATGACCCTGCTCGGCGCAAAGGATCACATTCCCGCCGTTGGTTTTTCCATGTGGCTGGATCGCATTGAAAAGGCAAAGGAGGCTCAGCGATGACGATTACCATTGCAGTGCCCTCCAAGGGCCGCATCAAGGAAGATGCCGCCGCCGTGTTTGAACGCGCGGGCCTCACCATGGTTTCGGTCGGCAATGACCGTTCCTATCGCGGCCGGATCGAAGGTCTTGATGGCGTCGAAGTCGCCTATCTCTCGGCCTCCGAGATCGCCCGCGAGCTGGCGAGTGGCACGGTGGATTTTGGCGTCACAGGCGAAGACCTGGTGCGCGAGGGCATGGCTGACGTCGACGCGCGCGTGGAATTCTGCGCCCGTCTCGGCTTCGGCGGCGCCGATGTCGTGGTGGCCGTGCCGGAGATCTGGCTGGATGTGGAAACCATGGCCGATCTCGGCGATGTCGCGGCGGAGTTTCGTGCACGCCATGGCCGCCGTCTGGCGATCGCCACCAAATACTGGCGGCTGACCCAGCAGCATTTTTCCTCACAGCACGGTATCCAGCTTTATCGCATCGTGGAAAGTCTGGGCGCCACGGAAGGCGCACCGGCGGCCGGTCAGGCGGATATCATCGTCGACATCACCTCGACAGGTTCGACGCTGAAGGCCAATCACCTGAAGGTGCTGCGCGACGGTATCATCCTTAAATCGGAAGCTTGCCTCGTGCGGGCGAGAAAGCCGGAGCATGAGGGCGATATGAACGTGGCGAAGATCATCGAGGCCGTGCGCGGCGCGGTGTGAGTTTTGCGCTGACTGGACCTTGCGCCCTTCATCTCTAAGTGGGGATTTTAACCTTTATCCAGCGGGGTAACGGCTGCGATAGCGATGGTGGGATCGACACACGTACCCATTCCACCTCATCAATCAGTGAATGTTTTATGAACTGCCATCCCCACCCGCAAGATCAATTGCACTCATAGATTTATTTTGATGCATCTTATATGCAACTTATAGGAGGATCAGAAATGGTTGCAATCACATTTGCAGGATATGGTGTGTGGGAAAAAACAAAAGACGCCACAAGTGAAATCAAGAAAGCATATGCTGGCGGCCAACGTAAATTCCTTGCAACAAATGACTGGGTAGGTGACCCTGCAGCTGGAGAACGCAAGTATCTTTACATCGTCTGGGACGGCGGTGGCTTTACTACGTCGGGTGTTGTGGGCGAGAACGACGACCGAGGCGTTGATCTACCCTAATATAAAAATTCAAATGAGTTAAGCTTAAATGGCGAATTCAACTGGCATGCGATTAACAAAAGATCTGATAATCGCATGCGCCTCTTTTTAGAAGACGGGTTGTCCTCGCAGAAGGTCTAATCATGCCAAATCAGAGGGCACGAACCGGCCTTAAGACCGCGGCACGCAGCCGATCCACCTCCGGCTGGCACATGCAGCCTTCCAGATGATCGTTCACCAGGCCCATGGCCTGCATGAAGGCATAGACGGTGGTGGGGCCCACGAATGTCCAGCCGCGCTTCTTGAGATCCTTGGAAAGCCGAATGGAAACCGCCGTGGTGGGGTTGGCCCGCAATGTTGCGAGATCCATGACCGCCGGGCGTTCCTCCGGCTTCGGTTCCCAGGACCAGAAATAGCGGGCGAGTGAGCCGAATTCGTCACGAAGCGCCACCGCACGGCTGGCATTGTTGATGGTGGAGACAATCTTGCCGCGATGGCGGATGATGCCGGCGTCTGCCACCAGGCGCTCCACATTCGCCTCGTCGAACAGCGCAACCTTGTCGAAATCGAAACCCGCAAAGGCAGCACGGAAATTTTCGCGCTTGCGCAGGATCGTCAGCCACGAGAGACCGGACTGAAAGCCTTCCAGGCAGATCTTTTCGAACAGCCTGATATCATCCGTCACTGGACGGCCCCATTCCTCATCATGATAGCGGCGATAGTCTTCCAGATCCTGATGCCAGGAACAGCGCCACTGACCATCCGGTCCCTCGATCAACCCTGCCCGATCCCCTGCCTGATCCATTGTGCCCGAATCCCCCTGCAGCCTGTAGAGACCGGGCTTTATCAGCTATCAACCATATTTCAAAACCGGCGATTAACCCTGAGAAAAGGTTTACGCGAAAGGCCGCATTGTAACGCTTCGGCGTTTACCATTCGCTGGTCACTTCCCGCGCAGGTTCCAAAGTCAAATGCCAGTTGTGCAAAGCGTTTGATGAGATGGAGCCCCCGATGAAGAAAATCCTGCTGCTGACCGCCGCCCTTAGCAGTCTGTGCTGCGGCCACGCCATGGCCCAAGACCGTTATCAGGAGCGTCCGCCGGTTATCGTGAGCCCAGACCTCGCCGCACCGTGGATCATGCAGTTGGGTGGGAATGTGCGCACGCCGCAAGGCTATGCGGTGCAGCCGGCGCAGCCGCGCGCCTATTATCGCCCGCAGGCCGCCTATCAGCCGCGTGTAGCGCCTGCCCTTCAGCCGGTCTATGCTGCGCCTCGCACGCAATCAACGCAGATCCGTCCGGCACAACCGGCGCCGAGGGCTCCGGTCCAGCAGGCCTCCATGCAGCGCCTGCCTGTCATCAAGGGTCAGGTCGAGCCGCAATTTCTGCCGCAAATGGTAAGCTACGACAGCAAGTACGAGCCGGGCACGATCGTCATCGATACCAACAACCGTTTCCTCTATCTCGTGATGGATAACGGCCAGGCCAAGCGCTACGGCGTTGGCGTCGGCAAGCCGGGCTTTGAATGGGCGGGCACGCATACCGTCACCCGTAAGGCGGAGTGGCCGGACTGGCATCCGCCGAAGGAAATGATCGAGCGCGAGGCCGCCAAGGGTCATTTTCTGCCGGTCTCCATGCCAGGCGGCGAGGAAAACCCGCTGGGCGCCCGCGCCATGTATCTCGGCTCCACCCTTTACCGGATCCACGGCACCAATGCCCCCTGGACCATCGGCAGCGCAGTATCATCGGGCTGCATCCGCATGCGCAACGAGGACGTGATCGACCTCTACGGACGCGTGAAGGTTGGTACAAAGGTCATCGTCATATAGTAATAAGGCCACAGACACCGGTTTTCCGGCAATGAAATGGCTGAATTGACGCCCAACCGGCTTGGGCGTCTCTTGCCTAATATAATGTTTCATGGAACCTCAACACACGGAAACAAACGTGCTTCGGGGGAATGCATGAAACTGGGAACAACGTTGTTTGCTGCGCTGGTGTCTGCCACGGCATTGTTGGCAACCGTTGAAAGCGCAAGCGCCTTCACGCGCACCGAACAGGCGGAAGACGATTCTGTGAGAGCCGTGCGGCCATCCCGCCAGCGGGAACCGGCCGAACAGTTTCAGCGCCGCGTGGTGCGCCTTGCCACCAATGAAGCCCCCGGCACGATCATCGTCGATACCAACAACAAGTTCCTTTATTTCGTAGAAGGTAACAACCGCGCGACCCGCTACGGCGTGGGCGTCGGCCGCGAAGGCTTCGGCTGGTCGGGAATCGTGAATATCGGGCGCAAGGAAGAATGGCCGTCCTGGCGCCCCCCGGCAGAGATGCGCCGTCGCGAAGCCGCTAAGGGGCATATGCTGCCGGTGGTGCAGGAAGGCGGCGAGGACAATCCGCTCGGTGCCCGCGCCATGTATCTCTATCGCAATGGCCACGACACCATCTTCCGCATTCACGGCACCAACCAGCCCTGGACGATCGGGCTCAACATGTCGTCCGGCTGCATCCGCATGATGAATAAGGATGTGGAACATCTCTATTCCCGCGCATCCATCGGCACCAAGGTCATCGTTGTCGGCCCCGGCAACAAGCAGGGCAAGGTCGCCTATGAGGACAATGGCATCGATATCCTTCGCACCATCTTCGGCGGGTAACGGTCGCTCCCAACCGTCATCAGCCTGTTATCCATCCGCGCGTAGTCTGCGGGCAAACTGTTCGAGGCACATCATGAATCGCAATTTCGCACTTACCGCCGCTATTGCAGCCCTCTGTCTTTCCACTTCGGCGGCGATGGCCGGGGATTTCGAAATCTCCGGTTACGGCGGCATCCAGTCCGCCGTCGGCAGCCATGTCGACATGTCCGACCAGCCGGATTTCCACGCGGACTGGGAAGGCAAGTCCTTCAGCTCTCCGCCCTATTGGGGCGTTCGCGGCACCTACTGGTTTACCGATGGCTCCTGGAAAGATCTCGGCATCTCGCTGGATTACAGCCATGACAAGGTCTACGCGACCAAGAGCACCATGGCGCGCGCCGGCTTCTCGCACTTCGAATTCACCGATGGCTTGAACTTGCTGACGCTCAATGCGCTCTATCGCTTCCCGATCGAGAACTCGCCGCTGGTGCCCTATATCGGCGCCGGTATCGGCATCAACGTGCCGCATGTGGAAGTCACCCGTCCCTCGGGCAAGACCTTCGAATACCAGTTCGGCGGTGCGACCCTGCAGGCACAGGCCGGTGTCGCCTATCGCGTGACGGACAACTGGTCGGCCTTCCTGGAATACAAGGGCACCTATTCCTTCATCGATACCGACATCGACCATGGCGGCACGCTGAAGACGAACATCATGACGAACGCCGTGAACTTCGGTGTGTCCTACAAGTTCTGATCGCGATTGATCGGATGCTATTTGTAAGGCGGTCTTCGGGCCGCCTTATGCTTTTGCGGCAAATCCTTCCGGCTTGGGGCCGCCATAGGCCCAGTCCAGCAGTTCCACCGTATGCAGAATGGGGATCGCCGTTCCCGAGCCGATCTGGGTCATGCAGCCGATATTGCCCGTTGCGATCACGTCCGCTTTCGTGGCTTCGATATTGCGCACCTTGCGGGCCTTCAGCTGAGCCGAGATGTCCGGCTGCAGGATGTTATAGGTGCCGGCCGAGCCACAACAGAGATGGCCCTCCGCCGGATCCCGCACAGTGAACCCGGCATTCTTCAGCAGCAGCTTCGGGGCCATGGTAATCTTCTGGCCATGCTGCATGGAGCAGGCGGAATGATAGGCGACCGTCAGACCCTTCGTCTCCTGACGCGGCAGGTCGAGGCTTGCCAGATATTCGGTGATATCCTTGGCAAGCGCTGAAACCCGTGCCGCCTTATCTGCATAGGCAGGATCAAGCCGCAGCATATGGCCGTAATCCTTGATGGTCGTGCCGCAGCCGGAGGCGGTGATGATGATGGCATCCAGGCCGCCCGCTTCGATCTGGCGCGTCCAGGCGTCCACGTTCCGGCGTGCAAAATCCAGTGCCTGCTCCTCGCGGCCCATATGATGCACCAAGGCACCACAGCAGCCCTCACCCTCCACGGGCGCGATCTCCACTCCCAACCGGTTCAGAAGGCGCACGGTCGCGGCATTGATGCCGGGATGAAGCACGGACTGGGCGCAGCCGGACAGGATCGCCACACGCCCCCGCCGCACGGCAGAAACGGGCGCGGCGGAAACCGTCTGCCTGGCCGCCGGCACATGTTCAGGCGCCAGCGCCAGCATGGCGCCGAGCGGCTTCAGCGTGTCGAACTTGCCGATCAACGGGGCGAAGGGTTTGCCCAGCTTCGCCAGCCGCAGGGCAGCGCGAAAGCGCGCGGGATAGGGCAGAACCGCCGCCAGCACGGCGCGGATCAGCCGGTCGATCAGCGGGCGGCGATAGGTGTTTTCAATATGGATGCGGGCGTGGTCCACCAGATGCATGTAATCCACGCCAGACGGACAGGTGGTGGTACAGGACAGGCAGGACAGGCAGCGATCGATGTGCTTCACCACCTGCGCATCGGCCGGGCGGCTGTTCTCCAGCATGTCCTTGATCAGATAGATACGCCCACGCGGACTATCGAGCTCGTTTCCCAGCGTCACATAGGTGGGACAGGTCGCGGTGCAGAAACCGCAATGCACGCATTTGCGCAGGATCTTTTCCGATTCCGCGACCTGCGGGTCTGCCAACTGTTCGGGGGTGAAGGAGGTTTGCATAGTTATTGCCCTGCCATACGGCCAGGCGCGAATATGCCCGCCGGATCGATTTGATGCTTGATGCGGGCGGAAAGGGCGGCAATGGCACTGGGCTGCGGCTCGAAGGCCGCCGTCTCGGCCCGCATGGCCGTGGATGCCCGCACCAGCGTGGCATGGCCCCCACCATGGGCGTGGACGAAGTGACGGATCATTTCACCTTCCGGCTCGGCCTCCATCCGCATCCAGATCAAGCCGCCCTGCCAATCGTAATAGGCATCGATGGCGGCGTGCTGGCGGAGATCCGCAACAATCTGATAGCCGGCGCTGGGCGCCACGGAGACGCGCCAGACCGGCTTTTCAGTGCAATCGGCAAAAGGATGCACATCGCGAATTTCCCGCCAGAGCACGGCGCTCACATCAGCATCCAGCCGCTCGGTCGGCGCTATTCTGTCAAATACAGCTTCCAGCTTCGCCATTCGCACGGCTACCGAGGCGGCAAGTCCTTCGAGCCGCAGCACGGTGGCTGCGCCATCCGCCATACCGGAGCCGATGAATTTGCTCCTGACACTTTCCGGCAGATGGGCGGCACCCGACACTTCGACGGGCATGGCCATGGCCGCAGCCATGGCGCGAACGGCTTCCGCATCATCAAGGCCAACGAGAATCATTGTCGCTTCCGTCTGCGGGCGCGGCAACACCCGAAAGGTTACTTCTGTCATGAGGCCGAGCGTGCCGTGTGATCCCGCCATCAGCTTCACCAGATCGAGCCCGGTCACATTCTTCATGACCCGCCCGCCAGCCCGGACGGTTTCGCCTCGACCATTGATGAAGCGAACGCCGAGCAGGCTGTCACGGGCGGCACCGGCGGTGAAGCGCCGGGGGCCGGAAGCATTGGTGGCAAAGGCGCCGCCAATCGTCGGCTCACCCAAGGTGCCCATGATGGCCCGGTGATCGATCGGCTCGAATGCCATCATCTGCCCATTTTCGACCAGCGCCTCCTCGATCTCCAGGAGATGCGTGCCGGCCCTGGCCGTTATGACCATTTCCGCCGGATTATAGGCGACAATGCCGGAAAGGCCCGCGGTCCGCAGGCTACAGGCCGGGACGGTGGCCTTGCCGAAGCCGGAGCGCGTATTGCCACCGGCAATGGCGATGGAGCGACCGCTCCCGGCTGCGGCGCGCACCATTTCCGCAGCCTCATCCTCATGCGCAGGAACCAAAAGAGCATTCATGCGGCAGGGCGTCCTTCCAGCGGGAAGACCTTCGAAGGATTCAGCAGCCATTGCGGATCGAATGCCGCGCGCACCGCCATCTGCTGCGAGAGATCCACCTCGGCATATTGATGGCGCATCAGGTCTCGTTTCTCGATACCGACACCGTGCTCGCCTGTCAGGCAGCCGCCGGCATCCACGCAAAGCTTCAGAATTTCATTGCCCGCTTCTTCTGCCTTCGCGGCCTCAACGGGGTCATTGGCGTTGAACAGGATCAGCGGATGCATGTTGCCATCGCCGGCATGGAAGACATTGGCAACGCGAAGCCCATAGCTTTCAACGATCTCACCCGTCCGCCGCAGCACGTAGGACAACTGGCTGAGCGGCACCGTGCCATCCATGCAGATATAGTCCGCAATGCGTCCAGTGGCACCGAAAGCGGATTTGCGCCCCTTCCAGATCAGCGCGGCTTCCGTTGCAGATTGACACTTGCGCACGGTCTTGACCTCGTGACGGCGGGCGATGGTGACGATGCTGGCCAGCATGTCGTCCATTTCCGCCTCCGATCCTTCTACCTCGACGATCAACAACGCCCCCACATCCAGCGGATAGCCAGCGCCTGCAAAGGCCTCGCAGATCTCGATGGCCGGCTTATCCATGAACTCGATCGCGACCGGAATGATCCCGGCAGCAATGATATCGCTGACGCAGGACCCGGCATGTTCGGATGTTTCAAAGCCGAATAGCACGGGCCGCGCCCCTTCCGGCTTTGCCAGAAGACGCACCGTCGCTTCGGTCACAATGCCAAGCTGGCCTTCGGAGCCACAAATCAGCCCCAGCAGGTCATAGCCGCCACTGTCCAGGTACTTGCCGCCCAAGTCGATAACCGTGCCATCCATCAGCACCATCTTCACGCCCAGGAGATTGTTGGTGGTCACACCGTATTTCAGACAGTGTGCTCCTCCGGAATTCATGCCGATATTGCCGCCGATGGTGCAGGCAAGCTGGGAACTCGGGTCAGGCGCATAGAAGAAGCCCTCCGGCGAGACGGTTTCGGAAATGGACAGGTTGGTGACGCCGGCCTGCACGGTTGCCGTTCGATTGAAGAGGTCCACCTCCAGGATCTTCGACATGCGCGACAAACCGATCACCACGGCATCCTCCTGCGGGATCGCGCCGCCGCTGAGCGATGTGCCGGCTCCGCGCGGCACGACCGGAATGCCATAGCGCTGACAATATTTGAGTGTAGTAGAGACTTGCGCCGTATTGCGCGGCAAGGCGACGGCCAAAGGCAGACGCCGGTAAGATACGAAGGCATCCGTCTCAAAGGGAACCAGTTCGCGCGGCTCATGGATCAAGCCGTCTGCGCCCAGAACCTCCAACAGATCGCCAATGATGGTTTCGCGACGCTGCAGGACCGCTGCACGTGGCTGAAGAAACTCGATTTTTTCGGACACAGGCATCCTCCCGCACGTCGTTACGAACTGTCTCACACATGACCATGCCCTATCAAGGCGGGGCTAAGCGGGATGATCTGACGAAAGTTGAGGCTCACAAGAAAATTCTAAAGAGTTAAGGGTGGAGCAACCAGAAGCAGGTAGATTAGTTTGAACACAGAAAAATGAGCGCAATTACGCATGATGTCGCAATTGAACAGCTGTGCAAACGCATTATCTGTTATGGTGAGTTAAACGAGTCGGAGTGTGACCTGAATTGAACATTTGGAACCGGATCATGAGCAATTTCCTGTTGATGCTGAAGCGCCCACCGCGGCAGCAGTATGCGGCATTGTGCTATCGGTTCGAAATGATGAACGGCATCTCTGTACCGCGTGTGCTGCTGCTGACCAGCCGGGAAACGGGCCGTTGGGTCATCCCCAAGGGCTGGCCTATGAAGGGCAAGCGCTCTTGTGCCGTGGCCGCGCAAGAGGCTTACGAAGAAGCCGGCGTCCAGGGTAATGTGCACAAGGAAGTCTTCGGCTTCTACGCCTATCTCAAGAAGCGCAAGAGCGGCGTCAAGGTGCCCGTCAAGGTCCAGGTGCATCTGCTGGAAGTCACCGGCATGCTTGAGAGTTTTCCGGAAAAGGAAAGTCGCAAGCTGGAATGGGTCTCCTGCGAGGAAGCAGCAGTCAGGGTCAATGAGCCTGAACTCAAGGGTCTTCTGCTCGCTTTTGCACAGAAGATGCAGGCACCGCCGGTCAAGCAGTTTCGCGCGACCGGCAGCTAAGCTGACATCATCGGCTGTTAGGGTAACAGCCGATTCTCTGATCTTGCAAAGACACCAATCACCTTGAAGCAGCCTGTCGAAGAATTTTCGCGCGAAACTGGCGCGCTCGGAAAGGGCGACCGCAGAGGCGCGCTCGACAAGGACCTGGACCGGATCACCTCGGCTGAGGAGGCTGCCAAACATCTCGGCACATCATTGGCAGCGCCGGGGGCCGCGTTTCTGTTTCTCATTGCCGTGATGATGTTTGCGGCAGCCTATGTGATCGGCAAGCCAGCCGCTGTGGTGGCGATCGCAGCTGCGGTCCTTGCGGCCTACATGGCCATGAATATCGGCGCAAACGATGTCACGAACCATATCGGCGCCGCCGTCGGTGCACGTGCTTTTACTCTTGCCTTCGGCCTGGGGCTTTCGGCAGTCTGCGAAATCGCCGGAGCTCTTATTGCCGGCAGCGACGTGGCCGATACCATCGCGAACGGCATTCTGCATGTCGAACACCTGGCACGCCCAGGCTATTTCATATGGGCGATGATGGCCGCACTTCTTGGGGCAGCGGTCTGGATCAACGTTGCCACCTGGCTGAACGCGCCGATTTCCACCACTCACTCCATCGTTGGCGGTGTCATGGGGGCGGGTCTCGCCGCGGCCGGCCTGCAGGGCATCAACTGGCCGGTGATCGGCGGCATTACCATCAGCTGGCTCATCTCACCCATCATGGGTGCCGCCATTGCCGTTGCCATCCTCGCCATCATCGATCGCTACGTGATCTATACCAGCGACAAGATCGCCGCGGCGTGCAGATGGGTCCCGGTGCTGATCGGCACGATGTTTGGCGCCTTCAGCACCTATATCCTTCTAAAGGTTGCGGCCCCCTATTACGACATCAGCTTCTCCATGGCGCTGATGGCAGGCTGCTTCGGTGGCATTGTCGTCTGGGCCTTGTCCGTGCCAATCATCCGACGGCAATCGTTCGGGTTGGAGAATCGTAATCAGTCCCTGCGCAAGCTTTTTCAGCTCCCGCTGATCTTTTCCGCCGCCCTGCTTGCCTTTGCCCATGGCGCCAATGACGTGGCCAATGCCGTGGGGCCGCTGGCGGCCATTGTGGGAGCGCTTGATCATGGGCCGAGCATCGACCGTGTGGCCATTCCGACATGGGAACTGCTGATCGGCGGCTTCGGCATATCTCTCGGTCTTCTGCTCTACGGCCCCAAGCTGGTGAAACTGGTGGGCAAGGATATCACCAAGCTCAACCCGGTACGCGCCTATTGCGTGGCGCTTTCAGCAGCAGTCACCGTGATTGTCGCCTCAAGCGTTGGAGCGCCGGTCAGCTCCACTCATATTGCCGTGGGCTCCGTCTTCGGAGTCGGGCTCTACCGTGAATGGCACACGCGCCATTCCAGGCAGAGGGCGCAATATCTGGCGATGCGGGCTGAGGAGAAGGAAAACCTTGGCCGCAAGAAGCGCGGCAAGAAGTCGGCGAACCAACCGATCGAGATCAATCAGGATGAGGTCCGCCGCCGCTATCTCGTTCGACGTTCCCATCTTCTGACGATCCTCGGCGCATGGACGATCACCGTTCCGATCTCGGCTGCCCTTGCGGCGGTGCTGGCAATGATTATGTTCCGGCTCTTCATCTGAGTCAGGTCCGTCATCCATGCGCGCCAATTTTCGAATGCAACGGCTGTTTGTCGAGGCTCCGCTGAGTAGCGGTCTCCAGCACGAGGCCAGTTCGGAACAGTTCAACTACCTCGTCAACGTGCTTCGAATGCAGGAGGGCGACGAAGTTCTGACCTTCAATGGGCGCGATGGCGAATGGCGCACGGCGCTGCGCTTTGCCAGCCGCAAGAAGCTTCTGCTGGAAGCAATCGAGCAGACGCGGGCGCAGACACCGACGCCTGATCTGCATTATCTCTTCGCACCGCTGAAAGTTGGCCGGCTGGATTATCTCGTGCAGAAGGCCGTGGAAATGGGTGCCGGTGTGCTGCAACCCGTCATGACTCAGCACGTGCAGGGCAAGATTACCAGCATGGAACGGCTGCAGGCCAATGTGATCGAGGCGGCCGAACAATGCGGCATACTGTCCGTTCCCGAAGTCGCCCCTCCGGTCAAGTTGAGGGACCTGCTGGAGCGCTGGCCGGGCGATCGCCGCATCCTGTTCTGTGACGAAGGCGAGGAAAGCAACAATCCCCTGCCCATCCTGCAGAGCGTCAAAGAGCGGCAGCTCGCCCTGCTGATCGGCCCCGAAGGCGGCTTTTCAGGCGAAGAGCGCACGCTTTTGCGCAGCCTGCCTTTCGTGACGGCCATTCCGCTCGGCCCCCGCATTCTGAGAGCCGATACGGCTGCGGTCGCGGCACTTGCGGTGGTACAGGCAATGATTGGCGACTGGGGTTGAGAGTGCTTTCAAAGAAATTCACTTGCGCACAATCTTGATCCGGTACAAGCAGCTTTTCGCACGGTAGAAGCATGTGAAGGTGCCCGCCTTCGTCGCTTTCTCCAGACCACAGCTTTTTCATCCAAGGTCTCTTCCATGGCCCGTGATACCACTGACCACACTCCCCTCGCCTCCGTCGCGGAGATGGCCGAATATCTGGCCAAGGGCTGCAAGCCGGAGTCATCCTTCCGCCTTGGTACGGAACACGAGAAGTTCGCCTTCTTCCGCGCCGACAATTCGCCCGTCCCATATTTCGGCGATGCCAGCATTTCTGCACTCTTGAAGGGCATGCAGGACAAGCTAGGCTGGGAGCCGATCATGGACGGTGAGAACATCATCGGCCTTGGCGAACATTCCGGCATGGGCGCGATCTCGATCGAACCGGGCGGCCAGTTTGAACTCTCCGGTGCACCGCTGGAAACCCTGCACGAAACAAGCCAGGAAACGCGCCATCATCTGGATGTACTGCGCGAGGTGGCCGAACCGATGGGCATCCGCTTCCTCGGCATCGGCGGCAGCCCGCGCTGGTCGCTGGCGGAAACGCCGCGCATGCCCAAATCCCGCTACGAGATCATGACCCGCTACATGCCGAAGGTCGGACATCACGGACTGGACATGATGTACCGCACCTGCACCATCCAGGTGAACCTCGACTTCTCTTCAGAAGCGGACATGGCGCGCAAGATTCGCCTGTCCATGAAGCTTCAGTCGCTGGCGACCGCCCTGTTCGCTGCCTCGCCTTTCACGGAAGGAAAGCCGAATGGACTTCAGTCCTGGCGGGGTGAGATCTGGCGCGACACCGACAACGCTCGTGGAGGCTTGTTGCCCCAGGCCTTCGAGGAAGGCTTCGGCTTCGAGACCTATGTGGAATGGGCACTGGATGTGCCGATGTATTTCATCGTGCGCGATGGTCGCTATCACGACTGTACGCATGTTACCTTCCGCCAGTTCATGAATGGCGCGCTGAAGGGTGAAGTGGCCGAATGGCAGCCGACGCTCGGCGACTGGACGAACCATCTCTCCACGCTGTTCCCGGATGTGCGACTGAAGCGTTACCTCGAAATGCGCGGTGCCGATGGTGGGCCATTCAGCCACATCAACGCGCTGCCGGCCTTCTGGGTTGGCCTGCTTTATGACGATGCTGCGTTGACGGCTGCGGAAGAGATCACCAAGGGCTGGAGCTTTGCGGATGTGCAGGCGTTGCGTGACGGTGTGCCGGTTCATGGTCTGAAGGCTCAGATCTCCGGGCGCTCGCTGATCGACGTGGCCGAGGATATCGTGTCGGTTTCCCGCTCGGGCCTTGCCGCACGCGCACGGCTCAATGGCCAAGGCCAGGACGAGACCATCTTCCTTGCGCCGCTGGAAGAGATCCTAGACAAGAAGAGGGTGCTCGCCGAGGAGCTTCTCGCCCGTTTCAACGGCGTCTGGAATCAATCCGTGGAACCCGTGTTCGACGAATTCCAATACTGAACTCACGTGTTACGGGCAGCACAAACCGGTTTCTCTCTGCTTATTTCCAGTTATAGTGTTCGCACATAACGAGATTCCAGAGAGGAGCCGACAAAAATGCTGCCGCTGTTCGAGATGATGTTGAGGGCGCAGAACGGCGCCGCCATGGATGCCCTGGCGAAACAGTTCAATCTGGCGCAGGAGCAGACGGCACAAGCCATGGCGGCTCTTCTTCCGGCCTTCTCTTCCGGTTTCAAGCGCACCAGCAGCAATCCTTACGACCTGACATCGCTGATGAGTGCCGTCTATTCCGGCGCCTATGGCAAGTATTTCGAGGATGTCAGCAAGGCTTTCACCCCTCAGGGCATCGCCGATGGCAATGCCGTGATCGAGAAACTGTTCGGTTCGTCCGAGGTGACCAAAGCCGTAGCGGAACAGGCAGCACAGATCACCGGCATCGGCCAGGATATCCTGCGCCAGATGATGCCGGCTGTTGCCGATACCATCATGGGCGGCTTGTTCAAGCAGATGACCGGCCAGATGAAGGACAGCCCATTCTCTGCCGATGGCATGGAAAAGATGCAGCGCCAGTGGCTGGAAGCGATCGGCTTTGCACCGCGCAAACCTTCACCCCAACCGGACCCGTTCGACAACCCCATGTTCCAGGCCATGTGGTCCATGTGGGGCTTGGAAAAGCCTAAGGCGCCGGAACCGGCGGCCAATCCCTTCCTCGACAACCCTTTCACCAAAGCTTTTCAGGAGATGATGGCAAAGTCGATGGCGGCGATGACGCCCGCCGCGGCGCCCGAGGCCAAACCTACGCCACAGGCCAAGCCGGAAGAGGTAAAGGATGAAGCGGCCCCGAAGCCTGACCTGTCGCAGTTCCAATCCGTGCTGAACAGCATGTTCGACAGCGGCGTCGAGGCCCAGAAGGCCTATCAAAAGAATATGGAAGCCATCTTCGAAAGCTATCTGAAGACGACGTCGCCGCAGCCTTCGCCATGAAGATTATAAAAAAGCCCGGCGCGGATGAACCGGCCGGGCAAGCAGCAGGGTAATTGGCGACACCCTGCGGGGAAACTGGAGGAGGTGCCTGCCGGTCAGGCAGGCAGACGTTGATCAGCGCTTCAAGCGCGGGCGGGCGGAAAGCGGCAGGAAGTCAAACGGGTCTTCCAATACGCCGGCGGCACCGGCGGCCATTTCCACATCCGACCGCTTCAGGCCGATATCTTGCAACTGATGATCATCGAGGTCGGCAATCCGGTTCATCGCAAAGCGATTGCGGAGGGCGCGCTTCACCGTTTTGGCCACCGTCGATACCTCTGCGGCAATGCGTGCAATCGCGCTGCGCTGGCCAAAGGCTTGAGTGTTCATCATCCGGTCGATCGTGCTCATGATCTGTTCCTTTCTGTGAGGCACGAGGAAGCGCATCCCGTCCGATCTGCATCGGTCAGGAGTTCGAAGGGCTTGTGCTGCCCGACGTCTGGTGTGACGGCTTTATGGACTTTGGGTATTGATCAGTCCAACGAATGTTTCTAATCATTACCATCAGACAACCTGATAGGTCATTTGCCCCATGTCCGCTCCCCTTGATATCGACCAGTTGCAGACATTCATCGCCATCGTGGATACCGGCAGCTTTACCAAGGCCGCCGACCGCGTGTTCAAGACACAATCAGCCGTGTCCATGCAGATGCGACGATTGGAGGAGCGGGTTGGCAAACAGCTCTTCGTGAAGGACGGGCGCGGAAACCGCCTGTCGCTGGAAGGCGAAAAGCTTCTCAACTACGCGCGCCGCATCATCCGGCTGAACAACGAGGCCATCGCTGCCTTCGATGACAACCGGCTGGAAGGCACGCTCAGGATCGGCACGCCGGACGATTATGCCGACCGCTACATGCCGGAAATCATTGGGCGTTTTGCAAAAACGCACCCGAATGTGGAGCTCTTCATCGTCTGCGAACCCTCCGTCGATCTTGCGGAAAAGATGACACGTGGAGAGCTGGATATCGCGCTCGTAACCCATAATCCGAGGGCGCGTCAGTCGGACGTTGTCCGGACAGAACCGCTGTGCTGGGTGGCTTCGGCCAACCATCCGCTGAAGGAAGATTGCCCCGTGCCGCTCGCAGTCGGGCGACGGGATTGCAACTGGCGTCAGCTGGCCTGCTCGGCGCTCGACGCGGATGGCCGCGATTACCAGGTGCTCTTTACCAGCTGGTCCTCCACGGTCGTGGCTTCTGCGGTTCTCGCCGGGCTGGCTGTTTCGGTTCTGCCGGAATCTGCGCTTCGACCGGGTATGAAGGTGTTGAGCCAGGCTGATGGTTTTCCGCCCCTGCCCCCGGTTCAGATTGGTTTGATGAAGCGCCCTGGTCTTTCGCCGTCGCTCGCCAATGCCATCACCGATCACATTACTGCCTGCCTGGATAATATTTCCCCCGCCGTAGTGCCCGATGATCTGGATGCGGACGGCAAGCCCTATGGCAAGGGGAGCAGGACACGAAACCTTCAGCTGGTTCCGAACTGGTAAATACGAAAGCAGGCGAAGACTACCGCCTTCGCCTGCTTTATGATTGTTGATCGGCGGGAATTTACGCCGCGTATTTCTGGGTAAAGCGGGCGGGGCTGGCAGCCTGTGCTGAGCCGTTAAGGGTAAAGCCATCCAGAAGACGCGCCAGCTCCTGAGACTTGGAGCGCATGGTGGCCGTGGCGGCACTCGATTCTTCCACCATGGCAGCGTTCTGCTGGGTCACACGATCCATCTGTGCCACGGCATCATTGATGTCCTTGATGCCGCTTGCCTGCTCCCGTGCCGAATGCGCAATAGTTGCGATGACCTCATCGATCTCAGCAACCTTCTGGACAATGCCGCTCAGTGTCATGCTGGTCGTTTCTACAAGAGAAACGCCATGCTTGACCTGCTCAGTACTGGCCGAGATAAGGCTACGGATTTCCTTTGCCGCTTCGGCGGAGCGCTGAGCCAGTGCCCGAACTTCGGAGGCAACGACGGCGAAGCCCTTGCCGGCATCGCCTGCGCGGGCAGCTTCAACACCGGCGTTGAGTGCAAGGAGATTGGTCTGGAAGGCTATTTCGTCCATCACGGACACGATCCGCGCAATTTCCTGTGAGCTGCTGGCGATGCGGCTCATGGCCGCTTCGGCTTCCGTCATGATCTCGCCTGTACGGCTGACTTCTGCCTTGGCGCTCGATGCTGCGCGATTAGCAACCGCCGCCCCTTCTGAGGTGCGCTGAACGGTGGTGGTCAGCTCATGCAGGGCAGCCGCGGTTTCTTCCAGGGTTTGCGCCTGCTGTTCGGTGCGCCGAGAAAGATTGTCGCTAGATGCCGTGATCTCTTCCATGCCACGATGGAGTTCGCCTACCGTACCGGCAATCTTTCGCATCACGCCATTGAGTGCTTCCGTCGCGCTGTTGAAATCATTGCGTGCGGCGGTGTGCTTGTTCGACATTTCGTCGCCGATCCGCGTTACGAGATTACCGGAGGCAAGCTCGTTCAGCGCCTTGCCGAGAATGGCCATGGCCCGTTCGTCGGCAGCCGCATCGCTCGCACGCGCGGTTTCGAACTGAGCTCTCTCCTTGTCCCGCTCTGTTTCCATGTCCTGGATGAGCACGTTCACCGCTGTGGCAATATCGGTAAAGATGGATTCGATGATGCTGCGAAGATAGACCTCGCGCTTGCGGGGCGACCAACTCGTTTCCTTGAGGACGACGAGTGACCACTCAGCCGCATAGATGGAAGCTGCCTTTACAATGAAATTCGTGAAGCCGATCTTTTCCGCAATCGCCCGAATAACCGGAGCCTGAGCGGCAAAATAATCTGCATTGAAGTTGCCTTCGCACAGATGCTGGAACTTTACCCGTTCCCGGGCAACGACGTCATCAGGCAGAACAGTTGTAGAGGGATCGAACGATTTATAGCACTTCGTACTGACTTCTCTAATATGCTGATCCAATACCTGGAAAAGCTCTTGGCCAGTCTTACGCTTATCGCCGGTCCAAGGCTTAATTTCTTGATCAATACCTTTCACGACAACCTCCTTATTGGCAATTGTCGGCAGACTTAATCAATATGATTAAAAATAAATGAAAAGGCACATGAATGCTGAATGACTTGAATATTTCAAAGCAAATCTCGTCGTTTGATGCGAGATGTCGATCAATATCCCCTAAAAATTCACAGTAAAAAGCCGGGGGTTTACCCCCGGCTTCTTTTATTAAATATAAGAAATATAAGCCGAATGGGCAAGCAATCTCAGTACCCATTCGACAACCGGGATGACGGCTGGCCTCAACGACTAATCGCCAAGCTGGATCAGGCGATGTCGAAGCGATCCGCGTTCATGACCTTGACCCAGGCCGAAACGAAGTCCCTCACGAACTTCTGCTTGTTGTCGTCCTGAGCATAGACTTCCACATAGGCGCGCAGGATCGAGTTGGAGCCGAGCACGAGATCGACGCGCGAAGCTGTGTACCGGGTTGTGCCGGTCTTGCGGTCGCGGATGTCATAGGAGTTTCTGCCGGTCGGGATCCAGGTATAGGCCATGTCCGTCAGCGTCGTGAAGAAGTCGGTGGAAAGCGCACCCACGTTCTCGGTGAACACGCCCTGCTTCGAACCGTCGTAATTGGCGCCGATCACGCGCAGGCCACCGATCAGCACGGTAACTTCCGGGGCCGTGAGCCCGAGCAGCTGCGCCCGGTCGAGCAACAATTCTTCCGGACTGACCACATAGTCCTTCTTCTGGAAGTTGCGGAAGCCATCAGCCAACGGTTCCAGAACGGCGAAGCTATCGACATCGGTCTGCTCGGCGGTGGCATCGCCACGACCCGGTGCGAACGCAACCTCGATGTCGAAACCTGCGGCCTTCGCTGCCTGCTCGACACCGAGATTGCCGCCGAGCACGATCACGTCAGCAATGCTTGCGCCCGTCTCTGCTGCAATGGGTTCGAGGATCGAAAGAACCTTGGCCAGACGCGCCGGCTCGTTGCCTTCCCAATCCTTCTGCGGCGCAAGACGGATGCGCGCGCCGTTTGCACCGCCGCGATAGTCCGAACCACGGAAGGTGCGGGCGCTATCCCAGGCGGTGGCGACGAGTTCGGATACGGACAGGCCGGATGCAGCAATCTTTGCCTTGACGGCCTTGACGTCGTAATCCGTGCGTCCAGCCGGGATTGGATCCTGCCAGATCAGGTCTTCTGCCGGAACGTCCGGACCGAAATAGCGGGACTTGGGGCCAACATCGCGATGGGTCAGCTTGAACCAGGCGCGGGCGAAGACGTCGGAGAAGTAGTCCTGATCGTCCCGGAATTTCAACGAGATTTCGCGGTAGATCGGATCGACGCGCAGCGCCATGTCGGCATCGGTCATGATCGGGTTTTGGCGGATCGACGGATCCTCGACGTCGACCGGACGGTCTTCCTCAGCAATCGAGATCGGCTCCCACTGATGCGCACCGGCCGGGCTCTTGACCAGATGCCATTCATGGCCGAACAGCATCTTGAAGAAGCCGTTGTCCCACTTGGTCGGCTCGCTGGTCCAGGCGCCCTCGATACCGGAGACGAGGGTGTCGCGACCGATGCCGCGGCCCTGGGTGTTGATCCAGCCCAGGCCCTGGAATTCGGGGCTAGCCGCTTCCGGATCGGGGCTCAGATTGGCGGCAATGCCATTGCCGTGGCTCTTGCCGATCGTGTGGCCGCCGGCGGTCAATGCGACGGTCTCTTCATCATTCATGCCCATGCGCGCAAAGGTCTCGCGCATCTGCGCGGCAGTTGCCAGTGGATCGGACTTGCCGTTCACGCCTTCGGGGTTGACGTAGATGAGACCCATCTGCACGGCGGCCAGCGGGTTATCCAGCGTTTCCGGCTTGGTGACGTCGCCATAACGGCCGTCACTCGGCGCCAGCCAGACCTTTTCTTCGCCCCAGTAGATATCCTTTTCCGGATGCCAAATGTCCTCGCGACCAAAGGCGAAGCCGAAGGTCTTGAGACCGGCAACCTCATAGGCGATCGTGCCTGCAAGCGCGATCAGGTCTGCCCAGGAGATCTTGTTGCCGTACTTCTTCTTGATCGGCCACAGCAGACGGCGGCCCTTGTCGGTATTGACGTTGTCCGGCCAGGAGTTCAGCGGCGCGAAGCGCTGGTTGCCGGTATTGGCGCCGCCACGACCATCGCCCACGCGGTAGGAACCGGCCGCGTGCCAGGTGACGCGGGCCATCATGCCGACATAGGAGCCCCAGTCGGCCGGCCACCAATCCTGGCTGTCCAGGATCAGCGCGCGCAGATCGGCCTTCAGGGCCTCAACGTCGAGCTTCTTCAGCTCTTCGCGATAGTTGAAGTCCTTACCCAGCGGGTTGGTCTTGGCATCATGCTGATGCAGGATATCGAGGTTGAGCGCATTCGGCCACCACGCTGCCACAGAATTGCCGGTGGCAGTGTTGCTCCCATGCGCAACCGGACATTTGCCGGCTGATTTGACGTGCTCGTTCATCTGGGCCTCCTGTTTGTTTGGCAGTCACGAGTGTCTCCGCGGGAACATTCTGCGAAAAGTTCCATAGTTTCAAATTGAATTTCATGCAAAATATGATAGGAAATTCTTATCATGATTAGCATCCGTCAACTGCGCTATTTCGAAGCGCTCGCCACCACGCTGCATTTCGGCCGCGCGGCCGAAATGGTCCATATCAGCCAGCCGGCGCTCTCCGCGCAGATCATGGAGATGGAAAGGCACCTTGGTGTCCAGCTGGTCGAACGGACCCGATCCAACACGCTCCTCACGGGAAAGGGCCAGGAGCTTCTCATTCATGTACGCGCCGTCCTCGCCAGCGTAGACCGGCTGGAAGAAGCCGCGCGTCGCTCAGCCGGAACGCTGGATGGCCTGCTAAGGCTCGGCATCATCCCTACAGTCGCACCCTATCTCGTGCCGAAGCTGGTGCCCTGCCTGCGCGAGCGCCACCCAACGGTCGAACTGGAACTGAAGGAAGCGATTACCGATCGTCTCATCGCCGATCTTCGCGAGGGACGGCTGGATGCGGTGGTTGCTGCCCTGCCGATCGAAGAGGACGGCCTTGCCGCCCAATCCCTGTTTGCAGACCGCTTTTACATGGCGATGGCAAACAACCAGCAGGACATTCTGATGTCGCCGCTGACGGAAACGCAGGTGGATGTCGATCGGCTACTCTTGTTGGAGGAAGGCCACTGCCTGCGCGATCAGGCCTTGGCCGTCTGTAATGTTGCCAAGAAACGTAGCCTGGTGAATTTCGGGGCAACCTCCATGTCGACGCTGCTGCAGATGGTATCGCACGACATGGGCATGACCTTGATCCCGGAAATGGCGATCGAGACGGAGGCAGCCCGCATGAACATCCGCATCCTGCCCTTTGCCGATCCTGCACCATCCCGTGAGATCGGGCTGGTCTGGCGGCGTGCAAGTGGGCGGAGAGACGACATGAAGGCGCTGGCGCAGGCCGTGATCGACTGCGCCAGCGCTCGTTCAACATGACGATCAGGTCAAGTTTTTCTTGAAGAAATCCAGGGTGCGGCCCCAGGCGAGATCGGCTGCCGGCTTATCATAGCGTGCCGAGGTCGTATCATTGTTGAAGGCGTGGTTGACGCCCTCATAGACGAAGATCTGGAAGCTCTTGCCATTGGCCTCCAGCGCCTTCTTGTAGTCAGGGATGCCGGCATTGATGCGGTCATCCAGGCCGGCATAATGCAGCATCAGCGGTGCCTTGATGGCAGGCACCTCGGATACCGGAGGCTGGGCGCCGTAATAGGCAACACCGGCATTCAGCAGCGGCGACTTGACCGCCAGCCGGTTGACCACGCCACCGCCCCAGCAAAAGCCGATAGCACCGACCTTGCCGTTGGCGCCCTTGCGGGCTGCCAACCAGGCGCGCGTCGCTTCGGCATTCGCCACGACCTGTGCCATGTCGATCTTGGCAAACATTTCGCGTGCCTTGTCCTCATCGTCGGGCGTACCGCCCTGCGGGGAGAGGAAATCCGGTGCCAGCGCCGCAAAGCCTTCGACAGCGAGACGCCTGGAAATATCGCGCAGATGGTCGTTCAGACCGCGATTTTCGTGGATGACGATGACCGAGCCAAGGGGTGCGGCAGCGGTCTTCGGAAGCGCCAGATAGCCCTTCATCTCACCGGAGGCACCGGGATAGGTCACCATTTCGCCGGTCACGCGTTCATCGTTCTCCGCAACGATAGCCGCCTTCGCCTTGCTGGTCCCGAGAAGCGGGGCGATTGCCGCGGCAGCAGCACCGGACCCCGCAAGAGCGGTCAGCTTTTCCATGAATTTGCGGCGGTCGAGGCTCAGATGGGTGTATTCGTCATAGGCGTCGATCATCGCCTGGGTCACGGTTGGCTTGTCGTTCATGGCACGTGCCTCCTGTCGGTGTCATCGGCAGCAAAATGGAATATTTCGGGCGGCTGAACAGCCACCCGTCTTGCGTTCCGACACACGTTTACGTGAAGCCCTGCCCAACGGATCGGCGGGTCGCCTGTCAGCCCATGTGCCAGCCATGGCTGACGGTGAGCGACTGGCCGCTCAGCGCATTCGTCTCAAAGCCCGCGAAAAACAAGGCAACCTCAGCCACATCGGCAACGGTCGTGAATTCGCCATCCACGGTTTCGCCCAGCATGACCTTCTTCACCACTTCATCTTCGGAGATGCCGAGCGACTTTGCCTGCTCAGGGATCTGCTTGTCGACCAGCGGGGTGCGCACGAAACCGGGGCAGATGACATTGGCGCGAATGCCGGAAGACCCGCCTTCCTTGGCCACCACGCGGGCAAGCCCCAGAAGACCATGCTTGGCGGTGACGTAAGCCGATTTCAACGGCGAGGCCTCATGCGAATGCACCGAGCCCATATAGATGATCGCGCCGCCGCCCTGGCTCTTCATATGCGGAATGCAGGCCTTGGTCGTGAGAAAAGCGCCGTCCAGATGGATGGCCAGCATCTTCTTCCAATCCGCATAGGGGAAATCCTCGATGCGATGGACGATCTGGATGCCGGCATTGGAGACGAGAATGTCGACCCGGCCGAACTGCTGCACGGTGGCTGCTACCCCGGCATTGACCGCATCCTCGCTCGTCACGTCCATCGCGACGCCGATGGCCTTGCCGGGTCCCATGGCGACCAGTTCCGCAGCCTTTGCCTGCGCCGCCTCAAGATTGAGGTCGGCGATGACAACATTTGCACCTTCCGACACATAGCGCTTGGCAATTTCCGCGCCGATGCCGCTGGCCGAACCCGTCACGATTGCCACTTTGCCGTCGAGTTTCATTCTGAAGTCTCCTTGGGACATTTGGGATGTGAAAGTGAGGCTATCGGTGACCCGCCCGATCAATCCTGTTCGGCCTTATCCTGGGCAAGGTCGAAGATCTGGATGCCGTTCTTGGGGCGGCCGCGGTTCTTCCAACGCGGATGATTGAGCGTGCTGACGACGTCGTCATAGCCCGCCTTCCAATTCTGCTCGACGGAGGCACGGGAGAACTCCGCATCCATCGCGTGGGAATCGAAAGCGGCGGTGCGGTGGATCAGGTGCACGAGGTTGACATCGTATTCGATGCCGACCGAGCGCAGCAGAACCGCATCCTCGTCATCCTGCAAATCAGGCGGCAGCTTTTCGAGCAGGCGGCGGGCCGCGCGGCGCAAGATCTGCTTGCGCGCGAATTCGTCCGTGTTCATGCGGGTACGGCTGGAATAGCGGATTTCCTTGGTACGGGCATCCACCTCCAGCAAGTCCTTCGGCATATAGCCGCGCGCCGAGAACAGGTCGACTTGGAAGATATCGAGGTCCGCTTCCACATCGTCCGCCGCCAGCACGTATTGCAGCGGCGTGTTCGACACGAGACCACCGTCCCAGTAATATTTGCCCTCGATCTTCACCGGCGGAAAGCCCGGAGGAAGGGCGCCCGATGCCGCCACATGGCGAGCGGTCAACTTCGTGTCGCGATTGTCGAAATAGGCGAAGTTGCCCGTCAAAACCTCCACGGCTCCCAGGCTGACGCGCACGTCGCCGCGGTTTATCCGGTCAAAATCCACGAGGCTTTCCAGCGTCTTGATCAGCGGTTCCGTATCGTAATGGCTTATCAGCGCATCGGGATTGAGCAGGAGCTGATAGGGCGTGTAGAGGCGCGGCGAGAAGAATCCCGGCACGCCCGTCATCGCGGATGAAATCACCGCCGCATCCTTGAAGAGCCGCTTGAACTCATCATGCGGTGCAAAGCCCAGATCCAGATTAGAGGAGACCATCTCCCAGAACTGGCGGAGATTCTGGACTGCACGCCCCTGCGGACTACCGGCAATGATCGCCGAGTTGATGGCGCCAATGGAGATGCCGGCCAGCCAATTAGGATGGATGCCATGCTTCTCCAGCGCTTCATAGGTGCCGGCTTGATAGGCGCCGAGAGCACCACCACCCTGGAAAACGAAAATGTTCTGCGTGGGCCGCATGGGATCGAAGACTCCTTGAGAAGCAGTCAGAGCAACTGCAGCATCAATGTCTTCAACATGGTGCAGCGCACACAAATTTGCACCCTTGCCGGATTAAACTTTGTTCACGATCGCAGGATTCGACAAACGAAAAGCCGCTCCAAGTGAACGGAGCGGCTTTATAGGCTGTTCGCGGCCTATTACTGAAGATTGAGGACGATACGTCCGTCGATTTTGCCTTCCTCCATGCGGTGGAAGATGTCGTTGATGTTTTCCAATTTGTCCCAGGAAAAATGCGAGGCGACCTTGCCCTCACCGGCGAACTGAAGGCTTTCCTCCAGATCCTGGCGCGTGCCGACAATCGAGCCGCGCACCGTGATGCGCTTCAGAACCGTATCGAACACCGGCAGCGAGATGAAACCCGGCGGCAGGCCGACCAGCGCCATGGTGCCCTTGGAGCGCAGGAAGCCATAGGCCTGCTCCATGGCTTTCGGAGAGACTGCCGTCACCAGCGCACCATGCACGCCACCGGTTGCCTTCTGCACCTGCTCCACGGCATCGGCCGCGCGACCATTGACGGTGACATCGGCGCCCAGCTTCTTCGCCAGCTCCAGCTTGTCATCGAAGATATCGGCGGCCACCACGTGCATGCCCATCGCCTTGGCATATTGCACGGCCATGTGGCCAAGTCCGCCGATGCCCGAGATTACCACCCACTCGCCGGGGCGCACTTCGGTTTCCTTGAGGCCCTTGTAGACAGTGACGCCGGCGCAGAGCACGGGAGCTGCCGGGCCGAATTCGAGATTATCCGGCAGGCGGCCGACAAAGTCCGGGTCCACCAGACCATATTGCGCAAAGGTGCCGTTGACGGAATAGCCGGTGTTCTGCTGGCTGCCGCAAAGCGTTTCCCAGCCGGTGCGGCAGGGGTTGCAGCAGCCGCAGGCCGTGTGCAGCCACGGCACGCCGACGCGATCACCTTCCTTGATGCGGGTAACCCCGGCACCGAGCTTGGCGACATAGCCGACGCCTTCGTGGCCGGGAATGAAGGGCGGGTTGGGCTTGACCGGCCAGTCGCCATTGGCAGCGTGCAGATCCGTATGGCAGACGCCGGTCGCCTCGTATTTCACCAGGATCTGACCCGGTCCCGGCTCCGGGATCGGCAGTTCCTCAATCACCAGCGGCTTGCCGAATTCGCGCACCACCGCGGCTTTCATCATTGCGGCCATGATCTTCTCCTCGAACGGGGCGACACTCACGAGGAGGTCGCGACTGAAGCTGGCGGACAATCGTCCGGCGCTTC
The DNA here is from genome assembly GCF_030504645.1 of Rhizobium oryzicola. Lineage (GTDB taxonomy): Bacteria > Pseudomonadota > Alphaproteobacteria > Rhizobiales > Rhizobiaceae > Neorhizobium > Neorhizobium oryzicola. The sequence goes on along the minus strand of NZ_JAUKWQ010000001.1, from coordinate 700,254 downwards.
AGGTTCTAGAGGATCACGGGAGAAGGCAGTTTGATCTGCCGCAAAGGCCGCCGCAAAGGGGCGCCCTTAGGTCAGAACCATCCAGACACCAACCCATCCCCACATCGCCAAAAGCGACAGCAGCCCAACGATGAAGGCGGCGCGCCGGTGGCGGATACGGTTGGAGGTCACGTGGATATAGCTATGCGCGAAACGGGATACCACGAAGAGCCATGCCACCGCGACCGTGCCGAAGTTATCGGCATTGAGGATGTAAACCGCGATGCAGCCCACATGGAAGAAGATCGGCAATTCGAACTGGTTCTTCAGGTTGTTATGGACGAACAGGCTGTCTTCCGGCTCGGAGAGGTTTTCGCGAAACTGGGAAACGGTCGCACGCCCCGCCTTCACCGCCGCAAAACGACGCTTCGACAACAGCACATACAAGCCGAAAACCAGCATGACATGCGCGAACATGGGCCAGATCATCGATTGGTCGGACAGCATGAATTCCCCACTTACGAGACGAAAGAGTAAAAGCCGAAATGAAAAAGGGCGGCGCCATTACGCACCGCCCGGATTAAGAACGATCAGCTGCCGGCACCCGGATAGTTCGGGCTTTCGCGGGTGATCGTCACGCCATGCGGATGGCTTTCGCGAAGGCCTGCACCGGAGATGCGAACGAAGGTCGCCTTCTCCTGGAAGTCCTTGATATCCTTGCCGCCGACATAGCCCATGGCAGCCTTCAAGCCGCCCGCAAGCTGGTGCAGCACAGCCGAGACCGGGCCCTTGTACGGCACCTGACCTTCAATGCCTTCCGGCACCAGCTTCAGCGTGTCGCGCACTTCCGCCTGGAAGTAACGGTCTGCCGAGCCGCGCGCCATGGCACCTACCGAACCCATGCCACGGTAAGCCTTGAAGGAACGGCCCTGGTAGAGATAGACCTCGCCCGGGCTTTCGTCCGTACCGGCCAGCAGCGAGCCGACCATGACAGCGGAGGCACCGGCAGCAATCGCCTTGGCCATGTCGCCCGAGAACTTGATGCCGCCATCGGCAATCACAGGGATATCGCTCTTGGCGGCTTCCTCGACGGAAGCCATGACGGCTGCGAGCTGCGGAACGCCGACACCGGCGACAACGCGCGTGGTGCAGATGGAGCCCGGACCGATGCCGACCTTGATGCAATCGGCACCGGCTTCGATCAGTGCGCGTGTGCCGGAAGCGGTTGCGACATTGCCGGCGATGATGCGAACGGAGTTCGACATCTTCTTCACCTGCGCCACCGCATCCAGAACCTTCTGGGAGTGGCCGTGGGCCGTATCGACGACGATCACGTCGATGCCGGCATCGATGAGGCGCTCGGCACGTTCGCGGCCATCGTCACCGGTGGAGATCGCGGCGGCCACACGCAGGCGGCCCTGCGCATCCTTGGAAGCGTTCGGGTTCAGCTGCGACTTCTCGATATCCTTGACGGTGATAAGGCCGATGCAGCGGCCGTCATTGTCCACCACGAGCAGCTTTTCGATGCGGTGGGAGTGCAGCAGGCGCTTGGCTTCCTGCTGGTCGACACCATCCTTGACGGTGACGAGGTTTTCCCGCGTCATCAGTTCGTAGATCTTCTGGGACGGGTTGGAGGCAAAGCGCACGTCGCGGTTTGTCAGAATACCGACGAGGCGACCGGGACGGGCAGCACCTTCCACGACCGGAATGCCGGAAATGCCATGCGCCTTCATCAGCGACAGAGCTTCGGCGAGCGTTGCATCGGGACCGATCGTGACCGGATTGACGACCATGCCGCTTTCGAACTTCTTCACCTGCCGCACTTCTTCGGCCTGTTCGATCGGCGTCAGGTTACGGTGGATAACGCCGATACCGCCAGCCTGCGCCATGGCAATCGCCAGACGGCTTTCGGTGACGGTGTCCATGGCGGAAGAGAGAATGGGCAGCGAGAGATCGATATCGCGGGCAATGCGGGTGGCGATATGTGTCTGACCGGGCAGCACTTCGGAATGGCCGGGCTGTAGCAGCACGTCGTCGAAGGTAAGCGCCTCAGCGCCAGTTGCAGTTTCTATGATGCGTGCCATGGCCAAGTTCCTTCGGTAAAAGAAGTTCGTCCGGCGGGAGGATGCCGGAAGCGTTCTTCGGGAATGGGAAGTTGGCGAGGGCTGGTAACACGGTTATGACGGGAAGGGAATAGGAAAAACCTAAGCGCAGTCTTTGCAGCAGTATTCACCGCTTCGCTGCCACCCGCTCCCGCACCAGCAGGCGGATGCGATCCGCATCGCCGGGGCAGACCGGATTGTAGACGACAAGGCCGAGATCGGGACGCCCGTCTACAGAAAATCCAGAGTATTCAAGTTCGATGGGTCCAAGAATGGCATGGTTGAGGCGTTTGGTCCCCTCCCCGTAAATGCTGACATCATTGGCGTTCCAGAGACTGGCAAACTCCGGGCTTTGCGCACAGAGTTCGGCCACCAGGTCGGTGATCTCCGAACTGGCGCCGGCGCGCGCGGCATCCGCGCGGAAAGCGGCCACGACAAAGCGGCTGATCTCCGCCCAATCCTGTTGAGCGGCCCGGACCCGGGGATTGCAAAACACCAGCCGCAGGATGTTGCGTTCCGCGGGCGGCAGTGCCGCATAATCGGTCATGACGATGGCAGCGGCGGGATTCCACGCAACCACATCCCAGGTTGCTGTTCGCACGATGGCAGGACTGGTTTCCATGGCGTCCAAGAGCCGTTGCAGGCGCGGTGAAATACCTTCCACCGGTCGATACCTTGCCTCCGGCGGATGCCCCAGCCCCAGCATGAACAAATGCTGCCTCTCCGACTCGGTCAGCATCAGGCCTTTGGCGATGCGGTTGAGAACATCTGCGGAGGGTGCGCCACCCCGCCCCTGCTCCAACCACGTATACCAGGTTGCGCTTATATTGGCCCTTTGCGCTACCTCTTCGCGTCTCAGGCCTGGCGTTCTGCGGCGACTGCTCGCAATGCCGAAGGTGGCCGGATCGAGCCGCATACGTCGATCCCTCAGATAGGCGGCCAGCGTGTCAGGAGGTTGGGTCATCATCAGCCGGTTAGCAATTATACCATGATAAAGTCACTACTTTAACAGGATGAAGTCTAGGCGCATGAGGCTTTCCGAGCAAGACAGGAGACTCACGGCATGCGTATCTTTTTGACAGGAGCAACAGGGTTCATCGGTTCACGCGTTGCGGCGGAGTTGCTCGGCGCGGGGCATCAGTTGTTGGGGCTTACCCGCTCCGCCCCGGGCGAGGAATCACTGACCGCCATGGGTGCCGAGGTATTTCACGGCGACATCGCGGACCCGGATGGACTGAAAGCCGGTGCAAGCGCCTGCGACGCCGTTATTCACACCGCCTTCGACCATGACTTTTCAAACTTCGCCGCCAATTGCGAAAAGGACGCCCGTGTCATCCAAGCGCTTGGTGAGGCACTTGAAGGTTCCAGTCGTCCTTTCATTGTCACGTCGGTCACGGCTTTCGGAACGAAAGAGCAAGGCAAACCGGCAATCGAGGATCACTTTGACAATAACAGCCACAATCCGCGCATCGTCTCGGAACGTGCAGGCCGCGCTCTGCTGGAACGAGGCCTCAACATATCCTTTGTGCGCCTCTCCCAAATCCACGACACGCGTCGGCAAGGACTTGTAACCGAGCTCATTCGGCTGGCCCGCACCCGCGGTGTCTCGGCAATGATTGCAGAGGGCACCAATTGCTGGTCGGCATGTCCTTTGAATGACGCGGCGCTCCTCTACCGGCTGGCGGTCGAACGTGCGCTGCATGGCGGTTGCTATCATGCAGTTGCGGAAGAGGGCGTGCCCGTACATGCGATTGCCGCGGCCATCGGCGAGCGGCTGAACCTGCCGGTGACATCCGTTCCACACGACAAGGCGGGCGAACATTTCGGCTGGCTGTCGCATTTCATGGAAAGCGACATGTCGGCCTCAAGTGCTGCCACCCAGCAGATGCTTGGATGGCAGCCGTCCGGACGTGGACTGATCGAAAACATCCGGAATCTGGAACACGAAGCGGTCTGAGGAGCGCCTGCATTCGGTATGATCCTGCGGCCGTGGCCGCAGGATCAATTTTCCGGATCAGATATCGAACTGGTAGCTCTTCGGCACGAAGCGATAGCCAGTATCCTGCTTTTCCGCATAGCCGACCGAGGGGAACGGCATGTGATAGCCGAGGAAGGCCACCTTGTCGGCGGCGATCATGTCGAACACCTTCTTGCGCGTTGCGGCAGCCTGCGCCTTATCCATGTCGAAGCGGACTTCCCAATCCGGACGCTGCAACGACAGAACATAATGGTTGGCCGTATCGGCAGTCAGGATCAGACGCCTGCCAGCGGATTCCACGTTGTAGATCATGTGGCCGGGCGAATGACCAAAGGCCGCCATGCCAGTGATGCCGGACACGACACTTGCACCATCGCCCACAAAACTGATCTTTTCAGCAAGCGGCTTGACATTCGCAAGCACTGCCTTCTGGCCACCTTCAGCCGGGGTTCCCGCACGCGCCGGATTGGTCCAGAAGTCATATTCCACTTGGCCCGCCACGTAGCGGGCATTCGGAAAGGCCGGCTTGCCGCCGTCCATCAGGCCGCCGATATGGTCGCCATGCATGTGGGTCAGCACCACGACCGTCACATCTTCCGGACGATAACCAGCGAGCTTCATGCCGTCCAGCAAACGCCCCGTGCCCTGGCCGCGCCCGGATTCGCCAAATCCCGTATCGAACAGAACGAGTTCCGAACCCGCCTTGATGAGAACCGGCGAAAAGCCGTTGACGAACTGGTCGCTTGGCAGAAAATTCTTGTCCAGCAGTTGGGCGACAGTTTCCGGCGACTGATTGGTGCCGAAGATTTCATTCGGCTTACCTGAAGGCCGAGCACCGTCTTTGATCACGGTCACCTGGAAGTCGCCCACCTTGAACTGGTGAATATCGGGCGGTGTATTTGCAGCCATGTTGCTATCCGTCTTGCTTGAGGTTTGTGCCTGCGCGAGAGCCGCGCCAGACAAAATCACTGGAGCCGCCAGCAGACCCAATCCGGCCGTGCCCAGCAATGTCCGTCGCCCCATTTCAAACTGTGCCATTGAAACCTCCCGTTTATCACGACCTCGGCCCCGGCCCTGAATGCCGATATCCCTCTCTTTCTACGCAAGAATGAAGAGGCGGATTTGTCACCTTCGGACGAAAACATATGGAAAGCCGCACGATAGGAAACGGTTGTCACGTCATCGTGATTCTCTCAGCCGGAACACCGAATTGAGGTGGCGCTTCCCCGGCAATGGGCGTAGTGAGTTCTCGCCTGCCTCGACTTTTCAAAGCGCGCCTGTCATGAACCGTATCGTTCCCCTGATCCTTGCTGTCGCCCTCTTCATGGAGCAGATGGATTCCACCGTCATTGCCACGGCACTGCCGGCCATCGCAAACGATCTTGGCGTTGGGCCCATCACGCTGAAACTGGCGCTCACCTCCTACATGGTGGCGCTGGCGGTGTTCATTCCCGTCAGCGGCTGGATGGCAGACAAGTTCGGCGCGAAAACCATCTTCCGCGCCGCGATCTTGGTCTTTGTTGGCGGCTCTATCTTCTGCGCCATTTCTTCGTCCGTCCTGCAATTCGTGCTGGCGCGCTTCCTGCAAGGCATGGGTGGGGCAATGATGACACCGGTTGGGCGCCTTGTTTTGTTGCGAACGACAGAGCGCAAGGATCTGGTTTCCGCAATGGCGATGCTGACCATTCCAGCCTTGGTGGGTCCCCTCACCGGACCACCGATCGGCGGCTTCATTACCACCTATTTCACCTGGCACTGGATCTTCCTGATCAACGTTCCCGTCGGTCTCCTCGGCATCTGGCTCTCCAGCATCTACCTGCCGGAAATCGAAAAGCGCCCTGCCCCGCCGATCGACATGCTGGGCTTCCTGCTGATTTCACTTGCGGCTGCGGGCACCGTGTTCGGACTTTCCGTCGTCAGCCTTCCGGCCCTGCCGCCGATCGTGGGAATTGCGGCAACCGCGGTCGGCCTGATTTGCGGCGCGCTCTATGTGCGCCATGCCGGGCGGCATCCGGCACCCATGATGCGGCTCTCCCTGTTTCGCAATACAGCGTTCCGTACGGCCATACTGGGCGGTACCGCCTTCCGCATCTCGACGGGAGCCATCCCCTTCCTGATGCCGCTGATGCTGCAGCTCGCCTTCGGCATGACGCCTTTCCAGTCGGGCCTCACGACCTTCTCCGGCGCGCTCGGGGCGCTCTGTGTGAAATTCGTGGCAAAGCGCGTGTTTGCGGCAACGGGCTTTCGCACGGCGCTGATCGGCGCCGGTCTTGCAGGTGCTGCCATGACCGCCGTCAACGGCTTCTTCACTGCCTCGACACCGCCGATGCTGATCACCTTCTTCCTGTTTGCCGCGGGTCTTGCCCGTTCCCTGTTCTTTACGGGTACGAACGCGCTCAGCTACTCGGAAATCGATGACAGCGACGCCAGTCAGGCAACCTCCATCAGCTCCGTCGTGCAGCAGATCAGCCTCGCGCTGGGCGTGGCCTTTGCGGCCTTCGTGCTGGAAGCCTCTTCCTACATTTCCGGCTCACACCTGCAGCTGGCGGATTTCCATCTCGCCTTCTTCCTGGTGGCCGGCATCTCGCTTCTGTCGATCACACCACTTCTGAAGCTCGATGCCAGCACGGGTGCCAGCGTTTCCGGCCACCGACGATTTGCGCAGGCAGCCGAACCGCAACCGGCGACGGCGGGCGAGTAACGCAGTTCAGTCTTCCGACTCGTCCGCGTTTTCCTCTGCCGCCTGTTCCGAGACAGACTTGCGCCCCTTGAAGCCCTTGGCGAGCAGGAACATCTCGACCGATTCCGATCGGGATGATGCCGGCTTGATGTGCAGCACCTGACGGAAATTCTGCTTCAAAAGCGTCAGCAGTTCGCGCTCCGTGCCGCCCTGGAAGGTTTTGGCGAGGAAGTGACCGCCCTCGCCCAGAACCTCAATAGCGAAATAGGCGGCGACTTCACACAGGTGCATGGTGCGCAGGTGGTCGGTCTTCTGGTGGCCGGTTGTCGGAGCCGCCATGTCGGAGATCACCACATCAGGCGTACCACCGACCGCGTCCATCAGCTTCGCCGGCGCTTCCGGATCCAGGAAGTCGAGCTGAAGGATGCGCACACCCGGCAGCGGCGCCATCTCCAGGAAGTCGATGGCAGCCACGCGCACATCTTCTTCCGTCGAACCGGTGACCTTGGCGGCAATCTGCGACCAGCTGCCGGGGGCAGCGCCGAGATCGATGATGCGCCGCGCACCCTTCAGGATCTGATGCTTCTCGTCGATCTCCAGAAGCTTGAAGGCGGCGCGCGCGCGGTAACCTTCCAGCTTGGCACGCTGGACGTACGGATCGTTGATATGGCGCTCCAGCCAGCGGCGGGACGATGCCTTCAGCTTGCCCTTCTTGACCTTCTGGCCGAGTTTGCGGCCGATCGGTGTCTTACTCATCGATATGCCTCCGGCGGTGTTGGTGTGGCATCTGCTCCTGCGGACGACGTATGCGGTGGCGGCGCCAGACGCCATCATCCGCCATCATATCGGTCAACAGGCCTTCGCGCAGGCCGCGATCGGCCACCCGCATGCGGCGGCTCGGCCAGCGGCGGCGAATGGCCTCCAGAATGGCGCAACCGGCCAGCACCAGATCGGCACGATCCGGGCCGATGCAGGGGTTTGCGGCACGTGCCTCGAAATTCCAGGAGAGAAGCTTGGCCTGCATGGCGTTGACCTCCGCATCGGACAGCCACAGGCCATCGACCCGGCGGCGATCGTAACGCGGCAGATCCAGATGCACGCCGGCAAGGGTCGTCACCGTACCGGACGTGCCGATCAGATGAAAATCCTCTTCCGCACGGCCATCGGGAGAAATCGGCGGGCACTGGAAACCGGCCAGCATGCCTTCCACTTCGGTGACCATGGCCTCGAACACCTCAGGCGTGACATTGCGTCCGCCATGACGTTCCGACAGCGTGACGACGCCCACCGGCAGCGATGTCCAATGGGTGATGTGGTTCGCCAAGCGGCTGGAGCGGTTCTGCGCGATCCGGATGACCGCGATCTCGGATGAACCGCCACCGATATCAAACAGCACCACGGAGCGCGCCTCGCGCCCCACCAGCGAGGAGCAGCCGGAAACGGCAAGCCGCGCTTCCGTTTCGCGATCGATGATTTCAAGCTCCAGCCCCGTCTCGGCGGTCACACGCGCCAGGAAGGCTTCGCCATTCGTCGCGGCACGGCAGGCTTCAGTTGCAATCAGGCGCATACGGCGAATGGAGCGGCTGGCAAGCTTGGAAGCGCAGATGCGCAAGGCTTCCACCGCCCGGTCCATGGCCTCGTCCGACAGCCTTCCCGTGGCGGCCAGCCCCTCGCCCAGGCGGACGATTCGCGAAAAGGCATCCACAACGCGGAAATGCCCCGGTCGCGTCGGCTGGGCAATCAGCAGGCGGCAATTGTTGGTGCCGAGATCCAGCGCCGCATAGAGATCATCCGGATGCGACCTCGCCCGCAGATGCGCGACCAACTCCAGTGCCTCCGGTGGCCTTGGCCGAGCCTCCGGCGCGGGGCGCTTTTCGGGCGTTGGCTTTGCAACGGGCGCATGCGGCTTGGGCGCAGCCCCGGATGCGCCGCGCTGGGCGTTCGCAAGCGGACGCCCCTGCAGGCCACGGCCTGCCTGATGCTTTCCACGCTTGCGCTTATGATGCGCACCTGCCTGCTCGCCGCGTGCGGCATCGGCGGCCTTGGCAGTCGCCTGATGCCCTTCGCCATTCACAGGCTTATGGGCGTTGGAACGCCTGCGCTTACGCTTGCGCGTCGGGCCTGGCTGGCCCGTTTCGGAACGTCCGGTCTCGAGCGGGTGAGACGCTTCGACACCACGTACGACATTGGGTGCGGAAGACGGCTTGCCGCCCCGCTTGCCCTTGCGGCGTCTGCGACCCTTGTTCGCCTGACGCCCTGCCGTCGACGCCCCGCCTTCTGGCGGCTTATCACCGCTGTCGGGGTTCATCACTGATCTGTCCATCTGCCGCGCAAATAGCCTGTTGGGTCGGGCCTGCTGCGGCTCTTAAATGTTTCGTTGGCAACAGGATACCAGTGACAGGCGATTTCGCCAACGCTTTTTGTTGGGCGCGGCGCGCCATACCCTGCAGGGCTGTACGGCAAGGGCTTGCGGCCCGTTCGTCATCCTCCCGTCAAAAGAAGCTGCAAAAGAGATGAAATGGGCACTTGATCACCCGATAGAATCTGTTACAAGGGCGCCCACGACGCGGGCAGCACCGATGCTTCGGTGACCTGCCCACCAATCCGGCAGCCTATGCTGGAACGGATTGGGGAATAGTTCAATGGTAGAACGGCGGACTCTGACTCCGTTAATCTTGGTTCGAATCCAGGTTCCCCAGCCAATTTCTTGACAACCCATTGAAGTTGCTAAAGTACCTCAGGCGGGATTAAGCCTTTTGCTACAAACCGCCGCTGCAAAGAGCGAGCGAAGCGGCGTGGCGGAGCTCCTTCCAATATCGTCCGACGCGGACGCATATTTCATTTCCGACGAGCCATTCCGGCAGAATTACGCGACAGGCTGAAACGACGCGAACTGGTCCGCAGCCTCGGCGCTTGCGGACCTAATCCACGCCCCCGCGAGGGAGGCGACTTGGCGGCACCACGGACACGCTGCCTGGCAAAATGTTTCGATCCACGCCCCCGCGAAGGAGGCGACCAGCTGGCAGGGGCATGTCGGATTCTACGTATCCGTTTCGATCCACGCCTCCGCGAAGGAGGCGACTTCCCTGCTCCCGTCAGAACCGCAAAGACGCTGACGTTTCGATCCACGCCCCCGCGAGGGAGGCGACGCGGCGGTGAGGGCAGGCCTCACGCAAGGATGGAGTTTCGATCCACGCCTCCGCGAGGGAGGCGACCAGCCCTCGACCCGGAGAGCCCGCGACAATATCCTGTTTCGATCCACGCCCCCGCGAAGGAGGCGACCAAGGTGTTCTCGATCCTCGGACATTTCGAGGAGGTTTCGATCCACGCCCCCGCGAAGGAGGCGACTGTCTAGCTGTAAAGCACGGATTTGACTGAACAGCCAAGTCCACTTTTGCGAACCGGCTTGCCAGAAGGCGTGAGAACAGGGCGCCCCTTCTGTACCAGATAAATTATTTTACAATTTCAAAGAACAAGCGTCGGTGCGAACCGGCCGGGCTTTTGCAGCACGCTTGTGGTTCGCACTGAAAATTCCGCTGAGCCGCGTGGGATGAAAAAGCGGCCTCAGATGATCAGCGGACCGTTGAGGTCGGTGGCAGGTTTAGCGCCGAAATGCTCCACGCGCCGCTCCCAGTTGGCACCGAGATAATAGTAGCGCAGGCTATCCACCTCTGGGTTGATGATGCTTTCCAGCCGAGCTTTCAGCTTCACCCATCGGGCCGGATCCACCTCGATTTCGAACACGGAAAACTGCACACGCTGGCCGTAATCGCGGCAGGCCTTGGCGACGGCGCGCAGGCGTGCCGGCCCCTTGCCCTCCAGTGTGTGCACATCATAGGTGACGAGAACCAGCATGGTGGCCTTGCCTCACTTCCAGAACCAGGGCGGATAAGCATCCAGGTCGCCGCGCAGGTGGCGGGCCAGCATCTGTGCCTGCAGATAGGGCACGAGGCCAAGCGGCGCCTTTTCCTCAAGGAAGGGATGAAGCCGCTCCTCCCGCTTGCGCTCCTGCCAGGCCGTCAGCACCGTCTTGCGCGCCTCATCGCTCATCAGAACGGCGCCACCCTCCTGCCTCTCGAAATCGCGGGCACGTAACTGGCGGCGATTGATGAGAGAAAGGGCCAGCCGGTCGGCCAAAACGGGACGAAGTTCCTCCATCAGGTCCAGCGCGAGGCTGGGGCGACCCGGCCGGTCGCGATGCAGGAACCCGGCTGCGGGGTCAAGCCCCACGCTTTCCAAAGCGGAACGGCAATCGTGAGTTAGAAGCGTATAGAGAAAAGAAAGAAGCGCATTGACCGGATCGAGCGGTGGGCGGCGGGAGCGGCTAGTCCAGCGCATCTCAGCATCGGGTGAACGGATCAACGTGTCGAAAACGGAGAAATAGAGATTGGCGGCTTCTCCTTCAGAGCCGCGCAATTCATCGAGCCTGTTATCGGACAGTTCGACGCGGCGAAGAATGCTTGCCAGCCGCTCGGTCACGCCCTCCACATTGGCGCGGTCTTCCGGTGCATAATCGTCGGCATAATCCCGAAGCGAACGCATCAACACGGCTCGCTGATTGGCGATCTTGCCAATCAGGAAGGAGCGAACCACCTCCTCTGGCCGGTCACAGACGCGATATTGCGCGCGGCGTAGCAGAATATTGCCGCTGACCGGCCCCTCCAGCCGCGCCTGAAACCGGCCGTTGCGATCCAGAAAGGTCAGCGCGATCCCGGCTGCCGCCAATGCGCCCATCAAAGGCGGCGAAACATGAATGGCACCGAAGACGACGACGGCAGACAGCATGTGCAGCGGCACGCGGCTGCGCTCCACGCCCTCAATTTCGGCCACAAGGTTTTCGCCGTCCTTGCGCAGCGCCGCACCTTCGGTGGTGACGTAGATGGTGTTGAGAAGCTTCTTCATCCGGCATCCTCAGACGTCAGGCTGCGCTCCACCATGCGCGCCCGCCACGCCAGCACGGGACGTGCCACGGCATCAGGCCGGCAGAGTTCCAGCAACGAACAGGCACGACATCTCTCACGCCGCGCAGTCGGCGGCGGGGTGCGGCCGGAGCGAAACACGTCGGCCAGCGCCTCCACCGTCTCTTCCGTCAGACGGCGCAATTCATCATCGAAAGGCACCACGACACGCCGTTTGGTTTCCGCGTAAAACAGGGCCCCCTCCGGCACCGGCCTGCCCGTCATCTCCTCCAGACAGAGCGCCTGTGCGCAGAGCTGCACTTCGTCTGCCCGGTGCAGCTTGGGCTTGCCCCGCTTATATTCAAGCGGAAACGCCGTCTCCGCCTCTCCATCGGTCAGAAACTCCACCACATCGGCAATGCCGGAGAGGTTGAGCCGGACGCTTGAAATCGGCAGCGCCATCACCCGGCGCACGCCACGCACCTTGCGGCTGCCGCCCTTATCGGCCACTTCATGCAGCACATTACCCTCGGCGGTGAAACGGTTATCCGCCCAGACCCGCTCGATGTGGATCAGTGCCGCCTGCCTGAGACAGTAAACGGCGTGCTGCAGGGCAGAGAGCGGGATCGGCTCCCGCTCTTCCATCGTGGTGATGCCGCCCTCGCCACTCATGGCATCACAGCTTCTCGATGATCTCGACACCCGCCGGCAGGTTGTCCCTATCGATGGTGACGATGTAATCGGAGAAGGAACGAGGCAGCTTCACATCTGGTTTTGGCTGGACGGTGACCAATTTGAACAGATCCTGTGCCCGCGCATTTCCAAGAACGCTGTCATGCTTGAAGACGATCAGCCTTTGCGCATTCATCTCCATCCGCGCAGCAGAGCGGTCATGTTCGAACATGTTGATCAGGGCTTCAAACAGCAGGTCAAGATCCTCCTCCGAGAATCCGGTTCCCTTCGTTGCATCGCCAGCGAGACTGGCCGAGACATACCCATGGCTGCGATAGAGACCGTAAGGGATAATATACTTGCGGCCCATGGTTCGCTCTTTTTCCGCGTCCCGATCATTCGTAACGGAAGAGCGTGTAATTGTGATTTCATCCGTCTTAATTGGATCGATCGATTCAGCAAAACCCATCTGTACCGGACCGCGGACCTGTCCGGCATTGACCTCCGTTGTCATCACTGCACCAAACGTTCGCACATCAAAGAAGTTGTTACACATCCAGCGTGTGATCTCGCGGGCCTTGTCTTCCTCTTTGGGCAGCTTCTGCTTCTCGGATTTCAGATTTAATGCCTGATAAGCCTGCTGGTGCCGCTGGTTCAGAACGGCCTTCTCTTGCATATAAATGGCATAGGGCGGTTCGCCAGCTTTGACTAGATCGACATAGTTACGGACTTTGCGCTTAAGGGCGACGTCCGTCACAAGTCCTTTTTGAGAATTGCTTTCCTGCCTCGGCATATTTCCGTTATCCGGATCGCCATTGGGATTGCCGTTTTTGATGTCGAAAAGATACACAAAATCATAGCGGTTCTGCAGGGCAGTCATATTTCAACTCCTCAATTCGTTTCGTTCAAAGCGATGTCATCGACATCCGTGCTATCGTCTTCTGGAGCCGCCCCCTTCTTGCCGTAGCGCTCCTGGTAGTAACCGATCATGAAAAAGCCCTGCTCATCGCGATCATGTTGGACGGGAAAACCGGTCTCATAAAAGGAAGCCGAGAGCCGCCCGATATCCGCAGAAAGCTTGCGATGTAGGCGCTTTGCCATGTCGGCTTTGGTGATGCCATTTTTGTCTGCGGCTTTTTGAACCCATTCCGCATCACTATGCCCACGCCGAAGCCGCGAAAGATGGTGCTCGATCAAGTTCAAAAGACCGTTGAATACCTGTGCTGGCGTTGCCGAAGCTGCGCTCAGATACTTGTCCTTGATGGTGGCATTGACGTTTTCGCCGAGCGAAGCGGATTGAGCTCGCTCCATGACAGCAAAAAGCCGGCCCAGCCGCCGCGCGATGTTGGGATCGTCAGGATCGGGATACATGAGATAATCCTTGTTTTGATTGCCTGCGGTATCTGTTGGCAAACGTCGCTCCAACCGCATGTTTCGGACCAGAATGGCCTTGATCATTGCGATGCGCGTTGCATCCAGCACGTGGTCGCTGCGGATACGCAGGAGCAATTGACCGAGAACTGCGCCGGGGAACCGGTTGCCTGTTATGATCGACCGGAAATATTCCCCGCTGAACTGCTTGGGGATTTGCTCACTGTCGAACTTAACTTTGCCAGCCGCATCGATGCGCGCGGGCGCAAGCCTCAAGGCACACTGCTTTATGTTGGGCTGAGCCTTGTCTTCAGGCCACGGCTGAAACTGAATATCGCGCATGTAATCGCGATAATTTTCGGCCAATTCCCCAAAACTGCCTTCCCAGAAAAAACGCACGGAAAGCCGCGCCGCGTTGGGAGCTAGCCCAAGAACATAGAACCGCACGCCTTCAGTGAGTTTTGGTTCGATGTCTTTCAGAGAGTCACCTTTAACGAGGCGCTTTAGTTTAATCTCTATATCCTTGCGAAGCCGCTCCTCCTCGTCGCGCCTTGCCTGATTGGGATCTTCCGTTTCGGCAGCATCGAAAATGACGGTGGCCCAGGCTTCCGCTATCTGGATGGCTGCCATATCCTGCGCATCCGCCCAGAACACAGTAGAAGCATCGCCGATCTGGATGCGGTGGCCGCTGTCACGCTCCAGAAAACGGTTGAGTGCCGTCGTATAGGCAAAGGCTGCCGCTTCCGAGACAGGGGCGTTATCACCCTGCTCATGCCCGTAAGACGTGAAAGCGTCGAGGTTGAAGGAAACAAGGGCCGCACCGGAAGACTGCGCCCCCCAGACACCCTTGATAGAAGGGTGAAGCCGTGCGACCGGCCCCGCCTCGCCGGTTACGAGGCAGATTTCGGCCTCAGCATCCGCGCCACCTGAGACGCGGCCCCACAGGGCTTTAGCCGCAGGTCGATCATGCAGAAAAACACGCTTAAACCTTTCGCTTTCCAACGCGAAAACCACGTTCTGGTCTTTCATCTCCTCAGGCCAGCGAGGCGATTCGAAATGCTCCGGTCGCCAGCTCTGCAGAAACAGGGCCAGCGCACGAAGGCCTGCATCCTCAGCATCCGCGATGGCCTCGATATGCTTTTTCACGAAGGCGGCATGTTCCTCTGCCGTACGCTTTCCTTCGGCAGCCGTCACACCCAGCACGTAAGATGTCTTGTCCCAGAGGAAATTGGGAGCAATGCCCGCCGTTCGCTTGACCGGTTGCGGCACCAGCATAGACCGCGGCCTTGCCTTTTTGCCCTCGCCGTCGCGCCAGTCGACCATCTGCGCCACAGTTCCGTCGTCGTTCAGCGAAATGACGAAGCCGATCTTTTCCGAGGAATAGCCAAAGGGTGGCGCATCCGGTAGCCGTTCATAGGCCCTGGCCAGCGAGCTAAGAATGGTCATCGCAGCACCTCCGGCGATGTTGGATGCGGCACCCGCACCACGCCCTTGTCCATCTGCGCCCGGAAGAACAGCGAGGGCCGCCCCTTAGCCTGATGGTCGATATCGAACAGCATGAAGCCCAGATCACGCGTTTCCTCGATGGCGGGCGGCAGGTCTGCCTTCGGATCCAGCAGCTCGAAATGCGCGGCAAATTCGCGGGTGCCGAGGCAGGGCTGGTGAAAGCACTGGCCCTTGGCAGCCCGGCGATTGAAGATATCGAGATGCTTGCCCTCGTTATCCTCCGCACCGGCCTTGTCCGTCATCTCGAAATGCGCCTCGATGACGTAGGCGGGCTTCACCAGCACCAGCGAGGCACGCTGCTGGCGGTCTTCATCCACCAGAATGTTCAACCCCTCCAGGTCGCCCCGTTTCATGGCAGATTTGATCTTGCCCGCCGGGGCCTTGTGGCCCACCTCATTGCGGCGGATCGACTGGAAGCGGATCGGCGCCAGCACATGGATGGCATCCACCACCCAACGAATGGCAGGCTTCCAATGTATCGCCTCCAGGATGCCGCGGGCCGCAGACGGCGTCATAACGTCGTAGGAAACGCGCTCGACCTTCATTTCCGGCCGCGTAAAACAGGCATAGTCGCCCGAGACTTTGAGACGAATTCCGTAGGTCACATCTCCCCCTGTATTCTGAAAATTTTAATCTCTGGCGCTGATATATGAGCGGCCATCAGCAGCTTTCGTCGCGGATCTTTCCGCGTGGATTGAAACCACATGGCGCCTTCGCCACCCGCGTCATCGATGAAGTTGCGCCTTCGGGTGCAGCTTCTCACCACATCAAATCCTCTGCAGCCAGATGGTCCGCATCCTCCCAGATCAGCCCCAACTGTGGATCGTAGAGGCTGTTTTTCTGAAGCACAGCGAACTGATCGCCGCGCAGATGCGGTGCAACGAATGAAACATGGCCGCAGGCGCGAAGCCGCTCCCACGCCTTGGGCGGCACCTGCACGGTAAAGGGCTGAAGCTTACGCGCCAGAAGGCCGGTCGGCAGTTGCTCCAGATAAAGCTTTTCCACCCATTCCTTTGCATCGTCCTCAATGGCGATGATGACCGGCGCCAGCCCGCTTTCGATCATGCGGAAATCCTCGCCCACCTTGCGATAGGCGAAATCCGTACCATGGTGCGTCACGCAGAACCGGCTGAGAATGTCCTTGGCATCCAACCCTTCTCTGCCAACCCGCCAATAGACCTCACCGAAATAATCGGCGATGGCAGCGGGTGCTGTCAGATCCGGATGCTTGTCGATGATGCGTTTCATATCGCCGATCAGGCCGGAAATTTCCCGCGGCGGCTTATGATCCGCAGGCGTAAACACGGTGACAACGCTTTCATCACGCGGACGTTTTCCCTCCCTGTTCACGCGCCCCGCCGCCTGGATGATCTGATCCAACCCGGCTTCCGCGCGCATGGCGGCGGGAAAATCCACATCCACGCCCGCCTCGATTAGGCTTGTGGCGATCAAACGGCACGGCACTCCATCATCGAGCCGCGTGCGCACCTCGGCCAGAATGCGGCGGCGGTCCGCGGCATATTGGCGGGTGGTCAGGTGCAGTGAGCCGTCAAGATCGGCTGCGCTTGCCTTCTTATAGAGGTCAAGCGCGTGGCGGCGGCTGTTGACGATGACAAGCATCTGCCGCTGCTCACGCAGGGCATCCACCAGTGCTGCATTGTCCAGCACACCAGCGTGACGGATGTGCGTGCGGGCCAATTGCCGGGCCAGACCCTCGGGATCCGGCGCCAACTCGCGGCTCTCATCAAGCGGCAGGCCAAACGGAAACTCCTCACGCTTTCCAAGCGCCGGTTGCGTGGCGGTGCATAGAACCACGGTGCAGCCATAGCGCTCAACCAGCTCCTCCAGCGCCTGCATGACAGGCAGTAGCAGGTTGCGCGGCAGGGTCTGCGCCTCATCCAGAATGATGACAGAATTGGCTATATTGTGCAGCTTCCGCGACCTTGACGGGCGGGCAGAAAACAGGCTCTCGAACAGCTGGACATTGGTGGTGACGACAACGGGCGCTGCCCAATCTTCCATGGCCAGCTTCAGCTTGTCGCGCTGTTCGCGCGCATCGAACTTTTCCTCGTCGATGTTTGAGTGATGCTCCAGAACATGCTCCTCGCCCAGCACGCTGCGAAATATCGCCGAGGTCTGGTCAATGATCGACGTGAACGGAATGGCGTAGATGATCCGCTCATGGCCATGCAGCTTGGCGTGATCGAGTGCAAACCCCAGCGAGGCCAGCGTCTTGCCGCCGCCGGTCGGCACGGTCAGCGTGAAGAAGCCCGGCTTTTCCGCCGCACTGGCGCGCACATGGGCAAGGATCTCTTTACGCAGTCCGTTCAGCGCACGCGACTTCTCCGAGACCGCAGGCTTGCCGGAGAATCGCGCCATATGCGCCTCGAACATGCTGGTAAATTCATCCAGCAGACTGCCAAGCGAAGGCCAGTCTCGATCTGCCGCCCGCTGTCCGAGGGAGACGTAAAATTCCTCTGTGTCTTTAAAATCCGCATCGACCAGACATGAGAAGATCATACGGCCCATGAAGGAAAGGGTGAAGGCGTACCTCTGCAAATCCTTGCCCTGACGCTGCGGCAGGGCGCTGGCGATCCCGTCAATCCATTCAGATAGATGCGGCCCCAATTCGCTTTGCCAGCAGGGATCAATCCGCAGCGGCTTTTTCATGCGCTGTGCGACGCACCCGTTCGTCTCGTTAAGACGATCCGGCAGGCCGGCATGGTGCCCCAGGATTGCGTAGGCGATGATTTCCGCCATCGCCTTGTCGTTGCCTCTGGCAAGCTGACACAAGACCTGTGCGCCAGCCGTGGAATGATCGACAGACGCTCCAAGTCTGGCGATATAGGCTTGAAATGCGGGATCATACTTCCCGAGGTCGTGGAAAAGTCCGGCTATGAACGTGGCCTGTTCCAGCCCGAATTTCCGCGCGAACACGCCCGCCAGCTCCGCCACAGCCAGCAGATGCTCGACAAGTTTCTGCCAATCGCCACGCTCGGCATTTGTGCCACTATGCCCATAGAAATCCATTCACCCTCGACATGCCCCTCTCTCCGCACGTGCACCTACAGTGCTTGCGGAAACTACCCCAGATTGAGTATTTCCGATTCTTTCTATCGGGGCAAATGGCAAGATTGGTTTTTGGAACAACGATGCCAGAGTACGGAATGGGGGACTTCGGGCCAATTGTTCCCTTTAGAACCGCAGGAAGGCATTCTGATCTAAATTGGTTGGCGAGCTTATTGCCCTTGCCACTCGTTCGTCGCCCTTGATCTGTTAGATCGCGAACTTCCCCTCCTGCAGTGTCCTGATCCTGACCCGTTTATCCGGGGTCATGCTGCGCCAATTATCTCGCTCCTTCCCGTGAGGCGAGCTGCATTTCCTTTGGCAAACAAAGCACTCGCTTAACATCTATCCCGTATTTTCCAGGAGTGTGGGACACAGAATGGGAGATGGCGGGTGCAGGCGATACAGCTTTCCGATGTGGTTGGCGCGCTCAGCTATGCTCTCGACATCACCGAGGGCCAGCCCATAGGGCACAGCCAGCGTTGCTGCTGGATCGGCATGCATATTGGCCGAGAGATCGGCCTGACGCCCGTCGAGCTTTCGGATCTCTACTACACGCTTCTGCTGAAGGATGTCGGATGCAGTTCGAATGCGGCGCGCATCTGTAGGCTCTATCTCGCGGATGACCTCAGCTTCAAAAGCGAATACAAGTTTGTCGACACCCGCTTGCCGGATGTCATCCGCTTCCTGCTGGCCAATACGGCTCGCAAGTCCGGCATGATCGAACGGCTACAGACACTCGTGCACATTGCCCGCAATGGCGGGGAGATTGCCCGCGAACTGATCGAAACACGTTGCCAGCGTGGCGCTGAAATCGTGCGCAGCATGCGCTTCTCACCCGATGTCGAACAGGGCATCCTGGATCTTGATGAACACTGGAACGGCAGCGGCCAACCTTTGGGCCGGCGCGGCACCGAAATTTCCCTCTTCGCGCGCATTGCGCTTCTGGCACAGGTCGCTGACGTGTTTTTCATGCGCGGCGGCGCAGAAGCGGCACTTGAGGAGATTACCTCGCGCAGCGGCCAATGGTTCGATCCGGCACTCGTCGCTGCCCTTCTGACCTTTGCCGATGATTCCGGCTTCTGGGATGCCATGCGGGCGGACGATTTTCCAGCACGCGTTATGGGACTGGAACCCATCGCGCTGGTCCGTGAGATTGATGAGGATTACCTCGATGACATCGCGGCAGGCTTTGCGCAGGTCGTCGATGCCAAAAGCCCCTTCACTGCCGGTCATAGCGATCGCGTGGCGTTGTTTGCCGACCTGATTGCCGAAGAGATGGGCTACACGCCGGAGCGCCGCCGCTGGCTGAGACGCGCCGCCCTTCTGCATGACATCGGCAAGCTTGGCGTCTCCAATGCCATATTGGACAAGAACGGACGGCCCGACGCCGAGGAGTGGGCTTCCATTCGCAGCCATCCGGGCCTCGGCGAGACCATTCTGTCCAAGATTGGCGCCTTGCGGGACACCGCCGTGATTGCCGGAGCCCATCACGAACGGCTGGACGGAAAGGGATATCCCCGCGGCCTGGACGCCTCGCGGATCGATCTAGATACACGGATTGTCACCACCGCCGATATTTTCGATGCGCTGACGGCGGATCGTCCCTACCGCAAGGCAATGCCGGCATCCCAGGCCTTCGCCATCATGCGGGCGGATGTGGGAACCGCCATCGATCCGGACTGCTTCCAAGCCCTTGAACGCGGCTTCGCACGGATGGAACAGGTGACAACGGATGTAGGCCCCTCCATGCCGAGCCGGCTGGCTTCCTGAACGTCTTCGCCCGAGATGACGCTTGCATGACAAAAATGGAAAGAAACTGGAAACGGCTGTTACGCAGCTGACAAGCTCACCCTTTATCAGGACCCCCGAAGACGTCGAGGCAGACCGCCTCCATCCCGCGTATCGGAGTTTCACTCGTGAAGGTCATCCAGATCACCGACACCCATTTCAGCCCGTCCAAGACGCATTTCAACAGCAATTGGGCGCCGCTTCTGGCATGGCTCGAAACCGAGAAGCCGGATCTTATCATCCATACCGGCGACCTCACCGTCGATGGCGCAGACCAGGCTGATGACATCACTTTCTGCATGGAGTTGATGCGCCAGGCGCCCGCCCCCATGCTGATCGTGCCGGGCAATCACGATGTCGGCCACCTGCCGGGTTCGCATCAGCCGGTCACACAGGTCCGGCTGGATCGCTGGAACAGCCTGGTCGGTTCCGACCGCTTCATCCAAGACATCGACGGCTGGCGGCTGATCGGCTTCAATTCTCTGCTGCTCGGTATGGACGACCAGAACGAGGAGATGCAGCTGAACTGGCTGGCGGAAGCCATGGCGGGTGCCGGCGCGCGCCGCATCGCTCTCTTTACCCATAAGCCGATCTTCGTGGACGAGCCGCAGGAAGGTGATACCGGTTACTGGAGCATTCGCCCTACCCCACGCCGCCGGCTTTATGACCTGATGAGTCGTCATGATGTCGGGCTCATCGGCACCGGTCATCTGCACTGGGCCTGGAAGGGCAGTTTCCACCAGACAAGCCTCGTCTGGGGTCCGTCGGCGGCATTCATCATCGACACGCTGGAGCGGGAAATGCCGGGCGAGCGCCTGATCGGCGCTGTTATCCACACATTCGAGGGTGACTCGGTCAGCAGCGAAATCGTTGCCGTGCCCGGCATGACCGCCTATTACATCGACGACGTGATCGACGAGGTTTACCCGAAGCCGCAGCCCACCGGGGAGGCTGCCGAATGAGCGCGCTTCGTCTTTCCACCATCACAAAATCCTTTGGCGACAATGCCATTCTGAAGGGCATCAGCCTGGAAGCGGAAGCCGGCGAGTTCATTGCGCTGGTCGGTCCTTCCGGCTGTGGCAAGAGCACGCTGCTGCGCATCGTTGCCGGTCTGGAGCATCCGACCTCCGGCAGCGTGATGGCTGCTGGCCGCGAGCTGACGGCGCTTGCCCCGGCGGATCGCAATGTCGCGATGGTCTTCCAGTCCTATGCGCTCTATCCGCATCTGACGGCCGGACAGAACATTGCCGTGCCGCTTGCCATGCGTGAGCTGACGCGCGCCCAGCGCCTGCCCATCATCGGCAATCTGCTGCCGGGCCAGAAGCAGATTCGCACCGCCATCCAGGCCCAAGTCGCGGAAATGGCACGCTCCTTGAAGATCGAACACCTGTTGGATCGCAAGCCCGGCCAGATGTCTGGTGGACAACGACAGCGCGTGGCACTGGCGCGCGCCATGGTACGCCGCCCCAGCCTGTTTTTGATGGATGAGCCTCTTTCCAACCTCGACGCCAATCTGCGTGTACACGCGCGTGGCGAAATCGTCGATCTGCACCGCCGCGCCGGCGTGCCCACCCTCTACGTAACCCATGACCAGGCGGAGGCGCTGTCGATGGCGGACCGGGTTGCCGTGATGATTTCCGGCAACCTTCTTCAGCTCGCTCCGCCGCAGGTCATTTATGATGATCCGGCCCATATCGAGGTGGCACGCTTCCTCGGCCAGCCCCGGATCAATACGCTCGATACCCTGGTCGCGCACGGCCAGACGGTCGCGCTGGGTAACATCCGCCTGCAGGTCGGCGGCTCCGTTCGCGAACGGGACGAAGTGATCATTGCCATCCGGCCGGAGCATCTTAGCGTGCTGCCGCGCAGCCAAAACGGTCTTGCGGCACACGTTGAGCGGATGGAGTTCCTCGGTTCCGAAGTGATCGTCTACACGCGCCTCGATGGTCTGAACCAGCCTGTTGTGGCTAAACTGACGCCTGTGGAAGCGGCGGGCCTTTCCGCGCAGATGCCGGTTTCGCTTGTGGCAGAGCCTGAGCGCATCATGATCTTCGCCAAGGACGGCATTCGCCTGACGGCCAAGCCTGTCTCGGTGGATGCGCTGGAGGCAGCCCATGGCTAATGCCGCCCTTGCCGCAACGCCGATTGCCCTGCCCGATCTCGGCGCAGCCCGACAGGCGCGAACAGCCTGGCTGCTGGCGGCCCCGGCGGTCCTGCTGATGGTCGCGTTCATCATCGCACCGCTGGCTGCCGTCGTCTTCCTGGGCTTCACCGATTTCGAATTGGGCTATGGCAGCTTCCGCTTTGTCGGCTTCGAGAATTATGCCGAACTCTTCGCCGATCGCACCTTCCGGCAATCGTTGTGGAACACAGCCGTTTATAGCGCCATCGTCGCGCCTGTCTCGCTGCTACTGGGGCTTGGCATTGCACTTCTGATCGAAAGCGAGAGCATTGGCCGTTCCTTCTTCCGCACCGCCTATTTCCTGCCGGTCGCCTCGCTGCTGGTCGCTATGGCAACTGCCTGGCAGTATCTCTTTCACCCCACCATCGGGCCGATCAATGCGGCCCTTCACATGATTGGCCTGGCTGGCCCGAACTGGCTCGGCGCCTCCAACACCGTGCTCTACAGCCTTGCCATCATCGGCATCTGGCAGAGCGTCGGCTTCAACATGGTGCTGTTTCTGGCAGGCCTCACCGCCATTCCGCGCGATCTCTACGCAGCTGCGGATGTGGACGGGGCGAAATCCGGTATCGACCGCTTTTTCCTCGTGACCTGGCCGATGCTGGGGCCGACCACGCTCTTTGTCATCACCATCAGCGTCATCAATGCCGTGAAGGTGTTCGAGACCGTAAAGACGCTGACCGAGGGCGGGCCGAACAAGGCTTCCGAAGTGCTGCTTTTCACAATCTACCAGGAAGGCTTCGTCTATCTGCGCGTCGGCTATGCCTCTGCCATGACGGTCGTCTTCCTCGCCGTTCTGGTCGTCATGATGTTCGTGCAATACCGCCTGCTGGACCGCGAGGTGCATTACGCATGAGCCCGCAATCCACCTTCACGCTCGGTCGCGCCGTTCGGCTCGGTCTGCTGACGCTTGGCGCGTTGATGTTTCTCGCACCCTACATCTTCATGATGTCTGCCGCCGGCAAGGGACAGAGCGAGATCTTCACGTCCTCTCTGTCGCTCATCCCGGAGCATTCGTTTTTCGTGCAGAACTTCACCAAGGCGTTTACGCGGGTCAACATGCCAGGCCTGCTGTTCAACGGCGTTGTGGTCTGCGCATTGATCCTGGTGTTCCAGGTGCTGATCGCCGTGCCTTGCGCCTATGCGCTCGCCAAGCTGAACTTCCGCGCCGCACGGTTGATGATGGCGCTTGTGATGCTGGGTCTGCTCGTGCCGATCCATGCGACCGCGCTGCCACTCTATGTCGCCTTCAACAATCTGGCGGTGCTCAACAGTTACACGGCCCTCGTCGCCCCCTTCTCCATCTCCGTGTTCGGCATCTTCCTCTTCCTGCAGTTCTTCCGTGCCATGCCCGATGATCTCATCCATGCGGCGCGACTGGACGGCATGTCGGAAATCGGCATCGTTGCCCGCGTCATCGTGCCGAATGCCTGGCCGGCAATCACCGCCTTCGCGATCTTCTCCGTCGTCGCGCACTGGAACGATCTCTACTGGCCGCTGATCGTGATTTCCAACCAGGCCTATGCCACGCCGCCACTCGGTCTTCTCTATTTCCGGGCGGCCGAGGCCGGCGACGACTACGGCGCGCTGATGGCCGCCACCTTCATCATCACCCTTCCTCTCGTCCTTGCCTTCCTGCTTGCGCAGAAACGCTTTGTCGAGGGCATCACCATGACCGGTCTCAAGGGCTGACCGGTTCCAGCTCAAACCAGGAGTTATGCCATGAAGCATTTCACCAAGATCCTGGCAGCCGCCGCCGTCTCCATGACGATGGTTCTGCCTGCCCATGCCGAAACGACGATCACCGTTCACTACCCCATGCCGGGCTTCTTCAAGGACGTGATGGACACGATCTCCAAGAAGTTCATGGAAGAGAACCCCGATATCAAGATCCAGTTTGCCAATCCTTCGGCAACTTACGAAGAAGGCATCCAGACGATCATGCGCCAGGCCGGCACGCCTGAAATGCCTGACGTGACCTTTATCGGTCTCAACCGTCTGCGCATGGCTGATGAGCGCGGCATCCCCGTCGACATGGCGCCGATGATTGCCAAGGACAAGCAGAGCATGGCCGATCAGGGCTTCTCGGACACGATCCTGAAGCTCGCGCAGGTCAACGGCAAGCAGGTTGGTCTGGCTTTCGCCACCTCCAACCCGATCATGTATTACAATGCCGACCTGGTGAAGGCGGCCGGCGGCAATCCCGACCAGCCGCCCAAGACCTGGGACGAAGTGATCGCACTTGGCAAGAAGATCAAGGCACTCGGCAACGGCGTCGACTCGATCGACTTCCGCTGGCAGGGTGACGACTGGATGTTCTCCGCACTGCTGTTCGGCGCAGGCGGCACCATGCTGAGCTCCGACGAAAGCAAGGTCACCTTCAACGGTCCGGAAGGCCAGAAGGCGATGCAGATCGTCGACCGCATGGTCAAGGAAGCCGGCATGCCGGTCTTCACCAAGGCCGCCGGCGAGCAGGCCTTCGTAGCCGGCAAGGTGGGCTTCACCTTCCAGACCACAGGCGCGCTTCGCAACACCATCAAGAATGTCGGCGACAAATTCGACCTGCGCACGGCAGCCATTCCGCTGATTGACCCGGTGAATGGCAAGCTGCCCACCGGCGGCAATGCCGTGGTCATCCTGAGCAAGGATGCCACCAAGCAGGCTGCTGCCTGGAAGTTCGCCAAGTTCGCCGCCGGCCCCTACGGCGCATCCGTCGTCGTGCCCGGCACCGGCTATGTGCCAAACAACGAACTGGCGGCCAAGTCGCCGGAATACCTGGGTGACTTCTACAAGAAGAACCCGCTGTTCCTGGCCGGCCTCAACCAGATGCCGCGGATGATCCCCTGGTATGCCTTCCCCGGCGCCAATGGCGTGCGCGTGACGCAGACCATCGTCGATAACACCTCGCGCGTCGTTGACCAGTCGGCCACGCCGCAGCAGGCTCTCGATGATGCCGCCAAGGAAGTGAAGCGCCTGCTGCCGCGCACGAACTGATCGCATGATCACAGCAACTCGCCGCACCAGGTGCGGCGGGTTGTTCTTACACAGAACGAACAGTACCGCCCGGCTTCAGCGTGAAGCCAACTTGCAGATGCCGGGGTGCCGCACCGCGTTCGGCCATATCCAGCAGCAGCGATGCCGCGACTGCCCCCATGCTGGAATCGGGCATTTCGATCGTCGTCAAGGGCGGCGTCATCAATTGGCCCATGGCGATGCCATCGAAGCCTGCAACCGATACATCCTGTGGTACTGACAGACCCTGCCGACGCAGAGCACCTATGACACCGCAGGCCAGAAGATCGTTGGAGGCAATGATGGCAGTCGGCCTGTGTTCGGCCACTGCTATGGAAATATCCAACTGCTCATAGCTACCGATAAAGGGAATCTGCAGCGCCGGCAGCGAGTCCACCCCGGCAGCGGCAAGTGCCGACTGATACCCTTCAAAGCGCAGGAAGGCGCGATCGGACGCCGCAAAATTTCCCGATACGAAGAGAATACGGCGATGGCCATGATCGATCAGTTGCCGGGTGATCAGGCGACCGGCTTCCCTGTTATCCACGGTCACGGCAGCGGGAAAGATCGAGGTCGGAAGGTTGTTGAGCAGCACTGTGGGCGGCAGGCGATCCGCCTGTGGCACGCTGTGCTCTGCATTGCAGAGTGTGAGGATCAGCCCGGTCGGACGCTCGGACAGCAAAGCCTCGATGGCATCGGCTTCCTGCGCCGGATCGTAATTGGATTGCGCCAGCACCACCGCATGGCCACCCACCTGCATGCGGTTCTGGATCTGCGAGAGCGAGGCGGCAAAGACCGGGTTGGTGATGCTGGGAATGAGCACGCCGATCAAGGGTCTGCGGCCACCGCGCCCAGGTCCGGCGGTGCCATGCCGATAGCCAAGTTCGGCGGCTGCCTTGCGCACCCTACCCTTCACCCCATCGCTGACCGGACCGCGCGCGCCAAGTGCGCGACTGGCGGTCGCAATCGAGCAGCCCGCCTTCTTCGCCACATCTTCCAGCGTTGCCATATGCAATTTTCCTTATCCGCGGAAAGGACTATGTCGGGATGATGTCAGGTTGATGAATGGCATCTGGCGGATAAGGCCCGAGCGCCGGAAAACCTTCACAGCTGCGGCAGAGCAGGATAAGCAGACATCCACAGCACCCGGAGATGCCCCACCGCATGAAAGTTCTGCACTTCTTCAAGACCTATTGGCCGGACACCTTTGGAGGCGTCGAACGCACCATTCATGCGATCTGCACCGGCGTAGCCAGCCAGGGCATTCGATCCGACGTGCTGTCGCTCAGCGAAAAGCCGCAGGAGAACTCGCGGCTCTTCGATGGCCACATGGCCTACAAGGCAAAGCTGGATTTCGAATTCGCCTCCACCGGCTTTTCAAGGTCGGTGTTTGGTCGCTTCCGCACGCTGCAGGCCGAAGCCGACATCATTCATTACCATTATCCCTGGCCGCTGATGGATGTCGTGCATTTTAGCGCACCGCGGAAGAAGCCGACCATCGTGACCTATCATTCCGACATTGTGAAACAGAAGACGCTGCTGCGCCTTTATGAGCCGCTGATGCATCGCTTCCTCGGCAGTGTCGATCATATCGTGGCGACCTCGCCCAACTATATTGCATCGAGTCCGGTACTGCAGCGATATCGCGGCAAGGTATCGTCCATCCCGCTGGGCCTCAGCGAAAAATCCTATCCGCCGGTCGATGAAGCGTTGAAGGCCAAGTGGCGCAAGCAACTGCCGGAGCGGTTTTTCCTGTTCGTCGGCGTATTCCGCTACTACAAGGGCATCCATTTTCTCCTGGATGCCGCCGAAAAGACCGGGCTGCCGGTTGTTTTGATCGGCGATGGCGACCCGTCCTATCGGCAGGATGCGGAACGCCGCGGTTTGAAAAACGTGCATTTCCTCGGTAGCCTGCCGGACGAGGACAAGCTGGCAATCCTCGACCTCAGCCTTGGGCTGGCCTTCCCCTCCCATCTGCGCTCGGAAGCCTTCGGGCTTTCGCTGGTGGAGGCGGCGATGCGAGGCAAGCCGATGATCTCCTGCGAGATCGGTACGGGAACCAGCTTCGTGAACCAGCATGAGGTGACAGGTCTTGTTATTCCTCCCGCGGATGTTCCCGCCCTTGCACAGGCGATGCAACGGTTGTGGAATGAGCCGGAGCTTGCAGTGCCCCTCGGAACGGCCGCGCGCCAGCGATACCTGGACCTCTTTCAGGCCGAGCAGATGGCGGATCGCTATGCCGATCTCTACCGCAAGCTCATCGCCAAGCAGTAGGGCTTGCCACAAGAAAGCCGGCAGGCTTTAAGACTGTCGCGACACTTCAGCCATTTTCGGGAGTCATGATGAAATTCGGAACAAGCGGCCTCAGGGGTCTATCGGTCGATCTGGTGGGACCGGCCTCCAAGCGCTATGCGGAAGCTTTTGGACAGTATCTCCTGGAAACAGGTCGCGCCAAGGCTGGCGACGACATTCTGATCGGTCAGGATTTCCGGCCTTCCAGCCCGGCCATTGCGGAAAATTGCGCGGCAGCACTGAGTGCAATCGGCTTCAACGTGGTGGATTGCGGCACGCTGCCGACGCCGGCGCTGGCGCTCTACGGCATCAAGCGCGGTGTGGCGAGCCTGATGATCACCGGATCGCATATTCCGGCAGATCGCAACGGCATCAAGTTCTACCGGCCCGATGGCGAGATCGACAAGCAGGATGAAACGGCCATCATTCGCGCGGTCCAAGGCATCCCGGAGGCCGGCAACGGCAGTGATGCGGAGATGCGCAATGCGGCTGCCGAATGCGACACCGAGTTTCTGGCCCGCAACAAGGCGCTGCTCGCATCAGGCACGCTTGCCGGCTTGAAGATCGGCGTCTACCAGCACAGCACGGTTGCCCGCGACATGCTGGTGGAGGTCTTCTCGCATTACGGCGCCGAGGTCATCGCGCTTGGCCGCTCCGAAACCTTCATTCCCGTCGATACCGAAGCCGTCTCGCCGGAGACGATCAGCGCGATGCAGGCCTGGGCCGCCGAGCACAAGCTCGATGGCATCGTCTCTGCCGATGGCGATGGCGACCGCCCGCTGGTGGCGGATGAGACGGGCACGCCGCTGCGGGGCGACCTCTTGGGCTTGATTGCCGCCAATTTCCTCGGAGCGACGACGGTCGTGACACCCGTTACCTCCAATTCCGGCATCGAGGCCGCTGGCAGCTACGGCGTCATCCGCACCAAAGTCGGTTCGCCCTTCGTGATTGCCGGCATGGACGAGGCCCGCGCCAAGGGCGAGGACAAGATCCTCGGCTTCGAGGCCAATGGCGGCGTTCTCGTCGGCAGCGATTTCACCGTCAACGGTACTCTTTTCACCGCCCTTCCGACGCGTGACAGCTTCCTGCCGATCCTGGCGGTCCTGTCGCGTGCCGCGTCGCAGAAGCAGTCGCTCTCCGCCGTTGCCTCCTCCTATAAGCTGCCGGTGGCGGCAGCGGACCGATTGGAAAACTTCCCCGTCGAAACGAGTGCCGCGCTCATGGCGCATCTGCGCCAGTCATCCGACAACCTTGCTGCCTTCCTCGCTCCTGTCGGCACGGTCGCCGGGACGAGCGATATCGACGGGCTGCGCGTGACGCTCGACAATGGCCGCATCATCCACTTCCGCCCGTCCGGCAATGCACCGGAAATGCGCTGCTATGTGGAAGCGGAAACGGAAGCCGCCGCCAACGAGTTGCTGTACGCTGGACTTGGCCTGATCCGCGACTGGGCATCCAAACGCGGCTGAGCTTTGGGCATCCCCAAACAAAAAGCCCCGCCGGTCAGCGATCGGCGGGGCTTTTATTTGACTTGATCAGCAGGATCAGTTGCGACCGAACTCGTCCGAAATACGGATGATGTCGTCTTCGCCGAGATAGGAGCCGGTCTGCACCTCGATCAACTCCAGCATGATCTTGCCGGGATTGACGAGCCGATGGACTTCGCCGAGCGGGATATAGACGGATTCGTTCTCGCGCAGCATCTGCACGTGATCGCCCACGGTGACCTCAGCCGTGCCGCGCACGACGATCCAGTGCTCAGAGCGGTGATGATGCTTCTGCAGTGACAGCTTCTTGCCCGGATGTACGAAGATGCGCTTCACCTGGAAGCGTTCGCCGTTCAGCACCGATGTGTAGCCACCCCAGGGGCGATAGCAGGTCGGATGGTTTTCCGTCAGCTTCGCTTTGCTGGCATCAGCAGACAGCATCTTGACCAGCTTGCCGACTTCCTGGCTGTGGCTGAGATGGCCGACATAGACGGCATCTTCGCTGGCGATAACGGCAATGTCTTCCAGACCCTGGACGGCGACATGCGTGCCGCGCGTGATGACCAGCGAGTTCTTCGTTTCGACAAGCGTGGTGTTTTCCGAAGCGACGTTGCCGTTGCCGTCAGCCTCATTGTTCTTCCACAGCGCGTCCCAGCTGCCGAGATCTGACCAGGCGAAGCCTGTCGGGATGACGGCGGCCTTGTCGGTCTTTTCCATGACGGCATAGTCGATGGAGATATCCGGTGACGCCGAGAAGGCTTCGGCGTTGAGGCGCGTGAAATCGAGGTCGTGCACGGCCTTGGCAACGGCCGTATCAGCCGCATCCAGAACAGCGGGGGCAAACTTCTGCAGCTCCGCGCGCAGCACCGGAAGCGGATAGAAGAAAATGCCGGAATTCCAATAGAAGCCGCCGGCCGCCAGCATTTCCTTGGCCTTTTCCAGGTTCGGCTTTTCCACGAAACGGCGGATCTTTCGGGCATGGCCCTTTAGCGCGTCACCCTCTTCGATATAGCCGAAACCGGTGGCCGGCTCCGTTGGCTGGATGCCGAAGGTCACGATATAGCCTTGCGCCGCAGCGGCAGCCGCTTCGCGAACGGCCGATACGTAAGCATCGCCGGCATCAATATCATGGTCCGATGGCAGAACCTGGATGATCGCATTTTCGCCGAAACGACTTGCGACGACAGCGGCGGCAGCAGCGATAGCCGCAGCCGTGTTGCGGGCTACCGGCTCCAGCACGACGGCGGAGAGATCGACGCCAGCCGCACGCGCCTGCTCCGCCACGAGGAAGCGGAATTCCTCGTTTGTGATAACGACAGGTGCTTCGAACAGCGAAGCATCCGAAACGCGCTCAAGCGTTTTCTGGAAGAGCGTCTGGTGACCGATCAATTCGATGAACTGCTTGGGCGCAGCTGCACGAGACAGCGGCCAGAGGCGTGTTCCCTTGCCGCCAGCCATGATCACGGGAACGATTTTTTGAACGGTCATTACTCTGCAACACCCTTTGACGGCTTGAAATTGCGGATTAACCCTCGTTAACCCTTGAACGAGGCCCAGCACGTTTAGCGGCACGCGAGATAAGGCGCAACGGTTTGTTACGAATGGTCGGAGAGTGAAGGACGCGCCATAGTCGAAACCTTATGCGCCCTGGTTTGTGGGGAAATGGCCCATATGGAGTGCACCAGCCCCCATTCATGCAGACTGGATTGATAGATGCCAAATCATCTTCTTCTGATATAACGGAAAAGAGTGACGAATTCGATCACCTTTCGTACACGACACAACCACCTCTGGAGGGGCGCATATGGCATCTTACAGTTTATCCGGTCCGAAATGGGGTGACGCAACCTACGGAACTTCGGGCGGACAGGTAACGTGGAGCTTTGCAACGAAAAGCTGGGGCGGATATAATTTCACGGCCGCCATTACAGATCCGAATTACCAGCAACTGATCCGCGATGCCTTCAAAGCATGGGAAGCCGTCGCCAACATCAAGTTCGTGGAAGTCGCCGATGGCACCTCGACGCAGCTCCGACTGGGTTGGGATGCAATTGATGGTCCCGGCAAGACTCTCGGCGAGGCAAGCTGGAGCTCGACGACGCTGAATGGCGTCAACTACTCGATCTCAGGCGCGGAGATTCGCTTTGATACGGCGGAAAGCTGGTCCACGAACAAGGCTACTTTGCTGGGCCAAGGGGCGAACTTTTATACGACTGCGCTCCACGAAATCGGCCATACGCTTGGCCTGGGTCATACCGACGACAAGACGCAGATCATGTACACCTACTCCAATGATCAGCTCACGCTGAACAGCGGAGACATCGCGGGTGTACAGGCTCTGTATGGCCCAGCCTTCGTGGCGACCGCTGGCAATGATACTTTTGTGCTGACCTCTGGAAATGACGTGATCGATGGTTTAGCGGGCATCGATACGGCCATCTTCTCCACCAACCGCGCGGCAATCACCATCACGAAATCCGGTGCGACCATTACTGCGGTCGGCCAGGGCACAGACCAGCTGACCAATATCGAGCGGCTGCAATTCACCGATGGCACGCTGGCTTTCGATACCAGCGGCAATGCAGGCCAGGTCTATCGGCTGTATCAGGCCGCCTTGAACCGTACGCCGGACAAGTCCGGCCTTGGTTTCTGGATCAAGCAGTTGGATACCAACAAGGGCGATCTCGTCTGGATGGCCGCCAACTTCATCGATTCCAACGAGTTCAAGTCGACCTACGGCACGCCACAGACTGTCAACAACACGTCCTTTGTGACGCTGGTCTACAAGAATGTGCTGGGCCGTGCGCCGGACGCAGGCGGGTTCAGCTTCTGGGAAGGCAAGCTTGCCGGTGGCTACGCCCGCGAAAAACTGATGGCAGACTTCTCCGAAAGCCAGGAAAACCAGTCTAATGTCGCGACGGCCATCAAGGACGGCATCTGGTACGTATAAAAAACGAAACCGCCCGAACAGGTCTGGCGCGGGCGGTTTTTTTGAGGCGATAGATGCTTAGGCCAGCGTATAGGCCGTCTTCACGACGGTGAAGAACTCAGCAGCATACTTGCCCTGCTCACGCGGGCCGAAGGACGAGCCCTTCCGGCCGCCGAACGGCACGTGGAAATCGACGCCTGCGGTCGGCAGGTTCACCATCACCATGCCGGCCTCCGAATTGCGCTTGAAGTGCGTTGCATGCTTCAGGCTGGTGGTGGCGATGCCGGCAGACAGGCCAAACGGCGTGTCGTTGGCAACGGCCAGAGCTTCTTCGTAGTCCTTGACGCGGATGACAGCGGCAACAGGGCCGAAGATTTCCTCGCGGGAGATACGCATCTGGTTGGTCGCTTCCGTGAACAGCGTCGGCTGCAGATAGAAGCCGGGCGTTTCGCGCTCAAGGCGTTCGCCGCCGAAGGCAAGCTTTGCGCCTTCCTGCTTGCCGATTTCGATGTAGTCGCAATCCTGCTGCAGCTGCTTTTCATCCACGACCGGGCCGATATGCGTGCCTTCCTTCAGCGCGTGATCGACATTCAGCTTGCTCAGGCGTTCCGTGAGAGCCGCCACGAACTTGTCGTGAATGCCTTCCGTCACGATCAGGCGCGAGGATGCCGTGCAACGCTGGCCGGTGGAGAAGAAGCCGGAATTGGCAGCCGCTTCGACGGCAACGTTGAGATCGGCGTCGTCGAGAACGATCATCGGGTT
Source organism: Rhizobium oryzicola (assembly GCF_030504645.1). Lineage (GTDB taxonomy): Bacteria > Pseudomonadota > Alphaproteobacteria > Rhizobiales > Rhizobiaceae > Neorhizobium > Neorhizobium oryzicola. The sequence goes on along the minus strand of NZ_JAUKWQ010000001.1, from coordinate 667,547 downwards.
CTTGCCGCCCATTTCCAGCTGGAATTTGCGGTTATGTTCGATGGAGGCCAGTGCCACGCGCTTGCCGGTGCCGGTCGAGCCGGTAAAGGTGATGCCGGCAATGCCCGGATGATCCAGCATCGCCTGACCAACGACCGAACCGCGACCCATGACGAGGTTCAGAACGCCCTTCGGCAGGCCTGCACGATGCAGGATGTCGACGATGGCCCAGGAGCAGCCCGGAACCAGATCGGCCGGCTTGAAGACGACCGTATTGCCGTAGCAAAGCGCCGGTGCAATCTTCCAGGCCGGGATGGCGATCGGGAAGTTCCAGGGCGTGATGATGCCGATAACGCCGATCGGCTCGCGGGTGATTTCAACGCCAATGTTCGGACGCGCAGAAGGCAGAACCTCACCGGCCAGACGAAGAGCTTCGCCTGCAAAGAAATCGAAAATCTGCGCGGCGCGGATCGTTTCGCCGATGCCTTCGGCGAGCGTCTTGCCTTCTTCGCGCGACAGAAGACGGCCAAGCTCTTCTTTGCGGGCCAGGATTTCATCTGACGCCTTGCGCAGAATGGCGTGGCGCTCCAGGATGCCGGAGCGCGACCAGGCCGGAAACGCAGCCTGGGCCGCAGCCACCGCCGTCTTTACATCCTCGGCGGTTGCCTGCGCGTAGGTTCCGACAACGTCATTGGTATCGGACGGATTGATGTTGTTCGATCCCTGCGAACCGACCCATTCGCCGGCAATAAGGTTTTGGTAGATGGTCATGATGTCTCCCCGACCCGCTGAGTGCGCGACAAGAGAACACGCCCTCTTGTCATATATGTTCCCGCAAGAGATATTATAAGTAACTTTAGGCGGTCAAGCGCTGTCAGCGCTCATCGCCCCGATGAGTTTGCGCCATTCTGTGCCGGGGGCAACTGCCCGGGCTTGATGACGGGCATATTACCCGTGGATGGAGCAGGCGTAACCATCTCCCCATCCCCCACACCCGGCGCCTGCAAGACACCCTTGCATTTGCTCAAATCCGGCTGCGCCACTGTGCCCGACTGATTGCCTGGCTTCGTAGACTGGCCGGGCGGTACCGTACAGTCCTGAGAGGGCCGGGGCTGTTGCGACGGCTGCTGTGCCATGGCTACAGAAAAGATCGTGACGTTGATCACTGCCGCAGTGAATAGCGGCTTTATAAGACACCTGTTGCGCATGTTTACCTCCATTTCGGAGGTCAACCACATTATGCAGAGTGAGTTCCCGGAAACCCGTTACATCGCACGGAAGGTTTGGCGAATAACGAGCTCCGGAATGACGCGTTCGCGATCCATGGGCCGATCAGGGTCAGATAGGCGGCGCTCCAGAAGATCAACGGCACGCGCGGCCATCACATGCGGATCCTGCCGGAAGGTCGTCAGTTCGTAGCTGAGCCAGGCAGCCTCCGGCACATCGTCAAATCCGATGACCGCGACATCCTCGGGGACGCGCAAGCCGCCCTCGCGGCGCAGCACATCGATCAGCCCGAAGGCCAGGAGATCATTGGCGCAGAAGACCGCATCGGGCTTCTCTCCTCTTTCGAAAAGATCCCGCGCGGCAGCGACACCGCCGCCGTAATCGGTATCATTGCCACGTGCGACCACGACCGAAACACCAAGGCGCGTGGCTTCTGCCACAAAGGCATCCTCCCGCTCCTTGATGGAAGGGGTGTTGGAATTGGAACCGACAAAAGCGAGGCGCTTGCGGCCAGCCGCCACGAAAGCGCCAGCCGCACGACAGGATGCTTCCGAATTGCCGGCATGGACATGGTCGGCACCAGCTTCAAGACGACCAATGACCACCATGGGCTGGCCGTTGCGATGGGCGAGTTCGAAGAAGCTGGCAGGCGGCGAGCCGGAAAGAATGATGGTGGCCTGCGCGCGATGGCCGATCAGCATCTTCTGCGCCGCCAGCAGTTCCTCTTCCGTCTGCCCGGTATTGATGAGGACAGGCACGCTGCCGCGCTTGATCAGCGCTTTGGTGAGGGCAGCTGTCAGATGCGAGCGGAAGCCCACTTCCGGCTTCATGGCGACGATGCCGACCAGACGGCTCTGATTGGCGAGAACGCCACGCGCGAGATCGTTGACGTGATAACCGAGTTCTTCCGCCGCCTCCAGCACCTTTGCACGGGTGGCGGGCGAAACGCTGGCGCCCGGCGTGAAGGTGCGCGACACCGCAGAGCGGGAGACGCCCGCCAGCCGCGCCACCTGATCAGCGCTGACGAAGCGCATACGGGCGGGCGGTGTTTTTCCGTCTTTCATGGTCATGTCATCGTCCTACGCGTGACAGAACGTCGGCCTTCAGGAAGCGCTCGACGATCAGCATGAAGAAAAGAGATGGAACGAGAAGAAGCAATGCCGTGATCGAAGCCGTCTGATAATTGCCGCCGGAGCCCGCGGTATAGAGCAGTAGCGGCAGCATGTTCACATCAGGCGCACCGACGAAATAGCTGCCGGTGAATTCGTCGAGGGATTCCAGGAAAACGAAGATGGCACTGGCCATGAGACCGGGTGCCGCCAACGGCAGGCTGACATCGAAAAACGCTCGCAGCGCACCGGCGCCCATGGACCGAGCCGCCTGCTCCAATTCAACATCAATGGCGGAAAAGGCAGCTGTCGCAATCCAGACCGCGTAAACCAGACCATGCGAGACATGCACCAGAACCACTCCGGGAATCGTACCGTTGAGCCTGATCTCATAGAAGATGCGTGCGACGTTCACGTAAACAGTGAGGTTGGGAAATGCCTGTGGAATAAGAAATGCAAGCAGGATGAGGCTGCGGAACGGCAACTTCAGCCGCGCCAGCGCATAACCGGCCGGCACAGCCAGGGCCAAGGATACCGCAACCGTGAGGACCGCCACCACGAGGGAATTGCGAAGCGAGTCCAGGGCTCCACCGCGTGGCGCGAAGACGCGCTCCCAGGCGGAAAAGCCGTATTGCAGCGGCAGGGTGTGCGGGAAATACCACTTCTCAGCGACCGTCCAGAGCAGCAGATTGAACAGCGGACCGAAGATGAAGAAGGCCATTAGCCCGAAGATCAGGCCGCGCGGCACCCACCAGAGGGTGGAAAGAGAGGAGCGTAACGTCGAGCTCATGCCTGCTCCTTGAGGCTGATGCGAAGATAGATCCAGGCGACGGAGGCGGCGAGCACCAATGAGATGAGCCCAAGTGCATTGGCAACACCGTAATCGCCATAGGAATTGACGCGAAAGGCGATATCGGCCGTCAGCATGGTGGGCGACTGGGCATTGATCATCAGCGGCACCGACAGGACCGACATCATGGTGACGAAGGAAAGGATGAGGCCGACCGCGAGCGTGGTCGTGACCTGCGGCAGCACGATTTCGAAGAGGATGCGCAGGCGCGATGCGCCGAGATTGACGGCCGCCTCGATGCCTTCACGGTTGACGGAGGCCATGGCGCCCGCCACCAGCAGCGCGACGAAGGGTGTTTGCTTCCAGACGAAGGCAATCACGATGCCGCGCCAGTCCAGAAAGCTCGTCGCGTCGAGCGGTGTCATCAAACCAAGACTGACGGCGACATTGTTCATCATGCCATTCTTGGCGAGAAAGGCGCGCAGGATCTGCCCGACGACGATGAAGGGAATGAACATCGGCCAGCGATAGAGCCAGCGCAGGATGGCGACGGCGACGGGATGCGTGCCGAGTGTCAGGTAACCGCCAATGGCAACCGAAGCGACACCAATGAGAACGGTGGAGAGCCCCACGATGACTGCGCTGAAAAGGATATCCTTCGTGTAGAGATCGAAGGCCTTCCAGAAATTGCCAAGCCCCCAAGCCTGATCGACCCTGAACGCGCCGACCGCGGACAAGCAGAGCGGCAGGATGAACAGAAACAGGATGACGGCCAGCGAAGGCGCCACGAGAAAAAGGCCAAGGACACGTCGGGACATCAGGTTCGGGCTCTGTCGGCTCTGCCGCGGTTAGATCGCAGCGTTTGAAAACTGCCCCTCACCCTAGCCCTCTCCCCGCTCGCGGGGAGAGGGGACCGGGGCGTTCGCCGCAATCGTCCTTCTCCCCGTTTACGGGGAGAAGGTGGCGGGAGGCGGATGAGGGGCAATGGCTTACTTCACAGACTTCTCATAGGCCTCGAGGATCGCGTTGTTGTAGGGCGCGATCGGGAAAGGCTTGCCCTTGGTGGCAAGGTCTTCCGGCGAGATGTCGACGAAGAGCTTGTTCCAGGTATCCTTGTCGAGTTCCGGCTTGACGTTGTCGGCATCGATGCCCGGATACCAGTTGAAGCGCTTGACGATGCCTTCCGCCTGAACCTTCGGGCTGGTGGCGAGAGCGATGAACTTCTCGGCCAGATCCTTGTTGGCTGCCTTTTCAGGGATGACGTAGTGCATCGGCTGGCCCGGCATGCCCGGTGCCGGCAGGATGAGCTTCATGTCCGGCGGCAGGCGGCCATCCGCCTTCCAGCTGTAGAACATGTCAACCCAGACCGGACCCATGGCGATTTCGCCGCGCGACAGGAGGTCGAGCGTGCCGGCATTGCCAGGTGTCAGCGTCGCATTGGTGGTGAAGTCCGCCAGGCTCTTGAAGGCGGCATCCCACTTTTTCGTCTCTTCTTCCTTGAAGGGACCATTCATCAGAACGTTCGCATCACCGCCGCCGAAGGCGTAGATCCAACCCATCACGAAGCTGACGCCGGACGCGCCGCCCTTGATGCCGTTATAGCCGAACTGCTTCGGGTGCGCCTTGGCCCAGTCCTTCAGTTCCGCATAGCTCTTCGGCGGGTTCGGAACCAGCGTCGGATTATAGGCAATCGCCGTCTGGCTGTTGAACATCGGCATGACGTAGCCGTCGACATTGGTGCCGAGCGCCATCTTGGCGTTGTCACGGGTGACGAGCTTGCCGGTCGCGATGTCGGAACGGTACTTGTCGAGATAGTTCTTGGTCACCATGGGGCCTACGAACTTCTCGTGAACCACGGCCACGTCCGTGTCCCACTTGGCCGAGTTGGCGGAAGACTGGGCGTCGAAGCGCTCCAGAATCTTCTGCGAACCGGCATCGCCCGCACCGGTGCCGACGGCGCGAACCGTGTTGCCCGGATAGGTCTTTTCAAACAGCGGACCGAGATACTGGTTGATGTAGTCAACCATGTTCTGGTCGCCGGCGGTGGCAACGGTCAGTTCTGCTGCCTTGGCGGGCAGGATGGCTGCGGCCATTGCGAAAGCTGCGAAAGAAAGTCTCTTCATGGATCTTCTCCGTTAGGGACAAAGGCGAATTCAGTCACGCGTCGGGTCAGCCGGCGCGCGATGGGTTAGCGAATGCGGTTCGCATCCGAATTGAACAGGAACAGCGACGGTGCCGGCACATGCAGGGCCACCTGGTCACCGGCAGCAAAGGCCTGCAACGAATCGGCCAGCACTTCGCGATCGCCAAGCTGCACCACATGGCGCCACACACCGCCCGGATAGGAGACGGAGCGGACGAGACCGCGGAAGGTCATGCCCGGCCCGAGGGTCGGGATAGCGTCGACGGGAAAGAGTTGCGCAGCCTCGGGCCGGAACCGGGCCTCGATCGCACCGCTGACGAGCGGTCGACTGGCCAGTGGCACGCTACCCAAGGCATTGGCAGGACCCGGGGCGATGACAAGCCGATCGCCTTCCACGCTGCCTTGCAAGGTCAGCAGGTTTTCTGCCCCCATAAAGGCCGCGACGAAAGCAGAGGCCGGCTTGTTATAAACCTCTTCCGGCGAACCTTGCTGGGCGATCTGGCCCGCATCCAGGATAACAATCCGGTCCGCCATCACCATCGCTTCCTCGCGGTCATGCGTGACATGGATCGCGGTAATACCCAGGCGCTGTTGCAAGGCACGCAGTTCGTGGCGCACACTCAGACGAATGCGGGCATCCAGGTTCGACAGCGGCTCATCGAGCAGGAGGATTTCGGGATCGATCACAAGGGCGCGTCCGAGCGCCACACGCTGGCGCTGTCCACCGGAGAGATTGGCAGGTTTACGCTCGCCTAAGCCCTCCAACCCCAGCAGCGCCTGCATAGCCGCGACCTTTTGCGCGCGTTCCGCACGCGACACGCCGCGCAGTTTCAGGCCATAGCCGATATTGTCGGCGACAGTCATATGCGGCCAGAGCGCGTAGGACTGGAACATCAGCGCCATGCCGCGTTTATCCGGCGGCTGCTGCGTCACATCATAGCCGCCGACGCGAATGGTGCCGGCTGTCGGCGTGACGAATCCGGCAATGGCACGAAGCAGTGTCGTCTTGCCGCAGCCGGAAGAGCCAAGCAGGGCAACGAACTCGCCATGACGAACCGAGAGATCGATGGATTTCAGTACCGCTGTAGACCCATACGCGCTCTCGATTCCAGTCAGCTCAAGAAACCCTGCTTCACTCATCATACCCCCGATGCACAGCCGTGCATTTGTTCCAAAAGCGTCTTTAAGATGAATTTCTAACAGGCAGATGACAACCTTGTGGAGCCTGACATGATTTGGACAGGCGAGTGTCGCCCCCTCCCCTGAGCCGACAGTCACTCACGTTTTTCGATTGTCTGGAACTATCCCCTCTCCTGCTCGTTTCTTTATACAACGAAGGGAGGCTTCGTGCATGACGTCTATCTCTGGAAATGATCGCATTCGCGATGAAATGGTGGCACTGATCCCCGCCTTGCGTTCTTTTGCGCGACGCCTGGATCGAAGCCCAAGCAATGTCGACGATCTGGTGCAGGAGACGCTCACACGCGCTCTCGCCAATCTCGACAAGTTCCAGGAAGGGACAAGCCTCAAATCCTGGATGTTCACGATCCTGCGCAACACCTTCTGCACTAAGTTCGGCCTTGCCAAGCGGGAAACCGTCGGTTTGGACGATTGTGCATCGGCTCGCCCCACCGTCAACGCGCCGCAGGAATGGTCAGTCCGTGCAACGGAATTCCACCGCGCCTTTCTGGATTTGCCAGAGCATTACCGTGATGCGGTGGATATCATCCTGCTGCAGGGCCAGAGCTATGAAGTGGCCGCGGAGCGATGTGGCTGCCCCGTGGGCACCATCAAAAGCCGGGTCAATCGTGCCCGCGCGCAACTGTCTGCACAATTGAACTGATCGTCTCCAGGAAATCCGAGAACCTGATCGCAGGCGAGAGCAATGCTCCCGCCTGTATTTTTATTGGTTGATGGCGTGTGGTGAAGGCTGCGTCTCGGCGCCCCCGCCAGCGAGGAAGGGCCGCGACCCAAAGATAGCCAGCGCCACCAGAACCACGAAAAGACCAATCAGGAGATAGCGGTTGTTTCGCATGGAAAGCCCTTTCAAATGGGAAAGGGTCGGCGCACACGGCACCGACCCTTTCCCTTGGCAACTCACATCTGTTCGGTTTGCGCACCGCTTCCAGGCTTTGCCTGGCCAAGAACCGGCTTCTGCCCAAGAGGCTGCATCGGCGTTGCGGTGAACTTGCCCTTGCCATCCACGGACTGGCCTTCCGACCAGCGGCCTGCAATCGGGTTGGTGCCATCGGACTGGAAGCCAAGGAAAGCGTAAGAGAATTCCTGCTTTTCCTTTTCCTGCGGGAAGCTGTTGGGAATCGGGAAGACGCCCTGCGGTCCGCCGAGCTCTTCCAGTGCTGCCAGCCATTGGTTCTGGTGCATGGTGTCCCGCGCGATCAGGAAGGAGAGCATGTCCTTCATGCCGGGATCATTTGTCATGTTGTAGAGACGCACCGCCAGCACGCGGCCGGTCGATTCGGCTGCAACATTGGCGGTCATGTCGGCGGCGATATTGCCGCTGGCATAGATATGCGACATGTCGAAGGGCACGCCGTCACTATCAACGGGCATGGCGGAAAGACCCGCAGAGAGCAGGTTCTTCATGTTGATGCCGCCCAGCACCATGCTGCCGACAGGATCTGCCGCAACCGCTTCCTTCTCTGATAGAGGCGCGCCTTCAAGATTGAGCGCCACGGCCGTTGCGAGCATCTCGATATGGCCCAGCTCTTCCGTTGCCGTATTCATCAGCAGGTCGCGGAATTTCGGGTTACCGCGAGCGCCGCACGCCTGGAAGAAATACTGCATCGCGACGCGGATCTCGCCTTCGATACCGCCGATCGCCTGCTGCAATGCGCGGGCAAACAACGGATCGGGCTTTTCCACCCGCACCGGATATTGCAGCTTTCCATCTGTGTAGAACATGACCTTCTCCTTCAAGTTGGACCGGCAGCCCAACAAGTCGATGGTGGAGAAGTTCCCGGATGTTTCAGGCCGGAAAGATCCGGCCCTGTACCTCGCGTGGGACTACGCCTTCAGGCGTGGCGCGACCTCGGTCTCGAAGCTCTTCAGCGCGGCACCGATTGCCTGGTGCATGTCGAGGTAACGATAGGTGCCGAGACGCCCGCCGAAAATCACGTCCTGTTCCTTTTCGGCCAGTTCGCGGTAGGCGAGATAGGTGCGCTTATCCTCGGCGGTATCGATCGGGTAATAGGGCTCATCGGCGCGGGTGGCGAAGCGCGAATATTCGCGCACGATGACCGTCTTTTCCTTCTGGTAATCCCGCTCCGGGTTGAAGTGGCGGAATTCGAGGATACGGGTGTAGGGAATATCCTCGTCGGCGTAGTTCATCACAGCCGTGCCCTGGAAGTCGCCGACGGGCAGAACCTCTTCCTGGAAATCGATGGTGCGCCACTTCAGCTCACCGGCGCGGTAATCGAAATAGCGATCGATCGGCCCGGTATAGACGACTGGCTTGCCGGCGGGGATTTCGCCCTTCACCGCGAAGTAATCCGTGTTGAGCTGGATGTCGATGCGCGGATTGTCGAGCATGCGCTCGAAGATCGCCGTGTAACCGTCAACCGGCAGGCCTTCATAGGCGTCGTTGAAGTAGCGGTTGTCGAAATTATAGCGCACCGGCAGACGGGTGATGATCGATTCCGGCAGCTCGCGCGGATCCGTCTGCCACTGCTTGGCGGTATAGCCGCGAATGAAGGCCTCATAGAGCGGACGGCCGATCAGCGAAATCGCCTTCTCCTCCAGGTTCTGCGGCTGGCGATCGCCCAGTTCCTTCGCCTGTTCGGCCACCAGCGCCTTGGCCTCATCCGGCGTCAGGCGCTTGCCGAAGAACTGGCAGATCGTGCCGAGATTGATCGGCATGGAATAGACCTGGTTCTTGTAGGTCGTGAAAACGCGGTGCCGGTAATCGGTAAAGGCCGTGAACCGGTTCAGATAATCCCAGACCACCTTGTTTGGCGTATGGAAAAGATGCGCGCCGTATTTGTGCACCTCAATGCCGGTCTGCGCATCGTTCTCGCTATAGGCGTTACCGCCAATATGGCGGCGGCGATCGATGATGAGCACGCGCTTACCTAGCTCGTTGGCAGCTCGTTCGGCAATCGTTGCGCCGAAAAAGCCGGCCCCAACGATAATCAGGTCATATTGTTCAAAGCTCACGTGGCCGCCCCTCTATGTTCGCGATGCGAATCAGATGTCCCTGCGGCAAAGCTTCACAATGGCGCCGGATAAATTGCAAGAGAGCGCAGTTTAGCTTGAAGTTTGTAAGATTTAGTCGTTTTGTCAGGTGCGCCGCAACATGAACGAGGACTAAGCGGCGGCCACTGGGAAAGGTATAGGAAAAATCATGTCTGCTGATGCGATCGTGCTTGGTGCGGGTATTATCGGTGTTTCGACGGCTGTGCATCTGGCACGCCGTGGCAAGTCGGTGGTGCTGATCGATCGCCGAGGTCCTGGAGAGGAAACCTCCTACGGCAATGCAGGCCTCATCCAGCGCGAAGGCGTGGTCCCTTACGGTTTTCCGCAGCAGTTCGGCCTGATCCTTCGCTATGCGCTGAACAATCGCATTGATGCGCATTATCATCTGGGCGCCTTGCCCTCGGTTGCCAATTTCCTCAGCAAATACTGGTGGAACTCCAACACCAGCCGTCACCAGTTGATCGCGCGCGCCTACGCGCCATTGATCGAGCATTCCGTGTCTGAGCATAACGACCTGATCCAGGCAGCCGGTGCAGAGCATCTGATCCGTAAGGATGGTTGGACGGAAGTGTTTCGCACCAACCAGAAACGGGACAATGAACTGCGCGAGGCGGAACGTTTGCGCAGCGAATATGGCGTGACCTTCAAGGCGCTGACACCAAGCGACATCGCGGCGAGCGAGCCACATCTTTCGAACGATTTCGTCGGCGGCCTCACCTGGGTCGATCCCTGGTCGGTGCTTGATCCGCATGCGCTGACGCTCTCCTACGTGAAGCTGTTCGAGAGCCTCGGCGGACGCTTTGTGAAGGGCGACGCAACCTCGCTTGCCAAGACGGCAACCGGCTGGAAGGTGTCGACCGTGGACGGCCCGGTCGAGGCCAAGGATGTGGTCGTGGCACTCGGCCCTTGGTCGGATACGGTCACCAAACCGCTCGGCTATCGTTTTCTGGTGGGCGTCAAGCGCGGCTACCACATGCACTACGGCATTAAGGACAACAAGACGCTGAACGGCTGGACCATGGATGCGGAGCGCGGCTATTTCCTCGCACCCATGAACCAGGGCATCCGCCTGACCACAGGTGCGGAATTTGCGCTGCGTGACGCGCCGAAGACACCGGTTCAGCTGGACCGCGCCGAAGCGGTTGCCCGTTCCATCTTCCCGATGGGCGAGCGTCTGGACAAGGAACCCTGGATGGGCGCCCGCCCATGCACCCCCGATATGATGCCGGTGCTGGGCAAGGCGCCGCGTCATGGCGGCCTCTGGTTTGCCTTTGGCCATGCGCATCACGGCCTCACCTTGGGTCCCGTCACGGGCCGCCTGCTGGCGGAATCCATCTGCGGCGAAAAACCCTTCATCGACATGACGGCCTACCGGCCGGACCGTTTCCGCATCTGAAACGGGAAAGCAAGCCATGGGCGAACGTAGCGACAATCCCGGCCACACGCGTTCCTGGTATGCGGCGTCTGCCCTCGACCGGCGCGTCCGCCCCCGTTTGGAAGCGGAAATTGAGGCCGATGTCTGTGTGATCGGCGCGGGTTTCACCGGCATTTCCGCAGCTCTGGAGCTTGTGGAACGTGGCTTCAGTGTTGTCGTACTGGAATCGGAACGGATCGGGTTTGGCGCATCTGGTCGCAATGGCGGGCAGATCGTCAACGGCTACAGCCGGGATCTTGCCACCATTGCTGTTCGCTATGGGACGGATGCTGCCGTCAAGCTGGGCGCGATGTCGCTGGAGGGCGCATCCATTATCCGTGAGCGGGTCGCTCGCTATAACATCGCCTGCGATCTGGTGGATGGCGGTTTCTTCGCCGCCTTCACGCAAAAGCAGATACGCGAGATGGAGGCCCACAAGAAGGATTGGGAGACCTATGGCCACCCTGGTCTTGAAATGGTCTCCGCCAGCGACGTCGGCCGTTACGTCCAGTCGGATCTTTATATCGGCGGCATGGTGGACCGGCTGGGCGGCCACATCCATCCGCTCAATCTGGTGCTGGGAGAAGCCGCCGCGGTGGAAGCGGCGGGCGGTCGTATCTTCGAAAACACGCGCGCACTTTCACTGGAACAGGGTGCCAAGCCATTGGTGCGGACACCAGACGGCTCCGTGCGGGCAAGTTACGTTCTGGTCTGCGGCAATGCCTATCTGCCGCCGCAACTGCCTGAAATCAGCAGCCGCATGATGCCGGTTTCCAGCCAGATCATCGTGACCGAACCTTTGCCCGAAGGGCTGGCGGAGCGGCTGCTACCGGCCAATGCCTGCGTGGAAGATGCCAATTACGTGCTGGATTACTATCGCCGAACGGCGGACAACCGCATCCTCTACGGCGGCGGCATCGGCTATGGCGGGCGCGACCCCAGGGATATCGCCGCCTATCTGCGGCCCCATATGCTGAAGACATTCCCCTCCCTTGCCAGTGCGAAGATCGACTATGCCTGGAGCGGCAATTTTGCGCTAACGCTTACCCGCATTCCGCATATGGGCCGCCTCAGCGACAATGTTCTCTTCTCGCATGGCGACAGCGGGCATGGGGTGACGACAACGCATCTGCTGGGCAAGATTCTGGGTGAAGCGGTTGCCGGCCATGTGGAACGCTTCGATGTGTGGAGCAGCCTGCCGAACCTGCCCTTCCCCGGCGGCCGTCGCTTCCGGGTTCCGCTGACGGTTCTGGGTGCCTGGTGGTATGGCCTGCGCGATAAGCTCGGCCTGTAGCGTTCCCCGGAACTTTTAAAACCTGCGCGTCAAACCCAGACGCGCACCGATGGACTTCTCGCCGTCACCTTCAATATTGAAGAGAAGATTGGCATCCATCATCCAGGCCTCGACCGTCATCAGAGAAGCACCCACCGTGACCTGACCAAAGGCACCGGAGCCGTCCAAGCCTGAAACACCGGCGGTGAGCCCGAACTTAGGCGTCAAAACAGAACCATTGGTCAAAGTGAATGTACGGGCGATTTCGGCACCCAGACTGACGCGCAGTTGCTCGGAGGTGAAACCGGCTACCCCGATCGCGCTGCTGGCCTGGTTTCGCACGGCATAATCCTCAACCATCTCGGAGAAATACATCGCCCGCAGCCTTGGCGTTAGGGTGGTAGCCGTATCCAGCAGCCATTGCCCCTTCAGCGATGTATCGAGCAGCCAGCGACGCGTGTTGAATTCTCCATCCCAGAACGGCGTGTCGATCGTATTGGACGAACCGCCATAAAGAAGGCTCGTATCCCACACGATGTCCTTCATCAGTTCGACGGAAGCATAGGGGCCTGCCAGCCAACCATTGCCGTAAAGCTTGGCGTCCTGCTTCGTTGGATCAATCATACGGTCATAATGGAAAGAGAGTCCAAGCAGCGCCCTCTCGTTCAATAGATAATCCATGCCAAGGTTCAGCATGGCAAAGCTTCCCCAGCGGTTGCCCTCATCCTTATGATTATGCGCCAGGAAAGCGCCATCCAGCCAGACATTAAAGGGCGAACCATAGCCGGGCGATACGCCGTCAGCCCTGTCGCGAGCCGCTTCGAGCTGCGCGAGACTGGTGGAAAAGCCCAGCAGCATTCCATCCTGCGAAGGAGAGATTCTGCTCGTCACCGGCGTGGTGGCCTGAGCCATTTGGCGGCGCTCGATCAGCCCCGGCACCTGGATGGCGGAAGAAATCATGGCCTGACGGGCACGCACGTAATCGTGGACGAGCCGGTCGATATCAGTGGCAACCCTTGGGGCGTCGTAGTTCAATCGATAGATCACCGCCCCGGGATTGGAGCGGCCAAGCACGCTGCCCAGGCGGTAACTTACCCTTGCCACACCCGAGTAGGCAGGGTTCGGGGTGAACTTCAAATACCAGCCAGCTGGCGCTGAAGATGTCGAGACAGCGGCAAGCTCGCCCTGGATGATGCTGGCAGTTCCAGCGGCAGACGGCTCGACCGACAAGATTTCGGCACTGGTGAAAGGTCCGCCGGTGGCATTCCTGTTCAGGTAGATATTGTTCGGTGTGGAGCCCGCCGGAACATCAACCACGACCTGATCGGAAACCGTGACGCTGCGCGCGGCGACCTTCAGCGTGTAATTCACCGTGCCTGTTGCGCCATTGCCGTCCTGCGCCTGAATGGAGAAAGCGTAATCGCCTGCACTTGCGGCATCGAGCGGCCCGTTCAACGCTCCTGTCGAGACATTCAGCACAAGCCCCTTCGGCAGGCTTCCCGATGCGATGCTGTAGATGATCGGCAGAGATCCACCCGACGCCGCAACCGGCTGGCTGTAAGCCTCGCCCGCCATGGCGGCAGGCAAGGCACCCGACAGCGGCGAAAAGCTCAACACCACCGGCCTCCCGGACACGCTTAGCGAATAGGCGGCGGAGCTTATCGCATTGTTGGCATCGGTTGCCGTTATCGTGAAGTTGTAATTGCCGGGGACACGGGGAGAGCCCGCTAGCTGGCCGCTCGGTGTAACAAGGCTCAAGCCAGCAGGCAAAGCGCCTGAGGTGATCGCATACGTGTAAGGCGCGGTTCCACCAGATGCCGTGATCGTCTGGTTAAAGGGTTTTCCCGCCTCTGTAGCGGCAAGCTCCCCTGCAGCGGGGGAGAAGGAAAAACTGGGTGCGGTGATGGAAATGCTCACGGTCGCCGGCGCTGAAGTTCCGCCGCCATTGCTGGCGGTGTAGCTAAAGCTGTCCGGGCCGGAATAACCTGCTGCCGGCGTGTAGCTAATCGAAAGCCCTGAGGCGGTGGCCGTGCCATGCGATGGAGCAGTCACGACGGCGACGGATGTCGCCGCATCTCCCGCCAGACTTAAAGCGATGGCGTTGCTTGCGGAGTTTGCCGCCACAGTGGCGCTGACGGCTCCGGTGACCGGAGGCAGCAGGGGTGGCGCAGGGGTTGCGGGAGCAGGCGCGGCAGGCGTGACGGAATTCGAGGAGGCCGACGAGGGACCCGCCCCAGCGCTATTGGTCGCTGTGACTTTGAAGGTATACGAGGTTCCATTGGCTAGGCCGGTCACGGTGATCGGGCTTGCGGATCCAGTTGCGGTGATACCGCCTGGAGTGGCGGTGACGGTATAGGTTGGCGTCGCGCCGCCATTGCTTGATGGGGGACTGAAGGAAACTGTGGCTTGGCGATCGCCACCACTCGCCGATCCGATGACAGGTGCCCCCGGAAGGATGGCGGTGACGTTCAAGGTGTAGGTTGCGGATCCTGTCGCGCCATAGACATCGGTGGCCATGAAGGTGGCGGTAAAAGAGCCTGCCGTGGTAAGCGTACCGGCGATCTCACCGGTCGTTGTATTGAATGTGAGGCCAGGTGCCGGTGTGCCTGAGGTCGCCGAATAGGCGTAGGGCGCTGTTCCGTCACCTGGGATAATCGTCTGGCTGTAGACGGTTCCGACCGGAACCGTTGCAGACGCACCCGAGGTCGGCCACATGCTCAGCGTCGGGCGCGAAACGGTTATGCTCACGGTGGCGGGGGATGACGTCCCCGCTGGATTGGTGGCGGTATAGGTAAAGCTGTCCGTGCCTGAATAGCCGGCAGTCGGCGTATAGCTGATCATTGTGCCTGACGCCGTCGCGGTGCCGTGGGATGGTGTAGAGGCCACGGAGACGGACGATGCAGCCCCGCCGGTGATGTTGAGTGTTATCGTATTGCTGGAGGAATTTGCACCGACCGTCGTGCTGACGCCGCTTGCCACTGGCCGTTGAAGCGGCGCAGTGGGGGTTACGGGGCTTGACGGAGAGGACGCAGGCCCAGTTCCCGCGCTGTTTGCTGCAGTGACCGTGAAGGTGTAGGTGGTGCCGTTGGTGAGACCTGTTACCGTAATGGGACTGGTCGATCCACTCTGCGTGAGCCCGCCGGGGTTTGACGTCACCGTATAGCTGGTGATGCTCGCTCCACCATCACTGGAGGGCGCCGTGAAGAATACTTTCGCCTCCGCGTCATTGGCACTGACCGAATCGATGCTGGGCGCATCGGGTTTGCTGGCCGCCACCGTTAGAGAATAGGCTGCCGAAGCCACCGCACTATTGGAATCGGTTACCAAGATTGTGAAGCTGAAATTGCCAACATTGGTCGGCATGCCCGAAATCGTACCATTGGAGGTATTTAAACTGACTCCAGCCGGCAAACTGCCGGACATCACAGCATAGCTATACGGACTTGCACCGCCCGAGACCAAGATGGTTTCCTTGTAGGCGACTCCGACGCTGCCTGCCGTCAGTGCGCCGGCAGCAGGAGAAAAACTTATCGTTACGGGAGCGCCGAGAGCCTCAGAGACCAGAAAAAGAAGTCCCGCCAACATCATCACCAGAACACGAGTGCCGGAACACAGAGACTTAGCAGCCGATCTGCGAGTACAGATACCGCGGTCTCTCACGTCAATCGCAGGCAGATCTTGCGCAAAAAGCAATTTTCCCGATTGCATTCCTGCCGTAACCTTGGCTCGGCCTCGGTAGCAATCATTGCTCACGCGGGATGATATGTCAGCGCCGCCCGCGACATGGACGTGCGAAATATAGTGCTCGCGAATCGCTCAACCGAGCACCACTTATATTTCAACCTAAGCGACAAATGACAAGTGCGCTGACCAGATTAATTTGAGTAAAATACATTACTTAAGTAACAGGAGCCCATAGACGAGCAAACGTGCCTATCCGTCAAAGCACGAAGGGTTGCCTTGCAAAACAAGGCAACCCCACATTTAGCAACGTCAGAAAGCCGGCTGGGGCTTGAGTAAGGGCAGATCACTGCCCCTCGTTGTAGGTTCCGTCCAGGAAGAGGCGGATCTGGGCACGCGTCGCAGCCTTGAAATCCGACAGGATACGGTCGCCTTCACCAGCCGGCGCCTTGAGGGCGAGACGAACAGCGCTGACCGTCAAGTGACACATCATAAATGCTGTGCGGCGGTACTGGAGGTGCAGCTGCGACGGAATGAAGCGCTCCGTGGCATTAACAATGACATCAGCCATCTTCTGCATTTCTGTCAGGTCGATATCGGCCAGCAGCTTGTCTGCCTGAATGGCGTTGATCAGATCCTGTGTCTGCGGATTCTTGCGAATATATTGGCTGTAGACATCAATTACCTGATCAGCCGCTTGAAATATGTCCTGCGGCTCGACCAACTCAACGACGGTCTTTTGCATAATTTCGGCAACTTGGCTGATGTAGCGCTCATAGAGCGTTGCAACAATCGCCGACTTGTTCGGGAAATACTGATATACGGAGGCGATCGGCCCGCCGGAAAGGCTGGCGATCTCCTTCATCGTCACCGCGTCAATCCCCTTCTGGCCGATCAGGCCCATCGCGACTTTCAGGATTTCGTCGATACGCTCGCGACTACGCTCCTGCTTCGGAATACGCCTTAATGCACTTCGCGAAGCCTTCGCGTTGATATCTTGCATTGTAATCCTCAACCCGTCCATGCAAGCCCCCTGCTCCGCAGTCATTCCCCGGCCTATATAATATTTGTCGGCGCAACCATCGACCCCTAATAGAGTAAGACTTACCCTTATTTCCCCCGTTCGGCATCGCCTTTTTTTATATGCAAAACCGAAAGGATACAGCCATCCACAGTCACAACCGCAGGAAATTCTTAAATCGATCACAAAACTTCAGTAGATGAAACGACTAAAGTCTTGAGACCGACCGCATTCCCAAAACGGAACAGGACAACGACAGCCGCCCGGATCTCGATAGTTCCCCACGCTCGACTCGATCTGTTTCAGCATTGTCAGATCGATTTAGCTTCAGCCCCTCAATACTTCATTACCTCAAATCAAGCAACGATCTGAATACGCCACTTCACGCTCGAAAGCTCTGCTTTATGAGGGGTGAAAAGTTGGAGCGAGCCTGAGGTACGAATGCACGATGTGTCATGGCTTGCTGGACGGTCTTCAGCGAGGCTGTCTCCACCATTGAACGTCTCGTTCAGATCGTTCAGGTGCCCTCTCGCGTCCTGACAAACCGGCGGATAACGAACGGCATCAAGAAAGAGAGAAAGATCAGGCGGAGAATGTGATGGGTACCGACATAGGTTGGATCAGCACGCATGATCACAGCCATTGCCGCCATTGTTTCCAGACCACCCGGAGCAAAGGCAATCATGGTGGCGCCGAGCGGCACACCCGTCAACTGCGCCATGAAGGCCGCGATTGCGGCCGAAATGGCCGCGACCAGCACCGTCACAAGCGCGCCTGCAACCAGCGCCTTGCGAATATCTCGGAGCGAGACACCTGCGAAGCGCGTGCCTATCATGGCACCGATGGCGATATAGACCGGCGTCTGAATCCAGAGCGGAATCACCCCTGACACCAGACCCGTGACATGGGCGACAATGGACGTTGCCATGCCTCCCACCAGCAGCGCTGCCGGTACCTTCAGGCGATGAAAGCCCGCCCCCAGGGCAAAACCGATAACGCCCATGGCAAACAGGCTTCCAAGCCCCATAGACGCCGGCATGGATATGATTGGAGAGACCGCACCGCCCAGTTCGACGATCAGTGGAACACATAAAGTCAGCGCAAGAACACGGATGCTCTGGATCAGGCTGACGCTTGGAAGATCCGACTTCAGCCCGGCCGCAAGGCTGAGAACATAGCTCAGATGGCCGGGACATGCTGCCAGTATTGCAGTGACCGGATCATAGCGGAACAGGCGCTGCAGCATGACGTAAGCTGCCGTCAGCAGCACGACGGAGGTTACGAACACCATCACGAAACTGAACGGCCAGGCGCGCGCGGCATTCAGAACATCCGGCGAAACGGAGGCGCCCATGGAAAGACCGACAATCAGGAAACATAGATTGCGCAGTGGCACCGCCACCATCAGCGGCAAGCCGCAAAGGCCGGCGACGGTGACGAAAGCCGCCGGCCCCACAAGATAGGGCGCCGGCATACCTATGACGTCGGCCAGGAACGCTCCAACCGCTCCCAAGCCAAGGGTCAGGAGAGAGAGCACAATGACCTGCATGTGAGATTATTTCCGGATATCGAACGCGGCCGTCGGCGAAATGCTCCAGGACCATTGTCTGCGACATATCCCTATGCGCAGACAACCGCAAGCGAAGCGATATCAGACAGCTGCAGCAAGAACCGGCGCGGGCGGAGCAACGTCGAGACCCAGCAGGAAATTAATTTGCGGACGTGCCTTCACCAGGTCATCGATCGTGTATTCGGTCAGCACGTCGAAGAAAGCATTCAGCGCCTTGCGCAGCGCGGAATTGAGACCGCAGCTATCCACCAGGGGACATTCTACCGCGCCATCTTCAAAGCATTCCGCCATGGCAAAACTGTCTTCTGTGACCCGGACCACATCGAACAGCGTAATCTTGTCAGCGGCACGTCCGAGGCGCACACCACCATTGCGGCCCCGAACCGTCTCCACGATGCCAGCCTTGGTCAACGGCTGCAGGATCTTGAAGAGGAACAGTTCGGAAACACCGTAAGCCCTGGCGATTTCAGGAATCCGGCTGAGGTGACCGTCGTTTGCCGCGCAATACATCAGCATGCGAACTGCGTAATTGGTCTGCTTTGTCAACCGCATGCCATTCTCCTGTCTTGCTATCGATCTCTATATAAGAGCTATCCTAGTTTTGAACAATTCCAAAATATGAAAATAATGTTCATGTTAGGGCGCCTGAGCCCCGGTTATGCGCTTCTCCTGACAATAAGCTGAATGCGACCAGCAACTTCAGGGGAAAGCGGTAGGACGCTCCACACTAAATATAGAAGCGGCCCCGAAAGGGGCCGCAGATGGATCTGTTTTACTAGGGTGGATCACTTCATCGTCGGCATGACGAACTGGGCGCCTTCCTTGATGCCGGACGGCCAGCGGCTCGTCACGGTCTTGGTGCGCGTCCAGAAGCGGATCGAATCCGTGCCGTGCTGGTTGAGATCACCAAAGGAGGAAGCCTTCCAGCCGCCGAAGGAGTGGTAGGCCAGCGGAACCGGGATCGGAACGTTGATGCCGACCATGCCGATGTTGATGCGGCTTGCGAAGTCGCGGGCTGCATCGCCATCACGGGTGAAGATCGCAACGCCATTGCCGTATTCATGCTTCATCGGCAGGTCGAGCGCTTCCTCATAGGTCTTGGCGCGCACGACCGAGAGAACCGGCCCGAAGATTTCGGTCTTGTAGATGTCCATCTCAGGCGTGACGTTGTCGAACAGGCAGCCGCCGACGAAGTGGCCGTTTTCATAGCCCTGCAGCTTGAAATCGCGACCGTCTACGACAAGCTTCGCGCCCTGATCCACGCCACTGTTAATGAGGCCAAGAATCTTTTCGCGCGCTTCCTTCGTCACGACCGGGCCCATATCGGCCTTCTCGTCCGTATAGGGGCCGATGCGCAGGCTTTCCACCATGGGCGCCAGCTTTTCAACGAGACGATTTGCGGTCTCTTCGCCAACCGGAACAGCCACGGAAATGGCCATGCAGCGTTCACCGGCAGAACCGTAGCCTGCACCCATCAGGGCGTTGGCGGCCTGATCGAGGTCGGCGTCCGGCATGATGATCATGTGGTTCTTGGCGCCGCCGAAGCACTGGGCGCGCTTGCCGTTCTGGGCAGCCGTGCCGTAGACATAACGAGCGATCGGCGTGGAACCCACGAAGGAGACGGCAGCAATATCCGGATGGGTCAGGATGCCATCAACCGCGGCCTTGTCACCGTTCACGACGTTGAGAATGCCGGCAGGCAGACCGGCTTCGATCATCAGTTCGGCAAGACGGATTGGAACGGATGGGTCGCGCTCTGACGGCTTCAGGATAAAGGCATTGCCGCAGGCAATCGCCGGCGCGAACATCCACATCGGGATCATGCCTGGGAAGTTGAACGGCGTGATGCCGGCGCCAACGCCCACCGGCTGACGGATCGAATACATGTCGATGTTCGGCCCGGCACCTTCGGTAAACTCGCTCTTGGAAAGGTGCGGGATACCAATGACGAATTCGCAGACTTCCAGGCCTCGGATGATATCGCCCTTGGAATCCTCGATCGTCTTGCCATGCTCGCGGGAGAGCATTTCAGCCAGTTGGTCCATGTTGTCGTTCAAGAGCTGAACGAACTTCATGAACACGCGCGCGCGGCGCTGCGGGTTGGTCGCAGCCCATTTCGGCTGTGCAGCAAGCGCGCTGGCGACGGCGGCGTTCAGTTCGCTCTGGCTGGCAAGCGCCACTTCGCCCTGAGCTTCGCCGGTAGCCGGGTTGAAGATCGGCTGCTTGCGGCCGGATGTGCCGGCAACCTGTTTGCCGTCGATGAAATGCCCAATCTGATACATGGTTTCCTCCAGTGTTATGGCGGCAGTATGCTCTTTCGTTTGCACAAGACAACAGCATGATTTACGCATCCGTTGTGCAAATTTTATAGTCTACTGAGGGTCTGGGGATGGATTGGGATAATGTGCGCATTTTCCTCGCAGTGGCGCGCGAGGGGCAATTGCTCTCCGCCTCGCGACGTCTTGGCCTCAATCATGCGACCCTTGGCCGACGGATCAACGCGCTTGAGGCGCATTTGCGCACGCGGCTTCTGATCCGGAAGCCGAGCGGCTGCGAGTTGACGGCAGAGGGCCACGCCTTTCTGGCTTCAGCGGAGCGAATGGAGGCGGAAATGCTGGCCGCGCAGGCACGCACGGGCAAGCTGGATGCACCCGTGGAAGGCACGGTGCGCATTGGCGCGCCGGATGGCTTCGGTGTATCCTTCCTTGCCCCACGGCTGGGCGAACTGATTGCCCGGCATCCGCGGCTGCGCATTCAGCTGGTGCCGGTACCCCGCTCCTTCTCGCTGTCGCAGCGCGAAGCCGATATAGCGATCACCGTGGAGCAGCCCTCACAGGGGCGCCTCGTCTGCTCCCGGCTGACCGATTATACGCTCGGTCTTTATGCCTCGGTGGATTATCTGGCGCGCGCAGGTGAGCCGCAGGAGATCGAGGATCTTCGAAAGCACGCACGCATCGGTTATGTGGACGACCTGATCTTTTCGCCCTCACTGAATTTCACCGGCGAAATCATGCGCGACTGGGACGCTGCCTTCGAAATCTCCAGCGCGATCGGACAGACGGAAGCTGTCCGCTCGGGCGCGGGCATCGGCATTTTGCATGATTACATTGCGCGGCAGGATCCTGGTCTCAAGCGCATTCTGCCTGATCTCTTCATTCGGCGCGCATACTGGACCAATTACCACGAAAGCCTGCGCGACCTTGCGCGCATCAGAACCGTCGTTTCCTTCCTGCAGGAAATCGTTGGCCAGCACAGGCACATCTTTGTCAGTGAATGATATCGATGATCAAGTGGAAATGGTACGGTTGGGGGGTCTCGAACCTCCGACCTCAGGTGCCACAAACCTGCGCTCTAACCAACTGAGCTACAACCGCACAAAAGCCGCTCTCGCGTCTTGGGGCGTCACATAGAAGGATTGCTTTCCTTTTGCAAGTCCTCTTTGACGGCCGACGCAAAAAGGCCGGGAAAAATCCCGGCCCTCAACGCGTTAAGACCGGTCAATCAGACAGCCTTGAAGCTCGATGCGAACTTTTCGACGGCTTCCTTGCCCGGCTTCGTCACGTCTTCAGCCAGCTTGCGGGTGGCTTCCTGCATGGCCTTGGCCTGCTCAACAGTGATTTCAGCCTGCTTGCGGAAGAAGCCGGTCTGCAACTCAATCAGTTCAGCGACGGACTTAACGCCCAGCAGGGCTTCCATGTGCGACAGCGACAGATCAGCATTGGTGCGAACGGCGTCTATGGCCTTGAGGCCGATTTCAACCGTGCCGGCCTGGGCAGACTGAACGGTTGCTTCAACGGTCTTGGTGGCTTCTTCAGCCGCAACCTTGATCTTGGAGAATGCCTCGCGGGACTGAGAAGCCCCCTTCTCGGCGAAGTCACGGAGGCTTTCCGTTACCCGCGAAGGATCGAAGGCAGAGAATGAGAATACGTCATCAGCTCTGTATGCCATTTTCGATTTCCTTGTTTGTTTCCTGGCTTCGTTCGTTCGAAGGCCTTGTGACCTCTATATAGCAAAGTCATTTGTGCATTGCAACATCATTGTGCGGCGCAACATAAGATTCCGCAATTAACCCTATTCGCCATTTCCCATCTTGCAATGTGGACCTTTGAGGGTCTGGGAAGTTACTAACAATGTGTTAATCTGCTGCCGGATCAAGAGGAAGACGGCTCCATCGCAAGGCCTGCCATGTCCACCGTACAATACCCCTTTGTCGACATTGCCGTTCATCCGGATGTGCGGGTGCATTTTGCCGCAGGGCGCGCCCTCGTGCTGTTTTCCAGGGACATGCAGGATGTGTTGTGGGCCAACGGGCGCGGTGCCGCCCTGTTCGGCGTAACCTCGGTCTATGATTTCCTCGACCAGCCAGTGCCCTCACAGGATCTGACCTTCCGTCAGGCCAGTGCAGCTGCCCGGCAGTTGATGAAGCCCGGCGACCGGCGCGGTTTCAACATACGCATCACCTCCGGTTTTCAACGCGTCCTGGTCGAGGCAGTCTGCCAGCTGATCACGCTTTCTGACGAAACACAGGGCGTGCTGCTCAGCATCCCCGTCAGCGCCGGCGCGCTTGATCCCAGCGATTGCGCACGCCAGATGCTGGAAGGGCTGGATGATCCGAGCACGCATATGGCGGTGCTGGATTCGGAGGGGACACTGGTTTCCTCCTCCGCCGAATTCGCCAAGCTGCAACTCGATTCCCACCTGACGCAAGCCTTGGCGACCACCGCCGTGAAGGGTGGCTCCCGATTGTTGAAGCGACCGGTGACGACAGCGTTCGGAGATCTGCCCGCAGCCATTGCCAAGGTTTCCGACGACCCGGTTCTGCTGCTGCTCTTCATTGTACAGGTAGAAGCGCCAGGCACAGCGCAGGAAACGCTCCCCGCTGTTGCAGAAGAGGCCCCGGCCAAGCCGGAAGCTACGCGGGCCATTGATTTCGAAGAGGCTCTGACTGCCGTTTCGGAGATCTCCGACCTCGAAGATGATATGGAGTTCGAGGACACGGAAGAGAGCCGAACGCCCGAGACGCAAAAAGATGCTTCAACGGAAAGCGCGACGAAGACGGAAACGATAGCCAAGGACGAAGCGACACCGGAGGCCGCGCATGTTGCAGCGCCTGCTCAGTTCAATTTCGGCCGTGAAAATCGCGCGACACGCTTCGTCTGGAAGATCGATGCCGATGGGCGCTTCCGCGATGTATCGCCGGAACTGGCAGCGGCTGTCGGCCCGCATGCCGCAGAAGTCACGGGCATGGCCTTTACGGATGTCGCTGCCCTGTTCAACCTGGACCCGGACGGCAAGATCGCGGAGCTTCTGCAGAAGCGTGATACCTGGTCCGGCAAGACCATATGGTGGCCCGTTGAGGGTACCTCGCTTGTGGTGCCAATCGATCTGGCGGCGCTGCCGACCTATACCCGCACGCGTGAATTCGATGGTTTCCGCGGCTTTGGCATCATCCGCTTCTCCGATGCCGAGGAGGACCCCTTGGCCATCGGCCTGACCATGACCGATGTGCAGGAGGCACCAGCCGACGAACCGGCCATCGAGGACGCCCGTCAGACGCTGGCGGTTTCTGCGCTGGACCACGCAGATGATGAGGGGGACGCCGACATTGGCGAGCACACTCCCGCTGCCGAGGCGCATGCAGACAGCCTTGAGCCAACGGAGCAGCCCCCCGAAGAGGCTTCAGCTGGCTCGGTGGATGCGCCGAGTGCCGACGCGCCCGCACCGATTGATCATTCGGCCGACGTCCCGGAACGCTTTTCGCCGCCTGCCGTGGAAAAGCCTGCCCTGCGTATCGTGGAAAATCCCACCCAACGTTTTTCCGACAAGGTCATCCAGTTCGAGGAATTGCGCAGCAATGCGCGCCAGCCCTTGAGCCCCAACGAGCAGGCTGCATTTCGCGAAATTGCGCGTCGACTTGATGCCTTTGCCCGCGAACAGGCAGATACCGAGGCGCCGGCTGACCGGAGCGCACCTCTAGAGGAACAGACTGCGGCAACCAACCCGCCTCTGACCGAGGGCAAAACCGCGCCGCAGGCTGATGCGCAAGTGGAACCGCCGCAGCATGGTGAAACGGAAGCGCCTGTCACCTCCACAGATGACGCTGTCGCCCACGAGGTGACGCCGGCGAGTGGCTTAGACAGCGAACAGGCCCAGCAGGCAGAGCAGGTCGAGCCGGCTGCAGAAGAAGCCGCCGCGGACACGCACGAAGCTGCGGAGCAGGAAGAGGAGACCTTCCACGAGGCTCTTTCCCGCATCATTCCTCTGCGTCACCGTCCGGATCTCAGCGACGATATCATTGACCAGATGCCGGTCGCACTCTTGGTCCATACCGGGGACCGGCTCATCCATGCCAACCCCGAGTTCCTTCGGCTGACGGGCTATGAGTCAGTAGAGGCGCTCGAAGAAGTGGGCGGCCTCGATGCGCTTCTGAAGCGGCAGGATCTGGAAGACAAGACGACTGAGGCGGGCGGCATGGCCTTTGTGCGGGCGGATGACGAGATCATTCCCGTCAGCGCTCGGCTGCAATCCGTACGCTGGATGGGGGCGAGCGCGCTCATTCTCGCGCTGATGCCGACCGGCCAGACACAGCATGCGACGGCTGCGGAGGTTACCGCCAGCCAGCAGGAAATCTCCACGCAGGCTGACGAGATCGCCCGTCTGAAGGTTGAAGTGGATGAGCTCAAGGCCATTCTCGACACCGCGACCGATGGTGTCGTCATCATCGATAGCGAGGGCGATATTCGCTCGATGAACCGCGCAGCAAGTGCGCTCTTCAATTATGATGATGGCGAAACGCGCGGCCAACCCTTCGTCATGCTGTTCGCGCATGAGAGCCAGAAGTCTGTGCTCGAATATCTGTCCGGGCTTGCCGGCCACGGCGTGGCGAGCGTGCTGAATGATGGGCGCGAAGTGATGGGACGCGAGGCCTCAGGCGGCTTCCTGCCTCTGTTCATGACGATCGGCAAGCTCACCTCGTCCAACGGTTACTGCGCCGTGATCCGTGACATCACCCAATGGAAGCGCACGGAAGAAGAACTGCGCAATGCCAAGCGCGCGGCAGAAACCGCCAATGCGCACAAGACAGATTTCCTTGCCCATGTGAGCCATGAGATCCGCACGCCGCTGAATGCGATCATCGGCTTTGCGGACATGATGGCGACGGAGCGCTTAGGTCCCGTCGGTCACCCGCGCTATGTGGAATATGCCAACGACATCGGTCGTTCGGGTCGTCATGTCCTCGACATCGTCAACGATCTTCTCGATATTTCGAAGATCGAAGCTGGCGAGATGGATCTGGAATTTTCCTCGGTCGGATTGAACGATACCGTCGCCGAAGCTGTTTCGCTGGTTCAGCCGCAGGCCAACAGCCAGAGGGTCATTATCCGCACGGCACTTTCACATTCGGTGCCGCCTGTTGTGGCCGACATCCGGTCGATCAAGCAGATCGTGCTCAACATTCTCTCCAACGCCATCCGGTTTACACCAGCTGGCGGCCAGATCGTGGTTTCCACCGCCTATGAAGCGAATGGCAGCGTGGTGCTGCGCATACGCGATACCGGCATCGGCATGTCGCGCTCGGAATTGGAACTGGCGATGAAGCCCTTCAGGCAGGTGGCAGGTGCCAGCCGTAAGCGCGGCGACGGAACAGGCCTTGGCCTTCCGCTGACCAAGGCGATGGTCGATGCCAATCGGGCCTCGTTTGCGATCCATTCGACACCGAATGAGGGTACTCTGGTCGAGGTGACCTTTCCATCTCCGCGGGTTCTGGCGAACTGAACCCGTGTCGGACCAAAAAGAAAGGCAGCCGAAGCTGCCTTGGAGGTAAATGCTGAACGACTCCGGATGGAGCCGGATAGTCCATGAAGCGTGGGACTTCGAACTTTACCTCGCGCTTCATCCTGAAACATAGTGCTCGGCCACGCCTTAAAATCGGGTTAAAGTGTGACACTTGATCTGGATTTTCGTTTTGAAAATCAGATATGTGCCGGAATGTGACATTTTCTTTAATGGCTCAACTTTTTAGCTCGGCAAGTCCCTCAAAAAGCACCAGCGCTTCCGGGTTTGCCAATGCCTCCTTGTTCTTGACAGGCCGGCCATGAACAACCTCCCGAACTGCAAGCTCGACGATCTTGCCGGATTTGGTGCGTGGAATATCCGCAACGGCAATGATCTTGGCGGGCACATGGCGCGGTGATGCACCGGTGCGAATGCGCGCCCTGATCGATTTTTCAAGCTCGGCATCCAGTGTGATGCCGCTGGCAAGGCGCACGAACAGGATGACGCGGACGTCGTCATCCCAATCCTGGCCGATACACAAGGCTTCCAGCACTTGCGGCATCTGCTCGACTTGATTGTAGATTTCGGCAGTGCCGATCCGCACCCCACCCGGATTGAGCGTAGCGTCCGATCGACCATGAATGACCAGCCCACCATGCTCGGTCCATTCGGCAAAATCGCCATGGCACCAGATATTGTCGAACCGCTCGAAATAGGCAGCCTTGTACTTCTTGTTGTCAGGGTCGTTCCAGAACATGATCGGCATGGACGGGAAGGCCTTGGTGCAGACCAGTTCGCCCTTCTCTCCGCTGACTGGCTTCCCGTCATCGTTCCACACATCGACCGCAAGCCCCAGGCCGGGCCCCTGGATTTCGCCGCGCCAGACGGGTTTCAGGGGATTGCCGAGCACAAAGCAGGAGACGATATCGGTGCCGCCGGAAATGGAGGCCAGATGAATGTCCGGCTTGATGCCCTCATAGACAAAGGAAAAACCTTCCGGCGACAGCGGAGAACCGGTGGAGGTCATCAACCGCAGGCTCGAAAGATCGTGCGTCTTGCGGGGCTCAAGTCCGCTCTTGCGCACCGCGTCGATGTATTTTGCCGAGGTTCCAAATATGGCAAACCGTTCGGCCGCCGCATAATCGAAGAGAACATTGCCATCCGGGGCAAAGGGGGAGCCATCGAAGAGGCAAAGCGTGGCACCCGCCGCAAGGCCGGATGCGAGCCAGTTCCACATCATCCAGCCGCAGGTGGTGAAATAGAACAGCCGGTCCTTCGGCTGAATGCCGCAGTGAAGCACGTGCTCCTTCAGATGCTGCAGCAGTGTGCCGCCTGCCGAATGGACGATGCATTTAGGCACGCCCGTCGTGCCGGACGAAAAGAGAATATAGAGCGGATGCGAGAAGGGCAGGGCTGCAAATTCCAGCGGTGCGGGCGCGTAATCCGCAAGCAGCGCATCGAAGGTTCTCGCATTCGGGAGAGACGCTGCCAATGCGGCGGCATCTCCGGCGTAATGCACCACCAGCACGGGCACAGAAAGCTCTGCGACGATTTCCTGCACCTTTGCAGCCACATCCTGCAATTTGCCATTATACCAATAGCCATCGCAGGTGATGAACAGCTTGGGCTCGATCTGCCCGAAACGGTCCAGAACGCCCTGCTTGCCGAAATCGGGGGAGCAGGAAGACCAGATGGCGCCAATGGAGGCTGCCGCCAACATGCCGGCAATGGTTTCCGGAAGGTTCGGCATCATGGCCGCAATACGGTCGCCCTCGCCAATGCCGGCAGCCTTGAAAGCCTGCTGCAGCCTGGACACCGTTTCTCTCAGATGATCCCAGCTCCAGCGATAGGCGACTTTGTCCTCGCCACGAAAAATCAGAGCATCGTCGCTGCCGGAATTACGCAGCAGGTTTTCCGCAAAATTGAGTTTGGCGTCGGGAAAGAAACGTGCGGCCAGCATGTCGTCGCCATGGATCAGATCACGCGCGCCGCGCTCACCCACCACGCCGCAGAAATCCCAGATGTCCGTCCAGAAGGCCCCACGTTCGGCGATGGACCACTTATGCAGCTGATCACTATTTTCAAAACTCAGGCCGTGGCGCTCACCGCACCAGGCCATGAACCTGGTCAGCGGTGCAGAAGCAATCAATTCCGGCGATGGGCTCCACAAGGGCAAGTCAATCGATGTCATCAGGCTCAAGTCCTCCAACCAGTCCGGAAGGTATAGCATGTTGCATTGCACGATAAAGGGCCACTCGCTTGCGCAATTTGCATCGTGGCTTGAATTCCGTTAGGCAGTTGCGGGCATCCCGGTGCCCGATCATCCACGCCGACTGACGGCCCGACGGACCCATGAGAGCATTGAAGCCGAAAACCCGCATTGCTCGCCTTGCGATCTCGCTTGGTCTCCTCGCGATTATCATGATCGTGCTGTTCCGTCTGGTTGCGCCAAGCCTGATATCCTCCACGCTCGTGCGCTCACGCATGGAAGATGCCGTGGAGGGCTGGCTCGGGCATGATGTGACGATCGAGGGAACACCCGATCTTTCCTTCTGGCCGGTTCCAACCGTGAGCATGCGCGGCATCACCATTCGTGCATGGGAAGCCCCAAATGCCCCTGTGCTCGGGCGTGTCAGCAAATTGTCGGCCCGCTTCAGCCTGCTGAAGGCGCTTCAGGGCACACCGATTTTTCGGGATTTCGCACTGGTCAACCCGGATATCAGCGTCACCATCGACAAGAACGGACATTTCAACTGGAATGGCGACGGGCTTCTGGGCAAGGCCATTCAGAAGGCGACCGGCGCTGGCGGCCGCCAGCTTCTCGCTCCGTCGCTCGACGCTGTTATCGGTGACGTCACGGTGACGGAGGGAATCGTCCGCCTGACGGCGCAAGATGGCAGCACACTTGTCGTCGATGGCGTCAATGGAACGCTCGATTGGCCGAACCTGTCCGCTGCCGCACGCCTGCAACTGCGTGCGCGCCTGCGTGACCAAAGTGTCAATCTCGATCTGTTTTCGGCGCAGCCGCTGCTGTTTCTGTCGGGACGCATGGCGGATCTGGATGCCACGTTGAAATCCGCGCTGATCACAACCCGTTTCACAGGCAATGTCGATCTGTCATCCTACGGCTTCCTGTCCGGTGATCTGGAGCTTTCCATTCCCAACATGGAATCGCTCGTTCAACGGGCGCAGCTTAACGTGCATGCCGCAGACCGCCTGCGCGACATTTCGCTGACGTCCAAGCTGGTCAGAACCGCAGGCGCCTTGCGCATGGAACAGCTTTCCGTCGCGGCCAACGGCTCTCACGCAACGGGCATCATGGATCTGATGCTGATCCCCGAGCGACCACCGCGCCTGACCGGTACGCTTGCTTTCGACCGGCTGGAGCTGTGGCCCCTGGTCGATGCCGTCGCCACCGGCCAGCATCCCGAACGCATGGAAGAGAAGGCTATGCCGGAACAAGGCATCGGCTTTGACCTCCGGCTCTCCGCAAACGCTGCGCTCCTTGGCCCGCTCCCTCTCGATAATGCCGCCATCAGCATCGTTTCAAATGCGGAGCAGTCGCGGCTGGAAATTCTCGACAGCGATCTGCACAACGGCACGCTTCGCGGTCTCGTGAGTACGGTCACGACTCCCTCGCCGGGGGTTGATATGCGCCTGATGGTCAAAAACATAGGGTTCGATACCTTGGCGAAAGATATGTCCTGGACCACGCCCATGATATCGGGCACCGGTTCGGTTACGCTTGATCTGCATGCCACAAAACCGCTGCAGTCCATCGGCGCCAAGGACATGACCGGCAGTCTGAAGATCAGCGCAGACAATGGGCGCATCTCGGGCTTCAACGTCAAGGAATTGCGCCGGCTTGCCGGGAGCAAATCCTATTTCACACTGGGCGAAGCTGGGAGTGGAACGATCGATTTCAATCATCTGGATATCGATACGAAGATCGCTAACGGAATCGCGGAAATCGGAACTGCCCGCAGCGAAGGGCCGCAACAATCGATCAGCCTCACCGGCGTCATCCCTTACGAAACCGGCGGCCTTGCACTTTCCTCCACCATCATCGACGCGACGACGGCCGCATTGCCGCCTCTCAATCTCTTCATCGGCGGCGCGTGGCCGAACCCCATCCTCTGGCCTCTACCACAGGGGGCACCTGCGCCCGGTCAGGCTCAGCCGCAAGATATTGACGGAACAAAGCAACCTTGACCCGGTTGGGTGTGCAGTCAAGCCTCGGAAAGGGAGACTAGAATGCGCGCCCTCAACATCATCACCCTGCTTCTCATCATCATCGGTGGCCTGAACTGGCTTCTGGTCGGCCTTGCCAACTTCGATCTGGTTGCCACGATCTTCGGCGGTCAGGATGCAGCCCTGTCCAGGATCGTCTACGTGCTCGTGGGCCTGTCAGCCATCTGGCAGCTGATCCCCTTCTCGCGCGCTATGTCGGTCGGCGAGACGGCTGCAGAGGCTCATCTGGGCCATCGCTAAACGTTATTATCATTTGCGGCGCGACCGGCTCCCTTGCGGAGCCGGTTTCGTTTTGCTCAGCTGGTGCCGCGCAAGGCCACATGCTCATCATGGATGCGGCGCAGTTCGGCGCGCTTGGCACTGATGGAGGCAATGATGACGCCGGTCGTAACGAGGGCAATCAGAATGGTGCAAACCGCATTGATCTCCGGCGTGACACCCAGCCGAACCTGCGAATAAATCTTGATCGGTAGCGTTGTTGCCCCCGGCCCCGTGGTGAAGCTGGCAATGACAAGATCATCGAGCGAGAGCGTGAAGGCCAGCATCCAGCCTGACACGATGGCCGGCAGGATCAGCGGCAGCGTGATCTTGAAGAAAGTTTTGACCGGCGGGCAACCGAGATCGAGCGCCGCCTCTTCCAGGCTGCGATCAAAGGTCAGCAGGCGCGACTGCACGATGATGGCGACATAACACATGGTGAATGTCGTATGGGCGATCACGACCGTCCAGAAGCCGCGATCGATATCCAGCGCCACGAACAACAGCAGCATGGAGAGGCCGGTGATGACCTCAGGCATGACCAGCGGCGCATAGATCATGCCCGTGAAAGGAATGCGCCCGGGAAAGCGCGGAAATCGGACAAGGGTGAGTGCCGCGAGCGTGCCGAGCACAGTGCCGATGGTCGCGCTCAAGACGCCGACACGGGCCGTCACCCAGGCAGCATCCATCAGGCTTTCGTTCGACCACAACGAGCGATACCACTGCAGTGAAAAGCCGCCCCAGACAGTGACCAGCTTGGACGCGTTGAAGGAATAGACCACCAGAATGATGATGGGCAGATAAAGGAAGGCGAAGCAGAAGGTCAGCACAGTGCTGTCGAAACGGCCGGGCTTCATCGCTCACCTCACCTTCTGCTGCTGGTTCTGGAAGATGACGATCGGCACCACCAGCGCCAGAAGCAACACGACGGCGACAGCAGATGCCAAGGGCCAGTCTCGATTGCCGAAGAATTCCACCCAGAGCGTGCGGCCGATCATCAGCGTTTCCGGCCCGCCTAAGAGATCCGGGATGACGAACTCGCCGGTGATGGGGATGAAGCAGATCATCGAGCCGGCAATCACACCCGGCAGGGAAAGCGGAAAGGTGATTTTCCAAAAGGCCTTCCAGGGCGGGCAGCCGAGATCGCTGGCCGCTTCCAGGAGAGTACCATCCAGCTTTTCCAGCGCCGAATAGAGCGGCAGCACCATGAAGGGCAGGTAGGAATATACGATGCCGATGAAGACGGCATAATCAGTACGGTAGATTTCCACCTGCTGGTCCGGCGCCATCAGTCCCACCGCATGCAGCGCTGCGGTAAGCAGTCCCTCCGGTTTCAGAATGCCGATCCAGGCATAGACGCGGATCAGGAAGGAGGTCCAAAAGGGCAGGATCACCATCATCATCAGGGTCGGGCGGATGGTAGATGGCGCGCGCGCCATGGCGAGTGCCATTGGATAGCCGATCATCAGCAGCAGCAGCGTGGAGATGGCAGCGATCCGCAGCGATGAAAGATAAGCGCTGAGATAGAGCGAATCTCCCCACAGAGACTGGTAATTCTCGAAATCCAGCTTTGACAGGAAATCGCCGAGCGAGGCAAAGCCTTCGAAGACCGGCTCGTAGGGCGGCATTGCTATCGCCGTGTCCGACAGCGAAATCTTGAAGATGATAAAGAAGGGCGCCGCGAAGAACAGCACCAGCCACAGATAGGGGATGGTGACGATCAGCCATCGCGATGGACTTGCCTTGGCAAAGGATGTCGGTGTTTCGGCCATCGTCCTCTCCGCTAGCGTGTCAGCACAAGACCGGCATCGAGCGGCCATTTCAGCCAGACCTTGTCGCCGTAGGTGATCGGTCGGTCCACCAGACGCGAGACATTGGCCTGCGCGGCGCGGATAATCCGGCCATCGTCCAGCTTGACCAGGAAGACAGAGAAATCGCCGAGATAGCCGATGTCCCAGACTTCGCCATGGGCGGCATTGACTGCCGTATCGGCTGGCTGGTCGAGCGAGATGCGCACCTTTTCCGGACGAACGGCAAAGGCGACGGCATCGCCCACGGCGGCGGGGCATTCCTGCTCCACGGCAATCTGCAAGCCCTCGCTGACGAGAGTCATCACCGGCGGATGTCCGGGCGACACAGGCGCGCCGCCTTCCGCCGTGACCTTACCTTCGAGAATGTTGATGTCGCCGATGAAGTCAGCCACATAGCGGCAATTCGGTGCTTCATAAATTTCCGCCGGCGTCGCGACTTGCACGATGACGCCCTTGTCCATCACGGCAATGCGGTCGGAGACGGTCATTGCCTCCTCCTGATCATGCGTCACGATCAGGAAGGTGAGCCCCAGCGTGTGCTGGATATCCATCAGCTCGAACTGGGTTTCTTCGCGCAGCTTGCGGTCCAGCGCACCGAGCGGTTCGTCCAGCAACAGAACTTTCGGCTGCTTGGCCAGCGAGCGGGCCAGCGCCACGCGTTGCCGCTGACCGCCGGAAAGCTGCGCCGGCTTACGCTTGGCGAAGGGCTCCAGCTTGACGAGCTTCAGCATTTCCTCGACGCGTGCCTTGATGTCCGCCTTCTGCAGACCATCCTGCTCCAGACCAAAGGCGATGTTCTTCTCGACCGTCATATGCGGAAAGAGCGCATAGCTCTGGAACATCATATTGGTGGGGCGACGATAGGGCGGCACGCCTGCGAGATCCTGCCCCTGCAGGAGAATACGGCCCGATGTCGGCTCTTCGAAGCCTGCCAGCATGCGCATCAGCGTGGTCTTGCCGCAGCCGGAGGGGCCGAGCAGCGAGAAGAATTCGCGCTCATAGATATCGAGCGTCAGGTTGTCGACGGCGGTGAAATCGCCATACGTCTTCGTGACGTTTTCAAACCGGATGAAGGGCGTGGCAGAAGGATCGGTCCAGGGCGAGAACTTGCGTTTGACGGGTCCGAGAGATTTCGCCATGCGGCTCCCCAATGTCGCTGGTCACATATCGAAAAGGGCGACCCGAGGAGCCGCCCCTATCCCGTTCGGCATCAACGTCCGTTCTTGAACTTGGTCCAGACGGAGGTAACCTCCTTCTGAGACTTGCCTTCATAGGGAGAGATGGTGAAGAGCCGGCCCATCACCTCCTTGGTCGGATAGACGGACGGGTTGTCCAGCACATCCTTGTCCACGAACTTCTGCGAGGCCAGGTTGCCGTTGGCGTATTGCACGAAATTGGAAGCCTTGGCGATGACTTCCGGCCGCATCAGATAGTTGATGAACTCATGCGCCTCTGCGACATTTTTGGCGTCTGCCGGAATCGCCAGATTGTCGAACCACATATAGGTGCCTTCCTTCGGGATCACATATTTGATCTCGACACCGTTCTTGGCTTCCGTCGCGCGCTTCTTCGCCTGCAGGATGTCGCCTGACCAGCCGATGGTGATGCAGATGTCACCATTGGCGAGATCATTGATATAGGCGGCCGAGTTGATGGAGCGCGCATAGGGGCGGATCTTGCTGTAGACCTCACCGGCGGCGCGGATATCGGCAACGTCCTTGCTGTCGGGATTCTTCTTGAGATAGTTCAGCGCAATCGCGAAGGTCTCATCCGGTGCATCGAGAATGTTCAAGCCGCAGGCCTTCAGCTTGGCGGCGTTTTCCGGCTTGAAGATTACATCCCAGCTGTCGATTGGAACATCACCCAGCACGGCCTTGATCTTGGCGACGTTGTAGCCGATGCCGGTCGTGCCCCACATGTAGTTGACGGCGTGCTCATTGCCCTTGTCGTACTTGGCCAGCCGATCCATCACATCCGGCCACATGTTCGAGATGTTGGTCAGCTTGGACTTGTCGAGCTTGGCGTAGACGCCAGCCTTGATCTGGCGCTGCAGGAAGGGGCCGGTCGGAACCACAACGTCATAACCGGAGCCGCCGGCCAGAAGCTTGGTTTCCAGCAGACTGTTGTCATCGAAAACGTCATAGACAACCTTAATGCCGGTTTCCTTGGTGAAATCTTCCAGGATGGTCGGGTCGATATAATCCGACCAGTTATAGACGTGGACCTCACGGTCCTTGGCAGAGGCGGTCGTTGCAGCCAGTGCAAGAGCGGCAACCGTAAACATCTGAAGCATCGGCGTTTTCATGATCTTCTCCTGTTCCCCTGCCGGTTGCGCATTCCGCAGGCAACCGGCAAATCTGCCCGTGTTTTGCTCGCAGACTAAGAAGGAAAAGGGCGCCTCACAAGCGGAAATATGTGACAAAGGCTTCATAGTTGCAGACGGGCGCGTCACAGAAAATCGAAAGCAGACAACCCCGTCACCATCTCGTCCAGACCAAGAGGACGCGTCAACGGCGGCTCGGCGCGGGACAGACAGCCCTGCCGCTGGCACAGCCGACAGCCGGTGCCGGCCAGCACCGTGGCCGCCGGCAATTGCGCGGCTGGCGCATAGACGGTTTCGCTCGCCGCCTCCAGCGAGCAGCCTAAGAGAATCGCGGTTCGGCGCAGGCGCTCGCCATAGCTTGCCAGCCCCTGATCGGTCGTACGGCTGATGGTGAGATAGCTATGCCCATCCGGCATCTTTACCTTGTCGACCAAGATCTGGCCCGGCTGGGCAAAGGCTGAATGAATGCCAAGCTTCGGACAGTGGCCACCGAACTTCGCCTGCGGAAAGCCCTGCGCACCGAGCCGTCGCAACACCTTGCCGGCATGATCCACCTCCATCAGAAAAAACGGCAGGCCCTGCGCGCCCTCACCCGCGAGACATGCAAGCCGCGAGGCCACTTGCTCCACCGACACCTCGAAACGCGAGGCCAGCACGTCGATATCATAGCGGCTGCGCTGTGCGGCGGTGAGAAAAGCGCCGTAGGGCATCAAGAGCGCATGCGCAGCGTAGCGCGCCAGCTCAAACCGGGCGATGCGACGCGCCTCCTCGCTGGACAATTTCAGGCCCGCAACCTCCGCCGAGATATCCTGCCCCAGCGCCAGAAGCGCGATTTCCTGGGCAATCTCCCTGATACGATCGAAGGGCGAGAGACGGCCCGACAGAAAGAGGCGCATGGAGTGCCGATCGAAGCGACGGCGCAAGTTCGGCATGGAGGTGACGGGGAGCGAGCGCACGGAAATGCCGTGTACGGATTTCAGCCATGTGCGCAGTGCCGCCTCCAGCCCCTCCCCCGCTGGCAACGCCTGCATGAAGGCTTCCGCCGCCTGCTCAATTCCGGCAAAATGATAGGGTCGGCGCTCCAGCGTCTCGCGGACTTCATCCATCGGGAGACGGGTCGCCGAAAGCGAGGTCTGTTGACCATCCCGGCCCAGAAGCTCAGCCAGATCCGACAGGCGATCTGCCTGTTCGCGGTAGGCACGGTACAGTTTGACCAACGCACCCGCCGCATTGGGCGCGGCCTCCGTCACTTCCACCAATTCCTGATCGCCCGGCAATTCGCCTGCGAGAAGCGGATCGGCAAACACTTCCTTCAATTGCGAGAGAAGCCCGCCGCCCTCCCCCTGCAACTGGTCGAGATCCACTTTGTAGACGCTGGTGAGGCGTAGCAGCAATTGCACGGTCAGGGGCCGCTGGTTGCGCTCGATTAGGTTCAGATAGGAAGGCGAAATCCCGAGCGCCTCCGCCATGGCCGATTGCGTCAACCCCAGCCCCAGTCGCACGCGCCGCACGCGTGGCCCTGCGAATATCTTGCGCTCAACCATTCCACCCTCCTGATTATTTACAACATTTACATTGTTACATCCACACTTGTCAAAGCCCGCACATCCTAACCCGTTTCAAGTCACTGACTTTGCTTATTTTCTGGAAGTCTTGAAGGGCGGAATGTAAATTCATTTTCAGCAAGACGACAAAAGTCTTCCGCACAAAATTGACATGGAGAGCAGCATGACGGACTTTTACAATCTCGTTCCCTCCGCCCCCAAGGGTCGCTTCGATGGCATCGAACGCCCCTATTCCGCCGAGGATGTGAAGCGCCTGCGCGGCTCCATCACCATTCGCCATTCGCTGGCGGAGATGGGCGCCAACCGGCTGTGGGAGCTTCTGGACCGGGAGGATTTCGTCAATGCGCTCGGCGCGCTCTCGGGCAATCAGGCCATGCAGATGGTCCGCGCCGGCCTGAAGGCGATCTATCTCTCCGGCTGGCAGGTTGCCGCTGATGCCAATACGGCGTCCGCCATGTATCCGGACCAATCGCTCTATCCCGCCAATGCAGCGCCGGAACTGGCGCGGCGCATCAACCGCACCCTGCAGCGGGCCGACCAGATCGAGACGGCGGAGGGCAAGGGGCTTTCGGTCGACACCTGGTTTGCCCCCATTGTCGCCGATGCGGAAGCCGGCTTCGGCGGACCTTTGAATGCCTTCGAGATCATGAAGGCATTCATCGAAGCCGGCGCCGCAGGCGTTCATTACGAGGACCAGCTGGCGTCTGAAAAGAAGTGCGGCCATCTGGGCGGCAAGGTTCTGATCCCGACGGCGGCGCATATCCGCAACCTGACGGCAGCGCGCCTGGCTGCCGACATCATGGGCGTTCCGACGCTGGTCATTGCCCGCACCGACGCGGAGGCCGCCAAGCTTCTGACCTCCGATATCGACGAGCGCGACCAGCCCTTCGTCGATTATGATCGCGGACGCACGGTGGAGGGGTTCTACCAGGTGAAGAACGGACTGGAGCCCTGCATTGCCCGCGCGGTTGCCTATGCGCCCTATTGCGACCTCATCTGGTGCGAAACATCGAAGCCGGATCTGGAACAGGCGCGGCGCTTTGCGGAAGGGGTGCACAAGGTCCATCCCGGCAAGAAGCTCGCCTACAATTGCTCGCCCTCGTTCAACTGGAAGAAGAACCTGGATGACGCGACCATTGCCAAGTTCCAGCGGGAGCTGGGCGCCATGGGCTACAAGTTCCAGTTCATCACGCTCGCCGGCTTCCATCAGCTGAATTTTGGGATGTTCGAACTGGCCCGCGGCTACAAGGACCGCCAGATGGCCGCCTATTCGGAACTGCAGGAGGCGGAATTCGCCGCTGAGGCCAACGGCTACACGGCGACCAAGCATCAGCGCGAGGTCGGCACCGGTTACTTCGATGCCGTCTCGGTTGCGATCACCGGCGGCCTTTCATCGACGACCGCCATGAAGGAGTCGACCGAGCACGCCCAGTTCCGCCCGGCAGCCGAATGAGCCGGCAAAGGCCGGAACACGCCAGCCAGGCCCCGGCGTGTTCCGACAAGAGGCCTCGCTCCTCACCCAACCCTTGAGGGGCGAGGCCTCGCCCAGATGTTCAACAACCCCTGATCACAAGAGGAGAAATGCCATGAACGTCCAGACCCGCGTCAAGGAACGCGCAGAAGAACAGACCACCGCCATGACCAGCGAACAGCAATCAGCCATCCGCATGCTGGCCAACGAGTTACATCGTCTGAACCACGCCGTCATGAAGGCGGTCGATGCGGGCGTCTCCGTCGAACTGGTGCGCTCCGCTCGCCATCACGGCGGCAATGGTAACTGGGGGGATCTGATGATCCCGGTCGTGGTGGCGAATGCTTGAGTGAGACTTTCGAGGGAGTGGGCCGCGAGCCGGATTAGGGTGAGGACCCCATCATATTGCCGAAATGGCGCGATGAACGGCCATGATATGCAAGGAGAAGCGTGCAAGGATGGGTCCAGTACCCATTCAAGCGCTTCGACAAAGCAGATCGCAGCCGTTCGCGCGTCCCCCGCATAATCCCGGCGGGATTATGCTCGGGATGTGGTCGATCCGGCGATCTACGTCGTTGAAAAGCCTCGCCGATGCCTTTGCATCGCCTGCGTTTTTCGCCTTGTGTCTCATCCGGATCGCCTCACACCATTTCGACAAGATGATGAGGTCCTCACCCTAGAGTTTTCGGCCCACTCCAAACTCCGTGTCGAGCCAGTCATAGGCATAGTCCTGCTCAACGGCTTCAAATACATGGCCCCCAGGCCAGATCTTGCTTTGAAATTTATCGGTTGCATTCCAGGCGCTCCAGATCGATCGCATCTTGGAAAACGCGGTCTCCACAGAGTTCACCGGAAACAACGGGTCTTGTTCGCCAGCGAAGAACAGGGTCGGTTTGGGCGCACCGAGACTTGCCACGTCCGGATAGTCCAGATAGCGCATGAGCCCGGGATGGGCCATTTGCCATGCAGACCCGCCGCGCAGCTGATTGTTACCCGTGACCATCAAATCCTTGGCCGTCGCCATCCAGTTGACCGAGACGGTCGCCTTGATCGTGTCGGTCAGCGCTGCTGCCTGCCAGGCCCGCAGCGCACCCATGGAGAAACCAATGGCTGCCAGCTTCTGCTTATCTACCTTGGGGTACGACGAAAGAAATTCCGCGGCCCGGACATCTTCCAGCGCCATGAGACCAGCCAGCGAACTGCCCATATTGATGAAATTGGCGGCGAGAGCCTGTTGCGCTTCGTAAGTCAGGGGACCGCGGTCCCCCCAGCCCAACGCATCGGTTGCCAGCACGACATAACCGCGCCGCGCCAGTTCGTCGCCGGGATATCGGCCTGAAAAATACTTCTCCGCCCATGCCTTGGATGATTGCAGCCTGCCATCGTCATTCCAGGGCTTGATCCATTTTTCCTTGCCGATATCGAACTTCGAACCATGGTCGTGGTAGAAGATTGCTGCCGGGAATGGCCCCTCCCCCTTGGGCATCAGCAAGAGTGCCAGCACGCGGCTGTCTGCGGTGAGATTGAAGACGACTTTCTGTGCCACGTAGGATCCGCGATCCTGCTCATCGAGCACCACGGGATTGAAGGCCGTCGCGTCAGGCTTCTGCAAAGTCAGTTCCCAGACTTTGGCGCGACCAGCCTTCTGCCATGCCGCAAGGTCCGTTACTGCCTGCGTCCAAGCCATGGGAAAAGTCAGCCGGTTCTTGATGGCATCCGCCATGATGGGCAGATTGCTCGGCAGGACACCCTGCGTTTGATAGTCCGTCTCGGTCGCCATCATCTCTCCCGACCAGGCGAAGCAGGCTGCGACCCACAGGCGAGCCCACCCAGAAATCTGGATGTCCGCATACGATCTCCTCCCGGCGCAAGCGCCGCTCCAAGGAAAAGCTATCATCGGCGGCGGCAGAAATGAAACCACGATTGCCGCCAGCCGGTGATTTTGGCGCGGGATCACCCCTTTCAGTTGGTATACCGCTCTCCCGCAATGAGAGCGGCATTCGCTTTGATGAGAGCGATCACGCGGTCGGCAACAAGTCTTATCTCGCGCCGATGACGGTCATCATTGTTCATAACGAGCCATTGCCGGTGCCGCAGTTCCGAAATTTCGGGACCGGCACGGGCAAGCCGTTCATCCTTGTCACCAACGAGGCAAGGCAATACCGCGATGCCCGCTCCCGCGATCAC
Source organism: Rhizobium oryzicola (assembly GCF_030504645.1). Classification (GTDB taxonomy): domain Bacteria; phylum Pseudomonadota; class Alphaproteobacteria; order Rhizobiales; family Rhizobiaceae; genus Neorhizobium; species Neorhizobium oryzicola. Next base: position 627,486 of record NZ_JAUKWQ010000001.1, on the reverse strand, counting down.
CAGGTCGTATAACGATCGGGGTCGGGTGACCGTGAGAGTGATCCTCTGCGCAAACGTTTCGTGCGGATAGCGCAGATAGGCGGACATTGCTTCCTGCTCGGAAACGGCAATCCAATTGCTGTTCTTATCAGGCGGGCAGATGCCAGAACGATAGGGCGCATAGGCCACCTCGCCCAGAGCCACGGCGGCAAGGTTGGGCTCATTGGGTTCAAAGGCCCGAATACCGAGATCACTCTCCCGAAATGCCACCGCAGCCCGTGTTTCGCCGATCTCGAAATGGATCCTCGGCCGGTCGCGCTCCGATCGTAGCAAATCGATGTGTTGCATCAGCAGCCAGCCTATCCAGGTGCCACAGGCAATCCGAACGAGCGGAGCCGCATTCCCGCCCGAACGCCAATTCTCGATCTTTCTGGCGGCACCTTCCATTTCCAGAAGCTGGGCTAGCAAATCCTCGCCATCGGCAGTCAGGCTATAACCGCGCCGACTGCGCCGGAAAAGCTTGCGCTCGACCTGCCCTTCGAGATCCAACATCCGCCGCCCGACGGTGGCAGGGCTGAGCCCTGTCGCATTGCACGCCGCCGACAATCCGCCGAAGCGGGCAACTTTGATGAATAGTTCGAGGGCATCCCAACTGATGTTTTTCATGCATGAAAAATATCGCGCAAATCGGCGGCTACAACAGCCAAATCTGAAGATTTAATAAATGGCTTCAACAATTGGAGCCCTCAATGAGCGACCACGTCGTCAATGTTCTCATCGCCCAATTTGCAGGACCAAAGGCGCCGGAATCCGAGGAGGAGTTCTATGCTCGCTTTGTGGAAAGACCACGGAAAGCTTCAACATGGCGTCGGCTTAGGCGCAAGTTCCGCAAGCTTATAAAACGCAAGGGCGGCGCAGTAGCCGCCCTCGGATGTCCGAAATCAGAGACGTCTTCAAGCAGCGCGTGATCGCGCCGCCGTGCCTGCCGCTTCAATCCGGAAGCGTTGAACGAGGCCCATCAGCGCCTCGGCATCGGATGCCAGCTTGCGGCTTGCTTCGCTGGTTTCGCTGACCATAGCGCCATTCTGCTGGGTCATCTGATCCATCTTGTTGACCGATGCATTGATCTCCTTCAGCGCCGAAGACTGGTCCTGGGCTGCTGTGGCAATCATTTCCACGGACTTGCTGGCGCCGGCGATCTGCTCGCTGATCGCTGCCAGAACCTGACCCGCCTGCTGCACAAGTGCCGACCCATTGCGCACTTCCGTGCTGGACTGGTTGATCAGATCCTTGATTTGCTGAGCTGCCGTGGCGGAACGCTGCGCGAGCTCACGCACTTCCTGCGCGACCACCGCAAAGCCCTTGCCCGCTTCACCTGCACGAGCCGCCTCGATGCCGGCATTCAGAGCCAGCAGGTTGGTCTGGAAGGCAATCTCATCAATCACTTCGATGATCTGTTCGATTTTGCCGGAAGCATCCTCGATGCGGCCCATGGCATCAATCGCGCTGCTGACGACCGTTGTCGAGGAGTCAGCCGTCTTGCGCGTTGTCGCGACGGAGCGATTAGCATCACTGGCCAGCGCGGCAGAATTGGATACGGTGACGGTGATCTCATCGACAGCGGCTGCGGTTTCCTCCAGCGAGGCGGCCTGCGATTCCGTGCGACGGGCAAGGTCGTCGGACGCCTGACTCAGTTCGGCGCTGCCTTGCTGAATGCTGAGCGTGCTGTTGCGGATCAGACCAAGGGTATCGCGCAGGCGCTCGATGGAGCTGTTGAAGTCCACACGCAGTTGCTCCAGACGCCCGGAGAACCGCTCCTCTATGGTAAGCGACAAATCACCCTGCGACAAACGCGAGAGTGCCTTGCCAAGTTCGGCGACAGCGAAATCGATCTGGTTGTCGACCTGCTGCTTTTCGGCGTCACGACGGCGGCGTTCCGCATCGGCTTCGGCACGCTCGGCCGAGCTGCGGTTTTCGACGGCCAGCTTTTCATGCGCATTGTCGCGGAAGATTTCCAGCGCCCGGGCGATGTTACCAAACTCATTCGGCCGATCGGTATAGGGGATCGCGGCATCCTGTCCGGAAGCAATCGAACGAACGGTTCCTGTCAGAACAGAGAGCGGATGAACGAGCTTGCGAATCATGAACAGACCGATCAATCCGACTGCAAGAATCGAGATCACACCTGTGGTCAGCATCATGCTTGCGGAAGCATTCATCTGCGCGAAGTAGACTTCCAAGGGAATGCCGATGAACAGGGCGCCAACCACGGAGCCGTTCATATCCTTGATCGGGAAGTAACCCGTCATGAAGTCTTTGCCAAACAGCACGGCCGGTCCGTAATAAGGTTTGCCCTGCTGCAGGGAAGCCTGGGCGGGATGATCCGCAGCCAGTTTGGTGCCGGTGGCGCGGTCGCCATTTTCCTTCTTCACATTGGTGGAGATGCGAACGAAGTCAGCGCCTTGCTTTTGGAAAACCGTGGCCACGCCGTTGATGGATTGCGCTGCTCGGTCGACCAGCGAGTGATCTGGAAGCTCAACCTTGCCAGTCTGCTGCAGCGACGTGACATTGCCATCAATGATCTTGATCTCTGATCCATCCATCTGCACGTCGTACAACAATGCCATAGCCCGCATCGCAGTCCGCACATCCTTGGACGTATTTTCCAATATATTCTGCCTCATGAAAGCATAGGTCATTCCACCGACCGTCGAAACAGCAGCAACAACCAAAAATATACATAGAACTAGCAAGCGCGATGTAATGGAAGCTGGCAGGAAACGCGACATCAGAACTCCTTGGACAGAAGAAAATCCCTCCTGTGCCAAAATATATATGAGCACAGGTAAATGAGTCCTAAATTTGATATTTGACAATTAATTGAGGTTTTTTCCCGTGCCAAAACAACACGTTCCGTCATCGCGACAGACGTTCGGGGAAGCGCGCTGATGAAGTCAGCCGTTCAAAATGGCGGGATTGGCATACAGCTCAGGCCATCGGAAAAAATGAGGCTCGCTGATGTGCAGCCTCCGTGCCTACCACTCGAAGTGGTGGCTATCCCTGGCGCGAGTAAAGATTACAACGGGGTCTTGTTGTAATGTCAGAAAACGCCCGGCAGGGCGATCAAAGCCGCGCTGGCACAGACGGCCAATACCAGCAAACGAAGCTTGAGAGATGCTGTAGACTGTGCCTGGGCAATGGCAACTGCGCGTGCGCGAGACTTCTGCATGAATCACATCTCCACTCTAAGGGCTACCCACCATTACTCAAGGCAGGAAGCGCGTACCGACCTTAAGGTCTTCTGGTGCCGCGCATTCAGCTAGGATGACTCCCGCCTCTTAAAAAGTCCTGAAGGAATGCGACATGGAAATGGCCGCAGACCTTGTATTTTAGCTATCGTAAAAGAAAGTCTCCCGCGCGACGGAAAATCGCGCGGGAGACGGTAACCGGATGACAATAATTGCAACGATCAAGCGGCAGCTCGGTGCCGCTGTTGGCGATGGGTATTTCTTTCAGCCAACTCCAGGCGGAAGCGCTGCAGCAGGCCTACCAGTTGATCAGCTTCATCGGCGAGCTGGCGGGTTGCGGCGCTGGTTTCTTCCACCATAGCCGCGTTCTGCTGAGTCAGTTGGTCCATCTGGCTGACGGCACCATTGACCTCCTGCAGGGCAGATGCCTGATCGCGGCTGGCGCCGGCAATGCCCTCGACATGCTCGCTGACCTCAGAAATCTGCTCACCGATGCGCGCCAACGCATCCCCGGTTTTTTGCACGAGCAGCGAACCGGTACTGACCTCTTCTGTCGAGGCACCAATCAATTGCTTGATTTCCCGCGCGGCACTGGCAGAGCGCTGTGCAAGCTCCCGCACTTCCTGAGCAACAACGGCAAAGCCCTTGCCTGCTTCACCGGCGCGTGCTGCTTCGACGCCGGCATTGAGAGCCAGCAAGTTGGTCTGGAAGGCGATGCCATCAATCACCTCAGTGATCTGGGTGATCTTTTGCGAAGCACCTTCGATGCGCTGCATGGCCTCAATTGCACTGCGAACCACGCTGATGGAGTCGTCGGCATTGCGCCGGGTCTCGCCCACGATGATATTGGCTTCGCGTGCCTTATCGGCGGCAGAACGGACGTTGGCCGTGACTTCGTTCACCGCAGCAGCCGTTTCCTCCAGCGAGGCGGCCTGCGTTTCCGTACGGCGGGACAGATCATCTGCAGAACGGCTCATCTGCATGATGTTGCCCTGGATGGCACCGACATTGTCACGGATCAGCAGAAGCGTTTCCTGCAGACCGTTGAGCGAGCGGTTGAAGTCAGTGCGCAGCTGTTCCAGGCGACCCACGAAGGGGGTATCGATCGTGGCCGACACGTCACCGGCAGCCAGTCGTTCAAGCCCGGATGCAAGCTCGGCAACGGCGAACTGGATCTGCCGATCAATTTCCTGCTTCTCCTGCTCGTTGCGACGGCGCTCCTCCTCTGCAGCCGCGCGCTCCTGCTCGCTGGCGGCTTCGATACGAACCTTGGCCTGAGCATTCTCCTTGAAGATGCCGAGGGCTCGGGCCATGTCGCCGATTTCGTCGCCACGCGCTTCGCCGGCAATGTTTGTCTCGAGATCGCCGGCGGCCAAACGGCGCATGGCGGCCGCGATCTGCATGATCGGCCCCCTGAAAGTCACGATCAGACCGATGCCGGCAAAGATGGCGACGAGAATGCCGAGTGACATGGCCGTGACCGAAATCTGGTTTGCCTTGTCACGCTCGGTACCGGCGGCGTCGCGCTGCGCGGCGGCGAATTGGGTCAGCTTGCCCCAGATGTCGTCGATCTGCTTTGCTGCGGCATTGAAAGCTTCCAGGCGTGCCGCCGAAAGATCAACGAGCTTCTTGGACTTTTCGCGCAGACTTGCCACCAGCGGCAGAATGGCCTTGGCGCGGTCCCGCGCCTCGGCGGGCATGGCTTCGTCGACGGCAAGGCCGTTTGTCGGCATCTGCAGCAATTGCAACGCCGTCTGCAGTGCCTTCAGATTGTCGGCATTGGCCTTGCCCATGAAACGAGCGGCCTTGATTTCCAGCGCATTGGCAGCATCAAAAATGCGGCGTGTTGCGGTTCCCATGGCATTGGCGGATGCAATCGGCGCATCAAGCTGGCCAAAGCTCTCGGTCGCCTGGCGTGCCTTGACGGTCGCGGCACCCTGCAAGCGAATGGCAGCAGGACGCATCAGATTGATGGCCTGATCGATTGCGCCCACGACGCTTTCATTGGCTACACCAATATCAAGCTGCTCACGCACCCGGCGCATACCATCCTGGATCTGCTCGCCCACCACCTTCTGGTCCACAGGCAGGGCTTCCGTGATCATGGCAGCCGTCAGAATGAGTTCACCAAACTGGCCCTTGATGAAAGCCATCTTGTCGTCGGGCGACGTCTTCGAATTATATTCCGTAACCAGCTTTGCCAGGACATTCGAGGAACGAGACAGCTTGTCCGCATCTCGCAGCAACCGCTTGGCCTGCTCCTCATCGACGGAAAGGCTTTCGCGTATGCGATTGGAATATTGAAAGAGTGCGGCCCGCTGGCCTGCAAGCGCTGCGATATCTTCCTCGGCGCTTGCCCGAAGCGCCACTTCTTCCTGGTAGCGTGACCAGAGCTGTTCAACCTGAGAGCCGATCGTCCGGGTGCCGGAAATGGCAGCATCGATATCGGCAAGCCCCTCCTGACCCTGGGCACTGGCCCGCACAGTCGCGAGCATCTGTGCCTGTGCGCCAAGCTGGCGTGTGACGGCAGCCTTAGTCTCTTCACTGGTCCGCTGCAGGAAGGCAGACATGCCGGAATACACATCCTTGAAGCCGCTCAATGCTTGCAGCACCGAGTTTGACATGTCCATGCGTGTCTGAAGCAATTTGGATGCGTAAAGGCCGGACAGACCGACGGCTGAAATACTTAGAACGAAAGGTATGATGAATGCCATCACCTTCGTCTGGATCTTGAAGCGAGATAGCAGGCGATCGACGAACATTGTCTCCCCCAGGAGTTCGCGGACTGTCACTCAACCTCCGTATGAATAGGAGGTTTTGTCAGGTTGTCCCACGGGGGTCTGAAGAAATTGCTAAGGCCAGAAAAAGACGTTACAAATTCCTTATTGGAAGGCTACAAATATCCATCACATCGTATTCGAGATATAATCACTTTTGCTGCATCAGCGGGTGCCGGCAAGAGCTAGGCCGCAGCAAAAACCTGATGCCCAGGCCCACTGGAAATTATAACCGCCAAGCCAGCCGGTGACATCAACGCACTCACCGATGAAGTAGAGCCCTGGGCAATTCTTAGTCTCCATGCTGCGTGAGTCGAGTTCGGCCGTATCGAGGCCCCCAAGCGTGACTTCAGCGGTGCGGTAACCTTCGCTTCCCGCAGGTTTGATCTTCCAATCCTGAACGGCTGCCGCAATGGATATCAGCTTCTTGTCGGCCTGATCCGCAAGCGAACCGGTTAGTCCAGACTGCTCTGCGAAATACTGGGCGAGTCGCTTGGGCAGCATGTCGCCCAGCGCCGTTTGCAAGGCTTGGCGACCGTTCTTCTGGCGGGCCTCCTTCAGCCGCGCCAGAAGATTCTGCTCTGGCTCTATCTTCAGGCTGATCTCATCACCTTCGCGCCAATAGGACGAGATTTGCAAGATCGCCGGACCGCTCAAGCCCCGATGCGTAAACAGCAACGCTTCGCGAAAGCTGGTTTTGCTCTGAGATACTTCAACGTCCACGGCAACACCGGAAAGCTCGGCCAGCCGCTGCAACAATGTCGGCTCAAGTGTCAGCGGCACCAGACCGGGACGGGTCTCTGTCACCTTCAAGCCGAACTGTTCCGCAATGCGATAGGCAAATCCGGTCGCTCCCATTTTGGGAATGGATTTGCCGCCCGTCGCGATGACCAGCGCGCCTGCCGAAAACGCCCCGTGTCCGGTGCGCACGTGAAATTCTTCACCCTTCCGTTCGACCGCCTCGATCTCCTGCTGCAATTCGAGACGCACGCCACCGGCGCGCATCTCATCCAGAAGCATGCGGATGATGTCCTTGGCACTGTCATCGCAAAACAATTGTCCAAGCGTCTTCTCGTGCCAGGCGATACGATGCCTTTCAACAAGGGCCAGGAAATCCTTCGGCGTGTAGCGGGCGAGCGCAGACTTGGCGAAATGCCGGTTACCGGAAATGTAATTGGCCGGGCTGGCATGAATATTGGTGAAGTTGCAGCGACCACCGCCAGAGATGCGGATCTTCTCGCCTGGCGCCTTCGCGTGATCGAGCACGAGCACCGACAATCCGCGTTGTCCTGCGGTCAGTGCACACATCATACCGGCGGCGCCGGCACCTATAATGATGACGTCATAATGACGGGTCAAACTGTACTCCTCGGCCTGTCTCCCTGCTGTTTTCCATCCTGCAGGGAAAGTCAATGCAGGCGCCCCCTCGCCAATCGTGCCGCGCTGGCTATGATAGGAACATCGTCAACCTTGACCGGTGAATCATGCCACCCAAGAAGAAGTCCTCTGGCTCCATGTCTGGAAGCGCTCCCAAAGCAGCAAGCTCTCAGACCTCGTTGAACTCGCTACGCGGCGTAGAAACGTGGAAGGATGCCGCCAGCTGGCTAAGAGCGCGCGGCATCGAGGATGTCGAATGCATCACGCCGGACCTTGCCGGCGTCCCGCGCGGCAAGATGATGCCGACATCCAAGTTCACGTCCAACACGTCGCTCGCTTTGCCGTCGGCGCTTTATCGCCATACCATCTCCGGGGACTATCCGGATGAGACGGAAAACTTCCGCTACGATTCGCGTGACAGCGACATCAAGCTCGTGCCGGATCTCTCCACGCTTTCCGTGGTGCCGTGGGAAAGCGATCCCACCGCCCAGGTGATCTGCGACATTGTCGATACCGACGGCAATTCCGTTCCCTACACGCCGCGCAACGTGTTGAAAAATGTCATGCGGCTTTATTCGGACAAGGGTTGGAAGCCTGTCGTGGCACCGGAAATCGAATTCTATCTGGTCGCCATGAACGACGACCCGGATTATCCGCTGCATCCGCCGAAAGGCCGCTCCGGCCGTCACATCTCCGGCGGGCAGGGTTATTCGATCGCCGGCATCAACGAGTTCGATGAATTGATCGATGACATCTACCACTTCTCGGAAAAGCAGGGTCTCGAAATCGATACCCTCATTCACGAGGAAGGCCCGGCACAGCTGGAAATCAACATTCGTCACGGCGACCCGGTACAGCTGGCGGACCAGGTGTTCCTGTTCAAGCGCACCATCCGCGAGGCAGCGCTGAAGCACGGCATCTACGCAACCTTCATGGCAAAGCCCATGCAGGGCCAACCGGGATCTGCCATGCACATCCACCAATCCGTGGTGGATGCAAAGACCGGCAAGAACATCTTCTCGAACCCAGACGGTTCGCCCTCGCGCGAGTTCTTCCATTTCATCGGCGGCATGCAGAAATATGTGCCAAGCGCGCTGGTGATGCTGGCGCCTTACGTCAACTCCTATCGCCGCCTGACGCCAGACATGGCCTGCCCGGTCAACAATGCCTGGGGCTATGACAATCGCACGACCGCCTTCCGCGTGCCGATTTCGGATGCCGCGGCAAGGCGTGTCGAAAACCGCCTGCCGAGTTCCGATGCCAATCCCTATCTCGCGCTTGCGGCCTCGCTCGCCTGCGGTTGGCTTGGCATCATGCGGGAAATCGAACCGACAGAACCGACCTATGACACGGCGAACGAAGGTTCGATCGATCTGCCGCGCGGGCTGCTGGAAGCCGTTGCCCTGCTGGAAGATGAACCGGCTTTCGAGGAAGTCTTCGGCAAAGAGTTCATCGGTATCTATGCAGGCGTGAAGCGTGGAGAATTCGAAACCTTCATGCAGGTGATCAGCCCTTGGGAGCGGGAATTCCTGCTGCTGAACGTGTGAGGCCCTGAAATGGCATGGCAGAGCCCGATTGCGCCCGGCATTTCCTGGTACCAGGAGAGCGCCGGGGATAGACCCACCTATCCCGCGCTGGATGGCTCGATCTCTGTGGATGTCGCCATTGTCGGCGGCGGCTTCACGGGATTGCAGGCTGCCTATAACCTCGTCAAGCGCGGCGTGTCGGTGGTGCTGATCGAGGCCAGCCGTTTCGGCGACGGCGCATCCGGCCGCAATGGCGGACAGCTTGGTTCCGGCCAAAGGGCCTGGCCGGACGAGTTGGAGCCGGAACTGGGCTATGAGCGCTCCCGCGCGCTGTTCGACATGGCAGAAAATGCCAAGCGCCATCTCCTGGAATTTGCTGAAATCCATGGCATCGACATGGAGTTCATGCCAGGCCAGATGAACGTTGCGCACAAGCCGGGACATGAGGACGATTACCACCGCGTGGCCGACATGCTGGCGACGCGCTACGATTATCCGCATGTCCGCTTCATGGATCGGGAGGAGACATCCGAAAGGCTCGGCTCCAGCCGCTATCATCATGGCGTGCGCGATGCCGGCACCGGCCATATCCACCCGCTCAAGCTGCTGATCGGCCTCGCCCGCGTGGCATCAGAAGCGGGAGCGCGTCTTTGCGAGATGACGCCTGCGACCGGCATCACCCAAGTCTCGGGGAAGACGCGCATCGACACCCCGAAAGGCACGATTACCGCAGACCGGGTGCTGCTCGCCACCAATGCCTATATCGGCAATCTTGAAAGAGAGACGGCGGCGCATGTTATGCCGATCCGCTCCTTCATCGGCGCAACCGTGCCGCTCGACCGCTTTCCTTCCATCATTCCGGGCTCGGAGGCCGTGGCAGACTCGCGTTTCGTGGTGCGCTACTTCCGCAAGAGCCGCGATGGACGCCTGCTATTTGGCGGTCGCGAAGCCTATACGGCTGACAGTCCCCGCGACATTTCGCGGCACATCCGCAAGCAAATCGCCGAGATCTATCCGGAACTGAAGGATATCGAGATCACCCATTCCTGGGGCGGCTCAGTCGGCATCACCATGCCGCGCAAGCCCTTCGTGCGGGAGGTGATGCCGGGCGTCACCTCGATTGCCGGCTATTCCGGTCATGGCGTGATGCTGTCAAATTATGCCGGCAAGATGTACGCCGATTCCCTTGTCGGCAACACCAGTGAACTCGAACTGTTCAAGGAGTTGAAAATACCGCCATTTCCGGGCGGAGCGCGCTTTCGAAGCCCGCTCCTCTTTCTCGCGCTTACCTGGTACGCCCTGCGCGACCGGCTCTGAGCTTCTCCAGCCAACGTTTTGGCCCGCAAGGGCTGGCGTTTTTAAATCGATTAGATTATGAGTGTCCCCAACCTCGAGACTTCGAAAGAGTTAGGCATGAGCAGCCAAATCATCCCCGTTGAGCCCTTCGATTACGTCGTCTTCGGCGGCACCGGCGACCTGGCCGAACGCAAGCTTCTGCCTGCGCTTTATCACCGCCAGATCGAAGGTCAGTTCTCCGAGCCAACGCGCATCATCGGCGCTTCGCGCAGTGCGCTTTCCCACGAGGATTTCCGCAAATTCGCCAATGATGCCCTGAAGGAACACCTGAAGTCCGGCGAATATGACGAGGCGGAAGTGGCGAAGTTTCTCGCCCGTCTCTTCTATGTATCCGTCGACGCAAAGGCCGACAGCGGCTGGGACCAGCTGAAGAAGCTGCTGGATGACGGCAAGGACCGCGTACGGGCTTTCTATCTCGCCGTTTCCCCCGCGATCTTCGGCGCGATCTCCGAAAAGATCCGTGACCACAAGCTGATCACAAAGTCCACCCGCATCGTGGTGGAGAAGCCGATTGGCCGTAACCTTGCCTCTGCGCTGGAACTGAACGACACGATCGGCAAGGTGTTCAAGGAAGAGCAGATCTTCCGCATCGATCACTATCTTGGCAAGGAAACGGTGCAGAACCTGATGGCGCTGCGCTTTGCCAACGCGCTCTACGAGCCGCTGTGGAATGCTCAGTATATCGACCATGTGCAGATCTCCGTCGCAGAATCCGTCGGCCTCGAAGGCCGCGCCGGTTACTACGATACGGCTGGCGCCCTGCGTGATATGGTGCAGAACCACATTCTTCAGCTGCTCTGCCTCGTTGCCATGGAAGTTCCTTCCTCCATGGACTCTGAGGCTGTCCGAGACGAGAAGCTGAAAGTGCTGCGCGCCCTGAAGCCGATCACCTCGGACAATGTCGAGCAGATGACCGTGCGCGGCCAGTATCGCGCCGGCGCCTCCTCTGGCGGGCCGGTCAAGGGCTATCTGGAAGAGCTGGAAGGCGGCGTTTCCAACACGGAAACCTTCGTCGCCATCAAGGCCGAGATCAACAACTGGCGCTGGGCGGGCGTACCCTTCTACATCCGCACGGGCAAACGGCTGGCGAGCCGCATGTCCGAGATCGTTATCACCTTCAAGCCGATCCCGCACAACATCTTCGACGCTGCCGCTGGCCGCATCGTCGCCAACCAGCTGATTATCCGCCTGCAGCCGGATGAGGGCGTCAAGCAGTCGCTGATGATTAAGGACCCCGGTCCGGGCGGCATGCGTCTGCGCAATGTCTCGCTCGACATGAGCTTTGCCGATGCCTTCGGCGTGCGCAACCCGGATGCCTATGAGCGCCTGTTGATGGACGTGATCCGTTCCAACCAGACGCTTTTCATGCGCCGCGACGAAGTGGAAGCCGCGTGGAAGTGGGTCGACCCGATCCTGAAGGGTTGGGAAAGCACGAACCAGCCCGCGCAGGGCTACACCGCCGGCACCTGGGGCCCGAGCCAAGCCATCGCGCTGATCGAGCGCGACGGTCGCACCTGGCATGAAGGTTGATCGCATGACATCACGCTTTCATTCCTTCCCGGATGCAGGTGCCTTGGCTGAGGGTTTGGCCGACACGGTTGCCGCCAAGCTTTCCGAAGCCATCGCAGCTCGTGGAACAGCCTCCATCGCCGTTTCCGGCGGCTCAACGCCGAAGCGCTTCTTCGAAGCGCTTTCGGGCCGTGATCTTGCCTGGGACAAGGTGACAATTACGCTTGTGGACGAGCGCTTCGTGCCCGCAGACAATCCGCGTTCCAACCACTTGCTGGTCGCGACGCACCTTCTGAAGGACAAGGCCGCGCAGGCGACCTTCCTGCCGCTCTTCCGCAATTTGCCTTCTGCCCTGCAGGCAGCGGCGATCGCCACCGACGAGACCGCTGACATCGGCAACCCGTTCGACGTGGTCATTCTCGGAATGGGTGGCGACGGCCATACAGCCTCCTTCTTCCCCGGCGGCAATCATCTAGAGCGAGTGATTGCTTCCGACGTGCCGCGCGGCGTGATGACGATGATGGCTGACGGTGCCGGTGAGGAGCGTCTGACCTTTACCTTCTCTAGCCTTGCGGATGCCCGTTTTCTAGCGCTCCACATCGAGGGAGAAGGCAAGCGCGAAGTGCTGGAAAAGGCACAGAGCGGCACAGACGAGCTGGAGATGCCGATCCGCGCCGTGCTGAACCGTGCATCGACGCCGCTCGATATCTACTGGGCGCCCTGAGGGCGCCAGCGGGAGAGAATGCTTCCGCGAGAATGACGACTGCTTGCTGGCGGGACCCAAGCCGCCGGCGGTGCTACTGGAGAACAGGATCATGGCCGCCCATTCGACGATCGAAGCCATCACCAAGCGCATTGTGGAACGCTCCAAGCCGACGCGCGAACCCTATCTGGAGCGCGTTCGCAACGCTTCCAGTAAAGGCGTCAGGCGCAGCGTGCTTGCCTGCGCCAATCTCGCGCATGGCTTTGCCGTCTGTTCCCCCGGGGACAAGGCGGCGCTGGCCGGCGACATTGTCCCCAATCTCGGCATCATCACCGCCTATAATGACATGCTGTCGGCTCACCAGCCTTTCGAGTATTTCCCCGATCTCATCCGTAAGGCGGCGGCGGAAGTGGGCGGCGTGGCGCAGGTTGCAGGCGGCGTTCCTGCCATGTGTGATGGTGTGACGCAGGGCCAGCCGGGCATGGAACTTTCGCTGTTTTCCCGCGATGCGATTGCCATGGCGGCGGGAATTGGCCTCAGCCACAACATGTTCGATGCAGCGGTTTTCCTCGGCGTCTGCGACAAGATCGTGCCCGGCTTGATGATTGCCGCACTGGCATTCGGGCATCTGCCATCCGTCTTCATTCCCGCAGGTCCCATGACATCCGGCCTGCCGAATGACGAGAAGAACCGCATTCGTCAGCTCTATGCGGAAGGCAAGGTTGGCCGCGCCGAGCTGCTGGAATCGGAATCCAAATCCTATCACGGCCCGGGCACCTGCACCTTCTACGGCACCGCCAATTCCAACCAGATGCTGATGGAAATCATGGGCTTTCACATGCCCGGCGCATCCTTCGTCAATCCTGGTACGCCGCTGCGCGATGCACTGACCCGCGAAGCGACCAAGCGGGCGCTCGCCATTACTGCTCTCGGCAATGAATTTACGCCCGCCGGCGAAATGATCGACGAGCGTTCGATCGTCAATGGCGTGGTTGGCCTGCATGCCACGGGCGGTTCGACCAACCACACCATGCACCTGATTGCCATGGCACGCGCGGGGGGCATCCAGCTGACCTGGCAGGATATTTCCGACCTCTCCGATGTCGTGCCACTGCTCGCTCGCGTCTATCCGAACGGCTCTGCGGACGTAAACCATTTCCACGCCGCCGGCGGCATGGGCTTTTTGATCAAGCAGCTGCTGAAGGCGGGGCTGGTGCATGATGACGTGCGCACCGTCTATGGCCATGGCCTTGCCGCCTACACCATCGAGCCGCATCTGAATACAGATGGCACCGTGCAGCGCCTGCCCTCGCCGGAACAGAGCGCCGATCCGAAGGTGCTGTCGCAGATCGAAGCGCCTTTCCAGCCCAATGGCGGCCTGAAAATGCTGACCGGCAATATGGGCAAGGCCGTGGTCAAGATTTCAGCCGTGAAACCGGAGCGGCACATCGTTGAGGCACCTGCCGTGGTTTTCCACGATCAGCAGGAGATGCTGGATGCCTTCAAGGACGGCAAGCTGAACCGCGACTTCATTGCCGTGGTGCGCTTCCAGGGGCCAAAGGCGAACGGCATGCCGGAACTGCACAAACTGACCCCGTCGCTCGGCGTGCTGCAGGACCGCGGCCACAAGGTGGCGCTGATTACCGACGGGCGCATGTCGGGTGCTTCTGGCAAGGTGCCTGCCGCCATTCATGTGACGCCTGAGGCTGTCGACGGCGGACCGATTGCCCGTATCAAGGATGGCGACATGATCCGCCTCGATGCCGTGGCCGGCACGTTGGAGGTTCTGGTGGACGCAGTCGAATTTGCTGCGCGGCCACTCGCCCAAGCCGATCTCTCCGGCAACGAGTTCGGCATGGGCCGCGAACTGTTTGCGCCCTTCCGCCACCATGTCGGCCGGGCTGATACCGGTGCCAGCGTGTTTTTTGGGTGAGGTCATGAGCGTGTCCGATCAGGACATCGTACACCCTGTCCGAATGCAGCTCGATGCCTATAACGCACGGGACATTGAAGCCTTCATGCCGTGGTGGGCGGATGATTGCCTCTACTATGCCTTTCCCGAACAGCTTCTAGCCTCGGGCAAGGCCGCCATCCGCGAGCGCCATGTCGAGCGCTTCCGCGAGGCGAACCTCTACGGCAAGCTGCTGAACCGCATGGTGATGGGCAACATGGTCATCGACCACGAAACCGTAACCCGCACTTTCCCGGAAGGCCCGGGCGAAATCGATGTGATCTGCATTTATGAAATTGCAGACGGCAAGATCGCCCAAGCCTGGTTCAAGATGGGTGAGAAGCGGTTGAGCGCCTCATAAGTCGCTCGGCGAGGACTGTTGGCGAGGACCGTTTCGCATCAAATCTATTCATCGTGTCGATAGCCGCCGGATGATGGATTTCGCTGACGAAGATCCATAGCGTGGGCCCAAGTTCGGACCGCTGGAGTTTCCATGGCTCTTCTCGACGCAGACGCCCGTCACCCGATTACCTTGCCTGATGGCACCCTCTATCGGGATACTGTTTACCTGAAAAACGTCATCGATCATCCGCGCATCAAGGTGGGCGACTTCAGCTACTATACCCATTCCGGAAAGCCCGAAGATACGGCTGCAATCCTTGCTCCGTACCTGGGACATTCAGTCCGCGAAAGGCTGGTCATCGGAAAGTTCGTCCAGATTGCCAGGGGAAGCTACTTCATTACCAGTTCGGCCAATCATCCGATGACAGGCTTCACCACCTATCCGTTCCGCATCTTCAAACCGGAAACCTTCGGTTATAAAGACCTGCCGGTAAGGGATACGGTCGTTGAGCACGATGTGTGGATCGGCCACAATGCGGCGATCATGCCGGGCGTTAGGATCGGGACTGGTGCTATTGTCGCAGCGGCCTCAGTGGTGGCCCGAGATGTGCCGCCTTATGCGGTGGTCGGAGGAAATCCCGCATCTCTGATCCGGATGCGCTATTCCGACGACATCATCAGTGAACTGCTTTCCATCGCATGGTGGGATTGGTCGCTCGACAAGATCGAAGCCAACCTTGACGCTCTGACCCTTGGCGACATGGAAGCCCTTCGACGGGCGTGACGATCGTCGCCGATGACAGCGCCAGAGCAGAACCCGACCCGCTCGGATCGGGTACTGCCTTTCAATTGGCTTCAGACCTGCCCCAAGCCGCCGTCGACACAGAGTTCGGCACCGGCGATGTAGCTTGCCTCTTCGCTCAACAGGAAAAGTGCGGCGGCTGCCACTTCAGAGGGCCGCGCCATGCGCCCCATGGGAATGGGCGAGACCAGCGCCGCGCGCATGTCCTCCGGCACTGCCGCCATCATTTCCGTATCCGTTGGTCCGGGCGCAACCACATTAACGCGTATGCCCTTGGGCGCCAGTTCCGCGGTCCAGGTGCGGGCGTAGGAACGAACGGCCGCTTTGGTGGCGGCATAGGTCCCGTAGGTCGCATAGCCTGCACTATCGGCGATGGACCCGACGAGGACGACCGAGCCGCCATTCGTCATTGCGGGCAGCGCCGCCTGAAGGCCGAACACCATTCCTCGGACGTTGACATCGAAGTGGCGGTAGAAATGGTCAGGCGTGATATCGAAGATGTCAGCAGGTTCGGAAAGACCCGCGTTCAGCACAAGCGCATCAACACGGCCGTATGCTGCGCGTACGCTTTCGACCGCCTTCACCATATCCTCTGGCGCGCTGGCATCGGCGGCAATGCCGACTGCCTCATTACCTATACGGCTCGCTGCCTTCTCAGCGTCCTCGCTGCGACGACTGGTGATGAAAATCTTCGCCCCTTCGGCAGATAACCGCTCTGCAATTGCCAAGCCGATACCCTTGGCGCCCCCGACGATCAGGGCCACCTTATTACTCATTCGAGCCATCGTGAATTCCTTTCAATGGATGGTCCCGACATGATATACGCTGGATATCTGATATCAATTACGCACCTGGAATAGCCTAGATATGAACGAGTATACCGACCTGGAAGCACTATCTCTGTGCGCCTTTGAGGACATGGCGAAGGTTCGCCCAGTGCTGGACAAGATCGCCGACAAATGGACGATCCTGATCCTCATCGTGATCTGTCCCAAGCCATCGCGATTCAACGAGATCAAGCGGAGACTCGATGGGATAACCCACAAGGCCCTGGCCGACGCGTTGAAGAGGCTGGAGCGGAACGGCCTTGTGACGCGCACCGTCCTGCCCACACAGCCGATCGGCGTGGAATATGCCATCACCCCGCTCGGCCATTCCCTGCGGCAACCGTTCGAAGCTCTGTGTGCATGGGCGGCCGCCAACGGCGAAAAGGTTGAGGAAGCGACGCTGCGCTATGACAATGCGGGAATGAGACGCTGACTTCGCCTGTCCCGAACCCTTGCGTCACACCCCTGTAGCAGAGCATTGTTAGGCGCGGACATATCAGAGAAGGATTGCCATCATGATGCTGAAGCGCCGCGCCGCCCTCGCCCTCCTATCCTCCACTGCTCTGCTATCCCTGGCAGGTATTCCGGCGCAGGCCGCAGATCCGGGTGTCGATCTCATCATTCTCTCGGACCTGCATTCGGCCTATGAGCGGATGGCCGAGCTTCTACAGGCGGTGCAGGCGCGGATTTCCGCGGCCAAGCGTCCGCAGGTCATTCTCTTCAACGGCGACCTGTTCGAGTCCGGCAATGTGGTGACGACGCGCTCCGGCGGCGAAGCGGACTGGGCCTTCCTCGGCGCGCTGGCGAAACTCGCGCCTGTCGTGTTCAACATCGGAAACCACGAGCCGGATCTCGACAATGATCTCGCGCATTTCGTCGAGCGGGCGCGTGGCGTTGGCGTCACAGTGCTGACCAACATCATCGACAAGCGCAGCGGCAAACCTTATGCGGACGCCGGGACCACGCTTTCCACCGGCAGCGTGACGCTAACTATCGCAGCACTTGGCACCAATGCACTCGGCACCTATCCGAAGCCGACGCGTGAGATGCTGGATATTCCGCAACCGGTCGAATGGGCGCGCGCCAACCTGCCATCCATGCTGAAGAGCGACGGCATCAACATCGTCATGAGCCATGCGGGCGTGGTGCCGGATCGCGATATCCTGCCAATGCTGCCGGATGGCACGCTGATGATCGGCGGCCATGACCACCTGACGCTGGTGCATGAACAGGGCAAGACACGCTATGTTCATACCGGCTCCTGGGCCTCGCTGTTCACAGTCGCCACCCTTGCCGGACCGGGCGAAGCCGCCAAGATCGAACAGATCGCGGTCGAGCGAGATGGATCTGCGGCACCGGATCTGAAGGCGGTGATTGCGACTGTTCTCGCCAAGCATCTGACCGACGAGGACAGAAGCGTCGTGGCGCACACAGTGAAGGCGCAGACGCTGGGCGAAACCGCCCGCTTCACCGCTTCCGCCATTGCCGCCAAAGTGGGTGCCGATATCGGCTTTATCGGCCATACCTCGTTCGGCACCGGCCTGCCGAAGGGCGATGTGACGCGCTTTGACTATAACGCCGCCGTGCGCTTCGAAGGCAAGATCATGAAGGCAGAGGTGGACGCGTCCGTGCTCGCCGACATTCTCAAGCGCTGCAACCAGGATGGCAATGTGGCCCTCTCCGCCCGCACAGGCGATTTCCTCTACGCCGTGCCGGACAAAACGGGTGACAAGAAAACCTATGTGATTGCCTGCAACGACTGGTCGGCGATCAACCGCAAGGCCTATTTCGGCCGTGAGGATCTGGCATTTACCGAAGTGCCGGATTTGAAGTTGAAGGCGCTGGTGGCCGAGGCGCTTAGCAAGACGTAAGCGAGAGGGAGCGGAAGCTCCCTTACCAGGCTCTCACATCCAGCTTCTTGTCCTTGTGCGCCGGATGCGTCGAGAAGATGAAGATGCGGTCCAGCTCCTTTTGAGTCAACAGGCGCAGGAAGCGCACATCGATCGTATTGTTGGCATTCTGGCGCATCAGCACGCAGCCGATCTTCATGATGCGCGCATCCGGAATATCGAGAACAAATTCCTTAGGCAGGTTGGTCTGGGTGAGAAGCGCCAGAACCGCGCCGCTCATGGAAATGCGGATGACATCGCAACGGCGCGCCGCCATGTGCATGACGTGCTTCTCGGTGAATTCGATGCGGCCGGCGTTCATCGTGTCTTCCATCTTGAACCGCGCTTCGCGGTCATACATGAAGGACTCTTCTTTTTTGAGATAGGTCATCGCAGCCTCGGAACTCATTACGCATCCTAGGGCCTTGACTGTAGGTGCCGAACCTTAATTTTGAGTATGGAACGAGAGGGTCAAGTCTTCATGACCCGCCGGCCGCAGATTCAGCGTCGGTAGCTTTGACCATTCAAATCAAACAGATGCATCTTGTGTGGATCGGCCGTGAAGCGAACGGATGCCCCCTTCTCCACCTTGGCGATGCCGGGAAGCTTGGCAATGATCGGCTCGTCGCCATCCAGCCCGTCGATATAGAGCAGCGTGACTTCCCCCAACGCCTCGACGATGGAAATGCGTCCTTCGAAGAGATAGTCATCACCTGTCGCAATCGACAGATCCTCCGGCCGGATGCCGAATTTCGCCGGCTTGCCTTCCTCGCCTGAAGGCGTTGCGATCGGCACAGACACGACCTTGCCGCCCTTCAGATCAACCTCAGTGACCGCGCCGCTCACCTTGACGGTCGCCGGTATCACGTTCATGGCGGGCGAACCGATGAAGCGGGCAACGAACAGGTTCTGCGGGCGTTCGTAAAGCTCCAGCGGTGCGCCGACCTGCTCGATCTTGCCTGCTGAGAGAACGACGATCCGATCTGCCAGCGTCATGGCTTCCACCTGATCATGCGTCACATAGATCATGGTAGTATCGAGCATGCTTTCCTTCAGCTTGGCGATCTCGATGCGGGTCGCGACGCGCAGCGCCGCATCGAGGTTCGAGAGCGGCTCGTCAAACAGGAACACCTTGGGGTCACGGCAGATGGCACGACCGATCGCAACACGCTGGCGCTGGCCGCCGGACAATGCCTTGGGCAGCCGCTCCAGATATTGCGTGAGTTGGAGGATGTCGGCAGCGGCACGAACCCGTCGATCGATTTCCTGCTTGTTTTCGCCGGCAATGCGCATGCCGAAAGCCATGTTGTCATAGACGGTCATATGCGGGTAAAGCGCATAGGACTGGAAGACCATGGCAATGCCGCGCTTGGAAGGCGGCACTTCGTTGACGCGCTGCCCATCAATCAGCATGTCGCCGCTGGTGATTTCCTCCAGCCCTGCAATCATCCGCAAAAGGGTGGATTTCCCACAGCCGGAGGGGCCGACAAAGACCACGAATTCGCCTTCCGCGATATCGAGGTCGATGCCATGCAAAACCTTCACTTGGCCATAGGCCTTGCGAATATCTTTCAGAACCACTCCGGCCATGTCTCTCTCCCCTTTTGTCTCTTATGCAGATCGCGCGAAGAAGGCGCCCCAGGCGGGCAGATGCACCGTCCGGCCTTGCACATCGCTTTCCATGCCATGGCCGACGAGAACCGACCAATCGCCATCCGGCAGTTCACTTGCGACTGGTTCGGCGCTCATGTTGAACAGGCACAGAACCGTCTCATTGCCGAAGGAGCGCGTGTAGCTGAGCAGCGATCCGCTGACCGGCTGGAACTCGATGTCGCCCTTGGCAAAGGCCAGATGCTGCCGACGGAAGGCCAGGAAGCGGCGATAATGCTCCAGCACTGAGTCCGGATCGCCATACTGGGCGCTCACCGCGCGCAACTGATGCTCGACCGGGATCGGCAACCAGGTTTTTTCGGAGGTCGAGAAGCCCGCCTGCAGCGCCTGCGCATCCCAGACCATCGGTGTGCGGCAGCCGTCGCGGCCCTTGAATTCCGGCCAGAACTGGATGCCGTAGGGATCCTGCAAATCAGCATAGGCGATATCGGCTTCCGTCAGGCCCAATTCCTCGCCCTGATAGATGCAGATGGAGCCGCGCTGGGTCAGCAGAATGGCCGCCAGAAGCTTGGCATAGGCATCGCGATCCAGAACCTCGGCACCCCAGCGGCTGACATGGCGCACCACATCATGGTTGGAAAAAGCCCAGCAGGCCCAGCCTTCAGGGGCGGCAGCAGAAAAGGCCTGCTGCACTTCCGCCACGCGCTCGGCCGTCAGCAAGTCCGGCGCCAGGAACTCAAAGCCGTAGCACATCTGCATCTTGTCGCCGCCGGAGGTGTATTCGCCGACGATCTCCAGTCCGCGCTGGCTATCCCCCACTTCGCCCACGGCGGCAATCGCCGGAAATTCGTCCAGCACGGCGCGGAAGCGCTTGAGGAAGGCGATGTTTTCCGGGCGGTTCTTGTCGTAAAGGTGTTCCTGGAAGTTATAGGGATTGACCGCCGGCGCCGTCGAGGCATTGCGCCGTTCCGGCGCCAGCGCCGGGTTGTCCCGCAATTCCCGGTCATGGAAATAGAAGTTGATAGTGTCCAGCCGGAAACCGTCGACGCCGCGCTTCAGCCAGAACCGCACCACATCCAGCAGCGCATCCTGAACCTCCGGGTTGTGCAGGTTCAAGTCCGGCTGCGAGGTCAGGAAGTTGTGCATGTAATACTGCATGCGCGTCGGGTCCCAATGCCAGGCCGACCCGCCGAAAATGGACAGCCAGTTGTTGGGCGGCGTGCCATCGGGCTTCGCATCGGCCCAGACATACCAGTCCGCCTTGGGGTTGACGCGGCTGGAGCGGCTTTCGATGAACCAAGCGTGGTGATCCGAACTGTGCGAGATGACGAGATCGATCATCACCTTGATCTTGAGCCGATGGGCCTCGGCGATCAGCGCATCGAAATCGGAGAGCGACCCGAACATCGGATCGACATCCGTGTAGTTCGAGACGTCATATCCGAAATCGCGCATGGGCGAAGGGAAGAAAGGCGAGATCCAGATCGCATCCGCGCCGAGTGCTGCGATATGCGGCAGGCGAGCGGTGATGCCCTTGAGGTCACCAACGCCGTCGCCGTTGGAATCCTGGTAGGAGCGCGGATAGATCTGGTAGATGACCGCGCCACGCCACCAATCGGCATCGGGGGTGTCGGTCGTCTGGGAAGAGGCAATCATGGAAGGACAATCCTGAGTGAAGGCGATGTTCAGCCGCCCTTGACCGAACCGGCAAGGAGACCGCGCACCAGATAGCGTTGCAGGCAGAAGAAAACGAGAAGCGGAACGATGATGGTAATGAAGGCGGAGGCGGTGAGAATTTCCCAATTGCCGCCGCGCGAGCCGAGCAGCGCGTTCAGCGCACCCGTCAGCACCAGCTGGTCACGACCAGTGCCGAGGAAGACGATGGCGACCAGAAGGTCGTTCCAGACCCAGAGGAACTGGAAGATGGCGAAGGAAGCGAGTGCCGGAAAGGACAGCGGCAGCACGATCTTGAGGAAGATCTCGAAATCGGAGGCGCCATCCACGCGCGCCGATTCCATGATCTCCTTCGGTAGCCCTGCGATATAATTGCGCAGGAGATAGATGGCGAGCGGCATGCCGAAGGCGGTGTGCGCCAGCCAGATGCCGGCATAGGTCTTGGACGGAACCCCGAAGATGTTGCCGATCTCGTTATAGAGACGAAGCAGCGGGATCAGCGACATCTGGAGGGGCACGACGATCAGGCCGACGACGACGGCAATGATCAGCGCGCGGCCGGAAAACTGCATCCAGGACAGCGCATAGGCCGCAAAGGCGGAGATCAGGATCGGGATGATCGTTGCGGGAATGGTGACGGTCAGCGAATTGATGAAGGCTTGGCCGAGCCCTTCCGAGTTCAGCACCGTGCGGTAATTGTCGAGCGAAAAGGTCGGCGGCACGGTGACCGTTAGATAGATGCGCTTGGGCCTCCCTTCAAAAGCCGTGGCCTTGCTTTGCACATAGGTGCCGTCACCGTTGATCAACAGGCTTTCGCCCTCACCGAGATCAACCGTCTGGCCGACCTTGTAAGCAGCAGGTTCCTGCACGCGGGTACCAAAGGCCTGCACCTTGCCGGTGGCACCATTTTCGAAGACAGAGCCCGATATGACGAACTTGCCGCCCTCCTGCTTGGCGGTTGCGGGATCGCCGAGGCGCACGGCCGAGGTTTGCGATGAACCGACGAATGCCGTCCACCAGCCAGACGTGGTGATCTGGTTCTTGTCGCGGATGGAGGTGACGAGAATGCCGAGTGTCGGGATCAGCCAGAGGATGACGATCAACAGAACGGAGACATGGACGATCAGGCGCGGCAGGCCGATGCGGCGAAGTTTCAGGCTGATGGCCGTCATGATCAATGCCCCCCTGCGTCGCGATTTGCCTGGCGGATGTTCCAGATCATGATCGGTGTGACGGCCGCCATGATGACGAGCGCTATGACGGCACTTCGCCCGCTATCCCCACCGCCGCGGAACATCCAGTCGAACATCAGGTTGGCCAGCACCATCGTATCCCACTGGCCGTTGGTCATGGTCAGAACGATATCGAAGACCTTGAGGACCAGGATGGTGATGGTGGTCCAGACGACGGCGATCGTGCCCCAGATCTGCGGCACCATGATCTTCCAGAAGATCTGCCAGCCATTGGCGCCATCGATGACGGCAGCCTCGATGGTTTCCTCGGGAATGCCGCGCAGGGCTGCCGAGAGGATGACCATGGCAAAGCCCGTCTGGATCCAGATGAGGATGACCATCAGGAAGAAATTGTTCCAGAACGGCATGGAGATCCACACCTGCGGATTGCCGCCGAGCGAGGTGACGATGGCGTTGAGGAGGCCGATCTGGGCATCATTGCCACCGCGATACTCGTAGATGAACTTCCAGATGACGGAGGCGCCGACGAAGGAGATCGCCATCGGCATGAAGACGATGCTTTTCGCGATATTGCCCCACCAGATGCGGTCGGTCAAAACGGCAATCACAAGGCCGAAGAAGGTGCAGGCGGCCGGCACCACGGCAAGCCAGAGAATATTGTTGAAGATCGATTGCCGGAAACCGGCATCAAAGAAGGCCCAGCGGTAATTGGCGAAGCCGACGAAATCCTGCCCTGCCCGATCGTAGAAGGACAGAATGAAGGTCGCGATGACCGGATAGACCAGATAGACGCCGAGCAGAATGAGGGCTGGGCCGAGAAACAGCCAGGGCCGAACCGCAGCGCGTCGGTTGAGATTGCGCGAAGCGCCGATGACATCGCCATCGCGGACCGGAAAAACAAGCTGCAGCGCCTTGTCCGACAGCCAGTAATAGAGCGCGCAGATAAACACACCGACGACCATCACGCCGACGGCAGACAGGATCTGTGCAAACATTCCCCCTCCTCTGCGGCCTTGTCGGCCACGCCGCTACCCAAGCGGATTTCCGGTTTTTCTACCGGACAGTTTTCTTGGCTCTGATATGCGCGCCGCCGGTCACGGCAGCGCGCATCCGGAGTTTGCCAGCGCTTATTTCAGGCCGTCCCAGGCTTTCTGGATGTCGTCGCCAACCGCCTTTGCGGACTTGCCACCCACGAAATCGACCATGCCCGTCCAGAAGGCACCCGCACCGATCTTGCCCGGCATCAGGTCTGAGCCGTCGAAGCGGAAGGTCGTGGCCGAGGTCAGGATCTGGCCCTGCTTGCGCAACGCATCATTGCCGTAGGCCTGGAGATTCACCGCCTTGTAGGGCGTCAGGAACCCGGACTGGGCCATCCAGACCTCATGCGCGATCGGGGTTTTCAGGAATTCGACGAAAGCGCGAGCCGCTGGCGAATCTTTGGTGATGGCAACGAGAGTACCGGCACCAAGGACAGGCGTTCCAAGCTCCGGCTTGGAGGCGTAGGTGGGCATGTAGAAGAAGTCCGCATCCGTGCCGAGCTTGGTGCCCTGCGGGAAGAAGCTCGGAATGAACGAGGCCTGGTGATGCAGGTAGCATTTCGGGGGAATGCCGAAGAGACCCTTTGGACTGTCGCGGAAGTCAGTCGAGGCGACGGCAGCAACGCCGCCGGACACATATTTGTCGTTCTTGGCGAACTTGCCGAATTCCTCGATGACGCTGACGACCTTCGGATCATTGAACTTGACCGAATTGTTGACCCAGCCGTCATAGGTCTCCGGCGTGTTCATGCGCAGCATCAGGTCTTCCACCCAGTCGGTGGCCGGCCAGCCGGTGGCACCACCAGAACCCAGACCGATGCACCAGGGCGTGCCGCCATCCTTGACGATCTTGTCGGAGAGCGCGATCAGCTCTTCCATCGTCTTCGGCACCTTGTAACCGGCTTCCTCGAAATTCTCCGGCACGTACCAGACCAGTGACTTCAGGTCAGCCTTGTAAGGGAAGGCGAAAAAGGCAGACTTGCCGTCCTTGCCCTTATAGGTACCGTAGCTGATCCAGCTCTCACCCGCGCCATAGTTCTGCTTGACCCAGTCGCTGTACTCATTGCCCAGCGGCACGAGGAAGCCCTTGGCAGCGAGGTCCTGAAACAGGCCTGGCTGCGGCAAGATGGCAATGTTCGGCGGCGAGCCGGCCTGGGTATCAATGACAATCTGCTGCTCGTAGTTTTCAGAAGAAGAATAGGTGGCGTTGGCCCCCGTCGCGGCATTGAAATAAGCGAGAACGCTCTTGAACAGAACTTCGTCATCGCCGCGCCACGGCCCAAAAATGGTCAGCGTCTGGCCCTTAACATCGGCGTGCTTCGCCTTGAAGTCATCATAGCTCTTCCAGTTGAAGCGAGCCTCCTGGCCCGGCGCAAACTTCAGGTCGGCAGCGGATGCGGAACCAGCCAAAAGCCCAAGCGCCGCCACGCCCATCAGCAGATATGTCTTCATCAATAATCCCTCCCGTCCAGATTACGGTCTTCCTACCAGGACCGCTCAAAAGCTTTCAAAGCGCTTTGAATGTAATCAGCCATGGCGATGCCGGATGAGTCAAGAGGATTTGCAAATTCCCCCCACTCACCTTGTTCATCATCATCTAGGGCGGGTTTTGCGAAGTTCCACTTGCCTATTTTCGAACGTCTCAGAGCCTGATAGTCTTCAAAGCGCTTTGGGTGGGAGGATGTCTGAAGCAATTGGGAGCAGCATTCCTTGAACTTGAAACAACTGTCCGAACGTCTCGGACTTTCACAGACGACGATCAGCCGTGCACTGAACGGATACCCTGAGGTGAACGAGGACACACGGCGCCGAGTGATGGCGGCAGCCACCGAAACGGGTTACCGACCGAACCGTGCTGCACGGCGTCTTGCCACCGGCAAGGCCGGCTCGCTCGGGCTGGTGATGCCCGTTTCCAGCGGCATGGCATCCGACATTCACTTCGCCGAGTTCCAGGCGGGTCTCGCAGAGGAATGTCTCAATCACGAATTCCACTTCGTGATCGTGCCGGCACAGCCGAATGCAGAGGCGCAGGCCATCCGGGCACTTGTCTCAAGCGGCAGCGTGGACGGCTATTATCTCGCCTATATGCGCGAGAATGATCCGCGGCTGGAAATGGCGAAGTCATTGCCCTTCCCGTTTATCGTCCATGGGAGATCGCTGGGGGCAGAGGAGAACTACCCCTACCTCGACGTCGATAACGAAGGGGCATTCCGACAGGCAACGCAATTACTACTCGATCTTGGCCACCGCAAAATAGCGTTGCTGAACGGACCGGAGGATCTGGATTTTGCCCAGCGCCGCAGGTTGGGCGTCGAGAAGGCACTTGCAGCGGCGGACCTTGCACTCGATCCGAAGATGACGAGCCACACATGGATGACTGATCATAACGGGCATGCAGAGATGGTGCGGCTGCTCGGCAGCGCCGAAAGACCAACCGCCGTGCTCTGTGCCAGCACAGTCCTGGCGCTCGGCGCGGTGCGCGCCATCCAGCAGGCGGGTTTGCGGCTGGGCAAGGATATTTCCCTGATTGCCCATGACGACGAGTTGATGCTGCTAAAGCCGGAAAACTTCACCGTGCCGCTGACCACGACCCGGTCATCCCTCAGGGAAGCCGGGCGGCGGATCGCCCAGCGCCTGATTGCCGCCATAGAGGAACCCGAAACGCCATCGCCGCTGGGCGAAATCTGGCAGGCGGAATTGATTATCCGTGCCTCGACGGGACCTGCCCCCTGAGATGGGCAGGCCTTTCTATTTTTAGAACGTCGGGCTCGGACGCCCAAGCGAGCGATAGGCTGCGACGACCGTATTGGCCATCAGCATGGCAATTGTCATGGGACCAACGCCGCCCGGAACCGGTGTAATGGCACCGGCGACGTCTGCGCAGGCTTCGAAGTCCACGTCGCCCACGAGGCGGGTCTTGCCCTCCCCCTTTTCCGGCGCATCAACACGATTGATCCCGACATCAATGACCGTGGCGCCGGGCTTCAACCAGTCCGCCTTGACCATTAACGGGCGGCCAACAGCAGCCACGAGAATATCCGCCTGACGGCAGATGGAGGCCAGATCCTTGGTGCGGGAATGGGCCATGGTGACGGTCGCGTTGGCGGCCAGCAGCAGCAGGCCCATGGGCTTGCCGAACAGGTTGGAGCGGCCGATCACGACAGCATTGAGACCGGACAGATCCTTCCCGTGAATGTTCTTCACCAGGATCATCGCGCCCGCCGGCGTGCAGGAGATCAGACCGCTTTCCAGATCACCCGCCGCAAGCTTGCCGGCGTTCACCACGTTCAAGCCATCGACATCCTTTTCCGGCAGGATCATCTGGATGACAGGCTCGGAATTGAGATGGCGCGGCAGGGGAAGCTGCACCAGAATGCCATGCACGGCAGGATCCGCATTCAGCTTGGCCACCAACGACTCCAACTGGTCCTGCGTCGTCGCTTCCGGCAGTGTATACTGCATGGAGTTGAAGCCGCACTGCTTGGCCATACGGCCCTTGGCGCCTACATAGGCATGGCTTGCCGGGTCATCGCCGACAATGATGACCGCCAGACCGGGACGAATGCCTGCTTCACGCTCCAACCGTTCGGCGGCTTCAGTGACGATACCGGTAACAACCGATGCGGATTGCTTTCCGTCGATAATAACTGCCACGTTCCTGTTCTCCCGACTAAGCACCAGCCTCAAGCGCTCAACCCGTTGCTCTGTGTGTTTACACAGCCGTATGGGGGCAAAAGGAGGTTATTGCAAGAGCGGCAGAGTGCTGTTCAGGCAGCGCGATCCTGGCTTCCGTAATGCGACAACTCGCGACGAAGCCGCTGAAGCTCCTCATGAAGATCGCGCAGCTCCTCCGGGTCCACGCCCGCCGGTGCGGCATCATGCGTAGTCTCCCAATCATTCTCCAGCTGTGAGGCCGGAACCAGATCCCGGTTCAGGATACCTGCGACCAGCGATGGCAGTGGTGCGGCGAGCGCATCCGCTTGTTGGCGGTTCTCCATCAGAACCTTCTTGATCTGCTCGGTCAGCGGCAGGTCGTTTGCCATCACGCGCTGCTCCATCTTCTCGATGGGACGGCTAATCGGCGGCGTGAGAACCGGTGCAGCCGCTGGTCTGGCTGCAAGCGGCTTGGCCGGTGCAGGTACACGGGCGCTGGGCTCGCGCCTCAG
This sequence comes from Rhizobium oryzicola, assembly GCF_030504645.1. Lineage (GTDB taxonomy): Bacteria > Pseudomonadota > Alphaproteobacteria > Rhizobiales > Rhizobiaceae > Neorhizobium > Neorhizobium oryzicola. Next base: position 599,519 of record NZ_JAUKWQ010000001.1, on the reverse strand, counting down.
TGACTGGCTTGCCTGCTTCATTGCCGGCAATTCAACAGGTGGCAGTTGATGCGGCGATGTCTGGGAGAGTTTTGGAAGAGCAACGGGCTTGGGCTGTGACACGGGCTGAGGCTCCGTGCGAGCGTGTGAAACGGAGACACACGGAACGGAGCGCGTTTTCAGCATGAGCAGGAAAAATGCTCCCAGCGAACAGACAAGCCCTGCCCATAGACTGTAGGCCCAGAATGGATAACCCCGCGCAACCGCTGCCTGCGCGCGCGCCGGAGCAATTACGGTCGAGGAAATGACAGGCGTTTGACCCGCAGCTTCCTCGCGGCGCAACGCTTCCAGATAGGTCTTACGGGCCGTATCGACAGCTGCCTCCAATTGAGCCCGCTTGCGCATGGCCTCCGAGACGGGTTTTGCCTCAAGGCTTGCAAGCTTGGCATCCAAGGCCTGTTTTTCCTGAGAAAGCGCCGCCTCCTGCTGCTTCAGGCTCGCCGTCAGCGCCTTCATGGTCCGTTCAATGCCCGCATCGGCATCATCAAGGGCGGCCTTGGCGGCAATGAAGCGTGGATGCCGCGGCCCCAGATCGACAGACATCTGGTCAAGCTGCAGCTTGGCGTCGGCGCGCTTGCGGCGAGCGAGATCAAGACTTGAGCCGTTGAGCGTGTCTGGTAGCCCCTTGGCAATGACATCCGCGATCTTCAGACCGGAAATGGCAGTCATTTGATCGGCGAGGCTTGCCGAGCGCTGATCAAGACGGGCCTTCTCCTCATCCAGAACACGTCTTTCCGCCTCGGCACGGCGCATGGCCGCAAGAGCTCCCTCATCGGCTCCATCAGCATCGAGAGCGGATTGCGACGTCTCCAGCGCCACCCGCGCCTTTGCAACAGCATCGCTTTCCTGGCGCGCCGAGGTTTGCGCGATCTCGTCCTGCAACTCCTCTGCCACCAGATTGGCGATACGGGCCGCAGTGATAGAATTTGTGGAACGACCACGAACCGCTAAACCGGTATTGCCAGGAACGATGTCGATCCTACCGGAGACTCGCTCACGCAGTTCCTGCTCGGCGGCTTTGACCGTCATTTCACGCCGCGAGAACAGCTCGGAAACGAAGCGCCATGTGGTGGGTGTTGCAGAAGCAAATTCCGGATCGCTGCCCAGATCCATTGCATGAATGATACGATCGAGATGATCTGCGTCGCGGACCTTGCCGGCGGCGGCAGTCATGATCGCCTGCCGGTTGGCCTTGGCACTAGCCTCGGCACGCACCTCAAGCCGCGTTTCGGCAGTGTAGCTTTCGAACATGTCAGCGGGGAAAACCAAAGGAAGCGCGGCGCCAAAGAGGCCACACATGATCACGATCGCGAGATGCGCAGACGAGAGGGTCGCACGTAAGCCTTCCTGCCCTGCGGAGGGCACCGCAAGGCGGCCGGAATAAGCCTGGGGCAAATTGGAGACATCCATGGCGCTCAACCGTTTCTGCAGCACGTCAGCGACGAGCCTAATGGTTAAGCCATGCTAAAATTTTTCGGCAAACAAATCGTTAATAACATCAGTCTTTAGGTATCAAAGACACGGCCTGCGTGCAGAACGAGCCCGTCGTGACGAAATGCCAGAAAGCTGTCCAGGCGCACTTCCGACTGCCAGTCTGCGGAGTCGACCAACAGGATATCGCAATCCGCACGTTCCAGGATCTCATCCGAATGGGAACGTCCATGCCTGTCGAGGTTCTCGGGAAGAACGATCACGGTAAAACTATGCCACGGTGCATGCTTTGCAAGGGCATTACCCGCTCTCTCCAGCCGTTGACGATCGCCCCCCACAAGAGCGATCTTTCGCCCTTCCTGCATGTAGGTCAGAAATGACCGCACAAGCTGGCCAGGCTCAAAGGCGGCCCAAGCTTTTCTGGGAGACATGAATTGCAGACCAACTGCGGCCAGCCGATCTGACGGCAGCAAGATCCGCCGAGCGAGAAGTGAGCGGCAACGCCGATCAAGCAACGCCCTTGCAACCATCGAACGATTGACGAAGGTGACAGGCCGGCAGCCAAGCCGAACATTCGCGGCCGCATCCAGCAGGGCCAGCGTTTCTCCCCACCCCATTTTTACGGCGCGATGGCGGCGAAGGTCTTGTTGTTCAGCCGTCTTTGCCTGGACAAGCGCGTTCACGCGAAAGCCCTCCCACTGTCCCGCAAAGGAACGGAGTGTCGTCCGTTATCGGATTTGAAAGTATTTTTGCAGGCGTGCCTTGGCATGGACTGTCTCAAAAAGGGCGAACCAGGAGTACGATTGCCCCTGACTATATAACAGCCCTCTGAAACTCGGCTTAAGGGTCAAACTCGAATCCGATGCGATCGATTCGACAATTGTTAATCCATGCGCTCGGGAAATGTCAGTGCCCGGCCTTTTCGGGCTCCTGCACCTTCACGCCCTCAACAATCTTCGTTGCCTTAACCTGCTTGGATGGCGGGCGCTCGCCGTTGTTGCGGATGTCGTCCTTGGAGAGGTAATCCAGTTGTTCGACCAGCACTTCGTTGATGTAGGCGTCACCCAGCTTCTTGTTCAAGCCTTCCTTCACCATGCTGCGGAAATCGTCCAGCTTGAAGGCGGCCGGATTGCTCAGGTTGACCATCTTGTTCCCCACCAGAAGCGTAAACAACTGGTCCGTCATCAATTCGGTCACCGGCAACTGCACGTCCTTCACCTTCTCCTTATCCATCATGAAGGAGATGCGCGTGATGAAATAACCCTGTACCGACCCGTTTGCGAGCATCGGCACGTTGATCGTTTCACCTTTCACCAGTTGAGACTGCTCCTTCTTCAGGGCAGCCTCATCCACCGGCGGCTTTGGGGCCGACATTTGCACAGAGAAATACACCGCCCCGAGCGTGACAGCACAAACCCAAAGGCCGGTGAGAAGGAGCTTGATCATTACGTCTCGCTGTACAGGAACTGTTCCTGGGTGTAGGTGCCGTCGCCATCGGCGTCGCGCGCAGCATTCTTCAGGAGGTCGGCGACAGTACGCACGGCATGCAGATGAGCTTCAACGCGACGCGCGTTCAAGGCCAGCTTGTCCTTGAGAGAGTGCATCTGCTCGATGTGGTTGACGGCAAGATCCTGCGGATTTGTGGTGCGAAACAGCATCGTCAGTTCGTACAGGCAGCGGCTCTTGTGCGCATTCGATACCTTCAGATCAAACTGAGGATCGTTCCCGATACGCTCGTTTTCATTATCAATGATCATCTCAAGTCGACCAAGCACCGTCTTGATGCGATAATCATTCGAGATCATTTCCATGTCTTCCGCCCCGGTTCTTGTCATTTATGCCTCGCTGCGTTTTTCAGCGGGTGCAAGGTCGAATACCTTGCGTTCAAAATCATTGAGCATGCTCATGGCACGACTGCGGTCGTTTTCGTCCGTCTGCGCATTGACAACGCCTTCATTGCGCACCTTCTGAAGCGATTGCGAGAACACCTGCTGAGCAATGCCGATACCGCCACTCTTGGAGATTTCGTCGGCAATTTTTTCCGACATCATGCTTTTCCAGAAGTCGCCGGCAGAACCTTTGCCGTAAACATCTTCGCTATTGCTCGGCATCATCGAATTCACGAAGTTCTGCAGCACGGTTGCCTCGAACTTTCGGTACTCTTCTGGCATCTCGGCTGATTTCGCCTTCGTGGCGCGGCCCAGACCAGCCTTGGTGGCAGCGCCATCAAGAAGGTCGACCGCCGCATCAAATCCCTTGCCTGCCGCCGCAAGACTGCTGGCGGCGAAGCTTGCCTTGTTTGCTTTCAACTTTGCCTGGGCAGCCTGGACCTCTGCCGGGTCCGCAGCACGCAGGACATCCATCACCAGATCGGTTGCAGGAGAAATCGCCACGTCAGTTCCCTTTCATTCAAGTGGGGGAACTATGCTTTTTGAACCTTGCTGCAGGCTGGCGTCATCCCCCTCAAATTTCATGAATTTTTCACGAGAAGGAAAAGAATGGACGAAAACTGCGTCAGTATGTTTTGCCTTTGCCGGGCAAAAGCGTGATTTCCAGCAGATCGTAGATCGCGTTGTCATCCCTTTCGCGATCCTCGAGCGCCCTTGCCTCTTTCATATTGTCCTCAAGGCGATCGCCCTTGGTTCGCTCCTGCATCACCCGCATTTCCTGCACCTGCTGCATGCCCTCCAGCTGACGGTCCCTTGCCGTCAGCCGCTGCATGCGCTCGGCGTAAAGCTTCGTAAAGGGTATGTGTTCGGGGGACATGGAGGCAATTGCAACGGAGATGTTCGAGATCGTTTCGGTAATTTCCGACCGCTGGCGAGTGAGTTCCGCAAGCTCACCCTCCGCCATCTTTTCAATATGGCGCTGCACGGTCACGAGGCGCTTCAGTTTCTTGGACCGGGATTGCTGATCGCCTGCCATGAGCACCTCAGAAGGCGTTGAAGACGGTTAGGAAACCATCGGAAAACTGACGAACCATGGCCGCGATGGCGAGATACAACATGAACAGTCCCCCCATGACCAGGAAGGGTGTCGAGATGAAATACACGGGCACCTGCTGCGCAAGCTTGTTGATGAGGCCAATCGCCACGTTGAACAACAGACCGTAGACGAGAAAAGGGCTCGCCAAGCGCAGCATGATGAAGGTCGAGGCCCTCAGCGTGTCCGTCATGGTGATCAGCATCTTCTGCGGTTCCATGATGGCACCGACGGGCGTTGCAGAATAGGAATCAATCAACGCGCTGAAGACGATGTGATGGAAATCCAGAATGAAGAGGAGCATCAACCCACAGAAGGTCACGAGGTTGGTGACAGCCGTTTCCGATGTCTCTTCGAGAAGATCGTGACCGGCCGGCGACGTCAATCCGATGGACATCGTCAAGATCGAGCCAGCGAACTGAAGGCCAAGTACATAGAGCCTGGCGATCATCCCGTAGGTCGCACCGATCATGGTTTCTGTGGCGACGAGCCCGAAATAGGTGGGGCCTGGCGACGAGGCGCGCGGATAAATCACATCCCACAGGATCGGCAGCATAGCCATCGAAACGGCGATCGCCATCAAAAGCCGGACATTCCCCGGAAGCCGCGCGCTGGAAAACCCAGGCATCACCATAATGCACGCGCCCACCCGGCAGAACGCCAGGAAGAGCGCGAGAATGGTGCCCTGAGGGTCAGGTATCATGAAATTGAGCCGAGTATCTTGATTTCCAGGCCTTTCGCCAGTTCGACATGCGACAGAACAGGCAAAGTGGCGAACAATCGTTCGATGATCATCCTGACATAGGAACGCGTTTCAGGCGAGGTCACAAGAACGAAAGGCAGGCCCTTATCCATAAATTCCCTGATGACGCGGCTGGCCTGTTCGCTGAACTCTTCCAATGCGCGCGGATCGATGTCGAATTCCACGACGTCGCCCTTGGCATCGCGCTTGAGTGCCTGATGGAACAGCAGATCCCATTTGGAGCCGAGACGCAGGACGCGCAGCACGCCGTTGTCCGCCAGATCGCCGCAGAGCTGCTGTGACATGCGCACGCGTACATGCTCGACGATCTGTTCCGTCTTGCGCACATGGGGTGCGAGTTCGGCCACGGCTTCCAGAATAAGGTGGAGGTTGCGGATAGACACGCGTTCCGCCAGCAACAGCTTGAGCACCGCCTGTAGGCCCGAATAGGACATGTGCGAGGAGCAGATCTCGTCGGCCAGCTTCTTGTATTCCGGATCCATGCGATCGATCAGGATCTTCACGTCCTTGTAGGACAGCAGTTGCGGCAGATTGTTTCGCAACACTTCGCTGACATGCGTCAGAACCACCGAGACGTTATCGATCGGATGGAAGCCTTCGCGCTTCAGATCTTCAGCAAACGCTTCCAAAATGGAGACGGCGGGCATGCCGAAGGCGGGTTCGCGGATCTCGTCGCCGGGAATGCTGGGTTTGCGGCCTGAGCCGGTGACAACAAGAACTTCGCCGACGCGCAATGTATTGGACGCAATTGTCGTACCGTGGATGCGGATCTGATAGGACTTCTCCGGGATGGAGATATCGTCTGCCACCTTGATTTCCGGAACGACGAACCCGTATTGCGATGCGAACTTCTTGCGCATCTTGCCAACACGGAAAGCCAGCTCCTGATGGGCGCCGAGAAGACGGGTCGACACCTGCTTGCCAAGCGCGAGCTCGATTTCCGCCGTCTTCAGAACGGACTTGACGGAATCCTTTTCGGCCTCCTTGGTCTGGTTGACCTTGCGCTCTTCGCTTTCGCGGCGCGCCTTGCTCTCGGCCTCGGCACGGCGCGGAACAATCCAGGCGCCAAAGCCCAGAACACCGCCCAGAAGAACGAAGGGCACCAAAGGCAGGCCGGGAACCAGCGCCAGGATGCCCATCAGGCCTGCCGATACAGACAGAGCGCGCGGATAGCCACCCAGCTGATTGATGACGGCCTGGTCTGCAGTACCGGGCGTACCCGTGCGCGATACGAGCATACCGGCAGCGAGAGAAACGATCAGCGCCGGAACCTGCGAAACGATACCGTCACCGACGGAGAGCTTGACGAAGACGTCGGCTGCCTGACCGATCTGCATGCCATGGCGGAAATAGCCGATGATGATACCGCCGAAGACGTTGATCGCCGTGATGATCAGACCTGCGACCGCGTCACCACGAACGAACTTGGATGCACCGTCCATGGCACCGAAGAACATGCTTTCTTCTTCGAGTTCCTGACGGCGACGCTGAGCCTCCTTTTCATCGATGATACCGGCCGAGAGGTCTGCGTCGATCGACATCTGCTTGCCAGGGATAGCATCCAAGGTGAAACGAGCGCCAACTTCCGCGATACGCGTGGCACCCTTGGTGATGACGATGAAGTTGACCGTGACCAGGATCAGGAAGACGATCACCCCGATCATGAAGTCGCCGGACATGACGAGCGATGCAAAGCCCGCAATCACGCCGCCCGCTGCGTCATGCCCTTCATGCCCGTGCGAAAGGATCACACGTGTCGTTGCAATGTTCAGCGACAGGCGGATCATCGTTGCGATCAGCAGAATGGTCGGGAAGGAGGAGAAATCCAGAGGGCGCTGGATCCACAAGGCAACCATCAGGATCAAGACCGAGAAGGCGATGGAGATTGCCAGGCCAATATCGATCAAAAAGGGCGGGATCGGCAGGAAGAGAATGCACAGGATGGCTATGATGCCAAGCGCAAAGCCAATATCGCGACCACTCGGATTAACCTTGGGCAGGGAGAGTGCAGGTGGTTGTGCCATGATGCATCCGTCTCTTCATGAGAAGGCGGCAGAACGATCATGGTCCTGCCTATTCCGCATCAGCCTTAGCAGCCGAAGCTTGCGCGAGGATGGGCATTCCGGGTACGTCAGAACCCGGATTGCACTCGCGAAAATACGAGCTGTGAGAAAAGGTATATCTGGCTGCCAATGAACGGCGCGGCCAGACCGATGCTGAGCAGGATGGCAACGATCTTCGGCACGAAGGTCAGCGTCATTTCCTGGATCTGCGTCAGCGCCTGCAGAAAGGCGATAGCCACGCCCACCACCATGGCAGCGAGAACGGCGGGGCCGGATGCGATGAGAACGGTTCTCATCGCTGCCTGCATGATTTCAAGTGCATCGGCCTCGTTCATCGAGCCTCTCTACCCCCGAATCATTCGGGGTCCAATTCGTCAGCCGCTTTTACGCGTCTAGTTGCCGGAGGTCGAGTTGGGATTTGCCGCAGTGTTGGTGCTGTCGGTCTTGGCCGCCGCCGGTACCGGGATCGGCGAATCGGAGACGATGACACCGGCCTGCACCAGCACCTTCTTGCCGCCGTCCGTTACAGCCATAAGACCGTCAGAGTAGACCTGGGCTTGGGTAACCTTGCCCGTGACGCTATTATCGGCGCTCATAATGTACTTGCCGACCAGATCGCCAGCGCGCGTCAAGGCTTCGGCCTGCAGCATGCTCTTCAGATGGTTGTTCGTCTGGATCGTCTGCTCGACCTGCGAGAAAGATGCCAGCTGCGAGATCTGCTGGGTGGCATCCATAGGCTTGGTCGGATCCTGGTTCTTCATCTGCGCGATCAGAAGCTTCAGAAAGCTGTCGTAATTGACGCTCGCCTTGTTGGCGTCAGTCGTCGATGCCGCGGCATTCGCCCAAGGGTTCGCCGAATTGACAGCTGATGTTGCGTCTACCGCCATGGCGCAATCTCCTTGCGGATTTGCTCCACCGTTGCCGGCGTCATTTCCTGGTTGTTCAAGATGCGATCTTCGATCGGGTAGAGCGAGCGGATAGCCTTGAGAGCATCGAAGGCGCGGTCGGTGGCGACCATGGCATCAATGCGCTTCAGCTCCGCCAGAACCTCTTCGTCCTGGAAGCAGGTGAGCAGCATGGTGATCGACTTGCGGAACATGGCCAAAGATTGTTCCTTGCCCGCCGGGTTGATCAGCATCATCTGTGCGATGAAGTACAGCTGGCGTAGCGGCGTGGTCGCATCCTCGAGCTGGAGAACATGGTTTTCCAGAAGAAAAGTCACGTCATTCAGAAATTCGAGTGCGACCTTACGATCGACGCGCAGAACCGCTCCGTTGATAAAGATTCTTTCGCCAGATTTCAGCGAGATGCGCAGCGTACTTTTCATTTAAGTCCATCCCTGATGATGGTTGTCACGTCGATAATGCCTTGGTAGTTCTCGGACTCGCGCCGGCGGACCTGCTCACATTCCTTGAGGATCCAGATAGCGATCGAGATCAGATTGGCCCGCAGCTCTGTATTGAGTTCGTTTTCGGGCTGTCTGAGATCCTCAATGAAGCGGATCCACACACGCCGCGTGTAAAAAAGCGCCTCGATGGCGGCGCGCCCATAGCCACCTTCATCATCACGAGCAGCTTTGAGTAGTTCTATAGACCGGTCCAGTGCTTGCCGTTCACGAGTTTTGGCGTCAGCGACGTCATCCTCCATGATCTCGGCATATGAAAACTGGTACATTCATGTATCCTTCATTTTCACCGAACTCCTCCGATCATCGGAGGTAGTTGACAAGGCTCAACTGTTGAATTCGCGATGTCAGTGTGTAGGCAGCTTCCAGCAACGCCTTGAGCGAGCTCACGCGGGTTGAAGCTTCGTAGGCATCGACACCCTGCAGATCGTTCAGGTGGGTATCGATAATCTTCTTCTGGGCGTCGAGTGAGTCATTGGCCACTTTCACTCGCTCTGCGGAGAGACCAAGCGCCGAACGCAGCGCGATGATACCGCTTCCAGGGTTGTTGGCTCTGCCGATGGCATTCGTCGCGGATGCCGCAACGACCGAGCGTACATCCGATGGGATCGCTTCCGTCAGAAACTTGGTCGCAATGACAGAGCCGAACATGAAGTTGCGAAAGGCCGGATCATTGGCATTCGTCGATGTCTGTACGACTTCGGTGCTGCTGATACGGCTGGTCATGTTCGTATCACTGGCATTCGAGACATAGGTAGACCAGAAATCCTTACCCGCCATGCCGGCATGCGGCGGATCGGTCAACATGGTCTTTCCGTCAAACTTGTCTTTCAGGTCCGAAAGGAAGGAACTCATCTGCGCCGGGGTCATGGCCGAAGCCGAAGCAATACCATTGCTGGAAAGGTACTGGTTCAACTCGTCGTCGACAGCCTGCGAGAAAGTCGAGCCAGCTTCCGTATATGAGGCCATCGGCTTGATATCGGTATTGGTGCCGGCAAACAAATATTCACCGCCAACCGCGGTGTTGGCACGATCCGTAAACAGGTTGATGGCATTGTTGATTGATTGCTGCAAGCTGCCGAGCGTCTGCGTGCTTCCGGTCAACGAGGTCAGTGCGGCCTGGACCTGCTGGGCGGCGGACGACATGTCGGCAAGCGCCTTGTCGGAATTGTCCAGCCGGTTGGTCGCAACCGAATTGCTCGTCTTCTGCGTTTCAATCCGCAGAACGTCGCGGCTGAGATCGAGGCTGCGGGCGGTCTTTTCAGCAAGCGCCACACCCATGTCCGCATGGACACCGGTCGTCACTTCCTTATTGGCCTGCACCAGATCCTTCTGCGCCTTGGACATGGCTGCGAGAAGACTGGACTGAACCGACAGGCTGGAATTGAACGAGGTTTTCATCGATTACCCTACCGAGGAAAGAAGAGACTTCAACATCTCATCAATTGTGGTGACCAGTTTCGATGCCGCCTTGTAAGACTGTTCGATGTCGAGCAGCAGTGACAGTTCTTCGTCGAGACTGACGCCGGTCTTGCTGGAATAGGCTTCCTGCGCACGTGTCTGCATGGCCGACTTCGTCTCGTTGGCGGAAGTCGCTGTGCTGCGCAGGGTTTCCAGCCAGGACGCCGAGTTGGAAGAAAGGCTCATCAGACTGGTGGTGCCGCCAATATCCGTGGCTGGATCGACCGTTAGCGGCGCCTTCATGTTCTGGGCATACTTGTCCAGCAGCTTGGAATAGCCAGCGTCACCCTTCGTGTTGACGATGTAGGCCGAGGGGGTTGCCGGATTGCCGTCGTCGTCGTTGATGCCGCCATCACGCAAAAGGCTCGGCTTGTCCTTAACCGCCTTGTTGACGGAAATGGTATAGGCAAGACCGGCCACGACCGTTCCCGTCGTATCAACGGTATCATCAACCCCATTGGTGAAAAGGCCAGCCTTGGCCGGAAGTGTGCCGTCGGGACCGGTTTCCGCGAAGGAGACGATCATGCCGCGGGCAATTTCATCGAGCTGACTCTGGAACTTCGGTGCGATATCGTCGCGGATCTGCAGAAGTGCCTGAAGCTTGCCGTTCGCGGTCGTATCACCACCGTTTCCTGTCGGCACAACCACACCATCGATGAAAATGGAGTTGCCGGTGGTTTTCGCATCATAGGTCTGGGTGGGCGCAAAGCTCACGGTACGCGCCTGCTTCTCGAACAGCACCGTGCCGTCGGAAGTGTACAGCGCCATATCGCCGTGCTCCCGCGTTACGGTCGAGACACCGACAATGTCCGTGATCTGCTTCAGCAGCGTTTCACGCGTATCGAGCGCGTTGTTCGGGTCGCCGCCCGTTACGTTGGCACCGACCACCTGGTTGTTCGCTGCCTCGAACTGCTGAAGAAGACCGTTCAGCTTGTCGACCTGCAGCTTGATTTCGGCATCGGCACGCGTGCGAATGTTCTGCACCTCCTGGGAGGTGTTGTTGAGCGTATCGACGGCGTCCTGTGCCGACGACACGACGCTTGATGCAAATGTGCTGCTGCTTGGCGAACCGGCATAGGACTGGAGCTTGTTGAACAGCGTCCCGAGCCTGGTGCTCATCGCGTTTTCATAGTCGTTGCCGCCCATGATATCGCGAATTTCCTGAAGTCCGGAAAGAAGCCTCGTCTGACCGGATGCAATCGAATTGCTCTCGACGAACTGTCGCAGAAGCGATGTGTTCTGCGACCGTTCCGTAAGTGCCACCTGCGCACCATTGCCCGCAGTCGTCAGCACCGCCGTACGCTTTACGTAATTGGCGTTCTGTGCGTTCGAAATATTCGTCGATGTCACCGACGTTTGAATGCCGGTGTTGTTGAAGATCGACTGGGCTGTAGACAATGCAGTGGAAAGCGACATGATTTATTTAGCCTTTGCTAAAATTCTTACGCAGCATTACCTCTTGAGGTTCACGAGAACGTCGAGAAGTTCGGAACCGGTCTGGAAGACCTTGGAGTTGGCTGTGTAGTTACGCTGTGCCTCGATCATGACCGTCAGCTCTTCGGCGATGTCGACGTTGGAATTTTCCAGCGTACCGGACTTGATCTCGCCATAGCCGCTGTTGCCGGCATAGCCCATGACGACGACGCCTGATGTATTGCTCTGGGTGTAGACGTTGCCCGCCTGTGGCGTGAGATTATTTGGACTCTGCACATTGGCCATGGCGATGCGGTAGGTCGGGATAGACTGGCCGTTCTTGTAGAGAATGGACACGACACCATCCTTGCCGATCTGCACCTTATCAACACCGCTGGCGCCCTGACCGTTGATGCTGCCGGTCATCGAATACGCTGCACCTTTTTCGGTGAGCCCGGTAATATCAATATCGATGGCATTTAGATCCCCCCCTACATTGCTCGTTGCCGCAGGAAATGCCGCAGTCGTCAGTTTAGAAGGCGTCTTTAGCGTGCCATCCAAGTTAAATGTTATCGGGGTAGAAGCGAGCAGAGACTGAGGGGCGCCAGTGTTATCCGGTGCAGTGATAGTAGCATTCCAAGTGTCTGGGGTGGTTGCGTCTTTTTCAAACGTTACAGTCAAAGTGCGTGCGTTACCCTTCGAGTCATAAGCGACGAGGGACGATGAATGTTTAGTGAGCGTGGCGTCGCCGTCAGGAAGATTGCCTGACATACTACCCAATGTAGACGGCGTTGACTTCAAGCCACCGGCATTCACGTTGATGTCGCTCAGGCCCTGGAAGCCGTTGATGACGATGGTCGGATCCGTGGTCGAGGAATAGGGATAGCCCTGCAGCGTGAAGCCAGCGGCGTTCTTCAGAGTGCCATCCGCCTGCACTTCGAAATTGCCGGCGCGGGTCATGTAGTTCGCACCATCGGTGCTCTTCACGATAAAGAAACCGTCGCCATTGATGGCAAGGTCAGTTGCCGATGTCGTATAGCTGAATGAGCCCTGCTGTTTGATCGAATAGCGCGTCGTGGTGTCGACGCCGCCCGAATCGTAGGACCCGCCAGCCGAAGGCATGATCATGGACGAAAACGAGCTCGAGGCCTTCTTGTAACCGGAGGTGTTGGCGTTGGCGATGTTGTCGCCGACGTTACCCAGGCGGTTGGCCTGAGCGTTCATGCCGGAAACCCCCGTACGCATCGTTCCGAAAAGGCTCATGTCAAATTCCTCGTGTTGCCTATGCTGTGGACAGTAGATGACGGGCCTTGCGTGAAGCTGTCTGTTTGGGTCCTTTCTGAGTATGCGGCAGGTTGTTTTGCCGATGGGACCAGGATGCACGGCATGCATTGTGCAGACAAAATACAACCCCGGAAATCCTCGTCGATTTCCGGGGTTCTTTAAGACTAATATTCTCTAAATTTCAGGAGCTTGAGACCTAAATTGTCTCATTCCCAATCAATGCAGTAGCCCAGGAAGCGCTTGGAGTCGACCGGGTCGAAACCGAGCTTCTTGCGCAGCTTCTTGCGCAGCTTGCTGATGTGGCTTTCAACCACGTTCTCTTCGACCTCTTCGTCGAAGATGCCGTAGATCGCGTTGAAGATCTGGGTCTTGGAAACGCGACGGCCACGGTTGGCGACTAGGTATTCCAGAATGCGGCGCTCGCGGCGCGGCAACGGGAACACGTCGCCATTGATCTCTGGATCGCGACCGTCAGAGAAGACGCGAATGGGACCGATGTCGGTGAAATTTGCAATCGCCTTCAGGCGACGGCGAATGGCCGCGGCCCGCGCCAGGATCTCCCGCGGGTGAACCGGCTTGCGTACGACGTCATCGACGCCGCTGTCGAACAGTGCAAGCGTGGCCTCCAGGGAAGGCTGATCGCTGACAGCGATGACGGGTGCCTGCGAACGATCCCGGATTGCTCGGGGAAGTTCCAGGGCCGTTTCCGTCTGGCCGATCAGAAATGCTTCGACTGCCGCGATATCGGAGTCTGCGGCCGTCGTGACCCATTCCCCGAACTCTCTGGGGTCAAACCCCGTTGAAGGTACACCCTCGCGACCAAATAGTGAGGTGTACCCGTCTTTCACGAGCTCTCGCTCATCAACCACTACGATCATTCGTCCGCCTCCGAATCAGTGTGGTGCCTCGATGGACTATGGGTACGAATCGGGGGGTTTTTGAACAACTACGCAAAATTAACCATAGCTTTTAATAGTTGATTAACGGTCGCCTTCCGATTTGCTCTATATGTAGTAGGTCGATTAAAATTCGACACAAATTTTCGGTGGAAAAGTTAACGGAGAACAAAATAGCATTTGCATTGCCTTGATTCTGCCAAATCAGTGAAACGCCAATCCCCCGCCAAAAACGAGCGTAGGTCAATCAATTTTTGGTTGTATTTTATCGACAGAACTGCGCAGCCGTCGGGGTCCACTTTCCGTATCCGGTCGCCACCAAGTTGGCGATGACACGGCACACATACTGCTTTTGCGCAGGATCGTTATTGGGTCCCGCATGGTATCTGGCTACCGCCATCGTCCAGGTTTCATGCCTGTCATGAAGATTACGCAGGAACTTCGCCGCATATTCCACATTGCTTCTGGGGTCGAACATCTGCTCGACCGAGGCAAAATTCTCGCCATGGAAACGATGGTTGATTTGCATGCAGCCGATATCGATCAGCACGCGACCTTCCATCTTTGCCGCCCGAAACGCCTGCAGTGCGGCTAGCTCGTTGTCCGGAAAGACCGCCTTTCCCTCGACGTTCATCGCCCAGGGATAGAGGCTGCCCTTGCGCCCCGTTTCCGTCAGGCCGACCGAATAGAGGATGCCTTCAGGGATGCCGTATTTGGCCGCCGCATTCTGGATCTCTCGTTCGCAGGCACCTGCCGCGCCAGTTTGGACTGCCTGCAGATCAGAGGTAAATGTGACCAGAGCGAGCGCCGCCAGAAGCGGAAGACGCATCAGTATCCGTCGCAATGTCATTCTCCAAGCTTCCCGCAGCACCGCCGAAGCCGATATTGCCTTGTGATTGGGATTGCCCGCGATTGCCGCCAGCCTCCTGCCTTTGACCCGATCCAAGCGCCTGCTGGCCAAGGTCACCCTGCTGCGCGCTGGCATCTGCCTGCGCCGCCGGCGTGATGCTGACGGTGACCTGGTCGACGGCGAAGCCCTGGGCGCGGAGCGCATCCAGCATACCGCTGCTGTCGTCCTTGAGCTGCTTGTAGGCCGAATGGTTCTCGACCGTCAGGTGAACGTTCAGTTCGTCTCCCACGAGCCTCAGCGTCGCCGTGACGTTGCCAAGATCGATCGGCGTCATCTGCAGCTTCAGCGTATTGACCACATTACCGGTGCTGCTCTGTGCGGCTGCGTTCGTCAGTGCCGACCCAGGCTGCATGGCCGCCGTCCACTCGGGATCGCTCGACATGGCTGCCGTCAGGGAGGCACCGTTCGGGGATTGATTGAAACCGAGATAGCGACGTGCATCGAGCACCATGATGCCCTCTGCATTGGCGGCGTTGCCAAGCTTGGTCTCCATCACGGCGCGACCATCCTGGTTAGCGCCAATCGTGGCATCCATGCTGACGCCGCGCGACGACACGAAGCGGAAGGCACGATCTCCGGCATTGCCCTTGTCATCAGGGCCAGTATCCTCAGACGCGCCCTGTTGACCGAGCAGGGACGCCAGTTGCGCATCCTGTTTTGGATGGACACCGTCCACGCTCTTGTCAGCATCGCCGACAGCGCGTGCAGATGTGGCGGTACGGGCCGTTTCGTTACCCTTTGCGCCTTTCTCCGGGTGGGCGCCGGCGTCTCCGGCAGCCTTGGCTGCGTGACCCGCAAGAAGATTGAGAACAGATCCGACGTCGGCGGCATCCGTCGCATTTCTCGCATCGACAGCCTCATCGCCAGCCTTCTTCTCGGCATCGGACAGTTTATCGGTCTTATCCTTGCCGCCGATCAAACGCGTCTTGTCCAGTAGCGGCTTGCCATCTTTCGTCAGCAGACCCTTTTGCGCCGCGACCTCGCCCTTCAGGTCGATCGCAACATCTGGCTGACCTTGGCCGCCATCCTTTAAGAGAGATTGCTTTGCCTGCTGTAGTGCTGCGGCACGGAGCGCATTCGCAACCTTGAGATCAATGCGGGGTGTCGCCGCGGCGGCATCCTGAGGAAGAACCTCTTTGCCTGCTGTCGTAGCAGAATCATCAGCCTGCGCCTGCGCGCCCCTGCGACCGCCTTGCCCCAGGCTGGTGAGCGCATCGCTGAAACCGCTGTCTTTTCCGTCAACGGCCTTGCTACCCGCACCACCAAGCTTAGTGACAGGCGCGGTATCGCTCGCGCCAGTTAGTCCGGCTAGGTCAGCACTCATCGCGGCTTCTCTCCCTCCTTGAGCATTTTGTCGATCGCCGTCAATGCGGATTGTCCCCTATCGACATAGGTCTGGAAGTCGGGATCGAGCTTCTGGGAGGGGCCGCCAGCATTTTGGGCTGTAGTGGATCCTGACCCCTGCACATCATTGCTGGGCTTGGCGGAAACATCGACCGCCGCGGATTGGGGTTGAATATTGCCGTTCTTGTCTTGCCCGAGGCTGTTCAATGTCGGCGGGCGGACAACTTCCTCACCGATGCGGCGGGCAGCCTCGCGAATTGCCCGGTCTTCAGGCGTCAGTTCGCTTTCTGGAATATTGGCAATCGCGCTCAACACGTCATTGACGCGATCCGTGGAAAGATTGGCGACGCCGCCATAGAGCTTGGCGATGGCATCGAATGAGGTACGTGCCGAAGCGCCTCGCTCTTCCGCCTTGCGGGAAGCGAGAGACGCCAGCTCGTTCTTACCATCAATAGCGGCCTGACGTGCGATACGAACCAGAATGGACTTTGCCCGGTCATTATCCATGAACTCGAGCGTATCTTCTATATCTTCCTCAGTGATCTCACCAAAATGCTTTACGACCAATTTGACGAAGAGATCCGCAAACTGGCTGGCATACGGAGAATGCACGAAGCGGCGCGCATATTTGCGAGCATAGGAGAGGCCCTGCTCCACAAGATCGACATCCACGGCAATCGCCAGCGAACGGCGGAGCGCTGCCTCTTCGACAATCGTTCCCGGAGCACCAAGCCGCGCCCAATCGTAATATTGAAGAGCGTCCTTAGGTTCCTTGCCGATCACGACATTGCCAGCGATCAGGGCCAGATATGGGCCGATACGCTGGTTGCGGTATTCCGGAACCATGCCGATCAGGGTCTTCTGGATCAGGCTTCCCTTGCCGCTCAGATATTTCCGCAGCACATCGGTCACGCGGTTGTCGAAGTGGCCTGACGTATCCTTCGCTGCAATATAATCCAATGTGGCGGGATTGCCGCCGCTCATAGCGTAAATGAGGGTCGCATCCACATTGCGGGGATCGTCGAAGACGGCTGTGCTGACCGTACGCAATCGCTTGTCGAGCGTGCCCAGCATGAAACGCTGCATCTCGCCAGCCGAATGGTCGCCCATGATGACCGTATCCTGCACGAACTGCAGGGACCGAAGCATCTGGTAGGGTTCGAGATTATCTGCCTGCTGCGCAAACGCCGGCTCAACCGCGAGACTGCAGGCCAAAGCCGTCGCGGCCAGCAGGAGAGTGCGTTGATCCGCGCGCCACATCGTCAACCCTTGTCGCTCTGGAGCAGGATTTCAATGCGGCGGTTCTGATCAGCCATGGGGTTGTCTACCACCTGCGGCCGCCTGTCGGCAAAGCCGGAGATCTGCTTCACGCGCGTTTCCGCCAAGCCGCCATTGACAAGCATGTAATAGGCGCTCTGGGCGCGTGCGGACGAAAGCCGCCAGTTATCGTTGCTGCTGCCCTTAAACTGGCGCGCATCCGTATGCCCGCGGATGACCACGTCACCCTTGCGCTCCTTGAGGATGCTGCCAATCTTTTCCATGGCCAGAACCATTTCACGCTTGGGCACCGCCGATCCGATATTGAACATCGGGGCCTGGCTTTGGTCGGATATCGTAATCAGCATGCCGCCCTCTGCCGGCGTCACGATCAGGCCTTCCGCCAGCTTGCCGGAAACACCGGCGATCTGGTTTTCGATGGCCTGGCGCAATTCCTGGGCGTCTTTCTGCTGCTGTGCCGTCTGGGCGGGACCACCCGCATCCTGCTTGTCAGCCGCGTCCGTCTTCACCTTTGCAATGGAGGCCGGATCAGGACGTGGCTGGGGGATGGCAGCTGCCAACTGCGTGGGGCTTGGAACGAGATCCTGAGGCTTGGCGGGTGTCGCTGGCGCCTGGGCGGCCGGTGTCGCCGCCGGCTGCTCGGTTGCGGCCTGGGATGGATTGGGAATCTGCGGCATCGGCGGCAGCATTTCCTGCGGAACGTCCGGTGATGGATCGGTCGGCGTCTTCTGTGCAGGTGCCTTCTGCTGCACATCGGCGCGCGTCACCTCGATCTGCTTCGTCCAGAAATCGGGATCGAAAGGATCACGATAGGCCTGTCCACCATCAGCACCGGTTGCCGGCCCCGATTGTGCAGCACCGCCCTCGCCCTTGGCGCTGACATTGGCCTGCTGCCCCACTTCCTGCGCAATCTCGGCCAGAACCGAATAAGGGTTCTGGAAGAAGTCGGCTTCGGAATAGTTGGTTTCTTCGCCGGAACTGCTCGTCTGGTCCTCACCTGTCGCGGCGGCAGAACCGACCTTGTCGGCATCCGCCTTGACCTTGGAGCGCTCCTTCTTCTCTTGCCCTTCAGAGGATTCAACAGGCTTCTGCAAGCCCTTCTTGGCAGGAGTCGAATCAGAGAGTTTTATGGGATTGAAGTAGCTGGCGACCGAAGCCGTAGTCTTCTGGTTGGCGGCATTGACGAGCCACATAACAAGAAAGAAGGCCATCATGGCCGTCATGAAGTCGGCATAGGCGATCTTCCAGGCGCCACCGTGATGGCCGCCATGACCGCCGCCATGCTTCTTGACGATGATGATCTCGTTCTTGCCGTGGTGATGATTTTCACTCATCCCAATACCTTCTTCAGGCTCGCGCTCCATGCCGAGAGGCGGGAAACGAGCACCGCGTCGTCGATATCAACGGAAACGTCGATGTCCTCGACTTCAACATGTTTGATGGCGCCTGCGCCATCGCCGATCTTTTCAACCAGCTTTTCAAAGAGAGGCAGGCTGCAATGGACCGTCAGCACAACGGCTTCACCTGAGAACAATGCCTGGCGCAGAGCATCACTCATCTCATCAAGCGCATTTTCCAGGATCTTCTCTTCAAGAACGGGCGCAAGTACAGATGCAACCTCATCACTGACGGCCTGCGCAACCGCGACCACCGAGCGCTCCATCAAGCTCTTGAGGCGCCCCGCAATGTCGTATTCGACAATGTTGCGTAGCGAGTTGAGTTCACGCGTGTGGCTCATCACGAGTTTTTCGCGTTCAGCCTTCCACTTTTCCTCAGCTTCGGCCAAAGCAGAAGCATGACCTTCCTCGAAGGCAGCAGCCCTCACTGCATCGAGATCAACTCTGACCGGTTCCGGCTCGGGCTCGAAAGGAAAATCCAGCGACAGATCGTCAACCGGGCTTTCGATGACCGCAGGCGGAAGTGCAGACTGAGCCTCGCCGAAATCCTTGAGGTAGCGGGCAATCGATGATGTCATCGGCCGGTTCCCTTCCTGCAGGCGACCTGCGGCTTCATGCTTCGGTCTCCTTCCAAAAGAACGAAACAAGGGAGAATGGCCGCGATCATGTTACTGTCCTGTTAAAGTCCCGCGCCGCACCATCCGGTCACAGATGTAGAGCGTGCACTTGGCGAAACCTTAGGAAGCCAAACTTGTGCGAAAATGAAGCTGCTGGACCGCGACAGGGCAAATCGCGATCCAGCATTGCCGAACGCCGATGACCCACGGCCCAGCGGCAAGCCTTTTACGACTTGAACAGCGACAGAATATTCTGCGCGTTGGTGTTTGCAATCGAGAGCGCCTGGATGCCAAGCTGCTGCTGCGTCTGCAAGGCCTTAAGACGAGTGGATTCCTCGTTCATGTCGGCATCCACCAGACGACCTACACCCTTGTCGATTGTATCACGGAGCGTGGAGACGAAGTTGTTCTGCATGTCGATACGGCTGCTGATAGCACCCAATGTAGATGCAGAATCCGTCAAGCGCTGCAGCATGTTTTCCACGGCCTGCAACATTCCAGAAAGCTGATCCTTCGTGGTGTTGACACCGAGCTTGATTTCGCTGCCGACACCCATTTGCGTGGAGCCGGCATTGATAAGATAATAAGACACCGTGGTTGTGCCGCCGCCCGCAGTTGGCTGAGCAACCGCCCAATCCTTGGTCAGAAGGCCGCGACCGGCACTGTAACCATCGATCATGATCGAGGCGGAAGCATTGTAGTCCAGCGTCGTCAGGGAAACGCCGCCATCCGGCGAGCGGTTAAAAGAAGCGACGATTTGCTTGACGGAGGCACCGGCGCTGGAGGTGTTGTACAACCAGTTTTCACCGGAGAAGGAGGCGGACTTTGAAATGGAGCTCAGCTGATTCTTAAGCTCGGTCAATTCCTTGTCGATCTTGGTCTTGTCGACACCTGGCTCACTGGCGGCAGTGATCTTGGACTTGATCTTGGTGACGACGTCGATGGCCGATTTCAGGCCCGTATAGGCCGTATCCGTCTTGGCCGCTCCCAATCCCAGAGCATCCTGTACGGTCGACAGCGTGGCGTTGTCGGAGCGCATGGTGGTCGCGATCGACCAATAGGCGGCATTATCTGCAGCTTTTTCAACACGGTAGCCGGATGAGATGCGGCTTTGCACCGTCTCCATGTCGGAGTTGATTGCACGCAGCGTCTGAAGCGCTGCCATAGCGCCGGTATTCGTAATAATGCTGGTCATGAAGAGATGCCCCTTGGCTGTTGCGGGACATACCGGAGCTTCCACCGGTAACGCAGGCTGGCATCATGCTCGTCGGTCAAACTTTCTTGCCCTGTTGACCGACCCGACGTTCTTAATAAACGGTTAACGTTTATATGGTTAACAAATAGTTAACACAAGACGCCGAATGACCCTATTGCGAAAAGTTAATGAAAGAAAAACACAAAAAAGCCCCGCGTATGCCGCGAGGCCTTGGAATTTTGATCAGTCTGCCAGGTGTTACTGGAAGAGCTTCAGGATATTCTGCGAGTCGTTGTTGGCGATCGACAGAGCCTGGATGCCGAGCTGCTGCTGTGTCTGCAGAGCCTTGAGACGGGTCGATTCCTCGTTCATGTCGGCATCAACCAGCTTACCGACGCCGGTCTTGATGGAACCCATCAGATCGGACACGAAGCTCTTCTGAAGATCGATACCCTTGTTGAGGGCGCCGATGTCGGCGGCAGCATCCGTCATATCGCGGAGAACCTTGTCAACACCGGACAGAGCCTTAGACAAGCCAGCAGTGTCGAGCGTGGTCAGATCGAGCTTCAGGACGGAGTAGGTCAGAGCAACCGTGGCGCCGGTTGAGCTCTTGTAGGTCATGTTGTTCGACAGGAGGCCGTTACCGGACGTTGCGAAGGCGCCGGTGGAATCCACTTGGATCAGCGAAGAACGTTTCGTATCGAACTGCAGCGTGGTGAGGCTGACATTGCCCTGGTCGTCGCGGTTGAAGGAGCCGACAATAGATTGTGTGCCAGCGCCGGCCGTACCGACATGGTAAACCCAGTTCTGACCGGAGAAGGAAGCAGACTTGGAAATCGAAAGCAGCTGGTTCTGCAGCTGGACGATTTCCTTCTGGATCTTGCCCTTGTCAACGCCCGGTTCGGAAGCAGCCGTGATCTTCTTCTTGATTTCGTCGACAACGGAGATCGAGGAATTGAGAGCCGTATAGGCGACGTCAGTGGTCGCAGCGCCGAGACCAAGTGCGTCCTGAACCGTGCTCAGCGCATTGTTGTCAGAGCGCATGGTCGTTGCGATCGACCAGTAAGCAGCGTTATCCTTTGCTGCCCCAATCTTGTAGCCCGACGAAATGCGGTTCTGTGTCGTCTCCATGTTGTCAGAGATGGAGCGGAGGGTAGAAAGAGCTGCAATGGCAGCGGTGTTGGTCAGGATGCTGGTCATATCAGGTTGCCCCTCAGTGCGGAACGAAAGATCAGGGTCATTCCGGTTTCTCTCCGGCAAGAGGTGAGCTGCTTCATGCTCGTCTCAATTGAACTCATCCGTTCAAGAGACGCACCGCTTGAGTGAGGTCAGTTAACCTTATTGTGGTTAATGAAGCGTAAAGCGGATGGGGCAAATCTATTAACGCCGAAATTCACACTTCAACTCAGAAAATAACACTTATAAATCAATGGCTTAAAAACATGATTTTTTATCTGATCAACGACATTGATAGAGCGTAAAAAGTTATGATTAACGCACGCAGGCATTAACTGTGCTGCTGCGCCTTTTCGCGCCTCAGTCGCTTCGTGCGGCTGGTTGCCACCTGAAAGCGCAAAAGGCCCCGCGTTGCCGCGGGGCCTCCCAAACTTCGGGGAACGTCTGATCTGTTACTGGAACAGACGCAGGATGTTCTGCGAGTCGCTGTTGGCAATCGAGAGAGCCTGGATGCCAAGCTGCTGCTGCGTCTGCAGAGCCTTGAGGCGGGTGGACTCTTCGTTCATGTCGGCGTCAACCAGCTTGCCTACGCCCTTCTTGATGGAGTCCATCAGGTCGGAAACGAAGCTCTTCTGCAGGTCGATACCCTTGTTGAGGGCACCAACGTCAGCCGCTGCGTTGGTCATCTTCTGCAGAACGGCGTCAACGCCCTTCAAAGCGTTGGAGAGTGCCGTCGAGTCCATGTTCGTGATGTTCAGCGTCAGTACGGAAACGCCGCTGATCGTCGCGGTGGAGCCCTGTGCGTTCTTGTAGGTCATGTCGGTCGACAGCAGGGCCGAACCGCTCGTTGCGTAGTTGCCCGCAGAGTTGACTTCGATCAGCGAGGAGTTTGCCGTGTTGAAGTCGAGCTTGGTCAGGCTGACATTGCCGGAATTATCGCGGTTGAAGGAGCCAACGATCGAAGACGTACCAGCTGCGGAGTTTGCAGTGTGGTAAACCCAGTTCTGGCCGGAGAACGAAGCGGACTTCGCGATCGAGACCAGCTGATCCTGCAGCTTCTTGATTTCCTTCTGGACCTTGTCCTTGTCAACGCCAGGCTGCGAAGCGGCGGTGAGCTTTGTCTTGATGGTGTCGACAACGCTGATCGACGAGTTAAGAGCCGTATAAGCAACGTCAGTGGTTGCTGCACCCAGACCAAGCGCATCCGAAACGGTGCTCAGCGACTTGTTGTCAGAGCGCATGGTCGTTGCGATCGACCAGTAAGCTGCGTTATCCGATGCGCTCTCTACCTTTGCACCGGAAGAAATACGGTTCTGCGTCGTAGACATCTCATCGTTGATGGAGCGCAGCGTAGCAAGTGCTGCGATTGCACCCTGGTTCGTGAGAATGCTGGTCATGAAACATAGTCCCTTGCTTGACTGAATACTAATGGGGGACATACCGGGCTATTACCGGTTATGACGTCTGGCCTCATGCCCACTCGGTTCCGCATCTTCAAAGGAAACCAAACGCGTCATGTGAGCTTTACACTGGCAGACAATCATTGCAGATTCCTTAAGTGCCCGAATCAAATTGTTCGAATCACCAAATCCGATCAGATCTCCAACAAGATCTCCACAGGGCACCGGCTTGGGGCAAGCTACACATATTAGGCTGAACGCAGGTGGCGCATTTGTCCGCCTGAACGATGATTTCAGCCTGGAGTTTACCGGTGAACCCTGAGAGCCTTTTTACAGAAGCCTCCAAAAGCTTTCGTCGCGGCCGATATACGGAAGCCCTGGATTCTTTGAACAGGCTAATGGACCACAACCGGGACGTCAAAACCTACAGCCTACTCGCTAAAACCCTGGTTGCACTAGGATTTCGGGAAGAAGCGGCACGTACTTACGTTCTCGCGGCGGAACTCGGTGGATCGAGATCCGAAGACTATTACGTCGAGGCGATGAAGCTCTACTATGACCTCGATCAGGATGATGTTGCCCTCAGCCTGGGGCTGCCGCTTCTGGAGCGCGCCCAGCGTGACGCCGATGTGGCCTTCATGATTGCCACGCTGTTTCTCAAGCGCGGCGAGAAGGATCTGGTTCGCGTTTTCCTCCCCGTCCTGTCGAAAAGCAGCGTCTCAAAGCATAACAGTCTGGCTTACCTTCTGCTGACGGGCGCACCGGAAGATGTTCAGGATCGGGAGACGATTTCCAACCTGCTGCAGCGGATGCCGCGCAGTATCATCCTGATCCTTGCCTACCTGGTTTTCATGCGGGAAATCAACGACTACTGGGAAATCGAGCGGCTTGAGCCGGAACTCAAGCGGATGTTCTTGCGCGATGCGCGCCAGACGCTGCAGATCGAGGCCCCCTTTTACAATCTGCACTGGCTGGCCGACGAAGCGCAGAACAAGTTTGCCGGTTACCGGAAGGACGCATTTCCTGCGGAATACCCGCAGGAAAGACACAGCATGCCGCATGACTGGGGCAAGAAGATCCGCATCGGCTATCTCTCCTCGGACCTATGGCCACACCATGCCACGATGAAGCTGTTCCGCGCGGTTCTGAAGATGCACGATCCGGAACGTTTCGATGTGACTCTGTTCTGCTACACGCCTGAGGAACATCTGGGAGAGGACATTGACCGCAGCGACTGGGGCAGGATCGTCACCATCCGCGACATGAGCGATGCCGAAGCGGCACAGGCCATTCGCGAAAACGAGATCGATATCCTCGTGGAGATGAAGGGCCACACTCGCAACAGCCGCCCGTTCATCCTCAATCACAAACCGGCGCCCATTCAAGCGGCGTGGCTCGGCTTCCCCGGCACAACAGTCAATGTCGATCTCGATTACATCATCGGCGATCACTACGTGCTGCCCGATCGTTCAAAGCCGCATTACTGGGAAAAGTTCTGCCGCCTGCCGGAAAGCTACCAGCCGAATGACCCGTACAGCCGCCCGCAATCCGAGCTGTTCACGCGCCAGGATGCAAACCTGCCGGAGGATGCTTTCGTCTTTGCATCCTTTAATGCCACGCGAAAAATTTCCCTGGAGAACATCAACCTCTGGATCCGCCTCCTGAAGGCAACGCCGAACAGCGTGTTGTGGATGTTGTGCAAGGACCAGAAGGCGCATGACAACATACTGCGGAAATTCGCGGAGGCCGGCATAGATCGCAAGCGCATCGTCTTTACCGGTGTTGTGCCTTACGAGGCGCATTTGTCACGCCTGAAGCTGGCCGATCTGGGTCTTGATACGTTCCCGGTCAATGGTCATACCACAACCTCCGAACAGCTTTGGGCAGGTCTGCCTGTGCTGACGGTGAAGGGCACCCACTTCGCCTCACGCGTTTCGGAAAGCCTGCTGCAATCGATCGGTATGCCGGAAACCATTGCCGACTCCCAGGAAGACTATTTGAAGCGCGCCGTCGATCTCTATGAGAACCGCGACAAGGTGAAACTGCTCAAGCAGCGCTTGGAAGACAACCGGTGGATCAAGCCGCTGTTTGACGTCGAGCGCTTCACTCGTCACCTTGAAAAAGCCTACGAAATGATGGTGGAACGCGCGAAGGCTGGTCTGGAGCCTGATCATATCGATGTGCCTGCGCTGCCGGCTCGCGAAAAACCGTTCGCACAGCCCACCCTGCCGGAATGAACGAAAGGGCAGAATGGTGACCAATCGCGATGCGCCGCCGCACCCGTATCAGGATCTGCCGGATCGGCAGGTCTGGCGCAAGGCGGTGGCGGACACCCATCCGCTGCAGCTCGACGGAATCTATCGACGCAAGTTCGACGTGTCGCCAGAAGCCCGCATCAGCACCGCCGGTAGCTGCTTCGCGCAGCACATCGCAAAAGCGCTCAAGCGAAACGGTTTCAATTTCCAGGATTTCGAGCCAGCCCCGAGCCTGTTTCCCGCGCACCGGATGCCCGCCTATAATTACGGCGTCTATTCCGCACGATACTGCAACATTTATACGGCGCGTCAGATGCTCCAGACCTTTGAGCGGGCCATGGGCCTGTTCAAGCCGACGGAAGAGATATGGGAGAAGGATGGCGGTGTTGCCGATCCATTCCGTCCGCTTGTGGAGCCGGAACCCTTTGAGAGTGTGGAAGAACTGATGCATGCACGGCGAGCGCATCTCGCCTCAGTTCAAGCGATGTTCTACAACACCGACATCTTCATCTTCACGCTGGGCCTCACGGAAGCCTGGATATCGAAGCGTGACGGCGCGGTCTTTCCGCTTTGCCCCGGCACGGTGGCGGGCCAGTTCCGTGAGGAAGAGCACGCATTTCGCAACTTCACCCATGCGGAAATCTTGCAGGACATGCTGTCGCTCATCCGCCATCTTCGCGCAATCAATGGGCAGATGCGGTTCATCCTGACAGTGTCGCCCGTTCCTCTAACGGCAACCAAGACCGGCCAGCATGTCCTTGCCGCGACCACCTATTCCAAATCGGTGCTGCGCGGGGTGGCGGGAGAGCTGGCGGCGGAACTGGATTTCGTCGATTACTTCCCCTCCTACGAGATCATCACCGCCCCCTCCATGCGCGGCATGTTCTACGACAACAATCTGCGCACCGTGAATTCAAGCGGCGTGGATTACGTGATGTCGCACTTCCTGGCGGAACACGCCCCGGGCGCTGTCAAGCACGAGAATGGGATTGCCGCCAGAAGCAAGAAGGATCTGACAGGCGATCTCGAAGGCGTCTGTGAGGAGATGATGCAGGCGCAAGGGCTGGGCTATGCTTGAAATCATCGGCGATTCCCACCTCATCGCGCTCATGGATGCGGCAAATGCCGTCGGCCCGCAGCGGCTCGCCAGCCGGCACGGCCCGATCCGTATGGCGCAACTGGGTCATGGCTACCACTTTCTGGAACCGTTCTTTACGGTGGACTCCGCAGCCGTGCATTTCACGCACGCAGATGCGCGACGCATTTTCGAAACGATCAACGACGGCGACACTGGCGGTATCCGCGCCAACGACCCCCGCCGATTCGTCTTCATGTTTGGCTTCTATCCCAGCTATGGCTTCAACGCCGAGCATTGGACGATCCATACGGCTGCTCCCTGGGTGCAGGATCGGCTCTTCGTCACGAAGAGCGCCTTCAACGCCGTCATCGACGAAACGCTGACGCAACCTCTGGCATTCTTCAAATGCTTGAAAGAGCGCAATGTCAGGTTCTCGGTCGCCTCCTGCTGCCCGGCGCCGGCCAGCTATCATGTGCTGGCGAAGAAGACGAACTTTGCCGATGGCGAAGTGGCCTTTATCTATAATCGCTTTCGCGACCGCATGGCGGGCTATCTCGACGAGCTTGGCATCCCCTATCACCTTCCTCCCGCCGAGATCTATGATCAGGATGGTGCGATGCTGGATCGTTTTTCGAAAAGCCCCGGCGATTACCATGCCAACCTGGAATACGGCATCAAGATGCTCGCAAAGATCCTGCAGGAAACGGAGCTTCTTGATTGAAACGCCGTGGCCGATGCTCGGCACGAGTCAGTCTGAGGCAAGCTCAAGCCCCTAAGTTTTGCCCAGCAAAAATGCGCTCATGTTGACACGATGCGCCCGCACAAAGACATGCGAGAGGGATTTCAATGACGGAGACCAATCCATCGACCGCGGCAGGTTCGACGGCGAGTGCCGCGCAAGTTGCCAAGCTCGAACAGCAGGTCGCCGCCCTTAGCGAACGCATCGATGTGCAGGGCGCTGTGCAGCTTGAAATCGCCAAGCTTCTGCAGTCCTTCCACGCAGCGCAGACAGAGTTGCCGCAGCAGATCGCCGAAATCCTTCGTGAAGCCATCATGGGCATTGCGACGGAAACGGCACCTATGCTGCACGAGACTGTCAACAATCTCGAAATGCGGCTCAACAATATCCTGGCCAACATGCATCCACTGAAGCAGGTTACCAACCTGACGCTGCGGCGCATGAGCTATGAAGGCGGCAAGATCCGCTGCGTCTTCATCGTCCAGTCGATTGCGATGTGGGATGCATTGGCAGACATCTATTGGGCCATGACCAAAGACGAGCGGTTCCACCCGATGGTGGTGTCGATCGACCAGAGCCATCTCGCCCGTGCCGAGTTTACCGGTGAAGAGGATGTCCATAAAGGCCTGATGGAGATGAACATCCCCCATCTTCGCCTCAACTTGAACTCGCTGGACGCGCTGGACATTTTGCGCAACCTTTCGCCGGACGTGATCTTCCGCCAACAACAATGGGATGCGCCGGTACCTCCGGGTCTGCGGACGCCTGAAATCACCTTCGCCCGCATCTGCGTCGTGCCATACGGCATGGGCGTTTTGGCCAATCCGCGCGCGACGGATGAAACCGACGAAGCCTATGACAACAATTACGATCAGGTCTATCATCGCCTGGCCTGGCGCATCTTCTGCGAAACGGAGCAGACGCGCTGCTATTATACGTCCTTCGACCACTCCGATCCCGACAAGTTCATCCTGACCGGCTATCCCAAGCTGGACAAGCTGATGGAAGCGAAGGGAAAAGGCAGCTGGCCCATCCCCGAGCCGAACGGCCGCAGCTTCCGTATCATCTGGGCGCCGCATCATTCGCTCGTTATCCAGCATCAGGGCTTTGGCGTCTTCCACCGGATCTATCGCCAGATGCTGGACTGGGCTCGTATGCGTCCGGATATCCAGATCGTGTTCAAGCCGCATCCGGCACTGGATCACACGGCCCGTCACCTGCCGCCCGAAGTCGGACTGGATTACGACGACTTCCTGCGGACATGGTCGGCTTTGCCAAACTGCGCCGTCTATACGGGCAATTATGGCGAGTTGTTCGATGCTTCCGACCTGATGATCACGGATGGCGTCTCGTTCCTGACGGAATATCATTTGTTTGAAAAGCCGCTGATCTTCCTCGATTCCGGCGCCCGGCCGCGCTTCAACGCACTTGGCCGCCTGGCAGAAGCCGCGGCAGACCGGGTGGATACGTTCGAGGAAATGCGTGAAGCAGCACTCGGCTACAAAAACGGCAAGGCCTTCCCTTTCGAGAAGGAGCGGCAGGAACTCTTGCGCGTGCTGCGGCCACGCAGTGAGCCCGCCTCTGAAATCATTCTAAATTCCATCGCCGAAGGCATTTATTCATCGAGGATCTGAGCATGGTTCGCTCCAGCACATTGGCCACGGCACCCCAAATCGAACGCCGCACCTTTGGTGCTGCGGCTCCCGAAAAGCGAACGGCCTTCGCCTTCGATCTTGATGGCACAATTACCCGCAGCGAACTTCTGCCGATGATCGCCTCCGAACTCGGACTGGAGGCGGAAATGCGCCTATTGACCGAGCTGACCATGGCCGGCACGATCCCCTTTGAGGATTCATTTCGGCTGCGGTTCGCGATCCTTAGAACCGCCGGTCTCGACCGCATCCGTTCAGTGGTGGCGGAAGTGGAGTTCGATCCGCACATCGAGGCCTTCATCCGGGAGAACCGGGATCGCTGCTTCGTGGTCACGGGCAATCTGGATGCCTGGGTACAGCCGTTGCAGGAGCGCCTTGGCTGCCGCTTCTTCACCTCGACTGCCATGATGGATGACGCCGGCAATGTTACGGGTCTTGCGAGTGTCATGCGCAAGAACGTCGCGGCGCTCGAACTGAAAGAGCAGTTCGATCGTCTGGTTGCCATCGGCGACGGCTTCAATGACGTGCCGATGTTCGACGTTGCGGATGTGGGTGTCGCCTTTTACGGCATCCACAATGCTCCGGATGCGCTTCTCTCTGTCGCCAATTACGTTGCATTGGATGGTAAATCGCTATGTCGATTGTTAAGCACGCTGTAATCGCGGCCGCGGGCCTCGGATCCCGCCTGGGTCAAGGCAAGCCAAAGTGCCTTGTCGAAATCGAAGGCGTCAAAATCATCAAGCACATCCTGAAGCAGCTGGATCAGGTGGAAGACGTCCGCGTGATTGTGGGCTTCGAAGAAAAGGCCGTAATTGCCGAATTGAAGCAATTGGGCAGGGATGTAATCGTCGTTCGCAACCCGAGCTTTCGCTCTACCACGACGCTGCATAGCTACACGATGGGGTGCCAGCACCTGACCGGCGACTGCCTGTTTATGGACGGCGACCTGCTGCTCGAGCCAGAAAGCTTTACCGCATTCCTGGCGAGCCTCGAAGCGGGCGTACCCAAACTCGCCCTCACCAAGACCAAGACCAAGGATGCCGTCTTCGCCATCATGGAGGAGGAGCGCATCGTCGGGTTCCGACGTCAGGAGCCGACGGAATTCGAATGGTCGAATATCGCCTGGTTGCCGGTCGATACCTTCAGCACAATCGGTAACACGGCCGTTTACGAGCACCTGATGCAGTTCCTGCCAATCGCCGGTCACGAGATTATTTCTTATGAGATCGATACCAGCGAGGACATGGCGCTTGCCCTCAGCAACACCGATCTGTTCGGCCTGAAGAAACTCGCAGGCTGACCGCCCTGCCCTATCGAATGACGTGAGCCCATGACGAGATTGTACGACCAGGCCGTAGATATCGATCCAGCGCGGGTCCGGCAATTCTTCGATGACCGGGCAAAGCGGGAAAAGAACGCCATCAATGCGGTGATGCTGCAATCGGAGGGGTCTTCGATTGCCATCGAACGCGATCGTTATGAGCGCGAAAACCTGCTGCCGTCGCTGCCGCAACCCGGCAAGATCCTCGATCTCGGCTGTGGTGCCGGCCGGCTCGCAACCCATTATGCGCCTCATGGCCATACCTATATGGGGATCGACTTCTCCAGCGAGCTGATCGTCAAGGGTCGGGAATTGCATGGCGACAACCCGAAGGTCCTGTTCGAGATCGCCGAAGTCCCGAAGATCGACGTGGCCAACCTGCCTGTGCAGCCGCCATTCGACCTGATTGTCGTGACCGGACTTCTCATCTATCTGAACGATGGCGCCGTAACGGAAACGCTCCGTCTGCTTGGTGAACTGGCGGCGCCCACGGCGACCATCTATCTGCGGGAATCCGTCTCCGACATCGAGACACGCCTGACGCTGAAGGACTTCTATTCCGAGGAATTGAAGGAATATTATAACGGCGTCTATCGCACTCGCGCCGAACTGAAGGCGGAATTCGCAAAGACGCTGGAGCACGACAGGTTCGCAATTGCCGCCGAAGGCTATGTCTTCCAGGGCGCTCTGCGCAACCGCGTTGAAACAACGCAGTACTTCTACCGTTTCGAGCGCAATCAGTAACAGGAACTTGGTGAGCGGACTGTCCGGTCACAAGACGATCGTCAATGGAACGAGCGCACCAGGCTGCCGACCAGAAGATTCCAGCCGTCGATCAGCACGAAGAAGAGAATCTTGAACGGCAGCGAGATCGAGGTCGGCGGCAGCATCATCATGCCCATCGCCATGGTGATTGCCGCAACGATCATGTCAATCACGAGAAACGGCAGCACGATCAGGAAGCCGATTTCGAAACCTCGCCTGATTTCCGACAGCATGAAAGCCGGGATCAGGACGCGGTAGTCGATCGCCTCAGGCGTTCCAACCGACTGGTTCTTCTCCCGCGCAATCTCGACGAACAAGGAGAGATCCTTATCGCGGGTGTTTGCGGTCATGAAAGCGCGAAACGGCTCGGCGATGCGTTGAACGGCAACGGTTTCATTGATCTGGTTCTGCAAGAGCGGCTGAACGCCGTCGTTCCATGCCTTATCGAAGGTGGGCGACATGACGTAGAAGGTCATGAACAGCGCCATCGAGACAAGCACCAGGTTTGACGGTGCGGTCGACAGGCCCATGCCTGAGCGCAGGATCGAAAAGGCGATAATGAAGCGCGGGAAGCTGGTCACCATGACCAGAATGCCGGGCGCGACCGAAAGAACGGTCAGCAGCCCGAATGTACGAATGATCCATGCCGCCGCCGAACCATTGATCGGCACGTTCAGGAGATCTGCCGGAGACTGCTGGGCAAGGGCAAGCCCCGGCAAAGCCAGCAATACGGCAAGAGAGATAAGGACTCGAATCATTCGATCACGAAGGTTCTAAACATCACCTTCGATACTTTGCCTTGCGAACGCAGGTCAACACGTTCCTGAATGTCGTCCTTAAGATATTGAAAGCCCCGCGGGCCTTCTATCTGCTGCAGCGAGACCGTGCGCAGATAGCCGAGGATATCCTGGTGGATTTCCTCCGAGAGACCGAGCTCTGGCGGACCGTTGAAGGCCAGCGCCACTTCCAGCCGGATCCAGCTGTTGGAGGGATAAGCGAGATTGGTGGTGATCGGCTCCAGAGCCACGACACCATTGGCGGCCGTGGAGATCTTGGGCAGACCTGCATCCTTCTTGCCCTTGCCCTCCTTCTCGCCGGCGGCTTCGGCTGCCGCCTCTTCCTTCTTCTTGGCCGCGGCCTGCTCGGCGGCAGGGTCCTTCGGCGCAATCATGCTGCCAATGACCCAGCCTCCGCCGGCACCGGCGAGCGTGACGATCGCAACCGCTGCAATGGTGGGCACGAGCCCACCTTTCTTTTTCGCCTCTGGGGCTTCGGCCGCTGCATCATCAAGAGACATGGTATGCGAACTCCATCAGGTCAGAACGGCGAATACAGGTCGACCACCTGCTGACCGATCGGCGGCTGCTGCACTTCCATCATGCGGCCACGGCCGCCATAGGAGATGCGAGCTTCCGCGATCCTGTCGTAGGAGATCATATTCTTCGCATCGACATCCTGCGGGCGGACGATACCAGCCACATTCAGGATACGGATCTCGTGGTTGACGCGTACTTCCTGCGAGCCGCTGATCAGGAGATTGCCGTTTTCCAGAATTCCGGTCACGACAGCAGCCACCAGCAGGTTGAGCTTTTCGGAGCGCTTGATCGTACCCTTGCCCTTGGAGTCCGTATTGGAGTCGGTGCTCATGTCACCATCGGTCTTCGGGCCCATGCCAAGGATGTTGGCTTTCACGCCCCACTTCAAACCTGTCTTGTTGGTGCGGTTACGCTCGGTTTCGTTGTCGAAATCCGCCTTGTCGTTGATCTGGATGGAGACCGTCAGAATGTCGCCGACATTCAGCGCGCGTGCATCCTTGAACAGCGCGGCCTGGCTGTCGCTCCACAACGAATAGCCGCTCGCCATATGGCGCGGCTGCTTCGGATAGGAGGACATCTGTGGCGCCTGCGCATACTGAAGCCCGCTACCAATCGGGCTCATCGACGGCGCATTGCCGATTTCCTTGACTGTCTGGCTCCCGCAGCTGGTAAGAAGAAGTAGGGCCAGCAGAGCCGGTGCACGCCGCGTCATGAGCGATCCTTCGATGTCTTGGGGTCGGCCGCACTGGACATGATCTGGGAGATGGAACCCGCTTTTTTCGGATCCATTTCGCTCAAGATCAGCCCGGACTGGCGTGCCGGCAATTTCATGATGATGGCCGCAGCCAACTCGAGATTCATCTGCTCGAGACGCGGTGCGGCGGCATCGGGTTTCATGGTCTTGTAGATATCGATCAAGCCAGCTTCGGCCTGCGCGAGGAAATCGTTCCGTCGCTTCAGCCAGTCCTGATATTCGGCCTTGCGGGCTTCGAGCGTCTTGATGCGTTCGTCAACGCCGGCCTGCAGCTTTTCCAGCTCCTGCTTCTGAAGGAGATAGCGTTGGTCGCGTGCGGGATCGGCGATGTTGGTGCAGAACTTTTCGATATCGTTCTGGGTGGTTGCTGCGGGTTGGGCCTGCTGGGCATTACCCTGCGAAACCATGAACACCACGCAACCGGCAATGCCCACGCGTTGCAGCAGTTTCTGCCGCGAGGGGCTCAAGCGAGCATAGATGGAAAACATGGCGCGCACTCCTATTGGATCACGAGTTCGGCCTGCAGCGCACCCGCAGACTTGATGCCCTGCAGGATGGCGATGATGCCGTCCGGCTTCACACCGATATTGTTGAGACCCGCCACCAGCGTGCGCAGATCCGGACCGTTGAGAATTGCGACCTTGCTGCCCGACTTGGACACCGTGATATCGGTCTGCGGCTGCACCGCTGTCTGCCCATTCGAGAAAGGCTCAGGCTGGATGACCTGCGGCGTTTCGTTGACCTGGACCGTCAGCGTGCCGTAGCTGACGGCGACGCGCGAAACCTTTACATCCGCACCGATGACGATCGTGCCCGTGCGCTCGTTCACAACGACCTTTGCCGGCGTATCGGTTTCGACCACCAAATTTTCAAGTTCAGCCATCAGGCGCGTCAGATCCGCCTGCTTCGGCTTCTGGACGATGACCTCCTGGGAATCGCGCGGTTCGGCAATCGGTGAGCCATAGCGTTGCGAGGCGAAGGAGTTGACCGTATCGGCGATGCGCACGGCGGTAGAGAAATCCGGATTGCGCAGCTGGAAAACCAGATTGACGGAGTCCTTGAACTTCGAAGGCAGCTCGCGCTCGATAATTGCACCGTTCGGCACGCGACCCGAGGTGGCAACACCTTCCGTTACCGAAGCTGCCTGCCCCTGTGCCGAGAAGCCGGAGACGACAACCGCCCCTTGCGCGACGGCGTAGATCTGCCCATCAGCACCGGAAAGCGAGGTCATGACCAGTGTACCACCGCGCAGCGACGTCGCATCACCGAGCGAGCTGACGCTGACATCAAGGCGGCTGCCCGGGCTTGCAAAAGGTGGAAGGTTTGCCGTTACCATGACGGCTGCGACGTTCTTGGCGCTAGACTGGCCACCTTGCGTGGAAATGCCGAGGTTCTGCAGCATGGCGCGCATGGACTGCTCGGTAAATGGCGAGGATCGCAAGCCATCGCCCGTGCCCTGCAGACCGACGATCAAGCCATAGCCGATCAGCTGGTTGTCACGCCCGGACTGAAGTGAAGCAATATCTTTGATGCGCGCCGTGTCGGCAGCGCGCGGAGCATCCGCCGTGCCGAAGACGGACAAGAGAATGAGGCCGGCGGCCAGCCACGAACGCTTCATCATTTTGTCACTACCTGCACAGTGCCATCAGCCATGACCGTCCCCGAAACCGTGACGCCGGAATCGACGTTTCGTACGCGGATCAGGTCGCCGACCGCTGCGTTGTCCAATGGGGCGCCTGCGGCGGAAATGGTCATGTTACCGATGGAGAAGACGAGGCGAACGGTTTGCCCGCGCTTGACGGCGTAGGCCGCGCGGAGACCGGAGAGCTGGATTGTCCGACCGGGAAGCAGCGTGCGGGAACTGATCATGCCCGCAACCTGATCGATGGAGCTGGCATAGCCGGCTGCGAGGTTGGGGTTGGTCACCTCTACCTCTTTCAGGGCGTTCGCCGGAATCTCCTGGCCGGGATAAATGATCTGGTTGGGAACAACCGCCATGCCCATATCCGCACCGGCGGGCGTTGCCATGCAAAGCCCGGATGCGGAAAGAGCTACGGCAAGCGCCCTGCCTAGGATCGTTGATAACCGGCGAAACATCATGTCTGCCTCCCTGCTCAATTACTTGAGGTTCTTGCTAACGATGGATGCCATTTCGTCTGCGGTGGTGATGACTTTCGAATTCATTTCGTAGGCGCGCTGCGCGGAAATGAGGTTCGTGATCTCTTTTACGGCATCGACGTTCGAAGCTTCGAGATAACCCTGCTTAAGGTAACCGAAGCCTGGATCATCGGGCGCTGCGACCGTCGCATTGCCGGAAGCTGACGTTTCCTGAAACAGGTTATCACCCAGCGGCTTCAGGCCGGCTTCGTTGGCGAAGTTGGCAACCGTCAGCTGCCCGATCTGCGTGAAGGTGGAGGAGTTGCCAACGCGCACGCTCACCTGACCGCTGCGGCTGATCTGCGTTTCGGACACATTGGCGGGGAAAGTGATGTTCGGCACGACCGCATAACCGTCGATGGTCACGAGCTGGCCCGTGGCATTGGTATTGAAGGCACCAGAACGGGTATAGAGCGTGGTACCGTCAGGCGACTGCACCTGGAACCAGCCGCGACCGACGACCGCGAGGTCCATGTTGTTTTCCGTCTGGGTCAGCTGGCCCTGCGTGTGGATGTTGCGCACGGCAGCCGTCTGCACGCCGAGGCCGATATTGGCGCCTTCCGGCACGATGGCCTGGTTGGCACGGTTCGGAACGCCCTGTGCGCGTTCCGTCTGGTAGAGAAGGTCGGCGAATTCCGCACGCGCCCGCTTGTAGCCGGTCGTGTTGATGTTCGCGATGTTGTTGGCGATGACCTCAAGGTTGGTCTGTTGGGCATCCATGCCCGTGGCAGCGACGGAAAGCGCTCTCATGTCTTCGTCCTCAGGTCGTTAGATCTGCATTTTCGAGATTTCAAGGTAGGCGTTGACGACCTTGTCGCGGAACGCGATCGCCGTCTGGAGCGACTGCTCCGCCTGCATGACCGCATCGACCACTTCGCGGGTATTGGCCGTACCCTGAATGCCTTCGAAGGATTTGACTTCGGCCTGCTTGATATTGTGCATGGCGTCGGTCGCCATGTTGCCAAGCACGCTGGCAAAGCTCATGCCGGGATTGGTTGCCTCTGCGGGCTTCTGGGTCATGCCCAGTGCGCTGGAGGAGGTGAGGCTCGAGGCGGCGCCAATATCGCGCGTGGCCGAGAGCGAAGCTACTTTCTGAACCGCGTCAATCATTGCGAGGCTTTCAACAGGTCGATGGTGGAAGTGATGAGGTCACGCGCCTGCTTGATCGTCTGCAGGTTGGCGTCATAGCTGCGGTTGGCTTCGCGAAGGTCCGCCATCTCGACGAGCATGTTGACGTTCGGGAGCTTGACCATTCCTTTGTCATCCGCGGCCGGATTGCCGGGATCGTATTCCATCTTGAAGTCCGATTCGTCTTCGCCAAGTTTCTTGACGTTGACCACCTGGGCGCCGCTCACTTTGTCGAGCGTCGTGCCGAAGGTGATGGTCTTGCGGCGATAGGGTTCCGCACCAGGC
Organism: Rhizobium oryzicola; assembly: GCF_030504645.1. Taxonomy (GTDB): domain Bacteria; phylum Pseudomonadota; class Alphaproteobacteria; order Rhizobiales; family Rhizobiaceae; genus Neorhizobium; species Neorhizobium oryzicola. The sequence goes on along the minus strand of NZ_JAUKWQ010000001.1, from coordinate 563,015 downwards.
GTATCGCCGGTGGAGCGGGAGTTTGCGATGTTTTCGGAGACGATGCGCAAGCGGGTTGCCTGTGCCTCCATCCCCGATCCCGCAATTTTCAGGGAGGCTGAAAGCGGATCCGTCATGGGTCTACCTCTTCACTGTCATCAGCATCATGCGATGGAAGGATGATACGAGGCCGTTGCTTAGGTCCGCCTGGCGCTTGATTTCGCCGGACTTCGCCAATTCCTGTGCCAGAGCCACGGTGTTGCCGGACTCCTGCACGCCGATCTCGTTATTGAGCTTTGCGTTTTCGACGTCGACGTTGATGCCGGTGTTCAGCGAATTCCCCGACAGGTGCGCCGGGTTGGTGCGGGCCATCGTCATGCTCGTTGAATTCAGGACCGCCGAAAAGGGCGTGATGTCCTTCGCCTTGTAATGGGGCGTGTTCGCATTGGCGATGTTGCCCGCAACCACCTCCTGGCGGATCGAAAGCCATTCAGCTTGCCGCGATGCCAGGTCAAAGAGTTGAATCGGTTGCATGGGCTTGTCTCCATTGTCTAATTGGAGACTATGCTGATAAACTTGCGTCAGACTTACGGGCGCGGCTGGCCTTGGTCGCCGTAGACCTCACCGTTAGACGTGACGATCACCCATTTGCCCTGACGCTGCTCAATCGTTGCCAAACGGCTGTTGTCCGGGAGGATCGATCCGATCTTCACCATGTACATCCCGCTGGCATCCTCGATCAAAGCTCGTCCGTTTGCCACATGCATGAGGCGGAACGTGTTCTTACCCGGCAGTGGCTGGTTCTGCCTGGGATCGGACTTGTCCGTTTCATCCTTGCCGGCTGATGGCACGGTGGCTGTGGTCAGGCGGTCCGTTTCCGGCAGTTCCTTTGTCTCATCGCTGGCGTTCTTATTGATGAGGGCCAGCGGCGACACGCTAAAAACATTCCGAGCGGGGCCATCCGGGAGATCACGCGTGTGGTCCATCGGGGTGACCCTCAGACCAAACTTGTCCTGATTGAAGAAAACATACCAGGGAAAGAGAGCTGAAGCACTGGCCAGTACGATCCCGCAGCCGATCAAGAGCTGATCGGATCGATCCCGCCGTGAGCGTCGCGGCTTGATGGGCTCGATGGTTTCATCAACGTCATCGTTGCTCATGAATTATCTCCTGCCACCGATACCTGCCGCAGACCCGGCGCGCAACGCTGCGGCCAGATCGCCATAGGCATCATCTGCGAATGCTTCGCCGGGCGTCTGTTTCAATACATCGTAAATGATGGGAACCTGCTTGATCGCCATATCGAGATCAGGATCGCTGCCGGCGCGGTAGCCGCCGATCAGCCGCAGGTCGCGGGTTTCCTCGTAGCGGTGGATGAGGGACTTCAGCCTTGCCACCAACTTTTCTTGATCCTCCGTCCAAGCCTTGCGCGCCAGACGTGAGATGGAAGACAGCGGGTTGATGGGCGGATAGCGCCCCTCTTCCGCCAGGCTGCGCTCCAGAACGATGTGACCGTCCAGAATACCGCGTGCGGAGTCGGCGATTGGATCGTTGTGATTATCGCCATCGACAAGGATCGAAATGATGGCAGTGATGGTGCCGGACCCCTCAATGCCGGGACCGGAACGTTCCAGCAGGCGCGGCAGTTCGGTGAAGACCGATGCCGGATAACCGCGAGCGATCGGCGGCTCCCCGGACGCCACGGCCACCTCACGGATGGCATGAGCAAAACGGGTCACGCTATCGGCAATGAAGAGAACGTTCTGGCCTTGATCGCGGAAATGCTCGGCAATCGTGATCCCGACGAGTGGCGCCATTTTGCGCAGCATCGGGCTTTCGTCGCTGGTCGCGACAACCGCGACGCACTTGCCCATGTTTTCGCCAAGGGTGTCCTCGATGAATTCACGCACTTCGCGACCGCGCTCGCCGACGAGGGCAATCACCACCTTATCGAAGGCATCGGCGCGCGCTACCATCGACAGAAGCGTGGATTTGCCGACGCCGGATCCCGCGAAGATGCCGAGGCGCTGACCGAGGCAGAGCGGAGAGAATATATCGATGGCGCGCACGCCGGTCTTGAAGCCGTGCTCGACGCGCGCACGGGTCATAGAGGGCGGAGCGGTGGTGGAAATTGGCCGCTTCATGCTGCCGTTTTTCAAAGGGCCACGACCGTCAATGGGTTCGCAAAGCGCGCTGATGGTACGCCCGCACCAGCTCTCATCCGGTGCGACACGAAAGGCACCCTTGCGAATGACGATATCGCCAATACCAATCGGCTCACCCGGCTCGATCGGGCAGACATAGATGACTTCCGGCTCCACGCGCACCACTTCGCCGAGATGGATGCCGGTAGCGCTTCTATGCGCAACGAATTCCCCAAGCCGCACATGCCGCGAAAGGCCGGACACCGTATAGTGGCCAGCCGCGATGGTCCGCACATGCCCGCCATGCGCGACGGACGCGCTTGGCTCGGCATATTTCTTCGCGAGATCAGCCAGCTGCGAAAGCTTGCCGCCCTTGATTGCCTCAGCCGCGATCCGAGCGTTCATCTAGACCAGCCTTTGATCACTTCGACCCGCCCAGTGTCTTGATGGCATCGCCGAAGCTGCTTTCCGTGTCACGCATCAGGGAGGCGACGGCTTCGAAGGCGCGGTTGACCTGGATCAGCTGCGTCATCTGCGACAGTGCGTTGACGTTGGAATGTTCGACATAGCCCTGCGCGATACCAGTATCGATGGTATCGACTACAGGCTGCGGCGGATCGACGGGAATGACACCGGAATTGTCATAGCGCAGATAACCCTTGGAGATATCCGCCTTGAAGACGCCGAGGGTCGCGACCGGCTGGCCGTCCTGCGTGATGCGGCCGTCGGGGCCAACCACTGGAGGACCGCCGGCACGGTTCAACTGGATCGGCGCACCGCCGGCATCAAGCACTGGAAAGCCACGCGTGGAAACCAGTTCACCGGTCTCCTTCATCGTAAAGCGGCCGTCACGCGTCAAAACCTTGCCGCCGGGGGTGCTAAGCTGAAACCATGCATCACCCTTGATAGCGAAATCGAGCGGACTGCCGGTCTGCTCCAGGGCGCCGCTGCGCGTGGAGAGATAGTCATTGCCCTGCGTAACGAAGGAAACCTTGGCATTGAGATCGTTGTGCGTCTTGCTCAAGACCTCATCGAACTTTACGTCCGTTGCGCGAAAGCCGACCGTGTTCATGTTGGCCATGTTGTCGGCGATCGTGTTCAGCCGCCGCTCAAGCGCGATCTGGGATGAAATACCGACATACAATCCGGACTGCATATCATGTGCCTCCGCGTTTCAGGAAATATGGCGCGTGCCAGCAGGAGACGGCGGGGTTTCCCGCTTCGCCCATGTCGTGACAGGCCGAATCGATGAAGATGCCGGACAGACCGGACCTGGCGGGAAGGCTTAAGCAGAAAGACTTGCGCGAAACTGTCTCAACCAGAAACACGATTCAGCGTCCGATTACCAAGCCTCACGCAAGCCACGACGCCTATCCAGAAGCCTGATATAACCACGGCACAGGCTTGCGATGATTATTGTAGTCGGATTCATCATTATCGTCGGGGCCGTTATCGGCGGCTTCATGGCCGAACACGGTCCCGTTGAGCGGCTGGTTCAGCCGTTCGAGCTGCTGATCATCGGCGGCGCCGGTCTCGGCACCTTTATCATGTCCAACTCCATCAAGGTGGTGAAGGACTCCGGCAAGGCACTGGGTGAGGCATTCGGCAACAAGGTTCCGAAAGAGCGCAACTATCTGGACGTGCTCGGCGTGCTCTACTCTCTGATGCGTGACTTGCGTACGAAATCGCGTAACGAGATCGAAGCGCATATCGACAACCCGGACGAATCGACAATCTTCCAGTCGGCGCCCACGGTGTTGAAGAACAAGGAGCTGACTTCGTTCATCTGCGACTATGTGCGCTTGATCATCATTGGCAATGCGCGCTCCCACGAGATCGAGGCGTTGATGGATGAGGAAATCGACACCATTCTGCATGATAAGATGAAGCCGCATGACGCCATCCTGGCTGTTGGCGACTCCTTCCCGGCCATCGGTATCGTCGCCGCCGTTCTCGGCGTTATCAAGGCCCTGGGCGCCATCAACGAATCGCCGGAAGTGCTTGGCGAGCTGATCGGTGCCGCACTTGTTGGCACCATGCTCGGGATCTTGCTGTCCTATTGCGTGTGCAACCCCATCTGCTCGCAGATCAAGATCGTCCGCAGCAAGCAGCACCGCCTTTACATCATCGTGAAGCAGACGCTGCTCGCTTACATGAACGGCTCGGTCCCGCAGGTCGCACTCGAATACGGACGCAAGACCATTTCCAGCTACGAGCGCCCATCCATCGATTCGGTCGAGCAGGAAATGATGAACCCCGGCGGCGGCGGGGATAGCAAGGCAGCGTGAGCACGATGAGCGAGCAAACCGACACGAATACGGCGTCTATGGATCTGGCGTTGCTGGCAAAGCTCACAGGTGGGCTTGGCTACCAGGAAATGGTCGAAAAGATCTGCAGCGAGTTCGGCCACCTCTACAGCGAATTCCTGCCTGATGTGTTTCACAGCGAAACGAACATTTCGATCAATGTCACCTATGGCGGCTTCAAATCCGGGCTGATGCGTGACCTCCTGGCGGATTTCGGCGATACCGTCTGCTTCTCCGATGGATCGCTGCGGAACTGGTGTCCGAACTTCGTTCTTGCCTGCGGCAACAGTTTCGTCATCGCGCTGATGGAACAGATGCTGGGCGCTGCCCCCGAACTGATCGAGCAGCCGCCGGAGCGCCCGCTCTCGGATATCGAGCTCGATCTCGCATCCATGGTCTTTGAACGCATCGCCAATGTCTTGCGGTCCGGCGTCAACGCGGCAGGCGGCTTCGAAGCCCTGCTGGAGCGCCCGCACAATGCCGATGACCGGCCGGCCCCGGACCCGGAAGCACCGGTAGAATTCGGCGCTCAGATCCGCATGACGGTGGAGCTTGGCAAGGTCACCTCCGAAGTGGCGCTGATCATTCCCCAGCGGGCCCTTCTCAAAACCAAGGTAATTGCACCGAAACCCAAGGGGCAGATAGCCAAGAGCAAGCAGGAATGGGCCGATCGGATCAAGGATCAGGTGCGTCGCTCTCCCGTCACGCTCGAAGCCCGTATTCGTCTCCAGAGCCTGGCGCTGAAGACGGTGGCCCACCTGGCAAAGGGCGATTTCATCGCCTTTGAAGACAAGGAAGACATCAAAGTACAGGTCAGCGCGAACGGCAAGGACATGTATGTCTGCGAGTTCGGACGATCGGGCGAGCGCTACACGGTGCGCGTCAAGGACAATATTTCAAACGAGGATGAGATCCTCAATCACCTGATTGGCTGATGATTGCGCGCCTGAGTTCCAAGCTTTTCGGTTGGGCAGGCTGACGCAAGTTTCAGAAGGGATAATGAACGCATGGTCAGAAAAAAGACACCACTCACCGAAGACGATGCCTTTCCGGCGGCCGGCAATGAAGCCGAGCTGGATCAGGCTATCGACGACCTCCGCGGCGTGCTGAAGGCAGATGCCGACGGCGGCGCGCCGGACTTTGGCGCCGAATTCGGCGCCGGCTCGGATTTCGCATCCGAACCGTCTTTCGGCGGTGGCATGGACCTCGGCGGCGATACGAGTGCCGATCTCGGTGGCTTCGGCGGCGATACGGACAGCTTCGGCGGCGGCAGCAGCTTTGGTGGCAGCAGCGATTTCGGCGGTGGGCTTGGCGATGACTTCGGCGGAAGCTCCGGCATGGGCCATTCGGTTCAGGAAGCAGGCAGCGCGCTGAATGCAAACCTCGACCTGATTATGGATATCCCGATCACGGTGGAAATCGTGCTCGGAACAAGCCGGATGCAGGTATCCGGCCTGATGGAACTAGAGGAAGGCGCCATCATCGCGCTGGACAAGAAGATCGGCGAACCCGTGGAGATTACCGTCAATGGAAGACGGATTGCCAAGGGAGAAATCACCGTTCTGGAAAACGACGATACGCGCTTCGGTGTGAAATTGACGGAAGTTTTAAGCTCTAAGAAAATCTGATCCCGGTTCGGGACAGTGAGGGAAGACCATGATGGACTTTGACGATTTCGGAGGCGCAGTCTCCACGAAACCGTTATCCCAAGCTGAAAAAGCCGCTGCAGTGCTTCTTGCCATGGGCAAGGGGGTAGCGGGCAAGCTATTGAAATATTTTACGCAGAGCGAGCTCCAGACGATCATCGCCTCCGCGCAGACCCTTCGTGAAATTCCTCCTGACGAGCTCTTGCAGCTCGTCAACGAATTTGAGGACCTCTTCACGGAAGGTGCCGGTCTAATGGACAATGCCCGCGCTATCGAGGGCATCCTGGAAGAAGGCCTGACACCGGAAGAAGTGGACAGCCTGCTGGGCCGTCGCACGGCATTCCAGGCTTACGAAACATCCATCTGGGACCGCCTGCAGGATGCCGATCCGAACTTCGTTGGCAAGTTCCTGCTGCGCGAACACCCGCAGACGATCGCCTACATCCTTTCGATGCTGCCATCTTCCTTCGGTGCCAAGGTTCTCCTTCAGCTGCCGGAAAACCGTCGCGCCGATATCGTCAACCGTACGGTCAACATGAAGGATGTCAGCCCGAAGGCCGCGCAGATCATCGAAAACCGCGTGATGGAACTGATCCAGCTGATCGAGGCAGAGCGCAATTCCAATGGTTCGAACAAGGTGGCAGAGCTCATGAACGAGCTCGAAAAGCCACAGGTCGACACATTGCTCAATTCGCTGGAGACAATCAGCAAAGAATCGGTCAACAAGGTACGCCCGAAGATCTTCCTGTTCGAAGACCTCATGGCCATGCCGCAGCGCAGCCGCGTCATGCTGCTCAACGACATCGCTGGCGACATCCTCACGATGGCGCTGCGTGGTGCTTCGAACGAGATCAAGGAATGTGTGCTCTCGGCGATCAGCCCTCGCCAGCGCCGCATGATCGAAGCAGACCTTGGCGCAACGAACGCTGCCATCAACCCGCGCGAGGTGGCAATCGCCCGCCGCGCCGTGGCCCAGGAAGCAATCCGTCTGGCCAATGCTGGCCAGATCCAGCTGAAGGAGCCGGTGGCAGAAGGCGAAAAGGCGCCCGAAGCGGCCTGAGATTAAGTCTGGTTGCGAGCTCAAAGATCGGGATCGCAACTAGACCGACAGAATACCCGGCCGGCAAGGCCGAACCTGTGGAAGCCATGATGGCTTTCGGATGACACCACGAGGCGGCTGCGGCCGCCGCGCCTCAAGGATGAAGCCTTGTCGGAAGAACAGGACAGCAAAACAGAAGACCCGTCTGGCAAAAAACTCAAAGATGCCGCGGACAAAGGTAATGTGCCATTTTCGAGAGAGGTCACGCTTTTTGCGTCCTCTCTCGCTTTCTATTTCTACCTGGTCTTCTTCCTGCCTGGTCGCACCTCGCAAATCAGTGAGCGCCTGAAGGATTTCTTCGAGCAGACCGACCAGTGGCCTCTCAATAATGCAACGGACGTGGTGTCTATTTCCTACCGGCTGGGCTGGGAAATGGCGGCTTTCCTGTTGCCGGCAATGCTGCTGTTTTGCATCTTCGGTGTTACCTCATCCATCGTTCAGAACATGCCTTCTGCCGTGCTGGAGCGTGTACGTCCGCAGTTTGACCGCGTCTCTCTGAGCAAAGGATTTTCGCGAATCTTCAGCGTGCAAGGCGCTATCGAATTTGGCAAATCCATCTTCAAGCTGCTGATTGTCGGCATCTGCATGTATTTCGCGATGCGCGCGGATTTCCTGCATTCGCTGGACGCGATGTTCGCGGACCCGCTGCTCATTCCGAACATGCTGTATAACGGCGTGAAGAAGATGATGATCATCATCATCCTGGCAACAGCGGTTCTCGCCGTTGCGGACTTCTTCTGGACACGTCACCACTGGTTCAGCCAGTTGAAGATGACCAAGCAGGAAGTGAAGGATGAAAACAAGCAGGCGCAGGGTGACCCAGTGGTCAAATCCCGCCAGCGGTCGCTCATGCGCAGCCGCGCAAGACAGCGCATGATCAACAACGTACCACGCGCAACCCTCGTTATCGCCAACCCCACTCACTATGCGGTCGCGTTACGTTATGTCCGCGAAGAAAGCGATGCTCCGATCGTGGTTGCCAAGGGCAGCGACCTGATTGCCCTGAAAATCCGCGAAATTGCAGAAGCGAACGACATCCCTGTTTTTGAGGACCCGCCTCTTGCTCGCTCCATGTTTGCGCAAGTCTCGGTGGATAGTGTGATCCCACCAGCCTTTTACAAGGCCGTGGCAGAGCTTATTCACAGGATTTACGCCTCTAGGGCGGCTAAAAAACGGGTTCGCTAGACGCTATGAAACGATGCAATTATTCGCTTGAACGAGAAAAAATACTGGCTCAAGCGATCAGCCCGGTAGCAACGGAATTACGTCTGCTTGACGCTGGAGATATCATTTCCTTACTGCGACTGGAATGTTACGGCAGCATCGCCGATCTGGTTTCTTCGGCGGCTGAATTGTACTTTCATCCTGGTACCGTTAACTTCGGATCCGGCGGTGAATACAAATTGGAATGGTCCGGTCAGCCCGAGGTCGTTCTAGACCTCGAAATCAAGCCGCGCGGCGTATCGGTCTATGCACGATTGATGCTTACAGACGAACGAGCCGGAATCGAAATCGATCACATCGCCTTCCAGTCGCCCTCCGATGATCCGGAAGAGAACACTGCTTTCCTGGCGCGCAGCCTAAACGAAGCGCGCTTCGTCCGGTCTCAGCCCACAGCAATGGCCAGCTGATAACGGCCTGTCCGGCGTAGTGGCCACTCTCAGTGGATATAGCCAAGGCGGATGGCCTTGGCGATCGCCTGGATTCGGTTCACAGAATCCAGCTTGATCGTGGCAGAGCCAAGATAGGCGTTTACGGTATGAACTGATAGTCCGAGCCGCTCAGCAATTTCTTCGCTGATCTGCCCGTCACCAGCCAGCTGAAGACATGCAATCTCGCGCTCGCTGAGTGTTTCCGCGGGAACTGTGCGACGCTCGTCAAGCGCCAGCAGGTCCATCATGATATGACAGCTGCGGACATGTGATTCCAGTACCGAATCTGGCGAGAGGGTCAGCTTGTCGCCGGAAAACACCACATACCCATTTCCGACCGCACCGAGCCGCACGGGGAAAGCGATCCCCGCGAACGGTAGATCCCCCTCGTCGAGCTTCAGGACCAACCCGTAGCAGTCCTCGAGCGTCGCTGCATTTGCATGGCCTGCCCTGCCCCAGGCAAGCGGCAGAACGGATACATCGATATGGTGGATCAAAACCTCACCGTAAATCTGGATGAGCGCATTGGAATACTCTCCAGCTCCTACACCCCAGTTGTCCAACTCGCAGACCATCTTCCGCTTGTTCGGCATGCCTGCGCCGGACACGCGAAAAATCGCAAAGTTTCTGGCATTGACGGCCTTCTGCATGGCTACCAATTTGGGAAAGATATCCGACCTGCTTGAGGCCCGCTGCACACGCAGAAACTGCATCCCTTATTCAATCCCCCGAGGTGCCCGCGAAGTCTACACCAGATTGTTACGTACCGCGAACGCGATCGCTTCAGATCGCGTCTTGGTTGCCGTCTTGCGCATCACGCTGGTGATGTAGTTGTTGATCGTATTTCTGGAAATGCCGAGGATAACGGCGATCTCGTCACTCGTCTTGCCTTCGGCAATCCAAAAAAGACATTCGAGTTCTCGATCCGTCAGCTCGAAATCGCGTTCCACCCGTGTGTCACGCTTGTCACCAAGGCTCAAGGCATAAGACGCGAGCAGCCCTACATCCCGCAAACATTCCTGCGAGAGGATAATCCCTTCCAGAAACAGCAGCATGATTGAAAAACGTGTGCGACCGACACAGAAGGTTAGCGAGCAGTATTCGCGACTCACCTCTTCCGGAATCGCACTTTCATCGGGCAACAGGTCAAATTGCGGGGTCAGCATGGACAGACATTTTTCCACCTCAGTGGATTTGCCATAGCCACGCGCCAGTTCCACGCCGAGCTGACGCACGAGATCGAAGGGCCAATTCGACGCAACGATAAAATCGAGCCCCTGTTCCTGGATAAGGTCGTAGCGGGCGAGAAGATAATAGGAAGCGCCGGCATAATCGGCCAGGATCCGCATCGTGCTGGGAATGTTAGCGCTACCGGCAGCCAGAGCAAGTCGTCGGAAGAGTTGATCCTTGGTTGCGGCTCTCGAAGAGGCGGGATCAATAAAACTACGTCCGTCAGTCCTCGTCTCTGCGCTTCTCAGCTCCATACACTCTTATCTCCGCTTCCCGGGAAAGAGAATTCTTTCCCCACTGGGATCACTTCATGTCGTACCAACCGAAGGGGGACGTTTTCCGACCAAAGCATCATGCAAGCTACCGAATCAAAGTCATTCTAGAAACTTGCCACGCAAATGCCACAAGTTGATCCTTTTTACCAAACTGGTCGGTCGGTTTTACACAAATGTAACCCGCTGTTTTTGAGCAGCAATCTGGCAAACGACAAAAGGGCCGGATTTTCCCGGCCCTCTGTTCACGCGATCGTGATCGAATTTCATCCTCAGGCGGCGGTTCCGACCGCCCATTTGCGAAGGATCTTCGCGGCGCGCTCTTCGGAAATTTCCACCATTCGTGCAAGCCGACGCTCCGGCCCTTCCTTGACCCGACGGTTGAAGCCGCCATTGGGGTCGTCTTCGGCACCAAAGACGTCGTCGGAACTGTCGAAGCCGAAGTCGGAACCGAAACCGTCCATGAGTGCGGGGCTTGCGCCACCGGGCGAGAAGTCCGGCAGTTCGAGACCAGCAGTTTCTGCAGCGGCCTCGCCAGCGACCGTCGTGCCAGCCACGCTGCGGACCACAGGCCGGACACCGAGCCAGATCACCAGGAAAGCAACCACGACGAAGGCGACCGAGTTAATAATTCCACCGAGGTTGCGGGTCAGCACCTCCATGACGCTCGGGCCTGCAGCCGCTTCGTCAAGCAACTGAGTTTCGAGGAAGTCCATGGCCGTGACAGTCACCACGTCCCCACGCTCGGCATTGATGCCTGCCGCAGAGGTCACGATCTTCTTCATTTCCGCGAGATATGCATCAATCTTCTGCTGATCCAGCGGCTCGCCGACCATCTTTGCAATGCGGCCCTTGTTGATCACAACAGCGATCGAAAGCTTTTCAATCTTGTAGCTGTTACGCGTCGTGGCGGTCGTCTTGCTATTAATTTCGTAGTTGGTCTGCTCTTCCTTCTTGTCCGACTGGTCGGAGGATTCAGGGCCATTACTACCACCGGGCTGCGGCGCTGCCTGGGGTACATTCTGTTCAACGGTGGTGGCCGAGTCAGACTGCTTCTGCTGAGATTTCTGCGCTTCCTTGGTCACCTTCACGGAGCGCTCTACACGCGATTCTGGATCGAAGGTGGTTTCCTGGATCTGCTGGCTGTCAGTATTGAGCGAAGCGGTGGCACTGGAGCGGAAGTTATCCATGCCGAGGAACGGAGCCAACGCCTTATCAACGCTGGTTTCGATTTCCTTCTGCACGTTCTGAACGATGTTCAGCGAACGCGTCATCGTGCTGTTGCCGTACTCGTCGCCCGAAGCGAGAAGCTGGCCGGTTGAATCAAGGATCGTGACATCATCGACGTCCAGACCGGGAACAGCGGAAGCGACCAGATGGCGGATGGAGGAAGCAGCACGCCGACCGACTTCAGCGGTCGCGCGGATCATGACAGATGCGGTGGGCTTCTGGCCAGCGCGGCGGAAATTGCCGACATCAGGCATAACGATATGAACGCGGGCTGCGGAGACACCGGAGATCTGCTGGATGGATCGACCAATCTCGCCTTCCAAGGCGCGGACACGCGTCACTTCCTGCATGAAGGAGGTCAGGCCAAGGGAGCCGACGTTGTCGAAGAGTTCGTAGCCGGCATTCGAGCTGTTCGGCAGACCCTTCTCGGCCAGCATCAACCGCGCCTTGCTGGTCATGCCAACCGGAACCTGAATGCTCTGGCCGTCCTGCCCGGTCTTGAAATCAATGCCTGCGGAGGCGAGCGCTACGCTCACCTGGCTCAGGTCGCTCTTTTCCAGTCCGACATAAAGTGTCTCGAATGCGGGCTTGTTGACGAAGAGCGCCGCAGCAATGATGATTGCGATGGAGAGCACGCCGACCCCGGCGAGCGCAATAAGGCGCGTCTGCCCTAGAGACCCTAGGTTCTTCGCAATTTGTGTAAACTGATTCAACAGATTCATTCTGTTCCCGCACCGTCAACTAGGATTGAGAGCCTTTTTGGCCAACGTCAAAGTAGCCAATGAAGCTTGCGCGAGCGTTTCGTCTTGCGAAAGCTCAACCTGTTGATGGCGCGGCGCGAAAAACGCCGTCAGAAGAAATCGAAGTCGCCGGCTGCCTTTGAGAGTGGCTGGGAGTGGCCGTGGCGAAGGCCCTTGCTCAGGGACTTGTGCATGTCTGCGAGTTTGACGAGGCTAAGCGCCGTCGTGACATCGACCGTCCAGCCATCCGGGATCGTTGCAGTGATCGTGTCGATGAATTCGGCAAGACCGCGCGTCTTTTGAACGGCCAGATCAATGCCCTGCAGAACTTTCATACTATCTGGCGACTGAAGAATTGCGGGCCCGCCAACCTCCAGCAGCTGCGGCTCTACACGCTCGATGAGATAGGCAACGTCGTACAGTTCCGTTACGATCCGCATCAGGACGTCGGGCAGGTTTTCTTCGAAGGAAGCGGACTGCTGGGGCATGGTGTCTGTCATCACTTCCTCTATTATTAAAAGAATTCGATAGAGCTTTCGACCGGTTTTGCGGGCTTTGCCGGGCGCTGCTGCTCCATTGCAACTGTCTTCTGCGTCTCGGCGCCTGTGAGGGGATAAGCACGCGCGCGGCCGCTGACCGGCCAGTATTCCAACTTGCGGCCGAATTCACCCCCAACGGATGAGCCGACAACCGAAATGCCTTCGTCTTTCAGGAACTGGGCCGCAAAGGCCGCGTTCTGCTCGCCGACATTCGAGAAGCTGGCGATCGTTTTCGCGCCGCCGAAGATCTTAGCCTCCAGACGCTCGCGTCGACCGCCCTGCTTCAGAATGCCGTTGATCAGCAATTCCATCAGGTGAACCCCGTAGCGGGACATGTCACCGCCTGACATCCCGCCAGGTCCGGTACCCGGCAGAAGGAAATGGTTCATCCCCCCCACACCAGCAACCGGATCTCTTAGGCACGCAGCCACGCACGAGCCCAAGATCGTCGTGATCACGGCGTTTGGATCATCCGTTACCTTGTACTCGCCCTGGATGATATTCATCCGTTTGGCTGCGGCCAGTTGGTTCATTTAAGAGCTCCGAATACAGCCTCGATGGCAGCCTTCATTTTCTCGATCGTGAAGGGCTTCGCCAGAACGTTGTTCGCGCCGAGCTGGGCAGCCTTCTGCACAAGGGCACGGTCGCCCTGTGCGGTCAGGATGATGAAGGCGGCCTTTTTGGTGGCCGGATTGGTCCGGACAGCCTGCAGCAGCCCGAGGCCATCCATCTTCGGCATGTTGAAATCCGAGATGACCAGGTGGTGCGGCTGCTCCGACATGATCTTCATACCTTGCTCGCCATCGCCTGCGGCGGTGATCTGCTTGAAGCCGAGTTGTGTCAGGGCGTCGCTGAGCAGCAACCGGCTCGTCACCTGATCATCGACGATCAGAACTTTGATTTTTTCAGCGAGAGACATTTATTCGGTACCTTCTTTTCGGGCGGCGGTTAATTTCATTATTTCTTCTCCAATCGAGCCAAGCGGCAGTTGCTGCTCGACCGCACCTATCTCATGCGCAACCCGCGGCATGCCGTAGACCACGCATGTTCTTTCGTTCTGCCCAATGGTGCGCGCGCCCGCGCCGCGCATCTTGAGCAGGCCGGAGGCTCCATCCCTTCCCATTCCTGTCAGGATGACGCCCACAGCATTTCGCCCGGCCAGTTCAGCAACCGACTCGAAGAGAACATCGACAGACGGCCGGTGACCGTTGACTGGATCGCGTTCCACAAGCCGGCAGCATGGCGCTGACGAATTGACGACCTGGAGATGCCGTTCACCACCGGGGGCAAGGTAGATCTTTCCGATCTCCAACCTTGCACCATCGGTCGCTTCCTGCACGACAGGTGCGCATATACGATTAAGCCTTTCTGCAAAACTTTTCGTAAACGTCGGCGGCATGTGCTGCGTAATTACAGTTGGAGGACAATTTTGTGGGAATTTCTGCAGCACCGTAATCAACGCCTCGACGCCACCGGTCGAAGACCCGATCGCAACGATCTTCCGGCCGACCCGATAATCGGCGACCGGCGTGCTTGCCACGGGCGCCACAGGTGCGGCAACCGGAGCCTTCGCGTACTGGGTGCGCGCAAGTCCAGACCGGGCCGCCGCCTTGACCTTTTCAGCCAGATCGCCGAAGGGGCGCGCATCACCTGGCACCGGCTTGCTCACACAGTCGAACGCACCGATCTCCAGCGCTGCCAGTGTCGCATTGGTTCCCTGGTGGGTCATGGTGGACACCATGATCACCGGCATGGGACGCAACCGCATGATCTTCTCGAGAAATTCGAGACCGTTCATGTTGGGCATTTCGATATCCAGCGTCACGACATCGGGATTAAGCTGCTTGATGGCAGCACGGGCCTCGTGCGCATCACCGGCCTGACCGACAACATTCACTTCCGGATCTGAATTCAGGACGGCGGTGATGAGACCACGCATCGTCGGCGAATCGTCAACAACCAGTACTCGTGCACGCATACTTATTTCCTCCCTCCGCCTTTTCCGATGTAGCGGTAGGTGGTAATTCCAATATTATCGAAGAGGTTCTTCGCGTCTCCCGTCACACGCTCGGAATGTCCGATATAGAGGTGCCCCCCCTCCGGGAACAGCGAAGCAAAACGCGACCAGATTTTCATCTGCGTCGGCTCGTCGAAATAGATCACGACATTGCGGCAGAAAATGACGTCGAAATTGCCCTTGAAAGGCCACTGCGCCATCAGATTGAGCTCGTTGTATGTGATCAGCTTCTTGACGCGATCATCGACCTGATATTTGCGGCGCCCACCGGCATCCACTTCCTTGAAGTATTGCTTGCGCATGGCAAGCGGTACGGTTTCCAAGGCATTCTCGTCATAGATGCCAGCACGGGCCTGCGCCAGAATCTTGGGATCGATATCGGTGGCCAGAATGCGGAAGTCGTAATCCACGGCATTCGGCAGCAGTGACAGAACCGTGAGCGCGATAGAATAGGGCTCCTGACCGTCAGAGCTTGCCGCGGACCAGATCCGCACACGCCCACCGTTTTTGGCACGCTGGATCAGTCCCGGCAGCACCTCGTCACGCAAATGCTCGAAATGATGGTTTTCCCGGAAGAAGCGTGTGAAGTTCGTCGTCAAGTGCGACAGCATTTCCCGGCGGGCGTCCGCGCCTTCCGGTGAGGATACAAGTTCGCAATAATCCCGGAAGCCTCTGAGCCCGAGGTTGCGAATGTGCTTCGACAGTCGGGAATAGACCAGCGAAGCCTTGGAGTCGTTGAGGTAAATCCCGGCATCAGAATAGATCATCGCAGCGATCTCCGAGAGATCCCGACGCGAGAGCGGGTATTCCCCGCTCGCCAGGATCTCATCCGGAGACTGTCGGCCGTCTAGTATGCCGGTCGCTTTCATGCAGCCTCGCTATCGGTGTCGGGGAACAGAGTGTCCAGTTCAATCAGGCAGATCATGCGCTTGTCGATCGCAAGAATGCCGCGAGCATACTGGCGCTCCAGTTCGGAAGAGACTTCCGGCACCGGCTGAATGTTTTCGTCCGTGACGGTGAGGATATCGGACACAGCTTCAACCAACAGTCCGACCACACGGTTCTTGACCTGTGCCACGATGATCACGTGGCGAGGAGTAGGCTCCGCACGACGCATACCGAGACGTGCGGACAGATCCACGATGGGCAGAACTGCGCCGCGAAGATTGATCACGCCCATCACATAGGAGGGAGAGTGCGGAAGGCCCGTTGCTTTGGTCCAGCCACGGATTTCCCGCACAGACATGATATTGACGCAGAACTCCTGATCCCCGATGCGGAAGGCAATGAGCTCCCGGCTTCCTTGAGCAAGATTCTTTACGGCATACGACATACACTTAACCCGCAGCTGCCAACGACATATCCGACTTCAGTGAACTTTCCTGCTTCAGCGACTGGCCGCGCGAGGCAGCGACAACCGCGTCAACATCGAGAATGAGCGCCACACGACCGTCACCCAGGATCGTCGCAGCCGCGATACCGGGTACGTGGGTGTAGTTTGCTTCCAGCGACTTGATGACCACCTGACGCTGGCCCTGGATCGCATCGACCATCAGTGCGCGCTGACCGCCACCTTCCGATTCCACGAGAAGGGCAACGCCTTCGACCGGGTTTGCCTGCGTGCCGCGGAAGTTCAGGATACGGCCGACATCGACGAGCGGGCAGAAGGAATTGCGGATGGAAATCAGGCGCTGGTTCGCACCGAAGGAATGGATACTTGAAGCTTCGGGCTGAAGTGTTTCCACAATCGCCGTCAACGGAACCACCAGCGTCTGACCGGCAACAGTCACGACCATGCCGTCAAGAACGGCGAGCGTGAGCGGCAGGCTCATGGTAAAAGTCGAACCCAGGCCAGGGCGAGAGCTGATCGAGATACGACCGCCGAGCGCCTGGATTGACCGCTTGACCACGTCCATGCCGACGCCACGGCCGGAGATGTCGGAGATCTTGTCGGCGGTGGAGAAGCCCGGCATGAAGATCAGGTTGTCGATTTCTTCGTCCGACAGATTGGCATCGGCCGGGATAAGATCATTGTCGATGGCCTTCTGGCGCACCTTTTCGCGGTTGATGCCGGCGCCGTCGTCGACAAGTTCGATAACGATGCGGCCCGAACGATGCTTTGCCGTCAGCTTGACCGTGCCTTCCGGGTTCTTGCCGGCGGCCTCGCGCTTTTCAGGGCTTTCGATACCGTGGTCGACCGCGTTACGGATCATGTGGGTTAGCGGTTCGGCCAGCTTGTCGATAACCGTCTTGTCGACTTCGGTGTTTTCACCTTCCGTGACCAGGCGGATCGACTTGCCCACCATGTCGGCCACTTCGCGAACAATACGCGACATGCGCTGGAAGACAGGCTTCACAGGCTGTGCGCGGATGGCCATGACCGAATCCTGGATCTCGCGGGTGAGCTGTTGCAGCTCTTCGAGGCCCATATTGATCGACGATGTACCAGTCGTGTCGTTTTCGATGACGCTCTGCGAGAGCATCGCCTGGTTGATGACAAGCTCGCCCACCAGGTTGATCAGGCGATCGACGCGGTCGAGGTCGACGCGGATCGTCTGGCCAGCACTGTTTGCAGCATTCGCCGCATTTGCAGCCGCGGCGGCAGCGGCCGCAGCAGCCTGGCTTTCCTTCTTTTCGACGCGCGAAGCGGCGGCGGCCATCTTCGATACATTCGTTGCCGTTTCAGCTGCGGCAACGGCTTCGGCAGCGGCAGCCTGAATGCTTGCGGCGTCCTCGGCAGCATCTTCTTCGCTGGCGCTATCATCATCGAGAGCTGAAAGATCGAACGGAACCGGAACCATCGGCAGTTCCTCATCTGTCGTTTCCGCCAGCTTCACGTCGAGATCGCAATCCCATTCCGCGAATTCGAAGACACTGCGGATATCCTGCTCACCCTTTTCCGTCTTGACGGAAATCTTCCAGCTGAAATAGGCGCCTTCCGGATCCATCTTGTCGAAATGCGGAAGCGTCTCGGTATCGCAGTTGATACTCATTTCGCCGACGCGGGTCAGATCGCGGAGCAAGAGAGCCGCTTCGTTACCCTTAGCGTAAAGTTCGCGGCGAGGCTTGAACGTGACCTCGTAAACCGAGGGTACAATCGTTTCTTCTTCGTCGTCGAACGAGAAGGGAACCGGCTGGAAGCCGCTTTCGTCCGTCGGCGCGGGAGCGGCAGGAGCCGCGGCTGCGGGGGCCGGAGCAGGCTTCGGAGCGGCCGGCTTGGGTGCTTCGGCAGCTCCACCCGTCGGCAGCTCTCCGCGAGCCAGCGCTTCCAGTTCCTTGACGAGGCCACGGCTACGGCCTTCGTCGACGCCTCCGCCATCGCGGGAAGCACTCACCAAGTCGGCCAACACATCGGCCGACTTCAGCATGACCTTGAGAACATCCTGCGTCGGTTCCAGCTTGTTCGAGCGAACGCAATCAAGCGTCGTTTCGAACACGTGGGCAAACGAAACCAGATCATCAAGACCAAATGCGCCGGCACCGCCCTTGATTGAGTGTACCGCACGAAATACGGCATTCACCGTCTCCGGGTCGCGGTCGCCATCATTCAGCTTGAGGAGACCGGATTCCAGTTCCGCGAGCTGCTCCTCGCACTCCTGGAAAAAGATCTCTTTGATTTCGTTCATATCCATCGCAGGAATTCCCGGTTCAGGCGGTTACACGCTCGATCGCATCAATCAGTTTCGCAGGATCGAAGGGCTTGACGATCCAGCCCGTCGCACCGGCCTGGCGAGCCCGGTTCTTTTTCTCAGCATCGCTTTCCGTCGTCAGGACAAGAATCGGAACTGCGCGATATTTGTCGTTGCGGCGAACGCCTTCGATGAAGCCGAAGCCATCCAGGCGGGGCATGTTGATGTCCGTGACGATGACGTCCGGATTGCATTCTTCCAGGACTTCCAGCCCTTCGACGCCGTCTTCAGCCTGAATGGTTTCAAAGCCAGCGTTGTTGAGCGTCACCAGAAGCATGTTCCGGATCGTCCGTGAGTCATCCACGGTAAGTACTTTTTTCTTCACTGCCGAATCTCCTTAGCGAGCAGATGATCGATGTTTATTCCGATGAGTTGCATGGTCTTGCGGAAGGCGTCGGAAACCTTCTCGAAGACGAAGGTCTTCTTGTCCTCTTCCCATGCCTTGGCTGCCGCCATAAGCACCTGTACGCACTGAACGCCCACGCGCTGAACCTCCGACGCATCGATGGTGACATCGTGGCCCCGGGCGTTCATCAGCTGTCCGTGGAGAACCGAGGCTTCGTTGAGGTCTAGAACCGCAACGAGCTTCAAATTGCCCTTTTCCGCTTTCTTGCCTGCCATGCGATCAAACCCTCATCGTCCAATTTCATCGTCTGCAACCATCATTAGCTGCAAGCATATTAAATTCCGGTATCCAGCAGACGAAGTTCGCCTACCGCGCTGCACCGGCCATGGAGACCGGAAACAGCATTGCATGCCCCACCGGCATGTCGTCTTCCGCAGCTTCACCTTCGCGAAGGACAGCGTCGTCTGACTGCATTGTCTTTGGCTGCCACACACGAGCCGGTGAACGGTTTTCCCGCTCGATGCGGAATTCGCGTATGGTACGTCCCAGTTCGAGAATGACCGTCTGAAGCTCATCGGCGCCGCGCCCGGCACGTTCCGCCGTATCCGCGCTCACAACCACCTGCTGATCGAGGCTACGCAGATCGGTCGCGACACGGTCGAGCTGTTGCGCCTGCTCACCCGTCGTACGCGCGATATCGGCGATAACGGTGTTGATGCCGGACACCTGCTCGACGATGCCGCCTATGGCGTCCTGCGTGCGGTGAACCATCTTCACCCCTGCATCCACCTGAGACTTGGTACCGTTCACCAGAACCTTGATCTCGCGCGCTGCCTCGGCGGAGCGCTGCGCAAGTGCGCGCACTTCCTGGGCAACCACGGCAAAGCCACGACCTGAATCGCCCGCCCGCGCGGCCTCGATGCCGGCATTCAGCGCAAGAAGGTTGGTCTGGAAGGCGATTTCATCAATCACCCCGATAATCTGGCCAATCTTTTCAGCTGAATTCTCGATATCGGCCATAGCGTTGATTGCACGCCCAACCACTTCACCGCTTTCGGTCACGGTCCTGCAAGTTTCGGCGGCAGCCTTTTCAGCAGCCAGCGTTTCCTCGGCATTCCGGCGCACCTGACCGGCAACTTCGCCCAGTTCGCTTGAAAGACGGCCAAGTTCCTCGCTGTTGCGGCGCGCATCCGACGCAAAGGCTGACGCTTCCTGCGACAGGAGAGAAGCGGCGGCCTCTGCAGCAACCAGCTTGTCGCCAGCATTCCGAACGGCAACCGATATCGCTTCCAGCGCCTGGTCCAGAATCGTCGAGAGCTCTTGATAGGCGCCCGGGACGTCCAAGGGCATCCGGGCCGTCAGATCCTTTTCGGCCAATGCCGTCAGCGTCGGGCCGAACAGGTTGGCAGCCTCCGCCTGGTCGCGCTGCTTCTGCTCCGCCAGCATTCGCTGATGCTTGATCCGCAGCTCATTGAACCGAAGCGAGATGGCAATCTCAACATCGACCATCACGAGGCGGATGACGCCACGAATGGCATCCGCAATTTCCTTTTCGCGCTTGCGACCACCCGTCAGCAGCGACTTGCCCGCCATCTGCTGGAGAAGACAGTCAACGAGATTTTCCAGCATGACCGCATGGCCGGCGATATGCCAGCGCGGATCGAGCCCCATCCGGCCTTCCGCATCGGACAGGACTTTCACACGCTCCGCATACAGCGCGTCAAACTGCGCATCCGTCAGCACGCTCCAATGGGAGGCCTGCAGATCGTGAAACCGTTCCAGCTGGTTATCGCTTTGGAAAAAGCGCATTGCGTCCTGGGATGACTGCAGGCGATGGAAAAAGTCGCGCAATCCTTCCTTCAAACGCTGTTCAAGCATAGGGCGAAAGCGACGCAACAGATCGCACTGGTCCGCATCCAGACCGGCAAAGGCAAGGCGATCACGCAGGCCACCAGCCTGTGTCCGTCTTCCTTGATCCGTTGGCGTTTCCTGAGCCAAGCTCGTCCCCATAAAAGCCGACCATAGATCGGCAGCAAAATACCTGGTGCGACACGCAAGCCCCTTCCCCTTTGGGATTATCTTTGCGTGCACGTTGGAAACAGCATGAGGGAACAAGCCCGCATGCAGTCATCTGCTTGTCCGTTGAACCCCTGATTTGCTTGTGCCAGGCTTGTGTCCCGCAAGGGCCAACGCTTGGCTCGCAATCACGAATGACCGGAAGTATCTGGATGGGATACCGGATCAGAACCGGTACGGCGGGGCGGCTTCATGCCTGAAAGGGATGGATCTCTTCCTCCCATTTCGCCGTGTAGGTCTATTTGTATGGTTAATTCCTTGCCCGAAGGTTAATGCTGTTTGGGCGCAGCCTCAATTACAACTCTATGATTTCATCTGCACAAAATCAGGGTCCGACAAGCTCGGTGCAAGTCATGGAGGATAAAGTACAACGATCAAGCATGATGTCCTTGGAGCCAGAGCAATGATTGTTCTTCACGTCGGCGCTACATTTATAGCAGCCTTGATATTCTTCGGAATTTTGCTGACAAGCAGCCGCGATGCGGGGCACAACACCTCACGCAGCCGAATTCTCTGAACTATAACAGTCGTTAAGTCGACCGCTATTGGCATTGCGGTGCCGCGGCGGCGGAAGGTGCGAGGGTTCATTCTCCGCCCTTCAGGGCCAACAGACGGACTGCCTGACCAGACCTGAAACCTGTTCCAGTTTGGCGCAGTCGGAAAAACTTTGTCGCTTTTTCGGTAACAATTTCTTATGACGCGACTGACTGCGACGTTGGGTGTTTTTGCGTAAGCAAACCTGCAGTTTGACACCATGATGTCGCAAGGTCTGCTTATAACCGCGTCCCGTCGCCGGAACACTATGGGCTTGCCGCACTTTTGTCCAAGTTGGAACGAGAGGAGTAGCGGCTGCGCCGCACTTTCGGTAAAGCAGCCTTGCGAAGACGCAGAAGCCAGGATCAGGTATTGGATGAGCACCCAGGAAACACATTCGGCGCCCGACGTGACGCGCCATCCTATCATCGCCTTGCTGACGCGCTTTCGCGTCTACTTGACCTCCCTGATCATGCTGGCCGTCTTTGCCATGATGGCCTATGCGGTCTACAAGCTGACAAATGAGGTCAGCTATGATGACGTGGTGCTGGCGCTGGAGAATACCAGCTGGTCGGCGATCCTGTGGGCGACACTCTTTACATTCCTGAGCTTCGCGTCGCTCATTTATTACGACATGAACGCGCTCGACTATATCGGCAAGAAGCTGCCCTTCGTGCCGGTTGCCGTCACGGCCTTCAGTTCATACGCCATCGGCAACACCGCAGGTTTCGGCGCTCTCAGCGGCGGCGCTATCCGCTTTCGCGCCTATAGCCGCCTCGGTCTCTCCCCCGAAGATATCGGGCGCGTCATTGCTTTCGTCACCTTGGCATTTGGTCTCGGCCTGATTTCAGTCAGTGCGATTGCTTCGCTGGTGACTGCACCGCGCCTTGCCGTCGTAGTTGGGCTCGATCCCGATTGGCTCCGCGCCTACTCGATCATCATTATCGCCATCCTCGGCTCTCTGCTCTTCGTCGGTCGCAACGGCAAGACGGTGCGCATCATGCGCGTGCGGCTTCGTTTGCCCGACAGCCTCACCTCGTCGCGCCAATTCCTGATCACCGCTTTCGACATCGCGGTTTCTGCCTCCGTGCTTTATGTATTGCTGCCAGAGACCAATGTGGGCTGGCCGACATTCTTTGCGATCTATGCGACCGCCGTCGGGCTTGGCGTCATCAGTCACGTGCCCGCTGGTCTCGGTGTTTTTGAAGCTGTCATCATCGGCGCGTTGAACAATGCCGTATCCGTGGACGCGCTGCTCGGCAGCCTGTTGCTCTATCGCCTGATCTACCACGTCGTACCGCTGACAGTTGCGATCATCATGATCGTGGTTTCGGAAGCACGCGAAATGGCGCAGCATCCCGTTGCAAGTGACATCAGCAATGTCGCAGGCCGCATATCGCCGGTTCTTTTGTCGGCCTTCGCTTTGATGCTCGGCACAATGCTGATCTTTTCCAGCGTGACGCCGACGCCGGATGCAGACCTCGACATCCTCTCCGACATTCTGCCCTTGCCTGTTGTGGAAGGCGCGCACTTCATCTCGAGCTTGCTCGGGATTGCGCTCGTTATTACCTCGCGCGGACTCAGCCAGCGATTGGATGGCGCCTGGTGGCTGGCGCTTATTTCGGCGAGCGCCGCCTTTGTCTTTTCATTCCTGCGCGCCGTCGCGATCTTTGAAGCCACGTTCCTCGGTGTCTTCATCGTCGCACTTCTTCTCAATGCGCGGCGGTTTCGTCGCCCGGCCTCGCTCTTCGCGCCGATGCTAAACCTGCCATGGATCCTGGCACTTCTCGTCATCGTCGCAGGTGCAACAACAATCCTGCTCGTTGTCTATCGCGACGTGGACTACAGCCATGACCTCTGGTGGCAGTTCGAATTTTTCGGGGAAGCGCCACGCGGACTTCGCGCCTTGCTGGGCGTGACGATTGTCACTTCGGCCATTGCCGTCTTTAGCCTTCTGCGACCTGCCTTTCACCATCCCGACCCTCTTACGGACGAGGATTTCAAGAAAGCAGTCGAAATCCTAGAAGGGCAGAACAATTCTGACGCCAATCTCGTGCGCATGGGCGACAAGCGCGTCATGTTTTCCGAAAGCGGACGAACCTTCGTAATGTACGGCATCCAGGGGCGCTCGTGGATCGCGCTCGGTGACCCCGTGGGCGAAAAGAGCGAGACCGGGGAGATGGTCTGGCGCTTTGTGGAACGTGCTCGGGAAGCCGGCGGTCGCGCCGTCTTCTACCAGGTATCGCCCGCACTGCTTTCCTTCTGTGCCGATGCGGGTCTGCGCGCCTTCAAGCTCGGTGAGCTTGCCGTGGTCGATTTGCAAAACTTCGAGCTGAAGGGGGGCCGTCTCGCCGGCCTTCGTCAAGCACTCAGCAAGGGACGCCGGGACGGCCTGGAATTCGAGGTGGTTGATCCGCCGCATGTGCGCGACATCGTGCACGAACTTCGCGCGGTTTCCGATGCATGGCTGGCCCACCACGACACCCGCGAGAAGACCTTCTCGCTCGGATCATTCGATGACGACTATGTGAGTTCGCTTCCCGTAGCGATTCTGCGAAAGGAAGGGCGCGCAGTTGCATTTGCGACGCTCTTCGTCACCGACAAGAAGTCCGAAGGCAGCGTGGACATCATGCGCTTCGCGCCGGATGCGCCCAAGGGGTCGATGGATTTTCTGTTCGTCAGTCTCCTAGAGTACCTGAAAAATGTCGGATATTCCTCCTTCAATCTGGGCATGGCCCCGCTTTCGGGTATGTCGAAGCGGGATATGGCGCCGGTCTGGGACCGGATTGGAGGAATTTTGTACGAACACGGCGAGCGCTTCTACAATTTCAAGGGTTTGAGAGCTTTCAAATCCAAGTTTCATCCACGGTGGCAGCCACGATACCTGGCGGTTGCCGGGGGAACGGCGGTGGTACTCGCAGTCATGGATGTGACACTCATCATCAGCGGAGGCGTACGGGGAGTGGTTGGCAAATGAAGAAGCTGATTGCAGGTCTTTCCATTCTTGCCGGACTGGCCGCCCAACCGGCGGCTTCGCAGACAGCAACACAGAGCTTCGATCTCGGCATGCTGCCGCAGCCGCATATCGTGCTGCCGAAGGGGCAGATGAAGGCCAATATCTTCCTACTGTCCGACATGAACGGATGGGGTGCGGAAGAAGACAAACAGGCCAGGACCCTTGCCGACAAGGGCGCGGTCGTCATCGGCATCGATCTTCCCTCCTACCTTGCGGCCCTGAACAAGGACGAGGGCGAATGCGTTTACATGATTTCCGATATCGAATCGGTTGCTCAGCAGGTGCAGCGCTCGCTCGGAAACGGTAACTACAAGACCCCGATCATCGCCGGCATCGGCGAAGGCGGCGCGCTTGTGTTGGGCATGGCCTCGCAGACGCCTCCCGCCACGATCGGCGAAGCTGTTGCGATCGATCCGAAGGCTGCCGTGCCGTTGCAGAAGGAATTGTGCACGCCGGCCGACAAGAAGACGGTGCCGGAAGGCATCATCTATGGCCTATCGGAAGGCGAGTTGCCTATGCCGATTTCGATCATTCAATCGAAGGGCGCCGACGAGGAGAGCAAGCGACACTCAAAGGAGCTGCAGGCGGCGCATCCCGATGTAGATATTGAATCCGTCGATGCCGAACCGGTCGATGCATTGCTGAAGGCGCTCTCCGATGCCATCGTTGCAAGTGCGGCCCTGGAAGAGCCATTGGGTCTGCCGCTCACGATCCTGGACACCAAGCCTAAGTGGGATACGATCGCCATCATCTACTCTGGCGACGGCGGCTGGCGCGATATCGACAGCGAAGTTGGTGCGGTGCTGCAACAGGACGGTGTGCCTGTCGTTGGCGTTGATGCGCTTCGCTATTTCTGGTCGGAGAAGAAGCCCGAGCAAACATCCGCCGACTTGAGCCGGATCATCCGCGCCTATCGCAAGCAGTGGAACGTCTCCAACGTACTGCTGATCGGCTATTCCTTCGGCGCCGACATTTTGCCGGCCACCTTCAACATGCTGCCGGAAACCGATCGCAGCAAGGTCATTATGATGAGCTTGCTCGGTCTTTCACGCCAGTCCAATTTCGAGATTTCCGTGTCCGGCTGGCTCGGCGGCAAGGGAAGCGGACGCGGCGGCGATCCCACTGTTCAACTGGAAAAGGTCGATCCGAAGATCATCCAGTGCGTCTATGGAACCGAGGATGAAGGTCAGGCCTGTACGGCTCTTCAGCCGCGTGGTGTGGAAACGCTCGGTATCGAAGGCGGCCACCACTTCGATGAAGATTACGAGAACCTCGCCAAGCAGATTCTCGTTGCACTCAAAAAGCGCTTGAAAAAGTAAAAGCCCGCTGCTTGCGAAAAGGCGGGTTTACTCGTCTTTCCGTGTTCAAGCACTAATTGCGCTTGCAAACCAAGCCCATTCGCTCTTTACCCTCAATGATGCGTTGGGGATGAAACGCACTGGACCGGGGACGAGGTTAAGGGACAAGCGCCTTATGGAAATTTTGACAGCCGCGGGCCTCGCGGCTCTGTTTCAGGTCATCGCCATCGATCTGGTGCTGGCAGGTGACAATGCGATTGTGATTGGCCTTGCTGCAGCGGGCCTTCCGGCAACGCAGCGACGTAAAGCGATCCTGGTCGGCATCATTGCCGCAACCATTCTACGCATCGGCTTTGCGACCATTACCGCCTATCTGCTGGGTCTGGTGGGTCTACAGCTTCTCGGCGGAGTTCTGCTTGCCTGGGTCTGCTGGAAGATGTGGAGCGAGTTGCGCCAAGGTGGCGACGATGCACAGGAAGCCCTCAGCGAAGCCGAGGCGGAGGTCACCAAGGTTGAGAAGACCTTCTTCCAGGCCGCCATGCAGATCGTCATCGCGGATGTTTCGATGTCGCTGGACAATGTTCTGGCGGTTGCCGGTGCGGCGCAGGAACATACAGTGGTGCTGATCATCGGCCTCATCGTGTCGATCGCCCTGATGGGATTGGCAGCAAACCTTGTCGCCAAGCTGTTGCATCGGCATCGCTGGATCGCCTATGTGGGGCTTGCGGTGATTGTCTATGTCACCATCAACATGCTCTATCACGGCAGCGTTGAAGTCTGGCCTTATGTGAAGGCTTGGATCAGCTAAAGACAGCCTTCTGGTATTGGGCGTGACATGAAGGGTCGGCATATCTGCATTATCGGTGGCGGACCTGCTGGCCTGATGGCGGCGGAACGTCTGTCTGCCTCCGGGCACCAGGTCCACGTTTATGATGCGATGCCGACCTTCGGACGCAAGTTCCTGCTGGCCGGCAAATCCGGGCTGAACATTACCCACAGCGAAGCCTATGAACAATTTCGCACCCGCTTCGGCGCTGCAAGCGATGCGCTCGCCGCTGCCCTTGATGCCTTCCGCCCGGATGATGTGCGGGCATGGGCGGCAGGGCTGGGCACCGAAACCTTTGTCGGCACGTCCGGCCGCGTCTTTCCCACTGTCATGAAAGCCTCCCCGCTGTTGCGCGCCTGGCTGAGGCGTCTGGACCAACAGGGCGTTACCTTTCATTCCCGCCACCGCATGGTGGATTTAGCGGCGAACCAAGCAACATTTGAAACCCCTGATGGTCTGTTGAGCGTAGAGGCCAATGCGATCCTGCTGGCGCTTGGTGGTGCGAGCTGGCCTCGCCTCGGTTCGGACGCAGCCTGGGTGTCTCTGCTTGCGCGGCAGGGCGTATCGATCACTCCCTTTCGCCCAGCCAATTGCGGCTTCGAGCGCGACTGGTCAGAAATCTTCGTAACGCGTTTTGCCGGCGAACCGGTCAAGTCGGTTATGGCCCATTCGGATGCCGGCTCAAGCCAAGGTGAATTCGTCATCAGCGACTATGGCATCGAAGGCAGCCTGATCTATGCGCATGCCGCGGCTCTGCGCGACAGGCTGGAGCAGACCGGAGCGGCAAATCTTCTCCTGGACCTTGCTCCCGGACGCAGCGAAGACCGGATTGCCGAAGCGCTTTCAAAACAGTCCTCGAAGATCAGCCTCTCCAACCGCTTACGGAAGGCGGCAGGGTTCGATGGGGTGAAAGTGGCACTGCTGCGCGAGATCCTGCCGGCCGATGCTTTCCGCAGTTCGGAAGCCATCGCCAAAGCCATCAAGGCGCTGCCACTCGACATCGCCAGGCCCCGCCCGATCGAGGAGGCCATCTCGTCCGCCGGCGGCATTAGACTCGATGCGATCAACGATCATTATATGCTAAACGTCCTGCCCGGCATCTTTGCCGCCGGCGAGATGCTGGATTGGGAAGCCCCGACCGGCGGATATCTGCTGACGGCCTGCTTCGCCACGGGCCTTGCCGCGGCGAAG
Organism: Rhizobium oryzicola; assembly: GCF_030504645.1. Lineage (GTDB taxonomy): Bacteria > Pseudomonadota > Alphaproteobacteria > Rhizobiales > Rhizobiaceae > Neorhizobium > Neorhizobium oryzicola. Next base: position 535,185 of record NZ_JAUKWQ010000001.1, on the reverse strand, counting down.
GGAATTGAAGGATGGCTGGTGAAATAGCCCAAGCCAATGCGCCGCCGATCAACGCTTCGACAGATCAACCTCATCCGCAACAATCGCTGCCGCCTCTGTCCGCAAGACATCCTTTTCATTCTTGCGGGCGTTTTCGATCGCAACGTCAACGCTGAGACTGCGTTCGTTGGACTGGAGTCCATCGTCCTTGGCAGCCAGATCGTCCGCGCCCTTGTCTGACTTCAGAAGCTTGGCCGCCTCATCCATCTCCCGTTTGCGCTCTACCTCGTTCAATGACACGACAGCCTTTTCACGCTGTGCCTTGAGCTGAGCAGCGGCTTCCACGAATTTCTGGAAATCCGGATTGGTTTTCACGCGCGCATCATGACGTTGTTGCAATTGCGACAACAGCGCCTTGATGTCACCCTTCGCCTTGTAAGACGCCGGCTTGATCTCTGCCCATGGCAAGGCATTGTCGAAGCTTGCCTCACCACGCGTCTTCGGATCGGCAAGGCTTGGCAGGCTGATATCCGGCGTCACGCCACGCAATTGTGTGGTACCACCGTTGACCCGGAAGAACTGCGCGATCGTCAGTTTCAATTGGCCCAGAACCGGCTTGTCGTTTCGAGCCGCCTTATCGAGGTCGATCACCGTTTGCACCGTGCCCTTGCCGAAGCTCGGTTCACCGATGATCACACCACGACCGTAATCCTGAATGGCCGCCGCAAAAATCTCGGAGGCGGATGCCGATCCCCGGTTGATCAGCACGCCAACCGGGCCCGTGTAAAGCGGTTGACGGCGATCATCGCTTTCCACTTCGACATTGCCCGAAGCATCACGCTGCTGAACCACAGGTCCCTTGCCGGTAAACAATCCCGTCAGCTCGATTGCTTCCGTCAGAGACCCACCGCCATTGTCGCGCAGGTCGATCAGAACACCGTCGACATGCTCCTCGTTCAGTTCTGTCAAAAGCTTGGCCACATCACGGCTGGCGCTGCGATAGTTCGCGTCGCCCTTCCGCTTCGCTTCGAAATCCTCATAGAAGACCGGCAGCGTGATGACGCCGATCTTGCGTGTAAGCCCACGATCCTGAATCGGTACGATGCTCTTCTTGGCGGCCTGCTTGTCCAGGCTCACCTTGTCGCGCACGAGGCTGATGACACGGTGGGCTCCATTTCCACCCGCATCTGCGGGAAGAATGTCGAGACGTACGATGGAATCCTTGGCACCACGGATCAACTGAACCACTTCATCAAGACGCGTGCCAACCACTTCAGTGATCGGGCCATCAGCGCCCTGCCCCACGCCGCTGATGCGGTCGCCAACGGCAATCTTACCCGAAAGCTGTGCTGGGCCGCCAGGCACGAGCTCACGAACGGTGGCATAACCATCACGATCCTGAAGCACAGCACCGATCCCGACCAGCGAGAGCTTCATCGAAATGTCGAAATCAGCCGAAGCAGCGGGGCCAAAATAATCCGTGTGGGGATCGATCGACGTGGTGTAGGCCGTCATGAAGGACTGGAAGACATCCTTGCTGCCATAGGTTTTGATGCGCTCCAGCAAATTCAGGTAACGCTTTTCAAGCGTTTCGCGGATCTTGGCCTCGTTCTGGCCAGCCAGCTTCAGCCGCAACCAGTCATTCTTCGCGCGCTTGCGCCAGAGGTCATTGGCCTGCTCCTCCGTCTGCGGCCATGGCTCCTTCTCGCGCAGCAGGGGCAAATCTTCCTGCACGCTGAAATCAAAGCCCTTGTTGATCTGGGTTCGTGCCGAGATGATGCGTTCCGCCAGACGGCGCAAGTAGAGATCAAAGATCGAAAACGGCGTATGCAGATCGGCATTTTTGATGGCGTCGTCGATAGAGGTTCGCTCTTTCATGAAGCCATCAATATCGGCTTGCAGGAAAATGCTTCGGTCCGGGTCGAGCGATTTGATGTAGCGGTCGAGAATCTTCTCCGACAAGACATCGTCGAGGGGCACGGGCTTGTAAGCATAGCGGGAAAGCAGCTGTGCACTGAGATTGGCTGCCTGGCCCTGCGTCTGTATCGGTGCCAGCTGCGGCAGTTGCACATCAAGCGCAACGGCCGGCGATGCGAAGGCAATGAGAGCGCCGACAATCCAGTTTCTGAAGTGCATTAGAGCCGTTCCTTGAGCAACACCATGTCTTGACCCACGGTGTTGAAACAAAGGGAGCCGTTTGGCAACCAGATTATGCCACACAGTTTCGTGCGCGGGGCGCGCAAACATCATTGCAGCAGAGAATCTCTTCAGTAGCGTGGGCGTGAGCACAACCACCAAAGTCATATTTACCGGCACTGTCGAAGCACCAGATTGCCGGACACAAAACAAACCGAGAAATACGAATATGGGAAAAATGGTGCCCGGAGGCGGATTTGAACCACCGACACGCGGATTTTCAACAGGACTGGGATGCTCGTCAAACAGCATCAACTTATAGCAGCCTAGAGGCGAAGCTATTTTTCGCAACGACTATGAGTATTCCACTGCTTCGCAACCTTATAAATACTCATCCATCCAAGCGCACGATTATTGTGACCCATTTAACACCCAGCCTTATCATGTCGTAAGCTTATGCTTCAGTAGGCTTGGCCCAAGCGTACACTTGAGACGGAGACATCGAGCATAGGCGGGTAATCAAATCCTCATTGAACTCGACAGGCGATCTCATTTTCTTTCTTTTCTCACTCGCCATTTTCTTGTTCGTTGACAACCCGTTTTGACGGAGCCTCGCCAACACCGCCGTATAACGGTCGGATTGATCCCGGCCCCATACAGATTGAATGCTTTTTTTTCGAAGGCGTTCGGCATCAACACCTGTGAGTTCACGCGGGACGTACCAGATTAAATCCTTCAAGAATTGCTCAGAATTTAGGTCTCGAAAAAGCGCGTCTTCGAGCAACTCTACCAACATCTGGGATGCATGGATAAGAGAAGCAACCTCTTTAAATCTAGGGTCACCGTCCTCAAAACCAGCTAAAAACTCTTTGGCATCCAATCCCCGAAAGTCAGCTCTTAGCCTGCCAGAATTCTCTTCAATTATCTGACGCACGGAATCGTCGATATCTACATCTGCTTCAGAGTGCGCGCCTCTGTTTCGCCAAGCGACCATTACTAGCACCATTGCAAAGAGCAACGGGTCATGGGAGCCGTAAACTTTTTGAACAGCTAGAACCTTCCTGAAGATGCTTCGCCCGGCACCATCAATGTCATTTCGAAGGCCAACATTTTGGATAATTGAAGGAGCGCGCCTTGCATAGCGTATGTATACGTCGACAGCATCAGTGGCCCGGATCAAAGCGGTATCAAGGGCCATCCGCCGAGCCCTACGCGCGGAGACTTTGAAGTCCTTCGGACACCAAGCTGCTCGCAGCTCAGGCGGAGCTTCTTCCACCAAGTTCGCTTCAACTGCATGCAATCCCACCAAAGTAGTAATTATTAGATGGTTTGCATTACCTAGAAGATCTTTGAATTTTGATCTGGCAATACTGTCGTTTAAATACAAGCCATTCTTCATCTGATAAGCACCGGACACGATTCGAACGTGCATCACCCGATCTAAGGAAACCGAAGTTTTTTGAAGTCAGGCGCTCTAACCATTAAGCTACCGGCACATCATTCTGTTAATCCAAGACAAAGCCTGACGCAACCCTTAGATGAATTTCTTTTTCTACAATACGCGGCTTAACAAAGTCAGGCATGGTGTGCGGCTGCAGGTCAAGGACAAACTGCACAACCTTTTCATCAATTGCCTTTGTAACGGCCCTTCTGAAATCAGTTATTGTATTAAGATTTTCTTTCCGAGCTTCGCGCCTCCAAGATCGTTTCGCGCCGTCAGGCAGACTCCAATCAAGCAACCGAACCAACGCAGTGTGAGCGAACTGGATTCCGTCATTACCGGCTGTATGCCGAACCCAAATATGGTCGTCCGCATGATCTTCTTGCATCTCAAGATCCCAAGTCGCAAACAACGACCGCACGTCGTCAGATAAGTTGGTGATTGACTCTCCCTCCCGACCGCTAAACGCCACCTCACTTAGCCGCATTTGCCACTGCTCAAATCTTCCGTCTTCATTGTGATCCACAGACAAAATTTCTTCTTTTTCAAGTCGAAAATGAATGCCCGCACCTCTTCCAATTTTGTAGGCCAGATCACCAGCAAGAACTCCCAGCAGGTTCTCCTTTAAAGCATCTCCGAAGGAGATGTTAAAGTTCCTTTTCATTTTCTTGAGATGCTTTGCTTCAAACAGGACCCACATGGAATAAAATTTCCATGCGATCAGAAGCGGCATATCGACCATATTTGCATAATTTTCTAGACGCGCAAGATAATCTGGCGAGAATGAAAGAGTATTTGCTCTTTTGCTTTTAACCTCAATCAAAACGGGTTTTCTTAGCGACTGGGTGGAAAAGAAGGCGAGAATATCGGGCACCTGATAGGCTTTTTTTGACGCCCTTGGCATTTGATGCTGTTCTAACTTGTGCAGCAGCTCACACTTTCCAAGCCATGCACACAGCACCGAAAACTCGTCTTCGGCTGGCAGCCCAATGTCGAGCCTTTTCACTTGCTCAACAATTTTTTCGACGTCGGCGTTCCAGCCTACGGCTTCAAGAGTCTGATGGATCAACCTGTGTAAATCGTCTGGATAACCGCTCAATGTCTACTTACCACCGAGTGAGGGGATAAAAAGCTGTTTTACAGTTCTGGCGCGGCTGACGCTTCCCCCCCGAAACTTGGGGCAAGGAGCTTTAGATCGCGAAGGCCATATGAAGGAATTTCATTGAACAGCGTTTTTAGATCTTCTCGCAACCAGTCTGATGCGCCGCGAACCACTGCACTCTCATCAGGCAATCCACCAAATCCGGTATCTCTACCATGAAAATCCGGTAGGAGTATCGTTGATTCCCAGAAGGTGTAACTACCCTCTAATGGACGCCCCAGGCGCTTCCGCAATCGATCAGTTTCCCGCATATACGCTTCTATTGCTTCCCAACTGTTCCAATCGGAAGGAGCCTCTGGAAAGGCTACGACAGCACCAGCCTCCTGATAGCTGGCCACAGGAAATCCACGCTTGTGAAGCCAAGTGCGTACATAACCAACATCAGAGTTGAATCCCATTTCGATTTGCATAGAAAAAGGCATACTTCTAAAGCGAGTAAGGTAAGGTTTGAGCGCGGGCAAGCTCTCTTCAATAATCTCCGCATACGCGAGTTGGCGGCGTCGATAGTACTCGTCCAGCGTTTCTTGGCACAGCTGTTCAATATTTTCGGACTGTGGCCCCAATTGCTCTAGGTCGTGCCACCAAGGTTTTATCGAGGAAATCCCTCGATCTGTCAGCCAGCGAATGTCCTGCAGTAGCCGCTCAATCGAGAAGCTCTGTCCTTTTCTAAAGCTTTCGCCGGATACCATCTCGTCAGCGTGCGGCTCGAGAAACGCTAGGCATTCTCGAAGATCGGTAGCATCAATAGGAAATTCGTATTCATTCTGCAGGTGACGAATTCGGCCATAAACCAGTTCTTCAGTCCAAACCTCTCGGCCTCGTAGATCACGCTTACCTACAATTTCCAGCAAAATATCCCGAAACTTCGAGCATCCCAGGATTCTGCCTGCTTCTGGCCCATATCCCACTCGTCTCAGGGCATGCCCATACATTCTCGGTCGACGCGGTGTGCTGGCAGGTGACCGATTTACAATCACTGATGCGCCGGTGTCCTGCTCGATAAACGAATAGCCAATGTCATCAGCTCCCATTACGCCTTCGATCGCAAGCTTCTGAACGGGATGCCCGACAACTTCCTCAAAAATACTGTCACGCAGGCTTGTCGCATAATCAGCAACGAGAATTTCGAAAGACTCTTTGATGTCTGACAGAAGAACGCGAGCATCGCTCTCTGGATTGACCGGATCAAAATTTTCATCGCCTGATGCGAAATGAAGGGATCGGATAGCAACTTGCAGATTCCAGGTCGCGATTGCATTCCAAACGGTTCGCCTGTCTTCTCGTGAAGTAGCAGTCGAGAGCAAGAGTATCGGGAGTTGAGCGGACTGATCCGTCAATAGGTTGGTCAAATCAGCTTGAACGCATCCACGTTTCTGCTTCCAGAATTTCTGAGCTCTGAGGAAATCAGCTAGCCCCTCGTGCTGAAGCTCAACTGTCGTGCCGCGCACCGAATTGCATCTGCGTCCGATAATCTCTCTAGCGCCTGCCGCGAATCCTCATAATTGCGCCCAATAGCAACAGCATCTTCAATTGAAACAGGCCCTTCTGTCGTCTGCTCGGCAAGTTCCCCAAGAAAAACTCGATCAAGAGCACGTTCCACAGAAGAATATCTCGCGAGGATTTTATTTAGCCAAGCTTCATACAATGCGTTCAAGTTTGTCGGATACTTCCTCGTTGTCGAGTAGATTTGGATCACAAGCTCGGCTAGCAGCGGCACCTGCGAAACATTTTGGATGTAATGAGGAGCTGATACGAACACGTATTTAGCCTCTGGCAGCTCCGTCGCACTTCGCCGATCCGCAAGGTCGCGCAGGTCACCAACATCATATCCTTCCAACCACAACTCTGGCAGACTCAAATCTGTCGGCGCAGATTGCTTACGTGACATGATGACGGTCTGCGTCTTGGGGTAATCACGCATCCACTGCCGCAGGGCTGTTTCAACCGCACCTCGTTGTCCTAAGGGCACACGATCAAAACCATCCGCGAGGAGCAACACGCCAAAGTCTCGCGCAATTTTCAGAAGAGCCTCAACTGTAAAACCAGGCTTATGACTGGCAACCCTCTCGACGAGAAAGCCAGCAAGGCTCGATTGGCTGTTCGTGAAATCCGGTAAGAAAATTTCAAATGGCAAGATGGTTGAGGTTTCTTCAATCCGCCGTTCAAGAGCCTCATGCAAAAGCTGTTTCGCCAATGTGGTCTTGCCATAGCCTGACATACCCAACACCAATGCGCCACGCGAGTTATGGGTAAGCAGGTCCAAAGCCGAAATGGTAGAGTTCGTATCCGTTCGCGTCAGGCGCCGAGGAATTGATAAGCGTGTAATCGGGCCGATACGTTCGATTTCCGCTGATAGATATGCACCCAAGTCGTTGGCGGCGACATCAAACCGCTTGTGTCGTAATGCACCACAATGGTCCTTAAGGGCCTCCCGCGACAATAGCGATTCTATTTCGGCCCGCTTGCCAGCGATCTCCGCGACAGAGCAATCGAAAATTTTCTCACTCTCCGTCGTCAATTGCATCTGCCAGATTTCAAGCCTCTGGCCGTTCGTCATCAAGAGGATAGGAGTTCGTAGATTCTGCGCATATGATTCGCCTTGATCCTTGCCGTCGCCCAAAGGTTCGTTAGGACGTTTCGCTTCCACGACAATCAATGAGGTTGCGCGACTAAAGGGGCGTTCCGCATAGACGACAAAATCAGCTTCCGGCTTTCGCCCCGGGCGCTTTTCTCGACCTTCCTGGAAAGTGACGGGCACTTTCGAAGCTATACAATCGCGGTCATAGCCGAGTTCCTGGAGAAGCGGCAGGACTATCCGAGTCTCGACGTCTGCTTCATTGCCATCCGCGATCTCAACTACGCTGTCCCAAAAACCTCGCGAAGCCATCATCCAACATCACTCTGCTAACCGCTTGGTCCAGCTCTCATCTATTCTTGAACCTGCGCAAATCGTACCCTGACACGCGGACGTTGCAATCTTATTGTTACGTCATGCGAAAGAAACTCACACCCAAGCTGCTCGACAATCTTTCTCCCGCTGAAGACAAGCGGTACGAGATCCGCGACGAATTGGTCAGGGGGCTGTTGATCCGAGTGTCTCGGACCGGCGGAAAGGTCTGGTATCTCGCCACCCGCGTTGATGGCGTGCTTCGGCGCATCAAGCTGGGCACCTACCCGGTGCTGTCGCTAAAGGACGCTCGCGAGAAGGCGCAATCGCTGCTGCGCGACATTCAACTGGGCACGTTCCAGCACCGTGACGTTGAGCCAGCACCGCCGGTTTTGACGCTTGGCGATATCATACCTCAATTCATCACGCGATATGCCCAGCGGCAGACGAAGGATTGGAAGGGCACCGAGAGCATTTTGCGACGCATGAGCGGCCTTCACCCTATGCCGATAACTGCCATCAAGCGTGGCGACGTGACGCGAGAACTTGAACGCCTGATCAGCGATATCGGCGCGAAGGGAGGCAAAGGCACGCGGGCGAACCGTGGGCTGGCCGCAATCAAGAAACTGTATTCCTGGTGCATTGATCAGGGCATTGTCGAAACCTCGCCCGTGGTCGGTCTGAAGCCGCCGATCAAGGAGGAGTCGCGTGACCGTGTCCTGACCGATGACGAAATCGTCGCCTATTGGAAGGGATGCGAGTCCGAAGGCTATCCCTTTGAACAGTTCGGTAAGCTATTGCTTCTAACTGGACAACGCCGTGATGAAATTGCATCCATGCGCTGGTCGGAACTGGATCTGCATCGGGGGACGTTCACACTCAAGGCCGACCGAACGAAAAACAGCACTGCACATATTGTCCCGTTGTCCCGGCAGGCGCTGGACATTCTCCGTTCCATCCCGCGATTTCTCGGCTCGGACTATGTGTTCACCTCAACCGGTAAGACACCGATCTCGGGTTTCGGTCGCTTCAAGGATCGGCTGGATACCTTCGTCGGGCTGGATGCAGAGGATTGGCGCTTTCACGATGTCCGTCGCACCGTCGCAACCAACATGGCTATCCTGAAGGTCCAACCCCATATCATCGAGGCGGTGTTGAACCACAAATCCGGGATAGTCTCCGGCGTCGCCTCGATCTACAATCGCCACGCGTATTTGGACGAGAAGCGCGAGGCCTTGCAGACATGGGCGGATCGGGTGGAGAAGCTGATGGCGAAGATGAACCTTGGACATGGGAACGCGCCAAAGCATTCGCTGATAGCTGCGGTGAGCTGAAAGCCCGGTTTATCAACCACTTCGTAAGTCGGCCCTATAATGGCCACGCATATGGTCCTCACGATCTGGCGCAACTTCGACGCATATTATCACTGGACGAAAACGCATGGCCTGACACCGTGCTTCACGAGCACACCGACACCTTGGTGATTTTAACAGCAAGAGCATTCGTGATCACACCTCAAGAGGGTGCGAAGATCCGGCTGCAGCGGTTGAACAGCAAACTGCTCACCCCCACGAGAAAGTTGCTCATGGCATTGCAGGATGAAGAATTCGCACGGGAGTATGTCCAAGACGGATCGCCGTTGACCGAAGAGGATAGGCAACAGCTGATTGAGAGCGTTACCGTGTTCAAGGCCAATCTCGAAAAGCATATCGCAGAAATAAAGGATGCTGGGCGACGAGGAAAAGCGTGGGACAGCGATTTGAAGGACAGGTTTGTTACCTACGTTGATTGGATGTGCGAATTCCTTGACAACAATTTTGAACCGAAGCGAGCCGTAGATGCTGGCTCCGAGGATCACAGCCACTTCGGCAAGTGCGTCTATTTGCTAGCCCGCCCGCTAAAATGGAGTTCCGACGGCATACGCCCCGTTGGGTTCGATGGCGCGATCAGAAAGCATGTTGATCAATGGCGCAGTTCGATTTTTAGGGTCGCTCAAGAATTGGAAGATGAACGTAATGGACGAGATGGGGAAAATCCTCCCCCTTCCTCATCCATGTAACGCATTGGAATTCCTCGCGATAATTTGAGATAAAATCTTCGTCGCGAACAACCGAACGAAGAAGCGCTTCTTCATCACCTCAAACCTGATGGAGAATTCACAATGTCGAATACCATTACTCAGCAGATCATCGTTGGCCGTGAGGAACTTCGCAAGATGGGAATCCGCGTCAGCAACAGCAGCCTTCTGCGCTGGGAGCAGTTGGGCCGCTTTCCTCGCCGCATCCGTATGGCCGGTACCAGCGTGGCTTGGCTCAAGGCCGAGATCGATGCGTGGTTCGAAGCCCGCGCGGAAGAACGCAAGCGGCACGTTTACGCCGATTTCTGACAGAGGGGCCTGAGCGCCCCTCATTTCTCCCCTAGAAAATTTGGAGACCACCGATGCCGAACCTAGTTCGTATCGACGGGGATCTTTTGTCTTCGTCAAGATTAGAAGCAGCATGTGCATGGATCGATGCGGGTGCGAAAATCGTCGCCCTACATGGCATTGCCGCCAACGGGCGTTGTGAATGCGGAAATGCAAGTTGCCAATCACCGGGCAAGCATCCCATCACTGCTGAATTCCGGAACGGACACAAAAGCGCAACCGACTCGAAACAGAAGATCACGCGCGTCCTGAAATCCCATCCCAACGCAAACCTCGGCGTTGTCTTGCCTGAAAACATCCTCGTGCTCGATGTCGATGGCCCAAAGGGGAGAAAGACATACGAAACGCTCAAGCTGCCGAACACCGCAACAGTGAAAACTGGCCGTGGCACGCATCACTACTTCATGATCGATCGGCCACTGCCCAAGAAAAAGTTGCGTCTCGAAGGCATCGACATCAAAGACGGCGGAAGCGGCTACATTGTTGTTCCGCCCAGCAGGCATCACTCCGGCAAGCAATACCGCATGAAGCCGGAAAATGCTGGGAAGATTGCTACGTTGCCACCGAGTTTCCTTGATGTTTTGAAGCCAAAGCAGTCAAGGACGGTGAGCTTCGACATGCCTGGAAGCGTTACCAAGGGCGGCCGCAACAACACGCTCACGAGCTACGCGGGGTACTTCAGGTCTAAAGGCCTGCGCGGCTCGGCCCTTGAGCGGGTTCTCGCCACCGTAAATCGCGTGATATGCAGCCCACCGCTGGATGACGACGAAGTTGCTAACATCGCCCGAAGCGTTAGCAATTACGAGGCTGGATTCGAAAACGCTTTCGGCAGCCTGGCTGATGTTCAGGAGCAAGAGGTTCAGTTTCTTGCCTATCCCTATATCGTGAAGGGGGCGACCACCGTCCTCGACGGAAACATGGGGCAAGGCAAGTCGACCTTCACCGCTGCACTGGCGGCGGCTGTAACAACCGGCAAACCGCCACCTTTTCTTACGACAATTGAAGAGGGAGGCGTCTTGTTTCTGTCTGCGGAAGACGATCCGGCACGGGTCCTGAAACCGCGACTTGTCGAAAACGGGGCCGATGTTTCGAAGGTTCGCTACCAGGAAAAGGTCTTTTCCCTTGATGCCAATGGCATGATGATGTTGCGGCAGGAGATCGAAGCCCATCGGCCCGCGCTAGTGGTGATTGATCCAATCATCGCTTACATGGACGCGGACACCGACGGAAACAAAGCCAACGACACCATGCGCTTCATGGTCGAGCTGGACCTGATTGCCCGCGAATATGATGTCTCCATCCTGATCGTACGGCATTTGCGTAAGGCCAAGGCAGACAATGCGATGCATCAGGGTATCGGTTCGATTGCTATCTCGGCGCGGGTCCGATCTGGGCTCATCTTGGGCATACATCCCCATGACCCGACAAAACGCGCCATTGCACACGCGAAGGCGAATTATTCGGAAAAGGGGCCTACCCTTGTCTTTGAATTGCGCAGCCAGGAGAAAGGGCGCCCGCCAGTTGTGATATGGCATGACGCCGAGCCAGACATCAGCGAGGACGATCTTCTCGCTAAACCACCTGGCACGATCGGCAGGCCTAGCGAAGAACGCGACTTCGCCAAGGACTTCTTGCGTGAAACCTTATCCAAGGGGCCGGTGGAGAAGAACAAGCTCGACCAGATGGCGTCAACCCGGTCGATCACGCCCGAAACGCTGAGACGTGCCGCTAATGACATGAACATCGTCAAGCAGCGCGGGACGTCCGGACGCTCCATGTGGTCGCTGCCGTAGCATCACTGGCAACATCACCAGCGCCTGCCTCATTTGGCGGGCGCTTTCGCGACCACTTGTTCAAAACACCCCCATGTACGTGAATTTTGAACAAGTGAATTGCTTGCCTGTTTCCGTTCGATCGGTGGCGCGACAACATAAGCAGTCTCTCAAAAATGTTTACATACGATTGTTCTGAACAACTGCATTACCTGCCAAGTCCTCTTTTTCTGGCGCGAGGCGTTTCAAACCGTACCGGGACGCGTGCTGTTCAAGTTCCTAAACTTGCGAGGTTCACAGAAGGAGACAACCATGAACAGCAACTCTAAAATTCAGACGAAACTGAAGACCACGATCCAAGCAGCAATTTGGCAAACCTTGAATGCCGACGGCGAAGTCAAAACGCGCGTGGAAAACACCGATATCGTTGAGGCCCTGCTGGAGGTCGTCGGGGTATGGTCCGCTGTCCACGGCTTCCAGACCTATTCACGCAGCAACCTTGCCTTCAAACATGCGATGACGATCACGGCGCACATCGAAAAGTACGAACCCATCATGAAAAGTGGCAAGATGCCTTTCGACATCATCCCGCGCACTAATGCCAACTAAAGACCGAAGCCGGTACCAGGTTATGGTATCGGCTTTGTCCAGTTCTTGATCAGAAGCTATGCGCTCAAAATCTCGGCAGCATGTAACCCTCCCAATCCGCGCCAAGGCAGGTCGCAAATAAAAAAACGCCCTCCCCCATACCTGCGATGCCGTATGCGTCATGGACAAGTGGACGCTATCACCTCGACATGCGCCCTCAACCGTTGATAGGCTCGAGCCTAAGACAGAGTGCAGGGGGAACCGTGATCGAAACGCTGATCGAGAGAATTCAACACCGTCTACAGACCGGTTCCTATCCGAACGAGGCCGCCATTTCTTTCAGTGTTGTCATGCCCATCTTGCGCGCTTTGGGCTGGGACGACAGCGACCCGGAACAGGTGATGCCGGAATATGCGAGCGGGGGCAGGCGGGTAGATTTTGCCCTCAGCGGTATCGGCAAGAGGCCGAGCATCTTCATTGAAGTGAAGGGCGTAGGCCGCGCACTAGAGGGCGACCGCCAGCTTTTCGAATACGCCTTCCATGAAGGGATTCCGCTCTGCCTTCTGACTGACGGACGGGACTGGAGCTTCTACCTACCCAGCGGCCAAGGGACTTATGACGAGCGCCGCCTTTATCGGCTGCAACTGACGGACCGACCGCCTTCGGAGTCGCCACAGGTGTTGCGGCGCTATCTTGAACAGCCGCGCGTAAAAAGCGGTGCTGCATTTGACGATGCCATGCGCGACTACCGTGACATTGCCTCAACCCGAGAAGCGGCACGTAACCTACCTAAAGCATGGGCAGAACTCGTCGAGCAACCGGAAGACCTGCTTGTTGAACTTCTGGCAAGCCAGACGGAAACGAATTGCGGCTTTCGGCCTTCGGCGGAGGAAGTCATCGGCTTTCTTCGGTCACTGAAACAGACAGAACAGCTAAAAGGGCCACTGTCTTCGAAGCCAGCAAAAGTCGCGGCGGCGAAATCCGATCCTCCAAGCGCCAAGGTTCCGGAGCCTTCAGCCTCGCAGGTAAGCGAGCTGCAATCAGCAAGGGCCCTTACGTTTGAGCTTTTCGGAAAACAACAAGCGTCACCGCATGCCGCTGCCGCATTGGTCGATATCCTGCAGGCGATAGCACGCCGTTTTCCAACCGAGATGGAGGCCATTGCGGAGTCGGCGAAGGGACGCAGCCGAAACCATATAGCCCGCTCACCAGAAGAGATTTATCCGGCACGTCCTGACCTTGCACGGGCTGCGGAAATAGCGCCGGGATGGCTGGTCGGCCTCAATATCGCAAACCGTGAGAAAATGCGCATCATTCGCGAGGCTTGCCGCGTAACGGGACTAACGTTTGGCGTGGACGTGAAAATCGAGATGCCGAATGCAGATGCATGAACGGTGATGAAGCCGAAGACCGACACTGGGACTAATCATCAACCTGTCGGTCCGCCGGACCAAGCGACTTTGCCAACGAATACAACGATGACGGCTCAATGAGCGAGGACCAGCACGTCTCCTGGGTGCCAATCGGGTGAAATGCTGTCACGGGAATCGTTGAGTTTGACCTCTGAGGACCGTTTATCGGCGGAGGCATGTCACAACACCGAGCCATGTGCCGACAGCGCGTGCTGGCTCGTCAGTGAGCGACGCGGCGATGCTTCCGGCGCTGATGCAACGCGGCCGCGTGCGCATAGTCCGCACGGTCTTCCGGTCAGTTAAAGACGGCTGCGGCGTTCAAGCTCCTTGCGCACCCGCCGCCATTTGCCTTGATCGAAGTTCTGAGAATAGCGCCAAGCGCGATCCTCTTCGATCGCCGCGAATTCTTCAGCGCGCTCCCCGTGTTTGTCGATCAGTTCATCCGCCAGCTGCTCGATCTCGGCACGCGGGATGAGCAAAGGGCGAATGCGGCCTTGCCATTCAACGGAAAGGAATGCGCCAGCGGCAAAAGCGGCGACGCCGATAAAGGGCGCATAGCTTGAAGTCAGAAGTTCCATTGCTGCACTCCATCGAGAATATGCAGCACATTATCCCCAAATGGGATAATTCTAAATCGGGATTATTGCAGTCGCTCCGGAATTCCTTGGACGTCGGAGCGCGTGACCAAATCCACCCACACACCCGAGTATCACCGTCTCGTCGAGCTCCTTGTAGAGACACGACGCACGGCTGAATTGACCCAGCAGCAGGTTGCCGACCGGCTGGGCAAACCACAGTCCTATGTTGCCAAGGTCGAAGGCGCGGAACGGCGGATAGACGTGCTGGAGTTTGCAGCGCTGGTGAAGGCCATGGGCAGCAACCCGACGGCGCTGCTCGACAGGCTGCTGTCCGACCTCGAATGATCAGAAGGACGCGGGATTTTCCCTGACAGCCTCTCTGACCTTGTTTTAATGAAAAGATCGTCTTGAACCAAAGGAGACGATCATGACCGACAAGGCACCCGAAATCATCACCCTCAAGGCGCTCTGCGCCGAGTTGAAGATTGACCCGAAAGAAGCACGCGAACGCCTGCGTGATGCCGTCCGCGATCCGAAGAAGTATCCGGAGCTAGCCAAGTCGCACAAGCCGCGTTCGCCTTGGCAGTGGCTGAAGGGCACGCCCCCCGAGCAAGAAGCCCGAAAAGCACTACTGACCCAAGCAAGCGAAGAAGTTGTATCGCGTGGTTAAATGCTTAGGTGACGGATCGCAACAGCGCCTCGGCCTGTTCTAGCACGAGCTTCACAGCATCCTCCGAAAGGTCTGGGGGATATCCGTACTTTTTGAGGATGCGCTTCACGAGAACGCGCATCCTTGCCCGCGCGCTTTCCCGTTTATGCCAATCAACTGTTGCATTCTGCCGAAGTTGCTCCAGAAGCTCGTGGGCGATCAGTCGGAGTTTGTCGTCCCCGAGGACTTGAATGGCGCTCTCGTTTTGCGCCAAGGCGTCGTAAAATGCGATTTCTTCGCCAGAAAGCCCACTTTCCTCACCGCGACGTCTTGCGGCCTGCAAATCTTTAGCGAGAGCGATAAGCTCGTTGAGCATCTCCACCGCAGAGATTGCATTAGAGTGGTATCGGGCAACAGCTTCTTCCAAGCGCCTGGAGAATGTTCGGCTCTCGACAACATTGGTTTGCAGGCGACTTTTGATTTCTCCGTTCAGAAGCTTCTTCAAGGCTTCGAGTGCAAAGTTTTTGCGCTCCATCCCTTGAAGTTCCGCCAGAAAGTCGTCTGACAGAATTGAAATATCGGGGCTCTCGATACCTGCCGCACGCAACACGTCGATGATTTCCGTCGAAGCAACTGCACGGTCGATGAGTTGCTGAACGGCGAACGCTCGATCGGTTCCAGTGAAAGAACCCTTAGCGGTAGATTTCGCGATTGCCGCGCGGACGGTCTGGAAGAAACCAACCTCATCCCGCACAGCAGCGGCTTCGTCGCTTGCAGAAGCCAAGGCGTAGGCTTTTGTAAGAGAGAGAACTAGGTCTTGGTACGCACGGTGTGCTTGCTTGCGAGCGTCGTCACTGGACGCCTTAACCGCTTCACTCTCCTGCCACTTCAGGACCCAGTCGATAGCCAAGGCAAGCGCCCTCAAGCGCTCTTGCGGACTACCATTCAAGCCGCTGCTATAGTCGTGCCCGTGGAAGACCGATTTCACCCGCTGAAATGACTCAAGCATGACCGCAACGGCTTCCTCTTCAGGTATGCCCGTTTTGTCTTGGTCGTTTGGACTGTAGTCCTTGAGAGCGTTTTTCAAGTTTTGGAGAATTCCGATGTAGTCAACGATCAAGCCGCCAGGCTTGTCTCGGAACACACGATTGACGCGAGCAATCGCCTGCATGAGGCCGTGCCCTCTCATCGGTTTGTCTACATACATTGTGTTCATGGACGGAGCGTCGAAGCCTGTCAGCCACATGTCGCGGACGATCACTAGCTTGAGAGGGTCATTCGGATCTCGGGCGCGCTTTGCAAGCAAATCACGGCGCCGCTTGTTCCCGATATGCTGCTGCCAGTTCAATGGATCGGACGCCGCCCCCGTCATGACGATCTTGACGGCCCCCGCAGTGTCGTCCTCGGAATGCCAGTCCGGCCTCAACTTGACGATTTCATCATACAGCTCGACGCAAATGCGGCGGCTCATGCAAACAGCCATGGCCTTTCCGTCCAAAGCCGCCAGACGCGCCTCAAGATGTGCCACGAGGTCAGCCGCCACCAAGGAGAGCCGCTTCTCCGCGCCGACAAGGGCCTCGACGGTCGCCCACTTCGCTTTAAATTTCTCGGCTTCAGTCAGCGTGTCGTCTTCCACCAAAGCCTCGACTTCAGCGTCAATCTTGGGCTTCTCATCCTCGTCCAGTTCGATGCGTGCCAATCGGCTTTCATAATAGATTGGGACGGTCGCACCGTCTTCGACCGCACGAGATATGTCGTAGATGTCGATATAGTCGCCAAAAATAGCAGGCGTATTGCGATCTACGCCCTCAACGGGCGTGCCCGTGAACCCAATAAACGACGCATTGGGCAGCGCTTGGCGAATGTAGTGGGCATAGCCGTATCGCCGGACACCAGTCTTGGTATCGAGCCGTGCATCCAGACCATATTGTGTGCGGTGGGCCTCATCGGCGATGACAATGACGTTTCGGCGGTCCGTCAGAAGTGGAAAGCTTTCCTGCGACCCCAAGGGCAAGAATTTTTGAACCGTGGTGAAAATCACGCCGCCTGCCGAACGCTCTAAAAGCCGCTTCAGGTCATCGCGATTCTCGGCCTGCTCCGGTGTCTGGCGGATAAGATCACGGCAGAGGCTGAACGTGCCAAATAGCTGATCATCCAGATCGTTGCGATCGGTCAGGATAAGGACAGTGGGATTCTGAAGCTCAACTGAGCGTACGGCGAGACCCGCAAAGAATGCCATGAGGAAGCTCTTGCCGGAGCCTTGCGTGTGCCAAATCACGCCGATCTTTCGGTCGCCATCCGGGCGCGATGCATCAATCGCTTCGCGGATTGCCTTCTGCGCACCGTGGAACTGGTGGTATCCCGCGATGATCTTGAACGGCCCGTCCCCCCTGTCCCCAAATACGGTGAAATCCCGAATAAGCTTCAAAAACCGACTTTTCTCGAAGACGCCCTCTAGAAGCGTGTCGAGTTCGGGGGTGCCAGGAGGAGCATAGTCGTTGCCGTTCACCGTGCGCCAGGGCATGTAGCGCTCTTCCTGCGCAGTCAGCGACCCAATGCGCGCCTTGATGCCGTCGGAGGTTACCAGAAGTGCATTGGTGCGAAACAGCGAGGGGATGTCGCGCTTGTAGGTCTCGATCTGATTGAACGCCGCCTTGAGCGTTGCGTTTTCGTCGCCGGGATTCTTCAGCTCCAGAACTGCCAATGGCAAGCCATTGACGAATAGGACAAGGTCTGGACGGCGGTTCTTGCGTCCCTCGATTAGTGTGAACTGATTGACGACCAGCCAATCATTGGCATCCGGGTTTTCGAAGTCGACGAGCCAAACCTTTTCGCCGACGATCCGGTCTTTGGATCGGTACTCGACTGTTACACCCTCGGTGATCAGCGAATGGATGCGCCGGTTCTCCTCGACGGTGTCGTTCGTCTGGCTCACCAGAACCTGACGGATCGCCTCGGCTCGGGCCTCTTCGGGTATGTCGGGATTGATCTGCTCCACCCATGCTTCCAGCCGCTTCACCAGAACCGGGTCGGAGTAAGACGGGCGCTGGGGTGATGAGCCGTCTGGCGCTATCACGCTGCCATGCAGATACAACCAGCCGAGCGACTGCAGCGTCTCAATGCCAGCCTGTTCGACCGTGTCCTCAGAAAAGCCTATCATGTTTGTGCAACCGCTTGCTCGTCGGCAGTATCCCACACTCTGGAGGCAAGCCGTGCAAGAAACGCCTGGCGCTTCTCAATCGCGTCTCTATTCCAGACAGGAAATACATCGAGCCCGTCGACCGCTTTGGTGATCTTGTCAGCAACACCGACCTGCCCGCTTGCCTTGTCGGCCTGACACCGTGTCAGCAGATATTTGGACTGAGGATAGATCTTGATCTTGTCAGAATATTTCCCGTTCTGGATTGCTCGGTTGATGGACTTCTCGATCAGTAAGAGGTTGCCAAGTCGCTGGATGATCAGCTGATCTGTACCGCCTTCGCCAAATTCGGTGATCGCATCCGGATCGCCATGATCCGGCAAGATATGCTCAATGTCGTTCCCGCCTGAGAAATAGTCATCCAGATTGTCCCGCCCCTGGCTCGGACCATAGGCCTGGAGGTCAACGTATTGCGTGAGCTTTGCCAGCAGATAGCGCAACCGGAACTGCCGGGTGTCGCCAACACGCAGGGAAAGCAATCTCTGGCGGAACAGGATTGCCAGTCCGGCGCGCTCCTTCTTGAAATGCCGCTGAATGAAATCATCGAAATTTTCATCTGTCACCGCGCGAAGCTCGTGCGCTGCATCGACAATTCGGCGCTCGTATTCCTTGCCTGCCGTGCCACTCATAAGCCACACGAACATCGTCTTCTCGACTTCATCGCAAAGCGTCGTGAAGTTGGTCGGACTCAGGTGACGCCCAGCCATCAAAATGATGAAGTGCTGCTTGATTGACTTACCGCCGAGCGTTCGCGTGTTGACCAGGCCGCGCTCAATGCCGCCTGAGGCATTCATCCCAGTCGTAAAGCGGCGATAGGCTCTGGCGGCCTCAAGCAGGCGGTGAGCAAACGTCAGAGGCTCGCTTGCGTGCTTGGTAAGGTTCTCGTTCTTCTGAAACCAGTCGTAGATCAGCTCTTCTCGTTGCGTGCTATCAACGTCGAAGGTGGCCATCAGATAGTAGCGCAGGAAGCGCAAAGGCTTCTCGTTGGCCGCGTAGATTTCGCCTGTTAGCTGCTTCCAGACGTCCTTTAGCTTCGAATACTCCGCCTCCTTCGCGTTCATGAAGAGCAGATTTTTCAGCAGGTCCATCGCATCAAGGCCAACGCCCCGATCGTTGATGGTCTCGAAGATCTTCAAGGCTTTTGCGATCGTAGGAGTCTGAATGCGGATGATCTTAACCTTGTTTGTCAGATACCCGTGAAAGCGGCGGATGTTGATGGGATCGTTTTTCAAGGTGGAGGTGATGAACTCCCGGATGACACGATAAGCGTTACCGATATTCCGGATGGAGCGTGTCGATTGCCTATCTGCGGTAGCCCCATTGCCCTCAGCATATTGAACGAGCACACCGCCCGAGTCCTCATACTGAAGCTCAAGCCGATAGCGCGCGATGCTCTCACCTTGCCAGTCGACGGTACTTGATGCGATCTGACCTTTAAGCTCTTCCGGCAGCGACTGCCCCAACTCAACGAGTGCGTCCCGCAAAGCGCAGAGAGTGAGATAGGCTGTCGTGGTGCGCTGTTGGCCATCAACGAGCTCGAAAACGTCGTCTTTGCCCATGCAAACGACGATTGTGCCGATGAAATACTCGGGCGCAGCATCCTTGGTAGCGTTTTCGTATTCAGAGTAGATGTCCATCAGGAACTGGTCGACTTCTTCGCCGCCTTCACCCTTCGGATTGGTCTCACCCCAGACATATTCGCGCTGGTAATCGGGAACACGATAGAAGTCCTGAAAAAGACGCTTCAGGGTCATGTCATCGGATATGATGCTCTGTTCAGTCATCCAGCCCGCCTCCCATCAGTGTAAGCAACAGATCTTCAATATATTGGTCGTGGTCGTCAGCCGGATAATAGATCGGATGAATTTCAGCTTCAGCGAGAAAGGCCCGACGGGCTGCGCGCTCATTGTCCGCAGGTAGTGGAAGAAACGCATAGTGGCGAACTGGCGCATCCGCATTCTCAGCGCGGATGTCACGCAACGCGGCGTGGGTGCGGTCCGATTGGAGGCTTGCACCCATAAACAGTAGGCTGCGGGTACCAATCAGTGCGCCAAGGATATTGGTCAAGGTGACGCCACCGTTATAAGCAGCATCGTATTCATTTCGGGTTAGCACGCGCCCCTCACTGGCATCTGCTTCTCCATGGAGACGCAGAAGGCAATGCGGGTCGTTGCCGATGCGCTGGCGGGCTTCGCGTAGCCGCATGCCGCAGAACTCGTAAGCAAAAGGTAGCTCCGCGCGATGGTAGACGTGCGTCAGCACGTAATCGAAATTGGTTGTCAGGACCTCGTTGGGAAAGAGACGTGGCAGAAGGCAAACGGGTCCGGCCGTTTTGGGGCGATGGCGACCGAGTTGATTGGCGATCTCCTCCGCGAGCACATGCGACTGCAAGGTGTCGTGTACAAGTTGCGCGGCTTCTTCATATTCGCTACGACCCAGCATCGCCTCGACATCGGCCCTAATGTGCGGCGCATCACCCAAAAGCGACAGCAGGAATGCACCCCAAGGTCGATAACCACTGGCGATGGACATACCCGCCCCGACAAAAGGCAGAACTTGGCCGTTCTGTTTGCGAGCGCTCAAGGCACGAAAGCGGTCGAGGCACTGAGTTTCCTCCAGAAATTCCCGCGCGCGCTCTTTTGCCAATTGTATCTGGTCCTGTACAAAAACTGTGAACGTAGCTTCATAGTCTCCTTTTTCGCCATTCAGCCCTGTTGTCATTTTTTCGAATACGTCGGCGTTTTCCCAGGTGAAACCCGCGATCTCCACTGGACCGTTTTCGTTGAGGTACTCATGGTACCTTTGGCGGAAGTACTCCATGAGCCTACACCGCCAAAAGTTGATCGAGAATTCTGCCAACCTCTGCCAGCGTTTCTGACTGCAAGCAGATCAGATCGACGTTGCCGAGGTTCGGCATCTTTTCTAATGCGCTGTGGCGCCCGTACTGCGGGTCTCCGTTTTTACCTATTACTGAATAGAGCGATGACGCGAGCGATTGACGTTGCTTAATGCCGCTTGTCGTGAGCGCCCCTGCTAATCGTCTCTCGATCCACAGGTTGGCCGGTGTTTTTGGACTTTGCTCGAACATCAGTTCAAGAGGCATACCGCTGCGGGTCGTGAGGATGTACCGGCGCGCATAGGTGTCCTGATGGCCAAGTGGGTGTTCTTGGGCTAGCGCGTCCAAAATGGCGGCCATGGCCGTTTTGAGGTGGCTGCGATCAACGGGCATCATGACACCGCCCTTTCCGCATCCCGCACCCGCACCGCACCTGACATCAGCTTGGGCAGAAGATAGTCGCGGGTTTCGGCGAGAGTGCGGTTTTCGTTTGCTGCCGAAACGATGCGAGCAATGAGAGGGTCAACGATTTCCACGAAGGCCGTAAGGATCCTTTCATCCGAAGGGACCGCTGATTTGATGGGGCGGAAGTTCCTCTTGCTAATCTCCTGAAAAGTCGAACCGTTCGCATTAGCTTGGATCTGTTCCATGTTCGCCTTACACCAGAAATAAAGGTAAGCCGTACCAAAGCTCTCGCTAGGTGGCAGCGCGATGAACCCCTGATTGATCGCAATAGGGACTTGGCTGATCGCGAGGTAACCAATCGGTGCCCGAGAGGATAAAAGGACCGTCCCGGCGGGCAACAAGCCAGACGTGATGCGGGCCAGGCCTGCGTCACTTATCTTTCGTTCCGTTTCGAACAGAGCGAGGTCTGATTGCGCCGAAAGGTCCTTGGGAGTGGCCCAGCAGTGTTCCGCAGGCTCCCAAAAAGCTGGTTCCTTTGTGCTTGGGGTTGAGCCTCCCAAGGCTTGCGATTGTTCGCCAATCTCGCGCAACTCCCACCCTTGCGGCAATCCATCTTCTCCAAGATTGGTCGAAAAGAGGGCGGCAAGATAGGCAGCCTTAGCAGGGTCGGAGATGAGGCCGCCGAGGATGGCGACGGGATTGATTGCACCGCCCATCTTGCGGCGGGTGGGGCCGAAGCTAACGAACCAATCCTTGAAGATCGCCTGTGCCAAAGCCTCCAGCGTCTCATTCATACGGCGGTTTAACTGGATCTTCTCTTCAATTGCAGAGAGGACAGATGCGATGGCCTTTTGTTCGTCCGCTGTGTCGGGAACAACAAGCCTGTGAGTTGAGGCAAATTGGGTGTATTGAAACCGAGCGACGCCGGTATGCTGAACGTGATAGGGCAAAAGTTCGCCCCTCAAATATTCGTCCTGCAATTTCCAGAACAGAAATTGAGGATCAATAGAACCCTCTCTCACTCGCAAGAAGCGAGCGAAACTGGCACAAAGCAATGGCTTGTCTATAAGCTGGAAAAGCTCGTCCCTTAGATAGACGGTACGACCAGTTGGCTGGTCTTTGGTTCCACCGGCTGTCTCTATGAGAACATCTCCCGGCCTCAGTTGCTTCTTTTCGACGACGCCCGCGCGCACGTAGCGTGTGGGAATGCCAGAAAGGTCCCCGTATCTCACGCTCGAAAAATCTGTTCCCCGAATAATGCCCACGTTGACGAGGCCGTCACCTGCCTCGCCTTCGCCCCACTCTCCATCTCGAGTGAATTCCAATAGATCCGCCAAAACCGCCACGGTCATTCCACGACTCGTAACAAGTTCTTGGCTATCTGGATCTCAAGGCTTCTAGCATCCGAGAATTGCCGCGACAGTGTTTCCCGCAGTTGGACTAATCGCTCCTCAAACTTCACACCATCATCCTCCGCATCCTCTGCACCGACGTAGCGCCCCGGCGTCAGCACGTAACCGTGCTTGGCCACGTCCTCCTTTCTGGCCGATTTGCAGAAGCCAGGGACGTCCTGATAACCGCCGTCCTTGTTGCGCCAGCTATGATAGGTCGTCGCAATAACTTCGATATCCTTCGGGTCAAGCTCTCGCCGGGTACGGTCCACCATCGTACCGAGCTTGCGGGCGTCGATGAACAGGAATTCACCGCGCCGGTCACGATGGCCATTGGCACTCTTGTCTTTCGCCAGAAACCACAGGCAGGCTGGAATCTGCGTAGAATAGAAGAGCTGACCGGGGAGAGCCACCATGCAGTCCACCGCGTCCTTTTCGACCATTTGCCGGCGCATCTCGCCCTCACCCGATTGCTGGGACGACATGGACCCATTAGCGAGGACAACCCCCGCAGTGCCACGCGGGGCGAGGTGATGGTAGATGTGCGATAGCCAGGCATAGTTGGCATTGCCCTGCGGCGGCGTACCGAATGCTTCCCACCTCACATCTTCGGCCAAACTTTCGCGCCACCAATCCGAGACATTGAAGGGCGGATTGGCCAAGATGAAGTCGAAGTAGGTATTGGAGAACTCGTCTCGAATGAACGAACCCTCATTGTTCCAGCGAATGTCCGCATCGATCCCGCGCACCGCGAGGTTCATTTTGCAGAGCTTCCAAGTGGTGTGATTGCGCTCCTGCCCGTAGATCGAGATCCGGCGCTTGGCCGCCTCGATATCGCGCTGGTCAGAATGATCCTCGATAAACTTTTCGGATTGTACGAACATGCCGCCCGAGCCGCAGCAGGGATCGTAGACACGGCCCTGATAGGGTTCGAGCATTTCGACCATAACGCGAACGACTGAGCGAGGGGTGAAGAACTCTCCGCCGCGGCGCCCCTCGGCACCGGCAAAACCAGACAGGAAGTATTCGTAGGCCCGGCCCAGCAGGTCGCGGGACTTCTCGCCCTCGGTATGCATGGTGACATCGGAGAAGAGCTCGACCAGGTCGCCGATCATCTCCTTGTCGAGCGCGGGGCGGCCATAATCTTTGGGGAGAACGCCCTTGAGAGTCGTTGCATTGGCCTTTTCGATGGCCTCCATCGCAACGTCGATCAACCCGCCGATGTCTACCTTCTTTTCCTTGCCGGTGACCGGGTCAGTGATCTTGAGGTCACGGGCACGGGCATTGTCCTTGAGGTAGGACCAACGGGCAATCTCGGGCACCCAGAAGACGCGCGCCGCAAGGTATTCTTCGGGGTCTTCCGGATCGGCGTATTCTTCCTGTTCCAGCTTCACGCGCTGTGCTTCGAAGGCTTCGGAGATGTATTTCAGGAAGATGAGACCAAGCGCGACGTGCTTGTATTCCGACGGCTCCAGATTGCCTCTGAGTTTGTCTGCGGCTTTAAAGAGCTCCGCCTCAAACTGGAGATCGCTCCCGTTGCTTTCGTTTGCCATTCGTCTCGTTCACCTCTGTACAAATCACGCCGCACAATAGGCCAGTCAAACGAGAAAGGTGAAGAGGCAACTTCAACTCAGGCAACATAGCCCAAAGTTTTTGCAACAAATGGTGATTGACACCCAGAATGACACCCAGCCTCGCCCGACGCCAGATTGCGCAGCAATGCCACCGACTATAACATGTTGTTTTCTATTCTGAAAAATGGTGCCCGGAGGCGGATTTGAACCACCGACACGCGGATTTTCAATCCGCTGCTCTACCAACTGAGCTATCCGGGCATCTCGGCTTTCATGAAGCCTTCCGGTTTCTTTTCGAAACCGCCGGGGCGTGTCCCCCGGGAGCGAGCGGGGTTATAACATCTTGTTCGGGCATGGCAAGCAGGTTTGAAAACTTTTTTGACAGTCCCGTGAAAAACTTTGCCAAACCCTTGTTATCGCTCGCCAATAGCTGCGCGGGGTTCGCCCGAGCGCTGTGTATTACTGCTCGTCCGGGAAGTCCGCCTTGCTCTCATCGTCAGCCACGGGAATAGCATAAGCGCCGTTCAGCCAGCGAGAAAGGTCGAGTGTCCGGCATCGATCCGAGCAGAAGGGATAATGATCACGGGCGGAAGGCTTTCCGCATTCCGGGCATGGGCGTGCCTTGCGCAAGGGCTCAACCTTTGCGCCATTGTTGATGGTGTTGTCCGTCATGGATTAATCCTCGCCCCAAAGAGCGGCTACATCGAACCCTTCGCCATTCAGCAGAAGCGCCGTTTCATACAGCGGCAGGCCGACGACATTGGTATAGGAGCCGACCAGCTTCTGCACGAAGCTGCCGGCAATGCCCTGAATGGCATAGGCGCCTGCCTTGCCGCGCCATTGATCGGACGCCAGGTAGGCATCGATCTCGCGGCGGGAAAGGCGCTTGAAGCGCACCTTCGTTTCCACCACCTTCTGGCGGAACTGGCCGCCGGGCGTCACAAGGCACACGCCCGTATAGACCTTGTGTCCACGGCCGGACAACAGATGCAGCGCCGAAGACGCCTCATCCGTATATTCGGTCTTGGAGAGGATGCGCCGCCCGACCGACACCACCGTATCGGCGGAGAGGATAAAGCTCTGCCGCCATGTGGCATCTTCGCGAATGGCGGCAAAGGCTGCTTCCGCCTTCTCGGTGGAAAGCCTGCGCGCCAGGGAACGCGGATGCTCGGACCGCTTCGGTGTCTCGTCAATGTCCATCGGCATCAGGCGCGCCGGCTTGATCCCCATCTGATTGAGGAGGTCAAGGCGTCGCGGCGATCCGGAGGCCAGGATGAGCTTGTGTTCCAGCGCCATGGTTTTCCTGAAGGGTTGAGATCCCGGCTACCGCCTGCTTACTTGAAGCGGTAAGTGATGCGGCCCTTGGTCAGGTCGTAAGGGGTCATTTCCACGAGAACCTTGTCGCCCGCCAGAACGCGGATGCGGTTCTTGCGCATGCGGCCTGCAGTATGCGCGATGATTTCATGCTCGTTCTCAAGCTTGACGCGGAATGTTGCATTCGGCAGCAGTTCCGTCACAATGCCCGGGAATTCTAGGACTTCTTCTTTCGCCATCTAGAGCTTGTCTTCCTGTCGTTTAAGAGGGATGCGGCCGGCGAAAAGGCCAGCCGGTTTCAAAATTGCGCGGAAACTACACGTTTGCCGCCCGTTTGTGAACCATGTGAACACCGAATTCGCCGGTTCTTACACCTTCTGTATCCTGTGGGATATGGGTGTTGCGAATCGCGCCTCGATTTGCCGCCACAACTGGTCGCGAACAGCGCGATAGGCGTCGAGGATCTGCTCCCGGCTATCGCCGCCGACCGCTGTCGGATCGATCAAGGGCCAGTAGATCACCTCCACAGGCTGCGATCGCGTCAGTTCCAGCGCGAAATGATGCGCCTCCGGTGCCAGCGTAACGATGACGTCGAAATAATCATCCTCCAGCTCCTCCAGCGTGCGCGGCTGGTGACGTGGCAAGGCAAGACCGATTTCCTGCAGGACGGTATCGACGAAGTGATCCGGTTCTCCAGCCTTCACGCCTGCCGATTGGATGTAGATATCGGGTGGCAGCAGGCGTTTTGCAATAACCTCGGCCATGGGCGAGCGGATGGAGTTCTGGCCGCACATGAACAGAATGGAACCCGGCTTGTCGATCCGCGTCTCGAAAGCAGGCGCCTCTTCCATGCCTAACCCCGCCAATAGAGCACGCAGACGAGCGTAAACAGACGGCGCGCTGTATCGAAGTCGATCTCGATCTTGCCCTTCAATCGTTCGCGCAGCGTATCGGAGCCTTCATTGTGAATGCCGCGCCGTCCCATGTCGATCGCCTCGATCTGCGAGGGCGAGGCAGAGCGGATCGCCTGGTAATAGCTCTCGCAGATCATGAAGTAGTCCTTGATGATCCGCCGGAAGGGCGTCAGCGACAGGATGTGCGTGGCGACGTCTTCGCCGGTCTCCGTGGTGATCTTGAAGACAAGCTTGGTATCCACCAGCGAGATATCCAGACGGTAGGGGCCACCGGCATGACCCAGTGGCTCGAACCGGTTTTCCTCGATCAGATCGAAGATGGCGACAGCGCGTTCGTGTTCGACATCCGGCGTGGAGCGGCCAATGCTGTCATCCAGCACAACGTCGCATAGCCGAAAATCCCCCGCTGCCATCGATGGCTCACCCCTGGTTCAACCGGATTGCCACCGATCGCGCATGGGCGCTCAAGCCTTCGGAATGCGCGAGCGTGATTGCGGCGGGCCCCAGCGCCCGCAACTGATCCGGCCCAAGCCGGAGGATCGACGTGCGCTTGACGAAATCCAGCACCGAAAGACCGGAGGAAAAGCGCGCAGAGCGGGCGGTCGGCAGAACGTGGTTGGAGCCACCGACATAATCGCCGATCACCTCCGGCGTGTGACGCCCGACGAAGATGGCGCCGGCATTGCGGATATCGGCCATCAGGCTGTCAGGATCGGCGACGGCGAGTTCCAGGTGCTCGGCAGCGATACGGTTGGCGAGCGGCACGGAAGCCTTCAGATCGTCGACCAGAATGATGGCGCCAAAATCCCGCCAGCTGGCAGCCGCGGTTTCTGCACGTGACAGGGTCTTCAACTGCCGCTCGACAGCCGTTTCCACGGCCTCGCCCAAGGCCCGGTCATCGGTGATGAGGATCGACTGCGCACCGACGTCATGTTCCGCCTGGGCCAGAAGATCGGCGGCCAGCCAATCGGGATCATTCTCCTTGTCGGCAATGACCAGCACTTCTGAGGGACCGGCGATCATGTCGATGCCGACAGTGCCGAACACCTGCCGCTTGGCGGCTGCCACATAGGCATTGCCCGGGCCAACGATCTTGGCGACCGGCGCAATGGTTTCAGTGCCATAGGCAAGGGCCGCGACGGCCTGCGCGCCGCCGATGCGGTAGATTTCGGAGACACCGGCGATGCGCGCGGCCACCAGAACGGCGGGGTTGATTGCTCCGCCGCCGGCCGGCACGACCATGACGACACGCGGCACGCCGGCAACGCGGGCCGGCACGGCATTCATCAGAACGGAGCTCGGATAGGCGGCCGTACCACCCGGCACATAAAGGCCGACAGCATCAATGGCCGTCCAGCGCGAACCGAGACCGACGCCCAGCGCATCCTCGTAGATATCGTCCTTCGGCATCTGGCGGGCATGGTGGCGCTCGATCCGCTCCGCGGCAAGCTTCAAGGCGTCGACGACGGAAGTATCGACCACGTTGAACGCGGCATCGATTTCGGCTTGCGTGACCGCGAGACCGGCAGTTGCCAGGTCTACCCGGTCGAAGCGAAGGGTATAGTCATGCAAAGCCTTGTCGCCACGCGTCCGCACATCATCCAGAATGGCGCGTACCGTTGCGTTCACATCTTCCGAGACTTCCCGCTTGGTCAGCAGAAACGCCGAAAACCGCTGCTCGAAATCCGCAGACGCCTGATCAAGCCAAATTGCCAAGACTATCCCCTCAACTCACATCACAGTCTATCGAAGCTCAAGCGCCGTGGGCAGGCAGGTTGTTGGTACCCCAGACCCCGCCGGTATCGGCCAATTGCACTTCGATACATTCCACATCGAGGCTGATCGCCGCGCCACTGGCCAGCGTCAGCTCCACGGTGCCGTCCGGCCCCTCGCCGTTCTGATCGAAGCGCAACGCCAGCAGCGCATAGACCTCTTCCGCACCGCTGCGATCCACGCCCAAAGACCTGACAGCCTGAACGCGCTTGAAGGTCAGCACAGCACGACGGCGTTCGTAACCCTTGTTCTCGCGAACTGCCTTTTCCCAGACAAAGCGATTAACCACCAGCGAAAAATCGCCGCGGCGCGGTGTCCAGGCAATATCGCCAGCCTTGAAGACACTGTCCTGCATATGCGCAGAAATGATCTGCAAGTCATCCTTGTCCAGCGCCAGAAGCTTCAGTTCACTCATCGCCACCTACCATCCGTAGCCGCCCGGGGGCGGCCTGTTCCAGAGCCTTGGAGATAGGATGCGCGACGGGATTAAGCAACAGGCGAAGGCTATTCGCTGACGCGCTCCACCACGGCACCGCAACGGGTCAGCTTTTCTTCCAGCCGCTCAAAACCGCGATCCAGGTGATAGACGCGGCTGACCATGGTCTCGCCTTCGGCGGCAAGGCCGGCAATGACCAGCGATACGGAGGCGCGCAGATCGGTTGCCATGACAGGCGCACCCTTCAGCCGCGAGACGCCCTCGACACGGGCCATCTGGCCGGAAAGTGAAATGCGGGCGCCGAGGCGAGCAAGCTCCTGCACGTGCATAAAGCGGTTTTCAAAGATCGTCTCGGTAATATGGGAGACGCCGGATGAGCGCGTCATCAGCGCCATGAACTGCGCCTGCAGGTCTGTCGGGAAGCCTGGGAAAGGTTCTGTCACCACATCGACCGGCTGGATGCCATTGCCGTTGCGCACGACGCGCAGGCCGCTTTCCGTCTCGGTGATTTCCGCTCCCGCCTGGCGAAGCGTATCCAGTGCATTATCCAGAAGGCTGGCGCGCGTGCCGGCGAGCGTCACGTCGCCTCCGGTCATGGCAACCGCCATGGCGTAGGTGCCGGTTTCAATACGGTCCGGTAGCACGCGGTGGCGCGCGCCCGAAAGCGAGGAGACGCCTTCGATGGCGATGGTTTTCGTGCCGGCGCCGGAGATCTTTGCACCCATCGCCGTCAGACACTGGGCGAGATCGACGATCTCGGGCTCGCGGGCTGCGTTTTCGATCACGGTCGTGCCGCGCGCCAGTGTCGCGGCCATCAGCATCACATGCGTGGCGCCGACGGAAACCTTGGGGAAGGTGTAATGCGCACCGATGAGCCCGCCCTTCGGCGCCGTCGCGTTGACATAGCCTGCATCGATGTCGATCTCGGCACCCAGCGCCTGCAGGCCTTCCAGGAAGAGATCGACCGGGCGCGTGCCGATTGCGCAGCCGCCGGGCAGCGACACACGCGCCTTGCCTTCACGGGCAAGCAGCGGGCCGATGACCCAGAAGCTGGCGCGCATCTTCGACACGAGTTCATAAGGAGCGGTGGTATCGGCAATCGTGCGGCAGGTGAAATGGATCGTACGGGAATAGCCGTCTTCCTGGCGCTCGCGACGGCCATTCACGGCGATATCGACACCGTGATTGCCGAGGATGCGCAGAAGCCCTTCGACATCGGCCAGATGCGGCACATTCTCGAGCGTCAGGGTATCGCTGGTCAACAGCGAGGCGATCATCAGCGGCAGGGCTGCATTCTTCGCCCCGGAAATAGGAATGATGCCCCGCAGTTCATTGCCGCCGGTAATTCTGATGCGATCCATAAATCCTCGAACGGGCAGATTGCCCGCCTTTCTTTGTCCGTCAGGCGCCTTCGGCCTTTGTCTCGTCGCATGCCGTTATCGCAAAACCGCTATACACTTTTGCGCGGACCATGCTTCAGGTGTCGCGTCCTTAGCGGAAATCACCCTGCGCTTCAATTCGATTAGCGACCGCGCAAGGGAGACACACTTATGATTCGCCGTCACGCGAGGGCGCGGCAGGCAGGCCCTCCACCAGATCCGCCTCGCCGGCACGGCGCGCGCGCGCCTGCTGTTTGCGCCGCGCCAGGTTTTCCCGCAGCTTCTGGGCAGAGCGTAAGCGGCGCTGCTCCGCAGCATCAAACGGCGCAGGCTTTGCAGGGCGATCCGATTCGTCTTGAGCGTTCATGGAGCTTTCTTATCCTAAATGTGCAGCAAGCCAAAGACGTCCCTACCGTCCACACTTTCGTCACGAAAGTGGAAAATGCGGCTTGCACTCCCGAACAAGCTATGGCAATAGGCCCCTCGTTCCGACGCGGTCACCGACCGGTCACAGGATGCTGCGGTAGCTCAGTGGTAGAGCACTCCCTTGGTAAGGGAGAGGTCGAGAGTTCAATCCTCTTTCGCAGCACCATTTTCTTAAGCTCATCTAAAATTCTTCATGATCCTGTTTTGACGGCTGTCGCCAGATCTCACTTCTGCATGCGATATTCTGTCGGAATATATCATGCTTCTCTAAAACTCACAGACGATAAGTTGGTACATTATGGTTTCCGCTTCTTAACCAAATCGGCCCCATTTTGAATGATAAGCCCGGTTTTTCGGGCAACCCGTTCAAGTTGGCACGTGGTGAGGAGCGCATGAGAAATATTCCGATTCTTGGTAAGTTTACTGCGATCATGCTGCTATTCGGTGTGTTCGCGACGGGCGTGGCGTTTTATGCCGGCCACAGCATCATGACAATTGATGACGAATATAGCGCGCTCATCGATCACGATTCCTCGGTGGCGCTTTACACTGCACGCACCAATCGCGCTCTGCAGGCTTCGCGTGCGGCGATTGCAGAACTGATCATGGCGCGCGATGACAAGAGCACCGAGCTTGCGGAAAAGGATCTGAAGGATGCACGCGAATCCTTTAGCAAATTCGTTGACACGGCGATCAAAGCAAGCGGCAGCAACCCAGAAGTCGTCACGCTGAAGACCGAGGGCGAAAAACTGCTTGATTCCACCTGCTCCGCAGCCATAGCCCAAGGCAAAGCGGCCCGACAGGATGCAGAGATCGCCGCTGCGCAGCAGACCTACATGACCACCTGTCGCGCAGCTTTCAATGATGTTGCAGCCAAGGTCAGCAAGGTCACCAACGCGACGGTGGAAGCGTCAGCCAAGCGCAGCGACGAACTGACAGCAACCTCGATTACGACATCGCGCCTGACGGTCGGCGGCGTCATTCTGGGCGCTATTGCGATCATTGCACTCGGCTTCTTCCTGATCCGCGCCTGGTTGGTGACCCCGATCCGCGGCCTTGCTTCCACGATGGAAGTGCTGGCAGGCGGCAATCTGTCGGCCAATGTGGATGGAACCGATCGCCGCGATGAAGTGGGTGCCATGGCCAAGGCCGTGCAGGTGTTCAAGGACAACGGCTTGAAGGCCAAGGCTCTGGAAGCGGAAGCCGAAAGCAATCGCAACATGACCGAGGCCGAACGCGCCCGTGTGGCGGCATCGGATGCCAAGCGTGCTGCCGAGATGGCAGAAGCCACCTCCGGCCTGGCCGAAGGTCTGAAGCAGCTCGCCGGCGGCAATCTCGGTTTCGAACTGTCGCGTCCATTCGCGTCTGACTTCGAAGGCCTGCGCAACGACTTCAACCTCGCAGTCTCCCAACTGCGCGACACCCTCTCTTCCGTCGCCGAAGCCACCCGCTCCATCGACAGCGGCTCGCGCGAACTGTCTTCCAGCGCCAATGATCTTTCCAAGCGCACCGAACAGCAGGCGGCCTCGCTCGAAGAGACAGCCGCCGCGCTGGATCAGATCACCGTCAACGTCACCAATGCTTCGAAGCGCACCGAAGAGGCGCGCACGATGGCGATGGATGCCAACAGGTCCGCAGAGAAGTCGGAAACCGTCGTCGCGGATGCCGTCAATGCGATGCAGCGCATTGAGGCCTCGTCCAGCCAGATCTCCAACATTATCGGGGTCATCGACGAGATCGCCTTCCAGACCAACCTGCTGGCGCTGAACGCCGGCGTCGAAGCCGCACGCGCCGGTGAAGCGGGCAAGGGTTTTGCCGTCGTTGCCCAGGAAGTGCGCGAGCTTGCCCAGCGCTCCGCCCAGGCGGCGAAGGAGATCAAGGACCTCATCCGCACCTCGGCGGATGAAGTGGAAAATGGCGTCAGGCTCGTCAGTGCCACGGGCGATGCGCTGAAGATGATCGGCGGCTATGTCGTTTCGATCAATGGACAGCTGGATGCAATCGCCACCTCGGCCCGCGAGCAGTCGGTCGGCCTGTCCGAGGTCAACACCGCCGTCAACCAGATGGACCAGACCACCCAACAGAACGCTGCCATGGTGGAACAGGCAACCGCCGCCAGCGCCTCGCTGGCCGGTGAAGCAGACAAGCTTCGCCAGCTCGTCGGTCGATTCCAGATCGGTGGCGGCAGCGCTTCCGGCTATGGCCATTCCGGCCCCAGCGCAGCCTCCCCAGCCCATCGCCCGGTTGAGTCTCCAGTTCGGCGCATGGTTGGCAAGGTATCCAAGGCACTCAACCTGAACGCTGCCCCCAAAGCGGAAAGCTGGGAGGAATTCTGATGAAGACACTGCAGATCACCACGGACGGGCTTTTGGAAATCATAGCCTTCCGTCTTCATGCGCAGGAATTTTGCATTCGCACCACCTCCATTCGCGAAATCCGCGGTTGGGCACCGGTGACACCGCTGCCGCACGCCCCCTATGAGGTCATCGGCGTTATGAACCTGCGCGGCACAGTCATCCCGATCGTGGATCTGGCGGTGAAGCTTGGCATGCACAATACCGAAGTCAACGAGCGCAGCGCGATCGTGGTAACCGACATCAAGGGCATGACGGTGGGACTGCTGGTCGACCGTGTGTCTGACATCATGACGGTCCCGACAGAGCGCCTTCAGCCGGTTCCGCCGGCTGCCGGTTCGAGCGCGGCCTTCTCTGACGGCATCATTGCGCACGACAACGGCATGATCTGCTTCCTGAACCTGGAGCGGATGTTTGGCACTGACGACATGGACGACTGGGGCATGGTCGCCTAAGGCGACCTACCCATCCATTGCATACACGCTGCTTCGTTTTAAGCCTTGAGGGCTCTTAGTGGTGCAAGGCGCTCGCGGCCGGGAGCAACCTCCTGTCTGCGGCGCAGATCCAGCTTGCCTTCCCAGGCAAGAGCAGATTTGACGATGGCGGTCAGATCATCATGGCGTGGCTTCCAGCCGAGCAGCCGTCTTGCAAGCGTTGAATCCGCGATCACCGATGCAGCATCGCCCGGGCGGCGCGGTCCATAGCGCACATCAACATGGCGACCGCTGACCTTCTCGACAGCGTTGATGACTTCCAAGACGGAGTAACCGCGCCCATAGCCGCAATTGGCCACCAGAGGCTCGCCACCAAGCCGCAGATAATTCAGTGCCTTCAGATGCGCTGCAACGAGATCGCTGACATGGATGTAATCGCGGATACCGGTGCCGTCCGCCGTCGGGTAATCCGTGCCGAAGACGTCGACGCCGGCCCGTTTGCCGAGTGCTGCCTCGCAGGTAATCTTGATGAGATGCGTCGCACCTTCCGTCGAAAGACCGGTGCGCCCCTTGGGATCGGCTCCTGCTACGTTGAAATAGCGAAGCGCTACATAGCGGAAGGGGTAGGCTGCAGCGGCATCGCGCAGCATCATCTCCGCCATCAGCTTCGACATTCCATAGGGATTTTTCGGAACAAGCGTTCCGCTTTCGCGAACGGGGGTATCGTCCGGCTGCTCGCCATAAACGGCCGCTGTCGATGAGAAGACGAAGTGTTGAATACCGGCCTCGATGGCAGCGGCAGCAAGTGCGCCCGTCTTGCTCGTATTGTTGTCATAATATTCAAGAGGATGGGCGACCGATTGCGGCACCACAATCGAACCTGCGAAATGCATGATCGCATCGACACGATTTTCGTGGAATATCCGCTTCAGGATATCGGCATCGCCTACATCGCCCTGATAAAAGCGCGCGGCATCCGGCACAGCCCAACGGAAGCCGGTCGACAGCCGATCGAGAACCACAACGTCCTCGCCCGCGTCCAGCAACGCCCAAACCATGTGGCTGCCGATATAGCCTGCTCCACCAGTCACCAAGACCGCCATGCCGTACTCCCTGCCTTCTTTTTGTTGACGGCAGGAAAACACGCGAGATCTTCATCAGAACTTACCGGGACACGCTCCGGTAAGCTATTGTTCCGTTCATCGAAAACAGGAGCTTTCGATTTTAGGTAAAAGTTTAGCGAAGAACCTCAGAGGCGCTTGATATAGTCAGCCAGGCGGCCGGCTGCTTCCGTGATCTGATTGGGATCGCGCAGGAAGCATGCACGCAGGAAGGCTTCGCCGCCCATACCAAACGCCGTGCCAGGCGCCAGACCCACCAGCGTCTTGTCGACGATATCGAAGGCCGCTTTACGGGGATCGTCTATGCCATCGACCTTCAGGAAGGCGTAGATCGCGCCATCCGGCTTCAGTGTCTCGACACGGTTGGTGGCAATCAGTGCATCGCAGAGCAGATCGCGCGACGTACGCGCCCGTTCGATATTGGAACGGACAAACTCATCGCCATGATCGAGGGCCGCAATCGCGCCACGTTGCATGAAGGGTGTGAGGCCAGAACTCGAATACTGGATGAGGTTTTCCAGCACCTGACCGATGGCCGGGGGCGCTACGATCCAGCCGACGCGCCAGCCGGTCATGGACCAGTTCTTGGAGAAGGAATTGGCGTAGATGATCAGATCATCCGGCTCTTGCACATCCATGAAGGACGGCGCACGACCGCCATCGCGGAAGTAATAGAGCGCGTAGATCTCGTCGGCGACGATCCAGAGCCCGTGCTTGCGCGCAACCGCAAGAATGGCGCGCAGGTCATCATGGGTTGCCGTCCAGCCGGTCGGGTTCGAAGGGGTATTGATGAAGAGCGCACGGGTGCGCGGCGTGATTGCCGCTTCCAGCTTGTCCACATCCACCTGCCAACCGCCATTGACGAAACTCAGCGGCAGGCCAACGGCCTTGGCGCCAGCCACGCCGATAGCCGCGACAATGTTCGGCCAGCTTGGCGAAAGATAGATGACTTCATCGCCGGGCGATGTCAGCGCCTGCACGCAGATGTTGATGGCATGCATTCCCGAGCTGGTGGCGAAGAAATGTTCGCGCGGCAGGCTGACATCAAAGTGCCGCTGGTAGTAGCGCGACAGGGCATCGCGCAGTTCCGGCAGCCCCCGTTGCCAGGTGTAAAAGGTCTCGCCGGCATCCAGCGAATCCTTGGTGGCCTGGTTGATGAAAGGCGGGCTTGGCAGATCGCCCTCGCCGGCCCAAAGCGGAATGAGGCCGGGGCGTCCGCGCGCATAATTGACGAGTTCGACAATGCCGCTTTGCGGCGTGGCAAGGGCGCGGGGGCTGAGG
This sequence comes from Rhizobium oryzicola, assembly GCF_030504645.1. Classification (GTDB taxonomy): domain Bacteria; phylum Pseudomonadota; class Alphaproteobacteria; order Rhizobiales; family Rhizobiaceae; genus Neorhizobium; species Neorhizobium oryzicola. The sequence goes on along the minus strand of NZ_JAUKWQ010000001.1, from coordinate 499,319 downwards.
CGTTCAACAAAGGTCATCGGACAATTTCTCCACGGTTGCGCCGTTCATAGCGCAGACCGAGGAGAAATTCCCATGACAATCCTTGAGATGCGCATCGATTTCGGTGATGCGCACAGGCGTATCACTTAGTCTTCAGGATATCGCGGATTTCCGTGAGCAGTTGAACATCTGCCGGCGGGGGTGCAGGCGTGGCCTCGGCCGGCTTCTTGTCCTCGTGAACGCGGATCTTGTTCACGCCCTTGACCATCAGGAAGATGATCCAGGCAAGGATGACGAAGTTGATGACGACTGTCAGGAACTTGCCATAGGCGAAGACCGCCCCCTGCGCCTTGGCAGCCTCCAATGTCGTGGCCGTCACCGTGGACTTCAACGGCAGGAAGTAGTTGGAAAAATCGATACCGCCGACGACGACGCTGACGACAGGCATGATGACATCATTGACCAGGGAGTTGACGATGCCCGTAAAGGCGCCGCCAATGATGATACCGACCGCCAGGTCGATCACATTGCCCTTGGCAATAAAGCTTCGAAATTCGCCGATCACTGACATGCGGGTCCCTCTCCATGCATAAATGACTTCGGTCGCCCAACATAGCGTGATGGCAGGCCGTGAAAAGATGCATCGCCACTTATAAAGAGACCTCGCATTGGACTTTTTGCCGAGACCAGCCTCGATTTCCAAGCGGGGGCAGATATCGTATCTTTCGCAGGGGGATGGATAGACCATCCCCGCCGTCCGTGGAGGGCCGATGCTGCCTGGCTGGATCATATTGCTGTCGGCATGCGCCTATATCCTGCTGCTGTTTGCCGTAGCAAGTTACGGCGACCGGCGCAGCCGCAGGCTTGGTGTGCCAAAGCGCGGGCGACCGGTGGTCTATGCCCTCAGCCTCGCCATCTACTGCACGTCCTGGACCTATTTCGGAGGCGTGGGCCTCGCATCGGAAAGAGGCCTTGAATACACCGGCATCTACATCGGACCGATCCTCGCCTTCACCCTTGGCCTGCCGCTGGTGCGGCGGATCATCGAACTGGCCAAAGCCGAGAAGCTGACCTCGGTGGCGGATTTCATCGCCGCGCGCTACGGGAAGAATTCCGCAGTCGCGCTGATCGTCGCAGTCATCTCCCTGGTCGGAGCCGTTCCCTATATCGCGCTCCAGCTGAAGGCCGTTTCCAATTCAGTCGCGGCCATGGTCAATCCCCTGGATTACGGGATTGGCAACGGCAATCTCTACTTCATCGATCTTCCCCTGATCGTCACGGTCATGATGGCCTGCTTTGCCGTCATGTTCGGCACGCGCCATACGGATGCGACGGAGCATCAGGACGGCTTGATCCTGGCAATTGCCATGGAATCACTGGTTAAGCTGATCGCCTTCTGTACCATCGGCCTCTCCGTCATCTTCCTGCTGTTCAACGGCCCGTCGGACCTCTGGGCGCAGGCGGCCGCGAACCCGCTGGTGGAAAGCGCCCTCTCCTATCACACGCCCTTTGCCCGCTGGCTGCTGCTGATCGGCCTTTCCGGCTTTGCCATCATCATGTTGCCGCGCCAGTTCCATGTCACCGTCGTGGAGAACCGGACGGCCTCCGAACTGAAGATGGCGGGATGGCTGCTGCCTGCCTATCTCGTCGGCATCAATATCTTCGTCCTCCCGGTTGCTTTTGCGGGTCTGCTGACCTTTGGAGGTTCCGGCAATGCAGACCTTTACGTGCTTCTGCTGCCGCTGAAACACGAGATGCCGCTGGTGACAATGATCACCTTCATCGGTGGTTTTTCTGCTGCGACGGCTATGGTGATCATGGCTTCGGTCGCGCTCTCCATCATGGTCTCCAACGATATCATCGTGCCGATCTTCCTGCGGCGGCGCCTGATGACATCGGTCGGGCAGCGGCAGGATTTTGCCCGAACGCTGCTTCGCATCCGCCGCTTCTCCATCTTCGTCGTGCTGCTGCTCGGCTATGCCTATTACCGTTCTGCCAACAGCCAGTCGGGCCTTGCCTCCATTGGCCTGTTAGCCTTTGCGGCCATAGCACAGATGGCACCCTCCCTGTTCGGCGGCCTGTTCTGGCGGCGCGCCAATGCGCGCGGCGCCATCATGGGCATGAGCCTCGGCTTCCTCACCTGGGCCTATCTGCTCTTCGTGCCTAGTCTCGGCGGACCGGACAATTCCGCGCTTGCCGCCATGATCCTGGACTTTCTGCTTCCCGGCACCGGACTGTTTTCGGGGCCGACATCGGATTCGCTCGTCAATGCCGTCCTTCTCAGCCTGATCATCAACAGCGTGGCCTTCGTCATCGGCTCCCTGTCGCGCAACCCGAAGCCGGTGGAGCGCCTGCAGGCAGGCATTTTCGTGAAACGGCATCTGCGCTCCCAATTTGCGACGCGCGGCTGGAAGACACGGGTCAGCGTTGGTGACCTCAAGGCCGCCATTGCCCGCTATCTTGGTGAAGAGCGCATGCGCCGATCCTTTGCCAATTACGAACGCACGATTGGCCGAAAGCTGGGTGACGAAGACGCCGCCGACATGGCGTTCATCCATTTTTCTGAGCAGGTGCTGGGCAGTGCCATCGGCTCCTCTTCCGCACGGCTGGTGCTGTCGCTGATCCTGCAAAAGGCGGAAGACACCAATGCCGATACGGCCTGGCTACTGGACCAAGCCAGCGAAGCGCTACAATACAATCAGGATATGCTGCAGACTGCGCTCTCCCAGATGGACCAGGGGGTTGCCGTCTTCGACAGCACGGACAGGCTGACCATCTGGAACCGGCGCTTTCGCAACCTTCTCGACCTGCCGGAGCAGGTGGGTCAAGTGGGCTTTCCGCTGCAGGATATCGTAGAGATTCTGACGGAACGGGGTGACGTTGCGCCTGACGACAGGGACGCTGTCATCGAGCAGTTTAAGACGCTGGACACGCCATTTACCCTGGTGCTGCGTGCCGGTGAGAGCATCATTGAAGTGCGCTCCAACGCAATGCCGGACAAAGGTATCGTCGCCACTTACACTGACATTACGGACCGGGTTGCAGCAGCCGAAGCGCTGCGCCAGATCAACGAGACGCTTGAGCAACGCGTGGCGGAGCGCACGGCGGAACTGACCCATGTCAACCGGGAGCTGGCGGAAGCGCGCGCCACGGCAGATGAGGCGAACCTTGGCAAGACGCGGTTCTTCGCGGCCGCCGGTCACGACATCCTCCAGCCCCTGAACGCCGCCCGTCTTTATTCCTCCGCTCTGGTGGAGCGCCTGGGCGATTCGGACAACAGTTCGCTCGTCCGTAACATCGATTCGGCGCTGGAGTCGGTCGAGAGCATTCTCGGCGCTGTTCTCGACATCTCCCGGCTGGATACGGGGGCCATGAAGCCGCGTCTTTCCTCCGTGCCGTTGGACGACCTTTTGAAGCGGATCGAGACGGATTTCGCCCCAATCGCACGTGAGAAAAAGCTGAAGTTCAAGGTCATGCCGACTTCGCTACAGGTGCGCACCGACCCCAACCTGCTGCGTCGCCTCATCCAGAACCTCGTGTCGAACGCCATCAAATACACGGTGAGCGGCAAGGTGATCGTCGGGGTGCGTCGCCGCGGCAAGGACGCCATTATCGAGGTGATGGATTCCGGCATCGGCATACCGCCCTCGAAATACCGCACGGTCTTCAAGGAGTTTGCGCGGCTGGAGGAAGGTGCAAGAACGGCAGCCGGTCTGGGGCTCGGGCTGTCCATCGTGGATCGCATCTCACGCGTGCTGTCGCATCCGGTGGAGCTGATCTCGACACCCGGCAAGGGCACGCTGTTCCGGGTAAAGATCCCGCGCGATGTCAACGCCATGCGACCGGCCACGACCGATACCGCGGCTCCGGCGGCGCCCCAGCCTCTTTCCGGCCTCAAGGTACTCTGCATCGATAACGAGCCGCGCATCCTGGAGGGCATGTCGCTCCTTCTTTCCGGCTGGGGCTGCACCGTGCTTCAGGCCGAATCGATGGCGGCTGTCGAGCGATTGGCCGCAAGTGGCGGAAGCGCGCCGGATATTGCCATTGCAGACTATCATCTGGACGACGGAACCGGCATTGAGGCAATCGTCAAACTGCGTTCGCTGTTCGGCAGTGCCATTCCCGGTCTCGTTATCACGGCCGATCGCGGACAGGATGTCCGCACACAGGTCGAAGTGTATGGTCTGACCCTCCAGCACAAGCCGGTCAAACCCGCAGCCCTTCGGGCCTTTCTGGCCCAGATGGCGAGCGCGAGGCGTATCGCTGCCGAGTGAATCTCGGTTTTTAAGAGTGCTGACAATTTTGTGACAATTTGTTCCTGTTTTGAGAGGTCTCTGCGGCGGAACCGTCCATCTCATGCCGCGTTACACGCCGACACTTGCCACCCGCGAGCGGCGGCTCGGACCCACTGGTTGTGACCATCGGGCTTGAGCCAAGACGGAGACGCCACCGATGAAACGCTATGACCTGATCGATGGAATGCGGGGATATTTCCTCGTCTTTATGCTGATCAATCACCTGATTTTTGCCGGCGGCTACTGGTTGGTGAATATCAACCATAACCAGCTGGCATTCGTGGAGGATGCGCAGGGCTTCGTCTTTTTGTCAGGCCTGCTGATCGGCATGGTTTACGTGCGCAAGATGGCAAAGAACGGTTATGCGGCCGGTCGTCAGGCGATCTACTCCCGCGCCTTCGAACTTTACCGCTATGCAATGGGCCTGATACTGTGCGTGCTCGCAATCCAGATGGTTCTGCCGGGCGCCTATTACATCTGGTTCAACTGGCTGGGCTACACCACGTTCGATGACCCGATCCGTCTTGCGGCAATCGCCACCTTCGTCTACCAGCCGACCTTCATGGATATTCTGCCGCAGTACATCATTTATATGATCTTTGCGCCCATGTTGGTAAAGCTCGTGATCGACGGCAAGTGGGCGCATGTGATGGCAGGCTCCCTCATTCTCTGGATGGCCGGGCAGCTCGGCCTGCAGAAGCTGGTGACGGATCCGCTCAACAGCTTCTTTATGCGCCCGGACGACCAGGGCATCCGCGTGTCCTTCAACCTGCTCGGCTGGCAGATCGTTTTCTATTCTGGTCTCGTCCTCGGTGCGCTGACCTCGCTGAACCGTATCGAATGGGGCCGCATCTTCTCGCCGGAGAACACGTTCATCCCGACGATATGTGCACTGATCTGCGGCTTCTTCCTGCCACTTCGGGTGATGACGGCCCACGGCCTGATGCCGGCGGAACTGGTCAGCAAGTTCGCGACGATGGAAATCCGCGCCGATTTCGGCCCGGTCTATCTCATCAACTTCGCCGCTGCGGCGACGCTGATCACCTGGCTGATCATTGCAGGCCCGCGTCATCGCTCGCCATGGGTTCAGACAATCGCCAATGCCATCATCTCGGTTCTGTCCCTGCGCTTCCTACAATTGCTCGGCCGTCATTCGCTTTACGTCTACGTCTGGCATGTCGGGATCGTCTACGCCGTCTACTATTTCGATGGCCGTACACCGGAACTTTCGGAACTGAGCAAGACGGCTATCGCCGGCGTGTGCATCGCGCTTCTCGCCATCCCGGCGCTGTGGCGGGAACGGGACAAATGGCTGGCACCTGCAGATGTCAGTCGCGATGGTCCCGTGACTGCCAAGGTCCCAGCCAAATCTTCCACAAGCATTGGCTCTTCAGGCATCAAGACCGCCTAAGTCTATGAATGAGAGGGCGCCAAGCGCCCTCTCAAGCCTGTATGCTGGCAAGCCGCATCGTGAAGCGCACGACCAGGCCGCTCGGCGCATATTCGAAATGGCATTCGCCGCCCAGGCTCTGCCCCATGCGCCGGACAAGCTCCGTACCAAAGCCATGACTTTCCGGTGCCGTTGCTGCGGGACCGCCTTGCTCCTGCCAGGCGAGATCAACGAAAGTTTCATCAGCTTCGGCATCCTCCGCCTCTACCCGGCGAGTGTTCCAGGTGAGGAGGATACGGCCATGATCGCTGGACAGTGCGCCGTATTTGAACGCATTGGTGCCGAGTTCATGCATGATGAGGCTGAGCGCAATCACTGAGGAGCCGTTGAGGCTGATCTGTTCTCCCTCAAAGGCCAGCCGGTCGCCGCGCGAAAGGCCAAGCGGCTCCAAGGCGGCGATGATTACATCGCGAATATCCGACTGCCCACCATGCAAGGAACCGCGCAACAGGCTGATGGAATGGCCCATTGCCTGGATGCGCTGCCGCAGTTGCGTGCCAAGCTGTTGGGGCGTGGTCGCATAACGTTGCGAGAGTGCAATGAGCCCGCTGGTGGTGGCCAGCAGGTTCTTCATGCGATGATCGACCTCTTCCGAGACCAGTTGCTGCAGTTGCAGGTTCTTTGTCAGCTCTTCGGTTGCCCGCATCTGCGCGCTATAGGCATTGAGAAGGAGCTGTAGCAGACCAAGATCGATCGAAATCACGGCGACATAGAAGGCAAGCGCCGTGATCGATTGAGGCGTCAGTGCAAAGCTCTCGACCGGCGGAATGAACCAGTACCAGGCCACAATCCCCGAAATCAGCGTGGTCAGCATGGCCGGATAGATGCCGAAGAAAAAGCCGGTCAGAATAACGGCCGGAAAAAAGGTCAGATAGGGGAAGCCTGGCGGCAGATAGTCATCCACCAAAAAGCGAACGAGGCTGGCAAAGCCCGAGATAATCACCGCTGCCGTATAACCAAAAAGTTTCTGGCCGGTTGTGCTACCATGCACGGCATCGCGAAATGCCGGAACCCGTGCCAGAAAACTGACGACCGCATTTTCCCTGACGAAGAACCGACTGGCGCCGAAGCTGCGAAAACCGGATTTTGCAAAACCCTTCGCCTTTCCTTCGCTATTCGAGCCGGTCATTCAATGCCTTTCCTGCGAACCAGAACCGTGAATTAGCATTTCAGCGTTTCATGCGACAGCCTGCTCTCCCCCGGAAAATGATGGACGAAAATTCCCGTCGCGGCTCAAATAATCCCGATCACCGCATCTGCTGCCTCTGTTCGCCACAATGGCTATTTTGTAGCATGGAATAAGTGGTGGTGAATATTACAAGAGATTAGCGGTTGCTTAGATTGGGGATCCTAGCATGCGTTTGATTCCGGTTTCAGTGGTTTTACTTGCCGGCTTTTTGGCTGGCTGCTCAGGAACGATGGACAAGGTGGAGAATGCGGCAAACCGCTCCTATACGGGATCGGTGATGGGAAAGACCTATGCGGAGGTCGAGGGATACGAAAGAAATCCGCTGATGCAGATGTCCGGCTCCGGGCCGGTCTTCGGGCCGATGATCGGCATGACCCGCCTTACCAACGGTATGACGATCTATCGTCATATTGCGCCGGGTGCCCGCACGGAGACCAAATCCAATTTCGGCGGTCTGGTGGGGCATGAGACCGTTTCACATCGTAATCGCCTCTCCTATTTTCTTGTGGGACAGGATGGCGTTATCAAGGATTGGGCCACGGGCTCGGTGGAAGGCACGACGAATGACTGCATCCGCTATATCGGCGGCTTGATCCAGAAGTGCACGGATGCCAACCAGTTGCAGGCATCGCTGGCGCTGTATGACATCCGGGTGTTGACGAAGGATAACAAGCCCATCACGTCCTGGGGCGAGGCGGTTCCCGACATAGCTCCGCCAGTTGCTCAACCAGCCACCATTGCTGTCGCCCCGAAAAAGCCGGCCAAGCCGATTCGGTAGGCCCAGCGGTCATCGCACGCTCTTGCAGAGGGTAATTAGGCAGCGCCGTTTCGCGCTGCCCAACATAATCAGTTGCCTGCGGGATGCAGCGAGTTCAGGATCCCATCCAGCTCCGCGCCGTGCTTCTCCTGCTCTCCCTTGGTACCCCAATAGGTGATGAGAAGCAGCTTGTCCGGCTTGGGCGACAGGACAGCGAGACCGATATTGACTGGACCATCGTCATCCTTGCCCTCCCAGCTGAAGATTGTGGTGTCCATGCCGTTGATCTTGTCGTCCGTCTTCTTCTGCGTGGACGCATCAATCGTCACGCCGTTCTTGTCCAGAAAGGCTATCGCTTCATCAATCACGCGATCACTGGTGCGCGAGGTCGCAACATCAATTGCGATATAGACGGCGCCATCTTCCGACGTCGCCTGAATACCGCTTTCCGTCTCTTCCGGTTCCCATTCGGAAGGAATGGAGATGCTTGCCACCGGCTTTTCGCTGGGGAACATCAGGTTTGTAGACTTTGCGAAAGAAGAAACGGGGCTCAGCAGCGCAAGAGCCAAGGTAACTGCAAGGATTTTTTTCATGGCGGATTCTTCCGGTGGGGTCTGAGTTTTACAAGCAAAGCTCGTGTTATTCACAACACGCCTATTTTATAAAACGATTCGGCCACACCAGACTTATGCCACCTCCTAAAATTCATAAATTTTTAGAGTGATGCTGCAAAGCAATCCCGGCTTCGCGTCGCGATAACGACAACAGAGGTAGGCATTGAACCATACCTACCTCTGCGCCCTCATCATACCGGTCGCGGCGTGCTCGATGGCTGCGCGGAGTCTGCGGAAGGCCGCATATCGGATAGTTTCTTCACGGCGGCGCCGCGTGCAGCGGCCACGCCGCCCGGAAAACCGCTGCGGTCGCCATAGGTGCGGATCGCCCCCGTTGCCCACGGCCTTGCATGACGGTTGGTGGTGGCCCGGGCCGCAATGATGTCGAGCAGCGTGATGCCGACCACCATGGTCAAAGCGAAGCCCACATTCTCCCGCTTCGGATTGTCGTGGGAAAGCGCCGGAAGCAGCGTCGCAATATCCAACCCATCACCCGCCACGCGGCTGACCAGACCCGCCTGCTTGTCCAACGATAAAGTGAGCATGCCGCTGGCGATCTCGCGGGCGCCATAGGCCCGCACCAGCCCCTCCTTGCCGCGCATGCCGAGAGCAGAGGTGAGTTTGTGCGGCGCCAGCAGCTCCGCAAGACCAAGCCCAATGCTGAACCAGCCAAGCGCACGTGCAAGGGAGTCTGATGAACTGAGCGAGCTTGTGCCGGTCGAGACGATCTTCGGGTCGCCTTCGGGGCGCAGATAGTTTGCGAGGAATGTCATGGGATGACCCTTCATGGCTTGAGCACGACCTTGATGCAACTGTCCTGCTTGTCGCGGAACAGCTTGTACATCTCAGGTCCGTCCGAGAGGTTTTCGGTATGGGTGATGACGAAGGACGGATCGAGTTTCCCCTCTTCGATGAGGCGGATGAGATCGTCCGTCCAGCGGTTCACATGCGTCTGCCCAGTGCGGAAGGTCAGCCCCTTGTTCATGGCCATGCCCATCGGCATCTTGTCGATCAACCCGCTATAGACGCCGGGTATCGAGACAATACCGCCCGGACGGCAGACATAGATGATTTCCCGCAGCACATGCGGCCGGTCATTTTCCAGCATCATCATTTGCTTGGCGCGGTCATAGACCGTATCCGGCTGAGCCATGGACACGTGGCTTTCGAGCCCAACGGCATCGATGCATTTTTCCGGTCCCTTGCCTTGTGTGAGTTCGTTCAGCCGCTCGATGACGCTTTCCTCCAGGAAGTTGATGGTGATGGCACCACCCGCTTCCGCCATGGAAAGGCGCTCGGTCAGACAATCGATCGCGACCACCTGTTTGGCACCGAGCAGTACGGCGGAGCGAATGCACATCTGTCCGACCGGGCCGCAGCCCCAGACCACGACCGTGTCTGTCGGCTCGATGTCGCAATGCACGGCCGCCTGCCAGCCCGTCGGCAGTATGTCGCTGAGGAACAGCGCCTGCTCGTCCGGCATGCTGTCCGGCACCTTGATGTGGGTGGCGTCGGCAAAGGGCACACGTAAGTATTCCGCCTGCCCGCCAGGATAACCGCCTGTCAGGTGCGTATAGCCGAACAGGCCCGCCGTGGTGTGGCCAAAAGCCTTTTCCGCCATGCCCTTGTTGCGGTTCGAGCGCTCGCAGACGGAGAAATTGCCGCGCTTGCACTGGTCGCATTCGCCGCAGAGAATGGTGAAGGGGATGACGACGCGATCCCCCTTCTTCAGCTTGCCGCGCATGTCGGATCCGGTTTCTACCACCTCACCCATGGTTTCATGGCCCATGATGTCGCCCGGCATCATGGCCGGGATGAAGTTGTGAAACAGGTGCAGGTCCGAACCGCAGATGGCGCAACTCGAAACTTTGATGATGGCATCACGCGGATGTTCGATTTCCGGATCCGTGACGGTATCGCAGCGAATATCTTCCTTGCCGTGCCAAACGAGGGCTCGCATTCTGGCGTCTCCTGGATGAAGGTTGCTGAAGCAACCGGGTTGGCGCGCAGCCTGCCCGGCATAACCGCGCCAGCAGACCCACTGCCCCACGAACAGGGGAACACCGTAATTGTTTCAGCGAGAGGGGATATTGGGTAGCAGCACTGACCCACGCACCTGCCATCACACCTCAAACGTGCAGTAGACCGCTGAACTTCTGGACAGGCTGTCGGCTAGGGAATACGATCGCGCGGTTGCTATTGAGATTTTGCCTGTGGACGAGGTCATCTGTTATTCATGAAGCGCAGTGCTTTGGTGTTACTCGTGAGCATGGGCGCCGCCACGGCAGGGCTTTCCACTCTCAATCGCGCTCCAGATTGCACGGCAGAGAAAGAAAAGTCGGACAAAACTTGTTACGGAAGCAGCAGTAGCTCTGGCCACGGAAGCGGTGGAGGGAATGCCAGCGCCTCCTTTGGATCGTCACACGTTGCAGGCAAATCCTCACGAGGCGGCTTTGGGATGACAGGTGAGGCACATGCAAGCAGCGGTCACGGCGGCGGCGGTCACGGTGGAAGCGGCGAATGATCCGGCGCTCCAGCCCCGTACGGCCAGATCTTGCCACACGTACAGCAGATCTTGGATTTGAATTTGCCGTTGGTGAGGATGATAGCCTCTATTGGGATGAAACGATCCGCTACGAATTCAGCCTTCGGCAGATCGAAGACGACCTCGAGGATCCCACGACGGAATTATGGTCACTGTGCCAGAAGTTGGCCGGAAGAGCCGCCCATGATCAATCCATATTGGAACGGCTCGGAATTCCACGTCGGCTTCATTGGGCAGTGGGAAATAGCTTCGACCACAACGCGCCGAGCCTCTATGGTCGTTTCGATCTCGCCTATGATGGCGACGGTCCCGCCAAGCTTCTTGAGTTTAACGCGGACACTCCAACAAGTATCTATGAGGCGGCTGTTTTTCAGTGGCACTGGTTGGAAGATTTGAAGGTCAGCGGGGCGCTACCGTCACATGCGGATCAGTTCAATTCACTGCACGAAGCCTTGATTGCCCAATGGCAAGGGATGATGCCGAATGGCGGAATGATCCATTTCGCTTGCATGGATAATGTGGAAGATCGGACTACCATTGAATATCTGGCAGACTGCGCCCTGCAGGCCGGATGTGATGTAGAATGCATGCGGATTGCCGAAATCGGCCTGCGGCACTCGCGTCTCGTTGATTTGAACGACGAGATCATAGGCACGCTTTTCAAGCTATATCCGTGGGAATGGCTCATCGCGGACGCCTGGGGCAGATCACCCGCCCTCTCCCAACTGACCATCATCGAGCCGATCTGGAAAATGATGCTTTCCACAAAAGCCATCCTGGTGGAGTTGTGGCGGATGTTTCCGGATCATCCCAATCTGCTGCCTGCTTATTACACCGATGAGGAACCTCGCTGGATGAAGCAGACAGATCGCGTCATCAAGCCCCTGCATTCGCGCGAAGGTGCGGGAGTGTGCATCATCAGTCAAGGCGACGCGCACATAGGAGCCAAGCTCGTATCCGACTCCCGCTACGTCACACAGTCCTTCGCCCGTAACCTTTTTCGAACAGAGACGGGACATGCCGTGATCGGCAGTTGGCTGGTGGGTGGCAAGGCATGTGGCATTGGCCTGCGCGAGGACGAAGGATTAATAACGCGTAACACCTCTCGCTTCGTTCCCCATGTGATCCTTTGACGGTTTCACCTGCAAAAGGCCAAAGGAAGCAGGCCCCGCAACCCGAGCGGAGCCTGCTCAAAGAGCAAATTACTTGGCGGGCTTCAGCGAGCCGATGATGTTTTCCATCGCCTTGTCGTGCTTGCTGTCCTTGCCCTTGGTACCCCAGTAGGTCAGCAGCAGAAGCTTGTCTGCGCTCGGAGCGATTGCGGCCAGGCTGATGTTGACCGGACCATCCTTGTCCTTGCCGGTCCAGTCAAAGCTGGTCAGCGGCATGCCGTTCAAAGTACCCTCGGTCTTCTTTTGGGTGGAATCGTCCACCTTGATGCCAGACTTGTCGAGGAAGGCGATCACTTCATCCACGGCCTTGCCGGCATCAGCGGCTTCGGCAACGTCGACCGCCAGATAGATGGCATTGTCGGCAGAGGTGGCCTGAATGCCGCTATCGGTTTCTTCCGGGTTCCAGCTATCCGGAATGGTGATGCTGGCAACCGGAGCATCGCTCGGGAACGAGAGCGTCTTGGCAAAGGAAGCGGCGGGAAACAACATGGCTGCAACAGCAGCGGCGGCGAAGATCTTCTTCACGGGATAGGTCCTTCGTGCGATGAAACTGATGGTGACGACAAATCGCCTCGCGGGAAGCTTTTATCGTTAAGAAATTTCTTACAAAATTTTTTCTGTCCGCAAAATGAATGAAAGTCGAGTGCTTCACTTTTCATAGTCGGTGATTGGCGTACACAACCAAAGGCTCCGACGACACTCTAAAAGCACTATAGAATACCCCAGAAACGCGAACAGGCCCCGAAAGGGGCCTGCTGCTATTCTATGAAATGGAAGACCGCTTATGCAGCCTGCTGCTCGGCCCCGTAAGGATTGAAGCGCGTGTAGAAGGTCTCACCCTTGGCGGCCATGTCGCGCAGCAGCGGCGTCGGCTTGAAGTGTTCGCCGTATTCGGCGGCGAGCTTTTCGCACAGAGCCACGAAAGTCTTCACACCCATGCCGTCGATATAGGACAGCGTGCCGCCCGTGTACGGCGCAAACCCAAAGCCGAGGATGGAGCCGACATCCGCCTCACGCGGATCGGTGACAATGCCTTCCTCTACTGTACGCGCGGCTTCCAGCGCGATCGTAACCAGCAGGCGCTGCTTCAGCACGTTGACATCCACTTCGGAAGCCGGCTTCTGGGGATAGAGATCCTTCAGGCCCGGCCACAGGAACTTCTTGGCGGGCTTGGCTGGATATTCATAGAAGCCCTTGGCGTTCTTGCGGCCGCGGCGATCGAGTTCATCCACGAGCTTGTTGACTAGCGCCATGTGCTCCGGCTTCACCGAGGCCTCACCGAGATCGGCAATCGAAGCCTTCATGATCTTCTGGGAGAGATCGACAGCCACCTCGTCGTTCAGCGACAGCGGGCCAACCGGCATGCCTGCCATCTTGGCGGCATTTTCGATCATTGCTGCCGGCACGCCTTCGATCAGCATGTCATAGGCCTCGTTGATGTAGCGGAAGACGCAACGGTTGACATAGAAGCCGCGCGTATCGTTGACCACGATCGGCGTTTTCTTGATCTGCGCGACATAATCCAGCGCGACTGCAAGCGCCTCGTCGCCGGTTTCCTCGCCGAGGATGACTTCCGTCAGCATCATCTTTTCGACCGGCGAGAAGAAATGCACGCCGATGAACTGTTTTGGACGCTTGGAATTCTTCGCCAGACCGGTGATCGGCAGCGTCGAGGTGTTGGAGGCGAAGATCGCCGTTTCCGGCAGGACGGCTTCGACCTTCTCGATGACGTCCTTCTTCACCTGACGGTCTTCGAAGACAGCTTCAACAACGAGCGAGACATCCGACAGCGTGGAGTAATCGGCGGTCGGGGTGATCAGCGAAAGAAGCTTCTCGCCCTCTTCCTTGGTCATCCGTCCCTTACCAACACTGTCAGCCACCAGCTTTTCAGAGACGGCCTTACCCTTGGCGGCGGCCTCTTCGTCGCGATCGATCAGCGAAACGGCAATGCCGGCGGCGGCCGTGACATAGGCGATGGAGGCGCCCATGAAGCCAGCGCCGACGACGCCGATCTTCGAGAGCTTCTTCTTTTCGACGCCTGCGGGGCGGCGCGCGCCCTTGCCTAATTCCTGCATGGAAATGAACAGCGAGCGGATCATCGAGAAGGCTTCGGTGGAGCGCAGCACCTGCGTGAAATAGCGCTGCTCGATCTTCAGGCCCGTATCGAAGGGAACCTGGAGGCCTTCATAGACGCATTTGAGAATGGCCAGAGCGCCGGGATAGTTACCCGCGGTTTCACGGCGAAGGATGGCGGGTGCTGCCGGCCAGAGTTGGGCGGAAGCGGGCGTCCAGATGCCGCCGCCCGGAACCTTGAAGCCTTTCTCGTCCCAGGGCGCGACCGGCTTCAGACCGTCCTTGATCATCTGCTTTGCGGCGGGGATCAACTGGTCGGGCTCGACCACCTGATGCACGAGGTTCATGGCCTTGGCGCGCGACGGAGTCAGCGTCTGGCCGGTCGTCATCATCTGCAGGGCATCCTGCGTATTGGCAAGGCGCGCCACACGCTGCGTGCCGCCGGCACCGGGGAAGATGCCGACCTTGACTTCCGGCAGCGCCAACTTGACCGACTTTGCGTTGGAGACCACGCGTCCATGGCAGGCGAGCGACAGTTCCAGCGCACCGCCCATGCACACGCCATTGATGGCGGAGACCCACGGCTTGCCGTTGGTCTCGATCTTGCGCCACAGCCAGGTCATGCTACCGGCCACGTCGAACAGTTTCTGCATGGCGGTGTCGGGGTTGTTGGCCTGTTCCTCATGCAAGAGCGAGAACATGCCGCGGATCATGGTGAGATCCGCACCGCCAGAGAAGGAATTCTTACCCGACGTGAAGACGACGCCCTTCACAGCCGCATCGGCGACCGTCTGATCGACGATCGCGTCGATCTCGTCCATCACCTCGACGGTGAAAACGTTCATGCTCTTGTCCGGCATGTCCCAGGTGACGAGAGCAATGCCATCTGCGTCGGTTTCGACAGTGAAATTCTTGTAGGTGCTCATATTGGGATTCCTCTTCCCTGAATTTTTTGACCGTCAGTAGAAGGTCACGGCCAGCGCAGCGACAACGAAGACAACCACCAGCATGATCAGTAGAGCCCGGTTTGTCTCACCAAGCACGCGCGCATGCTCTTTCGGAGTGACAGAAAGGCTCTCCTGATAATCTTCCGCCATCTGTTGCTCTCGCCGATCGTGTTCACGATTGTTGTCCAGGTGGCGTTGCCAATGGTCCATTTCGGCGCGCCCCTCAAACCCGCTCGATGACCGTTGCCGTGCCCATGCCCGCGCCGATGCAGAGCGTGACCAGCGCGGTGTTCAAATCGCGGCGTTCCAGTTCGTCCAGAACCGTGCCGAGGATCATGGCGCCCGTGGCCCCCAGCGGGTGCCCCATGGCAATTGCACCGCCATTGACGTTCATCTTCGCATGATCGATCTCGAAGGCCTGAAGATAGCGCAGCACGACAGCGGCGAAGGCTTCGTTCAGCTCGAACAGGTCGATGTCGAAGATCGACATGCCAGTCTTCTTCAAGAGCTTTTCCGTCACATCAACCGGGCCAGTCAGCATCAGGGCCGGATCGGAACCGATATTAGCAAAGGCCTTGATGCGGGCGCGAGGCTTCAACCCCATCGTCTGACCGCCTGCCTTGGAGCCGACGAGAACGGCGGCAGCGCCATCCACGATGCCCGAGGAGTTACCGGCATGGTGAACGTAGTTGATGCGCTCGACTTCGGGATGCGCCTGGATGCCGACGGCTTCGAAGCCGCCCATTTCACCCGGCATCTGGAAGGACGGGTTGAGAGAGGCCAAGCCTTGCATGTTCGTATCCGGACGCATGTGCTCGTCCCGGTCGAGGATGACGAGACCGTTCTGGTCCTTCACCGGAATGACCGAGTTCTTGAAGTAGCCCTTTTCCCAGGCGTGTGCTGCGCGCTTCTGGCTTTCTACCGCATAGGCGTCCACGTCATCGCGGGAGAAGCCGTATTTCGTGGCAATGAGATCGGCGGACACGCCCTGCGGCATGAAATAGCCGGGGAAGTTGACGGAGGGGTCCATGTACCAGCTGCCGCCGGACATGCCCATGCCGACGCGCGACATGCTTTCCACACCACCGGCGATGACGATCTCGTCCGAACCGGCGGCGACCTTGCCCGCAGCAAAATTCACCGCATCGAGACCCGAGGCGCAGAAGCGCGAGATCTGCATGCCGGGCGCCTTGGTGGAATAGCCTGCCTCAAACGCCGCAGCCTTGGGGATGACGGCACCGGCATCCATGACCGGATCGACGCAGCCCATGATGATGTCATCGACATTGGCCGTATCGAGGCCGTTTCGATCACGGATCGCTTCCAGCGTCTTCGCGGCGAGGCGAACGGACGGCACCTCGTGCAGCGAGCCATCCTTCTTGCCGCGACCGCGCGGCGTGCGCACGTGGTCATAGATATAGACTTCGGTCATTATCTCTCTCCCTTGGGCGCGCGGAGCGCCTCATGAAATTTCTTCTCACCGGCCAATCTGGAAGGGAGACTGCCCCTCATCCGCCTACCGGCACCTTCTCCCCGTGATGACGGGGAGAAGGGAAAATGCTTCACCGTCCTGCCCACACTCTTTCGTTTGCGTCGGCCACGTCCCCTCTCCCCGCCTGCGGGGAGAGGGTTAGGGTGAGGGGCAAACTTCAAAAAGCTTCCGCGGCCAGTTCCATCAGCGTATCCGCGCCCGCCTCGATGCGGACCTTACGAAGCGCCGTTTCCGGCATGATCTTGTCCATGTAGAAGCGCGCCATGACAAGCTTGTTGTTGAGGAAATCGGTGCGCTCATCGCCTGCCGCAATGAGATCCTGCGCGGACTTCGCCATCTTTGCCCACATGTAGCCCAGCATCACGAGGCCAAAGAGGTGCATGTAATCGGTCGAACCGGCACCGGCATTGTCAGGCTTGGCCATGGCGTTCTGCATGAACCACATGGTGGAAGCCTGAAGGTCGTTCAGACCCTTCTTCAGCGCCTTGGTAAACGGCGCCATCTGCTCGTTCGACCGGTTTTCCTCGCAGAAATCGCCGATTTCTTTGAAGGCGGCCATAACGGCGCGGCCGCCGTTCAGCGCCAGCTTGCGACCAACGAGATCGAGCGCCTGGATGCCGTTGGCGCCCTCATAGATCATGGCGATGCGGGCATCGCGCACATACTGGCTCATGCCCCATTCTTCGATATAGCCGTGACCACCATAGACCTGCTGCGCCATCACCGCATGGTCGAAGCCCTTGTCGGTCAGCACACCCTTCAGGATCGGCGTGGCAAGACCCAACAGATCGTCGGCATCCTGACGTTCTTTCGCATCCGCAGAGCGATGGGCAATATCAGACTTCAGCGCCGTCCAGAGCATGAAGGCGCGGCCCGCCTCATTGAAGGACTTAATGGTCATCAACGTGCGGCGGATATCGGGATGCACGATGATGGGATCAGCCGCCTTTTCCGGTGCCTTGGGGCCGGAGAGCGAGCGACCCTGTATGCGGTCCTTGGCGTAGGCAACGGCATTCTGGTAGGCCACTTCGGCAATCGCGAGACCCTGGAGACCGACGCCCAGGCGCGCCTCGTTCATCATGACGAACATGGCGTTGAGGCCCTTGTTCTCGGCCCCGATCAGGTAGCCGGTCGCCTCGTCATAGTTCATCACGCAAGTGGCATTGCCGTGAATGCCCATCTTGTGCTCGATGGCACCGCAGACGACCTTGTTGCGCGCGCCGAGCGAACCGTCCTCGTTGACGAGGTATTTCGGCACGATGAACAGCGAAATGCCTTTGGTGCCGGCTGGCGCACCTTCGATACGCGCAAGGACAAGATGGACAATATTGTCCGTCATGTCGTGTTCGCCGGCAGAGATGAAGATCTTCTGGCCGGATATCCTGTAGGTGCCGTCACCGTTCGGAACGGCCTTGGTGCGCAGCAGGCCGAGATCGGTACCGCAATGGGGTTCCGTCAGGTTCATGGTGCCGGACCATTTGCCCTCCACCATCTTCGGCAGATAGGTCTGCTTCTGTTCGTCGCTGCCGTGCACGAGGATCGCGGCAATCGCACCCTGCGTCAGACCGGGATACATCATCAGCGACATGTTGGCGGCGGAGGTATATTCGCCGACGGCCGCATGCAGCGTGTAGGGCAGGCCCTGTCCGCCAAACTCTTCCGGCACGGCAAGGCCGATCCAGCCGCCCTCGCAGTAGGCATCATAGGCGGACTTGAAGCCTTTCGGTGTCTTCACCGTTCCGTCATCGGAACGAACGCAGCCTTCCTGATCACCGGAGTAGTTGACCGGGAACAATACTTCCTCCGAAAGCTTTGCGGCTTCCGAAGCGATGGCGTCGATCATCTCAGGCGTCGCATCGCCAAAACCCGGCAGGTTGTTGTACCGCTCGATGCCGAGCACATCATTCAGGATAAACAGCGTATCAGCGACCGGAGCCTTGTAGACAGGCATTCGCGAACTCCTCCAAATCAGCGGCCGGATGGACCGGCATCCATAGGCTTACAAAATATTGACGTGCGCGTAAACGTCAATTGGAAAATTCGCCGCGGCCCGAGGCAAACAATCATGTGATCTGGCCGAAGCCTGTGAGAACAGTGATACGCAGCAGAGACCGAATGGAAAGCCATGGCAAGTGATGTTGCGGGAACATAGGTGCCAGCAGTGTTTCGCAGACTGCTGCGGGTGCGCAAGTCAATGCTGAAATACATTGCGAGACAATGCCTGCGCGCAATCTTAAGCGGCAAGATCACGTTAAACTTTCAGAATGTTAAAGCCTTGTTAACCATGTTTCGCGAAAGGTGAAGAGCAGAGCTGTCGTGCGTCGCACCGGCAGCCGGGTCCGCCCTTGGAGCGGTCCGCAGCGAAAGTTTCGGGCAAGCCCCGCGACCTAGTCCGGACCAATGCGCTTCCTGAAAGGCTGCCCGGACTGGCGGTCAGCGCTTTCACCCAGGCTTTCCCGGATTCAAGCTGCCGAAGCGAGCAAATTATGAACGGATCACGCCACAATGCCAATTCTCGCGGGGAGCGGACCTCGCTGGATGCGTTGAACCGCACGATCGAGAATCTGGAAGCGCGTATCGAAGGGTTGATGCATGGCGCCCCCGCCGATGACATCGACCGTCGAGCCGCGTCGCCGCGTCGCCCGCATCAGGATTCGCCGCTTTTGCAGGAAATCCGCGAACGGCAGCGCCTGCTGGACAGCAGCCGTGAGCCGCAGCGACCAACGCGCGAGCAGCAACGACAGATCAGTGAGCGGCTCACTGCAGCCGAAACTGCACGACCTGACCCGCGTACAGCCGTTTTCAGAAACCCCAGCCCCGCGGCCCCAGCAACCCGCAACGAACGGGTAGACGCGGTCGACCTGTCCGGCATCACGGCCACACTGCGCAACGAAATCTCCGCCACTATTTCGCGCGAGATCCAATCGCTGCGCGATTATGTCAAGTCCGCTCCTGCTCGCTCAGCCGATCCGCATTTTGAGGACGACATCCGCCATGAGTTGTCGCGCCTTTCCGAACGCGTCGATGCGTTGGGTGGCCAGACCAGCGGCGCACCGGGAGAGCTTCGCAAGGAGCTTCATCGCCTGCAGCAGCAGATCGCCGGCCTGAATCAGGATACGGTGCTGAAACAGCTGGAGCAGCGCTGGGACGATCTGGAAACGCGCCTTCAGGATATCGATACGTCAGGCATTCGTCAGGAGCTGATCGCGCTTGCCTATCGTATCGATGGCGTGAAGGCCGAACTGGGCAGCATCTCCAACAGCCCCGCTATCCTTGCCCTGGAAGACAGGCTGCTGTCGCTGGCTCAGACCGTCGAGGCGCTCGGCTCACGCGCAATTCCCACGGATCTGTTTGCCGAACAGTTTTCGCAGATCGATTACCGCCTGGAAGAGATCAGCCGCACCATCGCCAACTCCCCCCGCCATCGCAGTGACGGCAGCGAGCAGGTGCTGATTCACCGGATCGAAGACCGCCTGGACATCATCGCAAGTCAAGTGGATGCCATGGCGCGGGCGGCAGCCTCACTTTCCGCCCAGGATCTGGCATCCCGCGTCGAGGCGCTGACCGACAAGGTCGAGCTTCTGGCAGACGCCCAGCATACGGGGCGCGTTGAGGAACAGCTTGAGGGGCTGACTGAGCTTCTCCATCGAGGCGTCAACGTTCGGCCGCAGGCCGAAGTCACCGGCTTCCTCTCCGACATTTCACGCAAGATCGACGCGCTGGAAACCGGTTCGGTGAGTGACGTGCTGGCAGACCGGCTGGATTATCTGTCGCGACGGATCGATGAACTCGATCATGTGAGCGACCGTCAGCATAGCACCGAAAGCGCGCATCTGGAGCGGCTCACCACCCGCCTTGACGACATCGCCGCACGGCTGGATGATGCCGTTGCCAGCCCGCAGGCCGACAACCGGGCGATCCGCGACCTTGAGCAGCAGATTGCCAACCTCTCGACCCTGCTGTCCAGCTCGGAGCCGATGACGGCGACGCTGCCGCGCGCACTCGATGAGCGCATGGCGGCCATAGAAAGCTATATATCGACCAGCGACGAATATGTGCTGGAGGCGGCACGCCACGCTGCTGAGACCGTCGTGGAAGCCTATGGACGCGGCGGTCATTCCTCGCAGGCAACTCCGGACATTTCGGCGATCCTGGGTCTGGCGGATGATCTTCGTCACCTGGAGGCTCTCACACGCGGCTCCGAAGAGCGGACCCAGCAGACCTTTGACAGCCTGCACCGCACGATGGTGCAGATTGCCGAACGCCTGGACCGTATGGAAACCGGCACGGGCCGCTCGTCCATTTCGCAGCGTCCGCTTCTGGACGAAGCAGGCTACGAACCGGCAACGGTGCGCCCGCCCATGGCAGCCCCCGAGACGCGCAGCCGCGCAGTCCAGCAGGAGCCCGCGCCGCGCGTGCTGGAAAAGACAACCGAAGCGTTGATGTCCAACACCGCGCCGCCGATCGAAATGGCAGAGGCCGCCGAAGCTGACATCGCTTCCGTTCAGGAGCCGCAGCGCAAGAGCCTGTTGGGCGCACTGACAAAGCGCCTGATCCCGACCCAGAAGCAGGATGCGCGGCAGACATCGCCTTCCCCGCGCACGGTGGTGAGCCCAGCCCCGGCGCTCGACCCAGCCGACACCCTGTCGGATGGCCATGAAAACGACCTGCTTGAACCGGGTTCCGGCGTACCTGATGTTCGCAAGATTCTGGAACGCGTACGCGCCAGCCAAACGGGCGGCACGGGCCAAAGCCGCGGCATGGACGAGGAGCGGGTCGACTATATCGCGGCAGCCCGCCGGGCGGCAAAAGCCGCCGCGCAGGAAACGGCGCCATCACAAGCCCAACCGATCCGAGTTCCGAAGGCTGATGCCAAAGGCGGCTCCAAAAGCCTGCTTGCCCGTCACCAGCGTCCGATTTTGATGGCCGTTGGCGCAATCCTTCTCGCGCTTTTGGCGATGCCGCTCGTCAACACACTGACCGGGTCGGATCGCCCGCAACCATCCAGCACCACGGCGCAAACCGACTCCACTTCCAAGGGGCTGGAAGCGACCGGCAAGGCCGACAAGGTGCCGGGCGCCAACCCGCCCGCCTACACAACCACGAGCGACGGACCAAAGTCGCAGACGGCGGCGCCCACAACGCAGCCGCCCGTGACATCGACCGCGGCACCGCTTCCGGCCACCAATGGAGCTCTTGATAGCGATAGCGTCAGTGTCGGCGCAGATACGGTATCGGCTGCACCAGTTGCGCCCGTGACTGCCGCACCAGTTGCCGCGGCAGCAACGGCGCCTGCTACTGCCAAGAGCACCATTCCGGTTCCTGCGGAGATCACGCCGAAGGCGTTGGCCGATGCAGCCGCCAATGGCGACCCGCAGGCGCTTTTCGAAATCGGTTCCCGCTATACCGAAGGCCGTGGTGTTACGGCTGATCCCAAGCAGGCAGCCAATTGGTATCGACTGGCAGCGGATCGTGGTCTTGCACCGGCGCAGTATCGCCTTGGAGGCCTTTACGAAAAGGGAACGGGCGTCGAGCGCGACCTGAAAAAGGCCATGGCGCTTTATGAACAGGCAGCCCGTGCAGGCAATGCCAGTGCCATGCACAATCTGGCCGTGCTCTATGCCTCCGGCGCTCAAGGCACGCCGGACTACAAGAACGCCATGGAGTGGTTCGAGAAGGCGGCAGAGCTCGGCGTGACAGATAGCCAATTCAATCTGGCCATTCTCTATGCCCGTGGCAATGGTGCGACCCAGAACCTCGAGGAATCCTACAAGTGGTTTGCTATCGCGGCGAAGGGCGGCGACAAGGATGCCGGTCAGAAGCGCGACGAAGTCGCCAATGCCCTGAAGCCCGATCAGTTGAAGGCCGCTCGTGAGAAGGCGGAGAGCTGGAAGCCGCAGCCACTGGACCCGAAGTCCAATACCATTTCCTCCGCAGAAGCCTGGGGTGACAAGACCCAGAACGCTTCCGTCGACATGGGCAAGGCCATCCGCAACATTCAGGCGATCCTGAATCGCAAAGGATATGATGCCGGCCAGCCGGACGGAATGATGGGCAAGAAGACGGTACAGGCCATCAAGGCTTTCCAGCGCAAGAACGGCCTGCCCGATGACGGCAACGTGACGGAAGCGCTCGTTCGCAAGCTTCTTGAGCAGAACGGCCCGAAGGGCGCTTGAACCGCGCTCTCTCGACCACAAGCGTCGAAATTCGACCTTGGCAGTCGGATCGGAAGCGACATCGAAATTGACTTGGCCACAGGGCCAGCGCATGACGAATGATGCCGGACGCGGGTTTAATCCGCCTTGGCACCAGGAATGCCTGACGCCGAAACGGACGGCCTTCACCGGCTGGCCGCTGCGGTGTCCATTGTCGTATTCGAGGGGCTGCCGTGACTGTTTACCTGCCGATCGCAGAGCTGTCGGTGAACATCTTCATCATTCTCGGCATGGGCGCAGCCGTGGGCTTCCTGTCCGGCATGTTCGGCGTGGGCGGTGGCTTCCTCATCACGCCGCTCCTGATTTTCTATAATGTGCCCCCGGTCGTGGCGGTCGCCACCGGCGCCAACCAGGTGGTTGCTTCCTCCGTCTCTGGTGCCATCACGCATTTCCGGCGCGGCACCCTGGATGTGAAGCTTGGCACCGTGCTGCTGATGGGCGGCCTGGCAGGCGCCAGCGTCGGCATCTGGATCTTCTCCTGGCTCAGGCGCATCGGCCAGTTGGATCTGATCATTTCCATTCTCTACGTAGTTTTCCTGGGCACGATCGGCGGCTTGATGCTGGCGGAGAGCCTGCGCGCGATGCGCCGCGCCGCCCGCAACGAGGCCCTGCCGCTGAAACGCCCAGGCCAGCACAACTGGGTACACCGGCTGCCGCTGAAGATGCGGTTCAAGAAGTCGAAGATCTATCTCTCCGCCATTCCCGTCGTGGGCCTGGGTTTTGCGATCGGCATCCTCACCTCAGTCATGGGCGTGGGCGGCGGCTTCATCATGGTGCCGGCCATGATCTATCTGCTGCGCATTCCGACGAATGTCGTCGTTGGAACCTCGCTGTTCCAGATCATCTTCGTGACCGCCTATACGACCATGGTGCAGGCCGCGACGAACTATTCCGTCGATATCGTGCTGGCCACGTTCCTGATGGTGGCGGGCGTGATCGGTGCGCAATACGGCGTGCGTGTGGGCCAGAAACTGCGCGGCGAACAGCTGCGCGCGCTTCTCGGCCTTCTGGTTCTGGCGGTCGGCTTGCGTCTTGCACTCGACCTCGTGCTAACACCCGATGATATCTATTCGATTGCGGTTGGAGGCCCGTCCAGCCGATGAGACGGATTGCCCGTGCACTGAGCCTTGCCTTTACTCTGATGGCACTGCCGGCGACCGCCCAGATGCTGCCCGGTCAGGCGCAAAGTGTGCGTGAAGGTCTGGAGATCGGCACCTCCACCAGCGAAATCGCCATCACTTCGGATTTTCGCGGCGCAGACCTCACGATCTTCGGGGCGCTGACCAATACGGACGAACTGTTTCTCGCTATCGGGCAGTATGATGTGGTGGTGGCGCTGGAAGGCCCGCGCGATTACGCCACCGTGCGCCGCAAGGAGCGCGTGTTCGGCATCTGGATGAACACCCAGTCGATGACCTTCGAACAGGTGCCCGAATCCTATTCGATCGCCAGCACCCGCAAGATCGAGGATATTCAAGGACTGACCACGCTGAGCCGCATGGGCACAGGCGTCGGGATAGACCATATGACGCTGTCACCCACTGGTTATGTCGGAAATGCCGGATCGATTTCGGACTTCCGCAACGCCTATAAGCGGCTGAAACTCTCCAACGGGCTTTACCAGCGCGACACGACCGGCGTGCGCTTCGTCAGCTCCAGCCTTTTCCGCGCGACCTTGAAACTGCCCGCCAATATTCCTGACGGCGTCCACATCGTGCATGCCTATCTGTTCAAGAGCGGCGATCTGATTGCGCAACGGGAACTGCCGTTGCGCGTGGTGAAGACCGGCGTGGAGCAGGCCATCACCGATGCCGCGCATGAGAAGCCAGTAGCCTACGGCCTGCTTTGCGTGCTGATTGCGATCGTGACCGGCTGGGGTGCCAGTCTGGCCTTCCGCAAGGACTGACCTCTCGGCATATTGGCGTCACATGGTTTGCACAGATGGCCGCTAAGGCCTGCTTTATTGCCATATCCTTGAGGGTCAGCCCCATGCATTTAAGAACCGTCCTGCTTACCGCCGCTGCCTGCCTGATGGCTTGCACCAGCTCTGCCGAAACGCTGACCAGCGACAAATACATTGCCCTGATGCGCCATGGCGTGCGGCCACAGACCAGCATGAAGGAGCTGGAAAAGATGTCGCCCAAGGCCTGGGCGAAATGGGACACGGCAGACGGTCAGCTGACCCCGCATGGCGCTGAAGCTGCCGCGCAGCTGGCCCGTTGGGAGGTTTCCATGCTGCGATCCAAGGGCCTCGTTGCTGCCTCCGGCTGCCCGGCCAAGGGCGATGTGTTCGGCTGGGCCAATGGCCCAGTCCAGCGCACGATCGATACGGGCAATGTGGTGCTGTCCACCATGTTCGAAGGCTGCGGCCTGAAGGTCGGTTTCGTGAAGGCGGAGGTCGATCCGCTCTATGCGGCCTCCGATACCGCACTCGGCGCCATCGACCCCTCAAAAGCCAAGGCCGCGATCCTGGAAGCGGCTGGCGGTAGCTTTGACGCCATGAAGGCCAAGGTGCAGCCGCTGATGAAGGAGATGGACGCGATCCTGGGATGCGATGCACCCGGCAGCGCCTGCTCCCTGCAGAACCGCGAATGGTCGATCGAGGTGAAGGAAGCCAAGGGGGACAAACCCGCCAGCGTTTCCCTGAAGGGGCCCCTGGCTGAGGCTGGCACAGCTGCTCAGGTTTTCCTGCTGCAATATGCCAAT
The DNA here is from genome assembly GCF_030504645.1 of Rhizobium oryzicola. Lineage (GTDB taxonomy): Bacteria > Pseudomonadota > Alphaproteobacteria > Rhizobiales > Rhizobiaceae > Neorhizobium > Neorhizobium oryzicola. Next base: position 473,885 of record NZ_JAUKWQ010000001.1, on the reverse strand, counting down.
GGCTTCCCGGCCGATCAGGTGGCCTTCGGGAAAGCATCGACAGCCACCGATATCATCCGCCTGTCGGAGCTTCGCCAGGTCAAATACGATATCGGCAACCGCGTGCCCTATCTTGCCAAGCGCGATGCTTCCAACTTCCTGAATCAATTGGTGTTGGCACTCGGCACCGGTCCCAGGGATGCAGCGCCCCAGGGCGGGCCGCCGAACGCAAAATTCCTGCTCCTGATGGGCAGCGACACTCAACAGGTCGAGATCGCAGCCATCCTCGGCCTGCATTGGAAGATCCCGCCCTATCTGGACGACGAAACCCCGCCCACCGGCGCATTGACCTTCGAGCGGCTGCATGATGCGAGCGGCAAGGTCTATGTGAAGCTCGGCTTCGTGGCGCCCAGCCTCGACCAGATCCGCAACGCGTCCGCGATCAACGAAGCGTCACCGCCGTTGCAGGCTGCTGTAACCGTGCCCGGCTGCGAGGCTGAAGCCGTGGATGGCGCCTGCCCACTCGACACCTTCATTTCCATCGCAAGGTCAAAGATGGACATGACGGCCGTGGCGGCGGTCACGTACAACTGATCAGCCGATCAGGCTGTTGAACCGCACCGAATAGATGCGGTCGCGGCCCAGCAGATGGGCAATCAGGGCCGCATGGTCGAACAGGCCATGCATGGCCTTGTGCTTCAGGTCCAGCCCGCCGGTCAGCACGCCGAAGGCTGGCATGACGAGGCGGGCACCATCAGTTGCAAAACAGGCGCGGCGGACATATTTGCCGCGCCGCCCGACGGTGGCCGAAGGGTGCAGATGGCCGGCCACCTCGCCGCGTCCGGCAATCAGCGACGGTTCGTGCCGGAAGACCAGCCCGCCATAGACCAGTTCATCCGCCGACTGCCCCGGCAGGTCCGTGGTACCATCCGGATCGTGATTGCCGTTGATCCAGATCCAGTCCCGCCCGAAGGCCAGTGTGCGGATCATGTCGCGGAAGGCGTCGGGCATCAGGGCGGAGCCGCGTCGATCATGAAAATTGTCGCCCAGCGAAATCACCGTCCTGGGGTCATAGCGCGCGATGACGGCGGCGAGCAGATTGAGGGTGGCCAACGTATCATAGGGCGGCAGCATCATGCCGCGCCGCGCAAAGGCAGCCCCTTTTTCCAGATGCAGATCGGAAATCACGAGACAGGACAGATCCGGCAGATAGAGCCCGCCCAGCGGGTCGCACACCGCCGCCACGCCGTGGACGGTGATCTCTGCGCCTGCGGCGGGAGCGGGTGTCTCTGCGGCGGCAAGCGCCAGTCTGTGGTTCATCATTGTCTTTTACGTCTTGTCTCATGCCATTTGGTGCAGCACGACTTGGCAGAGCGTCATGACGTCACCCCATCGCTTCGGCAATCAGCTCTTCCGCCGCCTCTGCCAGCACGAATTCCTGCGCTTCACCTGCCACAGGCTCCCGCCCGATTTCCAGCATGACGGGCACGGCAAGCGGCGAGACATGTTCTAGCGCGCGGTGAATCACATGGCCCTTGATTCGTGCCAGCATAGCGCCAAGCCGGCCAATATCCAAAAGCCCGGATGCCGCATCCCGGCGTGTGGCCTCCAGCAGGATATGGTCTGGCTCATGGCTGCGCAGCACGTCATAGATCAGGTCGGTGGACACCGTCACCTGCCGACCGGTCTTTTCCTTGCCCGGATGGCGGCGCTCGATGAGGCCCGAGATGACGGCGCATTGGCGGAAAGTTCGCTTCAGCATGAAGCTTTCGGCGAGCCAGGCTTCGAGATCATCGCCCAGCATATCCTCATCGAGGAGGTCGCCCAGCGACAGGCGCCCGCTGTCGATCATCGCGCCCATATCATTCAGCGACCAGATGGCGAGCGCATAATCATTGGCCACAAACCCCAGCGGCCTTGCCCCTGCCCGCTCCAGCCGCCGCGTCAGAAGCATGCCGAGCGTCTGGTGCGCGAGCCGCCCTTCGAAGCAATAGGCGACCATGAAGAAGCGGTTGCCGCGCGGAAAACTCTCGATCAGCAACTCGTCCCGCTTCGGCAGCATGGACTTTTCCTTCTGGATCGCCAGCCAATCGCGCACCTGATCGGGCAGAACATGCCAGCGGGAGGGATCAGCCAGCATGGCGCGCACCTGGTCCGCCAGATAGGTGGAGAGCGGAAACTTGCCGCCGGCATAGGCGGGGATCTTCGGGTCCAGCGAGAAGGCATTGGTGACGAGGCATTCATTCTCGCGAATACCTTCAAAGCGCAGCACCTTGCCGGAAAACAGAAACGTGTCACCCTGCACCAGCTGTTCCAGAAAGGATTCCTCGACCTTGCCGAGCGACATGCCGCCACGCCCGACAGTCCCAAGCTGGTTGCGCTTCACGAGGCGAACATTCAGCTCGGCGGCCTCGACGATGGTGCCGAGGTTCATGCGGTATTGCTGCGCCACTTGCGGATTGGAAACGCGCCAGCGCCCTTCCTTGGTCCTGCGGATTTTTGCATAGCGCTCATAGGTGCGCAGCGCATAGCCGCCGGTCGCGACGAAATCTACAATGCGCTCGAACATCTCCCAGCTAAGCCCCGCATAGGGCGAGGCACTGGTGACCTCATCATAGAGTTCCAGCGCATCGAAGGGTTCGGCGCAAGCCATGCCCAGCACATGCTGGGCAAGCACATCGAGCGCCCCCTCCCCCACCGGCGGCGTATCCTGGGCACCGAGATAGTTGGCGTCGAGTGCCGCCTGGCACTCCATCACCTCGAAGCGGTTTGCAGGTACGAGGATCGCCTTGGACGGTTCATCCATCCGGTGGTTGGAACGGCCGATGCGTTGCGCCAGTCTTGACGCGCCCTTGGGCGCGCCGACGTGAACCACCAGATCCACATCGCCCCAGTCGAGGCCCATATCGAGCGTCGAGGTGGCGACGACGGCGCGCAGTCTGTTGGCGCTCATCGCCGCTTCCACCTTGCGGCGCTGACCGGCATCCAGCGAGCCGTGATGCAGCGCAATCGGCAGATTGTCCTCATTGATGGTCCAGAGTTCCTGAAACAAAAGCTCCGCCTGAAAGCGGGTATTGACGAAGATCAGCGTCGTCTTGTGCTTGCGGATCTCCTCGTAGACGGCGGGAATGGCATAGGTCGCCACATGACCAGACCAGGGGATGCGGTCCTCCGTCGTCATGATGGAGATGTCAGGTGCCGCACCGCCCTTCACATGCACAAGGCCCGCAGGTTCCTGCGGGTGCAGCACCTCTTGCCCCGGGCCGCTTTGCGGCACCAGCCAGCGCTGCAGATCCATGGGGTCGGAGACGGTCGCCGAGAGGCCGATGCTGCGCAGACCCGGCGCATGCCGTCTCAGGCGCGCCAGACCCAGCGACAGCAGGTGGCCGCGCTTGGAGGTGACAAGCGAATGCAACTCGTCCAGCACCACATAACGCAGATGCTTGAAGAAGCGCTCCGCCTCCTTGTTCGCGAGAAGCAGCGCCAGCTGCTCCGGCGTGGTCAAAAGGATGTCGGGCGGATTGGTCTTTTGTCGCTGCCGCTTGGATTGCGGCGTATCGCCGGTGCGGTTTTCGATGGAGACCGGCAGCCCCATTTCCGCCACCGGCTTCATCAGGTTTCGCTCGATATCGACGGCCAGCGCCTTCAGCGGCGAGATGTAAAGCGTATGGACGCCGACGAAGGAGGAACCGGGCGGGACCTTGCCGCGCCGCGCCAGATCCGTCAGCGAGGGCAGGAAGCCAGCCAGCGTCTTGCCGGCACCGGTCGGCGCGATCAGCAGCATGTTCTCGCCGGCCGTCGCCCGCGCCAGCAATTCCATCTGGTGCGCACGCGGCGCCCAGCCCTTCTCCGCAAACCATGTCTGGAAGGGGCGAGGCAGCAGATCCGGCAGGTTGTACGGGGCGTCGGCGAGGGTCTTTTCCACGAGGTCGAAAGTAATGGCAGGCGCGAAAATTTGAAGAGGCTTGACGGCAAATCGAATCATGGATATTTTTTATCCATGATATGGAGATGGTGCGATGAAACTGGGTGACGGCGTTGAACAGGCCATCCACTGTGTTGGCCTCATGAGCGGACTTGACGGCAATGATGTGCTGTCAGCCGCAGCGCTGGCGGAATTCCACGGCGTATCAACGAGCTATCTGCTGAAGCATCTGCAGGCACTTTCCGGTGCCGGCCTGTTGGAAACGGTGCCGGGGCCGAAAGGCGGCTATCGGCTCGCCAGGAAACCCGCCGACATCAGCCTTCTCGATATCGTGCTGGCCGTCGAAGGCCCGCAACCGGCCTTTCGCTGTGCGGAAATCCGCCAGCGGGGACCGAACCCGCTGCCGAGCAGGTATTTCACCAAACCCTGCGGCATCAATGCCGCGATGCTCAAAGCCGAACGCGCCTACCGTGCGGAACTCGCGAAAACATCCATGGCCGATATCCTTGAGGGACTGGCCGCGGAAGACGATGGAGGCATTGCCGAGCGTGGCTGCCTCTTCCTGCAAAGCCATCAACGCGCCGCAAGCCGCAAGGGCTGAAGGCCCATCAAGGAGAGAAGATCATGCAACCCCGCCTCAACTTCTTCAAAGCCGCACCGGAAGCCTATCAGGCTGCCCTGGCGCTCGAAAACTTCGTGCAGTCCTGCGGTCTGGAGCGCCGTTTCATCCACCTGATCAAACTGCGCGCCTCCATCATCAATGGCTGCGCCTTCTGCGTGGACATGCATGTGAAGGAAGCGCGCCATGACGGCTTGTCCGAGCAATGGATCAACCTAATGAGCGTGTGGTGGGAATCGCCCGTCTATGACGACAAGGAACGGGCGCTGCTCCAATGGGTGGATGCGGTGACGAAGATTGCCGAAACCGGCATTCCGGACAGCGCCTACGCGCCGCTGCGAGACCATTTCACTGATCAGGAACTGGTCAACATCACGGTGGCGATCGGTGCGATCAACATCTGGAACCGGTTGGCCGTCGGCTTCCGTTCGCAGCATCCGATCGACAAGCCGGCCAAGGCGGCGTGATCAGCGAACAATATACCGGTCCGTGCGGTGGTTGATGGCCAGCGTCAGGTTCAACGTCACCGCCGCAAGGATCGAGCATGCTATCACAAAGGGCGTGGCGACGAAGAAGGATAGTGCCAGCACCACGAAATCCAGCCCCAGTTGGACGAAGCCGGCGCGCCAGCCGAACTTGTCCTGTAGGTAGAGCGCGAGAATGCCGAAGCCGCCGAGGCTGGCGCGATGGCGAAATAGCGCCAGCATGCCGGTGCCGATCAGGAGCCCGCCGAACAGCGCCGCAACGAGTGGGTTGATATCGCCGATCGGGATCAGCTTCGGCAGGACTTCCGTGAGGAAGGAGGTGAGCGCCACGGCGCAGAATGTCTTGATGGTGAAGGCGAGACCCAGCCGCTTGTAGGCCAGCCAATAGAAGGGCAGGTTCAACAGGAAGAAGACGACGCCGAAGCTGAGGCCCGTTGAGTAGCGCAGCAGAAAACCGAGACCCGCGGTGCCGCCGATCAGCAGATGCGCGGAGGCCAAGAGCGTCACGCCGAGCGCCGCCAGCATGGAGCCTGCCACCACGCCCTGGATATCCTCCAGAATGGAATGGCGCTCCGAGGTGGAAGCCCAGAAGCCGACGGGCGTCTTTTGTTGCGTTGCATTGGCCATCAGCGCACCACAATATAGCGGTCCGAGCGATGGTTGATCGCCAGGAACAGGTTGAGGATCACAGCGCCGAGGATGGACCAGATGACCACATGCCAGTCAAGCACCAGGAAGGCGGCGGCCATCACGCAGGCATCGAAGGCCAACTGGATGAGGCCTGCCTGGATACCGAATTTCTCCTGGATGTAGATGGCAAGAATACCGACCCCGCCGAGGCTCGCCCGGTGCCGGTAAAGCGCCAGCAAACCATAGCCCAGCAGCAGCCCGCCCATCAGCGCACCCCAAAAAGGATGCAGGTAATCGATCAACAGGAAGCGGCGCTCGATTTCCGTGACAACAGAGACCAGTCCGATCGCGACAAACGTCTTGGCGGAAAAGGCGAGACCCAGTCTCTTGAAAGAGAGATAGTAGAAGGGCAGGTTGACGATGAAGAAAAGCAGGCCAAACGAAATGTTGAAGGCGTAATGTACCAGGAAGGCGACGCCCGCCGTGCCGCCTGTCAGCAGTCCGACGCGCCCCAGCAGATAAAATCCGAGGCCTGAAACCAGCGCGCCCGTCAACAGACCCTGGCTATCCTCCAGAACAGTATGTTGCGATGGGTCAAGGCTATAAAAGCCCAGCGTCTTCTTACGCGCCACGTCTTCGTCCCCTTGTCTTTTCAGGGATTGTGCACCGCAAAATAATGGTCTTCAAGATGTGACAGCGATGCTGTCGCAAAAGGCAAGAAAACTGCCCGTCATGAGGTGCGGCGGGCAAGAAACAGCATGCCATGAACCGGTTTTCCGGCATCCATGCGAATCTCTGTTTTCCGCGTCTCGACGAGATCGAAGCCCTTGGCCGTCAGCAGTTGCCGCACATAGGCTTCCGAGTGGGCATAGCGCAACGAATCCTGCAGCCGGAAGCCTGAGCCGTCACCCGCATCCTCGACCGAAAACGCAAAGAAGCCACCCGGCATCAACAGCGCAGCGGCGAGGTCAAAGGCATTGTCGAGCGCGCCGAGATACATCAGCACATCGGCTGCCGAGACGAGATCCGCACGGTGGCGGGGATGCTCTTGCGAGAACAGACCGGATTGTTCTGCGGCCAGCGACAGATCTGCCTGGGCGAGATGATGGTAGAGGCTCTTCTGCGCGGCCTTAGCCAGCATGTTGGCCGAGAGATCATAGCCTTCGAGACGTGCCGTCGCGCCTGCCGCCTCGACGCCGAACAGGCCCGTGCCGCAGCCAAGATCGACGGTCAGCCGGAAGGGGCCATGCGGCTCAACCAATGAAAACAATTTTGCCGGCACGCTATAGTTCAGCTTTTCGACCAGCGCCGTCTCGAAGCGCTCGGCATAATCATCGAACAGGCCTTCCACATAGGCCGAAGGTGGCGCCTCGGGTACCGGGGCCGCACCCAGCAGCGCCAGCTTCAAGGCGGCGCCGAACACGCCCTCCTTGTCCAACTCCGCCGCACGGGCATATGCCTCGACGGCCTTGTCCTTCAGCCCCGCCTTCTCGGCAGCCTCGCCGAGACGAAACCAGCCGGCCGCCCAGTCGGGTGCAAGTTCCAGCGCCTGCTCCCACAACTCGGCGGCGGCGGCATGATCGCCTGCCTCCATCAGCATGCGGGCATAATCTGCGCGGCGATCGGCGATGACATCGCCGGAGGAAAACTGCTTGCGGGTCATTGTGCGGTTCCGAGGTGTTTCCGGCATCTGGCCGAAGCCACAAAAAAACTCAAGTTCTATCGCACCTCCCCGCCATCCGCTTGCGGCAGAGGGCGCCACCGCTTATCTGAAGCCGAAGAGTGGATCGCCCAACCGGAGAGAAACCAAGATGTCCGACCAGATGAACAGGCTGCTGGGAGATACGCCCGGTCGCACCGTGGTGAAACTGATCGTCGTCTCGCTGATCGTCGGCTTCGTCATGGCTGTCTTCAACCTGCATCCGTGGGATATCTTCTATGGCATCCGGGACTTTTTGGTCGATCTGTGGCATCGCGGCTTTCATGCGCTGGGCGCCGTGGGCGATTACCTGCTGCTAGGCGCCACTATCGTCATCCCCGCTTTCATCATCCTTCGCATTCTCAACTACAGACGTTAAATGACATTCCTGACTGATCTGACCGCCCGGCGAGGCTTTCTGCTGCTTTCGGGCGGCGCTCTTCTAACCATCGCCGGCTGCTCCACCACACGGCCCAAACCACCCGTCACCGCGGGTGCAACCGATGAGACTGCAGGCGCGCTTCCGCTCGTCAATGCTCTGCGCGCCAAGCACAAGCTAGGCTCGCTTTCCGCCAGCAAGGCAACGGCTCAGGCTGCGCAGGAACAGGCTGTGCGCATGGCACGCGCCGGCGAGATGAAGCACCTCATCGGTTTCGGCGACGATTTCGGCACACGCATGCGCCGTAACGACGTTCCGTTGCCGGCCGCGGAAAACATCGCCAGCGGCCAGAAGTCGGTAACGGAGGCGGTCGAGGCCTGGATCAATTCCAAGAAACATCTGGAAAACATGCTAGGCCCCTACAACTATGTGGGCGTGGCAGTGGCGCGATCCAGCAGCGATATGCGAGCCTACTGGGCGATGGTTCTTTCCGCCTGACTCCCTCTTCCTTCGGAAGCAGCCCAGGCAACTCCGGAGGCAATCGACATGGACAAGGCCACGGCCCAAACGCGTGCCTTTGAGGTGACGCATCGTCTTGTGCTGTCGATTGCCGTCCCGATGACACTCGGCTACCTGACCACACCCTTGCTGGGCCTCACCGACACTGCCGTCGTGGGCCATCTGGGCGACCCGGCGTCGCTGGGCGGACTGGCGATCGGCGCGCTGCTGTTCGATCTTCTCTATGGCAGCCTCAGCTTCCTGCGCACGGCAACAACGGGGCTGGTGGCACAGGCCTTCGGTCGGGGCGATGAACGCGAACAACAGGCTGTGTTCTGGCGCTCCCTCGTCAGTTCGCTGGCGCTCGGCGCGCTGATGCTGCTGCTCACGCCGCTCATCGTTCGCTTCGCACCAACTTTGCTGTCCGATGATCCAGCCGTGGTGGATGCCACGCGCACCTATTTCGGGCTGAGGGCGCTGACCAGCCCTGCCACCTTCGCCAATTATGCCATTCTCGGCTTCGTGCTGGGGCGCGGCGAAGGCATGCTGGGCCTAAAACTGCAGATCCTGCTAAACGGCACAAATATCCTGCTGACGCTCTGGCTCGGTTTGTGGCTCGGTCTTGGAGTAAAGGGCGTGGCGCTCGGCACGGCAGGAGCTGAACTCATTGCAGCGGGTGTCGGCATGGCGGTGATCATTACACGCTTCCGTCGCACGCCGATGAAACCGCGACGGGAAGAGATCCTCGATCGGCGACAGTTCACAGCGCTGTTCAAGCTCAACGGTGATATTCTGATCCGCTCCCTCGTCCTGAACGTCGCCTTCGCACTGATGGCACGGCTGGGCTCCAGTCAGGGTGCCGTGGTGCTTGCCGCCAATGCGGTGCTGATGAATATCTTCATGCTGTCGTCTTTCTTTTTAGATGGCTTGGCAGGCGCGGCGGAACAGCTTTCGGGACGCGCAGTCGGCGCTGCCTATCGCCCGGCCTTCCGGCGTGCACTAATCCTGACAGGCGGATGGTCGCTGGCCATCAGCCTTTTGATCACACTGCTGTTTCTGGTGGTTGGCACGCCGCTTATTGCGCTGATGACGACGGCACCTGATGTGCGTACCGTTGCAGCGACCTACTTGCCATGGGCGGCGCTCACAGCCATTACCGGAGCAATTGCTTTCCAGATGGACGGGGTTTTTATCGGCGCCACATGGTCACGCGAGATGCGAAACCGCATGCTCGGTGCCTTCGCAGGATACTGCGTTAGCCTGGCAATCCTGATACCACTTTTCGGAAATCACGGACTCTGGGCCGCGTTGCATGTATTCCTGCTTCTGCGTGGCGGACTGCTGGCCGCACGGCTGCCAGCGAAGATGCACCAGACCTTCGCGAGCAAAGGTCTTTAACGGACGAAATGTCAGGCGCCCGGCGCAAATGCCCAGATCGCCAGACGAAGAAAAAGGGCGCTCAAAAGAAGACCGCTAATGGTGACGCCCGGTAAACTGAAATGTGCTCGCATGAAAGCACCTCCGCGAATGTAACCTGACGTAACATATAGTGAGCAATGGTGGCGGAATTGTCAAAATCCGCCGACAAAATTTCGTGACCCAGAAATATTAGTGGCAATCACTTCCCAGGCTTAATCGAGAGTTTCCGCCGCCCATCGATCCACTGCACTGTCCCGCAATGCGCCAATATGGGCAATGCCATCCCTCTGCAGACACGCGGAAAGACCGCGAACGATCTCCGCCGCCAGTCCTGGCCCCTTATAGACCATGCATGAATAGACCTGCACGAGATCGGCTCCTGCGCGGATCTTTTCCAGTGCGGTATCCGCCGAGGATACGCCGCCCACACCAATGATCGGCAGTTGCGGACCAACGCGCTTGCGAATCCGCGCCAGTACCGCCGTGGAGCGGCGGAAGAGCGGCTTTCCGGACAAACCACCCGCCTCGCCGGCCTGGCGCGTATCCCGCAGACCGTTGCGGGAAAGGGTGGTGTTGGACACGATCAGACCATCGAGCGGATGCGCGAGCACCTCGGCTGTTATGTCGTCCATTCCCTCCTCGGTCAAATCAGGCGCGATCTTCAGGAAGACAGGAACCTTTCGGCCAGCCTTCTGTGCCTCTTCGTCCCGCGCGGCAAGAACGGCGGACAGCAGCGCCTTCAGACTGTCGCGCGCCTGCAGATCCCGAAGACCCGGCGTGTTGGGCGAGGAGATATTTGCGGTGAAGTAGCGCGCGACCCCATAGAAGCGGCGAATGCCGGCGACGTAATCGGCAATGCGGTCTTCGCTGTCCTTGTTGGCGCCGATGTTGACGCCGACGATGCCTGAGGTTTCCAGCGCCTTGAGCCGGGCGAGTGCCGCCTCATGCCCTTCATTGTTGAAGCCGAGCCTGTTGATGACGGCCTCATCTTCCACCAGACGGAAGATGCGCGGCTTCGGATTGCCACTCTGCGGCTTCGGTGTCAGCGTGCCGACTTCCGTAAAGCCGAAGCCGAGCCGAAGGATCGCTTCCGGCACCTCGGCATTCTTGTCGTAACCTGCTGCAAGGCCAACAGGGTTGGGGAAGCTGAGCCCCGCCACATCCACACGCAGCCGCGGATCGGCCATGGCGGTGCAAGAGGGAATGAGACCGGACTTCAGGGCCGCAATGGATGCGCCATGCGCGGTTTCAGGATCAAGCAGGAAAATGGCGTTCTTGGCCAGATCGAACAGGGACATTCAGGCAAGCTCCGGAAACACGTGAAGACCATCGGCGCCGAGTGGCAGCGGCTTTTCCCAAACAACCGCTTGAAGGGCCAAGCGCCCATAGAGATGCGGAAAAAGGTCGCCGCCGTGCGAGGGCTCAAAGACCAGTTCCGAGCCCAGAGCTTCGCCATCGACGGCCACCAGCAGAAGCCCTGACTGGCCGGCAAAATGCCGGCGTGCGGTTTCGACCGCCTGGGCGGCGGTGGAAAAATGAATGAACCCATCATGCAGATCGACAGGAGCGCCTTCGAAAAACCCGGTTTCTCTGGCCTTGTCCCACAGGTGTTCGTGCACGATCTTGTAGATGGTTCCAGTCATTTTGTTGAATCCCGGCTGGGTTAGACTTCGCTACAGCCTTTGCAGCAAAGCCTTTGGAATGTCCACCGGGCGGCGGGGTCGATCGCCGGTTTTGAGGAGGTAGCACCATGCGCAGTACTCTGTTGACCGCTCTTGCGGTCGTCATACTTGGCGGGATGCCTGCGCGGGCGGAGGAGCCAGCCAACCGTTTTCGCCTGGAGAAGACGGATGGCGGCTTCATCCGGCTGGACCAGCAGACCGGCGCCATCACCTTCTGCCGCGAACAGAACGGCTCACTGTCTTGCCGAATGGCCGCCGATGAGCGTGCCGCCTACGAGCGGGAACTGGATATGTTGACCAAGCGTGTGGAGGCCCTGGAAGCAAAGGCCGGCAAGGAGACCCTGCGCCAGCCAATGCCGAGTGATGCAGAAGTCGAACGATCCCTCTCCATCATGGAGCGCTTCATGCGCAGTTTCATGGGGCTTGTCCGCGAATTTCGCTCCGAAGAGCAGACTTCTCCCAACCGTACATGACGGTTGTCAATTTGCCCCTCTAAACTTAGTCTTGTCTCGTGATCCTGCCGGGTTTATTTATATTAGCGGGCAGAAAAAAGCTGACTATGCTCTTGGGAGGGGGCGTGGATATGCATACATTTACAATCATCATTGCAGACGACCATCCGCTGTTTCGTGGCGCGCTATGTCAGGCCGTCAATCTCATTTCCAACAGCATCTCAATCATTGAAGCCGGCACGCTGGAAGCAGCGCGCGAGGCAGCAACCGATCATCCGGAAGCAGACCTGATGCTACTGGACCTCGCGATGCCGGGGGTGAGCGGGTTCTCCGGCCTCATGTCCCTTCGCCAGGAGTTTGCAAGCCTGCCCGTCGTGGTCGTTTCTGCAACGGACGATGCCGGCACGGTCAGGCGCGCGATCGAACTGGGCGCCTCAGGTTTCATTTCCAAGTCCTCAGGCCTGGATGACATCCGCGAAGGCATTCAGACGGTGCTGGATGGCGGCATCTGGACGCCCGCATCTCTCAGCCGCGCGACCGAGGAAGATCCGGCACTGCTGGAGCTTCTGGAACGGCTGAAAACCCTTACCCCGCAACAGAGCCGGGTTCTGTCCATGCTGGCCGAAGGCCTGCTCAACAAGCAGATCGCTTATGAGCTTGGTGTCTCGGAAGCCACCATCAAGGCGCATGTCTCGGCGATCCTATTAAAGCTCAATGTGGATAGCCGCACCCAAGCCGTGATCAAGCTCGGCAAGGCAAATATGTCGCTGGTGGCGTGAGCGTTCATTAGACATCAGAAAAGGATTTTATTCCTTTCTCTCTTTACTCTTTAAGCGGCTTTCAGTACATCTAGAGCTACCGGGGCAAGATGTTGCCCCGTTCCATTGGCCGGAAGCTCGGAATTGATTTCTCTGGTCTCCCTGCCATTCCGAAAATCTGCAGCCCCTTGGATTTCGTTTGGCGAAAGGGGCGCTGGAGCGAAAGACGATGCTGTCACACGAGGCGGTCTGGAAAGCGATCGATACGCTGGCGGAGCGTCACCAGATGACGGCATCCGGCCTTGCCAGACGTGCCGGGCTGGATCCCACTTCGTTTAACAAGTCGAAGCGGCTGGGACCGGATGGACGCCTGCGTTGGCCGTCCACGGAGTCGCTCGCCAAGGTGCTCGAAGCCACAGGCGCAAGCCTGGATGAATTCATGAGCTATTTTCCGCCGGGTGCGCGCCCCTCGCTTGGCATGCCTTCCGGCGCGTTTCCGCCTCAAGCCAGCTCCATTCCGCTTCTCGGCTTTGCCCAGGCAGGTGCTGGTGGCTTCTTTGACGATGGCGGCTTTCCGGCAGGCCAGGGCTGGGATGTGGTGGATTTTCCGGTCGCTCCATCCAAGACCAACAGCGTCTATGCGCTGGAGGTTCAAGGTGACTCCATGCTTCCGCTTTATCGTGACGGCGACCGGTTGATCGTGGAGCCGGGCGCGCAAGTGCGCCGGGGCGACAAGGTGGTGGTGAAGACACGAGAAGGAGAAGTCATGGCAAAGGTGCTTCTGCGCCAGAGCGCCAAAACGATCGAACTCAGTTCACTCAATCCCGCTCATCCCAACCGTGTCTTCGATATGTCCGAGCTGGATTGGATGGCACGTATCATCTGGGCCAGCCAGTAGGCTTATTTTCCTGAAATACATTCACGTTCAGGGCATCCAATCCATCACCGCAGGCAACCGTACGCCACCTGATCCTCTCTTGTATCACTGTCACTTCGGGCGCAGCTCGCGACGAAGGATCTTGCCCACATTCGACTTCGGAAGCTCAGTGCGAAACTCGATGAAGCGCGGGCGCTTGTAGTTCGTCAGGTTCTCGGCGCAGTGCGCCTTCACCTCCGCTTCCGTCAGGTTCGGGTCCTTCTTGACGACGAACAGTTTTACCGCCTCGCCAGAATTGGCATCGGGCACGCCGACGGCCGCACATTCCAGGACGCCCGGATGCATGGCGGCGACTTCCTCGACTTCGTTCGGATAGACGTTGAAGCCGGAGACGAGGATCATGTCCTTCTTGCGATCAACGATCTTGATATAGCCGCGCTCATCCATGTAGCCCATGTCACCGGTGCGGAAATAGCCATCTGGCGTCATAGCCTTTGCAGTCTCATCCGGTCGCTTCCAGTAGCCCGCCATGACCTGCGGACCGCGAATGCAAATCTCGCCTACTTCGCCATAGACGAGCACATTTCCGTCGTCATCACGGATGGTCACCTCCGTTGAGGAAACCGGCAGACCGATCGCGCCGGTAAAATCCGTGACATCCAGTCGGTTGGCCGTTGCAACCGGCGAGGTCTCGGAAAGTCCGTAGCCCTCGGTGATCGGGCATCCCGTCATCTGGAACCAGCGCTCGGCCACGGGCCGTTGCACGGCCATGCCGCCGCCGAAGACAAGCTGGTAGGATGAATGGTCGAGCTTCTGGAATTCCGCATTGTTCATCAGCGCGTTGAACAGCGTGTTGAGGCCCGGGAAGACGTGGATCTTGTGCTTCTGCATCTCCTTGACCAGAGCGGCTAAGTCGCGTGGGTTGGCGATCAGCACATTATGGCTGCCGGTGGCGACGCCCATCAGGGAATTCACTGTCAGCGCAAAGATGTGGTAGAGGGGCAACGCGCAGAGGAAGGTCAGCACCTCCGGCCGCTTGCGCGTGAGGAAACCGCTGTCCAGCCAGACCGACATCTGCTCCTTGTTCGAGAGCAGATTGCGATGGGTCAGCATGGCGCCCTTGGAAACCCCGGTCGTACCGCCCGTATATTGCAGGAATGCGATGTCATCGAGATTGACGGTTACCGGCTTCAGGCTGCTTTCAGCGCCCTTTGCCTGCACCTGCTTGAATGTGTGGGCGGCGGGAAGCGACCAGGCGGGAACCAGCTTCTTCAGGCGGCGAACGACGAAGTTGACGATGTGGCCCTTGAGGCCGAGCATATCGCCCAGGCTCGTCACGACGACATGTTTGACATCTGTATGATGGACCACCTGCTCGACGGTATGAGCGAAATTCTCCAGCACGAAGATGGCACGCGCACCGGAATCGTTCAGCTGATGCTCCAACTCGCGGGGGGTATAGAGAGGATTGACATTCACCACCACCAAGCCAGCCCGCAGGATGCCATAAACGATCACGGGGTTCTGGAGGATGTTCGGCAACATCACCGCAACCCGGTCGCCCTTTTGTAGACCCTGGGCCTGCAGCCAGGCGCCTACCTTACGGCTTTCCTTTTCCAGCTCCGTAAATGTCAGCTCCCGCCCCATGCTTGAGAAGGCAACGCGATCCGCGTAACGCAGGCAGCTGTCTTCAAACAGATGACCGAGCGACGTGTGGGTGAGCGGCGGCAGTTCCGCCGGCACAGTGGGAGGATAGGAGGCCAGCCAGATCTTCTGCTGTGCGTGCGCACTGGACGCGGATGACATATTCATGCGGTTTCCTCCTCCATTTCAGGTTATCGCCGTTTGGCCTCCACTCCAACCGGCACCTGATTATTCGACGGGTCTCATCACAGCCGTCAACACAAAGCTAAGTAACTTTGACGTAAGCGTCAATATGAGTGCGGTGGCTTTGGGCGAATATGGGAACTTGCTCCAACGGAAAACGTTGGGAATGCACAGTCAGCAGCAAGAGGAGGTAACCCATGTTGCATCAGGAACCCAAAGCTGGTCAGGATCCGTATGTGAAGGAAACCTACGCGCTCATCGCCAGCGACAAGGTGGAAGGCACTAGCGTTTATGGTGCCGATGGCAAGCGGATCGGCAGCATCTCGCGCCTGATCCTTGAGAAGCGCGGGGGCCGCGTCGCCTATGCGGTATTGAGCTTCGGCGGCTTCTTGGGAATTGGAGATGATTACTACCCGCTGCCCTGGGAAAAGCTTCAGTATGACGAGCAGCTCGATGGCTATCGGATCGATCTCACCAAGGATCAGATCATTGGCGCGCCGCGTTATGAGGATCTGGAGGACGATCGATTCTATCGTCACAAAGACCCGACCATCTATGATTATTACGGCGTGCCGCCTTACTGGATGTAAGCGCTAGAGAACGACAAAGGCAAGAGGCTCCATTTGGGGCCTCTTTCGCGTTCATGCGAAGCGCCAAGCTTCAGTCAGGAAACTGGAGCGGGTGAAGGGCTCAAAACCTTTGTAGAAATCGTCAAAATAAAAATTTAATGTCAATGACTTAGTGAAGGAAATGTGATCGCGCCGTTAGTGTCGTGTAGCACAACTTGGGGCGCAGGTGGTGGCACAGCGGCGCGAAGATTTTTTTGACGTCGCTCTGCGGAAAACATGTGGTGCGGGCCGCCATGGTTGTGGCTCCCAATAGCAATCATGACGAGAATCGATCTAATATTTTTGCTATCGATCGCGAAAAGGATCTTGCATGCATGTCAGATGACTTAGAACAGATCTTTAGTCCGATAGCCTTCCGGCAGATGCAGCAGTTCAGGGACAGCGGTCGCCGCTTCGCCTATTACACCGACGCTGACACCGCATTGAAGATCATAAGCGGTGAGAAGCTTTGGCTAAGGAAAAGCCAATGCATGAATGATAGTGCCGAATTACATTGGGGTTTGTCGCACCTGTCCAGGCATCAGGAGAGGATTACCGCCGCGCTCAATCAAGCCTTCTCCCATATTGGAGAAGATCTTGGGACCGCCATTTGGCATTTGTTTATGGCCAACGAATGGAAGTTTCGTTGGAACAGTTTCGTTGCGTGCGTCTCAGAGCATGGCCCGGAGGATGACAGATTTGGCCGACTCTCTATGTGGCGAGCATATGGACGCAATTCCGGCGTCGCACTGGTATTCCACGCGGATAAGCTGATGCGTCTTTTCCAGATGCGGGGCCAATGGGCTTCACCGGTCTTCTATGCAGATGAAGACTCATTTTCTGACGCCGTGGGGGAGTGGGAGCGGTCTGTAAGAGATGGGACTATGGCGATAAGGGCGCACTTAACGACTGCGGATGACGCCATTCAGTCCGGTCTTCGGTGGCTGGCCGCAGCGACGATATGCACAAAACACAGGGCATTTGAGGAGGAGCGAGAATGGCGAGCGATTATCGCGCCCGATGCGCACCCAGCCGATTGCGAACGTTTCGTCCATACGTTCGGCAATACGCCTCAAGTTGTCTATTCTATGCCACTAAACTGTGGCGGGGCCGAACCTGTGCGGCTCGTTGACCTCCTTGAGCGGATCATAATCGGGCCGTGCCAGTTTCCTGCGGAAGTGTTTGATGCACTCGTTCATACGCTCCGGCCCAAATACAACGAAACAACTCAGTTTTCTGAGTGGGTAAAGATCCACGATTCTCAGATCCCTCTACGAGCCAATCCGGCATAGCGCCGAACCTACCCCGACACCCCGAAAATCAGCCCCACCGCCTCCAGGCCGGGACGCTCGCGAAGCAACTCCTTTTCCGCGTCGGGGTCGTCAACGACTTCATCCGAGCTTGCCTCGATATCGATGAAGCCGGGGCGTCGGTCATAGAGCACCTCGACGGCGCTCGCCATTCTTCCAACCTGCGACGGGATGCAGATCCGTACGAGTCGTTCGGTGGGGTTGTAGATGGTAATCATGCGTTGGGGCTCCTATGCCGCGTCGAGATCTAGAAGGTTGTAGGGTTTCTGTGCTGGTGCCGGTTGCTCCGGCAGGTCAGCGCCGTCAAGAAATGCGGCCCATTCCGAATCGGTATA
Organism: Rhizobium oryzicola; assembly: GCF_030504645.1. GTDB lineage: Bacteria > Pseudomonadota > Alphaproteobacteria > Rhizobiales > Rhizobiaceae > Neorhizobium > Neorhizobium oryzicola. The sequence continues at coordinate 456,403 of NZ_JAUKWQ010000001.1, read as the reverse complement.
GGGCCGCACCGCCTTTGGCCGGAGCTCGGTGGCCGGTTCGGGGCTGAACCCGGCTAGCTGGCGAACGAACGCGGGCAGCGTCTCCCGGACACCGGACACCGATTCCTCAGCCGCGATTGCGGCGCGGATCGCTGCCAGTTCGTTTTCCGCAAAGGCGACGGCGATACTGCCCCGTTGAGCGGGGCGCTCCAGGGCGCGCAGTGGCAGCAATCCCATCCGATGCCGGAAGGCGTCAGACGGCTTTCCGCCGTGGTCGCGGGCTTGAGTGCGGACGATATCCGCTTCCAGGCGGTTGGCCGAAATCCAAACGTGTTCGATGCGTCCAGCCGGTGCCGGGAAGGCTGCGCGGGTGGCTGGAGCTACAGTGTCGGGTCGGTCCTTCAGCGCGATTTTCGGCTTGGAAAACTTTGGGCCTGCACCGTCTCGCGCACCGCCGCGAATGGGCAACCCTGCCCGCTGGCGGATGATGTCGGGCGCCTTTAGGCCAAGGCGTAAGCCCTCTCCGTCGATCTCTTGGAAAACCGACTCATCCAGGTCAAATCTTACGGTGTTCGGGTTCGATTCGCAGGTGGTGAAGCAAGCGCGAATGAACTCCAATCCCGCAAGCGAAGCGAGTGCCAGCGCCGGATCGGCTGCCAATTCGGAAAGCAACTGCACCTGTTGCTCCGTCAAACGAACCGTAATGACTTTATTGCCCATCTGTCGCTCCGATGTCTTGCCTACCCCCATCCTCGCGGGCGGCACCGACATTTGACAAGACGTGCATCCGCCGCGCACCGTTGCAGGACTCCTTGTCGATTGCCTCCAGCCCGTCGCGTTGCCTAGCGCGGCGGGCACAGGCAAGTAAGAGATGGGAAGTTTCCCAACATCTAAAATATTCTTGAGAAGTCGATAAGATTTCTTATCGGAGATATGCCATAAATTTTCTTATTGGATACATGCAGGTGTGAACCCCGATACTTTGAGGGGGTTGACGCAAGTTGGGGGTCGGGGGGATTATACCTTTAGCCGCCCGCAAGGGCATAATGAAGCATTCGCTTCTAGCAATGGCCTGAAAAGATTTGGGCCTCACATCTTGGCGGATGGAGGCCCGGAGAAACTAGGTCATCGAAGGCGTTGACGCGCCCCGCTGAAGCGATCCACACAGCGCCGTGGACCCGATGACGTTTACTATTCTAGGCGGAAAGACCGCTAACCTGCAAGCATCTTCCGTCGCGGAAGAGTCTCCCAGATTCACAAACGCCTCTTACCGATTGGTGCAATCTCGCTATGCGGGTTGCTGGACGATAGAATACCTCCATTTCACAAACGCCTTCCGTGCCAGCTACGCCGCGTTGCTGGAAAATGGCTATTGCCCGCTGCCGGTTGGCTTCAACAAGCGGCCTGCCCTCTATCGAGGCATGTGGCACCCCGACGAAATCGCCGTCGCCCGCGAAGAAGGGTGGCCGTCCTATGTGGATGGCCGCTTTTTTGTCCGTCCCTACGACCCGCGTTGGAAGCCGCTGGAAAGCTGGCAATCCATTGACGCCACTTCCTACGAGGAAGGCGGCATTCTCTACGCGGACCTTGAAGTCGCCAAGCGGGCACCCGTTCAAGGCGTCGGAGTCCACCACGTTGGCGGGCTGCTAGGAATCGATGTCGATTCCGACGATCCGGCTTTTCTGGAGGCTGTCGAGTGTGGGCTTGCGGGGCTGGTCGGCGTTCGCGTTCGCCGTAAGGGCAGCAAAGGATTTCTGCAATACGTCCGCTGCCCGGAAGACATGGGGCGTTCGAAGCTGACAGTTGGCGCTCATGTGATCGACCTATTGGCCGGTGCCGGTTCGCAGTCGGTCTTGCCGCCTACATGGCATCCATCGGGCAAGCAATACGTTTGGGTCTCGCCCGACACGCTTTTGGATACGCCGCGTGAAAAGCTTCCGTTCGTTGATGCTGAATGGCTGGAACAATTTGCCCGTAACCTTGCCGACGCGATGGGAGTCGAACCGGCTACCATCGAACGCCGCACCCCCGGCAATGTAGAGGATCGCGGCAGCTTCACTGTTGCCGCGCTTGAGAACCTTGACAGCTGGATTCATGACCTTGGCCTGTACGGCCTAAAGCCGAAGCGCGGCGGCGGATACTGCGCGGTCGCCCACTGGAGAGGATCCGGCACCGGGCGCCCACTCTCCAAGCGCAAGCGCAATCTGCATATCGATAATGTCGGCATCGTGGATTTTGGCGATAACAACCGCGCCTATTCGCCGGTTCGCCTTGTTGCCGCCGCGCTTCGGCTGTCAGAGGCGGAAGCCTTCCGGTGGCTGGATGATCGCCTTGGCCTATCCGATGCCCGCCACGCGGCAATCCGGGCTGAATTAGCAGCTATGCCCGCAGTACGGATGCGCATCAATGGCGGGCGTACATGGCTGGTGATCGATGCCGGTGGCGAGAATCCGCGTTTGGTGGAGGAACCCGCCAATGATGACGCCTTTGACGCAGCAGAAGCCAATGCAGCCGCCCTTGCCGCTGCCAAGGAAGTTCGGGAGCGTCTTAGCGATCAAGCCGCCCTTGCGATTGCTGGCGACCGCTCCGCCGCCATAGAGCGGCACCGCGCAAAGGTGGACGCCGCAAAGCAGGCCGTTGAAGACTTCAAAAACGATCCGCGCATTGAGCTTGCGGAGCAAGAGCTTGCCGATAGTCGGGCAGCACTGGCAGCGGCGGAAGCCAGCTTCGACCAACTTATTCGCACCGATGATGATCACGCGGCGGCGGCGGCTCGCGACCACGTACGGGCATTGAAGGCGGAAGTTGGCGAGACTTACAAGGAACTCCACCGACTGCGAAAGGTTCGTCGGATTCAGATTCGAGACGCGCAGCGGATCATCAATGCGCCCGCCCCAAAATGCCCGGTGCCGGTGCAGCAGATTAACGTTTATCCGGGCCTTGGCAAAACCACGGCAGCCCGTGAGGAACTGTTTCCCCTGCTGGCTATGGCGCGGGTTTCGTTTGTCTATGCGGCGCCGTCGCATCACCTCGCCAAGGAAACGCTTACCGGCTTCCAGGCTGTGGCCGGTGCCGATGCTGGCACGTGGTGGCCGGGGCAGACTGCCGTGCAGGACGGCGAACCGATTTGCAAGCGCCACCGGGAGGCGGAAGCCGCCCGCAAGGCGGGATTGTCTGCGGGGGGTCTCTGTGGCGTCGATGCGGTGGACGAAGATCAACGCTGCCCGTTCTGGCAGTCGTGCCCCGTGTGGAATGCCCGTTCGGGGGTGGAAGGACGTTCGTATTTTACCGCGACAAGCATGCTGTTTCAGCCCCGCCCGGATCATATCCGCCCGCGCGCCATCGTGATCGATGAATCAATCACGCCGCTCGCCTTGGGCGCTGATGCCATCGAAATCGAACTTGAACGTTTCCTGACGGTGCCGGACCTCCCGCCGCCCAAGGGCGAAGCCGCTCGCCAAGCTTGGGAGCGGTTGCTGGCAGATGGTGAGATGGTGCTTCGCGCCATCAGAGAGCGCGCAGGAGTGCGTTTGAACGCCGTCGGGGTATTGATGTCGGATGGATCGCGGGAAGCCGCCATGCTGGCTGATATCGGCCCCCGCAGCGCGGAAGCCTTGGCGCGATTGGCCGGCTACGTTTCCAGCACCTTGCGCCGTGCGGCTTTGACCGCGAAAAGCAATCTTGCCGATATCGAATCTTTGGGACGGCAGCGGGCAGTGTCGATCCGCACAGCGGAAGCGTGGGCTGCCCTGGCAGATGAGTGCCTGCGGCGCGAATACAACGCGGAAACCGGTCGCATTCGCTTCATCGAGCGCGGCGGCAAGGTATTCGTTCGCATCCTGCCACTGTCGCGCATTCATTCTTCCTGGCTGGAACCCGAGGCCGGAGTCGAGCGGATTATCCTATTGAACGGTACGCCTGAGCGGACGGAATGGCTTCGCGAAGTCTTCAGTTACCACAAGCGCGGGCGGATCGAACGGCCAAATTTCCTACCTGCCATTGAAATCACGCGCCCACCGCTGGCGAAGACTGTTCGGGTCGAACAATGGCGCGGTGTGCCGTTTGCCAGCAGCAAGTTGGGGATGACAAACCGCAAGCGTGCGAATGTCGATCTTGGGGCGCATAACCGGCTGACGCTGTCAGCAATAGTTTCGGAGGCTGTTGCAGAGGCCGGTGCCGACAAATCGGTGATCATCGCCCCGGAGAAGCACCGCAGCGCGATCTTTGCCGGTGCCGGGGCGAACATGCTGGAGCGCGGCAAAAGCGCAGGCACAAACGATTATGAGCGCGCAGGGCTGGTTGTCTATATCGACGCGCATCAGCCCCCGGAAGCGATCCGCGAGAAGGCCATGCGGTTGGCGGGGCGCTGGCTGATGCCCGATCAATGGACCATGTCGGCGGATCGCGAGTACCTGCCGGACGATGACACGGCAGCGGACTATCTGCGGTGGGAGCGCCGTTCCGCTGCGCTCCAGGCTGCCGAGCGGTGCCGCACGCGTTGGGTGAAGGTCGGTGAAGACGGCAAGCCGATCCGGCAGCGCGTGATCATCATGAGTGATGCGTCGGACATTTTCCCCGCTGATGAGGTCACGGTTCGCCAGTGGGGCAGCGTTTCGGCTGGCGGCCTCAAAGCTGAGGCTCGCGACTATGCGGCTATCCAGAAGCTGCGGACAGAGGTTGCTGACCTGATGGCAAATGGCGGCATCGTTACGACGCATCCGGGGCTCATGGAGGCGATCCATGGCCGGAAGTTCGATGACCGGCATTTGTCACGGCTGATGGCTATCGCGGTGGAGGCCTCCTTTATTCCCGATGAATCCGCGCAAAGTGCTATATATAATAGGGAGGGTGATCCTATGCACTTTATGCGAATTCATCGTCCCATTAAATTCCGCGAATTGCCCGCAAATAAGCGCCGTTGGACCGTTGCTTTCGTCCGAGACGAAGCCATCAAAGCCATGATTTCAAAGCACTTTCGCGGGAATGTAGAGTTCCAGGGGGGAAGCTGCGGATAGCGATGCTTCTCCGAACAAGGCGTCGCATTCTCCGAACATCCTTGCTCCGAACACACCTACGTTCTCCGAACATCCGAAGCTGATATTTTGCAGCCCCGGTGCCGCTGTAGCTGCCGATCCTCATAGGTGGGCCTCTGTAGACGCCGCCAGAATGGCACTTAAGCGCACCCCACCGACAAAGCCGGATGGTTGGCTAGAGGGGCACGTCACATTAGAGGGAAAAGGTGAGAAGCCTGGGCTTTTCTACTATCACCCCGGCATCACGAACTTGGGGGCCGCTATCGAGGCGGCAACGGGGCGTAAAGTGCGGGCGGTCGCCAAACAATAGCTAATCGAGGTTGCGCACGCAGCAGGCGGCGCGCATAAAGCGAGTAGGCGGGCGGGTATTGAAGTACCTGCCTAGGATCAGGGCCGTAGGCATTTGGGATATGGATATGAGGAAAATTGCATTGATCGCGGGGCTGGTGGTTGGCGCTGCTGCGGGAGTCGCGGAGGCAGATATCCTAAAAAGAGGTGCGCTTATATGCACAACAGAGGATGCCATCACACGGATTGGTAACGCAGTGGTAGAGATGAATGAGCGTTTGGTGAAAGACATGCTGGAGACAGAGTGCGTCATCACCAAGGACAGGGCTGTTTATGAGCTGGTGAAGCGTGGCTACATCACCGCTCAAATTCTCGTATGGGCAAAAGGAGAGCGCAGGGAGGGGTACGTCCTGGTTCAGGATCTGCAATAGGCGTATTTTGCGCCACCGTGGCGCAAACCCCTAAAGACCGGAACTTTCTTTCAACAACGGTGAAAGCCGAAAATCCTCAGCGGCCAAGGTTTGCGGCCTAGTAACCATTATGGTCTCGCCTTGGTAAGCTATAGAGAATCCTTCCGCAATTCGCCGCATGTTATACGCTTTGAATTCTTCCCCATCAAAGAGTGTCGCGAGGCCCTCTAAGACATTCGGAAGGAACAGTTCTTCCGCTTCATTGCACTCTGACAAAAGCCGGTCGATTCTCTCTGCTGCTTCCTTCACGCTCTTGGAGACAAGGTCGATTCTCCGTCCGCTGATGTCCAAGACTTTGACATTATTCATTTGCGCCAGACTGCTGCCAACGGCTTCAGCTAAGCGATCCCGTAAGGGGCGCGACTGAACAAATAGATTAGAAGCAGGGCGGCGCAAAACGCCTCTGGACACGAAGGTGTACTGCTTGGTTACTCTCGCAGCTTGTAACCGCTTTCTTATTTCACTTATCACTGCTGGAGAGGCGCCGTCCTGCACCGCTTTGTCCAGTTCATCACCCGTCGCTTCGATCAATTTGCGCTGCTTGAGGGGGTCCTCCACCCTATATGTCGCAGACAGCATTTTTCCGCGCTCATCCGACCCACCTTGAAAATACTGAAGCAAGGGACCAGGAATCGTGTGAATTTGCCTTCTTAAATCGTCTACTGCGGCAACGGCTGGCGAGTTAGCAATTTCCTTCAATTGCTGTTCGTGCGACAGCAATAGCTCCACAGCTCTATCCAGCCAAAGCAAATCACCCCTGCGCTTGGCGGCAGTTTTCACATCGTTTTCCAGCCGAGACCACTGCAAGCCATAGTGATCTGCTGCGCAATCTTTTCCAATCAAAAACCGAGCTGAAGCGGAATTCTCCAGAACAAACCCGCGTCTGTGCAAGTGACCATATGCGCAAGTTTCAGAATTATTGCTCTCGTATCGAGCAACGAACCTGAGATCTTCTGTGGGGTCCGGCGGATGATCAACGATGCCGCTAAAGCTTTTAGGATCGTTTGTGTCAATTTGCTGCGCCCTAAGATCGTGGTCGCTCATATTCTCAAATATCAGCCGCCCCGTGACTTCAGGTTTCGGTTTCGCCATTAGACCTCCGTCGAATAATCCCGGATATATATCTCGAAATAGTGATTCTAAGGACAACTACAAGGTTTACCCACAATAAAGGCGCCCGCCGTGATGCCTTCAATATATAGGATTAGGCCCCCTCGACTCGCGCACGTTTAGGCGCGTTTGACAGTTTTTGGGCGCGTTCTGCACAATGATTTCAGAAGCGCTGGCATCCCGCCACGCGATGGAGATCAAGCAAAAATGCTCCTTTCGATCCAAGAAACCGCAAGGCGGCTGAACCTCAGTCCCAAGACGATCCGTCAAAGCCCTCACATTGCGAAAATCAGGCCCAACGGCGAGCACGGCCACCTGCGCGTGCCACTGGCAGAAGTCGAGCGCATCATTGCCTCCGGCACCGTGAAGGGGGCGGATCGATGATTACAATTACGGTACATGAGAGCCTCTCGGAAAACCAAGCCCGATACCGAGAACGCGAGCGCCGCGAACAACAGCGCGAAGAAGAGCGCCGTGCCTTGGAGCGCACCGTCTGGGATTTGGCGCACGATTTGCACCGCGAAGGGAAGTTGACGCGGGACAGCCTCGCAAATGCCGTCACCAGGGCGATTCCCGAGCACCAGCGCAAGGAAGCGCATTTTATCGCCGACTCATACTGCATGCGCAATCGTTCAACTCTGGGGATTGAAATATGACATTCTATACAGAACAGCAGGTCAAATCCTTGCTCCAGGAATTCGCCGCCAAAGGTGCCGTCAGCGTTGCTGGACAAACCTTTGCCTATGGCGCCGCAGCGGCACCGGCCAAGCCGCTGGACCCGCAGGCCGCACGCAACGCGGAAGCCGTAGCAGTAGCTCGCGCCTACAACAAGGCGCGCACCGGACGGCAGGCGCAGTCCCTGGCGGAAATCAAAGCCGAAATCCTAGCCACCATGCCCGCGTCAATGCCGCCTGATGATCGTGATCGCGCAGCGGAAGCAGCGGCAACGGCTCGCGCATACAATAACGCCCGCCTGGGCAAGCGGTAGGCGCTAGATGGGCATCGTTATCGATCTTGCGGGGGTATACAGCCCCCGCAACTATGACCGGGCGCAAGGCTTGCGCTCCCGACTATTGCAGCGCGCAGCGAATGACGTTGATGCGATTGGAGAGCCTTTTTTGGAGGCATCGCGCCAAGCTCAGCACATCGAGCGCGGCTTGCTCTCCAGCATGGCAAAGCATCGCATGCGCACCGAGATTGCGCGGGAGTTGGCGGACGGCGGCAGCGTTGAATCGGGCGTTCTCGTTGGCTGCCAGCGCGTCCAGGCTGCACTTGAACTCATTCAAGACCGGCGGGAGTTAATCGAACCATGCATTGCCTCACTGCTGGAGGATGCACGAGTCGCCCGGTGGGCGTCGGATGGGCTGCGCGCGATGGCTCACCCCTCCAGCAACCGGTAGACGGATGCACGCAAAGAAGAAGATTTGCGAACGCTTAGCGCTGACTCCCAAATGACGTGCGTGATAAGCTACTGCGAGTTTCAGCGGAACGGTGGGTTACGGAAATGAAGGCGGTTTTGCTCGTCGGACTGAGCCTAATCATGATGAGCTACAGCATAGCTCATGCAGATCCCACCAAAGCGGATCAGGCGGTGTTCAGGCTCGTTTATGACGAGCTTAGGGAGAAAACGGGGCTACCATCAGACCGTCGGAAACAGCTTGCCAACGCGATATTGGACTTTTGGAAAGACTTCAACATGAGGCTGCCCCGAAACTCACCCACCATATCTGAATGGTTGAACAACGAATTAAATACGACAGACACAAGCCGGATAGGAAGGGCCACATCTACGACAGAATACGCTCTTCGCGAGCTAGGAACGTTGACTGACGACTGCATATCAGACGCGGAGTTGGCCCAGAAATCCGTCGGGAAAAGCGCCCTTGTCGAAATGTACGCTTGGCTGAGGGTAGCTGGATGCTATGGCAACCCGCTAGGGACAGAACACTATCTAAAACTCGCAAAGTTATCTCAGGGCCTCTACGAAGGCCCTGTGACGATGGCGCACGCGGTTGTGCTTCACAACTTCATCACGGGAAGAGTGGGGAATGCGATCCTCTCGCAAGCCCAATAGCCACCGACAACCCGGCAGGGGTGCCTACGCTGGCGGATCGCTGAAGGCCGGTGCCGCTGCGGTGAGTCTGTACGTGGTAGGGGCACCCCCCCGGGGGGCTTTGTTAGGTTCTGGGAATGTCCTCAGCCTCATGCGGGGCGAACGACTGGCGATGTATGACAAGAAACCGACCATCCCTGGGGGCCTTGTATCATTTCGTACCCGAAACGAATTTCGCCAGATTCCGGCTTTTGTCCTTGAAAAAAATCCCATCAATTTTTCTAGGGGCCTACTATCACTGCGAGTTCGCGGCACCGGTGGGCGCAAAAATCCAGGCTGCGCTAGGGGTGATGCAGAGTTGGCGGCGCGCATCTGTGGGAGGTTTGCGCCATGTGGCGCAAACTGTCGAATGGACGTGCGCCACGGTGGCGCAAATTGGGGTCTTCTGCATATGGAGAAAACGGGTTTTGCTTCGCGGTGAAGCGAACGGCGCCCCATGTGGGGCGCGTACCCTCGTTACTCAAAGAGCGCGGGCGATGCGCTTCCTGGTGCGGTCTACCGCCCTCGGATCGCTGGCATCCTCACCGATAGCTGCCGCAACATGGCGGGCGATGAGCCGGTCGCCGCTAGGCATATGCTGCTCACCCCTGCGGCGCCCGTCCGGCAAGACTGCTGGGAAACTTGTCCCAGCAGTCAAAACCTCAGCCGCCTTTTTCGCATCCGCGAACTCGGCATCGGCTGCGGCCTTGGCTTGTTCCGCCAGCCGCAGGCGTTCAAGGGTGCTTATGCCTGGGCAAGCTGCCGGATAAATTCGCGGTCGCCACCGTCATCGTAGTCGTCGGCAAGCACGCGGATGGCAGCAAGCTCCATGCCCTCACCAGGGTCGTTTGCAGCCCGTAGGAAGTACGAAACGAATTTCTCATCCGCAGACTCTCGGTTGTGCGGCTCATATTCGATTTTGACCATCTGGCGTCCCTTTCTCATAATTAGGCGACACGATGCATACACGATACTGATGAGTCAAGTGCATGATTATAAACAAAAAATTCTTATCGGTGTTCGACCAGTCTGCTAGCATCTTGTCAGATTTCCGACTGCTACCGCAGACTGAAGATGGCCCCAGGCAATGGCCGTATTTTGATAAGGATTGTGCAATGATTCACTCAAGACTCCCCGCCCGCAAGTGGCCGGGACAATTCGCCGCCATAGGCTTCAACCCTGGCCAACGGAAGCTGGCAGTGGCAGTAGTCAAGGCTTTGGACTTCGTTGAAACTCACGGCGTTGACTGGACAGAGCGCGGTCAGCGCCTCAAGCAAATCGTAGAGTTGATGCGCGATTTGCGGGCCACGATACCCGACGGCAAACTGGATTTCCTCAAGTTCGCGCACGCCGTTGACGCATGTCGGGGCGCGCATGGTGGCGACCGCCTCCGGGTACTACTTGAGGCGACCGCCTGGGCAGCGCCCACTTTCGGATTGTCATGGAACGAAGTCGGCGACCTCATCAAGGCAGGGTGGGAGGCCGAACGTCGACGGATGTACGGCTATAGAAGGTGGGCCGCATGATCAAAAAACGCCCTCCGGCAGCGCCTCAGCTTCGGAGGGCGACACGTCTGTGGCCTTGCGGCGCGGTAGTTGGGGGCCGAGTATAGAGTGGCTAAAGGGCAGAGCGGCGCGTCGCATCACCTCTGCTTTTGTCCGTAAATCAAACCCCGCCCCATATTCTTGGTCGCGCCTGTTCCAGCCGCCAATATAGCGAATAAGTTCATCTCCGGCACCGGCCTTGCGCAGCCTGTCTTTGAAGGAATGCCGTAGGCTATGGACCGGGCGCGGCCTGCCAGTTGATGCCTTGCTTGCCGCCTGCGCTGGAGGCAGCAACCCGTTCTCACGAAAGAATTTGCCAATCGCCGTTGATACGGAGTTCTCGTTGTCTCTGTCCTTGGGGAACCCCTTAGGAAAGAGGCGCATGGCCGCTAGAGACACGCCCACCAACGGTACAGCCCGAACGCTGGCGGCGGTTTTGACTTCCCGCCTGAGGTCGCCGCCGTCGTCATAGTCAGTGACTAGGATGTGGGGAATTTCGTCATCAAGGCGGATATGCTCAGGCAGCAAATTCACGATCTCCCCAAGACGGCAGCCGGTTTCAACGCATGCCAAGAATATCGCCCGTCGGTCCAATGCCATTCTCTGGATACCCTCGCCTTGAAGGATCTTGTCGCGAACCCAGTCCTCTTGATAGGGGGCAGCTCGCTTAGTCTCCTCACGAAATCGCAACCCCTTGAACGGACTCTCGTAGGCTAGATCACCGGCATATCGGGCGTAGTCCCGCAGCATCTGGTTCAGTGTCTCAAGGCACCTGTTAGCCGTATTGGTACTGAACCGCGCACCAGTGCGGATGTTCTTTTGTTCTAGCCGCTCCGCCCAATGATCATAGACTGCCTGCGCATCCTTCCTGCTGATGCGACTCACGAGCCGGTCGCCAATGACATCAACAAACACCGCTGCCGCCCTGCGAGGCCATATCTCGGCGCGGCGACGTTGACTGTCGGACTTGCTGCGGAATGAATCGGTTCGAATTCTGCTGATCCAAACATCGGGCAATTCAGACACCCGAATTTCCGTTTCTTTGGCACCATCCGCAACCGGGGCAAGCCGTTCGAAAGCCTTAAGTTGATCGTCTGTTGGCGTGTTGTCGATGCCGTAAACTGTGTCTGCGATACGCGCCAGCCGGTTCGCCTCCCGCAGGTTTCCGGGCCGGTCCAATTCGTCCAGGCCGAGGGCGGTTTCTAGCTGATCTATAGCTCGGTTCCGGTCCAGGTCGCCGCCCGCCTTAAGAAACAGCTTGAGGGCATCCCAAACGCGATCATTGCGCCTGTCCCGCCTATCTCGTTCGCTCAGAGCTACGCGAAGATCCTCTGTGCCCAACCCCTCGCGAATGACAGGTGCGCGCCGGTCGTACGGGATTGCCCAAACCGGAACGCGGCGCGCATAAGTCCACCGCCTCCCGCGCAGTTTCAGATGACGCATGTCCTTTGCCATCGATATCGAACTCCAACTCCGTGGCACCGTCTATGGCACCAGTTGTGGCACACTGGCCCGTTGGAGCTAATATCGCGTAACACTGGGTTCCCGCGCAAGTCCCTGGCAATCAAGGGCTTTGTTGTATTGTGGAGGAGTATGGGAATGGAGCGGGTGAAGGGAATCGAACCCTCGTATTCAGCTTGGGAAGCTGCTGCTCTACCATTGAGCTACACCCGCGACGCTTCGAGAACTAGCACCAAGCGGCGCCCTGGTTCAAGTGCGGAAATGCTTTGAAAGCTTCAGACCCTGCGCCTGATAGTTGGAACCGAGCCCCGAGCCATAGAGGCCTTCCGGCCGCTCCTGCATATGCTCGTAAACCAGCCGGCCGACGATCTGGCCATGTTCCAGAATGAACGGCACCTCATGGCTGCGCACTTCCAGAACCGCCCGACTGCCGGTGCCGCCTGCCGCCGCATGGCCGAAACCCGGATCGAAGAAGCCGGCGTAATGCACGCGGAATTCCCCAACCAGCGGATCATAAGGCGTCATCTCGGCCGCATAGAGCGGCGGCACATGCACGGCCTCGCGGGAAACGAGAATGTAGAATTCATCCGGATCGAGGATCAGCTCGTCGCGGCCGCGGCTGTAGAGAGGCTCCCAAAAATCGAGAACGTCATGAGCAGCCTTGAGATCCACATCGATGACGGACGTGTGGTGCTTGCCGCGATACCCCACCAGACCGTCAGGGCCGGTGCCCTTGAGGTCGATGGAAAGTGCAATGCCGCCGCCGGAGATGTTCGGGGTTTCGCTCGCGACCAGCGTTTCTGCGTGGTGCAGGTCCAGCAGTTCATTCTCGCTGAGAAGAGCCTGGCCGACACGGAAACGGATCTGAGACAGGCGCGAGCCACGCCGCACGATGACCGGGAAGGTGCGCGGCGAGATCTCCAGATAGAGCTGACCCTTGTAGCCCGCCGGGATCTTGTCGAATTCTTGGGCATGGTCGACCATCACGCGGGTGAAGATATCGAGGCGGCCGGTCGAGCTTTTGGGGTTGGTGGACGCGGAAAGCTCTGCCGGCAGGTCCAGGCTTTCCATCAGCGGCACGATATAGACGCAGCCGGTTTCGAGCACGGCGCCCTGGGTCAGGTCGATCTCGTGCAGCGTCAGCCGCTCCAGCTTGGCCGCGACAGTACTGTTCGGTCCGGGCATGAAGCTTGCACGCACGCGCAGCGCCTTGGAACCAAGACGCAGGTCAAGGCTTGCCGGCTGGATCTGATCAACATCCAGCGACGCTTCGGAAACCAGTCGCCCTTCGGAAAAAAGCGAGGCGATCGCACTGTCTGCCAGAATGCCTGCGTTACGTTCCATTTAACCCAACTTTCATTAATCGCGCGACAAAAGCAAAAGGAGGCAATTGACGCAAGCATTGCTTGGGCGTATGGCAGATTTATCCCGTGGTGATTTGGCCGGTCGGCTTGCAGCCACGTTAAACAAGTGGCTAAAAGGACCGGGTGCGAAACCGGTCCGCGAACGCGACCGGTTTTTTTGTTACGAAGTGGTGACACGCATGAGCAAGACCTGGCGCCCCGCAACCCAACTGGTCCACGAAGGCACGCTACGCTCCCAATATGGTGAGACGTCTGAAGCCATCTACCTGACCCAGGGGTTCGTCTACGATACATCCGCATCGGCTGAAGCGCGTTTCAAGGGCGAGACGGACGGTTTCATCTACGCCCGTTACGGCAGCCCCACCAATGACATGTTCGAAAAGCGCATGATCGCGCTCGAAGGTGCGGAAGATGCGCGCGCCACGGCCTCCGGCATGGCGGCTGTATCGGCAGCCATTCTCTGCCAGGTGAAGGCCGGCGACCACATCGTCGCTGCTCGCGCGCTCTTCGGTTCCTGCCGCTGGGTGGTGGAAACGCTGGCGCCGAAATACGGCGTGGAATGCACGCTGGTCGATGGTCGTGACCTGAAGAACTGGGAAGCGGCAATTCGCCCCAACACCAAGGTCTTCTTCCTGGAAAGCCCGACCAACCCGACGCTGGAAGTGGTCGATATTGCCGGCGTCGCCAAGCTTGCCAACCAGATCGGCGCGAAGGTGGTGGTCGATAACGTGTTTGCCACGCCGCTCTTCCAGAAGCCGCTGGAGCTTGGCGCGCATATCGTCGTCTATTCCGCCACCAAGCATATCGATGGCCAGGGCCGCTGCCTCGGCGGCGTCATCCTATCCGACAAGCAGTGGATCGACGAAAACCTGCATGACTACTTCCGTCATACCGGCCCGGCCATGTCGCCATTCAATGCCTGGACGCTTTTGAAGGGCATCGAGACACTGCCGTTGCGCGTCAAGCAGCAGACGGAGAACGCTGCTCGCATTGCGGACTTCCTGGCCGATAGCGGCAAGGTGGGCAAGGTTATCTATCCCGGCCGCAAGGATCACCCGCAGGCAGATATCATTGCCCGCCAGATGAAGGGCGGCTCAACGCTCGTTTGCTTCGAACTGAAGGGCGGCAAGGATGCAGCGTTCGCGCTGCAGGACGCCCTGGAGATCGTCAAGATTTCCAACAATCTGGGTGATGCCAAGAGCCTGATCACCCATCCGGCCACGACCACGCACAAGAACCTGACCGACGAAGCCCGCGCAGAGCTTGGTATCTCCGGTGGCACGTTGCGTCTCTCCTGCGGCATCGAGGATACCGATGACCTGCTGGAAGATCTGGATCAGGCATTGAAGGCGATCGCTGGTTGATCCCTCAAGGGATTCACCATCTTGATTATGCTTAACGACTGAAAAGCAACGGCTTATTGCCCTGAGAAGGCCGGTTTCCTTGACGTTCCGGCCTTCTTGTATGATATCCGTCCCATGGATGGAAAAGGTGTCGCGATGTATCGTGCGCGGACAAAAGATATCGAAGTCGAGGTTGAGCCCTATTATCTGGAAGAGCAATCTGACCCGGATGAAAGCCGCTATGTCTGGGGCTACCGCATCGTCATCTCCAACCATTCAGATCTGACCGTAAAGTTGGTGCATCGCTATTGGCACATCACCGATCAGAACGGTCTTGTCGATGAAGTCGAAGGACCCGGCGTGGTTGGCGAACAGCCGCGGTTGGAGCCGGGCGATAGCTTCGAATATTCCTCAGGCTGCCCGCTCGACACGCCCTCCGGCATGATGTTTGGCCATTACGAGATGGAAACCGATGAGGGAGAAACTTTCATGGTCGATATCCCCGCCTTCTCGCTCGATTCCCCCGGCCTCACCCGCGTCCTGAACTGACGCGACATCCAACCTATCGCCTTACGCCGGTTCGAACTCCGACACCTCGTAGCGATAGGTGGTGGAGCAGAATTCGCAGGTCACTGCGATATGGCCGTCTTCCTGGCTCGCCTCGATTTCTTCCGCCGTGAAGCCTTCCAGTACGCCCTTGATCTTGTCGCGCGAGCAGCTGCACCGGTCGAAAACCGCCTGCGGTTCATAGATGCGCACGCCGCGTTCATGGAACAGGCGATAGAGAAGCCGCTCGGTGCCCACCTGCGGGTCTGTCAACTCGTCGGTATCGACGGTTTCCACCAGCACGCGGGCTTCCGACCACGCATCATCCTCGCCCTGATCATGGGCACGCTCGTCGCCATCGCCCCCATGCAGATCCGGCTGGCGCATGCGCTCAGGTGCCTGCGGCAGGAACTGCGCCAGCACGCCGCCGGCACGCCAGTTGTGGCGCGGCTTGCCATCGGCATCGCGGTCATAAAGCTCAGCCACGCCGAGGCGCACCTTGGTTGGGATCTGTTCCGACTGGCGGAAGTAGACACCGGCGATATCTTCCAGTGACGAACCGTCAAGCGGTACGATTCCCTGATAGGGCTGCATGCCGTGGCCCTGATCGATTGTGAAGGCGAGGATACCTTTGCCCAGCAGTTCCGGCGGAGAGGTACGACCTTCAGCCATCGCGGACTTCAGCGCATCTTCATCGAAGCGGGCATAGGCGCGCATGCTTTCGGGGCTGGAAAAGTCCGCCACCAGCAGGTCGACCGGTCCGTCACCCTTGGTCTGAACGGTGAAGCGACCTTCAAACTTCAACGAAGTGCCGATCAGCGCCGTCAGCACGATCGCCTCCCCAAGAAGGCGGGCAACCGGCGTCGGGTAATCGTGGCGCCCAAGAATGGCGTTGAGAAGCGGGCCGAGTTGTACCGCGCGACCACGCACATCCAACCCTTCCACCTGGAAAGGTACGACATGATCGTCACCGGCAAGGGTGAGACTGCTCAGTTCAACGGTGGCTTCTGCCATGATCTGCTCCTTGACCCTGTCTCCTCGTCTGGCTCATTTCGCACATAAAACGGCCAAGCGGAACCGCTGGCCGGGCACAAAACGATGACAGGGTTTGTGTGGTGTTCGGCATCCCACAGGCGCATGGGATGCAATACTAGCCCGAGAGATGGGTGGCGACAGCTGAAAATTCAAGCTGCCGCCCATGTTCGCCTCAAACGGCGCCCAGGCACCAGGCCAGGACGGACTTCTGCGCATGCAGGCGGTTTTCCGCCTCATCAAAGACGACCGATTGCGGGCCATCGATAACGGCATCGGTCACTTCCTCGCCGCGATGCGCCGGCAGGCAGTGCATGAACAGGGCATCCGATTTCGCCTTTTTCATCAGCTGCTCGTTGACCTGGTAGGGCTGGAAGATGTTATGGCCGCGTGCCTTGTGCTCCTGGTTCATGGAGACCCAGGTATCGGTCACCACCATGTCGACGCCTTCGACGGCGCGGTCGGCATCGTGGCACAGCATGATCTCGCCGCCATTGTTGCGCGACCAGTTCAGATACTTGTCGAGCGGCTCCGAGCCCATGGGCACGGCCATGTTCATCTTGTAGCCGAAGCGGGCAGCCCCTTCTACGAAGGAGTGCAGCACGTTGTTGCCATCGCCCGTCCAGGCAAACGTCTTGCCCTTTACCGGGCCGCGATGTTCCTCGAAGGTCAGAAGATCAGCCATGATCTGACAAGGATGCGTCTCGTCCGTCAAGCCGTTGATGACGGGCACGGTCGCGTGCTCTGCCAGCTCCAGCAGACGGTTGTGATCCGTGGTGCGGATCATGATGGCGTCGACATAACGGGAGAGAACCTTGGCGGTATCGCCAATCGTTTCCGCGCGGCCCAGCTGCATTTCCGTGCCCGACAGAAACAGCGTTTCGCCGCCGAGTTGGCGCATGCCGACATCGAAGGAAACGCGCGTGCGGGTCGAGGGCTTCTCGAAGATCATGGCCAGCACCTTGCCGGCCAAAGGCTTGTCGGCCGTGCCGGCCTTGGTGGCCTTTTTGCGGGTCAGCGCATCATCCAGAATGGTGCGCAGATCGCCGGTGGAAACCGCAGAAAGATCGAGGAAATGCTTCGGTGCTGCCATGATCGAATCCATCGAGGCGCCATCCGGCGGCCCGTTTGAGTGGTCCCTTGTGTCGATTAAGCCGTCTTCTTCAACTGTTCGCGCTGAATACGCTCCGCCGCCTTTTCAATGCGGGCAATGCCGTCACGCGCTTCTTCCGCCGTCACCACCAGCGGCGGCAGAAGACGGATGACGTTGTCGCCCGCCGGCACGCCAAGCAGATGTTCCTCGCGCATGGCGGTGTTCAGTTCGCCCGCCGGCACCTTGGCCTTGATGCCGAGCATCAGGCCTTCGCCGCGAATTTCCTCGATGACATCGGGGAAACGATCCTTGAGCGCTGCGAGGCCCTGGCGGAAGACCAGTGCGACATCGCGAACATTTTGCAGGAAGCCTTCGGCCAGCACCACGTCCAGCACGGCATTGCCGACAGCCATGGCCAGCGGGTTGCCGCCGTAGGTGGTACCGTGCACACCGGGCTTCATACCGGACGCTGCTTCGGCGGTTGCAAGGCAGGCGCCGAACGGGAAGCCCCCGCCAATGCCCTTGGCAACGGCCATGATGTCAGGCGCCACGCCCGACCATTCGTAGCCAAAGAACTTGCCCGTACGGCCGACACCGGTCTGCACCTCGTCGAACATCAGAAGCAGGCCATGCTCGTCGCAGAGAGTGCGCAGCGCCTGCAGGAACTCCTTCGGCACAACGCGAATGCCACCTTCGCCCTGGATCGGCTCGATCAGGATTGCCGCGGTGTTTTCTGTGATGGCTGCCTTCAGGGCCTCCAGGTCGCCGAACGGCACTTGGTCGAACCCTTGCGCCTTGGGGCCGAAGCCCTCCATATACTTCTCCTGACCGCCGGCCGCGATCGTCGCGATGGTACGGCCGTGGAAGGCACCTTCAAAGGTGATGATGTGGAACTTCTCGCCGTGCCCCTTGGAATAGTGGTAGCGGCGCGCCGTCTTGATGGCGCATTCCAGCGCTTCCGCACCGGAATTAGTGAAGAACACCTTGTCGGCAAAGGTAGCGTCCGCGAGCCTACGCGCCAGACGCTCCTGATCCGGGATTTCATAGAGGTTGGAGAGGTGCCAGACCTTTTCGGCCTGGTCCCTCAGCGTATCCACCAGATGCGGATGCGAATGCCCGCAGGAGGTGACGGCAACGCCGGCACCAAAGTCGAGATATCGCTCTCCGCTTTCCGTCACGAGCCAGACGCCCTCGCCGCGAACAAAGCGCAACGGGGCCCGGGAAAACGTGTCGAAAAGGGCGGCTTCAGCCATGGCGGCATCCCTCCTTGGGCATTGGGTTTTGATATGGCGGACAGCGCCGCCGGAAATTGAAAATGCCGCCTCGAAGGGCGGCGGGGGCACTATCCGCATTTCCCCCCGTTCTGTCAACAAACCGCTTGGATTTCCGGGCCTTTCGCGTGCAGAACCTCC
Organism: Rhizobium oryzicola; assembly: GCF_030504645.1. Lineage (GTDB taxonomy): Bacteria > Pseudomonadota > Alphaproteobacteria > Rhizobiales > Rhizobiaceae > Neorhizobium > Neorhizobium oryzicola. Next base: position 437,636 of record NZ_JAUKWQ010000001.1, on the reverse strand, counting down.
CCTTGCAATATGTGACAAAAATGACTCGGGTTGCCAGCAAGTTGGGGAAAAACCCGAAATCGATTCGCGAGGATTCCGGCGACTCTTGTCAGCGAGTCGGGCGACCGTTAGGTTAAATAACAATTACTAGACTGCATGCGGCGGAACTAGTCACCAAAAGTATAGATGTAGTATGTATGCCGGCGAGGTTCCGCTTCGCCGAACGGTGAGAGATTCTGTCATGCGATCATTGCTGAAGGCGGAGACACAGCATGAACAGCGTGAACTGGACGGACGAGCGCGTCGAGAGATTAAAGAAATTATGGGCCGAAGGATTGAGCGCAAGCCAGATTGCGGCACAGCTGGGCGGCGTAAGCCGTAACGCCGTCATTGGCAAAGTACACCGGCTGAGCCTGCCTGGCCGCGCCAAGGCCGGCGGCAATGCAGCTCCGAACCGGGCGCAGAAGCGTCCGGCCGCGGTCCCGCAGCGTCCTGCGACTTATGCTGCACAGCCTCGCGCGGCAGCACCTTCCCGCCCGGTGTCGCGCCCGGTTGGCGCAACAATGGTGAAGGAAGAGGTTGAGGCCGAAATCTTCGAAGCTGTCGATTACGTACCGGCAAAGAATGTCGTCGTTCCGATTTCCCGCAAGATCGGCCTGACGGAACTGACCGAGCGCACTTGCAAGTGGCCGATGGGCGACCCGCTGAAGGACGACTTCTGCTTCTGCGGCGCAGAAGCTCCGGATACGTCTCCCTACTGCAAGTACCATGCGCGCATGGCCTACCAGCCGGTGGCAGAGCGCCGTCGTTCCGCTGAAGCACGCGGCTGATCCGCAACACAATTATTGACGACATCAAACGGGCTTCGGCCCGTTTTTTTGTGCGCTTGCAGTGGATCAGCGAACTAAAACGCGCGACACGCTGACCGCGCATGACATTCAAACTGGTTCAAAGGATGAGATTTTCAGGAGAAGTGGTGCCGCTTACGTGACTCGAACACGTGACCCCGTCATTACGAATGACGTGCTCTACCGACTGAGCTAAAGCGGCTTACGCTTTCGACGCATGTTTGCGTCGCGGTGTGAGCGGCCTGATACAGGCAATGAATGCGGATTTCAAGCGGATAAATTCATTCCGGACAAACTCTTTCCACAACATTGGATTTAAAGCCCGCGGTGGACACACTGGTCATGCCCGCATGGCAGTGCTTGCAGTTCCGCGGGCGAGAGGTTACCGAAAGATGAACAACCTCGGCATGGCAGACGACAAAGGATAATCAGTGAGCGGTTTGGAAACGGCAATCAGGAATGCGCTGGAGCGTTCCGACCGCAGCGATCCGGAAAACCGTGCGCGCATTTATCAATCGGCGCGCCAGGCTCTGGAGGCCGGTCTGCGCAAGCAGTCAGTCACCGATCCCCAGGTTATCTTTGCCCAGCGGCAGCGCCTGGAGGATAAGATCCAAGAAATCGAGATCCAGGAGCGGGTGCGCCTGCGGGAGGCAGCGCGAGAACCGGAACCTGATGTGCCTGATATCCTCGTGGACAGTCCGGCTGAACCCGTCGCCGCCGATAGACATCTTGAGCCGGAAATGACGCTGGGTGGACAGAGCCGCGCATCCTCGCCGGAGGCTGCTGCCCCTGTGGCTGACATCCTGCATGTGGCGCCTGTCGCCCCGGTCTCGCGGGCGAATGCTGAACCTGTACCGAACGATGGGGATGGATTCAGCGAAATGCGGGCCGAGCGCGAGGCAGAGCGCCCTGCGGCCCCCATCGCTCCCTCGAAAAAGAACAAGCGCGCTAAAGCGGATACAGAGCCTGCCGCCGAATACGCACCGCAGGTACCCGGGGAAAAGCGCAAGCGCCGCAAACGTCGCGGGACGATCGGCTATATTCTCTCGCTGATGGTGCTGGCTGGCGTTGGCTATGGCGGCTGGTGGGCTTACTCCAATGGCCTGCTGCTACTTCCGGCAGGCAAAAGCGCCAATGCACCTGTCAATCGCGCCGGCTTGGCCAGAGATCCAGGCACCGGGCGCGAGCCAGGTGCTGCCTTCGATCCACAACGCGGTTTCTCCTCCGACTGGCTTGAGGTTTTCTCTGCCGGGGGCAAGGCTGCGGCCTCACCGGGCAAGGATGCCTCTGCCGATCCCATGCCGCGCGCGGATGGGACAGCCTTGCGCATCACGTCGCGCTCCCCAGGTGCCAGCGGCGATGTCGGCATTGATGTGCCGGTGGACATCCTGCGTCAGCTGTCTGGAAAGACCTCGACCATTGCCCTCACGCTGCAATCGGCTTCGGACAATTCGGTGCAGCTTTCCGTGCGCTGCGATTTTTCCAGCTTGGGCAGCTGCAGCCGTCATCGCGTAACGGCAACGCAGGAGCGGAGCGATACCCTCTTCCGCGTCGCCTTCGATCGCACGCTGGCCCCGAACCAGCCGGGCCGTATCTATATCAATAGCGATATTCTGGGCGGTAGCCAGCCGGTCTTCCTCTACTCCATACGCGTTCTGCCCGGGCAGTAATCAGCCGCGCTCTAATTACTTGAGGAAGTCCGGGCCGAAGCCCAGGATGCTCTCGTCGATGTCGCCGATTGCCTTCAGGTCGCGTCCTTCGTAATCGACCGACAGCAGGATCTGCCTGATGATATTGATGCGCGCACGCCGCTTGTCATTGGCACGCACCACCGTCCAGGGGGCGGTCTTGCTGTGCGTCTTGTCCAGCATCAGGTCGCGCTTTTCGGAATACTCCCGCCACTTCGTCAGCGCCGCGATATCCATGGGCGACAGCTTCCAGATCTTGAGCGGATCGTGGCGGCGGTCATGAAAGCGCTTCAGCTGCATTTCCCGGCCGATGTTCAGCCAAAATTTGAAGAAGTGAATGCCCTCATCCACGATCAGGTCTTCGAAACGGGGTACGACCTTGAGAAAATGCTTGTGCTCTTCCGGCGTGCAGAAGCCCATGACAGGCTCCACGCCAGCACGGTTGTACCAGGAGCGATCGAACAGCACGATTTCGCCCTTGGTGGGGAAATGCGTCACATAGCGTTGGAAATACCATTGACCTGCCTCCGTCTCCGTCGGCTTCGTGAGTGCCACCGTGCGCGCATAACGGGGGTTGAGGCAGTCCTTGATGGCGGAGATCGCGCCACCTTTGCCAGCGGCATCACGCCCTTCGAAGAGGGCCATGATACGCTTGCCGGAATTCTTGAGGGATAGCTGCGCCTTGACCAGTTCGATCTGCAGCGCCTTTAACTCTTCGCGATAGATCTCCTCGTCCAGCTTTTTCTTGTATGGATAGCCACCCGACGTCAGCGCCTCATCGGAAATCCAGTCGGGAAGCTTCGGGTCCTCGATATCGAAAACCCTTGTCTTGCCGCCGATTTCCAGTTCCACGCCCTTGTCCGTTTCCTTCTCCGCCATGTGTTACCTCTCCTGCGGCTTCTCAATTCGGTGGCTTGATATAGAGCTGGTGCGGTTAAAGTCCTCTCCAACCCGCGCGGTGATGTGATGCTGCCACATCATTTCGTTTTGGCCGCGCGCCATGCTGCCATGCGAAACAAACATGCAATTCTGTCACGCAGAGCGGCTATGAAGGCCGGATAATAAGAATGGCAAGACCGAGCGATTCGGATAGGGGTAAAGATGGATCTGGGAGACTGGAGCCGTATATTGTTGGCTCGCGTGAGGCGGCAGTTTCCGGTACTGGCAGCGGCGACCCTGGTGGCGGTGCTGGCGCTGGCCGGTGGCGTCACTCCCCTGTTTGTGGCGGCTTCCTGGTTCCTGATCCTCCTGTCCCTGCTCCTGGGAGCGGCTGAGAAGGCTGAAGCGGAGCCGGTCGCAACTGTAGAACCGATCCCGGTTGAGGTCGACCCTCTGCCAGCCATCACTGCGGCCTTCGGGGCGCTGGACTGGCCGGTCATTCTGCTTTCCGCCGATGCGACGGTGCTTTTTCAAAACCGGTCGGCTGAAAAGGCGTTTGGTCAGGTGCCGGAAGGTGTTCACCTTTCGGCGCGTCTGCGCTCACCCGGCATTCTGGACATGGTGCGCGAAACGATTGCCACCGGGCAGCCGACCCAGATCGAACATTCGGAACGTCTGCCATCCGAGCGGGTCTATATCCTGCGCATTGCTCCGGTCGACCTGGGGGCGACCGAAGGCTTTGGATCCCCACAACGCCTGTTCGCCTTGGCCTTCCGCGACATCTCGGAGCTTCGCAATATCGACCGCATGCGCAGCGATTTCGTTGCCAATGCCAGCCATGAACTGCGCACGCCTCTTGCCTCCTTGCGTGGCTTCATCGAAACGCTGCAGGGGCCGGCGAAGGGCGACGTCAAGGCGCATGACCGTTTCCTCGGGATCATGCTGGAACAGGCCAACCGTATGAGCCGGCTGGTGGATGATTTATTGTCCCTGTCTCGGCTGGAACTGAAAGCCCATATCGCGCCGGATCAGACGGTGGATCTGGTGCCTGTCATCAATCACGTACGGGACGCCTTGCTGCCGCTCGCCCAGGAACTGGGCGTGGATGTGAAACTGCACCTGCCGGAGGCCAAAGCGGAAGTCCTCGGCGACCGGGACGAGTTGGTACAGGTCTTCGAAAACCTCATTGAAAATGCCTGCAAATATGGGCAGGAGGGCAAACAGGTCGACGTCTACGTGCGCGCAGAGCCAGCCTCGGCAGTCGAGGTGAGCGTGGTCGACTACGGACCCGGCATTCCGGCCGAACATGTGCCGCGCATTACGGAACGCTTTTACCGTGTCAGCGTCGCCGATAGCCGTTCGAAAAAGGGCACCGGCCTCGGGCTTGCGATCGTGAAGCATATCCTGACCCGGCATCGCGCACGGCTGATCGTAAAGTCGGAGCTTGGCAAGGGTACCGATTTCACAGTCCGGTTCTGATCGCTTTAGTTTGCCCCCAACAGGGATAAATGGAATCGTTCTGCCGAAAACCGAAGATAACGGCGGAAGATGATCCGGCCCCCGTTACGTCGCGTCGCCGATGCGAAGCGAAAAGCCGTAACAGAGGGTTTTGATGCTTGCCGGACGCCAAAGGCAATCCGGCGGGCGGATTGGCTGAGGCGAGGCATCTGCTTTATGGAGCGGCTTGGCCGTGTGCACTGGCTACGACACTTGGCCAGCTCTCCTTGCAGCCAATCCCTCCTGAGCCCGCAGAACTGTTCCTATTGAACACTGACGGGCTCAAGCCGTGACAGGGCCTCAGCAGGCACCTCGGTTGGGTCGCTGCTTTCGCTTTTCGATGGGCTGTGTGGCGTCTTCTTCCAGAAGAACGGATTTGTTCGAAGCTCGTTTGCCGCGCGCCATGCCGCGTAGGACACCATCAGCCAATGCATAGGAACCGCCGCCCAGCGCCAGCCGATCATTCTCTTTTCGTGATCGATCATGGAGCCGACGCCGAGCCCCAGAAACACCGCATAGCTGCCAAGAATATTCGTCGTGTCCAGCGCGAACAGGGCCAGCATGCTGTGAGGAATGGTGGCTACCGTTTGGCTGGAGAACGTGATGCTGGTGGAGATGAAGAACAACAGGATCAGCGGGTGTAGCAGGGCAGACGCGAGCATGCCCCCGATGAGAAGATGAAATGTCAGGCAACCGGCCCAGCCCATCTGTTTGAAAAGTCGGAGGGGTTGGCGCATTACCACCAGCCAGGTCTGAATCCAGCCTTTGAACCAGCGCACGCGTTGCCCCGTCCAGATGCGCAGGTCGGTCGGTGCATCTTCCAGCGTGTGATAGTGGAGCGTATCGGAGCGGTAGCCGAGCCGGTAAAGCCGAAGGCCAAGATCGGCATCCTCCGTCACGTTGAAAGGATCCCAGCCACCAACATTTTTCAGGATATTCGCCCGGAAATGCGGCACTATGTATCAACAGCACCAAGAACCCATAAGACTAGATACGTCGGTAGAGGGTAGGATAGGAGCGCACCAATGGATGCAGAAAAGGTGCGGTTTATCGCAGTAGATCTCCTTGGAGCTTTCGAGACGCTAGATAGGGAAGACGCTACGTATCACGCAATGTTGGGTCTTTCAGACATATTGCTTCACGTGGCAGACGACCCGGTTGCCGTAGATCTTGTTTCTAGGATTGAAGATATGATCGATAGAGAATGTGGAGTCGGCAAGCCGGACGCTTCGGAACTTATCGACGGTGAAGTTCCGCCACTCGTTTCTCTCTAAGGGCTCTGATGGATTTTTTACTTGGTTTCCGGCAACACAAAGATTGTTCTTGCTGGTCCAATAGACAATGTAAGGCGAGAAAATGCGTTCTGAGGAATCCTCATCATACTTGATCAGAACGTTTCTTCGCTCACGGATAGCCTCACAAAACATCTGCTGGTGCATGTTCCCCTCCCTCAAAGGACCATGCCGATATGAACACAGCACGGATAGCGCGTACAGAGACATTCGAGCACACCATAACCGGATTGCTTGGTAAGCGTGCAGACCTCTTCAACGAAGCAGAACGCATCCGCGACCGTCTGGCAGAGATTAAAAACGACATTGGCGCGATAGATAGAACGCTAGGCGTTCTCGGCTATGCTGGCGATCTAGACGCTGCCATGCCTCGCCAGAAGCGAGAAGTCATATTTGGACGTGGTGAGTTGACGAGGGCCATCATGGGCGAGCTACGGCACGCGGAAGGCCCGGTATCCAGTCGCGACATCGCAAAAGAGATTGTCGCCATGCGAGGGGAAGACGCTCGCGACAGGAAATACATCAGTGATCTGACAAAGCGCGTGAGCAAAGCCCTCCGGCAGATGAAGGCCGAAGGGCATGTTAAGAGCGCTGTGGACGCTAAGGGGAGTGTGAGTTGGGAGCGGCGTGCCTAATAGGCACCATCAATGGTGCAGCGTAAAAAGCTCTTCCGCTTTCACTTTCGAGCCTTCGTGCTTCTCGCCGCGAAACACTTCGCCAAGGCGATGAGTGTTCGTTCCAAGACGCTGTGCAATGATGTTGTATTTTACACCTTGCATCTTGAGCAAATGCGCAGTCACGGCCTCGTCAAACGTAAGTGCCTTGCGTTCGATCAGCACGGGGTTCATTTCCACCCCAGTCATGGGGTGCACCAAAGTAACCATCATGGTCCTTTCTACATAAAAGGGCCGATACGGTCTTGACGTCTCCCGCAGCATGAATCATTGTGCCGTGGTGATCACAACGCAGCCCGTACCGGCTGTTTTTCTCGAAGCCGACACGTCTGATTCACGTGTCGGCTTTACTATTTGAACGATTAAATTTTACTTTGTCGAATCTTTTTTAATAAGTGCGCCTTTTTTTGTTCATTTTACGTTCATGCGAAGCTGGACCGCTGCCAATAGCCTTTCCATGTGCGGCTAACCGGATGCGCGAGCGAAGCGCCAAGCAATGAGAAGGCATTCGCGCCGTTAGAATTACGGCGATGATCTTCCATCCAAGCCGCATGGTTTGCGTACTGGTACAGGTACTTGTGCGAAACGTGGTGATGCTGCCCCTGCACCATGCGACGGAGGCGCGAGAAGAAGCTTTCGACCATGTTCGTGTGCTTGCCGTTCAGGTCGCTGTACATCTGGCTATGGTTGATGCGGCCTGTCTCGTAGTGCATTTCGAGCGCATCCCAGTGGGCGGCTTCGTCAGCGAACAGCATGGAGTTCGCAGCGACACGAGCCTTTGCAATTGCAACGCCTTCGGCTTCTTCGCGGCGAACAAAGGTAAGGGTACGGCCATCGCGTTGACGCAGAGCGATAACGACGCGGCGGCGGTCTGACTGGTTAGCCTTCAAGCGGCGGTCCTTGCGGTCTTCCTTCATGTTCTCAGGGCGAACGTGACCACCGAAGTAAGCGCCGTCGATCTCAACTTCGCCTTCGACAACTTCGGAAGCGGTTTCAGCAGCCAGGGCTTCGCGTAGCTTGTGGGCCATAACCCAAGCGGTTTTGTACTGGACATCAATATCGCGGGAAAGCTGGAGAGCCGAGAGGCCCTTGGAAGCATTCACGAAGATGCAGATAGCAGCCAGCAGATCGCAAAAGCCAAGCTTGCGGCTTGCGAAGATCGTGCCGGACGTAACCGAAAACTGAGCATGGCAGGCAGCGCACTTGAACTTACGGCGTGTGGTGATCTCGTAGGTATCGACGCAGCCGCACTTAGGGCAAACGGCTTCACCGTTCGTCTGCTGCCAACGGAGCTTTTTGAACGTGAGGTAAGCCTTTTCCTCTCCACCCTTGTAAATCTCCTTAAGGGAGAGGGTGCGGGCTTCTGCTGAGAGGAGAAAGTGCTGGGCCATTTGTCAACGTTTCCGATGCTTATGTATCGCATATAGTACGTTGACCGGACTCTGTAAAGTGCCTATATCATCATATGCGATACGTTTTGCATCAACGGTGATACATGGCTGAAAAGACCGACTGGGAAATGAAGGCCGCAAACCTTCTCAAGGCCGAATTGAAGCGCAAGGGAGTGACTTATGCGCAGCTAGTCGAAAGGCTGGCGCAACTCGGTATTGATGAGAAGGAGGCAAATATTCGCAACAAGCTAAGCCGTGGGAAGTTTACAGCCGCATTCATGTTGGGCTGCTTTGCCGCGATAGAAGCGGAAACTGTTCGGCTTTGACTTTAAATGAAAAAAATCCGTTCGCCTTTTGGGGGTGCGAATGGAGCAATTTCTGTAATCAAGCCAGCATCCAGACCTTCCTCTGCATCAAGCCAGAGGTCGGCAACTTTGTGGGTTTCCCAATGTGTTTCAGGCAACGCAATCTCGGCCTTCAAAATTGCTTCCATTCTCGCGTCGTCAATGACCAGGCTGTTTGCTGCTGCGGTCATCCGTTCGGATGTCAAAGACAAAGCGGCGGATTGCGCTCTATGGATCATAAACGTCGAACTTTGCGCGGCGACTCTATTGGGTGCCCCCAAGTAGGCGATTACTCCTATCGAGCATATAGACCCAACATTATAGAGGCGAACCGTAATGGGCATTGTCTTGAAGAAGTTATACAATGCAACGCCGTCCCCAACTACGCCGCCAGAGCTTTGAAATAGGCAATGTATGTCCGTAAAGCCGTCTTGCGTTGCGGTCGAGAACATTGAGAATATGCTTCTGACAGAGTCTTGATTGATCATGCCAGCAAACACCATCCACACTTCCTTTTTTGGAAGTATGGTGCTCGACAGCAATCCTCCTATCTTATGTTCTGCCATTGCGCCTTCCCGATACCAAGCCGGTAAAAGCTTACTCTGTTTTTCCCAGTTGTTAAGCTGATAAAAGCCCTAACCCCTCTGGTGCTTCTGATACATAAGGCCGCGGAAATGATTGGATGTGCCGCCCAGCGGCATGGGCAGCCGGTAGCGGCCCAGCATGGGAAGAAGACCCCGAAACAGCGCCGCATATTCCACGGCAAACAGAGAACTGATGAAGGAAGCCCGCATATTGGCGATGATCAGTGGTGACTGCAGACAGGCCAATTCAGGGCCAGCGCGCTGGAAACGGCTGTAGGCTTCGAGCAATTGCTTGGGATGCGGTCGGTCTTCCGCGTCATAGATGGCGACGTAATCGCCTCTGACGGCAGAAAGTGCATAGGTGAGCGCCTTGGGTTTTGTGCGTGGATGTTGAGGCGGCACTTCCACCACTTCAAAATAGGGCGGAAGCTTGAGCACCCGAATTGCTTCCAGCGTCTCCTGATCATCAGCCTCGCAGACAAGCTTGATATCGAGGCGCGACCTCGGCCACTCCAATCGTTCCAGACTTGCCACAAGCTGAGGGATCATGCCGGCTTCACGATAGAGCGCCACCATGACCGTATAGATGGGAAATGGGCCCTGTGGCTCCGTGAAACGCCGACGGGCCACATGCTTCTGGCGAACAAGCGCCACGATACGCAGAAGCAGAGCGCAGAAATACAGAAGCGACATCGTGACATGCGCATGCGATACGAGGTTTTGACCATCGAGCCAGAGGCCGAGAGCGATGGCAGAGACCAGCATGCCGCCGATAAACCCTTGCCATCCGGACGCGACGATCCGCGCGGAATGCTCCGGCGCGCGCTCAAACAGCATGGAGACGGTGGCTGCCACCCGCCGCTTGGCGCCAGCCTGCCAGACAGCCTTTCGGATTGCGGAAGGCGTCGTGATGACAAGTCCTCTTGCCAGCTCCGGCAGACGCTCAAGTGTTGCCATCACTTCCGCCAATCGACCGGCGCTGGGCACGATAGCCGTCTCTGCGGCTGTCCTGCGATGATTGATGTGTAAACGGTTCGCCAGGATCAATTGCTTGTCGAGATCTTCAACGTCCATCACACTCTGCGACGAGATCGTCCTGATGAATGGCAAGCGAAGAGCGCGGGCCATCGCTCCGTAGTATGCATCTTCGCTGACGCGTCCCGTCGCCAGGAGTTCAGCCTCTACCGAACTTCCGTTTCGTGCGGCTCGTTCGCTCAATTGCACCAGGAATGGCTTGCTGAAGCCCAAGCTGCGCAGGGCACGAATTTCGGCGGAGGAGACTTCCTCCACCTCACTTGGTGCATGGGCAGCCTCAGTTCTCGCCTTATGTGACGACACGCGATATTCCCCCAACGCGTTGAACCTGCTACATCTTGCGGGCAGTTAGCATCCATCCCGCACGGGGAATATAACCATAACTGGAATTCTTCCATCAATAAAAATTTCAGGTTGCATTAGGGTTTGGTTAATCCTGATGTCTTTTCTCCTGTCGCACGTCGCTCAGGTTGCGGCGGCGGATGGTCAAAGCCTGCAGATGCCTGTCCTGTTCGATGCAGCGGAACGATTGCCGAAGCCCGATCTTGCGACCTTGCCACGCCTGCGCTTTCTCGCCACGGTGGATTTTCCTCCCTTTAGTTTTGTTGATCAGGCCGGCAAGCTGACCGGCTTTCACGTGGACCTCGTGCGTGAGATTTGCGCGGTGCTCGCCGTGGAGCCGAAGTGCCAGATCCAGTCCATGCCGTTCAATGATATTGCCAATGCGCTGGAAAGCGGCGGGGGCGAAGCGGCAATTGCCGGAAATGCTGTGACGGCAGAGTTGAGACAGCGGTTCGCCTTTTCCCGTCCTTACACCCTCATCCCGGCACGTTTTGTGCAGAACTTGAAGGTTCATCTTCAGGGAAATGCGGCAGAAGCATTGAAGGGACGCACCGTCGGTGTCGTGCAGGGCACTAGCCATGAGCGCATGCTGACGGCGTTTTTTGCTTCCGTGAAGCCGGCGCGTTTTGCCAGTCAGGAAGAGATGCTGGAGGCGGTGAAGGCCGGAACGGTTGACGCAGCCTTTTCCGATGGCTTGCGTCTACCCTTTTGGGTGGCAAGCGGCGCCTCGAACGGCTGCTGTGCCCTTTTCGATGGACCTTACCTGTCACAACAATTTCTGGGCGAAGGCCTTTCGATGATGGTGAGAAAGGATGCCCCCGTTGTGGCGCCTGCCTTGAATTATGCGCTGGCTGAATTGTCCCGCAACGGCCGCCTGCAGGAGATCTACCTCCGCTATTTTCCCAACGGCTTGTTCTAGGGTGAAGACTGTACGTGTTGCGCTTGGACAATCCAGCGCTAACAAATGATGCTGCGCTTGATTTGACACATAAAGCGAATAGGTTCCCCGTGAACCTATCATGATCCCACGAGGAGTGCCCATGCAGGCCATCGTCGACCAGCTCAAATCCACCGCCGCAGACACCCAGGCCACCGATATCCGGGCCGCGTTCAACTCCGACACGGCGCGCTTCGACAAATTCTCGGCTCGCTTCGAAGACATGCTGCTGGATTATTCCAAATGCGCCGTCAACGAACCGGTTCTCGCTTTGCTTGAGCGCCTGTTTGCAGAGGGTGGCGTGGCCGAGAAGCGTGAGGCGATGTTCTCCGGCGAGGCCATCAACTTCACGGAAAATCGCGCCGTGCTGCATACGGCGCTGCGCAACCGGTCCAACACGCCGGTCCTCGTCGAGGGCAAGGACGTGATGCCTGAGGTCAACGGCGTGCTCGCCGCCATGGGGTCATTTGCCGAAAAGATTCGTTCCGGCGCGCTGACGGGCGCCACCGGCAAGAGAATCACCGATGTCGTCAATATCGGCATCGGCGGCTCGGACCTTGGCCCTGTCATGGCGACGCTGGCGCTGGCGCCTTTCCACGATGGTCCGCGCGCGCACTTCGTTTCCAACGTGGACGGCGCACATATCGCCGACACGCTGAAACTTCTGAACGCTGAAACCACGCTCTTCATCATCGCTTCGAAGACCTTCACCACCATCGAGACGATGACCAATGCGGCATCCGCCCGCGCCTTCATTGCCGGCAAGCTGGGCGAAGACGCGGTGAAGCATCACTTTGCCGCTGTTTCCACAGCCCTCGACAAGGTTGCCGCCTTCGGCATCGAGAGCGATCGCATCTTCGGTTTCTGGGACTGGGTTGGCGGGCGCTATTCTATCTGGTCCGCGATCGGCCTGCCGCTGATGATCGCGGTCGGTCCCGACAATTTCGGCCGCTTCCTGGATGGTGCCCATGCGATGGACCGCCACTTCCGCGAAGCACCGGTGCGCCAGAACCTGCCGGCATTGCTGGGCCTGATCGGCTTCTATCACCGCAATGTGCTGGGCTATCCATCCCGCGCCATCCTGCCCTATGACCAGCGACTGCTGCGCTTCCCGGCCTATCTGCAGCAGCTGGATATGGAATCGAACGGCAAGGGCGTGACGATCGATGGCAAGCCGGTCGAGGGCAATTCCGGCCCCGTCGTCTGGGGTGAACCGGGCACCAACGGCCAGCACGCATTCTACCAGCTGATTCACCAGGGAACGACGATCATCCCGGCGGAATTCATGATTGCCGCCAAGGGTTTTGAACCTGAGCTGCGCCACCAGCACGAGCTTTTGATCGCCAATTGCCTGGCGCAATCCGCAGCGCTCATGAAGGGGCGTACGCTGCAGGAAGCCAAGGCGCAGTTGACCGCGAAGGGCATGCCCTCTGACCAGGCGGATTTCATCGCACCGCACCGCGTCTTCACAGGCAACCGTCCGTCGATCACTATCGTCTATGACCAGCTGACGCCCTACGCGCTCGGCCGCCTGATCGCGCTTTACGAGCATCGTGTCTTCGTGGAAGGCGTTCTCTTCCGCATCAACTCGTTTGACCAGTGGGGCGTGGAACTTGGCAAGGAACTGGCGACCGGCCTGTTGCCCGTGGTGGAAGGCAAGGCCGGCACGGAAGGTCAGGATGCCTCGACCGCCGGTCTCGTCAAGGCGCTGATCGGCTGAGGCGCTTGCCGTGGCGCTCACCGGCCCCAGCAAGACCGCACGCGGCGCCGCCGGTTACCGGGCAGCACACCAGGCTGCGGACGGCGCGACCATATTCCGGGATCCGTTCGCACGACTGATCCTGGAACCGGACGCGCTTGCGGAGGCCGATGAGCGGGCGCGTGATCCGGCCTCGCGCAATATCCGCCTGTTCATGGCCGCTCGCAGCCGGTTTGCCGACGACTGCCTGGAAGCCGCCGTGGCGCGATGCGTGCGGCAGGTGGTCGTTCTTGGCGCCGGCCTGGACACGCTCGCCCTGCGCAATCCGTTCCGGGAGATCGGCGTCAAGGTCTACGAAGTCGATCAACCCCTGACGCAAGCGTGGAAGCGGGAACGCCTGGCAGCAGCCAAACTGCGCGCGCCGAATGAACTGGTCTGGGTGCCGGTCGATTTCGAGACGGACGATCTTTCGACATCCCTGGCGACGGCCGGGTTTCGGCCAGATCAGTCCGCCATCTACGTCTGGCTCGGCGTAACACCCTATCTCACGCGACCCGCCGTGTTTTCCCTGCTGGAGAAGGTGGCACAATCGCCTGATGCGGCGATCGTCTTTGATTATTCGGAGCCGATCGAAAACTATCCGCCAGAGCGCCGGCCTGCCATCGCGGCCATGGCGGAGCGGGTTGCTGCCGCCGGCGAACCCTGGCTGACGCTTCTCGACCCGATTGACCTGCGTTTAACGCTTGAGGGAATGGGCTATACTTCCATCGAAGACCTCGGGCCCGGCGATGTGGCTGCGCGCTATTTTGGCGGCGACCATGCACAGAGCCGGGGCGGTGCCGGTCCGCATCTGGTCTTGGCGAGCACTGACCGGAAGCTTACCGAGATTTAATCCGGCGGGTCTTTCCGGGACCGAAGACCGCACCACATCACCTGACAGAACCCGCGAACAATCCGTAATCCGGACAGGAGGGGCAGAATGTCGGAGCTTCGCATTGATCGTGGCAACATCATCCGCACCCATCCGGATACGAGCAGGAAACGGGCGTTGCGCGTGGAATTCGGAAAGGCGCAGAGCGCATCCGCAGCGCCCCCCACTATCCCGTCAGCATGATCCAGGAGCCCGAACCATGGAAACGGTCGTCTTCGTCCAGCCTCTGATCGCCCTCATAGCGGGGATCATCATCCTCGTTATGCCGCGGATTTTGAACTACGTCGTTGCGCTCTATTTGATCTTCGTCGGCGTGATCGGCCTCTGGCCGAACCTGATGCACACCATGCCGCATTAGGCCCCTGACCGGGCGACCAGCGCTGCAAGCGAAGCCGCCCGTAAAACGTGTTTGCCACCCGTCAATTGCCGCGACAGCTTAGCCAGCTGGCCTTAGAGCCCGATCTCATGGGCATAAGGCGGGTTTGCACCGGCGCGAGAAACGGTCACGGCAGCAGCCTTTGCACCCAGCGTCAACGCATCTGTCACCGCCTGTTCGGAGAGGTTCGCCACTTTTTCCTTCGTCAGGAGATTTTGGCGCTTCAGGGAAGCCAGGATGCCGGCATCGAAGGTGTCGCCTGCGCCGACCGTATCGACGACCGTCACACGCTCTGCCGGAACGGCTACCTTGAAGCCAGCCGTGTATCCAACAGCGCCCTCGGCGCCACGGGTAATGACCACCAACTTGGCGCCCTGCCCCAGCCAGTATTTTGCCAGCGTGTCGTGGTCACCTTCCATGCCGAACCATTCGAGGTCTTCGTCCGAAAACTTGATGATATCAGACATGGCTGCCATGCGTGCCACGCGGCCATGGTGCTTTTCGCGATCCTTGATGAAGCCCGGGCGGATGTTCGGATCGAAGGAGATGACGCGCTTCTGATATTCGCGCGCCATCAACGTTTCATAGGTTTCGCCGCAGGGTTCAGGGATCAGGCTAATCGCGCCGAAGTGGATGGCCTCGATGCTGTCGCTGAGCGTCGGCAGATCCTCACGCGAGAGCATGCGCCCTGCCGTGCCTTCATCATAGAAGGCGTAGGTCGCCTGGCCGTTGACCAGCTTGACGAAGGCAATCGTGGTGGGACGCGACGAGATGGCGCAAAGGCTGGAATCGACATGGCTCTGCTTCAACGTCTCGCGCAGGATGTCGCCCATCATGTCGTCCGACAGTCCCGTGAAGAAGGCCGTCGGCTGGCCGAGGCGGCCAAGCGCAATAGCAGTATTGAAGATGGCGCCGCCTGCATAGGGGGCAAAGCCGTTTTCGCCCTGGGTGGTCTCCCGCGGCAGCATATCGATAAGGGCTTCACCACAGCACAAGATCATTTCATTCCTCCATCCGCTCGCCATCAGGCCTATTCAATCGATTAAATCAAAGCGTACAAAAAAGCCGAAAATTGAGCAATAGACACTACAGAGAGCAATTACTCAACTTTCGCGAATGTACTCAGCTCTCCGGCAGTTCCGCCACGCCGCCGCGGCTGGCAGACCAAGCGAGGGGTTTGTCCAGGAAGCTTTCCACTTCCGCCAGCGTTTCAGCATCGAAGAGCTTCTGTTCGCGGGCAACGGCCAGCACATGGCGCCAGGTCGCGATGTGGTGAAGCTGTACCTTGCCATTGGCGAAGCGGGCTTCCGCCTGCGGGAAGAAGCCGTAGTAGAAGAGCGCGATGGCATGATCCACGACGCCGCCAGCGGCACGGACGGCATCGATGAACTTGAACATGCTGCCACCGACCGTCGTCAGATCTTCGATGACCAGCACACGGGCACCTTCAGGCATATGGCCTTCAATCTGGGCATTGCGGCCGTGACCCTTGGGCTGCTTGCGGACATAGATCATCGGCAGAGACAGACGATCTGCGAGCAGCGCGGCGAAGGGAATGCCGGCCGTTTCGCCACCGGCCACGCAATCGAACTTTTCGAAACCCGCATCCCGCAGCACCGCGGAGGCAGCAAAATCTATGATGGTGGAGCGGATACGTGGATAGGAGAGCAGCTTGCGGCAATCGATATAGACGGGGCTGAACATGCCCGACGCCAGCTTGTACGGCTCCTGCGGGCGGAAATGCACTGCTCCGATTTCCCACAGCATCTTTGCCATCAGTTCAGCCATCAAGGCACGATCGGGAAATTGGGTCGTGATCATCCGCGTCTCCTCAGAAAAAATCTCCGCGCGGCAATAGCAGCAAGAGCGCAAAGAAACCAGCATGAACCGGCGTTTCGCGATCAGGCGGTGGTGCGTGTATCGCCGCTGCTCGGCATCGCCGTTTCAACCCGGTTGCGGCCGCCGCGCTTTGCATCATAGAGGGCGCTATCGGCGGAGGACAGCATTGCCTCAAAGGTTTCACCCCATTCTGCGCCATAAGCGATGCCGGCACTCACGGTCGCACGCACTTGCATGCCACCGGACTGAATATTCCGGTCGGCAAAGTTGCGACGGATTTTTTCTGCCACCCATTCCGCATAGCCTGCCTGAGCCTGCAGCAGCACGACGGCAAATTCTTCGCCACCCAGACGCGCGGCTGTCACAACGCCTGTGGCGTTGCGCAGATCGTCCGCAAGTGCCTGGATCACCCGATCACCGACCGCATGCCCATATTGATCGTTGATGGACTTGAAGCGGTCGATGTCAAAGACAATGACCGCCATCTTGTCGGTAAAGCTATGCCCCAGATGTTTATCGAACAAGGCGCGACGGTTGGCGAGGCCCGTCAGTCCATCGGTCATGGCCTCATGCCGATGCAGGGCCGTGATGCGGGCCTGATGCACCATCAGCGACATGGCGCCGATGCCTGTCATCCCCGCAATGCAGATGGCGACGTTCAGATTTTCCGACCAGTTGTCTGGTGCATGCCCCAGTTTCCACTGTCCCAAGCTAATGAGCATCAGACCGCAGAGCAGGAAGGAGGCAGCGGTGACGCCATAGAGAACCGCCATGCCCGTCAAGGGGCCGGGCGCTTCGGGGCGCGCCTTCCAATATTCGCGAGCAGCACCCAGGAGAAGTAGCATGGCGCCGACATTGAGCCCCACAAAGCCCAATCCATCAAAGCCCGCCAGCATGGGCGGCACGGTCAGGGCGATCGAAAAGCATGAACCGACGACAGTATACATGACCGGCGAGCCGCCGGTTCTGAACTGATAGCCAGCCGCGTGGATAATCGCAAAGCCGATCAGCATCAGTGAACAGCAAAGGGAACCAAGCACCGGATCGATATTGGTCGTGTAGTAGCTATAGGAAAAAATCCCGGCCACCAGGAAAAACAGACCAATAACCCAGGTGAGCAGAAAGCCGTCACCACGCCGGGCCATCCAGGTACCCAGCAAGGTCAGCAACAGACAAAGCGTCGACACGCCTAATGAGACGAGAAGTGTATTATAATCCAGCATCATGCTCGCCCGATTGATGACGCGTCCATACGTCCGGCAGAACCTGAACGTAGTTCTCGATTCTTCCCAAATCGTTACTGATTCACTTTGCCTCTGCTAACTTTTTTACACTACCTCACGCGCCAATGAAGAGGAAACATGGGATCAAACACGGTAATTGCGCCCGCTTCCGTTTCACATTTACCGGGGTAGACGATTGGCTGTTCCTGCTTTTCAAGAACCATCGTCTCTTCATTGACGGGCAGCCCGTACCAGGCGGGACCATTCAAAGAGGTGAAGGCCTCCAGCCTGTCCAGCGCGTTCTCCTCCTCGAAGACATGGGCGAGGCAGCTCATGGTGTTGGGTGCGGTATAGACACCCGCGCAGCCGCAGGCGCATTCCTTCAGCGGATCCACATGCGGTGCCGAATCCGTACCAAGGAAGAAACGAGCGTCGCCGGAGGTTGCCGCTCTGCGCAGCGCCTGGCGGTGATGCTCGCGCTTGGCGACTGGCAGGCAGTAATAATGCGGGCGGATACCGCCGACCAGAATGGCGTTGCGGTTGATGATGAGGTGGTGCGTGGTGATGGAGCCCGCAAGATTGCTGTCGGCCGCGAGGATATAATCCACGCCTTCCTTGGTGGTGACATGCTCCATGGTGATCTTCAGTTCGGGAAGACGGCGGCGCAGCCATTCCAGCTTCTCTTCGATGAAGACGGCTTCGCGGTCGAAGATGTCCACTTCCGGTGTCGTCACCTCGCCATGCACACAGAGCGTCAGGCCGATCTTCGCCATCCGCTCCAGCACCGGCATGGCCTTTTCCATATCTCGAACACCGCCGTGGGAATTCGTGGTCGCGCCAGCAGGATAGAGCTTCACAGCGGTAATGAGCCCGCTCTTCTTGCCCTCTTCAACATCATCAGGATCCGTATGCTCCGTCAGGTAGAGGGTCATCAGCGGCTCGAAACGATCGCCCTTGGGAATGGCTGCGATGATGCGTTCACGATACGCCTTGGCATCGGCGGTCGTCACGACCGGCGGCACAAGGTTCGGCATGATGATCGCGCGAGCAAAATGGCGGCTGGTATCGCCAATCACGCTTGCCAGCACGGCTCCGTCTCGCAGGTGAAGATGCCAATCATCCGGACGGCGGATGGTGATGCTGTTCATACTGGGCTCCCGCAAACAAGTGTCCTGTCTTTCCTTCGCCATAACACCAGCCGGGGAAGCTTCACAATGAGGGAAAACGGCTTTTCGGAAGCACCTGAGAAATCGCTCGTCAAGGGCAAGAGGTAACAAAAGCGTTAAAGCCGAGGAACAGGATTCACCATTCGGCGTTGTTGAAGCAGACGCAAGAAACAATGGCTGGAGGCAAGGATGAAATCCCGCCTTTCAAATATAACTTACATGTCTGCTTTGACCGCCGGTACCGCAATCGCGCTGGCAACTTTAACGGCCGCATCCAAGGCAGAGGCACCAACGCCGGTCGCGCTGACGGTTGCGATGCAGGAAAACTGCGACCGGCTGGCGGGCAGCCCCTTTGACCAGAACCGCAACAGCGCTTTTGCGCCTGTCGATATCGAGCAGATCGACCCGCAGGCGGTGGACGCCTGCCGCGTCGCCTTCGATACGACGGGAAATCCGCGCTTTGCCTTCCAGCTCGGCCGCGCGCTGAACAAGGTGCAGCAGCCGGAACAGGCCATGAGCGCCTATGAAACCGCGGTTCAGCATAATTATTCTGCCGCGAAGGTGAATTTCGGCATGCTGCTCGGTCGGCTCGGCGACGCCCAAGCTGAATTCAAAATGTACAGCGAAGCCGCTCAAACCGGCAATGTGCTGGCGGCCTACAATCTCGGTGTCGCCTATCGCGATGGTCTGGGAACCGATGTCGATGGCAAGAAGGCCATCGAATGGTTCGAAAAGGCCGCTGCTGGTGGCGATGATACCGCCGCTTTCAATCTCGGCGTGATGTATGACGATGGCCAGCTTATCCCCGAAGACAACCAGATGGCCATTGCCTGGTACGATGTCGCTGCCAAGCGCGGCAATGCGGACGCCATGATCAATCTCGGCCTGATGTACGAGAGCGGTGAAGGCATCAAGGCCAATCCCACGGAAGCTGCCAATCTCTTTGCTCAGGCAGCCGCGCAAGGCGACCAGTTCGCCGCCCTGAAACTGCGCGACCTGAGCCAGGCGGGTGTTGCCCCTGCACCTGCCGGTGACGAAGCCTCACAAGGCTTCGTCACCCTCGAATTGCGCGATGGCGACATGGAGCAGGCGATATTCGCCGGTGACATCTGATACCAAGTGTCGATGATAGGAATCGATTGCGTGGGACCGGAGGCCTTCATCCGACGAGAAGCATACCGGAGAGCGATGCTCCCGCATCGGTCGAGGATTGCGACAAAGTCGGGGAAGGATTTCCGGCCCATCCGAAGGACCGGGCGCTTTTGCCCCCCGGACGTCGTCGAAAATCCGCGCCGGACCGATGGGTCCGACTGTGGTTTTCTCCTCGCCGGAAACCAAAATCGCTTCGGCGCAATCGGTTCATATCATCGACACTTGGTATGAAGTCGTCATGTGCCGATCTCAGCCGAGGATATCTCCGGCTGATGGTCCCCAGACATCGGTCAATGCAAAGCCATTGCCGAGCGGGTCGAACGGATCGAGCGCCACTGTCTGAAGGCCGAAGGTAAATCCACGGCCGCTAATGGTGGGGATAATGGCTAACTTCCCGGCAATCTCCGTCACATCCTTCAGACCCACCTGAAACTCAGAGCCAATGATCGAGCGTGAGGTGAACACATCGCCCACCTTCGCTTTGCCGCGCGCATGAAGCGTCGCCAGATTGGCGGAGTTGCCCGTGCCGCAGGGCGAACGATCCGCCCTGCCCGGCCACATAGTGGTGCAGGTGCGCACGGCGCCATCTTCGTCGCGATCTCGGAACATCACGTAAGCCACGCCTGACACAGCCGGGATTTCCGGATGCACCACCGGAAAGGCAGCATTCACCGCACGCTTCAGCTCCATGCCGGCCTCTACAAGCGCTGCGGCATTGGCGCGGTCAATCTTGAGGCCGATCTGACCGACATCGACAAGCGCATAGAAGACGCCGCCGTAGGAAATATCAAGCTTGATCTGCCCCCATCGTGTTTCCAGGGGCACATCCAGCGCATGCACGAAACTCGGCACCATTGTCAGTTCAACGCGCTCACAGCGGCCATCACGGCAGGTGGCCTTGGCGCGGACCAGACCCGCCGCCGTTTCCAGGACGACAATCGTTTCCGGCTCCTGCATTTCTACCAGGCCGGATTCCAGCAGCGCGGTCGTTACACAGATGGAATTCGAGCCGGAACTTGCATGCGCCTGATCCGGCTGCAGGATGATGAAAGCCGCATCTGCTGCAGGGTCTGACGGCGGCAGGAGAAGATTGACCGAACCGATGGGGTTGCCGCGCGGCTCCAGGCAAAGAAAACGGCGAAGCTCCTGGCCCTTCGGATCGCTGTTCAACCAGGCCAGCTTGTCGGCGGTCGTGGCGCCGGGGATTTTTGGTACGCCGCCGATCGCCACCTTGCCGATTTCGCCTTCGCAGTGCACATCCAGCAACTGCATGGTGCGCTTCCATCTCATGCCATTTCCCTCTTCCTGTCTCGCCCTCTGTAGAGCGGCCCGACCTTATTGCGAACATCAGCACAAGGGAATAACAGACTTCAGACACACGTTTCACCAATTGGAATGTGGCAGAAGCCAAAGGCGATACGAAAAGCGGATGCTGGATCTCTTTGAAAAGGCGGCTCTTGAAGCGGGACGGATCATCATGGATCTGTATCGACGCGGCTGCACCATCGAGACCAAGGCAGACGACACGCCCGTGACCGAGGCCGACCGGCTGGCGGAAGAAGCGATCCTTTCCATCCTCCTGCCGCATCTCGGCGACATCCCAGTTATTGCCGAGGAACAGGCCGCCGCTGGCATCGTGCCGCAGACGAATGGTCACCCGTTTCTGTTGATCGACCCGCTGGATGGAACGCGGGAATTCATCAAACGCAACGGCGAATTTACCGTCAACATTGCCCTGATCGAGGAAGGTATCCCGACAGCGGGTGTAGTCTATGCGCCAGCGCTCGGCGTCGCCTATCTAGGCGACCGGCAAGGCGCGCTGAAGCTTCTGATCGATGAGGATCACCGAATTACCTCGGGCGCGGCTATTCACGCCCGCTCGCTGCTCGATCCGCCGGTGGCGCTTGCCAGCCGCTCGCATGGGGATGCGGAAACCACGGCCTTCCTGGATGAGATCGGCGTCAATGACTGCCGCACGATCGGCTCCTCTCTAAAATTTTGCTTGGTCGCAGAGGGCGTGGCGGATGTCTATCCGCGCTTTGGCCGAACCATGGAATGGGACACGGCAGCGGGGGACGCGGTGCTGCGTGCCGCCGGTGGCTCCACCGTACTGCCCGATGGGTCGCCGCTGACCTATGGCAAGCGCGGACGCAGCGACGCCATCGATTTTGCCAACCCCGCCTTCATCGCCTGGGGCCGCCGCTAATTAAACCGCAACCGAGTGCCGTGCAGTGCCACGACCGAAATACTGGTCAAAGCCTGAGGCAATGGTGCGCACGAACCTCTGGCCATCGCCCACCACCTCGAAGTGGTCGCCATCGAAACGGATGAAGCCGTCCTTGTCCTGCTGGAGCAGACGGGCCGCATCCGCCTTTACAACATCGGCAGCAACGCCATAGCGCTGGCTGAGTTCCTTGACGGAAAAGCTGTAGTGGCACATCAGCGCTTCGATTGCCTCCCCCACCGCACGATCCGTATCGCTGAGCGCAAAGCCACGCGCGACGGGCAGACGGCCCTCGTTGACGGCGCGGATGTATTCCCCCGTCGCGGTGATGTTCTGCACATGACCACCGGCATTGCGACCGATGGAAGAGGCACCGAAGCCGATGAGGCTTGCGGCGCGGTCCGTCGTATAGCCCTGGAAGTTGCGGCGGATTTGTTGCGAAGTGAGCGCTCGTGCTAAGCTATCCTCGGCGCGGGCGAAATGATCGAGACCGACTGCCAGATAACCCGCCTGCAAAAGCACTGCGCTCACCCGTTCGGCCATCTCATAACGTGCTTCCGCACCCGGAAGAGCAGCCTCGTCGATCAGCGTCTGGTGCTTTTTCATCCACGGCACGTGTGCATAGCCGAAGATGGCAAACCGATCCGGGTTCATGGAAAGTGCGAGATCGAGCGTGCGCTGGAGGCTTTCCAAAGTCTGGTGCGGCAGTCCGTAGACGATATCCAGGTTGATGCCGCCGACGCCGAAGCTGCGCAGCATCTTCACGACCTTTGCGGTCTGTTCAAAACTCTGCGGACGGTTGATCGCCTTCTGCACCACCGGATCGAAATCCTGAACGCCCACGCTGGCCCGCGTAATGCCAAAGCGGCGCCAGGCCTCCAGCTTGATCTCATCCACGAAACCGGGATCGATCTCCACGCTGATTTCGGCAGAGGGCTCTATATCGAAGTGGCGGTCCAGAACCTCGCGCAGTTTTGCCAGATCATCCGGCGAGAGGATGGTTGGCGAGCCACCGCCGAAATGGATCGACTCGACCCGGCGGCGCACGGGGAAGCGTTCGGCCACCATGGCGATTTCCGCCTGCAGTGCCCCCACGTAGCCAACGACAGGCTCATAGCGCTTGATCTGCTTGGTGTGGCAGCCGCAATACCAACAGAGGCGATCGCAGAAGGGGATATGGATGTAGAGCGAGAGCGCATCCGGTCCGCCATCCTCGGACAGCCATTTTCCGTAGAGATCGCCGGTCACGCCGTCATGAAAATGCGGAGCGGTCGGGTAGCTCGTATAACGGGGCACCGGGGCGGAATAACGGGCAAGCAGGTCTTTGTTCATGGTCCTCACATCCTTGTTGGCCCAAAATACAAAGGCTTTCCCGTCCATCCTTGATCAAGATCAAGCCCAGTGGTGCGACTGGTTTGAACGGGTTATATCTTTGCCCGCCATGGACATGACCCGCCGAGATATCCACAATTCCGAAGTCCCCGCTCTGTGCCGAAGCTGCGAGGTGCGGCACAAGGGCATGTGTGGTGCATTGACGCCGGACGAGCTTCTGCTGCTTTCGAAGCACACGAGACAGGTGCAGCACACATCTGGCGACGAGCTGGTGGGCGAAGGTGCGGATGTCGAATCCTATGACAACGTCATGCGCGGTGTCGTGAAGCTTTCCAAGACACTGGAGGATGGGCGTCAGCAGATCGTGGGCTTGCAATTCGCGCCTGACTTCGTCGGGCGGCTGCAGGCCGGCGAAAGCCCCATGACGGCGGAAGCGGCTTCTGACGTGGAAGTCTGCCGCGTGCCCCGCGCCATGCTGGAACGGCTAGTCGAACAAAGCCCGACATTGCGCAAGCGGCTGCTGGAACAGGCGCTGCGCGAACTGGACGAGGCGCGCGAATGGATGGTGACGCTCGGACGCAAGACGGCAGCCGAAAAGGTGGCGAGCCTGCTTCTCTTGATAGCGCTACACCTGGACCCGGAGCAGAAGGGTGAGAAGCGCCTGTTCGACCTGCCCATGTCGCGCCTCGACATCGCCGACTTTCTGGGCCTGACGATCGAGACAGTGTCCCGGCAGATGACCAAGCTGAAGGCCGACGGCATCATCACGATTACCGCCAACCGCCACATCGAAGTGCTCAGCCTGACGCGGCTCAAGGCCCGCTGTGGCTGATTGGCGACCGTCCTGCACAAAATCTGACAAAGATCAAAAACTGTGCAACCCGTTGTGCAATCGCGCAGCATGTCGCCTGAAAAATATTTACCGGACAGTCAAATTTTGACCTTTTGATAAATTTTTGAAGCCTCCAAAAATCAACCTATTGATTCATAAAGGTTATTTCAAACTGGCATGACGATTGCTTACTCCTTGGCATGACAAAGGGCAAAAGCCCGCAGCCAGAGGAGCAGGAACATGGAAATTGGCGTCTTCATTCCGATCGGAAACAACGGCTGGCTTCTTTCCGAAAACGCACCGCAGTACAAACCAAGCTTCGACCTGAACAAGGAAATCACGCTGAAGGCCGAGAAATACGGCTTCGACTTCGCGCTTTCCATGATCAAGCTGCGCGGCTTTGGCGGCAAGACGGAGTTCTGGGACTACAATCTCGAGAGCTTCACGCTGATGGCGGGCCTCGCCGCCGTCACCTCCAAGATCAAGCTGTTCGGCACCGCCGCGACACTGGTCATGCCGCCCGCCATCGTCGCGCGGATGGCAACCACGATCGACTCCATTTCCGGTGGCCGTTTCGGCGTCAACCTCGTCACCGGCTGGCAGCGGCCGGAATACAGCCAGATGGGTTTGTGGCCGGGCGATGACTACTTCGCTGATCGCTATGCCTATCTGACCGAGTACACGACCATTCTCAAGGACCTGCTGACGACAGGCCAATCGGACCTGAAGGGCGATTACTTCCAGATGGATGATTGCCGTATGAAGCCGATCCCGCAGGGCGACGTGAAGCTGATCTGCGCCGGCTCCTCCAATTCCGGCATGGCGTTTTCCGCGCAGTTTGCCGATTACAGCTTCTGCTTCGGTGTTGGCGTCAACACGCCGAAGGCGTTCGCCTCTACCAATGAGCGCCTGCTGGCAGCCACGGAAAAGACCGGTCGCGATGTGCGTTCCTTCGTACTGACCATGGTGATTGCGGAAGAAACGACGGAAGCCGCCTTTGCCAAGTGGGAGCACTACAAGGCAGGTGCCGATGAAGAAGCCATCAAGTGGCTGGGCCTGCAGAGCGCCGTCGATACGAAATCCGGCTCGGATACCAATGTTCGCCACATGTCGAACCCGGTTTCCGCCGTCAACATCAACATGGGCACGCTGATCGGCTCCTATGCCGAGGTAGCCGCCATGCTGGACGAGATGAGCGAAGTGCCCGGCACCGGCGGCGTGATGCTGACCTTCGACGACTTCCTGGAAGGCATCGAAAAGTTTGGCCAGTTCGTGCAGCCGCTGATGAAGAGCCGCGCCCATATCCAACCCATGCTGGAGGCCGCAGAATGAGCGAGGCAGTTGTAGCAGGTTACCAGCCGCGCCCGGAACTGACGAAGAGCGTGACGCTGCCGGCACGCCCGGAACCCATCTCTCTGAAGCCCTCCGAGACCGCCGTTGTTGTCGTGGATATGCAGAATGCCTATTCCACCGAGGGCGGCTATGTCGATCTTGCGGGCTTCGATATCGCGGGCGCCAAGGGCACGATCGCCAACATCAAGAAGACGCTCGATGCCGCGCGCGCCGCGGGCGTTCTCGTCGTCTATTTCCAGAACGGCTGGGACAAGGACTATGTGGAAGCCGGCGGCCCCGGTTCGCCCAACTGGCACAAGTCGAACGCCTTGAAGACCATGCGCAAGCGCCCGGAACTGCAGGGCCAGCTACTGGCCAAGGGTACTTGGGATTACGCGATCGTGGACGAGCTACAGCCGCAGCCCGGCGACATACTGGTGCCGAAGACGCGCTATTCCGGCTTCTTCAACACCAATATGGACAGCGTGCTGCGCGCCCGCGGCATCCGCAACCTCGTCTTTGTCGGTATTGCCACCAATGTCTGCGTGGAAAGCTCGCTGCGCGATGCCTTCCATCTCGAATATTTCGGCGTGATGCTGGAGGACGCGACCCATCATCTGGGGCCGGACTTCATCCAGCAGGCGACAGTCTACAATGTCGAGAAATTCTTCGGCTGGGTTTCCACCGTCAATGATTTCTGTGGCGCGATCGGTCAGGCTGCCCCTGCCGAAGCTGCCGAATAACCACCCGCAACACAACGGAGAGAATGAGAATGCCGAAGACTATCGTCGTTCCGGAAGGCACGCAGAAGCCCATCGCCCCCTATTCGCCCGGTGCACTGGCCGATGGCGTGCTGTACGTGTCGGGAACCCTTCCCTTCGACAAGAACAATGATGTTGTGCATGTGGGTGATGCGGCCGCACAGACCCGCCATGTGCTGGAAACCATCAAGTCGGTCATCGAAACCGCTGGCGGCACGATGGAGGATGTCACCATGAACCACATCTTCGTCACTGACTGGGCGAACTATCAGGCGGTCAACAAGGTCTATGCGGAGTATTTCCCCGGCGACAAGCCGGCGCGCTACTGCGTGCAGTGCGGGCTGGTGAAGCCGGATGCGCTGGTGGAGATCGCCACGGTTGCCCATATCGGGAAGAAGTAAGGGGGTTATTGCCCCTCATCCGCCTCGTACCTTCTAAAGCTTACAGGGAATACCCCCTCTGGCCTGCCGGCCATCTCCCCCACAAGGGGGGAGAATACCCGTGGCACCGCTTTGCCAAACTAGTGAGATGCGACGTCTCGGCAGGCTAGCCCCTCCCCCTTGTGGGGAGGGGTTGGGGAGGGGACTTTCATCCCAGCGCTTCTCTGATGGAGATGTCCCGCAGGGCAGAGGGGGTGCCAAACTCGAACACACAACGAGAGTTGTTCATGCATTACGATATCCACGGACTGACCGATCCAAACGCACCGACCATCCTGCTCTCCTCCGGCCTTGGCGGATCGGGTGCCTATTGGGCGCTGCAGATCCCGGCGCTCGCCGAGCACTTCCGCGTCATCACCTATGATCACAGGGGCTGCGGCAAGACCGGCGGCGAGGTTCCTGAAAACGGCGGCATCTCGGCCATGGCCGACGACGTGCTGGAAATCGTCGATGCTCTTGGCCTCACGAAATTCCATTTCATCGGTCATGCACTTGGCGGGTTGATAGGCCTTGATCTGGCGCTGAGACGCCCGGACCTGATCGACCGGCTGGTGCTGATCAATGCCTGGAGCATTGCCGACCCGCATTCCGGGCGTTGCTTTGATATTCGCCTGGAGCTTCTGGAAAAGTCCGGCGTCGAAGCCTTCGTGAAGGCGCAGCCGCTGTTTCTCTATCCGGCCTGGTGGATGAGCGAGAATGCCGAGCGCATGGCGCATGACGACCGCCATCATGTGACGCATTTCCAGGGCGCGACGAACATCAAGAGACGCATTGCTGCGCTGCGCGCCTTCGACGTGGACGCACGGCTTGGCGATATCACCTGCCCGACTCTTGTCATGGCAACCAAGGATGACCTGCTGGTGCCCTACACGCGCTCTCTTCGACTGGCCGAGGGCCTGCCGCAGGCAGAGCTTCATCTGACCGAGAGCGGTGCCCATGCCGTCAACATTGTCTTCCCGGATGCCTCAAACGAGGCGCTATTGCGCTTTCTTCAACGCCATTAACCGAAATGATGGATGGCGGCTTGCCCGCCACCATCTGGGACAACATAACCTTGATGGATCACGCACAGTGATCCAATCCGCTGGAAAGCCGTTTAAGCGGCGTAGACCTACATCGGAGACTGCCATGCCTGCTGCCCCCCTGACCCAAACGGTAGAGAATGACGAGGCCTATCGTCTGGAGTACCGCAACGCCATGGCACGTCTCGCGTCTGCCGTGACCATCGTCACGACTGATGGACCGGGCGGGCGGACAGGCTTTGCCGCAACCGCCGTCTGCAGCGTATCCGACAACCCGCCGACCCTGCTGGTCTGCCTGAACCGGGGGTCGTCTGCCTATGCAGCCGTCAAAGCCAATGGCGTGGTCTGCGTCAATGTGCTGGGGGCAGAGCATGAGGACTTAAGCAGGCTCTTTGGCGGCAAGACGCCGGTGGACGAACGCTTTGCGGCAGCCACGTGGTCAACGACCTCCACAGGCGCGTTGCGGCTGGAGAATGCGCTGACCTCGTTTGATTGCAGTATCACGTCGACCGCCGATGGCAGCACCCATGACGTACTCTTCTGCCGCGTCGAGGATATCCGCACGCGAACGGATGGCCAGGCGCTTGTCTATTTCGATCGCGGCTACCGCACCGTCTGATCACATAAATCCTGCGTGAACGGGGCCTTCAGGCGCCGTTCGATTCCGCTATCGTAGAAAGAAAGCGTTCAACGGCGGCATTGTCCGCACAGGGAGACGCTTTCATGACCCGCACTTCTTTCATCGCGACTGCTCTTGCTGCACTGATCGGTATCGGCGCTGCCGTACCCGCGTTCGCCAATGACGTGCGCATCGAACAATATGGCTGGTCGAATTCGGCGGGCGGCGCGCAGACAGGTTCGTGGAACCGCATCCGCACCTACCAGAACGGCTATTCCAACTCCGTCAACGCCCATCAGCGCGGCTATGACAACCTCTCCGCCATCGGGCAGGATGGCCATCACAACAATGCCACCACCTACCAGACCGGCAACCGCAACACGGCTGGTGTCGCCCAGTTCGGTTCCGACCACACGACGATGCTGACCCAGGATGGCAACGGCA
Source organism: Rhizobium oryzicola (assembly GCF_030504645.1). GTDB lineage: Bacteria > Pseudomonadota > Alphaproteobacteria > Rhizobiales > Rhizobiaceae > Neorhizobium > Neorhizobium oryzicola. The sequence goes on along the minus strand of NZ_JAUKWQ010000001.1, from coordinate 408,754 downwards.
ATATTGCTGCCGGTGTGCAGATCGGCCGCGGTTGCAGCGCCAACGTTGCCCAGGGCGGCAGCGGCAATGTCGCCGCCTTCGTCCAGGCCTGCGATTAACCAACCCTCTTCAACACACTCTCGCGTCTGACCTCAAATCGTTAGGAGGACATTCCATGTCGCCCTTTGCCGTATCAGGAAACATATCGATTGCAGCGTTCGCCTTGGCTCTTGCTGTCCTGGGCGGCACGGCTGGAGTTGCAGCAACGGTGGCGAAGAAATCGCCGCTCAGCTGCGAGATCCGCAGCAGCCGACAGGGCGGCATGGTAACGCTTGAAGGGGTGGTGCTGAGCGACACCGCGACCAACGGCACCTATTCCCTCAAGGTGCAAGGGTCGGGCCGCTCCGGCAGCAACACCATCCAGCAGGGCGGTGCCTTCACCACGACTGCCGGCCGCGCCAGCACCGCGGGTTCTGTCTCGCTGGGCTCAAAGGGCGCGAGCTATGACGTGAACTTTGAGGCCCGCGCCGATGGCGCCAAAGTCACCTGCAGCGAATCCATCGACGGATAATTCCTATCCGTCTCAATCAATCCAGAAGCACCCGGCGCCTCGCGGCCCGGGTGTTTCGCTTTGTCTCCCACGACAAGGCGCGCAGATAAATTCTGGCTGAACGGCGGGTTCCACATCGGTTCAGCCGGCCTGTGCGAGATTGTCACCATCGGTCACGGAGCCCGAAATGGAGAGATGACAATGCAGACGGCTTTGACGAAAACCCTGACGGTCGTTGTTCTGGCAAGCCTTGCCGTGCCCGCCATCGAAGCGGCACCGGCCCATGCAGGCGGCAGCATTTCCTACACGCTCGCACCTTCAGCCGAAGACGGTGGCGACATCCTTTCCACAGGCATTCGGCTCTATTCGCTCTATCGCGGCCTGAAGAATGGCGAGATCCGCCAGAAGGGCGATGGCAATACCGCCGGGCTCTACCAGAACGGCAGCGGCAATGTGGGCTTCATCCGTCAGAAGGGACAGGGCCATTCCGCCACGCTGGAGCAGACCGGCGAGGACAATGCCTACGGCATATTCCAGTTCGGCCGCGGCACGCATACGGACGTGCGCCAACGTGGGTATGGCGAGGGCGGCCTGACCTTCAGTTACGGCTGGTAACTCGATCCGGCAAAGGTCAGGATAATGTCAGCGACATCGCCATTGGCAGCGGATGCAACGGTGGCTGTCGCTTTCTCGACACTGTCGAACCAGATGATGGCGACACGCTTTAGAAGCGCCTGCTTGAAGACAGTCAAAACGGAAGCCCTGAAATCAGAGCTGAGCCTCATCAAGCGTTTACTTGGCGATCAAGGCGTTGATGTAAGCGTTCACGACTGGCACGACAGATTCGAGAGCTTGCACGTTCTCCGCCACAGCGCGGTGCTTTTTCCCTGGATCGTCGAAACCATGCGTCGCACCTGCCAGGACTTTGATCTCCACATCGCCTCCGCCCTTTTTTGCCACTTCGGTCAAACGCGAGCAGGTCCGTGCAGACACCTCCTCATCGTTGTCACCCGAAAAGATCCTCACGCCCGCATAGGGATGGTAGCGGTGCTTGAAAGCGCCATGCAGCCCGCAGCCTGGATAAAAGGCAACGGCACCACGAAAGCCAGCACCAGGCTCTAGGCCCACCTTGCGGAGCATGTCATCGGACATGGCTGCAATCGCCGTGCTGCCCCCATTGGACCATCCCTGCATAGCAATGCGGTGGCCATCAATATCCTTACGGGTCTTCAGGTAGGAAAGCGCACCATAGGCATCGAGCGGGCGAGCCGTCAGTTCGCTGACCTGCTTGGGACGATCCGCATAGGAATGAATGGGAAAGCCGGCAGGAAAACCACGCGGACCGAAACTATCTACCAGGAGGGCAGCATATCCCATCTTTGCCCAATGCCTGCCCCAGAAGACATGTCTCTTCGTCAGAGTGCCGGCATTATATGTACCCTTCGCCAGTGACGAATATGCACCGCCACGGCCGTGCAACATGATCACCGCGCGCAGGGGTGAGGACGTCTTTCCGGGCGGCAGAAACAGATAGCCCACCAGACGAGTCTGTCCGTCGGCGCTTGGAAAGGAAACTGTCAACGGCGGAGCGGCAAGAGCGGAGCAAGGTGCAGCAACCACAAGCAGGGCAAGCAAAAAACCTCGACAACCCATGGGGCGTTCCATCTCGTCCGTTCGAGAATAGGTAGCAGGCAGCCAGCGGGCAAGCTGTGAAACAATGCGAACGCCCCCACCATGTGGCTGAAAGCCGTCACGGGAAACTACGTTCTCTGGTCAAACGTGGAAATGGCGCACCCGAAGAGATTCGAACTCCTGACCCCCAGATTCGTAGTCTGGTGCTCTATCCAGCTGAGCTACGGGTGCTTGCCTTTGAGCGACGGTGTCCGTCGCGGCGTTGGCGATCCTCTAAAGCGTTGCGCTCTGGAATGCAAGTGGTTTTGGAGAGGCTCGCGTCATTTTCCTGAAACAATAATTCAAGTGATTGAAAATAAAAGGTAATTTTCACGCCCTTGCTCGATAGTCCTGAAGGGCCACCGGTCGGTCGGGAATTTCGATGCGGAACTGCGTGCCTGGCCCGGGCTTTTCGACAAGCGCAATCGTGCCGCCATGGGCCAGCACAAGCTCTCGCGCAATCGCCAAGCCGAGGCCGGTTCCGCCGGAGCGTGCAGCGCCTCGAAACGCCGTGAACAGGTTCTCCCGCGCCTTTCGAGGCATGCCGGGTCCGTTGTCATCGACAGTAATACTGACGACGCCCCCCATGCGCTGGGCGGACACGGTGAGGCGATGCGGTATCCCCTCCTCGGACAGTTCCGACTGGGCAAGGGCCTGCACCGAATTGCGGCAGAGATTATGGATCACGCGGAAAAGCTGTTCGCTATCGGCATCGACCAGAAGATCCGCGGCAATCTGCTCAACGAATTCGATTCGGCCGTCCGGCTCCAGGGCGAGAATTTCCCGCACATCCTGACAGAGATCAGCCAGCTTCAACAAGCGCCGCTTCGGCGCAGCCTCGGAGGCCTGACCATAGGCTAGCACCTCGTTCGTGTAGCCAACCGCACGATCGATGGTTCTGAGAAGCTTCGGCGCAAAGCTGCGCACCATCGGGTCATCCACATCAACCAGACGGTCGGACATCAGTTGCGCCGAGGCCAGGATGTTACGCATGTCGTGATTGATCTTGGAGACCGCAAGGCCGAGATCGGCCAGGTTCTTCTGCTGCTTCAACGTGCGCTGCAACTGCGCCTGCATGGCTGCCAGGTGATAACCTGCAACTTCCAGCTCTCCTTTGGCGCGGCCGGGCTTGAAAATCCGCTCCGGGTCTTCCGGATGCTCGGAGAAATCCTGCATGCCGTGGGTCAGCCGACGGATGGGACTGATCATCATGCGGTTGATGGCCAGATAAATCAGCACGGCCGTAACCAATGAAATCAGAAGCGAAACGAAGAACATCAGCCGGGAAAAGCTCAGCATGGCCTTGCGCAAGGCATCGTCCGACATGACGAGCTCTATCACCATGTCGGTGTCGCCAATCGGGCCGAACACGCGCATCGTCTTGCCGCCGCCGAAAAGCAGGGTCGACAGTGCATCGCGCATGGAGCCGAGATAGGTTTGCTGGGAAAGATCGAACTGTTCGTCCACCTGCGGCGGCACATCGATGGCTGCCAACAGACGCGAGGTGCCATCCTTTCGCAAAGCCAGGACTTTCGTACCAGTGGCCAGCAGCGTGTCATCCTGCACTGCGCGCGGCAGTTCCGCCGGCTGCAGGCCATCGATGACGATACCGGCGGCGGCCGCTGTATCGAGGCTGTCACGCAGCCAGATCATCCGCATGATCGAAATCGACGGGACAAAAATCAGGACTTCGGCGAACATGACGAAGATAACGGTCAGCCACAGCAACCGTCCGGAAAGGCCGCGGAACCTTTGAGGCATTCGCTGCCTGGATATGTCCGCCTCGTTCTGCGGGCGCGACCCCAACAAAGCGGAGGCCTCCGCGTCAGTCGCCATGCGGATCTCCGTTCCAGGGCATAACCGCCAATTGTCGCCAACGGGCGACACGGGCATGCCAACACACAAGATCCTCACCCCACAACTGCGCCCCTGACGCGGCACGCGTACCGGCAAAGGAGGTCTGATCCGCGTGGCGGAATCCTGATCCTTATCATAAAGACGCCCGAGGACTTTTTCCAGTCCTCGGGCGCCATCAAAGGTCAGTCGGTTAAGGGGCCATAAAAGGCGACGGGGTTTCTCAGAACTCTTCCCAGTTCTCGCCGCTCGGGGCTGCGGCCGCAGGCGCGGAGACGGCACGCGCAAGATTATTCATCAAGCGACGCGCAGGAGACGGCCTGGGAGCGGAATTGCCAGAGGAGGCAGCGACCACGCGGGCCGGCACTGCCGGACGGCTTACCGACGCCTTGGCAGGCTGCTGCGACGTATAGCTTTGACCCGCCGTTGCGACCGAAGCGCCCACATTGAAGTGGGAGACGAGCGAGAGAAGACCATCGGCTTCCTGGGAGAGCTTTGCTGTGGCAGCGGAGGTCTCTTCCACCATGGCCGCATTTTTCTGCGTCACCTGGTCCATCTGATTGATGGCCGTGTTGACTTCCTGCAGGCCGGTTGCCTGTTCGCGCGAGGCGGTGGCAATCGACTGGATATGGTCGTTGATGGCCAGCACACGCGTCTCGATTTCCGTCAGCGCCTCGCCCGTTTTCTGAACGAGCTGTACGCCGCCCGCCACCTCATCACCGGATTTGGTGATCAGCGTCTTGATGTCTTTTGCGGCATTGGCGGAACGCTGCGCCAGTTCGCGCACTTCCTGTGCCACGACGGCAAAGCCCTTTCCTGCCTCACCGGCACGGGCTGCTTCCACGCCGGCATTCAGCGCCAAAAGGTTGGTCTGAAAGGCAATCTCATCAATGACGTTGATGATCTGGCTGATCTCGCGCGAGGCCTGTTCGATGCGCCCCATAGCGTCAACTGCATCGCGGACGACATTGGCGGACTGGGCGGCACTGGTCGTGGCCTCGCCAACCATGACGCTTGCCTCCTGGGCGCGCTGGGTGGAAGACTTTACGACGGAGGTAATTTCGTCGAGCGCCGCAGAGGTCTCCTCAAGGGCCGCGGCCTGCTGCTCGGTACGCCTGGAAAGGTCGTCGGCTGCAGCACGCAGTTCGTTCGAATTCATCGTGATGGTGCCCGTGGCACCACGAACATCTGCGAGCGTCTGACGAAGGTTCTGGATCGCGCCGTTCACATTCGTTTGCAGATCCGCAAAGGCACCCCGGAAATTGCCCGACATCGCAGCCGTCAAATCACCTTCGGCGAGCTTCTTCAGCACATGCCCGGTTTCAGAGAGGCCGCTATCCACGGATTCGAGCAACTGATCGACATTGCGCGCGAAACGGTCGATGTTCTCATCACCGAAGGTGCGGTTAATGCGGCGGGTGAAGTCACCCTCGGCAGCCGAGGAAACGACGACCGCCATGGCCGACTGGAATTCTTCGCTGCGGGCGCGGCGGCTCGATTCGGCTACTCCATTACGCTGGACTTCAAGACCATTGCGCTTGAACACCTCGACGGCGGCTGCCATGTCACCGACTTCGTCAGAACGACCGACAGAAGGAACCTCCGTCGTAAAATCCCCGGCAGCGAGCTGCTTCATCGCGCTCGTCAGCTGAAGGATGGGACGGCTCAGCGAGCGGCGCGAGAAGACGATGCCGACAACTGCACCGATGCTAGCGCCAACAACGGTGATTGCGGCGATGATGTTGAAGAGAAGAGTGCCGAAGCTGTCCATCTCGGCGTCGAGCCGCGCAAGTTCCGCCTTGTCCTGCGCAACGACAGCATCGATATCGGCCTGAAAATTCTTGCGATTGGCCCGGTTCAGTTCGTTGTTACCCTGCTGATTGGCAGCGGCCGGGCCCTGCTCCTTGCCAAGCCGCACGGTCTCAAGGCGGAATGTCTTGAATTCCTGAGATTTCTTGACGAGGCTTTCAAAAGCTGCGCGCTGGCTGGCCGGCACTTTCGGCTGCCACTCCGCCAAAAGCTTTTCCATCTGGGCAATGCTTTTCGCGACGCCGTCTCCGAAGGGAGCTGTTTCCTTGGCATCCTTGGCGGCATAGATACCGCGCGCATCCATCACGACAGCGGTAACAAGGCGATTCAGCACTTCTCCCTTGTAGGCGCGATCCGACACAGCCTCGTATGTGTTCATGCGATCATTGTAGACGGAAATTGCAAAGAGCGAGAGGCCGCCGATGATCAGCGCCACGACGCTCATCAACCCGACCAGCAGGTTGATCTTTCCTGAGATTTTCATGCTTCATCCTTTTCATCCGCGAATGCCGACAAACATGTCCCCACAGTCTGGCATTCCACCGGGTTCATTAGGACGAAGAAGATTAAATAAAGTTTGAATGATAAATTAGAAGAATGCCTCGGCAAACTGTGAGGGTACCCCTGATTACTTAGGGGTTTTGATTCGCGGATCTGACAAACCGCAAGTACCACAACAAATGGACACACGAACAAGCAATCGGCCGAATTGGTCGGCGATCGCGGGCTCGTCAATTGACTTTTGCGCAGGAGTCCTCTTATAAGCCGCGCACGTCCGGCTCCAAGGTCTGCGCGTCAGCGTAGATTTGTGCCGTTACGTTTTTCAGCAACGCTCTTGCTTGTTCAAAAGACAAAGCAAATCGAAGAAGGGCCGCACACCGCGGTATTAAAAAAATGAAGCGTACGTATCAACCGTCGAAGCTTGTTCGCAAGCGCCGTCACGGCTTCCGCGCCCGCATGGCAACCGCCGGCGGCCGCAAGGTTCTCGCAGCTCGTCGTGCACGCGGCCGCAAGCGCCTGTCGGCCTAAGGCCGACAAGCCCGGGAACTACGGGCAATGACGAAAGAAATCGTCTCGAACAAGACTGTCGGGCGGCTGAAAAGCCGGCCGCAGTTTCTTGCTGTTAGAGAAGGTGAAAAGCGCAAGGGTCGCCTTTTTCTTCTCGAAGTTCTCGACCGCAAGGAGCCCGATGCTCCGGCCCGGGTGGGTTTTACCGTCACCAAGAAACAGGGCAAGGCGGTCGAACGCAATCGCATGAAACGCAGGCTGCGTGAGGCCGTGAGGCAATCGGGCCAGTTTGCAATGAAAGACGGCCATGACTATGTCATCGTCGCCCGTCGAGAGGTGCTGACAGCTTCCTTCGGGAACTTGACAGCGGCGCTTTGCGAGCGCCTGGAGAGCCGGCCGAAACAGAAGCGGTCCGAGGAGACCCGTCCCAGGAAAGCATGATGGAAAAGAATCGCAATTACTTCATCGCGATCGCGCTCTCAGTAGTGATCGTTCTTGCCTGGCAATTCCTCTACATGAATCCCAGGATGGAAGCGCAGCAGCGTGCGGATGCCGCACGGCGCGCGCAGCAGGCCCAGACCCAGACGACAACGACCGCTGCGCAGAGCAACGGCGGAACCGTTTCCGGGAACTTGCCCGGCGCCAACCAGGCCCAGGCCACCGTGACGCGCGAGCAGGCCATCGCCAAAACGCAACGTGTCGCCATCGATACGCCTGCCCTCACCGGCTCGATCAACCTGACCGGCGCCCGCTTCGATGATCTCAGCCTTCGCGAATATCGCGAGACGGTTGATCCGAAGAGCCCGATGATCACGCTCTTCTCGCCCTCCGACACGAAGGACGGCTATTTCACAGAAATCGGCTATATCGCCGGCGACAATATCGGCTCCGTTCCCGGACCTTCGACCGTGTGGACCTTGGCCAGCGGCGACAAGCTGACAACGCAAACGCCGGTCACGCTGACGTTCACCAACGACAAGGGCGTGGTGTTCTCCCGCACCATCTCGGTGGATGAGCACTTCATGCTCACCGTCAGCGACAAGATCCAGAATGCCACCGGTGAGCCGATCAGCTTGGCGACCTATGGCCGCGTGACGCGCTACAACAAGCCTGTCACGCCATCGGTCTACGTCATTCACGAAGGCTTTGTCGGCGTCATTGGCAAGGATGGCAGCCTGACGGAACCGACCTATAAGGACGTTGAAAAGGCTGCCACCACCAATGCCAAGGCAACAGGCGGCTGGCTCGGCATCACCGACAAGTATTGGGCCGCTGCTGTGGTTCCGCCGCAGAGCGTGCCTTATGAGTCCCGCTTCTCGCATTTCGCCGATGGCCAACCGCGCTATCAGGCGGACTATAAATCGGACGCGGTTTCGATCCAGCCCGGCCAGGCGACGGAGTTGAAGAACCTGATCTTCGCAGGCGCCAAGGTCGTACCGCTGGTCGATGGCTACGAGCAGAGCTACTCGATCCCGCGCTTCGACCTCTTGATCGACTGGGGATGGTTCTACTTCATCACCAAGCCGATGTTTAAGCTGATGGATTTCTTCTTCCGCTACTTCGGCAATTTCGGCGTCGCGATCCTGTGCACTACCATCGTGGTGAAAGCCCTGTTCTTCCCGCTGGCAAGCCGCCAGTATGCTTCGATGGCCGCCATGAAGCGTGTGCAGCCGAAGATGGAAGAGCTGAAGGCCAAGTTCGGCGACGACCGCATGGGCATGCAGCAGGCCATGATGCAGCTCTACAAGGAAGAGAAGATCAACCCGATCGCCGGCTGCTGGCCTGTGGTCCTGCAGATCCCGATCTTCTTCTCGCTCTACAAGGTCATCTACGTGACCATCGAGATGCGCCACGCGCCGTTCTTTGGCTGGATCCAGGACCTTTCCGCCCCCGATCCGACCTCGCTGTTCAACCTGTTCGGTCTTCTGCCCTACGACGTGCCGCATGCGCTGATGATCGGTGTATGGCCGATCCTGATGGGCATCACCATGTTCCTGCAGATGCGCATGAACCCGACACCGCCGGACCCGACCCAGGCCATGATCTTCACCTGGATGCCGCTGGTCTTCACCTTCATGCTGTCGTCCTTCCCGGCCGGTCTCGTCATCTACTGGGCCTGGAACAACACGCTGTCGGTCACGCAGCAGGCGCTGATCATGAAGCGCCACGGCGCCAAGATCGAACTGATCGACAACATAAAAGCGTTGTTCAAGCGAAAACCGGCCGCCACAAAATAGCAATTCGCGAAACCCCGGCTCCGACCGGGGTTTTCATTTTGTCGGTTATCCGGCACATCAAGAGACAGAACCGGAACCGTCAGCAGCGTCCGTGACGCCGCAAGCGAGAGAATGAGCCAGATCATGACGACAGCAGACAAGACGGGGGACCGCTCCCTCTTCGGCAATCCCTGGATCTTCATCCGCGGCGTGCCGTCCATGAAGTTTCTGCCGCCGGAAGGCCCGTTGGAAGTGGCCTTTGCCGGTCGCTCGAACGTGGGCAAGTCCTCGCTGATCAATGCTTTGGTCGGACAGAAGGGACTCGCACGCACCTCGAATACGCCCGGCCGCACGCAGGAACTGAACTACTTCGTCCCTGATGGTTATTCCGGCGAAGGTGATGACTTGCCGCCCATGGCGATCGTTGACATGCCGGGTTACGGCTACGCACAGGCGCCCAAGGAACAGGTGGATGCCTGGACCAAGCTCGTCTTCGATTACCTGCGCGGACGTGCGACGCTCCGGCGCGTCTACGTGCTGATCGACAGCCGCCACGGCATCAAGAAGAATGACGAGGAGGTCCTGAGCCTGCTCGACAAGGCAGCTGTTTCCTATCAGATCGTGCTGACCAAGACGGACAAGATCAAGGCGCCCGCTGTTCCGAAGCTGCTTGCCGAAACGGCGGATAAGATCAAGAAGCGTCCGGCTGCCTATCCGGAAATTCTGGCCACATCGTCGGAGAAGGCTGAAGGGCTCGACGCCCTGCGTTACGCTATCGCAACGACGGTGGGAAAACCGGCCTGACGGTCTTCTTCGTGTGGGGACGCAGCGGATGCCGCCAGGCCGGCTGACGATGCGCGATGGCTGCGCCCGTCGAGCAGGCCGTTGCCGGGGACACGAAACAACGGCCTGCTGTGCCTTAAGATCTACGTAATACCCGCAAGGCCGGATTAGCTCTTCGGCAGCAGAACGTGGTCGATGACGTGGATCACGCCGTTCGACTGCTTGACGTCTGCAATCGTCACCTTGGCAACACCGCCGTTTTCGTCGGTCAGGGTAATGTGGCCCATGGACTGCTTGGCCTTCAGGATGCAGCCGCCTACCGTCTTCACATCATGGGTGCCGCCGTCATCCTTGATCATCTTCGCAATGGCGGTGGACATGGCATCGGCTGCCACGACATGGCAAGTCAGGATCTTGGTGAGCTTGTCCTTGTTTTCCGGCTTCAGAAGCGTTTCGACCGTGCCCTTCGGCAGCTTTTCGAAGGCTTCATTGGTGGGGGCGAAGACGGTGAACGGGCCCTTGCCCGAGAGGGTGTCGACGAGACCGGCAGCCTTCACTGCAGCGACCAGCGTCGTGTGATCCTTGGAGTTGACAGCATTTTCAACGATGTTCTTGTTTTCGTACATGGCAGCGCCGCCGACCTTCGGATTGGCGGCCTGAGCTGCAACTCCTCCAGCAGCCAGAACGGCGACTACGGCAACTGTGCGCATAGCGATCTTGAACATGGGCTTCTCCTCTATTGTCTTCAATGGACGGCGGTGAGACCCGAACCGTCGTTCCTCGTCATGGGAACATCAGAAGAGACGGAAGCTTGAGGAAAAGAGTTTCAGCTTGTCGCTATTTTTTTCTGATTTTTTTAACGCGCGCGGGTGCGACCGACGGCGAGGATTGGCCCGGTGGCGGAGCCGGTCGGCGAACCGCCATACGGCTCGAGGCTCACAGCAAGGGTCACGCCTTCCGAAAGTTGCGGACGGACCTTGTCCGGTATCGTGACGGAGCCTTGCCCATCAGCGGGAAGAATGCCCAGGGATACCGCGGGATCATTGCCCTTGATCATCCAGAGCTCCAGAGAATGCTGGTCGGCGGCACCGGCTGCAACGGGCGTCAGGCTCAGGCGGCCGCTGGTACGGTCATAGCGGGCGGCCAGCGTCATGGCAGCCGTACCGATGCCCGGCTGCGGCGAAAGATCCGCGACAAGGGAAGGACCACCAGCGACGGGCCTTGCCTCCTGCTGCTGTGAGGTAAAGAAAAGCGTGCCGCCGAGCAGAAAGATCGAGGCGAGCGCCACGCCGCGCCAGAGGGCCAGAGACGTCCAGAGTTGCTGCGCCAGCGGACGGGATGTTCGCGATTGCGCCTCACCAAACAGGCGCGCCTCGATCAGGGGCAGCACGAGGCTGGGCGGCGCGACGATTTCATATTCCTCGTTGAGCGAGGACAGGTTCTGCTCCCAGCGGCGCACGATCAGCGCGAACTGGCGATCGCGGCGAATACGCTCTTCCACCTCGACGCGCTTGGGCGCCGACAGAACGCCCAGCACATATTCGCCAGCAAGCACTTCGTCTCGGGCGCGATCGCCTTCGCTTTGACCGGGGGTCGTCATCGATCCATGCACTCTCTCAATTTCAAAAGACTACGCCGCAACCAGGTTCGCATCGTATTCAGCGGGACGCCATGATGCTCCGCCAGTTCCTGATAGCTCAGGCCTTCCACATAAGCTTTTTTCACTGCCAGCGCACGCTCAGAATCCAATTCCTGCATGCACCTGTCAATGCGCCGGCCCTCGCTTTGCAAAAGACTGGCCTCTTCGGGACCGAGTGTCGCATCGGCGATGTCATGGCCATCATCACCCAAAACCTCAGTCACCGGTTTGCGCGAACGCAAGAGATCGATGGAATGGTTGCGCGCCACGGCGCACAGCCAGGGGTAAGCGCTGGTATGGCTTGCGGAAAACCGCTCCGCCCCATGCCAAACCTTGATGAAGACCTCCTGCAAGGCATCCTCCGCATCGGTTCTGTCCTTCAAGATACGAAGGCAGATGCCGAAAAGTTTCGGTGCAGCCAGAGAATATAGCCTGTTGAAGGCGGCACGATCGCGAAGCGCCACTTTCGAGATCAGGGCGGAGAATTCCTCGTGGGCGGCGGTCATGCTCCTCCTGACGCGCATCATGCGGCGTTGTCATGCTTTTGCCTGAACGGGTTACGCTGTTTTCTTGCCGCTGGATTATTTTCACCGTCAAAAACATGGGTTACAAGGCCGCACCCAGCTTCAGAGGTTTAATCGATGTCTCCATCCGAAAGCGAAATGCAAGCCCGTCTGCTGACGCAGGCTTTGCCCTATATGCAGAAATACGAGAACAAGACGATCGTCGTGAAGTATGGCGGCCATGCCATGGGCGACTCCGATCTCGGTAAGGCATTCGCTGAAGACATCGCCCTTCTGAAGCAGTCCGGCATCAACCCGATCGTGGTCCATGGCGGCGGCCCGCAGATTGCTGCGATGCTGACGCGAATGGGCATCGAATCAAAGTTCGAAGGCGGCCTTCGCGTCACCGATGCGAAGACCGTTGAGATCGTCGAAATGGTTCTTGCTGGCTCCATCAACAAGGAGATCGTGGCACTCATCAACCAGACCGGCGAATGGGCGATCGGCCTGTGCGGCAAGGATGGCAACATGGTCTTCGCCGAGAAGGCGAAGAAGACGGTCATCGACCCGGATTCGAACATCGAGCGCGTGCTGGACCTCGGCTTCGTCGGCGAGATCGTCGAAGTCGACCGCACGCTTCTCGACCTGCTGGCAAAGTCGGAAATGATCCCGGTCATTGCACCGGTGGCGCCCGGCCGCGACGGCGCGACCTACAACATCAATGCCGACACGTTTGCGGGTGCCATTGCCGGCGCGCTGCGGGCCGACCGCCTGCTGTTCCTGACGGACGTTCCCGGCGTTCTCGACAAGAACAAGAACCTGATCAAGGAACTCTCCGTCGCCCAGGCAGAGGCTCTCATCAAGGACGGAACGATCTCCGGCGGCATGATCCCCAAGGTCGAGACGTGCATCGAGGCGATCAAGGCCGGCGTCCAGGGCGTGGTCATCCTCAACGGCAAGGTCGCCCATTCGGTTCTGCTGGAAATCTTCGCAGAAGGTGCGGGCACGCTGATCGTTCCCTGATCGCCAGACAGCCTTTCAAAATGCCCGCTCACCGGCGGGCATTTTCATTTTTGGGCATCTCCTGCGGCATGCCTTCCCTTTGCCGCGCAACACGTGCATAAACCACTCATGCCACAGCTCATCTCATCCGCGCCCGCCGACGAATTCGCCCATGTCCATGAATGGGTCTTCGATCTCGACAACACGCTCTATCCGCATCACGTGAACCTGTTCGCGCAGATCGACAAGAACATGACCGCCTTCGTGGCTGATCTCTTGCAGATGGAGCCGGACGAGGCCCGCGCGCTGCAAAAGCGCTACTACCATGAGCATGGCACCACGCTGCGTGGCCTGATGGTCCATAACGGCGTCGATCCCAATGCCTTCCTGGAAAAGGCGCATGCCATCGATTACGCGGCGCTTCTTCCGCACCCGGAGCTGGGCGATGCCATCAAGGCGCTGCCCGGGCGCAAGTTCATTTTGACCAACGGCACCGTGGCGCATGCGGAAAAGGCAGCCCGCGCGCTTGGCATTCTCGATCATTTCGAAGACATCTTCGACATCGTCGCCGCCGATTACCTGCCGAAGCCAGCGGGCGAAACCTACGACAAGTTCGTCAGCCTCAAGGGCATCAATACGGCGCATGCGGCGATGTTCGAGGATCTGCCGCGCAATCTGGTGGCGCCAAAGGCGCTCGGCATGAAAACCGTGCTGATCGTGCCCCGCAATCTCGGTGACGTGGTGATCGAACGATGGGAAAAGGCCACGGATGAGGACGCCCATATCGACTACATCACCGATGATCTCACCGCTTTCCTGCAGCCGCTGAAAGGCTGACGATCGCCCAAACTTACCAAAGTTTCATCCTGCCTTACGGATGTTTAAGTGGTCCTCCTTGTCACAGAGACCTAAGTTGTCCCTGTGTTCAACACAAAGAGGAAACACCATTCATGAATGGCAAGAAGTTCGCACTGGCCGCTCTTGGCGCGACGCTTTTGATGGGCGCTGCTGCACCTGCAAGCTATGCCGCACCTGATCGTCACGGCCCGCGCCCCGGCCCGGAGCGCGCCATGATGATGGACCGCATGTTCATCTATCTCCTGAAGAATGCCGATGCCAACAAGGACGGCAAGATCACCAAGGATGAACTGGTTGCCTGGGAAGAGAACCTCTTCTCGCAGATTGATGCCAACAAGGATGGCTCGATCACGCCTGGCGAATTGCGCGCCTACCAGAAGACCAAGATGGAAGAATGGCGCAGCAAGATGAAGGAGGCCCGCGCCGATGCGCCGCCGCCCGGGCCGGATGGTAAAGGTCCTGACGGAAAGGGCCCCGATCACAAAGGCCCGCATGGCCCTCGCAATGGCATGGGTCCAGACCGCATGGGCCCTGGCCATAAAGGCCCCGGATTGATGGGTAATCGCATCTTCCGCATGATCGATACCGATGAAAACGGCCAGATCAGCAAGGCGGAAGCCAGCGCTGCCGTCGACAAGCTGTTCACGCGGATGGACCGCAACAAGGACGGCGTGATCAGCATCGACGACCTGCCGAACGGCCCGTTCTAGTCGTTACCCGCCCCTTCGACCGCCTATCGAAGGGTCCATGAAAAGCTCGCTCCTGCCGCCTCAGGAGTGAGCTTTTTCCATGTCGTAGAAGTCGGAGATCACTTGCCAGGCTTCTTCGGCGGTTTCCGCGAAGTTGATCAGTTCCATGTCCTCGGGCGCGATCGTGCCGAAATCCGCCAGCGCGTTGAAATCGATGATCTTGCGCCAGAATTCCTCGGCGAACAGGATGAAGGGGATGCGCTCCATGCGGCGCGTCTGGATCAGCGTCAGCGCCTCGAACATCTCGTCCAGCGTGCCGAAGCCGCCCGGGAAGACGGCAATCGCGCGCGCGCGCATCAGAAAGTGCATCTTGCGGATGGCGAAGTAGTGGAAGTTGAAGCTGAGCTCCGGCGTCACATACTGGTTCGGCGCCTGCTCATGCGGCAGCAGGATGTTGAGCCCGACCGTCGGCGCGCCCTCTTCCGCCGCACCACGATTGCCGGCCTCCATCACGCCCGGGCCACCGCCGGTGACCACCACGAATTCATGATGGTTGTGCAGAGCCGAATGGCGAGCACAGAGGCGCGCGAACTTCTGCGCTTCCTCATAATAGATGGATGCCTGCTTCAGGTTCTCGCGCTGCACATCGTTGCGGGCCGCCCAGGGCTCCACACCGGGTGCGGGAATGCGCGCGCCGCCGAACAGCACCACCGTGGACTTGATGCCCTTTTCGGTCAGGATCATCTCGGGCTTCAGCAGTTCCAGCTGCAGGCGCACCGGGCGCAACTCATCCCGGCACAGGAAGTCGTCATCCGCATAAGCGAGGCGATAAGAGGGGGAATCCGTCTGCGGCGTCTTCGGAATGGCGCGAGCGCGAAGCTTGTCGACGGAACTGTCCTTCAAGGGATCCCACACGCCGCTCTTGCGTCTCAGATCATCGCGCTTTCCAGCCATGGTCCATCCTTCGCTATCGAAAATACCGATCCATCTCCATAACCCGGCCGGGCTTTACGGAGAGGAAATACGTGGAACAAATTCGTATGTTTCGCGGCATCGTGATCGCCGCCAAATAGTCGGGAAGACGCCAAATCACATTGACGCTTGACTGGTCGTCGCATAGAGCAAAAGCCACGATTTTGCCAGCCGGTAGACCGCCTTTACCTCATCACGATCCATGTGACAGCCAAGGATTTCCCATGACCACCCCCGCGAGCAAGGATTTCTCTTCCCTCGAAGCCATCATCGAAAAGGCTTTCGACGAACGTGACAGCGTCAACATCTCCACCAAGGGCGAGATCCGCGACGCCGTGGACGAGGCGCTGAACCTGCTCGACAGCGGCTCTCTGCGTGTCGCAACGCGTGGCGAGGATGGCGCATGGACCGTTCACCAGTGGCTGAAGAAGGCCGTGCTGCTTTCCTTCCGTCTGAACGATATGGAAGTGGTGAAGGGTGGTCCTGGCGCTTCCACCTGGTGGGATAAGGTTCCCTCCAAGTTCGAGGGCTGGGGTGAGAACCAGTTCCGTGCAGCGGGCTTCCGTGCCGTACCGAACGCTGTCGTTCGCCACTCGGCCTATGTTTCCAAGGGCGTCGTGCTGATGCCGTCCTTCGTCAACCTTGGCGCCTATGTGGGCGAAAACACCATGGTCGATACTTGGGCGACCGTCGGCTCCTGCGCACAGATCGGTGCCAATGTTCACCTCTCCGGCGGCGTCGGCATTGGCGGCGTTCTGGAGCCGCTGCAGGCGGGTCCCACGATCATCGAAGACAACTGCTTCATCGGCGCCCGCTCGGAAGTGGTCGAAGGCTGCATCATTCGCGAAGGCTCCGTGCTCGGCATGGGCGTCTATATCGGCAAGTCCACCAAGATCGTTGACCGCGCCACCGGCGAAGTCATGTATGGCGAAGTGCCGCCCTACTCCGTCGTCGTCGCCGGCTCCATGCCATCTGCCAAGACCACCATGGGCAATGGCTTGCCGGCACCGCATCTCTACTGCGCCGTCATCGTCAAGCGCGTCGATGAACAGACCCGCTCCAAGACCGGCATCAACGAACTGCTGCGCGACTGAGCGAAAGCCCGATACACATGTCCTGCATCGATCCCGTTTCGAACCTCCAGGCGCTCATCCGCTGCCCCTCCGTCACCCCGGCGGAAGGCGGGGCACTGACCGCGCTTGAGGCACTGTTGTCGCCGCTGGGTTTTGCCGTGGAGCGCGTGACCGCGACGGAAGCGGGAACGCCCGATATCGAAAACCTCTATGCCCGTCTTGGGGCAGAGGGCCCGCATCTGATGTTTGCGGGGCATACAGACGTAGTGCCTGTGGGTGACGAAGCGGCCTGGACGCATCCGCCCTTCAGCGCCGCCATCGAGGACGGCGTGATGTTCGGTCGCGGCGCGGTCGACATGAAGGGCGGCATTGCCTGCTTCGCGGCGGCGATTGCCCGCTACATCCAAAAGCACGGCAAGCCGAAGGGTTCGGTCTCCTTCCTCATCACCGGTGATGAGGAAGGTCCCGCCATAAACGGCACCGTGAAGCTTCTGGAATGGGCTGCCGCCAAGGGCGAGCGCTGGGATGCCTGCCTGGTGGGCGAGCCCACCAACCCGAATGCGCTGGGCGACATGATCAAGATCGGCCGCCGCGGTTCCGTCTCCGGCTTTGTGACCGTGCATGGCGTGCAGGGCCATGTGGCCTATCCACATCTGGCCGACAATCCGCTGCGCAGCGTCGCGGTGATGGCGCAAGCTCTGATGCACCCGCCACTCGATGCCGGCACGGCAGAATTCCCGCCGACCAATCTGGAGGTCACCTCCATCGATACCGGCAATGCGGCCACCAATGTGATTGCCGCCAAGGCGAGCTTTGCCTTCAACGTGCGCTTCAACGACACCTGGAGCGCCGACAGCCTGCAGGCGGAACTGATCCGGCGCCTGGATGCCGCAGCGGCCGATGAAACGCTGCGTCCCGGCCGTGCACCGATACGCTACGAGATCAAGTGGTCGGAACGTCCAAGCCATGTGTTTCTCACCCGCGACGATGCGCTGATATCGTCCCTGTCATCCGCCATCGAGGCCAAGACCGGCCGCGTGCCCGCCCTTTCCACCACCGGCGGTACATCGGACGCCCGCTTCATCAAGGACTACTGCCCC
Organism: Rhizobium oryzicola; assembly: GCF_030504645.1. Lineage (GTDB taxonomy): Bacteria > Pseudomonadota > Alphaproteobacteria > Rhizobiales > Rhizobiaceae > Neorhizobium > Neorhizobium oryzicola. The sequence continues at coordinate 391,048 of NZ_JAUKWQ010000001.1, read as the reverse complement.
GTGGTGGAATTTGGGCTGGTGGGCCAGACCATGCATATGGTGGATGAGCGCGTTGCCGTGGCCGATCTCGAAGCGCTGACGGAAATCTACCTGCTGTTTATCGAACGCTGGTTTGCGGATGCAGCCGCTCGCTGAGATCCGCCACCACCTCAGCGGCCTCTGGCTGCTGGTGAGAGGTGACGGGCGCGGCCTTTCCGCCTTCGATATTTCGGACCAAGGCGTCCTCCGCTCCTTCCAGGCGATGCTGATCTGCCTGCCGGGCCTTCTGCTCTATGCCATCCAGATGCGAATTGCCTATCTGCAGGTCATCGTTGATCCGGGCCGGTCGCATCTGTGGTTCCTTTTGCAGGCGCTGTTTGCGGAAGTTCTGATCTGGGGATTAGCGCTCGTCTGCATTGCCGGATTCGGCTGGCCGATCGGTTATCGTCCGCTGCTGCGCGTGCTGATCGTCATGATGAACTGGGCAGCCATTCCCTTCGTCTACATCAGCCACGGACTTCTCTATCCGTTGCTATCGCTCCTGGACGGGGATCTCACGCTGATCTGGATTTCGCGCCTGCTTTTGATCGCCGCTGTCTTTTCGGGAACCATCTATCTCGTCTGGCGCATTCTCCACACCGTCGTGGGTGGCGCGTGGTGGAAACGCCTCACCTTTCTTCTGCTTGCAACCCTCACGACGTTCTGGATCGCCGGCGCCCTTGAAACTTCGCTCGGACTGACTATTCCCTAGGGGTGACAATCCCTTCCCGGAGCATGCCTCTTGCCTTCCTTCATCGAAATGAAGCTTTACCTCCTTGGCCTCTGGCTGCTGGTCAAGGGTGACCGCAAGGGGCTCGACTTTGTCGACTTCTCCGATCGGGGCCTGATGCGCTCTTTCTGGGCCATTCTCTGGTGCCTGCCGACCATCCTGATTTCATGGTTCTGGGTGCGCATGGCCATGATGCAGGCCATGCCGATCGGCCAGGCACCCGGCCCCATCTTCTTCTTCCGCATGGGCATGCTGGAAGTGGCGACCTGGCTGATACCGCTGATCCTCGCCGGAGCGCTCTGCTGGCTTATGGGGCTGGGACGGGTGTTCCCGGCGGTCGTCTTCACCGCAAACTGGATCAATGTGCCCTTCTCCTATCTCTACGGCGTGCTCAGCATCCTGCTGATGGTCTCGCACCGCATGAGCGGCTTCGTGGCATTGGTCTGGCTCATTGCCATCATCGCCATGGTCGTGGCGCTGTCGCGGATCTTCCGGCTGATCATCGGTCCGCAACCGCTGACGGTTGCAGCCATGACACTGGCGCTGATCATTCCCTCATTCGTCCTCTCCGACTTCCTGGAGCGGTTCCTGGGTGTCTCGCTCAATTGAGGCATAGCCCTCTCGATAATCGACCTGCATGAAGTAGAGCCCCTCCGGGGGCGCGACCGGGCCACAGGCTGCGCGGTCCCTTGCTTCCAGCGCATGCCGCACATCGTCAGGCGTCATCTTGCCCTCGCCTGCGAGCTTCAACGTGCCGGCAAAGGAACGGATTTGATTGTGCAGGAAGCTCTGGGCGGAAGCGCGGATTTCGATGAATTCCGCCTGACGGGTTACATCCAGCCGGTCCAGCGTACGCACAGGGCTCTTCGCCTGGCAATGGGCGGAGCGAAACGTCGTGAAATCATGGTGCCCGACCAGCATCTGTGCCGCCGCATGCATGGCTTCGTGGTCGAGATCCTTGGCCACCCACCAGGCGCGCTTGGCCTCGATCGCGAGCGGCGAGCGGCGGGATATGATGCGGTAGAGATAATGACGGCGGATTGCGGTGAAGCGGGCATCGAAACCGGAAGCCACGGCCTCTACATCCAGCACCGACACTTTCTCCCCCGCCAGCATCAGATGCGCATTCAGCGCATTGCGAAGCTTATAGGGCGCCCAGTCGCGGCTGAGATCCGCATGTATAACCTGCCCCAGCGCATGCACGCCGGAATCGGTTCGGCCCGCGCCACGAATGGAAACCTTCTCGCCCGTCAGCGATAGGATGCCGCCTTCGAGTGCGGCCTGCACGGAATGACCGTTTTCCTGCCGCTGCCAGCCGACATAGGGGGTGCCATCATATTCGACGGTCATCTTGAAACGGGGCATCAGCCGACTTTCGTACCTTTAGAAATAGGTGTGCCGCGCAAGAATTCCGTGGCAGCCAGCGGCTTGCCGCCTGCCCTCTGTATCCGCGTCAGCCGCACCGCACCCTCGCTGCAGGCAATCGCCAAGGCATCATCGAGAACAGTGCCAGCCTCGCCATTGCCCTCGGCCAATTCGCTCGCCAGCACCTTTACGCGCTCCGGCTTGCCATTGATCTCGAGCTCGAACCAGGCGCCCGGAAAGGGGGAAAGCCCGCGAATGTGATTGTGCACTTCGATGGCCGGACGACCGAAATCGATGCGTGTTTCGCCCTTGTCGATCTTGGCGGCGTAGACCACGCCCTTTTCCGGCTGCGGCGTCAGCGGCAGGTCATCCGCCTCCAGCTTGGACATGGCTTCGACCATGGCGCGCGCGCCAACCAGCATCAGCTTGTCATGCAGTTCGCCGGCGGTGATATTGGGCGAGATCTCGACTTCAGCCGTCAACGCAACAGGACCGGTGTCCAGCCCCTTTTCCATCTTCATCACCATCATGCCGGTCTTGGCATCTCCCGCCATGATGGCGCGCTGGATCGGGGCAGCACCGCGCCAGCGCGGCAGAAGCGAGGCATGGCCATTGTAGCAGCCAAGCCGCGTGCCTTCGAGCACAGGCACCGGCAGCAGCAGACCATAGGCAACGACGACTGCCACATCCGCCTTGAAATCGGCGAAGGTCTGGCGGTCTTCCTCCTGCTTGAAGTTGAGCGGCGTCAATACCGGCAAGCCCAACAGCTCCGCCGCCTGATGCACGGGAGACTTCTGCAGATCAAGTCCACGGCGCCCACCGGGACGCGGCGGCTGCGTGTAGACCGCCACGATCTCGTGGCCCGCCTCCTTCAGCGCCCGAAGCGTCGGCACGGAAAAATCCGGCGTGCCCATGAAGATGATGCGAAGTGCCATGCGTCCGATCCTGAGTTACTCGACGCCTTCAAACGGGTTTACGAGCGCAAGATCAAGCCCCTCAAAGTCTTTTGTGTTGCGCGTGGCAAGCGTCGCATCATTGCCCAAGCAAATCGCAGCAATCATGGCGTCCTGAACACTCATTGGACGACCTAGTGCATCGCGCCGGCCGCAAAGTTCACCTGCCATAAGAGCATCCGTTTGCCGCAGGCAAAGAATCCTGCCCTCGAAAAGAACCAGAGTGGATGCAAGGTTTTCAAGATATCTGCGGGAACCAGTCTTCAGAAAGAAGCGCTCGGCTCCATAAGATAGTTCCATGACCACGATATCGCAGAGATAGAAGCCTACCGCAGAATTGGCGCGCCTCCATTTGGCGACAGCATCATCCATCCGCACCTTGGCAAATTCGGAGACAATGTTGGTATCGAGAAGGATCATTCGAAATCTTTGACGGGGCGACCGAAATCCGATTTCCGTTTGGCCTCTATCTCGTTCATGATCTCGGAATAGACTGCGGCTTCTTCCTCGCTTTGGGGCATCATAATCTCGCGCAAAGCCTCAAGGGAAGACAGAGGGCTCGCATCGCTCTTTAAAACCGGATGCAAGAGCGCATCGCCGAGAATCGCCGCCGCTTCCTCTGACAGACTGGTTCCAGCCTGATCGGCACGTTCTGCAAGGCTTTGTCGCAGAGCATCGGAAATATTCTTGATCAGCAGGTCACCCATGGGCATATCCTCCTTGATATCGCCGATATCATAGGATGTGCGGGATGCGGCTTCAAGCCGATCAGACCGCCTTGCCCTTGGCGGCCTTGGTGAATTTCTTGATCACCATGTCCCGCTTCAGGCGCGAGATGTGATCGATGAAAAGCACGCCGTTGAGGTGATCGATCTCGTGCTGCAGGCAGGTGGCAAGAAGCCCATCCGCCTCCAGCAGGTTTTCCTTGCCGTCGCGCCCGATATGCTTGACGATGATTGTCGCGGGACGCTCCACCTCGGCATAATATTCCGGAATGGACAGGCAGCCTTCCTCATAGACGGATCGCTCATCCGACGAGCGGACGATCTCGGGATTGATCACGACGATCGGTGCCTTTTCCTCGCCTTCACGGGCGACATCCACCACCAGCAGCCGGCGCGGAACGCCGATCTGGATAGCAGCAAGACCAATGCCGGGAGCGTCATACATCGTCTCCAGCATGTCGTCGGCGAGTTTCAATACGTCGGCGTCCACCTGTTCGATCGGCTTCGAAACCTGGCGGAGGATCGGGTCGGGAAGAGTAATCAGCGGCTTGATGGTCATGGCCTCCCATAACCCAGTTTTTTATTGGAGAAAACAGGTTCCACACGCTCATAGGCTCGAGAAACAAGATTTGTTCTTGTTTTGATCTTCCCCTTCTCGTGAAAATCCTCTAGCCTCACCCGCATGGGCAATCAAACTTCGTCATCTGTCGCGTCACTTCTCTCACTCCTGGATGGACCCGGCGGGTTGCTCGCAGGCATTGTTGCGGTCGTGATCCTGTTTGTGATCGTACGGCTGATGACCGCGCGCTCCAACGCCATGGCCGAGGAGCGGATGGAACAACTCCTGCACGCCCAGACTGAAATGCAGGGTAGATTGTCTGCCATGGCAGAAGCCTTGGCGGCGCGGCAATCGGAGCTGAACCGGGCGGTCAACCAGCGTCTGGACGGGATGTCGCACAAGATCGGAGCGACGCTCGCCGAACAGACAAAATCGACGCATGAGAACCTGCGCAACCTGCAGGAACGGCTTGCGGTGATCGATTCGGCGCAGAACAACATCCAGTCGCTGGCGAAGGATGTGGTCGGCCTGCAGGCTATTCTTTCGAACAAGCAGACGCGCGGCGCCTTCGGACAGGGCCGCATGGAAGCGATTGTTGCGGATGCGCTGCCGAAAGGTGCCTATGCATTCCAGGCGGTGCTGCCGAATGGCACGCGGCCAGACTGCCTGATCTTCATGCCCAATAATGCGCCGCCGCTGGTTATCGATGCCAAGTTTCCGCTGGAGGCCTGGAACAGCTTTCGCGAGGCAACGCAGACGGAAGATCGCAAGCTCGCCGGTCAGCAGTTCCGCCGCGATCTGGATGTGCATATCCGCGACATCTCGGAAAAGTACCTGATATCGGGCGAGACGCAGGAAACGGCCTTTCTCTTCGTGCCGTCGGAATCGATCTTCGCCGAGATCCACGAGCATTTCGAAAGCGTGGTGCAGAAGGCCCAGCGCGCCCGGGTGGTGATCGTATCTCCGTCGCTGCTGATGCTTTCCATCCAGGTCATCCAGGCAATCCTGCGGGATCAGCGCATGCGCGAACAGGCGCATCTGATCCAGGGCGAGGTCGCCGTGCTGATGGAGGATCTGGGACGACTGGACGAGCGGGTGCGAAAACTGCAGAGCCACTTCCTGATGGCGCAGAAGGATGTGGAGCAGGTGCTAATCTCTTCCGACAAGCTCAACCGCCGCGGTGCGAAGATTGCCTCGCTGGAGCTGGAAGCCGGTCCGCAGGCACCCGACCCTGCGCCGCAGGAGCGCGCCGTGGAGAGCCGCACCGGGCTTCTCAAGCTCAGGGTGGTTGACGAGGAATAAGTCTGTCGGGCAGTGTCCCCGCCGATTGACCCATGGGGTCAAAACTCAATCAGGATTCAAACGTCATGATTACCGTTTTCGGCTCCATCAATATGGACCTCATCGCCACCACGGCACGCCTTCCGCAACCCGGCGAAACCGTGCCGGGTGATACCTTCTCCACGGCAGCAGGTGGCAAAGGCGCAAACCAGGCGCTCGCGGCAGCGCGTGCGGGAGCGCGTGTGAAGATGGCAGGAGCCGTAGGACGGGATGCCTTTGCCGAACCGGCGCTCGCCTTGCTCGGTGCGGCACATGTGGATCTTAGACCGGTCAAGAAGGTGGACGGCCCGACCGGCACCGCGCTCATCCTCGTCGGCGGCGATGGCGAGAACATGATCGCTGTGGTGCCGGGTGCGAACGGCACGATCACCGCCGAGGATGCCCAAACTGCCGTTTCGGCACTCCAGGAAGACGACATCCTGATGCTGCAGATGGAAATCCCCGCGGAAGCTGTGGAGGCTGCGTTGGTCGCAGCCGGTGAACGAGCCGTCACGACAATTTTCAATACCGCCCCGTTCACACAGGAAACGGCCCGGCTGGCCAAGCTGGCAACCATCATCGTGTCGAATGAAACCGAATTCGACCTCTTGGTCGGTCGCGGCCCGCTGGATGACGAACAACGGATTGCTGCAATCCATGAAGTGCATGCGACAACCGGCCAGACCCTTGTCGTAACGCTGGGCGCCAAGGGTGCCGCCGCCATTCACCAGGGGCATCTTTACCATATGGCGGGCCTCAAGATCGAACCGGTCGATACGGTCGGCGCCGGCGACACCTTTTGTGGCTATCTGGCCGCGACTCTGGACGAGGGCATGCCTTTCCCGGCCGCAGTTCACCGCGCAGCAATTGCGGGGTCGCTCGCCTGCCTGAAGCCTGGCGCTCAGCCCGCCATTCCGCTGGGGTCTGAGGTTGCAGCTGCCATCAACGGCTGATTTGCCGCCGTTGCCACGACAGGCAATTTGCATGAGGAGTGACCGGCGCAAGCAAGCGATTGGAACTTGCGCCGGTGAAACAGACTTCCCATATATTCGCCATGACATCGCATGCCTTTGGGGTGCGATGAAGGTCGCTTGCTTTCAAGGACTGAGACATGAGCCGAATCACACCATTTGCGAGCCCACTGTTGCTTGGGTTCGATGCGATGGAAAAAACGCTTGAACGCCTCGCCAAGGCGAATGATGGCTATCCGCCTTACAATATCGAGCGACTGCGCGCAGATGCCGCTGGCGCACCGGAAAGGTTGCGAATCACGCTCGCCGTTGCAGGTTTTTCCGAAGACGAGCTGGATGTGAGTGTCGAGGAGAACCAGTTGGTGATCCGTGGCCGTCAGATCGAACACGGCGAGCGGGAGTACCTCTACCGTGGCATTGCTGCGCGGCAGTTCCAGCGCATGTTCGTGCTGGCCGACGGAATGCAGGTTGCCGGCGCAAGTCTTCGTAACGGCTTGCTTTCCGTCGACCTCATTCGGCCCGAGCCGGAGCGTATGGTGCGAAAAATTAATATTTCCGTCTCAGACTAGGTGGAGTGGCAGTCATGCCCGACTAGCTTGAGATGGAGGCATCTATGCTCCTGAAGAACGCGACCACCCGCCTGACCGAATCCGAACTAGCCCATCTTGGATCAGGCGAAATCGGCTATATCCGTAAGATGCGCTCCGAGGACGTGTCACGCTGCTTCCCGGAAGCGCCTGATATTGATCCAAGCCTGGATCTCTGGGCATTGTTTGGTGCAGACGGCACGCCGATCCTGCTGACCGACAACCGATCCAGCACCTTTTTCAAGGCAGCAGAAGACGACCTGAAGACCGTCAGCATTCACTGACGGTCCCTATCGGGCTTGACGGCGTCGAGCCTCAAGCCTTGCGGAATGTGAGATAGGCGGAGGAACGACCTTCGCGGCGAGCTTTGGCTTCATAGCGTGTGCTCGGCCAGTTGGCGTAAGGCTCCAGCCAGTCCGCAGGCTCTTCTGCGAGCCAGACGAAGCCTCCGTGATCACGGCAATGCGTCAACGTCCAGTTGACATAGGTGTCGATGTCGGAAGCAAAGCAGAACACCCCGCCCGGCTTCAGCACACGATGGAAACGGTCGAGATTAACGTCTGAGACAAAGCGGCGCTTCCAGTGCTTCTTCTTCGGCCATGGGTCCGGATAGAGCAGATCTATCTGGTCAATCGACGCTTCCGGAAGCCAGTCCAATAGCTGCGTCGCATCGTCGTCATAGACGCGGACATTCTTCAGACCAAGCTCATCCACCTTGGCCAGCAGTTTCGCCATGGAATTGACGAAGGGCTCGACGCCGATGAAGCCGGTCGACGGTGTTTCCTGTGCGCGATGCACCAGATGCTCGCCACCGCCGAAGCCAATCTCCAGACGAATCCGCTGCACATCAACTGGAAACAGCGCCGACAGATCTGCCGGCGCGTCCGTGGAAAGGTCAAGCTTCAGCTCCGGCAGGAACGTCGCGATCATGTCGGCCTGACGTTCCCGAAGAGGCTTTCCCTTGCGCCGGCCGAAGAACGCCTCGGTGGCGCGCGACCGGCGCTCGTTTTCCATCATGCTTTCCTCAGCCCTTCAATGCTTCCTTGAGCGGCTTGACGAGGTCCAGCTTCTCCCAGGAGAAGGAACCGTCACGGCCGGACTTGCGGCCAAAATGGCCGTAGGACGAGGTCTTGGCATAGATCGGCTTGTTGAGGTCGAGATGACGGCGAATGCCGGTCGGCGACAGATCCATGACCTTGCGGATGGCGGCTTCCACCTGGTCCTCGGTCACGCCGCCAATACCGGTGCCATGCAGGTCCACATAGATGGACAGCGGCTGGGCAATGCCGATGGCATAGGAAATCTGGATCGTGCACCGATCGGCGAGACCGGCAGCAACCACGTTCTTCGCGAGATAGCGAGCGGCATAGGCAGCCGAACGGTCGACCTTGGTCGTGTCCTTGCCGGAGAATGCACCGCCGCCATGGGGGGCTGCACCGCCATAGGTGTCAACGATAATCTTGCGGCCGGTCAGGCCCGCATCGCCATCGGGGCCGCCAATCACGAACTTGCCCGTGGGGTTGATATACCACTTGCAGTCGGAAGCGATCTTCAGGTCACCCAGCGCTTCACGGATATAGGGCTCAACGACCTCACGAACCTTCTTCGAATCCCAGCTTTCGTCGAGATGCTGGGTCGAGAGAACGATGGAGACCGCCTCCGAAGGCTTGCCGTCGACGTAACGGACCGTCACCTGGCTCTTGGCATCGGGGCCGAGCTTGGCCACATCGCCCTCGCCTTTCTTGCGGGCGGTGGAGAGCAGCTGCAGGATCTTGTGAGAATAATAGATCGGTGCCGGCATCAGATCCGGCGTTTCGCGGCAGGCATAACCGAACATGATGCCCTGGTCGCCAGCACCTTCCGCGTTGTCATGGTCAGCGGCCTTGTCGACGCCCTGAGCGATGTCAGCCGACTGCGAATGCAGGAGCACGTCGATCTTGACGTTCTTCCAATGGAAGCCATCCTGCTCGTAACCGATGTCCTTGATGGCACGGCGAGCGGCTGCCTTGAACTTCGAGGGGTTGATCACGCCCTGTCCGTTCTTGTCCTGCTTCATCAGGCTCGGCGGCAGACGAACTTCGCCAGCAATCACGACGCGATTGGTGGTCGCAAGCGTTTCGCAGGCAATGCGCACCGTCCAGGGATCAACGCCCGTCTTCGCGGCTTCGCGATAGACCAGATCGACGATCTCATCAGAGATACGATCGCAAACCTTGTCGGGATGACCTTCCGCGACGGATTCGCTGGTAAAGAGATAATTGGCGCGCATGCTGGGAATCCCCTCAAGAACAATCCGCTGATGTCCTAGTCAGATAACCGTCCGAAAACAAGGACACAACCACATAAATATATCTTTATGTGTACGAACAGAAGGTTTACGCGCCGGGAAAATCGTAGACAAGAAAAAAGCGGCCGTGGGGCCGCTTTTGGGGATGCTGCTTGCAATCACATCACTCGACATCAGCTTCGGCGGCCAGCGCCTTGACAAGATCGACGAGCTTGCGGCGCACCTTCGGGTCTGTAATCTTGACGAAGGCACGGTTGAGCTGAAGTCCTTCCGAAGAAGAGAGGAAGTCGACGACATAATTGGAGCTTGAAGCTTCAGCCATGCCCGGCTGGCCGGAGGATTGTTCACCTGGCGCATCTTCAAAGAAGAAAGATACGGGAACGTTCAGGATGCTGGAGATATTCTGCAAACGGCTGGCGCCGACGCGGTTGGTACCCTTCTCGTATTTTTGAATTTGTTGAAAGGTAATTCCCAGGCTCTCGCCAAGCTTTTCCTGGCTCATTCCAAGCATTGTGCGGCGAAGACGAATGCGACTGCCGACATGGATGTCGATCGGATTCGGCTTCTTCTTGTTTTCAATCATGTTTTTGTCGTCCTAAGTTGCTGTACAGTCCCCATAACCCGTTCCATCTGATCGATTATACTTTACTAATTTAGCATTCCAGGCAAAGCTAAAAAGCATAATACGACACGATAGGCGTCATCACTATGCAATTTTAGGGTTTTGAGGTCAATTGAGCTTGATTTTAAAACCTATACGCGAAATCACTGCAATCACGCTGAGCGCAATGATAATCAACCAGAAGTACGTTTCACGGCTGTAGTTGCTCCAGGTTGAGACGGCATTGCCACCCAAGGGCGAATCGATCACACCTTTTTGATTGTAGTCAAGTCCGCGCACGATTTGTCCATAGGCGTCAATGAACGCCGAAATGCCGTTATTGGCATCGCGAATCACTGGAACACCGGTCTCCACCGCTCGCAGCCGCGCCTGCAGAAAATGCTGGTAGGGACCGGGCGTATCGCCAAACCAGGCATCATTTGTGATATTTAGGATGGCAGTCGCCCTGGTTACATCCGCGCCGATCTCAAACGGAAAGATCGCTTCATAGCAGATGAGCGGATAGAAAATTGCACCGCTGGGTAAGGTTAACAAAGTACGACGATTGCCGGATGTGAAACCTCCCGGCATGTTGACGATGTTGCCGATGCCGAACCGGTTCCAGAAATCCTCAAATGGGAGATATTCGCCGAATGGCGTCAGATGTACTTTGTCGGATGCTGCAATGATCTGACCCTGGCTATCGATCACATAGATGGAATTGTAATAGAGCGGGAGCTTGCCAGGCGCAGATTCTTCTGCCCGTACTACACCCGCGATCAGGATTTGTCCGTCCTGCAGCACCTCACCGATGCGGGTCAGCGCATCCCTGTTCTGGGTCAGGATGAAGGGAACCGAGGTTTCCGGCCAGACGATGACGTCCGGGCGCTTTGCTCCAGGTTGAGGCGGCAATGCCGACAGTGCCAGATGCTCCTCAAAGACGCTCGCGCGATCGGAATCGTCCATCTTGCGTGCCTGATCGATCACCGGCTGGACCAGTCGCACACTGAGAGCCGCAGCATCACGCGCAGGCGGGGCCGCCTGCGACATGCGATAAGCACCGTAACTAAAATGGGCTGCGCTCAACGCACCCGCTAGCATCAGCCCTTGAGCGGCACCTTTTCGAGTTCCCAACAGGGCAGGCGCGGAGAGCACGAACACGGCAAGCGCGCTTACTCCGAACAGCCCAATCACCGCATCAGATTGCATCATCAGCGGGATCGGCATGACCCCATAGCCGATCGCATTCCAGGGAAAGCCCGTAAAAAGAAAGCCACGCAGCCATTCGGCAAGACCGAAACTGGCTGCCAGCGCAGCAATGCGACCAAAACCATCAGACCAGAGCAAACCGGCGACCGCGGTCGCAAGACCATAATAGATGGCAAGGAAGGCCGGCAGGCCGAAGATTGCAAGGGGCAAGGCCCAGGCGAAATCATCCGCCTCGACCATCAGCGCATTGCCGAGCCACCAGAGTCCGGCCACGAAATAACCGAAGCCGAACCACCAGCCTATGCTGAAGAACGCCTTGGCGCGACTGAAAATGCCGGCACCGGGGCTGACCGCCGAACCATCCATCAACCAGGTGAGAAGCGTGAAGGAGATGAACAGGGCCGCGATAAAGCCCACCGGCGGCATGGCCAGCGCCCCGATGGCACCAGCGGCAACAGCCAACAGAACGCGACGAACACCCCAGAGAAGAATCACGCGTGCTGCAAGCCGCTCCATCCTGAACCTTCCATCCGTCGCCCGGCCGTGTCCTGAGACTGCCGGCGCTGGCTTGTTTCCAAACATACATGCACACTGACGCCGACTCACACGACACATATCGGCTGCGTCAGTTAGAATGTTTCAGGATCAAAAGGAAACGGTCGACATTGCCAGCGGCCTTATCGGCGATCATTCGCCGTGAGGATCGCCGGACGCGACGGGCGTCAGGCCTTGTCGGCTTCACCTGCCGGCTGTTCCGGGTTCGGAAGTGCCGCCGCATCGGCACCAACCCCATCGCCATCACCCTTTAACTGGCGACGGCGCACGGCGTTGTTGCGCTTGCGAAGGATACGCACCTTCTTGATACGGCGAGGATCGGCGTCCAGGATCTGGAATTCGAAGCCGGGTACCGCCTGCACCAATTCGCCGCGAACGGGAATGCGGCCAAGCGCCGAGAAGATCAGGCCGCCCAGCGTATCGACATCTTCCTGCTGCTCGCGCACGTCGAAATCCGGGCCAATGGCTTCAGCAATCTCTTCCAGTTCAATACGGGCATCGACAACGAAGACATCATCTCCGACGCGGGAGAACATGACCTCGTCATCGTCATGCTCATCCTCGACATCGCCGATGACCATTTCCACGATGTCCTCGTGGGAAACGAGGCCGTCGGTTCCGCCATATTCATCGATGACCAGCGCCATCTGCGTGCGGGCTGCCTGCATGCTCTGCAGCAGGTCGGAAGCCAGCATGGAGGGCGGCACGAAAAGGATCTTTCGGATGAGACCGGCTTCAGCCACCGTCTTGCTGAGATCGACACGGCCGAGATCGAAGGCCGGTCGCGGCACCCGTACCGGCTTTTCAGAAAGCGTTGCGCCTGGGGCGACTTCCACTTGCGCCGTCTTCGAAGACGTGCGGCGCTTGTTGCGTGCCTGCTTGGCGAGATAGGAAAGGAGGTCGCGGATATGCACGAAGCCGCGCGGGTCATCCAGCGTGTCGCAATAGACCGGCATACGGGAACGACCGGTTTCCTCGAAATGGATCATCAGGTCGCCGAGCGTCATGGTGATATCGACGCCTTCGATATCCGCGCGCGGCACCATGATGTCTTCCACACGTACCTCGCGGAAACGCAGGATATTGTGGAGCATCGCCCGCTCTTCGGGGGCAAAGGCATTGCTGACGGCCGTATCGGTCATCAGCGCATCGGCCAGATCCTCACGCAGACGCTCGCCTTGCGAGGGTCGCAATAGGCGGATCGCACGCGCCCAAAAAGAGTTTGGCGTGCGCGATGACTGCTCACGTCGTAAAGGACTGCCACCCTCTTCCGAGGACGACTGTTCCGAACCATTGCCGTCACGGGCGGCGCTTGTCGAAATCTCGTTCATCGTTCCAATTATACCAGCGGCTCCTGTCCCGCATAGGGATCAGATAGGCCAAGCTTGGCCAAAATGCGAGTCTCGAGCCCTTCCATTTCTTCCGCTTCCTCGGTCTCCATATGATCGTAGCCGAACAGATGGAGGAATCCATGGACGAGAAGATGCGTCAAATGCTCGTCGAAAGGCTTGTCCAGTTCAACCGCTTCACGCTCCACGGTTTCCCTTGCTATCACGATATCGCCCAGCATGGGCCCCGGCATATCACCGGGTTCCACGGGAAAAGCGGGGAAGGACAGAACATTTGTCGGCTTGTCCTTGCCACGCCATTCCGCATTGATTTCGCGGATCTGCGCGTCATCGCTGAAAACCAGCGAAAGTTCTACAGGTTGCGACGGAAATGGCTGTTCTTCTTCCGCCGCCAGATATTTCGCCGCCGCACCGATCACGCGCTCGCTCATGGCGGTCAGCGCTTCTTCCGTCGGCCAGCCATCGCTTTCGACGCTGATTTGTATATCCAGTTCCGGCATCTTGTCTCGGCGGAGCTTCAGCGCTCCTCGCCTTCCTCGATTTCCAGACGTACGGCATATTGCGCATCATAGGCCTGCACAATGCGGCCAACCAGTGGATGACGCACGACATCGGTATCCTTGAAGCGGATGACAGACACGCCTTCGACGTCCTTCAGGATCTGCAGCGCCTCGACGAGACCAGACTTTACGCCACGCGGAAGGTCGATCTGGCTCGGGTCGCCGGTGATGATCATGCGGGAATTTTCACCGAGACGCGTCAGGAACATCTTCATCTGCATGGATGTGGTGTTCTGCGCCTCGTCAAGGATAACGGCGGCATTGGCGAGCGTGCGCCCGCGCATGAAGGCCAGCGGCGCAATTTCGATAACGCCAGCGGTGATCGCCCGCTCGACCTTATCGCCGGGCATCATGTCATACAGCGCATCGTAGAGCGGCCTGAGGTAAGGGTCGACCTTTTCCTTCATGTCACCCGGCAGAAAGCCGAGACGTTCGCCCGCTTCGACAGCCGGGCGGGAGAGGATGATCTTGTCGACCGCGCCACGCTCCAGAAGCTGGGCCGCATGCGCCACAGCCAAATAGGTCTTGCCGGTACCGGCCGGGCCGACGCCGAAGACGAGTTCCGAACGCTCCAGCGCCCGCATATAGGCATCCTGGGTCGGCGTGCGGGCGGCAATCGTTTTCTTGCGGGTGGAAATCTGCGTCATGGAGAGCTTCGCCTTCCGCTCAAGGGTGGGAAGGGTCAACTGGTCGTCGGCGGCAATCGCCATACGGATGGCGCCTTCAACATCCGATGTTTCTGCCGTGCCACCCTTCTGAAGGCGGTCGTACAGGAAATCGAGAGCCCGGCGCGCCTGGGTGGTTGCCAGGACTTCACCGGAGATGCTCACCGAATTGCCACGGGCGCGAGCATCAATGTGCAGCCGCTCCTCGAGAAGCTTCAGGTTCTGATCGAACTGTCCGAAGAGTTCCTTGGCGAGCCGATTGTTCTCGAACGTCAAAACGAAGTGATTGGCGTCAGTCGCTGCGGTTCTGTGGTTGCGCGAGGATGAAGAAACCAATTCTCTTCCGTTCAAGCCGGCGTGCTCCTGTTTGGTGCGTCGGGCCTATTTAACTCCCTGTCTGCTCCGCAAACAAGCTGTTGGGGCCCGTGCCTATGATTCGTACAGAAATAATGTCACCGATTTGCGATGATTTTGCATCAACATTCACAGACTGAAGCCAGGGCGAGCGTCCGATCAGCTGGCCGGGCATGCGGCCGGGCTTTTCAAGGAGGATATCGATCGTCTTGCCGACGCAGGCTTCCGCAAATTCATGCTGCTGCTTCAGAAGCAGGGCCTGCAGCCGTTCGAGCCGTTCAGCCTTGACCTCTTCAGCCACATGAAACCCGAGTTCGGCACCGGGAGTTCCAGGCCGCACCGAATATTTGAATGAGAAGGCCTGCGCGTAATTCACCCTCTCGATGAGGCGCATCGTCGCTTCGAAATCCTCGTCCGTCTCGCCGGGGAAACCGACGATGAAATCACCGGAGAGAGCAATATCGGGTCGGACGCCGCGGATGCGCTCGATCAGGCGGATATATTCATCTGCCGTGTGGCGGCGGTTCATCGCCTTCAGGATACGGTCTGAACCCGCTTGAACCGGCAGATGCAGATACGGCATCAACTGGCGAAGATCGCGATGCGCCTCGATGAGACGATCATCCATATCGCGCGGATGGCTGGTGGTATAGCGCAGCCGCGCCAGGCCCGGAACTTCCGCGAGACGATAGAGCAGATCGCCCAGCCCCCAGCTTTCGCCGTTCGGACCGTTGCCATGCCAGGCATTCACATTCTGGCCGAGCAGCGTCACTTCACGCACGCCGCTTTCGGCAAGGCGGGTAGCCTCATCGATGATCTGTTGCAGGGGCCGAGAGACCTCAGAACCGCGCGTATAGGGCACCACGCAGAAGGTGCAGAACTTGTCGCAGCCTTCCTGAACGGTCAGAAACGCGGTGACGCCGCGCGAGCGTATCACCTTCTTTTCCGTCGGAGGCAGATGCTCGAACTTGTCCTCGACGGCATATTCCGTCTCGATCACACGCTCACCGGCACGCGCACGGCGCAGTGCCTGCGGCAGGCGGTGATAGGTCTGCGGGCCAATCACCACATCAACGGCAGGCGCGCGACGCAGGATCTCCTCGCCTTCGGCCTGGGCGACGCAACCGGCAACACCGATCATCAGTTCCTGACCTTGCGCATTGCGCGCCTTCTTCATCTCGCGCAGGCGCCCCAGCGCGGAATAGACCTTTTCCGCCGCCTTCTCGCGGATATGGCAGGTATTGAGAAGAACGAGATCCGCCTCTTCCAGCGTCCCGGTCGTGACATAGCCTTCGCTCGACAGCGCATCGCCCATGCGGGTGCTATCGTAGACATTCATCTGGCACCCGTAGGTCTTGATGAACACCTTGCGTGTATTGGCGATCGCCTCGCCCGTCGCGACGGGCGCTGAAAGAGAAGCTGTCTGGTCGGTCATGGCGGCTTCTTTACTGCAAGACAGGCGGAAATAGAAGCCTTTCCCTTTGATGAGAAAGGTCAGGGATTCGGAGGACGCAGGCGGTTGCGCAACATCTGCCGCATGCGACTCACCACGGTCGCAGCCGCCACCTTTCGGTTGGTCTCCTTGCGGAATTCCACCACCTCGCCGAAATCCACATCCACCTCAAGTGCCTCGGCCTTCAGCACGCCCATCAGGTGCGGCACTAACTGGACATCGCCCGGCCAAGCGGCGATCGGGCGGTGATAGCGCCCCATCGGCATGCCATAGATGCCCGTATAGGCAAGCGTCACCGGCTGCACATAGACAACGCCATCCGGCGCAGATGGAACGGCAGCGGATGCGGCTCCAAAGAGCGAGGACTTGATATCCAGCAGACGGTTTCCGTCGGACGTCGTGCCTTCCGGAAACAGAACGATGATTTCGCCACCGGCCAGACGGTCGGCAACCTCATTCACCTGTTCGCCGGTCTTGCGCTTCTGCTCGCGCTCCACAAACACGGTCTTCTGCCATTTGGCAAGCCAGCCGAAGACGGGCCAGTTGGCCACTTCCGACTTCGCGATATAGGCGACATCGGCGACTGCCCCCAGCACCATGATGTCCTTCCAGGACACATGATTGGACGCCAGCATCAGCGGACGGCGGGTTTCGAGCTTGCCATGCACGCGGATGCGGATGCCGAGCAAATAGCAGGCGACGCGGTGCCAGTAACGCGGCAGTGTGCGGCGTACGCGCCAGTCATATTGCAGCGCCAGCAATTGCACCGGCAAAAGCACCAGCGTCCACAGAACCAGCAGCAAGATGATCAGCGCGATCCGGAAACGGGTGATCACCGCTCGTCCTTATCCAGCGGCACACCGTAGAGTTCCAGCCGGTGGCCGACCAGCCGGAAGCCGTGTTCGCGGGCAATGCGCTCCTGAAGCGCCTCGATCTCGGCGGAATGAAACTCGATCACCTCGCCGGACTTCAGGTTGATCATGTGATCGTGGTGTTCTTCCGGCACGGTTTCGTAGCGCGAACGACCGTCGCGAAAATCGTGCTTCTCGATGATGCCGGCATCTTCGAAAAGCTTCAGCGTGCGATAAACCGTGGAAATGGAGATGCGCGAATCAATCTTGGAGGAGCGCCGATAGAGCTCTTCCACATCCGGGTGGTCATCCGAGTCCTGGAGAATTCGGGCAATGACGCGACGCTGGTCCGTCATTCGCATACCACGCTCGGCACACAGCTCCTCCAGAGTTTTGGAAAGGTCTGTCATGTCGTCACGGCCTTGTCGCAGATCAATTTCAGACACGGACTAGCGAAGATCACGCCGCATGACAAGCGCTGCCGTCCGGGTACCATCAGCCGCTGTATAATAGGCAGGCCTGCGCGCCACTTCCGCGAACCGCAAGCGACGATAAAGCGAGACCGCGGCGACGTTGGTTTCCTCGACTTCCAGGAACATCGAGTCGGCACCACGATCCTGCGCTTCACGCATGGCCGCCTGCATCAACCGCCAGCCGAGGCCAGAGCGGGCGACCTTTTCCGTAACGGCAATCGTCAGAATTTCCGCCTCGCCCGCGGCTTCCCGCGCCAGCACGAAACCGCCCAAGGGCCTGCTGAAAAAGGCATTGGTCTGCAACGCGCAGAAGCCGAATACGCCGGCCTGCGTCAGCAGACTGAGCATCTCCTCCTCGCTCCACTGGCGGGAAAAGCGCTGGCCATGCAAGTCCGACACACCGCGGCAGTCATTATCCTGCATCGGTACGATATCGAAGAAAGGTTTCCAGGTCAGGTAGTCATCAAGCATGGGCAGTTTTACGCGCGGGCGAGAGCGAATCCATCCTGCGGTTTAGCATCGGGGCCGCGAAGGTAAAGCGGTTTTGGTGCCAATGCTTTATCATCCGCTTCAGCCGCGATGCGGGCAACGGTCGCGATGTCGAAACGATCCGGCTCCGTCGCTGCGGGCTCCCCGCGCAAAAGCGGTGCTGCCGTGCCGATGATCTCTGCCTGATATTGATCGGCCAGCGCCTTCAGCGCTTCCAGCGTCACGATCTGCGGCTCGGTCAAGGGCTTGCCATCCGACCCGAAAGCCTGTGCATAAATCTCGGAGCGCTTGGCATCCATTGCGGCGATGACGGGGCGCGAGACATCGCAATCGAGATGAGAACGCGCCATGGCATTCAGCGTCACCACACCGACCGCCTGTGCTGGCAGGGATAACGCAAGGCCTCTCGCTGTCGCAACGCCCACGCGAATGCCGGTGAAGGAACCGGGGCCGATGGTGACCCCGATGCGCGCGATGGACTGAAGCGGCAAGCTGGCCGCAGCAAGCACCTCATCGATCATCGCCATCAGCCGCTCGGCATGGCCCTTGCCGATGCGTTCCGTGATCTCGGACAGGATACGGCCCTGTTCCGTACAAAAGACCGCAGCGGAACAATCCACCCCGGCCGTATCGATGGCGAGAACCTTCATGATGTCAGAGCGCTTCGACGGCCTGGACCTCGGGCACGAAGTGCTTCAACAGGTTCTGCACGCCATGTTTCAGCGTGGCCGTGGAAGACGGGCAGCCGGAGCAGGCGCCCTTCATGTTGAGATAGACGGTACCATCGCGGAAACCCTTGAAGGTAATATCGCCGCCATCCTGCGCCACAGCCGGACGTACGCGGGTTTCCAAGAGCTCCTTGATGGTCGCAACGATCGTGCCGTCTTCCTCATTGAAGAATTCGCCTTCCTGATCCGACAGTTCCGCCGTTGCAGCAGAGCCGCCCATGATCGGCTGGCCGGACATGAAATGCTCCATGATGGAGCCAAGGATCGCTGGCTTCAGGTGCTGCCATTCCTGGGCTTCCTTGCTGACGGTCACGAAATCATAACCGAAGTAGACGCCGGTCACACCCGGAATGGCGAACAGGCGCTGCGCCAGCGGCGAAGCTTCCGCTTCGTCGGCGGAACGGAAATCCGCCGTGCCCTTTTCCATCACGACCTTGCCGGGTAGAAACTTCAACGTGGCCGGATTCGGGGTGGCTTCCGTCTGGATAAACATGATTCAGTCTCCTCGGCAGCCGCATCGCCACCAGTTTAGAATTCTTCCAAAGAAGATAATCCGTCTCAGGTTTGGGTTCAAGTGCGCAATGGCTGAAAGATGCGGAATCCTCCCCGCCATTCAAGCCAGCGCGTCGATTTCCTCATCCGTCAGGGTATCAGGGAGAACCGTGACGGGGATTGGAAAGGCTGCACCGCGACCGGCGATAGAGGAGACAAGCGGTCCGGGACCCTCTTTGGTCGAGCCTGCGGCGAGGATCAGGATCGCCACATCGCGATCCTCCTCGATCACCTTGTTGATCTGCTCGCTGGCGCCGCCTTCGCGGATCACCACTTCCGGATCGATGCCGATCGTCTCGCGCACGCGTTGCGCCGCCTTCGCCATGACGGCCTCTGCCTCTTCCCGCGCTTCTGCGCGCATGATCTGCTCCACACCCAGCCATTGCTGGAAATCGCCTTCCGGGATCACGTACAGCAGAACGAGGGCGCCATTCGTATTCTTGGCGCGGCGACCGGCATAGTGGACAGCCTTTTCGCATTCCGGCGTGCCGTCGATGACAGCCATGAACTTGCGCCGGTGCCCTTCAAGCCGCGACAGCCGTTTGGAAACCATGCATCCCCCCGTATCCCAAATCTCGACCGCATCAATCGAGTTGCGAACTTATACCAATCGCAGAAAATGAAAACCCGCCGCGCTGTGCACGCGACGGGTTGAAAAAGTCGATCGAGATGAATCAGCGCAGGAAGCCGACGATGTCGAAGACATCCTTCATGACCGCTTCCGCACGGGCACCGGCCCGCTCGCCACCATCGCGCAGGATGGCATCGATATGGCTGGTATCGCCCAGCAGGCGCTGCATTTCGGCGCTGATCGGCGCCAGCACATGCACGGCCAAATCGGCAAGCGCCGGCTTGAAGACCGAGAACTGCTGACCACCGAATTCGGCGAGAACATCCGCCTTGGTCTTGTCGGCGAGCGCCGCATAGATGCCGACGAGGTTGTCGGCTTCCGGGCGGCCCTTCAGGCCATCCACTTCCGAGGGAAGACCATCCGGATCGGTCTTGGCCTTGCGGATCTTCTTCAGGATTTCGTCGGCATCATCCATCAGGTTGATGCGTGAGAGATCCGACGGATCGGACTTCGACATCTTCTTGGTGCCGTCACGCAAGCTCATGACACGCGGCGCCGGCCCATCGATCAGCGGCTCGACCAGCGGGAAATAGCCATGGATCGGCTCTTCGCCGACGACCATGTCGACACCCTTGCCGGTGGCGCGGATCTTTTCCTGGAAGTCAATATTGAACTTCTGGGCGATGTCGCGAGCGAGTTCCAGGTGCTGCTTCTGGTCATCACCAACAGGCACATGGGTGGCGCGGTAGACCAGAATGTCAGCCGCCATCAGGCTCGGATAGGCGAGCAGACCAAGCGAGGCATTCTCGCGGTCCTTGCCGGCCTTGTCCTTGAACTGCGTCATGCGGTTCATCCAGCCGATACGCGCGACGCAGTTGAACACCCAGGCGAGTTCCGCATGCTGCGGCACGGCGGCCTGATTGAAGACGATATGTTTGACCGGATCGATGCCGGAAGCGATGAAGGCGGCGGCAATCGAACGGATCTGGCCGCGCAGGTCCTCATGCACCAGTTGTGCGGTGATGGCATGCAGGTCCACGACGCAGTAGATGCAGTCATTGTTTTCCTGCAGCGCCACGAACTTGCGGATCGCGCCGAGATAATTGCCGAGATGGAGATTGCCGGTGGGCTGAACGCCCGAAAACACGAGCGGAGAAAAACTGTTCATATCGTCCTCGATAGGCTGGTGGAGGGCCACAGGCTTTCGGAAACGAGGCATCGGAAAGGGTGAGTTCTTCCCGCGTCCCGCCCCTTAAGGCCAGGCTATTTTACGCGGCGCATCAAGCACAGCAGAACCCGTTCGATCAAGTGGCTTCAAGACAACAGCAGAAGTTTAATCGGGGGCGATACTGAGCCAGCGAGTCCTTGGGAATGCCCCTCACCCGGCCTCCGCTGCGCTCGGCCACCCTCTCCCCGTTTCACGGGGCGAGGAAGATTGGCGACGGCTCGGCAAATTCGTCCCCTCTCCCCGCGTGCGGGGAGAGGGTTAGGGTGAGGGGCAAACCCCGAGTTTCCCCATGCAGAACGACTCAGTTACACCGCATGCTGGATCAGATCCCACAAGTTTCCGTAGAGATCGGAAAACACGGCGACCGTGCCGTAGGGCTCATGGCGAGGCTCCTCCAGAAAGCGAACGCCCTTGGCGAGATAGGCCGCATGATCGCGGGCAAAGTCATCCGTCTTGAGGAAGAAGCTGACACGGCCTGCCGTCTGGTTGCCGATTGCCGCCCGTTCCGCGTCGCCATCGGCACGGGCGAGCAACAGGCTTGCGCCGTCCGTACCCTTTGGCTTCACCACCACCCAGCGCTTACCCTCCTCCGGCAGAGGTGAGTCGAAGACGACTTCAAAACCGAGGGTGCCGCAATAGAAGTCCTTGGCGCGGTCATAGTCATCAACGATGAGCGTCACGAGAAAAAGCGATTGGGCGGACATGGCGAGACTCCAGGTTGGCTCAGCAGATGTGCATGAAGCACGCCGCCATGCAACGGCTCATCGGAAGAGGTTTGGCCAACATCCCCACCAGCGTCATCCTCGGCCTTGAGCCGAGGATCCATTGATGTCCAGCAAATTCAATCGGTTGTAGATGCTCGGGTCAAGCCCGAGCATGACGAAGTAGATCAATGCGTGAAGGCCGCAGCGATGAGCGTCTTGGTGTAATCCTGCGCCGGACGGTCAAAAATGTCGTCCGTCGGACCTTGCTCGACGATCTTGCCGTTCTTCATGACCACCACATGGTCGGAGATCGCCTTGATCACCGACAGGTCGTGGCTGATGAAGACGTAGGAGAGATCATGCTTCTGCTGCAGGTCACGCAGCAGCTCGATCACCTGCCGCTGCACCGAGCGGTCGAGCGCCGAGGTCGGCTCGTCGAGGATGACCACCTTCGGCTTGAGGATCATCGAGCGGGCGATCGCGATACGCTGACGCTGGCCGCCGGAGAATTCGTGCGGATAGCGGTTGCGGGCACCCGGATCGAGGCCCACTTCCTTCAGCGCCTCGACGGCACGCGCATCCCGCTCCGCCTTGGTCAGGTTCGGTTCATGCACATAGAGGCCTTCGGTGATGATCTCGCCGACCGTCTGGCGCGGCGACAGCGAACCGTAGGGATCCTGGAAGACGAGCTGCATCTGACGGCGATAGGGGCGCATGCCCTTGCGATCGAGATGCGAGATGTCGTTGCTGGCGAAGCTGTAGCGGCCGTCCGAATCGAGCAGGCGCAGCAGCGCGCGGCCGAGCGTTGACTTGCCCGAACCGGATTCGCCAACCACACCGATCGTCTGGCCCTGGCGCAGCGTGATGTTGATGCCATCGACCGCGCGGAAGGTACGGTGGCTCTTGAAGAACATGCCAGTGCCGATCTGGAAATCGACCACGACATTTCGACCTTCGAGAATGACCGGAGCATTATCCGCCGGCGGCGCCTTGGAACCGGAGGGTTCGGCCGCCAGCAGCATCTTGGTGTAATCGGCGGTGGGTCGCTCGAAGATATCGTCGCGCGTGCCCTGCTCCACCACCTCGCCACGGCGCATGACGACGACGCGGTCCGCCACATGCTTCACGACGCCGAGGTCATGGGTGATCAGCACGATCGCCATGCCAAAACGCTTCTGCAGGTCGGCGAGCAGATCGAGGATCTGCGCCTGGATCGTCACGTCGAGCGCCGTTGTCGGCTCGTCGGCGATTAGGAGATCGGGCTCATTGGCGAGCGCCATGGCAATCATCACGCGCTGGCGCTGACCGCCGGAAAGCTCGTGCGGGTAGCTGTCGATGCGGCGCTCCGGTTCCGGAATGCCGACAAGCTTCAGAAGCTCCAGCACGCGGGCGCGTGCCTGGGCCTTGCCCATGCCACGGTGATGGATCAGCGGCTCGGAGATCTGCTTGCCGACCGTGTAGAGCGGATCGAGCGAGGTCATCGGCTCCTGGAAGATCATGGTGATCTTGGAACCGCGCACATCGTTGAGAGCCTTCGGGCTTGCGCCGATCATCTCGGCACTGCCATAGCGGGCCGAGCCGGAAACGCGCCCGTTCTTGGCCAGCAGGCCCATGATTGCCATCATGGTCTGGCTTTTGCCGGAACCGCTCTCGCCAACGATCGCCAGCGTCTCGCCCTTGCGGACGTCGAAGTTGACGCCCTTGACGGCATTCACCTCACCATCCGGCGTGGTGAAATTGACCTTGAGATCCTTTACCGTCAGCACGGTAGTCTCAGTGGTGTTCATATTGTCAGCCATTCTCAGCGATCCTTCGGGTCAAGCGCGTCACGCAGGCCATCGCCGACAAAGTTCAGCGAAAACAGGGTGATGACGAAGAAGGTCGCGGGGAAGATCAGCAGCCAGGGCGCATTCTGCATATTGGCTGCCCCTTCGGAAATCAGCGTGCCCCAGCTGGCAAGCGGTGCCTGAACACCAAGGCCGAGGAAGGACAGGAAGCTTTCCGTCAGGATGACATGCGGCACGACGACCGTCACGAAGACGATGACCGGACCGATGGTGTTGGGAATGATGTGGCGGCGGATGATCTGCCAATCGGTGAGGCCGAGCGCCTGCGCGGCACCGACGAATTCACGCCGCTTCAGGGAGAGCGTCTGACCACGCACGATACGCGCCATTTCCAGCCATTGCACCGCGCCGATGACGACGAAGATCAGCACGATGGAGCGGCCAAAGAAGACTACCATCACGACCACAAGGAAGACGAAGGGCAGCGAGTAGAGGATTTCGACGACACGCATCATGACGTTGTCGATACGCCCGCCGAGATAGCCCGATGTCGCGCCGTAGACGACGCCGATGCCGAGCGAAACGAGCGACGCGGCAAGGCCGACAGCGATCGAGATCTGCCCGCCCAGCATGACGCGCACCAGAAGGTCGCGGCCGTTGCTATCGGTGCCGAAAGGGAAATACTCCTGAGCAACACGACCGGTCAGCACCATGGAGAGCTGGTCGGGCGCCGTTTCCTTGACCTGCGTGTCCTTGAATTCGTTGACGCGGTCGAAATAGCGGACTGTGCGCGGATCGATCGGGCTGGAGGCGGATACCTTGGCCGTGAACGTGCCCTTGGCAACATCGAAGCTTTCCAGCTTCAGACGTGCGCGCTTGGCGGTCGCATCGGCCACATCCTGCAGCGTCGATGTTTCCGGCAGCGGCTTCAGGCTCGGCGGCACCGAGACATAGGACGGGAAGACTTCGTCATATTTGTGCGACACCAGGAACGGGCCGCCAAAAGAGAACAGGGCGATCAAAAGCAGCATGAACATGCCGCCCATGGCCGCCTTGTTGCGGCGGAAGCGAAGCCAGGCCAGCTGGCCAAGGCTGCGGCCTTCGACCTTGTTGGTGTTTGTGGTGGAGATATCAGTCATGGCGGACCCTCGGGTCGAGCAGACCATAAGCAATGTCGACCAGGAGGTTGAAGACGATCACGAACACCGCGACGATGACGACGGTGGCCATGACCAGGGGATAATCGCGGTTCAGCGCACCCAGCACGAAGAAGCGGCCGATACCGGGAATGGTGAAGATGCTTTCCACCACGGCGGAACCGGTGAGCAATGCAGCAGCAGCCGGTGCGAGATAGGATACAACCGGCAGCATGGCGCCACGCAGCGCATGCGTGATGACGACGACGCGAGACGGCAGACCGTAGGCCTTGGCGGTGCGGATGTGATCCGTATGCAGCGCCTCGATCATGGAGCCGCGCGTCAAGCGCGCGATGATGGCGATCTGCGGCAGGGCGAGAACGGTGATGGGCAGGGCAAGTTGCCGGATCGAGCCATCCCCCCAGCCACCGGCCGGAAGCCAGCCCAGCATGAGGGCGAAGATGAGCGTGAGCACCGGACCCATGACGAAGGTCGGAACCGTGATGCCGACCGTCGAGACGGACATCAGCGCGATATCGATGATGCCGTTCTGGCGAAGGGCTGCCGTCGTGCCGAGAATGACCCCGCCAATCAGCGCGATGGACAAGGCCGTGGCACCGATCTGGACGGAATAGGGCAGCGCCTGCGCAATCAACTGCGCAACGGTGTTGTCCTTGTAGATGAAGCTCGGACCAAAATCGCCCTGCACGGCATTGGCCAGATAGTGGATGTATTGCTTCCACAGCGGCTGGTCGAGCTGATAGGTCTTCATGATGTTTTCCATCGTCTCCGGCGGCAATGGACGTTCGAGATCGAACGGGCCGCCCGGTGCGAAGCGCATCAGGAAGAAGGAAATCGTGATGACGAGGAAGACCGTGGGTACGGCGCTCGCCAATCGTCGCAGAACGAAGTTGATCATGGTCGAATTAAAAGGCGCGCGACGAACATTTTCGTTCGCCGCGCGCCAATCTCCAGATGACGTTACTTGGAAACGCTAAGGAACTTGGACAGGTGGTTGTTGGTCGAGTTATCGACCCAGCCCTGAACCTTGTCAGACACCAGCCACAGATCGGCGGTCGCCATCAGCGGCGCCAGCGGCTGGTCGGCAACCAGCATGGTTTCAGCCTGACGCATCAGTTCCATGCGCTTGGCCACATCACGTTCCTCGTAGGACTTCTTGATCAGTTCGTCATACTTCGGGTTGTTGTAGTGCGGGTAGTTGAACGTCTTGTTGGTGCTGACGTTCAGCGCCAGGAAGTTTTCCGGGTCCGCATAGTCGGCAGCCCAGCCGGCGCGGGCAACGTTGAACTTGCCGCCTTCCTTCAGGTAGGAATAGTGCGAGGCCACATCGAGGTTGACCAGCGACACGTTGGCACCCAGAGCCGTCTTCCACATGTTGGCAACCGCAGTCGCAACACGCTCATGGTTGGTGTTGGTGTTGTAGCGGATCTCGATGTTGAGCGGCTTGCCGCCCTTGCCGTAACCGGCTTCCTTCAGAAGCTCGACAGCCTTGTCTTCGCGGTCGATCTGCGACATGGAGGCGAAATCGGGCTGCGGCGGCTTGCCGTAACCTTCCATGCCATCCGGAACGAGCGAGTAGGTCGGCAGCTGCGCGCCCTTGTAGATTTCGTTCGACAGGAAGTCGCGGTCGATCGCCATGGAGAGCGCACGACGGACGCGGATGTCGTCATACGGCGGCTGGCGCATGTCGAAGGCGTAGTAGTAGGTCGACAGCGACGGAGTTACATGAACCTGATTGTTGTAGGCGGCGCGCAGGCGCTTGATCTGGTCCGCGGAGAAGTTGTAGGTGACGTCCAGTTCCTTGGCTTCGAAACGGCGAACGGCAGCCGCAGCGTCTTCGATCGGGTAGAAGATCACCTTGTCGATCTTGACGTTGCTGGCATCCCAGTAATTCTCGTTCTTGACAACCGTCAGCGTGTCGTTCGGAACATGCGACTGCAGCTTGAAGGCGCCGTTGGACACCATGTTGCCAGGCTTGACGAACTGGTCGCCGAACTTCTCGTAGTTCGCCTTGCTGATCGGCAGAGCCGTGTAGTGCGACAGAAGCTGGATGAAGTAAGGCGTTGCACGCTCCAGCGTGATTTCCAGCGTCTTGGCGTCGATGACCTTCACGCCCAGATCTTCAACCGGGGACTTACCCTTGTTGACGGCTTCGGCGTTCTTGATCGGGTAAAGGAGGTTTGCGTATTCGGCAGCCGTCTTCGGGTTCTCGATGCGGCGCATTGCGAACTGGAAGTCTTCAGCCGTTACCGGCGAGCCATCCGACCACTTTGCGTTATCGCGGATCTTGAAGGTGTAAACGGTACCATCGTCGGAGACCTTCCAGCTTTCGGCCGCACCCGGTGCAATCTCGCCCTTGGCATTATGAATGACCAAACCTTCGAACAGATCGTAGATCACGAAGCCTTCGATGTTGATCGAGATATGCGCATAATCGAGCGACTTCGGCTCGCCGCTATTGCCGCGACGAAGAACGGTTTCGGCAAATGCGTTGCTGGCGCCAAGAATGAGCGTGCCGGCAAGAAGAGCGGTTGCGAGTTTGGAATTCACGAGAGCCATGACAGTCTCCTTTTCCCCGTGGGTGTTTTTTTACAAATAGTGGTGAAACGCGAATCCTGTTTGGATTACAAGCCCAAATCAGAAATGTTGTTCTCCAATCAAGATTTTGTGAGCCTTCCTTTTGTGGCCCGGCAATTTCTGAAAAGAAGTTTCCGCTTGCGCGCAATGACATGACTCAAGAAGAAAACTTTTCCACAGAGATCCCTACAGTCCAGCAAGGCAAAATGTCGGTTCCGAGCGTCGCAACAAGGCGTCAACTGGCTGAAAAAGTAAATGAGGGTTAAGCTTCTGGGCAGGACAGATCTCAAAATTGAGCAAATTTGTCCTTATTGACGTCACTTTCTGAAACGAAATGCTCCGTCGACTTCAATGCACGCCTGTGCTTTCGGGCGTCCGGTTGACGGAGATAAACATGCGCATCCTGTTTTGCGTGGCGCTCGCCTCACTCATGACGATTTCGACGGCGTTCGCAGGAGAAGTGGACATGGTCAAGAAGCGCCGCGGCAACCTGTTCAAACACGACTATACGGCGGCCTATTCGGTTCAGACGGTCAGCGTGAAAACGGCCTGCTTTCCGGAAAAGCTGGAAGCCATCCTCGCCCATATCCGCGATGAAACCGGCCGCAAGCCGATCGTAACGTCAGGGCATAGACCACGTGCCGGGACATCACAGCACAGCCACTGCCTGGCGGCCGATATTCGCGTGCCTGGCCTTTCCGACAAGGCGATCATCGCCGCCGCGTCGACGGCTCCGGGCATTGGTGGCATCGGCCGCTATTGCAACGGCATCATCCATGTGGATGTGGGGCCGCAACGCCGCTGGACACATTGCGGACGTTCGAGGTCGTAGCCTCGGGTCAGCCCTTGGCTTTGCGCTTCAGATTGCGGCGGATCATCCCGAGATCCGCCCCGCCAATGGCAAAAGCGGTAGCGAAATAGACCAGCATAGCCAGGCCTATCAGCGCAAACAGTGCCGCGGTCTTTTCCAGAAGCGGTGTACCTGGCACCAGCCACGACTTGGCGTAATCAAGGCCATAGATCAGTGCCGTGCACATGACGCCGGTTGCGACCAGCAGAAGTGCGGCCCGCCGCGCCAAGGCCCATTCCCATTGCAGGTCGCCGCGACGCAGAAGCGTCGTGAAAAGAAGAACCGTGTTGATCCAGCCCGCCGCCACTTCCGCCGTGGCAATGCCGCGTTCGGCAATCAGCGGGAAGAGCGAAATGGCGAGAGCAGAATTCACGACAACCGACAGCATGGTGAAACGCATCGGCGTCCTGGTATCCTCGCGGGCATAAAATCCCGGCTGCAATGCCTTGATCATGACGAAGCCCGGCAGGCCCAGTCCGTAGATGGCGAGGATGGAGGCAACGACTGTGGTATTGTCGGCGGAGAAGGCGCCACGCTCATAGAGCACGCGGATAATGGCCTCCGACAGCATCCAGATGCCACCCGCCGCCGGCAGCGTCAGGAACAGCACGAATTCGAGCGAACGGTTCTGGATATTTGCCGCTTCTTTCATGTGGCCGGACTTCAGCGCACGGGCAAGTTCCGGCAGCAAAACGACACCGACAGCAACACCGACCACACCCAGCGGCAACTGGTAGATTCGATCCGCATATTGAAGGGCCGCGATCGCGCCTTCCTTGGCGGAGGCAATCGCCTGACCGATGATCTGGTTGATCTGGGTAATGCCGCCGGTAACAGCAGCCGGAATGGCCAGCACCAGCAAGCGCTTGACATTAGGGGTGAACCGCGGCGCGCGGAAACCGATCCTGATGCCCGCGTGAATGACGCCGAAATAAACGACCGCAAGCTGGAGAATGCCGGCAACGAGGACGCTCCAGGACAGATACCAGGCCGTCGTCAACGGATCAGTTCCCACCCACAAGGCGTAGAACAGCGCACTGATCATGACAACGTTGAGGAAGACGGGTGCGATGGCCGCCGCGAAGAAATGATGCAGCGAGTTCAACATGCCGCTCATCATGGCCGTCAGCGACATGCACATGAGATAGGGGAACATCACCGCGGCCATGCGGATGGTGATCGAAGTCTTTTCCGGGTCGTCGGCGAAACCAGGCGCAATGATGAAGCGCACCAAAAGCGGCATGGAAAGCTCCATGACGATGGTGATGACCAGCAGCACCGTGAAGAGGACGCCGAACACTTCCTCGGAAAAGCGTTTGGCACCCTCGACGCCGTTGGCCTCGATCTCCTTCGAAAACAGCGGCACGAAGGCCGCATTGAACGCCCCTTCCGCAAACAGCCGGCGGAAGAGGTTAGGGAAACGGAAGGCCGCGTAAAACACGTCGGCCATGGGTCCGGTGCCGAGCGCTGCCGCCATCAGCGTCTCACGGGCAAAGCCGAATAGGCGGCTTCCAAGCGTTGCTCCGCCAACGGTCGCGAATTTCTTGACGAGGCTCATGCTTGTGCGCGTGTGGTGCGGATGGTTGTGGCGGAGGCTGGATCGGGCGCGATGATGCCCGACGGCATGCCCTTGCGCAATTCATCCTCCTGCTCGCTGACGACAGTCTTCAGCCGTTGCAGGATCGTTCCCTGACGGTTTTCATTGGTGATCTTCTGGCCGACGAGATCGGTGACATAAAAGGTGTCGATCACCTTCTCGCCGAATGTGGTGATGCGGGCCGAATGAATATCAAGCGACAGATCGGCCAGCACGGAGGTGATTTCCGCAAGAAGACCAGTGCGGTCGAGACCTTCGACTTCCAGAACCGTGAACTTGTTCGACAACGTGTTGGAAATCGTCACCGAGGGATGAACTGTAAAGGTCTTGTTGCGCTTCTTGGCCTTGGCGCGGGTGGCGATGACCTCTGGCAGGCGCTTTCGGCCGGCAAGAACATCCTCGATCATGCGGCCGATCGTGGCCGCACGGCGAAGTTCGTCCTCGTCGTTCTGGAATTCGCGGCTGACCAGAATGGTATCCAGTGCCCGGCCGTCGGTGGTGGTGAAGATCTGCGCGTCGGCAATGTTGGCACCGGCAGCCGCACAGGCACCTGCGATGATCGACAAAAGGCGCGGATGGTCCGGCGCCAGCACCGTGATTTCCGTAATTGCCCGAAAGCTGTCGGTGCGCACCATGGTGGCAAGCGCCTTTTCGGAGCGATCGGCTTCGCGGATGAAGGTGACATGCCGTACCTGGTCTTCCAGCGGCACAGACAGAAGATAGGGCTGGTAATGCAGCCGGGAATAGAGCTTGCGGTCCTTCTGGCTCCAGTCGGAAAGCGCATGCGCCAGTGCCTCTTCCGAGGCTTTCGCGCGCTCCTTGCGAGAAACTTCGGAAAAGCCGCCCGACAGCAGCAACTCGGTTTCGTAGTAAAGGGTGCGCAGCAACTGGCCCTTCCAGCCGTTCCAGACACCCGGACCGACAGCTCTGATATCCGCAATCGTCAGGATCAGCAGCATCTTCAGCCGGTCGAGCGACTGCACGGTATCGGCAAAGTCGGTCACCGTCTTGCGGTCGTTCAGGTCACGCGTCTGCGCCACCATCGACATCAAGAGATGCTGGTCGATGAGCCAGACCACCAGATCCGTCTGCTTCGGCTTCAAGCCAAACCGAGGGCAGAGCTTGCGGGCAACGCGCGCACCAGCAATGGAATGATCCTCCTGACGGCCCTTGGCAATATCGTGCAGCAGCACTGCCACATAGAGCGCCTCGCGCTCCTCGATATGCGGCATCAGCTTGTTGGCGAGCGGATGCTCGTCCGCAAACAGGCCCTTGTCGATATTCGACAGCGCCTCGACGGCGCGGATCAGATGCTCATCCACCGTGTAGTGATGATACATGCTGAACTGCATCATCGCGACGATCTTGCCGAATTCCGGAATGAATCGCCCCAGAACGCCCGCCTCGTTCATGCGGCGCAGCGTCATGGCGGGATCAATGCGGGACGTGAGGATCGACATGAACAGTCGGTTCGCCTCGGCATCCTCACGCAAGCGGTCATCGATCAATGACAGGCAGCGGGTAATCGCCTTCAAGGCATCCGGGTGGTACTCAAGCCCGTGCAGATCGGCGACGTGGAACAACCTGATGATGCTGACCGGATCGCGCTTGAAGACCTCGGGATCGGCCAGCGCAATGCGGCCCTGATCCTCCACGAATTCAGAACTGCCGGGAATGCGGCGCACACGACGACGGAACCGGGAAATCACGCCTGTCAGGCCCGGCGCGGGCTTTGCCTGTTCCTCTTCCAGAGCCGCGCAGAGGATACGTGTGAGATCGCCCACATCCTTCGCCACCAGGAAGTAATGCTTCATGAAGCGTTCGACTGCTGAAAGACCCGGGCGGGCATGATAGCCGAGGTTTTCTGCAATTTCGCGCTGGATATCGAAGGAGAGACGCTCCTCCGCCTTGCCGGTCAGGAAGTGCATGTGGCAGCGAACCGCCCAAAGGAAGTCTTCCGCCTTCTGGAACAGGCGCCATTCCTGGCGCGACAGCACGCCGAGTTTCACCAGTTCTTCCGCCGTGCGGACACGGTAATGGTACTTGGCAATCCAGAACAGCGTCTGGATATCGCGCAAGCCACCCTTGCCTTCCTTCACGTTCGGCTCGACCAGATAGCGCGTATCGCCTGCCTTCTTGTGGCGCGCATCGCGCTCGCCGAGCTTGGCGGCGATGAAATCCGGACCGCTATGGTTGACGATCTCGCCATAGAAGCGGTTCTGCAGATCCTGCTCCAGCT
Source organism: Rhizobium oryzicola (assembly GCF_030504645.1). Classification (GTDB taxonomy): domain Bacteria; phylum Pseudomonadota; class Alphaproteobacteria; order Rhizobiales; family Rhizobiaceae; genus Neorhizobium; species Neorhizobium oryzicola. Next base: position 358,984 of record NZ_JAUKWQ010000001.1, on the reverse strand, counting down.
TGACGTTGCCGCAGATATAGCGCGTCTCAAGGATCGCCGTGCGGATGGTCATGTCCTGCTTGGAGAGCGCAATGCACTCATCCACCGTGCGGGTGGCATGGCCCACCTTGAAGCCCAGGTCCCAGAGAACATAGAGCAGGAATTCCACTGCCTTGCGCATTTCATCGGTGTTCTTGGGCGGCAGTAGAAAGAGAAGATCGATGTCAGATCCGGGTGCCAACGTGCCGCGACCGTAACCGCCGACTGCCGTCACCGACACATCGGCGGTAGACTTCGGATAGATATGCTTGGCAACGAGAGCGTAAATGACTTCGATCAGCCGGTCCTGAATCCAGGAAATGCGTTCGGCGCAATTGAGACCGCTGCCGTCTTCCGAAAGCTTCTGTCGTGCCTTCTCGCGACCTTCATTGCTCGCCTGGCGAAGAACCGGCAGCAGCGCTGCTCTCACTTCCAGAAGCTTTCCGGAGCCCTTTGCCGCCACGGCATCGCAGTCCTTACGCAACTGCTGCACATCGAGAAGTTCGGAAAAATCGATTTCGTGTCTTGCCATGTCATCCTGCCGGTGCCGCTCCCGCAAAGCGGCTATAGCCTTTTAGGCCATTAATGCCCAATCAAAATAGGTAGAAACCATTTCAAACACGAACAATCCGGCAAGGGTGTTTCGGAGAAGTTTCTTCCAGCTTGGATGATGGGGCGGAAATCGGCTTTTTCACCCACTTGGTTTCGAAGATATTACCCGGCAACCTTCTTGCGCGCATTGCTACGCCACTGCGCCGGGCTGGTGCCGGTGACGCGGCGGAATTCGCGGTTGAAATTCGACTTGGTGGAAAAGCCCGCCTCCAGCATCAGCGCGGTCACGGATTTCTCCGTCTGCTCCAGAAGGCGACAGGCCTCCTCAATGCGGCGATTGTTGACATATTGAGAAACGTTGAGACCCGTTATGCGGTTGATGACGGCGGAGACCTCGCGGGCGGGCATGCCGGCCTTTCGCGCCAGACGCGCCAGGCTCAGATTCTCCTGCGCATAGAGCTGGCCGCTTTCCAGCGCTTCGGCAATCCTTTCGAGTGCGGCCTCATCCTCCGGCGCATTCTGCTTGCCTCGACCGGTCGCGGCAACGAAAAGCGACGCCTCCTGCTCCGGCCAAAGATAATAGGCGCCCACAATCATGATGGCGCCGATATTCATGCCCGTCACGGCGATCGGCACATAGGCATTGCCGTAGAAAAAGGTGAAGACGGAAAGAAGACCATCCGTCAGCGAGAAGAAGGCCAGCAAAAGCGCCGTCACGCGGGCAGCGCGGATCGTTGCCGTCGTTTTCTGTAGAGCAGCTTCCGTGAGGTCGTCCTCGACGGTTAAACGCCAGATCGCCACCCCATAGCCCAGAAAGATGGAGAGCAGCAGCGGATCAACAAACCACGGTGCAAAGGCAACGCCCAACGCCAGCAGCAGCGGAGGCAGGATATGCGGCCAAGGCTTGATCACGGGGTTCGATGACAGGGCGCGGAAGGTGAGATAAGCGAGCGGCGGCATGATGGAGGCCGTGACCGGCTGCACCAGCATCAGCGCATTCACGCCATAGCCAAACCGCAACCCAATGATCATGCCCTGTACAGCATACAGGCCGAGAAAGGTGTTGAGATATCGCCGCGAACCCGGCGCTTCGACGCCCTTGAGGTTGCGGTAAAGGATCAGCGCGACGACGAGACCGGCAATGAATGGCAGCGGAACCGACAGCACGACTGGATAATCCTCAAGACGCAGAGGGAATGATAGCTGGTCACCGCTCTAGCATGTTCCAGAGAGAATGACAGCGGCCCATCATCCCAACTGCTTCTTCAGCGCATAGAGCGCATCCAGCGCCTCCCGAGGGGTCATATCATCAGGGTTGATCGCCTTCAGCGCCTCCTCCACCTTGGAAGGCCCGCGCTTCTCCTGTTCTTTCCGTACCGCCACCTGGAACAGCGGCAGATCGTCGATCAGCTGGCTGGCGGGGTTCTTGCGATCAGCATCTTCCAGCTTGTTCAGGACGTCACGGGCGCGCGCCACCACCGCATCCGGCAGGCCCGCGAGTTTTGCGACCTGAATGCCGTAGGAACGGTCCGCCGCGCCGGGGCCGACCTCGTGCAGGAAGATGACGTCGCCATCCCATTCCTTGACGCGCATGGTGGCGTTGGATAGCCGGTTCAGCTTTTCCGACAGCGCCGTCAACTCATGGAAGTGGGTAGCAAACAGCCCGCGGCAACGGTTGGCCTCGTGCAGATGCTCCACCGCCGCCCAGGCAATCGACAGGCCATCGAAGGTCGCGGTACCGCGCCCGATTTCATCCAGGATGACCAGCGAGTGATCCGTAGCCTGGTTGAGGATGGCCGCCGTCTCCACCATTTCCACCATGAAGGTGGAGCGGCCACGTGCCAGGTCATCCGAGGCCCCCACACGGCTGAAGAGGCGATCGACAACGCCGATCTGCGCAGCGCGCGCCGGCACGAAGGAACCCATCTGCGCGAGAATGGCAATCAACGCATTCTGGCGCAGAAAGGTCGATTTACCCCCCATGTTGGGGCCGGTCAGCAGCCAGAGGGCGCCAAAGCCCCCATCAGTATTCGGCGAAAGATCGCAATCATTGGCAATGAAGGCCGTGGCCGATTGCCGCCTGAGCGCCTGTTCCACCACCGGGTGGCGCCCGCCTTCGATGCAGAACTGGCGAGAGCCATCCACATCCGGACGGCAGTAGTTCCACTCCTCCGCCAGAAGGGCGAGCCCCGCCGCAACATCAATGATGGAAAGCGCCCGCGCACCGGCCTTCACCGCCTCGCTTTTCTCCAGAACCGCTGCCGTCATGCGATCGAAGGCGTCAAGCTCGATCGTCAGAGCCCGGTCGGCAGCGTTGGCGATACGGCTTTCCAGATCCGCCAGTTCCGTGGTGGTGAAGCGCATGGCGTTTGCCATGGTCTGGCGATGGATGAAGCGCGCCTTGGCTTCCGGCGTATCGGTCATGGGACCAGAATTTCCGGCCGTCACCTCGATGAAGTAACCCAGCACATTGTTGTGCTTGATCTTCAGCGACTTGATGCCGGTCTCTTCCGCATATTGCAGCTGCAGCCCAGCAATCACTCGGCGCGACTGGTCGCGCAGCGCCCGGACTTCGTCCAGTTCCACATGCGAGCCATCGCGGACGAAACCGCCGTCGCGCTTTAACAGCGGCAGCTCATCGCCCAGCGTTTCCCCCAGCAAATGCTCCACGTCGAAGGGCAGTGCGCTTAGATCCTTCAGCGCATCCGACAATTCTTCCGGCAGCAGGGCACCAGACAGGAACTCGCCCACATGCCGGGCAGCCGACAGGCCCTGCCGGATCGCGCCGAGATCCCGCGGGCCGCCGCGGTCGAGCGCCAATCGAGAGAGCGCGCGCGGCATATCCGGCACATGCTTCAACGCAGCCCGGAGATCACTGCAAAGCGACGGCTCATCGATCAGGAAGGCGACCGAATCCAGCCGCCGGTTGATCGCATCCGGGTCCGTCAGCGGTGACATCAACCGCTCGGCGAGAAGCCGCGCACCGCCGCCGGTGACTGTCCGATCGATCGCCTTCAAGAGCGAACCGTCACGATCGCCCGACAGAGTGCGTGTCATTTCCAGATTGGCGCGGGTGGCCGGATCGATGAAGAGGGTCGAGGCGCCGCTTTCCCGTTCCGGCGGGTTGAGCGGTGGGCGCTCGGCAATCTGGGTCTTTTCGACATAGGCAACGGCTGCGGCTGCAGCCGCCAGTTCCGCACGGGAAAAGGTGCCGAAACCATCCAGCGTTCCAACGTTGAAATAGCGGGTGATGCGGCCTTCTGCCGTTGCGCTATCAAACAGCACGCCCGGCTGCGGCACGGCCACCCGCCCCAGAATGTCGAAGGTCGCCTTGAGGTCGGGATCGTGGAAGACGGTATCAGCCACGATCAGTTCGCGCGGTTCGATGCGCAGGATATCGGCCAGCAGACGCAGCGGCGTCGTTTCCGCCAGCCGGAACACACCGGTGGAAATATCGATCCAGGCGAGCGCCATCTGCGCGTCGCTTCCGCCGCGAATGCGTGCGAGCGCCATCAGATAATTGGACTCCGATGGTGACAGCAGCTTTTCTTCCGTCAGGGTTCCCGGCGTGACGAGCCGCACCACATCGCGCTTCACCACGGATTTGGAGCCGCGCTTCTTGGCTTCTGCCGGATCTTCCACCTGCTCGCAGACAGCCACACGGAAGCCGAGCGAGATCAGCTTTTGCAGGTAATCGTCGGCGGCGTGGATCGGCACGCCGCACATGGGAATTTCCTGGCCCAGATGCTGGCCGCGCTTCGTCAGCGTGATGCCGAGCGCACGCGAGGCTTCCACGGCATCCTCGAAGAACAGCTCGTAGAAGTCTCCCATCCGGTAAAACAGAAGCGAATCCGGATTGTTCGCCTTGATCTCGATATACTGCTCCATCATCGGCGTGGCCGATGCGCGGCTTTCCGCAGAGGTTAGCTCGGCTGTATTCAAGATTTCTGATCTATGACTATCCAAGAGGTTTCGGCCATTTTTTATTGCGCGGGCGTGGTTGCGACTCTATCGATGAAGACCCCGTGAAGACAATAACATGCATCCGAAAGCTGCCGGATGCCCACAAGATGCTGGAGGAGACATGACGTCCATGGACAATCGGCCTGCGCCGCGCAAGAAAGCGTCCGTTACAGAACAGGAAGCGCTCGATTTTCACAGCACCGGCCGACCTGGCAAGCTGGAGATTACCCCCACCAAACCCATGGCGACACAGCGCGACCTTTCGCTCGCCTATTCGCCGGGCGTTGCCGTGCCGGTAAAGGCCATCGCCGCCGACCCGGCAACCGCCTATGATTACACCACGCGCGGCAATATGGTCGCCGTCATCTCCAACGGCACGGCCATCCTTGGCCTCGGCAATCTCGGCGCGCTCGCCTCCAAGCCGGTCATGGAAGGCAAGTCTGTTCTCTTCAAGCGTTTCGCTGACGTCGATTCCATCGATCTGGAAGTCGATACGGAGAATGTCGACGAGTTCATCAACTGTGTGCGCTATCTCGGCCCCTCCTTCGGCGGGATCAACCTGGAGGACATCAAGGCACCGGAATGCTTCATCATCGAAAGCCGCCTGCGCGAGCTGATGGACATCCCGGTCTTTCATGACGACCAGCACGGCACCGCGATCATCGCAGCCGCCGGCCTCATCAACGCGCTGGAACTGACGGGCCGTGACCTCAAGACCACCAAGCTGGTCTGCAACGGAGCCGGTGCTGCGGCCATTGCCTGTATCGAACTCATCAAGGCGATGGGCTTCAACTCGGAAAACATCATTCTCTGCGACACCAAGGGAGTCATCTATCAGGGTCGCACCGAGGGCATGAACCAGTGGAAGAGCGCGCATGCGGTGAAAACCGACACGCGCACGCTGGAAGAAGCCATGAAGGGCGCCGACGTGGTCTTCGGCCTTTCGCAGAAGGGCGCCTTCACGGAAGAGATGATCCGCTCCATGGCGGACAGACCGATCATTTTCGCCATGGCGAACCCGGACCCGGAAATTACCCCGGAGGAAGTCGCCCGCATTCGCGACGATGCGATCATGGCGACCGGTCGCTCCGACTATCCAAACCAGGTGAACAACGTTCTCGGCTTCCCCTATATCTTCCGTGGCGCGCTTGACGTTCGCGCCCGGCAGATCAACGATGCCATGAAGATTGCCGCTGCCGAGGCACTTGCCAATCTTGCCCGCGAAGACGTGCCTGATGATGTTGCCGCCGCCTATCAGGGCGTTCGTCCGCGTTTCGGGCCGCAATACATCATTCCGGTTCCCTTTGATCCGCGCCTCATCTCGGCCATTCCGGTCGCGGTTGCCAAGGCGGCGATGGAAAGCGGCGCAGCACGGCGGGAGATCACCGATCTCGACGCCTATGGCCGCGAGCTTTCCGCCCGTCGCGATCCGATCGCGGCAACCACGCAAGGGATTTACGAGCAGGTTCGCCGCCGCCCGAAGCGCGTCGTCTTCGCGGAAGCGGAAGAAGAACAGGTGATGCGCGCTGCGGTCTCCTATATCGCGCAGGGGCTCGGCACTGCCATCCTGCTTGGCCGTGACGATGTGATCCGCACGACGGCGGAACGTGCAGGCATCGAACTCGATCGCCCCGGCATCGAGATCGTCAATGCCCGCCTTTCCACCCGCGTCGAAGCCTATACGGATTATCTCTACGCCCGCCTGCAGCGTGAGGGTTACCTGCTGCGCGACGTGCAGCGCCTGATCAACAACGACCGCAACCATTTTGCCGCCTGCATGGTGGCGCTCGGTGACGCGGACGCGATGGTGACGGGCACCACCCGCAATTATGCGACAGCCTTGTCAGACGTTCGCCGCTGCATCGATGCAAAGCCCGGCCATCGGGTGATCGGCGTATCGCTGGTGGTATCGCGCGGTCGCACCGTCTTCGTGGCGGATACCGCCGTGCATGACATGCCGACGGCGCACGAACTGGCGGATATCGCAACGGAAGCCGCCCGCATGGCGCGGCGCATGGGGTACGAGCCGCGCGTTGCCTTCCTCGCCTATTCCACCTTCGGCCAGCCGCGCGGCGAACGCTCAGAGCGGGTGCGCGAGGCGGTGGCTATCCTCGACGAGCGCCGCGTCGACTTCGAATATGACGGCGAAATGGCAGCAGACGTGGCACTGAACGCGCAGCGCATGGAACAGTATCCGTTCTGCCGCCTGTCCAGCACGGCCAATGTTCTGGTCATGCCCGCCATTCATTCCGCTTCCATCTCGACGCGCATGCTGGAAGAGTTGGGCGGCACGACCGTGATTGGCCCGCTGCTGGTCGGCTTCGACAAGTCGGTGCAGATCACCTCCATGGGCGCCAAGGACAGCGACATCGTCAACATGGCAGCAATCGCCGCCTACAACGCCGGCAGCTGATCAGCCGTCACCGGACATGAAAAAAGGGCGGCCTTTTGGGACGGCCCTTTTTTCATTGAAGAGAGATCATCTCAAGCGAAGCGGCTGGCGTCCGCGCCGTAATAGTTGATGTAGCGACCGGCGATTGACGCCGTCGGCAGAACGATCAGCACATCCGTGGTGTTGAAGGCCTGATCCACAACGGCACCGTCACCCACCATAGCGCCCAGGCGCAGGTAGCCCTTGATGAGCGGCGGCATGGCCATGATGGCGCGCTTGGCGTTGACGGCTTCCGCCGGCATCATATCCATATCGCGATAAAGTTCTGGCCGTGCGGAAACAGTCCAGTCCCCCTTCACGCGGGCATTATGATGCAGGAAGGAGAGCGCCAGAGCATGGGTTTCCGGGCTGATGCCCGGGAAGGAGGCGCAGCCGATCATGGCATCCATGCCATGCTTGACGGAATAGGCCCAGTTGCCGAGCCACAACAGTTCGACCGTACGCTTCGTGCGATAATGCGGCAGCACGCAGGAGCGGCCAAGCTCCATGAACCGCTTGTCCGGATGGCGGGCGAGAAGCGGGGCCAGATCATATTCGCAACCGGAATAAAAACCGCCATGCGCCATGGCCACTTCCTGCCGCAGCAGGCGGTAGGTGCCGACAATCTGGTCTTCCGGATCGCCGAAAAGAGCCGTGTCGACGACAAGAAGATGGTCGCAGATTTCATCAAAGCTGTCGAAATCGCGCTGGCGGCGCATCGCCTCCGGCGGCAACTGCGCATGCATCTCCTCGACGAAAACGCGATAGCGGATCGCCTGTGCGGCGTCGATTTCCCTTTGCGAACGTGCCAGACGCACTTCCATACTGCCGATGCGGCCAAATACGTCTGTTTCCTGCCGCTGCAAAGGTGCGGTGTGTTCGGCTTCCAAGGCGACTTCGCGCTTGAGCAGATCGATGGTCATATGATTCACCCCGTCCCTGAGTGGCTGCATTCATAGAACATCAATCTACGACAATAAAGTGACAGATGATGACACAGGTTCAGGATGAGCGGCGAAAGCCTTGGCTTGCCGAGAGAGCGGACCGGACTTCCTGCAACAAAACCTGCGGATCAACCGGCTTTTGCAACACTTGTTTTACACCATGCGCCAGAATTTTGGCCTGAATGCGGCCATCGGTTTCGCCGCTCAGAACAAGAAGGGGGGGCGCACCCGCCTGGAGTTCGTTTTTGTCCGTTTCGAAAGCAGGAAGAAAGTCTGTCAGATCGCCGCCCGGCATGTGAATATCGGAAATGATGAGGTCGGGACGGCGGTCATTGCGCGCCTGTTGCAATCCATCCATGTCGGACACGTGTCGCACTTCGTAGCCTGCGCGACGAAGGATGGCGCCGACCATCATCGCGCTGACCGGATCATCCTCAGCGAGAAGCACGGAAAATCCTTGAGTCGCATCGTCAACGGGTAAAGACGCTTCCGCTGTCTGTTCTGTTCGCCTGTTTGCGAAACCGCCGAGCCGGCCACGCAGCACATCCACCAGCGACTGCTCACGCAAAGGCCGGATCAGCCAGGCATCGTAGGAATCCCAGGGCTGCGAACCGCGCTCCTCCGGGCTCACCAGCAGGATGCGCCTGAGGTCTGTGGCCATATGGCTCTCCACCAGACCTGCTGTACGATGGTCCACGATCATGTCGGTGAAGCCACTACCCTGACGCCCGGCCTGTGCGAGCGCGCGTTCTGCCTCTTCTGCCGTGCGCACATGGCGGCAGCGTCCGCCAAGCGTTTCGATCGTCGCGATGGTGGCACTGGCGGCAGGTCCGATAGGCGCCACGAACAGCACCCGGGAGGAACGCAGGAGCAGCATCCGGTCGCTACTCTCCTTGCCATCTTCGGCACGCGCCGCCGGGAAGCGGATGGTAAAGATGCTGCCTTTGTCGATTTCGCTCATGACCGTGAGCGAGCCCTTGAACTCCTTCAGGATGCGCGCAGAGATGGACAGGCCAAGCCCCGTGCCTCCGCTTCTGTCTTCCGCGCCGCCCGCCTGTTCGAATTCCTCGAAGATCTTTCGCTGCGCCACTTCCGACATGCCGGGTCCGGTATCCCTCACGCTGATGACGAGATCATCGCCCTCGACGGCGACCCGGATCAGAACGCCCCCTTTCGCCGTGAACTTCACCGCATTGCCAATGACGTTGAACAGAACCTGGCGCAGGCGTGCCGGATCGAAGTCCATCAGGGAGGGAACTTCTGAAGAAACCGTCGCGCCGATCTCGATGCCTTTTTCATGGGCCCGCGGCGCCAGCATCTCGACCACACTTTCCAAGAGCTGGCGAAGGCTTTCGGCGCGGCTGTTCAGCCGGAAGCGGCCGGCTTCCATGGTGGCATAGTCGAGGAGGTCGTCGACAAGCTGCGCAAGCGCCGAGCCTGCCTGGCGAATGCCGCCGATATAGTTCTTCTGCTCCAGCGTCAGCGATGTCTGCCACAAGAGATGGCTCATGCCGAGAATGCCGTTGAGGGGTGTGCGCAACTCATGCACGACCGTCGCCACCTGGCGGGATTTGGATGCGGCCACACGCTCTGCCCGCAGCCGCGCCTCCTCGCGCAAATGCGCCGTGTCGCGCTCATCGCTCACATCGCGAGCAATGCTGAAGAACAGGCTCTCGCCGCCCGAGGGGCTGACCAGACGAGCATCCTGCCAAGCGAGGATACGAAAACCGGTTCGCGTGGAGACCTCGACATCATAGGGCTCGAAGGAGGGTGCTGCGCGCAGCGAAATTCCCAGTTCCTCGAGTTCGATCGGCTGTTCATCGGTATAGCCGGTCAACTTCTGGAAGCTTCGGTTGGCGACCAGCAGCAGGCCATCCAGTGTGCGCACAAGTGCGGGCACGCCAAAGAGATCCTGCGCATCCAGCAACGCTTGCAATCCGGCGCCGGAGCGTGTCGGCTGGGCCGACTCTTCAAAACTTGAATGGTCCGAGGATTGTGCGGCGGAAAGACCAGCCCTCGCAGCGAAATCGACAGCCGGAAGCGGCAGAGTTACGACCTCGCCCTCGCCTCTCGGCAACCCAGTTTCCGAGGCACGCACATCACCCTCAGCCTTCTGCGGGTCGCCAAAGGCTGCTTTCAGGAGGTTTTGCAGGTCTGCGAGATCGCGCATAAAGCGAACCTAGCAGGCTTTTGCTTCCAAATACTTTCTAAATGCAGATCAAGTTTTAGGATCTGTCCTTGTGCTACGCGAGCCGACCAACTCATCGAGAATGACGCAGCCGGCACCAATGGTGATGAAGCTGTCGGCTAGGTTGAACACGGCAAAAGACCAGGTGCCCGTATGGAACAGGATATAGTCCACCACATGGCCATAGAGAAACCGGTCGAACAGGTTGCCAAGAGCCCCGGCAATAATCAGTGCAAAACCTGTGTGGGCGAAATGCCTGTGTTTGGGCGTACGTTTCCAGAGCCAAAGAACAAAGGCGACGATGACAAGGCGCATGCCGACGATGAACCAGCCTTCCATATCGGCCAGCATGGAAAAGGCCACGCCGAGATTATAGGTGCGATACAAGGCCAGGAAAGGCAGCACCTCGACCGAATCCTGGAAGGGCAGATATTTCTCAACCGCGATCTTGATCAACTGATCCGCCAGCACCGCCAGCACCACGAAGGTCAGGATGGGGATCGGTCGGGCAAACAGCGTGGGCTTTTCGTCGATAGAACTCATGCCGTCTGGTCCAGATTGAGAAGATGCCGACGCGCCTCGAACAACATGACAGCCGTCGCCACCGCAAGGTTCAGCGAATCGGCACGGCCCTGCTGGGGAATGCGTGCCAAACGGTCAGCCGATTTGGCGAGGCTGGGTGGCAGGCCGGACTGTTCGTTGCCCATCAGAATGATCGTCGGTTTTGCTGCGTAGTTGACAGTTCTATAATCCACGGCGCCAGCCAGATGGGTTGCCACCACCTGCCCGCCCGATCTCTTCGCCCAGGCGGTAAACTCTGCTTCCGTGGCGCGCAGCACGGGAAGCGCGAAGATCGACCCCATGGTGGCGCGCACCGTTTCCAGAGAAAACGGATCGGTACATTCGCCAACCAGAATCACGCCGGAAGCACCGGCGGCATCGGCCGTGCGGATGATGGTACCGAGATTGCCGGGATCGCGTACGCGGTCAAGCGCCACATAGGTCTGTGACTTGTCGAGCGAGAGATCATCAAGCCGCGCGAAGCGCTGCTCGAACACACCGACCACCATTTGCGGATTGTCGCGGCGCGTGATGGAGCCGATGACCTTTTCGCTGACTTCCAGCACGAGACCGCCGCGCGCAACCGTCTTGGCGGCCGCTTGCTCGACCAGCGGCTTGCCCTTGGCAGCCTTGGCATAAACAAGGGTACGGATTTCCCAGCCGAGTTCCAGCGCATCGATGACGAGCTTCAGGCCTTCCGCCAGGAAGGCACCGCTCTGCTCGCGCTCCTTCTTCTGGGTCAGCGCCTTGATATCCTTGATGATGGGATTGGCGAGGCTGGTGACCTCCTTCACCTGTCCCACCCGTCGGGCACCTGCCCTGCGATCAATATCCGTCATTGCCTTACCCAGCGGCTAAAGAGAGAAGTGGAAAGCGCCCTGCCCGATGCCTTGCCGTCCACGCCGGCTTCACGAATGACAAGCTCGCCGGATTCCACAACGCCGCCGGCGCCGCGCATGGTCTCCCGCATCAACTCGTGAATGGAATAGAAGCTCGCGCGAATTGAATAGGCCGTCAGAACAAGGCCCACAGATTTTTCTGACAAAAGCTCACGGCAGACATCCAGCATCAGCGGCAGTTGTTCGAAGAGATGGAACACTTCGCCATTGGGTCCGCGCCCGAACTTGGGTGGGTCCGCCAGGATGATGTCATAGCGGTTGCCGCGGCGCTCCTCGCGCAGGATGAATTTCATCGCGTCATCGCACATCCAGCGGATCGGCGCCCGGTCGAGCCGCGCCAGCGTCTGGTTTTCCCGCGCCCAGCCGATCGCCTTCTTGGAGGCATCCACATGGGTTACTTCCGCACCGGCGGCGGCCGCTACCAATGAGGCAACGCCGGTATAGCCGAACAGATTGAGGACCTTCAGCGGTCGGCCGGCCGCCTCCTGCTGTTCCTTCACCCAACGCCAGTGAACGATCTGCTCCGGGAAAATGCCCACATGCCGAAAGGCGGTGAAACGGCCCAGGAAATCGACGCCGAGCAAAGAGAGCGGCCAGGTTTCGCCAAGTGCCTCGCGGGGAAAACGCCAGCGACCCATGCCATCTTCGTCCGTATCTCCGGTGAAGATCGCATCCGCCTTTTCCCAGACCTGCGCGCTTTCGGACGGACGCCAAAGCGCCTGCGCTTCCGGCCGCACGATTCGATAGGGACCGTATTGCTCCAGCTTTAGACCATCACCGCTATCAATGAGATGGAAATCTCCCGCGCCTGATGATTCGAGGATAACGGGAACACGCTCTGGCGGGCGCTCTCCGCGCCGATCGAGCAACGGGCGGGCGGGCGCCTCGGTAGACTTTGGTTCAACGGCTTTTGGCTTTGCTTGCGGCTGCGGTTGCGCCGGCGTTTTCGGACGTGGCCGAAACTCCTGCTTTTGCGCCTTTGGCCGCGCCTCATGCCGGTCTAGTTTCTTCTTCAACGCGTCCACCCGGTTTGTCGCCATTGTTCCGGCGAGCAGATAGCATCCGCTTTGCCCTTGGCAAAGGCCTTTCCCATCTGCGATACATAAGGATGTCATTGCCGGAAGAGGAGTCCGGCCTGGGAGGAGCTTATGGAAATCAGCGGCGAAGAACGCATTGCGGCCCCGCGTCATATTGTCTGGGCTGCCTTGAACGATCCCGAAATCCTGCGGCAGTGTATTCCCGGCTGCCAGACTCTTGAACAGAAGTCCCAAACTGAACTTGCTGCAACGGTGCGTATCAAGATTGGACCCGTCTCCGCCAACTTCGCCGGCGAGGTGACGCTGAGCGACATCAACGCTCCCGAAAGCTACCGGATATCAGGCGAAGGCAAGGGCGGTATTGCAGGCTTTGCGAAGGGCTTTGCCGATGTTCAACTGACCGAGGAAGGCAACGAAACCATCCTGCGCTATTCGGCAGACGCGCAAGTGGGCGGCAAGCTGGCACAGCTCGGATCACGCCTGATCGGCTCTACCTCACAGAAACTCGCGCAGCAGTTCTTTGCAGAATTCAACGCGACCGTCGCCCACCGGGAAATGGAACTCTGATCGATGCTGTTAGAGCCTATCAGGGTTAAATGGAAACAGTTCTGTTGGCTCAGGCGGGATCAGATGCGAGGAGAGCGGCGCGTGTCGTAGCCAATGCATACGGCCAAGCCGCTGGACGAAGCAGATGACCCGCCTCAGCTAACCCGAAGGGCCGGATCATTTTCCGCCATTATCTTCGGCTTTCGTCTCGACTGTACCAGAAGGTACGCCCTTCGCCGAAAGCCTTGATCCTGACAAAAATGCTTCCGGCAGAACGAATCCATTTAGCCCTGATAGGCTCTAGCCGTGGCGCGAGATTAGCGCCGTGGAGGATGCGGTGCTCTGCGGCTCGCTCGCCTGGCGCTTCAGCGCTTCACGTGCTTCGATGCGCGCCTGACGACGGTATTTGCCCTGTGCAAACCAGGTCGCGACGGATCCGATGACCATTCCGAACAGCAAGGCCACAAACAGCAGCAGGAAGAGCGGGCCAGTCAGCGACAGCACCGTATCGGACGGATTGAACGGATTGAGCGCAAGCGTGACGCTCTGGCGATTGGCAACGCAGAGCACAACAAGGATAATCGCCAACGGCACAAGAATGACCATTCCGATGATTTTCTTGATCCGTTCCATGCCAAGGCTCCGCCAAGTGATCCCGACCGGCGGAATCATTCCGTAATTTCGATACATTTGAGAATAGTGCCGCCTGAGGCCGTTTCAAGGCGGTGGAACAATCCACCCGCCTGGCCCGCAGGAGGAATGACAACAATCAGTCGCCGTCTTCTTCGTCCACCAGATCCGGGTTGAGGCGCTCACGCAGCTCCTTACCCGTCTTGAAGAAGGGAACCCACTTTTCCTCGACGAACACCGTCTCGCCCGTGCGCGGATTGCGGCCGGAACGCGATGGACGGTTCTTCACGGAAAAGGCACCGAAGCCGCGCAGCTCGACACGGTTTCCGGCGGCAAGAGCATCGGTGATCTCATCCAGGACCGCGTTCACGATATTCTCGACGTCACGATGGTAGAGGTGCGGATTCCGTGCCGCAACGATCTGCACCAGCTCTGACTTGATCACGAGGTCCCCCTGAAAGGCTTGAAAATTCAATCCTGTCCAACCTGCCAAACCGAAAGGAGACCGTCAAGGAACAACTTCTTTGTTGCCCAGTCGCGCATTGCATCCGGTGTCCCCGTGGCATCGACACCGAGCAGGCGAATGAAATAGGCAGCGGCCGTGGGGAGGGCAAAGAAGCTGCGCTCCTCATCCTTCTTCCATTCGAGAACCGGAAGGTTTTCCGCCACGCCGCGGCCCTTCAGATAAGCGCGGATCTCGGCGTCGCCGCCCAGCGCATCCACCAGCTTCGCCTTGAGCGCCTGCCGACCGGTAAAGATCGTTCCATCAGCAAGCTTCAAAACTTCCTCTCGGCTCATATGGCGGCGGTCGGAAACGAGACCGACGAACCAGTCGAAGCTATCCATCACCATGGCGCGGATCATCGCCTTGGCGTCGTCGCTCGCGGCGTGGAAGGGGGAAGGCTCGGCCTTCAGCGGCGCGGACTTGATCTCCTGCAGCGAGACGCCGAGCTTGTCCAAGAGGTCCTGTACCTGCGGGTATTGGAAGATGACGCCGATCGAGCCGGTGATCGAGCTTTCGCCAGCAACGATGTAATCGCCCGCGGTCGCAGTCATGTAACCGGCCGATGCCGCCAGGGTGCGCACATCCGAAACGACGGGCTTTTCGGCGGCAACGGAACGGAGAGCCTTAAACAGGCGCTCGCCGCCATAGGTCGTCCCGCCCGGCGACGAAATGGACACGACAAGCGCCTTCGCCTGGCTGCTCTTGCGGATCTTCTCGATGCGCTCCAGAAGCTCGCGATCATCTGTGATCATCCCGGAAATTTCGATGCGGGCAACATGCGGCCGCGAGACGCCGTCCGTGGGTGCTGCGCCGAATCGGTAGAGCGAGAAACCGATCGCAACGATCAGCAGCGCTGCCGCCACACGCCAGAAGGTCAATTTCCGCCGCAAAGCCCGCCTATCCGCTATCGCCAGTTGATCCATTGTCGCCTTGCCCCATCCAGTGTCGCACTTTTCATCATCCATGACGGACGAATCGCTACAGTCACTACACGAAATTGTGTCATTCGTTATTGTTTGTTGAATAAGAAAAGCCATATTAGGGCTTCATGCGCCGTTCCTTGTCGCCAGGCAGCCACGGCTGGCGTGACGTCGATTGATGGCCAGAAGGAATTCATGCTGCAGACCATGTCACAACCAACCTCGTCTGAGGTCACGGGAGGTTCGCGTGCCACCGCGTACCAGGCTGCGCTTGCGCATTCGCGCAGGGTGCGACGCCTGCGCATCCTTCTTCCCATCGCGGCAGCCGTCATTTCGGCCATCTTTATCGCCGTATCTTTTGTCCGCGCCTATCTCCCGGAAAAGCTGACGATCCAGAGCGCTCGCATCGAGGATGGCAAGATCGTCATGGAAAGCCCTGCCATGGCCGGCCGCAATGAGAAGGGCGTAAGCTACTCTTTGACCGCCACACGCGCGCTGCAGGATCTTCAGAACCAGAATCATTTGACGCTGGAAAATGTGAAGGCTGCGATGCCGTTGAATGCCACCGTGATTGCGCGCGTTGCCGCCGAAAGCGGTGTTTACGACCGTTCGACCGACCGCATGAACCTGACGGCACCTTTTCAGGTCGATCTCAGCAATGGCATTACGGCCAATTTCCAGTCCGCAAGTCTTGATGTTCAGCAAGGCCTGATGGACACGCAAGATACGGTGCACATTAAAACGCAGGAAGCGTCTATTGTTGCGCAGTCGATGAAGATATCCGATAAGGGTAAAACAATCAGCTTCGCGGGGCAGGTTCAGGTTAATCTGGCTGCCAACGCAATCCACAACGAAGGCAACCAGAGTTCGGCCCCATGACGAGTCGTTTTCACTTCTCTACCAGCGACATGATCCGGCTCGCGACCGGGCTTACCCTTGCCTGTCTGTCTTCAGCGGCCTTTGCACAGTCGACGACAAAGTCGATGGACGGAATGAAGCTGTCAAAGGACCAACCCATCCAGATCCAGAGCGACCAGCTGGAAATCAAGGATGAGGAGAAGAAGGCTTACTTCACAGGCAATGTGGAAGTTGTGCAGGGCACGACGACCATGAAGTCGTCCAAGATGACCGTCCTTTACAAGGACAAGGATAAAGCTGACGGCGATGCCGCATCCAAGAGTTCGGGCGGCAGCCCGATCTCGTCCGGCCAGGCCGACATCGACAAGATTTTCGTGGATGGCAAGGTTCTGCTCAACTCGGGCACCCAGCAGGCAACGGCCGATAACGGCGTGTTCGAAATGGCAACCCAGACGCTGGTGCTGACGGGTAAGCAGGTCGTGCTTTCGGACGGACCAAACGTCTTCAAGGGCTGCAAGCTGACGGTTCTGATGAACTCGGGACAGGCCAAGCTCGACGCTTGTGGTGGACGCGTGGAGATCATGCTGGATCCCAAGTCCAAGCCCAGCAACGCGCCCGGCGCGAAGCAGTAACCAGACCGCATGATGTCTCTTTTTTCCAAGCGCGCCAAACCGGAGGCCGTTGAAGGCTTCGATCCGCGCGACAAAGCCCGGTATGAAGGCACGCTGATTGCGCATGGCCTGTCGAAGACCTACGACTCGCGCCGCGTGGTCAACGGGGTGTCCCTGGTGGTGCGCCGTGGCGAAGCCGTGGGCCTTCTTGGCCCCAACGGCGCCGGCAAGACCACATGCTTCTACATGATCACCGGCCTGGTCGGCGTGGATGAGGGCATGATCGCCATCAACGGCAACGACGTGACGCGCATGCCGATGTATCGCCGCGCCCGTATTGGGGTTGGCTATCTTCCGCAGGAAGCCTCGATCTTTCGCGGGCTGACGGTCGAGGAAAATATTCGCGCCGTTTTGGAAGTGCATGAGCGCAATCGCGAAAAGCGCGAACGCAAGCTGGACGAGTTGCTGGAAGAGTTCCACATCAGCCGCTTGCGCAAGGCACCGGCGGTCGCGCTTTCGGGTGGCGAACGTCGTCGTCTTGAAATCGCCCGCGCGCTGGCAACCGATCCGGCCTTCATGCTGTTGGACGAGCCCTTTGCGGGTGTCGACCCCATTTCGGTTTCGGATATCCAGAACCTGGTGCGTCACTTGACGGCGCGCGGCATTGGCGTTTTGATCACTGACCACAATGTGCGTGAAACGCTCGGCCTTATCGACCGCGCCTACATCATCCATGCAGGTGAGGTTCTGACCCATGGCCGCGCTGAGGACATCGTCAACAACGCCGATGTTCGACGGCTCTATCTCGGCGACAAGTTTAGCCTTTAAGGCTGTTGCGCGAGAAATTTTCGCCCACACCCTCTGACCGCTTGACCAAGTTGTTTAAAAAAGCAATTTTTGGGCCAAGTGAGTTTGGCTGCACGTAAAAAGTTGAGCCTCAGTCACATACAGGGGGATTGTAGGGAGTTCAGCGTCCGCCATGGCCTTATCCGCCAGCCTTTTCCTGCGCCAGACCCAGTCGCTCGTGATGACGCCGCAGCTGATGCAGTCCATCCAGCTGCTTCAGATGACGCATTTTGAGCTGAACCAGTTTATCGCGCAGGAAGTGGAAAAGAACCCGCTGCTCGAATTTGCATCAAGCGATGGCGAAACAGGCAGCGAAGGCGGCGATGGTGCCGATCTGTTCGCTGAAGCGCCCGCTGGTTCCGAGGATGCGCGCGATGGCGGCGACGATGGCGATTGGTTTGACAATACCTCTCGTAAGCCGGAAGGACTGAGCGAGCAGCTGGACTCCAACTTCGAGAATATCTTCCCGGACGATACCGCTGAGCGGCGACCGGATGCGCCAGAGCTCATCAGCCAGTGGAAGTCGATGCCTGGCGGAGAAGCCGGGGAAAGTTACGACCTCGACGAGTTCGTCGCCGGTGCAGTCACTTTGCGGGAGCATCTCCAGCAGCAGATACCCTTTGTCGTTACCAATGCATCCGCCCTGCTGATTGCCCAGCACCTGGTCGACCAACTGGATGAAAACGGTTACCTTCAGGGGAATTGCAGCGAAACCGCAGACCGACTGGGCACCAGCCTTCAGGATGTCGAGCAGGTGTTGGAGAGCCTGCAGACACTGGATCCGCCGGGTGTATTTGCCCGTTCCCTGGCGGAATGCCTTGCGATCCAGCTGCAGCAGAAGGATCGTTTCGATCCCGCCATGCAAGCGCTAATCGCGCATCTCGAGCTTCTGGCCAAGCGCGACTTCAGTTCGCTGCGCAAGATCTGCGGCGTCGACGACGAGGATCTCGTCGACATGCTGGCCGAGATCCGCGCACTCAACCCGCGTCCCGGCAGCACCTTCGAAGGCGGAGTGAGCGAGGCCGTTGCTCCCGATATCGTGGTGCGTGCCTCCTCCAATGGGGAATGGCTGATCGAGCTCAACCCGGATACACTTCCCAAGGTGCTGGTCAATCACACCTACTTCCAGAGTGTGTCGAGCCGCGGCACCCGCAATGACGAAGACCAGAACTTCCTGTCGGAATGCATGCAGAACGCCAACTGGCTGACACGAAGCCTGGACCAGCGGGCCAGAACCATTCTGAAGGTCGCCACGGAAATCGTGCGCCAGCAGGATGCCTTCCTTCAGCACGGGGTGGATCACCTGCGTCCGCTGAACCTGAAGACGGTGGCCGAAGCAATCAAGATGCATGAATCCACCGTCAGCCGCGTCACCTCGAACAAATACATGCTGACACCGCGCGGCCTGTTCGAGCTGAAATACTTCTTTACGGTCTCAATCAGCTCGGCCGAAGGCGGCGATAGCCATTCGGCAGAGGCCGTTCGCCATCGCATTCGCCTCATGATTGAAAAGGAATCGCCAGACGCGGTCCTTTCGGACGATGATATCGTCACCAGCCTCAAGAACAGCGGCGTCGAACTAGCACGCCGTACGGTGGCAAAATACCGGGAAGCCATGAACATTCCCTCCTCCGTACAGCGGCGGCGGGAGAAAAAGGCCATGGCGAAACTCGCAGCGGTATAATACCGCAGACGTCAACAGCCTCTAATTTACGGATCGTTGACTTTTATGTCCGAGCCGCCTACAAGCCCGGCGCACCAGCATGGATGGAAGGCACACGCGCTAACGAACCGGAAGGGCATTTGACGTTTATGTCCCGGAATGTCTGCGGGAGGCGCTTGGATGCGTGGGCGGCTTGACGTAGAGTGATACGTGCAAGTCACGACGAGAAGGAAGCATTCCATGAGTGTGCGTGTATCCGGAAAACATATGGAAATCGGGGATTCGTTTAGAAAGCGGATCGAGGACCATATAGGGGAGGCGGTTACAAAGTACTTCGACGGAGGATATTCGGGACAGGTCATCGTCGAGAAATCCGGTTCCCGGTTCTCGGCCGATTGCAAGGTGCATCTCGATACAGGGATCATCCTGCATGCGGCAGGCGAAGCCAACGACCCGCAGCATAGCTTCGATGCCGCCGCAGAGCGGATTGAGAAGCGCCTTCGCCGCTATAAGCGCAAGCTTCGCGACCACCATTCTGGCGCAACCCAGAACGGTCATGCTGAGATTGCTTATACGGTGATGGACAGCATTCCTGACGAAGCCGACGAGGTGCCTGAGGACTTCGCTCCGACTATCGTGGCCGAAAGCTCGAAGCCACTGAAGACAATGACTGTAGCCAGCGCCGTTATGGCACTGGACATGACTGACGAACCGGTACTGTTCTTCCGCAATCCGGGGAAGCAGCTCAACATCGTTTACCGCCGTAATGACGGCAATATTGGCTGGATCGACGCCGCCAGTATCAAGGGATAGAATAGCCTGAAGGGAGCGCTCTCGCAGCGCTCCCATTCCCCTTCGGGGGCATGAAGGATGAAGAGAATGGCGTTGGCAGATCTCCTGCAGCAAGATGCAATTATCCCCGCCCTCAAGGTGAATTCCAAGAAGCAGTTGTTGCAGGAATTGGCGGCGAAAGCCGCCAAGCTGACGGGTGTTGGTGAGCGCGAGATCTTCGACGTGATCCTGCAGCGGGAGCGCCTGGGCTCCACAGGTGTCGGTCACGGCATTGCCATTCCGCATGGTAAGTTGACAAGCATTCCCTCCATCAAGGGGGTTTTTGCCCGTCTGGAAACGCCGGTCGATTTCGAAGCGCTGGATGACCAGCCGGTCGATCTGGTATTTTTGCTTTTGGCGCCGGAAGGAGCCGGTGCCGATCACCTGAAGGCATTGTCGCGGATTGCGCGCATTCTGCGCGACCAGGAACTGGTTGCGAAGCTGCGGGCGACCGATTCTGCGACTGCGATCTACGCCTGCCTCAACGAGCAGCAGACATCCAACGCCGCCTGATGCACTTCGATAACACTGATGGCATGAAAAAGCCCGCATCGCGCGGGCTTTTTGCTGTTCGGAAATGTCACTAGAAATTTCAGGCGTTGCTGTCCTGAGCAGCCGGTTCGCCGGCAGCGTCAGCCTTGGGGCCGCCCTTGGCGACACCGACCATGGCCGGACGCAGAACGCGCTCGCCAATGACGAAGCCAGCCTGCACGACCTGCACCACCGTGTTGTTTGGTACATTCGGGTTTGGCACTTCGAACATCGCCTGGTGGAAGTTCGGGTCGAACTTCTGGCCTTCCGGCTCGATCTTCTTCACGCCGTGACGCTCCAGCGCCGACAGCATAGAGCGCTCGGTCATATCGACGCCTTCGATCAGGGCCTTCAAACCGGCATCACCATTGTCCTTGGCATCGGCCGGAATGGCATCCAGCGCACGGCGAAGGTTGTCGGATACGCTGAGCATATCGCGCGCAAATGCGGTCACGGCATAGGACTTGGCATCCTTGACGTCGCGCTCGGTGCGGCGGCGCAGATTGTCCATTTCCGCCGCCAGACGTAGGAAGCGGTCCCGCAACTCCGCATTTTCGGCACGAATGGCTTCCAATGGATCGGGATTGGCCTGCGCGCCTTCGCTTGCAGCTTCGTACTCGGCGGATGCAGCAGCTTCCGTCGTCGTTTCGGTGGCTGATGCGTCAGGTCCGTTCTTCTTGGTTTCGTCGGTCATGACGGTCTCCGGTCACATGAGATTGAATGAGAGAGGATTAAAGTTGAGCCCGATATCGAGGTTCCCCGATCAAAAATCAAGGCTGAATGGATCGGTTGCGCCTGAGATCACGGCCCGCTGCGCGATAGCCGCGTCATGATCTGTGCCGTGTAATCCACCATCGGCACGATCCGGGAATAGTTGAGACGTGTTGGCCCGATGACACCCACGGCACCAACAATACGATCTTCCTCGTCGCGGTAGGGCGCCACGATCAGCGAAGACCCGGACAGGGAAAACAGCTTGTTTTCCGACCCGATGAAAATGCGCACCCCAGGCCCGCTTTCGGCAAGGTCGAGGATCTCGATGAGGCTGTCCTTCTTTTCGAGATCATCGAAAAGCAGCCGCAGCCGGTCGATATCATCCGCGCCCTCGAGGCCTTCGAGCAGGTTTGCCCGGCCGCGAACGATCAGGCGAGCCGGCTTTCCTTCCTCGCTCTCACCAGACCAAATCGCGAGCCCCCGCTGCACGAGATCCTGCGAGAGGCTGTCGAGTTCATTCTGCACCTGCACTTTCAGCGCAGCAAGCTGTCCACGCAGTTCGGGAAGTGTCTGGCCGGACAGATGCGCGTTGAGGAAGTTTGCAGCCTCTGTCAGCTGAGAAGAGGTAACACCGGCCGGCAGATCGATGATGCGGTTTTCGACCTGATTGTGATCGCCGACCAGAATGGCAAGCGCCTTGGTGGGCTCCAGCCTTATGAATTCGACATGTTTCAGAACAGGATCGTTCTTGGCAGTGATGACGATGCCGGCGCCGCGCGAAACGCCCGAGAGCATCCGGCTCGCCTCCGTCATCAGGTGTTCCATAGGGTGGGCTCGGTCATCGACACCGATTTGCCGCTCGATCGCCGCACGCTCCTCCATCGAAAGATGGCCCACCTGCATGAAGGCATCTACGAAGAAGCGCAGGCCGGTCTGGGTCGGTAGACGACCGGCACTGATATGCGGTGCATAGATCAGGCCCAGCTCTTCGAGATCGCTCATCACATTACGCACGGAAGCCGGCGACAGCGACATGGGCAGCAGGCGCGACAAATTCCGCGAGCCGAGCGGCTCGCCGGTTTCCAGATAGCTCTCGACGATGCGGCGGAAGATTTCCCGCGAACGATCATCGAGGACAGACGTGCTGTCCTTCGGGATCGATGTTTGAAATCCGTTCTGGCGCATTGCATCCGATCATTGACTATGAGCTGCGAATATAATGCCTCTTGTGCCGAAGGCAAAAGAGAAATGCAGGATGCGGAGCCAACAGAACTGTTTCCATTTGGTCTCGAAAGGCTCTATGACGCCATCACCGAACCTCAGGAGAAGAGAATGCGCCCTTCAGGCAGAAAAACCGATCAGATGCGCCAGGTCAGCTTCCAGCGCAACGTATCCAAACATGCCGAAGGATCCTGCCTTGTGAAGTTCGGCGACACGCATGTGCTGGTCACGGCAAGCCTGGAAGACAAGACGCCACCGTGGCTGCGCAATTCCGGCAAGGGCTGGGTGACGGCGGAATACGGCATGCTGCCGCGCGCCACCGGCGAGCGCATGAAGCGTGAGGCTGCAACAGGCAAGCAGGGTGGACGTACGCAGGAAATTCAGCGTTTGATCGGTCGCTCGCTGCGGGCGGTAATTGATCTCGAAGCGCTTGGCGAAAAGCAGATCACCGTGGACTGCGACGTCATCCAGGCCGATGGCGGCACGCGCACGGCAGCCATTACCGGCGGCTGGATTGCCCTGCATGACTGCCTGAAGTGGATGGAAACCCGCAACATGATCAAGCTTGAGCGGGTTCTCAAGGATCATATTGCGGCGATCTCCTGCGGCATCTTTGCCGGTCAGCCGGTCATCGATCTGGATTATCTCGAAGACTCCGCAGCCGAGACCGACGCCAACTTCGTGATGACCGGTGCGGGTGGTCTGGTGGAAGTTCAGGGCACAGCAGAGGGCAAGCCTTTCAGCCGCGAGGAATTCCTGAACCTTCTGGACCTTGCAACCGAGGGAACCAAGCAGCTTGTGGAACTGCAGAAGCAGGCGATTGCCTGAGCCAGGAACCGACGATGATTGACGGAGTGTTGGAAACCGCCCTGTATGTCGATGAACTGGACAAGGCCGAGGCGTTCTATGGGAACCTGCTCGGGCTTGAGAAGATCAAGCGAACTGGCAACCGGCATATCTTCTACCGATGCGGTAACGGCATTCTCCTCATCTTCAACGCGGTGGAGACGCTCAAACCATTGCCGCCCGGCTCGCTTGACGTTCCGAGACATGGAACGACAGGTCCAGGACATGCCTGCTTCCGCGTTGTCGGCAACGACCTCGACGGCATGGCCGAAAAACTTGAGGCTGCCGGCATAGCCTTGGAATCCAAAGTCAGCTGGCCGAATGGCGCACGCTCGATCTATTTCCGCGATCCGTCCGGAAACAGCCTGGAATGCGCGGAGCCTCGCCTGTGGGATCTCGAATAGGATAGTTTCATGCGCAAGCTCGATACCCGTACCATCGTCGTCGCCAGCCACAATGCTGGCAAGATCCGCGAGATTGCCGACCTGATCGGTCCATTCGGCTTTTCCGCCAAATCTGCCGCGGAATTGGACTTTGTGGAGCCGGACGAGACTGGCACGACCTTCGAGGAAAACGCCGCGATCAAGGCGCTCGCCTCAGCCAAGGCATCCGGCATGCCGGCGCTGTCGGATGATTCCGGACTTGTGATCGACGCTTTGGATGGCGCGCCGGGGGTCTATACCGCGAATTGGGCGGAGCGGCCGGATGGGACGCGCGATTTCCCGATGGCCATGGAAAAAGTGCATAATGCGCTTGTCGAGCGCGGTGCGACTGAAGCTTCGCAGCGCACGGCCCGTTTTGTCAGCGTGCTTTGCCTCGCCTGGCCGGATGGACATACGGAGCTTTTCCGGGGTGAAGTGCAAGGCACGTGCGTATGGCCACCGCGGGGCACGGAAGGATTTGGCTATGACCCAATCTTCCAGCCGGATGGTTACGCCACCACCTTTGGCGAAATGAGCGCCGAAGAAAAGCATGGCTGGAAACCCGGTCAGTCGCAGGCGCTGTCGCACCGGGCCCGCGCCTTCAAGATCTTTGTCGAAACCTGTCTGGAAGGCTGATCGTGCTGTCCGACGCCCCTCTTCTGCCTGATACCGGAGAACCGGGCTTCGGCATGTATATCCACTGGCCGTTCTGCGCGGCCAAATGCCCGTACTGCGACTTCAACAGCCATGTGCGCCACCAGCCGGTGGATCAGGTGCGGTTCGCCGCGGCCTTTTTGAAAGAAATGGACACGATGCGGGCGCTCTCCGGCCCGAAGACCGTGACCAGCATCTTCATGGGCGGCGGCACGCCCTCGCTGATGAACCCGCAGACGGTGGAGACCATTCTGGACGGCATCGCCGCGCGCTGGCATGTGCCGGCCGGGATCGAAGTCACCATGGAGGCCAACCCTTCCAGCGTGGAGGCAGAACGCTTCCGCGGTTATCGCGCTGCCGGCGTCAACCGGGTATCGCTTGGCGTGCAGGCGCTGAACGATGCGGATCTGAAATTCCTCGGCCGCCTGCATGATGTGGCGGATGCGCTGAAGGCGATCCGGCTGGCGCGCGAGATCTTCCCGCGCATGAGTTTCGATCTCATCTATGCCCGCCCCAACCAGACGGTCGAGGCCTGGGAAAGGGAACTGAACGAAGCCGTGTCCTATGCCGTCGATCACCTGTCGCTCTACCAGTTGACGATCGAGGAAGGCACGCCCTTCTACGGCCTGCACAAGGCGGGCAAGCTGATCGTGCCTGACGGAGACCAGTCGGCAGAGCTCTACGAAGCGACGCAATCGATTACCGAAGGTTTTGGCATGCCGGCCTATGAGGTTTCCAACCACGCCAAGCCCGGTGCGGAAAGTCGCCACAACTTGACCTATTGGCGTTATGGGGACTACGCTGGCATCGGCCCCGGCGCGCACGGACGCTTGCGCACCGGTGGCGCCAAGATAGCGACCGCAACCGAACGCAAGCCAGAAGACTGGCTGGCGCTGGTGGAAGCGGATGGCCACGGCATGGTGGATCAGGAAATCCTCGATTACGAGGCACAGGCGGACGAACTGCTGTTGATGGGCTTGCGCCTGCGCGAGGGTGTCGACCTTGCCCGCTGGCAGCAGCTTTCGCACCGCGACCCGGACCCGGCCCGCGAGCAGTTTTTACTGGAACACGGGTTTATCGAACGCATCGGCAACTCGAGACTGCGCTGTACGCCCAAGGGCATGCTGGTGCTGGATGCCGTGGTGGCTGATCTGGCCTGCTAAAGACGAAAGAAATCCATGCCCGTCGATGACGCCTTTTCCCGACACGACATGGCCATTCTCTATGACAGCTTCAACGGACACGGGCTGGACCGTGACTTCTACCTGTCATTGGCAAAAGCCCCCTGCCGTATTCTGGACGTCGGTTGCGGTACCGGTCTGTTGACCCTGCCGCTTGCCGAACAAGGACATCAGGTGACCGGTGTCGAACCGGGTGCCGGCATGCTTTCGGTCGCGCGGGCGAAAGACAGGGCCGGACTAGTAAACTGGGTGGCGGCAACGGCAGAGGATTTCGACGTCGCGCTGCGTTTCGATCTGGCGATCATGACCGCGCATGTCTTTCAGGTGTTTCTGGACGACGCCCAGACACTCTCAGCGCTCTCCAACATTCACAGGCATATGGCAGCTGGCGGGAAGCTGGTGTTTGAGAGCCGCAACCCGCTGGTGCGAGAATGGCAAAGCTGGACACGGTACGACACCCTGGAGACCCGCGAGATCGATGGTATCGGTCCAGTCGAGGTCTATTATCAGGTGACGAAGGTCGACGGAGAACATGTCACCTTCGATGCGGTCTTCAAGCTTCTGGAGACCGGAGAAAAGCGCATCAGCCAAAGCACGCTACGCTTCCCATCTCACGCCCAGATCGTCCAAGTGCTGAAGCAGGCGGGTTTCGGGAAAATCGAAACGCTCGGCTGGTGGGACCGCAGCGCATTCGAGCAGGATAGCCGCGAAATCATCATCACCGCCTATGCCTGAACGGCCGGGCGTCGAAATAGCCTGCGCCACAATCTGCCGTCGATCGCCAGCAGGCCGAGCACGATTAGGCCCATGCCGGCGAAATGGCGAAGTGCCAGTTGCTCGCCTAGCACGAAGGCGCTGAGCAGGATTGCGCTTGGCGGGATCAGGATCGTGACGAGCATGATGTTGGTGGCGCCGGCGCTCGACAAGATGCGGAAAAAGAGAATGTAACCGACCGCCGTCGACAGAAGCGCCAGCCCCAAAAGGGCAGCCCATGTCGACACCTGCGGTGCGGGAAGCGTCCATGGCTGATCTACCAGCAGGGCAACCGGAAGAAGCAACAGAGCCGACACCGTGACCTGGCCCGTGGCGGGCGCCAGCGGCGAAAGACCCATGCGCTTGAACCGCCGACCGAACACCCCGGCAAAGGCATAGGACAGCGCCGCGCAGAGTGCGGCAAGCTCGCCCCAGGCATCGCTGCCGAAATGCCCCAGCACGGATGGGCCGATCATCACCACAACACCGCAGATGCCGATGACCACGCCCGTCAGCCTATTGGCGGTGAGTTTTTCGTCCGGCGTCAGCATATGGGCAACAACAACGCCGAAGAGCGGCGTCGTCGCGTTCAGAATGGCCGCAAGGCCGCTTGCGATATGCGTCTGACCCCAGACAATCAGGCAGAAGGGAATGACGTTATTGAGAAGCCCCATGCCCAGAAAAGCGAGCCACACCGGGCGGGTAAACGGGATCTCGATCCGCATCAGTCGAGCAAACAGCCAGAGCGCCAGGGCCGCCACGAAGACACGCCCAGCGACGATAGTGAGCGGCGGCCAGACTTTCACAAGAATACCGATAAAGAGATAGGAGCCACCCCAAAGTACCGAAAGCGTGATGAGCATGGCCCATTCCGCGGTTCCCATTTCCTTCGCTGCCATGCTCGCTCCCCCTTATCCACCACATCATCTTGCACAAGCGGTTGCGATCCGCCACCCGTTCCTTGCGCGCTTTATACCGAAGGAAAATTCGCTTCTCCAAACCATAGATCGAGAGATTATTGCCGCTTCTCTGCTGCGAATAGCCATGTAATAAAGGGGATAATAAGAACCGACAAACGAGAAGTTTTCACTTCATAAACGAGTTATTCTAAATCATGAGTGTTGTATTTCCTTCCCTTTCATCGCTGCGAGCATTCGAAACGACTGCACGGCATCTCAGCATGAAGCAGGCAGCGGAGGAGTTGAACGTGACCCCCGGCGCCATCAGCCTCCAGGTTCGCGAACTCGAAGCCGCGCTCGGTGTAGCGCTCTTCGAGCGCAAACCGCGACAGCTCGTGCTGACGCCATCGGGCGCAGACTATGCCGCATCCCTGCGATCAGCCTTTCGCCTGATCCGCGAAGCCACGGAGGTCGTTCGCTCCCGTGGCAATCCTGACATCATCACGCTGAGCTGCACCACGGGCTTTGCCATACAATGGCTGATGCCGAGGCTGGACCGCTTTCAGGCGGCTCACCCCAACATCGATCTCAGGATCGGTACTACGGCTCGCCTTGTCGACTTTCGGACCGATGGTGTCGCGCTCGCGGTGCGCCACGGGCTTGGGGTCTATGCGGGCCTTGCGTCGGAAAAGCTGGTGGATGACGTCCTTGTCGTGGTCGCCAGTCCGGAGCAGGTGGCAAAGCTTGGCCCCTCCCCGGCCCCGAGGTCTCTCGCAGGCCATACCTTGATCCACGATGCCGGGCGCAATGACTGGCGCATGTGGCTGGAGGCAGCAGGTGCATTCGATGTCGACTGGAGGAAAGGCCCCCTGATCGCACCGGATAGTAATGGCGCGTTAGAGGCAGCGCGCGGCGGGATCGGCTTTGCGCTCCTAAGAGAGGGGTTCGTCGCCGATGATCTTGCAAAGGGCAGGCTGGTCGCGCCCTTCGGCAATTCGGTGCGCAGCCGCTTTGCCTATTATCTGGTCTATCCGCCTGAAGCGCTGGACCGCGCTGCAGTCAGAACAGTCCGCGAATGGTTGGTCAATGAAGCGAGCCGAGTGCTTTAGATCCTATCAGGGCTAAATGTAATCGTTCTGCCGGAAGCATTTTTTGTCAGGATCAAGGCTTTCGGCGAAGGGCATACCTTAAGGGTACGGTCGAGACGAAAGCCGAAGATGATGGCGGAAAATGCTCCGGTCCTTCGGATTGGCTGAGGCGGGTCTGCTTTGTCCAGCGGCTTGGCCGTATGCTTTGGCTACGACACGGGCCGCTCTCCTCGCATCTGATCCCGCCTGAGCCGACAGAACTGTTTCCATTTAACCCTGATAGGCTCTAGGCTTGAGCAAAGACATGCAGCCAGCGAGTCTGCTGGCGGTCATAACCCAGTCCATCAGCCTCTTCGAGGGTGACATGGCTCCAGCCCGCACTGCGATAGGTTTCTTCCAACCATGCCGCATCGGGATAGTTGAAATAGCGGCCAAAGCCATCATGACCCTCCGCCTTGCCCGCCTTGTAGCTTGCATAGAACAGACCTGACGGCTTCAGCGCCCGCCGCACCTTGCCGAGGATCTCGCCAAGATCCGCCCGTGGAACATGCAGCAGGCAGGCACTGGCATAGACGCCGTCAAAAGCCGCTTCAAACGCGATGTCTTCAAAGCGCAGAACCTGAACCGATACACCAAGCCGCTGCGCAGCCTCCGCGGCGATTTCGGCGATGCCGTCCGTGGGTGTGACGGCGAAACCGGCATCGATCATGCACCGTGTATCATGACCGCCGCCACAGCCGAGTTCCAGAATCGCCGCACCAACGGGCAGCAATGCCAGAAACCGCTCCCGCCAAGGATGCGGCAGTACCCGCGGATCATCGGCGTAAACCGCCGCATGGCTGGAATAGAACTGCTCGGTACCACTCATCGCACTGCCTGAAAGAAGAAGGCCGCCTCACGGCCGCCCATGTATTAGAGATTGTTTTCGTTGATCAATCGCTTCAGAAGCTCCACCTCGTGGCTGAGCTTCGTATCCTCGGAAATCAATTCCTCGATCTTGCGCACGGCATGCAGAACCGTGGTGTGATCGCGTCCGCCAAAACGGCGACCGATTTCCGGGAAGGAGCGCGGCGTGAGCGTCTTGGACAGATACATGGCGATCTGGCGCGGCTTGACGATGACACGGGTCCGGCGGTTGGACACCAGTTCCTGGCGCGACACATTGTAATGGCGCGCCACGATGCGCTGAATGTCCTCTATGCGCACGCGCTTGGCTTCGCCCGCGCCCACCAGATGGGCCAGCAGCTCATCAACGCGTTCGATCGATAGATCCGGCTCGAAGGAGCGGCGGAAGATCAGCTGGTTGAAGGCACCTTCCAGTTCGCGACCGCTATTGGCGACATTGCGTGCCACATGCGCCAGAATGTCTTCCGGAATATCCAGAGACGGATCATCCTGACGGGCAACCTCCAGGCGCCGCTTCAGCATTTCCAGGCGCATGTCTACATCCGGGCTTTCAAGCTCGATGGCAACGCCGCCCTGCAGACGGGAGCGAACGCGGGGATCCAGCGATTCAAGTTCCCACGGAGCCCGGTCTGCGGCCACGACCACCTGCTTGGCGCTGTCGAGCAGCATGTTCAGGAGATGGCAGAACTCGTTCTGGATCATCTTGCCCTGCAGGAACTGCATGTCGTCGATGATCAAAAGATCGATGTTTCGCAGCGACTCCTTCAGCGTCAGCGCGTCGTTGTCGCGGATCGCGGTGGCAAAGCGCCACATGAAGTATTCTGCGGTGAGGTAGACGACACGCGGCTGACGCTCGCTGCCGACGGCCGCATTGGCGATGGCCTGCAGAAGGTGCGTCTTGCCGAGACCGACGCCGGAATGCAGGAAGAGCGGATTGAAACGCACTGCGCTTGCACCAGCTTCCGCAATGGTGCGGGCTGCGGCAAGTGCCACGCGGTTGGAAGGTCCTTCAACAAACGTATCGAAGGTAAAACGAGAGTCGAGCGGCGAACCGAATAGCGGAGAGGCCGATGAGGACGGGCGCTGTGCCACGGGCTGCGGTGCGACTGGGAAGGCGGCGATCTGGCCGATCTCGCGCGGGCCGGACGGGCGGCGCGCCGGCTGCTGCACGGCCACTTCAGCGGCGGGAACCGCGCGCTCCTCCGCAGGACTGCGCGTTGCGCGGCTTGCCGTGCGCACCAGGATTTCGACCTTCAGGATTTCAGAATCTTCGGCCTGGAAAATGGTGGTGATGAGATCGAGGTAACGGTTGTTGATCCAAGATTTCAGAAAAGTCGTGGGCACGCTGAGGCGGACAACGCTCTTCGAAACGGAATGCAACTTCAGGCGACCGAACCAGCTTGCATAAACCTCAGGACCGACTTGAGCCTTCAGACGCGCACTAAACCGCTCAAAAAGAGCATCATGCTTCATTTCAGATTTTTCCCCTGCCGCCTGGGAGCAAAGTGAATCGAATGCCTCGGACGCCTTATCCCCATTATCCAGCGCCCTGGTCGATGCCGTAGTCATCTGCATGCTTTTGCCGCCTTTTCATTTTCTTCCCGCCAGTCGGTCCATGCCGCCCGCCGGGTTTATTGCTGTTTACGTCAGGCTGCCGATCCTCCTCGCTAGAACTGGCAGCCCACTCTCAAAGTTCAATCTCACCGCAAAAATTGCGGTCAGTGAAACAGTCGCCCAAACCCCGGCAACTGCCTGTATCAAGTCCCCTTGTTCCAGCCCGTCCCCTCCTCGCGGGGATGGTCTGGCATTTCTGGCGGCAGAAGCCGACCTCACACTTAAGTACGGCACAAAAGACCCTGCCCGAAACCGTTAGGAGTTTCGGCGCACAATCAAAAGTGACGTGAAGTTACGGGTGGTTAGCCGCACCCGTCACAAGAGCGCAAAGTTCGATGAGCCGGAAACCGGCATCGCATCGGTGACTTTGTGGAGAGTTCCCCGCGCCCCTTGTTGGATCTCATTAAGGCAGGATCGCGGGGCGAGATCAATGATGAATTTTACGCAAAATTAAGGCGCGAGCGTTGACTCTGGAGCTGCGATTTGACTCAAAACGGGCCGCCAAACGAGAATCCCAGTTGAATCAACAGGATTCAAAAATGACACTTCCAAGGCACCTCAGAATCAGCCCAAAAATAAAAATTCGCTTGACTCGTTTTGGGACCGGGTAGGCGGCAGCCCGAGGACGCCAACAAGAACTTCCTCCGCCAAGCCATTGAAAAAAAACAATAAATTCTGTCACGCCCGCGTCACGAAACCTTGATGAAACTGCAACCATGAATTTTCAGGGTTAAGAAACACGAAAAGCCCGGTCGATGACCGGGCTTGATTGTGACGTCAATTATGACGAGTTTTAGGCGGAAAGAGCCTTAACGCGGCTTGCCAGACGCGACACCTTGCGGGAGGCCGTGTTGCTGTGCATGACACCTTTGGTGGCAGCGCGCTGAATTTCCGGCTGAGCCGCTTTCAGGGCTTCAGCGGCAACGGCCACATCACCCGTTGCGATGGCTTCTTCAACCTTGCGGATGAAGTTACGAACGCGCGAACGGCGCGACTTGTTGACTGCAGTGCGGCGTGCGATCTTGCGGGTCGCCTTCTTCGCCGAAGTTGTATTGGCCATCTCTGCCTCTCTTCGAATTCGAACACAAACTCCACCGTCGCCGCGCCGGGTCCTTGCGACCTGTCATCCAGCAATTCGGGAGCAATGGAGGAAGCCACGAGCGGCTTTCCCAACTGTGGGCGGCGATATAACCGGAATAGGCTCCTCAGTCAACGCGCAATTTCACAAGCCTGGTTCAGTTTGTTCCAGCAAGCTGCTGATCCGGGACTCATTTTTGACATTGCGCGCAATAGAAGGAAGAGCGGCCCGCCTGCGTGATACGCTGAACCACGCCGGAGCACCCCTCACGCGCGCAGTCATGGCCTTCGCGATCATAGACAGAAAAGGTGTGCTGGAAATAGCCGAGCGAGCCATCTGCCTGGATATGGTCGCGTAGCGAAGAACCACCAGCAGCAATCGCGTCGGCAATCACCTCCCGGATCGAATGGGCGAGATCGACAAGCTGAGCCTTGGGCTTGCTGGCCTTGGTGACCAGCGTTCCGGCCTTCCTCAGCGGGGACAGGCCCGAACGCCACAGCGCCTCGCAGACATAGATATTGCCGAGCCCCGCAATGACAGTCTGGTCGAGCAGGATGCTTTTCAGCGGCTGGATGCGATCCTGAAACCGCTGTGCCAGATAATCGGCATCCAGCGTGTTGCCGGTCGGCTCCGGCCCAAGTTCTGCAAAGGCGGGATAGTGATCCAGCTCGGACCGCGCCCAAAGATGCATGAAGCCGAAACGACGCGGATCATTATAGATGACACGCGCGCTTTTTCCGTTCCGCGTCAGGTGAAACAGCACATGGTCGTGCTTGCCATCCTTGGAGCGGGCATGGTGAAACTCACCGGGCATTGCGGCCGCCTCGTCATCCTCCACCCGGAAGGAGCCGGACATGCCGAGATGCGAGATGATCGTCTGGCCGTCATCGAGATCGATCAGCAGGTATTTCGCCCGGCGTCCGAGCCCCAAGATCTGGCGACCGGAAACACGCGCCTCAAAATCCTCCGGCAGCGGAAAAC
Organism: Rhizobium oryzicola; assembly: GCF_030504645.1. Classification (GTDB taxonomy): domain Bacteria; phylum Pseudomonadota; class Alphaproteobacteria; order Rhizobiales; family Rhizobiaceae; genus Neorhizobium; species Neorhizobium oryzicola. The sequence continues at coordinate 326,093 of NZ_JAUKWQ010000001.1, read as the reverse complement.
GCAGGTCCGGACGGCGTGCTTCAAGCCGCGTGACGACCGCCCCTTCCATCGCGGGCTCGAGGCCTCGCCGCACGGTTTCCACCTCTGGCAATTCGGGCATGAGTTCCTAACTTCCTGTTTCAACGGACGGCTGACTGCTCTATAGACCAGTGCCAAAGTGCCGCAAGCACCAGAAGAGATAGTATCGGCCGCCGCAGTCCGCTATGGTCGGCCCGCTTTTGAGATGTAAACGAGGATGCGTAACCCGATGGCCGACAGCCGAACCTCCGCCGATGGCAGCATGGCAACCTCCTATGGTTTCCGGGAGGTCGCCGAAGGCGAGAAGCAGGGTCTCGTCAACGAGGTCTTCCACAAGGTCGCCAAGCGCTACGACATCATGAACGATGTGATGTCCATGGGCCTGCACCGCGCCTGGAAGGACGCCATGGTGGCGGCTCTCAATCCACGCAAGGACCCGTCATTTAAGGTGCTGGATGTGGCTGGCGGCACCGGCGATATCGCGTTTCGCATCGTGGAAGCCTCCAACCGGCTGGCCCATGCCACGGTCCTCGACATCAACGGCTCCATGCTGGGCGTGGGTTCGGAACGTGCGGCCAAGCGCAAGCTTTCCGACAATCTGACCTTCGTGGAAGCCAATGCGGAAGACCTTCCCTTCGAGGCAAACAGCTTCGATGCCTATACGATCGCATTCGGCATTCGCAACGTGCCGCGCATCGATGTGGCACTGAAGGAGGCCTACCGCGTGCTGAAGCGCGGCGGACGCCTGCTGGTTCTGGAATTTTCCGAGGTAGACACCCCGCTTCTGGATCGCATTTATGACGAATGGTCATTCCGCGCCATTCCGCAGTTCGGCAAGATGATCACCGGCGATGCCGAGCCCTATCAGTATCTGGTGGAATCGATCCGCAAATTCCCGAACCAGGAGAATTTTGCCGCGATGATCCGTACCGCCGGCTTTTCCCGCGTGAGCTACACCAATTATACCGGCGGCATCGCCGCCCTGCATTCGGGATGGAAGCTTTGATCGTGCGGGCTGCGTTGAAAGCAAAGGCTGTCGCATGAGCACGATCGGTGCCTATTTCCGCCTGGCGCGTGTCGGCTGGGTGCTCGTGCGCGAGGGCGTGATTTCGGCGCTTCCGACGCAGGGGCTTCCGCCAGTCGTTGGGCTTGCCAAGATGGTGGCGCAGGTTTTCACGCGCCCGACCTCCATCCAGGAGGCGAGAAGCGTGCGCCTGACGCGCGCCGTGGAGCGGCTTGGACCGTCTTATGTGAAGATTGGCCAGTTCCTGGCCACGCGGCCGGATGTGGTGGGCGTCGACTGGGCGCTGGACCTTTCCATGCTGCAGGACCGCATGGCCTTCTTCCCGACGGAGACGGCCAAGGGGCAGGTCGAGGCTTCGTTGGGGAGACCGATCACCGATCTCTACACTCGCTTCGATGCACCTCTGGCGGCGGCCTCCATCGCACAGGTGCATCCGGCAGCCGTTGCCTATCCCGATGGCGAACGCAAGGTGGCGGTGAAAGTCGTGCGGCCGGGTGTGCGCCAGCGGTTCGCGCATGACATCGAGAGCATGTACCTGATCTCGCGCATGCAGGAACGCTTCCTGCCTTCCACGCGGCGCCTGCGACCCGTGGAGGTGACGCGGACGCTGGAACAGACCACCAAGCTGGAAATGGACTTGCGGCTGGAGGCAGCTGCCCTTTCCGAGATTGGTGAGAACACCAAGAACGATCCGGGCTTCCGCGTTCCGCAAGTGGACTGGGAGCGCACCGGGCGCGACGTCATCACCATGGAATGGATCGATGGCGTCAAGATGTCCGATATCGAGGGTCTGCGGAAGGCGGGACACGATCTGGAAGCCTTGGCGGTGACGCTGATCCAGTCCTTCCTGCGCCACACGCTGCGCGACGGCTTCTTCCACGCGGACATGCATCCCGGCAATCTCTTCGTCGACCCTCAAGGCACCATCGTTGCCGTCGACATGGGGATCGTGGGTCGTCTCGGCAAAAAGGAACGCCGCTTCCTGGCGGAAATTCTCTATGGCTTCATCACCCGCGATTATATGCGCGTGGCGGAAGTGCATTTCGAAGCCGGCTATGTGCCCTCGCATCACGATGTCGCAAGCTTTGCCCAGGCGATCCGTGCGATTGGCGAGCCGATCCATGGCCAGCCGGCGGAAACCATTTCCATGGCCCGGCTGCTCGCACTTCTTTTCGAAGTCACCGATCTGTTCGAAATGGAAACGCGGCCCGAGCTGATTCTGCTGCAGAAGACCATGGTGGTGGTGGAAGGCGTGGCGCGTATGCTGAACCCGCGTTTCAACATGTGGAAGGCGGCAGAGCCGGTCGTCGGCAGCTGGATCCGCGACAATCTCGGGCCGAAACGCATCGTCAGTGACCTGCGCGACGGCTTGAAGGCTGCGGTGAAACTGGCCGAAGCCGCGCCGGAAATTGCCGCCAAGACGGAAAAATTCCACCAGCAGCTGCTGCACATGACCGAGCACGGCATTCGTTTCGATGCCGAGACGGCGGATGCGATCGGCAAATCGGAAGCCCGCCATAACCGCTCCGGTCGCTTCGCCCTCTGGATCATTGCGATCGCGCTTGTGTCGATTGCGATCTCGATCAGCTGAGCTTACACCGCCTCGTCGGTCCAGTCCTCGCGATTGCATGTTTAGCATCAACCGCTTAGGGTCCACACAATGAGACGAAGCGATGTTAAGGACGCCATCATAGCCCCCTCACCCGCCTCCGCTTCGCTCGGCGAACCTCTCCCCAAGGGGAGAGGGGAACCGTGAGCGGCGCGGCAGATCCCTTCTCCCCTCGGGGAGAAGGTGCCCGAAGGGCGGATGAGGGGGAACGTGGCGTACAATTCGCTCGTGCCCCGACCACCACAGTGAGAGGCCCATGGATCTTTCGGGTAAGCGCATTCTTCTGATCATTGCCGGCGGCATTGCCGCCTATAAGAGCCTCGATCTGATCCGTCGCCTGCGCGAGCGGGGCGCGCAGGTGCGGCCTGTCATGACGGCCGCAGCGCAGGAATTCATCACGCCGCTTGCCGTCGGTGCTCTCTCCGCCTCCCATGTCTACACGGATCTTTTTTCGCGCGAGGACGAGCAGGATGTCGGCCATATCCGCCTGGCTCGCGATTGCGATCTGGTGCTGGTGGCACCCGCCACCGCAGACCTGATGGCGAAGATGGCGCATGGGCTGGCGAATGACCTTGCCAGCGCCGTCCTGCTTGCTACCGATCGCCCGGTGCTGGTGGCACCCGCCATGAACCCGAAGATGTGGGAAGCACCTCCGACGAAACGCAATGTCGAGACCTTGAAGCGCGACGGCATACATTTCATCGGGCCTGCCCGCGGCGAAATGGCCGAGAGCGGCGAAGCCGGTACGGGGCGCATGTCGGAGCCGCTGGAGATCGTTGCTGCCGTGGTGGCGCTGCTGCAGCCACAACTCAAGCCGCTTGCGGGCAAGAAGGCGATCGTTACGTCTGGCCCGACGCATGAACCGATCGATCCCGTCCGCTATATCGCCAATCGCTCCTCCGGCAAGCAGGGTCATGCGATTGCGGCGGCACTGGCAAAGCTCGGTGCTAAGGTCACACTCGTTTCCGGCCCTGTGACCATTCCTGATCCTGCCGGTGTGGCGGTGACGCATGTGGAAACAGCTGCGGAGATGCTGTCCGCGGTGGAGGCAGCGCTGCCGGTCGATATCGCCGTTATGGTGGCAGCCGTGGCCGACTGGCGCGTGGCCTCCTCTGCCAACCAGAAGATCAAGAAGCAGCCGGGCGAAGCCCCCCCGCCCCTGCAGCTTGCGGAAAATCCGGACATTCTCAAAACCGTCGGCCATCACGTCAGGCGGCCCGGACTGGTTATCGGCTTTGCCGCCGAAACGCAGAATGTGGAGGCAAACGGGCGCAAGAAGCTGGAAGCCAAGGGCGCCGATCTCATCGTCGCCAATGACGTGTCGCCGGAAACCGGCATCATGGGCGGCGACCGCAACCGAGTGAAGCTCATTCTGCCAGAGGGCATCATCGAGTGGCCGAGCCTTGCAAAGGACGAGGTGGCGGAAGGCCTGGCGCAATGGGTTGCCGATCAGTTCCCGAGCGCTTGACGCGTCAGGCAAAACCCATCAGCAGGCCGGCCAGGGCACCCCCACCCAGCACCGCGACCGGATGCAAGCGGGTGCCGATCCCGACAATCGCGGCGATAGCGGCAATCGCGGCCAGCCAGTAGGAGTGGACGGACGCCACCGTGATGACCGCGGCACTCGCCGCCACCAGTCCCGCCGTGACAGGCACCAGTCCAGCCTGCACGATCTTGCGCCAGGGGCGATCGCGGAAACGTTCCCATAGCGTCACCATGACGCCTGTGATCAGCGAGGCGGGCAGAAACTTGGCGACCGAGGTGACGATCAGACCCCAGAAGCCCGCCACATGCCAGCCGATCAACGGCACGATCATCATGTTGGGGCCGGGAGCCGCCTGGGCGAGGGCAAACAGCGCGCTGAATTCCTGCGGGGTCACCCAGTGCTGGACTTCCACCACGCGGCGCTGCATTTCCGGCAAAACGGCATTGCCGCCGCCAAAGGCCATCAAAGAGAGTTCGCCGAAGATGATGGCAAGAGTGACAAGCGTTCCGATCATTTGCCGAACCTCCAGCTGAGAAGAACGGAGATCGGCGCCATTGTCAGCATGACCGGCAGCAGCGGCAGGCGCAAGACAGCGATCAGCACGAAGAGCACGGCGACGACGCACAAGGCCCATATCTTGCCGCGCAAAGGTTTGATGAATTTCCACCCCATCGAGATCAGCAGACCGGCGGCAGCGGCGGCAAGTCCCGCGAAGAGATGCTGCACATGCGGCTCATCGCGATACTGGTCGTAGATATAGCCCAGACAGACGACGATCATGGTCGGTACGGCGATAATGCCGAGGATGGAGGCGAGCCCGCCGCGCCAGCCGTGAAAGCGGACGCCGACCGCCACCGAAAGGTTCATGATGTTGCCGCCCGGCAGGAACTGGCAGAGGCCAAGCAGATCGATGAATTCCTGCTCGTTCAACCACTTTCGCTCCTCCACAATCGTCCGGCGCGCCAGGGGCAACAGACCGCCGAAGCCGATGATACCGAGGCCGAGAAAGCCGAGGAAGAGTTCAGTGATGGAAGGTGCTGGGGCAGTGTCCGCCTCCGATGCGATGGCCGTCATGATGTATTACCCTTGATGTGTTGGGCGCAAGGTAATCCCGTTCGTTACTCATGTCCAATATATGGCAATAGGCATCTTAATACGTTATACGTATGGCATGTTGGAGCTTCGCCATTTTCGTTATGCGCTTGCCGTGGCCGATGAGGGCCATATGACCCGTGCCGCCGAACGGCTTGGTATTCAACAGCCGCCGCTCAGCCAGCAGATCAAGGCATTGGAAACGCTGGTGGGAACGGCGCTCTTTCGCCGTCACCCCAAGGGCGTGGAACTGACCGATGCCGGCAAGGCCTTTATCGAGCGGGCGCGACAGGTGGTGGCGGATGCGGAAGCGGCCATGGAGGCAGCAAGACGTGCCGGTCGCGGCGAAACGGGAGCGCTTGCGATCGGCTTTACCACGTCGGCTACCTTTCATCCGCTTGTGTCATCGGTGTTCCGCAGCATGCGGCTTGCAACACCCGATCTTGCCATGCGCCTCCAGGAAGGCTCGACAACCGAACTGGCCACGGGCCTCGCATCGGAGCGGCTGGATGCGGCCTTCATTCGCGCAGCCGCCAATCTCGATCCGCGCCTCACCGCCGAGCTGATGAACGAGGAGGAAATGGTGCTCGCCCTTCCAGACGATCATGTTCTCGGCCGCACCGCGCCCGGAACGCGGATCGCCTTTGCCGATGTGGCGGATGACACCTTCATTCTCTATCGCAGGCCGACGAGCCAGGTGCTTTACGACCGCATCATTTCGGCCTGCCAGACGGCGGGGTTCAGCCCGCGGATCGCGCAGGAAACACCAATGATGATCTCGACGCTCAGCCTCGTGGCGGCCGGCCTCGGCGTGACGATCATTCCGGAATCCATGGCGCGGCTGGAAACCTCGGGCGTTACCTATCGCCGCTTCCACAAGGATGCGGGGCTTTTCGCGCAGCTTTTTCTCGCCTTCCGGCGGGCGGAGGTGAACGGCGCTCTCAAGCGCTTTATCGATGAATCGAGACGGCAGGCCAGACGCCTGTCAGGCGGCGACGGCCAGCCCCTCAGGTGAGAAGATGGAAGCGGTCATGCCTTCATCCGAGACCACGACCGCGCTGCCATCCGGAATTTCGACCCAGGCATCGATGTCATCGTTGAGTGGTTCGGAAACGAGGCAATAGCCGCTCTTGCCGCCCATGGGGGCTGCGTAAAGGGTGGGCGGCTTGTGATCGGTGGCATAGCGAATGGCATAGAGCTTGCCGCCATCGGAGAAGGCGGCGGTAAAGCGCACCAGCGGCTCGAAGCCCTGCTCGGCGGACAACTGTTCGACGGTGGCAATCGCCTTCGACATCGCACCGAGCGGATCACGCTCCATGCCGAATTCCAGCGCCAGCAGGAACAGAAGTTCGGAATCGGTGGTGCCGGTGCGGGCGGCGAAAAGCTCGTCGGAGAGCAGCATTTCCATCTTGCGGCGGATGCGGTCGAAACCGGAAATCTGGCCGTTATGCATGAAGGACCAGGCCCCCTGCACGAAGGGGTGACAGTTGTCGCGGCGGGTTGCGCCATGGGTGGCGGCACGCACATGCGCGAGGAACAGCGGCGAGCGGATCTGGTGGGCGAGGCTGCGCAGATTGCAATCCGACCAAGCCGGAAGAATATCGCGGTAGCGGCCCGGTTCCGGATGATCGCCATACCAGGCAATACCGAAGCCGTCACCATTGGTGGCGGTCTTGGCGCGGCTGGCGCAATGGGATTGTTCGATGAGCGAGTGGGCGGGCGAGGAGACCAGCTCCTCCAGGTAAAGCGGATTGCCGCGATAGGCGGCCCAACGACACATGGCTTTCAAAGCTCCGGCTGCCGCTGCTTCCACGCAACGGCGATAACAATCAGCATCCGACGAAAGGATTAAGCGAGGGTTAGCACGCAGATTCGGGCGATCCAAGGGCAATTGAAGGGCATTGTTTATAGAATCAGCTTTCGGGATTCTATTTTGGTTCCCGTCGGTGATTGGGAGATCAGGGTCGCGGATGGATTGCCTGAGATGGTCATGGGCTGGATCTGCGCACAACCGGTTTGAAAGGCGGCCATCCGCGCTACAAATGTCGTCGCTGCGGTCGGCGCTTCACGGATAACCCACCGCGACACCGCCACTCAGCCAGATGTCATTGAGACGAATGAGATCTATACATTCGTTCAAAAAAAGCCCAGCGCACCATCATCTGGACCGTCTATCGTTCGGGTCACACTTGATTATAGTCGCGCTCCCCGCAGGCGGAGGAGAGCGCATCCCGACGCGCAATGACTGCTGCGGCCCTAACTGGGGCTCGGTCGTTCTTCGAGCGTCGTCAGACGCCTTCGACAACCAGCATTTCTGCATCCGCCACTTCTTGGCGGATCTTTGCGGCGATCTGGTATTCCGGCGAGTTGTAGCAATCGACGGCGGCCTGCATGGAGGGGAATTCGATCACAACATTGCGGGCGCGGGATTTGCCTTCGAGCTCGGTGATCGGGCCGCCACGTGCCAGAAACACCGCGCCAAACCGTTCGAAGGCGGGCTTTGCCGCAGCAACGTAGTCCTTGTAGCGCTCGGCATCGCGTACATCCACGCGGGCAATCCAGTATCCCTTGGCCATGTTGTCCTCCCTATTGATTGAATAATTTAGAGCACCGTTTCCATCTCGGCGAGGATCGCCTTGGCAGAGGCCAGCGGATCGGCGGCCTTCACGATGGGCCGTGCCACGACCAGATGGCTGGAGCCGGCGGCAATGGCGTCTGCGGGCGTCATCACGCGCTTTTGGTCGCCGGCGTCCGCACCCTTGGGGCGAATGCCCGGCGTCACCAGCGCCATGTCGGGGCCGATGATCTGGCGCACGGCCTTTGCCTCTTCCGCCGAGCAGACGATGCCGCCCATGCCGGCTGCTTTCGCCTGTTCCGCGCGCGTCAGCACCAGCGTGTGCGGGTCATATTCATAGCCTGCCTCGCGCAGGTCGGCGTCGTCCATGGAGGTCAGCACGGTGACGCCGAGCAGGCAGAGGTTCGAGCCCTTGGCAGCAGCCACAGCGGCGCGCATGGCCTTCGGGTAGGCGTGCAGCGTCAGCATGGTGACGCCCATTTTCACGATGTTCTCCACGCCGCTTGCGACCGTGTTGTCGATGTCGAGCAGCTTCATGTCGAGGAAAACGTTTTTGCCGTCGCGGATCAGGTCACGGGCAAATTCCAGCCCGCCCGCAAAGGCAAGTTGATAACCGATCTTGTAGAAGGAGACGGTGTCGCCCAGCGTCTTCACCACAGTTTCCGCCTCGGAAATGCTTGGAACATCCAGTCCCACGATCAGGCGGTCGCGTGCAGTCATACCCTGTCTCCTTGCCAAAGCTCCATGGCCGTCCAGTCGCATGTGAGGCGGCAATCGGCAAGGGATCGGGCAAGGGTAAAACAGAAAAGATTGCCACCGCCGGGTGGCTGGTCGCGGTCGCGGGCAATCGGACGCGCGCCAAGATGACATTTCAGAAGCGTGCCGACGCCGCCATGGCCGACAAAGGCAATTGGCTGTTTCAGGTCGTGATCGGCAAGCGCTCTGGCAACCGCCTCGACGATGCGTGCCTGTGCATCCACGGCCCGCTCCCAGCCCTTGTAGCTCTCTTCAGGGTGCGCAAAGAACCAGTCGGCGGCGGCCTCGAAGGCAGGCGGTGGCAGGAAGCCGGTCGCCGACCGGTCGTTCTCATGTGTGGCCTCGTCCACCTCGGGCACGACGCCTGCTGCCTCCGCCAGAATGGCGGCGGTCTCTATGGCCTTGCGCTCACCGCTGGAGATGATGCGGCGAAGGTCTTTCACCCAGGGCAACAGCGCCGCCTGGCGGGCGCGGGCCTCGCCTAATTCCGACAGGCCCCAATCCGGCACCGGAACGGCCGGATCGATCTTGACCTGCGGATGGGTGATGTAGATGCCGAACATGCGGCCAGCCTATCAGGGCCTTGCGTAGGTCCACAACTGTGCCGGCGGAATGTTGCGCACAACGAAGTCGTAATGCTTGATCCGGTAGCGATCCGGCTGCGCAATAATCGGCGAGACCGGCCCGTATGTGATCTGCATCACCGGGCGGCCATGCGGCATGCGGTTCAGCAGGTCTTCCAGCAGAGCGATACGGCGCTCCATCGGGAAGCTCAGCAGCGGGATGGCGGAAATGACAGCGTCGAACTGGCTGTCCTTGAAATCGCCCAGGGTATTTTGCAGGTCGAAGGCGTCGCCATTGATGAAGCGCACGCTATGAAAGGTCTTCACCAGGTGCTGGTAGAAGTCCGTCGAAAATTCGATCGACACCAATTTCTCGGGTGCGACGCCACGCTCCAGGATAGCCTTGGTAATGATACCGGTACCAGGGCCGAGCTCAAGAACCGGCAGGCCGGACTGCGGATTGATGACGCTTGCCATGCGCCGCGCCGTGACGCCCGATGTCGGCAGGATGGCGCCCACACGCTTTGGCCCATCCATCCATCCCTTGAAGAAGCGGATCTCTTCATCGAACTTGCGGCCAAGCCGCTCCTTCAGGCGCAATTCCATCATGGTCTCCCCATTTTTATGCAGCACGGTTTTTAGCCGTCATGGCGCAAACACAAGAAAAAATGTCGCATATAAAAATGCGGCAAAAAAAGGGACCGGAAACTCCGATCCCTCTGTTTTTAGACCCGCATGGGCATCAGCACATAGAGTGCGTCATCGCCGGCGGTATCCCTGACCAGTGTGGGTGACCCCGCATCGGCCAGGAGGAAGATGGCGTCTTCGCCGGAAAGCTGGGCGGTGATGTCCAGCAGGTATTTGGCGTTGAAGCCGATCTCCAGAGGATCGTGCTCATAACCGACAGCCACCTCTTCCGTTGCACTGCCGGAGTCGGGATTGTTGACTGTCAGCAGCAGCTGGCCTTCGGAGAGAGCCAGCTTCACCGCGCGGCCACGCTCGGACGAAATGGTCGAGACGCGGTCCACGGCGCGGGTAAAGCTCTGGCAATCGACACGCATTTCCTTGTCATTGCCGGTCGGGATGACACGCTGGTAATCCGGGAAGGTGCCGTCGATCAGCTTTGAGGTCATCACGATGCCGCCGATCGTGAGGCGAATCTTGGCATCCGACACTTCGACGGTCGCGACAACTTCCGGGTTGTCGACAAGCTTCTGCAATTCCCCAACCGTCTTGCGGGGAATGATGATGCCCGGCATGCCTTCCGAGCCCGAGGGGGCTTCGATGTCGGCGCGGGCGAGACGGTGACCGTCGGTCGCGACAGCGCGCAGCTTGAGTTGGCCATTGGCTTCGATCGTGTGGAAGAAGATGCCGTTCAGGTAGTAGCGGGTTTCTTCCGTCGAGATCGCGAACTGGGTGCGATCGATCAGCATTTTCAGATCGGTCGCCTTGATCTTGAAGCTGTGCGTGAAGCTGCCGGCGGTCAGATCCGGGAAGTCCGATTCCGGCAGGCATTGCAGCGAAAACTTCGAACGGCCGGACTGCACGGTCATGCTGCCGCCATCGGGATTGGTGGCAAGGCGCACTTCGGCTCCGTCCGGCAGCTTGCGCACGATTTCGTAAAGCAGATGCGCCGGAACTGTCGTGGCACCGGCCTGCTCCACCATGGCCGGCACTTCCTCTGTGATTTCGAGGTCCAAGTCGGTTGCCTTCAGCGCCAGATCATTGCCGGAGGCGCGCAGCAGTACGTTGGAGAGGATCGGGATGGTGTTGCGGCGCTCCACGACCCTGTGGACGTGATTCAGCGACTTCAAGAGGTTGGACCGCTCAAGAGTAATACGCATGGGACGCTACCGCTTTCGACCGTGCGGCCCGGCGATGGCCGCCTGTTATTCTTCTTGTCCGCCAGTCTGGGACATGTGGGCGGCCAAAATGGCAGAGTTTTGCCAATGAATGCAAGAGGCCCCGCCCATTCGCCGCGGTGTTTGTCCGCGCATGCGGCGGATGCTCACAGCTTTCCACAGCGGATGGGTTGGAAAGGGTGTGGGCTTGCGGTGACGGCTGGTCCTGCCTCGTAACGGTTTCGTGCATCGACATGCCCCGTTCCGGCTGGATTTATAGGGCCATTCTCTCAAGTTCATTTTCACGCAGCCATTGTTGGAGGCTCCCTTGGCCAGCACATCCCTCATTCCCCGCAAACTTCTCTTCGGTAATCCCAATGCCCACGGCGCGGAGCTTTCGCCCGATGGGACATGGTTGACATGGCTCGCGCCGGTGGATGGCGTGTTGAATATCTGGATTGCCCCAACGGATGATCCGCGTACTGCCGAACCGCTGACGCGCACCAAGGGCCGGCCCATCACCTGGCAGGACTGGACGAAGGATGGCCGCTTTGTCCTGTTCACCAATGACGAAAACGGCGACGAAAACCATCATGTCTTTGTCGTTGATCCAAAGACCCGGGAATTGCGAGACCTGACGCCCATCCCCGGGGTTAACGCCCAGATCGAGATGTGGTCCAGGCAGGTTCCCGGAAAGATCGTCGTCGGTCTGAATGATCGCGATCCCCGCTGGCATGACCTTTACATCATCGACCTGGGAACAGGTGCGCGCGAACTGTTGTGGCTGAACACGCAGGAGTTTGCCGGAATCGGTCTCGATTGGCAGATGCGTCCTCGCTATGCCCGATCAACCGCACCGGATGGTGGAACACGCTTCTGGCGGATTGAGGGTCAGGAGGTTCATCACTGGATGGACGTCGGCCATATCGATGGCTGGCTGACCTGGCCACTTCTGTTTCATTCCGACAACAGGCGCCTGCTGATGAAAACCTGCGTCGGTCGAGATACGGCGGCCTTTGCCTGGATCGACTGGGAGAGCGGCGAAGAAACCGTGGTTGCAGAACACCCGCGCTTCGATATTCAGAGCGCGATGGTCGATCCGATCACATATGATGTTGAGGCTACAAGCGTAATGGGCGCGCGTAGCGAATGGATCGGCGCCACACCAGCCGTGGAGGCGGATCTTGCGCTGCTTCAACGCACATTGCCCGGGTTTGAGATCAATGTCAGCAGCCGGTCAGATGATAACCGCAAATGGGTGGTCACCGCATACAAGGCGGAGCAGGCGCTCACCAGCTATCTCTACGATAGGGACACCGGCGCGATCACCGAACTGTTTCGCGCCCGTCCCGATCTCGATGCGTACAGGCTGGCACCCATGCAGATGATCGAAACCAAATCGCGTGACGGGTTGGATCTGTTCTCCTATCTGACACTTCCGGCTTCTGTACAGGGCGAGCGTCCGGAAAAGCCGCTGCCTATGGTGTTGTTGGTGCATGGAGGCCCCTGGGGGCGTGACTTCTACAGCTATCGCGGCGATCACCAATGGCTGGCCAATCGCGGCTATGCGGTGCTTTCAGTGAACTATCGAGGTTCAACCGGCTTCGGCAAATCCTTTGTGGCGGCAAGTGAAAAACAGCATGCCGCCAAGATGCATGATGACCTGATCGATATGGTCAACTGGGCGATCGGCGAAGGCATCGCAGACCCCGCAAAGATCGCCATTCATGGTGGCTCCTATGGCGGCTATGCTTCTTTCGTCGGCGCGACCTTCACGCCTGATGTCTTCTGCTGCAGCGTGCCCGTGGTCGGCATCACCAACCTGCAGACGCTTCTGGAATCCATGCCGCCCTATTGGGCCGGCTTTGCCGAATTCATGTATCGCAGCTATGGCGATCCACGAACGGAAGAGGGCCGGGCGCTTCTGGCGGAAAGGTCGCCCATTCACAAGGTGGATCGCATCACCAAGCCGATGCTGATCTTCCACGGCGCCAATGATGTGCGCTGCAAGGTGGCGGAAAGCGATACCATCGTTGCCGCCATGCAGGCCAAGGGCATTCCGGTGACGTATGTGGTTTATCCCGACGAGGGCCACGGCTTCTACAAGCCGGGCAACCGCATCGCCTATATCGCCATGGCAGAGGCGTTCTTTGCGCAGCATCTCGGCGGCGCGTTCGAGCCCTTCGGCGACGATCTCGCCGATTCCAGCCACGAGATCCGTGCCGGTGCGGAGATTTTCGATCTTGCCGAGCAGGCCTGATGAGGGATAGCTGCAAACGGGTATTCGTCTGACGCTCCTGCAAGGGCGGATCCCGTGGCGGCGGATATGCCGCCCAGGCAGAAGGCAAGGCTGAACGTGACGGATGACAGGAAGGCTGCCGAGCGCAGCTACAGGATCGGCAATGTGGCAATTCCGGCGCGGCCGCTGGAGGCAGCGCTTTATCTGGTGGCCACGCCGATCGGAAATCTCGGCGACATCACGCTTCGCGCGCTGGAAACGCTGGCCGGTGCCGATGTGCTGGCCTGCGAGGATACCCGCGTCACCCGCGTACTGCTGGACCGCTTCGGCATTGCCAATCGGCCTTATGCCTATCACGAGCACAATGCCGGCGAGGCCGGGCCAAGGCTTCTGGCGGCGCTCGACGAGGGGCAATCAGTGGCGCTGGTCTCGGATGCCGGAACACCGCTCGTCTCCGACCCCGGTTACCGGCTGGCACAGCAGGCCATCGAATTGGGGCATCGCGTGGTGCCGATTCCAGGCCCCTCTGCGCCGCTTGCCGCTCTTGTCGGCTCTGGGCAGCCGTCGGATGCCTTCCTGTTCGCCGGCTTCCTGCCGGTCAAGGAAAAGGGACGGCGTGACCGGCTGGCGGAACTTTCCAAAATCCCGTCGACGCTGATCTTCTTCGAATCCCCGCATCGCATTGCCGATACGCTGGTCATTGCCGCCGATGTTCTGGGGCCATCGCGTAGCGCCTGCGTCTGCCGCGAACTGACCAAAACCTTCGAGGAATTCAAGCGCGGCACGCTGGGAGAGTTGGCGGAACTTTATGGCGATGGGCGCACCGTCAAGGGGGAGATCGTGCTGGTCATCGGTCCGCCGGCCTTTGACGATATTCCGGCGGCCATCGACGTCGATGTCATGCTGCGGGAGCTTGCAGCCTCCCTGCCGGCGACCAAGGCGGCTGCGGAAGCCGCGAGGCTGACCGGCCTCTCCCGCAAGGATCTCTACCAGCGCCTGATCGACCTGAAGGCTGAAGATGGCGCGAACGAGTGAGCGCAAGCCGCAACAGAAACGCAAGGCGGCCGAACGCAAGGGCCGCTTCTCTGAATACCTTGCCGCACTGTATCTGATGGCCAAGGGCTACCGGATCGAGGCTCTTCGCTTCAAGACGCCGCTCGGTGAAGTGGACATCATCGCGCGCAAGGGTGATCTCGCCATCTTTGTCGAGGTGAAGGCGCGCAAAACCGAGCGGACGGCGCTCGACGCGGTGAGCTACACGGCCCAAGGCCGCATCCGCGCCGCCAGCGACCTGTGGATCAGCCGTCATCCCAAGGGCCATCTGCTGTCGCAACGATACGATATTGTGGCTGTTTTGCCGTGGCGCTTGCCTCGTCATTTTCCTGATGTATTTTGAATTTTGCAAACCTGTGCAGTTTTGGGAGGAGCTGTAACGGTTATGTCGTGGATCTGTTATGGATCTGTCACATGACGCCGTTAAGCCAACCTCATTCAACTTGAAGAAGATGAGGAGCTACAATGTTCAAGAAAATCGGTTTGGCCGCAGCGGCACTGGCGCTGTCGGCATCGACGTCTTTCGCGGCCACCGAAATCGCCTGGTGGCATGCCATGGGCGGTGAGTTGGGCAAGAAGCTGGAGGAGATTGCCCAGAAGTTCAACGAGAGCCAGAGCGACTACAAGGTCGTTCCCGTTTACAAGGGTTCCTATCCGGAAACGCTGACCGCTGCGATTGCCGCGTTCCGCGCCAACCAGCAGCCGGCGATCGTTCAGGTCTTCGAAGTGGGCACCGGTACCATGATGGCTGCCAAGGGCGCTGTCTATCCGGTCTACAAGCTGATGAAGGACGAGGGCGAAAGCTTCGATCCGAAGGGCTTCCTGGCGCCGGTCGTCGGCTATTATTCGGATACGCAGGGCAATATCCTGTCGCTGCCCTTCAACTCCTCGACGCCGATCCTCTATTACAACAAGGACGTCTTCAAGAAGGCTGGCCTTGATCCGGAAGTGGCGCCGAAGACCTGGAAGGAAGTGGAAGAATTCTCCAAGAAGATCGTGACGTCGGGGGCTGCCAAGTGCGGCTTCACCTCGGCCTGGATCACCTGGATCCAGACGGAAAACCTGTCGGCTCTGCATGACAAGCCCTTCGGCACGCTGCAGAACGGTTTCGGTGGCGTAAAGTCTGAGTTCACCTTCAATGGTCCGCTGCAGGCCAAGCACTGGGCCAACCTGAAGAAGTGGCAGGATGAAGGCCTCTTCAAGTATGGTGGCCCGGTCGGTGGCGACAATGCCGCCAACATGTTCTACGCGCAGGAATGCGCCATGACGATGAACTCCTCGGCTGGCCGCGCCGGTGTCATCAACAACGCCAAGGACTTCAAGCCCGGCTTTGCACCCCTTCCCTATTATGACGATGAGATCAAGGAGCCGAAGAACTCCATCATCGGCGGCGCGACGCTTTGGGTTCTGAATGGCAAGGACAAGGCCACCTACAAGGGTGTCGCCAAGTTCTTCACCTACCTCTCCAAGCCGGAAGTCCAGGCCGACTGGCACCAGTACACAGGCTATCTGCCGATCACCAATGCGGCTTATGAGCTTGGTAAGACCCAGGGCTATTATGACAAGAACCCTGGTTCGGATATCGCCATCAAGCAGATCATGCGCGGCACGCCGAGCGAAAACTCCAAGGGTGTTCGTTTCGGTAACCTGACCCAGGTCCGCAACATCGTGGATGAAGAGTTCCAGGCTCTGCTGGCTGGGAAGAAGGACGCCAAGGCTGCCCTCGACGCTGCCGTCAAGCGCGGTAACGGTTTGCTGCGCGAATTCGAAGCAGCCAACAACTAAGCCCGCATCATCACCCATTGGGAGGACCGGTTTTGCCGGTCCTCCCTCCCGTATTGTGACGGGTGCCGCCGGGAGGCTTTCGTGGAAACAAAAAGAACAACTTTCAACAATCGCCTGCTGCCCTATCTGCTGCTGGCGCCACAGCTGATCATCACGCTGATCTTCTTCATCTGGCCGGCTGCCCAGGCCTTCAAGTCATCCTTCGAGCGCGAAGACCCCTTCGGCATGTCGACCGTCTTCGTTGGCATCCAGCACTACCAGCGCCTGCTCGAGGATCCGAATTATATCGATGCGCTTTTGCGCACCATGGTGTTTGCGGTCTGCGTCACCTCGCTTGCCATGATACTCGGGCTTGCATTCGCCGCCGCCGTCGATCGGCTGACCCGCACTTCGCGCATCTATACCACGCTGCTGGTCTGGCCCTACGCGGTCGCGCCCGTGGTCGCTGGCGTGCTCTGGTGGTTCGTGTTCAACACCTCGACCGGGCTTTTGCCCTTCTTCCTGCAGAAAATCGGTTTTAAATGGGATCACGATCTGAACGGCACACATGCGATGATCCTGATCAGTATCGCGGCTGCCTGGAAGCAGATATCCTACAATTTCCTGTTCTTTCTGGCGGGGCTGCAGTCCGTTCCGCATTCGCTGATGGAAGCCGCCGCGATCGATGGTTCCGGCCCGGTGAAGCGCTTTTTCACGATTTCACTGCCGCTCCTGTCACCCACCACTTTCTTCCTGTTCATCATCAACGTGAACTACGCGATGTTCGATACCTTCCCGATCGTGGATGCGACCACGGCCGGCGGACCCGCACAGGCCACGACGACGCTGGTGTACAAGGTCTATCAGGATGGTTTTGTCGGCCTGAACCTTGGCTCGTCCTCGGCCCAATCCGTGATGCTGATGATGATCGTGATGGTGCTGACCTTTGTGCAGTTCCGTTACGTCGAACGCCGCGTGCAGTATTGAGGATCGATCATGGTTGAAAACCGTCCCATCCTGAACATCCTCACCCACCTCTTCCTCATCCTCGGTTTCGTGGTGGTGGCACTGCCGGTCTATGTCGCTGTCATGGCCTCGACACAGGACCTACCGACCTTGATGTCGGGTCCTGTGCCGCTTTGGCCGGGCTCGCATTTCATCGAGAACTACACGCAGCTGCTGACCAATGTCTCGGCGGCGAACGGCCTGCCGAACTACAGCCACATGGCCATGAACTCGTTGATCATGGCGCTGGTCATCACCATCGGCAAAATCTCGATCTCGATCCTGTCGGCCTATGCGATCGTCTATTTCCGCTTCCCGTTCCGGCAATTGGCCTTCTGGGTCATCTTCGTGACGCTGATGCTGCCGGTCGAAGTGCGCATCATGCCGACCTACAAGATTGTGGCGGATCTCGGCATGCTGAATTCCTGGGCGGGTCTGACGATCCCGCTCATCGCTTCTGCAACCGCGACTTTTCTCTTCCGCCAGTTCTTCATGACTGTGCCGGATGAACTTCTGGAAGCGGCCCGTGTCGATGGCGCGGGACCGATAAAATTCTTTCGTGATATTCTGCTACCGCTGTCGCGCACGAACATCGGTGCACTGTGTGTCATATTGTTCATCTATGGCTGGATCCAGTATCTGTGGCCACTGCTGATGACCACGGACACCGGTTACTACACCCTGATGATGGGTATGAAGCGCATGGTGACGGCACAAGACGGGATCATTCCGTGGAACTTCGTGATGGCGGGTTCCGTGCTGGCCATGCTGCCCCCCATCCTCATCGTCATATTCATGCAGCGGCTGTTCATCCGCGGGCTTACAGAAACGGAGAAGTGACATGGCTGGCATTCATATCGCCGGTGTATCCAAGATCTATACAGGCGGCGTGAAGGCGGTAAATTCCGTCTCGCTCGACATCGCGGATGGCGAATTCATCGTCCTGGTTGGCCCGTCCGGCTGCGGCAAGTCCACGCTTCTGCGCATGGTTGCTGGCCTGGAAACGATCAGCGAAGGCGAGGTGTCGATCGGCGGTCGGGTGGTTAACCGTATGGAGCCGGCCGAACGCGACATCGCCATGGTGTTCCAGAACTATGCGCTCTACCCGCATATGACGGTTTACCAGAACCTGGCCTATGGCCTGAAGAACCGCGGTACCCCGAAGGCGGAAATCGATGCCCGCGTGGCGGAAGCCGCCCGCATGCTGGAAATCACCCAGTATCTGGAACGCAAGCCGCGGGCCCTGTCCGGTGGCCAGCGTCAACGCGTCGCCATGGGCCGCGCCATCGTGCGCAAGCCGGCAGCCTTCCTGTTCGACGAGCCGCTGTCCAACCTCGATGCCAAGCTGCGTGTTTCCATGCGCGGCGAAATCAAGCGCCTGCAGCGACGCCTCGGCACGACCTCGCTTTACGTAACGCACGACCAGCTGGAAGCCATGACGCTGGCCGACCGCCTGGTGGTGCTCAGCGCTGGCCAGATCGAGCAGATCGGCACGCCGCTTGAAGTTTATCACACGCCGGCTTCCACCTTCGTGGCAAGCTTCATTGGTTCGCCGGCCATGAACCTCGTTTCCGGCGAGCTGCATGGCGATCGACTGGCGATCGGTCCTGCCGTCTTCGATCTCAAGGGCTTCGCGCCGACCTCCGGCCCGGTCACGGTCGGTGTGCGTGCGGAAGATCTGCGGCTTGCCCGCGCCGGCGAAAGCAGCATGCCGTTCCGGGTTGATTATATCGAGGAGCTTGGCTCGCAGCGCCTGGTTCATGGCACCGTTGGTGACCAGACTCTGACCGCTGCTGTGCCGGCGGAAACACAGTTGGGGGATGACCTTCATCTGGCGGTCGAAGTCGAAAAGCTGCATTTCTTCTCGAAGGAAAGCGGCCGCCGCATCGCCGATCGCGCCCCGCAGTCGGTTGCCCGCATGGAGCCCGTTGGGGCTGCATAAGGTCGCAGATAAAAGCGGGATTGATTCCAATTTGAATCAATCCCGAAACCTCACTCTCATATTTCCCTTCTAGGTTGCTCCAGCTTGGAGAACTTTGGGGGTTCAATGGTCATCAAACTTGCTTTCGCAGGCGCGCTTGCTCTTGCCTATCGCAGACGCCAGTCGTCTCGGACGCCGAGCGATTTTCCGTTCGTCGGTGCAGCGGGTGATGCGCTGTATGATCAGCTCGCAGCAGCCCCTATCGAGCCTGACTGGATCCTGGCGGGCGATCCACAGGCGCGCGCAGCCGTACAATCCAAAGCCCAGGACAGATGCTCCACAACGGCCATGTGGGATTGCACCGCCGGCACGTTTCGCTGGTATTTCGGCGAGGACGAAACGGTCGTCATCGTCGAGGGCGAGGTTCTGGTTACGGCAGAAGATGGCACGCAGACTCTACTCAAAGCCGGGGATGTCGGCTATTTCCGCGCCAGGACCTGGGCCGTCTGGCATGTGGATCACTATGTGCGCAAAATCGCTTTCATGCGGGTACCTCTCGATCGCCCCTCGGCCCTCTATGCCCGCCTTCGCGTGCGCCTTGTGCCACGCGTTAAGCAGATGCTGCGGTCGCGCTAGAGCCTGTCAGCGCTCAATGGAATCGTTCTGCCGGAAACATTTTTTGTCAGGATCAAGGCTTTCGGCGAAGAGCATACCTCCCGGTACGGTCGAGACGAAAGCCGCAGATAATGGCGGAAAATGATCCGGCCCTTCGGTTACGCCGCTTCGCCGATGCGAAGCGAAAAGCGTAACCGACGAATTTCATGCTTGCCGGATGCCAAAGGCAATCCGGCGGGCGGGTTGGCTGAGGCGGGTCATCTGCTTTGTCGAGCGGCTTGGCCGTATGCGTTGGCTACGACACGCGCCGCTCTCCTCGCATATGACCCCGCCTGAGCCAAAAGAAACTGTTTCCATTTAACCCTGATAGGCTCTCATTCTCTCTTTTCGCGCGTTGCCATTGCCCGCCCGCCGTCCTACATCTGGCGGGCATTTCGAGAAGGGGTTAGGGCATGGCCAACATCCGCAAAGTCGCTTTCCAGATGGACCATGTGTCCAGCATCAACATTTCCGGTGACTCCACATTCGCCATGGCGCTTGAGGCGCAGGCACGCGGCTATGCGCTCTATCATTACACCCCGGATCGCCTGACCATGCGCGATGGCAAGATATTTGCCGCCGTGGAAGCGCTGACCGTTCGCGACGAGAAGGGCAACCACTTCACTTTGGGCGAGCGCGAGCGCGTGGATCTCTCCGAAATGGATGTGATCATGCTGCGCCAGGATCCGCCCTTCGACATGGGTTACATCACCTACACGCATCTTCTGGAGCGGTTGCATCCGAAGACGCTGGTCGTGAACGATCCGGCCTGGGTACGCAATTCGCCGGAAAAGATTTTCGTCACCGAATTCGCCGACCTGATGCCGCCGACGCTGATCACTTGCGACATCGGCGAGATCGCCCGTTTTCGCGAAGAACTGGGCGACATCATCCTGAAGCCGCTTTACGGCAATGGTGGCGCGGGCGTTTTCCATTCGGCGCGGGACGACCGCAATTTCTCGTCGCTGCTGGAAATGTTCCAGCAGATGTACCACCGGGAACCCTTCATTGCACAAGGGTACCTGCCGGCAGTGCGCAAGGGCGACAAGCGCATCCTGCTGGTCAACGGCGAGGCCGTTGGCGCTATCAATCGTGTGCCCGCTGAGCATGATTCGCGCTCCAATATGCATGTGGGCGGTCGCGCTGAGGCAACCGAACTCACCACGCGGGAAAAGGAAATCTGCGCCCGCATCGGCCCGGCCTTGCGCGAACGCGGCTTCCTCTTCGTCGGCATCGACGTGATCGGCGATTACATGACGGAGATCAACGTCACCTCTCCCACCGGCATTCGCGAAGTAAAGAAGTTTGGCGGTGCCGACGTCGCAGCGCTTCTGTGGGATGCCATTGAAGCAAAACGCGGCTGATGAGGCGGCAGCAGCGGCTGACCTTAGCCGCGGTTGCCACTCCGTTCATCTTTGTTCCAGACTGCTAAAATCAACGACATCTAATACATCAGTCGCGACATGCGCGTTCGAGGAATGTTCTTGTTTTATTCCTTGAGCCATGCCATGATCGCCTTAATGGTGTGGAGATGATGCATACGCACCTGAAGCTGTAGGGTTGATGGGGCGGTTGGCATGGTGGCGCGCGTCAGTACGGTGGCATTTCAGGGCATTGAAGGCGTGCCCGTAGATGTGCAGGTCATGGTGGGGCCGGGCAAGCTCGGCATGCATATCGTCGGCCTGCCGGACAAGGCAGTGGCAGAAAGCCGTGAGCGGGTGCAGGCGGCTCTGCATGCTTCGGGCCTCGCCATGCCGCCGAAGAAGATCACGGTCAATCTGGCACCGGCGGACTTGCCGAAGGAAGGCAGTCATTTCGACCTCCCGATCGCGCTTGGCCTGATGGCGGCGCTGGGCGCAATTCCCTCCGACGCCCTGAATGAGTACGTGGTGCTGGGCGAACTCAATCTGGATGGCACGTTGGCACCGGTCGCGGGTGCGCTTCCGGCGGCAATTGGCGCCAACGCTCTCGGCAAAGGGTTGATCTGCCCGGCAGACAGTGGCGCAGAAGCGGCCTGGGCTGGCGCCGATATCGACATTCTCGCACCGCGCAGCCTGATTGCGCTCGCCAATCATTTTCGTGGCACGCAGGTTCTGTCGCGCCCGCATCCGGCGATCCGGGCGCCCGCAGCCAATCTGCCGGATCTGGCCGATATCAAGGGCCAGGAAAGCGCCAAGCGGGCGCTGGAAGTGGCGGCGGCTGGCGGGCATAATCTGCTGATGGTGGGGCCTCCAGGATCCGGCAAATCCATGCTGGCGGCGAGGCTGCCCTCCATCCTGCCGCCATTGTCCGCTGCCGAGCTGCTGGAAGTTTCGATGATCCATTCGATCGCCGGACAACTCTCGGGCGGCAAGCTGTCTGATCGCCGGCCGTTCCGTACCCCGCATCATTCCGCCACCATGGCGGCGCTGGTCGGTGGCGGCTTGCGCGCCAAGCCCGGTGAAGCCTCGCTTGCCCATCACGGCGTGCTTTTCCTTGATGAGTTCCCGGAGTTTGCGCCCCAGGTGCTGGATGCTCTGCGCCAGCCGCTGGAGACCGGGGAATGCGTGATTGCGCGCGCCAATCACCGTGTGTCCTATCCTGCCAATATCCAACTGGTGGCGGCCATGAACCCCTGCCGCTGTGGCATGGCGGGAGAGCCAGGGCATACCTGCGCCAAAGGTCCGCGCTGCATGACCGATTACCAGAGCCGCATTTCCGGGCCGCTGATGGACCGCATCGATATCCGCATTGATGTGCCCGCCGTCTCGGCTGCCGATCTTATTCGACCAAGGCCAGCGGAAAGCAGCGCTGAAGTTGCAGCCCGCGTGGCGCGCGCAAGGGTACGGCAACAGGAGCGGTTCATCGAGGCCGGTTATCCGGGTATCGGGACCAATGCCCGCTGCTCGACCTCGATGATCGAGGTGTTTGCCGAGCCTGACAATGCCGGCCTCCAACTGTTGCGCGACGCGGCGGAGAAGCTGAAATTCTCCGCCCGCGGCTATCACCGGGTTCTGAAGGTCGCCCGTACGCTGGCAGATCTCGAGGGCGAGGAACGGGTGGGCCGCATCCATCTCGCCGAGGCGATTTCCTACCGGATCGCGGGAGAGAGGCTGACGGCTGCGGCGTGAGGTGATGAGCGAGTAGCGAGTAGTTTAAATGCGCTCTGCGTGCAGCAGGCGCTTGTAGAAAGTCGTTGAAATGGGTCGCATCGGCAAACTGTGCCCGCAAACTATTCGCTATTCGCTTATTGCCTCATTCCCCCAGCCCCTCAAACAGTGCCGTCGAAAGATAGCGTTCCGCAAACGAGGGAATGATGATGACGATGTTCTTGCCTTCGTTTTTCGGCCGTTGGCCGATACGGATTGCCGCGGTCAGTGCGGCGCCTGAGGAGATACCGACGGGAACGCCTTCCAGGCGGGCGACGAGGCGCGCCATTTCCATGGCCTCGGCGCTCGCAACAGTGACGACTTCATCATAGACCGACGTGTCGAGGATCTTTGGGGCAAAGCCGGCACCGATACCCTGGATCTTGTGCGGGCCAGGCTCGCCACCGGAAAGGACGGGCGATTCCGCTGGCTCGACGGCAATGACCTTCAGGTCAGGCTTGCGCGCCTTCAGCACCTGCCCGACACCAGTGATCGTGCCGCCCGTACCGATGCCGGCGACAAACAGGTCGACCCGGCCGTCGGTATCGTTCCAGATCTCTTCCGCCGTCGTCTGACGGTGGATTTCAGGGTTGGCCGGGTTCTCGAATTGTTGGGGAATGATGGCGTCCGGCAGGGTCGCGGCCAGTTCCTCCGCCTTGGCAATCGCCCCCTTCATGCCCTTCGGCCCCTCGGTCAGAACCAGTTCGGCACCCAGCAGAGCCAGCATCTTGCGCCGCTCGATCGACATTGTCTCGGGCATGGTGAGGATCAGCTTGTACCCTTTGGCCGCAGCGGCGAAGGCCAGCGCAATGCCTGTGTTGCCGGAGGTTGGCTCGATGAGCGTCGTCTTGCCGGGCGAAATCTTGCCCTGCGCCTCCAGGCTTTCGATCATGGCGACACCGATGCGGTCCTTCACCGAAGCGATCGGGTTGAAGAATTCCAGCTTGGCCAGCAGGTTGGCCTTCACGCCCTTTTCGCGCGCCAGTTTGTCGAGACGCACGATCGGCGTATTGCCAATCGTGTCGATGATGGAGGCATAGATCTTGCCGCGGCCGGGCTTGGGCGTATCGGACATACTGGGCTCCCTGAAATTTTCAAAAGGAAGATTAGAAAGGAATTTCGGGTAAGACGAGAAAAATACGACTGAAAACGCGCCGGTTTTTGAGTATATCTTTTCTCGTTAGCGTGCCGCGATATAGGCGGCGGTTCCGGCCAAAATGCCGGCCGCCGAACGGTTCAGCACCTGCAGCGCCTTGGGCTTTTTCAAGAGTTCCCGCGCTTTCGAGGCCAGCAGAATGTAAGGCAGCAGCACCGCCATCAACACCACGAAAGTCGTGCCAACGAGAATGGCGTAATCGCGAGGACCGATTTCGGAAAGCGGAAGGAGCGTCGGCACCAGAGCCACGTAAAACAGCATGGTCTTCGGGTTACCAAGTGTGACAAGCAGACCGGAGAGAAAAGCCATGCCGCCCTTGACGCCCGTTTGCGCCTGAATGTCCTGTCGCAGCAGACCGGCGGTCCAGAGCTTCCACGCGATATAGCAGAGATAGGCCGCACCCAGATATTTGATGATCAGGAAGGGCGTCGTGAAATTTTGCGCGACGATGGCAAGGCCGAGGATGACAGCGGTCAGATAGACCAGATCACCAAGAATGAGCCCAAGCCCCATGAATAAGGTTGGTCGGAAGCCGGAGCCGAGTGCCCGTGCCACGATGGCCGTCATTCCGGGGCCCGGAATAGCTGCCGCGATGAACAGAGCCAGCGCGTAGGTGATCAGGGTGGTCAGGGTCATCGTCTCTCCTCCGATGCGCTTTGCTAGAGCGGTTTCGTCGCCAGCGCAACGCTCTCTTTCGTCATACGCCCGTCGATCCGAAACCGCCCGCACCGCGCGCCGTATCGCTGAAGGCGTCGGCTTCCTGAACACGCGCCTGCACCACGGGCGCCAGGACCAGTTGGGCCACGCGCATGCCGCGCTCGATCGTAAAATCTTCCTGGCCGAGGTTGATCAGCAGCACTTTCACCTCGCCGCGATAATCGCTGTCGATCGTGCCTGGCGTGTTGAGGCAGGTCACGCCGTTCTTGAAGGCAAGGCCGGAGCGCGGACGCACCTGCACTTCAAAGCCTTGGGGTATTTCGAAGATGAAGCCGGTCGGCACCAGAGCCCGTTCACCGGGCCTCAGCACCATGGGGTCTGAAACGGCGGCGCGAATGTCCATGCCCGCCGCGCCTGCCGTCTCGTAAGATGGCAGGTCGAGGCCGTCACCATGCGGCAGGCGAATGAGCTTGAGGGTCGGGCCGATGATGTCGCGCATGGAGGCTTGTCCTTCTGTTTGCGCCGTCAATTGCATAATTGCCCCGAAATCGCTAGATACGCGGCAACTCAAAGGATTTGCAGAACATGGCTGAAAGCATTGCCGAGGCGGTTTCCCGCCGCCGCACCTTCGCGATTATCGCGCACCCGGACGCCGGTAAGACGACGCTCACCGAAAAGCTGCTGCTGTTCGGCGGCGCCATCCAGCTGGCCGGTGAAGTGAAGGCGAAGAAGGATCGTATCCAGACCCGCTCCGACTGGATGAAGATCGAGCGCGAGCGCGGTATCTCCGTTGTGACCTCGGTCATGACCTTCGAATATGAAGGCAATGTCTTCAACATTCTCGACACGCCGGGTCACGAAGACTTTGCGGACGATACCTACCGCACGCTGACGGCGGTGGATGCGGCCGTCATGGTGATTGACGGCGCCAAGGGTATCGAGCCGCGCACGCTGAAGCTCTTCGAAGTCTGCCGCATGCGCGATATCCCGATCATCACCTTCGTCAACAAGATGGACCGCGAGGCGCGCGATACCTTCGAGATCCTCGACGAGGTGGAAGAAAAGCTGGCGCTCGACACCGCTCCGGTCACCTGGCCGGTCGGTCGCTCGAAGAATTTCTGCGGTTCGTATAACCTCGCCAACAGCACCTTCCGCGGCAGCGATACGCAGGTTGAGCCGACCAAGGTCAATGGCCCGCAGAGCGTCGCCGATCACCTGCCGGAAAACGAGCGCCAGGCTTTCATCGACGAGCTGGAACTCGCGGTCGAAGCTTGCCGTCCCTTCGACAAACAGGCTTTCCTCGAAGGTCACATGACGCCGGTCTTCTTCGGTTCGGCGCTGAGAAATTTCGGCGTGCGCGATCTCATCAATGCGCTCGGCGATTTTGCGCCGCCGCCGCGCGACCAGGTGGCGGATGTCCGCAAGGTGCATGCGAGAGAAGACAAGATGACCGCCTTCGTCTTCAAGATCCAGGCGAACATGGACCCCAACCATCGCGACCGCATCGCCTTTGCCCGCATCTGCTCGGGCAAGCTGGAGCGCGGCATGAAGGCGCGGCTCGCCCGCACCGGCAAGCTAATGGGGCTCACCGCACCGCAATTCTTCTTCGCCTCGCAGCGCCAGCTGGCCGATACGGCCTATGCGGGCGATGTGGTGGGAATTCCCAACCACGGCACGCTGCGCATTGGCGATACGCTGACGGAAGGCGAAGCACTCGTCTTCCAGGGCGTACCGAACTTCTCGCCGGAAATCCTGCGCCGCGTGCGGCTGGAGGATGCCATGAAGGCGAAGAAGCTGAAGGAAGCTTTGCAGCAGATGGCGGAAGAGGGCGTGGTGCAGCTGTTTTCGCCGGAAGACGGTTCGCCCGCCATTGTCGGCGTGGTCGGCGCCCTGCAGCTCGACGTTCTGAAGGAGCGTCTGTCGGCGGAATATACGCTGCCGGTGTCATTCGAAATGTCGCGTTTCTCGGTCTGCCGCTGGATCTCGTCCGATGACAAGGCGGAGCTGGAAAAGTTCCTGACGGTGAAGCGCGGCGATATCGCCCGCGACCTCGATGGCGATCCGGTCTTCCTCGCGCAGGATGCCTTTTCGCTGCGCTACGAAGCGGAGCGTTATCCGGCCATCAAGATGGTCGCCATCAAGGAATATCACGTCGCCAAGGCGGCGTGAGTGGTGTGAAGACTTGCCTTCTCCAAGGCCTGTGTAAGTGGGGTTGTCCGGTAGGCTCACGCCAACCACGTCGTCATCCTCGGGCTTGACCCGAGGATCCAGGCCGGCACCGACTCGGGTCTTGTATTGTGGATCCTCGGGTCAAGCCCGAGGATGACGTGGTAGGCGGGGCACTTTCTGTCGCTTGCTGAACACGCTGAAGACATTGAAGCTCACGGCAGATTTGTCGTGATTAGTGATCATTCCCCCGTGGAAAACGCTTGCTCTCTTCCAGCACGTTCAAATCCATGTGGTTGCGCATGTAGCGCTCGGAGGCTTTCTGCAGCGGCTGGTAATCCCAAGGGTAGTAGGCGCCGTTGCGCAGAGCTGGATAGACCACCCAGCGGCGGGCCTGGCTTTCCCGCACCGCCTCATCGAAACGCTTCAGATCCCAGCGGGCGCGCATCATGGCTGTCAGGCGCTTCAAAACCTCAGCATGGGCAGGGTCATCGGCGAGGTTCTGCGTCTCGTGCGGGTCGGTATCCAGATCGAACAGCAGCGGCGGGTCGGCCTCGCAGAGCGTCAGCTTGTAGCGGCCGTCGCGAAGCCCGACCAGCGGCGCGATCGAGCCTTCCGCCGCATATTCCATGGGCACCGGGCCGCGTCCGCCTGTGCCTGTCGCAAGCGGCGCCAGATCCTCGCCATCCGTCCAGCGTGCAATGCGGGTGAGGTCGAGCCCCGCAAGCCTGGCAATCGTCGGCGTGACATCGAGCGTCGAGACGGGCTGTAAAACCGATGCGGGCTCCCAGTCGGGTGCTGCGATCATCAGGGGCACGCGGGCCGAGCCTTCGAAGAAGCACATCTTGAACCACAAGCCCTTCTCGCCCAGCATGTCGCCATGGTCTGACACGAAGAGGATGATGGTATTGTCCGCCATGCGGCCACGTTCGAGAACATCGAGGATTTCTCCGACCTTCTCGTCCACATAGGAGATGTTGGCGAAATAGCCCCGGCGCGCGCGCCGCACCTGTTCCGGCGTAATGTCGAAGGCGCGGAAATCGCAGGCCTCCAGCAGGCGCTGCGAATGCGGGTCCAGATCCTCAAAGGCCGGAATGTCGCCGGGCGGGTCGAGATCAGGGCAATCCTCGTAGAGATCCCAGAACTTGCGTCGCGCCACGTAAGGGTCGTGGGGATGGGTGAAGCTGACCGTCAGGCACCAGGGGCGCTCGTCCTGCCGACGCGACAGATCGTAAAGCTTGCGGGTGGCGTGATAGGCCACCTCGTCGTCATACTCCATCTGGTTGGTGATCTCGGCCACGCCTGCGCCGGTGACGGAACCGAGGTTATGATACCACCAGTCGATACGCTCGCCGGGCTTCGTATAATCAGGCGTCCAGCCGAAATCGGCGGGGTAGATATCCGTCGTCAGCCGCTCCTCGAAACCGTGCATCTGGTCCGGGCCGACGAAATGCATCTTGCCGGAGAGGGCGGTGTAGTAGCCCGCAGCCCGCAGGTGATGCGCATAGGTCGGGATATCGGAAGCGAACTCCGCGGCATTGTCATAGACGCGGGTGCGGCTCGGCAACTGGCCCGACATGAAGCTGGCCCGCGCCGGCGCGCAGAGCGGGCTTGCCGTATAGGTGTTGGCGAAGCGCACGGAGCGCTTCGCCAGGGCCTTCAGGTGGGGCGCATGCAGGAACTCAGCGGGGCCATCGGGAAACAGCGTCCCATTGAGCTGGTCCACCATCAGGATCAGGATATTCGGCTGCGACATGGTGTAATCAGAGGCCCAGAGCGGTCTTCACGGTGGGGAGACCTGGCTTGCCATCCAATGTGGTCACGCCGGCAAGCCAGGGCTCGATCGTTTTCGGGTTGGCCTTCAGCCAGGCTTTGGCCGCCGCCTTCGGATCATCGCCGCCGAGGATCTTGCCCATCAGCTCGTTTTCCATGCCGATTTCGAAGCGCATGGATTTAAACAGCGCTGCCGCATTCGGGCATTTGGCCGGCCAGCCGCTGCGGGCGAGCGTATAGACTTCCGCGCCACCATAGTTCGGGCCGAAATAGGCGTCGCCGCCGGAGAGATAGGTGATCTTGAACTGGGTATTCATGGGGTGCGGCGCCCAGGCGAGGAAAACGATGTTTTCCTTTTGGGCTTCGGCGCGCTTCACCTGCGCCAACATGGCCTGCTCGCCGGATTCGACAAGCTCCCAGCCCTTCAGGTCAAAGTCATTCTTGTCGATCATCTTCTGGATATTGCCATTGGCCGGTGCGCCGGGCTCGATGCCGTAGATCTTCTTGCCGAAGCCGTCAGCCTGCTTGGCAAGATCGGTAAAATCCTTCACGCCCTTGTCAGCCACGTAAGAGGGAACGGCCAGCGTGAACTTGGCGCCCTCCAGGTTCTTCGTCATCACCTCGATCGCCTTGGCATTGGTGAGGTCATCGATGAAGGCTTTCTGGGCCGGCATCCAGTTGCCGAGGAAGACGTCGATCTCGCCGTTCTTCATGGACTGGTAGCCGATCGGAACCGACAGCGTCTTCACATCAGGCGCATAGCCCAAGGCTTCGAGAACCACGGAGGCCGTGGCATTGGTGGCGGTGATATCGGTCCAGCCGGGATCGGACAGGCGGATGGCCTTGCAGGCCGCATCGTCGGCAGCCAAGGCGGTGCCGGTTGCGGAAAGGGAGAAAATGAGGCCGGCGATCAGCCCGCCCATGCATGCCATGGTTTTCATTGCAGTTCCCCTTTTATTTGTTCAGTTTATAGAACATCGCGTTGCCGCTACCTGTGAAGTCGGGCTTTTTTGATTGCTGCCAAAAGGAAATTTTATGGCTGATCGTCCGCTGGATCTCGGCTGGGCCCGCATTCTTCATGAGGTCGGACGCACCGGGAATTTGACGCTGGCCGCTGAAAGGCTCGGCCTCAGCCAGCCGGCGGTCAGCTATCAGATCCGCAAACTAGAAGAGCAGTTGCAGGTTCCCTTGCTGCGGCGTCAGCATCGCGGCGTGGAGCTGACGGCGGAAGGCCGCCGCCTGTTTGAGGTTGCCGCGCGGTTTGTCGATGAGGCAGACGATCTGGCGCGCGATTTCCGCAAGCGCAGCCAGCGTCGCGCCATCCGGATTGCCACCGATTATGCCTTTTCCGCCTTCTGGCTGATGCCGCGCATGCATGCATTTCGCCAGCGTCATCCGGACATGGATATCCGCATCGTCGCCTCCCATCGAACCGGCCCGGCGGTGCCGGAAGAAGGCGAAGTTTCGATTGTGTTCGGCACGCAGGCAGAGTTCAGCCGCACCGGCATCCTGCTTCTCCCGGAACAGGTGGTACCGGTATGCGCACCGGGATTTATCGCCCGCACCGGTCCCCTTGATGTGCCGGAACGACTGGCGTCGAGCACGCTCTTGCATCTGGAGACGGAACACCTGTCGCCCTGGCATGACTGGTCAAGCTATCTGCAGGCGTTTGGTCTGCGTCGTGAGCGTAGAGCCGATCGCGGAGAAGTGGGGTTCAACACCTATTCGCTCGTGCTGCAGGCGGCCATGGCGGAACAGGGAGTTGCACTCGGTTGGCTCGGCCTCATCGATCCGCTGCTGGAAAGCGGCATGCTGGTGCGCTGCGGCCCTATGATCAGGGAGCCGGAGCGCGGCTACTGGTTCGTGCCGCCTGCGGAGCCGGGGCCGGAAACCGAAGCCCTACGGCTCTGGTTGCTGGAGGAATTCCAGCAGGTTCTGTCGAGCGCATTGTTGGCCATCACGCAGCCGTAAGGTCTTTCAGAAAATCATCACACCAGCGGGTCACGTCATGCTCCAGCAGGTGGTCCATCATGCCGCGCCAACGCTGTATGCGCTCTTCGCGTCCCATGGTCAGCCCCCTGGCAATGGCATGGCCGGTGCCTTCGATATCGTAGGGGTTGACCAGAAGCGCACCCTTCAGCTCCTGGGCAGCGCCGGCAAAGCGGGAGAGCACCAAGACGCCTGGATCTTCAGGGTCCTGTGCCGCAACGAACTCCTTGGCGACAAGGTTCATCCCGTCGCGCAGCGGCGTGACGAGGCCGATCTTCGCGAGGCGATAGAGGCCCGCGAGGATAGGTCTTCCGATAGACTTGTTGATGTAGCGAATGGGTACCCAGTCGACAGCGCCAAGAGCACCATTCACGCGGCCCGCCTGCTCGGCCACGGTGCGCTGCATCTGCTCGTATTCCGGCACTTCCGAGCGCGATTTCGGGGTGATCTGCAGATAGGTCACCTTGCCATGCTGTTCCGGGTTGCGGGTGATGAAGCTCTCATAGGCATCGATGCGCTGGGTAATGCCCTTGGAATAATCCAGCCGGTCGACACCGATGATGAGATCGCGGCCCTCCAGGCTCTGACGCGCCTTCTTCACCAGCACGCCGCTGGCGGATTTGCGCGCAAACTCCGCAAAAGCGGCCGTTTCGATGCCGATGGAGTAGAAGTTGCCGCGAAACTCCGCGCCATTGGCGGAAAACACCGTATCGCTGACGGCAGAGCCAAACCCTTCTCGCTCCAGGCAGCCACGGAAATTCGAGAGATCATGCACCGTCTGGAAGCCCACCAGATCGTAGTGCGTCAGCCCCCGCATGATCTCCTCATGAACAGGCATGGCAAACAGCACGTCCGCCGGCGGCCAGGGAATATGCAGGAAGAAACCGATGCGGTTCTTGATGCCCATCCGGCGCAGTTCCGCAGCCAGCGGGATTAGATGGTAGTCATGCACCCAGATGATGTCGTCCGGCTTGAGCAGCGGTGCGAGACGATGCGCGAAGAAGCGATTGACCCGAAAGTATCCGGCCATTTCCTTGCGGGCATATTCGGCGAGATCCAGCCGGTAGTGGCAGATGGGCCAGAGAACACGGTTGGCAAAGCCGTGATAATATTCCTCCACATCCGTTTTCGTCAGGTCCGTCAACGCGTAGGTAATGTTGCCGCGCTCGATGAGGTGGAGCTCCGCCGGCTCCTTGGCGCCGCTTGATTTGCCGGACCAGCCCATCCAGATGCCGCCGCGCTCCTCCAAAGCCGCCTGCAGCGCCACGGCAAGCCCGCCCGCAGGTGCAGTGGCGCTCTTTTCCGGGATGGTGACGCGGTTGGAAATGATGACCAGACGGCTCAATGGATTTTTCTCCTGTGGGCGATCATTCGGTTGCGATCCGGCGCAGCGCCTGTCTCAAGGCATCCGGCGAGGGGAGGGTGAATTGCGCCGCGGTGTCTGCGGCTTCGCCAATGTGGATGGAGAGGCCGCCCGCCTCGTTGGCGAAGCGAAACATCGCCTCGTCCGTCAGGTCGTCGCCAATGGCGATCGGCTTGCGGCCAGAGAATGGTGCTTCTGACAGAAACGCCTCAACGGCAGATCCCTTGTTGGCGCGGGCAGGGCGAATCTCCAGCACCATCTTCCCGCGCTGAAGGCTGTAGTCGGGCCCGGCTTCGGAAAGGGCTGCCGCCATCACGGCCTCCAGCGATGCCTGCCGTTCCGGGGCCTGGCGAAAATGGGCTGCCACAGCGCCGCCCTTGTCCTCAATGATCACGCCATCCCAGTCGGAGGTGACCCGCTCCAGCGACCGTTTCAGGGTGACGAAGGAAGGTTCCGGCGTGACCGCATCGACAGAACCATCGGCCCGTCTGCGCTCTGCCCCATGTAGACCGGCAATGGGCAGGGCAAGCGGCTGCAGCAACTGGTCCGCATAGGGAAGTGCGCGGCCTGTGACCAATGCCAGGGCGCCGCCAAGCCGGTGAGAGAGCGCTTGCAGTGTGTCTGTCAGCCCCGGCTCGACCACCACGCTGTCAGGCGTCTCGGCGAGATCCACCAGTGTGCCGTCGATGTCGAGAAAGAGCGCCCATTGGTCCGGCTCGGCCAGAAGCGGCGCCAGAGGTTGCTCATCCGATGCGGCCAAAACCTCACCGCGTGATGTGTCCGTCTGTTCCATGAACGGCTATCTAGGCCGCAACCGAGCAATGGCAAGTCTGGAGAAATTCGCGTCAGAAAACGCCACATCCCTCTTCAATTTGGCATTGTTTACAGAACCAGCTTTAAGGACTCTAGTTTGGTTCCGGTCGGTGATTTGGAGATTAAGGTCGCGGATGGCGTGCCCGAGATGGTCATGGACAGGATCTGTTCAAAACCGGCTTTAAAGGCGGCCATCAGCGCTACAAGTGGCCCACCTGCGGTCGGCACTTCACGGAAAAGCCGCCCAGGTTCATGGATGAGATCTTTGGGAGTTCGTAGCCTCGCCCGGCATATCTGGGGAGAAGGAGAGCTGCTGCGGCGCCCGCCCCCACCGCAACATCTCGGGATTGTCGGCATTCTAGTGGCGTTTGAACCCATCCGACATTTGCCATTTGGCAAGCTCACGGCAAATTTCCTGAGCCTACCTGCGGCAGTCGGCAAGCCGAGGCTTCACCTTGCTTTCCGATTCGGCTAGAGACAAAGAAAACCTCTTTCATCCAAGGCTTTCGGAGCGCTTCCATGACCGTGTCCAATCTTCCGCCGCTCGTTACCGTGTTCGGGGGCTCGGGCTTTGTCGGCCGCCATGTCGTGCGGGCCCTGGCAAAGCGCGGCTATCGCATCCGCGTGGCGGTGCGCCGCCCGGATCTGGCCGGTTTCCTGCGTCCGCTCGGCTATGCGGGCCAGATCCAGCTGGTGCAGGCAAACCTGCGCTACCGCCAGTCGATCGACAAGGCCGTTGCTGGTTCCAACCATGTGGTCAACTGCGTCGGCATCCTTTTCGAAAGCGGCCGCAACAAGTTTGACGCCGTGCAGGAATTCGGCGCCAAGGCCGTAGCCGAAGCTGCCCGCGCCAATGGCGCCAAGCTCACCCACATCTCTGCCATCGGTGCCGACGCAAAGTCTGCCTCCTCCTACGCCCGTTCGAAGGGCCGCGCGGAAGATGCGATCCGCACGATCCTGCCCGATGCCATCATCCTGCGCCCGTCGATCGTGTTCGGCCAGGAAGACAACTTCTTCAACAAGTTCGCCGATATGGCCCGCACCCTGCCCTTCCTGCCGCTGATCGGCGGCGGCAAGACCAAGTTCCAGCCGGTCTTCGTGGAAGACGTGGCGGAAGTGGTTGGCCGCGCCGTGGATGGGACGATCGATGCCGGCAAGACCTATGAACTTGGCGGTCCGGAAGTGCTGAGCTTCAAGGACTGTCTGGAGGCGGTTCTGCGCGTCACGCATCGCAAGGGTCGCTTTGTTTCGCTGCCATTCGGTGTTGCCTCCTTCATCGGTGGCGTTGCGTCAGCGGTTCCGCTGATCACGCCGCCGTTGACCGGCGATCAGGTGACGCTGCTGAAGAGCGACAATGTGGTTTCCGATCTGGCGGAAAAGGAAGGCCGTACCCTGAAGGGCCTCGGCATCCGCTCGACGCTGCTCGACACGGTGCTTCCGAGCTATCTGGTTCAGTATCGTCCGCAAGGTCAGTTCAGCGGCACCGGCAAGGCCGCCTGAACCTTTCGGCAATCTTGTCAAGATCATGGTAAAAAGCGGGCAAAATCATGGTTTTGCCCGCTTTCATTTTTGCACATGTTGCACAAAAAACGCATGACTTGAGAAGCGCGCGTTAACCGCTGGTTCAGCAAAATCCGCTATTGAATCATGCTCGCCAGGCCAATAAACCCCTCCTGCCGGATCGAGACCTCGGTATCGCCGTGACCCCAATTCCATACCCCGAAAGGCACTTCTCCATGGGCAAGTCCATCGCACTGTTTTTTGCGTGTGCGGCACTCGTAATTCTTGCTGGCTCCTTCATGGCACCGGGTACGGTTGCCGCCGGCAAGGGCGCATGTGCACCCGCCTATGGTATCGATCCCTGCAGCACGGGTTCGATCAATCCCGCTCGCTGATTGCTTGTCGCGGGCGGCACGCCGCCCGCTCGACCTTTACCTTTGACGTTTCAGCCCGCGGACCTCTGCGCCAGAAGCGCGACGAGTCCAACGATGCCGACCCCAATGCGCCACCAGGCAAAGGGCGCGTATCCCCGGCTTGAGACGAAATCCAGCAAAGACCTGACGACGAACAGCGCCGTGACGAAAGCGGCCACGAAGCCGACGCCGATCAATGCGGCATCGTCGAAGCTCAATGCATTGCGGTTCTTGTAGAGATCCAGCACGAAGGCGCCGAGCATGGTCGGCATGGCAAGGAAGAAGGAAAATTCCGCCGCCGAACGCTTATCCGTTCCCATCAGCAGCGAACCGACAATCGTGGCGCCCGAACGCGAGGTGCCGGGGATCATGGCCAGGCACTGGAAGAGGCCGATCTTGAAGGCAAGCGCCGGCGGATAGTCCATGATGTCCGTATAGCGCGGTGTGAACTTCATCCGGTCGACGGCCAGCAGGATGACACCGCCGACAATCAGCATCACGCAGATCAGCATCGGCGTTTCGAACAGTACCGATTTGATGAACCCATGCGCAAAGGCACCGATGACGGCGGCCGGCAGAAAGGCGATCAACACTGTCAGCACGAAGCGGCGCGCCTTGGCGCTGCTCGGCAGGGCCAGCGCGATCTCAAGCAAGCGTTGGAAATAGACAAGCAGGATGGCGAGGATTGCCCCCAGCTGAATCAGAACGGCAAAGGTATTGCCCGGAGACTGGAAACCCAGAAAATGCCCGGCCAGAAGCACGTGGGCGGTCGAAGAAACGGGGATGAATTCGGTCAACCCCTCGATCAATCCAAGCACGAGGGCGCTGACGATAGACTGGTCCGCCATTCTTGATCCTTTATTAACGGTGATGAGAACTATAGTGAGAAGAGAATTTCCGGCGTCTTGGCCTTACCAAAACCTCAAGCCGCCATATGTCGGCCACAATCCGGCATTGGTGATCCAGGCCGATTCCCGCTTATAACAGCAATTGTGACGTTCGAGTATCGATGCCAACCCTGTATCATCATCCCATGTCCTCGGCTTCGAGGTTCGTCCGGCTCATTCTGGCCGAATATGGTTTTCAAACCGATCTGGTCGAGGAGCAGACCTGGGAAAAGCGGCGCGAGTTTCTCGCGCTCAATCCCGCTGGTACCCTGCCTGTCTATGTGGATGACAGTATGCGGGTGCTGAGTGGCGCCAATGTGTTGCTCGAATTCCTGGATGAGACTCATGGCGTACTGAAGCGCGAGCGACGGCTTCTGGCGGAGGATCCCTTCCAGCGGGCCGAGATCCGCCGGTTGACGGAATGGTTCCTGGTGAAGATGGAACAGGACGTCACCCGGCCGTTGACGCGCGAGCGCGTCTACAAGCTGCAGATGACGCCGGCCCAGGGCGGCGGCGCCCCGGATTCCAAGGTGCTGCGGACCTCGCGCGCCAACATCCGCCAGCACATGAAGTATCTCTCATGGCTTGCCGGTTCCCGCACCTGGCTTGCGGGCGAGCGGCTTTCCTATGCCGATCTGGCAGCCGCCGCCTCCATCTCCGTGATGGATTATCTCGGCGAAATCGATTGGCAGGAGACACCGATTGCCAAGGAATGGTATCAGAGGCTGAAATCGCGGCCTTCGTTCCGCCCGCTGCTGGCGGAGCGCATCCGCGGCATTACGCCGGTGTCTCATTATGCGGATCTCGACTTCTGATCAGACAGCTGACGGTTCCGCTCTCTCACCCAAAGCGGCGGAGCGTCGGCGCAAGCTGACCGCCTTCATCCGCCAGGAGGCGCAGGCCCAGGGCTTCGATCTCTGTCGCATCACGCTTCCAACCGCCATTCCAGAGGCACCCATGCGCCTCGCCCAGTTTGTCGCGGCCGGACGCCACGGCACCATGGAGTGGATGGAGGACACGAAGGAGCGCCGCGGCGACCCGCGTGTGCTGTGGAGCGAAGTGCGCTCCATCGTGATGTTCGGCCTGAACTACGGTCCGGAGGAAGATCCGCGCCTGCTGCTCTCGAAGCGAGACAAGGCCGTCATCTCCGTCTATGCCCGCAATCGCGATTATCACGATGTCATCAAGGGTCGGCTGAAAGAGATTGCCACCCGCTTTGCCGCCCGCGCCGGCGAGGATGTCAAAGTCTTCGTCGATACGGCGCCGGTCATGGAAAAGCCGCTGGCGGCAGCAGCCGGTCTCGGCTGGCAGGGCAAGCATACCAATCTCGTGTCCCGCAGCCATGGCTCCTGGCTCTTTCTCGGCAGCCTGTTCACCACGGCGGAACTAGAGATCGACGAAGCCGAACGAGACCATTGCGGCTCCTGCCGCGCCTGTCTCGATGCCTGCCCGACAGATGCCTTTCCAGCCCCCTACCAGATCGATGCGCGGCGCTGCATTTCTTACCTGACGATCGAGCACAAGGGGCCGATCGACCGGGCGTTCCGGCCCCTGATCGGCAATCGCATCTATGGCTGCGACGATTGCCTCGCCGCCTGCCCCTGGAACAAGTTTGCAGCTGAAGCCTCGGAGATGAAGCTGAAGGCGCGCGAGGATCTGAAGGAGCCTTCCATCGCCTTTCTGCTGACGCTGGATGATGCGGCCTTCCGCAGCTTTTTCAGTGGCTCGCCGGTCAAGCGCATCGGACGGGACCGCTTCGTCCGCAATGTGCTGATGGCGGCCGGCAATTCCGGCGAGGCGACGCTGATCGAGCCCTGCCGCGTACTGCTCGGCGATCAGGCGGCGGTGGTGCGGGCCATGGCGGTGTGGGCGCTTTCCAGGCTGCTGCCGGCGGAAGAGTTCATGATCATGGCAAAAGGACGCGAAGCGGATATAGACCCACTGGTCGAACAGGAATGGCAGGACGCGGAGACGAGCTTATGCAGATGATGATCTTTGGCGCGGGCTATTCCGGGCAGGCAATCGCAGCCGAGGTACGGAAAGCCGGCGGCACGGTTTCCGGCACCACCCGCAGCGCCGAAAAGCTTGCCTCTCTGGAGGCGCAGGGGATCAAGGCGCATGTTTTCGACGGCCTCAGCCTGTCCGAGCCACTCAAGGCTGCGATGGCAGAGACAACGCATCTGGTGCAATCGATCGCGCCCGGGCAGGCAGGTGATCCGCTGCTCAATCTCTGCGGGGAAGATCTCGCCGCCGCATTCCCCTCTTTACGCTGGATCGCATATCTCTCGACCGTTGGCGTCTATGGCGATCATGGCGGCGGTTGGGTGACGGAGGAGACGCCGTGCCGTCCAGTCTCTGCCCGTTCCGTGGAGCGTGTGGCAGCAGAAGAGGCGTGGATGGAGGCGGGCAAAAAGCTCGGTGTGCCGACCGCTATTCTGCGCCTATCCGGTATCTATGGTCCGGGGCGCAACGGCTTCATGAATCTGGCACAGGGCACGGCACGGCGTCTGGTGAAGCCCGGCCAGGTGTTCAATCGTATCCGCGTGGAGGATATCGGCGCGGCAAGCCTGTTTCTGGCTGGGCGTTCGCTGGGCGGCATCTTCAATGTAACGGACAATGAACCCGCCCCGCCGCAGGATGTGGTCGCGGAAGCTGCGCGCCTGATGGGCGTGGAGCCGCCGCCGGAACAGGCCTTTGAGACGGCCGAACTGTCACCCATGGCACGCTCCTTCTATGGCGAGAACAAGCGCGTCTCGAATGAGAAGCTGCGCAACCTGGGGTTTTCATTCCTGTTCCCGGAATACCGAGTTTCACTCAGCCAGATGTGGGAAAGCGGCGGCTGGAAAGGCTGAAATGCGGGCCTTGAATCCCGATCCGGCACACCACCCGATCGGGTGAAAATTCCATCCTTAGCCACCTTGTCGGTCATTCTTTCTTAACGATTGAGACAAGGCATCACATTTTTTCCGCAAAATGGGCAGCAGAATCGTCCCGACGATAAAATTTTTTCTGCGATTTTTGTGATCGATTCACCATTGCGATTCCACCCGGAACGCTTTTCCGTTTTCCTACTGATTCTTTTGAATTTCTTCTAACTACGAGGCCGCTGATCGTTAGCCGGCTTTAATCACGAATGTTAATGGATGTAACATTGCGTGATCACAAACCCCACGTTTTCGCCTTTTTTGGCCGCGCTTTAGCCCCGCCGCACGCAAGTGCATGCCTTTCCACAGGGGACTTTACGATTTGAAGTTTGTTCGACGCTCTACCTTCGCCGCTGTCGCCCTCGCGACTTTTGCATGTCTGACCTCCGCTGAAGCCAATGCTGCGCCCGGTTGTGGTGGCGCCTCCTGGTATTCGGATTACACCAGGACAGCATCCGGCGAACGGATGAACCCGACGAATTTGACTGCGGCTCACCGCTCTCTCGGCTTCGGCACCAAGCTGAAGGTTACCAACAAGCGCAATGGCAAGAGTGTCATTGTTCGCGTCAACGATCGCGGCCCGTTCATCCGCGGTCGCGTTCTCGATCTCTCCAAGGCCGCCGCGCAGAACATCGGCATGGTTGCTTCCGGCACCGCCCAGGTTTGCTACGAGGTTCTCGGCTAAAGTCGGCAAGACTTGCCCTTGAGCCTGATCGCGGTTACACGCGGGCTTGAACCAACGGAGAGATAAAGCCTATGCGACTGGGCGGACGGATGGCGGCAGCCATCGAGGTGCTGACCGATATCGAAGCGCGCAAGCGCCCTGTCGCGGATGCGTTGAAGGATTGGGGCCTTTCCCATCGCTTCGCGGGGTCGGGTGACCGGGCCGCCATCGGCAACCTCGTCTATGACGCGCTTCGCATGCGTCTCTCCCATGCCTGGCTGATGGACAGCGAATCCGAGACTGCTCTGGTCTATGCGGTATTGCTGCGCCAGTGGGGCTATTCGTCGGAGACGCTTGCCGCGGAACTTTCCGACGACAAGTTCGCGCCAGAGGCACCGGATCTTTCGGCGCTTGCCGCCCGCAATCTTTCCGATGCGCCCCTGCATGTGCAGGGTGACCTGCCGGATTGGGTGCAGCCTTCCTTCCAAGCCTTCTTCGGTGACAACTGGCTGGCCGAAGCACAAGGCATGGCAACGCGCCCGACACTGGATCTGCGCGCCAACACGCTGAAGGCCAACCGCGACAAGGTGGTGAAGGCGTTGGATCGCTCCGGTGCCATGCCTTCGCCCATCACGCCGAACGGTATCCGCATTCCCGCAGGGACAGGACCGTCCCGTCTCCCGAACGTCACCGCTGAAGTTTCCTTCGAAAAGGGATGGTTCGAGGTGCAGGACGAGGGATCGCAGATCGTTTCCGATCTCATTCGTCCTGCGGAAGGCACACAGGTTCTCGATTACTGTGCAGGCGGCGGCGGCAAGACGCTGGCGCTTTCGGCGGCCATGCATAACAAGGGCCAGATCCATGCCTATGACGCCGACCGCAAGCGGTTGGCGCCTATCATCGAGCGGCTGCGCCGCGCTGGCACGCGCAATGTGCAGGTGCATGACCATCCGCGCGATCTGGTGAACCTGGAAGGCAGACTGGATACAGTGCTGGTCGATGCACCCTGCACGGGCACCGGCACCTGGCGGCGGCGCCCGGATACCAAATGGCGCCTGACGCCGCGCACAATTGAGGAACGCACCGCCCAGCAGATCGACGCACTGACCAAGGCCTCGGCCTATGTGCGCCCCGGCGGCACGCTGGTCTATGTGACCTGTTCCGTTCTGCCGGAAGAGAACGACCAGCAGGTACGCCGGTTCTGTGACGAGCATCCGGAATTTTCCATCAAGCCTGTCCTGGATGATTGGACCGCCTGCTTTGGCGCGGCGGCGCCGAAGCCGCATTCACCTGACGGTTCCACGCTGACATTGACGCCGGCAACGACCGATACGGACGGCTTCTTCTTCTGCCGCATGCAGCGCGAGGGCTGATCCGCGCACGGGTTTTGACGTTTGCCAAATCCGACAAGAATGATGGAAACGTTCTAAACTATACTGTTTGACACAAGTTTTAAATTGCGCCATGACCTGCCGCATGAGGTCTACTCATGCAGGAGGGACAATGATCCGCAAGACCGTTCTCGGCGCCGCCATGGCGCTTTTCGCCACCTCGGCGGCTTTCACCGTCACGAAGGCCGAGGCCGCCGAAATCACTGCCAAGGCGGTGCTCACGCATTATGCCGAACTGGCACATGCGAAGTATGAGGATTCGCTGATCACGGCGAAGGCGCTCGACAAGGCCATCAACGCGTTGATCGCAAAGCCCTCCGAAAAGACACTGATCGCAGCACGTCAGGCCTGGATTGCCGCGCGCGTTCCCTACCAGCAGTCGGAAGTCTACCGCTTCGGCAACCCGATCGTCGACGAGTGGGAAGGCAAGGTAAATGCCTGGCCGCTGGATGAAGGCCTGATCGACTACGTCGATGCCTCCTATGGCACTGAGAGTGACCAGAACGCCTACTTTACCGCCAACGTCATCGCGCATCCGAAGCTCACCATCAATGGCGAGACGATCGACGCCTCCAAGCTGACGCCGAAGTTTCTCCGCAGCCTGCACGAGGCCGGCAAGGTGGAAGCCAATGTGGCGACTGGCTATCACGCCATCGAATTCCTGCTCTGGGGCCAGGACCTGCACGGCACCGGCCCGGGTGCGGGCGAACGCCCCTATACCGATTACGACAAGGCGCATTGCACCCATGACAATTGCGACCGCCGGGCGCAGTATCTGAAATCAGCCTCCACGCTTCTGGTCTCCGATCTGCAGGAGATGGTAACCGCCTGGAGCAAGAAGGGGGAAGCCACCAAGGCCGTGACCGCTGATCCGAAGGCAGGCCTTGCCGCTATCCTGACCGGCATGGGTTCGCTCTCCTATGGCGAGCTGGCGGGCGAGCGCATGAAGCTTGGCCTTCTGCTGCATGATCCCGAAGAAGAGCATGATTGCTTCTCCGACAATACGCATGCCTCACATCTGAATGACGCCATCGGCATCGCTTCTGCCTATAACGGCACCTACACTCGCGTGAACGGCAAGACGCTCACCGGCCCCTCGCTCTCTGATCTCGTGAAGCAGAAGGACCCGGCGCTGGACAAGGAAATGACCGCCAAGCTCGACGCGACGCTGGCCGCCATGAACGCCATTGCCAACCGCGCCAAGACTGTCGAGGCCTATGATCAGATGATCGGCGAAGGCAATACCGAGGGTAACGCCGTCGTGCAGAAGGGCATTGACGGACTGGTTGACCAGACCAAGAGCATCCAGCGGGTGATTGCGGCGCTCGATGTCGGCCAGGTGAAGATTGAAGGCTCCAAGAGCCTTGACGACCCCAAGGCCGTCTTCAAGTAAGCGAGGTGCGGGCGGCTGGCCGACAGGTGCAGCCGCCTTTTTCCATGACCAAGGCCAGAGCCTTTCTTCTGCCCGCACTTTCAGGGCTGATCACTTTGCTGCCGCTTGTCGCCGCAAGCGGGGATGCCCTTTTGCGCGCAACGCGCAGTGATCTTTCACCTGCCGATATGGCGCGCGTGGAAGCGGTGACCCGACCCGCCACTGACTTTGCCAAGGCGGAAGCCTATGAGGCCATGTCCGGCGGTGGCGCAACCAGTGATGCACGTCCTGATCAGGATGCCTTTTCGCATCCCTCCTCCACCCTTTCTTTCGAAGACCAGGAACGCTTTCATCTGGGCAATGCCCTGTTCGGCAAGCTTTGGGTGGCGGCGCCCTCTTCCACGCAGGCCTCGGATGGTCTTGGTCCGCTCTATAACGCCCGCTCCTGCATGAGCTGTCATGGCCGCGACGGACGCGGCTCTCCGCCGGAGGGCAAGGCGGATGCGGTTTCCATGTTCCTGCGGCTGGCGCGACCGGCCCGCACCGAAGCCGAACGCGAGGCCGTGAGCCGCCACGAAGCGCTGAATTTTCCCGATTCCATCTATGGCGAGCAATTGCAGGATCTCGCCGTTCCCGGCCTGAAGGCCGAAGGCCATATGCAGATCCGCTACGAGGAGCAGGTGGTGACACTTGCCGGTGGAGAGCAGGTGACCTTGAGAAAGCCCAGCTATTCCGTCTCCGATCTCGCCTACGGGCCGCTTGACCCCGACACCACGCTTTCGCCACGCGTCGCGCCACCGATGATCGGCATGGGGTTGATCGAGGCGATCGATGAGGCTGACATTCTCGGCCATGCCGTACGCCAGAAGGCGGAAGGACAAGGCATAAACGGCCATCCGGCACTCGTGCGCGACCACC
Source organism: Rhizobium oryzicola (assembly GCF_030504645.1). Classification (GTDB taxonomy): domain Bacteria; phylum Pseudomonadota; class Alphaproteobacteria; order Rhizobiales; family Rhizobiaceae; genus Neorhizobium; species Neorhizobium oryzicola. Next base: position 283,379 of record NZ_JAUKWQ010000001.1, on the reverse strand, counting down.
GCACCGGACAACTGACCCTTGGGCGCTTCGGCTTCAAGGCACAGAATGCGTCTGTGCGAGACCAGTCGGCTGGCGCCTTTTCCGGCGACATGGGCATTTCCACGCCGGACCGCCCGAACCCTTACGGCGACTGCACCGCCGCCGAAGCCGCTTGTCTGGCAATGGCCAACGGCGTGCAGCAGCGTCTCGGTGACACCGAAGCGCCGGACCCGGTGCTTGACCTCGTCACCTTCTACTCCCAGCATCTGGCCGTGCCTGTGCGTCGCAAGGTGGATGACCCTGTTGTGCTGAAGGGCAAGGCCGCCTTCTACGCGGCCGGCTGCGCCTCCTGCCATGTGCCGAAATATGTGACGCGCCGCGATACGCCGGACCCGGCGCTCGCCTTCCAGCTGATCTGGCCCTATTCGGATTTCCTGCTGCACGACATGGGCGAGGGTCTGGCAGACGGGCAGGCGGTGGGCGAAGCAAGCGGTCGCGAATGGCGCACCTCGCCGCTCTGGGGGATCGGTTTGACCCGCACCGTCAGCGGCCATAGTTTCTTCCTGCATGATGGGCGCGCCCGCAACCTGACCGAAGCCATTCTCTGGCATGGTGGTGAGGCGGAGAAAGCCCGCAACGCCTTTGCCGCCCTTGGGCCCCAAGACCGGGCGGCGCTTATCACTTTTCTGGAGTCGCTCTGATGCGCCTGTCCTTCACACTTCTTTCCACCCTGCTCTTTGCCGCACCCGCGCTGGCGCAGGAGGCCGCGCCCGCGATTTCCGAGGAAGCCGCACGCTCCGTGATGACGCATGTGGTTGATGAGGTGATCCGCCCAGGCTATCGCGATTTTGCAGCTCAGGCGGGCCGCGTGCAGGAAGCCATGGCGGCGCTTTGCGCGACACCCTCCGCAGATCATCTCGAAAGTGCCAAGACAGCCTTTGCCGACACGGCACGAAGCTGGGCGCGGATCGAGATCGTCCGCGTCGGGCCCGTCATCGAGGACAACCGCTTCGAGCGCATTCTCTACTACCCCGACCGCAAGGGCACGGGCCTCAAGCAGACCCAAACGCTTCTGACACAGCAGGACCCAGGCGCCACGCAGGCGAGCACGCTTGCCGGCAAAAGCGTCGGCGTGCAGGGCCTGACGGCGCTGGAATATGTGCTCTACGGCACCGATGCAGAGCAGTTGACCAAGAGCGCCAACGGCTTTCGCTGCCTTTACGGTCAGGCTGTGGCGACAAACCTTCAGCGCGTTGCAGGTGACCTTGCCAGCCAGTGGGACGCGCCTGATGGGATCCAGCGGGCCTGGAAAACCCCCGGTCCAGAAAACCCGCTCTATCGCAACGGCCATGAGGCGCTGACGGAGGTGCTGGGCCTTCTGGTGCATGGCACGGAGACGCTGCGCGACCAGAGGCTGGAAACCTTCTACAAAGGCGGCGACAACCCGGTCTATCCCAAGCAGGCGCTGTTCTGGCGCTCAGGCCTGACCTGGGTGGTATTCAAGGAGAACCTGGAGGGAATGCGCCGCCTCGTGCACGCCTCGGGCCTCAAGGATCTGCTGCGGCCCGGTCAGATCTGGATCTTCAATTCGATCGACGTCTATCTCGCCTCGCTCTCCAACAAGGCAGCCGAGATCAATCCAAACCTCGAAGAGGCGGCGAAAGACACGGGCCAGAAGAACAAGCTGGACGCCCTCCTCGCTGATAGTCGCGATCTCGTGCTGCTCTATAATGACGATCTCGGCGGCAATCTGGGCCTCACCGCCGGCTTCTCCTTCTCGGACGGAGACTGATCTCGTGTGGAAGAGCGCCGCCCTTGACCGCCGTGCCTTCATGAGGGCCGCCGGCGCCGGTTTTCTGGCAGCGCTTGGCCCTCGGTCTCTCTACGCGCTTGAGCGGGCGGATGCCGTGTTCGCTTCCGGTTTCCGCGCGCCAGACGGCACCTATGGCATTGCGACCGTCAGCGAGCGTGGGGAGGTGATCGACCGCATTGCGCTACCCGCCCGCGCCCACGGACTGACCTATTGCCCCGCCACCGGCCGCGGCGTCGCCTTTGCCCGGCGCCCGGGCACCTTTGCGATGATCTTCGACCCCGCCGGACGCGCAGCACCTGTTGTCATTCATTCGCCGGAGGGGCGCCACTATTACGGACACGGGCATTTCTCACCGGATGGCCGTCTGCTCTATGCCAGCGAGAATGATTTCGACGGCAATCGCGGCATGATCGGCCTTTACGATGCGACGGATGGTTTTCGCCGCATCGGCGAGTTTGATGCGCAGGGCATCGGCACGCATGACATGACCGTCAGCGATGACGGTCGCTACCTGCTGATTGCCAATGGCGGTATTGAGACCCATCCGGATTTCGGGCGGACAAAGCTGAACCTCGACCACATGGAGCCATCGCTGGTCGTGCTCGATGCGAAGACAGGCCATGTCGTGCAGCGGCATACGCTGCCCGAGACGCTCCGCCAGCTCTCTACCCGCCATCTCGATATCGACGGCGAAGGGCACGTGTGGTTTGCCTGCCAATATGAGGGGTCGCGCAACGACCTGCCGCCGCTGGCCGGGTATTTTTCCGTGGGCGAGGATCTGACCTTCCTCACACTGCCGGAGGAGACGACGGCGCGTCTGGCCAATTATGTTGGCGCGATCGCCATCAACCGCCGCGATGCGATCGTCGGCCTTGCCTCGCCCAAGGGCGGGGCTGCGGTGCTGGTCGACGCGAAGACCGGACGCGTGATCCGTGAGGACAGCGTGCCGGATGCGGCAGGCGCCGCACCATCGACCGATGGCATTGCCGTCTCATCCTATCGCGGCGATCTCGCTGGGACGCGCTCGGCGCTGGCGTGGGACCAGCACATGATCCGGATCGCGTGAGAGGTCGTAAATCTATCCTATACCCCCTCTGGCTGCCGCCATCTCCCCCACAAGGGGGGAGAACGCCAGCAGCACGGCCCCGCCTCTCCGAACCCACTGCGGATGCGGCTGGGTTAAGCCCTCCCCCTTGTGGGGAGGGGTCTTGAACGACCGAGCGCGATGGCGGCAGCCAGAGGGGGAATTGCCCAGGCAGCAAGCCTCCGCTTGGAAAATGAACCCTGAAACCTAGATCGGTGACGATGAAGAAGATCCTGACATACCTCGCATTCATCGTCCTCGTCACCGGCATCGGCGCGCTGATCGGCATCATGAACATTCCGGGCGAATGGTATCAGTCGCTCGCAAAGCCCTCGTTCAATCCGCCCAACTGGATCTTTGGTCCGGTCTGGACGACGCTCTACGTGCTGATCGGCATCGCCGGTGCCCGCACATGGCTCGCCGAGGGTTTCTCAGTTCGCATTAAGATCTGGCTGGCGCAGATGATGCTGAACTTCCTATGGTCGCCGGCCTTCTTCGGCCTGCACAGCACCGGCCTTGGCCTTGTTGTCATCCTGCCCATGCTGGCAGCCATCATCCTCTTCATCGCCACGAGCTGGCGGGCAGACCGCGTCAGCGCCCTGCTCTTCCTGCCCTATCTCGCCTGGGTTGGTTTCGCGACGTTGCTTAACGCATCCCTGTTCATGCTGAATTGATCTGAAGCTTGCCGCACGGCACCAGCCATGCAATTTTGCGCACCGCAAAAGGGGCATGCGCATGGACGAAATCGATCCGGGGGATTTTGAAACACGGGTGAAGCGAAGCTTTTCGCGGCAGGCCTTTATGGGCACGATCGGCGCGGAACTGACCCGCGTGCAACATGCCATGGTCGAGATCGAAATGCCCTTCGACCAGAAACTGACCCAGCAGCACGGTTTCCTGCATGCGGGCGTGATTGCGGCGGGGCTCGATGCAGCCTGCGGCTATGCCGCCTATACCGTCATCGAGCCCGATGCTTCGATCCTCACTATCGAGTTCAAGGTGAACCTGATGTCGCCGGGGCGCGGCGAACGCTTCCTGTTTCGCGGTGAGATCACCAAGCCCGGCTCCACGATAATTGTCGCGGATGGACGCGCCTATGCGCTGAGCGACGGACCGGCCAAGCTGATCGCTTCCGTCAGCGGCAGCATGATGATTATTCGCGGACGGCAGGATGTAACCGGATGAGCTTTGAACTTCTGACCGTGGCGGGCAAGCGCCTGCTGTTTGTGATGGCCGCGGATGCCGAATATGGCCCGCATTTGCAGGCGCGCATCAAGCCGCTGATGACGGGTGTCGGACCTGTCGAGGCCGCCGTCTCGCTGACGCGGGCGCTTTCCGAGCTTTCTGCACGGAATGAACTGCCGGATCTTGTCATCTGCCTCGGCTCGGCCGGGTCGCGCACACTGGAGCAGGCGGAGGTCTACCAGATCACGTCAGTTTCCTATCGCGACATGGATGCCTCGCCGCTTGGCTTCGAGAAGGGCCGTACACCCTTCCTCGACCTGCCCGCCACCATAGCTCTGCCTTACCGCATCCCTGAAGTGCCGACCGCCTCGCTCTCCACCGGCGCCAACATCGTCTCGGGCGCGGCCTATGACGGCATAGACGCCGATCTGGTGGAGATGGAAACCTATGCCATCCTGCGCGCCTGCCAGAGCTTTGGCGTGCCCCTGATCGGGCTTCGCGGCATCTCCGACGGCAAGGCGGAGCTTCGCCATGTCTCGGACTGGACGGAATACCTGCATGTGATCGACGAGAAGCTGGCAAACGTCATCGACCGCCTGGCAGAGGCGCTGAAATCAGGCGCTTTGGCGCTCTGAACCCGGTTGCCAAAACGAGCATTCTTCATTAAAGGCTCGCCATGACCCAGATCGCCCATCACGACCGCCTCCTCATCATCGATTTCGGCTCCCAGGTGACGCAGCTCATCGCGCGTCGTCTGCGCGAATTGAACGTCTATTGCGAAATCCATCCTTATCAGAACGTCACGGATGACTTCCTCGCGACGTTCAAGCCGAAGGCCGTGATCTTCTCCGGCGGACCGGATTCGGTGACACGCGAGGGTTCGCCTCGCCCGCCGCAGTCGGTCTATTCGCTCGGCGTTCCCGTGCTTGGCATCTGCTACGGCCAGCAGGTGATGATGCAGGATCTGGGTGGCCAAGTGGAAGGCGGAAAGATTTCCGGCGGCGGCGGTACGGCCGAATTCGGCCGCGCCTATGTGACGCCTGCTGACCAGACGGACCCCTTCCTCTCCGGCTGGTTCGCTGATGGCCGCGAGCAGGTCTGGATGAGCCATGGCGACCATGTGAGCCGCATCGCCCCGGGCTTCGAGGTCTATGGCACCTCGCCCAACGCGCCGTTCGCGATCACCGCTGATCCGAAGCGTCATTTCTACGCCGTGCAGTTTCATCCGGAAGTGCACCACACGCCGAACGGCAAGACGCTCTACGAAAACTTCGTCAAGCTGGCGGGCTTCAAGGGCGACTGGACCATGGGCGCCTACCGCGCCGAGGCGATCGCCAAGATCCGCGCCCAGGTGGGCGACAAAAAGGTGATCTGCGGGCTCTCGGGCGGCGTCGACAGCTCGGTTGCTGCCGTGCTCATCCATGAGGCGATCGGCGAGCAGCTGACCTGCGTCTTCGTGGACCACGGCTTGCTGCGCCAGGGTGAGGCCGAAGAGGTCGTCACCATGTTCCGCGACCACTACAATATTCCGCTGATCCATGCGGACGAGCAGGAACTGTTCCTCGGCGAACTGGAAGGCGTGACCGACCCGGAAGTGAAGCGCAAGACGATCGGCCGTCTCTTCATCGACGTGTTCCAGAAGCATGCCAACACGATCGACGGCGCCGAATTCCTGGCGCAGGGAACGCTCTATCCTGACGTGATCGAAAGCGTGTCTTTCTCGGGTGGCCCTTCCGTCACCATCAAGAGCCACCACAATGTCGGCGGCCTGCCGGAAAAGATGGGCCTGAAGCTGGTCGAGCCGCTTCGCGAACTCTTCAAGGACGAAGTGCGCGCGCTGGGCCGCGAGCTCGGCCTGCCGGACAAGTTCATTGGCCGCCACCCCTTCCCGGGTCCGGGCCTTGCGATCCGCTGCCCCGGCGAGATCACCCGCGCCAAGCTCGACATCCTGCGCAAGGCCGATGCGGTCTATATCGACCAGATCCGCAAGCACGGTCTCTATGACGAGATCTGGCAGGCTTTTGTGGCCATCCTTCCCGTGCGCACCGTCGGCGTGATGGGCGATGGCCGTACCTATGACTATGCCTGCGCGCTGCGCGCCGTCACCTCGGTCGATGGCATGACCGCGGATTACTACCCCTTCACCCACGAATTCCTCGGCGAAACCGCGACCCGCATCATCAACGAGGTCGAGGGCATCAACCGGGTGACCTACGACATCACGTCCAAGCCGCCCGGCACTATCGAGTGGGAGTGATTTTGGGCGCGAGACACACCTGTTGACTTCCTCGGCGGCAAGCCCGTACCATCGGCGCGCGGTGCAGGCCGCCTCCGGGTCCGCGGAAAGGGTCTAACCCGCCTGTAGAGTTGAGCTGACCATTCTCGGCCTTTGTGTTGCCGGTATTGCGGACCTTCGGCATGACGTACACGGAGGTCTTCCATGCGTGCACTGCCTGCGCGGCCTGATATCGGCCATCTCAAGAAGCAAGCCAAAGCCTTGTTGCGGCTCTATCGCAATGGCGATCCGGCGGCTATCAACCGTTTTGCCACGAGCCTTCCCGCTGCTTCCAAAAAAAGCCCGGACGAGATTTTGGCGCTTCGATTGCGGCTGCACGATGCGCAATCCTGTCTGGCCAGAGAATATGGGTTTCCGTCCTGGGGTGATCTGGCGGTTCATGTGGCCGCAGCGGCCTTCGGTCGCGAGCAAGAGGGCGATCCGATGCGCAGCTGGCTGGCGCTGGTCTATGGCGGGGATGTCACCGGCAGCTACAACACGCCGAAAGCGCACGTGGCCGTTCATCTCTGGAATGCCCACCCGGACCGTTTGAGCGGCGAGCTCGCAGTCGCCTGTGCCACGGGCGATGTTGAACTTATAGCAGAGGCGGTCGCTGTATCATCCGAGTGGATCAACCAGCCGCTCGGGCCGTTCAAACTTCCCCCGCTCGTGGCCGTGACGCATTCACGCTTGGCTGCTCTCCCAAACTTCCAGCCGCGTCTGAGGGCAGCTGTGCAACGGCTCCTCCAGGCGGGCGCCGATCCGAACCAGCGGATTTTCAATCGCTTCCCACCCGCATCCCTGGATGCGCCCGATGAGACTGTTCCTCTGTCGGCGCTCTACGGTGCTGCCGGGGTCAATCGCGACCCTGTCCTCACGCAAATGCTTCTGGATGCCGGAGCCGATCCTAACGATGGCGAATCGCTCTATCATTCGCTGGAGCGACCGGACTGCACGCTTGTGCTGCTACGCCATGGTGCTCGCATCGACGGCACGAATGCCCTGCGACGTGCGCTCGACATGAAGGAGGCAACGGCGTTGGAACTGCTTCTGGCACATGGCGCCGACCCGAACGAAGCGCCGGGCCAGGGACCGACCAAGACCTGGGGCGCACCTTTGTTGCGGGCCATCGCGATACGTTGCTCCACACGCCACATCGAAGCGCTGCTGGCGGCGGGCGCCGATCCCCGCGCCTGCACAGCCGATGGCGTCAGCGCCTACAGGCTTGCCTTGCGGGTGGGGCTGGTCGACGTAGCAGACTTGCTGAAAGCGGCAGGCGCGGCGGAGACGCTTTCACCAAAAGACGAGTTCATCGCGGCCTGCTCTCGGGGTGACCTCACTGCAGCCCTGCAGCTACAGCAGAGACACCCGGAGCTGCCGGCAGCGCTGGCGGAGAGCGAGCTTCGATTGCTGCCGGATGCAGCAGCCTGGGGCGCGACCGAAGCGGTAATGACCATGGTCCAATGCGGCTGGCCCCTTTCCGCCAAGGGGGGAGATTGGAACGCGACCGCGCTCAATCATGCTTTGATCAGAGGGGATGCCAACCTCACCCGCTTCCTTCTTACCCATGGAGCGAATTGGCGCGACGAGCATGGTTTTGGCAGCGACGCCCTCGGCACATTGTCCTGGGCGTCGGTGAACGAACCGGCAGACACGATCGCTGAACCGGACTGGGCTGCCTGCGCAGGTGCGCTCGTTCAAAGTGGACTGCCCACGGCTGTGCCCGATTCTGACAGTCCGGAATGCCTGATCATTGATGGTCGATCCCTGCGGTTTTCCGAAGAGGTGATGGAAGTGCTGCTGGGGAAGGGTTTGGCGTAAGATCGGCCGCTGCCGGTGTTTTGCCGTGGCAGGCGCGTCGCCATCGCCTATCTTTTCGCCGCAGGAACCTCAAAACGTCGGGGGCGTGTTGACCCAGATCAGCACCGTTTCGCCGTCGCTGGTATTGCGCCAGGAATGCGGGCGGCGGCTTTCGAAATAGAAGCTGTCGCCGGCTCTCAATTCAAAGAACTGGTCGCCGTCCAGGATGATCTCCATGCTGCCGGAGAGAAGATGCAGAAATTCCTCGCCCGGATGCTGATAGGCGCCTTCGCTAGAGGCGCCGGGTGCCAGCACGAAGCGGTGGCACTCCATCTGGTTCTTGCCTTCGGACAGGATCTGCACCGTGACCCCGGTGGAAGACGGCGGCCAGACGGACCATTCGCCACTGCGGATCAGTGACTCGCCGGTCTGACGATCCTCCTGCCCTGAGAGGACGGCGAGCGTGGTGCCGAAATGCGCCACCAGTTCATGCAGCGACTTGAAGGACAGGCCTTGTGAGGTGCGCTCGAAGGTGGAGAGCAGCGAGATCGGAATGCCGGTCGCGACCGCCACCGTCTCCAGTGTCTTGCCTGCCTCGCGCCTCAGCCGGCGGATCTTTCTGCCAATCGGGATCTCGCCGATGTCGGCATCCTCTATTGCCTCGTCTTCCACGGATTCCGTTTCCGGTTCCGCCCTCAGCGTTTCGCGGATGGCAGCCGGGTTCAGGCCCTTTTCCGTGCGCAGCCAGCTGATGGTCTTCAGCCGCTCCACATGCCGGGTTTCATAGAGACGCTGGCCGGAGGGCGTGCGCACGGGCTCGATCAGCCCCTGGCTTTCCCAAAGGCGCAGTGTGGAGGTGGAAACCCCCGCCATGCGTGCGGCCTCTGCGATCTTGTATCTGATATCGTCCACGGTCTTTTCCGGCGCCGGCAGATGAGGCCTCTTTCATATGCTCGATAATCGCTCACTGCCCCGTTGTAAATCTACAGAAAAAATGCAAGAAATCTTCTCAACGAAATGCCGGTTCGTTGGATGTTGTCCGGCGGTGCTTTGAAGAGGGGAATGAACATGCTGAATTCGGAACTTGCCACACGCCGCACGGATGCCATTTCACGCGGGGTCGGCGTCACCACCCAGGTCTATGCAGACCGCGCCGAGAATGCGGAAATCTGGGATGTCGAAGGCCGCCGCTATATCGACTTCGCCGCCGGCATTGCCGTGGTCAACACCGGCCACCGCCATCCTAAGGTGATCGCTGCCGTGAAGGACCAGCTCGATCACTTCACCCACACCTGCCATCAGGTCGTGCCTTACGAAAATTATGTCCGCCTCGCGGAGCGTCTCAACAAGGCCGTTCCCGGCGACTTCGAGAAGAAGACGATCTTTGTAACGACCGGCGCGGAAGCCGTTGAAAACGCGGTCAAGATTGCACGTGCCGCCACAAACCGTTCCGCCGTGATCGCCTTTACCGGTGCCTTCCACGGCCGCACCTTCATGGGCATGACGCTGACCGGCAAGGTCGTTCCCTACAAGACCGGCTTCGGCGCCATGATGCCTGACGTCTTCCACGTGCCCTTCCCGGTCGAACTGCATGGCACGACCATCGAGGATACGCTCGGCGTGCTCGACAAGCTGTTCAAGGCGGATGTCGATCCGAACCGTGTCGCGGCCTTCATCGTGGAACCGGTTCAGGGCGAAGGCGGGTTTTACGAAGTGCCGCGCGCCTTCATGGTGAAGCTGCGCGAACTGGCCGACAAGCACGGCATCCTGTTGATTGCCGACGAAGTGCAGACCGGCTTTGCCCGTACGGGCAGACTGTTTGCCATGGAGCATTATGGTGTCGTGGCCGACATCACCACCATGGCCAAGGGGCTGGGCGGCGGTTTTCCGATCGCGGCCGTCACCGGCCGTGCCGACATCATGGATGCGCCCGGCCCCGGCGGTCTCGGTGGCACCTATGGCGGCAACCCGATCGGCATTGCAGCCGGCAATGCGGTTCTCGACATCATCGAGGAAGAAAAGCTCAATGAGCGCGCCGAGCAACTGGGTGCCCGCCTGAAGCAGCGCCTGCAGTCGCTGGTGGATGCCGTGCCGCAGATTGCCGATATCCGCGGCCCGGGCTTCATGAATGCCGTCGAGTTCAACATTCCCGGCACCCATACGCCGGATGCGGACTTCACCAATAAGGTGCGGGTGAAGGCACTGGAAAAGGGCCTGATCCTTCTCACCTGCGGTGTCTATGGCAATGTCATCCGCTTCCTGTCGCCGCTCACGATTGAGGACGAGGTCTTCTCCGAAGCGCTCGACATCCTGGAAGCCACGCTGCGCGAATGCGCCAAGGAAGCCTGAGCCATGGCGATTTCGGCAAAACTGATTGAGAAGCTGAAAGACCCGAGCCTTGTCACCGACAAGGCTCCCATCGGCGCGGATTGGGTGGCAGCCAGCGACAGCAGCGCAAGCTTCGACGTGACCAACCCGGCCACGGGCGAGGTGATTGCCACGCTGCCGAACATGGGCCGGGCGGAAACCGCCCGCGCAATCGATGCCGCGTATACGGCGCAAAAGGCCTGGGCCGCGAAGACGGGCAAGGAACGCGCCGGGATCTTGCGCAAGCTCTACGACCTGATGGTGGCCAATGCCGATGATCTGGCAACCATCCTCACCATGGAAATGGGCAAGCCTTGGGCGGAAGCGCGCGGCGAGATTCTCTACGGTGCGTCCTACGTCGAATGGTTCGGCGAGGAAGCCAAGCGTGTTTACGGCGATACCATTCCCGGCCACCAGCCGGACAAGCGCATCATTGTCATCAAGCAGCCGGTGGGTGTCGTGGCGGCAATCACGCCGTGGAACTTCCCCAACGCCATGCTGGCCCGCAAGCTGGCTCCGGCACTGGCCGCCGGTTGCGCGATGGTGTCGAAACCCGCTGCCGAAACCCCGCTTTCGGCCTTGGCGCTTGCCGTTCTCGCGGAACGCGCTGGCCTGCCCGCCGGGCTCTACAACATCATCCTCTCGACCGATTCCGCCAGCGTCGGCCAGGAGATGTGCGCCAATGACAAGGTGCGCAAGCTGACCTTCACTGGCTCCACAAATGTCGGCAAGATCCTGATGCGCCAGGGCGCAGACCAGATCCTGAAGCTCGGTCTGGAACTCGGCGGCAACGCGCCCTTCATCGTGTTTGATGATGCGGATCTCGATGCCGCCGTCGAGGGGGCGATCGTCTCCAAGTACCGCAACAACGGCCAGACCTGCGTCTGCGCCAACCGCCTCTATGTGCAGGCAGGCGTCTATGAGGCTTTTGCCGAAAAGCTCGCCGCCAAGGTGGCGACCATCAAGGTTGGAGACGGTTTCGAGGCGGGCGTCAATGCCGGCCCGCTGATCTCGGACAAGGCGCTGGCCAAGGTGGAAGACCATATTTCTGACGCTCTCGCCAAGGGTGCGTCCGTGGCGCTGGGCGGCAAGCGTGATGCACGCGGCGGCCTGTTCTTCGAACCGACCGTGCTGACCGGTGTTACGCCTGACATGAAGGTGGCGCGGGAAGAGACCTTCGGGCCCGTTGCCCCGCTCTTCCGCTTCGAGACGGAGGAGGAAGTGATCGCCATGGCCAACAACACGGAGTTCGGCCTTGCCTCCTACTTCTACGCCAAGGACCTCTCGAAGGTCTTCCGCGTCGCGGAGGCCCTGGAGTACGGCATGGTCGGCGTGAATACCGGCCTCATCTCCACGGAAGTCGCACCGTTCGGCGGCATCAAGCAGAGCGGCCAGGGCCGCGAGGGCTCGAAATACGGCATCGAGGATTATCTCGAAGTGAAGTATCTCTGCCTCAGCGTCTGACCGCATGCGGAAGGCTCGCGCAGGCGAGCCTTCCCACGCAACAGGTCTTAGATCATCGCGCCATTGGCACGAATGATTTGCCCGCTCACCCAGCCGCTTTCCGGCTTGGCCAGGAAAGAGACCACAGCCGCGATATCCGACGGCTGGCCCAGGCGACCCTGCGGGTTTGCATTCATGATGTTCTGCACCAGTTCCGGCGGCTTGTCGCGCATGAAGAGGTCCGTCTCGACCGGCCCCGGTGCGACCGCATTGACCGAAATGCGCCGCTTGCCAAGTTCCTTCGCCAGCACATGCGTCAGCGCCTCGACACCGCCCTTGGAGGCGGCATAGGCGCCATAGGTCGGCAGATAGGTTCCGATGATGCTGGTCGAAAAATTGATGATGCGGCCGCCATCCCGCAACCGGTTTGCACCTTCGCGCATGCCGCGGAAGGTACCGGTGAGATTGACGGCGATATGCCGCTCGAAGGCGTCGTCATCCGTTTCGGCAAGCGGCTTCAGAGCCATGATGCCGGCATTGTTGACCAGCACATCCACTTGGCCGAATGCTTCTTCCGCCTTGTCGAACAAAAGCTTGGCGGCACCCGCATCGCCGATATCCGCCTGCACGGCCAGAGCCTGGCCACCGGCTTTGGTAATTTTCTCCACCACGCCCCGCGCCGCCTCTGCATCGCTGGAATAGTTCAGGACGACGGCAAAGCCATCGGCCGCAAGCCGCTCGGAGATCGCCGCCCCGATACCCTTCGACCCGCCCGTGACGATGGCTACTCTGTTCTCTGTCGTGCTCATGATCGTTTCCTTTCAATTGGATGAACAAGAGATAGAGCGTCGCACCGCGCCTAACAATTGGCAGCAGATTGACAAGTCTTTTCGCCCATGCTGAACAATGGGCATGGATCGTTTCGACAGACTTCAGCTTTTTGTGCGGATCGTGGAAAGGCGGAGCTTTTCCGCCGCTGCCGCGGATCTCGGCCTTGCCCGCTCGACTGTCACCGAAGTGATCAAGCAGTTGGAAGCAGATCTCGGCGCCAGTCTTCTGCAGCGAACGACACGGCATGTGGCGCCGACGCTGGACGGCGAAGCCTTCTATCAGCGATGTCTCGGCATCCTAGCCGATGTGGAGGACGCGGAGAGCATTTTTCGTGACGCGGAGCCGCGCGGCCTGCTGCGCATCGACGCCCACCCTTACCTGACCCAGAGATTTCTTCTGCCCAAATTGCCGGAGTTTCTGCAGCGCTATCCGCATCTCGACCTCCAGATCGGGCAAGGCGATCGGGTGGTCGATCTCATCCGTGAGGGGGTGGATTGCGCCATCCGCGCCGGAGAGCTTCAGGACAGTGATCTAATCGTGCGAAAACTCGGGACCATCGCAGAAGTCACCTGCGCGAGCCCCGGCTATCTGGAGCGTTTCGGCAGGCCCACGCATCCGCAGGAGCTGACCGACCATCAATGCGTTGGCTTCATTTCGTCGCGCACGGGCGAAGTGATGCCGCTGGAATTCATGCTGGATAAGAAGCCGGTCATGATCCGCGTTCAGAGCCGGGTCAGCGTCAATGACTCCGGCACCATGGCCGAGCTGGCGCGCTTGGGCTTCGGCATCATCCAGGCACCGCGTTATCGCCTGCAAACCGATCTTGAGTCCGGTCATCTGGTGGAGATCCTGAGCGACTATCCGCCGACGCCGACACCGCTTTCGGCACTTTATCACCGTAGCCGGCAGCTGTCCCCTCGACTGCGAGTGTTTCTGAACTGGGCTTCGGATGTGTTCGCATCCGCTAACCTTGGCTCACCCAGCCCCTTACGTCGATAACCAATCACGAAAATGTTTATAGCGTGAACTTCTGGTGGCGGAGCGTTGCCAACTCTTTGGAAAACAAGGATATCCTTTCATCCAGAGTTGTATCTGAAACGAACGGTTTTTAAAACTTCAGCTTCGCTTCAGGCAGCCAATATCCTCACTTCATACTGTCATAAAAATCCGCTTGACTCACAAAGAGTGCAGCGCAATATCGCGCACGTCGGAAGTTCGTCCGGCATCAATCAGGGAAATTTTGTCCTTTATGGATAGCTCCAGTAGTCGATCTAGCACGAGCCTGCTCGTGGAGACGCTCTGAACCTGACAGCTCTCTTTGAGCGCGCTGGTTCACCCGCTCCGCCGGCAGGCTGAGAAATCAGAGGTGAGCCATGCGGTATTGCATCTTCCGCATCCGTCAGCCCGTGTCCCGCACATCCGACTGCGGTGACCGAATAAGTCGCTGATCCTCGCTGCTTTCGCGGCGAGTGCGTCATCGGCTGTGCCTTTGCGCGCGGCCCGACTTCATTTCGGAATTACGGGTTATCGATCATGACCATGCATCATCCGGCCATGGCTGCCGGTCAACGGCACCGGTTTGCCCCGAATCTTTGGGATGCCTTCGCCTTCGGGCTGATCTTCGGCAGCCTCACGCTTCTGCTTCACGGCGGCCAGGAAACCATGGCGCCGCTGGAGGCACTGAACGCCACACCTCTGTCTCTCGATGTCTCGATGCTGCCGGAATATGCGCTGCGCACGACGCTGCGCATGTTTGCGGCCATCATCGCCTCGCTGATCTTCACGTTCATCTATGGTGCACTGGCCGCCAAGAGCCGCCGCGCCGAGATGGTGCTGATCCCGCTTCTGGACATCCTGCAATCGGTGCCGGTGCTCGGCTTCCTGTCGTTTACCGTCGCCGGTTTCATGGCGCTGTTTCCCGGCAAGGTCATGGGCGTGGAGCTGGCGGCGATCTTCGCCATCTTCACCAGCCAGGCCTGGAACATGACCTTCAGCTTCTACCAGTCGCTGAAGACGGTGCCGCGCGATCTGGACGAGGCGAGCCAAAGTTTCCGGCTGACCGGCTGGCAGCGCTTCTGGCGGCTGGAAGTGCCCTTTTCCATGCCCGGTCTCGTGTGGAACACGATGATGTCCATGTCCGGTGGCTGGTTCTTCGTGGTCGCATCCGAAGCCATTTCGGTCGGCAACAACACCATCACCCTGCCCGGCATCGGCTCCTATGTGTCGCTTGCCATTCAGCAGCAGAACCTGCCGGCGGTCGGCTATGCCGTGCTCGTCATGCTGGGGCTGATCCTACTTTATGACCAGCTGCTTTTTCGCCCACTGGTCGCCTGGGGCGACAAGTTCCGCATGGACCAGACGGCGAGCGGCGATGCCCCCCGTTCCTGGGTGCTGGACATGGCCCGTCGCGCACGGCTGCTGCAGCTGGTGTTTGCGCCTGTCGCAAAGCTGCTTTCGGTACTGCCGAAGCAACGCATGGCCCTGCGCATGCCGGCGCCCCGCACGCTCGTCTCGGCGTGGGACAGCGTATGGGCAGAGCGACTGTGGCTGATTGCAGTGGCGCTCGGCACCGCCTATGCCATCTGGCTTATCGTCAGCTTCATTGCCACCGAACTCGGAATGACGGAGGTGATCACCACTGTGGAGCTTGGCCTGCTGACCATGCTGCGCGTGGTGGTGCTGATGGTGATCGCGACTGTGATCTGGGTGCCTGTTGGTGTGTGGATCGGTCTGCGACCTGCTGTGGCCGAACGGGTCCAGCCGCTGGCCCAGTTCCTCGCCGCCTTCCCGGCCAATATCATCTTCCCCTTCGCCGTGGTTGTCATCGTCAAGCTGGGGCTGAATGCGGATGTGTGGCTGTCGCCGCTGATGGTGCTCGGAACCCAGTGGTACATCCTCTTCAACGTGATCGCTGGCGCGAGCGCCTTCCCCAGCGATCTCAGAGAGGCAGCTTCCACCTTCCGCATCGGCGGCTGGAACTGGTGGTTCAAGGTCATCATTCCCGGGATCTTCCCCTATTATGTGACCGGCGCCATCACCGCCAGCGGCGGCTCCTGGAATGCCTCGATTGTTGCCGAAGTGGCAAGCTGGGGCGAGAACAAGCTGACCGCGCACGGCCTTGGCGCCTACATCGCCCAGGCGACCGAAGCAGGGGATTACCCGCGCATCGTGCTCGGCATCGCCGTCATGTCGCTCTTCGTCATTCTGTTCAACCGGCTGGTCTGGCGTCCGCTCTACGCCTTCTCCAACCGCCGTCTGCGTATCGCTTGAGAAAGGACTGGTCCCATGTCCGTCGTTGAAATGAACACCGTACACTCCGTTTCCGAAGCCGCCCGCCTGGTCGATGTCGCCAATGTCCGTCAGGTCTACCACAAGGGCGACAATGCCGATCTTGTCGTGCTCGACAACGTCTCGCTGAACATCCATGAGGGCGAGATCGTCGGCCTGCTCGGCCGTTCCGGCTCCGGCAAGTCCACCCTCCTGCGCATCATCGCCGGCCTGCTGCATGCCACCAGCGGCACCGTCAACTGGTGCGGCAAGCCGGTCACCGGCCCCTGCGATGGACTTTCCATGGTCTTCCAGAGCTTTGCCCTGTTTCCCTGGCTGACCGTGCTGCAGAATGTCGAGATCGGTCTCGAAGCCCTCGGCATTCCTGCTGCCGAGCGCCGCCGCCGTGCACTTAACGCCATCGACCTCATCGGCCTCGACGGCTTTGAAAGCGCCTACCCGAAGGAGCTTTCCGGCGGCATGCGCCAGCGCGTCGGCTTTGCCCGGGCGCTGGTCGTACATCCGCGCCTGATGCTGATGGATGAGCCCTTCTCGGCGCTCGACGTGCTGACGGCCGAGACACTGCGCACCGATCTCATCGATCTGTGGATCGAGGGCCGTCTGCCGATCAAGTCCATCCTGATGGTGACGCACAACATCGAAGAGGCCGTGCTGATGTGCGACCGCATCCTCATCTTCTCCTCCAATCCGGGTCGCGTGGCCGTGGAATTGAAGGTGGATCTGCCGCATCCGCGCGACCGCATGGACCCGGTTTTCCGCGAACTGGTGGACGATATCTATGCCCGCATGACGCAGCGCAATCCGGCAGAGAAAACCGAGAAGCGCGCCAATGACGGCATTCCCGGTGTGGGTCTCGGGATGGCCTTGCCCAAGGTGTCCACCAACCTGCTGTCCGGCCTGATGGAGGCGGTGGCAGGCGCCCCTTTCGACGGGAAGGCCGACCTGCCGGATCTGGCACGGATACTGCGCATGGAAGTGGATGATCTCTTCCCCATTGTCGAGACGTTGCAGCTGCTGCGCATGGCGGAGCTGGAAGAGGGTGACGTGAGCCTGACGGAATTCGGCCAACGCTTCGTGCATTCGGATGTCGACCAGCGCAAGAAGCTGTTTGCCGATCATCTGATCGCCTATGTCCCCCTCGCAGCCCTCATTCGCCGCGTGTTGGACGAACGGCCGACACACCGTGCCCCCTTTACCCGCTTCTGCGAGGAGTTGGAGGACACGATGTCGGAAGACCGGGCCGAAGAAACCATGCGCGCTGTCATTTCCTGGGGACGCTACGGGGAACTGTTCAGCTATGATGAACACACCCGCACGTTCAGCCTGGAAAACCCGGCTTGACGAAAGTGGTGAGGGGCGGCCAAGCCGCCCCTTCCAGAGCAATTGTTTTGAGCATGTCGTAATCGCAAAACCGCTGCACAGTTTTGTGCGACATGCGCGTCATGCCGGTTCGCGCGCTTTCAGAATGGTCATCTCGACCTTCTTCACATATTGCCGCTTGAGGATCTGGATCGCCTTGCGCCAGGCTTCGCCCCGGTCGCGGAAGGCCGTCAGGTTCTCCAGCCAATAGGCCACCATCTTTCGGCCGATGCGGTAGCGTCCCGTCACCGGCGTTCCGTCTGCCGCAATTGCCGCATAGGCTACCGGCACCACGCGTCCGCGCAGGCCGAAATGTTCTTTCAGTTCGCCCTCTTCGCCCTTGGCGGACAAGCCGGCACCGGTCATGGCAGCCTTCAGATGCTTGCCAACAGGTCTTGTGTGAAAGACAGCCACCTCATCAAGGATGGCGCAGCGAAACGCACCGGATTCCGGCCAGCGGCACCAGATATAGTCCAGCCCAAAACCGCTCATGGTGTTCTTGAACAACGGCAGAGCACGCAGCAAGACCTCACGGCTGAGGCACGGCACCATGATCTCGATGTAATTGGTGTATCGCAGGCGGAAGGCAGCGCATTGAATCAGCAGGAAATGGCTGAAATAGCTCTGCGGCGTCAACGATGGCTGGCAGACCGTCAGCCCGTGCTCGTACGCCATGCCGAAGATGGTTTCGATCGCCTCGCCGTTGGTGTCAATGTCGTCATCCGGCAGCCAGATGTAATCATAGGCTGACAGATCGATCCCCTCCGCGGTCAGCGTTTTGTAAAGACCATCCCACTTGCCGCCCTTGACCAGTACCGCCTGCACACCGGGTTGGGCCACATGCGCCGCATAGGCTTCCTCAGAATAATAGCTGACAATCATATCAAAGGAGCGAGTTTCCCAAGATTGATTTAGCCAAGCTGGATGCAGCGAGGCCTTGCCCGCCCGAACGACCACGAGATTCCTTTTCGCGCCTGGCGCCATCGTCTACTTCCGCGAGGCCGCACCCAGCCAACACTGGTTGACTTTGAAATGATATGCGGCTTTTCGGGCAGAGCGAACTTTCTTACTTGCTCGGTAATCGTTTCGCTTGCCGTAACGGCAAGTCTATAGTGAGTCGTATTACTTGAGGCAATCTTGCAGTGCCGTTGTTTGCGCAACCAACAACACTCTCATAGAATATAATAAAACATGGCAATATTGCTTCAACCCTGTGTAGCAGGTTTCCCTTCATAGATGAAGCCTGTGAAATCCGCGACCCTCGCAGAACCGGTAATGTCGAAAGCAAATATTCCGGTGAAGGCGCCTGTGAAAGAACCGTGCTCGCCGCGACCGCCTTCATCAGAGACCACACCGGCATCGAGAACCGGACCGAGCGGCTGCCAGTTTCCGCCCTCACCCATACGATAAGAAAACTGCAGGTCGTTGCCGTCGACCTGCATGGCGAGATGCACCGGCCCATCCGGGATCGCTTCGCCGGCGCCTACCGGGAAGCTCAGCTTGCCGTGCGGAAAATCGCCGGGGCAGGATAAGATGGTCGCCACGCGGCCCAGCGTTTCATGCAGGCTGACGGCCACCGCATGGAACTTGTGCCTGTTATAGTAATACGTCAGCCCCGCCACCTGCTGATAGGTCTCGGGCTTGAATTCCACCACCGTCTCCGCCCGGAAGCTATGATGCTCCTGCCGCCGCGCCACCAGCGACTGCTCGAACCAGGAGCCGATGCTCTCGCGGCCATACAGGCGCAACACGCCGGGCCTCTCGCTCAACGAAAAGATGCGCTGCGGTTCCGGGGTTCTGAGCCACTGGAAATCGGCGTGGAGCTCAGGCTGATCGAAGCGATATTCGATACGGGCGGGTTTCGCCTCCGGCTCTGCATCGCCGGGTGCCGGCACATGAACCGCCGGCACCATGCCACCATGGGCAAGATAGAGCCAATCATCGCGCCAGACGCATTTCTGCAGGGCCGTTTCTCGGCCCAGCGTACAGCGGCGTTTCGGCGCAAGCGGACGGCCGCAGAGATGCGTATGATAGGCCTGACCGTCAGGCGTTTCCACATACTGTCCGTGCCCTGCCCTTTGCAGCACGGCATCCGGCGCGTCCTTCGAGGTGATCAGATGCATCTCCGGATGCATCTGATAAGGTCCGTCTATGGTGCGGGAGCGCGCCATGGTCACCGCATGGTCATAGCCCGTGCCGCCCTCGGCCGTGGTCAGATAATACCAGCCGTTGCGCTTGAAGAGATGCGGGCCCTCCACAAGCCCGAGCGGACTTCCCGCAAAGATGTTCCTGACCGGTCCGGTCAGACGCTTCGTCTGCGGGTCCCATTCCTGCAGCAGAATGCCATCGAAGGCCGGGCTTTTCGGCGAGCCGCCAAAGCTTTCTGTACGGTGGTTCCACTGCATGTTGACGAACCATTTGCGGCCGTCGTCGTCATGAAACAGCGAGGGATCGAAGCCCGAGGAATTGACATAAATCGGATCGGACCATTCGCCTTCGATGGTCGGTGACGTCACGATGTAGTTGTGCGCGTCCTTGAAGTTGCCGTCGAAGCGCTTCACATCCGTATAGACGAGCCAGAACAGTCCGTCCGCATAGGAGAGGCATGGGGCCCAGATACCGCAGCTGTCCGGATTGCCGCGCATGTCCAGCTGGCTTTTGCGCTCCAGCGGTCGGCGTACGAGCTTCCAGTTCACCAGATCCCGCGAATGATGGATCTGCACGCCTGGATACCATTCGAAGGTGGAGGTGGCGATATAGTAATCCTCGCCTACGCGGCAGATCGACGGGTCCGGGTTGAAGCCGGGCAGGATCGGATTACGGATCATCGCGTTTTCTCCTCAGGTGGTGGATTGCCGAGCGTTCGGCTTAACCCCGAATGTGCCCTCTCTGGGTCCATGCCAGCATGTGAGCCCCCTCTGTCCTGCCGGACATCTCCCCCCTCATGGGGGGAGATGTCCGGCAGGACAGAGGGGGGTAAACACAAAAGCGTCTACCGCAGCAGCGCCAGCGCCTCATCGATGCCGAGCGCCGCCGGCTGGGTGCAGGTGGTGGTCATGTCCACAAAACGCCCATCCTCGCCGGATTTCAGGATGCCGGTCATCACGTCAATGCCATGCAGCGTGCGCTCCAGTGAGCAGCGGGCATCGCGGTTTTCGATCAGCGCCATCGCCATATCTGCCAGACCTGCCGTGCGGTAATTGGCGCGGGGGCCGCGCGGGCTTTCCTGATTGTCCTTGGCGAAGGGGTGGTCCCACATTTCCAGCGGCTTGATCTCGTTGCTGCGGCCGCTGACCTCCACCTTGCCGCCGAAGAAGTTCGGATCCGGCACGAAGATCGAACCTTCCGTGCCATAAAGCTCCATATTGGCGTGGCGGTGCGCCCAGACATCCCAGCTGGCTGACAGTGTGATGGTGGCGCCGTTCTGGAACTCCATAAGCGCATGGATATTGGTCGGCGTCTCCACCGGGATCTGCGTTCCCGCCAGCGGCTGACTGGTGATGGTGCGGAACGGATTTGCCATGGACGTGAGTGCAGCCACGCGCTTCACCGGTCCGATCAGGTTGATCAGGTTGGCGATGTAATACGGGCCGAGATCGAGGATCGGGCCGCCGCCCGCCAGGAAGAAGAAGCCGGGATTCGGATGCCAGCTTTCCATGCCGGGGCTCATGACATGGCACGTGCCCGAGGTGATGCGCCCGACGCCACCCTCATCGATATACTGGCGGGCGAGCTGGTGCGAACCGCCGAGAAAAGTATCCGGTGCGCAGCCGACGGCAAGGTTCTTGGCCTTGGCAAGCGCCCTGAGTTCCTCGCCCTCCTCCAGGGAGAGCACCAGCGGCTTTTCCGAATAGACATGCTTGCCGGCTTCGAGGATGGCTTTCGACACCGAGAAATGCGTGGCCGGAATGGTGAGGTTGACGATGACGTCAAGCTCGTCATTCGCCAGAAGCTCCTCGACGGTCTGCGCCGTCACGCCATATTCCTCGGCGCGAAGCTTGGCCGCTTCGGGGTTGATGTCCGCGCAGGCCAGCATCTTCAAGCCCTTGAAGAGCGGAGCGAGCGACAGGTAGGTGGTGGAAATATTGCCGCATCCGATGATGCCGACGCCCAATTCCTTGGTCATGGGAAACTCCAAAACTCCGTTCTTGTCTCAATAGGTCTGGAAGGCTGCGATCGAGCGCGTGATCAGACGGTCGATGTCCTTGGGATTGTCGTGCTCAACGACGTAGTGCTTCACCGGCGTCTTCTTCAGCGCGACGATCAGGCCCTTCCAGTCCACGGTGCCGTGGCCGACATCTGCCCAGCCATCCTCATCGGTATTCTCACCAGCGGGCGCGATATCCTTCACATGCACGGCCTTGATGCGCTTGGCATAGCTTTCGATCCAGGCAAAGGGATCGGCCCCGCCACGGATGACCCAGGCAATATCCGCTTCCCAGGCGAGATCCGGGCCGCCGGCAAAGATCTGCTCCTGTGGTGTCGAGCCATCGGCCAGAGTCTTGAATTCGAAGTCGTGATTGTGCCAGCCGAACACCAGGCCGGCGTCGCGATAGGGCTTGCCGACCGCCTGAAGCCGCTGGCCGAAGGCGAACCAGCCGGCAGCATCCGTGGGGCGCTGATCCGCGACCAGATGCGGGCAGTAGATTGCTTCGACGCCGAGGGTCTTCGCGATATCCAGCGCGCGCTGCGGCTCCTTTTCCAACAGGTCAAGGCTGAAGTGGCCCGTCGGCATGGTGAGGCCAGAGCTATCCAGATCATGGCGCAGCGCCTTCAGCGAAGCCTCGTCAAGGCTGGCATAGATCGCTCCATAACCTTCCACTTCCGCATAGCCGGCATTGGCGAGTTTCTTGAAGATTTCCGAAAAGGGCTGGAAGTTGCGGGCGCTGTAAAGCTGGAAGCCGAGCTTGGTCATGATGTCCTCCTGAAGGCCGGGGCTCGTTTGAAACTGATCAATCCGCATTCGATGAGGAATGCAGATCGTAAAGGCGGAACACGGGCTGGCCCGTGACGGTGCCCTGGGGGGCTAAGGTCGGGGTGAAGGTGATGCGGCGGCTTTCGCCGCGGGCGAGGTCAAAGGCGTTGTCGGAGTAACGGCCGGGGGTCTTGCTCTCCAGCATGACGAAAAGCGCCAGCCCATCCGACTGTACGAGAATGTCAAATCCTCCGTCCGGCGCAGGCTCCACGCTCATGTGCAAACCCGGCGGCTGTAGGTCGAGCGCCTTGTAGGTGCCGATCACATGATGCCCCTCGCCGCCTGTGCCGTTGGAGGCGGTAAAGCTCCAGGCCAGCAGTTCGCCTTTCGGGAGATCGGCAAGGGGAATGCGAAGCGCTGTCACTGCTGCATCCGGCGACACCACCGCTTCGACGGAGGTCAGCTCATGCCGCTCGCCGCCAAGCGTCAGCCGCGAGACGTTGATGGTGACGGTCACATCGTCAAGCGTGTCATTGACCAGCGACAGACGGATATCGTCTCCATCGGGAATGGCCGCGATGGTGACCGGCTGGAAGAAGCGGCGCGCAAGGTAATGCAGCACTTTCCAATTGCCGCCGTAATCGAGACTCGACCAGGAGGCGACCGGCCAGGTGTCGTTGAGCTGCCAGTAGAGCGTGCCCATGCAGTGGGGCTTGAGCGAACGCCAGTAATCCACGGCCGTCTTGATCGCCACCGCCTGTTGCACCTGGCTGAGATAAACGAAATTCGGGAAGTCCTTGGGGAAGCGAAAATTGCGGAACATGGTCCCTGCGATCCGCTCATTGCCGCCGTCATTCTTCTGGTGATGCTCCATGACCGGCGAGGCGATGTTCATATCGCTCTTCGCGGCATAGGTCTCGATGACAGGCAGCGAGGTGTAAGACTGGAAGCCGAATTCCGAGCAGAAGCGGGGCCGCACATTGCGGTAATCCTCGAAGGGCTTGTTCTCGTGCCAGACGGACCAGTAATGCATGTCGCCGGAACCATCCGCATGCCAGGCGTCGCCGTAATCGAGGTAGCCGGACGCAGGGCTCGACGGCCACCAGATGGCATCGGGCGCCGCCTTCTGCAGCGCCTGCTCAATCGTACGGTTGAGCCGATCATAGGAGACGAGATAGCGATCGCGATTGTTGCGGGATTCCTCGAACCAGGTGAGCGCCCCCACCAGTTCGTTGTCGCCGCACCAGAGCACGATCGAAGGGTGCGTGATGAGCCTACGCGTCTGGTAATCCACCTCACGCGCGACATTGTCGAGAAAGTCCGGCGTAGAGGGATAGAGGTTGCAGGCGAACTGGAAATCCTGCCAGACCATCAAACCCAGGTCGTCGCAGAGATCATAGAACCAGTCCGCCTCGTAGAAACCGCCGCCCCAGACACGGATCATGTTCATGTTGGCGTCGACAGCCGATTGCAGGAGATCGCGGGTCTTCTCCTCACTTGTGCGGGAGAAAAGCGCATCGGCCGGAATCCAGTTGGCACCCCGGCAGAAGATTTCCCGGCCATTGATGCGGAAAGCAAAGCGGCTGCCCGCCTCGTCCTTGTCGGTCAAAAGCTCGACCATGCGCAGGCCGATCCGGCGCTTGACCGTTTCGTCCGGCACCTCGACGGTCAGATCATAAAGCGCCTGCTCGCCATTGCCGGCAGGCCACCAGAGTTTTGGGTTTTCGATGGTGAAGACCTGCGTGACTGTGGTTTCACCGGACCGGACGCCACAATCAAGACGCACGCTTTCGTCGCCCAATGTAACGATGAGCGGCACTACGCCCGGCCCATCGGCAAACAAGGTGACAGAAACGGTGACATCCACCGCGCCCTCGCGGTGATGCTGGCGCGTCATGACATGCTCGATACGGGCTTCGGTAAGTTGCTTCAGCACAACCGTGCCGTAGAGACCAAGCGGGGCAATGGCGATATTCCAGTCCCAGCCGAAATGGCATTGCGGCTTGCGCAGCATATTGCCGTTGGGGATCGGCGAGTTGGCGGTGGAATAGGGAATGTAGAAGGGCTGGCGTGACTGGCGGGCAGCACCCTCCACAATGTTGGAGCGGAAGTGAATGCGGATCTCGTTTTCGCCAGCCTTCAGCGCTTTGGACACATCCGGCCGGTAGCGCAGGAAGCAGTTATCCGCCTCCAGCACGGCGACATCATTGACGAAGATGGTCGCGACCGTATCGAGGTAATCGATATCGAGATACCAGCTGCCTGCCGCCTCACCCAAATGAAAGCGGCGACTGACGAACCAGTCGGTCTCCGCCACCCATTGAACATCGTTTTCGTTGCAGCCCGCATAGGGGTCCGCAATGATGCTGGCGGCCTGAAGCGCCGAATGGACATCGCCGGGCAGCACCATTTCGGCGCGATGTACGCCATCGACGGAAGAGAGATGCCAGGTTCCGGCCAGATCGACAACGGTCATGATGTCATTCCTTTTCTGGCGCTCGCGGGAGAGACCCCTCCCCACAGGTGGGAGGGGCTCAACCCGCAGCACTTTCAGTGCCCCCATTGGACCAAGACGATGCCGCGAGGTTTTCTCCCCCCTTGTGGGGGAGATGGCCGGCAGGCCAGAGGGGGATTTCGGCCGCCTGTGCAACGCCTGCATCAGATGCGATCCTCGGTCTCGGCATCGAAGAGCGAGGCGAGCGACATGTCGAAGCCGAGGGTGAGACGGGTGCCGGGCGCGTAGCGACGGGCGCCGCCGGTCCGGACCGCCAGTGTATGGCCGGCATGCTTCAGCCAGAGCAGGTTGTCGGCGCCCATGGGCTCCTCGATATCGACCACCGCCTCGTGACGCTCTCCGCCCTGAACGTCCCCGTCCACGGCGATATGTTCCGGGCGCACGCCCAGCACCACCTTGCGGCCGGGCACAAGTGTCTCTGATGTCTGATAGCCGGCGAGGCTGAAATCCACGCCTTGCGTGCGGAAGACGAGACGATCATTGGCATTGGCGATTTCGCCGCGCAGGAAGTTCATCGACGGCGAACCAATGAAGCCTGCCACGAACAGGTTTCGCGGCCGGTTGTAGATGACCATGGGATCATCCAGCTGCTGGATGACGCCGCTCTTCATGATGGCGATGCGATCCGCCAGCGTCAGCGCCTCGATCTGGTCATGCGTCACATAGATCATGGTGTTCTTCAGCTGCTGGTGCAGCCGCTTGATCTCCACGCGCAGTTCCGAGCGCAGCTTGGCATCGAGGTTGGACAGCGGTTCATCGAACAGGAACACATCCACATCGCGCACCAGCGCACGGCCAATCGCGACACGCTGGCGCTGGCCGCCGGAGAGAGCGGCGGGGCGGCGCTTCAGAAGCGGGCCGATCTGCAGGATTTCGGCGGCGCGGGCCACGCGCTTGTCGATCTCCAGCTTCGGCATCTTGGCGACCTGCAGCCCGAAGGAGAGGTTCTTCTCGACCGTCATCTGCGGATAGAGCGCATAGGACTGGAACACCATGCCGATGCCGCGATCCTTCGGCTCTTCCCAGGTGACATTCTTGTCCTTGATGAAGATCTGTCCGTCCGTCGGCTCCAAAAGGCCCGCGATGCAGTTGAGAAGCGTGGACTTGCCACAGCCGGAAGAGCCCAGCAGCACCAGGAATTCGCCGTCCCGGATGTCCAGATTCAGGTCCTTCAGCACGGTCACCGCGCCAAAGGAAAGCGAAAGGTCACGAATGGAAACACTGTTGGCCATAGGCGCTCAACCCTTAACTGCGCCGGCGGCAATGCCCCGGACGAAAAGTCTGCCTGAAACGAAATAGACGAAGAGAGGAACGGCACCCGTCAGAAGCGTTGCCGCCATGTTGACGTTGTATTCCTTCACGCCCTGCACCGAGTTGACGATGTTGTTGAGCTGCACCGTCATCGGATAGGTATCCGGCCGCGTGAACACGACGCCGAACAGGAAGTCGTTCCAGATGCCTGTCACCTGCAGGATGATCGCGACCACGAAGATCGGCAGCGACATCGGCAGCATGATGCGGAAATAGATCTGCCAGAAGCCGGCGCCATCAATGCGGGCTGCCTTGAACAGTTCTTCCGGCAGAGAGGTAAAATAGTTGCGGAAGAGCAGCGTCAGGATCGGCATGCCGAAGATGGTGTGCACCACGACGAGACCGGTCAGCGTGCCGTAAATGCCGAGTTCGCGCAGCACGATGACGATTGGATAGATCATCACCTGATAGGGGATGAAGGCACCGACGATCAGGATCGAGAAGAACAGGTCCGCGCCCTTGAAGCGCCAGTTGGCAAGCGCGTAACCACTGACCGACGCGACGATGATCGAAACCACGACGGATGGCAGAAGGATGCGCACCGAATTGCCAAAGCCGCGAGAGAGGCCATCGCAGTTCAGGCCTGTGCAGGCACTGGCCCAGGCCTTGACCCAGGGTTCGAAGGTGATTTCCACCGGCGGCGAGAAGATATTGCCGAGGCGGATTTCCGGCATGCCCTTCAGGGAGGTCACCACCATCACATAAAGCGGCAGCAGGTAGTAGACGGCGGCGACGAACAGCGTGCCGTAGATGACGATATTGCGGCCGGAAAAGGTGCGGCGGGGTTTCTTGCCACGCGGGCCGCTGCCCAGTTGATCGGAGACCGCATCGAATCCGGCAGCCGTCTGGTTGAGAGCGCTGATATTAGCCACGCTTCTTTCCTCCGAATTCGAGGTAAGCCCATGGGATGACAATGATCGCGACCGTGATCAGCATCATGGTGGAAGCCGCGAAGCCTTGGCCGAGGTTCTGCGCCTGAAACATGTAATCGTAAACATACTTTGCGGGCACTTCCGAGGCGATGCCGGGGCCACCGCTGGTTTGCGCAACCACCAGATCGTAAACCTTGACGATACCGCTTGCGATCAGCACCAGCGTGGTGATGAAGACCGGGCGCATCATGGGAATGACGATGAAGAGATAGGTGCGCCACATGGGGATGCCGTCGACACGCGCAGCTTTCCAGATATCCTCGTCAATGCCGCGCAGACCTGCCAGCATCAGGCACATGACGAGCCCCGTGCCCTGCCAGAGGCCGGCAATCAGGACGCCATAGATGACGATCTGCGAATTGTAGAGCGGATCAAAGGTGAAATTGGTGAAGCCGATCGAGCGCACCACAGACTGCACGCCGAATTCCGGGTTGAGGATCCACTGCCAGACGAGGCCGGTGACGATGAAGGACAGGGCGAAAGGATACAGAAAGATCGTGCGGAATGTGTTCTCGAAGCGGATCTTCTGGTCCATCAGGGCGGCCAGAATGAAGCCGATGACCAGGCTGAAGATCAGCGAGAGCACACCATAGATGGCCAGATTCTGGATGGAGATGATCCAGCGCGGAGCCGCCCAGAGCCGCTCATACTGGTCGAGACCGACAAAGGTCAGGCGCGGCAGAAGCCCCGAGCGGGTGAAGGAATAGACGACGGTCCAGACCGTGCCGCCGAGAAAGACGACAAGCGCCGTCAGGATCATCGGGATCAGCGCGATCTTGGAATTCAGGTTTCGAAAAAGACGATTTGGCCGTCCGGCAGGCACAGTTGACCTCATGCGGCGGAATCCTCCTCCACGCAGGCAATCGATAAAGGTAAGACTCTACGAACAATCTTTCCGCGTTCACTGGCCGCTCTGGCGGCGAGTGCCCCGGCACCGAGGGGTGGCGATGCCGGGGGTATGGGAATGATCAGTCGGCAGCGGCCACGATCTTGGCAAAGCGCGCCTGTGCCGCCTCTGGCGTCATGGACGTGCTGGCGAAGAATTCGGAGAACAGGTCCTCCTTCTGCTTCTGCGTATCGGCCGACAGCAACTGGTCGGTGCTCGTCAGGACGCTACCCTTGTCAAGGATGGCCAGACCCTTCTTCATGCAATCGTTGGCAGCGCCCAGATCCACGTCGCCACGGATCGGCAGCGAGCCCTTCTTCAAGTTGAAGGCAACCTGCGTTTTTGGATCGACGATAACGGAAGCGAGCGCTTCCTGCGCCTTGGCCTTGGCTGGATCCTTCAGCAGCGGGAAATAGAAGGCGTCGCCGCCGGTGGTTAGATATTCGTTGAGGCCGAGGCCTGGCAGGCAGCTGTAATCGGTTCCGGCCTTCTGGCCGGCCAGCTGGAATTCGCCCTGCGCCCAGTCACCCATCACCTGGCCGCCGGCCTTGCCTGTTATCACCATGTTGGTGGCCTGGTTCCAATCCTGCACATTGGTGCCCTTGGAAAGCTTGCGGGCATCATCCGCCGCCTTGAAGATCTTGGCGACCTCAGGCCCGGTGATCGTGGCCTTGTCCTTGTCCTGATAGACCTTGGTGTAGAGGTCCTTGCCGCCAAGCGAGATCATCAGCGTGTCGAACAGGCCGTTGGCCTGCCAGGGCTGGCCGCCGAGCGCCAGCGGCTGGATGCCGGCCTTCTGCAGGGCCGGACCTGCCGCCACGAATTCGTTCCAGTTCTTCGGCACGTCCACGCCCGCCTTCTTGAAGGCGGCATTGGAGAGCCACAGCCACTGCCAGGAATGGATGTTGACCGGCGCGCAATAGATCTTGCCGTCGATGGTGCAGGACTTCAGAAGCCCGGCGGGACGGATGATCTTCTCCCAGTTCTCGCGCTTGGCGACATCGGTCAGGTCCCGCATCAGGCCGGCCTGCACGAGTTCCTGCGCCTGACGACCATGGTTGAACTGCGTGGCACCCATGGGGTCGCCGCCTGTGATGCGGCTGATCATGATCGGGCGGGCCGTACCGCCGGAACCGGCAATGGCGCCGTCGATCCATTTGTTGCCGGACGCGTCGAAGGCTTTCGCCAATTCCTTGACCGCGGCGGCTTCACCGCCCGAGGTCCACCAATGGGTTACTTCCAGATCCGTTGCCCCGGCATGAGCCGCCGGAAGCATCACACTGGCTGCCAGAACAGCCGCCAAATACTGCAGACGCATGAGTCTCCTCCCTCACTGAAACGTTTCCGTAAAAAAGCTATGTCAAAGCGCGGAGGAGCGCAACGGGAAAGCGAAAGAAATTTTTAAGATACCGACAAATACTCTCTTTAGTTGTATTATGCTGCGACCGCAGAGAGTTCACCGACAGTCCTATTCTCCAATAGACTTGGCCATTTGACCGGAAAACAGCAATTTTAGAATGCCCGGAGCGTTCGCGGACGCAAAAAGGATTCCGCGCCTGCGTTGTGCTACTTTTGCGTGCTTTTTCGACAATAGGCCAGGAAATTTCACTCGACATTTCTCCTGTAACGTTACAGTTTTATTGCTTGTTTCGTTCCAGTCGGGAGAGAGGCACATCGTTTGCAGACAGCGCTGGAGGACTTTATAAGGGCGCGGTCTTCAACGGGTGGCGGCGATACATGGATGACAGCAACAGACACAAGGGCGTGACGCCGCAAGCGGCGCGCGAGCGCCCGACGCTGAAGACGATCGCCTATATGACGGGCCTCGGCATCACGACCGTATCGCGTGCGCTGAAGGATGCGCCGGACATCGGCGCTGATACCAAGGAGCGCGTGCGCCTGGTGGCGAACCAGCTGGGCTACCAGCCGAACCGGGCGGGCGTGCGCTTGCGCACCGGCAAGACCAACGTAATTGCCTTGGTGCTCAGCATCGAGGAAGAACTGATGGGCTTTACCAGCCAGATCATGTTCGGCATTTCCGAAGTGCTGGCAGGCACCCAGTATCACCTGGTTCTGACACCGCATGTGCACCAGAAGGACCCGATGGTGCCGGTGCGCTATATCCTTGAAACCGGTTCGGCCGATGGCATGATCATCTCCCGCACGGCGCCGGACGATCCGCGCGTGGCGCTGATGACGGAACGCAATTTTCCCTTCGCCACGCATGGCCGCACCGACATGGGGATTGTTCATCCCTTTCATGATTTCGACAACGAGGCCTTTGCTTATCAGGCTGTGCAGCGACTGGTGGCGCGTGGTCGCAAGCGGATTGCGCTTCTGCCGCCCCCGGCCAAGCTTTCCTATTACCTGCACACACGCATTGGCTTCGAGCGTGGACTGATGGAGTTCGGCGCGACGGAGGCTGCCATGGGGCGCATCTCAAGCGAAGCCTCGCTCGATCACTTGCGCAGCCATATGGAAAGCCTGATGCGCTCACCCGAGCCGCCGGACGGGATCATCTCGATCAGCGGCAGTTCCTCCATCGCCATGGTGGCAGGCATGGAGGCAGCCGGTCACCGTTTGGGGCAGTCGGTCGACATGGTTTCCAAGCAGTCGGCGGAGTTCCTCAACTGGATCCGGCCGGAAATCCTCACGATCAACGAGGATGTGCGCCATGCGGGCCGCGAGCTTGCCAAGGCGGTGATTGCCCGTATCGATGGCGTCTCACCCGAGTTGCTACAAAGCATCAGCCAGCCGGTCTGGTCGGCCATGGCCCCAAGAGACTAATCACGCCCGGATGGCAAGCCGCAGGCCGCCCCAATGCCTGCCGTTCACCGTGATGGGCGCGGAAATGTCTTTCATCATCACGAACTGGCCACCGCCCATATCCCGCCGGTACGTCTGCAGCAGGAAAGGCTCCGTGTTGCGACCGGCGGCAAGACCAACGCGATCGTTGAAGATGCGGCGATTGCGGGAATTGGCCGTGTTCCAGTCCACATCACCCGGCCGCTGGGGCTGCGAGAACTTTCTGTTATGGGTCGGCAGATAGCCGTTTTCATCGATGGCGGCGCAAAAGGCGATCCGCTCGTCGCTTTGTGCCACCTCTTCCTGGATCGGCGGCAGAACCTGATCGGTAAAATCCGTGAAGGCGGCCATGTACTGCACGGGATTGGTGCCGGAGATGGCGCGATACTGCCTGTCGAACAGGCGGCCCGTGTCGATGCGCCCGGTGCGCAGAGCATCTTCGAATGCCGCGCCGATCTCCGCTGCGACCGCCATGGCCTTTTTGATATAAGGGGTATCCGGCGTCTCAAGCCCCGTGCCGGCAATCGCCTGGATCATGCGCTCGGAAATGGTCACCACTTCGCCCGCGCGATGCGCCGTCTGCTGAAGCTTGTCGTTGGACTGTCCAATGCGGTCAGCGGCAACAGCAATGGCGGAGGCAAATTCGGTGCATTGCAGATCAACGCTCTCCGTCGATCGGGCCAGCGTGGACGCGCTGTCGAGAATGCGCGTCATCAACTGCTCCACTTCCCGGAAGGAGCCCTGCACCCCACCTGCCGTGGACTTGACTTGCTCGGCAGAGCTGCGCGCGCCGTCACCTGCAGCAATCAGCTTCTCGATGCGCTGCCCGAGTAGCGACAAGGTTTGCTGGATCGAGCTTGTGGTCTGGGACGTCTGCAATGATAGCGCCCGCACTTCCGCCGCGACGACCGCAAACCCTTTCCCGGCATCACCTGCACGCGCGGCCTCGATCGCTGCATTCAATGCCAGAAGATTGGTTTGCCGGGCGATCGTGCCGATATCGTCCGCCAACTTTCCGACATCGGCCAGAGCGCCGGAAAAGGAACGGATTTCCGTTCCGATCTCTCCGGATGCAGACACCATCTGATCGATGGCCATCAAGGAACTGCTGAGCTGACTTGCCTGATCGCCCAGCACGGAACGCGCGCCGGATGCCAGCCGGTCCGTCTCGGCCAGCGATTCCGCAATGCCACGATTGGAGGTGGCGATGGATTGCGCAGATCCCGCAAGCCGCACCAACAGACCCGCATGTTCAGAGGATTGGGCCGCCGTGTCCTGAATGGTCGCCGTAATATCAACAATGTGCAGTCCGAGCGCCGAGGCCTCGCGCGCCAACCGATCTATTGCGGAGCGCAATCGAGATTCGTCACTGGCAGGAGCGACAAAGCTCTGTCGCCCGTCATCCGGCGCATTCTTCAACATTGCATGCACGGCGTATCCTCCACCTTCGCGAGAAAGAGTGCGCCTGCATGGTTAATGA
This sequence comes from Rhizobium oryzicola, assembly GCF_030504645.1. Classification (GTDB taxonomy): domain Bacteria; phylum Pseudomonadota; class Alphaproteobacteria; order Rhizobiales; family Rhizobiaceae; genus Neorhizobium; species Neorhizobium oryzicola. The sequence continues at coordinate 251,111 of NZ_JAUKWQ010000001.1, read as the reverse complement.
AGAATTAGAATGTGCTGAATTTCAGCTCTTACTTAGCTTACCGCGAACGCAGAAGATCGAAAGCCGTCGGATCGATGCCGAGTCTCGCAAGGTCCTGCTTCTTGGGGTTGCGGCCATTTTCAACGGCAGCGGACGCATGAGCAGCAGCACCAAAAACAGTGATGGCACGACCGATGAAACCACCGCGCATCCTGTTAATATTCGTAGACATCTTCATCTCCTTTTCGATGTCCCCGATATGCGCCTCCCCTGCCCCGATCGCAATGCACAAGAGGGGATAAGAGGCATGCACTGACCGCATGTCGAATACCTAACGCTTTCTTAACGTTTGCGAAAACGGCATAGAGAGGGCATTGTGCATGAAACAAAGGGAGCATGGAACGAACGAATGATCACCCTCTACGGTATCAAGAACTGCGACACGATGAAGAAGGCGCGGAACTGGCTGGACGAACGCCAGATCACCTACCGTTTTCACGACTACAAGGCGGAAGGCATCGATGCGGATAGGCTGAAATCCTGGGTCTCCGCAAAGGGCTGGGAGACGGTGCTGAATCGTGCCGGCACCACGTTTCGTAAGCTGGATGAGGCGGAGCGATCGAACCTTGATGAACAAAAGGCCATTACCCTGATGCTCGCCCAGCCTTCGATGATCAAGCGGCCAGTGTTGGAAACGCCTGACGGCTTGACCATCGGTTTCAAGCCTGAAACCTATGACGGTCTGTTCGCTTCCAGGTGATACCCCATGTCCAAGACCACCCGCGCAACCCAGACACTTGCCAAGGCCGGCGTTGCCTTCACCGTCCACAGCTACGACTACGACCCCAACGCGGAACGCATCGGCCTGCAGGCGGCGGAAGCTTTGGGTGAGGAGCCGCATCGCGTGCTGAAGACGCTGATGGCGGAGGTGGATGGCAAGGCCGTTTGCGCGGTGGTGCCCTCCGATCACGAGGTTTCCATGAAGAAGCTCGCCGCAGCTTTTGGCGGTAAGTCGGCGGCGATGATGAAGCCGCCCGCAGCCGAGAAGGCCACCGGCTATGTGGTCGGCGGCATAAGCCCCTTCGGCCAGAAGAAGCAGGTACCAACCGTCATCGAAGAGGCCGCACTGTCCGAGCCGCTCGTTTACATGAATGGCGGGCAGCGGGGCTTGCAGGTGCGGCTGTCGCCGGCGGATGCCCGTGACGTGTTGAAAGCCATCGTTGCACCCGTTGTTGCCGATTGAGCGCGTTGCCGACCGGGCTGCAAGCGCCTATCTGTCATTTCAACCGCATCCCTAACATAGGCAGATTTCATGACATCGGAAAACACGCAAGTCATCGATTCCACCAAGCTGGAGAAGCTGGCGGAGGTGGCCGTCAAAGTGGGCCTGCAGCTACAGGCGAACCAGGATCTGGTGATGACGGCGCCGATTGCCGCCCTGCCGCTGGTGCGCCTCATCACCAAGCATGCCTACAAGGCAGGTGCTGGCGTGGTGACGACCATCTTTTCCGATGAGGAAAGCACGCTGGCGCGCTATCGCAACGCGCAGGATGCAAGCTTCGACCGCGCCGCCAACTGGCTCTATGACGGCATGGCCAAGGCCTATGAAAAGGGTGCCGCGCGTCTCGCCATTGCTGGCGACAACCCGATGATGCTGGCCAATGAAGACCCGGAAAAGGTGGCGCGCGCCAACAAGGCGAATTCCATGGCCTACAAGCCGGCGCTGGAAAAGATCTCGAACTTCGACATCAACTGGCACATCTGCTCCTATCCGAACCCGGCCTGGGCGCGCCAAGTGTTTCCGGACCTTGCCGAGGATGAAGCGGTCAGGAAGCTTGCAGATGCGATCTTCGCCGCATCCCGCGTCGATGTCGCCGATCCGATTGCGGCCTGGGCGCAGCACAATGCCAATCTGAAGAAGCGTTCCACCTGGCTGAATGGCGAGCGTTTTGCGGCCTTGCATTTCACCGGCCCGGGCACGGACCTGACGGTCGGTCTTGCCGATGGTCACGAATGGCATGGCGGCGCATCGACCGCCAAGAATGGCGTCACCTGCAATCCAAATATCCCGACCGAGGAAGTGTTCACCACGCCGCATGCGCTGAAGGTGGAAGGCCACGTCTCCTCCACCAAGCCGCTCTCGCATCAGGGTACGCTGATCGACAATATCCAGGTGCGTTTCGAGGCGGGCCGCATTGTCGAGGCGAAGGCCAGCAAGGGCGAGGCAGTGCTGAACAAGGTTCTCGATACGGATGAAGGTGCGCGGCGTCTGGGCGAAGTGGCGCTGGTGCCGCATTCCTCGCCGATCTCGCAGTCGGGCATCCTGTTCCTCAACACACTCTTCGACGAGAATGCATCGTGCCACATCGCGCTCGGCCAGTGCTATTCGAAATGCTTCCTGAACGGCGCATCGCTGACGCAGGATCAGATCAAGGCGCAGGGCGGCAACTCGTCGCTCATCCATATCGACTGGATGATCGGCTCCGGTCAGGTGGATATCGACGGTATCCACGCCGATGGCACCCGCGTGCCCGTCATGCGCCAGGGCGAATGGGCTTAAAGCCGTTCTCTATGAACATCGGGGGGCAAACCGCCCGATGTTCGCTCACGCCTTGCGGCTGCGCTTGGCCAGCAGCGCCGCAGTCACGGCTGTGCGTGTTTCGCTTTCCTTGGCAAGGCGTGCTTCCCGGAGGCGGCGCGTCTTTTCATCGCGGGCCAGTGCGACGGCATCCACTTCTTCCAAAGCGCGGTCGCGCGCCAGAAAATCCGAGCGGGCGCGGGTAAAGGCAAGTTCCGCCTGCTGGCGGGGTTTGCTGTAGGTTTCGGTCATATCGGTTCCTATGGGAGGTTTGGTCGATGGGCATGGCACAGGCCGTGCTCGACCGGGCGCATCGCAATTCGCGACAGCGCATCAACGGAAAAAGGCCAGGCGGGCTGCCTGACCTCTCAAGAGATCTCGTTCAACAGTGCCGGTACATCCGCGGTCAAAGCGAACAGATCCCGTATCGGTTCAAGCAGCCTGAAGATTGCAGGCCGACATCTTGCCGGACTTCATGTCGCGCTCGAGGTCGTAGCCGAGCTTCTGGCCTTCGACGATTTCGCGCATGCCCGACCGTTCGACGGCGGAGATGTGAACGAAGGCGTCCGGGCCGCCATTGTCAGGCTGAATGAAGCCGAAGCCCTTGGTGGAATTGAACCATTTTACGGTGCCAGTGGTCATGATGAACCCTTTCATAGCGTCGTTGAAGATATCCGCGCCACGACGTGACGCAGAGCAGTTTCGCGATTTTTGAAAGGAAGATTCGTCCAGGGCGCAAACAATGGGCTGCGCGATAACCAAAGCTAAGCAAGCAAATATCGATAAACTATAAATAGAGACACTCAGGCAATTTGTCAACTTTTAGTTTTGGTGATTGCAACCGCGCGGCACTTCCCGTTTTCCGACACGTCACTGGCGATGCGTGTCAGCGCCGCATGGCGCTGCGCTGGCTGACCCAGACACTGGCCAAAACCACCAGCACGCCCAGCATCTGCAGCAGGCTCAGAGACTGCCCGAGAATGATCCATCCCAGCAGAACCGCGACCAGCGGGCTCAAGAACCCGAGCACCGAAGCGGCAGCTGGTTCCAGAAGACGCAAGCCCCGGAACCAGAGGATATAGGTGAGTGCCGCGCCGATCAGACCAAGATAGAGAAAGCCGATCCAGTTCTGGACCGAAAGCGGCGGCAGCGAGGGTTCCAGGAACAGCGCAAGGGGTGCAAGCAGCACGCCACCTGCCGTCAATTGCCATGCTGTGAAGGTGAGCGGCGAGACAGGAGCTTGCCAATGGCGGCTCAATACGGTTCCAAACGCCATGGAGACAGCGCCCGCCAGGCCCGCCGCTATGCCGATCGGATCAAGCGCCGCCTTTGGCGTCAGCACCAGCAACGCCACGCCTGCCATGCCCGCAAGGCCGGCAAGAACCACGATCGGTCGGATGGGTGTTCCTATCACAAGGCGGGCGATGAGAATGACGATCAGCGGCTGCACGGCACCGACGGTCGCGGCCACACCACCCGGCAAGCGGTAGGCGGAGACAAACAGGCAGGCCCAGAACAGCGTGAAGTTCAAGGCGCCCAGCAAAAGGCTCTTCCACCACCATTCCCCCTGCGGCAGCCTCCGCACGATCCCCAGCAGCAGCAACCCGGCTGGCAGCGCACGCAGCGCCGCCACCGTCAGCGGCATGCCCGGCGGCAGAAGCTGGGTCGTGACGATATAGGTCGAGCCCCAGATGGCGGGGGCAAGCGCGGTGAGGCCGATATCCGACAGCTTGGACATGGCAAAACTCCATTTATCTTGACGTCAAAATAACTCTAGATAGCTTGACGTCAAGATAGTTTGCGGCAAGATGCAGAAATGGATCATGTGAGCCGCATTCTGGAACAATGGCACCGGGAAAGACCCGACCTCGATGTTACCCCTATGGGGCTGCTCGGGCGGCTCGGTCGCCTGCACGCACATCTCATTCGCGAGGTGGAAGCCGTCACCGGCTCCTATGGTCTGAACCGCGCCAGCTTTGACGTTCTGGCCACCCTTCGGCGGTCCGGCGCTCCCTATGAGCTTTCGCCCAGCGATCTTCTGGCGGCAACCATGGTGACCTCAGGCACCATGACCAACCGCATCGACCAGCTGGAAAAACAGGGTCTGGTGGAGCGCATCCCGAACCCTGAAGATGGTCGCAGTGTTAAGGTAGGCCTGACCGACAAGGGACTGGCGCTGATTGACCAGGCCGTAACGGCGCATGTCGAGAACCAGCACCGCCTGACGGCGATGCTCAGCACGGAGGATTTTCAGGCGCTGGATACATTGCTTGGAAAGTACCTGACTGCCTTTGAGGATTAGCTTGGAAATCTGCGCTCTCAATGAGGAGCTTGCCTGATGAAATGCCTGCGCATCTATGCCACGCCGGACGGAGAATCGCATTTTGATGAGGTTGAATTCCCGACGACCGAGATCGCCGTTCATCCCGATGCAGCCTCCTTCGCGGTGACCGCCAGCTATCCCGCTTCACGCCTTCGCATCACCCATATCCCGGCGGGCCTGCGTGAGGTTTCCTGGCACACGCTGCCCGAACCGGTTCTGACGATCAGGCTGGATGGTTCGGTGGAGTACGAAACGAGCGATGGAGAGAAACGCCAGGTTTCAGCGGGCAGCTTCGTGCTGGTGGAGGATACGCATGGCAAGGGCCACCTCTCCCGCCATTCGCCGGAAGCACAAACCGTGATCTGGGTTTCACTGCCGAAAGGATTTGCCGCTCTCTCCACCTGACATCTTCAAAGCTGGTCCGCAGTTCGCGTTGAGCCATTCCGATTGCTGGACCAAAGGTTGCGAAGGGGCGGCAGTACCCGCCCCACTGTGTAGTCATGTTTGCCTTTGCCTGCACCGGCAGCCCTATCGGCGTTACTTGTTCGCCATCTTGGCCATGCTTTCCGGGTAGCGCTCGCCCTTCACCTTGGCAGGGGAGAGCAAGTCGCACAGTTCCTTCACTTCTGCCTCCGAGAGCGTGATGGCGGCTGCGGCGACATTCTTTTCCAGATTGACGATCTTGGTGGTGCCAGGGATTGGCACGATGAAATCCCCCTGCGCCAGCACCCAGGCGAGCGCCAGCTGACCGGCAGTCACGCCCTTCTTCTCGGCCATTTGCTCCAGAAGCTGGACGAGTGCCAGGTTCGCATCGAAATTCTCGCCCTGGAAGCGCGGCAGGCCACGGCGGAAATCATTGGCGGCCAGACCATCCAGGTTCTTCAACGCGCCGGTCAGCGCCCCGCGTCCGAGCGGCGAGAAGGGCACGAAGCCGATGCCGAGTTCGCGGCAGGTGTCGAGCACGCCATTCTGTTCGGGGTCGCGGGTCCAAAGCGAATATTCGCTCTGGATTGCGGCGATCGGGTGGGTGGCGTGAGCCCGGCGCAGTGTTGCAGCACTGGCTTCGGACAGGCCCAGCGCGCGCACCTTGCCTTCCTTCACCAGATCGGCCATGGCGCCGACCGTCTCCTCGATCGGTACGTCAGGATCGACGCGGTGCTGGTAGAGAAGGTCAATCACCTCGACGCCGAGGCGCTTCAGCGAAGCTTCCGCCACGGCCTTTACGTGTTCCGGGCGGCTGTCCACGCCGGAGGGGCGGGCAGCCTTGGCCTCGTCGCCAATCGTAAACCCGAACTTGGTGGCGATCAGCACCTTGTCGCGGAAAGGTTTCAGGCCCTTACCCACCAGTTCTTCATTGGTGAAGGGGCCATAGACTTCTGCCGTATCGAACAGCGTCACGCCCAGTTCCACGGCACGCGCCAGCGTTGCCAGCGAAGACGCCTCGTCGGTCGAGGGGCTGTAGGCATGCGTCATGCCCATGCAGCCAAGCCCAAGCGCCGAGGTTTCGAGGACCCCTAATTTGCGTGTTTGCATGATGAAATCTCTCCTGTTGATTCCGGTCTGCGTGATGAGGATGAGGGCAATCTAGAGCAGCGGAAGCTGAAGGAAAACGGCTGCAATTTCGTGTGGGTTGTTCTATCATTTCGAACAATGAACAGAACCCAGCTTTCCCAACTTGCCGTTCTCGCCGCCGTGGCAGAGCATAAAAGCTTCCGAAAAGCGGCGGCGGAACTCTCCATCGCGCCCTCCGCTGTCAGCCATGCCGTTTCCGCTTTGGAGGAAAGCCTCGGCATTCGCCTGTTGCAGCGAACCACGCGCAGTGTCGCGCCGACCGAGGAAGGACGGCGACTGATCGAGCGGCTGACGCCGGCGCTCTCCGAGATCGCCGCAACGATCGAAAGCATTACGGAGAACCGGGACCGCCCCGCTGGCCCCCTTCGCATCACCATGCCCATGCTGGCGGCAGAAGAACTGATCCTGCCGCGTCTCGCCGAATTCCTGCGGCTATACCCGGATATAGAGCTTGACCTCAGGCATGCGGACCGTTTCGAGGATATCGTCGAGCAAGGTTGCGATGCGGGACTGAGGCTCGGCGAACATCTGGAGGCGGATATGATCGCGGTTCGCGCCAGCGGCCCCTGGCGCGGCGCGATTGTCGGCTCGCCCGCCTATTTCGCGGACAGACCCATGCCGCAGCATCCGCGCGACCTGATCGGCCATCGCTGCGTCCGCCGCCGTTTTTCCAGCGGACTGATCTATCGTTGGGAGTTGGAAAAGGACGGCAAGCCGCTGATCGTGGATGTCTCCGGGCCGCTGATCCTGTCTGACCAGACGATGATGCGCCCTGCGGCGCTGGATGGCGTCGGTCTGGCCTTCATCTTCGACCGGCGCGTGGACGAAGACATCGCCCAAGGCCAACTGATCCGGGTGCTGGAAGACTGGTGCCCACCCTTTGACGGCTTCTACATCTATTACCCCTCCCGGCGTCAGATGCGGCCGCCGCTGAGAGCTTTCGTGGATTTCTTTCGGTATCGTGGATGATGGGCGAGACGGTACGTTGGAGCTTGCCTTGCCAGCACCCCCCTCTGTCCTGCCGGGCATCCCCCCTTGTGGGGGAGATGCCCGGCAGGACAGAGGGGGGCAACCAAGCGGCGAAGAGCTTTAAAAGCTAATCCTGTAGCGCACATGCCCATCGGATTTCACGAAGGAATCGTAGAGCTTGCGCGCCGTCGCATTGTCTTCCGCCGTGTGCCAGTAAAGCCTCGACCAGCCGTTCTCTCTGGAAAGTGCCACGAGATCATCGAGCAAAGCGCGGCCAATACCCTTGCCGCGCTGGCTTTCATCCACGAACAGATCTTCAAGGTAGCAATCCCTGCCCAGGATCCAGGTGCCTTCATGGGTAAGGCAGAGGGCAAAGCCGGCAAGCTTTCCGTCCACCTCGGCCACGCGCATGAAGATGGCGCTGTCCGGATTCATGGTCTTGCCCCAGGTGGAGGCGGTGATCTCGTCAGAGACCGTCACCTTATAAAACGCCAGATAGGCAGCCCAGAGGTCGCGCCAGGCGGCTTCATCCGCCGAGCGGGCATCGCGTATCGTCACCGTCATGATCAGGCACCTGCCTCGTTGAGCGCCTGCATCTGGTCGGCGGACAGTGTCAGTGAGCCTGCGGCAATCAATGCTTCCATCTGGCGAAGCGAAGTGGCAGAGGCAATCGGCGCGGTAATGCCCGGACGGTGGGCCACCCAGGCAATGGCGATCGATGCGGGCGATGCATCCACTTCGACGGAGATATTGTCGAGCGCGGAGAGGATCTTCAGGCCCTTCTCGTTCAGATAATCGCCGACCCGGTAGCCACGAGCCACACCTTCCGTGTCTTCCTTCTTGCGGTATTTGCCGGTGAGGAAGCCGGCGGCCAGTGCATAATAGCTGATCACGCCGATCTCTTCGGCGATGCAGAGATCCGCCAGGGGGCCCTCGAACTTGTTGCGGGTATAGAGATTGTATTCGGGCTGGATCACGTCATAGCGCGGCAGGCCGTTTTTCGCAGCCGCCTCGAAGGAGGCTTTCAGCTGGTCGGCATCCAGGTTGGAGCAGCCGATGGCGCGGATCTTGCCAGCCTTTTTCAGCTTCTCGAAGGCCGAAAGCGTTTCCTCGTAAGGGGTCGCCGGGTCCGGCCAGTGGGAGAGGTAGAGATCGATGTAATCGGTCTGCAGCCGCTTCAGCGAATCCTCGACGGCCTTCTCGATCCACTTGGCCGAAAGATCCACCTTGCCCTGGCCCATGTCGGAGCCGACCTTGGTGACGATAACCGCCTTGTCGCGGGCAACGCCGCCGCGCTTCAGCCACTTGCCGATGATGGTCTCCGATTCGCCGCCGATATGGCCGGGCGCCCAGCGCGAGTAGACATCCGCCGTGTCGATGGTGTTGAAGCCTGCGTCGAAGAAACGGTCGAGCAGGTCGAAGGAGGTCTTTTCATCGGCTGTCCAGCCGAAGACATTGCCGCCGAAAACGACGGGCGCGATGGAAAGGCCGGTGCGGCCAAGCGGGCGCAATTGCATGAAGTAATGTCCTCCTGAAGGGAATGGTTTTGGCATGGATATGGGCCGAGGCTATCCCTTCGGGAAGTGATGTTCCATTCAAATCAATTGATAGCTCAGGCAGATGCCCCGCGGAACTGGCTGGGCGGCGACCCGTAATGCTGGCTCCAGACCCGGCGCAGATGGCGGGCGGAGGCAAAGCCCGTGCGGGCGGCGACGTTTTCCAGATCAAGCCGCGTCTGGCTGATGATATCACGCGCCAGTGTCACTCGCATCAGGTTGACGTAATCGATCAGCGACAGGCCCGCATGTTCACGAAACAGGCGCGACAGATGTCGCTCGCTCAAATGCGCAAGCTCGGACAGACCCGCCACCGACCAGTCGCGGGAAGGATCGGCCATGATCGCATCCTGCACCCGGTGAATGGCGGGGTGAATGTGGTTGCGGCCGGAAAGCCAGGGCGAAATCTGCGGATCGCTGCCGCTGCGGCGCAGATAGATCACCATCTTGCGGGCGCAGGAAAGCGCCACCTGCGCCGAGGTCAGTTGCGCCACGATGTGCAGCATGAGGTCGATGCCGGTGGAGATGCCGGCGCTGGAAAAGCAGTTGCCGTCTTCCACGTAAAGCCGGTTTTCCGCCACATCGGCGGTGGGGGCAAGCCTTCTGAGATCGGCAATGCAATCGGCATGGGTGGTGCAGTGCCGTCCCTCCATCAAGCCGGCCTCCGCCACCAGCAGCGCACCGGAGCAGATACTGGCGATCCGCGTATCGGGCCGGACCGCGCTTTTCATCCAGCGGGCCAGTTCGCGCCGCTCGCGCTCCACCGCCACCTCATCGGGCACGACGGAGGGCGCGCCGGAAACGACCAGCAGGGCATTGTCGGGCAATGTTTCCGGCAGCGGCTCCAGCCCGTCCAAGGTCAGCCCGATCGATGTCATCTGGCGCGGCTTCGCCGAGATATAGCGGCACGCGAAGCGCAGGGCATCCTGCGCCTGGTTGGCATAGCGCAGAACCTCCATCGGTCCTGCGATATCCAGAAGCAGCGCGTGCGGCGGCACGACCATCAGCACGGGAATGGTAACGGTCGCGTCGTCCTCTCGCTTGCTCATGCGGCAAGCTTGCGGGCGCCGAGCGCCTCTTCCACGGTGGCGATGCGGGCGAAGCGATCCTTCAGCACCATGGCGGTGTGAGCCCGGATATCCGCGGGCGAGTGTGTGACGCCATTGGCATCAATCATCGGGAAGGTCAGCGTCGCCTCGGCCACATAGGTCACCTTGAAGCCGAGATCGGATGCATGACGCGTGGTGGTTTCGCAGCACTGCTCCGTGCGGATGCCCGAGATGATGAGGTTGCGGATTCCGTTCGAGGTCAGCCAAACATCCAACCCGGTGCCGACCATGGCCGAGTGACGGCCCTTTTCGAAAATACGGGTTGGATTGATCGTGATGCCATCCAGTGTCCTGATATTGCCACTCTCCTTGGAGAAGGCAACTTCATCTTCGACATGAAAAATCTGTATGACCGGAATGCCTTCGGCCACGGCGCCATCGATCAGCGCCTGCTGGCGCTCCAGGTAACGCGGCACGTCGGCAACATCCCAATAGGGACGATGGGGAAAGGATTGCTGCACATCGATGACGATGAGGGCGGTATCGGATGCGGACATTTTGGGCTCTCCTTGGTTTGAAAGACTAGCATGAGACTAGGCTTTTGACACAAGGACAAAAGGCGGCTGACGGACGAAGAGCGGACATTTCCGGCCATACGCCAAGGTGCGCTTCGGTCCTAGAAGAGGCTACCCTGCTGCGATCCGTCCGGCGGCACCGGCTTCGTCACTTTCTTCTTCGGGGGTGCAGAGGCCGCTTGCGGTGGCGTGACCGGGGGATCGACGCCTTCCCCAGCGGTGGCGGCGACGCGGCCATCGGCGAATTCGATAGAAAGCGTCTGGCCGAGGTTGATCTCGGCCGCCCGCGTGACTGGCTTGTCATCCTCGCCGCGAATGACGGCATAGCCGCGCTTCAGCACATTCTTGTAGGAAAGCGATTGCAGCACCCGGTCCTGCGCCACAATGGCGGCACGGCTGCGGCTCAAGGCATGCGATATCGCCGTATCCGCATGACGGACGAGCGATGCCACATGCTGGCGCTCGCGGCGGATATTGGCCTCCAGCCGCGCGGGAAGCGCCGATAGCGCCGCATCGGCCTTGGCAATGCGCCCGCGCTCGCCCAGCAGCTTGCGTTCCAGGCAGCGTTCCTTGCGCAGGATCTGCTCGCCAATGTGGCGTCGACGCTCGGCCAGCCGGTTCGTCAAAAGCTCCAGGCGCAGGCCAGCGGTCGCGCGCTCAAAACTGCGGCGCTTGGCAATGGCGGTCTTTTCCAGCCCGCGCCCGAGACCGGCTGCGGCCTCATCAAACCGGCGGCGCGGCAGCGCCAGCAGCTGGTCGAGGGACGGCAGCGCCCGCACGAGCGCCCTCAGCGACTGACGGCGATTGTCCATCTGCCGGGACGTGCTGCCGGAAAGGCGCGCCGTCAGGCTGGCCAGTTGCGCATCGAGTTCGGCTTTGACAGGCACGGCCATTTCCGCCGCACCTGTGGGCGTCGGTGCCCGCACATCGGCTGCGTAATCGATCAGCGTCCAGTCCGTCTCGTGGCCGACTGCCGAAATCAGCGGGATGTCGCTTTCGGCCGCGGCACGCACCACGATCTCATCATTGAAGCTCCAGAGATCCTCCAGGCTGCCGCCGCCGCGCGCGACGATCAGCACATCGGGTCGCCGCACCGGCCCCAGCGGATCGAGCCCGTTGAAGCCGCGAATGGCATTTGCCACCTCTTCGCCCGAACCCTCCCCCTGCACCTTCACCGGCCAGACCACCACATGCACGGGAAAGCGGTCGGCGATGCGGTGCAGGATGTCACGGATGACGGCGCCGGTCGGCGAAGTCACCACGCCGATCACCTTCGGCATGAAGGGCAGTTTGCGCTTGCGCTCCTGGTCGAACAAGCCTTCCGCCGAAAGCTTGCGCTTGCGCTCTTCCAGCAGCGCCATCAGCGCGCCGGCACCCGCTGGTTCCAGCGCCTCGATGACGATCTGGTATTTGGATGAGCCGGGGAAGGTGGTGATCTTGCCGGTCGCGATCACCTCCATGCCCTCTTCCGGGCGAAAGCGCAGACGGCTGAAGGTGCCCTTCCAGATGACGGCATCGATGCGCGCCTTGTCGTCCTTCAGCGCGAAATAGGCATGGCCGGAGGAATGCGGTCCGCGATAGCCGGAGATTTCGCCGCGCACCCGCACATGGTCAAAGGCTGTTTCCACCGTCCGCTTGATGGAGCCGGACAGCTCCGAAACGGTGAGTTCGGCAACATTGGAAGGCGTGTCGCTGGGAAATGAAAAGGTCATGGCTCTTCCTTATCCCATCCGGCCGGGATTTTCACGCGCAGCGACGCTGATTTTCCGGGGACAATGGCCATTCCATAAAATGCGAAATGGGCGCTTCAGCAACCGTTAAAGATGCAGGCAAACAAAGGATCTCGCAACCATACGGCGTCAGAATCCGTTAGAGTGTCATGTCCTAAAGGCTGGACAGGTTTTTCGAACAGCCAGAAGGAGACTTGAAGATGCTGTTCTCAATCGCGGCCGCGCTTGGTCTTGCCAGTGCCGCCACCCGCTCTACCGGTACGCTTGTGATAACCGGGCTCATGATTCCGCTGGTCTTTGCCGCTGCCTGCATTGTTTCGCCCGCCGCACTGCCTCTGATGGGGCTGTGGATCGCGATCCTTGGCTTCAACCTCGGGGTTGCCATGCTGCTGGGCGGGCACATCATTCGCGAAGTGCGCCGACGCGCAGCCTGATCTACTTCCTGGGCGGCAGGACCGCGAAGAAGCGGGTTCCCGTTTCCGAGGCGTTCGGCAGGGGATATAGGTAATCCGGTATCTTGCCCTTCGCCAGCGAGGCGTAGAGGCCGTCGGGCTTCATGCGGGCAAGATAGAGCGTTTCGCCGTCGTCGTGGCAATAGGCGAGGATCGTCACACCCGCGCCCCGCAAAAATGCTTCTGCTTCCGAAGGCTTGGCAAGACCGATATGCAGCTCGGTCAGCATGCCGCCCTGGTTTCGGTGATAGGGCGCAGCCAGAATGTGATGGGGTGTGTAACGCAAGATAAATGCGCCGTTGTTTGACGGAGCAGCCACCACACCTGTCGGGAAGGAGGCCAGCTTTTGCATATCGTCCGGTCCACCGCATTGGCTTTTCTCCGAAATCGCCGTGCCGGTTCGCGTGACGACTTCCGATGACGACAGCGCGCTTGTTCCCTTGACTGCCAGGACGCCACCCACTGCCCAGACCGCCGGAACGGAGGCGAGGACACCAAGGATATAGGCAAGACCCGCATTGGCATTTTCCGGGTCCGCATGCGAACGGCGGCGCAGATCATCGATCAGGAGCGTCAGGGGCAGGATGGAGAGCGCATTGGAAAACATCGCGCCGCGTACCTGCACCAGCGAAATACCCCAGGCGGTGCCGACCAATGCCAGCATGATCAGGTGGAATTCGCGCCGCCTGCCATCAATGGCGCGGAAGATGCAGATCGCGATTGCCAGCAGGCCCGCCGCATAGAAGCCGCCAACGGAGGCCGGATCTTCACGCATGATGGCCAGAACCGATTTCGCCTCCATAACATTGTTCAGCCACAACTCCGCCAGCATGGGATCGAGATTGCCGAGCGGGTTGCCAAGGCATTGCGGTGCAATCAATACGGCGGAACCCGCAACACCAAGTCCCAGCAGCCCAAGGGATGCCAACCGTTCACGCATCGTCCAGCGCTTGCCGGCACTGGCCGCGAAGAAGAGACCTGCGCCGCCAATCGCCGTCAGGGAATAAAAGCCGAGCGAGAGATTGTCGCAGGTGACAGCGGCATACGAACGGGGTGGTACGGTGGCAAAGAAGGCGAGCGAAATAAAGAGCGACAACGACAGGCCGAAGGCGCGGGCCGAGCGCCCGAAGCTTTCGCCATGCCAGGCCCATTGCAGCGCCACCACCACGCAGGCCACCGCCACGATCGGCACCGTTTCCGCACCGATTGCCATGGCGTAGGAAAGTGCCAAGCCCGCAATGATATGGCTGACGCCCGAACGTCGGCGGTCGATCAGCATGGCAGCGACCGTCATCATCAGCACCATCTGTACATTGTGATGATCAGCGGCACCGGGATAATAGCGGATGCAGGTGAAGGTAAACAGGCAGGCGAGGCCTAAGCCGATATGCATGGCCGAAATGCCGCCGGCGCGCCGCGCGCCAAGCCCGGTGGCGCCTAAAAACAGGACACACAGAAAGAGCGGCCAGACGGTGAGCGCCATGGCTTCCGCTCCTTCCTGATTGGCCGTGAAGAATGAGAAGAAGCGCACCAGGCTCGCAATGGGCAGGTCAATCAGACGGGACCAGTGCATCAACGTGCCGCCGTTCAGCCCCATGCGGTGCTGGACCATATCGAACCAGCCCTGACCGTTCAGGAAGTCACGCACCTCGACGAGGCGCATTGAGTCATCATTGTCCGGCCCGACATAGTCGGTGAAGGAGAACTTGTTGTTGATGAAGATGGCAACAACGATAACAAGGCCATAGAGTGCCACCGAGGGCCATAAGCGGCCAAACAGGCCGGTCGGCTTTCCGCGGGTTCCACTCATTGCGGCCTCGTCGGTCATCGGCAGGCTCATTGCCCGTTCCCCTTCCACTTCCTGCATCGGCGGGACGATCCGAGCGATCAGGCCGAACTCCGCTCCGGCCGGAAACCTAAGCTTAACCTTCTCAAGAAATAGTAAAGCCTGGAGCCGGCGCGAGCATGCTCCGGTTTGCCGTGTATCGAGTGGAAATCATGGATCGTGCCCTGCCCGGCTCCTCTCTGGAGATTGCGGTTCTTCTGCCTTGTTATAACGAGGCACTGACCATTGCCTCGGTGGTGCGCGGCTTTCGCGCCGCGCTGCCGGAAGCGCGCATCTATGTCTATGACAACAATTCCACCGATGGCACGGCACTGGCTGCCATGTTGGCCGGTGCTGAAGTGCGCCGCGAGCGGCGGCAGGGCAAAGGCCATGTGGTGCGCCGGATGTTTGCCGATATCGAAGCCGACATCTATGTGATGGCCGATGGCGACGGCACCTACGCACCCTCAGACGCCGAAGAACTGATCCGCACCCTGCTGACGGAAAATGCCGACATGGTGGTGGGCACCAGGCGCGGCGTGCATGCGGATGCCGGCCGGCAGGGTCACGCCACCGGCAACCGGCTGTTCAACATTCTCTACCGAAACCTGTTCGGGACTGACTTCACCGACATCTTCTCCGGCTACCGTGCCTTTTCGCGTCGCTTCGTGAAAAGCTTCCCGGCTGTTTCGCCCGGTTTCGAGATCGAGACGGAAATGTCCGTGCATGCCTCGCGGCTGAAACTGCCGGTCTGCGAACTCGAACTCGATTATGGCCGCCGCCCCGAAGGCTCGCACTCGAAACTGTCCACCTTCCGTGACGGCTTTCGAATCCTGCGCATGTTTGCCATGTTGGTGAAGGAAACGCGCCCGTTCGCATTTTTTGCGACCATTGCCGGGTTCTTTTGCCTCACGGGCCTGCTGTTTTCCGCGCCGGTGCTGCTGGAATATTTCAGAACCGGTCTCGTGCCACGGATGCCCACCTGGATGCTGTCGCTGGCGCTGATGGGACTGTCCTTTGTATCTCTGACGGCTGGCGTCATTCTGGATTCCGTCGCACGCGGGCGCAATGAAGTTCTCCGCCTGAACTACATCCAGTTGCCATCCATCTTTACCGATCGTCCGCGTGCAACCGAAGCGAAAACCCCCAGTCAGCGGGACGCGGCATGAAACGCGAAACGACCAATCGCATTCGCTTCGTTATCGAAGATATCCTGCCGCCCATCATCCGGGACTCAAAGCTGTTTCTGTGGCTAGCACAGAGCGCCTGGGGCTCGCACATCTCGCACTTGGCCAGGTTCCGCGAACGCGCGCCCTTTCTGACAGCTGAGGAATATGCCGAGCTTTATCGCAACCACCCCCGCGTTCACGCCGGGACGGACAATTCTGATGCCTGCATCCGCCGGATCGTCCGCGAGATCACGGGCAGCAGTGTTTGCGATGTGGGCTGCGGCACCGGTGCGCTGCTGACCCATATCAAAGCAGGCAGGCCGGAGCTCACACGTCTTACCGGCGTTGATTTCGTGATTGATGATGCAGCCTCCCTGCCGGAGGTGGAATATGTGGCCGCGAAGATCGAGGCGCTGCCATTTGCCGACGGCGAATTCGATACCGTCGTCTGTACGCATGTGATCGAACATGTGCTGGAATACCGGGAGGCGATCGCCGAGCTCCGCCGCATTGCCCGCAGGCGGCTGATCATCGTTGTGCCGAGGGAGCGGGAATATCGCTATACCTTCAACCCGCACTTCAACTTCTTCCCGTACACCCATTCCTTCTTGCGGGCCGTCCATCCCGTGCCGCCGCGTTATGTGTGCGAAGATATCGGGCGGGACATCTTCTACATGGAAGATCGGGAAGGCTGAGCGCGATGGATTTTTCCAGTCTCACCCCGGCGCTTTGGCTTGGCCTTCTCGGCACCCCGCTGATGATTGCAATGGGGCAGGTACTTTTCAAGCTGACGAGCCGGTCCATTGGTTCGTTTTCAGTGGGCGGGCTTCTGGCGCTGGCTGTGAACCCGGTGCTGTTGGCCGCACTGGTGCTTTATGGACTTGGTACCATCATCTGGATCTACGTCCTCAGATCTGTTCCGCTCACGATCGCCTATTCCTTCATGGGGCTGACCTTCTGCTTTGTGCCGGTGCTGGCGCAAGTCTTCTTCGGTGAACCGTTGAGCCTGCGTTACGCCTTCGGTGCCATGCTGATCATTGCCGGACTGCTGACCATCAATGTCTGACAAACGCGAAGCGGCAGACTGGCTGGCGACGCTCTCCGTCATGATCATTGCCGATCTGACGTTATTCACCGTCTTTGAAGCCTATGTAGAAAGGCTGGTGATCTGCCGGCTGCTTTCGCTTCTGGCTTCCTTTGCCATTGCCCAAGGGGTGCGGCTGGCAAGCGGCCTCGGCAAGCCGCCGAGCGCAGTGTTGGAAAAGCCCGGTCTCTGGCCGTTGATCGTCATCACGACCATCCTCAACACCGGGCTCTTTGTGCTTTTGAGTGAGCGCGCGCCGCTGGTGCAGCCCCTCGTGCTTCTTGGCCTCGCCTGGCTGGGTTCGCTTGCCTTTCTCGGGTTCGGCCTGCACCGAATCCGAAGGTTTGGCTCAGCCGACAAGCCCTGATCAGACCGTTTCCCAACCGTCCTTGTCGCTGGCGCGATAGACCGCATCGATGAAGCGCTGGTTTAGGCGGGAGCTTTCCAGCGATACCACCTCTACATCCTGGCCGCTCGCCTTCGCAGCAAAGGCTTCCGCCTGACGGCGGTACTGGCGGCTATCGGGAAAGCGGAAGATTTCCGAGCGGCCATGCTTCTGGTCCGTCAGCTCCACTTCTTCCGCACCCCAGCGATCGGCATTGAAGGGTGATTTCACCTCGATGAAGCCGTCCGTGCCGTGGAACACCATGATCTGACGCCCGGCCAACTGGGTGGAGATGTAGAAGGAAAGGTCGAAATCACCAAAGTCCGCCTTGACGCTGGAATAGATGTCGGTGCCGAAATCCTTGTCGCGCTCGGTGGTCGCCTGCACGCGCAGCGGCTCCTTGCCGGTGGAGAAGCGGGTCGCCATCGTCGGGTAGACGCCGATATCCGGCAAGCCGCCACCGCCAAGCTCCGGAATGTTGCGCATGTTGGAAGGGTCGCGGTTGAAGTAGGTGAAGGCACCCTGCACATGGCGCAGGCGGCCCACCGCCCCTTGTGAAAGGAGTTCGCGCACCTTCAGCCAGACCGGCGCATAGGTGATCATGAAGGCTTCGGCGATCACGACCTTGTTCCGGTCACGCGCGGCGATCAGCTGGTCGATCTCCTCTGCCTTCAGAGAGATCGGCTTTTCGCAGAGCACATGCTTGCCCGCATTTGCGGCCTTGATGGTCCATTCCACATGCTGGCTGGTCGGCAGAGGAATATAGACCGCATCGATCGTGTCCGAGGCCAGCATCTCCTCATAGGAGCCGAAAGCATGCGGTACCGAGAAGCGATCTGCCATGGCGCGGGCGCGGGCAAGATCGCGACTGGCAATCGCCGTCACCACACAATTTTCCGCATCCTGAATGGCGGGCACAACCGCCTGTTGGCCGATCTTGGCGGTCGAGAGAATACCGAAACGCAACATGAGCTCCTCCATCTGTCATTGCCGCCGCACCCTACAGCATGCGCGGCAAAATGGGAGGGGGTATGGCGGGCGTTCGCGCCTTGCCGGCAACCGCATCTTCCACCGGTCTTTCTCCGGGGATGTTCGGGGGCCACGCAAACCTATGCGGCAAAGATTTTTGCTTCGAGCCTGCGGCTGTAACTCATTCAAAATTTGAGGTTTTCAAACCCTCTCCGCCACAAGCAGGGATTTTCCGGCAGAAAAATTTGCATCTCCGTTTTCCCCGCCCCTAAAACCCATGCCTACAATCCTCCCGTTCCGCAGCGGATACACCGGCAGGCGTGCCGGCGATGCGGAGCCGGTTCGGGTCATGAGGATAGGACGCAAAGCCTCAGGATCCGGGTCCGCGAAACTTGAGTCCCCCTCCGGCGACACGGGCGGAGAGGATGCGCGTCGGACGTCAGCGCGGCCTCTCCGGAATACCCAGCGGCGCGTCGGACGTGCCTGTGTGGCACACAAGGGGAAGACGGGTTCGGGCTCGCATCGCCCGTTGTCCGCCTGCTCGGCTTCTCTGGGGCCAGCGGGAACGGCGATGGCAAACGGCTCGATCCGATCTTCCAGTCAGAGGGACCCCACACGCGGGCATAAACGACCGAACGGGGCGCTGAGAGGTGCTACCTATACTACCCAATACGAGGCAGCTTTCAGCGCCCCGGCCGATACACGCATGCTCAGGAAAAGTGTGAAGCGATTTTCCGCCCGGAGCATGCGGCAAGAACAGAAACCAAACCACGGGCCGTTTCGGTCGCGTGGTTATCGGTGCGGGTGAGGTCCGCGCAGGTACAAAATGCCCGGGTTACTTTCAACGTCCTCCCGCCTCAAACAGCGGGAACCACCATTCGCCCTTCCAGAACCCAAGAGGAAACAATGCTTTATCGACAAAAGCGCGCAGAAGACAAGGAAGGTCTTCATTAGCCGATTTTAAATAAATATTTACTGAGCGAATATTACTTTTCCTGCCATAACCGGGGGCAATATAATGGCAGCGATTTTGAGTTCCATCTCAGGCAAGCTGGTTCTTGTGGCAGGCTCGGCCATTGCTTTGGTGGTCACGGCCTATACCGCCTATACCGGCTGGGATGCGAAGATACGGACCGAAGCGCAGGTCATGACGCTTGCCACCGAGAAGGCGGCCATGGTGTCGCAAAAAGTATCGGCACAGATCACGGAGGCGGTGTCCGCCGGAACCACGCTCGCGGCCAGTATCTCGGGCTATATCGAGAAAGGCAGCCGCAATCGCAGCGATATTATTGCACTGACGGAAACCATCGGGCCGCGATACAAAAACCTGTTTGGGGCCTGGATGTGCGAAATTCCGGGTGTTCAATCAAGCAAACCGCTGATGGGAACCGAGGGGCTCAATGACGCTGGCGTGTTCACGGCCTATTGGACGAAGGCCGCCAACGGTGCGATGGAATTCTCGACCTGGAACATCAAGCCGGAAGACGAATATTTTGCCGGACCGCTGAAAAGTGGTGCTAGCGTGGTGACGGAACCCTATCTCGCATCGATCGGTGCGCTGATTACGTCTGTGTCCGTACCCGTGAAGGTAGACGGAAAACTGGTCGGTCTTGCAGGCGTCGACATCAAACTCGATGATCTCGTCAGTTCGCTGGCGGCGCTGAAACCTTTCGAGGGCGGTAATACCATGCTGCTTGCCAGCAACGGCAAATGGCTGGCGCATCCGGACAAGAACCAGTTGATGAAGGTGTATTCCGACACGGGCGCTGCCGAGGTGAAGGCGGCCCTGGCCGATGGCAAAATGCGGGTGCTTCGCGGATTTGAAGACGGTCGCGTGCGGCTGATTTACCCGCTCACCACCACCGGCATGAATGTGACCTGGGCTGCTGTCCTCGATGTACCAGCCAACATCTTCTCCACGCCTGTTATTGAGGCAATTGAAAACGCCATCGCCAGTGGCCTGGTGATCCTGATTGTTGCACTCGGCATCATCTATGCGGCCTCGACGGCTTTGGTGCGTCGCCCGCTGGCCGGCGTGCTGTCGGTGGTCAACCGCCTGACGAATGGCGATTACAATACCGGCGTCGAACATGCGGGCCGCAAGGATGAAGTGGGTACGCTGGCGCGAGCGCTGGAGCAGTTCCGCCATGAACTGAACAATGGCGTTGCGGCCCGACAGGAACAGGAAAAGCTGCAGCGGACGATGGCAAGCGAACGCGAGCAGCAGATGGCCATCGACAGCGCCAAGGCCGACGATCTACGCCACTTCGTACATCAGGTTCAGGCTGGCTTCGATGCGCTGGCCAAGGGCGACCTGACGGTTCGCATGCAGGTTGGCGTGGCGCCGGAATTCGAAGCCATCCGCCAGAACTTCAACACATCTGTGGCCAGCCTGGAAGAGGCTGTCGGCGGCGTGATCACGACCGTCGCGACGATCCGCTCCGGTCTCGGCGAAATCTCGTCAGCTTCGAATGATCTTGCCCGCCGCACCGAGCAGCAGGCAGCCTCTCTCGAAGAAACGATCGCGGCACTGGCCGAGGTGTCCCGCGGCGTCAACCGCACGGCGGAAGGAGCCTCCAATGCGCAAGGCATTGTCGGCGTTGCCCGCAACAATGCCGAAAAGGGTGGCAACATCGTTGGCCGTGCCATTGAAGCCATGAGTGCCATCCAGGGCTCTTCCGAAAAGATCGGCAACATCATCGGCGTTATCGATGAGATTGCCTTCCAGACCAATCTGCTGGCCCTCAACGCCGGTGTCGAGGCTGCGCGTGCCGGTGAAGCCGGCAAGGGCTTCGCAGTGGTGGCCCAGGAAGTGCGTGAACTTGCCCAGCGCTCCGCCCAGGCCGCCAAGGAGATCAAGGAGCTGATTTCCACCTCCAGTGCCCAGGTTCAGTCGGGTGTCGATCTGGTCAAGGCTTCCGGTGCCTCACTGGCGGAAATCGTCGGTCAGGTCGTCTCCATGAGCGACACCATGGATGCCATCGCCAATGCGGCCCGCGAACAGGCGACCAGCCTTCGCGAGGTCACCGAGGCGGGTGACAACATGGACAAGGTGACCCAGCAGAATGCGGCCATGGTGGAAGAAACCACTGCCGCGGCACAGAACCTCTCGCACGAGACCGATACGCTTGCCACCATGGTGCAGCGTTTCAAGACCAAGGCCAATAGTGGCGCGCAGGGCTATGGCTCCCGCTACGCCATGGCATCCTGATCCAGGTTCAACGCCATCTGCAAAAGCCGCCAGGCGCAAGCCTCGGCGGCTTTTCTGCTTCGGCACTTCGGCAAGCCTCCGCAAAACTTTTGGCGCCAAACGTCCCCCTGCCTCAAACCTGTCTTACAATGGCGCTTCGCCCCCAGAGGGTGCGAGCGTTCTTTGACAAGAGAAAATCCGGGTCAGCCCTTGGAAACCATCCGGGCCTTGATGGTGTTCATCACAAAACTGGTCTCGATCGTATCGACGCATTTCAGCTTGGCGATCTTCTCCTTGATGAAGCGCTCATAATCTTCGAGCCCGCTGCTCATGACCTTCAGCACATAATCGCGGGAGCCCGTGACGAGATGGCATTCGAGAACCTCATCCCATTCCCTCACCGCGTTCTCGAACATCTGGATTTCATCGTCATGCTGGCGACTGAGCCGGATCGAGGCAATCGCCGTCATCGTCCACCCTTCCACCGCCGGGTCAATGACGGTCGTATAGGCGCGGACGACGCCGCTTTCCTCCAGCCGTCTGAGGCGTCTCAAACAGGCGGATGCCGACAGCCCCACCCGGTCTGCCAGATCATTGTTGGTGATACGGGCATCGCGTGCCAGTTCGCGCAAGATTTTCCGGTCCATTTCATCTGCAATTTTCTGCGTCATATTCTTGCTCACCCAGCAATAAGTTGCGCCATTGAAATCAACTGCACTGCAAATAGCAAGAACAGGCCAAGGAACTTCCTATAATCTGCGATCACAGCAAGGATCACATCACGGAGGAGAGACGATGACCGCACCGCATCCACCCCGCACCCATATCGGCAATCACGCTTTGCATCCCGAAACACAGATGCTGAACTATGGCTACGACCCGGAACTTTCCGAAGGCGCGGTCAAGCCGCCGGTCTTTCTGACCTCCACCTTCGTGTTCAAGTCTGCGGAAGACGGGCGGGATTTCTTCGATTACGTCTCTGGCCGCAAGGAGCCGCCGGCCGGCAAGGCGGCGGGTCTCGTCTACTCCCGCTTCAACCACCCCAACAGCGAGATCGTCGAGGATCGCCTCGCGGTCTATGAGCGCACCGAAAGCTGCGCCCTGTTTTCCTCCGGCATGTCGGCCATTGCCACCACGCTGCTCGCCTTCGTGCGCCCCGGCGATGTGGTGCTGCATTCGCAGCCGCTCTATGGCGGCACGGAAACGCTACTTGCGAAGACGCTGCTCAACATGGGCATTTCCGCCGTCGGCTTTTCCGACGGCGTGAGCGAGGAGGCGATGCGGACCGCCGCCGAACAGGCCCTGGGCAAGGGTCGCGTGTCCGTCATTCTGACCGAGACGCCGGCCAACCCGACCAATAGCCTGGTGGATCTGGCGGCGATCGGCCGCGTCGCGGATATGATCGCCACCAAGCAGGATCATCGTCCCATCATTGCCTGCGACAACACGCTGCTTGGCCCGGTCTTCCAGCGACCGATCGAGCATGGCGCTGACATCTCGCTCTATTCACTGACGAAATATGTCGGCGGCCATTCCGACCTGATTGCCGGTGCTGCCCTTGGGTCCAAGGCCGTGATGAAGCAGGTGAAGGCGCTGCGTGGCGCGATCGGCACCCAGCTCGATCCGCATTCCTGCTGGATGCTGGGCCGTTCGCTGGAAACGCTGCAGATCCGCATGGAGCGCGCGAACAGCAACGCGAAGTCCGTGGCGGATTTCCTGCGCGATCATCCAAAGGTCGAGACCATCCACTACCTGCCCTATCACGAGGCGGGTTCGGCCACGGCGCGGGTTTTCGCCACCCAGTGCAGCGGCGCGGGCTCAACCTTCTCCTTCGATATTGCGGGCGGGCAGCCGGCAAGCTTCCGCTTTCTCAATGCCCTGAAGATCTTCAAGCTGGCAGTCAGCCTGGGTGGTACGGAATCGCTTGCCTCGCATCCGGCCACCATGACCCATTCCGGCGTGCCGGTGGAGGTGCGCCAACGCATCGGCTTGCTGGACTCCACCATTCGCCTGTCGATCGGCATCGAGCACCCGGACGACCTGATTGCCGACCTAGCGCTTGCGCTGGACGAGGCGTGACAAAGTTCTTGCGCGTCTTCGCCGCCTGGGACATTGCGCTCAACATAAAAAAGGTTCGCGGTTGATGCCGCGAACCTTTGTTTATCGAAGCCCTCGGAGGGCGCTTTCAACCTTGATCAGGCGCGAAGCACGCCGCCGGTGGTCTTCTCGACACTGCCGACGATCTTCTTCGTCAGCGCATCGAAATCCTCATCCGTGAGGGTCTTGTCGGTCGGCTGGATCAGCACTTCGATCGCAACCGACTTCTTGCCCTCGCCCACAGACGCGCCTTCGAACACGTCGAACACGTTGACGCCCGAGATCAGCTTGCGGTCGGCGCTTGTGGCGGCCTTGATGATGGAACCCGCATCGACCGCCTTTTCCACCACGAAGGCGAAGTCACGCTTCACCATCTGGAAGGGTGAAAGCTCAAGTGCTGCCTTGGTGCGCGTCGCCTTCTTCTTCGGCTCCGGCATGGCATCGAGATAGACCTCAAAGCCTGCCATTGCGCCGGAGACATCCAAGGCCGAGAGCGTGTTCGGGTGGAACTCGCCGAAATGGCCAAGCACGACCTTCGGGCCCATCTTGATCGTGCCGGAACGGCCCGGGTGATACCAGGCGGGACCGCCCTGCTCCACCTGCACATTGGCCATTGGCAGGCCGCAGGCTTCGATGACAGCCAGCGCATCGGCCTTGGCATCGAAGACATCGACCGGCTTGCCGCCGCCCTTGGCGGCATTCGACCAGGACCGGCCGGCACCAGCCAGCGACGCGGTACCGCGGCGGATGCCACCGGCGACACGACGCTGCTTGTCCGGCGTATCGCCTTCATAGGTGCCGGACACTTCGAAGATCGCCACATCGCCGTAGCCCTTGTCGGCATTGCGCTGGGCAGCCGTCAGGAGACCCGGCAGCAGCGAGGGGCGCATGTCCGACATGTCGGCGGCGATGGGGTTTGCCAGCTTCAGCGCCGGGCTGCCGCCGCCGAACAGCTTTGCCTGATCTTCCGGAATGAAGGACCAGGTGACGGCTTCCAGCATGCCGCGCGAGGCAAGCGCCCGCTTGGCGGTGCGGGTGCGGATCTGCAGCGTCGTCAGGATGCGGGCGTTCACCGTTTCCTTCGCCGGAAGCGGTTCGGGCTTGATGTTGTCAACGCCGTGGATGCGCATGATCTCTTCCACGAGATCAGCCTTGCCATCCACATCCGGGCGCCAGGAGGGAACCGCCACTTCGGCACGGGCATCATCGCCGGACAGGATCTCGAAACCGAGGCCGGTCAGGATCTCACGGCTTTCCTCGACGGAGACAGTCAGCCCGGTCAAGCGCTTCACTTCAGAGAAGGGGAAGTCGACGGTCTTGCGATCATGACCCTTGTAGCCGGCGACCTTTGCCTTGGCTGGCGTGCCGCCGCAGAGCTGCACGACCAGTTCGGTGGTGCGCTCGAGACCCGGCATCATGTATTCAGGATCGACGCCACGCTCGAAACGGTAGCGCGCATCGGTGATGATGCCGAGCGAACGGCCGGACTTGGCGATGTTGATTGGGTCCCACAGCGCGGATTCGATCAGCACGTCAGTGGTGTTTTCATCGCAGCCGGAATGCTCGCCGCCCATGATGCCGCCGATCGATTCGACGCCATTGTCATCGGCGATGACGACCGTGCTGGGGGTGAGCTTGTAGGTGCGGGTATCGAGCGCGAGGATTTCCTCGCCGTCCTTCGCACGGCGCACCACGAGATTGCCCTTCACCTTGGCCGCGTCGAAGACGTGCATCGGGCGGCCCTGGTCGAAGGTCATGTAATTGGTGATGTCGACCAGCGCGTTGATCGGGCGAAGGCCGATCGCCTTCAGGCGCTGTTGCATCCAGGCGGGGCTCGGACCGTTCTCGACGCCGCGCACAAGGCGAAGCGCAAAGCCAGGGCACAGGCGCTCGTCATCCAGATCGATCGTGACGGTGACCGGCGTTTCGCCATCGATGGTCAGCGACGGCGTTGCCGGCTGCTTCAGCTTGCCGAGTCCGGAGGCGGCGAGATCACGGGCGATGCCGAAGATGCTGGTGCAATCCGGGCGGTTCGGCGTGAGGTTGATCTCGATAACCGGATCATCAAGACCGGCATAGGAGGCAAAGCTGGTGCCGACGGGCGCGTCTTCCGGAAGATCGATGATGCCGTCGTGGTTGTCGGAGATGTTGAGCTCCTTTTCAGAGCACATCATGCCATGGCTTTCAACACCACGGATATTGCCGACGGACAGCGTCACATCAATGCCGGGCACATAGGTGCCAGGACGCGCCAGCGCACCAACGAGACCGGCGCGGGCGTTCGGTGCACCGCAGACGACCTGCACCGGTTTGCCGTCACCCGTATCGACCATCAGAACCTTCAGCCGGTCGGCAGACGGGTGCTTTTCGGCGGAGATGACCTTGGCGATGACGAAGGGCTTGTAAGCGGCGCGATCATCGACATCCTCGACTTCGAGGCCGATTGCGGTGAGCCGCTCGCAGACCTGCTCCAGGTTTGCGTCCGTATCCAGATGTTCCTTCAGCCAGGAGAGCGTGAATTTCATTAGTTTTACCTCTGGCTTTGTTCGTCCAATTGGTCGCGGGAACTCGACGATTCCCACTTGTAGCCTTTTTCACCGGCGCCATCACCGACCCAGGAAATGGCGACTAATGTAGGTTCGACAAGGAATTCAATTCCGTAGTTTTCCTTATCAATCATGTCCCGCGGGCTGCGCCGGTAGCCAACAATATTGCCCTGTCGATAGGAGACATCAGCTTTGGATTCGTGAAGGGCTAAATACGCACCACGTGCTAAGCTCGATTCCACATGATGCTCCGCAACCACCCATGATCCCGTCCAGAACCGGCCCGACTCGTCGGCAATTACACCACGGTCTTTTGAACAGACAAAATGATAGCCAACAACAACATCGCCACTACGAGAGCGCAAATTTGTGAGACCAGGTTTGGTTTTAATTGGATTTCGCGACGCAAGCTCAGCGGAACACATTTGCTCGACGTCACGGTTACCAAGACGCCTAGCATTGTCTCTCAGCGTTTCAAGCTTCTTCTTGTCCCAAGCTCTGAGTTGAGCGTGTGTATATGTAGGTGTCTTCGTTGGCATGACTAGTTGTCTCTAAACGCTCAAACCGCCGAACAGGGTCGGCATGTCGAGCGGGCGGAAACCGTAATGGCTCATCCAGCGCACATCGGCGTTGAAGAAGTCGCGCAGGTCAGGCATGCCGTATTTCAGCATGGCGATGCGGTCGAGGCCCATGCCCCAGGCAAAGCCTTGATACTCATCCGGATCAAGCCCACCGGCGCGCAGCACGTTCGGGTGCACCATGCCGCAGCCGAGGATTTCCATCCAGTCCGTACCCTCGCCGAACTTGACGATCGGTCCGGAAGAGCGGTCGCACTGGATATCCACCTCGAAGCTCGGCTCGGTGAAGGGGAAGAAGGACGGGCGGAAGCGCATGGTGACGCTGTCCACCTCGAAGAAGGCCTTGCAGAACTCTTCCAGAATCCAGCGCATATTGCCAACATGGCTCTTCTTGTCGACGACCAGCCCTTCCACCTGATGGAACATCGGCGAATGGGTGGCGTCCGAATCCTGGCGGTAGGTCTTGCCGGGAATGATGATGCGGATCGGCGGCTTCTGGGCTTCCATGGTTCGTACCTGCACCGGCGAGGTATGCGTGCGCAGAACCTTGCGCTCGCCCTTTTCATCCGGCTGGAAGAAGAAGGTGTCGTGCATTTCGCGGGCCGGATGGCCCTCGGGGAAGTTCAGAGCGGTGAAGTTGTAGTAATCGGTCTCGATATCCGGACCTTCGGCAATCGAAAAACCCATGTCTGCGAAGATCGCGGTGATTTCATCAACGATCTGGCTGATCGGATGGATGCGGCCCCGCTCGGCAGGCGAGGAGCGGACGGGCAGCGTCACGTCCAACGTTTCAGCGGCAAGGCGGGCATTGATGGCCGCATCGCGCAGCACCGTCTTGCGGGTGGTGAGCGCCTCGGTCACATCATTCTTCAGCGCGTTGATGGCAGCACCGCGGGTCTGGCGCTCTTCCGGGCTCATCGCGCCCAGCGTCTTCAGGAGTTCCGAGACGGAGCCCTTCTTGCCCATGGCGGCCACACGAACCGCCTCCAGTGCGGCCTCATCGCCAGCCGCTTCGATATCGGCGAGAAGTGCGCCCTTCAAACTGTCGAGATCGGACATCGTTGTCTTTCCTGCCCCTGATGTATTTTCGAGCTATGCAGCCCGCCCGTGACGCTGCCATGAAAAAACCCGCGCCGGCCCTGCCAGCGCGGGTTTCCCAACAATAATTCAATAAGCTTGGGAAGCGCTGGCTTAGTTAACCGCGCTTTCAAACTCGTTGGCCGTACCGGCTTCCTTGAGGTATTCGAGAGCCTTCTTGGAGGCTTCGACCAGCGCGCCGAAGGCAGCCGGCTCATGGATCGCCATGTCGGACAGGATCTTGCGGTCAACTTCGATGCCAGCCTTGTTCAGGCCGTCGATGAAGCGGCCGTAGGTCAGGCCGAATTCGCGCACAGCAGCGTTGATACGCTGAATCCACAAAGCGCGGAAGTTGCGCTTCTTGACGCGGCGGTCGCGCGTCGCCATCTGGCGCGAACGATCAACCGCAGCCTTAGCTGCGCGGATGGTATTCTTGCGGCGGCCGTAGAAGCCCTTGGCTGCCTTGAGGGTCTTGGTGTGCTTGGCGCGGGAAGTTACGCCCCGTTTTACGCGTGCCATGTCATGATCTCCTTAACTGTTCCAGAAAGCGAATAGGTCTTAGAGACCGTTCGGCAGGTAGTTCTTGATGACCTTCTTGCCGTCGGGTTCGGCGAGGATCATCGTGCCGCGTGCATCGCGGATGAACTTGTTGGAACGCTTGATCATGCCGTGGCGCTTGCCAGCAGCTGCTGCAACGACCTTGCCGGTCGCCGTGATCTTGAACCGCTTCTTGGCGGAGGACTTCGTCTTCATCTTGGGCATTTTGCTACTCCATAGACTTTGTATCGAAGCGGGCTGACGAAAACCTGCTTCAAGCATTAAGAACGGCCTCGGCATGCCCTGCCGGACCGTTCGGACGCGCGCTTATACATATGGGTGATAAAAAGCGCAATGGGGGAAACACATTTGCCCGCATCATCGGCCACAGTGCCAACCTGCGGGCTGTACCGGCCTCACTTGGGGGCC
This sequence comes from Rhizobium oryzicola, assembly GCF_030504645.1. Lineage (GTDB taxonomy): Bacteria > Pseudomonadota > Alphaproteobacteria > Rhizobiales > Rhizobiaceae > Neorhizobium > Neorhizobium oryzicola. The sequence goes on along the minus strand of NZ_JAUKWQ010000001.1, from coordinate 222,442 downwards.
AGTACCATCATCATCTGGCGGCCTTCCAGCTTCGGCTCGGCCTCCACCTTGGCAATCGCTGCCGTATCTTCCTTCACCTGGATGAGCAGCTTCATGCCCAGCTCCTGGTGCGCCATTTCGCGGCCGCGGAAACGCAGCGTCACGCGAACCTTGTCGCCATCTTCAAAGAAGCGATTGATCGCCTTCATCTTCACCTCATAGTCATGGGTGTCGATGTTCGGGCGCATCTTGATTTCTTTGATTTCGACAATCTTCTGCTTGCGGCGCGCTTCGGCAGCCTTCTTCTGGTTGGCGAATTTCAACTTTCCAAGATCAAGGATCTTGCAGACCGGCGGATCATTGTTAGGCGAAATCTCGACCAGATCGAGTCCCGCCTCTTCCGCCATCTTCAGCGCCTGATCTGTCGGCACGATGCCGAGGTTTTCTCCCTCTGCGTTGATCAGCTGAACGCGAGGGATGCGGATTTCCCGGTTTGAGCGCGGCCCGTCCTTGACTGGAGCGTCGGCTTTGAAAGGTCTGCGAATGGTCGTATTCTCCTCGAACTATTTCGAATTGCGCATGCGATCACACTAAAGTCCGCGCGCAGCGGGCAATGTCGACAATGACGCGGCGAAGTCAATAGCATAATCTCTTTGGAAAATCACCAGCTGTCGGGCGCTCACGAATCTGTTTTATAGCGATTTCGAGACGACTGGAGACGTTTTATGACAATGCCCGCAACAGAAGCCGCCTATTCGACCCTGACGGTCGGCACCGGAACGGATGCGAGAGAGATCGCCGTCCTGTATCGCGCAGCCCAGTCCGGCACGTCCGGTCCCATGCTGGTCTGGCTCGGCGGCTATCGTTCGGACATGGCGGGCACCAAGGCGATCGATCTGGATGGCTATGCGGCGACACGAGGACTTGCCTGCCTGCGGCTCGACTATTCCGGCCACGGGCGCTCCGGCGGGGCATTTGCCGACGGCACAATTTCGCGATGGCTGGAGGAGTCGCTCGCTGTCATCGCGGCCCACCCGGCGCAAGAGGTCATCCTCATCGGCTCTTCGATGGGTGGGTGGATCAGCCTGCGCGCCGTACAGGAGTTGAAGAAAACAGGCGCACCCAAGGTGCGCGGCCTGGTGCTGATCGCCCCCGCCCCGGATTTCACGATCGACCTCATCGAGCCGGCCCTGACGGAGACGGAAAAGCAATCACTGACGGAGAGAGGCTACTTCGAGGAGCCATCCGCCTACAGTCCGGAACCCAACATCTTCACGAAGGCTTTGCTGGATGATGGTCGCAAGAACCAGGTCTTGACCGGCATCATCGAGACCGGCTGCCCGGTTCACATCCTGCAAGGCATGCGCGATGACGACGTCCCCTATCGCCACGCCTTGAAGCTGACGGAATTCCTGCCCGCGGATGATGTGGTGCTGACGCTGATCCGGGACGGCGACCACCGCCTGTCGCGCCCACAGGACCTGGAGCGGATGCGCGCAGCGCTGGATGAGATGACCAAAGGCTGAAGGCGCGAAGGGTTTATGACGCGTATCTAAAATGTGTCAGTTTTAACCATAAACGCCATCAGTCGCCGTTAATACTCTGTTCATAATTGACACCCCACCCCAGACGATCTTAACGTTTCGTTAGGATTTTAAGGGACGGGTCCATGATGAATGCCCTGAAGGCGCGGCGTGTAGCCGTACTGCTCGCTGTTGTGCTTGGCTCTGCCTCGGCTGCCATTCCGGCGCCACGGCCGACGGCGAACATGGTGACAGGCAATGTGACCTCCCAGCCAATCGGGCATTACGAGTTCTGCCAGCGCCATGCGGATGAATGCAATATTCGCTTCGGTTCGACCACCCCGGCGAAGGTGACCTCCTACGGATGGGATATGATCCATCAGGTCAATTCCTCTGTGAACCATCGCATCACGCCCAAGACCGACATGGAAGTCTACGGCCAGGAAGAATATTGGGAATATCCCGTGGATGCTGGCGACTGCGAGGATTACGCGCTGCAGAAGCGTAAAGAACTCGCCCAAAAGGGCTTTTCGCTGTCCGATCTTCTCATCACGGTCGTACGCAAGCCGGATGGCGAAGGTCATGCGGTATTGACGGTGCGGACCACCGATGGCGACTTCGTGCTCGACAACCTGACCGACGACGTGAAGATCTGGTTCGACACGCCCTACACTTTCCTCAAGCGTCAGGCTTCATTCAATACGGGCCGCTGGGTCACCATCGAGGATGGTCGCGAAGTTCTCGTCGGCGCTCTACGCTGAGCCCGCACAAAAGTCACATACACAAAGGCCGGCAATGCCGGCCTTTGTTGTCTTAGGGCAATGCTCCCCAACTACATCGTTGTCGCACCGTATACCGGCCCTTCGCGTTAGGCTCAGGGCGTTCGTCGCTGCAATCGATTCACTGGATCGATTGCTCGGCCTTCGGCCAAGCGCTCCTCACCCATTCCCAATCAGGATACCGGCCGCCAGCACCAGCGAACCACCAAAGACGACCTGGAAAACGGCGCGCAGGAATGGCGTTTCCATATACTTGTTCTGGATAAAAGCGATCGCCCAGAGTTCAAAGAACACGACGAGCGCTGCGACGATGGTCGCCGTCCAGAAATGTGGAATGAGATAGGGCAGCGCATGGCCAAGACCGCCGATCGCCGTCATGATGCCGCAGGCAAGGCCGCGCTTTAGGGGTGAGCCGCGCCCGGAGATCTTGCCATCATCATGCGAGGCTTCGGTAAAGCCCATGGAAATGCCGGCACCGACTGACGCCGAAAGTCCGACCAGGAAGGTCGACCACGTGTTCTGCGTGGCGAAGGCGGCGGCAAAGATCGGCGCCAACGTAGAGACCGAGCCATCCATCAGTCCCGCCAGCCCCGGCTGAACATAGGTCAGGATGAACTGCCGCCGTTCGGTTGCCTCTTCTTCTGTCTTCACGGCGTCAGGCGTGTACTTTTCGCCCAGCATATGAGCGATGTCGCTATGCCCTTGCTCAGCCAGCGCCAGATCACCCAGCAATTGGCGGGTGGAAGCATCCGTTACCCGCTTTGCCGCTTCCGTGTAGAAGCGATAGGCCTGATCCTCCATCTGTTCCGCCTGGGCACGGATTGTTTCCAGCGACAGGTTCGAAATCAGCCAATCCGGCTTGCGCTGATAAAAACCCCGCACATGTTCCCGCCGGATCAAGGGGATGTCATCACCAAATCGCTGCTGAAACTGCGCAATCAGCATGTTGCGGTGGGTTTGCTCCACCTCGGCCATTTCGCGAAACACCTTGGCCGATTCCGGCGCGTGCTCGGAAAGCGTCTTGGCATAGGCCTGATAGATGCGCGCATCCTCCTCCTCGGAGGATATCGCGAGCGCAAGAATTTCAGCTTCGCTGAGCGAATCGAAGGGACGACGACCACTGGTCCTGAAGAGCTCGAACATAACCACCAACCTTTTTAGAATTATTCTAATCTAGTCAGCCGTCCGCGAAAAGCAAGTAAAAGCTGCATGACACTTTCCCGAGGCCGTCGGATTCGACAAATTTGCATTTGCTCATGCAAGGGCCGCAATCAATGGAAATGCATCCTTGCGAGGCCCGTAACAAAATGATTTACGGATGAAGGAAAGGCGTAAGCCTTTGTGAGGAGGGGATATCATGAACCGCAGAGACTTCTTCCGCCAGACCGGCACGGTCGGTCTTGGCGCAGCCGCCACGGCCACGCTTGCAGCACCGGCGATCGCTCAGGAAAATCCGCAGATCAATTGGCGGATGACATCGTCATTCCCGAAGAGCCTGGACATCATCTACAACGCTGCCACCGAAATCGCCCAGAGCGTCTCTGAAGCGACCGGCGGTAAGTTCCAGATCCAGGTTTTTGCCGCAGGCGAAGTTGTGCCGCCACTGCAGGCTGCTGATGCGGTGTCCGCCGGAACCGTGGAGATGGCCCATACCTGCTCCTATTATTATGTGGGCAAGGACCCAACCTTTGCGCTTGGTACCGCCATTCCGTTCGGGCTCAATGCGCGCCTCACCAATTCCTGGTTCTCGGTCGGCGGCGGCAATGAACTCATGAACGAGTTCCTGGCCGGCTATAATCTCTACGCGCTTCCGGCCGGCAATACGGGTGCGCAGATGGGCGGTTGGTTCCGTAAGGAAATCAAGACCATCGACGACCTCAAAGGCTTGAAGATGCGCATTGCCGGTCTTGCCGGCCAGGTCATGACCAAGGTTGGCGTGACACCCCAGCAGATTGCCGGTGGCGACGTTTATGCGGCGCTGGAAAAAGGCACGATCGACGCGACCGAATTCGTCGGCCCCTATGACGACTACAAGCTCGGCTTCTATAAGGTCGCGAAATACTACTACTACCCGGCCTGGTGGGAAGGCGGCCCGACCGTTCATGCCTTCTTCAACCTGGAGAAGTTCAAGAGCCTGCCGAAGACCTATCAGCGGATTCTGACGGATGCCTGTGCCCATGCCAATGCCAACATGCTGGCCAAGTATGATGCGCAGAATGCCAAGGCTCTGCGCCAGTTGGTGGCGGAAGGAACGGTTCTGCGGCCATTCAGCCAGGATATCCTCGACGTCTGCTACAAGGCAGCGCAGGAGACGTATGCAGAAATCAACGCCAAGAACCCGGCGTTCAAGAAAATCTATGACAGCCAGCAGGCCTTCAAGAAAGACGGTTATCTGTGGCTGCAGATTGCCGACTACAGCTTCGACACGTTCATGATGATCCAGCAGCGCAACGGCACGCTCTGATCCGTATAATCAAGCTATTGCCGGGGAACCGATTTCTCCGGCAATGGTTTCATGCGGGAAACTAATCTCACGTCTGATCCAATCCTGTCATACTGGCGTAATTCGTCTTTTGGCAGTCCGATTGACCGATCGGCAATCGAATGGGAAAGGGCGTGTATAGCGTGAGATTTCTTCTGGTCGGCCCGGCCTCCTTTATCGATGACGAAACAGCGGCTGCCTGGGCCCAGGCCGAGATCACACTGGAGGGGCCTGTTACGCCGGACCGGCTGACCGAGACACTGTCCGGGGACCATTGGGATGGCGCGATCGTGGACGTGCGTTACGACGCAGATACGCTTCTTAATGTGATCGAACTCTTCGACAAGGCCGCCATCCCGGCTCTCTTCGCGAGCCCGGCGAGCTTTGCTGCTCAACAGACTGGCGGCTATATTCTTTCGTCCGACCCTGCTGATATCGAGTCCATTGTCGGCCATCTGGCTGAGGACGGAAAACCGACACTCCATTAACATTTGTTATAGCGGCCTTGCCTGAGGCGCGTAGTGTTTGCCAATAACCTTCGACTGACGCGCGTTCCCCGTTGGATAGCGGAACTGGAGGTCAATCGTTTTGCTCCTGGCGTTTTCTTTGAGCTGGACTTTTGGAAGCAGCCCCTCTCGGGTATCCCACTCTAGCGAAAGATCGTCATGATGGAGCGAGTGCAACAGCGTTTTTTCCCTGATATTCTGGTTCCACGCGACCTTGAGGTTCTTGATCGATCGTTCCGCATCGTCGTCGAATTCTGCCGAAATGCAGGAGCTGAATTGTGCGAGGATCAGATCGCCCATGCGGTATTGCGGCTCTATCGGCTAGGCATTACAGAGCCGGACAAGCTCTCTGCAGTGGTGATTGCGCGATGCCTGAAGCGCGAAACGCAAAACCCCGCCGATTGCGGCGGGGTTCTCGAAAACAGTTAAGGGCAGCTCTAGTTTCTGCCGTCATTCGGGCGCGCCTTGGCGCCCACTTTGTTGACGGTTGTCGCCGTTTTTCCATCCGGCTGCTGGCCATAATAGGTGCCACCCAGATGGCCGCCGGCGCTGGTATTCGCGACTTGCGCTTCCGCACGCCCCTGCGCAGCCTTCACATCACTTTTGCTCATGAGAGCCTCCGTTGTTGTGGGTTACGTGAGCTCTAACGAGCCCGTGGCCTACCGGTTCCACTATTTCTGTACGTCCCGGATCGCGTTCAGGGACGACCTCGATCATGTTTCAGGTCGCGATGAACGCCTGAAAATCGCCAATTGGCCTCGTCTCCAACCGGCGAGGTTCTCCCATGAAAAGACTTCTTCTTCTCACTGCACTTCTCACCACAACGCTCCTGCCCTGGACGGCATCTGCCGAAACATCGATCGGGGCTACCACGATTTCGGTCCCCTCGCTCCAGCGTGGCAAGCCGCTGTCCGTCGATGTGTGGTACCCGTCTGATGCCAAGGGATCGGAAGCGCTGATCGGCGACAACCGCATCTTTACCGGTGCCATCGCCAAGCCCGACGCTAAGATCAATGCGGGCCGCTACCCGCTGATCCTGCTGTCGCATGGTTCCGGTTCACGAGCCCAGGGGCTGGCCTGGATTGCCGCACGCCTCGCGGAAAAGGGTTTCATCGTTGCAGGCCCTGATCATCCCGGCACGACGAGCGGCGATTCCACGCCGATTGCCACGCCCCGCATCTGGGAGCGCACGCAGGATCTTTCCAACATCATCACCTGGATGACAGGAGATGTGAGATGGGCGGCATCCGTGGATGCGTCGAAGATCGGCGTGCTCGGCTTTTCGCTCGGCGGCAGCACGGCGCTGGAACTGATCGGCGGGCGCGCCGATCTCAACGCCTATGCCGATTACTGCGACCGCTACACCATGATGATGGATTGCCAGTGGTTTGCCGGCGGCTTCGGCTTCGTCGATGGCAAACGGGTCGCCTCGCCGGTGGTCAAGCTGCGGGAATTCGACAAGGCGCATTTCGAGCAATCCAATCTCGACCCGCGCATCACCTCCGCCGTCATCGTCGATCCCGGTCTTGCGACTGCCTTCAATGGCGACAGTCTCAGCCACATCAAGGTGCCGGCGACGATCATCAATCTCGGCAGCCCTGGCGGTGTTCCGGTGGCGGTCTATTCCTACAAGCTGTCCGCCGAAATTCCTGGTGCGCAGTACCACCAGATAGCAGGTGCCAACCACTTCAGCTTCCTGCCGGTCTGCAAGCCGGGCGCGCAGGACTTCCTGTCGGAGGCGGGCGATGTCGACCCCATCTGCGATGGAAGGGGTCTGCGTGACCGCGCGGAGGTTCACAAGGATGCGGAGACACTCATCATCAGCGCCTTTGAGAAAACGTTGAAGTAATCTCAAGCCACCCGCTTGTAGAACAAGGTCGTGCCGCAAAAGCCGCCTTGAGGCCAGAGTGCATAATCGGGAATGACGCCAACGCGTTCCCAGCCGAAGCGGGGGTAAATGGCCTCCGCTTCGCTGCCGGTTGCCGTATCCAGCACAAGCAGCGAGCGACCGCGGCTGGCGGCTTCTGCCTCGACCGCTTCCATCAGCTTCCTTGAAAGGCCGAGGCCGCGGGCGGAGCGATGAACGAGCAGCTTCATCAGGTCGCCCCGGTGCGGCTGGTTCGGCTTGGAAGCAAGCCCCACCTGCACAGTGCCGACGACCCTGTCATTCACCCGCGCTAGTGCCAGAATGATATCGCCGGATGCGACGCTTGCTGCGATGCCCTGCCAGTAGGAAACAGCATCCTCGGCACCAAAGGGCTGCATGAAGCCGACGGAGGCGCCGCCGTTGACGCAATCGGCAAGCACTTCGCAAAGGTCGGGAATGGCGGCGATCGCTTCGTCCGGGGTGGCGATCGTGATGGTAGCGCTCTGTGTCATGACAGTCTCGTTCATTGTCCGCGATCCAGGATGACCGCGTAACGGGCCGGTTGATCGGAAGGATTGTGAAATTCGAAGGCATCGCCAATATGCATGAAGAGGCAATCGCCCGGCTCCAGCCGGTAGGTCTCCTCCGGCAGGATCATGTCAAGCAGCCCCTCAAACAGCCAGATATGCTGGGTCATGGAGCGGCTTTCCTCACGCGGCGGAAAGCTGACGCGCGCGCCGGCCGGAAACTCCACTTCCACGATATCTACCCGCGTCGGCATGCCCGGCGGCGAGATCGCCCGGCGCAGATAGCCTGTGGTCGGGTCGCGCCAGAGCCGTTGCTCGCCTTTCCGGATCATGGGGGAGCCGGAGGGCTGGTCCGGCTCGAAGAAAGTCGAAAGCGAAAGGCCGAGCGATTCGCAAAGCCGCGCCAGCAGCGAGGCCGTGGGGCTCGCCTCCCCGCGCTCGATGCGCGATATCATGGCTCTGCTCACGCCGGAGCGCTGGGCAAGCTGGTCGAGCGTAAAACTCTGCCTCGCCCGCAAGGCCTTCAGGCGGTCGCCGATTGCGATTTCAAATTGCTGGTCTGTCGTTTCCATGATGAAAGCATCTCATTCTTATATAATAGAATCAAGTGCTCTTATCGTAGATTTTCGATGCCTTTTAAGGAGTAACCGAAGCCACTCGTTCGACCGGCGCCCCGAAAGCCCCTGTTATCAAGGCAGAAACGGGTTCCCGTGCCTGCTTTTCCGCTTTGCGGCATTCCTGTGCACTGCTATATGCGCCGACCATGAGCACCGATCGCACGCCCCTTGACCATATCCGCAACTTTTCCATCGTCGCCCATATCGACCATGGCAAATCGACGCTGGCCGACCGCCTGATCCAATCGACGGGCGGCCTTGCCGAACGCGAGATGTCGGAACAGGTTCTCGACTCGATGGATATCGAGCGTGAGCGCGGCATCACCATCAAGGCGCAGACGGTTCGCCTGCACTACAAGGCCAACAATGGCGAAACCTATGTGCTGAACCTCATAGACACGCCCGGCCACGTCGACTTTGCCTACGAAGTCTCGCGCTCGCTTTCGGCCTGCGAAGGCTCCCTGCTGGTGGTGGACGCATCCCAGGGCGTGGAAGCGCAGACGCTCGCCAACGTCTATCAGGCGATCGACGCTAATCATGAACTGGTGACGGTTCTCAACAAGATCGATCTGCCTGCAGCCGAACCGGATCGCATCAAGGATCAGATCGAGGAAGTCATCGGCATCGATGCTTCCGAAGCCGTGCTGATCTCGGCCAAGACCGGCCTCGGCATTCCTGATGTCTTGGAAGCGATCGTCAACAAGCTGCCCGCGCCGAAGAGCGAGGGTGGCGAAAAGGCCCCGCTGAAGGCGCTGCTGGTGGACAGCTGGTATGACACCTATCTCGGCGTCATGGTTCTCGTGCGCGTGATCGATGGTGTGCTGACCAAGGGTCAGCAGATCCGCATGATGGGCACGGGCGCGAAATACGGCGTTGAACGCGTCGGGGTGCTGACCCCGAAAATGGTCAATGTCGATAGCCTCGGACCCGGCGAAATCGGTTTCATCACCGCCTCCATCAAGGAAGTGGCCGACACTCGCGTCGGCGACACCATCACCGACGACCGCCGCCCGACGGAAAAGGCCCTGCCCGGTTTCAAGCCCGCGCAGCCTGTCGTGTTCTGCGGTCTCTTCCCGGTCGATGCGGCAGACTTCGAAGATCTGCGTGCTGCCATGGGCAAGCTTCGGCTGAATGACGCCTCCTTCTCCTTCGAAATGGAAAGCTCGGCAGCGCTTGGCTTCGGTTTCCGTTGTGGCTTCCTCGGCCTGCTGCACCTTGAAATCATTCAGGAACGCCTGGAGCGCGAGTTCAATCTCGACCTCGTCGCCACCGCCCCGTCCGTCGTCTATCAGATGTCGCTGACCGACGGCACGGAGAAGGAGCTGCACAACCCGGCCGACATGCCCGACGTGGTGAAGATCGACGAGATCCGCGAACCGTGGATCAAGGCCACGATCCTGACGCCCGACGAATATCTCGGTTCCGTGCTCAAACTCTGCCAGGATCGCCGCGGCATCCAGACGGAACTAACCTATGTCGGCACCCGCGCCATGGTGACCTACGAACTGCCGCTCAACGAAGTGGTGTTCGACTTCTATGATCGCCTGAAGTCGATCTCCAAGGGTTATGCCTCCTTCGACTACACGATCACCGATTATCGCGCAGGCGACCTCGTGAAGATGTCGATCCTCGTCAATGGCGATCCTGTCGATGCGCTTTCCATGCTGGTGCACCGTTCCGCCGCAGACCGGCGCGGCCGCGGCATGTGCGAAAAGCTGAAGGAACTCATTCCGCCGCACATGTTCCAGATCCCGATCCAGGCAGCGATCGGCGGCAAGGTGATTGCCCGCGAAACGGTTCGCGCGCTGCGCAAGGATGTGACCGCCAAGTGCTACGGCGGCGACGCCACCCGCAAGCGCAAGCTGCTGGACAAGCAGAAGGAAGGCAAGAAGCGCATGCGCCAGTTCGGCAAGGTCGAAATTCCGCAGGAAGCCTTTATCGCTGCGCTGAAGATGAACGACGAGTGAGGCTTTTCACAGCCTCCTTCGCCATAATCCCGCCTGAGGCCCAAGGGTAGCCCGCCCGCAGGAAGGGATATCAGTCATGGTTCAGACAGAATCCGCGAAGAATAAGGTTTCCGTCGATAGCGAGCTTCTGGCGGAAGCGTAGGACTTGAAGCTGGACGTCACGCGTGCGGCCGAGGATGGTATTGCCCGCGCCCTCAAGGCGGAGAGGGAACGGCTCTGGCGGATCGAAAACGCTGAGGCGATTGCTGCGGCAAACGACTACGTCGAAAAGCATGGGTTACCGCTTGCCAAATATCGGCTTTTCTGATGGCGCGCATCCGAGGCTTCTGACCGTGGACCGCACTTGCGAATAAGAGCCTCGCAGCTTTCACCGCGAGGCTCTCGCACCCGGCGTTGTTGGATCGCATCCTGCCATCCTCACCGTGCGGGCGTCATGCCCTGGAACGCCGGCGCATCCTCAAGCTGTTCGCGCGTGACATTAAGAACGATCCGTTCCGGCAAGCCGTCCTCGCCCATGTGCGTGGCATTGTTGTGGCCATCGCCACTGGAGGCTGTGTCACCGCTGGCAGCATCAGGCATTCGTGCAGCATCGGCCGGATTACCGCCTGCTGCAGGCGGACGCGTATTCTGTCCGGCGGTGGTGGACGCTGTGGTCTCATTCGAGGGGCTGTTTTGTTCGGCCTTCTTGTCCGCTTCTTCCTGGCTCATGCCAGGAGCAAAGCGAAGGGCGGAGAAATCTATCGCCACGTCCTTCTCATTGATGCCGAGGAAGCCACCAACGCCGATGATGATGGCGTTGATGCTGCCATCTTGACTGACGAGTACATCGCTGATGCTCCCGATGTTGTCGCCACCCTCCGTGTAGACATTTCTGCCTTCGAGGTCGGTCACCCGCCATGCGCCGTGCTCCGGTATCGTCACGAAGGGACCGGCCATGGTGCTGCCATTATGCGAACCGCCCGTCTGCACCGGGTGCCGTGGCGAATCGGGAAGCCCTCCGCGGGCGTTGTTCTGGTTTGTGTTCTGGCTCCCTTGCGCCGTTCCGGCGGGAACACCGCCTTTCTGGGCCAGCGCCCCGGTGGGCAAAGCAAGCGACAAGGCCAAGGCTACGAGCACTCTGGTTTTCATGGGAAGGTCCTTCCATTTCAGGCAGTCCTTTTCCCAACCCGTACGACAGAGGCAAGTTCCCATCCCCGGCTGACGTGGCAGAGATTAGGCCGTCGCGATGGTTTGATCGATTGTTGCGGCACCACTTGCCGTGCGCTTGATGGCTTCCACCGCCGCCACGGCAGACTCCTTCTGGGTATAACCTTCGGAGATGAACATGATCTCCCCGTTTGGCGCCCGGTAACGGAAGCGGAACTCGCCCCGCCGGTCCTCATATATTTCAAAGCGATACATGGCACCATCAGCTGCTTGAGACACAAAACCTGCATATAGGTCGCGCGACGGCGGCAAATAGAGCCGACCCGTGTAATTGGCTGGGTTTGTCTCTTTATTCGATGGGCTTCCACAGGCTCTTGGCAAAGCCGCGCGCATCGAGCTCCCAGGTCTTGCCCTTGATCACGGCAGCGCCCGCCTTGCACTGGTATTCGTAGCGAGCATCATGGCCGGTGGCGAACATCGGCACATCCTTGCCATCGAATTGCGGATTAATCCTGCAAAATTCCGAGGCGCCCTTGTTGGTCTCGCTGGTGGAGATCTTGTCGCAGGGCAGGTTGGCCCCCACCACACAGGCAAGAATTTTGCCCTCCATGCATCGGTAGCTTACCATGTTAATCAGATCGGCCTCCTGGAGAGGCTTAGAGATCTGGCTCTGTAGGTAACGCATCAGATCGGCCTTCAGCTTGGGGTCCGGGGCCTTCGGATTGTAGTGGCGAACCGTATCGTCATTGCCGGCGAGGCGACATGCTTCGTAAGCGCTGGCCGGTGTAGCATGGGACGGGCCGGAGAACGCTGACAAAGCGGCAATGACAAGCAAGAGCAGGCGGGCAATCTGCATGAAATATCTCCCCTCAAGGCAGTGTCTCGAACCGGCATGTCACATCGCGGCTCTGGCACCACAGCAGTAAATTGGCCAATTCGCGCTCTCAAGAGAGAAGCACATCGAGGCTTCGAATATTTTTGCATGCAATTTATGCGAGAGTCCTATGCCGCGAATACTGGCTTTCCCAGCTCGTAACCCGCGCCCATGATAGAGACCCAGACATTCGAATCGCGGAGAGCATATGACCAAGGAATCGATTGGCATCCTCGGCTTGGGACGCATGGGCAAGGCCATGGCCGAGCGCCTGTCCGCTGAAGGATTTGCCGTCACCGGCTGGACCAGGCGGGGCATCGACGCGAAGGAAGCCGAAAACCTCAAGATCCGCCCCGCGGCCAATCTGGCGGAATTTGTCGCTGCCTCCGATATCATCATTCTTTCGCTGATGGATGACGCTTCCGTTGCCGAGATGCTGACGGCGCTCTGCACTGAAGAGCTCGGCGGACGTTTGATCGTTGAAACCAGCACCGTCAGCCCGGAGACGTTACGGGCGCATATGCCTGACATCATCGCCAAGGGTGCATCAGCCATCGACGCGCCGATTTCCGGCGGGCCGCCACAGGTTCGATCAGGGGCAATCGGCATGTATATCGGCGGCAGCGAAGCGGACGTCCGGCGCTTCAGGCCGGTTGCGGAGGTTTTATCCGCCCGCATCGTCCATGTGGGGCCGCTCGGTCATGGCGCCGCGGCCAAGCTCGTCAACAACATGATGCTGATGGGTTTCTGGCAGACGCTGAAGGAGGCGTTGACACTGGGACGCGCTGCAGGCTTGAGCGCAGAAACCATGCTCGACTTGCTGGAGGGAAGCCCAGCCGCCAGCCCGGCGTTCAAATCCCGCCTGCCGGTCATTCGCGGTGAAAGTGACGACGTGGGCTTTGCGCTGTCAGGCGTGGTGAAGGATGCGCGCGTGATCACGGGTCTGGCCGAGCAACTGGGCGTCTCGCTTCCCGCCATAACGGCAAGTCTTGCCAGCTTTGTGGAGGCCGATGCGCTTGGGTTTGGCGATGCGGACCTCGCCACTATGGTGCGCCTTGCCGCAGAAGGCCAATCGAAAGAGGGAGACGACGCATGACCGGCAAGCCGCGCATCACCATTCACTACTGCACCCAATGCAATTGGCTGCTACGCTCCGCCTGGATGGCGCAGGAGCTGCTGCAGACCTTTGGCGACACGCTAGGCGAGGTAGCGCTCATTCCCGGCACCGGTGGCATCTTCGAGATCCGAATCGATGGCGAACTCATCTGGGAGCGGGTGCGTGACGGCGGTTTTCCAGGCCCCAAGGAGCTGAAACAGAAGGTGCGCGACATCGCAGATCCTGAACGAAATCTGGGACATATCGACCGCGCGAAATCGAAACCCCCTGAGAACCAAGGCGAGTGAATCCACAGCCTTACAGGACACAATAAAGAAAAATCGCCCCTGACACAGAAAGTTCAAAAAGGGCGTTGACAGGCGAAGTGGGTACCAGTACATGGCTCCTCGTCGCCCAGATGGCGGAATTGGTAGACGCGCCAGCTTCAGGTGCTGGTACCCGAAAGGGTGTGGAGGTTCGAGTCCTCTTCTGGGCACCAAATTCCAGCTTCATTGGATCTTAAATGATCTTGAAGCATCGCAAAAAGCCCGGCTTGCCGGGCTTTTTTGTTGCCTAAAATCAAGCACTAACTTGCTTCCAAAGCCATTCTCAGCACGGCCTCTTCTTCATGAAAAACGCCTGCGACTATGCTTGCCGCAGGCGCCCGCGCTATTGGTCGTTTCTGTTATCAAGCAGCCTTGAGCAGGTCGCCGTGGGGATCAAGAACGAACTTCGTTGCCGCTCCCTGATCGAAGCTCTCGTAGCCCTGCACCGCATCCTCAAGCGAGATGATTTTCGCATTGACGATGTCTGCGATCGGCAGACGATCATGCAGGATCGCCTGCATCAGCTGACGATTATATTTCAGCACAGGTGTCTGTCCCGTGTGGAAGGATTGCGCTTTTGCCCAGCCCAAACCAAAGCGCATAGACAGGCTGCCCTGCTTGGCAGCATCGTCAACGGCGCCGGGATCTTCCGTTACATAAAGGCCCGGAATACCGATCGAACCCGCCGCACGGGTAATTTCCATCATCTGGTTCAGCACGATCGCTGGCTGTTCGCCGCCGGAATGACCGCGAGCCTCGAAGCCAACGGCGTCGATGGCGCTATCCACCTCATTGGTGCCGATGATCTGGGCGATCATATCGCCCAACCGATCGCTCTGAGATAGATCGACAGCCTCGAATCCCATCTTGGAAACGTGGTTGAGACGCTCCTTGTTGAAATCACCCACCATCACGACGGCAGCACCCAGAATGCGTGCCGAAGCCGCTGCGGCAAGCCCAACGGGGCCGGCACCCGCGACATAAACAGTCGAGCCTACCCCGACGCCTGCCTTGACGGCGCCGTGAAAGCCTGTGGGCAAAATATCGGAAAGCATGGTCAGATCGCGGATTTTCGACATTGCGCGATCGCGATCCGGGAACTTCAACAGATTGAAATCCGCATAGGGAACAGTGACGTACTTCGCCTGTCCACCAATCCAGCCGCCCATATCCACATAGCCATAAGCACCGCCCGCGCGGGACGGGTTCACCGTCAGGCAGACGCCCGTATCCTGCGATTTGCAGCACCTGCAGCGCCCACAGGCCACGTTGAAGGGTACGGAAACAATATCGCCGACCTGTAGCATCTCCACATCGATGCCCTTCTCGATCACCTCGCCGGTGATTTCATGTCCGAGAACGAGGCCTGGCATGGCCGTTGTGCGGCCTCGCACCATGTGCTGATCAGAGCCACAGATATTGGTGGAGATCACCTTGAGAATGACGCCATGTTCGATGCGCCGTCCATCCGGCGCCTCAAGCTTGGGATCATCAATATCGCGCACCTCGACCTTGCCAGGCCGCATGTAGACGACGCCTCTATTCCTGCTCATTGTCATCTCCTCCGTGGTTGAACATTGGTGTTCGGTCACGCCTGCGCGATCATGGCTCGTGATGCACGGCAACGCGGCGGCTCCCCGCTATGACAGCGGGGCAGCTGAGGCGGCTCGTTCAAGCCGGTGCATTCCGTTCACATGATCGAACTCGGCCGCCTCCCAGCGGCATTTTTCCTCGTCCTCCAACGAGGTGAATTCAGTGCCGCCAGCAAAACACTTGGAAGCTGATAAAGCGCTTGGGATTACGACAGCCTATTTGTTCTCTACGACGGATGCGCGCGCAATTGGGGCGTGTGAAGCCTCGCGCGAACTCACCGCTACTTCGGCAGAGCCGAGGGGTTCAAGCCCGGCACCCAAGGCTTGTTGGGCAATTCCGTGCCTGTGAACGTCACGCCGTTCTGCTCGCAACGATAGACGCGAACCGGAAAACCACTGTCAAACACATCACTGCCGCGCCAGCGCTGATATTCGATATCGGTCGTACATTTGGGTTCGTTGGCCTGTTCCTTGGCCAGACGCTCCGCCTCCGGCACCACTCCCGGCAGATCCTTGTAGGCAGGCGCCGGGTTCAGCCAGTCCGGCGAGGATCTCTTGTCTGCCGCGATGGCAGAGGTGGCAAGGCCGAAGCCCATTGCAACAGCCAGCAGCAAAGACATCCCGCGCTTCATGACAATCCTCCACGGTCGATACCAGTGATATAAGCATTCCCGCTGGCGACTGCCAGCAGGATCCCGGATCACGCGATCGGCATCATCAGAGATCAGGGGCGGCGATAGCCCGTCGGGTACTGGTAGAGCCAGCCGATGCGCTCGATGGCGGCGTCCAAGTTTTCGCGGGCGACGGTCATCGTATGACCATTCGCGTGGAGAAGCGTCTCGGCATCCTCCATCAGCCCCACATGCCCCTTCCAGAACACCAGATCGCCGCGTCGTAGCTCCTCACGGGCAATTTCCTGGCCGAAGCTCGCCTGCATGTCGGAATCGCGCAGGATCTTTCGTCCGGTCATCATCATGGAAAGCTGTACGAGGCCCGAGCAATCGATACCGAAGCCGGAGCGGCCACCCCAGAGATAGGGCGTTTCCAGAAAGCGGGTGGCGACCGCCACATAGTCGTCCGAGGCCGCTTCCTCGATCGGCACACAATGGGCGGCAATCACTGCACCACCGCTTTCCAGCAGGAAATAGCGCGTGCCGCGTGTTTCAGCCTCTCCCGTCACCCGCACCCGGCTTCCCATGGAAAGCGCTTGCAGCGGAACCTTGCGAAGCTCCGCCTCTGGATAGACGAAGGTGCGCGGCACCGCGATACGGTGCGTCGCCTCAAAAGGCTGCCCGAGACTCGTCTCCGGCAGATAGCCGACATAGCCGTCTTCATCAGACTGAACCCACGCCCAGCCGTCGCGACGCTCGAAGACGCGTACGTTCTCACCGAAGAGCAATTGCGTATCGATACCGCGTGCCAAATCCGGGGCAGGACGCAGATCGGCCACCGGGGCCGATACGACTGCCGGTTCACCTGTGCTGAAGATCGATGCCTCTACCTGCCCCCGCAAACGCTCATCCGCGAGATCGGGTCGGAAGGCGTGAAGGCGTCTGTCGAGTGGCTGGGTCATGTCATCCTCGCTCAATCGCGCGGCGACCTTCCTCGCGGATCAGGTCACCGAATTTCTCCAGGTAAAGGGCGCCCTCAAGCGTGCGCTTGACGACGACATTGCGCTTGTCGCGCTGATCGCGTTCGCGGTCCACCAATTTCAGCGCTCCCATCGTATCGAGCGCGCGCGTGATGACCGGCTTGGTCACGCCAAGGGCGGCTGCGAGCCCGCGCACGGTATGTGGCGGGGGCACGAGATAGATGTGCAGCAGGATCGCCACCTGCCGGAAGCTGAGGTCATGCCCGCCGCGCCGCACTTCTTCCAGGGCCACCCGGTGCCAAAGGCTCAGCGCCTCCGTCGGCGTCATCTCAACCGGCATGCAAACTCCATACATCCTGCCTGCCGGCTATTCTTGGCACATCCGAAACGAGAGGCAAGCCTCGTTAAACGAGGCTGCGGATATGGCGGAAGAGAGCGCGGATTGCCTGCGCTTCTCCGCCGACAGGCGCATGCGGTTTCTCGCTCGGAACCCAGGCATAGATATCGAAGTGCACCCAGCTCGCTGCATCGCTGACGAAGCGTTTCAGGAAGAGGGCAGCTGTGATGGAGCCAGCCATGCCGCCACCCGGCGCATTGGTGATGTCAGCCGCGCGAGAGCGGATATCCTTCTCATAGCCCTTGAAGAGCGGCATGCGCCACAGCGGATCATCTTCCGCAGCGCTGGCGCTCAGAAGGGCTGACGAAAGGGCCTCGTCATCGGTAAAGAAGGGCGGCAGATCCGGCCCCAGCGCCACGCGAGCAGCACCCGTCAATGTCGCCATGTCGACCAGCAGGTCTGGCTTTTCCTCGTCTGCATAGGCCAACGCATCGGCAAGGATGAGGCGACCTTCTGCATCGGTATTGTCGATCTGCACGGTGATGCCCTTGCGGCTGCGATAGATATCGCCAGGACGGAAAGCATTGGCGGAAATCGAGTTCTCCACCGCCGGCACCAGCACACGCAGATCGAGATCCAGGCCCGCGTCCATGATCATCAGTGCCAATGCCAGCACATTGGCCGCGCCACCCATATCCTTTTTCATCAGCAGCATGGAGGCCGGCGGCTTGATGTCGAGACCGCCGGTGTCAAAGCAGACGCCCTTGCCGACCAGCGTGATCTTCCGGGCGCCCTTGCGGCCCCAGCGCATTTCCAGAAGCCGCGGCGCCTCAGCGCTGGCGCGACCGACCGTGTGGATCAGTGGGAAATTCTTCTCCAGCAGTTCCTCACCAAGAACGACGGACACCTCCGCCTTGTAATGACCAGCAAGAGCCCGGAAAACCTGCTCCAGAACCTCAGGGCCCATGTCATTGGTCGGCGTGTTGACGAGGTCGCGCGCCAGATAGACAGCGCCAATCTGACGATCCAGGGCTGAGCGGTCAAAGCCGTCCGGCAGGCAAAGGAAGGCTTCCGGCGTCTTTGCCGTCTTGTACCGATCGAAACTGTAGGCACCGAGACCCCAGCCGAAGGCCAGGCGCTCCACAGGAACGGACGCTTTCTCGAAACGCCAAGCGCCTGCAGGCAGGGAGCGTGCGAGCTTGCCCGTGATGAAGGGCGAATCAGCTGGCTCTGCGCCCAGGCCGAACAATGCGCCCGCAAGCTTACCATCGACGCCGGGCAGCAAGGTCATGGTGCCGGCTTCTGCCTTGAAGCCTGCCGCCTTGGCCCAGGCCTTGACTGATTCGGGCAGGCTTTCACCCTCCAGTTCGGCAGGCGTGACGGCATGGATGGGCAGTGCATCGGCAGAAAAAGCCCGGAAAAGCGAGGGTCTTTCGAGGTACTGGTACGGGGTCATGGGTGGCTTTCGAAAGCTGAATTTAACGATCTGTTAGGGTTAACAGATTATTGCTTGAGACGGGATAGCGCCACCCCATCCGCACGCTTTGCGCCGGATGTCGGAGCGCGCAACACAAGCTCAAGAGACCGATCATGGCAGTATCCGCACCGAAGACCGCCCGCTTGCGCATGCTCCTTGGTTCCGCGTGTACCCTCATCCTGGCTCTTTCGCTGTCGTCTTGTGCAACCAGCAGCAAGACGGACAAGATGTCCACCGGCTCCATTCCTGCGGCATCGCTGTCCAAACCCGTCGAATCGATGAATGCGACCGAACTGGCAGCCGCTGAACGCAGCATAGCGCTTGCCTATGACCGCTCCCCGAAGGATCGCAACATTGGTTTGAACTATGCCAATATCCTGCGGATGAACGGCAAGAACGCCCAAGCACTCGCCGTGATGCAGCAGGTGGCTATCGCCTATCCAAGCGACCGCGAAGTGCTGGCTGCCTATGGCAAGGCGCAAGCCGCGGCGGGGCAGCTGGAGCAGGCGCTTGCCACCATTGGCCGGGCGCAGACGCCGGATCGCCCGGACTGGCGCCTCTATTCTGCAGAAGGTGCGGTGCTGGACCAGATGGGACGTTCCCAGGAGGCGCGTGATCGCTACCGCATGGCGCTCGATGCGCAACCGAACGAACCCAGCGTTCTCTCCAATCTCGGCATGTCCTATGTGCTGTCGGGCAATCTGCGTGACGCGGAAACCTATCTGAAATCCGCCGTTGCTCAGCCAGGTGCCGATAGTCGCGTGCGTCAGAACCTGGCGCTTGTCGTTGGGCTGCAGGGGCGCTTCGCAGAAGCCGAACAAATCGCACGCCGCGAACTCGATCCCGCCCAGGCGGAAGCCAACGTGACCTATCTGCGCACCATGCTTTCTCAGCAGAATTCCTGGAAGCAGCTCGCCGCTGCCGACGCGCACTCCAAAAAGCCTTCGACCAATTGAACCATTAATGAAATTCCAGCGCTGACGACTGTCCCGAATTTTTTCAGAAACGATCGGAAACGCGGATTCCTGCTGGGCCGAGGATAACGGCGATCAGCACCGGCAGGAAGAACAGGATCATCGGAACGGTGAGCTTGGGCGGCAAAGCGGCTGCCTTCTTTTCGGCTTCGTTCATGCGCTCGTCACGGCCTTCTTGGGCGAGCACGCGCAGAGCCTGTGCAATCGGCGTACCGTAACGCTCGGCCTGAATAAGAGCAGTGGTCACGGCCTTCACACCGTCCAACTGTGTGCGGATCGCAAGGTTTTCCAGCGCGACACGACGGTCTGGCAGGAAGGACAGTTCCGCCGTGGTCAGCACCATTTCCTCGGCCAATTCTGCCGACTGGCTGGCAATTTCATCCGCCACGCGACGCATAGCGGCTTCCAGCGAAATGCCCGACTCCACGCAGATCAGCATCAGGTCCAGCGCATCCGGCCAGGCGCGCTTGATCGAGGCCTGACGCTTGTTGACGAGGTTCGTGACATAAATATTGGGCGTGTAGAAGCCGACATAGCCCGCGACAATGGTTGCCAGCAGCCGCACGGGAAATGGTTTGGATGACAGGTTATCGAGTACGAAAATCCAGAAGCCGACGGCGGAGAGGAAGCCGAACGGCAGCAGGAAGCGGCAGACCAGGAAGATGTTCAGCGCATTTTGTGAACGAAGGCCCGCAGATTTCAGACGGTTGACGGTGTTATCGTCCACCAGCGCCTTGCGCAGATTGAAGCGTTCCACAATCTGTCGCGCGGACTTGTTGTTCTGGGTGCGAAGGGATGCGCGCGAGCTTTCGGCGTTCATGCGTGCCCGTTCACGGGCGCGCATCTGTTCACGCTCGGAAGAAACGGCTTTCATGCGCTTTTGCAGGCTGGTGCCTTCCAGATAAGGCAGGACAAGCGTGTAAAGCGTGGCAAACACAGCGAACGCCACGAGAAGAGCAATCAGAGTGACGGGATCAGTCAGTTTCGCGGCCAGGGCTTCAGACATGATCCACCTCAGATATCAAAATTGATCATTTGGCGCATGACGAAGATCCCTATCGACATCCAGATGGCTGAGAACAGCAGAATGAAGTGTCCCCGCGAATCCACGAACAGAACTTCGATATAGGCAGGCGACGTCAGATACACGAGCAGCGATACCACGAAGGGCAAAGAGCCGATGATGACGGCGGATGCCTTGGCTTCCATGGAGAGCGCCTTCACCTTTGCCTTCATCTTGCGCCGATCGCGCAGAACCTTGGAAAGATTGCTGAGCGCTTCGGACAGATTGCCGCCTGCCTGGCTCTGGATCGCGATCACGATGGCGAAGAAGTTCACCTCCGGCAGCGGCATCGTATTGACCATGCGCGCGCAGGCATCGGGAATGCTCAAGCCCACCTGCTGAGATTCGATCACACGGCGGAATTCTGTTTTCACGGGCTCAGGCCCATCTGACGCGATGAGTCGCATGGCGTCGTTGAGCGGCAGGCCGGAGCGGATCGATCGCACCATCACGTCGAGCGCGTTTGGAAACTCCTCGAGAAACTTGTTCTGGCGCCGTGAGATGAGAAAGCCGACGGTCCAGCGCGGCAAGCCAAGACCGGTCACGAAGACAATACCAAGGACGCCAAACAGCGGCACATCGGCCAAGAGGGCGAGAAGCGCGATGAACAGGGCGAAACCGCCGCTGTAGAGGTAAAACCGTCTCAGGTCGATCGACAGGCCGGATTGTTCAAGCCGCGCCTTCATCGTGCGGTTCTTGACGCGCTTTGACTTCTCCTTGTCTTCCAGCTCTTTCAGCGAATCCTGCAGCGACTTGCGCCGCTTGGAAAGTTCCTGAACGCGATCCTGGGCGGCCTTGACCCGGTCACGCTCGTTGTCGCTTGTTCGAACGCGCTTCACGCGGCTCTGGGTCTTCTTCTCGACCTCGATTCGTGAATACATCAGGCCATAGGCAAGCGTCGCCGCAGCGATGGCAACCAGAAGCATAACAGCCAATAAGGTGACATTCACGCTCGAGCCCCCCCCGCCAGCGGTCAGCTGGACTTGATTTCCATCTGGTCAAGCGCAGCCGCGAGGCGCCGATCCTCGTTATAGTAGCGGGCGCGATCCCAGAAATGCGGCTTGACGATGCCGGTGGACACATGTCGACCGATCAGACGGCCAGCGGCATCCTCGCCTTCAATCTCGTAGCGCACCAGATCCTGGGTGATGATCACATCGCCTTCCATTCCGATCACTTCGGTGATGTGGGTGATGCGGCGCGAACCGTCACGCAGGCGCGCTGCCTGAACGATCACGTCCACAGAGCCGGAGATGATTTCGCGCACAGTCTTGGCGGGCAGCGAATAGCCGCCCATGGCGATCATGGATTCCATACGGCTCAGGCATTCTCGCGGGCTGTTGGCGTGGATGGTGCCCATGGAGCCATCGTGACCGGTGTTCATGGCCTGCAGCAGGTCGAAGACCTCAGGTCCGCGCACTTCGCCGACGATGATACGTTCCGGGCGCATACGAAGGCAGTTCTTCACGAGATCGCGCATGGTGATCTCGCCTTCGCCTTCGATGTTCGGCGGGCGCGTTTCCAGGCGGACGACATGCGGCTGCTGCAATTGCAATTCGGCGGTATCTTCACAGGTGATGACGCGCTCATCGATATCGATATAGCGTGTCAAGCAATTGAGGAGCGTCGTCTTACCGGAACCGGTACCACCTGAAATGACCACGTTGCAGCGAACGCGGCCAATAATCTGCAGAACCTGCGCGCCTTCCGGCGTGATGGCACCGAACCGGACCAGCTGGTCGAGGTTCAGCTTGTCCTTCTTGAACTTACGAATGGTGAGCGCCGGGCCATCGATCGCCAGCGGCGGCGCAATCACGTTCACGCGGGAACCATCGGGCAGGCGCGCATCGCATATCGGGCTCGATTCATCGACGCGGCGTCCGACCTGGCTGACGATACGCTGGCAGATGGACAGAAGCTGAGAATTGTCTCGAAAGCGAATATCGGATTCAATGGTCTTGCCGCCGACTTCGATAAAGGTCTGGCCGGCGCCGTTGACCATGATATCGGCGATGTCGTCGCGAGCCAGTAGCGGCTCCAGCGGACCATAGCCCAGAACATCGTTGCAGATATCCTCGAGCAGTTCCTCCTGCTCGGAGATAGACATCGCAAAATTCTTGATCGTGATGATATCGTTGACGATATCACGAATTTCTTCGCGCGCGCTTTCCGTATCGAGCTTGGCGAGCTGCGAAAGATCGATCGTATCGATCAGGGCAGAGAAGACCTGACTTTTGGTGTCGTAATAGCCCTCGTCGCGGGTGGTACGCCGGCGTTGAGCAGGTGCAGGCTGGGGCGCAAGCGGCGGCGGTGTCACGGCCTGGCGCTGCGTCATCATCTCGCCGGTATCGGAAAGAACCTCGGGGCTGACACGCACCGGCACAGGGCTGACGGGCGGCGGCACGGCAACCGGCGATGCCGGCGATCCCGCTCCCTTGCCAAATCCATCGTTTCCGCGTTTTCCGAACATCATTCAATCCAGTTAGATGACTTGTCTCAATTCACTTGCGCTTCAAAAGGCCCAGCATCTTCAGGAGACCTTGACCGCGAGTCTTCTTCAAAGTGGCCCGCCCCGTCACGGTGTGGGCCAATTGCGAAAAGGTTTCCGCGATCGGCCCCTTGGCGTCGATTTCAGAAATCATCCGCCCGCTATTGGCAGCATTGCCGAAGATCGCACCATCGAAGGGAATGATGGCAATCGGCTCCAGCTCTAGCGGCTCGGCGAAATCGGCAGGTGTGATTTCCGGTCGCTTCGGCATTCCCACCTGATTGAGCACCAGATGCGGCGGGCGATCATTGGGACGCAGCTTCTTCAGCGCATCCAGCAGGTTCTTGGCATTGCGCAGATTGGCGAGATCCGGCACGGCGGTAATCACCACTTCATCGGCTTCGGCCAACACGGAACGCGTCCACTCCGACCAGGCATGCGGTACGTCGAGTACTGCGACCGGAGCACTGCGCTGAAGGATCTCGATCACCGGCTGGAAGGCCCGACCCTCGAAATCATAGGTACGGTCAAGCATGGACGGCGCTGCCAAAAGCGACAGATGTTCGGAGCATTTGGTCAGCAGGCGGTCGAGAAAAACCTCGTCTAGACGCTCAGGTGCGAAGACCGCTTCAGCAATGCCCTGTGCCGGGTCCTGATCGAAGTCGATATTGGCCGTCCCATACGCAAGATCGAGATCCGCCAGGATAGTCTCCGTAGAGAAGAGCGAAGAAATGCCGAAAGCACAATTGTGCGCAACGGTGGACGAACCAACGCCGCCCTTTGCACCGATGAAGGCAATCGAACGACCCAGCGGCTCGGCTTCCGGATCCACGAAGATACTGGCAATGGAGGACAAGAGATCCGCCATTTTGACGGGAGCAACGAGATATTCGGAAATGCCGTTGCGGATCAGCTCGCGATAAAGTGCAATATCGTTGTGTCGGCCAATAATGATCACACGGGTGGAGGCATCGCAGACTTCCGCCAGCGGAGCGAGATCCTGCAGGAGCGTCGCCGGCACAGAATCCGTTTCGAGGATGATGAGGTTCGGCGTCGGCGTTGAAGCGAACATGTTGGCCGCTGCGGCTGTACTGCCGCTTGTGACCTTGAGATTCACCTTCGCCATCCGGCGGTCCTGTCCAAGCCGCTCGATAACGCGCAACATTCCGTCGCTTTCACAGAAAGCATGGATGGAGATGCGCGGCAGCGGTCGCAGGGTTTCGAAGTCTGTGGATCGGCTCTGGCCGGAATCGGCTGCCTCATTCTCAAGAGGCTTTCGTATTTCGTATTCGATCGCGTTCATTTTCGTGCCCTCCCCTTACTTCGAAGACGGATCGGTACCGGCACGATAGGCGCCGATCACGTTCGCGCGGCGCGTGGCATCGATCGGCGTCATGCCGCGCGGAGCCATCAGGTCAGTCGGGTTGGCAACCTGAGCTGCCAGATTGTTCTGGCTGGCGCAGCCGAAATTGTACCAGTTGCGATTTTCCATCGTATCGTTGGACAAATCTTCCGGCCAGTTGCCGCAGGATGCGGTGACGGCGCGGGTCGAAGCAAAAGACAGCCGGATCGGTGCTGCATCCCCCGAAGGAGCCGCACCGTAAGCAGTCATGATGATGCGGTCGGAACGGATGCCGGACCCGGATAGAACGGTGCGGATATCGCGCGCCAGATGGGACGCGGCTGCAGCGTTGGGAGACCCTTGCGGAAGCTGGATCTGCACATAGCCCGAAGAGGATTGCACGAATTTCTGCGCAAAGCCCTTCACGGTATCGCGCATGCCCGTGCTGAGGCGGTAGTCGCTGGGCGCTACTGGAATATCGAGGGCGCTCTGCGCTTCCGTCAGAACGATCGGATGACGTGCGCGGTAATCTTCAGGAATGGACCCGGTGGTCAGCTGCGAATTGCCGCAGCCGGCGAGAAGGCCGGACAGGATCAGGAGAGTAACCGAGGGCAGTGTACGTGTCATGGTCAGGGCTCTCACTTGTAGATGAAGCCGACGGCGCCGTGATACTGGCCCGTATTGGCCTGCTCCTTGCGTCCGTAAAGCTTGTTGACCCGGTTCAGGAAATACATTGAACCATCATCGGTCGGATTGAAGTTGTCATCGGGCCGCGCAAGCTCGTTGCGCGCAACGGGCCGCACCAGATAGGGAGTCGCGATGATGACAAGCTCCGTTTCGTTTCGGATGAAATCCTTGCTGCGGAAGAGAGTGCCGAAGATTGGAACCTTGGAAATGCCCGGCAGTCCGGACATGCCCTGGCGGACATTGTCCTGCACGAGGCCGGCGATCACGATAGAGCCGCCGGAGGGCAGCTCGACGGATGTGGAGGCTTCGCGCTTACGGATCGACATATAGGTGGAACCGGGAACCGACAGCGAACTGCCGTTGCCAGTTGCGACAGAGCCTTCGTAGGTCGGTTCGGATACGTTTGTCTCGATCTTGAGACTGATGCGTCCGGCCGAAAGGACAACGGGGCGGAAATTCAGCTGGATGCCGTAATCGACCGTATCGATGGCTCGCGTCACCGTGGTCTTGTTATTGCTGTCCACATCCACATTCTGCTGGGCTGCCATGCGGAACTGGCCGCCAACGTAGAACTTGGCCTGCTCGCCGGAAATCGCAGTCAGGCTCGGCTCTGCCAGCGTGCGCATGACCCCCGCCTGTTCCATCGCATTGACATATGTTGCAAGCGCAGTGGTTCCGATCTTGCCTGCCGCACCGCCAATGCCACCAAGGTTGACGGCATTGCCCAGATTGGCCGGGTTGGCAAAGGAAATGCCCCCGCGTGCCGAACTGCCGTTGACATTGACCGACCCGTTAAAGCCAAGCTGCTTCAGCACCTGACGGCTGACTTCCGCCACGGTAACCTTCAGCGTCACCTGATCTTCACCCTCGATCGTCAAGAGGTTGACGATCTGCGATGTCTGACGGTCTTCGGCGTAGATGGCCACGGCGCCGTCGCCATTGCTCTGGCTGGTCGCTGTCGTGTTGCGGGTGGTTGCCTCACCGCCCTTGAGGAAGGCACGGGCCAGTCGTTCCGCCTGGGCTGCATCCTGTGGCGTCCTGACCGAACCGGTGAGCACGATGTTGTCGGAGACGATTTCGACCTTGATGTCGGATTCGGGCAGGAAACGGCGCAGGTTCTGCTCAAGCCCTGCAATATCGCGCTCCACTTCCAGATCGAGGCTCACGATCTCTTCGCCTCCGGCACCAAAAATGAAGATATTCGTCTGGCCGACGGACTTGCCGAACAGGTAGATGCGCCGCGACGTGCGCGTGACGGCATCTGCCATGGAAGGATCCGCCACCAGAATATCATGGGCATCGACAGGCAGATCCACGACCAGTGCCTTGTTGAGGCCAAGCTTCACACGCTTATGGGCGCCGCGTCCGACGTCGGCGATTCTCAGAACGCTCTGATCTGCGGCATGAGCCGCAGAAACCTCGAGCTGGAGTGGCAAAATGTTCGGCAGCATGCCCGTAACGGCAAGGCTGAAGCTGAGCGCGAAAGCCGCAGACGACCGGAACTTATTTTTCAAATGTGCCACGCAATTGCTCCCGCGCATCGCTTACCTCTGCACCATGCTGCTGCCGGCATTGCTGCCAGAGGACGACGCCTTCACGATGGATCCGGACTTGATGACCTGCACGTCGGACTTGCCGTCAGCGCTCTTCAGCAGATAGTCCGCGGATGGACTGTCGGGGTCCTGAGCATCGGCCACCGAACGCAGCGCCAGCGTCAGGCGATCGGCCATCTGCTGGGCAACCGTCATGATCTTTGCCTGGTCGGGCGTCAATTCGAGGGTGGCCGTGGTGCCAAGGACGGTTTTGGTGCCGTCATCCTTTTCCTCGATACGCTGGTCGATCGCGAGAACCCGGATATTGTTCAGAACGTAGTCGCTCGCATAGCGTCCGTCCTCGTTCTTGCGCACCATGATGACATCGACGCGGTCGTTCGGCAGCACGAAGCCGCCGGCCCCGGTCGTCGCCGAAATTTCTGTCGCAATCGCCCGCTTTCCGGACGGCAGAAGGGAGGACATTATTCTGTTGGAGGAGTCTGCGACCTTCTCGGCCCGGAGTGGTTCGCCCACGAATATCGGCAGGCGAACAACCTGACCTGTGAGTTCGCCGATGGCATTGGGTCGGGTGCGGTCGGTAATGAAGCCTTCGACGATCGACCCTTCGGGCCAAGCCATCCAGCGCAGGGACTTGTCGTTCAGCCGGCTGCCAACAGGCAGATTTTCGGCAGACACCAGAACATTGACGGTCGGCTCCTTGCGGATAACCTCTTTGGTCTGCTGAACGACTTCACGCGTGCCGCTCAGTTGCATGGCCAACAGACCAGCCAAGCCTGCTGCTCCAATGGCAACGGCTAGAATAATGATGCGCGCGGGTCTCATGGCCAATCCTTAACGGGATTTTGATTTTCCCGCAGAATGGCCCCCAATGGTGTAATTATAGTTAATGGAAGACTTCGGCGTCTGGTTAATCGGAGCTTAACTGCGCAAAACTCAAAAGAGCATAGCGGCTCTGCTCAAACTTGTGACGTGTGATTTTACGAACCCATGACGGCATGGAAGAGCGGAGTAGCCTCGATGGTCAGAAGGCCACCAAGCGCAATGGCAACGCCGTAAGGAATCTTCTTTGCATCGACGAGAGAATGCGGCAGCGGAATTCCAATCGCCAGGACATTGCTGGCCTTCCACCTGATGATCAGCACCAGCACCGTCACGAACCCGCCCATGAGGGCGACAGACGCGAGGAAGGAGATCAGGCTGGGATCAAACCCATACCAAAGCGCTGCAGCTGTCAGCAGTTTGGCATCACCGCCACCCATGACATTTGCTGCAAAAAGCGCAAAGCATCCGAGGAAAACCACACCGGCTGCAGCGAATGCCCATCCGATCTGCGCCCATGGCAGAGACACAGACAAACTTGCCAGCACATAAAGGAGGACAAGCCCAACCGAAATCCGGTTGGGGATCTTCATGGTCAGAACATCACTTACCGCAGCGAGAACGAGGCCCGCCGGAAACGTAGTGAGGATGATCTGGTTCAGCATATGGTCCCGCGCAATAGCTGCTTTGACAAAACCATAAAAGCCGCCAGCAGGCGGCTCTATATCGAGGCGAGCACCAATTACTTTGCGGTGGTGTTCAGGTACGTCGCCAGGTTCGTGAACTGGTTGTTCAGCTTATTGCCGAGCGCGGAAGCGCCAGCGATCAGGGCAACGGAAATGAGTGCAGCGATCAGACCGTACTCGATTGCAGTTGCGCCCGATTCTTCCTTTACAAAGCGAGCGAAAATCTTGGACATCTTACGTCTCCTACTCCGGTTTCTTGTCAGCACTTCCGACAACTGTTGTCCGCTGTTCGGTGCGCTCAATCTATGAGGAGGGGCATTTCCATTGCCTTAAAAAAGGCAGTTAACAAAAGCTTAATGCTTAATTGCGGATTGCACGGTGAAGACGAACTCAACAAGAATGATAAAACTCTATCGATGTGCCGAAAGCATCAACCGGGACGCACTTCTCCTTGCAAATCAGCCTTTTCCACACGTCTCTAAAACACGTATTCCAGTTGCCTGAATTCAACCTGGGATAAACATCCTGTGCCAATTCGGGATTGTTGCCTCAATGCGGAACTTTAAACCTTCATTCACCAATCCCGCGCATGCTCAGCTTTAGGACATTCGCAAGGGCCTCTCATATGTTTCGCCAGTTTCTGGCCATTCTTTTCGCGACCATCGCCTCCGCCTGTGCCATTGATGCAGCACAAGCCGCGGAAGCGGATGGCAATCTGTTGCGCGTCTATATGAACCAGGCCCGGATCCTTCGCCTTGATCGGCCGGTGAGCAAAGTCATCGTCGGTAATTCCAGCGTCGCCGACGCAACCGTTGCGGACCCGACCACCATCGTCCTGACCGGGCGCGCCTTCGGAACGACCAATCTCGTTCTTCTGGATGCGAAGGGCAACGCCATTGCAGACGAGCGCATCCTCGTCTCTATCGACGAGGGCAATACGGTCCGCGTCTTCCGTCAGACGGAAAGGACTGTCTTGTCCTGCACGCCAAATTGCGAGCAACATGCCGATCTAAAGGGTACAGCCGGCGCAAGCACACCGGGGCAATAAGACAATGACCGCAATTGCCCCAGGATGATGCAAACTGTCTTGAACACGGCAACGAAATCTCAACACAATCCGCCTAGCGTCGCCATCTCAAGAGATTGCCCGGGCGAACACAATGTCGCATCTGAACGAAATCGCGCTGACAGCGACCGAGCCACGTGACAAACCCCGCGGATGGAACAGATTGCTTCGCTCCAGAGATGGAGCGGCAGCCATTGAATTTGCGATTCTTGCCATTCCCTATTTCATGATCGTGTTTGCGATCATCGAGACATTCGTCGCCTTCACGGCCGAGCAGCTGGTTTCCAGTGCGGTCGATACGTTTGCGCGTAAGCTGCGGACGGGCCAGATCACCTACAATATGGGCCGCTCCACCGACATGACGGAAGTTCAGTTTCGAACCGCGTTCTGCGCGGAGGTATCGATCCTGATCTCCTGTTCCGCCACGGAGATCAGCACACCGAAATTACTGTACATCGATGCGAGAAGCTTCAAAACCTTTGCGGACATACCGACGACCATTCCGCGCGTCTCGACCAGTGCCTATGCGGATATCGACCCGACTTCCTTCAAATATGCTCCTGGCGGGGCAAAGTCGATTAACATGCTAAGGGCCTATTACCGTTGGCAGATCATCACCGACCTGATCCGCCCTTACATCACCAATATTCGCCCAAGCAATGGTTCACTCCCCACCGACTTCCTCATCGTCGGCACGGCTGCGTTTCAAAACGAGGATTATCCATGATGGATAAGCCGCACCACGCTGCCGGCCGTCTGAGCGGCATCCTCATTCCGCTCCGGCGCTTTTGGCGGGATAGAAGCGGCATTGGCGGGGTAGAGTTCGCCATCATTGCACCAATCCTGATTGCTCTCTACATCAGTTGCTTCGAGTTGACGCTCGGCATCAGCGTTGCCAAACGCGCCACGAAAGCGGCCGGATCGGTGGCGGATCTGGTGACGCAGCAGCCCAGCGTCAACAAGGCCTACCTCGCCACCATGGTGGATGTTTCCAAGGCGATCTTCGTCCCCTACAACACCGACGCCAGCAACATCAGTCTACGGGTTACCGGTGTCACCATTGATGCCAACGCGAACCCAACGGTTGCGTGGTCCTGGGACAAGACAGGTGCGCGACCTTATGGCGTGGGCACGCCCGTCAGTGGCGTGCCGGCAGACATGAAAGTGGCAAACAGCTTTCTGATTCGCACAGAGCTTTCCGTGCCACATGAGCTGCTGCTGCTGCTGCCGGGCGGCGTGCTCTCCTCTCAAACAAAGAGCATCACCATCAGCCGCAGCTACTTCTTTCGCCAGCGCGTGGGCGACAAGATCGACTGCTCGGACTGCTGAAATTTTGCCAAGCGAGCGCGGCGACTGTATGAACGGCGATCAACATGCCTGCCGGGAGGTCCGGTAGCGCTTTTGCAGGTGATGGATGGCACGCGCCTTTCTCTTCGTTCTCGACTCCTTCGGCATCGGCGGCGCACGTGATGCGGAGGCCTATCAGGATCTCGGCTCCAATACGCTTGGCCATATCGCGGAATTTTGCGCGGCCGGCGCAGCTGACCGTGAAGGCCTGCGCGATGGCCCGCTGAAGCTGCCTAACATGTCCTCCCTTGGGCTGATGCATATCGCCAGGCTGGCAAGCGGCGATTGGCCGGTGGGCATGCCTGTGCCGGAACGGGTGTTCGGCATGCATGGCGCCGCCAATGAAGTTTCACGCGGCAAGGACACGCCGTCCGGCCATTGGGAGATTGCCGGAACGCCTGTCATGTTTGATTGGGGCTACTTTTCTCAGGAAGGCGACGCCTTTCCCCCGGAACTCATCGAAGCAATCTGCCAGGAAGCGGGCCTGCCGGGCATTCTCGGCAATTGCCATGCATCCGGCACTGACATCATTGCGCGCCTGGGCGAGGAGCACATCCGCACCGGCAAGCCCATCTGCTACACCTCAACCGACTCGGTCTTCCAGATCGCGGCGCATGAAACGCATTTTGGACTGCAGAGGCTCATCGACTTCTGCCTCATCGTGCGCAAGCATCTTGATCCGCTCAATATCGGGCGCGTCATCGCACGGCCCTTCATCGGCGAGAGTTCCGCGGCCTTCGAGCGCACCGGCAACCGGCGGGACTTCTCCGTGCTGCCGCCGGAACCCACCCTGCTGGATCGCCTGAAGGAAGCAGGACGCACCGTGCATGCCGTGGGCAAGATCGGTGACATCTTTGCCCATCAAGGCGTATCCCGCGTCATCAAGGCCAATGGAAATGACGCACTGATGAATGCGACCCTTGCCACCATGGACGACGCGCAGGATGGCGATCTGGTCTTCACCAATTTCGTCGATTTCGACATGCTTTACGGGCATCGCCGTGACGTGCCGGGTTATGCCGCAGCACTCGAAGCTTTCGACAAGCGCCTGCCCGAGGTGATCCGCAAGATGAAACCGGGCGACCTCTTGATCCTGACGGCCGACCATGGCTGCGACCCGACCTGGCGCGGTACGGACCATACGCGGGAGCGCGTTCCGATCATGGCCTATGGGCCGGGTCTTCCCAACCGCTTGATCGGGCTTCGCGACAGTTACGCTGATATCGGGGAAACGGTTGCCGGGCATCTTGGCATCGCACCCGGACGCCATGGACGGAGTTTCCTGTGACCGCACATTTGCTGAAAGCCGAAATTCACTGCCATATCGAAGGCGCCGCACCGCCCGAACTTTCGCTCCGTCAGGCAGAAAAGTATGGGGTTGATGCCAGCAGTTTCATCCGCGATGGCGGCTATGTCTGGAAGGACTTTGCCGAATTCATTCAGGCCTATGACAAAGTCGCGGCCCTCTTTCGTACGCAGGAAGACTACGCGCTGCTGACCGAAAGCTACCTGACGGAGCTTGCGGCGATCAACACCATCTACAGCGAGATCATCGTTTCCCCCGATCACGGCGGCCGGATCGGCCTCGGCGCCGATGCCTATCTTGCCGGCATCACCGACGGCATCCTTGCGGCCAAGGAAAAGACGGGCATTGAGACCCGCATCATCGTGACAGGCGAACGCCATTTCGGACCCGAGCGCGTGATTGCCGCCGCCGAATATGCCGCCCGCAGCCACAATCCGCTGGTAACAGGTTTCAACATGGCGGGCGAAGAACGCATGGGCCGCGTTGCAGATTACGCCCGCGCCTTCGACATTGCCCGCGATGCGGGCCTTGGCCTGACGATCCATGCCGGTGAGGTCTGTGGCGCCTTTAGCGTCGCCGACGCTCTCGATCTAGTCCGTCCCTCCCGCATAGGTCATGGGGTTCGCGCCATCGAGGACGAAGCGCTGGTGGCGCGGCTGGCGGAAACCGGCGTGGTGCTGGAAGTCTGTCCGGGCTCCAATATTGCGCTTTCCGTCTATCCGGATTTTGAAAGCCATCCGCTGCGCCGTCTCAAGGAGGCGGGCGTGCGCGTCTGCATCAGTTCGGACGATCCGCCCTTTTTCCACACATCGCTTCAGCGCGAGTACGAGATAGCAGGCGGGGTGTTCGGCTTTTCAGATACCGAGATCAACGCCATGACACGCACGGCGCTCGAAGCCGCCTTCGTGGACGAAGAGACCCGGGCAAGACTGGTTGCGCGCTTGAATGCGCATGCATATGGGGATGCTTCAGCGTAAGAGCCGGCAAACTTGCCCTGACCGCTTGCGGTTGCGTGGCTTTCCGTGAAAGAAAGATTGCAACAGAAGAGACAAGAAGAAGGACGAAGGCAGCTTCCCATGGACGGCGTAACAGTTATCAATCATCCGCTTGTGCAGCACAAGCTCACCATCATGCGGCGCAAGGAAACCTCCACCTCGAGTTTCCGTCGCCTGCTGCGGGAAATCTCCACGCTCCTCTGCTATGAGGTCACACGAGATCTCGAACTGACCATGGAGACGATCGAGACGCCGCTCGAAGAAATGCAGGCGCCGATCCTGGAAGGCAAGAAGCTGGTCTTCGCTTCCATTCTGCGCGCCGGTAACGGCCTGCTGGAAGGCATGCTTGAACTGGTTCCCGCTGCCCGCGTTGCGCATGTCGGCGTTTATCGCGATCATGAAACGCTTCAGGCTGTCGAATATTACTTCAAGGCACCGGAAAACATGGCCGAGCGTCTGGTGATCGTTGTCGATCCGATGCTGGCGACGGGCAATTCCTCGATTGCCGCCGTCGACAAGCTGAAGGAGCGCGGCGCGGTCAATATCCGCTTCCTCTGCCTGCTGGCGGCGCCTGAGGGCATCAAGAACTTCCGCGAGGCGCATCCGGACGTGCCGGTCTTTACGGCTTCGATCGATAGACACCTTAATGAGAAGGGCTACATCGTGCCCGGTCTGGGCGATGCTGGCGACCGCATGTACGGCACCAAATAATTTACGACGCGTTAACCGCGTTTGGATGAGACGCCCGTGGCCCCTGCCGCGGGCGTTTTTTGTTGGACATTGGCGGTTATG
Organism: Rhizobium oryzicola; assembly: GCF_030504645.1. GTDB lineage: Bacteria > Pseudomonadota > Alphaproteobacteria > Rhizobiales > Rhizobiaceae > Neorhizobium > Neorhizobium oryzicola. Next base: position 188,638 of record NZ_JAUKWQ010000001.1, on the reverse strand, counting down.
CTGGCGGCGGTTGAAACCGGATATCGCTGATGCTTGTGCGCAACCTTCTGATCTTTGGCCTGTCGGCCGCAGCCATGTCGCAGATCCCGGCCGTGATGGGTTGGACCGAGCAGAAACGCGCGCCGGCTGAACAAGCCTCCCTCGCCCAACCAAGCCCCGCCAACCCGACAAAACCGTCTGTCGCGAGCGGGACAAGCGTGATTGCCGCCGACCGGACAGGCCATTTTCGCGCGACGTTTCGCATCAACGGAAAGCCCGTGGACGGGCTGGTGGATACCGGCGCCAGCATGATTGCACTGAACGAAAGCACGGCCCGCCGCCTGGGCTTTGGCGGGAACGCCCTCGACTTTCGTTATGATGTGGATACGGCCAACGGCCGCACCAAGGCGGCCAAGGTGACGCTGGACCGCGTCGAACTGGACGATGTGCGCGTGCGTGACGTGCAGGCTCTTGTACTGAAGGACGAGGCCCTGTCGTCAAGCCTGATCGGCATGAGCTTCCTGAAGAAGCTTGCCAGCTACAGCGTGCAGGACGGCACGCTGCGCCTGAAGCAATGATACCAAGTGTCGATGATCGGAACCTATTGCGTGGACCGGAAACCTTCATCCGACGCGAAGCAGACCGGAGAGCGATGCTCCGGCATCGGTCGAGGATTACGACAAAGTCGGTGAAGGATATCCGGCCCATCCAAAGGACCGGGCGCATTTGTCGTCCGGACGTCGTCGAAAATCCGCGCCGGACCGATGGGTCCGACTGTGGTTTTCTCCTAGCCGGACACCAAAATCGCTCCGGCGCAATCGGTTCCCATCATCGACACTTGGTATAACTCAGCCGATGCGCTTCAGGATGACAGGGCGCGTGGCAGGTGCCGTACCGGTGACCGCATAGAGTGCCGCCACCTTTGCCGCGACCTGATTGGCAGAGGCATCATCCGCCGCATGTACGAAGGCAATCGGCTGGCCCTTCTCTACCCGCGTTCCCAGCGGCAGGAAGCCGCTCAGGCCGACGCGGTGATCAATCGTATCGGTCGCAAGGCGACGCCCGCCACCGAGTTCCACCACGGCAAGACCGAGTTCCCGCGTGTCCACTGCAGCCAGATAACCGGCACCCTTTGCGACAACAGGTACGACGACGGGCGCCTTTGGCAGATAGGCATCGGAGCGCTCGATGAAATCTGCGGGTCCGCCCAACAGCGTCACCATCTGGGCAAAATGCTCCAATGCGCGACCGGATGAGAGAGCTTCCCGCGCCCGCGCTTCCCCATCAGCCAGGTTGGCGGCCACGCCGCCCTGCACCAGCATTTCCGCGGCAAAGGCCAGCACCACCGCCTCCAGGCGAGTGCCCGTCTTTTCGCCATTTAGGAATTCAAGGCAGTTGATGATCTCCAGTGCGTTGCCTGCGGCATCCGCCAGCGGCTCGTTCATATCCGTCAGAAGCCCTGCGGTCTTGACGCCAGCGCCGTTCGCAACCTCCACCAGCGATCGGGCCAGCGTCTCCGCCGCCTCCGGCGTGGCCATGAAGGCGCCATTGCCGACCTTCACGTCCAGCACCAGCGTATCGAGCCCGGCTGCCAGCTTCTTGGAAAGGATGGAGGCCGTGATCAGGGGGATGGATTCAACCGTCGCCGTCACATCCCGGATGGCGTAAAGACGCTTGTCGGCAGGGGCGAGATCCCCCGTCTGACCGATGATGGCAGCGCCCGCCTCCTGCACGGTGCGGCGGAAAAGCGCCTCGCTTGGCATGATGGTATAGCCGGGGATCGATTCCAGCTTGTCCAGCGTACCGCCGGTATGGCCAAGGCCGCGACCGGAAATCATCGGCACGGCCAGACCGCAGGCCGCAACGATCGGCGCCAGCATCAGCGACACATTGTCCCCAACTCCGCCGGTGGAATGCTTGTCGGAGATGGGTTTGCCGACATCCCTCCAGGACAGCACGTCCCCGCTGTCGCGCATGGCAAGCGTGAGCGCGATGGTCTCCTCGCGGCTCATGCCCTGGAAGAACACGGCCATGGCAAAGGCTGCCACCTGGCCCTCCGAAATGCGGTTTTCCGTCAGTCCGTCAATGAAGGCGCGGATCTCCTCATTGGCCAGAACCTGACCGTCGCGCTTGCGGCGAATGATTTCCTGCGGGATCATGGCAGATCAATAGGCGCTGGAAACGCGGGCGGATGCACCGCCATTCAGGACGGACAGGATGTCATCCAGCAGACCTGAAGCGCCGAAACGGAAGGTGGACGGCATCAGCCAATTGGCCCCCATGATGGTTTCAGCCAGTCGAAGGTAAAGGTCGGCATCGGCAACCGACGAGATACCGCCAGCCGGCTTGAAGCCCACATTCTTGCGGCTATCCCGGATCACCTGCAGCATGATGTCTGCGGCTTCCAGCGTCGCGTTGACCTGCACCTTGCCCGTCGAGGTCTTGATGAAGTCAGCACCAGCAGCGATCGCCAGTTCCGAAGCGCGGCGGATCTTGCCGCTGTCCTTCAACTCACCCGTTTCCAGAATGACCTTGAGGGTGGTTGGCCCGCAGGCCGCACGCACGGCGCTGACCATGGTGGTCACTGCGTCTTCATCACCGGCCAGAAAGGCGCGATAGGGAATGACGAGATCGATCTCATCGGCGCCATCGGCTATGGCTTGGCTGGTTTCTGCCACCACCGTTTCGACGGGCAGTTCGCCGGAGGGGAAGTTGACGACGGTCGCGATCTTGACCTTGCTGTCCGCGCCCAGAATGCCACGAGCCTGCGCCACGAAACGCGGCCAGATGCAGATGGCTGCCGTCGAACCGGCCGGCGTCTGCGCCCGCTCGCACAGCTTCTCGATCGCTGCGGCATCGCAATCGTCGCGAAGGTTGGTCAGGTCAAGCAAGGACAGCGCGAAGCTTGCCACTTCACGCGGGCTGAGCAATTCCATGGAGGCAACTCCCGGCTTCTTCGGAGCGTTCATATTTACCCTTCAATCGATTAGAGGCAAGCCCAGCCGGTCACCCGGGGACGCACGAGAGGTGGCGTGTCATAGCTAACCTTCTGGCAGGTCAGAGAAAATTTTCGTGATGAAACATGTCGCGGAGGATAGCGGCAAGACGACGCCCGCCTTTGGGCGCCATGTCCTTGGTTTCTTCATGGGACAATTCCGCACCCGTCATGCCGGCCCCGTAATTCGTGATGACGGAGGCTGCCGCCACCTTCAACCCGAAATAGCGCGCCAGAATGACCTCCGGCACCGTCGACATGCCCACCGCATCGGCGCCCAGCGTGCGTGCCATGCGGATCTCCGCCGGGGTTTCGAAACTTGGGCCGGAGAACCACATGTAGACACCGGAAAACAGCGGGGCCGCCGTGCGGATTGCGGCGTTGCGCAGCGCAAGCGAAAGCTCATCATCATAGGCATTGGTCATGCCGACGAAGCGGCGATCGCCGCTCTCGCCGATCAGGGGGTTCATGCCGGAATAATTGATGTGGTCGGCAATCTGCATCACCGAACCCGGCGGCATATCCTCCCTTAGCGATCCCGCCGAATTGGTCAGGATCAGCGAATGGACGCCGATACCCTGCAATACCTCAATGGGAAACCGCATGGCCGAAGCATCGCCGTGCTCGTAGTAATGCGCACGTCCCGACAACATGATGACCGCATGACGACCCAGGCGGCCGGCGACCAGTTCGCCCGCATGGCCCGTTACGCCGCTGACCGGGAAGCCCGGCAGATCGGCGTAGGAGATTCGGATCGGATCTTCGACTTCATCCACCAGCGAACCGAGGCCGGACCCCAGCACAATGGCGTGTCGGGGCACCAGCCCCTGCAGCTTCTCGACCAGGAGATCAATGACTTCCCTCACCCGAGCACCTCGGTCTGGAAGGAGAAAGGCAGAAGCTCTTCCATGGTCATGGTCTTCTGCACACCCACTTCATCGCAGAGATAAACGCGGGTATCAGGACCGGCGAACTCGGAAATTTTCTGGCGACAGCCACCACAGGGCGGGCAGAGCGCCAGCTTTTCAGCAATTACGGCAATTTCCACGATGCGGCGTGCGCCGCCCATGATCATGTTGCCGATCGCAGTCGGTTCCGCGCACCAGCCTTGGGGAAAGGAGAGGTTCTCGATATTGGCGCCGACGTAGATCTTGCCGTCCTCGGCCCGGATTGCAGCACCGACCGGGAACTTGGAATAGGGCGCATAGGCCTTTGACATCGCGTCGCGGGCAGCTTCGAACAGATCATGCGACATCGCTTAGCGCTCCTTCGTGTAGGGGACGCCACCCGCCTTGGGCGGATGGGCAATGCCGATGAAGCCAGCCAGCAGCACGCAGGTCAAGATATAGGGCAGCGCCTGGAATATCTGCACCGGCACTTCGCCGATACCAGGCACGGCCTTGCCCTGCATGAAGTTGGCGAAGGCATCCAGGAAGCCGAACAGCAGGCAGGCGAACATGACCGGCACCGGCTTCCACTTGGCGAAAATCAACGCCGCAAGCGCGATGTAACCCTTGCCCGCCGACATATCCTTGATGAAGGCCGCCGACTGGGCGATCGAAAGGTAAGCGCCGGAGAAGCCGCAGAGGAAACCCGCGACGATGACCGCGCGATAACGCAGCCAGGTCACCGAAATACCTGCCGTATCGACAGCACCCGGGTTTTCACCGACAGCGCGCAGACGAAGACCGAAGCGCGTGCGGTAGAGCACCCACCAGGAGAGCGGCACCGCCAGGAAGGCGAGATAAGTCAGGATGTTGTTGCCGGAGATGACATTGGCATAGATCGGGCCGATCACGGGCACGTCGCGCATTGCGTCGGCACCCGGAAGGATGATCGGCGAAAAGCGCCCGCTGGCCGGCAATTGCGGTGTGCGACCACCCTGCCCGAACCAGGCTTGACCCAGAACGATGGTGAGACCTGCTGCAATGAAGTTGAGCGCCACACCCGAAACGATCTGGTTGCCGCGATTGGTGATCGAGGCAAAACCATGGATCAGCGAGAACAGGATCGAGACACCTATGCCACCCAGAAGGCCAAGCCAGGCATTGCCGGTGACATAAGCCACGCAGGCAGAGGCGAAGGCCGCCGCCAGCATCTTGCCTTCCAGCCCGATGTCGAAGACGCCAGCGCGTTCGGTGAAGAGGCCGGCGAGCGCCGTGAACAGAAGCGGGATCGACAGGCGGATGGTCGAACCCAGAATGCTGACGATGATATCAAACAGATCCAAGGCCAGACCTCCCTCAGGCGCGCTTGAAGCGCTGATAGATATGAACCATGGTCGGCCGGAACATATATTCCAGCGCACCGGCGAACAGGATGACCAGACCCTGGATCACGACGATCATCTCACGCGTGATATTCGGCATCTCGAAGGAGAGGTCCGCGCCGCCCTGGTAGAGAATGCCGAACAGCAGGGCCGCAAAGATGATGCCGAGCGGATGGCTTCGGCCCATCAGCGATACGGCGATACCGACGAAGCCGGCGCCGCCGACGAATTCCACCTGCAGGCGAGCGGACGAACCCATGACCGGGTTCAGCGCCATCATGCCAGCGAGACCACCCGAAATCAGCATGGCGATGATAACGGTGCGCGCATAAGGAATACCCGCATATACGGCCGCCGACGGGCTGATGCCGAGGGTTCGCATTTCATAACCGAGCTTCGAGCGCCAGATCAGCACCCAGACAAGGAAGCACATGACAAGCGCGATCAGGAAGGAGACGTTGAAGGGCGCCGGACCGAGCTTCAGCCCGAACAGCGCCATCAGCCAATCCAGCTTCGGCAGCTGCCCGCCGGGCAGAAAGGTGCGGGTTTCCGGCGCCATCTTGCCCGGCACGATCAGCACATGCACCAAAAGATACACCATCAGTGCTGCGCCGATGAAGTTGAACATGATGGTGGTGATGACGATATGGCTGCCGCGCTTGGCCTGCAGCCAGGCGGGAATGAACGCCCAGGCAGCCCCGAAGACCGCAGCACCGATCACCGCGAATGGCATGGTTACATACCAGGGCACATACTGGTCAAGGCTAAGCGCAACGAGTGCCGCACCCAGGCCACCCACATAGGCCTGGCCTTCGGAGCCAATGTTGAACAGGCCGGCATGAAAGGCGACCGCCACGGACAGGCCGGTAAAGATGAAGCTCGTGGTGTAGAACAGCGTGAAGCCGATCGCGTCACCACGTCCCAGGGAGCCCTCGATCAGGAGCTTCAAAGCTTCGATCGGGTTCTCGCCGATCCACCAGACCACAAGGCCGGAAATCAGGAAGGCAACGATGAGGTTCAGAAGCGGCATCAGCCCATAGGTAATCCAGTTGGGCAATGGCACGGAAGCGGTACTCATGGGCGGTTCGTCCTCATGCGGCGATCCCGGCCATCATCAGGCCGAGCGTCTGTTCACTCGCGTCAGCACCCTTTTCGCCCACCACCTTGCCGGCGAACATCACCAGAATGCGGTCGGAAAGAGAGCGGATTTCATCCAGTTCAACGGATACGAGGAGGATCGCCTTGCCGGCATCGCGCATTTCCACGATGCGGCGGTGAATGAATTCAATGGCGCCGATATCGACGCCGCGGGTGGGCTGACCGATGATCAGCGCCTTGGGGTCACGCTCGATTTCGCGCGCCACAACGATCTTCTGCTGGTTGCCACCGGAAAAGTTGGCCGTCTTCAAACGCGGGTTCGGCGGACGGATATCGTACTTCTCGATCTTTTCCGCGGCATCGGCACGGATGGCATTGAGGTCCAGCAGCGCGCCGCTGCCATAGCGCTTGTCACGGTGATAGCCGAGAACCGCATTTTCATATTCCTCGAACTTCAGGACGAGGCCCATGTGGTGGCGATCTTCGGGAATATGCGCCAGACCCAGTTCCCTCAGACGCGCCGGATCGGCGTCCGCGATCGGCTTGCCGTCCAGCTGGATTTCACCGGACGCGGGCTTGCGGATGCCGGCAATCGCTTCCAGCAATTCCGACTGACCATTGCCGGCAACGCCTGCGATGCCGACGATCTCGCCCTCGCGTACATCGAACGAGACATCGTCCACCATGACAACGCCGCGACTGTCCTTGACGGTAAGGTTGCGGACGGACAGCAAAACCTTGCCCACCTTGGGCTCACCTTTTTCCACGCGCAGCAGCACGCGCCGGCCCACCATCAGTTCGGCGAGTTCCTCGACGGTCGTCTCTGCCGTTTTGCGGGTCGCGACCATTTCGCCGCGGCGCATCACGGAAACATCATCGGTGATGGCCATGATCTCGCGCAGCTTGTGAGTGATGAGAATGACTGTCTTGCCCTGGTCGCGCAGAACCTTCAACACCTTGAACAGGTGGTCGGCTTCGGCAGGCGTCAGAACACCCGTCGGCTCGTCCAGAATGAGGATATCCGCGCCGCGATAAAGGGCTTTCAGAATTTCGACGCGCTGCTGAGTGCCGACAGGCAGGTCTTCGATGATGGCATCCGGATCGACTTCCAGGCCATATTCATCTTCCAGACGCTTCAGCTCGGCGCGCGCACCCGAACGGCCCTTGGCGAGCAACTGGCCGCCTTCCGCGCCCAGCATGATGTTTTCCAGCACGCTGAAATTTTCTACCAGCATGAAGTGCTGATGCACCATGCCGATGCCGTGGCCGATCGCAGCCTGACTGTCCTTGATGGCAACCGATTGGCCGTCGACGCGGATTTCGCCGCGGTCGGCCTGATAGAAGCCATAGAGAATGGACATGAGCGTGGATTTGCCGGCGCCGTTTTCACCGATAATGCCGTGAATAGTGCCCTTGGCGACGCTCAGATTGATGTTCTTGTTCGCGTGAACGGCACCAAAGCTCTTGTCGATGCCAATCAGTTCGATTGCGGGATGCTGGCTCAACGCCTTGCCTTTCCTTATCCGAAGACCGGACATGAAGAGGGCGTATAACGCGAATGCGTCATACGCCCTCTCGTCTCTTCATTACATCGGGCAGGCGTTGTCCGACATGTAGTCGTGAACCTTGACCGTGCCGGAGATGATGTCAGCCTTGGCCTTTTCGACGGCAGCCTTCATTTCCGGGGTGATCAGCTTGGCGTTGTTGTCGTCCAGAGCATAGCCGACGCCATCTTCCTTGACGCCATTTTCCTGGATACCGCCGGTGAACTTGCCGTCCTTGGCATCCTTGTAGGCGTTGTAGACAGCCAGATCGACGCGCTTGACCATGGAGGTCAGCACGGAACCCGGATGCAGGTGGTTCTGGTTGGAGTCGACGCCGATCGACAGCTTCTTGTTGTCGGCTGCCGTCTGCAGAACGCCGAGACCGGTTGCGCCGGCTGCCGCGTAGATAACGTCAGCGCCCTGGTCGATCTGGTTCTTCGTCAACTCACCGCCACGCACGGGATCGTTCCAGGCAGCACCGGTCGTACCGGTCATGTTCTGGAAGAACTGGATCTTGGGATTGGCAGCCTTGGCACCCTGGGCGTAACCGCAGGCGAACTTGCGGATCAACGGGATGTCCATGCCGCCGACAAAGCCAACCTTACCGGTCTTGGAAGCCATGCCAGCCAACATGCCGACGAGGTAAGAACCTTCGTTTTCCTTGAAGACGACCGAGCGAACGTTCGGCAGCTTCACGACGGAGTCAACGATGACGAACTTGGTGTCCGGGAATTCGGCAGCAACCTTTTCCATGGCAGACGTCCAGGCGAAGGACACGGCAACAACCGGATTGAAGCCCTTGGACGCAAAGTTGCGGATTGCCTGCTCGCCCTGCGTATCGCCCGTGGGTTCGAAGTCGCGGAAGTCGATGCCGGTTTCCTTCTTGAACTTCTCGGCACCCTGGAAAGCCGCTTCGTTGAAGGATTTGTCGAACTTGCCGCCGGTGCCGTAGACCAGTGCCGGCTTGATATCAGCAGCCAGCGCCGTGGTCGAAAACGCCGCCATGGCAAGAAGGGTGAGTAGGGATTTCTTCATCGTGCAGCCCTGTTTTTGCTCTTCAGTTGTGGGTCCCCCCGCACGCCCCAAGCTTAAGGGCATGTCTGCGGTCGCCAGTCGTTTTTCATTATGCCTGGCCGGCCCTTATCCTTGCACGGCTTTATACGAAATTCACCAGAAATTTTTCAATTGGTTAAAAACGTTAAGACTGCTGAAAACTTAAACAAAAACAGCCGTAGACCTGATCAAATCTACGGCTGTTCGCATTTTTATAGATCAGTTCAACCACTGATCGGGCAACTGACGCCGGTACCACGCAATCCGCAATAACCGCCGGGATTCTTGGCCAGGTACTGCTGGTGATAATCTTCCGCGTAGAAGAATTCCGCAGCCGGTCCAATCTCAGTCGTGATCTTACTGCTTTTGCCCGCCTTGTTGAGGGCATCTTGGAAGGCATCCCGCGCACGCTTAGCCTCGGCCAGTTGCTCCGGCGTCGTCGTATAGATCGCAGAGCGATAGGTGGTGCCGATATCATTGCCCTGACGCATGCCTTGCGTCGGATCATGCTCCTCGAAGAAGGTCTTCAGAAGGCTTGCGTAGGTGACGACTGACGGGTCGAAGACGACTTTCACGATCTCGGCATGGCCAGTCATGCCTGTCGTGGTCTCGTGATAGGTAGGATTGGGCGTCAGGCCACCCTGGTAACCCACGGCCGTCACCCAGACGCCAGGGATTTTCCAGAACAGGCGTTCCGCACCCCAGAAGCAGCCCATGCCGAAATAAGCCACATGCAGATGGTCAGGGTAAGGACCGTGCAGCGGCTGACCGTTCACGAAATGATGCTCTGCTGTCGGAATGGCTTCGGAGCGCCCCGGCAGGGCTGTCTCCTGCGAAGGCATGACCGTCTTCTTGTTGAACATGTCGATCAAAAACATTCTCGCCTCCTTTGGTTCTATATCTGCTCGCGAATTACGCCAGCAGGCCTTCCGGCTTGGGACGTCGGTATCCGATCATCCAGAACAACAAGGCCAATGCCAGAAGAACGACAAAGGCCGGCTGGGCAATGATGATGGCTACGCCGCTACGCCAGGCTTCGGGGTGGATATAGTGTTCCACCCAGGCTCGTACCAGAGGCAGCGTCGATGGCGAGACCTCCTGCCAGTCCGCGGCAAAGCTTGTGAGCACAAGGCTGCGCATGGATACAGACAAAATGGAATCGATCGTTCCTGCAGCGACCGCCGCCATCAGGAAAAGCAGGCTCAGAAAGCGGAAAAGAAAGGCCATGAACGACATCCGCAGCACGAGGAATAGCCTTTCAAATAGGTAATTGCCTCCGCGTTAATTAGCAACCTCCGCCTGCACTTCTCGCGTGCTTCAAACCGCCTCCCACAAGAGAAGTCGCAAAACCTTCAATTTCCTATTGATCCTTTGAAATTCATCGGTATATATCCGCGCCAACCGCTGCTTCGACGCTTTTGCGAAGCAGACCGCCAAGGACAGGTGGCCGAGTGGTTTAAGGCGCACGCCTGGAACGCGTGTGTGCGTGAAAGCGTACCGTGGGTTCGAATCCCACCTTGTCCGCCATTCTTTTCCATAGAATCCCAACTAGTTACCTTCCGTCTCTGTAGCATGTTGTTGCTTGAGCAATGGAGACGAGCAACGGGCTTAGTACGCCTCGCGATAAAGAGCCAGCGCGTCCTCTTCCTTCACCTCAACAGGATTGTTCACAAGCAGTCTCGTCTGCTTCATGGCCTCCGAAGCGAGCATGGAGAGGCTGCCTTCCGGCACGCCGACATCTCTCAGGCGACGCGGCGCGCCGCTCTCGTCCATCAGCTTTTGCATTGTGTCGACGAATGCCGCCGAACGATGGACAGCACCTCCTCTTCCCGGAACGCCGAGGAGATCGGCCAGTTCCGCGTAAAGCGGCGCCGCAGCCTGGGCGTTGAATCGCAGAACCGGCCCCAGCATTAAAGCATTCGAGAGGCCATGGGGAATGTGGAAGTGCCCGCCCAGCGGATAGGCCAAAGCATGCACCGCCGCCACAGGTGCGTTGGCGAAGGCTTGCCCTGCCAGCATGGCACCCAGCAACATGGCTTCCCTTGCATTCCTGTCCGCGCCATTTCGGCAGGCGGCAATGAGATTGCCGCCCAACAACCGCAGCGCCTCGCGCGCCAAAGCGTCGGAGATCGGGTTCTTCCTGACCCTGCTGGTATAGGCCTCGATGGCATGCACCATGGCATCAATGCCCGTGGCGGCGGTATGGATGGGCGGCAAACCAACGGTCAGCGATGCATCCAACAAAACGAAATCGGCATAAAGCTGTGGCGCGACAACGCCCATCTTCGTCGTTTCGCCCGTGGTGATGATCGAGATATTGGTCACCTCGGACCCCGTGCCGGCAGTTGTCGGAACGAGAACCAGCGGCAGGCGCGAGCCGATCACCTTGCCGATGCCATACATCTCAGCCAGCGATTGGTCCGAATTCATCATCACCGCAACCAGCTTGGCAATATCCAGCGATGAACCGCCGCCAAGCCCCAGCACAAGCCGTGCACCTGCCCGATTGGCCTCCGCAACACAGTCATACAATATCGCTTCGGGCGGATCGGCAACGACCCGATCGAACACATGGACCGAAAAACCCGCCTTTTCCAACCCGGCCAAAACCGGCGCAATGACGCCTGCCTTGACGAGACCTGCATCGGTGACCAGCAGTATCCGGCGTTCATTGAAGCGGGCTGCGAGGCTTTCACCCAGCTTAGCGGCGCCACCCCAGCTGACCTCGATCGCCGGAACCGTGCGGAATTCGAATAGATTGATGGTCATACGCGCCTCCCTCGCCCCGTGCCTTTGACGGCATGATAATGACCTTTCGGACACTCCAACGGCAGATCCTCAGAGGCCCCCCATGCAGATGTATTTCATCTCCAGATATTCCTCGAGACCATGGCGCGAACCCTCACGCCCAATACCCGATTGCTTGACACCGCCGAAGGGAGCCGCCTCCGATGACATACGGCCGGTGTTCATGCCCACCATGCCAAATTCCAGCGCCTCTGCAACACTCCAGGCCCGCTTCAGGTTGGAGGTAAAGAAATAGGCGGCGAGGCCATAGATGGTCTCGTTGGCCTGACGAATGATCTCGTCGCCATCCGTAAAGCGGATGATCGGCGCCAGCGGGCCGAACGTCTCCTCCTGAGCGATGCGCATCTCCGCCGTGACGCCCGTCAGCACCGTTGGCTCGAAGAAGGTGCCCGTGCCGATGCGCTTTCCGCCGGCAAGCACCTCCCCGCCCTTCTCCACCGCATCCGCCAGATGCGCTTCGATCTTCGACAGGGCCTGTCCGTCGATCAACGGACCGACGGACACGCCGAGCTCGAAACCGTCACCGACCTTGAGATCGGCGAGCTTGCGCACGAATTTTTCCACGAAGAGATCGTGCACGCCGTCCTGTACATAGATGCGGTTGGCGGAGACGCAGGTCTGCCCCGCATTGCGGAACTTGGCCTGAATGGCGCCGCTGACGGCCTCATCGATATCCGCATCGTCAAACACGATGAAGGGCGCATTGCCACCCAGTTCAAGACTGACTTTCTTTACTTGGTCGGCACACTGGCGCATCAGCAGACGGCCGACTTCGGTGGAGCCGGTAAAGCTGATCTTTCGCACCTTCGGGTTGGCGCATAGCTCGCGTCCCACCTCATCGCCCCGTGCGGCAAAGATGATGTTGACGACGCCTTGCGGAAAACCGGCTTCTGCGGCAAGCGCAAACATGGCAGCGGCCACCAGCGGCGTCTGCTCGGCGGGTTTCAGCACCACGGCACAGCCGGCGGCAAGAGCGGGAGAAATCTTGCGCGCGACCATGGAGGCCGGAAAGTTCCATGGCGTGATGGCACCAACCACACCGATGGGCTGCTTGATAACGAACATCCGCCGATCATTCGAGGGTGCGGAAAAGGTCTCGCCGTAAATCCGGTTGGCCTCTTCCGCGTACCATTGCAGATAGGCGGCGGCGTGAGAAACTTCCGACTTCGCCTCCGCCAGCGGCTTGCCCATCTCAGCGGTCAGTATAGCCGCAAGGTCATCGGTATGGGTAACGATGAGCTGATGCCAACGCCAGAGATACTCGCTTCGCTCTCGGGCCGTAAGCCCTGCCCACCTGCCTTGCGCCTCGTAGGCGGTGCGGATGGCCTCTGCCGCCTCCGCCTGTCCCATGGCCGGAAGCGTCGCAATAACTTCGCCGCTGGCCGGATTGAACACGTCAAACGTGGCCGCACCTTCAAACTTCGGCAAACCCGGAGGGCGGTCGATGGAACGGAAGACATCCGGGTTTTTCAGGCGCTGCAACAAAGTGGGGGCAAGTGACATGCGGAATCCTCGTTTGCCGGAGGATGCGCAGACAAAGCATTCCGGCGCAGTCATGCCGAGCGAAGGTGTGACCCGGGCAGCTCGAACACATTGCTCTAAGCATGGCATCGATGAAGCTGCAATGTCGAAATCGCCGCAGAAAGAACTGCCTCTATCCTGCCGTATCCGAAAATATCAGGAGGACAGGGGAATCGATAAAGCCACAGGGCACTGCACCGGATGATAGAAAACTTCAGCAAAGATGCCGATTGGTCCATTTCGGAGCATCCTTGAGTTTCTACTTTAGAAGTTCCCTCTAATTTTCATGGGCGGGAGCACCAATTCTTCATCCTTGCCTCGCAGTGGCCCGTCTTTTCAAAGAATCGATCGCATTTTCACGATTTCCATAAGCGCCGCGCAAGCCAATACGCGCATAACATGCCGCCGGATACAGTAAGGTTCGACTGCAATTGTCCATAAGTGGGCATTTAGGCTTCGTAAGGCCACCGCTGTTATGATGAAGCGGAGACAGTCATGGAACCGGTATGACTGGCCTATGCTTGCACAGGTCCGATGGGGACATGTCACGAGCATTCGGGACGCATTTTTTAGACAGAATTGGTTGCGGGTTCGGGTGATACGCAACGTTTCGGGGCGCGCAACGCGCCTTGGCAGGCGAACAAGATCGAGGGTTTGGTTTCATGACTGTGGTTTCAAATTTGAGCGTGGCACAGATCCGCGGTCTTTCGGCAAAGTCTGTTGGAGCATGGACAACCGACGACGTTGCCTCCCTTTCAACGGCCCAAATCGGGGCTTTGACTGCGAACCAGATCCGCGCCCTCGATACAGAGGATGTCGCGATCTTGTCCTCGGGGCAGATGCAGGCGATCACGGCTGCCTCTATGGTTGGACTGCGCGCCGAACAGCTTGCTGTACTCAGCACCGCAAATGTCGCAGTCCTCGCCACCTCGCAACTCGGCATGCTTTCCGCCCGCCAATTGGCGGCACTGAACAGCGACCAGGTCGAGGCGCTGAACAGCACGCAGCTTTCCTCGCTGACGGCGGCCCAGATCGGTTCCTTTTCTTCCGATGAATTCGCCACGTTGACCACAGGCGAAGTCGCCAGCCTCACAACAAGCCAGATCGGTTCGATCAAGACAGCGCTGATTGCAGCACTCAGCACGGATCAGGCCGCAGCTCTGACGACGGCGCAGGTCGCCGTCCTCAATGCATCGCAAATCCGCGCGCTTTCCACCGACAAGATTGCAGCCCTCTCCTCTGGCCAGATCGCAGCCCTGAAGGCGTCTTCGCTGACGGGTCTGACGACGGCGCAAGTCTCAACGCTCTCCACCCAGCAGATCAGCGCCTTTACCTCTGCGCAGGTCGTGGGCCTCAGCGTCGCGCAGTTCGGCGCGCTGTCTTCGGATGCCTTGTCATCCCTGTCAACAAGCTTCATTTCTGCCATCGGCAACAACTCGCTGCTCGCGCTTTCGAGCAGCAAGATTGCGGCGCTGACGACTGACCAGATCCATGCGCTGAAGAGCAGCCAAGTTGCGATTCTGAAGACGATTCAAATCGCCGCATTGTCCACCGATCAGGTTGCGGCCATGACCACTGATCAGATCAGCGTGCTGAGCGCCTTTCAGGCGAAGAGCCTGACGACGGCCGAGGTGGCAGCTCTTTCGACCAACCAGATCGCTGCATTGTCCGCTAAGGCGATCACAGGCATGACGACGCAGCAGTTGGCAGTCTTGTCGTCCGATCAGGCTGAAGCGCTCACCTCGGCGGTGGTGGGTGCCATGACCTCCGCACAACTGGCGGCTATGTCCTCCGACGATATCGCCACCTTCTCGACAGCTGATATCGCCGCAATAAGAGCTTCTGCGCTTGGCGGTCTGACCAGCTCTGCGATGACAGCTCTCAGCTCCGATCAGCTGATAGCATTGACGACCTCGCAGATCGCATCTTTGCGCACCAACCAGCTTCTCGCGCTGAACACGGATCAGGTCGCAGTACTCAACACCGCCCAGATCAACAGCCTGACGGCTCTGCAGGTGAAGGGTCTTACCACCACGGCCTTCGCGGCGCTTTCCGATGACCAGATCGGCGCACTCAACGTTCGCTCTCTCTCCGGCTTGACGACCGACCAGATGGCGGCTCTGTCCACGCTTCAGGTTTCCTCGCTTTCGACAGATCAAGTGGCCGCGCTCAATGCCACGCAGATCAAGTCGCTCAACACGAGCGATTTTGCCGCTCTGTCTGCCGACCAGATTTCCGCTCTGTCAGCGCGTGCCGCTTCCGGCCTGACCACGGCACAATTGGCGGCTCTCACAAGCAGTCAGGCCGATGGATTGACCACAGGGCTGGTTTCAGCCCTTACATCGGCGCAGATCACCTCGCTTACGTCGCAGGTTCTGTCCGCTCTCTCGACTGACAACATTGCCGTCATTAGTGCATCTGCCATTGCCGGCCTCTCGACCAGCAGCGTAGCGGCCCTGACGCAAGATCAAATCGAGGCTTTGAAAACACGCCAGGTCGGCGCCCTGAACTCGACACAGATTGCCTCGCTCAGCACGAAACAGATTTCCGCGTTGACGACGCTTCAGATCAACGCGCTCTCAGCCGCACAACTCGGTGCGCTGAGTACGTCCGAAGTCGCAGCTCTTTCCGTCGAGCAGATCGCTGCAATCAACACACGCGCTGTCTCCGGGTTCAGCACAACCCAGATTGCCACACTGAGTGCCGATCAGGCTGAAGCTCTGACGGTTGCCATGGTCGGGGCGATGAATTCCGCGCAGATTTCAGCCCTCTCATCGGCAGACCTTTCCACCTTCTCGACCGCCGACATCGCAGCCATCACCGTTTCGGCTCTGGCCGGTCTCTCAACTTCGGGCATCGCAGCTCTCAGCCAGGAGCAGGTCGGGGTTCTGAAGGCGAGCCAGATCAGCGCTCTGAATAGCTCTCAATTCGCAGCTCTGACCTCCGATCAGATGAACGCGCTTACGACATCGCAGATCGGAGCAATTACGGCTGCGCAAGCTGGCAACCTGACCACAAACCAGATGGCCGGACTTGGCGAGACGCAGCTCTCCGCACTCACCACACGCGCCCTGTCAGGTCTGACCTCGTTGCAACTGAACGCGCTCTCGAGCCAACAGATCATCCTGCTGACGACAGCCCAGATCAGCGCACTGAGCTCTTCGCAAATCGCCTCGCTCAGCACCGCCAATATTGCCGGTCTTCTGACATCACAGTTTGCAGCCCTCAACACCATAGCGATTGCAGCTCTTTCGACTGATAACGTTGCGGCCTTGACTGCGGAGCAGCTGGCAGCTCTTAACACCAACCAGATCACGGCTCTCAGCACTGCACAGATTACTGCCCTGAGCTCAAAACAGGTTACCAGCCTGGCCACGAACCAGATCGCGGCACTGAGTGCATCCGCAATATCCAGTTTGTCGACTTCAACGCTCGCAGTCCTTTCCGCCGATCAGGTCACAGCTCTCAGCACACGCTCCATCACCGGTCTCACCTCCGGCCAGATTGATGCGCTGACGGCAGACCAGATCCACGCACTGACCAGCACGCAGGTTGCGACGCTGACGGCAAATCAGTTGAGCGGCTTCTCCAGCGATGACATGGTCAACCTCGCTGCCGAGGAAATCGCAGCCATCAGCGCCTCTGCCATCTCAGGTCTTTCAACATCAGCGCTTACAGCCCTCACAGCGGAACAGTCCGGCGCGCTCTCCCCAACCCAGATGGCAAGCTTGACTGTCCCGCAGATCCGCGCCCTGACATCTGATCAGATTGCGAATCTGACGACCGCCCAGATCGGAGCGCTTGGCCCCATTCAGTTTGGTTCTATCGGAACAGACAAGGTCAGCAGCCTTTCGACGGATCAAATTGCCGCACTCAGTACGCGCACTCTGGGAGGTCTGATGACAAACCAGATCCAAGCGCTCAATGCCGATCAGGCCCGTGCGCTCAGCCCGACGCAAGTGCGCAGCCTGAATGCAAGCCAGCTGGCGGCTTTCTCCACGGAAGATATCGCCACCTTCTCGGCAGAGGATGTTGCGGCGATCAGCACATCGGCACTGGCCGGTCTCTCGACCGATGACATCTACGCAATGTCCACAGACCAGTTGCAGGCGTTTACTGGTACACAGCAGGACGCCATGACGTCGGCCCAGATGCAGGCGGTTATCGCGGCCTATCAGTCGCACTCGTAAAACACGATCGATAGATCCCGCTCCGTTGATCAGCGCTCCGTCTCTTCCGAGGCGGGGCGCTGAAGCGTTTTGCGTGCCACGAACCAGCAGAGCATCGCCCAGAGGGCGCCGGCACACCATCCGCCCAACACATCCGTCGGATAGTGAACCCCCAGGAACACCCGGCTGATGCCGACGATGAGGGTGAGGAAGATGGCGGCCCCGATCATGAAAAGCCGCGTGGCGCGTGTCGGCTGCGCACGGGCCAGAAGCGCCCCGATCGTGAGATAGGTGACCGCCGACAGCATGGCATGGCCGCTCGGGAAACTGAGGTCATGCACATCCACCAGATGCGGAACGATATCCGGTCTCGGCCTTGCGATGCCGAGTTTCAGAAGCGCGCTCACCGCGTATCCTCCAGCAACAGAGATGAGCATGAATATCGCGACATCGCGGCGGCGGGCGAGCAGAAGATAGAGACAGGAGAGCAGCGTGATGATGGACAACACCGTTACGCCGCCGAGACTGGTGATGTCATTCAGCGCATGCGCAAGCCAGGCGGGCCCGATCGGCAGAGACAAATCATCGACGTGACGCAGCGAAAGGAGAATATCGTCATCCAGAGCGTGGGTATCGCCTTCCCTGATCTCTCCCACCAGCTTGACGAACAGGAACAGGCCACCGGCCAGGAAAGCAAGCGTGAAGAGCGTGGCCGCCTCCATGCGCGAAACACGATCCAGAACCGGCTGCGCCAGCCTTCGAAACTGCATGATCTTCATTCTCCGGGTTCGCCGCGCATTCTATCAGATCGTATAGATAAGGCAGTTGCCGGAAGAACAAGAGAAAGGCCCGCCAATGACGACGGGCCTTAATGGGTAAGACTTTGGAAGATCAGTGCGGTCTCGTCGGAGCCGTATCTGTGCCGCGCAGGTGCCGCGTTTCTTCAGTGAGCCTGTCACGCGCCGCGTCGTGGACGTCGGCCGCCACCTGCGTCGCGCGACGATAGGCGTCAGAGGCCAGATGCTCCGCCTTATCCATGGCACTGGCGGCCTGATGGCCCACCTGATCCTTCACCCGATCGGCCATCTCGCCCAGCACTTCGTCTTCCTGCTCGGTGCGCGGCAAGGCAGCACCAATGGCCGCACCGACGGCGAAAGCGAGCGCGCCACCAATCAGCGGCTGATCCTTGAACTGGCGCAGAATGGTATCATTCATCCGTTGAGTCTGTTCAAACAGGGAAGATCCCATATCCATGGAGCTTTTACCCGCTGAGCGACCGGCCTCTGAAACGTGACGGCCTGCCTTGGCCGTTGCGTGGGAGACATGGCGCCAGGTATCCGAAAGCCAGCCGGATGCTTCATCGAACAGGGTACCTGCCTCGTCCCTGATATCGTTGATCTGCCGACCGGCGGAATCACGAAAGCCGCGATAGGTCTGACCGGTCTGATCCACGAAATGGCCGGCGCGCCGTCCCGTCGTATCAGTCATAGCCTTAAAGCGCTGGCCCGTGGCATCGGCAAAGTGGCTGAAGCGACCGTTTTGGTCCTGCTCGACCGGGCCGACCCGCCGCACGGGACCCGCCACCGTCGCCAGCGGATAATCGACATCATCCGCCTCATGGCTGTCCGCTGCGGTTCCACTGTTACGGCTGGCCATCAGCCAGGCGAGCGAAATCCCCATCAGGGCCACAGGCACCGGGTTGGTTTTCATCGACCCCGCCAGGTTCGACAGGAATTCCCCACCGCCACTGGACTTGGCATAGGCCAGAGCCTCATCAACCAGCTGGCCCGGCGACATGCGATTCTGAATTTCATCCAGCCGCTCGCCGATGCGGCGACGATCCTGTTCGATCTCGCGCTCGATTTCCTCGGGGCGCGCATTCTCCGTATCGTAAGCCATCAGGTTCTCTCCTTCAGGATCTGGGCGTCACGCCGAAGCGACGTGGTGGTACGGTCGAGAGTGAGGTTGTTGCCGCGCAGCATGGAAAGACCACGCGAGATCATCGCCCAGGCCACGAGCGCAACGATCACCCCGACGACAACAGAGGAAATCGCATCGGCATTATGCTCGGCAAAGCCGCGCGCGACGAGGAAAGCGCTCAGCGAATTCACAACGGCGGCCAGAAGCACGCCGATCGCGCCGATGGCGAAAACAAGGCCTGCGCCAAGGATTTCGACGCCGCCAAGCGCGTGAGACATCTTCTCGGATGCTTCTGCCTTGGCGAGCGCGACCTCCTTGCGGAACAAACCGGAGATATCGCCAAGCAGACCCGTGACGAGTTCGGACAGGGAACGGTTATCGGTTGGGTTGGCCATAGGGCTGCTCCGTAGCTGGACCGGTGGCGGTGCGGGTTTCTGTTGGTTTTGTCTCTGAAGTGACGGGGCGACCGGCGCGCGCCGCCCGTGTCTCACGGGAGCTTGGTGCCGCAGAGCGACTTGCAGAGGCGGTGACGAAGCGGCTAGCGGCCAAGCCTGCCAGGGCCGCAAGGCCGACAAAGGCGAGCGGCTGGCGGCGGCCGAAATCTTCCGCCATCGAGGCGATCTGGCTGAGGTCACGGCCCTTGATGTCATCGGCAAAGCGATTGACGCTCTCACCCATCTGCCGGGCAAGACGGCCCATTTCGCGCTGATCGCCCTCTTCCAGTTCGCGACCGACACGCTCGATGGCGCCGCCGATCGAGCCGACCTGCTCTGCCGCCCAGCCCTTCTGGCGGTCGGCGGTTTCGCGGGCGGCGTCAGTGGCACGGCTGACCTGCTCTTCCGCGAGATTGCGGATCGCCGTCACATCTTCCTTCGCCTTCTGCCTGATGTCGACACTTGGCTGCGCGGTCTTTTCACGTTCTCCAGCAGCCGGATCCGGCTGCGCGCGTCTCTCGCCATTCGGCGCATAGGTCGAACCGGGTGCCCCCCGGTCCGTCCGACCGAAATCCTTATCTGACATGGAACTCTCCCTTGGCTGACGGACGATCGATCATCGCGACACATTCGCGATCGATCAGCGACGGAACCGTGAGAAAGGAGGAATGTTCCCGAGGTCAGGTGAGAGGCCTATTCAGCCCGCGAACTTGCGGGTGATTGCGAGACCAATAGCCGCCGCAGTACCGGTCAGCACCGTACCCCAGGCCATGTCCACCAGGCTCATGGCCAGAGGCCAGCCCTTCAGCGTGGCAAGATTGGTCATATCATAGGTGCCGTAGGCGATGAGACCGAGGATCGCACCCGATACGAAGGCATTGAACCAAGTGCCGTTTTGCAGATGCGGCTGCACGGCAAAATAGACGATACCGGCGATGTAAACGAGATAGAAGGCACCGGCGGCGGCAAAATCAGGCCGCTCGCGCATCATATCGCCCAGCTGGCTGCGGTAGAAGCCGGTCGCGACGTTGCCAAGCCAGATGAAATCCAGCCCGAAGAAGATGATGGCGGTAGAGATGTAGGCGATCACGTAGGTCATGATCGCCTACCTCATATCTTGAGAATGGGCTGGATCGCACGAACGATCCAGCTGGTGAACTTCAGCGGCGCTTCCGTGACGGCAAGGCAAATGCAATCCTCGCCTTCCGTCGCATGCGGCGTGTGCAACAGGTCGCCATCGGCTTCCTCCACATCTCCACGGGCAAAGATGTCGCTGCCGTCGCGGAAGCTTCCCGCCAGCACCAGCGTGATCTCCCGGCCGTCATGGGTGTGTTCCGGCACCGGCTTTCCCGCGGGGATCTTCAACAGGCGAACCTGCGTGTCCTTGTCAGCGGTCGGAATGCGTATCTGGTAGGCGCCGCGACCCAGCGCATTCCATTTCAGATCCTTCACGTCGCCACCGAGATAGGAACGGAGCGGTTCCGGAATGACGAAAGCGTGGTCGGGGGATCTCTTTGCCGGAACAGGCGGACGTTTTTCCGTCACCTCTTCCGCCACAAGGCGTGCCTTCATCGCTTCCCAGCTGTCAGAGCTTGTCGAAGGTGCCGGCTTGATCTTGTCGAACAGGGCGCCGGCTGCCCCTTCCATGGCCTCCAGCGTGCGCCGACATTCAGGGCAAAGCGCAAGATGGGTCGCGACTGCCAGGCTCCAGCCCTCCGACAGATTGCCGGACGCATATTCAAGCAGAAGCTCGTCGCTCAAATGATGGTGGATCTTCATCGACGGCCCTCCAGCGATGTACGCAGTTTATCGAAGGCCAGACGAATGCGAGACTTTACCGTACCCAAGGGCAAACCCATGTCTTCAGCGATGGTTGAGTGGGAAACATCTTCAAAAAAGGCGCGGCGGATAACTTCCAGCTGCTCCGGTGGCAGGCTTTCCATGGCCTGACGCAAAAGTTCTGCATCCTGGCGCTCCTCCAGCTCCACATCCGCGGGCGGCGCGTCATCCTTCACGAAAGCGGGGTCGTTCTCATCGAACACCGGGCGCTTGCGCCGGAAGGCATCGATGCGCAGGTTCCGGGCGATCGTAAAAATCCAGGCGGAAACATTGCCACGCGCCGGATCGAATTGCGCCGCCTTGTTCCAGACGGACATCATGGTTTCCTGCATCAGTTCTTCAGCCAGCAGCGCATCCCGGGTCTTCATCGCCATGAAGGCGCGAACACGCGGGCTGTAAAAGCGGAAAAGGGTTTCGAAGGCTTCGACGTTCCGTTCCGCTCCGACAAGACCAAGCAGTCGGGAGAGTTCGGCGTTTGAAAGCTCCTGTTCCTGCAAATTCCTATCCGATCGTTTCATCCTGACGCCATGCGAAGACCGCGACAGCGAACCGTAATTCGCTTTTTGATCGTTGTGGCACGTCCTTGCCAAGATGGAAACAGTCAAGCTCATGGTGGGCATTACGCCACCCTTGCAGCGCCGGATCATAAGCCAAAAAGAAATTCCGCAGAAATCCGATTGCATCCGCCCGTCGTAGAGCCCAAGCATACTCGAACAACAGGATTCGCAAATGGTTTCAGGGCCGTCGCAAAAGTCTCGCATCGCAATCGTCGGCTCCGGCATCAGCGGATTGTCTGCTGCTTGGCTCGCATCGCAGAAGGCGGAGGTCGTGCTTTACGAGGCCGACAACCGGCTGGGCGGCCATTCCAACACCGTAACCGTTCCGACACCGCATGGCGACATTGCCGTGGATACCGGTTTCATTGTCTTTAACGACAAGAACTACCCGAATCTCGTTGCGCTGTTCGATCATCTCAAGGTCGCGACCGAAGCCTCCGACATGTCGTTTGCTGCCTCAATCGACGACGGTGCCTTCGAATATTCCGGCACCGGGCTTAAAGGTCTGCTGGGACAGAAGAGCAATGCCGCACGCCCGCGTTTCTGGCGAATGCTCTCGGATGTCCTGCGCTTCTACCGCGAAGCCGAAAGCCTGATGAACCGGGCCGACCTGATCGGCGTGACACTGGGCGACTATCTGGATCGCGAGCGCTATTCCAAAGCTTTCATCGACGACCATCTGTTGCCCATGGGCGCGGCGATCTGGTCCATGACCACCCAAGACATGCGCGCCTATCCGCTGCATGCCTTCATCCGTTTCTTCGTACATCATGGTCTGATCCTGCTGACGGGCCGCCCGCGTTGGCGCACAGTCACCGGCGGCAGTCGCGAATATGTAAGCCGCCTGATTGCCGATTTCCGCGGCGAGGTGCGCAAGGCATGCCCCGTTGCCCGCATCGAACGCCATGCCGATGGTGTGACCGTCATCGACGGATTGGGCAATCGCGACCGTTTCAGTGACGTGATCATCGCGACCCATGCCAATGATGCCCTGTCCCTGCTAGCCGAACCGACGCGCCCGGAGCGTGAGGTTCTCGGCGCCTTCCGCTATACGGACAATGTCGCGGTGCTGCATCGCGATGAAAACCTGATGCCGCGCCGCAAGGCGGTGTGGTCCAGCTGGAACTATATCGGCGGCAAGCGCACGGGCGACGACCAGCCGCTCTGCGTGACCTACTGGATGAATCTGCTGCAGAACATCGATAACCGTGATCCGCTGTTCGTGACATTGAACGCCTCGCGCGAGATCCGCCCCGAAGCCATCATCCGCACCTTCCACTATACCCATCCCCTGTTCGACCAGAGCGCGATGGAGGCCCAAAAGCAGCTCTGGGATCTGCAGGGACAGAACAATACGTGGTTCTGCGGCGCGCATTTCGGCAGCGGCTTCCATGAGGATGGCCTGCAAGCGGGCCTTGCGGTTGCCGAAGCGGCGACCGGCGCTCGCCGTCCGTGGACAGTGATGAACGAGTCGGGCCGCATTTTTGCTCCCGATCTCGCGGCGGCGGCGGAATGAGCAGCGCCTCAGCCCTCTATTTCGGCGAGGTGGTGCATGCGCGCCAGCGCCCGCGCGCGCACCGGCTGCGCTATTCCGTTTTCTCGCTTCTGCTCGACCTGGACGAGTTGTCGGCGCTGTCACGGCGGCTGAAACTTTTTGCCTATAACAGCTGGGGCGTCTTCAGTTTCTGGGACAAGGATCATGGCAATGGCGAGCCGGGCGGGCTGAAGGCCTGGGTGAAAACGCGCCTTGCCGAGGCGGGTATCGATACGCCCGACCTGCGCGTAACCATGCTCTGCTATCCTCGTATTTTCGGATACGTCTTCAATCCGCTGACCGTCTATTTTTGCCGGGATGATAGCGGTCGCCTGCTGGCCTTGCTTTACGAGGTCTGCAATACATTCATGGAGCGACATACGTACATCATTCCTGTCCTGGGGGAGAGTGAGGGCAGCGTGAAGCATTCTTGTGCAAAAGCCATGTACGTGTCTCCATTTATGCCGATGGAGTGCACCTATTACTTCGATATCGCGCCGCCGGGGGAGCGCGTGCGCGTAGCCATCAACGAAACCGATGCCGAGGGGCAGCTGCTCTATGCAAGCTTTGCCGGTCGCCGCGCGCCCTTACACGACCGCATGCTGGGCCGCGCACTTGTGACCCATCCATTGATGACCATCAAAGTGATGGCCGGCATCCATTGGGAGGCGCTCAGGCTATGGCTGAAGGGCGTGCCGATTTACCGGCACAAAAAAGCCAACCAGCCTGTGGCAAGCTCTGTAGAACAACCTGTTGTAAGTGGAGGAACCTGACCCATGACCCATGCCGGCCACGGAGACCCGCTTCTGGTGACTGATCGCATTCCCTTCTGGGAACGGCTGCTTTGCCGAATGCTGACCCGCACCCGTCACGGCAGACTGACCGTGGTTTTCCCCGGCGGACGCGAATATCATTTCGGCGGTCATTCTGCCGGCCCCTCTGCGACGATCGAGTTCAAGCGCGCCCGTGTGATCAAGCGCCTGATGGCGGGTGGTGGTCTGGGCTTTGCCCGCAGCTACATGGATGGCGACTGGGCAACACCCGATCTCGGCCATGTTCTCGACCTCGCCATTGCCAACGAGGCAGACTGGGAACGGCTGGAAAAGCCGATGGCGCTGTTTGCGCGCCTGGCGCATCTGCGCCATCGGCTGCGACACAATTCCCGGAAAGGCAGCCGCCGTAACATCGCGTTTCATTACGATCTCGGCAATGATTTCTACCGCGCCTGGCTCGATCCCTCGATGACCTATTCATCGGCGGTCTTCCGCAGCCCGGACGTCAGCCTCGAAGAGGCGCAGGCCGAAAAATACGGCCGCATCATCCGCGAGCTTGGCATCACCGCAGATGATCACGTGCTGGAAATCGGCTGCGGCTGGGGTGGCTTCATGGAACAGGCCATCCGCGAGACGGGCTGCAAGGTGACGGGCCTGACGCTTTCCAAGGAGCAGGCGGCCTATGCGCGCCAGCGGCTGGCGGAAAAGGGTTTGAGCGAGCGCGGCGAGATCCGCCTCGAAGACTATCGCGATGTACAGGGCCGCTTTTCTAAGATCGTTTCCATCGAAATGTTCGAGGCGGTTGGCGAGGAGCACTGGCCTGTCTATTTCGAGCGGGTGAAGTCGCTGCTGGTCCCGGGTGGGCAGGCGATGATCCAGGTCATCACCATCGACGAAAGCCGCTTCGAGCAATATCGCCGCCATGCCGATTTCATTCAGACCTATATTTTCCCGGGCGGCATGCTGCCAACCGTTTCCGGCTTCGCCGATCTGGCCGAAAAGGCAAAACTCTCGGTGAAGGACTGCTTCCGCTTCGGTCGGGATTACGAGCGGACGCTTTTGATCTGGGATCGAGCCTTCCAAAGCGCCTGGTCACGTATCGTCCCGCTGGGCTTCGATGAGCGCTTCTACCGCATGTGGCACTACTACCTGCATTATTGCGCAGTCGGCTTCCGCACCGGCCGCATCGACGTGGCGCAGTTCAGACTGGAGAAGGTGGCGGGGTGAGTGAGGCGCTTAACGTAGCCGGAGGCAAGTTTGCTTGTCCAGCTTCAACCAGTTTCGGCTGCTCTGTAAGCATTGATGATAGTAGCCCGAGGCCCGTCGCGGAACCTGTAACACGGATCGTTGTTTTGGTGGTAGCAAGCAGTAAGGTCCGTGAACTTCCATAATGCGCACTTGCGCGTGTTATTTGTCTTTCTTGCCAGTGAACGCGGAAACTATCTGAATGACCATATTCACAATCTGCGGGTCGATTTGAGAAGCATCAAGCGACGAGAAGGTCGATGTGCGGTCAATATTCCAATGTTGGAAAACTTCGCGGATCTCGGCGCTGTTTGCTTTACTGCCATATGCTCTGAGGAAAAATTTTCCGAATTGAATGGCGTGGATACGGTCCGAGGACTTAAGAGATTCGCTCATGTAGGATTTACCTAGCGAATAAGCGTAGCGGGCAAGAGCTGCCAAAATGGCTATAGCAATCACATTAAGCAACGATATCGAGATTGTGCGAGCATAATCAGGCGCGGTCGCGGTAGCTCTGATAACAGAATATGCTAGGTAAGCCGTTGTTAGCAGGCCAAGAAGCAGACTGGCGTATCCAATCAAATACCAGCGCTGAGCTGATGCTTTATGCGCTTTTTCATACTCTTGCTGCGTCTTGATCGCCTCATCAACAAACTCTGCAAGATTGCCCTGAACAACTTGAGCGAGTTCTTTCTGCTGTTCCTCCTGGGCCGCCCGCCGACCTTCGAACGCCGAAATTGCTATATCTATATCGGCCACCAAATCGCTGGGTGGACGATCCCGTGCGAAAATGACCTGAATATCCTGTACGATTGTGGGAAGAGTGAGCTCGCCCAACACAACTGGAAGAATGAGCATTTTCCCTGACGTCTCGGCATATGCGCGAGCGGTCCCTAGCTCCATCATAGGAAACTGAGAGTGCATCGTGCTCTCGGAAATTAGGATGATGAAGACCTCAGCGGCCTTTAGGCCTTGGTTGAGTTCCTGTCGCCAATTGATACCCGGTGTTAGCCGCGCGCCCTCGATAGTAATTTCATGTCCTGCGGCGCGAAGACTTGTCATCAGCGCTTGCGCAAACTTGTCGTCCCGCATCGTATAGGACACGTAAATTTTGGACATGTTGCCCCCAGCTTAAAGCGATGAATTTACACAACTTGTAAGATAAGGGAAGCTAGTTCGGTTGCAAACGATAGGCCATAGGGGCTCATACGGCACTCTAATGGAAGCCACTGCTTTTTGCTGGACAACTTTGTCGAGAAATCGACTGTGTCAGCGTCCTTCTTCCAAGTCTTTTTGGACGCCATCGACCTGGGCCCCTTGCACCCCCTCCTCACCCTTTCCGCAACATCATCCGCGTCAGCGCAAACTGCAGGCGGCGCGGCAGAGCGTGCAGGAGCTTGATGGCGAAGGCCATCTTCCAGGGAAAAATGATTTCGAAGTTTTGGGTCGCCAGACCCTTGATGATGGCGTTGGCCGCCTCATCCTCTGATACAAGAAACGGCATCGGAAAATCATTCTTCTTGGTCAGCGGCGTATCGACAAAGCCCGGATTGATGACGCGCAGCCTGACCCCTTCCCGCTCCAGCTCGGGATGCAGCGCTTCGCAGAGATTGATGAGCGCCGCTTTCGTGGCGCCATAGAAGCCGCCGCCGGGCAGGCCGACATAGCCGGCAACGGAAGCGACCACGGCGATCTCGCCATGACGGCGGCTGATCATGTCCGGGATGACGGCTTCCAGAGAATGGCCGGTGCCGACGACATTCAGGTTGATGGTCGTCGCCAGATCCTCGCTGTTGAAACGGCGCACGCTATCGCGCTTGTAGCTGCCGGCAGAGAAGATCGCGAGGTCGATCGGCCCCAGCGCTGTGCGGATCGCAGCGCCTGTTGCAAGGCATGCCTCGCGGTTGGTCACATCAAGCGGGAAGGGAAAGATGCGGTCCGGCATGAGCGATTGCAGTTCCGCCAGCATCTCGCCCCGGCGGGCACTCACTGCCACCCGCCAGCCACTACGTGCCAGCTTCAGCGCCACCGCGCGGCCAATGCCGGAGCTGGCGCCGGTGATCCAGCAGAGTTTACCCGTTGTCGTCGCGGCCGTCGTGCCTTCAGTGCTCATGCAATTTCTCCCTTTTGAAAGGGATTACGCATGAGGAGGAATTCGGTTCTCTGCTTGCGGTCAAACCGCCTTGCGAAGCGCTTTTCGCCATGCCAAACCAGCGGGCAACCTCCTTCTTCCCCTCGCGAGACACAGAGCCCATGACCCAGAAAATCATCATCGATACCGACCCCGGCCAGGACGACGCCGTTGCCATTCTGCTGGCACTGGCCAGCCCCGAAATCGAGGTTCTGGGCATTACGGCCGCTGCCGGAAACGTGCCCGTGGCGCTCACCTCCAAGAACATCCGCAAGGTCTGCGAACTGGCGGGTCGCCCGGATATCAAGGTGTTTGCCGGCTGCGAAGGCCCGATGGAGGGCAGCCTGTTCACCGCCGAATATGTGCATGGCGCGACCGGCATGGACGGTGCGGAACTGCCCGAACCGACAATGCCGCTGCAGGCACAGCACGGGGTGGATTTCATCATCGACACGCTGAAGGCGGAGGCTCCGGGTACGGTCACGCTCTGCACGCTGGGGCCGATGACCAATCTCGGCACGGCGCTCACACGGGCACCCGAAATTGCAGCCCGCATCAAACAGGTCGTGCTGATGGGCGGCGGTTTGTTCGAGGGCGGCAATGTGACCCCGGCTGCGGAATTCAACATCTTTGTCGATCCGAAGGCCGCCGACATCGTCTTCAAGAGCGGCGTTCCGATCGTGATGATGCCGCTCGACGTGACGCACCAAGTGCTGACGACGGCGAAGCGCGTCGCCGCGATCCGCGCGCTCGGCACGCCGCTTTCCGAGGCGGTTGCCGGCTGGCTGGAATTCTTCGAGCGTTTCGACGAAGCCAAATACGGCACCGATGGCGGCCCGCTGCATGACCCGAATGTCATTGCCTATCTGATCAAGCCGGAGCTTTATTCCGGCCGCCACTGCAATGTGGAGATCGAGACGCAGTCACCGCTGACCAAGGGCATGACGGTGGCCGACTGGTGGGGTGTGACCAAGCGCGAGAAGAACGCGATGTTCATGCGCGATGTTGATGCGGATGGTTTCTACGCGCTGCTGACCGAGCGGCTGGCGCGCCTGCCTGCCAAGGCCTGATCACGCCACCAGCGCGTAAGGTTCAACGAGGCTATCGGCAGGGATATGCCATTCCTGCCGCAGCCGGTTGATCATATCGAGCGTCAATGCGCGCTTGCGCCGCAGCACTTCCGAGGCGCGGGAACGCGACCCCAAAAGCTCTGCCAGATCGCCTTGCGTGCGGCCGGTGGTCTGCATGTAGAATTGCAGCACATCAATGGGATCGACCGCCGGCATATCGACCATACGGTTTTCGTAGGCCTCGATAAGGTCCGACAGAATGTCGAAGCGGTCGGCTTCGGGAGAGTTCTGCGGCGGAGGATTGTCGAAATAGGGCTCGATTTCTCCAAGTGCCCAGTCGAGATCGTCCTGTGTGCGGATCGGTCTGATGTCCTTCATGAGATGCTCTCCACCTTGATCCTGTCATACTCCGCATGGGTGCCAACAAACTTGATCAGCACACGCTGGAAGGGATAGGCCACATGTACGACCAGCCGGTATTTGTTGCCAGCAATGTCGAAGATGATGCGGTTGTCGGCAACAAAATCGACAGCACCTCCAAACATCGCTTTCACGTCTGAAGGCGTCGTCCACCGCGCCGCTTTCACCAGCTTGTACCACTCGGAAAGCGGCTTTTGCGCCTGAGGATGCTTATCCCAGAATGCCTTCAGCCGAGATTTGGCGATAATCTGCATGACCAAAAATATTCCCAAAATGGGAACATTACAAGGGGAGGCCTTGAACCTCCCCTTCCAGAAAGACTATCGGCTCTTCTTGATCGCCGCGTAAGCCACCGCCATGCGGGAAGCGAGCGCGGCATTGTTCTTAACCAGCGCGATATTCGCCTTCAGGCTTTCGCCCTTGGACAGTTCGTTGATGCGGGCAAGCAGGAAGGGCGTCAACTCCTTGCGGCCGATGCCGCGTTCATCCGCTTCGCGCACGGCATCATTGATCGTGCCATCGATAAAGTCGGGGGTCAGGGCGAATTCTTCCGGAATAGGGTTCGCGATCATCAGGCCGGTGCCAGTGCCGAGCTTGTGGTGCATGTGCATGGCCTCTGCAATCTCTTCCGGCGTATCGAGGCGATGGTCCGCCTTGTAACCGCTTTTGCGGGTGAAGAAGGCCGGAAAATCTTCGGTGCCAAAGGCGATAACAGGCACGCGCTGCGTTTCCAGATATTCCAGCGTCTTGGCGATATCGAGAATGGATTTGACACCAGCG
Organism: Rhizobium oryzicola; assembly: GCF_030504645.1. Taxonomy (GTDB): domain Bacteria; phylum Pseudomonadota; class Alphaproteobacteria; order Rhizobiales; family Rhizobiaceae; genus Neorhizobium; species Neorhizobium oryzicola. Next base: position 158,499 of record NZ_JAUKWQ010000001.1, on the reverse strand, counting down.
CAGACGACGGCCGTCTTGGTGCGGCCGAGTTCGGTCAGGTCAGCAGAAATATCGAAGGTCTGTTCGGCGCCGCGATGCACGCCGCCGACGCCGCCGGTCGCGAAGATATCGATGCCGGCGAGATCGGCCAGCAGCATGGTGGCGGAAACGGTGGTGCCGGCAGACGCCTTGCGCACCATGGCGACCGCCAGATCACGGCCGGAGGCCTTCACCACGCCCTTCGCCTGGGCAAGCGCTTCCAACTCGCTCGCGTCGAGACCGGCGCGAAGTTCGCCATCGATCACGGCGATCGTTGCCGGTACGGCGCCGTTCTGGCGCACAACATCTTCCACGGCCTTCGCCGTTTCCAGATTGGCGGGGTATGGCATGCCATGGGTGATGATGGTGGATTCGAGCGCCACGACAGGTCCGCCGGCGGCAAGCGCATCGGCCACTTCGCGGCTCAGTTTCGGTTTCAGAAGGGTCATCGGTGTCATCCTCTTTCAGCCGGCATCAGCCGGTGCAGGTTCGCTTCCAGGAAGCGTTGGGAAAGATCGGGGTGGACGCTTGCGGCGTTTTCCGTGGTGAGTGCGCCGAGCAGCGCGCCGTGGCGGGCGGCAGCGAAGACATCCTGGCCGCCCAACAGACCGGAGAGTGTTCCGGCAATCATCGCATCACCCGCGCCGGTCATATCGACTGGCTTCGCGGAGATTGCGGCAAAGGTCTGCGTGCCGGTAGCGGACGCGACCGCCATGCCGCGCGCGCCCATGGTCACGATGGCTTCAGCGACGCCTCTTTCGCGAAGAGCAATGGCTGCGTCAGCGGCATCTGCCAAGCTTTCGCTGCCCTGGCGGTTGAGCACCGCATTGGCCTCATCGATATTCATGAACAGCAGATCGACGCCTTTGAGTTCCGATGGCAGGCGCATGACCTTATGCGTGGAGACGGCATCGATCGCCAGTCTAAAGCGGGCATCGGCCCGACGTGCAATCAGCGCGGAAAGGGTTTCAGCCGGCAGGTTGCAATCGGCAAAGACGAGGCTGGCGGAAGCAAGATGCGGCCAGACGCGATCAAGCATGGCAGGCGAAATGAGATCGAAGATGCCCATATCGGCAATGCCGATGACGAGATCGCCGTTGAGGTCAAGGATCGCGGCGTATTCCGCGGTCGAGCGCTCCGGCGTCATGACCACCTGGCTGACATCGATGCCGCGCGCCCTCAAGTGTGAGAGGATGGAGGCCCCCGTCTCATCCTCACCCACCAGGGAGATAAAGCTGACGGATGCGCCGAGCAGCGACAGGTTTTCCGCCACATTGCGCGCCACGCCTCCGAAGCTGCGCATGCCGTCCACGGGATTGGAAGTTTCCAGCACCACCTGCTGGCGAGCGCGATACTTGCGGTCAAAGACCGCGCCGCCGATGCAGACAGCGCGTGAGGCCTGCGGCAGCACATAGCCACGGCCCAGGATATAGCCCTTTTCCATGAGCCGCACGATGTGTGCGGCAACGGTGGAGCGCGCGAGGCCCAACTGGTCGGCAATCTCCTGCTGACCGGTAAAAGGGTTTTGCCTGATCAGCGAAAGAACCGCTTCTTCCTGTACGCCCAGATCGTCCATCGTGCCTTCCTGTGTTGTGGGCAGGTCTATAAACAAATGTCTTAAACGTCAACTATTGTTTTATGGCATTACTGCTCGCGCATATTTGCAACAGCTAACGAAACGTGAGCAGAGGTACGGAACGGAAATCGAGGGATGGGGATTATGTGCGCATTGGTTGACAAACAAGAAGAGGAGAAAACCAATGCGTAAGCTCGTACTCACGTCTGTGGCCGCCCTCGCCGCGACCTTCGGGACGGCTGCCTTTGCCCAACAGAGCACCGTGAGCGGCGCAGCCGGCGGTGCCGTCACCGGCGCCATTGTCGGCGGACCCGTCGGTGCCGCCGTTGGCGGGATTGCCGGTGCAGCGCTTGGCACGGCGATCGACCCGCCGCCGCGCGAAGTGGTGACCTATGTTCAGGAACAGCCGGCTCCGGCTCCTGTCGTTGTGCAGGAAGAGGTTGTCGTCGGCAAGCGTGTGCCCGATACGGTCGTCCTGACGCCCGTTCCGCAGCACCGCGATTATGCCTATGCTGTCGTCAACGACCAGCGCGTGATCGTCGATCCGCGTACCCACACGGTCGTCCAGATCGTCAACTAAAGCACATGCAGAACAGGCGGAGAGCTCAGCTTCTCCGCCTGTCTCCTTACACAAAGACCGCCTGCTCGACCCGGTCTTCCTGGCCAAAGACACGCAGGTAACGGTCGACTTCAGACGGTTCCCCTGTCGCCTTCATCGGATTGTCCGAAAGTTTCACGGCCGGTCTTCCGTTTGCTTCGCTGACCTTGCAGACAATCGAGATCGGATTCAGTCCCTGTAGTTCACGAGGCGCGCAGCCCGCGAAGTCATTGGTGAGGTTCGTGCCCCAGCCAAAGCTCATGCGCACCCGCCCCTCGAAGTGCTTGTAAGTTTCAACAATCGCATCGACATCGAGACCGTCGGAGAAGATCAAGAGCTTCTCGCGCGGATCCCGGCCCATCTTCTTCCACCACGCAACGATCTTCTCGCCACCCTCAATGGGTGGCGCGCTGTCTGGACGGAACCCCGTCCAGTCGGCGACCCATTCCGGCGCGTCGCGCAGGAAAGATGCCGTACCGAAGGCATCCGGCAACACGATCAGAAGATTGCCGCCATAGAGGCGGTTCCAGTCCTTCAAGACTTGATAGGGGGCTGCCCGCAATTGCTGATCGGAACTGGCGAGGGCTGCCAGCACCATTGGCAGTTCATGCGCATTGGTACCAACGGCTTCCAGATCGGAATCCATGGCGAGCAGCACGTTGCTGGTGCCTGTAAAGCGTTGGCCAATGCCTTCCTTCAGCGCTTCAACGCACCAGCGCTGCCAGAGAAAACTGTGGCGGCGGCGCGTGCCGAAATCGGAAATGCGTAGGCCCGGCAATTGGCGCAGGCGCTCGACCTTTTCCCACATCTTCGCCTTGGCGCGGGCGTAAAGCACATCCAGCGTGAAGGGACCGAGCGACTTCAGCGCCGCACGGGAGCGCAGTTCGTTGACGATCGCAAGTGCCGGGATTTCCCACATGGTGGTATCCACCCAGCGGCCATGGAAGGTCAGCTCATACTGGCCGTCCTTTTTGGAAAGCTCGTATTCCGGTAGGCGGTAATTGGCGAGCCAGGCCAAAAATTCCGGCTCGAAGATCTGCGCCTTGCCGTAAAAGCTATTACCCGCCAGCCAGATCATTTCCTTCTTGGAAAGCTGCACAGTGCGTGCATGATCCAGTTGGTCGCGCAGCTCCTTCTCGTCGATCACCTCTGCGAGCCTGACACTCTTCGTGCGATTGATGACGGAAAACGTGGCATCGACATCCGGATAGAGCTTCCAGATCATCTGCAGCATCAGCAGTTTGTAGAAGTCCGTATCGATCAGGCTGCGGATGATGGGATCGAGCTTCCAGGTGTGATTGTAGACCCGGCTGGCAATATCGGTCTTCGTGGTCATGTCTGCCCCTGCCCGCCTCCCGCGGCGGGCCCTCACTGGAAGAGAGGCATCGGACGACAACCTCCGGCAACGTTATGGGAAAAAGCGCCGGGGAAGTCCAGACATGCAAGGATCAAATCGATTGATATGACCCTCAGGGGTTCGACGACGGCTGGCGATCCGGATTGGCGGGCGCCGCAGTGCTGGCTGCCGGAGGCTTGGACGTCTGATCCGCTGGCGGCTCGGTCGATTGGCCCCACCACTCGGCACCGGCCCAGGCGACCATCGCCAGAACGATGCCGGCGATAAGCACCACTAGTACCGGCGATCCGCGACGCCCCTGCCGGGCTTCGGTGGGTGTCAAAGGGGCTTCGACATTACCAGGCAGCGGAATTTGACCTTGGGGCCGTGTTCCCTCTTCGGGCTTGTAGTGGCTATTCATCGCCTTCTCCTCTTCGCGGCCTACTGCCGCGCATGCGACAAACCGATGTCTGCCGAACGGATGAGGAGACCGGAGGTTCCGGACGATCAGTTCTACTGACTGACCGCCTCCGAACGAACGGCCTGGATATTGAAGGCGGCGGCCATCAGGGCCTTGGTGTAGTCATTCTGCGGCGAGGCAAAGATCTGCTCGGACGGCCCCTCTTCCATCACCTTGCCGGAGCGCATCACGATGACATGGTTGGCGAGCGCCTTCACCACCTTCAGGTCATGGCTGATGAAGAGATAGGCGAGATCATGCTTCTGCTGCAAGTCCCGCAGCAGGTCCACCACCTGCGCCTGCACGGTCATGTCCAGCGCCGACGTCGGCTCGTCCAGCATGACGAAGCGTGGCTTCAGCACCATGGCGCGGGCAATGGCAATGCGCTGTCGCTGGCCGCCGGAAAACTCATGCGGGTAGCGCCAACGGGTGGCGGGGTCGAGCCCCACTTCCTCGAGCGCCCAGGCCACCTGCCGGTCGCGCTCATCGGCACTCAGGTTTTTCTGGTGGACCTTCAAGCCTTCGGCGATGATTTCGCCAACCGACATGCGGGGGCTGAGCGATCCATACGGGTCCTGGAAAACCACCTGCAGCCGGCTGCGCAGCGGCAGCATATCCTTGAAACTATAGGCGTTGATATCCTTGCCGATGAAGCTGATCCGCCCCCGCGAGGAGATGAGACGCGCCAGGGCGAGACCCAGCGTCGTCTTGCCTGAGCCGGACTCGCCGACGATGCCGACTGTTTCGCCCGCGCGCAGCGTCACGTCGACGCCATCCACCGCCTTCACATGATCCACGACTCGGCGCAGGAAGCCCGCCTTGATGGGAAACCAGACGCGTAGATCCTTGCCTTCCATTATCACGGGACGTGTCGGGTCGATGGTCGGCGGTTCACCACGCGGCTCCGATTCCAGCAGGTGGCGGGTATAGGCGTGCTGGGGCGCGGTAAACACCGTTTCCACCGGGCCGCTCTCGACGATCTTGCCCTTGGTCATCACGCAGACGCGGTCGGCAAAGCGGCGCACGATGCCGAGGTCATGGGTGATGAACAGGATCGACATGCCGTATTCGCGCTGCAGCTTCTTCAAAAGCTCCAGGATCTGCGCCTGTACCGTCACATCCAGCGCCGTGGTCGGTTCATCCGCGATCAAAAGCTTGGGACGGTTTGCGAGCGCCATGGCAATCATCACGCGCTGGCGCTGCCCGCCGGAAAGCTCATGCGGATAAGCTTTCAAGCGCTTTTCCGGCTCGCGGATACCGACCTGGTTCAACAGTTCCAGAACACGCGCACGCGCCGTATCCCCCACCATGCCCTGATGCAGTTCAAGGATCTCGGTGATCTGCCCCTCAATCGTGTGGAGCGGATTAAGCGAGGTCATCGGCTCCTGAAAGATCATGGTGATGTCATCACCCCGCACGGCGCGCAGTTCCGCCTCGCTCGCTTTCAGCATGTCCTTGCCCGAAAACAGGATCTCGCCGGAGGGGTGGCTGGCGGAGGGATAGGGCAGGAGCCGCAGGATGGAGGCGGCCGTCACCGACTTGCCGGAGCCGGATTCACCGACGAGCGCCATCACTTCGCCGGACTGGATATCGAAGGAGACCCGGTCAACGGCTGTCGAGGTGTTGCCGCCTTGGTGAAAGGCAACCGAGAGATCGCGGACGGAGAGAAGCGGTTCAGTCATGGCACTCACCGGAACGCCTTTCTGGGGTCGAAGGCATCACGTACGGCCTCCCCGATGAAGATCAGCAGCGAGAGCATGATCGACATGGTGAAAAATGCGGTGAGGCCAAGCCACGGCGCCTGAAGGTTGTTCTTGCCCTGCGCGATCATTTCACCCAGCGACGGCGAGCCGGGCGGCATGCCGAAGCCGAGGAAATCGAGCGAGGTAAGCGTCGCGATCGATCCGGACAGGATGAAGGGCAGGAAGGTCAGCGTCGCTACCATGGCATTCGGAAGCAGGTGGCGGAACATGATTGTCCAGTTGCCGACGCCGAGCGCACGCGCCGCCCGCACATATTCGAAATTGCGCGCCCGCAGGAATTCCGCGCGCACAACATGCACGAAGCCCACCCATTCGAACAGCAGCATGATGCCGAGCAGCACGAAGAAGCCGGGCGGCAGGATGGCTGCAATGATGAGCAGGATGTAGAGAACCGGCATGGACGACCAGATCTCGATGAAACGCTGCATCAGGAGATCGGTCCAGCCGCCGAAATAGCCCTGGATGGCACCAGCCGTGACACCGATGATGGCCGAGCAGATGGTGAGCGCCAGGCCAAACAGCACGGAAATGCGGAAACCATAGATCAACCGCGCCGTGACATCACGCGCCTGGTCGTCGGTGCCGAGCCAGTTCAGGTTGCCGAGCGTGCAGTTCGGATCGGCATCCCCTTGCGGATAGGCCTTGCAGCGCTCCTCCTTCGGCATCAGCCAGAAGGGCGCTGTCGGTGCCGAATGGGGAATGTTGGAGTTGACAGTCTGATAGGAATAGCGGATCGGCGGCCAGATCATCCAGCCATTGGCGTTGATTTCCTGCTGGATGAACTCCGAGCGGTAATCGGTGGTCGCCAGAAAGCCGCCGAACTTTTCTTCCGGATAGGTGACGAGCACCGGATAGAGCATCTCGCCCTTGTAGGAGACGAGAATCGGCTTGTCATTGGCAATGAACTCGGCCGAGAGGCTGAGGACAAACAGGACGAGAAAGATCCAGAAGGCCCAGAAGCCGCGCCGGTTCGCCTTGAAGTTCTGCCAACGGCGAAGGCTGGTGGGCGAAAGCCACGGGCGCTTTGGCGGCGCCAAGGCAATATCCTGCCGCTCTGTGGTGGTGGAGGAATGGCTCATCACACCTCCCTCTTTTCAAAATCGATGCGCGGATCGATCCAGGTATAGATCAGATCCGAAATCAGGCCGACGAACAGGCCTATCAGCGAGAAGATAAAGAGTGTGCCGAAGACGATCGGGTAATCGCGGTTGACGACCGAGAGGTAGCCGAGCCGACCCAGCCCATCCAGCGAAAAGATGTTTTCAATCAGCAGCGAGCCGGTGAAGAAGGCCGAGATGAACGAGCCCGGAAAGCCGGCAATCACGATCAGCATGGCATTGCGGAACACATGGCCGTAGAGCACGCGTCGCTCGCTCAAGCCCTTGGCACGGGCGGTGATGACATACTGCTTCTTGATCTCGTCGATGAAGGAGTTCTTCGTCAGCAACGTCGTGGTGGCAAAGGCAGAGAGCGAAAGCGCGATCAGCGGCAGCGTCAGGTGCCAGAAATAGTCGGTGATCTTCTGCCACCACGGAAGCTCGCTCCAATTGTCGGAGACAAGCCCGCGTAAGGGGAACCAGTCGAGGAAGGAGCCGCCTGCAAACAGCACGATCAGCAGGATGCCGAACAGGAAGCTCGGCACCGCATAGCCGATGATGATGACGCCTGACGTCCAGACATCGAAGGTGGAGCCGTCGCTGACCGCCTTCTTGATGCCGAGCGGAATGGAGATCATGTAGGAGACGAGCAGGATCCAGAGGCCGAGCGAGATGGAGACCGGCATCTTCTGCTTGATGAGATCGATCACCGCCGTGTTGCGGAAGAAGCTCTCGCCGAAATCGAAGCGGATGTAATTGCCCATCATTTCCAGAAAGCGGGTCAGTGGCGGCTTGTCGAAGCCGAACTGCTTTTCGAGCTTCTTGATCAGTTCCGGGTCCAGCCCCTGCGCGCCGCGATAGCGCCCTTCTTCGGCGCCGCCGCGCCCGGCATCGCCGCCGCCGCCCAGCCGATCGCCGTTGTCGGAGCCTTGGATCTGCGAGATCACCTGCTCGACCGGTCCGCCCGGCGCGAACTGAACGACAAGGAAGGAGATCCCCATGATGCCGACAATGGTCGGGATCATGAGCAGAAGGCGACGCAGAATATAAGCGCCCATCAGCAGGCTCCGCCCTGGCCCTTGGAGGAGGCCGTGATCTCGGTTCTGGTCAAAATGTCACTCTCTCCGGATCTCTTGTCGAGAATCAGCATGTCCGTTGATTTGGACTATCAAACATAGATGGCGCAAGGATCTTGAGCCGGTCTTGCCTATTTGGCCCACCAGATCGTCGGGAAGCCGATGCCATAGGTTGGCAGCCTTTCCGGATGCGTGATGGTGTTCCAATAGGCAATCTTCGCTTCACCCGAATAAAAGAGCGGGACCACAAAGTTATTGGCCAGCAACACCCGGTCGAGTGCGTGGATGGCAGCCACCTGTTCCTCTCGAGTGGGGGCCGAGGTTACCATGCGGACCAGTTCATCGACCGCCGGATCGGCAATGCCGGCGTAATTCTTGGAGCCGTTCTGGCTAGCAGCCGCAGAACCCCAATAGGTCGCCTGCTCATTACCGGGGTTCATGGTCTGCGCCCAGACAACCCAGATCATGTCGAAATCAAATGTGCGGATACGATTGATATATTGCGAGGCATCCACCACGCGCAGCCGCGCGTCGATACCGATCTTCTTCATGCTGGCGATATACGGCGAAATCGTTCGCTCGAAGGAGGGACTATTGACCAGAATTTCGAAAGAGAGGGGCTTGCCAGTCTTGGCATTGACCATCTGGTTGCCCTTCAGGTCCCAGCCGGCCTCCTTCAAAAGGCCAATAGCCGTTTTCAGGTTGTCGCGGACCTTGGTCGCGTCACCACCGACAGGGTTGGTATAGGGCGTCGTAAACACCCGCGACGGAACCTTGTCCTTCAGACCCTGCAATATCTCCAGTTCGCGGCCTTGCGGCAGGCCGGAAGAGGCAAGCTCCGTGCCCCAGAAGAAGCTATCGACGCGCTTCAAGCCGCCATAGGCGAGATCGCGATTGAGCGTTTCAAAATCCAGCGCATAGTTCAGCGCCTCGCGAACGCGGGAATCCTTGAACTGATCGCGGCGCATGTTGGGCACCATGGCCTGCATGATTCCTGTCGCCTTGAACGGATTGCTGAGCGCCTCGCGGATCACGCGGCCTTCCTTGACGGCGGCAAAGTCATAACGCGTCGCCCAGCGGCTGGCGCTGTTTTCCTGCGCATAATCCACGCTGCCCGAACGGAAGGCTTCAAACTCCACGTCCTTATCCGTGAAGTAGGTGTAGCTGATCACCTTGAAATTGTTCTGGCCGCGATTGATCGGCAGATCCTTGCCCCAATAATCATCCCGCAATTCGTAGCGTAGCGTGGAGCCGGCCTGAAAGCTCGCGATTTTGTACGGGCCGGAGCCGAGCGGCGGTTCGAGGCCAGATTTGGAGATGTCACGCTGGCTGCCCTTGGCATCCTTGCCCTCGTACCAGTGCTTGGGCAGGATCGGGAAATCACCAACGATCGCCGGCAGTTCCTTGTTGTTCTTCTCGTCGAACTTAAAGGTCACCTCACGCTCGCCCGTCTTTTCCGCCGAGGTGACATGGCGGTAGTAATTTGCCAGCTGCGTGCTGTTGGCCTTGGCGCTGTTGAAGCTGAACACCACGTCCTCTGGCGTCACCGGCTGGCCATCCGCCCATTTGGCTTCTGGCCGAAGACGGAAGGAGACGGACGACATGTCCTCCGGATAGGAGATTGCTTCCGCGAGAAGTCCATAGGAGACAGAGACTTCATCTTCCGAGGATTTCATCAGCGTGTCGAAGATCAGCCCGACGCCGGCTGCCGGATTGCCCTTATCCACCAGCGGGTTGAAGCTGTCGAAGGTGCCTTCCTCGGAAAGGCGGAGCTCTCCTTTTTTCGGCGCCTGCAGGTTCACGTAAGGCAGGTTTTGGAAGTCCGGCGGAAGTTTTGGCGTTTCGAGGACCGAGACCGCATGCCGCCAGACCTGCTCTTCGGCTTTTGCCGTGATCGGTGAAAGGCTTGCGCCCAGAGCCGTAACAATCACCAAACCGTTGCGCAGATGCTCTCGCAGCATTCAGCTCCCCTTTCTGTCGAAATCCATTTCATCAGCAGCATAGGGCAAAGTGCGTCAAAATACAGTCGCCTCTCCTCACAAGGCTTTTATCTGGCTTGCCATTCTCTTGCCGTCATTGTCCGTGGAGGTTCAACAGCGGGCCAAATCACGCTAGATTCGCGAGACAGAATCGCGCTGGCGAATGGCGTCTCATACAGGTGAACCGGAAGTCGATGGCAACAATTCTCTCCTCGGCGGGCAAGCGGCTCGCATTCCTGACCGGGCTCGGCGCGCTTGTCGCCTCGGCGGCGCTTGGCGCCGATCAACCGGCGAAGCAGGCCTTCGGCGCCGTTTCCCTGCCAAGCGCGGGCGCGCCGACGCCTGTTGGATTTTACGCCAAGGGTTGTCTTTCCGGCGGCGTTCCACTTGCCGATGATGGCCCGCACTGGCAATCGATGCGCCTGTCGCGCAATCGCCATTGGGGCATGCCGCAGACGGTTGCCATGCTGAAGCGTCTTTCTAATGATGCCGACAAGCTAGGCTGGGGCGAAGGTATCCTCGTGGGGGATATGTCTCAGCCGCGCGGCGGCCCGATGTCATCAGGCCATGCCTCGCACCAGATCGGCCTCGATGTAGACGTATGGTTCACGCCCATGCCGAAGAAGCGGCTGACCCCGCAGGAGCGTGAAACATTCCCCTTCACCTCCATGCTGGACAAGAGCAAGTTCCTGACGGTCGATGAGCATCGCTGGTCGAAGACGGCAGCCAAGCTTGTCATGACGGCGGCGAGCTATCCGGATGTCGAACGCATCTTCGTCAACCCCGCCATCAAGAAGAAGCTCTGCGAGACCTGGACGGGCGACCGTTCGGTGCTGGGCAAGGTGCGGCCCATGTATGGCCATGACGAGCATTTTCATATCCGCCTGACCTGCCCGCCCGGCATGGCCAGCTGCAAGGCGCAGGCACCGGTTGCGGCAGGAGATGGTTGCGACAAATCTCTCGCCTGGTGGTTTACGCCCGAACCCTGGGCCAAGCCGAAGAAGGACCCGAACGCGCCACCGCCCAAGCCGCCGCGCCCGATGATGGTGTCCGATATGCCCAAGGCCTGCAGCGCGCTTCTTTCGGCACCGGCGGCACCGGGCGCCCGTGCGCAGGGTGTTTCCACGACGCCCGTTTCCAAGGCGACAAGCAGTGCCGAAGAGGAAGCGGGCGACCAGCCGATGCAATGAGATTTCCGCAAGGTTCTATGCGGCACATCTTCATTGAAAACGATATAAATCGGTTTCATGCCTTTCCTTGGGTGGCGAACTCGGTATAGAAATCGCCGCAGTTACGTGGGAGCGGGAGGGACCATGTCCGCTGAGGAAAAGCCGTGCATCGCGCTGATTGCGCATGACCAGAAGAAGGCCGAGATGGCGGAATTCGCCAAACGGCACGAAGTCGCCCTTTCTCGTTTTCGCATTGTGGCGACGGGCACCACCGGCGGTCGCGTGCTGGAGGCTTCCCCTGGCCTTGATGTCACGCGGCTGAAGAGTGGCCCGCTGGGCGGCGACCAGCAGATCGGCGCGATGATTGCGACGGGAGAGGTGAGCATGCTGATCTTCTTTACCGACCCGCTGACACCCCTGCCGCATGATGTGGACGTGAAAGCGCTTACCCGACTTGCCACCGTTTATGATATCCCCATGGCGCTGAACCGCGCGACGGCGGAAAAGCTTATCGATTTCCAGTAATTGACCCTTTTGGAGCGCCCCATGGCATCTGCGTTTGGCACTGAGACGCTGGCCTTCCCCATTCTCATCGGCGATATCGGCGGCACCAATGCCCGCTTCTGGATTCTGCCCGACGCCGTGGCCGAGCCTCAGCAGTTCCCGAACGTGCAGACGGCCGATTTCTCCAGCATCGACGCCGCAATCCAGACCGATGTGCTGGCGAAGACCGATCTTCGTCCGCGCTCTGCGATTCTTGCGATTGCCGGGCCGATCGAAGGCGATGAGATCCCGCTGACCAATTGCGATTGGGTGGTGCGCCCGAAACAGTTGATTGCCGAATCCGGCTTCGAACATGTCATCGTCATCAATGATTTCGAGGCACAGGCACTGGCCGTTGCCTCCATGCCGGAGCAATTCCGGGAGCCGCTGGGGCCTTCGACGGAGCCGCTCATTGCCTCCCGCGTCGTGCTGGGCCCCGGCACGGGCCTAGGGGTAGCAGGGCTGATCCATGCACGCGACACCTGGTTTCCGGTTCCGGGCGAAGGTGGCCATGTGGATCTCGGCCCCCGTACAGAGCGCGACTACCAGATCTTTCCGCATGTGGAGAAGCTCGATGGCCGCATTTCCGGCGAGCAGATTCTTTGCGGGCGCGGCCTCGTAAACCTCTACCGCGCCATCTGCGCGGCGGACGGGGTGGAGCCGCTTTATGCGCAGCCCGCCGATATCACCGCACATGGCCTGACGGGTGAAGATGCCCGCGCGGCCGAGACCATAAGCCTGTTCGTCACCTATCTTGGACGCGTGGCAGGCGACATGGCGCTGACCTTCATGTCGAAGGGCGGCGTCTTCCTGGCAGGTGGCATTTCCCAGCGCATCATAGCCGCGTTGAAGAAACCGGAATTTCGCGCCGCCTTTGAAGACAAGGCACCGCATCAGGCACTCATGCGCCACATCCCCACCTTCGTCGTCACCCATCCGCAGGCAGCCTTGGCGGGTCTTGCCGATTTTGCCCGCAAGCCCAGCCATTACGGCATTGCGACAGAAGGCCGTCACTGGAAGCGGTGAACCCTGCAGGACCGGAATGCAACAGCTGACGTGAATCTGTTCCCGGCGCTAGCCAAAGCCGACGCGACTGGTTAAACCGCCTGCGCACGGCATGAGGCCGGTCAAGATATGGGATCGTCTTATTGGAAGCAGTCAAGCAACGGAAGCGGCAGGTCGATTCAGGCACGGTTGCCGGCGTCCTGAAGCGGGTCATCGCGGAAAACGGCCGTGACCACGTCAAGGGCTACGTGATTGCCATTTCCTGTCTTGTCGCGGTGGCACTTTCGACAGCGTTCACCGCCTGGATCATGGAATCGGTCGTGAACGAAGCCTTCGCCAACAAGCGGGCTGATCTCGTCTGGATGATCTGCGGCTCCATTCTGGTTGCCTTCATCATCCGCGGTTTCGCTTCCTATGGCGAAGCGGTGACGCTCTCCAAGATCGGCAACAATATCGTCGCCGTCTATCAGCGCCGACTTTACGATCATTTGATGACGCTGTCGGTGGGCTTTTACAACGAAGCGCGCTCGGCGCATCTCGCAGCCCAGATCAGCCAGAACGTCAATGGCATCAGAGACGTCCTGAACCTGACCGTGACCTCCACGGCGCGCGACCTGCTGACGTTGATCTCTCTCATCGCGGTCATGGTGAGCAAGGACTGGATACTGTCGTTGATCGTGTTCTTCGTCGCGCCGCCGCTTCTCTATGCGCTGCGTTACGTGTCGAAGCGCCTGCGCAGCGCCACGAAGGAATCCGTTGAGTTCAACAGCCATGTCGTCGGCGCGATGCAGGAAACCATCCAGGGGATTGCCATCGTCAAGGCCTTCACCATGGAGCAGTCGCTGAGCCGCAAGGTGAACGGCATCATCGACGCTGCCGAAAACCGCGCCAACCGCATCGCACGCCTGACGGAGCGCACGGCACCGCTGACAGAAACCTTCGCGGGCGTCGCAATTTCCAGCGTACTGGCCTATGCGGCTTTCCGCTCGATCTACAGCAACGTTCCGCCCGGCGCCTTCTTCTCCTTCGTGACGGCGCTGCTGATGGCCTATGATCCGGCGCGTCGGCTTGCCCGTCTGCAGGTGCAGCTGGAACGCGCCGTCGTCAATGCCCGCATGATCTATGAGCTTCTGGACCTGCAGCCGCAGCAGCGGGAACGCGCCGATGCCAAGGATCTTGTCGTTACTGATGCCAAGATTGAGCTCGAAAATGTCAGCTTCCGCTATGGCAATGGTGATGAGATCCTGAAGGGCGTCAATCTCATGGCCGAGGGCGGCAAGACCACCGCGCTTGTGGGGCCTTCCGGTGCCGGCAAGTCGACGATCATTTCGCTTCTGCCGCGCTTCTACGATCCGGCGGAAGGCCGCATCCTGATCGACGGACAGGATATTTCGCATGTCACCAAGGCGTCGCTGCGCCATCACCTCGCTTACGTCTCGCAGCAGCCCTACCTTTTCGAAGGCTCGATCCGCGACAACATCCGCTACGGGCGCCCGGAGGCGACCGACACGGAGGTGGAGGAAGCGGCAAAGCTTGCCTATGCCCATGATTTCATCCTGGCGCAGCCGCAAGGCTATGACACGCCGGTTGGCGAAAACGGCGTGACACTGTCAGGTGGCCAGCGGCAGCGGCTTTCCATTGCCCGTGCGCTGGTGCGCAACGCACCGATCCTGCTCCTGGACGAAGCGACATCCGCCCTGGACAACGAATCGGAAGCTGCCGTGCAGAAGGCGCTGGAAACCGCCATGCGCGGACGCACCGTCGTGGTTGTCGCGCACCGCCTCTCCACCATCGTCAAGGCGGACAAGATTGTCGTGATGAATGAGGGCCGCGTGGCGGAGGAAGGGTCGCACGAAGCCCTTGCACAGCGTCCGGACGGGCTTTACGCTCGCCTCAACAACCTTCAGAAACCCATCTGAAATCCTGCTGTCGAGACGGAGCCAATTTCCCGCATGCCAACTTCCCTGAATGATACCGATATGAAGCTGGTGGTCGTGGGTGCCGCCGGGCGCATGGGCCAGACGCTGATCCGCATCATCCAGGAAACGCCGGGCGCAAAACTGCATGCGGCAGTGGAACGAGCAGGCTCCACATTTATCGGCAAAGACGCGGGCGAAATCGCCGGTGCTGGCTTCATCGGCGTGCCTGTCACGGATGATCCGCTGCAGGCCTTCCTGCATGCGGAAGGCGTCATCGACTTCACCTCGCCCGCCGGCACTGTCGAATTTGCGGGGCTGGCCGCGCAAGCGCGTATCGTGCATGTGGTCGGCACCACCGGATGCTCTGAAGAGGACAATGCCAAGATCGAAGCGGCTGGTCGGCATGCGCGTGTCGTCAAGTCAGGCAATATGAGCCTGGGCGTCAACCTGCTCAGCGTTCTTGCGGAGCAGGCAGCGCGGGCACTTCCGGTCAGCAACTGGGATATCGAGGTGCTGGAAATGCACCACAAACACAAGGTGGATGCTCCCTCCGGCACGGCGCTTCTGTTGGGCGAAGCCGCCGCCAAGGGGCGCGGCATCGACCTCAAGAGTCAGTCGGTGCGCACGCGGGATGGCCATACCGGCGCTCGTCCGCAAGGCGCGATCGGCTTTGCGACGCTGCGCGGCGGCTCCGTCGTTGGCGAGCACTCCGTCATCCTCGCTGGCGAAGGCGAATTGGTGACGCTGTCGCACAGTGCCCTGGACCGCTCGATCTTCGCGCGTGGCGCGGTTGCCGCAGCGCTCTGGGCGCGCGACAAGAAGCCCGGTTTCTATTCGATGCTCGACGTTCTCGGGCTGAATGCTTGATTTGATTTGGAGGAAATTATGAGCGGAACCCTCGTCCTCGTTCGCCACGGCCAGAGCGACTGGAACCTGAAGAACCTTTTCACCGGCTGGAAGGACCCTGATCTGACCGAACTCGGCGTGCAGGAAGCGACCGCTGGCGGTGAGGCACTCGCTGCCACCGGCATCAAGTTCGACATCGCGTTTACATCCGAACTGAAGCGGGCGCAGAACACCTGCCGCATCGTTCTGGAAAAGGTTGGTCAGCCGAACCTCGAAACCATTCGCGACCTCGCCCTCAACGAGCGTGATTACGGTGATCTCTCCGGCCTCAACAAGGATGATGCGCGCGCCAAGTGGGGCGAAGAGCAGGTGCATATCTGGCGCCGCTCCTACGACATTCCGCCTCCGGGTGGCGAATCCCTGCGTGATACCGGCGCGCGTGTCTGGCCGTATTATCTCACGGAAATTTTGCCGCGCGTGCTGAAGGGCCAGACGGTTCTGGTTGCCGCTCACGGCAATTCGCTACGTTCGCTCGTCATGGTTCTGGATCGCCTTTCCAAGGAAGAGATCCTGAAGCTGAACCTCGCGACGGGCGTGCCGATGGTCTACAAGCTCAACGCCGACTCGACGGTCGCCTCCAAGGAAGTCTTGGGCGACATGTCCGGCGCGCACTGAGCGCCTTGCCTCTTCTCATCAGCGCCGCCTCCGGGCGGCGTTTTGCTGTCAGCGATTGTACCAATAGGCACTGGCAACGGCGCTGGCTGTAAGAACCGACAGAAATGTTGCGATCAGAACTGTGGTCGTAACCATGGATTTTCTCCTTCTGTTCGAAAAGAGAATGCAGGAAAACGCCTGTGGTTCCTTGTACAGACATGCTGTCGTCATTGCGCGCGGCTAGAGCCTATCAAGGTTAAATGGAAACGGTTCTGTTGGCTCAGGCGGGGTCATATGCGAGGAGCGCGGCGCGCGTCGTAGCCAAAGCATACGGCCAAGCCGCTCGACAAAGCAGATGACCCGCCTCAGCCAACCCAATGGGCCGGATCATTTTCCGCCATTATCTGCGGCTTTCGTCTCGACCGTACCGGGAGGTATGTCCTTCGCCGAAAGCCTTGATCCTGACGAAAAATGTTTCCGGCAGAACAATTTCATTTAGCCCTGATAGGCTCTAACGCAAACTGCTGACCACCCGTCTTCTCACCCTTCCGATTCGAGGTTTTCCATGCGCTACGCCGTCTATTTCACGCCACCGCAGGATGATGCGCTGACGAAGGCGGCGGCGGCCTGGCTGGGGCGCGATGCCTTTACCGGTGAGACATTGGCACCTCCCGCAGTGCCTGATCTGACCTTGGAAGCATGGCGGATGCTGGTGGCCGAACCCGCCCGCTACGGTTTCCATGCAACCTTGAAAGCGCCCTTCTCACTGGCGCCGGGCCGCACCGAGGAAGAGCTTGTGGCCGCCTTCGATTCCTTTGTTGCCGCCACACCCGCAACCGTCATTCCGGAGCTGACCCTATCCAGCCTCGGCGCCTTCTTTGCGCTCACCCCCGGAGAAGACTCGGCAGCAATCGATGACCTGGCCGCCAAGATCGTCCGTTACTTCGAGATCTTCCGCGCGCCGCTGTCGCCGGAAGATATCGCCCGGCGCAATCCGGACAAGCTGACCGAGCGCAAGCGCGCCCATCTGGAGCGGTGGGGCTATCCTTCAGTCTTCGAAGACTTCCGCTTTCACATGACCCTGACCGGCCAGGTACCGCCGGAAGATCAAGAGCAGGTTCGCGATATCCTCTCCCCCCGCTTTGCCGATTTCACCGGCCGTCCGCTGCCGATTTCCCATCTTGGCCTGTTTGCTGAGCCGGAACGCGGAGCGCCTTTCACAGTTATGAAGGTGGCATTGCTTGGCGGCGCTTCATAACGACAGATCGTCCCGCCCTCGCCTCGGATCCCATAGAAAAAACTTCTATCGTCCTTGGAGGGAAATTTGATCTATCTCGCTTTAAAGTGGATCGTTTCGCGCTAAGTGATCTCGAACCGCTCGAACAGAGGAGAGAACATGGCGGACGCATACAGAAGCGATGGTCACGCGGCAGATGTTCTATCTGAGCTGGAAGCGCGCATGGTGGCGCTGGAAATCATTTCCATGACGGCATTGGCCATGGCGCTCGATACGTCCGAAAACGGTGATCCGCGTCAGGCGCGCGGTATTGCCCAGTTGATCAGCGAAACCGTTGGCCAGCGGTGTCAGGAGCTCGGCCTGGCGGAAGACGCCCGGCTTTCCGCCCTGCGCTATACCGAGCAGCTTCTTGGAACCGCCCTTGCCTCACTCTATCCGGGACAGCATTGACCTTCAGGTCAATGCGCCTCGTCCCAGTTCGAGGCCGCGCGCGCATCCACCTTCAATGGAACTCGCATAGCAATGGCCGGCATGGTCGCATGCTCCATCGTCTTGACGATGACAGGCATGGCGGCGTCGATCGCATCCTCTTCCACTTCAAAGATCAATTCGTCATGAACCTGCAGCAGCATGCGGACCCGCTCTTGTAGTCCTGCGGCGGCAAGCGCAGGCTCGATCTGAACCATGGCACGGCGGATGACATCGGCCGCCGACCCCTGAATGGGCGCGTTGATGGCGGCACGTTCGTTGAAGGCGCGCACGGAGGGATTGGACGACTTGATCTCGGGGTAATGCGCGCGCCGGCCAAAAATGGTTTCCACATAGCCATGCTCGCGCGCAAAGGCCTTGGTGCTTTCCATGTAATCGCGGATGCCGGGGAAGCGTTCGAAATACTTCTTGATGTAATCACCCGCTTCCGAGCGCTCGATGGACAATTGGTTCGCGAGACCAAAGGCCGAAATGCCGTAGATGATGCCGAAGTTGATCGCCTTGGCGCGGCGGCGTACCTCGCCCGGCATGCCTTCGACCGGTACGCCGAACATCTCCGAGGCCGTCATCGCATGAATATCCACGCCGTCGGCAAAGGCTTGGCGCAGCTGCGGAATATCAGCCACATGCGCCAGCACACGCAGTTCGATCTGGCTGTAGTCGGCAGACAGCAGCTTGTGGCCGGGCGTTGAGATGAAGGCGGTGCGGATCTTGCGCCCCTCGGCATTGCGCACGGGAATGTTCTGCAGGTTCGGCTCGGAGGAGGAAAGCCGGCCCGTGGTGGTCGATGCCAGCGAATAGCAGGTGTGAATGCGCTTGGTCTGCGGATGCACATAGGATGGCAGCGCATCCGTATAGGTGCTCTTCAGCTTGGTCAGCTGGCGCCAGTCGACGATCTTGCGCGGCAGTTCCGCGCCTTGCGCGGCCAGATCTTCCAGCACCTGCGCCGAGGTAGACCATTGGCCGGTCTTGGTCTTGGAGCCGCCCGGCAGGTTCATCTTGCCGAACAGGATGTCGCCCAGCTGCTTCGGCGAACCAATGTTGAAGCGCTCACCCGCCAGCTGATAGATCTCGTCTTCGAAACCTGCTGCCTTCTGGGCAAGTTCGCCGGAGAGGCGCGAGAGGATCTGCCGGTCGATGGTGATGCCGCGCTCCTCCATATGGGCGAGAACGGGCACCAGCGGGCGCTCCAGCCGCTCATAGACGCGTGTCAGACCTTCGGCAGCAAGCCGGGGCTTCAGCACCAGCCAGAGGCGCAGCGTGACATCGGCATCCTCGGCGGCGTAGGCCGTCGCCTTTTCGATATCCACGAGATCGAAGGTTACCTGCGATTTGCCCGAACCCGCCACATCCTTGTAAGGGATCGGCGTGTGGCCGAGCCAGCGTTCGGACAGGGCATCCATGCCGTGATTGCCGGCACCGGCCTCCAGCACATAGGAAATCAGCATCGTGTCGTCGAAGCTCTGCATGGTGACCCCATGCCGCTTCATCACGAGGTAATCATATTTCAGGTTCTGCGCGACCTTCAGCACCGAAGGGTCTTCCAGCAGATCCTTCAGCGCGGCAAGCGCATCCGCCATCGGGATCTGGCCCTCGACCAATCCGCCGCCCAAGAGATCGCCATGGCCGGATTGATGCGCCAGCGGCACATAGGCCGCCATGATCTCGGTCGAATCCGGCCCCTTGGAATTGTCCTGGATGGCGAGCGACACGCCGACCAGATCCGCCAGCATGGGATCGACAGCAGTCGTTTCCGTATCGAAGCCGACAAGACCGGTATCCTTCGCCGCAGCGATCCAGGTCTTTAGCGTATCAAGATCGCGGATGGTGAGGTAACGGGAGCGGTCGATTTCCTTGCCGGCAAAGGCTTCCAGCCGGCGCGCCGCGAGTTCCGCCGCCTTGGCCCTCTCGGCGGAGGCTTTTGCGGCAGGCGCAGCGGCAGGCGCCAGCGGCGCCTCGCTGGCAGGGTGTTCGGCACCGGGATCGAGATCCGGCCCATGCGCTGCCGTGCCCCACTCCACCAGCACTTCCGCCGGTTCGATGGCACTTGCATCGCAATCGCAGGCTTCCGCCACGCGGCGGGTCAGCGTGCCGAATTCCATAGCCTTCAGGAAGCCGAGCAGCTTCGGTCCGTCCTGCTTTTCTAGAACCAGCGCATCCAGCGGCAGGTCCAGCGGCACATCGGTACGCAACTCAACAAGCTTGCGGGACAGCCGCGCCATGTCCGCGTTGGCAACGATGTTCTCCCGGCGCTTCACCTGCTTGATCTCGTCGGCGCGCGCCAAAAGCGTGTCGAGATCGCCGAATTCTTCCAGCAGCTGAGCCGCTGTCTTTGGACCGATGCCTGGAATGCCGGGCACGTTATCGACGGAATCGCCGACCAGCGCCTGCAGGTCGATCATCTTTTCCGGCGGCACGCCCCACTTCTCGATAACATCGGGGATGCCGATCTGCTTGTCCTTCATGCTGTCATACATGTGGACGTTTGGCGTCACCAGCTGCATCAGGTCCTTGTCGGAGGAAATGATCGTCACGTCGGCACCGATCGCCTCCGCCGCACGGGCATACGTTGCGATGATGTCATCAGCCTCAAAGCCTTCGGTCTCGATGCATGGCAGGTTGAAGGCGCGCGTTGCCTGGCGGATCAGGCCGAACTGCGGCACCAGTTCTTCCGGCGGCGCTGAGCGGTTTGCCTTGTAGGCGTCATAGAGATCCTTGCGGAAGGTCTTCGACGAATAGTCGAAGATGACCGCGAAATGCGTGGGCGTCACACCGACATTGGTGTCGCGGGCATTGGTCAGAAGCTTCCACAGCATGTTGCAGAAGCCGGACACTGCTCCGACGGGCAAGCCGTCGGATTTGCGCGTCAGCGCCGGGAGCGCGTGGAAGGCACGGAAGATGAAACCGGACCCGTCGACAAGGAAGAGGTGATCGCCTTTTTTCATGAAAGGATGGATAGCGCGACCGGCAGGAAAGGTCCATCACAACCGGCTCTTCACCCCTGAAAATGCAAGGTGGTAGCGGATCGAGGTCGGGAATAGGCTGCCAGCCATATTGAAAATCACAATGCCACTCTTTGGAGGCTGGCCATGCCAAGAGTTCGCTTATCGACAGCCTTTTTGACATCCATCGGCCTGGCGGCGTTTGTCGGCGTCATCGGATATTTTCACCAAGTTCCCACCTGGCTACTCCTTCCCAAGGTGATGTTCGCGCCTGTCTTTGTACTCGCCTCCCTTGGGCTGGATCAGCTTTTTCCCGCTGAGGAAGCGATATCGCGCTCCTGGTCAAAGGAACTCGCAAGGTATCTTGCGAATGGCTTCCTGCTGGCAAGCTTTGTTCTCATCACCGTTACGACGAAACCAGACGCAACGCTGATAGACATGTTAGAGACGCTGGCAGTCTTTTTGGCGGTTTATGTGCCTACAATGGCAGCTCTCTTCTGGCGCCAACACGGTCGTTCAAAAACCCCTCACCACAACGTTACCGACATGTAATCGGCTCTTTCCTTGAAAAGCCGGAGTCGCCCCCACATCTCTTGGTCACCGGCGATTGATTACGCCGCAGCCTGACAGTCGGCTCGTCCCCCGCCGCATCAGGCCGGACAAAGGTCTATCCCCCTCTCCGGGCCTTTGTCCCCCCATTGAGCCGCCACGGTTGTCCCTCCCGACCGTGGCGGTTTCTTTTGGAGCTTGCCTCTTCCCAGCCGCAGGCGTGAAAGATACCGTGCTATGCAATCGGCGAGCCTGATGTGATTCGTAGGATGCCGAGCCTGCCGCAAACCGCGGCGGAAGACAGCAGCATGCCATGTTTTCCTGCATGACCCGAAGGATGCCCTTCATGGCCTTCGAACGTTCCGATTCGGCGCTTTATCTTGCCAACCAGCTTGCCAAGAGCCTTTCACGCTCGCTGCAACGGCGCGCCTCTGCGCTTGGCTTTTCACCCGGACAATTTCCCGTATTGCAGGCACTCTGGCAGGAAGACGGATTGACGCAACGCCAGTTGCTGGACCGGATGGATGTGGAGCAGGCAACGCTTGCGAACACTTTGGCCCGCATGGAACGGGACGGGCTGATTTCCCGCACGCCGCATCCCAGCGACCGGCGCGCCCAGATCGTTGCCCTCACGCGCCGGGGCCGGGAATTGCAGGAACTGGCGATGACGGCCGCCGCCCAGGCAGATGAAGAGATCTTCCACGGCTTTCGCCGCTTCGAGCGGGAGCTGCTGAAGGAATATATGCGCATGGCGATTGCCAACGGGCGGAAGCTGGAAAAATAGGCCGTCTCTTCGGGTTTTCTTTGCCGGATATCCGAAATAGGGTGCTGACAGCCCATGCATTCGACAGCAGGAATATCCGCATGACCGATCTCTCCCCTATCCTCGCGAAAGCCGACGCGAACCTCAATGCCAGCCTGGAACGGCTGTTCGATCTCGTCCGCATTCCCTCGATCTCCACAGACCCGGCTTACAAGGCCGACTGCCGCAAAGCGGCCGAATGGCTGGTGAAAGCACTGACGGATTTGGGCTTCACCGCCTCCGTCCGTGACACGCCCGGCCATCCCATGGTCGTCGCCCATCACGATGCCGATCGGGCCGATGCGCCGCACGTGCTGTTCTACGGCCATTACGATGTTCAGCCGGTAGATCCGCTTGAGCTTTGGGAAAACGATCCCTTCGCGCCCGCCATCAAGGAACTGGAGGGCGGTCGTAAGATCATCACCGGCCGCGGCACATCCGATGACAAGGGTCAGCTCCTGACCTTCCTGGAAGCCTGCCGCGCCTATAAGGATGTGAAGGGCTCGCTGCCGGTCAAGATCACCATCCTGTTCGAAGGCGAAGAGGAGTCTGGCTCGCCATCGCTGAAGCCGTTCCTGGAAGCCAATGCGGCGGAATTGAAGGCGGAATACGCCCTCGTCTGCGACACCAGCATGTGGGATACCGAGACGCCTGCGATCGCGGCAACGCTACGCGGCCTCGTGGGTGAGGAAATCACGGTTCATGCGGCCGATCGCGATCTGCATTCCGGCCTGTTCGGCGGTGCCGCCGCCAACCCGATCCATATCCTGACGACCGCGTTGGCGGGTCTGCGCGACGAGACCGGTCGCATCACACTACCGGGCTTCTATGACGGCGTGGAAGAAACACCTGAGAACATCAAGGCCAGCTGGGCGACGCTTGGCCGCGACGCGAAAAGCTTCCTGGGTGAAGTTGGCCTCTCCGAACCGTCAGGTGAAAAGGGACGCTCGGTTCTGGAACTGACCTGGGCACGCCCGACCTGCGAAGTGAACGGCATCTGGGGCGGCTATACGGGCGAAGGCTTCAAGACTGTCATTGCCGCCAAGGCCTCCGCGAAAATCTCCT
This sequence comes from Rhizobium oryzicola, assembly GCF_030504645.1. Taxonomy (GTDB): domain Bacteria; phylum Pseudomonadota; class Alphaproteobacteria; order Rhizobiales; family Rhizobiaceae; genus Neorhizobium; species Neorhizobium oryzicola. The sequence continues at coordinate 135,376 of NZ_JAUKWQ010000001.1, read as the reverse complement.
TCCGCCTGGTCGGCGAGCAGGACCCGGCCAAGATCCGCGATAGCTTCCGCGCCTATATCCGCTCCAAGATCCCGGCGGATTGCTCGGTCGAGTTCCACGAGCATGGCGGCTCGCCGGCCATTCAGCTCGCCTATGACTCGCCGGTTCTCACAAAGGCCAAGGCTGCCCTTTCGGACGAATGGCCGAAGGCCGCCGTCGTCGTCGGCATGGGCGGCTCCATCCCAATCGTCGGCGACTTCCAGACCTATCTCGGCATGGATTCGCTTCTCGTGGGCTATGGCCTGATCGACGACCGCATCCATTCCCCCAACGAGAAGTATGACCTTCAGTCCTTCCACAAGGGCATCCGGTCCTGGATCCGAATTCTCGACGCGCTGTGATCCGGCAGCCAAGGCGGCTTGCCCAGCGCAAGCCGCTTTCTGTTTTCTGTCCGAACGAAAAGCCAAAAACGCAAAAAGGCCGGGCAAGCCCGACCTTTCCCACCCCTCATGCATCGCGCCAGTACATCCGTGGTCACAGGCATCAAGGGGTTGCATATCGTGAGTAAAGCAGGATCCGCTTTAACAGCATGACCTCATCATCCCTGCACTTGGTTAACATTCCGTTAACGGCATCAACCTGAAGTGCGGGATGGCGCGGCGATTTACGCCGCTGGATCTTCACGACATGCGCTTGATCCGAAAATGGGAAGGGCGCCCCGCGATTGCAAGGGCGCCCTCCAAAATTGTTCTCTCGAAAGAGGGGGGGGCCGAATCAGGCGGCCTGCAGATGGTCTGCGGAAACGCGGCCCGAGCGCTTGTCGGTCACCAGTTCGTACTCAACCTTCTGGCCGTCGGACAGGCCGGTGAGGCCAGCACGCTGAACGGCAGAGATGTGAACGAAAACGTCCTGAGCGCCATCATCCGGCTGGATGAAGCCAAAACCCTTGGTCGCATTGAACCACTTTACGGTACCAGTTGCCATAACGATGCCTTTCCTTCGCAACGTGTATCTTTGAGCCGTCCCTGACGGGAAAGCTCGGTGGTCGTATTTGAAGAAAGGTCGTCTTTGCGCCTTGGCGCGTAGTCCCGCTTGTCAAACAAATATCGATGCGAAGGAGGTAGAGGGAGGCCCTCTGGATGTCAAGGCGCAGCCGGAGAGCGGCTGAGACCATGCTCAGTTTCGCATAGATGAAGAGAACAAGGCCCAAAACGGAAGAAACCCGGCGCGGGAGGAGGTGCGCCGGGTTTCTAAAACTGACTGACAACTGGGAGGAGGAGGTGTTGTCAGTCCCCTCGACGAACACTGGGAGGAGGAGTGCGTCCGTCGATGGTTGGAATATACGCCATCAAAGCTTAAAAAACAGTCTCTTTATCGCACTGCAGCAATGCAATTTTCGCATGGCTTTGGTGATCTTGCTGATTCTCTGCCGCATAGATAGGCTCACTGTATGAGCCTCGAATCAGTTCAAGCCTTCTTCGCAGCACATGCGCCGGACATCGATGTGATCGTCACGGACAAAAGTTCCGCAACGGTTGCCATGGCGGCAGAAGCCCATAGCGTGGTACCGGATCAGATCGCCAAAACCATCTGCCTGCGTGCGGGTGAAGAGGTGATCCTGCTTGTTGCGTCGGGCATGAGCCGCCTCGACAATCGCAAATTCCGCGACCGGTTTGGCTTCAAGCCGCGCATGCTGCAGGGAGAGGAAGTGGTCGAGCAGACCAGCCATCCTATCGGTGGCGTGTGTCCCTTCGGCCTCGCAAAGCCGCTCACCATTTATTGCGACGTGTCCATCCGGGCCTACGCAGAAGTTGTTCCGGCAGCCGGTGCTACCAATTCTGCTGTTCGGATTTCGCCGGAAAGGCTGGCGCAGTTGACCGGCGCCAGCTGGGTCGATGTCTGTCAGACACCAACAGATCAGTAATAGCGACGGTACCAGGCTTCCTTCTGCTCGGCCTGGGCAGATGCCACCACATAACCGATGGCAAAGCCGATGGCACCAATCAGCGTCATGAGCGTGGTTGCCGTTGCGGGATGCTCTCGGATCACGCCGGCGACGGATGTGGCCTCTTCCTGCACATAGGTAGCAGCCTGACTGGCAGTGCGCGAAACGTTGTCGTAAGCCTCACCACCGAACCTAGACAGACTTTCACGGATGCTGGCAATTTCTGCCCGCAGGGCTGAAATTTCTGCCTTAACCGCATCTTCCGCTTGGCCCGCGGCCATCTCGGCGTGCGAACCTGCCGACCTGAAGTTTCCTACCGGCTCTACCATCTCAGTCTCCTGGCTATTGAGGGTGTTCAAGAGCCCGGTCAACTGCCAAGTCCAATTTTGGTTCCAAGAAATGAATGCCGGGCTATGGCAGATGCCACCAGCCGATTGACTTGATATGAGACTAATGGATGCGAGGGGAGCGTCAGATATTGTCGGCCAAAGCCGTCGCGAGATGCGCAAGCGCCTCACGTTCGCTCATACCTTTTTGCAATGAGTTGACGAGGATCAAGGCCAAGGCCTCGCCGTCGGGACTATCCTTGTCGATATTGTATCGTGCACATGCCTCATCAAAGACCTGTTGCAGCAGAGACAACTGGTGAGGATGCACAGGGCGTCTGACCACCTGCGTTCGCATTACAACCTCCATCGGAGCAGCCTCCATGCTACATCCGCTTCATCGCACCAACCCCACCCCGGATGGCATCTTCACTCGAAAGCAAAGATCAGTTCAAACTGGACGATCATAGTCTAGTCCCAACAGTAGAGTTAACGGCCGGGGATTGGCAACTACTATTATTTACGGATGAATTAGAACAATCTAAACATCGCGGATTTCCTTGACAAACTGCAGTTTCAAGGTGACGAATCACACGCATTGGTAGAAATCCTAGCATCGACTGCCGCGGACTGTTACGGAATGAAAAGCTATATCCGCCTCCTTAAAGTATTCTTAACTTCCCCTTAAATCGCCGCATTTACAGTTCACGAGGTCCGTGGACGGGGCGGCAGGAGCAGGCAGCTTGATTGCGCCGCCTCATGGTCTTTTCCGTCTATCCAAACAGATATCCGGTCAGCGCGCGATGCGTGTAACCGGTCCGATGGGGCACAAGCTGGGGAGCGTGGCCGTAACCTATGGCATCAGGACATAAATCCGGAAAGCACAGGGTCGATCCGTCTTTCGGTGACGAGGACGAGGATGACGGCTTTCAGGTGGAAGCCGAGGAGCGGATCACGGGGCCTGCCAGCCGCAAAGCGCAACGCCGGACTGCAGAGCCGGAACCGCGCGAGGCGCGCGAACCACGGAGCCGACGCAAGCGGCGCGAAGCGCGTAGCAGCGGCGGTTTCTTCGGTTTCATCCGTTCGATGATCTACTGGTCGATCGTGCTGGGTATCTGGGTCGGCATCGGCATTGGCGGTCTGGTTCTTTACTATGGTGCACGCATGCCGAATGCCAGCACATGGTCCATCCCCGAGCGTCCGCCCAACGTGAAGATCACTGCGCTGGACGGCAGCCTGCTGGCGAACCGTGGTGCGACCGGCGGCGAGGCCTTGGCGCTAGAAGAGATGTCCCCCTACATTCCTCAAGCGGTCGTGGCCATTGAGGACAGGCGCTTCTATTCCCATTTCGGCATCGACCCATTGGGACTTGCCCGTGCCTTCGTCAACAACCTGACGGGCCGCAGCATCCAGGGCGGCTCGACGCTGACGCAGCAGCTTGCCAAGAACCTCTTCCTCTCACCGGACCGCACCTTCGAGCGCAAGGTTCAGGAGGTGCTTCTATCCCTATGGCTGGAGCGCAAGTTCACCAAGGACCAGATCCTCACCATGTATCTGAACCGGATGTTCTTCGGTTCGAATGCCTATGGTGTCGAAGCTGCCTCCCGCCGCTACTTCAACAAATCGGCCAAGGATGTGAACCTGCGGGAAGCGGCGATCCTTGCCGGTGTATTGAAGGCACCCACAAAGCTTTCCCCGGCGCGCGACGCGCAGGCGGCGGAAACGCGCGCGCAACTGGTGCTCGGCGCCATGCGGGAGTCCGGCTTCATCTCCGATCAGGAAGCCATGACAGCCATGTCGCAGCCGCCAACCAAGGCGCGCAGCTACTGGACCGGGGCGCAGCATTATGCGGCCGACATGGTGATGGACGAGGTGAAATCTCTGATCGGCGAAGTAAAGACGGATGTCACGGTACAGACGACGCTGGACCTGCGCCTGGAAAAGGAAGCAGAAAAAGCCCTCTTCGAGGTTTTGAAATCCGAGGGTGTCAAACAGAATGCCTCGCAGGCCGCTCTCGTCTCGGTCGATGCCACGGGCGCCATCCGCGCCGTCGTCGGCGGCAAGGATTATGCTGAGAGCCAGTTCAACCGCGCAGCCAAGGCGAAGCGCCAGCCGGGTTCGGCCTTCAAGCCGTTTGTCTATGCGGCAGCACTTGAGGCGGGCTACCGTCCGGATACGGTGCTGAACGATGGTCCCGTGAAGATCGGCAACTGGACCCCTGAGAACTTCGATCAGAAATATCGTGGGCCGGTGACACTAGCGACAGCGCTTGCCCATTCGCTGAACACGATTGCTGCCCAGCTCGTGATGCAGGTGGGGCCGAACAATGTGATCACGCTGGCGCATCGCCTCGGGATCGAATCGGACCTGCAGGCCAATGCCTCGATCGCGCTTGGCACATCGGAAGTTACGCTGGTGGAGCTGACGTCTGCCTATGCCGCCTTCATGAATGGCGGTTTCAAGGCAACACCGCATCTGGTGACCCGCATTACCGACGCCAATGGGAAGGTTCTCTACGACGCGGATTTCTCCAACCCGCCACGCGTGCTGAACGAAACCATCGTGGCGACCATGAACAACATGATGAGCCATGTGCTGACCGAGGGCACCGGCCGGGCGGCACGGCTGGCGGATTGGCAGGCGGCGGGCAAGAGCGGCACGACGCAATCCTTCCGCGATGCGCTGTTCGTCGGCTTTACCAGCACGCTGACCACGGGCGTGTGGTTCGGTAATGATGACGGCACCTCGATGAAGAAGGTGACCGGCGGCGGCCTGCCCGCCAAGGCCTGGAAGAATTATATGACGGCCGCGCTGAAGGGCTACAAGCCGACGCCGCTCTACGGGGTGGGCCTGCCCGTCGCACCGCCCCCAGCAAACGATCCGGCACTGCTTTCACAGCAACCGGCACAACCGCAGCCACAGCAACAGCTTGGTGGACCGGGGCAGTTGTTGTCCGGCACGCAGCCGGCGCGTGACCCGCGCAGCTATCCAGCGGCGCCGACGCCTGCTGAAGAGAGCGCTGCCGTTGCTGAAGAAGGCGGATATATCGCGCCACCGTCCCAAATACCTGCGAGAGACTACCGCGATTATCGCACCTATCGCGGCCCGACGGATGCACCGATCCCACCCGGAGACGTGGGGGGTGGACCGGTTCCGCCAGCCGATGTGGGCGGCGGTTCGCAGCGTGGCCACTCCAAGCAGACCACCCTTCTTGATCTCATCATGGGTCAATAGAAAAGCAGGCATCCAAGGCCTTTGGCGTTTAAAGCTGGGACATGCCCTACCAAAGGTGGCGCGCCCCTCTTAAAAGACGGCGTCAAAGGCTTATTTTTGCTGACAGTCGGGCTCTTTCTCGCCTTGCAGTCAGAAAAACCCGTCCTTATATACCCGGCATAACAGCAGCCGATGCTGCGAATCCATTCCAGTCAAGGAACTGTCAGTGGAATGCCTTCAAGGGGTTCCGACAGTTCGCTTCAAGGAGAGAGAAGACATGGCAAAAGTAATTGGCATTGACCTTGGCACAACCAACTCCTGCGTCGCAGTCATGGACGGCAAGGACTCCAAGGTGATCGAAAACGCAGAAGGTGCGCGCACGACGCCTTCTATGGTGGCATTTTCGGACGATGGCGAGCGCCTTGTGGGCCAGCCGGCCAAGCGCCAGGCCGTCACCAACCCGACCAACACGCTGTTTGCCGTCAAGCGCCTGATTGGCCGCCGCTTCGATGACCCGACTGTCGCGAAGGACAAGGGCCTCGTGCCTTATCACATCGTCAAGGGCGACAATGGCGACGCCTGGGTCGAAGCCCAGAACAAGAATTATTCTCCCGCCCAGATCTCGGCCATGATCCTTCAGAAGATGAAGGAAACGGCTGAAGCCTATCTCGGCGAGAAGGTCGAAAAGGCCGTCATCACCGTTCCTGCCTACTTCAACGACGCGCAGCGCCAGGCCACCAAGGATGCAGGCCGCATTGCAGGTCTTGAAGTTATGCGCATCATCAACGAGCCGACGGCTGCCGCGCTCGCCTACGGCCTCGACAAGAAGGACGGCAAGACGATCGCCGTTTATGACCTTGGCGGCGGTACCTTCGATATCTCGGTTCTCGAAATCGGCGACGGCGTCTTCGAAGTGAAGTCCACCAATGGTGACACCTTCCTCGGCGGTGAAGACTTCGACATGCGTCTGGTCGAATACCTCGCAGCCGAGTTCAAGAAGGATAACGGCATCGACCTGAAGACCGACAAGCTGGCTCTGCAGCGCCTCAAGGAAGCTGCCGAAAAGGCAAAGATCGAGCTGTCTTCGTCGCAGCAGACGGAAATCAACCTGCCCTTCATCACGGCAGACGCTTCCGGCCCGAAGCACCTGACGCTGAAGCTGACCCGTGCCAAGTTCGAAAGCCTGGTCGACGATCTCGTCCAGCGCACCGTTGCGCCGTGCAAGGCAGCGCTCAAGGATGCCGGCGTGACAGCCGCTGAAATCGATGAAGTCGTTCTGGTCGGCGGCATGAGCCGCATGCCTAAGGTGCAGGAAGTCGTCAAGCAGCTGTTCGGCAAGGAGCCGCACAAGGGTGTGAACCCGGATGAAGTGGTCGCCATGGGTGCAGCCATCCAGGCCGGTGTTCTGCAGGGCGACGTCAAGGACGTTCTTCTGCTCGACGTGACCCCGCTGTCGCTCGGCATCGAAACGCTCGGCGGCGTCTTCACCCGTCTGATCGATCGCAACACGACGATCCCGACCAAGAAGAGCCAGGTCTTCTCGACCGCTGAAGACAATCAGCAGGCCGTGACGATCCGCGTCAGCCAAGGTGAACGTGAAATGGCTGCCGACAACAAGCTGCTCGGCCAGTTTGATCTCGTCGGCCTGCCGCCGTCGCCGCGTGGCGTTCCGCAGATCGAAGTGACCTTCGACATCGACGCGAACGGCATCGTGCAGGTGTCCGCGAAGGACAAGGGCACGGGCAAGGAACAGCAGATCCGCATCCAGGCTTCTGGTGGTCTGTCCGACGCTGACATCGAAAAGATGGTGAAGGACGCAGAGTCTCATGCCGAGGAAGACAAGAAGCGCCGTGCAACTGTTGAAGCCAAGAACCAGGCCGAAAGCCTCGTTCATTCCACGGAGAAGTCTCTGAAGGAATATGGCGACAAGGTTTCCGAAGCCGACCGCAAGGCGATCGAAGACGCCATTGCCAACCTGAAGACGGCCATCGAAGCTTCCGAGCCGAACGGTGACGACATCCAGGCCAAGACGCAGGTGCTGATGGAAGCGTCCATGAAGCTTGGCCAGGCCATCTATGAAGCCCAGCAGGCTGAAGGCGGCGCATCCGCCGGCGGCAAGCATGAGGATGGCGTTGTCGATGCCGACTATGAGGAAATCAAGGACGACAAGAAGTCGGCCTGACGGTAGTCTGAAGTTGTAATCGCGTACAAGTATCCGGCTGCCTCGTGCAGCCGGAACCCTTTCGGGAGCCGTTACCTCCATGGCAAAAGCTGATTTTTACGAAACCCTGGGTGTCGGCAGGACCGCTGACGAGAAGGAGCTGAAAAGCGCCTTCCGTAAGCTCGCGATGCAATATCACCCCGACAAGAACCCGGGTGACGCGGAAGCCGAAAAGAAGTTCAAGGAAATCAACGAGGCCTACGAGACGCTGAAGGACCCGCAGAAGCGGGCAGCCTATGACCGTTACGGCCACGCAGCCTTTGAGCAGGGCGGCATGGGCGGCGGCGGTTTCGGCGGCGGCGGTGGTTTCGCGGCGGGCGGCTTCTCCGACATTTTCGAAGACATCTTTGGCGAGATGATGGGCGGCGGCCGTGCCCGTCGCTCTGCCGGTGGCCGCGAACGCGGCGCCGATCTTCGCTACAATATGGAAATCACGCTGGAAGAGGCGTTCGCCGGCAAGACGGCGCAGATCCGCGTTCCAACCGCGATCACCTGCGATGTCTGCTCCGGCTCCGGTGCCAAGCCCGGCACGCAACCAAAGACCTGCGGCACCTGCCACGGTTCAGGCCGTGTGCGCGCCAGCCAGGGCTTCTTCTCGGTCGAGCGCACCTGTCCGACCTGCCACGGTCGGGGCCAGACGATCAGCGATCCCTGCACAAAGTGCCACGGCCAGGGCCGTGTGACGGAAGAGCGGGCGCTTTCGGTCAACATTCCATCGGGCATTGAGGATGGCACCCGCATTCGCCTGCAGGGCGAAGGCGAGGCCGGCGCACGCGGTGGCCCGGCGGGCGATCTCTACATCTTCCTGTCGGTCAAGCCGCATGAGTTCTTCCAGCGCGATGGCGCCGATCTCTACTGCACCGTGCCGATTTCCATGACGACGGCAGCGCTCGGGGGCACCTTCGATGTGGCAACGCTTGATGGCACCAAGTCGCGTGTTTCCGTGCCTGAGGGTACGCAGCCCGGCAAGCAGTTCCGCCTGAAGGGTAAGGGCATGCCGGTGCTGCGCTCATCGCAGACGGGTGATCTTTACATCCAGATCCAGATCGAGACGCCGCAGAAGCTGACCAAGCGCCAGCGCGAACTGCTGCAGGAATTCGAGGAGATCTCGTCCAAGGAAAACAATCCGGAATCGACGGGTTTCTTCGCCCGCATGAAGGAATTTTTTGAGGGGTGAGCTGCGACGGCGTAGCCGGCAAAACGTGCCAGTGGCACGTTTTGAGCAGCGAACGCCCTGAGCCAAAGTGAAGGGCCGGGGCGTAGCCAGGAGCGACTGAGCCCAAAGCGAAGGGCCGGGATATGCTACCAATCGAGCCTCGGGTGCAGCAAACGCCCGAGGCTTTTCCTTTGCACCTGTGCGGACGGAAAACCACCGCCGCACGGCAGGCTCCTAAAACGCCAGTCGATCGTCGCTGCGGATATCACCCTCCACCTGATAGGGCCGATATAGACCGAGACGCGCCTGACGCCGCCAGGGGCGCGCCAATTCGTCACCATTGAGCTCAATGTCAGCAACGGCGATGGAGGGGGTCTCCGGCAGGTTGCACCGTGCCGCCCAGCCTCCTTCAGGCCTGGCTATTCCCGACAAGGCGGCCTCACCCTTGGCCAAGGTTGCGAAGCTTACCCAATACCGATTGCTGGCGGCATGGCCCTGAGCTTCAATGGCAAAAGCGGCATCGCTTTCCACGGTGCCTCCTGTGGTGGAAAACAGCACGCAATCCACATCCATCTGCTCATACTCCCTGAAGATCTCGGGGAAATTGACCTCCATGCCAAGAGACAGCCCGAAACGGACGGCATCAACCTCGAATGTGATCGGCACCGTTCCCGGCGAGTACATGAACGAGATCTTGGTATTCGACAGCATGCGCTCGTCGTACCGTGTCACCAATTCGCCGCTGTCGGAAATGACATAGAGGCAGTTGTAGGGGCGATGTGTCCCACTCAGCTGATGCACCGCCCCAAGCACGGTCCAGAGCTCCAGCTCACGCGCCAGTAGTCGGACCGCATTCAACTCCTCCCGCTGCACCGCCCATTCGAAGCGGCTCCAGTCCGAGGGGCCAATCGGATGGCGACCGGTCGAAGACATGATGCGCTTGTTGGGAGAGCATGTGGCACCCTCAGGCAAATGGAGGAGGCGTGCCCCCGCCTGTTTTGATGCCTGCATCAGCCGCCGGATCTCCACGCCTGCCGCGCGCAGTTGCGAGATATCACGGGGATCGTCATAGGTCGTTGTTTGCGCCACAGCGAGCCGCAGCGACCTGACGGGCCGTGCCAGATCGACGGGTTCGCTCTTGCGGATGTGGCTGAGTGCCGTGGTGTAGGATTCGCCCGTTTTTGCCGCACGGGCGCGGACGCGGCGCTTGAAGTTGGCATTCCTTGTCATGATCAGGCCTCTCGCGTTGCGGACGCATTCCCCAGCAATTCATCCGTAACGGTCGGACCAAGACAAATGGCTCGAGAACCTATTCCCTTTGCCTCCGCTAAGGGACCATGCTGGGGAAGGTCCGGGGAGGTTTGGCGTGAGCCGCGCGGAAGGCATGATGCAAAGGCGGTGCCGATTCGTCAATCAGGGATACCGGGGCCTTACGCCAATCCCTTGAGACTTGCCCCCGCCAAGATCATCACGAACACAAAGAGGCCTGCGGCAGCGGCGCGGCTGATCACCGCCGGGCTCGCCCGCTTCAGCATGCCCTTGCTCAGAAGCGTGCCGAAAGCGATCCATCCGTTGGCAGCGGCAAGCACCAGGGCCGAGAAGAGGCTAAGCCAGGGCAGCAAGGCTGCCAGCCCCTGATGCGGCATGATCACCAGCCCGATAATCAGCGCCTTCGGATTGAGGCAGGTGGTGACCAGCACCGAACGGGCATCCACTGCTCTGGCCTCCCCCGCGCCGGATTTGAACGACCAGAGTTTCACCGCGAGATAGAGGACCCAAAGGCCGGCAAGGAGCTTGGTCCAGAGCGCAAGCTGCGGCCACTCTTCGAAAAGCGAAGCTGCCAAGGTTGCGACCGGAATGATGACTAAAAGATAGCCGCAAAGCTCTGCACCGATCAGCGGTGCGGCCCGGCGCCAACTGCGTTGATAGCCCGCCAGTGCCATCAGCGTATTGGTTGGGCCGGGCGTTGCCAGCAGAAGCAGGATCGAGAGCGTGAATTCGAGCAAGACTGAAGCCACCTGAAAAACCTGAAGCTGCCGGTTTATAGACCGGCAACACGAAAGGGGGTCTTGATCAATATCAAAGGTGGCTTTCGCGGCTTGCCGGCTCCAGCCGTTACGGAATGCGGCGGCGCGGCACCACCAGCCAGTGTAGGTAACGCAGGATGAGGGGCGTCACCACGAACATGATGGCCGAGACCATGATCGGCGTGATCAGCAGCGTGCGATGCCAGGTTGCCCACCCCTCTGTCAGCGGAACGAGGATATAAAGCAGCCCAGTGATGACAGGGTAGACGAAGAGCATCAGCACCAGGGCAAGCCGCAGTCGATGCGGCGCAGGCGGCGGGGGTGGTACGGGATGCAGATGCACATGATGCGCATGAGAATGGGGATGGTTATGCGCATGCGCGTGTTCCGCACCGGCAGCATGGGCTGCCCGGTCGGTTGTGGCTTTGCTACGGGGGTCCTGCATCCCTTGCTCCATATGAAACGGACCGTTTCGTTTTATATGGAGTTCATATTTGGCTCAAGAGGTTTTCATGCTACGAGGATGCCATGACCGAGACATCGCGCAGAACCTCGATTGGCGCGCAGCGCAACCTGCAGAGCCGTGATGCCATACTGGATGCAGCAACTGCCATCATCACGGAAGCGGGGCTTGCCGGCTTTTCCATTGAGGCTGTGGCGCGACGGGCGCGTGCAGGCAAACCGACAATCTATCGCTGGTGGCCTTCGAAAGGCGCGCTTCTGCTCGCAATTTACGAACTCCAGAAGCCTGATTTGCGAATGCCGGATACGGGTAAACTGGAAGAGGATATCTTTCTGTTCCTGAAGGGGCTCATCAACCACTGGCGCAACTCGCCCGCTGGTGCGATCTACAGGTCGATCGTCGCGGAGGCCCAGTCCAACCCGGACTCAGCACTGGCGATCGGAAACTACATGACCGATCGCTATGAATGGATCGGTGCGATCCTGAAACACCACCAGCAGCGCGGGGACTTGGCGGATTGGATCGACACGGATATCGCGGGCGAACAAATAGCAAGTTTTGCCGTTGCGCGGCTGATTATGGACCGGCTTGAAAGGCCTGATGAAGATCTGCGCCAGGCGGCACGGCAATTTGCAAAGGGCCTGCGGACGCAGTAGCAAAGGCTCTCAATAATGCGGCGGCTTGGTAATCGCTGGTGCTTCCAGCGAAGCCTCCTCAAGGGATAGAAATCGCTCGGTCAGGCGGTCAAGCTTGGTGCGGGTCTGCTCAAGCACTTTCCACTGTTCGGCCAACTGTTCAGACAGCTCATCGATCGTCTTGGCCTGATAGGCGACGGTTTCTTCCAGTTGGGTGATGCGATCAGTGTCAGACATGGCTTGGCTCTACCTGAACTCGAAGAGGAGCGGAAGAGCCAATTCTCTCGGCTCTACCGCTCTCTCTTGCGTTTATAGGGCATCAGCATGACAGCCGATGCGGTGACGCAGGCACCAAATGTCAGCGCCAGCGGCATGGCCATCATGGCGAAGGAAAGCGTGGGGGTGGCAGAACGCTCAAGCCTTGTGCCGATCTCACCGAGGTCAAAGTAGACGAGCGCGAAAGCGACCAGCGAGCCCAGAGCCATTCCAAAACCGGCATTTAAACCCAGAAATCGCAGCATCTCCCAATGGTCGCTGCGGGCCTCTTCCGGTGTCAGTTCCGTTTCATCACGCATCCGGGTTCTCCTGACCCTTGAGGACATTTAGCGCACCCTAACATGGATCACATGACGATGTTCCTGTGACTGCACGTCATTCGTCATTCTCTTCAACAAAACGCCTGCCACTTGCCTTGAGCATCACATGCTATTAGCTGCTGCCGCAACAGGACGATGCAAGACCCGATGCCGCACAAGACCTCCCTATCGACGCTGAAGCTGACGGACTTCCGCAATTATGCGGGCGTATCGCTGGCGCTCGATGATCGGCATGTGGTGCTGACCGGCGACAATGGTTCCGGCAAGACCAACCTGCTGGAGGCGATTTCCTTCCTCTCTCCGGGCCGCGGGCTTCGCCGTGCTGTGCTTTCCGACGTCACCCGCGTCGGTGCGTCGGGCGGATTTTCCGTCTTTGCGGATGTGGACGGGCGCGAGGGCGAGGTGGCGATCGGCACCGGCATCGATGCCGATGGCGAAACGGTCGCGCGGCGCCTGAGGCTCAACGGAACGCCGGTGAAATCCGTCGAGGAACTGACGGATCATTTGAGCGTGCTGTGGCTGACGCCGGCCATGGACGGGCTCTTTACCGGCGGCTCCTCTGACCGCCGACGCTTCCTCGACCGGCTGGTGCTATCGCTCGATCCGGCGCATGGCCGGCGCGCAGCCGATTATGAGCGCGCCATGCGCAGCCGCAACCGGCTTCTCTCCGAAGGCCGTTTCGACCCGGCCTGGCTGACAGGCATCGAGGTGCAGATGGCAGAGCTTGGCATTGCCATGGCAGCAGCCCGGCGTGAAATGCTGGATCTTCTGACCGCGCTCGTTGCCCGCAGCGCCGCAACACCCTTCCCCTCGCCCGATCTAAGCCTCACCGGTTTCCTCGATGATGAGGCGGCGCGCCCATTTGCCGAACTCGAAGAGGTGTTTCTCGCAGAGTTGCGCGACGGGCGTTACCGCGATGCCGCCGCAGGCCGCACGCTGACTGGCCCGCACCGCGTGGACCTTATGGTCCGTCATCGGGAAAAAAACATGGAAGCCGATCGCTGCTCGACCGGCGAGCAGAAGGCGCTACTCGTTGGCCTTATCCTTGCCCATGCGCGGCTGACGGCTGATATGACCGGCCATGCGCCGGTGCTGCTGCTGGACGAGATTGCCGCGCATCTGGATGAAGGTAGGCGCGCCGCACTCTTCGATCTCGTGCATGATCTCGGAGGCCAGGCTTTTATGACCGGCACGGACCGCGCCATGTTTTCCGCGCTGGGTGAGCGAGCGCAATTCTTCACAGTTCATCAGGGACATGTCTCGAAATAAATGATTGCACACCGTCTGGCCGTGCTAGGATATCGCCATGGAACCGCTCTCATCTGACGAAATCGAACGCTACAAGCGCCACATTCTGCTGCCCGAAATCGGCGGCACTGGCCAACAGAAGTTGAAGGCGGCGCGCGTACTTGTCATCGGCGCCGGTGGTCTTGGCGCGCCGGTGCTTCTCTATCTTGCCGCCGCCGGCGTGGGCACGATCGGCCTCGTGGATGACGACCGGGTGTCGCTCTCCAACCTGCAAAGGCAGGTGATCCATGATTCCGGCACGCTGAACGAATTGAAGACGCAAAGTGCGGCGGATGCCATTGCAGCACTCAATCCGCATGTGCGGGTAATCCGCTTCGAGGAGAGGTTCGACGAGGCTTTCGCGGCCAACCATCTCGGCCGGTTCGACCTGCTGATCGATGGCTCGGACAATTTCGACACGCGCTATGCGGCGGCTGATGCGGCAGAAGCGGCAAAGGTGCCGCTCGTGACGGGCGCGGTCGGCCGTTTCGATGGTACGCTGACGGTGTTGAAACCCTATGAAAGCGGAGCAGACGGCACGCCAAACCCCACCTACCGCGATCTCTTCCCGGTTCGTCCCCCGGAAGGGCTGCTGCCCAATTGCGCCGAAACCGGCGTGGTCGGCGCACTGACTGGTGTGATCGGCACGCTGATGGCGATGGAAGTGATCAAGGTCATCACAGGTGTCGGTGAACCCCTGGTCGGCCGCCTGCTGCTCTACAACGCGCTTTCTGCCCGCTTCGACACCATCCATTACGCCAAACGCAAGAAGACGTCTGCCGCATGATCCGCATCATTCCCTTGCCCGCCGATTTTCAGGATTGGACAGGCCTGCTCTCACTGGTGATGGAATCCTTTGCCTACATGGATGGCGTCATCGATCCGCCCTCCTCAGCGCACCGTCTGACACCGCAGTCGCTGGCGCAGAAGGCCGTTGATGAAACCTGCTTCCTCGCCGTGGATGATGGGACCATCCTGGGATGCGTGTTCTGCAAGGTGGAACAGCCGGATTGTCTCTACATCGGTAAACTTGCCGTCGCACCATCAGCGCAAGGCCAGGGCCTCGGGAGACAATTGGTGGCCGCAGCCGAGGATCATGCGAGGGCCTTGGGACTCACTCGGCTTCGCCTGGAAACGCGGATCGAATTGACCAGAAACCATGCTGCCTTTGGTCGCCTTGGATTCGCCAAGACTTCAGAGAACCGCCATGCTGGCTTTGACCGCACCACCTCGATCGAGATGCAGAAAGCGCTCTAGTCAACGGCGAAACAGCACTTTGGTGCGGGCGACCGGAAACAGGTATTTGGTCACCAGCGCCGTGTTCAACACGGTGCCATCGCTGCGCAGTTCCATCTTGTCATAGAAGCGCACCTTGTTGGGCTTTGTGGGCGTTCCCAGGTTCACGAGGTAGTTGAAGCGCGCGACATTACCGTCAACGACAACCTGCGTTTCACCAATTACGTCCTCGCGGGTGCCGCTATAGCGGCCTTCTGACGTCTTGCGGAAGCGCCAGGTCTTGGTGTCGCGTTCGCCATCCGAGAAATGGAAATCTTCCCGAAGCGTCAGCGTTTTGCCATCCCATCGACCCGTCAGGTTGACGGTGAAGTCGCGGCTGACGCCGTTGATGGCGCCGAAGCTGCCTTCCGCCTTCGTCTTCCCGAGAAAGTATTTCTCCAGAACAAGATCCGCAGCGTCCGCCGTTCCCGTTACCGTCAGCATTGCCAGCCCCATCGCGATCGAGAATAGACCCTTTGCCATGGTCATCTCCTTTCGTTTTGAAGGCTTCTACGCGCGCAGTTAGAAACTGGATTTCTCAGGTGCTAAGAGGAAGGCTGTTACAGCCTCCCGGGAAGCACGCGGTTCGGCGGACGATGACCATCGAAGAAGGTGCGAATATTGATGATGACCTTCTCGCCCATGTCGATGCGGCCCTCGATGGTGGCAGACCCCATATGCGGCAAAAGCACCGCCTTGCCCTCCTGTGCCAGCTTCAACAGCTTCGGATTGACGACCGGCTCGTTGGAGAACACGTCCAGGCCCGCACCGGCAATCTTGTGGTCCTTGAGGAGCTGGATCAGCGCCGCCTCATCGATGATGTCGCCACGCGCCGTGTTGACGATGATGCTGCTGGGCTGCATGAGCGCGAGCCGCCGCGCCGACAAGAGATGGAAGGTCGCCGGCGTGGCGGGGCAGTTGACTGAAACGATGTCGACACGGGCCAGCATCTGGTCAAGGCTATCCCAATAGGTTGCCTCCAGCTCCTCCTCGGTCGCGGGATTGACGCGCTTGCGATTGTGATAATGGATCGACAGGCCAAACGCCTTGGCGCGACGGGCGACCGCCGTTCCGATCCGCCCCATGCCGACGATACCGATGCGCTTGCCGCTGATGCGGTGACCCAGCATCCAGGTGGGCGACCAGCCGGACCAGGCGCCTGGCTTTTCCGTCAGCACGCGCGAACCTTCGATCAGCCGGCGCAGCACCGCAAAGATTAGCACCATGGTCATGTCGGCGGTGTCTTCCGTCAGCACATTCGGCGTGTTGGTGACGGTGATTCCCTTCTTAGCGGCGGCGTCCACGTCGATATGGTCTACGCCGTTCGAGAAGCTGGCGATCAGTTTCAGTTGCGGTCCGGCGGACTCGATCAGCGCCGAATCAATACGGTCGGTCACGGTGGGCACGAGGACCTCTGCCGTTGTGACCGCGCGCAGCAGTTCGTCAGCGCTGCGGGGCGTGTCATCGATATTCAGTTCCGCATCGAAAAGCTCACGCATGCGGGTTTCCACCGCATCGGGCAGCTTCCGGGTAATGTAGACCTTGGGCTTCTTCCTGGGTGTCATGGCGTCCTTCGACGAACCGTTCAGAGGTCGTTAACCAAGTTGGGCGACACTTGCTCAATCAGGCAATTTCTAACAGACCCGTCGGCGAAGACAAACGAAACCTCTTGCAAAACCTCTGGGCAAAACCTCTGGCAACACCCAAGCGGTCTTTCGAAGAGGTCGTCCCTGCCGGTCGACCGTCGGGACGTGCTGGCAGCTGTGCCTGAAGACCACCGAGAGACTGTTCATGCGCCTAAACTTTTCCGTTCTCCGTCTGGCTGTTGTAGCCTCCCTGCTCAGCGCCGCCGTCGCCTCACCGACCGCTTACGCTCAAGGCGCAGGCAAAGGTGCCAGTGGGTTGCCACTTCCCCGCTTCGTGAGCCTTAAATCCAAGCGCGTGAACATTCGCATCGGGCCAAGCGCGGATTACGCCGTCTCGTGGATGTATACCCGCCTAGGTTTGCCGATGGAGGTGATCCAGGAATACGAAAACTGGCGCCGCGTGCGCGATGCCGAAGGCACCGAAGGCTGGGTCAACCAGGCGCTTCTTTCCGGTGACCGCACCGCGCTGGCCGCCCCGTGGATGCGGGAAAAGGGCAAGGACGTCTATGTGAACCTGCGCAAGGAGCCGCAAAGCTCCGCGCAGATCATCGCGAAGCTGGAACCCGGCGTCATCATGCATATCCGCCAGTGCAATGGCGACTGGTGCCAAGCCAAGACCGAAGGTGTGGAAGGCTGGGTCAACCAGGGTGAGATCTGGGGCGCCTATCCGGGCGAGGCCTTTAAATAAGGCCTCTTTCCGTAGCAGCCTGCTTCAGCGAGGTCATCGGGCGCGGACCGAACTGCTGGATGACGATACCGGCCGCCAGGCAGCCGAGATCGCCGCAGGTCTTGAGATCCTTGCCGTTTGTGTAACCGAACAAGAAACCGGCGGCGAAAAGGTCACCGGCACCGGTCGTATCGAGAACCGTTTCCACCGGGATGGCATCGACCTTCACACGCTCACTCCCCCGAACCATCACGGCGCCTTCTTCACTCAGCGTCACGCAGGCGAGCTTGCAATCAGCCGCGATGTTCTTGAGTGCCAGTTCGAAATCCTCGGTCTCGTACAGAGACAGCGCTTCCTGCTTGTTGGCGAAGACGATATCGACTGTGCCTGAACGCATGAGATCCAGGAACTCGTCGCGATAGCGGCCGACACAGAAGGGGTCGGAGAGCGTCATGGAAACTTCGCGACCGTTGGCATGGGCGATGCGGGCGCTCTCGCGAATGGCTTCCTTGGCGCGCGGCGGATCCCACAGATAGCCTTCAAAATAGGTCACCTTCGCCTGCGCCACGACCTCTTCTTCCACATGCTCGGGCCCCAGATCCACGCAGGCGCCGAGGAAGGTGTTCATGGAGCGCTCGCCATCCGGCGTGACGAAAATCATCGAACGGGCGGTCGGCGGAAAGGTGCCTTCCGGCGTTGTCTGGTAATGAACGCCGAGCGCACGGATATCGTGGCTGAAAATTTCGCCCAGCTGGTCCTCGGCCACTTTGCCGAAATAGGCAGCGCGGCCGCCGAAGCTTGCGACACCCGCTGCCGTATTGCCGGCGCTGCCGCCGGAAGCTTCATGGGCCGGACCCATCAGCGAATAGAGAAGCTCGGCCCGTTCTGCATCGATGAGGTTCATGGCCCCCTTGATGATACCATTTTCGGTGAGGAAACGATCTTCGCAGCGCGAAATGATATCCACGATCGCATTACCGATCGTCAGAACGTCGAACTTGCTCATGCAGGCTTCAATCTCCGGGATGTCTGGACAGTTTCCTATTATCGCTTTCAAAGTTGAAGGAAAGGAAAAACCGGTTATCCGCTCGAGAAAATGGCTTGTTGAGAGACAGGAAAAATTCATCCACATGCAGTGGCGCAAAGCTATCATGCTGAACGGATAAACAACGGCACCAGTCTTCGTTCCGCCATGATCGCGCATTGAAACGGCACGGGGATACCGCGGGATCATACTCGCCGGAAAATGCCAGCACAGGAGAGACGGGGACATGACAGATGCAGCATGCGTGACGGGCTCGGCAACGGGTTTCGTCGATTTGAGTTTCGGGCAGACGGCGTTCCTCGGCATCCTGCAGGGCATCACTGAACTGGTACCAGTTTCTTCGAGTGCGCATATGCGCGTGGTACCAGCCTTCCTCGGCTGGCCGGACCCGGGTGCCGCCTTTTCCGCCGCCATGCAGATGGCAGCGCTGGTGGGCGTGATCAGCTATTTCTGGAAGGATATCTTCGGCCTGCTGACCGGCTCAGTCACCGCCATCCGCAAGCGCGACTTCGAAGCTTTCAGCTTCCAGCTGGTGCTGTGGATCATTATTGCCACCATCCCGATCGTGCTGGCCGGCCTCGCCCTTTCCCACAGCCTCAACAGCTGCGGCTCCCCCTTGCGCAGCATTTGGGCGGTCGGCATTTCGTGCATCGTCATGGGCTGCCTTCTGGCCGCAACCGAAGTTCTGGCAAAGCACCGGCGCAACATGCCGAGCGTGCGCCCGCTCGATCTGCTGCTGGTGGGCCTGGCCCAGGTGGGCGCACTGATCCCCGGCGTGTCCCGTTCGGGCTCCACCATCACTGCAGCGCTGGCGCTCGGCTTCAAGCGCGAGGAAGCGGCACGCATCTCCTTCCTGCTTGGCCTACCGGCGATCCTGCTGGCGGGCTTGAAGGAAGTCTGGGAACTGCACAAGCTTTCCCTCGACGGACATGGCTGGGCCATCCTCGCGGTCGGCCTGATCGCCGGCGGCATTTCGTCTTTGATCGCCATCTGGGGCCTGATGCGGTTCCTCGAACGTTTCTCCACCTGGCCTTTCGTCATCTACCGCATTCTGCTCGGCATCGTGCTGATTGGTGCTGCCGCCATGGGCATCGTGACCTGATCCGAAAAATCAACGGGAACAAGGACATCCTGTTTGAGATGACCGGCAGAATGGGCTAGTGAAGTAAAGCTTCAGAAAGTCCTGCCTCATGTCCGCCGTCTTCACCAATGTCGCTCCCGTTTTCCTGCTCATCCTGATCGGCTGGGTACTGGCGAAGACAGGCCTCCTGCGAGAGGTGACCGGGGACGCGTTGGGCGAGTTCGTCTACAAGGTGGCGCTTCCCACCCTGATCTTCAGGACATTATCCGAAGCCCATTTTCACGGCGCCTCGCCTTTTCGGCTCTGGGTCGCCTATTTCGGCGGCGTGACGGTGACCTGGACGATAGGCCACCTGATGGCCACACATCTTTTCAAGCGCGATGCCAAAATCGGTGTCGTCTCGGGAATGTCCGGCGCCTTCGCCAACAATGTCTTCATCGGCCTTCCGCTGGTCGGCCGCTCCATTGGCGATGATGGTCTGGTGGCGCTCTCGATCCTGCTTGCCGTGCACTTACCGATGATGATGATTGCCGGGACGATCCTGATGGAACACGCGACAGCCAAGGTCGACGGCGCAGGTGGTCTCGGCATTGCCGCCGTTCTGCGACAGGTCGGTGCCAATCTCGCCCGCAATCCGCTGGTGATCGCGCTGGCGCTGGGGACCGCGTTCAATTTGTCAGGCATCGGCGCCATGCCTGTGGTGTTGAAGAGCGTTATCGATCAGATCGCGGCTGTGACCTCGGCAGCGGCCTTGATTTCACTTGGCATGACGCTGCGCAAATACCCGATAAAGGGCAATTTGGCGCTGGCCGCAGCCATGGCAGTCCTGAAGCTCATGCTGCTTCCAGCCTGCGTGTTTGCTCTCGCGCATCTGCTGGGGCTTTCGAAACCCTGGACGGCAGCGATGGTGCTGACCTCTTCCGTCCCGACAGGCATCAATGCCTGGATCATTGCCACCCGTTTCGGCTCCGGCCAGAGCATTGCGGCGTCCGTCATCACCATGACGACCATGCTGGGGGTGGTTACGGTTACCTTCTGGGCCTGGGCCCTTAGCTAAAATTATGTAGAGGGCAGATACTAAAAAGCCCGACTCGAGCCGGGCTTTCGTTTGATCGTTCCAACCTGATCAGTTGGTTGGCGCCGGAGCGGCCGGATCCGGAAGCGGCACCGGCGTGTCAGCAAGCGAGCGCAGATAGGCGATGACGTTGGCGCGCTCATCATCCTTCTTCAGACCGGCAAAGCCCATAGCGGTGCCGGAAATGTAAGCCTTGGGACCGGCCAGGAAGTGGTTCAGGTGTTCATAATCCCACTTTACGCTGCCGCCCTTGGAGAAATCCTTGATGGCACCGGAATAGCTGAAGCCTTCATGCGATGCGATCGGACGAGACACCACGCCCCACAGGTTCGGACCGACCTTGTTGGGACCACCCTTCTCGCCGCTGTGACAGCTCGTGCACTTCTTGAACGCCGCTTCGCCGGCTGCAACATCGGCCTTGGCCAGAAGCTGGGCAATCGGAACGGCGGCTGGTGCCGCAGCAGCTGCACCGCCAGCAGCGGGCGCTTCCTCGGCAACGATGGCGAAGCCCGGCTTCTCCGGGGTCTTGGAATGAAATAGGCCTTCCGAGGCAATTGACACAGACATCATGACGAAGACCGTGCCGAGCAGGGCCCCCGCAGCCATGTTCACGTAAGAGTTCATCCGAAAAAAGCTCCTTCCCCACCTGCAGGAATCAAAGGTGTCCCACCTTGAAATCTTGAGGAAGCTATGTCTTTTGCCCCCCTGGTGCAACCTGAATCACGCATGCCCCCCTGAGACGTTTTGACATCCTCGGGCGCGCATCGAAAACGTGACGGAGACGGCTGACATGCCGAATTTGGCTTTTGATAAGACACTCGTGCTCATTCCCGCACGCATCGCTTCCACCCGCCTCCCCGGCAAGCCGCTGGCGGATATTCACGGCCTGCCGATGATCGTTCAGGTTGCAAAACGTGCCCAGGAAGCCGAGGTCGGCCGCGTCATCGTGGCTGTGGATGATCAGGACGTCTTCGATGCCGTGCAAAAAGCGGGCTTCGAGGTCATCATGACCGGCCAGCACCACCAGTCCGGCTCGGACCGCATCTTCGAAGCCGTACAGCTCGCCGATCCGCAGGCGCGCGCCGAATTCATCGTCAATGTTCAGGGCGATCTGCCCACCATCGAACGCGAGGCTGTGCGGGCTTCGTTGAAGCCCATGGAGAACCCGGCTGTCGATATCGCAACCCTGACGGTGGAGATCACCGAGGAAGAAGACAAGTTCAAGCCGCATATCGTGAAGGTGGTCGGCTCCCCTATTTCCGAGAGCCGCCTGCGTGCACTCTATTTCACTCGCGCTACAGCTCCCTATGGCGATGGCCCGCTCTACCATCACATCGGCCTCTATACCTATCGCCGCACGGCCCTTGAGCGTTTCGTTTCGCTCGGACCATCCGTGCTGGAAATGCGCGAGAAGCTGGAGCAGCTGCGGGCGCTGGAAGCGGGCATGCGGATCGACGTGGAGATCGTTGACTCGGTGCCGCTCGGCGTCGATACTCCCGAAGACCTCGAAAAGGCCCGCGCGATCCTCGCCGGCCGCCCCCTCTGAACGGACAAAAATTGATGGTTTCGCAAACCAACCGCATCGCCTTCCAGGGCGATTTTGGCGCCAATTCCGACATGGCCAGCCGCGACATGTTCCCGGCCATGGAACCCCTGCCCTGCCCCACCTTCGAGGATGCCTTTACGGCTCTCGAAAGCGGCGAAGCGGATCTGGCGATGATCCCGATCGAGAATACGCTGGCCGGTCGCGTGGCCGACATCCATCACCTGCTGCCGGAATCACGCCTTCACATCATCGGCGAATATTTCATGCCGATCCGCTTCCAGCTGATGGTGCTGCCTGGTGTTAAGCGCGACGAGATCCGCACCGTGCATAGCCACATCCACGCGCTTGGCCAGTGCCGTAAGATCATCCGCTCGAATGGCTGGAAGGGCGTTGTGGCCGGCGACACCGCAGGCGCCGCGAAGCTGGTGCAGGAACGCGGTGACCGCTCCATGGCGGCGCTCGCGCCACGTCTTGCCGCCAGCCTCTACGGGCTCGATATCCTGCAGGAGAATGTCGAGGATTCCGAAAATAACGTCACGCGCTTCGTTGTGCTGTCCCGCGATGAAAAGTGGGCGAAGCGCAAGACAGATCAGGACGTGATCGTCACCACCTTCGTCTTCAACGTGCGCAACATTCCGGCAGCGCTTTACAAGGCGCTCGGCGGCTTCGCGACGAACGGCATCAACATGACGAAGCTCGAAAGCTACCAGCTGGGCGGCAAGTTCGTGGCGACGCAGTTCTACGCGGATATCGAGGGCCATCCCGACGATGCACCGGTACGGCGTGCGCTGGAAGAACTGCGCTTCTTCTCGGAGAAGGTCCGCATCCTCGGTGTCTATCCCGGCCACCCGATGCGCGGGTCGCTGAACGGCGGCTGAGTGTCGGGGCTAAAGCTACGGCACCGGGCATTGTGATCTATTGTCCTGTTAGTGCAGGAGATAAGGAGCCCGCATGCTCGTCGGTATTCTGGCCGGGCTGTTCACCGGTGCGCTCTGGGGGCTGACGTTCGTGGCGGCACCGCTTGCCGCCCCTTTCAGCATGTGGGACCTGACAATTGCCCGCTATGGCATTTTCGGGCTCACTTGTCTTGTTCTGATGCTGCATCCGCGCTTTCGCCTGCAGCCGGATCTTGGTGCAAAACGAATACTGATGGGCATGGGCCTCGGGCTCATCGGTTATGTCGGCTACTTCCTGACAGCTTCGCAGGCGGTGCTGTGGGCTGGCCCTATCATTCCGCCGCTGATCATCGGCACTATGCCGGTCGTGCTGCCCGCGATTGCCAATATATTGGACAAAACCATGCAATGGCGGCGCCTTGCCATGCCCCTTGTCATGATTGCGCTCGGCATCCTCGTCGTGAATGTGGAACTGGTGACGAGGCTTGACGTCCAGGGCCAGCGCATGACGCTGGCGGGCGCAGGCTGCGCAGTGGCTGCGCTGCTGGTGTGGGTGGGTTACGGCATCATCAATGCCAATGTGATGCGTTCACCGAACCGGCCGAGCAATCTGGACTGGACGAACCTGCATGGGTTTGGCGCGGCACTCGGCTCCCTCACACTGCTGCCGCTCGCCTCAGAACATTTCACCACGGCGCCGACCGAGATGCAGATCCGGTTCTGGGGCATCGCTCTCATCCTCGGCATGGCAGCTTCCTGGGCCGCCACCTGGTTCTGGAGCCTGGCTTCCCACCGTCTGCCGCTCGCCTTGACGGCGCAGCTTATCGTGGCGGAAACCCTGTTCGGGTTGATCTTCGGGCTTATGCTCAACGAGCGCTGGCCGACGCCCTATGAGACGATCGGCTGCTGCCTGCAGATCGTTGGTGTATCGCTCGCCGTGCGGGCCTTCACCCGCAAGCCGGCGCCCTCGCCATCAACGTGACCACTCCACCCAGTCGCGCATCAGACGGTGGGCGATGGCCCCGCGCGGCGGCGCCGACGGCCCCTGCGCGCCGGGATCCGCCTCTAGCATGGCGGCAACCTCCTGCCGCGTGAACCAGCGGCAGTCCTCCAGCTCCTGCTCGTCACGGGAAATCTCGGTCGACAGCGCCTCGGCATAGCAGCCGATCATCAGCGAATGCGGCATTGGCCAGGGCTGTGACGCATGGTAGCGCACGCGGCCCGTGCGGATGCCAGATTCCTCCAGTGTTTCGCGGCGCACCGCATCTTCGATCGTCTCGCCCGGCTCCACAAAACCGGCGAGCGTGGAATACATCCCCGGCGCGAAATGCGGCCCCCGCCCCAAGAGCACCAGATCGCGCTTCACATCGACCGTCAGCATGATCACGACAGGGTCGGTGCGGGGAAAGAGCATATGCTCACACGCCGTACAGACCCGCTTGTAGCCGCCAAGCCGGCTGACGGTCGGCGCACCGCACTTGCCACAGAAACGGTTGGCATCGTTCCAGTTCATCAGGCTGAGTGCCTGCGCCATCTCGCCCAGCGTCTCCTCGTCCACCAATGCGAAGCGAAATGCGGAGCGGGCATCGGTGGCCTGGAAGGGGGCAGACACATCATCGGGCTCGATACGGGCGGGTACGGCCAGGCGAGGTGAACCATCGGCGCGATGCCCCAAGAGGATCGTATCCTCCCAAAGCGGCTGGAACTGGTCCGCCTCGGACCTCAGAAATACCGGCCGCAAGCTTGCACCTTCGTTTTTGAGGATAAGCTTGCCCTTGGCGAAGATGAGAAGTGCGGCTTTCTCAGCGGCGAGCGCCGAGGAGAGGCTCTCTTCCGTGCGATGTTCGGCATCGCGGTTCAAACGGTTTCCGGCAAAGGCGGTGAGGCGACTTGCTTCCGGATGGGGAGCGGAGGTCTCGAACAGATCAACAGTCATGGAATCATAGAGCCTGCATCAGAGAGCGGAGAAAAGTCTGCTTGACGGTTTCGTCATACGCTACGGCGGAACCATAGCCCCAGATCGGCCCAGGCCAGTTGGGATCGCCTTCATTGCGGGCCACCACATGCACATGCAACTGGCTGACCACATTGCCCAAGGCGCCGACATTGATCTTCCGGGCGCCCGTGACTGTCTTCAACGCCTCTGCGACGAGGTTGGTCTCGAAGGTCAGCATGGCCTGATCGAGCGGCGCGAGTTCGAAGATCTCCGTCTTGTCCGGCCGCTGTGGCACCAGCATCAGCCAGGGCCAACGGCTGTCTTTCAGCAGGCGCAGCTGACAGAGCCCAAGGATCGTGAACAGCTCGGAATCCTTTTCCAGCCGGGCATCCAATGCAAATTCGCTCAAGGTTTCCTCCTTGTTTTTCAAAACTGCTAGCAGTTTTTTTGGGGCTTGGCTTGCATTTGCTGCGGGAAACGAACATATGTCCCCTCGGGAGGTTGGTGGTGGACGAGCCACTCGCCAACCGGGTCAGGTCCGGAAGGAAGCAGCCCTAACGAGCCCGGCACGGGTCGCCGTGCCAGCCTCCCACCTCGTTATTCACTGATCATCATCCAGGTCAGCTTCCGGTCGGCTTTCTCAAGGCTGGAATGGCCATGCAGGCTGGCGGACGACATGAGCGACACCGGACCGACACAGACGGGACAGTCCGGCAGCGGAGGCGGCGCCTACCGCGTTCTCGCCCGCAAATACCGCCCCAAGGATTTCTCGGACCTCATGGTCGGCCAGGAGCCGATGGTCCGCACGCTGACCAATGCGTTCGAGACCGGCCGCATTGCGCAGGCCTATATGCTGACCGGCGTTCGAGGCGTCGGCAAGACAACCACGGCCCGCATTCTCGCCCGCGCGCTGAACTACAAGACGTCTGAGATCGACAAGCCCACCATCGACCTGCGCGTGCCCGGCGAACATTGTCAGGCGATCATGGAGGGCCGCCATGTCGATGTGATCGAGATGGACGCCGCCTCCCATACCGGTATCGATGATATCAGAGAGATCATCGAGCAGGTGCGCTACCGCCCGGTTTCGGCGCGCTATAAGGTCTATATCATCGACGAAGTGCACATGCTCTCCACGCAGGCCTTCAACGGCTTGTTGAAGACGCTGGAAGAGCCACCAGAGCATGTGAAGTTCATCTTCGCCACGACAGAAATCCGAAAAGTTCCAATCACGGTGCTGTCACGCTGCCAGCGCTTCGACCTGCGCCGTATCAGCGCCGCCGATCTGGTGCATCTGTTCTCGTCCATCCTCGGCAAGGAAGGCGTCGATTTCGATTCCGATGCGCTAGCTATGGTCGCGCGCGCCGCTGAAGGCTCAGCTCGCGACGGCCTTTCGCTGCTCGACCAAGCGATTGCCCATGGCGGCGGACGGGTTGAGATCGAGACCGTGCGCAGCATGCTGGGCTTGGCCGACCGTGCCCGCATCGTGGATCTGTTCGAACATGTGGTGCGCGGCGACGTGACGGCGGCGCTGACAGAATTCACCGCACAATATGAAGCGGGCGCCAACCCGGTCGTGGTGCTGACCGATCTCTCCGACTTCACCCATCTTGTGACCCGCATCAAATACATCCCCGAAGCCAGCGAAGATGCGTCGCTGAGCGAAGTGGAGCGCCTGCGCGGCGCCGAGTTTGCGAAATCCGTTGCGGTCACCACGCTGTCACGCATCTGGCAGATGCTGCTGAAGGGCATTCCGGAAGCGGAAAATTCGTCGCGTCCGGCAGGGGCTGCCGAAATGGTGCTGATCCGCCTGACGCATGCCGCCAATCTTCCCTCGCCGGAAGATGCGGCGCGACGCGTCGCAGAGATCGTCAATGGCGGAGGTGCTGCGGTTACCGGCCCCTCCGGTGGCAATGGCGGGCCAAGGGCAAGCCTTTCGCAATCTGCGCCTGTCATGGCCCGCGGCACCGATTCGGGGAATGCCCAGCGCATGCAGTCGGGCCAGCCGACTGCCATGCTGCAAGCGGTTCCCTCCCCGGCACCGGATGCGGTGCCCGTGGGCCGCGTTGAAGCAAAGCCTGCCGATGCGCCGCAGCCGAAAGTACCGGTGCGCTCGCTGCAGGACATATCCGATCTCTGCACACAGAACCGCGACCCGAAGCTGAAGGCGCTGTTGCGCAGCTTTGTGCGGCTGGTGAAGCTGGAGCCGGGTCGGCTCGAAATCAATCTGCCGCCTGATGCGCCGAAAAGCATTGTCGGCGATCTTCAGCGCCGCCTTGAGGAATGGACCGAGATCCGCTGGATGGTCATCCTCAGCCGTGAGGCAGGCGCGAAGACCCTTGCCGAAGCCGAAAGCGACATGCGCGAGGCACGGCTCACCGATGCACGCTCCGATCCGGATGTCGCGGCGATCCTTGCCCAGTTTCCGGGCGCGCGCATTACCGACGTACGGGTGACGCTGAAGGTCGAGGACACGGAAGACGAAGCGCCGCCACCGGCCGTGGTGGAAACCGAAGAGGGTGACATCCTGCCCGGCGACGATATCGAGTTTTGACAGGACCACATCAAGAACAAGGAGAACAGCCTTATGCGTGACATCATGGGCATGATGGGCAAGGTCAAGGAAATGCAGGCCAAGATGGAAAAGATGCAGGCGGAAATCGCCTCTCTCGACGTCGAAGGCAAGGCAGGCGGGGGTCTTGTGACCGTACGCCTCAACGGCAAGGGCGAACTGCTGGGCCTGAAGATCGACCCATCCCTCTTCAAGGAAGACGAGGTTGAAATCCTCGAAGATCTCGTCATTGCCGCCCACAAGGACGCCAAGGAGAAGGCCGAATCGATCGCTGCGGAAAAGACCCGCGAACTGACCGCCGGCCTGCCGATCCCGCCCGGCATGAAGCTGCCGTTCTAAATAATTACTGTGCCTCGATTTCGGCTCTCAATCGCGCATTGATGGGTGCCAAGAGAAAGCGCGAGCGGCTCTCCTCAGAAAGCCGCTTCCGGAAATGCTGCATCATTTCCGGGATCGTCACGCGCTCGCCCTCAAAGGCCTGAGAGGTTGCGCCTTCGCCCACCATCACGGAGCCCCCGGCAATCACCCGACAATAGAATCCGGGCCTGAGTGCCTTGGTGTAACGCTTCGGAAAGGTCGGATCGTCCATCCGCGCCGCAAAGGTGGCGCAGGGAATGCGCGCCGAGGTGGCCTCCAGGATAACGCCACCCTCCAGCACCAGCCGGTCGCCTGCGGCAATATCCCGGTTATCGAGCCCGTCGATGACGAGGTTCTCGCCGAAGGTGCCAGGTTCGAGCGGTCTTCCCAACTGCTCCGACCACCAGTCCAGCGTGACGCCACCTTCCACATAGACCGCCTGCTCCGGCCCGCCATGATATTTGCGGTTACAGATCTTGTCGCCGAGCAAGCCATTCTCGTCGATCAAGACCGCGCCGGTGACCGGCATTTTGTTGATGCCTGTCTTGTAGCTTTTGCCGGGCAGCTTTTCCGCGCGACCGATACAGATGGCACTGACTTTCATGCGGGATGCCTCAAACTCATGATTCCGTTTGCGCAGCATATCGTCTAAAAGCGGCGCATGGCAAAACGCGTCACCGGTCCTGAAATCGAAAAACTCATCCAGCTGCTTGCAAAGGTGCCGGGGCTCGGCCCCCGCTCCGCCCGGCGAGCGGCGCTGCATCTCATCAAGAAGCGCGAACAGCTGATGGGGCCGCTTTCCCATGCGCTAGGCGAAGCCTATGACAAGGTGAAGGTCTGCTCGCGCTGCGGCAATGTCGATACCATCGACCCCTGCACCGTTTGCACCGATGACCGGCGCGACCAGTCCGTCATCATCGTGGTGGAAGACGTCTCCGATCTCTGGGCGCTGGAGCGGGCCGGCGCCATGAACGCCGCCTATCACGTGCTGGGCGGGACGCTGTCGCCGCTGGACGGTGTCGGCCCCGATGACCTCAACATCAAGGGCCTGATCGACCGGGTGAGCGAAGGCGGCATTCGCGAAATCATCCTGGCGGTCAACGCGACCGTCGAAGGACAGGCCACCGCGCACTATATCACCGACCGGCTGACGGAACTGCCGGTCAAGATCACCCGCCTGGCCCATGGCGTGCCCGTTGGTGGCGAACTGGATTATCTCGACGAGGGCACGCTGACGGCGGCACTTCGGGCGCGGACAGTGATTTGAGGGGATGGAGAGCGACTATGAATGACTTCGTGCGGGCGCTCACCTCCTTCTGGTTAAAGGCTATAATTCCAATCTGGCGACAGCCGTTGGGGCACCCCTACCTCCCCTTGAGGGGGAGGTGGGAGAACGCAGCACTCTTCACTCGCCTTCTCGCAACACTGGTTATCGCAGCACTCCCCCTCCCCGCCCATGCCGCTCCCTCCAAGTCCGAGGTCGAAGCGCAGTTCCGCGGCTGGATCAAAAGCGAAATCATCCCCGAAGCCAGAAAGGCTGGCATATCCGCGCGCACCATCGACACGGCCTTCGGCGATGTGAAGCTCTACTGGGACTTGCCGGACCTGGTGCCGCCGGGCACGACACCACCGAAACAGCGGGACCAGAGCCAGGCAGAATTTGCCTCACCGGGCGCCTACTTCTCCGAGCAGCGTCTCCAGATGCTGGCAACGACGGGCCGCTCGCTTGCCGCGAACTACGCCAGCACGCTGAAGAAGATCGAGCAGACCTATGGCGTGCCGGGCGAGATCGTGCTTGCCGTCTGGGGCCGCGAATCCGGCTATGGAAAGGCGAAGCTGCCCTATTCGGCGCTCAGCGTTCTCGCCACCAAGGCCTTCATGTCCACCCGCAAGGATATGTTTCGCAAAGAGCTGATCGACGCGCTGAGGATCATCGAGCATGGCGACGTCACGCCGGACCGGATTATGGGCTCCTGGGCGGGCGCGCTCGGCCAGCCGCAATTCATGCCCTCCAGCTATACCAAATATGCCGTCGATTTCGATGGCGACGGGCGGGCAGACATCTGGAATTCCGTGCCGGATACGTTGGCCTCGATTGCGCATTACCTGGCGCTGCGCGGTTGGCAGCGCGGCCGCGACTGGGGGTTCGAGGTGGAAATTCCGGCCAAAGTATCCTGCGCACAGGAAGGGCCGGATCTGGCAAAACCCATATCAGCTTGGTCAAAGCTCGGCATCAGCAGGATTGGCGGCAAGGCCTTTCCCTCAGCAGAGACAAGTGCAGACGGGATGATGATGGTGCCGGCCGGCCGGCATGGGCCGGAATTCATCGTGACGCCGAATTTCTACGTCATCAAAGAATACAACAATTCAGATCTCTATGCCCTCTTCATCGGCAATCTGGCCGATCGCATCGCCCATGGTGGCGGCGCCTTCCAGGCGCCCTGGGGCAATGTCGGGCATATGCTGCGCTCAGATGTGCTGGCTATGCAGAAAGCCCTGCAGGCCAAGGGCTACGACATTGGTAATGCGGATGGTTTGGCAGGCTTCAAGACACGCAGGTCGCTCGGCGACTGGCAGGCCAAGAACGCTATTGCACCCACCTGCTTCCCGGATGAGAGCCTGAAGACCAAGCTTCGCTGATCCTCAAAAGGTTAGTTTGAACCCCTCATGCGTCGCTTCGAAGCCGAGCTTTTCGTAGAACCGAAGGGCATCCTCGCGGCGCTTGTCGGAGGTCAGTTGTACAAGGCCGCAGCCGCGGGCGCGACATTGCTCGATCGCCCAGCGGATCATCTCCCCACCCAGACCGCTGCCGCGCTGGCTGCTGGCAATACGCACGCTTTCGATCTGGCCACGCCACAAGCCCAGCCGCGACAGGCCGGGGATGAAGCTCAGCTGCAGGCAGCCGATCACCGCATCCTCATCGTCCACCGCAACGGCCAGCCACTGGTTCGGATCCCGTTCAATTGCCTCGAAGGCCTCCACATAACGGCGATCGACAGGATCGGAGATCACCTCGCGCGTCAGCCCCAGCGCATCGTCAGCCAGCATGGCAATGATGGCAGGCAGATCGGAAGCGGTTGCCTTGCGAAACTCAGCCATGGCAAGCCTCAATGGTGGATATCTAGTGCGGTCTTGTGAAACACGTCGTCGCGCGGCGGGATAGCTTGCCGCTCGATCATGCGATGAACGCGGGGACCCTCCGGCCCCGCATGCAGCGCACGGATTCGTGCCCAAACTTCCGAGTCCGCCTGGGTGCGACGCTGGTTATGGCGCACATAATCCGCCCAGGTGGCTGTGTGATAGGTTTCGGTCCAGATATCAGGGTTTTCCAGATCACGCAGCAGCGCCCATTGGCGAGCGCCATCGCGAATGCGGATGCGCCGCCGTTCCTGCATCAGTTCCAGAAATTCAGGCACATTCTCCTCGCGGATCGTATAGTCGATCAGAAGCACAATCGGCCCGCTGCGCGGCTGCAGGTCGAGCCGGAGGGACGGCTCGCGGAAGGTGCCGGCGGGATCGAGGTTCAGCGTCTCCAGCGAGGGAAGCGCGAATTTCCAGCCGACGGCTGCGCCGAATACCATGGCAAGGCTTGCCAGCATCAGCGAGGTCCCAACGCCGTAATCTTCCGCCAGAGAACCCCAGATCCAGCTGCCGGCGGCAATGCCGCCAAAAGCAGCCGTCTGGTAGAAGGAGAGAGCCCGTCCGACGACCCAGCGCGGGGTGGAGAGCTGCACCGTGGTGTTGAAGAGCGAGAGCGCCAGCACCCAGCAGGCGCCGGGAATGAGCAGGACCGCACAGGTGAGCCAGGTGTTCGTGCTCAAGGATGTCACGACGGCACTGACCGCGAAGCCGGTGAAGGACAGGCGCACGATCATCTCGCTGGAGAATAGCTCGCGCAGCCGCGCATTCAAAAGCGCCCCGCCGATGGCGCCGACACCGAAGGCTCCCAGCATCAAACCGTAGGTCAGTGGTCCGCCGGAAACCAGATCGCGCGCGACAAGCGGCAGAAGCGCGAGGATGGCGCTGGCGGCAATGCCGAACAGAGCCGAACGAAACAGCACCTTGATGAGCTTCGGTGACATCGCCACGTAGCCGAAGCCGGCAGAGAGCGCGCGGCCCAGGGTCTCGCGGGGTAGCGTGCTGACAGGCACATCCGGTTGCCAGCGAAACAGGGCGTAGAGCAGCGGGAAATAGCTCAGCGCATTGGTGGCGAAGGCAGCAGCAGCACCGAGCGCTGCAACGATGGCGCCACCAAGCGCGGGCCCCAGGCTTCGCGTGATGTTGAAGCCAACGCTGTTCAAGGTCACCGCCGCGGGTAGCACTTCGCGCGGCACGATATCACCCACCGAGGCCTGCCAGGAGGGGTTGTTGAGCGCCGTGCCGCAGCCGATCAGAAAGGTGAAGGTGAGCAGCAGCCAGGGCGACAGCCAGCCGAAATAGGCGAAGATCGTTAGCAGGATGGAGACAGCGAGCATGAAGACCTGCGCGGTCAGCGTGATGCTGCGGCGATTATAATTGTCGGCGAGAGCCCCCGATACCAGCGAGAACAGCATGATGGGCAGAGCGGTTGAAGCCTGGACCAGCGCCACCATGTTTTCCGAGTCGGAAATCGCCGTCATCATCCACGCCGCACCGACCGCCTGGATCAATCCGCCGAAGTTCGATGCAATGCTGGCGATCCAGATGGTGCGAAAGGTCTGGTGCGCGAAAGGCGCCAGAGGCGAGATTCGCGTGGGCACGTGCAACCTCTTGGTTTTGTTTTTGAGTCGTGTTCCGCCTAACCTAGTTCCTATGAGCGCATGGGCAAGCCAAAATCGCACGCAGCACGCTCTTGGCCCCTGCCCTTGCAATGCCGGGCATTCAAGAGTATATGAAACCTAAATTCTTGATCGTCAGATGAAGAGTGGGCCCGGAACGGACCCGCTCTTTTTTGTTAGGCGGTCATGGCAAGCTAAGTTTCTCGCCCCTTGTGCGAACAGCGCCGGAAGACCATATGCAGGAAAGCCTAAAAGAGCCGCGTCTCATTGTCGAGACCGGCCTCGATCTCAGGATCGCTGAAATCATCGAGCCTACACTCGACGCGATGGATTTTCGCCTCGTGCGGGTCCGGCTCCTGAATCAGAACGGGCTCACCCTTCAGATCATGTGCGAGCGCAACGACGGAACCATGACCGTGGAGGACTGCGAAGCGGTTTCCATGGCGATTTCTCCGGTTCTGGATGTGGAAGATCCCGTCGATAAGGCGTATCATCTGGAAGTGTCGTCGCCGGGCATCGATCGCCCCATGGTGCGCAAATCCGATTTCGCTCGCTGGAGCGGGCATCTCGTGAAATGCGAGACCTCGGTTCTCCTGGATAACCGCAAGCGTTTTCGCGGCAAGATCACGGAGGCCAATGACGAGGGCTTCACGCTGGAGCGCGACCAGGTTGCCTACGGCGAGGAGCCGCGTGTGACCATTCCGTACTCGGCTCTGTCCGAGGCGAAACTTATTCTGACCGACGATCTGATCCGCGACGCACTGCGTGCGGACAAGTTGGCAAAGGCCGAGGCCGCCAACCAGAACGACGAATCAGACGACGAGTAATCAGTTAGTTTTTGCGGGTGCTTGAGGATAAGCCCCCGGATATCGATCCACGGAGACCGACGACAATGGCAGTGAGTGCGAACCGGCTAGAACTTCTGCAGATCGCAGATGCAGTGGCGCGCGAAAAGGTCATCGACCGCGAAATCGTGCTGGCCGCCATGGCCGATGCTATTCAGAAGGCCGCCCGCTCCCGTTACGGCACGGAGAGCAATATCCGCGCCGACATCAACCCGAAGACCGGCGAAATCCGCTTGCAGCGTCTTCTTGAGGTGGTCGAGCAGGCCGAAGACTACAGCACGCAGATCCCGCTGCTTCTGGCACGCGACCGCAACCCGGATGCCAAGATCGGCGACTACATTGCCGATCCCCTGCCGCCGATGGATTTCGGCCGCATTGCCGCCCAGTCCGCCAAGCAGGTCATCGTGCAGAAGGTGCGCGAAGCCGAGCGTGACCGTCAGTATGACGAGTTCAAGGATCGCGTCGGCGAAATTGTCAACGGCACGGTCAAGCGCGTGGAATATGGCAACGTCATCGTCGATCTCGGCCGTGGCGAAGGCATCATCCGCCGCGACGAGATGATTCCGCGCGAAAACATGCGCTATGGCGACCGCGTCCGCGCCTATGTCTACGACGTCCGTCGCGAGCAGCGCGGCCCGCAGATCTTCCTGTCGCGCACACATCCGCAGTTCATGGTGAAGCTGTTCACCATGGAAGTGCCAGAAATTTACGACGGCATCATCCAGATCAAGTCGGTTGCCCGTGATCCGGGTTCGCGCGCCAAGATCGCCGTCATCTCGAATGATAGCTCGATCGACCCGGTCGGTGCCTGCGTCGGTATGCGCGGCTCGCGCGTTCAGGCCGTTGTCGGCGAACTTCAGGGCGAAAAGATCGACATCATTCCGTGGACCGCCGAACCGGCTTCCTTCATCGTCAACGCCCTGCAGCCGGCGGAAGTCGCCAAGGTCGTTCTGGACGAAGATGCAGAGCGCATCGAAGTGGTCGTTCCGGACGAACAGCTGTCGCTTGCCATCGGTCGTCGCGGCCAGAACGTGCGCCTGGCTTCTCAGCTGACCGGCTGGGACATCGACATCATGACGGAAGCCGAGGAATCGGAGCGCCGCCAGAAGGAATTCAACGAGCGTACGAACCTGTTCATGGATGCGCTCGACGTGGACGAAATGGTCGGCCAGGTTCTGGCCTCGGAAGGCTTTGCCCAGGTGGAAGAACTGGCTTACGTCGATCTCGACGAAATTGCCTCAATCGATGGCTTCGACGAAGATACCGCAAACGAAATCCAGACCCGCGCCCGCGAATATCTGGACCGTATCGAAGCGGAAATGGATGCCAAGCGTCGTGAACTGGGTGTTCAGGACGAATTGCGCCAGATCGACGGCCTGAACGGCAAGATGCTGGTGGCACTCGGTGAAGACGGCATCAAGACCATTGAAGACTTCGCAGGCTGCGCCGCTGACGATCTCGTCGGCTGGAGCGAGCGCAAGAACGGCGAAACGAAGAAGTTCGAAGGCCTGTTCTCCAAGTTCGACGTATCGCGCGTCGAGGCGGAAAACATGATCCTTCAGGCGCGCCTGGCGGCTGGCTGGATCACCGAAGAGGATCTGGCCCGCGAACAGGCAGCGCTGGAGGCTGCATCGGATGAATCGGAGGAGGCGGAAGCCGCCACCGAGGAATGATGGCCGCGGCAATTGCCGAGGACCGGGACGATGATGACGGAGAGATCGTTGTGAACGACCGCACCTGCATCGTCACCCGGGAGGCTACCTCACCGGAACGGCTGATCCGTTTCGTTGCAGGCCCGGATGGAGCAATCGTTCCGGACCTGAAGCGGCGCCTGCCGGGTCGGGGCTGCTGGATCAAGGCCGAACGCGCGCTGGTCGAAAAGGCCATTGCGCGCAAGCTTTTTGCCCGGGCGCTGAAGGCGGAGGTGAAGGCCTCCCCAGAGCTTGGCGCCCTGGTTGACCGTCTTCTGGTCGCCGACGTGGCAGGCATGATGAACATGGCGCGCAAGGCCGGCCAGTTCATCAGCGGCGCCATGAAGGTGGATGCTGCGATCCGTTCGGGAGAGGCCGTAGGCGTCTTCCACGCGGTCGATGCGGCGGCAGACGGTGTGCGAAAGATTGACCAGGCCCGCAAGGCCTGGCGGCTCGGAACGGATGCAGACGAGGATATTCCATCCTTCAAGCTCTTTTCCGCGGCCGAAATGGACGAACTGATGGGTCAGAATGCTTTTATCCATGCCGCGGCGCTTGCCGGACAGGCGGGTGAGGGTGTAGTGAAGCGCGCAACAATGCTCGAAATGTACCGCAATGGCGGTCAATCCGGAGCGGAAGGCGGCGCCGGCCGGTCAGACACATGACGCGCGGTCAAGGGCATAAGCCGGCAACCGCAATGGATGAGATGTATTGAACGACAGGATCTGATGGTTGCCATCTGTTCCTGCCGGAAGGAACAGGAACGGAATGACCGACAGTAAAGACGACAAGACACTCAGCGTTTCGGGCAAGAAGACCCTCACCCTGAAGCCCTCCGGGATGAGCCAGGGTACCGTACGCCAGGACATGGGTCGCGGTCGCACGAAGGCGGTCGTGGTCGAAACCCGCAAGCGCCGCCCGATGCGGCCTGAAGACGAAAAGCCGATTACGCCAGTGGCAGCACCTGCACCGCGCCCTGTTGAGGCCGCCCAGCCGGCAGCCCAGCCACGCCCAACACCAGCCGCCGCTCCTGCTTCGGCATCGGCGCCTGCTCCTGCTCCGCGCATTCACCAGCCGGCTCCGCAGGGAAACAATCGCCCGCAGCAGAACAACCAGCAGGGCCACCGTCCGCAGCAGTCGAACAACTATCAGAACCGTCAGCAGGATCGTCCACGCGGTGCCGTTCTGCATGATCTGTCTGCGAACGAGATGGATGCACGCCGTCGCGCGCTGATGGAAGCCCAGGCGCGTGATGCAGCCGAAGCCAAGCAGCGTGCCGAAGATGAAGCACGCCGTCGCATCGAGGACGAGCGCCGCGCTGCAGAACAGCGTGCGGAAGACGAACGCCGCGCCGCCGAAGCCAAGGCTGCCGCCGCTGCAGAAGCTGCCGCGCCGAAGTCGGAAGCAGCAGAAGCGGTAGCGCCTGCACAGCCAATTGCCGAAGCACCGGCATCGCGTCCCGCCGCACCCGCTGCCGCCCGCCCTGCAGCACCGGCTGGCCAGCGTTTCAACGATGGCCGTCCTCAGCCGAACCGTCCCGCGCCGCAGCCGGCACCGGCAGCGCCCGCGATGCCCGTTCGTGGCCGCAAGGCGTCCGACGACGAGGATGACGATCGCGGTCCAGCGCGTGGCGCCCCGGTTCGTGGCAAGGCACCCGTGCCTGCGCCCGCCAAGGTTCCTGCCCGTCCGAAGGAAGACGATCGCCGCCGTGGCAAGCTGACGGTAACAACGGCTGACGTGGATGACGACGGCAATGCGCGCGGACGCTCGCTGTCGGCCATGCGCCGCCGTCAGGAGAAGTTCCGCCGCAGTCAGATGCAGGAAACCCGCGAAAAGGTTATGCGCGAGGTGATCCTGCCTGAAACCATCACCATTCAGGAACTGTCGCAGCGCATGTCTGAACGCGCCGTCGATGTCATCAAGTACCTGATGAAGGAAGGGCAGATGATGAAGCCGGGCGACGTCATCGACGCCGACCTTGCTGAACTTATCGCGACTGAATTCGGTCATACCGTGAAGCGCGTATCGGAGTCTGACGTTGAAGAAGGTATCTTCAACGTGGCTGACGATGCCGGTGAAATGGTATCGCGTCCGCCTGTTGTCACGATCATGGGTCACGTGGACCACGGCAAGACCTCGCTGCTCGACGCCATTCGCAAGACCTCGGTCGTATCGGGCGAAGCCGGTGGCATCACCCAGCATATCGGTGCCTATCAGGTCGAGCAGAACGGCCAGAAGATCACCTTCATCGACACTCCCGGCCACGCTGCGTTTACTGCGATGCGTGCCCGTGGCGCGCAGGCGACGGATATTGCCGTTCTGGTCGTGGCTGCTGATGACAGCGTGATGCCGCAGACGATCGAATCGATCAACCACGCCAAGGCGGCCAACGTGCCGATCATCGTGGCGATCAACAAGATCGACAAGCATGAGGCAAACCCGGAGAAGGTTCGCCAGCAGCTTCTGCAGCACGAAGTCTTCGTCGAATCCATGGGCGGTGAAGTCCTTGACGTCGAAGTGTCTGCCAAGAACAGGCTCAACCTTGACAAGCTTCTGGAAGCTATCCTTCTGCAGGCAGAAGTTCTCGACCTGAAGGCAGACCCGACGCGTACCGCCGAAGGCACTGTCATCGAAGCGCAGCTCGACCGTGGTCGTGGTGCGGTTGCCACCGTGCTGATCCAGAAGGGTACGTTGCGTCCTGGCCAGATCATCGTGGCAGGCGATCAGTGGGGCCGCGTGCGTGCACTGGTCAACGACAAGGGCGAGCACGTCAAGGAAGCGGGTCCTGCCATGCCGGTCGAGATCCTCGGCCTGTCGGGCACGCCTGCTGCCGGTGACAAGTTCGCCGTGGTCGAAAACGAAAGCCGTGCTCGCGAGATCTCCGAGTATCGCCAGCGTCTGGCCCGCGACAAGGCCGCTGCCCGCCAGTCGGGTCAGCGCGGTTCGCTGGAACAGATGATGAGCAAGCTGCAGGATACGGGCTTCAAGGAATTCCCGCTGGTCATCAAGGCCGACGTGCAGGGTTCTGTCGAAGCGATCGTGGCAGCGCTCGACAAGCTCGGTACCGACGAAGTACGGGCCCGCATCGTCCATTCGGGCGCCGGTGCCATCACGGAATCGGATATCTCGCTGGCCGAAGCCTCGAACGCCGCCATCATCGGCTTCAACGTTCGCGCCAATGCGCAGGCTCGCACTGCTTCCGAGCGTGCCGGCATCGAAATCCGCTACTACAACATCATCTACGATCTGGTGGATGACGTGAAGGCAGCGATGTCGGGTCTGCTGTCGCCGGAACGTCGCGAAACCTTCCTCGGCAATGCCGAAATCCTCGAGGTGTTCAACATCACGAAGGTCGGCAAGGTCGCAGGTTGCCGTGTCGTCGAAGGGAAGGTGGAACGTGGTGCAGGCGTGCGCCTGGTGCGCGACAACGTGGTCATTCACGAAGGCAAGCTCAAGACGCTCAAGCGCTTCAAGGACGAAGTTGCGGAAGTGCCGATGGGTCAGGAATGCGGCATGGCCTTCGAAAACTACGAAGACATCCGCGCCGGCGACACGATCGAATGCTTCCGCGTGGAACACGTTACCCGTACGCTTTAAGCGTCCACGGAGCGTCTCACGTCTTCAAATCGCCGGCCTCAGTGCCGGCGATTTTCGTTTGCGCGCACGTATCCGGTTGCAAATTCCTGACTGTGACGGTCAATTATTTCTTGTGCTTTTTTCTCAAGTTTACTATCCGAGGTGCAATGGCATGGCCAGTGATACGCCAAGCCGACATTCGTCCCGGAGTATCCTGATGTCGAACCTCACCCCAGTAGACGTCCGTCCGACCATGGTGGCAGGGACTGCCTCTATTCCGGCAGTCCTGTTGGCGGCGGCATGGATGATCACGTTCAGCGCCCCGGTTTCTGCGCAGGATGCGGTTCCCAATCAGAGCGCGGCTGCCGCAACCGAACAAACCACTACTCTACCTTCATCGCTACCGGTTGCATCGCAGCCAACGGCTGGAAGCGCGCAAGCGCAGGCGACGAATACATCTGCGGTCCAGAATGCGGCCCCGGAGCCCGCAACCGAGCAAAGCTTTGTCACGCAATTGATGAACCCGCCGCCGCGTAAGGACATCCCGCACGATCTTTCACCGATCGGAATGTTTCTCGCAGCCGACCGGGTGGTCAAAGGCGTGATGATGGGGCTGGCACTGGCTTCCGTGACCACCTGGACAGTCTGGCTTGCCAAGACGCTGGAACTCATTGGTGCACGTCGGCGGGCGAAAAAGGTTCTTTCTGTCATTCGGGGCTCCAGAAGCCTCTCGGAAGCACTCTCCGCCGCCGAGCAAAAGGCTGGTCCGGCAGCGCTCATGCTGCGCGAGGCCGCTCATGAGGTCAAGCTGTCGGAAGGCGCTCTCGATCATGCCGAAAACGCCGGCGTAAAGGAGCGCATCTCCTCGGCTCTCGGGCGGATCGAGGCGGGAGCCGGCCGCCGGATGTTGCGGGGAACGGGCGCGCTGGCCACCATCGGCTCCGTCGCCCCTTTCGTAGGTCTGTTCGGCACAGTCTGGGGCATCATGAATTCCTTCATCGGCATCTCCAAATCCCAGACCACCAATCTCGCGGTCGTCGCGCCGGGCATTGCCGAGGCCTTGCTGGCGACCGCCATCGGCCTCGTGGCTGCCATTCCGGCGGTCGTGATTTACAACATGTTTGCCCGCTCCATCACTGGTTATCGGGGCCTGTTGGCCGATGCCGCAGCCGGGGTGGAAAGACTGGTGAGCCGCGACCTCGACTTCCGCAGGGTACCTCCCGGCAACCGCAAGCCATCCGTCTCCCTGATCGCGGGAGAATGAGCCATGGCCGGCGGCATTCGCGAAAGCCAGGGGGACGATCTTCCCGAAAACCACGAGATCAACGTCACACCTTTCATCGACGTAATGCTGGTGCTGCTGATCATCTTCATGGTGGCGGCACCGCTGGCGACCGTCGACGTGAATGTGGATCTTCCGGCCTCGACCGCCAAGCCTGTGCAGCGACCGGACAAGCCCCTCTACCTCACGCTCAAGCAGGACCTTTCGCTCAATATCGGCAATGACAATGTCGGCCGCACGCAACTGGCTGCAGCACTCACCAAGGCATCCGAAGGCAACAAGGATGTCAGGATCTTCCTGCGGGCTGATCGTGCCGTTGATTACGGTCAGCTGATGGACGTGATGAACCTGTTGCGGGATGCAGGCTACCTCAAGATCGCGCTGGTGGGACTTGAAACACTGCCCGGAATGGCAACGGGATCGCAGCCATGACAGCGCTCCTTGAGCGATCGGAAGGATTGCTGGTCCGCGATGCGACGCTCTGGACCGTCGCTGCCGCTCTCGTCGTGAGCGTGCACGTGGCCGGCGTCGGCCTGATGCTGCGTGAAAAGCCTGCGGAAGACATTGGTGCCGGTGATCCACCAGCCATCATGCTGGAGCTTGCGCCCGAACCTCAAGCCAGGATGCCTGAGGAAACGGTCGCATCCAAGGAAACAGAAACGGCGGAAGAGGTCAAAAGCCGGCAACTGGAGCCGGAAAAGCCAGCTGAGACTCCCCCACCACCAGAACCTCAACCACAGCAGGCCGCGGAGGTTCCGCCAGAGCCTCAGCCACCGGAGCCAATAAAGGAAGAGGTGCAACCGGAACCAACTCCTTCGCCCACTCCAGAGCCTCCTCCTCAGCAGACTCAGGAGCCGCAGCCGGAACCTGTGCCTGAACAGACGGCCACGATCCCCGAGGCGCTGCCACCGATTGCCGAAACGGTACCGGAGAAGCCACCGCTTCTGGAGAATGTGGAGGTTCCCCTGCCTGTGATGCGGCCACCTCCACCTGCGGAAGAGAAGGCTGAGAAGAAGCCCGATCCGCCGGAAAAGAAGAAGGTCGCGCAGAAGCCGAAGCCAAAGCCGCAGCAGCAGGCTTCGCAGCAAAAGGTCGAGGCCAAGACGGAAGCGCCGGTAGCGGACAAGACGGCAGCAAACCGCACCTCTCAGGAGCGAACCGGTACGTCGCGTCAATCGGAAGAATGGGAAAGCAAGGTCGCCTCCTATATCCGCAGGCGCAGTTCCTTCCGCTGCCCGGCCGGTTTCCACGGCAAGTCGCTGACGGCGACGATCGCCTTTCGCATCGATGCCTCGGGCAATATCCTGAGCGTGTCGCTGGCGAGAAGTTCGGGCTTCCCCGAGGTCGATGAGCAGGCGGTATCCAACATCAATCGCCTGTCTAGCGTCCCGACGCCGCCTTCCGATGCCAAGCTGACGATCAGGGTTCCCACCGGACCCACGGGTTGTTAAGACAGCCGAGCCGCCTTCTGCGTGGCTCGCTCTGTAATAACCAAGGCCCTCCTCATGCATTTCCAGATTGCCGAACTCACAGACCTCGTCACCGGCGTGTTCGAGAAGAATGGCGTTCGCCCGGCAGCGGCGGCATCGGTCGCCCGCGCACTTGTAGCCTCCGAAGCGGCAGGGCAATCGGGCCACGGGTTGCGCCGCGTTCCGGCGTATGTAAAGCAAGCGCGCGCGGGCAAGGTGAATGGGCAGGCGGAGCCCAGCGCAACGCGCCCCAAGCCGGGCTTTCTCGCCATTGATGTGCGGTTCGGCTTCGCCTATCCGGCGCTCGATCTTGCAGTGGCTGAGCTCCCGGCCATGACACGGGCGCAAGGCATTGCCTGCGCGGCCATTCACAATTCACATCATGCAGGGGTCATGGCGCTGACGGTGGAACGCCTGGCCGAGCAGGGCCTTGCCGCCATGATGTTTGCTAATGCGCCTGCCTCCATGGCGCCCTGGGGCGGCAGGAAGCCGTTGTATGGCACCAATCCCATTGCCTTTGCAGTTCCCATGGCCGGTGGCGATCCCATCGTCATCGACCTTGCGCTCTCCAAGGTGGCGCGCGGCAAGGTGATGGAAGCGCATCAAAAGGGTGCACCAATCCCGGATGACTGGGCGCTCGACGCGGACGGTAACCCGACCACCGATGCCGATGCGGCCCTGAAGGGGACCATGGCGCCTGCAGGTGGCGCCAAGGGTGCGGCACTGGCGCTGATGGTGGAAGTGTTGGCCGCCGGTCTCACCGGCGCGCATTTTTCCCATGAGGCAAGCTCGCTGTTTGACGACAAGGGTCCGCCACCGGCGCTTGGCCAGTTCATCATCACCATAGACCCGCAAGCGGCGGCTGGAGAGGCCGCCACGCAACGGATCGCCGCGCTTGCAAGCCTGATGACGGAAGAGGATGGTGTGCGTCTACCCGGCCGCAAAGGTCGCTCAGCACGGCGTCTGGCCGACCAGCAAGGCATCGAGATCGAAGACAGCGTGATGAAAGCCATCGCCGATCTCGGATAGGCGTAATTTATGCCCGCAAGGCCTGGGCCGGTGACTGGCGGTAGGCGAGAAGCGCCGGGATGGCGGCGAAGAGGGCTGCGAGCAGAAGCAATGCTGACGCCATGCGCCAGTCCTCCATCGCGAACTCCACGGGCAGGATGACGCCGGTCTGTGTCGTGAAGGCAGTTCCGATGAAACGGGCGCCCGTATAGCCCAGCGCGAAGCCAAGGCCGATGCCAAGGGCGACCAGCCCGAACAATTCGCTCCAGACAATAGAGAAGACGGCTGTGCGGGGTGCCCCGAAGGCCCTGAGCGCACCTATCTGGCGGCGTCGTTGGCCGACATGAATGAGGCTGACGAGCAGAAGAGCAGCCGCCACCAGCACTTGCGATCCGGCAGAGACGGCAGCAAGAACGAACTTGGCATCCCCCAGCGTTGCATAAAGTTTGGTCAGCACTTCACCCGGAAAGACGGCAAGCGTTGAACCGGAGCGATACTCCTGGCGCAGGCGATAGGCATCGGCGATTGTCTTTGGTTTTACGAGAATAGCCGGCAAGCCCGGCGCTTCTTGCGTAAAGGCCTCGTTGACTGGTGCATCCGCATCCACATGGCCGTGATGATGATCATGCTCGTCATGATGCTCCGGTTCAGCGGGGGCGTTCGCCGCCCCAGCCGTATCAGCATGGTCATGGTCGTCATCATGATCGTCATGCGCACCCAGGCCATGCAGATGCCAGACCGCCTGCACAGGCACCAGGATCGCACGGTCCCAGGGCGTGCCCGTTGGTTTCAACTTGCCGACGACGCGATAGGCGATCTCCTTGTGGGTCTCGCCGCCGGTTTCTGCCGTGCCATGCATGGGCTTGACCTCCGCGCCAACTGGGAGATCGACGCCGGCACCGACCACCGCCTCCCCCTCATGCGCAAAGACGGCACCGGCGGAAAATCCTGTTGTCGTTCCCGTAATCAGTTTTGTCGTCGTGCCGACGATGGGGTGACCCAGAAAACTATCGCCGAAGCCCACGGGTGCCGCCCAGGCGACGCGCGGATCGGCATTCAGCTTGGCCAGTACATCACCGGGCATCAGCGGCAGCGGAGAGGGCTGCAGGAAGACGGAGGAGAGAACAAGCTGCGTTTCGCTACCTGCGGCACTCACCACCAAATCGAAACGGTCTGCGGCACGAGCACTGCCCAACCGCAGCGCCCGCTC
The DNA here is from genome assembly GCF_030504645.1 of Rhizobium oryzicola. Lineage (GTDB taxonomy): Bacteria > Pseudomonadota > Alphaproteobacteria > Rhizobiales > Rhizobiaceae > Neorhizobium > Neorhizobium oryzicola. Next base: position 91,594 of record NZ_JAUKWQ010000001.1, on the reverse strand, counting down.
TTGGAGGGTGACGGTGACACCGAGAGCCGTTGCCAGCGCAACCAACAGGATCATGACGGCCGCGCCCAGCCAAAGGCGGCGCAGATCAGCAAGAATAAAGGAGATCATGCTGATGACTCCGCATCGACCGTATCGCTGACGATTTCACCGGCGCGCATAGCAATGCGGCGCTTCATTCTCTCCACCAGGCGCGGATCGTGCGACGCGACGAGAAGCGTGCAGCCGGTTTCTACAGCGATCGACAGCAGCAGGTTGGCAACCGCCTCGCCACTTTCGGCGTCGAGACTGGCGGTCGGCTCGTCAGCGACGATGATGCCCGGCTCGCGCAGAAGCGCACGGGCAATTGCCACGCGCTGCATTTCACCCCGCGACATGGTTTCGACATGCTGGTCCGGGCGCGACAGGCCAACCTTGACCAATAATTCGCCTGCCCGCTGCTTCAGCGCCTCACTTGCCACCCGGGCAAGCTTTGCGGGAAGCAAGACGTTTTCAAGAGCGGACAGCCCTGGAAACAGATGAAAATCCTGCATGACAAGGCCGACATGCTCGGCGCGCCAGCGATCACGGCCGCTTTCGCTCAAGGCAGCAATGTCCACCGCCTCCCACACGACGCGACCAGCTGTCGGCCTTTCCAGGCCGGACAGCACATTCAACAGGCTGCTCTTGCCCGACCCCGAGCCGCCGGTGATTGCCACATGTGCCCCGGAGCCGATCATCAAGTGATCGACATTCAAAACAGGCACGGCCATATCGGGCACGCTCAGGCGCACACCTTCCACAATCAGCGATGTCATGGCTTAGGCCATCCTGAAACTTGCATCTCGAATACGAAGCCGGCTGACGAACCCAGTCTCAGGATCAATCCACGAGCCCATGTCCAATTGGCCCTGCACTTCGATCAACTGGTTGGGCTGTGTGAAGGTCTGCTTGGCGCCGAGATAGACGACCACGATATTGTCGGGCCAATCCGCATCAGAGGAGCAAAAGGGGCAAAGCGACATCGGGATTTCGGTCAGCACGAAAAAAGCCGCTTCCGCCTTCAAAGGCGGCGCCATGAAGCCACGCATCGCGACCGGCTTGCCGGTGAGGGTCTTGACCTTGTCTGAAAATTCGAGGCCGAGAACGCTCACCTTGCCGTAGAGCTCGCCGAAGCTCAGCTGCGTGGTCGCGGCATAGGCTTCACGAAACGGCACGGTTGCGAAGGCAAGGCCTATCGTCGACAGAAATGTCCGACGGTCAAAGTGCAAAACGTCGATACCACGAGACATGGGCGACCTCCGACGAGAGAGAGCAAATCTTTAAACGGAAATATCCGGGCAGCAAGCTGCCCGGATAAGACTGCAAGCGAAAGATGGCTTACTTCTTGGCGCCGAGCGCGAAGGTATCGACCAACACCTTGTAGACGTCGCTTTCTTCCAGATAGCCCTTGAAGCCTTCGGAGCCCGGGCCCGTGGACTGCAGGATGACGTCATCAACAGCGTGAACGGCGGTATCAGCCGAACGCGGCAGGTTGCCTTCGCGGAAGACGGCACCCGGGACGTTCTTGTAAGCTTCGTTGGCAACGTACTGCTTCTTCTCATTCTGGACAGCCGGCTCGAACGGGCCGTCCATCTTCGGACGCCAGGTCTCGTAATAGTCCGGGAAGTTGGATGAGAAGACAGCCAGGCGACGGGTCACATCGACCTTGTCCGGATAGCCGTCGCCATCCTTGTCTTCGTAGTTCGGGAAGCCGGCATCCGCATAGGTGCCGACCTTCTCGCGCATGTCGGTGCCCGGCTTTTCATCATCGATCGTGCCGATGACGGAAACGCCGTGGGTGTGGTCGCCAGTCACGACGATCAGCGTGTCCGGGTTCTTCTTCAGGAATTCCAGGCCAAGGCCGACAGCCTGGTCGAATTCGATGGTTTCATACATGGCGCGGTCCCAGTCCATCGGGTGGGACATTTTGTCGATGGAGGCGCCTTCCACCATCAGGAAGAAGCCTTCCGGGTTCTTCGAGAGGTTGTCGAGGGCGACCTTGGTCATTTCAACAAGGCCGGGCTGGTTCGGGAACTTATCGACGGTGCCCTTCTTCAACTGCTGGCGGTCGAGGACGGAGTCCATGTTGCCGGTGTGGAAGAGACCGAGGATCTTGTCGCCGGACACCTTGGCAAGCTCGTTCTTATCGGTTGCCAGGCTATAGCCGGCGTCCTTGAACAGCTTGATGTAGTCCTTGTCGTCCTTGCGCTTGGAACCGGCCACATCCTTGGACAGGAAATAGGCAGAGCCACCGCCGAGAATGACGTCCGGCTTCACATCATACATCATGCCGACGATTTCGGCCTTGTCGGCACGGGCGCGGGTGTGCGCAACAACGGCGGCCGGGGTCGCGTCTTCGATTTCAGCGCCGGACACAATGCCGATCGACTTCTTCGTCGTGCGGCGAACAGCTTCGGCAATGGTTTCGACGCGCGGGTCATCCAGCGTATTCGGCGTACGGTCCGCGTAAACGCCAAGTGCGTTCACGGCCGTCTTATGACCGGTCATGTAGGCCGACATGGTGTTGGCACTGTCGGTTGCAATGGCGTTCGTGGAGGAGGTGCCGATGAAGGCAGCGCGATCCAGGGTGTCCATGTTCAGGTGGCCGTTTGCCTTGCCCTCCGTCATGCCCTTGGACATGATGCGGGCGCCGGTGCGGTGCGCAACAGACAGGCCATCGCCCAGGAAGAAGATGATGTTCTTGGCCTTCGGCTTGTCAGCCGTGGCGTAAACATCCCAGGTCACGGACTTCTTGTCGTCGCCAGCGGCAACTTCGATCTTGTAGGTGCCAGCCGGCAGCTTCGCGCCGCGCAGGATCAGGGCAGAACCGAGAACCTTGTCGTCCTTGCCCTTCTCTTCGGCAACGAACTTGGCTTCCGTGCCGAACACGGATTTGTAATCCTGACCGTTAACGGTCACCTTGACGTCCTCGGGCTTTACGACGGACTTGAATTCGACTTTGAAGTCAAACGGCGAACCGTTCAGAATAGTGGCGCGGTCCAGAGGATAAACGGTGGCGGCCTGGGCAGCACCAGCAAGTGCAGTGGTCGCAATCAGGGCAGCAAAAAGCGTGCGCATAAGGTCCTCACAACGATGTGTTCAATCACATCGTCGCTATAATCACGCCTTATGACAGCTGCGTGAAATCAACTATTCTAAAACAACTTAAGATACGTTATATTGTAACAAATCTGAAACGCAAAAAAGCCTGACGCGGGAGGAGGTGCGTCAGGCTTTTTAAACTCGACCGGCAATTGGGAGGAGGAGGATATTGCCGGTCCACATCGAGCGACACTGGGAGGAGGAGTGCGTCGCTGCGATGAGTTGGTTATACAGAAGAGCGCCTGCTCGGACAACAGCACTGCTGCAACGCAGCAATGCGTGAAACGCAAAGCTGAGCTATCCTGTGTGTTAGATTTGAGCATGGTGGTGTTGCGACCCCTCCGCTTCCGCTATAGCGAAGTTAAGTTTTCCAGGGATTGACCATGAGCACCATTCGCTATCACGAAGGCGATATCTCCGCCGCCGATGCTGCCCGCTATACCGACGCTGTCGCAATCGACACCGAGACGCTTGGACTAGTACCGCGTCGCGACCGACTCTGCGTGGTTCAGCTTTCGCCGGGCGATGGAACCGCCGATGTGATTCGCATCGCGGCCGGGCAGAGGCAAGCGCCCAACCTCGTCACGTTGCTGGCAGACACGAGCAGGCAGAAGATCTTCCACTACGGCCGCTTCGACATAGCGGTGCTGTTTCACACCTTCGGCGTCACGACCACACCGGTGTTCTGCACCAAGATCGCCTCGCGCCTGACCCGCACCTATACCGACCGCCACGGCCTGAAGGACAATCTGAAAGAGATGCTCGATATTGACGTCTCCAAGGCGCAGCAGCAGACGGATTGGGCGGCAGAAAAGCTCTCGCAGGCACAGCTGGAATATGCGGCCTCCGACGTCCTCCACCTACACGCCCTGCGCGACAAGCTCATGCAGCGCCTGGTACGGGACAATCGGCTGGAGCATGCCGCGGCGTGCTTCGAATTCCTGCCGACGCGTGCCAAGCTGGATCTTCTGGGCTGGGAGGAAACCGACATTTTCGCGCATAGCTAACCAGATTCCACAACCCTCGGTTATCCTTTCATTAATTGGTGCGTGCGACCGTCTCACACGGATTCGCACATATCCAAGGGAAGGAAACCATGCAGATTATATCAGTACCATCAGCAGGTAAGATCGCTATTGGCCTGATGCAATCCATGCTGGACGAGACCGAGGAGCGCCGCCAGCGCGAGCAGCAGGAAAAGACCGGACAGGCACCTGACCCCATGGCCGAGGCAAGGGCTGCCGCAGACCGGGCAAGCCTGAGGGCGCGGGACAAGATCAGCTCTGCCCTGTTTTCCGTGAACCATGTGGATATAAATACGCTGAAGGCGCAGCTTTATCAAAAGCTCGGCCAGGCGGTTGGCGTTGAGCAAACACCCGATATGTCATCCTTTACCTACGGCCGAGCGATCGAAGCGGCCGTGGCGGATCTGACGAAAAAGGCTACGGACGAACTCAGCAAGACCCTCGGGCTAGACAAGCTTGGCGTAACGCTTTCAACGGTCATTGAAGCCATCCAGAATCCGTATTCCGATTCGGCAAGCGCTGTCGAAAAGGCACTTGAACAGGAATATGGCGGCGACGGCCTGTCCGACCGCGACACGGCCAAAATCCTCCAACGGCTGGAAGACGTGGCAAAGCCGAAGACGCTGGCCGAACTGAAGCTGGGAGAGAAACAGGCCGACCCGACGCATGTCGAGGATGCCGAGACGCAGGCCGAACGGCAGAAGGATATCGCAGCCCGCGAGGTTTCCGCCAAGCTGGACAGTGTCGAGGCAATGCACAAGAAGATTGCCGAACGGACCAAGGCTTCCGGCACCGCAGAATCCGACGATCGAATAAATGGGGCATCCGGCACGGATATGCTTGCTTTTTTTGCGGCGGCTGTAGAGGCACCCGATCGCGATGAAAAAGCCGTAAGCCGACCCGAGCTGGTGGCGAACCCACACACGGAAAGCGACCCTTCATTATCAAAGGCCGAACAATCAGATCAGGCGTTGTTGAAAGTGGAAAAGGATCGAGATCAGGACACAAACGGTGAAGAGACGGTTCTGGTTTCGTTGGATGAGATCGGCCTCTACCGCCTGCTGAAGCCAAAGCACGACCAGAAGCAGATCCCGGCAACAACCTGAATGGCGGTACCGTGCCAGATGGGAAGTGAATGCGTCATGCCCGCATGAGGCGCATCGTCACTAATGAAACATTAATCTTTTGATGAGAATACTTACCATTAATCGGCAGCTATGACGCCATGAGGCGCTGCGGAATGGCTTTTAGTCACAATCAGTCAGGCCAACCCTTGTTCTCCGTAGCCGGTATGCCCCCTTAATCGACCAGCGCGAGGCAAGCCATGCTGCCACCCGTTGCATTCGCATCCAGTGCATCCCTCAGCGGCCACAGCCAGCAACATCTTCTTTCGGCTGCGATTCAGGCAGACGGCAGTCGAACCCGTTCGGAGTATTCGGCCAACACCGGCAACGGGGAGGCGGGAAGTTCCAGCCGCCTGAACCTTCTGTCCCTGTCGGGGCAACTGCAATTGGCGCAGGGACTTTCCGTGGTCGCCAGCACCATCGGCAAGCTTATCCGGCTTGATCGCCGTGAAGGCGAATCGCTGTCGGATTACACGGAACGTCTTTCCCAGGCGATGGCCTCGCTGACGCCGGAACAACGCGCACTTCTGCAAAAGGCCTTGAACCAGATCCTGCAGGGTCTCTCCCTGCGCCTGTTATCGGAGATCCTGCGCAATCCAGCCGGCCCTGATGCCGCCAAGGTGGCGCTTCAGTTGGAACTTGCCGCCTATGCGGAACGCGATCTGGCCGAACAGGTGGTGCTGACATCCTACCAGGAAAACGAAGGAGAGATTAGCCAACCGCCCAATCGTCAAGAGAATGCGGAGCGCCCGAAACAGCGGATCGATCTTACTCCCCCGCGAACCGGTGCCAACAACAACACGGCATCCACGGCCAGCACGGCAGTGCCGGTCGCCGCCATGACGCGTGCACCGGCGACAGCGCCCCTCGCAACCGGGACGCCCAACGGCCAAAGCAGGACCTCTCCCGCCTCACCGCCCGTCGCGCGGCAGGACATGGCGGCTCTTCAAAATACCCGAAGCTCCGCGCACCAGGTTGCGGATGATGGCGGAATCTACCACGCATTTGATATCCGCAGCGATTGGGAAGCGGTCCCACAATCCGAAAGTCCCCGGTCGGAAGCCCGCAGCCCCTCCGATGCTCCGGCAAGGGGGAACGAGGTCACCCGCGGTGGGCATCAGCCAGAAGCTGCAAAGCTAGAAGCCCATCGGGAACAATCTTATCCGGCGGCAGCCAACCGATTGCCGGCGGACAAAGCGTCACGTTTGCCAACATCTTCGTCGCAATCTTCACCGCATCTCAACCCAGCCACTCTCTACGAGGCCGAAGGCGTCATTCTGTGGCTTCAGGATCTTGTTTCTGAAACGCCGTCGCATGTGAGCGATAGAGCGCGGGACTTTTCCGGGAATGCGACGATGGCCAATCTCCAGAGTGACGAACGGGCAACAGCCGCGACGCTTGCCAAATCCAGCACCTGGAACGCGACATCCGGAGAAATGCCTGCTGACGTACCCGCAGAGAAGCCTGCGATATCCCCGGCGCAATCGCTGGCGGCCACCCTTGCGGCAGCAGCCATGCCGGGTTCCGTAGCCGGAAATACGCAGCCGGAAGCAACCGGCGTCATCCCCTTCCCCATTCCTTATCCTTATCCGCCGCGCGGTGACGATTTCGATGAGGAAGAGCCACTGATCAAGCCGGTGGAAGCGACAGACGAGGAGCGTTCCAAGGGCCGCCGCAAGGGGCAACCGCGTGGTGGCAACCGGCAACAGCCAGAGCAATCAGAAGGGTCGTTCGACGATGTATCTGAAGACGGCGAGGCGCAGGATTATTACCAGCGCATGAGCGGCTGGGTCTGACCCAAGACATTCAGGCAAAGAAAGTCAAAGAAAAACCCGCCGGAACCATTGCTCCGGCGGGTTCTTCAATTCAGCATGCAACGGCTATTAGTCGTTGCTGCGGTTCTTCAGGGCTGCACCCAGGATATCGCCGAGCGAAGCGCCGCTATCGGACGAACCGAACTGAGCGACGGCTTCCTTCTCTTCTGCGATCTCGAGAGCCTTGATCGACAGCATGACCTTGCGGTCCTTCTTGGAGAAGTTGACAACGCGAGCGTCGACAACCTGACCAACCGAGAAACGCTCCGGACGCTGGTCGTCGCGGTCGCGAGCGAGATCGCCGCGGCGGATGAACGAGGTGATGTCTTCGTGGTTCACGAGCTTCACTTCGATGCCGCCATCGTTGACGCCGATGACTTCGCACGAAACAACAGCGTTCTTGCGCAGCTCGCCAGAGGTTGCGGCTTCGCCGACCGAATCACGACCGAGCTGCTTGATGCCGAGCGAGATGCGTTCCTTTTCAACATCGACGTCCAGAACGACAGCCTTGACGACATCGCCCTTGTTGAACTCTTCGATGACCTGCTCGCCCGGACGGTTCCAGTCGAGGTCGGACAGGTGAACCATGCCGTCAACGTCGCCTTCGAGGCCGATGAACAGGCCGAATTCGGTCTTGTTCTTGACTTCGCCTTCAACTTCCGTGCCCGCCGGATGGCTGTAGGCAAATGCCTGCCACGGGTTTTCGAGGGTCTGCTTCAGGCCGAGCGAGATGCGACGCTTGGACGGATCGACTTCGAGAACGACCACGTCAACTTCCTGGCTGGTGGACAGGATCTTGCCGGGGTGAACGTTCTTCTTCGTCCAGGACATTTCGGAGATGTGGATGAGGCCTTCGATGCCCGGCTCCAGCTCAACGAATGCACCGTAGTCGGTGATGTTGGTGACGGTACCGGAGATCTTCTTGCCAACCGGGTACTTGGCGGAGATGCCATCCCACGGATCGGACTCGAGCTGCTTCATGCCGAGCGAGATACGGTGGGTTTCCTGGTTGATGCGGATGATCTGAACCTTGACCTGCTGGCCGATGTTCAGGATTTCCGACGGATGGTTCACACGGCGCCATGCCATGTCGGTGACGTGCAGCAGGCCGTCGATGCCGCCGAGGTCAACGAACGCACCGTAATCGGTGATGTTCTTGACGACGCCGTCAACAACCTGGCCTTCTTCCAGGTTCTGAACGATTTCAGAACGCTGTTCGGCACGGGACTCTTCCAGAACCGTACGACGCGAAACAACGATGTTGCCGCGACGCTTGTCCATCTTGAGGATTTCGAAGGGCTGTGCGTTGTGCATCAGCGGGGTTACGTCGCGGATCGGACGGATGTCGACCTGAGAACGCGGCAGGAAGGCAACGGCGCCGTCAAGATCAACCGTGAAGCCGCCCTTGACCTGGTTGAAGATAACGCCTTCAACGCGCTCGCCAGCTTCGAACTTGGCTTCCAGCTTGATCCAGCTTTCTTCGCGGCGAGCCTTCTCGCGCGACAGAACAGCTTCACCGAGAGCGTTTTCGATGCGCTCAACGTAAACTTCAACTTCGTCGCCGACCTTGAGCGAGCCGTCCTTGCCCTTGGCGCCGAATTCCTTCAGCGGAACGCGACCTTCAACCTTGAGGCCGACGTCGATAACCGCAACGTCCTTCTCGATCGCGGTGACGAGACCCTTGGCAACATAGCCTTCGGCCAGGTCGTGCGATGCGAAAGATTCTTCGAGGAGGGCTGCGAAATCCTCCCGCGAGGGGTTTGCTACTGACATGAAATCTCCTGATCGTGCCATTGGCACGCGATGCGCCGGGGGTTCGTGTTGCTCATACCCAAAGATCAAGTCCGCCCTACACACTTCGAGGGCAATCCGGCGCGGGACCCGTGTCTTCAAGTTACTCGTCTGACGGTGATGCGCCGGGCGGGCCGGCGGATCGTCAATTCCTGTTCAAGGCCGCGTCGATGATACTCTTCGCCGCTTGAAATGCGGCCTCTATACTCATTTCCGAGGTATCAAGCAAGTGCGCATCGACAGCCGGTTTTAAAGGACTGTCAGCACGACCCATGTCGCGCTCATCGCGCTTTTTAACATCTGCAAAGATCGCTTCATAATCCGCCTCGCTGCCGCTTGCGAGGATCTCATCGTAACGGCGCCGGGCGCGCACGTCCGGAGATGCGGTGACGTAGAGCTTCACCGGCGCATTCGGACACACCACCGTCCCGATGTCGCGCCCGTCAAGCACGGTGCCGGGTTCCCGCATTGAAAAGGCTTGCTGCGCCTCAACGAGTGCACGGCGCACGGAGGGCATGACCGCAATCTTCGAGGCGGCTTCACCAATGTGATGCTGCGCCAGGGCAGAGCGATCGAGACCGGCAAGATCCACCTCGCGCGCCACCCTCGCCGCGACCGTCTCATCATCCAAAGGCAGACCGGTATCCAGCAGCGCCTTGGCTGTCGCGCGGTAGGTGAGCCCCGTATCCAGATGATGGAAGCCGTAGGTCTCGGCAATCCTGCGCGAGAGCGTTCCCTTGCCGGCGGCGGCCGGGCCATCGATGGCGATGATGAAGGTCATGAGACAATCCTCTTGCATATCCCGCTGCCCATAGCGGAAACCACGACAAAAGGCCAAGCGCTTGCGGCTTTGCAGGCCACATTTGCCTTTGACTTAAGGATTTACAAGCATTATGGGGACCGGCTAACAATTTTGAGCGTCGCGATTGCGGCAACGCCGAACTGATCGGCCATTCTCACGAGGCATCCACAGTGGCAAAAGCGGAACTTGGTACCAAGCGCACCGACCCGGATACGGGCAAGAAATTCTACGACCTGAACCGTGATCCGGTCGTTTCCCCTTACACGGGCAAGTCCTGGCCGCTCTCCTTCTTCGAGGAGAACACGGCACAGATGAAGATGGAACAGGCTGAAGAAGAAGAAGTCGCAGAAGTCGATACCGAAAATCCGGACGTCGAACTGGTCTCGCTGGAAGAAGGCGATGATGCAGCCGGCGGCGACGACCTGCCTGACATCGGCGATGACGACGTCGAGATCGACGGCGACGATGACGACACCTTCCTGGAAGCCGATGAAGACGATGATGACGATGACGTCTCCGGCATCATCGGCGTCGGTGGCGACGAAGACGAAGTATAAGATTTCCCAATGGTTAGGCCCGGATGTTGAAAAAATGTCCGGGCCTTTCATTTTTCGGCTTGCGCTCCCGGAAAACCGGAAGTAATAAGCCGCCACCCCAAACGAAGCGCCGCTTCCGAAGGGGTTCCCGGAACCGGTTAATGCCCGGTACCCTGATGGGGCTATAGCTCAGCTGGGAGAGCGCTTGCATGGCATGCAAGAGGTCAGCGGTTCGATCCCGCTTAGCTCCACCAAGTTTTTTCTCCCACTCAACTGACAAATAGTGGCCTTAGCTGATCGTGAAACAAAGCTTGTAGGCAAAGCCATGTCCACGCAAGCTTGAGCTTCCGCTCCCGCGAAGTGGATCAACATAGATTGAAGGCTTGATCCAGGCCGCTTGTTCGCTTGTAGCGCATGCGCTACAATTCCTTTATGTTAGAGATCCGGGAAACTGAAGCTTTCGCCACATGGTTTTCCCGTCTCCGGGACGAGAGAGCAAAAGCGCGGATCAACGCCCGCATCTTTCGTCTTTCCATAGGAAACCCTGGGGACGTAAAGCCCGTCGGCGAAGGCGTCAGCGAGCTCCGGATTGATTACGGACCCGGTTATCGGATCTATTTCGTCAAACAGGGTAAGGTGGTGATTATCTTGCTGTGTGGCGGCGACAAGAGCACGCAAGCCGGTGACATTACTGCAGCAAAGCAGATGGCGAAGGACGCGAAGGGATAACGACTATGGCGCTGAAGACAACCAAATGGGATGTCACGCAGCATCTCGACACGGAAGAAAAGATCGCGCTGTTTCTGGAGGCCGTCTTCGAAGAGGGCGATCCCGCAACGATCGCTGCGGCAATCGGTGAGGTCGCCAAAGCCCGAGGTATGACCCAGATCGCCAAGGATGCCGGATTGTCCCGGGAGAACCTTTACCGGGCACTGAGTGCGGAAGGAAATCCGGAATTCGGCACGGTGATGAAGGTCATAAAGGCGATGGGTTTCGATCTCAGAGTTACCCCTCACAAAGCCGCTTGATAGGATTGAGCCCTCAGGAGCCTTCGCGGTTTCGCCGATGGTAACCGTGATCCAGGTCTTTCCAGACGTAGAATCCGTTCCAAATGCCAAGCCAGATATCCAGCGCTCCGAGAGAGCGGTAGTTTCGTATCGGAGCCCTTGAAGCTTTCACACGTGAAGCGTTGAATTTGTTCATATGCCAATCACAGAGTGCCATCACAATCCATCCTGCGAATAGCGGCACCGCAACGTCTGACCACGTATAAAGAAATACCGCCAAGCCGATGATCACGATCAATCTATAAATGTTGAGCTTGGACATTCGCCTTCCACCTGGAGTGAATAAGCTGACACCAACTTAAGCTACCCGAAACGATGGCCAGCAGCAACGAAGGTCGACAAGCTGCTCATCGCGCCGCCAACGGCCTCATAGTTCATATGCCAATGTGATCGCGCCTACCCCCGCGGCTCGCCGCCCGGCGCATAGACGCTTTTGCGGGCGAAGCGGAACTTGTGGCCGCATTGGCAGCGCAGCATATATTTCGCTGGGTCGCGGGAGGCGAACTCGGTCGAAAAGCCCTTGGGCATCTCATCGATCTGGAAGCCCGGATCCTTGCGGCGTGGATCATCATCTTCAGACACTTCGGCAAAGCCGGAATGTCCGCATTGGGGGCATTCGAGTTTTCGGGAATATCGGTCGCGTGCTGCCATGCCGCTTACCTAGAGATTCGAAGCTGGAGTGGCAAGGCAATGTGTAGGAACGATATGCCTGCTGGCGGCGATCGAGGACCAGAAACGGGTTGCGCGCCCGCCCCTATCGCGCCACATGCTAGATGCATGGCCGCTTCATCTGATCTCACACATTTCTTCAGTCGTTCTTCCGTCGAGGTCGCGCGCGACCTGATCGGCGCAACGCTACTCTTCAACGGCGCGGGCGGCATCATTGTCGAGACGGAAGCCTATCAGCCGGATGACCCGGCCTCGCACAGCTTCAAGGGCATGAATGCCACCAACCGCACCATGTTCGGGCCGCCGGCGCATGCCTATGTCTACCGCTCCTATGGCATCCACTGGTGTCTGAACTTCGTCTGCCTGCCCGGCAGCGCGGTGCTGATCCGTGCGCTTCAGCCGACAGAGGGCATCGAAGAGATACAGGCGCGGCGCGGTCGAAGCGATCTCGCCAGTCTCTGTGCGGGACCCGGCCGCCTCACCCAGGCGCTTGGCATCCACCTTGGCCATGATGGATTGACGCTGAATGCTTCGCCCTTCGCCTTGACCCTGCCGGCCGCGCCGTCTCCCGTCATCAGCGGGCCGCGGATCGGCATCACCCGTGCCATGGAGCTGCCATGGCGGTTCGGTCTGCAGAGTTCTCGCTTCGTCAGCAAGAAGTTCAGGCCGGTCTAATAAAAACGCACAAAGCTCCAGCGTGATAGAATCTAGTTTAAACCTAAAATATTTTGGTTATCATGCCCGGAAGAAAGATGGCCGCGCCTGAAGACAGACGTGTGCCTGCCAAGCAGGGATCTCAGGAATGGCCGATTTCGAACGGACGCGTCAGTTGTTTCACATGCCGGAGGGAGTGATCTACCTCGACGGCAATTCGCTTGGGCCGCTGCCGCTTGCCGCGCGCGAGCGCGTGTCGCGCATGATGCAGGACGAATGGGGCGAGATGCTCATTCGCGGCTGGAACCAGGCCAACTGGATGGCGATGCCGCGCCGCATTGGCGATCGGGTCGGTCGGTTGATCGGCGCGCCTGCGGGCAGCGTCGTGATGGGCGATACGCTCTCCATCAAGGTCTATCAGGCGCTCGCTTCCGCCATCGATATTGCCGCGGAGAAAGATCCATCCCGTAAGATCATTCTCTCCGACAACGGCAACTTCCCCTCCGATCTCTACATGGCGGAAGGCCTGATCGCCTATCTCGATCGCGGCTATCAGTTGAAGATCGTTGATCCGGAAGAGGTGGAGACGGCTATCGACGAGACGGTTGCCGTGACCATGCTGACGGAAGTGGACTACCGCACCGGGCGCTTGCATGACATGAAGGCACTGACGGCGAAGGCGCATTCGCAGGGTGCCCTCTGCGTCTGGGATCTTGCCCATTCCGCCGGCGCTTTGCCCGTCGATCTGCTGGGCGCCGATGCCGACTTTGCCGTCGGCTGCACCTATAAATACCTGAACGGCGGCCCCGGCGCGCCGGCCTTCATCTATGTTGCGCCGCGCTGGGCAGAGCGCGCGCGCCCTGCCCTTTCCGGCTGGCTGGGACATGAAAAACCCTTTGCCTTCGATCTCAACTATCGACCGGGCGATGGCATTGACCGCATGCGGGTCGGCACACCGCCCATCCTGGCACTGGCAGCCCTCGATGCGTCCCTTGATGCCTGGGAGGGCGTCGAGTTGGCCGATGTACGGGCCAAGTCGATTGCGCTCTGCGATCTCTTCATCCGGCTGGTGGAGGATAAGTGCCCGTCACTGACGCTCGGCTCGCCCCGGGATGGCACGAAGCGCGGCAGCCAGGTCTCCTTCCTACACGCCGAAGGCTATGCCATCATGCAGGCGCTGATCGCTCGCGGCGTGATCGGTGATTTCCGTGCCCCGAACGCGATCCGCTTTGGCTTCACGCCGCTTTATATCAGCGAGCGCGATGTAGAAGGCGCTGTCGACATCCTTGCCGATATCATGACGAACAATCTTTGGGATGCCCCGGAATTCAAGCAGAAGGCGCTGGTAACGTGACCGTCACTCCTTACGATCCCGCGCAGGAAGGCGCTGAAATGTCCTTCCGGGAGCGCATGTCCTATACGGATTATCTGCAGCTCGACCCTATCCTTTCGGCGCAGAAGCCGCTCTCAACCGCGCATGACGAGTTGCTGTTCATCATCCAGCACCAGACGTCGGAGCTCTGGATGAAGCTCGCGATCCACGAAATTTCGTCGGCGATCAATGCCATCCGCCGGGACGAGCCGCAGCCCGCCTTCAAGATGCTGACGCGCGTGGCGCGCATTTTCGAACAGCTCAACAGCGCCTGGGATGTGCTGCGCACCATGACGCCCAGCGAATATACCGAGTTTCGCAATGCGCTTGGCCAATCCTCCGGCTTCCAGTCCTATCAGTATCGGGCGATCGAGTTTCTGGCCGGCAACCGCAACCTCGCCATGCTGGGGCCCCACAAGCACCGAAATGACCTGACACAAGGGCTGGAAGACATTCTCTCCCGCCCCAGCCTCTATGACGAGGCGATCCTGCTTCTGGCGCGCAACGGCTTCGATATCGGCGAAGATGGCCAGCGCACCAGCTGGCGGGAAAAGCGCAGCGAAAACGAAAAGGTGCTGGAAGCTTGGCGCCAGGTCTATCTGGCCCCTGCCCGTTACTGGGATCTCTATGAGCTGGCGGAAAAGCTGGTCGATTTCGAGGACTATTTCCGCCGCTGGCGTTTCAACCATGTCACCACGGTCGAGCGCGTCATCGGCTTCAAGCGCGGCACCGGCGGGACGTCGGGCACCCAGTATCTCAAGAAGATGCTGGAAGTGGAGCTTTTCCCAGAACTCTGGCGCGTGCGCACCGTCCTCTGACAAAACGATGAGCAAGGAGCCTAGCGGATGATCTTCCACCGGATCGAGGATTTCAACGACGCCTATACCAATGGCGCCAATATTCCGCAGGGCGAGCGCTGGCCGGAGGCCTGGGTGGCCCCGGCAAAAGCCTATCGGGAGACGATGTTTGCCAAGGGGCAGGCGCGGCTGGATCTCGCCTATGGCAAAAATTCGCGTAACCGGCTCGACCTCTTCCTGCCGCAGAGCACGCCGCTCGGTCTCGTGGTGTTCGTACATGGCGGATACTGGCAGGCGCTCGACAAATCCTACTGGTCGCATCTGGCGGCCGGTGCGGTGGAGAGCGGCTATGCGGTGGCGATGCCGAGCTACACGCTCTGCCCCGATGCTCGCGTCGGCGGGATCGTGACGGAAATCGGACAGGCCTTGACCGCCGCAGCTGCGATGTTGGACGGCCCCTTGCATCTGACCGGCCATTCCGCCGGCGGGCATCTCGTCACCCGCATGATCGCTGCGACGTCACCGCTTGCCTCCGATGTTCGAGCCCGCATTCGCACCGTGGTTTCCATTTCCGGCGTGCATGATCTGCGACCGCTGATCCATACCGGGCTCAACAACAACCTTCGCCTGGCCTCGGAAGAAGCGGCAGCGGAAAGCCCGGTGCTCATGACGCCCGGCGAAAACACGCGCCTGTTCTGCTGGGTGGGCGGCAATGAGCGTGCGGAATTCATCCGTCAGAATGCTCTGATGGCGAGCCTGTGGCTCGGGCTCGGCGCGGAAACGGGTGCTTACGTCGAGCCGGACCGGCACCATTTCAACGTGATCGACGGACTTGCCGACCCGAACCATGCGCTGACGCGGACTCTTCTGTCCTGATCTATTCCCAATTCCTCTGTGCCTGCCGTAAGCTGGAGCCGAGTCCGTGAGTCGCCTTCATTGCATTCGCGGCATGTTGAGGATGGCATGACGAGAGAAAGACGGCGGCGGATAATCAAGACGCAGCGGCGTAGCACAGGCGTCGCACTGGTGGCGGCCATATCCTACATCGCGGGCATGACGGATGCGATCGGGCTCCGCCTTTCGGGGGATTTCGTGTCCTTCATGACCGGCAACACCACCCGCTCCGCCATTGCCTTGGCTGACGGTGAGGATGCTCATGCCTTTGTGCTGCTGGGTGCGATCCTCGTCTTCGTGGCCGGTAATGCCATCGGCGTCATCATCGGCTATCTCGCCGACCGTCGCATTTTTGCGGTGCTGGCGAGCGTCAGCATCTTGCTTTCCTTCGCCGCCATACTGAATTCGCCTGCCGCGCATTATCCACGCTTCTATCTGGTCGTGCTGGCCATGGGGCTGGTGAATGCCGCTGTCGAGCACATCGAGGGCCTGCCGATCGGCCTCACTTACGTGACCGGCGCACTGTCGCGTTTCGGGCGCGGGCTTGGCCGCTTCATCTTGGGCGACCGGCAGTTCGACTGGAACATCCAGGCGGTGCCGTGGATCGGCATGGTCACAGGTGCACTCTCCGGCGCCATCCTCGGGCTCGCTCTGCCGGATCTGGCTCTCTTCATCGCCGCACTGCTGACACTTTGCGTCGCTCTTTCCACGCTGATGCTGCGCCGGGCCCTGCACCGGCGCTATAACCAGCGCGTGACCCGGGCCCCTCAGCGGAAGTGATTGATGTTTTACGTATCGAAGATCGTCTGGCTGCTGGCGCAGCCCCTGTCGCTCGCCTTTTTCCTGAGCGTATTGGCGGGGCTTTTGGGTCTGCTGGGCTGGCGGCGCCTTGGCTCGAGTATGGCGCTTGCCACTGCGCTGGTGCTTTTCCTGACGCTTTACACCACCACCGGAAACCTGATGCTGCAGGCGCTGGAAGACCGGGTACCGCGGCCCCAGGCCGAACCGCGCGAGATTGCCTGCATGATCGTGCTGGGCGGCGCCATCGAAAACGAGGTCATGAACAGTCGTGGCGGTATCGAATTCAACGCTGCTGCGGACCGCTATACCGAAGCGCTTCGACTGGCGATCGCGCATCCCGAGGCCAGGATCCTCGTTTCCGGCGGCGATGGCTCCTTCAGCGGCCGCTACGAGGGTGAGGCTGCCGCCGCCGAACGCTTCTTTTCGAGCTACGGCGTCTCGACAGCGAGAGTCATCAAGGAAAACGAGTCGCGAAATACCTGGGAAAACATGCAGAAGACAAAGGCACTGCTGGAAAAGCAGGGCCTCAAAGAGTGCCTGCTCATTACCTCGGCTTTCCACATGCCGCGCGCAACCGCGCTGTTCGAAAAGGCAGGGCTGGCCGTCAAACCCTGGCCGGTGGACTACCGGACGAGCGGTACGGTTTCACCCGGACTGGATTTCACCCAGCCATCGCTCAACGCGCAAAACACATCGACAGCGGTTCGGGAATGGCTGGGTCTTATCGGATACCGGCTGGCGGGCCGCATAGACTGACGCAAAGCGTCATTTCTTCGAGATCGTGAACATCTCCGCGCCGCGCACGCGCACGGTCATCAGGCACGGATCGCCGGCGAGGCGATCGCAATATTTGGGATGCATCTTGAACACGAAGACCATGTTGCCGAAGCGCTTGATGAAATCATAGCCGTAGATCTGGGCGGTTGCCATCAAGAGATAGCCGCCCTCCTTGACCTGGATGTAGAAGTTGTAGGGGCAACCTTCGCCGTTGCAGCCAACGCCCTTCTCGCCGTCACAGATCATCGAACCGTGGTTGATGACCACGTCCTGCAGGCCGTCATTGTTGATGTCGAGCTTGGTCGCGAATTCGTCGCCGAAGTCGACTGACTTGCACTGCTTGGAAAAATGGCTTTTCTCGAACGAGACAGGATCGTCGAGCAACTGTTGCTGTGACAGCGCAAGCGTCGGCATCAGGATGAGCCCGAGGGCCTGTACGAGAATCATCAGAAGCTTTGCCACCCGGCTCTCCTTCACCCAAATTGCTGTAGACAACGGACCTTCGCCGATGGCAGGCGCAGGCGCACCTTTCTATTGTAACCGCCTGGTACTTGCGTGACGCTGGAGACGGGGGCGGAAGCATCCAAGCTTTCGTGACACGTTCTGCCCTTAATAGTGACCTTTAGACACTTTGACCGAGCACCGACACCCATGTCCATTCTGACCTTTCTCGATTACGCCGGGGTCGCGCTGTTTGCCGCAACGGGCGGGCTTGCGGCATCGCGCAAGCAGCTGGACTTCGTAGGCTTCCTGTTCTTTGCCGCCACCACGGGCATTGGCGGGGGAACGCTGCGAGACCTCGTTCTGGGCGGTGGTCCGGTCTTCTGGGTGAAGGACCCGACTTACCTCATCATCTGCTTCATGGTTGGAATCTTCGTCTTCTTCACCGGCCATCGTGTCGAATGGCGCTATCGCCTTTTGGTGTGGCTCGATGCCGTGGGGCTCGCCGCCTATTGCGTCATGGGTGCGGCCAAGGGCCTGGCGGCTACGGGATCGCCCACGATTGCGATCGTGACAGGCACCATGACGGCAGCCTTCGGCGGCATCCTGCGCGACCTCATCGCCAATGAACCTTCGATCCTGCTGCGACCTGAAATCTATGTGACGGCCGCCATGGCCGGCGCTGCCGTCTTTACCGGCGCAACGCTCGGGGAATTGCCGCTCTGGCTGTCATCCTCTCTGGGCATGGCGGCCGCCTTCGGCCTACGGGGCGGCGCAATCCATTACGGGTGGATGCTACCAAGGTTTCACTCACGCCCCGGTCGTCCGACCGAGGAGGCTATGAAGGGCAAATCCAGGAGAAAGGGTTGATCCCGATCAGCGCTGCTTTTCACGCAGGCGGATGATCACGTCCACGTGCGAGATCTCCATGCCTTCCGGCGGCGCAGGCAGGTTGGCGATCTCGATATTGTTCACCGGAATATCGAGAACCTCGTTGCGGCCTTCGACAAAGAAGTGGTGGTGATCGGACACGTTAGTGTCGAAATAGGTTTTGGCGCTTTCGACGGCGAGAACGCGAATCAAGCCCGCTTCCGTAAACTGATGCAGCGTATTGTAGACAGTGGCCAGAGAAACCGGCACGCCGGCGGTGATCGCCTCCTCGTGCAGCTCTTCGACCGTCAGGTGCCGGTCGCCCTTGGCAAACAGGAGATCGGCCAGCGCAACGCGTTGGCGCGTGGGGCGCAGCCCGCAATCGCGCAATCTTGTTTCTACATCGATGCTGGCGTCTGCCATTAGGACGTTCTCTTCCCGTCGCCTGATTATTCTCGACTAAATGATATAACTTTTGCCGCCCACCCTTTCAATAGCCTGAAAGGGGCCACAAGGCCGGCTAGGGCGGGGAAATGCGAAAATTTGACCCGGAAGCCTCTGGTTTGCCGGGTCCGCTTCCTATATGCGGACCAGACTGAAAGCCGGTATTGTCCTGATCCTGATGATCGGGACATCGTGGCATGCTTTAAATAGGATCGGCGTTGGAATACACGTTCGGGGCGGATGTCGAGGGGACGAGAAGACCTCATGGAAAATAGAAAATCGAGTTTCACCTACGAAGAAATACTGCAGTGCGCCCACGGCGAACTCTTCGGGCCAGGCAATGCCCAATTGCCGCTGCCGCCCATGCTCATGGTTCACCGCATTACGGAAATTTCCGAGACCGGCGGCGCCTTCGACAAGGGTTACATCCGCGCCGAATACGACGTGAAACCCGACGACTGGTATTTCCCCTGCCATTTCGAAGGCAATCCCATCATGCCGGGTTGCCTGGGCCTCGACGGCATGTGGCAGATCACCGGCTTCTTCCTCGGCTGGCTCGGTGAAGAAGGCCGCGGCATGGCGCTTTCCACTGGCGAAGTGAAATTCAAGGGCATGGTTCGTCCTCACACCAAGCTTCTGCAATACGGTATCGACTTCAAGCGCGTCATGCGCGGTCGTCTGGTTCTCGGCACAGCCGATGGCTGGCTGAAGGCGGACGGGGAAACCATCTATCAGGCGACCGATCTGCGTGTCGGCCTTTCGAAGGACAAGACTGCCTGATATTCGTTGGGCATGTTTTCAGAAAACAACAAGGGTTAGATCAGATGCGACGGGTAGTTGTCACCGGTCTTGGTGTAGTGTCATCGATCGGCAATGATGCCGATCAAGTGACTGCCTCTCTCCGCGATGCCAAGTCCGGCATCTCCTTCTCCAGCGATTTTGCCGAACATGGTTTCAAATGCCAGGTCTGGGGAAAGCCGAACCTCGACCCCACGGATCTGGTCGATCGTCGCGCCATGCGTTTCCTGAGCCAGGGCGGCGCCTGGAACCATGTGGCCATGAAACAGGCCATTGCCGATTCCGGCCTTGAGGAGAAGGACTACGCCCAGAACGAGCGCGTCGGTATCATCATGGGTTCCGGCGGTCCATCCACCCGCACCCTGATTGAAGCAGCCGACATTACGCTGAAGAACAACAGCCCGAAGCGCATCGGCCCGTTTGCCGTTCCCAAGGCCATGTCCTCAACGGCATCCGCAACGCTTGCCACCTGGTTCAAGATCCACGGCGTCAACTATTCCATCTCGTCCGCCTGCTCGACATCGGCGCATTGCATCGGCAATGCCGTCGAGATGATCCAGTGGGGCAAGCAGGACATGATGTTTGCCGGCGGTCACGAAGACCTCGACTGGACCATGTCGAACCTGTTCGACGCGATGGGTGCCATGTCCTCCAAGTACAACGAAACGCCGGACAAGGCTTCCCGCGCCTATGACGCCAACCGTGATGGCTTCGTCATTGCCGGCGGTGCAGGCGTTCTGGTTCTCGAAGAACTGGAGCATGCGAAGGCCCGCGGCGCTAAGATCTATGCGGAAGTCGTCGGCTACGGCGCGACCTCCGATGGTTACGACATGGTGGCTCCGTCAGGCGAAGGTGCGGTACGCTGCATGCGCCAGGCGCTTGCGACCGTGAAGGGCGATGTGGACTACATCAACACCCATGGAACTTCGACGCCGGTCGGCGATTCGAAGGAAATCGGCGCGATCCGCGAAGTCTTCGGGGCCAAGATCCCTCATGTCCAGTCCACGAAGTCGCTGACCGGCCATTCGCTGGGTGCTGCCGGCGTGCAGGAATCGATCTATTCGCTGCTGATGATGCAGGCGGGCTTTATCGGCGAAAGCGCGCATATCGAGGAAATCGATCCGGAATTTGCCGACGTGCCGATCGTGCGTCAGCGGATCGACAACGCAAAGATCGATATCGCCCTCTCCAACTCTTTCGGGTTTGGCGGCACCAATGCCACGCTCGTTTTCCAACGCTATAACGGATAAGGCCCATGAGCGGTATCATGCAGGGTAAGCGCGGCCTCATCATGGGCGTCGCGAACAATCATTCCATCGCCTGGGGCATTTCCAAGGCGCTGGCCGCACAGGGCGCGGAACTGGCCTTCACCTTCCAGGGTGAGGCGCTGGGCAAGCGCGTGAAGCCATTGGCGGCTGAACTCAATTCGGACTTCGTCGTTCCTTGCGACGTGGAAGATCTGGCTTCCGTCGATGCCACCTTCGACGCCATCAAGGAACGCTGGGGTTCGCTGGATTTTGTCGTGCACGCCATCGGCTTTTCCGACAAGAACGAGCTGAAGGGCCTTTACGCGGATACGACCCGCGAGAACTTCAGCCGCACCATGGTCATTTCCTGCTTCTCCTTCACGGAGATCGCCAAGCGCGCCGCTCCCTTGATGACCGAGGGCGGCTCCATGCTGACGCTGACCTATAACGGCTCGCAGCGCGTCATCCCGAACTACAATGTGATGGGCGTTGCCAAGGCGGCTCTCGAAGCCTCCGTCCGCTATCTGGCGGCTGACTACGGTCCGAACGACATCCGTGTCAACGCAATCTCGGCTGGCCCCGTGCGGACGCTTGCCGGCGCCGGCATTTCGGACGCGCGCGCCATCTATTCGTGGAATCAGAAGAACGCGCCGCTGCGCCGTACGGCAACCATCGAGGATATTGGCGGTTCCGCCCTTTACCTACTGTCGGATCTGTCGCGTGGCGTGACAGGCGAAATCCACTATGTGGATGCTGGCTACAGCATTACCTCGCTGCCGACGCTGGAGCGCCTGCGCAAGGCCGACGTGGAATAGGCAGCTCTCCATCGAGATACAAAACAGCCCCTGCGCTCGTCGCGTCAGGGGCTTTTCCGTATCTACCGATGCGCAGAAATTACTTGCGCGCCCAGAGAACCTTATAGCGCGCATTGCGGCAGGTCTCGCCGCTTTCCTTGAACTCGGCAGTGAGCGTTGTCTCATAGGGCAGGCCGCGATTGGCAACCATCAGAAGACGTCCCCCGATGCGAAGCGCGTCCGATGCCGCCTTGATGAAGGCCTGACCGAGGCCCGGCTCCGCCGCATGCCCCTCATGGAAGGGTGGGTTCATGATGACGAGATCGTATTTTTCCTTCACCGGCTCGGAGGAAAGATCCTGCCAGAAGAAACGCGTTGCCAGATCCGGGCAATTGCGTGCGAGGTTCTTCTTGGCGAACTCCAGCGCGCGATGGTCATTCTCGAAGAGATCAATGCGGTTGGTGCGTGGCGAGGCTTCCGCGAGCTTGACGGAGAGATAGCCCCAGCCGGCGCCGAGATCCGCTGCATTGCCATCGAAATCCGTTGGCAGGCGGCTGGCAAGCAGTTCGGAACCTGCATCGACGCGATCATGCGAAAAGAGACCGGGAATGGTTTCGAACTGCTCCTCGACCCATTGCACCGGTTTCGAAAGCTTGGCGATGGCAGCCGTCGCATCCTGCGGGCGTGTGAACCAGACGGCCACACCGTGGTATTTCGGCATATGCTCGACATCCAAGCCCAGCTGCGCCAACTGCTTGCGCAGCGGCTGGATGCCATCTTCCTTCGAGCCAGCGGCAACGATCAGGCCGCCCGGCTTGACGCGGGCCAGAGCTTCCGCTGCATTCTGCTCATTCTCACCGCGATGCTTGCCGCAGAGGATCAACGCAGCATCGTAACCTTCGCCTTCGATCTCGGGAGACACCTGAACGCCGCGGGCCTGCAGCGGGCGAAACAGGCCACGCAGAGGCTGCACGTTGACGAGATCGCCCGCAAATCCCTCGGGGAGCGGCGGCCATGCTTCCGCCGCCAGAAACAGCACGCGCTCGCCGGCTTGCGGCCCAGGCAGTGTTTCCGTGGCAAAGGGATGGAACAGGGTCTTTACGGCATCGCGGCTCATGACGGCTCCGTCTTCAAATTGGTTTGGCGCACCATGGAGGTGCGCAAGCATTTATGCAAAAGGGCGCGGATCGCTCCGCGCCCTCGATGACTGCGAGGAAGAGGCGATTACTCGGCGGCTTCGCCGTCTTCAGCCTTCTTCTTTTCAGCAACGATTTCCTGGCCGGTGGCCTGATCGACAACCTTCATCGAGAGGCGAACCTTGCCACGCTCATCGAAGCCCATGAGCTTCACCCAGACCTTGTCGCCTTCCTTGACGACGTCGGAGGTCTTGGCAACGCGCTCGGAAGCGAGCTGCGAGATGTGCACGAGGCCGTCACGGGCACCGAAGAAGTTGACGAAGGCGCCGAAATCAGCGGTCTTCACAACAGTACCTTCGTAGATTGCGCCGACTTCCGGCTCGGCAACGATGGAGTGGATCCACTTGCGAGCCGCTTCGATCTCCTTGCCAGAAGCAGAGGCGATCTTGACGGTGCCATCGTCTTCGATGTTGATCTTGGCGCCGGTTTTTTCAACGATTTCGCGGATGACCTTGCCGCCCGAACCGATGACTTCACGGATCTTGTCGACCGGAATGTTCATCACCTCGATGCGCGGTGCGAATTCGCCGAGCTGGCCACGGCTCTCGGTGATGGCATTGGCCATTTCGCCGAGGATGTGGTTACGTCCGCCCTTGGCCTGGCTGAGCGCGACCTTCATGATCTCTTCGGTGATACCGGCGATCTTGATGTCCATCTGCAGCGAGGTAATGCCTGCTTCCGTACCGGCAACCTTGAAGTCCATGTCGCCGAGGTGATCTTCGTCACCCAGGATGTCGGAAAGAACCGCGAAACGGTCGCCTTCAAGGATCAGGCCCATGGCGATACCGGCAACCGGCTTTGCCAACGGCACGCCTGCATCCATCAGCGCCAGCGAAGTGCCGCAAACGGTTGCCATGGAGGACGAACCGTTGGACTCGGTGATTTCGGAGACGACGCGCAGCGTGTACGGGAACTGTTCCGGCGTCGGCAGCATCGGGTGGATGGCGCGCCATGCGAGCTTGCCGTGGCCGATTTCACGACGGCCCGGGGAACCCATGCGGCCGGTTTCACCCACCGAGTAGGGCGGGAAGTTGTAGTGGAGCATGAACTGCTCCTTGTACATGCCCGTCAGGCTGTCGACATACTGTTCGTCTTCGCCGGTACCAAGCGTCGCAACCACGAGAGCCTGGGTTTCACCACGGGTGAACAGGGCCGAACCGTGCGTGCGCGGCAGCAGGCCGACTTCGGCAACGATCGGGCGAACCGTTTCCAGGTCGCGGCCATCGATGCGGCTCTTGGTGTCGAGAATGTTCCAGCGAACGATCTTGGCCTGCAGGTGCTTGAAGACGGCACCGACGACTTCTGCCGTGTACTTGGCTTCACCTTCGGCCGGCAGGAAGTGTGCCTTGACCTTCGCCTTGACGGCATCAACGGCAGCGTAGCGGGCAGCCTTTTCGGTGATCTTGTAGGCAGCGCGCAGTTCGGTTTCGGCCAGCTTCAGCATTTCGGCTTCGAGTTCGGAATGATCTTCCGGTTCGAATTCGCGGGGCTCCTTGGCAGCCACTTCAGCGAGCTTGATGATTGCGTCGATGACCGGCTGGAAGCCCTTGTGGCCGAACATGACGGCGCCGAGCATGACTTCTTCGTTGAGTTCCTTGGCTTCGGACTCAACCATCAGAACGGCGTCCTGCGTACCGGCCACGACGAGGTCGAGGCTCGACTCGTCCATCTCGTCGAGATGCGGGTTCAGAACGTATTCGCCGTTGATGTAGCCAACGCGTGCACCGCCGACCGGGCCCATGAAGGGAACGCCGGACAGCGTCAGGGCAGCCGAGGTCGCAACCATGGACAGGATGTCCGGGTTGTTTTCGAGGTCATGCTGGATGACGGTAACGACAACCTGCGTGTCGTTCTTGTAGCCTTCCGGGAAGAGCGGGCGGATCGGGCGGTCGATCAGGCGGGAAACGAGCGTTTCGTTTTCCGACGGACGGCCTTCGCGCTTGAAGTAGCCACCCGGGATCTTGCCAGCGGCATAGGTCTTTTCCTGGTAGTTGACGGTCAGCGGGAAGAAGTCCTGGCCTGGCTTCGGCTCCTTGGCGGAGACGACGGTGGCGAGAACGACGGTTTCGCCATAGGTGGCGATGACGGCGCCATCAGCCTGGCGGGCAACCTTGCCCGTTTCGAGCTTCAGCGGGCGGCCTGCCCATTCGATTTCAACGGCATGTGTTTTGAACATGATGTCAGTCCTTCACTGCCTCCAGCCTTCTCTCGAAAACTTCAATGGTTTCCAAAAGGCTTGGCTATACGAGGCGTTGCGACACGATCACGGGCAAGACAACGGGAAGCTTCCTCCACCTTCGGCCCATCCGCCCGAAGGGTTTGCGACGGCCTCCAAAGGTCTCGCCGCGCGCCGGATTGTCATTTCATCCAGCGAAGCATCCGGCAATCCTGCCCCATGACAGGTCATCGGTTTCGTCTTCGGCGACCCGGCCCATCCGGTCCGCCACATCAGGCCATCCATCTTGCTGGATGACAGAACCGGATTTTCACGAAAAACCGGAAACGAAAGCGGCGGGCGACATGGCCGCCCGCCGAATGAAATTAGCGGCGAATGCCCAGAGCTGAAATGAGCTTCGAGTAACGGCCTTCGTCCTTCTTCTTCAGGTAGTCGAGAAGCGAACGGCGGCTGGAAACGAGCTTCAGGAGGCCACGACGGGAGTGGTTGTCCTTCTTGTGGTCCTTGAAGTGCTCAGTCAGGTTGTTGATGCGCTCGGTGAGGATCGCGACCTGTACTTCCGGCGAACCCGTGTCACCTTCAGCGGTTGCGTATTCCTTGATGAGAGCAGCCTTGCGATCAGCAGTGATCGACATCGTGTAATCCTTTCTATGTTTAAGGAATTGCGGACGCCATAGGCCGGGATGTCGGCCAGCCTTGGCCATGAAAGCAGGTGGGCGCGTACACCCTGTCCAGCTGGCGGTCGCTATAAACCATTCCGCCAGCCTTGGGAAGGGGCTTGCACAGCCTTAACGGCTCAAGCGAACACCCGCTTCGGGCGGAACTCACCCTGACCGATCTCGCCGATCGCGATCAACTTGCCGCCGGCAAGGGCCACCGCTTCCGGTTCCGCCACGGGCGCATCACGCCCGCGCAGGATGATGGGATTGCCCATCTTCAGGCGATGGGCCTGGTCGTCGCTGATGCGGATCTGCGGCAGTGCCGCAAGCGCCTCGCCGGTATCGACCAGGTAGGCATCAAGTGCTGCAAGACGCTCGTCGCGATCCTCGATCTTTTCGAGCTCGATCAGCGCTTCGAGTGGCACCATCTTCTCTTCGGCAAAGGGCGCGACGAAGCTGCGGCGCAGGCCGGAGATGTGGCCAAAGCAGCCGAGATCGCGGCCCATGTCGCGGGCCAGCGCCCGCACATAGGTGCCCTTGCCGCATTCGACTTCAAAGAAGGCGCGGTCCTGCTCGCTCTTCAGAAGCGTCAGGCGGAAGATTTCCACTTCACGCGCCGGAATTTCCACCACTTCACCGTCACGCGCCAGATCATAGGCACGCTCGCCGGCGATCTTGATGGCCGAGAATTGCGGCGGGATCTGCTCGATCGTGCCGGTATATTTTGGCAGGAGCGCGCGGACATCCTCCTCCGTCGGGCGCTTGTCGGAGCTTGCCGTCACTTCGCCTTCCAGGTCATCGGTCGTGCGCTCTTCACCCCAGCTGACGGTGAATTCGTAGATCTTGCGGCCATCCATCACGTAAGGCACGGTCTTGGTGGCATCGCCCAGCGCGATCGGCAGCATGCCGGACGCAAGCGGGTCGAGCGTGCCGGCATGGCCGGCCTTCTGGGCATTGAACAGCCACTTGATCTTGCCGACTGCTTCGGTCGAGCCGAAATCCAGCGGCTTGTCGAGAATGAGCCAGCCGGAGACCGGGCGGCCCTTGGGTTTACGCGGTTTGGACATGTCTTGCTATTCTTGTTCCTGGTCGTCTTCAGCGGCCCCATTCTGGGCCGACAGGTCGCGGCGAACTTCGGGCGAGCGAAGCAGAGCGTCGATCTTCTGGTAATTGTCGAAGCTGGTATCGTCGCGGAAACGCACTTCCGGCATATACTTCATCTGCCGCAGGGCGCCGCTCAGGCAACCGCGAATGAACTTCGCATTGCGGTTCAACGCGTCTATCACCTTGTCGTGGTCCTTGACGCCGAGCGGCGTCACATAGGCGGTGGCGATCTTGAGATCCGGCGACATGCGCACTTCGGAAATCGAGATCACGGTCTTTTCAATCAAATCATCGCGCACTTCGCCCCGCTGAAGCACTTGCGTGATGGCAGCGCGGACCTGCTCGCCAACACGAAGCATCCGCTGGGAAGGCGCGGAAGTTGTAGCTTTGCTCATTTTTGTTTTTCTTTCGATCGGCCGGTTCGGATGCATCCTAGCACAAAAACTGCCGACCGGCGCGGGCAGGCGTGCTCCATGCCCTGCAAAGGCCAAAAGGTCAAGGTAAACGGCGAAGCTTGGTGAATGTTGCAGCCGCTGCGGCACACCCCGCGACAAGCCTATTGACCTTCGCGGCAATTTCTCCACTTTAGAGAGGTCTCCGCAAGCACAACCGAAGCTTCCGGATTGAACACTGGTGCCGGGCCCCTCTGGCGAGAGTTTTCACGGCGCTCTCGCGATGTCGGTACCGCCTGCAAATGAGCCGGCGGATAGAACCCCATGACAAGCTTGTCGATCCGTACCACGGGCGCGATGCCGATGGCATGCGCCCATCGTAAATTGAAATTCATCACTTCTTTGCCGGAGGTCCGCGCATGAGCCAGCCGACCTCTCAAACCTCAACGCTCGGCTATTTCCGCTGGGCTTTCATCGTCACCGTGCTTGGCCTCATTCTCGGCGGCGTGCTCGGATGGCAGTCGGAAGGCACGATCGGCGGCATGCTGACGGTCTTCTTCATCTGCGCCGTTCTGGCGGTGCTGGAAATTTCCCTGTCCTTCGATAATGCCATCGTCAATGCCAACAAGCTGAAGGACATGACACCCGTCTGGCAGCAGCGGTTCCTCACCTGGGGCATCCTGATTGCCGTGTTTGGCATGCGCATCGTCTTCCCGCTTCTGATCGTGGTGATCGCCGCCGGCATCGGCCCGATCGATGCCGTCATTCTCGCCGCCGCACGGCCGGATGAATATGCGCGCATCATGAACGAGGCGCATCTGCCGATCGCCGCCTTCGGCGGTACCTTCCTGATGATGGTTGGCCTCAGCTACTTCTTCAAGCAGGAGAAGGACGTCCACTGGATCGAGGTGATCGAAAGCCGCATGGCCCGATTTGCCAGCATCAAGGGCGTGGAAATTGCCTTCGTGCTGCTGTTGATCATGCTGTTCTCGCGGCTTCTTCCGGAAGCGGAAGCTTCGACCTTCGTGCATTCCGCGGTCTATGGTCTTCTCACCTTTCTGCTGGTGGAAGTGCTAGGCGGCTTGCTGGATGCCCAGCAGAAGACCATGAGTGCCGCTGCCAAGGGCGGTCTCGGTGCCTTCATCTATCTCGAAGTGCTGGATGCCAGCTTCTCCTTCGATGGCGTCATCGGCGCCTTCGCGCTAACGCAGAACCTGTTCGTCATTGCCATCGGCCTTGGCATCGGCGCCATGTATGTG
Organism: Rhizobium oryzicola; assembly: GCF_030504645.1. Lineage (GTDB taxonomy): Bacteria > Pseudomonadota > Alphaproteobacteria > Rhizobiales > Rhizobiaceae > Neorhizobium > Neorhizobium oryzicola. Next base: position 62,971 of record NZ_JAUKWQ010000001.1, on the reverse strand, counting down.
CGCTCCATGACCATTATGCTGGTGGAAAAGGGTACGCTTGCCGAATACCGCTATCTGGAGCACGGCGCCTTCTACGCCATCCTGATCCTTTCGGTGATCATGTATGTGCAGACCATGGTGCATATTCCGGAAGTCATCACGGGCCTTGGCGGCGCCGGCCTGATCGGCCTCTCGCTCTGGTCTTCCATTCGCTACAATCGCATGGAACGGCAGCGGGAAGCATCGTCAGGCATGAAGCATAGCCACGCATAAGATTACCGGCCGGCGGATCGCGGGATTCGCCGGTGTCTCACACAGCGAGCCTTGTGCGGCGCCTTGCCCAGATCTCGAGCGCCGTCAATGCGTCATGCGCCAGGACGGCCAGCCCTGCCACCGCCAATCCCCCTTGAACGATGAAGGCCAGATTGTTCGACTGCAATCCGGCGATGATGACCTCACCCAGCGTGCGCGCAGCGACAGTCGAGCCGATCGCCGCTGTCGACAGGCCGATCACCAGCGAAAGCCGGAAGCCCGCGACGATCAAGGGCAAGGCGAGCGGCAATTCTACCGTGCGCAGACACTGCCACTCGGTCATGCCGCTGCCGCGCGCAGCCTCCATCACGGGTGCAGGCAGGGTTGTAAGCCCGGTCAGGGTCGTCTCGAAGATCGGCAACAAACCATAAATCAAAAGAGCGACGAAGGTTGGCCTATCCCCGAAACCAAGCGCGGGAACCGCCAGCGCCAGCACCGCAACCGGTGGAAAGGTCTGGCCGATATTGGCGATGCTGCGCGACAGCGGCAGGAAGCTTGCGCCCCAGGATCGGGTCACCACCACGGCAGCGGATACCGCCAGTATAAGCGCTCCAAGGGTTGCACCCAGCGCCAGCACCACATGCGAAAGGGCCAGCGACCACAATTCCGCCTGGGCATAGATCGACGGTGCGCTGGTATTGGCCAGTGGCCGGAACACAGGTTCGAACAACTGCGGCTGCAGAAACAGGCCGAGCAGCAGGCAAAGGCCGATCAATCTCGGGATCGCGCGCGAAGCAAAGGTCATTGCGGCCTCTGAGCGGCCTGTTTCAGCCGCTCCAGCGCTACGCGCCCTAACACGGTTCCACGTGAATCTGTCACCGGAGCCGCAGCCTTTCCGCTCCAGAGCAAGGCGGCAAGCGCATCGCGACGGCTGGTCGTGACGGAAAGAGTGTCGCCAATGGCGTCGCCGGGCTCCACGAGGTCGCTGATGTCTGTCAGCGACAGCAGACGGAAGGCCTGCTCGTTTTCTCCCAGGAACGTCTGAACAAGCGGGTCGGCGGGATGCACCAGCACATCCTCAGGCCTGCCGGCCTGTAACAATCGCCCGCCTTCCATGACCGCGATCTGATCAGCCAACCCAAAGGCTTCATTCATGTCATGGGTGACGAGCAGGATAGTGATGCCGAGACGTCGCTGAATATGCAGCAGGTCGCTCTGCGCCTTGGCGCGCACCAGCGGATCAAGCGCTCCGAAGGGTTCATCCATCAGCATCAGCCGGGGACGGGCCGCGAGAGCCCGCGCCACGCCCACGCGCTGCCGTTGCCCGCCGGAGAGTTCATGCGGATAGCGGCGGGCAAACACGGCAGGCTCCAGCTGGAAAAGCTCCAGCAATTCGGCCACCCTCGCCTCTGTCTGCTCTTTCGGCCAGCCGAGGAGATCCGGAACGGTCGCAATGTTCTGCGCCACAGTCCGATGGGGAAAAAGCCCGTGACCCTGGATGGCATAGCCGATACGGCGACGCAGCTCATGCGCCGGCAGTTGCCGGTGATCCTGCCCTTCGATGGTGATCGTGCCGCTGGAGGGCTCCACCAGCCGGTTGATCATCTTCAACAGGGTCGTCTTGCCAGAACCGGACGTTCCGACGATCGCCGTGATCGTACCTTCCGGTACCCTCAGCGAAACACGATCCACCACCGTCCGGTCCGCGTACCGTTTGCTGACATCTTGGATCTCGATCACGCAATACTCCCCCTGCCCTTGCGTGGTGCGCTCCAGGCAATCAGCGCGTCCATGATGACAGCCGCCACGAAAGCGAGACCAACTGTCGGCAGCGCTCCGAGCAAAATAAGATCGGCAGCATTCTGACCGAGCCCCTGGAAGACGAAGACACCGAAACCACCACCGCCAATCAACGCCGCGACCGTCGCAAGGCCGATATTTTGCACCAGCACGATGCGCACGGCGGCCAACAGTACCGGCAGTGCCAGAGGCACTTCCACCTTCCAGAGCCTCTGGCGATCCGTCATGCCCATTCCCCGCGCTGCCTCGATCAGATCCCTCGGCACGGCGGCGAGACCGCTCAAGGTGTTGGCCACCATCGGCAACAGCGAATAGAGCAGAAGCGCGACAAAGGCCGGTGCGGCACCGATGCCTGCTATGCCAAGGGCCGATGCACCCGGAACATGGCTTCCGATCCAGGCCATGGGTCCGATCAGTATGCCGAACAGGGCAATCGACGGGATGGTCTGCACGATGTTGAGACCGTTCAGCGCCACCGCTTTCAATCTCGGTCGGCGATGGCAGAGAAGTCCAAAGGGAATTCCGATGATGATTGCGGCAGCGAGCGATCCGATCGCCAACCAGACATGCTGGACTGCCTCGCGCCAGAAGACATCCGAACGGCCCTGATATTCCCTGAGAATGGAAATGCCGGACAGCCAGCCGCTGGAGAAGAGCCCGGCGAGGATCAGCACGGCAGCCAAGACGGCCATGAGGCCTGCCAGAGGCGAAGGTTTAAGCCGCGCAAAGCCATCGGCAATGCCAAGACCGAGGGCGCCGGTCAGCAGCCAGAAGCCTGCAGCGGGAGATAACCTGGCGTAGGCGTTACTTGGCGGCAGATGACCTGCCGTACTGCCCAGAGCAAGGATGACCGCCATCAAAGCAGTCGCCGTCACGACAATGCGAAGAGATGGACGGCACCCCAGCCATGTTACGGTCGCAAGCGCGATCAGTGCCAGGATCACAAGCGCACGCGCCCAGAACGGCGGCCCATCCAGCAGAAAAAGCGGCTGGCCGGGGACGATGCGGTTCGGCTTCAGCGTCGCAAACGGCAAGGCCAGCGCAAAGGCTATCAAGGCAGCCAGTACCAGTTGAACTGCATCGGCCTGCGGCTTGATGGACATGGGGGCCGCAGGACGCAAACCAGCTCTCCCGCGTCTCTTACTTCAGAAAACCCTGCTTCTTCAGGAAATCATCCGCCACGCCCTTGGCCGGTTCACCGCCCAGCTGCACGCGCCCGTTCAATTGCTGGAGCGTGACCAGATCGAGCTTTTCGAAGACGGGTTTCAGGATCGTCTCGATGTTCGGATATTTCTTCAGAACCTCTTCACGGATGATCGGCGCCGGCTGGTAGACGGGCTGCACGCCCTTGTCGTCATCCATGACCACGAGGCCCGAAGGCGCAATGCCGCCATCCGTGCCATAGACCATGGCGGCATTGGCGCCGCTTGTCTGGTTGGCCGCTGCGGCAATGGTGGCCGCCGTATCACCGCCCGAAAGCGTGATCAGCTGCTCCGGCTTCATGGTGAAACTATAGGCCTTCTGGAACGCCGGCAACGCGGCGGCGGAATTCACGAATTCTGCGGAGGCCGCCAGCTTCACCTGCCCGCCGCCTGCAACGTATTTGCCGAAATCGGAGAGCGTCTTCAGCTTGTTCTTGTCCGCCACATCCTGGCGAAGCGCGATCGCCCAGGTATTGTTGGCCGGCGATGGCGTCAGCCAGACGATCTTGTTGGCCTTGTAATCGAGATCCTTGGCAGCGGCATAGGCTTTGGCGGCGTCGTTCCAGACGGGCTCTGCGCTCTTCTCAAAGAAGAAGGCGGCATTGCCGGTATATTCGGGATAGATATCGATCTCACCGGCGGTGATCGCCTTGCGCACAACAGGCGTCGCGCCGAGCTGGATGCGATCTTTGGTCTCGATACCATTGGCTTTCAGCATCGACAGGATGATATTGCCGAGTACCCCACCTTCCGTATCGATCTTGGAGGAAACTACAACTTGCGCTGATGCAGAGCCAGCCATCAAAGCCGCCAGCATCAATGCACCTGCCAATGTCCGAATGGAACGCATCGCTTCCTCCCTTGTTCGACGACGTCGCGTCTCACCATAATTTCAGAATGCGTGCAGATAGGCTTGCGCACAAGAAAGAACAGGGCGACGGAGAAAGGAATCTGCTGTCCTCAGCAGGAATGATTGTATGCTTGGCTTGCAAGAGCCAATGGCACACCATTTTTGCTCAAGGGTTCGGCTTGAAGTGAACGCAAGCTGCAGAGCCTAGAAAAGCGCCGCATCGAGATCGTCGTCCGAAAGCGCCATCGTCAGCGGAGCCTCCTCGGGCGCTTCGGTGCCGAGAACGGCAGCATGTAGCTCCCGTTCCGATGCCATGGTGTACTTCTTGTTGATACGTGGACCGATCACCGCAATAGCACCCTCCAAACCGGACATGTCGATCTCATCCGGAACGGTCGATGCCATATCCTCGTAGCAGCGACGAAGGATCTCGCCGAGTTCTGCCTGGAAGTCTAGGCGCGAGAGCGCTTTGTTCATGTCGTCAACACCGCGCTGACCTTCGCCGGCCATGACGCCGAGGTCGCTTTCCATCTGGTCGCCCGCGCTGCGGATGCGGCCCAAAGCGCGCTCAAGCCGTGTGTCCAGGCTTTCCTCATCCGTAAGCGTCGCCGGCTGATCGAGCAGATGCTTTGCCGCATCTTCCAGCGGGTTCAACTGGACAAGAATCAGTTCCGCCGATTCATCGAGCTGCGCCGCAAAGTGTCGCAGCTCAGCCGTCACGACGTTGATTGCCTTGCCTTCTTCACCAATCCGGCTGCAACGCAGGTTGGTGTTGAGTGCCATATAATGAATGTCACCACGGACGTTCTGGACGACGCTGATGCCATCGAGCAGCTCGCGCACGGTCTGCACCGTATCTTCGCTCAGCTTTTCAGCGGCACGGGCAACCTCTTCAATTTCCGCCACAGCAGAGCGCGCCTCAGCGATACCGCTTTCCAGCTCGCGCAGAACGCCGTTGCTCTGGCCTTCGGAGCCGCCTGTCATCGCCTGCTGCACGGCGGTGATTTCGCCAAGATCAGACCGGAAGCTGGCAATGGTCTCGACGATACGCGCCGTGTCACGATCAAAATCGGCCCGCGACTGATCCAGCTGCAAGGCCACCAGCCGACTGATGATGGCTGTCAGTCTTTGCCGGTCATTGGCATTCAATTCGGACCCTTCAGGCGATGCCAGATAATCCGAGAGAACCTCGAAGCTATACTGGCAGTGTTCAATACGCTGGCGCGTGATATCGCCGATCTGCATGGCCGATAGCGTCGAAGACAACTTGTTCTGGATGCCGCGGGCAATCGCCTTCACCTCGTCTGCGCGCTGCGCCAACTGCCGGCGCTCGCCCTTGATGCGATCGACACCGGTGGACAGATTCTGGACGATATGCGGGATGGTTTCCTTATAACGAGCAACAGTCGCCTCGCCCTTGATCATCACAGGGCCGAGATCGGTGCTCAGCTTCTTGAGCTTATCGGAAAACGCATTGACCTGGTTGGCGCCTTCCTGAATGCGCTGCAGGATCTCTTCGGCAAAACCGGCAAAGTCAGCAATGCCAGCGCCCGTAATTTTTGCGGTGACGGCGAAGGTCCGCAGGTAGCGGAGCGTCTCCTGCATGCGACCAACATTCGGGCGGACCAGCTTTTCTGTCTCGGCTACGCCGCGAAAACCCGTTTGCCGCGCCGTCTCGCGTGCAGCCAGATCGGAGAGCGCAGTGACGGTGCGGTTCAGCTCAGCCATGGTCGCTGCAGCCGTCTCTTCGTCCAGAGATTGGGTGAGCGTATCGAGGGAGCCGATCATCCGGTTCAGGATGTCCAGTACGGACAGAAGAACAGCTCCCCCATCCAGAAAGCGCTGCTCAATGCGCGAGCGAGCCTCTTCGAGACGGGCGCCTGCCTGAACGCCGCCAATCGACGCCGAGTATGCCTGACTGACCTGGGCTGATGCTAGTGCCATCCGTTCCGCTCTCGCTAAGTTTCGTAAAGGAATTCTGTCCGGAAACGAAACACATTCCCTATATCTAAAATATCGCATGAGTTGTGTGCGATGACGAGAGTTTTCGCCGAATCATCTTAAAGAGTCGCCAACAAGGCCAATGAATTCATGCGTTTTCCCACCATTGGTTAATTTTCTTTTTCGGGACTGCATTCAATTCAACCGTGATTCTTACTACATCAGAAGTAGTCTCTTTTGATTAGGTAATTGTTAATCATACCTGCCCAGAATTCCGTGCAATCATGCGGCCGACGCCATTTTGCTTGGGGGTTCCATTGCCGTCGAATACACCAGTTTCATTACCACTTTCGCTGCCCGGCCAGCTGACGATCCGGACGATCGCAGCAATTCAGGAAGAACTCCTGTCTGCCCTTGCCGGTAACGGCTCCATCATCCTTGACATCCCGGAGGATGCCCAGGCCGACCTCAGCTTCGTGCAGCTCATCGAGGCTGCACGCATCTATGCCGGCACTGCCGGCAAGCAACTCTCCCTTAAGCAACCAGCGTCCGGCCAGGTGCTTGAGGTCCTCGACCGCGGCGGCTTCCTGCAAGATATGGCCGCCGAGGACCAGAGGTTCTGGCTTCATGAAAGGACAGTTCAATGACCGCAAGCATTCTCACCGTTGACGATTCTGCCAGCATTCGTCTGACAACCCGCGTGGCGCTGTCGAACGCGGGCTACACCGTAACGGAGGCCGTGGATGGCCAGGATGGCCTGTCCAAGATCAAGAGCGGCAATTTCGATATCATCGTTACCGACCTGAACATGCCGAACATGGACGGTCTGACGATGATCCGGGAACTCCGGAAGCTGCCGGCTCATACGGGCGTTCCGGTGATCTTCCTCACGACGGAATCTGACAACGAGTTGAAGCAACAGGCAAAGGCTGCCGGTGCGACGGGGTGGCTGACCAAGCCCTTCGATCCCGAGAGCCTTGTCAAAATCGTCAAGAAGGTCCTGGGCAGATGAGCTTTCCTGATCCGATCGCAGTCTTCAGAACGGAAGCGGCAGAACTGCTGGAGCAGGTGGAAACCGGCTTGCTCGACCTCAACCACGATCTGACCGACAAGGAACAGGTCGATGCAGTTTTCCGCGGGTTGCATACTCTCAAGGGCTCCGGAGCCATGTTTGGCTTCGAGGCCCTTGCTGCTTTTACCCATCATTGTGAAACTGCGTTCGATCAGGTGCGCAAGGGCATTGTCCCGGCTACGCATGATCTTGTGACCGCAGTTCTCAGCGCCACCGACCATATGCGGGCGCTGATCGAGGTGCCCAATGGGGACCATGACGCCGTGAGCGAAACGCTGCTCGCAAAGCTTCGTGCAGCCGTTACGGCGGCAGGTGGTGGCGGTGCGGTGGCGGCTCCCGCTGCGATAGCCGCCTCTGCAGCGCCGAACACGCCCGCGGCACCGGCTGCACCTGCCACAACCACTTACAAGATGCGGTTTAGCCTGCCCGCCAATTCCATGGCGAACGGCACAAACCCCCTTGGCCTGCTGGATGAATTGCGTGATCTCGGAGAATGCCGGATCAAGGCGGACCAGTCGTCCATTCCTTCCCTCGACATGCTGATGCCGACGGATCTTTATCTAACATGGGACATCGTGCTGACGACCGAGCAGCCACGCTCGGCCATTGATGATGTCTTCATTTTCGTCATGGACGAGATGCAGCTGGACCTCGAGGTGGTAGATGTGCCCTCGGCGCCCGCCGCAGCACAGCCAGCGCCCGCCGCAGCACCTGCGACCCCGGTCGCGACGGCAGACCCCCCGGCTGCGCCTGCCGTCTCCTCGGAACATGCCCCTGCGGCGGCAAAAGCCAATCCCGTTGCCGATGCGAAGCAAGCCAAGTCTGCGGAAAACGTCCGTGTTCCCGCCGAACGTCTGGACGAGCTGATGGACCGCGTCGGCGAGCTTGTGATTGCCCAGTCGCGCCTCAGCCAGCTGGCAGGCGTTAGTGGCGATCTGCAATTGCGAGCGGTTTCCGAAGACGTGGAACGTCTGTCCGGCGAATTGCGCGATACCATGATGGTGCTTCGCATGGTGCCCGTGACGCATCTCTTCGGCCGCTTCCGTCGCCTCGTCCACGACCTTGCCATCGAGACCGGCAAATCCATCGAGCTGATTACCGAAGGTGAAACGACCGAGGTGGACAAGAGCGTGATCGAACGGCTTGCCGATCCTCTGGTGCATCTGGTTCGCAACTCTTGCGATCATGGCTTGGAATCTGCACAGGAACGCGTTGCCGCTGGCAAGTCTGAAACAGGACGGATCTATCTGACCGCTCGTCAGCAGGCCGGTGAAGTCATCATCACCATCAAGGATGACGGTCGCGGCATCAACCGCGATCGGGTGCGCGCAAAGGCGGAATCTTCCGGTCTGATCACGCCGAATGCCAACCTGACCGACCAGGAACTGCTGCAGCTGATCTTCCAGCCCGGGTTCTCCACCGCACAACAGGTCACCAATCTGTCCGGTCGCGGCGTCGGCATGGATGTGGTCAAGCGGACGATCGATGCGCTCCGCGGCACGATCAATGTTGTCAGCCATAACGGTCAGGGATCCGAGATCTCGCTGGCCATTCCGCTGACGCTCGCCATCATCGATGGGCTTCTGGTCCGCGTCGGCAACGGGCGTTACGTCATTCCGCTTTCGGCTGTCGAGGAATGCCTGGAGCTTTCCGTCGACGAAGACATGCGTTCACGCGGTCGCAGCTTCATTTCGCTGCGCGACAGTTTGGTGCCGTTCATTAGGCTCCGCGAACTTTTCCATACCGGCACTGCACCCGATCCATTCCAGAAGGTGGTTGTCATTTCCACCGGATCCGAACGTGTGGGCCTGGTTGTGGACCAGATCATCGGTGACCACCAGACGGTCATCAAGGGTATGTCGAAACTGCATCATGACGTGGCGACCTTCTCCGGCGCAACAATTCTGGGTGACGGCGGCGTCGCCCTCATTCTCGACGTCGGACATCTGGTCGCCGAAGGGCAACATCAGGAGGCGCATCTGCGGGCTGCGGGATGAGTGAAGCACTGAGAAAAATACCCGACCACCTGTGGGACGGACGCGAAGAACTGGAAGTTCTGGTTTTTGACATTGCCGGGGAGATGTTTGCCCTGGAAGCAGTCAAGGTTCAGGAAATTCTGGATCTTCTCCCAGAAACGACGGTTCCTGGCGCAAAGCGCTTCGTCGGCAGCGTCATCAACTTCCGTGGCAAAGTCATTCCGCTTGCGGATATCCGCCTCGCCTTCGGCATGCAGGCGTCGCAAGCAACAATAGACAGCCGGATCATCGTTATCGAACTCGATATCGACGGCGAACCTACCCTGACGGGCATCCGTACCGACAAGGTCTACGAAGTCACGACCCTGCTGAAGGCTGCGGGAGAACCGCCACCCAGCGTTGGCATGCAATGGCGGCCGGATTTCATCGATTGCCTCGTTCGTCGTGGTGGCGAATTCATCATCATGCCTAACCTTCACAGGATCTTCTCGGTACACCACGAACATTCAGCGACAGGATCGCAATAATTCTTCCACGAGGGAAAATATAGATGCGCGCAACGATCAAACTGAAGCTGTTTTCAGCTTTTGGATTCGTCCTTTTGATGCTTCTGGGCACGGCGGCTCTGGGAGTAATCAGCCTTGGTAGCCTCAACGCGACGCTCGAAAAGGTCGTGGAAGGTCCGGCCACCCGCCTGCGTATTGCGCAGGATATGAACAACACGCAGCTGCAGGAATTGCGGCAGCAGAAAAACCTGCTCCTGACGGACGACAAGGCCGCGATGCAGGGTTATTCCAAGAAAATCGATGACTATCGTCGCGAATACGACGCAGCGATGGCGCAGATTCTCGCCCTGGCGACAGAACAGGGCAAGGTGACGTGGAACAAGCTGGGCGTTCTCGTTGCTGATTATCGCAAGCAGGAAGATCAGATCCGTGATCTCATGCTGGCCGGTAACCGCGACCAGGCGCTGCGTATCTCCGTTACCGACAACCGTGTCACCATGACAGAGATCGACAAGCTCTTTGACGAGATTGTTGCGCTTGAAACCAAACGTCTTGCCGAAGCCAAGGCCAATGCGAGTGCCGATTACGCACAGACCAGTTCTATTTTGATGACTGTTGCTGGCGTTGCGCTTCTGGTCGCCATCATTGCCGCAGTATGGATCGCCACTTCGATCAACCGAGGCTTGCGCAATGCGGTCAATGCCGTCCAGGCCGTCTCCGAAGGTGACCTGACCCGCATGGTCGAGATCAAGACGAAGGACGAGATCGGTGATCTCCTGGGCTTCGTCAACACGATGATCGAGCGCCTGCGTGGCGTGGTTGGTGATGCGCTCTCGGCATCCGACAACGTGTCTTCGGGCAGCCAGGAACTGTCGGCAAGCTCCGAACAGCTCTCTCAGGGTGCAACCGAGCAGGCATCTGCCGCTGAAGAAGCTTCCGCTTCGATGGAAGAAATGGCGGCCAATATCAAGCAGAATGCCGATAACGCTGCTCAGACCGAAAAGATCGCCCGTCAGTCCTCTCGTGATGCGGAAGCGTCAGGCCAGGCCGTTACCCGTGCTGTCGGTGCAATGCGCACGATTGCCGAAAAGATCTCGATCGTTCAGGAAATCGCCCGCCAGACCGACCTTCTCGCTCTCAACGCGGCTGTCGAAGCAGCGCGCGCCGGCGAACACGGCAAGGGGTTCGCAGTGGTGGCGTCGGAAGTGCGCAAGCTGGCGGAACGCAGCCAGGCGGCTGCCGCCGAAATCTCCACGCTCTCAGGCGAAACCGTGCAGGTGGCAACCGACGCTGGCGAGATGCTGAACCGATTGGTACCCGACATCCAGAAGACCGCGGAACTGATTTCGGAAATCTCGGCAGCCTGCCGCGAGCAGGATATCGGGGCCTCCCAGATCAACGAGGCGATCCAGCAGCTCGACAAGGTGACCCAGCAGAATGCCGGTGCATCCGAGCAGATGTCCGCCACATCGGAAGAGCTGGCCGCTCAGGCTGAAGAACTCCAGGCCTCCATTGCCTTCTTCCGCGTCGATCGGACCGATCACCCGCAGGCCGCCCGGAGCGTGAAGAAGCAGGTCGTGCGCATGAGCCACCAGGCCCGTCCGCAGGCCGCAGCACAGGCTCCTCGCCGCCCGGAAAATTCCGTCGCTGCGCAACAGGCACGCGCCAAGGGCTTTGCTTTGGATATGTCGATGGGCGGACCGGATGCGGATGATCATGATTTCAGGCAGAGCGCCTGATTGAACAGGATCCCGACGTGACCGTCGGGATCACCCCGCTCTGATGATTAGGGCGTGTCCACCGGTGCCCGGTGCGCAGAAGATTGAATGTCATCGATCGTGTTGCGGACAGTCGAATTGCATCGTTTCAAGGGGATATCGAGGATGCGCTTTACGATCAAACTCAAACTGGCATTAGCTTTCTGCCTGATGATCGTCATGCTGGTCGGCATGGCCATCTATGCCACGGTTAGTCTTGCCACGCTCAATCAGTCTACCGGCGACATGGTCGAAGGACCCGCAAAGCGCCTAGAATATGCACTGACGATTTCCGGAAAAATGTCCGAGGCCATTCGCGCGCAGAAGAACGCTCTCCTGGAGCGCGACAACGCGCTGGCCGAGAACTACTTCAAAGGCTACGAAAAACAGATGTCCGATCTGCTGGACACAGCTAGAGCCGGGCTTGCGATCGCCAGTGCGGAAGGCAAACCCTATTGGGAGTCTGTGATTGCGACAGGAAACGCGGTCAAAGAAGCTTCTACTCCGCTATCGGCGCTGCGCTCAGGCGGTCAACTCGACGCCGCTATCACGCTCTCCAACGGTCCCATTCGGCAGCTCGCGGCCAAAATGACCGAGGATCTGGCCAAACTCGTCGACATCCAGAAAAAGGGGATGGCGAAAGCCGATGCGGCCAATGATGAACTCTACGTCACGACCCGCCTGACAATGCTTTCCGTTGCAGGGGCTGCAACTGCCATCGCCGTGGTCGCAGCGATTTGGATTGCTGTCGGCATCAGCAGAGGTCTCGGCAAGATTAGCATTGTCGCCGACGCCGTTTCGGTTGGCGACCTCGATCAGTCCGTCGAAATCAAGACCAATGACGAGATCAAGGATCTGATCGAAAAGATCAACGTCATGACCGGCAATCTCCGGGAAACCGCAAGGGTTGCGGATCAAATCGCCAATGGCGAGCTGACCGTCAACGTCAAGCCACTCTCCGACAAGGATACGCTCGGTCTCTCGCTAAAGAGCATGGTCGAACGCCTGCGCGGCGTGGTCGGCGATGCGATGGCCGCTGGCGACAACGTGTCCTCGGGTAGCCAGGAACTGTCGGCAAGCTCCGAACAGCTCTCTCAGGGTGCAACCGAGCAGGCATCTGCCGCTGAAGAAGCTTCCGCTTCGATGGAGCAGATGGCAGCCAACATCAAGCAGAATGCCGACAACGCTGCTCAGACCGAAAAGATCGCCCGTCAGTCCTCTCGTGATGCGGAAGCGTCAGGCCAGGCCGTTACCCGTGCTGTCGGTGCAATGCGCACGATTGCCGAAAAGATCTCGATCGTTCAGGAAATCGCCCGCCAGACCGACCTTCTCGCTCTCAACGCGGCTGTCGAAGCAGCGCGCGCCGGCGAGCACGGCAAGGGTTTTGCAGTGGTGGCGTCGGAAGTGCGCAAGCTGGCGGAGCGAAGCCAGGCGGCTGCCGCCGAAATCTCCACGCTGTCGGGTGAAACCGTACAGGTGGCGACGGAAGCGGGCGAAATGCTGAGCAAGCTCGTACCGGACATCCAGAAGACCGCCGAGCTGATCTCGGAAATCTCGGCAGCCTGCCGCGAGCAGGATATCGGTGCGGCCCAGATCAACGAGGCGATCCAGCAGCTCGACAAGGTGACCCAGCAAAATGCCGGTGCATCCGAGCAGATGTCTGCGACGTCAGAAGAGCTGGCAGCTCAGGCCGAAGAACTCCAGGCCTCCATCGCCTTCTTCCGTGTCGACCAGTCGGGTAGCCGCTCCGCACAGACTACAGGACGTTCGGCACAGGCACGTGCTCCGCAGCGACCCGCCGCCAAAGCAAGTACGGCGAACAAGCCAAAGCCGGCACAAGGACACTCGGTCGCTGCCCAGCAGGCGCGTGCGAAGGGCTTTGCCCTCGACATGTCCACAGGCGGCTCTGACGACGAGGATGACGATTTCCGTCACAGCGCGTGACACAACTCGGGTTCCGGCGTTTGCCGGAACCCTATACACAACCGATGAAGGTTGTGTCCAACGCCGACTATGGGGCGCGCAGAAGGGTGAATGTCATCGGTCTTCCTGCGGAAATGATTGAAAACAGTTTCTCAAGGATCACCAGGATGCGGTTCACCATCAAGGCCAAATTGGCCCTCGCTTTCACTTTGATGATTTTCATCATGATAGCATTGTCAGTCTTCAGCCTTTTCAATCTCAGCCATGTCAGCGACAAACTGACGGAGGTCATCGACGGCCCGACCAGGCAGCAGGAACTCGCTTTGACAGCATCAGGCATGATGTCTGAAGCTGTTCGCGCCCAAAAGAATGGACTGCTGGCCTCTGACGGCAACGAGGCAAAGAAGTATTTCCAGAAGGGCGACGACATCACGGATGCGCTTGTAAAGACCATAACCGATGGTCTTGCCATCAGTGGCCCGGAGGAGCGCCCATTCTGGGAGAAGGTCAAGGAGAACGTCACCAAGTTTGATCGCCTGAGCGACGAGCTGAAGGCAATCTACGCCAAGGGTGATAAGGACGGGGCCACCGCTTTCTCCAACGGCGACATGCGTGCCGTCACCGGCGAGGTAACGGTAGCCGTTGGCAAGCTTCTCGACATTCAGAAGCGCAACATGAGCGCAACACGCATGGACGCCGCGGAAATCTATGCCAGCACCCGCTTCTCGCTGATTGGTCTGGCCAGTGCGGCAATTCTGATCGGTTCTGTTACCGCAATCTGGATTGCGCTTGGCATTACCTCTGGCCTTAAGAAGATCGGGACGGTCGCCGACGCGGTTGCCATTGGTGACTTGAACCAGAATGTTGACGTCAAGACCAACGACGAGATCAAGGATCTTGTCACCACAATCAACGTCATGACCAGCAATCTGCGCAACACCGCAGCTCTGGCCGACAAGATCGCCGCCGGTGATCTCTCCGTGGAGGTCAAGCCGCTGTCGACCAAGGACGTTCTGGGCCTTTCGATGGAAGGCATGGTTGCAAATCTTCGCTTGACGGCTGAGGCCGCAAACAAGGTTGCCATCGGTGATCTTTCTACCGACGTCAATCCGCTGTCCGACAAGGACACCCTCGGTCTTGCGATGCGCAGCATGGTCATCAACCTGCGCGAGACTGCGCGCGTCGCGGATCAGATCGCTAACGGCAATCTGACGGTTACGCCAAAGCCGATGTCCGAACAGGACACGCTCGGTCTTTCGCTTCAGAGCATGGTGGAACGTCTGCGTGGCGTGGTGAGCGATGCGCTTTCTGCCGGCGACAACGTGTCGTCTGGTAGCCAGGAACTTTCGGCAAGCTCCGAACAGCTGTCACAGGGGGCAACCGAACAGGCCTCGGCTGCCGAAGAAGCCTCCGCTTCGATGGAACAAATGGCAGCCAACATCAAGCAGAACGCCGACAATGCTGCCCAGACTGAAAAGATCGCCCGTCAGTCGTCGCGCGATGCGGAAGTCTCCGGTAAAGCCGTCCTGCGTGCTGTCGGCGCGATGCGCACGATCGCCGACAAGATCTCGATCGTGCAGGAAATCGCACGCCAGACCGACCTTCTCGCTCTGAACGCTGCCGTGGAAGCAGCGCGCGCCGGCGAACATGGTAAGGGTTTTGCAGTGGTGGCGTCGGAAGTGCGCAAGCTGGCGGAACGCAGCCAGGCGGCGGCCGCCGAAATCTCCACGCTGTCTGGTGAAACGGTGCAGGTCGCAACGGAAGCGGGCGAAATGCTGAACCGCCTGGTACCCGACATTCAGAAGACCGCGGAGCTGATCTCGGAAATCTCGGCAGCCTGCCGCGAGCAGGATATCGGTGCGGCCCAGATCAACGAGGCAATCCAGCAGCTCGACAAGGTGACCCAGCAGAATGCCGGCGCCTCCGAGCAGATGTCAGCGACATCGGAAGAACTGGCCTCCCAGGCAGAAGAGCTGCAGGCGTCGATCGCATTTTTCCGTGTCGACCAGGCGGGCGTCCGCGCCAATCAGATCTCAAGACCCGCTCAAAACGTTGCACCGCAGCGTTCTGCTGCGCGGTTTTCTACTCCAGCAAAGTCCGCGCCCAATCACTCTGTTGCCACTCAGCAGGCCCGCGCAAAGGGCTTCGCTCTTAATATGTCCACTGGCGGATCCGACGAAGAAGACGATGATTTCAAGCAGATTGCATAACGGTTTCAGTAAGAAAGCATCAACCACAAAGTGCTAATTTACAAGCCAAACAACCAAAGTCGGTGATCCCTATGCGCTTTACCATAAAACTCAAGTTGGGCCTGGCTTTCGGCCTCATGATCATGATGCTGATTGGACTGACAGTTTACAGCAGTTCCAGCTTGTCGGACCTCAATGACTCGTCCAAGAGCATGGTGACAGGCCCTGTTCGACGTCTCGAATATGCGCTGACCATTTCCGGCAAAATGTCCGAGGCCATTCGCGCGCAGAAAAACGGTCTGCTTGAGCGTGATGACAAGGCCTCCGCTGCTTACTTCGCGTCTTCCGAGAAGCAGATCGACGAACTGCTCGATTTGGCACGTTCTGGCTTGGCGATCGCAAGTGTCGAAGGCAAGCCCTAC
Source organism: Rhizobium oryzicola (assembly GCF_030504645.1). Taxonomy (GTDB): domain Bacteria; phylum Pseudomonadota; class Alphaproteobacteria; order Rhizobiales; family Rhizobiaceae; genus Neorhizobium; species Neorhizobium oryzicola. The sequence continues at coordinate 47,102 of NZ_JAUKWQ010000001.1, read as the reverse complement.
TGGGAGGCGGTCATTTCCGCAGCACTTTCTGTAAAGGAGGCATCGGTTCCGCTTCCAGCCCTGAGGGCCAAAGGCGACATTGACGGCGCCGTCGCACTCTCCAACGGGGCGGTTCGGCAGCTTGCCGCCAAGGTCACGGATGCCGTTGGCAAGCTGGTCAGTATCCAGAAGAAAGGCATGGAAAATGCCGATGCGGCCAATGATGCTCTCTATCTGTCAACGCGGCAGACGATGTCCATCATATCAGGTTGTGCGACCGTTATCGCTTTGTTTGCAGCCGTTTGGATTGCTCTCGGCGTAGCGAGAGGGTTGCGTAAGGTGGCAACAGCGGCGGAAGCCGTTGCGATCGGTGACCTCAATCAATCAATCGAGGTCAAGACCAACGACGAGATCAAGGATCTCATCGAGACCGTCAATAAGATGACCGTCAACCTGCGTGCAACGGCCGCCATAGCTGATCGGATCGCGCTGGGCGATCTTGCCGAAGAACCGAAACCCCTGTCCGACAAGGACACGCTCGGCATTGCCATGCGCAGCATGGTCATCAACCTGCGCGAAACAGCAAGGGTTGCCGACGAAATTGCCAATGGCGACTTGACGGTCAATGTGAAGCCGATGTCTGACAAGGATACGCTTGGTACGGCGCTGAGGAGCATGGTCGAACGCCTGCGGGGCGTCGTGGCTGATGCCCTTTCTGCCGGCGACAACGTTTCGTCGGGTAGCCAGGAATTGTCGGCGAGCTCCGAACAGCTCTCGCAAGGCGCGACCGAGCAGGCATCTGCCGCTGAAGAAGCTTCCGCTTCGATGGAGCAGATGGCAGCCAACATCAAGCAGAACGCCGATAACGCCGCTCAGACGGAAAAGATCGCCCGCCAGTCCTCGCGCGATGCAGAAGCCTCCGGCCAGGCGGTCACGCGTGCAGTTGGCGCCATGCGCACCATTGCCGAGAAGATCTCGATCGTGCAGGAAATCGCTCGCCAAACCGACCTTCTCGCTCTCAACGCAGCCGTGGAAGCAGCGCGCGCCGGCGAACACGGCAAGGGCTTTGCGGTCGTCGCCTCTGAAGTGCGCAAGCTTGCCGAGCGAAGCCAGGCGGCCGCCGCCGAAATCTCCACACTCTCAGGCGAAACCGTACAGGTCGCCACCGAGGCTGGCGAAATGCTGAGCAAGCTCGTACCCGATATCCAGAAAACCGCGGAATTGATTTCAGAAATCTCGGCAGCCTGCCGCGAGCAGGATATCGGAGCGGCTCAAATCAACGAGGCGATCCAGCAGCTCGACAAGGTGACCCAGCAGAATGCCGGTGCGTCGGAGCAGATGTCGGCGACATCCGAAGAGCTCGCAGCACAGGCCGAAGAACTCCAGGCCTCCATCGCCTTCTTCCGCGTCGACCAGTCGGGTAGCCGTGCAAACCAGGGCCGTCCGGTTCAAAGCCGTGCTCCACAGCGCCCTGTGACCCGACCGGCTGCCCCGGCAAAGGCTACACCAAACCACCCTGTTGCAGCCCAGCAGGCCCGCGCAAGAGGTTTTGCGCTGGACATGTCGATGGGCGGACCCGACTCTGACGACCACGATTTTAGGGAGACAGCATAATGGCCACGCCATCCACCGAAGCCCAGTTTGTGACGTTCAGTCTGGGTGATGAGATCTTCGCAGTGCCTGTCGAGGTGGTCCGGGAAATCCTGGACCACGAAGAACCCTTCAAGATTCCTCATGGTCCGGATTATCTTCTGGGCCTTCGGGATGTGCGAGGCCAAGGCGTACCGGTCATCGATCTTCGCATCCGCCTTGGTATGACGCGAACAGAGAAGACCCCCCATACCCGTATTCTCGTCCTCGACGTACCCGTCGAAAGCCGGATGCTGGCGCTCGGTCTCGTTGCGGACCGTGTCTACGAGGTGGTGCCTTTCATGAAAACACAGATCGAAACCGCACCGGATATCGGTGTTCGCTGGCGTTCCGATTACATCGCGGGCGTTGTCCGCCGTGAAAGCGGATTCGTCGTCATTATCGATCTAGCCCGTCTCTTTTCGGATTCGGGGAGCGCCTTGGTCGGAGTGGGACAGGAAGCCCGCGTCGCCTAAGCAGGAGAATGCCGTGAGTTCGAGTAACGCTGCCAGCCTAACCGCACAGCCCCTGGATGATCGCTTGAGCAAGCGAAGCTTCGAGAAGCTGTCAAAGTACATCTACAATTACAGCGGCATCAAGATGCCGCACAGCAAGGTGACGATGCTGGAAGGCCGCTTGCGCCGCAGGCTGCGGGTGACCGGTATCGCTACCTTTGACGCGTATGTGGACTATCTTTTCGAGCATGACGGGCTCAAGACGGAATCGATCTACCTGATCGACGCAGTCACCACCAACAAGACCGACTTCTTTCGCGAACCGAAGCACTTCGAGTTTCTGACGGAAAAAGCCTTGCCGGACATGCTTTCCCGGAAGGACCGCACATTGCGCATCTGGAGTTCGGCCTGCTCTATCGGTGCCGAGCCCTATACGATTGCGATGGTACTGGACGAGGCGATCGGTTCACGCTCGGACGTTGAATATCGTATCCTGGCGACAGATCTTTCAACCGACGTGTTGCGCGCAGCGCGGCGCGGCATCTATCCCAACGACATGATCTCACCCGTGCCGAAGCACCTGCAACGCAAATACGTGATGCAGGCGATCGATCCGCAGAGAGGCGAAGCTCGCATTGTACCGCAGTTGCGTCAGAAGGTGGGGTTTGCCCGACTGAACCTCATGGACGACGCCTATCCGATCCGCGACCAGCAGCATATGATCTTCTGCCGAAACGTGCTGATCTACTTCGACAAGCCGACGCAGCAGCACGTCCTAACGCGGCTGTGCGACAACCTTGTTCCCGGTGGCTATCTCTTCATCGGCCATTCGGAGACGACCGGTGGGCTGGATCTTCCGATCAAGCAGGTGGCCAACACAATTTTCAAGCGGATTTAACGCCATGGCAGACAAAGTACGCGTCCTGATCGTCGACGACTCCGCCAGCATTCGCCAGACCCTGACGTCGCTTCTGAGCGCCGATCCCGAGATCGAAGTGATCGGTGCGGCATCCGATCCCTTCATGGCAGCACGCAAGATCCGCGACGAAATTCCGGACGTGATCACGCTCGATGTGGAAATGCCGCAAATGGACGGCATCACCTTTCTGCGCAAGTTGATGAGCCAGCATCCGATCCCGGTCGTGATGTGTTCTTCGCTGACGGAAGAAGGGTCGGAGACGCTGTTGCAGGCGCTGGAGGCCGGTGCTGTCGACGTCATTCTGAAACCCAAGATCGGCGCTGCAGATCATCTGGCGGAATCGGCGGAGCGGGTGCGCCATGCGGTAAAAGCTGCCGCAAAAGCACGACTTGGCAAACTCCGGCGTTTCCGACCGGGGGACCCTCCGGCTGCGAAGTTGACCGCCGATGCTGTCCTGCCGCCACCCCGGATCACCGCCATGGCCAAGACCACCGAGATGGTGGTGTGCATCGGTGCATCCACGGGCGGTACCGAAGCACTTCGTGAACTTCTGGAAGCACTTCCGGCCAATGCGCCTGGCATCGTTATCGTGCAGCACATGCCTGAAAAGTTCACGGCCGCCTTTGCCAAGCGGTTGAATGGCCTATGCGAAGTGGAGGTTAAGGAAGCAGAGGATGGCGATCCGGTTCTGCGGGGGCATGTGCTGATCGCGCCCGGCGACAAGCATATGCTGCTGGAGCGTCGCGGCGCACGCTACGAGGTTTCAATTCGTACCGGGCCTCTGGTCAGTCGCCACCGCCCATCCGTTGATGTGCTGTTCCGTTCTGCGGCTCGCTCTGCTGGCGCCAACGCCATGGGCGTCATCATGACCGGCATGGGAGATGATGGTGCGCGCGGCATGCTGGAAATGCACCAGGCCGGCGCCTTCACCGTGGCGCAGGACGAGGCCTCCTCCGTCGTGTTCGGCATGCCGAAGGAAGCGATTGCTCACGGCGGGGTCGACCGTATCGTGAGCCTGGACCAGATCGCTCGCGAGATTCTCGGCGCTGACAAGCGTCGTTGAATTCTGCAACTTTTCGGGGTGGCAATTCGCCACCCCTGATACTTACCCGTGAAAGCAAGCAGCCTTTCCTTCGATCTTTATTAACTATGTTTCGCAACAATCGATCCCGCACATGAACGTGCCGAGACGAGCGATTCTGGCTCAAGAACTTCCTGCAAGGATCGAAGATGCCCGTCATTACCTTCGCCAACACCAAAGGCGGAGCCGGCAAGACGACTGCCGTGCTGCTGCTGGCCACAGAACTCGTCCGCATGGGCAATCGCGTGACCATTCTGGATGCTGATCCGCAAAACTGGATCTCCCGATGGCACGATATCTCGGCTCCCATGGCCAACCTCAAGGTCATTTCCTACGTCACGCAAGCCTCGCTGGAGCGGCATCTGGACGATCACCGCGCGACGACCGACTATTTCGTGATTGATCTGCCGGGCGCGCGCAGCCCGCTGCTGTCAAAGGCGATCGGTCTTTCGGACCATGTGCTCATTCCTATCCAGGGATGCGCGATGGACGCCCAGGGCGGCGCCCATGTCATCGAACTGCTCCAGTATCTGGAAACGAAGGTCGGGATCAAAATCCCGCATTCTGTCGTCCTCACACGCGTCAACTCCATGGTCACGACGCGCGCGCTCCTTGCCGTCAAAGGCCTGCTGGCCCAACGCAACGTGGATGTACTGGAAACCCCGATTATCGAACGCTCTGCCTTCCGCGATCTCTTCGATTGTGGTGGCACGCTTTACACCATGGATGCAAACCGCATCAGCAACCTCGACAAGGCGCGTGAGAATGCACGCTTCTATGCGGAAGAAGTGGTGAAACGGATTGTGAAAAATCAGACTGCCTTGTCAGCTGCCCATCCTGCCGCTTCGCGGTTTGTTGCCGCCTGAGGCTGTTTCAACCGCGTGATATAAAGCCCCGGAGGTTATTCGACCTCCGGGGCTTTTCTCATTTACCGCTTTGTGGAGAATTCAAGCTTCTGGCCTCGACCGGGGCGACTGGCGTTTCGTCGTCATCGAGGACACGCCAGGCAGCGCCATCCAGATCCTCGTACTGTCCATTCTTCAGCGACCAGAGAAAGGCGCCAAGCCCGAGCCCCCCAAGCGCAAGCGCCACCGGAATGAGATAGATCAGCATGTTCATGCCAGACGCACCTCCGCTGCAGCGGGCTTGGCCTGCGGAGCGTCCTTACTCGCCGCAATCTCCGACACCTTGACGATTCGGTTAAGCCTCAACGCATTCACGACGACGATGATGGATGACGTGGACATGGCCACGGCAGCAATCAACGGGGTGGCGAAGCCTGCCAGTGCGATCGGTACGGCAATGATGTTGTAACCGATTGCCAAGGCAAAGTTCTCGCGGATCAAACGCGCTGCCCGTCGCGACACGTCAACGGCGGTCGGCACGGCAGCGAGGCTTTCATGCATGAAGACGAAATCGGCAGCCTGTCGACCGATATCGGCGGCCGACGCGGGCGCCATGGACACGTAGGCCGTGGAGAGCGCAGGCGCGTCGTTGATGCCATCCCCCACCATGAGAACCTTGTGCTCCTCACTTGCCAGAGCAGCCACCGCCTCTGCCTTTTCCTTGGGCGTCAGTTCCGCCCGCCAGCTGGCGATACCGAGCTTGCGGCCCACCGACGAGACCACGGATTCCCGGTCGCCCGAGAGAATGCCCGCAACAAGGCCCATATCATGGACCCGGTCGATGGCGGCTTCCGCGGCAGGGCGCAATTCGTCTTCGAAGAGGAAGCAAGCAAGCTCCTCCCCATCCAGCGACAGGACCACTTCTGAGACTGCGCCCGAGATGCGACTGCCGAACTGTGCAGAGCAGGCGAAGGTGCGTTTGCCGAGGCGATACTCACCCTGCGCCGTTTCCACCGAGACCCCTTCGCCAGGACGCTCCTGAACAGCATCGATGGCTGGTACAGGTCCGGCATGCGCTGCGCGAAGTGCCTCGGACAGGGGATGGCGTGAATGCGCCGCAATCGCCGCCGCCATGGCCTGATGGGCCGGCTTGCCACGAGCCTCGACCAATTGGGGACGACCGAGGGTCAGCGTGCCGGTTTTGTCGAAGACAACCGTGTCGATTTCGGCGAGACGCTCCATGGCGGATCCATCCTTGACCATGATGCCGCTGCGGAACAGCCTGCCTGCCGCCACCACCTGCACGACCGGAACCGCAAGGCCAAGCGCGCAGGGGCAGGTAATGATCAGCACGGAGATCGCGATCAGCATGGCCTGCTTCCAATCTCCCCCGAAGATACCCCAGCAGACGAAGCTGGTCAGCGCCAGCAGGTGCACAGCCGGCGAGTAGATCTGCGCCGCACGATCGGCAATGCGCCGATAGCGGGCACGACCGCCCTCAGCCGCCTCCATAAGAGAAATGATCTCGGCCAGGAAGGAATTGCGCGCGCTGGCGGTGGCTTTGAGGACCAAGGAGCCAGTAAGGTTGACGGTACCGGCCCGCACCACGCTGCCAGGCTTCACCGCCTGCGGCACGCTTTCACCATTGACGATCGAGACATCCAGCTCGCTTTCGCCGATCTCGACAATGCCGTCCACGGCAATCCGGTCGCCTGCCGCCACCGCAACGCGGTCGCCGGGCGTGATTTCCTCGACGCTTCGATATTCCCGGCTGCCATCGGCCGTCAAAAGCACGGCGCCCCTCGGCGAAAGGCGGGCCAGACCGGTGATGGCGGCGCGTGCACGGTCGCGCATCAGATGATCAAGCGTGCGGCCGATCAGCAGGAAAAACAGCAGCGATGCCGTTGCGTCGAACCAGGCGTGCTCGCCGTGATGCATAGTTTCCCAGAGCGAAACCGCATAGGAGAGCGTGATCGCCAGCGCGATCGGCACATCCATATTCGTGCGGCCCTGGCGCAGCGCGTTCCAGGCGGAGGCGTAGAAGAAGCGCCCCCCGTAAATCAGCGCTGGAGCCGCGATCATTGCCGATATCCAGTGAAAGAGATCGCGCGTGGCCGCCTCCGCACCGGACCATACCGAGACCGACAGCAGCATGATATTGGCAGCTGCAAAACCAGTGACGGCAACGCCGCGCAAAAGCTGAGTGCGCAGCCGGTCGGCGGCTTCTTCCTCATTCATGAAAAGATGCGCATCGTAGCCGCTGGCGGATTTAATCACCCGCAGCAGTTCCTGCGGATCGGTTCGGCCGGCTGCCGTTTCCTCTGCCCAGGTGATTGAGACGCGCCGCGTCGACAGGTTGACGCGCGCATGCTGCACGGAAGGTTCGGCCTGAAGTGCCTTTTCGATTGTGGTGATGCAGGTTCCGCAATGGACGCCTGGAACACTGAGATCGGTTTGCCGGACGCCTGGGGTCAGCGACCGGCTGGCCAACATCAGCTCCTCGGAAGAGGGCATGATGAGGCTCGCGCGGGAAAACTCCAGCGATCCTTCGGTTCCAGGCGCGCAGCAGCTCATTGTTGCACGCTCCCGATCACGGCAATACGCTGGGCATGATGCATGATGCGCTTGCCCTGACGAAAGGCGCTGGCCTCAATGATCCAGTGACCGGGAAGCGCATTATGGTCCGCTTCGAACAGGCCAGGTGCCACTTGGCGCGGCGTGACGGTGAAATCCTGGTGATCACCGACCGGACGTTTGAACTGCAGCTTCACCTCATCCGCCGGGATCGGCTGCCCCTGTCCGTCGGTCAGCTTGTAGCGGATGATGTTGCCGTCGATCTTGATGTCGCCTTTCACGCCCGCGTCATTCAGGGCCTTGGCCTCGGCCGTCTTGGCGTTGAACTCCTGGCTGGCGACATAGGTGTTTTCGACAACGATGCCGCTCCAGCTGTGGACAGCCTGGTAGGCCATGTAGAAATTCACCGTGATGATGGTGCCGAAGAACAGGCAGACCACGCCCAGCATGTGCCAACCGGTGAAAACGAAGGACTTCGTATTGGCGGTGTTCATGGCTTTCATTTCGCTCCGGGAGAGTTGAAGGTTGCGCGATAGACGCTGCGCTCGCCGCTGGCGCGGTCTTCCGCAATGAAGGTGAAGCCTTCCGTGGGCGCGACGATTGCGTTCTTCGGCAGGGTCACGAAGACTTTGAGAGTGGTTGCCTGGTCGGGGTCCACGGGGATGGCGAAGACGCGATCAGGCCGTTCGGACACCGGAGACACCTTCATGGAAGCTTCCGGCAGATCTTCCATCGACAGCATGATCGTGCGGCGTTCCGGGATCATGTTGAGTAGGCGAATGGTGTAGCCGTTGCGGATGGACCCGTCCGACTCCAGCACGAATTGCGGATTGCGATCATGCAGGACGTTCATTTCCAGCCGGTCGCGACCTAGAAGGGCAAACAGCAGGCCGAGCCCGACCGCGGTCCAGACGCTCATGTAGAGGATCGTGCGGGGGCGAAGAATGATCGTCCAGTCGAAGTGGCGTACCGCATCAATGAAGGAGCCATCGGCCTTACGGACCCGCGCCGGATCGATTGCCGAGCGGCCGTTGTCAGTCGCAAGTGCCATGTTGGACTGGTATTCGTTCAGTGTGCCATAGGCAATCAGGCCACGCGGCTTACCGAGCTTGTCCATCACATTGTCGCAGGCATCGATGCAGAGCGCGCAGGTGATGCAGGCCATCTGCTGCCCATCCCTGATATCGATGCCCATGGGACAGACGGCCACGCAGGCATTGCAATCGACGCAATCGCCAACACTGACCTCGGCGGCTGCCGACTTCTTGACATGCTTACCGCGCGGCTCGCCACGCCAGTCGTTGTAGGTGACGACGAGCGAATTGTCGTCCAGCATGGCGCCTTGGATACGCGGCCACGGGCACATGTAGATGCAGACCTGCTCGCGCATTAGCCCGCCTAACACGTAGGTTGTGGCAGTCAGGGTCGCGACGGTCGAATAGGCCACGTAATTGGCCTGCCCCGTCACGAAATCGAAGGCAAGCGAGGGCGCATCCGCGAAATAGAAGATCCAGGCGCCGCCCGTCGCCACGGCAATGGCCAGCCATGTCGCGTGCTTGGAAACCCGTTTCCAGACCTTCTCTCCGCTCCAGGGGGCGGCATCGAGCTTCATCTGCGCATTGCGATCGCCCTCGATGAAGCGCTCGACGGCCATGAAGAGATCGACCCACACCGTCTGGGGACAGGTATAGCCGCACCAGGCGCGCCCCACGGCTGAGGTCACCAGAAACAGGCCGAAGCCCGCCATGACCAGAAGACCGGCGACGAAGAAGAATTCCTGCGGCCAGATTTCGATGAAGAAGAAATAAAAGCGGCGATGCGCCAGATCGATCAGCACCGCCTGATCCGGCGCGAAGGGGCCGCGATCCCAGCGAATCCAGGGTGTCAGATAATAGATCGCCAAAGTCACGGCCATCACCAGCCACTTGAAGCGACGAAACCTGCCCTCCACCCGTTTCGGGAAGATCTTCTTACGCGCCGAATACAGCGGTTCCGGCGGCGGGGCTGCCGGAGCAGGTTCCTTTGCAGGCTCGTTTCCGATGCCCTTTGCAGTGTAGAGGTTCATGGCAGGGGTCCACTTCAGTTGCCCTCCCTTTTCCCACTGATACGGTCAACTCTCCTTGACATAGGTCAAGAAAGGACGACCCGCGCCCGCATGTCGCAGGAACGTAAAAAGCCACGCCCGGAAGTCGAACGACTCCAAGGGCGTGGCTGGCAAAAGGGAGCGGATGGACCGGCGAACCGAAGGGCAGGTTCGCCGATCTTCTTGTTATTCGCCCCCGCCGAGCGAGTGGACGTAAACAGCCAGTTCCTTGACTGTCGTTTCGCCCAGACGCGCCTGCCATGCAGGCATCACACCGTGTTTGGGTGCCTGCACCTGCTTGGCAATCTCGTCTTCGCCGTGCACGCGAAGCCAGATCGCATCTGCCAGGTTGGGTGCACCAAATTCGCGGTTGCCCTGGGCATTTTCGCCATGGCAGGATGCGCAATTGTCAGCAAAGACCTGCTTGCCTGGCTCCACCAGAGCCGGATTGTGCGGCTTGTCGGTAAGGCTGATGACATAGGCGGCAACCTGACGGATCTGGTCCGGCTTCAGGATTTCCGCAAATGCCGGCATTTCCGACAGCCGAGTTTCCGGGTCATCGCTTGAGCGAATGCCGTGGGCAATCGTCTGGTGGATGGCTTCGGCACTGCCACCCCACAGCCAGTCATTGTCGTTGAGGTTCGGGTAACCCGCACCGCCAGCGGCGCCGGAACCATGGCATGGCACACAGTTGACCTTGAAGGCTGCGGCACCAGCCGCGGTGGCAAACTGGGTCAGCTGCGGATCAGCTAGGATCTGATCCATGGACGAGGCTGCAATCTTCTGCGCGAGGGCCCCTTGCGCGGCCTTTGCGCTTGCAACTTCCTTGGTCAATTCAGCGCGGCTGGAATAGTTTATCACGCCGCGCGTGGCATCCTTCAGCATGGGGATCGCCGGATAGACAATCACGTAGCCGATGGCCCAGACGATCGTGGCATAGAAGGTCCAAAGCCACCAGCGCGGCAGCGGGTTGTTCAGTTCGCGAATACCATCCCACTCATGGCCCGTGGTTTCGACGCCACTGATGTCATCGATATGTTTGTCCGCCATGATCAATCCTCCTTCAGAGGGATTAGCTTGGCTTCGTTTGCGGAAGCCTTTGCGCCGGGACGCAAGGTGAAGAGCAGCGCGCCGACAAAGAACAGCGTCATCGCCAGGAGGCCCCAGCTATCGGCGAAGTGGCGCATTGCGGTGTAGATCTCGGTTTCGTCCATCACACCCTCCTCAGCGATAACCGGTGGCGTCGTCATATGTCGAGAAATCGACCAGCGTGCCGAGCATCTGCAGATAGGCGATGAGAGCGTCCATCTCGGTCAGCTTGGTCGGATCGCCGTCGAAATCGCCCACCTTTGCCTTGGGGTAGCGAGCCAGAAGCCCCTTCGTGTCGGCGTTCGGATCAGCCTGGGCGGCAAGGTCGGCCTTTGCGTTGGCGATCATGTCATCCGTGTAGGGAACGCCAACCGCGCGGTTGGCCTTCAGGTCCATGGAGACATCGGTCACCTTCAGCGGCGTTTCCTTGAGGAAGGCGTAGCTCGGCATGATGGATTCCGGCACCACGTCGCGCGGGCGTGTTAGGTGCTGGACGTGCCATTCGTTGGAATAGCGATCACCCACACGGGCAAGGTCCGGTCCGGTACGCTTGGAACCCCACTGGAAGGGGTGGTCGTACATGCTTTCCGCTGCCAGCGAGTAGTGACCGTAGCGCTCCACCTCATCGCGGAACGGACGGATCATCTGGCTATGGCAGAGATAGCAGCCTTCCCGGATGTAGATGTTGCGGCCCGCCAGCTCCAGCGGCGAGTAGGGTCGCATGCCTTCAACCTTTTCGATGGTGTTCTCGAGGTAGAAGAGCGGTGCGATTTCCACGATGCCGCCGATGGAGACCACCAGAAGCGAGCCGACCAGAAGCAACGTGGCATTACGTTCGATGAACTGATGTTTTTCGAGAAGTGACATGGTGCCCGCTCCTTATTCTGCCGGCTGCAGGGCGGCAGGTGCAGATCCCGGGAGGGTTTCCTGACGCTCATAGCCAAGGATGGTCATGGTGATGTTGTAGGCCATGATCAGCGAGCCCAGCAGGTACATGCCACCGCCGACGGCGCGCAGTACGTAGTAGGGGAACATGGCAGCCACGGCTTCGGCGAAGGAGTAGACGAGGAAGCCCTGGTTATCGTATTCGCGCCACATCAGGCCCTGCTGGATACCGGCAACCCACATGACGGCCGCGTAGACGACGATGCCGAGCGTTGCGAGCCAGAAGTGCCAGTTGACCATGGCGAGGCTGTAGAGGCGGTTGCGGTGCCACAGCTTGGGAACCAGGAAGTAGACGGCGCCGAAGGAAATCATGCCGACCCAGCCAAGCGCACCGGAATGCACGTGACCAATGGTCCAGTCCGTGTAGTGGCTGAGCGAGTTGACGGCCTTGACCGACATCATCGGGCCTTCGAAGGTCGACATGCCGTAGAAGGCAATCGCAATCACCATCATGCGAATGATCGGATCGGTGCGGATTTTGTCCCAGGCGCCCGAGAGCGTCATCAGGCCGTTGATCATGCCGCCCCAGGAAGGCATCCACAGCATGACCGAGAAGACCATGCCGAGCGTCTGCGCCCAATCCGGCAGAGCCGTGTAATGCAGGTGGTGGGGACCCGCCCAGATATACATGAAGATCAGCGCCCAGAAGTGGATGATCGACAGGCGATAGGAATAGACCGGGCGACCGGCCTGCTTGGGCACGAAGTAGTACATCATGCCGAGGAAGCCTGCGGTGAGGAAGAAGCCCACGGCATTATGGCCATACCACCACTGGGTCAGTGCATCCTGCACGCCGGAGAAGGCAGAGTAGCTCTTGACGCCAAGGAAGGAGACCGGAACCGCCAGGTTGTTGACGATATGCAGCATGGCAATCGTCACGATGAAGGCCAGATAGAACCAGTTCGCCACATAAATATGCGGCTCCTTGCGGATCAGGATCGTGCCGAGGAAGACGATGAGGTAGGCGACCCAGACGACTGTCAGCCACAGGTCGACATACCATTCCGGCTCCGCATATTCCTTGCCCTGCGTGATGCCGAGCAGATAGCCTGTGGCAGCGAGGATAATGAAGAGCTGGTAGCCCCAGAAAACGAACCAGGCGAGGTCACCGCCAAACAGGCGGGCGCGACAGGTTCTCTGCACCACGTAAAAGGACGTGCAAAGCAGGGCATTGCCGCCGAACGCGAAGATGACGGCGGAGGTGTGCAGCGGACGCATGCGGCCGAAGTTGAACCACGGACCGAAGTTCAAATCCGGAAAGGCGAGCTGAAGCGCGATGACGACGCCGACCAGAAAGCCCACGACACCCCAGAAGGTCGTCGCAACTGTTCCATATTTGATGACTTCATCGAAATATTCGGAAGCAGCGGCATTTGCCTTGGCCTTGGAAGCCGGCGCAAATTTGAGTTGGCGCAGCAGCACGATCGTGCCTGCGGCCAGCGAGAAGAACAGCACCCACATGTGGGCTGCAAAGAGATTGTCGTAGGCAAAACCTGCGCCGAGAAGCGCTAGGAACGCGCCCACGGTCAGCGCCACGATCGGCACGGCATTGTTCATTTTGAACATCCCCCTGAGGCGAAAAGTCAAAGGGGTTCATCGGCCAAGACCGACCTACCCCATCGCTGGGAGAGATTGCATTCCCTTGACCAGAGGGCCTTGATCTGAATCAACAGTTCGTCATCCAGGGACGCCAGAAAATCATCGATAAAGATGCGCAGGCCTCATTAGCATCACCTTAATTAATTTGCGCAACCTTGGGTCTATCTTTGCGAACATCAGGTTCGCCATGCGTCGCCATGAAGGCCAGCCTCCACCAGCCTCTAACGGAGTGCATTATGGCGTCTTTTCGGGGCAACCTGCGCCTTTATGGCCTGATGTTCGTCATCATCATCGCTGCCGTCCTGTCATTCTTAAATAATATTGAGCTCGACAAGGAAGCTGCTGAACCGGCGTTCGATTCGCTAACGAGCCACTACCTATTTCATGCGCTGGATCTTGCCGTTGATTCCGTGGGCATACTTTGCATGCTCTATGCCGCCTTCCGTTTGTGGAATGTGCGAAAGGAGCGTGAGCGCCGAGAGAGTGCTGAGACCAGAGCGGACTGGATGGCACTGCATGACCGGCTGACGGGATTGCACAATCGACACAGCCTGGAAGAAAGACTTGATGCACTCGGCAAGCAAAGTGGTTTGCGCAGCTCCTTTTCAATTCTGGTCATTGATCTCGACGGGTTCAAGAAAATCAATGACATGATGGGACATCACGCGGGTGACAGCGTTTTGCGGACGGTAGCGGATCGCATCCGGGAAGAAATCGCAGAAGAGCATGTCTTCCGCTCGGGCGGCGACGAGTTTGTTCTTTACGTCGAGCCCTCAGCGGACGCACCACAGATTGCCAAGCAACTGCTGCAGGCATTAAACAAGCCGGTGCTTTTAAACGGAACGCCGCTCGACATCGGCGCCAGTATCGGCATGGCGACCTGTCCAGAGGATGCAACGGCTGCACGTGACTGCCTGCGCTGCGCCGATGCGGCCATGTATGCGGCCAAGGCTGCCGGACGTGGCTCCCTGCGGGCTTTCGACAAAACCATGCAGGAACGTATGCTGGCGCGTGATCGGGCTGAGCGCAATCTGCGCGACGCCATCCGGGCTGGCGGCATTCAGCCCTATTACCAGCCTATCGTCGATCTCCAGAAATCGCGAATTATCGGCTTCGAAGCATTGGCGCGATGGCAGATGGGTGGTGAATTCATTTCGCCTATGGATTTCATTCCGCTGGCGGAAGAAACGGGTCTGATAATGGAATTGACCGAAAGCCTGTTGCGCCGTGCCTGCGAGGACGCGATGAACTGGCCGCCGGAGGTCATACTGTCTTTCAACATCTCTCCGATCCAGTTGCAGGACAAGTTGCTCGGTCTGCGCATCCTTAAGATCCTTTCGCAGACGGGCTTTCAGCCGAAGCGCCTGGAAATTGAAATCACGGAAACGGCGCTTATCCAGGATGTAAACACCGCAGCGGTCGTTTTGAGCGATCTGAGAACCGCTGGTATCTCGGTTGCGCTAGACGATTTCGGCACTGGCTACTCCAGCTTGGCGCAGCTGTCGAACTTCAGCTTCGACAAGATCAAGATCGACCGAAGCTTCGTCGCGTCCTTCCAGGATCAGGAAAAGCAGGAAAAGATCGTCAAGGCGATCGTCGGTCTCGGCATCGGCCTGGAAGTTCCCACCACGGCCGAAGGCATCGAAACCCCAGACCAGCTGACATCGCTAATCGATATGGGCTGCACCTACGGCCAAGGCTACTTCTTCGGCAAGGCCGTGCCGGCAACGGAAGCCTTGAACATGCTGGCGGAGCCACCCCTCAAGGCGCTGAGAGCATAGGGCAACGCATCTAGGCAGGAACAGATGAGGACGATTGGGAAAGTTAAACTGGTCGGAGTGGAGTGATTCGAACACTCGACCCCCACGTCCCGAACGTGGTGCGCTACCAGACTGCGCTACACTCCGAAACCAGTGGCGCCGATATAGACGAGCCCGATTTATTACACAAGCACCACATTGCATTTTTTTGACGGATCCAAGCCAATTCATGTAAATGGTTAGCGGCACCGGATGCGTCGCCTCTGATCATAGAAGGTGCAAAGTCGTACAAGCATCCATCCCAATAGCCTTATCAATGGGATAAGTCTTTCCTGCATCGATTCAACAAGGGTGGTCGCGCTGTTTCCGGAGGCTAACCGGCTGATAGACGGCGCGCATAAACCTTCAACCAACCAAGGGCGAATCCTGAGTTTTGCAATTTTAGGCTGATACGATATTCTCAGGAACCTTTTGCTAGTTAGTGCGTTTGACGTCTCCATGCCCGGCCTTCAAAGATATGCCACCTCCTGATGACAGAGACAGAAAGTTCACGACAGGACGCGCGAGACGCAGGTGATCGCCTGCTTGCGGAACACGTGTCCGAAGACCCCTTCGCGGCAGCCTTCAAGGCGACGCGCATGCCGATGATCATCACCGATCCGCACCAACCAGATAATCCGATCATCTTCTCCAATCGCGCCTTTTCCGAATTGACTGGCTACTCCCAAGAGGAGCTGGTGGGACGAAATTGCAGGCTCCTGCAGGGGCCAGGCAGTGAGCCGCAGGTCATCCAGCGTATTCGCCAAGCCATCCAGAATGAGGAAAGCATCGCCTGCGACGTTTTGAACTATCGCAAGGATGGTAGCCCGTTCTGGAATGCGCTCTTCATCAGCCCTGTTCGCGACAGCGGGGGAACCGTTCGCTATTTCTTTGCCTCGCAACTGGACTTCACCGACGTCAAAGACAAGCAGATGGAACTGGCAAAGGCGCGCAGTTCTGCAGAAGATGAAGTCGCGCGGCGTACGCGCGATCTGAGCGAGGCGCTGGAAGCACGCACGCTGCTGGTCCACGAGGTGGATCACCGGGTCAAGAACAACCTGCTGACGATCGCATCCATCCTGAAGCTGCAGGCACGCATCACGGGGGACCCGACGGTGCGCCGAACGCTGATGACCGTTCTGGAGCGCGTGGAAGCCCTATCCATCGTGCAGCGCAAGCTCTTCACGACGGACGATGTCACGCGCTTTGACATTGCCGACTTCGCTACGGAATTAGTGACGGATATGGTTGGCGCGCTCGGACGCGAGGATATTCATCTGACTTTTGATGTCTCGCCGGTTCTGGTGCCCGCGATCAAAGCCTCACCCTTTGCGCTTATCATCAACGAACTGGTTGGCGATGCAGTCCGCCGTGGTCTGAAGGATGGCGGCGGAACCATCAGGATCGAGGTCAAGCGCCTGAACGGGCACTTCCTACTATGCGTCGCGGATAGCATGGAGCCAATGCCCGTGAATCAGGAAGAGCAGGAATTTAGCCGGCTTATTCTGGATGCTTGCGCGCGCCAGGTAAAAGCAACAATTGAGCGGTCGCAAGAGGGCAGCGATACGGTGGTCAGGGTCACGGCGCCGGTCGAGGTTTACGACGAAGGAGAACACCATTGAACATTCTGATCGTCGAAGACGAAGCATTGCTGGCACTTGAACTGGAAAGCGAGCTTGAGACGGCCGGTCATACGATTGTCGGCCAAGCCATGTCGAGCGCACAGGCAAAGAAGCTTGCCGACCAGAGCCGTCCGGAATTCGCCTTCGTGGATATCCATCTGCTGGATGGTCCAAGCGGCATCGATGTCGGGCGACACCTTGCCGGACTTGGGATTCCATATGTATTTGTGACCGGTAATCTGAAACGTATCCCGGAAGATTTCGCCGGCGCTCTTGGAGCCATCGAAAAACCCTATACAATGAATGGGCTGCAACATGCGCTCGGTTTCATTGAGCGCTTTGTCAGCGGCGCAAAATCGGATCCCATTCCTCCCAGCCTCGTACCGGCTCCCCGTATCAAAAACGAAACACGCGTGTCATGCGCGGGGTAATCGTGCGTGCGATGGCATCTGCCCCGATGATCCACTCCAGTCAACAACCGAAGGATTGCCAGAGGCAATAACCCTATGCGGCAAAGGCGCCGATCATGACAGAGCATATAAGGATCAGCAGCCCCGAGGTACCCTTTCCCGTCGGTGGCGGGCAGATGGGAGAACTTATCCGCGCCTTTGACTGGTCCAAGACTAGCCTTGGGCCTTTGTATCAATGGCCGCAAAGCCTGAAATCCGTCACAGGCATGCTGTTGCTGTCACCGGTGCCGATCGTGCTGCTTTGGGGCGAAGACGGTATCATGATCTACAATGATGCTTATTCGGAATTTGCAGGCGCGCGGCATCCTGAGCTTCTGGGTTCGAAGGTCAGGGAAGGCTGGGCGGAGGTTGCAGACTTCAACGACAATGTCATGCGCGTCGGACTTTCGGGTCGTACGCTCGCCTACAAGGACCAGGAACTGACCCTGTTTCGCAGCGGCAAGCCGGAACAGGTCTGGATGAACCTGGACTATTCTCCGGTTCTTGACGAGTCGGGAAAACCGGCGGGCGTCATCGCGATCGTTGTAGAAACAACTCAGAACGTCCTGGGGCAACGCCGTGTTCGTGAAAGTGAAGAACGCTTCCGGGCGCTGACGCTTTCTACTTCGGATGCGGTCTACCGCGTCAGCGCGGACTGGTCTCTTCTCCATTGGCTGGACGGACGCGGCTTCATTGCAGATGCGGAAGCAACCACCAGTACCTGGGTGGACGATTATATCCCAAAGGATGATCAGCCACACCTGAAGGCTGCTATCACGGAAGCTATCGGCAAGGAACGTGCCTTTCAGCTCGAACATCAGGTCAAGCAGGTGGACGGGTCGATCGGCTGGGTGTTTTCACGCGCGGTGCCTGTCCGCGATGAAAACGGCAGCATCACCGAATGGTTCGGTTCTGCCAGCGATGTGACGGCCCGCAAACGCTCCGAACGACGCCGCGACGCCCTGGTGGGTCTGACCAGCGACATTCAAAGCCTTTCCACGGCGGAAGATATTGCATTTGCGGCCTCTCGCATCGTCGGTGAGGTACTTGAGGTCAGCCGGGTCGGCTGCGGATCCGTCGATGACCATGGTGCCTACTTTTCCATCTTGCGTGCCTGGAACGCGCCCCGCTTGCCTGCCATTGACGGCAAGCTCGATCTTACCGGGCTCGACGGTCTGACGCGCGATATCCTGGCTCATGAGGTGGTGGCGATTTCCGATGTCACCGCCGATCCCCGTACATCCGCAGTTGCCCAGAACTTGCTGAAGCGACATGCACGCTCATTCGTGAATGTTGGCATTGTCGAGAAGGGCGCTATCGTTGCAGTGTTCTTCGTCAATTGCGATCACGTGCGCGAATGGTGCTCTGAGGATACCGCCTTCATCAAAGAGGTGGCTTCACGGGCACATGTGGCCATGGAACGCATCCGGGCGGAACAGGCACTGCAGACGCTTGCGAATTCCCTTGAACTCGAGGTGGAGCAACGCACGCGGGAGAGAGATCGGGTATGGCGCAACACCCAGGATCTGAACGTGGTGATCGACCATGGGGGCCTCTTCCGCGCGGTCAATCCTGCCGTGACGAAGACTCTCGGCTGGCATGAGGAGGAGTTGCTGGGACGGCCAGTACTCGACTTCATTCGTGAAGAAGATCACGACATGACGCGATCGGTTCTACACAACGATATTCAGGGAGAGATTCCTACCTACGAGAACAGATATCGTCATAAGGAGGGTGGTTTTCGCTGGATTTCCTGGGTCAGTGCCATCGAAGGGGATCTCGTTTACGGCAGCGGTCGCGACGTCACGGCCGAGAAGGAGGCAGCAGCCGCGCTGGCGGTGTCCGAGGAGGCGCTGCGCCATGCCCAGAAGATGGAAGCGGTGGGACAGCTGACCGGTGGCCTTGCGCACGACTTCAACAATATTCTGGCGGGTATCAGTGGCAGCCTGGAACTCATCAATCTGCGGCTTGGTCAGGGGCGTATTCCGGATGCCCTGAAATATGCAAGCGCGGCCCAGGGCGCAACGCGGAGGGCAACCGGGCTCACCCATCGGCTGCTTGCCTTTTCAAGGCGCCAGACGCTGGACCCGCGCCCGACCGATATCAATGCCCTCGCTGACGGCATGGAAGAACTTGTCCGTCGCTCCGTCGGCCCGGAGATCACGATCGAGGCGGTACTCATCGATAGTCCCTGGAACTCGCTTGTGGATCCGGGACAGCTTGAAAATGCGCTGCTCAATCTTTGCATCAACGCGCGTGACGCAATGCCCAATGGCGGACGCTTGACCATCCGCACAGACAAGGTGACGCTTGAAGGAAACCAGGCACGGGAGCGCAATCTGCAGCCGGGTGACTACATGATCTTGTCCGTCCGCGACACTGGAACGGGTATGAGCCCGGAAGTCGCGGCGCGCGCCTTCGACCCGTTTTTCACCACCAAGCCGCTCGGCCAGGGAACCGGACTTGGTCTTTCCATGATCTACGGCTTTGCCCGCCAGTCCGGTGGGCAGGCAAGGATCGAAACGGAACCGGGCAAGGGAACGGAAGTCTTCATCTATCTTCCGCGACATAATGGCAACTTGCAGACCACAGCGATCGAAGAGGTGCAAGCTGCAAGCCTTCAGACGGGCGATGGCGAAACCGTTCTGGTGGTCGACGATGAACCGCTGGTGCGTGTGCTGATCGTGGAAGTGCTGGAGGAACTGGGGTATCGCGCTATCGAGGCAGATGATGCCGCGTCTGCCCTGCCCTTCCTGGAATCAAGTGACCGGATCGACCTGTTGGTGACGGATGTTGGCCTGCCGAATGGCATGAATGGCCGGCAACTGGCAGATGCGGCCCGGGATCATCGACCGGGCCTCAGGGTGCTCTTCATTACAGGTTATGCGGAAAATGCCATTCTGGACCAGACAAGCCTGGAACCCGGCATGCACATCATGACGAAACCCTTTGCCATGGATGCCCTGGCGGCCAAAATCAAGAACCTCATCGCCGCCTGACGGGGAGAGCCTCAAGCAGAAATTTCGCGGCGACCAATGCCGTGATAGACAAAGCCGTGGCGGCGCACCTCATCCGGCGGATAGACGTTGCGCAGATCCACCAGGACCGGTTGGGCCATCAGGGGCTTCAGCCGGCGCAGGTCGAGGGCGCGGAAGGCATCCCATTCCGTCACCAGCACTAGAACATCGGCACCCTCGGCGATGCTGTACGCATCCGCACCGAAGGTGACATCTGGCATCATGTCCTTGGCAACGTCCATGCCTTCCGGATCATACGCATGGATGTTGGCGCCATTATCCTGAAGGGCCTGCACGATGGAGAGCGACGGCGCATCGCGCATATCATCCGTATTGGGCTTGAAGGTGAGGCCCAGCAGGGCGATCTTCTTATCGCGCACCGAGCCGCCGCAGGCCGCTATGACCTTACGTGCCATGGCGCGCTTGCGGGTGTCGTTGACGGCGACCGTGGTTTCGATGAGACGGATGGGGCTGTCGTGGTCCTGCGCTGTCTTGACCAGTGCCATCGTATCCTTGGGGAAGCAGGAGCCGCCATAGCCGGGACCGGCATGCAGGAACTTGTCGCCGATGCGCTTGTCCATGCCGATGCCCTTGGCAACCTTCTGGACATCTGCTCCGACCTTTTCGCAGAGATCCGCCATTTCGTTGATGAAGGTAATCTTCATCGCCAGAAACGCGTTGCCGGCATACTTGATGAGTTCCGACGTGCGACGGTCGCAGAAGAACAACGGGGCGGCGTTGAGATAGAGCGGGCGGTAGACCTCGCGCATCACTTCGCTCGCACGCTCGTCTTGAGAACCGATGACGATACGATCCGGTCGTTTGAAGTCGGCGATGGCTGCCCCTTCCCGCAGGAATTCGGGATTGGACACCACAGCGAAATCAGCGTCCGGTCGCTCCTCGCGGATAATGCGCTCGACTTCATCGCCGGTACCGACCGGCACCGTCGACTTGGTGACGACAACCGTAAAGCCTGTCATGGCCTTGGCAATGTCGCGTGCGGCGGCATAAACGTAAGACAGGTCCGCGTGGCCATCGCCGCGGCGGGAGGGTGTGCCAACCGCAATGAACACCACATCCGCATTGGAGACGGCACCGGCGAGATCGGTGGTGAAATGCAGGCGTCCCCCCTTTCGATTGGCGCGAACCAGATCTTCAAGACCCGGCTCGAAGATCGGAATCACACCCTGGCGCAGGGATTCCACCTTGCTTTCGATATTATCGACACAGGTCACATCATGGCCGAAGTCCGCAAAGCAAACGCCCGACACCAGACCCACATAGCCGGCACCGATCATCGTGATACGCATCTGTCTCTCTCGCAAAGGCCCTGACCGAGAACCGGCGGGCACGTCTCTGATGGGAAAAGGGATATAGGCTCGCCATGCGATATTCAAACGACAGTGCGCAGTTTTTGACCGTCTCGCCGACAGGTCTGACATGCAAAAAGTGACGATCATGCCGAATTCGTCACCAATTTGCGGAGAGGTTGATCTACGTCAAGGTTGCGGCATCACTGGCCGATAGCCTCCCCTCATTCGTTGCCTCGCCACCCGTATTGCCGGCGACAGCACCCGATTGCGGAGAGCCAGATGAAAGCTTCACGGACAATACCCATCATTCTCATTGCCTTGGCCGGTGCGGCAGGTGGCGGATGGTATTACTGGAACGCCCAACGCAACGCCTTGCCTGCCGAGCTTTACGTGGGCAATGGACGGGTGGAATCGGATCAGGTGGATATTGCCGCCAAGACAGCGGGACGGCTAAGCGCCGTTCTTGTGCGCGAAGGCGACATGGTGCAGCCCGGCCAAGTCATCGCACGCATCGATTCCTCGGAGTTGGAAGCGCAGCGCGCCAAATATGCTGCCGACGTGGCCTATGCGGAAGCTGCCAAGATCGAGGCGGATGCCACCGTTGAGCAGCGCACGGCGGAACTACGGTTCAAGGAAGATGATCTGGCCCGCAAGACGAGGCTCGCCAATACCGGGGTTACCTCGCAGGAAGCGCTGAGCGAAAGCCTCAGCGCCCGCGATGCGGCCCGCGCCATCCTGCAGGCGGCACGCCAGCATGTCACCGCTGCCGAACGGTCAGTCGAAGCGGCGCGGGCCCTGGTTGCGCTGACCGAAGCGCAGATTGCAGACAACATTCTGAAATCGCCGGTCAAGGGCCGCATTCTCTACAAGCTTGCCAATCCCGGCGAGGTGGTTGCGAGCGGTGGCAAGGTGCTCACCATTGTCGATCTGACACAGGTCTATTTCGAACTGTTCATACCTTCCGAAAAGGCGATCCGCCTTGCCATTGGGGCACCTGCCCGCATCGTGCCCGACGGAGCCAATGTGGCCATCCCGGCGCGGGTCAGCTTCGTCTCTCCCGACGCGCAATTCACGCCGAAGCAGGTGGAAACCCGCAGCGAACGCGACAAGCTGATGTTTCGCGTGCGGTTGCGCACATCCCAGAGCCTGATCGAGCGGCATATCGACCTGGTGAAGACCGGCGCACGCGGGCTTGGCTATGTGTGGACCGGAACGACCCCGCCCGCCTGGCCAGACGCCGTGCAGCAACGCCTTCCCGGTGACCCGATCGACGTGGAGCAATGACGATGGAGACCGGGGATAGCTGCCTCGCCCGCATTGAAGGTGTCTCCCACCACTACGGAAAGGTAACTGCTCTTCACGATGTCACGATAGACTTGCCGACTGGCCGGATGATCGGGCTGATCGGCCCTGACGGTGCCGGCAAATCCACCCTGCTCGGTCTTCTCTCCGGCGTGCGCAAGGGGCAGGCGGGAACAGTGGAGGTGTTTGGTGGCGACATGCGCCGGGCTGGACACCGCAATCGCATCTGCAGCCGCATTGCCTATATGCCGCAGGGGCTCGGCAAGAATCTCTACCAGGAAATCAGCGTCCGGGATAACCTGCATTTCTTCGGCAAGCTGTTTGGCCAGTCGCAAATCGAGCGCGAGGAGCGCATCGAGCGCCTTGCCCGCGCCACCGGATTGCTACCCTTTCTCGATCGACCCGCCGGCAAGCTTTCCGGCGGCATGAAGCAGAAGCTCGGCCTGTGCTGCGCGCTTATCCATGATCCCGATCTGTTGATCCTGGACGAGCCCACGACCGGCGTCGATCCCTTGTCGAGGCGCCAATTCTGGACGCTGATCGATGACCTGCGCGCCGAGCGCCCGCAGATGAGCGTGCTCTTCTCCACCGCCTATATGGACGAGGCCTCCCGCAGCGACTGGCTGGTGGCGATGGATCGAGGCGGCATTCTTGCCACGAGCACTGTCGATGAACTGCGGCAACGAACCGGCAGACAAGCGTTGGAGGATGTTTTCAGCGCGCTCCAGGCACCGGACGGAAAAAGCGACCAGGAGAGCCTGGAAATTCCTTCTCGGGCGGCAAGCGGCGACGAACCCATCATCCGCGCCCATAATCTCGTCTGCCGCTTCGGCGACTTTACCGCTGTGCGCAATGTCAGCTTCGATATCGAGGCGGGCGAAATCTTCGGCTTTCTCGGCTCCAATGGCTGCGGCAAGACCACCACCATGCGCATGCTGACCGGACTTCTCTCGCCAACCGAGGGGACGGCGGAACTTTATGGCAAGGCTGTCGATGCCAATGATCTGGAAACCCGCCGCCATGTCGGCTTCATGTCGCAGGCCTTCTCGCTCTATTCGGAACTCAGCGTCCGACAGAACCTCATTCTGCACGCGCGCCTCTACCGGATCGAGGAGGAAAAGGCGAAGGCGCGGACGGAGAACCTGATTGCCCAGTTTGGCCTTTCCGACCATGCAGATGCGGAAGCCGGGTCGCTGCCGCTGGGCTTGCGGCAACGACTGTCTCTCGCTGTCGCCATTGTTCACGAGCCGGAACTGTTGATCCTGGATGAGCCAACCTCCGGTGTCGATCCACAGGCACGGGATGGTTTCTGGCGCATCCTGATCGACCTGTCGCGCCAGAAGAAGGTCACCATCTTCATCTCCACCCACTTCATGAACGAGGCCATGCGATGCGACCGCATCTCGCTGATGCATTCGGGCGAAGTTCTGATTTCCGGTCGTCCGCAGGACATTCTGGACGCAAAGCAGACGGACGATCTCGAAACGGCCTTCGTCTCCTTCATCGAAGAGGCTTTGGAGAAAAGCGGCACGCACGCAATCGAGACGGCTTCCCCGTCGGAAGAAAGCGCAATCCCAGCGAAAGTCGCGCAGCAGCCATCGAAGACAAGGGCAGCGTTCCGGCGTATTCTTGCCTACAGTCATTGTGAAACTTTGTCTCTGTCACGCGACCCAATCCGGCTAGCCTTTGCCTTTCTGGGCACGCTCGCTTTGCTTCTGATCTTCAGCTACGGCATTTCGAGCGACGTGACCAATATGAGCATGGCGGTGCTGGACTACGATCAGTCGCCGGAAAGCCGCGACTATCTGAGCGCTTTCCAGGGCTCCCGCTACTTCTCTGAAAAGGCGCCGCTGCGTTCGCAGGCGGAAGCGGAAGAGCGGCTGAAATCCGGCAAACTGACGCTGGCGCTGGAAATACCCGCAGGCTTCGGAAAGGATCTCCGCAAAGGTGGCGACTGGCAGATTTCCGCCTGGATCGATGGCGCCAACACCATGCGGGCCTCCACGATCGAAGGCTACGTTGCCCAGGCGCATGCCACCTGGCTTGCCAGCCGTCCCCAGTCTGCGGCGCAATCGACGGCTCCGATGCTTGTTGCCCGCTATCGATACAACCCAACCTCTGAGAGCATTTATGCAATGGGACCATCGATTCCCGCGCTTCTTCTGATGCTCTTCCTCGCCATCCTGATGGCGGTCAGCATTACGCGCGAGAAGGAAATCGGAACCATCACCAATTTCTACGTCACGCCGACGCGGCGAAGCGAATATCTCATCGGCAAGATGCTGCCCTATCTGTTCATCGGAATGGTGAACTTCGCCATCATGGCGGCAACGGTCGTCTTCCTGTTCGGTGTGCCCCTCAAGGGTAGCGGACTGGCGCTGACACTGGCCGCTTTTCTCTACACCTTCGCCACACTGGGCTACGGCCTTCTGATCGCAGCCTTCACCTCCAACCAGGTGTCGGCGGTGTTTGCGGCAGCCGTTCTTTCGATCGTCCCGACCATCCAGTTCTCCGGCATGCTGCAGCCGGTTTCCGCCCTGGAGGGGGCTGCCCGCTTCATCGGCAACATCTGGCCAACCACCTACTACATGCATATGAGCGTCGGCGCCTTCACCAAGGGCCTTTCCTTCTCCAGCATGGCTGGCGATCTTCTCGTCATGTCGATCTTCGGACCGCTGTTCCTGCTCACCACAGCGTTCTTCCTCAAGAAGCAGGAGGCATGAGGATGGACCGTCTTCGCAACATCTTCTGGCTCGGCATCAAGGAGCTGCAGGCGCTGGCCAAGGAAACCATCCTGATCATCTTCATCATCTGGTCCTTCGGCTTCAGCATCTATTCGCAGGCAACGGGTCTGGGCGAAAACATCAACAATGCCGCAATCGCCATCGTGGATGAAGATCACTCCGTGCTGTCGCGCAATATCGGCAGCCTGTTCTATCCGCCCTATTTCAAGCGAGCGGAAGAGATTGGTCCCGGCGACATCGATGCCCGGATGGACCGCGGCGACTTCACCTTCGTTCTGGTCATCCCCCCGCAATTCGAACAGGACATACGAACGGGGAGAACCACATCGATCCAGCTGAATGTCGATGCCACCGCCGTCCAGCAGGCAACGGTCGGCGCCGGCTACATTCAGAACATGGTAGAAGGCGAAGTCGCCCGCTATGCGGAGCGCTTCAACCAGCCCCGCGGACTGACGCAAGGCCTCGTGCTGCGCCGCGCCTTCAACCCCAATGGAAAGGAAAGCTGGTTCCGTGCGATCGTCGCGCTCGGCGACCAATTGTCATTGCTGACGATCGTGCTGACAGGCGCTGCCCTGCTGCGGGAGCGCGAGCACGGCACCCTCGAGCACCTGATGGTCATGCCGCTGACAGCCTTTGAAATTGCGCTCTCCAAGGTCTGGTCAAACGGGCTGGTGATCTTCGTATCCTTCGTCCTGTCGCTCACCTTCGTGGTTCAAGGCATCCTGCAGGTGCCTGTCGCCGGATCGAGGATTCTGCTGCTCGGCGGCACCAGTCTTTATCTGTTTGCGGCAGCGGCCATCGGCATCTTTCTCGGCACGATTGCCCGCACCATGGCGCAGTTCGCCCTGCTGATGCTTCTGACCGTTCTGCCGATGATGATCCTGTCCGGCGGCATGACACCTGTCGAGAGCCAGCCGGACTGGCTGCAGGCCATCACATGGCTACTGCCATCGCGGCATTATATCACCATCATGCAGGCGATCGTCTATCGCGGTGCCGGTCTCGACATTGTCGGGAGCGAATTGTTGACGATTGCCGGCATGGGGCTGGTCTTCCTGCTTGCCAGCATCTCGCTATTTCGGCGATCGGTGATGACGATGAAGTGAGTTCGCGCAACGGGGGGCTATAGCGGCTTCCCGGCAAATTCCCCGCGCACGATACCGTGCCGCTGAAGCTTGTCGTAAAAGGTCTTGCGCGGAATGCCGAGTTCTTCAATCGTTTGCCGCACGTCGCCGCCATGGCGGCTCAAGGTCTCGCGGATGATCTCGGCCTCAAGCTTTGCCAATCGGTCCGGCAAACTGCCTGCCGCATCCGCAAGGAGAACACGAGGCGGTGCCTGTGGTTCAGGCTGCCCCTCCAGTCCCAGCACGAAGCGCTCGGCAAAATGCGAAAGTTCACGCACATTGCCCGGCCAATCATGCTCCGCCAGATGCCGCGTGACCGAGGGGGACAGATCCGGGATTTCACGACCAAAGCGCTGACCGGCGCGGTGGCAGAAATGTGCGAACAGAACCGAGACATCCTCACGCCGTTCCCTGAGCGGCGGGATCGACAGCGCCACGACATTCAGGCGGTAATAGAGATCCTCGCGAAAATCCCTGCGCTGGGCGGGATCACCAAGATCCACCTTGGCAGCCGCCACGACACGCAGATCGACAGGGCGCACCTCGTTCGTGCCGAGCGGCGTCACCTCGCGCATTTCCAGCACGCGCAGCATCTGCACCTGTGTGGAAGCCGGCATGCTTTCGATCTCATCGAGAAACAGCGTGCCGCCACTGGAGTATTCGATCCGCCCGATGCGCTTCTTCTGCGCGCCGGTGAACGCCCCCGTCTCATGCCCGAACAGCTCGCTCTCCATGATCTGTTCAGGAAGCGCTCCGCAGTTCAGCGCGACGAAATTGCCCTTGGCGCGCCGGCTCCAGCGGTGCAGCAGGCTTGCCACCACTTCCTTGCCGCTGCCGGTCTCGCCGGTCAGCAGAACATCCACATTGGTATCGGCAATTTGCCGTATCGTATTGCGCAGCCGCTCCATAACCGGTGTCTGGCCGATCAGCGGCAGCGTGTCGTCGAAACTGGCTTCCTTCAGCCGGCGGTTTTCCAGAACGAGCCGGCGTTTCTCCAGCGCACGCCTCGCGCTTTCCAGCATGCGCTCCGCCGGGAAAGGCTTTGCAATGAAGTCATAGGCGCCGCGGCGAAGCGCCTCCACGGCCATGGGAATATCGCCATGGCCGGTAATCAGGATGACCGGAAGATCAGGATCGATCGCCCGCACGTGGTCGAACAATTCCAGCCCCGTCATGCCGGGCATCAGAACATCGGTGATGAGGATTCCATCAAGATCGGCATTCACTTGCGCCAGCGCCTGAGCTGCCGACGGGAAGTTGACGACCGTCAGCCCGCCCAGTTCCAGCGTCTGGCACATGGCCTTGCGCAAGGCGGAATCATCATCGACCAGAAATACGGTTCCCGACAGGTTCATGCGATGGATGCCTTCTTCAAATAAACTATGAAAGCAGTACCTTCCGGCCCGCTCTCCACTTCGATGCGTCCGCCATAATCCGAGGCGATTTCCCGCGAGATCACCAGGCCCAGACCAAGACCGCCCTCCTTGGAGGTGTTGAAGGGCGTAAAGAGCGATTCGAGAATATGGGGCGCAATACCGGGGCCGTTATCGGCCACCCTTATGATCACATCGTCTCCGTCAACGCGTGCGTTGAGCTTTACCTTCTGGCTCTCGCGGCCTGCTATGGCTTCCAATGCATTCTGCAACAGGTTGATGAGGATCTGTTCGAGGCGAATGGGACTGCCCAGCACGTACAAATCGTCTGGCGGAAAAGTAACATCCAGCGCCTCCAGATGACCGGCAAAGCGCGTGCGCAGCAAAAGCACCGCCCCTTCGATGACCGACTTGACGCCAACAGGCTGAGGAACGCCGCGTCCCTTGCGCGCGAGGATCTTCAGATCGTCGGTGATGAGACCGATCCGTTCCGTCAGCCCCGCAATGTCTTTGAGGTTCTCGTCCGCCTCGGTGAAACGCTTTCGCTCCAGAAAGGTGCGGGCATTGTCGGCAAAGGCGCGGATGGTGGCGACCGGCTGGTTGATCTCATGCGCCACGCCCGCCGCCACCTGCCCGAGGATCGCCAACCTGTTCGCCTGGACGAGTTCCTGCTGCACGCCCTGAAGCCGCTCTTCCGTGGCGCGGTGACCGGAAATTTCCGCCTCCAGCCGGTCGCGCGCGCGGCTGAGATCTTCCGTGCGTTCGGCGACCCGCCTCTCCAGTTCCTCGCGGGCGGCATGTTCGGCAGCAAAGCGGGCAAGCGCCGATTGACGGCGCCAGATCACCACACCGGCAATGACGGCAAGCGGCAGCAGCGTGGCAAGCGCCGTCAACTGTGCTTCCCGAACGGCCGCTGACTGTGTCGGTTCGAGCGGCAACAGATAGCGCAGGCGCCAGGGCGTGGATGGCACCGGCGCGGAAACCTCGATGAACTTAGACTGCCTGGAGCCGGGCAACACCGTCTCGATGAGTGCCGTCTCATCGGTCAATCTCTCCCGATAGGAGATGGGCAACGGCAGAAGCGGCGCCTCGCCAAATTGCAGGCTGCGGCGCACCTCGGAAAGGCGGTCAGTCGAACTGCCGGGCAGCGTCATGAAGCGCCATGAGGCAATGCTGGTAATGAGGACGATGCCATCCTGATCCACCACATAGGTCGGTCTTTGACTGTCGCGCCAGTCGCTTTCCAACTGGTCGAACTCGGCTTTTACCACAACGACGCCAAGCGCATCGTCCTCGCCGCCGACCCGGTGGGAGATGTAAAGGCCCGGACGACGGCTGACATTGCCGAGCGCAAAATGCTCCGCCGTGCCATTGGCCATGGCCTGGGAAAAGTAGGCGCGAAAGGCATAATCGCTGCCGACGAAACTGGAGGGTTCGCGCCAATTGCTGGACGAGAGTGCGACGCCGCGATGATCGATGACATAGAGCACCGAAGCGCTGGTACCCGCGACCAGATCCTCAAGCTTGCGGCTGAGATCCGCGAGGCGACCGGGAACCGGCAGGCGAAGCGCATCCTCCACCTCTCGGTCCCGCGAAAGCAGAAAGGGCAAGGCCCGGGGACGCTCCAGAACGGCGCGCAAAAGAGCGACCTTCAGACCCGCGTCCAGCCTACCCTGCCGCTCCAGCGTATGGATGGCCTTCGACTGGCCGTATAGCCCAGCGAGGTGCACCACCAGCGCCGCAATCACCAGAACCGTGAGGCCGAACACAATCCAGACGTCGCGTGCGTGTGAGGAAGCGGCAGAGGGTTGGTGTGAGCTCATGCCTTAAATGTGCAGATTTTCGCCCAAAATACAACATTGATGTGCGGATTTTCGCACATCCATTCCAGACTTTTGACGCCTTTTTGACAAAATAATTGCTATTTCAGTGACTTACATCATGTTCGCCTGAGTGGCATGGCAATTGCTTGAGTATGCGTATCGTCAAATACCGCCCCGGGAGAGCCATCAGGTTGGGGCGCGATGGAGGATAGACCTTATGCATGCACCTATTGAAGCCGCGGCACCGCGCGGCAAAGTTCCGCTGTACCGCCAGCTTTACGTTCAGGTTCTTGTCGCGATCGCCGCCGGCATTGCGCTTGGCCACTATTACCCGGACGTCGGCGCTTCCCTGAAGCCACTCGGCGACGCCTTCATCCGCCTCGTGAAGATGATCATCGCACCTGTGATCTTTCTGACCGTTGCGACTGGCATCGCCGGCATGACAGACCTGAAGAAGGTTGGACGCGTGGCCGGCAAGGCCATGATCTACTTCCTGGTATTCTCCACGCTCGCGCTCGTGGTCGGCATGATTGTCGCCAACGTCGTGCAGCCGGGTACCGGCATGCACATCAACCCGGCGACGCTCGATGCCAAGGCCGTGACCTCCTATGCCACCAAGGCGCATGAGACGACGGTCACAGGCTTCCTGATGAACATTATCCCGGAAACCATTGTCGGCGCCTTTGCGCAGGGCGATATCCTGCAGGTTCTGTTCTTCTCGGTTCTGTTCGGCATCTCGCTCGCCATGGTTGGCGATCGCGGCAAGCCCGTGACCGATTTCCTCAACGCCGTTACCGCGCCGGTCTTCAAGCTGGTCGCCATCCTCATGAAGGCTGCCCCGATCGGTGCCTTCGGCGCCATGGCCTTCACCATCGGCAAGTACGGCATTGGCTCGATCGCGAACCTGGCGATGTTGCTCGCCACCTTCTACATCACGGCACTGCTCTTCGTGATCGTCGTCCTGGGCGCGGTTGCCCGTTACAACGGCTTCTCCATCTTCTCGTTGATCCGCTACATCAAGGAAGAGCTGCTGCTGGTTCTCGGTACCTCTTCCTCAGAAGCAGCGCTTCCGGGCCTGATGCAGAAGATGGAACGCGCCGGCTGCAAGCGCTCGGTCGTCGGCCTCGTCATTCCGACCGGCTACTCCTTCAACCTTGATGGCACCAACATCTACATGACGCTGGCTGCCCTCTTCATCGCGCAGGCCACCGATATCCAGCTGTCGATCGGTGACCAGATCCTGCTTCTGCTGGTTGCCATGTTGAGCTCCAAGGGTGCAGCCGGCATCACCGGCGCCGGCTTCATCACGCTCGCTGCCACGCTTTCGGTCGTTCCGTCCGTTCCGGTTGCCGGCATGGCGCTGATCCTCGGCATCGACCGCTTCATGTCGGAATGCCGCGCGCTCACCAACTTCGTCGGCAATGCGGTTGCCACGATCGTGGTGGCACGCTGGGAAGGCGAACTGGATCAGGCCCAGCTTGCCCAGGCTCTTTCCGGCCAAGTCGTGCCGGAAGCAGCACCGGCGCTTCAGGCCGCTGAATAAGTTTCCTCCCAAGGGAAAGGGGCCGCCTGCGGTCTCGTCAGAAGGCCCGCCGCATCCGCGGCGGGCCTTCTGCATTTCAAGAGGTTACGGTCCGTTGACGAGCGCCAGGATCAGCTGATGGATATTGCCGCCATCGGACATCTCCACCCGGTCGAAATCCGCATTCTTCTGGCGTTCTGCGCGGGATAGTGCTCCGAGCTTCTCCGTCAGCTGCGCCCTTATCTTCTGGCAGGAGGGATCGTTGGGCGCCGTCATGCCCAAGCTCACCGCCTCGATCTGATGCACCAGATCCTTGATATAGCCGCCATGCACCCGTTCATGTGCTTCCACGCCCTTGATGAAACGGGACCAGCTGGCAGCCAGTGCCGGCGGCAGCTTCGAGGAAGGCTTTGGCAGCGTATAGGTGATGATCAGCTTCGGTCTGGCGACTGTGATCGTGCAGGCGCCATCCTTCGGTTCGTACTTCCGAGTCCAGGTCAGCTTGAAGGTGGTATGGGCAATAGCGCGACTGCCACCCGCCAGAACCGGACCGCGATCGCCCATGGATGCGTAGAGCTGGGCGCCGGTCTGGCCGTCGATCGCATAGGTTTTAATTTCTTCCGTCGGTTGCCAGGACCCCAGAGGGGACTGTGCCAAGGCGCTCAACGGTACAGACACCACGAGGAAAACGAACGCACTCCGTTTGAGTGTTTTATAGCTTGGCAATCCGCTTCTCCGCTCTTCCCGAATGTTTCGCGAAGAGCGTTGAAGCAGATTGTGCGAGCTATCTCAACCGATCGTCATGAGGCTGGCATTGCCGCCAGCCGCCGCCGTGTTGATGGAGGTGGAGACTTCCTCCAGCAGCCAGTTCAGGCAATAGGCATCAGGATCGGAAGCCCTGTCGGGTGAGGCTGTCTGCGAGAGCACGAGCGGGCCGGGCAATTCCGCAATGCTTTCCAGCACGAGTTTCGTTCTTGCAGAATGGCCTTCGATCAGAGCGCCCGCGAAGGGACCGTCCGCCGCCCATTCCTTCGACACGACCAAGCGTCCAGCAACGGAAGCGGGTAGACCGGCAAGCTCCTGCTGTAGCCCCGAGCCCGCATCCAGCACCGCCGTGTTGCCGGTGGCCAGCACAGCTGCGAGCTGGTTGATCAGGCCGTCAAAGGTTTGCGGCGCCAGCAGGATCCGGCCCCGGCCATGCAGAGCATAGACATTGCGTTCGCCAACCGAGCCGGGCAGCAAGAGTTCAAGGCCGAGAGCCGATTGCCCCCCCAGCGTGCGGGCAAGCTCCGCAGCAGCAATCCGTCCGCGATCCTCCAGCCAACGGGCAAAGTCGATCAGTGCCGGGTCCACATGCACGGAGCTGTGACGCGGCGGCACCGGCGGCGTTTCCACAAGCCGGCCGATATAGAGCGGGCCACCCGCCTTCGGTCCAGTGCCGGAAAGACCGCGCCCGCCAAAGGGTTGAACGCCGACGACAGCCCCAATGATGTTGCGGTTCACGTAACGATTGCCGGTGCGGACACGCCCCAACACATGCGCAATGGTTTCATCGAGACGCGTATGCAAGCCGAACGTCAAGCCATAGCCGGTCGCGTTGATGGCGTCGATCAACCGGTCCAGATCATTGCGGCGATAGCGGATGACATGCAGGACAGGACCGAAGACTTCGCGCTTCAGCTCATCAAGCGACGGCAGCTCGATAACGGCAGGCGCGACGAAGGTGCCCTTCTCGCATTCCGCCGGAAGCGCGGGCTGATGGATGGCGTAACCCAGGCCTCGCATCCGCTCGATATGCGCCTCGATGCCCGCCTTCGCTTCTGCCGTGATGACCGGGCCGATATCGGTTGCCAACCGGTCCGGGCGCCCGATCGACAACTCGGCGAGCGCGCCCTTCAGCATGGCCAGCACGCGATCGGCCACATCTTCCTGCAGGCAGAGAATGCGCAAGGCTGAGCATCGCTGGCCGGCGCTGTCGAAGGCAGACGCAATCACATCGCCCACAACCTGTTCGGCAAGCGCGGAGGAATCGACGATCATGGCATTCTGTCCGCCGGTCTCGGCAATCAACGGCACCGGCTTGCCCGAAGGCAGCAGTCGGCCGGAGAGCTGCTTCTGGATAAGACGTGCCACTTCTGTCGAACCTGTGAACATAACGGCATTGACCTGCGGCTCCGCCACCAGGACTGCCCCAATGCGGCCATCGCCCGGCAGCAATTGCAGGGCTTCTCGCGGCACTCCGGCTTCATGCAGAATGCGAACACCTTCGGCGGCAATCAGCGGCGTTTCCTCGGCAGGCTTGGCCAGAACCGGATTGCCGGCTACCAACGCCGCCGCAATCTGGCCCGTGAAGATGGCGAGCGGAAAATTCCACGGGCTGATGCAGACCACAGGCCCGAGCGGACGATGCCCAAGCCCCAACGTCCGGCGCGCCTGTTCCGCGTAATAGCGCAGGAAGTCGACCGCCTCGCGCACTTCCGCAATGGCGTTCTGGGTGGATTTGCCGGCCTCACGGATGATGAGCGCCAGGAGTTGCGGCATGCGTGCTTCCATGAGATCGGCGGCACGCTCCAGGCAGGCAGCGCGCTCCGATGGCGGCACGGAGCCCCAGGCCTTGCCCTGTTCAGCGGCAATCGCAACGGCACGCCGCGCATCGCCTTCCGATGCTGGAACGACCTGACCTACCACATCCCCATGATCGGCAGGGTTCAGCACGCTCAGCGCCGGCTCGCCGGACGCCTCAAAAGCGGTCAGCGGTGCTGCCACTGTCGGCGTCAGGCTGCTCTCAGAAAATACCTCGCTCAATTGCGCCAAAAGCGTTTCACTGGAGAGATCGAGGCCCGCGGAATTGGGGCGCGCTTTCCCAAAGAGATCCCGCGGCAGCGCGATCTTGTCGTGCTTTGCGCCCGGCACCGGCATTACCCGAACCACTGCAGCCGGATCAGCCACCAGATCGTCTACCGATACCTCCGCATCGCCGATGCGATTGACGAAGGAGGAGTTCGCACCGTTTTCCAGCAGGCGGCGCACCAGATAGGCCAGTAGCGTCTCATGGGTCCCCACCGGCGCATAAATGCGGGCGGGACGAGCAAGCTTGGCCTTATCCACCACCTCTTCGTAAAGTGGCTCGCCCATGCCGTGCAGGCACTGGAACTCGTAGCGGCCAATCGCAAAATCCGGTCCGGCCAGATGATAGATCGTGGCCAATGTCTGCGCATTATGGGTCGCGAATTGCGGAAAGACTTCCCTTTCTGCCGCCAGCAGCTTCTTCGCACAGGCGATATAGGAAACGTCCGTGTGGACCTTGCGCGTATAGACCGGGAAATCCTCCAGCCCATCCACCTGGGCGCGCTTGATTTCCGCATCCCAATAGGCGCCCTTCACCAGGCGCACCATGATGCGATGGCCGGAGCGGCGGGCGAGGTCGATAATGTAGTCGATCACGAAGGGGCAGCGCTTGCCATAGGCCTGCACCACAAAGCCCATGCCGTTCCAGCCAGCGAGATCGGGATCAACGCAAAGCTCTTCCAGCAAATCAAGTGACAGTTCAAGCCGGTCGGCTTCCTCCGCATCGATGTTGAGGCCGATGTCGTAGGTCTTTGCCAACAGCGCCAGCGCCTTCACACGCGGCAGAAGCTCGCGCATCACCCGCTCTGCCTGCGCGCGTGCATAGCGGGGATGCAGCGCCGAAAGCTTGATGGAAATGCCGGGACCGCCATAGACGCCGCGTCCATTCGAGGCGTGGCCGATGGCGTGGATTGCCGCCTCGTAATCGCGATAGTAGCGCTCGGCGTCGGCCTTTGTGGTGGCCGCCTCGCCCAGCATGTCGTAGGAGTATTGGAAACCCTTTTCCTCCATCACCTTGGCACGATCGAGCGCCTCATCGATGGTTTCGCCGGTCACGAACTGCTCGCCCATCATGCGCATGGCCATATCGACGCCGCGGCGGATGACCGGCTCACCACAGCGGGCAATCAGGCGCGTCAAGGCAGCAGACAGGCTGCGGTCATTGACCGTACCGGTCAGCTTGCCGGTCACCACCAGGCCCCAGGTGGCGGCATTGACGAAGAGGGAACGACTGCCACCCAGATGCGCCTTCCAGTCGCCGGTTGCGATCTTGTCGCGAATCAGCGCGTCACGCGTCGCCATGTCGGGAATGCGCAAAAGTGCTTCCGCCAGGCACATCAATGCAACGCCTTCCTGACTGGAAAGCGCATATTCATGTACCAGCCCCTCGACACCCGAACCACGCGGCTTGGAGCGCAAAGCCAAAACCAGCGCCGTCGCCGTCTGGCGGACGGCGCGAGCCGTGGTTTCCGGCAGCGTTGCCTCCGCCAGAAGCGGTCTCAATGCCTCGGGTTCCGGTCTGCGATAGGCAGCGGTGATGGCCTGCCGCAAGGGGGACTGTGCACGCACGGGTAGCGCAAAGCGCGAGAATGGCAGTGGCGATGCGTCATCAAGAGCGGCAGAGGGGATGATTGGCGTGTTCATGGGCGCGATCCGGGCTGGCGTGGAATGCCGATATCATACGCTCGATCGACCGAAAGTGCTGGACTATTTCAGGTGTCGCTTCTAGACGGAAGGAACAATCATTTGCGCATCTATAGGATATTTGACCATGAATGAGGTTCCTTCAGATCTTCTTGACTCCTACGACCTGAAAATCCTGGAGGAAGTGTCCAAGGACGGGCGCATTTCCGTGACCGACCTCGCCAACCGCATCGGGCTTTCCAAGACGCCCTGCAACATCAGGCTGAAACGCCTGATCGATGAGGGCTTCATTCTTGGCTTCCGCGCTGTCATCAACCCGCAGAAGATGGGGCTGGATCACATTGCCTTTGCGGAGGTGAAACTATCGGACACACGCGAACAGGCGCTGGCGGAATTCAACCAGGCGGTCCGCAAAATTCGAGAAGTTGAGGAATGCCACATGATCGCCGGGCGATTCGATTATCTGCTGAAGGTCAGGACGCAGAACATACGCCGCTATCGGGAGGTGCTGGGAGAGAAGATCTCCAGCTTGCCTTACGTATCGAGCACATCGACGTCAGTCGCCATGCAGGCCGTGAAGGAGACGTGAAAAGCGCGCGGTCTTCATAGTTCAATCCATGTCGCTTTTTTGCCGGATCGTACCGCTTTTGGGCAAACTGGCCTCGCCGACAGCGGGGAACTCTGTCTTCAATAGCACGCTCCCGCCGAAAGGGGTGAGCTTTCCCCCAGACTGCCCTGCCACAAGGCGGGGCTTTTTTGTTTCGGCGGGAGACATGAGGCCTGCCTTAGAGAACCGCGCTGCCGGCCATGAAGGCGAGTACCAGGAAGACCAGGAAGACGATCAGGGCGATAAAGAAAAGCACGCGCGCAATCGTGGCCGTTGCTGCCGATACGCCGGAAAAACCGAGAAAGCCGGAAATCAGGGAAATGACGAAAAAGATCAGCGCCCATTTCAACATGGCAGACACTCCAAAAATTTGCCTGTCGCTTCAACGTGCTAGCCAGGATCAAGTTCCATCAAGTCTCTCCAGACATGCTTTCGCGCTATATGTGAACGTGCTAATCGGCGTGCGGAGCCGCTTCAGGATCGACGACGCGGCGATTCGATAAACCCAGGTCTTCTCTTCGTGACATCCCCCCAGATCGCCTCCGGCAAGCCCGGTTTTCTCTCCGCCGGCCCCGCTATCATGCTGGCAGGCATGCTGATGTTCGCTGTCAATGACGCGATCGGTAAATGGCTGGTGGCGAATTACGGGTTGGGCCAGGTGATCCTGGTGCGCAGCGCCGCAGCACTTCTTGTGCTTGCACCCTTCTTGTGGCGAACGGGGCTGAAACCGATCCTGGCGGTCGAGCGGCCCTGGCTGCAGTTTGCGCGCGTCGCCTTCTCCACGCTGGAAATCTTCTGCTTCTACTATGCGGTCATGTACATGCCGCTCGCCGACGTCATGACTTATTGGCTGGCGGCCCCCATCTATGTGGCGGCGGCATCTCCGCTCCTCCTTGGAGAGCATGTCGGCTGGCGGCGCTGGAGCGCGATCGCCATCGGTTTCGTCGGCGTGCTGATCACACTGAAGCCGTCCTCGGCCATGTTCACGTTTCCCGCACTGATCTCGATCATCGGAACAGGCGCCTTTGCCTTCATGCTGCTCTCCGGTCGGCGTCTGCGCGGCACGCCGGATATCCTGCTGGTCTTCTTCCAGCTGGCTGCCTCAGGCCTTGTGGGCATCATCATTGCGCCATTCGATTGGGTACCGTTGCGTTCCGGTCTGGAAGGACTGCTTCTCTGCCTGCTGGGCGTTGTCGCCATGGGCGCGCATATCCTGGTCAACCGTGCCCTGAAGATATCGGACGCGGCCGCCGTCGCGCCCCTTCAATATACGCTTCTGTTCTGGGCCGTGGTGTTCGGCTGGGTCTTCTTCGGCGAAGTGCCGGAGTGGACGATGGTGGTCGGAGCGGCCCTCATCATCGGCTCAGGTCTCTTCATCTTCTTCCGCGAGCAGCAGTTGAAGAAGAAGGACCTGGTTCTGCCGAGTGTGCCCGAGTAGGTTATAGAAGCCCGCGATTGGCGAGATTGCGCATCAGCGCCTGTGAGCCGAAAGTCCAAGGCGGGCAGGCATCGCTGCGATCCACCCAGTTGACGAGCCGGCCAAGCGCCGGTGTCGCGATCTCCACGCGATCACCGATCTCATGCGTAAAGCCTTGGCCAGCACCGCGCCTATCCTTGACGGGGGCAAACATGGTGCCCAGGAAAAGTACCGCACCGTCAGGGTATTGGTGATTGGGGTTCAGCAACTGGCCCACAAGCTGGGACGGCTTGCGACTGATCGCGGACATCAGGCTTTCGCCGGTCATGGTGAAACCATCCTGACCCTCGACCTTCAGCGACACCTTGGCATTTTCCAGATCGCTCAGCGTGAAGCCATCGTCGAACAGACGGATGAACGGGCCGATGGCGCAAGAAGCGTTGTTGTCCTTGGCCTTGCCCAGCAGCAGGGCGGATCGACCCTCCACATCGCGCAGGTTCACGTCGTTGCCAAGCGCCGCACCCACAATCACGCCATCGGAGCGTACCGCCAGCACCACTTCCGGCTCAGGATTATTCCATTCCGAAATCGGGTGAATGCCGACCTTGGCACCGCATCCAACAGACGACATGGGCTGGGCCTTGGTGAAGATTTCCGCATCCGGCCCGATGCCGACTTCCAGATATTGCGACCACAGGCCGAGTTCCTGCAGAAGCTTCTTCACCTCTGCGGCCTTTTCCGACCCTGCCACGACGCCGCGCAGATTGTCGCCGATGACAGGCGCCAGCTTCTTGCGGATCTCCTCCGCTCGAGTGGCGTCACCCCGCGCCTGTTCCTCGATCACCCGTTCCAGCATGCTGTCGGCAAAGGTGACGCCGGCCGCCTTGACCGCCTGCAGATCAACAGGCGCCAGAAGCTCGCCCGCATCGCCGCTCAGAAACGCATCCAGCGAACCCAGAACCGGATAGGAGTCGAAACGACTCAACACACCCACGAGATCTGGTCGCTCCAGAAGCTCCGAAACCGTCGGCGCCAGGCCTGACAGGTCGTGAACCTGCCCTTCATGAACCAGAACCGGGCAGGGTCCTCCTTCCCGCTTGGACCATACGCGACCGATCAGTACCGCGCGATTATTGTCCGGCAGGATGTCTCCCGCCGCCAGACGTTCCATTGTCATGCAAAACTCCTCCTCAGTCTCCCAGAACGTCAGATCTCGCGCTTCCGCTCCGGCACATTCCCATTTCTCTCCGCCCGGTCGCGATGCAGAGCTGCACGCGCCAGAAGCATCAGCGTGACTGGCGTGGTGACGGTCACGAAGATGCCAATCAGAATTTCATGCACCGCCAGCCGCGAGGAAGATAGCGAAAAATAGAGGATGGACGCCAGAACGATGCCGCCCACGCCCCAACTGGTGCCAAGCGTCGGCGCATGAATGCGTTCATAGAAAGTGGGAAGCCTGAGGAAGCCGATCGCGCCAATCAAGGCGAGGCCTGAGCCAATAAGGAGAAAGAAGGCGACCAGGCAGGCGGCCCACACCGGCAGGTCGATAGCAGACTGGATCATTCGATCACCTCCCCGCGCATCAGGAACTTGGCGAGCGCGACGGTGGATATGAAGCCCAACATACCGATCACCAGCGCCGCTTCGAAATAGATGACGCGGCCGGTACCGATACCGAAGGTCACCAGCAGAAGCATGGCATTGATATAGAGCGAATCGAGGCCGATGATGCGATCCTGCGCGCGCGGCCCACAAAACATGCGGATTGCTGCAAGCGCCATGGCGCCCGCCAGCATGAATTGCGCGAGGGAGACGGCGGTGAAGAGAATGATGGTGCTCATTCGAAAATCTCCATCAGCAGTTTCTCGTAGCGGTTCTTGACCATATCGACCCATGTCTCCTCATCGATGAGGTCCAGCACATGCAGAAGGACGTGGCGTTCAGAAGCGTCATATTCCAGCCAGGCGGAGCCCGGCACGCTGGTGAGGATGACCGCCAGGATCGCAAGGGCCGTGCGATCCTGCAGTTCCAGCGGCATGGTCAGAAAGCCTGCCGTGTGCCCTCTCGGCCTGCCCCGCAGGATGACAAGCGCCACCGCCAGATTGGAACGGATGACATCCACAAACACCAGCCAGAAGAGCTTTGGCAGCAGGTACCATTTCCTCAGTCTTGGCTTTTCCGGGCGCAAGGCCGCCATGCCCCAGCTGGCAAAGATCGCCACGAAACTGCCGAGCAGAAGATGCCCGAAACTGAAACCATTGAGCAGCAGCCACATCAAGACGAGGCTCAATGTCAGAAGC
Source organism: Rhizobium oryzicola (assembly GCF_030504645.1). Lineage (GTDB taxonomy): Bacteria > Pseudomonadota > Alphaproteobacteria > Rhizobiales > Rhizobiaceae > Neorhizobium > Neorhizobium oryzicola. The sequence goes on along the minus strand of NZ_JAUKWQ010000001.1, from coordinate 7,001 downwards.
GGATAGGGAAGCATCAATGCGCCCCCCCTTGGCCCGAACTGCCAATCACGACGGCCTGGCGGACCGCATCGATATAGACCTCAGGGTTGGACAACGCGCGGATGGTCGTTTCCATGTATTGCATCGCCGGGCCCGCCTGGATCGTGAGAACAAGTGTCAGCGCGAGCAGGAACAGGACAGGCACAATCTCTATGACGAGAACGCGCGGCACCACGCCTTCCAGCGAGGTCCAGAAGGTGTAGATGCCGACGCGGCTCATGGCGATCAGCGAGGCGACGCCGGACAGAATGACCAGGGCTGCCAGCGTCCACACCGCTGCCGTCGGCGGAATGCCGATCGTGCCCGTTCCCATCATGGCGGACAGCATGGCGAACTTGGCGATAAAGCCGGAGAGAGGTGGAAGACCCGCCACCAGGATGGCGCAGGCGGCAAAGCAGATGCCCAACAGCGCCATGGTGCCAGGCATGGCAACACCTTCCGCCTGTTCCAGTTCGCTCTCCTCCCCTTCCCCATAGGCTTCCATGGTGACCGCCAGCACGGCTGCCCCGGCATCCTGCCCGCGCTCAACCAGTTCGATCAGCATGAAAAAGGCGGCGAGCGTCAGCGTCGAACTGACCATGTAGAGAAGCGCGCCGGAGGAGACGGCACCATCATTGATGCCGAGCACCATCAGCATAGTACCGGAGGAGACCAGCACCGAATATCCCGCCAGTCGCCCCAGCGCCTGGGATGAAAGCACGCCGATAATGCCGAACACCAAGGTTGCGGTACCGCCATAGAGCAGGAAGCCGGAGCCGAAGCCCGCCAGTGGCCCATCTCCGAACAGCAGCATGGTCAGCCGCAGGATCACATAGATGCCGAGCTTACTGAGGATGGCAAAGAGCCCGGCAACGGGTGCTGCCGCCGCGCTATAAGCCGAAGGGAGCCAGAAGCAGAGCGGCCACATGCCAGCCTTGATGAGGAAGGCGATGCCGAGCACGCCGGCGCCTGCCTGCAGCAACAGGCGACGATCCGGCTCGATTTCCGGAATACGCGCGGCGAGATCCGCCATGTTGAGGGTGCCCGACGTGCCATAGATCAGGCTGACGCCGATGAGAAACAGCAGGGCCGCCACGAGGTTGATGGCAATATAATGCATGCCGGCCTTGACGCGCATGGGGCCGGAGCCATGCAGCATCAGCCCATAGGAGGCGGCCAGCATGACCTCGAAGAACACGAAGAGATTGAAGAGATCACCGGTCAGGAAGGCGCCGTTCACGCCCATCAGCAGCAATTGGAACATGCTGTGGAAATGTGCGCCGATCGCGTGCCAGCGCGCCAGTGAAAAGACGAGCGTCGCAAGTCCCAACAATGCTGCAAGCAGCAGCATGAGCGCAGACAGGCCATCCAGCACCAACACGATGCCGAAGGGTGCGGCCCAGTTGCCGAGCAGATAGACGCCTTGAAAGCCATCCAAACCCGTTTCCGCCCGGAAAAGGACAATCGCGACGAAGCCCATCAGGACGGTCGCCGCAAGGCTGATCATGGCTTTGGCGACGCGCCGGCGCTCATCGAAGAACAACAGCAAGGCCGCCGCGGCAAGCGGGATCAGGATGGGCGCGATGATGAGGTGCTGTGTCCAGCCGGTCATTTGCCTTCGTTCCTCCCGTCCACATGGTCATTGCCGGTCAACCCGCGCGAGGCGAGCAACACAACAAGAAAGAGGGCCGTGGTGGCAAAGCCGATCACGATTGCGGTCAGCACAAGCGCCTGCGGAACCGGGTCCGTCAGCATGCGGGCTGGTACGCCCTGTTCCAGAATGGGGGGCAGATTGCTCTTCACGCCACCGACGCCGAAGATGAAGAGATTGACGGCATAGGACAGAAGCGAAAGGCCGATGATGACCTGAAAGGTACGCGGGCGCAGAATGAGCCATACGCCACAGGTCGTCATGATGCCGATGGCAATCGAGAGGATCACTTCCATGCCGTGGCCTCCTCCTGTGCAGCCTCGCTCTTGGACAATTCGATCGCACGCAGGCGGTTGATGCGAATCGACTGGTGGGCAAGGGCAACGAGGATCAGCGCGGTCGAGCCAACGACCAGCAGAAAGACGCCGAGATCGAACAGCAGGGCGCTTGCGGCGGGAACCTTGCCGATGAAGGGCACCTCCAGATACTGGAAATGCGAGGTGAGAAAGGGATAGCCAAACGCCCAGGCTCCCATGCCGGTGGCTGAGGCAATGAGAAGGCCGCCGCCCATCCACCGGAGCGGCTGGATGCGGATGCGGTCTTCCGCCCAGCGCGTGCCGCCCGCCAGATATTGAAGCAGGAAGGCGATGGAAAGCGTGAGGCCTGCGGAAAAGCCGCCACCCGGCAGGTCATGTCCACGCATGAAGATATAGACGGCCAGCGTGATGATGAACGGGAACATCCACTGCATGATGACCGATGGCACGAGCAGATATTCGCGCACTGTATCCCCCAGATCGCGATCAGAACGTTCCGCATCGAAACGGTTCTGGATCTGCTGCTGTTCGGGCAGGTCCATGCTGTCGGCCGCCGGTCGGAAGCGGCGAAGAAGCGCATAGACGGTGAGCGCCACAACACCCAGGACAGCGATTTCGCCGAGTGTGTCGAAACCGCGGAAATCCACCAGAATGACGTTTACGACATTGCGTCCGCCACCCATCGAATAGGCATTGTCGAGGAAATAGTTGGCGATGGCATCCGGCACGGGCATGGTCATGACCGCGAAGGCGACAAAGGACATGCCCACACCACAGGTGATGGCGAGCAAGAGATCGCGCAGGCGGCGAGCGCGGGCGCGAAGGCTTAAATGCTCCTCGATCTCGGGATTGCGTTTCGGCAGCCACCGCAGGCCGAGAAGAATGAGAACGGTCGTGACGATTTCCACGAGAAGCTGCGTAACGGCCAGATCCGGGGCCGAGAGCCACACAAAGGTCGTGCAGACGATCAGCCCAACCCCACCCAGCATGACCAAGGCAGCCAGACGATGATACTTCGCAAGATAGGCCGTTCCGAGCGCAAGCCCGATGCCGATGACCCAAAGCGCGGCGAAGGCGGGATCGGCTCCCTTCCAAACGAACGGGCGCACTTCGAAGCCTGACAGATACAGAGGCAATAAGCCGGCTATGAGACCTGTGAAGACCACCCAGCGCAGTTGCGGCTGGAGATTGCGAGTGCCGAGCCTCTGCTCGGCAAAGCGCGCCCAGCGCCAGGATACGGTCACCAGCACACGCTCGAATACGCGCTGACCTTTTAGACCGCGCAGGATCGGAGGACCATCGTCGCAGCTCGCCAGATAGCCCTTCAGCAGGGCGTAGATCGTCGCGCCACCGACAAGAGCAATCAGACTCATGATCAGCGGCGTGTTGACACCATGCCAGATAGCCAGGCTGTAATCGGGCGTCTGCTTGTCGAGAACGCTCGTCACTGCCGTCTGAAGAAACGGACCGATGGAATAGGCGGGGAAGATGCCGACTACCAGGCAGACCAGCACCAGGAACTCTATGGGAAAGCGCATCCAGTGCGGCGGCTCATGCGGTTCTTTCTTGGGAAGCTGTGTCGCCTTAGGGCCAAAAAAAACGGCGTGGATGAAGCGGATCGAATAGGCCACACTGAAGGCGCCCGCCAGCGTCGCGACATAAGGCAGCATGGTATCGAAGATCGAATTCTCATGCGTTTCCACCGCCTCCGCGAAAAACATTTCCTTCGAAAGAAACCCGTTCAGCAGCGGCACACCCGCCATGGAGGCGCTTGCCACCATGGCGAGCGTTCCTGTGATCGGTAGGCAGCGAATGAGGCCGCTCAGTTTTCGCATGTCGCGCGTGCCGGTCTCGTGATCGATGATGCCGGCCGCCATGAACAGCGATGCCTTGAAAGTGGCGTGGTTCAGCATGTGGAAGATGGCAGCCACCGTGGCAAGCGGGCTGCCAAGGCTGAGCAGGGTGGTGATGAGGCCGAGATGACTGATGGTCGAATAGGCGAGCAGTCCTTTCAGATCCTGCTGAAACATGGCGAAATAGGCTCCCAGCAGAAGTGTCAGCATGCCGGCCAGGCCCACCAGCAGGAACCATTCATAAGTGCCTGAAAGCGCTGGCCAGAACCGTGCCAGCAGGAAGACCCCGGCCTTCACCATGGTTGCCGAATGCAGGAAGGCCGACACCGGCGTGGGTGCTGCCATGGCATTCGGCAGCCAGAAATGGAAAGGAAACTGCGCGCTTTTCGTCAGCGCTCCCAACAGGATGAAGACCAGCATCGGCAGATAAAGCGGATGCGCCCGGATCATGTCGCCCGAGGCCAGAACCTTGTCCAGATCATAGCTGCCGACGATGTTGCCAAGCAGCAGAAAGCCGATCAGCAGGCAGAAACCTCCAATGCCCGTGATGGTGAGCGCCATGCGCGCGCCATCACGGGCATTGGCATTGCCATGCCAATAGCTGATGAGCAGGAAGGAAAAGATGCTGGTGAGTTCCCAGAACACCGACAGAAGGATGATGTTGCCGGATAAAACGATACCCAGCATCGCGCCCATGAAGGCCAGAAGGAACGAGAAGAACCGCGGGATCGGATCCTCATCCGACATGTAATAGCGGGCATAGAGGATCACCAGAAGGCCGATCGACAGGATCAGAACGGTGAAGATCCAGGCAAAGCCATCCATGCGCAGGGAAAAGTTGAGGCCGAACTGCGGAAGCCAAGCGAATTGATAACGGAGAATCTCACCGCCTGCGATGGCCGGATAGCAAGAGATGCTGGCCCCAAGCGCGACAGCGGCCACGGCTGCAGAGATAACGACAGGGAGATTGCGCGACGTGGTGTTGAGGATGAAGGCCGCGGCAAAGCTGCCCAAAAAAGGCAGCAGTAGAAGAACTACCAGCCACACGTTCTGATCAATCACCCCAAGCCATGCACTCCTTTTGATCGAGAAGGCGTTTCCGGCACAGGTGCCAGAGCACTGGTCAAGCCATCCAAATCGCCTTATATGATTAGTTTCAATCAATATGGGCAACGCGACTGCATGGGTCAACCGGACGCTCGAAAAATTCTGACACCTGCTCTGTGTCGCGCGGCACGGGGATTTCTGGATTGGACCCAAACCGACCTTGCCGACCGTTCCGGTGTTTCACGCAGTACGATTCGGGATTACGAGGGCAATCGCCATGATACGCACCGGGCCACTGAAGCGCAGCTTCGGCTGGCCTTCGAGGCGGCGGGCTTGCGCTTCGTCGACACTGGCGGCGGTCCGAGCGGCTTCACGACGGAATAGCAATCCCTGAGAAAAGTCCGCCAATCCGCAAGGGGTGCATCAGGCGATGCCTCTCACCATCTGACGCCGTGGCGTCAGCTTGACGGCAAGCGCCATCATCGGCGCTTCAACGAAGCGATAGGTGATCGCTGACAGGGCAATCGTCGCGGCAAAGGACGCAAAAAGGTAGACGGAGATGTGTAGTTGCCGCAGCCAATGCGCGTCACCTGTGCGAGCGACCAACCAGTACAGCGTATAAAATGCGATTGGATGCATCAGATAGAGCGAGTAGCTGATTTTACCCAGCCAGGACAGAAGTCTTGACTTGAGATTGAGCTTCAAAGCAATCGCAAAGACGCCAACAGCAAGCGCGTACGAACCTAGGATCTTTACGATATCTGGATGCACAGTGTCACGCGTTGCATAGACATAAGCGAGTAGGCATGGGAACCCTGCGCAATAAAACAGAACGATCGCCGCTAGAACGAATTGTCCGGCACGGGACAATCTTCCATCGACATATCGACGAGACAGGCTGCCTAAAAACATAATGCTGATAAAAGCAGCATCCTGTGTCCAGATAGATAGTCCGATACGGTCTCCATTCGCCAGATGGATCAAAGCCAGCGTGGGAACGATCACGACTCCAGCAATAACAAGCGTAATTTCCCGATCCAGGCATCGAAGCAAAAACAGACCGAGACATATGGCGTAGAAGTAGAGCTCGACTCTTAATGTCCAGTAGAGGCCCGATATATCTGGCTCACAGAACACGGCCTGAAGCATGGTCAGGTTGACCATGAGAGTGGCGGATTCTACCGAGCGATCAAAAGGCCACCACATCGTGAGAATGCTGAGCGGGATCGATATCCAGTACAGCGGATAGAGACGGAAGAAACGCCGTATCAAAAAGATCCGTGCCGTCGGAGCGGTTTCGCCTCGCAAGCCGGCAGGAATTACGAAACCGCTGACCAGAAAGAAGATCAAGACACCGATTCTTCCAGTATCAAAGCGCTCAGGTAACGAATAGAGCAGGCTTGTCGACGCGCGTGCGGGCGTCGTCACGGTGGAGAAGACTTCGCTCACATGTAACCATATGACAAGAAATGCGGCCACAGCACGCAACGCATCGACGCTATCGAAACGGCCCGTCTTCTCCAAGATTGCCACTCCCCCAAAAGAGCCCGCCATGGGTGCGAACCAGGCTAGATCACAATAACGCGGCTTTATACCCCTGCCCGTCACTTGTGGGGGAAGGCAAAAACTATTGTTTTACAAGCGATAGGCAATTATTGCGCATGCGTTTTTTGCTGTACGTACGGAAGCGGCGCCACCAGCGCTATTCTTCCGGTGACTTGAGACAATAGTGGTGCGTTGGGGGATGCAGGTCGGCGATTAATCGAGGTTGTTGAGAAGGTAAAGGAAGGCTTTGCCAGGTGATGGCTAAAGCCTTGTGGCGCGGGAGGGGATATATTTCTGCTGGTCAGCGCGCTTAGAGCACTTCCAGCAAACTCCGGGTCAGTTCTGTTTCACGATTGGCGCGTACGATCCGGTGGTGAAACGGGTGAAGTTCAATGCTCCTGCATCGGGCGAGACCGGTTCGCCATCTGGTGTCCGCCAATCGGAACCCGAAGGGACGGGCGCTTTTGCACCGATATCAGCGCCGCGCCACTCGACCGTATCAAGGGATATGCCCTTCGTGTCTCGGCTTGATCTCGTCACAAAATCGCTCTGTCAGAATGATCCCGAGTT
>NZ_JAUKWQ010000019.1 GCF_030504645.1 Rhizobium oryzicola | reverse complement strand
GGCTTCTCGCCCGCCACCGTGATCCGCGACGAACCCGTGGAGTTCCAATTGGGCAGCCAGAGTTGGTCTCCGAAGAACGACGCCAACGAGTACGCCGGTCCGGTGATCCTCAGGTTTGGGATCGAGCGCTCCCGGAATGTGATGGCGGCAAAGCTGGCGTCGGCAGTGGGCATGGATACGGTGATGGAATATGCGCAGCGCTTGGGGATTTACGACCAGCGTAACCCTGTGCTTTCGATGTCTCTCGGCTCTGCCGAGACGACGCTGATGAGGATGGTGACGGCGTACTCGGTGTTCGCCAATGGCGGGATGCAGATTACCCCGAGCCTTATCGACCGCACGCAGAATCGCGCGGGCAAGACGATCTTCCGACAAGATCAACGCGAATGCATCAACTGCAATGGAGATGCCTCACGGGCAGGGGAAGAGCCTCAGCTTAAGGACACGCGGCTGCGGGTGCTCGATCCCATGACGACATATCAGATCACAACGATGATGCAGAGCGTCATTGAAGAAGGCACCGCCTCCAAGAGGATTAAACTCGGCCGACCCGTTGCGGGCAAGACTGGAACCACCAACGGGAACAATGATGCATGGTTCGTCGGCTTCACGCCTGACTTGGTAACTGGAGTTTACATCGGCTTCGACGCTCCGAGGAGCTTGGGCAAAGGAGGCACCGGAAGCGCCTTAGCCGCTCCGGTCTTCAACGAATTTATGAATGCGGCTCTGGCGCATGTGGCGGTATCCCAGTTCCAGATGCCGCAGGGAATGACGGAATACCACATAGGCCTCCACACCGGAATGCTGACATCCGCCGACGATCCAAGCTCCGTAATTGAGGCGTTCAAGCCTGGCACAGGGCCATCCCCGGCGATGGTCACCATCGAAGATGAGGGCAAGCAGAGCGAGGTTAGTCCAACGGTCAAAAAGGCAATTGAGAATGGAGCGACGGGTCTATTTTGAAGGCGGAAGAAGCCCCATCTGGTGGGACTTTCCTCGTCGCATGGCGGCGTTTGGCACACACGTTTCATCGCCGCAATAGAGCCATGTCCGCTTTCGGGCATCATAGGGCACCGCTTCAACGGTAGAAATGGAGGCGCGTAGCCGCCTGGCAGCTGTCTGTTCCCAGTGTCCGCTTCGGGCCGACTACCGCCATGACGCTGATGCGCCAATAGGAGACGTTCGTCGAAGCGTTGAAGAAGGATGGCTCCCGCACTCCACGAACGCTCGGGTTCGGCCCGAAAAGTTTGATAGCGACCTTTCCGGCCGAGCTCGCCATTGTAGCCGAGCGAACTATCTTCATCTCGCCAGCGGGGCATGTAAAGTAGGAGAGCGACAGGAGATGCAGGAGTTGGCGTCGGTGAAACTTGCGTTTGATCTTGAACTCTCAGCACCGGTAATATTGGAGACTCGTCCTGAGGACGGCTGGTGCTTCGGACGTCCGCCCAGCATCAGCGCTGCGCTTTGGCCGATCAGCCCAGTTTACGGGACTCCTCTGCGGCACGCATTTACACTGAGGCTGCCGGAGTTCTACCGGACGCAAGGCGAGGAATTCGTGGCTATCAGTTTGTTCGTGGATGAGATGTTCGAGGAGAGCGAGCTGGAGCCCGCGCCGGCATCGAACTCGTCGTTCTCGTCTATGGACACCAACAAACTGAAACGCTTCGATATGGAGCGCTGGGGTTTTCACTTCACCCTTTTCTGGCTGACTGAGGAGAAGTTCAAGGGACCACTAGGAATGCCCCCGGTGATCGACCAAAAAAGCAATACGCCAGGCTGGTTGCGAAAATCTCCATTAGACTACTTTGGTCGAGACAACCTACCATCGAGCGCCCTTCATAGACCGCGCCAAAGCGGGAATGCGCCGGGCGCGTTTGCGCTCCAGGAGTTGATGGCCTCCGAGCAGCCTCCCTCTGGATGGGCGACGCTGTCGGCTATCGATGCTTTGAACCATGGGTTCCCGATCTGCGTCAGCGTCCGCGAAGGTGACCCGAATGTCGGACGGAAGCCAAGTGATGATGCAGACGAGAATGCCCAGAGCGGATACATTCCGATCTATTCTGATGCTGAGGGAGCCGCCGATCTCGAACGGTTCGCCGAGTTCGACGCGCATTTGGGCGGGACGATGCTTCCCATGCAGTCCTATCCAGACATGTCGCCCTTCTATCTCGAATTCCAAGACACGTTTGGTGGGTTCGCGTTCGGTGGCGGCACTGCGCAATTGGACTTGAAGAATATGCGCATCGAATGGGCGAGCTAATATATTTAGGGTTGCCGCACCTGACCGAAGGACGCTTTAGCGGCCTGTAGGAATTGGCCAATCAGAAGTCTGCTACCGGTGCTCCTGGTCTCGAGAGGAACCGCCCATTTCCTACACTATCTCAAGACCAGCCTCGTTCCGCGATATCGCTTCGGGCCGAGAGGCGTCTTCCACTTCGCGCCATAAACAAAGGCTGCTATGAGTACTGGCCAGCATTTTGAGTTGTGATTTCGATATGAACCATTGGCTTCGCGCTGATGGTATACTTCTCGCACAATCAGGCTTTCGGGGGAGAGATAAAATCGAGATCGACCTGCTGGCTGCTGAACCATTCCCGAGCAGAGAGACTATCCGGCATCACGACGCGGACGAAGGGCGTGTCCTTTTCAAAACTGCTCGGCCAATTGAATTTCGGGGCCGTGGCGAGCTTCTTGAGCTCTTCCCGGATTTCTTCGACCGTCGCCTCTAGTTTTGCTTCCTCGTCGAGGACGGCCAACAACTGGATTGTCGCACCTGCGGTCTCGAAGTCCGGCTTGGCCAAGATGCGGATGCATCTCAGGGAGCGATAGACGCGGCCAGGGACTGAGTCCTTGGAGTGCTTTTCCTTCGCTTGATTACGGATGGCAAGTATAGGGCCGTCGCTTAGCGCATCCGGAAACGCAAACCGCCCGTAACGGCGCTCAACGGCCTGGGCGAACCGCCCGCGGGATTCTTCGCTGGCAAATCCTTCGCGACGCTCATACCGTACGAAAGCCTTTTTCTGCACAGTCGTCAGCCTGGTAAGGTCCGCGACATGATTTTCCTGCGCAGGCAGTTCGATGACCGTCGCCGCAGGCGTTGTTCCCTTCTCGACAGCTTCTAAGAACCTTGGGTTGTCGATAAAGACGATCGGCGCGACGACGATGTTGTCCCTGCCTTCCACGAAGTTAACGATGTCGCATGTCTGGGACACCACGATCCATCCTGCGACCTTGTCGAGTTCAGCGATCAGATCGCCGTCTTCATCCATAACAAGGACGGGAAAAGTGACGACATCGAGCGTATAATCACCCTGTCGCCACAGCTTCATTTTAGCCTTTTCTTCGTCCGTCAGTCCCGCATCGACGGTCTGTGCTTCCATGCGTCGTCACTTCTTGTTCCGCATCTTCAGCTTTCCAACGACTTCGCGAACGGGAAAGCCATCGCTCTCAGAGACATCGCCAGCGAACGCTATACGGCTGGTCCAATGGTCCTGATGGCTTGGTACCTCCTTGACCATTCCTGGTCCAAGGGCCGCCTTCGAACCTGCCCCTTCACCGGCCCGGGCTTTGGCCTCGTCGAATTTCCATGCCTTAAGCAGGTTGTAAATCGCCCCGTCATTCGCTTCAAGTATCGCCCGCGTCTCAACAGGTATATCTCTGTTGATAAACGAAAGGGCCTCGTGCATGCGCTGGACAGCCCGGATGTTTGCATCCGAAATCGCAATACCGTCCCGCCAATTGTAGACTGACTGACGCGAGCAATTGAGAAGGTCTGCGACCTTCTCCCAGGAATAGCCAGTGATCAACTTTATCTGGCCGATTTGGGTGACAAAGCGCGACGACCGGATAGCCTTTGAATTGCGCTCGGCCGGCGTCTCCGGCTGGAAGAGGCCAGCGGGGCTCGACGTCGTCGGCGATGATGATCTGTAGGCGGCTTCGGATTGTTTCTGAAGGGCGACGAAAAGCCCATCATGTCCACCACCTGCGTAACCTGTGCCGAAGTTCGATTGTCTCAGCGCGGTCATGTCGTTTTCCTGCCGTATCTGTCTAGAAACTGGTCGGTCACCGACCACCTGAAAATCGTGTATGCGCGGGTTGCCAATGAATATATGACGTCGGCCGCCGCGCTCGCGTTGAATTCCACAGCCTCCTCCTCGTAGGACCTGAATGAGTCCACATCGAGAAACCATGACCGTTGGTGTAACGCGGGCATTACCTCCGGATCATGTGAGGCGTCCGGCGGCATATGTCCCCATCTGACAAGCACGCGTCCTTCTTTCGTCTCGCCCTCCAGCTCCGAAACCATGTAATGAGTAGCGCCGATGATGTCGTTAACGCCAATCATTTCCTTACGCAGCATGTGGCTCATGCTCTCGTTCTCCTCGAGCGCAATCTGATCGACATATCTGATTCCGATGCGATCGATATGGGTTGGCGCGATGGTCTGTCCAAGTTGCTCGAGCAGGTCCCGGAGCCGATCGGTGAAGTCCTTTCGGGACGTGTAAGCGTTCGTTTCGAATGACATGAACGTGTCGGACAGTGAAATCCGCCACTTCCTCGCATTGTCGAAGTATCGCCAGATCGCTGACGTCGTCATCTGCGGAGTCGGGCCGAGCATCACGCCATTAATGGTCTCGAAGTTGGCGCGAGGATAGGTCCTGCGAATACGCTCCTGAAAACCGGCGACGAAGCGCTTATCTTGGACAGACTGGATTTCCGGAAACCTCACCTGTGCAAGAACTCTGGCAAGCGGTGCATTCGTCAACTGGACTTCTGGCGCTTCTTCTGAAAATAGAGGACCAACGATGTCTTCGGTCATACAGCCCTCCGTCATGCCTGGAAGTACACTATGCAATGTAAAGCAAAACGTAAAGCGATTTGTTCCCGCCAATTTCAACACCGTCACCAAAGGTTCGGCGCGCGAAGCCGAGTGGCCTCTCTCAGAAGCGTGCTGTCGTCTCGATGTTCCTGACCTCCAGATCAACCGCCGAAAGTGATCCGAACATGGTCAGTTGCCTCCTCCGGGAGCTGATAGGGGCAAGCGCCGCTCCCACCGTTTCAACGAGCTGAGGCGCGAGATAGTGTATCTCGCAGCGCATAGTCACGCTCACTTTGCGCAACCTAGAGCAGCACGGACCGGTAAAGCTCACCGGTCACACCGTCAATTCCGCCTCGGGTCTATTATGGATTGACCCAGCCTGGGAATTCCCTCTCCGGCACGGTGCAGGCTCTCGGAACATGGGCAGCGGAGAACGCGGTACAGATCGATGATGCTCAGCCTCGATGGGACACGGGGACATGCCCGCAGCACCGCAGAACAGACTGAACGTTAGCGAATGCGCGTAACGGGACGCGACTGGCGCTCGTTGCTTGAACGAATGAGTGGGATAACGGCCTCTCGCGTTGGCGACCGATGCCCCTGTTTAGACTCAGCTCTCACGTTCTTACTGAATGTCCCTATTAATCTAATAACCGGCTCCCCTATCTTGACTTGCCATCCATGAATATCCAGTGCAGCTTCCAGGCACACGAACGTGGAGGTTGCTATGGTAAGGCGGGACCAGGAGGACGACGGAGAATCGACGATGGAGAACAGGAGTCTGGGGTCGGCTCTGGACGAGATCGGCTTCCGTCCCACCGGCGGCCGGATCAAACTCCAGACCTCGCCTCCGACACGGAAGCTTCGCCGGCATCCACGTCCCGAGGTGCCAAAGGAACAGCAGCAGAAATGATACCACACCGGTCTAGACGTCGGCCGCTGAACAAGCTTGTTTCTGGGGAAGCGCTACGGCCTGTCTTGTTGTCGTGGCTACTTCTGGCCGCTCCCGCGACTGCCGCCGAAATCTCGCGCGAACCCGTTCAGGACGGGGTGGACATCCTCCGCGTCAACGGGACGTTCAATGACGGCGACGACGCCATCTTCCGGAAACTGGCGGCTTCGGTCAACAAGGCCGTCGTAGTCTTGGACAGCGGCGGCGGAAATCTACTGGCTGGATTGGAGATCGGCCGGGCGATCCGCCTCAGTGGCTTCGCAACGGCGGTTTCGGAGGGCTCGCTCTGTGCCTCGGCCTGCGCGCTAACCTGGCTTGCGGGCACTCCCCGCCTGATGGCAGCAGGGTCGAAGCTTGGCTTCCATGCCGCGTACAAATTGATCAACGGGAAGGCGTCCGAAAACGGAGCGGCTAACGCCCTGGTCGGAGCGTACCTGAACCAGCTCGGTCTCAGCGACCGAGCGGTTGTCTACGTAACCTCGGCACCTCCCGAAGGCGTGGAATGGCTCACCGCGGAGACTGCCGCCGCGGTCGGCATCGCGTTCGTGCCGGTCAACAAAGCCCCTGCTGTCCCCGAACGGCGACAACCCCTGCCCCACGACCTAATGTCCGCGACGACTGCCTTCTACGCCGCGCTCGCGTCCGCCGACGGGGAGACGGCGGCGGCACTCGTTGTCCCGGAGAAGCGTGGCAAAGGTCCATTCAACGAGCAGTCAATCCATGCCTTCTACTCGGCGATGACCAAGTCCCTGAAGCTGACGGGCACCTCCTTGCGTGGAGCGGATACAGTCAGGGTCACCTACGAGTACACGACAGACCGCGGAAGGGTCTGCAACGGGCGGGCCGACGTGCAGACTGTCTTTCAGTATGGTCGAACGCTGATATCGAGGATCAAGGCCCTGGACGGATGCTAGCTGTCGCCCGTGTCGCTGAGCCTTCGAGCACCCAAAAGGCCTAAACTGGGTTCGCCGTCACATGCTCAACTACGACCCTTCAATATCCTACATGTATCGGGTGTAGTCCGAGCTGACCTTGCCCTCGGTCACGAATTTCAGGACCTCGCCCACCTTCCTCGCCGCCCGGATTGGGATCGGCAGTTTCTGGTTCATCTGAGTGGAGTTCCAGTTGATCTTCGTCATCGACAGGACCTCCTCGGCTATACGCGCGACCGTGCTATCGCTAGTCCTATGCGGGCAGAGCAGGAGCGGTCTCGGATCGTACATCCCAGGATATGTGCCGTAATATGGAATACTGCCGTTCGTGTAGAGTAGGCCCTTACCGTCTAGTTCAATGAACGTCCCTCTCATTACGGGGTAATTGCCGTCGCGCATGACCTTGATGGACGAAGATTCCTGGACCCACACCAGGTCCTTCATTTCCGCCCCAACCTCATCGAGCGCCTCCATGATGCCCTCGGCCTCCTCGTCCCTGAACCTGGACGTCTTGAGCACGATGACACGGGCCGGAAAGTTCTTGTGATGGGCCTTGTAGGCAGTGAGAACCTCGGTGATCAAAGCCTTCGCGTCCTCGGCCGTCATGTAGGGGTGACGGCCCCGGGTTTCGGTCAGCGCCCGACGCCCCTTGAGGATGAACCCTCTCCCGCGGTCGTCGAACATCTGGGCGGCGCTGGTGAAAAGCTGTTGTCCTCCGACCTCTCGGTAGAAGCTGACACCTATGTAGCAAGCCGAGAATTCACCTTCCTCCGGCATCCGTCACCACGGGATGCGACCCGACCCCTTATAGTAGAGCGAGGTCATGATGTTCCAGCTCCGACCGGCCTCGTCCTGGATTTTGCGCGCGCTGCTCTCCTTCACCTTCCGCGGTATGACCGCGCGCTCGTCGAGGACGTCCTCCCAGACGATCTGGATCGGGAACCTCAGGTGCATCGCCTTCGCCTTGAGCATCCCGCGGAAGTTTGGTGCTTCAGACCCTCCGCTATCCTCCTTCTCGACCGTGTCGTCCGAATCCACCTTAGCGTTCCATACCCGCTCAATCAGGGCGACCGGTAGGGCGACGACCGCGACATCAGGACGACTGCTGCCCTCTTCGATGGCGGTCAACAGTTCCATGATCTCGTCCACGGCCATTTCGACGGCGCGGCCATGGTCCGGCTCCTTCCTTATCCGGTCGATCTTTGCCTGCGTCAGGGTTCCCGTCGCCTCCATGGCGATCTCGAACTTGCATCGGTACGGATTCTGGTTTCCGAGGCCGGGAAAATTCGGATGCATGTTCGGGTGCCTCTCGGACTTGCCCTGGAACCCGGTTGAAGCCGCGGCTAGAAAGTTGGCCGTATCTTCGACCGTCTTGGAGCTCCCCACGACGGCGATTTTGATCGCGTCGCCGTTAAGGGTCTGGAGCGGGCCCGCCACGACTAGACCACGTCGGGGATCGGGGTCGTGGAACTGGCCGCCGAACTCGAGCTGGGGCTCCTGGAAAATCGTCGATTTGAACTTCATTGCCTATCCAGAAGGTCCTGCTCCCTCTCGAATTCGTCTTTCTTCGGTGATCCCCACACGTCCTCGGGGACCTTGGTGGGCAATTCAATTGCGGGCGGAGCGCCGAATGACAACCGTGGCTCCCCGGAGGCGACGGCGAATAGGTCGTCGGACACGGGATCAAGGCTGGCGAGAAACCTGTGCCACATTATGACCTGGCCGCGCAGCGAGGCGCTCTTATCCAGGCGTTTCTTCCCGGACAGTAGCGCATCCGGGTAAGTATGAGGCGTGAAGCCGTCGAAGGTGAAGTGATAGGTCGGCTCAAGTATAAGGAACCACTCGTCATAAAAACTCTCGAACCGCGGGACAAATGCGTGGTGTCTGACGAAGGCAACCCGGTCTCGGTCGTTCTTGTTCCTGACCACGTTCACCACCTCGGCTTCCGTTGCCTTCTTCGCGGACTCGTACTTGAACGTGCGCGGCGTATTGCGCCCCTTGGCCCTGAAATAATAGAGCTTCTTCTCCTTGTCCCAAGCCAGTTCATGGCGGACCTGGTGGCCCAATGTCTGTTTCAGCAGGTAGGAGAAGTTGTTGCGCTCGTCCACGTCCTCGTGGAACGCCAACGCCTCGACGCCGATGGCCTCGACTTGGTCCATGTCCACAATACGGCGGCATACGGAGTGCCTTGGATCATGGAAGGACCAGAACGTGTCGCCCTTGATGACCCAGTCGAAACGCGCTGGCTCCTCGTCCTCCAGAAGGATAGCCGCCGCCTGCTTTCTCGTGTGCGGAGTCGTGGAAACAAACACCTCGGCCGGAAGCGTTACCGGAAGCATGTTCACCAGCGCTTCCTCGCCTCCGCCGAGAGGGGGGACGTAGTAGCCGAAACCAGCCGATGGAACGGTTAGCGCCCCGAGTTTGTCCGCCGAGTTCCCGTCGAGGACATCTTCTCGCTTGTTGAAATTCAGTCGTCGATCCTGAAACTCCTCGCCGCGCGGTATCTCCTTCCAGAAGAACGTTTCGTCGGACCGGCGGTAGAGAACTATGATGATAGGGAGGTTGCTTCCCCGCCAATATGAAAGGTCTTCCTTCTTCAGCAGGTAATAGAAAGCTTGGCTATCCTCTCCCGGATACGTTGCGTTATCGGTCGTCTTGACCTGCACTGCGATCATCTTCGCCAACGGCTTTCCGTGGTCCATCACCTCTACTATCGCATCGATTCCCGCCTCGAGACGGGACCGCGGGTCGAACTGGAAGCCGATCTTCAGGAACTGCAGACGCGCGGCGGCTTCCCCGATCTCTCCTACCAGCTGATTCTTCGTCACGAATTTGCCATGTAAGATGATAGTCAGAGGTTCGTGAGGCTGCCAAGGTTTCTCGTAACTGATCAACGGCGATATGTGTGGGTCAGTTTCGTACGAGGCACATCAATCTGGCCTACTTGTTTGCTGATAATCAATTTCGGGCGGCGGGGTGTTTGGCGAGAGCTTCTTTCACGTCGGCCGCGGACATGGCCTTCTTTCGCTCCAACTGGTCGGCTATCGCAAGGAGCGCATCATAGCGCGAGCACAATATTTTCTTGGCTATCGAAAGCTGTTTCTCAAGGACTTCGTCTACAGCTATTCGCAGGACGGGGTCACGCGCTAATAGTTGTGGGAGGTCAGCTTTGGAGCCCGTGTGGATGGCTAATGTCCGCCCTAACCCAAGGGTCGCTTCAAGCTCCGTTGCCAAACCTGTGGCTAGTCCGAGATCGGACTGTGGATCGCTGGCGACCGCCGCGGTAAACTCGCCGAAAATGAGTATCTCTGCGGCAAGCCCGCCAAGGTACATCGTGATCTGATCGCGGTAGAAAGAAAGCGTCTTCATGGGGAAAGATGGCGACAGGAAAACCGCTCCACCGAGTGTCACCACGCCAACGCTAAACACTGTATCGCTGATACTGATGGATTCGAGCTCCATACCTAGCTCGATGCCTACGATCGCATGCCCCGCCTCATGGAATGCCGACACCCTTAGATGCTCCGCCGGTAGAGCCACAAGTGGCCTCAACACGTCGGCGATGTGTCGGAAGTCGAACTTGCCGCCTTGACGGCGGGCCCTTCGCCGGCCATCGCGCACCAGTTGCTTGATGTCCGCGCCAGACATACCAATAGTTGATTGGGAGAAGTGATCCTCTTCTCCTTTCGGAACCGGCAGTCCAGCGTGGAAGGCAAATATCTGCTGACGTGTCGACGCGTCCGGCAGAGGAATGATGAAATGCCGATCAAGCCGTCCCGCCCTCAGAAGCGCGGGGTCGATATTCTCAGGATGATTAGTCGCGGCGATCACCACCACACCGGCCCGGCGGTCGAAACCGTCCAAGAGTTCAAGCAGCCCGTTTATCACCTGACGTTTATAGTCTGCTTGGTAACTGTCATGGATAGAACGACTCCCAACCGCATCTAGCTCGTCGATGAACAGAAGTGAAATCCCTTTGGAACGCGCTTCGTCGAAGCTCCCGCGCATCGCTTTGAGGAGGTCATTCAGGTAGCCGGCCGCTTGCCACTGGGCCGCTGATGCCGAAACTATTGGAATGTTGCACGTGCGAGCCAACGCTTGCGCAAACATAGTTTTCCCTGTCCCCGGTGGCCCGGATACAAGAGCACCGGTGTCTATGTCCTCCCAAGGTATTAGATGCGCCTTGAAGTCCGATAGATCGCGGGCCAACTCCAAACCCCAATCCTGTAACGACCCTAGACCGCTGAGATTGCCAAGACTTGGTCCAGCGGCCAAAGCTAGAGACTTCGTAGAATTAGACCGTACGGCTGTTTCCCGTAAGCGACGGATAGCGTTGGCAACTGGGCGAGCGGGTTGGAACGCGTAGACAAGTCTCGTCCAGCTCTCGGACGCAACCATCTGCTCATCGGCTACGGTCAGGATGTGGTTATACCTACGGAAGGTAGAGATGATCTGCCTCGATGTGGGTTTTGGAAGCACGGCGACGACGTCGGCAAACAGTCGGATTTCTTCATCGACGTCATTGAGACTGGGGCAAAAGAGAATTCCCTTCCCGCTTTCAGTCGCCCGCCGCATCATTTCCAGCTCAGTAAGGCGGTCGGCCTTTCCCTTACCGACAGCTCGCACGAAAGGGGCAAGGTGTCCCCGTCGTCCGAGAGCTTGGCGGAGCAGGATGCCACCGGCCTCAACGTAACTGTCGATCGCGTCCGCTTCCTGAACCGCGAGGATCGCAAGACCTGACGTCTTTGTCCCTACATGATGGCGTAACACCGAAACGAGGCTGCAATAGGCGAGGTGAACAGGAACCGTGACGTCCTGCAGGTCACCAGTTCCTCCTACTTTCCACAGGGAGTAGGAGTCCCTCTTTTGCCGGTTACCGCTGCATGCGCTCTTCAATATCAGTCCCCTAGCTAGGTTCGATTTCATCAGATCGTGGACGTAGGACCACAGTGAACCGTTTCCACCCGCCGTAGCAGTTGCTCGTCTGTGGCCTTAACAGGCTCGAAAAGACGCCGCGCGTCCTCTCCCAAAGCGAAGACTCCAAGCCGGCATCATCCATTTTCATCTATGATGAACTTAGTCGCCTTCACCGCTGGTCCGGAACGCGGCTCTCCCAGTAGCCCTGCTCGGCTTCGTCTCCGAGGGCGTACCAGCGCGAAAACGAGCGAGCGATCTTGAGGCGAGGGTCCAGAAAAAACAATTCGCTCGTGTAGAGTGGATACCCGTCCGGGATGTTCGGATGAGACGTCGGCAGTCCGATCAAGCATGGTACGGCACGCCTGGCGACAGCCCACTTTTCAATCTTTACCGCCGGCCCGTCACTCTCGAACTTCAGATTGAGCAAGTCCTCAGACAAGCAACTCAAGTGCCTGCTGAGAGCCTCTCTTGACATGCCAAACCAAGCTTTACTTGATGCGTCGTTCATACTGTTTCCTATCCAAGGCACGCCTTCAGGTATTTGTGGGGCTGAGAAGCAGTCGTTGGAGGCCGCGACCTTTTTCCAAGACAATGTTCCGCCGCCGTCGGGATCAGGATATGCTCACATCACACCGCTGCACCGGTTCTAGTTTCCCCTGACAGGAGCTTGTCAGTTCAACTACCAAACCTGGATCGAAGTCAGGGACGGGACACTCACGAGGACCACGAGGATTGCAGATCACCCGGGTCTTCGATATGTAATAGTCATGCCGGCTTCGAAGATTTCCATGGACCCACATCTCTGGTTTCCACCTCCTTATCTCCGTCTCCAGGTCACCTGTAGGCCGGCAAAGACCGCAGGCGGACAGATACGTGTCAGGAAGGGAACGGCGACTGGGGGCGTGATGGGTGATCACAACCGTTGGCGTGTCGTTAGATTGGCCCAGTGCTGTCTTTATGAAATCCGTGTCTTCGCGCTTGAGCGTGCCGAGTTCTATCGACGAGAACCGTCGTGACGGCTGCCTTGACAACTTGATTTTCAGGAAGTCTGATGCATCCCTCCGCGCGAAGAACAATCGTAGGCCCTCACTGACGGCGAGTTCGGCATCTCCCCATAAAGTCGCGCCTATGAACCTAAAGCCGCCAATGAAAACCGTTGTTCGGTTAAGAAGGTGGACGTTGGGATACGACGCCGCGGCAATTGCCGCATCACGCCCTCCCTCAATGATCGAGCTGCGATGATAATCGAAATTTCCCGGCACCAGGATTACCGGCATGATTGACGACACCTTCTCACCGAGGAACTTAACCGCGTGCTCCGGTCCCCTGCGAGAGACACCCCCGGAACATAGGCAGATGTCCGCGTCGGGCACCGGCAGACTTTCGGGTACGCAGCTGTCCGATCTGTGCAAATCCGAGAAAATCCAAGCTCTCATCGCCAACGCCCACTACCGTGATAAACTGATCTTGATCGGCCGCTGGCCCGTACCGGGCGCGCCCGCATCTGCAGAGGCTTCGTTCCAGTCGATTCGGGGGTTCATCGCGAATCGCCAAATTATGTATTACAGGACTTCATATAGCGTAGTTTTCTTCCGTGTAAAGTCTTCTATGACTTTAAAAGAGAGCATTTGACTTCTTTGGCGTCTGCCGGCTCAACGGCAATATGAGAGTTCCCGCAACAGCCGACGCACTCCGTGCAGCCCGTGCGCTGCTTGGGATAACGCAGCACGTGGCCGCAGAACGTGCGCACGTTATGCAGAAGTCGGTGTCGGCTGCCGAAAGTGGCAAGACCGTACTTGTCGAAACCAACTACGCTCTCGTGGACTATTACCGTTCAGCCGGTATCGTGTTTTTGGGAGAAGGGCAGATCGGCGAGGAAGTCCAGGGAGCGGGAGCGAAGTGGTCCGGACCGGAAGGGCCGACGCATATACCGTTAGCGGAAGCGGATTTCCATCTGGAAAGAGTGGACGTGTCCTTCCGGGCCGCGAGAGCTCTCGTTGGCAAGGAGCAGGCTGAAGTGGCGCGATCAGCAGGGATATCACTCGATGCTTTGAAGAGCTTGGAGAAGAACGTCATGCGCCAATCGTCCTACTCCAAACTTCGACAGTGGTTCGAGGATCAGGGCGTGGAGTTCACTGGGTGGGGAGACATCTCAACCCAGACCTTCGTGGGGGTGGGCGTCCGTTGGCGAAGGTAGTCCCGGCAGGCTCGGAAAAACGCAGGGGCGGAAGCCCTACCGACGTGATCTACTTCAACCCTTCGATCGCGCGTGCGGCCAGAGCTTACAGCGGGCTAAGTCATCTGCAGCTGGGGGAACTTGCTCGCATAGCATCCCGTACAGTTTTCAAGCTTGAAAAGGACGGGAAAATTACGGCGGACTCGCTGGAGAAAATTATCGACGCCTACCGGCGTAGAGGCGTCGAGATAGTGTACGATGACGAGGGTCGGCCGACCGGCCTAAAGTTCAATCTGCACCAGCGTTAACCTAAATCTATCGCCTCGCTAAAGCGGCATTAGGTAGCAAAGACCACCAAAAGCAGCTTAGGTATCTGAATTAATACAGAAATTACCGATGTTGCGGAGCAAATTCCACATGCTTCAGGCGGCGCGCATTAGTGGCAATGGCCCCACGTTGTCGCCTCTACCGACGCGGTTTTACCAGTGTTTCTGGGGTTATCAGATGCAACCGCTCGTCTTCTTTCGCCAAACTCTCGACATCGCTTGAAAAACCACTTCTACTGAAAAACAGGTAGTGCTTGCCCGTCGATCCTTCTCCGTAAGTCGTTTTCTCGGATCGCTCACGCAACAATCGGACGTGACCAAGGTCGATCACACGCGATCGCCATTTGCATTCGCCATAGAAGAACGCACCATCCAGCAATCGCCCCGCGACATCGATGTCGAAATCGGCGTGACCCCAAATCTGGCCAACCTCCTGCGTCGGAACAGTAAGGACCTCTTGCATATGAAGCCTTGCAAATTGAATGGCGATCGGTTCGAACGCAATCCCCATGTATTCGGAGAACCGAGGCTCGACGACGCGGTCGTAAACCTGCTCGCCAAACCCGCTGCTGATCGCGCTCAGGTTTGGTCGCACGAAACGATGCCAGAACGACATCAGGCTCTCTGCGACGCGATAGCGACGGTTTCGGCCCTTTTGGTCGGCATCTAGCGATTTCGAATTATCGATCAAATCAAGCGCGATCAGTTTTGCCAGGTAGGGTCCAATACCGTCTGCTTTGACACCCAGTCGGTTTGCGATCTCCGACTTAGTGCTGCAACCGTCAGATATAGCCGCAACCACGCTTGAGTAAAAAGACGGCTCTCTGAGTTCGGTCTGCAACAGCGTGTTCGGTTCGTCGATCAGCGTGCCTGTCTCTGTCAGCAAGAGTTTGATGACGTTATTGCGGAGCGGCTCCTGAGCATCGCAAAGCTGAAGATAGTAGGGAATGCCCCCAAAAATCGCATAGGTTCTGATAATGTCGTCGGCAGTGTACTCTGGGAAAAACTTGGCGACATCGACAAGGGGCAAGGCCTTCATGTCGAGCGAAAGGGTTTTCCGCCCGTAAAGCGGGTTCCGTTCCGCTAACAGGTCTTCCATTTGAGAAATGGCAGAGCCGCAAAGGATCAGTTTCATCGCCCCATCTGCAAGCGCGCCGGAATCCCAGAATTTCTGCACGATCGATGGCAGTGCTGGCTCGTTATCAAGCAGATACGGAAATTCGTCGATCGTGACAATTAGTCCCGGATGCTCGCCGGCACGCTCGGCAACATAATGCAGTACCCCCTCCCAGCTTGACAGGGCGTCTAGCTGTGGCTTTGATCCGATTGCCTTTCCGACATCGGATTTGAATTGCTCCAGGTTCAAAAGTGACGAGACGCGGGTCGCCTGAAAGTAGATTTCCGGGCGATTCTTGGCGGCCTCCCGAAGGAACCGCGATTTGCCGATCCGCCGTCGGCCAAATACGATGATGAGGGAAGGTCGTTGCGAATCCAATTCGGTCCGCACCAGCTTGAGTTCACGTTCGCGACCGAGAAACTGCATATGTCTGCCATTCAGTAATTTTAGTTACCTTAATCGTGATTACTTTAATGACGATCTCTTTGTCAAGTTCTGTGCGCGAAGGACTCTCCAAACCTGTCAGATTGTCGATTTTTCTTCAGACAGCAGGGCAAGCCTATTCCCTTAGAAATCTGGCTATTGATCTCTGGTAGGCAGAAAGAGTTTCCCAAGTGTGTGTTTGTCGCCTTTTTGCCAATTAACCATGTAGACCTCCTCCGGGCGACTCCTGTGAAAAGCCCAGATAAGAACCTGGATCATGTTCAGGATGATACGCATACAGCTCTGATTCCCCTGCGGCCATTTTCG
Organism: Rhizobium oryzicola; assembly: GCF_030504645.1. GTDB lineage: Bacteria > Pseudomonadota > Alphaproteobacteria > Rhizobiales > Rhizobiaceae > Neorhizobium > Neorhizobium oryzicola. Next base: position 3,269 of record NZ_JAUKWQ010000019.1, on the reverse strand, counting down.
TCCGCCGATCAGCTGTGCCTGCCGTCGACTGCTGGAGCCTGAACATCACCGTCATGACTACCCCTGCCCATCGTCCGCACGCTGCGGTGCTGGCCGTCAGTGCCTTGGGCGGGGGCTTGGAAAATACGCCCGACCTTCCTCCGGATGGCGGAGGGGTTGAGCCATGGCAAACCCCGACGACACGCCCAAGGGCCAGCACTTCCTGCTCTCGCCAGAGTGCCGAACGCTGACGGTGCTCGATCTCGCCAAGATGCGGGATACGACTGCCTACAACTGGTTTAAGCGGCTGCGCTGGCACGAGACGGAAGGCGAGCCTTACTGCCCCAAGTGCGGAACGCTGCGCTGGCATACGATGAGCCGCAACCGCTTCAAATGCACCGAGAACCCCTGCAAGGCGGTGTTCAGCATCACTTCTGGCACAGTGTTCCACGCCCGCAAGCTGAGCTTCAAGAAGATGCTCATCGCCATCTGGTTCTCGGCGAACTCGGTGAAAGGTAAGGCCGCGCTCCAGCTCTCGCGCGAGATTGGCGTCCAATACAAGACGGCTTGGGTGCTCCTGATGAAGCTGCGCGAGGCTATTGCCTGGCGCAGAGAGGAGATGGTGCTGGATGGCCAGGTCGAGATCGACGGAAAATACGCCGGCGGCCACATCCGTCCTGAGAACAGGGCCGAGGATCGCATCGACCGCCGCCTCAAGAAATACCAGAACATGAAGCGTCTGTGCGCTCTTGCCATCCGCCAGCGCGGACTGGGAGCGCAGACGTTCACCCGGATCATTCGAGATGAGGACAGCAATGCAGCCTGGGCGGCCGTCCGGGACCACGTCTCGCGGGAAGCGACGGTCTTCGCGGACGAGCACGGCAGCTATAATGACCTGGCTGGCCTGAACGAGCTGCAACGCGTCAACCATTCGAAGGCCTATCAGACCGACGATGGCACGAATACCAACCAGGTCGAGAGTTTCTTCTCGCGGGTCCAAAGGGCCTATGTCGGCATCCACCATCGGTTTTCGCTGAAATACTTCGACTGGTACGTGGCCGAGCTCGCGTGGCGTGAGGACTGCCGCCAGGTCAGCAATCGCAGTCATACGTTCCAGGTGCTGGGTCAGGCACTGTCTCGCCCGACGTCACGCTATCTATGTGGGTACTGGCAGGGCAACAAGCCGCCCGACCTGATCTGGGAAGGCTAAGCGGCGACCTCCCACAGAACCTTACGACCGTCGAACTGGCCGGACTGCCGAACGCGTCCCGCAGTCGTCAGTTGGGTCAGGTCCGCCGAAAGGCGGTGTGCGATGTCTGAGAGATTGGCTGGCTCGCTCGCGATGCCGATCTTGGCTGCAAACCTCGCTGCGCAGTCGGTCACCGAAATCGGTTCCCCTGCCTCGCGCAGGACCTCCAAGACGGCTTGGCGCTTGTTTACGCCGCTCATCGCCGCTTTCACCTCCGATGACGACTGCTTGACCTTTCGAGACCGATGTCGACGCTCGGTCTCCGGCAGCGCCGACGCTTGGTAGGCATGCTCATAGCTCAGGATGACACGTTCAAGTGCGCCGATCAGTTCCTGGATGTCGACCCGCTCCCTTTCAAGCTGCTGCAACCTTTCGGTCAAGGCCGCCCGCTTCTGCTTCAACTCGTACGCTACACTCATTCGAGGCCCCGTTTTCACCGGAACCAAGGTAGTCGGAATGCCATTTTAGGTCTGGTGGCTTTTGCTACCTAATGCCGCGCTAAAGCGCCTGATTAGGTGCCGGGCGACACGAATAAAGCAGCCACGGTCTACCCGGCGCAATTTTCCGAAGCCGATCTATCACACAAGGGCCGCGATGCGGTGTGGATATCTGTTCTGCGCCGGTCGCAAAGCGAGCCTGCTGATTTGAGCGTTGGATAAAGCACTGCATTCCGAATGCATCGTTATTGGCTGTCGCACATTGAGCAGGCACGGCAGTCAGCATTCGGAAACATGCTAGCTTCTGGCCCGCAACCAAGCCTCCAATTCGGTGCGACGGATGCCCTTTCGGCGTGCCGTCAACGACACCAGCCGCGGGAATGAGCTGTCAGTCTTCCTCAGTCGCCACAGACTCGTCCGGGAAAGCGTCGTAATCCGGCAGACCTCCCAAATGCTGAACAGCCTGTACTTATCGTCGTCATTGTTCATCATTGCTCATCCTTTCAACGGGTTAACCGGACCAAAAGACCTTCGGCAGGGACGCATTATGTGAGCCAGATTTGTCTCATGGATGGGGAGCGACAACAATGTTATCCACATGTAAGATTATACCTGCGAAAGCGGTGTGTTACGGAGCTGTTACATGCAGATGTCCGCGGTCTGTCTAAGGGGAGACGCATCGAGAAAAGGGTTCGAAATCCTTCAAAGCGAGCCGCGTAGCCACGGGCCTTCGCTCAGGTACAATATCGGACCCTACATCTGCACTCCGAAAGACAGTGTTCAATACACCCTATTTTCGCGGACCGACGAAGCGGAAGAGGCTACGCTCTCCGCCTTAAACGCTAGCTCGGATTCCGAACTGGGGGTGTTCACCAGCAAATATGGCAGCTTGAGCGCCTCATCGCACCGCTTCAGAGATGGCGACTGTGTGTCCATTCCAGAACTCCGCGAAACGATCGAGCAGCTTCGACTCCTGAAGCAAACACTGGAGTCGGGAGGCTTCTCGGAGACCACACCACCTCCAAGTGGATTGGTGATGAGCCCATTCCAGGTCGGCTTTCACCTCTGGCTCACACCCACCGAAAACCTACATGGATTTCTCCCGGTCTTGGTAACGTACAGCCTCTATTGCTTCTTGGCACATGAGATCGTCACCAAGGTGATGGCGAACCGGCCTCTGCTTGTCTGCGAGACGTGTAGGGACTACCATCGGTCTAGACGGCGCGATGCGAGGTTCTGCTCGGGTAAATGCCGTATAGCGGGTTTCAGGGATAGGAAGCGGAGCACTGGCTAATCGCCCTAAACAAACATCAGTGGAATGCATTCAAAATGCATCTCAACAGGAACTCTGAACCAGAGGCAATTATGCGTTGGAATAATCACCGGAGCTTGATGCCCGGTTTTGCTGCCCGTCTGCCAGCTACAAAGTCGAGGTTTCGGTCAGCCGCGTCTAATTACTTGAAATGATGGGAAGGATTTGGTTGCGGGGGCAGGATTTGAACCTGCGGCCTTCAGGTTATGAGCCTGACGAGCTACCGGGCTGCTCCACCCCGCGTAATGTTGAGCGCGCATCGAGTTTTGTGCCCGACGGACCGGTTGAGTTG
>NZ_JAUKWQ010000018.1 GCF_030504645.1 Rhizobium oryzicola | reverse complement strand
TTCAAGCCGGTTTTGCGCAGATCCTGTCCATGGCATCTCGGGCAATCCATCCGCGACCCTCCTCTCCAAATCACCTGCCGGAACCAAATAGAATCCCGAAAGCTGATTCTGTAAACACTGCCCCTTGATGGGGAGGTAGGTCATTCGCTGCACCGCCTAGGCATAAAATCCGACGCACGTAGAACTGGACCGGTGCCTTGCGGCGCGTTAGGTTTCCCTGATGGGAGGAACCATGGCCGATCACCTTTCCAATCCGCTGCCCGACACTATCGATGAAACCGTCTCGCTTCTGGCGGGGCAGAATTACCTCGCAGGCCGAAGCCTTGCGACAGTGGTGTTCCTGGCGCTTCGCATGAAGCGGCCGATGTTTCTGGAAGGCGAAGCGGGCGTCGGCAAGACGGAGATCGCCAAGGCGCTTGCCAAGGGGCTCAACCGTCCGCTGATCCGTCTGCAATGCTATGAGGGGCTGGATATCGCTTCTGCGGTTTACGAGTGGAACTATCCGGCGCAGATGCTGGATATCCGCCTGTCGGAAGCGAGCGGTCTGCAGGATCGCAAGAGTATTGAGACGAGCCTCTATTCCGAACGCCACCTGATCCGCCGTCCTGTCTTGCAGGCTCTGGGCGAGCCGGGACAGCCGGCACCCGTCTTCCTGATCGATGAATTAGATCGTACCGATGAAGCCTTCGAGGCGTTTCTCCTGGAAGTGCTCTCCGATTTCCAGGTGACAATCCCGGAGCTTGGCACGATCAAGGCCGCCGAGCCGCCGATCGTCGTCATCACCACCAACCGCACCCGCGAGATCCATGACGCGCTGAAGCGGCGCTGTCTTTATCACTGGGTCGATTATCCCGATGCGGCACAGGAGTTGGAAATCCTGCGTCGCAAAGTGCCTGGCGCTGCGGATGCTCTATCCCGCCAGATCGTTGCCTATGTGCAGAAGCTGCGCAGCATCGATCTCTTCAAGAACCCCGGCGTTGCCGAAACCATCGACTGGGCAACGGCGCTGACCGAACTGGACCGGATTGCGCTCGATCCCGAAACCATCGCCGATACACTGGGAACACTGCTCAAATACCAGGAGGATATTGCCCGGCTGAAGGGCGGCGAGAGCGACCGCATCCTCTCCGACGTCAAGGCGGAACTGCTGGCAGCGGGGTAAGGTCATGGTGGCGGCAATGCTTGGCGATGGCGCCGTCCTGCCGCCTGTTCCGACCGGAGACGGGCGGCTTGCGGAAAACATCCTCTATTTTTCGCGGGTGCTGCGACGTGCGGGTCTGAAGGTCGGGCCACAGGAAAGTCTGGATGCCGTTGCAGCCGTCGAGGCTGTCCGCATTGGCGGCCGGGAGGAATTCAAGGCAACGCTGGAAGCCATCTTCGTCAAGCGCCGGGAAGATCTGGCTGTCTTCGACGAAGCCTTTCGCCTGTTCTGGCGCAAGCGCGACCTGATTGAAAAGATGATCGCGATGATGTCGCCCAAGGCCGCATCCTCGCAGGCCAAGGAAAAGCCGAAGCCTGCGGCAGCGCGCGTGAAGGATGCGCTGGTGGCGGAACAATCGCGGCCGCAGGCGAAGGAAGCGCCGCCTGAGATCGAGACGGATGCCCGTTTCACCGCCTCCGGTTCCGAGGTATTGCGGCATACGGATTTCGCCCAGATGTCCGCTGCCGAACTGGCGCTGGCGCGGCGCGAACTTTCCAGGATGGCGATGCCATTCGACAAGGTTGCGACACGGCGGTTTCAGCCGTCCAACCGTCCGCCGAAGATCGATCCGCGCGCCAGCCTTCGCCAGGCGATGAAAATCGGCGGCGATCTGATGCTGCCGCGTTTTCGCAAGCGTCGCCACGTGGAGCCGCCGCTGGTGGTGCTGGCCGATATTTCCGGCTCGATGAGCCAATACACTCGCATCTTCCTGCACTTCTCTCACGCCATGATGGAGAGGCGACGCAAGATGCATGTATTCCTGTTCGGCACGCGGCTTTCGAATGTGACGCGTGCACTGCGCCGCCGGGACCCGGACGAGGCTCTGGCCGCCTGCACGGCAACCGTCAAGGACTGGTCCGGTGGCACGCGGATCGGCCAGACACTGACCGAGTTCAACCGGCTGTGGGGTCGCCGGGTTCTGGGGCAGGGTGCAGTGGTGCTCTTGCTGACGGACGGGCTGGAGCGCGACGGCGTCGAAGAACTGGAGCGCGAAATGGATCGCCTGCACCGGTCCTGCCGGCGGCTGATCTGGGTCAACCCGCTGTTGCGATTCCAGGGCTTTGAAGCAAGGGCGCGTGGCGTAAAAGTGATGTTGCCGCATGTGGACGAATTCCGTCCAGTACATAACTTAGAGGCAATCGGCGATCTCGCGGCTGTGCTGTCAGGTACGACCGGCAGGCTCTCCGCTGATCCCCGCCGCTTTCTGGAAAGGACTTATCCATGACTGTCATCGATGATCCGCTGACCATTGCCGAAGACTGGCAGAGACAGGGCCGTGATGTCGCCATCGCCACTGTTATCGAGACCTGGGGTTCGGCGCCAAGGCCCACTGGCAGCCACCTTGTCATTGATGGCGAAGGCAACTTCGAAGGTTCGGTGTCAGGTGGCTGCGTCGAGGGTGCGGTCATCACCGAGGCTTTGGATGTCATCGCATCCGGTGCGCCGCGCATGCTGGAATTCGGCGTGGCGGATGAGACGGCCTGGCGCGTCGGCCTTTCCTGCGGCGGGCGCATCCGCGTTTATGTGGAGAGGCTGGCCGCATGAAGCTGGCACTGCTGGAAAAATTGAATGCGGCGCGGCGCGCGCGTCAGGCCGTGGTCCAGATCGTTTCGCTGGATGGCGGCGAGGGTTTGGTCATCGTTGAGGGAGAGGCGACACCGGACGCTTTTGCCGAGGCGGTGCAGAGTGCTTTCCTCAGCGGCAAAGCGGGCAACGTGGACGTGGAGGGCCGGCCATTTTTCATCAACGCCTACCTGCCGCCGCCCCGCATTCTAGCCATCGGTGCCGTCCATATCACGCAGGCGCTGGCTAAGCTTGCACCGGTAGCCGGCTATGATATTTCGATTATCGATCCGCGCACGGCCTTTGCCACGCCGGAGCGTTTCGAGGGGATCGACCTCGTGGCCGACTGGCCGGAGGATGTTCTCAGAGAACGTCCGCTGGATGCCTATACGGCGCTGGTGGCGGTGACGCATGACCCGAAGATCGATGATTTTCCGCTGGCCGATGCGCTTCGAAAGGGCTGCTTCTACGTGGGGGCACTCGGAAGCCGCAAGACCCATGCGAAGCGCGTGGAGCGGCTGACGGCGCTTGGTCTGTCCTCGACCGAGATTGACCGGATCAAGGCGCCGATAGGTCTTGATATCGGTGCCGCAAGCCCGGCGGAAATTGCGGTTGCCATTCTCGCGGAGGTGATTGCAGCCTATCGCTGCCGTTCGCTTGCATCACCCGTTGCACAAGCGGGTGCCGCACAATGATCTTCGGTGAAGTGCCTGTTGTCGACGCTCTGGATGCGGTGCTTGCCCATAGCGTTTCCCATTCGGGTGGACGGTTCCCAAAGGGTCATGTTCTGAGCTCCGGGGATCTTGAAATTCTGGCGCAAAGCGGCGTCCAGCAGGTCGTGATCGCCCGTCTGGAGCCGGGTGATATCGGCGAGGACGAGGCGGCGGAGCTGATTGCCAGCGCCATTCCCGGCGCATATCTCCGGCGCTCTCCTGCAGCCACGGGCCGCGTCAATCTCTACGCCACCGAGAGCGGTCTGTTCTGCGCCAATCGATCCGTTGTCGATACGCTCAACCGGATTGATCCCGCGATCACGCTCGCCTGTCTTGCCGATCGTGCGCCTGTTCAGGCGGGTGACATGGTCGCGACAGTGAAGATCATTCCCTTGGCAGTTGCAGGCGACAAGGTGGAGCAGGCGCGGAGTGCGCTGGCACTTGAAGCACCGTTCGTCATCAAGCCGTTCCGGTCGCACAACGTGACTTTGATCGCGACCGAACTGCCGTCGCTCAAACCCTCCACGATGGACAAGACGCGCAAGATCCTGGAGCAAAGGCTTTCGCTATCGGCCAGTCCACTGGCAAACGAGGTGCGTGTGGCGCATGCGCCGCAGGCCGTGGCCTCTGCCATTTCGGAAACCATGGCGGCAGCGTCCGACCGGCCCAAGCTCATCGTGGTGTTTGGTGCTTCGGCAGTGGTGGACGCGGCAGATGTCATTCCAGCAGCCATAGAGCTGGCGGGCGGCGAGGTGGAGCAGGTTGGCCTGCCCGTCGATCCCGGCAATCTGCTGGTGCTCGGTCGCATCGGTGCCGTGCCGGTCGTCGGCGCGCCGGGTTGTGCGCGTTCGCCCAAGGAAAACGGTTTCGACTGGGTTTTGAACCGTCTGCTGGCGGGTGAATATCCGGATCGCTTCGAATTGACTGGGCTTGGGGTGGGAGGTCTTTTGATGGAAATCCCGACGCGGCCGCGGCCGCGCGAAGAGGGGCAGGCGGAGCGGCAGGCGCTGAAGGTCGGCGCGCTGCTGATGGCGGCTGGTCAGGCAAGGCGCATGGGTCATGCTGGTCACAAGCTGCTGGCTGAATTTTCCGGAAAGCCGCTGGTGCGGGATCGTGCCGAAATGCTGCTCAAAAGCCAGGCCCGCCCCGTGCTGGCCGTGACGGGGCATCGCCGCGTGCAGATTGATGAGGCGCTGGCCGATCTGGATATCGTAAGGGAATTCAATCCGCTTTTTACCGAAGGCATGGGCTCATCGCTGGCCAGCGGTTTTGCCTCGGAGGTGTTGCGGGATCTGGACGGCGTGCTTGTGATGCTGGCGGATATGCCGGCGGTGACAGCAGAACATATCGATGCGCTGTTACGCGCCTTCCAGGAGAATGGCGGCGGCGTGATCGTACGCGCCTGCGGACACGGCAAGCGTGGCAATCCGATCATCCTGCCGAAGGCGCTGTTCGACAAGGTGCGGCGACTGGAAGGCGATGTCGGTGCCCGTGCCTTGATCGAAGGTTCCGGGCTTGCCATCATCGAAGTCGAGATTGGAGACGCTGCCCATATCGATGTGGATACGCCGGATGCGGTGGTGGCCGCCGGCGGGCGCTTGCAGGAGTAACGCCTTGGATAATGCCGCCATCGAAGAGATGTTTGAATGTCTTGGGCCGATTACTATTCGCCGCATGTTCGGCGGAAAGGGCATCTACCACGCAGGCGTCATCTTCGCGATTGAGATCTATGGTGACATTTTGCTGAAGGCGGACGCGAGAGCGGCCGCAGACTTTGAAGCTGCAGGAGCGAGGCAGTGGACATATGAGGGCAAGAGTGGCAAGCCCGTCGCCATGCCCTACTGGTCCGTACCAGATGAGGCGCTGGACGATCCGGATATCATGGCGAAATGGGTTCGGCTGTCTTATGAGGCAGCGGTCCGATCGACGGCAAAATAGATCCTAATTCGTGCCGGTGGCTCGGAGTGCCATCAGAGCACGATAAGCGTCCGCAGCAAACCGCGACAGCGGTTGCGGCGGATTGTCCAGCGGAAACCAGCCGAAGTCGTGAAACTTGTCCGGCTCACGAAGAGTGGCCTGACCGGTATAGTCAAGAGTGCCATATATCTGCGACACCCAATGCTGGTTCAGGTCAGGGAAAAGTTGTTCGGAAACGCACAGGAATCGGATCGTTCCGATGGTCAGCCCTGTTTCTTCTTCAGCTTCGCGTCTGGCGGCCTCGGCTGAATGCTCTAGAAAGTCAACCTTGCCGCCAGGAATATTCCAATACCCGGCTTCCGGCTCTTTTTTCCGACGGTAGAGCAAGACGTGTAGGTCGTCGCTGACGATCAAAAGTCCTACTCCGACGCCTGGCATGCGGAGATCGACTTTTGTGTCCATGGCGAAAACCTCAAGCCTTTGCGTTGGCGACGATCAACATGAAAGCCGGGATGTCATCGCCAAAACCAACTGGCGTCGGGCCGTCATCGTGGTCGCGGTGGCGGTTGCGGCGATCGCGCTGGTCGTCATTGGCCGGATAGGGACGCGCATTGCGGCCACCGTGTTGGGCCTTACGATGGTCTGCCTTGTGATGCTCGCTCGTCACGTTCTCCGTCCTTGCCTGGATTGGTGCATCTTCGGTTTTCGGGTTAATGTCGCGGCTGCGCGGTTCTTCGCGGCGCTTGCCACGACCCTTGTCGCGCTCACGACCCTTGCGTCCGCTGTCGTGGCTCTCAGACGGCGGTGGCAGGGCGGAGAGATCACCATCCTGCCATTCAATCTTCTGGCCGATCAGCTTTTCGATCGCGTCCACATACTTAGTGTCAGACTTTGTCACGATGGTGAACGCGCGACCCGAGCGACCGGCGCGGCCCGTGCGACCGATACGGTGAACGTAGTCTTCGGAATGAATCGGCACATCGAAGTTGAAGACGTGGCCGACATCAGGAATATCGAGGCCGCGTGCGGCAACGTCGGAGGCGACCAGAAGCTGAATATTGCCGTCCTTGAAGTTGGCCAGCATCGTGGTGCGGGAGCGCTGATCCATGTCGCCATGCAGCGCGCCGACCGAGAAACCATGTCGGTCCAGCGAACGGAACAGGTCAGCTACATCCTTCTTGCGATTGCAGAAGATGATAGCGTTCTTCAGATCGTCCTGCGCGCGGATCAGGTCGCGCAAGACGGCGCGCTTCTCGTAATCCTTGTGGTTGGAGGCAACCAGTCGCTGCGTCACCGTCTTGGCGGTGGAGGAGGGCGGTGCCACCTCGATGCGCTCAGGGTTCTGCAGGAAGCGATCTGCCAATTTCTGGATTTCCGGCGGCATGGTGGCCGAGAAGAACAGGGTCTGGCGCGTGAACGGAATGAGCTTGGCGATCCGTTCGATATCCGGGATGAAGCCCATGTCCAGCATGCGGTCTGCTTCGTCGATCACCAGGATTTCAACGCCGGTCATCAGAAGCTTGCCGCGCTCGCAATGATCAAGCAGGCGACCTGGCGTGCAGATGAGAACGTCTGCGCCGCGCTCCAGCTTACGATCCTGCTCATCGAAGGAGACGCCGCCAATCAGAAGGGCGATGTTGAGCTTGTGGTTCTTGCCGTATTTCTCGAAGTTTTCCGCAACCTGCGCTGCCAGTTCGCGTGTCGGCTCCAGGATCAGGGTGCGCGGCATGCGCGCACGGGCCCGGCCCTTTTCCAAAAGCGTCAGCATCGGGAGCACGAAGGAGGCCGTCTTGCCGGTTCCGGTCTGCGCGATACCGCAAACGTCGCGTCGCTGAAGAGCGACCGGGATCGCGCCAGCCTGGATCGGCGTGGGCGTGGAGTAGCCCGCGTCTGTGACGGCGGATAGGACTTTCTGGCTCAGGCCAAGATCAGCGAATGTGGTCAATGAGAAAACTGTTTCCGTTCCGGTTCATGAAGAACGCTGGTGAGTCGAGCGGTGATGTGCACGACGATGGCCGCCAAATAAGCTCCGCGAGATGCAAAGTCAAGAAAAGCAACACGGAAAGGGCCGGAATTGGTAAATCCGGCCGCAATAAAACTGTTATACTGGTTCAGTGGCGCTTCACTTCAAGTAGGTCGTCAATTTTAGGCCTGCATTGAGAAAGTGGATCGGGTCGATCGGCTCGCCATTCCTCCGAACTTCGTAATGAACATGTGGCCCTGTGGAGCGGCCTGTACTGCCAGATTTTCCAAGCACTTCGCCCGCGGAAACCTTGTCGCCTTCGGAGACCGCAATGCTGGACATGTGGCCGTAGCGTGTGGTGATGCCATGGCCGTGGTCGATCTCCACCATGTTGCCGTAGCCGTTTGTATAGCCGGCGGAAACCACAGTACCGCTTCCTGTGCTGCGGACTTCGGTTCCTGTTTCAGCCTGGAAGTCGATGCCTGCGTGCAATGCCAGCTTGCCGAGGAAGGGGTCGATGCGGTTGCCGAAGCGGCTGCTAATCTCATGACCTGGCGCAGGATTGCCATAGGGTAGGGTGACTGCCGTCTGACGCACTGCCTCCAGCCTGTTCAAGGCGGAATCCAGTTGGTTGAGTGATGCATCGAAACGATCGCTGCCGATCGGCTCCACGAAGGGTCCACCGATGCCGCTCGCTGAGTCACCACCCTTCAGCGGTGGCGCGGCATCGGCAACTTCGACGCCGGTACGGCGCATGATTGCAGTCATCTCGTCTGCCGTCTGTTCGGCATTGTCGGTCAGGCTGCGGATACGGCCCAGCTGCTCCTGCTCGATGGATTTAAGCGACCTTGTGACTTTTGAGAAGATGCGGTCGGTCTTGTCCGCCAGGCTTTCCTTGAGGGGCGCATAGCCAAGGGCTCGGGTTGGTTGATCAGCAGACTTCGTATCGGGGGCGAGAAGGTGATCGATCGCCCTGACGCCAGCGTTTGATGAAGCGGCCTTCTGGGGCGGTTGAGCTGCCAATTCCGGTTTGGAGGTCAGGCCGGATTCCTGGGCGCGGTCCAGCAGGCTGCCAAGCTTGCCGTGGCGGGAGAAGAGTGCATTCTGCTGATCGAGCAGTTGTTCTACCTTCTGCTCCACGACCTGCTGATCAAGAAGCTGACGCGAGGTTATGCGATCGAGTTGGGCCCGCAGCGAGGAGATGCGATCCTCATACTCATGCTGCATGCGCGATTGGCGCGCCATGGCCGCGCCGATCAGGTCGTCGCGCAGGACCAGATAGGTCGTCGCGGCAAGATAGCCGATGCTGAGCAGGGATAGAAAGGTGACGCCAAGGGCAATCATCCACGGGCGCACCGTCATGTGACGGATCTTTTCGCCGCTGGCAAGAATCAGGACGTGCTGCGGCTTCGCTCTGCCAAACACGCGATGCTCGCCCGCTTTCGCCACCTCAAACCCCCGGCATTCTGCGACTCGCGAGGCCTTTCCCCGCAGGCATGAATACACATGGTTAAGGTTAATGAGTGGTTTACGTTACGTGTCTCAACCGCTGCTCGTGGAGGTCAGCGCGCGATAAAATGAGGGTGTCAGGCCTGCTTCGGCCCGCGCAAGATCATTGAAGGGCGGTTTCAGCGGTCCACGGAAGTTCGTGCGCACAAGATCGCGGAAGGTGGCGGCGGGATCCTTGCGCTCTCGGGCGCAGAGAAAGCGGAACCACTTGGCACCGATCGCCACATGGCCTTTCTCGTCGTTGTAGATGACATCCAGCACGGCAGCGCTTTCCATGTCGCCGGTTTCCCGCATCTTTTCCTGGAGCGAGGGCGTCACGTCGAGGCCGCGTGCCTCGAGGATCAGCGGTACGACCGCAAGGCGGGCTGTCAGATCGTTGCGTGTGGAATGGGCCGCCTGCCATAAGCCGTCATGGGCCGGCATGTCCCCGTAATCGGCGCCGAGGTCGCGCAACCTGTCGCGCACCATGCGGAAATGCTTGGCCTCCTCGAAGGCGACCTGCATCCAGCCGTCGAAGAAAGAATGCGGGACGGGCTCGGTCGCATAGCGGGCGACGATATCGAGCGCCAGGTCGACGGCATTCAGTTCGATATGGGCGATCGCGTGCAGGGTGGCGATGCGGCCCTTCAGCGTATGAAGCGACCGCTTCTCCACCGCTTTCGGCGGAACGAGTTCCGGCTTTGCGGGCCGACCCGGGCGATCCGGCAGCGGCGGGTCCAGCGGTGAACGCAAGGAGAGCCTCCTCTCGAACCAGCGCGTGGCGGTCTGCTGGGCCAGCGCGGTTTTTACATCCAGATCGGTTGAGGAAATCGCCAGGACGCAGCCCGCGCGAAGTGTTTCCACGCGGGGAAGTTCCGGAGGGTGGTCCGGGATAGCGGCATGGGGCGGAAGCGAGGCATTGGTCATGCCTCGTCATTCTCACAGAGCGCGGACGGCTTCAAGAACCTCCTGGGCGTGCCCGGCCACCTTCACCTTCGGCCAGACCTTGGCTATAGTGCCGTCGGCGGCGATGAGGAAGGTGGAGCGCTCGATGCCCATGTAGGTCTTGCCGTACATGCTCTTTTCCTTCCACACACCATAGGCATTTGCGGCCTTCTGCTCTTCGTCGGCAGCCAGGATCACATTGAGTGAGTGCTTCTTGATGAACTTGTCATGTTTGGCGGCAGAGTCCGGCGAGATGCCGATGACGGTCGCCCCGGTTTCGGCAAATTGCGGCGCCAGTGCGGTAAAATCCAGCGCTTCCATCGTGCAGCCGCTGGTGTCGTCCTTCGGATAGAAGTAGACGACGACCGGTTTGCCCTGGAATGCGGAAAGGCTTACGTCGCCGCCACCGTCACGAGGTAGAGTGAAGTCCGGGGCTGCGCTTCCGACTGTCGGTTCCGACATGGTTTTCCTTTCTTTCGCCTGCTTGTTGGATCATTCTCGCCGTAATCGATATATACTGGCCAGCAGAGATTCTAGATCACCGTCGCGGTGAAATGTCGGTTGGAGGCCCATGGCGGAAATTCGAGGAGAGAAGGTCAGATTCCACAAAAAGGATCTGATCCCGCTGCACGAATTGCCGTCGGCCCAGGCGCATGATCCGCTGATCGTGCATTGTCCGCCGCCACGCTCCGGCTGGGGTGGTCTTATTCGCCTTTTTACTGCATTTGTCGTTCTTATTGTGATGGCGCTTGGCGGCGCCTTTTTCGCCATCGAAAGCGGTACTTTCGACCGGACGCTGACGCAAAGGGCGCAAGGTGCGCTGAATGACGCAATCGGCCCGCGTTACCAGGCGCAAGTCGGTTCCACCGCGATCCGTTTCGATTCCAGTTTCCGCATTGCCATTGAGGCGCGGGATGTCGATGTCGTCGAGGTGGCAACCAATGCCCATTTGAGCCGCACGGGAGCGCTTCGGCTTGCCATCGATCCATTGGCTCTGCTGAGCGGCCGTATTTCGATCCGTCATATCGAGGCGGAAAAAATCAATCTCGATACATCGCTGCTACCGGCTAGCGAACCGATGGATCTCTCCAAGACTCGTATTGATGGAATTCCCGCTGCAATGGAGCAGGCTTTCCAGCGGCTGGATGAGGCGCGCGGGCTGATCGAACGTACCGGTACCGGCTCTGTCACGATTGCCGGCATTACCATCAAATTTCCGCCGGATCAGTTAGGCCGCATCTCGACACTTGCCATCGACAAGCTCGACCTGACCCGAACGCAGGAAGGTCAAATGGCCGTTTCCGGCAGGTTGGAATTTGATGGCAAGCCGGCCACGCTTCGTATCGACGCCACCTCCGTCAACGGCGTGACGAAAACCCTGAAGGCGCATGTGGCAGGCCTCGATCTGACACCCGTACTTTTGCAGCAGATGGATGATGGTTCACCGCGTGAAGGTGTCGAGGGCCCTGTCGATCTCGACCTGTTTTCCGCCAGAGATACCGACACCACCGATCCAGAATTTCGTGCCGATATCAGCCATGCGAAGGGTTTTGTCTATTTTGATACGATTCCTCAGGAGTTTAGCAGCGGCAACATTCACCTTGCCTATGATTTTCCGAAGAACTCAATCGAGATTCGCAATTCAGAACTTCGCTTTGGCCCTACAGTTCTTCCGCTGACCGGTGCGCTGATCGATCTCGATCGTTTGAACGCGTCCGACAAACGCCCCGGTTACGGCTTGGATCTGTTGATCAGCGGCGCAACCGCCCATTCACCGACCGGGGGAGAGGCTCCCGTTGCCTTCGACCTCAAGGCAGGCGGGCGCTATCTGACCAGCGACCGGCGGCTGGAGCTGGATGAGATGCAGGTGTCGAGCCCAGCAGGGCAGATGGCCGGTTCGCTCAAGGTCAAGTTCGGCGGCAAGGTTTCTCCGGAAATCAGCTTCGGCGCACAGTTACCGCGGATGGAAGTGCGGGGCGTCAAGCAACTTTGGCCATACTGGATGGCGCACAAGCCGCGCGATTGGGTGACCGCCAACATGTTCGGGGGCACGATCACCAACGGCTCGATTTCTGTCTTCATCCCTGCGGGCCGTATGCATGGGCCAGGCGTACCGATCGAACTCAATGAGAACGAGTTGCGGATCGCCTTCGATATTGCTGACAATCGCTTGAATCTGCCGGGCAGTATCCCCCCGGTGCGTGAGCTCGCCGGTCACTTTGACCTCCATGGTGCCCGGCTTGATGTGCGCATCGATAGCGCCGCATCCTATTTTCCATCAGGCCGGAAAGTCGCGATCGATGAGGGGCATTTCACCATCGCTTCCGCCTATGTTAAACCGCTGATGGCCGACCTTGCCCTCAAAATCAACGGCAATGCTGATGCGCTGGCGGAGCTTTCGAACTTCAAGCCGTTCGAGGCTCTGAAGAAGACCGATTTCCAGCCCGGTGACTTCAGCGGTACCGGCAAGGCGGATCTCACAGCGCGCTTCGGCTTGATTTCGGATCAGCACCCACCGGCTACGACCTATCAGGCGCATATCGCGCTTTCGGATGTGGCCCTCGCTCGGCCCATCAAGGGGCGCAAGGCGACCGGCCTCAACGGTACGCTGGATGTGGACATGCAGACCCTGCGCATCAACGCCAAGGGTCAGGTCGATGGCATTCCCGCCGAATTGAAGATGGTGGAGCCACTGACGAATGATTCTCCGGCGCAGCGTTCACGCGTTCTATCCGCAACGCTCAATAATGAGCAGCGCCAGAAGGTCGTGCCGGGCCTGACCGATTTGATCGATGGATCGGTGGGCGCAGAACTTGATTGGATTGACGATGATAACCTCGAGGTTTCGCTTGATCTGACCAAGTCGGCACTCTCGCTTCCCTGGGTCGGGTGGACCAAGGGCAATGGCATTGACGCCAAGGCGGAGTTCCGTGTTGTCACCAGGGACGGCCGAACCGATCTCAACGATTTCACCCTGAAGGGTGACGGTTTCGGCGCGGACGGTGACCTGACCATCGCGCAGGACAGCTTGAGTTCGGCGGAATTCTCACGTGTGAAGCTTTCCGCCGGCGACGATTTTTCCGTAACGATGAAGCGCAACAAGGCCGTTTACGATATCTCGGTGACGGGCAAGTCGGCGGACCTTCGTCCTGTTCTGGACAAGCTGAAAGCCGGTAACAGCGCGACACCGGCCAAGACGGCAAAAAAATCCACAACCGATGGCGTAACGGTGCGCGTGAAGTTGGACCGGTTGCTCGGCTTCAATGACGAGGCAATCTCCAACGCCAAGGCGACGGCCGTTTTCCGGAATGACGACATCCAGACGCTGGAGTTGGTTGGTGTGACCAATAGCGGTCAGGCCGTCGTTGCAAAGACAACCACGGGTGCCACTGTCGACACGATCACACTGACCAGCGGCGACGCCGGAGCGGTGACACGCTTCACCAACCTCTACAGCCATATGCGCGGCGGTCTCCTCAATCTCAGCCTGGACAACGAGGCTGGCAACGATTGGAGCGGCTCGCTCGATATCCGGAATTTCAACATCGTCGATGAAAGCAGGCTGCAGTCCATCGTCTCCACACCGGTGGGGGAGGATGGGCGAAGCCTGAATGCTGCGGTGAAGAAGGATATCGACGTCAGTTCGGCCAAGTTCCAGCGTGGATTTGCACGCCTGGTTTACCGCAAGGGTGCGCTCTCGGTGGATAATGGTGTCGTGCGCGGCGAACAGATTGGCGCCACCTTTCAGGGCATGATGCGCGATGCAGCGGGCAACATGGACATGACAGGCACATTCATGCCTGCCTATGGCCTGAACCGGCTTTTTGCTGAATTACCTATTATCGGCGATATCCTCGGCAACGGGCGCGATCGCGGCCTGCTCGGCATCACCTTCAAGCTGACGGGCAAATTCGATCAACCAAAACTGATCATCAATCCGCTCTCGATCATTGCACCCGGCGTCTTCCGCCAGATTTTCGAATTTCAATAGCGAGACACGTTCATCATGACTGCCATTGAGCTGAATGATGTGTCCAAGAGCTTCGGCTTTGGCGCAACCCGGATACACGCGCTGGAGGCGTTGTCGCTGAGCATTCCGTCGCAAGGCGTTTACGGTCTGCTGGGACCGAACGGGGCGGGCAAGAGCACGCTGCTTCGGATGATCTGCGGGCTTGTGCGTCCGGATCGCGGGGGCATCTCGCTCTTTGGTGAGCCGGCCGGTCCTCCGACACGCGCCCGGCTTGGGGCGCTGATCGACGCACCGACCTTCTATCCCTTCATGACGGCCCGCGAATTTCTCGCCATGCTGGCATCTGTATCCGGCGTGAGGGCGGATGTTCCTGCTCTTCTCAGACGTGTTGATCTGACCCGTGCGGCTGATCAGAAGGTGTCCGGCTTTTCGCTTGGTATGCGCCAGCGTCTCGGCATTGCCGCAGCACTTGTGGCGCGTCCTGCAGCTGTCATTTTGGACGAGCCGACGAATGGCCTTGATCCGGACGGAATGATCGAGATCCGCCATCTGATCCGTCGGCTTGCGCAAGAGGAGGGTCTGGCGGTTCTGCTCTCCAGTCATTTGCTGGACGAGGTTGAGAAGGTGGCGGATCGTGTGGCCATTCTCAATCGCGGACGGCTGGTTGCCGAGGGCAAAGTGGGCGATCTCTTGGGTGGTGAAGAGAGGCTGTGGTTGGATGTGGCGCAGCAGGAGCCCGTTCTGGAGAAGTTGGGCGAGGTGGCCTGGGTGGAGGGCAAGGGCGTTGCGGTGCGCATCGCGCGCGCGGAAGTCCCACGACTGCTTTCGTCGCTGCTCTCCGAAAATATTTCGGTCTATGAAGCCAAGTGGATCCGCCCGGATCTCGAAACCTTCTTCCTCGCGGAAACCCGCGACAGCAAGGCGTGAGGGGACATCATGGCACTTCCTGTTCGGTCTGAACTTCAGAAGATCTTTCGCCAGCGCGCGCTGTTCGCCGCCGGCTTTCTGGCTGTGCCGGCCTTCGCTGTGCTGGCCAAGATCTTCACCGACGGCATCCTGTTTGCGCGCGTCGCACGGGCCCTGCCGGCAGCCGGTATAGACCCAGTTCTTTCTGCGGCACGATCGCTTGGCGTGGCAGATAACTCGTTGGCGCAGCTGTTCTTTGCCCTTGGAGTCGCCTCCATATTTGTCGTGGATTACCGCTTTGCCACCTGGCGGCATCTCATTCCGCGACGCAGCCGCTTGGCCTTCTGGTCGGCGAAATCCGTTGCGGCGCTGGCGTGTCTCTCGCTCAGCCTGTTGCTGGTTGCGCTGGGTGACCTCGGTGTTACGCTGGTGCTTGCCGTGTTGCGCGGCCAGCAGATCGGCGATTTTACATGGGCAATATCCGTCCCCGTCTTTTTTCTGGCGCTTCTGGTGGCGGTCGCCGAGTTGCTGGCCTTGACGGCGATGACCGCACTGCTGACAGTCGTGTTCCGCTCTTCCATGGCGGCGGTGCTGAGCGTGTTTCTGTTCGGCCTTGCGACCGTTCTGCTGCAGGTCTATCTCGGCTCCTCCAGCGAGCTGGGCTGGACACCCTCTGCGGCAGCAAGTCTTGCGCGGTCCGGCGTCTTTGACGGTGGCAGGTTCCAGGTCGTGCCGTATCTCTCCGGCATCTGCATTCTTCTGTGTTGGGGAGTGGTGTGCGGCGTGCTTGGATTTGTTCTCTTCCAGCGGCAGGAATTGCCGAGTGAATAAGGGCTCTCTGACGCCGGAGTGTCTAAAATTCCGGATTGCGCAATGGTGGAAAATGGGGCAAAAGCGTCGCCGTAACCTTCTTGAGGCGCTTGCTTTGCTGGGTTGCGAACTGGTCGGATGCATGTTGATTTTCCAACGGGATAGCTGGTTTTGCGCTGTCCAATGCGCCCGAGAACGTCGCCGGTGACGCTGGGCTGCCATTGGGTGGTGCACACGGCGGCGCCTTTACCGTTTGCAAACGTAGCGTCGTTATGAAATTCAATGTGTTGTGCTAAGATCGGCATCACACGAACGGGAGCGCGAACAGGAATGACCGCCAAGATCTATCGTCCGGCCAAAACCGCCATGCAGTCCGGCAAGGCGAAGACGCATCTCTGGGTTCTGGAATTCGACCAGGAAGAGCCGCGCAAGATCGATCCGGTTCTCGGCTATACCTCGTCATCCGATATGAAGCAGCAGGTTCGCCTGACGTTTGAAAGCCTTGAACAGGCACAGGCTTACGCCGAGCGCAATGCCATCGAATATCGCGTCATCCCGCCGAAGGACGCGAATCGCCAGATCGTTTCCTATTCCGATAATTTCAAGTTTAACCGCACCCAGCCCTGGACACACTGACGTCAAGGCCGGTGCGTTGCGGCCCCTTAGCTCAACTGGATAGAGCAACTGCCTTCTAAGCAGTAGGTCGCAGGTTCGAGTCCTGCAGGGGTCGCCATAACCTTTTGAAGTATAGTCGTTATTCTGATTCTAGCTGATTTCGCCGATCTGGTTTGTCCCTGTGCGGACTGATATGGTCATTTCGCCGGATTTGATTTGGGCATATCCGATTCGACAACGGTTCTTCGCGTTCGAGCGATGACATTTTAGGGTGGCGTCGAGAGGCTTATCCCTAAGAGGAGATAGTCGGGTGCGTCATCTTTCCGCCGGCCATTTGGCCAGTTTCGGGGATGTTCAGGAAGCGCCTAGAGCTCCGCGTGCCTGGGGCAATGTTGGCAGGTCTATGGGAGCGGCGGGTACAATTGTCCATTTAGAGGTGATTGGGTCGTAGACGCCCGGAAGCTTGAACAAGCTGTCTATGAGCTGGTAGTCGCAATCGCACGTGACGATTGGTATGCCATGCGAGATGGCTATGGCCGCGATCAGAAGGTCCTGGCTGATCCTGTTGTGTTTCGAGTAAGGCTTGACGTACCAGATGTTTTTCAACGCGTTTGTTGAGAGCATTCGTGCATAGATTTCTGTCGTCTCCTCCCCGGCGCCGAGGAAAATGAAGTCGGTTCTTATAATATCGTCGATCGCGTGTCGTATTCTCGCCGCTTGGCTGGGGTCACGGGCGAGTAGTGCGCCGCGCTTAATTTCGACCAGAACTGGGAAGCAGACGCAAAAGTCGACAGTGTCTGATGCTTCCCTCAGCCACTCCGTTAGGCCGACCGGCGGCCTCACTCTGGCTTTTGCGCTCAGAATGTTGGTGTCCAGCAGCAACAACGGCCTGGCCCGGTCCAAGGGGCTTCGATCGCCATTGAACATCGTTCCACTCGAAAAACCAAGAATTGCTCTGAATCGAAGAAAACAGTAGATTGATGTCGGCGTCAAAAACTAACTTGGGCGCCTACGGAATTTTGGTTTTCGATGAAGCACGAACAAGCTCCGATCAAGGACTACTGCACTCGGGAAGAATTTGAAGCCGATCCCGGTCGGGTTCTTGACGCTGCCATTCAGGCACCCGTTGTCGTTAAGGCTCCTAACGGACGGTTCACCATCGAATTTGTACCGGGTGAGAAGCGGTCGGTCGGGGAGTGGGCGACTTCTCCTGGGCAGTTGGAGGACGGGGACTCCTTTTGATAGAGGTCAGGCCTCTATGCCTTCGGTAGGACCTTCACTTTCAGAATAGCGCTAACTGACCGTCTGCTGACGCAGCCCGTTCGCTTTCAAGTGACGATAGCGTCACACCCAGCAGCCGGATGGCCTTCGCAACAGGAAACACATCCTGCAGAAGGCCTGCTGCGCTCGCCAATAGCTCATCCTGTGATGCGACTGGTATTGGAAACGACCGGCTGCGCGTGATCTGCTGGAAGTCGGCGAACTTGACCTTCAAGGTCACGGTACGGCCACCCATTCGCTTTGCCTCGCAGTGCCGCCACACCTTCTCCGTCAGTGGTGCCAGTTCCGCCTTCGCGGCCGCGAAGTCGAAGAGATCAACCCTGAAGGTATCTTCTGCCCCGATCGACTTGCGGGGTCGGTCAGGCTGCACGGGTCTCTCATCGATGCCGCGCGAGATGCGGTAATACCATGTGCCGGATTTGCCGAAGTTTGCGGCCAGAAATTCCATCGGCTTTGCGCGCAGATCGGCGCCCGTGACGATTCCAAGCCGCTCCATCTTGGCGGCCGTCGCAGGGCCAACGCCATGAAACTTCTTCACCGGAAGCGATGCCACGAAACGCGGTCCGTTTTTTGGCGTGATGACCGCCTGGCCATTCGGCTTGTTGAGGTCGCTTGCCATCTTCGCCAGGAACTTGCAGTACGAGATACCGGCCGAGGCATTGAGATCGGTGACTTCCTTGATGCGGGCGCGAATCCTTGTGGCGATCTCTGTCGCAATGGCGATACCCTGCTTGTTGTCGGTCACGTCGAGATAGGCTTCGTCCAGCGACAGCGGCTCGATAAGGTCGGTATATTCTGCAAAGATCTCTCGGATCTGGGCGGAGACGGCGCGGTAGACATCGAAGCGCGGCTTGACGAAGATAAGTTCCGAACAGCGGCGTTTGGCGGTCACAGATGGCAGGGCCGAGCGCACACCAAAGGCTCGCGCTTCATAGCTTGCGGCCGCTACCACACCGCGCGCTTCCGATCCGCCGACCGCCACCGGCTTGCCGCGCAGATCCGGATTGTCACGCTGTTCGACCGAGGCATAAAAGGCATCCATGTCGACATGAATGATCTTGCGCAGGCGAGGGGGTAACAAGCCTTCCGGGCTGTCATTCGTTGTCGCCGTGGCTGCTTCAGTTGTCGGCATGGCCTGCCTCAGATCAGAGTGCCCGAGTCGGTCTTGGCAGGCGGATCAACCAGGACCAGACGATCGTCAGGCAGGGGGCGCTGCAGGGATTTGACCGTCTCCCAGTCGGCGCTCAGCCAGAGGTCGACTTCCTCACGTGTTGTCAGAATGGCCGGCATCGCCTTTTGATGGATGGGAGCCACGACCGCGTTCGGCGCTGTCGTCAGGAAGCCGTAGAGTTCGAAGTCTCGCTCGCCGTCTCTGACCTTCTTGACCCCTTTCCAGGGCGTCCAGAAGCCCGCAAAGAACATCAGGGGACGCTCGGGAGAACCTGCAAACCATGCGTTTGGCACACGACCGCCCTCGATCTTGCTGGCAGGGTCCGGTTCGGCAAACGAAGTGAAGGGGATGACACAGCGACTGCCGACGCCCAGCCAGCGCCGCCAATGCGGCGAGTTGACGTTGCGGATATTGGTGACACCCGGATCATAATTACCCTTGATGTAAGCGGGCGGTGTCGGCATGCCCCAGGTGAGGCTGGCGATCTCTCGGCTGCCGTCTGCGCCGACGCGCACGATGGGGGCCAGCGTATTGGGATAGATATCCAGGGACGACTCGTTCCAACCTGCTTTGTCGGTGAGCGCGCGCGTGAACTCCAGCACGGCATCTCGCGTCGTCGTTAGATTATAGAGATTGCACAAGAGATCTCCTCCTTATCGCCACATGCCCCGCATCCTTGCACCCACATCGATCCGGATTTGCTGCGCCCTGCGCTCGCTGGCGGCCGCAGAAACCTTTGGCCAGCTTGTTGTTTCGAAGAACTGCAGAAGCATTGCGGGAATGAAGCGGGTGCGCGCGGCATAGACATGCCGGTCGCCTTGCGCATTCTGTCCATGGGTGAAGAACCGCTGCGGTGTGATCAGCGTCAGGCTGTCTCTGGCGCGGGTCATCCCAACATAGAGGAGCCGACGCTCCTCCTCCAACTCGGCCGTGGTGCCGGCACCGAGGTCAGAGGGAATACAGCCGTCAACGACGTTCAGCATGAACACGGAGCGCCATTCCTGGCCCTTGGCGGAATGAATAGTCGACAGGATCAGGTAGTCTTCATCGAGCAAAGGCACGCCCGCCTGATCGCTGGTGGCATCCGGCGGATCGAGCGTAAGCTCCGTCAGAAAACGCTCGCGGCTCGGGTAGCCGCCCGCAATCTGCTCGAGCTGGAGAAGATCGGCCTTGCGGGTCTCAGCATCCTCATGAATGCGATCGAGATGCGGTTCATACCAGAGCCTTGCCAGCTCCATTTCACCCGGCCATCCGCCTTCCGCTTTGCGAAGGCTTGAAAGCAGCCTCACAAAGGCTGGCCAGTCATCGCCGGTCTTCGGCGGAGGCGGGATTTCCGCGAGCGCGTGCAGGGGCTCCGGATCGGTTGCAATCGCGTCGAGAATTTTCGCCGCTCTCTGCGGACCGATCCCCGGCAGCATCTGCAAAAGCCGGAAGCCAGCCACGCGGTCACGCGGGTTCTGGGCAAAGCGCAGCGTCGCCAAGAGATCCTTCACATGCGCGCTGTCGAGGAACTTCAAACCGCCGAACTTGACAAAGGGGATGTTGCGCCGTGTCAGCTCCACTTCCAGCGCACCGCTATGGCTGGAGGTGCGGAAGAGAACCGCCTGCTGCTTCAAGGCGATGCCGACCTCGCGATTGGCGAGAACCTGCTCGACGATGTAATTGGCCTGGTCCGCCTCATCCCTGACGGTCACCAGCCAGGGGCGTTGCTCGGACTGGCGGTCGGTCCAGAGGTTCTTGGTAAACCGCTCGCGCGCCAGATCGATGACGCCGTTGGCAGCCGCAAGGATCGGCTGCGTCGAACGGTAGTTGCGATCGAGCGTAATGACGTCTGCGGGCTTTGGCGAGAATTCCTTCGGGAAGTCGAGAATGTTGCGGACCGTCGCCGCACGGAAGGAATAGATCGACTGGGCATCGTCGCCAACGACCGTCAGCCCACGCCCGCCGGGCTTGAGCGCCATCAGGATCGAGGCCTGCAAGCGGTTGGTGTCCTGATATTCGTCGACGAGGACATGATCGAACCGCCCACCGACGTCGTCGGCAAGCTCGGCATCCGAGACCATCTGCGCCCAGTAGAGCAGGAGATCGTCGTAATCGAGGACGTTCTGTGCCTGCTTGGCATCGACGTAACCGGCAAAGAGCTGCTTCAACTGCTCTTCCCAATTGAGCGCCCACGGGTAGGCTGATTTGAGCACCTCCTTGATGGAGGTCTCGGCGTTGACGACGCGTGAGTAGATCGCAAGGCAGGTTCCCTTGGTGGGAAAACGGCTCTCGGTCTTGGAGAAGCCCAGTTCATGCCGAACGAGGTTCATCAGGTCGGCACTGTCTTCGCGGTCGTGGATGGTGAAGTCAACATTCAGCCCGATCTGCTCAGCATACATCCGCAACAACCGGGCGCCAATGCCATGAAACGTGCCAGCCCACGCAAGCGCATCGGTCATGACACCTGCATTGTCACCCAGGACCTGCCGACAGATGCGTTCGACCCGCCGCGCCATCTCAGAGGCGGCACGGCGCGAGAAGGTCATCAGCAGGATGCGCCGCGGATCGGCATCATTGACGATCAGGTGCGCGACCCGGTGGGCCAGCGTATTGGTCTTGCCCGAACCTGCGCCCGCGATGATCAGCAACGGCCCGCCGACCGCGCCATCCGCATTGCCGATGCCATGCACTACGGCCTCACGCTGCCGGTCATTCAGTTTTTCGAGATAAGCCGCCATCCGTCCCCGTCGCGGTATGTTGGTAAGGCGTCCGGCATGCCTTTTGGAGGCGCTGAACAAAGCAGGAACATATCAGTGATAACTTTTATTGGAAAGGCGAAAAGCAGGATCAGTTCACCCTGATCGTCCACAATATCTGTCGGTCGCGTGTTGTGAGAAATCCTGGTGTGCGACCGTCGATATTTTTAGGAAAAACCTCGGTTTGAAGGCGCGTAGCGACTGATATGGGCCGGAAGGCGTCATGGCTCAATTACGCCAATAGGAGACGTGAGCCGAACCGGACTTGACGGCTGAAATGGGGCCGAGAGCGGATCGGCAGCTTTCGGACGTCCGACACTCTTCAGCGGACTAAAAAGTAGCAGGCCGAGGCCCAGATCAGTTCGTCAGATCGCTAAGATACCGCTCCACGATGATGTGCGTGAGCTGTTCTCCCCGAGACGTTAGAAGCCGAATGTTCTCTTCGGACATCGGCGAAAAGTCGGTCGGATAGTCTTTTACCTGAGCGCGTTTAACCAAATCGGCGGGTGCCCACGGCAATTTATCATCCTGTTGACCCAGATAGATCATCCCAAACGCCTGCAAATCTCCAACCTCAGCGTACTTGTGAAGCCGCTGGTAGACTGCGTCCTGCGCCTTCCGGTGCACCGCCTCGAAAGAACGCGCCACCCGCCCTACCCACCAGTATGGGTGTGACCGACTGACATCGAACTGGCCACCGCCAGCATTCAAAGTGATAAGATGCGTCACCGGCTCGATTTGTGCGTGATCATGAGCCCTTCCCGGCTCAAGCACGGCGACGCCTAGATTGTCAAACACTCCCCCATCAGTCAGCGCCACCGTATGGGAATGCCGCTCCCCTTTTTTCTCGAACTCGAACGTCTCAATGAGTGGCGGCAGTAGTATGGGAAATGCCGCTGACGCTGCGACGGCCTTCGCGACGGTGGGCGCCGCACCCTGGACGTCACCGAAGCGCCATCCGCCGGAGCGACCTGAACCGAACCGGAAAGCCGTTCCAGTTGTCAGGTCACAGGCGTTTATGATCACCGCCAAATTGGGTCGCCGAACACGGTCAACGGTCGTGTCGCCGAAGAGCCGTCGTGACAATCCCGCTTCGAAGGCCGTGGTGAGGCTACCCCAGACCGGCAGAACATGGACTGCGGCCTGTAGAGCCCTTTCAAGCGGCAAGGTGGGGATGCCTAGGAAGAGCCGGAGTCTCGATGTCGTAAATTTCAACACCCAGATTAGCGACGAGAGCGTTCCGGTAAAGAGCAGAGTTGCAATGATTTTCAGGCCCTCCAAGGAGCCAAAGACCTCGCGGACAATATCGCCTTGTATGCCGCGGCGAAGCACCTCGACCACGTGCTTGTCGAATGCGTCGAAGTCCTCGCCGCGGTAGGCCCAGCACGCCGCGAGGACACTACCGCCCGAAACGCTGGAAATAGCCTGCACATGGTCAAGGATGCCTCGATCGTGGAGGGCACGGAAGCATCCCAAATGAAAGGCCATAGCTCGCGCTCCACCGCCGGAGAGCGCTAGCGCAATCATGGGCGGGCGATCAGGCTTGGTCATAGTCACCACGCAGGAACAGACCTGCCGATAAAATGGGGCGCCCTGACGTGCCCCCAACGATCAGCATCAGGAAGGATCGTCCTTGGAAGGTTTCCTTGTCGGCTAGGAGCTGCACCATGGCGCCAAGATCGGTGCGGCTCGGGATAGGCAGCGCCTTGGGATGCGTGTGCCACATCCCCACAAAGGTCACCGAACCGCAGGTGCGACTGAGTTTTTCCTTATGCATCATTGCGACACCTTGCGTGCCGCATACAAAACCTTCCCGCGATGCCTCGCTGTCTGGCGGCGGCCCTGACACCTCGTCAATCCAGACCACCTTCAGAAACTCGTCCACCTGGCCAAATAGAGCACCGCCAGTCTCCACGCGGTCGCCGGCTGTCCGCTCGGACCGTCGCGTCCATGTGAGGATGGCCGACATGGCTTCTTGCGTTATCCTCACCTCGTAACCGTGCTTGCTGTCCGGCAACACGTGATAGGGACGCCAGGAGGCGCGCGCTTCGCTCCGGCATTTGCTATCGGCGGAGAGGTCAATCGCAAATGACCGCGGTAAGCCGATACCTTCGCGCAACCAATCCGCTGCCACGTTCGTCATGGGAGCGACCAGCGACAGGACGTCGGCATATGACCCGCGAAACGTCGGCGACGAACAGCCTGGCTCCGGCTGAAAAATTGCTCGGCGAGTGGGGTCTGCGGGCCAGAATTCTTCTAGAAATTTTGCACTGCTGGTTCTGTCCGCCAGCGCGAGCTTTGTCCTTCGGTCAAAATCCAGCGTCGCCCCCGCCGATTTGTCGGTGGTCAGGATCATGAGGCCCATATCTCCATTGTGGCCAACGACCATGGAAACGATTGGCGGTCGCGGTGCCTGATGATGACGAAAATGAACTTCGAACGCCGCCGCGACCGTCGAAGAAGCTGTCGCATCGATCACAACATCGGCGTCGAGTATTTCAGCGCGCTTAGCCTCATCAGTCAGCATCCAGACGATGTTGGAATATTCTTCTATCGCGTCAATGCCAGGGTCTGCCGCGACAACGGCAATTCTGGTGGCGCTCGATTTCGCGTACCCAATTTGATCGCGGCGGAAGCCTTGCCGCACAAGAATGCCTGGCGTAACGACGCCGTTGTCGATCAGCCGCAGCTTGGCCACACCTGCCTTGGCCAGGATCATGGCAACGGCACTTCCGATTGCGCCACAGCCCACCAGTGTCACTCGCTTCCCGCGCCACCAGCGAGAGGCCGACTCACGGTCGCGGCGCTGGACAATCTCCGGCCGGTCCTCAAGGACACGACACCACTCGACGTTGGATTCAAATGCCCAAGCGTAAAACGCCTGATCCTCGACGGGATTCTCTTCAGTGCTGGCGACAGCCGCCGCCCTCAGCTTGTCCGTCTGCTCTACGCTCATGCGCCAGCACGCCAAATGTTGCAGTCGTTCACCGCCCGCGATCCCTCGCATGGCGGCACCGAGTACAAAGATGGCCGGCTTCCCCGGGGGGGTGCGAAGCACGGTGATCGTCATCAGTAGCCGAAGCATGGAGAGTGTTAACCCACGATCAATCAAGGCTACGAGCAGATCGAGCACCGTCTTGGGGTACTCAAATGGCATTTCGGTCGGCAGCAGTATGACCGAGGCCAGCCTTACGTCCGGTATCACTTCGTTCTGAGCAATCCACCTACCGAATTCGGCGACGTAGACAGTCTCTCTTGTGATTTCGACGTAGCCACTCCAGAAGCCCTCACCAGGTTCGGGTACATTCCGCGTGGGAACGACACGGAAGTTTGCGACCGGATAAGCCACCGGCGGGTGCAACGGCATGCCGGTAGGATCAAGTTGTCCCGCTGCCGCCGCTTTGAGCCAGTCGTGCACGCGCTGCATGAAACCGAACATACCGCGTCCAGCCTGCCATTCTACGTCAGGCGCCTGAAACAGGCATATCGAATGACCCCATTGAACATGGGCAGTGCCGCCGAACCTGTCGTGTGTGAACTCGACTTCGGGGCGGTTAAGAGGAAAGTTCCATGGTATCGAAATGCGGAGACGCTCACGCGCCCTCAAGGAGATGCCGCCGTCACTCTTTTCGAAGGAGCGGCAGTTAACCGAGACGGTGACGATTAGCTTATCATGTTCCACCGCAGGTTCAGTCATCGCGAGGATGTCGAGCGCTTCCGGTGAGGCGCTAGACATTTCTTCGAGCTGCGCAGCGGCCCAAGCTTGCCCTTCGGACCTCATTCGCAGCCGAAACCCACTTTAGTGGCTGGGGGGGTGTCGGTCCCTTCGGCCGCCGCGATCGCAGCAAGCAGTGTGTTTTCGGCACTTTCGGACATCACATAGCCGTCTCCGCCAAGCTCAATGCCCCAAGCGGTTGACGAGAAAATGATGGGCCTCACTTCTTCAGGCGTGCTGACCTCACCGGTGCAAACGAAGCCGTCGTTGACAATTTCCTCGTAGCGATTGCGCGCCACACGGTGGGGCGGATTGTCACCGGACTCGTTGCGACCTTTAAACTCGTTAGAACTCGAAACAATATAGCCGGGGGAAAGCTGGCTGGCGGCGAACTCGTCCAGCACGTCCTGCTGCAGCACGTTGTTTTCGTACATCACCTTTTTCGAACAGTGGTGGGGTGCGAGAAGCACGTTCCACTGCAGCTTGTCCTCATTGCCATGCCTGTGCGTTTCGTCAAACACCTGCATTACTGATGGGTAGGATAGGTCCCCCAGGAAAAGCCCGCGCATCCCCGTGCCCGATCCGATCGCTATCTGCATTGCCAAGCTCGTCTCATTGCGGGCATCTGCTAGGCTCGCCTTGAACGGGGCATGAATGAACGCCTCGAATCGACCGGAGACATCAACGCCGTCGAGCATGTAGATCGAATTACCGGGACGGGTGTAGAAGTCGTGTTCTGGAAAACCGAAATAGCGTTCACCAGGTTCAAACAGCTCGCTGGCGTAGCCGATGATCCGCACCCGGTTGCCCGAACCCGGGTCACCGCCCGCTTCTATGCTGCGATCGGCCCTGCGGTGCGCTTCTGCCCTGAACGCTTGGGCGTCCTCTGACAGTTTGTAGGTATCCTCGTATTCTCGGAAAATACGCGGCGTGTGCCATATTTCGCCGATGTCGACCCGATCAAGCAGGTCACTGAAACCACGGCAATGGTCGAGGTCAGGGTGGGTAAGCACAAAACAAGAGAGATAAGGCCTGCCGTTCACTTCGGGAAGCTTGGCGACAAGCTCATCGACGATGGGAATGTGCTCGTTGCCCTC
Source organism: Rhizobium oryzicola (assembly GCF_030504645.1). Lineage (GTDB taxonomy): Bacteria > Pseudomonadota > Alphaproteobacteria > Rhizobiales > Rhizobiaceae > Neorhizobium > Neorhizobium oryzicola. Next base: position 2,539 of record NZ_JAUKWQ010000018.1, on the reverse strand, counting down.
CTCGTCAGCCATCAGCTTGTCGTTGAGGTCGATCTGCATGATCTCCGTTTCGCTGATAACGATAGTTGTGGAATCTCCTGTCCCGACTGGCCAGAAAATGAATGATGGGCCACTGACACCTGCGAACATTCGTTTCCCTCCAAAATGGTTCCCCGCCGCGGCAATAAACCGCAGGTTAACCATATCTAAGGAGCCAGCTAGCCCGTTCAAGAAGATTTAGAAAAATTGCAGGCTGAGGGCTCTTATGCAATTTATCTGCGTCAGCACCCTTCAGTCGCCGCGAGTATTGCGTTTTGGTGCACGGTCGAAAATGTGAAGATGAGAGAAGTGAGACGATGCTGATCGGGTGGAACACTTACAATTGTACACACTGGCGGCGGTCCTGTAGGGTTTTTGCCTAGCGTCGGCTCCGGATCAAAACAGGATGTCCTTAAAGACTGCCGCGTTTGTACGCATATCGGCAGTCATGTGGAAGTTCGCTCCGGGCAAGAGAGCTTTGTATCTGCCGTCGTCGGGGTGGCTATAACTATTCGGGCGCGAGCAAGAGAAGAGCACGTCCAAAATCGGCGCTCTGGACCAGTTCTGCAGCAGTTTATGGGTCGACGCAGTCCAGTGCGAGCCGGCGCCATGATGAAAGGCGATAATAGCCCTGAGCTTTACGCCTTGCTTTTCCAAACTGACAAAGGGAGCGACCTTGTCGAAGGGAGCGTCGCCAGGAAGCAGGATAGCTTCGTCGCCGTTGCGGGTGCGGTGAACGATGGCTAGCGCCACGCCGCTCTTATTGCAATCCTCGTTTTTGGCAAATGCTCCTGGGAACAAACCAATCTTCTCCGCAAGGATGTAGTCGCCGTTTGCGGCTGTAAAACGGATGGTTTGACCGACGTGCTTTTCGGGGATGCAATGGATGTCATCAATTGTCGCGGAGAAGCGTACCGCACGCGGCGAGGTCACTTGGCGGGGGACGATCCATTTGGCGCTCTTTGCCTGACTTCCTTTTGACGCCGATGACCAGTGATCCTCATCCCAGTGTGTGAGCATCAACAATCGGTTCTGTGACACCGGCATGCGCGTATCAATGTCCGCACTGGTTGCGAACGGGTGGCCCTCACGACCGCCATAGTCCAGTTGCAGCGCAACCTCCTCAGCCCCTCCAACTTTCGCCAAAACAGCTATCGCATCTCCCTGTCCGACATCGAAAACGCGGACCCCAAGAATTCTCGATGCGGTAGACAACGGGGTAATTCCCGAAACACTGACTAGATCCGGACTTGCAATCGCCTCTCTTGTACGGACAGCCATGTTAGTTTCCTGCGCTCTTGAGTGCTTGCGGAGTCGAATAGAACTGCCGAGCGGTCTGCTCCTCCTTGCCTAGCTCAGGCCCAAGGTCGGGTTCAGGGGAAGGCGGCTCCCCTTCGCCGCCAGTCCCTTCTTCAAGCTCGGCGTCGGAGATGTGTATCAGCGAAAATATGTCCCTGAGCCTGTACTCGATCGATAGCGGCACGGCTTCGACCAATTCAAGGGTGCCCGGCATGTACGGGCCGCCCGGCAACTCTGGAGCGCCGACAAAAATGGGTAGCGCAAACTCGCCCGGAGACCGCGTCCTAACTACCATCCAATACCATGCTCCCGGAACGAGGATGTCTCTGAGATAGCGATAGTCTGCATCCTTCGAACCCATATAGAGGTCGAATATCGGGAGTGGTTGCTCGCCGAATACCTCGTTAAGCTGGTCCCTTCGCCGCCTGCGCTCACCGTCTGTGACGTTATCGTGGTCCAGCTCTTCAAAGGTGTCCGCGCTCTGCCGAAATTTGCCTGCTTCGATCCCGCTAGCGCGAACACGCCAAGACCGATCGCTGAGATTCTCGATAAAAATATTCTTATCGATCGGCTTTTCGTCCGGGCCCATAAGTCCTTCCGGATTTGCCGGTCCAGCCTCCTCCACGAAGACGTAGTATTCGCTCCCGTCCGCATGTTTCGCGACATATTGGAAAAGTTCCCATTGCCAAAAGGGATAGCTGTGGCGCAGCGAAATCATCAGAACCTCTCGACAATTACAATCGGAGTCTAGGGGGCAAAGCCAATGCTATGGCCGCGAGTCCGGCCATCACGAGGATGTCGGTCACGCGGACGATACCCTGAGCGGGCGTCCGCGTAGCATGGCATAGTTGACATAAAGTGCCAACGGCGGCTTCAAGCAAATCAAAATGTCGCTTTGAATGTCCGGAATAAAGGCGCAAAGCGGAAATTATTTCCGCTGTCGGCCCAAAAAGTACATCCACCCTCTGCGTCTCTTCCCTCTGACATGGCTCGATCCATTCCATGCGGTTGCCTTCATTCCCTGCCAAGTCCTGTGCTAAAGCCTTGTCGTCGATATGGAGGCAATAGTTGGCGCGTACACTCATCAGGCCAGGTGGCCGAAGCGAACGTATTCAGATTGCTGTTCACAAGGCTGTTCGAGAACTGATGGACGAGCAGCAGGACGAGGAACTCACCGTTGCCTTGATTGCAGCGCGTGCAGAAGTACCGCCCTCAACTATCT
>NZ_JAUKWQ010000017.1 GCF_030504645.1 Rhizobium oryzicola | reverse complement strand
TCGGGCGTCCGCCAATCGGAAACCCGAAGGGACGGGCGCTTTTGCACCGATATCAGCGCCGCGCCACTCGACCGTATCAAGGGATATGCCCTTCGTGTCTCGGCTTGATCTCGTCACAAAATCGCTCCGTCAGAATGATCCGGAGTTTACCGGAAATGCTCTAGATGAGACCTTACGCACCATGCTGAATGCGATCTGGGACTACCGTTATTTCATCGTGACCTCCGTGCAGGCGGATTTCCGCAGCCGTGTCGCCAGAAGCCGGCTCGGCTTTTTGTGGCTGGTGATTGCGCCGCTTGCGCAGATCGTCACCTATGCCTTCGTGCTGTCCTCGATCATGTCGCAGCGGCTGCCGGGCATTGAGAACAAATTCTCCTATGCGCTCTATCTGATGGCGGGCTTCCAGGGCTGGCTGCTGTTCGTGGAGATCATGACGCGCAATCTCGGCGTCTTCATCGAAAACGGCAATGTCCTGAAGAAGATATCCTTTCCGCGCATCGCTTTGCCGCTGGTGGTGGTGATCAGCTCAATCATCAACAACCTGATCTTCTTCGTCGTACTGCTGGCGGTCTTCCTGCTCACCGGCTTTCCGGTCGGGCTGAACCTGTTGTGGCTGCCGGTCCTGCTTGTCGTGAATGCCGCCCTTGCCGCAGGCATCGGCGTGACGCTCGGTGTCTTGAACGTCTTCATGCGCGATATCGGCCAGGTCGTGCCGATCGTCATCCAGTTCCTGTTCTGGATGACGCCGATCGTCTATGTGAAGGATATCCTGCCGCCTGCCTTCCAGAGCATCATCCGCATCAACCCGCTTTATTGGCTGGTGGAGAATTACCACCGCATCATGGTCTATGACCAAAGGCCGGATTTTGCCGTGCTCGGCATTCTCTTCCTGATTGCCGTCGTCTTTATCGGCCTCGGCCTCTTCCTGTTCCGCAAGGCGAGCCCCGAAATGGTGGATGTGCTATGAACCAGGTCGTCATGTCCGTCGACAAGGTCGGCAAGGTTTTTAGGCGCTATCGCCATGAGATGTACCGCGTGCTCGGCTGGTTTTCCGGCCATGTCAGGGGCAGTGAAGACAAATGGGTGTTGCGCGATATCAGCTTCGACGTGGAAGCCGGGCAGGCGCTGGCGATCGTCGGACGCAATGGCGCGGGCAAGAGCACGCTCCTGAAGCTGATCACCGGCACCATGCGGGCAAGCGAAGGCCGCATTTCGCTGTCGGGCAAGATCTCCGCCATCCTCGAACTCGGCATGGGCTTCAACCCTGATTATACCGGCCGCCAGAACGTCTTTCATGCGCTCGGCCTGATGGGCTACCAGCATGGGCAGATCGTATCCGTCATGCCCGAGATCGAGGCTTTCTCCGAACTCGGCAGCTATTTCGACCAGCCGCTGCGCGTCTATTCGAGCGGCATGCATATGCGGCTTGCCTTCTCGGTCGCGACCGCCTTTCGCCCGGATATCCTGATCGTCGACGAGGCGCTCTCGGTGGGCGACGCCTATTTCCAGCACAAGAGTTTCGACAAGATCAAGGATTTCCGAAGGCTCGGCACGACGCTGATCCTGGTCTCGCATGACCGCATGGCGCTGCTCAGCCTCTGCGACCGGGCGATCCTCCTGCATGAGGGCGCGGTGGCGCTGGACGGCGATCCCGAAAGCGTGCTCGACTATTACAACGCCCTGCTCGGCCAGAAGGATGCCACCCCGATCGAGACAGAGACGCAGGAAGATGGCCGCGTGCGCACCAGTTCCGGTTCGCGCAAGGTGTCCATCGTCAACGCCCATCTCGAGGACATCGACGGCCGCGAGATCGATACGCTGGATGTGGCGGCGGAAGCCGTCATCAAGGTGAAGGCCAGGGCAAACGAGAATGTGGAAACGCTGGTCTTCGGCTATGCCATCAAGGACCGTTTCGGCCAGACGCTCTACGGCACCAATACCTATTACAGCGGCCAGGCGCTGGAAGGCATCAAGGCCGGCGAAGAGGTGGAATTTGCCGTCCGCTTCCGGGCCGATCTGGGCCCCGGTACCTATTCGGTTGCGCTGGCGCTGGTCGGTGGTGAGAACCATATCGGCGAGAATTACGAGTGGCGAGACCTGGCGTTGATCTTCGACGTCGCCAATGCCAGCAAGCAGACCTTTGACGGCCGCATCTACCTGCCTTCCGAGATGACCGTGACGCGGGGGTGACGTTTGCGTGTCAGTCGAGCCAGTTCTCGACATCGCGAGACCCGTAAACCACGGCGACGACAAAGATGCCATCAGGCATCGGGTCGTAGATGATGATGTAACGCCCCTCTATGAGAATGCGCGCGGTTGCGCTGATCTCAGGGCGAGCGGCGCCCATATGCGGATGCTCGGCCGCCAATTCGGCTTTCTCAAAGATCCGGATCAAAAGCGCATCGGCAGCTCGCGCATTGTCCGGAGCAATGGAGCGCCAGATGTTGCGAAGATCTTCTTCGGCGCGGGGACTGAAAACGCATTTAGCCACGGGTGCGGGCTTCGGCCTTCAAGTCGGTCAGGAACCTGTTCATGTCGATTTCGCGTCCCTCACCGCTGGCTTTGCCCTCTTCATAGGCCTGTCTCAAACGGGTGATTTCGAGCCGGCGTAGTTCCTCGCGCTGCTCCCATAGGCGCAAGGCATCGCGGACAATTTCGCTGTTGGAAGCATAGCCGCCGCTTTGGACTGCGCTTTCCATCATCGCTGCCTGGTGCGGCGTCAAGGATACGGTGAGCGTTCGCATGTTTGAAGCTTTCATGGGATGCTTATAACACGCTTCACAATCTCTAACAATTATTGTTAGAGATTGTGTCTCGCGCAGCCTCGTAATAGCCGCGAGAAAGGCCTCTAATCGGGGCCTGGACCAACCTGTTCGAAAATCGCCTCAAGGGCATGCTTGAGACGCAGTAGCTCATCAACAATGACGCCCCAGATTATCCGGTCTGAAAGGCCGTGATATTCGTGGCGCAGGACATTGCTGATGCCACGAACACTTCTCCAAGGCACCTCCGGCTGCAACTGCTGGATATCCTCCGGAATGGCTCTGCTCGCTTCGGAAATGATCTCGATCCCTCGCTGGACAGCATGCCGAAGAATCCACTCCTTACGGTAATCCTCGAGCGTTTTGCCTGCTACAGCCGCCTGAATGCCCGCAATGGCTTCCAGCATGTCATCCATGGCATGACGAAACTCCCGGGGCATCAAAAAATGCGCACGGCAGATTGTTCGATGCGGTGGCGCAAGCGGGGATGCAGCCCGTCCCGGGTCGTCAGATCCACGGGTACATGCAGTTCGTCTTCCAGAAACTGCTTGATGCCGACCAAGTGGAAGGCATTGAAACGGCTCGCCGGATCGTAGTCGATGAACAGATCGAGATCGCTGGCCACCTGCGCCTCTTCCCGGGCCGTGGAGCCATAAAGATAAAGCGAAGTCGCGCCCATGGCCTTTACAGCATCAGCGTAGCGGCTCAGCGATGAAATGGCGTCCTGACGGTTCATGATCATAATCTACACCGTCTTGGACAAATCTTCCAGTTTTGCTGACATCCTTGACTTAGCAGCTCTAGCCTAAGCCGATCCAGGGCGGCACGGCTTTATCAAAAAAAGCCACCCCGGTTGCTCGAGGTGGCCTTTGCATGTCGAAGCTTTAACCTGCTCAGGCGACGAGGGCCGTCACACCCAGGAAGTCTGACGCCGTCAAGGCCTTCTGGCCCAGAAGAACCACCTGGAAGTCGACGGTGCTGGTATCGCCATCGACATCGCCGAAGACGATGGTGTTGCCGCCATCATACTTGAAGGCCAGGCTATCGGCCTGCAAGGTCGTTGCCTGACCAATGAACTTCAGATCCTGCTTGCCGGCAGACTTCAGATCCGCGTCGATCAGGCGCACATCGATCTTGTCCGTCCCAACCGTGAAGTCGGTGATGGTGTCGGCCGCCTGCGGTGTGGATTCGCTGGCCTTGCCATACATGAAGATGTCGGCGCCACCATTGCCCGTCAGCGTATCGGCGCCACCATTGCCGCGCAGAATATTACCTTGATCATTGCCGATCAGCGTGTCCTTGCCAGCGCCGCCGAAGGCATTTTCGATCTGCGTACCGGCGGCAATGGTGAAAGTTCCGCCTGCGACCGTGGAGGTCTGGCCCGCATTTAGGTTGATCGTGACACCCGTGCTGACGGCGGCCGCATCGATGAGATCCGTACCAGCGGTATCGGTCACGGTCTTGGTGCCCTTAAAGGCATCGGTCAGGACATAATGGTTGTCGTCCGTGACATCCGAACCCCAGGCACGTACCGTCAGATCCTTGTACTGTGCAACAGTACCGGTGTTCTTGTCGATCAGCTGCAGCGTCCAGGTACCGGCGCTCTGCTCGCCGAAGAAGGCAGTCGCGCCCACCTGGAAGGTGCCCGGCCACGTTCCGTCATCATTGGTCATCGGTCCATCGAACAGGGTAATCTTGGTCCCCGTGGGCGAGGTAATGACCGCCTTCAGGTCGCTGGAGACCTTGGTATCGATCGTCAGATCGAATTCCATGCGCTCGATGATGACATTCTTCGTCAGCGTCGCGGACACGGAAATGCCGGTGCTGCTGATCGTGGCAGCGCCCGTTCCGCTCTTGGCTTCGCTGCTGACCCAGTTGGCGGCCGTCTTGGCCGTATCGGTCCAGGACGCGGCAAGACGCACGGCAGCCGTCACGTCGATCAGGCCGAAGCCCACATCACGAGAGAATTGCAGCCCGCCGAAGTTTTCCAGATTGCCACCAACCTGGATGTAATTGTTTGTGGTGCCAACAGGACGGGCGGTCAGCGCCAGAATATTGGCGACATCACGGAAGCCGAGCAGCGGGTTGGCCTGCAGCATCAGGGCGGCGGTAGCAGCCACCATCGGACCGGAATAGGAGGTGCCGGTGTTCTGGAAGGCGTAGTCGCCATTGGCGACGCTGGTCTTATTATAGCCGAGCGAGGAGCCGCTGATATCGGCGGACGCAATGCCGAAACCGGAATTGTCCGACTGGTCCTTGCCATTTGGGTTCTCACCGCCGAAGGACGACACCAGAACGGACGCACCGGGTGTGGAATAGCTGGCCTTGTTGCCCATCTCATCCATGGCGCCGGCCGTGATGATATACTTGTTGTTGGTCGTGCCGGTCATGGCCGCATCGGCCTTTTCCGGGCCCTTATTGCCAGCCGAAACCTCGATCACCGTTCCCAGGCCGCCACGACCTTGCTTGCCGGCGTTCTCGATGGCAGCCAGGTAGGTGCGATCCACGTCGTTCGGCGACTGCGGCAGGAAGTTTTCCGAAAAGGCAGGATCCGCGCCATAGGAATTGACAGAGACGTCAACCTTGCCGACCGTCGTCATGTAGTTGAAAAGGGCCGGAACATCGGCCCCTTGCGCAACGGCGAGGCCCGAAATCAGCGTGGCATTCGGCGCCATGCCGACCATGCCCTTGCCATCGGCGGCCATGCCGACGATCGAACCGACAACCGTGCCGTGCTCGTTGGCGTCGGCTGCCGGCGTATAACCATTTCCGGCGCCATAGGCATTCGCACCCGTCACCTTGTTGATCGAATTGAAGGTCAGGTTCTTCAGGAGGTTATTGGCGAACTCGGCGTGGTTGAGGTCGATACCATCATCATTGATGGCGACACGAATACCCCTGCCGGTATAGCCATCCGCCCAGGCGCCGGTGATGTTGACATCAAGCCCGGCAGAGGGACCGCGGTCACCGTTGTTCTTCAGATACCATTGCGACTTGAACAGCGGATCAGAAATGCTGCTGACATTGAGTGCCGTCAGCATATCCTGCTGGACCGCCTGACCCAGGACGGCCGGAAGCGGTGCGGCCGGCGCAGGCAGGCTCGATACGGCCTTGTCGGCATCGCTCTGTACAATCTTGGTATCAGCCCCGATATTGATCAGAAAATTGCGGCCGATAACAGCTGCAGCCGTTCCCTTGTAGCTGTCGATCTTGGTGGCATTATCAAGAGACTTCGTGAAGAGGTCCGCTGCTGCGATCTTGTTGTTGACGATGGTCAGATCCGTCGTGCGCGCACCATCCAGAATGGCAATAGCAATATTCTTGATATTGAACGTGCCATTCGCCAAACCATCACTGAAGAATTTCAGGCCGTCCGGCTCCGCATCACGATTGAACAGAGATTTATAGATCGAGTTGACGATCTGGCTATTGGTCTGGCCGGCAAAGCGTTCCTTGTATTCTGCCGTTCCCGCAAGATCACCGATACCCGTTAGGTCTGCGCCGTTCTTCGTGACTGTATTGAAATAGGAAAGCCCAGTCGGATCGGCCGGGCGGCCGAACAATGCCACGTAAATCCCCTGAATCGTCGCCATATAAAATTCCCCCAGATATAGGCACACTGGAGACAAGGAGTATTTTTGAGGGAAAATACAGTCAACATAAGATTTTTAAATAATAAGGAAGCAATGAAAATTCATAGGTATTTTATATGACAATCATTCAGTTTTGACTTTCAATACGTTTCGGCGCCCCACATCCCAAAGCGCGAACATTTAAAAGCCTGCCGTATGGTCGGCAGACCTTTAAACCTGTGCCTCTTCGCTTCACCTCAGGATGAAGCCTCGATCTCCTTCAGAAAACGGTCAGCAATAACGGACCAGGAATATTCCTGTTCAACCAGCCGGCGCGCAGCTGTGATCATCGTCGCCAAAGCCCCCTCGTCCAGTGCTGCAATGCGCACCAGCGCCGCGGGCAGGTCTTCCGTAGGAGCCTCGATGAAATGCTCCTCGCCCCGGATCTTCAGCCCCCTCGCCCCGAAAGGCGTGGAGATCACGGGAATACCGGCGGCCATATAATCCAGCATCTTCAGGTTTGTGCCGGAGCCCGATTGCATCGGGTTCAGCGCCACATCGGCAATCGACATCATCAGGTCGCGCGTCGGCATGTCGACGGCGCCCATCAGTTCCATATTGGCGGGAAGCTTGCGGTCCTTGAAGGGAAGGCAGACACTGCCGAGGATGACAAAACGGGTGTTCGGCGCAAGCGGCGCCTGGCGAATGAGATCCTCCACCGCCTCCAGATTCGGCCCGTGCCAGCTACCCATGAAGATCGCAAGTTGCCCACCCCTGATGCCGGCGATCTCCTGCAGGCGCCGGCGCTCGGTCAGGTTCGTATAGGCGACATCGTCAAGCGAAACGCCGTTCGGCACTTCCGACAGGCGCGAGCGCGTCGGGCCATAGATCCGCTCCAGCTCCTTGAGATCCCGATCGGCGCAGGCAAAGACACGCTGCGAGGTGACCCAGCACTGGCGTTCCGCCTTTTCCACTTCCCGCAGAATGCTTGCGGCCGCCTCGCCCGATCCGAAGACGGCCGTCTTCAGCGTCAGCTCCACATTATGCGCCTCGTACCAGAGAGGCTTGCCGGGGGCGGCCGCGACAAGGGCTTCGACCATATAGGGATGGCTGGCGATCACCGCCTGGCTGGTGAGTGCAGAGGTGCGCAGCGCATCGATGTAATCGGGCGTCAGGCCTGCCAGCGCATTGACCGCCACATCGCTGACCGGCTTGTCCTCCAGCTGGCGGGAAATGTGATATTCCGTTTCAGCCTGGGCATCGGTCTTCGGGATGGTGATTTCCATCACGCCCGGCGCGATTTCCACTTCCGAGCGCACATCTGAGGTGGAGCCGAGCGCCACGATGTCGATGTCGTAGGACTTGGCGAGATTGCGATAGAGATGGAAGACGCGCGCCTGTCCGCCATTCATGGGCGGATAGACCTTGAAGGTGGTGGCAACCGTCAGCTTCGGGCGCAGCTTGCGGGATCTTGCCTTCGGCGTGACGATCTCCATCAAGCCCTTGGCAACCGTATCCCAGTGAACGCTTGCGACCCGTTCAAAGGCCGCCTCCCCCATGCGCAGCGTCTCATCCGGATCGCTCGCAAGGCGCGTCATCCATTCGGCAAGCGCTTGCGCCTGCGGCTGGCACACGAAACCCGTCTTGCCATGCTCGACGAATTCGCAAGGACCACCGCTGTCCATCACCGTCAGGACAGGCTTGGCGCTCTTCATCGCCTCGATGGTGATCAGGCCGTAATCCTCATCGACAGGCACGAAGGGCACGGCCAGCGCATCGGCATAAAGGCCGGGCATGTCGTCGTCAGGCACATAGCCGAGGAAACGGATGCGCGGATCATCGCCCGCCAGGGCATGCAGGCGCGCTTCGTCAGGACCCGTACCGGCAATCCAGAGCGGAATATCGGTCTTTGCCTGCTTGATCGCCTCGATCAGGAGATCGATGCGCTTCGGGCGGTCGAGACGGCTGCTGGTGAAGAAATAGCGCTGTTCGCCGCAGCTGTAATTGTCGCGGTGCGGAGGCGGATAGAGCACATCGACCGGCACGTCGGGCGGAAAATAGGCCTTGCGGCGGGCGACCGTCGCGGAAATCGCCGCATAGCGCTGGATGCGCATGGGCGAGAGCGCCGCATTGTCGAGAAAATGGATGACGGCGCGGCTGAAGGCGCCGGGAAAGGCCAGCACCTCAGGCGGCAGATCCGCCTGGCGCAGCGCATGCAGCCGGTCGAACAGTTCCGGGATCTGGTCCGGATCGGGATTGGAAATCCCCTCCTCCAGCCATTCGGCGAGATTGCGCAGCTTCGGGTGCTGCAGCACCTCTGGATGATGCTGGCTGGCCGGATAGGTATCGTAGAGCCCGCGCAGGCGGTGCAGCATATAGCAGATGTGATTGGGATGGTTGACCATCCAGGCCGGATACTTTCCCGAGATCACGCAGTCATAGGCCGAGAGATCGAGCTTGGAAAAGGTCTCGTAGGAGGAGATCAGATCCCAGAACGTGCCTTCCGGCGACAGCACGGAGACGATGTCGCAATCATGCTCCGTATGGTCCTGGAAATGCTGCTGCAATCCCCACCAGAGGTTTTCCGCACCCCCGAGCGCCAGCGGAACCGGAAGCGGGGTAACAATCGCGATCTTCATAGAGTGGGCACCGTGTGGCTGTAATGCGGCTCTGGCAGGTCTTGAAGCAGGGTTTCCACCACATGCTCCCAAGTGATGTTCATGGCCTCGTAGCGGGCACGGCCATTGCGCCCCAGCCGCTCAGTCAGCGCCGGATCCGCTGCCAACTTTTCCAAAGCCGCGGCAATCGCCTCCGGGTCCGGATCGGTCACGTAACCGGTTTCGCCATCGACAACGAATTCCAGCGGACCGCCGGAATCGCGGCAGGTAACAACCGGTTTCGAAGACAGCATGGCTTCGAGCGTCACGTAACCATAATCCTCATCCAGCGGGCCGAAGAAGACGGCAGCGGCATGGGCGTAGAAATTCAGCATGTCTTGGCGGCTGATCGCGCCGACGAAGCGCACCCGCGACGACAGGCCGAGCTGCTCGGCCATGGCCTCCAGATGGCTGCGCATGCCGCCGGAACCGGCAAACACCGCCTGGATCGGCGTCTTGCAGGCGGCCAGCGCCTTCAACATCAGATCCTGCCGCTTCAGCCCTTCGAGCCGGCTCGGCACGAAGATATAGGGCAGCGCCTCCTCGCGGCGGAATTCCTGCCAATTGGCCGGCGGATGATAGAGTGCCTTCGATTCGATCTTGTTGAAATCGCGCAGGCGCTGGCAGACGCGTTCCGCAATCGTATAGACGGCGCGCGCCGAACCGGGCTCCAGCCCGCCAAGGCTTACCGTGTCGCCGGCCATGATGTCATCGCGCAGCGCATCGGTTTCCGGCTTGCCGGGCAGCCAGCCATAGGGCGTGCCGTAGAGATCGTAAGCCGCGCGGTGCTGGTGCAGCAGCCAGACGCGCTTGTCCGGATGGCGGATCATATAGGCGGGAAATTTCAGGCAGATCATCCGGTCGATGCGCCCGCCGGCAAAGGGCAGGAAATTTTGCCCAAGGCACTGGTCCATGGTGCGGGCCGCCGCATCGACAGGCTCGAAGAAGAAGGGCGCGGAAATCTTGTGCACGCTATGGCCGGCCGCACGCACGGCCTCGACAAGGCCGTCCACGAGAAATTCGGCGCCCCCATGAATGCCGGGCGTATGAACGGTGGCAATCCCGACCCGCATCAGTTCTGGCCGCCCTGCTCTGCTTCATCGAACGGCTTCTGCGCATAGACGGCATAGTCGGCCGGCTGGCGGAACCAGTCATTGACTTCGGACGGCGTGAAGCCGCTTTCGGGCTGGCTCAGATCGCAATCCTCATCCTTGCGGATGATGCGGGCCTCCTCGAAGCCGCGCGCTTCCGCGACGAAGCGCAGGTAATCGGGCGGGAGCGGCTTGTTGTGCGTCGGGTCGTAATGGAAGGTGCAGGCGCCGACCACCAGGTTTTCCGGGTTCGGCGTCTCGAACAGAATGACCCCGCCCGGCATCAGCACGCGGCGCGCGACGTCGAAGAGATTGATGAGATCCTTGAAGCCGATATGCTCGACGATATGGAAGCCGGTGATGGCGCCCAGGCTGTTGTCGGACAGCGAATGCAGATAGGCGATCGCATCGCCTTCGATGACGTCGAGGCCAAGCGCCCTCGCCTCGACCACCATGGCGCCGTTCAGGTCGATCCCGCGCGTGGCGATATTGTTGCGCTTCAGCAGAGACAGGAATTCGCCGCGGCCACAGCCGATATCGAGAACCACGCCGCCGCCCGCAACCGGGCGATTGGTGCGGAAGATCGGCAGATAACGTTCCGAGCGGCGCAGGATCTCGGCCGTCGAGCCGCGGAAGCGGTTTTCGAAGGCGACATAGAGGCTGTCGAAGGAGGCATCCTCGATCGCCTGAATGGCTGCCTGATCCTCGGCCGGCAGCTTCGCACGTGCCGTGGTGATCAGCTCGCCGAGGGCTGCCCGCTGGGCCACCACCTCATGACGGATGGCGCGCATTTCGGCGAGCGCATCGACGGTCGCATTCTTCGAGGCTTGAGCATTGGCGCGCGCTTCCGCCATCCAGTGTTCGGATTGAGTGGTGCGCTTGTCCACCTCCACATGGCCGGCATCCAGCAGCGCCTGGTTCTTGCGAATGGCGGAGATCGCGCCATTGACCTCGTGAATCAGCGCGTGATGTCGCAGCGATAGAAGCGCAAGGCGCTGCGTGGTGGTGGAACGCACGATGAAGCGCATGAAGGGTTCGAACAGCTTGCCCACCACGGGCAGGCGGGTCACACGGTCGAGCACCGCAGCCGGCATCAGCCAGCGCACCTTGACGCCGCGGGCCCGGCCCTCGACGGAGCGCGACAGCGCGCTCAACACCCTGACCACGCTGACGTGGCCCTGGCGAAGGGCCGGCAGATAATAGCCGCGACCCACGCCATCCACCTCGCGCCCCAGAAGAACGCGATAGGCATTGCGCAGGAAATCCTCCTCGTCGAGTGCGGCAAATTCCTCGATCGTGTAGAAGGGCCGGCCAAGCGGAATCTTTTCGCCGTCATCGGGCTCTGCCACCAAGGGAATGGTGCCCAGGCCCTGCCGCCGCCCAGGCTCCGGCGCCTTCTCCACTTCCTTCACCGCCGTCTCGGCCCGCACGCGTGCCAGAATTTCGTCAATCGTCGGCGTTTGGCTCGACATGCATTGAACCCTTTCAGAACATCATTCCGGGCAGGGTTTACTGCATCCGTCGCACAAGCGGAACATTTTTCATTCCGCGTGTCTCACTCGAATACCGTAAAAAGTGATAGTATCTCAGATTGAACACTTGGCGGATCCGCCCGCATACATCAGCAATTTACGCTACAGAAGTGTAGTAACGCTACAAATGCACGGAATTTCATAGTCGTTTGTTGCGTGTTTACAGGTATCTTCACAGCCGTCAGATGTGTGGAAATTCTGTCCAGATCGCGTAAAGAACGCAAAAATCCTGATTTTTTGCGAGTTCCTTAAAAGCTCTGGACATTTGAAAGTGATCCGACTACACGTACAGTGATTATGTAACAGGTCGGTTGCCGCGGCACACCAGCAGGATAACGTTAATGAATATGAATCAGCAGAGATTGAAGGACGCTGGCGATATTGCGGAACTGCGCAAGGAGGCCGGGCTTTGGCTGCGCGACAAGCGAGAGACCGCCGGACTGAGTCAGCGGGAGCTCGCCACGAAAGTCGGGTTCGACTATTACACCTTCATCTCGCAGATCGAAGCCGGTCGCGGCAAGGTACCGTCTGAACGCTATGAGGCCTATTCCGTGGCCCTCAACCTGGACCCGCGCGAATTCGCCATCACCATGTTGCGCTATAACGATCCGCACACCTATGCGCTGATCTTCGGCGAGCGGGAACAGAGCGCCAATCCCGATGTTGCAGCACTTGAAGAGCGTCTACGCCGGCTGGAAGCCATGCTCGGCGCCTAATCAAAGGGAGGCCGATCGGCAAGGCTTTCTTTTCCAGCCTATCGGCCCGGCCTGACTTTCCTGACATCAAAAACGCAGCGGCGCCCCGCAAAGAGCGCCGCTGCGTTTAGAGCATTTCCGGACAAAACTTGTTCAGGAGAAGAAGGTCAGCGCATCATCGATCAGGCCGACTTTGGCAATGACCGAGAAGGTGCCGCCCTCCGCCAAGGTGTTGGTCCAGATTCCGATGTCATGATAATCATGGCTGGCAATGCCCTTTTCCTCGATTATCAGCTTGCCGCTGGTGCCATATCGCACATCGTAAACCTGCCCCAACTCCTCCCTGAAGTGGTCCAGAAGGGCAAACATCTTGACGATATCATAATTCGTCTTGAGGGAGAGACCAGCCTTCGCGCTAATCGTATCCAGTGTATCGAGCGTGATCACCTTTGGCGCATCGATCACAGGAGCCGCCGGAGCGGCAACCACGGGAGCGGTTACTGCAGCCTTCTCGACCACCTTTTCAGGAGCGCTATCGGCAGCGCTCTGCATCACTTTTGTCAGTGTCGAACTGGCCGTAGACGTGGTTTCGACGGTGGCCTGACTGTCCTTTTCACTGTCTTTTGCCACGGGCTGCTGAGGCTGTTGAGGCTGTTGAGGTGCAACGTCCGCAACCTTGATCGGAGCCGGCATATCGACAGCTTCGACTGTGGTCTTGGCCGGGAGAGGTTTCAACGGCGTATCACTGGATTTGTGCGTATCTTGATCCCGGTTCTGCGCAATTTCCGTAACCGTTTCCGTCTTCTGCTTTTCAGCGTGCTCCGTCACGACAGTTCTCGCGGTCGACTTATGTTCGTCGATATCCGTAAGGGGCTGGATGGTCGCCTCTTCGTGATGGGTATTGCTGAGCAGCTTGCCGAGATCGCTCTCGACCGAAAATTCCCGGTTGTTGGAGAACACGAGTTCACTGGCCAGGATCATGCCCGCCAGCATGGCGGCGTTGGCCGGCGCATCAACCGACTCAAATGCACGGGCAAAGGCGCTCTGGGCGCGCAGGAAGGAGGGGCTTGCCTTGTCGATCAAGCGCAAGCCGCCGCCTTCCGACGGGGAAAGAGCCTGCTTTTCCGACAAACCCTTGGCATGCGCCTCGCCGCTTTCCAGCTTGAACAGCAGGAAGATGGCCGAAATCGACATAATGATGCGCGCGGCCGGATGGATGACCACATTGCGCGAACGTTCGACGCGGATCGCCAGGTAGCTGCGGACCGCCTCTTCGAAGTCGGTGATGAGCGCGGTGATATCAGCGGCCGAAAGCCTGAGATTCAGCGGTTCACTGATGAGATGGCAGCGGTTGTCGATGCGGGCAACATGCAGGAAGACGTCCTGCGAACTCATATCGAAGAAAACCATCCAGGGCTCGCCGATATCGGTGAGGCCTCGATCAATCCCGATTGCTGCGCCGTTTTCCGCAAGAAGACGATGAGCGCGATAGAAATCGGCGATTTCCTGCTGCGACCAGTCGGCGGCGCGAGGCTCCACCTTCTTCACGTTTCTCATCGGAAAGGGGACAATCCGCATCGGCGCCGTTCTCAGTTCTTTGCAATAATTCGAACAATGGCAACAGGCTGTCGCGCAACCGGAAGGCGCAAAAACAAGAAGCCTTTTAAAATCAGTAAGCCAATTCGAACCTCAAGGCAATGTCCGGATGGCTCCCCCCAGGGCTGGGCCATGGCTTTGCAGAGCAAAATCGCCCCAGCGTTGAAACCATGCTACACTTGAAGGGGCGCTCAGCGCTACACGAACCAGACGCCATCGCTGATCGCGGCAGCCGTATTCGCCTGGTTTTCCGCGCTTTCGGAAAAATCAGCCAGTAGTTTTTCCCTGAGATACCCCGTGTTCAGCTTGTCCTGCCAGTAACTGGCACCGCTTGTATCCGGCGCTCGATGCAGGACGTTCTGGTAAACGAGCGTAACGAAGGCCGTGGTACTTACCGTCTGCGGCGTACCATAGGTGCTGCGGAACTCGTTTGAATCAATGAAGCTCTTGGACATTCGCAACAGGTCCGTCTGGTCAGCGTCGAGCTGGCCGATCCAGAAGCCGAGGCCGCCGGCATCCGGCTTACGGTTGAAGGCCGCCTGATAAAGCCGGTAGGCTTGACCCGCCTCCCCCGCCGTATCGAAGGCCAGTGTACCATCCGTAAATTTCAGCCGCTCGATATTGATGAGCGTATCGGTTCCCTCCCCCTTGGCGGTGATTGTCGTGCCGGAGCGGCTGATGGTGACCGCCGCCCGCTTGACCCCAAAGACGGCCGTGTCGACGCCCCCCCCTCCATCGACAACGTCATTGCCTGAGGTCAGTAGAAAGCGATCATTGCCTGACGTCGCATAGAAGCTCCTGGCGGCTTGCGCGCCATAGAGTTCCCGTACCCCCTCGATATCTCCCTCGCCGAGCGTCGTTGTATAACCGGTCGTCGGATACATGATGTCGGTTTTGTCATCGACGTGATCCAGACCGATCGCATGGCCGATTTCGTGGAGGGCGACCGTGTAGAAATTCATGGCCTTGTTACCAAGCGCGGTCTTGTTGGTTGTCCAGGTCTCGGCCGTGTCGAACCGGATCTCGGCGCTCGTCAGGTAATAATCGTAACCGTCATTCGTGCGGGTCTTCCAACTTGCCTCGCCGACGGTCTTGTATGCACCGTCAATGGCATCCCAGCCAAGCCGGATCATGGTCTTGGCATTGTCGGCCACTTCGACGAAATGGATATTCGCAACCGCCTCCCAGGCCGCAAAGGCATCACGGACCAGCTGTTGGTAGACGGGATCGGTGATACTGTAATCATAGGAATAGCCGCCGCTCCAGCTGGCGGTGGCGAAACTCCAGGTAACCTGGCCACCGGTCGTTCCGTATTCCGGATCACCCCATTTGGGGCCAGTCAGTTCATAGGATCCCATGATCATCTCCGAAAAGGCAAAGCACTCTTCGTCTCGGAGGGAACATCGGTGGCATTTTTCTGTCTGCCGATGAGAATGACGTCAAAGGCATAGTTTCTTCCGATGTCACTGTTCGGCGTATAGAGCGTGCATAATCCCTGGCACTACCCTATCTGGAAACTATGAAATTTTACCCCCTCAACATGTTGAGCCGCCTCACCTCCCGGCTTCTCCTGGCGAATTATTCTCTCTTTAGCGGCAAGATCCTGGCCGTGCGCGCACTCTGCCTGGACGAGGCGCGGCGCATCTATCTGGTGCGCCATACCTATACGCCCGGTTGGCATCTGCCGGGCGGCGGCGTCGAAAACGGCATGACGGCGGAAGAAACGTTACACAAGGAACTGAAGGAAGAGGGCAACCTGATCATCAAAGGTCAGCCGCGCCTCGCCCAAGTCTATCTCAACAGTCATGCCTCGCCCCGCGAACACATTCTGCTTTATACGGCGGAGGTTAGGCAGGCGGAGATGTTTCACGGCAATCTCGAAATCCTCGAAGGCCGCTTCTTTGCACTGGATGAACTGCCTTCCAACATGCATCCGGCGACTGCACGCCGGATCGGTGAATTCGTGACCGGCCACTTTGCTGCTACGCGCTGGTAGAGGCGCTCAGGATCAGCAATCGCCAGTTTCTCCGTCCTTCTGCGAAACAGCGAACACCCAGAACTTTGAGGCGATAAACGTTGCTACTGGCACCACGGCAATGGCGATACCCAGCACCAGCCAGTTCGGCAGCACAGTCCGCGACAGGGCGAAAACGATCGACTGGTTGATGATAAAGCCGCCAAGGGCAACAAGGATAAATTTAGGAAAGCGCCTGACATGCCGGCCCTGTCCTGCTACGGCCGAGAAGGTCAGCCGGGCATGCCCGAAATAAGATACCATGAGCGCCACTGCAAAGCCGCAAGGGTTGGCAAGCGTCAGCGGAAGAAATCTGGTCAGAAGGAGCGCGGCGGCATAATGGACTGCCGTCGCCAACAGTCCAACCGCCGCAAAAAACGCGATTTGCCGCCCGATAGTAAAGGGTAAGCGCATTGACTCCCGTCCGAACAAGGCCCTCTCAGCCGATTGCGCGACGCTCCTGATCGTCGCGACCGCTATGCGGAGCGGCCTGTTCATGATCGCCTAGCTGACTGGAAGCACCATAGATGCGGGAGGCAAGATAGACCGGTCGCTGCTTCACTTCCATATAGACACGGCCCAGATATTCGCCCAGTACACCAAGTCCGATGAGCTGTACGCCACCGAGGAAAAGGATCGCCGTCAATATTGAGGCGTAACCCGGCACGCTGACGCCGAAGAGAAGCGTACGACCGATGATGAAGGCGCCATAGATAAAGGCAAGTGCGGCTATGCCGAGACCGAAATAAGTCCAGATCCGCAGCGGAATGGTGGAGAAGGATGTGATGCCGTCGAGGGCGAAATTCCAAAGGCGCCAGTAATTGAATTTGCTGGAACCCGCCTGGCGTTCGCGACGCTCGAAATCGATCGCATAAGTCCGAAAGCCGACCCAGGCAAACAAGCCTTTCATGAAGCGCACCCGTTCGGGAAGCGCATTCAGTGCATTGACCACAGCACGATCCATCAGACGGAAATCGCCCACATCATCCGGAATCTTGAAATCGGCAATTCGGTTAAACCAGGTATAGAAGCCGCTCGCTGTCAAACGCTTGAGGGAGCTGTCGCTATCACGGCGCACACGCCGACCATAGACGACGTCATAACCTTCACGCCAACGGGCAATCATCTGCCCGATCAGCTCGGGCGGCTCCTGCAGATCGACATCCATGATGATAACTGCATCGCCCTTGGCGTTCTGCAGGCCAGCGGTCATGGCCGCCTCCTTGCCGAAATTGCGCGAGAGATCAATTATTCGCAGATCGTTATGCTGCTGCCGCAGTTCGAGAAGAGCCGTCAGCGTCTTGTCGCTGCTGCCATCATTGATGAATAAAAACTCGTAATTCAGATTCAACATCGGCAGGTGTTGGCGAACTTCCTGAAGAAAAATTTCAACTGCTTCTTCCTCGTTATAGACCGGTACAAGAATCGTGATCAGCGCATGACCACCTCGACCATCCCGCTCTATTTGAGAAATACGCATTTCACCCGCCTTCAGTGGTCGCACACCTTTAAAGAGTAAACTTTTAATCCGGCTTTATTTTAGCCGGATGATCGACAAAGACACGTAAGACGTGCGTCTAAATCGTATAAAGTCTATAAAAATCCCGTTTCAGTAGCATGAATAGGAATGATGCTCAAGTTTGAAGCATTCAAGATCCAAACAAGTGGCTTTTTTATCACGGTCGTGTGCTGAGGCAGGTACAGTGACTGCGATGGCGTGCGCATCGTTGCGGAAACGAAGGTTTGAGCAACAACCGGCGGACAGATGGAAAGGCAGTGGGTTGAGCGTTGCATAAACCTGTTGCATAACAGAGGTCGTGTTAGGGGTATTCGACATGCTGTTTGGTTATGCGCGCGTCTCCAAGACGGAGGATCAGGATCTCGCTTTGCAACTGCGCGCTCTGCATGCGGCGGGCTGCGATCGGGTGGTGGAGGAGCGCGCCTCCGGCGCACGCTTCGATCGCCCTGCCCTGCACCGCCTCCTTGATGAGTTGAGGCCGGGTGACGTCGTCGTGGTCTGGAAACTCGACCGGCTGACGCGATCGCTCAAGGACATGCTGGCGATCCTGGATCGGATCGAGGCAGAAGGTGCCGGCTTTCGCTCCCTGACGGAGGCGGTCGATACCACCACTCCGCCCGGGCGCATGATGATGCAGATGCTGGGCGCCTTTGCCGAATTCGAGCGGTCGCTGATCCGCGAGAGAACGCTGGCCGGGCTTGCCGCAGCGCGTGAAAGAGGCCGCGTCGGCGGGCGGCGTCCGAAGCTGACCGGCGAGCAGAGAGACGAGATCCGTCTGATGCTGAAGGCCGGACGAACAGCTGCCGATATCGCCCGCCTGTTCCGGGTGCATCGTTCGACGATCACGCGCCTTGCCGCGGAATTGGTTCCATAGGACTAGCCGACCCCATGATTGCAATATGCTATCATAAAGATAGCAATCAATTTAATATCAGATAGCTATCTGCTAGCTTTATGCTATCAATCCGATTGCAATCATATAGCAACCAAATATCAATCATCTCGGCCGATGCTGGCCGCAATACATCCAGCTGGAGAGATCCGTCATGCCTGTTATCTGCGCCGCAAACCCCAAGGGCGGGGCCGGCAAATCCACGACCATCCTGGCGCTTGCCTCGACGCTTGCCGAACAGGGCGGCTCCGTCACCATCATCGATGCCGACCCGAACAAGCCGATTTCCGATTGGCGCAGCGGTGCAAGCCGGCTGCCGATCAAGGTCCTGAGCAATGCGACAGAGGCGAATATCCGCGATCTCATCAATACGGCAGCCGCGGAAGCGCAATTCGTCTTCGTGGATCTCGAAGGCACCGCCAGCCGCCTTGCCTCGCGCGCCATCATCCGTGCCGATCTGACCCTGATCCCGCTTGCCGGCAGTGCGCTCGACGCCAAGCAAGCGGCGCGCGCCGTCAATCTGGTGCGCGAAAGCGAAGAGGATATCGGCCGCAAGCTGAATTTCACGCTCGCCTTTAACCGCACCAATCCACCGCCCTTTACGCGCCGCATCGAACGCGAGATCACCGAGCAGATGCTGTCGAACGATCTGCCTGTTCTCAAAACCCATCTCTACCGGCGCGAGGCCTATAACGCCATGTTCATGGAGCGCCTCAGCCTGTTCGAGCTCGATGCCTCCCAGGTGAACGGGCTGGAGCCGGCGATCGACAATGCCATCCAGCTGACGGCGGAAGTGCTGGAGCTTTTGAAGCGCAATGCCGGGGAAAGGGCCGCCTGATGTCGAAGGATCTCGGATTTGGCAAGCCGGCAAAGGCTGAGCCCCGCAAGCTGGAAACCAAGATGCTCGATTTGAGCGGCTTTGCGCCTCGTCAGCCTGAACGGGGTGTCTCGCCGAAGGACGAACAGATCGACCAGCTGAAGGCGGACCAGGCGGCAGAAAGGGCAGGCTTCCAGAGCCGTGAACCGACGCAGCGCATCAAGCGCATTCGCAAGTCGTCGGAGCCGCTCGATCAGGCTTTCGTCCGCGCGCCGCTCGATGTCATCAACCGTTTCAAGGACTACTGCAATCAGACCGGCATGTCCTATGGCGAAGCGCTGGAGGAACTCATGCGCAAGGCGGGCCTGTAGTAATCTTGAGGAGGGGAGGGCTCCTTCCGTCCTCCTCTTGGCCGTTGATGCCTCCACCGAATCTGGTCTGTTCCTGTGGACTTTACCGACAAGACAAAATCGAAAGACCGTTCACGTCCATGGTCTCTTCCTCATTTTCCCTTGCCATTTTTGTCGTGATTTGCCGCTCAGATCTTCCCCGTGATCAGCCTTGTCGATGACCCTTTTCGCAGCCATTTTTGTCGCTCAGTTTTCAGTTTTGTCTTGTTTTAAGTGTTTTATATAGTTTTAGCAAAAAAAATGCTTGTTTTTGATTTTTATTTCAAAGGCTTGCCGATTTTTGTCGTCGGCGATGTACGGAAAAATGTCGGCGATGTACGGAAGTTTGTCGGCCAAGTACGGAAAAAAGTCGCCGATGTACGGTTTCGTCAGCCTGCTCCGCGAGGCGTCCCGCGGGGGATTTTGTCGTCGGTCAAGTACGGAACCGCTCGTCATTTTTGTCGTCGGCGATGTACGGAAGTCCACGACAAAAATCAGTCGGTTTCGATGAGCTCGGCCATGCCGTGGGGCATTGTCTCGTCGCGGCGGCGCATGTAGAGCACGGCACCATCCTTGCCCTCCTGCAGGGCCAGATCGTAATCGGGCATGGGGAAGGCCTGGGTGCGGGTGATGAACTCCTTCAGGTCATAGGCGAACTTGCGATAGTCCTGCGTGGAGCCGCTGCGCTTGTGGATCTCGCGCACACTGTAGACGGCTTCGCCCTTGCCCGCCGCCTTGCGTGCCAGCCGATAGATGAAGCGGCCAAGGCCCGAGCTGATCAGGAAGTAATCCTCATGCAGCGTCAGAAGCGGAATGGTCTTTTCGTTGCGCACCACGCTCATATAGACCCAGTCGGGAATGGTGATCTCGATCATGTCGATGCGGTTGGCATTGGTGCGGCTCACCACGCTGTAACCGCCGATCAGCGGGCGGCTGTCCACTTGGCGGCGCCTGCCGTTCGAAAGGTTCACCACCTTGATCGTAGTATTGGCCAGACGGTCGAGGGCCGCTTCCAGATCCTCATAGGATTTGCCGCCATCGGAGCGCCGGCAGAATTTGAGGACATGCGAGGCGCTCGGCCGATAGGTCTTCGGCGGCAGGCTGGGGCGCAGGCCCTTAGCCTCGTCGCGGCGATAGCGCTGCACCTCTTCGGCGAGATGCGAGACCATGTTGAGGAAGATGTCGTAGTCGAAGACGGTCGCAAGCCCCGTCTCGGCGCCGCCCTCAATGGTGATCAGGCTGTCCTTCAGCTCGTAGCGGATGATGCCGGCATTCGAGCGCTTGCTGAGCGAGAAGGGCGCCACATCCATCAGGTTCACGTCGTCCTTGATCGGCGCGTCATAGACGGTCGGCACGAAGAAGGTCAGCTGTGCGTCTTCAGGCGGGGCAGGGCGCAGGATGCGCTTCGGCACGCTCTCCTGCATCAGCACGGCGGTGATGTCGGCCTGCAGGCTTTCATTGCGGATCGCTTCGCCGAGATTGCGGATCGCGCGGTTGACCGGCGTATCCTCCATCTGGTCGAGCTTGAGATCGGCCCAGACGCGGCGGCTATAATAACGGCGCAGGCGGCTCAACGCATCCTTGTCGAGCTCGCATTCCTCGCGCCCGTGCAAGGCCGCAAAATGCCGCGACAGATCCTGCAGATAGGCATTCTTTTCATGCAGGGAGAGCGCGGCAAACTGCTCGCGCGCCATCATGGAAAATTTCGATCGCTTCATTCGTCCCGCATGACCTCTGGTCGTTTGGTATAAGCCTCGTGCATTTAGCCCAGAACCGCTTTAAGAACCGGCCAGGATCATCGCACGCGTTGCCGAGGCGAGGTAGCCTCCCGCAGACAGGAATACCCGAAATGCTCGAAAAACTGAAACAGCACCTCAAGGAGGTGATGGAAAGCACGAACCTGATCGGGGAGGGGGATATCGAGACGCTCTCCCAGGCCTTTGCAAGCATTTCCTTGAAACTCGATCGCCTGATCGAGCTGCAGGCCTCGTCCTATATCGATTTCGTCAAGGAACATTCCGCCCGCTATGCCGATGAAAAGCGGATCGCTGCGGCTTACGGCCAGGTCTACAGCCAGAACAATGAGGACGGCATCATCGCGGAAATCTTTCGCCGCATCGGGACCGAGAGCAAAACCTTCATCGAAGTGGCCGCCGGCGACGGGATCGAGAACACCACGCGCCTTCTGGTGGAAACCGGCTGGCGGGGTCTGTGGGTGGAAGCCGGCGATGCGGAGGCCGATTGCATCCGCCATCTCATGCGTACCCCCTTGACGACCGGACAGTTAACCTTCGTCAACGAGAAGGTAACCCTCGATAATATTGAGGCGATGGTGCGCGACAGCGGCTATGTCACGCCGGACTATATCTCCGTCGATATCGACTATAATACATCACATATCTGGCGAAAGCTCGCGCAGTTTCGCCCGCGTCTCTTCTGCATCGAATATAACGGCCATTTCCCACCCTCCATGTCTTTTGAAGTTCCTTACCGGGAAGACAAGGTCTGGACGGGTACCAACCGCTTTGGCGCCAGCCTGAAAGCGCTCGAAGAGATCGGCCGGGAAAACGGCTATCAGCTGGTCGGCTGCGATGTCTTCGGCGTCAACGCCTTCTTCGTGCGCGAGGATCTCTGCAGCGAGGCGCTGTTCGCGGCACCCTTTACGGCTGAAAACCATTACGAGCCGCCGCGTTTCGGGGCGGTGCGCGCCCGCGGCCATGCCCGCCATTTGCCTTTCGGGACGGAGTAGGGGAGGGGGTTAGCCCCGCGGCTCAGCGGCGATCCGCTGACGCTGATCGTCCAGAACCTCGGCCAGCATGTCGCCGATGGCAATCTTCGGCGACCAGCCGAAATCGGCTTTCAGGCGGTCATGGCTGCCGGATGCCGTCACCACCTTGTTGGGGAAGTAACGGGCCGGGTCGACCTCGACCGTGATCGCGTGGCCGGAGGCGGTGAGAAGCCCGTTCAGGAGATCGGCGATCGCAACCGGTGCTGATGTGGAAATGTTGTAGGTAGCGCCCGGCTGGATAGACGGGGCGTCTGCGGCGGCGAGATAGGCATCCACCACGTCGGTCACATGCAGGAAGTCGCGGCGCGCCTCGAGATTGCCGACCTTGATGACGGGATCCTGCAGCCCTGCCTCGATGCGGGCGACCTGCTCGGCAAAGGCCGGCACCACGTAATCGGGGCTCTGCCCGGGGCCTGAATGATTGAAGGGCCGGAAAATGACGGCCTGCAACCCGTCTTCCCCCATCTGGCGCAGCATCAGGTCGGCGGCCGACTTGGTGGCGCCATAGGCGCTCATGGGTTCGAGTGCCGCCTCTTCCCGGACCGGTTCCGGATGGCGGTTGAAGGCATTGCCATAGGCTTCCGAACTGCCGGACCAGATCAGCCGGGCGCCGATTGTCCGCGCGGCAGAGGCAATGTTGAGCGTGCCGATGACATTGACCATCCAGGCTTCGGAGGGATCCTTCTGTGCCTGGCGGGGGGCGGCAATCGCCGCCAGATGCACCACCGCATCCGGTTTTGCGCTTGTGAGTGCGCGTTCGACGGCGGCCTTGTCGCGGATATCGGGACGCTCGCCGTTTTCGGGATCAATGAAATCGACAAGTTCGAAACGATCTGGTGCTGAGGCACGGATGCGTTCGATCAGGGCACGTCCGACGAAACCTTGCGATCCTGTTATCAGAAGACGGCGGTTCGACATGGGGGACGGGCTCCTTTTGTCCATGAAAGGACTGCCCCGCCAGGTAAGGGCGGGACAGAACCGAAGACGTTGGGACGGATCAGGACAGGCGCTTGAGGTCGGCCTCGACCATTTCGCGGATCAGGTCTTCCATGGAGGTTTCCGGCTCCCAGCCGAGCTTTTCCTTGGCCTTGGAGGGATCGCCCAGCAGGATGTCGACTTCGGCCGGGCGGAAGAGCTTCTCGTCGATCACCAGGTGGTCATCGATGTTGAGGCCGACATGCGAGAAGGCGATCTCGCACATGGTGCGCACCGTCGATGTCTTGCCGGTTGCCACGACGTAGTCATCAGGCGTGTCCTGCTGCAGCATCAGCCACATGGCCTTGACGTAGTCGCGGGCATGGCCCCAGTCGCGCTTGGCGCTGGTATTGCCGAGGCGCAGTTCCTTGGAGAGGCCGAGCTTGATGCGGGCAACGCTGTCGGTCACCTTGCGGGTGACGAATTCGATGCCGCGCAGCGGGGATTCATGATTGAAGAGAATGCCGCTGGAGGCGTGAATACCAAAACTTTCGCGGTAGTTGACCGTGATCCAGTGACCATAGAGCTTGGCAACAGCATAGGGCGAGCGCGGATAGAAGGGCGTCTTTTCCGACTGGACCGGATGCTGCACGAGACCGTACATTTCCGAGGAGGATGCCTGGTAGAAACGGGTATCCGGCTTTGCCAGGCGCAGCGCTTCGAGAACATTGGTCACGCCAAGTGCCGTCACCTGACCGGTCAGGATCGGCTGCTGCCAGGAAGACGTCACGAAAGATTGAGCGGCAAGATTATAGACTTCATCGGGCTTGATTGTGGTGATCGTGCGCACCAGGCCTGAGAGATCCTGCAGGTCGCCATCAACGATCTGCACGTCCTTTTCGATGTTGAGCCACTTGAGGCGGGTCAGGTTCACGTCAGCGGTGCTGGAACGGCGGGCGAGACCGAAAACCTTGTATCCCTTCGACAGAAGAAGCTGGGCGAGATAGGCGCCGTCCTGGCCGGTGATACCAGTAATCAAGGCTGTGCGAGTCATTCATGCTCCTAACGGATCGGGCAGCGCCTCATGGCTGCTTTCAGGCGGTTTTTGATATGGCCTGAGCCTGTAGCGGAAGGCGGCTGGCGCTTCAAGCACTCCCCGGCAATTCACTGCCCTGTGCAGCAGAAGGCAGAGCGAATCCGGTCTAAATTAGCGGCAAATCCACGACAAAAGCCTGCGCAATGATTAGCGGGACGCACCATTGCCTTTATCGGAAAGTCTAGTATGACCACAAAAGGTTTCGCCCGTCGTCCAGTTGTTATCGCAATTAAGCCATGAAGCTGTTACTTTAGGTCGAAATGGCGACACGGCGATGCCACGGGATCGCGCTGACAAGCGATGGTGAAAGAATAGCTCCATGAAAGCAAATCCGTTCCAGCAGGCTTTAACGACATATCGGACCATCATTATTGCGACCATGAGTTTCAGCGTCGCAATTAACGTGCTGATGTTCGTCAGTCCGCTCTATATGCTCCAGGTTTATGACCGCGTGCTCCATAGCCGCAGTGAAATGACCCTGATGATGCTGACCCTGATTGCGCTGGCGATGTTGGCTCTCTACGGTCTGCTCGAATGGATACGCTCCCGCGTTCTGGTGCGCGCCGGTATGCGCTTCGATGAGATGATTGCCAAAGGCGTCTTCAGCCGCGTCATCACCTCCACTCTGAGGCATCCGCAAGGCCGGACCGAATTTGCCCTGATGGACATCGACCGCCTGCGCGAATTCCTGACCGGCTCGGGCCTGATCGCGCTGTGCGATCTTCCCTGGATGCCGATCTTTCTCGCCGTCTGTTTCTTCTTCCACCCGTTGATCGGCTGGATCTCCACCGTCGGCGCCGTCATCGTCTTTGCGTTGGCGATCGCTAACGAATTCATGACCAAGAAGGAACTGTCCAAGGCCACGGTTGCCGGCCAGGGCGCGATGCACTTCTCCAATTCGACGCTGATGAACGTTGAAGTCATCCGGGCGCTCGGCATGGAAGACAGTCTGCGTGGCCGCTGGGGCGTCCTTCACCGCAACATGCTCGAACACCAGGCCGTTGCCAGTGACCGTTCCGGCGCGCTGCTGTCGATTTCCAAATTCGTACGTATGGGCCTGCAGACCATCATCCTCGGTGCAGGTGCCTATCTTGCACTCGAAGCGGCAATTTCGCCGGGCTCGATCATTGCCGCCTCGATCATGATGGGCCGAGCCCTGCAGCCGGTCGACCAGGTCGTCGGTCAGTGGAAGCAGTTCCTCGGCGCCCGCCAGGCCTATGCCCGGCTCAACAAGATCTTCGTGGAAATGCCCGAGGAAGAGGACAAGCTGCCTCTGCCGGCTCCGAGCGGCACGCTTGTCGTGGAACAGCTCGCCGTTGCAGCGCCGGGCGGCAAGGCGCCGCTGGTGCACAGCGTCACCTTCCAGGTCAATCCCGGCGAGGCGGTTGCGATTGTCGGCCCGAGCGGTGCGGGCAAGTCGAGCCTCGTGCGCGCACTCGTCGGCATCTGGGCGCCGGCTGCTGGCACGATCCGTCTGGACGGATCCGAACTCCAGCATTGGGAAGCCAATGCGCTTGGCCGCCATCTCGGCTATCTGCCGCAGAGCGTTGAGCTGTTTGCCGGTACGATCGCCGAAAACATTTCCCGCTTCCAGGAGGATGCGACCCCGGAAAGCATCATCGAAGCAGCCAAGCTTGCCAATGTGCATCAGCTGATCCAGAACCTGCCGGATGGTTACGACACCCAGATCGGTGTGGGCGGCCGCCAGCTCTCCGGCGGTCAGCGCCAGCGCGTCGGCCTTGCTCGCGCCCTCTATGGCAGCCCGTCCGTCATCGTTCTCGACGAACCGAACGCCAATCTCGACAGCGAAGGCGAAGAAGCGCTCAACCATGTCATTCAACAGCTGAAGACCATGGGCAAGAGCATCCTTTTCGTCAGCCACAAGATGAGCCTGGTGGCCATGTCGGACAAGACGCTGGTGCTGGCGCAGGGTCGCATGCAGGGTTATGGCGCAACGCGTGACCTCTTGCAGCCGAAGCCGGCCGTGACGTCGATCCACCCGAACAATCCGACTGAGGCTGGTGCAGAGCGTAGCGCAGCCGTCTGACGGTTGCGCATTCCAGGATCTCTGTCTGCCCTCCAAGACCGCTTGAGAAAGCATGATGATGAACACCAAACAGCATGCCAAAAGCCGCAGCTTTTCCCCGCGTCCCTATGTGGCGGCCGGCTATGTGACGATTTTCCTCGGCTTCGGCATTTTCGGAACCTGGGCCGCCACCGCGCCGCTCGCCAGCGGCGTCGTTGCCCATGGTGTCGTGTCCGTGGAAGGCAACCGTAAGACGATCCAGCATCTGGAAGGTGGCATCGTCTCGGAAATCGTTGCCAAGGAAGGTGATATCGTCAATCCGGGCGATGTGCTGGTGAAGCTCGACGCGACACAGGCGATGGGCAATTACACGGTCTGGAGCACCAAGCTTCTCTATCTGCAGGCCGCCGAAGCGCGCCTGATTGCCGAAGCCCGTGGCGACAGCAATATCGAATTTCCCGAAAACCTGCTGAACAGCACGCTTCCGGAAGCAAAAGCCGCCATGACGTTGCAGCGCGGCATCCTGGAATCACGCATCAAGACCCGTGACGGCCAGGTCGCGATCCTGAACTCGCGTATCCAGCAGCTCAACAAGGCGACCGAAGGCCTCGTCAACCAGATCGACGCCAGCGACAAGCAGATCGCCTCGATGAGCGAGGAAATGGACCGCATGAACAACGGCCTTCAAAAGGGCGCCGTTGCCATCAACTCGCTATCGCAGATGACCCGCAGCATGCTGGAATTCCAGCGCGTGCGCGGCGAAGCCGAAACCGATCTCGCCAAGATCCGCGAGACGATCGGCGAAACCGAACTGCAAATCGTCCAGGTAAAGCAGGAGTTTTCCGACAAGGCGGTGAGCGAGCACAAGGAAGTGCGCGACCAGGTCGAGGAAGTGCGCGAACGCGCCCGCGTCGCCAAGGACGTGCTGGCGAGAACCACCGTGACCGCTCCGGTGCGCGGCATGGTGCAGAGCATCCGCATTCACACCACCAATGGTGTCGTTCGTCCGGCAGAGCCGCTTCTCGATATCGTGCCGCTGGATGATGACCTGCTCGTCAATGCGCAGATCCGCCCGATCGACATCGACAACGTGGCCGCCGATTCCGAAGTCGAAGTCCGCTTCTCAGCCTTCTCGGCCAAGACGACGCCGGCGATCTACGGCAAGGTTTCCGTGCTCGGCAAGGACGTGATCCAGCCGGAAGCCGGCACCAATCGCGAGCCTTATTACCAGGCTCTGGTGCGCGTCGATGACAAGAACGTCCCCCCGGAAATCAAGGGCCGCATCGTCGCCGGCATGCCGGTCGATGTCATCATTTCCACCGGCGAACGTACCTTTGCCCAGTACATCGCCAAGCCGCTGGTTGACTCCTTCCATAAGAGCATGAAAGAAAAATAGGCATGTTCTTGTCTGACATGTCTGGTGCTGCGCCGGTATGAAGGTTGTCCTGTCGGTGCAGTCGATCAAGTTTCCTCTTACGGGAATTGGTCGATATACCTATGAGCTCACACGTCACCTACCTCAGGTGGCCAATGTTGAAACGCTTCGCTTCTACACGGGCGAAGCGTTTATCGATTCTATTCCAGAGCCCAATACGCTTGCAGAAGAGCCGGAGCGGCCGATGGCCGTGGGTGCTTTCCAGCGTTTCAAGCGGTTCGTCGCGAAAAGCCAGACGGTCGTCGATGTCTATCGTTTCCTGAAGGCGCGTACCGAAGGCTCACCCTTTGCCGGTCTTGATGACCACGTCTATCACGGCACCAATTTCTACGTGCCGCGCTTTCCGGGCGCCTCGGTCGTCACGCTGCACGACCTTTCTGTCTTCACCATGCCGCAGTTTCACCCGCGCGAACGGGTCTCCTATCTCGGACGCGAGGTGGAAGCATCGATGAAACGTGCCCGGCGCATCATCACCGATTCCGACTATATCAAGGGCGAGATCGTCTCGCATTTCGGCTTTCCGGAAGAGCGCATCAGTGTCGCGAAACTGGCTTGCGGCGAGGAGTTTCATCCACGCGGCCCGGAGGAAATCGCCGGTCTGCTTTCGACCTATGGCCTGACCTATGGCGCCTATACGCTCTATGCCGGCACGATCGAGCCGCGCAAGAACCTCGCCAATCTCATTGAGGCCTATGGCCGTCTGCCCTTGTCGATCCGTGAAGCGCGGCCGCTGGTGCTGGTCGGCTATAAGGGCTGGAACAATGCCGAGATCCTGAAAAAGATCGACCAGGGCACCCGCGAAGGCTGGATCAAATATCTGGGCTATGTGCCGGCCGATCACCTGCCGCCGCTTCTGTCGGGTGCCGGCCTGTTTGCCTTTCCCTCCTGGTATGAGGGCTTTGGCCTGCCGGTTCTGGAGGCGATGGCCTCAGGCGTTCCGGTTCTCACCTCACCGCTCTCCTGCATTCCGGAAGTGGGCGGTGATGCCGTGCATTATGCCCATCCGGACGACCTTCCCCGCATGACCGAGTTCCTGGAACAGGGCCTGTTCGATGAAAGCTGGCGGCAGAAGGCGATTGCCGGCGGCCTGAAGCGCGCGACCGGCTTCAGCTGGAAGCGCTGCGCCGAAGACACCGTCCAGGCCTATCGGCTGGCATTGGGACATGCATGACGGTAAGCAGTGATCCATCGATGCTGCGTGCCACGCTGATGCGCGCTAGAGCATTTCCGGCAAACTCCGGGTCAGTTCTGTTTCACGATTGGCGCGTACGATCCGGTGGTGAAACGGGTGAAGTTCGATGCTCCTGCATCGGGCGAGACCGGTTCGCCATCGGGCGTCCGCCAATCGGAAACCCGAAGGGACGGGCGCTTTTGCACCGATATCAGCGCCGCGCCACTCGACCGTATCAAGGGATATGCCCTTCGTGTCTCGG
>NZ_JAUKWQ010000016.1 GCF_030504645.1 Rhizobium oryzicola | reverse complement strand
TTGGACCATCAACGATCAGAACGACTTGCTCGCGCGCCTCTTCGGACTGCAAAAGGTTAACAAAGCATAAAAAATACAACGGCTCGCCAGATCACCTCAACCTACTTGATGGTTTGCGACAAGCCCCTCTAGCCCTTTCTTGTCGCGTGCCTACGGAGGCCGCCCCGCCTGATCGGGGCGGCCTTTCCGCATCTTGAAAGCTCCTCACCGCCATCAGCACCAGTCACGGTTAGTCCGGTCCCGTCACGATGAAGCAGTGACGCCGGAGGCGTCCTGTCTGTCTCTTTGATGAGGGAAAGAGGAGCGCCGCCCCCTCTCCCTCACAAGGGGAAAAAACGGTCTCCCCGTCCTTCCTTCGCGCAGCCTTAAGGCCGCGCTTTCGTGCAGGATCGCCGCTAACGCGCCGCCCCTTCGGCTTTGCCTCGGGCGGGCGAACCCCCTCCGTTTTTATCCCCTTGCCACCCTCTCCCCCGCTGCTCCGCGCGAGCTCGGGAGCAGGAGCGGGGCTCCTGCCCACGAGGGGCACGAGAAGACCGCTTCGCGGAATTGGAGAAAGGGCTAGACTATGACCACAACCGCAACCGTTTACCTGCTGGACCCGGAAGCCGGGACCATTCAAGCCGCAGAGGTCGCAGCACCTAGCGCATTCTCTCAGACCTACGGGCTGATTGGATGCCAGCTTGTCGAGGTGGTGCCATTCGACACGAACCACGTTCTTATCGTCGATGAGGAGGGTTTGCGGGACGGCTTGACCGCCTTCACCGTCTTTGACGGCTACCCGCAGCCATTGGCTGGAAAGATCGTTCTTGCCAGCCTGGACGGTTCGCATGTCCTACCGCCGCAGATCAGCATTGAGGAAGCAGCGGCCCGCCTGAACGTCTGCAAGCCGGTTCTTGATCCGGTCTTTGCCAAGGCAGACGAGCATTCCCCCAATGGGGTCATTCTGGGCGGCGCCTTGATCGGGTTCCAGACCCGTATCACCCGCACTCACCCAACCGTCATGGCGGGGGTAGTCCGATGATCATCGCTGTTGTCGAGGACCGCACCCTGTCCATTCTCGCCGGAACCTTTGCCGCGACCATCGCGGCGAAGGACATCGAACATAGCTTCCATGCCCTTACTCATTTTCCGGAGCGGCGCACCCTTTCCGAACTGGAAGGGCTGGCAGAGCGCCTGAACGGCTTTGCCGCCTACATGGTGGAGCTGTGGGAGCAAGCAAAACTGCCCCTGCCGGATGCTGAACTAGAGGCCTTTGCTCGCCGTCATGTCGAGATCACCGCCAAGTATTGGGCAGCGGAAGGCCGTTGCATGAACTGGTTCATCACCGGACCTGCGCGTTTTCCCGTCGCCCGCAATGAAAAGCGGATGCGAGTTTCAGACGCCCGCCGTGCTGACATCTCAGCCCATATCGCGACTGCGAAAAAGGCAGTGAAGCGCAAGGCGTTTCCCCACGGGACCGATGACGAGCCGATCCGCTCCGGCGATCCAGCCGCCATGCAGCGCATCGCATCGCGGATCGAAGACCTGGCACTGTCCATCGACCGGATGAAACGGGCGAATGTCATCATTCGTCGGATGGAGAAGGATCAGGCGAGCGAAGCCGACATTCTGGCCCGTGTGGTGGCAGAAACCGGCATGGACGAGGAGAGGGCATCGCGTGGCGTGACCCTCGCCCCGTGGCAGAACCGACGCGGCTTTTCCACCACCAACACCCGCGCCGAACTGCGCCGCATGCAAACCCGCCTCACTTCGCTTGCTGCGATGAAGAAGCGCGGCGACCGCGCCGAGGACGTCGAGACGGAGGCAGGAGCCGTCACGGTCAAGGAAAATACCGACATGGCCCGCATTCAGTTGCTGTTTCCCGGCAAGCCGGACGAGCAGACGCGGCGCACCCTGAAATCTCACGGGTTCCGCTGGTCCCCTTCGCAGGGGGCTTGGCAGCGCAACTTGAACGAGGCCGGACGCTATGCGGCCAAGTGCGTCTTGAAATCGATCAGCGGCGATAGCGCCGCTTGATCAGCCCCGGAAAACAGAGGATCCCACATGAATGAGCAAATTTATACAGTCATGGAGTTTTCCGGCCGAGGCGACGCCATGTTCGGCGGCAGTGCCGCCGACTGGAGCCTATACACCCAAGAAGACGGCTCAAACGCTTTCATGAGTGCAGCCGACGCGCAGCGCCGCCAGCTGGTGAAAGCCTATTTCCCGACCAAGAAGGAGGCAAGTGAGGCCGGAGAGGCAGCCAGTCAGCGCAAGGGCCTGATTTCGGCCTTGCCTGTTCGGCGTGTTGACGAGATCCCCTATGCGCAATTGCGCTGGATTGTAGGAAACATGCACGTTGGAACCAGCGATGACGACTTGAAAGCCGACATCAAGGGACGCGCGAAGTCGGGCATGACAGAGAATGCTGGCCTGCTGCCGGTTTCTTGGACACCGAGTTAAGGTGCTTCCAATGAAACTGGAGTGCATTAATGCAACGAAGGAAGTTCAGCCGCGAGTACAAGCTTGAGGCGGTGAGATTGGTTCGAGAGCGTGGGGTCGGCGTTGCGCAGGCATCCCGCGATCTGGATGTTCATGAGAATGTCCTGCGCAAGTGGGTCAGGGAATATGGTTCGGACCCAGCACAGGCGTTTCCTGGTCAGGGACAGATGAAGCCTGAGCAGCTTGAGATCGAGAGGCTTCGGAAAGAAGTGGCCAAGCTGAAGGCGGAGCGTGACATCTTAAAAAAGGCCGCCGCCTACTTTGCGAAGGACGTGATATGAAGTTCGCGTTCATTGCAAAGCACCGTTCGATCTGGCCGGTGGCATGGCTCTGCGAAGCGCTGGGTGTATCGCGTTCCGGCTTTCATGCCTGGTTAAACCGCTCTCCGAGCCAGCATGCCCGGTATGACGAGGCTCTGCTCGACAAGATCAAGGACAGCTTCAAGGATAGCGACCGCACCTACGGCGCACGGCGTGTCTGGCACGACCTCCTCGCCGAAGGCCTCTCCTGTGGTCTGCATCGCGTCGAGCGTCTCATGCGCGACAATGCATTGAGAGCAAGGCCGAGACGGCGTGGCTTGCCGAAAGACGACGGTGAGCGCCCGGTCATCATGCCGAATGTGCTAGACCGACAGTTCGCGGCAGCAAGACCGAACCAGAAGTGGGTGGCCGATTTTACCTATCTATGGACGGCTGAGGGCTGGCTCTATGTGGCCGTCGTCATCGACCTGTTCTCGCGACGTGTTGTTGGCTGGTCGATGAACACCAACATGACAGCCCAACTCGTTACAGATGCGTTGATCATGGCCATCTGGCGCAGAGGCAAGCCGGATGCGCTCCTCCACCATTCTGATCAGGGTAGCCAATACACAAGCGAGCAGTTCCAGCGTCTCATGGCCGACCACGGCATCACATGCTCGATGAGCCGATCCGGCAATGTCTGGGACAATGCCGCGATGGAAAGCTTCTTCTCATCACTCAAAACGGAAAGGACAGCTCGCAAGGTCTACAGGACCAGGGACGATGCAAAGGCGGACGTGTTCGATTACATCGAGCGCTTCTACAATCCAAAGCGTCGCCATTCGACACTGGGCTATCTCAGCCCTATGGAATTTGAAAACAAGGTAGTATTAGCCTAACTCGGTGTCCGAAAAACCGGCAGCAGGCCATGCCGACCTTCTGGCGCAGGCGTGCGCCTATGCACTGGCAAGCCACCGAGCCAATCAGGGCTTGGTTGCCCATTTCCGGCTGTAGGAGGCGAAGCATGAAAAGCAACGGCCAGCGCCGAAGCGTTGAGGTGTTCGACACGCCCTCCGGTTTAGGAGGGAGCCACACGGTTGAGGTTGTCGAGGACCTTGGAAACAATAAGGTCAAGGTGCGCGTCTGGTATGGGCGCGCCACCGCGGCAGGTTGGGAAGCGTGGAAGGATTGGGACGGTTACCGCTTTGAGACCGACCGCGCCAACCTGACCAACAAGCGGTCAATGCCGCTGTTCAAATAGGACCTGGACCGCATTTCGATGCGGCCCGACATCAGGAGGGACACCATTGAGCCGCTACACCGTGACCGTGAAAACCGACGAAGAGACCGACGAGAACGCCGTAATCGGCTATGATCCGCCGTTGCGCACCTTCTTTCTGCAGGCATTTCCCGATGAGAAAACCGACGAATATGCCCTGTGGTTCGGGACGCTTCTTGAGCAGCACCCAAGCCTTGAATCGATCATCGAGAGCGCGCGCCGTTTTGGCTATGAGATCGAAGGGCTGTCACAGAACGCCATCGTCGCCATGACAAAAGAAGCAGGAACGCCGACGCCGCCAAGCCTTGGCGAGCGGCTAGGATTGGTACGCTGACAACTGTTGGATGCTTTTTTGCGGGGCTGGTTCGGAAGAACTGGCCCCGTAGCCATTTTGGCAGTTGCGAACCTGGCCGCATCGAGCGGGCTGCGGTCCGCCCGAAGGGAGCCCGTGCCCCTCCCCTCGGCTCCCCTCCCGCCCGGCATGCTACCGCCGTTGGCGGCTCTTTGATCATCTCGCTCAGGAGGTTGATCCAACCGGGCGATCCGCCAGCAATGAACTCATTTCCTTGGCGGAAAGCGTGCTTTTTGTCGCAATCAGATAGGCCGCGAGATAGGTCAGCTTCAGGTTGGCTTCTCCCTCTCCCTTTGGCTTGTAATTGATGATTGCCAAGCGGCGTGCCGTCGCCTTTTTCCCCCCTTGAACGGCTGCCGAGTGCTGATCGATCAACTCACGGAGCGACGGCCTCTCTTTAGTGGTGCCGACAGCGACTGTCTCTTCAGCTTTGGGAGGTGTGCATAATGCCCGAGCCGCTTTGTTGCCACGAGCGGCAACTGCTTCGTTGGTCGAACGCGAACCGGATGACGACAGTAGCATGGGAGATGCCTAACGGATCTAGTTGCATTGGGGACCGTTTCAGACCATCAAAACATCCACAACGCACGATAGGATACGAAACGAGACGAAATCTGGAGCTGTAAACCATTGGAAAAAAACGGTAAGATTTTTGTTTCCCCGCCTGAAGACGAAAGTGACTTCAAGGAACTGTTCAAAAAAATGGCTGCCGCGGGTGCCGGGCGCCCCCTGGGTGATGATGGTTTTCCGCAAGGCCCCTGGACGCCGGAACTGCTGGCGGATGCCATTTCGAAGATCGACTCCAATCATAGCGGGGTAGATCTGCGAACGGTCCAGCTATGGTTTCAGGATAACGACAAGGGCATCAGCACCACCAACATCCGGTGGCTCGCACGCATCTTTGGTTGCGGCGACAAGGAGGCGACGAATGATTGGATGAAGGAGCTTAGTGCAGCGCAAGCCCGCCTGACTGCCAAGCGACGGGATACAAAGAAGACTGGCGGCGCAGCTACTTCGCGAGTGCCGGACATGCCGGCGCCAGCCGGTAACCATGTGCCGTTAACGCCGGTCATCTCGGTGGATCTTCAACCCATGTCGGCGGAGCGGCCATCTGGTTTGGCGATCAGGACCGAGGCGATTTTCTCTCACGGATCACACTTGAATTTGCCGTCTTCGGTCTTCGCAGGTTCGTCCGCGCTTGGGTTCCTGTCCTATATCCTTGGGATCCACACCATCACCTATATGCGCGAGGACGGTATCGAAAAACAGGTCGGCTTTCTGTGGGCGCCGAACTGGACCTTCCTCTTCATGGTGCTGCTGCCGCTGTTCTTCGCCATAGTCATCGAGCTTCTGGTTTTCTGGAAACATGATGCACGTCCAAGGTTTCTGGCACATGCCGATCGACCCCAAAGCGGGAATGCCTGGATTCAGAACCTGCAGGCGAATTCCCATACCTATTGGGCCGTTTTCCTGATCTGCATCTTGTTTGCCGGCCTGGCTCAATGGATTGGGGTGCAGCTGATCCCACTGTTAGAACAGGCGCAGGATTTTGCCCCGAGCTGGGGGACGATTGGCATCATACGGCCTGACATAATCTCGACCCCGGCGGCCATCATCTTCACCGCCCTCGCCTACCTCTATATGTCCGTCACCTTCTACCTCCTTTTCGCGGGCCTGATCATTCTGCATACGATCATCCATGATCTATGGAAGCTCGACAGCCAAGCGACGCTTCAGACTGATCAGCCAAAAGGGCCGCGGGTCAGTGAGGCCGCTCTGAGGATCATGCGGGGGGTGTTCCGATGCACAGTCCTCGTCGTCCTGGCCGCCATCTGCATGAAAGCGCAGAGCGCCTATCTCGCTTCACAAGGCCCCGACGTCATAACGTGGATGGTTCGCGATGTGTGGGCTGCCCTCACCGACTACGACGACGGCGATCATATCTTCGGCTATCGAATGCCAACCCACTACAGCAGCCTTCTCGTCGCAATTTCGACCTGCAGCGTCTTCCTGTATGGAGCAATCCGGCTGGGTAGTGACAGACGCCTGCGAGCGCCCTTGTGGAAGATGTCTTCCGCGATCGGACTGCTCCTGATCTCATATCTGACGATCGATGCCTTTGACGGCTTCTCGGTCTTGCTACTGGTCGCCGCATTGATCGCCACATACGGCCTCTTTGATCCAGAGTTTGGATCCGGCTGGCGAACCGGCGATATGGAAGGCGACAGCCATGTTTCATAGCTGGCTCGATCGTTGGGACGAAGGCCGCGCCCAACGCGGCGAAGAGGCCAAGGAGACCACGGACCTCATTCTGGACGCCGATCGCGCATTCCCCGGCATGGGGGCGGCCGCAACGGTCGAGGAGTTTTGCGTACTCGCGGGAACGGCCGCCGCTGATCCGGGCTTTTTTGAGCCGCCTGATGCGAGCGATCGGGGGTTCGAGCTGCGGGATGGCTGGCTGCAATTCCCCTCGGACGTTTCAACCGATGTTGCTGAAAACAACATCGTGTGGGCCAGGATCACCGAGAGCGGAAAACGCGATCAGGCGGTGGTGATCTTCCATCACTGGAACGCCGAAACTCGGAACCGGCAGATTGCCGGGTTCCTCTCCTGGCAAGGGATCACAGTCATCGAGATCGCCATGCCTTACCACTTGGAGCGCAAGCGCCCGGGCTCGCTCTATGCCGATTACATGCTCAGCGCCAATCTCGGCCGAACGGTGCAGGCCGTCAAACAGGCTGTATGGGACGGGCGCAAGCTTATCCGCTGGCTGAAGCGCGAGGGGTATCGGGATGTTTCCGTCCTCGGGATGAGTCTTGGTTCCTGGATAGCCGGACTGGTCGCGGCGCATGAGACCGCCGTTTCTCGGGCGTCCCTCTTCCTCACGGCAGGAAGCCTTGCCGAAATGGTATGGACCGGGCGCGCAACCCGATCGATCCGGAAGAGCCTCGAGCCGCATCTTACGCTTGCCCAGCTGCAACGAGCGTGGGCACCACTCAATCTTGAAAACCATGCAGACAAGCTGGCGCGGCCAAGCCTCGAACTTCATGTCATCCTAGCATCGAGGGACACGGTTGTTTTGCCGGATCTGTCAGAACGCCTGCTAAAGCGGCTGCAGAATGCCGAAGCCAGAGTGAGCGTGCTGCGGCTGAATTGCGGGCATTACTCTCTTGGGCGGCCACCTTACATCTTGGGAGCCGGATGGAGCCTGAAGCGGTTTCTGTTGCGCAAGCGCGACGCCGCTCAGGCATAGGAGCGTTTGAGCGCCGCATCGAGCGGCACCCAACCGCAATGAGGGGAGCCCCCTTCGGCCCCTCCCCTCAAACTCCCCTTCCCCCTCACGACGGACGCGCCCCACAAGCGGGACGGCTCACTGAGGCTTGTTGTCGTTTCCGGCTAGGAGCGCCGACGCGAGCTCAACCACCGCTGCAGCATCACGGCGATGGAGATCCGACCTGGCGGCCGGATCACGATTTGCCGGTTGAAGGCAAAGGCGACGGCCGGGGCTACGAAGGCCGCGTTTTCAGGCCGCTCCTTAGTGGCCGTACGTAATCTAATGCTGCGCACGATACGTCAGGCCCCGCCTTGGCGTGCAACCCTAAAGGGTTCTCCTCTCCGCTTCGCTCCGTTGCGATCGCTGCGCGATGCACTCGGCGGTTCCAGCCGTATTCGAGCTTCGCGATTACGCACAACCACTAAGGAGGAACCTCTGATGAAAACGCTCGTAACCTTCTGCCAGAAAACCGGCCGTCGCCTTCGCCAGTTCATCAACCGGCAAATCGCGAAGTTGTCCCATAAGGGCCAACTTCGGTTCTCCATCGCCGTGATGCTTCCGCTCATCGCCAAGGTCGAGTTCAGCTACCAAGTCGAGCTCAACAGCAAGGCCGAAAACGACAACAAACCTCAGTGAGGTACAGCCGCACCCTGCCCTGCAGGGTGCGGCTTATCCGCCGTGATCCCGAACTCGCGGCCTTGCACGCGCCCGCAGGAGGCATATTTGCTGGTAGATGACAGACTTTCCAAAAGCGCCACCCGAAAAGGACGAAAGCCGCCACATCGCATGTCAGATGGCGGTGGAGACTGTTTTGCAGGATCTGGTAGAGGATGCCTTGCGCCGAGGGTGGGAGGAGACGGAAGTCCTCTCCGCCATCACAGAGGTTGCGGACAACCTCATGCTGGCGGCTGCCGCCAATCGGGATCTCGACCTGCTCATCGCTGCTCTACGCAGGAACATGCCTCCGCCCAATCTTGCCGGTTAGGCGTCTCCAACATCGAGCGAATATACTGCCGCTGCGTCTTCAGGGTCGCGAAGTCCCTTGAACGAGGGGTGGCGCAGTTTCCCGTCGGACGTCCATCCCCGGAAGTCGATTTCAGCGATCAGGCCTGGATCTGTCGCGATCCGGGTCTTCTCTTTGAAGCGGATCACCGGCTTGTTCGTTTTCAGCTTGTCGAGCTGCTTTCGCAACGCTCGCGCTTGCTGATGTTTAAAGCCAGTTCCGACACTTCCGACATAGACATACTCACCTCCTCTGAGAGCTCCGAGAAGGAGGCTTCCAAAGCCATCTGGCATAGCTGACGACAGTTCGTAGCCGAGGATGGCAAAGCTTTCGCGCTGGACGCACTTGATCTTAATCCAGTCGCCAGTCTTGCCCGGTCTGTAGGGGCGATCACGATGTTTGCCGATGATGCCTTCCAGGCCCAGCGCGCAAGCGTGTTCGATCAGCCTTTCGGGATCCTCGTTGATTTCCTCGGACAAGCGGATCGCCCCTGTGGCCTCATCAAGCAGATCCTCCAGGATGTGTCGCCGTGCAGCAAATTCCAGCTTACGCAGATCATGCCCGTCGAGGTACATGAGATCGAACGCGAACATGAGCGCGGTTCCAGCCGGCTGTTTTCCGGTCCGGCCCCCAAGCGAGCCCTGCAGCAGCCCGAAGTCTGATCGCCCCATCTCGTCGAGCACGACGGCTTCACCATCGAGGATGAATGTCGCCGGACCAAGAGCGGCCGCCGCTGACGCAATGGCCGGGAATCTTTCCGTCCAGTCAAAGCCGCCGCGTGTCAGGATCCTCACCTTGGATAGCTCCCGGTGGACAGAAATACGGTAGCCGTCCCACTTGATATCGTAGGACCATTCAGGCCCCTTCGGCGGGCGGTTCTTCAAGACGGCTAGGCAAGGTTCGACGCGATCCGGCATAGGATCGAACAGGAGGCGCGGCTGTTCAGGGTCGCGAGGTCTCAGGCGTCCGCTTCGCAGCGGCGCCTTATCTTCCGTCAGAAGCGGTTTTGGCGGCTTTCGCGGTCCTTTTACCATTCCGCTATTTCAGCAGAGACAGCTTAACAACCCGCTTAGGAAGCCTCTGGACCTCCGTCCGCTTGCTCCATAGGGTTTCGGTGCCCGGAAACGACGTAGGACAGGCACTGGTGGATCAGGCAACCGCCCAAGAGCTGCTGAAGCTCATTCACAGTATCGCAGATCCTTGCGAGGAAATCATCGCCAAGGCTGGCTACCTCGCCGGCGATCCGTCCCAACCGCCAGAGATCCAGCAAGCCTCTGCTGACCTGGCTGCGACTGTTGAACAGCTGTTTCAGATCGCCCACTACATCATGAACGCAACGCCGAGGCTGTAGAGGCAAGGAACGGTTTTTTCCGGGGGAAGTCGGTCCCGGCTTCCGCTTCGCGGCGCTATGCTAAGCCTCCTGCGGCTTCCCTTCTTCCGTCAAAACCGTGTCGAGAATTCCCGCTTTCCCGCCCCTGAAGGAGGGGCGGCGCTATGCTGAAAGCTCCGATGTTCTTCATTGTCCTTCTCGGATCTCGGACTGGCGCCGTTCGATCCGAGCCGAGCGGCTAACCGCCGCTATCGAAACATTGAATCAAGTTGAAATGGAGAGCTGCCCGAGGAGCGGAGCGCTCATCACTCGGAGCGCAGCGGGCAGATCCATCGTTTTATAACCTGGATCAGAAGACGGAGAACCGGCGTCGCCGGTTCGCATCCGCAAGGAGCGGCCGGGATCGACCGCCCATCGATCCTTCCCTGTACCGCTCTTACGATAGGTCGCCGATCGCGCCAATGGGCAAGCGCGCAAGCGCTGTCGCTCATCAGGAAAAACGGCTTTCGCCGTCAAGCCGGCAAACCTTCCGTTTTTCCTTCCTCCCGCCCCATGACCCGATCCGCGTCCTAACGGGAGCGGGCTGCGCCCTCCCCCTTCGTTCCGCCGGATGTGGGGGCACATCCTTCGTCAACGAAGGCAGAGGCTTCACCCACTAGCGGGGCTTGCTCCCAAGGGAAACGGGAAAAACTGGAGCAAGAGACCATGAGCGACATCATCGCGATAGCACTGAACAAGCTGGACGCAGACCCGAAGAACGTCCGCAAGACTTACACCAAGGAGAGCATCAAGAGCCTGTCGGCGTCGATCCTCGCCAATGGCGTCATCCAAAACCTTGTGGTGCGCAAGGCATCCAAGGGGAGATACCTCGTAACCGCTGGCGGTCGCCGCCTCGCAGCCCTCAATCTTCTGGCCGAGCGGGGCGAGATAACGGCTGACTACGCTGTGAATGTCATTGTCCGGGAGGCGGGCGACGCAACGGAATTGAGCCTAACCGAGAATGTCATGCGGGAAGCGATGCACCCCGCAGACCAGTTCGAGGCGTTCAAAGCGTTGTTCGATGAGGGCAAGTCCATCAAGGACATCGCCGCCCGGTTCGGGACAACTGAAATCATCGTCAATCGCCGTCTTGCGCTGGCGAAAGTTTCCCCCGTCCTGTTCGCGGCGTTCCGCGCCGACGATATGACCTTTGAGCAGCTAGCCGCCTTCACCATCACCGACGATCACGCTCGACAGGAAGAGGTTTGGAATGCCCTCCCCTCATGGGATCGTAGCGCCAACACAATCAAGCGCCGTCTCGCCGTGGATGAAGTCCCTGCAAGCGACAAGCGG
Source organism: Rhizobium oryzicola (assembly GCF_030504645.1). Taxonomy (GTDB): domain Bacteria; phylum Pseudomonadota; class Alphaproteobacteria; order Rhizobiales; family Rhizobiaceae; genus Neorhizobium; species Neorhizobium oryzicola. The sequence goes on along the minus strand of NZ_JAUKWQ010000016.1, from coordinate 63,036 downwards.
CTCGCGCTGATCGGCGGGTTAAAGGTTTATGAGGCTGCTGGCGGTCCAGTGCGCCGCGACCTGTTTGCCGAGCAGGGAGGCGGCTTTGCATGCGATAGCGGCTTGCTTGAAAAGCTGGTTGCCGAGAAGTTGGAGGTGGAGGCCGAAGCTGTGAAGGCCGAAGGCTGGAAATGGGTCGAGTGGTGCGCTCAACAGCCGGATAACATCTATCAGATGGCCCGGGTTTACCCGCAGCGCGTGGACCTCAGCGACGAAGATCAAGCCAAGCTTGACGCACTGACTGAGCGTTATGACGAACTGGCGGCGCAGATCGATGCGGATCAGGAGGATGAAGCTGCCGAGGCCGCCTTGTCCGCCGTCGAGCAGGAAATCACCGTCCTGCAGAAGCGCGAAGAAGCCTATCGCATCGAAGACCTCGCAATGGCAGGGGCAATCGTTACAATCGACCATTGGGGAAAGTTGTCGGTGCTGAGAGGCCTTGTCCGCGACGAGGACAAGAAGAAGGCCGAGGCGACGGAAGGGAAGCAATGCGGGGCGAACGAGGAAGCTGACGGCGCTTCGAAATCTACGGGACTGACCCATTCAGCCGCATTAATTGAAGACCTGACCGCTCAGAAGACGGCGGCACTTCGTATCGAGCTGGCGAACAATCCTGATATTGCGCTTGTGGCGGTCGTCCACGCGATGTTGCTCAAGGTGCAGTATCGCACGGCATGGGGCATTCCCGGTCACCAGAGCGCGCTTGAAATCTCTGTCACCCATGAAGTGCTGGACGGATCGATGAAGCGTCCCGCCGAGAACAAGGCCCTTGAGGCGTGGGGAAGCCTTGAGGAAAACTATGGGCATCGGCTTCCCGGCGATCCTGCTGACCTTTGGGAATGGCTGATGGATCAATCGCAAAGCGAATTGTTGCAGCTTCTGGCCTATGCCGCCGCCCATTCCGTCAATGCGGTTGAGAAGAAGTTCAGCAGTCGCAGCCAAGCGCGGGCCCATGCCGACCAGATGGGCCGCGCATTGAGCGTGGACATGCGTGACTGGTTTGAGACTACGGCGGAAAGCTATTTCAGCCACGTCAACAGGCCGACCATTCAAGCCGTTGTTGCCGAGGTGCGCGGCGAGGATTTCGCCGCTGATGTCGGCAGCATGAAGAAGGGCGAGGCTGCGGAGTATGCCGCCAAGTCCATCAAGGACAGCGGTTGGCTTCCGCCATACGTTCTGATCGCGTCTGACCCCGACGCAGAGGGTGAGGCTGAAACCTCAGAGGACAAGAACGAACACTCGTTCCCGATGGCAGCGGAATAATCCCGCCGCTGCTTTCCGCCGGTCACGTCCTCCAGCGTGACCGGCTCCCCTATTCCAGAGGACAAGCCATGCTTGATTCAGTACCTGATCCGACCCTTGCCGCCGAAAGCTGCTGCCAGCTAGTCAACGCCTACCTGAACGATCCGGAGCATGTTGATTGGGATGACGTGCAAAAGGCACTCGATACAGCGCTAAAGGCCTTCGATCTGCCACCGACCCACTCTGAGGAGGCTATTCAGCGCGGCTGAGTTTACTGCAAAATCGCACCTTAGCGCCCGCCTTGGCATCTAGCCAATGCGGGCGCTTTCGCAGGTGCCTGGGAGGCAGAAACGTATCGGGGGACGGCACATCAGGCCGCTTGTTGAGAGGAGGCCCGCGCCCCCTCCTCTCAAACTCTCCTCCCCACCCGGTGAATTTCCCCAACAATAACGGGGGGTAAATCCTACTCTGGAAACGTTCCAGATTTCAGCGTGAAGAGAGGGAAGGCGCGGAAAACCATGCTAACAAATTGAAACGTAAGAGCTATTTCAGATGTCGGCTGAACCGGCGCAGCAGCGCGGAAATGTGTCAACTTGCATCAATTCGGTATCTGAGGCTACAAATCGTAACGAGCGGAACCGTAACCGATTCCGACTCACACATTCTAACAGCTTTTCGGAGATCACACCCGGCCCAGAAAAGAAAAACCGCTCCCGAAGAATCCGGAAGCGGTCTGCAGTTCGGTAATAATAAGCCAAAACCGTTCTCGCAGACCTCCCCTCCGATGTCAATAATCAAAACACCTTTTCGGTGAACGGCGGAGCTTTGTCTGGCCTCTGACAGGAGACGGACGATGGGGGAACCCACACAACACAAGCGGCCGACAGGTCGCAGAATGACGAAGGAGCGAGCCGAATTCCGGCGACTGGCGCAGTCAACGGAAATCGGAACGGTGACGCGCGGCCAGCTGGCGGTACTTGCAAGAAACCTGATGACAATCGGGATGGTTACGACCGCAGAATATGCGTTGCTGGAAGCCATCATAACGACCGCCAAGGCAGACGCCTTCGACAAAGGAGGGCGGCCGATCGTCTACAAGTCGAACCGACAGCTCGCCTATGACATCAACAAGTCGCCAGGGCGCGTAAGCCGGATTCTCTCCCGATTGTACGACCTCGGCCTTGTCACCATGCAGGACAGTGCGAATTTCAAGCGCTACCCGATCCGTGACGGCGAAGGTGATATTGCCGACGCCTGCGGCATTGATCTGCGTGTCCTGATCGCTCGGCACCATGAACTTGATCAGCTGGTGCGCCAGAAGCGGGAAGAGATTCGAGTGCGCGACAGCGCGGCGCGTCGCTTCCGGGACGCTCTGCGTGCCGCGAGATATGCTCTGGCGTCCTCAACCGAGCGAGGGGAAGCCATTCTCGGGCGGATCGGGGCCCGTGTTGAGAAGATCGCGGCCTTCATAGGATCGGCCAAGCACGCACCGGCCCATGTCCTCCGGAAGGCAACAATGCTTTTGGAGTGGCTTGCCGACCGATTGCGCAACGTGAATCGGTCCCCGCAAGCGCCCGACATAGATGCAAATCTGACATGCGCGGATGTCGAAAACGACATGCACATACAGATTACAACCCCAAGACCTTTTGAAGCTCGTAATGATGAACGGCGTTCGCCTAACGGCGAACAAATCAGTTCGTTAAGGGCTGGCTCCGCCAGCAAGAGGGCTTTTGAGGAAAGCCTGGGGAGCCGTTCGCGCCAAAGCAATAGGCAACTGCAAGTGCGGCCTTCACTTGTGGCGCTGGAAGATGTGTGGCGGGCTACGCCAAGCCTTGCCGAATATGGCTACCAGCCCCCGCGTAGCTGGGCGGACCTGGACCGGATCGCTCCCAAACTTTGCCGCATCGCCGGCGTGTCCGAGGATGCGCGCCAGCGGGCCGTGGAACGAATGGGCCAGCAGGCGGCTGCGGTTGCGATCGCTCTGACCTTTGAGAAATACACGCGCGCCGAAATCAGCTCGCCGGGCGGGTATTTGCGGGCCATGACAGACCGAGCCGCGATCGGAGAGCTTCATCTGAACCGCTCGGTATTTGGGTTGGCAGCCCGCAATTCTATGGAGGCGCGCGCTTGATGAATATTCGCTTGGTGGGAGCCGCGCTGGCTGCGCTTCTGTTCACTGCCTCCGCTGCGTCGGCCGATTTTTCAGGCCAGGCGCGGGTGATTGATGGAGACACCTTCAGCATTCGTCGGCAGAGGATCCGCATTGCGGCTATTGATGCTTGTGAGCGCGATCAGACCGGCTTCAGGAATGGCGCGATATGGAGGTGCGGCATCGAGGCACGACGGTTCCTCGCCAGCTTGATCGATGGCAAGCATGTCCGCTGCATTGAAGTCGATCGAGACCAGTACAAACGCCTTGTCGGCCAGTGCTTCGTCGATGGCTCGGATATTGGCCTTGAAATGGTGAAGGCGGGCCAAGCCAGCCTCCTGTTGCGCTATCTGCCAAGATCCCACCCAATTGACCTGAGCCAGTACCGCCACGCCGAGGATCGTGCCCGACAGCGAGGCCAAGGCTTGTGGGGCGCCCGGGTTGAATCGCCCTCCTCCTATCGCCGCAGCCATTCCGGCAACTGAACGACTGGGGCGCTCATATGGGCAACAGTTGGCGAGATCTCATGTTTTGGCGAAACCATCGGTTACCCCAGCCTCTTGTTTCAGGCTGCTGGTTCGGCTGCATTCAGCACAATCCGGCCCTTGACCTGTGCCAATGTCCCATTTGTCGAGGTGACGTATTGCTGCAAGCGCTCAGGCCCCACACCTCCAAAGTGGTTGCTCTTGATGCCCGTTCGCACGGCGACGCGGTTGGCGCAAAGCCGTTCGTCTCCAAATTTTCCCCGCCTTCGGCTTCCTCGCGAAACAAAATTTGTCCCCGTCCAGCCTCCTTCGCTGCGCTCCGGCCTACGGTGCGCACCGCTTTTCGCCGTGCCTAATGAACGATCATCGCAACCACCATAGAGGAGTGATTAAGGTGAGCATGACCAACTTCATTCAGTTCGACAAAGACGACATCGACAACGCCAAGGGAACCGGCCTCATCTCCACCATCGACCGGGACCTGGATATCAAGGTCACACCTTTCGACTCCACCAACGAAAAGGCTCCGACGCATCGCGTCTATGCCAAGTCACCTCGCGGCCACGACATCGAAGTTGGCGGCATCTGGAAGAAGACCAACGGAGAAGGGAAGCCGTACTACACCCTCTCCATCAAGCGCCTCGGTTTCAACGCCAACTTGGGCCGCTACCCCGGCCAAGATGACCTGGCACTGCAGGCCATCATCGAATGGGAACCCCGCGATTGATCGCTCTGGGAGGCCCGATCTCTGATCGGGCTCCCACCATAAAGAGCCGCGTACCCCGCATTCGCTGGATATTCGGCTCTTTTTGTGCTAAGTTGAATAGTAACTGGAGGCTCTGCCAATGAACGTTCATGCCCCTCGCCCCGATCGCTCTCCGGAAGCTGTTGCAGCCCGACAGAAAGCCGTCGATCAGGCTCGTGCTGCCAATATACGGCAGGGTTACACTGGCGATCCGGTTTTGGAAGAAGCAAACGGCCGTTACGTTGCGGGAGATATCACTTCCGAGGAAATGCGCCAAGAGTTGTTGGCCCGCTTCAAGCGGGCTTGATCATCACTTAGGTATTTCTCGCGGCCGCCTATGATCTCAGGCGGCTTTTTTGCATGAGGTTTCGCTTGGCCCGCGATGATGAAGCCAAAGGCTCCTATACCTATCCAAACACTTCAGTGGATAAGGATTTCAGGGATGTTCTGAAGAACAAGCTGGATATCAGAAGCTATTCGGCGCTGCGTGAGGCCGAATACGCTTTCACGGCTTTGAGGCAAACGGAACTGGCTGAGGGAAAAGGTCCGACCGGTAATCACGACGCAGCGCATCTGAAGGCTCTGCACGGCTTCATCTTTCAAGATGTCTATGAATGGGCAGGACACACGCGAAATGAAAGTCCTGTCGTCGATGGCCAGCGGGTAGAGCCGGTAGGTGGGCTTTCGAAGGGCGACACGACTTTCCTCCCCGGCTCGCGCATCGAAATGGGTCTCAACGAGGCGCTGAGGCCCGCCAGAGACGATCAGGGCCTGAGAGCTGCGACACCTGAGCAATTTGCCGAGAAAGCCGCGCACGTTCTTTCTGAGCTGAATTACGTTCACGCTTTTCGGGAAGGCAATGGAAGGGCAAACGAGGCGCTAGTGGTCTCGTTGGGCCGCACCTACGGTCATGACATCGATCTAACCGTCATCACCAAGCCTCGCATGATCGAGGCGTCCATTGAGACCACCAATGATCCGTCCAGTCCGGCGATGAAGCATCTCATCCAGGATGCGATGGATCCTAACCGCCGCGAGGCTATCCGCAGTGCCATGTCAGATCTTGAGCAGGCTGGCGAGAATCCGTTCGAGCACAACATCCGCACGGCCCGCCCGGGCGAAGTGATCGAAGGGCAGGTTCTCGGTCACGACAATCGCGTGGCGAGCCTCGTGACCGTCAGGGGGATTGTGGCCGTTGACCGCGCTGACCTTCCCGAGCGGATGCCTCCCGACGACGAGGAGGTGAAGTTCACCACTCGATCAGATTTCAAGACTCTGGGGCGGCCGGAACAGGTCCAAGATGCCCAATCGCCGCCAGGTCAGCAAAAGGCCCAAGAGCCTCAGTCGCAGCACATCAACGCCGAGCTTAAGGCTATCGAAGCCCAGCAGCTTGCCGATCGCCAGCGAAACCGCGACCAAGACGACCGAGAGCGCTGACCTGCGGCCCGGTCGCTGCAGTGAGGGCCTGTGTCGTTGGCCGGGGTGCCGGAGCTCTGCGCCCTCCCCTGTCCGTTGGATGATTTGACGGACAAACTACGATAGCCCCTCCCCCATTCAACCGCTTGCGCGGTCCTACACTCCGTTGCGGCCCTCCGGGTGCAGGGGGTCGTTTCGCTGTCTTCGGATCTTTGCCGTCAACCAACGAACAGGAGACGGCGATGCAGAGCGTAAAGGACACCTACCAGCGGATCACCGACACCATCATTCAGCAGCTCGAGGCCGGCACCAAGCCTTGGATCCGGCCATGGCGCGGAAACAGCCGCAGGTCGGCTACGCCGCTCCGCGCCTCCGGCGAAGCCTATCGCGGCATCAACGTGGTCATGCTGTGGCTCTCCGGGCAACTCGCCGGCTACGACGAAAACACATGGATGACTTACCGGCAGGCTCAGGAGCTTGGTGCTCAGGTCCGCAAGGGCGAACAAGGAACCCTTGTCGTCAAGTACGGCACCTTCACGCCGAAGGAGCAGGAGGCGGACGATCGTGCAATCCCCTATCTCAAGGGCTACACCGTCTTCAACGTCGAGCAGATCGACAACCTGCCTGACCGCTTCAAGAGCCCGGCCGAGGCGGCGCCGATCGAGCCGGTTCCGGTTATCGATCATGTCGAAACCTTCATTCGGGCCACAGGCGCAAAGATAGCCTACGGCGGCAAGCGAGCCTGCTATCGGCCTGGCCCCGATGACATCCAAATGCCGGAGCGCGGTCGGTTCCTCAGCGAGGTTCATCTTTACAGCACGATTTTTCATGAGCTCGGGCACTGGAGCGGCGCAAAATCACGGCTTGATCGTGACCTTAGCGGGCGGTTCGGGAGCGAGACTTACGCAATGGAGGAGCTTATTGCCGAAATCTCAGCCGCGTTCGTCTGCGCCGATCTTGGCATTGAACATGATCCGCGAAACAACACCGCGACTTACGTTGAAAACTGGCTCAAGGTGCTGAAGCAGGATTCACGTGCAGTCATCACTGCCGCCGCGAAGGCTCAGGCAGTCGCTGACTATCTCCGACAGTTCAGCTCTTCTACAGGGTAGGGGCCCTAGCAAAACTGTCGGGCCTCATGCGCATCGACCCAAAACTTTACAACTGTAAAGTCGGGCATCCTTGATGCGTTAACTTCTTGTTAACGAAAAACGCCTTGAAGAATCGGAGTCAGTCTGGCATCCCTGACGGAAATGATCTCGTAAAGTGATCAGAACCGTCAAGAGGATTGAATGTTGCAGCCAGCTTCTCAGAGCGTCAGAGACACTGCGTCGAAGATCGAGGTCTACACCTCGAAACTCTCTGCGGAGCTGAACGATATGCGTGAAGCTGTCTATCCGCCCTCTGCGCAGAAAACATTTGGCCGGACATTCTCAACCCTTGACCTAGTGAGGCTACTCAAGGTCCCGGAAAGTACTCTTCGGCAGTTGACGCTGGAAGGGAAGGGGCCTCTGCCCGAGCGCGCAGAAAACAATAGGCGAACGTACACGATAGAGCAGGTCAAGGAACTGAGGCGATTCCTGGCCGAACTTCGTCCTGACGAAGCTGGCGAGCTGCTTCCGCATCGTCGCAAAGGGGAAAAGCTTCAGGTAATTGCTACGGCGAATTTCAAAGGTGGTAGTTCCAAGACAACCACTTCTATCCATCTCGCACATTTTTTAGGGCTTCAGGGTTATCGGGTCTTGTGTCTGGATCTTGATCCGCAAGCATCGATGACTGCGCTATTTGGTATTCAGCCCGAGTTCGATCTCGGCGAGAACCAGACAGCCTATGCAGCCATTCGATATGACAATGAGAGGCGGCCGCTCGCTGAAGTGATCCGGCCAACCTATTTCCCAGGTGTGGATCTAGTTCCTGGCAATCTGGAGCTAATGGACTTTGAATTTGATACCCCGTCCTATCTGACCTCGAAAACCAGAGATGACCTGGGTTTGTTTTTCGAGCGGTTAAGCAGTGCGCTGGCCCGCGTCGATGATCGATACGATATCGTTATCATCGACACCCCACCGTCCCTTGGATACTCGACACTCGCAGCTCTTTATGCAGCCACGTCCTTAATCATTACCGTTCACCCGGCGATGCTCGACGTTGCATCGTGCAATCAGTTCCTGATCATGATCTCCGATCTATCGGAGGTGCTGGGGCAGTTTGGAGCTAAATTTGAGCATGACTTTTTCCGCTTCCTGCTCACGCGCGTGAACCCGAATGACGGGCCGCAGAAGTACATGTCCGGAGTCATGCGCCGATTGTTTGGTGATGATGTACTCGTGGCGGAGGCGCTTGAATCGACGGCAATCGCCGGTGCAGCGGTAGCGAAGAAGACCCTATACGAGCTTGAGTCGGGTGAGGTCGGTCGTGAGGCGTTGAAGCGCGCAATTGAGAGCGCTGACCGAGTTAACTCCGAGATCCTCGACCTCGTTCACAAAGTTTGGGGACGTAGCACATGAAGAAAAGTATCCTTCAGCGAATGGCGGCCGCCGAAACCCGGACGGAATCTCCTGTGTCGTCGGACGCGTCCGACAAGCCCTCGCTGGCACGGCGGCACTCTTCACCTGTCATTTCCAATGTGGGTCGGGCACTGACACAGCTCACAGAAGATAGTGTCATTTCACTCGATCCTGACCGTATCGACCGCTCCCCCTATAGAGATCGCTTTGGCAACGACGAGGACGCGGCCAAAGAGCTCGAGGCCCTTAAGATTTCAATTGCAAGTGAAGGCCAAAAAATTCCGGTTCTTGTTCGGCCGCATCCGACGAAAGCGGATCATTACCAGCTTGCATACGGTTACCGTCGATGGGCAGCGATCAAGGCCATAATGGCAGAATCGGATCGCCCGGAGACCATAAAGATTCGAGCCTATGTTCGAGAACTTTCCGATCGGCAGTTGATTGAAGAGCAATCGCTCGAGAATGGTGTTCGGGAAAACCTGACCTGGATTGAGCAGGCAATGTGGGCCGTACAGCTGAAAAGTGCTGGCCTTTCCCATCGCGCCATGTGCCCAATCTTGGGAGCTTCAGAAGCGGCAATATCGCATCTTTTTCGAGTGACGGAGGCGGTACCCGAAGACATCATTCTTGCGATCGGAAGAGCAAAGGGAGTTGGTCGACCGAAATGGACCGCATTTGCCGAGTTGCTGAAAGATCCGAGCAGCGCAGCACGTGTTCGTAAAATAATCGACACGGTCGAGTTTCGAGGCGCTGACAGCTCCAGCCGTATTGCCCAAGCGATACGTGCTGCAAGTTCGGCGGCCGACAAAGTGACTACGGAGCCAGCTGAAGAGATTGTTGACTTCGCCGTGGGTGACCGAGTTTTTGGCCGCATGAAGAGTAATTCGGCTGGAACTACGGTCTCAATCCCGAAGCAGGAACGCGCTTTCGCGCGCTGGCTCGCGGACCGAATGCCTGATCTTCTAAGCGAATACAACAATCGTTCAGATCCAACTCACAAAGAGGTGTGATCGAGACACTCGTTAATTGGTCAAGAGGAGAGACCGCGACAAAAGAAAAAGGCCCCCAAAACGTTTCCGTCATGGAAGCCTCTCTCAATTCCTAGCAAGATCGAGAATCGCATTTCCATGAATCCCAGTCAAGAGTCTTTGGCATCGTTTTGGTGAGCGGATTTCTTTTGCCTGAAGAAAGGTGAAGGAATATGCAGACGGGAAATGTGACGACGCCCTTTGGGCGGCGGCCGGCTGTGCTTGCTCTTGTAAAGAGGCAGCTCCAGACGTCCGAGACAAAACCAAGCCGCCAGGTCGAAAAATGGAAAGTGTTTCGCGACGCTTGTGAGGCCCGTGAACGCCTTGGCCTCCAGGACAGGGCGCTGACTGTGCTGGACGCATTGTTGACGTTTTATCCAGAGAGCGAGCTCAACTGCGATAGTGGATTGGTGGTCTTTCCATCCAATGCTCAGCTGTCTGTCAGAGCGCACGGCATAACCGGAACGACCTTGCGGCGGCATTTGGCTGCCTTGGTCGAAGCCGGGCTCATCCAGCGCAAGGATAGCCCGAACGGCAAGCGCTACGCTCACCGGGACAAGGGTGGCGACATCGAGCAGGCTTTTGGATTCGATCTTTCTCCACTTTTGGCTCGTGCTGCGGAACTTGCAGGTCTGGCACAGGAAGTCGCTGCCGAGCGCCTGCAGTTCAGACGAGCCAAAGAAGCGCTGACTATCTGCCGGCGTGATGTACGCAAGCTAATTTCCGCCGCGATGGATGAGGGGGCCGACGGCGACTGGGAAACCATCGAAGACATGTATGTCGGCATTGTCAGCCGACTCCCCCGCAATCCTGACCGTCGCCAGGTGGAGGCAATCCTCGACGAGATGCAGCTATTGCGCACCGAAATCCTCAACCTTTTGGAAAATCAGTCAGATTCTCAAAATATGGACGGCAATGCTGTTCAAAATGGCTGCCACATACAGAATTCAAAACCCGAATCCATCCATGAACTTGAACCTAGCTCTGGAAAAGAGCAGGGCGGAGCCGTCGAGCTGGAAGTAGCACCCAAAGAGGTTGTTCAGCCGTTGGCAAAGCCGGAACAGATGAAGGCGTTCCCGCTGTCGATGGTCCTGAAAGCCTGCCCGCAGATTTTGGATTACGGGCCCGGGGGGACGATCTCCCATTGGCGCGAGCTGATGGGGGCCGCGGTGGTGGTTCGATCAATGCTTGGTGTTAGCCCGTCGGCTTATGAGGAGGCGTGTGAGGTGATGGGGCCGGAGAACGCGGCGGTTGCTATGGCTGCAATCCTGGAGAGGGCAGGGCATATCAATTCGGCAGGTGGATATCTCCGCGATCTCACGCGTCGAGCGAGGGCAGGGGAGTTCGGGCTTGGACCAATGCTGATGTCGTTGATGCGCGCCAATACGAACGGAGGCCGGAAAGCAGGGTGAGCGGCTGTGCTGACGCACTAGGGTGAGGTCTCGATGGAAAAGGCCTGAAGTCAGCCTTCCTACAATGACAGCACTTACAACCGGTTTCAGCTCTCATTCGTCTGTAGGTGTTTCGGTTGTAGATGACTTGCGACCTGGTGGGCGACCAGGCGGACGGCCTCTCCTGCTGGCTCTCGCAGCTTTTCGGTTCAATCGTTGGCGTTCAGCCTCAGCTTGCGCTTCAGCCTCCGCTTCCGCTTTCTGTCGAGCCTCAAGAACATCGCTCGGCGTCAATTGGCCAACTATGCCAATCAAACTGCGTATGGTGTCGTGGGGGAGGTCATGAATAAGTCTGAACAATTCAACCCGATCATCGGCCTCTTGAGGATCTTTGCCGTAAAGATGAGGTGCCGCAGCATGAATCATCTGCATTGGCAGGAAACCAAGGAGCTCGGAAAGGTGGATCATTCGTGATACGGTAAGGCGCGAAATGTTCAGTTCATAGCGGCTATAAACCACTCGTGCGAGACCAGCCAAGGTCGCGAAATCACTCTGGGTCAAACCAGTTTTCGCACGTTCGTCTAAGAGGAATGCGGAAAGCTTTGCGTCGATCTCCCCGAAGCTGACAATGCCGTCGAAGCCCTTCTGGCGGTACAAGGGTCTCTGGAAATCTGGATCTGTGGTCTCAACCAGTTCCCTTGAATTGATATAGTCGGATAGATTCCGCACCGTCGGTATTCCCTCAGTCCCCAAATCCGCCAGTGGCAGATATCACGCACCATAACGTGCCATTAAGGCACTGTCATCCTGCGCGCCAGTCACACAAACCCAACAATATTGGGGGGAATGATCTGTAACGTTGCTCTCTTGGGATCGAAATGCGCAACTCAGAGGCGCGCTCTGCCCCGAGTCAAGTTTGACTGCGAGCATTCCTGTTCACCGCCTTCGCAGCAATCAAATTCCAGCTTCGGGCATTGGGTTGAAAAATGCCTTCGAGGATCCTCTCCTCGCTGACCCAACTCAACTTCACGCGCATTTCGCAAGCTAGGGAGAACTGGTCGATGCTGATGCATCTTGTGATCCGGATCTCAGACTTCGGTCCGTGTTCCTCGAAGTCCCACATTGCGAACCGGAACAGCTCGCGTTTGGCGCGATCGTCCGTTGGCCAGTCGGTTTGCTTGAAAGACTCCGGTGGAGCGGCGCCGACACTGAGTAAAGTTCTCTTTATGGCGCGAATATCGATCCCGACCTTCTCCGTCGCTTCAGGGTTGATCAAAAATCCAAGAGTTGCCCCTAGCGCCACCCCGCCCAGGAATCGAAGGTCGAGGATCAATAACCATTATCCTTCAGAAACTGGTCGATCGCGGCCTTGACGATCACCGTCATTTTCAAGTCGTTTTCAGAGGCTGCTCGCTCCAGACGTTTCTTAGTATCGTAATCAAGGGGGCAGTTGACGAAGTGTTTGCTCTCCCGCGCTTTATTCTGCTTCAGCTCCTGCAGTCGTATTCTGGATGCCTCACGCTCTAACGATCTGCTCGTCGCTCTCTCCCGGCGAGCCTCCGGTGATGGCAGAATCAAGCTCGACCGTTGTGGCACTTGAACGTCAGGGACCTTCGCTGGAGCTTCTTCGATAGCAACCTGGTCGGGATGATCGCTGGCCACCAAGTTTTCTGCTTCGTTGTCTATAGCCGGCGGCGACATTGAATTGGGCACATTCCCCCGTGACCGTCGCGGTGCAACGGGAAAATCAGATATACTGGAAGTCCCTTTAGCCATCTTACGCCCTCTTTTCCTCGTTTGTCAGGAAACGTTCAATTTCTTGCATCATGCCCATAACCTCACTCCGGGCCTTTCTGACGGAGTCGCTGAGCTCAAGCATTTGCAGTGTCCCATATCCCAGTCTGATGTCCCGATAGGGGTTTCGCTCATACAGCTCGGTATCAAGGAGGTGTGAATCATATCCCTGCTCTTGCAGGTTTGCGATGAAGGGGCGGATCAGGCGGTAAGCTTCCAGTGAGCGGCCGGGGAGAGTGATCCGGGTTCTGAAGTTGAGATGTGGAATGTTTCGCCCGGTACGATCGCAGGTGTCAGCCACGTCCATTGCTGCCTGGCCGGCGGCAAGGATCTCGTCTTGGTTTGGCTGGATCGGGGTCATCACGATGTCCGAGCCGGCGATGATCGTGTCCCGTAGCACGGTGTCTTGCCCGGGGGAGTCTACTAACACGACGTCAAACCCGGCGGTTTCGTTCTCCAGAATATGCTGAAGTGATGCGTTAGTTACCGCCGTTCGAAGCTCAATGCCGTCTGGCCTGTTGTCCTTCGCCTCTGAACGGGACCACCACTCATTCAGGTTTTGTCGTCCGTCTGCATCAACCAAAAGCACTTGCTTACCTTGAAGCGCATATTCCCCGGCGATCAGGATTACGGCGGTCGTCTTCCCCGCGCCGCCCTTGCCGCTTACCAGCGACATGCAAATTGCCATTTCACGATCCACTTCCTGTCTAAGACTTCACCCCGTCCCCCAGCGGTCCGACGTGTGTTCGATCGGAACATAAGTATCGTCGTTAAGATCTTCACATCGAAGAGAACCTAGCATGTGAAAACACGCAGGTTAAGATTAAAACATGCGTGTGACCGCACGCTGTTAGGCATCAGTAAAACCACACGAGTTGGTCGTGTGGCGTTTACAACTGTCTGGGTCGAGTGGTGAACCCCGGAGCCGCGTGAGGCCGTCTTTGGCGCTCGCACGGAGGGCGCAAGGGCGAAGAGCGAAGCGTCCCTTTCGCCTGAGTACGAGGGACAGACAAAGGGCTTCAGAAGCGGTTTTGGCGGTGAACCCTGGTGAGCGTTCCAACGGAAAGAGTGCGAAGCGAAGCGGAGCGGAGCCAATCAAGAGGTGGAATTTGGTTAAAATTATGGGGCAGTGCTTTAGGTTAGGAGTGGTGCTTTAGATTAGGAGTGGCAGGATACGCAAAAATGTTTTACATTTTGCATTGCGATCGTGGGACAAGCCCACGATGAGGGTCGCAAAGCTCCGGGAAGGCCTAGTTGATTGATGAGTGAGGACACAATCGAAGTGCCGACAGCCAAGCAACGCAAGGGGCGTCTAATCAACGTGCGCGTCAGCGATGCAGAGTATTCGGCCATCGAAGAAGCGGCCAAGTCGGCCGGTATGAGTGTGTCTGCTTTTTTCCGTTCGCTGCTCCTCGAGGGTGCTGGCGTTCGACCTATTCTGACTGCGGAAGACAGGTTGATCATGGCCGCGGTGCTCGAAGACATGCGGATGATCGGCATTAATTTGAATCAGGTAGCCCGCTCCCTGAATGCAGGAAAGGGTGTCCATCCCTCAGAGCTGGACATCAACCTTGGCAACGTCCAGCGGATTCAGGCGGCTGTAATGAGTGAGCTGCGGACACTTTCGCGCCGTGCCGGGCATGAGCGCCGAGGCGAGGTGTAGGCCGTGGAGTTCTTTTTCGGCACTTTCACAAGCGAATGGGAGCAAAGGCGCGCGGCGCTATTGCACGAAATGACGCTCGGCGGTCGTGGGAGGGCTGTCGAGGAAGAGCTTGAGAAGAGACTGAAGAATCTGCAGCACCAGGTTGGGATGTCTAAAGGCGGGTCGGGATCTAGGGGAGGGGTGAGGACTTCGGCATTCAACGTGTTATCGCCTTCGAGGACGATGGCTGCCGGTTCGGGTGCTATGCGATCAATGGACGTTCGTCTTGCGAGCGTTGCCAAAGGGAGCCAGCCAGCCGTGGTCAAACTGGCTTCCTACGGTGGTGGCGCCCGCGTCGGCTCGATGCTCAACTATGTTTCCAGAGGGGGGGAGCTGAAGGTTGAGAACGAGAACGGCGAGACGTTGCGTGGCCGTGAGGAGCTGGCGCGTCTCCGTGGCGATTGGGATCACCTTTTCCAAAACAGGACCGAGAGCCGCGATATCGGCGCGTTTAGCGTCGAGGTGAGCGTTTCCGGCGGCTCGAAGCCGCATGAGCAGGTGCGGGACGTTCTCAGCAGTGGCTTTGGTGATCGACGCTACGCTTACTCTGTCGAAACCCGAACCGACGGATCGCTGAAGGTCGAGGGCTATGTTGTGTTGCGCAGTGGGCAGGGCGAGCGGCTGACGGCTGACGCGAAGGCGGCCGCCATCGTTCAGGAGCGTTTCGACGCCAGCGCCGTTGCGAAAGAGGCCCCCGCGGCTTTCTCGTTCACAGGCTATGGCAATGGCGTGGAATATGGCGCTGCCAAGTTGCGAGACCTGATCGCGCAGCGGAACGACGTTCGAGACGATCAGGGACGCTCGATTGCCGATGACAAGGCTGCGGGCGACCTGGTGCAAAAGGAATGGCGGGATGAGCTGCACAGCCGCAAGAGCCGTGACGTGATGCACGTGATCATGTCGGCGCGTGCCGGCACGGATGCTGTCGCGGTCGAAGGAGCTGTTCGCGACTTCCTGGCTGAGCAGTTTGCGGGCCATCGTTACGTTTTCGCTATGCACGATCCGGAGAACGATCCGAAAGAAGCAGGGGAGGGGGGCAAGCGGCCGCATGTTCATGCCCATGCCATCGTTACCATGCGATCGGAATCGGGCGACCGGATCGAGACGACTCCGGCAACCTTCCGGCAATGGCGTGAGGTCATGGCCGAGAAGGCGCGTGACCACGGCATCAATATGGAAATGACCGATCGGCGAGAGTTCGCCACGCCGCCAGCTTTCACGCGAAATCAGGTTCGCGCCGTCAAGCATGACGGTCGAACCGAGCATGTCGGCACCAGCGATCCGGCGCAGGCGCGATATGACGCAAAGCGAGCTGGTCGGCGCGTGGTGGCGACGAGCCAGAGAAGCCGCCAGTACATCCTAAAAGCGCAGGAGACCTGGCAGAAGATTGCAGTCAACGCCGGCGACACAGTGGTTGCGGCCTACGCCGCTCAGCATCGCTCCTATCTGGAAAACGGCCTTGCCCAAACGGATCAATCGCCTGCTGGTGCAGTCATTCATGCAGATTTCGGCGGTGATTACCGCTCCAATATGGTAGCAATCAGAGACATGTTGTCGGAGGCAAAGGACATGCGCGAGCAGACACGCCCAGAGTTCGAAGCGTACGAAAAGACGGTTGAAACGGCTCTATTCAACCTTCAGCGCAGCGCTGGTCCAGAGGACCAGTCAGGCTTCGAAGAGGTTTCCTCCCTCGCTCGCGAGATCGTCGATCTGCGCAGGCAGATGCTCGAAATGAAGGAGCGTGGGCTTGATGAGCAGGATAGTCGAAACGCTGCTGGCGATGTCTCCAGAGAAAGTGGTGCCGCGCCGGAAAGAACGGCATCTGAGGTGCAAGAGCAGACGAATGCTAACCTCCAGTGGGAGGCAGCTGTTGCCAAGCATGGAGAGGCTGTCGTTGAGGCTGGTAACGATGCGATGGCAAATGTGGAACACTATCGCTCCGGCCTCGCCGATATCGAAGCCGGCGAGCTCGGAGACGAAAACCGGGAGCAGTATGAGAAGGGCCTTGAGGCTTCGCTTCATCATGCAGCTCAACTCGCCGCTACTGGAAACGGCTATCTCCGGGATGTTGCCAACGAAGATCCGGAACTGCGCGCGGAGATCGAGACCATTGAGCGCAATGAAGAGCGTGGGGACGAAAACAAGTCAAACAAGCAGCCGATAACTGCGGATACTGCCGACGATCGCCAACGCGATCTCAGGGTGGATCTGGAAGAGGAACGTCCGATTGGGCAAGCGGAGCGTGAGGCTCACCAGCTCGCTGAGACGGTGGACGCTACTCAGAGGCAGCAAGATCGTGTAAACAGAGACAGGGAAGCGGCCCAGCGGGGTGGCGAGACCACTCGGACTGATCCCGCGCAACAGCACACTCCTCGTCTCGAGGAGTTGGAGCGTGAACAGGTTGAACAGAGGGAGCGTAATCGGGACGACCGTGATCGCTAAAGTGTCATGCAGGACGGTAATCAGAACACCTACCTGGTGGAAGTCAACGACCCTAAGTCTGCCGACATCGTCGGCAAGATGATGGTGTGGGGTATGGTCTCCGTCGGGATCCTCGCGATCCTGATCAAGGTCTACGGGACCGTGATCGGCTGGTATCATGCTTCTGTGGCTTGGCTAACAGAGGCGGGTCAGTACGCAGCCAGCTTCTGGCCCTTCTGAACCTGAATTAGCGGCCGGCCTGTTCCATGATTGGATCAGGAACGGTCGCTGCGAACAGCTCTTCCAAGCTCTTCCTCTTGCGCGGTGATTTGCCTTCGGCTTCCCGTTCGACGACCTCCCTAAGGCGACTAACCCGATCATTGTGCGCTTTTTCGATGTCGTTCTCTGAGATAGGTGTTGTGCGCTTTTCGGGAGCGGGCACAGCTGCCTTTGCAGGTTCCGCAGTGCCCCCGGCGCTGACCTTCTTACTGGCCAAGGCGGATGGATTCACAACGCGAGCGGGCGAGGTGGATGGCGCTGGCTCTTTCGGAGCCTCCTCCTGGACAGGCGCCCGCGGCTCCTCCGCTTTCGCCTCAGTCACAGGCTTTGTCGCTTCCGCTTGTTCAGCCTGTTCCTGGCCTGCATTGGCATAGGCTGGCGTGGTCGCTGGAACAGGTTTAGGTGGCAGGTAATCGACAGTTGGAACGGTCGGTATGTGCGTCTGAGAATAGGCCTCCGCCTCCTTGAAGGGCTGCGTCTTAAAGAAGCGCAGCTTGTCTCCAAAGATTGGCCGCTGACCCTCCACCAGCAAGATCATCTTGTTCTCGGGCATCTGGCGCACTTCCTGCGGCATCATCAGGTCCCGATCGCGAATTTGCTCGACCTTTGTTCGGCGCGGGAGCCCCATAAGCTCGATAGTGCGGGATTCAGACTGATATCGTATAGTTCTCTTGCCAAGCGCGCGGGAAGCATACTCTGCCGTGGCCTGGTCATTGGCGCCAAGTATGAGCTGATAGCCGCAATTGCCAAGGAGCGAATGTCGGGAGGTCTCACCATAGATCTCATCCAGGTTCTTCAGGTCCTGGATGATGAAGGCGAGCTTGATCTTATAGCCGGCCACATAGGGCAGCTTCGTCATGATCTCGTCCATGCGCTTCAGCTGGCGAAACTCGTCCAGCAGGAAATAGACCGGCACCGAGTTTGGATCATGCTCAAGGGTAAGTATGTCCATCACCTGTTGAACGAACAGCGTCAGCAGCGGCCTAAGAAGCGTGATGTCGGTGATGTTCGGGGCAAGGTAGATTGTGATGGGGCGACGCTTCATGGATCGAAGGTCCATGTCGGTCATGTTCGTTGCGGCCACAACGCGTTCGTTCTTGAACGGCCTCATCGCCTTCTGGATATCAAGCAGTGCCGAGGCCGCGGCCCGATCCGAGAGAGACAGGTAGGAATTGAAGCTCTCCATCGTGAACTTCGACAGGTATGGCTCCTTCTCCTTGATGTACTTCATCAAGGCCTGCAGATCGATCCCGCTGTTGAAGAAGGAGTTGATCTCGCCGAGGTTCCTGCGCCCTTTGTAGAAGGGGCTTTCGAGAACATAGCTGATGGCGCCGGCGAGAACCTGTTGAGCTGTGGCCTGCCAAACTGAATTCTCGGATTCGGTGTTTTCCGGTACAAGAATGCTGGCGATATTTTGAATGTCAGTCGTGCGATTGCCTCGCTCAGGACGAACGAAATCCAAGGGATTATAGCTGTTGGTCGTCTCGGAACCCGGCGCGAACAAGAAGACCTGGCTCCCGTTGCGCTTCCGATAGCCGGCGGTTGCCTTGTACACCTCGCCCTTCAGATCCGTGACGATCATAGAGCCTTCGTGCATGAGAGCGTTGGGGATGACGTAGCCCGCGCCCTTACCGGATCGCGTCGGGCCAATGATGAGGTGGTGGCGATCGTCATACGCGCGGAGGACGTTGCTCCCGATGCGGCCGAATATGTGACCTTTCTTGCCAAACCACTTCCCGCGCCGAAGTGTTGCAAGATCCTGAAAGGCCGCATCCCCCAATGGATTACTGGTAGGTTTGAGCCCAAGGTATGCAATGAGGCCTGATACGAGCAGCGCGGGCACCACGGAGCCGAGCGCGACTTTTTGAAGGGAAGGGGAGGAGCTATAGGCCCAGAACTGCTGAATCGGCGCGAATGGGTTTGAGGTGATTGTCGCCTCGAGGATCCTACCGTCACCGTAGAAGAGCTGAAGCCCCGCCCCGTATGCCAGCATCCAGACTGCAAAGGCGATCAACAGGCAGAAGAACAGATAGAAGGCCTGTAGCCCCTTACTCATGATGCATCCCGTGCGAAGTAGATTTCGGAAACCCCGCGCTTGCCGCCTTCCCGCCTGAGCTGGATCACGATCGGAATGACCATTTGGATGTAGGACATCAGGTCCTGCTTGGAGTAGCCGGCGGACATGCCGGACTGCTGCATCATCATGGCAAGCTGTTCATAAGCGCCGAGCGGCGTATCGGCGTGTACTGTCGACATGCTGCCCGGGTGGCCTGTGTTGATGGCGCGAAGGAATGAAAAGGCCTCAGCTCCACGAATCTCGCCAACAAAGAGGCGATCCGGCCGCATTCGAAGCGCCGATTCAAGAAGGTTTTGAATCGTCACGTTGGCAGTGCCTTGCCCACCCTTGGAGGCGATCAGGTGGACCGCGTTCTTCTGTGGTGGGAATAGCTCACGAGTGTCTTCAAGCGTCAGTATCCGCTCATTCAGGTCTACAGAGTTCAGGCACGCGTTCAGAAAGGTGGTTTTGCCCGACGACGTGCCGCCACTGATCAGGATCGAAACCCGCTTCGTGATGGCCGTATGGATGAAGTCGTAGATCTTCTCCGCGCGTAGATAGGCGATCAGCTCCCGATCCACGTCGCTTAGGCCTCCGACAGCAACCGAGACTTTGTCGAGAGAGCCGTTGTCACGGTAGTCCTGCAGAGAGAAATTCTGCACAACCTGCTTACGGATCGTGATCGACCCACCATCAGGTGCCGCGGGCGGCAAGACGACCTGGATACGTTCGCCGGTCGGCAATGCTGCGCTAAGGATCGGATTAGCGGCGTTGAGGAACTGCTTTGTCGCTGCGGCAACCCGCTCGCCAATGTTCTCGATCTCGCGTGCCGTCAGAGCATCGATTTCATGATGCTCCATGTGATCAGCACCGAAGCGCTCAACATAGACTTGGCCTGGCCGGTTCACCGCAATCTCAACCACCTTCGGGTCATCGAGAAATTGCCTGATGGGCTCCAGAGACCGGTTCAGGAAATAATGAGGATCATGAGCGGTCGTGTTACCTACCATCACGTTCACGTTTGATCTCCTTCATCGCTTCCGTGACAGGATCGTCGTACATGGCGCTGAAATCGAGGTCCTGGCGAACATAGACAAAGATCCGCTCGCCTTGCGGTACGCTGATCGTTGGCGGGATCCTCAGGTTTTCGGCAAGGACCGTGTTCGCCATGTCGCTGAAGGTCTGCGCGATCGTTTCTCGCGCCAATTCAGCACCTCTTTCGGCATCGTCGTTTCCGGAGCTGGAGTCGCTACCGTATCCGGTTAGATAGCTTGCACCCCCTCCGACGATCGACAGCAAGATTGATGCGCCAAAGCGCTCACGGAACTTGTTGTCGACATGACCCGTCAGGCCCGATCGCCCGAGGCTGTCCGTGCCGATGGAGTTCAAACGCACCGACACGCCGTCATCCCGGATCAGCCTCGTCCACACGACAAAGACCCGCTTCTGCCCCCGCGTAACTTCGGACTGATATTCCCCGATCAGGCGTGTTCCTGTTGGGATCAGGACACGCCGCCCATCGAAGGAGTAGACATCCTTGGATGTGATGGCCCGCACCTGGCCCGGAAGGTCGCTGACGATCGCCGTTTCCAAGATGCCGGGGATCAGCGTGCCCTCTGGGATCATGGCGTCGATGCGCTCAATCTGCCGGGCCTTGGCGGAACGGTCACCGATCGCACTCGCTGAGGACAGGTACTGGCTGTTGCGATCCTCGCCAGCGACGGTCAAAGGCGTGCCGCTGTTCGAGCCATCGAGCGAACCATTCGCGGATCCTCCCAGGTTCTGGTCAATCGTGATTAGCTTTGACCGAAATCGCTCCGGAAACACCTCTTCGGCGGGCGGGGGGGCGCTCGCCGGTTGAGCGACTTCGGGCGGGGGAGGCACGTTGAATTCAGTGACGTCCACCGGCGGAGCTGGCGGCGGAGGAGGCGGAGGTGGAAGTTCCAAGACAGGCTGTTCGGGTGGTGGGGGTGTGGGTTCTCCATCGCGCACGAAACCGGGCGGCCGGAAGGTCGTGGTACGGAACTCCTCCTCACTTTGCGGGCTTTCAGGCGGGCTTTCTCCGGATGTCGCGAGCACCAGGTACGCGGCGAAGACGCCAGCCAGCAAAAGGGCGGCCATGCCGACCGTTTGATTGCGCTTCACGTTTCGATTGCTGATTTCGGCCTCGTCGGCCGCCGCCATTGCGTCGAGTTCAGGGCTGCGCTTCATTAGTTGCCGCTCCTCCTGCGTTTGCTGGCATCAGGATCCGGTTTCGGAGCCATGATGTCAGGATCAGGTGCTGCAAAGTCCGGCTTGCGGAGGTTGAAAATGCACGTCCACTGGTTTCCGTCCCGGAGCGTGTATTGCGTGGCTACGCCGTCAACGACGATGTATTCGCCTTCCTTGCGGAAGTTTCGCAGGGTCTCGGAGAAGTCGGATTGAACGGCAAAAATGGCCGGCACGGTCCCTCGGCCGAACTTGAAAAAGGTCTTCTTTCCGTCATCGAAGACCATTGTCGGCTTCAGCGCCGCGTCCCCCGAGAAAGAGTAGTCTATATTGACGTTCGCTTTGTCGATGCTCGAAATGTTCGGGTTAGCTGCCCGAAACTCAGCCTCCTTCCGCAGAGACTCGTTCAGGTTCTTCTCCGGATAAACGAAGCGAATGCCGAAGACCTTTTTCCCTGCTTCCGGTGCATAGTCGTTGAGCTCAAGGAAGTAGATCCTCTTTGAGGTCACCACGTTCATGTTTGTGGAAACGTCCTTGGCTATCGGCTTGACGAAAAGGATGTTGCCCTTTTCGGACGGGGCAACCTGCCAACTGTCGGTGTCGCCAAGCGAGATCGTCTCAAACTTCTCATCTTCGTCGAAGATGATCATGGTTGAGATGCCGTATGTCGCAGACACCTTCACGACGTTGTTCGGCTGATAGACGACACTGGTCACACGCGCATCCAGACTGCCAGGGCGGGGCTGTTGCGCCGCATAGGCGTGAGTCATCGTGAGAGCGGCGATCGACGCCGCCAGTAGGAAGCCATATTTCACTGCTGGCCTCCCGAGGTCACCGTTTCCTGATCTCGGCGGTAGTCATACACCTGGAAGCCCAACGGATTTTCGAAGCGCCATTCGTTGCGCTCAGGCGTATCCGTGTAGCGATAGCGAACGATAGAGATGAAATGGCGCGTGATGACGTCTGAATCAGAGCGCTCATGCGTCGAGAACCGGACGAGCGCCGTTGTCGTGTTCGGGAAGGTGACAGACTTTATGTCGACGGTGATCGACTTATTTTTGCCGAGCCGGCGAGCTGGATTGTCAGGGTTCGCGGCACTCCATTGGGCCTGGAGGTCGCGCGCTGCGTCGCCGGTGGAGAGCAAAGCTGCAATTCCAAAGTTCTGCTCGATGGCAAAAGGATCATAGCCCTCGCGGGATCGAATGTAACGGACGACATTCGCCTGAGTGACCGCCTGCTGATCGGTGATATTCGATGTTCGGGTCAGCCCTGTCTTGACCTCAATATAGCCAGTGTTCTTGTCGACCTCGACAATGTACGGCTCGAAGCTCTTGAGGGGCACGAGCATCACCAATGCGGAGAGCGACAGGATCGTGATGCCGCCGAAGATCAGCGTAATCAGCCAAGCGAACGCCTTGGACCGTTTGGCCTTTTTGACGATCTCTTGTTCCCAACGGTCCCCATCCTGAAAATAGCTCCGGAGAGCATCGTTATTCTCTGCCATGTATCCTAGCCCTTAATTCCCGCCACCAGTTGCCTAGTTGGGCAGACTGTTGTTGGTAATTCTGTTTTGCATCGCTTCTGCTGCACCGGCGTTTTGGATGTTTTCCCTCATGCCGGCATGGGTTCTGGCGCGTGCGGCCATTCCTAATTCTCCAGCTCTCCCGGCTACAGAACGTGTCGCGGTCAAAGCTCGTGCCGGCAGTGCAACACCGGTCGCGTAGCCAACCGATCGAGCGATCTGCCCAACGCCCGTTGCCACGCCCCCGGTAATTCCCTGGGCGAGAGTTTGAATGTTGAAGAGGACAAAAGCGCCAGCCGCACAGATCAGGACGAAAGCCGAGATATCGTCCAGCTGGATCTCGTTCGCGGATGCTGCCGCTGCGACCTTCTGCAGTTCAGCGTCCATGGTCGTGATGAGAAAGGCGGCGACGACGTAAACGAAGAGCGGAATGATCGCGTACGTCAAAACCTGCTGGAACCAAGCCATTCCGTACTGGCGTGTGGAATCAAACAGTAGGCAGGCGATAAAGATCGGTGCGGTGCCAAGCAGCACCCACATCATCACCTTCGCAAGCACGAGGATGGCAAGCGCAACGGCAATGAACAGCCCAACCGCCAGCATGATCAGGAACCCTACAAGGCCCGGGAGAATGGCGAAGTAGCCTGACTGCTCCGCGAATGCTGCTGCTGCCTCATTGGCCGTCTCCCAAATCATGGAGAGGCCGTCTGTCGGCTCAGTTATCCCGGTACTGCTAGCCGTCAGGAGCGCCCGCCCCACGTCTTCCGGCGTGTTGTTCAGCCAGTCGTAAAAGAAGAGTTGGAAGTTGCCCCACTGATCAATGAAGGCGACGATGAGCATCATCCGCACGACCCGGCCGACGATCTCGCCGACGCTCACTCGCGCGGTCCCCATGACAAGTTGAAGTCCGTAATAGGCGACGTAGGCAATAAGCATGATCGTCAGCAAGGGCATGATCTCGTCGCCAACGACCTCATAAGCCCGTTGGGAGAAATTCCGCCCTGCATCTTCAAGAGCCTCAAGCAGGCCGCCTAGAAAGTTCATGGGGTCACTGCTCTCCGCTTGCAGCGAAAGCGTCGATCGCCGCCAGCGCTTCCGATGGGTTGCCATTCACGCTGGTCATTGGGCCACATTCCTGTCGCGGATCCTCGGCGTAGGATGTGAGGTTTGCCGGCCTCTTGCATGGTGCAGTCTTCTCTTTCGGAGCACCGGCGCAGCCAGTTACGCCGGCAGCAACCAGAACGGAGAGGAGCACAAAACCATTCACTCGAAATGTCTTAGTCACCGTAGGTCAGCGCCTTCTTGGTATTGGAGATGTCGACAAGGCGGCGCTGGTTTTGAGCCTGCAGGGAGCCGACCGCCCCATTCATCACGCCAATCATTTCGTTGATCGTCAGGCCGGTTTGAACCTGCAGCTGCGTGTTCTGATCGATGGACCCCTTGATGTCTTGGGCCTGGCCGATCTGCTGACCTGCCTGCTGGAATGCCTGTGTTCGCGACTGAACGGCCTGTTGCGAGCCGGTGACTAGGGCAGCAACTCCAAGGACGGTCTTCATCATCTCTTCGTAGGACTTGTCGCCGGAGAACGTGCTGTCCGCCTTGCCAGACAAGTTCTTTACCAGCTGAAGGCCGTTGATGAAGGTGGTGGCAATCTGGTCGATGTCACCGCCCATGCTGCCGAAGTTCGGGACTCCGCCCTGCATCAGGCTGTCGAGTGACGGCATCTGAGAAACGCTGAACCCTTGACCAACGGCGAGGTTCTGCATGGGATTTGAAACGCTCCCGCGATCCCCCGTGACGGCTTTAAGCGTCTCTTCTACCGTCTTCAGAACCTCCTTGTTCGTATCCAGGATCTGATCGGTCGTCTGAGAGGTTTCCGTTGCAATCTTCAGGTTGGCGCTGTCGATCACGGGAACCTGTGCAAGTGCGGTAGACGCCATCGCTAGCGAAAACGCAGTCAGAAATGCTCTTTTCATGGCCGTTCTCCTTGTCATTCGGCGCTCAACATCAGCTTCATGTCAGCCTCTGGTTCGAGTTTTCGAACGCAGGCCTGTTCCTCCGGATTCCACTCAAGCTGCAGTTCCTTGTCGCAGAGGTCAGCTACCTCGCGATCGTCTTCCTTCTCGTCTCGCTTGTAGTCGCTGGACCGCGAAGACCCCGAGAGCCCGCCCAGATCGAGTGCATTTTGAGAATTCATAAGCTCCGCCATCGTTGTTCCGAGGCGGATGACCTGGTTCATCATCTCGAGGTTCGCATTGCGTGCGCCAGAATTGTGGTCCCAGCTGTCTTGGATCGTGCCGCTTTCCATCTGGCCGAGTTGCTGAAGCCATGACGCGACGTTCCCGCTGTTTTCGGAAATCGACTGGCTGGTTGCCATTGAGTTGATCGTTGTGTCTCTCGCACCTGAAAAGCCCGACGTGCCTCCGCCGAAGTTTTCGGGGATGTTCGACACATCAGAGCCTCCAAACTGAGGCATCCACTTGCCCTTGATCGCGGCTACATATCCCTGCGTCTCCTTGAACGGAGGAATGCCGCCATACTTCCGAACGTTGCCTGGCCCCGCGTTGTACGCGGCGAGCGCAAGATTGGTATTGCCGTTGAAGGTCCGGAGCTGCTGCTTCAGGTAGCGTGCGCCGCCACGAAGGTTATCCTCGATATCGTGAGGATTCACGCCAAGATCCTTGGCTGTGCCCGGCATCAGCTGCGACAAGCCCATGGCGCCGACAGGCGACTTTGCGCAGGGATTGAACCGGCTCTCCTGGTAGACGAGAGACATGAAGAGGGTTTCGTCTACCCCTTCCTCACGCGCCACTCGCTTTACGAGCCCGACAATCTCCGGATTGGCTTGTGCTGCCGAGGGGGCGTCACCTCCGCGCCCCGGCCGGTACATCGAGCAGGTGACGCTCTTGCTCACGGAGTGCCGGCGACTGTCTGTTTCTTCGATCTGCTTCGTCGTTTCATTGCGCACCGCATCTGTTGAAGTGAGGGCGCCATCCGTAACAGGAACCTGCGAGGAGGCGGGGGGCGCTGTTCCCCAAGCCAAGGCTGCAACCAGCAGCGTTAGAGTCCGACTGTTCCTCATTCGGCCTTCTCCCATCCGCAGAATTTCGCCAACCAGTTTTCGGGTTCGTCTCCGTACTGCTCGCGAAGTGCCGCGCACTCCTCGATCGTCTCCTTGCGTCCTGAAAGCACCTTCACGAGATCTGGCATTGTCGACAGATCGAGACGCGCAATGACAGAGTCGTTGCCATGCTTAATCAGGAAGGTTCTCTTTTCAGGAGGCGTGTTCTTGATGAACTTGAACTCCTTGACCGTCAGGCCGAAGCGCTTGATGTAACTTTCTTCGTCAGCCCGTGGGTTCGGGAAGTGGATGTTGGTCGCCGATTGCTCAATGAGCGTGTGCGACGCTTTGGATTTGGTAATGTCAGCAGCCGACTGCGTACCAAAGCCCACGATGCCGTTGAGCTTTCGGATCGTCTTCATCTTGTCGACGATAAAGGCGCTGAAAGTGTCATCCATCAGCAGCTGCCAGCCTTCATCCATGAAGAACATGACGGGGTTACCGTCCAGCAGCTCGTCCAGCCGATGGTAAAGATACATCAGCGCAGGGGTTCTTAGCTCCTCGTTTCCGAGGATGTTGGTCATATCAAAGCCAAAGACGCTGTGACCCGAGAAGGACAGGACGTCATGGGGCGCGTTGAACAGCCAGGCTTTTTCGCCTTCGATCCAAGGGCGAAGCCGCGAGTATAGATCGTTGGCATCGGCCTTGGACCGCCCCATCAAGAGGCCGGCAAGATTGGGGAGGTTCCGCTGAGCTGCCGGCTCCTGCATGATCCGGACGATTGCTTTTTCCAGCGTGTCCTCGTCCTCTTGCGTGAAGTCGGTGCGACGATCGCCGCGCAGCATGGCCTTGAGCAGACGGACCAGAAATTCCCGGTTCTCGCCGGTGTTTTCCAGTTGCAGCGGGTTAAAGCCCGTGGGTGTTCCCGGAGACAGAACCTCGTAGGCTCCGCCGATCGCCCTGACGAAGATCTCAGCCCCCCGGTCCTTGTCGAAGAACACGGCGCGAGGCGTGGGTGAAACCCGCATCGCCTGAGCCAGCAGGAAGGTCAAACCTACGGTCTTGCCGGATCCTGTCGGACCAGTCACCGTGAAGTGCCCGATATCGCGACGGTGGAAGTTGAACCAGTAGGGGGTTTGTGAGGTCGTTTCCAGAATGGTGATCGGCAGGCCCCAATGGGTGCGATCCGCTTGTCCAGTCGCGAAATTATGCATCGAGGAAAGGCCGGAGAAGTTGGCGCTCGACAGCATAGCGATGCGGGAGATGTAGGAGCGGTTTCCCGGCAGCTGCGCCCAGAACGCCGCTTCAAGATTGAGATCCTCCCGGAGCCAGTTGATGTTCATGTCGGTGAGGCAAGCGCCAAGTTCCGACACGCAACGGCTTAATCCCTCGAGGTCCCGCGAAATGCACAGAAGCGAAAAATGATGGAAGCCGAATACAGCCTCCTGATTGAGGAGGCTGTTCAAAGCATAGTCGATGTCGGATTCGACCGAGCTACCTGCTTCGTCGGAGGCCTTGATTTGGCGTTGAAGGCGACTGATCCGCTCTTGTGCAATCGGCTTGTCTGCAAGGGTAAAAGACTGCGTCAGGATGAACTCGTGGTTCACCTGCAGCAACCCATCCAACATGCCGGGACCAGTGAATGGGGGATATTCTTTGATCGAGAGTAGAGCGGCATAGCGGCTATCTTCTTCCACCGCCGCTTGTGCCTGCATCGTCCGCTTTGAAAAGTGAAGCCGTGAGGTGCCGACGTAGTTGCGAATTCCCATGCGTGGAAGCCGCATCTTTCGCGGCACACCGCAGGTCAGGATCGTGTTGAAGAACTCGCAGGGCTCCGAATACGGATCGCCCTTAGCGTCTTCTCCATCGATGTCCTTTTTCGCTGTATCGTCTGATTTCTTGCGATACGTGATGCCAAGCGGCTTTGCGCCGTACTTGTGCAACTCTTTCACGATATTCCCAACCAGCTCTTCGAGGTCGGTCACGTCTTCACGGGTCGCTTGGGCCCTGGCCTCTTTGTTCGAGCGTTCAAAGATCCGCTTCAGCGAGTCGCCGAGGCCAAGCGCCCCTTTCATGCCCGAACGCACGATCGTCAGGTAGATTTCGTTCGTGAACATCCGCTTCTTGCGAAGTTGGTCCATATAGCGATCGTTCAGGATCTCGCAGAAGGAGGAATCGAACGAACCGCCGATTTCGGTCTCGACCTCACGACGGATTACAGTCGACCAAAGAGAATAGCGGCTCGAACCTAGTGCTCGGATCATGGTGTTCTGCACAACAGAACGCATGTTCAATTCGGCCTGGTCCTCCGTCTGGAAGAACAGTCCATCAAGCTTGATGACGCTGATCAGAGTTCCATTCTCGAGCCCGATGACCGTGTCAGACACATGCCGCATATAGGGGATGTGAACGGACATAGGCCGCTCGTTGCCGGCGACCTTCCCAAACCCAAGCTCTTCCTTGACGACTTTCAGCATCTACTATGGTCCGTATGAGTTGGTGCCCCAAAAGCGCTTGTTGGGGGTCCTTGGCGTCTTGCGGGACGTGACCTGCAGGACGTCGAGAATCTTGCTGTCCCAGGCACAAAGCGAGAAAAGGACAAGGTAGGCGGCTGGCGCGATCAGCAGTGCCGCCAGATGGTTCGTCACCAGCCACCCAATGATTGTCACGCCGATGATCAGGACGACCGCCATGTAGGGCACGCCCCATAGCGTCGGAGAACGGGTCAAGCCGATCACCAACGGCGTCAAAGCTGGCTTCTCGTCCTGAAAATCGCTCATCAGCCGCCGCCTACCGACGAAATCATCTGGTCAACGATGGCAGGGGCGCCGAACACGAGACCGATGCCAATGACGACGGCTCCGGCCGTGAACCACGAAAGCCTGCCGGCAAAGGCAAGGAAGCCGAGGCCAATCACGGCGATGATTGCCATCAGACGTCCGAAGGGGCCGGTGATGAAGTCAACGATCATCTGTACGGCTGTCTGAAGGGGTGCGAATGCACCGCCGCCGCCACCGCCAGCCTGTGCAAGCGCTTGATCAGCGCCTGCAACCTGCAGGGCTGCCACCAAGCCAATGACGGCTACTGCCTTCAATGCCCCGGAATGCCGGGAAACGACGTTCTTCATAGTTCTCTCCTTAAAAATGCATCACGCCGCCGACGAACTTGCCGGTCTTCTCCACAGCGATGACTCCGGCATCGCTGGTGTTCTTTGCCGCCATGTCTCGGACGATCCCGCTCGCCTTCCGTTTGCCGGCTGGCATCGGTAGGCCAAGCTGGAAATTCACGACCTTTGCGACATAGCCGACGGTTTCTTGGAATGGCGGAACGCCGCCATATTCGTAGATGCGCCCCTCGCCGCTGTTGTAAGCGGCCGCGACCAGAAGCGGGTTCTCAAACTCATCGAGCAGGAAGCGGAGGTACTTCATCCCGCCCTCGATGTTTTGAGCGGGATCACAAATGTCCTCAACACCGAAGCGAGCCGCCGTCTCGGGGATAAGCTGCATCGGTCCGCGGGCGCCTTTCGGTGAATTGCGGATCTCATCGAAGCGGCTTTCGGCCCAAGCAATAGCAACCGCGAAGCCCTCATCGACGCTGTATCGGCGCGCAGTGGATGCAACCAGCGCTTTAATCTCGTCAGGTGACAGGGGTGACGGCCCGCACTCTCCAACGGGAGTTCCTGCCCCTAGATTTTCGGGGGTATCACTAGATGTAGTATATAGAGTAGGAGTTTGGACAGGCTCAATGCGGCCCGTGGCGCGCTCTGAGACATCAAAATACGCGCTGACAGACGCATCAATGTGATGCTCTTCGGCGCCCACATCTTTCGACGTCGTTGCGCCCAATACTTCAGCTCCGCCCTTCGTGACAACACCGTTTGCACCAAGGACGAATTCCTTCTCTGATGTCTCGACCCCGCTCCAGCGATCTTCGAAGTTCGTGACAAGAGATTCCTCGTTGATTGTCACAGAACCGTTGTAATTGCTGGAACTACGCCCTGTTGTGGCTAGGTCTTGTGACGCAGCCGTATTGGCCGCGAGCAGCATGGATAATGCTGCGCTAGTCAGGGTTCGCGGGCCCAGATACCCTGCATAGACAGTGTTTTTATCCATCGCACCCGCCCGTCAAACGGTGTTGTGATCGCCACGAAAACCGACTAGAGTTAATGCACGCATGATACCGATTTGATGCATTCTTACAAGTTTTCTGATCGGTGTTAAACCCTATTTTGCAGGGTCAACAATCGCACTACGGATGGTTAGGGCTAGAATATGAAACAGGCCATCATTCCCGCGCTTCTAAGTTGCGCATTGGCAACACAAGCGCTTGCCGCTCCTGCGGTGAACAAGGACTACATCAGGTCACTGGCGGCGCCGGGCAAGACGGTTCTTGTCGTCGAGTATTACGACGGGACCGGCAAAGTCGCTGATCGCAAGGGTTACGCCACGGCCAATGGCTTCAAGGCTATTTCGGCAACTGAGTTTCGCGTCGATGAATCGACAACGTTGCATCTGTATGGCGTTCAGCCTTGCAACGGCGATCTGGTCAATCGCGCGGAGGACTATTCCGGGACTTGCGAGGAGTTTGGTACGCAGCAGCTGCAAACGATGCTGCAAAGCCCCAAGGTGCTGTTCTGCAGGGCCTTCATCAGTGAGCAGACAGCCCCCGTTCAGGATGTCACTTGCTACGGCTACTATAACTATCCTGGAGCAATGGACACGGTCGATAATCTTGAGGAGCAGCTTCTGTCGTTGGGAGCGGTTCGCCTGACTAAGAAAGCCGATGGTTCATTCGAACGTCCTGATCTCACGGAAGCTCAGGAAATCGGCCAGAAGGGTTCCTACGGCATGTGGGCAGATCCTCGGGTGAAGGCGCAATGAAGCTTGCTGCTGCACTCGTCGCGACTCTACTGCCCTTTGCAGCCAATGCCGCACCTGAAGGGTACTTCGATCTTGCTCCCGGCATTACCTTGGAAACGGGGGACACCTGGATTTCGAACGGAAAACGGTTTCGTCTCTATGGCATCCAGTCCTGCTTGCGCGGCACTGCCTACACGGACGGTCAGGGCAACAAGAAGGATTGCGGCGAGGCATCGCTTGCGATGTTGGCTGCCTACATCAAGGACACCAAACCGATCTGTGCCCCCGTGGCGAAGCTAAACGGCATCTCATATGTCGTTTGTTACGCCACGGTTGGCAGTCAAAGGCTCGACCTCGCGCAGATTATGGTGACAAGCGGCTATGCATTCGCCGCCTTGAAGACCGATGGTCTCCCTTATCATGCCCCCTACGCCATAGCCGAGCAGCTTGCTCAGCAAAAGAAGGCCGGCCTTTGGCAATTCTCCGACGTTCAGCACCCTTCCATCCTGCTTAGTCGTGAGGCGAACCAGCGATCGAGGAGCGCCCAGCCATGAGAAACCGCCTTATCGTTGCTATCGCCGCAAGCTCTTTGGCCCTGCCGGCGTTTGCCGCCGATCCGATCTATCAGAACTGGCACGCCCTACGCGGTCAGGCTGCGCCTCCTGTTGCTGCTGCTGTTCGGTTGCCGACGTTCAAAGGCCCGGTAACCGTTCTCGACGGCCGAACGCTATGGTTCGGCACGCTTGGCAATGGCTATAAAGTAAGGTTGGCTGGCATCGACACCTGTGAGCTTCCTCAATGGGCTTTGAACCCAAAGTGGACCAACCGCGACAAGCAACAGGCTCCAACCCCCGTTCCATGCGGTCCCTTCGCCAAGGCCTGGCTGAAAAGGACTGTCGGAAACAGACCCACGACTTGCGTCGGTTTGGCCTACGCGAACGATGGGATACCCGTCGCACAATGCACGGCTAACGGTGTGGATCTCGCCGCCGAAATGCTGCGCGTCGGTTGGGCTCGTCTCGATTCCCCTTACATCAACGCCCAATATTATGCCTATCAGACCAACGCCATGGCCGCCCGGTATGGGATGTGGGGAACCTACGTGTTGGACATGAACGAATGGCGCCGCAAAGCCGTCGACAAGACGCTAGATCGGCATCCGATCGCCGACTTCAATTTATTGGCCGAGAGGAAAAGCGAGATCTCTCCTCCTTTTGCTGATGCGCGAAACAAGCCGAAGAGGACAGACCGATAGTTGCCAGACCTCGCACATATTGCGACCTCTCTCGCAACGGATCCCTTGGCTGGCTTGCTGCTTGCCATCTCCCTCTCGATCGCCCTCATAATCCCGGCGCAGAGACTCTGGTGGATCCACGCGCTACTAGCGGCCTTCCTTCTCATCCTGTCGCTGGCTTTCCACGACAAGCGTCACTTGTCCTTCGACAGCTATCTGGTCGGGCTCCTAGCCTTCGCCGCGGTTTCTCGGGACATTCCCAATCAGCCACTGCTCTATCGCAGCGGCATTTCCTGGTTTGCGTGCTTCGCGCTGATCTCGGCCGTCATCTAAGCCGCAGGCGAACGCATCCAGCACAGGACTCCGCTCGAAAGACCTTTTCCGAGCCGGCAATTTCAGCAGCATTGATCAAGAGGGGCACCTGATATGAAACCAGTGTTTTTTGCAGCAGCCGGTCTCGCGGCTCTTGCCATCTCTCCAGCATCTGCCAAGGCCGAGGATGCCTCATGGGGTTGCCAGATCCTCTTGTGCGCAGCCTCACAAAGCCCGTCTTGGCATGGCGTCCCCTACTGCGTTCCCCCGATGAAAAGACTCATATCAGCTATGGCGAAGCCCGGCTTCTCCTGGCCGATCTGCCATGAAGCAAAAGCCGGAAAGCCGGGCTATGAACCTTACGAGGAATGCCCTGCCGGCATGACCGCCGTTTCCTCCCGCACCGACGGGGATCGGTCGTTCTTGGGCCGAGACGACAAGGATCAGTGCACGAAGACCGTCAACCAGTGCAGCAACCGTGCCGCCTTCCGTACCCAATTTGGTGACAGCCAAGAAAACGAGCGCAAGGGTGTCACGATCCGGCAGATCAACCAGAACAACGACAATGATGTTTTCAACCGAGACAATGGCTGCATGGTGCAGATTACTCAGCCCCGCCCTCGCCGCGCGGATCCTTATTATTTCGACATTCCGAACGATAAGGGCGTCAATCAGCGCGCTTGGTTCAACCTGAATGACTGAGTGGATGACATGAACAGCAACATTCTCATCGTAGCAGCCGCAGGTATTGGCATTCTCGCCGGTGCTGGAGGTACTTATCTCATCATGCCGGAGCCAGAGCCGGTTGTTCGGGCCCCTACTGATGCGGAGATCGCGGCCCTTATCGCAGCCAATCCCTCCCTAATTCCCGAACCTCCGACCCCTGTGCTTGAAATACCGACAGAAGAGGAAGCTCTAGCCGCATACCGCAAGGCTTATGCCCGCAATCCTCTGAGGACCGGCCGCGGTGAAGCCGATGTAACCCTTGCTTTGGGAGAGTGTGACGAGAACGCCAGCGGTCCAGGCGTATCATGCGTTGCGGCCATCAAGAGGAATGCAAACGCAGCTCCTCTCGATCGCGTTATTGGATTTGCCAAGTCTTCATCCGGCGAATGGGTTGCCACCAACTACTGATTTCAGGGCCAGATGCCTGTTGATCATCAATGCCCCGATAGTGAGATGGAGCCTGAAAGAAGAAGCTCCATTTCCTCAGGGTTTAGGCTCCCCTTGGAGGCAATTAGGTACCCCGCTATGTAAAGTAGCTTCTGATCTCTCTCATCCTGATCTGACGGCGCGTGCCTGATGATTTCCATACGTGCATTCGCTTCTTGATCCATGTCAGCGCCGCCCTCGCCGTTGACGGCTGCCAGGTAGACGGCTCGGTGACGTTCGACCTTCACGGACAATGGCTCGTTGGGTTGCAGCTCAAGCTCTTCTGTCATCTTTCCCTCTCCACAAGCGCAAGCGATCACTCCTTGGCCTCCCGAAAATCGAATGGAGGGCAGGAGCCCCGCTCCTGCTCCCGAGCTCGTGCGGAACAGCTGGAGAGAGGGGGACAAGCGCTAAACCGGAGGGGGATCACCCACCCGGAGGGCCGAGACGGATTTCATGGAAATGCGGCCGGTGCTGCAGGCCGCAGGCCGAAGCATGGGGAGACCGATTTAGTGCTTGTGGGGGAGAGAGGGCAGAGCGCCTTTCTCCCCTCTCAGTGAGTCGAATAAAGTCGCATTTCGGGCGATACCGGACATCAGAGGAGCCTTGTTGCCCGGCCGCTTCTCCTTGTAGCGCTATTGTAATAGCTCGATGCTTGTTGAACGGAGCGATGTCTTGACTGCTCCATGGCTTCGGGTAGGGGGATACCGCGATTGGCGGCCTCCGTCAGATAACCCGATCGCAAACCGTGCGCAGAAAACTCCCCAGGCTCGAGCCCGGCCAGCGCCGCCCGCTGCTTGACGATCGCATTGACCGCACTCGGCTCCAGCGCCCGCTTGGAAACATTGCCCCAGCGATCGATCTTCCGAAAGATACTCCCGCCTTCAATCCTCGCAGCCGCAAGCCAGGCATTGAGCGCATCTACGGGTCGGCCCGTCAGATAAACAACCTCGTCGTCGTCCGAGCCTGACGTCTTGGTGCGACCCAGATGAATGGCGAGAGAGGGGAGGGGAGGAGCGCCCTCGACGGTGATCGGCGGCTCGACTGTCAGTTGCTCTTTCCGCAGACCAGCAATCTCGCTGCGGCGGCGACCACCAGACGCAAACGCCACCATCAGGATGGCCCGGTCACGGACATCGCGCAGGCTGTCGGTGCAGCAGGTGGCGAGCATCTTGGCGAGCACATCGCCGGTCACCGCCTTGGCGCTCTTGCGTTTCCTTGGCCGCGGTGTCGCGCGGACGGCTAGGCGTATCGCCGATTTTAGCGAAGGGGAGGAGAAGACGCCCGACAGCCCGCGCCATTTCGTCAGCGTCGACCAACTCGCAAGGCGCCGGCGCACTGTGTCGGGCGCATGCGGCCCGGACGAACGAAGGAAGCGTTGCTCGCGCAGGCTCTGCTCGACGTCAGCTGGCATGCCATGATGAGGATCGATGTTACGCTGGTCGGGCTGCCACAAATGGTGGGCGACAAATTTCAGCAGCAGAGCTTCAGGCGCCGGCCAGGGGAGGGAGGAGCCGGTGGCAGCCAACGACCAAGCCTGCAGATAGGCAAGGTCGGAGGTGAGTGCGCGCAGTGTGTTTCCGCCCATGCCTTCGTTGACCAGATGGCGCAGCGTTTCAATGTCCTGGTCAGTGAGCAGTTCGGCAAGCTCATCGCGCCGGTCAATCGGCAGCACGCTGGCAATGGTGTCGAGCTCTTGGGCGCGGTGGTCGACTGGGGTCTTGGAAATGGACGGTTTGGCCAAAGTGAGACTCCGGATCGGCGGCTTTTACGGCCGAGCGGCCGTGGATTTACCGGATTCTTTCTGATTTTCGATTCGAGATCAATCACATTTGATAAGGGTTACTTATCGGGGGGTCAGCGACCCCGGGCTCATTTATATGATGTACGGAACCGTAGGTGATGTATAGCTTTCGCTTAACGAATCATTTACCATAAATTCAATGTCTTACGATCTCGCAAGATTACCCATCCAGAGCTTGCTGCGGCCCACTTCCGAGGCAGCGGTCGCGCTTGCGCGTCTCGACGAGCGCATCGCCCGTTCTCCCGTCGGTGAAGGCTTTCTTGAGCGCTCGCATTTCCTCGATGCGCATGCCTCGCTCTGGGTCGATGGCGAACTCGTCCATCTCGAAGACCTCGTCCTGCATGACTCGCTCCGGAATATCCGCGCACCGACCCACGAACTCACCATCGCCCACGACATCCTGAAAACTCGCCGTCGCATCGCCGCCCATCCACCCGCCTGGGCGCTCTCCGCTCAAGGCCTCGCTTCGCTGCGCGGGCGGGCGTGGCCCGCTGCATCATCGGGTGGCGACGGGGAGGGGGTGCCGGATAGGGGTGTCGAGGTGAGCGACACTGGGGCTGGAGTGGGTGAGGCCGAAGATCCGGACAATGACGATCTGGGTGATGCCTTTGCCGCGATCGATGCGGTTCTTGCCCGCTCGGACGCCGCGATTGAAGAAGCGAAGAAGCCGGGCCGCGCCAAAAACGCTCCGGACAAAAATCCCTTCGTCTACGACCTCGACTGGGATGAGGACGAGCGGCTGGCGGAGTGGCAGGCCGTTCTGGCGCGCGCCCAGGATTTGCCGTCGGTCCTCCAGGCGATCGTGGCGCTCGATGCCTGGAATGAGATCGCCGTCCTCCAGCATGCGCCGTGGCTCGGCCGGCTGCTCGCTGCCTCGATCCTGCGCGAGGGCGGCGTCACCACCGGTGGCCATCTCGCAGCGATCAATGTCGGGCTCAAGGCTATTCCAGTCGATCGGCGCCGGCATCGTGATCGCGAGACGCGGTTGCTGGCGTTTTCAAGGGCGTTGGTGATTGCCGCCGAGACGGGGCTGAAGGAGCATGATCGCCTGGTGCTGGCGCGGCAGATGATGATGCGCAAACTTGAGGGACGCCGGACGTCATCGAGGCTGCCGGAGCTTGTCGAGCTCGTCATGGCGCGGCCGCTGATCTCGGCCGGCATGGTGGCAAAGACGCTTGAGGTCACACCGCAGGGAGCGCGGCGTATTGTTCAGGAACTGGGGTTGCGGGAGATGACGGGCAGGGGGAGGTTTCGGGCGTGGGGAGTAGTTTAAATAACGCGTTGAGGCGACGGCCCAGCTGGTGACGCTCAGATTAAAACGCGATCACAACCTTAATCATTTTGTGACAGGAGAGAACGAAAGTAGAATCACCAGGCGAGTTGCAGATTTTTGGCGAGAGGTGTCACCATGGCGATGAATTCAACGATCGAATGGACCGACCACACTTTCAACCCGTGGACCGGCTGCACCAACATCAGCCCAGGTTGCGATAACTGCTATGCCGAGGCTTGGGCCAAGCGGTCCGGCCAGGTGAAATGGGGTAATTCGCCGCGCAAGCGCACAACAGAGAGCTATTGGAAAGCTCCGCATATGTGGCAGCGCAAGGCCGCAGAATTTGCGAGCGTTCACGGTCGAAGGCAGCGCGTGTTTTGTGCTTCGCTTGCCGACGTTTTTGACAACCAAGCAGATCCCAAGTGGCGTGAAGATCTTTTCAAAGTCATCCGTGCCACTCCATCGCTAGATTGGCAGTTGCTGACCAAGCGCCCGCAAAATATCCAGAAAATGCTGCCGGCCGATTGGGGCAGCAAGGGATATTCGAATGTCTGGTTGGGCTTCACCGCTGAGGATCAATCCCGTTTCGATCAAAGGAAGCGGTTCCTCTCGCTCATCCCCGCTCGCGTCTGGTTTGTGTCCTACGAGCCGGCAATAGGCCCGCTTCGGATATCACAAGGCGATCCGCGGCCGGACTGGCTTATCAGTGGCGGAGAAAGTGGCCCGCGCGCTCGCCCTATGGTGAGCCAATGGGCGCGAGATATCATTGCCGATTGTCAGGAATACGGTATCGCAGCTTTTCACAAACAATGGGGAGCGCCCGGCAATAATCCGCTTGTGCAAGAGCAAGGAATCTTGCCATCGCAAGTCAAAGAAGTTGATCCTCATGGCAAAGGGGGAGGTCTTGTTGATGGCAGGTTGGTGAGGCAGTTTCCCAAAGGCTGCGAAAAGGTAGAAAAGGCCGCCTGAACTTGACAGCTCTACATGTCGAACGCAACTTAGACTTGGTTGGCATGGGGAGTCGCAACGATCGCCGAATTTGGATGGAAGCTAGGCGGTGAGCTGCCGCCCCTAAGCGCTCACAGCGGCGCAAAATTGCGTCTCATCGAGACCTATCTTCAAAATTATTTCCCAGCAACGCTTGTCAGCCATGCCCAGGAGAGGCAGCGCATCACGCTGGTTGACGGGTTTTGCGGCGGTGGTCGATTTAGTGATGCCGGCGAGCTTATCCGCGGCACACCACTTCTCTTCCTGGATGCTGTAAGCAAGGCTCAGGAGCAAGCTAACGTTGGGCGGACAAAGTCGCTCACCATCGATGCCGAGTATCATTTCGTTGATAGCAAAAAGGACCACATCGATTTTCTTCGCGAGGAGCTGACGAAGGAAGGGCACCTTGCGGCGATCGGGAACTCGATATTCCTTCATCACGCAAAGTTCGAGGTCGTCTTCCCGGATATCTGTCGCAGGATCGAGCAACGCACGCGAGGCGGGGTAGGGCGCTCGATCTTCCTCCTGGATCAAAAAGGCTATTCGGACGTAGCCTTTGAAACCGTTCGAAAGATACTCCAGTTTTCAGCGGGCGAGTGCATCCTCACCTTCGCCGTCGGCTGGCTTATCGATTATCTCACGGACAAACCCCAAACCGTCAACCGTCTTGCGCCGATTGAAATTACCGAAGATCAGCTCCGCGAATTCCTTCGCTACAAGGGCGAGCATGGGGGGCGTTATGTCATCCAACGCTTGCTGCTGCGACATATCTCAGGCATGACAGGCGCGAAATTCCAAAGCCCATTTTTCCTACGGTCAAAAGAAGCTCGGAAGGATTTATGGCTGGTGCATCTCTCAAACCACCTGAAGGCCAGGAACGTGATGGTCGACAGCCATTGGCTGATCAATAATCAATCCTTGCACCAGGGGCATGGTGGGTTGGAAATGCTTGGCTTCAATCCGAACCTCGACCCCAGCAATGCTCCGGATTTTTGGTTTGGACCCAAGGACGAAGAAGTCATGAAGCATCGGCTCGCCGACGACTTCCTGCGCCGAATCCGCGATACGCATGGTGACGCACCCGTATCTTATGGTGACTTCGTGACATCGATTGCCAATGAGACGCCTGCACGCCTGAGCGACATCGATAAGGTTACAGCGCTTCTGGTCGGGGAGAAGGAATTGGATCTCCGCAACGCGGCGAATTCACCAAAGCGCACATCTTCTCCGATCTATAGAGACACGATAGGTGTCTCTCAGCAAACGCGCTTGTGGCCGGCGCGGGCGCTTTAATCTGGGCGATCTCGGATAGAGTACGCCTTGGCGCTTGCCGAACCGCTCGCCATGCAGATCTGTTTGCGCGGCGGTCGGAGGGTCTTTGGACAAAACCCATCCGTTCCGGCTTCAGCAAATTGGTATCGCGACGTGATCGGCTCATCAGGGCGACGGTTAGCCTGACGGGAAGCGCCGACCACCCGCTGCCTTCTGGCTCCACAAGGTGTAGTTCCTCGGGTTCTCCCATGTTTCCTCGCAGGGCGAACAACAGGCGAGGTCAGGGCTTGGTCGCGATCATTGCCGTGACGGTCTCGACCTTGTCGAGCCAATCGGCTGTGGTGACGTCGGTCCAGGCGACGATCGAGCGGATGCGATCATACTCCTGCTGCACATTGCGGCGGAAGATAGGTTCGTGATGGGCGATGCGGTTGCGCAGGTCGCGGACCTTCTGAAGCTTGTCGAAACCCTCGCTGCGCAGCTGCTGGACGGTCTTGGCAGGGTCGGCATTGGGAAAGACCGTCATCAGCTGCGAATTCCAGATCGTCTTGTCATGACTCAAAGTGAACATGCGCTCCCAAAAGACGAACTTCAGTTCGGCGACGATCTTGCCGGCTGTCGGCAGCCGGCGTGCAAGATCGGTCAGGTCGCGCCGCGGACTATAGCCGCGCTGCGGGTTTCTGAGCGAAATTTCAAAACCCTTCTCCCAAGGCCAGTTGGCGCCATACGTGTTCTCGATGGCGGTGACGATTGAATTTCGGACGCTAACTTCGCATATCTGCAGAGGGACAAGAAATGCCGCCGATACTTCCATGTTCCAGCGGTACAGCTCCAACGCCGCTTCCTTGTCACTCGCCTTCTCGGCCAGATAGGTCGCAAAGCGAGGGGCCGACAAGACCGATGGAAGGCTATGGATCTCTTCGGGCGTGAAAGGCATTGTCTCTATTCCATATGCTCTGTCGGCCACGATTCCGTTGACAGCCGTGCAGTGCTTGTAATAAAAGCATATCTGAAAGGCGCGTGAGGTCGCGGGTTAACACCACCCTCATCGTCATACGATCTAAGGGAAAGGCCCGCCTCTGGCGGGCTTTTCTCGTTTTGACGCGTCGCCATCAGACGCTTTGCTCGCTGCCAGCTGCAACGGGTGCGTCGGCGGCGACTTGCCCCGCGGCTGCGGTTTTCGCTGCTTCCGCTGCGGCCTGCTGCTGTCTCACGAGTTCCAAATGCTCGTGAAATCCTTCGATCTCGCCGAAAGCACCGATCTCCATGACCCGGTCGATGAAGCGAGCGTAAAGGCCATCCTGGATCTGCCCGTTCATCTTCATCCACTCGACCGCGACGTTGGGATTTACGAGGAAGACGTAATGAAATTCTCCCGACGGGCCCGCCTTGGTCTGGATAAACCACAGAGCTCGCAGAGCCTTCATCCGCTTACGCCAGGTATCGACGACCCGTGTGCCTGTAAAGCCAGCTTCGGCTGCAAAGGTCGTTGGGTTTTCGATCGTCAGAAATGGATAGTCGGGCGCACGCGCCCAAAGGCTGAACAACGTGTGGCCGGCCGGGTTTCCCTTCGACTGGTTGTCGATCGCCTGCATGGCGATCGGC
This sequence comes from Rhizobium oryzicola, assembly GCF_030504645.1. Taxonomy (GTDB): domain Bacteria; phylum Pseudomonadota; class Alphaproteobacteria; order Rhizobiales; family Rhizobiaceae; genus Neorhizobium; species Neorhizobium oryzicola. Next base: position 22,490 of record NZ_JAUKWQ010000016.1, on the reverse strand, counting down.
AGGGTGCGGGGCAGGGTGGTATAGCCATCATTCGTCTTGCGGTGCCAAAAGAAGTCTGCAGGCACGCCAGGAAAATGCAGCTGCATCTGCTGCTGCGCCCGCTCGGCCATCTTAAGCCGCTTCACCGTTGATTGACGCCCGTTGGCCATTGGACCAGATCCTCTTCAGCTCGTTGTTGAACCGACAATGACTGAACCGGATGCGCGCGGCAACGAGGGAATACGCGCGCCAGAAAGCTGCGTTGAATCCTATTAAATCGACCTCGGTGAAGGTGTAGAGATAGGATATAACTGGGTCTGATCCCCTGAATTGCGCGATTTGGCGCAGACGTGTAAAGAAAATTGTTGCAATACAGTAGGTTGCGGAGTGTGTGCGGTGCTCCGCGTCTTCCCGTCCTGCTGTCCTCCTCTGTCTTCCCGCTGCTCCTGGGGTTTAGGGGGCCTCAGCTGGTGGCCTGACCCAGCTTAAAACGCATTTTTTTAACTGCTGGCTCTCGTCGATCTCGACTTCGTATCAGGTCGCGATCGAGATCTATTACATAAAAAGACGGTACGGATAGACACTCTTTGGCAGGTCGGGGACATTCGCGATCGTTCGCGCGAGCCGCTGTGAATAGCGGATACTTACCGGGACCGGATCGTAGAGCGCGTCATTGTTCCAGTCCATCTTCGTCAATGCCAGTGCTTCATGGGCTGACAATTCGAGCGGGCCGCTCCCGGCGTGCCTGATCAATTGCAACGGCTTGGGGATGCTCTTCTTGCCCTGATAGTAGTCGCCTTTGGTCGAGACTTCAGGTGCGTTGCCTGCCACCCAGACAAGCGCCGAGGTCCCAGACCTGATAACACAGGTTCCCCTGGGGACGGGATAGCCCGATGGCTGGGAAGGTGGGCTCTTTCGCCCTGACGAGATGAGCCATACGCCACGCCAGCCCGGGGACGGGTTGATCTCGATACATTCTATTTCCGGAACACCGGCAAGAGCATCGAATGCACCGTCGATCTCGGATTGTTTAAACGCGGTGGTTTTGTGGATCACCAAACGCTTCGGAAGAATTCCGCCGTTGCGGCCCTGATAAAGTTCTAGGCTGCGGGCAAGCACGGCACGCATGTCGTCACGGCTGAGAAAAGGATTCCGGCGCGCTTCGGCGGCATCAGCAACCGGATCGCGAGCCTCGAACGCGACAAACTGCATTCCGCCGCCATCCATGTCGAAAACCTGCGAACAACAGGTGACGTAATGGGCGTCGCGCTGATCTCCTCTCAGCGCATAGGCTAGCCCGATATAGGCCGTATCCGTCGGAACACCTTTCAGAGGAGCAAGTTTCCAAGGCGTACCGGCAGCTTTCACATAAAGAGCGATCGCGAGGCGCCAAGAGCGGGATGCTGCGTGTGAGAATGAGAAAACGCGGTCGTTGATAACCTGTGTCGGTATGTTGTACTTCGCGCCAAGCGCCTTCAGCGCATCATGGGCGTCGAAAAACTTGCCGCGTGTCGCGGCTGCCCAATCGTCGGGAAAATGCACGAGGACGACATCGAATTCTGCCCTGACGGCGTCCAGCCGCCGCAAAGCGTCTTCCATGGCGAGGAAGAGACGGGATTGGGCATCGCCCTGGCCGGGGAGCTGATCGAGAGCGTCCGGCCATTTGATATGGGTGCCGCGTCCAGCGGGCTCGAGGCTGACGTGAAAGAGCGCCTCAAAGCCGGGATAGGGCGGCACGTATTCCGAGCGATCACTCGGCTGGTAGGCATTGCGCAGCGACGCCATCAAGTCGCCGCGCCGCCTGAACGTGGCTTCGGGCCCAACAGTCGCAATCCGCAGTGTCGATGTGTAGCCGCCAAATGAACCCTTCGAATAGGGTCCGAAGTTGAGCAGTCCGCGCAGCGGATGTACATCGACCTGCCTGTCGTCGGAGGCCGAAAAGGAAAGCAGCGGCTCATCGAGGAGCGAAAACGGAGGAAGCCTCGAGGCATGACTTTGCGTTGCCATCATTTCTTCCTGTCAAAATAGCGGTGGTGGTGACTCGGCCGGCTCCATCCCGTGACCTCATTAAGTCGGAACACGGCATCCACGCCCGCACTGTCCTCAAGGCCAAACGCCTTGGTCTCGCCATCGGCGGAACGGGTCAAAAGGCCAGCCCATGCGTGAATGATGGCGGCCCACTGTTTGTTGTATCTTTGCGCCCAACGCTCCCGTCGCCAGTCGCCAGCCGGATCGCCGCCATGGCGTTCACGGGGCACCGAGAGCGGATCGAGCGAAGGCTCGCGGGCAATACTGCCGGTGCCTGCCGCAGGGTCCAGCCTTGGAATGTCCACATGAGTATATGGCTCGAACCCACACCACCATCGCCCGTCGATCTGTTCGAGCTTCAACAGAATGCCCTCTGAAAATGGAAAGCCGAGGCCGGGGACAGAGCCTGTTAGCGGGCTTTGATAGGCATCACGAAGTGGCTTCAGGCTCTCGTTACGTCTGCGTCGCCGCTGTTCATCTTCACCCTCGCGTGGTGATGAAACCGTCAAGGAGTGGCCCGAGCGTCGCAGGCGTGGAGTAAGCGGGCGCCAACGCGAAAAGGCCGTCACCAGTGCGTCATAGAGAATGCCGAGAGCCCAGCTGTCAGCCTCCGGGTCAAGAGCGATAGTTCCGGCCAGTTTCGGATTGAGCGACGACAGAGCTTTCAACATCTCCTGGTCATTCCCGAATGCTGCGATCTCGCGGCCGTTCGCGGCGATGATCGCCCGACATTTGGCGGCTTTGAGGAGCTCCCGAACAGCAGGGGAGGTTGTCGACTGCCCAAGGACAATCTTTCGCGCATGCGACGGAAGTGCCTCGACCAGAACGGCGGAATACCGCAGAACTGGAAAGGCCCGTGCCTCGGACGTGGGTACGGTGACCGGAATTAGCCGAGAATTCGGCCTAGCCTTGATGATGTGGTCGTGCAATTCGCTCGGGAGGTCTATTGCCCTGAAGACGTCTGCCGCAAGCTCATCGAAGGTTGCGCATTCGACAATGGCAACATCGACCCCTGCTTTTTGCGCCTTCGTCAAGAAGTCAGTCACGGCCGGCAGCAGACGGGACGCTGACGATGTCATCCAGTAAAGCCCGTTGGGAAACGGCGACCGCTCGGTCAGGACAGATGACAAGGCGCCCATAACGGAAGCATCGCGCCCGCTATATCCGACGAAAACCATGCCGAACCTTTTACTGGCCTCCACCAGCACATGCCGCATGCGCTCGTCTTGTTTCTCCAGCTCGGAGCCGGTGTTCTTGATGGATATCTCCTGGTAGTCGCCATGGAGTTTTGCGACCAGCGGCCAGTCCGACTCGTTGAGACAGCGTAGCGCCCGTTCAGCAGAATCGATCCCTGCTACCGTCGGCCGACGCTGCATGGCAACCGGACGCAATGCGTTGGCCGATAAGGTTGCATCTTCGATCAGCGGATCGAAGTTCGTGGTGAAGACGCAATCTGCTTTTCCGCCAGCAATCAGGCTCGCCAGGACCTTCTGGCCGAAACAGGGCGAACCCTTCGAGATTGCGTCGTCAATATACTGCCTGCGGTGGCGCGCCTGCGGGTAGACCGCCTCAAAGGCAGCTGCATATTCGGTCGGATCTCCGTCCGCTGGGAGCAGGGATGTGCGGCGGAAAAAAGCGTCGATCCGGTCGATCCAGACAGGATCTCCGGTGTCTATTTCCCTTTTGGAGAGCTTGTTCTCACGACAGAAAATCTGAGCCTTGAAGTCGCGGATCATCGCGTAACCGGTCGGAATTCCGGAAGCCGCCGATGCGCCAGCGCCCAAAAACCATGCGACCAGATTTGGCCTCAAGGCGAGAGCAGTCGAGAACGCTCCTGCAGAAATCGTCGGAATGGGTGGAATAGCTACGCTCCTCTTTCGCGCGATTCTCGATCTTGTATAATCTATTCAATAGCGTGGGGCCTATCGCGAAAGAAGAGCACGCAAACTAATCCACCGTTACTGTCGGATGAGCACGTGAGGGGTGATCGATGGCAAGAATTGATATCGGATTACGGCAGGCTCGAAAGATCGTTAACCTGCCTTTTGCCGAGCGCCTGGCGTTCATCGCGGAGGGATTGCCGATACTCCTGCAGAGCGCGCAAGGACTATACACGGCATCCGAAGCGGTTTCGCAAATGCCGCGAGAATCCATGCTGCTCAAAGGGCACGCCGAAGAAGAAGCTGCCAAAATACTCATCCTCATGGACATCATACGGTGCCCGAAAAAAGAGGTTTCGAGGCGCATTGGGGTGTTGATGGGATGGTATTACGATCATCTGGCACGTCTTCTTTATGCTGAGGCCTGCCAATGGCGCCCGGTCGATTTAAAGGAGCTGCGCGGGATCATCGACCGACGTAGGGTGACCCATTATGTCGAAGGCAATATGGGAGAATTCATCGCACCAAACGATCTCATCTATCGCCGCGAAACGCGGCTTTATGCCGACATCGAAGCCCTGGATGACGGCAGCCTGCAATGGGTTGCACCGTCTGGCTATGTCGGCTTTTACAATCCTAAACCCGACGCCATTGTCGTCGCGGAAGCGCTTGATGCGTTCGGTGCATTTACGGTCGAAGGCCTGGAGCTGATCTCGTCGATTTGGAGCGAGGTCGATTTTAAAGATGAGACGCCGGCGCAGGAAAACGTTCGATTGATTGAAGCAACGCTGACGCAATTAGTCGAAAGAAAAATGGCATCGGAGAGCGCGACAACGGATAATGCTCGCGACCTTTACGGTCGTTGGCAGATGCCACTCTATACGCTCGACATTAAGGCGAGAGAGGTCGCTCGATCGGCCTTGGAGGCAGAGCAGGAGCGCTTGCTTCTGGTGGAAATGGGCGTTGAAAGCGAATACTGACGCGGAGATAAATCGCAGTCCGGGTGGCGTGCTCGCGAAGATGCCATCCATGCTGCCTACTTTTGGGACAAATCGAAAATTGCGAATTATTTCAATTCGGAAATCTTGATGCACAAGCGGCCGCTGGTTCGTATCCCATCAAGGCGGAGGCGACCGGCAGGGCCTCCGACGGAAGCGGAAATTATTGGCATCTGCCTGCAATTTGCTAAGCGAAATTCCCAGCGCAGAAAACGCTCCTGACCACCGCTGCGTCGCCCGCTCCCTACATCACATTGGAGGGCGCGCTCGCGAGCAGCTTCGTTATTACCTAGCTACACCACTCCCCGGGGACACAATCCAATCGATTAGGCGGCACAAGAAAAAAGCGCGAATCCAGCGAACTCAAACTCACGAAGACAGCTATCAGCAGAGGTGTGCTGGAACTAACCTCATCCATCGGTCGGTCAGCAGTTCGAGTCGTTTGCATAGGCAGCTGTACGTTTGTCCAGCAGCGCGAAAAGAGCCTCAAAATCTTTGCGTATCCATTGCCAATGTTGACGCGACATCGAGAAAGCGGATGCCGACGCCGATTGCACCCTTGCCATCAGTCTCCGGATTGTCGCCGACCATCAGCGTCCGGTTCGCAGCGGTACCCAGAATTGCCATGCCGGCTTTAAATATTGCAGGCTCCGGCTTACCGACAATTCGATGAGGAACGGGGCCGGTGCAGGCGAGAATCGATGCGGCAAGCGCCCCGGATTCCGGGACGATAGCCCCGCCCGGGCCCGGATGCGTCCGGTCGGGATTGCAGATGACGAGCTGCGCGCCCGAAAGCACGGCGTTGGCAGCCGCGGCGATCTTATCGTAAGAGAACGCTCGGTCGCGACCGATCAGCACGACATCCGACCGGTCGGCGCAACAATAAAGCCCAAGCGTCCGCGCATAGGCCTTGAGCGCGTCACTGGCGACCATCAGTATCCGGGCCTGCGGCTTTTCTGCCGCCACGAGCCGGATGGCCTCCATGCCCGCTGTCACGATTCTGCCCTCATCGACAGGAAAGCCGATCCGGCCCATCAACGCGGCAATCTCCGATGTGGTGTGTTCGGCGTCATTGGTCACGATGGCGAATTGCCCGCGGCTGGCCTTGATCAGCCTGTCGGTCCATGGCAACACCCGACCGCCGCTGATCAGCGTCCCGTCCAGATCGAAAAGGACGCCGTCGGTAGTCTCGAAGTCATGCATGTGTTGTTTTTTCAAGTCTGCGGAGCCCGTCACGGAAGTTCGTCCTCCCGTGTCCGGGACATCCTGTTTCGAAAATGGGCCGGGATCAGGCTTCGTCTGTCGGGAAGCCGAGCGCATATCCGCGCCCCTTGACCTCGTAGCCATCGAGCGGAAACCGTTTCGATCCGTCGAGGAAGTATTTGAGATGCACCACGACGCTTCGATCCTCGACCGACACGACGGCATAGGCCGGCGGCTCGTGACTGCCGGGAATATTCTCGCCGTGGGGATCGAGTACTAACGGCACCTGATGATTGAGACCGGGAATGAGCGAAAAGGAAATCCCGTGCCAGTTGCCCGAGATCGGCCGATGGACGTGACCGAGGAAAATATGGCGGATGCGCTGCGCATGCGGCTGTAGAACCTGCCAGAGCGCATCCACATCCTGTTGGGTGATCGCGTCCATGGAGGAGATTCCGGTCAGGAAGGGCGGATGGTGCATGAACAGAAGCACTGGCTCCACGCCCTTGGCCAATTCGTTTTCAAGCCAGGCCAGTCGCGGGTCGCAATAGGCGCCGGCATGGGTGCCTGCCTGCTTAGTATCGAGAAACACCAGCCGGTGACCGTCGATGATACGGCTGCCTTGAACGAAACCGTTCCCGTCATCCATCGCACCCGGGAACACAACCCGCAGCGAGGTCCGGTCGTCGTGGTTCCCAACCATCATGACCACCGGAAGCTTCAATCCGTCGATCCGGTGGCGAAGTGCTTCATACGCTGGAACTTCGCCCCAGTGAGCGAGATCTCCGGTCAGCACTATCAGATCGGCGTCCAGATGATCCGCATGAATACTGTCGATGGCCGCATCGAGCCGCGTGCGCGGATCAAGTCCGTAAAGCGTCGCGGGCTGCGGGACCAAGTGGATATCGGTGACATGGACGATTTTCATGGCAAACTTCATCGTGAATGGAGCCACGCGGCCGGCTAGGCCGCGCGGCAAGTCTGGTGGATCAGCGACGGGGTAAAAGTGCCTGCGTGTCAGCAGCCATGTCGGCGAGAACCGCATCGGCCTCCTCGGCGCGGCTACCGTCCATGATCGACTGCAGACGGTCCTTGATCACGTCGGTGATCTTCAGGCCGTTGTCACCCGGGAAGGCATACCAGCCAGTGAGGTATGGCAGCTGCGAAAGCGCGACCGCCTGGTTCGGATTTTCCGTGTAGAAATCCTTCAGCAGATCTGCAGCCTTGTTATTGGGCGCCATGTAGCCGGTCGTCTTGACCATGATCGCGCCGCCTTCCGGGCCCGTCGCGAACTTCAGGAATTCCCAGGCTGCATTCTGCTTGGCTTTGTCCTTGGCGGTGATCATGGCAACGTTGCCGCCGGCCGGCAGGCGCGAGACGCCTTCCTGGAGATCCGGATAGTTGCCCGTCTTCAGTTCAAACTTGCCGCCGATCTGCTTGGTCACCGCGTTGACGCGGGCCGTCGTCGTCACCATTACGCCGATCTTGCCGGCGGAAAATGCCGCCAGCATCTCGTTCGGCGTCATATCCGGCGACTGCGCCTCTGTTACCAGGCTTGCCAGTGTACCGATCGCCTTTTTGCCCGCTTCGCCGTCAAAGGCGACTTTGCTCTCGTCAGCGTTCAGCATCGTGCCGCCGTTGGCGAACACCATTGCCTGCCACAACCAGTTGCCGGTGATAGCCCATTCCGTTCCGATGCCGTCAGCCTCGCCGCCGGCCTTGATCTTCTTGGACAGCGCAACGATCTCGTCCCACGTCTTCGGCAGGCTGTTTTCGTCGAAACCGGCCTTCTTCACGAGATCCATGTTGTAATAGACGATCGGCAGCGAGATCGCGAAAGGCAGGCCATAGACTTTGCCATCAACGGTACCGGCCTGACGCATGCCTTCGTGATAACCGGCAGCGTTGAAGTCCTTCTCAGCAGCGATGAAGTCGTCGAGCGCAACGGCAATACCCTTGTCGGCCAGAACGCGCACGCGGTTCAGACCCTGGAAGGTGACATCCGGCACATTGCCGGTAATGCCTTCACGTAACACGCGCTGTGCAGCATCCTCGTAATCCTTGTAGGCAGAGCGAAACTCCACCTTGATGTCGGGATGCTTCATCTCGAACGCTTTCACCATTTCATTCTGGGTTGTGTCGAAGAGTTCCGGATAGGCATACTGCACCGTGATGGTGGTTTCAGCCAGTGCGGTAGATGCCATCAGCGACAAAGCCGTAGCTGTCAGGATCAGTTTCATGGGGTGTCTCCGAGTATTTTATGGGGGTGAAGGTTGGGAGGTGGAGTTACTTGATACCGGTGAAGGCGATGCCCTCGATAAAGCGACGTTGCGCCAGAAGGAAAAGGGCGATCAGCGGGGCGACAATGATCGTGGCGGCGGCCATCAGCGGCCCGAAATTCGTCCCCGCCTCGGCATTGCGGAACGCCATCACGCCAAGCGGCGGGGTAAAATAGCCGTCGCTGGACACTGCGATCAGCGGCCAGAAATAGTCGTTCCAATGCGCCACGATCGAGAACACGCCAAAGGCTGTCAGCGCTGGAATTGCGGCTGGCAGCATCACGCGCCAGACGATCGACAGTTCGGAAAGCCCATCCATGCGTGCGGCATCGACGAGATCATCGGGCACGCCCATGAAGAACTGCCGCATCAAGAAGATGCCGAACACCGAGATCGTGAAGGGCAGAACCAGCGCACTGTAGCTATCGAGCAGATCGACGAAATACAGCATGATAAAGAGCGGCACCGCGATCGCGTGATAGGGGATCAACAGGCAGAACAGCACGAAACAGAAGGCGATGCGCCGGCCGATGAAGCGCAGCTTGGCCAGCGCATAGGCCGCGGGCAGCGATACCAGAACCTGCAGGAAGAAGATCGCGAGCGTGACGATGACACCGTTAAGAAGATACAAGGCCAGCGGCGCAGTCGAGAGGGCCTGATTGTAATTTTCGACGAAGGCGAGCTTATGTGGCCACCAGCGCACCGAGTCGGAGAAGATCTCATCCGCCGGCTTGAGCGAGGTCGAGACCATCACCGCGAAAGGCAAAAGGGCAAAGGCTGCAATCGTCATCAGCAGGATATGGCGCATTGCCGAACGGGTCAGGGCAGCGGTCGTCTTGCGGGAAACGGACATCATGCCGGCTTTCCATTTTTCTTGAAAGACACGAAGCGCATCAGGCTTACGGCAACGACAAGCGCGATGAAGACAACGGTGATCGCTGCGGCACGACCGCTGCGGAAGAATTCGAACCCCTCGGCGTAGATCGTGTAGAGCAGGACTTCCGTCGATTTGCTCGGACCGCCCTGCGTCAGAGCATGTACCGTGTCGAAAACCTGGAAGGACCGTATCATCGCGGTGATGGAGACGAAGACCGTGACCGGGGCGAGCAAAGGCCAGGTGATCAGGCTGAAGCGCGCCCAGGCATTCGGCGCTCCATCGATTTCCGCTGCGTCGTAGAGATCGCGGGGAATAGCCGAAAGCCCGGCCATGAACAGCACCATGTTGAAACCGAAGCTCTGCCAGATACCGATCACAGCAAGGACATAGAGTGCGATATCGCCGTCTTTCAGCCAGTTGTGCGGCGCAAGGCCTATGGCCTTTAAGGCGGTATTCACGATGCCGAAGCTTGGATGCAGCATGAACTCCCACACCACCGCCATCGCCAGCAGGCTTGCCATCACCGGCAGGAAGAAGACGGTCCGGTAAAACGAGCGAAGCGACGTTCTCGCATCGATCAAGAGCGCGCTTACAAGACCAAGCGTCACCGAACCAGGCACCACGACCGCCGAATACAGCAGGGTATTGCCGAGCGAGGTCCAAAATATGGGTTCATCTGCCAGCTCGCGGAAATTGTCGAAGCCGATGAAATGCAGCGTCCTGTCGCCGAGCTGGTAATCGGTAAAGGCGAGAACGAAGATCGCCAGAAGCGGAAGGAGCAGGAATATCACCGCCAGCATGGCGGCCGGCGCCATCAGGGCGAGACCGGCGCGGTTCTGGCTCGCCGAAAGCGTCATCGCCGCCGCTCCAGCCGGAACGTCCCGGGCATGCGACGATTGTCCGCCCGGAACACATGCAGACGGGTCTCGTCGATCGTAACTCCGACGCGGTCGCGCAGCGCCGGCCGCTGTCCTGCGGGGTCCGTCCGCACGACTACCATGTCGACGATCCCTTCGGCCTTGACCTGCACGAACAGGTCCGACCCCAGATTTTCGACGTGATGCACGATGCCGCAGAAGATGCCCTCGCTTTCCGCAGTCAGGCGTGCGGCCTCCGGACGAAAGGCGGCATGAATGGCGTTTGTGGTTCCCCGCGCGGTCAGGGAAAGCAGCCCCGCCTCCCGCAGGGTCACCGCCGCAACGTTGATCTTGGGACTTCCGATGAACTCGGCAACCCGCAGATCCTGCGGCATCTGGTAGATCTGGTCCGGTGTATCGACCTGAAGGAGCTCTCCCCCTATCATGACCGCAATCCGGTCCGACATGGTCATCGCCTCGGCCTGATCATGGGTCACGTAAATGAATGTCGAGTCCAGCTGGCGATGCAGCGCCGCTATTTCGCTGCGTGCCTGTACGCGCATCTTGGCATCGAGGTTGGACAAGGGCTCGTCCATCAGGAAGCCGCTCGGCTTGCGCACCATGGCGCGGGCGAGTGCAACACGCTGCCGCTGGCCGCCAGACAGTGCTGCCGGCTTGCGGTCCTTCAGAGCATTGATTGACAAGGCATCGCACACCTTGGCGACTTCGCCCGCGATCTCACGCCGCCTTTCGCTTGCAGAGGGCACAATCTTGCCGATCAAAGAGCGCTGCAATGTCGACATACGGCGCATGGTGAGCGGCACAGCAATATTCTCGGCGACCGTCAGATGCGGATAAAGCGCGTAACTCTGGAAGACCATCGCAAGATCACGATCACGCGGTCGCATCGCGTCGACCTTGCGACCGTCGAGCAAGATATGGCCTTCGGTCTGCTGCTCGAGACCAGCCACGATGCGCAGCAACGTGGATTTGCCGCAGCCGGATGGCCCGACCAGCGAAATAAACTCACCGTCCCGAATGTCCAGATCGATACGCTTCAAAACGTCGGTTTCGCCAAAGCGTTTCGCGACCGCCTGGATGTTGAGAGCTGCCATGAAAAATGCCTGCCAAAGTTTCGTTGGGCGGGATGATATTATATAAATTTTACACACAAGTGACGTATTATAAATTTTCCTTCTACCCCTCATCAGGTCTTATCCATGCGCCCAAAAATCAGCTACACTCAACTTCGCGCCTTCAATGCTGTCGTGCAGGAGGGCAGCTTTACTGCGGCAGCAAAGCGTCTCGGATTGAGCCAGCCGGCAATCACCGCACAGATCAAGGCAATCGAGCAGACCCACGGCGTCATGCTGTTCGAGCGTACGGGCGATGGCGCAAGGATGACGCAGCTGGCCAAACGCCTGTTCCAAGAGACACGCGAGCTGCATGTCATCGAGGATGCCGCATCTGACATTCTTAGCGCTTCCAGTGCCTTGAAGACGGGCGCTCTGCATGTCATGTGCGGCGCCCCCAATCCGGCAATGGCGCTGATTTCCGAATACCGCCGGCTTTATCCCGGGGTGCGTGTAACAGCCAATTTCGGCAATTGGCAGCGCGTCACAACAGCGCTTTACGAGCAGCAATGCGATGCCATCATTCTTACCGGCGTCCCCGATGATGAGACCCTGACGCGAGCCTCTTACATCGAACAGCGGGCGGTTGCGCTGGTGCCGAGCAACCACGCTTTGGCCAAACGCGGCACGCCGGTTTCGCTGCATGAACTTGCCGATCAGCCGCTGATCTTCCGCAACGATCAGTCGCTTACCCAATCAGCACTGAACCGGGCCATGAAAAAGGCCGATCTTAATCTTGAGCCGGCCTTGTCGCTTGGAGAACGCGAGGCTGTCTATGAAGCGGTGCTTCAGAGTCTTGGTATCGGTTTTATGTTCGAGCTTGCCGTCAGCCGCACAGACAACAATGTCACCCGGTTGCCCATCGTCGAACTCGACGAGGTCTATGTGGAACATGTCGCTTGCTTGTCACGCAATATGCGACGACGGGAAGTTCGAGCCTTGATGGAGTTGGCAGCTTGAAAAAACTGATGAGAAGCGCATTCTTGGATGACGCGACGAATGTAAGCGATCGACTGGGGGCGCTACTGGCCGAAATCATCTTTGACGAAGACTACGACGTGTGGATCTCGCTCGAAGAGGATCTGTGACGTGCCCCCAATAAGTGGAGCCCTAAGAGCCGGAATTTTCCATTCATCATCCCTGTGATGGGCACCGTCAATTTGACGAGCTGGAGGCAAAGCGCCTCCTTGGGTCGCCAAATCAGATGCTCACGGCAACGCCTGTCACTTCGGCCCAGGCAGTGAAGGCCTGGGGGGAAGCCTCGCGACGTTCAGCAACGTTGCTGTTGGCGGTACGGTGGAAGAGGTTGGCTATCTGATCGTGGACTGAAAGGAACCGTTGTACGTGCCCGGCTGACTTGAAGCGCTTCATGATCCGCTCCCGTCTTCGGGTCGGTTGATGGCTGTTTTTCCGCTCGATTCTTTATGCCCTTATGCTGCCGATGCTCCACACCCTGCCATGATCTCTCGCATAGCCGCGCCGTAGCTGACGAGTTTATCCGTGATCATCAAGCGCGGTGCGGTGCCTTGCTTCTTGAGCAGCTTGCGCAACAGGTGCCGGAAAACGTCGGCGGATCTGGTTGGCAAAATACAGGCCGAACTTCAGCGCCCACTGTCGCACCGTTTCATAACTGACCAGGATTCCACGGGCGGCCAGCATTTCCTCTACCATGCGCAGGCTGAGCGGGAACCGGAAATAGAGCCACACGGTTTGGCTGGTCACTTCGGCCGGAGAGCGATGGCGGGTATAGCGAGGATCACGGGCGTTGTTCATCCCTCCTCTATGCCCTTATCCGGTCACCCATCGGGTAACCTGACGCTACTCTTTTCCTTGTGTTTGGGCGTGCAAAATAGGCTCTGACTCATATGTGGAACGGCCAGGTTGCCAAGGTTTTTCAGCGCAATTCACCTCCGGACGGTGCAGCCATATGTCCGGCCAATCAACGCGGTTATCGACCGCTGGCCGCGATGAGATCCGCGATGTCGATAGCCTAAAGAGCTGGCTCGGGAAATCTGAACAGCGGGGATAAGTGGAATTTCTGCCTGACTTCGGCTTAGATGCCGGGAACAGGAGAAACCATGACAAGACGACCGCGCCGGAACCATAGCCCGGCTTTCAAGGCGAAGGTGGCACTTGCCGCCATCCGAGGTGAGCAGACGCTGGTGGAATTATCCCAACAGTTTGACGTACACGCCAACCAGATCAAACAGTGGAAAGACCAGCTCCTTGAGGGTGCGACAGGCGTTTTTGGCGATGAAGCGAAGGCCGAACCGGCAGGTCCGGCCGTGGACGTCAAAACACTGCATGCTAAGATCGGCGAATTGACACTGGAGAATGATTTTTTATCCGGTGCGCTCGGCAAGGCGGGATTGCTGGGCGGAAAGAAATGATCGACCGCACGCACAAACTATCCGTCGTGCGCCAGGCGAAGCTTCTCGGCTTCAGCCGTGGCAGCGTCTATTATCTGCCTCGTCCAGTGCCCGACGGCGATCTGGCCCTGATGCGGCGGATCGATGAGCTGCATCTCGACTACCCGTTCGCCGGAAGTCGGATGTTGCAAGGGCTCTTGAGGGGAGAAGGGCTGGAAACGGGGCGATTGCACGTCGCCACGCTGATGAAGAAGATGGGCATCGAAGCGATCTACCGCCGCCCGAACACCTCCAAACCAGCGCCAGGTCACAAAATCTATCCCTACCTCCTGCGCAAGTTGGCCGTCACCAGACCCAACCAGGTCTGGGCCATGGACATCAGCTATATCCCCATGGCGCGAGGATTCGTCTATCTCTGTGCCGTCGTGGACTGGTTCAGCCGGAAGGTCTTGTCGTGGCGGCTGTCGATCACGATGGAAGCGGACTTCTGCATCGAAGCGGTCGAGGAGGCGCTCGCCCGCTATGGCAAGCCCGACATCTTCAACACGGATCAGGGCTCGCAGTTTACCTCGATGGACTTCACGGCGGTGCTGAAGAAAGCTGAGATCGCCATCTCGATGGATGGCAAGGGCGCATGGCGCGACAACGTCTTCGTCGAGCGGCTCTGGCGGTCGATCAAATACGAGGAGGTCTACCTCCACGCCTACAAGACCGTGTCTGAGGCCCGCGTCGGCATTGGCCGATATCTGACCTTTTACAATAGCCGACGCCCACATTCATCCCTTGACCGGCAGACGCCGGATCAGGCCTACTTCAACGCGCTGGCACCCATGATGGTGGCGGCATAATCGAGGCGGAAATCCACTTAGCAAAACGCCCGAAACTGTTCAGACAAACCGAGCCACCTCTGTCTCAGCACGTATACCTTAATGAAGCGAATCTTTGTGGTCCGGTTGTTGAATGGCATCAGAGCTCTTTGGCGGCCACTAACTGGGCGCGACCAGTCGTGCCTGGATGTCGGTACGAGTCCAGGTATGAAAGCCGATAGGAGTTCATAGTGGCATAATCATTGATGTCGCTGGGTTGTCGTTCGTGACGGATCAAACCATTAACAGACAACAGAGACAGAGCATCGGGGATCTTTTTCCTGCTAATGCCTGCGTACTCCCGGATTTTGTCATAACTCAAGTCAACAACGTTTCGCGTGATGTCGCGACGTGCGACGAAAAGAAGGTACAGCTTCAGTGCATCTAGTTCCGCACGATGACGGAGGTGAAGGCGGCGGAAAAACGGAATCCGGCCTGTTGTCGAGTAGAGGCCCTTTGCAGGCAGCATTCCCCATCCCCCGACGGCCGTGTTGAGGTTAGAAAGCCGAACCACACTTCGCTCCTGCTCCTTGATAATGAGGCCGCGCTCAGCAAGTACCTCCAAGCCGCCGGAAATTTTGCTGCGGCTTAACCCTGCTATGTCTCCAATCTTCCCGTAAGTCAGCCTCGCTAGTCCAAAGCCGTCGGTGTGGTGAGCGATAAGCATCAGGCATATGAGCGCAGAGGCTTGATCAGAGCCTCCGCCTCCATCAGACCATGCGAATTGCTTTAGCCCCTGTTGCTCGATCCAGACGGTGGGCAAGGGAACCCATGTGCGCATCATCGTTAGCGTCCTTGTACGACAGAGAGCACGGCGTAGATCGCGTAGCCGGACAATGCGATCGCAGCGAGACTGATTACAAATCCATGGTGCTCAGGCGGTATGCGCAGCATCGAAAAAAGACGGTCGATCAACTCAGACATCGGGGCCTCCTAGGGGTGAAAACTACCATGTCGAAAAATTTAGCGCCGCCATTCCTTTCTTTATAGATACAGTTCCCCGCAGTTCCGCTCAGTCGATATGCTTAAATAATTGTTTTGTTTGAGATTCAATCCGTGTTTTGGTGGTTCAGGGTAAAGAGAATTCAGTTCATGAAGCTGGTTTCGTGAACTGTATGATACGTCATTGACGTAGCGACCAAAACACCGTTTTTTAGCGGATCAAGAAGACCTCTGCTGGACCGCCCTCATGAACAACTTCCCAAGTAATCTTCCACTTGATGCCTTTCTGGACCTGATTGGAAGTACCGCGAAGAATGAGCTGACACCTGCGGTGATACAAGCGATCAGGCGCAGCGTCGCGAGTTCGTGCCGGGAATTCGAGAGGCTGACCCATATTCCGGCCAGAACTGTAGAGGCCTATGAACAAGGACGCCGGAAGCCTGATGCAGCTACAAGAGCTTTGTTTTTGATACTCGCTAAGGAGCCGAAAGCGGCGATGCGGGCACTCTCAAGTGATCCGGGTTGGTTGTTCTGACCATTCTCGTTAGTGGCGCCTCGGTGTCGAGAGAAGAGCTATTTTAGAAGTTCGTTCGATAACTGAATGGAGGGTCTGGCGTGAGGAATCTTCTAATCGTTGTTCTTATGGCAGGATGCGTCTGGATGGGCTGGCGGTTGGCAGACGTCGAGCGTCAAAGATACGCGTTAGTGACGGGCGTTTGTGATATTGATCTGGCGCAGCCACGATCATTGGACTGCCTCACCAACGCTCAGCCACGCGAAAACTGGTTGTGGGATCTGTATTATGGTCTGATTGGATAGAAAATCGAGGGGCAGTGAATGTGTGGCCGTTTTACCAACACCATGACTTGGGCCGAGATCCCTGCCCTCTACAATATCCATGCAGAGACCCCGCCTCCGTCCAACATGCCGCCGCGCTACAACATCGCGCCGACACAGAGCGTCTATTTCGCCCATAAGGACAAAGCCGGCGCGCTAGAAATTGACTACGGGCGCTGGTGGCTCGTGCCCTTCTTCGCAAAAGAGCTGCCGAAAGCGGCAATGTTCAATGCCAGGATTGAGACAGTCGACACGTCAGGGGCATTTCGAGAACCCTTCAAGTCGAAGCGTTGCCTTATTCCGGCTGATGGTTATTTCGAATGGACCACAAGCGAAGAGGACGGCAAGAAAGACCCATGGCTGTTGCAGCTCCCCGAGGGGAAGCCTTTCTCCTTCGCCGGGCTATGGGCGCATAACGACAAGCTAGGCATCACCAGCTGCACGATCATCACAGCGCCGGCCGTCGATCACATCGCTCATATTCATACGCGGATGCCCGTCATGCTGGATCCATCTGCCTATGAGACCTGGTTGGATGCCTCTGTTCAGGGTGCTGAAGCGAAAGCCTTCCTTGTTGAAAACCAGATCGACAGCCAGCTCGAGTTTTACCGTGTCGGCCGGGAGGTGAACTCATCTCGCTATGATGGCAGCGACACGAAAAAGCCAATCCTGAACTCCTTGTAGGAGCTTCAGAGCAAGGAGATTCCCGATGAAGTCGCCGTTCTATTCCTTCCCTATGGTCGCCGCCTGTGTGGCTTTGGCCTCATCTGGTTGCAGCGCGGATGGAGCTTCATCGCCGGCAGCAGGTCCGTGCAAAGCGGAAGCCGCGCAAGGGTTGGTCGGCAAGGAAAAGCCGACAGACGCCGAGGCGATGCAGCTGACTGGCGCAAAGACTGTTCGCCAGATCCAACCCGGCGACATGGTAACCCAGGACTTCAGAGAGGATCGGGTGACGATCGAGACTGATCCCGCCACGGAACTGGTCACTCGGGCCACCTGCGGCTGATTTATCTGTCGCCAAAGAAAAAGGGCCAGCGGAAGCCGCGGCCC
Organism: Rhizobium oryzicola; assembly: GCF_030504645.1. GTDB lineage: Bacteria > Pseudomonadota > Alphaproteobacteria > Rhizobiales > Rhizobiaceae > Neorhizobium > Neorhizobium oryzicola. The sequence goes on along the minus strand of NZ_JAUKWQ010000016.1, from coordinate 5,192 downwards.
TTGAGGTGTGAAGGTCTAAGCCTCCAGAGGGGAACGATCGACGCGGCGGCTGGGAGGACCCGCTGTGTCAATCAAGATTCTATATGGTGGCCCGATCGGCGGCCTGCAAGCTGATCACTGCGCATTCTGGTCCTGCGCGCTGCTTGTCGACGAACGCTTTTCGGCTTCAGACAGCCGCTCAAGTAGCGACTGGATCCGATCGTCGTCCGGTTCGGCTGAAGCCTCTCATGCCTCTGCGCTGCCTTGCGCACCATGTCACTCGAAGCGAGCTGCCTGAAAAACTTGCTTTGATCTGCCATCCGAAACCTCCGTCGCCAAAACGACGGGTTGTGCAACTGGTTCCGGACAGGATGGTGCCATACGGAGAGGTATATTCTCTCTCAACATCATCCAATTACACCGACAAGCGAGGGTTCGCGTCAATGATGCGCGGTCCCCCCAATTTCGCCGCTGCGCAACGAAATCGGCTCCCCCACGCCCCGTAGGCCGCCTCCGGCGGTCATTGACCCAAACCCTCCCTTGTCGGTCCCGCACCTTTGTTTTCATTCAAAGGAGCCGACGATGACCACTTACGACCACATCAACGAATTACGCGCCGAGCTTGCAGCGTCCATCGACCGGCCCGAGCGTCAGCAGATCGCAGCCGAGCTGGCGGCGGTCGAAGCGAAGCTTGCCGAAGAAGAGGCCGCATTCGATGCGCTGATCAGCGCCGAGCCGCCCCACTAGGGCGGCTCTTTCCAATGCCGGCGTCATGGGTATTGTCGCGCTATGATCAAGCGCGTCTTTCTATTCTCAGGAATTGCCGTCTGCCTGTTTGCAGTCGGCTTCTGGTACTTTGTAGCGAGCCTCAGTTGCGGTCTGGACGGCGCGGGCGGATGTAGCAACCTTCCCCCGGCGCCATGGAAGTATCCCAATGCCCTCGCCTACTCTCTGCCGTTCTTAGGCTTAGGCTTGGTGTTTATCCTGGCGAGCCGCCGCTTCAGAGACTAACCCCGTTCTATGAGGACGCCGATCCGCAGGAGGCAGGGAAACCGCGCCTCACACTGATCTGACCCCCTCCGGTCGCACCCAATCGCGAGGGCGCGCTTCAGGTCGACGAACTGACAGCTGGCGCCGTATTTCTTCACCAATGCCTTCCGATCGAGTACTGCGTAACGGTCGCAGCGCCGGCACTCAACGTCGATCGTTTCCGCCCGGTAATCCTTCAGCCGAGGCAGGCTCATCCAAATCCCTCGCTTCTTCTTCGTTTGCTAGCGCGCCACGGCTACGGGCAGTTCTTTGATATTCGTGGTGTAGCGCGGCGACCGACGGTCAAACTTCGTCTGCCAGTCGCGCTTGATGCCGGCCGAGGCCGGGATAAGCGAGCCACGCCCAAATTTCCCATTGACCGCATCCAGGGCTGTCATCAACCGTTCCGACTGGTCACGGTCCCGCGCATCGAACAGGGGCCGCGGCTGTGACGCCGCCCGCACCAGATCGTTCATGATGATGCCGGCCTTTGCGTAGCGATGGCCGTCCCTGAAGATCTTGCGCGCTCCGCTCTGAGCGGCCCGGATCAGGTCAAAAGTATCGTTCGAAGCCTCGGGAAAATGGACTGTCGTTTGAGCCGAGTGCGGCTTGTCCTTCGAGTTAAAGCGCGACGTATGCATGAAGACCGCCATATGTGTCGCCTCGAGACCATGCCGGCGCAGCTTCTCTCCTGCCCTCATCGCATAGGCCGCGACCGCCTCGAGCATTCCGCTCAGATCCGTAACCGGCGTTCCAAAGGATCGGGTCACGGCGCAGCCCTTCCGTTGTGGCGGCACGTCTTCAAGCGGCAGGCATGAAATGCCCTGCAGCTCCAGAACCGTCCTCTCGCCCACCACGCTCAGAAGATTGCGGGCGAGCCGCGCATCAACGCGCGCTAGGTCGCCGGCCGTCTCAATGCCCAGGCCGAATAGCTTTCGCTCTGATGCCGATCCGACGCCCCAAACCTCCCCGACCTCGACGCGATCGAGCCAGCTTTGCCGAACGGCTGCATCTGTCAGGTCGCAGACGCCGCCAAGCTCCGGGTTCTTCTTTGCAATGTGGTTTGCGAACTTCGCCAGTGTCTTGCTCGGGCCAATGCCGACACATGTCGGGATCCCGGTCCATTGTTGAACCGTGGACCGAAGATCGCGGCCGAAGGCGACGCGATCGACGGGCCTGATGTCGGTCATATCCAAAAAGCTTTCATCGATCGAATAGACCTCAACATCCGGAGACCATTGCCGGTAGATCGCATTCAGCCTGGCGCTCATGTCGCCATAAAGGGTGTAGTTGCTGGAGTAGACCGCCACATCATTGTCACGACAGAGATCGCGGATCTTGAAGTAGGGTTCGCCCATGCCAATGCCGAGCGCCTTGGCCTCCGCCGTTCTGGCAACGGCGCATCCGTCGTTGTTGGACAGAACGATCACCGGCCGCTTGGCGATGGCAGGGTCAAAGACGCGCTCGCAAGAGCAATAGAATGAGTTGCCGTCAATCAGTGCGAATGAGGTCATCCCTGCTTCCTCGGTCGCAGCCAATGTACGTTGCAAAGTGCGACGCCCCAGATCTCGACTTCCGCGATCTCCGGAAGGTCGAACAGCGGCATATCTGAATTCTCAAACATCAGCCGCGGACGACCACCCGTCATGCGCAGCCGCTTCAAGGATCGCTCGCCGTGCACGGTCGCCACGACAATATCGCCATCGACCGGCCGCACGCTTCGGTCGACCACGATCAGATCCCCGTGGAAGATCCCGGCGTCCCGCATCGAATTGCCGTCGACCTTCCACAGGAAGGTTGCCGGCGGATTCCGAATCAGGAGCTTTGTAAGGTCGATAGACTCTTCGATGTAGTCATCTGCGGGTGATGGAAAGCCGGCGCATAACCCGTGGAGCATGAGAGGCACATAGATTTCTGCCTCGATTTTCAGGCCGGCGAGCATTCAATTCGATCCTTTCACGACTGGTAGCGAAAGGAACAAACAGGGAACACATGGGGCGTCAAAAATCAAGATAGAAGATTACGCGATCCTAATCTGCAGATCTGCAGCTAACGCGAGTGTCGGCATGGTGGTAGCTTTTCGGAGCACTGTCACAGTGGAGAGGACGAGGATCACCATGACTGACGAAGTGGAACACCTTTCAAATACCCTGATGTGGACCGTCGGCATGATTACCCAAGCCGGGCCGGACGATCTCAAGCGTGTGGCGAGGGCTTATCGAGAAGCGCAGGACTTGGTCTCGAAGATTCCGAAGACTGAGGAAGGCGCGCGCCCTCGCATTATCGCTTGCTTTCATCGGTCGGACGAGTATCGCGCTGCAGACGATATCGCCTGCGTCGGATGGATACTGACCGCAATCCAGGAGCGGGTGAACGAAGGCGATCTACGCGATTGGAGGAAGCTGCGAACGGTTGTGAGGCAGATGGTAAAGCTGCTGCAGGAGCCGGCTACTTCGCTTCACTGAAGCATGCCTTGTGGTGGTACCAAGTTGGCGAGCTTCAAGGTCTGCTCTTAGTCAAGCGACGAGCGGCAGCATACTTGTCGAAGTCCCGAAAATTCGAAAAACAAGCTGCAAACAAGACAGCCGTCTCGGCCAAGAGCAGGGAGCCGATCAGGTACTGCGCGTACAAAAGTGCGGGTACAGCATAGGCCAAGGTTGCAACACCAACTACCCCAGGAATCAGCACCCACGCGGCATAAAGAAACAATCTCCAGCCGTTAGACACGTTGCTACGCATCACAAACCATGTTCCCGTCCAAATCACATGCGGCCCGGCTTTTGCGCGTGCCCGAGCAACGCCCACTGCGTCGATAGGGTGGTCCAGCAATGCCTTAATTTCTGGTACTGTTGCGTGAGATCCGAAGCTCTGCTCATAGGCAAGCTGCAGGACAGCATCCGTCTTTTCTCGACCAGAGAAGAACTTTTCTTCTGCCTGGATACGGGCAGCGTGCCGTTCCTTCCAAGCGTTGCGGATCTTCGTGCTCAATGTGAATAAAGCGATGAAGATGGCGACCGCCTGCATTAGCGAAGCGTTGCCGATTTCTTTGGCAATTGTCGATAGTTCCGGGAGCACCAAAACACCTGTCTGTTCCTTGGAAAGCCGTCCTGCTACGCCAAGGAAGTGGATTATGCGTTTAGTGGTTTGGTGCAGGCTTCGTTAATCTAGAAAGGACGCCGCATGAGCGCCGGCTGATCGCCGATGGCGGCCGGCGCGCGGCGGAAACCAAAGCCACCCCGCTGAGTGTCATGGCGCGGCTTTCGCCGCGCCATTCCTTTTCTGCCTTCCGATCGTCCGGGGCTCCATGGCGATCACCAGGTCATGCACCATCTTCAAGGCCGTATCGTCGAGCTTCTTCAGGTGGTCGACCGTTTCTCCCATCAGCTTGTTTCTCACGTCTTTGCGTGACTTGCCTTTGGGATGAATAGGTCGTTCGTTGACGAAGGGATCGAAGAACTCTTCCGGAGTGATATCCAGGACCTCGAAAACGTGGATCAGCCGTCCGACGGTCATCAAGGAAGAGGCGTTCTCGTAACGGGAATAGGTCGCCTCTTTCACCCCCAGCAGTGTAGCGACTTTGGCTTGCGCAATCTGTCGGTCGGTTCGCAGGTCACGCAGTCTCTGAGCAACAAGCAGATCCAGTTCCTTGAGATCGATGATCTTTCCGTCGAGCCGCTTGCGATAAACCGGATGATCTTTGTTCGGGTCGTCAACGCGTTCAAGTCCGAGATAGCTTACCCACTGCTCGAGTCCGAAACCTGCCATTGCCACCAACCACACTGGAAATTAATCGTTATTCCTCTGGAACAAATAAAGATGGTACCTCGAAAGTCTACCCTGAATAGCTACTTTAGCGCATCGCTTTGCGACCCCGCTCTATGCCTTCGGCACGGAGCCAGCAGGCGCTGTCTCCGCCCATTCGGGTGACGATCGGTTGCGCTGCGGCTTCGCCTTCAATCACATGCATCTTGGGCAAAAATCGGTACCGACATTTACAGCCTCTCCCGATCGACCCATATTGGCTACTGATCAAGTCAGGTCGTGGCAAGTCTCTAGCCGGGCGTGTCGCAAATTTTTCTGGTTAACGAGCTGTTGACCACAACGGTGGAAATTCCGCTCCCGATGTAGCGGAGCGTAGTCATGATCCTGAATGCCATTGCCGAGAAGCTGAAGCGCCAGTCGAA
>NZ_JAUKWQ010000015.1 GCF_030504645.1 Rhizobium oryzicola | reverse complement strand
AATAGACGCATGATTTTGGAGTCGGCGCAGTCAGTTGATGCGCCGGGTGTGGCGACGCAAGCCTGGCGGAGCGCCGTTTCAGATCAAGGACGGGCAGGCTGTTCTGCCGGTCAATGCTGCTCGCCAAGCAGCGCGGCCAGTTGGTTATTTGGCGACCACTTGGCGTCAATCATTAGTTCGTCCGGCGACTTCTGTGCACCAGCGTATCGTGATAGCGTGGCTTATCTAACCGCCTTCGTTCGGGTCGTCGACCTGATCGACTTGAGAGAAACCCTTCCGTCCAAACTAGCTCGCTCTAGGCCTCGGATATGAGCGTCAAGCAGTGATGTTGCGACGGAAATTTCCTTCCTTTTCAGCGCCTCGAAAATCTGATGGTGGGCGGCGCTGGAGCCGGGGCGCCAACCGGCGGAGCGGGTGGCTGAAAATAGGATTCTTGAATTAGCGAGTTGGAGATCATCAAGCATGGAGAGTAGTTTCGGCATACGGCACGCGCCTACCAACTCGCGATGAAATGACCGATTTGCTCGCTCCCACTCGACTATGCTCTCGGCTTCGTCACCCGCTACCATAGCAAGCTCGATTTTCTCCATCGTCGCAGAGTTGATTTTAGGGGCAGCCAGCCGAAGAGCCAACGTTTCCAAAGCCGCGCGGATCTCGATTGTCTCCAGAATTGATGTCTGATCAAGGGGAGCAACTCTCATTCCGCGCCGAGGAAGACTTATGGCCAGTCCTTGAGAGCGGAGATGCTGGAGCGCCTCACGCGCAGGTACATGACTGGCGTCGAATTCCCTGGCAATCGTATCTTGGCGCAGCGGGGTCCCAGCCTGAATCTCGCCGCGAACGATCCTCTCCCCGATCACATTGGCGATCCGTTGCGCAACCGTTTCAGACATATGACCTCATAGATAATCTATTAAAAAACGTGTTGCTCGTGTTCGGCGAGCATTTTAGCGTCGTCCTGCAGTCAGCAATGCAGGAATTATCTATAAATATTAGATGGCGCGCGACTGGCAAGGCCTGTTTGAGGAGAAATTGACATGCAAGCACTCAGTACGGTCGGGGACGTGGTTCAAGAAAAACCATGCGACGCCCAGTGGACGCTGGACGCCGCGCGGGAGCTTTACAACTTACCTCTCAATGACCTGTTGTTTCGATCGCACACCCTGCATCGGACAAAGTTCAACGCCAATGAAGTCCAGTTAAGCAAACTCCTCAACATCAAGACCGGCGGATGTCCGGAAGATTGCGGTTATTGCAGCCAATCAGTCCACGCCTCCGGCGTCGCTGCTTCAAAGCTCATGAATCTCGACGACGTCCTGCTGGAGGCCCGAAAGGCGAGAGAATCCGGCGCAACCCGATATTGCATGGGCGCTGCTTGGCGAAGCCCGAAGCCTCGTGATGAGCCTGCAATCGTTGCCATGGTCAAAGGGGTGAAGTCACTCGGGCTCGAGACCTGCATGACCCTTGGGATGCTGTCGTCTGCGCAAGCGGAAACTTTTGCCGATGCAGGCCTCGACTATTACAATCACAACATAGACACATCCGAACGCTTCTATCCGGAAGTCATCACAACCCGCAGCTTCGCAGATCGTCTGAAGACCCTCGCGAATGTACGCGAAGCGGGCATCAAGGTCTGCAGCGGGGGCATTATCGGCATGGGCGAGACGCCCGACGACCGCATCGACATGTTGGTGACGCTCGCCAATCTTCCAGAGCCGCCCGAGAGCGTGCCGATCAATCTGCTTATTCCGATGCCAGGAACCAGGATGGCCAACCTCGAACCCGTCGATCCGATCGAGTTCATCCGTATAATCGCACTGGCGCGGCTGATGATGCCGGCTTCCTCGGTGCGCCTGACAGCTGGGCGCACTACCATGAGTGATGAGATGCAGGCGCTGTGCTTCTTTGCCGGCGCCAACTCTATCTTCGTCGGCGATACGCTTCTGACGGCGGCCAATCCTGGTAATGACCGGGATTCGAACCTCCTCGCCAGACTAGGCATGACCGCGACCAGCTTGGAGATCCCGGGTGAACGCTGACCGCCTTGCCCGCTACAGCGCGACGCTGAACCAGCTTCGCAAAAAGGGCCAGTTGCGCACACTGAGGCTTGATACCGCCGCCGATTTCACCTCTAACGACTATCTGGGGCTGGCGGCATCGGCTGAAATGCGCGATGCCTTGCTTGCCGCGATCGAACGCGCCGTTCCCGCGGGCGCGGGTGGATCGCGTCTGTTGCGTGGCAACCACACTGAGCTTGAGGCGCTGGAAGATGAAGCGGCCGTCTTCTTCGGCTGTGAGCGTGTGCTTTACCTCGGCAGCGGCTACGCTGCAAATTTGGCAATCCTCTCAACCCTACCGCAGCGCGGCGATCTCATCGTTCACGATTGCCTCGTCCATGCCAGCGCGCATGAAGGAATGAAGGTCGGCAAGGCCGGTGTTGTGGCTGTGCCACATAATGATCCCAATGCGGTCGAAGATGCGATCCGCGCTTGGCGTGCCACTGGTGGCAGGGGCTTTCCCTGGATCGTCGTTGAGAGCCTCTACTCCATGGATGGTGATCGCAGCGCGATCCCGGCGCTTCTCAGTATCGCGGATCGCCACAACGGCTTTCTGATCATCGACGAGGCACATGCAACGGGCGTGCACGGTGACGGTGGTCGCGGCTTTTCCGCAGAGTTCAAAGGCCGCGACAGTGTCATCGTTCTCCATACTTGTGGCAAAGCATTGGGTTCGGCTGGTGCGCTTGTTGGTGCCAATCGTGTGATCTACGATTTCCTCGTCAACCGGGCTCGACCCTTCATCTATTCGACAGCACCCTCACCGTTGCAGGCGGCCTGTGTTCGCCAAGCGCTGCGGGTCCTTGCCGGTCAGCCTGAGCGACGCACCCGTTTGCATGAACTGATCGATTATGCCAACGCGGAATTCTCCGACCGCTTCGGTATGTCCGGAAGCGGCACGCAAATCATACCGGTGATCGTCGGTGACAGCCGCCGCACCGTGCGCATAGCGGAGCGGATGCAAGCGAGTGGCTTTGACATTCGGGCGATCCGCCCGCCGACCGTGCCCGCGGGAACGGCCAGGCTGCGCATTACGATAACGCTCCATGTCGATAAGGCTGCCATAGCGCAAATGATGAATGCGTTGGCAGAGGCTTTGCAGGAGGAGAGAGTATGAGCAAGTGCCTCGTGATTACCGGAACAGATACCGGCATCGGCAAGACGGTCTTTTCGGCGGCTCTCGCCGCCGCGCTTGATGGCTACTACTGGAAGCCGGTTCAATCGGGCCTTGACGAAGAGACCGATAGCGAGACCGTAAAGCGGCTGTCCGGTCTGGCGCCGTCGCGTATCTTCCCGGAAGCCTGGCGCCTGCGTACACCGGTCTCTCCGCATCTCTCGGCCGAGATCGACGGCGTTGCGATTGATCCCGACGCGATTGATCTTCCCGAGACCGATCGTCCTCTTGTTGTGGAAGGCGCAGGCGGGCTGCTCGTGCCGCTGACAAGGCAAAGCACGTATATCGACGTCTTTACACGCTGGGGGCGGCCCTTGATTCTCTGCGCGCGCACCGGGCTTGGCACGATCAATCACACGCTTCTTTCCGTCGAGGTATTGCGCCAGCGGCACATCCAGATTGTGGGGATTGCTTTCATCGGCGACGAGCTCTCCGACACGCAGTCGATCATTGCTGAGATGAGCGGCTTGCCGGTTCTTGGGCGTCTGCCGATGCTCGAGTTGCTGACGCCGGAGAGCCTGCGCCGGGCGTTCAGGGATCATTTCGATCTCTCTCTCCTCCAAGAAAGGATTGCGGAATGACTTGCACTGAGAAGACATCGCCGGTCTGGCACCCGTTCAGCCAGCACAAGCTAGAACCAGCATTCAAGAAGATTGTCACAACCGAAGGCGCCTATCTGATCGACGACGATGGCCGCTCGGTTCTCGATGCGATTTCCTCCTGGTGGGTAATCACACATAGGCACCGCCATCCCAAGATCACCGAAGCGATACGCCTTGCGGCGGAGCGCTACGACCAGATCATATTTGCCGAGTACACCCACGAGCCAGCCGAGGAGTTTGCGAGGGGACTGATCAAACTCGCGCCACGTGAAATGGCGCATGTCTTCTATACCGACAGCGGGTCGACCGCGGTCGAAGTCGCCCTGAAGATGGCGCTCGGCTTCTTCCACAATAGCGGCGCAAAACGCTCGCGCGTCATCGTAATGGAGCATGGATACCACGGCGATACGATCGGCACGATGTCGGCGGGCGAACGAGGCGTTTTCAATGCTGCCTATACGCCGCTTCTCTTCAATGTAGATACGATCCCCTTTCCGAAGCCCGGCTGCGAACAGCAGACGTTAGATGCTCTCGAGCGGCTCTGCCGCAGTGGTGATGTCGCGGCTTTGTTGATCGAGCCGCTGGTCCTCGGAGCCGGTGGCATGAAAATGTATCCGGCTCATCTCTTGGCGGAGTTCCGGCGCATCACTCAGCGATACGGGACGCTGCTCATTGCCGACGAGGTGATGACAGGATGGGGACGGACCGGATCGCTGTTTGCTTGCACCGCGACTGGTCTCATGCCAGATATCCTCTGCCTGTCGAAGGGCATCACCGGTGGGGCGCTGCCACTGGCCGTGACTTTGTGCACCGCTGAAATTTTCGACGCACATCTTTCTGAAGACCGGCGCCGGACTTTCTTTCATTCAAGCTCTTACTCGGCCAATCCCATCGCTTGTGCTGCAGCCGTGGCGAATTTACGGATATGGCGCACTGAACCTGTAAGTCAGCGTATTGAGACAGTCGCGACCATGCATCGCGACAGGCTGGCGCGATTTCAGTCGGATCCGCGTTTCACGAATATTCGCCAGCAGGGCACAATCGCAGCACTTGATCTCGCTGCCGATAGTACAGGCTATCTTTCGGAAGTCGGACCTCGCCTCCGGACCTTTTTTCGCCATCGCGACGTCCTCATCCGTCCGCTTGGCAACGTTATCTATTTGATGCCGCCCTATTGCGTGACTGAGGCGGATATGGACAAGGCCTACAACGCTATCGACGAGGCTCCCGATTTCATTTTGAGTGCAGCGCGATGATTATTGCCAGCCGAATAGCGGGCTTCGGGCACTACGCACCCGAGCGGCGTGTCGATAATCTGGAGCTGGAGCTGAAGTTGGGGCTCAGTCCCGGCTGGATTGAGTTGCGCACAGGCATCCGCTCGCGGCGTTGGGCGGCTGCAACCGAGACGCTTACGGATATCGCAGCGAAGGCAGGCGATATGGCGCTGGACGAGGCGGGCGTTGATCGCAATAAGGTTGCGCTGACGCTGCTTGCAACATCAACACCCGACCATCTCCTGCCACCATCAGCGCCTCTGCTGGCATTCCGCCTCGGTCTATCCGCATCTGGGGCGATCGACCTTGCCGGTGCATGCTCCGGTTTTGTCTACGCACTTGTGTTGGCCGACGGATTCGTAAGAGCGCACGGCAAGCCGGCGCTGGTTGTTGCCGCCAATATTTTGAGCCGTCGCATCAACATGAAGGAGCGCGGCACGGCCGCAGTCTTCGCCGACGCCGCGGGCGCGGTTCTATTGATGCCGTCAGCCGTGCGGGACAGCGGTGTGATCGGTGTTGAGCTCATCCAAGAGGGGCAGAATTACGATACGATCCAAATCCCCGCCGGTGGCAGCAAGCGGCCATTGGAGTCTGGCTTCGATATCGACGAAATGCGAATTACGATGCCTGATGGTAGGGCGGTTTTTGCCCACGCAGTGCGTATGATGACGCAATCGGGAGCCCGTGCGATGGAGCGGGCACAGCTTTCCTCAAATGACATAGCCCGTTTCGCACCGCATCAGGCCAATTCCAGAATTATAGATGCGGTCTGCAATCAGCTTTTGATCGCGCCCGATGCTACTCTTCGGACTATCGGCGAGTTTGGCAATTCTTCCGCGGCGACTATCCCTCTGTCGCTCTCGCTGGCTAACAAAGAACGGTGCTTCGCTTCGGGCGAGTGTGTATTGTTGGCAGCGGCTGGCGCTGGGATGGCCGGGGGGGCGGTTGCTTTCCGCTTCGCTTGACAAACTGACGGCATCCTTAACGGGCCTTTCTTTGATCGAATAGACGGCAACTGGCGACAGCGCGCGGCAGGAGGTTGCCGAAGACACGTGTCGATACAGATGCGGTCAAGAGAGAGCACAGTGATGCTACCACTCCACAGGTGTTTGTGAGTGACAACCGCGTGGGCGGCTATGACGACACGAGGCGCTTTCTTGGCAAGAAGGTGATCGATCCAAAGCAGACCACATATCGCCCGGTTGTTGTTTTGTTCTCGATGACCGCGCTAATGGCGATGGCAGCGAGCAGCGTAGTAACTGGTAATCCCTTTACTCTGAAGGCCGCAGAATGGTTCATTGGCTTCTCAATGGGTAAGCGATGTTTTCCTTGCACATTGACCAGGCTTGATTAAGCGCACCGAATGATTCCGCTACAACACTGACGGCAAGAATGCGCCAGAAGAGGAAGTTGCGCTGTGGATGCTCCGGCTATAGGCTTAATTTCGGTTCAGTGTGTAATGAGCGGATAATGACTTTAATCGATTTCGAGGCAATCCACTTCCCGGTCCTTCGCAGTTGGCTGGGCAGCGAGCGCGATGTGGTGCAGTGGGGCGGACCTGATCTGACTTATCCAATCACCGACGATCAGCTTGAACAGATGATTATCGACAGGCAAACGTCACCGCCCAAGCGGCTATCCTGGATGGCTGTTAACGCGTCTCAGGTTATAGCAGGGCATATTCAATTAGCTGTGGACTGGAAAAATGGCGTCGCAAGGATTGGCCGCGTCATAGTCGCGCCAACAATGCGGGGACAAGGACTGGCTAAACCGTTGCTGGAAGCGGGATTGGAGCGGGCGTTCTCTCATCCGAGAATCGAGAGGACTGAGCTAAATGTCTATAGCTGGAACATTGCCGCTATCCGAACCTACAAAAAGCTCGGTTTTGTCCACGAGGGAGTGAGGCGGTCGTCTACCAAAGTTGGTGACGAGAGATGGGACACCGCGATCATGAGCATGCTTCGTTTGGAATGGGAAACGAGACTGCTCAAATGACCGCTTCGGGCCAAACCCGGACAGCGGTACCCGTCCCTCTGATGTCCCTTCTCGCTTTTCTACATCCCAACATTGCACAGTCTGGACACGGTCCCATATGAACCGCTTCTGCGGAGGTAAGCCACAGCGCGAGGCTCAACGATTTTAGCGCGTTAGGTCTATTCAAATAAAGGGGTCGAGCGTTCGATTCCCTTCAAGGCGAAGGTTTGAGCCCTGTACCGTGGGGGCTAACAGATTGATAGAAGCCATCACTGCAGATGCCTCAAATCCGCATGGTTGAGGGACCATCGCAGTAGAGCCCTCGAATCCAGCGTTAGCTGGACGAAGGGTGACGTAGCTGTAGGAATGCGATCACAGTTCCAAGCGTAAGATGGCGGCGCCTCCTAGTTGCTATTCGGTTCAACAAAGACCGTTGCGGTCCTACCAGCAATTAGCCGAACGGCGTCTGGGACATTGTCGATTTCAATACGCACTGGAATTCTCTGGGCGAGACGGACCCAGGAAAATGTCGGAGCCACGCTTGCAAGCGAGCCCGTAGCTTCGCTTCGCTCCCGGTCTTCGATGCCGGCTGCGATACCCGCGACACGGCCGCCAACTGATTGCGGCTCTCCCATAATATCGACCTTCACCCGGTCGCCGATATGGATCTTTGGTATTTTCGTTTCCTCAAAATACCCCGCCACGTAGACAGCCTGGTTTTCGATCAGCACTCCGACCGCATTTCCGGCGGAGACATAATTGCCGGCACGGAGAGCGAAGTTCGTGATTTTCCCCGAGGCCGGGGCTCTCACAAGTGTCCGGCCACGATTTAGCTTCGCCAGATCAAGAGCGACGAGCGCCGATTGATGGGCGGCATCTGCCTGGTTCATCTGGCCTTCTGCATGTTGCCGCTCTTTCAAGCTCGCTGCCTCTTTCGACACGAGCAGCTGATATCGCTCAAAGTCAATTCTGGCGAGATCCGCCGCAGCTTTCGTACTTTCTACTTGAGCCTCTGCCTCTCGCACCGCAAGTTCGAAGCGGTCCGTTTCGATCCGAAATAAGGGCATTCCTTTCTCGACCTGAGAATTGTCGGTGACCAGAACCGCCGCAACCGGTCCAGAAACATCCGGTGCCAGTCGGACAATATCCGCCCGGACACGAGCATCCCGCGTCCACGGTGCTTCCATATAGAATGACCACAGGTGCCAGCTGAAAACTGCCGCGCAGCTCGCCATGGACAAGGTCAAAAGGGCTCTGCCCGAAGTGATCGTGAGGTTCTTCATGTCTGCAACCAGTTGAGAATGGCGGATAGCCCGCTAACGAGGGTGACGTAGAGTGCGAGATTGAACAGGGATGGGTGCCACACGGCCCGATAAAGACCGATCCGCGTGAAAAGCGACGTCATCATGCGGAAGAGACCGTAGGCACCAAGAGCAAGCGCCGAAAGCCCCGGCAGGAAGACACCATAGAGGTCGAGTTGTCCGGTCACGCGGCGTTCCTTTTTGAGGGAGGCATCATTAAGGCCGGCGGATCCGCCTCCGGGGCGAGGCATACACGAAGAGCGGCCGCGTACACGAAGAGTGCCGTGACGACATTGTCGACGCTGTGCGACAGCTCGTCCTTATTGCCAATGACGATGTGATTGCCGGTGTCCTCAATCGCAACGGACTGACGACCGGCAATGGCAATCGCTGGACACGGGAGCGGGTCACTGCGCTGAGGTCATATCGCAAGATTCCAGTCTTCCGCCCCCAGATCGACGGGGTCGAGCCGTGGCTTAATCTGCGCGGTGCGGCGAAGTTGCTCGGGATAACGCCAAAGACACTGCGTCTGGCGGCTGAGGCTGGCGAGATTGAGGGAACCCATCCGCTACCCGATGGCCCATGGATCTTTAGCCGTTCAAAACTCGCGACCTCACAAACACATCAGATCCTCGATCGGGTCCGGCAGAACCCCCGACACCCCACAGGATCGCATCCAGATCAGGAAAGCTTATTCCCTTCAACAACATAGAAAGATGGGCGTTATGAAACAGGATTGTAGTCTCTACGCCAATCCTCCATCTTTGCGCGCGCGTCGTCAAGGCTCATGAACCAGTGGGCATTCAGGCACTCGGCGCGGAACTTGCCATTGAAACTCTCTATGTAGCTGTTGTCGGTCGGCTTGCCTGGTCGTGAGAAGTCGAGCACGACACCCTTGTGATAGGCCCATAGATCAAGGTCTCGCGAGATGAATTCGCTGCCATTATCGACGCGTATGGTCGCCGGATATCCGACTTGCCGGCAGATCCGTTCGAGCGTTTGAACCACGTCCTCGCCCTTGTAGCTGAAGCGAGCATCAATCGCCGGCGAGAAGCGAGAGAAGGTATCAACAACCGTCAGAACCCTGATCTTGCGACCCGTTGCCAGTTGGTCATGAACAAAGTCCATCGCCCAGACATGGTTGGAATGGGTCGGTTCCGTGCGATCAGCCCGTAGCTTTGCCTTGACCCGGCGCTTCGGAACCTTGTTGCGGAGCTGAAGGTCCATCTCCTTGTAAAGGCGATAGATTCACTTCGGGTTCACCGACCAGCCTTCACGCTTGATAAGGATATGCACACGCCTGTAGCCGTAGCGCACCCGCGTCTGGCAGATGTCCTTGATCTTCAGCTTCAGTTCGGCCTGCTCACCGCGCCTGGACTTGTAGACATAGAGTGACCGATCGACCTTCAACACCGAGCATGCACGCCGGATCGAAACCTTCCAGTCCGCCTTGATCGTGTCGACAAGCTTGCGCTTGCGGGCAGGCCTCAGAGTTTTTTTGACATCACATCCTGTAGCATGGCCTTGTCCCGCGGCAGGTCGGCAACAATCCGCTTCAGCTTGGCGTTCTCCTCCTCAAGCTGGCGGAGACGCTTCATCTCAGACGGCATCAAGCCCGCATACTTCTTGCGCCAATTGTAAAACGTGGCATCGGAAATTCCCGCCTTGCGGCAGACCTCACCGATCGGCGTTCCATCCTCTGCTTGCTTCAAAACAAACGCGATTTGCGCTTCCGAAAACTTGGATGCCTTCATCGAATTCTCCTCTTCTTCCCAAAAGGGATCATAAGTGGAAAATTCCAGTGCCGAATGGCTCAATTTATTGGGGGCACGTCACAGATACCGCGCGCAGTCGTCAAAGCTGTGACCATGATAGTCGCCGGAGTAGTAACTGTGGCGGCCGACGACGATGTTCGGGTTCGTGATCTGGCGATCAAGAGTCACGCCCTTGAAGGGGCTTTCAAAGAAATTGCCGATGAGATGTATCTCGAATCTATGCCGCACCGGCGGCGTTGTCCTCTTTGCGTGAAGGCAAACCAACAGGCGCCGGCAAGCCCGATGAGCTAGCCAACGCGAGGGCTTCTCGCGACCAAGCGCGGAAGCGGATTCAGATGGTACAGTCTGCTGACTTCATATTGCTAACATGCAACGGATGTCCGCTTCGATCCAAGTTGCTACCTAAGGAGCTTCGCTTTTAGCCGCATCGGTTAGACCACGCAGTTGGGTTTGAGCGCTGATATTGTCCTGAGGGCTTCTCGAATGCTGAGTTCCTTCTGTGCATCGTCGACAGCGAGCCCGTCTGCGGCGATCACATCGAGCCTCGATACGCCAATGAACGCAAATATCGAGCGAAGATAAGCCTCGGCGTGTTCATATGAAACCAAGGCATTTCCCTGTCGATAATGCCCACCGCGGGCCATAGCGAGAATGACGCGCTTGTCATGTGCCAAGCCTTCGGGACCATGCGACGTGTAGCGAAATGTGCGACCTGGGACAACGATCCGGTCGATCCACGCCTTTAGCTGGCTTGAAACGGATAGGTTATAGAGTGGAACGCCAATCACGATAACATCGGCATCGATGAACTCCTCCAGGGCCAGTTCTCCAAGCGTGACATCATCAATGACATCGGGAACACGAGCGAGATGGTTACCGATGAGATGCGGCAGGGGGCTGGTGACGAGATCGCGGTAGATGATTTCCATCGACGGTTCGAGCCCTTTGAGTCGCTCAACAGCGGCCTTGCTCAGCATGCGGCTAACGGATTGCTCACCGCGAATGCTGGAGTCGATGTGAAGCAGGTTCATCAGTTATCCTTTCTGGAAAAGTATTGTGTCTTCTGACGTCAAGAACCGCTGGCGGCTTCAGCCAGAATGTCTGCAACTGCATCACGACCAGCCCGATAAAGATGAGGCCGAGACCGGCAAGGCGGGACCATAAGACGGGTTGCTGCGGCAGGCCGACGAGGCCCCATCGGTCGATGATGATCGACGCCAGCATCTGCCCGGCGATGACCGCGATGATGAAGCCGGCCGCGCCGAGTTTTGGCGCAAGCATGAGCGCGCCGGTGATGTAGACGACGCCGACAATGCCGCCGATCCATATCCAGCGCGGCGCGTGGGCGAGGTTCGAGAGGGTAGGCAACTGCACCTTCGTCAAGAGCATGACGGGCAGGATGCAGGCCAGGCTGACGCAAAGGGATACGAGCGTGCCCCAAAGCGGATGACCAAGAGACCGTCCGAGAGCCGCGTTTGCTCCTGCCTGAAAGGGCACGACCGCACCGGTCACGACGGCAGCGAAGATAAGGAATATGGTATTGGTTTGCATGGCGAATAATTTCCGGTGCCCACCACGTGCACTATTTGGTGTGCTGATGGAAATTCCGATGTAGTATCTTCGCTATGCACGATGTGAATAATCTCCGAGGCGTCGACCTCAACCTTCTTGTGGTCCTTGATTGTTGATGATCACTCCGATTTAGATCACTTTTCCATTTCGGGGTGATCCGCCTGCGCTACGAGAAAATGTTGGCGATCAACACTTTAGTTTCAGTTGCGTGGTTCACCGCGGAATGAAAAAATGGGTCAAATCCAGCTGAAATTCAACAACGGAGGGACACAACGTCATCGAGGACTACAGCCATACCGGGCTGACGCTGCGACAGCATCCGGTCGCCTTTCTGCGAAAGGATCTCTCGGAGCGAAATATCATCACCTGTGCCGAGGCAATGAATGCTCGGGATAGCCAGTGGGTTTACACTGCCGGCCTCGTGCTAGTCCGACAGAATCCGGGATCAGCCAAGGGTGTCATGTTCATCACCATCGAGGACGAGACTGGACCGGCCAACGTCGTTGTCTGGCCGTCGCTATTCGAGAAGCGCAGGCGGCATCGTGCTGGGATCATCGATGATGGCGATCAACGGCCGCATCCAGCGGGAAGGGGAGGTCGTCCATCTCGTCGCCCAGCAACTCTTCGATCTCTCAGGCGATCTGGTTGGACTTGCCGATCGGGATACGGAGTTCAGGCTGCCAACCGGGCGAGGCGATGAGTTCGCGCATGGAGGTGGCGGGCCGGATTCGCGCGACATGTTCGTGCCCGACCTTCATATCGATACGCTGAAGGTGAAGAGCCGGAATTTTCACTAAAATGCTAGAGCCTAGTATGTTGGAAGAGCCGCTTAGGCCCTCGAGCTGAATTAATCTTCAAGCGTGGAAATTTGGGGTATGTCGGTGACAATTCCTTTCGGCGTTGCCTTCGGAAAAGGGTGAGTTGGAACTGGAAGCGAAGCGAGGCGCGCTTCTGTCTCCGGCGAGACGTGACAGCGCAGACCTGAGACTGGCCCGATGCCATACCGGGCAAAGTAAGGCCTAATAAGGTCGTACCCACGCTGGTCGCCTGACTGAAAGTGACGGAAAATCCAGTAGGCGATCAAATCCGCCATCTGAATCAGGCGCGACGCCTTGGAATCCAGAAACAGCGGGACTTCGGCAAAGTTGCGAAGTTGGCCGTTGGCATGCCCCACGTGCTTAAACACATGAGAGAGGGTTTGGATTTTCTCCTCATAGTTGCTCTTGTCGAGGATGACCAAGCCGCGCTGGGGGTTCTTTTTCTTATAAAGCGTCTTCAGATAGTCATCAAAACACGAAGCCACCTCTTCGAAGCTCCGAGCCAGAATATCGTTCGGAGAGAAGAGCTTCTTTTCGATGACGCAGGCGTAGACCTTCAACTGCAATTGCTTGTCTGCCAGGAGCGACAAGATATCGACGACGGCTTGAACTCTGTCGATGGGAGGCACACCTTTCCAAGTACCGTTGCCCGAGCGCATTGGGTTTCCATGGAACTCGATTTCTCGAGGATTGGTTGAGCTAAAGCGCGCCGCTATAGGATCTATCTGGGCTTCCAGCCAATGCGTTTGGCGCTCGAATATGCTGAACCCGGCAAGAACGAAAAAGTCCGAGCTTGGATCATGCGAATGACCAGACTCGTCGAGATATAGTAGATGCAACGAATCCCCCTGAAACGAAAAAGCGGACCGCATGCGGTCCGCTCCAATTCGGTAAGCCGAGTGAAACAATCGTTCAACGCACCGACGGATCAGCGCTCTCGACTATGAGCAATATATATCGGTTGCGTGTCGGCTTTTCAAGGGGCGGCTCCTTAGGGCTCGCAATCCCTAATGTCCGGCGTCCGCAGCTTCACGTCGTATATGATGTGACCCGCCTCCGGCGGTGTTGGGCATCAACTCTGACCTGATGACCGGAGCCAAAACAAGATAACATCAGGTGTCGAGGATCGCGACAATATCCGCATCAGCACGATCACTATTCATCTCAGCCGGATCTATCGAGGCGTGCCAATCCCGCTCTTGATGGATGGCTTCCTGGTCCAGCCCCGGATCTCCGTCGATCAACCCACTGACGGGGTCGGCTAGCAAGCTGCGGCCGCTTTGGCTCACGCCTTTGCGGTGATCGCGACCGGTTCCGGACACTGACGGGAGCCATCGAGCGGGAATGGCCCGCTCCAAAGATGGAGCCCTCAGATGATCACCGATCTTTCCCTTGCGCAGAACCACGCCTTCCAGCTCGCCCGCACCCTGATGGTTCCGGTCACGCTGTTCAGGTCCGGCGACGAGTTCGGCGTTCTGCCGAGCGACGAACTCGATGACGAAGACGATCTGGAGATCGTGCATGAATTCCATCCCTGGCCGGCTCATTGAGCCGGCATTTCCCCCGAGGTGCCGCTTGCGAGCGGCAGGCGGCAAGGGAAGCTTCGCCGCTACTGGCAGGTCGTCCGGAGCGGAATGCAAATCTGCAGATTGCCAGCCGCGCCCTTGCCCCCTTTGCTCTTCGCGGCCGCCGGAACCGGTCCCGCTAATTGCGGGAGAGATGAATCTGGAGAGAAGGGCGGCGCCAAGAGCGCCGGGAAAATAATGGAGAAACAGAAACTGGAAGACCTTCGGGACCGCGTCCCGTGCGCAGCTTTGCTGCAACGGGCCGGCTTTGCCATCGACGTCAAGGAAAGCACCCGCAACGCCTTGAAATACCGGCGCGGTGCAGAAATCGTCATCGTCATCCATGAGGGGCGGGGATGGTTCGATCCGCTGTCCGACGCGAAAGGCGATGTCTTCGGTCTTGCGGAGCATCTGGATGGCGTCACCTTCGTCGAGGCCCTCGACCGGGTGGCCGAGCTGATCGGCGTCATCGCCGGGAACCCTGTTTGGTCTGCTCCGGCCGGAAGTTCCGCTCACGACACTCCCGTCACGGAACGCTGGGCAAAACGACGTCACCCGTGGCGCGGATCCATGACCTGGCGCTACCTGCATACCGAGCGCTGCCTACCGGCAACGATCATCCGGGAAGCCATCCAAAGCAATTGTCTCCGGGAAGGCCCTCACGGCAGCATGTGGGCCGCGCATGTCAATGACGATAGTGTTGTTACTGGCTGGGAGGAGCGCGGTCGCGATTGGCGCGGCTTTTCGACAGGTGGTTCTAAAATTCTGTTTCGCCTTGGTTCCTCCGAAGCCCTGCGTCTTTGCGTCACCGAGGCGGCGATTGACGCTATGAGCCTTGCGGCATTTGAGGGCCTTCGCGAGGGCAGCGTCTATCTCAGTACCGGCGGTGGATGGTCGCCGGCGACGGACGCGGCGGTCCGCAGGTTGGCCGCACGTCCTGGTGCGGTTCTGGCCGCGGCGACCGACGCCAATAGCCAGGGCGAGATCTTTGCCGGCCGGCTTCGTGACATTGCCGAGGAGGTTGGCTGTGACTGGCTGCGGCTGAAGCCGCCGGCCGAGGACTGGAATGCCGCGCTGAAGGTGCGGGAAGAAGAAAAGAAGGAAAGGAGAACGAGGGCAGGAAGAGGAGGCCTGCCGCATGCCCGCCGGCCGCGTCAAGGGTGAAGCTTCGCCCGCTTGAGAGCGGCCCTTGACCCGTCCGGACGGAGAGGCGGCGTGAGGGGAGGGGTCAGGAAGGGCTGAAGAGACGATGGCGACCAAGAGGATCTGCTGCGCTTCGCCCCGACAAGGCAGAAGGAGCCAATCATGACCCTGTCCTCAATCCGCAAAGTCTACCAGGGCGTCGCCGATCGCCACCAGATGTTCCGCATGTTCGATCGGCATGCACGGCGTCCAAACCGCTTCGACGGTAACGCAAGCGCGCTCTATGCAGGCGAGTGGTTCGAAATCACCGAGCGTGAGCATGATTACATGTTCGAGATCCTGCCGCCGCTGTGGATCCGGGGCTCGATGTTCGCGATGCGCGAATTCCTGACCGGATCCGTCACATCGGTGTTCTTCGCGCTGCGGATCGACGGGAACATCCGTTGCTTCCATGGCTATTGCGATCTCTCCGATCGCGGGGCGGTGGAAGCCATGCGGCTGGCGATTATCGAGAGGGAGACGCGCCCTGTGAGGGCGATGACGCGAAACGAGCGGCCTGAGCACATCTGGAGCGCCACGGCGGACGCCTATCGCGGCCACTCCGATGAAACTGCCGCGCAGTATCTGCCGCGTCAACGTGTCATCGCTCTCTACACAGGGGCTGGATCTGCCAGGTTAAAGCTTCTCGACGACCTGACCGGCGACGAGATCGCCACCAAACTGCCCGTCCAACTGCGCCATCTTCCCGCCGCGGCGGTCGCAGCGTGAGGAGGCGCTTTCCATGCTTTCGTTTCCGATTGAATTCGTGCGGGCGGTGATTGCTCGCGGGCGCGCTGACGCCGAAGCCAATGGCGGCTTTCGCAATCCGCATTACGGTCTCCATCCCGGTCGTGACGAGCAGCCTGGCGTCTGGTTGGTCGGTGATCACGGTGTCTATCTGTGCTCGAACGGCAAACTGCCGGACGGCGAAAGGCCTCTCGTCGCTTACGCGCTCGAATGCGATCCCCGCATCAACGACGACTGGTTCGAGGTCAAGCTCATGACCTTCGGTGGCGACGATGGCGTCGAATTCATCGACGCCGCGCAGCTGGAGGCCATGATCGCCGCAACCCCCAACGCCCGGCATCTTGGCATCAGCTTCCAGCCAGACTCGATGGAGCTCTTCATTATCGAGTGGTCGTAACCTCCCGGCTCGCAGCGGGATCTTCAACATCAATCAGCGTCCGTTCGCCGCCCGGCGGAACGATGACGCGCGCTTTCACAAGGAGATTTTATCGTGAGCAACGATCCCTTCACGCTCGACATGTTTGGCAACACCGCACTCTCGTCTGGCCTTAGGCTCGGCGTCACCGCCTTCGGCAGCTTCTCGCCTGAAGCCGCAAACGACGACGATTCGGATCCCATGCCGCCGGCGCCAGCGCCTGCTCTGCCAATTACAGCTGCACCTGCCCGGCGCGCCGGCCTTCGGGCGAATTTCTATCTCGACGGCGACCGCGACTTGCCTTCGTCCTGGAAGGATCGCGCCCGCGCCAATGTCGCGGCCATCCTCGTTGCCGACGGTATTGCCAAGCAGGACCGGCCAGCGACACCAAAGGAGCAGGCGCAGCTGATCCGCTTTACCGGCTTTGGCGCCGGCGAGCTCGCCAACGGCATGTTCCGCCGTCCGGGCGAAGTCGATTTCCACCGAGGCTGGAACGATATTGCCTCGTCGCTCGAAACCGCGGTCTCCGAAGCCGACTATGCATCACTGGCTCGCTGCACCCAATATGCGCATTTCACGCCGGAATTCATCATCAGGGCAATTTGGGCTGGGGTCCAAAAACTGGGCTGGCGCGGCGGCCGGGTGCTGGAACCTGGCATCGGCACGGGGCTCTTCCCTGCCCTGATGCCAGAGCCCTATCGCGACGCCGCCTATGTGACAGGGATCGAGCTCGATCCGGTCACCGCTCGCATCGCCCACCTGCTTCAGCCGAAGGCGCGGATCATCAATGGCGACTTTGCCCGTACGGATCTGGCTCCGATATACGATCTCGCCATCGGCAATCCGCCCTTCTCTGATCGCACCGTCCGCTCGGACCGCGTTTACCGATCGCTTGGCCTTCGTTTGCACGACTATTTCATCGCCCGGTCGATTGACCTGCTTAAGCCCGGCGCGCTCGCCGCCTTCGTCACATCGCATGGCACCATGGACAAAGCCGATACCACGGCACGGGAGCATATTGCGAAATCCTCCGACCTGATCGCGGCAATCCGGCTGCCCCAAGGCAGCTTTCGCCGTGACGCCGGCACGGATGTCGTCGTCGACATCCTCTTCTTCCGCAAGCGGAAGCCCGGAGAGCCGGAGGGAAATCAGCTGTGGCTCGATGTCGATGAGATCAGAACGGCCGCCAACGACGAGGGCGCCATCAGGGTCAATCGCTGGTTTGGCCGGCATCCGGATTTCGTGCTCGGCACACACGCCCTGACCTCCGGCCCGTTCGGTGAGACCTACACATGCCGTCCCCGCGATGACGAGGATCTCGAAGCCGCTCTCGCAGCTGCAATCGATCTAATGCCCGCCGACGTCTACGACGGCGAGCCTACGCCCATCGATATGGATCTGGAAGACGAACTCGCTGAGATCGTCGATCTGCAGCCGAAGGACGGGCCTGTTCGCGAGGGCAGTTTCTTCGTCGACCGCGCCAAAGGTCTGATGCAGATGCTCTACGGATCGGCCGTGCCGGTCGTGGTCCGCAAGGGCCGCAAAGGAGATGGTATGTCGGAAAAGCATGTCCGGATCATTTCGAAGCTCATCCCGATCCGTGATGCCATACGTGAGGTGCTGAAGGCGCAGGAAACTGATCGGCCCTGGCGCGATCTGCAGGTGCGACTGCGCATCGCCTGGTCGAGCTTCGTGCGCGATTTCGGGCCGGTCAACCACACGACCGTTTCGATCCAGGAGGATGCGGAAACCGGCGAGGTGAAAGAGATCCATCGCCAGCCGAACCTTGCACCCTTCCGCGACGATCCGGATTGCTGGCTGGTGGCGTCGATCGAGGATTACGATCTGGAGACCGACACGGCGAAGCCCGGTCCGATTTTTTCCGAACGTGTGATTGCGCCGCCCGCGGCGCCGACGATCACATCGCCCGCAGATGCGCTCGCCGTCGTGCTGAATGAGCGTGGCCACGTCGATATCGACCATATCGCGGAGCTGCTCCACAGCGATCCCACCACCGTGCTCGACGAGCTCGGCGACGAGGTTTTCCGCGACCCAGCCGACGGATCCTGGCAGACGGCTGATGCCTATCTCTCCGGGGCGGTCCGCACCAAGCTCGCCGCTGCGCAGGCCGCGGCAGAGCTTGATCCGGCCTATGAGCGCAACGTGCGGGCGCTTCAGGATGTTCAGCCGGCCGATCTTCGCCCATCAGACATCACCGCTCGTCTCGGTGCCCCCTGGATCCCGGCTGCCGATGTCGTGGCGTTCGTCAAGGAGACGATGCAGGCCGACATCCGCATCCACCATATGCCGGAACTCGGATCGTGGACGGTCGAGGCCCGACAGCTTGGATATTCGGCAGCCGGCACATCCGAATGGGGAACGAGCCGTCGGCATGCCGGTGAGCTACTTGCCGATGCTTTGAACAGCCGGGTGCCGCAGATCTTCGACACCTTCAAGGATGCAGATGGCGAGCGTCGGGTGCTCAATGTCATCGATACCGAGGCCGCGCGCGACAAGCTGCAGAAGATCAAGCGGGCGTTTCAGGACTGGGTCTGGACCGATCCGGATCGCACCGATCGGCTGGCGCGCGATTACAACGATCGCTTCAACAATATCGCGCCGCGCAAATTCGACGGCTCCCATCTCAAACTTCCCGGCGCCTCAGGCGCCTTTGTTCTTTATGGGCATCAGAAACGCGGCATCTGGCGGATCATCGCCGACGGCTCGACCTATCTCGCCCACGCCGTCGGCGCCGGCAAGACGATGACGATGGCAGCAAGCATCATGGAACAGCGCCGGCTTGGTCTGATCGCCAAGGCGATGCTCGTTGTTCCCGGTCATTGCCTGGCGCAGGCCGCGCGCGAGTTCCTGGCGCTCTATCCCAATGCGCGTATTCTCGTCGCCGACGAGACCAATTTTACCAAGGACAAGCGCGCACGGTTCCTGTCGCGGGCCGCGACGGCGACCTGGGATGCGATCGTCATCACCCATTCGGCGTTTCGCTTCATCGCCGTCCCCTCTACCTTCGAGAGCCAAATGATCCAGGATGAACTTCAGCTCTACGAGGATTTGCTGGTTAAGGTCGATAGCGAGGACCGCGTCTCGCGCAAACGCCTCGAGCGGCTGAAGGAAGGATTGCAGGAGCGGCTGGAGGGTCTCGCCACCCGCAAGGACGATCTTCTGACGATTTCCGAAATGGGTGTCGACCAGATTGTCGTCGACGAGGCGCAGGAATTCCGAAAACTGTCCTTCGCCACCAATATGTCGACGTTGAAGGGTATCGATCCCCACGGTTCGCAGCGCGCCTGGGACCTCTACGTGAAGTCCCGGTATATCGATACGAAGAACCCCGGCAGGTCGCTGGTTCTCGCCTCTGGCACGCCGATCACCAATACGCTCGGCGAAATGTTCTCGATCCAGCGCCTGCTCGGTCACGAGGCACTTGCCGAGCGAGGACTGCACGAATTCGATGCCTGGGCCTCTTGCTTTGGCGATACGACGACCGAACTCGAAATCCAGCCATCCGGCAAATACAAGCCTGTCAGCCGCTTCGCATCCTTCGTCAATGTGCCCGAACTGATCGCCATGTTCCGGTCGTTCGCCGATGTCGTGATGCCCGACGATCTCCGGCAATATGTGAAGGTGCCCAACATCTCGACCGGGCGTCGGCAGATCCTGACGGCCAAGCCGACTGCTCTGTTCAAGACCTATCAGCAGATGCTCGATACCAGGATCAAGGCGATCGAACAGAGGGAGGGACCGGCCAAGCCCGGCGACGACATTCTACTCTCTGTCATCACCGATGGGCGCCATGCGGCGATCGATCTTCGCTTCGTCATGCCGGGGGCTGAGAATGAGGAAGACAACAAGCTCAATCTTCTGATCCGCAATGCCTACAGGATCTGGCAGGAAACCGGTGAAGCAATCTACCGTCGACGCGACGGCAAAGACTTCGATCTGCCGGGTGCGGCGCAGATGATCTTTTCCGATCTCGGCACGATCAATGTCGAGAAAACGCGCGACTTCTCGGCCTATCGCTTCATCCGCGACGAGTTGATCCGGCTTGGCGTGCCGGCATCGCAGATCGCCTTCATGCAGGATTACAAGAAGACCGAAGCCAAGCAGCGGCTGTTTGGCGATGTCCGTGCCGGCAAGGTGCGCTTCCTGATCGGTTCGTCGGAGACAATGGGCACCGGGGTCAATGCGCAACTTCGCCTGAAGGCCCTCCATCATCTCGACGTGCCATGGCTGCCGTCGCAGATCGAACAGCGCGAGGGTCGGATCGTGCGCCAAGGCAACCAGCATGACGAGGTCGATATCTTCGCCTATGCCACCGAAGGCTCGCTCGACGCGTCGATGTGGCAGAACAACGAGCGCAAGGCTCGGTTCATTGCCGCAGCCCTCTCCGGTGACACGTCGATCCGGCGATTGGAGGATGTCGGTGAAGGCGCTGCCAACCAGTTTGCGATGGCCAAGGCCATTGCGTCGGGCGACGAGCGGCTGATGCAGAAGGCTGGCCTTGAAGCCGACATTGCTCGGCTCGAACGCTTGCGGGCCGCCCACGAAGATGACCAGTATGCCGTCCGACGGCAGATGCGTGATGCGGAGCGCGAGATAGAGGTCTCAACCCGGCGTATCGGTGAGATCGGCAAGGACATTGCACAGCTTAAGCCGACAAGCGGAGATACCTTTACGATGGCGGTGCTCGGACGAGAATATACCGAGCGCAAGGAGGCGGGCCGCGCGTTGATGAAGGAGATCCTCACGCTTCTGCAATCGCAGAAGCAAGGCGAGTTGCATCTGGCCACGATCGGCGGCTTCGATCTCGTCTTCGAGGGAGAGCGCTTCGGTAAGGGCGATGCCTATCGGTACGAAACACTGCTCCAGCGCACCGGCGCCGATTACGAGATCGATCTGGCGATCACAGTTACGCCGCTCGGCGCCATCTCGAGGCTGGAACACGCACTCGGCGGCTTCGATGAGGAACAACACCAATATCGCCGGCGGCTTCAAGAGGCCGAGCGGCGATTGGTCTCCTACCGTTCCCGCGACGGAGGGGCTTTCGCCTTCGCAGACGACCTCAAGGAAAAGCGGCTGAAGCTGCGGGCAATCGAGGCCCAGCTGGCGGAGGATCTGGCCGACGAGACCAACGCAGCGGCTGCATAGCTGTGTTGCACAATAAATGTTTTCCAGCTGGTCAAAATTCGTGCATAAAGCCTTCAGCTGATGCACATGACGGTCACCTCCCAGTTCCGTCGCAGCAGCTGTTCCCCTCTGGAGGTTGTAGATCTCCACACTTCATGGGCCGCGGTTTTCCGCAGGCCCATTTTTTATTCTTCGTTCGTCTCGTACGATGATTCCGAAGGGTTTATGCCGGAGACGCTATTGCGCGGGTCCCGCCTCTCGGCAGATCGAAGCGCAATTATAGCAAGGTACCGTTCGCGCATGGTCCTCATATCGATTTCTCCCCCGATCCATTCCTCGAGCAAGGTTAGGAAGGCGGGGTTAGTGTCGATCGGCACGCCACGCGCTGTTGCCCGATCGATCGCCCGTTGCGCGATGGCTCTCCGGGTCTCGGGTGTTGTGCTCATCCTGTTTCGCCTGGCATTCCTGATGGGCGTCGAAGTCTATCAGTTGATGATCCAAATCGCGACTTGAAATTGCCCTTCGTCAATAATATCAGACCATCACTTCCCGATGAGACGATGTCCTGCTCGCTGCAATCGCCGCGGCGCTTGATATTGTCCCGGGATACAGAAGAAGGCGCTCCCCTTACGGGTCGAGCGCCTTTTTGTGTCCGATGCGAGCGCAATGCGGTACCTGCACCTTGATCGTGCCACCTTTGCGAATGAGATCTGCACTAAAAACTTCGTGGGAACACATGCCATTTTTTCTGGTGACGCAGACATCTCTGGTCGAAGCCCGAGACGAGCAGGAGGCCGCTCAAATCGGCGTCGACCGCCTCCGCTCCGGAGGACAGGTCAGCGTCGCGGTCAAATCGGATGAGACGACAATCACGCACGTCATTGTCGCCGCAGTGGTCGAACAGCCTCTGCCGGTCTCGCCATCCGAGGCCGCCGATCCACCTCCTGCTGCTGTTGCTACCGCCGAAGCCGGTCCTGCTGCACCGGAAAGCAGGACGCTGATCTTGAAGCGTATGCTCGCCGATGGTCTCGCCCTTCTGGGGCGCCGAACCTAGTCCCATCCTCAAGTTATGGCTGCCGCCAGCAGTCTCGTCTTCGAGCGTCAGCTCGAATTGAGAAGTAAGGGTTGAGAAAAGAGAAAAGCAGGAGGCAAGAACCGGTCGCAGATCGGTCCTCGTGCCGCCGCTATCGCTCAACCGCCGCCTGCGTCATCCCGGCTGCGTGTCCTTTGCAGGGCTGTTAGCCCCGCTCGTCCTGCGCAGCAGGGATGCTCGGCCGCGGTTGCAGCAGTCCGGCCGCTCAGCGGTCCGGGAGGCGTCTTCGAAGAAATGAAGACAGGAAGGGCTGGCAAGGTGCTGGTCCGGAACCCCCAGACAAGGACACATCCCATGCAGATCATGAAGGTTGACCCGCGCGCCCTCAAGGAAAACCCCGACCGGATGCGCCAGACAAAGTCGTCGCCGCAGGCCGATGCGTTGATGCTGGCGACAATCAAGGCCGTCGGCATCGTCCAGCCGCCGGTGGTCGCACCGGAAACGAATGGCGGAAATGGCTATATCATCGACGCCGGGCATCGCCGGGTTCGATTGGCCATCGCCGCTGGACTGGAAGAAATCGAAATCCTCGTCGTCGATGCGGCGAACGACAACGGCGCCATGCGATCCATGGTCGAAAACTCTGTTCGCGAAGCGCTCAACCCAGTGGATCAATGGCGCGGCATCGAACGGCTAGTCGCTCTCGGCTGGACCGAGGAAGCGATAGCTGTAGCCCTTGCTCTTCCCGTCCGTCAGATCCGCAAACTGCGCCTGCTCGCCAATGTCCTCCCGGCGATGCTCGAACAGATGGCGCTCGGCGACATGCCGTCAGAGCAGCAATTGCGGATCATCGCCGCCGCCGGCCAAGTCGACCAGAAGGAGGTCTGGAAGGCGCATAAGCCGAAGAAGGGCGACACGGCTCCGTGGTGGCAAATCGCAAACGCGCTCACCAAGAAGCGGATGTATGCAAGGGACGCAAGTTTCGGCGACGATCTGGCGCAGGCCTACGGGATCGAGTGGGTTGAAGACCTCTTCGCGCCGGCCGATCAGGACGGTCGCTACACGACGAATGTCGAGGGCTTCCTCGGCGCCCAGCACGAATGGATGATGAGCAACTTGCCGAAACGTGGGGCTATCGTCGAGGTCAATAGCTGGGGCCAGGCGGAACTGCCGAAGAAGGCCTCCCAGGTCTATGGCAAGCCGTCGAAGTCCGATCACACGGCGCTCTACCTCGATCGCGATGGCAAGGTGCAGACCGTGCATTATCGCATGCCCGAGGCGGCCAAGCCGAAGGGCGCTGCTGACGACGGATCCTCCGCTAGCAGCAATAGCGATGCGGTGGCCCCTCCGAAAATTCGGCCCGACGTGACCCAGAAGGGCCACGACATGATCGGCGATTTCCGCACCGACGCCCTACACGATGCGCTCGGCCGCGCGCCGATCGAGGATGACATGCTGTTGGCGCTGATGGTGCTGGCTTTCGCCGGACAGAACGTCCGGGTCGATTCCGGTGCAGACGGGACCTTCTACGCCGGCAAGCGCTTCTCGCGCCACGCCGTTACCCTGTTCGACGAGCATGGCAAGCTCGCCTTCGATCAGGACACACTTCGGGTCGCCGTTCGCTCAGTGCTGATCGACGTTCTGTCCTGCCGCCGGGGCATGTCGAATAGCGGCATGGTGGCCCGTATTGCAGGCGAGGCAATCGGCGCCGACGAATACCTGCCGAACATGGGTTCGGAAGATTTCCTCTTGTGCCTGTCGCGCCAGGAGTTGGAAGCGTCGTGCGCCGAGGCATCCGTGCAGCCACGGTCGAAGGTCCGAGAAACCCGTGCGGCGCTGGTCGAGCATTTCGCAACTAAGCATTTCGTCCATCCGGCCGGCCGCTTTGCGCCACCCGCCGACGAACTGCTCGACTGGATCCGCGCAGGTTCTGCCACTGCCACTGATACCATCGGCTCCGGTGGGCACGAGGATGACGACGGTCATGATGAAAACATCGGTGAGGAGCAGGAAGGCTACGCCGGCGACGAACGGGATCACGACGATCCGCAAGACGTCGATGGCGACTCCGAGGACGAGCATGATCAGGATTTCGACCGGAGGGCGGCCGCATGACCGCCGCCCTACAGTCGAACATGGCAGCACCCACCCCCGATCTTTCGGGGGTGGAGTTTGCCATCAGCGCGGACGGGTTGCCCGTCGCCCGCATCGATGACCTGGTCCTCGCTATGGTCACGGCGCCGAGCGGCTTTGCTTATCTCGCGAGTGCTGTCTCTGTCCGCCGGCCGCTCGCGGAGCTGACACGCAGCGACTTCATTGGACATGATGGCCGGGTGGCGGATGAGGCCGAGTTCCGGGCGCGTGTCGCTGAGACCGCCGGTCATAAACACGATCTGGCGAAGCTAAATCGCATACAGATCCGCATGTCGGCGAGCACACCCTGGGGCGCATCGCAGATGGCGGTCATCTATGCGGATGGTGTCATCGCCCATAGCACGGCGGGACACGGTGGGTTTCATCTCTCTGCCGATCGCAACGGCAAAGTCCATCCGCTGCTGCGGAAGGACACCCCATGGTACGAGGAGGATAGCGAATGGGCGATTGTGGCGCTCAGCTTCCCAGATCTGTTCACCGGCTATGAGCGGTCTATGGCCGAAAGGACAATCCGCAACACTTGGCCGGATGCCTGGGAGGCGACCCACGGTTGCGAGCTGGCCGAGGGCGAAAGCTGGACAACGGATCAACGGGCGTTCGATCAACTTCATGCGAAGGACTATATCGTCACGTCGGCAATCTTCTCCGATCAGAACCCCGGCATGACAGAGGTCGTGGCGGTCGCCGGGGGCCGCCGAAAGTTGGACAACGATGAGCGTCGCTTCCTGGTGCCGAGCGAAGAGTATGCACAGCGTGGCCGGTTCGGCTTCGTCATCGATCCCGCCCGTCATGCCGAATATCATGGGCCGTCTTCCTTCATCGGTTGGCGAGGCTGAGGAAGTGGGACATGATCGGCGTCCTCCTTTCAAAGCCGCTGGCGAAGGCAATCCGCGCCCGGCGCGAAACCCAGCGGCATCTCGACTGTCTGACACGGCAGATTGCCGCGCGCGCCGGACGGCAGGCGATCATGGCAAAGGTCCGGAGCCGGGCACGACGTCGGTCCGGTCACCGCCTCTATCATCAGGAGCTTGCCGATCGCCTGACTTTCGAACGGTGGCGCGAACTTGACGCGCTCATGTGGAGGCTGCGTGTTCAGGAGCAGATCATCGACGAATACAAGCGTAGCGATGATGCGCCTGGTTTGCCCATCGCGGGATAGGCGG
Source organism: Rhizobium oryzicola (assembly GCF_030504645.1). Classification (GTDB taxonomy): domain Bacteria; phylum Pseudomonadota; class Alphaproteobacteria; order Rhizobiales; family Rhizobiaceae; genus Neorhizobium; species Neorhizobium oryzicola. The sequence goes on along the minus strand of NZ_JAUKWQ010000015.1, from coordinate 96,679 downwards.
ACCACAGGAATGGGTTGCGGGGTGGCTTTGCACCACGATGCTGCTCAGAGCCTGCAAGGGTAGCGGGCTTGGCCATATCTCCCTCCGATCGCTTGTACCTGATATCGGACCCGTGCCGGACCGCCCTTCTTTCCGCTGCGGTCTGAACCGGCGGCCGGTCGTTTCAAGGCCGCTGTCGCGCCGCGTGGCGGCCGATCCAACCTCACTGCGCGAGGGCAGGCTCGCGGTCTGCTCAGGTCAAAACCTGCTGGCCCGCAAACCTGCCCTGCTTGCTCAGCCGGATCGGACCTGTGAAGCCGCCCGTCCTTTGCCGGTTCTTGTTCGTCCGCATCGAAGGGCAGACCGGCACGGGCCGGAACCGCTTCGGTTGAAACGGAAGGAACAGACATGGCCAAGCCCACCACCCCTAATCGCTCCAACGCCAGATCGGCGCAATCGCGCCGCGGCACCACACTCGAAATGGTCCGCCACTCCTGCCCCGATGCCGTCCAGGCGCTCAAAATCGCCGAAAGCTTCGGCACCACCGTCGTCGACAGCGATGGCATCCGCAGCCTGCATGAGCGGCTGATCGTCGAGACCGCCGACAGCCTCTCCGAAGGGTTGGGCGAAAGAGCTATGCAGATCCACCTGCAGCGCATCGTCGGGGCCTTCGTCGGATCGGCGCACGGCGCCGGGCAGTTCTACTCCCGCGCGGTCACCGAGGCGCGTGACGCGACAGCCAAGGCATCTAACGATGCCCGAGACGAGGATCTCGATGGTCCGGTCGGTTATGACAGCGCCGCCCAGCGTAAGCGGGAATTCGCGGCTGACATGGGTATCCAGTCCCATGCGCTCCGGATGGCAGCCGAGGGCGCGGTGGCCGCTTACGAGCAGGTCGTCGGTGAGAGCTGGAAGCCCTTCGACCGGCCGGTCGAAAACCCAGGTGCATCGCTCGACCGTAAAGCGGCCGAAGTTCAGATGGCTGCATTCGGATGACACACTCGGCGGGGTCGCACCCGCCTTCTCTTTCTAATCCTAGGCCGGCGCCTGCAGCGCCGGCTCTTTTTATGTCGAAAAGGAAAGCTGGCGACGCCCGATCGCGGCCGTCCCGCTCGGCGGTCCTGCAGGAGCCGGGTGCCCATGCAACGGCTTCGCCGTCCTCCGCGCTGTTGCGGCCTTCGGTGCGCGGGCACGCCATGTGCCCCTGACTTCGGACCTCCGTGACGGGTCGCGATAGGCGCGGTCCTTGAAAGGGAGAAAGAGAAGTCATGGCAAAGAAATCAGAGCTGGACCGTGCGGACATCTACACGCGGATCTGCCAGTCGATCCCAGCCTCTTCGACTGTTGCGACAAGGGCCTGAACAGCGTGCCGGTAGCCAGCGATCGTATTTTGAGAGTAGTTTGCACCGTGCAAACGCTCAAAAAAATCCTCAACAAGTGACAACGGCAGCTTTTGAGCTGAAGTATTTCGGATTTCGATCTTCATGTCGTGCTCCTTTGAAGGCACCCCTACATGGCACGTGATGGCCAAGGGGGCGGGAGCACCTTAGCAAATGGCTCTTACAATTGACGGTGATCAACGCTTGTCGCGAATCGCGCAACTGACTACAAATTAAGAAAGGCTAGACCCAAGCCTCCCCCCTCCTTTCGGGGAAGCATTTCAAATGCAGGGTGACCATATTTCATCGAACCATCTGTTCGAGCATCGCATTAGGAGGGGTTGCGGTTTGACTCGCAATGGAGGTCTTTGATGAAGCTTTCTGCGCCAATATTCCAGCTCAAGCGTCGGGCCAAGCTAATGGCTCGTAATGACAGTGTCCCTCTAAACGAGGCACTCGACCTGATCGCACGCGAAGAGGGATTTGCACAATGGAGCCTGCTTTCCGCAAGCATGGCTGCCGGCACATTGTCTAAAACAGTCCTGTCGCGGCTCACCAACGGCGATCTGCTTTTGATCGGAGGCCGACCGGGCCAGGGTAAGACCAAGCTGGGTCTTCAGCTTCTAATTGAAGCCGCTCGTGATGGCCGTAAAGCCTTACTGTTTACGTTAGAATTCACCGAGCAACAGGCGAGGAAACACCTTGGCTCTCTGGAGCCTTCGGGGGGCAACAGCGCAGAGGCCGTGCAGATTTTCACATCTGATCAGATCAGCGCCGAATACATTATCCAACAAACGTCTGGATTAGAACCCGGCGCAATTGCAGTTATCGACTTCTTGCAGCTGCTTGATCAGCAGCGCAGCAAGCCGGTCCTATCCGAACAACTTCAAAGTCTGGGGGACTTCGCAAAACGCACTGGCATTATCTTCGGTTTCATCTCCCAAATCGACAGGTCATTTGAACCGGACAGTAAACGCCTTCCTGATATCGCAGACGTTCGCTTGCCGAATTTTGTCGATCTAGGCCTCTTTTCCAAGGCGTGCTTCCTACACAATGGGGAGGCTCAACTTCAAGACGTTGCATGAGCGCTGGCCGCGACCATAGTGGTCGCGGCATTTCCTGCAAGGCTGAGGTTGAAGCAGGACCTATTATGCCGACTGCGATGCGCCGAGTGCCTATGTGTTCTCGGCACATCAGCCTCATGCGCGGCATAATCCAGATATCGGCATAAGACCCACTGGACGGCGGCAGAACATCGCGTAGGACGTGACCTCTCTCGTTACGCTAAGGACCGAACGGAGCGGGCGCGGGAAGAACTCATCGCCGAACTTGGCAGTTGCTTCCTCTGCGCGGATCTTGGCATCGCACCGGAGCTCGAGCCGCGGCCGGATCACGCTTCTTATCTGCAGTCGTGGCTCTCGGTGTTGGCCAACGACAAGCGAGCGATCTTTCAGGCGTCCGCCCATGCGCAACGCGCCGTGAGCTTCCTGCATTCGCTACAGCCGGCAACGGATGTGCAGGCTGCGGCCTGAGGTTCAAGCGCGGTCGTCACCACCGGTGGCGGCCGCGTGGTCCATATCACGCTGATCGCTAAGACCTTGCGCAATGTCAGCATCCAGACTTCCTCAGACCGACGGTTTTGCAGTGTCGAGTTTGGATTTGCGGGACGGTTTGCGTTCGACGATGAACGGCTTGGTCTGCTGATGCATTGATCCTCCAGGCAAAGATTCGCGAGGGCAACGATATCGCACCGGGCGCAGTCAGCAAGCGGGCCAATGTTAGCTGGAACTCTTGTCCCCTGATGAAGCAGACGATGAGACCGGTCCCGGTATGCGTGGCGCGGGATGGCCTTCGTACCCAAGGGGAGTGCGCCGGAACGCCATTGTCATATCCCTTCCCGCCAGAGTTTCCGGCAACCCATCTGCGGCTCGATGAGGCATGTCTGACCGGAGACCGGCTGCGCCTCGATCGTCTTACCGCAACGGCCACAACCACTTTTCTTACCCCTGCCGGCTGCGCCGCCATTCCTCTCCCACTAACAAAAGTGGCAGTTGCCGCCCTCCACTGTGTTCCGGCCTTATCAGGTGCGGTCCGATCGTCCCCGGTCTTTGCGACAGCCATCGAGACCGCGATGGGCGCGGCCCGAACACGAAAAGAGGAATACGACAATGGCAACCATCGGCACCTTCACCTCCACCGAAAACGGCTTCACCGGCTCCATTCGCACTCTCGCCCTCAACGTCAAGGCCCGCATCGCCCGGGTCGAGAATCCCTCCGACAAGGGCCCGCAGTTCCGCGTCTACGCCGGTAGCGTCGAGCTGGGCGCGGCCTGGCAGAAGACCTCCGAGCAGGGCCGCGACTACCTCTCGGTCAAACTCGATGATCCGAGCTTCCCCGCCCCGATCTACGCAACGCTCGCCGAGGTCGAGGGCGAGGACGGTCTCCAGCTCATCTGGTCCCGTCCGAACCGGGACTGACCGACATCACGAGGCTCCGCCATCGGCGGAGCTTTTCCTTTGACCGAAATGTCAAAGCCGGACCCGGCATCGAGCCGGGTCCGGCTTTTTTGGGTAGCCACGGAGAGGAGGAAGACCTGCTCAGTATCCGGTGATGATGCCGACGGGACTGCCGTCGTCAAGGATGAGCGGTACCCCCAATTTCGAATTGGCAGCGAAGCCACCAACACGAAATCGGCTCCCCCACTCCCCGGCGCTGCCGGTCGCTTCAGCGATCCCTGACATCGTCATTCCCTATCCGGCGCCGCTGATCGTCTTTCACATAGGAGATCAGACGATGACCCACGAAATTGAACGCCAGATCGAAGAACTTCGTGCCGAACTGCGTAACGCTGTCGATCCTTGCGAGCGCCGCCAGATCGAGACGGAACTCGATCTCGCACAGGCGGAACTGACGCTGGCGATTGCCGAGAAGGATGGCAGCGCCGATGCGGAGCCACCGTTCTGAGGGGGAGGCCTCAAGTCGCGTCGTGTGCGTCGCGCGGTACCTGAAGATCTCCTGCCGATCCGATTTCATTGACATCAGGGATGGTGTGTCCCGGGCGTCTGGCTGCAACCTGATGACGCCAGAATTTTCCTTGGCTATCGCTCCTCGCGCATCAAAATTCGGTCGCTATCAGGTCCTTCGCTCCGCTTCGACCCTGCGGGTGCAGCCCTCCTTCCTTGTCCGCTCTTCATCCCCGCAATGAATCGCAACCAATAGGAGATCCATGATGCACCAGCTCGCAAAATTCCTCAGCGCCACCGGCCGCCGTCTTCGCACCCTTGGCAAGGTGGTCAGTCACCTCTTCCGCAAGGGCAAGCTCGGTCTGAAGATCGCGATCAAGATTCCCTTCTTCGCGAACGTTGAGCTCAACATCGAGACAGAATGGGATCGGCACAAGTGAGCGCCGGGGGATCGGCCTTCACCGGCCGAGCCGTCCTAGCACCACGGTTCGCGACGACCTGTCCAGCTGCGAGCCAATCCTTCCGAGACCAGAACATCTCCGAGGCTGTGGCCATGGCGCACGAGAACCCGGAGGGCGCGGCCATAACGATCCTTGTCACGACCCGGCCACGCCTGCAATTCGAATGGACCCTGGTTGACGAGTTCGATCAGCCGCTGGGTCGCGCGGTTACCGAGAGCAAGTTCCGAGGCGCATTTAGGCTCACTGATCTCGGGTGCATCAATGTCTGCAATCCGGACTTTCGTGCCATCGATCCACAGCGTGTCGCCATCGATCACGCAGGCGGTTCGATGGCCGCCGGTGCATATTCCAAACTTTTCCGAAGTCATGTGCGGTGCGGCCAGCATTACTGTTGGGGCACTGACCGACATGACAGCGGCGCTTGTGAGGCCAGAGATCATCGCGACGATCGCGAGATTGCGTTGCCTTCTTTTTTTCCGGTAGAAAAGCCGGAGATCATGCGGATATGCCAAATGTCAAATGCTCCTGTTCATGATCGTCGATGTGTGGACTTGAGCCGGAGCCCGCAAGCCGGCCGTCAGTGACCGGCTGCGGAGGGGGTGACACGATATCCGCGGCTTCGTTTCTGTCGGAGAAGATTGAGGAAGGCAGCGACGGCGTCTCGCTCTCGGGCAAAATGTTGAACCTTCATCTGGCCCTGTGCTCCGATCCGGCCCCAGCGGCGTGTCAGGCATACCTCGCCAAACAGATTCGGTTCGATCGTCATGGCATAGAAGCGAGCCATGTTGCGGGCTTCGTCCGTGCGTTCGACATAGAGTTGATAGGGCTGGATGAGCATGGCAGCATAATCGCTCGGGCACCAAGGTTCGTCCAACGAGAGATATGAATCGATTGCGTCCGACCGATTCATTTTCGTGAAGTTCCGTTCAAAGCTATGGGCGGTCCACCTGCGGCCTACAGCTCTATTCGCCGAGGCGAACGGAGCCCTAGTTCTCCGCCCCATTGGGGTGACGATCTTTCCGCAAACACCAGACCAGGCGCCTGCTGTCCAAATAGGCGTCGATCAATATCCGAGGAAGCCAAGGACATCACCGCCATGAAACTCTCCGGAATCGTCGGGGAGGCCAATCACTTCTCCACTTTCTTTATCGATCAACGCGCCGTCGCAGTCGCGAACCGCCGCTTCGATCCCGTACTTCCGACATTCTTCGATTGCTTCAGCTGCCGTCACCTGAGCTTCGCATGCTTCCCAATATCTCATCGTCCGTCCTCGATTGATCTCATGACGGTCTGCTGGTGCCGGAGAAGTTCCGGTGAAACCTGTTGTCGCCGACACAGACCCTCATGTCCCCGCGGCGGAACCACACTGCCCTGCCGCATCGAAGGGGTGCATTCCCCGAGGTGAAGACGATCTGTTCGTCGGCGCGCATGCGCAAAACCTCATGCGGAAGGATCAGCGGCCGGCGGTTGAGTTGCTTCGACCGCGATCGCGAGGATCCCCTCATTCCGGACGAACGATTGGTCTGGTCGACCTCGACCGTGGTGTCGCCACAACGCTTGGAGATGTAGTCTGCGGTATCGGGATCATTTATCGCCGAGAACGAAATCCACGATGCGGATTCGAACCATTTGCTCGTCGCATCTCGCCCGCCGTAAGCCTCGCGCATCTGGCCGAGCGACTGGAAGATCATCGTCAGCGTGATACCGTATTTGCGACCTGCGTCTCGTGCGGTCTCGAGGATGCGCAGATAGCCGAGACGTGCCACCTCGTCGAGCAGGAAGAGGGTGCTACCTTTCACATCACCGTTGCGGTTATAGATGGCGTTCAGCAGCGAGCCGATGACGACCCGCGCCAGCCCCGGATGGGCTTCCAGCACTTTCAGATCGAGCGCGATGAAGATATCAGTCTCGCCGTTTGCGAGATCGTCCGTCGAGAAACTGTCGCCGGAGACGAGAGCAGCATAGTTGGGATAGGACAGCCAGTGGGTTTCCTTCACCGCATTTGCATAGACGCCGGAAAACGTCTCTGGCGTCATGTTGACGAAGACGGCGACGTTCTCCTTCACGAAGTCGGACGCTGATCCTTCATAGATCTTCGTCAGTCGAGCACGAAGCTGCGGCTCGGGTTCGGAGAGATTGCCGCGGACCCGGCGCAAAGTCTGGTCCTTTTCGTCGGTGTGTCCTGACAGGCAAACGTCGGCGATAAGCGCCGTCAGGAGTTGCATGGCCGAGGCCCTGAAGAAGTCGTCACGGGCGGACGCGGTGCGCGCATTGTCGGTCATGATCCACGTGGCGACAGCAACAATATCCTCTTCCTTGGTGTTGCCATGACGGCCAATCCAGTCGAGCGCATTGAAGCCAACGCCGGACGCTGTGGGATCGAGCACGATCACCTTCCGGCCAGCCTGGCGCCGGTGCTCGCTGACCATCGGTGCCACCTCGCTAGACGGGTCCAGCACAACGAGACCACCGCCCCATTTGAGCGCGGTCGGGATCGTCACCGAAGTCGTCTTGAAACCACCAGAACCGGCGAAGACGATGCCATGGGACGAGCCGAAAGAGCCGTCGAAGCAAAGCAGCGGCGACTTGCCGCCGGCGCCCCAGCTTTGTTTGTCATCAGCCCGAAACGGCATGGCGGCAACACTGTCGCGATCAACACGGTATTGCTCGCCGATGACGATGCCGCCGTCCTCCGGAAACAGCTTTGCAGCCCCCTGCATCCTCATCCAGTCGGCCTCGCCATGGACAGCGCGCCTACCGCCGATTCGCTTTGGCGATGTGGTCGCGAACGCGGCATTCCCCTTGATCGCAACCCGCAAGGCGAAGGCGCCTCCGATGAAGGCGACACCAGCGCCGATCATCGTTGCCGGGTCGGCATAGACGAGCACCGATTGTCCGGCTGGCACATTGCCGGCAAGACCCACCAGACGGATCGCTTCGCGTGTCATGGCGGTCATGATGACCGCTGCGTTTCCAGCCAGCACGCTCAGACCGGCAACCTTGATATTGGTTGAGCCATTGGCGGCGAACAAAGCGACGACGCCGATCGCGGGGGCGACAATGTAGGGCAGGGCGAGCCCCGCACGGCCCAGCGTGAGCTTCGCCTGCGCCGATGTTCCGAGCGCCGCCAGCTGATGTTCCATGCCTGACGTCAGGGCCATCGCCGTGAACATGATCGCGGCGGGCAGGATTGCCAGGAGCAGCCTAGTCGGCGTCATTGCCAAAGGCCTCCACGCCGATTGTCGTTAGTCGGGCCTTCTCCGTCTCGTCACCCTTGATCCTCCTGCTGGCATCGATCAGCAGGCCGAGCAGCAAAGAACGCTTCTCGTAGCGGAGGCCCGCCTTGACGATCAGGCCGCCGAGTTCAATCTTTTCGCGCGTGTCCTTTTTGCGCGCATCCGATGTCATCGCTTTGGCCATCCGCTCAAACCTCACCAGGCCCGCCCGCATCCGTGCCAGGCGACTGCGTCGCGGACGGCTCGCTGACGCTTCTGCCCTCACCGACATTCTTTCTTCCGGTCGCAGCAGCTTTGCCTCCGCGAAACCGCTTGGCGATCTCCTCGAAGGCGGCCTGAAGTTCTGCCTCGTCGATCTCGATCTCGCCGAGACCGGCCTTCAGCGCGATGCGGCCGATGCGTTCGGCCTCTCGAGTCTCGGCCTGCCTCAACTGGTCCTGCAATCTGGCGATTTCTTCCCTGATCTTCGATGATGGCTTCTTCATTCCGGTTGCTCCTTTGAAGTCTGGGCGTTGCACTTGCGACGCCCAGACTCTTCCGGATGTGCCTGAATTGAAATCTGCAGATCTGCAGATCGCCAACGGCGATGCTTTTGTGAATGATCCCGCCGTTCCGAAGGAGCGGCTTCCAAGGGCGCAATTATACGTCGCGATGCGACGCGTTGCTTTTAGCCGTCTCTACCGACGAACTTGGTTCTGTCAGGGAGCGCTTTTCGCCGTGGCCATCGCCCATTTCTCAGCCAGCATCGTCAGCCGGGGTTCCGGCCGTAGCGTCGTGCTGTCTGCGGCCTACCGACACTGCGCGAAGATGGAATACGAGCGTGAGGCCCGCACGATCGACTACACCCGCAAGCAAGGCCTGCTGCACGAGGAGTTTGTACTCCCTGCCGATGCCCCGAGATGGGTTCGCTCACTAACAGCCGATCGTTCTGCCGCCAGAGCGTCCGAAGCCTTCTGGAACAATGTGGAAGCTTTCGAGAAGCGTGCCGATGCGCAGCTTGCCCGCGACCTGACGATTGCACTCCCGCTGGAACTGTCGGCGGAGCAGAACATCGCCCTGGTCCGGGATTTTGTCGAGAAACACATCCTCGCCAAGGGCATGGTTGCCGACTGGGTTTATCACGACAATCCCGACAATCCGCATATCCACCTGATGACCACATTGCGGCCCCTGACCGAGGACGGGTTCGGGTCTAAGAAGGTTGCGGTCATTGGCGAGGGCGGCCAGCCGGTCCGCACGGAATCCGGCAAGATCCTCTATGAACTCTGGGCCGGATCGACCGAGGACTTCAATGTCCTGCGCGACGGATGGTTCGAGAGACAGAACCATCATATGGCGCTTGCCGGGATCGATCTCCGCATCGATGGTCGTTCCTACGAGAAGCAGGGGATCGATCTCGAGCCCACCATCCATCTCGGCGTCGGGGCCAAGGCGATTGAGCGGAAGGCGGAGCAACAGGGCGTCCGGCCGGAGCTCGAACGGATCGAGCTGAACGAGCAGCGACGCTCGGAAAACGCCAGCCGCATTCTCAAGAATCCCGCTATCGTGCTCGACCTGATCACGCGAGAAAAAAGCGTCTTCGACGAGCGCGACGTGGCCAAAGTCGTGCATCGCTATATCGACGATCCCGCCGTCTTCCAGCAACTGATGTTGAAAATCATCCTGAACCCGGACGTGCTGCGGCTGCAGCGCGACACGATCGATTTTGCCACTGGCGAGAAACTGCCGGCGCGGTATTCGACGCGAGCGATGATCCGGCTGGAAGCCACCATGGCGCGGCAGGCCATGTGGCTGTCGAATAAGGAGACGCATGCCGTCTCCGAGGCGGTACTGGGTGCGACGTTCCGGCGGCATGATCGGCTGTCCGACGAGCAAAAAGCTGCGATCGAGCGCATTGCAGCGCCTGCCCGCATCGCTGCGGTCGTCGGACGCGCGGGTGCGGGCAAAACCACGATGATGAAGGCCGCTCGAGAGGCCTGGGAACTGGCCGGATATCGTGTCGTTGGCGGCGCACTCGCAGGCAAGGCAGCTGAGGGTCTGGAGAAGGAAGCCGGCATTGCGAGCCGGACGCTTGCGTCATGGGAGCTGCGCTGGAGCCGCGGCCGTGACGTCCTGGACGACAAGACGATCTTCGTTATGGACGAGGCCGGCATGGTCGCCTCGAAACAGATGGCTGGGTTCGTTGATGCCGTCGTGAGGGCGGGCGCGAAGATCGTGCTGGTCGGCGATCCCGAGCAGCTTCAGCCGATCGAGGCGGGCGCTGCCTTCCGCGCCATCGTCGATCGCATTGGCTATGCCGAGCTCGAAACCATCTATCGCCAGCGCGAGGATTGGATGCGGAAGGCATCGCTCGATCTTGCGCGCGGCAATGTCGAGAAGGCGCTGGCATCCTACAATGCCAATGCAAGAATTGTTGGCGAACGTCTGAAGGTCGAAGCGGTTGAGCGCCTGATCGCCGACTGGAACCATGACTACGATCAGTCGAAGACGGCCTTGATCCTCGCGCATCTGCGCCGTGACGTACGTATGCTCAACGTCATGGCCCGCGAAAAACTGGTCGAGCGAGGCATTGTGGAAGATGGCCATGTCTTCAAGACGGCTGACGGTATTCGCCAGTTCGACGCAGGCGACCAGATCGTCTTCCTGAAGAACGAGACGTCGCTCGGCGTCAAGAACGGCATGATCGGCCACGTGGTTGAGGCCGCGCCAAACCGCATCGTCGCCGTGACCGGCGAGGGCGAGCACCGCCGGCATGTCGTGGTCGAACAACACTTCTACAGCAATCTCGATCACGGCTATGCAACAACCATCCACAAGTCCCAGGGTGCCACCGTCGACCGGGTGAAAGTGCTGGCATCGCTGTCGCTGGATCGGCATCTCACCTATGTGGCGATGACCCGTCATCGCGAGGATCTGCAACTCTATTACGGGACGCGATCCTTCGCCTTCAGTGGTGGGCTTTCCAAGGTTCTTTCCCGGAAGAATGCCAAGGAAACCACCCTCGATTACGAGCGCGGCAAATTATATCGCGAGGCGCTGCGCTTCGCTGAAAACCGTGGCCTGCACATCGTCCAGGTGGCGCGAACATTGCTGCGCGACCGGCTCGACTGGACGCTTCGGCAGAAGGCGAAGCTTGCCAATCTTGCAGAGCGCCTTGGCGCTTTTGCAGAGCGTCTCGTCTTCAATCAATCCCTAAAATCGCAAACGATGAAGGAGGCCGCGCCCATGGTTGCAGGCATCAAGACATTCTCCAGTTCCGTCGCCGACACTGTCGGGGACAAGCTCGGCGCCGAGCCCGCCCTGAGGCAGCAATGGGAGGAAGTCTCGGCGCGCTTCCAGTATGTTTTCGCCGATCCGGAGACCGCATTCCGGGCCATGAATTTCGATGCGGTCCTCGCCGACAGGCAAGCTGCAAAGCAGCTCCTGCAGAAGCTCGAAGCCAAGCCGACGTCTATCGGGCCTCTGAAGGGTAAGACCGGTATCCTCGCCAACAAGGCAGAACGAGAGGACCGCCGTATCGCCGAAGTTAATGTTCCGGCCCTGAAGCGGGACCTCGATCAATATCTTCGCATGCGGGAAACTGCTGCGCAGCGGCTGAAGACGGACGAGCAGGTTATGCGCCAGCGCTTTTCGATCGATATTCCGGCCCTGTCACCGGCTGCCCGCGTGGTGCTGGAGCGGGTCCGCGATGCCATCGACCGCAACGATCTGCCGGCGGCGATGGCTTATGCGCTCAGCAATCGTGAGACCAAGCTCGAAATCGACGGGTTCAACCAGGCTGTCACCGAGCGGTTCGGTGAGCGGGTGTTGTTAAACAACGCCGCGCGTGAGCCCTCCGGAAAGCTTTACGAAAAGCTTGCCGAGGGGATGAAACCCGAGCAGAAGGAACAGCTGAAGCAAGCCTGGCCGGTCATGCGCACTGCCCAGCAGCTCGCCGCCCACGAGCGCACCGTCCAGTCGCTGAAACTGGCCGAGGAGCAACGTCTCAAGCAGCGCCAGACGCCGGTGCTGAAGCAGTGAGACGGCGAGCAGTTCCTCTGTTTTTGACGGGCGCCAGCGTCCTCATATCAGGACTGGTGTTGATAGCGTTCTTGGGCGGATACCGCCTGAACCTGACGCCGAGCGAACCACTCGGGATCTGGCGCATCGAAGAACTCAAGCGTCCAGTCGCGGTCGGCGATCTGGTTTTTGTCTGCCCGCCGGAAACATCGGCAATCGTGGAAGCCCGCGTGCTTGGATATTTGCGGCGTGGGCTCTGCGCTGGCGGGTTTGCACCGTTGATCAAGAGGGTCGCGGCGCTGCCCGGCCAGCATGTCGACATCACCGACCACGTTGCCATCGATGGCCGGTCTTTACCGGCATCCACTGTGCGCGATCGGGACGGTGAGGGCAGACCGATCACTCCTGATCCCGGCGGCATCGTGCCGCCCCATCACCTGTTTCTCCACTCTTCCTTTGCGAGCTCCTATGATAGTCGATATTTCGGCCCGGTTCCTGATTCCGGACTTCTCGGTCTGGCGCGGCCGGTCTTCACCTTCAATCAGTGACCGAGGTGGCGACCATATGTCTGTTCGCTGGAAATCACCTCTTCTAATCCTCGCGTCCATTGCCTGCGGGTGGGTTGGCTGGAGCGGGGAGGTGCTTCTTCTCCCGCTCGCCATCTTTCTTCCCTTGCTATGGTCAAACGCGTCCTCGCGATCGATCGCGTCCCTTGTGGCGGCCGGCTATTTCCTGGCGGCCTCCCGCGGGTTGCCACAGGGCGTGGCCAACTTCTATAGTGCCGATCTCTTGCAGGGGCTCGTGCTTTGGGTCTCGGCTTCCGCATCCTTCATCATCGTCCATGCAGTTTTTTGGACGAAGCCTCGTTGCGAAAACGCGGCCAGGAGAAAGATGGCTGATGCGACGAGGGCGTACCGCTATCTTGCCGTGGTCGTGCTTATGGCGCTGCCGCCCTTCGGTATCACTGGTTGGGCGCATCCACTGACAGCTGCCGGGGTGTTGTTTCCAGGCTGGAAATGGTGGGGACTGTTCGCGCTGACGGCCGGCCTGCTCGTCATGACGACGAGATTCTGGCCGGCCGCTGCCATTACGCTCGGGGCGTTCTGGCTCTGGTCCGCCGCAACATGGACACCGCTGAATCTAGCGGAAGGATGGCGAAGCGTCGACCTCCACCAGGGGCGAAACCTTGGTCGGGACGGGTCACTCGCGTACCAGCGTGACCTGATCGCAACGGTGCGCCAGACGATTGCGTCGCATCCGGACACACATGTCATCGTGCTGCCTGAAAGCGCGCTCGGCTTCTGGACGCCGACGGTTGAAAACTTGTGGCGGGAAGGGTTCCGTGGGCCGGACGTGACCGTGGTCGCCGGCGCGGCCAGGATTGGGGTGAAGGGCTATGACAATGTCATGGTGGCAATTTCGCCCGGCGCAGCAAAGCCCCTCTATCGCCAACGCATGCCGGTCCCGGTTTCGATGTGGCAACCATGGTCGCGATGGGCCGGGCAGAGCGGTGGAGCACGGGCCGACTTCTTCGGCGATCCGGTGGCGGAGGTTGCCGGGGTAAGGATCGCACCGCTGATCTGCTACGAGCAGCTCATTCTCTGGCCGGTCCTGCAATCGATGCTCCACGCGCCGCAAGTGATCGTTGCGGTTGGCAATGGCTGGTGGACAAAAGACACCTCGATCGTCGCCGTCCAAAAAGCAAACGTGACTGCGTGGGCCAAACTTTTCGGTCTGTCTGTCGTCACGGCATTCAACACCTGAAGGAGAACCGGAATGGTCGATCTCGCCCTCATCCAGCAATGTGCCGATCCCAATCTGAGGCTGGCGATCGTCGAGCAGTTTATCGAGCGGGCGGGTTCTCAGGATCCCCTTGCGGTCTCGGTGCGCTCTGGAAACCGCATTGTATTGGTGCCGAAACCGACGACGCCTGATGACACACTGGCGGTGATCCGCGACAATCTCGGTCGAAACACCGTTCGCGTTGGAATCACCCAGTATCCAGCAGGCGTCGGCATAGTCGAGGCCGGTCAGTTGAAGGAGGATCTGGTCAAACCTTGTGAGAATATCCGTATGGGGACGGCGTTGTTCGGCAAAGTCTACCGTATCGTCATGAAATGGTATGGTAATCCGACCGCGAAAGACGTCCTGCCACAGGTCATGGATGATGCGGTCATTGCCTGGCAGACGGGGTATTTTGAAGGGGTAGCCGTATTCCGGGCCGAGGATCCAGGTGACGTGAAGGTCGCGCGACCCGAAGCGGCTAATCCTGAGACGTCCGAACAAGACATCTCCCCGGAAAAAGATAATGGTGCGACCGAGCCCGGGAACAATGCGCTCGTGTCCGATCCGCACAAAGCAGGCATCAGGATCGATCTTTCGGGTGTAGGCATAAGGCCTTGAAGCCAGTCTCTTTTGAGCTCCGCAAAGCGATTGTTTTTCCAGCGGACTAGCGGAAACAGTCTGGACCTTTTATAAGGGTCGCGACGTAGTACGTGCTGCGTTGCGGCTTAGAATCCGCAGATGAACGGTTGGCATCGGCCGAAACGGTGCCAAGAACCCTCTGACCTTGTGTCCGGGGGCCTGCGGCGTATGTCCAGGCTCCGGCTAAAGGTCGCAGGGCCGATTCATCTCGGATTCTAACCCCCGGTCAGGGTTCAAAGGGTTCATTGTCGGCGGGGGCGAACCGCGGACGAAAATTCTGGACAGGTCCGCGATGGAAACGAAAGACGTTGCAGTGTCGGATACAAGTGTACTGCGCCCGGTGATCGGGCTTACCCGTGGCTTGGCGACGGCAGAGGTTGAGACGTTGGCGGTTAATGCCATAAGGCTCCACCGGCAGCTCGTCGAAAAAGCCGATCAACTCTACCAGGCCCTGCCGACAGATCACCAGACCGGCAAGGCGACGGGCGGTGGGCAGCATCTTGAGTATATCGAAGCAATGATTGAGATGCATGCTCAAATGAGCGCGGTGAACACCTTGGTAGGTCTCCTAGGATTTATCCCCAAAACGTCGGTTAATTGAAGTTTGCGGTCAGATCAGTCCGGCCCGGATGGCAAGTGCCACCAGGTGCGGCATCGTATGGATCTGGAAGCGCTTTCTCGTTTCTTCAAGTTTGCTTTTCACTGAATTGTATTTGACGCCTTCAAGATCGGCAGCTTCTTCCATCGTCTTACCGACCGAAATCCAGTTTAAGTACGCCGCCTCCTTCGGGTCTAGCCATCCCGGATGCTGTGCAGTCGGAGTGAGGGGCAACAGGCTCATGCGTGTGTGAAGCTGCCCAACAGCGGCGGCCGCCGCGACGGGATCGATATCGCGCTTGAGTTCAATGGAGGCCTTTTCGGAGGCCAGCGTAAACATGGAAGTCGAACCGTTTGCAGCTCTAATGGGAATAGTGATCCCAGAACGGATCCCAAAATCCGCTGCTCGGTCGAAGAACGCGCGACCTTCTTTTGAAAGGTGCCGTCTTTCCGCCTCCCCACTCCATGTGAAAATCCGCTTAAGTGATTTTGCACGATTTACAATTGGGTCAATCGCATCGAACTTCCGCTCGAAATAGATCGAGCGCCATTCGGCTGGGTAATTTGAGGAGGCGATAGTATGACCCGGTCGGATGTGAAGATAGGCGTAGCCGGAGAAGCCCGCTTGATCTGCGAGGTGGGTCAGAGCGGCCTTTAGAACGTCTTCGTTGCCTCGAAGCGCCGCAAGGTCAATCAACTTATCCAGCCAATGCTGCATACATCACTCCGTAAATGTCAGGCGGAACAGGACACCAAGGCGCTCCTCATGGAATTTCATTTCAGAATTGATCAAAGGTTGCTTATTCAGGTTTGTTGAACTTGCAGATGTTGAGTAGGCGCGTCCCACTACCGCAGTTTATTTCGTTCGGTCGCGTGCATCATAGGTGGCGTAGAGAAATACAAACTGAGATACGCGCCTCAGCCGCTCGAACAGACTGAACCTGGTGAAGTAGATGAATGTCATATCCAATCCTCAACTAGCTCCCTAGAAATAAGCGGAGAATGACCATGCGAGAAAACCGCTATAACCGTCAGCCGCCACCTCGCTCCTTACCGACCCTTGTAAAACATGAGCACGTTCCCGGTTAGAATGGAAAGAAGGCCTACCACTGACAGGAGAGTAAATTGGTATCCCTCGGCAAAGATTGAAATCACGATGGCAAGCACCGGAAACAAAACCGTCATATATGCCGCCTTTTCCGGACCCAGCTTGTGAGCGACTGTCAAATATGTCGTGAGTGCCACCACGGATCCGATAACGGCCAGATATAAAAGAGAGCCGACATACTGCACCGATAGGTCAAACGAGAATGATATATGCCGGATATAGGCGAACAAGCACACTATGATTGCCCCGTACAGCATCGCGTAAGCGTTCACTGACGCCGTCGGAAAGCCCTTGTTTCGAATGTGTGTGGAGACAATGGTACCAAGCGAAAAAGAAAGTGTGCCCGTCATCGACAGCGCCAAGCCGATCAGCGCCTTGCTCTCGAATTCGGTGCCGTTAAAGGCGGGAAAAAAAAGAAAGAAGACGCCAAGCGTCCCGACAAATACCGCCAGCAAGGTCTGGCCGGAAGGACGGCGCCCATAGACCAAGAAGGCGATGGCGCTATTGAAAATCGCCGCTGTAGAAAAGACAACGGCGACCAAACCGCTCGGAATGTAATCCGTGGCCAGATAGAAGCAAACAAAGTTGAATGAAAACAGACAGCAGCCTTGAGCTATCACGTACGGTTGCTGCCTTAGTGGTATCCAGCTAAGCCGTTTTGTCACCGAAAGAGACAAGAAGAATATCGCCGACGCCAATGCAAAACGATATGCAATCGACGCCTCTACCGCGATGACACCAAGTTGGAATTTGATGGCGATCCACGTGGTTCCCCATATGATGACAGTCAATGCGTAGTAAAAAGGTATCATGTCATTTTGTTTCTTCGCTTTGACCCTGGAAGCCCCTGCGCTCGAAGACAGCGCGACCGCGAATATTGCGACGGATGATGGTTCCGTCGCAATTTCCACCAAGGACATCGGAAGGAGACTGCTGGATTTTGATAGCGCGGCGCCCTATGTTGATGTCAGATTTCGCTAAAGATCGAGGTGCAGGAACTGGCTGAAGCCGTTGGCCTGATAACTCCCGAATGCTTCGCCGTTCTTGAAGCCCTTCCCTCTGTAAAGAGAAAGAGCCGGTTCGAATTTGTCTCCGCTTCCGGTCTCAAGGCTGAGGCGCTGCATTCCGCGTGCGCGAGCGGTGGAGATGACCTGCTCCAGAATTGCAGTGGCAGCACCTTTCCGGATGAAATCTGGATGCGTGCGCATCGACTTCACTTCACCACTACCATCCGGAAGCATTTTGAGAGCCCCAATGCTTGCGATCTTGTCGGTCGACCAGGCGCTCCAAAGTGTCACTTCAGGCACGCGAAGACCCGATAGGTCCAGTGCAAAGACGTTTCCTTCAGGGGAATCGGCATGCATTCCTGACAAATGCAGGGCAAGAAGTTGAAGAGTTTGAGGGTCTGTCATGTCGTCTTCTCGAACAGTAAACATATTGTATCTCCTTTACGGGGTTGGGGTCTGAAAGAACGGCGAGAGTTTTGTCATCATGCGAGATCGTCAGTCTGGAATTATCAAGGGGCCGCAGTCGCTGTCGGAGATGAAGGTCGCCAGCAGTTCTGCGGGCTCGGTCTTGCTGGCATTCTCGGCAAAGACGTGCAAAGTTCCGGGTGGCTCAAACCAGGTTTCCCCTGCTTGATAGGTGCCGACCGGAACGCCTTCGAGCTGGGACCGCAGGGTTCCCTTCAGGACAAATGCTGAGACAGATCCGGGATGCCGGTGACGCGGCGTGTAAGCATCAGGCGGATAATCGACAACAGCCACGGTAATCGATTTCCCTGGAACATTGGGCAATGGCTCGCAAGAGATTGGCTTTACGGTCGTTTGGGGCCGACCCACCGCCGCTTGGTCCGAACCTCCTGCCATATGATGCATTGTGTGCTCAGTAACCGCGAAATCTTGTGGCTGAATAGCAATAGCGACCATTGCTGCTAAAGCAGCAATGGTTCCCAAGGTCATTGCGACCCGCAAGTAAACGGGGCTCTTTTCGCTTCCCGCGATAGGCGGAGTGTTTGATAGTCTTTTCAACACAGTGCTTCTCATTTGACTACAAACCGCTTCGTCCCTGTGAGGCTGGACGAGGTCGATATCAGATGCCAAACACAGCGGGGAATTGACGCGCCTGAACCTGTGTTCCGAGGCGAACTGCCCCATCATTTGGCCGCTTCGGAAACTCAACATTGTAATCACTTCGCGATCGGACACCGAAAACACCGTCTGCGTAATCCAATATAGGAGATTTCGATTCTCGTATAGTGGAATTAGTGCCAAAGATGGCCTTGTCGCAAGCGCCTCATTGGAAAGATCGAAAAATCGACGGCTTCACTAAGGCTGATTGGCTTGAACCTCTGGGGGAGTCAGGCAGTTCTCAACTTAGGCTTTTGCGAACTGGCTGCGCGAATTTTTCCCAGACAATCATATCCTGAAGTCTGGCGTCCATCCGAGTTCGCGGTGAGCTTTGGTGGAGTTAACCTTCGAGCCAGGCTCGGCGATATTGTAGATACCTCCCGATCCTACTTCGACTGCGAGGAATGCCGCTCGGGCTGCGGCATCCACATGAACTGCTAGGGACGCGTCAGGTTGATCTGCGCCGGTCGCGGGGCCATAGAGGTGTCCATATCGCAGGACGATACCCGTTATGGTCGTCGGGTCCCCTAATACGGCGGCTTCCAATGCGGCAACACCTGAAACGCTTATAATCCGAGGCTCGGGCGCCTTGAGATCAAGAGGAACGAATTCGTCACATAGTTCATCGTGCGGAGCGTAAGCCCAAGCAATGCTTTGAGCGACGATACGCTCTGCGCCGGCGGCGATGGCCGCACGCACCAGATTGGCGGTGCCATCGCGGCGGATGCGAGCATTACGAGCGGCAAATTCGGCGGCGCGCGAGGGATCGACGGCGGGTGGAAGATCGGTCAACTGGTGGATGACCACGTCGGGCTTCGCGGCTACGACTGCACGCTTCAGTCCCTCCGCATCGAAGACGTCAACGACCACGGAGCGGACGCCAATTGCATCGAGGTCGCGCGCCTTGTCGGCAGAACGCGTTGTTCCAAACACGGTATATCCTGTCTCCAGTAATTGCGGAACAAGTCGCCTGCCGATCGCCCCTGTGGCGCCTGCAAGAAATATTGTTTTAGGCATGAAAAACTTCCTCATTCATTGTTGTCCAAGCAATTTGCGCCTGTTACCATCCACTGAAAAGGACCGAGATTGAGTAAAAAGACTGTACCATATATCGATAGCCAACCGCTCACGTTCACAATCGACCGAAATTCGGAAAAAACGCTTGCGGACCAACTGACCCAGTCGATCGAGACCGCCATTATGGACGGTCGGCTATCGGCGGGTGCACGACTGCCATCGTGGCGCGACCTGGCAAGCCAGCTCGGGATCGCTCGTGGAACGATCAAAGTCGCCTACGATCGGCTGATCGATAAGCAACTACTAGTCAGTCACGGCCCGGCTGGGACACGGGTCAGCGATCACCTTCCATCCCGGGCTCCAGTTGCTCGCCTGATGAACCCCCATGACCCATTCTTATCGCTCGGGATGAGCGCGCCTGGTGCCCCTCCGCGTGTTTTTCAGCTGGGAGTGCCAGCAGAGGATGCTTTTCCCGCGACGACTTGGTCGCGGCTGCTGGTACAGGCCAGCCGAAAAGCCGGTCGCCTTCCGCTCAGCTATCCGGACCCACGCGGTGAACTTGGTCTGCGCCGCGAAATCGCGGCCTATCTTGCCGTGGCCCGTTCCATCGTATGTCACGAGGAGCAAATCTTTATCACGACAGGGTTCACTGCAGCGCTCGGTCTGATCATCGATGCGGTTGCACTTGGCACGAGTAAGGCCTGGGTTGAGGATCCTGGCTATCCATTGACGCGGGCGGCCCTTGCGCTGAAAGGAATAACCGAAGTGCCTATTCCGGTTGACGGCGAAGGCTTGGACGTGGGATTCGGAATGGCGACTGCGCCAGACGCAACGCTCGCGGTCGTAACCCCAGGGCAGCAGGCACCTTTGGGAATGACTATGTCACTCGCACGCCGTCGTGCGCTCCTCGACTGGTCGGCTGCCTCAGATGCTTTCATCATTGAGGACGATTATTTAGGGGAGTTGCAGCTAAAAGGACGCGCCGCGCCCGCACTGGCCTCGCTCGATGCCGACGAGCGTGTCATTCACGTAGGGACCTTCAGTAAAACGATCAGCCCAGCGCTGAGGCTGGGTTTTCTCGTGGCACCTCCCCGGCTATTGGACCGAATTCTCCGCCGCGCAATGTTTCTGTCGCCTGCTCCAGCAGCGGTGGTGCAGATCGCAGTCGCCTCCTTCCTCGCCGAAGGACATTTCCTTCGCCACTTGCGAAAGGTGCGCCGACTATATGCGGAGCGTAGCGCCATTCTAAGCCGAATTGCCGGGACCATGACCGAAGATCTGAACGGGGGCGGACTAGCACTCGTTATCGGTCTTCCGGAGGCTGTCGACGACGCTGCCATTGTCCGCCGCGCACGCGCTGTTGGGCTGGCCCCCTCACCCCTATCGAGTTGGTATGCGGATAAGCCCCGTTCCCGGCCCGGCCTTCTACTGGGGGTCACAAACATCACGCAGCAGACAGCTCAAACCTCTTGGGAGACATTGCAACGGGTAGTTGGCGAAGTTACGCAAATCAGTCTCGGGTCGCGGCTCTGAGGAGAGTTACCGCAGCCTCGCCCGCGCTTTCCATATAGGACGGGTCCCGATGGAGCAGCACGACCGCAAATGCTCCGTCGAGGAGCAGAATTATTTGTTTGGCGATCTTGCGGGCTTCCTGAGGTGCATGGAGTTCACCAACGATAAGACATAGCCAGTCCTCAACTTTCGTCTTATGTCTACGACCGGCAATGATGGCAGGATGTCCCGGTGTCTGTACAAGCTCAACGGAAGTACGCAGAAAACCACAGCCTTTCCAACCCGTCTGCCCCGCCGCTTTCGCAAGTTTTCGAAAGATAGCTTGGATCTTTGCTGGAAGATCGCCTTCAGCGTCGGCAAACCAACGCTGGAATGCCTCCAGGTTGGGTTGATCACGCATTTCCAGATAGGCAGCGATCAAATCGTCCTTGCTGCGGAAGTGGTAATAAAGGCCACGCTTGGTAACTTGTGCTTTTTCTGCAATCGCATCCACGCTCACCGCGTGAATGCCTTCCCTGTAAAATAGCTCGGCAGCAGCGCTTATGATACGATCTTTGGTCGTTTCGTTTCGTTGGGGCATGACGTTTAGTATACTCACTAGTGAATATACACAAGGTATCGGGCGACTTATATCTCTTCCAGAAGCTGAATAGCCCGGGTCGTCCATATGTCACATATTCAATCCGTCGAAATCATCTGCATAGACGGGACGAGGCTTGCGGGCGACCTGTGGCTGTCGCACTCAGCGGCACTTGGTAGGGTCATCATTAATCCGGCCACCGGAGTAGCTGCGCGCTACTATCACCGGTACGCAGCATTTCTGGCCGGACACGGCTTTGATGTCCTCACATACGATTATCGAGGTATAGGCCGATCACGCCCGTCGAAACTGCGGGGATGCGGCTATCGCTGGCGAGACTGGGGCGAACTCGATTTCGATGCCGCCTTGCGGTTTATGGAAGGAAAAGAGGGCAACAATCCGATTCTGGTGGTCGGCCATAGCATTGGCGGTTTTCTGATAGGGCTGGCAAAAAGCGCCCCACTTGTCGAGCGGGCCCTCACGGTTGGAGCCCAATATGCATGGTGGGGCGATTATGCTAGCAAGCGGCGGCGCGCACTGTTCTGGAAATGGCACGTAATGATGCCGATCATAACAGCGGGCTTTGGATATTTTCCTGGTAAACGACTTGGCTGGCTTGAAGATCTTCCAGCTGGCGTCGCCTATGAATGGAGCTTTCGAGGCCCTCGCTTCGAAACAAGTCATCCGCGTCGAGACCGGCAGGAGGTGATGCAGCGCTTCGCATCGGTAAAGGCGGAGATTCTCGCACTCACCGTTTCTGACGATGAGCTTGGCACGCCGGATGCGGTCCGGCGCACACTCGCTTACTTTTCAGGATCTCGAAAAACGACAGTCATGCTTGAACCCGCAGATTATGGTCGCGCTTCGATTGGTCACTTCGGCCTGTTTCACGACAGCCACGCAAGCGGTTTTTGGCTCGACACCTTGCTATGGCTTCGGGACGGGAGAAACCCATGGCCGGACCGCGTTTTTGCCAACGGATCGGAGAAGTCATCTTTTACCAAGGAATTGAGGTAATGTCTCACCGGGCTGTCGCATGGTAGCCAGTTTGTACGAAGGTCGTAGAGGTTGCCGATCGCCGGAGGAGATGAACCAATTTTCACGTCTTCTCGACGCTGGCTATGCGGAATAGTTCGTGCGAATTGTTTCGATTTCATGTAGTTTCGGTGCTCACCGAGGGGTGCCCTGGCAAGGGGCTGAGATACTGCTGGTAAAGTAGCGCAGTGACCCTTTGAACCTGATCCGGATAATGCCGGCGAAGGGACAGGTCTGATTTGTTCTGCTCTATCCTTCGTCGGCCTCAACTAAGAGGCCACCCACAATGTCATTATTTTCACCTGTGGCTCAAAGAGAGTCGCAACCCTATCAGAGGCCGATAGCTGCAACGATCGCGGTGGTATTACGCGAAGGCTACGTCCTGCTGGTCAGGCGAGCAAACATGCCTGACGCTGGGAAATGGGGTTTCCCAGGAGGAAAAATCGAGAATGGTGAAACGATCAATGATGCTGTCGTGCGAGAACTTCTCGAGGAAACTCGCGTGATCGCAAAGCCGCTTCGTGTTCTCACGGCAGTCGATGCTTTTGATCACGATGAACAAGGCAGGCTCCGCAGCCACTATATTCTCATCGCGGTGCTGTGCGAATGGCACACCGGAACACCCGTCGCCGGAGACGATGCACTCGAAGCCCAGTGGTTTTCTCTTGAAGAGCTGGAAGAGGCGGATTTGGCGCTGAGTATGGACGTGGCTTCCGTCGCTAGACTGGGCGTGGCGATTGCTTCGCGGGAGTGCAAAGAATGATTGCAAATGTGCTTACTATAGCGGGAACCGATCCCTCAGGCGGTGCGGGAATACAGGCCGACATCAAGACATTCTCAGCACTTGGCGTATACGCGACGTCCGTAATTACCGCGGTGGTCGCGCAGAACACTCAAGGCGTACGGTCGTTTGTCGCGCTTGAGCCGCAATTCGTGGCTGAGCAAATCGATGCAGTTTTCGACGACGTGCGGATTGATGCTGTCAAAATTGGAATGGTGGCCAATGCGGCTATTGCTGAAGCAATCGCCGCAAGACTGCGTCACCATCGGCCGCACAATATCGTTCTTGACCCCGTTATGGTCGCGAAAAGCGGCCACCACCTTCTTGATCCAGAGGCTGTCGCGTCCGTCCGCGATTTGTTGATACCGCTGGCGACAGTGATCACGCCAAACCTCCCAGAGGCTGCTGTTCTACTCGGCATTGAGACATCATGGTCAATCGCTGAGATGAAGGAACGCGCGAGTGACCTCGCGCGACTTGGATCGGAGTGGGTGCTGATAAAAGGAGGGCACTTGGCAGGTACGGATCAAAGCGTCGATTTTCTTCACGATGGTAAAAACACGATCGAACTATCAGCACCGCGCATCTCGACCGACAATGATCACGGTACGGGGTGCACTCTCTCGGCTGCGATCGCAGCGTCCCTGCCCTCGAATGATGTCCCGGAAAGTGTTCGACGAGCGAAAGGTTACATGCACGAGGCGTTATTAGCGAGTGGCAAACTGGATGTAGGGCATGGGCATGGACCGCTTCATCACTTCTACAACCTTTGGCAGGGCACCTGACGGCGTTGTTGCAAACGCAGACAAACGGATATTATTTGCGTTGCTAGCTACGCCTCCCATCGTCGCTGAACGAGAGCGTGTCAATCGGGGAACGGCTAGAAACGACGCTTTCAACCTCAGCCTGATTGGACGAGCTTAAACGGGAGTTTCGCAATCGACAGCGTTGGTCGAACTCCGTAAAAATCGGACATAAAGGTGGTTCCGCAGCCGAGTGCAAACCTGAAGACCTCCGGTAGTAATTTGGTTAAGAAGCCTCCCGTCCTTCTCGTCGGTAATGACCAGGCGTGACACCCATCACTCGCCGAAACATGGCGATGAAAGCGCTAATGTTGTCATAACCGAGGTCCATCGCAATTGTCGTTACATCTTTACCGATAGCCAGCATTTCAATGGCGCGAAGCACGCGCGCACGTTGGCGCCAAGCCACTATTCCCAACCCGGTCTGCTCTCTGAAGTGCCGTGCCAATGTTCTCGGTGTCATGCCGACGCATTCTGCCCACTCATCTACCGGACGACTATCGGCAAGATCCGCAAGCATAGCGTTCACCATTCGGCAAAGGCGTTCATCACTTGGCCGAGACAAGCCAAGAGGCTCTTCGTCAAGCCCTGCGATCTCATCAATGATTACCCGAGCTAACCGAAACTCAATGGGTGTGGTTGGGACCCTTTTCCATGCAGCTGCTCGGTGAACGAGCTCGCGCAACAGGGGCGTGACACGTAGCGTGAGCGGTTGAAGAGGCAAATTATTGCAGGTATGGGCGGCCACGTAAACGCTCCATCCCCGAAACGGCCCGTGCGACCGAATGCCATGGGGAAGGTGCGGTGGAACCCAGATGGCGTGTGTGGCTGGCACAATCCACCAGCCGCTAGGCGTAACGATGGATAACAGGCCGGCAAGGCTTCCGATCAGTTGGCCTTGCGAATGCGCATGAATTGCCGTTTCGCGTGCCGCGGCTTCTTCCCATTTGACCGCAAGGATTGATCCAGGTTGCGAAACCTCAGAGATCAAAGGCAGAGTCAATGCTGACATCGTTATGGCGATTCCACGGTATTTTTTGCGCAATATGAGGTAGTTTTACCAAGGATGAAAACGTCATGATAGAGGCCGATTGGAAGAGGATCGGTCCATACTCCAAAGCCGAAACACAGGCGGCGGGGAGGTCTTTCGCTATTTTTTCTGACTATCACCATTATGACAGCAGCAGGGTTGATAACGTGCCGAAGATATTTGATGTAAAACACCACAATTCCGTCGCCTGGGATTTTCAGTCACAGCAGGACGGCCCTTGGTCGAGACCGGTTAGTCGCGAATGTATCGCTGCAGCGCGCAAGGGTGACTGGAGGGTTCATTTAACCCCCTCGCCTCTGCCTCATGACTGGCTGGGCGATATCACCAACAAAGATATTCTTTGTCTGGCGTCGGCTGGCGGGCAACAAGCGCCTGTGTTGGCAGCAGCAGGAGCGAACGTAACAGTTTTTGATCTCTCGGGGGAGCAGCTTCACAAGGATGAGATGGTTGCACGTCGCGACGGCCTGCCGCTGGTCGTTGCACAGGGGGATATGTGCGACCTGTCTCGTTTTGTCGACGCGTCCTTCCACCTCGTCTTACACCCAATATCAAACCAATATGTATGTGACATCCAGCCGGTGTGGAATGAATGTTACCGTGTTCTTCGAAAAGGTGGGGCCTTATTGAGCAGCTTTTTTAATCCTGCCGTATTTATATCCGACAGAGATCCGCATTTTACCGAACAGGGGCTCATACGTCCTCGTTTTCCAACGCCGTACTCGGATATAAGGGATTTGGACGAGGCGGAGATAGAAGCCAAGCTGGCCCGGCGCGAACCACTCATCTTTGGTCATGACATGCAGAGCCAGATTGGCGGGCAATTAGCCGCAGGCTTCATGCTCGCTGGCTTCTTAGAGGAAATGCATCCCAATCCACGGTTCGAAATCGAAAAATTTATCCCGAGCTTTATTGCTACCAGAAGCATAAAGCTTCGATAGACGCAAGTCGATCAGAACAAGGAGAAGCAGTTCACTACGTGCCTCGCGCTCATTATCCTGAGCCAGAAAACGCAGCATGGCTTGTTGGAAGGGTGTTCCCAATCTTATGGAAGCCTCGCTCACACGGCGACGGCGTCGCTCACCGATGTATGGGCGTTAGAGCTACAAGTACTCAATGGCGACACTGGCAATACTGACATCTGACAAAATTTATCAATTTCATTGAAGTGAACATGATGATTTATTGAATATTCGAAACTTTCAGTCCCGGGTAGGATGAAGTGAAAAAAGGATCCTACCATGACCGCTACAATCGAGATCGGCTTTATAGGCCTCGGCACGATGGGCACGCCGATGGCACTCAACCTCCTCAAAGCAGGAACGCCACTTGTCGTTTGGAATCGCTCGAAGCATCGGAGCGACAACTTGGCGGCAGCAGGAGCAAGGGTAGTGGATCACCCCATTGATGTGTTCGCGCGCTGCCGGACAGTCATTTTGATGCTTGCCGACGAACAGGCAATGGATGCAGTCCTCGCCCGCGGCGGTCACGATTTTGCAGCGCGAGTGTGCGGGAAAGCAATCGTTTCGATGGGGACTATGTCGCCGGACTATTCACGATGTTTGAGTGACGACATCCACGCAGTTGGAGGTGTCTATGTGGAAGCACCAGTGTCTGGCTCTCGCAAGCCGGCGGAAGCAGGACAACTCGTGGCGATGCTTGCTGGTGACGCCGATGATGTTGTCGCAGTGAGACCTTTACTGGCACCAATGTGCCGACAAGTTTTCGAGTGCGGGGCTATTCCTGCCGCGCTGCGGATGAAGCTTGCCGTGAACGTCTGCTTGATCACGCTGGTGACGGGACTTGCAGAGGCAACCCATTTTGCAAAGTCGCATAATCTCGACCTCACGCAATTTGCCGCCATCCTTGATGAGGGTCCAATGGCCAGCGATGTGTCACGCATCAAGATTTCGAAATTGGTTTGCGGCGACTTCACGCGCCAAGCTGCCATTACCGATGTCTTGAAGAACAGCCGATTGGTCATGGAGGCTGCCCGAGATGCGGCGACCTCATTGCCGCTCATGCAGGCGTCCCTCGCGCTTTATGCAGAGACTGAGGCGCTTGGATTAGGTGATGACGACATGATCGCAGTTATTCGAGCAATCGAAGAGCGGACGGCTGGCTCCCATGGCAAATCCAGTTGATGCCCGATAGAGAACTTTTCACACGCAAGGAATTCATGTGACCTACAACGCCACAGATAGAGATGGAATAGTGACTTTCGACGGGCCGGGCAACGGTGTGCCTCTGGTGATTGTTCCAGGTGTGATGGCGGATGCGCAATCATGGATACCGGTTGCTGATGCACTCGATACGGCCTGTCCGATCTTCATTGTCAACAGGCGCGGGCGCACACCCAGCCGTCCCATTGGTGAGAACTACGACGTAAGGACTGAGATAGAAGATCTGGCGTCGGTTGTGAAATCGATAGGAGAGCCAGTTCATCTATTCGGCTGGAGCTATGGCGGTCTCATTGCGCTCGAAACCGCAGCCAAGGGTTTGCCGATCCGATCGCTTACCGCTTATGAGCCAGTATCGAGGCCATTTGCACCGCAGACAATCCAACCCATCCTCTCTGCTCTCGCGCAAAGTGACACCGACCGGGCCGTTGAAATCATCAACCGTGACGTATCCGGGTTTGATCAGGATTATGTCGAGGCGCTTCGGCGAACGCCTGTATGGCCTGTTCTATGCCGGCTTGCAGAGCCTCTCGGCAGTGAAATGTCTGCAATTGATCGATTTGAGCCGAACTACGCTGCTTATGCTGAAATCAGGTGCTCAATCACACTAATTTTTGGCGAACAGAATATGGGCCTTGCTCCTTACGGGACCGCATTTGAACGGTTCGCAACCGCCATCCCAAATGGGACGGTAGACCACCTCGCTGGACTTGGCCATCTTGCCCATATCAACGGTCCCGAAGTGCTTGCGCGAGCCATTGTTCAAGCAATCCGACGCGCGGAAAACTCAGATGGGGTTTAACTTCGCAAAAATTCATGCAAATGGCGATGACTTCGTCATCGTCGATCTGCGGTGCCAAGCGGTGGACATTGATCGGGCAGTCGTTGCGGGGATGGGAGATTGGAACCAGGTTATCGGCATTAACCAGCTTGCCGTGGTGGAACGCCCTCCGCTGTTTCCCCATCTGACCAACGTCCATTCCGTCCGGTTGGTCAGCCGTTCGAAGATTCGGCTGCGCATTGGGAGCGCGGTGGCGACATTCCGCTTGGATCTGGCTCCTGCTCATGTGGAGCGGTCCTCAACGGTATTCGGCACGGCTTTTTGGATAAGCATGCTGAGGTCGAAAGCGATGGCGAATCTGTCTTCGTTGAGTGGGTGTAGGGTGGACAAGTTCTCCTGTCCGGCCCTGTAGCACCTGTGTTTCGCAGAGCGTGGTGTGGTGACACCAACCACATCCTACCAACACATGAGCCCGAGACGATCAGCATGCCTCGTCGGCTTTGAGATATTCCTGGTGGGGGCCAAACGTGCAGCAAATCTCAATTCGTAATGCGAAAAAAGTTATTCGAACGCGTTTTCGGCTGCCGCAAAATTTCCTAGACTTACACGTTCTGGAGCTCTATTTTTGATGCTCGGCTACCTTGAAACAGCATCAGGTTCTGCCCTTTCCGCATAGTCTGCCGCATGGAATGCGGTCACGAATGCGCCTCATCCTTAAAATCAATGCAATCTCACCGCACACGCGGAAGGAGTTTCAATGGCTAACGCCGAACATATGTTCGTCGTGACCGGTGGTCCCGGTTCCGGCAAAAGTAGTCTGATCAATGCGATGGCCAAGCGCGGCTTCCACACAATGCCCGAGGCAGGCCGAGCAATCATACAGGATCAGGTCAGGATTGACGGGCCAGGTCTGCCTTGGGCAGATCGAGCCATGTTCGCTGAACTGATGTTGGGTTGGGAGATGCGTTCTTACCACGAGGCTGCGGCAAGTCAGGTGCCTGTCATATTGGATCGAGGGATACCTGATGTTGTCGGCTATCTCACACTCTGCAACCTTCCTGTTCCTGCTCATATCGAGGCGGCGGCGAAAACCTATCCCTACAACAAGCAGGTTTTCCTCGCTCCGTATTGGGACTCCATTTTTACGCAGGACACCGAGCGCAAGCAAGACCGGCAGGAAGCCGAAGCGACCGGCCTGATCATGGCTGAAACCTATACTCGACTTGGCTATCAGATTGTCCAGCTTCCTCTTGTGGGGATTGAGCAGCGCGCCGACTTTATGGCGGACAGATTGCGGGCAATGCTGCGCAACTCGTGTACCTCGTAACAGAAGCACCCAGATTGAACTTTCATCGAGATCTTGCTCGCTAAACTTACTCGGAAAAGTCGGTAACTCACGATCGATTTTCGCGACGAACAATTACTGGTTTGGGCTGTCTGCAGGCGATATCCTACGAAAACTACAAAGGCGGGAAAGAGCTTGACGTTGCCCTGCCCATTAGCGAAGCATCTTAATTTAGTCCAAAGCGATCCCTGTAAAAGCCCGGTGTAACTCCCAGCCGCTTTTGAAAAGCGCGGTGTAAGGAGTGGAAACTGCCAAAGCCAGAACGCTCAGCAATGCGAGCCAAAGGCCAATCAGATGTCTCAAGCAACATCTTTGCTCGGTTAATCCTGGCATCTTCTACAAATTGTGCTGGCGTCGTACCTGTCTCCCTTCGGAACGAGCGTGAAAAGGTCCGTTCCGACATCCCTATCCTTGACGCAAGTGCAGGACCTGAAAGGTCACCCGTTGGATCGGCCAGAATTTCATTCATTAAACTACGCAGGCGTGGCTCTGCTACGAGCGGTGTGGCAAGTCCGTGGTTGAACTGAGCTTGCCCGCCCGCCCTGCGCATAAACAGAACCAACTGCCGAGATACAGACAGGGCTGTTTGCGCCCCGCAATCATCCTCAACCAGTGCCAGACACAAGTCGATTCCCGCTGTAATGCCGGCGGACGTGTAAACCGGTGGCTCAGCAACGAAGATAGCATCTGGCTCAACCTCAATTTCAGGCCGCAGTTCCCTAAGCAAATCCACTGAATTCCAGTGCGTCGTCGCGCGTTTTCCATCAAGGAAGCCGCCCGCTGCAAGCACGAAAGCCCCAGTGCATACACTGGCGAGGCGACGTGTCCTAGAGGCGCGGGATGTAAGCCAGTTAATCAGGTTGGTCTCAAAGATGGCCTTGCGTATCCCGTCTTCGCTGCCTCCCGCGATGATAAGTGTGTCGATTTCCCCGGGCAAGGCTTCGAGGGCAACGGCATCACCCAAACGTATGCCTCCGGCTGAACTACAGCTCAAAGACCCGCCTTTTGGGGAGGCGAGGATGAGCTCGTAAGGCGGAACGTGCTGAGGTCTATACATATTCGCTGCGGCAAATACCTCCATCGGGCCGACCACATCCAAGGCCTGCACCCCGTCATAGCCGATAAAGGCAATCCGCCTGGTTATTTCTCTTTGTGTCCGCATTGGCCGAATATGCGATAAGTTTTACATTTCCGCCAGACGTATTTCGGCGATAGGTTGCCTCCAACTTCATCTGTTTTGGATTCCTCTTATGCGCGATCTTTTCCGGAAAGCCTGCCTTCTACCGTTCATGATCCTCTTTACGCATGTGACTGCTGCGTTAGCCGAGCCAATTCAACTTCCTCCAGTTAAAGCCGGGCGCGCTCGCCCCATTGTGGCCATCGTCGCAGACAATGCGGGTACGGAGACGACAGATCTAATGGTGCCTTACGGTATTTTGAAAACTGCTGAGGTTGCCGATGTTATCATCGTTTCCTCTAACGCGGGCAAAGTCAGTCTGATGCCCGCTCTCACTGTTGAGCCCGATTTAACGATGGATGTCTTCGACAGGATTCACCCTGAAGGCGCTGATCTTGTTATTGTGCCTGCGATGCATGACAACAAAAACGAAACCATTGTAGGTTGGGTCCGTGCGCAGGCGAATAAAGGGGCTTTCGTCGGTGCTATCTGCGAGGGTGCATGGATCGCGGCGCGCGCAGGTCTGTTGGACGGACGACACGCAACCACGCACTGGTACGCATTCGACAAGATCTCGACCAAGTTTCCAAAGACGCAATGGGTTCGAGACAGGCGGTATGTTGTCGATGCAAACGTAATGACGACTACCGGCGTAAGCGCTTCGATCCCGGCGACCCTGGCACTAGTGGAGGCAATCGGGGGACGCGCAAAGGCGAAAGCAACAGCAGCCCAATTCGGCTTTGCGAATTGGAATGCAACCCATGATTCCGAACGATTTCATTTGAAGGCTGGGAATGTCGGCTTGGTTATTGCGAATTATCTGTCCTTTTGGGAGCATGAAACGCTTGCTATTCCAGTCACTGATGGCTTTGACGAAATCGCCCTTGCCCTCAGTGCCGACGCCTGGTCGAGAACATACCGTTCACAAGCGATCACTGTCTCTGCAAAGAGCAATGTCGCGTCCAAGCACGGCCTCACACTGGTGCCAGATAAACTATTGAAAACATACAATAGTCGCTCTTATTTGGATCAGGCAGGAATTTCGGCGCTGTCTCTCGACCTAACACTTCAAAAAATTGCTGCGCGCTACGGTCAGAAAACCGCTGACCTTGTAAGTTTGCAAATTGAATATGCAGGTGGTGAATAGCACTTACCTGTCATATCTGGGACCAATTAAACTGGGCCAAAATCAAGACATTTGGGGATGCCCTGAACTCAGCGTGAGTTGGAAGAAGGCCAGATCTCCCTGCTACGCCTGAAATTTGGCAGCATCCTCCTTACTATGCTTTCCCCTATCCCGGCATGGCGCAAATGGACAGTCAGTCTTCGGTGCTCCCTCACCTTATCTGAAGCCATATTGCTGACGTGCAACCAAAGCTTGTTGTCTTGCAACAACTCGATTCAAGGTCTGTATTTATGATGCCTGGGCAAGAATCGCACAGGAGAAAAGTTATGAAGCTCTACTACGCGCCCGGCGTATGCTCGATGGCCGCCCATATTGTTGCAAACGAAGCGGATATTCTGCTGGAATTGATAAAAGTTGATATTCGCAGCGAGCCACACCGCGTCGCGGACGGACGTAACCTCAAGCAGTTGAACGAAAAGTGCGTAGTGCCGGTATTGGAACTGGATGATGGCCGCATACTAACGGAAGGTGTCGCCATCCTTCACTTCCTTGCAGATCAAAAGCCGGACGCGATGCTGAAGCCGGAGCGGGATGGTTTCGACCACTATCGTCTGCACGAATGGTTGACGTTTATCAGCTCCGAACTCCACAAGACCTTCAGTCCTTGGCTTTTTCATCCGGAATATGGTGTGGATGCGGCAAATGTCGCAAAAGAGAGACTCCTGGAACGGTTCGACTTCCTCGACCGTCATCTTGCTTCAGCAAAATTTCTCGTCGGTGACCGTTTCAGCATCGCCGATGCTTATTGCTTCACAATCATAAACTGGTCGGAAGGGCGGGGGATCGATCTTGGAAGGTGGCCAAATCTTATGCATTACATGTCAATCGTAATGAGTCGTCCTGCAGTTAGAATAACGATGCAGGCCGAAGGCCTGAGCAAATAGTGTAACACAATCTTTAACCGCAGCCTGGAGAGGGAGATACTCTCCGGGGGCCTCATCAGTTGTCTAAATTGCTTCACGTTGCATGTCCCTAGCCACTTTAGCCACCTGCCTCCCAGATGCTCGAGAATGGTATCCACTGCTTGGGCCTCACCTGCAGCTGTCGCAACTCCAAGCGCAAGAAACGGGTGTCGCAAGTTTTCCAATGCTGTCAAGGCTGGGGCGTGCCAACCAACGGAGCGAATATCATGCATCGGATGACTGAGCCTGCTATTTTGTATTTCGGAACTCCTGTGGCCCTGATTGGGACCGTAAATGAAAGCGGAACATAACATCGCGCCCATGTCTTCCATCTTCTGGCTCGCATGGCGGGGTATTCTCGGACTCGCGGGAAACTCGAAAACAACCGAGAACCTTCGACTGGCACGGTCTTGCACTATCAATTTGCCATCGGTTGTCCAAGCCGACGCTGTTGATCGGCTTGCGCTTACGACAGGAACGGAACCCGTGCCTGAGCGCAAAACGTCGCGCGGTTATCGGCATGTAGCCGACAAATTCAACATCGCAGGGCTCACACCGAGGAAGGCGGAAACCATCGCTGCGCCACGTGTGTTGGAGTGCCCCATCCAGCTTGAGGCGGTGGTGGAAGCTGTTCATGAAATCGCCGAGGGAGACGAACGCTTGAAAGGTGGTGCCATGACTTTTGAAGTGAGGGTCCAGCGGGTTCATGCCGAGGAGGATATCCTCGTGGCGGGAAACCCTAATAGGATTGACCCCGATAAATGGCGTCCTCTCATCATGAGCTTTCAGAAATTCTATGGCCTCGGCGCCCAGGTGCATCCTTCAACGCTGGCTGAGGTCCCCGAAGCCAAGTATCGCAGCCCGGATGTTGATCGCGCGCGCCAACTGATAACTGCCGCAAAAGTCAATTGGCCGGAGCGTCCTTCGGTCGAAACCCAATCCACAAAGTAGGCGTGATCGCAAAGTGACGCACTATTCCGGCGGACGATGATGGTCCCCCGCCTCGGACTGGAACTGTTCACATTATGGTGGCATGTCAGTAAAGCGCAAATGTACGGAAAGGATTGCCCAGTCTTTCCTCCAGAGGCGAGCGACTTGGCTCTGATGATTTTCATGGCAACCCCGGTACCAAATGGATTCCATCCCTTTCCGGTTTGAATATTATCTGGGGCGCCTTGTTTCACCACAGACATCTCGAATGCACTGGCGTAGCCAGCGATGTGCGGGATCTGCATCGAACCTTGGATGCCACAACAATGAAATTGTGATTTCCTGGGTTTCAAAAGGTAGATCAAAACTATACATTCCGGCGCGCAGTTCGCCCGTATATCGCTCGGGCACGCAGGCGATCATGTCGCTATTACGTGCGAGAGCGAGCGCCTCGGAAAAGCTCGTGACGACCGTTCCTACATCTCGAGCCAATCCTACAGCCGCCATGGCAGTGTCCAGCGGTCCCGTATGGCTTTCGCGCCGAGCGATCAGAATATGACGACCCGCACAAAATTCTGATGGAGTTGGTTGACTTCCGGAAAACCGATGCCCCATTCGCACAACACCGACAAAGCGGTCGCGGAACAAAGCCTGTGCCTTCACTTCCGCGCCTACGCCGTCGCCAACGACACCTGTTTCCAAGTCGATCTCACCGTTTCGCAGCGGCGCGCTTTCCTTGCTAGGCTTCGGCATGAAGCGAATGCGAACGCCAGGGGCGTCTTGTGCAATCCTGGCAAGAACGGCCGCCCCGAACGTTTCAACGAAGCCCTCCCGGTTCCTGAAGGTGAATGTCCGGACAAGATTATGGAGGTCCAGCATCTCTGCTGGGCGTAGGACGGCTTCAACATCCTGCACGAGCGTGTTGACACGGTCTCTCAGTTCGAGCGCTCGCGGTGTGGGTACAAGACCACGACCTGCCCGCACCAACAGCGGGTCGCCGGTTGTCTCACGAAGTCGCGCCAAAGCTCGGCTCATGGCTGATGGACTGAGTTGCAAACGCCTGGCAGCACGCGCCACGTTGCATTCGGCCAGCAAAACATCAAGCGTAATGAGAAGGTTGAAATCGGGTCGCTGCATATCTCTTTGATACCATATCATGGCGCCGTACGCACGGTTCCAGTGCAAACGCTGCGCCTTCCGCCTTCTTACAGGGTGTTTATCTTCCAGTGCAATCAACCCGAACTAAGAAGATCAACTATGAGCGCTCCGCTAAACTCACAAGCCGTCAATCGAAATGGCTCTCGCGCAAACCGTCCGCGCCTTGCAGGGGCGCTGGCTGGTCTTTCCTTATCCATGCTCCTTTCATCGCTTGGAACGAGTATCGCCAACGTCGCGCTACCGATACTCTCTGACACGTTTGCGGCACCATTCCATGAAGTCCAATGGATTGTTCTCGCCTATCTCTTGGCCATCACCACGCTGATCGTAAGCGCTGGACGATTGGGAGACATTGCTGGACGCAAACGATTGCTGTTGTCGGGGGTCGCGATTTTTACCGGAGCATCGATGCTCTGCGGCCTGGCACCGTCACTTTGGTTTTTGATCGCTGCCCGGACATTACAGGGCATCGGCGCGGCAGCCATGATGGCCCTTACGATTGCCGTCGTTAGTGCTACCGTGCCAAAAGAAAGATCTGGCCGGGCGATGGGATTGTTAGGAACCATGTCGGCAATCGGCACGGCGCTCGGTCCCTCTCTAGGCGGCCTTCTCATAAGCAGGCTCGGCTGGAGCTTTATCTTTATGCTCAATATACCGGTCGGTGTAGCTGCTTTCGTTCTCGTCTTGTATTCTCTACCCCCGGATCCGCTGGTTGAACGCCAGGCTCGAGTGCGCCTGGATGCCATCGGCACCTTCCTGCTGGCGGGGACACTTACTGCCTACTGCCTTGCTATGACGTTAGGTGACAGTCATTGGGGGAGATTAAATGCGGTTCTGCTGGCTGCGACTTGCCTCGGCGCCGGCGTCTTTACGATCGTCGAAGCCAGGACTGGCTCGCCACTGATCAGACCCTCAGCCCTTCGCGACATAAGCTTGACAGCCAGTCTCGTAGCAAATGCGTTCGTTTCTACCGTGATGATGGCAACCCTGGTCGTCGGGCCTTTTTATCTTGCGCGAGCGCTGCATCTCGACGAGACGCAGGTTGGCTTGATAATGGCGATGGGGCCGGTAATATCTATCGTCTTCGGCATCGTTGCTGGTCGGCTGGTCGATCGTTTCGGCGCTGCGTCAATCGCTATGATCGGTCTTGCTGCGATGGCGGCAGGTGCAGTGGCATTGACAATACTTCCACCTAGTTTTGGAGTTCTTGGCTATATCGTGGCCATCGCTATTCTTACACCGGGTTATCAACTGTTCCAGACCTCAAACAATACCTCTGTGATGGCGGATGTTCCGTCAGACAGTCGAGGTGTGATATCCGGGATGCTGACTCTGTCCCGTAATCTCGGTCTGATCTCCGGTGTATCGGTGATGGGTGCCATATTCGCTGCCACAACTGGCGGCAGCAGTATGGCGGTCGTTACGCCCGCGACAACCACTTTTGGAATGCAGGTGACATTTTCTTTCGCCGCAGCCCTGATCGTTAGTGCTATCGGGCTTGTCTTCATGGCGAGGATAAACAAGCAGAAACACTCGGTGTCGCAGGTCAGGTTGTGACGGGTCGTTGCCTTAGTCAATAACTAAACCCATCGATGGAAAACATGGCATCCTTTCCAGTCATCACTTAAGCCGATGCAACAAACTTCTTCGATGCAACGGGTTCCTTTATAAAAGTTGATCTTAAGCTTGTTAAAACTCTGCGGTATCACCGGGTCGCGTAGGTGCCTAGCTCACCTTGGTCGCGTCGGTGGGAACAGTGGAACGATCTCCCTCAAGAAGCGCACGACGGGCAATCAAGCCGGCGCCAACATGATCGAAAAATGCCCGTACGCGTCCCGTAGTGCGCAGGTCTTTATGCGTGATCAACCAGAGTTCTCGTGTGAGTTCCGCGAGCGGTTCCTGAACACGTTCGATATCGGGTTCGGGATCGCCAAGATAGCAAGGCAGCAAGGCGAGCCCCAAACCCGCTTTCACAGCCATGAGTTGGCTGATGAGGCTACTCGTTCGGTAGGCGAAGGCCCGCGGTGAGACATTGTCGGTCAACCACATCGACGCAGCCGCGACGGAACCGCCGTCCCAACCTATCACGACGTGGCTTGATAGAGACTCGACATTCGCAGGCTTTCCCCGTTCCGAGAGGTAGCCACTGCTGCCGTAGAAGGTCCAAGGCGTCGATGCGATCTTGCGCCCGAACAGCTCGCCCTCATGCGGGCGCGTGGCGCGAATAGCGATGTCCGCCTCTCGACGCAGCAGATCGAGCTGCCTGTTATCAACGAGCAGTTCCAGTTCGATGCCGTCATGCTTGCGGCGGAAATCGGCCAATATTTCATTGAGGATGCGATAGGCAAGCGTTTCTGACGACGTGATCCTGAGTTTGCCGACGAGCCTCTCGTCCTGTCCAATGATGGACCGGTCCAAAGTCATTATTTCTGCTTCGAGCCGCTCGGCGGCCATGATCATCTGCGCACCAGCATCCGTCGGGACGTAGCGGTTCGTCGTCCGGTCAAATAGCTTGACGCCACGACGCTCTTCCAGCGCATTTAGCCACCGGAAGACGGTAGAGTGGTCATTGCCCAGGTCTTTTGCAGCGCCCACAAGCGAACCCGCTCTTCCGATCGCCAGTACGATTTTGAATTCGTTCCAGTCTTTCACACCTTGCCACCTCGCAGGAATTCAGGGCTTTCGGATTTATTTGATTGCAAAACGGCAAGTTGGATTTCGAATTACCGGACGGCCATTAAAGGCTGCGGATCATAAACTGAGCTGCAAAAAGCGTCTTGTAGCAATTTTGCAATCCGCCCTTGCCGAAATGAAAATCGAAAATGAGCTGCGATAGGCTCCATTGCCTTTCGGCAACGCTCGCTTGCCAAACCACAAGGAGCGTCACGGGTTCAATCTCCCTATCATGCCGCTGTCAACGATTTAAGCAGTGCCCCATTCAACGGGCGGTGACCCAGGTAATGGTGGAGTGCGGCAAGCATGACGTGGTTTTTGCTGATAATTTCGGGAATTCTTGATGTCGGTTGGGCCGTCAGCGTGAAGATGGCTTCTGGCTATAGCCGTCCGGGTTGGTCCGTCCTTTCCTTAGCATTGCTTGCAGCCTTCATCTTCTGCCTTGGTAAGTCGCTGCAGACCCTGCCGCTGGGTACGGCCTATGCCGTCTGGACAGGTATCGGCGCAGTCGGGTCGGTGCTCGTCGGTATCGTTGTCTTTCGTGAACCGGCTACAGCGGTCCGGTTATTCTGGCTTGCATTTACCCTCACAGGGATCCTCGGCCTCAAGCTTTCAGGCAGTTGACCAACGCACTGCCACTTACGTTTATCTATAAAGGAATGAAACATGCCTAAGCTCAACGCGGATCCTAATTTCGCTTTTTCCAAGCAGGAGGAGTTGAAAGCCTTTCGCGATATGCTCCTGATCCGCCGTTTCGAAGAGCGATGCGGTCAGATGTACGGCGAGGGTTTGATCGCAGGGTTTTGTCACCTTTACATTGGGCAGGAGGCCGTGGTGGTGGGCATGCAAATGACGATAGGTGAAGGTGATCAGGTCATCACAGCCTATCGCGACCATGGCCACGCATTGATGGCGGGCATGGACCCCAAAGTCGTGATGGCGGAACTGACGGGCCGCATGTCAGGCGCTTCGAAGGGTAAAGGCGGCTCCATGCACATCTTCGACCGTGAAAAAGGTTTCTACGGTGGTCACGGCATCGTGGGCGCCCAGGTTTCGCTCGGTACTGGCGTGGCATTTGCGAACAAATATCGCGGCAATGACCGCGTGTGTCTGACCTATTTCGGAGACGGTGCGTCGAACCAGGGGCAGGTCTATGAAAGCTTCAACATGGCAAAGGTTTGGGGGTTGCCAGCAATCTACATCATCGAGAACAATCATTACGGCATGGGCACGAGCGTAGAGCGCGCCTCTGCCAATCTCAACCTTTCTGAGCGCGGCCTCTCCCTTAATATTCCGGGCGTACAGGTAGACGCCATGGATGTTCGCGCCGTTCGAGCGGCGGGCGCCAAGGCGGTCGAACACGCGCGCGCGGGTAACGGGCCGATGATCCTCGAAATGCTGACCTACCGGTATCGCGGCCATTCAATGTCGGATCCGGCCAAGTACCGGTCTCGCGAGGAGGTCGACAAGGTCAAGAACGACAACGACCCGATCAATCGTTCACGCACCCGCATCCTTGAAGAGGGGCATGCCAACGATGACGATATGAGGCTGATCGAGAAGGAGATTAAGGAAATCGTCGCCGAGTCGGTCGATTTCGCAAAGACCAGTCCGCTGCCCGACGCAGCCGAGCTCTATACCGATGTCTACTTGTGAAACACGGACAAACCCGTTCGGCGCAACCTCGCCTAAGATCAAGAAAAAAGGGAGTTACCCATTTGAGCATGCAACTGTACACCTTCTGGCGGTCCAATGCCGCATTTAGAGTTCGTGTCGCGCTTGCCCTGAAAAAGCTTGCCGTTGAGGAAATCGAGGTCGATATCCTGTCCGGTAAGCAGTTCGATCCTGACTATGCTGACGTGAATGCGGGACATGCCGTGCCGGCTTTCGTGCACGACGGGAATGTCATGTTTCAGTCGCTGGCCATCATAGAGTATCTCGATGACATTCAGACAGAGCCTCGGCTTATTCCCGCGGATGCAAAGGAGCGTGCGTATGCTCGAGCCCTTGCACTTGTAGCGGCGGCTGATGCTCATCCGCTTGTCGTGCCGCGCGTGCGGAAATATCTGACAACACAGTTGGGCGCGAACGATGCGACGGTAAAGTCCTGGTGCAGCCACTGGGCCTCCGAAGGGATTGCGACCTACGAGCGTCTTCTGACCCGTCGCCCTCCGACGCCATTTGCACTTGGTGAAACGCCATCGATTGCCGACATATGCATCGCCGGTCAGATCGTGACGGCGGACCTCTACAAACAGGATCTTAGCGCGTTTCCACGTGTCGAAGCCCTGGGAAAAAGATGTTTTGACCTCCCGGAATTCGCTGCCGCTCACCCCTTCCAGCATCCAGATTACCGGGAGATTTAAGATAAGGATGCAGATGCTATTCCGGTCCGTGGGACGAGATGCCTGTTTACGAATAAACGATCAAGAAAATGCGTCGACACTCCCGAAACAAACAGCCGCGGCGACGTTCTTCACGCTTCGCCCGGGCAATAAATGCACTCCAATCCGTCAAGCAAGGACGACCGTGACTTGCCGACGGTTTCGTCAAGGCTTCCATGAGCTCCTGGGCGGCGTCAATCAAAAGATGCCGTTGCCTTACGGATGTACAAAATGCGGCCTTGACGCGCCATTACGGTTCTTCTCAAGCCTCTTGTGAAAGGCATTGTTCAAGAGAAGATGCTAGCTGTACTCCAAAAAAACGTCAGCCAGGAATATTCGACCTTCGGGATATCCTCGACACAGCACAAACAGGAACGCCGCATTTTGTTCCTAGGTTTGTCAGTGCCAGCCACAGTGTTCCAATGACGAAGCACTGCCGAAAAAGAGTCAACAGGACGAGGCGGAAGCACACCGCCATCGTCCGCGTTGTTCGTTAGTTCGCCCGCCGAATTATCCGTTTGGAACATTACGGTTCGGATGAAATTCTCATCAGACTTACAGAGCGGCGCGCTGAGCTTTATCGCCAGCTTGCAAGAAGGCGAGCAATCGCGTCGTAAAGTGATCGGGCGAATCAGCGTTTGAGATGTGAGCTGCGCCCTGGATGACGGTTACTTCGCTATTTGGGGTCTGCATGGCCATGTGATGACTGAGCTCTGGTGGTGACATTCTGTCAATGCTTCCAGCAATGAACAAGATAGGCATAGAAAGTTCCCGAAGGCGAGATGAGACATCGAACGTAGTGATACCG
The DNA here is from genome assembly GCF_030504645.1 of Rhizobium oryzicola. Taxonomy (GTDB): domain Bacteria; phylum Pseudomonadota; class Alphaproteobacteria; order Rhizobiales; family Rhizobiaceae; genus Neorhizobium; species Neorhizobium oryzicola. Next base: position 56,104 of record NZ_JAUKWQ010000015.1, on the reverse strand, counting down.
CGAGCGACCTGAGCAAGAGACCCACCGTCTGAGGTCGCCGCGATACCGTGCCAAACTTGGTATGTGCGTATTCCCTCTGGCGTTGCCTGAAAAGACGGTGAAACCGAAACAAGCCAGTTCTGTTCTAGCCTTGCTTCTGGACCATTGGCTTGTTCGAAAACCGATGCCCATCCCTCGGCCATTGCTTTAAATTCGGGCGTATCCGTCTTATAAAAACTGTTTGCCACGACGAGCCGTCGTATCCTGGATGGCTGTCGAAGCGCGAGCTCTAGCGCGACCATTCCGCCCAACGAGAGGCCGACGACATCCAGATCATCGACGCCCAGATAGGCGAGCAAACGTTGTGTGTCGTCGGCGATATCCGCGACGCTGAACGGGCTGGACAGTCGAGCAGAAGCACCGTGACCGGCATGATCGGGAACTATCGTACGATAGCCGGCTTCGACAAGTGCGGGAATTTGCGGTCCCCAGGCTCGGCCGGAATTGCTGATGCCGTGCAGCAGCAGAACCGGCCTGCCCTTTCCGAACTCCATGAAGTAATTGCGGCGACCCTGTGACTCATAATAAGCCATGATATTGCTCCTTTCGGCCAGTTCGAAGATACGAGATGGATGTGAGGATGGAAGCAGATGTCGCTCCCAAAAAGGGGCGAGGCTCCAACCGAGAGATGACAACGCGACAGATTGCTCGGAAGGCTGTGAAGGCCCCCCCACAGCAATACCTTCCCGACCCTGCAAAGGCGTTCTCAAGCCCGCAGTTGCGATAGCGCCGATACGGGCAATGCCGCGCGGGAGCGCGGCAGGTATTCAGCTGAGAAAAGGAGACATTGTACGCTCGTTCGTCCGGATTTCGAGGAGGTAATCTCATTTATCTCTACGTAGAGATAATATGTCTTGACGTCAAGACATATTTCGCCGTTCAAGGAGCGATTGTTCGTTTTCGTGCAGAGCTGAGACGGTGGGGGTGCGGATAAAAGATTGGACCGTTTCATAAGTTCAGGCCGAGACTTTTACGATACTCGACCGGGTTGAGTGATCCCGACATTATTTTGATGCGCCTCTCATCGTACTATCGGATGTAGGTGTCCACCTCGGCGACGAACGATCGATCGTGATGGCCTTCCAGTCTCGTGGATAGAGGGCTCTGGTTTCAGGCGGCCGAAACGCTCGGCATTTAGGAAGCTAAAAGCAAATCAAGCGAACGACGCCCCATGTCCTTCGTTTTTGTCCAGCCTTCAGTGCCGGCTTAAGGCGAGCGCTGGAGGCTGGATTGGCAACGGCATAAGTTCCACGGCCGCCGGCATTCTGTCTTTCGATTATGCGTTTCTCGTAACGATGCGTGCTGCTTCGGCCAAAACGGCTTCCTGATCAGCCACGGAACCACGTGCCTTGCCGAGATAGGCCGCGACGACGATCGGAGAACGATTGGGTGGGAAGATCACCCCGATATCGTTGGTTGCTATTCCCTCCCACGTCCCGGGCTTGTTCGCGATCCGCCAGCCCGCCGGCAAACCAGCCCGCAAGCGCTGTGCGGCCGCGTCTCTGGACGCCATCATCCACCCTGTCAGGTACGCCCGCGACTTCGGTGACAGAGCGGAGCCCAGTATGATGCGTTGCAGTGTGCCCACCATCCCCCGCGGCGACGTCGTGTCGTGTGTTTCTCCGGGCTTGACGATATTGAGAGTCAGTTCGGTCTTGTCGATACGAGTCGTTTGATCACCGATTGAGCGCAGATAGGCGGTCAATGCAGAAGGTCCGCCGAAGCTGGACAGAAGCAGGTTTGCCGCGGTGCTATCGCTGACCACCGCCGCCGCTTCGCAGAGTTCTTCGATAGTCATGCCATCGGTAATGTGCGGTTTGGTCGCCTTGAACGGAATAATCAGGTCCTTTTCCCCGAAGAAGATTCGTCGATCTAATTTCTCCTCTCCGCGATCAACGCGAGCGAGTGTGAACGCGATAGCGAGAGCCTTGAATGTGCTGCAAAGCGCGAAGCGTTCATCAAGACGGTTCTCAATTATCTGGCCGGTCGCGGTGTCCAGGACCGCGACCCCAAGATGACCACCACTGCCGAGTTTGAGCTCTTTGAGCTGCATTTCAACAATGGCTTTGCTGCTAGCGGCCCAAGCACTCCGCTCCAGCGACCAACATGCTGCAACCAGGGGGGGGTAAGGCATAGAGTTCGTCGTGTTATCCACAGGAATACTGAGCCTTAGCTTTTCATGAGTTATCGAACTGTACGGCAGTCATGGCGCTCTTAAGACAAGAAGATTTTTTTGTTGCGCCACAACACTCGCGCTTACAAATGCGAGATGGCAGGAGAATCAGGATCACCATCGGTTTGTATAAGCGCTTGAGAGCCGGCTCACGCGTGAGTCACCGCTTTAAGCGACAACAGGTTTGTGAACTAGAACTTCAATTTAAAGGGTCATCTGGAAGGGCGTGGGAATCTGCGTCATTTCCCGTATTTCAAGTGCATGAGCGGATAAGGCCTTCCCTGCCCGTCAAGCGGTGACCGGCCCGTACTTCGAAATCCCATTTTTTTATAAAAGCCGATCGCTTGACCATTCTGCTCATTGACGTCGGTTGTCATCTCAGGATGAAGTGATAGACCGTGGCGCACCAGAGCTGCGCCAATTCCAGTTCCCCGACACGCTGGATCGACAAACAGCGCCTCCATGTGGCCGTTGTCAATCAGCATGAAGGCTAGCGGGTAGTCGTCAGCGTTGACCGCGATCCACAGCGGAGCCTGGGGTAGAAAATCACGAACCATCTCTTCAATTTCATGGCGATCCTGAGGTGAAAGAAAGTCATGGGTCGCGTCTACCGCTGCCCGCCAAATTTCCACCACTCGTTCGTTTTCGTCGGGGTTAGACCATCTAATTTTGATCACGACGCCACCTCTGTTGTTTCTCGGCAAAAGTGAATATTGCCGAACACTAAAACGCTGCAAGCAGCCCATTGAGTAGCAATGCGGCCGTCAGCGTTGCGAACCGGTTCGAAAACCGATTTCCTGCCCGAACGACAGCTCTAGCGTGTTGCCATCCGGGTCGGAGATATACGTCCAGAGGCCGACCGGCGGCCCGCTGTCGCGCGGGGCAGACCGCAAGATGCCGCGACGCTCAGCCTCAGCGGCAAGACGCAACACATCGTCCGGCGTGGCACAGGCGATGCCGATATGCCCGAAGGGTCCGAGTGGCGTATCATCTAACTTCCTAGATGCAACTAGGACAAGTGCGAAGGGACGCAAGCCATCGGCCATCCAGGCGACCTCTTGGATATCGCCGCCTGCGGTTCGACGATGAATCACCTCAAGGTCGGCGAATTCCCGATAGAAGTTGATGCTCTTATCCAGGTCGCCCACGACGATTGCTACGTGAGACAGGCCGAGATCAGTTTCAGGTGACTGGACCATGTTCGATTCTCCTTTGCTCTCAATTCTGGATCATTGAAAAATTGAATGGAAATTGATATTCAATATTCTCGCTATGCACGATTCGAATAATATTCATCCATCCGATTTGGGCTTGCTGCCTGTTCTCGAGGCACTCCTCGAGGAGCGCCATGTCTCCCGCGCAGCTTTGCGGCTCAACCGTTCACAGCCAGCGGTTAGTCACGCCCTGGCACGGCTGAGAGATATTTTTGACGATCCGCTGCTGGTGAGAGCCGAAGGTGGCCTGCAACCCACAGCGCGGGCGCTTCAACTTGCAGAGCCGCTCGGCGAAGCCCTTGCGCTGATGCGTTCCCTTGTCAATCAAACATCATTCGACATGGAGCAGTGTAACAGCCATTTCCGCCTTTCCCTGTCGGATTATGGAGCTGCAATCCTCCTTCCTGCTCTCGTCTCACGGCTCCGAAAGTCGGCCCCGTCAGTGGACCTGTCTATCGTGTCGTATGGTCGAGAGCGCGCCCTCGCCGCGCTTTTGGACGGGGAGATCGATATGGCCATTGGCGTTTACCCCAAGCTGGAGCACCTCAGGGATCTCAAAAACGTGGTGCTCTTCGAAGAGACATTCGCCTGCCTCTTCGACCACTCGGCTGGAAGCAAAGCATTATCTCTTAAAGACTATCTTGCGCGTCCGCATATCCGAGTGAGTGTTGCGCTGCAGGATAACAGCGAGGTCGATGAAGCGCTTTCTCGTCTTGGCCACAAGCGCCGCATAGCAGTCCAAATTCCGCACTGGTCTGCTGCGCCCGACCTCGTTCGTGAAAGCGATCTTGTGCTGACCGCAGCAAGCCGCAGCATCGAAGGTTTGAGCGGTGGAAGCCTCCAATGTGGCGAACTGCCTTTCCAGCTTAACAAATTTCCATTCGTTCAGACGTGGCACCGGCGCCGTGAAAAGGATGCAGCGCATCGATGGCTGCGGGAGGAAATCGCTGCTATAGCCGTTAAGCAAATATAGGCTCGAGACTAGTATCCCACTGTGAGCGTCAAGTTGAGGCCGTTCAGGCGTAAGCGCGGATTTCCATGCACCTTTTGTCATTGAGAGTAATGCGCCAGCTTTTTTCTCAAAGGCCCTTTTGGCGAACGGGTTCCCGCCGATAACCCGATATTTCCACCTGTAAATTATGCCGGGATAATTTCCCGGGGAAGATTCCTGTGACCGCCTCCGCCCGCCAACATGCCAAGACGCGGAGCTAAGGATAACTGATGCACGTTCATTCTTCATAGGCGACCGCATAGGTCCCGTCTGCTGTACGCACTATATGTCCAAAAGCGGATTCGCCCAGATGCATTCCTGCGATGAGCAGACGCTCCGAACTGGCAAGGTCCAACAACCTCGTCCGTGTTTCAGCGGCAAGTTGTGCATCCTGATCGAAAGCAATCGATACATCAGGGCGCGGAATCTGAATCTCAGGGAAATGGACAATATCTCCCCAGACCAGCAGATCTTGACCGCCGGATTCGAGACGGTAGCCGGTGTGCCCGACGGTGTGGCCCAGAAGCGGAACCGCCGTCATGCCGGCAAACACCTCTCCGGCATCGAAGGTGCGTAATCGCGCGCGATAGCCATCGAACGCTTGGCGTACCAAAAGGAAGTTGCCACGGGCGCGCTCAGGCGCGCGACTTAAATTGCCATCATCTTCCCAAAAAGCGACTTCCCGATGGTGAACGACCAATTCGGCGTTCGCGAAGACGGCTTCGCCTGAAGCGTTCATCAGCCCGCCGATATGATCGGGATGGGCGTGCGTCAACAAGATCGCATCGATTTCGGAAGGCTGGATGCCAGCGCGCAACAAATTGGCGGTTAATCGACCGCCCCATTGCTTGAAACCGCCTGCTCCTGCGTCGATCAAGAAGGTACGGCCGCCTGCGCGAACAATGTAACAGTTGATATGAATCGACGTATAATCCCTTATCCCGGCATTTTCCTGTATGCGACAGGCATGGTCCGGATCGATATTCGCAAGAAAGTCGAAACTGGCATGAAGATAGCCATCGCTGACGGCGATGATTGTTAGATCACCGATCTGTTGGCTGGGTAATACAAAATTAGACATTGGTTTTCTCCTGCATCCGCTCAATTTCGTGCGTGAATGCTCAATGCTTCATAGCCAAAGCAGCGAATGCGCGCGATGAGGCCAGTGTTGCGCCTTATGGCGTCGTCCAGTCCACCCATAAACTCCGCCATGACTGGCGGCGTCCGAAATGCCTCAAGCCGATATTGGATTTCTACGAAGGCGGGGTGCCCCGGCCATGACCGACAGCGACATAGATAATATGTACGTTCGCCAATGCTGCGTGGAGAATGCCGGTGCAGAGTTCAGTGCATTGCTCCGTAAGGTCTGCGAGCGCCTCGTCCGGCGGCATCTTGTCTGCCGGAATATAGATCGTGACATTCGGCATTGGGGCCTACCGGGCTTTCGCAGACGTCGCATCGTCCTTTGTCAACTGCGGCGTCATCGGCGCATAGACTTGGACGCCTTCCGGCAAATGCCCGATATCAAGCACATTGTCGCGCTCCACTTTGGCGAGCCAGCGGTGTTCCGGAACCTTCTCCATAGCGACCGCGTGCATCGCATGTGAAATAAGACCAAGCCCGATCAGCAGTTCAGGCCCTGTTGCGCTTAACGCCAGATATTCGCCTTCACCAATGGCCGGCGCACGGTCGATACCACCGTAGAGGTTCCGGTGCCAGTCGGTGATGTGCTGTTGCCAGCGTGCGAAATTGCCGCCGCCCTTCTGGCGGTATTCCTCACCCGTGAGAATATCGAAGCCATCAATGGAATGAAGGGCAAGATAAACAGGGCAACCGCGGCTCAAAGACCTGAAACGCTGCGACGTATGAAAACCGGTTACGGAAATAAGGGCTGACAGCTTGTCCAGGCTGTAAAAGTCGTTCCATTCCACTTCGCTGGCCGGATCGGCAAAGCTGCATTCTACCGTATAGATCATCACACCACCTTCCACCGGAAGTTTGGAGTGTCCGGCCTTGTTTATTATTGATATTTCCTCATGTTAGACCGGTGATCTCGGTTCATATATCGAATACTGATCATGCTTCAGTGACATAACATCAATGTGGCGGCGAATCCAATGCCGCCCACCTTCTCAGGAACCGCCATGCGCCGCAAGATTCCCAGCAATTCCGCACTCATGGCGTTCGAGGCTGCGGCGCGTCATGGTAGCTTCGCTCGCGCAGCCGACGAACTGGCTCTCACCGAAGGAGCGATCAGCCGCCAGATCGGTCGACTGGAAGCTTTCCTTGGCGTCATGCTGTTCGAGAGGGTCGGCAATCGTGTGCGGCTTTTGCCGAGCGGAGAGCGGTATGCGGCTCAGGTTCGCGAGACGCTCGATCGGCTTGAGCGTGACAGTCAATATCTGATGGGGCAGCCCAGCGATTGCGCGAGCCTCGACATCGCGACCATCCCGACATTTGCCGTGCGCTGGCTTATTCCCCGGTTAGCGCGGTTTCGAAAGATGCAGCCAAACATCACCGTCCATCTCACTGAGCGGATGGAGCCCTTTGTGCTTGCCGAAAGCGGTTTCGATGCTGCGATCCATTTCGAGCATCCTGCCTGGACGGGAATGAGAACGCACCGCCTGCTGCATGAGACGTTGGTACCTGTTTGCCATCCAGGGCTTCTCGATGGGGGTGAAGGGGCGGTATCCCTGGATGAACTGCCTCGCCTTCATCGACGCCAGAACCCGGACGCCTGGCAACGATATGCGCAAGAAACCGGGATCGCGCTGACCAATCCTGCGATTGGCGCCCGTTATGATCTTCACTCCATGCAAATCGAAGCCGCTTTAGCCGGCCTCGGCGTTGCACTCGTACCGCGCCTCTATGTCGAAACCGAATTGGCTGAAGGTCGCCTTGTTGCGCCTTGGCCAGACGGCAAGTCGATCTCCAAGACCTTCTGCCTGGTGCTTCCGGAGCCGATCCGATTGAGTGAAGGGCCTATCCAGATGTTCGCGAACTGGCTGATGGAGGAAACGCGCCGTCATAGTCCAAGCTTCGATTAACATACTGCCAAGTTTGGAAATCGACTTAATACAAGAAGGCTACCCGCGCCAAACGCTGAGCAGATTACGTTCAAGCGGCGCGGACGGTCCAAAAGAGCTCTATCACCCTGGCCAGCACCAACGTCTCGTTTAGAGCATAATCCGACCGGAGCGAAACGAGGATCGGCTATGGTCTGATGACTCGTTCGGCCATGTTGGAGTCGATCTGGGCACGGCCATTGGAAGCTCCAAAGCTGTTGGCGCAGACTATCCTGGACTGGGTTGCCAATCTACCGTCTCAACCACCGCCGGAGAAAGAATTGCGAGAGTCAGCCGTTGGCGCTTCCTAGGATTTGGTGGGGATGATCGCGTGACGTCATTGAGCGGGACCAGTACAGGATGATGACGAAAGGTAGACTGAGTATTGATGATCCAGCCAAGAAATTTGAAACAGGATCAATGGCGCGAAACCCGACAGAGCCGTAATAACCAAACATTAGGAAGGAACTTACCAGAAGTAGGAATTTTCTATCAAAGGGGTCGAGGCCAAGGTCGGCACAGAGACCAGGAATCTGATACTTGTAAAAATTCATTATGCCTTCGATGACAATGGGAAATATGAATATATATATGCGCCAAGGCGAAATGTGTAGGGCGGCGCAAATATTCGCAATGTCTCCAGTCGGGGAGAATGTCCTGATCGGCACATAGTCGTAAAGGTTGGCGAGGTTCATGAAGAGAAGCCAAAAATACATAAGCCTCAATCCTGGATGTTGCGACTTCGATCTAAGGCGAGCGTTGATCCGAAAGTAAGCATAGAGACCACCATTGACAAAGAATGGCCCTGTTGCAGCGGTCAGTGCAGCAGCTAAATTGTGCCCTCCACCAATGGCCCGGGCGTAATCCACACGCTCTCCAATCTGAAAAAGGGTCAGGATGTTCAAGGCGCTGGTGTCTCCCCACGTGATGATAAGTGGATTGGACTTGATCCCAAGCATCCATGCCATGAATGAATGCCCGAACTCATGTGTCACCACTGCCATGCTATGCGAAATGAACAGCAGAGGAGTTGTTAGCAAGAAAAGGATCGATCTCCTCATCAGAGCCTGCCCTCCCCGCTGCGCCAAAAGCGGCAAGCAAGATTAGCGTTCCGGCCGACCGACATGCCGATGAATAGCATCCAAAGGGCAGCAGCGATCGACGACAGGTCGAGGTTGCTCATCCGGACTGCGCCTGATTCAACCAGGTAGTGCAGAGCGAATTCGAAACAGAATGTCGCAAGGATCACAACAAGCATCATCACGTCGCCAGGAACAGAAACGGTATGCTCTGCCCTGTTAACGGTGACGGCCCATGCTTGGACATGACTGTAACCGAGCGCTACTCCTATGGCTCCTCCGCAGAGGCCAGCCAGAAGATCGAGAAGACTCGCCGAGTGGAATAACCCATAAAATCCGTGGAAGCCCAGCGCGGCCATCAAAATCGGCATGATCAGCAGGCGCTCGATCCGGAATGTTCGAGGCTGACAACGTGAAATTCCCATCCAAAGAAGTGTGAGAAACAGAATGTAGACGTAAGGCGGCACGTGAGACATTGCCAATTCCTTGAAATGTTGTAGAATCCTAACGTTGTTAGTTTTGCAGGATGGTTCGTACAATGTCAAGTCGATCGTCGGGAAGTCATGGTCGCTATCACCATGGCGCTCTTCGCGCAGCTCTGTTGGTGGAAGCCCGCGCTCAGCTTGAAAAGGAAGGTCCGGCGGCATTGTCGATGCGCGAGATCGCCCGGCGAGTCGGGGTGGCGGCCCCGTCCGCGTACCATCATTTTCCAAAGCTGGACGCCATCGCCCTCGCCTTGGCGGAGGAGGGTTTCGCAGAATTGGCTGCCCGACTGGAAACCGCGCCCACCAATGCGAAGGGCCAGTTGTCCGGGGTGGGCTTGGCCTATGTTCGGTTCGCCCTAGATAATCCAGGGCTCTATCGGCTGATGTTCGGTGATGGCCTAAAAACATCGTCAACCGAACACCACGCCCTTCGAATACTGCGCGAGCGGACCTATGAGAGGGTCAAGACCGGTTTGAGAGCGAGGTTGCGTGAAGAACAGGTTGAGACAGCAGCCCTGTTCCTTTGGTCACTGGTGCATGGGTTGGCTTTGCTGATGATTGACGGACGGATTGGCAAGCCTGCCAATCACGATGCCGTCATTATGTCAGTGCTTCGACTGGCTGGAACGGGACTTCCAAGTGCCTCAAGTCAGTTGTAGCAAAAGGCCTTCAACCATTACCGCTTGTCTCATCGCACTGACCAACCTTGATTGGCTCTTGCGAAAATGTCACTGTAACCGGTGTGTTGATTTCCGCGCGGAAACCAGCACGGACGACCGGAATACGCCGAAAGCTCTACGGGTGAACTGTCGCGATTCTTGAGACCGCCGCAGGTAGTCGCGCCACACCTTTAAGGAAATGGCCGATATGGACGGAGTTGGGAAATCAAATGTGCGTTCTAAGACCCAGCGCCGCTTTAGCGCTACAATGCTCTCGGAGACCTTTTAGGGCACCTTCGGACTTCCGATCGATCATCCAGCATTAGACGTCCCCGTCGATCCCGCGGCGATAGCAGTTTCGAGTAGTCGATATTCATGATTGTTAGCTTCACCTTGTCCGATCTCGACGAAGCCGTTTGCTAAGTAGAATGCTAATGCCGCTCTGTTTGCGGAGACACATTTAAGTTGGTATCGAACCGACTTCCATCCAGGCAGAGCCGAGAGGAGCGAGCGCCCGATCCCGCGCCCTACATAGAGTGGATCGACATGCAGATGGTGGATAAAATTGCTTGGCTCCCATACTGAACTGAACCCGGTAACACGATCACCATCTGCGGAGATCGTTATTGTCTCGCCGTCAGTTTCCTTATCGAAATCTTCGAGAGCAAAAGTGGAAGGCATCTCCCAAACAAAAGCCGCTCGTCGAGATCTCAAAAACAGATCTCGTAGGTCAGGCAAATCGCGCAATTCTGCGGGTCTTATAATCATTGCTCGCGGCTCCTGTCCTCATTTTCTGACAATGCTGTTTGCAAAGCGGGTTTTTGCTGCTCAGTATCACTGCCCCATGTCAGGTTAAATTGGGGATCCGCCGGCGCGGGTCAAGCCTGATCGCGATAAGGCCGAGCACTGCACAAAGGAGCATCATCAGCCACCAGGCAAGGGACAGGTCAGCGAGTATCTGTCGCAACAAGCCAGCCACCAACGGCATCACCGCCGCCAAAACATAGCCCCCTCCTTGTACAAATGCCGCGATGGCAGCGGCTTCGTCAGGCTCATCGCCATGATCCATCGCCACGATAATAGAGAGGGGAAACAAGGCTCCAATCCCTAAACCGCCCGAAACTGCCGCCTGCCATGCGAATGTTTGCGGTGAAATTGCAAGCCCCAGCATTCCCAAAAAAAGAGCCCCGATCGCCATCAACAAGGCGGGACGTCTATCTGGCAGGCGATTAATTGCCGACGACACGGCGAGCCCCGCGATCACCTCCGCAACCGTCACTGCTGCCAAAAGTCCACCTGCCCTTTGCGCCGACCAGCCCATCTGGGTGTAAAAAGGTGGCAGCCAGGCGAGCACCAAAGTGTACGCCCCCGTACTTAAGCCAAAAAATGCCAACAGGAGCCAGGCGCGTGGCTCTCTATAGAGATGTAACGGTTTGTCGCAGACCCGATGCACGACTGTTTCAGGACCAAGCGCATGTCGCCAAATCAGCAGTGCTATCGCAGCGGGTACGACCCATATTCCCAAAGCTGCCCTCCAGTTCAGCGTCACGGCGAGCCATGGCCCGGCCATGGCTGATATAAGAGCGCCCGCCATTATCGCTGTTGAATAAAGTCCCATCATTCCCGCCGCATCACTCTTTGCGTGACGACGGATGACCGCAGGCATGACCGCCTGCACCAACGCTATGCCTATCCCCCCGCAAACCGCCGTCATCAGCAAGATTGAAGCACTCGGTAGGACGAAACGGACTACGTGACTAAAGAGAAGAAGGATGAGTCCCGTCGCAATCGCGGTCTTATCGCGGACAGCAGCCCGGAGCGGGCGGATCGCAAAAAGAACCGCGCCCATCAAACCTACAGGAAGCGTCGTGAGTAAACTACTGCCCGAATCCGAGAGACCGGTCGAATGCTGTATCGTATCAAGCAAAGGTCCGATGACCGCAATAGACGGCCTCAAATTGATACCGACGAACAAAATCGCAGCCGGAAGCATCCAGCGATGGCTAGGGCCGATCATAAATGACTCCTGAAAAAATCTCTGCTTGCGGTCGCAAGTTACCACCGATATAAATCTCTACATAAAGACAGATGTCTTGATGTCAAGATAGGATTTGTATGGACCGCGCTTCAAAAGCTGCTGATCAATGGGCCCGTGAGCGGCCAGACTTGGATACCAGCGCAATGCTACTTCTCGGGCGTTTGGGCGAGGCGGCACTCGTCATTATGCGAGAACACCTAAATCCTGTATTTGCTGCGTTCGGCCTTCAACCCGGTGAATTCGACGTATTGGCAACTCTGCGTCGAAGTGGAGCACCTTATGCGCTAACGCCAACTGATCTTTATGAAGCCGCGATGATTTCATCAGGTAGCATGACAAACAGAATAGATCGACTGGAAAAGGCTCAGTTGGTGCTGCGTCAGCCCAACCCAAGCGACAAGCGTGGCACCTTGGTTGCACTTACCCCTCAGGGCTTGGCTTTGATTGATCGCGCAGTGGAAGTCCACGTTGTCAATCAGAAGGCGGTCCTGGCAGGACTTACCGAGAGTGAACGTGCAGCGCTTTCAGCTTTGTTGGAAAAGCTCCTTGACCATGTTCAGAATTGACCCATTCCGATTGGGAAAAGACTACCCATAGGCACCTCTTAACTTCCAGGAGTAACTTACGAGCCTTTCCAGCCCGCAGTTTTCGGATTCTATCGACCTGCGGCCAAAAACTTGTTGACGTCGACCGGAATCGAAAACCGGATTTCGGAAGATGCTTTTCAGGACTTCGACTAGTTCCTGAGCCAGTTCACTTGTATTATTTTGTTTTACAATCTCAATTCGGAAGCTGGCAGGCTCGGCAGCCTCCATCAATCTTGCGGATGGCAGAAGGTATTTGGTGCGCAGTACGAGCCGCATGCCCAAGCCAAATCTCAAAGCACGCCAGACCTTGGCAAAAGGATCCCAATTTGGATACCATCTTGAATCGGGCCTTGACACAACCCCATCTAACGTTCAGCCCGCAGCCCTCCCGCTACACAGAACTTTCGGGTGGAGGCGATACTGGTGGTGGGATAGAGGCCGTTTGGATGTCCATCGCTGACAAGGCTGGCGTCCATCGAGTGCTTCCGGATGGGCGTTGTGATATCATTCTACGTTTCTGCGCCACAGCACGTCCGATCAACAGCATCACGATTGTTGTGACGGGCCCGACGACCCGGCATTATGATGTTTTGTTGGAACCGGGCATGGGCTTTGCTGGTATCCGCCTGCGCCCGGGTTTCCTTCATGCTATTCTGGGACTGAGGCCCATGGTTTTACGGGACGGCAACCTTGTGGGTGAAGCGGCGATTGAGGCCTGCGCCCCCCTTTCCGAACTAGGTGCGAAAGCAAATTCGCCAGACGATCTACCAGGTCGGTTGGTTGCGTTTGTGCGGCACCGCATAGCGCTTGGGCACTTCCTTCCGCCAATGCAGGCCCTACGCATTCTAAGCGCGTTCCATGCTTCGGGCGGCCGACTTCGGGTCAAGGATGTTGCGCGCATGCAGGGCATCAGCACCCGCACGGTTCAGCGGATCGTCCAAAGCGCGACGGGCCTGTCGCCCAAATCCTACGCCCGGATATTGCAGTTTCATCGCGCGCTGCGCCTGCTTCGCGACCATCGCATGCGCCCATCTGAAGCTGCGTTTGAAGCAGGATATGCTGATCAGGCCCATATGACAAATGCGTTGCGCGACTTCGGCGGGCTAACATCTACTGAGCTGGGGGATGTGACACTGGTCACACTCGGAGATTGATGTCCGATTTTTACAAGACCGGGATCGCCGCCGCGTGCATGGTCCGGCCGAATTAACAAGGAAATCCCCATGACCGTCAGATTCGGCTATACCATTCTCTATGTCCCAGATGTTCCGGCAACGGTCGCCTTTTATGAGGCGGCCTTCGGCATGACGCTTCGATTTCTGCACGAAAGTCGTCTTTATGCTGAGATGGAAACCGGCGCCACCGCCTTGGCCTTCGCAAGCGAAGAGATGGCTGAGATGAACGGGGTGGCTATTCGGCCCCTGCGTGCCGTTGATCTGGCCCAAGCGGTGGAGGTAGCGTTAATCTGCGACGATCCGCACACTTTATGGGACAGAGCTGTCGCAGCAGGGGCAAGCCCGTTGACGCCGCCAACGACCAGGCCGTGGGGCCAGGTTGTCGGTCATGTCCGTGACCTGAATGGCGGTCTGGTCGAACTCTGCTCCGACATGAAAGCGATCGCTTGAAGAGTCGCTGTACAACCCAAAATAGGTTCTCTTATGCTGACTACATGTTTTATGGCAGGCTTTAATGGAGTAGGAACGGACAGAGCTTGTTTGGCTTACGGAAATATATTTCATCTCGACATGCTCGTTGTTAATTAATGGCTCGGCTGCGACTGTCATGAGCGGTAGATTGAGTTCGATCATGTAGAGAGATGTTTTACATAAAGCAGGTGGTGGCTTGTATCAGATAACCTATTCCATGAATGCACGAGACTATGCGGCTATGACACGTGTTCTGACGAGGCGGCCTCTGGCAAGGAATAGTTTGGCATTCGTCCTTTGGCTGTTTTCCCTATGGTATTTCATCGGTTTACTCACAGATATCTTCAATCCAAAGTTCATGGCGAAATTTCTCTATGCTAGCAGCTTTTATTTCTGGATTTTCTTTGCCATGATAGCATTTTCCATCCTGCTTTCGTATTTTAATCATTGGCTTGCCGCTGGAATATCTTTTTTTTACTTCCGGCAGATGGCTTCTGCAGATGCGAGAGTGACCTTAACCATGAGCGAGGAGGGTATTGAGAGCCAGTCGGAAGTCGCCAAAGTGAATTTTCCGTGGCGTGCCGTCAAACGTATTGTTCATGAAGGCAACTATTTAATCATGGCGATATCGAAGCGTGAAGCGATCATTTTTCCTCGGCGCGGCTTCAATACGGATTCTGAATTTGAAGCAGCGTATCAATTCGCAGCGGACAGGCTCTTGGCGTCTGGCTGATACAATTCTAACCTCATGACAGCGCCAAAGACTGCGGGTGCTGAAAGAGATGCCAGACGAACAAGCACTCTCGTCGAACTCTGCACATCCATGGAGGAAGAAGTTTTCAGAGCGGGATCGACTCCTATCTCGTTATTCATTCAATTAGAATTAAAGATCTGGACCCGTTTCACGCGCTTACTACGCCGTGTCTCCGTAAATGGGTGTGTAACGCGGCCCAAACCTTAGTGGCCTCAATCAATGATTGATGACGAGATTTCTTACAGCTGTTTTGAGGATGTCAGCCAGTTCATGAGCCCCCTCTGTGGGATGGTCTTGTTTTAACATCCTCAACTCGAGAGCAGGCAACTTCGGTAGTCCATCCTCCACCTTATGTATTCCCGGCGGCACACGGTAGGTGGTGCGAACTGTGATGCCCAATCCAAACCTCAAAGCGCCCCAAACCCCAGCCAAGCTGGGGGTTGTTAGGGAAAGTCGCCACTTGATCCTTGCGTCCTCTAACGCGCGAAGTGCAGCTTGCCGAAACAGGCAGGGATGTTCGTAAAGAACAAGAGGCAAATCGCTTTGCGAACCTCTAACAGCGTCTATGTTCTCATCCTTGGCCAACCAGAGCATCGGCATAGTTGCCAAAAGTTCACCTGTCGCAGGCCGACCTGCTTCGCAAAAAGCAAGGGCAACGTCCAGTTGACCCGCCTTCACCTCTTCCTCAAGTGCATAATTTCGACCCGCCCGAACTGCGACATGTGCGTTGGGTTGGCTATTGGCAAATGCCGTAAGTGTAGTGGGCATGACATCTTCAAAAAAATCTTGCGGCAGGCCAAGCCGTATCGTTGGAGGTGCTACAGAGGCACCCAAAGCCGCCGCCGCCTCATCGTGCATAGCAACGATGCGACGCGCGTACTCAAGAAGTGTTTCGCCGGCCTCCGTCGGCGTAAGACCGCGACCCTTCCGTTGAAACAGCAGATGACCAGCCTGATCTTCCAGGCGTTTGAGTTGCATGCTAACAGCGGATTGTGAACGGCCGAGATGCACCGCCGCTCGCGCGAAACTACCTAGCTCAATGCCCATGATCATCATACGCAAGGCTTCGATGTCGAATTGAGGCGTCATCTACCCGATTCCTTGAAGTCGGATGAAAGACCTATCGTATTATCTAATTATTTGCTATATGCGCCTGCACCTTGAAAGGTTTTTATCTGCTTGTGTTTGGCATCGTCAGCCGGCGGATGGAACGACCGAGCGTTTGTGACAGTTCGCCGGGCGAGCGATTGCCTGTAAGGCTGATGTGCATTCGAGGAGATGCGCAAATGGCACTACTGATGATCCCAGGTTACATGCTGGATGCTGAACTCTGGCTCGAGGTTGAACCAGCTCTAGCCCATTACGGGCCTATCGTTCATGCCGATTTGGCTCAGGATAATTCGATCACTGCTATGGCGCGGCGCGCTATAGCGAGCGCCCCATCTGAGTTCATTTTGATTGGTTTTTCGATGGGAGGCTACGTGGCGCGCGAAATCGCGCGGCAGGTTCCCGAACGAGTGAAGGGATTGATTTTGATTGCCACGTCTGCGCGCGGGGATAGCGACATACAGGTAAATCGAAGAGCGCCTGTTACGCATCAGAATGCACCTGAAGCATTCAAAGGTCTCAGCAGGGCAGCGATAAACTCCTCGCTGCATCCTAATAATGCGGACCGCGATGACCTCATCTCGTCGATCCAAGCGATGAACCTGCGCATCGGTTATGCTGCCTTTGAGCGGCAGTCTCTGCTTGTCCGACACGATGAGCGCGGCGAATTAGGGACGATCAAATGTCCTTGCCTCATAATTGCTGGTGAGCAGGACAGACTCCGATCAAGAGCGGAAGCCATCGAGCTTCACCAAGGACTGGCAAAATCCACGTTTGCCGTCATCGAGGGAGCGGGCCACATGGTGCCACTGGAAGCTCCAAGATTGCTGACGAAAACTATCTTGGATTGGCTTTCCAAACTATCGCACTAAAAAAATCGCAGCTTTAAGTTTGGGTGCCAGTGCTAACCGCCCGCAACTCGATTGCTATCTCCTGTGGCGGCGTCCACTTTTGCCCCGCTGGCTATTGGCCTTGCTTCAGCCGAACACAAGGCCACCATCGACGATGAGGTTCTGACCCGTCACTGCTCTCCCCCACGGACTGACAAAGAACAGCACTGCATCGGCCGCCTCTTCCGGTGTAGTGACACGACGCAGGGGCGTGCTGGCTGCGACCAGGTCGAACACTGCCTCTGGGGTCGCGCTGCTCGCCGCCGTGGTCCGAAGTAGACCACCAGAGACCATGTTTACAGTGATACCATCCGGCCCGAGTTCGGCCGCGGCAGTGCGGGTAAGCGAGAGGAGCGCGGCTTTTGCTGCTGTGTAATCGTGGTAGGGAACGACAGGATTCTGGAATAAGTTCGTGCCAATCGTCACGATCCGACCGAAGCCGGAAGCCGCCATGCCCGCGCGCACCGCCTGGATCAGGTTGAGCGCGCCCTTGAGGGCGGTATCGAGCTGTCCCGTCATGTCGTGCCATGAGAGATCGCTGAGCTTCGGCCGCGCATCTCCGTTGAAGCTGAAATCGGTCAGTGCATTGTGCACGACCGTTGTTGGTACACCGAAAGCATCAGTCACCTCGGCAACCAATCGGTTGACGGCGTCTGTATCCCGAATATCGGCCTGGAAGGCGCGTGTCCGATCGCCGAGACGGTCCGCCAGCGATTCGGCTTCCCTTCGGCTGGTGCGAAAATTGATAGCCACTTTTGCGCCTTCACGTGCGAGAGCTTCGGCAATTGCCGCGCCAAGGCCACGCCCAGCGCCGGTTACGATGACCGTCTGCTTACTGATATCAAGTGTCATGCCTTTCATCCTTCCTGATTGCGCTATAGCGCATGAAAATGTTGCCTCGGCCTATGGCTGGAACCGACGTGGAGCGTACCCGCCTTGGCGACATAGGCTTTGGCAGCCGCCATCGCTTGGCTGACTTGCCCCCCGTTGGCGAGTTCGACGGCGAGCGCGCTGGAGAGGGTGCAGCCAGTGACGCGCGTGTTAACTGCCTGACCTCTCGCTGCCTCGAACCAGACCGTGCTGGATGGGTCAGAGCCGGCGATCGAAAGAATGTCGCATAATCACCCTTTGACCTTTCTGATTTGTTCCGCGATAAGCGCAGCCTCTGCGCGTGGATCCGGCCTGCCACATATGGCCGAAACGACTGCAAGCCCTTGGGCGCCCGCTCTAAACACCTCATCGACATGCCCGGCTTTCAGGCCTCCGATCGCCACCGACGGGACCGGGCATATTGAAACCAACCGGGCCAATCCGTCTAAGCCGATTGGCTGCTTGTGATCAGGCTTGGTCGGCGTTCCGAAGACAGGACCGATGCCGGCGTAGTCGACGAGATCGACGTCCACTGCGGCAGACAGCGTTTCCGTCTCGACGGAGAGGCCAAGGATCATGGAAGGGCCGATCAGTCTGCGGGCTCTGCGCGCATCCATGTCCTCCTGACCGATGTGCAGACCGTCGGCGCGGATAGCGATCGCCGCCTCGACGTCATCGTTAACTATGAGCAATGCGCCGGTGCCCGCTAGCGCTGCCTTCAGCGCGTGGCCGGTTTCGATTATCGCCGCCGTGTCGGCGTGCTTGTCGCGCAATTGCACGATCGTTGCGCCACCGGCTACGGCGGCGCGGGCCGTCTGTACCATGCCGACATCGGCGCAGAGATCAGGATCGAGAACGAGATAGAGCGAGAGGTCGAAGCTTTTCATGCCGCACGAATCCTTGCCTGTCTGTCGAGCGTCGGGCCATCAAGGGCGGAAAGCGCGTCAAGGAAACGCCACGCAAAGGAGCCCGGGCCATCCGCTTGGCGCGCCGCGTTTTCGCCTGCCACTGCGAAGATGGTGAGCGCCGCGACAGAGGACACAAGCGGATCGGTCGGGAAAACCGCCGCTAAAGCACCAACGAGGCAGGTGAGTGAGCATCCCAGCGCCGTGACTGCAGGCATGAAACGCGACCCACCTTCGATAACGAAGGCCCGCTCGCCATCGGTAACGAAATCGATCTCGCCAGTGGCAGCGACGACTGCCCCGTGTGCTTTCGCGAGGATGCGGGCAGAGGACTGCGCTTGCTCTACCGGATCGCGGCTATCGACGCCTTGCCCGCGATTGGTGCCACCGGCCAAGGCAATGATCTCGGAGGCGTTGCCGCGAATGATAGTCGGGCGATGGGCCAGTAGCGCATCGACCGCCTGGCGTCGGAAATTCGTCGCATAGTGCGCCACAGGATCGAGCACCCAGGGCTTTCCAGCACGGTTGGCGGCATCTGCGGCGCTGTGCATGCCTTTCATCCAGCCTGCTGACAGCGTGCCGATGTTGATAGTCAATGCGCGGGCGATGCCTGCGAACTCGCTCGCTTCTTCCTCGGCATGGACCATGGCGGGAGAAGCGCCGGCGGCGAGCAGCACATTGGCGGCGATGTTCATTGCCACGAAATTGGTGATGTTCTGGACGAGCGGCGGATCGGCGCGTAGCGCCGTCAGTAGGCTTCCGGGCGAGGTCTGCTGCATGTTGCTCCTTTCGAACGGAGCAAGACGCGGGAGCGGAACGCAAAAGCCTGCGAAGATCCCGAGCGACTCCCTCCGCCAGCATTATCTGGTTCAGGTTCCAAGGGTACTTCTCAGCCCGCCTTTCGACGAACGCCCCTGTCTCTCAATGTGTTCGTTGTTGCAGAGAACCGAACGATTGTCACTTTAAAAAGCAGCCAGCCCAGCTGGGACTCAGCGAGTTATTGCAAGTTGGTTTATGTCGCTTCTTCATGATTGAAGTACGATTCCGACGACTCGGATTTCCTAGTGAGGAAGCTATAAATAGGATCGGGTAATTGAGCCTAGATCTCCTCAGAAAAAATCCCGCGCTATTTCTTTGCAGGGTTAGCGAGCATATCCTTGTGTGCAAGGCTGTGCATTTAAGTGCGTTGACTTCATGTGTCTTGGAAAACCGAGGCTAGCGTCCACGCTCTGCGCCCCCGTTGACCTGAATGATCTGCCCAGTGATATGTGCAGCCTCAGCAGAGGCAAGCCACCCAATCGTATGAGCGATATCTGCGGGGATGCCGGCCCGGCCGTTCATCGTTTCGGCAATCTTGGCCTGATGCAGCGCATCAGACAGAGCTGTACCAAAGAAGCCCGTCTCGGACACATAGCCGGGCGCAATTGCATTGACCGTGATGCCTTTGCCGCCCAGCGACTTGGCAAGATCGAAACAGTAAGGATGCAGGGCTGCCTTGGCACCGCCGTAGCAGCCATTTCCTGAGCCGCGATAGGCCGCGATCGAGCTCAGGAGAATGATGCGTCCTCCCGGAGACCGCAATTGTGGCAAAAGAGCTTCTGTGAGAAGGACAGCGGCAAGCGTGTTGTTGCGGAAATTGTCGTTCCAGCGGCGGGCCACACCCGCCAATCCGTCAGCATAGGTTTCAGCCGGAAATTGACGCAGCACGTGACCGCCCGCAGCGTTTACCAGCACGTCAAGGGTCGAAAGCCGGTCCGATAGATCAGCTTTAATGGCCTCAACCTCCGGCGCGTTTCCAAGATCACCCGCAATCACCAAGACATTCGGTGCCTGCGGAAACTCGCGCGCAATTGCAACTGCGGCATCCTCCAAAACGGACTTCCTTCGGCCAATGATGGCCACTTGCGCACCGCGTTCCGCAAAATATCGCGCCGTCGCCAAACCGATACCGCTGCCGCCGCCGCTGATAACAACTGTTTTCGTCATGATGTAAGCTCCGTGGATGAGGTAGATTTGGCGTTCAGCCAGACCGGCGGCGATGATCCCAGTTTCGGGGCGGGAAGATCCCAGCCCATTGTGACGCCATCAATTGTAGCAGGCGGTCGCAAACGCCGCGCCGGTCCCCAACCGGTGCGCTCGATTGCATCCGACAAGTCTTCCTGCTGTTCTGGCAAAAACGCCGTCGTGTCGGCGGATTGGTGGCCAGCGGACACCAGCAATTGCGCGGTGCGTGCCAGCGATGCGCGGGCTTCGAGGACGCGCCCGGTGCGCAGTCTTTCGGTCAGGCCTCGAACTACCGCGGCGGCCATCAAGTAACCTGTCCCGTGGTCGATGGATTGTCCGGGCAACGGCGTCGGGCGATCACGACCCATCAAACGCATGCCAGTATCGGCGATCCCGGTACTCATCTGAATGAGACTGTCGAAGCCGCGTCGTCCTTTCCACGGACCTGTCCAGCCATAGGCGTCAAGGCAGACGTCGATCAAGTTGGGATTGATTGCCCGACGCTGTGCCGGATCGAAGCCAAGGTCCGCCAGCGCGCCCGGCCGGTAGCCATGGACGATCACGTCGGCCCCGGCGATCAAATGGGAAAGGCGGTCGCGCCCTTCTGCGGTCTTCAGGTCAAGTCGCGCGCAGCGTTTGCCAAGGACAACTTCTGGGACCGTCCCGGGCTCCTCCCATCCAAAGGGATCGATCCGCAAAACGTCGGCACCAAAGGCTGCCAGGAAGCGTGTTGCAACAGGACCGGCGAGGATGCGTGTCAGATCAAGCACGCGGATGCCCTGAAGTGGGCGTTCCGCCATCGGGGTCCAGTGCGCTGGGGTCGCGGCGGTTGTCCACGCAAGGTGTATCAGTGGCTCGGCGTTCACGGCTAGCCCTTGCGGGTGTTCAGCCCATGCCTGTTGTGTACGCATTGATGCCGCACACCCACCACGTTCGACGATCGCGGCCTCAAGATCGGCGGCGTTCCATTTCTCCACAGCCTGCTCGACTGAGCGTTTATCGATAGGTGTTCCGAGAACGGACAGGACGACGTCGCGGTGGTGGGGCGCATTCGTGTGCAGCCGGATCCAGCCGTCAGCCGCCTGATAATCACCAGCGATCGGGTCCCATTGCGGTGGCAACGACCAATCCTGCGGGCGGAGGGATGTCAAAAACCAATAGGACCCAAGTCGCCGGTCGATCCCGACCGTCGGAAGAGCGCCCGATGCGACAGCAGACAACTCCGCTACCGCAAGACTGGCAACCCCGATCGTTGCAGCCGCCAGTTCGGTGACGTGGAACGCTGACGGAAGCACACCAATTCCTGAAAATTTGATGTGTTTCAATTCATCGGGGTCACCCCCGATGGACGTCCACGACGTTTGTAGAAGCTTGTTCGGAGACGGTTTATCTGAGGTTGGGTTTGGCCCAAAAGCAAAATTGTCAGGCATGGCAGCCTCCCAAATGGAAGATATTGCATCCATCGCCACGATAGAATAATTGTCAACGTTGATTAATTTTGTCAATATAACTTTGAGGGTCTGCAATGCCTCGTTACATGTCCTCCAAGGAGGCGGCAGCCTATTTGCGGGTGTCTCTGCAGACACTTTATGCCTATGTCAGCCGAGGATTGCTTCACGCGGAAAACGGGCCCGGCCAGCGTGAAAGCCGCTATCTTGCCACAGATGTTGAGCGCCTCAGAGACAGGAAGGAAAAGGGCCGTAAGCCAAGGGAAGTGGCGAAAGCAACGCTGAGTTTTGGCCTTCCTGTTCTGGAGTCGGAGATCACCCTTATCGAGAACGAGCGCCTTTACTATCGTGGCCTCGATGCATTGGAGATAGCCCGCACGCACAGCGTCGAAGAGGCGGCGGCCCACCTCTGGCAATGCGATATCTCTGCGTTCGACCGTTCCGCGCCCTCTTCTGACAGTTCTCTTTTGGTCGTGATGGATAACTTCCGGGGACGGCGTGCGGAAGAGGTGCTGTTGCCACTCTTCACGCTGGCAAGTGACGATGCCAGAACTGCGCTGTGGCAGACATCGCAGCAACGCCTGGCGGAAGGTAGTATTGATCTTGTGCGCATCCTGGCTGGATGCTTGCTGGGCACGGGGCCGAATGCAAAGCCACTTCATCAGCAATGCGCAGACGTCTGGGGCATCGATAGCCGCGGGGCGGACCTCATTCGCAGGGCCCTCGTTCTTTGTGCTGACCATGAATTGAACGCATCAAGTTTCACGGCGCGTTGCGTTGTATCGACCGGAGCAAGCCTGAGGGCCGGCATCATCGGGGGATTGGCCGCATTGACGGGCGGCCGCCATGGGGCGACCACCGCTCGCGGTGAAGCGCTTTGGGACGAGGTCGTAGGTGATGAAATGGGTACGAAGATACGCCAGCGATTAGCACGAGGCGACGACATTCCCGGTTTCGGCCATCGATTGTATCCTTCCGGAGATGTTCGCGCGGCAGATCTACTGGCGTCCATGGCACCCCTCGATCGCGATTGCCAGGAACTCATACATCATGGACACGATTTAACGGGGGCCCGACCTTCCATAGATTTTGCGCTTGTAGCCCTACGGCGCCACCTTCGGTTACCGCTCGGTGCGGCTTTCGGCGTGTTTGCCTTGGGCCGCTCGATCGGCTGGATTGCACATGGTCTGGAACAGCGACGCAATCCCGACATCATTCGGCCACGCGCGGCTTACACGGGGCATATACCATCTGACGTAGATCCCCATTATGGAGTGCCTCGGTAAGAAACGTAGACCTGCAAGGGTAAGCGCCAGCTTTGCGGACAGTTGAAGCTGACCTAATTTGGCTTTAGATCCTTTAGCACCCTATTTGGCACATCATTGTAAATGATTACCGACGACACATAGGAAAGCGGGACTATAGGACAAGGCGATGCGGCGTCCAGCTTATCTCTTGTCACCATTGTGGAGATCTCGCTAGATCGGCGTCGTTTCTGTAGCCATGATGAAGTTGGTGCCAACTCGGATTTGTCGCGATTTCTGAGCGACTTTAGGGAACCTCTCGGGAGAGAACGATGAAGCGAAATATTGACAATGCAGAACATTACAATTGGGGCGCGGAGTGCGATGGCTGGATCCTTTCGCCTCGCCCGGAAATGATGGTTATCCAAGAGAGGATGCCGCCAGCTACAGCTGAAAAAAGACATTACCACAACGTCGCCAGGCAATTCTTCTACGTTTTATCTGGTGAATTGACTATGGAGCTCGACGGAACCTACCATTCTCTACCAAGTATGTCCGGTATCGAAATCCCTCCCTTGGGGCGTCATCAGGCGCGTAACGATAGCGGTGCGGATGTGCACTTTCTTGTCATTTCCAGCCCCACGACGCGCGGCGATCGTGTAGATCTCGAATAAAGCGGTAACTGGCGCGTCTACTTATCAATGGTACTGACCCGGGAAAACAATGTCCTGATCGACGAGGACATTGAATTTATAGCCTGGCTGGATCTGCAGCGTCGGCTGCACGTCCGTGTTCCGCTGGATCGTCCTGTCCGCAACGCGTCCAAATGTCTCGGCAAAATTGCGTCTTGCCGCATCGGATGCCGTATCTTGGGTGGCAAGCGTTGAGCTCTGGGGCACAGCCATGTCGATACCCGTCCCGATCAGCGCGATCATGACCGCCGAACCGAAGGTTCTGAGGTAGTGGTTGTTCACCTTGTCATTGAATCCGCCATAGCCTTCAGCATCCGTGCCGGCCATCCCGCCGATCTGCAATGTCGAGCCGTTGGGGAAGATGATATCGGACCAGACGACAAGAACCCGGCTCTGCCCGAACGAAACCTTGCTGTCATAGCGACCGAACAGTTTCGTGCCTTGCGGGATCAGCAGGCGATGGCCTGTCGCGCTGTCATAGACATTCTGGCTGACCTGCGCGGTGATCCGACCCGGAAGGTCGGAATTGATGCCCGTTATCAATGTCGCCGGAATGACCGAGCCGCGTTTCAGTTCGTACAGGGACTGCTGTGGCACGACGCGGTTTGGCAGATAGCCAAGATCCTTGAGGTCGGCATTGAAGAAGTCTTCCTTGGAGCTCTGTCCATTCGGATCGACATTCTGGCCGCCGAGACCAGCGCGTAGGGCCGCGGCATAAAGGTCGGAGGCGTTTGCGCTCGCGGCGGCTGTCGTCGTCCGGCCCCCCGCGCCCTCATCTCTTTCCGACCGCGCTTCCAGCTTGCCGCGATCGATGGCAAGCGGTGCATCGTAGGCGGAGTCCCGCGCCTGCAACCGGGCCATCCGCTGGCGTTGCTGCTCGCGCAGCACCTGTTCCTGTTGCTCGCGGGCGAGCCGCGCCCGCCACACCTCTTCAGGCTCCAATTCCGGTCCCCGCCTCGGCTGTTCCTGCTCGGGCTGAGGCGTAAAGGGGTTGGCCACCTTCTCTTGGGCCTGTTTCGTCTCGACCGGGGTTGGCTGAAAAGTTTGCTGCTGCTGTGGCTCGCCAATGATGCCGTCAGTGACGCCCCGCTTGATCTGGTCGGCATAGGTCGAGGCCGGATTGCCTGTACTGGTATCCGGGCCGTTATCCTTGCCGAAGTAAAACCCGCGCGAGGCGAGCCCAAAGAAGATGATGCCGAGAAGGGCGACCAACAGCACCATTACAAGGATGACAGGCAGGCGGTTCACCCGCTTGATGCCGGATGCGGCCTGACTGTTTTGCGCACCACCGAGTTTGAGAGACTGCACCATGATGTCCTCCCTTACCCGCGCCGCATGAGGGACAGGGCGCTTGCCGGTGTCGCACCCGATGTCGTCACAATGTAGGCACGACCAAGCTCGACACTGCTGGTCGAGAGCCTTGCGAGCACCTGACCGTCATAGGGCATGACGACATAGGCGAGCGGAATGACGGCAGCGCCGCCATCCGTCTTCTGGTCAGTGACAACCGCATAACCCCATCCCTTCAAGGCTGCTTCAAGCGCCTGTCCGAACGGCGAGCCGTCCTGCTTGAGCACAACGGTCGCTTTTCCCTGTCCGATCTGTTCGGCAAGACGGCTGACCATATCGCCGGCGATCGCGCCCGCCGCCGGTCCCGAGATTTCTGGAGGGGCCGCGCTGGAAACGAGACGGTCGGTGTCCATCGATTGGCAACCGGAGAGCAGGATGCCAAGGGTACCGACTGCGACAAGGCAGTAGATGGGTCTGAGACGTTTTACGCTGTGGCGGGGGAAGTTCAGCATCATCGCCCTCCCCTGCTGATCGTCACCTTCTGCTGTTTCCAGCCAACGCCCGAGACGAGGACAGCACGGTCGATATTATAATCAACCACCATCATGTTGCTCTTCATGCGATAGTTGACGATGCGGTTCTGACCGCCGGAAACGACGAACAGAACCGGCGCATCCTGACCGGAGATCGACTGTGGAAACTGGATGTAGGTCTTCTGCCCATCCGAGTAGACCCGCGTCGGCCGCCAACCGGCACTGCCCGAGACGGAGTACGCAAAGCTCAATTGCTCCGCCGGAACGCCGGCGCCTGGAATGGTGCTGGCTTCCAGCCGTGCATTGACGTCGGCGAGTTTTGCCGAAACGTCCTCGGGATATTCAAAGCCGACACGCGCCATATACTGGCTTGGATGAGACTTGAGTTGGATATGATAGGTCCGCCGCGACGTGGTCACGACCATCGATGTGATGAGACCCGGCTCCGACGGCTTGACGATCAGGTGGATCGCCTGCCCGGCAGCAGCACCGGATGTCGCGGGCTCGACCTTCCACCGCACGGTGTCTCCAACCAGCACGTCACGAACGACCTCGCCACCCTGAAGCTCGATGTCGCAGACCTGCAGAGGCGAGCAGACGACGGACGGCTGCACTTCGCCATAAAGGAAGATGACTTTTCCGTCCGCGCCTTTCGTCACGAGCCCGCGACTTCCGCGCCATTGTGTCGAAATCCCCATGCCTTTCGCCTCGTTGGCGGTGACGCCATCGGCGGCACGTGCCTGGGAAGTGGGGAAAACCATCATCGGGAAAATCATCAGCATCGCTACGCTAGCCGTCAGGGCGGCTCGTATTCCGAAATGTCGTATGTTCATGTTGGGAGCCATGCCTTTCAAAGCTGCGCGGTCCAGTCAAAGTCCCTGACATAGAGACCGATGGGATTGAGACGGATGAGGCCCTCGTCCTGCGGCGGCGTCAAAGTCACGGTGGCAATGCCGCGGAAGCGGCGCGTGGCGGTCTCCTTGCCGCGCCGATCCCGCTCGAACTCGGTCCAGTCAATCTGGTAGCTCTGGTTCGACAGAGCGACGATATTGTTGACCTCGATCGCGACCGTCGCGGTCTTTGCCTTCTCGAAGGGCGAATTCGAACGGAACCAGGCATTGACCTTTTCGGTGGCGGGATCGGAGGTCCGCAGCAGCCCGTAGGTCCGGTCGATATATTGCTTCTGGACCACCGCATCAGGCGTGACGGATCGGAAGTTCGACACGAAACTGCCGAGCGTTGCACGGACCACGCGCGGATCGGCATACTCGATCTGCTGCGGGAAGCCGGCATTGACTGATGTGCCGAGCTTGTCGACTTCGACGATATACGGAATCAGCTTGACCTGGGTGCTCTGATAGAGGGCGTAGCCGAAGCCAATGACGGCCATGGTCATGCCGGCAATGCCGACGACGCGCCAGGCGGCGGCCGCTTTGACGTACGAGCCATAACGCTCGTTCCATTCGTTGCGCGCGGCGATGTAGGGATTATCTGGAGCATTCTGTCCGGCCATTCTGTCACGGTCCCGTCACTTGCTGTCGTTGATCGGCGGTGGTGGAGGCGGCGTGCCGGGCCGGCCGGATTGTTGATCGAGTTTAGCGTTGGCTAGGCCGAGCATCGATCCGGCATAGGCGCCGGGCGAACCGATCGTTTTTTCCTTCGCTGCCGAGCCGACTGCGCCGGCCGCCCCGCCAATCCCGGCCTGCATGCCGCGCAGCGCCGCACTGCCGAGGGATGCTCCCCCTGCCCTTGCCGTCGTCGCCGCCTGAAACCCTCTGCTTGCCGCTGCCGTTGCCAAAAAGCCGGCGCCCGCCGCAAAAGACGCGGCCTGTCCTCCGTGACGTATCGCCTCCATACCGCCGCCGACCGATGCACCCTGGACCACGCCCTGCAGGATGGGCGGCACATACATGGCGATAACGAAGACAACGACCGAGATGCCGGCAATTGCAAGCGTGGTGATGAACTGCTCCGAGGTCGCCGTTGGCGCCTCTGCCAGACCGAGCAGGATATCCGAGCCGATCTTGGCGATCATCACCAGTGCCATCAGCTTCATGCCGACAGAGAAGGCATAGACCAAATATTTGATCGTAAAGTCCTTGGTGTAGGACGACCCACCCAGCCCGAGCATGATCATGCCAGCGAGCAGTCCGACATACATCTCGACCATGACGGCCACGAAGATCGCCGCAACGAGCGAAAACGAGACAACGACCACCACCATGGCGAAGACGGCGGCGATAGCGAGTGCATTGTCTTCCCAGAGCCCAAACTTCGCCTGTTCCGACATTTTGGTTGCGACACGAATGCCGGCGTCGAAAATATTGGCAGGTGAAGCCGAACCGCCGCCGGCGCCGATCTGGTAGAGGCTGTCGACGACGGCTTTCGCGAACGCCGGGCCCTGATCGAGGATGAAGGCGAACAGGCCGATAAACATGATCCGCTTCACGAG
Organism: Rhizobium oryzicola; assembly: GCF_030504645.1. Classification (GTDB taxonomy): domain Bacteria; phylum Pseudomonadota; class Alphaproteobacteria; order Rhizobiales; family Rhizobiaceae; genus Neorhizobium; species Neorhizobium oryzicola. The sequence continues at coordinate 27,939 of NZ_JAUKWQ010000015.1, read as the reverse complement.
TTCGGCAAACCAGCTGTCGAGCGAGGCGGCGTTGATTGCCAGCCATACGGCCGCAATCCCGACTTCGATGCCGGCCAGGATCCAGAAGAGTGAGCGGGCCGCATTCATCACAGTCGACTCCCAGCCCTTGGCGGCGGTGACGACGGAGTTTTCGAGTGTGGTGAGAACCTGGCCCTGTTGTGCCAGCGCCGGCGTGGTTGCCACCAAGATGAGCATGATCGCGATGAACATCCGTTCGAGCGTGCGGGAAGAAGGAGCAGCTACCATCGCGGTTTCATCTCCTGACCGCCGCGGATGTCGCTGTTAGAATTCCCAACAAAGAACTCTTCGCGATATCGGCGCTGTTCTTCAGCGGGTGACGAACTCGTTGCGGCCGTGCCGGAAGCTGAGACGGGTGCGGCCGGCGGCTGAACGACGACAAAGGTGATGGCGCTTGCACCGGCCGCCGAAACGACCGCGACGAAGGCGAGAATGAGGATCAGACGCGGGCTCACCAGCGGGGCTCCATCGTCTGGCCGCCACGGATGTCACGCTCGGTTCCGCTAAAGAATTGTTCGCGCCGCGCCTGCGCCAGATCTTTTTGCGCCTGCTCGGACTGATACCAAGTACCCATCATCGTCATCTGCTGGGAAACGAGACCCCGCAGCTTCTGCATCTGCGCGACCTGCTGGGCTGCAATCTCGTGCCCGACCTGCAGCGCCTTCATCTGGCCGTCGGCCGATTCCGACATCGACCTGAGCTGCGACATCGTGCTCTCCTCGCTGGAGAATTGCTCTGCCGTCAGATTGGCAGCCTTCAGCGTGCCGGCGATCGTGTCGCGATTGGTGTCGGACCAGCTCTGGTAGGTCGTGGAGAAGCTCGCACCCTCAGGAAGGTTGCTCTTCATGTCGGCGAAACTCTGGAAGCGTTGCTTGAGCACATCGTCGACATTGCCCATGGAGAAGGCGACGCCCTGGCCCTGGTTGACGATGCTCTGGAGGTTCTTCAGGTCATTTTCGACCTGGCCCCAGATATGGTTCGGCAGCTGAGCGGTGTTCTGCAGCATGTTTTTGTAGATGTTAATCTGGTTCTGGATCTGCTCGGCCAGCTGCGAGATCTGGGTGATCTGGTTGTTCACCTGCTCGGCGGACTTGCCGACGAGGCTGATGAGTTCGGTATTGTTCGCCAGCTGCGTCCATTCTGTCGCCTGTCCGGTGACGCCACCGGCCTGCACTGGAAGCGGGAGAGCGGACGAGAGCATGAGGATCGCACCAAGCGCGGTGTGCAATGTCCTATCGGGTTGGGAAGAGCGTGTCGGCATGGGCGATCCCCCTTTGCTGGAGCCAATGGAGAGGCCAGCTGGCCCCATGTTCGAGATGCAGGGCGCGGATGCGCTTCAGGTCTTCCTTTCCGGACGCCCCGACAAATGAGAGCGCCACCGGCCCCAGTGCCATGTCGAACAAGCGCCGACCCTCGGGCGAGACGACGTAATAGTCGCGCTTCGGGATTGCTGTCGCGACAATCTCGATCTGCCTCTCATTAAATCCGATGCGCTCGTAGAACTCGCGGGTGCCCGGCTCCCGTGAAGCACCATTCGGCAGGCAGATCTTCGTCGGGCAGGATTCTTTCAGCACATCGATGATGCCGGAGCGTTCCGCATCAGAGATCGATTGCGTGGCGAGCACCACGGCGCAATTGGCCTTGCGCAGCACCTTCAGCCATTCGCGGATCTTGTCGCGGAAAACCGGATGGCCGAGCATCAGCCAGGCTTCGTCGAGGATGATCAGGCTTGGTGCGCCGGTGAGTCGTTTTTCGATGCGTCGGAAGAGATAGGTGAGCACGGGCACGAGGTTGCGCTCGCCCATGTTCATCAGTTCCTCGATCTCGAAGCACTGGAAGGCGCCAAGCGCCAGGCCGTCCTCCTCGGCGTCGAGAAGTTGCCCCATCGGACCATCGACGGTGTAGTGATGCAGGGCGTCCTTGATCTCTCGCATCTGGACGCCCGAGACGAAGTCGGAGAGCGAGCGGCCGCGGGACTCGGCCATCAGTCCGACCTGTCGGGATATGGCATTGCGATAATCAGGGGTGATGGTGACACCCTGCAGCGCAACCAACATCTCGATCCACTCAGAGGCGAATGCCCGGTCGGCGTCGGACGAAAGCTCGCCCAGCGGGCAGAAAGAGAGTGCCCTTCCTTCCCCTTCCTCTGGAGCGTCGCCACCGATCTGATAGTGATCACCGCCAATCCCGAGCGTCAGCGTCAGCATCGAGCATCCCTTGTCGAAGGCGAAGATCTGCGCACCGGCATAGCGTCGGAACTGGGCTGCGATCAATGACAGTAGCGTCGATTTGCCCGAACCCGTGGGACCGAAAATCAGCGTGTGGCCGACATCGTCGACATGCAGGTTCAGACGGAAGGGTGTCGATCCGCTTGCGACCTGCATCAGCGGAGGCGAGGCTGGCGGATAATACGGGCAAGGCGCTACCGGACTTCCTGACCACACACTATTGAGCGGAATGAGGTCGGCGAGGTTGCGGGTGTTGATCAGTGGCTCGCGGATATTGGCATAGGAGACTCCGGGCAGGCTGCCAAGAAAGGCATCCGTGGCATTTAGTGTCTCGATCCTTGCGCCAAAACCTTCAGCCTGGATCAGACGGCGGACTGCCTCACACTTGTCCTGCAGGCTTTGCTGGTCCTCATCAAAGAGAACGATGACCGGCGTATAGTAGCCATAGGCGACAAGCTGCGACGAGGCCTCGGCAATGGCATCCTCGGTTTCGGCCACCATGAGCATCGCGTCCTGATCGAGTGATCGCGACTGTGTCTGGAAAAGCTGATCGAAGAATGGCCTGACCTTCTGCTGCCATTTCTTGCGTGTGCGCTCGAGCTTGGCCCTCGCTTCCTCGGCATCGAGGAAAACGAAGCGAGACGACCAGCGATACGTCAGCGGCATCAGGTCAAGACTGTTCAGTATTCCCGGCCAGCTTTCGGCGGGCAGGCCATCGATCGCCACCACCCCCAGAAACCGGTTCTCAACAAGTGGCGTCAAGCCGTGCTGCAGCTCGGCCGTCGCCAGCCAGTCGAGATACATCGGGATCTCTGGCAGACGCACCGGATGATTTTCGCCGGTGATGCAGAAGCGAATGAACTGGAAGAGCTCGTCATAGCGGGCGACACGATGGCCACCGCGCTCCCGTGTTTCGCGTGTCATCATCCGCCGGATCGACACGACGTTGCCGAGATATTGTTCGACCTCACGGATCGAGGTCAGGAAGGTTTCAAGCGCCTTGTCGGCATAGGTTGCGGATCGGCTGCCAACGTCGGAGTAGACATAGCGCGTCAGTCCGGATCGCCGCGGCTCCGGTGGGCGCCAGGTCAGGATCAGAGCATGACGGCTTTCGTAATGCCCTCTTTCCTTCTGGAAATGCGCCCGCCGCTCCGTATCGATGGCGCGGGTCACCGGATCGGGGAAATGACTGGCCGCCTCCGTTGGATAGTCTCCCGTCGGGACCCTGATGGCCTCTACCTGGATCATCCAGCCGGAGCCTAGGCGCGACAGGATGGCATTGATCTGCCGCGACACCTCGTTGCGCTCGGCGTCGGTCGAGCTTTCGCTATCGGGTCCGGCAAAATACCAGCCGGCCATCAGCGAGCCGTCCTTCAGGAGAAGGACGCCATTATCGACCAACCCGGCATAGGGAACGAGATCGGCAAAGGACGGTCCGGCATGGCGGAAGAATTTGAGGCCAACCATGTCCCACGCCCTCAGTACCGGCGCCACGGCGACGATGTCGCGCGGTAGAAGGTCTTGTAGGAGATATGCCTGATGTAAACCCTTCGCATCAGCGGGTCGGCCTTGGCCATCATGCGGAGGGCTGCGACCGCGACCAGCCAGACCGCAACGCCGAACAGCGCCGCATACCAGGTCAGGACCACGAAGATCAGGATGACGGCGGCGAGCGCCGTCACCAGGACCAGCTCGCGATCGGCGCCCATCAACAGGTTGGGGCGCGACAGTGCCCGATGCACCCGCGATCGGATAAGGTTGGAACCGGCTTCAGCCACGAGCCCCCTCCCCTGCTGCTGGCGGCGTCGTCACAGGCGCAGAGACGATGGGAGCAGCCCCGACCTCGGCGTGGTGCTCGCCGATCGACGCCCCGGTTGCACCGAAGAGAGCGACGATCTGGGTGGCGCCGAGAAGAACGCCGCCGACCAGGGCGACATAGCAAAGGCGACGGGCAAAATCGTTGAGCTCTCCACCAAAGATCAGCATGGCTCCGGCGATCGCGACCGCGGCAAGCGCTATGAACCCTGCCACAGGACCGGTAATCGACTGCTGGATCTGCTGCAGAGGCGATTCCCACGGAAGGCCGCCTCCACCCGAGGACGCCAATGCAGGTTCCGAAAGGCTGAAGGAGACCGCAGCAAACATAAGCGCTGCGATAATGGGATAAGTCTTACGCGACATGGCTATCCTCGTCGATCTGGGCATAGTGTTCGGTCTGGTACTGATTGTTGCGGTATCCCTCGATGTGGATCACCTCTCGGACCCGCCTCCCCTTGCCCGTCCGCTCGATGGAGACGACGAGATCGACCGCCTCGCCGATCACCTCCTGCATTGGCTGCTGGCTGGCCTCGGCGGTCAGTTGTTCCAGCCGGCGCAGCGCCGACATTGCGGTGTTGGAGTGGATCGTGGTGACGCCGCCGGGATGACCGGTGTTCCAGGCTTTCAGGAGGGTGAGTGCTGCGCCGTCGCGGACCTCACCGACGATGATGCGGTCGGGCCGCAGTCGCATCGTGCTCTTCAGCAACCGTGCCATATCGATCGTGTCGCTGGTGTGCAGGCTGACCGCGTTCTCGGCCGCGCACTGGATTTCGGCGGTATCCTCGAGGATCACCATCCGATCGTCTGGCGCCGCCGAGACGATTTCGGCGATAATTGCGTTGGCGAGCGTCGTCTTGCCGGAGCCAGTGCCCCCGGAAATGACGATGTTCATGCGGGCGTCGATTGCACTGCGGATGGCTGACGCCTGGGCTTCTGTCATCACCTTCAAGGTTACGTAGTCGTTGAGTGGGATGAGACGCGAGGCGCGACGACGGATCGTGAAGGCAGGGCTGGAGACGACGGGCGGAAGCAGACCCTCGAAGCGATGGCCACCGATCGGCAGCTCGCCGGAGACGATCGGGCGTTCGTCGTCCGCTTGCGACTGCAGGGCATGGGCGACACTGCCGATAACGACTTCCGCGGCGGCAGAACTCATGGCGCCGGCCGGAGCCACGCCATGACCGAGGCGTTCGATGAACAACCGGCCGTCCGGATTGAGCATGATCTCGACGACCGAGGCATCGTCGAGCGCGACGCACAGCTGATCTCCAAGCGCATCCTGCAGTTTGCGGACAAGTCTTGGATGTGAGCGGAGCTGATTCACGCTGCGCTCCTCTCGAAATAGGCATCAGCAAAAGTCAGAGCGGACCGATAGTGCGGTGGACGAACCCGTTCGAAGCTCTTCTTGTCCGCTGGGAGTGTGCCGGCAATTGCGATGGTGTTGCCAATTGCCACTGGCTCACCCAGCCGCGTCATCGGCCATCCCGCCCGGTTCAGGATACGCTCAAAACGCAGGTCGGTGGCGGTAACGATCTTGTCGTAGCCGTTCGCCATCGACCATTCGATGATTCCGGCGAACATGGTCAGTGTTGCATGGTGGAGCTGGTTCCCTCCCCTGGTGGCGGGCAAGGTCGTATCGACGCAGAAGCGGGAACTCTCGATCATTGCGCTGGTCGCGTGGAGTGAACCGTCCACGAGCAGCTGCGGGAAGGTCCGTTCCAGCATGGTTGGGCCGACCGCGGGAAGGAGGCGCGCGCAGCCTACGACCTTATTTCCGCCGAAGGTGGCGAGGATGTAGGTCGGGTTCATATCGTCGTACTGATCCCTCTCGCCACCATCCGTGATGGTGACGTCCCATTCGAGCCGCCCGCCAAAGACGTTGGCGCGCAGCTGATGCATCGGCTTCAGAGGATTTTGATGCTCGACATATCGGTCGGGCGAGATTGCAAGAACCTGCATTCTTATCTCCGCTTGAACTTCGTCAGGGGGGATGAAGATCACCTCAATCCACCGTTGGCTATCTGCAGATCTGCAGAGGGTGATTCTCTCGCAGGAGGGAGCCATGAGCCCATGAGCCCATGAGGCGTCGACGGAGAGCAATAAGCGCAGGACCTGCAACTGCAGATCTGCAGTTTCCACTGACTATACGTCATCAATGGAATCTGCCTAACTGGCGGAAAGATATCACTGAATCGGCGTGCCCGGTCGGTTTGCGCCAAGTGCGTTAACTTGTTGTTAACCTTAAATGTCTTGCAGCGGGGTGGGAATCGGATGATAGTTTCGCAAATGATGGCCTTAGAGCCATTTTTTCGAAAGTGAAGACCTCCGGGAAATAGTTCGCAAAATGAGCAATGAGCTGCAAAACAGATTTGATATTGAGATCGCCCAGCAAGGGTCGAAGATCTCCAGCGCATTGCATATGTTGCGCAGCCAGCAGTATCCACCTGACGCTCGCAAGGGTTTGCGCAAGTTCCAGCTCGCGGAAGTCGCGGACTTCATAGGGGTAACGCAGACCCATCTCAGGCAGCTCCATTCTGACGGGAAAGGACCGGAAATCGAATCGGTCAGCGGACGACGGTACTATACGGCCGATCAGATGCTCGAGCTCCGGGACTATCTCGAGGCGAACAAAAAGTCCGACAAGCGGTACTACGTGCCAAGACGTCGGGAAGGCGAACCGTTGCAGGTTGTCTCGGTGGTCAACTTCAAGGGCGGAAGCGGCAAGACGACCACAGCCGCACATCTTGCGCAGTATCTTGCCCTCACAGGCCATCGCGTGCTCGCGGTCGACCTTGATCCGCAGGCGTCCCTTACCTCTCTTTTCGGGATTCAGCCAGAGCTTGATGATACCGCCTCTTTTTATGAGGCACTTCGATTTGACGATGAACGCAAGCCAATCGCCGAAGTCATCCAGCCGACCAATATTCCAGGCCTTGATGTCGTGCCAGCGAACCTGGTTTTGCAGGAATACGAATACGATGTGCCGCTGGCAATTTCCTCGAAGAGAGGAGAGGATGGGCGGCTCTTCTATATGCGGATCGCCAGCGCTCTAAAGGAGGTCGATGACAGGTACGATGTAGTCGTCATCGATTGCCCGCCTCAATTGGGCTATCTGACTATCACTGCGCTTATGGCGTCAACCGGGATCCTCATCACCATTCATCCGCAGATGTTGGACATAATGTCGATGAGCCAGTTTCTCATGATGCTCGGCGGTATCATGGGACCGGTGGCAGAGGCCGGGGCCGAGATGCGCGTGCAGTGGTTCCGATATCTCATCACCCGTTTTGAGCCGACTGATATTCCGCAAACGCAGATGGTCGGGTTCATGCAGTCGATGTTCGCGCAGCAGATGCTGAGGAACCATGTTGTGAAATCCACGGCCATCTCTGATGCGTCGATAAAGAAGCAGACATTGTACGAGGTCGAAAGAGGCGAGTTCGTCCGGGCGACTTACGACCGAGCGATAGAAAGTCTCAATGCTGCAAACGCGGAAATCGTGGAGCTCATCCACGGCGTCTGGGGGCGAAAATGAACCAATTGTCAGCCGTTTTTTTTGCTGTTTTGCAGAGCCCGAACAAGGAGTTGCGAGCGTTGATATCTGTTTTGGAGTGTATCCATGTCCCGTGAAAATCCGTTCGCCAAACTTGATATGGCAGCGATAACGGCGAGCCAGACGCCAACCAAGCCTGGATATGGCATGACCGGGGCGGCCAAGACGGTTGTTCGCTCGATCGAGGACATGGCCGAAAATACCAAGAAGCTTATGGAAGGCGAGGTGATCGTGGACCTCGATCCACGATTGGTCGATGTCTCTTTCGTATCTGATCGCCTTTCAGATGATGGAGAGGAGTTTCAGGAACTGCTCCAGGCGATCAAGGAGTCGGGTCAAACGACGCCTATCCTAGTTCGCCCAAGCTCGACCGATGCCAAGCGTTACATGGTGGTGTTCGGTCACCGTCGTCTCAGGGTCGCTCGTGAGCTTGGAGTTCCAGTCAAGGCGATTGTCAAGAAACTCGACGATATCACTTCAGCGATCGTGCAGGGTCAGGAAAACGCGGCCCGCTCGAACCTGTCGTTCATTGAACGCGCCTATTTCGCTCAGAACTTGATCACGTCTGGAATGACCAAGGAAACTGTTCGGTCATCGCTCGCCATTGACGAGGCGATGCTGTCGAAGATGCTCGCAGTCGTCGAAGCGGTGCCAGCGTCCGTTATTCAGGCCCTAGGTGCATCGAAGAAAATTGGCCGTGACCGATGGCTCAGCCTCCGGCAGTTGATCCTGGCCCCTGCCCTCTCGAAAGTCGCTGTTGAGCATGCAGCGTCGGCCGACTTTCACGCGCTAGCCGAGGCCGAGCGGTTCGATGCGCTCCACGACTATCTGAAGCGATACAAGGCCAAATCGGCTGCAAAAAAGCCCAAAGCCGCTACCGCAGCAAAGGGCTGGGTATCGTCGGATCGCTCTTTGAATCTCGCGATGACCGCCAAAGCAAAGAAAGTTGCCATCGAGCTCACAAATGTCGAAGCCAAGCCCTTCAGCGAATGGCTCTCTTCTCGCATGGACCGCTTGTACGAGGAGTACAAGGGGTTGAAGAACGAAACCAACGGAGACTAAACCGCAAAAGAAAAAGGCCCCCGAACGGCGAACCATGGAAGCCTTTCTCGTCATCTCTAGCAGGATCGAGAATCGCATTTCCCGGAATCACAGTCAAGAGTCTTGGCGCCAGTTTGGTGAGCGGATTTCTTTTGCCTGAAGAAAGGTGAGAGAAAAATGCAGACGGGACATGTGACGACGCCCTTTGGGCGGCGGGCGATGTCGCTTGCCTTGGTCAAGGGCCAGATGGCGATTGCGGATCCTGATCCGGGCGTGCGGATTGAAAAATGGAAAGTGTTTCGCGATGTCTGCGAGGCGCGCGAACGCCTTGGACTTCAGGACCGGGCTTTGGCTGTTCTCGACGCGCTCCTGACGTTTTACCCGCACGGAGAGCTCAATACGAGCTGCGGGCTTGTCGTGTTCCCATCCAACGCGCAGCTATCCGTTCGAGCGCACGGGATCACCGAGACAACGCTGCGCCGGCAACTCGCCGCACTTGTCGATGCCGGCCTCATCCTGCGGCGCGACAGCCCGAACGGTAAACGCTACGCGCACCGCAACCGGGCTGGCGAGATCGAGCAGGCTTATGGGTTTGACCTGACGCCGCTGCTCGCTCGCGCCACGGAGCTCGCGTTGTTGGCGCAGGACGTCGCCGCCGAGCGCACTCGCTTCCGCCGTGCACGGGAGGCGCTGACGATCTGCCGTCGTGATGTGCGCAAATTGATCTCGGCAGCCGTGGAAGAGGGCGCGACAGGTAATTGGGACCAGGTAGAGTCCGAGTATGTCAGCATCCTCGCCCGCCTCCCGCGCCAACCGAACCGGTCTCAGGTCGAGACTACGTTAGATGAAATGGAGCTCCTGCGGGAAGAGGTGCTCAACATGCTGGAAATGCAGCTTAAAACTAACGAAATGCATGGCAATGCCGTTCAGAATGACCGCCACTTACACAATTCAAATACCGAATCCATAAATGAACTTGAACCTAGCTCTGGAAAAGAGCAGGGCGAAAACTTGGCGGACAATTCTCTGACGAGGGATGAGCCAAATGAACCGCAAAAGACGAAACGCGAGCCGATCAAGGCGTTCCCGCTCGGAATGGTTCTTCGTGCCTGCCCCCAGATCACTGATTATGGGGTCGGCGGGCGTATCGAGCACTGGCGCGAGCTCATGAAGGCAGCCGTTGTCGTGCGCTCGATGCTCGGCGTCAGTCCCTCTGCTTATGAGGAGGCGTGCAACGCCATGGGGCCTGAAAATGCCGCAGTGGCTATGGCCTGCATTCTCGAGCGGTCGAATTTCATAACGTCGGCGGGAGGCTATCTGCGCGATCTGACCAGACGCGCTCACCGAGGCGAGTTTTCCCTTGGGCCAATGCTGATGGCTCTGATAAAGGCAAATGACCAGGGAGACCGAAGAACTGCGTGACGATGGAGCAACGCGGCGGGCCGACAGGGGGAAATCGGCTCCTGAGCCTTCGATAAAGAGGTCACTTGTCAGCCGTTTTTTTTCATGATTTTCTCTTGTGATACAGGGAGTTACTGGCGCTGAATGCTGGTTTCGAGGGCGTCAGGTCGATGACATGGATCTTATTCCCCTCGAATGGGCGCATCGTTTTCCCTACGTTGCGCAAAAGATTTGGGTGAGGGGCTAAAAGAAAGATGGTTGCTCTGACATCGATGGTGGTGGAGGTGGACGATGACGTTGTGGGTCTCCAATGGGCGGTAAGTGATTTCGCGGAACTTGCTAAGCTAATTGCGGTGATTGCTCTGGGGCAGGCCCAACACGCTGTAAGGATTATCGATACCCTTGAGCCTCATGGTCCGGCCCTCTCAGACGAGGAGCTTTTCCGCGGAGCGCGAGGCCAGATGTCGGTTCGTGGGCGTACAGATGCGCAGAAGGAGGTCTCGCGCTACCATCGAGACGGCTTTCTTTTTGAGTGCATCTCTTGGATTGTTGCCCGCCAGTCGAGCAGTTCCCGGACCTTCATGAAAGATCCACACATTGCTGCCACCACGCAGGGGCTCGACGGCCTCGCGATCGAAATGCATCCAACTGAGCCTGTGATGGTTGGTGCGACGATATTTGAGGATAAATGCACTGAAAACCCGCGGCAGAAATTCAAGGGCGAGGTCCTGGTGACCTTTGGGGAGCATCACACCAGCAAACGAGCGCGCGACCTGGTTGCCAATGCGGTGAGCTTGATCAAGGAGAGTGGCCTTAACGGCACAGAAGCAACGAAGGCGGCTGCCAGGGTGGTGGACAAGAACTTTCGGACCTATCGAGCCGCCCTGACCGTTGGAGCCGAGATATCAACTACCAAGAGACGGAAGAAGCTCTTCAAAGGCTACAATGGTCTGGCCGATATCACCAAGGACCAGCGCATTGGAGCGACGCTGATCGTTGACGATCTGCGCAACTGGTTTCAGGAACTAGCTGAAGAAGTAGTCAAAGCGCTCAACGAATTTGAAGCCGCTCATGTTTGACATTCGTACATCGGAACTCCTTCGCGCCGCGCCCGATTTGCCCGAGCTGGATGCCCAGCAAATCCCTCAGATGTTGACGCGACACTATGCCGAACTCGTCTCGGCAAGGCTGAAGGGGGAAGATGATACTTCTCCCGACGAGGAAACATGGTCGCTTGATCGTATCGCTGACGCGTACGAAATTGTTGCGTCTATTGAAGAGGATCCCGAATTTCGCCGGGCAGCGGCCTTCGTCGCGGGTACAGCTCAGCAGATTATCGCGCGGCGATCGACCGTACCTGCCGAGGCGGGTTATACGACGCCGATCAGTCGCGATGGAGTGGATCCTACCGTCTCGGCTGCCGTCCTCTTCCTCGGGGCGGAACAATATGCTGACGCTTACGAGGCCGGAGCGTCCCTCACCCGGAGTCGCGCGCCTTATGAAATCCAAATCCTCGGCGACCACATTCGTGATTTGGTTCAAGGACGGCTCACCTCGATACTTGATCGGGCCAATCGATGGCGCGTCGATGCGCCGATAACGGGTACGATCCAGACCCGAGCCCTTCGTAGCCTCGCATCAGCTTTGGTCGAAGGCATTGAGAGACTTGCCGCGAGCCTAATGTCGGTCGCGGTCCCAGAAGCGACACCGGGAAGGTTCGCTACCGCTCAGGATGCTTTTCGCAAAGTCATTGAACTCTGTTCAAATGCGGAGCCGGGCGACGAGGAGATACTCGGTGGCGAGCTCCGCACCGCTTATGCGGGGCCAGCGCATCTTGCCTCCCTGCTGCTTTCGGCGGCTGATGCCATTGACCAGGCTGCGCTCACCAAACTACCTCCGCCGGATGGAGCGGACGCAAGCTTTTGGCAACGATGGCTCACGTTCAGGGCCGAGGATGCACCTTATGTTTGGCGAAACCACAGGGAAGCTATTCGGCAGGGGTTTTACCAGACTGGAAACTCCGCAGTTCTCGTTCTACCGACCGGAGCTGGCAAGACGACTATCAGCGTCCTGAAGATTGCGGCAACGCTCGCTCGTGGGAGAAAGGTTATCTTCCTTGCTCCCACGCACGCCCTCGTGGAACAACTCACCGACGATCTCCAGAAGATGTTCCCAGCTGACGAATTTGGACTCGAGGTCTCCAGCGACTACGATTCCCTACTTCTTGAAGATGCACAGCTGCAGGATATTGAGGTCATGACACCGGAGCGGTGCTTGGCGATGCTGTCTTATTCCCCGACGTCGTTCCAAAAGGTTGGATTGCTGGTTTTTGACGAATGCCATCTCTTGAGCGCGGAATCCGGAAAAATCGGTCGTGCGCTGGACGGGATGCTATGCCTGCTGGCGTTTCGCGCCGCTGTTCCAGATGCAGATATGCTTTTTCTTTCCGCGATGCTCAAGAACGGGCCAGAGTTTTCCGAATGGATTGAAAAGCTCACCGGTCGACACTGCCTCGCGGTCGATCTCCTCTGGAAACCAAGCCGCCAAGCTCGTGGAGTCGTCACATACGAGGAAAATGAAATCGCCCAGGGACTCGCAAAAGCGAAAGCCGTCCAGAGAACGAAAAACGCGCAAGAGAAGAAAGTTGCGAAGGGGCTGCGTGCGGCGGCGGAGCGTGAGATCGTCGCGCAGCCTTTCGTGGTCTGGGGGCTCCAACATAATTGGACAAAATCAACGACCGCTCATGCATTCACAAGCATTTCGGACGGCACCTTTCAATTGGCAGGTGGCTTAAAAGGAGGAAGGATCTGGGCAACCCCTAACGCCAACGACGTTGCTGCAGCCATCGCTCTGAGCGCCCACAAAAGTGGGCTCAAAACTATCGTTTTCGTTAACACAAAAGCTGATGCTGTCGGAACAGCAAAGAAGATTGCCGCTGAACTGGGCGGAGCCGTCGTTCTGAATGAAAGCGAAGTGTCCCTATGGGATGCTCTCGTGCTGGAACTCGGCGACGCGAGGCATTCCATCTTTGGCGAACCGAACTTTGGTGCCGTGCCGCATAATTCGTCGATGCTTCGGCTAGAGCGCGCTTTGTCTGAGCGGTTGTTTCGTCGGAGCGACGGTGCGCGCGTGATCGTAGCTACGCCTACTCTTGCGCAAGGGTTGAATCTTCCCGCAAATCTCGCCGTGTTGGCGGGTGACAAGCGTTCGAGCGCAACAGATCGGAAGCGGGAAGCGCTCGAGGCTCATGAACTGCTGAACGCCGCGGCACGTGCAGGAAGGGCTGGGCATTTGGCCAATGGCGTCGTCATCTTGATTCCCGAACCCATCACGACGTTCAAGCAAGGAAGGGCTCTGAACGCTGATTTGAGGGGTAAGCTGAAGTCCGTCCTGCCTGAGGATGATCGTTGTGTCACGATTACAGATCCTCTCGAAGTGGTTCTGGACCGCGTGATGCAGGGGAAGCTGGATGATCGCCAAGTAACCTACACAATCAATCGCCTCGTGTCGTTGAGCGCGGCAGACGTCGATGTCGCATCTACAGATAACTTGATGTCGAGGTCATTCGGTTCCTTTCTAGCGGAGAAAAAGAAAAGGCAGGAAGACTACCTGAAGAAAGTTGAAGAACTGTGGGACTTTGCGAAGGAGGCGGTCGAGAACGATCCTCAGGCCGTCGTTATATTGATGGCGTCACAGACCGGGCTTCCGCTGGACCTTCTGGAAAAACTCAGGATGCGTTTGACCGGCGAGTTGGGCGACTTGCCGACGACCATCGAGGGATGGATCGGATGGGTGTTTACCTGGCTTAAGGAAGATGCTGATGCGCGAGAGCATTTACTGAGAGATGTTGAGAAATCCGCGATATCAGCGGCAGGGAAGAAAGCTGGTAGCCTGCTCAGTGCGTCCGTGCTCGAAATCCTTCTGCCTGGCATTGTGGCCTGGATCACTGGCCAACCGGTAAATGAGATTGAGCGTGCTTTGGGTGGCAACCCGGACGGCACGCCCGAGAGTTCGAAGATGTGCCTGCGGGCGCGGGAATTGATAGCGACATTCATTCCCCGCGGGCTCTCGTTTGTAATTGGCGTAGTCGCTCGAATGACTGAGGAGCTTGAGGCATATAAGTCTCAGCCGCTGCTCGAATTGGAGTTGCTGCAAAGCCTTTCAGGAGCGGTCCGCCGAGGGTTTAACACAATCGGTAAACTTCAGTTTGCAAATGGACGTCGCGAAGTACTGGGTCGCGTGCAATTGCATCGACTGTATGAGGAAACTTATGGTTTTTCGGACGACGAGTTCGATGAAGAGTTATAGGGCAGCTATGCGACCCGTACCTCCTCACTTTATGGTGTTCTTCTATTTCGACTCTTGCGGTCAGAATGCGCCAATGAGGTCTACACCGATTCCAGCTTGACCGAGCGGATATCAAAAATACTGAGGCCTTCTCGATTGGCGAAACCGGTGTCGCCTAACCAGTGTTTATGGTCCACACCTGGATTGAGAATTGTCCCGATGTTGAGCCCGACAATCATTGCCATCCTGTTTTTGCGAATCGCTTCCTTTTGAACGGTAAGGAGGTCTTGCCAGCGGCTTTCAGAATTGATGGGCACAAGGCCACCGAGGGTTGGGAGCACTACAATATAGCTACCTTCATGGCCATGATCAGAGAACGGCTCACTAGGTGGGTAATAAAGCAGTCTATAAAGGGCAATTTCCTCCGATTTTGGCTCTGGCTCAGGTGAGAAATACCCTCCCTCTCTTTTGTCCTCCCGCAGAGGGTCTCCACGACGTGCCGTAATCCTGACGATTGGTCCGTCGAAGTTTTCTATGGGCTGCCGCCTCATTCGCAGCAACTCGGTTCGCCCAAAGCCCGGAAGAAGTGACATAACCCAGCGAGTCGCAATCGCTTGTCTGTGAGCGGCGATTTCGTCTTCCGTAAGTTCCCGTCCTTCGCTTGGTGGATCCCACAGCAATGCCATGGGCATTCTCGGTCGTCGATCCGTTGCCCAAAAGTTGGCGCCGACCCAATCTCTGCTCGCAATTTTTGCTCCATGTGTGTCGCGGATTTCCACGCGCGCAAACTGCGCTTTGCCGCTTGTCACGCATTTTGGCTGGCTCGGGCCCCAGAGAGCGTCCGCCTCGCCTGTCAGAGCGCCTTTTGCTTCGCCCAAGGCGTAGCCGCCATGCTGATGATCCCAGGCAACCCAATCGGGAATATCACCGGATGCAATTCGATTGACGGTAACGCCGTTCGTCAAGGTCGTAATATCTCTTCTTAAAGGAATGAAATACGACAGGGTAAGATTGGAACTGAGCACTGCGCGAGCAAAAAATCTGCCGTAGAGAGCTGAATATGCGCGTCGGATTTCAGCGCTGCTGCCGAGATCGTCCTTCCACCTTAGCCAGACTCGGTCAGTTTGACTTAGTTGGTTTCTGAACAGGTTTTGCCATGCTACTGACATGAAGCCAGTCTGGAGCGTTTCTTCCGACGCGCTTAATGCGGCACGCCACAAACTTAAGGCGTGGGGTCCATGTCGGTTCGAACGATGACCTGGGCCGTGATGAACTCGTAACCAAAGATAGCGACTGCTGGATGGCATGGACACTCCGCCGATGGGTGAGGCCGATGCCCCTAACTCAATCGTCGCGTCTTGCAAAACCCCCAGAGGGGAGGGAGACGTGGAACCAAGGCACGACAAGGAGGTTCGACGGCATAGACACAAAGGCGCCTGGTTTTTGTTGACAGGAAACAGTTAAGAGGCTGTTGAAGAGAAGAGCGCAAGTTGATGGGCAGCTTTGCTTGCAATCTGGACTTCAAAGGAGACGAGCAGCGCGACCACTGCGCCGCGTCTCGCTATTATAATAGCTGGACGCCTGCTGGACCGAACGATGCCTGGATTGCTCCATCGCTTCGGGCAAGGGAATGCCTCGATTGGCGGCCTCGGTCAAATAACCAGACCTTAGCCCATGTGCCGAAAACTCCCCACTGTCCAACCCCGCCATCTCCGCCCGCTGCTTGAGGATCGCATTGACCGACTGCGGATCAAGCGCTCGCCGCGAGACTGTGCCCCATCGTCCGATCCCTCGAAACACGCTGCCCTTATCGATCTTCGCGGCCGCGATCCAGGCCTTCAGCGCCTCGACCGGCCTGCCGGCGAGATAGACGACATCGTCTTCTTCACCATTCGTCGTTTTCGTCCGACCGAGATGGATGGCCAGCGAGGGTAGGGGAGGGCCGTCTTCAGTTTCGATTGGCGCTTCCACGGTCAGCTGTTCCAGGCGGAGGTCTGCGATCTCACTGCGTCGTCGGCCGCCGGAGGCAAAGGCGACCATCAGGATAGCTCGGTCCCTGATATCGCGCAGGCTTTCGGTGGAGCAGGTCGCGAGCAGTTTTGCCAGAACGTCTGATGTCACCGCCTTGGCACTCTTGCGCCGGCGCTGTCTCGGCACGGCACGCACGGCCAGACGAAGAGCCGACTTAAGGGCAGGGGAGGTGAAGGCGCCACCGAGGCCACGCCATTTGGTGAGGGTCGACCAGCTGGCCAGCCGCCGGCGCACCGTATCCGGCGCGTGTGGGCCGGCGGATCTTAGAAATCCCTGGACCCGGAGCTTGTGTTCCACATCATCCGGCATACCGTGATCTGCATCTGTCGCACGTTTCTCCGGATCCCAGAGATGATGCGCCACGAATTTCAGGAGCAGCGCCTCGGGCGCCGGCCAGGGCAGGGATTTTCCCGTCGCCGCCAGCCCCCAGGCTTCGAGATAGGCGAGATCGGAGGTCAGCGCTTTCAGCGTATTAGGCCCCATGCCTTGGTTGACGAGATGCCGCAGCGTTTCGACGTCTTTGTCAGTCAATAGTTCGGCGAGCTCGTCGCGCCGTTCCATAGGCAGGACGGCGGCAATCGTGTCGAGTTCTCCCGCGCGGCGTTCGACGGCAGTCAGGGATGTTTTGGCTTTGGCCACGAGCGCTCCAAGTCGCAGGTTTCGGAGGCCTCAAGGACCGTATTCGCACCGATTCTTTCTGATTTGCGGCTTCAAATCAACTACCATCGATAAGCATTACTTATCGATGGCCAGCGGTGCGCTGGTGCAATCTATCCAGTGGCGAACTCAAACGCCGAGATAGATTTCCTTTAATAAATCATTTACCATGATTTCAATGGCTTACGATCTCGCAAAAATCAGCATGAGCGCCCTGATGCGGCCGGCTTTCGACGCCGGTATCGCGCTCACCCGTCTCGACGAGCGCATCGCCCGCTCGCCGGTCGGATCAGGCTTCTTGGAGCGGCAGAATTTCGCAGACGCCTGCGCCTCCCTCTGGATCGATGGGGAACTGGTCCATCTCGAGGACCTCGTCCTCCACGACGCCACGCGCGACATCCGCACCCCAACTCACGAACTCACCATCGCCCGCGACGTTTTACGAACCCGCCGACGCATTGCCGGCCAATCACGGGATTGGGCGTTATCGGCAGAGGGTATCCGAATTTTGCGACAGACGTCGGACATCGATCCGGTCGGCGGCGAGGTGGTGGAGCCGGCCGGCGTAAATCGGCCCGCGGCCGCTTCAAAAAATCCGGAAGGGGAAGGGGACGATGTCGACGACGTCGAGAACCTTCCGGGTATCGACTACGCCGCGATCGACGCGATGCTGGCCCGATCGGAGGCTGCGATCGAGAACGCAACCCGGCCTGGCCGTGGCGGCGGGGCGGAAAAAGATCCGCTGGTCTATGACCTCGATTGGGACGAGGACGAGCGGCTCAACGAATGGCGTGGTGCAGTACGTCAGGCCGAACATCTGCCGGCGGTGCTGCAGGCCATCGTTGCCCTCGATGCCTGGAACGAATTTTTGGTCCTTCAGCACGCGCCCTGGCTCGGCCGGCTGTTGGCTGCCTCGATCCTGCGCCAGGCCGGCATCACGTCAGGTGCTCATCTCGCGGCCATCAACCTTGGCCTGAAAACCATCCCCGTCGATCGGCGCCGGCATCGTGATCGGGAGACCCGGTTGCTCGCCATTGCCCATGGACTTTTGGCGGCCGCCGAGATCGGGCTGAAAGAGCATGATCGCCTGGCACTGGCGCGAACCCTGATGGGGCGGAAGCTGGAGGGGCGTCGGACGTCTTCAAAGCTGCCGGAGCTGGTCGAACTGGTGATGGCCAAACCGTTGGTCTCGGCCGGAATGGTCGCGAAAACGCTCGACGTCACGCCGCAGGCGGCGCGCCGGATTGTTTTGGAGCTGGGCTTGCGCGAGATGACGGGGAGGGGGAGGTTTCGGGCGTGGGGAATATTGTAGTCATCTTGCAGAACGTGGCTTTCATTGGCAACCGGGTAAAGAACCTGTGATTTCCAGCGAACCAATGTGCCCCCGTGGGCGGATGTCTGCGGCTGAACGATTTGCCAATCTGCAAGGCATCCTCGAAAAGGTCCGCCAAGAGCGGGGAAGCAAGCAGGCCCTAATCTCTGGGGTTGTTTCAAAGTCACTAAAGACGCGGAAACGTTGCAAGTATATACTTCGACGGGAATCAAAATCGGTCGCGGGGCGTTACTTTCTAACAACTGATACGACGTGGTCGTTCAAGTAGCGAAAGTAGAGTGTTTTCGTCGGCGCTATTGGGGAGGCGTGGCGTGGCGCTGTACGGAGAGTGGTGCGACACCACGAAAGAAAAGAACGAGCGCAAGGAGTATTGGTGCCTCGTCGAAAAGGCAGGTGGGCGCGACGCAGTTCGTGAATCACTCGCGGAGACCGTCCGATCTCACTACGACCGCCTTGATCGGATAGCCGATGACGTCGCGCGTCTCGGGTATGCCGGCGCCGCAGAAATTCTCCGCGCAGAGCTTCCGCAAACGGATAGGGGCCGATCCGGCGATCTCGGCGAGATCCTTGCGACTGAGCTGGTCGAGGAGGAAATCGGTCTCCGCGTTCCTGTGCGCCGGCTTCGTTACAAGGACGGTCGCAATATGGCAATGCGGGGCGACGACTTCATTGGTGCTGCCTATGGCGGTGACGGTGATGATCGGGGCCTTTGGCTGCTAAAGGGCGAAGCCAAGAGCAACAGGGTGCTGGGGAGAGCAACCGTCACTGCGGCGCGGAAGGTTCTCAACCGCGATAGTGGCCGCTGCACGCCAGACTCGCTCCTATTTGTCGCAAATCGCCTGTTGGAGAGCACCGACGACGACGATGTCGCGCTGGGCCGCGCAATTCGCGACGAAGTAGGCCTCAAGGCGCTGCGGCCTGGCCGCATCAATCACATGCTGTTCACGATGTCGGGTAACGCGCCTCCTGCCGCCTTGAAAGAGGACCTCGACGCGGCAAGCACCAATCGAGATCAGTTTGTGGTGAACCTCCGCATTGAGGATCACCAGGACTTCATCAGGGAGATGTACGAAGAGGCGGAAGACCTTGGAGACGATTGACGAACTGCGGATCTTTCTGACCGCCGCGACCCAGGAAGGAATCTTGCGTCGGTTGCTTTACCGAGGCGCCGCCTGGTCGTTGATGCGGACCGACGGCGTGTTGCCGGCTGACGCGCCCGCGCTCGGCGCGACGATCGAAGTGGACTTGGCCGAGCACGGCTTTGCGCTTCTACGTGGCGCGATGGCGCTTCGCACCGGTGAAGGCGCATCGCCGCTAACCAGCAAGGCTTTCGAGCGAGCAGCCAATGCGTTCGAAGCCCTTATCCGCAACGGCGACCCCGAAGCGCCGGATCGTGGATTTCGCAGGACAATCGCGGCGGCCGCCTATCATCTCGCCGGCTATTCGGCAGTTGCGTACTCCCTGTTCAACGAGGTTCCCGGCGACCTCAACGTCGCACCCGGCGAGACCGCGGTCATGTTGCTCATCCTGCGCGACCTTGATCGGCTTCGCGCCTATGTCCGCGACTGGCTGAATGACGAAGCGCATGGCGATGCGCAGATGTCGGCCGAGCTGCGCGGCGAGGAAGCCGATCGCGATGAGGTGCTGGCAACGATTCTCAACACCACGATCTGCCGCGCCTTGGCGCACTTCGAGTTCGCACTTGCCACCGGCGATGACGAGCCGCTGCAGACGGCCCGCAACCTCTTGGCCACGGCCGTCAGCCTAGCGGATAATGCCGAGAACGTGCCGCTCTGGTGGATTTCGAACCTCTGCCGTCATTTGATCGATGATCTGTGGGCACACTCGCTGCACCAGAATCTGCCGATCGATCCGCCGGACGGGGCTGAGGAGCGCTACCCGGAGCTTCGGCAGCTCTTCATCGGCTCCTTGTTCGCCCGCAAGAATTCCGAGGTTGAGTTATGGCCGTCTCAGCGTGAAGCGGCGCGTCGGTCGACGGACATAACCGACGATCTCGTCGTGGCGCTTCCGACCAGCGCCGGAAAGACGCGCGTCGCCGAGATCGCCGCGCTGATGACGCTATCCGCAGCGCGTCGCGTCCTGATCGTCACGCCGCTGCGCGCGCTGTCGGCGCAGACCGAGCGCTCATTCCGGAAGACGTTCGCTCCTCTGGGGTTCAGCGTTTCGTCGCTCTACGGTGCAAGCGGATTGTCGGCCGGTGACGAGGATGCGCTCCGGTCGCGCGAGATCATCATCGCGACACCGGAGAAACTAGACTTCGCGCTTCGCAGCGATTCGAGCTTGATCGACGACGTCGGCCTCATTGTTCTCGACGAGGGGCACATGATCGGCCCGAGCGAGCGCGAGATTCGCTATGAGATGCTGGTTCAGCGGTTGCTACGGCGCGGCGATGCCGCCGATCGGCGGATCGTTTGCCTGTCCGCTATCCTTCCAAGTGGCGATGAGCTGGATGATCTGACCGCTTGGATACGCTCGGACCAACCCGGGGAGCCGGTGCGATCAGATTGGCGGCCGACGCGCCAGCGTTTCGGAATGCTGAAGTGGCGCGGGCGTGATGCCCGCCTGACGCTCGATCTCACGGCGAACGGACCATTTATCGATCGATTTGTGGTCCAGAAGCCGCCGTTGGGCCGGGAGAAGAAGCCGTACCCGCGCGAGGCCGGGCATCTCACCCTGTTCGCGGCGTGGGAGTTTGCGGGTCAAGGTAAGCGGACCCTGATCTTCTCCACGCAGGCCAATTGGGTCGAGGGCTATGGCAAGCGTGTGGTTGACCTGTGCCGACGCGGATATTTGGAGCCGCTTCTCGACGACGAGGGCCCGATTGCAAGGGCGCTGGAGGTCGGGAAGGAATGGCTCGGCGACGGCCATCCCGCCGTGGCCAGCCTGAAGCTCGGCGTCGCCATCCATCACGGTCGCCTGCCAAGCCCGTTTCTGAGGGAGCTGGAGATCCTACTGTCGGAGGGTGTGCTAAAGGTCATCGTCGCATCTCCGACCTTGTCGCAAGGCCTCAACCTCAATGCCGCGGTTCTGCTTGTGCCTGCGCTTTACCGCTCGGGCGCGCTGATCACTGGGGAAGAGTTCGCAAATGTCGCCGGACGAGCAGGCCGAGCGTTCGTCGACGTCGAGGGTCTGATCGTCCACGTCATGCTCGACCGAGTAGACTGGCGCAGCGGCGAGTGGCGGCAACTGGTCGCCTCGTCGAAGGCGCGGACATTGCAGAGCGGGCTGATCCAGATCGTGGCCGAGATCCTTGAGCGCCTGACGCGCGGAGGCATTCTCGCGCGGACTGATGCCTGGGAATACCTGGCGAATTCAAGGGACGGCTGGAAATCGGAGGCGGAGGAAGCTGCGGTTGCCGCCGAGCTGGCCGATCCTGGCGCTGACGAGGATGATGAAGATGAAGACGAAGAAGGTGATGGTGGCGGGGACGAAGAGGAGAACATCGAGGAAGAACCGCTGTCTCAACTCGTCGAGCGTCTTGATGCGACCGTCTTCGGTTTGATCGAAGCTCTCGACGCTGATCGAGCGGATCTGCCGCGGCTGCTGGATGAAGCGCTCCAGGGGTCGCTTTGGGCGCGCCAGATTGCCCGCGAAGGCGAAGCGACAGTGGCGCAGCACCGTAGGGTTTTCGAAGCCCGAGCCAATTTGATCTGGAGCGTCACCACGCCACACGCGCGCAGGGGCCATTTCGCTATGGGCGTCGGGCTTGAGGCCGGCCTGGCCATCGACACCATGGCTGACGAGTTGGGAGCGCTCGTCGATCGAGCCGACGCGGCGTCGCTGCCGGGTGATGTCGACGAACTTTCGGACGCGCTCGCCGGCCTCGCCGAGCGGCTGCTCGTCATGCGTCCGTTCATCCCCGACAAAAGGAATGCGCTCCCAGTAGATTGGCGAAGGATTCTCAGCCAATGGGTTTCGGGTGCGGAGGTGACCGAGATCGGTCCTGACAATATGCGCGTTGTCGAAGAGGCGTTCACCTATCGGCTTGTCTGGGCGCTCGAGGCGATCCGCACGCGTCGTCTCTCGCTCGGGTGGGCGCCAGACATTATTCCCGGCGGCGGAGCGGCAGCTTTGGAGACGGGCGTGCCGCGCTTCATGATGTCGATGCTGATCCGCGCCGGTCTACCGTCGCGCCGGGCTGCGATAGCCGCCATCGATAGCACCGAGCCGGTCTTTGTCACGCCAGCCGAGATGCGAGCTTGGCTGGAGTCCGACGAAGTCACCGCCTTCACCGATCTCGGCGATTGGCCTACGCCGGATACTGCGGCGTTATGGGCGCGATTCAGAACTGAAGCCCTGAGCGGCGGCATTCAAAAATGGAATGTCGAGCCCAACAAGCGCCTGCTCGATGTGCCAGCTGGCGCGCGGGCGCCCGGGCCGGGTCTGTATCGGATCATCACAGATGCCGGCGACGGTCAGACCTGGCTCGCAACACCGGACTATCGACGGCTGTTCGCGTTCAAGAAATCTGCTGTCGATCCGAAGCCCAGCTTGTTCTCGGGTCGGGTTCCGGGCCGGACGACGTTGGTCGACGTGCTGCGAATTGGACGAGGCAAGATGCGATGGCCACGCGCCGACGCTTAGCCAACGACTAAGCGACTGCCGCTGTCGGTCAAAGACAAGTATAACGCGTAAGCGACCTGCGGGTAATGATACCGCAGACAGGGATTGGGGGCGCTGACAGTGCATATTGAGTTCTTAGAGATCGCCAATTTCAGGAAGTTATTGTCGACGCGGGTCGACCTTTCTAACACGACTACACTTTTCGTGGGAGCAAACAACAGCGGCAAGACGTCGGCGATGCTTGCACTACGACGATTCTTGTCGCCGCGCCGCTGTCCGTTCGAGATGCATGATTTCACGTTGTGCCATTGGCCCACGATTATCGCCTTGGGCGACGCATGGATAGCTGCCCGGAACGCGGAGGAGATCGTCGACCTAGTCGTTGATCCCTGGGTTAGCGCATTGCCGACTCTGGACCTGTGGCTGCACGTCGAAGCGGGGGAGATGCACCACGTTCGTGAGCTCATCCCGACCTTGGATTGGGAAGGGGGAAGACTCGGCGTCCGGCTGCGCTACGAGCCGAAGGACCTTGCGCTATTGTACAAGGAGTTCATGGGTGCGGTGAGCGATGCGGAGACGATGCTGGCGGCAGCCATCGCGGCCGCCGCGGCGGATAATCCCGACGCTGATCCACCTGCTACTCCGCCCAAGCTGACGATCTGGCCCGAAAGTCTGATCGATTTCCTGAGCAAGCGTTTGTCGACGCACTTCACCATTCGTGCCTATTCGCTGGATCCAGGTCAGCTCGTCGCTCCTGCAAAATCTCTGGCGCGGGCGCAGGCCCTTCCGGTCGGATCTCGGCCGATCGAAGGTGACCCGCTGAGCGGCTTGATCCGTGTTCATGACATACCGGCGCAGAGGGGCTTCGGTGAGGAGCAGCAGGTCGCGGAGAATGATGATGCCCCTGTGTCGGCAAGCGGCAATCGGCTGTCCGATCAGCTCAGAAGCTATTACGCCAAACACCTCGACCCGACGAAGGGCCCTGATCCGAAAGACCTCGGCGCGTTGCAGGCGATAGAAGCCGCCCAGGACGCTTTTGACAAGCGGCTGACCGAGAGTTTCAAGGCGGCGTTCACCGAGGTCGAGGGTATGGGATATCCTGGCGTGACCGATCCACGTCCGCGCGTCTCGACGCGCTTGAAAGCTATCGACGGTCTCAACCACAATGCGGCGATCAGCTTCGAGGTAGACGTCATTGCCGAGGACGGCGTAACGACGCCCGTGTTGCGGTTACCCGAGGCAAATAACGGCCTCGGCTATCAGAACCTGATCTCGATGATATTCCGGTTGATGAGCTTTCGTGACGCCTGGATGCGTGTCGGGAAGGCGTCAACCGGCGCGACGGTGACCACGACCGAGCCGCTCCATCTCGTCCTGGTCGAGGAACCGGAAGCGCATTTGCACGCGCAGGTCCAGCAAGTCTTCATCAAGAAGGCTTATGCGGTGCTGCGCGCGCACGAGGACCTCGGCGACAGCCAAAAGCTGCGCACCCAGTTGGTTGTTAGCACCCATTCGAGCCATGTCGCGCACGAGACGTCGTTCTCGTGCCTGCGCTATTTCCGGCGACTGCCCGCGGGTATGGCCGCGAAAGTGCCGGTCTCCACTGTTATCAATCTGTCGGAGGTTTTTGGCCCGGGCAGTGAGACCGAGCGTTTCGTGACCCGATACCTTCGGGCCCAGCACGCGGATCTGTTCTTCGCCGACGCGGCCATTTTGGTGGAGGGACCGGCCGAACGCATGCTCGTCCCGAATTTCATCCGTGCGCACTACGACGAGCTCAACCAGTGCTACATCACCCTGCTTGAGATCGGAGGAAGCCACGCGCATCGTCTCAAGCCTTTGATTGATCACCTCGGCTTGCTGACCCTGATCATCACCGACCTAGATACGCTGGATAAAACGGGCGGTGCCTCCGTCCAACCCGCGAAAGGCGCCGGTCAGAAAACCAATAATGCGACGTTGAAGACATGGGTGCCAAAGCTCGACGACGTCGATGAGCTGATGCGAGCTGTTGGCGCGACGAAGACGCTGCATGAAGACGACGACCCGCTATTTGCTGTGCGTGCCGCGTATCAGATCCCAATGGGTCTGACGTCCCCGGGTATTATCGGGCCGGAGGTCGCATATCCGTATACGTTTGAGGACGCGCTCGCGTTCGACAACCTCAGCTTCTTCGCCGAACTGGATGGGACCGGCCTGGTCCGCAAGTTTCGCGACGCGATCGCTGATGGTGGCGGGGCGGCCGCGATCGGCGGGAAAATGTACCTCGCTCTCAAGAACGGCAAGAAGGCTGAGTTTGCGCTCGACGTGATGGAGGTTGAGAATTTCGACACGATCGTCGTGCCGCGCTACATCGCCGAGGGACTTGAATGGCTACTCGCGCAGCTCAAGAAAAAGCAGGTAGAGATCCTGCCTCTTGCCAAAGAGGCGCCGCCAGAGGAGGAGGTCGAGGCTAACCCGCCGGTCGAAGAGCATGCCGTCGCCGAAATCGAGGGGGCTGACGCATGAGCGCGGTCGACGACAAATTCGATTCCGAAGCCGATGAAACGATCCTCGCCTGCCTGAACATCGAGAAGCCGAGGAGCTTCTTTCTGTATGCCGGCGCCGGATCGGGCAAGACGCGGTCGCTCGTCGAGGCGATCCGGACGGTGTGTAAGGAGCAGGGCAGGCGATTGTCGCTATCCGGTCAGAAAATCGGGGTGATTACCTACACCAATGCCGCCTGCGACGAGATCAAGCAACGGCTCGAGTTCGATCCTCGCGTAGAGGTGTCGACCATTCACGCGTTCGCGTGGTCGCTCATTGCCGGCTACGACGGTGACATTCGAGGGTGGCTTTCGACACGGCTCCTAGCAGATATCGCAGACCTGGAAGAAGCACAGGCGAAGGGTCGGGCAAATAGCAAAGCCGCGTCGGACCGCGCTCGCTCGATAGAAAGCAAGCGGCGGCGTCGCGAGAACCTCGCTGAAATTACGCGATTCGTTTACAGCCCGACGGGCGACAACCGCACGAGGGACTCTCTGAGTCACGCAGAGGTTATCGCCATGACTGCCGATTTTCTCGGCGCGAAGCCTGGTTTACGCTGGCTGCTGGTGACCCGCTTCCCCATTCTCCTTATCGACGAGAGCCAGGACACGAGCCGGAGGCTCTTGGACGCGCTGCTCGATGTCGAGGCGGGATACCGGGAAGCCTTTTGCCTGGGGCTCTTCGGCGATACGATGCAGCGCATTTACGCCGACGGTAAGGAGCGTTTAGCGGAGGCGATCCCGCAGGCCTGGGCTAGACCGAGGAAGCGGATGAACCATCGTTGTCCCACACGAGTCATCACGCTCATCAATAAAATTAGACGAGATGAGGATGGCGAGGAACAGCAGCCGCGGAGCGATGCGGAGCAGGGCGTTGCTCGGCTGTTCGTCGTCTCACAGGCGATCGCCGACAAGAGCGCAGCCGAGGCCGCCGTAGCTGCACGGATGGCGGAGATCACGGGCGATCCGAGTTGGGCGGAGGGAGCCGAAGCGATCAAGACGCTGGCGCTGGAGCACCTGATGTCCGCGCGCCGCTTTGGCTTCGAACAATTCTTCGAGCCTCTGTACGCGGTCGAGCGCATCCGCACGAGCTTTCTGCAGGGGACAGGCGCGGGCATCGGACTTTTCACACGCGAAATATTGCCGCTGGTCGCGGCCCTGCGCGCGGGAGATCGATTTACCGTCGCGGCGGCCGTTCGTCGCACATCGCCACTCCTCGAGCGCAAAGCGCTTGAAGCTGCCGGCGAGAAGCAGGTCGAGATTCTCAGCAAGGTCAAGGCTGCCAGCGATGGGCTGCTGGCCTTGGTGAATGCGGATGAGAAGCCGACTGCGCGTTCGGTCTTGCGCTATGTCGCCGAAACGAACCTCTTCACCATCCCCGAGGTGTTGGCCCCGTTTTCCGTCGCCGATGCCATTGTCCCGGAAGGCGATGCTCATGCGGCCGGTGACGCCGGCGACCAGGAAGAGGAAGTCGACGTCAAAAGCGAGTTGGGTGGTTGGCGGCTGGCGCTTGAGGCGCCCTTCGACCAAATCGAGCGATATGATCGCTACGTTCGTGGTGTATCGCAGTTCGACACGCATCAGGGGGTGAAGGGGCTGGAATTTCCTAGGGTAATGGTAGTCGTTAGCGATGATGAAGCGCGTGGCTTCATGTTCGCCTATGACAAGCTTTTCGCAACGAAGGCGAAGAGCAAGGCGGATATTGAGAATGAAGCGGCCGGAAAGGAGACGACCATCGATCGGACTCGGCGACTGTTTTATGTGACCTGCAGCCGCGCCGAGCAAAGCCTTGCCGTTGTGTATTACGCTTCGGATCCAACGCTGGCACGCGACGCAATGATACGGCAGGAATGGTTCGAACCTGACGAGATAGAACTGATCGCCTAAAGGCGGCGGCAACCGTTCTAGCCGATCCTATCGGAGGCCCTGAAGCATGCTGACGAGCTCTCCATCCAGCGGAATGGCCACGTGCTGACGCATTGCCAGCGTCAGTTCCGCAAGCCCGCGTGTGCCGGATCGGCCTAGCTTCTTGAGAGCCTCGATCGTCTCGGGGGCTGCGTTCGGACTTCGCAGGCGAAATCGTTGGGATTGGACGGCGTTTTCCCACTGGGCCATGGCCCACTGATACGCCATTTCCATGATCTTGCCGGAGGCGTCGGCCGCCCGCATACCGATCAATCTGATCACGATCATGAACAGGTCGTCTACCGAGAGCGGGCATTGGTTCACGGCCGCCGAATACACTACGCCCATGGCATTGCTCTCGTTGTCGTTATTGGGGCGCGTGATCCTTTCAGCGCGGAATTGCCCAACGTCCTCCGGCGCAAGTGCTGGCGGCGTGAAGGAGGTCTGTAGCTCAAGAAATTCCGGAACTATCTCGTACCGCCCGGCAAAGATTTGGTACCCGATAAACATCAGCGCTGACGACGTCAGGAAGCGTTG
>NZ_JAUKWQ010000014.1 GCF_030504645.1 Rhizobium oryzicola | reverse complement strand
AGGGATAATCTGGCGCGCTTCAATCGACGCTCAAAGCGTTTCTCCAAAACTCATGACATGCTGGAGATAACGCTCACACTGTTCTTTAACAGGCACCTCATCGGGAGTCCTCAGTAAACACTGCCCCTTGATGGGGAGGTCGCAGCGAAGCTGCGGGTGGGGTGATGAAATTATTTGGATACCATGGACCACCCACCCGATGGGTCTACCATCCATTTTGCGTCGGGCTGCATTCACGTCACAGCCTGAGGGAACCGGCAATGTCACCCCACCCGGCGCATTTTGCGCCGACCTCCCCATCAAGGGGAGCTGGGAGCAGGCGGTACCGCCTCTGCAAATTCAGGACCGTCGAGGTTGATGTGGCAAAGCTCATTCCGCTTTGACTGAGGCCTCACTTCCCTTTAAAATCAGCGACGCGTTTTTCCACGAAGGCCTTCATGCCTTCCTTCTGGTCGGCGGTGGCAAACAGGGAATGGAACAGGCGGCGCTCGAAGAGCAGGCCTTCGCGCAGGCTGGTTTCCAAAGCGCGGTCCACGGCTTCGCGGGCGGCGGTCGTCGCGATCTTGCTGTAGCCGGCAATGGTTTGTGCGGCCTTCAGCACCTCATCCATCAACTGGTCGGCAGGGATGACGCGGGCCACGAGACCGCAGCGTTCGGCTTCCACCGCATCCATCATGCGGCCCGTCAGCACCATGTCCATCGCCTTGGATTTGCCCACCAGCCGGGTCAGCCGCTGCGAACCGCCCATGCCGGGAATGACGCCGAGCTTGATTTCCGGCTGGCCGAACATGGCGTTGTCGGCGGCAAAGATCATGTCGCACATCATTGCCAATTCGCAGCCGCCGCCCAGCGCATAACCGGACACGGCGGCAATCTTGGGCGTGCGAAAGGCCGCGAAGCGATCCCAGGCGGCAAAGAAATCCTCCGAATACATCTCGGAGAATGACTTTTCCGCCATCTCCTTGATGTCGGCACCGGCGGCGAAGGCCTTGTCCGAGCCGCGCAGCACGAAGCAGCCGACATCGGGGTCGCGGTCGAGCGGCGCAAGCTCGCTCGTAACCGCATTCATGATGTCGGAATTCAACGCATTGCGGGCTGCCGGGCGGTTGAGCGTGACGATGACGACCCGCTCTTTGCGTTCAACGATGATCGGATTTTCCACGTCAGGATTCCTCGGGTTACACTGATCGGAGAGATTGAAACTGGGATAGATCAGGCGGTGGTATGAGGGAAGAGTGTTGTGTTGGAGGGGCGGAAAAAGGCATCGACATCCGCCTGCGAGACCTCCGCAAGGGTGGCGGGGTTCCACTTCGGGTTCCGGTCCTTGTCGACAACGGCGGCGCGTACGCCCTCATAGAAATCCAGGTTGCGCAGCACCTGCGTCGTGCCGATAAATTCCCGCTTCAGACAGGCCTCCAGCGACGGAGAGTTTCGTCCCAGCCGCAGCAATCTCAGCGTCACCTTGAGGCTGAGTGGCGATTTCTTGGACAGCGTGGCCAGCGTCCTTTCTGCGAACTCTCCCGCCTCGCGTTGAAGCGCGGCAAAAATCTCTTCCACCGTCTCGAAAGCGAAGCAGCGAGCAATAACATCCCGCTCTTGGTCCAGCAGGGACGGCGGCGGGGCTTCGGAGAAACGGTCGATCACCGCCGTTACCTCGGCAGCACCGGCGGAAGCAGGGAGGTGGGAAAGTGCCTCGATCACATCAGGAATGGCGGTGGAGGCAATGACATGATCGGCCAGGCCGAGTGTCAGCACGTCGCCGGCGTTCAGGATCTCGCCGGTCAGGGCCGCATAGGTACCGAGTTCGTCTTCCTGACGCGAGAGGAACCACGAGCCTCCGACATCCGGGAAGAAGCCGATGCCGGTTTCCGGCATGGCGAAACGGGTGCGTTCGGTGACGATGCGGTGGCTGCCGTGCACGGAAACGCCAGCGCCGCCACCCATGACGATCCCGTCCATCAGGGCGATATAGGGCTTGGTGAGATGCGTCAGGCGCGCATTCATGCGGTATTCGTCGCGCCAGAAGGCAAGCGCTCCTTCCGGATCGCTCCGGCCGATGTCGTAGATCAGCCTTATATCCCCGCCCGCACAAAGCCCGCGTTCGCCTTCGCCGGTCACGAGGCAGGCGGAAAGGGTCTCATCGGCCTCCAGCCCGTCGAGCGCGCGGTTGATGTCCGCGACCATCACAGGCGTCAGGCTGTTCAGCGCCTTCGGCCGGTTAAGGCGGATGCGCAAGAGCGAACCTTCAACCTCCACGATGGTCTGCTGTTCCGGGGCGGGGGTTGAGATGGCGTCAGATGTGGATGGCATGTCCAAGGGCTTTCAAGGCTGCTTCCTGCAAGGCTTCGCCGCGCGTCGGATGCGCGTGAATAGTGTGGGCAATGTCTTCCAGCCGCGCGCCCATTTCAAGCGCCAGCGTGAAGGTGCTGGAAAGTTCCGAGACACCGAAGCCGACCGCCTGCAGGCCGAGAACAAGATGGTTGTCGGCGCGCGCCACCACGCGCACGAAGCCTTCCTCATCGCCTTGCGTCATGGCGCGGCCATTGGCGGTGAAGGGAAAGTGGGCAGTTCTGATATCGATGCCCTGACGCCGCGCCTCATCCGGCAAAAGCCCGACAGCAACGATTTCCGGATCGGTAAAGCAGGCAGCAGGGATGGCGCGCTTATCCCAGCGTCTCTTCTGGCCGGCCACCAGTTCCGCCACCATCTCGCCTTGCGCCATAGCGCGATGCGCCAGCATCGGCTCGCCCGTCACGTCCCCGATGGCGAAGATACCGCGCATCGAGGTGCGGCACTGGTCGTCGATGGTGAGGAAAGGGCCGGAGCGATCGAGATCCAGCTCCTCGATGCCCCAGCCGGAAATGCGGGGCCTTCGACCCACCGCCACCAGAATGCGGTCTGCGGCGAGAACTTTTTCGGCACCCATGGCGGTCTCGATAGCAATGCCATCACCGGAAAGCCCGTTGGCCTTGGTGTCGGTCAGGACAGTAACGCCCAGCGCTTCCAGCCGCTTCAGAACCGGTTTCACCAGATCCGCATCGAATTGCGGCAGCACCTGCGACACGGCCTCGACCACGGTTACTTGAGATCCGAGTTTCGCATAGGCCGTGCCAAGCTCCAGCCCGATATAGCCGCCGCCGACCACCACCAGCTGCTGCGGCGGTTCCGTCAGCGACAGGGCTTCGGTGGAGGAGATCACCTTGCCGCCGAAGGGCAGGTGCGGCAGGGCTGCCGGTTCGGAGCCGGTGGCGATCAACACATTCTCCGCCTTGATCACCTGCAATCCGGTTTCCGTTTCCACCTCCACCGTCTTGCCATCACGAAAGCGGGCAGAGCCCTGCACGATCTTCACCTTGGCCTTGCGCATGAGGCCGGTCACGCCGCTGTTCAGCCGCCCGACAATGCCGTCCTTCCAGCGCATGGTCTCTATGAGATCCAGACGCGGCGCATCGAGCCCGATGCCGAGCGGGCTTCCGCCCGCCGCGAACTGGCAGACCTTATGAAACTCCTCGGCCGCGTGGATCAGCGCCTTGGAGGGGATGCAGCCGATATTGAGGCAGGTGCCGCCCGGTTTGGCAGCCTCGACCACGACGGTGTCGATGCCGAGCTGCCCGGCGCGGATGGCGCAGACATAGCCGCCCGGACCCGCACCAATGATCAGCAATTTGCAAGCTATCTCTTTCATGCGTCAGCCTTCGATAAAGATCAGTGCGGGTTTTTCCAGAAGCGTCTTCACCCGCTGCACGAAGATGGCGGCGTCCCAGCCGTCTATGATGCGGTGATCGAAACTGGAGGAGAGGTTCATCATCTTTCGCGGAATGAACTGGCTGCCATCCCAGACGGGGCGCGTGACGATCTTGTTGACGCCGACGATCGCCACTTCCGGGTGGTTGATGATCGGCGTGCTGACGATGCCGCCGAGCGCGCCGAGCGAGCTGATGGTGATGGTGGAGCCGGAAAGCTCCTCCCGCGCCGCTGTGCCGTTGCGTGCCGCATCCGCAAGCCGCTGAACTTCCGTCGCGCAATTCCAGATGCTGCGGGCTTCGGCGTGTTTGACGACAGGCACCGTCAGTCCGTTCGGCGTCTGCGTGGCAATGCCGATATGCACCGCGCTGTAACGTGTGATGATGCCGGCATCGTCATCGAAGGTGGCGTTGACGGCCGGTTGTTCGCCGACCGTCTTGATCAGCGCCCGCATCAGGAAGGGCAGGATGGTCAGCTTCGGCTGGTCCGGCTTTCGCCCGGCGTTCATGGTGGCGCGCAGATCCTCCAGATCGGTCACATCGACCTCTTCCACATAGGTGATGTGGGGGATGCGGGAGGCGGCAAGCCGCATGCGTTCTGCTATGCGGCGGCGAAGGCCGGTCAGCTTCATCTCTTCCGTCGCCGTCTTTCGGGAAGGAACGGCGGGCGTAGTTTTCGCCTCGCTGCCGCGCGCGATGAACTGGTCGAGATCGTCATGGGTGATGCGCCCCGCCGGGCCGGTGGCCGCCACCTGGCGAAGATCGATCCCGGCATCCTGCGCGCGGCGGCGCACGGCGGGCGAAGCGAGCGGTCGCACCGGTGTTTCCGTCACAACCGGCTTACGCGGCTTGCTCTCCGAGGGGGCAGCAGGGGGTGGCTCCGGAGTTGGAGCTGGCGCAGCTTCTGCAGCTGGCGGTGCCTCAGGGTGCGACGCAGGTTCGATTCCCACCTCTTCCGTGGAACTCGCAGTATCCAGAGCAATCACCAGCAGCGGCGCCTTCACCGCCACCGTATCACCCACTTCGGCGCCCAGCCATTTGACGGTACCGGTCACGGGGGAGGGGATCTCGACGGTCGCCTTGTCGGTCATCACGGCGGCGACGATCATGTCCTCCCGCACGGGGTCACCCGGCTTCACATGCCATTCCACCACTTCGGCCTCGGCCACGCCTTCGCCGACATCGGGCATCTTGATGGTAAACTCGCTCACCGGTCAGCCCTCCATCACATCCTGCAAGGCCCGGCCCACGCGGGCAGGGCCGGGAAAATAATCCCATTCCTGCGCGTGTGGGTAAGGCGTGTCCCAGCCCGTCACCCGCAGCACCGGGGATTCCAGGCTGTAGAAGCAATGTTCCTGGATGAGTGCCGCCACTTCCGCACCATAGCCGGAGGTCAGCGTCGCCTCATGCACCACGACGCAGCGCCCCGTCTTGCGCACCGATTGGGCGATGGTGTCGAGGTCCAGCGGCAAGAGGCTGCGCAGGTCGATCACCTCTGCATCGATGCCGGTTTCCTCCACGGCCGCCAGTGCCACATGCACCATCGTGCCATAGGCAATGACGGTCACGGCTTCGCCGGGTCGGCGGATCTCCGCTTTGCCGATCGGAATGGTGAAGTGACCGTCCGGCACATCGCCCAGCTCATGCTTCGACCAGGGCGTGACGGGGCGCTCATGATGGCCATCGAACGGCCCGTTATAGAGCCGCTTCGGCTCCAGGAAGATGACCGGGTCCGGGTCCTCGATGGCGGAGATCAGCAGGCCCTTGGCATCATAGGGGTTGGAGGGCACCACCACCTTCAGCCCGCAGACATGGGTAAACAGCGCTTCCGGGCTCTGGCTATGGGTCTGACCGCCAAAAATGCCGCCGCCGGTCGGCATGCGGATCACCATAGGGCAGGTGAAATCGCCTGCCGAGCGATAGCGGATGCGCGCCGCCTCCTGGGTGATCTGGTCATAGGCCGGGTACATGTAATCGGCGAACTGGATTTCGACGCAAGGCTTCAGCCCATAAGCGGCCATGCCGATGGCAGCGCCCACAATGCCGGATTCGCTGATGGGTGTGTCGAAGCAGCGCGTCTTGCCATACTTCGCCTGAAGCCCCTGCGTGCAGCGGAAGACGCCGCCGAAATAGCCGACATCCTCGCCGAACACGACCACGGTCTCGTCACGCTCCATGGAGACATCCATGGCGCTGCGCACCGCTTCGATCATCGTCATTCTTGCCATGTCAGTACCCCGCCTTCTGCCGCTGGCGGCGCACATGCGGCGGCATGTCCGCATAGACGCCCTCGAAGATATCGCGCACGGAAGGCTTGCCGCCCGAATGCAACGTGCCGTGGCTTTCCGCCTCGCGCTGGGCTTCCAGCACCTCGTCCAGAATTTCGGCTTCCGCCTGCACATGCCGCTCTTCCGACCAGACGCCGCGGAGGATCAGATGTTTCTTGAGCCGCAGAACCGGGTCGCCCAGCGGCCAGGCTTCCGATTCCGTCTTGGGCCGATACGCGCTCGGATCATCGGATGTGGAATGCGCCCCGACGCGGTAGGTGACGTATTCGATCAGCGTCGGACCCAGATTGCGCCGTGCCCGTTCCGCCGCCCACTTCGCCACGGCATGCACGGCGAGGTAATCATTGCCGTCGACTCGCAGCGAGGGAATGCCGAAACCGAGGCCGCGTGCGGCAAAGGTGCCGGCGCCGCCGCGGGCAATGCCCTGAAAGGTGGAAATCGCCCATTGGTTGTTGACGATGTTGAGAATGACGGGCGCCTTGTAAGTGGAAGCGAACACGAGCGCCGAATGGAAATCCGATTCCGCCGTCGAGCCATCGCCGATCCAGGCGGCGGCAATGCGGCTGTCATTGCGGATGGCGGATGCCATGGCCCAGCCGACCGCCTGCACATATTGGGTGGAGAGATTGCCGGATATGGTGAAGAAGCCATGCTCCCTGGAGGAATACATGACCGGCAGCTGACGGCCATGCAGGGGGTCTGCCTCGTTGGAGAAGATCTGGTTCATCATCTCCACCATCGGGTAGCCGTCGGCGATCAGAAGCCCGGCCTGCCGGTAGGTGGGAAAGTTCATGTCGCCCTTTTCCAGCGCCTTGCGAAAGGCGCAGCTGACGGCCTCCTCACCCAGATGCTGCATGTAGAAAGAGGTCTTGCCCTGCCGCTGCGCCATCAGCATGCGGGCATCGAAGGCGCGCAGCTTCAGCATGTTGCGCAGGCCTTCCAGCAGTTCGGCATCGGTGAGAAGCCCCGCCCAGGGTCCGACCGCTTCGCCGTCCCGGTTCAGGACCCGAATGATCGAAAAGGCGAGATCACGGATGTCCTCCGGCGAGACATCCACGGCGGGGCGCGGCACCGATCCGGCGTTGGGGATCTTCACATTGGAAAAATCCGGCTGTCCGCCGGGCCGCACCGCAGGCTCCGGCACATGCAGGCTGAGGCGAGGCGGGCTGAGATCGGGACCATCGGTCATTGCGGTCTGTTTCCTCCACTGTCGAACCCTTGCGGCGTCTCTCCTCCCGCCGGTTGGGTCCGCGTCATTCTATCAAAGATTGCGGGCAATCACGATGCGCTGCACGTCGCTGGTCCCCTCATAGATCTGGCAGATACGCACATCGCGGTAGATACGCTCCACCGGATAATCGGCCATATAGCCATAGCCGCCATGGATCTGGATGGCATCGGAACAGACCTTTTCCGCCATTTCCGAGGCAAAGAGCTTGGCCATGGAGGCTTCCGTCAGGCAGGGCTGACCTTCCTCCTTCAGCTGTGCGGCATGCAGCACCAGCTGCCGCGCCGCCTCAATGCGGGTTGCCATATCCGCCAGCCGGAAGGCGACCGCCTGATGCTCGATGATCGGTACGCCGAAGGCTGTGCGTTCGCGGGCATAAGCCGTGGCTGCCTCGAAGGCGCCCCGCGCCATGCCGACCGCCTGAGATGCGATGCCGATGCGCCCACCTTCCAGATTGGAAAGCGCGATCTTATAGCCCTCGCCCTCCGCGCCGAGCCTCAGGTTCGCAGGGATTCGCATGTCGCTGAAGGCGATCTGGCAGGTGTCGGACGAATGGAGACCCATCTTGCGCTCCACATGCACCACTTCGTAGCCCGGCGTGTCGGTGGGCACGATAAAGGCGGTAATGCCCTTCTTGCCGAGATCGGGATCGGTGACGGCAAAGACGATGATGACATTGCCGTTCTTGCCAGACGTGATGAACTGCTTGGCACCGTTCAGCACGTAATGATCGCCATCGCGGCGGGCGCGGGTCTTCAGGTTGGAGGCATCAGACCCGGCATGCGGTTCGGTCAGGGCGAAGCCGGCGATCCACTCACCACTGCCGAGCTTCGGCAGGAAGCGCTCCTTCTGCTCCTCGGTGCCGTATTTCAGGATGGGCACGCAGCCGACCGAACTGTGCACGCTCATGATGGTGGAGCAGGGGCCATCGCCTGCGGCAATCTCCTCCAGCGCAACGGCATAGGCGACGGTGCCGGTTTCCGATCCGCCATAGGCTTCCGGCACCAGCATGCCGAGAAAGCCGAGCTCGCCCATTTCCCGCAATTCCTCGCGGGGAAACCGGCTTTGCTGATCCCGTTCGGCTGCCCCAGGCGCCAGCCGCTCGCGGGCAAAATCGCGCGCCATGTCGCGGATCTGCATCTCAGAATCGGAGAGTATCATGATGCCAAGCCTCCTCCTGCCGTCATCATCAGATCAGTTCCACCGCAAGGGCGGTCGCTTCGCCGCCGCCGATGCAGAGCGCCGCCATGCCGCGCTTGCCCGCATGCCGCTTCAGCGCGGAAAGCAGCGTCACCAGCACGCGGGCACCGGAGGCGCCGATGGGGTGGCCCAACGCGCAGGCGCCGCCATGCACATTGACCTTGTCCTGCGGCAGGTCGAGATCGCGCATGGCGGCCATCGCTACCACGGCAAAGGCCTCGTTGATCTCGAACAGATCGACATCCTGAAACTGCCATCCTGTCCGCTCGCTGAGTTTCCGCAGCGCGCCAATCGGTGCTGTTGCAAAGAGATGCGGCTCCTGCGCATGCGTGGCATGGCCGGTGATCGCAGCGAGCGGCGCAAGGTGCCGTTTCTCGGCTTCGGATCGCCGCATCAGCACCAGCGCCGCGGCGCCATCGGAGATGGAGGAGGAATTGGCGGCCGTTACCGTGCCGCCGTCGCGGAAAGCCGGTTTCAGGCTGGGGATCTTCTCCGGCCGCGCCTTGCCCGGCTGCTCATCCACTGTGACCACGTTTTCGCTGCGCCCGCTCTTGACGGTGACGGGGGTGATCTCATCGGCAAAGGCGCCGTCCGCGATCGCCTTTTGGGCGCGGCTCAACGAAGAAAGCGCATAGGCATCCTGCGCCTCACGCGTGAATTGATAGGCTTCCGCGCAATCCTCGGCAAACGTGCCCATCAGCCGACCCTTGTCATAGGCGTCTTCCAGTCCATCCAGAAACATGTGGTCCAGCACCCGGCCGTGGCCGAGGCGATAGCCGGAGCGGGCGCGATCCAGCAGGTAGGGTGCGTTCGACATGCTCTCCATGCCGCCCGCCACGACGACGCTGCCATTGCCGGCCAGCAGTGCATCATGCGCCAGCATGACAGCCTTCATGCCGGAACCGCACATCTTGTTGAGGGTGGTGGCACCGGCGGAAAAGGGCAGGCCCGCCCCAATTGCGGCCTGTCGCGCAGGGGCCTGACCCTGACCGGCGGAAAGCACGCAGCCCATCAGAACCTCGTCGACCACCTCGGCGGCAAGCTCGGCCCGCGTGAGAGCGGCGCGGATCGCGGCAGCGCCCAGTTCAGAGCAGTTTGCGTCCTTCAACTCGCCCTGAAAACCGCCTATGGGCGTGCGGGTGGCAGAGACGATAACGACCGGATCTTCCATGATCTTCCTCCCGTTTCCCTAGCGCGCGGCCATGCGCAGCGCGCCGTCCAGACGGATGACCTCGCCGTTCAGCATGCTGTTTTCGCAGATATGGCGCACCAGCCCGGCATATTCCGCTGGTCGCCCCATGCGGGGTGGAAAAGGCACCGCCTTGCCGAGCGCTTCCTGCACCTCCTGCGGCATGGCGCCCATCATCGGCGTCTCAAAAATGCCGGGCGCGATGCAGGCGACGCGGATGCCATGGCGCGCCAGTTCCCGCGCCGCCGGCAGTGTCATGGCCACGACGCCACCCTTGGAGGCGGCATAGGCGACCTGACCGATCTGCCCGTCAAAGGCGGCAATGGAGGCGGTGTTGATGATGACGCCGCGCTCGCCCTCTGCATCCGGCTCGCTCTTTGCGATCTGCGCTGCCGCCAGCCGCATCATGTTGAAGCTGCCGACGAGATTGATGGAAATGGCACGGCTGAAACTTTCCAGCCGGTGCGGGGCTTCGCGGCCCACCAGCTTTTCGCTGGGCGCAATGCCGGCGCAATTCACCAGCCCGTGCAGTTGGCCGAAGCGCGCGACTGCTGCCGCTGCGGCGCCCTCGCCATCGGCCTCGAGGGTCACGTCGGCTCGGATATGGATTCGGTCGGTGGTATCGGCGGCGGGATCTGCAGCGAGATCGGCGATGACAACTTTGCCACCTTCGCCGATCAGCATATCTGCGACAGCAGCGCCGAGCCCCGAGGCGCCGCCGGTGACGATGAACACCTTGCCCCGGATCAGCATGTAGCGCGCTCCCACACCGACACGGAAATCCTTGCCCTGGCCATGCTTCCTCCTCCCAAGAGTTCGATGGCTGAATTGCATGGAAGCTTAGGCCAAGACCCTATTGCATTCGATGACAGAACTGTCTCAAATTTTCGGACAATTTTGCCATGAGGCTGCTCGCATGAACGCTCAGGATATTGGCCGGCGCATGATCTCGCCCTCCTTCGTGGAGGAGGCGCTGGATTGCCTGCGGCGGGTGGGCAAGCCGGTCGAACCGGTGCTGGCCTCGGTCGGCCTGCCGCCGGTGGTACGCGAGCCGGTGTCGGCGGATGTCTACGGTGCGCTTTGGCTTGCCGTGGCAGAAGCCGTGGATGACGAATATTTCGGCATGGGGGCGCGGCCCATGCGCAGCGGCAGTTTCACGCTGCTCTGCCACTGCATCCTGCATGCGAAGACGCTGGATCAGGCACTGCGGCGCGCGCTGCGGTTTCTGGATGTGGTGCTGGAAGATCCGTCCGGGGAACTTCAGGTGCGGGATGGCATTGCCCGCATCGTGCTGAGCGATGCCGGTGAACCTCGCAGCGCCTTTGCCTATCGCACCTACTGGATTCTGCTGCATGGGGTTCTGTGTTGGCTGGCGGGGCGGCGCATTCCGATCCGGCTGGTGGATTTCCGCTGTGCGGAGCCGGACCAGGGGGCCGATTACCGGCATTTCTTCGGCGCGCCCGTTCGTTTCGGCCAGCCGAACAGCATGCTCGGTTTCGACGCCGCGCTTCTGAAACTGCCGATCTCACGCAGCGAGGCAGACCTCAAACGCTTCCTGCGCGGCGCGCCCGCCAATATTCTCGTGCGCTATCGCTATGATGCCGGCCTGACGGCGAGGGTGCGGGACAGACTGCGGCAGGCGCCACCGACGGTCTGGGCAAGCTTTGAGGCGCTGGCGGACGAGATGCGCATTCCGGCCTCCACGCTCCGTCACCGGCTGAAGGCGGAGGGGCAGAATTACGCGGCGATCAAGGACGAGATCCGTCGCGAGCTGTCGCTCGAACTGCTGCAACAGGCGGGACTGTCGGTCGGGGAGATCGCGGAACGGCTCGGCTATTCGGAACCGAGCGCCTTTCACCGCGCCTTCCGCAAATGGTACGCCACCAGCCCCGCCGCCTACCGGGAGGCGCTGGTCAAACCATGATGTCCTTACCCGCGCAGCATCTCGATAATGGCGGAAAAATCTCGTGCCCCGTGACCCTGCTTTTCGAATAGGGCGTAGAGCTGGGCCGCTTCCGCGCCGAGCGGCGTCGCGGCACCGCTGGCCAGCGCCGCTTCCTGCGAAAGCTTCAGATCCTTCAGCATCAGTGCCGCGGCAAAGCCCGGTGCATAATCGCGGTTGGCGGGTGAGTTCGGCACTGGTCCCGGCACCGGGCAATAGGAGGTGAGCGACCAGCACTGGCCGGAGGCGGTGGAGGCGACATCGAACAGCGCCTGATGCGATAGGCCGAGCTTTTCCGCCAGCGCGAAAGCCTCGCAGACACCGATCATGGAAATACCAAGGATCATGTTGTTGCAGATCTTCGCCGCCTGTCCGGCACCCGCCTCGCCGCAATGGACGATACGGCGGCCCATGGCTTCGAGGAAGGGCAGAGCGCGATCGAAGGCCTCCTTGCTGCCGCCAGCCATGAAGGTCAGTGTCGCCGCAGCAGCGCCGAGAGTGCCGCCGGACACCGGCGCATCGATGCTGGAAAAGCCATGCTCTTCGGCCATCTGGTGCGCCTTGCGGGCGCTCTCGACATCAATGGTGGAGCAATCTAGCAGCAGTGCGCCTGCCGGTACCATTTCCACCAGATTGCTCCAGACGGAAAGCACATGCTTGCCCGCCGGCAGCATGGTGATGACGACCTCGGCTGCGCCGATGGCGTCGGCAAGGCTCTGCGCTGTCGCAAGCCCGGCAGCTCCCGCCGCCTCCACCGCGGCTTCGGAAAGATCGAAGCCTGTGACCTCATGTCCTGCCTTGGCGAGGTTGCCTGCCATCGGCAAACCCATATTGCCGAGCCCGATGAATGCGATTGTAGCCATGTGCGCCTCCTCCTGCCTGCGTTTCAGCGATTATCCGCCAAAATCATTTCCGCCGCCTTTTCAGCGATCATAATAGTGGGTGAATTGGTGTTTCCGGATGTGATGACCGGCATGATCGAGGCATCCGCGATGCGAAGCCGCCGTGCGGCCCGCAGTCTCAGCCGCGTATCGACCACACTGCCTTCGTCCGTGCCCATGCGGCAGGTGCCGACGGGATGGAAAATCGTGGTGCCGATATCGCCTGCTGCCTGGCGCAGATCCTCATCCGTCTCGAAGCGGCTGCCGGGCTTGTATTCCTCCGGGTTGAAACGGGCGAAGGAAGGTTGCGCGGCAATGTTGCGGGCGGTGCGGATGGATTTGACCGCCACGTCGCGATCGCTCTCGGTCGTCAGGTATCTCGGCGCAATCGCCGGCTGCTGGGCAAAATCCGGCGAACGCAGATGCACCGAGCCGCGACTATCGGGTCTCAGATTGCACACACTCGCGGTGATCGCCGGAAAGCGGTGGACGGGATCCCCGAACTTGTCGAGAGAAACGGGCTGCACATGGAACTCCAGATCCGGCGTTTCCTTTTCCGGGCCGGAGCGGGTGAAGATACCAAGCTGGCTCGGCGCCATGGCCATCGGGCCAGAACGGCGCAGCAGATATTCGAGCCCGATCGCCGCCTTGCCCAACAGCGCGGAGGCCTTCTCGTTCAACGTCGGCACGCCGGTGACCTTGAACACGACACGCAGCTGCAAATGGTCCTGCAGGTTTTCACCGACGGCTGGAACATGATGGCGAACCTCGATGCCCGCCTGTTGCAGCACGTCACCACGCCCGATACCCGAAAGTTCGAGCAGATGCGGCGAGCCGATCGCGCCGGCGCTCAACACCGTCTCCCGGCGGGCGGCGAAGGATTTGGAGATGCCATCGTGATGCACCACGACGCCCTTCACCTCGTCACCCTCCACGATCAGCCGCTCCGCATGCGCCTTGGTCAGCACTGTCAGGTTGCCGCGTGCCATGGCCGGGCGCAGGAAGGCCTTGGATGTGTTCCAGCGAATGCCGGAGCGCTGGTTCACGTCGAAATAACCGCTGCCCTCATTGGTGCCGCGGTTGAAATCCTCCGTCTCGGGAATGCCCGCTTCCTTCGCCGCCTGGCGGAAAGCGTCCAGCACATCCCAGCGCACCCGTGCGCGCTCCACCCGCCACTCCCCGCCGCTGCCATGCAGATCGTCGGCGCCCTTGTAGAAGTCTTCCGACTTGCGGAAGATCGGCAGCACGTCGTCCCAGCCCCAGCCGTCGCAGCCCAGCTGCCGCCACTGGTCGTAATCGCGGGCCTGGCCGCGCATATAGATCATGCCGTTGATCGAGGAGCAGCCACCCAGCACCTTGCCGCGAGGGTAGTTCAGCGCCCGCCCGTTCAGCCCCTCTTCCTTCTCTGTCGAAAAGCACCAGTCCGTGCGCGGGTTGTTGATGCAGTAGAGATAACCGACCGGGATGTGGATCCAGTGGTAATTGTCATTGCCGCCCGCTTCCAGCAGCAGAACACGGTGGTTCGGGTCGGCCGCCAGCCGGTTCGCCAGCACGCATCCGGCCGAGCCCGCGCCGATGACGATATAATCATATGTCTCCATACTATCCTCGCATGCCCACAGTCGCGCGAAACCATCGCCCGCAGATCGGGCTGCCCTCTATCGTTTTGAATATGACGTCGGCTCAGCCGGATGACCGGTCGGCGAGCCCCAGTTTCTGCGCCAGCCGCGTCGCGTTGATCTCGCCCACGATGCCGCGACGGAAGACCAATACGCAGACCATGAAGACGATGCCGGTGATGATCGTGACCGGGAAGCCGGTCGTCGCGAGATAATTGCCGAGGCCGACCACCAGCGCCGAGCCGAAGATGGGGCCGAAGATCGTGCCGATGCCGCCCAGCAGCGTCATCAGGATCACCTCGCCGGACATCTGCCAGGCGACATCCGTCAGCGTCGCGAACTGGAAGACCAGCGCCTTGACCGCGCCCGCGAGACCGGCAAGCGCAGCGGAGAAGACGAAGGCGCCGAGCTTGTAACGCGCCACCGAATAGCCGAGCGAGATGGCGCGGGGTTCGTTTTCGCGGATGGAACGCAGGATCATGCCAAAGGGCGAATGCACGAACCGCCAGATGAGGAACAGACCGCCGACGAAGATCGCCGTCACCGTGTAATACATGCTGAGCGAGTCGTTGAGATCGAGCAGGCCGAAGAAATGGCCACGCGGCACGGACTGGATGCCATCCTCGCCATGGGTAAATTTTGCCTGCAGGCAGAAGAAGAAGAACATCTGCGACAGCGCCAGCGTGATCATGGCAAAATAGATACCCTGCCGGCGGATGGCGAAATAGCCCATGATCAGGCCCAGCAGGGCGGCACCCGCCACACCAACGAGAATGCCGAGTTCCGGCGAAAGGCCCCATTCTTTCACCGCATGCGCGGTGAAATAGGCTGCACCGCCGAAGAAGGTGGCGTGGCCGAAGGAGAGCAGGCCCGTATAGCCCAGCAGCACGTTGAAGGCACAGGCAAACAGCGCGAAGCACAACAGCTTCATCAGGAAGATCGGGTAGACGAAGAAGGGTGCGCCGATGAGGAAGGCGAGTGCAATCACAAGAACGGCAATGCGTGCGCCGGAAACAGGAACGGCTGGTTCAGCACGCAGCGTCGTGCGGATCGTGGGGTTCGCGTCAGTCATTCAAGCCTCCCTTCCGAACAAGCCAGCAGGGCGCAGCAGAAGCACGAAGGCCATGATGACGAAGATCACGATGCTGGAGGCTTCCGGGTAGAACACTTTCGTCAGCCCCTCAGCGATGCCAAGCAGATAGCCGGTGACGATGGCGCCCATGATGGAGCCCATGCCGCCCACGACAACCACGGCAAACACGATGATGATGATATTGGAGCCCATCAGCGGCGAGACCTGATAGACCGGTGCGGCCAGCACGCCCGCAAAGGCGGCGAGCGCCACGCCCAGCCCATAGGTCAGCGTCAGCAGCACGGGCACGTTGACGCCGAACACCTGCACAAGCGTCGCGTTTTCAGTGGCGGCGCGCAGGTACGCGCCGAGCTTGGTCTTCTCGATCAGGAACCATGTGCCGATGCAGACGATCAGGGAAGCCACGACCACCCAGCCGCGGTAATTGGGCATGAACATGAAGCCGAGATTGGTGCCGCCGGCGAGTGCCGCCGGTGCCGCATAGGGTTGGCCGGAGGAGCCGTAGAAGTAACGGAACGTGCCTTCCAGCGTCAGCGCCAGCCCGAAGGTGAAGAGCAGGCCGTAGAGCGGATCGAGGCCATAGAGACGGCGCAGGAACAGCCGTTCGATCACGACGCCGAGAATGCCGACAAGGATCGGCGCCAGGATCAGCGCGCCCCAGTAACCGATGCCGGTGAAGGTTAGCAGCAGATAGGCGGAGAACGCCCCCAGCATATATTGCGCGCCGTGCGCGAAATTGATGATGCGCAGCATGCCGAAGATGATGGCAAGCCCGAGCGACAGCAGCGCATAGAACGAGCCGTTGATCAACCCGATCAGCAACTGGCCGAGGAGCGCGGGAAGCGGAATTCCGAAGATCATCGTCATCGCTTACACTCCCAGCACGTGATGCAGCGTATCCATACGATCAGGCAGTTCGCCGACCGGAAACTCCGAGACGACCTGTCCGTGATCCATCAGGTAGAAGCGGTCCGCCACACGGCTGGCGAAACGGAAGTTCTGTTCGACCAGAAGAACCGTCAGGCCGCGCTCCTTGAGTTTCTTCAACACCTCGCCGATGCGCTGCACGATGACCGGGGCAAGTCCCTCGGTCGGCTCGTCCAGCAGAAGCATGCGAACGCCGGTGCGCAGAATGCGGGCGATTGCCAGCATCTGCTGCTCGCCACCGGAAAGGCGGGTTCCCGGGCTGTGGCGGCGTTCATGGAGATTGGGGAAGAGTTCGAAAATGTCTTCGACCGACATGCCGTTCTTGCCGACGACCGGCGGTAGCATCAGGTTTTCCAGCACGTTGAGCGAGGAGAAGATGCCGCGCTCTTCCGGCACGTAACCGATGCCGTGATGGGCAGTGCGATGCAGCGGAACGGATAGCATGTCCTTGCCGTCGAAACGGATCTGCCCTTTTCGGCTGCGGATGATGCCGGTGATCGTCCGCAGCGTCGTAGTTTTGCCGACGCCATTACGGCCGAGAATGGTGACGGTTTCGCCGTCATGGATCGTCATGTCCAGCCCGTGCAGCACATGGCTTTCGCCATACCAGGCATTCAGGCCCTTGATGTCGAGAAGTGCCGCCATCTCAAGCCTCCTCCGTGCCCATATAGGCGATGCGCACACGTGGATCGCGACTGACCGTCTCGTAATCGCCTTCGGCTAGTATTTCCCCGCGCTGCAGCACGGTGACGAAATGGCAGAGATCCGCAACGACCGAGAGATTGTGCTCCACCATCAGCACGGCGCGGGTCTTCGCCACCTCGCGGATGAGGTTGGCGACGACGGTGATATCCTCCTGGCCCATGCCGGCCAGCGGTTCATCCAGCAGCAGCACTTTCGGATCGAGCGCCAGCGTGGTGGCAATTTCCAGCACGCGCTTGCGGCCATA
Organism: Rhizobium oryzicola; assembly: GCF_030504645.1. Taxonomy (GTDB): domain Bacteria; phylum Pseudomonadota; class Alphaproteobacteria; order Rhizobiales; family Rhizobiaceae; genus Neorhizobium; species Neorhizobium oryzicola. The sequence continues at coordinate 116,881 of NZ_JAUKWQ010000014.1, read as the reverse complement.
GGAAAGATCGGCGGCCAGCCGATCCCGCTCCTTGGTGAGCCCGACCAATCCAAGCAACTCGTCGGCGCGCCGGTTCAGCGTGTCCAGCGCCGAGACCGGACGCCAGAACTGATGCGCCAGATTGTTGGGCCGCTGCAAAGCGACCCGCACATTGTCCAGCACGGAGAGATGCGGAAAGACCGCGGAAATCTGGAAGGAGCGGACAAGACCCAGCCGCGCCACCTTGTCCGGCGGCGTGCGGGTAATGTCCTGGCCCATCAGCAGGATCGTTCCGGCGGTCGGTTGCAGGAACTTGGTCAGCAGGTTGAACACGGTGGTCTTGCCGGCGCCGTTCGGGCCGATCAAGGCATGGACGCGGGCGTGATGGACATCGAGATCCACATTGCGCACCGCGCTGAAGCCGCCGAAATCCTTCCTTATGCCGCGGGCGGAAAGCACCACCCGCGGTTCGGAAGAAACGGCGCGTTCGACAGAAACCTGTGTCATGAGCGCCAACCGTTACTTGACCAGATCGCAGCCGCTCTTCTTCGGGTCCATATAGGCGTCCTTGCCGGGAATGGTGGCAAGAACCTTGTAATAATCCCAGGGCTTCTTGCTCTCTTCGGGCTTCTTCACTTCCAGCAGATACATGTCGTGGAACATGCGGCCATTGGCGCCAACCGTGCCGCCGCGACCGAAGACGTCATCGACAGGCATGTCATGCAGCACCTTGGAGACGGCTTCGGTGTCGTCGGTACCGGCCTTCTGGACAGCCTTCAGATATTGCAGCACGGCGGAATAGGTGCCGGCATGGATCATATTCGGCATCTTGCCGGTGCGCTTCTGGAAGCGCTCGCCGAACTTGCGGCTTTCGTCGTCGCGATCCCAGTAGAAGCCTTCCGTCAGCGTCAGGCCCTGTGCGGCCTTGAGGCCGAGGCCATGCACTTCGGCAAGCGTGAAGAGGAGGGCGGCCAGGCGCTGGCCGCTCTGGGTGAGGCCGAATTCGGCCGCCTGCTTGATGGCGTTCTGCGTGTCCGCGCCCGCATTGGCAAGGCCGACGACCTTCGCGCCTGACGATTGCGCCTGCAGCAGGAAGGAGGAGTAATCCGTTGTGGACAGCGGATGGCGCACGGAGCCTACCACCTTGCCGTTGTTGGATTTCACGAAATTGCTGGTCTGCTCTTCCAGCGAATAGCCGAAGGCATAGTCGGCGGTCAGGAAGAACCAGCTGTCGCCGCCCTGCTTGACGAGCGCGCCACCCGTGCCGACGGCCAGAGCGTAGGTGTCATAGGCCCAGTGGAAGCCATAGGGGCTGCACTGCTTGCCGGTCAGGTCCGTCGTGGCAGCACCCGTAACGATGTCGATCTTCTTCTTTTCCTTGGCAACAGCCTGCACCGCGAGCGCCACGGACGAAGTGGTCAGTTCCATGATGGCATCGACCTGCTGCGTGTCGAACCACTGGCGGGCAATGTTGGAGGCGATATCAGGCTTGTTCTGGTGGTCGGCGTCGATGATCTCGATCGGCACGTCCAGTACCTTGCCGCCAAAATCTTCCACGGCCATCTTGGCCGCCTCGACGGACGACTTGCCGCCGAAATCCGCATAGACCCCCGACTGGTCGTTCAGGATGCCAATCTTGACCTTACCATCCGATGCCGCCGCATAGGCACTTGCCGCGCCCGCAACGAAAATCGCGGCCGACGCCAGAAGCGTTTTACGCATGTCCGATCTCCTCCCAGAGATGCCGAAGCAAATTCGACTGTTCAACTTTGGCCAGCTGCTCTCCTCAAAACAGCAAGTCCTCATGAATGATCAGCGAATTCCGCGATGGACGCAACGGGGGGTGTTAATTAATTGCAAACAGGTTCTGTTCAGATTTGAACAGACGTGGAGGGGCCAATGTCGAAGACGCAGTTCACTTGGGACGATCTGCAGTACTTTCTGGCGGTTGCCAGAACGGGGCAGCTTTCCACCGCAGCGCGGCAGTTGCGCACCAGCCATCCCACGGTGCTGCGCCGTATCGACCGGCTGGAATTTGCGCTGAAGGTAAAGCTTTTCGAGCGCAATCCGCGCGGTTACGTGCTGACGCCGCTTGGCCATCGCTTCGTGGAAACGGCGGAAAAGGTGGAACTGGAGGCGGCGCGCTTGCAGGAGGAGGCCGCGAGCGGTGCCGCCTTCCAGCGCGGCGTGGTGCGGCTTTCGGCACCGGAAGGCATTTCCAATTTCTTCTTCAGCCATCGGCTGGGTGAGCTGGCCACGGCCTATCCGGGCATCTCGCTGGAATTGGTGACGATCCAGCAGATCATGGCGCTATCGCGCAAGGAGGCGGACCTGGCTGTTGTCCTCGACCCGCCCAAGGCGGGTCCGTACCATCATGAACACCTGACGGAATATCAGCTCAGCATCTATGCGACAGGGGATTACCTTCAGCGGAATGGCGAACCGTCATCCCGCGAGGATCTGCTGAACCACGCCTTCATCGGCTACATCCAGGATATGATTTTTGCGCCGGGGCTGGATTATCTTGACGATATCCACCCGCGCATCCGCCCCAGCTTCCAAAGCTCCAGTATTTTCGCGCAGCTTACGGCGACGCGAAACGGCCTCGGCCTCTGCGTACTGCCAAAATTTATCGCGGATCAGTATCCGGAACTGAAGGGTGTGCTGCCGGATGTGTTGCTGCGGCGTCACTATTGGATCGTCTGCCACAACGATCTCCTGCATGTGCCGCGTGTGCGTTCCGTCATGCAGTTCCTGCGGGACACGGTTCAGGAGAACCGCGCCCGCTTTTTGGCAAGTCCCACTTAGTTCACGCGCTGACCATTCGCACCGAAGACGTGGATTGGAGCACCGTCATAGGCGAGCGTGATCGCTTCCCCGGCGGAGAGATGCCGCTGGCCCGGAACGATGGCGAGCAGTTTCTGCCCCAGCGCTTCGGCATGAATGACCGTTTCGGAGCCCAGCGCTTCAACCAGCCGCACCTTGGCAGGCAGCCCGCGACCGGTTTCCGACAGGCCCATATGCTGCGGGCGGATGCCGACCGAAAGCCGCTCGCCAGTCGTCACGCCGTTCAAGGGAACCGGCGCGGTGAACTGCTCGCCGTTCGCGGCCTTGATCACGACCGTACCGCCCGTGCTTTCCACCACATCGCCTTCGATGAAATTCATATGCGGCGCGCCGATGAAACCTGCCACGAAGCGGTTGGCCGGGTTGTTGTAGAGGTCGAGCGGTGCGCCCACCTGCTCGATTTTGCCGGCACGCATGACCACGATGCGGTTTGCCAGCGTCATCGCCTCCACCTGGTCGTGGGTCACGTAGATCATCGTGGATTTCAGACGGTCGTGCAGTGCTGCGATTTCGGCGCGGGTGGAGACGCGCAGTTCCGCGTCGAGGTTGGACAGCGGCTCATCCAGCAGGAAGGCGGTGGGGCGGCGCACGATGGCGCGGCCGATCGCGACCCGCTGGCGCTGGCCGCCGGAAAGCTGACCGGGACGGCGCTCCATATATTGCTCGATCTCCAGCATACGGGCCGCTTCGCCGATGCGTTCAGCAATTTCGGCCTTCGGCATGCCGGAATTTTCCAGACCGAAGGCAAGGTTCTGCCGCACGCTCATATGCGGGTAAAGCGCATAGGACTGGAACACCATGGCAAGGCCGCGATCGGCAGCGGAGACCTCGTTCACCCTTTTGCCGTCAATTGCGAGTTCGCCGCCGGTAATCTTCTCCAGCCCGGCGATGACGCGCAGCAGCGTGGACTTGCCGCAGCCGGATGGGCCGACGAAGACAACGAATTCGCCCGCGCGAATATCGAGGTTGATGTCATGCAGGACATGCACCGCGCCATAGGATTTCTGAACATTGGTGAGTGTGATGCTACCCATTAACGTATGTCCTACTTCAGTCCGGTGCCGGCAATGCCGGTCGTGATGAAACGCTGCAAGAAGATGAAGACGAGAACGACCGGGATCATGGTGACGACGGTCATCGCCAGGATGAAGTGCCACTGGACGTTCAGTTCGCCCGAATAGATGTTGAGGCCGACCTGGAGCGTGTAAAGCTCGCGGCGTGAGAGCACGATCAGCGGCCAGAGGAAGTCGTTCCAGCGCCAGACGACTGAGAAGATGGCAAGCACAGCAAGCGCCGGCGCCGTCAGCGGCACCACGATGCGCCAGTAGATCTGCCACTCTGAGGCCTTGTCCATGCGCGCGGCGTCGATCAGCTCGTCGGGTATGGTCAGCATGTATTGCCGCAGGATGAAGACACCAGTGGGTGTTGCAACCGTCGGCAGGATGACGCCCCAGAGATTGTTGAAGAGACCGAGCGTCGAGATGATCGAGTAGAGCGGCACGAGGATGACCGACAGCGGCACCATCAGTGTCGCAAGGATCACCAGCATCGCGGCATTGCGTCCCTTGAACTCGTATTTCGACAGCGCAAACGCGGCCATGGAATTGACCACCAGCGTGATCACCGTCGCCGTGACGGTCACGAAGACGGAATTCCAGAGATAGCGGAAGAAATCGAAATGCAGGAAGGGCTGCACATAGTTTTCCGTCGAAAACGAGACGCTGCGAACCGGCGTGCGCTGGTTGATGTTGACCTTGATGATCTCAGCCGGTGCCTTCGGATCAACCATCTGCGCGACAGTACCCACGCGGCGAACCTCGGCCAGTACCCGCGTCGAACCGTCAGGCATGGTGGCATTGAAGAGGGTCAGCGGCTTGTCATAGCCCTGCACGGTGGCCTGCTGGCTGACATAAGGCAGGATGGAGGGCGGGAATTCTGCGAGTGCTGCTGGCGTCTTGAAGGAGGAGAGCGCCAGCCAGACGGCGGGGCCGAACATGATGATCAGGCCGCCGATGAGCCAGACCCAAGTGGCGATATCCGTCCAGTGCCAGCCCTTGCCGCCGCGACGGCGGAAGATGAATTGGGTAACCCTGCTCATCAGCGTTTCCCCTTGTTTTCATTGCGTTTGCTGATGCCGAGCTGGATCAGGGTCAGAACCACCAGAACCAGGCCCATCAGGATGGAAGCGGCGGCAGCGAGACCGGCATTGCGTGGCTGCGAAACGAAGCCAGTTTCATAGATGTATTGCGTCAGGAACTGCGTGGCGGTGCCGGGGCCGCCGCCCGTCAGAACATAGACTTCATCGAACACCTGAACGGCCTTGATCAGCGCCAGCACCACGACAACGAGGAGGTTCGGCATCAGGAGCGGCAGGGTGATGCGGCGGAAAACGCGCATGGCCCGCGTGCCATCCATTTCGGCGGCCTCGTAGAGATCCTTCGGTATGGCCTGCAGGCCGGCCAGCAGGATCAGCGTGTAGAAGCCCATATGCGCCCAGATGGACACGCCCACAGCGGCGGCAAAGGCGACCGTGCGGTCCGAAAGCCAGGTCACCGGATCGTGGCCGAAGGGGTAGAGAATGTAGTTCAACAGGCCCTGACGCTGCAAAATCCAGCGCCAGATGAGGCCGACGACAACCGGCGACAGCAGCACCGGAAAGAAGAACACCGCGCGCCAGAAGGAGCGCGCCATCAGATCGCGGTTGAGGATCAGCGCGGTGATCAGCGAGCAGACGATCAGCAGTGTCACCTGGATGACGACGAACCAGAAGGTGTTGCCGACAGCTGTCCAGAAGGCATCCTCCTGGCAGGAGCGCGGATCGAGATAATTGCTGCAATTGAATATGTGGGCATATTGGTCGGTGCCGACGAAAGTCCGCTCATTGAGGAAGATCGCGGTGCCGCCGGTCAGCGAATAGACGATATTGATGATGATCGGCAACAGCACGAAGATGCTGAAGATCAGCATGTTCGGCGCGAGGAAGAAGGTCGCCATGCCACCGATGCCGGCCGCCTTCTGCAGCGCGCGCAACGGCTTGTCGGCAAGGCCCATGATAAAATGAACCGGCATGAGCGCCAGCGAGGCAGCGCTCATCTTCGGGGCCGGGGCGAGGGGCCGGGTTGCCGGCTGGCTTTGAGACATGACATTCTTCCCCCAAGACTGATCTCGGATGGCTCGACGGATCTGCGACTTCTCGAAAAGGGTTGCCCTCGCGAGGAGGGCAACCGGTGTCGGGCAGGCTCAGAGGCCGGAGGCCTTGACCTTGGCTGCGACATCCGCGTCGATGCGGGTCAGCGCTTCCTGCGTCGGCATTTCGCCTGCGATCGCCTGGGCAACGCGGGTCACGATCGCGCCGTACACGGTATCGGACCAGCGCCAGCCCGGCATCTTCTGCGCCATGTCGGAGGTGGTCTTGGTGGCTTCGACGAACTTGTTCAGCGCGTCCTTGACCAGCGGGCTGTCGGTCTTGAAGTCGACGCCCTTGGCGAGCACCGCCTTGTGGGCCGGCAGGAACAGAGTACGTTCGGAGAACTCCTTGATAACAGGCTCGCTCGCCAGGTAATCCATCACCTTGGCGACTTCCTTCGGGTTCTTGGTGTACTTGACCGCTACCAGAGCCGCGCCACCGGGCAGGCCGGTGCAGGCTGCGGGACCGCAGGGGCTGCCGGTTGCCACCCAGTCAAAGTTGTTACCGATCTTCTTGGCGAAGTTCGGGATCTGCCAGGAGCCGGCATAGTAGAAGGCGACCTGACCGTTGATGAAGTCATCGGCGGCGGCGCGATAGGTCTGGCCTGCAGCGGAAACCCAGACGTCCTTGCTCATCGTGCCATCCTTGGCCCAGTCGATGAACTTGGTAAGGTAGGCCTTCGCGCCCTGGTCGAGGGCTGCCGGCTTTCCGTCAGCACCGATATAGTTCGCACCATAGGAGATGTTCGGCGCGCTGATGCGGTGGCCGGAGCGGTCAAGCGCCATCGGATAGGGGATCTGCTGGCTTGCGGCAACCTTCTTGGAAGCAGCCGCCCATTCTTCCCAGGTGGCTTTCGGGCCGGGCAGCGGAACGCCAGCCTGCTCGAACAGCGTCTTGTTGGCAAAGCCGCCGGTCAGCGTCAGCTGCGTCATGAAGCCGGAGATCTGGTTGGAGCCATCAGGGCGCATCCAGTCGGCCTGCTGGCCAAAGTTCTCGTCCCAATAGGCGGCATTCGCGACCAGCGGGCGCAGGTCCAGCCAGTGCTTGGCGAGATCCTTGATCGATGTGACGCGGGCGATATCCGGGCCGTTGCCGGCTTCGAGCTGAACCGGCAGCTGTTCCTTGATGACATTGTAGGCAACGTTATCGACGATGACGTTGATGCCCGGGTTCTGCGCCTTGAAGCGGTTGATCAGGTCCTGGAAGACCTCGCCTTCCACCCCGTCCGAATACCACATGATGCGGACATCGCCCGCATGGGCGGTGGATGCCAGCAGCGCCATAGCGGACGCTGCCAAGAACGACTTCAAAATCATGCCATCTCCTCCTCTTCGAATGGGGCCGGGATCCTCCGCCCGCCCCCTTGTGGGTATATTTACAGCTGAAGTGCCTCGCCTTTCACGGTGTAGTCTGCACGTGCGATGGTGCGGCCTTCCGCCTCGACGCTCCCATCCGCCCGGAAACGAACCGGCCCATAATCGGGATCGTCTATGACGAATGTACCATCTTCCAAAAGCTTCGCCTCAAGTTTCCCGTACCGACTTTCGGCGGATGCAAGATCGCCGGCTTCGCAGACGCGCACGATCCAGCGGGTCTTCTTGCCGTTCAGCCGCAGCTCGGCGCCGGCCGAGGGGCCCTCTTCGACAAACTCCAATGCGCCGCTGCCGAGCAGGACGACTGCGCCGCTGCCGCTGCGGGCCAGAGCGGTCGAGCCGTGGATGCGGGTTTCATCGAATTCCGCCTTCGGGAACCACGCATGCGAAAATTCCGGTTGATCGTCATGCAGCGCGAAATCCGCGATGGCGAGGCCTCGATATTGCTGCACGCGCGGCACGGTCCCGCAGCCGCCCCAATAGGACGGACGGCCATAGCCGAGCTGGATGACTTCGCCCGGATGATTGATCCAGACGGCGGCTTCCGGCGTTTCGCCGACGCGCAGATGCAGCACGGTTTCCTGATAGCCCCAGTCGCCCCAGCGGTAATGGACGGCGGAGCCCATGGCGTAGTGTTCGCCCTTGTAGTGATAGAGCGCGGCAAAGCTGTCCTGGCCTTGCGCGAAGCGCCATTCCTGATGATGGCTTCCACGCAGGTCCGCAATGGCCTTGGTCTCTTCAGGAACGACCAGCCCGTGATCGCGCAGGCAGACCGCCATCTGCGGCAGGGCATGCACGCGGCGGCCATACCAGCCTGTGCCCCAGAGCAGGCGGGCAACGGCGGAAAGCTCCAGCGAACGGCCGGCGCAGAGCGTATGCTCGTAGGAGCGGCCCTGGGCAGCGGTGATCATGCCGTGATGGGCGGAGCGGGCGACGACTTCGCAGAGCCGCACGATACCAGCCTTGGCGCGTTCGGCAATATCGGCATCCGGTGCGATCGCGGCCAGTGCCGTCAGGCCCTTCAGGTCGATCGGGAAATAGGGCGCGGAGTTGAACTCCGCCATTTCCCAGTGCTCGAAATGATCGAGCCAGGCGCGCACGCGCTCGGCGCCGATGCGGCTCTGCTCGGAACCCTTGCGGCCGGAGCGAACGAAGGTCTTGTCAGAGAGCAGATGACCAGCGAGGTAGCAGGAGGTGTGGAACAGCAGCGCGTGGTTTTCGGAAAAATACCACTGCACGTCATTGCCGGGCTCATCCATCCAGTAGCGATAGTTCAGGATGGCGTTGTCGATGCGGGCGCGGGTCTTTTCGTTGATATCGGCGCCCCAGACGGTGCGCGACCAGATCAGCGGCACCAGCGAGAAGTCGGCGCAGTCATGGCAATCCTCGATCGAGGGCAGGATTTCCTCGATCATCGCATCCGTGTCGGCACCGCCGCGGCCACTGGCCAGACGGGCAAAGGCGCGCACGGTATCGCGCTCGGAATGTTCGGAAACTTCATCCAGTGTCTCGCGGATGCGATCTTTCAGTGAGGCCGGGGCGGTACCCTGGCGCTCCGCATGGCAGATCTCGACGCCCAGCGGACGTGCGGCGACGAAGCCGCCAGCATCCAGCGTGATGCGGAAATGGCGGAAGTCGGCAGGCGCCTTTTCCGAAGGGCCCAAATTGAGGCTCGTCGCACCGGCTGCCAGCTTGTAGTCATAATCGAAGCGCTCGCGGGACATGAAGTCGCCTTCGACGGCCACGTTCACATCGACGGCGACCGGCAGGGGCTTTGCTAGCAACAGCACGATATCGCCGCCGAAGTAGGCCTTCTTATCGAGATGCATGCCTTCCAGCGCGCCCTCGATGCTTTCGGCGACAGAGCCTTCGACAGGAACCGGCACGGCAAGCGTGACGGCGGGGCCGGAGAGGAAATCCATCTGGAAGAAATAGCGGGCGTCACGCTCGGCGAGATCGTCGAAGAACAGCGTGATCTCGTTGGAGCCTGCCGTGAGCGGCAGGTCGAATTCCTGCTTGGATTCGAGGTTGCGGCCGTAAGGTGCCATCCAGCCCACTTCCTGGCCGTTGACGAAGACAAACGCGCCGCCGCAGGTGCCGAGGCGAACCTTGGCAGTTCCCGCGGCTTCCGCTTCCAGATAGGTGCGGCCCCAGGTGGCAAGGCGCGTGGGACGGAACCAGAAGCCGGAGAGATCGACGCGCGGCGAACCGAAGGGCAGCCACCAGCGGGCGGCCTCGAAGCTTCCTCGCACATCCGGGCGTTTCTCACGATAAGTCTTCGCGAAGATGGTGCGGCACGGATATTCGTGCGGAATGAAATTCTTGTGCTTGGTGAGGAAGAAGAAGGGGTCCATCTCCCCATGCATCGGCGCATCGGGAACGTCGAAACGTTCCTCCATCAGCGCGCCAAGCTGCCAGTAGCGCATCGGCTCGCCGGCGCTCAAGGTTTTCCGCATCCAGTTCTGATCTGTGCTCATTTCAAGTCCGCCACGGCCACCGGGGCCACATCATTGTATTCTTGGTTTTCGCCGGTCATGCCCCAGACGAAGGCATAGGGACCGGTACCCGCGCCCATGTGAATGGACCAGGCGGGGGAAATCAGGGCATCGCCATTGGCGACGATCAGGTTTCGTGTTTCGTCCGGGCGTCCCATCAGGTGGATGACGCGGTCTTCGGGGGCGAGATCGAAGTAGCAGTAGGCTTCCATGCGCCGCTCATGCAGATGCGGCGGCATGGTGTTCCAGACACTGCCTTCGGAGAGGTCCGTAATGCCCATCAACAGCAGGCATGAGGGGGCCACCTGCGGGTGGATATACATGCGAAGCTTGCGATGGTTGGAGCGCTTGGCGTTTCCTAGTTCGAGCAGTTTCGATTCCGCTCGCGTGATGAGCCGATGCGGGTGATCGGCCCCGGCCGGAACCGAATTCATGTAGAAGCGTGCGTGGCTAGCCGAATCGTCGCTTTCAGCCGTCAGAACCTGAGCGCCGCGACCGACATAGAGCACATCACGGTTTTCCAGGTGGAAGGCGGTGCCATCAACAGTGATCGTGCCGGCCTGCCCAAGATTGGCGATGCCCATTTCGCGCGCCGAGAGAAGATAGGGCGTGCCGATATCCTCGCCCGAACCGAACGTCAGCGGTGCGGATGTCGGAACCGCTCCGCCCAGGATCAGGCGATCGACATGGGTGTAGACGAAGGTGGCCTGTCCTTGCTGGAAGAGATCCTCGATCAGGAAGGCTTCCCGGAGCTTGGCGGTGTCGTAGCTCTTGATGTCGGCGGGGGCGGCCCCGTAGAGAACGCGCATGGTCATGCGACTTTCGCCTCCGTGCTGACATGGTTCAGAGCCTCGGAGAGGCAAAGGATCGACAGCGCCTGGCCGTAGCCGGTGGGCTGGATCGGGATATCCTTGTAGAACTGCAGGTCGTGACCCATGCGCGTGCCGTAGGACACGTTCAGCACGGTGCCCTGCGGGTCGATGTTGCGCAGCACGAATTCGACCGCCTTCAGGCCAGCCTTGCGCCATTGCTCGGTGCCGAGACCAAGGCGATAGCCTTTCAGGAGACCATAACCGATACCCGCTGTCGCGGAGGTTTCCTCATAGGATGTCGGATCATCCAGCAGCGTGCGCCAAGCGCCGCTTTCCGCCTGCAACGGCAGAAGGCCATTCACCTGCGCCACCAACACGCCCTGCAGATAATCCTTCACCGGCTTCGGCAGTTCTGCGAGATCGAAGAGATCGAGAACGCCGGCAGTGATCCAGGCATTGCCGCGGGCCCAGCGGGCGCGTGCGAAGTTGTGGCGACCGTTGAAGGTCCAGCCATGGAACCAGAGGCCGGTTTCGGTGTCGGCCAAATAACGGGCATGGACGAGGAATTGCAGGGCTGCCTCATCCACGAATTCGCGACGCCCGCTGCCCTGGCCGTAGGACGCAAGGAACAGCCCGACCATATAGAGCGTGTCGTCCCACAGCTCGTCATCGTTCACCTTGTCGGAGACGTGGTGCTCGAAGGCGCGCTCTTCCGTGCGGCCCATGTCGGCGACAACGCGGTCGGCCCAGTTATCAAGGGCTGCCTTCCAACGATCGTCCTTCGTCTCGCGCCACAGCAGCGAAAGGCCGAGCATCGGTGCCGTCGTGTTGACGTTGAGCGACGGCAGGCCAGCGGTCAGGCGCTTTTCGTACCAGTTTTCGATCAATGCCTTCAGATCGGCGCGGTCTGTGAACTGCCAGAGGCGGATCAAGCCATAAAGGGCCACACCCTGCGGCCATTCCCAGCTGTCGAAGGAAATATAATCGCCCGCCGTTCCATCCAGATTGGGCTCATGAAAACGGCCGTCGTCCTTCAGGCCGGTCATGCCGGCGACAAGCCGATCCAGATTGGCAAGAATGGTGGATCCATCCAAGGCCATGCAGTCCTCCCGATATGTGGCCACACTCCTCTGCGGCTCCTTGAAAGGAATTTAGTCACGACGAAAAAGATTGCGCAACATGAAAATTTCTTGCAGTTTGCGGAAGGAGGATTTCCCGATGGACGCAAAACCTGTTGCCGGCAAGCGCGGCAAGAAGAGCCGCCGTATCACGCTGGATGACGTTGCGGCAGCGGCTGGTGTTTCGCTCAGCACGGCGTCGCGGGCCCTGGCGGGCGAAAAGGGCGTGCGGCTTGAGATCAGGGAAAAGGTACTCGCCGCTGCCAAGCAGGTGAACTACACGGTCTCCGCCAATCTCGCCGGCAGCCAGGTCATCCTCGCCGCCTCAAGCGCTGCCATGCTGGATTATGTGCGCAACCAGTTCACGCTTTATGTGCTCGAAGGGCTGAAGGACCGTGCCGCCACGCTCGGTCTCGATGTCGTGCAGCGGGCGGTCGCTGACACGCAGGATGAGAAGCAGTTGCTGGAAGAAGCGCGCAATGATCCGGCCGTATCGGGCCTGTTGTTCCTGACGGTCGATGACGAGGCTATGCTGGCCGCGACGCGGGATTTTTCAAAGCCTGTGATTCTTCTGAATGGCCATGATCCCTCCATGCGGCTCTCCAGCGTCACGCCGAGCAACCGCTCGGCGGCGCGGGTTGCGGCGGAACATCTGATCGGGCTTGGCCATCGCCGCATCCTGTTTCTCATGCGCCCCGGTCGTCGCACCATCGTTCACCGCATGGAAGGCTGGCAGGATGCCCTGAAGGCGCGGGGGCTGCAGGTTGACGACGATCTTGTCGTGACGGTCGATGACTGGCTGCCGGAGCTGGCCGCCGATGCGATCGCCAAGCGGATATCCGAGCGCGGGCAGGATTTTACGGCCATCCTGACCGCCGGAGACAGTCTGGCGCTAGGTGCCATTCTCGGAGTGCAACGCACGGGGTTGTCTGTGCCCGGCGATGTCTCCGTGGTCGGCATGGACGACTTGCCGCAGGCTGCTTTCTTCAACCCGCCGCTGACGACCATGCATTTGCCGATGCGCGAGATCGGCGCGGTCGGCCTGGACCTCTTGCGCGATGCGGCGGCTGGCATGGTTTACCCTGCGCGCCGGGTGGAGCTTGCCTGTCATCTCATCGAGCGGTCCTCTACGGCGCCACCGAAGGATTAGTTCGCCTTCGCCACGACGATGCGGAAGCCGTTGCCCCGCCAGAAGCCATCCGGCTCCAGGCTGCCGCGATAGGTGCAGTTGGCCTTCAGCTTTCCGCTGGAGAAGCAGCCGCCGCGCAGCACGCGACGGATGCCGGGGCCGGCTTCCGGATTTTCTCGCCCGTCATCGCTATAGGGGTAGCGGAAGCTTGGGCTTGCCATATCCTCGCCCCAGAGCGTCGTGCACCATTCCCAGACCTGGCCCACCATGTCATAGCAGCCATAGGGCGAACGACCTTTCGGAAATAGTCCCACGGTGCAGGTGTTGTTGAAGCCCGCCTCTTCCGAGTTGGACGCGTCGTCCTGCCATCCCAGACCCCAGGGGTAGACCTCGGCATGGCCTGCGTCTGACTGGGCACCGCGCGCCGCACGCTCCCATTCCGGTTCGGTTGGCAGACGTACAACGTCGTCCTCGGTGATCCGGCCTTCTGCTCGCCATTTCTTCGTCAGCCATGCACAATAGACATTGGCGTCTCGCCAGGTGAGGTCGGTGGCGGGCGCATTGCGACGTTCTGGGTCAAAGCCATCAGGGCTGCGCCATAGTCTTCCGGTTTCTTGAATAAACCGTCCGTATGAATCGTTGACGACGGGATAGACGCCAATGCGGAAGGGCTTGACTTCCAGGAGATGGGACGGTTCGGAATTCGAATGCGCCTCCGAGCCGAAAGTGAAGGCACCACCCGGCACATCCGCCAGCGCCGTCAGATCGCGCGGATCGCCGAGACGCGAGAGGTGGCGGCCGGCACGCTCTCGTTCCACCATGGAAAGCGCGCCCTCCTCGATGATTTGCAGGAGAAGGCGGCGCAGCTCAGGGATCTGGCTGTCATTTTCGTCGATCAGTTCAGCCGCCAGCAAGGCGCCGCGCAGGGGTGTTTGCCCTTTGCTGGAGAGAAGTGTTTCTATGAGGGTTGCTGCACGCGGCGTGCCGGCAACACGACGCGCAAGACTGCGCAACACCGGCGCCCAAAGGGCCGCATCTTTGCGGAAAACGCCGACAGCAAGTGATGCGGGCTGGTCGGCAAGATGGCGCGCGGCCAGCATCTGCCTGACGCGCCGAACCGGTAGAACTGTCGGATCGTTCAGCTTGCCACTCAACGCGTCAAAAGCGAGACCGCAGAGGAAGCTGGCGGTGGATGGGTCTCCCGCAATCCTGTTGGTCCAGGCGTCGGCGATCTCTTCCATTGAGGTGCCTGCAACGCCGCTCGAAAGTGCCATTGCAAACTGTGCTGGATTGGCGGCAGCGTCGCCCTGTGCCACGGTAACGTCGGAGCCGTGCGGAGCAAGCCGCTTAACCGCTTCGTGTCGCTGAATTTCAAGCAGGGGCAGCAGTTCGATGCGCGTCCAGTCGGTCGAAAGTAGCCAGCCTTTCACCTCCGAACGTTCACCGAGGGCAAGAACGCGGATACGGGGATATCGCGCTTGCAAATTGGCTGCTTCGTAAAGAAGGGAGGGGGCTGCTACTTCCACCCCATCCAGAATGACCAGCAGCGTCTCATCCGACTCTTGCCATGCGGTGTCCGCCAAGGTGGTTTCGAGCTCGGGGTAGTGGCTTGCCAGCTGCCGGGTAAGGCCTTGCTCCGCGGTGACTGGAATATAGACTGGCAAAATATTCGTTGTATCCCAGCGTTCTTCGCGCACGGCGCCAAAATCGTTGCGCGGAAGGCTTGCCACTTCCATGCGGCCTGTTGCCAAGCGATAGGCGAGGTGCCGTGCGAATGTCGTCTTGCCGCTGCCGGTTTCTCCCAGCAACAGAAGAGAGCGATGTTCACGCACCATCTCAAGTGCAGAAAAATAGACCGCAGGCTCAACCTCCTGGTGCTCTTTCAGCTTGCGCAGCCCCTTTGCGGCCTTGTCTTCCTCGCTGAAATGCACCAGCAGCGGAATGTAGCCGGTCTTCAAATCTGCAACAGAGCCGTCCGGCAAGGCCAGAAGCGGTGCGCTGCCGAAGTCGCGGGCACGCGCCCGAAGCGTTTCGAAAAATGCTGAAAGGGGAGGGCGTGCGTCGTGTAACATCAGAATAACTTCGCTACGTCAGGATTGTGGAAGCGCTGGATCTCAATGGCGTAACCGGCCGGATCCTCGAAGAAGAAGTGCTCGCAGAAGGTGCCGCGCAGCATCTCGCTTTGCTTAGGCACGCCCGCTTCTTTCAGTTTCGCATGCCAGCCTGCCACGTCCTCCGCGACGATGGTCAGCAGCACCGCGCTCTTTTCCTGATGCTTGCAGTGGCCACGATTGCCATCCACGATCCCGAAGTAATTGCGACCCGCGATGCGATAGATCCGGGCCATGCCTTGATCGAGCACGAGTTCAAAGCCCAACACGTTCTCGTAAAAGGGAGCAACGGCGTGGATGTCGTCGTAATAGAAGAAGGTGATCGAGTAATCCTTGGTCATGGCAACCCCTTGCGATTAGGAAATATTCAGTGTGCCCTTGTGGTCGATCGATAGACCGGGCGCCGTCTTGGACGCGGCAAACACATCGATCGGATGAACCAGATAAAGCCAGGGCGGATTGTCGTGCAGCCGCTTGAGGCAGCGACCATAAGCAACCTCTCGCTCGATATCGGAAACGGCGCAGTTGGCGGCGGAAATCAGTCGCTCTGTTTCCGCATCATCGAAACCCTGCCACCAGACGGCTTTTGTTGTGCTGGATATTTTATCGTTCAGAATACGGTAGGTGCTGTGGGGCGAGGAATCGAAGATCGCCATGTCGCCCATTTCCTTGCGGCCGATCTGGCGTGCGTATTCGGGACGATCCTCCTCGATCTGCACATCAACGTTCAGGCCGATCTTTTCCAGGCAATCGGCCACATAGGTGCTGATTTCGGGCGCGCGTTCCGGCATGAATGTCGGCGTACGCAACTGGATTGGCCCACTCACCTCGGCCTTGTCTATGAGGCGACGCGCCTTCTCCACATCGTATGGGATGGGCTTCAGCCCAGCTTCGCGTGCGCCCAGATGAAAAGGGCTGACGATGGTTGAGGAGGCGATTGCCAGTCCGTGAAAGATGTCGCGGGCGATCACGCTGCCGTCCACGGCATGGTTTGCCGCAAGACGCGCCTCCGGCGAACGGAACAGCCCGCTCTGGCAATTGAGGTAATACATGACCGAGAGCGTGTTGACCGCCTTGCCCCACTGGAAGTCTTCACTGAAGTCGAGCACTCCCTCGATCCGCTCCAGATTGAGCGCAGCGTCCGACCATCCAGCCTTCAGGCTCTCGTAACGTGCTTCGGCGCGACGCTCTGCCAGCGCAACGATCCGGTCAGGCCCGGTTCCGCGCGAGACGCGGTCCAGAACCGCCCGCTGACCCACTTCGAATTCGCTGACCTGATAGGGGCCGGTGCCGAGGATTGGGCGACCGTCGTTGGTGGTGCGGCAGATGTAGAATTCCGAGAAGATGTCGAGAATATCAGCAATCGGCGTGGGGTTGCGGACCAGCACCACATTGCCGGCTTCGGGTGAAATGGTGGCTTGCGCGAGGTAGCGCGCATAGGACCACTTCATGCCGAAGGTATCCACTGCCGTTAGGATGTCCGCAATAAAGGCGATGATATCTTGAGAGGTGCAGGGTTTGCCGTCGTGAAAGGTGGCGCCTTGGCGAATGAAGAAGCGCCATTCGCGGCCATCGGCGGAGCGTACCCACCGCTCGAACAGGGCTGGACGCACTAGCCCGTTTTCCCATTTCAGAAGCGGTTCGAACACCAGGTTCTTCAGGGTGAGAATGCTGGTGTCATCGGTGACGCGGTTGGGCGGCAGAAAGTCCACCTTTTCTAGACTCATTGTCAGCAGGTCCATGCTCGCCTCACTGCAATTCGCTGCGACGGCGCGGATTGAACCAGTCCGCCAGGGAGTCGCCGATCAGGTTAAAGGAGAGCACTGCCAGAAGAATGGCCATGCCGGGGGATAGCGCCACCCAGGCAGCGCTTCGCACATATTGCAGATTGGATGAGACATCCGCGCCCCATTCAGACAAGGGCGGCTGCGCCCCAAGTCCCAGGAAGCCGAGACTCGCCGTCTGCAGGATGGCGCTGCCGAGCGCGAGCGTCGATTGTACAAGCAGCGGACCAAGCCCGTTTGCAAACACGTAGCGCAGCAGGATGCGGTGCGTGGGCAGGCCCAGCGAAATGGCCGCTTCCACATACGGCAGCACGGAAATGCTCAGCGCTTGACTGCGGGCCACACGGGCAAACTGCGGAGCCAGCGTGATTGCGACCGCCAGCATGGCGTTTTCCAGGCTCGGGCCGAAGGCGGCAGCCAGTGCAATAGCGAGCACCAGTGCCGGGAAGGCGAGAATGGCATCGACCAGTCGCATGATGATGGTATCCGTCCAGCCGCCTGCAAAGCCTGCCAGCATTCCGAAGAAGACGCCGACCGCAAAGGCAATGGCGACCACGCCAACGCCGATGACAAGGGTTGCCTGACCGCCGACCATGACGCGCGTCAGCACATCGCGGCCAAAGGCATCCGTACCAAGCCAGTGGGTGGCACTGGGGAGAGCCAGCTTGTGCAGCACGTCCAGCTTGGTGGGCGAGTAGGGCGAGAGCCATGGGCCGATGGTGACTAGCGCGATCAGCAATAACAGGATGGCCAGCCCGACGACCGCGAGTGGATTGTAGCGCAGGAACTTGAAAATATCGCGCATCGCTCAGGCTACCTTCTTGCGAATGCGGGGATCGAGAAGGCCGTAGATCAAATCGACGATAATGGAGGTGAGCACGAACATCAGTGCAAAGACCAGCGTCGTGCCCTGGATCACCGGGTAGTCGCGGTTCTTGATTGCCTCGAACATGAAACGGCCGATGCCCGGCCAGGCGAAGATGGTTTCCGTGAGGATGGCGCCCCCCAGCATTTCCGCGAACTTGAGGCCGATCACCGTCACGGCTGGCAGCAGCGAATTGCGAAGCCCGTGCTTCAGAATGACATCGCGCTGTGGCAGGCCCTTGGCGCGCGCCGTGCGGATGAAGTCTTCCGTCATCACATCCAGCATGGTGTTGCGCACGAAGCGTCCGAGGGTGGCGGCGAGAAATGCCGCCAGCACGGCGGTCGGCAGTATCAGGTGCAGAAGCGCGCTTCCAGCCGCTGCCAGATTGCCGGTCAGCAGGCCATCCAGCACCGCAAAGCCTGTCACGGCATCGGCGGTGATGAAGGAACTCATGCGCCCGGAAACCGGCAGCAGACCCAGCCAGGTGCCGAAGATCAGTTGCAGGATCAGCGCCAACAGGAAGGCGGGCATGGAAACGCCGAGCAGCGAGACGATGCGCGTTATATGATCGAACAGCGAATTAGGCCGCGTCGCCGACAAGACGCCGATCGGGATGCCGAAGATGACGGCGACGATGACCGCGAGCACTGAGAGCTCTATCGTCGCGGGCAGGCGGGTCAGGATTTCATGGGCGACGGGCTGTCCGCTTTTCAGTGACACGCCGAAATCGCCTTGCAGCAGGCCGAATGTGTAGGACAGAAATTGCAGGACGACGGGTTTGTCGAGATCGAGCTGAGCTCTGAGTGCTGAGATCTGCGCCTCCGTCGCCCCCGGTCCGAGCAGCGTCACGGCGGGGTCGCCGGGAATGATGCGGACAAGCGAAAACACAATCACCAGCACGATGCACATGACGGGGATCAGCGCGATCAGACGTCTCAGGAGAAAGCTCGCCATGGGCCTTTCGATTTCGGTGCAGAACGGAAGAGAGATCGGCCGGACGCATTGCCCGGCCGATCAGCGACTTACTTCTTGTAGACAGACCAGTATTCGTTGAGCGGCGGCGCGCTGTTGATCACGAGACCTTCCACATTGGCGCGGGCAAACACGATCAGCTTAGGGCTGAACAGATAGGCGCCGGGCACGCGCTTCATGAGCTCCTGCTGAACCTCGAAGTACAGCTTCTTTCGGGCTTCGAAGTCGGAGGTCTGTTGCGCCTTGAGGATCAGATCGTCCAGGGCCTTGTCCTCCGGCATGCGGAAGGTCATGGCGGTGTTGGCAAGCGACGAGAGGTAGCCGATGGTGATGTGCGCATCGGGATCGTTGTACCAGGGCTGACGACCGTCGAGTGCGATATCAAACTGACCGGCAGTCTGCAGCGTGCGGTAAGCCGGGAATTCAGTCTGCTGGATGGTGGCCTTGATGCCGATATCGGCCAGGTTCGCCTGCACGAATGTAGCAACAGCGCCCCAGAGCGGACCTTGGAAGCTGTAGAGCTTCAGATCCAGACTTTCCGGTTTGACGCCCGCTTCTGCGAGAAGCTTCTTGGCGGCCGCTGGATCGTATTTCGGCGCCAGATCCTTCATCTTCGGATCGAAGGCCCAGCTGTTGGAGGTCAGCGGTCCGTAGACGCGCTCAGCCGTGCCTGCGAAAACACCCTGCAGCAGACCATCGTAATCGATGGCGCTGGCAATCGCCTTGCGGACGCGCACGTCAGCGATCGGGCCATCCTTCTTGTTGTTGTTGAATTCCAGCTGGCGGATGATCTGGCTGGAGCTTTCCAGGATCTTGACGCTCTTGTTGCTCTTCAGGGCAGCGATGTCCTCTGCAGCGATGGATGAAAGCTGCCCCTGCTGCTGAACAACGTCTACGCCGCCATTTTCGAGTTCAAGCCGGCGTGTCGACGCATCCGGAATGACGCGGTAGACGATCTTGGAGAGTTTCGGTGCGCCACGGAAATAGGAAGGGTTCGCCTCCAGCACGACGTTGGTATCGGCTTGCGCGCTCTTGAAGACGAAGGGGCCGGTGCCAACAGGATTGGCTGCAAATTTGTCGCCGTATTTCTGCACGGCAGTCGGACTGACGATCGCAGATTGCGGCTGGGCCAGGATAGACAGGAAGGCCGGATAGGCGGCGCTCAGCGTAATCTTCACTTCGCTCGGCGAAACGACCGCGATGTCCTTGATCAGGTCGAAAGTCGCTTTGACGTAAGGATTGGTGGCCTTGGTGCGCTCCAGGGAGAACTTGACCGCCGCCGCATCGAAGGGCGTGCCGTCCTGGAATTTTACGCCGTCCCGCAGCTTGAAGGTGAACTCCTTGCCATCGGCGGAAACGGACCAGCTGGTGGCAAGACGTGCCTCGATTTCCTTGAAGTCCGGGGCTTTCCAGGCGATCAGCGTATCAAAGACATTGAGAATGATTTCACTGCCAACAGGCTCCGCCTTGTTGGTGCCGGGCTCCAGGCTGACCGGATCGGAGGGAACCGCCACCACCAGGGTGGTCTTTGGGTCGTTGGTCTGTGCGTGAGCTGCTCCGACGATCATCGGAAGCGCAATGCCCGCTGCCGCCAGTCCTTTCCACAATGCCATTGTCTGCCCCTTCGTTAAATTGGCTTATGCCCCTCAAGTATTTGTATCAACGAGATTTTCAGGTCCGCCACTCGTGATATACTACGAAATATACCAGTGAGATCTCCTGCTGTAAAGCTGGGTTAAGACGCCATTTAAGGTAAGAAAAAGCTGCCTAATAAGTGGGCTTCGATGAGTAACATTTGCCCTAATTGCCGATGTCGCAGGCATCATCTTTCGAAGTCTGCAACTGTTATAGTCAAAAAGTTCATGTTGGATCTGCCCCACGTGCGACTGGCCTTGCGGGATCATGCACCCAAGCCGACCAAGAGCCCACATACATGGCGGACGGTATGCCGACTGCGGCCAGTGCAAGCACCGTATGTGCGGCGGACATGCCCGCGCCGCAATAGACGCCGACCTGTCGCGATCCATCGGCGCCCAGGCCGCGGAACATCTCCCGCAGGGTCGCGCTGTCGGTGAAGTTGCCGTAATCGGTCAAGGTGTCGAGCGTCGGTGCGCTGATGGCGTGAGGAATGTGTCCGCGTGGGGGAGCGCCAGGTTCCGTCGGGCCGCCGATGTAGTTGGGGCGGATACGCGCATCCAGGAGAATGCCGTCGCTTGCCAAGCGAAGGGCGGCATCGGCGTCCAATTCCGGCATATGGCCGGGCGTCAAAACGATTTCGCTCCGGCGTGCGGTCGTCACCTTGTCCGTTGTGGGCAATCCGGCTGCCACCCAGCCTGGAAAAGCGCCATCGAGCACGCGAACATCCGGTAGGCCGGCCCATTTCAAGACCCACCAGGCGCGCGCTGCTGTCATGCTGCGATCGCCGTCATAGATGACGATGGTGCTCTCGCGCCGCAGACCCCAGGCGCGGGCGCTGGTCTGAAGGACGTTGATATCAGGCAGAGGGCGCTGGCCTTTTTCCGGACTGGGCGGTGATTGGAAGTCGCGGTAGGCTTCCGTGTCGATCGCCCCTTCTATGCGTTGACCCTTGAAGGTCGGCTCGCCCGTATAAGGGTTGATCGAGTGGACCGCCAGAATGGTTAGGTCCGCGTTAGAGCGACGCAGGGCGTCCAGTTCATGCGGCGCCAGGAGAACCTTTTGACGGATGATGTCACTCATGTTGGACGCTCCTACAGTGATAGCCCAGGGCCGGCCTCTGATATGAGGGCTGTCAGAATGCCTGTGCGCGTATTTTCGTTGTGTTCCATCATGGCAGTGCGGGCGCCTTCGCTGTCTCTCTGGCGCAGCAGGGCAACGATGTTATGGTGATCCTGGCTCGTTTCCGGATTGATGTCTCGAATGCGTGTGCCCATGTAGAAAAGGCGGGCACATTGCTCCAGATGGCTCATGACCAGGGCGTGAAGACGCGGATTTCGTGATCCCTGCGCAATCGCCGAGTGGAACTCCTCGTTCGTCGAAACGAAGGTTTTTGTGCTCACATTTTCGCCCACGACATAGCTTGCACCGGCCAGGCGATCGAGCGCGTCCAGTTCATCTTCTGTCATGTTCTGCGCGGCCAATGCGGCTGCCATACCTTCCAGCACGCCGCGTACAGCAAACAGATCGTTCATGTCCTTTACGGTAACGGGGGTTACACGGTAACCTCGCCGTGGAAACGCTTCCATCAAACCTTCAACGCAGAGTCGCGCCATAGCCTCGCGCACCGGTGTCTTGCTCATGGCAAGCTGTTCGGCCAGTTCGGGCTCCGAAATTTCAGTTCCCGGTCTCAGGTCACCCGTCAGAACCCTGTCGCGCAGTATGGCATAGGCCTGTTCGGTCAAGGACTTGCCGCGCTTCTCCCCAGATTGCGCCGTTTCGCCTGTCTTGTCCAATGTCGTCTCCATGCTTGTCGCGCGACTTGCTTGTTTCGCATCGGCGCATCTGTCAAAGAATATTTCTACGGCTCATACCGGAACCGACATCACCCATTTACGCCCTGCCTGTAACTGGTATACTACGTAATATATCAATTCAACACAGGTGGTGGGCTTTCGCCTGCCAAAGGCAATGCGGTGTCGCGTATTCTGGTCATCAATCCCAACAGTTCGCCCTCGGTAACACAATCGATGGAGGCCTGCCTCGCACCGCAAATGGCTTCCACTCAGCATGATGTCGAGTGCATCGAGCTTGCCAAATCTCCTCCGGGCATCGAGACCGATGTGCATGTGGAGATGGTCGTGCCGAACATACTTGAAGCTGTCGGTGATTCGTCGGCTGATGCCTTTGTCCTGGCTTGTTTTTCCGACCCCGGAATTGCAAGGGTAAGGAATGCCACCGCAAAGCCGGTGATTGGCATCGCGGAGGCGGCCTATCTCTCGGCGCTCAGCCTTGGCAGCCGCTTCGGTATCATTTCACTTGGTCAATCCTCCATCGATCGCCACCTCCGCTATCTGAAAACGCTCAAACTGGAGGGACGTCTCGCGGGTGACCGCTCCATTGGTATGACTGTCGTCGAATTGATGGCGGGCGATGTGGTGGAAACCGTGTCGCGCACTGCGCGTCAATTGAAAGATGAGGATGGAGCAGATGTCGTCATCCTCGGCTGCGCCGGACTAGGCTCCTACCGCCCGGCCCTGCAGCAAAGCCTTGGTATTCCCGTGGTTGATCCCGTGCAGGCGGGAGTTGCAATGGCTGCCATGCAACTTGATCTTCAGTATGCGAGGACAAAACAGTGACCTATGATCTGGTGATACGCGGCACACTGGTGCTGCCGGATGGACCCTCGGAAAACAGCTGGCTTGCCGTTTCCGCTGGCAAGATAACCGCTATCGGCATAGGCAACGCACCAGACGCGCGCGCGAGTTTTGATGCTGGATCCGATTACGTCATCCCCGGCGTGGTTGACGGGCAGACGCATGCCTGCAGCTATGGCGGCCTGCCCGGTATTCGATCCACGACGCGCTCTGCCATTGCAGGCGGCGTGACCACGATCGTGGACATGCCCTATGACAATCCAGCGCCGCTCAATACGGTCGAACGGCTGGACGAGAAGGTCGCGGCAATCCGCGAACATGCCCATTGCCATGTGGCGCTCTATGGCACTGTCATGCCGGGGCAGGGCATGGAGGATATCGATCCGCTGATCGTCGGCGGCGTCGTCGCCTTCAAGATCTCGACCTTTGAAAGCAGCCCGACGCGCTTTCCCCGCATCACGTCGGAGCAGATGCTGGATATCTTCACGGCGCTCTCCGATACGGTCATTCCGCTCGGCGTTCATAACGAGGATCAGGAGATCGTCCGGGCCAGGATCGCGGCCGCAAAGGCTGAGGGAAAGAACGGTATCGAAGCCCATTCTGCAAGCCGCCCCCCGGCAGCAGAGCTAGCAGCGACCGCGCATTTTCTCGAACTTGGCGCGGCAGCTGGCGCGCATGCGCACATCGTTCATCTGACGACGGCGCGCGGCTTCCAGCTGGTCGACAATTACCTCGCCGATGGCTTCCGCTCGACGGGCGAGCTGTGCGTGCATTATCTCTGGTTCGATCCGGAGCGTGATGGGCCTGAACTCGGTGCGAAGATGAAGGTGAACCCGCCGATCCGTCCGGGCCAGATCGATGCGCTCTGGGGGGAGATTACTGCGGGTCGTGTAGCCTTTGTCAGCTCCGATCATTCCAGCTGGCCGATCGACAACAAGTTCACGCCGTCGATCTTCGATGCCGGCGCTGGTGTGCCCGGCCTGGAAACGCTGCTGCCCGCCTTCTATACGGCTGCAGAAGTGCAGGGGCTTGATGCACCCACGGTGACCGTCGAGCAACTGTGCGAGCGTCCCGCCCGCTTCTTCGGTCTGTGGCCGGAAAAGGGTGCCATTCGCCTTGGTGCGGATGCGGATCTCACTGTTCTGGCCCGTAAGCCGCAGACCTGGGATTCCTCGAAGGCGCATGACGAGCTACGCTGGAGCCCCTTCGACGGGCGCCAATTCTCCGTCACGGTCGAGCGGACTTATCTGGCCGGTGAGTTGGCCTATGATGGCACGGCCGTTCTCAATCAGCCGGGGCAGGGGCAATATGTCCGCCGTGGCCATTCGCACTGGTTCGAATAAGGAATTTCCCATGACCCTCATCAATTCCAGCACCAAGGGTGTCTTCGTCATTGCCGTGACGCCCTTCACGGACAACGGCGCGCTTGATCACGGCAGCATCGACCGGATGGTGGATTTCTATTACGACAAGGGTGCCGATGGCCTGACCATTCTCGGCATGATGGGCGAAGCGCCGAAACTCACGCAGGCGGAATCGATCGACGTGACACGCCGCACGATCGCCCGCTCCGCGGGCAAGCCGGTCATCGTCGGTGTGTCCGCGCCGGGTCTTGCCGCAATCGGTGAACTGACCAAGGCTGTGATGGATCTCGGCGCTGCCGGTGTCATGGTGGCGCCGCCTTCCAACCTGCGCACCGATGACCAGATCATCGCCTATTACCGCAATGTGGTGGAAACGCTCGGCACGGATGTGCCGGTCGTGCTGCAGGATTTTCCGCTGGTGACGAATGTACAGATCTCGACGCGCGTGCTGGGGCATATCTTCGAGGCGCATGACAGTATCGTCATGCTGAAGCATGAGGATTGGCCGGGCCTGCAAAAGATCACCGAGCTTCGCGAAGCGGAAGCCAAGGGTCGCCGTCGTACCTCCATTCTTTGCGGCAATGCCGGTGTCTTTCTGCCGGAAGAAATGCGCCGTGGTGCCGATGGCGCCATGACCGGTTTTGCTTATCCGGAAATGATGGTGGACGTAGTACGCCTCAGCAATGAAGGCCAGTTCGAGACGGCGCTCGATCACTTCGATGCCTATCTGCCGCTGGTTCGCTATGAGCAGCAGCCGGGCATCGGGCTTGCCGTGCGCAAATATGTGCTCGCCAAGCGTGGTGCGATCGCCAGTGCCGCTCAGCGCAAGCCGGGTGCAGGTTTGAATGCGGCGGCAATTGCCGAGGTCGAAACGCTGATCCGCCGCCAGGAAGCGCGTCTCGCGACATTCCGATAATTCGAGCAGGAATATATAGTCATGACCGATTTCGATCAGGTTCACGATCGCAAGGGCACCGGCAGCTCCAAGTGGAGCAAGTTTTCAAGTGACGTATTGCCCATGTGGGTAGCGGATATGGATTTTCCTGCCGCGCCTGAAATCATCGAAGCGATCAGCCATCGGCTGTCCCATCCGCTGCTCGGTTACGGCGTGGCGCGGGAAGAGCTGAAGGCACAGATCGTTTCCGATATGGAAGCGAAATATGGCTGGGCGATCACGGCTGATGATATCGTCTTCCTGCCGGGCGTGGAGCCGGGTTTCAATATGGCCTTGAAGGCCATGCTGCAGCCTGGGGACGGAGTTCTTGTCCAGACCCCGGTCTACCGCCCCATGCTGAACGCGCCAGGCCATTGGGGCATGGTCCGAAATGAAGCGCCGCTGACGCTGGGGGATAATGGCTATCAGGTTGACCTCGCAGGCTTTGAGACGCAGCTCTCGAAGAGCAAGGCCTTCCTGTTCTGCCACCCGCACAATCCAAGCGGCAAGGTTTTTACCCGCGAAGAGCTTCAGGCGATGGCCACGCTCTGCGCAAAGCACGATACGCTGATCATCTCGGACGAGATCCATTGCGAATTGCTGTTCGATGGTCGGACGCATATCCCCACCGCAACGCTGTCCGACGACGCGAAAAATCGCACGATCACACTGATGGCGGCGAGCAAGACCTATAACATCGCCGGCCTGAAGACGGCTTTCGCCATCATCCAGAACAAGGAGATTCGCGACAAGTTTGCAGCCTCCCGGCTCGGCATGGTCGACAGCGTCAATGTTCTTGGTCTCGAAGCGACGCTGGCTGCCTTCCAAAGAGGCCTGACCTGGAAAAGCGCGATGTTGACCTATCTGCAGGCCAACCGGGATTATCTGGTGGCTGAGGTCAAACGCCGCTTCCCGGAGATCCGCATGGTGGCGCCCGAAGGCACGTTCCTGGCCTGGCTCGATTGCTCGGCTCTCAACCTTGGGCCGGATGCACAGGCCTATTTTCTGGAACACGGCAAGGTCGGGTTCAGCGCCGGTTGGGAGTTCGGTGAAGCCTATGGCCAGTTCATCCGGCTGAATTTCGGTTGCCCCCGCAGCCTGCTGGAAGACGGTTTGAATCGTATGCAGCGTGCGCTGAAGCGGTAAGCGATCGGAAGCATTCACTCGTATTTAGCTTCGGAGAAAGTCCTCAATGGTCTTGCTGTAAAGCGCCGGATCTTCGATCGGTGCCCGGTGGCTAAGTCCCTTGAGGATGATCAGCTGGGCGTTTGGAATGCTCTCTGCAATATAGCGCGAATGCTCCGGGCGAATGGCCTCGTCATATTGCCCAACAACGACAGCCGTCGGTACCCTGATGCTGTTCAACTGCGCCGTTGTGTAATGCGGCTCGGTGCGCCACATCTTGTCCACGGCTGCTACGAAAGTGTCGAATTCCTTGGGTGTCGGCGAGAGCCGCTCGTATGCCAGCCGCTCGGGCGAATTCGGCGGAAAGATCGGCGGTCCGGGCGGGTCGGGAAAAAGACCCTCGGGCGTGACATTTGCAGCATGGGCAAACAGTTTTGTCAGGCGCTCGGGGTGGTGAAGCGCAATGTCGATCCCGATGATCGCGCCATCGCTCCAGCCAACCAGGGCCACTTGGCTCAGCTTTAGCCGATCCAGCAGCGCGACATAATCCTCGGCCATCAGGTGATAGTTCAAGTCCTCTGACGTTCGCGTCGAGCGTCCGTGGCCCCGACTATCCGCCACGATCACCTCGTGGCTCTTCATCAATTCGGGAACCTGAAGGCTCCAGACATCCGAGTTTCCAAGCCCGCCATGGATCATCAGGATGGGTGCACCTCTGCCCTTGCTGTAGATGGCGTAATACATGCGGATGCCGTTGACCTCGGCATAACCGGTTTCCGATTCATCCGGCATAGGCGGCAACGTGCGGCGGGACAGGCTGTCATAGGCGGCAACGCCCGCCACTGTCACCAGCAGCATGAGGAGGATGATCAGACTGCGTCGGGCAATGAACATCGAACGGCCTTGTAAGCAGACGCGAAATCCTCGGCCAACCGAGTCGCCGGCCGCCGAACGAGCATAGCTGGCATATGCCGCAAGACAACGGCACCGATGCCATTGAACGGGCGGTTCTCACGCTTCCTTGATTGGTCACCGTGTCATGCTGCAGCGTAGGTTACGGGCCGACATGAGGCCCAGCGTCAAGGACACCAAGATGGCTCGCACCTTCTCCAACTCCATCATTCTCCCGGCACTGGCCGCATCGGCAATGTTTGCCGTCCTTCCGCTATCATCAGCTCACGCCCAGGACGCGCAGCGCGTTCGCATTCGTGGCACTATTGAAAGCCTGTCCGGCGATACGCTGAAGGTCAAAACCCGCGAAGGTGCCGAAGCGGCGATCACCCTCAAGTCCGGCTGGAAGGTCGGCGGTATCACGGGCGCATCCGTCAACGACATAAAGCCGGGCGATTTTGTCGGTGTCGGTTCAGTACCGAATGGCAACGGACCGGATGATGCGGTTGAAGTGCTGATCTTTCCGGCCGCGATGAAAGGGACTGGCGAAGGCAATCGTCCCTGGGACGCGCGTCCGAATTCATCCATGACCAATGCGACCGTCAGCAATGCCGTCAAGCAAGTCAAGGGACACACTATAACCCTGACCTATCAGGGCCACGAGAAGACGATCGACATTCCGGAAGGTACCCCGATCGTAACTCTTGCCCCGGCCACCAAAGACGATGTGAAACCCGGCGCCGGCGTCATCGTCAATGCGGAAAAGGCTTCGGATGGAAGCCTCTCCTCCGCTCAACTTTCCGTGGGGTTGAACGGCATCATTCCGCCGATGTGATTACCAAGCGGTGCTTGCAGTTATTCTGCCGCCAGCGCCAACGCTTCAACGGGTGGCCTGCCCCAGGCAATCACGCCTTTCAGCCGTTCATGCACGCCAGCAGCGATCGGTACGACGAGAACCCGACCGGGATCAACGGGTCCCGGGAAGGCGAGGGCGTTATAGGCAACCTTCTCGAAACCGAGCGGCATGTAATAGGGCGGGTCACCCACCAGGATGACGGCCTCGGAGCCCTTGCGCTTGGCAGCCTCAATGGCGATCCGCACAAGTTCGCGTCCGATGCCCCTGTTCTTGTGTGAGGGCCGCACCGCAAGTGGGCCCAGCAAATGACCATAGACGCCGCCGGCCTTCACCGGCGTCATGCGCACCGACGCGATGGTTTCGCCGTCATCGGCGCAAATGAACGAAAGCGACCGATCATGCGGGCCCTGTTCGCGAATGCGCGCGGATGACTTGGTGAAACGACCGGGGCCAAAGGCTTCGGCGTTGATCAGTTCAATTGCGGCGGCGTGGGAGGGGTCTTCAGTCAGGTAGACAAGGTCGTGCTTTTGCATGAGCGACAGAAACCATATTCAGGCAGCAAAACGGATGATGAGAACGGCAGCGCGAAGCGCGCCTTGCGGCTCTATCAGCGTCGTCGGAGTGCCCAGGTTCCCGTCATGTCTATCCCTTTTCGAGTTGGGGACGGTTGATAACAGCATTTTTTTTCGTCGTCCAACGAAAACAGTGTGTCACCGGCAACTATCTCGCAATTATCGGATTCACCTGCCAGATTAGCCGCAAGTAATTTTTTCAGGAAGGACATGGCAATGGGCATGCTTGTGAACGGCGTCTGGCAGGATGTCTGGTATGACACGAAATCAACGGGTGGTCATTTCAAGCGATCCGAATCGCAGTTCCGCAATTGGGTCACTGCGGATGGCGCCGCCGGCCCAAGCGGGAAAGATGGCTTCAAGGCGGAAGCCGGTCGTTATCATCTCTATGTATCCTATGCCTGCCCCTGGGCCCATCGCACGCTGATATTTCGCACGTTGAAGAAGCTGGAAGACCTCATTTCGGTTTCAGTGGTCAGCCCGATCATGCTGGAAAAGGGCTGGGAATTTCACTCTGAGGATGGTGGCACCGACGATCTTCTGTTTGGTGCCAAGACGCTTTCCCAGATCTATGTGCAGGCCGATCCCGTCTATTCTGGCCGGGTAACCGTGCCCGTGCTGTGGGACAAGCAGCGCCAGACAATCGTCTCCAATGAGTCGGCGGAAATCATCCGCATGTTCAACAGCGCCTTCAACGGGCTGACGGGGTCGGACGCAGATTTTTATCCCGAAGATCTGCGCGCCGATATCGATGCGCTGAATGCCCGCATCTATGACACCGTCAACAACGGCGTCTACAAGGCCGGCTTCGCCACCAGCCAGGAGGCCTATGAACAGAACGTGGTCAAGCTGTTCGAAACCTTGGATGAGTTGGAAGTGCGTCTTGCCACCAGCCGCTATCTCTTCGGGAACCGGCAGACAGAAGCTGACTGGCGGCTGTTTACGACTCTCGTGCGGTTCGATGCCGTCTATGTCGGCCACTTCAAATGCAACCTGCGCCGGATTGCCGATTACCCGAACCTGTCAGCCTATCTGCGGGACCTCTATCAGGTGCCGGGCGTGAAGGAGACCGTCCATTTCGACCATATCAAACAACACTACTATCGCAGCCACAAGACGATCAATCCGACCGGCATCGTACCGGCTGGCCCCATCCTGGACTTAGACGCACCGCATGGAAGAGATAGTAAAAGCTTTAGCTAAGGCGGGCGAAGATTGGTCTACATGTGCGGTATGAAACGCTCTTTGAGCGTGATCTGCAATTGAGTGTCTGTGGCGCAACCTTTAAACTTGACTAATATATTTAGTTTTTCTAATGGTAGCGCTACGGAATGCCAGTATTCGCTTATATCAAGAAAAGCGGTTGCAGTCATGCTTATGACCGACATTCATGTGCTTGAAGAGAGCATTTACCAGACTGCATTGATACCTGCTTTGTGGCCGCAGCTGCTCGATACGCTGGCACGGACTGTTGGAGCCGAGGGCGCGCTCCTCGCCAATATGTCGAATGAAAAGCTACCATGGGTGGCTTCAGATGGCGTCGGCGAACTCTACGAGGATTTCTTCGACGGTGGCTGGAACTATCAGAACGCGCGCAGCGAAACGCTGGTGGCTCGTTCGAATGAAGGCTTTATCAGCGATATCGATTTTTTCACACATGAACAAATGGCCGCCGAACCAATCTATGGCGACTTTTTATGGCGCCGCAACTTTGGTTACGCGACAGGTACCGTCCTGCAAAGCGGGGGCGCAAAGATCGCCATATCGATCGAGAAACACCGCGACAAGGGGCCCGTGGGCCTGGAGGAGTTGGCCTATCTCAATCGTCTTCGGCCGCATTTGGCTCGTGCGACGTCAATGGCAGCGCATGCAGAGCTCGGCAAGATCGAAGCTGCATTGCAGGCGTTCGATATGGCGCAAATTCCCTGTGCGATCATACGCATGGACGGGCGGCTCCTGAACGCGAACACGCGCTTCGAACGCTTCGGCGCCAGCATCGGTGTCGGCGCTAATGACATGCTGACGTTTTCAGAGCAGCAGGCCCAACAGTTTTATCGGTCAATCCAAAGTTTCTCGCGAAGATACGCCGCATCATTTCCCATAAAGGCTGCAAACCAGCACCCGGCGGCGGTATTGCATTTCATTCCTGTCGTGGGAGTGGCTCGAGAGCTATTTCTGCATGCAGCGTATTTTCTCACACTCGCACCGGTCAACGATCATATCCATGTCCCAGCCCCAATGTTGAAGGGGCTGTACGATCTGACCCCGACAGAAGCCCGGGTCGCTGAAGCTCTGGTTGAAGGCTTAACAGTCGCCGAGATCACCGAGCGCATCGGCTGTGCGCAGGAGACGGTTCGAACACATGTCAAAGCTATTCTTTCCAAGGCGAGAATGGCCAGTCAGAGAGATTTCGTGGCGGCGATGAGCAGTATCTCCTCCGTCAAGTTCTGACTGACGGCTACCACGTGTCGGTCTTAACCGCCTCGCCAGACAGTTCGCGCAGACGGCGTAGCGTGGCGGTGGTGACATCCTCGGGTAGGGCCTTCAGCGCAAAGAACCCGCATTCGGCAATTTCTCGATCTGGAAGCCGGGGAGCAGTCTGGCGCACGGTGACTCGAAAGAGCACAACATGATCACGGCGGCTGGCGCGGCGATTGAGGTAGACGTGAAAGAGTTGGGGTGGGCCGAGTATCTCCAGATTTCCCTCCTCACGCAATTCCTTGGCCAGTGCATCCGATACCGTTTCACCATGTTCCACGCCGCCGCCCGGCATGTACCAGCCCGGCAGGTATGTATGGCGAACCAGGAAGATGCGGCCTGCCTCATCAAAACACGCGGCACGTACGCCAAGCGTCATCCCACGGGAAAGCGCGAAGAACTTGTGAAGCAAGAATGTGAGAAGCTTTGTGCGCAGGCTGCTGCCTTCGACAAGTCCCTGTTCTTTCGTCGCTTGCCGCGTGGCACTCATAGCTCTATGTCTCCGGCATGTACAAATTCGCGCATATTTCCGACATTCACCTCGGCCCTCTCCCACGCCTCAGCTTGCGCGAACTGGCGTCCAAACGCATTACCGGATTTGTGAACTGGCATCGTAATCGCCGCAAGCATCTTCTGGTGAATACTCTCGATCTTCTGTTGAGCGACCTGCGCCTGAAAGAGCCCGATCACCTGATGGTGACCGGCGATCTAGTCAATCTCGCGACCAAGATCGAGATCCGTCTTGCCGGTGAATGGCTGCGCAGCATTGGCGAACCGCTGGAGACGACAGTGGTGCCCGGCAATCATGATGCCTACGTGCCCGGCGCACATGATAAATCGGTTCGCGAATGGTACCCTTTTATTGCTGGTGACCAAAGCCCGACGGACTGGCCGGACGGCGAGCATGTTTTTCCGACCTATCGCAGGCGTGGACCGATCGCCATCATAGGGTGCTCGACGTCAGTTGCGACACCGCCCTTTGCGGCCAGCGGCTATTTCAGTGCCAGACAGGCGCGTGAGACCGTCAATCTGTTGCGGCAGGCAAAGGATGACGGGTTGTTCCGGGTGGTGCTGATCCATCATCCGCCCATTCGCGGTGCTGCGTCCCAGCACAAGCGAATGATCGGCATTCGCCGTTTCGCGGCCGCGCTGTCGCTTGGCGGTGCGGAACTCGTGCTGCATGGACACACCCATCTCAACACGCTGTACCACTTGAAGACGCATCAGGGTGACGTACCTGTCGTCGGTATTGCGTCTGCCTCACAGGGTCCGGGCGGTCATAAGCCGCCAGCCGCCTACAATCTCTTCAGCTTGACGGGCGAGCCCGGCGCCTGGCACCTGGTGTGTGACCGCTATGGTTTGACGCCCGATGCGCAAGGCATTTCCCTTCAGCAGCGGCGTCTGTTGTATGGAAATGAAGCAGCAATTTTGTTGGACATTGCGCCCGCCTTGCCATCAACATAAAAGCTTCGGGAAAGTCTGGCTTGCTTTAATGATGACAAGAAGATGAAATAGTCGTCACACATATGTTGAACGAGCCTTGCCGGACATCATGGAAGAAAACCCACAGATGAGCGATATCAGGCGGGATCTTGTCGCGCTGCTGCCGCAGCTGCGTCGGTTTGCGCTGACCCTGACGGTGGACACCACCAGCGCCGATGGCCTTGTGAGCGCCGCCTGCGAGAAGGCTATCCACAAATCGCATATGTGGAAGAAGGATCGCCGCCTTGAGGTCTGGCTGTTCGCGATCATGCACGCGATGTGGCTGGACGATAAAAAGAAGCGCCGCGCCGCGCTGAAGCATCGCGGCGAAGCGGTTCTGCTTCCGATGGATGCTCAGGAAAATACAACGGCCTATTCGATTCTCGACGGTTTATCCGACGGTCTTGCTCCTGTTTTCCTGCTGTGTGCTGTGGAGGGATTAAGCTATCGGGAAGCAGCCTCCATTCTCGGAGATACGCAAGATGCTGTTGCCATGCGACTAGTGATGGCGCGGCATGAATTGGCCACCATGATGAGCCGTCATGTTGAACGGAGAGCCTGACCGCGATGGATTCTTCCTCCAATACATCGTTCGATGCTGAACTCTCCGCCCTTTTGGATGACGAGATAACAGAAGACGACAAACACAGGCTGGAGGGGCGTATCTCTGCCGATCCACAGTTGAAATCGCGGCAGGAGACAATCCGCCGCGCCAACGACTACGGCAAGCGCAACTTCGAATCCATGCTGCGCGAACCCGTTCCGCTGGATCTGGTCAGGGCAATTAAGACGACGCCGGAACCCAGACGCAGCATCAAGCTGCAGCCGCCGCCGCGTGCGGTTCGCCGCATCAAGCATACGGTGGGTTTGACGGTCGCATGCTCGCTCGTCATGTTCGGCATTGGCGGCGTGGCGGGCTATCTGCTGGCCAGCCGTCCCCACATCAAGACATTTGCGGATTTCACCGGCGAAACCGCCAGCGCCTGGCTGGATGATGTCGCCTCCAATTACAGGCTTTTCTCGCGCCAGCCGCGCCATCTCGTGGAAGTGCCGGCAAGCGAATCTGCCCACATCGTCGAATGGCTGATGGCCACCACGGGCGTCTCCTTCCGCATTCCGGACATGTCGGCGGACGGTCTGGAGTTCGTGGGCGCCCGG
Source organism: Rhizobium oryzicola (assembly GCF_030504645.1). Taxonomy (GTDB): domain Bacteria; phylum Pseudomonadota; class Alphaproteobacteria; order Rhizobiales; family Rhizobiaceae; genus Neorhizobium; species Neorhizobium oryzicola. Next base: position 83,057 of record NZ_JAUKWQ010000014.1, on the reverse strand, counting down.
CTGTTCGCGGCGGCGGGTCGCCCGGTTGGCCAGCTCGTCTATCGCAACACCGATGGCGAGATCATTTCCGTGAACTTCACGAAGTCGATCCTGCCGCTTTCGACACCGCTCAACGAGACGATCCGTGACGACATCGGTCTGGTCGTCTGGCAGGGTCAGCAGGCAAGCTATGCTCTGTCCGGTCCCTCCTCGGATGCCTTCCTCGAGACGGTTGCCAAGAAGATCGCCGGCATCATCTGATCAGGTCGAGCGTAGCGCAATTGAAAAGGGCGACCCGAAGGCCGCCCTCTTTCATGTCATTTGCCGGACAAGACCCGGTTCGCGGCCGAGACGATGGCCTCGAGCGAGGCGGCCACGATGTTCTTGTTGATGCCGGCGCCGAACAGTTTCCCGCCTGCATGCTCCACTTCCACATAGGCGATGGCGGCGGCGTTGGAACCATGCTGCAGCGAATGCTCCGAGTAATCGGCAACCGAGAGTTCGATGCCGAGATAGATCGACAGCGCATTGATGAAGCCGTCGATCGGGCCCGTGCCCTTGCCTTCAATGCGCTTGGTCTCACCATTGTCGGTGATTTCGGCAGCGACCACCCGGATACCCTTCTGGTCGGTACCTGCCGGATAGGTGTGGTGATCGACAAACTTGATGCGGGCTTCCGGCTGCTCGACATAGCGCTCGATGAAGCGCTCGTAGATGCGCTTCGAGGGAAGCTCCACGCCCTCTTCGTCGGTGATGCGCTGGATGTCCTCGCGGAACTCCACCTGCAGGTTGCGCGGCAGGTTGATGCCGTAATCCTGCTGCAGGATATAGGCGATGCCGCCCTTGCCGGACTGCGAGTTGATGCGGATGATCGCCTCGTAGGTGCGGCCGACATCCTGCGGATCGATCGGCAGATAGGGCACTTCCCACAGGCCGGTATTGGACTGCTTGATCGCCTTCATGCCCTTGTTGATCGCATCCTGGTGCGAGCCGGAGAAGGCCGTGTAAACGAGTTCGCCGACATACGGGTGGCGTTCCGGGATGACCATCTCGTTCGAGTATTCGTAGACGGCCTTGATGCGCTCGATATCGGTGCAGTCCAGCTCGGGATCGACGCCTTGGGTGTACATGTTGAGCGCCAAGGTCACCACGTCCACATTGCCGGTGCGCTCGCCATTGCCGAACAGCGTGCCTTCCACGCGGTCGGCACCGGCCATCAGGCCGAGTTCGGTCGCGGCAATACCGGTGCCGCGGTCGTTATGCGGATGCAGCGAAACGAGCACGTTTTCGCGGTTGTCGATGTTGCGGCACATCCATTCGATCATGTCCGCATAGATATTCGGCGTCGACATCTCGACCGTCGACGGCAGGTTGAGGATCAGCTTGTTATCAGGCGTCGGCTTGATGATCTCGATGACCGCGTTGGAGATTTCCAGCGCCACCTCCAGCTCCGTGCCTGTGAAGCTCTCCGGGGAATATTCGAAACGGAAACCGCCACCCGCCTTGGCGGCCATGTCGGTGATCATCTTGGCGGCGTCGACGGCGATCTGCTTGATGCCGGCCACATCCTTGCCGAACACGACGCGGCGCTGCAGCTCGGAGGTGGAGTTGTAGAAGTGGACGATCGGACGCTTGGCGCCTTCCAAAGATTCAAAGGTGCGGGTGATGAGTTCGGGGCGGCACTGCACCAGCACCTGCAGCGAGACGTCATCCGGGGCATTGCCCTGTTCCACGCACCAGCGAGCAAAGTCGAAGTCGGTCTGGGAAGCGGAAGGGAAGCCGATCTCGATTTCCTTGAAGCCCATGTCGAGCAAGAGCTGGAACATCCGCGACTTGCGATCATGTCCCATCGGGTTGACGAGCGACTGGTTGCCGTCACGCAGATCCACCGAGCACCAGATCGGCGCCTTGTCGATCGTCTTGCCCGGCCAGGTCCGGTCCGGAATGTTGATCTGCGGATAGGGGCGGTATTTCTGAGAAGCGTTGGCCATGCCCTTGGCGGCGGTGTTTCTCGCATCCATCTTGTCGTCTCCTTCACGTCCGCGTCGCGTGTTCCTGCCCTCGGGCTATGACAACACCATGACGAACGGACAAGACCTCATTGTTCAAGGTCGGTTCATTCCTGGGGTTCTTGTGCGAGGAGCTCTAGCCGGCAGGCTCGTTCGGCCGCCGGGCGCTCCTCAACGGACCCGGCAACCGCCGATAAGGCCAAGAAGAAGCGAAGCAAGCGGAAGCGCGCCAGCGCGGATGCGGCGGGCGGCAGAGATTTCAGACATGGAAATCATCGCTTCGATCATTCTGTTTCTATAGCCAGCGAATCGGCAGCTGACAAGCGTCATCAACCCAGCGGCTTGACATAGTGCTTAAACCCCAGCATCGCCGCACCTGCCAGCAGCCCCCAGAAGGCGCCGGAAACTCCGGCAAAAGTGGTGCCGGATGCTGTGACGAGAAAGGTGATCGCCGCAGCTTCACGGCTCTCGGCATCCCGAAATGCGGCTTGTGCCGCATTGGAAAAGGCGCCGACCAGTGCCAGTCCGGCCACGGCCTGCAACAGGATCGGCGGCGACAAGGCAACGAAGGCGATGATGGCGGAGGCCAGCAGCCCGAGCAGTATATAACCGAACCCGCCGATGATCGCGGCCCAGTAACGCCGCTTCGGATCGGCATGCGCCTCCTCGCTGGCGCACATGGCCGCGGTGATGGCCGCCATGTTGACCGGTACGGCGCCTGCCAGCGCTCCGGCGACTGAGAACAGGCCTGTGGCCATGAACAACAGGCTTGGAGAAGGCTCGTAGCCGTTTACCTTGAGGATTGCGATGCCCGGAATGTTCTGCGATGCCATGGTCACGATAAAGAGCGGAATGGCCACCGAGATGAACCCATGCAGGGTAAAGACCGGCGTGACCAGCGACAGGTCTGGATGGATCGCGGCGCCCAGACGTGAGAACACATCTGAGGGCAGTTCCACGCCGAAGACCAGGACAGCTGCGAACGCGGCCAAGGCCGCAGGCACGGCCCATAGCCGACGAAAGACAATCACGATCATCCAGGTCGCTACGATAGGTAGACCGAGCCATGGATTAAAAGCCACAGCCTTGACCGGAGCGAGGCACAGGCTAACGAGGATGCCGGCCAGCATGGCGTTGGCAATTGGCGCTGGAATCATCCGGATGGCGCGGCCAAGCGGAGAAAACAACCCCGCTAGAAAGATCAGCACGCCGGCGATGATGAAAGCGCCGACCGCAGCCGGAAAGCCCCCGTCAATGATACCGATACTGGCGATCATGGCCGCGCCCGGGGTAGACCAGGCAACGCTGATCGGCATGCGTTTCCACACTGGTAGAATGATCCCGAGTATTCCCATCAGCAGCGAAAGCGCCAACAACGCGGAAGCCACCTGGGGTGGTGAGGCCCCCATGGCCGTCAAGCCTTGCATGATGACGGCAAAGGAACTAACGAAACCGACAAAGGCAATCAGCAGGCCCATGAACATGGCCTGGCCGGAAAAGTCTCTAAACATGGAAGACGCGAACTCCGCCCGATCCTTGCGTTAAATCTCAGTAAGAGCGGAAGCAAATTCGGGCCGATATGGCAAGCCGAAATGGCTGCCTTACCGTCCTGGACCTACAGCGTTTCTTGGCTAAGAAGCGGCGTAACGCGTGACGTGTTCGCTCTGGAGGACGTCTGTATTCTCCGCGACCGGTTTTTCTGCCCAGACGTTCACACGGTTGCGGCCCTGATGCTTTGCGTCATAAAGGGCTTCGTCCGCACGGCGCATCAGCAGTGCCGGGGTCATGCTTTCTTGTGCCACGGCCACACCGACGCTGATCGTCACCGGAATGAACGTCTCCTGATATCGGATAGCCAGAGACTGGACGCACAGCCGCAGCGATTCAGCCATTGCCAGCGCCTTTGCTGCTCCACAAGCGCGCTCAAACAGGCCGAATTCTTCCCCACCCATGCGCGCCAGTAAAGCGCCCTCGCCGAGGATCCTTGCCATGCGCTGTGCCGTAGCGACGAGAACCTGATCTCCGGCCGAGTGGCCGTGCACATCGTTGACGCGCTTGAAAAAATCGATATCGACGGCAATATACACGTCGCCGGGCGCAATCGTTTGCGGCAAATGATCATGCAGCCAATGGCGATTGCGGATACCCGTCAGCGTATCTGTCTCGGTGAGTTTTACGAGCCTGCTTTCGACACGTTCCTGCACGAAAATCAGCACGAACATCGCGATGCCGTATTGGCAAAGCACGAGCACGCAAAAGGCAGCTGCAGGCGAAATCGCGGCGATGTCTGGAAAGTCAATGCTGACGAGGATGGCACAAGCCGTCAACGCCTTGGCACACAGCACGCCCGACAAAGCATGACGGCTGACAAGCCGTTCCTGCAAGGGGTCGGAAAAAACAAGCCAAGCTCCGGCGATGGCAAAGGCCGCCATCGTGAGTAGGAAGATGGTCGCGCGCGGGCTATTCGACAGATGGAAGCCCGTTACCAAGGCAGCCACGATCAAGGACGCCGGAATGAGGAAGACCCAGAGCGAGCGCTGCATAGGCTGCTCGTGCACCAGATTACGCAGGCCGACCCAAAACAGGCAGTAAGCGATCGGACCGAGTGCAAAACTGGTGAAGGTCCAGAAGGCATAAGGCAGCGCCTGATTTTCGCCCAGTGCGGCCAGAACCGATCCCCCGCCCAGCAATAGGAAGGCGATCGCCATTTTGCCCAGCCCGCGGTGGTGGCGTGACTGGGACATCGCATAGAGAAAGCACACTGATCCCATGACCAGTGAAAGAGGATGCAAGACGAGAACCGTCGCAAGATCAAGTTTCATAGTAAGTCCGGAAGATGGCAGCCACTTGCGATAACAATACCGTCTTACAAATTACTAAATGTTTCCGGACCATTAGATACGCACCGAATTGTCCGCATTTTGCCGCCTTGGCAAAGTTTTGTCATAATAGCCTGCAGAGCGCGGTTTATGACGTTGCAAATCGGGATGAAGGCCGAATATCGGGCAAACGACGCACGCTGCCTCTTGCCTTCTGCCCCCCTTTTGCATATGCCCCCCTCGACGCATTCGGGGCGTCCCGTTCACTTCCGCCGGAAACGGCTGGGTTCACGAAGGATATGGCCTTGATCCAAACCCCCTATTATTTGATCGACAAGTCCAAGCTGCTCCAGAACATGGAGAAGATTGCCGAACTGCGCCAGCTGTCAGGCGCGAAGGCTCTGCTGGCCCTGAAGTGCTTTGCCACTTGGTCGGTCTTCGACTTCATGCGCGACTACATGGATGGCACGACCTCCTCCTCGCTGAACGAGGTGCGTCTGGGCCGCGAAAAGTTCGGCAAGGAAACGCATGCCTACAGCGTCGCCTATGCGGATCACGAGATCGACGAGGTCGTCTCCCATGCCGACAAGATCATCTTCAACACCGTAGGTCAGCTCACACGCTTTGCCGATCAATCCGCCGGCATCACGCGCGGCGTGCGCCTCAACCCCGGTGTCTCCTCCTCCAGCTTCGACCTCGCGGATCCCGCCCGCCCCTTCTCGCGCCTTGGCGAATGGGATGTGAAGCAGGTCGAGCCGGTGATGGATCTGATCACCGGCTTCATGATCCACAACAACTGCGAGAACGGCGATTTCGACCTGTTCGACCGCATGCTGGGTGACATCGAGCAGAAATTCGGCTCGCTCCTGAAGCGTGCGGAATGGGTCAGCCTCGGCGGCGGCATCCACTTTACCGGCGAGAACTATCCGCTGGCAAAGTTTGCCGAGCGGCTGAAGCGTTTTTCCGGCGAATATGGCGTTCAGGTCTATCTGGAGCCGGGCGAGGCCTCGATCACCAAGTCCACGACGCTGGAAGTGACGGTGCTCGACACGCTCTACAACGGCAAGAACCTTGCCATCGTCGATTCATCCATCGAAGCACATATGCTCGATCTCCTGATCTATCGCGAAAATGCGAAGATCGCCCCGAATGCAGGGCCAAACCGCTATATGATCTGCGGCAAATCCTGTCTTGCCGGAGATATCTTCGGCGAATTCGACTTCCCCAGTGAACTTAAAGTCGGCGACCGCATCTCGGTACAGGATGCGGCCGGTTATACGATGGTCAAGAAGAACTGGTTCAACGGCGTGAAAATGCCGGCAATCGCCATCCGGGAACTGGATGGCAGCATCAGAACGGTCCGCGAATTTTCCTACACGGACTACGAACAAAGCCTTTCCTGAAAAGGCATCTGACGATTGGACGCAAGGAGTTAAGTCCTCATCATGAAGAAGAACGTGCTCATCATCGGCGCCGGTGGCGTCGCCCAGGTCGTGGCGCATAAATGCGCCCAGAACAATGACGTGCTGGGCGATATCCATATCGCCTCGCGCACCAAGGCCAAGTGCGATGCGATCATCGCCTCGGTGCATGAAAAGAAGGCGATGAAGCAGCCGGGCGTGCTGGAAGCGCATGCGCTCGACGCGCTCGACATCGAGGCCACCAAGGCGCTGATCAAGAAGCTCGGCACCGAGATCGTCATCAATGTCGGCACGGCTTTCCTCAACATGTCGGTGCTGCGCGCCTGCATGGATACCGGCGTTGCCTATATCGACACCGCCATCCACGAAGAGCCGAACAAGATCTGCGAGACCCCGCCGTGGTACGGAAACTACGAGTGGAAGCGTGCCGCCGAATGCGAGGAAAAGGGCATTACCGCCATCCTCGGCGCAGGCTTCGATCCGGGCGTCGTCAACGCCTATGCGCGTCTCGCCAAGGATGAGTACCTGGACAAGGTGACGGATGTCGATATCGTCGACATCAATGCCGGCAGCCACGGAAAATATTTCGCCACGAACTTCGACCCGGAAATCAATTTCCGCGAATTCACCGGCGTCGTCTACTCCTGGCAGAACAACCAGTGGCAGGTAAACAAGATGTTCGAGATCGGCAAGGAATATGACCTGCCGGTCGTGGGCAAGCGCAAGGCCTATCTCTGCGGCCATGACGAAGTTCACTCGCTGTCGAAGAACATGGATGGCGCCGATGTGCGCTTCTGGATGGGCTTTGGTGACCACTACATCAACGTCTTCACCGTGCTGAAGTCGATCGGCCTCTTGTCCGAACAGCCGGTCAAGCTGGCCGATGGCTCCGAAGTCGTGCCGCTGAAGGTGGTCAAGGCCTGCCTGCCGGACCCGGCATCACTGGCCCCGAATTACGAAGGCAAGACCTGCATCGGCGACTATGTGAAGGGTTTCAAGGACGGCAAGGAAAAGACCGTCTTCATCTACAACGTCGCCGACCACAAGGACGCCTATAACGAAGTGGGCAGCCAGGGCATTTCCTATACCGCCGGCGTTCCCCCGGTCGCAGCCGCCATGCTGGTCGCCACAGGCGAATGGGATGTGAAGAAGATGGCGAATGTGGAAGAACTGCCACCCAAGCCGTTCATCAACCTCTTGAACAAGATCGGTCTTCCGACCCGCATCCAGGACGAAGACGGCGATCGTCCTGTCGAGTTCTGATCTGCGTTCGCGACTGGTGAGAGATATGACCCCGCTGGAGCGATCCGGCGGGGTTTTTGGTTAGATGAAGCTTCAATGGGACCTTTAGCCCCGTTAAGTCCCACGAGGGTGGACAACCCAAAAAAGGTGGATTGTAATCAATTCACGTTCAAGGTTGTGGGCAAATTATGAAAATAGATACGCTGAATTTTAAGGCAGGCTCTGAATATAACGGGCAGCCTCTAACATTGAACGCAAATAACATAACAATATTCATTGGACCCAATAACGGAGGGAAGAGTGCTGCGCTCAGAGAAATCAACCAAAGTTTGCGCGGCGATCATTCCGTTCGTTTTATTTTTGATGACATTATCCATTCCAGGTTTGATCACGCGGAAATTGATAAAAAGCTTGAAGACCTCAGTTTTTCGGAACTTCCTGTCAGTCAACCTGGAAACAAAATCCTCGGATGGAGAGGCGATAGACAAGAAGTCAATTATCAACACTTGAGGCAAAGCATACACACCAATGCGGGAAAGCAGAGTCAGTATGTATACCAATCATTTATACGCCATTTTGTCTTAAATCTGGACGGCCAGAATAGGCTTGGAATGATAGGCTCTGGCGGCGCTCAAAATTTGGCAGAAAGGCCCTATTCAACAATTGCAGCTTTGTTCCTCGATGATCAGTTGAGGAAAAAGGTATCAGAACTGGTATATGAAGCATTCGGTCAATACCTAGTTATTGACCCAACAATGATGTCAGCGTTCAGATATGCACTAGCCAATACCTACCCCGACGACATGCTAAGCCGGTCATTCGGACCCGACTCGATCCATTTTTTCAGTAACTGCTTGCATGTGGAGAAGGCCTCTGATGGAACAAAAGCATTTATTGGTATTCTGTGCGAAGTGTTGGCTGGACATCACGACATATTAATCATCGATGAGCCAGAGGCATTTCTACATCCTTCTCTTGCCTATTTGCTAGGACGAGCAATAGCTCGAAATTTGTCAAATAAAAAACAGCTCTTTGTATCGACGCACAGCCCACATTTCCTTATGGGTTGTATATCTGTGGGCGTGCCTATTGATATAGTGCGTTTGACCCATAAGGCGCAAAAAGCCACCGCTCGACATCTACCTGCTTCGCAGCTGCGTATTTTAATGAACGATCCGTTGCTGAAGTCAATCGGCGTTCTCGAAGCACTATTTTTCGAGAGTGCTGTCGTTGTTGAAGGTGACTCTGACCGAGCTTTTTACGAAGAGATCAATAATCGAATAAATACCTATGATATTGGCGGCATAAGGCATGCCTCCTTTCTCAACGCACATAACAAACAGCAGGCCCCGCATATCGTGCGCATTCTGCGACAGATCGGTATCCCTACAGCTATGATCCTGGACGTAGATTGGGTCAAAGAGGATGGAAGGGTGGGACAGAAATATTTAGCGGGCTCCGGCATTCCTTACGACATGAGGACCTCACAATTGGAATTCCGCCGTAAGGTTAGATCTTCTCTTGAGAAATCGGCACACAAATATGAGACATCTGGTGGCATACGCGCTCTTGTGGGGCACGAGTTTGCGTCTGCAAAGGAATTTTTCGATCAGATGGAGCGCTATGGCCTTTTCACGGTAAGGGGAGGACAACTCGAAAGTTGGCTGAGAGCACTAGGGGTAGCATCGAGGAAGGAGGAGTGGCTCGCGAGCATATTCGCAAAGCTGGGCTCTGATCCTGAGAGCAGTGACTACATTTATCCTGCAGACGATGATGTGTGGTATTTGATAAGACAAATTTCGAAGTGGCTTCTGGATAGTGAACGCGCTGGCATGCGATATCTGGAAGTATAGTTCTTCTTATTTTGACATATCTTCCCGCCCGCTTCCCATGCTACACGCGCCCCATCCGAACAACGCCGAGCCCTCCCATGCCTGCCTTCTATGCCGATCTGATTGCCGAACTGCGAGACATACTGACCGAGCTTGATCGCCAGCCGGAACGCTTCCAGACCTTTGACGTGCATCTGGAACTGGCGGCCTCGGGTGGCATGGTCGTCTATGAGATGAAGCGGGCCAAGGGCGTCACCGACAGTCTGTTCTGGGGCCGCGCGCCGAGTGCCACGGAAAACCGCCAGATCACGCAGGCCGCAGCCTTTGCCGCGATCGATCGTTTCTTCGGCCTCGGCGAGTTTCTCGCGTTATCGGATGATCTGCCCGCTGGCACCGTGTTGGATGAAACCTATCCCTGCTGCGCGGTGCGTTTTGCCTATCGCAAGAAAGGCGCACCCAGGGCGCGTTCACTCTCCATGATCTTTATCGGTTTCAACGATAGAGCCGATGCAGCGGCCTACGCCGAACATGTTTCAGACACGATACCGCTGGCGCAAACCCGTCCGCTGATGGGTGCCGAGCTGCATGAGTGGCGGTAACGCCGCACTTACCGGTATGTCTTCAATGCGTGAGCCGCCGCTTGACCGCTTCCGTTAGGCAGAGGATATCGTTTCTCGCCTTTTGCAAATTATGGATCTTCCGGTTTTCGCTCCGGAAGAGCGAGGACATGGTGATGAACATGTCGCGATAGGCGCTGCGCTCCAGGATTGCCGCATCGAGCAGCGGAATGTGCCGTTCGGAGAGCACGGCGCCAACATGCCGGGCTGAATGGGTCAGTACCATCGGGTTCAGCCGCGTCAGCACGACAGCCGAACTTATGGGTGCCCGCCGGTTTTCCCCCACCAGCTGAAGCAGCTGAAGAGTGTGCAGCGCACCGCGTGCATCGACAGCGGACCCTTGCATAGGCACGAGTACGAAATCGGAGAGTGCAAAGGTCAGTGCATTCGTTGCATCGGATGCCGCAGAAAGATCCACCACGATGTAATCTGCCTTGTTGCGGAAGCTTTCCAGATGACGCGGGATATCGGCTGTCTTTGTCGCCCGGGCACTTAAATTTGTCTTGCCTGCAACTTCCGACATCCAGTCATGAAAAGGCGAAAGGGGGTCGCAATCCAGCGTGGCAACTTTATGTCCCTGCTGCAGCAGGCCGGACACCAGTAAAGCCGAACTGGTCGTCTTGCCGGAACCACCCTTGATATTGGCGATACTGATGATCATGAACGAATGAAACCATGAGGAGAAAAGTGAAGCCAACGCCGACAGTAGCGATACAACCTGACGTCCTCCTCTCTGACAACAGACTGATGCTTGCCCCCAGTTCAACCACGGATAGCGTTGCGGAACTGATTCTCATGAAGCGTATGTCATAAATTCTTCACAATCAATTCAGGCAAAAGAGGAGTAAAACCTTACAAGGATCTGATCATTATATGGAAAGATCGAAATTTAGAGGTCTCTTTGCTGGTTGGGTGTCTTTTGTCGCAGACCAGCGACCTCCGCTTCCGTCAGCGCACGCACCACTCCCTTTTCCAGATCTCCGAGTTCGAGACCTCCGATTGCGACACGGATGAGGCGCAACACCTCGACGCCATTGGCATCCAGCATGCGGCGGATCTGCCGGTTCTTGCCCTCGTGCAACACGATTTCCAGCCAGGAATTTCTCTCGCCTTCGCGCAGCAATGAGACGCGCTTGGCGGACAGAAACTCGCCTCCTTCCTGAACGCCTGCCCGCATGGCATTGATCAGGGCCGCATCGGCCACGCGGTTGATCTGCACGTGATAGGTTTTCAGCACATGCGTCGCCGGGTCCATCAGCGCATTGGCAAAGCCGGTATCGTTGGTGAAAAGCAGAAGGCCTTCGCTCGCCTTGTCAAGCCGCCCAACGGCGGAAAGATGGGCGTGGGCATGGTCCTTCAGGCAGTCGAATACGATCGGTCGGCCCTCCGGGTCATGGCGCGTCGTCACCAGCCCGCGCGGCTTGTTCAGCATCAGATACACGGGCTTTTCCGCGGCCACCGGCTTGCCGTCCACGAAGATCGTATCCGTCTCAATATCAACCCAGGTTTCCTTGCTTGTCACGACCCGGCCCTTGAGACTGACACGGCCTTCCGCGATCAGTTTCTCCGCCTCTCCCCGCGAGCAAAATCCGAGTTTGGAAAGCGCACGCGGCAGCGTCGCACGTTTGCCGCTTTCGCCAGGCGAGCGCTTCGCAGGCGGAGACTTTCCGGTCAGTGGCCTTGATGTCGGGCGGTTGCGGCTGTTCTTCATCCTAAAGTCCTTGGCCTGGGCCGACACTGCGCCGTTGCCCCGCCACCTCTTTCGCAATAAGGGAGGTGGCAACAGTTTGAAAGTGAGGCGATGGTGAACCAGAACGATATTGTCACGGAACTCGTAACGTTACGCGATTACTGGCGCTATGCGATCTCGCGTTTCAATGCCGCCGATCTCTCTTACGGCCACGGCACCACCACGGCCAGCGATGACGCGGCTTTTCTCATTCTCGATTCGCTCGATCTGCCGATTGACGCGCTCGATCCGTTCCTGGATGCCCGCCTGCTGATGCCGGAGCGCAGGCTTCTGGCAGAGCGTATCGAAGCGCGCGTCACCACCCGCAAGCCCTCCGCCTACCTTACCGGTCGCTCCTATATCCAGGGCGTGCGCTTCATCGTGGATGAGCGGGTCATCGTGCCGCGCTCGCATATCGGCGAAATCCTGTTTGCCGAATATCTCAACCCGCAAGGCTCCAATTTCCTGCCCGATCCCATGACCGTCGAAAGCGTGGTGGATATCTGCACCGGCTCCGGCTGCCTGGCCGTGCTGGCGGCGAAGTTCATGCCGACGGCCACTGTCGATGCGGTCGATCTCTCCGCCGATGCGCTTGAGGTGGCAAAGCTGAATGTTGCGGCTCATGAGGTGGAAAATCAGGTGACGCTCTTCCAGGGCGATCTTTTCCAGCCGCTCGAAGGCCGTACCTATGATCTGATCATCACCAACCCGCCCTATGTGGATCACGATGCGCTGGAAGGCTATCCGGCAGAATTTCGCGCCGAACCCCGCATGGCGCATGATGGCGGCGAAGACGGACTGGATCTGGTGCGCGAAATCCTGCGGCAGGCGCCCTCCTATCTCAACCCGCATGGCGGCATGATCTGCGAGATCGGCTCGGGCCGCGAAATTCTGGAGGAGGAATTCCCGGATCTGGAATTCATTTGGCTGGAAACGGCGGAATCGCAGGATGCCGTGTTCTGGATTTCCGCCGAAGCGCTGGGTATTACAGACTGATTATCCGGTGATTACCCCGCCAGCTTGCCGCCCGTCATTGGCTCCGGCGCGCCCGTCGTACTGGGGAAGCTGATGGGCAGGCCGCGCAGCACACGCGCTGCAAGGAAGGCGAAGCATTCGGCTTCCACCGCGTCCCCGCGCCAGCCGAATTTCTCCGCCGGGATCACCTCGACCTTGGCGCGGTCCGCCAGCATTTCCATCAGAACAGGATTGTGCCGACCGCCACCGCTGACGATCAGTCGCTTCGGACGTGTGGGCAGAAGATCGAGCGCCTTGCCGACGGCGGAGGCAGTGAACGCCGTCAGCGTTGCCGCGCCATCCTCCAGGCCGAGATCGCCCGCCATGTCTGCGGTGAAATCGAAGCGGTCGAGCGATTTCGGGTAGCGGGCGGTCAGGTAAGGGTGGGTCAGCAGGCGGGCCAGCCGCTCCTCATCCACCTTGCCCTGGCGGGCATATTGCCCGTTGCGATCCATCTCGCCCTTGCCGTGACGCTTGATGAAATCATTGATCGGAGCATTGGCGGGGCCGGTGTCGAAGGCGACAAGCTGGTCCTTGCCGTCCGTCCAGGTAACATTCGCAACGCCGCCCAGGTTGAGCACGGCGCTGTCGCCATCAATCGCGACGTCTTTCAACAGCGCTGCGTGATAGCAGGCAGCCAGCGGCGCGCCCTGTCCACCGGCGGCGACATCGGTGCTGCGGAAATCATAGGCCACCTTGCAGCCCAGCATGCGGCTCATCAGCGCGCCATCCCCCAGCTGGCGGGTCGCGCCGATGCGATCCTTCGTGGGCGCGCGATGCAGCACCGTCTGGCCGTGGAAGCCGACGACGCCGATATCAGCCATGGTCAGGCCAACCTGTTCCACCAGTTGCCGCACCGCATGCGACTGCGCCTCGGTCAGCACCTTCTCGGCCCTGGCAAAGATTTCCGGTTCCGCACCTTCGAAGTTCCAGGCGCGAGCGGCCTGCAGCGTCTCTTCCAGCAGCGCCCGCGTTTCCTGCGGGTAGGGCGCCAGTGTGAAAGGCCCGAACTCCACGATCCGCTCGCCATCGGTCTTCAACAGTGCCACGTCGATATTGCCGTCGAGCACGGTGCCGGTCATCAGGCCGACGGTCCAGATCGGGTTCATGCAGTCCTCCCATTCATCGCGTTGACGGCGTTGCTCACTCCTGCACGCAAGCCGAGGATGCCGCTATCAAAATGGCGGGTCGGATGCACGCGGTTTGTCAGCAGCGTCCAGGTGCGGCCATTGTCGACATCCACCCAGAGCGCGACACCGGTGAAGCCGGTATGGCCGATGACCGAAGCGTTGCAGTGATCGCCGCCGGACCAGCCACGATAGGGCCTCTCCCAGCCATGGGTGCGCGTGGCAGACAGCGGCGTGCGCATCAGCTTGACGATCTCGTCCCCTTTCGCGTCATCTTCCAGCACGCCTGTGGCGAAATCCAGGACGGCATCGACCGTGCCGAACAGACCGGCGTGACCGGAACCTTGCAACGCAAAGCAGTTCTCGTCATGCACCTCGCCCACCATTACGCGGCCGCGCCAGGCGCAGCGTTCGGTCGCCGCGGTGATCGCCGGATCGGGCGTGAAGGAAAAGCCGGGGCCCGGGTCCATGACGCGGATCGTCTCTCCGCCGAGGCGCTCCAGGGCAATGCCGAGCAGGATGAAATTGATGTCGGAATAGACGGAGGGTCCCGCCTTCCATTCCCGTTGCAGCACGAATGCGCGCAGGCGCTCCGGGTCGCCGCCATAGGTATAGATCGGCTCGACGGCAGGAAAGGCGGTGCGGTGGCCAAGACATTGGCGGAAGGTGACTGCACGCTCCCAGGCATCCGGCGCATATTGGCGAAAATCCGGAATGACAGAGGTGATCGGCGCATCGAGATCGATGACTCCTCGCGCCGCCAGCCCCAGAATGCGGGGCGTGGTGAAGATCACCTTCGTCAGCGAAGCGAGATCGAACCAGGTCTCGACATCCATGTCCCGCTGGTCCGGCTCCTTCTGGGCAAGACCCACGGCGCGGGTGAGACGGCCATGTTTCAGATCATGGATGCCCAGCACACCGCCCGGGATTTTGCCCGCTTCAACGGAAGCCTGCAGAAGGGTGAAGGCTGCCTCGAAGGCCTGATGCAGATCAGGGGACTGGCTCATGCTGACAGCTCCTCTGCGCGAGCTTTGTGATCGGGACCATAGGAGATCCAGGATGCTTCTCGTGGTTCGTAGCCTATCGGTTTGACGAGCGACGGCACGGACCTTGTATCGAGCTCGAAGCGCTCGCGGCGGCGCTCGATCGTTGGAACGGCGGCGATCAGGCGGCGCGTATAGGAATGCTGCGGGTTGGAAAGAACAGCCGCCGCATCCCCCATTTCCACGATCTGCCCGGCATAGACGACGGCGATGCGGTGTGCGATCCGCTCCACCACGGCCATGTCATGGGACACGAAGAGATAGGCGAGATGCAGTTCCTTCTGCAGATCGACCAGCAGTTCCAGCACCTTGGCTTGAACCGACACGTCAAGTGCGGACACCGCCTCGTCCAGCACCAGCACGGACGGGTCGACCATCAGGGCGCGTGCGATGCAAAGGCGCTGGCGCTGGCCGCCGGAAAATTCGTGCGGGTAACGCGTCAGGCTGTCTGTCGGCAGGCCGACCCGCGCAAGCAGGTATGTCATGCGGTCACGCATGGCGCTGGTCAGCCTGCCACCCCCCGCGCGGACGGGTTCCGCCAGAAGACTTTCGACATTGAGCCGCGGATTGAGAGAGGCATAAGGGTTCTGGAACACCATCTGCACCGGCCGGTGCTGCGACTTGCCTTCCAGCCCCCGCACCTCGAAGGAACCGCGTACCGGCTGGACGAGATCGAGCAGGGCGCGGGCGGTGGTGGATTTGCCGGAGCCGCTTTCGCCAACAATCGCCAGCGTCTCGCCGGGCATGAGGTCGAAACTGACCGACTCCACCGCATGCACCGCGCCTGTCTTCCGCCGTAACAGGCCAGAGGTCACAGGAAAGCGGACGGTGAGATCGTCCACCGTCAGTGCAGGCCGTTGCTTCAGGGCATCGACGCGCCGGAAGTCATGGCGCACCGCTTCGCCACCAGCGAAATGCGGCACGGCTTTTAGGAGATGCTGGGTATAGGGGTGTTGCGGCGCGTCGAGGATCTGATCGAGTGGCCCCTGTTCCACGACGTCGCCCGCCTGCATCACCAGCACACGGTCGGCAATGCCAGCGACAAGACCGATGTCGTGCGTGATGAAGATCATGCCCGTGCCGGTTTCGCGCTTCAATTCCGCCAGCAGCGCCATGATCTGCGCCTGCACGCTGACATCGAGCGCCGTGGTCGGCTCGTCCGCGATCAACAGGCGCGGGTTGGTGGCGAGCGCAATTGCGATCATCACCCGCTGCAGCATGCCGCCGGAGAGCTGGTGCGGATAGTAGCCAAGCCGCCGTTCAGCGTCGGGAATGCGAACACGCTCCAGTGCTTCGATGGCCGCCTTATGCGCGGCCGCGCCGGAAAGGCCGCGATGCAGGCGAAAGGCTTCCTCCAGCTGCCAGCCGATCGTCTTCACCGGGTTCAGCGAGGTCATCGGCTCCTGGAAGATCATGCCGATCTCCGCACCGCGGATTTTTTCCATCCGCTGCGGGCTGGTCTGTGTCAGGTCGAGTGCTTCGCCCTTGCGCGTCCGTAGCGCGATTGCACCTGAGAGGATGCGTCCGCCGCCGTAATCGATCAGCCGGTTGATGGAAAGCGCCGTGACGGATTTTCCCGAACCGCTTTCGCCGACGATGGCCAGCGTCTCGCCGGGGTGAAGATCAAAGCTTACGCCATGAACGATTTCCTTGACCGCATCGCCCTTGCCGAAGCCGACGCGAAGATCGCGCACCGAAAGAAGCGGGGTCATGCGAGCGCACTCCGGGTTTTCGGGTCGAGAATATCGCGCAGCGCATCGCCCAGCAGGTTGAAGCCGAGAATGCCAAGCATGATGGCAATGCCGGGGAAGACCAGCAGCCAGGGCGCCATTTCCATGAGGTTGCCGCTTTCGGATAGCATCAGCCCGAGCGACGAGGCGGGCGGTTGGGTGCCAAGGCCGAGGAAGCTCAGGCCCGCTTCCGTCAGAAGCGACCATGCCAGCGCCAGCGTCACCTGCACCGTCAGCGGCGCCACGAGGTTCAGCATCAGATGTCGGGTCAGGATATAAACGCGGCTGCTGCCGAAGGTTCGCGCTGCATCGACGAAATCGCGCGACTTGATGGAGAGTGCCGGTCCGCGCACCACGCGGGTGAAGATCGGCGTATAGACGAAGGCGATCGCCATCACACTGGTGCCGGTTCCGGGGCCGATGACGGCGATGATGAGAAGAGCCAGTAGTACCGCCGGGAAGGCGAGCAGAATATCCATCAGCCGCATCACGACACCGTCCCACAGGTGCCCGAACCAGGCGGCGGTGAGGCCGAGCGCCGTGCCGATCACGGCCGATATGCCGACCGAGGCGAAGGCGACGAGGAAGGATTGGCCGATGCCGACCATCAGCCGGCTCAACACATCGCGACCGAACATGTCGGTGCCCATCCAGTGGGCGCCGCTTGGCGGCTTCAGCCGGTCGATGCGAAACTGCTGGATCGGATCGTAAGGTGTTACGCCCAGATGCGCGAGAACAGCAACGATGATGTAGAGCGCAACGATCGCGCCGCCGATGCGGCCGCTGGGATGCCTCAAGAGTCCGCGCAGAAGATCGGCCATCAGCGCCCTCCCAGCCGGATACGCGGATCGAGCGCCGCATAGGCGAGATCGACGAGGAGATTGACGATCATGAAATTGAGCGCCACGAACAGCACGCAGCCTTGCACGAGTGCATAATCGCGCTGCAGGATGGCATCGAGCGCCAGGCGACCAAGGCCGGGCAGGGCATAGATTTTTTCGACCAGCACCGCGCCGCCCAAGAGATAGCCGAATTCGACACCGCTCAGCGTCACGACCGGGATCAGCGCATTCGGCAGCGCATGCCGCCAGATCACCTGAAGCGCCGGAACGCCTTTGGAGCGGGCAGTACGCACGTAATCATCGTTCAGCACATCCAGCATGGCGGAGCGGGAAATACGGGTGACCGAGGCGGTGAAAGAGAAGCCGAGCGTTAGGGCCGGAAGAATGAGTTGCTTCAGATTGCCGATCGGGTCTTCGAAGAGAGAAACGGCGGAACCCATGGTTGGCAGAATGCCGAACACGCTGGAGAGGATATAAAGGATCAACAGGCCGATCACGAAGCTCGGTGTGGATTGGCCGAGCATGGCAAAGATGCGCACGGCAAGATCGGAAGGCTTCTGATTGCGGGTCGCTGCAAAGACCCCGAGCGGCAGGCCGATGCAAAGCGCGATCACGACGGCGAGCAGCGCCAGTTCGATGGTCAGCGGAAACCGGCTGAGGATCACATCCAGAACCGGTTTGCCGTTGGTGACGGAGAGGCCGAGATCGCCCTGGAGCGCGCCCAGCAGCCAATGCCAGTATTGCGCGGTCCAGCTGCGATCGATGCCGAAATAGCCTGCCAGCGCCTTTCGCTGATCCGGTGTCAGCAACCCCGCTTCGGTGCCAAGCATGGCCGTAATGGCATCGCCCGGCACCATGCGGATGGCGACGAACACCAGCACGGAGACCCCCAGCATGATCAGCGGGAAGGTCACAAGGCGTCGCGTCAGGTAATTCATGGCATCAACATTCCCGTCTTGCGCCTGTCCCGGTTACTTGACCGAGACGCGCGCGAGGCTGAACAGCGAACCATCGGGCGAGGGCACGAAGCCCTGCACGTTCTGCTGCTGCGCGGTGTAGCTGTAGCCGGTGTAGAGCCAGATCCAGGGGGAGACTTCCGTCAGGTGCTTGTCGAAGGCGGAGAAGATCTCCTTGCGCTTCTTCGGATCGGTCTCAACGCGGCCCTGCTGCATCAGCGTATCCAGCGTGTCGTCGATGTAGTTGGACACTTTCTGCAGGTTGCCAGCCTTGGTGAAGTAGCGATTATACATCGGATAAGGGTCGGCACGGCCGCCGTTCAGCGCCACCGCCATGTCGAAATCGCCCTTCAACCAGGTGTCGACATAGACACTCGTTTCCATCAGCTTGATTTCGAGCTTGATGCCGATTTCCTTCAGCTGAGACTGGATGACCTGAGCCTCGGAGGCGGCGGTCGGCGGTTCGCCGGTTGCGGCAATCACGGTGGCGGAAAAACCGTCCTTGTAGCCCGCATCGGCCATCAGCTTCTTCGCCTTGGCAAGATCCCGTTTGTAGCAGAAGAGGTCGTCCGTGTTGGAGCGAAAGTCCGGCATGGTCAGCGGGCCGGTCAACTTGCCCTCGCCGAGGAGGGCGGTATCCAGCACATCCTTGCGGTCGATGGCGCAGGAGATGGCCTGGCGCACGGCGAGTTCCGTCATCGGCTTGCGCGATGGGTTGAGCTGCAGCGCGTGATAGGCGAGAACGGGAACGCGGTTCAGCTTCAGCGTCGGCACATTAGGCACCAGCGTGGCGACCAGCGGATCATTCAGCAGGGCGAAATCCACCTGCTTGGCGCGAAGCGCGGCGAGGATCGCGCTTTCATCCGGCAGCACGCTGATATTGATCCCGTCAACGCCGGTCTTGCCGCCTGCCCAATCCGGGTTGGCGACCAGCTCTTCCTTCACATTCGGCTCCCACGTCTTCAGCTTGAAGGGGCCGGAGCCGATGGCTGACGTGCCGACCTTGCCGGCTGCGATTTCCGAAGCCGGTACGATCGCCGCATTGAGGCTGCTCATGGCCGAGAGAAGCGGCACATCCGGCTGCGACAGGTTGAAGACGACGGTCTGGTCGTCGGGCGTGTCGATGGTCGCGATCGAGAGGTAATTGGCGCGTGCGGCAGCACCCGTCGCCTGGTCGAGAATGCGCGTGTAAGACGCCTTCACGTCCGCAGATGTCACTGCCGCGCCATTGTGGAACTTCGCCTTCGGGTCCAGCTTAAAGGTCAGCGTCTTGGCGTCGGGCGAAAATGTCCAGGAGGTGGCAATGCCTGGCGTTACCTTCAGGTCCGGGTCGAGGCGCACCAGCGGCTCATAGATGAGTTCCAGCAGGCGGATCGAGGAAAAGGCTGTCTGCTTGTGCGGGTCGAGACCCGTGGCATCCTGCGACCAGGCCATTTTCAGCGTTGCGGCGTTTGCTTGAACGGCTGTGCCGCCGATGACGGCAGCAAGAGCAATGCAAGCCATGAGCTTGCGCGTCAGTTTCAGTGTCATGTCCCATTCTCCCTCTGTTTATACGGTCTTCACATGCGCGCAGCTTTGCGGTGCTGCGTCTCTTCTATTGCTTTTCTCAGGTAACCGCCTGCGTTTTTCAGCGATTGCTCGGCTTCCTCGGCCCCCATGCCGGTGAGTGCAATCAGAATGGCAAGCTTCACATTGTTGTCGGCGCGGCGAAGATAATCCTCTGCCTCATCGAAGGAACAGCCGGTGGCATCCGCCACGATCCGCAGGGCCCGCGCCTGCAGCTTCTTGTTGCTGATGCTGACATCGACCATCAGGTTCTCATAGGTCTTGCCGATGCGGATCATGCTGGCCGTTGTCAGCATGTTGAGTACTAGCTTCTGCGCGGTGCCGGATTTCAACCGTGTCGAGCCCGTCACCACTTCCGGCCCGACGACGGGGGAAATGGCGATATCGGCAATCTCCGAAAGCACGGAATCCGGGTTGCAGGTCAGCGAGATCGCCGTCGCACCGATGGACTTGGCATATTGCAGCGCGCCGATCACGTATGGCGTGCGGCCGCTGACGGCGATGCCGACCACCACGTCGTTGGCGGTGAGTTCGATGGCTTCGAGGTTCTCGCGGCCCTGTTCCGGGTCATCTTCTGCGCCTTCCACCGCCTGCAGCAGGGCTTTCGGGCCGCCCGCAATCAGGCCGACCACCATGCCCTCCGGCACGCTGAAGGTGGGCGGGCATTCGGAGGCGTCGAGAACGCCGAGCCGCGCGCTGGTGCCGGCGCCGATATAGATCAGGCGCCCGCCGGACTGGAAGGCGGCAACGATGCGATCGACGGCTTTTGCAATTTCGGGAATGACCTTTTCCACTGCCAGAGGGACGTTCTTGTCCTCGTCATTCATCACCCGGAGAATGCCTTCTGAAGGCAGCAGGTCGATCTCCATGGACTTCGGATTGCGCGCTTCCGAAACCAGCTTTTCGAGCTCGGAGAGAAGGGGATCGTGTGTCATGAGACCTGCTCGCTCTTGCATGTTCTGATATTGGTAGAACCGAATATTCCGGTCGTCAATCGGTATGAGGAATAAATTATTCCAATCGTCGCGTGCGAATTTTTGCCCTGTGTGATCACTTGGCGATGCTCCTCTCGGCAAGAATGATCGCACCCGACACGGCATCGCCATCCGCCGGCTTCAGGCGGCGGCGAACGTCCGGCGACAACCAAGGTTCGATGGGGCCGGAAAGACCGCCCAGCAGCGTGACAAGTGATACGCCGTAGTCGAACATGCGCCTCACCAGCGCGTCGATCTGCTCGGCCGCAGTCTGCACGATGCGCCGTGCGGCCGGATCGCCCTGATCAGCATGGCGCATCACCATGGGGGCGAGCGTGGCGTAATCCGTTGCGGTCGCGCCATCCATCCAGCCGATCACGGTGGCCGGCGTATCATGGAAGCGGGCCATCACCTCACGCAGCAGCGGCGTTTGTTCCACCCGCCCGTCATAGGCGCGCAAGGCCAGCTGGATCGCTTTCAGGCCGAGATCCGCGCCACTGCCCTCGTCGGAAATCGGGAAGCCATACCCGCCGGCGCGCAGTTCTTTCCCGTCCACGAATGCCAGGCCGATCGAGCCGGTGCCGGCAATCACGATAGCGCCGTCACGCCCCGAATGGGCGCCGAGGCAGGCGCCGGCGCCATCGCTGATGAAGCTGATGCCGGCGAAGGGGTGGGGCAGGGCGTGTAGCTCTTCCAGGGCACCCTTGCGGCTGACGCCTGCAATGCCGATGCCTGCCTGAACCTCCGGCGCTGCTTCCGGGTCCAGCCCCGCATCCTCGGCGGCGGCGGCCCAAGCCTTCATGATGGAGGCCCACGCGCCCGCCACACCAAGCCGCGTGGTGGCGGGGCCGGAGAGCCCTTGTCCCATCGTGTTGCCTTTAAGGTCGACGATCCGGGCGCGGCAGCCGGTGCCGCCGCCATCGACGCCGAGCAAATAGCGAATGGGACGCTTCTCCGCGCTCATTGGGAAATCCGCTCGATCTCAACGCCGCATTGGGCGAGCTTACGGTCCAGCCGCTCATAGCCGCGATCGAGATGGTAGACGCGATTGACGATCGTCTCGCCTTCGGCGGCGAGACCCGCCAGCACGAGGCAGACGGAGGCGCGAAGATCCGTTGCCATGACAGGCGCGCCGCGCAGCGGCTTGCCGCCGCGCACCAAGGCCGATGAGCCGGTGAGCGTGATATCCGCCCCCAGCCGCTTCAGTTCCGGCACATGCATGAAACGGTTTTCAAAGATCGTTTCGCGAAACAGGCTGGCCCCTTCCGCGCGGCAGGCAATCGCCATGAACTGTGCCTGCAGATCGGTGGGGAAACCGGGATAGGGCTCGGTGGTGAGATCCATGGGTGCGAGCTTGTCCGGCCCGCTGATGACGATGCCGCGGTCGCTGGGCCAGATGGTCGTGCCGACGCTTTCCAGCACCTGAA
This sequence comes from Rhizobium oryzicola, assembly GCF_030504645.1. Classification (GTDB taxonomy): domain Bacteria; phylum Pseudomonadota; class Alphaproteobacteria; order Rhizobiales; family Rhizobiaceae; genus Neorhizobium; species Neorhizobium oryzicola. Next base: position 60,730 of record NZ_JAUKWQ010000014.1, on the reverse strand, counting down.
ACACGGAGGCGAGGTGTTCCAACCGCGCATTGACCAGCTCCAGCTGCCCGCCGGCAATGGTGACCGCGGCGGCGTAGGTGCCGGCCTCGACACGGTCAGGGATGCCGTGATGGCTGGCAGCGCGCCATTCTGCCGGACCCTGTATCAGGATGCGGTGGGTGCCAGCCCCTTCGATCTTCGCCCCCATGGCGGAAAGGCAGGCGGCGAGATCCACCACTTCCGGCTCGCGGGCGGCGTTCAGAATTTCCGTTTCGCCGGATGCACCCGTCGCTGCCATCATCGCTGTTTCCGTGGCGCCGACCGACGGGCCCTGCAACACGATGCGGGCACCCTTCAGCCCACCCTTCGCATCGGCCATGATGTAACCGCCATCGATGGAAACATCGGCGCCGAGCGCCGAGAGCACCTTCAGATGCATATCGACAGGACGCGCGCCGATGGCGCAGCCGCCGGGAAGCGAGACCCGCGCTTTTCCAAACCGCACCAGAAGCGGCGCCAGAACGAGGATGGAGGCGCGCATGCGGCGCACCGTGTCGTAATCCACCTCGCGCACTTCCAGCGAGGCGGTATCGAGCGTGGTGCTGTGGCCCTCGCGGGTCACCTGAACGCCGTAGGTTTGAACGATGCGCAGCATGTTCTCGACATCGGAAACCCTCGGCAGGTTCGTCAGCTCCAGCGGTACGGGGCTCAGAAGCGAGGCGGCGATCTGCGGCAGGGCGGCGTTCTTGGCGCCGGCGATGGAGACAGCACCGCTCAAGCGATTGCCTCCGACGATCCGCAACTGGTCCATGGGCATCAGTTCCTTTCCCGACGAACAGCCGTCTGCCCATGCTCTTGGGCAGCGCGCCAATCCGCGCTATTATTCCTGACGATTTCAGATTCGGGAATGATATATTCCAAATGGCGCATCAGGCGCCGCCTTCCATTTTCAGCGGAGCGTGCATGTCGGTTCTCAACATTATCAGGGCCAAGCTTGACGACATGACGGATGCTGACCGGCAGATCGGCCAGTTCATTGTCGACAACCCGGAACGGATGCTGTCGCTCTCCTCCGCGGAGCTGGCGGCCGCCACCGGGCGCAGCCAATCCAGCGTCGTCAAGTTCTCGCAGAAGATGGGTTATGGCGGCTACCAGCAGCTGAAGCTCGCCGTTACCAAGGCCAATGCGCAAGGATGGCAGGTGCCGGCGGGCATGATCCATGGCACGATCGATGTGGGCGATAGCTACATGACCATCCTGCACAAGCTGGCGGCGAGCAAGATCGCCTCCATGCAGCAGACGCTGCAGGTCAATAGCGAGGAGACGATCGGGCGCGCCGTGCAGGCGCTCACTTCCGCCCGCCGCATCCATCTGGCTGGCGTCGGTGCCTCCTCGCTGGTGGCGCGGGATTTTTCCTACAAGCTGCAGAAGCTCGCCCGCATGGTGCTGCTGGACAGCGACACGCATGTGCAGCTGGCTAATGCCGCGACGCTGACGCCTGACGACGTGCTGGTGGCGCTCTCTTACTCCGGGGCGAGCCTTGAGACGCTCAGGGTGGCGGAACTGGCGCGCGAGCGCGGTGCGACGATCATCGCCATGACCGGGCTGCAGAGCAACCGGCTGGCGGAACTGGCCGATATCCAGCTTTACACGATTGCGGACGAGGAACGCGTTCGCTCCTCGGCGATCACCTCGCGGGATGCGCAACTGGCGCTGACGGATCTTCTGTTCATTCTGGTTGTCCGCAACCAGGCCGATGCGCATGACTACATCCACAACAGCGAGGCGGCGGTGGCGGTGCTCAAATCCTGACATCGCGGGCCGCTCTATTTCACCGCGCCGGCGGTCATGCCGTTGATGAACTGCCGCGACAGGATGATGTAGAGCACGATGACCGGCAGCGCCGAGAGCGTCAGGCCGGAAAACAGCACGCCCCAGTCCGTGCCATATTCGCCCATGAAGGTGGTCAGCCCTTGCGGCAGGGTTTTCAGGCTGTCCTTCTGGATGAAGATCAGCGGGAAGAAGAAGTCGTTCCAGATCGGCACCGCGTTCTGGATGCCGGCAATCACCATGGCAGGTTTAACCAACGGCAGCATGATCGACCACATGATGCGGGCTTCGCTGGCGCCATCCATGCGGGCCGCATCCTCAAGCTCGTTCGGCAGGGTGCGGATGAAGCCGGTCATGATGAAGACGGTGGTCGGAAGCCCCGTCGCCACATAGATGCAGATCAGCGAGAAGCGCGTGTCGAGCAGCCCCAGATCCCGCATCAGGATGAACAGCGGAATGATGGCAAGCTTCAGCGGCAGGGTCAGGCCCGCCAGGAAGAACAGCAGGATGAAGTTCGCGCCGCGAAATTCGTAGCGTGCAATCGCATAGGCGGCCATCGTCCCGAGCGTCAGGATCACGGCGATTGAACTTGCCGCGACAATAAACGAGTTGAGGAGATAGAGCGGAAAATTCGTGCCGCTCCAGATCTTCATGATGCTGGTGACATTGGTGAAATCAGGCAGCGCGAAGGGCGAGCGGAAGATTTCCGCATTCGTCTTGAAGGCGGAAAAGATCATGATGACGATCGGCGCCAGCATGATGAAGCTGTTGGCGATCAGGATGATCTGGATCAGGCCGTCACGGCCAAGCGTTGCTAGCAGTCCGGGACGATGGTCGTAGGTCTTGGTCGTCATAGCTGGATCTCCCGCTTGCGCAGCCACAGCGTGATAGCGCTGGAGAGGATGGCGATGAACAGGAAGATCAGCACGGCGAGCGCACTACCTGGCCCAAAATTTTCGGCGGATGCCGACATGCTGCCGAAGGCGGTGCGATAGAAATAAAGGCCCAGAACGTCCGTTGCGCCGTGCGGCGAGCCATCGACGCCGCCCATCAGGAAGGGCAGTTCGAAGAAGTTGAAGGCGCTGACAAAGAGCAGTGTGAAAACGACGGTCGCGCTGGGTGCCACCAGCGGCCAAACGATCTTTCGCACCTTCACCCATTCGCTTTCTGTTTCCATGCGCACGGCATCGAGAATTTCGGTCGGGATGCGCTGCATGCCCGCCAGGAAAACGAGGGTCGGAAAGCCCACCATGTGCCAGGCATTGGCGACAACAATGGCGGTCAGCGCCGTCGTATCCTGCCCCTGCCAGGGCTGTGCGAGGAAGCCGAGCCCCAAGCCGCGCAGGGAGATGTTCACGACACCGAACAGCGGATGCAGGAACAGCTTCCAGAGGATGGCGACGATGACGGTGGAGAGCACGACCGGAAGGAAGACCGCGATGCGATGGAAGCGGGCGCCCGGTAGCTCGCGCCACAGGCAATAAGCTAGCACGAAACCCACACCGTTCTGCAGCACCATCAGCGCGAAGAACACGAAGATGTTGTGCACGAAGGCATTCACCGTGCGCTCCGAAAACGGATATTCGAACAGCACCTTGTGGAAGTTTGCGAGCCCGATGAATTCACCCCGCGCCAGCCCGTGCCATTCATAGAAGGCATAGGCGAAGGCAGACAGAATGGGATAGACGAGGAACAGGCACATGAAGGCCAGCGGCGGCAGGATGAGCGCCGCGATCCACAGGTTCCGTCCGGTCAGCCGGGTGGTGAACATTCGATCCGCCAGTTGAATGATGAAAGGAGCCCGGCCTTTGAAGACCGGGCCACAGGCTTACTTCTTGAACGGTGCATACCAGGCCGACAGCCCGTCGGTCATCGACTTGCCCACCTGTTCCGGCGTTGCCTGTCCGTTCAAGAGTTTCTGCACGCCCGCCTGGATGAGGTTTGAGCCGGTCGGCTCGCCGTAGCGGAAATTGACAAGCGTCATGTAGGGAATGGACTGCTTGTTGAGCTCAGCGACACGGGCCAGCAGCGGGCTGTCGAAGGTGACGCCCGGCACCGCCGAGACGTTGCTGAGATCATTGGCGAAGGCCTGGGCGAATTTCTTGTTCGCCACATAGTTCAGGAACTTCAGCGCGGCGTCCGGCGATTTCGTCTTGGCATTTGCGGCAAAGCCGGAGTCGAAGAACAGGCCGACCAGCTTCGGATCTTCCTTCTTGAGGCTGGGCGCGGCAAAGACACCCATCTTCAGGCTGGGGTTCTGCTTGGCAAAGCTTGCGAGCTCGAAGGAGCCGCCGGCAAACATCGCGGCCATGCCTGACGTGAAGAGCTGCTGCGCGGATGCGTAATCAAGGCCGATGAAGCCATCCGGAAAATAGGCGGAGATTTCCTTGAGCTTGCCGATGGCCGCGACATAGCGCGGATCGTTGAAGGTCGTCTTGCCCGCCATCAGGTCTTCATAGAAGGCCTTACCCATGATGGAGGAGGTGAGTGCCGAGACGATCGTCTCATTCTGCCAGCCGGTGGCGGTGCCGTTGGCAAAAGGCATCACGCCGGCGGCCTTCAGCTTCTCGCAGGATTTCAGGAATTCATCCCAGCTCGCGGGCTCCGAAATGCCGTTCTTCTCGAAGATCTCCTTGTTGTAGATCACGAGCATGGTCTGACTGGCGGCCGGAACAGCATAGAGCGTCTTGTTGGAGCGCATCGTCTCGGAGGCGAGAGCCGGCTCGGAGAAACCTTCCAGCGCCGGGATCTTCGTCTTGTCGAGGGGCATCAGGTAGCCGGCGCCCGCAAGGCTTTCGATGCCACCATAGGTGCGGGTCATCATCAGGTCCGGACCCGTGCCGCCGGCCAGCGCCGTTGACAGGATCGTGTTGTAGCTCGTCGCCTCGAAGGCCTCGAACTTCACCGTGATATCCGGATTGTCCTTGTTGAATTCCTTGAAGAATTTTTCATATTGCGCCTTGTCTTCCTGGCGCCACGTCCAGAACGTCAGGTCCGCCGCAAAGGCGGGCAGGGCGGAGGCAAGCGAGCCAAGAGCCAAAGCGGCGCTGATGACGAATTTTTTCATCTGTTCCTCTCACTGTTTTTGATGTGTTCTGATTGTTGGTTGCGTCATGCCGCGATCCTCTGCTGGGTCTGACGGCTGAAGTAGTGCGCCTTGCCGGGCAGGATATCCAGGCGAACGGGCGTATCCGGCGGAAGGTTCGTCTCAGGCGTTGCCCGCACGGACACCAGTTGGTCATCCCCGAGCCGCACATAGACATAGGCATTGTCGCCGAGATATTCGGTATAGACCACCCGACCTTCTAAGCCGTTTCCTTCCGAACCTGGAGAGATGACGAAGGCATCAGGCCGCGCGCCAACCAGCAATTCGCGCTCTGCGGCTGCCGGTAGATGGGTGGGCACGAGCGCACCATAGCCTGCCGATCTCAGCGAATCGCCCTCGCGCGTCAGAGGCAGGAGCGCCATCTTGGGTGAACCGATGAAGGTTGCCACGAAGGTATTGGCGGGATGCTCGTAAAGCTCGCGCGGCGAGCCGAATTGCTCGATCCGCCCCTGGTTCATGACGACTATGCGGTCGGCCAGCGTCATCGCCTCCACCTGGTCATGCGTGACGTAAATGGTGGTACCGCCGATTTCCCGGTGCAGGCGGGCGATTTCCAGGCGCACTTCCGAGCGCAGTGCCGCATCCAGGTTGGACAGCGGCTCATCCAGAAGAAGAAGCTTCGGCTTGCGCACCAGCGCCCGGCCGATCGCGACGCGCTGGCGTTGACCGCCGGAAAGCTCACGGGGCTTGCGCTTCAGAAGCGGTTCCAACTTCAGCATCCGGGCCGCTTCGGCAATGCGCGCTTCCACGTCAGGCGTGGAAAGGCCCATCAGGCGTGCGCCGAAGGCCATGTTCTCGTAGACATCCATATGCGGATAAAGCGCATAGGACTGGAACACCATGGCGATGCCCCGGCGGGAAGGGGCGATGGTGTTCATCAGCTGGCCATTCAGCCAGAACTCGCCATCGGAGATGGGATCAAGGCCGGCGATCAGGCGAAGCAGGGTCGACTTGCCGCAGCCGGACGGGCCGACGAACACCACCAGTTCGCCATCCTGCACCTCCAGGTCAATGCCGTGCAGGACATCGGTTGTCTTGAAGCGTTTCTTGATGGCGCGCAGCGACAGTTGTGCCACGTTCGTCCTCTCTGTTTACCTTCTCCCCACGGTCTTCGGCCGCGTTTCGGTGCACAGTGACAAACAAAGACGGAATTTTCAATTCCTAATAAAAAGAATTTTTCGAATAAAAAATTATTGCCACATATTGAGGCGGGCTCATCCGAACGCGTCACGCCTCACGGCAGCTTCCTGTCTCTCCCGAAAACGTGTTGTCGGTGGGCGTGCTCCGACAGTTGGATCGTCCAAATGGAGCCACTTCCCTACAAGCAGGTTTTGGGCCTCCCGCGTCATAAGGGGGACATCAAGAACAACCCAGCCAACCAAGGCCAAAGCCCAGGAGAGCACAATGTCCATCACCGCGACCCCGACCCCCGGTTCGAAGCTGCTGAAGCCGACCGATCACACGCTGATCCTCATCGACTTTCAGTCCCAGATGTCCTTCGCCACCAAGAGCATTGATGCCGTCAACCTGCGCAACAATGCGGCCCTCATTTCCAACGGCGCCAAGGGTTTTGGTGTTTCCACGATCCTGACGACGGTTGCGGAAAAGAGCTTCTCCGGCCCGATGTTCAGCGAAATTACCGATGCCTTCCCCGGCCAGAAGCTTTTTGACCGCACCTCCATGAACACCTGGGAAGATGCGGCCGTCATTGAAGAGGTCAACCGCATCGGCAAGAAGCGCATTGTGCTCGCCGGCCTGTGGACGGGCGTGTGCATCGTCGGCCCGGCGCTTTCGGCGATTGATCAGGGTTTCGAGGTCTTCGTCATTGCCGATGCCTGCGGCGACGTATCGGATGAAGCGCATAACCGCGCCATGGACCGGATGGTGCAGGCCGGCGCGCAGCCGATGACGTCGCTCCAGTATCTTCTCGAACTGCAGCGCGATTGGGCTCGCACCGAAACCTACGACATGACGACGGGCATCGCGAAAAAGTTCGGCGGCTCTTATGGCCTCGGCATCATCTACGCCAAGACCATGTTTGGCGCCTCCGAAGGTCATTGAGATCATCCCGCCTGATGACCTGCATCGCTCGGAAGCGGGCGATGCACCCCCGATCCTCTGAGGATACCGCGATGAAGATCTATCTCATTTCGCTTGCCGCCGGTCTGCTGGTCGGCATCATCTACAGCCTTCTGAATGTCCGCTCGCCCGCGCCACCCATGGTCGCGCTTGTTGGCCTGCTCGGCATTCTCATCGGTGAACAGCTCATTCCCTTTGCCAAGACGATTATCAAGGGCGACTCCGTCACCACGTCCTGGCTGCATCATCAGGTCAAGCCGCATGTCTTTGGCGACCTGCCCAAGGCCACCACGCCGCCGGCGCGGCAGGACGCAACGTCGGAAAAGGCCACCGGCTGAGGCCGGTTGCCATCCTTACGTCACCACAGTTTTTCGAGGATCTCGCGGATGCATGCCGATCTCATTCTTCACCACGGCCTCATCACCACCCTGGACCGGACGAACCCGACGGCATCCGCCGTTGCCATCAAGGACGGGAAGTTTTTAGCCGTCGGCCACGATGCAGACATCATGGCCCACGCGGGTCCGGATACGAAGATCGTCGACCTCAAGGGCAAGCGCGTGCTGCCCGGCCTGATAGACAATCACACGCACGTTGTTCGCGGCGGCCTCAACTTCAATATGGAGCTGCGCTGGGATGGCGTGCGCAGCCTGGCCGACGCCATGAACATGCTGAAGCGGCAGGTGGCGGTGACGCCCGCGCCGCAATGGGTGCGCGTTGTTGGTGGCTTCACAGAGCATCAGTTCGTCGAAAAGCGGCTGCCTACCATTGATGAGATCAATGCGATTGCGCCGGATACGCCGGTCTTCCTGCTGCATCTCTATGACCGGGCGCTGCTGAACGGCGCGGCTCTGCGCGCTGTCGGCTATACCAAGGATACGCCCAACCCGCCGGGCGGCGAAATTACCCGCGACGCCAATGGCAATCCGACGGGCCTGCTTCTCGCCAAGCCAAATGCCGGCATTCTCTATGCAACGCTTGCCAAGGGGCCGAAGCTTCCCTTCGACTACCAGGTCAATTCCACGCGCCATTTCATGCGCGAGCTGAACCGGCTGGGCGTTACCGGCGTGATCGATGCCGGCGGCGGCTTCCAGAATTACCCGGATGATTATGCGGTCATTCAGATGCTGTCGGACGAGAACCAGCTGACAGTGCGACTTGCCTATAACCTCTTTACCCAGAAGGCGAAGCAGGAAAAGGACGACTTCCTCAACTGGACCTCCTCGGTCAAATACAAGCAGGGCAACGACTATTTCCGCCATAATGGTGCTGGGGAAATGCTCGTCTTCTCGGCCGCCGATTTCGAGGACTTCCGCCAACCGCGCCCGGACATGCCTCCGGAAATGGAAGGGGAGTTGGAAGAAGTGGTTCGCATTCTGGCGCAGAACCGCTGGCCCTGGCGTCTGCATGCCACCTATGACGAGACGATTTCGCGCGCACTCGACGTGTTCGAAAAGGTCAATCAGGATACGCCGCTTGAGGGCCTGAACTGGTTCTTCGACCACGCGGAAACCATCTCCGACCAGTCCATCGATCGCATCGCGGCGCTTGGCGGCGGCATCGCCGTCCAGCATCGCATGGCTTATCAGGGCGAGTATTTCGTGGAGCGTTACGGCCATGGTGCGGCGGAAGCGACACCTCCCATTGCACGCATGCTGGAAAAGGGCGTGAAGGTTTCGGCAGGCACCGACGCAACCCGCGTTGCCTCCTATAACCCCTGGATCTCGCTGGCCTGGATGGTGACCGGCAAGACGGTGGGTGGCATGCAGCTTTACCCGCGCCGCAACTGCCTGGACCGCGAGACGGCACTGCGCATGTGGACGGAAAACGTCACCTGGTTCTCCAACGATGAAGGCAAGAAGGGCCGCATCGAAAAGGGCCAGTTCGCGGATCTCGTGGTGCCCAGCAAGGACTTCTTCGCCTGCGCGGAAGATGAGATTTCCTTCCTGACCTCGGACCTGACCATGGTGGGCGGCAAGATCGTCTACGGTGCCGGGGACTTCGCAAAGCTGGATGAAAACCCGGTTCCGCCAGCCATGCCGGATTGGTCGCCGGTGCGCACCTTCGGTGGCTATGCCGCCTGGGGCGAGCCGGAAGGGGCAGGCAAACACTCGCTGCGCCGAAAGATGATCAGCGCCTGCGGCTGCGCCAATGATTGCAACGTGCACGGCCATGACCATGCGGGCGCCTGGACTTCGAAGCTGCCGATCAATGACCTCAAGGAATTCTTCGGGGCGCTCGGGTGCTCCTGCTGGGCGGTGTGAGGAAACACCATGTCATTGCACACCACAACTCCAGCCTCGATAACCCGCCTGACTGCTTCCGCGCCGCTTCGCACGCTTGCTTTGGTCGCGCTCTGCGCGGCCTATATCCAGGGGCCGCTCACGAAGATCTTCGATTTTCCGGGCGCCATCGGGGAGATGACGCATTTCGGCCTGTCGCCCGCACCGGTGTTTGCGGTTGGCGTGATCCTGTTCGAGCTTGCCATGTCGGCGCTCGTCATTTCCGGCTTCTACCGTTGGCTCGGATCGCTGGCACTGGGTGCTTTCACCATTGCGGCTACCTTTATTGCGCTCCGTTTCTGGGAGCTGCCGGTCGGGATGGGTCGAGCCATGGCAATGAATGCCTTTTTCGAGCATGTCGGCCTCGCCGGAGCCTTCCTGTTCGTGGCGTTGCAGGATCTTACGAACCACGCCAACCCGGCCGCGACAAAGCCGTGAACGAAAACAGACACCAAAACCAAGCTTGCTTTTGAACCATCAAACGACGTGGAGAGAACCATGCGATTGACGACGCTTGCCTTTATCGCATCTACCTTTGTTGCTCTTGCTCCCCTGTCGGCATCGGCCGCAGGCGCTGCCCTTCCGCAAGTGGGTATAGCCCCGCAATATGACACGACCCATGTCTATGTTGCGCCTGACAAGGTGGATGCTTTCGCCAAGAGCTTCCTTGCCACGTTCGGCGGTCAGAGCACAAAGCAGGTGGTCGTCAATGTCACCCCGACGGATAGCCTGACCAGCTCGCAGCTGTTGCAGACGCCCGTTGGCACCGTCTCGCTCTTTGGCTTCCGCACACCCATTCCCTATCCTTTTGGTGCGGAGCGCACCGGCTATCTGGTCAAGGACATGGACAAGGCCCTGAAGGCTGCACGCGCTGCCGGAGCGGCTGTCGTTGTTGACAGCTTCAATGATCCGATTGGCCGTGATGCGGTGATACAGTGGCCTGGTGGCGTCAACATGCAGCTCTATTGGCACACCCAGACCCCGAACTATGCTGCCTTTGAAACCGTACCGGAAAATCGCGTCTATGTTTCGCCGGATGCTGTCTCCACTTTTGTCAGGGATTGGCTCGCTTTCTCCAAGGGGAAGGTGACCGCGGATAACCGCAAAGCTCCGGGCGAGGAGATTGGCAAGGCGGGGCAAACCTATCGCCGCATCGATATCGAAAGCGTCTATGGGCGCATGGCGGTTCTCGTGACCAATGGCCAATTGCCCTTCCCCTATGGCCGCGAAATGACCGGCTATGAGGTGCGTGATCTTGCCGCGACACTCGAAAAGGCCAAGGCAAACGCCGTCAACGTGCTTGTTGAGCCGAAGACCGTCGGCAAGCGAGAGTCGGCCATGGTGGAATTCCCGGGCGGTTACGTGGCGGAGATCCACTCGGTAAAGCCCTGATGGCGGCGGCCAGCGCCGCACCATTCTCCAAAATCTCGAAAACGAACAAGAGCTGCTGCCCCGTAACCTCGATAGTCGAGGCCGGGGCGGATTTTCTCAAGGACAGGAGACATCTCGTGCTGAACGATCTCGACCATATACTGGCCCTGCTATCTCAAGGCCCCCTGACGTCTCTTGATCACGAGACCAATGAACGGGGCGTATCGTCATGAGTGCGGCGGGCTCTTCCGGCAGCAGCTTCGCACCGTTGCGTCAGCAGGTGTTTTTGGTTCTCTGGATCGCCACCATCATCGGTAATATTGGCAGCTTCGTGCGCGATGTCGCGAGCGCCTGGCTTGTGACCGACCTGTCTGCCGCGCCCGCCGCAGTGGCGTTGATCCAGGCCGCAGGCACACTGCCGATCTTTCTACTCGCGATCCCTGCCGGCGTGATGTCCGACATTCTGGATCGGCGCAAATTCCTGATCGCCATCCAGATCCTGCTCGCCTGCGTCAGCTCCACGCTTCTGTTTCTCTCGGCCTCAGGATTGCAAACGATCGAGACGCTGATCGCGCTCACCTTCGTCGGCGGTATCGGCGCCGCGCTCATGGCGCCGACCTGGCAGGCCATCGTGCCGGAACTTGTGGGGCGCCAGGATGTCAAAGGCGCCGTCGCGCTGAACTCGCTCGGCATCAATATTTCCCGTGCGATCGGCCCCGCCGTCGGTGGTCTGGTGCTCGCCTCGTTCGGCTCCGCTGTCACCTATGGCGTCGATGTCATTTCCTATGTCTTCGTCATCTCGGCACTGCTGTGGTGGAAGCGCCCGAAGGATCAGAAGGATGCGTTGTCTGAAGAATTCTTCGGCGCTTTCCGCGCCGGTCTACGCTACGCATGGGCGAGCCGAGATCTGCATGTCGTGCTCTTGCGGGCCGCCGTCTTCTTCGGCTGTGCCAGTTCGGTTTGGGCCTTGCTGCCGCTCGTTGCCCGCAATGTGCTGAAGGGCGATGCCGGCTTTTACGGTGTCATGCTTGGTGCCGTTGGAGCCGGTGCCATCCTGGGCGCGGTGGTGATGCCGCGGCTTCGCCGCCACGTCGATGCCGATGGCCTGCTGCTGATCGCTGCAGTTCTGACGGCGACCGTGATGGGCATACTCGCTCTGGCGCCACCGCAGGCGGTCGCTCTCGTGTCGCTGCTCGTTCTGGGAGCGGCCTGGATCATGGCGCTCACGACGATGAACGGCGTGGCCCAGGCCATCCTGCCCAACTGGGTGCGGGGGCGCTCGCTCGCGGTCTATCTCACCGTCTTCAACGGAGCGATGACGGCGGGCAGCCTGTTCTGGGGGGCTGTCGGTGAAGCAACCGGCGTACCCTTGGCCCTTGCCATCGGCGCGGTTGCTCTGCTCGTCGCCGGGTTGCTCTTCCATCGGGTCAAGCTGCCCAAGGGCGAGGCTGACCTTGCCGCCTCAAATCACTGGCCGGAACCATTGACGGCGGAGCCCGTCGAACATGATCGTGGCCCGGTCTTGATCCTTATTGAATACATGATCGACCATGCAGATCGTGCAGCGTTCATTCGCACCATCACGAAGCTTTCCGACGAGCGCCGCCGCGACGGTGCCTATAGCTGGGGCATCACGGAGGACGCGGCTGATCCCGGCAAGCTGGTGGAATGGTTCTGCGTGGAATCCTGGGCGGAGCATTTGCGGCAGCACAAACGGGTGTCGGTGGCGGACGCCGATGTGCAGGCTGAACTGCACAAGTTCCAGAAGGGGCAGCAGCCACCTGTGGTCCGGCATTTCCTTGCGGTCAATTCGCGCCACCGGCATGGTGGCTGAGTGAAAATGTTGAGGTGCCCGGCCAGGTGGTCGGGCGCGCAAACCAAAACCCCTTACGAAGCCGGCTGACGGTATGAGGCTTGTGATGATCAAGAATGCTTGGTTGCCCTTCTTGCTGAGCTTTAACGGCGGATATGTCGATACGGCCAGTTTTCTCGCCCTACAGGGATTGTTCGCGGCCCATGTGACCGGCAATTTCGTAACTCTTGGTGCGGCGATTGCCATGGGTACAACAGGTGTCGTACCGAAACTCCTGGCGCTGCCGGTCTTCTGTCTGGTGATCCTGTTCAGTCGCCTGTTCGCGCTGGCTTATGAAAAGCGGGCTCGCCTTGCCCTGTTGCCCCTTCTATGGGTCAAGTTGGCGCTATTGGCGGCCGCTGCCATCCTCACGCTTGTCCATGGCCCTTTCCACGATGGCGACAGCCTTCCCAGCCTGAGTATGGGCATGCTGCTAGTTTCCGCCATGGCGATTCAGAATGCGGCGCATCGACTGCACTTATCGACGCTGCCACCTTCCACCATCATGACCGGGACCTCGACCCAGATTATGATCGATATAGGCGACCTGATGATTGGTCCGCCCGGTGAGAGCGCTGTGGCCGCCAAGGGGCGTCTGAAACGATTTGCGCCCGTTCTCCTCTGCTTTGCGCTTGGTTGTGCGGCGGCGGCTGTTGCTGTGACCTTCATCGGGCCCTGGGCCTTCGTCATTCCGCCCCTTGTGTCCCTGATGACCATTCTGGCGCAAAATGCGCAGACACCGGCTTTGGCCAAAGCATCATGATTTCGGCTGAAACATTCAAGCTTTGGTGGCGTTGAAGGGCTTTACTTCCATGCCTTGGCAAGGAGATGACTATGATCCGCGACCCAAACAAACCGCAGGACGTCAGAGACGGCAAGGACATGCTGCCGGAACCGATCGACATGTTTCCAGCGTCTCATCATCCCACGAAGAAGGAGCAGGATGACGATCTGGATGAAGCGCTGCGCGAAACCTTCCCTGCCAGCGATCCGATCGCATCCGGTCACTCGGATTGATCAAGGCCCTGCAGCCAGCACCGCCTTGATCAGCCCCGCACGCCGCGAAACATTCATCTTTCCGAACAGGGACGACAAATGTTTCTTGACCGTATTGGGGGAGATGCCGAGCGTCTCTGCCATTTCGGCAACAGTATCCATGTCCATGGCCACATGCAGCACGCGGATTTCACCGGCCGTCAGGCTGTAGAATCGCGCTGCGGCCTCTATACCGGATATCGGCACCGCCTCTGCCTTGCGAATAAAGAGCGCTGCCCTCGCCGATTTTCCGACCCGCTCGAACGCTGCTTGCGTCTGCGATTCCTGACCTAGTTGCATCAGGCATGCCACCCACTCGACGCCTTCTGCATCGGTCATTCGGATCATGGCTGGTCGATGTTGTAGAATATATTCAGGTCGGTCGGAGGCGGAAATAAGCCCCTCCCGCAATATTCGGTCGGCCTTGGCGCTGATGAGGCTGAGGCCTCCGGCGCCGGCGCGGAGAAGGCTTCCTTGGGTCAGAATATTGCTGGCGGTCCTGTTTGCCCACAGCGGGTGTCCAGCGCTATCCAGAATGAATACGCCAGCTTCCACCTGCTCAAGGGCGGCCTCAAGCGACTGGGCATGCTGCGCCGTCGCATCCAGTTCGCTGCGAATGAGCGCTGCCCGTTGAAGATGTGGCGCAAGCATCCGCAATTTGGAACGCAGACGCTCATCGACCAACCCGTAGTCTCTGCCGGTGATGACAGTGAAAGCTGCGGCGGTGGCCTGGTATCGCTGGATATTGAAGATGGCAGCATCAAAAAAGCCCTGCGGCTCCACCCACTCCGTGAAGAATCGGCTCTTCCGGAATTCGTCATTGGGAATGATGTCGCCGCTCGAAAAAATCTGGCCGGGTTTGACGAAAACCGAGATCGGGTAAAGCGGATTGAGGGTGACGTACCTTTCCTTATGGTCCCGGATGAAGTTGTTTTCGATTCCCCAGGAATGCACCGTCTGTGCCTGTCCGTTGCTCGCGTCACGCCAATATATGCGAGACGCTTTGACGTTTAGATGCTGACAGATGAGCTCTAGAACTGTCGGCCACATGTTTTGATCGAGAACAGTCTCGTAGACCAAGCCGATCATGCCTGAAACTTCTTCAAACTCGCGTTCAGACATGGGCATCAGCAACTCCCGGGAAATGTAAGCTGCGTCCAGATTTACGCGCGGGAAAATAACATGGTTTTTCCAAGTTTAAAGATACTACCCGTTCGGGTGATGCGAACCAAAAATGGTTGATGTCTTTCTGAAGGCCTGGAGATGCGGCGGTCAGGAGACGATTCAGTGCGAAAACCGGCGTTATTGAAACACATTGGCCAGCATTGGCCCGGCAAGCGGTCGCCTAAAGCACCGGCTACACGGTGTTATTTCTAAGCGCTCGCGGATATTCGCATGGATGCATTTGTTTCGGCGTGGATACTGGGCCTATCCATCGCCATTCCGTTCGGCCCGGTCAGCCTGATGTGTCTGGAGCACAGCCTTTCACAGGGTATCCGGTGTGGGCTTGCAAGTGGGGCGGGGGCTGCGACAACGCACGGAATCTACGCGACGCTTGCGATGATAGGGGCAAACTCTGTCGCTGCTTCGCTCGTCAGCCACCAGGCGCTCATTCACACCCTGTCAGGCACTGTCTTCCTGCTCATTGGCGTCCGAACCATTTTACGCCGGGGCGTTGCTGAAGCGCGTGTCAATGTGACGGGCGGCAGGCTTTCGGTATATTTGCGAGGTATGGCTCTGGCACTCGCCAACCCCATGACCATCCTTCCCTATATTGCCTTTGGGGGCAGTGTCGCTCTCTCCGACACTGCCAGAAGTGCCGAGCATATCCTGAGCATCATGGGTATCTGCCTGGGTACTTTGTCGTGGTATTGGGTTATGAGCAGCTCAGCCTGGCTGTTTAGGCAGCGGTTGCCGGAAACCCTGTTGACCCGTCTGAACCTGATGTCGGGCGCGATGTTTATCGTCATGGGGATTTCGACGGCCGTTCGTGTTTGACGAAAGAGCATAGGGCTCTTCCTTAGTCGGCTGCCGGCACAACACTTCGAATAAATTCCACAAGCTTGTCTGCGGCAAAGGGTTTTTGCAACACACAGATTTCGCCGCCAACCCTGCTTCGGACCAGAGTTTCGGAAAACGCCGTGATGAAGATAAACGGAATTTGGCGATCCTGCGCACGTATATGTTCGTAGAGATCAATTCCGCTCATGCCTGGCATCTGGACATCGGAGACGATGCAGAAGGTCTTGGCGATATCATTCGAACTCAGAAATTCCTCTGCTGAAACAAACGTCTTTACTGAGAAGCCGAGGGATCGCAGTAGGCTGCTCGTGCCACGGCGAACCGCCATTTCATCATCAATGATGGATACCACATGAGCTGTCTGCACCGGGGCAATACCAATCTCCGGACCGGCCGGTTCTTCATTTTCATTGACTATGACAGCTTCGACCTTTCCTGCAAACTATACAGGGGTTTATCAGCGAAGCCGGATGTATGGCCGCAGGAAACATCTTTCGGTTAAAGGCGGGAAGGCGATCACGGGTTACGTTGATCCGTCATGGAAAGGCCCAGCACTTCCGCCATCTTCACCAGATCGGCAAAGGTTTTTGCCATCATCTTGCGGGTGATCTTACCGCGATGAATTTTGACGGTGATCTCGCTCAATCCGAGTGCGCCTGCGATCTGCTTGTTCATCAGGCCGGATGTCGCCATGGTCATGATCTGCTGCTCGCGCGGGGAAAGGCTCTCGAAGCGTTTGGCCACTTCCTGCTGGGTTTTATCGTGGCTCCGGGCCGAGCGCCTCTTCTCGGTGGCGGACGCAACGGCATCCAGAAGATCCTGGTCCCGAAACGGCTTCGATAGAAAATCGGCAGCGCCCGCCTTCATCGCGCGCACCGACATGGGGATGTCGCCATAGCCAGTGACAAAGATGATCGGAACGGTCACACCCTTTTCCACGAGCTTTCGCTGGAAATCGAGACCGCTGGTGAAGGGTAGGCGCACATCCAGTATCAGGCAATCGGCGGCAGTCAATTCCGGATCGTTGTAGAGTTCCTGCGTCTCAGCAAAGGTCTTGACCCGATAGCCAATGGACCGCAGCAGAGTGTTCAGCGCCTGGCGCACCAGTGCCTCGTCATCCACGATCAAAACCAGCGGTGCTTCCGACATTCCTGACTTTCCTGCCCGGCAACGAAGCAGCGCCTCACTCCACGCTCACCCTGTGCGCACGACAATAGCGTCTCTACGACGTTGGTGCCATCGCACATGCGCTCGCCAGCGTGCTACCATGGCTGTACCGAGCGAACCTACTAAGCATGTTCTGGGGCTGCAACTATACCTCGGTATGTGTCAGCAAAACCCTAGTCTGGCGAAACGCAATCTCAGTAGGATTTCGAAAGTTCCGCGAGCCGCTCATTATCAAATGGCAATTTGAGAATGCACGGAAGGAGCGAAACATGCTGCGCCTCGCCACAGATATTCGTCAGTCCAGCGATCATAATGCTGCAAACTTAACTGCCCAGCTTGAAGAATCCGCTTCCTGCGAAATCTCCGAGTTGCTGTCGAAAGCGGTGCATTTCATTGACCGCGACCAGGAAACAGCACTGGAGTGCATGAAGCTTGTTTCGGCGCTCCTGAAGCCCCGCACGGAAAAGCCGTTACGACTTCTCACGAATAGCAGCGGGGGGCTGGCACCCTGGCAGGCAAATCGTCTGCGTGCCCATGTGGAAGAGCGTATTTCCCATACCATCACGCTGGATGAACTGGCGAAGCTGGTGAAACTCAGCACGAGCTATTTCTCAGCGGCATTCAAAGTGACTTTCGGCACATCGCCGCATGCCTATGTGCTGAGCCGCCGCGTTGCGCATGCCAAACATCTGATGCTGACAAGCGATGCTCCGCTTTGCCAGATCGCGCTTGATTGCGGCCTTTCAGATCAGGCCCATCTTTCCCGCGTGTTCCGCAAATTGACGGGGGTGACACCAAGTATGTGGCGGCGTTACCACGGTAATCCGCCCCAGACGTCCCTCAGATTGCATCCATGGGGTCCGGTCCAAGTCCTCTCCGTTGGGTGAAGCCGAGATGTCTTCACCTGCTCACGACTTGTCTCCATGGAGCGCTTCCCGGAGCGAGGCGATGAACACACGGACTTTCGGAAGCACCAGCCGGGTTGTTGGGTAGACGGCCCATATTGCGAGCGTTTCAGGCGAGGCGTCTTCAAGTTGAATAGGTACCAGACGACCTAAGCGGATATCTTCTGCAATGTTCCAATGGGAGAGGAGGGCTATTCCGCCACCAGCAAGGCATGCTGCATGACAACCTTCGATGCTGCTCGCTGAGAATCTTACGTTCAGCCGGGCAAGACGCTCTCCGCTTTCGCCCTGAAAGGTCCAGTGGGTTGCATTGGAAAGTGGCAGGCAATCGTGGTTCACAATATCCTGCGTGGTTTGTGGCGTGCCCCGCCGCTGCAGATAATCCGGCGATGCGACCAGGAAGCGCGGATTGTCTGCCAGCTTCTGGGCAATCAGCTGGTTGTCTCTCAATCGTGCAATCCGGATGGCGAGATCCATACCGGTCGCGACAAGGTCCGGCAGGGCGTCGTTCATGTCGAGCGTGATGCGCAGCTTCGGGTTTTTCTCCAGCAGAGCCGGCACGATCGGCGCCACAAATTTGCGCCCGAACGCGATGGGAACGGAGACACGCAACAGGCCGGAGGCGTGGCCTTCTCCGTCATGCAGATGGGCAAGAGCAAGTTCGCTATTCTCGACCATGGCCTGTGCGTAGGGAAGAAAGGCCTCTCCCTCCGGCGTCAATGATAGCGAGCGGGTCGTCCTCTGCATCAGGCGCACGTTGAGTGCGGCCTCCAGCGACGCCAGGCGCCGGGTTGCCGTCATGGGGGTGAGGCCGAGACGGCGCGCTGCAGCGGAAAGGCTTCCGGCGCTCGCTGCCGTCACGAATACCCTGACATCATCCGTCTCCATTATATCACTTTCTGCATAACTGACTGAACAATATCAGTATCTAATGCATCTGGCGATACAATGCTACATCCTTCCCGGCAATCAATCGAAAGGTAACGTCCATGACGACCGTAACTTCACATGTACACGCACATGCCGGTACGGGAGTAGGCGGCATTCAGCTTCTGGCAATGGCTGCCGCAGCAGGCATTGCCGTGGCGAATATCTATTACAACCAGCCCATGCTGGGGCTGATCGAGGCGGAGTTCGGAGAACACTCTGCGGCGGGCCTCATTTCCACGGCGACACAGTTGGGCTACGCGGTAGGCCTCTTCCTGCTTTTGCCGCTGGGCGATCTCCTTCACCGCCGTCGCCTGATCGTCGTTCAGTTCGTGGTGCTAGCCGCGGCCCTTGTACTGGCGGCTGTTGCTCCGTCGGCCTGGACACTGATCTTCGCATCCCTCCTGGTCGGGGCGGCGTCTACCGTCGCGCAACAGATCGTCCCCTTCGCCGCGACACTTGCGACACCGGAAAAACGCGGCGCCACCATCGGTACTGTCATGGCTGGCGTTTTGTCCGGCATCCTGTTCAGCCGAACATTATCCGGCTTCGTGGGCGAACATGCCGGCTGGCGGGAGATGTTCTGGATCGGCGTGCCGCTCGCTTTGGCCGCCGCCATTGCCATGTATGTGTCCTTGCCCGAGCACCGTCCGACGTCGCGGATGCAGTATCATCGCGCCATTGCGTCGCTCGCGCATCTCTGGGTGCGGGAACCGGCACTCAGAACGGCAGCATTGATGCAGGCCGCCCTGTTTGCCTCTTTCACCAGCTTCTGGACCATTCTTGCGCTTCACTTGCAGGAGCCTGCCTTTGGCCTTGGTGCGCAGGTGGCCGGGCTGTTCGGCATCGTTGGCGCGGTGGGCGTGTTTGCGGCTCCGCTTGCAGGGCGGTTGGCCGATCGCCAGGGACCACATTTTGTGGTGCGACTCGGTGCGGTTCTTGCGATGGTGGCCTGGCTTATCTTCGGGTTCTGGCCCTCAATCGCAGCGTTGGTGATTGGCGTCATCGTTCTGGACTTCGGCATTCAGAGCGCGCTCGTCTCCAACCAGCATATTGTCTACGCCCTTGATCCCGAAGCCCGCAGCCGGCTGAACACGATCTTCATGACGGCCATGTTCCTGGGCGGTGCGTTTGGCTCTGCTGCTGCCACCTTCGCCTGGCTTCACGGCGGCTGGAGCTTCGTGAGCGTCCTCGGCCTGGTGCTCGCAGGCGTTGGCGTGGTGATCAAGCTCTGGGGAGGTCGCAAGGCTGCGTGATGCCGCTGATGAACGCAATACGCACTTATGAAATCGACCGGTCGCGCCTTGCGCGACCGGTCGATTTTCATTGGGGCATGTCGAACAGAAGCGCCTGCCCATCCGTGATCCAGGTCAGGTCGGGCGCCTGTTCGTTGGTGATCTGCAAACCATCCCCGGACGTCAGTCGCTCACCGTCGAAGAGAGCCAATCCTTCGACGATGTGCAGGAAGGTGAGGCGCCCGGGCTTGGTCGGAACGGAGGTCGACATTCCGTCCAGTGGGTTGGCGATCAGCACGCGGCTGTCAGAGTTAAGCCGAAGCGGGGCCTGTTCATCCTGGCCGCTGGCCAACACAGTCCAGTTGCGCGAAGCTTCCGGGGAGGGCAGGGCAACCTGCTGATAGCGTGCCTCGCCGCCTTGGCGATCAGGGATCAGCCAGATCTGTAGGAAATGCGCGGGCTCGTCGCCCGAGGCATTCATCTCGGAATGGCGGATGCCGTTGCCGGCATACATCAACTGAGCTTCGCCAGGCGCAATCGTCGCAATATTGCCCAGCGTATCCTTGTGCGTGAGCTTGCCGGAGAGAACGAGTGTCAGGATATCCATCTCGGCGTGGGCATGTTCGGAGAAGCCGGATCCCGGAACGATCCGGTCCTCGTTGATCACCCTGAGCGGCCCATAGCCCATCCGGGTCGGGTCCTGGAACGAACCAAAGGAGAAGGTGTGATAGCTGTTCAGCCAGCCGGTATTGGTATGGCCGCGGCTCATGCCGTCGTGAATAAGGATCATGGTAACCTCCTGGCCTCTTTCCGGTCCATGCCGGTTGGGCGCTCCTAAAGGGAGCCGGCGGGAATCCTGTCGTCCCGCCGGCTCTGGGTCATGAGAGGAAGGCCTGCAGAGCATGAAGCTCTTCCGTCCTCAGCTCATGTCCGCCGCTGTGAATCGTCTTGGTCACGTCAGCGCCCTGGCTTTCCAGATAGCCGATCAGGCCATCCGTGAGCGGAAGCGGGCAGATCGGGTCTCTCTGACCGGCGGTTACGAGGACTGGCTTGCCCTTGAGGCCTGCATTGTCTGCTGGTGTCCATGGGATGAGCGGGTGCAGCAGCGCTGCGCGGTCTACCAGTTCCGGATGCTTTAACAGGACGGCCGCCAGAATGTTCGCGCCGTTGGAATAGCCGAGCGCGTAAACCGGATGACCGGGGTTGGCGGCGCGATGGGCGGCGATGAAGCCGGCCATCTTTTCTGTGCGCTGCTCCAGATCCGCCATGTCATAGACACCTTCGCCGGTGCGGCGGAAGAAGCGCAACGCGCCGCCTTCCGAGACATCCCCACGCGGGGAAACGAGTCCCGCTTCCGGCCGGATCTGTTCCGCAAGCTTTGAGAACTGGTGTTCGTCACCACCCGTGCCGTGGAAGGTGAAGATGATCGGCTGACCCTCGGCGGGTGTTTTGGTCAGGGCATGATAAGCATTCAGGCTCATGGTCGTTCTCCTCGGCCGGCGTTCCGGTCAATCCTTGATCGGCAGCAGCAGACCGTTGATCTGGTCACGGAAGGGTTCGTAACGGCTCGGCAGCTTCAGGCTTTCACCCAGATGCGCGGTGTCTTCGTCACGGTCGAAACCCGGTTCATTGGTGGCGATTTCGAACAGCACGCCGCCCGGCGTGCGGAAATAGATCGCCCAGAAGTAGTCGCGGTCGATGACCGGGGTTACCTGATAGCCGGTATCCATCAGCGCCTGGCGCACTTCCAGCTGGGCAGCGCGGTTCTCAACAGCGAAGGCGATGTGGTGGACCGAGCCAGCGCCCTGGTGGGCATAGCCCGCCTGCGGCAGCGTTTCGATATCGATCACATCGGCACCATTGCCGCCGGGAATGGCAAATCGCGACCATTCATCCTTCTTGTCCACTTCCTGGTAGCCCATGAAGCCCAGAAGTTCACGGGTGGCACCGGGATCACGAAGGCGAAGGCTGGCGCCCTGGAAGCCATGGATGGCTTCGGCGCTGCCGATGCCGGCCTTGGTCCAGCCCTGGCGGCCATCGCCATCGACTTCGACCAGCGAGAAGGCATCCTTGTCTGGGCCATGGAAGCGCAGGCGCTTTTCACCGAACACTTCGTGCTCGGTCAAACCACCGACGCCAAGCTTGGCAAGGCGTTCCTTCCAGTAGGGCAGCGAGCCCTTGGGAACCGCAAAATAGGTTTCGCCCACTTCGCCGGCACCCGCTTGGCCCGCCGTAATATGCGGGAAGGGGAAATAGGTCATGACGGAACCGGGTGTGCCGACCTCGTCGCCATAGTAGAGGTGGTAGACTTCCGGTGCATCGAAGTTGACGGTCTTCTTGACGCGGCGCAGGCCGAGCGTCTTCGTGAAAAAGTCGCTGTTTGTCTGCGCGTCTGCGGCCAACGATGTGACGTGATGAAGTCCCTTGATCTGTTTTAGCATGGCTGTCTTCCTTCTGTTCACCGTGCGTCTGCCCGGTTCGTTGAGCAGAAGATGATGCAAGGCAGGGCAAAACAGAATAGCAATAATATGTTGGACATTGTTTCATTTTTGGCAATTATCGCAGCATGCCTGATTTGATCGACATCCGCATTTTCCTGGAGGTTGCCCGCCAGCGCAGCTTCGTTGCAGCGGCGCGGCAGCTGTCGCTGACGCCGCCGACGGTGACACGCGCTGTGGGCGCTCTGGAAGAGCGCCTTGGCGTGCAGCTTCTTTTGCGCACCACAAGGCTGGTGACGCTTACCTCTGCCGGTGCGGTCTATGCGGCAAGGGTGGCGCCTCTGGTGAAGGAGTTCGATCTGGCGGCGGAGGAGTTGCGTGAGCAACAGGGGGAGACGAGCGGCCTGATCCGGCTCAATGCGCCACTCTCGCTCGGACAGCAGATCCTGCCGGATGTGATGACAGGCTTTCGCGTGGAGCATCCGAACGCCGCCATTTCGCTGACGCTGACGGATCAGTTCATCGACATCGTCGCAGGCGGGTTCGATCTTGCCATCCGCATTTCCACGCCGCCGAGTGACAAGTCCACGATCTGGCGCAAGATCTGTCCGGTTCGTCGCCTATTGGTGGCAGCCCCCGGCTATATCGCACGGTTTGGCAAGCCGGAGACACCTGACGATCTCGATCCCGCCCGCTGCATCGGCTTCGATGCCGAAGCGCTTGCGGAAACCTGGGAACTTTCCAGCGGCGGAAAGGCCCGTCGTTTGCGGGCCGGGCAGGCGCTTGTCGGAAACAATGGGGATCTGGTCGCGCGGCTTGCTGAAAACGGGCAGGGGGTGGCGCTTCTGCCCCATTTCATCGTGGAGGATGCGTTGAAGGAGGAGCGTCTTGTTCAGGTGTTGCCCGATTGGGAACCACCGCAGCTTTGGCTGACGCTCTACTACCCGCCCTATGATCGGCTGCCGGGGCGGGTGGCGCGTTTTTCCGGGTTCTTCGAAGATTATGTCACGCGCGTCCGCCCCGTCTGATCGCTGGCTCAAACGGCGATCAACTCAGGCTTCGGCCTTGGCACAAGGTTGGCGTCAGCCCGCTCGACCTCCTGCAGGCGTCTTGCCAGCCAGTCTACAAACACACGCACCTTGTTGCTGAGATGGCGGTTTTGCGGATAGACGATGTAAAGCGGAAAAGGCTCGCGCGGCCAATCGGGCAGCACTTCCACAAGCTCACCGCGCTCGACGGCATCCCTCACCATGAACGAAACGGCTTGGGCGATACCGATGCCCGCCACGGCTGCGGCGACATAGCTGCGCGCCTCATTGACGGATATGGCATAGTCCGGTTCGACGTTGATCACCTCGTCGCCCTTTCGAAATTCCATCGGCAGGACGCGACCCGCATGGGCGGCCTTCATGTAACCGATGCACGTATGCCCCTGCTCAAGGTCCAGCGGATGCCGAGGCATGGATGTCCGTGCCAGATAGGCTGGCGAGGCATAGGTCCGCAGGTACATTTCGCCAACTTTTCGCGCGACCATTGACTGGTCGCCCGGTGTTCCTGCACGCAAGGCGCAGTCAACATTTTCGGCCACGTAATCAACCACCCGATCGCCGATATCGAACTCAAGCTGGATTTGCGGATAGCGTTGGTGAAAGTCGCAGAGCGACGGGATGATGATGAGGTCCGCAAACGCGCCGGCAACCGCAACTCTGACTTTGCCCGAGGGCTGCGACTGGGAATTGGACATGCTGATATCCAACTCTTCCAGTTCCGAGAGAATGCGCGAAGCCCGTTCGTAGTACAGGGCGCCGTCGGTGGTCACCACGACACGGCGCGTGGTGCGGTTCAGCAGTTTTGTCCGAAGATGGCTTTCGAGCCCCTGTACCAGATTGGTCACGGTTGTCTTCGGCATCTTCAGCGAGCTGGCAGCCTTGGAAAAATTTCCGGCCTCCACCACGCGCACAAAGACCCGCATTGCCGATAACTGATCCATCCTATCCTCCATTGCGGTGCAACATTATCCCGAATTTTGGAACAGAGATGTCCAATCTGGATAGCTTGTGCAGTTTAGGGGAATAATAATATTAGTTTGTGTGAAATTGGAAGCCGCCTCCGTTTAGTAAGTGGCGGCAAAGAGAGAATTCAATGGTCAAGCAATGGGAAAATCTGGATCGGACGCATCCCAGCTTTCCGTTGCCGTTCCGCCTCTATGAAGGGAGCGCTGTGACGAAATCGCAGCCTCTGGTGCTTTACCTCCGGGGCACCGCCTTCATGGAGGAGGAACGCCCTGAAGTCGAAAGCGCCGCTGCGCGTGCCATCGCCGATGCCGGCGCAAAGGTGGTTGAGGCCGATTACTGCAGCGTTTCGGGAAACGTGTTCCCGCGCGCGCTGGAATGCGTGTTTGGTGCCTTCATGGCGCTGATCGCAAAGCGCAAGCGCTTTGGGCTTGCCCGATCCCAGTTGCTTGTGGCGGGCGATGAGTCGGGCGGAAATCTGGCTGCAAGCGTTGCGTTGAAGGCGCGCGATCATGCGGCAGGTGAATTGGCCGGGCAGATCCTGCTTTCGCCGATGATCGATCCGCGCATGGCAACGCTGTCGTTTCGCCAGGCCGATCAGATCAAAATGCGCGTGCGGTGGTCGGATGGCTGGAGCCACTATTTGCGCTCCGCCTGCGGTTTCGAACATCCTTATGCCGCGCCCTGTCTTTGTTCGCGGCTTTCGGGTGTCGCTCCGGCATTGGTCGTGACATCCGAGAATGATCCGCTGCGGGATGAGGCATTGGGATATGGGGATCGGCTGGCTTCGGCGGGTGTCGAGGTCATAAGGCAGGTCCTGCCGCCGGAAAGCGGTTGGACCGGTATCTACAAAGGTGAAAGCGGCGCCTGGACATCGCAGCTTTGCCCTGAATTTTCGAAGTTCATGCGGGGCCTGAAGACCTGATTGGGTCAGGGTTTTTGCAAGGTTAGACGGCCAAATGGGCCGAAGGAGAGTGTCATGACCGCAAGGATCAAGAACGCGGCACTGTGGGGTGCCGGATTGGCGACGGCAGTGCTGATCGTCGGTGGATCACTGCATCTGGATCAACCCACGGGCGCACGCGCCGCCTCGGCCAATGCCGCCGCACCGGCTGCGGTGCCTGTCACCGTGGCGACCGTCAAGCCGAAGACCGTAACCACCTGGGAAGAGTTCTCCGGCCGGCTGGAAGCAGTCGATCGCGTTCAGGTTCGTCCGCGCGTGGCAGGCGCCATTCAGTCGGTGCATTTTCGCGAAGGCAGCTTGGTTAAGGCTGGCGATCTTCTCGTCACCATCGATCGCGAACCCTACCTCGCTGCTGTCGCGCAGGCTGAAGGCGAAGTGGCTTCCGCCCAGGCGAAACTGGAACTTGCCCAGAGCGAGCTGGAGCGCGGCAAGACGCTTCTGGCGCGCAATACGATCTCCCAGAGCGAACTGGCGCAGCGCCAGAGCAATTTCAGTTCTGCAGTTGCTACGCTTCAATCGGCCAAGGCAACTCTGAAGGTAGCTGAACTGAATCTCGGCTACACCGAGATCAAGGCACCGATCGCGGGTCGCGTTGGTCGGATTGAAGTTACGGTCGGTAATCTCGTGGCTGCCGGCTCCACCTCCGAGGCCCTCACCACGCTTGTGTCCGTCGATCCGATCTATGCAAGCTTTGACGTCAACGAGGAGCTGCTGCTTCGCATTGTCGCCGGCCTGCCTGTCAAGGACGGTCTGGCTGCGATCGAGCAGATCCCGGTTGAAGTGACCACGCTGGACAATGCGAACCCGGTGACCGGCAAGCTGCAGCTGATCAACAACGAGATCAACGCCTCATCCGGTACGATCCGTGTGCGCGCCGTCTTCAGCAACCCGGATGGGCGCCTGTTGCCTGGTCAGTTCGTGCGCATTCGCATGGGCCAGCCGAAGGCCGAGGAGCGCCTTGTGGTGAGCGAAAAGGCTGTCGGCACTGATCAGGACAAGAAGTTCGTTCTCGTCGTGGATGCGGCCAATACCGTTGCCTACCGCCAGATCGAACTCGGCGCTGCCGTGGATGGTGCCCGTATCGTTGAGAAGGGCTTGAACGCCGGCGATCGGATCGTTGTCAACGGTCTGCAGCGCGTGCGCCCCGGCGCAGTGGTCCAGCCGCAGGAACAGACGGCCGCGAACAACTGATCGCGGCTTAATTTTCATCCTTATCAGCCTGAACCTGCGGTGCACCGGCACCGCAGGAGCGCTCTCCATATGTCAGCCGAGAGGGTTTTGACATGAATATCTCCCGCTTCTTCATCGACAGGCCGGTCTTTGCAGGCGTCCTTTCGATCCTGATCGTGGTGGCCGGCCTGATTGGCATGCGGTCTCTGCCGATCTCCGAATATCCCGATGTCGTTCCGCCGCAGATCGTGGTGCGTGCCACCTATCCAGGTGCCAACCCGGCCGTTATCGCCGAGACGGTGGCGACGCCGCTCGAAGAGCAGATCAATGGCGTGGAAGGCATGCTCTACATGTCCAGCCAGGCCACGTCTGATGGCGTGTTGAATCTCACAGTCACCTTCAAGCTGGGCACCGACCCGGACAAGGCGCAGCAGCTGGTGCAGAACCGTGTCTCCCAGGCAGAGCCGCGTCTTCCTTCCGAAGTCCGCTCGCTCGGCCTCACGACGGTGAAAAGCTCGCCCAACTTCATCATGGTGGTCAATCTTGTCTCGAAGACCGAGCGTTATGACATCACCTATCTGCGCAATTATGCGACGCTCAACGTCAAGGATCGCCTGAACCGCATCCAGGGCGTTGGCCAGGTACAGGTGTTTGGCGCGGGCGATTACTCCATGCGCATCTGGCTCGACCCGCAAAAGGTCGCCGAGCATGGTCTCGCCGCCAGCGATGTCACCAGCGCCATCCAGTCGCAGAACGTTCAGGCCGCCGCCGGCATCATCGGCGCCTCGCCAACGCCTGCCGGCGTCAATCTGCAGCTTAACGTCAATGCGCAGGGTCGTCTGAAGACGCCGGAGGAATTCGGCAATATCATCGTCAAGAGCGGCAGCAATGGCGAGATCACCCGTCTTCGCGATGTGGCGCGCATCGAGCTGGGTGCCGCAGACTACACGCTGCGTTCGCTGCTTGACGGAGAGCCTGCGGTTGCCGTTGCCGTTCTTCAGGCGCCGGGTTCCAATGCCATCGAAATCGCCGACAATGTTCGTTCCACCATGGACGAGTTGCAGAAGGCCATGCCTGAAGGCGTGCAGTACGAGATCGTCTACGACACCACCAAGTTCGTGCGTGCCTCGATCGAGAAGGTTGTCGATACGCTTCTCGAAGCCGTGGCGCTCGTCGTTCTCGTGGTCATCCTGTTCCTGCAGACATGGCGTGCCTCGATCATTCCGCTGATTGCGGTTCCGGTCTCGGTCATCGGCACGTTTGCGGTCATGTATGCCTTCGGCTTCTCGGTCAACGCGCTCACCCTATTCGGGTTGGTGCTGGCGATTGGTATCGTCGTCGATGACGCGATCGTGGTTGTCGAAAACGTCGAACGCAATATCGAGAACGGCCTCAGCCCCCGGGATGCGACCTACCGCGCCATGCGGGAAGTGTCCGGTCCGATCATCGCGATCGCGCTGGTGCTGGTCGCGGTCTTCGTGCCGCTCGCCTTTATCAGCGGCCTCTCGGGCCAGTTCTATCGCCAGTTCGCGCTGACGATCGCAATCTCGACCGTCATCTCCGCGATCAACTCGCTCACATTGTCGCCCGCGCTGGCTGCCCTGCTGCTGCAGGATCACCATGCGCCGCGCGACCGCCTGACGCGGGTGATGGACTTCTTCTTCGGCTGGTTCTTCCGTGGCTTCAACCGCGCCTTCGGTGCGGCCTCGCGAGGCTACGGCCGAACGGTCGGCGGTCTCCTGTCGCGCAAGAGCCTCGTCATGGTCATCTATCTGGCTCTGGTCGGCGCCACCTACAGCATGTTCAACGCCGTACCTGGCGGCTTCGTGCCTGCGCAGGACAAGCAGTACCTGATCGGCTTTGCACAGCTGCCGGATGGCGCGACGCTCGACCGGACCGAAAGTGTCATCAAGCAGATGAGCGCGATCGCCTTGAAGCAGCCGGGGGTCACCCACGCCATCGCCTTCCCGGGCCTGTCGATCAACGGCTTTACCATCGGATCCAATTCGGGCATCGTCTTTGCCGTCCTTGATGATTTCGAGAACAGAAAGACGCCTGACCTCTCGGGCGGAGCCATCGCGATGGCGCTAAACAAGCAATATGCCGGCATTGAGGATGCCTTCATCGCCATGTTCCCGCCGCCGCCGGTCAACGGTCTCGGCCAGACTGGCGGCTTCAAGCTGCAGATCGAAGACCGGGCAGGCTTCGGCTATCAGAGACTGGACGAAGCCACCAAGGCGGTCATCGGCAAGGCCTATCAGACGCCGGAATTGGCTGGCATCTTCTCCAGCTACCAGATCAACGTGCCGCAATTGTTCGCAGATCTGGACCGCGTGAAGGCGCAGCAGTTGGGCGTGTCGGTACCTGATGTCTTCCAGACGCTGCAGATCTATCTGGGTTCGCTCTATGTGAACGACTTCAACGCGTTCGGCCGCACCTACAGCGTTCGTGTTCAGGCGGATTCGAAGTTCCGCGCAAAGCCGGAGGATATCGGTCAGCTGAAGGTTCGCTCGCAAAGCGGCCAGATGATCCCACTGTCTGCTCTCCTGAAGGTGGACGCGTCTGCCGGTCCAGAACGCACGACGCGTTACAACGGCTTCCTGTCGTCCGATATCAACGGCGGACCAGCACCCGGCTTCTCCTCGGGACAGGCGCAAGCAGCGATCGAGAAAATCCTGCGGGAGACCATGCCGCCCGGCATCGATTTTGAATGGACGGACTTGACCTACCAGCAAATCCTTGCCGGCAATTCCAGCATCGTCGTCTTCCCGCTGGCTTTGTTGCTGGTCTATCTGGTGCTGGCCGCCCAGTATGAAAGCCTGACCCTGCCGCTGGCGATCATCATGATCGTGCCGATGGGTGTTCTGGCAGCGCTCACGGGCGTCTGGTGGACGGGAGGTGACAACAACATCTTCACCCAGATCGGTCTGGTGGTGCTGGTGGGCTTGTCGGCCAAGAACGCCATCCTGATCGTGGAATTCGCCCGCGAGCTGGAGTTCGAAGGCAGGACACCGTTCCAGGCGGCTGTTGAAGCGAGCCGGCTTCGCCTGCGTCCGATCCTGATGACGTCCATGGCCTTCATCATGGGTGTCGTTCCGCTGGTCGTATCGACAGGGGCGGGTGCCGAAATGCGCGCGGCCATGGGTGTTGCCGTCTTCTCCGGCATGATCGGAGTTACCTTCTTCGGTATCTTCATGACACCCGTGTTCTACATGCTGGCGCGCCTGCTGACGGCGAACCGACCGCTGATCAACAAGAACCACAACGAACCGCAGCCGGAGTTGCGCATCGCCGCCGAGTGATCGCATTTTTCCGGTTTCCGGCTCAACTTCTGACGGCGCAGGTGGAACCTCCCCCTGCGCCGTGTCCATTTTTTTGTTGCGACGCAACGAAGCTGTGGCAATAAAATGGCGGATTAACCGCTCAGGAAAACGCTTTGTTAACGATCCGCAGCTGAAAGAAGAGTCTTGCCGGCGCGTTTCCCCGCTCCGGTTCATAGCAGGTCGAGTCATGAGTTTTGTTGCCGTTGGAGATCGCATGCGCCGGTATTGGATCGGGCTTACCTATCTGCTGGCCATTTGCCTCGCGTCATCGACCGCATACGCCGGTAGTGCGCAATTTCTTCTGGATGCCCGTACGGGCGAGGTGATTGCCTCGGAAAATCCCGATGCGCTCAATCATCCGGCGTCGCTCACCAAGATGATGACCCTCTATTTGATCTTCGAGGCGATCAAGAAGGGCAAGTTGAGCTGGGACAGCCCGGTTATCTTTTCCAAGTACGCCTCATCCCGCCCGCCGACCAAGCTGCGCGTGAAAGCGGGTGACAAGATCACCGTGCGTGAAGCTGTCCTGGGCATGATTGTGCTGTCGGCCAATGATGCGGCAACCGCCATGGCGGAGACGCTTGGTGGCACGGAGCAGGATTTCGCTGATGTGATGACGATCCGCGCGCACCAGCTCGGCATGGCCAACACGACCTTCGTGAATGCGTCTGGTTTGCCGGATGATCGCCAGATTACCACGGCGCGCGATATGTCGACGCTGGGTGTTGCTCTGATGCGCGATTTCCCGCGCGATTATGCCCTGTTTTCGACCCGCAGCTTTTCGTTCCGCGGGCGCACCATCAACGGCCATAACAATCTGATGTATGCCTACAAGGGCATGGATGGCATCAAGACCGGCTATACGAACGCCTCTGGCTATAACCTTGTAAGCGCTGTCGCGGATGGCAAGAAGCGCGTTGTCGGCGTCATCATGGGTGGCCGCACCGCTGCAAGCCGCGATGGCTTGATGTCTAAACTCATCAGCAAGCATATTGGCAAGGCAGAGCCCGGCGACAAGCTTCTGGTCAGTGCCGCACCACCCAAGGCGCCCCAGGGGCCACTTGTCGAAGTGGCGCATGTCGAAGGGACGGCGGCACTTCCCGTTGCTGGTCCTGCCAAGGTGGTGATGGTGGATACGCAAACGGTCGGCAGCAACCCGCCTCAGGCGCTCGCCATGGCGCAGCCGGCCAAACCATTCCCGCTTCGCCGCAACACCGGCTGGCAGGTACAGATCGCTTCCGCGCCGACGGCAGAAGCGGCTATCGAGCAATTGCGCTCCGCGCGGGTCAAAGTAGGCGGCCCCCTCAATGAGCGGAGTATCGTGACCGAGGCTGTCACGCAAAATGGCGCGACCACCTACCGAGCCCGCTTCGGCGGCTTCCCAAGCCAACAGGATGCAGAAGGCGCCTGTCGTGAGCTGGTATCCAGCGCTTTCGAGTGCACGATCGTCCCTGGCAAGGGATGATCCGCCTGCGCTGTCAGGATGATCCTGCGTTTGCCGGATATGCTCTAAATCTCCACGCCGCGATATATCTGTCCAATTCAGCCCGCCACCTCTGCGGCATAGTCTCTCCAGTACCGCGACGGGCGCCATTACCGAGACAGGTAATTGCGCGTGTTATCGTTGCGGGCATTCCCAGGAGAGCAATGATGACCCAGCATTCGGTAACGGCTAAGACCCTTCGTAAGGCCCCTCTCGCCACCCGCAGCGATCTCGGCACTGAAGCCGTCCACGATATCGCCGCAGCACTTGCCGCGCTACTTGCAGACGTATTCACCCTCTATCTGAAGACCAAGAATTTCCATTGGCATATGTCAGGTCCGTATTTTCGCGATTATCACCTTCTGCTCGACGAGCACGGGGATCAGATCTTTGCGATGACGGATGTCATTGCCGAAAGGGCACGCAAGCTCGGTGGAACAACGCTTCGCTCGATCGGCCACATCGCAAGGCTGCAACGGCTTCAGGATAACGACGCCGATTATGTGACGCCGGATGATATGCTGGCGGAACTACGTGAAGACAATATGCAGCTTGCAGCTAGCCTCCGCCAGCTGCATACGCTCACATCGGAGCATAACGATCACGCCACCACCAGCCTGATCGAGAACTGGATCGATGAAACGGAACGGCGCGTCTGGTTCCTGTTCGAGATGACGCGTCAGGCGCGATAATCCCGTGTCTTCGCCTAGGGGCCAAAACCCCAGGCGCAGATGCGACATTTGAAGCGCAAAATGAAAAAAGCCGCGAACCCTGAGCGCAAGGTCCGCGGCAGCTCTTCCGGGAGGAAAGGCTTTATTTCGAGGCAGTGGCCGCGTTGATCTTTTCCACGTCGGCCGCCATGTTCTTGTAGGTGTCTTCGAGGTTCAGTTCGCCCACGATCAGCTGGCTCATGCGCTGTACGATTGCCTGATAAACGGCGGTGCCACCCTTCATGCGTTCGAACTCACGGGCAGCAGCCGGCACATTCTTCTTGTTGTCCAGGAAGACGGCCATAGACGCCTTGGCGTTCTCGCTGTTGATCTTGTACTGCGGGTTCTGAATTTCGGCGCCGGTCAGGATCACGTAGTTCTCGGCAATCTCCCGCTGGATCTTCTCGGAGCCCAGGAATTCGATGAACTGACCGACAACCTCCGGATATTTGGTGCGCTTGAATCCAACGATGGCTGTTGCGCCGGGCATGGCATAGCAGCCAGCCGGACCGCAGGGTGCATTGAGCGCGCGCCACTCAAAGCTGTCGCCGATCTTCTTCTGGAACGGGTTTACCATCCAGTTGCCGGCGAGATAGGTGACGACATTGCCGTTGACGAACTCGTCACCCATGTTCTTGTACTGCGAACCGCCGGCGGCGCCCCACATTTCCTTGGGAAAGCTGCCGTTCTTCGTCCAGCTGTAAAGGTCTGCAATGTACTTCTTGGCGCCGTCATCCGGGAAGGTGAATTTGCCGTCCTTGACGTAGACCGAGCCATAGGAGAATGCGCCGCCGGTAAAGCGGTGGCCTGAGCGATCCAGGGTGAAGGGGATCTGCACGCCCGTTGCCTTCGCAACGCGTGCCGAGGCTTCGACAATATCCTTGAACGTTGCCTTCGGGCCCGGCAGGGGCTCACCAGCCTGATCGAACAAAGTCTTGTTGACGAAAGGCAGGTTCAGCGTCTGCGAGGCCACATAGCCATTAATCGATTCGGGATCGTTGATGCCCGGAAGACGAAGCTGATCCAGGCTCTTGCCGTGCAGCTTCGCAAAGGATGCCGGATCCTTCATGTAGGTGCGCATATCAAGATAATAAGGCGCCAGCTGCCAGTCGGCGATCTTTGCCACATCCGGACCTTCGCCCACGGCCAGCTGAACCGGCAACTGCTTTACGACGGCGTCGTAGCCAGACGAGACAAAGTTGATCTTCACATCCGGATGCGACGCCTCGAACTCCTTGCTGAGGGCAGACATACGTTCGACGTAGGACTGATCGTCATCTGTGAAGAGAAAGGTGATAGTCTTGGTTTCGGCCAGCGCCGAGCCGGACAGAGCGACAGCGGCAATAATGAATGAGCTCACGCCCGAAAGAAGTTTCGGCATTTCATCCTCCCTATGAAAATATTTGCACACAAGGCCGTCATCTCCTCTGACGCGGCCTTACTTTCTTTGTTTTGATGCTTGACATTCAAAACGTCAAGCTGTTTTCTCGCGCCAAATCGAGCCTTATGCGGATTTTGCACCCACGAAGGCTTAATATGAAAAATATTTCATTTGATCGAAGGGAGGCGGTCTCATGGAGCACATGACCCCAACCCGCACACCTCATGGTGACCCGACCTACACTGTTCTGCAGGGTGGTACGGTGACGGCGTGGACTGTGTCTGGCTTGACGGCCAATGACTTTCCAGGCGAACCGGCACTCGCGGAAGATCGCGTGGATTACCGATTTATCAACGGCTTCGTGGATGTCGGTGACCTTCCGTGCCGAAAGGCCTTCTGGGCAACCATGGTTGGAAGGTCGATTGTTCCTTCCTTGGACTGGGTGCCGGCCTCTCTCAATCTTCCCGGCTCCAACCGCCGCGTCGAGTTTACCCATTTCTGGCATGTGCCGACCCATGTCAGTCGATGGTTGCGCGGTACATTTCGGGCTGACGAAGCGCGGGAAGCCAATTTCACATTGAAGACATGCGGGGGTGTTCGCATCTGGGTAAACGGAGAGGAGCAAGTTCGCTTCGAACCGTTCAAGCGTAATACCGAAAGTGCGACGAGTATCCGTCTCGCTCTCCGCGCTGGCGATAACGATGTCCTGCTCCTGACTGAGGATCTCGCGGAGCGAGATACGATCTGGTTCTTCGAATTGGAACTGACCGACGAAGCGCCCCTCACTGTGGTGTTGCCGGTCGCGCTGGATGGTGAGGAAGTTAGAAGGCTTGAAGCACTTGCGAGGACGGTGCGTCCGTCGCGAGACGTGTTTGTCGGGACGCCGCTGGAATTGGTCTTTGATCAAGGGGGAGGCGAGCCCCTGCCTGTCACCGTCGAGATCTATAGCCATGGCCATGACAAGGCCGTTCTGGCGCGTGCCAAGGCAGTGTTGCAGGCGGATCAGGGCTCTCTTGCCTTCCCGGAAGTCATCGGCTTGCCAGATGGTTACCATGGCATCCGGCTGACGATCGGCTCCGGCACTGGAAGTGTTACCCGAAACCTGGACGCTGCTTTCCTGTCCGACCTGAAGCCCCTTCCAGGACATGCCAGCCTCGCTGAGCGAAAGAAGGCGGCGCTTTCCTTTAGCGCCCGGCATGGCGCACCGCGCATCGGTCGAGTGCTTGCAATGGTTGCGAGCGGTGAAGTGGAGCCGTTGGCGCGTGACGCGATTGTCGATGCGACGCTCGCTTCCATTGATCGCCGCGATGATTGCTCTGACTTCTCGATGGTACCGTTGCTTTGGTTGCTCGGTGCATATCGCGAACATCTGCCGGCCGAAATGGTGGAGCGGATCGAACAATCCGTGCTGAACTACCGCTACTGGGTCGATGAGCCGGGCAATGATGTGATGTGGTTTTGGAGCGAGAACCACGTTCTCTGCTTCCACACGAGCCAGTTGATTGCTGGCCAATTGCTGCCTGACTCCGTGTTTACGGCATCGGGCAGAACGGGCCGCCAGCAGGCGGCGTTGGCGAGGCAGCGCCTTGCCCGCTGGTTTGATGCGGTAGAGGCGCATGGCTTGGCGGAGTGGAACTCCGCCGCCTACTATCCTGTCGATTTCATCGGGTTGTTGGCACTTGAACATTGGGCGGATGATGCGATTGCAGCGCGCGCGCGCCATCAACTCGACCTTATTTTCCAGATGGTTGCGCTTCACACCTTGGCCGGTGTTCCCGCCGGGTCGCAAGGTCGTGCCTATGATAAGGAGTTGCGGGCAGGTCCGCTCACAGAACTCGCTCCTTTTGCACAGGTGGCGTTCGGACATGGATGGTTGAACGGCGGCGTAGCCTCGCTGCCGATGTTCTGCGCCAGCGATTACACTCCTCCGCCCGCGTTTAAGGAGTTCGCTGCCTTGGCCCCGGATCGTTCGATCGAGGCACGCTATACCCAGGGACTGGAAGCTGGCAAGCTTGTGCTTTTCAAGACCGAAGCCTCGCAGCTTTCGACGGTCGTCGACCACAAGACAGGGCGCAAGGGACATCAGCAGCATGTACTGGATGTGCGTCTTGCCGGGCACCCCATGGCAAGACTTTGGATCAATCATCCGGGTGAGGATGACCCTTGGGGTACGCAGCGCCCATCCTATTGGGCGGGCAGCGGTATCCTGCCAAGGGTGCAGCAATACCGGGATGTTGCTCTTCTGATTTCAGATGCGGCGGGTGCACGAATCGATTGGACACATGCCTATCTTGGACGCGACGGTCTGGATGAGGTGATCCTTGAGGGAAATTGGCTGATCGCGCGCTCCGGCCGGGGCTATACGGCGCTCTATGCCAGCAACGGCCTGGAGATGGTGCCGGAAGGTCCGACCGCAGGGCGAGAAGCGCGTTCACCCGGAGATCTGGTGGGGTGGGCGGCCGTCGTTGGTGCCGGTGACGCCCAAGCGTTCACAGCATTTAGAAACCGCGTTTTGAGTACGGATGTGCAGTTTGATGCCCAAACCAAGCGCTTGGTGCTGACGCCACCCGGACGCGAGAGCCTTGAGCTTCTCTATGACGGTTCTTTCAAGGTGGGCGGCGTGCGGCAACCTTTCCGGCATGAGCAGCCGGAACCTTCAATAACCTATGACAGCGCGGCGGCCGACAGCAATGCTGCACGCCCCTTTTATACGTAATTCTCAAATACTGAGGAGCAGTTAAGAATGGATTCCATAACCAAAGCCGGAAGCCCCAATCTGCAGCAGACGATCGACAATGTTGCCGCAGCTTTCAGCCGATTGAAGGGTATCAAGGAAGGTCTGGTCGACGCCGGACCGACCGGCGGCATCCAGTTCGACGAATGGGATTGGGAAGTGGGTGTCGGCCTTTATGGCTTCCTGCGCCGTGCCATCGCCGCCAATGATCGTCGTGCGATCAACGACCTGGTCGATTGGTACAGCTGGCAGATCAAGCGCGGAATTCCGCCCCGGCAGATCAACAGTTCGGCTCCCATGTTGCCGCTCGCCATTCTCATTGAGCATGTGGACCGGCCCGATTTTCGTGATCTTGTGATGGATTGGGCGGATTGGTTGGTCCACAATTTGCCGAAGACTGAAGACGGCGGTTTCCAGCACGTGGTCAAGGAGCGCCTGAACGAGGGTGAGCTTTGGGATGATACGCTGTTCATGGCGGCCCTCTTCCTTGCGCGCGCAGGCGCACATTTCGGCCGCAAGGACTGGGTGGACGAAGCCGTGTACCAGTTCATGGTGCACACCCGTTATCTGTCGGATCCGGTAACCGGGCTCTGGTATCATGGCTGGACTTTCGTTGGTCGCCACAACTTTGCCAAGGCCTTCTGGGGCCGGGGCAATGCCTGGATTACCGTCGCGATCCCTGAACTCTTTTCGCTCGTTCCTGATCTCGATGAAAAGGACAAACGGTTCCTCACGAATGTGCTGGCAAGCCAGGTTCGCAGCCTGAAGTCGCTTCAGCGCCCGGATGGCCTCTTCCACACCTTGCTGGACGATCCGACTTCACCTGTCGAAACCTCCGCGACTGCCGGCTTTGCCTATGGCATCCTGCGTGGAGTGGCGGCCGGCCTGTTGCCGGCAGAAGATCGCATCCACGCTGAGCGTGCGCTGGCCGCCGTCCTTGAACAGATCGATGGCGAAGGTGTTGTTCACGGCGTTTCGGACGGCACTGCAATGGGGCATGACCTCGAATTCTATCGCCGCATTCCAAACCTTCCGACACCTTATGGGCAGGCATTGACGATGCTGTTGCTGACGGAAGTGCTGTTGCAAAATGAGGGCAAGGCATGACCGATAAGATCGTCCGTCTGATACAGCCCCTCGAACGCGAGGAAACGCAGGTTATCCAGACAGCCATTGACCAGGTATCGCAGGCAGGTGGCGGCCGGGTTGCACTTCTTGCCGGCAATCATATGACGCGCGGGTTGCATCTGCGGTCCGGGGTAGAACTTCACTTGGCGGAAGGCGCTATTCTGCGGCCGCTGCCTGAGTATGAGGCCTATGGCCATACCACGGTGGATGTCATCGCAGAAAAGTCTGACCGCGGCATGATTGTCGCGCGCGACGCTGTCGATATTGCGCTGACGGGCCCGGGCCTGATCGATGCGGGGGGAGATGCCTTCATCACTGGCGATGACGAGACCGTTGGCGTTTTTGTCCCGGCGGAATACCGCCCGCGCGTTCTTGTGCTGGAATCATGCCAGTCGGTGCGTGTCGAAAATCTCCAAGTCAGCAATTCGCCGATGTGGACGCTGCATTTCGTGAACTGCGAACGAGTGAGCGTCCGCGGGGTTCAGGTGCGCAACAATTTGCGCATGCCGAACACGGACGGCATGGTGTTGGATGCCTGCCGGCAGGTGCTCATTGAGGACTGTGATATTGCGACCGCCGATGACGGCATCTGCCTCAAGACCAGCATCGGACCGAGCGGGCAGGCGATCGGGCGCTGCGAAAACATCCTTGTGCGTCGCTGCGCCGTGATCAGCAAGAGTTGCGCTCTGAAACTTGGCACTGAGTCGCATGGCGACTTCACCAATGTCGTGTTCGAAGATTGTGATGTGCGCGAGTCTAACCGGGGTCTCGGAGTGTTCTCGCGTGACGGTGGACGCTTCTCCAATATCCGCTTCTCGCGGATCGCGCTCGACTGCCATGAAACGCCGGATGGCTTCTGGGGATCAGGCGAGGCATTGACGGTCACCGTCATCGATCGCCGGCCGGAAAAGCAGGCCGGTTCTGTGGAAAACCTCATAGTTGAAGATATCACCGGCTCGATGGAAGGCGCGATGACGCTGATTTCCATATCGAAGGCCGGTATTCGCAACGTCGCGCTTCGCAATATACAGGTTCGCCAAGTCGCCGGTCCGCTCGGAACAGGTCTGCGTTATGATCTTCGTCCCACCAACGCCGACCTTGCCCCCAGCAAGGAGGCAGCAGGACGCGCCAATGCCTGGACGCGTGGTGCCGATGGTAAGGTGGTGGGACTGGAAGATTATCCAGGCGGCATGCCAGCGCTATTCCATACGGGCGTCGAGAAGCTCGCCCTCACTGACGTTCGGGTCGAACGACCCGCTCCACTGCCCGCTGGCTTCAATGCCCGCGAGGTCGTGGAATATGTAAATTGACCTGACAGGAGCAGGGCATGGGAGATTTGAAACTCACCAATTTGAACAAGGCATACGGCGCGCTCGCCGTGTTGCACGACATCAACCTGACCATCGAGGACGGCGAATTCGTCGTGTTCGTCGGCCCTTCCGGCTGCGGAAAATCGACGCTTCTGCGGGTGATCGCGGGTCTCGAAGATATCACGTCGGGCGGCATCGACATGAGCGGTCGCGATGTGCGCCAGCTCTCACCGGCAGAACGCAAGATCGCGATGGTCTTCCAGTCCTATGCGCTTTATCCGCATATGAGCGTGCGCAAGAACCTGGCCTTCGGCCTGGAAAACCTGCGCTTCAAGCGCGAAGAGATTGAAAGCCGCATTGCTGAAGCTGCGCGCATGCTGGCCATTGAACCCTATCTGGAGCGCAAGCCGCGCCAGCTATCCGGCGGTCAACGCCAGCGCGTCGCCATTGGCCGAGCTATCGTACGCGAGCCGGACATCTTCCTCTTCGATGAGCCACTGTCGAACCTTGATGCGGCGCTGCGTGTTCAGACGCGCGCGGAAATCACCAAGCTGCACCGCGACATCAAGACCACCATGATCTACGTGACGCACGATCAGGTGGAAGCCATGACGATGGCCGACAAGATCGTAGTGCTGAATGCCGGCCGTATCGAGCAGGTCGGTAGCCCACTGGATCTTTTCGATCATCCGCGCAACCTGTTCGTCGCGGGCTTCCTCGGTTCGCCGCGCATGAATATCTTCAAGGGCAAGGTGGTGTCGCGCAGTGCAGAAGGGGTGGTAATCGATCTCGGTTATGCCCAGTATCTCACTGCGAAGGTTGATCCCTCAAGCGTTTCGGATGGGCAGCCGGTCCTGGCCGGCGTGCGTCCGGCCCATTTCAAGGTGTCCTCCCAAGGTCTGCCGTTCATCGTGCAGTATTACGAAAGCCTGGGTACGGAGACCTACGTCTACGGCACGCTTGAAGGGCAGAGCGAGCAGGTCATCATTCATCAGCCGGGGCATTTCGCACCGCAGGTCGGTGAGCGGCTGACGATCGCGCCGGCTGAAGGTCGTCTGCATGTCTTTGATCCGCAGACGAGCCTGGCAGTTCCAAATTTCGGTGAAGTGCGGAGGGTCGCGTAATGGCGGCCAGAAGCATCTCGTCATTGGGAGATCGGTTGCTGGACGGTGTGATGTCCATTGTCGAAGCTCCCATCAATGGCTTCGAACGGCTGATGGGGCGCAAGCGCATGCCCTATCTCTTTCTCGCCCCCAATCTTGTCCTGTTCGGTATCTTTACGTTTTTGCCGATCGCCATCGCGGTTGGCTATGCCTTCACGGGAGGCACTGGGCTCTTCGTGACGGAGCGCCCTTTCGTCGGGTTTGATAATTTCCGGCAATTGCTGAGCTGCGAAAACTATCTCGAGCCTGGCAGCTGCAAGGAGTCTTTGTTCTGGACGGCGATCTGGAATACGTTGTGGTTCGTCAGCTTCAATGTGACGGCAACGCTGCTGGTTGCGCTTACCACTGCGCTCATCCTCAACCGCGCCATTGCCGGTCGCGGTTTCTTCCGCGCCATGTTCTTTTATCCGGTTCTACTCTCACCGGTGGTGATCGGTTTGATCTGGAAGTGGTTCCTTGATCGCAACGGGCTTTTGAACGCCTTCCTGCAAATGCTGGGCGTTCCTCCCGAAATCTTTCTGCTGGAAGTTGGCTGGTCACGCTTTTTCGTGGTCGTCGTGTCAGTGTGGTGCCATATGGGCTTCTACACGCTGATCCTGCTGGCTGGCCTGCAGGCGATCCCCAAGGATCTGTATGAGGCTGCTTCTATTGACGCTGCATCTCCTCGGCGCACCCTGTTTCGCATCACCTTGCCGCTTCTCGCTCCCAATCTGCTTGTCGTGCTGATTCTGTTGATGATCCGCTCAGTTCAAATTTTCGATGAAGCCTGGGTTCTGACCAATGGCGGCGGTCCGGGTACGGCCAACAGCTTCATCGTGCAATACATTTACCAGATGGCCTTCGGCAGCGACTTGCGTCTCTTTGGTCTGGCCTCTGCCGCTTCGGTCCTGATGGGTCTGGTGCTGCTTTGCCTCACCCTCGTGCAGTTGAAGCTTGGCAAGAAGATGGAGTCCTGATCCATGGCGAATGGTCTCAATCCCATTGCATTTCTCACCAGAACCCGCCGGCCCGGCCGCATCGATATCACCGATATCCTGTCATGGGTCTGGCTCATTGGCGGCACCTTGATCGTGCTGATCCCTGTCGTCTGGGCGGGGCTATCGTCACTGAAGCCTGCCGCCGAAATCACGCGCTTCCCGCCGTCCTTGCTGCCACATGCTGCAGTTCAGAAATCCGTGCCCGGCTTTGAGCAGCCCCTCAGCCTTTGGAACGTGACGATCGACGGTCAGCAGAAGCAGATGGCTATGGTGCGCCGCATCGGCTTGAAGGCGCAGATGGTCGATCCGGATAAGCCTGGTCCGCCTATCTCTGTTGATGTGAAGGAAATGACTCAGGTTCAGCGTCTCACGGTCGCAACGGAGAACTTCACAGACCCGCTGACGCGCTTTGACTTCCTGACGTTCCTGAAGAACTCTGTGTTCGTGACGGTCGTCGCGACCTTGATGACACTGATCGTGAACGCGCTTGCGGCTTTTGCCCTGTCGAAATACAAGTTTCGCGGTGAGAAGGCGATTTTTCTGCTAATCATCTCGACTTTGATGATTCCGCTGACCGTCATCATGGTGCCGGCCTATCTGGTGGTCGTTGGCGTCGGATTGGTGGACAATCTCTGGGGCATTATCATACCCACCGTTGCATCGCCCACCGGCGTGTTCCTGCTTCGCCAGTACATGTTGACGATCCCCGACGAATTGATCGAAGCGGCCCGCGTCGATGCTGCCAGCGAGTTCCGCATTTTCTGGCGCATTGTTCTTCCGCTCACGGCACCGGCTCTGGCTGTTCTCGCCATCTTCTCGGTGCTCTGGCGCTGGAACGATTTCCTATGGCCTCTGATCGTGCTGAGCAGCCGCGACCACTTCACGCTGCAGGTCGGCCTGAATTCCTTCCAGGGCGAGTTCTCGGTCCAGTGGAATTACATCCTCGCCATGACCTTCCTCAGCCTTGCACCTGTCACAGTCGTGTTCCTGTTCCTGCAGAAATACATCACGACGGGCATTGCCGGCACCGGCATGAAGTAATCAGCGCTGGCGGGGAGGCGCCGTGCTTCCCCGCAGCACCAGCTTGCATCCCAGTTCAAGCCTGTGTGCCGGACGCAAGGGGTCATTGCTCAGCAGCTTCTGCTCCAGCAGGCTGACGGCTGCGGTCCCCAGACGATCCGAGGGCATCTGCACGGTGGAGAGCGGCGGCGTGCTGAATTCACCCGGCATGATGTTGTCGAAACCAAGAACGGAGATGTCTTCAGGTACACGAAGACCGGCCGCCTGGAGCGCCTTCATGCAGCCAAGGGCAAGATTGTCGGCCGCACAGAATATCGCTGTTGCGCCGCGAAGGTCTGGCTCCCGCTTGAGAAATTCGGCGATGGCACGCTCGCCCTTTTCCGGTTCATAGCCAGCAGCCTCCAGAACCAGTTCGACCGGGGCCTGCAGACCAGCCGCCAGATGGGCGTCCAGATAGCCGTCATAACGACGACGAATGGTTGTGCGGCCCTTCCAGGTCAGATGCAGAATGCGGCGATGTCCGAGCGATAGAAGATGCTCGATTCCCTGGCAGGAACCAAAGCGGTTCTCCCCGGTGACAGTATCAACCGACATGGAGGGATCCTCGCCATTCAGGATCACCAACGGTACCTTGCCTTGCGAAAGCGTGCGAATAAGGTCTGGATGATCGTCGTTCAGGACAATGATGCCGTCGACACTCTCCGTCTGCGCCAGACGGCGCACGTCCGTACCGTCAATGCGGTTGCCAGCGCTGACGAAGGGCACAATTCGAATGCCACGACGTTCGCACTCCTGCCGCAGCCCGTTCAGGATCGTCCAGCTGACGAGGTTCAGGTCACTGTGCGGCGCGGCGTCGCTGGTGATGGCAAGAACGATGGTTCTGAGCGTTGCGATCGTTGCGCGGGTCCGCCTGCGTTCGAGATAGCCAAGACGCTGCGCCGAATCGATGACACGGTCGCGCACTTCAACGGTCAGGGGGGCGGTGCCGTTTAATGCGTGGGAAGCAGTGCTGAGAGAAACGCCCGCATCTTTGGCAACATCCTTCAGGCCAATTTTCGGCTTCACTCGTTCCTCCGGCATTGTGTCGCTGTCTTGGAGTTGGCGCGCCTGCCTGCGTCTGCCACGCTCTCTCGTAAAGCGGGTTCCAGAGTCATTCAAGTTGCAAGAAATGCAAATAGAAAAGAAAGACAAAGGGCGCCCTTGAAGCTGGTTGTCCCGACTTTCAAGGCGCCCTTTGGCGTCACGCTCTCAAGCAACAGTAGGCCTTAAAGGCTGACGGCAGCGCCCGTCTTGGCAGACTTCAGCGCCGCATCGGCGAGCTTCAGGGCAATCAGGCCATCTTCAGCGGACGGCGAAGCGGCAGCGCCCTTTTCAACGGTGTCGATGAAGGCCTTGATTTCAGCCGCATAAGCTTCCGTGTAGCGCGTCATGAAGAAATCATGCAGCGGCGGGCGGGTGTAGCCATCCTTGTTGGCAACTTCGATCGACACCGGGCGCTGGTTTTCGGCGGCAACCGAACCCAGCGAGCCATGCACTTCGATGCGCTGGTCATAGCCATAGGTCGCGCGGCGGGAGTTAGAGATCACCGCCTGGCGACCGCTGGCCGTGGTGAGGATCAGGCTTGCCGAGTCATAATCGCCGGCTTCGCCGATCTTCGGGTCAACCAGCACGGCACCCGTTGCGAAGACGGACTTGATCTCTTCGCCCAGCAGGAAGCGCGCCATGTCTAGATCGTGGATCGTCATGTCGCGGAAGATGCCGCCGGAGACCTTGATGTACTCCACCGGCGGGGCGCCCGGATCGCGGCTGGTGATCGTCACCATCTCGACCTTGCCGATGGTGCCCTTGTCGATTTCCTTGCGGACGGCCTGGAAATGCGGGTCGAAGCGACGGTTAAAGCCGAGCATGACCTTGGCGCCGGTTTCCTTCACCACATCGATGCAGGCCTGGGCACGTGCAACATCCAGATCGATCGGCTTTTCGCAGAAGATTGCCTTGCCGGCGCGGGCAAACTTTTCGATCAGGTCCGCATGGGTGTTGGTCGGCGTGCAGATGATAACAGCGTCGACATCCTTGTTGGCCAGAACGGCCTCGATGGTGCTGACCTCGCAACCTGCTTCGT
The DNA here is from genome assembly GCF_030504645.1 of Rhizobium oryzicola. GTDB lineage: Bacteria > Pseudomonadota > Alphaproteobacteria > Rhizobiales > Rhizobiaceae > Neorhizobium > Neorhizobium oryzicola. The sequence continues at coordinate 17,005 of NZ_JAUKWQ010000014.1, read as the reverse complement.
CAGCGATCGCCTTTGCAGCGGCTTCCATCGCATCCACCACGGCCACCAGCTTTGCACGCGGGTCGGAAGCGATGGCCTTTGCATGCACCTTGCCGATACGTCCTGCACCGAGCAGGGCCAATTTCGTCACCATGGGTTCTCCTCCAGTGAAACTGTCGATGGAATTTTTGTTCCAAACGCATTTGGAATATCTGTTCCATTTTGCTAGTGTGTAGCCATATTCATGTCAAGCGCAGAAAAAGGACGATTGCATGACGCATGCAGCGGCGCCCGCGACAGTGCGGGAGTTCGAGGAGAAATTGCTGGAGGTGGCGGCGTCCCTGCCTAAACGTTTGAAGCAGTGTGCGGATTATGTGGCAGCCAATACCGATCGCATCGCCGTCTCCACTGTCGCTGAAATGGCAGAGGCCGCAGGGGTGCAGCCATCCGCATTCATGCGCTTCTGCCAGATCATGGGTTTTTCCGGCTATTCGGAAATGCAGCGCCTGTTTCGCGAGAACTATGTGGGTGGCTGGCCGGATTATTCGACCCGCCTCGACCACCTGCGCGAAATGGGGGAGCATAGCGGCCCGCGCCTTCTGGCGGAATTCGTGGAGGCAGGACGCTCATCACTCGAAAATCTGCTGAAATCCGTTGATCCTCAATCTCTTGAGGAGGCCGTGGACCTGCTGGCATCAGCGAACCTCGTCCACATCATCGGTCTACGCCGCTCCTTCCCGGTGGCGAGTTACATTGCCTACGCGCTGGAGAAAATGCAGGTGCCCGCCATGCTGCACAGTGTAGCGGGGCGGCTGGATAGCTCCGCCGCGATTCGTCCGAGTGACGCGCTGCTGGCGATTACCTTCTCGCCCTATTCTGCAGAAACGCTTGATCTCGTCGAGTCCGTTCGGGCGCGCGGCGTGGCCGTCGTGGCACTGACCGATACGGCAGTCAATCCGCTTCGCAAGATGGGAGCGACCATTCTCACCGTGTCTGAGGTGGATTTCGGCGCATTCCGTTCGCTTTCTGCCACGCTCTGCGTTGCCATCGCTTTGTCCGCTGCGGTCGGTGCGCGGCGGAAAGTTTGAATATTCGTGTTGAAAGCATCAAAAATAGAATTTATAGTCCAAAAATGAAATCGGCGTGGGAGACGCCGAACCTGCGCGTCAAGCGCCATCTGCCATTCTCGGCCTAAGGGAGGGCCTATTGAAGCCACTCGACGTGATTACGATCGGACGTTCGTCCGTAGACCTCTATGGCGCCCAGGTGGGTGGCCGGCTTGAGGATATGTCCTCCTTCAACAAGTACATTGGCGGCTCTCCGACCAATATCGCCGCGGGTGCAGCGCGTCTGGGCCTTAAGAGCGCAGTCATCACGCGCGTCGGTAACGAACATATGGGCCGCTTTATTCGCGAACAGCTGGTGCGCGAGGGCGTGGATGTGCGCGGTGTGGTCACTGACCCTGAACGGCTGACGGCGCTGGTGCTGCTCGGCATTCGCGACGAAAACCAGTTCCCGCTGATCTTCTACCGCGAAAACTGCGCCGACATGGCGCTGTGCGAAGACGATATCGATCCGGCGTTCATCGCGGAATCCCGCTGCGTCACGGTGACAGGCACGCATCTGTCGCACACGCGCACGGAGGCGGCAGTGATGAAGGCGCTCAGGCTGGCGCGCGAGAATGGTGCCAAGACCGCGCTCGACATCGATTACCGCCCGAACCTCTGGGGCGTCGCCGGTCATGGCGATGGCGAAAGCCGTTTCGTGGAATCGGCCAAGGTCACCGCCAAGCTGCAAAGCACGCTGCATCTGTTCGACCTCATCGTCGGCACGGAAGAAGAGTTCCACATTGCCGGTGGCTCGACCGATACGCTGGAGGCGCTGCGCGCTGTGCGTAAGGTCTCCAGGGCGGCGCTGGTTTGCAAGCGCGGCCCCATGGGCGCGGCTGTCTTTGAGGGCGAGATCCCGGATAGTCTGGACAAGGGTCAGACCGGCCCCGGTTTCCCGATCGAAGTCTTCAACGTACTGGGAGCGGGCGATGGCTTCATGGCCGGTCTGCTGAAGGGTTGGCTGACGGGCGAGAACTGGCCGACGGCCCTGAAATATGCCAATGCCTGCGGCGCCTTCGCCGTGTCCCGCCATGGCTGCACGCCTGCTTACCCAAGCTGGGAAGAGCTGCAATATTTCTTTGCAACCGGCATCAAGAACAAGGCGCTGCGCAAGGATGCGGCGCTCGAACAGGTTCACTGGTCGACCAACCGAAAGGGTGACTGGTCGACGATGCGCGTTTTCGCCTTCGATCACCGCATGCAGCTGGAAGCCATGGCCGAAGAGGCCGGCGTGCCGGTGGACCGCATCGGTGCCTTCAAGAAGCTCTGCCTCCAGGCCGCGACGACTGTCGCTGGCGGGCGGGGCGGTTATGGCATCCTCTGCGATGGCCGGCTCGGCAAGGAAGCACTTTATGCCGCGGCCGGTACGGGCCTCTGGATCGGCCGTCCCGCGGAGTGGCCGGGCTCGCGTCCGCTGACGCTGGAGCCGGAACTCGGCCTCGATTCCGGTGGCCTGGGCGAATGGGCTGCCGAGCATGTCGTCAAGGTTCTCTGCTTCTATCATCCCGATGATACCGCGGAGGTGAAGGAGAAACAGGAAGAAACGGTGAAGCGCCTGTTCGAGGCCTCCCGCCGCAACCGTCTGGAATTCCTGCTGGAAGTCATTCCGTCCAAGGTCGGCGCTGTGGATGATGAGACGACCGCCAAGATCATTGATCGCTTCTATGAGATCGGCGTTTATCCGGATTGGTGGAAGCTGGAGCCGATGAAGTCTCACGCCGCCTGGGCCAATGCCTGTGCTGCGGTAGAACGCCACGATACACGTACGCGCGGTATCGTGGTATTGGGTCTGGATGCGCCGCAGGCGGAGCTTGAGGAAAGTTTTGCGCTGGCTGCAGGCTTCGATCTGGTCAAGGGCTTTGCCGTTGGCCGCACCATCTTCGGCGATGCGGCCCGCAAGTGGCTGGCCGGTCAGATCACGGATGAGGCCGCCGTGGAGGATATGGTGGCCCGATACAAGAGCCTGTGCGCGATCTGGGATGGAGCGCGCGCAAAGGCCGTTAAGGGAGGAAAGGCATGAAAACGATCCGTTTGACGGCGGCGCAGGCGCTGGTGCGCTATCTCGCCAATCAGCTGAACGAGGATGGCGTTCCCTACATCGCCGGCGTCTGGGCCATTTTTGGTCACGGCAATGTCGCCGGTATCGGCGAGGCCCTCTATGGCATCCGCGAGGAGCTGCCGACCTATCGCGGCCAGAACGAACAGTCGATGGCGCATGCGGCGATTGCTTACGCCAAGCAGCTTGGCCGTCGCCGGGCGATGGCGGTCACCTCCTCCATTGGTCCCGGTGCGCTGAACATGGTGACGGCGGCCGCACTCGCGCATGTCAACCGTCTGCCGGTTCTCTTCATTCCCGGCGATGTGTTTGCCAATCGTGGTCCCGATCCCGTTCTTCAGCAGATCGAGGATTTCGAGGACGGCACGGTATCCGCCAATGACTGCTTCAAGCCGGTCAGCCGCTATTTCGACCGGATCGAGCGGCCCGAACAGCTTTTGACGGCGCTGCCGCGTGCCTTCCGCACCCTGACGGATCCGGCCGATTGCGGCCCTGTGACGCTCGCCTTCTGCCAGGATGTGCAAGCCGAGGCTTACGATTACCCGGAAAGCTTCTTTGCGAAGAAGACCTGGCGCTTCCGCCGTCCGGAGCCTGACGTGGTGGAGCTGGGAGCCGCGATCGCTGCCATCAAGGCTGCCAAGAACCCGGTCATCGTCGCTGGCGGCGGCGTGCATTTCTCTGGTGCAACGGAAACGCTGAAGAGCTTCGTCGAGAAGCACCAGATACCGGTTGTCGAAACGCAGGCGGGTAAGTCGGCTCTTGCCTGGGACCATGGGCTGAACTTCGGCCCCGTGGGCGTCACCGGTTGCGAAAGCGCGAACATCGTCTCGGAAAAGGCTGATCTGGTGATTGGCGTCGGCACGCGCTTTCAGGATTTCACGACCGGGTCCTGGGCTTTGTTCAAAAACCCTAACCGCAAAATCCTGGCGCTCAACGTGCAGCCTTACGACAGCGCCAAGCATGATGCGATTCCGCTCGTGGCCGACGCCAAGGTGGGGCTGGAAAAGATTTCGGCGGCTCTCGGTGATCATCGCTTTGATGCCCCCGATGCAGGCCTCAAAGCCAGCTGGTTTGCCAAGGCAGATGCCGTTACCGCAGCGCCCAAGGAAGCCAACACGCTTCCGACAGATATGCAGGTTATCGGTGCGGTTCAGCGTGCCTCGCGGGATAACACTGTCGTCATGTGCGCGGCGGGCACCATGCCGGGCGAGCTTCACCAGTTGTGGAAGGCAAAGCTGCCGCTGTCCTATCACATGGAATACGGTTTCTCCTGCATGGGTTATGAGATCGCTGGCGGCCTTGGCATCAAGATGGCGGAGCCGGAACGCGATGTCATCGTCATGGTCGGCGACGGCTCCTACATGATGATGAACTCGGAGCTGGCGACCGCAGTCGGCATGGGCGTGAAGATCACCGTCGTGATCACCGATAACAGGGGCTATGGCTGCATCAACCGGTTGCAGATGGGCACCGGCGGCGCGGAGTTCAACAATCTCTACGCCCATTCGAATGTCAGCCCGATTGCCATCGACTTCGCCGCGCATGCGGCGGCCATGGGGGCGAAGTCCACCAAGGTATCGTCTGTCACCGAGCTAGAGGCCGCCTTGGCTGTTGCTCGGGATGCAACGCAGACGACGGTCATCGTCATCGATACGGACCCCTATCCGACGCCGGATGGCGGTGGCCATTGGTGGGATGTCGCCGTGCCCGAGGTCTCGGCCCGTAAGCAAGTCAACACGGCGCGCGCCGCATATGAAGCTGCCCTGAAGGAAAGAATTTAAGATGATCCTCTTCGGTACAAACCCGATTGCCTGGTCCAATGACGACGACCGTTCGCTCGGCGCCCATATCAGCCTCGAGCAGTGCCTGGATGAAACCGCGAAGATCGGGTTCGATGGCATCGAGAAGGGCCACAAGCTGCCGACCGATCCGGCTGGCCTGAAATCCGTTCTGGAGCCGCGCGGCCTGAAATTCGTGTCCGGCTGGCATTCGTTGAACCTGTTGACCAACACGATTGAAGAGGAAAAGGCTGCCATGCAGCCGTTCCTCGATGTACTGAAGGCCATGGGCTGCAAAGTCATCATCGTTTGCGAAACCTCGAACGCCATCCACGGCGCTGATGATACGGCGCTTGCCGATCGCCCGAAGCTTGCGGAAGCCGATTGGGCCAAGTTCGGCGCAGGCGTAGAGGCGCTGGCCGAGTTCTCGGCGTCTCAGGGCATCTCGCTTGTCTACCACCACCACATGGGCACGGTGGTTGAGAGCGAAGAGGAAATCGACAAGCTCATGCAGCACACCGGCCCGCACGCCAAGCTGCTGCTCGATACCGGCCATTGCTATTTCGGCGGCGGCAACCCGGAGGCGGTCGCCAAGAAATACATGCACCGCGTCGGCCATATCCACGCCAAGAACGTGCGTCCGGTCATTGCAGAACAGGTTCGCAAAGAAAAGCTCTCCTTCCTGGAAGGCGTGCGCCGTGGCGTGTTCACCGTTCCGGGCGATGCCGAAGGTGGCGTCAACTTCCCGCCGGTTCTGAAAATTGCTGCTGAACACGGCTATGAGGGTTGGATCGTCATCGAAGCGGAACAGGATCCGGATGTGCGCAATCCCTTCGAATATCAGAGCCTCGGCTTGAAATCGCTAAAGGGCTTCGCCAAGGATGCGGGCCTGATCTGACCTCATCCCGAAGGAAAATCTGTTGAAGCTGCTCGACCCCACGCATCCGTTCTTCAAGCCGCTATGGCGGCGTGTTCTCACCGCCGTGCTGCCAGCCCTTTGGGGCGGTGTGGAGGTGCTGAACGGGTCTTGGGGTTGGGCCATCATGTTCCTGGGCGCTGCTGCCTATGCGGCCTATGAACTGCTTATCATCTATGATCGTTCGATCGCAGAGGCGGAGGCCGCCAAACAGCAGGCTTCCGTCGCCTCGCGGGAAGGAGACGCGGAATGACCAATCTCTTGCGCAAGCCGACGGGCAAAAGCGGCAAGGTGCATGACATCACCCCGGAAAGCGCCAATTGGGGTTATGTCGGCTTCGGGCTTTATAATCTGAAGCCAGGTGAAACGGCGGCGGAAGCGACCGGCGAGACGGAAGTGATCCTGGTTCTGGTCGAAGGCAAGGCCGAGATTTCTGGCGGCGGAAAAAGCTTCGGCGAACTTGGCGACCGCATGAATGTTTTCGAGCGCAAGCCGCCGCATTGCGTTTACATCCCCGCCGGTAGCGACTGGTCGGCGGTTGCGACGACCGATGTGACGCTTGCCATCTGCACGGCGCCGGCCAAGCCCGGTCGCGAGGCGCAGGTGATCGGTCCCAACGGTATTTCGCTGGCCGAACGCGGCAAGGGCACCAATACGCGCTACATCTTCCCGATCGCCATGGAAGAGCGCGATGTGGCCGACAGCCTGTTGGTGACGGAAGTCTTCACACCTTCGGGCCACTGGTCGTCCTACCCGCCGCACCGGCATGACGAGGACAATTATCCCGATATGACCTATCTGGAAGAGACCTATTATCATCGCCTGAACCCGGCTCAAGGGTTCGGCATCCAGCGCGTCTTTACCGAAGACGGATCGCTGGATGAAACCATGTCGGTGTCCGACGGCGATGTGGTGCTGGTGCCAAAGGGGCATCATCCCTGCGGTTCGCCTTACGGCTACGAGATGTATTATCTCAACGTCATGGCAGGCCCGATGCGCAAGTGGCGCTTCAAGAACCATCCCGACCACGACTGGATTTTCAAGCGCGATAATCCCTGAGATCGTAGACCCGGGCGGTCATGCCGCCCGGTAGCTCAATCCCAGCAGGGCCGCGCCGATCAGGCCCGGCTCGATCTCGCACTCGGCCTTCACCAGAAGCGGGCGATTGAACTTGCGCAGGATGCGGGCCCGCAAGGCATGATCGATCTCTGCCAGCAGTTCGGCCGAATTGGACAGCCCGCCGCCGGTCGGCATGATCGTGCAGCCGGTGACATTGGCGACGAGCGCCAGGGGCGAGGCTAAAAGGTCCACATAGACATTGATGGTGCGGGATGCGAGCGGATCGCGTTCGCCCCAGGCCTTGACGATCTCTTCGCTGGTCAGCGTCTCGCCATGCAGATGGTGGTGAAGCTTTTCCATGCCCCGCGCGCTGCAAATGGCATCGACGCAGCCGATCTGACCGCAACCGCAGGCGAAGCGGGGCAGATGCACGGGCGGATTGCCCGCTTCCGTGGCAGCCACCGGGCCATGACCCCATTCACCGGCAAAGCCGCCTTCCGCATTGATCAGATGCCCGTCGATGACAAGCCCTCCGCCGACGCCGGTGCCGAGAATGACGCCGAAGACGACACGGTGTCCGCGACCGGCCCCTATGCCGGCTTCCGCCAGCACGAAGCAATCGGCATCATTGGCCACCAGAACCGGAAGGCCAAGAGCGGCTTCCAGATCCTGTTGCAGCCGGCGCCCATGGATACAGGGCACATTGGCGACCACGGCGCGGCGCGTATCTGGATCGATGACGCCCGCGATGGAAAGCGCCACGCAATCCGGTCTGCCACCCGATTGATCGATCACGCTTTGCAGCACGGCAACGAAGGCGTCGAAGTCATCGATGGGCGTCGGCTGGCGCGGAAAGGGCCGGATGTCATTGGCGGAATAAGCGACCGCACCCTTGATGGCCGTCCCCCCGATATCGAAGCATACGATCATGCTTGTGCTCCCCCGCCTGCGGCATCATAGACGCAGGTGCCGCCGATCCAGGTCGACAGCAGCTGGAGATCATCCGACAGAAGGATGAAGTCCGCATCCTTTCCGGCGACGAGGCTTCCCTTGCTTGTCGCACCGATGGCCTCGGCGGGGGCGGACGTTGCCATGGAGATCGCTTCCGGCAGCGAATATTCTAACCGTTCGTGGATGAAACGCACGCAGGACAGCATGTCGATATCGGCACCCGCCAGCGTTCCGTCCGCCAGCGTCAGGCGTCCCTCGCGGCGATAGACCTGCCTTCCATTCAACTCGAAGCCGGTGTCATCGGTACCGATGGTCGACATGGCATCCGTCACCAGAAAGATCCGGCCCGGTCCACGCTTGGCCCGGAGTGCCACGTGCATGGAGATGGGATCGACGTGGAAACCATCCGCGATCAATCCGCAGGAAACGGTGGCCGTGTCCAGTGCGGCACCCACCACGCCGGGCTCGCGATTGCCGAGCTGGCTCATGGCGTTGAACAGGTGCGTCACCATGCTGGCGCCAGCCTGGAAGTAGCGACCGGCAGTTTCAGCGCCGACATCCGTATGGCCGAGACTCACCACATAACCGGCCTTGATGAGGGCAGCCACTTGCGCTTCCGTGACATTTTCCGGCGCGATGGTGATGAGCTTCAGGCCGAACCCTTGGGCCTCGCTCACGAGATAATCCAGATCGTCGTCCGTCATAGGACGGATTAAAGCCGGGTCATGCGTGCCCTTGCGGGCTAGGGAGAGATGTGGGCCTTCCAGATGGAGACCGAGGAAGCCGGGCACGTTGTGCTGAAACGCCTGTTGTGCGGCAGCGACAGTCCGGTTGCGGATATCAGGCCTGTCGGTAATCAGGGTCGGCAGCAACGCTGTGGTCCCGAATCGCGCGTGGGCAGCGCAGATCGTGGCTATGCCTTGCACGCTTGGGTCGTTGTTCAGCAGCACGCCGCCGCCGCCATTGACCTGCAGATCGATGAAGCCCGGTGCGACCAAGGCGCCATGCGCATCGATGCGGCTGATATCAGCGGGCAGCGATGCCTGCGGGACAACAGCCTCGATCTTTCCGTCACGGATCAGCAGGGCTTCGCCGTCTGCGAAGCTTTCGCCGTTGAAGATTCGGCCGCCGATGACGGCAAAAGTTTCACTCATTGCGTTTCAGTGACCTTCTTCAGCGCCGCCGGCTTGTCCGGGTTGAAGCCGCGGGCGCGCGACAGGGCTTCCACCATGCCATAATAGGGCACGATCAGCGCAAGCGCATCGGTGAGCGGATGCCCTGTTTCGATGAAGGGCAGGTGATGCGGGCCCTCACCCTTGGCTGATGTCAGATAGACAGCTGCATTCTTGGCGACCAGCCCGCTGGCTGTGCTTGCAATGGAAGTCTCCGCCTTGTCGCGCGCCGCAAAAGCGATGATGGGGAAGTTTGCCGCCACAAGCGACACCGGCCCGTGTAGTACTTCGGCCGAGGAATAGGCTTCGGCATGCAGCTCGCAGGTTTCCTTGCACTTCAGCGCTGCTTCCGAGGCAATCGCCAGTGTCGGGCCGCGACCCAGCATGTAGAGCGATTCGGAGTGACGCAACGGTTCGACCAAGTCGCTCCAATCCAGGCTGAGAGCCCTGTCGAGTTGCTCCGGCAGGGCGGCAAGCGCACGACGAAGCTCCGGCTTGTCGCTCCAGGCGGCAAGCACGGCCAGGCCGGCAACGATCGAGTTTGTGAAGGATTTTGTCGCCGCAACGGCGATTTCCTTGCCGGCCAGGATATCGACCGACATGGCGGCCATCTCGGCAAGCGGAGAAGGCAGTGTGTTGACCAACGCGACCACAAGAGCGCCGCCGGTTTTGGTTGTGCGCGCCAACGATACGATATCCGGGCTTGCGCCGGATTGTGAGATCGCGATTGCAGCGCCACGTTCAAGCTTCAGCGGCACTTCGTAGATGGAGCTCAGCGATGGGCCAAGCGAAGCAACCGGAATGCCAAGTTCCAGCTCAATGGCGTATTTCATGAAATAGGCTGCGTGATCGGAAGAACCGCGGCCGATGGTGGCGACGACAGCGGGATCTCGTTCGCGCAGGCGACGTCCGGCCTCTGCGATCGCCCCGTTGGAATCCGCCAGAAGACGGGCAGCCGCCTGCGGGATCTCGTTGATCTCTTGTCGCATCATCGATGTCATGGGCAATGTCTTTCCTAATTTAAGGCGGCTTCAGGAGCCGATGGTCAGTTCCGCAACGAGGTCATAGGCGTCGCTGCGATAAAGAGCGGTCGAGACTTCCATGACCCGACCCGTGGAGAGATAGGCGATACGCTGCACGCGCAGTGCGGCCGAGCCAAAGGGTACGCCCAGCAATTCGGTTTCCTCATCCCGCAGCAGCGCCGCGGAAATGCGCTGGTTGGCCCGTACCGGGCGTATGTCCCGTTGTGAGAGGACCTGATAGAGCGAGTTCTCAACGATATCAGGATTTGGCAGAATATCGTCCGGCAGGCTCGTCTGCTCCAGGGCGATGGGCATGTCATTGGCTGTTCGAAGACGCGCGATCCGCGCAACCAGCGCGCTGCCGCTCAGGCCCAGTGCCATCGTTTCCTCGGGCGTCGGGTGATAGAGTCCACGGGTTAGCCAGCGAGAACCCGGAACCATACCGCGGCGGCGCATGTCTTCCGAAAAGGAGGTCAGCCGTGTCAGCGGCTGCTGCATGCGCGGAACCGGCTTCACCACGAAGGTGCCAGATCCACGGCGGCGGACCAAAAGGCCTTGATCGACCAGTTCATCGATGGCCTTGCGCACGGTCACGCGGCTGATGTCGGCGGCATCGGCAATGTCGCGTTCCGCAGGCAGGGCATCGCCATGCTGCAGGCGGCCGGTCGATACGGCCTCCTCAATCATTCGCTTCAGCTTCATGTACAGCGGACCGCCACTGGTATTCTGGAGATCGGACAGGGGCAGGGCAGTGGTCATGGGCATGCACCCTTCATGCATTCGCATGCCTGGGTGCTATTTGCCGATCGGACATCTGCAGGATGCCGTCCCGCCATGCGCCGTTCCCTCCGGTTCCAAGACCATAACAATACCAACGCAATGCCAAAACCGCAAATGGTTTTACCCGTTGTTAGCATTCGCCTTCGTCGGAGGAGGAAATCAAAACAAATTCGCGCGTCCGACGGGAGATGAGGAAAAAATTGGATAAAGCAGTAGACGATTGGCATTTTTTTGGTATGGTTTGTTAATAAAAGATAATGAAGCAGATGGCGGTCACCGCAAGGGGCCAGCAGATGCTGCTCGGTGGAACAGCGGAGTGCAGAAGTGGTGGCGTGGATTCGCGCCGGTTCTCATGCTCGCCTTTTGTGTTTGTGAAAATGGTTTTCATGATCTCGGGAATTTTCCGATTTCATGTTGACGGTCTCGCGGAATTGCCGCAGGCTGTGAAAATAAATTACGAAAAGGGGAGCGTGACCGCCATGAAGGTCGCCATTATCGGGCTTGGATTTCGTCTCGGGTATCTCGGCCGCGTCTTCAGTGAGATTGATCCTTCCTTCGAGATCGTTGGCTATGTCGATCCTGCCCCCGCAGGACTGAAAGGTCTGACTGAAGCAGGCATTTCCGCAGGTAAGGCCTACGCTACGCCTCAGGAACTGATTGCCGGCGAAAGCTTCGATCTTCTGATGATCGGCTCCCCCAATCATCTTCACCTCGAACATATCCGCATTGGTCTGGAAGCCGGCCTCACTGTCTTCACCGAAAAGCCGATCGTTATCTCGATCGAGGAAAGCCTGGAGCTTGCGCGCCTCCTGAACAAATATGGGCATGAGAGGCTGCTGGTCGGGCTCGTGCTTCGCTATTCGCCGCTCTACCGCGACCTGCGCAGGGCCCAGGAAGAGGGGAGCCTTGGCGAGGTCGTTTCCATTGAAGCATCCGAGCATATCGAGCCTTATCACGGCGCGTTCTTCATGCGCGACTGGCGCCGCTACGGCCGCTATGCCGGCGGCTTCATGCTGGAAAAATGCTGCCACGACCTCGACCTTTACAATGGTGTCGTTGGCGCTCGCCCGCGCTTCGTTGCGAGCTTTGGCGGTCGCAAGAGTTTCGTTCCGACCAATGCGCCGGAGAATGAAGGCATCAATGATCTCGAGCTTTACCACCGCAAGCCGAGCGGCTGGATGGGGGCTGATAAGGTCTTCGATAGCGATGCCGATATCATCGATTACCAGACGGCGATCATCGAATACGAGAACGGCGTGTCGATGACCTTCCACACCAATCTCAACGTGCCTGACCAGTTCCGCCGCTTCTGCGTGATCGGTTCGAAGGGCATGGCGGAAGGCGATTTCGTGCGCGGCTTCCTCGACGTGCACAACGCCCGTACCAATGAGAAGGTCATTGCCAACACCTACAAAGCGCCTTCGGAAAAATCGCAGCACTATGGTGCCGACGAGCAGATGGCGGAAGACGTGCTGGCTTTCGTTCAAACAGGCGCGAAGCAGCCTGTTTCGGCTCTTGACGCCATCGAGGCCGGCATTCTCGCTCTTGCCATGGATCAGGCCCGCATCGATCGAAAGGTCGTGGACCTTGCGCCGGTCTGGGCTCAATATGATGCCTGCCTGCACGGCAAGGAAAATCTCGCCCAGGCGAAATCCGCTTAAAGGGAGGCGAGGATGCATGCACAACGCAGCGCCGTTCTTTTTGCCTGGCTGCTTCTGGCGCCCGCACTTCTTTATGTGACGATCATCGTCGCCTATCCGCTGGTCGATACGTTTATCCTGTCCTTCACCGACGCGTCGCTGAAGCGCACAACGGAATGGGTGGGCTGGGTAAACTACGAGAAGATTTTCAATTCGACCTTTGCCGAGGTCATCATCCGCACCTTCGTGTGGACCTTCTTTTCTGTGTCTATCAAGATGATCATCGGCACGTTTGGCGCGACTATGCTGAACTCTGCCGTGCCAGGCCGAGCACTGTTTCGCGTGCTGACGATGCCGCCATGGATCGTGCCGATGGCGATTGGCATCTTCATGTGGGGCTGGATGTATAATGGCCAGTTCGGCATGATCTCCGGGCTATTGCAGCGGGTCGGGCTTGTGTCTGGACCGGTGGCCTTCCTTGCGCAGGGCTCCACCGCCTTCTGGGCCACCGTCATTACCGACGTCTGGATCGGCGTTCCCATGGTCACGCTCTATATGTTGGCCGCCATGCAGGCGATCCCCCAGGATCTTTACGAAGCCGCCTGGACGGATGGGGCAGGCCGTTTCTATCGCTGGCGCCGCATCACCCTCCCGCTGCTGCTGCCGTCGATGATCACCATGTCGATGCTGTCGTTGATCGCCACATTCAACTCCTTCGACATCATCTGGATTTTGACGCAAGGCGGACCGAACGGCGAAACCACGACCATGATCATCGATACCTATCGCACCGCGATTGGCTCGAAGAAGTATGGTGAGGGCGCGGCCCGCGCGGTGCTGATCTGCATTTTCCTGTCGATCTTTTGCATCTGCTATTTCCGCGTCACCAGCCGGCTTTCGGCCGGCGACAAGAAGTAAGGGGATCTGCGATGAAGGAACCACCCATCCTGATCAATCGCTACAAGTGGTACGAGATCGTCGGGATCTATTGCGGCATTGCCGTGTTCCTGACTTTCGTCCTGTCGCCCTTCGTGGAAGGTTTTCTGGTTTCCCTGAAGCCGCTGAGCCAGTTGTTTTCATCGCCCTATCGATTCTGGCCGGAAAACGGTTCGTTCGAGGCTTATCGCACCATGTGGGTGAGCGTGCCGGGATTTGGCTGGTACATCTTCAATTCCTTCTTCATCTCTGGTATCGTCACCTGCATTGTTCTGGTTCTGGTGGTGCCGGCAGCCTACGCATTTGCGCGCTTCGAGTTTCGCGGGCGCGGCCCGCTGCTGGGCGCCTTTCTGGCTGTCAACATGTTCTCGGGCGCTGTGCTGCTGATCCCTCTATTCCGGCTCATGCGCACCTTTGGCGTGCTGAATACCTATCTCGCCATGATCGTCCCGGGCGTTGCATTCCTGATCCCGTCTGCCATCTGGCTGCTGCGCACCTATATGATGCGCATACCGAAGGAACTGGATGAGGCGGCATACGTGGATGGCGCCAGCCACTTCTACACGCTGCGCCGGGTGATCCTGCCGATCGCCATGCCGGGCATTACGGTTGTCGCGATCACCACCTTTATCGGGTCCTATGCGCAGCAGTTCATCTTTGCGCTGACCTTCAATTCCAAGAGCGAATACATGCCATTGCCGGTTGGGCTGTTTGCCTATTTCGGCCGACAGGAAGTGATCTGGAATGAGCTGATGGCTGCGAGCTTTGTCGGCATCGCGCCCGCCATGATCGTGATCTTCTTCCTGCAACGCTATCTCGTCAGCGGACTGACCGCAGGCGCGGTGAAACAATAAACAACCACAGAGAATGGGAGCATGACCGTGACTATCTCGATCAAGACTGGGATCTATGCCGTAGCGCTGGCCGGCACTACAATGCTGAGCGCAATGGCGGCACATGCCGCCGACAAGGAAATCTCCTGGATCTATTGCGGCGACAAGATCGACCCGATCCACGAAAAATACATCAAGGAATGGGAAGGCAAGAATGCCGGCTGGAAGGTCAAGCCGGAAGTCGTGGGCTGGGCGCAGTGCCAGGACAAGGCAACGACGCTGGCTGCTGCCGGCACACCGGTTGCCATGGCCTATGTCGGCTCTCGTACTCTCAAGGAGTTCGCCGAGAACGACATGATCGTCAAGGTCCCGATGACGGATGAGGAGAAGAAGAGCTACTATCCGCACATCGTCGATACCGTTACTTTCGACGGCACCCAGTGGGGCGTACCGATCGCTTTCTCCACCAAGGCTCTCTATTGGAACAAGGACCTGTTCAAGAAGGCTGGCCTTGACCCGGAAACCCCGCCGAAGACCTGGGCTGAAGAAATCGCCTTCGCCAAGCAGATCAAGGAAAAGACGGGCATTGCCGGTTACGGCCTGCCGGCCAAGACCTTTGACAACACCATGCACCAGTTCATGCACTGGGTGTACACCAACAACGGCAAGATGATCGACGGCGACAAGGTTGTCGCCAATAGCCCGGAAGTGCTGGCAGCGCTGCAGGCCTACAAGGACATCACGCCTTACTCCGTTGAAGGCGCAACGGCTTACGAGCAGAACGAAATTCGCGCCATCTTCCTCGACGGCAAGGTCGGCATGATCCAGGCTGGTTCCGGTGCGGCGTCCCGCCTGAAGAAGACCAGCATCAACTGGGGTATCGCAACCCTGCCACTCGGTCCGTCCGCGAAGGGCCCGGGCACGCTGCTGATCACCGACTCGCTGGCCATTTTCAAGGGTTCAGGCGTTGAACAGAAGGCCATCGAATTCGCCAAGTACATCACTTCGCCGGGTCCGCAGGGCGAGTACGAACTGCAGGGCGATGCAGGCCTGACTCCTCTGCGTCCATCGCCGAAGGTTGATGAATTCGTCAAGGCCGATCCGTTCTGGAAGCCGCTGATCGAAGGCATCACCTATGGTGGTCCGGAGCCGCTGTTCAAGGACTACAAGGGCTTCCAGAACACCGTGATCGAAATGGTTCAGTCGGTCGTGACCGGCAAGGCTGAACCGGCTGCAGCACTGAAGAAGGCTGCTGCTGATCTCGACCAGTACAAGTAAGCCTCCATTCGCCGGGATCGCGGTGTTGCGCCGCGATCCCCTTTTCCGACCATGATTTTAAGCCGCTCGTTCCGGCGAACGGAGACCCCCTTGGGACAGCTCTCTCTTAAAGACGTTCAGAAATTCTACGGCGATTTCGAGGTGCTGAAGCGCATCCAGCTCGACGTGGGCAATGGCGAGTTCATCGTCTTTGTCGGCCCATCCGGCTGCGGCAAATCCACGCTTTTGCGTATGATTGCCGGGCTGGATTCCGTCAGCGACGGCGACATTCTCATCGACGGCGACCGTGTGAATGACAAGCCGCCCGTCCAGCGTGGCATTGCCATGGTCTTCCAGTCCTACGCGCTCTACCCGCATATGACGGTTTTCGAGAACATCGCCTTTCCCCTGCGCGTCGAGAAGATGCCGGAGGCACAGATCCGCGAGAAGGTGGAAGGGGTCGCCAGGATCCTGCAACTCGACAAGCGGCTTCAGCAGCGTCCGGGCATGTTGTCCGGCGGTCAGCGCCAGCGTGTCGCGATCGGCCGTGCCATCGTGCGCGAACCGAAGATTTTCCTGTTCGACGAGCCACTTTCGAACCTGGATGCTGCGCTGCGCGCCGATATGCGCATCGAGCTTTCCAAACTGCACCGTGATCTCAAAGCCACGATGATCTACGTCACGCACGACCAGGTCGAGGCGATGACGATGGCGGACCGGATCGTCGTTCTGAACGCGGGCAGCATCGCACAGGTGGGCGCGCCGCTGGAGCTTTACCACAAGCCGCAGAACTTGTTTGTCGCGGGCTTCATAGGCAATCCCAAGATGAACTTCATTCCGGTGACTTGCACGAGCGTCGGACCTGAAGGTGTTACAGTTTCCTATGACGGACAAACCATCGTGCTGCCTGTTGAGCCGCGCGCCGATATGGCCGGCAAATCCCTCACTCTCGGCATCCGTCCGGAACATCTGCTGCTCGGGGAAAGTGATCTCACCATCCATGTTGAACCGGCGGTGATCGAGCGCCTCGGCGTCAACACGGTGGCTTATGCCAATCTGCCAGATGGTGAACCCTATTGCGCGCTCCTCTCCGGCTCCGCACCTGTTCGCGTCGAACAGCGTATCGCAACGGGTATCCGCGCCGCAGACTGCCATCTCTTCGATGCTGAAGGCATTGCCTTCGAGAGGCGAATGGATTGGCGGATCCAGGATATGCCGTCGGTCGTTTCGGCCGCCTGACAGGCTACACCCCCAACCGTTGCGGGCGCGCAAATGCGCCCGCTTTTTTATGCGGTGGGTTCTAGAGCATTTCCGGTAAACTCCGGGTCAATTCTGTTTCTCGATTGGCGCGCACGATCCGGTGGTGAAACGGGTGAAGTTCGATGCTCCCGCATCGGGCGAGACCGGTTCGCCATCGGGCGTCCGCCAATCGGAAACCCGAAGGGACGGGCGCTTTTGCACCGATATCAGCGCCGCGCCACTCGACCGTATCAAGGGATATGCCCTTCGTGTCTCGG
>NZ_JAUKWQ010000013.1 GCF_030504645.1 Rhizobium oryzicola | reverse complement strand
AGATAGTTGAGGGCGGTACTTCTGCACGCGCTGCAATCAAGGCAACGGTGAGTTCCTCGTCCTGCTGCTCGTCCATCAGTTCTCGAACAGCCTTGTGAACAGCAATCTGAATACGTTCGCTTCGGCCCCCTGGCCTGATGAGTGTACGCGCCAACTATTGCCTCCATATCGACGACAAGGCTTTAGCACAGGACTTGGCAGGGAATGAAGGCGACCGCAGAGAGATGGATCAATCCAATTGGAGATAGAAGATGTGCAGAGGGCATGTCCGCTGTCGCGTTTCAGAGCCCGCTATCTGACGGTCTCTCGGCCCCTTTTGCTGCCGTCAACTTCCAAGCAGTTCATGTCTCCTATTGGCGCAATGCGGACCTCGCGGCGGTCCTTAATTTCGCAGAATGCTCCAATGAGCCCCGGCCGACGTTGGACATGAGCTTGTGACCGCTTGGGCGGTTCCGGGCGGGCACCGGCACTATCTCCCAGAGGGAGACAGGAGACCACAGATGAAAGTGCAGAAATTCAACGTGTCTGACGCGACCCTCGAGCGTTCCTCGGGACAGGATGCCGAAATCTGTCGGCAACCTCGTGGACGAGAGGAATGGCGGGCCGGTCACGATCGGCTAAGGCCGGTACGCATCCAACCAGTCACTGACCGAAACCATAGCTGTTGACGACACGATGATTGTTCTCGAGGGACGGATATCGGTTTCGACGGCGGGCGGAACGGTCACGAGATCTACCGAAGGCGAGGGTGCCCTGACGGCCTAAGTCACACATCCGCACTGGGCCGAACTCCACGATTAGTCGTCCATACACAGACATCGTTCAACGAAGGTTTTCCCGGATCGGCTTCAGGCAGGTCTCGTCGTTCCCCAGGGCCGCCTTCGACAGCTGCTTCCATATTCCGCCATCGAAGGCGAAGAACTCGACGAAGCACGTGTGCTGGTCGTAGTCCAGCCACTGCGCCGACAGCAGACGGCTGTCACGCCTGTAGTCCAGATCGAGGTACATGTTGTTTTCCCCGCCGCGGGGAAAATTTAGGGGTCGGCCAGTAAGATTGTCGGCTACGATGGCGAACGAACACCCCGTACCGCATCCGATCTGGATGACAGTGTAGTGACCGGCGAAATTCGGCCCCTGAAGCATCCCGTCGCGGATGCGTGTCCTGAACGTATTGAAGTCGCGGTCGCGGCCCTTGAAGTCGGGTAGCACCGTTTTCCCGGTGAACGCCGCGTGCACGCGGTACTCCGTCGGGCTCGGGCGGGACGCGCTCAGGTACGCCTGCGTGGACGCCGCGCCATCCTGTCCGGCGGACGAGCCGCAAGCGTGCCAGTCCATCTGGTAGCCTGCTTCGCCTTCGCGGCCGTAGCACCAGCCGACCGCTTTCAGCTTGGCACCGAGCACCTCTCGACGATCGCATGCTGTTATCGTTTCCGGGGAGTCGCCGCTGCCTCCCCGACACGCGGTGTTCTGCGCCTGCCATTGCGATATCAACCTATGCGGAGACGACAGGCCTTTGTCCATTTCGACGACCTTGCCCGCCTCGGAGACTATCTGTCCGCTTGCGGTGTCCCACGTTAGGGAAAATTCGGCGGTGCCTGACGATACGCGATCTCCACTTTCCCTGCGGGCGTACCAGTCGACCGAACCGTCGACTCGGCATGTCCCCGAGCAGGTTACGCGAAGGCTTTCGATCCTGGCGCTGTAAGCCCTCACGGGCCAGCGGTCGCCGAAATCCCGCTTCTGCTCCATGACGGCTTCCCCCGCCGTCGGCTTTCCGTAGAAGTCCACGGTGGTCGCATACAGCCTCTCCAGGGAGGCCATTGCGTCCGAGTTGCGCCGCGACCATGCGTCGTAGTAGGCGGCGGTGAGCGCTTTGGCTTTATCCTCGGGTGTCCGGGCAGGGGTCTCTGGTTTTGCGGGCGGGGCCGGGGTAATGGCCGCAGAAGCCGGCGGCGGCGAGGCCAACTGCTGCGAAACGTCCGCCATACTGCCAGCGGTGACTCGATAGGCTGCCATTTCGGCGGCCGTCAGGTAACGCATGTCGTCGCTCGGGACGGAGAGGCTCAGTTGCAGAAGCTTGGGATCGACCCCCATCTCGATCAGGTACGTCATGATCTCGGCGGTCATGGTCTGGACAGCGGCGACCGCAGCACGGCCTTCCACGCCGCTCTCCGGAGAGAACGAAGACTGGTGGACGCCGACGGACCCGGGCTCCGCTTGGCGGATAACGCCGCCGAGGAACGCCAGCGTGCAGGCGGAGGCGCATTGGGCGGCCCTCAGCTGAAACGTCGCCAAGCCGAGCGAGCGAATCATCCGCCCGTAGGCCATGGCCGAGACCACGTTGCCCCCGTTGCTGTTGAACGTGATCGCTTTAGCGCCAGTCGCCGCGACTTCCCGCGCCAAGGCCGCAGGATTATCCGACAGGGAGAACTCGCCCTTCAACAGCAGCACAGGAGGCGCGTTCTGTATGGGCACTCGCTCCAGCGTGGCGTCCGCCCGCGCGGACTGAAAGGAAGCCAGCGACAAAAGCGCTCCGACGAACAACGGTACCCAACGCAATCTCATTTCAGAGGTCCGCCCGTACGATCAGCGGACAATGATCCTATGTGGGAAGTATCTGACCTCCTCCGGTCTCCCGTGACATTGGGTGCGTATGTCTTGTCACGCTCGGAAATCCATCTTTCCGCCGGATGGATGTCCATGTGCCACCCGAGGTTCCAGGTGGCCACTGTTAAAGTCCGGGCCGACGCGCCGCATGCACCAGCCAACACAACAAGCACTACGATCAGGAATCTCGACATGGGCCCCACCGCTATTCCGGGTTGAGCCAGGATATGGGGAAACGCTGAAATCACAAGAGCCAGCGGCCTACTGCGAACCGGCAGGAGCATCGGGAGCTCGGTAACCTTGTCCGAACTAGTTGTCCGGAAGACAAGAGCGGGTTTGCGGAAGGGTTGCAGCAATCTCTACAAGAGCCTCGACCACTTCCCTGACGAGACGTGCCGCCGACCTTCGGCGTGTTACAATCCAATCCCGTTGCCAGGCGCAGCGAGCGCTAGGATCATAGGCCACGACCTTGAAGCGGCCTATGGGGAGCCTCTGCCACTCGGTCCATGTGATGCCCGGAACGCTCCTACACGACGCCGCCTTAACAAAAATCCCGTCGCCGACGTACCGCATTTCGACCTCCTTGCTGATCTCCAGAATTGCAAGCCCGACGGCGACGCCTCCTATGACCGTTATGGTTGGCCTCTTTGGCTTCCAAACGGTACCCGTCGCGTTTTTGGTGTAACGCAGCGGCGTGATACAGTTCTGTATGACGGGCCGATGGAGCCCGTGGCCGGGAGTGACCCAGACCCGGTGACCATGGAGAGCAAGTCGAGCGAAAAGCATGTCGGCCAGTTCCAATGCTTCATTCACGGTGGCGGCGGTGCACAACAGGTCGATCGATCGCGATCCTCGGGGTGCCAGATGGTGACCGTCACCGCTCAATTTCGCTTTGGCGTAGGCTGTAGACGCTATTCTCACGAGCGGATGCTTATATGGGACAGGTTCCCGTACCGTCTCGGAAAACATGTTGTAGAATGTCCACATCGGCTGCCCAATGATACCAGATTTTGTCCATTCCCTCGGGAATCCCGGCATTGCAGGCGGAAGTTCCGGCGGTGTGAGATGTTGACCGGCGCGGACCTTCGCCCACCATCCACGTGGAGGGGTAGGCACGGCAAGCGCCTTGCATATTCTGGCTAGGTAGCTTCCGGAGACACCGAATCTCTTTGCCGCTGCCCCCACCGGCATGCTCCAGACCAGAGAATGAAGTTCTTCACGGGCGACCGGTGTATTATCGCTAGAGGACATCATTGTCGTGCTCCCACTCGGCGATGGTGCACTTCCCTGCCTCGACTCTTCGAAGTAGTGACGACCAGGCATTGAACCCGCGGCGAATTTCGGGTCTGAACTTATGTAGGTTGTAGACCCTGACGATGCCTTTCTGGCCATGACCGATAGCCGCTTCGGCGACTTCCGTACGACCGGTGATCGGATCAAGATGCGTCCTCACCGTACGGCGTATGTCGTGCCAGACCCACTTGTTGTACTCGATCCCGGTCGTTGTGACGATGTCCCGCATCAAGCGGTCGAAACGCCCGTTGGCGGCCTCAGCCTCGTCCTCGACCCGCTTTGTGGAACCTCGCCCGCCCGCTCCCTTCCTGTTGCGCGTCGTGTCGCGTTTCAGGTTGCTGAAACTGCCCAGAGGCGTCGCTCCCCTGGTGAAGCTGAAGACGTAGTCGCCGTGATCATCTGTCAGAGTGACCTTCAGAGCACGCAGCATCTCGCACATGTTGTCGGATAGGGGGATTTCGTGATCGGACTGGGCCTTCGAGGTTCTTCCGGCGGTGGCTCTTCTGCTCCTCGATCCGGGGATGGTCCAGAGTTTCCTTTCAAGGTTGAGTTGAGACCATCGCATTCCTGACACCGCGCCGATCCGCTGTCCGGTTTCGATGAGAGTTCTAAGGCAGGGGCCATAGGGATACGGCATTTCGGTCGATGCCTTGAGGAAGGCATGGGTCTCTTCGTAACCTAGCACGCGGTCACGCTCGTTTTTTTCGAGCTGAAGCGTTTTGGCAGAAAGGAACTCGATTGGATTGTGCTGGAGGCCGATCTCGAGCCGGCGATCCGGGGCCATAGCCCATCGAAAAAAAGTCTTCAGCGTCCTAAAGCACGTGAATGCCTGTGCGGGGGTGCGGGCCCGAAGGGCCTTCACGAGATTCATGACATCCAGATCGGTGACTTCCGAGATCGGCTTGTTCAGCCAGGGGTTTTTAGACGGATTGAGCAGGATGCTCTCGATGAATTTTGTCTCTGCCGGGACGCTGAGGTTTCTGGGTCGATTTGGAATGTAGGCGACATAGTCGCGCACGACAGACGCGAAGGTGCTTCTCAATCTGAGCGCTTCCGCTTCCCTCGCTCTCTCGACTTCGATGGTCGGATCGATTCCGGCGGCGAGCTGCTCGTTCCATCGATGTGCCGCAACACGCGCCGCTTCCGTGGTCATATCGGGAAACTTTCCCAATTTGCGCCGGGTGCTGTTATCCCCTTGGCGAAAGCGGGCGAGGAGAACGAAGGACTTGTTGATGGAGCCGACCCTTATCGCCAGATTGTTCACCGATGCGTCGAAAATCTCGTATCGGCTCTCCCAGTCCGAAGTGAGTTCCAGTCCTTCAATTAATTTATCTGTGAGGTGCACCCTTGCCATTTCGCGTCCTTTCCGCGGCTTCAAAGGCAACGTGACACACGCTATTTCGGGCAGAAAACCGGGCACCGGAACCGGGCGTCGTGGACTGTCGAGGCGGCATCGCGTTGTGCCGCCATAAAAATTCTATAATGGAAAAATGTCAATATAAACAATAATTTAGTAATCATTCTGGCACTTTTTGAAACATTCCCGAACTCCGGGGGACTAGCTGAATAGGTGCCTTTTCTGCCCGACTTGATTTCTCATAACCTGAAGGCCGCAGGTTCAAATCCTGCCCCCGCAACCAATCTCCTTCCAAATAAAAAAAGAACTCGTCCACGGGACCTCGGCGCACTCACCAGCAGAAATATATCCCCTCCCGCGCCACACGGCTTTAGCCATCACCTGGCAAAACCTTCCTTTACCTCCTCAACAACCTCGATTAATCGCCGACCTGCATCCCCCAACGCTCCACTATTGTCTCAAGTCTTCCAGAAGAGTAGCGCCGGTGGCGCCGGTGATAGCCAATGATGCTGATGTCTTACCGTCATCGCACAGCTGACTTCATGGTTCGAACACGACGCCAATCCTGATGCACATAAGGCAGTGGGACCGTCGCCTCGCGCGTTCCCAAAACGGCAAACAGAGAAACTGATTGTGTCTGTCTGAAGGGCGCAGCTCCATGGGCAGCGAATGAGGTATTAGCGGAAATAGAATTTCTTGATCGAAACTCTATCGATGACCCGGCGCAATACCTTGGCTATTGTGCCTCGGACCCCTCGCGATAATAGCATGTGGCTTGCAAACCTCGGAGTCTGTAAGGTGTCCTTAGCCTGGAACCTATCTAAAGTCTGCCGTTATATCCTCATTTGCTTCGTGTGCCTCATTCCTGTCGTGGCAGTTGCGGATGCTATTCCGGTCCGTTGGAAGGTCGGTACCGGCAACATCGTCACCCACCTTACGGGGCGGCCGACAGCACCTCTGTATGAGGCGCTTCACTGGGTCGACGCGCGTCTGGGACGTATGAATTCCTATGGCTGGCGAACCGTTGATCGTATTCCGCAGGTCCATAATTTTGATGATGCTATGATGGAGGCTTATAAGAATGGGATAACTCCGATTATTCTGTTCGAATATGAGGGTAGCTATCAAACACTGAATCCGCCCCAGCCGATCGGTTCCTACCATGACTGGTTTCGAGCGGGAGTGGAATTCTCGCGGCGGTTCCGGCCAAATGGAGAGTGGGGGCGCGAACACGGCATCAGGGATTTCGGTGCGACGCTTTATACCGCTATCAATGAACCCGATGTTCAGAATACGATCCCGAAGAAAGCTTATCGAGACGCACTTGAGGGGCTTGCGGATGGCATCCACTCGGTCGATGCGCAGTTGAAGGTCGTTCCTGCCGGTTTTGCCGCCTGCAATATCGATGGCGACGCGACGTTAAGGGGTTATGGTCCGGTGATTGCTGATCTCTTGGAATCGGGAAAACTCGATGGCATCGATCTGCACACTTATTATAATGACCGCTGGTATCCGCTGATCAAGGGGCGGGAATTCTCTGCGCAAAGTTGCTTTGACCGTATAAAAGCGGCCATGGGGCTGAAGCGCGATATCAACTTCTACTCGACGGAATTCAATATCTCGCGGTCTGGCTCTTGGACGGATGCGCAGGTTGTTGCCAAGCTTTTTCTAACGGCTTTCTGGGATAATATGGGGATTGTCGGTGCAAACGGACGCCCTGCAACGGCGTTGGCTTTCCCCTGGGGATTGCCTGACACGCCTGATGTCGACGGACCTGGCTATGCGATGGCAGTGGCAGCCAACCCATGGAAACCTGAGGAGCGCGCCAAGGTTCTGCAAAGGGTACTTAAATTGGCGGGCGACATGACGATTGTCTCCTCCGACCCCTATCACAGCGGTACCCTGCATCTAACCGGGGCGGATGCAGATCTTTTCGTGTGGAACAACAGACGTGGTTGGACTGATGTAAAAGATGGTCGGTGGGAAATTACGCTTCCTGCGGGAGCACGCAAAATCGAGTTGTGGGGCTGGGATGGCCTTAGATCCGTTCACAAGCCGTCCGGCGATCGTTTCATATTCGAAGCTTTGCCGGCCGGCGAAACCTATATGGCCCTTGTCACGCGATAAGGATGTAGGGTGAGCTGTGAGCACTATTGTTTGACACGTGAGATCATGCTTGCTGCCTTCCAGGCAGCAAGCATTTGATGAGCAACGGCCTGATAGGTAAACCTCTGTGTCACATTTCGAAGCGCCATAGCGGATTTTTCCTGAAACGCTTCGCGACCGGTTCCAATGGTCTGGATGAGCTTTGCCAGCGCCTCCGGGTCACGTTCCGGAACAATCCACCCACCTTGTCCGATAACATCCGGTATCGCACCGGAGGCAGCCCCGATGACGGGTATGCCGCATCCTTGCGCCTCGATAATCACACGTCCGAATTGCTCCTTAACGACCGGCGTCGTGTGGGTGAGAAGCAGAGTAGCATCCAGAGATCGCAGGAAGTCAGCCACGTCTTCCGGCTTACCCCACGGCCTTATGCTGACTCGTTCTGTAAGGCCGAGTTCTGCCGCCATTTTTCGGATTGTATGCTCATAAGGGCCTTCACCCATGAGCTTCAGCGACACCGGTATCGGCGTGCGTGCCATAGCCTGAAGTGCATCCTGTATGCCTTTTTCTTCAATCAACCGGCCTACATAACCCAGCACCAATTCTGATCGTTCGAAGGTGCTCGACTGTAATGGCTTGAAGATGGCTGTATCGATACCATAGCCGATCATGCTGACGGGTCCACGATAGCCGCATGCTTTCACGACACTTGTCGCATCGTGACTACGAGAAAGAATATGGGCCGTGCGGCCGAGAACCGTCTTGCGAATGCCTTCGAAAGGGGGCGGCAGGCGCTTCAGGATGTTTTGATCGACTTCCAGAACGAGAGCGGCATCCTGTTTCAGAAAGCAAGCTTGCAGTGCCACCAGGCTCCAGGGCTCCTCCCAAAGATGGATGACATGCGGTCTGACTTGCCGAATGAGTGGGCTCAGCTGGCGGTAGACATGCAGATACCAGCTAAATGGCCTTATATGCGGAAACAGAATCGGCAGCACGTGTGTGGTGACACCTGGATCGCCCGGAGGATCCGCCTGCATCTCTCGCCCAAACTGCTTCCAACGTTGCGGCACGACCAGGTGAACGTCGAGATCAACCATGCCTGCAAGTGGAGCATAGCGCAGCCTGCCCGCCGCACGCGATACCGCCGTGTGTGCAATAGAAATGACCCGCAGCTTTTCCTCAGACACGACCAAGCACCTTGGCCGCGATACTGGAAGCACCGCTGAGATGGAACTCCGGTACGAGGATATTGCGGTGCGCACCATTCAAGGTGATGCGGGGATAGGCATACGGAACAGGGCCAGCTCTTAAAAGCCCTTTGGTT
The DNA here is from genome assembly GCF_030504645.1 of Rhizobium oryzicola. Taxonomy (GTDB): domain Bacteria; phylum Pseudomonadota; class Alphaproteobacteria; order Rhizobiales; family Rhizobiaceae; genus Neorhizobium; species Neorhizobium oryzicola. The sequence goes on along the minus strand of NZ_JAUKWQ010000013.1, from coordinate 137,134 downwards.
GTCGTGCCTGCGCTTTCATAGCCAACCTCCCGGGCGATCGCAAAGTCACGTGGACCGCAATCGTTCATACGACCATAGGGAAAGGCAAAATGGTTGGCGGGTACACCCAGTTTTTCGCGCAGGCGCTGGCGACTGTCTGCCATCTCATGCCATGCGGCTTCTGGAGAAAGAGTCGAAATTCTGCGGTGCGCGACGGTATGCGACCCGATCTCCACGAGCGGATCCCTTGCGAGTTCGGAAAGCATATCCCAAGTGATCGCATGCCTCATGAAGATCTGTTCTTCGTCAATTCCGTTTTCCGAGCAGAAGTGACGATAGTGCGCATCCAGCATTGGACCGTCCCACAGTGTCTGAAGTGCCTGATAGGCCCACGCCTTCTGGTCCATCGCCCGGATGTCGATCACCTTGCCGCCAAGCACGATAGTGTCCTGGCTCCTCAGGATATCTTCGAGGCCGGCCCAATAGAGAGGAAGTGTGGCGTCTGGAATACCCGTCGTCACGAACAGTGTCACGGGAACGCCGTGACGTCGAAACACCGGGAGGACCAGCTCGTAGGTATCCCGGTAACAGTCATCGATGGAAAAATTCACGAATTGTTCGGAGGTTGTCGAATCGGCAGCTAGACGACGTCCTTCCTCCACTGTCACAATATTGCGTCCGCTGGCCTTGAGATGACTGAGGAGGCTGTCGAGGAAAGCGAGATCCAGGTAGAAGTTTCGATTCGGCAATCCTGACCATATCTCACCGGGTGCGCCTCGGTGAAAGGTAAAGAAGCAACCCGTCGAGCCGCGGAGAGCATCAAGCCAGCGGGCGACAGCGGCAAAGACGCTGCCGGTGAGGCCAAGTCGTGAACGTGCAAAATCTGACATGTGATTATGCCCTCCGCCTGGATACGATGTGGGAATATGCCTTCGTGTATGCCGCAGGAGCGATCAGAGCAGTCGCCAACATCACCGCGACGCCATATACACCAATGCCCAGTAAAATATGGCTAAACACACCGTCATAACGGGCGGTGATATAAAGCCCCGCCGCATACATTGCGCTTGCCGGAATCAGGCCCATGGCGACGAGTTTAAACAGTGACCTGCTGCCACTCAGCGCCAGGATAACGCCAGAGCAGAGGACGAGGCTTCTGGTGGTTTCGCCAAGGCCCAAAAGCAGCGTTCCATGTGCCGCTGCCTCAGGAAGATGGGACATTGCGAGATTAAACGCGAAGTTTGCTGCATACGATCCAACGAGGATGGCTGCGGCTACCCGGCTTCGCCCAGCCCTGTTCAGTAGCCGCAGCAGGATCCATCCCAAAGTGGACGCCCAAAGGCCAAGCGAAATCCCGCTCAAGGCTGCGCTGCTGAGATTGACGCCGTGCTCATCAAATGCGCCCCGCTGGAAGACAATCCTGATGATATCCGGAGCGAAGACGAACATGAAAGCTGAGGCCGGCATCATCAGGATCACGACGAAGCGCGTCAGTGCCTTGGCTTGCTGTTCCATATTCTCGGTTGAGCCGTGCGAGAGAACGGAGAGACCGATCGGTTGGCTTAGCAGCAGATAGGCGCTGTCCGTCAGGGTTCTCGCATAATCCATCGAGGCGATGGCACCCGTTGCAAGTTTCGAGGCAAGCAAACGCTCTGCCCAGATGCTGGCCTGCTCCGTAAAGGGCAATGGCAGAAAGGGCACGAGCCGGCTCAAAAAGAGCTGCGCTTCTTCCCAAACCGCTGCAAGCGTCAGCTTCTCCAGCGAAAAATAATTTTCTCGCCACAGAGACCAGACCGCCCAGAGGGCCGTCATGTTGAAGGCCAAGGTAAAGGCGATCGCTAGTATGTGTGCCTGGTCGGTCAGCAAAAGCATACAGAGGCCAAGAATGATGCCGACATTCAGAATGCTGGCACGTACATTCGTTACGCGGGTTTTGCCAAGAGCGATTTCCCCGGCTGCCAGGCAATTCAGTGCCACGGAGGCCGGCATCGAAAATGCCATGATATGGACGAAATTAATCGTCGTCTGGCGCTCGGTGATGCTTGTTCCCACCAGCATTGCGTCGACAATCAATGTTGCGCCAATCATCGTGATCAGCATCAACAGAAAGCCCATGCAGGACAGGGCTATCGTCATCGCGGCGAGACGGGAAGCCGTCGTGCCGCTGCGGATCGCTTCCTGCATGCGGGGGATCAGGATCGCGGGAACGCTTTCATTCTGGAGAAATGCGAGAGGCACGAGGATGATGGTGATCGAGCTTCTGAAGCTGTCCGCCAGAGCCGCAGCACCCAACGTATGTGCCATGAAGATCTCGCGCACGAAGCCGATACCCTTGCTGAAGAGGGCACCACTGGAAAGCTTGGCGGCAACTTTGCGTATCGATGCCGTCGTCGTTTCCTGCTGTGATGTCTGCGTTTTTGGTGGCATGTCCATCACGCACGCCCTTCGCGGTTCAGGTTGGAGGAGGGAATCAGAACGACAAAACTCCAAAACAGGAAGCCCGCTTCCGCAGATAGAATGGTGGCGAGAGGCATTTGTGACAGGCTTCCGGTTGCAAGCGCTCCGATGAGAACCGCTTGCCGCGAGGATGATAGGAACGCTTGGCGGACGGCCCGAGTAATAGCCCATATGAGGCTGCAAAGGCACAGGATGCCGCCGATGATGCCCATCATCGTCCAACACGTGATGATCATGCCATCGATCGGAAGCTGACCTGCGGATCCGACATCCGTTGTGGTGAAGCCACTGCCGATGACGCTGCTGTCCGGCAAAAGCCAGAGGGTGGAATATTGGTCGAGACGCTCCTGAAATGAGCCGTCCTGGCTGCCCTGGCCCAATGTCGCGAGGCGGTCCCCAATGACCTCTGAAAAGGGGGGTGTGACGAGAGCCACGGTACCGCCAAGGACGAGCGCGAATATGATCAATTGAGCCTTCGCGCGTGTCTGGCTGAACAGCAGGCAGAAAAGAAGCGCAACAGCGAGCGCGATCCAGGCTGTGCGATAGAGCGACAAAAGCAACGCCAGGATGGATGGCATGGCGAGCAGCATGGCCAGGAAGCCGGAGCGAAGATAGGCAATCAGAAGCAAGCCTGCCACGGTGAAGCTTGCAAAACTTGCAGGACTGTTCATCGTGGAAAAGACGCGGATGCCATAAGGCACTGGCTGACCGATGGAGAGGATCGGCGCAAACTGCATCCAGTACTGATCCCAGGCCTGCGGGTCGACATACTGAATGATGCCGTAGATGCCGGTCAGGGGTAGAATGACCGTGAAGGCGGAAGCCGCTGCCTCGAGAATTTCATCCCGGTCGGCGCGCAGGCTCATCACAGTGCCATAGAGAACGGGTGATAGGAACTTCAATAGGCCACTTGCGGCATCGTTGACCTTCCACTGGAGGAAGGAAAGGATAGCCGCATAGATCACGCATGCACCAACGATGATAAGCGGGTCCAGCCGCCCTCCGAGTGGTTCGCGCCGCGAGAAAATCTCATGCAACGACACAGCGGGGACTATGAGGGCCAGGAGCGGTCCCGTCAGCATGAGGCCCAATTCATCATAGCCGGCACCGAGATCGACGACACGGCGAATGAATGGCGTGAAGGAGAGCAGAACGAGGCTTGCCTGAAAGTGAGAGCTGATGCCAACCCGCCAGGCGAATATCCCTGTAAATACACATCCGATGATGAAGAGCGGTCTCGCCATGCTGCCGATAAAGCCGCCAAGCAGCATGAAGACCATAAGAAAGAATGCTGCTGCGACAAAGCCGCGTCTGATGCCGGTTCGAGCCAGTGTGGATACCGTCAGTGTCTGATCTGCCGTAGCCATCATCAGCCCTTCGGACGCGCTATAATGCGAGACACAGCCGTTCGCATGGCTTCTATGCCGTAGACTGACCGCACGCGCTGGCCAGCTGCAGATGCCTTAGCCTCGAATGGTGTCCGGTCTTGGAAGAAGGTCCTGATCGTAGTGGCCAAAGAGGCGGGATCTGCGGCCGGAACAAGCGTACCGGCTCTGCCCCCGTCAAGAATTTCGCCTGAGGCTCCACAATTGGTCGCAATGATCGGCGTGCCCGCCAACATGGCTTCCACGAGGGTTAAGCCGAAGGGTTCGGGATCCACGGATGGATGAATCACGGCATCTACGGCCTGCATCAGAATGGGAACATCCTTGCGCTGACCGAGAAACAGGGCGCGCTCCTGTAGCCCGGATTCTTCGACGGTCTTCAAGAGCTGCGCTCGATAATCATCTTCGCCGAACAGGGCGCTTCCGGCAAAGATGCATTTTACATCGGGAAGAAGCTTCAACGCTTCCAGCACCACATGTTGTCCCTTCCAGGGGGCGAGCCGGCTGAACACGCCAATGAGAGGCCCCTTCGGAAGCTCCAACGCCTCACGTTCCATTCCAGGCGGCTGATCGAGTGAGATGCCGTTCGGCACCACATGCACGAGCTCGGCTTTTCCACCAGCCTCCACAAAGGCGTCTGCTGCGGCCTTTGACGGTACGATCACCGCACTTGCGCGATGGTTGGCCAGGATAACCTGCATACGCCGCTGGCTGTGGCCGAAATGGCGAGGATCCAGGATGTCGTGCAAGTGCCAGACAAGCTTGCTCCTGAACATCAGGGAAGCCAGCGCACAAAGCGTAAACGCCTTTTGAGAGTTGGCATAGACGACGTCATGCTGACGCCCCAGTGCTGCAATTCTGAAGATCAACGTTCGCAGTCTCAGCAGGATCGGCAAGGCAGCCAAGGGAGAGTTATCACGCTTGATCGAACCGAGCTGCATGGCGGCAGGTGCGACGGTGACGTTCAATCCCTGCCTGCGCATAACCTCCGCCAATGGGCCATCTTCCAGAAGCAGCGCAGAGGCACGCGGCCAACTCGCGGTCAGGCTTGCCAAAACGTATTCCGCTCCCGACATGACCCCCGTCTGATTAACGAACAAGATGCGGGAAGCATCCATCAGGCGCTTCTCCTTCCGGAATGCGCAACGGTGCCTGCGGAGCGCTGGTCTTGCTTTATCCGTGGTAAAAGAACGGCCCCTTCCGCGGGAAGTCCGAGTTCTTGCAGAGTGACTTCAACCTCAGCCATCTCCTCGGGGTCAATGCCGTCCTCAAGGCATACCAGAGCATTGATCTCCGTATTTCCCAGAAGGCGCAACGCGCTGCGCGCCTTGGCATCAAATAGGCTGGGGCCATAGAGAATGATGACGTCATACGCCTCGGCCCAGTCTGACAATGCTCTCCATCCATGCCGCTCGATCTTCGTTAGGGTCGAATCGTCAACATCAGCGCCGACCATCGCCTGCAGCTGAGGTGCCTGTGCCGATAGGTTGTTGAATCGCTGTGACCGCGCCATAACAGCTTTGGCAATCTCGGGCGAAAGTTGGTCGAAGGAAAACAGCTCCTCCAGACTTCTTGCCGCGGGGGCGCATTCGATAAGAAGCGTTCTATGCCCGCGCTCTCCCAAGGTCTTTGCAAGTACCTGGGTGAAGAAGGTGACGAAATCTGTGCGCGCCACGGAGGGCAACAGTAGCAGTGGTCGATGATGCGTGAGCGGCAAAATATTGGTTGCCATCTCTTCCGCATGCTGCCGGAATTCCCGGGATGTCAGGCCTCGACGCAGAACCGAGGACAGGCTTTCATCTTCGGCATCGAGCAGGCTCGAGGACGGAATATTCGGTAGGCGACCGAGAATAGGTAAGGGAGCGTGCTCGTGGCGCGCTGCCCGGCTTTTTGCCGATGCAGGTACCGCTTCGTTGCGAACAGGCGTTACGCCTTGCTCGCTGTGCTCTGCAAGGCGGCTGCGGATGATGCAGCTGATGCCTGCAACGAATACTCCAAGGGCAAAGCCTGCAGCCAGCATCGGCATCTTTTTCGGAAAGTAGGGCTGGGTGGGTTTCTCCGCCAAGCTCACCAGGCGAGCGCCACCCACGAGAGCCCGGCGTTCCGATTCCAGTTCGCTCGCCCGCTGATAGAGCTGCGTGTAAAGCTGCCGCTTGGCTTCCACATCGCGTAGCATCCCTTCAATCGAGGATTCCGATGAGAGGGCGTCGGCTGCATTGTTCTTCGCCTTGTCGACCTGTTGGCGAAGCGTGTCCACCAGCGAGCTTGCTGCCTGGTAGTCCTTTTGCGCACTGGCCGTCACGCGGGCGAGCTCGGTATCCAGTTGCTTTTGCAAAAGTGCAAGCGACGCTTCCAGCATTTGGCGCTGCGGGTGACGCGCACCAAGGATCGTGCTGCTGGCAGCCAATTGGTTGGCTACAGTGGCGATCTGTTGCTTGAGATCCGCCACCGTCCGGTTTTCAAGTGTCTGGGAAGTCGGCGCTCCGTTTGGGTCGTTGCGCAGGTTTCTCACCGCATCAAGCCGTGCCTGTGCCTGCGCTTTCGTCTGTTCGGCAGCGGCCAGCTGCTGGCTGATATTGGTTAAGCTTTCCGAACTAATGGCAGCGGTTGCACCCTGTACCAGGCCATTCTGGCGACGAAAGGCTTCGATCTTCGTGACCTTGTCGCGGATTTCCCGGTCGAGGTCTGCAACCTCCTGCCAAAGCCATTTTGCGGCAACCTCGCGGCTGCCGGATTCCGTTCCACGTTGGTCATCCAGATAGGCGGTTACCAGAGCGTTCGCCATCGTCATGGCAATATCAGGTGAGGGGGATGCGTAGGAGATGGAAAGAACGCGGGAGCGCCCAACAGCTGCCATGGAATAGTGCTTGGCAGTTTCTTCGATCAGCTTGGCCGAGTTCTGGTCCATGCCGTTGCATGTGCCCAAGGTATTGCGGCAATCCTCCAATGATGCTTCGAGCGCGCCTGGTTGGGAAAGCGCTAGTTTCAGCAGGCGCGACGATCGAAGGATCATGATCTGGCTTTCCAGATCGGCAGGGTCGCCCTGCTTTTGTGCCCACACGTCTGAGATTTTGGTGCCGGGATCCGCTTCCGCGACAATCGCCATGCTGGTCGCAAGATACCGCGGCGGAATCACGAAGGCGGCTACAGCAAACAGCAGCACCACGCTGGAAAGCACGATCGTAAACAGCAACCGATGGTGCCATACGGCCGTAAAGATCCCATAGGTCTTGCTGCCCGCGAACATGTCGAAAACCGGATTCTGCGGTCTGGTGTGCTCGGCTGGCATGATGTCAGCCCCCTTCCATCAGGAACTTTTCCCGGGGGATATATCCCGTAACGGACGCCCGGTACTTGGCGATCGCTTCGGTAACACAGGCCCGCAGATCGCGGCGAAAGCGCTCGGCTGAAAATCGTGAGGCGTGGTCACGGCAATCGGCGGCGGAAAACTGCTGCGCCTGTGACCGAAATTGCCTGACTGTTGCGGCAATGGCTTCCGGTGTCGGTTCATCAAAGAACAATCCGGTCTGGCCGTTCACCACGGTTTCGCAGGAGCCTCCACGACCGAGTGCCAATACCGGCGTGCCCTCCGACTGCGCCTCAACCGAGATGATGCCGAAGTCCTCTTCCGCGGCAAATATGAAGGCATGTGCCGTGCCCATAAGTTCGCGCATACGCTGATCGCTGACAAAGCCCGCAAAGCTGACGTTGGGCGTTGCAATGGCACGCAGCCGTTTTGCTTCCGGTCCGTCGCCAGCAACAATCAGTTGCTCATCCGGCAAATCCGCGAAGGCTCGTACGATCGCATCGATATTCTTGTAGGGCACGAGCCGGCTCGCTGCCAAGAAATGGCCGCGCTCGCTGGCTTGTGTTTCGCCGTTGGACAGGTCCACCGGGGGGTAGATCACTTTGGCATCGCGTCCGTAGATTTTGCGGATACGTCGGGCGACAAAATGAGAGTTTGCAATCAGGAGGTCAGGCCCATGAGCGGTCCGGGTATCCCACATGCGAAGATAATGCAGCAGCGGCCGGGCGAAAAAGGTTGTGATCGCATTGGTGTTTCGCGCCAGATAGGTGTGCTGCAGGTCCCAGGCATAGCGGATGGGCGAATGAACGTAGGACACATGCACCTGATCCGGTCCCGTTATAACGCCCTTGGCGACTGCATAGCTGCTGGAGATGATCAGATCGTAAGCCGACAGATCCAGTTGCTCAATCGCAAGCGGCAGGAGCGGCAGGAACGGGCGATGTGACCGACGCACAAATGGGAGCGTCTGCAGAAAGCTCGACTGCGTGCTTCGGATTCCGATTTTCGCTCTGTCCTCGGGGGTGAGAAAGTCAAAAAGGCAGAACACGTCAGCATCCGGATAGCACTGAAGAATTGCCTGCAGAACGCGTTCGGCGCCCCCGATTGTATAGAGCCAATCATGCACAACGGCGACGCGCATCGATATTTCCCTAGTAAGCGCGTTTCATAAGGCAAAGACACATAACATTTCGTTAATATGCCGAATTTGCCGTTTTTTCAGAGGCATGACGAGGCCTTCCGGCGTACCGTTTTGATACGGTCCGTCAGATCTCGAATGACCCTCAACGCGGTTTCAGATGTCAGATTTGTTTCGGTCCGGTTGCAAACGCAGCATCCCGAAGAGCCTGTAGAATGGTTGCCCGCGCATGGCGGGCCGTCATGTTATGCTCGGCATCACGCACAATCCGCATGGTGGCATGATCATAATCCTCGGGAGCTTTCCGACCGAAATGGCGTGCAAGTTCGTCAAGCCCGCCGTCGTTTTCTGCATAAACAAGTATAGACGTCACGCCTCTCATTTGCAGTTGTTTCGCCTGCCGCTGCACGCTGAGGCTGAGCCGGCTGAAGCCGAACACGCGTTGAAAAATTTCTTCCCCAACAGCTTTCAGGATGCGATTGCCCTTGCTGACAAGTGTTGCAAGGCTTATGCGCCCGGAAAGAATACCTTTCAGGGTCTTCAACGAAAAAGCCCGACGCCGATAGTCGGCTATGGAAGAAGTGCCTGAATTAAGGATCTGCTCGAAGGTTTCATCTGGCGCCAGCACCAGCCTGGACGGGTTGACGGCTACGAGTGCTTTCACGCGTGGGTCGCGCGCAGCCACTTGTATGGATGCATACCCGCCGCTGCACAGACCATAGGTGAAGACAGGGCCGAGATCTTCTGCCGCCAAAACCGATACAGCCGCCACAACGTCCTGAAGCTGCTCTTCCGTAAAGAACGGTGGCCCATCAACTGTACCGCTATCGCCAATGCCTCGGGTGTCTATGCGGAAGCTGGCAATACCTTCACGGGCAAGCGTACGGGCAAACTCGACATGCATCCGCGCCCAGCCGATGTGATAGCTGTCACCCGAGTTGATCAGCAGCGCAACCGCGCGCGCCGAACCGCTGAGCGGCCGGCAAAGCACGCCGACAAGTTTCTCCTCGAGACCGAACCGCATGGACGTTTCCAGGAAGCCGTCTCCCTCGAGGCGGGCTGGCGACAAAGAAATTCTCTCCACCGGGTTGGCTGCGGATGGAAAGGTCTCGAGAAGCCAATTGCGAACGTGCCCGAAATCCTCCAGCGGGGTAACGGAGGCGCGGTTATGTGCCACGAAGCCATCATAGCCAGTATAGTTCAATTCAGTGACGATGAAGCCGGCAGTCGTCAGGTTTTTGGTCCATTCTTCGGCGCTGCGTGAGCCCGCCCGCACCACCGCGAGAGCAGGGACAGGCTGCTGCCCTTGTATTTCAGCAGTTCGCAGCGAGGCCAGGTCTGCTGCCAGGGACTTGGATAGCTGGTGTCCCGCGACGTTGACGGTATTGTCCGAAGTTTCCAGCGGCATCCGGAGGTAGGATGCGATCATCTTGCTCCAGGCTTCCAGCTCGCGCATCCCCATGCGCCCTTCGCTTTGCGGCGCCATGATAACAAGCCCTTCCGCGGCAAGTTCGTGGGCGATATGCGGAGCCAGTAATGCACCAACGCCGTGGCCCATGATAATGATCTTTTCGACGCCGGACGTCTGTTTCAGAAAGGCTGCCCCTTCTGTGGCAGCTTGTTTCCAGATGTCGAGCGCGGTGATCTCTTCAGGGTTCCCCAGGCTATCACCGGATCCCGGCCAATTGAAGCGAAGGCAGGTATAGCCTGCGTCCGCCAGCATATTGGCGAGCTCGGCCCAGCCGCGGTGGATCGTGAATTCCTCGAGTCCCCATGCGGGCAGCATCAGAACGCCGACGCTTCCTCCTCCAATGTGCAGAAAGCCGGCACATTGGTGAAAACTGACCGGCGTTCCAAATGTGCAATGTGTGCTCATGTCTGTTCCAGTCGTCCAGCATTGGGACATCTTCGGAAGTTATTTGTCCCGGAATGATACGAAGTTTTTTCTAGCTTCGTATCTCTACATATTGCGTTAAGCCAAGGAGCATTCGAAAGCAAAAGGAATTCCTCATTTATGATCCTAAGTATTCAAGGTGGTTTATTGCTCGTTTAACGTCTGGTTTAACGGCAGTTTTAGATAAATATAAAAATTTTAAATTTCCTCATCGGAAGCCTGCTGCGGTTCGCGGTGAGGGATTGCGCTGAATTCTTTCCTTGGTTGCAACGGACGTTGTCGGGAGAGCGTCATGCTCGGGCGCGGAATCGTTCTGGGTTTGGATTCTGTCGCATGATCATTTATTATAAACTAAAGTAATAGCTTACTTATTGGACCCGCTGGACGACATATGGTCACTGCTTTAATGATAGAGTGACAGAAATCTCAAGCAGATCATTCGAATGAGTGTCCCCCATTCTTCCTTCTCAACGCACGAACTGCCGCCCCATCTTGCTTGGTCTCTTTGGCATGAGCAGATCAGCGTTTTGTTCGATGCGAAGCCGCACAAGACCATTGAGGACGGGTTTCACGTGACCCTGAATGCCTGGATGCTTGGAGAAGCGGCCATCGGCTACATGGCGTCTGGCGGTCAATATTTCGATCGCTCGCGCAAAAAGATCGCCCGCGATTCAATGGATGGATATCTTCTTCAGTTCTATCTGAAGGGGCAGAGCGAAGATCGGCACGGCAGTCACCTTGCACAGGCAGGCGACTTGTATGTGCTGGATATGGCGCAGCCACTTGCCACGACGACAACCGAATGCGCGCAGATCAGTCTGGTGCTTCCACGCCGCTTGTTGGCACAGCATTTGAAATCACCGGATGCGTCGCATGGTCAGGTCATCTCCTCTCAGGAGCCGCTTGTTATGCTGCTGAGGGATACGTTGGTCAGCTTCTACAACAATATCGACAAGATGACGTCAGAGACGGCCGAGGGTGTGTTGCGCCCGGTTATCGACTTGGCCGCCATGGCGATCAATAGCCAGATCGATGAGGAAAAGACAGGTTCGCTCAATGTGATGCTGTTTTCGAGCATACGCCGTCACATCGACCGGCATTTGCTCGATCCCGATCTCACTGTAGAATCGGTCATGCAAGTCTTCGGTTTATCCCGGCGAACCCTGTACCGTATGTTCGAACCTGTAGGCGGGTTTTCGAGCTATGTGCAGGAGCAACGTCTACGGCGCTCCTATGATGCCTTACGGGCTGCCGATATGCGCCATTTGCCGATTTCGACGCTTGCGGCGATGCATGGGTTCGTCAATCCAGAAGTTTTCACGCGGGCGTTCCGCCGCGTGTTTACTATTACGCCGCGGGAGGCGCGCCATCTTGCTTTGAGCGAAGTCCCTGAAACGCGAAATGAAATTCCCGAGACTGCCTGGTCCCGCTGGATCGTGCAGATGGGGCGTTGAGCGCACAGCAAGTGGCGTACCGTCTTACGCGCAGGCAAGTTGGCGCGCATGACGCCGTGGCGGAACTCCGTAGCGACTCCGGAAGGCCGCTATCAGGTTATTGGCATGGCCATAGCCCACAAGATAGGCGATTTGCTTAAGAGGCATGTCGGTCTCCTCTAGCATTCTGCGAGCGGCCTCCATCCGGCATTCGCGCAGATGACCATACACAGTGGTGTCGAAGATCTGCTTAAAGCCGAACACCAGCCGCCTCTGGCTTAAGCCGACCGCCGATGCCAGAGTCGGGATCGACGCATTGCAGGCAAGGTTTGCGTGGATGATAGCGCTGGCTTTCAGGATGGCAGCTCGCTCCCTGTCGGTGAGACTAGGTTCAGCAGCCACCTGCTCCGCAAGGTTTTCCGAGACGATGACGGTAAAGGTTGAGGTGTTGAACATGTGCGCACTAATCAGATTATTGATGTCGTTCGGACATTGCTGATCCGGTTTTGATAGCGCAATGAAGAACTTAAATAGATCCGTCGAATTGATCTCCTGTGCCGGATAACCGACCCTTCATGCCAAGCTAAGTTGATTTGATGTGATGAGACCTCACCCTGATCCTGCCGCAGGAAGATCTTGCGCGCGGATAAAGGCTGTGCGAACGGAAGTGCCAACCTGCCTCGTAGCCGTGAAAGTCAGACCAGTGCTGCGACCAACACGCCAAGTTTCTCTGGAGTCGATATGGGAAAGCCAAAGCTGCCAGCAGCGATCGCGATAGCCTTTATATGCCTCGGATTGAACCATCCGGCGGCGGGTGCATCGCTTCCCGGGGGGGCAAGCACGCTTCTGGAAACCTATGATGACTGGGCGGTGGCCTGCCGCGCCCAAAGCAGTGTCGTGGGCTGTGTTCTTCGGCAGGTTCAAAGCAACGAGCAGACGGGCGAGCAAATGCTGGCGGCGGAACTTCGCAACCTGCCGGAGGGCCGTATGGATGGGGCATTGCTTCTGCCCTTCGGCCTTGCCCTGGCAAAGGGCGTCAGCTTGAAGGTTGATGATACTCCGGCGCTGCCTGTCGTGTCGTTCTCCACTTGTATGCCGGGCGGATGTGTCGCGCCCGTGAAGTTCGACGCGCCAACCGTGACGAAGCTCAAGTCCGGCAGTGCGCTGAATGTCAGTGCCACTTTGCTGGCCAGCGGCGAAGTGATCCCGATGAAGCTTTCGATGAAAGGCCTTTCGAAGGCCATTGCCCGCGCCGCCGAGCTCATGAAGTAGGAAAGGCGAGCACCGGCTCGCCTTCCTGTCCGATAGGTTTCAGCGTGCCAGCCAGCCGCCATCCACCGCCAGAATCTGCCCAGTGACATACGAGCTGGCGGGAGAGGTCAGGAATAGGACAGCCGTGTCTAGGTCCGACGGTTCGCCCCAGCGACCAACCGGAATGCGCTCAAGAATGGAACGGCTGCGGTTCGGATCGTTGCGCAGGGCTTCCGTATTGTCGGTTTCCATATAACCCGGCGCGATCGCATTGACGGTGATGCCCTTGGGCGCAAGCTCGTTTGCCATCAGCTTGGTGAGGCCGGCAATGGCGTGCTTGCTGGAGGTGTAGGACGCGACGCGGATGCCGCCTTGAAACGAGAGGAGCGAGGCGACATTGACGATGCGGCCTGCAATCGACTTTTCCAGCATGTGGCGAACAACTGCCTGCGACAGCACAAATGCGCTCTTGAGGTTGATGTTCATAATGTCGTCCCAATCCGTCTCCGAAAACTCCGTAAAGTCGGCGCGACGGATCTGGCCCGCATTGTTGACGAGAATGTCGATATTGCCACGAGCGGTGAGACCCGTAACCACGTCTCCGATGCCGGATGGATCGGTCAGGTCGTAGACCACTTCTTCGAAGCTGCGGCCCATTGCCTTCACCTTCGCCTCAGTATCCGGCATGGCGCGGGAACCGAGTGCAATAATGTCGGCACCGGCGGCTGCAAGAGCCAGCGCCAGGCCTTGGCCAAGACCGGTGCGGGCGCCTGTCACCAGCGCGCGCTTGCCCGAAAGATCAAACAGGTTCATGAGCCTTCTCCTTACTTCAGATCCTTCATGGGCACGAAGTCCATGTCCGTGAAGGACTGGTTGTCACCTGCCATGCTCCAGATGAAGGCGTAGGACGAGGTGCCAGAGCCGCAATGGATGGACCACGGCGGCGACAGAACAGCCTGTTCCGACCGAACGATCAAATGACCGGTTGCCTGCGGACGGCCCATCAGATGGACGACGAAGGCATCTTCAGGAATTTCGAAGTAGATATAGGCTTCCATGCGTCGATCATGCAGATGTGCCGGCATGGTATTCCAGACGCTACCTGGTTCCAGACGCGTCAGACCCATCAGCAACTGGCAGGTCGGCAGCACCTTCGGATGGATATACTGGTAGAGCTTGCGCTTGTTGCAGGTCAGCTGGTCGCCCAGATTGTTCTCGATCGCATCCGTTTTGGTGATGATGCGCGAGGGGAAGGTTGCATGCGCGGGTACGCTGTTGATGTAAAACTTTGCCGGCGCGGCAGCATCCACGCTTTCGAAACGGATCTCGCGCGTGCCCATGCCAAGATAGAGGCCGTCCTGAAAGCCCACTTCATAGGTTGTGCCATCCGCGATGACGCGACCGGGACCGCCAATATTGATGAGGCCAAGTTCGCGGCGCTCAAGCAGGAATTCTGCGCCGACCAGTTTGGCAAGTTCTTCACCCACGCTGAGGGCAGCCGCGCCCGGCATTGCGCCTGCAATCAGCATGCGGTCGTAATGCGTATAGGCAGCATTCAGTTCGCCAGTTGCAAATAGGCGCTCAATCATGAAATTTTCACGCAGTTCTGCGCCTGTCATGGCTTCCGATTGCGTGTAATGCACCGCGTGGCGCGTTTCGATCTTGGTGGTCATTTGTCTCACTCCCTGTGATTGATGTCTGGACAGGATGGGTTATTCGAAAAGATCCGGGTGCTGCGCTTCAAGTCGGGGCAGGTCGCGCAACAGGTCCGAAAGGTGAAGGTTCAGCGCCTGTTCGGCTGCGCTGACGTCGCGGGCATCAATGGCCGCAAGGATGGCCCGGTGTTCGGCTACCAGCCGCTGTAGCGCCTCCGCATTGCGAAGAGAAAGACAACAGGCCCGATCGATATGGGCCTTGAGATCCTCCACCACTGTCCAGGCCATGGGAAGGCCGGCACCCTCGGCCAGAAGACGATGAAAGAGATCATCGAAGCGGCGGAAGGTCGTCCTGTCGCCTGCTAGCGCTGCCCTTTCCTGCTCAACTAGGCAATCGTCCAGCCGGCTGCGTGCATGGAAATGGAAGGAATTACAGGCTGCCTTGGCGACAGCCTTTTCGATGGTTTCGCGGACGAAGGCAGCCTGCATAAGCTTCGAGACCGAAATGCGCGCGATGACGGCACCGCGCTGCGGCAGAATTTCCACCAAGCGGCTCTTGGCGAGTGAAATCAGCGCTTCACGACCCGGCTGGCGGGAGGAACCGTATAGCTCGCCTATTTCCTGTTCGGAGATTCGTGCGCCAGGCGGCAGGGCGAGGCTGAGGATATCGCTTCTCAGTTGCCGTTCCACCTTATGCGCAATGCTTTCGCCTGCCGGTTTCGCAACCATAGACCATCCCTGTCAACATCGGCATACACTTCCATACAATCATTGAAGGCGTGCCACAAGCGCAGTCTTCTAAATGGTGCTGGTCACAAAAATGCGATGGGTTGGAAGGGTTCCGGCACCTTACGATGCTGCAGCCAGCCGAGCACGAGTGGCCATAGGCATGCCTGGAACCGGTCGTGAAAAAACGCAAAGTGTCCGATCGGCTCACCGATATCATCGGGGGAGATCCGCAACTGATAGCGGTGGCAGCCTTCGAAATACCGAAGCAACCTTTCAGCGGCGGCCGGCGTCGCGAACTCATCATCTGTCATGTTGATGGCAAGCAAGTCCGCCTTCATGGCCCGACATCGATTGACAAGTTCGTTTGCAGGCGTTCGGCCAAGGCCACGCCGGCCTTTGCGCAAGCTATCTTCAAAGCGCGGCCCCATCCGCGCCCAATCCAGTGCCACACCCTTGGGTGTATCTTCCATCCATCGGAGGCGCTTGGCCGGAAAGTAGCCAAAGATATGGGATAGGAGCGGCATCACTACGTGCCACTTGGCGATCATCTCCAGCCGCTTATGGGCAGCATAGTCCCGCCAGTGGGCGTATTGCGCGCCGACGGTGACGACGCGTTTTAAGCGGACATTGGAGGATGCGAGGCCCAGCGCAAAGCCACCGATCGAGTGGGCAACAACATGAACGTCAGCACCAGCTGCTTCAAGCAATGCAAATTGCAATGCCGCTTCGAAATCTTTTTCGCCCCAATCGGCCCAGTCGGCATCAAAGCCCTTGAGAGCGGAGAGTCCGGACGCTCCGATGCCGCGATAGTCGTAGGTCAGCACGTTAAAGCCGTGGCGGCAGAGATAGCTGGCGAAGCGTGCGTAATAGCGGCATCTAACGGATGTAGCAGAATTGATGATAACCGTTTCCGCGGGATGGCCTGCGATCTCGGCGCGCCAGAACCCCCCCCCAAGTTCAAACCCGTCTGCGGCCTTGAAGCGAACCGGTACGCCTGCGCTGTTTTGTCCGCCGTCCATGGCTCCCCCGTTTCTCGCAATGTGATGCGAGGGGGTGGGAGAGCGCAATTCGCCGAAGGTCTAACTTGCTTAAGGTTGAGGCATTCTTTCGCGGAGCCTGCGTATAATGTCCGACGTGAGAGATGGCAGCGTCTGGTCGATATCGACAGTCACCGCATCCTCGTCTGCACCCGGAGGTTCCAAGGCAGCGAACTGGCTGTCGAGAAGCGTCGTCGGCATGAAGTGGCCGGTGCGTGCGCCCATGCGCGATGCAATCAGTTCTCGCGAACCTGACAGATGGATAAAGGTCACCGGGCCGCCGGTTTCTTCGCGAATCTTGTCGCGGTAGATTCGCTTGAGGGCAGAACATCCGATGATGGTCACTGTTGTGCTGTCGTGTAGCTTTTGTCCCACCTTTGCGAGCCAAGGCCAGCGATCCTCGTCCGTCAGTGGTTCGCCGCGACTCATCTTCGCGATGTTCTCGGCGGGATGCAGATCGTCTCCATCGAGATAGACTGCAGTGATCGCTTGGGCCAGTGCCTCGCCGACGGTTGATTTGCCGCTGCCCGCAACCCCCATCAGAACCATGTGCTGTGGCCAGCGTATTGCCTGGTATGCATTGTTCATCGTGGAAATATTTCCTTTTGCTCATCGGCCTCGGCGGGCTGAAGACTGCAGAGGATATAAAGCCTAGTGCGGCAAGGGGAAAGGTCCACATGCCCCTGCAGTTTATGCTACCTCTGGACGTGTGTGCGGTTTTGCGAGTAAACGCTAAATTATATCCGTCAAATCGGGGGACGCCGGATGGACAGCAGCAATCGGGGGTACCGCCAAGACGCGAGTCAGATGCCGCGCCGCAGAAAGTCGCCCAAGGGTGAGGTGAGGCGCGAGGCCATTCTATCTGCTGCCATGAAACGTTTTGCCGATGACGGATATCAAAGCGCGTCTTTCGCCGCTATTGCCGAAGATGTCGGCCTCTCCCTTCCGGGCTTACTGCACTATTTTCCCAGCAAGGTTCATCTGCTTCTCGCAATCCTCGACAAGCGAGATATGGATAGTGCGACGCTGATCGGCGCCATGCCACTCCATTGGAAGGCCTATCTCAACGGTCTTGTGGAAATTACCCGGATGAATACGTCCATGGCTGGGGTAGTCCGTACATTTGCGATCCTAAATGCAGAAAGCCTGACCTTGGATCATCCGGCGGCGGCATGGTTTTCTGAACGTGCCAGGACATTGCGCGAGCAACTGGCGCGCTCCTTCAGAGAGGGGATTGACGAAGGTGAAGTGAGAGCCGATGTGAAGCCGGATTGCCTTTCCGCGGAAATCATCGGCTTCATGGACGGGCTGCAGATGCTCTGGCTTCGCGATCCTCAAGGGGTCGATATGCTTCGGGTACTCAGCGACTATGTCGAGCGGCTCATCCGAGATGTCGGGGTAACGGCTGCTTCAAGTTAGGCCTGCTTAGACTTGCCCTACAGAAGCAATCTTTTGCCGTTCCCGCGGCATCGGCGATGACATTACAGGCGCTTCTTGTGATTTTGCCGGAAGCTTCAACGTGCAGACCAGCCCAGTTTCGGCAAAGTCCATTCTCGCACTTCCGTTGCCTGGCGAAAGAACCGTCTGAATAAGCTTAGAGCCGAAACCGCGGTGTTGAGGTGCTGTGACTGGCGGACCGCATTTTTCCTGCCAACGCAGCGTAATGCCTTCCTCGGAATGCGACCATTCGATTTCGATCAGTCCATCAGAGGTGGAAAGGCTTCCGTACTTCGCCGCGTTCGTCGCCAGTTCGTGAATCACCAATGCCAAGCGCGGTGCGGTCTCCTCATCAATGACGACCCGCGGTCCTGTCAATCGAATGCGGTCGCGGTCATAGGCACTCAGCAGCGCCTCCAGCAGGCCGCGAAAATCGTTTGGTAGGGTCTGTCGTCCCGCAGAAATACGATGAGCTTCTGAAAGCGCCCGTAAGCGTCCTTCAAATCGTGGCATGAAATCTTTGGGCTCAGGACTTGATCTCGCCGTCATCTGTGCGATCGCCTGAACGAGCTGCATGATATTGCCGACCCGGTGGCGCATTTCTCGCGCCATGACATCGGCCTGCTCTTCAGCTTGTTGAAGTGCGTTCAGCAGATGCCGGAATGCGTGGATGATCGCGATGATGAGCAGGCTAAAGAAGACGAACATGGCAGTTGCGGCACTCGCACTCGCCAGGTGCGGGTCCGGGTTCGCCAACCAGCGAATCCAGGCAAGGCCAACAGCTGCGCCAACCACCGTCGCACCTGCCGCCCGACCGCCAAAGGTCGATGCGATCAGCACCGATGGGAAAAAGGTTATGAAGGGCGCCCCCACCATCACCGTGGTCAACACGGAACGCACCAACACTGACGCCAGAACGCATAAGGCCGCGATCAACTGACCGCGCAGGAACGACGGTTGCGGCGCCAGAATATAGCGCATCCAGTGCTGCGTATCTGCAAGAGGTCCACGCTGCGCCATGCCATACCCTCCATGGTCTGCAACATCATCGACCATGTGGTTTGACTAATCAACCGTTCGAGTTGCGTAAATTCTGATAAGAATTCAGTTTCTTTGATTTTGAACGGGGAAAAATGCGCCGAGAGCCAGCATCAGCCATCCACCGATCATCAGAAGGCCCCCGCTGGGTGCCGCGAGCGGAAAGGCACCGTTCTCAGTAAAATGACGCATCAGGAGGTCGGCGGTAAACAGAAGTGTACCTAGCCCCAGCAATAGGCCTGCAGGCAGGGCGGTTCGTAAACGGTTTTGAGCCAGATAAAGACCCAGCAGAACAGGTGCATGCGCAAGGCACATGGCAGAGGCCGATCCCAATAATCGTGTATCGCCCCCGTGACTTGCCGCTGCGGCCAATGCCACACCTGCAGCACCCAGAAGACCGGCCAGCAGGAGAAGGACTCGGAAGATCATTTGCGGGGACGACATTATTCCTCCCGGTTCTGCATATGATGGGCCAGGCGCTCGATTGGCGCCCAGATGATCTCCCGCAGTTTCGGATTGGCGATGGTGTGTTCCATCGCGCGTGAGAAGCAGAGCAGCCATTCGTCACGCTCAGACGAACCGATGGGGGCACCGAAATGACGCGAGCGAAGCCGGGGGTGGCCGTATTTCTCGACATAGACGGGAGGACCGCCGAGATAGCCGGTGAGGTAATCGTAAAGCTTGGCTTCACTGCCTGAGAGATCGGTGGGGTGAATGGCCCGGCAGCGTGCCGCTTCCGGCAATTGGTCCATCAGCTCGTAAAAGCGGCGGGTCAGCGCTCTCACCGTGTCATCGCCACCGATCGCCTCGTAAAGCGTGATTGTCTCGTCCGTCATCATGGATCCGTCGTTTATCTACGAAGGTGTTAGCCTTCGACGGATTTCAGGACAAGAGGCACTGTGCCGCAGAGAGATCGGCCGACTACCGATCAGCCCGTGCCAGGATCGGTTTCGCTGCCTTGCCCGGAGCCCGGAAGGGATCCGGTGCCGGGTGTCTTGTCGTGGTCCGTCAGCTGCTCGCGCGCGTGAGGGCCGGCCGCTGGCGTTCCTTTCTGAGTTGCATCCAGAACATCGCCCTTTTCGACGGCCTTCTGCGCCTGCTTGTCTTCGTCATGAGCCATGATTGTCTCCTTTCTTTCGAAAGCAAACGCGGGCGACAAGAGCGAGTTCCAGCTCAGGTTCGGGACGATGTGGACGCTGCTTCCTCGACTAGCTGATCAGGGATGTCGTCGAAGGACGCGTAGTTGAGGTTGTAGAGCTTGGCGTAGAGTTTTTCATTCCTCATGAGTTCTGCGTGGTTGCCGCTTTCGACCAGTTCGCCGTTCTGCAGGACGATGATGCGATCAGCTTCGCGGATGGTGGCCAGACGGTGGGCAATCACGAGGCCCGTTCTGCCTTCCAGCAGTTTCACCAACGCCTTCTGAATCAGCATTTCCGTGTAGCTGTCGATATTGGCGGTTGCCTCGTCCAGAACGAGGATTTTCGCATCAGCCACCAGGGCGCGTGCGAAGCTGATCAGCTGCCGCTGTCCGAGCGAGAGATTGCCACCGCGCTGTCCCAAGATGCTGTCATAACCGTCAGGCAGACGCATGATGAAATCATGTGCGCCGACGGCTTTTGCCGCTTCGATGACCTGCTCACGGGTCGCATCGGTGCGCTGGTAGCGGATGTTCTCAAACACGCTGCCGGTAAACAGGAAGGGTTCCTGTAAGACCATGGCGATCTGACGACCGAGCGAATCCTGCGTCAGGTCTCGCACGTCATGGCCGCCCACCAGCACCTGTCCCTGCTGCACATCGTAGAAGCGATGGATCAGCGACATGCAGCTGGACTTGCCGGAGCCCGTGGGGCCAACGAGAGCGACTGTCTCGCCCGGATTGACCTTGAAGCTTACATTCTTCAGGACCGGATGCTTCGGGTTATAGCCAAACACGACATCGCGGAACTCCACCGAGCCGTCCATGTCCGCAGGCAGAACCTTGGCATTCGGCGCATCCTTGATATCCACCTTCACGTCGAGCACATCGGTCAGCCGCTGGCCGGAAGCCATGGCGCGCTGCATGACCGAATATTGCAGTGTGAGCGAACGGATGGGGTCGAAGAAACGCTGGATGTAGAAAAGGAAGGCGACCATTACGCCGACGTCGAGGGCGCGGCCCAGCACGCGCGCACCGCCCACCACGATGACCAGCGCCATGGCAATCCCCGTCAGCGTATCGACGATCGGCACCATTACCTGCGCATAGCGTGCGGCGGTCAGATGCGTGCGCAGATTGGCGCCAGCCTTCTCATCGAACAGCATGAAATTGACCGGCTGGCGGTTCATGCTCTGTACAGCCCGCACGCCATGGATGGCTTCCGCCAGTGCGCCGCTGGTGATGGAATTGGTTTCATGGGCCGCCATGAAGGATTTGCGCGCCCGCGGCAGCCAGAAAATGCGCACGATGAACAGCACCGGCAGGGCGGAGAGCGTCAGCAGGCCAAGGCCGAAATCGAGGTAGAGCATCACGACCACGATGCCGATCAAAAGCGTGATATCGCCGACGGAAAGAACCGAGGTTTCCAGGAATTCCTGCATGGAATTGACGTCGCCCTGCAGGCGCGACATCAGGCGTCCTACTTCCGTCTTGTCCATGAAGGACAGCGACACCCGCTGCAGATGGCTGAACATGGCCTTGCGGATATCGAAGAGCACATCTTCCGCGACATTGCCAACCAGCGTTTCCTGCGCGTAGCTCGCCGCAAAATTCACGGAGATCGCCGCAAGGAACGCACCAATGGCATAGACCAGTGCCGAGTGGTTGCCACCGGTCTGCATGCCATGGTCGATGGCGTAGCGGATGATGAGCGGGATCAAGAGCTGCATGGCGGTGAAGATGAGGACTGCGACCACAGCCCACATCACCTTGGTCTTGTAAGGGTCCACAAAGGCCCAGATCCGGCTGACGATGTTTTTGTCGAACACCTTGCCGAAGATTTCCTCTTCAATGCGGTGCGAGCCGACCACCGCGCGGGGCGGGCGGCGGCCATCTTCGCGCACATCGGCGCGTTCCGTTTCCAGCTCCTCGGCCATGACAGTGTCCTCCCTCATGCGCTCATTGCATCGTCATCGGGGCGGATCTGCAGATCATACAGTGCCCGGTAACGCCCTCCCATGGCCAACAGTTCTTCATGCGTGCCCTGTTCGACGATCTGTCCACCTTCGATAAACAGAATGCGGTCCGCATGCATCAGTGAGCTCAGACGGTGTGCCACGATGATGGTGACACGATCGGAGGCATAGCGGCGCATGGCGCTGCGGATGCGCTGTTCCGTGCCGGCATCAATGGCGGCGGTGGAGTCATCGAAAACCATGACCGTCGGCTTCAACATCAGGGCACGCGCGATCGAGAGGCGTTGGCGTTGACCACCGGATAGTGACACGCCGCGCTCTCCGACCACGGTGCCGTAGGCGGAGGGAAGGCCGAGGACATAGTTATGCAGCTGCGCGCTTTCGCTCGCTCGCGCGATGTTCTGTTCCTTGGCCCAAGGGTCGCCATAGGCGATGTTGTTTTCGATGGTCGTCGTGAACAGGAAGGAGTCCTGTTGAACGACCACCACAGAGCGGCGCAGTGATTTCAGGCGAATCTTGCGAATATCCTGCCCGTCGATGGTAATGCTGCCGCCCGTCACATCGTAGAAGCGCGGAATGAGATGCGCGAGCGTCGATTTGCCGGAACCGGGTGGTCCGACGATACCGATTGTCTCCCCACGTCGTGCTTCAAAGTTGACATCCTGAAGGACGTTTTGCTCGGGAGCGGAGGGATAGGCGAAGCTGACATTGTTGAAGCGCAGCGTGCCTTCGGTAACCGTCAGGTCGGCAGCCTTTTCATCGTCGCGGACGGCGATTTCAAGATCCAGCAGACCGAACAGGCGGGCACCGCAGGTGGAGGCACGAGCGAAGGCGTTGACCATCAGGCCAAGCTGGCGCACCGGCATTTGCAGAATGGTCATGAAGGTGAGGAAAGACGCCAGTGTGCCCACTGTGATTTCGCCGCTCATCACCTTGCCGCCGCCAACCCACAGCACGAGGCCCATGGCGGCGAAGAAGGAGAACGTCATGGCGCTGGTATTGGCCACGCGGATGCCGACGCGCTGATGGGCGAGGTTGAGGGCGTTGCGCGAGGCGGCCTCGAACTTGTCCATCTCATGATCCTGCGCCGCAAAGGCGCGCACGACGCGGATGCCGCCGAGGTTTTCTTCCATGACCCGTGTCAGCACCTGCAGGCGTTCCTGCAGGTCGAGCCAGGTGGCGCGCAGCCGGAGCTGCGTCACGGACGACCGCCAACCGACGAAGGGAACGAAGCTCAGCGCCAATAGACCCAGCACCAGATCGGTCGAGATCATCAGATAAGCGCCAATGCCGATCAGCACGGAGAGGAAGAACAGGCGCACGAAGGCCGTGGAGAAATACATGCGCACGCCTTCGAGGTCGAGCAGCACTATCGTGATGAGATCGCCGGAATGGACGCCGTCGTGAAAGCTGAAGGAGAGGCGCTGGATCTTCTCATAGCACGCAAGCCGCAGCTCATAGCCGATGTGGTGGCCGACGGCTTCGCTATAATAGTTCTGCACCATGGTGAAGAGGCCGCGCAGGATGCTGGCACCGAGCAGCAGCAGCGCTGTCGCCAGCAGCGCATCCTGGGCAACCGCGGCGGCTGACCCGCCATTCGTGATACCCTGCGCTTCATCCACCGCGCGCCCCAAAAGCTGGGGTATCATCAGCTGAAATGCCGAGGCGATGAAGGTTGCACCGATGGCGGCCGCCGACTGCCAGGGATGGCGAAGCGCCATGACAGTGATACGGGTCAGGATCGACAGGCCTTTTCCCCAGCCTGCGGCATGAACATGCGCGAGCGAAGCCGATAGCTTCCGCGCGCCATTCGAATTCTCGATGGTCACGACTTGATTCCGAACATGGTAGCGTCCGGGCCGTCAGGTCCGGATAGACGGTTATGGGGAGAGAAAGTCCCGGCAGGACAGGCGTATAAAGCCTGATTCTCACTTATCGGAGAACTACCAATTTTCAACCGGAAAACGCGGCGAAAGCTTGGCAAATGAGAAGAAAGGAAAAATGCCCGGTAAGGGCGACAAAAATGTTACTGGTCCTGCCCCGGATTGGGAGGGAGCTCAAAAAGAGCCGGGAGAGTGAGCCCACGCGCAAGAGCCAATCCGGAGACGAAGATTGGCCTGTCACCCGTTACGCCGGTGATTTGCGAGCCGGTCCGCCGGGTCACTCTCCCAAGACGATGATGGCCATTGCCGGCCGCTTCACTGCCCGGGGCTTTCAGGAGGAGTTTCCCCGGCAGCAGGTTCGGGGGCCGGTTGGTCCGAAGGGAATAACCGGCCCGCATTTCGTCAAGCCGCGAGCGGCTCAGGCGCCTTCGCACCGGTCATGAAGGCGACCGCATCGGACATGCTGTAGTCCTTCGGATTGATCACGGTCAGGCGCCTGCCGAGGCGATGGATATGGATCCGATCCGCCACTTCGAAGACATGCGGCATGTTGTGGCTGATGAGCACGATCGGAATGCCGCGAGAGCGAACGTCGAGGATCAGTTCTAGAACGCGACGGCTTTCCTTCACGCCAAGCGCAGCGGTCGGTTCGTCCAGAATGATGACCTTGGAGCCAAAGGCTGCCGCGCGTGCAACGGCCACGCCCTGACGCTGGCCACCGGACAGCGTTTCCACCGCCTGGTTGATGTTCTGGATCGTCATCAGGCCCAGTTCGGACAGCTTGTCGCGCGCGAACTTTTCCATCGCCGGACGGTCCAGCGACCGGAAGATCGAGCCCATCACGCCGGGTTTGCGAATCTCGCGGCCCAGAAACATGTTGTCGGCAATCGAAAGCGCCGGCGAGAGCGCCAGGTTCTGGTAGACCGTTTCAATGCCTGCCTTGCGTGCTTCGATCGGCGAGCGGAAGCTGACAGGCTTGCCTTCCAGCTTGATCTCGCCTTCGTCCGGATGAACTGCGCCGGAAATCGCCTTGATCAGGGAAGACTTGCCTGCACCGTTGTCGCCGATGACGGCCAGGATTTCGCCGGGATAAAGGTCGAAATCGGCGTTATCGAGTGCGGTCACCTTGCCGTAGCGCTTTACCAGTCCACGGGCGGAGAGAATGGGTTCCTGTGCCATTAGCCTGCTACCTTTCTGATCCACTGGTCGATCGCAACAGCGGCGATGATGAGAAGACCGATCAGCATGTATGTCCATTGCGGGTCGGTGCCGATCAGGCGAAGGCCCAATTGGAAGACGCCGACGATCAGCGCGCCGAACAGCATGCCGAGGATCGAGCCGCGGCCACCGAACAGCGAGAGGCCGCCGATCACCACAGCCGTGATGGATTCGATATTGGCGAACTGGCCGGCAGTCGGGGAGACAGAGCCGATACGGCCGATCAACGCCCACCCGCCGAGCGCGCAGATGATGCCGGACAGCGTATAGACTGACATCAGCATCTTCTTGACGTTGACACCGGCAAGTTCCGCTGCATCCGGGTCGTCGCCGACGGCATAGAGGTGGCGGCCCCAGGCGGTAGAGTTCAGCACATACCAGAGCAGGGCGACGAGCAACACCATGGCGATGACGCCGTAGGTCAGGACCGCGCCGCCAAAGCGCACGCTATCACCGAAGAACTGCAGCAGTTGCGCGTTGGCAGCCAGATCCTGCGAGCGGATCGTCTCATTG
The DNA here is from genome assembly GCF_030504645.1 of Rhizobium oryzicola. Classification (GTDB taxonomy): domain Bacteria; phylum Pseudomonadota; class Alphaproteobacteria; order Rhizobiales; family Rhizobiaceae; genus Neorhizobium; species Neorhizobium oryzicola. The sequence continues at coordinate 111,669 of NZ_JAUKWQ010000013.1, read as the reverse complement.
GCCGAATAGAGGAAGTTCGAGGCCAGGACGATCTGCCACATGCCGAGTGTGACGATAAAGGGCGGCAGTTTTACCCGGGCGATCAGGAAGCCGTTGATCAGGCCGCAGATGGCGCCAACCGCAAATCCGCACAGGATCGCCAGCGGTGTGGGGATGCCGTAGTGAATGGCAAACTGACCCATGACAACCGAAGAGAGAACCATGATGGCACCGACCGAGAGATCGATACCTGCGGTCAGGATGACCAGCGTCTGTGCCGCGCCGATGATGCCGGTGATGGCCACCTGTTGCAAAATGAGTGTCAGCGAAAAGGCAGAAAAGAACTTGGTGCCAAGAATCGAGCCGAACACGATCACGGACAGCAGCAGGACGATCAGAGGAACCGCCGCCGGGCTGCCATGCAGGAAGTGCTGAAATTTCTGGATCGGAGTCTTGTCGTTGGTGTCGAACTGCGCGACCTGCGTCGAGCTGCCCGAAAGGACTTTTTCATATTCAAGATGGGGCGTTTTGGCGGCTTGCGGCTCGCTCATTGGTAATCCTCCCGTATGCCTCTCCCGAGGATGTGAGGGCCGGCTCGTTTCGCATCATGCGGGCCGGCGTTCGTTCAGGATCTTGCAAAGGCTTTGCCGCGAACGCGGCGGATGCCGTTTGTGAAAAAGGGCGGCGTTGGCCGCCCTTTCAGCTTCTTTACACTTTCAGGCGATCAACCCCAGCACTTGGCAGTGCCGTCCTTGGTGTCGATCGACGGTACGCCCTTGGCGGGCTTGTCGGTCACCAGCGAAACGCCGGTGTCGAAGAAGTTCTTGCCTTCGGTCGGCTTCGGCTTCGTGCCATCCTTAGCGAAAGCGGCAATCGCTTCGATACCCTTGGAAGCCATCAGCAGCGGATACTGCTGCGAGGTCGCACCGATCACGCCTTCCTTGACGTTCTTGACGCCCGGGCAGCCGCCGTCGACGGACACGATCAGCACGTCCTTCTGCTTGCCGACAGCCTTGAGGGCTTCGTAAGCGCCAGCGGCAGCCGGCTCGTTGATGGTGTGAACGACGTTGATGTTCGGGTTCTTCTGGAGAAGGTTTTCCATGGCCGTACGGCCGCCTTCTTCGTTACCGTTGGTGATGTCATGGCCAACGATGCGCGGATCGGTTTCGTCGCCGATCTTGTTCGGGTCCTTCGGGTCGATGCCGAAGCCGATCATGAAGCCCTGGTCGCGCATGACGTCAACAGACGGCTGAGCCGGTGTCAGGTCGAGGAAGGCAACCTTGGCATCCTTTGCCTTGTCGCCCAGCGTTGCGGCAGCCCACTGGCCGATCAGCTTGCCGGCGAGGAGGTTATCGGTCGCGAAGGTGGCGTCGGCGGCATCGATCGGATCGAGCGGCGTGTCGAGCGCGATCACTAGCAGGCCAGCATCACGGGCCTGCTTGACGGCCGGAACGATACCCTTGGTGTCGGACGCGGTCAGAAGGATACCCTTGGCGCCATCGGCGATGCAGGTTTCGATCGCGGCAACCTGGCTTTCGCTATCGCCATCGATCTTGCCGGCGTAGGACTTCAGCGTCACGCCCAGTTCCTTGGCCTTGGCGGTCGCGCCTTCCTTCATTTTCACGAAGAAGGGGTTGGTGTCCGTCTTGGTGATGAGGCAGGCAGATACGCCGGCAGCGGAAGCCGGTGCAGCGAAGGCTACGCCGAGTACGAGCGCGCCGAATGCTGCAGTCAGAACAGATTTCTTCATAAAGATCCTCCCAGGGTCACAAGGTCATCCGGATTCACGGATTTCACGGGGCGCCGACTGGTTGGTGACCAGCGCCTCCTCCAAGCCGCCTGCCCCTCGCGAGGCCCATTAAGCGGAAAAGCATGGAACCTGTCAATAATTAATTCCGATTGATTTATTAATTCGCGGTCGCTACTTTCCCAACCGGAGGACCCTTGGGAGGGGTAGCCATGACCACGGACCAGAATTCATCAGAGGGAGCGTCCACGCCCCCTATCGTCGGGCTTGCCGGCGGTTCAAACCAGGTGCGGGTGCGCGCGTACAACGAGCGACTCGTGCTCTCGTTGGTGCGTCTGCACGGTTCCCTGTCAAAGGCCGAGATCACACGTCTCAGCGGTTTGTCGGCACAGACGGTCTCCGTCATTATGCGTTCCCTTGAGAAAGACGGTCTGCTCCTGCGCGGCGAGCCTGTACGGGGAAAGGTGGGGCAGCCTTCTGTGCCCATGCGCCTCAACCCGGACGCAGTCTATTCCTTCGGTGTGAAGATCGGTCGCCGTAGCGCGGATGTGGTGCTGATGGATTTTGTCGGCACGATTCGCGCTCAGGTGCGGCGGACCTATGCCTATCCGCAGCCACAGCAGATCATCGAAATCATTCTATCCGGTATCCAGGCGCTGGAAGCGCAGATGTCCGAGGAGCAGCTTGCCCGGATCGCAGGTGTTGGCATCGCAGCCCCCTTCGAACTCTGGAACTGGGCCGAGGAAGTGGGGGCTCCGCCGGGGGCTATGGATGTCTGGCGCAATTTCGATCTGCAGGGCGAAATTGTCGAGCGGGTGCGCCATGCCGTCTATCTCCAGAACGACGCGACCAGCGCCTGCGGCGCGGAACTCGTTTTCGGGGTTGGCCCCTCTTATCCTGATTTCGTCTACTTCTTCATCGGTTCGTTTATCGGCGGTGGCATCGTTCTGAATTCCTCGATCTTCTACGGACGAACGGGAACTGCAGGCGCGCTTGCGCCGCTGCCGGTGCGCGGGCCAAACGGTGAGAACCGCCAGCTTCTCGATATCGCCTCGATCTTTGTTCTGGAGCGACTTCTTAAGGAAAGAGGCATCGATCCCGAGCCTCTATGGTATTCCGCAGATGAGTGGATCGATTTCGGCGATCCCTTGGAGGTCTGGATACGTGATACCGCTGATGCGCTGGCACAGGCGATTGTTGCCACAGTGTCTGTGATCGATTTCGGGGCTGCCGTCATCGATGGCGGTTTTCCGCCGGAGATTCGCAAGCGCATCGTGGCGGCAACGATACAGTCGGTCGCAAAACTCGACCTTCAGGGAGTCATCATTCCCGATATCATCGAGGGCGCGGTCGGCGCCCAGGCCCGTGCGATCGGTGGCGCAAGCCTGCCAATTTTCGCGCGTTATCTCACCGACCAGAGTGTGTTGTTCAAGGAGCTTTCGTAAATGTTGAAGGGTATCAATCCCATTCTCAGCCCAGACCTTCTCGCCACCTTGCGCGCCATGGGCCATGGCGATGAGATCGCCATCGTCGACGGCAATTATCCGGCGCTTGAGCATGCGCGACGCCTCATTCGCCTGGATGGTCTCGACCTGATTCCGGTCCTGGATGCGATTCTATCCGTCACTCCGATCGACGATTTCGTGCCGGAAGCGATTTTCCGCTCCACCAAGGGCAAGGAGCGCGATGTGCTGGATCCTGTGCATGAGGAAATCATCGCGTGCTGCAAGCGCCATGAGCCGAACCAGCCGGTGGTGCCACTTCTTGGACCTGACTTCTATCCGCGCGTAAAGGCAGCCCATACGGTGGTCCAGACCAGCGAGCCTCGTCTTTACGCCAATGTCATCTTGCGCAAGGGCGTGATTTACCCTTGATCGAATGCTGTTCGGCTAACCACATGAAACAGTTCGAGCCGGCAAAGCCGGCTCGAAGCGCTTTAACAGGCATGACTAAGTACAAACGGGTGATTCGACCTGTTCGTTGGCCCGCTCCCGTAGAGGCTCTATGCGGAAAATCCGTAAAGTTCTTCCGGATTGTCGACGAGCGCGCGCTTCAAGCCGGCTTCTCCATTGAGCCACGCAAGCACTGTATCGGTCAGCGCCGCGTCATCCGGGTAATCTTCTTGCCGACGCGCCAGGTTATGCGGCCAATTCGTGCCCCACACGATCCGCTCCGGTGCGTAAGCTGCAATCTCTCTTGCAACCGCTGCGACATCCTCAAAGTCGGGCCCTCCGGCCTTTGACGATTCGTAGACGCCTGCGAATTTAAACCAGCATCTCCCTGTGTTGATGAGTCGCTTCAACGCGGCAATTTCTTCACTTTCCGGTGTCACACCTGAGAAGAATTTGCCGTGATGATCGAAAACCCAGCGTGACCGCAGCCGCGTCAGGCGTGGCTCGTGGTCGAGAATGTTGCTTCCGTCGAACTGGACCGCGACCATCCAGCCACGTTCGGATGCCATGCGGTCAATGGCTTCCAGATGCGTGAGGTTGGTTCCGCCGCCCGGCAGGTCCATGATGCGCAAACCAACAACGCCCGCCTCCTGAAGCGTGTCGAGTTCCGTCTGTGTGGCATCGGGTCCGACAGCCGCCACACCGCGAGCGATGTCGCCGAACTCCTTCAGGCAGGCAACCAGATTATCGTTGTTGCGCTGGTGGGCATTTCCTTGCGTCACCACCACGCGCGCAATGCCCAGCCATTCCATCAGTTGCCGATACTGTGCCGGGATTGGAAGGTCTCCCCCAGGCAGATCAGGTCCGCCCGGCAATGCTGGAAAGCCTGGCAGATAGGCGTGCATCTGCGTATCGATGGCGCCTTCCGGCAGTTTCGTCTTTGGCGGCTTTCCGGAAAGGGTTCGAACCAGCATCAGACGTCCTTCATCCTAAATTCTTTCAGCGCATCGCGATTGATTTCAATGCCGAGACCGGGACCATTTGGAATGGCCACCACGCCGTGGACATGTTCAATCGGGCTCTTGATCACCGCCTGGCGGAACGGGTTGTCGGTGCGGTCAAATTCCAGGATCGGCTCGATCGGGTTCACGCGCACCGGGCTCGGCACCATGGCCGCCATGAATTGCAGGGCGGCGGCGATATGAACCGCCGTGCCCCAGACATGCGGAACGACGCGGACGCCGTGAAGCGCTGCAAAATCTGCAATTCGCTTGGCTTCCGTAAAGCCCCCCGTGCCGGCCAGATCCGGTTGAAGAATATCAACGCAACGGGTTTCCACCGGCTCCTTCATGCCCCAACGCGCATGCCAGGTTTCCCCACCTGCGATCGGGATCGGCTGGCGGGCCCGCACGTCGCGGTATGCAGCAAGCTGTTCCGGAACAACGGGCTCTTCGAACCAGTCGATATTGAGTTCCGCTGCTGCCTGTCCGAAGCGAACGGCTTCCACCACATCGTAACCATGGTTGGCATCCACCATGATGCGCATATCCGGGCCGACCGCCTCGCGGGCAGCGCGGACAACGCGCAGGTCTTCCTCCACACCAAAGCCGATCTTGATCTTGGTGGCGTGAAAGCCTTCCTTCCAGTAGCGGGCGACATCGGTGGCATTGTCTTCCACGCGGTCCACGCCATCGCGCTTGAAGCTGCCGGTGGCATAGGCCTTGACGCTGTCGCGAAAGCGACCGCCGAGCAGTGTAGAAACAGGCACGCCGAAATGTTTGCCTTTGATGTCCCACAGCGCGATGTCGATGCCCGAGAGCGCGGTGATGGTAAGGCCGCGCTGTCCCTGGTCGCGAAGCGCATTGTACAGCTTCGCCCAGATCTTTTCGGTTTCCAGCGGATTCTCGCCGATCAGCCAGTTGGTGTAGGCCTGGACGACCGCCGCATTGGGGCGAGCGGGGCCGAGGCATTCGCCCCAGCCAATGGTACCGTCATCGCACACGATCTCGACGAGGATATGAGCCCGACGATCGAAGCGCATGGATGCGCTTTCGAAGGCAACGTCGAGCTTGTGCTCCAGAAGGTGTGTGTGAACTGCCGCGATCTTCATGCTCGCCCCTTGATCCTTAGCGCTTCCAGGGACCGATGAGGTCGAGAAGCATGCCTTCTTCTTCCTTGGTCAGGTCATCCAGCGGCGAGCGAACCTTGCCGGCATCGAAGCCCTGCAGGCGCACGCCCGCCTTGATGGCAGCGACCGCGTAGCCCTTGCGGCGGTTACGGATGGCCATGAACGGATAGAAGAAGTCCTTGAGGATCTTCTCGCAATGAGCCCGTTCGCCGGCGCGTAGCGCCTTGTAGAATTCGACGGCAAGGCCCGGAACGAAGTTGAAAACGGCCGAGGAGTAGGTGGTAAAGCCAGCGCCAAGATAGGCTTCGGCGAAGAGTTCCGCCGTTGGCATGCCGCCGAGATAGGTCAGGCGATCGCCCATGGTGGCCGTGATCTGGCGCACGCCGCCGATGTCGCCGGTGCCGTCCTTGAAGCCGACGAGGTTGGGGCACTCGTCACACAAGCGCTTCAGCGTATCGACGGACAGAACCGAGTTGTCACGGTTATAGACCATGACGCCGATACCGACCGACTGGCAGATCTTCTTGACGTGCTGGTAGAGGCCTTCCTGCGGTGCATCGATCAGGTAATGCGGCAGCAGCAGGATACCGTCAGCGCCCGCCTTCTCGACGGATTTTGCCAGCTCGACGCCGACATGGCTGCCGAAACCGCAACCGGAAACGATGGCCGTCTTGCCTGCCGCTTCCTTGGCTGCCTTGACGATACCGGGAATTTCATCGGGAGAAAGCGAGAAGAATTCACCCGTGCCGCCAGCTGCGAAAAGAACGGGTGCATCATACCCAGACAGCCACTCAATGTGGCGTTTATAGCTTTCCGGCTGAAACTGGCCTTCTGCATCGAAATGCGTGACCGGGAAGGACAGGAGGCCGGCGCCGAGCGCAGCCTTGATTTCTTGAGGCGTCATAGTGGGCTTATCCTTTTAAGCAGTCTCCTTTCTATTTTTCGTAAAGGCTCGTCAGATGAGTGTCAACAACTTATCGTACAAATTGACGTTGTTCGCGCAGCAGCGCCCTGTAGCGAGACTGGCTACCCTTCAGATGACGCCGCATTGCGCTGCGGGCAGCTTCTTCATCACCCGCCGAGATGGCGGTGACGATGGCGCTGTGCTCCTCGTTGAGAAGCTTGATATAGGCAGCCTGATCCGCCTCGCTTTCTTCGCTTTTCAGCGCAGCACGGGGAATGACATTCTTGCCGATCATGGCCAGAAAATCCCGAAAGCGGGTATTGTTGGTGGCTTCGGCAATGGCAAGATGCAGAGCAAAATCGGCATCGCTGCTGGGCGAGCCGGCCTCAAGACAGGCTTGCACGGCGTAATGGCGATCGAGGATTGCTTCCTCCTGGGCCGGAGAGCGGCGAAGGGCAGCAAGGCCCGCTGCTTCCACTTCCACGGCCGTACGAAGCTCAAGGAACTCGATGACCGAGGAAACGCGGGCATAATCGATATTGTCGATGGAGAGCGGCGCTGGCGTGGCAGCCGGCGGATCGAGAACGAAGACGCCGGCACCTTGGCGTGCCTCCACCAGTCTGTCGGCTCTGAGCGCTGCGATGGCTTCGCGCACGACGGTGCGGCTCACGCCATGGGTTTCCGTCAATTGCGCTTCGCTGGGCAGCTTGGTGCCTGGAGGGAACTGTCCGGAAGCGATCGCTCTTCGCAATGTGTCACCGAGGCGTGATGCCAGAGTGCCTGCATTTGCCGGTCTGGTTTTCGCGTCCACCACCATGAAAGCCTCTTTCAGCAATACGTTTGGCTCGGCCAATTAGCCTCGCTCCCTATCTGTAGCGTGTTGACGCTTCCCTGCCAACATGTATGATAAATTGACGTGGTGGAAGGACAAGTTCACGTACCATCACGCGAGTGATGGAGGATTCAAGTGAAAAGACTGTTGATTACCGGTGCAGCGGGCGCGCTGGGCCGGGCAATGCGCACACGTTTGACGTCGCTTGCGGAAACGCTCCGCCTTTCGGACATCAGCGATTTGGGGACTGCAGCGCCGCATGAAGAACTGGTGCAATGCGACCTCGGCGATGCGGATGCCGTCTACAAGCTGGTCGAGGGATGCGATGGCATTCTCCATCTCGGCGGCATCTCCGTCGAAGACAAGTTTTCCAAGATCCTCAATGCCAACCTGCTCGGCCTCTATAACCTCTACGAAGCGGCACGTGCGCATGGCCATCCGCGCATTCTGTTTGCAAGTTCCAATCACACCGTTGGTTTCTATCGCCAGGATCAGCACATCGATGTGAACGCGCCCACGCGTCCCGATGGGCTCTATGGCGTCTCGAAATGCTTCGGGGAATCCCTTGCCCGCATGTATTTCGAAAAGTTCGGCCAGGAGACGGCGCTGGTGCGCATCGGCAGCTGCATGGAAAAGCCGACCAATCATCGCATGCTGTCCAGTTGGATGTCCTACAACGATTTCAAGCTGTTGAATGAGCGCGTCTTCACCGCGCCGATGCTGGGCTGCCCGATCATCTGGGGCATTTCCAACAACGACAGCCGCTGGTGGGACAATTCCCATGCCCGCTATCTTGGCTGGAAGCCGCAGGACAATGCGGAAATTTACCGCGCCGAGATCGATGCGGCACTTGGCAAGCCAGACCCGACCGCGCCGCTGCACGTCTATCAGGGCGGCAACTTCGTGAAAGATCCGATCTTCCGGGATGAGTAATCGTTCCTACCCCTGGTGCTGTCAGTCGTCTGAATAGCGCTGTTCGGTCCAGGGGTCACCCCGCATGTGATAGCCGTTTTTCTCCCAGAAGCCGGGTCGATCTTCACGGATGAATTCGATGCGCGTCAGCCATTTCGGGCTTTTCCAGAAATAGAGATGCGGCACGACAAGCCGCATCGGGCCGCCATGCTCGCGGGTAATGGGCTCGCCCTCCCAATGGGTTGCGAGAACCGCATCTTCCGCCGCGAAATCGGCGAGCGGCAGGTTGGTGGTATAGCCGTCATAGCTCGTCATCATCACGGCATTGGCGTCCGCCGTTGGATGCACGATGTCCAGCAGGTCGCGCGTCATCACACCCTTCCAGCTGTTGTCATAACGTGACCAGGTGGTGACGCAGTGGATGTCGGTGACGAGCTTGTTCTGGGGCAGGTCCAGAAACTGCTTCCAGTTCAGCGAAAGCGCCGTCTCGACCTCGCCCTTCACATCCAGCCGCCATTGCAATTCGGAAATCTGAGGCTGCTGGCCGAGATCGAGTACGGGCCAGTTCTTCACCAGATGCTGGCCGGGCGGCAGGCGATCGGTTTCCGGGCGCGATATGCGGCCCGTCAGGAATCTTCCCTCGGATGCCCACTTGCGCTTGGTGGTCGTCAGTTTCGTGGCATCCGGCTCTGAAGGTTCGTCCACCATGGCTTGTCCTCTGTTTAGGGCGCAGGTCTTGGCCTATCGATATGCATCTGTCGTTCCAGGGTTCAAGATTGCGCATCGTAAGGTCTGCGAGTCTAGAAGGTATCGACGGTAAAGGGATATGTTTGTTCAAACATAGCGCTAGCCAAAGGCGTGATAAGCGATATATTCGGCCCCATATTTCGGGCTGGAGACATGTCATGCTGAAACGTCGTCATCTGGGGCAGGCGCTGGCTGCGCTGATTGGTTTTTCATTGGGTCTGGCGGTCCTGCCTCAGAGGTCGGATGCCGCTGACAAGATCGTGGTCTTTGCCGCAGCCAGCATGAAGAACGCGCTCGATGCCGCCAATGCCGCATATCTGAAGGAGACTGGTACCGAGGTCACCTCCTCCTATGCTGCCAGTTCTGCACTCGCCAAGCAGGTGGAGTCAGGGGCGCCAGCGGATGTGTTCATCTCCGCCGATCTCGACTGGATGGACTATCTGGCGAAGAAGAACCTGATCAAGGCGGACAGCCGCAGCAACCTGCTCGGCAACCGCATCGTGCTGGTCGCGGCCAAGGACAAGGCGAAGCCCGTTGAAATCAAAGCCGGCTTCGATCTGGCCGGATTGCTGGGCGATGGGCGTCTTGCGATGGGTTCGGTCGATTCCGTCCCGGCTGGCAAATACGGCAAGGCTGCGCTGGAAAAGCTTGGTGCCTGGTCGTCAGTTGAGAAAAAGGTGGCTGGTGCGGAAAGTGTTCGGGCAGCATTAGCGCTGGTGTCGCGTGGGGAGGCTCCCTATGGCATTGTCTATGAAACCGATGCGGCGGCCGAGCCAGGTGTTTCCGTCGTGGGCGTTTTCCCGGCAGATAGTCATCCGCCGATCATCTATCCGGTCGCTGTTCTGGCCGACTCGAAAAATCCGGCAGCTTCCGCCTATCTTCAGTTCCTGAAATCAGAAAAAGCAGCGCCATTTTTCACCTCGCAAGGCTTCACCATTCTGAAGTAGGCTTTTGCGGCTGATAGAGTAGGGGACGGGGCTTGGATGTCATTGCGTTGAGCGCGGAGGAGTGGACGGCGATCCGTCTTAGCCTTCGCGTTTCCATAGTGGCCACGCTGGCGAGCCTCCCCTTCGGCATTGCGTTGGCGCTTCTTCTGGCGCGCGGGCGGTTCTGGGGCCGCTCCGTTCTGAATGGGATTGTCCATCTGCCGCTGATCCTGCCGCCTGTGGTCACGGGCTATATCCTGCTGATCCTGTTTGGACGGCGTGGCGCGATCGGCAGTTTCCTGGCGGAACAACTGGGCATTGTGCTTTCATTCCGTTGGACGGGAGCAGCCCTTGCCTGTGCGGTCATGGGTTTTCCGTTGATGGTTCGCTCGATCCGGCTGTCGATCGAGGCGATCGATGCCAAGCTTGAGGAGGCTGCCGGTACCCTCGGTGCGTCGCCTCTCTTCGTCTTCCTCACCGTCACCCTGCCGCTGATGCTGCCGGGCGTGATTGCCGGCATGATCCTCGCCTTTGCAAAGGCGATGGGGGAGTTCGGAGCGACCATTACCTTTGTCTCCAACATACCGGGGGAAACCCAGACGCTATCAGCGGCCATCTACACCTTTACCCAGGTGCCGGGTGGTGACGCCGGTGCGCTGCGCCTGACGCTGGTGGCGATAGCCATTTCCATGTTGGCGCTACTGGCTTCCGAGGCTTTGGCGCGGGTCATCGGCAAGCGGATCGAGGGTGAGTGATGCTGACAGTTGAAGCGCGTCACCGTCAGGGCAATTTCGCACTGGATGCCAGCTTTACGGCCGAGGGTGGCGTGACCGCCATCTTTGGCCGCTCCGGTTCGGGCAAGAGCACGCTCCTGCGTATTATCGGCGGGCTGCTTCGCCCCGATAGTGGGCGGGTGGCTCTGGAGGATCGGCTGTTGCTCGACACGGGCGCGCGCGTCAGCATTCCCGTCCATCGCCGACGCTTCGGGCATGTGTTTCAGGAGCCGCGGCTTTTTCCGCATCTCTCCGTTCGGCAGAACCTGAACTATGGCCGCTGGTTTGCGGGTCTCTCTGCCGACAGGTCAGAGTTTGACCGGGTGGTGGATTTGCTGGGACTGGGCAGCCTTGTCGACCGGCGTCCGGGTCGCCTGTCTGGTGGCGAAAAGCAGCGGGTGGCGATCGGCCGTGCGCTCCTCTCGTCGCCGCGCATGTTGCTCATGGATGAGCCTCTGTCGGCGCTCGATGATCAACGAAAGGCGGAAATCCTGCCGTTTCTGGAACGCCTGCGGGATGATCTTAAAATGCCGATCCTCTATGTCAGCCATTCGGTGCCGGAAGTAGGGCGCCTGGCGGATCGCGTGGTGATGCTGCGCGAGGGTCGCGTGGATGCCATCGGTACGCCCTCGGAAATTCTAGGCATTGCATCTGTGGAAACCGGGCGTGAGGCAGGCAGCGTCATTTCCGGCCGGGTTCTGCGGCGGGATCCGGAGACGGGCCTGTTTGGTATTGCCACGCGTGCCGGTGAGGTTCTGCTGGCAAGCGAGGGGCTTGCGATCGGCAAAATGGTGCGCCTGCGCATTCCTGCCCGCGAGGTGCTGCTTGCGACACAGCGGCCGGAAGGCATCAGTGCTCTCAATGTGCTGGAGGGTCATATCGCAGGCATTGTGCCGATTCGATCAGGCACGATGGATATCCGGGTTCTCTGCGGCGGCGACATCGTCCATGCCCAGATCACCGAGGCTTCGGTGAAGCGGCTTTCGCTGGCTGAGGGAACCCACGTGTTTGCAGTCATCAAGACTGTGGCGCTGGATCAGGCCTGATCGTCCGTACCTGCCTTTGCCCGATGGCGTTGCAGCCAATCGAGATCCTCGGCCATCGCCGCGCGCGCCTTGGCCTCCATGGCCCGAAACCGCAGCAGCAACTCCTCGCCAAAGGCCGTCAGCCTTGCACCGCCGCCCTGCTTGCCGCCACGCTGCGAATCCACCGCCGGCTCATCGAACATGTGGTTCAGTTCATCCACCAGCAGCCAGGCACGGCGGTAGGACATGTCCATGGCGCGCCCGGCAGCTGAAATCGAACCGGTTTCCCGGATGTGCTCGAGCAGTTCCGCCTTGCCGCGACCGAGCCGCTGCGACGGTGGAAAATCGATGCGGAATATGACCTTGGGGTATCTATGGGGTGCGTCGGTCATCTGGACTTCAAGCTTCGCCTATACAGTTCCTTGTAGCACGCTCCGCCTGTCGCAGCATAGCCGAACGCGATTGACAAGACGGAGCTAACAAACCAAGACTCACGCTCACATCTGCACGCCAGCTTCGGGGGGACATCATGTCTAAGCGCGCGTCGATCGGGATTTCCATTTTTCTCGCAGCTCTCGCCCTCGGCTCCCAAGCCTTTTCCCAGCAGGCGCCGCAAAGCCCGAGGCGCATCGAGACGACAGAGAACGCCGACTATCTCGGTTTCGACCTCCGCACCGTCAAAAACGTGACGCTGGACCAGTGCCATACGACATGCGTGGACGACAAGTCCTGCCGTGCCTTCACCTACAATGTGAAGGCCAAGTGGTGCTTCCTGAAGTCCGACTACAATCAACTGAACACGTTCGATGGTGCGATTGCCGGCAAGGTGGTGACGACAAGCGCAGAGCCGGATATCGGCGCAGCCCCCGATCTCGATATTGTCGAGCAGGAGACGCTGGATGAGGCGCAGCGTTTTCGTGAAGCGCTCGCCGTGCCGACAGAGCTGCAGGGCCAGGGCCTGGAAAGCCTGAAGGCGCTGGCGCAGATTGATTTCCTTAACAACGATCCCAAGGCAGCCCTCAATGCCTATACGGCAGCGCTTGCCATTCAGCCTGACGATGCCGGTCTCTGGATCGAGATGGCGCGTGTCGCCAATGCCATCCAGAAGGATGACACAGTGCTACCGCAGGCGGTTTCAGCTGCCGTCAACGGCTATCAGCTGTCGCGTACCACGCAGGCTCGCGCCGAAGCGCTCTATCAGCTGGGTCTGGCGCTCGACCGGCAGGGCAATCATCGCGGCGGCATCGATGCGCTGAAGCAAAGCCTAGCGCTGGTGAATGCCAAGACGGTGCAGGCGAAGTATGATGATCTGCGCGCGCGCTGGGGTTTTCGCGTCACAGGCAATACGGTTGATGCGGATGCCGCCGATCCGCGCATCTGCGTGCAGTTTTCCGAAAAGCTGGTGAAGTCGGGTACCGATTACACGCCCTTCGTTACATTGAACGGAGCAGCGCCAAAGGCTCTGGAAGCAAAAGACCAGCAGATCTGCGTGGAGGGCTTGAAGCATGGTGAGCGCTACAAGCTGACGCTGCGTCGCGGCCTGCCGTCTTCCGTCGATGAAGTGCTGGAAGCAGCCGTCGATCTCAACATCTACGTGAAGGATCGCTCTCCGGCGGTACGCTTCACGGGTGACAGTTTCGTGCTGCCTTCGACGGCGCGGCGCGGCATCCCCATCGTCTCCGTCAACACGAGCAACGCCAACCTGAAGCTTTACCGGATCGGCGACCGCAGCATTGCGCCGCTTATGACCAATTCGCAGTTTCTGACCCAGATGAGCGGCTATTCCGCCGACCGCATCGAGCAGGAAAACGGCGAACTGGTCTGGCAGGGCTCGATCGATATCGTGACCGAGGTCAACAAGGATGTCGTCACCAGTTTTCCGGTGGATGAGGTTCTGCCGAAGCGCAAGCCCGGCGTCTATGTGCTGACCGCCGTTTCCGCGACCGGCAAGAGCGATGAGTGGGATTCGCGCGCCACGCAATGGTTTGTCGTGTCCGATCTCGGCATCACCACCTATGCCGGGACCGACGGATTGAATGTCTTTGTCCGCTCGCTGGCGACGGCGGAGCCGGCCGCAGGTGTGGACCTGCAATTGCTGGCCAAGAATAACGAGGTTCTCGGCACTGCCAAAACGGATGCTCAAGGTCGGGTGACCTTTTCCGCCGGTCTCATTCGCGGCACCGCAGCCATGCTGCCGGCCGTGCTGACGGCTGCCAAGGCGGGCGAGGATTTCGTCTTCCTCGACATGACCCGTGCCGGTTTCGATCTCTCCGATCGCGGCGTGACGGGCCGCGCCTCGCCGGGTGCCATCGATGCCTATGCCTGGACCGAACGCGGCATCTATCGCCCCGGTGAAACGGTGCATGCGGCGGTGCTTTCGCGTGACAGCGAATCCAAGGCAATCGAGAACCTGCCGCTGACCTTCGTGTTTCTGCGCCCCGATGGCGTGGAGGATCGTCGCCTGACCGCGACCGGCACGCTTGGCGGCTATGCGTTCGATCTGCCGCTGCAGGCAACCTCCATGCGTGGCACCTGGACCATGCAGGTCTTTACCGATCCGAAGCGGTCGGCGATTTCGGAAAAGCGTTTCCTGGTCGATGATTTCGTGCCTGACCGCATCGAGTTCGATTTGACAAGCACCGCCAAGGAACTGGTGGTCGGCGAGGAAGTGCCGGTTGCGGTCGATGGGCGCTATCTCTATGGGGCGCCTGCGGCTGGTTTGACGCTGGAAGGTGAGCTGGTGCTGCGCCACACCCGCGAACGCGACGCCTTCAAGGGCTACTTCTTCGGTCTTGCCGATGAGGAGGCCACCGAAGCCGAACGGGTGCCGCTGGAAGGTCTGGATCCGCTTGATGAAAAGGGCAAGGCGACCTTCGATGCGGGCCTCAGCGAGCTTGCCTGGACGACGCAGCTGACGGATGCGGAAGTGGTGGTTCGCCTGAAGGAGGGCGGTGGTCGCGCTGTCGAGCGCACGTTGAAGCTTCCGGTTCGCCCAGACGGAGAGCGCATCGGCATCAAACCGGAATTCTCCGGCGATCTCGCCGAGAATGCGATCGGCAATTTCAACGTCATCATGGTCGGTACCGATGGCAAGCGTCAGGCAGCAACGGGGCTTGTCTGGAAGCTCGTCAAGATCGAGCGCGATTATCAATGGTATCGCGAGGGCAGCGCCTGGCGCTACGAGCCGGTCAATCGCACGCAGCAGGTGGCGACAGGCCGTGTGGATGTCTCCGCCACCGATGGCGGGCGTATTTCCGTGCCGGTGACCTGGGGCCGCTACCGCCTGGAAATCGAGACCGGCCAGACGGATGGACCGGCCAGCAGCGTGGAGTTCAAGGCGGGCTGGTTTGTGACGGCATCTTCGACCGACACACCGGATGCGCTGGACGTGGCGTTGGACAAGGCGAGCTACAAGGTTGGCGAGACCGCCAAGCTGAAGGTAACATCCCGCTATGCCGGGACCTTGATGGTCACCAATGGCTCGGAAAACCTGATTTCCGTACAGACGGCTCAGATCGGTGAGAAGGGCGGTGAAGTCTCCATTCCCGTCACCAAGGAATGGGGCGCGGGCGCCTATGTGACCGCAACCCTGTACCGTCCGGGTAACTCCCGCGATAACCGAATGCCGATGCGCGCGATCGGGATTTCCTGGCTGAAGGTCGATCCTGAGGATCGCAACCTCAAGGTCTCGCTGGATGCGCCGGAAAAGACCCTGCCGCGCCAGCTGCTGGAAGTGGCTGTCAATGTGGCGGGTGCCGGTGTCGGGCAGGAGGCCTATGTCACGGTCGCGGCTGTCGATGTCGGCATCCTGAACCTCACCCGTTACGAGCCGCCCGCGCCTGACCTTTGGTACTATGGCCAGCGTCAGCTCGGGCTTGAAATCCGCGATCTCTATGGCCGTCTGATCGACGGCTCGCTCGGCGCTACTGGCCGTCTCAGAACCGGCGGCGATGGCGGAATGGCGGCCCTTCAGGCGAGCCCGCCGAAGGAAAAGCTGGTCGCCTTCTTCTCCGGCATCGTGAAGCTCGATGCTCAGGGCAAGGCCAAGGTTTCCTTCGACATTCCCCAGTTCAACGGTACCGTCCGGCTGATGGCAGTCGCCTGGAGCAAGACCGGTGTCGGCCACGGCACGCGCGATGTCATCATCCGCGATCCTGTTGTCGTCACCGCCAGCCTGCCGCGCTTCCTGGCACCTGGAGATCAGGCCAGCCTGCGCCTCGACATCGCCAATACGGATGCGCCGGCGGGTGATTATCAGGTGGCGCTGAAGGCCAATGATGCGGTGTCGATTGATCCGCAGCGTGCCACGCAGACCGTTCATCTGGCGGCGGGCGCCAAACAGAGCCTGACCCTGCCGATCATTGGCCGCCAGCCGGGCGATGGCGAGGTGACGGTCACGCTTGCCGGTAATGGTCTTTCGCCGCTGACACAGCAGTTGTTCGTGCCCGTTCGTCCCGCCGTTCTGCCCGTTACAGAACGCCGCGTCGTTGCTCTCGCCCCCGGCCAGAGCCTGAGGGTGGATTCCAACCTTCTGGCGGATGCGCAGCTGCCCGGCGCTTCGGTCAGCGTCAATGTCACCCGCTCGGCAGAATTCGATATCGCCGCGCTGCTGATGAGCCTTGACCGCTACCCTTACGGCTGCGCGGAGCAGACCACCAGCCGCGCGCTGCCGTTGCTCTATTTCAGCGAACTTGCCAAAAAGAGCGGACTTGCCGATGATCCCGAGGTGAAGAAACGGGTTCAGGATGCGATCTATCGCGTGCTTTCCTACCAGTCTTCGGCCGGCAGTTTCGGCCTCTGGGGACCGGGGGCGGGTGACCTCTGGCTCGATTCGTATGTGACGGAATTCCTGACGCGGGCGCGCGAGCAAGGTTTTGCCGTGCCGGATCAGGCCATGAAGCAGGCGCTCGAAAACCTGCAGAATGCGCTGTCCTATGACGTGAACGTCAAGGATCAGGGCAACCAGATCGCCTATGCGCTCTATGTGCTGGCACGTAACCGCAAGGCCGCGATCAGTGACCTGCGTTACTATGCCGATACGCAGCTGAACGATTTCCAGACGCCGCTGGCAAAGGCGCATCTGGCAGCAGCCCTTGCGCTTTACGGCGATGCCCTCCGCTCGAAGAACGTCTTCGCCGCCTCGCTGCAAATGGCGCAGCAGGCGCAGGTCACACGTATCAGCCTGTCGCGCTCCGACTATGGTTCATCGCTCCGCGATGCGGCGGCGGTTCTGGCTCTGGCTGCGGAAAGCCGTCCCGTTCCGGGCATCGTGCCTGATCTTTCCAAGGTCGTGGCCAAGGAATGGCAGACCAAGCGCTATACCAGCACGCAGGAACAGATCTGGACGCTGCTTTCCGCTCGGGCGCTTCAGAATGGCGACGAGAACCTGCGCGTCGAGGTGAACGGGACGGCGCGCACCGGTGCCTATGCAAAACAGGTCAGCGGTGACCAGCTGATCGCCGAGCCGATCATGCTGACCAACCGGTCCACGGATCCAGTCTCGGCTGTGGTCACGACCTTTGCAGCACCCAAGCAGCCGCTGCCCGCAGGTGGCGAAGGCTTTGCGATCAAGCGTGCCTATTACACGATGGACGGCACGGAAACGAATGTGACAGAAGCCAAGCAGAACGACCGCTTCGTGGTTGTCATCACAGTCAACGAGCAGAACGACTGGCCGTCCCGCATCATGGTGACGGATCTGCTGCCTGCCGGTTTCGAGATCGACAATCCGAGCCTCGTCAACAGTGCACAGCTGACGAACTTTGAATGGTTGGGCGAGGTGCAGGCAGCGCATACGGAGTTCCGCAATGACCGTTTCGTCGCCGCCTTTGATCGTAACAAGGGTGACGATCGCCAGTTCACCGTGGCCTATGTGGTGCGTGCCGTGACGCCCGGCACCTACGATCATCCGGCGGCGACGGTGGAGGACATGTATCGTCCGCAGCTTTCGGCGCGGACTGCGACCGGCCGCATGGCCGTGCGCGAAGGCCGGTAGGGGGCGAGGGCGGCGCGATGTGGCGCTCGGTCAAGCTTGGCATCGCGGCGGTGGGCTTTCTATGCCTTGGCGTGGCAGGGATTTCGGGCCTGAGGGCGCTCGACCGTGCCTTTCCGCCGCCCCTGACCGAGGCGAATGTCGTCTCATCGGAGGTGCTGGACGCGAACGGCTTGCTTCTGCGCGCCTTCGCAACACCGGATGGCCTGTGGCGGTTGAAGACGAGTGCATCGGATGTCGATCCACAATTCACGCGCATGCTGATCGCCTATGAGGACAAGCGGTTCTACGAGCATCGCGGTGTGGATCTTTACGCGCTGGTCCGTGCCGCCGGGCAGATCCTGACACATGGCCGCATCGTCTCAGGCGGCTCCACGCTGTCCATGCAGGTGGCGCGGTTGATCGAGCCACGTGAAAACCGTTCCTTCCTCGCCAAATTCCGCCAGATTGCCCGCGCGATCCAGATCGAGCGGCGGCTGACCAAGGCTGAGATCCTCGATCTCTATCTCACCCATGCCCCCTATGGTGGCAATCTGGAAGGCGTGCGGGCGGCAAGCCTTGCCTATTTTGGCAAGGAGCCGAAGCGCTTGTCCGTTGCCGAAGCGGCCCTGTTGGTGGCATTGCCGCAATCTCCGGAAGGGCGGCGGCCGGATCGTTTTGCCGATGCCGCCAAGGCTGCGCGTCAGCGGGTTCTGGCGCGCCCTGCGGTCGCTGATGTCGTGGGCGAGGGTGAGGCGGAACGCGCCATGCTTGTCATGGTGCCGCGCGAACGCCGACCGCTGCCGGCACTCGCCGCGCATGTGGCGGAGGCAGCGCTGAAGAAGAAGCCCGGCGAGATCCGCTATACGACAACCCTGAACCGCTCCCTGCAGGAGCGGCTGGAAGGGGTGGCGCGCGAGGCGGCATCGCGCCTGCCACCCAAAGTGTCGCTTGCCATGCTAATGGCAGATTCCACGACCGGCGAGATCGTCGCGGAAATTGGTTCGGCGGATTATTTCGATTCCAGTCGCTCCGGCTGGATCGACATGACCCGCATGCTGCGCTCTCCCGGTTCCACGCTGAAGCCTTTCATCTATGGTCTTGCCTTTGAAGAAGGTGTGGTGGCGCAGGAAACGATCATCGAGGATCGGCCCTCCGATTTTTCCGGTTACCGGCCCAAGAATTTCGACATGAGCTATCAGGGCGATGTCAGCATTCGGCAGGCGCTGCAATTGTCGCTCAACGTGCCCGCGATCCGCCTTCTTGAGGCCGTGGGGCCAAGCCGGTTGATGGTGCGCTTCCGCCGCTCGGAGGTGCGTCCAGTGCTTCCGCAGAACGAGACGCCGGGCCTTGCGATCGGATTGGGTGGGGTAGGCATCACGCTGAAGGATCTCGTGCAGCTATATGCGGGGCTTGCCAATCAGGGCTGGCCGGTGCGGCTGGGCGATGGTGTGCGTGATCTGCCCAAGCGGGATTTCACCGAACCACTGCTCGACCCTGTTGCCACCTGGAATGTGACCAATATTCTGTCCGACGTACTGCCGCCAACCGGCAGCCGTCAGCGTGGCATCGCCTACAAGACCGGCACCAGCTATGGCTATCGCGATGCCTGGTCGGTGGGGTATGACGGGCGCTATGTCATCGGCGTCTGGGTGGGACGGCCGGATAATGGCGCAGTACCGGGCATTACCGGCTACAGCACGGCAGCGCCCATTCTGTTTGAAGCCTTTGCCAAGTCGGGTCTTGCCACCACGCCGCATCCGTCCCCGCCACCCGGCGCAAGCCGAATTGCGGTCACCCAGCTGCCGTTGAGCCTGCGTCGTTTCACGGCGTCAGGACTGGGCTTGGTGAGTGCGGCATCCAAGGAGCCTGCGCCGCAGATCGTCTATCCGCCGGAAGGCGCTCGGGTGGATCTGGGTGCCAAAGCAGGCGAGATAGCGCCGCTGACGCTCAAGCTTCAAGGCGGTCGCGCACCCTTCCGCTGGCTGGCGAATGGCAAGCCGCTGGAGGATTTTTCCCGCAAGCGCATTTCCGAATGGACGCCTGATGGTGCGGGCTATTCGACGCTGACTGTCATCGATGCTATCGGCCGGGCGGCCACTGTCCGCGTCTTCGTGGAATAGTCTAACTGTTCGCTATCGCGTGGAAAAAGGTGCCGCTGACGTGACCACGCTTTCCGCCTGATGGGCCCAAAGGCTGTCCGGTGCCATCGCTAATCTCCGCGAAGGGTTCATCGCGGCCGGAATTGATGACGCTGGCGTAATGGAACTCGTGGCCTCTGATGACGCTGCCCTGCCCGCCGAGCGGTCCGTTGTCCAGCAGCCGGGCCTGCCGGTAACCGAGGTTCATCTTTCGCTGTGCAAAACTGGTGGAATGGCTAAGCAGCGCCGTCATGAAATGCCGCGTGCCCTCGGCATCGATTAGGCTGGTGCCAAGCACCATGAAGCCACCGCACTCGCCATGCACGGGCTTGCTCTGGGCAAAGTGCCGGATGCGGTTGCGGAAGCGGTTGGCCGCTGCAAGTTGTCCTGCATAGAGCTCCGGATAACCGCCGGGTAGCCAGCAGAAGTCGCAATCCAGCGACGGACCTTCGTCGTTCAGTGGCGAGAAGGGCACGAGTTCGGCACCTAGCGCGCGCCAATGGCTGCCGAGATGCGGATAGAGAAAGGTGAAGGCGGCATCGGACGCGATCGCAATACGCTGGCCGGGCGGCGGAATGGCGGCATCGGTTGCCCCATCCCGAAGCTCAATCGGCTGCGCCATGGACAGAATGGCATCGAGATCGAGCGATGCTTCCATTACATCCGCGAGCTTGTCGATATGGGCATCGATGCCCGCATGTTCGCTGGCCTGCACAAGACCCAGATGCCGCTCCGGCAGGCTGAGTTCGCCATTGCGCATGACGGCGCCAGCAACCGACATGCCTGCTTCTTCAATGGCTGCGCGCGACAGGTTGACATGCCGCTCGCTGCCCGCCCGGTTGATCACGACACCGGCGATCTTGACCTTGGGATCGTAATGCCTGAAGCCAACCGCGACGGCCGCCGCCGTCTGGCTCTGGCCGGAGACATCGAGAACCAGCAGAACGGGGATGCCCAGCAGCCGGGCCAGATCTGCCGCAGAACCGGTGCGTCCCTCTCCACCGGCAATGCCATCGAACAGACCCATGGCGCTTTCGATCAGCAGCAGCTCGTTGTCGTAAGCCGCCTGCTTGAGGAGATGCGCCACCAGATCGGGCTGCATGGCCCAGCTGTCGAGGTTGAGGCCTGGAATGCCTGTTGCCGCGAAATGAAAACCGGGATCGATATAGTCTGGCCCGGATTTGATACCGCGCACCCGGATGCCGCGCCGCGCAAAGGCGCGAAGCAAGCCAATGGTAACGCTCGTCTTGCCGGAGCCGGAGCGGGGAGCGCCGATGATCAATGCACGCGGAGCGAATCGGCTATGTGTCATGACACTCTTTTGCCAGTGACGATTCCGAACCGCAACGATATAGATGCGAACATGGAAGCGGAAGGCAAAGAGCTGCGGCGTGGCTGGACCACGGGAACTTGTGCGACGGCGGCGGCAAAGGCGGCCTGTTCTGCTTTATTGGGCCACGGCTTCCCGGATCCGGTGGAAGTGACCTTGCCCGGCGGGCAAAGGCCAGCCTTTTCTCTGGCTTTGGAGGAATTGGGGGATGGCTTTGCCCGCGCGGGCATCATCAAGGACGCGGGCGACGACCCCGACGTGACCCATGGTGCCCTCATCATCGCGACCATCCGTCGCGGTGAACAGGGAAAGGGACTTCGCTTCTCCGCCGGCAAAGGCGTAGGCACGGTCACGCGCCCCGGCCTTCCCATTCCGCCCGGTGAACCGGCCATTAACCCCGTTCCGCGCCAGATGATTACCGCTTCCATTGCGGAGGTGGCAGGCGAGACCATGGATTTCGAGGTGGAGATTTCCATTCCCGATGGCGAGGCGCTGGCGCAGAAAACGCTGAACCCGAGGCTCGGCATTGTCGGCGGGCTTTCGGTGCTCGGCACCACAGGCATCGTCATTCCCTTTTCCTGTTCCGCCTGGATCCACTCAATCTGGCGCGGCATCGATGTTGCGCGTGCGGAAGGCCTGACCCATGTCGCCGGCTCCACCGGCATGACCACGGAAAAGGCGGTGCAGGCGCATCACAATCTGCCCGAGACGGCGCTGCTCGACATGGGCGATTTTGTTGGCGGCATGCTGAAATATCTGCGCAAGCATCCGGTGCCGAAGGTGACTGTCGCCGGCGGTGTCGCCAAGATGACCAAGCTCGCGCAGGGCATGCTGGATGTTCATTCCAAGCGCGGTCTGGCGGATCTGGAAGCACTGGCGAAGGTGGCGGTTGAAGCGGGGGCGGATGCGGCATTGGCCGATGAAATCGCCAAGGCAAACTCGGTGCTGCATGCATTCCAGCTGGCCGAAGCGAAGGGACTATCACTGGGAAACCACGTCGCCGCGCTCGCCTGGAAAACGGCTGCGAAAGCCTTGCAATCGCCTGAGATCGCTCTGGAAGTGCTGGTCTTCGACCGCGAGGGGCGGCTGGTGGGCGAAGCGCCGTTTATGCCGTCGGATCAGACATCCGCGTCGCCTTTGCCCGACCGGAACCGCCGCACGTAATCTGTGCTGTAAAGCGCGCTCTCGCGAAAATCCTCCGCTTGCAGACCGGGGCCGACGAAGATCAGCGCTGTGCGTTCGATCGGTTCTGCCGCCACCTGTGCCGTGATGGTGGAAAGCGTGCCGCGCAGGATTTTTTCATCCGGCCATGTGGCCTTCACCACGATGGCGACAGGGCAATCTGCACCGTAGAAAGGCGTCAACTCGCTCACGATCTTGTCCAGCGCGTGGATGGCGAGGTGAATGGCAAGCGTCGCGCCCGTTGCCGCGAAGTTGGCGAGGTTTTCCCGCTCCGACATCTTTGAAGCGCGACCTGAAACGCGGGTAAGAATGAGGCTTTGCGCCACTTCTGGAATGGTTAACTCACGCTTTAGCGCGGCGGCGGCAGCCGCAAAGGACGGAACACCCGGCGTCAGCGTATAATCAATGCCGAGGCGATCCAGCCGCCGCATCTGTTCGGCCACGGCACTCCAGACGGAGAGATCGCCGGAATGCAGGCGGGCGACATCCTGCCCCGCTTTCTGGGCGGCGATGTATTCCGCCTCGATCTCATCCAATGACAGCGAGGCCGTATCGACGATGCGAGCGCCTTCCGGGCAATAATCCAGCAGTTCGCGCGGCACGATGGAGCCGGCAAAGAGGCAGACGGGGCAGCGGGCGATAAGATCGCGGCCGCGTACGGTGATGAGATCGGCGGCACCGGGGCCTGCGCCAATGAAGTGAACGGTCATGCTCTATTCTCCAAAATGGCAATGGCGCAGGCGACGCCCTGCGAAACGTGACGCGGCCCAATGAGGCGTGCCGTTGGTCCGGCTGCGGCAAGGGCCGCCGCCTCTGACAGACTTGGCAGGCCGGTGTAGGAAAAACTGACGTCTGAATGGGTGAGGGTACGGATCGCAACGGCGCGCATTGCCTCATCCGTCGTCACGACAAATGTTGCCAGGAGTCGCTGAGCGGCTTCGCGAATGCCCTCTTCATCAGCCTTTATGCCCCCGGTGGCGATAACGAGCGGTCGGCTGATGCCGATCCCCTGCTTCTGTAAGGCTTCCGTAATCACCGCCAGAATGACCTCCGGTGCCGTTCCCTTGCGGCAGCCGATGCCGATCGCCATCATGACGCGACGTCCTTCACCCAGGCCCATTGCGTGACAGGCATGGCAGCCCGCCAGCCGGTCATGGGGCCAACCGGTTCGGCGCGATCGACCGAAAGCCGGATAAGCCTGCCGCCAAGCCGTGCCTGTGCATCGAGAAGGACTCGCTCCATTTCCAGCGTCACCGCGTTGGCAACCAGCCGGCCACCGGCTGACAGTGCCGCGATGGCCGCCTCCAGAACGCCACCCTTGCTGCCGCCGCCGCCGATGAAGATCACATCCGGCACGGGCAGGCCCGCCAGCGCTTCGGGCGCTTTCCCCTCTACCACCTGAAGCCCCGGTACGCCGAAGGTCGACGCATTGCGACGAATGCGCGCCACCCGCTCTGCGTGATGTTCAATGGCGATGGCGCGCATGGAAGGATGGGCGAGCATCCATTCGATACCAATAGAGCCGGAGCCAGCGCCTATATCCCACAGCAGTTCGCCGCGCCGGGGGGAAAGGGCAGACAAGGTTGCCGCGCGGATTTCCCGTTTGGTGATCTGACCGTCATGCTCGAAGAGATCGTCTGGAAGCCCGAAGCCGAGCGGCAGAATGCGTGCCTGCGGTTCGGCCTGCACTTCCACGGCAACAAGGTTCAGCGGATCAAGGTCAACCAGATCGAAGCTCGACGCCTTTACTCGGCTAACATTTTCCCGTTCACCGCCCAGCGCTTCCAGAACCGTGATCCGGCTTTCGTCAAAACCGTTCGCCATCAGCAGTTTCACGATGGCTGCGGGGCCGTACTCGTCAGAGGTCAGTGCCAGCACCCTTCGTCCCGGATGCAGAAGGGGCCGGATGAGATCGAGCGAGCGCCCGTGCAGTGAAACGGTCTCGATATCCTGCAAGGCCCATCCCAGCCGCGATGCCGCCAGCGAAAAGGCGGAAGGCGCTGGATAGACTTTGAATTCGTTCGCCGGAACCTGCCGTGCCAGCGTTACGCCGGCGCCGAAGAAGAAGGGATCGCCAGACGCGAGCACGCAAACCTTTCGGCCCTTCAGCGCCGTCACGGCCTTCATGTCACTATCGAATGGCTGGGGCCAGGGGCGGGCCTCGCCTGTGATTGCTGCCTTGGCAAGTTCCAGATGGCGCGTGCCGCCGAAGACGAATTCCGCCCCGGCAATCGCCTGTCTTGCTCTCTCTCCCAAACCAGCAAGACCATCTTCGCCAATGCCGACGATGGACAACCAGACGTCAGCGGGTAGAAGAGACGAGCGCAAATCAGGAGCCATGGCGGTGTACTCCATTCTCATTCTGGGCGGAACGACGGAAGCGCGACAGCTGGCCGAAGCCTTGCGCGGCATGAACCGTTTCCGGCTGGAGCTGTCGCTCGCGGGACGAACCAAAGCGCCCGTTGCACAGCCGGTTCCGGTTCGTGTGGGCGGTTTCGGGGGTGCGGAAGGGCTTGCGGGCTATCTGAAGGCGAACGCTTTCGATCTGCTGATCGATGCCACGCACCCTTATGCGGCGCGCATTTCCGCTAATGCGGCAGAAGCTTCTGCTCTTTCCGGCGTGCCGCTGGTAGCTTTGCGCCGCCCCGGTTGGGAACCGCATTCGGAGGATCGCTGGATTCAAGTGGAAAGTGTCGAAAAGGCCGTTGAGGCTTTGGGGCATGAGCCGCGCCGTGCCTTCCTCGCTCTCGGTCGTCAGGAGCTTCTGCCCTTTGAGGCGGCGCCGCAGCATGATTATCTCGTACGCAGCGTCGATCCTGTGGAGCCGCCGCTCAGTCTCCCGAACGTACGTTACCTTACTGCCCGCGGCCCCTTCAACGAAGCAGATGAGCGGGTGCTGCTGGCCAAAAGCGGCATCGAGGTGATCGTTTCCAAGAATTCGGGCGGTGCCGCCAGCTATGGCAAGATCGCGGCGGCGCGGGCTCTTGCGCTGCAGGTCGTGATGATCCAGCGTCCGGTTTTGCCGGAGGCTCCATCGTTCCAGACGGTTGAGGCGCTCACTGCCCATGTGGATCAGGCCTTCCCAGCCATCCAGGAGCGTGGCGAATAGACCAGCGGGCGCTGCCCCTCGCGGGAAATCAGCCGCGTTTCCGTGGAACCGACGATGATGCAGGTCGCCATATCGGCCAAGTCGGAATGGGCTTCTGACAGCGGCACGACGTTGATACGTTCATCGGCACGTCCTGCGGCACGACCGAAGATGACTGGCACCGTTCCCGGCAGGTGAGCGCGTAGAATGTCGAGAGCCTGCCCCAACTGGTGCGGACGCGCCTTGCTGACGGGATTGTAGAACGCCATTACGAAACCTGCTTGCGCCGCGGCGATCAAACGCTTCTCAATGACATTCCAGGGCTTCAAGTTATCGGAAAGCGAGATGGCGCAGAAATCATGCCCCAGCGGCGCACCGGCCTTTGCCGCGACAGCCAGCATGGCCGTGACACCCGGAACCACGGCAAACTCCACCTTGCGCCATTCCGCCGGGCCCGCCTCAATTGCCTCGCAGACGGCGGCAGCCATGGCAAAGACGCCGGGGTCGCCACCCGAAACCACACAGACTCTTTCCCCTTGCGCGGCAAGCGTCAGCGCTGCACCGGCGCGGGAAATCTCCTCCCGATTGTCGGAGGCGTGGCGGCGCTGGTCCGGGCGCAGATCCAGCCGGTCCACGTAGGGACCATAACCGAAGAAGTCCGTCGCCTCCGCAACGGCATTCAGCGCTTCCGGCGTGATCTGCTGCGGGCTGCCGGGGCCGAGGCCGACGACGGTGAGCTTGCCCGTCATACCAGTACCCCTTGCGGACGGGTCTTCCAGCCGGGAACCAGCACTAGCGAGAAGTAAGGTGCCGGTGCAGTCTCATCCCGTTCAGCCAGAGGCACGGCGTGGCCGGTCGGCATGGTACCGCGCTCTACATAAATCGCGCCGCTGAGCTTGCCGGTCGCGGCCAATGCGCGGCGGATCTTCGGCAGGTTGCGGCCCACTTTCATGATCACAGCGCCATCGGTTCCGGCCAGACGTGACGTCAGCGCGTCCTCGGGCAGAGTGCCGGGGAGAACGCTCAGGATATCGTCGCCCTGCACCAGCGGCATCCCCGCGAGCGACCAGCAGCCGGACATGGCCGTGACGCCCGGAATGACTTCCGCCTGATAATGCGGAGCGAGCCGCAGATGCAGATGCATGTAGGAGCCGTAGAACAGCGGATCGCCTTCGCTCAAAACCGCGACATTGCGGCCCGCTTGAAGATGCACCGCAATTTCCGCCGCCGATTGATCGAAGAAGCCATCAATGGCGCGCTTGTAGCTTTCGCTGTCCTTGTCCTCTTCCACTGTCACCGGGTAGATAAGTGGCAGTTCGAGGATATCAGCCCGCACATGCGCTTCCACAATGGTGCGGCCATTGCCGCGGGAACCGCGTTTGCTGAAAAAGGCGAGAACATCGGCATTGTTCAGCGCCTTCACGGCCTTGAGTGTCAGCAGTTCGGGATCACCGGGGCCGGTGCCGACGCCATAGACTTTGCCGGGAGTTATGTTGCTCACAGGCCCGCCCTCGCCAGCGCATTGACGGCGGCTGCCGTCATGGCGGAACCGCCCATGCGGCCTTTGACGATGGCATAAGGAATGCCGTGGCGGCTTTCCGCCAGTGCTTCCTTACTTTCCGCTGCACCCACAAAGCCGACCGGCATGCCGATGATGGCGGCGGGCTTCGGGCAGCCCTTGTCCAGCATTTCCAGGAGATAGAAGAGGGCAGTCGGGGCGTTGCCGATGGCCACCACAGAATTTTCCAGCCGATCTCGCCACAGTTCCAGCGCGGCTGCGGAGCGGGTATTGCCCACCTGTTTGGCAAGGTCCGGCATCTGCGGGTCGCGCAGCGTGCAGATCACTTCATTGTTGGCCGGAAGCCGAGCACGAGTTACGCCGTGGGCTACCATCTGCGCATCGCAGAAAATCGGTTTGCCGGCCAGAAGCGCGTTGCGTGCGGCACCGACGAAATCGGGCGAAAACTCGAAATGCGCTGCTGCTTCCACCAGCCCGCAGGCGTGGATCATACGGATCGCGACATCCGCTTGCTCGTCCGTGAAGCGGGAAAGATCCGCTTCCTCGCGGATAATGGCGAAGGACTTGCGATAAATCGCATCGCCATCGCGGATGTAATCGTAGTCCGTCATCAAGGTCCTTCGCCAAGGGCCGCGACAATCCCGCCGGGACCGAGCCGCACAAGGCAATCATGGTTCGTTTCGCCGTCCCGTCGTGATGTCTCGATGAGGCGCGCAAGGGCTCTGAGAGCCGCTTTCGCATGGCCGGGGGCAAGCTGTTTTATCGGGGTATCCGTGGTTTTGCCGCAGAATACAAGATGGCTGCCGTTTTCGCTGCCCACCAGTGCAAGCGGCGAGGGTGTTGGGTGAACGCAACCCTTGGCGCAGCCGGAAAGATGTAGCCGAAGCGATTCGTCGAACAGGCCGGGCGTCTCGCTGGCGGCAAAGCGGCCCAGCGCATGCGTTTCCAGCCGCGCCGAGTTGCAGGAAGGCGAACCTGGACATGCATCGATCTGCCTTAAAGGATCATCTGCTTGCACGATAAGGCCCACCTGCTCCGCCACGCCATGCAGGTTTGCGCAAGCCTTCTCATCCCCGAAGGCGACAAGGCTGTGATCCGGGGCAGGCCTGATGCTCTCGATGCTGAAATCTTCTGCCTGTCGAGCGAATTCCGCCAGTGCCCGAGCATTGATCTGGCCGAAGGGCAGTGCAACGCGCAGGGCGTTGTAAGCTTGTCCTACGGCAAAAAGTCCGAACACGTTTTGCTGCGGCTGGCTGACGTGGGTTTTAACAGGCTCCAGGTGGCGCAGCACATCTTGCGGAAGGGTGGCAGGTTCGATTTGCCTGCCCCGCGCCCTCAGTCCAAGGCTTGCGAAATGATCGAGCAGTGCTGCCACGCAATCGGCTGCGTTTTCATCCCTGACAAAGCCGATGGCGCGACCTGTCTTGAGTGTGCCGCCGAGGAAGACATTCCATCCGGTCTCACCCGTCGCAACCAGCCGGATATCCGCCAGCAGATCATCGAGCCGGAGCAGCCCATTGGTTTCCAGCACGACGGAGAGTTTGGGTGCCAGCCTGCCGCGAAGCGCTCTCGCATGGTCCATGATGGCGAGCCCCAGCGGGCGCGGATCAATGCCGTCTTCAAGCCCCGCAAGCGGCGACCATTCCACCGCCAGCCCTTCGCGCAGCGGCAGGTCAAGGGCACGGACATCCGCTTCCAGCTTTGCCGCCGACCCCAGCGTCAGTCCTCGGATTTGCAGGTTGCCGCGGGCCGAAATATCCAGCATGCCGTTGCCATGCTTCACGGACAGCGAAAAGAGCGCAATCACTTGAGCTGGTGAAATGGCCTCAATCAGCGCCACGCGCGAGAGATAGCCATCACCCGTCAGCATCGGCGCATCGAGCGCGGGGCAGGCACCGCGGGCCATGGAAGAGGCTATCGCATTCATCGCCGCGCCCTCGCATGGGCAGAGCCGTGCAGCATTTCCAGATCGCGATCCACGGAATTGCGGCGTGGCTGCCAGAGCCCGCGACGACGGGCGGACATCAAGCGCTCGGCGATGGAACGGGCGGCTTCCGGGTTCTGGTCCAGCACGAAATCGCGCACCCGTTCGTCGGCCACATAGGCATCGTAAACGGCTTCGATCAGGCATTGCGGCACGGCTTGCGTTGTCTCGGCAAAGCCGACGAGGCGATCTACAGTCTCGGCAAATTCTGCCGCGCCGCGCGGACCATGGCGCATCTGACCATTGATGAAACGCGGGTTCACGGCGCGGGCGCGCACCACCCGCGTCACGGCTTCCGCCACCGAGCGCGCACGTGGCTTTTGCGGATTGGTGGTATCGAGTGAAATTAGATCCGCCTTGCCGCCAAGGGCTGCCACGGCTGCGGCAAAGCCGCCGATGAAGGCGACATCGCCGGAACCATCCAACAGATCGCGGCCCGGATCACCGCCGGTATGCACCAGCAGATCGGCTTGGCGCACGCGCTCGGCGAAGCTTTCCGATGCTTCGAAACCCTCACCATCAGCCCCGCCGAAGGCATGACTCGTCATGGCAAGATAGGCGCTCCCCAGCTCCTCACGCGCCTGCCAGTCGCCGGAGGAAAGCTTCTCCTCGATGCCGGAGCCGTAAGTGCCGGGCGCCGAACCGAAAATGCGCGGTGGGATCTGCCCGAGTCGCTTCGCCTCTTCCGCCAGCGGATTGTCACCGTCCGCTTCCTCGCGGGTTGCGATGGAACGCGCGGCTGCATCGAGAAGCGTCATCAACGATGGGAACATGTCGCGGAACAGGCCGGAAATGCGGAAGGTAACATCCACGCGCGGGCGGCCCAGTTGCGCGGGGGCCAAAACCTCGATGCCGGTGACACGTCCGGTCGCGGCATCCTGAACCGGTCTCGCGCCCATCAGCGCTAGCCCTTGCGCCACTTCCTCGCCGCCGCTGCGCAGGCTGGCACTTCCCCACAGATCGATCACAAGGCTTTTCGGCCAGTCGCCATGGTCTTGAAGATAGCGGCGTATGATTTCATCAGCCGCCAGTCTGCCAAGCTCGAAGGCGGTGGGCGTCGGCATGGTACGTGGGTCGGAGGCGAAGAGATTGCGGCCTGTGGGCAGAACATCGCGGCGGCCACGGGCAGGCGCACCGGACGGACCGGGACGAACAAAGCGGCCATCCAGCGCCGCCAGCAGCGCCTCGCGCTCGGCTTTCGCACTTTGCAGCCGCAGCGGATCGGTTTCGCCTTCGTCTGCGCGGCCAAACACATGCTGGCCGTCCTTGATGGTAAAATCCTTGAGATCGCAGAGAAAGGCATCAATGCGGGAAAGGGCTGTATCCGGATCTTCCTCGCGGGAAACGCCGGCTTCCGCCGCCAGCCCCGTTTCCTCTGCGGTCTCCACGATCAGCTTTGCCAAGCGGTCACGCCGCTTGCGGTCCAGGCCGTCGGCCTGTGCATATTCATCCACCAGCAGTTCCAGCTTTTGCTGGGCGGGCGACAGGCCAGCCTCCGCCAGCATGGGCGGCAGGTGGCCAATCGTTTGCGCCGCAATCCTTCGCTTGGCGACCGCGGCCTCACCGGGGTTGGAAACGATGAAGGGGTAGAGCACCGGCAGATTGCCGGTCACGATCTCCGGGAAGCAGTTTTGCGACAGCGCGACATTCTTGCCCGGCAGCCATTCCAGCGTGCCATGCGCACCCACATGAATGATGGCTTGCGTGCGCAGCTGTCTTTGCATGAAACAGCTGAAGGCCACCAGCGCATGGCGCGGCGGGCGGGCGGGATCGTGATAATCCGTGCGACGGTCGGCCTCGCGACCACGGTCCGGGGCGAGCGCGACGGTCACATTGCCGAAGCGCACGGCGCGGAAATGGAATGCGCCGTCTTCATAGGAGTCGTCGGCACTATAATCTCCCCAGGCGCTTTGCACGACGGAACGAGCTTTTTCCGGAAGCGTTTCCAGATAATCCGCATAGACCGCAGCATTGAGGTTTTCCGTCCGGCGCAACACGCGGTCCATCAGGTCCTTGGCCGTGGCCGGTATATCCGTGACGTCGTAGCCTTCGGCCTGCAGCTCTCGCAGCATCTGTAGCACGCTTTCCGGCACGTCGAGGCCGACCGCATAGCCGGTTCGGCCATCGGCACCGGGATAATCCGGCATCAGAATGGTGATGCGGCGTTCCGCTTTCGGCGCGGCATAAAGCGCGAGGTGGTTGAGAATGCGATCCGCCGTTGCCTCTACCCGGTCCGGCTCAGGCGTATTGGCAAAGCCGGTAAAGCCGAAGTCGGTGCCGGATTGCCTTTCCGCCTTGAAGGATAAAACACCCGCCAGAATGCGGCCATCGAGTTCCGGCAGCACCACATGCATGGCAAGGTCGGAGGGGCCGAGCCCCCGCTGGTTTTCCAACCATGCCTGCCGCTTTGTGGTGGCAATGACTGTTTGAAACACCGGCACGCCCAGAACATCGAACAGCGTCTCACCGTCCAGTTCCGCATTGCTGGCAAAGGCGGTGGCAGAGATGATGGCCGCGGGCTGCAAGGGGGCTAGCATGTCCCGCAAATAGCTCAGCGTTGCCGCATCCTTGAGGCCGGGAACGAAGATCGGCAGAACGCAGACGCCTCGATCTTCCAGCGCTTGCACCAGCGCATCAATGGGGGCAACGTCGCTGGCCAGCAGCATGGAGCGATAGAACAGCAGCGGCAGAAGCGGCTTGTCTGCACGCTCGCTCAGGGCCTGGTCCAGCGACACCACGCCCTGATGAGGCCGGTAGAGACCAAGCTTCGGCACGTCGGTAGCCGCTGCCGCCGGGATATCTGCGTTGCCAGACAGCTTATTCGTAAGTCGGCTAACCAATCGATCCAGATTATCCGGTCCACCGGTTCGGAAAAAGGCGAGAACACGCTGTATTTCAGACAAATCCACGGTGGATGCGACTTCCAACCGCTCGTCGCGTTCGCTACATTCTCCGGGCAAAAGGTAGAGCCGAATATTCCGCTCTCTGGCGATACGCGCCAGCTCATCCACGCCATAGCGCCAGCGATCATAGCCGCCGAGAACGCGCACGAGAATGAGCTTGGCATGGCGCGCCACTTTGTCGATCCAAAGATCGACGGACATGGGGTGGCGCAGGTCGGCAAGTTGGGCAAGGCGAAGGGATGGCCGCTCGCCCTCCAGCCGATTCCACGCGTTCGCAATACCGTTAAGGTCGCTATCGGTGAAGGACAGCACCACCACATCCCCCGGCGTCTGGTTCAGATCAACCGGCTCAATCAGGTTGTCGAGCGACGAGGATGTGGTGGCGAGAATATGCATCAGGCGGCAAGGATCTCGCTGATCTTCCCGGCGTCGATGCCCTTTTCGCCGATCACGACGAGGCGCGAACGGCGGTCCTCACCGGCATTCCAGGGGCGGTCGAAATAGTGGTTCACGCGCGGACCAACGGCCTGCACCAGAAGCCGCATCGGCTTGCCGGTCACTTCCACATAGCCCTTGATGCGCAGCACCTTCTCGGCATCCGTGACATCGGCAATGCGCTGGCTCAGTTCTTCGGGGCTGGCAATGGCCGGGATATCCAGCACGAAGCTGTCGAAATCGTCGTGCTCATGATCCAGCTCGTCATCGTGATGCGTTTTGCGGTTTTCGATATCGTCTTCCACCGCGAGACCAAGCCCGATGAAGATGGCCGGGTCGATCTGGCCGTTCTGCGAATTCACGATGCGCACGGCACGCGGCAGGTGATCTTCCACATGCGCGCGGGCCTTTTCGAGATCGGCCCCATCGAGCAGATCCGACTTGGTCAGGATGACGAGATCGGCGCAGGCGATCTGGTCTTCAAAGACTTCCTCCACTGGGTCGTCATGGTCGAGCGACTGATCCTCGGCGCGCTGGGTGGCAAGCGCCTCCATGTCATCGGCTACGCGGCCTTCGGCGAGCGCCAGACCATCGACAACCGCCACGACGCCATCCACCGTCACGCGGCTTTTGACGCCCGGCCACTGGAAGGCCTGAACGAGCGGCTTTGGCAGAGCAAGGCCTGATGTTTCGATCAAGATGTGGTCGACCTTGGGCTCCATGGCGAGGATCTTGTCAATGGCGGGCACGAAGTCATCCGCCACGGTGCAGCAGATGCAGCCGTTCGCCAGTTCGATGATATTGTCTTCAGGGCAGTTTTCGACGCCGCAGCTTTTGAGAATTTCACCATCGATGCCGACATCGCCGAACTCATTCACAATGATGGCCAGGCGCTTGCCCTTGATGTTTTCCAGCGC
Source organism: Rhizobium oryzicola (assembly GCF_030504645.1). Lineage (GTDB taxonomy): Bacteria > Pseudomonadota > Alphaproteobacteria > Rhizobiales > Rhizobiaceae > Neorhizobium > Neorhizobium oryzicola. The sequence goes on along the minus strand of NZ_JAUKWQ010000013.1, from coordinate 78,334 downwards.
GTGGCGCAGCAGCGTGGTTTTTCCGGCGCCGAGAAAGCCGGTTACGACGGTGCAGGGCACGCGGGCGAGCGAATTGGTCATGAATTCTGTCCTTCGACGTTTGTCAGTATGGGTTGAAGCGGCGGAATGCGGGCGATCATGCCGCGCTTGAGGGCGTCCGGACGACCTTTCCAAGGCATCAGGCCATCGGTGGAATTCACCAGCAGGCGCGCACCTTCCAGCAGGTCCTCGGCCGCATCCGTGGTCAGGTCACCGAAGACGTAAGACCAGCCATCGGCACTCTGGATACTGGCGCTCAAGGCCCGCTTACAGTTGGCGAGGCAGGCAACCGAGCGGATTTCAACACCTGCAGCTGCCAACGCCTTGGCGTGTTCCGCCAGCACGGCACCATCGCGCGGCGCATCGGCCGCTTCCTGGCCGCTGCGGCAGGTTTCGCAGACATAGACAATCACGCGGGAAAGCGTGCCTGCTTCGGCCTGTTTCAACTCTTGTCGTGTCGAGAGATCCAAGAATCCACCCCAATCATCGTTAAAATGGGGCGCGTCCATGTCAGGTGTCTCTCCTCACATGGTTCAGGACATCCTTGCCCGGAGCACCCCGCCCGGCGGATTTCATGCATAAACGGCAGGTCTCCTGGCTCGCGACCATCGTGCCTGCGCCGCCTTCCCGAAGTTACCTTCAGTGGCATTGTGCGCCGGACGTTCCGCCTTGATTAGGCAGAGGCCGCTTACAGTTGCGGGGGCAGCCGTGGTTTAGGCGAAATTCCGCACCACGTTCCCTCTTAGCTTTCCCCGTTGCCGGGAAAAGACCGTTAACAATGGTTCACTATGCCCTTGTGCAACTTCCTGTCAATGGTGATCACCGCAGGGGGGCGATTGTCGCACGGATCGTTTTGACTATAGTCCGCCGCTCCATGGAAAGCACGCAAGGAGAGGCCGGTGAAGGAGATCGACGAGAGCGAAGCGGAACGTCATCGCCGCAAGATGGCCAATCGCAAGGCGGTGCAGGATGCGGAAGTTGCCTCCAAGACGATCGAAAAGGGTCTGCTGATCGTCAATACCGGCCCGGGCAAGGGCAAGTCCACGGCGGCCTTCGGGCTGGCTTTGCGCATGCTGGGGCACGGGCGAAAGGTCGCAGTGGTTCAGTTCATCAAGGGTGCCTGGGATACGGGTGAGCGCGTGGCGCTGGAGGCCTTCGGTGATCGCGTGATCTGGCACACCATGGGCGAGGGCTTCACCTGGGACACGCAGGATCTGAAGCGCGATGTCGCGGCCGCCGAACGCGCCTGGGAAAAGGCGTTGGAAATGATGGCGCTGCCGGATGTGGGCCTGCTGATCCTCGATGAGCTAAACATCGCGCTGCGCTATGATTACCTCAATCTCGACACCGTCATTGCTGATCTCGCTACTCGCCGGCCGGACCTGCATGTGATCGTCACGGGCCGCAACGCCAAGGCGCCGTTGATCGAAGCCGCTGACATGGTGACGGAGATGACGCTCGTGAAACACCACTTCAAGGCGGGCGTGAAGGCGCAGGCCGGGATCGAATTCTGATGGCAAAACCGCCCGCCAAGGCATTGATGTTTCAGGGCACGGGGTCGGATGTCGGCAAGTCGCTGGTGGTTGCCGGTCTGGCCCGTGCGTTTACGCTTCGCGGGTTGAAGGTGTTGCCGTTCAAGCCGCAGAACATGTCCAACAATGCGGCCGTGACGGCCGATGGCGGGGAGATTGGTCGTGCGCAAGCGCTACAGGCGCGTGCCGCAAAGGTGCCGTTGTCCGTCCACATGAACCCGGTTCTCTTGAAGCCGCAAAGCGAGGTGGGTGCGCAGATCGTCGTGCAGGGCAAGGTGCGCGGCAATGCCAAGGCCGCCGAATACCAGCAGATCAAGGCCGGACTTATGTCATCCGTGCTGCAAAGCTTCGAACACCTGAAGCTCCAAGCCGATCTGGTTCTGGTGGAAGGGGCTGGCAGCGCATCGGAAGTGAACCTGCGTCGCAACGACATTGCCAATATGGGTTTTGCCCGTGCCGCCGATGTGCCTGTCGTGCTGATCGGCGACATCGACCGGGGCGGCGTGATTGCCAGTCTTGCCGGCACGAAGACAGTGCTCGACCCCGAAGATGCGGCGATGATCCGCGGCTTCATTGTCAACCGCTTCCGGGGTGATCCGACCTTGTTCGATGAAGGCATTCGGATGATCGAAGGGTTTACCGGCTGGAGCCCGATTGGCCTTTTGCCGCATTTTCCCGATGCTTCGCGCCTTCCAGCGGAAGATGCGCTCGCGTTAAACTCGAAGCCGGCGTCGAAAGCCGATGCGAAGATCAGGATCGCGGTGCCAATCCTGCCGCACGTCTCCAATTTCGATGACCTGGACCCGCTGGATGCCGAGCCGGACGTGGAACTGATCCGTGTCAGGCCGGGCGGCGTGTTGCCTGCCGATGCCGATCTCGTTCTGCTGCTGGGTTCCAAGGCGACGATTTCCGATCTGCAGACGCTGAAAGCTGCAGGCTTCGATATCGATATTGCCGCGCATGTTCGGCGGGGCAAGCCTGTGCTGGGCCTTTGCGGCGGCTATCAGATGCTGGGGAAAAGCGTCGCCGATCCTGACGGTATCGAGGGGCCTGCCGGTGCTGTCGAGCCTGGGCTTGGTCTTCTGGATGTCGAAACGCGGCTCACGGGTGACAAGCGATTGGTGGCCGTTGAGGGCACAACGGCAGATGGAATTTCTTTCGCCGGCTATGAAATGCATGTGGGCGAGACGGTGGGCAAGGATTGTACTCGCGCCTTTGCGCTGATTGAGGGGCGGCCAGAAGGAGCCGTGTCTAAATCCGGCCTTGTCAGCGGTACTTACGCCCATGGCCTATTCGCCGATGATGCGCAGCGTTCCAGCTGGCTTAAGCGGCTTGGTGGAGAGGCGTCACGGCTGGATTACGAGCAGGGCGTGGAAGAGGTTCTGGACCAGCTGGCCGCCCATATGGAGCGGCACCTCGATTTGGACCTCCTCCTCACCCTAGCCCTATAATGCTGATGGCGATGATGCCGAACAGGATAATCAAAAGCTGATCCGCGACACGAGCAAGCGCAAGTGCCTGGCGAATGTCTGCAGCCGTTGCCTCGCGCCGTCCGCCCTTGCCCATCATATGGTCGTCTACCAGTTCGCCGCCGTAGATTCGCGGTCCGGCAAGTGCCAGGCCCAAGGCGCCCGCCATGGCCGCTTCCGGCCAGCCAGCATTAGGTGATTTGTGCTTCGACGCGTCGCGGCGCACCGCTTCCCATGCCTTGGCGGCTGAGGCGCCGGGCGTCATCCAGGCGGCGGCAGCAAACAGCAGTGCGGTGAGACGAGACGCTGGCAGGTTGATGAGATCATCGAATCGGGCCGCCGCCCAGCCATAGGCGCCGTATCGCGCATTCTTGTGGCCGATCATGCTGTCGGCGGTATTGGTCGCTTTGTAAAGCGCTGCTCCGGGTAGACCGAGAAGCCCCATCCAGATCGCCGGCGCGGTAATGCCATCGGAAAAGTTTTCAGCCAGGCTTTCGATCGCCGCGCGGCTCACACCTGCCTCATCCAACTGGTCCGGATCACGCCCGACGATCATGGAAACTGCCTTTCGACCAGCTTCCAGGCCACCGGTTTCCAGCGCTTCTGCAACTGCCCGCACGTGGTCTTCGAGGCTCTTCTGCGCAAGCAGGCTGGAGGATGCCACCGCCAGCAGAATGAGGCCGATGGGCAGGTAGAGCAGGCCGCTTTCCAAAAGGAGGGCAACTGAGAGGACGACCCAGAGGAGGAAGACAAATGCCGCGATGCCTCTCAGCCGTCGCTTGTCGAACGTCAGGTCCAGGTTGTTGAACCGTTTCTCCAGCCAGCCGATCAGCTTGCCGATCCAGATGACGGGATGTCCAATGCGCGCGACCAGCCATTGCGGATAGCCAAAGACGCGTTCAATAAGCAAAGCGAGAAAAGCGAGCGTGAATGCCATGGGCCCAAATTCGGAAAATCAAACCGTTTCCCCGATCGATCATGGGGGCAATCTGGCTGAGGCTGAGCGGCTATTTCCGCAAGCACCAAAACCCTGGATCGATCTGTCAACGGGTATCAATCCGCATTGCTATCCCTATTCCACTCTTCCGGCCACCGCTTTTTCTCGCCTGCCGGAATGCGATGACCTTGATCGGCTGAAACTGCTTGCGGCGGAGACCTATGCCGCGCCGTCACCCCGGCATGTCGCGGCGGCGGCGGGTACCCAGATTCTCATGCCACTGCTGATCCAGGCAGTGTTCGGGTCGAGGCCCGGTCATGATCTCAAGGCGGTTATCCTGTCGCCCACCTATGCGGAACATGCGCATATGGCCCGATTGGCCGGGTTTCAGGTGCACGAGACAACGGATCTCGCCGACCTCGAAACGGCCGACCTTGCCATCATCGTCAACCCCAATAACCCGACAGGTCGCCTGATTAATCGCGAAGAGATCCTGACGCTGGCGCGGCATCTGGCAGAAAGACAAGGCCTTCTGGTGGTGGACGAGGCCTTCATGGATGTGGCTGTATCAGGTCCTTCAGTGGCCGATGCCGTGCATGAAGGGCTCGCTGTCTTCAGGTCCTTCGGCAAGTTCTACGGCCTTGCGGGGGTTCGTCTCGGCTTTGCCGTCGCCATACCTGCCATGGCCGATTATCTCGCTCAGCGCCTTGGCCCCTGGCCCGTTCCCGGCGCGACCCTTGCCATTGCCAGAGAGGCGCTTGCCGATCGCGCCTGGCAGGCGGCGATGCGGCATCAATTAGCGGACGAGGCGGCGCGCCTGGATGACCTTCTGCGGGAAGTTGGCTTCGAGATCGAAGGGGGCACGAGCCTGTTTCGCTTCGTCCGGCACGAGCGCGCCAGTGAGGTTTTCGATCGTCTGGCGCGAGCAGGGATCTGGGTTCGCCGCTTCCCGCATCTTCCGCATCATCTGCGTATCGGTCTGCCTGCCGCCACGGATTGGAATCGTCTGCAAGGCGCGCTGCTTAAACTTTAAGCGTCAAGCATTTTTGCAAGAACGGTTGGCATTTCGCTCTCTGCTGGGATAGGGTCCGTCCAGTTCTTTGTCTGGCAGTCAGGTGATCCGCATGAGCACGAGCAGCAATCTTCCCCGCATTTTCGACGCGGTTGATCGAAAGAGGGAGGTGTTCATCGAGCTTGCCAACCGGGTCTGGGAGACGCCGGAAACCTGCTACATGGAAACGGCTTCTGCTGCCGCGCATCGTGAGATGCTGGAGGCGCAGGGCTTTCGCATTACCGAAAATGTTGCCGGCATTCCGACAGCCCTGATCGGTGAGGCGGGCGAGGGTGGGCCGGTCATCGCCTTCCTCGGAGAATATGATGCTCTGGCCGGTCTCAGCCAGAAGGCCGGTGCCGTCGAGCATGATCCGATCACTGCCGGCGCCAATGGCCATGGCTGCGGCCATAATCTTCTGGGCTCCGCCTCACTTCTGGCAGCTACGGCCTTGAAGGACTGGCTGGAAGCGACAGGGGCTGCCGGTCGGGTGCGTTACTATGGCTGCCCGGCGGAAGAGGGAGGTGCTGCAAAGGCTTTCATGGTCCGGGCAGGGGCCTTCGAGGATGTTGATATCGCCATCAGCTGGCACCCCAGCAATTTTGCTGGCGTGCAGCGGGAAACCTCGCTTGCCAATTGCCGCATCGATTTCACCTTCGCCGGTCGTGCCTCGCATGCATCGGCAAGCCCGGAGCTGGGCCGTAGCGCTCTCGATGCCGTCGAGCTGATGAATGTCGGTGTGAATTATCTGCGCGAACATATGCAGCAGGATTGCCGCATCCATTACGCGGTTTTGGACACCGGCGGCATTTCACCGAATGTCGTGCAGGCCTATGCCAAGGTTCGCTACGTGGTACGCGCGCCCGAACTTTCCGGCCTGCTGTCGCTGATCGAGCGGGTCAAGAAGGTGGCGCAGGGTGCGGCCCTGATGACCGAGACCACCATGCAGAGCACCATTCTCGCAGGCGTCTCCAACATGATCGTCAACACGCCGCTGATGGATGCGATGCAGGATATCTGGGAGAGTATCGGCACGCCTGAATTCGATGAGAAGGACAAGGCGTTCGCAGCCTCGATCCGCGCCACGCTGACGAAGGAAGACATCGCCTCCAGCTGGGCACAGGAGCGGCTGGAGATGCGGGACGATCTTCCGCTGGCCGATTTCATTCTCCCGGCGCATAACGAACTGCGCCAGATGGGCGGCTCCACCGATGTCGCGGATGTCAGTTGGGTGGTGCCGACGGTGCAGGCCTATGGCCCGACGCTCGCGATCGGTACGCAGTTGCACACCTGGCAGGTGGTCGCCCAGGGCAAGAGCCCGCTGGCGCACAAGGGCATGATCACGACGGCGAAGGTGATGGCAGCCACCGGCCTTGCCGTTCTGGAAAGCGAACAGTTGCGGGAAGCGGCCAAGGCCGATCTCAAGCGTCGCCTGCGTGGGCAGGTCTATACCAGCCCCATCCCGCCGGAAGCAGAGCCGCCGATCGCGGCCATGACGAGCCGATAAAGCTGGTCACTCTCGCCAATTGCGTTTCCATGGCCGGGGCCTATATCTTCGGTCATGTTCCAGCTTCTCTCTGCCTATTGGCCGCATATCTTCTTTGTCCTGTCGATCGTCATGGGCGCGACGGCTGCCATTCATGTGGCCATGACGAAGGAGGAGGTGCGGTCTGCCGTTGGCTGGGTCGGCATCATCATCCTGTCGCCCATCATCGGGGCGGTGCTCTATCTCCTGGCGGGCGTCAACCGCATTCGTCGCACGGCCCTTGGTACGCAGCGTTCGCGCCTGCGCGGGACGATGCTGGAGCACCTGGAGGCCTATGATGCAACGGATCAGTTGATCCTGTCCTTCTTTGGCCGCCGCTTCTGCTCCATGAAGACGCTGGGCGATCGCGTCACCCGCCACCATCTGACCACCGGCAATACGATTGACATACTGGACGGCGGCGATGCTGCCTACAGCGCCATGCTTGAGGCGATCGGCAAGGCACGCCGCAGCCTCATACTGGAAACCTATATCTTCGATCGCGACCGGATCGGCCGCCGCTTCGTCGACGCGCTCTCAGCGGCGGTTGCCAGGGGTGTCGAAGTTCGCGTGCTGATCGATGCGGTCGGCGCTCGCTATTCGGTGCCAAGTGTTCTCGGCATGCTACGGGATGGTGGGATTACCGTCGATGTCTTTAACGGCAATGTCATCATGGGCCTGCGCCTGCCCTATGCGAACCTTCGCACCCACCGCAAGATCATGGTGGTGGATGGCGAGATCGCCTTTACTGGCGGCATGAATATCCGCGAAGCCTTTTCTGAGGAAATCACCGGCAGGGATTATGCGATCGATACCCATTTTCGGGTGACCGGCCCTGTTGTGGCTGATCTCTTTGCAATCACCATGGAAGATTGGCAGTTTGCCAGCGGCGAGATCCTCGAAGGTCCAGCCTGGCATGTGACGCTGCCCACCTCCGAACCCGGGCAACCCGTGCTGATGCGTGCCGTCGGATCCGGTCCGGACCGTAGCGTCGAGACAAACCATAAGATGCTGATGGGGGCTTTCTCCGTCGCCCGAAGTTCTATTCGGATCGTATCGCCTTACTTCCTGCCGGACCGCGAATTGATCAGCGCTTTGGCAACGGCGGCGCGGCGCGGCGTCGAGGTCGATATCATCGTGCCTGAGTCCAACAATCTGACACTTGTCGATCGCGCCATGACCGCGCAGTTCGACCAGATCCTCAAAGGCGATTGCCGGATCTGGCGTGCGTCCGGCCCGTTCAATCACTCAAAGCTGATGGTGATCGATGGCCGCTGGGCCTATGTCGGCTCATCCAACATCGATCCTCGCTCCCTTCGGTTGAATTTCGAAGTGGATCTGGAGGTGCTGGACAGCGCCTTTGCCGAGACGCTGGAGGCCCGTATCGAAAAATCGCTGGGTGCCGCAGAGCGGGTGACACTGCATGACCTTCGCGCTCGGCCCTTCCTCGTACGGCTTTTCGAGCGCGTGTTATGGCTTGGCTCACCTTATCTTTGAGCGGCAACTGGAATCGAAGCCTTGGTCCGCTATAGTTCAATCCATGTATGAAAATCGCCACTGCTTCGTGATTGATGTCTGAAAAACCGAAAACCCTGCCTGCCAGCATCATCGCTTCCATCCGCAACAGGCGTCTGCGTGGTGTCCTGTCAGGTGAGGGCCAAAGCCCTGATGTGCCGGGGCTGCTGGTGGCGAGCTACAACGTTCACAAATGCGTCGGCGTGGATGGCAAGTTCGATCCAGGCCGTATCAGCCAGGTCATTCGCGAAATCGGGCCGGATCTGATTGCGCTCCAGGAGGCGGATACGCGCTTTGGCGAGCGTCGCGGCCTTCTCGATTTGTCCTGGATCGAGCGGGAAACGGGTCTGACGCCGGTGCCTGTGGCCGGTGTTGCCAAGGCTCATGGCTGGCATGGCAATGTGCTCTTCTTTCGCGAAGGGGCCGTTCGGCATGTCCATCAGGTCAAGCTTCCCGGCCTCGAACCGCGCGGCGCTCTGATGGCGGAATTGGAGATGAAGGATGGTGCGCTGCTCCGAGTCATCGCCGCGCATCTCGGGCTCTTGAACCGTTCCCGCCAGCAGCAAGCGCGCATGCTGATCGACCTCTTGCGCCAGCGGGACGAGCAGCCGACACTTCTGATGGGTGATCTCAATGAATGGCGCCTGGGAGATCGCTCCTCGCTCAATTCTCTGGCCAGCGTTTTCCGTTCCATGCCGGAGGCCGTGCCGAGTTTTCCTTCACGGCTGCCTGTACTGGCGCTGGACAGGATCATGGCGAACCGCTCTGGCCTCATCGACAAGGTGAATGTGCATGATAGCGCTTTATCGCGGATCGCTTCCGATCACCTGCCCATCAAGGCTTATCTTCGGCTGGAGATGAATACGGAAGGCGTATAGTTCACGCCACCGCCCTTGTCTTTTCCGGTACCAGCCGATCTCGAATCGACGCGGCGATCGCAAGCGATGCTGTCAGCCCCGGGCTCTCTATGCCAAAGAGATTGATGAGTCCCGGCAGCCCGTGAACGTCGGGCCCGTCTATGCGAAAATCCGCCCCGGGGTCGTCGGGACCGCAGATCTTCGGGCGAATGCCGCTATAGCCCGGTATGAGTGAATTGGCTGGAAGCCCGGGCCAATAGCGCCGGATGACATCGCCAAAGCCTGCAACCCGCTTGGGGTTCACGGCGTAGTCGATGTTCTCCACCCATTCCACATCGGGACCGAAGCGTGCTTGGCCGCCGAGATCGAGCGTCAGATGGACGCCGAGGCCATGCGCATGCGGTGCCGGATAAATCAGATGGCTGAAGGGCGCGCGCCCGGCCAGCATGAAGTAATTGCCCTTGGCGTAACGTGTCTGCGGGATTACATCCTCCCTCAGCCCCTCGATTTTCCGTGCCACGTCCGATCCATGCAATCCGGCCGCATTGACGAGAAGGGTACAGGTCAATACCAGCGGCTCCTTGCCGCCGATCTCGATCTGGAAGCCTGCAGCCAACGGCGCTGCCGATTGAAAAGGCGCGCGCAGAGCCAAGGTTGCGCCGGCGTCTTCCGCTTCTCCCTGCAGCGCCAGCATGTATGCATGGCTGTCGATAATGCCAGTTGACGGAGAGATGAGAGCCGCCTCGCAGTTCAGCATCGGCTCCAAATGGCGCGCCTCTGCGCCGCTCAGCATGCGCAGATCATCACAGCCGTTTGCTTCGCCCCGCTTTTGCAGCGCTTCCAGAAGGGGGATTTCGTCATAGCGTGTGGCGACGATCAGCTTGCCGCAACGCCGGTGCTCCACGCCGCGGCTCTCGCAGTAATCGTAGAGCATCCTGCGACCTTCCAGGCAGAGCCTGGCTTTCAGGCTGCCGGTCGGATAATAGAGTCCCGCATGGATCACCTCGCTGTTACGAGAAGATGTGCCCGTCCCGATGGCGGACGCCGATTCCAGAATCAGCACGGAAAGTCCTGCTTGCGCCAGTGCACGCCCCGTAGCCAGGCCAACAACGCCTGCACCAATCACCACAGCATCAAAGTCCGGCATCATCACTCCCGCCAGATGCAAGCAACGAATCAGCGGAGTCTTATACCGATTGGCTTGCCGCGAAAGGATTTTCTACAGGGTGCCGTTGGATTGGAATTCAATCTCTATCGCATCGGTCGTCTTAACGGATAGTGTGTGAGCCTCACAGTGGAGGCACTCAGATGGCACATGTTCAGCAGAGCGAGTTTTCGGTGAATTCCGGTCGCAAGGCTGTTTCGTTGTCCAGCCGTCTGGAAACGGTTCTCCACGCGACCTTGATCGGCGCCGCATTCATCTTCGTTGCGGCGCTCGTTTGCGGTGTCTTCCCGGCTTGATCCGTAATTTTAGCCAGCCCTTCAGGCTGGCTTGAGATAGCGTTCTGCGATTTCCACCCACATGGCGACGCCGATTGGCAGTGCATCGTCGTTGAAGTCGAAGCGGGGATGGTGCAGCGGCGGGTCGCGATCGGTCTTGGCGGTTCCTAGAAGGAAGTAAGTGCCCGGCACTTCGCTCAGCATATAGGCAAAGTCCTCGCTGCCCATGGAAGCGCGGGCTAAGTCGAATACCTTGTCTTCACCCACCACACTCTTGGCCACGTCGCGCACGAAATCCGTTTCGGCGGTATGGTTGATCGTCGGCTCGTAGCCGCGTTCATACTCGATCGTCACGCTCATTCCATAGCTGGCAGCCTGGCCTTCGGCGATCTGCCGGATCCGCGTTTCCAGGAGGTCGCGCACGTTCGGATCAAAGGAACGGATGGTCAGGTCCATCTCCGCACGCTCGGGGATGACATTGCTCGCCTTGCCCGCGTTGAACGCGCCGATGGTGACAACAGCCTGGTCGAGCGGATGAATGTTGCGGGAGACGACGGTTTGCAGAGCCATGATGATGCTGGCGCCCGCCACGATTGGGTCGGCGGTGTCCTGGGGTTCAGCGCCATGGCCGCCGCGACCATTGACAATCAGGCGGCACTCGTCCACCGCCGCCATGATCGGCCCTTCCTTCACGGCGATCTTGCCAAAGGGAATGCCGGGATCGTTATGCAGGGCAAAGACGGCATCGCAGGGGAAACGCTTGAACAATCCGTCTTCGAGCATCAGCTTGGCGCCGCCAAAATTCTCTTCCGCCGGCTGGAAGATCAGATGCACGGTGCCATCGAAATTGCGCCGCTCGGCAAGCGCCTTTGCGGCTCCAAGCAACATGGCCGTGTGTCCGTCATGCCCGCAGGCATGCATCAGGCCCTCGTTGAGGCTCGCATACTCGGCCCCTGTTTCCTCGTGAATTGGAAGGGCGTCGATATCGGCGCGGATACCAATGGCACGCCCGGAGGTGCCATTCTTCAGGCTCGCCACGAGGCCCGTCCGGCCCAGCCCGCGCGTCACCTCATAGCCCATAGATATCAGTTGTTCGGCAACGAAATCCGACGTCTTGAACTCCGAAAGCCCCAGTTCCGGGTGCTGGTGCAGATACCGCCGCGTCGCAATCAGTTCGGGCATATCGTTGGAAAACGGGATCGTCATCGGCTTCTACCTCGCGGTCATCAGGCTGTTGCGCCGTCATAGCAGCGTCGTCTTGGCCACGTAACCCTTCATCGGCATCGATCTGCTTACTCTTCGATTGAAGTGTCGATCTCCCCGGTCATTGGTGGTAGAGGTTCCGATGGGATGGAGGCTTGCTGCGGTATGGGAGTGCCGTTGCAAAAGCGGGTTCGTGCCACCTGCATCATTCTTCCTTGGCGAAACAGGGATGGATCGCATTATTCTATATTCCAACCGGCTGAATATGTTCAGGTTTCATTCAGACCTGACGGGCTAGAGGCGAGCGGTAGTAGTTTTGGAGAAGCATGTGAACAGGTTTCGTCTGTCTGCCGTCCATCTCCGGCGCCCTTGGGGGCAGCGGCGATTGAATTGTCCAGCTTCCCGCCTCGTCGAGCCTCGTCGGCTTTAGCCTACCCCATATTCGTCCGTCTCGACCCCGCCAGTTCCTTAGAATCCAGAAGTCAACGCCATGTCCTTTCACACACCGCCTGCTGCGACCACTCGTGAAACCGAAGGCAAGCAGATCGACCACAACGAGGCGATCCGAGCGACCTACTTCAACGCCGAGGCCCTGAAGACCTGCGGCGAGACTCTGGCGCGCGATGGCGCCCAGACGTTGCCGGGCTTCATGCCTTTCGACTTTCATGAGCGGCACAAGGAAAACGAACGGGAAATCCTGCGCGTTTACCGCACGACCGCCAAGGATGTAGAAGCGGGTGCGACCATTACCCCGGCCGCGGAATGGTTGCTCGACAACCATTACATCGTTGAAGAGGCGATCCAGGAAGTCCGCCGTGACTTTCCGAAAAAGTTCTATCGCCAGCTGCCGACCATGCGGGTGGGAAGCGTCGAAATTCCGCGTGTTCTGGCGCTCGCCTGGCTTTATGTCTCCCATACCCACAGCACGGTGAACCGCGAAAACCTGACGGCGATGACGGAAGGTTTCCAGGTGCATCAATCGCTGGAAATCGGCGAGCTCTGGGCGCTGCCGTCCTTCCTACGCTTCGTCCTGATCGAAAATCTGCGCCGCATCTCCATTCGCGTGGAAAAATCCCGCCGCATGCGCCAGCAGGCCAATGATGCGGCCGATACGATCATCAAGCTGAACGACGAGGCGGCCAGCGCCGAGCTTCTGAAGAAGATCGAGCCGCTGACGGACGACAATACCTTCTCGACGCAGTTCCTCTATCGCCTGCGCAATGCCTCGCAGTCGCCGAGCTTCGCCATCCAGTGGCTGGAAGCGCGCCTGGCAGCCGCCGGCACCGACACTGAAGAAGTGATGATGGCGGAACAGAACCGCCTCTCCTCCGGCAATGTCACGATGGGCAACATCATCAAGAGCCTTCGTGAGATTGACGATACCGAGTGGAGCGTCTGGTTCGAGGATGTCTGCCTTGTCGACCAGGTTCTGCGCGAGCAGAGCGATTACAACGACCTGGATTTCGGCTCGCGTAACTCCTACCGCAACCGCATCGAAAAGATCGCGCGCTACTGCGGCAAGAGCGAAATCGACGTGGCGCGTGCCGCAATCGCACTGGCATCGGAAGCCGCCAATGCGCCGGAGCCGGACCCGCACAAGGCCAATGTGGGCGCTTTCCTGACCGGCATGTACCGCGAGGATCTGGAAAAGCGTGTCGGATATACGCCGACCGTGGCGCAGAAGATTCTCCGCACCATCCAGTCGCTGAACTGGTTCTCGGTCGCAGCACCCGTGCTGTTCCTCACCTTCCTGGCGCTTGCCATCGTCGGCTACTTCCTTGGCCATGCGGGCATGTCCTGGCCGGTCATCCTGCTGTTCCTGCTGATGTTCTCGCTGCCGGCGTCGGAAGGTGCGACAGGCCTGTTCAACACGCTCGTCACCTATATCGTGAAGCCATCGCGCCTCGTCGGCTACGAGTTCAAGAACGGTATTCCTGAGGAAGCACGCACGCTGGTCGTGGTGCCCTGCCTCATCACCAATCGCGATACGGTGGATGAACTCGTCCGCAACCTCGAAGTCCATTACCTCGCCAATCCGCGCGGCGAAGTCTATTACGCGCTCTTGAGCGACTGGCGCGACAGCAATGTCGAGCAGACCGCTGCGGACCTGGAGGTGCTGGAATATGCCCGCCGCGAAGTGGCGCTGCTGTCTTCCCGCTATGCCTATGAAGGCAAGACTCGCTTCTTCCTCCTGCATCGCCGCCGCCTGTTCAATCCGGCAGAAGGCGTGTGGATGGGTTGGGAGCGCAAGCGCGGCAAGCTGCATGAGTTGAACCTGCTGCTGCGTGGCGACAAGGACACCACCTATATGCAGGGCGCCAATGTGGTGCCTGAAAACGTGAAATATGTCATGACGCTGGATGCCGACACGCGCCTGATGCGTGATGCGGTGACCAAGCTCGTCGGCAAGCTGCACCATCCAATCAACCGTCCGGTGCATGATCCCGCAACGGGCCGTGTTGTCCAGGGGTATGGCCTGTTGCAGCCGCGCGTGACGCCGTCGCTGACGACGGGTAAGGACGCCTCGGTGTTCCAGCGCGTCTATTCCATGAACCGCGGCATCGACCCTTACGTCTTCACCGTCTCCGACGTCTACCAGGACCTGACGGGCGAAGGCACCTTCACGGGTAAGGGCCTTTATGATGTTGACGCCTTCGAGACCGCTCTGCGCGGTCGCATCGAAGAAAATGCCGTCCTCAGCCACGACCTTCTGGAAGGTTCGTTCGCCCGCTGCGCACTCGTAACGGACGTCGAACTGGTTGAAGACTTCCCCACCCGCTACGAGGTGGAAGTGTCGCGTCAGCATCGCTGGGCGCGTGGCGACTGGCAGTTGCTTCCCTATATCCTCGACCCGATGCGTGGTGTGACGGCGCTTGGCCGCTGGAAGATGGTAGACAATCTTCGTCGTTCGCTGACCCCGATCGCCTGGTTCTTCGCCTCCGTTCTCGGCTGGTACTTCATGTCGCCGCTCGGCGCGCTGATCTGGCAGATCCTCTTGATCTTCTCGCTCTTCGTTGCGCCTACACTGTCGCTGATCACGGGCCTTTTGCCGCGCTCGACGGATATCGTGCCGCGCGCGCACTTCTATTCCGTCTGGTCGGATGTGCGGGCCGCAAATGCCCAGGTCGCTCTTCGTATCGTCTTCATTGCCGACTCGGCCTTCATGATGATCGATGCGATCGTGCGCTCGCTCTATCGCCTGTTCGTCAGCCGCAAACTGATGCTCGAATGGCGCACCGCCGCCAGCATCCAGTCCTCCGCGCAGGGCAAGCCGCAGGATTATTACCGCTCCATGTGGCACGCGCCTGTGGCGGCCCTGCTCGGCCTGATCTTTTCAGCCCTGCCGGCGGATAACGCCTTCCTGATCGGTATTCCCTTCGTCTTCCTCTGGGTCGTCTCGCCCTTTATTGCCTGGTATGTCAGCCAGTCGGCGGAAACCGAGGACACGTTGTTCGTGCCGGAGCCAGTGTCGGTCGAGCTGCGCAAGATTGCGCGCCGTACCTGGCGCTATTACGAAGCCTTCGTCACGGAAGACCAGCATTACCTGCCGCCTGATAACTTCCAGGAGCGGCCTGACCCGATCGTTGCCAAGCGGACCTCGCCTACCAATATCGGCGTCTATCTCCTCTCCACGATTTCGGGTCGCCATTTCGGCTGGCTGAGCTTCCAGGAAACACTGGAGCGTCTCGAAAACACCGTCTCCACCATGGAGAAGATGGAGAAGTTCCGCGGTCACCTCTACAACTGGTACCATACGGACAGCCTGCAGACGCTTGGCCAGCGTTATGTCTCGACGGTCGATAGCGGCAACCTTGCCGGCCATCTTATTGCCGTCTCCTCGGCCTGCCGCGAATGGGCGGAAGCGCCGTCTGCGCATCTTCAGGCCAATCTTGATGGTATCGGCGACGTTGCCGGCATTCTCTCGGAAGTGCTGAAAGAACTGCCTGACGATCGCAAGACGGTTCGTCCGCTGCGCCGCCGCCTGGAAGAGCGCATCATCGGCTTCGGCAATGCGCTTGCTGCCGTCAAGCGCGAGCATGAGTTCGCGTCCATCCGCATCATCAACCTGTCGGTCCTCGCACGCGACATCCAGCAGTTGGCAGCCAACCTCGACCACGAGGTCAGCTCTGCCCAGAGCACGGAAGTCACGCGCTGGTCGGAATCGCTGGTTGCGGCCTGCGAAGCCCATATCGCCGACAGCACCTTCGACATGACGAACATCGAGCCGCTGCGCCAGCGCCTCACGCAACTGCGTGACCGCGCCCGCAATCTGGCCTTCTCGATGGACTTCACCTTCCTCTACCGGAAGGACCGTCGCCTGCTCTCCATCGGCTATCGCGTTGAGAGCAACGACCTTGACGAAGCCTGCTATGACCTTCTGGCGTCCGAATGCCGCCTGACCAGCCTGTTTGCGATTGCCAAGGGCGATCTGCCGACGGAACACTGGTATCGCCTTGGCCGCCAGGTCGTGCCGATCGGCGCACGCGGCGCCCTGATCTCCTGGTCGGGCTCCATGTTCGAATATCTGATGCCGCCGCTCGTCATGCAGGAGCGTCAGGGTGGCATCCTGAACCAGACGAACAATCTGATCGTCGAAGAACAGATGAACCACGGTCGCCGACTGAATATCCCCTGGGGGATTTCGGAAGCTGCCTTCAATGCGCGCGACCATAACTACAACTATCAGTACACGAACTTCGGTGTACCGACGCTTGGCCTCAAGCGTGGCCTCGGCCAGAACGCCGTCATCGCGCCTTATGCGTCGATCCTCGCCAGCCAGTACAACCCGCTGGCAGCGCTGGAAAACCTGAAGAAGCTGCGCGCCGTCGGTGCGCTCGGCAAGTATGGTTTCCACGATGCGGTCGATTACACGCCGACCCGCGTGCCGGAAGGCAAGCGTTGCGCCGTGGTCTACAACTACTATGCCCACCACCATGGCATGTCGATTGCGGCCATCGCCAACGTCGTCAACAACGGCAAGCTGCGCGAACTCTTCCATGCCGATCCTGTCGTGGAAGCCGCCGAACTGCTGCTGCAGGAAAAAGCGCCGCGCGAAGTGCCTGTTATGGGCTCGAAGTACGAGCCGGAAACGCCCGGCAAGGGCCAGGCCGACCTGCTGCGCCCGGAAATCCGCACCATTCAGGATCCGGCAAGCCGCGATCGCGAAATGGTGTTCCTCTCCAACGGTCACTATTCCACCATGCTGACCGCTACCGGTACAGGCTATTCCCGCTGGAACGGCCTCGCCGTCACCCGCTGGAAGCCCGATCCGGTCGAGGACCGCTGGGGCAACTTCCTGTTCCTGCGCGACACGGCCACCGGACAGTGGTGGTCCACCACCGCGGAACCGCGCCGTATCGAAGGCGAAAAGACCAAGGCCGTGTTCGGCGACGAGAAGGCGGAATTCGTCAAGACTGTTGGCACGCTCACCAGCACCGTCGAGTGCATAGTGGCGACCGAACATGATGCGGAAGGCCGTCGCCTGACGCTGCTCAACACGGGCACGGAAGATCGCTTCATCGAAGTGACCTCCTACCTCGAACCGGTGCTGGCGAACGAGGATGACGATAACGCGCATCCGGTCTTCTCGCGCATGTTCATCCGCACCGAAATCGGCCGCCGCGGTGACGTGATCCGCGCCTGGCGCAACAAGCGCAGCCCGAGCGAGCCGGCGGTCCATGTGGCGCATCTGGCAGCCGACAATGCCGGCTCCGCCCGTCCGACCGAATTCGAGACGGATCGCCGTCGCTTCCTCGGCCGTGGCCGCACGCTGGCCGAAGCCGCCGCGTTCGATCCGGATGCAACGCTGTCCGGTACGGACGGCTTCACGCTTGACCCGATCCTGTCGCTGCGCCGCGTCGTTCGCGTGCCTGCTGGTAAGAAGGTCAGCGTAATCTTCTGGACGATTGCCGCGCCCAGCCGCGAAGAACTGGATGTCGCGATCGAACGCTACCGTCACCCGGATGCCTTCGGCTCGGAACTCACGCAGGCCTGGACCCGCGTGCAGGTGCAGATGCGCCATATCGGCATCAGCTCTCAGCAGGCGGCTGCCTTCCAGCATCTCGGCCGCTACCTTGTCTATCCCGACATGTATCTGCGCGCCGATGCGGCAACGGTCGTCTCCGGCCTTGCTTCGCAGCGCGAACTCTGGGGCCTTTCCATCTCGGGGGATCTCCCGATCTTCACGCTGCGCGTGAATGACGAGATGGATATGGAAGTGGTCAAGGAAGCCTTGTCCGCCCAGGAATACCTGCGCTCGCGCGGCGTGATGATCGATCTGGCGATCGTCAACGAAAAGGCTGCCTCCTACGCACAGGACATGCAGCATGCGATCGACCATCTGAGCGAGAACATTCGTCGTCTCGGCCAGACGGAAGGCCGCCAGCAGGTCTTCGCGCTGCGTCGCGACCTGATGGACGAGCATGTCTGGGCGGCGCTGATCGCCGCGTCCCGCGTGGTCCTGCATGCCCATAACGGCAAGATCGAAGATCAGGTCAATCGCGCCGTTTCGCTCTTCTCGTCGCCGCGCGGCGTCGAGATCGAGACCGATCGCCGTCCGCTGCTCACGCAGGATGATTTCGGCAAGGTCGTCGGCGAAGAGGGCGGCAAGGATCTGCAGTTCTGGAACGGTTTCGGCGGCTTCTCGGAAGCTGGCGAAGAATATGTCGTGCGTCTGCAGGGTGGCGGTGCGACACCGCATCCGTGGATCAACGTCATCTCCAACGAGAACTTCGGCTTCCACATCTCGGCAGAAGGTGCCGGCTTCACCTGGAGCCAGAACTCCCGCGATTACCAGCTGACGCCATGGTCCAATGATCCGGTCATCAACCGTCCGGGCGAAGCCTTCTACGTGACGGATCTGGAAAGCGGCGTGGTCTCCACCCCGTTCGCGGCCCTGTCGCGCCGTCCATCGGTTGCCTTCGAAGCCCGTCACGGCCTCGGCTACTCCACCTTTACCTCGGAAGACGAGGGGCTGACGCTGTCGCTGACGCAGACGGTGGATCGCAACCGCCCGGTCAAGCTGTCCCGCATGACCCTGCGCAACACCGGCAGCGCGCCGCGCAAGCTGCGTGTCTATGGTTATGTGGAATGGATGCTCGGCAACAACCCGCAGCGCACGCTGCCCTTCATCCTGGGCAGCCGTGACGAGGCAAGCGGTGCCTTGTTTGCGACCAACCCCTACAGCATCGACTACCGCCGCACGGCCTTCTTCGGCACGGATGTGACACCGACAGGCTTCACCACCAGCCGCCGGGAATTCATCGGCCGGTTCGGTACGGTTGCCGCACCGACGGCTGTCGTGGGCGGCTCTCCGCTCAACGGCTCGGTGGAGCCGGATGGCGCTCCCTGCTCGGCGCTTGCCTATGACATCGAGCTGGCAGCCGGTGAGGAAAAGGTCGTGACCTTCTTCCTCGGCGATTGCGCCACGCGCGAAGAGGCAGCCGCTCTGGTGGCTGAAATCAAGGCGGAACCCTTCGACAAGGCGCTTCGTACGACGCGTGGCTTCTGGCAGGACTTCACCGGCCGCCTGAAGATTTCGACGCCGGACAAGTCGCTTGATCTGATGGTGAACAGCTGGCTGCCCTATCAGGCGCTCGGTTGCCGCATCATGTCGCGTACCGCCTTCTACCAGTCCTCGGGTGCCTATGGCTTCCGCGACCAGTTGCAGGACACGTTGGCCTTCCTCATCCACGAACCGTCGCTGGCGCGTCGTCAGATCGTCAATGCCGCCAGCCGCCAGTTTAGGGAAGGTGACGTGCAGCATTGGTGGTTGCCGGGCACGGGTGCGGGCGTTCGCTCCTCCATCTCGGATGATGTGGTCTGGCTTGCCTATGCGGCAAACCAGTACATCCAGGCGACGGGCGATGCGGCCGTGCTGAACGAGGAACTGCCGTTCCTGCAGGGCACGATGCTGACACCTGGCCAGCATGATGCCTTCTTCAAGCCGGAAGTGTCAGCTGAAAGCGGCACGCTTTACGAACATGCGGCCCGCGCGCTGGATCTGGCTATCTCGCGCACCGGCTCCAACGGTCTGCCGCTCATTCTGGGCGGTGACTGGAACGACGGCATGAACCGCGTCGGCATCGGCGGTCGCGGCACCAGCGTCTGGCTCGGCTGGTTCCTGGCGGCGGCGCTGCGCAAGTTCCTGCCTTACGCACAGGAACGCGGCGATCAGGCGCGTATCGACCGTTGGACGGCGCATCTCGGCTCGCTCAAGCATGCGCTGGAAACGGCCGGCTGGGACGGCACCTATTATCGTCGCGGTTACTTCGACGATGGCGGTCCGCTCGGCGCGAACGGCAACCTGGAATGCGCGATCGATTCGCTCGGCCAGTCCTGGAGCGTTCTGTCCGGCGAAGGTGATCCGGAGCGTCAGCAGCAGGCCATGAATGCGGTGATGGAAAAGCTGGTGGACGAAGAGGCGGGCATCATCCGCCTGTTCACTCCGGCCTTTGCCAACACGCCGAAGGACCCGGGCTATATCAAGGCCTATCCGCCGGGCATTCGCGAAAACGGCGGCCAGTATACCCATGCGGCCATCTGGGTCGTGCTGGCGCTGGCAGAGCTCAATCGTGGTGACGATGCCTGGAAGGCCTTCCAGCTGTTGAACCCGATCAACCACGCGCTGGATCAGGCCAAGGCCGAACACTACCGCGTCGAGCCTTATGTCGTGTCCGCCGATATCTACGGTGTTGGCGAGCATACCGGTCGTGGTGGCTGGTCCTGGTATACGGGTTCGGCTGGCTGGCTCTATCGCGCGGCGGTGGAAGGCATTCTCGGCATTCGTCGCGAAGGCAATCGCCTCTTCGTGAAGCCCGTTCTGCCGACCGACTGGACCGGCTTCACCGCCGACCTGCAGCTGGATGGCAAGACGCACCATATCGTGGTGGAGAAGGCCGCGGGCTCCAGCGAGACGTCGGTCACCATCGACGGTCAGCCGGTTGCCAAGGATGAGGGCCACCTCATCGCCTGAGGCTCCTGACGAGATGAACCAGGGCCCGCGCAGACTTCAGGGTTTGCGCGGGCCTTTTGCTATTCATGCCCATTGAGAGCAGGCATTTGCGCACTGCCCACTTCCCCTTTCTCCTTCGGAAGGTTAAGGGCTTTGGCCATGAATTCTACGACATTCACGATTCTTCTCGGCGGCAGTCTGACCGTCACGGACAGGCTGCGCGACCTGATCGACGGCAGCCGCTTTATTGCGGCCGATAGCGGCATTCGCCATGCCTCGACGCTCGGCGTAACACCCGAACTCTGGGTGGGGGATTTCGATTCCAGTGATGCTCTGCTGAAGGCGCGCTGGGCGTCGGTGAAGCGCCATTCCTATCCGGCTGCGAAGGCTGCGACGGACGGCGAAATTGCTGTGGCGGAAGCGCTGGCGCGGGGTGCCGATCGCTTGATCCTGGCGGGTGCGATGGGGGGTGAACGCTCCGACCACGCCCTGCAGCACATGCTGCATGCACTGGCGCTCGCGGCGGAAGGCATCGAGATCATGCTGACCTCGGGCGAGGAGGAAGCCTATCCGCTGATCGATGGCGACGAGATGGAGCTGGAGCTGCCGCGCGGCTCGCTGTTTTCCGTACTGGGCTTTACGAATCTAGCCGGCCTTACGCTTGGCAATGTGCGCTATCCACTGACCGGCTTTTCTTTGCCCTTCGGTTCGTCGCGCACCATATCGAACATTGCCGAAGGCGCGATCTCCGTATCGCTTGCCACAGGCCGAGCGCTGCTGATGGCGCGCCCTTATGATCTGACAGGAGCCTGATCCATGGCACCTCCTATTTTGAAACTCGACGACATCCGCCTGAGCTTCGGCGGCACGCCGCTTCTCGACGGCGCCAACCTGCAGGTGGAACCGGGCGATTGCATCTGCCTTGTCGGCCGCAACGGATCGGGCAAGTCGACGCTGATGAAGATTGCGGCGGGGATCGTCGAGGCGCAATCCGGAGAGGTTTTCCGGCACCCGGCTTCGACCATCCGCTATCTGGAGCAGGCGCCGGATTTCGATGGCTTCGACACGGTGCAGGCCTATGCGGAAGCGGGCCTTGGTCCCGGCGATGATCCCTACCGCGTGACCTATCTGCTGGAGCATCTTGGCCTGACCGGCCAGGAAAACCCGGCGCGGCTTTCCGGTGGTGAAGCGCGCCGCGCAGCCCTTGCCCGCGTCATGGCGCCGGAACCGGATATCCTGATGCTGGACGAGCCGACCAACCATCTCGATCTTCCGACGATCGAATGGCTGGAAGCGGAATTGCAGAAATCCCGCAGCGCGCTGGTGCTGATTTCGCACGACCGCCGGTTCCTGGAAAAGGTCTCGACGGCGACCGTCTGGCTGGACCGCGGCCTGTCGCGGCGGCTGGACAAGGGCTTTGCCTTCTTCGAGGCCTGGCGTGACGAAGTGCTGGAAGCGGAAGAGCTGGAGCAGCACAAGCTCGGCCGACAGATCGAGCGTGAGGAGCATTGGCTGCGTTATGGCGTGACCGCACGGCGCAAGCGCAACATGCGCCGCCTCGGTGAATTGCAGAGCCTGCGGTCGCAATATCGTGGCCATCGCGGCCCGCAAGGGACGATCCAGGCCGGCATTACGGAAGGCAAGGAAAGCGGCAAGCTGGTCATCGAGGCGGACCAGATCACCAAACGTTATGGCGAGCGCCAGATCGTTGCGCCCTTTTCGCTGCGCGTGCATCGTGGCGACTGCATCGGTCTCGTCGGTCCCAATGGTGCCGGCAAGACGACGCTTCTGAAGATGCTGACGGGCCAGCTGGAGCCAGATGGCGGCTTCGTGAAGCTCGGCACCAATCTCGAGATTGCCACCCTCGACCAGAAGCGCGAGGACCTGAATCTTGAGGACTCGCTCAGCCATTATCTGACGGATGGACGTGGCGAAACGCTGCTGGTCAATGGCGAGCAGCGGCATGTCGCGGGCTATATGAAAGACTTCCTGTTCCAGCCGGAGCAGATGCGCACGCCGATCAAGAACCTCTCCGGTGGTGAACGTGCGCGCCTGATGCTGGCGCGCATCATGGCAAAGCCTTCGAACCTCCTGATCCTCGACGAGCCAACCAACGACCTCGATATCGAGACCCTCGATCTCCTGCAGGAGATCGTGGCGGGGTATGCCGGCACCGTTATCCTCGTCAGCCACGACCGCGATTTTCTCGACCGCACGGTAACCTCCACCATTGCGCCGGCCAACCCGGATGCGCCGGACGGACGCTGGATCGAGTATGCCGGCGGCTATACGGACATGCTTGCCCAGCGGAAGGGTGCGCTTGAGGAGAAGCGCAAGGCTGACAAGGCCAAGGCAGAAGCGGCCGCGGCAGCCAACCCGACTGCCGCATCGGAGGCACCCAAGAACAAGGGCAAGCTTTCTTACAAGCAGAAGTTTGCGCTGGAAAACCTGCCGAAGGAGATGGAGAAGATCGAGAAGGAGATCGCCTCCCGTGAGGCGAAGATGGCCGATCCCAACCTCTTCACCAAGGATCCTGCAGCCTTTAACCGCATCGCAGGCGAGCTTGAAAAGCTGCGCGATAATCTCCAGCGGATGGAAGAAGAATGGCTGGAGTTGGAGATGCTGCGCGAAGAACTGGAGGGGTGATTTAAGTTTTTGTTAGCATTAACAGAGATTTAATCTGAAGAAAAAGATGTTACGCAGAGGAACATAAAATCAGATTGGGCGTTCGGCCATCATCCTGATCATGAGGAATGTCCTTGTGGAGGGTACCGGGTCAACAGAGGAATGTCCAATGTCGGCAAATGTAGCGCGTCGTCGGCTGGAAGATGCAGCCATGAACCAGCGTGTCCTGATTGTTGAAGATGAGTTTCTCATCGCACTCGATATGGCAGAAACCATCGAAGCCATGGGGTTGAAGGTCGCAGGCTTTGCCAGCGGTCGTCAGCATGCTCTGACGCTTGCCCCTTTCGTCGATATTGCCCTTGTTGATGTGAACCTCTCCGATGGTGCAACGGGTCCGGAGATCGGTCGTGAACTCAGCGAGCGTTTTGGTGTAACGGTCATCTTCATGACTGCCAACCCGGAACAGTTGGCGGGGAAGGCGGTGCCCTCGCTTGGCGTGCTCAGCAAGCCTGTCATGCCTGATGTCGTCGAAGAATGCATCACCTATGCGGTTGCCAATCGGGTGGGCGGCGTCGCAGCCGTGCCCCGCGAGCTGATGCGTTTCAGTGCTTGATGCAACCCTTGCCAACGTAAGTTGGTGAAGCTAAACCATATACCGATCTAACGGGGTGCCGCCTTGCGCGGCTGAGAGGCAGACAAAGCCAACCCGCGGAACCTGATCCGGTTGATACCGGCGGAGGGATTAGACGGCACGGATGATCAGCGCCCTATTCCCCTTCATCACGTTGAGGAGGCGCTGATGCGCAAGATGAATGTATTTTCGCTGATTGCTACGGCCACCGTGTTGCTGGCGGCGACGGTTCACGCCGAAGACAAGAAGACCCTCACCATCTACACCTATGAAAGCTTCGTTTCCAAATGGGGACCTGGCCCGAAGGTCAAGGCGGCGTTTGAAAAGACTTGCGACTGCACCGTCAAGTTCGTAGCCGTGGCCGATGGCGTCGCTCTGCTGACCCGTCTGAAGCTGGAAGGCGCCTCGTCGCCCGCCGATATCGCGCTCGGCCTCGATACGAGCCTCTTCAAGGAAGCCAAGGATACAGGCCTGTTTGCGCCGCATGGCATTGATGCCGCCGGCGCCAAGGTGCCCGGCGACTTCAAGGACGACGTTTTCGTTCCTTATGACTACGGCCATTTTGCCGTGATCTACGACACGCAGACGGTCAAGAACCCGCCCAAGAGCCTGAAGGATCTCGTGGACGGTGATCCCTCCCAGAAGATCGCCATTCAGGATCCGCGCACCTCGACGCCCGGTCTCGGTCTGCTGCTCTGGGTCAAGGCCGTCTATGGCGACAAGGCGCCGGAAGCCTGGGCCAAGCTGAAGAACCGCGTCTTGACGGTCACGCCCGGCTGGTCGGAAGCCTATGGCCTTTTCACAAAGGGTGAAGTGCCGCTGGTCTTCTCCTATGTCACGTCGCCGGCCTACCACATGGTGGAAGAGAAGACGGATCGCTATCAGGCTGCAAGCTTTGAGGAAGGTCATTACATCCAGGTGGAAGTCAGCGGCCTGCTGAAAGGCGCCAAGGAAAAGGATCTGGCGCAGCGTTTCCTGTCCTTCACGCTTTCTCCGGCCTTTCAGGACATCATTCCCACCACGAACTGGATGATGCCGGCAGCCGCCACCTCTCAAGCCTTGCCGGATGCTTTTTCCAAGCTCGTCAAGCCGCAGAAGACCTTCCTGCTGAGCCCGGAAGAAGTGGCCCAGAACCGACAGGCCTGGGTGCGTGAGTGGCTGACCGCCATGAGCATCAAGTAACCGCATGCTGACACAGGCGGAAGCGCGGCGGGCGCTGGCGGGCGGCATTGTTGCGCTCACTCTGGTCATCGCGATCACGGCGCTTCCGGTTCTGGCTCTTCTGGCTTTTGCATCACGCTTTCCGGAAAATTCCGGTTTCGATGCCTATACGTTCAGCCTGCTGCGCTTCACACTGTTGCAGGCTGTTCTTTCAACGCTCCTGTCGATCCTGATTGCCATCCCTGTCACGCTCGCGCTTTGCCGCCGGCCGCATTTTCCCGGCAGGCTGTGGATCATCCGGTTGATGGCGGTGCCGATGGGGCTGCCGGTTCTGGCCGGTGCGCTGGGCCTGATTACGGTGTTTGGCCGACAGGGGATTGTCAATCAGGCCCTGCTGGCGCTGGGGCTTGAACAGCCCCTCAGCATTTACGGCCTGACAGGCATTCTGATCGCCCATGTGTTCTTCAATTTTCCGCTGGCTTGCCGCTTGATGATCGCCGTGCTGGAGGGCCTGCCACAGGAATACTGGCGGCTTGGCGCCAGTCTTGGCATGAGGTCATGGTCGATCTTCCGCTTCATCGAGCTTCCCGCCTTGCTGCGCGCCATTCCCGGTGCGGCGGGCCTGATCTTTATGCTGTGTGCGACGAGCTTCACGCTTGTGCTGGTGCTGGGGGGCGGGCCTGCGGCAACCACGCTGGAGGTCGCCATTTACCAGTCGCTCCGCCTGGATTTCGATCCGGCGCGTGCCATTGCCATGGCTCTGCTGCAGATCCTGGTCACCGCCTGCATTCTAGCTCTCTTATCGCGCCTGCCGGCGAACGATCCCATGAACATGGGTGAGGGACGGCGTATATCGAGAATGGATGGGCAGAGTTGGCCGGCGAGGATTTGGGATACGGGCGTAATCATGTGCGCCTGCCTGTTTCTGTCCTTGCCGCTTCTGGCCATTGCATGGGCGGGGTTGCGCAGCAATTTTCTGGAGATTGTGACAAGCGCCATTTTTCTGCAGGCATTGTCCACCAGTCTCGCAATCGCGATGTTGTCGGCGTTTGCCTGTGTGTTGCTGGCCCTTGTCATCGCCTTCGCGCGTCAGGTCGTGGCAGAGCGCCGAGCGCCGCCGCGAAGCGCCCGGATCTTCAGCGCGAGCCTTGGCAGCCTTTCTTCGCTGGTCCTTCTGGTGCCGCCGGTGGTTCTCGGCACGGGCTGGTTTCTGATTTTGCGGGAGATCGGTGAAGTCTCGCGCTTTTCCATTCCCATCATCATCGTCATCAACATGCTGATGGCACTGCCCTTCGTCATGCGTGTTCTTCAACCAGCCCTGCAATCACATCGAGCCCGCACAGCCCGGCTTGTCGCAAGCCTCGGTATCACGGGCTTTTCCCGCTGGCGCATCGTGGATTGGCGCGTGCTGGGCCAGCCACTGGCTATGGCTTTCTCGTTTGCCATGGCGCTTTCGCTGGGGGATCTCGGCGCTGTCGCCATGTTCGGTTCGCAGGATCTGGTCACGTTGCCCTGGCTGCTTTACAGCAGCCTCGGCAGTTACAGGTCCCATGATGCCGACAGCCTCGCCCTTATTCTCGGCCTAATCTGCCTGGGCCTGACGCTGATCGGGACCGCTGAGCGGGAGATGCGCCCATGAAGGATGGTCAAAAGGCGGATATTCTGCTTCGCGAGGTGAGGCTTGCGCTCGGTGAACAGCGTTTTCACTTCGACTGTAGCATAGGCGAAGGTTTGATTACCGCCATCACCGGACGCTCCGGCTCCGGCAAGTCGACCCTTCTCAATCTGGTGGCCGGTTTTGAGGCACCGCAGCAGGGGCGTATCGTCATCGGGGGGCAGGATGTCACTGAGCTTCATCCTTCCGAGCGTCCTGTATCACTGGTCTTCCAGGACAATAACCTCTTCACCCATCTCGACCTCTTCACCAATATTGCGCTGGGTATCAGCCCCTCGTTGAGGCTCGCGAAGGAGGATCGGCGCAACGTATCCGCCGCTCTCGAACGTGTGGGGCTCGGCGGCTTCGAGACCCGCAAACCCGGAACGCTCTCCGGGGGCGAGCGTCAGCGGGCGGCTTTTGCGCGGGCACTGGTGCGTCGCAGGCCCGTCCTGCTGTTGGACGAGCCCTTCGCCGCTCTCGATCCAGCTCTCAGAAGCACGATGGCTGATCTGCTTCTCGAGCTTCATCGCGATGACGGAACGACCATCCTGATGGTGACGCATGACCTTGAAGAGGTTCGGCGCCTGGCGGATGAAGTCTTGTTCGTGGAGGAAGGCCGGATAAGCTTTGCAGGAAAACGCGATGATTTTCTTGCGCAGGAAACATCAGGCGCCATCAGCGAATTTCTCCGCCGTTCATAAAGCGTCAACCAATCCGCCACAATTTGGTCTCTGCGCGATGCGATGCCGCAATGCAACAGGGATTGGAAGATTGCTTGCGATGCTGTTTGTTCTACTGAATTGCGCTAAGTAGTTGGACACAGTTGAAGGCAAAATAGCCATCCATGACGGACGCAGCATGATGCGGCGGGGAGGCGAGTGCCGCATGAGGCGCCCGGTGATGGGCTAGGGGATATGACGGTTTCGATCGGTAGACGCAACAGCATCAGCCAGTTTGAGGGCACATCGCCCCGTCGGCCTATCCGCGCAGCAGTCTCCTTGGGTAGCTTGCGCGCCGGGGTGACAGTTGCTGCGCTCACCTTGGGTCTTTCCGGATGCCAGTCCGTCATCGACCAGACCTATACGAACGACCTGAAGCCCTCCTCCAAACCGCAGACCGTGGATGAGGTGCAGAAGAATGATCCGCGTGCCCAGATGGGGGCCCGCGAGCATCCTCGCATCGTGGCAAGCTATGGCGGAGAGTATCACGATCCGAAGACCGAGCGGCTTGTTGCCCGCATCGCCGGTGCGCTGACCGCGGTTTCGGAAAATCCGACACAGTCCTTCCGTATCACGATCCTGAACTCGCCGGCGATCAACGCCTTTGCCCTTCCGGGCGGCTATCTCTATGTGACGCGCGGGCTGCTGGCACTCGCCAATGATGCGTCGGAAGTGGCAGCCGTCCTCAGCCATGAGATGGGTCACGTGACCGCCAACCACGGCATCGAGCGCCAGAAGCGCGAGGAGGCGGAAGTGATCGCCAGCCGTGTTGTGGCCGAGGTTTTGTCCAGCGATCTTGCGGGCAAGCAGGCTTTGGCACGTGGCAAGCTGAGGCTTGCCGCCTTCTCCCGTCAGCAGGAACTTCAGGCGGATGTGATCGGCGTGCGCATGTTGGGGGAGGCCGGTTATGATCCCTTCGCGGCCGCACGCTTCCTGGACTCCATGGCGGCTTACGCGCGCTATTCTTCGGTTGATCCCGATACGGACCAGAGCCTTGACTTCTTGTCCAGCCACCCGAGTGCGCCCCAGCGCGTGGAACTGGCGCGGCAGCATGCGCGCGCCTTTGGTCAGGAAGGCACCGTGGGAGATACGGGTCGTGATTACTTCCTCACGGGCATTGACGGGCTTCTCTACGGCGATAGCCCCGATGAGGGCTATGTGCGCAACCAGACCTTCATGCATGCCAAGCTCGGGATCCGTTTCGAGGTGCCGGAAGGCTTCCGGATCGACAACAAGCAGGAAGCTGTTCTGGCAACAGGTCCGGATGAGATTGCAGTGCGCTTCGACGGCGTGCAGGCTGACAACAATCAGAGCCTGGCCAATTACATGACGAGCGGCTGGGTGGCGGGTCTTCTGCCGGAAACGGTGCGTGAGACGACCATCAACGGTATGCCGGCTGCAACGGCGCGTGCTTCGGCCGAGCGTTGGGATTTCGATGTGACGGTCATTCGTCTCGACAAGCAGATCTTCCGTTTCCTGACGGCTGTGCCGAAGGGAAGCTCCGCGCTCCAATCCACGGCAGATACCTTGCGGCAGAGTTTTCGCCGCATGACGCCGCAGGAAACTGCGGAACTGAAGCCGCTACGTGTGCGTGTGGTCAAGGTTCAGCCGGGAGAGACGATTACGACAATGGCTGCCCGCATGATGGGGACGGAGCGCAAGCTTGATCTCTTCAAGCTCATCAACGCGCTTCCGGCCGGTGCGTCATTGACTCCCGGCCAGCGGGTCAAAATCATTTCGGAATAATGGCGACCTGCCTCAGCAGGCCGCCGCCATCTGCGGGTTGAGGTTGACGAGGGCCGATTTCAGCTTTTCGATCGCGCGGCTTTCGATCTGGCGCACGCGTTCCTTGGAAATGCCAAGCTCAGCGCCAAGCGCCTCAAGGGTAGCGCCATCATCAGTCAACCGCCGAGCACGGATTATCTTCTTTTCGCGATCATTCAGCTTGGTCAGCGCGCCTTGAAGCCATTTCATGCGGCGCTCGCCGTCGATCATGCCGGAAACTTGCTCGTCCGGAAGCGGCTCATTGCTTTCAAGAAGGTCGAGACGCTCGCCGCTGTCGGAATCACCGGCAATTGAGGGTGCCTGCAGCGAGGCATCGTTGCGCGAAAGGCGGGCATCCATGGTCTGGACGTCTGCCACGCTGACGCCGAGGGCAGTCGCAATCTCTTCGTGAATGGTATGCGGGGACAGGTTGTTGTCGCCACGGGCGAGCTTTGCTCGCAGGCGCCGCAGGTTGAAGAACAGTGCCTTCTGGGCGGAGCTGGTTCCGCCACGCACGATCGACCAGTTGCGCAGGATGTAATCCTGCATCGAGGCCCTGATCCACCAGCTGGCATAGGTTGAAAAACGCACGTCGCGTTCTGGCTCGAACCTTGCCGCGGCTTCCAGCAGCCCTACATAACCTTCTTGTACGAGGTCGCTCATCGGCAGGCCGAAACCGCGGAATTTGGATGCCATGGCGATAACAAGCCGCATATGCGCCAGAGCGATCTGGTTGCGCGCATCCTGATCCTGGTCGTCCTTCCAACGAACAGCCAGATTGCGTTCTTCGTCGCGCGCAAGATAAGGCGCCGACATGGCAATCTTGATCATGTTGCGGTCTGCGGAAATGGCATTCATCGCGCTCTCCATGATGGTGTGTGACCCAACAGAAACGTATGGCCGAGACAATGCCGTCGATTCCTGGCCACTGATGGCGGCAGGATAGGCAAAGGTGGCATGCGCATCTGTTCCCCTCGTTCTGATCGGGGAGAGACAGTTCGACCGTCCTTCCTCGGGTGCGGCACAAAGCCTCTGCGAACGCAGCTTCTTCGCCGTACCGGCGGGTCAACGCATGGGGGTGCAAAAAGTTCCCATAAAAAAACCCGGCTTGCGGCCGGGTTTTTTGAGGAAATATTCGAAGGGCTTATGCGGCCTCTTCTTCTTCCTGTGTGTCTTCGTCGTCCAGAACCTTGCTGCGCTTGGGACCCTTGGCAAGGTTGGTTTCAACAAGGCGAACAGCTTCCGTTTCCGACATCTTGTTGACGGCGGCGATTTCGCGCGCCATGCGGTCAAGAGCAGCTTCGTAGAGCTGACGCTCCGAATAGGACTGTTCCGGCTGGTTTTCAGCGCGATAGAGGTCGCGAACGACTTCGGCGATAGAGATCAGATCGCCCGAGTTGATCTTCGCATCATACTCCTGCGCGCGGCGCGACCACATGGTGCGCTTCACGCGGGCCTTGCCCTGTACAACCTTGAGCGCGCGCTCGACGAAATCCGTTTCAGAAAGCTTGCGCATGCCGATGCTGACGGCCTTTGCGACAGGAACCTTCAGGCGCATTTTGTCTTTTTCGAAATCGATAACAAAAAGTTCGAGCTTCATGCCAGCGACTTCCTGTTCCTCGATCGCCGTGATAGTGCCCACTCCGTGCGCCGGGTAAACGATCGCTTCACCGGTCTTGAATCCATGGCGCGCTGAAGATTTTTTCTGCTGGGTCGTCATACGTCTTACAAACTCCCTGTTACGCACCCGGCTTCTCTGCCGGGGCCGGGTCAGTCAGGCCCGGATGAGACGGGGGAACCGTCGGGTGACTCCACACTGGTCCGACAACAAGCGCGCGAAAACAACTCTCCCGTCGCGATCACTTCTACGACAACATCTCTTCACTGCGATGTGTCACGGAAACCGCGTCTGCGAATCAGGTGCTTTCGTGATGTTTTTGGGCACGCAAATGCCGCTTTGTGGAACAGTTCTTGTTGTCTACCACAAATATGGGAAGAAATCAATGATTTGCTTTCGACGGCGCAAATCAGCAACACCGGGCTGTATGCGTAAAATTTAAGCAAACAGCCAGATATTGCTATGCGTGCGGTACCGGGGAATCAATCGCCCTTGCCGGGCTCCGGTGAGAAGAACTGTTCGAACTTGTTTTCCACGCCGTCCATTTCCTTCGCTTCGGGCAGGGCGTCGCGTTTAACAGTAATGTTCGGCCAGATCTGGGCATATTCGGAATTGAGCTTCAGCCACTTGTCCAGACCCGGCTCGGTGTCCGGCTTGATGGCCTCGGCGGGACATTCAGGCTCGCAGACGCCGCAGTCGATGCATTCGTCAGGATGAATGACCAGGAAGTTCTCGCCTTCGTAGAAGCAATCGACCGGGCAGACTTCGACGCAGTCGGTGTACTTGCAGCGAATACAATTGTCGGTCACGACATACGTCATGAGGCACTCCAATGACATCACGTTGGTCTGTATCAGCAGGATGCGCGGGATTGTCGGTTGGTTTGGGAGACCGGACGAATCGCGCGGGCCGCACCGCAACATGACCCAGCTTTGCTTTGTCCCTAATGGCTTTCCTTGGGCTTAGCAAGGAGAAAGCACAGGGTGAATGTCGAAGGATTCGGTCCATCTCCGCCCGTCAAAGGCGGCGCTGTGCTCGTTCGAATGCTGTCAGGGGAAGCTGCGGGCTGCTGACATCTTCATAGAGAAGCCGAGCCTCGGAAAAGGGTCCACGCCGCTCGCCGGCACCCTTGATGATCAAGATAATATCACGCCGTTCGAGTTGCAGATCCAAGCGGTCACCGACGCGGATCATCCGGCTCGGTTGCGAGATAACCTCCCCGTTGACTCGCACGAAGCCGGCCTGCACCAGTTCCTGCGCCAGCGATCGTGATTTCACGATACGAGAAAAGAAAAGCCACTTGTCGATGCGCTGACGCTGATCTCCAAGTGGCGTTTCCGGCATGGTTACTTCTTCATTTGCTCTTTGAGAGCAGCGAGCTTTGCGAAAGGTGAATCCGGATCGATCGGCTTTTCCTTGCGCGGGGGCTTCGCCTCGAAGCGCTGGGCCTGCTGCGGCTTGTTGCGCTCGTGGCGATCACCTCCACGATCATGACGTTCGCCACGCTCGGGACGGTCACCGCGGCCACCTTCGTTGCGG
Source organism: Rhizobium oryzicola (assembly GCF_030504645.1). Taxonomy (GTDB): domain Bacteria; phylum Pseudomonadota; class Alphaproteobacteria; order Rhizobiales; family Rhizobiaceae; genus Neorhizobium; species Neorhizobium oryzicola. Next base: position 46,099 of record NZ_JAUKWQ010000013.1, on the reverse strand, counting down.
CGATCACCACCCCGGTTCGGCCGGCCACCGTCGCGGCCCCGCTGTTCCTGGTCCTGACGGTCGTCACGACGACGATTTTCGTTGCGGCCTTCTGTCGCAGCATTGCCAGGCTGGCGGTTATTCTGACCGCGGCGATCGCCCTGCTGCGGGCGTGGGCCACGCTGCTGCTCACTGCGGCCGCCACCGGGACGCCACAGCAGAACCGGCTTCGGTTCTTCGGTTCCTTCACCTTCCGCAGGCGTTGCAGCAGCAGGCGCCTCGGCAGCTTCTGCGACCGGCGTTGCCTCTTCCGTCGCGGTGGTTGCAGCTTCGCCGGCTTCTTCGGAGGCGCTGTCTGCGTCGTCGGTCGCAACGGTCTCAGTCGCTTCGGCAGTTCCCGTCGATGCCGGTGCCTGCGCTGCGAGGTATGCCTGCGCCTCTTCCGCCTTCACGGCTTCGGCTCGATAGCCGAGACCTTTAAGGATTTCTTCCATATCGTCAGGCGTCGCGCCGAGGATCGAAAGCATGGCCGTCGTCGTGGTAAAGCGACGACCATCATAGGCGCCTTCCGGACGCGGCGTCGTGCCCGGCTTCCACTGCAGCAGCGGACGGATGAGGTCTGCGAGGCGCTCCAGGATATCGACGCGCACCGCGCGCTTGCCGAGGAAGCGGAAGCCGGCCAGCTTGTAGAAGGTACGCTCAAAGGTTGGGTCGGTCACCACGGAAGTGCGTCCTGCGGCAAGCGCCGGGATCAGGTCGCCATAGCCCGCCTTGTCGAGACCGTCATTCTTCAGTGCCCAGAGTAGGGTGATGAGTTCGGCGGGAGCCGGCTTCAGCAGCGCTGGCATGAAGACGTGGTAGGCACCGAAGCGGATACCGTAGCGGCGCATGGAAGCGCGACCATCCTGGTCGAGGCTCTTGACCTCTTCCGCGACGTCGCGGCGGAAGAGAACGCCGAGGTTTTCCACGAGCTGGAAGGCAATGCCTTTGGCGATGCCCTGCAAATCTTCCGCGCGCGAGAGATCGTCGAGAGGTTTCAACACCGTTGCGATGTGATGATTGACGAAGCGTTCCAGGCGCGCTGCGACGTGATCACGCGCATTCCCCGTGAGCTGCTCATCCGACAGAAGGATCAGGCGCGGGTGCATGATGTGGTCGCTGCCCGAAAGCTTTGCCACGGGTTCGCCCAGCCAGCGCACGAAACCATCGGAGCCGACGGCAAGATCGCTGTTGCCGCATGCGTAGAGCCGCGCTGCGCGCGCCTCGAATTCGAGCGCCAGCGCCTTCTGCGCAGCCGTCTGCACGGCCTTGGCATCGGGTCCTTCCGCGCCTGAAATGGGCGTGAACCGGAAACCGGCAAGTTGACCTACGTGATGTCCCTCGACGAAGACATCTCCATTCACACTGATTTCAGCTTCCAGCATCGCATTCTCTCTCAGGCGCTTCATGAGCACAGATGTCCTGCGATCAACAAAGCGTTTCGTCAACCTTTCATGTAGCGCGTCGGACAACCTGTCCTCGATTTCCCGTGTCTTTTCTTGCCAGTGTGTCGGATGCGCCAGCCAACCAGGACGGTTGGAAACATAGGTCCATGTCCGAATCTGGGCGATTCGCGCAGACAGGGTATCGATTTCGCCGTCCGTCTGGTCGGCGCGCCGCACCTGCTCTGCCATGAAATTCTCGTTCACTGTGCCATGGCGCACGAGATCGGAAAAGATGGTGGAGATGAGATCGGCGTGTTGTGCCGGCGTGATACGCCGATAATCAGGAAGCGCGCAGGCTTCCCAAAGCTTTTCCACCCGCTCCGGCGTGGTGGCCATGTCGATGATTTCCGGATAGCGCGACAGGTAATCCAGCGCCTGGCTGTCGGTCGCGGGAAGTGCTCGCGTGAGACCCGCAATCGTCGGTGCCGCATCAAGGCTGGTACGCAAGGCCCGCAGCGATGAATAATCGACGGCCTTCGAGCGCCATTGCAAAACCTTTACAGGATCGAACTGGTGTGTCTCGATGCGTTCCACCAATTCGTCGTCAAAAGGTTGCACCTGGCCGGTGACGCCAAACGTGCCATCCCTGAGGTGGCGTCCCGCGCGTCCGGCAATCTGGCCAAGTTCGCCCGGGTTCAGGTTGCGAAACTGATAGCCGTCGAATTTGCGGTCCTGGGCGAAGGCCACATGGTCCACATCCAGGTTGAGACCCATGCCGATCGCGTCTGTGGCAACCAGATATTCGACGTCGCCGGATTGATAGAGACCAACCTGTGCATTGCGAGTCCGCGGGCTGAGCGCACCGAGCACGACCGCGGCACCCCCGCGCTGGCGGCGGATCAGTTCCGCGATCGCATACACCTCGTCTGCCGAGAAGGCGACGATGGCAGAGCGTTGCGGAAGGCGTGTGATCTTTTTTTGGCCGGCGTAGTAGAGGGTTGAGAGACGTGGACGCTCAACGATAGTGATGCCGGGCAAAAGCTTTTCAAGAATGCTGCGCATGGTGCCAGCACCTAGCAACAGCGTTTCTTCCCGTCCGCGAAGGTGTAGAAGCCGATCGGTAAAGATGTGGCCGCGTTCCAGGTCACCAGCCAGTTGGATTTCGTCGATCGCGACGAAGGCGGCCTTGGTTTCCCTGGGCATGGCTTCCACGGTGCACACCGAGAAACGGGCGCCGTGCGGTGTGATCTTTTCCTCGCCCGTGACGAGTGCCACATGCTGCGGCCCCACCTTCTCCACAACGCGCGTATAGACCTCGCGGGCAAGTAGGCGCAGGGGAAGCCCAATCACACCAGACCCATGCGCCACCATACGCTCAATGGCATAGTGTGTCTTGCCGGTATTCGTCGGGCCGAGGACCGCAGTAACGCCGCGACCGCTCAAAATCATGGGCTGTGAATTCAACGCCAGTTTCCGCACATCGTGTCCGGCCGCTCGCCGAACCGGCAGGGCCGCCTAACACATGGCGATCCCGCGCCGATAAGGCAAGCAATAAGAGCTTAGGATGGTGATTTTGAGCAGGGAATCTTCGTCAGTGACGTTAACGATGCCGTATCATCTTTGAAACGAGTTGCGAACGAATCGGCGACGAATCGGGACTCGCGGGATTCTGTTTTTGTTCCGACTGCTTGCTGACTGAAATATGACGCGTTCGATATCGAAGATGTGACAATGCGCGCCGGCTTGGCATGCTATCACATCTTCCCAGACTAACAGTAGCAGTCAGCAGGGCGGAGGTTGTGATGCGGTTAATCCTGACCATTCTTGGTGTGCTGGCTGTGGCCATGGGTGTTTTGTGGATGGCGCAGGGCACCGGTATCTTCCCTTATCCGGCCTCCAGCTTCATGATCAATCAAAGCCCTTGGATCTTGTGGGGCGCTCTTTTGGCCTTTGCCGGCCTTTGCATCCTCTTCGCATCCCGACGCCTTATTCGCTGAGTTTCAGGGCCGCCTAAACGCCGGGGGAATTGCCTTGCTCGTTGGCATGGAACAAAAAATTCCCCTCCGCGTTCTCGCCGCACGACAAACGCATGTTGCAGTGGAGAGAACATCATGCTTGGGACGATCCTGCTCATCATCCTCATTTTAATGCTGGTCGGCGCGCTTCCGAACTGGGGCTATAGTCGTGGATGGGGATACGGCCCCTCCGGCGGTCTGGGTTTGGTCGTTATCATATTGCTTATTCTCCTGCTGATGGGCAGGATCTGATCTGTCGAATATTATCAATCAGGCAAGGGAAGGAAACTGGACTATGAAGAAGATCTTGCTCGTCGCTGCAATGGTTGGAACGTTGGCATCATGCACCACGACCGAAAAGGGCACGGCCATTGGTGCGGCCTCCGGTGCGGTCATCGGCGGTGCTGTGACCAACAGCTGGGGTGGCGCGGCTGTCGGCGCTGTCGCAGGTGGCCTGGTTGGCGCAGCGATCGGCGAGTCGCAGAAGCACAAGGGCTACTGCATCTATCGCGACCGTTACGGCCGGACTTACGAAGCGCGTTGCCGCTAATATTATTCTTCACGCCTACGGACGCCGGGTTTCGACCCGGCGTTTTTGTTTTGTGGTCGCTGCAATTGGCGAAGCGCCAATTTCCCAGCGCCCCGTTTTACGAATTCAGGCCTCGCATTCGCGTAGCCTGAGATGTGGTTGCAGGCCGGGCAGGGCATTCCGTTCAGGACCTTTTTGAACGGAGAGACCCAATGACTTTCATCTACCAGACAATTTTGCATACGCCCTTCTGGGTGTGGCTGCTTCTGGCCTTCCTTATGTGGAGAGGCTGGCAACGAACCAAGCCTCAGCTGATTTCCCCCGCGACACTTGTTATCATGCCGCTGTTGACGCTGCTTCTGGCCGGAAGGCGCATTTTCATCACCGAAGCGTCCGCATCCTCCATTCTCACGACACTTGCTGGTCTGGTCATCGGAATAGCCTTGATGATGGTGATGAAGCCTGGGCGTTCTGCTCAATGGGTCGAAGATGGAAGGCTGTTGTTGCCGGGCGAATGGGTATCGCTCGGACTCTACTTTGGACTGTTTGTGATGAATTACGTCAGCGGCGTCATGTCGGCGCTCGCGCCTGACCAGCCGCTGACCCGAATGTGGACCGATGCCTGCACCATCTTCAACGGCGCATCACTCGGCTTCATGGGGCTCACCACTCTGTCCTACTTCGCGCGCAGGCCGTCATCCGTCAAAGCCTGAAACAAGCAAGCGGCCGGATCTGGTATCCGGCCGCTTGCTTGTCTGTGTTTTCAATCAGACGAAATATTGTCCGCCATTAGCAGTGATGGTCGATCCGGTGATAAAACCGGCTTCGTCCGCTGCCAGGAACACCACGCAGCGGGCGATCTCCTCCGGCTGGCCGAGACGGCCAACGGGGATCTGCGGAATGATACGCTCGTTCAGCACCTTTTCCGGAACCGCCATCACCATTTCCGTGGCGATATAGCCGGGGCATATCGCATTGACTGTGATGTTCTTGGAAGCCCCTTCCTGAGCCAGCGCCTTAGTGAAGCCAATGTCGCCTGCCTTGGCAGCAGAATAATTGGCCTGCCCCATCTGTCCCTTCTGACCGTTGATCGAGGAGATGTTGATGATGCGGCCGAAGCTGCGGTCCCGCATGCCCGTCCAGACCGGATGGGTCATGTTGAACAGGCCGGTCAGGTTGGTGTTGATGACCTCGGACCATTGGCCAGGGGTCATCTTGTGGAACATGGCATCGCGCGTGATGCCGGCATTGTTGACCAACACATCGACGGGCCCAAGGGCGGCTTCGACCTTGGCAATGCCTTCTGCGCAGGCCTCGTAGGAAGACACGTCCCACTTGAAGGCCTGGATGCCGGTTTCCGCTTCGAATGCGCGCGCGCGTTCGTCATTGCCGGCATAATTGGCAGCTACCTGATAGCCGGCAGCCTTCAACGCAATCGAGATGGCGGCACCAATTCCACGCGTGCCGCCAGATACCAATGCTACTCTTTCCATATTCCCCCCTGTGCCAGCTCTGGCCCTTCTTCCGTGGTCGGCTGATCAATTAAGACGATGGATACTCAGAGTGCCTCAACGCACATTGCGACGCCCATGCCGCCGCCGATGCAGAGCGTTGCCAGGCCCCTCTTGGCGCCGCGGCGCTTCAGCTCGAACAGGAGCGTGTTAAGCACGCGCGCACCCGATGCGCCGATCGGGTGACCGATCGCAATGGCACCGCCGTTGACGTTGACGATGGAAGGGTCCCAACCCATGTCCTTGTTGACGGCGCAGGCCTGGGCCGCAAAGGCTTCGTTCGCTTCCACGAGATCGAGGTCGGAAACCGACCAGCCGGCTCTTTCCAGTGCCTTGCGGGAGGCCGGGATCGGGCCTGTGCCCATGATCTGCGGATCCACGCCCGCGGTTGCCCAGGACACGATGCGAGCCAGAGGCTGAATGCCGCGACGGGATGCTTCGGCTTCGCTCATCAGAACTGCTGCGGCAGCGCCATCGTTGATCCCGGATGCGTTGCCGGCGGTGACGGTGCCTTCCTTGTCGAAGGCAGGGCGCAGTTTTGTCATGGACTCCAGCGTCGCGCCTGCTCGGATGTACTCATCGGCGTCGACAGTCACGTCGCCCTTGCGACCCTTGACGATGAAGGGAATGATTTCATCCGCGAATCGTCCGGCCTTCTGGGCGGCTTCCGCCTTGTTTTGTGAAGCGACGGCGAATTCGTCCTGCTCATCGCGGGTCAGCTGCCACTGGCGCGCGATATTCTCTGCGGTGATGCCCATATGGTAGCCGTAAAAGGCATCCGTCAGGCCATCCTTGATCATGGTATCGATCATCTTCATGTCGCCCATCTTCGTGCCATTGCGAAGATGGGCGCAATGCGGCGCCATGGACATGGATTCCTGGCCACCGGCTACGATGATCTTTGCATCGCCAAGGGCGATCTGCTGCATGCCAAGGGCAACCGCGCGCAGGCCCGAGCCGCAGAGCTGGTTAACACCCCAAGCCGTTGCTTCCTTCGGTGCGCCTGCCTTCATAGCCGCCTGACGGGCCGGGTTCTGGCCTTCGCCTGCCGGCAGCACCTGACCAAGGATCACTTCGTCGACTTCACCGGCATCCACCTTGGCGCGCTCAAGCGCGCCCTTGATGGCAGCTGCGCCCAGCTCATGTGCAGGAATGTTGCCGAAGGCGCCGTTGAACGAACCGACGGCTGTTCGCGCTGCCGATGCGATGACGATGGAAGGCTGGGCCATGAAAATTCTCCTCCAACTTGAGCGTTGTTTTGCCGGAGACTGACAAAGCTTTTCAGCCAAGTCAAACGCCATCCCTTTATGAAATTGTACTAATTGTTAAAAACCTGTGGTTGTGGCGACTTTGCATGTTGCGCCTTTGCCCCACAGAAAACCCTTGTGGGCTCGATGATCCCGGACTGTTAATTTGCGGTCAAAACAATCCGCTAGGCAAATCAGAGTAGCTGTTATTGACGTTGTTCTCACTGTTAAAAGACCTAGGATTGCATAGGTTGAATGGGTTCTCCTACTGCGGTGCACAAACCCATTGTAAGCTCAGAGGTTTTGAGCGTAAGGTCGGCATGGGAGAAACCTGTCGACCCATACATCATGTCGACGCGATCAGGAGGGAAACATGGCGAAGACGGAAGGTGACGTTGTCATTAAAAAATATGCCAACCGCCGCCTCTACAATACCGGTACCAGCACCTATGTGACGCTGGAAGACCTGGCCAAGATGGTGAAGAAGGGCGAGGATTTTATAGTTCAGGATGCCAAGAGCGGAGAAGACATCACCCACTCCGTGCTGACGCAAATCATCTTCGAACAGGAATCCAAAACCGGAAATACGCTTCTGCCGATCTCATTCCTCCGTCAGCTGATCTCCTATTACGGCGACCAGATGCAGATGGTCGTGCCGACTTTCCTGGAACACTCCATGAAGACGTTTGCGGATCAGCAGGTGCAGATGCGCGAACAGATGACACGCGCCTTCGGCGATACGCCGCTCACCAAGAACCTGCAGGTACCGATTCAGATGATGGAAGAGCAGGTGCGGCGTAATACGGATATGTTCCGTCAGGCCATGCAGATGTTCTCACCATTCACGGCGCCGCAGGCCGAGCAGAAGAAGGCGCCTGACGCTAAAGATTTGGATGAGCTGAAAGAGCAGCTGAAGAGCTTGCAGAACCGCCTGGATAGCCTCGGCTCCTGATCCCCCGCTCATGAGCGTCAGCCGGAGGATGATACCGGCTGATCTCTATCCGGCTCGAATTACCAGCCAGAGCAGGCAATAAAAAAGGCCGGCAAAGCCGGCCTTTAAATGCATGATCGGAAACGCTTATGCGCTTTCCTTCGGCGTCAGAACCTGACGACCGCGATACATGCCCGTCTTCAGGTCGATGTGGTGCGGACGGCGCAGTTCGCCGGAGTTCTTGTCTTCAACGTAGGTGGAAGCCTTCAGCGCATCAGCAGAGCGGCGCATACCGCGCTTGGACGGGCTTGTTTTTCTCTTCGGTACAGCCATTCTCGTTACTCCAATTGTCGTGCAAAACATGATCCGCGGCCAGCATGAGGCCGGACTGACACATGTCTCGATCCCGGAAATTGCGGCGCTTATACATGTCAAACGTGGGCTTGACCAGTCCCTGAGCCGATTTTTTCCTGCTAACGCGAATCAGGCCTCGTCGGCAGGCACGATCCAACTTTCGGCGCGTGCCGCCGTTTCCCATTCCTGCCAGGCGGGGTGGTTCTTCATGGCGGCCATGTAGGCGGCTGTGTCCTCATCAACCGAGAAGTCATAGACGTCAAGACGGTTGACGATCGGAGCATACATGGCATCCGCCGCCGAAAAGGCTCCGAACAGGAAGGGACCGCCGGAACGCTGTCGCATGGTCTTCCAGATCGTGGTGATCCGCGCCACGTCTTGCGCCACGCCGTCAGGAAGGTCGATCGCCTTCTTCTCGCGCCGGATGTTCATCGGGCAGGCACTTCGCAAGGCGCGAAAGCCTGATAGCATTTCCATGGAAATGGAACGCGCCATGGCCTTGTCCGCGGGATCGAAGGGCCACAGGCCGGCATCCGGATAAAGGTCTGCCGCATATTCGATGATGGCCAGCGATTCCCATACCCGCAGGCTGCCATGATGCAGGACTGGAACCTTGCCGGTGGGCGAAATCTCATGGAACTTCGGGTTGGAGGCGTCATCGTTGAAGGGTATCAGCACCTCCTCGAAGGGGATGCTGGCGGCCTTCAACGCAATCCATGGCCTGAACGACCAGGAAGAATAGTTCTTGTTGGCGATGTAAAGAACAAGCCCGTCCATGATTGCCTCCCCGGTTTTGACCTTAGAAATCTAGGAAGAAAGCGTATGTGACGCCAATGATAATTGCTGACATCAGGGATAAATACACTTGATGTAATCACCCGAGGCGCGGGCTCGGGCCTGCACCGTCATGGCCAGACGCTGCATGCCGCGACCGGGCTTGCTGGCAACCCGTGTAAAGGGATTGGGCAGGGCAACAGCCAGAAGCGAGGCTTGTCGGGGGGTAAGGCTGGACGCGGGTACATGGAAATAATGACGTGCTGCGGCCTCAATACCATAAACGCCAGGACCCCATTCGGCGATGTTGAGATAAACTTCCATCACGCGCTTCTTCGACCAGATCAGGTCGACCCATAGTGCGATCGGAACCTCGAGCCCTTTGCGGATAAAGGAGCGGCTGTTCCACAGAAACAGGTTCTTCGAGGTCTGCATGGCAATGGTACTGGCGCCGCGCGTCGGCTCTCCCTGCATGGCATCTTCCACCACGCCGCGCATCTGCACCCAGTCGACACCATTATGGGCGCAGAACTGGCCATCCTCGGACATCATGACGGATTTGACGAGCACAGGAGAAATCCGATCCAGCGGCACCCATTGTCGCTCATACCCGCGAAACAGTGCGAGATCCGCCAGCATCAGCGTGGAGACAGGATGGGTAAAGGATGGGGCGTAGAGAATGGTGAGGACGTAGGGCAAAAGCAGGAGAGCGCCAAGCGCAAGGGCAATCCGGCGCAACCAGATCCTGACCCTGCTGTCCTCGCGAAGGCTTGCCAGGGGCTCCTCCTCTTCGGACTGCCGCTCGGGTGCGATATCCACCATGCCACTCATCTTTGCCGACCTGAAATCTACATAACCGCAGATCTTTCCAATGGCCAGTGGATGACGCGAAACTTGCAGCATCGCATTGTCAGGCGGGCTGAACCCTGCTTCGCCGTTGCATGCGACAAAGAGCCATGGCAAGGAGCCTGCATGACCGCACAGCCTGCCACATTTGAAGCCGTCCTGATTGCCAATGCCCGACGTGTCGAGGCCATGATGGACGATATCCTGTCCTCTGGCCCCGCTTCCGGGGAAATCGCAAGACCTCAGACGTTGCTGAATGCCATGCGGCATGGTGCGCTGAATGGCGGCAAGCGCCTGCGGCCTTTCCTGGTCGTGCAAAGTGCCGAACTTTTCGGCGCCGGTGGCGAGGCGGCACTTCGGGTCGGTTGTGCGCTGGAATGTCTTCACAGCTATTCGCTGGTGCATGACGATCTGCCGGCCATGGATGATGACGACCTGAGGCGCGGCAAGCCGACGGTGCATATCGCGTTTGACGAGGCGACTGCCATTCTGGCGGGCGACAGCCTTCTCACCCTTGCCTTCGATATCATTGCCGCACCGGAAACCAATCTCCCCGATGCGGCCAAGACGCAACTGGTGCTGGAACTCGCGCGCGCCAGTGGTGTCGGCGGCATGGCGGGTGGTCAGGCGCTCGACCTGCAGGCGGAAAAGCAGGCGCCGGATGAAGCGGGCATCGTTCTTCTGCAATCCATGAAAACAGGTGCGCTTTTGCGCTTTGCCTGCGAAGCGGGTGCGATCATCGCTGGCACGCCAGTGCAAGACCGTCACCGTATGCGAAGCTTTGGTGAGGTGATCGGGCGCGCTTTCCAATTGGCGGATGACCTTCTCGATCTCACCTCCGATGCAGCCACCCTTGGCAAAGCGGCCGGCAAGGATGCCGCACGTGGCAAGGGCACGCTTGTGGCGCTGCATGGACAGGCCTGGGCGGAAAGCGAACTGGACCGCCTAGTGGAACAGGCAGTCGCTCTGTTGGAGCCTTACGGTGAGAAAGCATCCATACTGGTGGATGCGGCACGCTTCGTGGCGAACCGGACCAGTTGACTCCATCCATCACAATAGCTGACGGATGAGATCACAAATCCTCGTGTGATCTTCCTGCGCATTCCCTTTAGCGTGGGCGAGATCTCTAACGTTGAGCTTCGCCCATGTCCGATCTTCTCTCGCATCTGCCGCAGGTCGCTGCTGCCTACATGATTTATATGGTTGCCGTGGCTAGTCCCGGCCCTGCCAATATGGCGATTATCGGCACCGCCATTCATCAGGGTCGCAAGCGCGCCATCATTCTGGCACTTGGCATCTTTGGAGGTTCTTTCACCTGGGCCATGTCGGCGGCGCTCGGCCTCTCTGCCGTTCTGGCTCGATACGGCGAGGTCCTGCAGGTTCTGAAGATCGTCGGCGGTCTCTACATGATCTACCTGGCCTTGAAGGCCATGCGCAGCGCATTCAGGGCCGGAAGCATGCAGAGCCTCAAGACTGACGTCGCGGAGGCGCCACTTTCGCGTACGTTCATGGCTGGCTATGCCATTCACATCACCAATCCAAAAGCGATCTTCGGCTGGCTTGCAACGATCGCGGTCGGGCTTCCGCCGGAAGCGCCGCCGATCATGGTGGCGTTGATCGTTGGCGGTTGCCTCGTGACCGGCTTTACCGTTTTCATGAGCTACGCCCTGCTGTTTTCTACCACGCGGGCCGCACGCCTCTACCAAGGTGTTCGCCGCCCGATGGATGCGCTGATGGCGCTGGTCTTTGGGGCAGCCGGCGTTAAGATGATTTCGTCAGCGGTGTAAAACAAAAGGCGCCGCTTTGCGCGACGCCTTTCGACTGATGCGGATCGATAAACGATTAGCCTTGCGTGATCGGAGCGATCTGGACTTCCACACGACGGTTCTGCGCGCGACCATCCGGCGTCGCGTTGGACGCAACCGGCTGTGTTGCACCGAAGCCGAGCGTCGACATGCGGCGCTGATCCACACCACGGCTGCCCAGGTAATTGGCAACCGATGCGGCGCGACGTTCCGAAAGTGCCTGGTTATGCGCGGCGCTGCCGGTGGAATCGGTATGGCCGTTGACGTCGATCAGCGTGCGGTTGAACTTGTTCAAGACCAGCGCCACGGAATCAAGTGTGGCGTAGAAGGCCGGCAGCACCTGATCCTGGTCTGTCGGGAAGGTGATGTTGGACGGCATGTTGAGGATGATGCGGTCGCCCGCGCGGGTGACCGATACGCCCGTGCCTTGCAGCTGCTGGCGCAGCTGGGCTTCCTGCTGGTCCATGTAGTTGCCGATAGCGCCACCCGCCAGTGCACCAACGCCCGCGCCGATCAGGGCTGCATTGCGGCGTCCATGAGCAGAGCCGCCGACCGCGAGACCGGTGAGGGCGCCGAGGCCTGCACCGATGGCGGCACCGCCCGCCGTATTCGACATCTTCTGCTCGCCCGTATAGGGGTCCGTGGTCGTGCAGGAGGAAAGGTAGACGCCGCAAAGCGCGGCAATGACAATTTTCTTCATCATGGAATCGAGCATCCCCGTCGTCGTGATGACACTTGATTTACCATGAATTGCGGCAATAGCGAGATGGCGGGACAGGCATCGCGCTTTCACGCAAACGATGCCGGCCCTCCAGGATCATGGGGTCACTAATGCTCGGTGCCGTGGCCCTGCAGATAGCCGCCCTTTTTTGGATTCGGCATGATGAGAGACACCACGAAACCGATCGCCATCATCGCTGTGACGTACCAATAGAAGGTGGTTTCCATGTTTGCCGACTTCAGCCACAACGCGACATATTCTGCCGACCCGCCGAACAGCGCATTGCCGATCGCATAGGCAAGACCGACGCCAATGGCCCGCACATGCGCCGGAAACATCTCGGCCTTCACCAGACCACTGATGGATGTGTAGAGGCTGACGATCGCAAGGGCGACCGTGATCAGGATGAAGGCGGTGACGGGACTCTTGGTGGCGCCGATCGCCGTCATCAGCGGCACCGTCGTCAGCGTCGAGAGCCCCGTGAACAGGATCATTGAGGTCTTGCGGCCGATCAGGTCGGAAATCCAGCCGAAGAGAGGCTGCATCAGCATGTAGACCAGCAGGACCACCGTCATCGTGTTGGTCGCGGCTTCCTTGGTGAAGCCTGCCGTGTTGACCAGATATTTCCCCATGTAGGTGGTGTAGGTGTAAAAGATCAAAGAACCGCCTGCGGTAAAACCGACAACGATGAGGAAGTTCCTGCCAGAGGCGCGGAAGGTTTCTGCAATGGTGCCTGAGCCCTGTTTGCTGCGGGTCTCGTCCGAGATCGTCTCGTGCAACCCGCGCCGCAAATAGAAGGCGATGACAGCGACGACGGCGCCAATCGCAAAGGGTACGCGCCATCCCCATTCCCGCATTTCGGCTTGCGTCAGAAACAGCTGCTCAATCGCTAGCACGAGGGTTGCCAGCAACTGGCCGCCGATCAGCGTGACATATTGGAACGAGGCATAGAAACCCCGCCGGCCACCGATCGCGACTTCCGACATGTACGTAGCGCTCGTGCCGTATTCGCCGCCCACCGACAGGCCCTGCATGACGCGAACGAGGAAGAGCAGGATTGGAGCGGCCAGTCCGATGGAGGCGTAGGTGGGAAGGACCGCGATGATCGCCGACCCAAGGCACATGGCGAGCACGGAAATGACCATGGATGTGCGGCGTCCGTAGCGGTCGGCGATCATGCCGAACAGCCAGCTGCCGATCGGGCGCAGCAGGAAGCCCGCGAAGAAGATGGCCGAGGTGTTCAGAAGCTGGGACGTCTGGTCACCGGCCGGAAAGAATTCCGCGGAGAAATAGATCGCCGTAAAAGCGTAGACATAGAAGTCATACCATTCCACCAGATTACCGGTGGCGGCGCCAACGATCGAAAAAATGCGGTGTCGGGCCTCGGTGGATGTAATGGCGTCGCCGGTTTCAGATACATCATGGGTCATGTGTGCATGGCCTCCTCTCCCTCAAGAAAGGATAGCTAGCGCACTCAATCGGATTTGGCTGCAATTTTTCGGGAGAAAATTGTGCCGGCTTCAGCGCGCCTATTCCGCCGCCGTCTTCTGGCCGAAACGCTTCTCGATATAATCGGCCACAAGCGCCTCGAAATCGGAGGCGATATTGGGGCCGCGCAGCGTCAGAGCTTTCTGGCCATCGATGAACACGGGGGCTGCCGGTGTTTCGCCGGTGCCCGGCAGTGAAATGCCGATATCGGCGTGTTTGCTTTCGCCCGGTCCATTCACGATGCAGCCCATGACGGCGACGTTCAGGCCTTCGACACCCGGATATTTGTCACGCCAGACCGGCATGTTCTTGCGGATATCGTCCTGGATCTTCTGGGCGAGCTCCTGGAAAACGGTCGAAGTCGTGCGTCCGCAGCCGGGGCAGGCGGCAACGACGGGGATGAACTGACGAAAGCCCATGACCTGCAGCAGCTCCTGCGCCACCTGCACTTCGCGGGTTCGGTCGCCATTCGGCTCCGGCGTCAGCGAGACGCGGATCGTGTCACCGATGCCCTGCTGCAGCACATAGCCCATGGCAGCGGACGAAGCGACGATACCCTTGGTGCCCATGCCGGCTTCGGTGAGGCCGAGATGAAGCGCGTGGTCCGAGCGTTCGGACAGCATGTGGTAGACGGCAATCAGGTCCTGAACCTGGCTGACCTTGGCCGAGAGAATGATACGGTTGCGCGGCAGGCCGATCTCTTCCGCCAGTTCCGCCGACAGAAGGGCGGACTGACAGATGGCCTCATGCATGACCTCGCGGGCGGAGAGCGGCGAACCGTTGGCCTGGTTCTCATCCATCAGGCGGGTCAAGAGGTCCTGGTCGAGCGAACCCCAGTTGACGCCGATGCGCACAGGCTTGTCGTAGCGGATCGCCATCTCGATGATATCGGCGAACTGCTTGTCCTTCTTGTCCTTGAAGCCGACATTGCCCGGGTTGATGCGGTATTTGGCAAGCGCCTCCGCACAGGCCGGATGATCGGCCAGAAGCTTGTGGCCGATATAGTGGAAGTCTCCCACCAGCGGCACATCCATGCCGAGCCGCAGCAAGCGCTCGCGGATTTTTGGCACGGCGGCTGCACTTTCGTCGCGATCGACGGTGATGCGGACGATTTCGGAGCCGGCGCGAAAGAGGGCAGCGACCTGTGCGACGGTCGCATCCACATCCGCCGTGTCAGTATTGGTCATGGATTGTACCACGACCGGGGCGCCGCCACCGACGATCACGCCGCCCACATCGACGGCAACGGAGGCGCGGCGGGGTTTGGGATCGTATTGGGACGACATCGGCATCTCGCTTAAGGGGACAAACGGTGTCCCTCAGGTGGATCAACCGGTTTGCCTTGTCAACTCCCGCCGCAGATCACATTCAGTGAGAGCCGCCCGCGGCACCATCCGCATGGCGCGCAAGGTTGGAGAGCAGCAGTACCACGATATGCAGCACGGGCAGGGCTGCAAAAATGGTGGCAAGCCCGACATGTTCCGCGATGAAGCCGATCGCAGAAGGTGCCACCAGAATGCCGGAGTAGCCCATGGTGGTGACGACCGAGAGGCCAATGCCCTGCGCCATGCCGGGCAGGTTGCCGGCAGCGGAAAAGGCAATCGGCACCATGTTGGAAATACCGATACCGGCAATCGCGAAGCCGATGATGACGAAGGTGGCGCTTGGTGCAAAGCCGGCGATCAAAAGCCCGATCATGGCTGTCACGGTACAGATGCGCAGGGTCTTCACAGCACCAAGACGGTCACGCACGATATCTCCCGCAAAACGCATGGTGGCCATGGTGAGCGAGAAGGCTGCATAGGCGAAGCCCGACAATTGCACGGACGCGTTCAACTCATTGCGCAGATAAAGTGCGCCCCAATCGAGAACCGCACCCTCTGGCACCATGGAGAACAGGGCCACAAGACCGATCAACCACGGTAGAGGTGTCATCGGCAGGCGCACCTTTTGCTTGGCTTCCTCCGCGTGCGGCTTGTCTGCCAGCAGCATGGACCATCCAATGGCAACCATCAGGGCGGCGGCAACCGTGACCAGCACCGCATGGCCGAAGGGGCCGATCGTGGCAATCAGCACACCGCCCGTGGCGGCACCCAGAAGCCCACCGAGGCTCCAGAAGGCGTGGCATGACGACATGATCGAGCGGCGCATGTGCTTTTCCGTCGCGACCGCATTGGCGTTCATGGCAACGTCCATGGCGCCGATCAGCCCGCCAAACAGGAAGATGGCGATTGCCGCCGTCCAGACCGATTCCACGACGGTGAGCAGAAGCAATGTCGGGAGTGCCAGGACTGCGGTGATACGCGTCACCCAGGTCGAGCCGAACCGGGCGATCTGCATGCCGGCGACCGGCATCATGGTGATGGAGCCGAGACCGAAGATCAAAATCATCAGGCCAAGCGTGCCTTCACTTAAAGAAAGACGGCTTGCAAATTCCGGGATCTTGGGCGCCCATGCGCCCACTAGGAAGCCGTTCATCAGGAACATCAGAGCGACGGCTGCCCGCTCGCGGGTGATAACTGGGGCACGGCCTGCACGGGCAGTGGAAGGCATGTCGATCATTCTCGCTCTCAACTCTTCTGGGGCATGGCAGTGACGATTTCGCATCCGCTTTCGCGGATCGCGGATAATCGCGATGGTTCGATGTGGGCCTCCACCACCAGGCGGTGATATTGGCCGGCGCGTGCAATGGTGAAGGGGGCATTCAGGCCAATTTTTTCTGCCATCACCGCAACCGCGACTTGGCGGGAGCGCCGGACGGCGGTGCGCTTGAAGGCCGCATCCTCCTGATCGTAGACGGAAAGCTCTCCCCCCTCGCCAAGTCCGCAGGTGCCGATCAGGCAAAGGTCAGGCGCCATGTCTTGGAGTGCCATGATGGCTTGCGCCCCGACCGTTCCCCCCACCATGCGGTTGACGGTGCCGCCGATCAGGATCGTTTCGACCTCCGGCTTTTCCATCAGGCATTGCGCGATGGCCGGCGAATTGGTGACTGCCGTCAATGACAATGCTTCCGGCAGAGCTTCGGCGATGGCGAGGTTCGTACTTCCGGCATCGAAGAAGACCACGGAGCGAGGAAGGATCGTTTCCGCCATGGCGCTGGCCAGGATACGTTTGCAATCGATGTGAAGGTTCAGCCGTTCCTTCAGGCTGGTCTTGGCCTTCGTGACGGGCAGGGCGCCGCCATACACCCTTTCGCAAAGGCCCGCGGCCGCCATGTCGCGCAGATCGCGGCGGATCGTGTCCTCAGACACGCCGAACTCGCTGGCCAAGGGGGCGGCCAGCACCCTGCCATTACGACGCAGCCGTTCCAGAATAAGGCCTTGCCGCTCCTGCAGCATCAACTCTGTCATAAGCAGGTCTCGATCCAAATCATGCATAAATCGGAATAAACCGATTCAAACGTGCATGCAATATGCAAAACCCTTCGGATTGATCGCGCGGTCCCGGGCGAGTTGATATGGGAAGTGAGAAAATTTTTTGCATTTGCCTCCGAAATTCGCAGTTTTCTGCCGAGCTATTGCGCCCCATTTCTGCGAAGACCATTTCCAACTTATCAAGGAGACAATCATGAAGCTCTTCAAAGCTCTCGCTGCAGCAGCCCTTATTCAGGCGGCAGCGCTTCTGCCGGCCCATGCTGGCGAAAATCTCGACGCCATCAAGAAGGCGGGTGTTCTGAAGATCGGCACCGAGGGCACCTATGCGCCTTTCACATTCCATGATGCGTCCGGCAAGCTGGTGGGCTTCGACGTGGAAATTGGTGAAGCCATTGCCTCCAAGATCGGCGTGAAGCCGCAGTTCGTGGAAGGCAAGTGGGATGGGTTGATCGCCGGTCTCGACGCCAAGCGTTACGACACGGTCATCAACCAGGTCGGCATCACCGAAGCGCGCAAGCAGAAGTATGATTTCTCCGAGCCCTATATCGCTTCCAAGGCGGTGCTGATCGTTCGCGAGGGCGACGACTCCATCAAGTCTTTCGCAGATCTGAAGGGCAAGAAGTCGGCCCAGTCTCTCACAAGCAACTTCGGCAAGCTTGCGCAGGAAGCCGGCGCCGAGCTGGTTGGTACCGATGGTTTTGACCAGTCGATCCAGCTGGTGCTGACGCGCCGCGCCGATGCAACCGTGAACGACAGCCTCTCCTTCCTGGACTTCAAGAAGCAGAAGCCCACCGCGCCGGTGAAGATCGTGGCAGAGCAGGCCAATGCCGATTACTCCGGCATCATTATCCGCAAGGGCGAGCCGGAACTACTCTCCGCAATCAACAAGGCGCTCTCCGACATCAAGGCCGATGGCACCTATAAGAAGATTTCTGACAAGTATTTCGGGCAGGACGTGTCCAAATAAGCTTCGGCTTGTTCCCGTTTTTCAAACGCATTCCATATAGAGCAAGCAGGCGGGGCCTTTTCAGGTCTCGCCTGTTTGGCTGAGAAGAGAGCTTACCGTGCCCCACTGGCTGCAATTGATGGCGGATTCATTGCCTTCCCTTCTTTGGGCGGGCCTGATCTTCACCATCCCGCTGACACTTATTTCCTTTGTTCTTGGCCTTCTCTTGGGGCTCATGACGGCACTTGCCCGTCTCTTCGCGCCGAGGCCCGTATCTGCCATTGCCCGTTTCTATGTCTGGGTTATCCGGGGAACGCCGCTTCTCGTGCAGCTGTTCGTGATCTTTTACGGGCTGCCGAGCGCCGGCATCTATCTGGATGCATTCCCGGCGGCGCTGATCGGCTTCACGCTGAACATCGGCGCCTATAGTTCCGAGATCATCCGCGCCGTCATCTCCTCCGTGCCGAAAGGCCAGTGGGAAGCGGCCTATTCCATCGGCATGTCCTGGCGGCAGGCGATGATGCGCACCATCCTGCCGCAGGCCGCGCGCGTGGCGGTGCCACCCTTGTCCAATACCTTCATCTCGCTGGTGAAGGATACCTCGCTGGCAGCCGCCATTACCGTGCCGGAATTGTTCCAGGCTGCGCAGCGTATCGTTGCGACCACCTACGAGCCTCTCATCCTCTATATTGAAGCGGCGCTGATCTATCTGGTGCTCAGCACCGTGCTCTCGTCGTTGCAGGCGCGCCTGGAAAAACGCTTCGCCCGCTATGGCGGCATGCTGGAGGCCAATGCATGATCGAGCTTTCCCATATCCAGAAGCGCTTCGGTGAAGCCGTGATCCTGAACGATATCAGCATCGCCATGCCGGAAGGCAGCGTGACGGCGCTTGTCGGCCCGTCCGGCGGCGGCAAGAGCACACTGCTTCGCTGCATCAACCTGCTGGAAATTCCGACAGCGGGTTCCTTGACGCTGGGTGACGAGAAGCTGGCTTTCACGCCGGGCCAGAAAACGCCGTGGCCCGCCATCCAGCGCATTCGCCGCCAGACAGGGATGGTGTTCCAGAACTTTCAGCTTTTCCCGCATCGTACGGCGCTGGAAAATGTCATGGAGGGGCTGATGACGGTTCTGAAATGGCCAAGGGAGAAGGCGCGAGAACGCGCGATGGCACTGCTGACCAAGGTCGGCATGGCGCACAAGGCGGATGCCTGGCCTTCCACCCTTTCCGGCGGACAGCAGCAGCGCGTGGCGATTGCTCGGGCGCTGGCACCTTCACCGCGCGTGCTGCTGTGTGACGAGCCGACCTCGGCGCTTGACCCGGAACTGGCGGCTGAAGTGGTGGATGTGCTGGCAAAGCTTGCGCAAGAAGGCACGACCATGGTGATGGCAACGCATGACCTGCGGCTTGCCTCCAGCATCGCCAACCGCGTGATCTTTCTGGAAGCGGGACGCATCGTCGAAGCCGGCTCTTCTGCCGATATCTTCCAGAACCCACGCGAAGAACGAACCCGCCGCTTCGTCGCCAGCGTGACGGCGGCGCAGACGACGGGCGCCTGACATAGAAAGGCGCCGCATAAACCTGCGGCGCCCCATCATCTCGACCGGATCAATTAAGCCGCGTAGACGACCAGCAGATCCTTGGCGTCGATCTGGTCGCCGGCCTTCACGGCCACGTCGGTGATCTCGCCATCCTTTTCTGCATGCAGCGCCGTTTCCATCTTCATCGCTTCGATGGAAAGCAGCACGTCGCCGGCCTTCACCTTCTGGCCCGCAGCAACGAAGACGCGGGAAATGACACCCGGCATCGGCGCGCCGAGTTGCGCTGCATTGCCCGCTTCAGCCTTGCGGCGCGCAATGCTTGAGGCGGCGCGGCTGCGATCTGGCACCTTGATGCGGCGTGGCTGGCCGTTCAGTTCGAAGAAGACGGTGACCAACCCTTGCGCATCGGGGGCGCTTGCCGCCTGATTGACAACGACCAGGGTTTTGCCGCGCTCGATATCGGCAAACAGCTCTTCACCGTCCGCCATGCCGTAGAAGTAGGCAGGCGTCGGGAGAACCGAGACCGGGCCATAGGTATCGGAGGCCAGCGCGAAGTCGGTAAAGACCTTCGGATACATCAGATAGGAGGCGAACTCGAAATCATCGATCGCGCGGCCCAGCTTCTCTTCGATCGCCTTGCGTTCGGCATCGAGATCGGCGTCCTTCAGCAATGAGCCCGGTCGCTCGGTATAGGGCTTGTCGCCCTTCAGCGCCTTCTTCTGCAACGCTTCCGGCCATCCGCCTGGAGGCTGACCAAGATCGCCGCGCAGCATGGAGACGACCGAGTCCGGGAATGCGATATCACGGCTTGGATTTTCGACATCCGCAACGGTCAGATCCTGGCTCACCATCATCAGCGCCATGTCGCCGACCACCTTGGAGGAGGGCGTGACTTTGACGATATCGCCGAACATCTGGTTGACGTCGGCATAGGTCTGGGCCACTTCGTGCCAACGGGTTTCAAGACCCAGCGACCGGGCCTGTTCCTTGAGATTGGTGAACTGGCCGCCCGGCATTTCATGGAGATAGACTTCCGAAGCCGGACCCTTGAGGTCGCTTTCGAAGGCCGCATATTGGTGGCGCACTGCTTCCCAATAGAAGGAGATGCGGCGGATCCATTCGGGATCGAGGCCCGGATCGCGCTCCGTACCCGATAGGGCTTCCACAATGGAGCCGAGGCAGGGCTGCGAGGTGTTGCCGGAGAAGGCGTCCATGGCTGCATCCACGGCATCGACGCCGGAATCGATCGCGGCGAGAACCGTTGCCGCCGAGATGCCTGACGTATCATGCGTGTGGAAATGGATCGGCAGGCTTGTGGCTTCGCGGAGTGCCTTGAACAGGACGCGGGCGGCGGCAGGCTTCAAGAGGCCCGCCATGTCCTTTAGCGCGATAATGTGAGCGCCAGCCTTTTCCAGCTCTTCCGCCAGCGAGACATAGTACTTCAGATCGTATTTTGGACGCGCACTGTTCAGGAGATCGCCCGTGTAGCAGATCGTTGCCTCGCAGAGCTTGTTCTCTTCCTGGATGGCGTCCATGGAAACGCGCATGTTCTCCACCCAGTTCAGGCAGTCGAACACGCGGAAGAGATCGATGCCGCCCTTCGCCGCCTGGCGTACGAAGTACTTCACCACATTGTCCGGATAGTTGGTGTAACCCACACCGTTCGCGCCGCGTAGCAGCATTTGCAGAAGGAAATTCGGCGCGCCTTCGCGGATCAGGGAGAGACGCTCCCACGGATCTTCCGTCAGGAAGCGCATGGACACATCGAATGTCGCACCGCCCCAGCATTCCAGCGAGAAGAGGTTGGGCAGTGCCTTGGCGTAAACAGGTGCGATGCGGGCAATATCGAAGGTGCGCATGCGGGTGGCGAGCAGCGACTGGTGACCGTCACGCATGGTCGTGTCGGTCAGCAGCACGCGCTTCTCATTGCGCATCCATTCCGCAAACGCCTTGGGTCCCAGCTCATCGAACTTCTGCTTGGTGCCGGCCTGCACCTCGGCTTCGATGTAGGGAACAACCGGCTTCGGTGCCTTGTCGGAAGGCTTCGGACGGCCCTTTGTCTCGGGGTGGCCGTTGACGGTGACATCGGCGAGATAGGTTAGAAGCTTGGTCGCACGGTCCTGGCGCTTCACCTGCTGGAAGAGTTCCGGCGTCGTGTCGATAAAGCGGGTCGTATAGGAGTTATCACGGAAGTTCGGGTGACCGATGATCGCTTCTAGGAAGGTGAGGTTTGTTGCCACGCCGCGAATACGGAACTCGCGCAGCGCGCGGTCCATGCGGCTGATCGCCTCCTGCGGCGTGCCCCCAGAGGCCGTTACCTTCACCAGCAATGGATCATAGTAGCGGGTGATGATCGCGCCCGTATAGGCTGTGCCGCCATCAAGACGAATGCCGAAACCGGCTGCAGAACGATAGGCAGTGATGCGGCCATAATCCGGGATGAAGTTCTGTTCCGGGTCTTCCGTTGTGATGCGGCACTGCAGCGCGTGACCGTTGAGGCGGATGTTTTCCTGGGCTGGCACACCGGATTCCGGCGTGCCGATGGCTGCGCCTTCGAGAATGTGGATCTGCGCCTTGACGATATCGATGCCGGTCACGACTTCCGTGACCGTATGCTCGACTTGGATGCGTGGGTTGACTTCGATGAAGTAGAATTTGCCCGTATCAGCATCCATTAGATATTCGACGGTGCCGGCACCGATATAGTTCGTCGCAGCGGCAATCTTCAGCGAATAGCCGGCCAGTTCCTGCCGCTGGGCTTCCGAAAGATAAGGCGCAGGCGCGCGTTCGACCACCTTCTGGTTACGGCGCTGGATGGAGCAGTCACGCTCGAAGAGATGAACCACATTGCCGTGCGTATCGCCCAGCACCTGGCTTTCCACATGGCGCGCACGCTCGACAAGCTTTTCCAGATAGACTTCATCCTTGCCGAAGGCGGCCATGGCTTCGCGCTTGGCTTCGGTGACTTCCTTGGCAAGATCGGCCTCTGAGCGGATGACGCGCATGCCGCGCCCGCCGCCGCCCCAAGATGCCTTTAGCATGACCGGGTAGCCGATCTCGGCGGCCATCTTCTTCACAGTCTCGATATCATCCGGCAGCGGCTCCGTCGCCGGAACGACAGGCACGCCAACGGAAATAGCCAGATTGCGGGCAGCGACCTTGTTGCCGAGTTGGCGCATGGTATCGGCAGTCGGGCCGATGAAAATGATGCCTGCATCGTTGCAGGCCTCGACGAATTCTGGACTTTCCGACAGGAGGCCGTAGCCCGGATGGATTGCGTCTGCGCCGGACAGTTTGGCAACGCGGATCACTTCCGGAATGGAGAGGTAGCTTTCGATCGGCCCAAGGTCACGCGCCAGATGTGGGCCACGACCGACCTGATAGCTCTCATCCGCTTTGAACCGGTGCAGGGAAAGTTTGTCCTCCTCTGCCCAAATCGCGACCGTTTTGATGCCCAATTCATTGGCCGCGCGGAACACGCGAATGGCGATTTCGGACCGGTTGGCGACAAGAATCTTCCTGATCTGCAAAGCAATTCCCCCTCGAACTCCGCGGGTCATGCTGCACCCGCGAAGGAAACATTAACTGCTTTTTGAGGAAGTGCAATTTCAGGATCATGCACCGCAAAAATAAAATGTCACTTCTGTGTCAGCTCACCAAACCAAGCCTGAAGGCCATCGCAACCACATGTTGGCGGTTCTTTGCGTTGAACTTTTCCTGGATCACGTTGATGTACCAGTCGACGGTATGGTTGGAAATCTCCAGGTCTTTTGCAATTTCGTTGGAAGTCATACCTTCTGCGAGAAGTGCCAATACCTCCATCTGACGCTTGGTCAGTTCAGTTTCCATGGTTGCGGTGGTTTCGAGATCCCCCGCCATGCCATTCAATTCGATCAAGCGCCAGAAGATGCGGCGTCCCGTTGCTTCAAACAGCGCCGCTTCGGCGGGCGATAGATCCACCGGATGCCCGCCAATGCTGAAATGGCCAAGAAGCCCTGTCTTGCCGTGAAAAGGAAACGTGTAGCCATCCGTCAGATGATGCTTTGCAGCATCCTGCATCATCCTCGTCATCCGTTTGAAGGCCGGGTCATTTTTGAAAGTATTGACCGCATTTTTCCAACGAAACGGGCGTTGTGCAATAGAAAGCATCCGGCGAACTGGGTCTATCAGAGAGTATTTCTTAACCATATATATGCGGCGCCAGCCATCGGGCCAGCTTCCGATCAACATTTGTGTTGATATTCCGGCAACCGGTTTATGATGAAACCATAAGCCATAGTAATTAAAGCCATAAGCTCGCAAAACTGACTCGAGCTCTGACACAAGCTCTGCCTGGGTCTTTGCTTCATCGATCAGTACCAAAAGCTGTAAAATTGAGTGAACTCTCACTCATGCCCCCTCGATATCTATATTCACGTTTAAAATATTGTCTGGACGCTTATCGTCCGATTCCGTTCTTTCAGCCACCCTAGATTTCGACCTGGTAATACAATGGTGGTTGCCGCATTTCATTTTGGTCTTTTGGTGCATCAGAATGCAAGCCGCAATGCCGACTATCCTATGCAGATTTGCGAATATGCAATCTAAGGTTGTTGTTGTCGTTCACCGTACATACAGGTCGGCACGATTATCATGTTCATGATTCATTACCATTGAGGTCAATCAGTTGAGTTTGTTGCAGGTCTACGCGAGAGCGCTGAAATATTTGGGTGAGAGCCGCATCCGGGTATCGCTTGTGGTGATCGCGAATATCGTGCTTGCCGTCATCACCATTGCCGAGCCCATCCTCTTCGGACGGATCATCGACAGAATATCTGGCGGCGGTGATGTCACACCCATTCTTGTATTGTGGGGTGGGTTCGGTGTTTTCAATACGGTCGCTTACGTCCTTGTTGCGCGCGAAGCCGACCGTCTTGCGCATGGTCGCCGTGCGACATTGCTGACGGAGGCCTTTGGTCGAATCATTTCTATGCCGCTTGCCTGGCATCATCAGCGCGGCACGTCTAATGCTCTGCACACCCTGTTGCGTGCCAGCGAGACCCTGTTCGGCCTCTGGCTGGAATTCATGCGCACCCATCTTGCCACCGCAGTCGCTCTCGTGCTGCTGGTTCCGACAGCGCTGTCCATGGACTGGCGTCTGAGTTCTGTGCTCATCGTACTTGGCGTGTTGTACTGGATCATCGGTCGCGTGGTGATGAATCGCACGAAGGAAGGCCAGGCTTCCGTGGAGGGCCACTATCACACGGTCTTTTCGCATGTCAGCGATTCCATCAGCAATGTGACCGTGCTGCATAGCTACAACCGCATCGAAGCCGAGACCAAGGCGCTGAAGGGCTTCACTGAAAAGCTTTTGTCCGCTCAGTACCCAGTTCTGGATTGGTGGGCCCTCGCCAGTGCTTTGAACCGCATGGCATCCACTGTCTCCATGCTGATCATTTTGATCATCGGTGTCGTACTGGTCGGCAAGGGTGAACTGAAGGTAGGCGACATCATCGCCTTTATTGGCTTTGCGAACCTGCTGATCGGCCGCCTGGACCAGATGCGCCAATTTGCAACGCAAATTTTCGAAGCTCGCTCTAAACTTGAGGACTTCTTCCGCCTGGAGGACTCCGTCAAGGATCGCGAAGAGCCTGCCAGTGCCAGCGAACTCGCCGGCGTTCGGGGTGAGGTCGAGTTCCGCGATGTGTCCTTCGACTTCGCCAACACTACGCAGGGCGTCAAGGATGTCTCTTTCGTGGCGAAGGCGGGCCAGACGATTGCCATCGTCGGACCGACAGGCGCGGGCAAGACGACGCTGATCAATCTTCTGCAGCGGGTGTACGAGCCGCAGAACGGCGCCATCCTGATTGACGGAGTGGATATTGCGACAGTAACCCGTAAGTCTCTGCGGCACTCCATCGCGACGGTTTTCCAGGATGCGGGTCTGCTTAATCGCTCGATCAGCGACAATATCCGTCTTGGCCGTGAAGGTGCGAGCGATGCTGAGGTGACTGCGGCGGCGGAAGCTGCGGCTGCGACCGATTTCATCGAAAGTCGTTTGGCTGGTTACGAAACACATGTCGGGGAGCGTGGAAACCGCTTGTCCGGCGGCGAGCGTCAACGCATTGCGATTGCCCGTGCGATCCTGAAGAATGCGCCAATCCTGGTACTTGATGAAGCGACCAGCGCGCTCGACGTCGAAACCGAAGCGCGCGTTAAGGAAGCCATTGATCGTCTTCGCCAGAACCGCACGACCTTCATTATCGCGCATCGCCTGTCCACCATTCGGGATGCGGATATGGTTCTCTTCCTGGATCACGGGCGCATCATTGAAAAGGGCACTTTCGACGAGTTGTCTGCCCGGGGCGGTCGTTTTGCATCGCTGCTGAAAACGAGTGGGCTTCTGGCGGATGATACCAAGCCCAATGCGGTTATCACTGCGCAGCCCCAGCCGGCATAATACCTTTTTATGCCGGTTCTGGTGAGCGACCATCGTGCAATAGCTCTTGCTGAAATCGTTATACCTACTAACCACTAGGTTATATGCGCGGTTTGTTCCAGATGTCTACGGGTTGATCATACAAACGTAGCTGTTGGTGATTTGCGCATCATAATCTTGTAGACAGTAGTTTAGACAGATCAGGTAACGGTGAGTTCATGATAATTGAAAGTCACCTATCCTACGTTCTGCCTCCCGAGCGTCGCTGACATTGACCTTGGCAGGCGAAAGGCCTATTTGTTGCTTTCAATCGTGGTGATTTGGCCGGCCGGCTTGCAGCCACGTAAAACAAGTCGCTAAAGGGCCGCGAGAAGACATCAGAAACCTTCCACGGACCGGTCGCGATTTTTTCGCCGCCGGTTTTTTGTTTTGTCGAGTGCAAATATGCCGATCAAAATACCCGATACGCTGCCCGCCTTTCAGACCCTCTTGAACGAGGGTGTGCGGGTCATGACCGAAACGGTTGCCGTGCGGCAGGATATTCGCCCGCTGCAGATTGGTCTGCTCAATCTCATGCCGAACAAGATCAAGACGGAAGTGCAGATGGCACGCCTCGTGGGGGCATCCCCCTTGCAGGTCGAGCTTTCGCTCGTCCGCGTCGGGGGGCACAAGGCAAAGAACACCTCCGAGGAACACCTGCTTTCCTTTTATGAAACTTGGGAAGAGGTGAAGCACCGAAAGTACGACGGTTTCATCATCACGGGCGCGCCGGTGGAAACGCTGGCCTATGAAGACGTAACCTACTGGAACGAGATGCGGCAGATCTTTGACTGGACCGAAACCAATGTCCATTCGACGCTGAATGTCTGCTGGGGGGCGATGGCTGCTATCTATCACTTCCACGGCGTGCCAAAGCATGAGCTTCGCGAGAAGGCCTTTGGTGTTTACCGTCACCGTAACCTCGTGCCCTCTTCCGTTTACCTGAATGGATTCTCGGATGATTTCCAGGTTCCGGTTTCACGCTGGACGGAAGTGCGTCGCGCCGACATCGTAAAGATCCCACAGCTCGAAATCCTGATGGAATCGGAGGAAATGGGCGTCTGCCTGGTCCATGAGAAAAAGGGCAAGCGGCTCTACATGTTCAACCATGTGGAATATGATTCCACCTCACTGGCGGACGAATATTTCCGGGATGTGAATGCCGGCGTTCCCATCAAGATGCCCTACAACTACTTCCCGCATAATGACGTGTCCTTGCCGCCCCAGAACCGCTGGCGAAGCCATGCGCATCTTCTATTCGGCAACTGGATTAACGAAATCTACCAGACCACACCATACGATCTGGAAAAGATCGGCGCGGAATAGGCTTCTCATTGTCAGCGTTCGATCGCCGCTTGCTCGCAATCTGGCGGCGGTCGTTTCTCGTCTATTCGTGATTGCGAAAGCGTTTGAAATGAAGCAGGTTGCTGCCGCCTTCATTACCATACAGGACGAGAAAGAATGACAACCCAGGGCGAGATCTTCGGCACCACTCCCAAAGGCGAAACTGTGTACCGGGTAAAGATTTCCGGTGGCGGACTGACAGCCCATGTCATGACCTGGGGGGCGGTCATTCAGGATTTGAGGCTTGAGGGACACGAGGCGCCGCTGGTCCTCGGCTTCAACGCTTTTGATGATTATCCAAAGTATTCTTCCTATTTTGGCGCGACGCCTGGCCGCGTGGCGAACCGCATCGGCAAGGGGCAGTTCACGCTGGACGGCAAGAGCTACCAGCTGGATCTCAACCAGAATGGTGATACGCATCTGCATGGTGGCAGTGACGGCCTTGGCAAGACCAACTGGACCATCGTTTCCCACTCCGAAAACAAGGTCATGTTGCAGGTGACCGATACGGACGGGCGCGGCGGTTATCCCGGCAACTGCACCGTCACCGCGACCTACGAGCTGAAGGACGACGGCGTCCTGTCCGTGCTTTACGAGAGCGTGACCGATCAACCGACACTCGCCAACATTTGCCAGCACACCTATTTCAATCTGGACGGCCGTGAGGACATCCTCGGTCACGACATCATGATCGCCGCCGATCACTATCTCGAACTGGACGAGCATCAGGTGCCGACGGGCAAGCTTATCGCTGTTGAAGGCACTGCGATGGATCTGCGCCAGCTTAGTTCCGTGCGTCGCACTGGTGCGGATGGCGGCCAGGTCGAGTTCGACCACAATTACTGCCTGTCGAACGAGCGGACAGAGAAACGCTCGGTGGCGCTGGTGCGCAGCGTCAATTCCGGCGTCAGCCTTGAGGTGAGGACGACTGAGCCGGGCGTCCAGCTCTATGCAGGCTTCAAGCTGAAACCGACGGTACCCGGTCTCTCCGGCAAGCCCTACGGTCCCTATGCAGGGCTTTGCCTCGAAACACAAATCTGGCCGGATGCCATCAATCACGAAGGCTTCCCGAAGGCTGTTCTTCGTCCGGGCGAGGTGCTTCGCCAGGAAACGGATTACGTCTTCTCCAAGAGCTGATCTTTCATGCCGCCCCGGTGGGCCATCGCTGCCGGTGCGGGAAAGCTTAGGATCTCTGATCCACCTTTGTCGGATTTGGTTGTTGCCTGATGTCCTTGCCTGCCTTCAACCCCTTGGTCGAAACCATCTCGCCACCGCCCATCCCGTCCGTTCAGGCTTGGGCGAAAGCCTATGATGGCAGCAAGGGGCCCTTGATCGACCTGTCGCAGGCCGTGCCCGGCTATCCCGCCCACCCGCTGTTGCTGGAGGCTTTAGGCAAGGCTGCCTCATCCACGTCTTTTGCCGGCTATGGACCGATCGAGGGTGATCGCAGCCTGCGGCAGGCGTATGCGGCGCACGTCGCCTCCCGCTATGGTGCGCAGATCGGCGTCGATAACATCCACATCACCTCCGGCTGCAACCAGGCCTTCATCTGCGCGGCGATGGCCGTGGCGGGCAAGGGTGATACGGTGCTGATGACCAATCCCTATTACTTCAATCATGAGACGACGCTGGCCATGCTGGGTATCCGCACGGCGCTGGTCGAGTGCCTGGCGGAAGATGGTTTCGTTCCGCGTCTTGAAGCGATCGAGGCTGCCATCGTGTCCGGCGTCAGGGCGCTTGCTCTCGTATCGCCCAACAATCCGACCGGCGCCGTTTATCCTGCAGGGCTGCTACGTAAAATCTTCGAACTCTGTCAGGCGCGCGGCATCTGGTTGATCCTGGATGAAACCTATCGGGACTTTCTGCCTCAGGCGAATATCGCCCCGCATGATCTTTTCAGTGTACCGGGTTGGGAGGATGGTCTCGTCTCACTCTACAGCTTTTCGAAGAGCTTCTGCATTCCCGGCCACCGGCTGGGGGCGATTACAGCTGGACCTCGCTTTATCGAGCAGGTGGCGAAGATCATGGACAATCTGCAGATCTGTGCGCCACGGGCGGGGCAGGGGGCGGTGGCCGAGACCCTCGTGCCACTAACCGAATGGCGGGAAGAAAACCGGCAAGAGATCCTGCGCCGCGCCGATGCGCTGAGAGAAGTGATGGCCGGGCTGCCCGCCTGGCGGCTGGATGCAGTCGGCGCCTACTTCGCCTTTGTGCGGCACCCATTCCCGGAGATGACCTCTGCCCAAGTGGCGGAACATCTGGCAAAACAGGCAGGTATCGTCTGCATCCCCGGCGGTTATTTCGGCCCCGGCCAGGAGCAGTCTCTGCGCTTTGCCTTTGCCAATGCCGATGTGCCGACGATTCTCAGCCTGAGAGAGCGCCTGGCCAGCGTCAGTCCCTAACAAAAATGGCCGCGCCCCAAGGCACGGCCATTTTAATTGTGTCAGAATGGAAGATCAGAATTCCAGATCTTCCATGCCGCCGTCGTCGGCGCCGGACTCTTCGTTGCCGCTTTCGGCTGCCTGTGCCTCATTGCCGGAGAACATGCCGGCAATGGCGTTGCCAAGCAGCATGCCGCCTGCGACGCCCATAGCCGTCTGGGCAGCACCTGCCAGGAAACCGCTGCCGCGCGAGGGCTGCTGAGCGAAGGCTTGACCTTGCGGCGCATAGCCCTGGGCCTGACCAAAGCCATTACCCTGGCCCTGATTGCCCCAAGGCCCTGCGGCCGGTGCTTGTGGTGCGGCATAGGCCTGAGCTGCGCCGTAGCCTTGCGGCTGTACCGGCCGCGGCGCGGGACGCGCAGGCTGATTGCTGCCGAAGAGGCC
This sequence comes from Rhizobium oryzicola, assembly GCF_030504645.1. Lineage (GTDB taxonomy): Bacteria > Pseudomonadota > Alphaproteobacteria > Rhizobiales > Rhizobiaceae > Neorhizobium > Neorhizobium oryzicola. Next base: position 15,990 of record NZ_JAUKWQ010000013.1, on the reverse strand, counting down.
GGACAGGAAGCCGCCGCCCGAAGCCGGGCGAGAGGCCAGCTGGTATTCCAGTTCTTCGATGCGGCGCTGCGCTTCCGTCAGCGCCTGCTCCTGCACAACGATCGTTTGCGCCATGAAATAGGGGGCGCCGGGCTGGTGGGCGATGCGGTCACGGATGAAGTTTTCCGCTTCCGGATCACGCGGGCCGGATTGGCTCTCCACGCGGGAGAGCTTGCCGAACAGACCCTCGATCGCCTGACGGTCGTTGTAGTCCATGGATCGTCTCCTTGTACCTAAGGCCGATTGTTATTCGCGGTCGCCGGTGAGGCTGAGCAGCAGCTGGAAGATGTTGACGAAGTTCAGGTAGAGCGAGAGCGCGCCAAACACGGCAAGCTTCTGCTGGCTTTCCTGGTCAAAGTTTTCCGCATACTGCTCCTTGATGTTCTGGGTATCCCAGGCCGTCAGGCCGACGAACACGAAGATACCGATCACGGAGACAGCGAACTGAAGTGCGCTGGAGCCGAGGAAGATGTTGACGATCGAAGCGATCATCACGCCGATCAGGCCCATCATCAGGAACGAGCCGAACTTCGACAGGTCACGCTTGGTGACATAGCCGTAGAAGCTCGTCGCGCCGAACATGCTGGCTGCGATGAAGAAGGTGCGCGCGATGCTTGCGCCCGTGAAGACCAGGAAGATGGATGCGAGCGACAGGCCCATGACGGCACAGAAAGCCCAGAAGGTCATCTGCGCGGTGGAGGCGGACATCGTCTGGATCTTGAACGAGAAGAAGAAGACGAAGGCGAGCGGCGCCAGCATTACCACCCACTTCAGCGGCGTGGAGAAGATCGGCACGTAAAGCGCCGGCGTGCTGCCGACCACGAAGGCGACAATGCCGGTGATGACGAGGCCGATGCCCATGTAGTTGTAGACGCGCAGCATGTGCTGGCGCAGGCTCTCGTCGAACAGGGCCTGGGACTGGACGGATGAATGGTACCCGAAATTCGGATTCATGTTTTCCTCCTTGAGGTTGAACTTGATGACTTAATAAAGAGAGCGGCTGAGGCTTTCCGCCTCATCCTTGAGAAGGCTGCCATCGGGCGTGCTGGACACCAGCGCATAGGCCACCTCCCCGATCTGCCAGTAGGACGCCTGCACATTGCCCTGTTTGACGAGCGTGACCGGCTGTACCGAGAAGGAACCCGGACGCACCGCAAACAGCGAAAGCCTGAGGTTTTTTTCTCCCTTCACCGCCATTTCGACGCTGGGGCCAAAGGCGGAGGGGAAAACCTGCACATCCTCAACGCGCCATTCCTTCGGGATGGTCGGCATCACGATGGCTGTTGCGGAACGAATTTCCGCCGGATCGTAATGCGAGACTTCCGTTTGGGAGGTCATCGTGCCACGCAGGATCGATGTGCCGTGAGCGCGAATGGCTTCCTCAACAAATTCCGGCGGATGAACGGACGCCACCACTTCCGAAGCACCAAGATGAGCGTTCGCCACCCAACCGGCGCCGATCAGGACCACGGTGGCAGCAATCTTTTGCAGCGTGCGAAAGATGCGCCCTCGTGAGAGTGCCGACTGCAGGCGGCGCGCGGCCTCGCGCGTTTCCGGGCGGCCATGGTTGAAGGTGCCAGCCAGCGCCAGGCGAAGTTCACCCTTGATGCTGAGATCGGCCATCACGCGGGCGGCAATTTCCGGATTGGCGGAAAGGTATGCCTCCACTTCGATGCGGCGTGCGGCGCCCAACTGGTCATCGACATAGGCCTCAATGTCAGAGGACAGGATCGGATCAAGGCTTTTCATCGCGTCCACCTTCAATCAATTTCAAGTTCGGCCCGGAGCCCGTGCGATCGCCTTCTTCAAAGGCGCGCAGACGGGCGCGGGCACGGGAAATGCGGGACATCAGCGTGCCGACCGGAATGGAAAGCGCATCGGCGGCCTCCTGGTAGCTGAGCCCTTCAATGGCGACGAGATGCAGCGCATCCCGCTGCTCGTCGGGCAGGGCAAAGAAGGCATCCCGCAATTGCCGCAGGCGGATCGGTTGATCCGGGTCTGCATGTTGCGTGGTCTCGGCCAGATCGGCAGCTGCCTGATGGCGAAGCTCTGTCGAGCGGCGGCGGCGCAGGCGGTCGATATGCGTGTTGTGCACGATCGACAGCAGCCAGTTGCGCAGGTTTCCGCCGGAGCGGAAAGTGCCGTGGCGCTCATAGGCTTTCACCAGAGCGTCATGGACCAGATCTTCGGCATCATCCGGGTTGCGCACCAGCGAGCGGGCGTAACGCCGAAGCGTCGCCAACTGGGTCAGAACATCGAAAGGGTGCCGTTTTTCGCTCATGCCCCAATATACGGAGCAGGTGTTGAACTTATTCCGCGGCCGAATCGATTTTTTTCAAGATTGCTGCGCGGCCGGCCCGACATAGCGGGCGCGCGGGCGGATCAGCCGCTCGTCATCCTTCTGTTCCAGCGCATGGGCAATCCAGCCGACCGTGCGGGCGATGGCAAACAGGGCAAGCGCCGAGCCCCGCGGCAGGTTCAAGCTGCGCCGCAATGCGACCAGCGCCACGTCGCAGGTCGGCATCAGACCTGCCGTATCCTCCATCACACCCAGCAGGGAGGTACGAAGCGGATCATCCGGCAGGTGCGGCAGCAGGGCATTGGCGCGCGGGTCGCCATCCGGATAGAGCGGATGATTGAAGCCGGGAATGCCATCGCCGCGCCGCAGGCGGCTTTCGACGACATCAAAAGCATCGCCACTGCGCTCGACCTCGTCGAACAGCAGCTCCACGAGGCTTGTCATGCCGCCATGCTTCGGTCCACTCAAGGCAGAGAGGCCGGCATTCAGGCAGGCCCCGAGCGAGGCACCCGTTGAAGCCGTAACCCTGACTGCAAAGGCAGATGCATTCAGTTCGTGATCTGCCTGCAGCACCAGGGCACGGCGAAGAATATCGGCGCCTTTTCCATGCAGGCCCCATGTCCTTGCGAGAAAATCATGGATCGGCTCAGCGCTTGGGCTCCTTGCTACACAGGCGCCGGCCATGCTGCGCGTGAGGGCTGCAGCACCCGGCAGCAGGCGCCGGGCATCGCGCTTCCAGGCCGTTGCCCTGCCGCCCGCGACAAAGGGAACGAGCGCCTGGCAGCGTTCGGTCAGAGGCAGGGTGGCGGTTGCGGCAAGAAGAGCGGGCTGCCAGGGCTCCGGTTCTGCCTTCGGGTCCTCGAAGGGGTCGGTCAAGCCGCAATCCCAGAGCAGGCGCGCCACATCCTCCAGCGAGGCGTGGTCTGCGAGCGCCGTCGCGTCCTTTCCCCGGTAAAAGAGACGGCCGTTTTCGATGAGGGTAATGGCGGAGGACAGAACCGGTAATCCCCAATCCAGTGCGGTTGCGGCAGCCTCCTTCGGCTTTCGGCCCACGGACTTTCGTTTCTTCAGGGCTTCCACGTCGCGGGCGCTGTACAGCCGGCGTCTGGGATCATCATCGGCTCCGCTCGTGTGGACCAGGCCGCGGCTGACATAGGCATAGAGCGTGGCTTTCGTAATGCCGAGCGTTGCGGCAGCACTGTCAGCATCCAGGAATTTTTCACCAGCGGTCATGATCATACCATATGCATTGATTATATGAATCAAGATTGACCATATATATGCACTGCAACATCCTCAAGTCACCCTGCTAATTTGAGGAGATTGATCATGGCACCTATTGCTCCCTCTGCGCCCAAGCTTGCTGCGCAGACCCCCGCACCCGGCCTCGACGATGTGATTGCTGCCGAAACCCGGCTCAGCCATGTGGATGGCCAGGCGGGGAAACTCATCATCGCCGGATATCATCTGCAACAACTGGCGCACTGGCGTTTCGAACAGGTGCTGGAACTGCTTTGGCGGGATCTCGCGCAGCCCCCGCTGACCGCCGAGGAGATTGGCAAAGCGCTCGGCAAAGCCCGTGTCACGGCCTTTTCTCTGATGCAGCCCTTGCTCGCCGGCATCCGCACGCTCAGCCCCGTGGAGGCCCTGCGGCTTCTGCTCTCGGCGCTGCCGGATGATGCAGCAGAACCGCACCACGTTCTGGCGGTCGCATCCGTGCCGGTGTTCACCGCGGCAATCGTTCGGCAGGCGAGGGGTCTCGCCCCCGTTTCACCCAACGCAAGTTGCAGCCAGGCCGAAGATTTCCTGCGCATGCTTGGGGATGCCAACCCGGATGATGACAAGGTGAAGGCGCTTGATACCTATCTGGTTACGGTGTCCGATCACGGCCTCAACGCATCGACTTTCACGGCTCGCGTTATCGCTTCCACCAAGGCCGGCATGTTTTCCTCGGTCGTGGGCGGGCTCTGCGCCTTGAAGGGGCCGTTGCATGGCGGGGCACCTGGCCCGGTTCTTGATATGCTGGACGATATTGGCGACGAGACGCGGATCGAGCCCTGGCTCGCGGCTGCACTTGATCGCGGCGAGCGGCTGATGGGTTTTGGACACCGGATCTACCGCGTGCGTGATCCCCGCGCCGATGTGCTGAAGGGAGCGGTCTCGGCGCTGAAAGATGGTTCGGGCCGGATCGCCTTTGCCGGCAAGGTGGAGACGGCAGCGCTTCATCTTCTCAAGGAAAGGAAGCCGCTACGCCCGCTCCAGACCAATGTGGAATTCTACACGGCGCTTGTTCTTGAAGCGGTGGGTTTTCCGCGCGATAGCTTCACCAATGTGTTTGCCGCAGGGCGCATGGCCGGATGGACGGCGCATGTTCTGGAGCAGGACCAGACGGGCAGGCTCATTCGCCCGCAATCGTGCTACGTAGGCACGATGCCGAGTTGATGATTCGCGAAATCACAAAAGGGGGCGGGCGCGAAAGCGCCCGTTCGAACGGAGGTTAGACAACGCGTTGCGCGTCTATCTCTTTATCATACTACAAGCTTTTTTGATAAACTGGAGCGGGCGAAGGGATTCGAACCCTCGACCCCAACCTTGGCAAGGTTGTGCTCTACCCCTGAGCTACACCCGCTCATTTTTCCGTCGGTTCGGGGTAGTTCGCTGAACCGCGGGTCGCTGCGTTGCGGCGACGGGGGCTATATGGCCCAACTCATTTTTGAATGCAACAGGGAAATGACAGGAATCGGCAGATTTTTTGAAGAAAGTTTATTTTGTTAGCAAAATCAATGTATTGCAGGATGGAAAAATCTGATCGCGGTTCGTGCTACCCGTTTCATGGTGCCAGGGGTGGTGAAATCGCACCCACTCGTGACGCAGATCGGGCTGTCGGATTCTCGCGGAGCTTTCTATAGTCTCGCAACTTCGTTCCTGATGTTCATCAATCCACAAAGCGCGTTTGTATCCATGACCGAAACTTCGACTTCCGCCGCTCCGAAAACCGCTGATGACCTCTTTCGTTTTCTGGACGATCTGCAAATCTCCTATTCCAACAAGACGCATCCGCCGGTCTTCACGGTCGCGGAATCCACGAGCCTTCGGGACGAGATCCCTGGTGGGCACACCAAGAATCTGTTCGTGAAGGATAAGAAGGATCAGTATTTCGTGCTGACCGTGGAAGAGCATGCCACGGTGGATCTGAAGACGGTTCACAAGGTGATCGGAGCCTCCAGCCGCGTGTCCTTCGGCAGCCCGGAGAGGATGCTGGAATATCTGGGGGTCGTTCCGGGATCGGTGACCGTGTTCGGGGCCATCAACGACACGGGGCTGAATGTCACTTTCGTTCTCGATGAGGATCTGATGACCTATGATGTGATCAATGGCCATCCGCTTTCCAACGATGCCACGACCTCCATCGGTCGCGAGGATCTCTTGCGTTTTCTGAAGGCGACAGGGCATGAGCCGCTTGTCTTGAAAGTCACCGGCTGACATACGATCTTTGCGAGCAAACGGCAGACAAAAATTTCAGTCCGGGAGACATCCATGAGCAGCGGCACCAATAATCCCTATAGCGGCGGCTATGGCGGCCAGATGAGCGGCACTATGAGCTTCGGTTCGCAGCCCGCTGCGTCACCCGCTGCTGGAGGCGGCTATATCAAGGATACGACGACGGCCGCCTTCACGAAGGATGTTCTGGAGGAATCTCGCCGGCAGCCGGTGCTGGTGGATTTCTGGGCGCCGTGGTGCGGTCCGTGCAAGCAACTGACGCCGGTGCTTGAAAAGGTGGTCAATGAGGGCAATGGCCGGGTCAAGCTGGTTAAGCTCAACATCGACGATCATCCCTCCATCCCGGGCCAGCTCGGCATCCAGTCCATTCCGGCCATCATTGCCTTCGTCAATGGTCGTCCGGTCGATGGCTTCATGGGTGCGGTGCCGGAAAGCCAGATCCGTCAGTTCATCGACAAGCTCGCAGGCCCCGCTGGCGCCGGACCGGAAGCGGAAATCGAATCGGCGCTCGAGGAAGCTCGGGCGCTGTTCGATGGCGGCGATATCGACGGCGCTGCCCAGCTGTTTGCAGCAGTGTTGCAGGCCGATCCGGAAAACGCGAAGGGTATTGCCGGCATGTTCGAATGCCTGGTGGCGCTGGGTGAGACGGCCCGCGCCCGGCAGATGCTGGACTCCTTGCCAGAGGAACTGACAAAGCAGGCACCGATCCAGGCGGCTGTCCTCAAGCTGCAGCAGATCGAGGAAGCCCGCAAACTCGGCGATCCCGTTGCTCTGGAGCATGAACTGGCCCTTAACCCGGATCACCACGAAGCGCGTATGAAACTTGCCAAAATTCTCAACGTTCAGGGCAACCGCGAGGAAGCCGCAGAGCACCTGCTGCTCATCATGCGCAAGGATCGGACCTTTGATGATGACGGCGCGCGCCGCCAGCTTCTGCAGTTCTTCGAGACCTGGGGACCGAAGGATCCGGCGACGATTTCGGCGCGTCGTAAGCTTTCGTCTATTCTCTTTTCGTGAGAGGTGGCTACCTTTCGCCCGGCCGCTTGTGATTGAGAACGGACACACCACATAGAATGGCAGGCCGCTATTGGGCGGCCGTTGCGCTGTACGCGGGAGAAGGCCAATGCATGTCGGCAATGCAAGATATGTAAAGCGTGAGGATCTTCCGGAAGCAGTGCCGGTGTTTCCATTGAGCGGCGCTTTGCTGCTGCCCGGCGGGCAATTGCCCCTCAACATCTTCGAGCCCCGATATCTGGCCATGTTCGATGCGGCACTTGCCGGAGATCGCCTGATCGGGATGATCCAGCCTGCCCTCGGTGAAGCAGGCGAGGGAACCCGGCCAGCCCTCAGTACGGTTGGCTGTCTTGGCCGTATCACCTCGTTCGCTGAGACCGGGGATGGCCGCTATATCGTATCTCTGAGCGGCGTGTGCCGCTTTCGGGCGGTGGAAGAGGTTGGCGAGGGGCATCCTTTCCGTACTTTCCGCTTCATGCCGTTCATGACCGATCTCTCTGGAGACGACGATGAACTGGCTGTGGATCGCGAAGCGCTTCTGCGGGTGTTCCGGGCTTATCTGGATGCCAACAAGCTGGAAGCGGATTGGGACAGCGTCGAGCGTGCCGGTAATCTGACGCTGGTGAACTCGCTGTCGATGATGTCTCCGTTCGGGCCCGCTGAGAAGCAGGCGTTGCTGGAAGCTCCTGACCTCAAGACGCGGGCGGAAACATTGATTGCCATTACCGAGATCCATCTGGCGCGCGACTTCGGCGATTCCGATACGATCCTACAATAGGCTGTTGGCATGGACGAGAAACTCAGCAAGGTGGATCCCAAGCTTCTCGATCTTCTCGTCTGCCCGCTGGGCAAGACGCGTTTGACCTATGACCGGCAGAACAACGAGCTGATCTCAGAGGCTGCGCGGCTGGCCTATCCCATCCGCGACGGCATCCCGATCATGCTTGTTTCGGAAGCCCGCAAGATCGAGAACTGAGTGGCTGCATAGCCTGCGGCCGTCAGATCTGCTCGCCTGCCAGTAGACGCGGCGAATCCTTCACCTTGGTTCCGGCCGCCTCGCCGATGAAGTAGGACTTCAGTTTCGGCAGACGCTCGACGATGCCCAAACCGAGATCGCGCGCAATGCGCACCGGCTCGATATCGTTCGAGAAGAGGCGGTTCAGAACATCTGTCGTGACACCCATGCGGAAGGTGTCGAAGCGCCGCCAGGTCTGGTAGCGCTCCAGAACATTGACCGCGCCGATGTCCAGACCCAGGCGGTCCGCCTCAACGATGGTTTCGGCAAGAGCTGCCACGTCCTTGAAGCCTAGGTTCAGGCCCTGGCCGGAAATGGGGTGGATGCCATGCGCGGCGTCGCCCGCAAGTGCAAGGCGTGGCGCGATGAAGGAGCGGGAAAGCGTCAGCCCCAGAGGAAAAGCCTTGCGGCCACCCACTACCGTCAGTGCGCCAAGCTTGTGGCCGAAGCGGCGCTGCAATTCCTCTTCGAAAATCAGGTCATCGGAAGCCACGAGGCGATCTGCATCCGCAGTGCGTTCCGTCCACACCAGGGAAGAGCGGTTGCCTGTCAGCGGCAGGATGGCAAAGGGGCCGGAGGGCAGGAAATGCTCTTCCGCGCAGCCTTCATGCGGACGCTCGTGCTCCACCGTCGTCACGATGCCCGACTGGCCGTAATCCCAGCGCACGGTACGGATGCCCGCCATGTCCCGTAGTTTTGAACGAACGCCGTCGCAAGCGACGACCAGTTTCGTCTTGATTTCCGATCCATCTGCAAGTGTCAGCGTCGCACTGGAGGGACCTGCTTCAAAAGCGGTCGCCGCCGCGCCATGGCGAATGTTGATACCCAGGCGCTCGCAGGCCCCACGCAGGGCGCGAACGATCGCGAGGTTGGGAATCATGTGCGCAAAGGGTCGGCCCGGCTCGACGTCGCCGTCAAAGGTCAGGAAGACGGGGCGTACTGGATCGGAGGTACGCGAATCGGTGACGATCATGCGGGTGATCGGCTGTGCGTCCGGCTCGATCTCGCCCCAGACGCCGAATACGTCCAGCATCTTGGTGGCAGCGGCGATGATGGCGGATGCGCGTTCATCTTTCTGCCAAACACCTTCTGGTGCGGCTTCGATCACTTCAACGGCCAAATGGGGCGCGGCCTGCTTGGTCGCGACCGCCACCGCGAGGCCCACATATCCGCCTCCGACGATCAGCATGTCCAGCATCGCAACGCTCCTGTACTTGAGATTGAACTGCCAGACATATAGAGCAAGTGACTTGCGCTTCCTACCGTCAGGGCCTGTTAAAAATGCCGCATCCTTCCGACACATTGTCCGCCATGGATCAACTGCTTGTCACGCTCGATCTCGAGCGGCTGGAGGAGAACCTGTTTCGCGGCATGAGTCCGCAGATCGGCTGGCAGCGCGTGTTTGGTGGACAGGTCATTGCGCAGTCGCTGATGGCAGCCCAGCGCACGACGGATAGCGACCGTTTCGTACACTCGCTGCACGCCTATTTCATGTTGCCTGGCGACCCGAAGGTCCCGATCATCTACGACGTCGAGCGGTTGCGGGATGGTTCTAGTTTTTCCACACGTCGCGTCACGGCCATTCAGCACGGTCGGGCGATCTTCGCCATGTCCGCCTCGTTCCATGTCGAGGAGCCGGGTTTCGACCATCAGACCGATATGCCACCGGTGCGTCAGCCCGAGGAACTTATGTCCGAGGAGGAATTTCAGGCCATGTTCCTGGCGCAGGCGCCTGAGATGGTAAAGCGCTATTGGGGTCAGAAGCGTCCGGTAGAAATACGCCCACTCTCGCTCGTGCACTATGTCTCAAATGAGAAGCTGAAGCCGGAACAGAAGATCTGGGTTCGCATGACCGGAGCCGTGCCCGATGACCGCCATTACCAGGCAGCAGCACTTGCCTATCTTTCGGACATGACGCTTCTTGATACATCCCTTTATGCGCATGGCACGACTATCTTCAATCCGGAGATCCAGGCGGCCAGTATCGACCACGCCATGTGGTTTCACCGTCCTTGCGCCCTGGATGACTGGCTTTTGTACACGCAGGACAGTCCCAGCGCTTCCGGTGCGCGCGGTATGACGCGTGGCGGTCTTTATACACGCTGTGGTATGCTGATTGCATCTGTTGCGCAAGAAGGCTTGATTCGCAAACGAGCAACTGAACAATGATTGTGCAAAAAAAATAAATTGCACGAAAATTGAGCGCCTAAAAGGCGCTCAATTGCATTTCAAACTAAGCGCTTCATCATAACCTTTATATTTCAATAACTTATTTCCGCCCATCAAACTGGCACGGGCCTTGAATGGTAGATGGCAGTCGCTGCTCGGTGCGGTGCCAGCGGCCAGGAGAGTTCGGCGTTTCGCCGATGTAGCAAAGGATGGGAAACCACATGAAAATCGTGATGGCCATTATCAAGCCATTCAAGCTCGATGAGGTGCGCGAAGCTCTCACGGCTGTCGGCATTCAGGGCCTGACCGTAACCGAAGTGAAGGGTTACGGGCGCCAGAAGGGGCATACCGAAATCTATCGTGGCACGGAATATGCCGTCAGCTTCCTGCCCAAGCTGAAGATCGAAATCGCGGTTGCTTCCGACATGGTCGAAAAGGCTGTTGAAGCCATCGCCTCTGCAGCGAAGACGGGTCAGATCGGGGACGGCAAGATCTTCGTCTATTCGATCGAGCAGGCCGTGCGCATCCGTACCGGCGAAACCAACAGCGAAGCCTTGTAAGACTGGTCGTCGAGGGGAGTTCATTCATATGTCGTTTTCCAAGTTCACATCCAACGTCGCGCGGCTTGGCGTCGCGTCCGCGGCCTTGTTGGCCCCGGCGATCGCTTTTGCGCAGGACGCCGCTCCGGCTGCCGCCGCCGCCGCTGCCAAGGTTCCGGTTCCGGATAAGGGCGATACCAGCTGGATGCTGATTTCGTCGGCACTGGTTCTGATGATGACCGTTCCGGGTCTTGCCCTGTTCTACGGCGGCCTCGTGCGCGCCAAGAACATGCTGTCCGTCTGCATGCAGGTCATGATGATCGCGGCTGTCGCCATGATCCTCTGGGTTGTCTATGGCTATTCGCTTTCGTTCACGGCTGGTGGCGGGCTCAACCCGTTCGTCGGCGGTCTCTCCAAGATGTTCCTCGCAGGCGTGACGCCGGCGTCCACGGTTGAAACCTTCAGCAAGGGCGTGGTCATTCCGGAACTGGTCTACGTTGCCTTCCAGATGACCTTTGCTGCCATTACCCCCGGCCTGATCGTGGGCGCTTTTGCAGAGCGCGTAAAGTTCTCCGCGGTCATCCTCTTCGTGGTCCTTTGGCTCACCTTTATCTACTTCCCGATCGCGCACATGGTCTGGTTCTGGGGTGGCCCGAGCGCCTATGCTGATCCGGGTGGTCTGATCTTCGGCTTCGGCGCGATCGATTTCGCCGGTGGCACTGTCGTTCATATCAATGCTGGTATCGCAGGCCTGGTTGGTGCCATCATGATCGGCAAGCGCACCGGCTACGGCAAGGACATGATGGCCCCGCACTCGATGACGCTTACCATGGTCGGCGCATCCCTGCTGTGGGTTGGCTGGTTCGGCTTCAACGCCGGTTCGAACCTCGAGTCGAACGGTGGCGCCGCCCTTGCCATGATGAATACCTTCGTCGCCACTGCGGCTGCGATCGTCTCCTGGTCGCTGGTTGAAACCTTCGCTCGCGGCAAGTCCTCCATGCTGGGTGCTGCCTCCGGTGCTGTGGCCGGTCTCGTCGTCATCACGCCGGCTGCCGGCTATGTTGGACCGATGGGCGGCCTCGTTATGGGCCTGATCGTTTCCCCGATCTGCTACTTCTTTGTCTCCACGGTAAAGAACAAGTTCGGCTATGACGATACGGCTGACGTGTTTGGCGTCCACTGCGTTGGCGGTATTCTCGGCGCGATCCTGACGGGCGTCTTCGTCAACCCGGCCCTCGGCGGCGCCGGCATTGTCGACTACTCCACGGCCGACTTCGCAGCGACTTACGGTGGCACCGCTACGCAGGTCTGGGCGCAGTTCAAGGGCGTGGTCGTGACCCTGCTGTGGTCCGGCATCGGTTCGGCGATCCTTTACAAGATCGTGGATGTTATCTTCGGTCTGCGTGTGCCGGTTGAAGCTGAGCGCGAAGGTCTCGACCTGTCGTCTCACGGCGAAGCTGCTTACCACTCCTAAGCCTGCAAATCGGAAGATGGCGTCACAGGCGCCATCTTCTCAAAAGACGAAATTCGACACCGCCTCCTTTTACCCGGCCTTCGTGCCGGGTTTTTCATATTGGTAAACGAGTGCCTGCCGCGGGTGGTTAAAGTCGCGTTAACCAAACTTCGCTAGCGTTGGGATAGATGGGCGCAATTTGCGGCACATGCCGCGGATACGCTTGCCCTGGCGTCAACTTAAGTTCGGGCTGATTGTATCATGGGCAGAAGCACCTCGGCCGCTATGGCGCAGCACTCCACACGCCAAGCGCTGACGGCCTTCGTCGTTCGGCAGGTGCTGGCGATGTTTGGCTTCGGGATATTCCTGGCGCTGGCGCTTGCCGTTGCCGCATTGGCCACTTGGAATGTCTCGGATCCGAGTTTCTCTTATGCGACGGATCACGCGGCGACGAACCTGCTCGGGTTTCCCGGCGCCGTCTTTGCAGACATCATGATGCAGTTCTTCGGGCTGGCCAGCGTTATCGCGCTTTTGCCGGTCCTGTCCTGGTCGCTGGCGCTGATCGTCGGCCGCCGCATAGGGCGAATTCCTGCCCGCATCGCATCGCTCGGTGTGGGGCTGCTGTTGGGCTCCGCCACGCTCGGCTGCTTCCCGGCACCGCATACATGGCCCATTCCGAATGGCATTGGCGGTGTCATCGGTGACATGCTGTTGCGCTTTCCCGCGCTTTTTGTGGGTACCTATCCAACAGGCATTCTCGCTACCGTTCTCGGCGTCATCTTTGCCATTCCGACGGCAGGCTTTCTGCTGTTTGCCGCAGGGCTCCTCGGGCAGCAGGAAATCGATGAGGACGAGGAGGAAGACGAGGACGATGACGATCGCCCCGTGCGGCGCGCTGTTTCGGCTCGTGATCTCCAGGAGGAAGACGAGGACCGCAGCTTCTTTGCCTTCCATGCCTTCGGTGCACTTGCGCACTACTGGTACATCACCCAGGCGCGGTTCCGCCGCCTGTTGCGCATCAAGCCGCGCCCAAGGGCCGAGACCGGCTATAATGAGCCTTATGATTTCAACGAGGATGAATTCGGCACGCTGAACGAACCGGTGCGCGCCAAGGAGCGCCCGGCGTCCCGCGCGGAACCGTCGATGGATGGGTCGGTGTCGGATCTAATGGCGGCGCGCCGCCGCCTGTCTCCGAAGGCCGCCGTCCACGAGGACGAAGATGATGAAGATCTGCCTTCACATCCGCGCCCTGCCGGTATCTTGGCCGATGATGACGATGAACCGCCGTTCGACATGGGGCTTCGCTCCCTGCAACAGGGTGGTCCACGCACCTCGGCGCGCATTTCGGCACCGGCTGCGGCACCGCGCCCCGGTGCGCGGGTGGCGCGTGAAGCACAGGGCTCGCTGATCGATCCGGAAGGTTTCCAGCTTCCCTCGGTTCACCTTCTGGCTGAGCCTCGCAATGTGGTGAAGGACGCTACCCTTTCGGCCGAAGCGCTGGAACAGAATGCCCGCATGCTTGAAGGTGTGCTGGAGGATTTCGGCGTGCGTGGTGAGATCATCCATGTGCGCCCCGGCCCGGTCGTGACGCTCTACGAGCTGGAGCCTGCTCCTGGCATTAAGTCCTCTCGCGTCATCGGTCTCGCGGATGATATTGCTCGCTCGATGAGTGCGATCGCTGCCCGCGTCGCCGTTGTACCCGGCCGCAATGCCATCGGCATCGAATTGCCGAACCAGAGCCGCGAAACGGTCTTCCTGCGCGAGCTGATCGGCAGCCGGGATTTCGACAGCAGCAAGGCAAAGCTTGCCATGGCGCTCGGAAAAACGATCGGCGGCGAGCCTGTGATTGCCGACCTTGCCAAGATGCCGCATCTGCTGGTGGCCGGTACCACCGGCTCTGGTAAATCTGTCGCGATCAACACCATGATCCTGTCGCTGCTCTACCGTATGACGCCGGAGCAGTGCCGCCTGATCATGATCGATCCGAAGATGCTGGAACTTTCCGTCTATGATGGCATTCCCCATCTCCTGTCCCCCGTCGTCACCGACCCCAAAAAGGCGGTTGTGGCGCTGAAGTGGACCGTTCGTGAGATGGAAGAACGCTACAAGAAGATGTCGAAGATCGGCGTGCGTAACATTGATGGCTTCAACACCCGCGTCGAGCAGGCGCTCGCCAAGGGCGAAGTGCTGACGCGCACCGTACAGACGGGCTTTGACCGCCGCACCGGCGAGGCCATGTATGAGACGGAAGAGTTCGACCTGAAGCCCATGCCCTATATCGTCGTGATCATCGACGAAATGGCCGACCTGATGATGGTGGCCGGCAAGGATATCGAAGGGGCCGTGCAGCGCCTCGCGCAGATGGCGCGTGCCGCCGGCATTCACGTCATCATGGCAACGCAGCGCCCCTCGGTCGATGTCATCACCGGCACGATCAAGGCGAACTTCCCCACCCGCATTTCCTTCCAGGTAACATCCAAGATCGACAGCCGCACGATCCTTGGCGAGCAGGGTGCCGAACAGCTGCTCGGCATGGGCGACATGCTTTATATGGCAGGCGGCGGACGCATTCAGCGCGTTCACGGTCCCTTTGTTTCCGATGGCGAAGTGGAAGACATCGTCTCTTATCTCAAGAGCCAGGGCGCGCCGGATTATCTGGATGCGATCACTGCCGATGATGATGAAGACGGCGATGGCGACGGTCCTGCAGGTACCGCCAATCTTTCCGGCTCCGATGACCCTTACGATCAGGCGGTGGCGATTATCCTGCGTGACGGCAAGGCATCGACCTCCTATATCCAGCGCAGAATGGGCATTGGCTATAACCGTGCCGCTTCGCTGATCGAGCGGATGGAGAAAGAAGGCATTGTCGGACCCGCCAACCATGCGGGCAAACGCGAAATCCTGGTGCCGACCGAATCCGATATCCTTGAGCGATAACCTTGGTCACGAAGCCGCCGCCTTTGGCCGCACAATAAGAGAGAAGAAGGAGTAAACACCCATGACCAAACCTGCGACCGAAACCTCCGCTCTGCTCCTTGGCCGCCGCAGCCTTCTTCTGGGTATGGCCGGCGCCGCCCTGGCAGGTGCTACAGGCATGCCGGCTTTTGCACAGGGGGTTGTGGGTGCCACGACTGCCCAGAAGATCGCCGACCACTTTTCGTCCGTGAAGACCATGCTGGGTGAATTCGTACAGTTCGGTCCGCGCGGTGAACAAACTGGCGGCAAGTTCTATATCCAGCGACCGGGTAAGCTGCGCTTTAACTTCGAGGATCCGTCGCCGATCCGCGTCATTGCGGATGGTAGCAACGTCGTGATCGGCAACCTGAAGCTCAAGACCTGGGATCTCTATCCCTTGTCCAAGACGCCGCTCAGCCTGCTTCTCGCCGACAAGATCGATCTCTCCAACCAGATGGTGCGCGAGGTACGCGAGGAGTCGGACCTCACGACGATCGTTCTCGGCAACAAGACGATCTTCGGGGATTCCACCATCACCATGATGTTTGATCCGAAGACCTATGATCTGCGCCAGTGGACGATCACCGACGTGCAGAACAAGGATACGTCCGTCATGATCTACAACGTCCAGACAGGCGTGCGATTTGACGATAAGGTATTCACCATCCCCTACGATGACATTCACAAGCTCTAAAAGAAAATCCCGTTGTCGAAAGACTCCCCCTCTGGCTGCCGCCATCTCCCCCACAAGGGGGGAGAACGAAAGAGGCGGCAATGCAATGCCTTCTATTGGGCTGAAGGGCGTCATCGCGTAATCGAGGTGAGATTAGAGCGAGCGTTTTCCACTTGTCTCCCCCCCCCCCCCCCCCCCCTTGTAGGGGCAGTGTTTACTGAGGACTCCCGATGAGGTGCCTGTTAAAGAACAGTGTGAGCGTTATCTCCAGCATGTCATGAGTTTTGGAGAAACGCTTTGAGCGTCGATTGAAGCGCGCCAGATTATCCC
>NZ_JAUKWQ010000012.1 GCF_030504645.1 Rhizobium oryzicola | reverse complement strand
AGGTCAAATACGACCAGCTCAAAGCCGCCGGAAAACCACCGAAGGTCGCCATCACCGCAATCATGCGAAAGCTCATTGTGCTCGCAAACGCACTGTTGAAAAACAACCGGAAATGGACCCCAAAACATGCTTGATCAAAACGGATACTCTAGCATGACGAAATTGACCAGACACCAGGCGGGATGACATGCCTTGCCCGCTTGGCAGCGAAACCCAATCTATAGAAATGCATTCATTCAGTTGTATTACACAACCGATATTCAAACGGATTGAACAATAGTTTCCACGCTCAATTTATAGAGGAGTGGACCGTTGTGTCTGTTGCAACGGCACCCCGGATTAATGTAAGGATAAATCGGATAAAGCGGTTGCCTGCCATTCGTATTTCTTGAAATAAAGCCACTCATTATTGACCAATGCCAATGATCCGGCACGACGATCGCAAGCGAAAGAAAAGCGGCGGCAACGCAGAGGCTCCTGTGAAACCGGAGCTTGTTCATCTGCTTTACGCCGGCACTTTCAATGTTGTCTTTATCAGCTGCGCCGCCGCTGGCTTCTGTAGCCTACTCTCATATCACCACAACGACCCCGTCTTTGCCCTGTTTGCTGTACTCGCCATGGCAATAGGTGGCGTGCGGCTTGCGATCGACATTGCCTATCGCAGGGCCGGAGACCGCCACCCAACGAAGAGTTGGGAGATTTGGCACGGATTGGGAAGCTTTGCATTTTCCGCTGTCGTCGGTGCCATCGGCGCTTACGCATTTCAGTCGTCGCAGCAGTCCGATGTGCAACTATTTGCGGTCACTTTTCTCATCAGCTATTGCACCGGGGTGCTGACCCGGCTTGCTGTACGGCCGAAGATCGCGATTGGCTGCACGGCTGTTGCCGCCGCTCCCTATATCGTAGCCCTCCTGCTGCAACCATCATTGCTTCTCAATCTGCTCGGCCTGTTCATACTCATCATGTGGATTGCCGGTCTTCAACTCATCGAAACCACGCACCGCCTCACGCTTGAGATGCTGCTCACCAAGTCGGAAATGGCAGCCCTCGCCGGCACCGATGCGCTGACGGGCCTTGGCAACCGCTTCACACTGGACCAGAAGCTTCGCCGTCTTTTGCTGGATGGCAGCGTAACACCAGAGGCCATGGTTGCGGTGCATTTCATCGATCTCGATCATTTCAAGGCGGCCAACGATACCCATGGTCATGCGGTGGGAGATGCCATTCTTGTGGAGGTCGGGCGGCGCCTGACGGCTCTTCTGCCGCCGAACGCTTTTGCGGCGCGCCGCGGGGGCGACGAGTTTCTGCTCGTCCAGCCCTCGGTGACCGACCCGCACACAGCATATGACCTTGCACGCCGAATCACGGACAATATCTCCGCACCTTATATTGTCGACAATCTGACGGTCGTGATCGGCGCCAGTGTCGGCATTTCAATGACCGGCGACACGGCAATTACGGCGCACAGCCTCATTGTCTCGGCGGATCAGGCACTTTACGACGCCAAGCGCAATGGCCGCGGCAGCGTCGAAATGCGGGATCCGCATCTCGATCTCGTAGCGTAAGGCACTTCACGCAAGGCGATGCAGCGCGATGGCGATGATCAGAGCATTGCCAGTCCGAGAAGCAGGAGACTGATCGACACCAGCACACAGACGATCACGCGTTGCCCAGCAAGCAGAAACGCGATGAAGCCAATACCTAGAGACCCCACCCGCAGCCAAAGAGGTGAGTGCGCGAGCGTGCCGGTGGGGAAGAAGACGAGTTTCGACGTCACTGCCATCACAAGCGCGGTTGCCACCGCCCTCACCCATTGCAAGGCTTCGGAGTCCTCGTCCAGACGGTTGCCGAGCAGCACGCCGAGCCAGCGCCAGATATCGGTTGCCAGCCAGCCAGCGACCGCAATGACAATGTAGGTCCACAGCACAGGGTCGCTCAAAGCAGTTCCTCCGGAGCGGCCGTTGCGCTTTGGGCTGCCTTGCGCCCCCGGATCACGAAGCGGTCGAAGAGATAGGCCAGCGTTCCCCCGCCGAGACCGGCATAGAGCACGTCGAATTTCGGCTCAACCATCGCAATGGCAGGCCCTGCGACAACGCCAACCACAAACGCAACCTTGACCACGCTGTGGCGCGCACTCGCCCAGATCGACGCGAAGAAATAGACCGGTGTCAGCATGAAGAGCGCACCCGCCACCATTGGCGGAAATTGCGCCACGATGCCGTAACAGACACCGACGATGACCGCATTGACCAGCGTCAGCGTGATCGAGAAGCCGCCAAAATAAGCGAGCCGCCGTTCTCGCGGGACATCTCCCAGCCTCTGCATGGCAAACACCCAGGAGGTGATCGCCACGAAATGCGAGAGAAACAGCAGGAGCCAGGTCGGGCTTTTCTCAGTCCGCATATCCGGCATGATCGAGGCAACCATCGGCATCATGCGAATCGAGGAAAGCGTCACCGCAACAAAGCTCGCCGCGATCGGTGCGCCGCCAGCCATGGTGCCGATCAGAATCATCTTGGCGGGCAGCGCCCAGACCGACAGCGTCATGAACACGGCCTGAGATCGTGTTATCCCCGACTCGAGTGCAAACGCACTGAAGCCGACAAAAGAGGTCATGAGAATGAGCGCCGGCAGCGTCGTAATACTGAGGACACCCTTCAGGAACCACCTGGCATTGGATTGGAGGGCAATATCGGAAGGAGGCATTATCAGTCAGTCCGTCGTCATCGTCCGGAACAGACCGGTACGCATGAAAAAATGCCGGAAGCTTTCGCTCCCGGCACTGCATGTTTTATCTGATTATTTTTTCTTGGGTACCCTGGGAACGGATGATCCCTTGCGTGGCTTGGCCGGCTCCTCGGTGAGGACATCACCATCGGCGGCTTGCGCCTTGGCGTCCTTTCCCTTCGAAGGCTTCTGGTCGTCCTTGGACTTGGCGCGGGTCTTGGCCTTGGCTTGGACTTCCTCCTCGACCTCTTCGACTTCGGCCTCAGGCTTCGGCTTTACCGGCGCGAGTTCCGGGATCGATTCCAGGATCAGGCCGTCCTTGCCGTCTTCCTTCGGCCCGACGGTGACCTTGACGACGCCACCCTTGCGCAGCGCCCCGAACAGGATCTCGTTCGCCAACGGCTTCTTGATGTGCTCCTGAATGACGCGTCCGAGCGGACGCGCACCCATGCGCTCGTCGTAACCTTTCTCCGCCAGCCATGCGATGGCATCCTGATGCAGGTCGAACGTGACGTTGCGTTCGGACAGCTGGGTTTCCAACTGCATGACGAATTTCTGCACGACCTGATGGATGACTTCCGTCGGCAGCGGCGCAAACGGAATGATCGCATCCAGACGGTTGCGGAATTCCGGGGTGAACAGGCGGTTGATCGCCTCTTCATCCTCGCCCGTCCGCTTCGATGAGCCAAAGCCGATGGCGGCCTTGGCCATTTCGGACGCACCGGCATTCGTGGTCATGATCAGGATCACGTTACGGAAGTCGATCTTCTTGCCGTTATGGTCCGTCAGCGAGCCATGGTCCATCACCTGCAACAGGATGTTGTAGATATCCGGATGCGCCTTCTCGATTTCGTCAAGCAGCACGACCGAATGCGGATGCTGGTCCACCTGGTCGGTCAGCAGGCCGCCCTGGTCGAAGCCCACATAGCCGGGAGGTGCGCCGAGCAGACGCGAAACCGTATGCCGCTCCATGTATTCCGACATGTCGAAGCGCAGCAGTTCCACACCAAGAGACGAGGCAAGCTGCTTGGCGACTTCCGTCTTGCCGACGCCAGTGGGGCCGGAGAAGACGTAGGAGCCAATCGGCTTGTTCGGTTCGCGAAGGCCGGCACGGGCGAGCTTGATGGCCGTTGCCAGCGCCTCGATTGCCTTGTCCTGACCGTAGACGACGGAACGCAGTTCCTTTTCCAGATTGGCGAGGACCATCTCGTCATCCTTGGAAACCGTCTTGGGCGGGATACGGGCCATCGTGGCAATGGTTGCCTCGATCTCCTTCTCGGTGATCAGCTTGCGACGCTTGGAAGCGGGCAACAGCATCTGGGCTGCACCGGTTTCGTCGATCACGTCGATCGCCTTGTCCGGCAGCTTGCGGTCAGAGATGTAGCGAGCCGACAGTTCAACGGCCGACTTGATCGCCTCGTTGGTATAGCGAAGCTTGTGATACTCCTCGAAGTACGGCTTGAGGCCCTTCATGATCTCGATGGCATCATCGATCGATGGTTCGTTGACGTCGATCTTCTGGAAGCGGCGGACAAGCGCCCGGTCCTTCTCGAAGAACTGGCGATATTCCTTGTAGGTGGTCGAACCGATGCAGCGGATCGCCCCGGAGGACAGAGCCGGCTTCAACAGGTTGGACGCATCCATTGCGCCGCCGGAGGTCGCACCCGCACCGATCACAGTGTGGATTTCATCGATGAACAGAACGGCGCCCGGATACTCTTCCAGTTCCTTGACGACCTGCTTCAGGCGTTCTTCGAAATCACCGCGATAGCGGGTGCCGGCGAGAAGCGTGCCCATGTCGAGCGAGAAGATCGTGGCATTGGCGAGCGCTTCCGGCACCTTGCCTTCCACAATCCGCTTGGCCAGACCTTCGGCGATCGCCGTCTTGCCGACGCCGGGATCACCCACATAGAGCGGGTTGTTCTTGGAACGGCGGCACAGCACCTGAATGGTGCGGTTGACCTCGTCGTGGCGGCCGATCAGCGGATCGATACGACCGCCCTTCGCCTTCTCGTTCAGGTTGACGCAATAGGCCTTCAGGGCGTCCTGCGGCTTCTTGGAAGAACCCTCTTCCTGCTCACGGCCGGGCTTGGCTTCCGCTTCCCCCTCTTCCGCACCCCGAGGGCTGCGAACCTGGGACGAACCCGGACGCTTGCCGATGCCATGGGAGATATAGTTCACGGCATCATAGCGCGTCATCTCCTGCTCCTGCAGGAAGAAGGCCGCATGGCTTTCCCGTTCTGCGAAGATGGCAACGAGCACATTGGCACCCGTGACTTCTTCCCGGCCGGACGACTGAACATGGATCACGGCGCGCTGGATGACGCGCTGGAATCCGGATGTAGGCTTGGAATCCTCGTCGTAACCGGTGACGAGGTTGGCGAGCTCGTTATCGATGTAATCAGAAACCGTCTTGCGGAGGGCATCGAGATCAACGTTGCATGCTCCCATGACCGCGGCCGCGTCGGCATCATCGATCAAAGCCAGGAGCAAATGCTCCAGCGTTGCATATTCGTGGTGCCGCTCATTGGCGAAGGTCAGTGCCTGATGCAGCGCCTTTTCAAGACTAGGCGAAAATGTTGGCACGTGCGGTCCTCACTTCTTTTCCATGACACATTGCAGCGGGTGCTGGTGCTGGCGGGCAAAATCCATGACCTGGCTCACCTTGGTCTCAGCGACCTCGTACGTAAAGACCCCGCATTCGCCCACGCCGTGATTGTGAACGTGCAGCATGATGCGGGTGGCCGCTTCGCGGTCCTTCTGGAAAAAACGCTCCAGAATATGAATGACGAATTCCATGGGTGTGTAATCGTCATTCAGCAGAAGAACACGGTAGAGATTGGGTTTCTTGGTCTTCGGTTTCGTGCGGGTAATAACCGAGGTGCCACGGTTCGGGCCGTCTCCGTTTCCGTCTTTCTCAGCTTGCATGTAATAGATCGGCAATGCGATCATCTTCCTTCATTCCCCAACCGTCCGGCCAATTTCTAGAACTCTCATCGACCGAACATCAGATCGTTTATTTAGTTCGTTTCCCGGCGATTTTAAGCCCCTTCAGCCAGCGCGCAATCACTATTCCTGTGATCGAGCCTCCCAACGGGGATTTGCGCTGGAAACAAACAAAACAAGGCCGGAATCAAAAACCGGCCGCGCGGTTGGCGCAGCCGGCCGGAACACCTGCCAGAATAACGTGGCCGGTTGGCAATCGGATCAGGCGGCGTTGGTTGCCACCAGTGCAGATGCCTTTGCAATGGGAGCCTCATACGGTTTGTAAGCGGTCTTCGCCAAGTCCGTATATAATTCGCTCAATTTCGTCGCTTCTGCAATGAAGCTTTCGTAGGAAGATTTCGCATAGCGGGTCTGGATTTCGTAGACCGCTTCGATGCTGCGCGCAGCAAACAGCGATTCCCAGAAGGACGTCAGTTCCTGAACGCTCTTCTTGGAGTAATCGCTCGTTTCGGTAGCAATTGCCTGAAACTTCTTCGTCACGTCGGAATAGTTGTAAAGGGCAGCATCCAGTGCCTCTTTGCCCTTCCGGTTTGCTTCGTCAAAGTTGAACATTCTCCGCCTCCACAGGGTTTATTCGACAGTGCACATCAAATGATTCCGCACCGCAAAAGTCAAGTCTCGCACATGCGAAAAACACAACCCCTGATATCTAGTAACCTTCAATACGACGGATTCATTGAGCTATTTCTCAAATTAAAAACGGCGGCTCGCAGGATGCGGCCGCCGTTGTTCAACTTGCAAAGCTGTTCGGACAATCAAAGATCGACGTCGAGGATCGCCATGGAAAAATTGTAAGAACGCTCGTCGTCCTCGTCGTCCACATAAACGACACCCAGAAATTCCTCGCCGGCATAGACCTCTGCCGAATCGTCCTTGCGGGGACGTGCCTTCACGCTGAAGGTGGGATTGAACACCCGCTTGAAATAGGCGTCGAGTTTCTTGATTTCATCAGCTTTCACAGGTGCATCTCCATCATCGTTCGAATCGACGCGCTTTTGGCATGGCTTCACGGCGAAAGTAAAGGAGGCGGTGCCGCTTCGTCCACGTCGAAGACATCAGATGAACTGTTTGCCTGCTGGATGTTATTCTGCAGAGACGGGGATCTGGTCCATCACGCGCGACGGCTCGGAGCAGCCGGCCTCGCCTACGACCTTGGCCGGCACCCCGGCGACGGTTGTCTTGGGCGGCACAGGCTTCAAGACCACAGAACCTGCCGCAATACGCGAGCAATAACCGATCTCGATATTGCCGAGAATCTTGGCACCCGCCCCAATCAGGACGCCGTTGCCAATCTTCGGATGTCGATCCGCACCTTCTTTGCCGGTACCGCCAAGGGTCACGCCGTGCAGGATTGACACATTGTCGCCAATCACTGCCGTCTCGCCAACGACGAAACCGGTTGCGTGATCCAGGAAAATGCCTTTACCGATTCGTGCAGCCGGATTGATGTCGGTCTGGAAGACGCTGGAGGCACGGCTTTGCAGATACATGGAAAAATCCCGACGGCCGCGCTGCATCAGCCAGTGCGCCAGACGATGGGTCTGGATGGCATGGAAACCCTTGAAGTAGAGCACCGGCTCCAGGAAGCGCGAGCAGGCCGGATCCCGGTCGTAATAGGCCTGAATATCGACGCGCAGCACATCGCCCCATTGCGGCCAGTCCGCCAGCATTTCCTCAAAGGTCTGGCGCAACAGAACGGCCTGCAGGTCCGGATGATCGAGGCGTTCGCAGATCCGGTGAATGACGCAGTCTTCCAGCGAGCGATGGTTTAGCACCGTCGAATACAGGAAGGCGGCCAAGAGCGGATCCTTGTCCGCCCCTGCCCTCGCTTCGAAGCGAAGTGTATCCCAGATCGGATCGACGATCGTCACAGGTTCCTTGGTCAACAATTCTGTGCGCACGGACATGCGGGTAGCCTCATTTGCGAAGAGGCCATTATATAGAACAAAGTTTTACAAACACCAATGGCCGCAGAACCCGGTTAACGAGCCGCTGCCAAGGATGCATAAAACTCCAACACGGCTGCCTTGAAAACCTTGTCTCCCACGGCCAGCATATGATCGCGATTGGGGATATCAAGAGCGGTCGCGTTCGGCATCAAGGCTGCCAGTTCCTGCGGTGAGCCAGCGATATCATCCTTCGTGCCAACGCCGATGAGGGTCGGCACCTCGATCCGCCCGACATCCTCACGCGAGACAAGATCGCGGGAACCTCTGATGCAGGCCGCAAGCGCCTCGCGGTCGCTCCGGGTCTGGTCGGCAAAACTGCGAAACATCTTGCCCCGGGGATGGGTGACCGCATCGGCAGACGCCGCCAGCAAGGCATCCGCGATTGGATCCCAATCGCCTACGCCGTCCGTCAGGCCAATACCGAGTCCCCCCAGCACGAGGGAGCGGATGCGGTTCTGATGATTGATCGCAGCGAAGGTGGAGATGCGTGCCCCCATGGAATAGCCCATCATATGCGCGTCCGGCAGACCGAGATGATCAAGCAGAGCGATCGCGTCTTCGGCCATCACCCAGGGCCGATAGGCTTCCATGTCCCTCGGCTTGTCGCTCGCACCATGTCCGCGATTGTCGAGCGCGATCACGCGGTAGCCTGCATCCCCCAGCGTCTTCAACCAGCCGGGATGCACCCAATTCACATTGGCATTGGAGGCAAAACCATGGATCAGAAGAACCGGTTCACCGGACGGATCCCCCTCATCGAAAAAGGAAAGTGCCAGACCCTGGTGATGAAACTGCGAGAAGGTGGGCGTATTCAGATTCATTGCATCCTATCCTGTTTGGCCGCAACATAGGGGAAGCGTGCCGAGGCTTGAACTCCTGCGACGCAAAATCCTGCACGACAGGTGCCTTTTCCCCCTACACTTTCGAGAGCCGTCTATGTAATGTCCGCCGCAAAGTTTAAGCATTGGAGAAAAACATGGCCGGTCACGCTATCCCGCACTTCCAGAACGACGGTGGGCATCGCCTGATTGAAGTCGGCGTGAAGGAATTCATGTGCACAGGCGCATCGGTTCCTTTCGACCATCCGCACATCTATATCGACATGGGCGACGACAACGAGAAGGTCTGCTCCTACTGTTCGACGCTCTACCGCTACAACCCTTCCCTCAAGGAAGGACAGACCAATCCGCCGGGCTGCACGTTCCACGTCAAGGCCGCCTGAGGCAGAGTAAAGTTTCATGGCTGTACAGAATGCCGCGATCGTCGGCGCGGGCATGGCGGGATTGACCGCCGCGCTTTCCCTTTCGCAACGCGGCATTCGATGCCAAGTCATCGAGCAGGCTCCCTATCTTGCGGAAGTTGGCGCCGGCTTGCAGATTTCACCGAACGCGGCGCGCGTGTTGGCGCGCGTTGGGGTGTTGCCCGAGATTGAAAAGATCTGGTGCGAGCCGCAGCGCATCAGCCTTGTATCTGGCCAATCCCTGAAAACACTTGCGGAAGTCCCCGTTGGCCGCTTTGCTCGCGAACGCTGGCGCGCGCCCTACGGGGTTCTGCATCGCTCCACGCTGCAAAACGCGCTGGAGCGGGCGGTATCCGCTGAGCCGCTCTGCTCCCTGCATCTCGGCCATCGCCTCACGGTCGCAAATGCAAGTCATATCGAAGCATTGACGGGGGTCCGTCCGGATCTGATCATCGGCGCCGATGGCGTGTGGTCACAGGTTCGCGCATCCGTTCCCGGTTCGCCCCGACCGGATTTTTCCAGCAATGTCGCGTGGCGCTTTACGATTGCCGAAAATGAAGCGCCCGCGTTCCTGGCACGTGATCGCGTCATGGCCATGCTGGGCGCATCCGCGCATGTTGTTTCCTACCCACTCCGGGAGATGCAGGGATTTAACGTGGTCGCAATCGCGGCCGGCGTCAGCCCGGGGGAGACCTGGGACGCCCAGGCAAGCCAGCAGAACCGGCACATGCTGTTTGCGCAGTTCAAAAACTGGCATCCGCAGATCATCGCCCTGCTGCGCCAATCGGAAAGCGCGAGCTTCTGGCCGCTTTATCAGGTCAGCGATGGGCGCTGGCAGAACGACAAGGACATCGTCCTGGTCGGGGATGCCGCCCATGCGATGATGCCATTCTCTGCCCAAGGAGCGGCGATGGCCATCGAGGATGCCTGGGAACTTGCACAGCAAGTAACGCGGTTTTCTACACTCCCTGAGGCGCTTGGCGCTTACGAACAACAGCGCAAAGCCCGCGCACAGAAGGTCAAGGCGCGCGGTTCTTTCAATCGCTTTGCTTATCATGCAACCGGGCCTGTCCGGGTCGCGCGCGACATCGTTCTAAAGCTTCGGTCGCCGTCATCGCTGGCGGCGGACCTTGACTGGCTCTACGGCTACGACACCGGGGCCTGATCAGGCAGCCCCCGCTGCGGCAAACCCATTCTCCAAGTCTGCCTTAAGATCCTCGACATCTTCCATCCCGATCTGCAGGCGGATCACCGGTCCTTCCAGCGGAGCCTTGCAGATCGTGCGGTCCGAAAGATTGACATGGACAGCAAGGCTCTCATAACCGCCCCAGGAATAGCCGAGGCCAAAGATCGAGAGAGCATCCAGGAAAGCATGCGCCTTCTTTTTGGCAACGGCCATGTCGGCACCGAGGACGAATGAGAAGACGCCGCTCGATCCCTTGAAGTCACGCTTCCAAAGGGCATGCCCGGGGAAGCTCTCGAGGGCGGGATGAAGGACCCGGACCACCTCCGACTTGCTCTCCAGCCATCTGGCGACATCGAGTGCGCTCTTTTCATGATGCGCAAGCCGAACACCCATGGTGCGAAGACCGCGCAGGATCAGATAGGAATCCTCAGGCGCGCCGCAGATACCGAGCGCGCCCTGCGCTTCCAGAAGGCGCGGCCAGTGCGCGGCATTGGCCGACACGGTTCCCATGACGATATCAGCATGACCCGACGGGTACTTGGTCACGGCATGCATGGAGATATCGACGCCGAAATCCAGTGGGCGGAAATAGAGAGGTGTCGCCCAGGTATTGTCCATGGTGACCACAGCCCCATGACGGTGCGCAACCTCTGAAATGGCCGGAATATCCTGCATCTCGAACGTATTGGATGCAGGGGCTTCCGTGTGAACCAGCCTGGTGTTCGGACGCATCAGCGCCTCGATACCGGACCCGATCGCGGGATCGTAATATTCGACTTCAACGCCCATCCGCGTCAGCATGGTATCGCAGAAATGTCGGCAAGGGCCGTAGACCGAATCAACGATCAGCGCGTGATCACCCGACGAAAGGAACGCAAGGAAGGGAATGGTAATGGCCGCAAGGCCTGAAGGCACGAGAATGGTGCCTGCCGCGCCTTCCAGCTCGTTGAGTGCCATGCACAAGGCGTTGGTGGTCGGGGTTCCACGCGTCCCGTAGGTGTAGGGCTGATCGTGGCGTTCCATCACATCGCAGTTGGGAAAAAGCACCGTCGATCCGCGCACGATCGGCGGATTGACGAAGCCGTAGAAGCTATGCGGATCGTGGCCCAGATGAGCGAGGCGGGTATTGATGCCAACGGCGTGATTGCCGGATTTCTTGTTGTCCATGAAAGACGGGACCCCTGTCACTATTGCAACTCCCTTTTTGTCGAGAGGCGCAAAGGCGGTCAACCCTCGCTATGCACAAGACTTTGGCAGCGACAGAAGCTTGCTAGGCTTGGCGGAGTTTTCACCAGAAATTGCTCAAAAGCAGGCATCTCAGCCTAATATATCAGCATCTTAAATCAATTTGGCAGTTTTGTGGCGTTAATATAATTCGCCACACTTGACCCGTGCACAAAATTACGACTGTGATAGGCCCAGCTCGCATCGGGAGGCCTCGCGAGCGGTCTCGGTCTGGCGTTCTCATGGCGCTGTCCCAGACTTAGAGGCATCAAAAAAGACAAACAGACAAAGGTTGGGAAAACATGAAAAAGACGCTTCTGTCCGCCGCAGTTGGCGCGGCAATTCTGGGCGCTGCCTCTGCTGCATCGGCAGGCACGCTTCAGGATGTCAAGGCAAAGGGCTTTGTAACCTGCGGTGTGAGCCAGGGTATCCCCGGCTTCTCGAACCCGGATGACAAGGGCGAATGGTCGGGCATCGACGTCGATTACTGCCGCGGTATCGCTGCAGCCGTGTTCGGCGACGCGAAGAAGGCCAAGTTCGTCGCACTTTCCAGTAAGGACCGTTTCCCGGCACTTCAGTCCGGCGAAGTGGATGTCCTGACCCGTAACACGACCTGGACGATCAGCCGCGACACCTCGCTCGGCTTCAACTTCCGCACCGTCAACTACTATGACGGCCAGGGCTTCATCGTGAAGAAGAGCCTGAACGTTAAGTCCGCCCTGGAACTTTCCGGCGCTGCTGTCTGCGTTCAGCAGGGTACAACGACCGAACTCAACCTCGCCGACTACTTCAAGGCCAACAACCTGCAGTACAATCCGGTTGTGTTCGAAAAGGAAGCCGATGCAACCTCTGCCTATGATGCCGGCCGTTGCGACGTTTACACCACCGACCAGTCGGGCCTCTATGCCATCCGCCTGAAGATGAAGGCCCCGGACGAGAACGTCGTTCTGCCGGAAGTCATTTCCAAGGAGCCGCTCGGCCCAGCCGTTCGCCAGGGTGACGACCAGTGGTTCGATGTGGTGAGCTGGGTTCACTACGCCATGGTCAATGCCGAAGAACTTGGCATCACTTCGAAGAACGTCGATGAGATGAAGGCCAAGGGTGGCCCGGACATCAAGCGTATGCTGGGCTCCGAAGAAGGCACCAAGATCGGTACCGACCTCGGCCTCACCAACGACTGGGCATACAACATCGTCAAGCTTGTCGGTAACTACGGCGAAGTCTTCGAGCGTACCGTCGGCCCCAACACGCCTCTCAAGATCCAGCGCGGCCTGAACGCCCTCTGGAACAAGGGCGGCCTGCAGTACGCACCGCCGATCCGCTAACAGTCGCCGGTCACCGGACGCACTGAGCCGGGAGGCGAGCATGCTCGCCTCCCGCGCAATTAAAAACCCGCAAAGGGCAAGAAGCTCGCAAAAGAGCATATAAGAGGGAAAGGCGCCTATGGCAGGCAACGCGCTGAGCTCGGAAAAATCCGGCACAAAAAGCGTTTCATCGCTTATCTATGATCCGCAAGCGCGCGGAATATTCTACCAGATCCTGACCGTTGCCATCATCGGGCTGCTTGTCTGGATCTTCACCAACAACACCATCCACAATCTGCAAAAGGCGAATATCGCCTCGGGTTTTGACTTCCTGAAAGGGCGCGCCGGCTTCGACATCGGCCAGTCGCTGATCGCCTACACCAGCGACGCAACCTATGGCCGCGCTCTGCTGGTTGGCTTCCTGAACACTTTGCAGGTCGCGATCCTCGGGATTATCACTGCATCCATTATCGGCTTTGCAATCGGTATCGCGCGTCTATCCAGCAACTGGCTGATCGCCAAGATCGCACAAGTCTATGTGGAGATCTTCCGCAACATTCCGCCTTTGCTGGTCATCTTCTTCTGGTACAAGGGCGTCATCTCCATCCTTCCACAGGCGCGTTCTTCGATCGCCCTTCCCTTCGGAAGCTATCTGAACAATCGCGGCTTCTTCTTCCCGAAATTCATTTGGGGCGACAATGCCTGGCTGCTGCTTGCAGCACTTGCGGTTGCAATCAGTGCTTCCGTGTTCATCGTGCGCTGGGCGCGTGCACGCCAGATGGCGACTGGCCAGCAGTTCCGCTCCGGCTGGACATCCTTCGCGCTCATCATCGCACTGCCGCTCCTCACCTTCTTCGTCCTCGGATCGCCGCTCACCTTCGAATTTCCGGTCGCCGGAAAATTCAACCTGACAGGTGGTTCGGTTCTCGGGCCGGAATTCATTTCGCTGTATCTCGCCCTTTCATTCTACACGGCAGCCTTCATTGCCGAAATTGTTCGCGGTGGCATCCGGGCTGTCTCAAAGGGTCAGACGGAAGCGGCCAATGCTCTTGGTCTTCGCCCCAGCGTCACGACCCGGCTGATCATCGTGCCGCAGGCTCTGCGCATCATTATTCCGCCACTGACAAGCCAGTATCTAAACCTCACCAAGAACTCGTCGCTTGCTGTTGCGGTCGGTTTTTCGGACCTGGTCGGCGTCGGCAATACGGTTCTCAATCAGAGCGGACAAGCGATCGAAATCGTCGCGATCTGGCTCACCGTCTATCTTTCACTGTCGCTCACGACCGCGCTGGTCATGAACTGGTTCAACGCAAAGATGGCGCTGGTGGAGAGATAACCCATGACGACAACCACTCTATCCTTCATCCGCAAGGAAATGACACCGCCGCAGCCGGCTCCCTCCAGCGAAGTCGGAGTGTGGCACTGGGTACGCACGAAGCTGTTCCCGACTCCGAAGGACACGGTCCTGACGGTGCTTGCGATCGCATTCTTGGCCTACATCCTACCCCCGCTGATCGACTGGCTTTTCATCCATGCGGCATGGACAGGCACGAGCCGTGTCGCCTGTCTGACGGTCGCACAGGGCGGAGCATTGCCAAACGATCAGTCCGGCGCCTGCTGGCCGTTCATCTCGGCCAAGTTCAATCAGATCATCTTCGGGCGCTATCCGCTTGAGGAACGTTGGCGCCCCATCCTCGTGATGGTGATGTTCGTCCTTCTTCTGATCCCCATGCTGATGCCGAAGGCGCCGCTCAAGGGCTGGAATGCGATCACGCTGTTCCTCATCCTGCCCTTCGTATCCTTCTTCCTTCTGCTCGGGGGCCGCTTCGGATTGGCTCCGGTGGAAACGCAGCTCTGGGGCGGGCTGATGGTCACGCTGATCCTGTCCTTCTTCGGGATCACCGTATCTCTTCCTGTCGGGATCGTGCTCGCTCTGGGACGGCGCTCGAACCTGCCCGTCATCAAGATGCTCTGCGTCGTCTTCATCGAAGTAATCCGCGGCATTCCGTTGATCACGGTTCTTTTCATGGCCAGCATCATGCTGCCCCTGTTCATGCCGGATGGTTGGACCTTCGACAAGTTCCTGCGTGCGCTTGTCGGGGTTTCATTGTTCGCATCCGCCTATATGGCGGAAGTGATCCGTGGGGGCTTGCAGGCGATCCCGAAAGGACAGTTCGAAGGCGCGGACTCCCTCGGCCTCGGCTATTGGCAGAAGATCCGTTTGGTAATCATGCCGCAGGCCCTCAAGCTGGTCATTCCAGGCATCGTGAATACCTTCATCGGGCTGTTCAAGGATACGTCGCTCGTCTCCATCATTGGCATGTTCGACCTGCTCGGCATCGTCACGTTGAACCAGGCGGATGCCAACTGGGCAACACCCGTCACGCCCGTGACAGGGTATGTCTTTGCAGGTTTCGTTTTCTGGCTATTCTGCTTTGGTATGTCGCGTTACTCCCTGTTCATGGAGCGCCATCTCGACACCGGGCACAAAAAATAAGGGGAATATCATGTCAGCTATTGAAGAAGTGCATCCAACGTCCATGACGGTCTCCAAGACCGATGTGGCCATCGAGATCACCGGAATGAACAAGTGGTACGGTGACTTCCACGTTCTGCGTGACGTCAACCTCAAGGTCATGCGTGGCGAGCGCATCGTCATTGCTGGCCCCTCCGGCTCGGGCAAATCGACGATGATCCGCTGCATCAATCGTCTCGAAGAACATCAGGCCGGCAAGATCGTCGTCGACGGTATCGAACTTACCAATGACCTAAAGAAGATTGATGAAGTGCGCCGCGAAGTCGGCATGGTGTTCCAGCACTTCAACCTCTTCCCGCATCTGACCATTCTCGAAAACTGCACGCTTGCACCAATCTGGGTCCGCAAGATGCCGAAGAAGGATGCCGAAGAGATCGCGATGCACTATCTGAAGCGCGTCAAGATCCCGGAACAGGCCCACAAATACCCCGGTCAGCTGTCAGGCGGTCAGCAGCAGCGTGTGGCGATTGCCCGTTCCCTCTGCATGAAGCCGAAGATCATGCTGTTCGACGAACCGACCTCGGCGCTCGATCCGGAAATGGTCAAGGAAGTACTCGACACGATGGTAAGCCTCGCTGAAGAGGGCATGACCATGCTTTGCGTGACCCACGAAATGGGCTTTGCCCGCCAGGTGGCAAACCGCGTGATCTTCATGGACCAGGGCCAGATCGTCGAACAAAATTCGCCGGCAGAATTCTTCGACAATCCTCAGCACGAGCGCACCAAACTGTTCCTGAGCCAGATTCTGCATTGAGATCAGGCCATCAGAGACATCAAAGGGCGCTTGCGGCGCCCTTTTTGATTCCAGAATTCACCACGTCAGTTCGTAACGTGCGTTGATGCTTGCGGACGGATCGGAACCGGCAGCCCGCTCAAGGTTGCCAGTAATGCTGATATGATCTCCCACCGATTGCTCGAAGCCAACACCCGCGCCAATCCTGCTAAAGCTATCCAAGGCACCGGCCCGCACCACGAATGTCGTTCCGGTGCCTGTTTCGGACAGCCGAATGGCCTGTGTAACATCAAGGCCGCTCCATGTTTCTCCGGGACCGGCGTAGCGGATCTGATAATCTCGGCTCAGCGCCAACTTGAAGTTCTCGTCCAGGATCTGGTCGTCGGTATAGTTCATCGTCACAAGCCCACCGCCGGTCAGGGCATTGATCTCAACATCGATATCCCGAGTGACGACGGATGCCGGGGTATGAATTGCCTCCACAGCCAGCTTGCCCCACAATTTGACGGGTGTTTCAACGCGTCCTCCGGGTATGTTGGATTGCACGCCAACATCGACGCCTGCTGAAGCGAAGCTCCATCCCGGAAGCCTCAAACCCAGTCGGGTCTGGTATGCGGTATCGGATAATTTTTCGGGTTTCCAGATGAGCGGTCGATCATCCGCCCGACTGCCACCGGCGCTCCCTATAATAGCCCCCACCGCCAGAACGACGGCGCTATACAGCTGCAATTGACGCATAACATCCCCTTGCGGGTCACTCACATAATGTCATCGAAGCCTGAAGACATTCGACTGCCCCACGAAATGCCGTCCGAATATGGCTCCTTCATCTTCATTTTGGGGCCGAAATGTGATCTTTGATCGGAACACGCAATGCGGCAGACGCTTACGAAAAGTTACAAGAGCCTTACGAATTGCTCCAGATTCCATCACAATTTCCCGCTTTGGTATGTTCGCCAGAGTGGGCGGTCCGTGTATAACAGCGGCCGGAACTCGCTCACGGCTACGTACGAGAAGCGGGAAGGAACAGCATTCATGACTTCCAAGATCACCGCCAGCGGAACACTCCCGATCACTTCCGGGGTGCAAGTACTCGCAAAGCCGAGCCTCTCCCAGAGTGTTCGCCAGCAGATCAGGGATGCGCAGCGACCACTCGGCCGCTTCGCCATGGGTATGGCAATAGTCATTGTCGCATTTTACTGGCGCCATACAGGAAACTGGTAACACCTTCACAATCCTCACGAATCATCTATAGGTCCGGCAACTTTCGCGCCCCTCGCTTGTTGGGCGCCTGCCACGTCGAGACGACAGTTCCGACATGGCACTGCCCCCATGGAAGTAGACGGACAGATTTTGCAAACACGTATGAGCATTATTCAGCGCGTTCTCGAGCGATTCGAGAAGCGTGGCATCCCCTTCGATTCCGAACCAAGACTGCACCAGTGGCTCAATGAATGGGCGGATGGAACCCTGGAAATGGATGAATTGTGGCGGCGCTATCGAGCCCTGCTGCAAGAGCGCCAACATGGCTCCAGACGGGTTGTGTCGCAGATGCAGGTGGACCCGAGCACACAAGAGCAGGATCAGTCTCCTGCGGCTCCACTGGAGGCGTTCAAAGATCCCTATGGGGCGCCTGAGCCAGAGGTTGTCATACGTCCTGCTCCTGAGCATGATAGTGAGACATAAGGAGGATGCTATGACCCGTCTCACACTTTACACAAATCCGATGTCGCGAGGCCGCATTGCCCGCTGGATGCTGGAAGAGATTGGCGCTCCCTATGATGTGGAGGTCATCGCCTATGGCCCTGCCCTCAGGTCAGCGGAATACCTGGCCGTCAACCCGATGGGAAAAGTTCCGGCTCTGAAGCACGGCGAGACGGTCGTGACGGAATGCGCGGCAATCTGCGCCTATCTTGCGGATGCCTTTCCGGAAGCCAAACTTGCACCTTCTGTCCAATCGCGCGGCGCCTACTATCGCTGGATGTTCTTTGCAGCCGGCCCGCTTGAAGCTGCCGTCACCAATCACAGCCTTGGCTTCCAGGCAAAGCCGGGACAAGAACGCATGCTGGGCTATGGCAGTTACGGTCTCGTCCTGGAGACCCTGGCAGCTGCACTCTCACAAACGCCCTTTATCGCAGGTGATCGCTTTACAGCAGCCGATGTCTATGTCGGCTCTCACCTGATCTGGGGCATGCAGTTTGGCTCGATTGCACCGCGTCCGGTCTTCGAAGACTATACGGGCCGGCTCACTTCTCGCGAGGCGGCCAAACGCGCCAATCAACTGGACGATGCATTGGCGGCTGAACAACAGGGCGCCGCGGCGTCGTCCGCCGGATAAATATTGGATGAAGCCGCGCGTCATGGTATGGGGCGGCCATGACAACATTCTCTCAAACACCCGTTCATGTGGTCGGCGGCGGTCTAGCCGGCTCCGAAGCAGCTTGGCAGCTTGCGCAGGCCGGTATTCCCGTCATCCTTCACGAGATGCGCGGCGTGCGCGGCACGGACGCGCATAAGACGGATGGTCTTGCCGAACTCGTCTGCTCGAACTCATTCCGCTCCGATGATGCAACTGCCAACGCGGTCGGCGTGATCCATGCCGAAATGCGTCTGGCCGGCTCGCTGATCATGGCCTGCGCCGACAAGCATCAGGTGCCGGCTGGTGGAGCACTGGCCGTCGACCGCGACGGTTTCTCCGACGCCGTCACGCAAGCCCTGTCCGCTCATCCCCTGATTACAGTCGTTCGGGAGGAGATCGATGGCCTTCCTCCGAAGGAGTGGGGTCTTTCCATCATCGCGACAGGTCCGCTGACATCTTCTTCGCTCGCGGCCGCGATCCAGGCGGAAACGGGCAAGGACGCACTTGCCTTCTTCGATGCGATTGCGCCGATCGTCCACCGCGAATCCATCGACATGGATATCTGCTGGTACCAGTCGCGCTATGACAAGGTTGGCCCGGGCGGTAACGGCAAGGACTACATCAACTGCCCGCTGACAGAAGAGCAGTACGACGCCTTTGTCGACGCTCTGATTGCCGGCGATACCGTCGGTTTCAAGGAATGGGAAGGCACGCCCTATTTCGATGGCTGCCTGCCGATCGAGGTCATGGCGGAGCGAGGTCGGGAAACGCTACGCCACGGCCCCATGAAGCCGATGGGCCTGACCAATGCCCATAACCCGACGGTAAAGGCCTATGCGGTCGTCCAGCTGCGCCAGGACAATGCGCTCGGCACGCTCTACAACATGGTCGGCTTCCAGACGAAGCTGAAATACGGTGCGCAGGCAGAAATCTTCCGGATGATCCCCGGACTGCAGAACGCGGAATTTGCGCGTCTCGGCGGTCTTCATCGCAACACCTACATCCACTCGCCGACGCTGCTCGACCAGACGCTGCAGTTAAAGTCGCGCCCGGGTCTGCGCTTTGCCGGCCAGATCACCGGCTGCGAGGGCTATGTGGAGAGTGCAGCGATTGGCCTGCTGGCGGGCCGCTTCGCGGCTGCCGATGCAAAGGGTGTGGCGCCATCCGCTCCACCCGTAACGACCGCCCTTGGCGCGCTTCTGAACCATATCACTGGCGGCCACATCGTCTCCGACGACGAGCCAGGCAAGAAATCCTTCCAGCCGATGAACATCAACTTCGGCCTGTTTCCGGAGCTTGCACCGGGATCTATCGTCAAGCCCGAGGGCGTAAAACGCTTCCGCGGCAAGGACAAGACAATCATGAAGCGCCAATTGCTGGCAGAGCGTGCGCTGAAGGATTGTGCGGAATGGCTGGGCGGGACTGCAGCGGCGTCAGACGCTCGAGTGGCCTGATTCTGGATGCGGATGCGCCTTGCTATGCGCATCCGTTTCATGGGCAGGCACGTAATTGCCCAGAAGCCAGAGGAGAACTTCCGCCGCCTCCTGTTCGGAGGAGAAGACGAAGTTTCCGTTCTGGGTTGGTGAATCCAGGAATTCCGCAGAGAAGCTGCGACCATTCGGCAAAGGCTGCACGCGCACGCGTCCAGGCTCGATCAGGTGGCAGGCATAATGCGCACGGTGATTGC
Source organism: Rhizobium oryzicola (assembly GCF_030504645.1). Lineage (GTDB taxonomy): Bacteria > Pseudomonadota > Alphaproteobacteria > Rhizobiales > Rhizobiaceae > Neorhizobium > Neorhizobium oryzicola. The sequence continues at coordinate 131,226 of NZ_JAUKWQ010000012.1, read as the reverse complement.
GCATGATGCCAGCCTTGTTGTCGTGAAGGCGCACAAAGATAGCGGAACCATCTGCCGTTTCGTGAAGGCTGCGGATTGCCTCGTTCGGAAAGGCGCGACCGAATTCCAGGATAGCCAGTCCCGTATCGTGACGAGCACCCTCTTCCTGATCTTTTGCCATACGGCTGATGTAATAGCCGATGACCACCACGAGCAGAAAAATGATCAACCAAGTCATAGGGCTTGTTCCATCCATTTACCCCACCAAGGGCCATGGCGGCACACATAAACCGCCAGCCTTGCGCGAATGTGGCGCTCCTGGATCGAACGACAAGATGAAAGGCTAAATCGCTTTCCGCAGCGTCATGCGCAGCATGTTCAACTGCCGACGCCATTGCGGCAGAAGGCGAGATGCGCGTTCGACAACAACCCCCGGCCTTGACGCCTGTTGCAGGGTCGCCCTTACGGAGGCACTCGGCAGAAACGCGGGCACGAGTGGCGCCGGCAAGGAGCCCACCTTTCGCGCGCTGGCCAGATGATCCAATCCGAGACCAGCAAACGCGTTGATCGCGTTTGCGATCTTGCCCTTGTCCTCCCCAGACAAGAAGCTTTCGCGATCCAGCCCCGTGGCTCGGAGGATATCCAAGGGAATGTAGATCTGGCCACGCCGCATATGCAGCGGCAGCAGCAGCAACGCCCCGGCAATCGCCTGCGCAACACCGGCATGCCCGGCAATTTCGGAGGCCTTCATGGCGGCAGGCGCGTCCAAGATCAGACCTGCGAGCTGAATGAGCGCAGAAGCCGTTTCACCGGCATAGCCTTCGAAGGCGTTGCGATCCGGCATGGGGTCATCATAGAGATCGAAAAGCCGTGCCTCGATCATATCGAGCAGCGTCTTGCGCGGGAGCTGATAGGTCTGCACAGTTTCGATTAAAGCCGCTGCGACCGGATTGGCGGAGGAATCACCTTCACCCGTTCCCTCCAGTACATCGCGCCACCATTGTAGACGGATCTCGCCAGCGAGAGGTTGATGCACGACATCACGCACCCGGGCAATTTCCGCGTTGAAGCAATAGAGCGCCGCAAGGGCACCGCGCTTATCGGCAGGCGACAACAGGCAAGCGAGATAACGCTCGCGATCGGTCTCCCGCAATGTCGAGAGGCAGATATCCCAATGGTCGCCGGGCATGGCGCATACTCCGCTTTCGCTTGAACCCAATCAGCTACACGGCAACCAATGCCGCAGCGACGGCGCGCGATTCGCCGAGCATGATGTTATACGTCCGGATGGCCGCCCCAGTTCCCATCGGGTCGGACGATATGCCTTTGGCCTTCAGTGCTGCCTTGAGAGCTGCTGGTAGCGGACGAAGATCACGGCCGGTACCAACGAGAAGAACTTCGATGGAGCCCGCCTCTTCGATGACGCGGGCAAAAGCTTCCGCTACCAGCGGATCGCCTTCCATGAAATCCCAGCCGTAAATGCCAGAAGGCAGGCAAAGCAGCGATCCGCGGTGCGACATATCCGCAAAGCGAAAACCACCATTTCCATAAGTGTCGATGGGTGCTCGACCCGGGAAATGCGCGTTGCGGATATTCACCTCTGCCATCGATCAGACCTTCGCGCCGCCGCTGACGTCTGCTGGCTTCGCCGCCTTCTTGCCGCTCGCGTCATCGACGCTTTCGGGGCGCATCTTGAAGACGATCAGGATCGGCGCCGCGATATAGATGGACGAGAAGGTCGCCACCACGACGCCCGCAATCATGGCAAAGGTGAAGGACTGGATGACTTCGCCACCGAACAGGTACAGCGCGATCAGTGCCAGCAGCGTCGTCACCATGGTCAGGATGGTACGGGACATGGTCTCGTTGATCGAGAGATCGATCAGGTCTGCCAGCGGCATACGCTTGAACTTGCGCATGTTTTCGCGAAGGCGGTCATAGACGACGACCGTGTCGTTCAGGGAGTAGCCGACAACCGTCAGAATTGCCGCGATACTGGTCAGGTTGAACTCGATCCCCGACACCACGAAGATACCGAGAGTCAAGATGACGTCGTGGATGGTCGCAAGAATTGCACCCACGGCAAACTGCCATTCGAACCGGAACCAGATGTAGACGAGGATGCCGACCAGCGCGCCGAGAACACCGATGGTGGCCGTCTGGCTGAGTTCGCCGGAAACGGCAGGACCGACCACTTCGACACGGCGGAATTCGTAGTCGTTCTCCAGCGCGCCACGAACCTTGGTCAGAGCGGTCTGCTCAGCCGTTTCGCCTCCGCCCTGCGCCGCAATGCGGACCAGCACGCTGTTGGCATCACCAAAATTCTGCGCCTGCACTTCACCGAGGCCAAGGCTATCAAGGCGCGTGCGCAGATCCGCCAGATTTGCATCACCCTGCTTAGCGCGCAGTTCGATGACCGAACCGCCCTTGAAGTCGACGCCGAGGTTCATGCCGCCCAGGCCGAAGCCGACGATCGAACCTAGCACGACGAGACCGGAAATAGTGAAAGTCCAGCGGCGAATGCCCATGAACTTCACGCCGGTGAAGTCAAAGATACCGGTGCGGATGCCGCCCGGAAGCTGCTTCGGACGGCGAAGCTTGATCCATTCGGCAAACAGCCAATTGGTCAGCGTAAATGCCGTGAAGATCGTGGTCACGATACCGATCGCATGCGTAACGGCAAAGCCGCGCACAGGACCGGTGCCGAGATAGAAGAGCACGACGGCCGCGATCAGCGCCGTCACGTTGGCGTCCAGAATGGTGCCGAAGGCGCGGTTGAAGCCGAGATCGATCGACTGGATCATCGACTTGCCGCTTTTGGCCTCTTCACGAATACGCTCATAGATCAGAACGTTGGAATCGACGGCCATGCCGATTGTCAAGACAATACCGGCAATACCGGGCAGCGTCAGCGTTGATCCCAGCATGGTCAGGATCGCAATGGTCATCAGGATGTTGACGATGAGCGCGATGATCGCCAGCACACCGAAGAAGCCGTAGAAGACCAGCATGAAGACGATGACGAGGAGCGAAGCCACGATGCCTGCAATCACGCCGGCACGAATGGAGTCAGCACCGAGGCTCGGACCGACGGTACGTTCTTCGACCACAGTCAGGGTCGCCGGAAGAGCACCAGCGCGCAAGAGCACGGCGAGATCGTTCGCGCTCTGCACCGTGAAGCTACCGGAAATCTGGCCCGACCCGCCAACGATCGGCTCGCGGATCACGGGCGCGGAAATGACCTTGTCGTCGAGTACGATGGCGAATGGACGGCCGACATTCTGCTGCGTTGCCTGCGCAAAGCGCTGGGCGCCGCGGCTGTCAAAGCGGAAGGTGACGACCGGTTCGTTGCTCTGCTGGTTGAAGCTTGCCTGCGCATCGACGAGGTTTTCACCGGAGATCAACGCCTGCTTCTCAACCAGGTAAGGCGTGGTCGGATCGGATGCGCCGTAGAGCACCTGCGAGGTTGCCGGCGGGCGACCATTGGCGGCTTCCTGCGGCGACATGCTGGTATCCACCATGTGGAAGGTCAGCTTCGCCGTCTTGTTCAGAAGGTTCTTCAGTCGCTGCGGATCGCTGAGGCCCGGCACCTGGACGGCAATACGGTCCGTACCCTGGCGGGTGATCAGCGGCTCCGTATTGCCGAGTTCGTCCACGCGGCGGCGAACGACTTCCGTCGACTGGCCGATGGCCGAAGACAGGCGGTAATTGATGCCGTCATCGGTCAGCTGGATACGCAGAAGACCCGTTTCCGGCTCCTCCAGCGTCGCTTCGCGAATAGTCGTCCCCATCACGGTGCCGGTGCTGATCGGCTGCAGAAGCTCGTTCAAAGCCTTCTTGGCCGCATCGACCTGCGCCGGATCGGTGATGCGCACCTGAACCTGCTGGCCACTGCCGGCAAGACCGGAATAGCGGACGCCCGCTTCACGCAGACGCGAGCGGATGTCACCAATATAGGTTTCCACGCGCTCCTTCACGATCTCCGCACGATCGATCTTGAGCATCATGTAGGAGCCGCCCTGAAGGTCGAGACCGAGCGTCATCTTGTGGTGCGGCAGGAAGGATGGAAGGCTCTTCAGCTGCGCGTCAGTCAACGCATTCGGCAATGCGACGATGATGCTGCCCAGCATGGCAACCCAGATCAGGAAACTCTTCCAGCGCGGAAAATAAAGCATGTTGGTCTCGATCGATAAGTGCGGGGCCAGTCGCTATAAAAGCGCCTGGCCAACTGGACATCAGGCGGCTTCGGTCTTGACCGGTTCGCCCTTCACGCGGACTTCAGCGATGTAGCTGCGCACGGCGCGAACCTTTACGCCATCGGCAATTTCCACTTCCAGCTCGTTATCGTCGATCACCTTGGTGACCTTGCCGGAAATGCCGCCACCGAGAACGACCTGATCGCCACGACGGATGTTGGAAAGCGTGTCCTGGCGCTTCTTCAACTGGGCACGCTGCGGGCGGATCAGGAAGAAATACCAGACGACCATCAGCGGGGCGAACAGGAAAAGCATTTCAAGGCCGGAACCGAGCGGTGACGCACTGGACGCAGCGCCATCGGCGGCCTGGGCGAATGCTTCTGTAATGAACATGGATAACTCCCAGATAAAGCAGCTATGGGGGCACCCCCCTCTTCAAGCCGCCGGAATATAGTTGCGAACCAAGGGAATGCAACAGAAACAGCAGATCGGGCGTACCGAATTCAGGCCTCTTACCCTTTCGAACTGCAAAACGCCATGGTAGCCGCAGCGAAAAGCGCATCTACGCTGTTCACAAGCCGAATAGGAGGACCCTATGGCCGAGGAACTGACCACCCAACTGCTTCTGGAACTGCGCCGTCTGGCCGATGCCGTGGAGCGACTGGCGGGCCCACCACCCGCCCGCAATGACTGGGAGGCCGCCGACTGCTTTGTATGGGTGCCGGCCAATGCGAAGCTGCAGCCGGTGCCGCGCCCGAACCGCGTGGCGCTCACCCTGATCCGCGGGGTCGATCATGTGCGCGACATCCTGCATGAAAACACTCAACGCTTTGCCGAAGGCTTTCCGGCCAACAACGTGCTGCTCTGGGGCGCGCGCGGCATGGGCAAGTCGTCACTGGTGAAGGCCGTGCATGCGGATGTTCGCGCCTCCACGGACAGTCAGCTGAAGCTGATCGAAGTGCACCGCGAAGACATCGCTACCCTGCCCGCGCTCCTCGATCTCGTGAAGGAAAGCGGCCGGCGCGTCATCGTCTTCTGTGACGACCTTTCCTTCGACCATGACGACACCGCCTACAAGTCGCTGAAGGCAGCACTGGACGGCGGTATCGAGGGACGGCCGGACAATGTGCTGTTCTACGCCACCTCCAACCGCCGCCATCTGCTGCCCCGCCACATGATGGAAAACGAACAGTCGACCGCGATCAATCCGTCGGAAGCGGTGGAAGAAAAGGTATCCCTGTCCGACCGCTTCGGCCTGTGGCTCGGCTTCCACAAGTGCAGCCAGGACGACTACCTGACCATGATCGACGGCTATGCAGAACACTTCGCACTGGGCCTGCCCCGCGAGCAACTGCATCACGAGGCGCTTGCATGGGCAACCACGCGCGGCGGACGCTCCGGCCGCGTCGCCTGGCAATATATCCAGGATCTCGCAGGCCGACTGCGCAAGCCGATCGACAGGGACTAAAGCCGCAGGCGACAAATACAACGAGAAGAGCCCGGACGAACCGGGCTCTTCAACGTACCTCTTACGCAATACAAGTCGAGGAACGTCTATTCGAGGAAGGTCATCGGGTTCACAGGCGTCGCGTCCTTGCGAACTTCGAAGTGAACCTGCGGACGCTTTGCATCGCCGCTCATGCCGGACGTCGCGATCGCCTGGCCGCGCTGAACCTTCTGGCCACGGCTGACGACGATATTGTTGGCATGGCCGTAGACGGTAACCTTGCCGTCGTCGTGGCGAACCAGAACCGTGTTCCCGAGCTGCTTCAGACCATTGCCGGCATAGATGACCACGCCGTTTTCAGCCGCCTTGATCGGGGTGCCCTCGGGCACAGAAATATCGATACCGTCATTTCGGCTGCCGTTGACGTTCTGGCCGTAGCCGGCAATCACAGCACCTGTGACCGGCCAGCGATACTTGCCGATGCCTGTGGCAGATGGAGCCGGGCTGTCGTCACCCTTCTTCTCCACGTCACTCAAGCTTGCCTGCTGCGTCTGCGCGGCCGGAGCCTTTTCGGCAGCAGCCGGCTTGGCAGGCGCCTGGGCGACTGCGGGTTCAGCCTTTGGCGTCGCAGCCGCTGGTTTTGCAGCAGCGCGAGCAGCGGGCTTGGCCGGCGGCACGATGGATGCCGTCTTGACGGAGTCTGCCGCCGCCTGGCCACCGAGGTTCAGGGTCTGACCGACACGGATACTGCCTTCGCCGAGATTGTTGGCAGCCTTCAACTGATCGACGGAAACGCCGGTTGCCTTGGCGATCTTGGCGAGTGAATCGCCGGGCTTCACCACATAGGTACCACCGGGAGGAACAGGCTTGCCACCAGACGGAGGCGTCAGCTTGCCGACCTCACCCTGGTTCTTGTCGCGGGATGCAGACGCGCCGGGCAGAACTGCAACCTTCTCATTCTGTTGCTGACCCGGTGCTGGGCGATCGCCTTCCCGCGGCAGATCGATGGCACCCGCCGCCATCTTGGCGGCATTGCCGCTGGCAGAAAACTTCGGAATGACCACGGTCTGACCCGGATGGACCGAACCACCATTGGCAGCCAGGATTTCCTTTTCCGGAACGCCGTAGCGGCGCGACAGGACGGCTGCCGTCTCACCGGGACGCATGGTCACCGTCGGCGCATTGACCGTCGTCCAGCCCGGACCGGGGACAGCCTTAGTTGTACCCGTCAGGACATTATCGGCATTGCCGTGCTGCGGCTTTGCCAACTGAGGGGTGGCTGCAGCCACCTTGCCCGGGAACGGCTGCGCAAGCGCTTCCTTACGGGTCTGCGGATCGCGAGTCGGCAGAGGCGCCGCCGTAGGCGGAGCAAGCTCGGCACGCTGAACACTCACCGGCGCCGATGCGACACGCGCTGGAGAAGCGCTCGTACGTGCGGGTGACGGATAACTCTGTGCCGGCGGATAGGCTCGCGCCGGCTGGGCCGCCGATGCCTGGTAGGTCGGCTGAGCGCCGGTACCGACATCCGACTGCGGAACCGGAGCCTGACCCCAGGAACCCGCACCCTGCCTCTGCGGAATAGAGGCCGTCGTCAGATTATCCGACTTGGAGAACAGACCAGAGAAGCGCGTTGCGTCGGAACTGCACCCGGTAGCAGCGCTTGCCAGAAAAGCGGCCGCCGCGATGCGAACGACTGACTTTCCAACCTTAGAAGAACTTTTCAAACGCATGACTCAACCCACACGACGCAACCAATGTAGGAGTCATTAAAGCCTGTTAGTCTTACCGTGCGGTTAAAGCCTTAGGCTCTGCTGATATTTTTTCGGAAATTGCTAACCATGAATCCGCAAGTCCGGATCGGTCTGAAATGGTCAAAGGTGCTGCGCTATATGGGATGCAAGCGGCAGATACGGCACAGGAAAAAGATCCTCCCGTTCAAAACGGGAACCGGTTTTTGTCAGTCGCACCATCATGCAGCGCTCGTCTTCGAGAATCAGTGGTGCCACCATCGAGCCGCCGGACACGAGCTGATCCGCATAGAATCGCGGCATGGCGCTGAAAGCCGCCGTAACGAGGATGCGATCAAAGGTGCCCTCCCCGTGCAAACCGCTGCTTCCATCCATCTGGCGAATGATGATGTTGCGCAAGCCCAGCGCATCCATGCGAATCTGCGCGGCGGTTACCAGCGTACGATACCGCTCCAGAGACAGCACGCGCTCGGCGATTCGCCCGATCACGGCCGCCGTAAAGCCGCTGCCCGTGCCAATCTCCAGCACACGGTGACCGGGGCGCACCTGCAGCTTGGACAGGATCTTCGCCGCAAGATCGGCCCCTTCCATAAAGGAGCCGCAGTCGATGGGAATGGTGCGGCTGGAATAGGCATCGCTTGCGAATTGGGGGGGCACGAATTGCGTGCGCGGTGTCTGCTCGAAGGCCGTCAGAAGGTCGAGATCAGTGACCCCTTCCGCCCGGAGCCTCAGCACCAGAGCGGCAAAACCTTCCTTCTCGATCATGCCAGTTTTCAACCAGCGGCTCCCAATACGCGGACCAGTTGATCCTGCACCGAATAGTCTGTCAGGTCCAGCTTCAATGGTGTGACCGAAATCCTGTTCCGGCTTATGGCACCGATATCGGTGCTGGCCGGGAAGTCACCAACACGTTCACCATAGCGCAACCAGTAATAGGGATTGCTGCGGCCATCGAAGCGCTCTTCCACCGTCAGCGCAAAATCCGCTTGTCCCTGCGTCGTCGCTTCAACGCCGGCAACTTCCTCCGGCAAGCAGGCCGGGAAGTTCAGATTGAGGAAGGAGCCCGCGGGAAGCTCTGCATTCAGAAGCCGTCCGATCAACTCCGGCGCGTGGTGTTCTGCGGTATCGAAAGAGATAGACCGACCATGAGGGCCACGGCGTCCGGCCTGGCTGAGTGCCAGCGATCTCACGCCCTGAAGCGTTCCCTCGATCGCGCCGGCAACTGTGCCGGAATAGGTCACATCGTCGGCGATGTTGGAACCAGCATTCACGCCCGACAGAATAAGATCCGGCTTGCCGCCCAGCACATGGCGGATGCCCATGATAACGCAGTCAGTGGGCGTACCGCGCAGCGCAAATCGTTTCTCACCCACCTGTCGCAACCGCAGCGGTTCAGACAGAGTAACGGAATGCGCAAGCCCGCTCTGGTCAGTCTCGGGCGCGACGACCCAGACATCGTCCGTCAGCGTTCGGGCAATCCGCTCGAGGGCCGCCAGGCCCTCTGCATGGATACCGTCATCATTGGTCAGCAGGATGCGCATCTTGTCCTCAGGCGGCCCGTTCGATCTTTTTCAGGCCACCCATGTAGGGCAGAAGCACGTCCGGAATTGTGACCGAACCGTCTTCTTCCAGATAGTTTTCGAGAACCGCGATCAGGCAGCGGCCGACAGCGGTACCGGAACCATTCAGCGTATGAACAAACTTCGGACTCTTATCGTCCTTGCCGCGATAGCGCGCATTCATGCGACGCGCCTGGAAGTCACCGCAGACGGAGCAGGAGGAGATTTCGCGATAGGTATTCTGCCCCGGCAGCCAGACTTCCAGATCATAGGTCTTGCGGGCGCCAAAGCCCATGTCACCCGTGCAGAGCGTCATGGTGCGGAAATGCAGCCCGAGCCGCTTCAGCACTTCTTCGGCACAGGCGGTCATGCGCTCATGTTCGGCAATCGAGCTTTCCGCATCGGTGATCGAGACAAGCTCGCACTTCCAGAACTGGTGCTGGCGCAGCATGCCGCGCGTGTCGCGACCGGCAGAACCGGCTTCAGAGCGGAAGGATGGCGTCAGCGCCGTAAAGCGCAGAGGCAGCTTTTCCTGATCCAGGATCTCACCCGACACCAGATTGGTCAGCGTGACCTCGGCTGTGGGGATCAGCCAGCGGCCATCGGTAGTCTTGAACAGGTCCTCGGCAAATTTCGGCAGCTGGCCGGTGCCGTACATGGCCTCATCACGCACCATCAGCGGCGACGAGACTTCCGTGTAGCCGTGCTCGGTCGTGTGGAGGTCCAACATGAACTGACCGAGAGCACGCTCGAGCTTTGCAAGCTGGCTGGTGAGAACGGTAAAGCGGGCGCCGGATAGCTTGGTAGCACGCTCGAAATCCATGTAGCCCAGCGCTTCGCCAATATCGAAGTGTTCCTTCGGCGTGTGGTTCCAGCGCGGCTTTTCGCCGACGACGCGCGCGACGACATTGTCGTGTTCGTCCTTACCGACCGGAACATCTTCGAACGGAATATTGGGAACGCGGGACAGAACATCGTCGAGTGCGGCCACCGCCTCACGCTCTTCTTGTTCGAGCGCCGGCATGGTGTCCTTGATGTTGGCCACTTCCGCCTTCAGCTTCTCGGCAAGCTCGGTGTTCTTCTTCGCCATGGCAGCGCCGATCTCCTTGGAGGCGGCGTTGCGGCGGGACTGCATGTCCTGAAGCTTCTGGATAACGGATCGGCGGGTCTCATCCAGCGCGATGATGGCATCGGCCTGCGGTTCTGCACCGCGCTTCTTCAAAGCCTCGTCGAGGGCAGCTGGGTTGTCGCGTATCCACTTGATATCAAGCATGGTCGTTCCAGGTCTTCGTTGTGACGCCGGAACTTCCATCTCGCAGGAAGGGCCGGCAAAGGTATCCGGCCGATCTAAGTTTAGTCTGCCGGGTTAGGATGAGGACTCATCAGACTTCGTGATGGCGGAAGAGGTTTCCGTCACGGCTGCAGCTTCTTCAGTCGCGCGCTTGCGCTCCACGAGTCGTGCCGCATAGATGGAAATCTCGTAGAGAAGGATCGTCGGCAGCGCAAGGCCGATCTGGGACATCGGGTCTGGCGGTGTCAGCACTGCTGCGACCACGAAGGCCAGAACGATGGCATATTTACGCTTCTCTCGCAGCCATGTGCTGGTGAGCAGGCCGACACGCGCCAGAAGCGTGGTGATGACAGGAAGCTGGAAGACAAGTCCGAAGGACACAACGAGCGTCGTGATCAGGCTGAGATATTCCGAAACCTTCGGCATCAGCGAGATCGCCACTTCCCCCTGCCCAGGCGCCTGCTGCATGGCCAGGAAGAACCACATGACCATGGGCGTGAAGAAGAAATACACGAGCGCGCCGCCCATAATGAACAGCACCGGCGAGGCAATCAGGAAGGGCAGGAAGGCCGCGCGCTCGTTCTTGTAGAGGCCGGGCGCGACGAACTTGTAGATTTGCGAAGCGATGATCGGGAAGGAGATGACCAGCGCGCCGAACATGGCCACCTTCACCTGCGTGAAGAAGAATTCCTGCGGCGCGGTGTAGATCAGTTCCGATTTCGCGACGTCCAGGTGCGCCCAGATCACGGCCCATTTGTAGGGAATCACGAGCAGGTTGAAGAGCTGCTTCGCAAAGAAGAAGCAAACCAGGAACGCCAGGAAAAACGCAACCAGCGACCAGATCAGCCGCGTGCGCAATTCCATCAGATGCTCGATGAGCGGCTGGGGCTTGTCTTCAGTTTCGCCGGTCATGCTTCATCCTTGGGCGTCTCGATCTTTTTACGGCTGCGGGGCGCCGCGGCAACGGATGTTTTTTCGGCCTTCACCGCCTCGGAGGAGCTTGCGACGACCTTCGGCGTGCGGGCACGCTTCGGCTTTGCTTCAACTGAAGCGACAGCAACAGGCGTCGCATCTTCCACCAATGCCACTTTCGCTGCTCTCGTCCGTTTGACAGCCGGCGCAGCTTCGGCGACCGGTTCAGCCGTGACAACGGATACTTCGGCGACCTTCGGCTTGCGGGGCGCGCGTGGCTTCTTCGCCTTGGCATCCTCGACGGGCCCGGAAGCCGGTGCGGATGTTGCCGGCGCACTTGCCGCAGCCGTCACGGGCGTAGCGGCTGTTGCAGCCGCGGGAGCCGTAGCGACTGTAGCCGGTTGCGATGCAGGCGTTGCAGGTGCGGTCGCCGTCGGACCAGTCGCGGAAGCGGTGCCGAGAGGCGGCAGGCTTTCGGAAGGCAACGCGGCATGCTGCTCGACAGGCGCTTCCGGCGCGGCGGTGGCCCGATTGAGATCTGAGCGAATTTCCTCGCCCATCTGCTTCAACGGGTTGATCGCCTCGCGGATGGCATTTGCCGGATGGAAGCGCTGCGCATCCGAAATCGTCTGCCGAACGTCATCCATATCGGCTTCGCGAAGAGCCTGATCAAATTGTGTACGGAAGTCCGATGCCATCTTGCGCAGGTTCGACGTCATCTTGCCGAAGGCGCGCAACATCGGCGGCAGATCCTTTGGTCCGACAACGACGATCAGCACGATCGCGATAACCAGAAGCTCCGTCCAGCCGATATCAAACATGCAAAATGCTCCACGAGCCCGCGCAGCGGGCGTGGTCCCTGATGATTACTTGGTTTCGTCGGCCTTGTGATCCACCGTCTTTGTCGGCGCAGGCGTCGTTGCATCACGGCTTTCCTCTTCGGACATGCCCTGCTTGAAGCTCTTGATGCCCTTTGCCAGATCGCCCATCAGTTCCGGGATCTTTCCGCGACCAAAGAAGATCAGCACGATGACCAGAACGATCAACCAGTGCCACACACTAAAAGAACCCATGACTCTACTCCATCATTGCCCGTTCGAAACCATGTAAGATGTTTGCACTGCTTTTTCAAACACCAAAATCGTCCGTCACTAATCCGTTAGCGCTGGCCTCGCGCAATTCAAGCCGCCGCAAGCCGCGGAAGAACTTGCGTAACCTGCAGGATGTAATCCGTCTTGTCGGAAAGCCGCATGGCGTAAAGCTTTCACTCGAATGATCCGGCGCCCAGCCGCTAGAATGCCGGGAAGGCTTCCCCTGTGGCTTTTTCTGTGCCGCTGTCGGGCGACACGCTCATGGTTACCGTGCTGAGGGCTGCGATACGGAAAGTGTTGCGGCCGGCCGCCTTCGCTTCATACAGTGCCATATCCGCCCGCCTCATCGCCTGGTTCAAGGTTTCATCGGCGCCGAACAGGGCGATCCCGAAACTTGCCGTCGGGTGAAGCCCGAGCGGCTGGAAAGTCAGCTTGGCAAACAATCCCTGTACCTTTTCAACGTAAAGGCGCACCTTCGCAGTACTGCTTCGGGCAAAGACCACGGCGAATTCCTCGCCTCCCAGGCGACCGCATATATCCCCACCCGCATCCCGCAGACACCCCGCAAAGGCCCGGATGACATCATCGCCGACATCATGTCCAAAACTGTCGTTGATACCCTTGAAGTGGTCGAGATCGCACAGGATGACCGCCGCGGGCTCCTTGTCACCATCGTTTTGGCGCAAGGCTTCCGCGACTTTTTCAAGAAACCCGCCGCGATTCCAGACGCCGGAGAGATGATCGAGCTGGAGGGTGTCGCGCGTGCGCTTCATCGCCTCGTGGGCAATGACCATGACGAAGCTCACCCCGAGCGGCATGGACAGGATGGCACCGAGCGTCTGGGAGTAATGGGCGTAGGCGCTAAAGATATAGGAGTGGACATTCTCGCCGGTGGTGATCCGTTCCGCCAGAACGGCCTTGGCGAAGAATTGTATCGTGGACGCCACCATGACGAGAAGCAGAAACAGATCCGGTACGCTGCGCCTTCGCGAGGCCAGGATGAAGACGCTTGCGAAGATCGTCATGACCGCAAATGGCATCTGATACGAGAAGGCGTGACCAAAGGAATCTCGTTTGAAGTGGCTGTAGAGATAGCCATGACTGGTCAGCAACAGAATGTAAGCCAACGCGATCGGCCAGCGTGGCCAATTCGGGCGGTAATGACCGTGCACGCCTGCGGCAATCAATGCTAACGCAGTCAGCAGGGTTGAGAAAGACAGCGCCGAAATGAGTTCCGGAAATCGGGTGTGCGGGGCGATCGCCTCGACACACACGGTCAAGGTCGCGGAGCCGAAACTTGCCGCACACCAAAGGCCCAAGCGGATCTTGTAGGTGAGCGAGAAGACGAAAAACGCCAATGCAAATGTCAGACCAATCGAGGCATTGATGACAAGAAGAAAGGTTGCATTCGACATGGAAGCAATCCGAAACACAAAGCGAGGCGCGCTTATTTCACAACCTGTGTCATGCTCAGAATAATCCGAAAACAGACAAATATGGAATAAGGGATGCCTTTTTCCCTGTACTCTTCGAACAGGTTCCGCAAGCCTGTGAGCACTGAGAACACGAAATATTATCGAAGGGAAATCATTCCTCGCCCGCACCACCCGGCGCCAGTAAACCGAGTTCTTCAATATCCAGCTGCGTGATGGGATCTTCCTCTTCCGTCAGTTCATCACCCGCAAGCCCGGGCATCGGTACGCGGAAATCCGGAGGAATACGACCGGACAACAGCCCCGCCGCCCGTAGCTCCTCCACACCCGGCAGGTCGCGGATCTCCTCCAGGCCGAAATGATCGAGAAAGCTGGGGGTAGTGCCAAGCGTCACCGGCCGTCCCGGTGTGCGGCGACGCCCGCGAAACCGCACCCAGCCTGCTTCCATCAGCACATCCAGCGTGCCGCGGGAGGTCTGCACGCCGCGGATTTCCTCGATTTCGGCACGCGTCACTGGCTGGTGATAAGCGATGATCGCCAGCACTTCGAGCGCGGCACGCGACAGCTTCTTCGCCTCCCCCTCATCCCGACGAATGACAAATGAAAGGTCAGCAGCCGTGCGAAATGCAAAGCGATCCTCGATGCGGATCAGGTTCACGCCCCTGCCCGCATATTGGATGATCAAGCGCTTCATGATGCGCGCGATATCTACACCGCGCGGCAACCGCTCCATCAGATAGGCGATCGACAGCGGTTCGGCGGACGCAAACAGGAGCGCTTCCGCAATGCGCTCTGCCTCGAGTTCGGAAGCGCTTGGCGCTTCATCCACCTCCGAAAAAAGATCCTGATCATCTATTGAGGTCATAGCCTGCTACTCTTTCGGCTCTGCAGCAGGAGATGCCACGGGACGCCGCATGTAAAGGGGCTCGAAAGCGCCCTCCTGCCGCATTTCAAGCTTGCCTTCCCGTACCAGTTCCAACGAGGCGGCAAAAGCGCTGGCGGTTGCCGTCACCCGCTCAGCAGGCGGCATGTATTGCAGGAGATAATGCTGGAGCGCCGTCCAATCACCGATATCGCCCAGCATATCCGTCAGCATCTGCCGTGCCTCCACGAGCGACCAGACCTTGCGCCGCTCGATCGTGACTTGAGTGACGGCCTGACGCTGACGCAGATTGGCATAGGCAGACAGGAGATCGTAGAGGCTTGCGTCGAAATTGGCGCCGTGCCTTTCGGCGATATGCTCCGGCGCGCCACGTGCAAACACATCGCGGCCCAGCCGGTTGCGGTTGATGAGACGTGTCGCCGCTTCGCGCATGGCTTCCAGACGTTTGAGGCGAAAGGCAAGCGTTGCCGCCATTTCCTCGCCCGTCGGCCCGTCATCGCCCCGCACCTGCTGCGGGATCAGCAGTTTAGACTTGAGGTAGGCAAGCCAGGCCGCCATCACGAGATAGTCGGCGGCAAGTTCGATGCGGACCCGGCGGGCGCTCTCGATGAACAGGAGATATTGCTCGGCCAGCGACAGAACGGAGATCCGCGCCAGATCGACTTTCTGGGTTCGGGCAAGGTGCAGCAGAAGATCCAGCGGCCCTTCGAAGCCACCAACATCGATCACCAGAGCGGGTTCCGTCACGCCGCGCTGATCGGCATCCTGCCACAGCCGATCCATCGGGATGGCAGTGGACTGGATTGTGTCTGTGGCCATGCCCGTCTCGCCCAACCTAATGCGGGCAACAAGATCAGGCCGTTGCCATCAACGACCAGAACTCCGCCCGCAATGCTTCCTCGTCGTCGGCCTGAGGTGCCGCAAATGCCATTTCAGCGATCTGGGCCCGGTCGAACGAGCGGCCACTCAACACGGGCACCTCTTTGACGACGGCTTTCATTTCGTCCATGACGCCATTGCAATGCAAGACAATATCGCAGCCCCCGGCGATAATATCCGCAGCGCGTTCGCCAAGCGTGCCCTTCAGCGCGTTCATGGAACTATCGTCCGACAGAAGCAGGCCATCGAAGCCGATCCGCTTGCGGATCACGTCCTGGATCACGATGGAGGACGTTGTGGCCGGCCGATCAGGGTCGATCGCCTTGAAAACGATATGGGCGCTCATACCCATCACCTCATCTTTCAGGCTTCGGAACGGCATGAAATCATGCGCATCGAGCTCTTCGATCGTCGCATTGACCACCGGCAGTTCGTGATGGGAATCGACCACCGCCCTGCCATGACCCGGCATATGCTTCATGACAGGCAGCATGCCGCCCGCCTTCAGGCCTTCCGCTGCCGCTCGCCCCACAGCCGCAACAAGATCCGGTTCGGTCCCGTAGGCGCGGTCGCCAATAGCCTTGGTGGCACCTTCGATCAACACGTCCAGAACCGGCATGCAGTTGATGGTAATACCGAGCGGCAGAAGGTCGAAGGCATGCAGACGCGACATCAGCCAGGCTGCCCGCAAGCCCTTGGTCCGATCCTGACGGTAAAGCGCACCCAAGGCTGCGCCCGCCGGATAGTGCTGCACAGTCGGCGGACGGATACGCTGCACGCGACCTCCCTCCTGATCGATCAGCACAGGCGCGTCGGGACGGCCGATGGCCTCGCGCATGGATGCCACCAGATCCTTGATCTGGCTGGGTTCGCCAAGATTTCGGGCAAAGAGAATGAAGCCCCACGGGCGCTCGGCCCGATAAAGCGCGATTTCGTCCGCCGTGAGTTGCTGGCCGGCGCAGCCCAGGATCATAGCTTTTGATTCGGTCATGGCACCATCATAGATATTTGGAGGGCTGGCTAAACGATAAACGGAGCCAATCGGGCCCCGTTTCTCTCATTGTTTTTGAGCGGATTAACGTGCCACGAGGCAGGTACCGCCGGCTGCGCGATACTTCTCGCAGAGCGCTACGGCATCATCCTTGCTGCCTGCCGGAATGCGGACGCGGTAGAAGGTCCCCTTGCCGGCGATTTCCGCCTTGGCGATGTCAACGCCGCGACCAGCAATCACATTGCCGAACTTGGCCGTGATGCTCTTGTAGGACTTCTGCGCTTCTGCTTCGCTCGGCAGCGAGGCAACCTGGATGTAATAGCCGCCATTGGCAGACGCAGACGCCGCAGGAGCAACAGAGGCCGTTACCGTCGCGGAAGGCGCAGGCTGCGGTGCAGGTTTCACAGTGCCCTGTTCGCTCACAGACGCGACAACCTTGACCGGCTGCTCCGCCGGACGCGCGGTCGGGATCGGCGTGCCGGGCTTGGCAGGCGTACCTACAGGCGCGGCTGAAGCGGATGCAGGCGCCTGAGAGGTACCGGTCATCGTGCTGACCTTGGCAATATTCACAGAGGCAATGTCCGTAGGCTTCTGGTCAGCGGCATTACCCGGCAGAACACCCTTCGCGTTCGGCTCGGCCAGCGCTGGCTGCGACGGAATCTTCTCGGACTTCACAGCCGTTGCCGGCACTTGCACGGACGCCACTGCCGCAGGCTTGGTTACCTGCTGCTCCACAAGCGAACCATCCGGGCGAACCACCATGGTCTTGACCTTGCGCGGCATCACCGACAGCGGATCCTCCGCCGCACCATTGGCCTGGGCGTGCTGCGGCAGAAGGCGCGGATCCTTGGTATCGTTGACAGGCGTTGCGGACGCATTCGCCTCTTCAGAGATACCTTCCAGCGGAAGGTTTTCGGGCACCAGCGTCTTCTGGACAACGTCCATCGGCTGTTCGTCGGTCGAGATCAACGTCGCCTGTTTTGGATCCTTCGGCGCGCCGCCGGCAACGCGGTCATAAACCGCCTTGTCCTGGTTCGGAACGGTCTTGCCGCCCGGATTTTCGGGCGCAACTTTTACCGGAGTGGTATCGGCAGCAATCACGACAGGCGCACCGCTGGTGCTGATGCGACCCTTATCACTGGCCCACCAGGCGTAGCCGGAAGCACCGACGATCAAGACGAAGCCTGCCACAGACAGCGGCATCATCCAGCGACCGGGCGAACGGCGTGCCTGTTCGGCATAGGGAAGAATTTCTTCCTCGCGCGCTGTGTCACGCGTCTGCTGCGGTAGCGGGTTCGCAAGGCTTCGTCGGAAATCTTCCTCCAGCGCACGTTCAAACTCGTCGAAGTCCTGGACCGCCTTGTCGCGCGGAGCCGGAGCAACCGCTGCCTGAGCCTGCTGATGCGCGGAAGGCCCCTGCGTTACGATGTGCGGCGTCTGACGCCCACGGCTGATTGCAACCGCTGCTGTCGCAGCCGCAGCGGTCGCGACGGCGGCCGTCGCAACGCCCGGCGTCGACATCGAGGACGCCGTGGTTTCCAAAAGGCTCGCCAACTCGGAATCGAGATCGAGATCGTAATCGGAATGATGGTGCACCGGAGCCTGCTCCGGCTCCTCCACCGGCAATTCCGGAACATCTAATTCAGGCACGGCTTCCGGCATCTCTTCGGATTCAGCAAGTTGAGCCGGATCGAAGGCTTCGTCTCCGCTGCCGTAGTCGAATTCATCCTCAGCCATGGCAACCGGCTCGACCGGCGCAGCAGCCACGGCAACAGGAGCAACGGCCGCCGCCGCGGGGGCTGCGTAGGCCGGGGCACGCTCCTCAGGCACCGAGGGAGCCGGCTGGCGATGCGTCGCGGTTTCAGCCGTTACATGATGCGTGACGATATCGGAGAGATCGAGCTCGAGATCACCCAGGGCCAGATCGAACTCCTCATCGCCGAAGATATCCGCCTCAGAGTTGCTGGCCGCAGGCTCAGGCTGCGCAAACATCTCAGGCTCCTGTCTTGAAGCAACAGGGGCCTTCGGTTCAACCGCCGCAGGCAGAGGCGCGGGATTGCGGGAATCCGCCACGCGTTCAAGATCAAAAATCTGAGCTTCGAGTGCAGAGAAGCGCTCGTTCTCAGCGGGTGCCGGATCAAAGCTCGGCTCGCTGCGAACTTCGGCCAGCGGCGCCTCCGCTGCGGGTGCAACATGGCGGGGAGCCGAATGCTCGAGTTCATCCGCCAGATCGAGATCGGAAAGAAGCTCATGCTCCTTTACCGGTTCAGAAGCAGGACGCGGCGGGTTTGCGGCACGATTGAAATTGGCAAGCGGCATCTGGAAACCAGGCGTATAAGCCTTCGGCGCCGGACGCGACGACGTTGAAACCGGAGGCGCAACAGCGAGCGACGATTCCAGCTCAGCCTCGAGATCAACGGCTGGCTCGAAGGCCACATCCTGAGCGCGCTCACCTTGCGGCAACCCACGAGGAGCGAATGCTTCTTCAAGCATAGGCACAGCTTTCGCCGATACCGGCAGCGGAACCTGCTGTGCGCCGGGCGCACCGAGCCAGGAGGAAAAATCCGGACCGCCTGCTTGAGATGCGATGGAGCGTGTCGGCGGAAGCTCCACCGGCAGGTTCATATCGGCAAATGGGTCAGCAGACGGTGCGTTCCGCGCCTGCTGGACCACAGGCGCTTCCGGCTGCGCTTGCGTGACAAGCGTCAAAGGCTCGCTTGCAACCGGCTCCGGTCGCGGCGAATCATAACGCTCGAATTCGCGCAGAAGCTCATCTTCCAGATTGAACGCAGGCTCGCGGCGGCCTGCCGCAACCGGCTGCGGCTTGCGGGCAGACCTGTCATCATAGCCGGCAATGCGAGCCAGTTCCGCCAACGGATCATCATCGGCAAAGACATCCGGTCCGCTGTTACGGCCAAGTGCAACGCTATTGTCTGCCATTCCCTCGTCCACTTACCTTACGCTAACACAACGATATGCCAGCGCATTATGGGTAAATGGTGGCGGTTCTATCGCATCTCGTCCGGGGCATCTGTGCCAGTAATGGCGAGGCCGGATTTCAAAACGGACGCAACGGCGCGCACCAGCCCAAGTCTGGCAATGCTGGATTCTCGGTCGTTATCCTTAACAAACCGTAAGTCGGGGTTATCTTTGCCCCTATTCCAATGCGCATGGAAAGAGCTTGCCAGATCATAGAGGTAAAATGCAAGTCTATGTGGCTCCTGCGACTGTGCCGCGGCCTCAATTAGGCGCGGATACTCCGCCAATTTGGCCACCAGTTGCAATTCTGATACATCCTCAACCTTCTCGGCATAGTCTGCGAGCGTGAGTGATTCGGTATCAAGATCCGGGAACGCTTCACGGGCCTGCCGGAAAACCGACATGCAGCGAGCATGCGCATACTGCACGTAGAAGACCGGATTGTCCTTCGACTGTTCGGTCACCTTCGCAAAATCGAAGTCGAGCGGCTCGGAATTCTTGCGGTACAGCATCATGAAGCGAACCGGATCGCGGCCGACTTCGTCGACGACCTCACGCAGCGTGACGAAATCGCCGGAGCGCTTGGACATTTTCACCGGCTCGCCGTTCCGGAACAGTTTCACCAACTGGCACAAGAGAACCGTCAGCTTGACCGATTCGCCACCGACCGCGCGCGCAACCGCTTCCAGCCGCTTCACGTAGCCGCCATGGTCCGCGCCCAGAACGTAAATCATCTCGCTGAAACCGCGATCGAACTTGTCCTTGAAGTAGGCAACGTCGGCCGCGAAATAGGTGTAGCTTCCATCCGACTTGATCAGCGGGCGGTCGATATCATCACCGACTTCCGTGGAGCGAAACAGTGTCTGTTCGCGATCTTCCCAATCCTCCGGCAACTGCCCCTTCGGCGGCGGCAGTGTGCCACGATAGACGTGGCCCTTGAAGGTCAGATCGTTGATCGCCTGACGGATGCGGGCTGCGCCATCGGCATGCAGCGTCCGCTCTGAGTAGAACACATCGTGATGCACGTTCAACGCGGCCAGATCCGAACGGATCATCGCCATCATCGCATCGATTGCACGATCCTTGACGATCGGCATCCACTCTTCCGGCGGCATGTTGTGCAAACGCGTGCCGTATTCCTGGGCCAACGCCTGACCGACCGGCACGAGATAATCACCGGGATAGAGCCCGGGCGGGATTTCACCGATCTCTTCACCCAGCGCTTCGCGGTAGCGCATGAACACCGAACGGGCCAAGACGTCGATCTGCGACCCGGCATCGTTGATGTAATATTCCTTCACAACCTCATAGCCAGCAAAACCCATGAGGTTGGCAAGCGCGTCGCCAACGACCGCGCCGCGGCAATGGCCGACATGCATGGGGCCTGTTGGGTTGGCGGAGACATATTCCACGTTGACCTTCTTGCCAGCGCCAGTGCTGGAGCGGCCAAAGTCGACGCCAGACTTGATGATCACGGCCAGCAGGCGCTGCCAATAGGCCTTGGAGAGACGAATGTTGATGAAGCCCGGACCGGCAACAGTCACCTCGACCACGTCAGGATCCTGCTTCAGGCGCTCGGCAATCAGATCCGCGAGCGCTCGCGGGTTCGTGCCCAGCGGCTTGGACAGAACCATGGCCGCGTTGGTGGCGACATCGCCATGGCTCTGATCACGCGGTGGTTCCACGACGAGGCGGGAGAAATCCACGCCCTCGCCCTTCTCCTTGACGAGATCGAGCGTCAGCAGCGCGCTTTTGATCCGTTGTTCAAAATCCGCGAAAAGATTCATGTGCAGCATCCGCGCAAAAATGCAGCTCCGTCATAACTGGAACCGCTGATAAACAAGTTGGTGGGGTGCCTAGCCCAAATCGGGAGTGCGGTCAAACATCCGTCGATGTGCCTTTACAGCATAGGTGTCCGTCATGCCGGCTAGATAATCGCCGACATGCCGGGCCTTCGCCGCCTCGGAAAGACCTGCGATGTGGCTGACCCAGTAATGGCTCTGCATCTGGCCGGGGTCCGCCATGTAGGCCCCGAAAAGATCGGTCACGATCTGGGCTGCCCCTGCCCTTATGCGCATGATTTCCGGATGGCGGTAGATACGCGAGAAGAGCAACTTCTTGATCGCGCGGTCCGTCGCGGCCATTTCATCGGAGAAGGTGGCAATGGCATGATCTGCGCCACGAATATCGGCTGCACTCTCCGGCTTCAGCGCAGCGAGCCTGGATTGGGCAACGCCGATGACATCCTCCACCATGTGGGTGATCTGTCGGCGCATGATCTCGTTGGCAAAGCGCGCATCCTCGAGCGAGGGATATTTCGCGCGCACCTCCCGCATCATATCCGCAAGGAAAGGCACATCTTCCAGCATATCGAAGGTCAGATAGCCGGAACGTAGACCGTCATCGATATCATGGGTGTTGTAGGCGATGTCGTCGGCAATCGCAGCAACCTGCGCCTCAAGGCTGGCATAACTTGCCAGTTCCAGATCGTTCAGTTCGCAATAATCCAAAATGGGCTGCGGAACGGGTCCGCGGGTGCCCGCGCCATCCTTGTCCATCAAAGGACCATTGTGCTTGACCAGACCCTCCAGCGACTCCCAGGTGAGGTTGATGCCGTCAAACTCCGCATAACGGCGTTCCAGCTTGGTCACGATACGGAGCGACTGGGCATTGTGATCGAAACCGCCGTAAGCATTCAGGCATTCGTGAAGCGCGTCCTCGCCCGTGTGGCCGAAGGGCGTATGGCCGAAGTCATGAACCAGCGCCACGCCCTCCGCCAGATCCTCGTCGATCTTGAGAGCACGTGCCAGCGCACGGGCGATCTGCGCCACTTCGATGGTATGGGTCAGCCGGGTTCGGTAGTGGTCGCCGTCGACGCCGATGAAAACCTGCGTCTTGTGCTTCAAGCGACGGAAGGCCGTGGTATGGACAATGCGGTCACGATCGCGCTGGAATTCCGAACGGGTCAGACTGGAGTGTTCGGGAAACAGGCGCCCGCGGGACGACCAAGGGTCCGCCGCATACACGGCCCTCTCGCCACTGCCAAAACCCAGACTGCGCGTATCGACTGTCATTTCCAATCCCACTCCTGCAATGGCGAAGCACCATTGACGCCAGATTTAACCCTTCATACCTATAGGGCCAAGTAGAGTAATGCAGATGACGCAATCTCCGGACCTTGAACCCGGCAGAAAGGCAAGACAATGAGCGAAGCAAATATCACCCTCTCGGACGCAGCAGCCCGCCGGATCGCCGAGATCGTTGGCGCGGACGCGACCAAGCAGGCCCTGCGGGTTTCTGTCGAAGGCGGCGGCTGTTCCGGCTTTTCCTACAAATTCGACCTGGCGGACGGTGCCGAGGACGATGACCTGGTGATTGCCAAGGGCGATGCCAAAGTGCTGATCGACAGCATGTCCCTGGTCTATATGGCAGGGTCCGAAATCGACTTTGTCGATAACCTGCTCGGCCAGTCCTTCCAGATCAAGAACCCGAATGCGGTGGCCAGCTGCGGCTGTGGCACCAGCTTCTCGATCTGAGTTCGCCAATCGGGTTGGACAAACATCTTTTGCCGCTTCCCATGTGATCCTCATCGTCTAAAAGAAGATAAGCTGAGGATCACGACATGAAGATTGCCACCTGGAACATCAACGGCGTCAAGGCCCGCATCGACAACTTGCGGCAATGGCTGGGCGACTCAGCGCCCGACATCGTGTGCCTCCAGGAAATCAAATCGGTCGATGAGGGCTTCCCGCGCCTGGAGATCGAAGCGCTCGGTTATCATGTGGAAACCCATGGCCAGAAGGGTTTCAACGGGGTCGCGATCCTGTCCAAGTCAAAACCGGACGAGGTCATGCGCGGCCTGCCCGGCGACGAGACCGACGAACAGTCGCGTTACATCGAAGCCGTCTTTACCGTCGGCACAGGCGTCGTGCGCGTTGCCTCCATCTATCTGCCGAACGGCAATCCCTCTGATGATCCAGTGAAGTATCCTTACAAGCTTGCGTGGATGGAGAGGCTGCGCCAGCATGCTGAGGAACGGCTGAAGCTCGAAGAGCCGCTGATTCTGGCCGGCGACTACAATGTAATCCCGGAGCCGCATGATTGCTTCGATCCGGCCGCCTGGGCGACCGATGCGCTCTTCCTGCCGCAGACACGCGCCGCCTTTCGCCGTCTCGAAAATCTCGGTCTGACCGATGCCGTACGCAGCACAACAGATGCGGCCAAGCTTTACACATTCTGGGATTATCAGGCAGGCGCGCGGCAGAAGAACAACGGTATCCGAATCGACCATCTACTTCTGTCACCGGAAGCTTCAGATCGCCTCGTCAGCACGTCGATTGAAAAGCATGTGCGCGCTTGGGAAAAGCCTTCGGACCATGTGCCCGTAGTCGGCCATTTCGATTTCGCCGCCTGACGTCTTTACACTGCCAGTCTAGCGGGCAGCCGCCTCATCAGTCGTCGGCGCCCTTGCCCAGTTGCTGCGCCAACGCAACGGCGCCGCGGCGGTCCTCTTCGCTGGACATGGAGAAGGCATCTTCCTGCATCTGCTCCATCCAATTGCAGTCCTTCTTGCTGCAACGATCAAGTGCCGCGGTCAGGAACGCAAGGCCGCGAACCGTCTGGCCCTCCTGGAACAGCAGGTTGCCAAATACGGCCATGGCCCCCGGATGGCCACTTTTGCGAGCCTGGTTCAACCACTTCTTGGCCTGCTGCAAATTGGGTGACCCGCCCTCGCCGGCCAAAATCATCCGCGCCAGCTGAAACTGTGCTTCGGCCACACCAAAGGTGGATGCTGCCTGGAAATAAAGCTGACGTGCCTGGGCAAGGTCAGTCTTCACGGGCGAGCCCGGAATGCCGTGCCGGTAATAGTCTGCCAGAGCCAGAAGTGCGTTCACGAAGAAGCCGGTATCTTCCGAACCAGGCTCGACGCCTTGGCTGGCGATCTGGCTATAGATCTTGAAGGCTTCGAAATCGTTCTGTGCGACGCCGTCGCCATACGCGTACATGTTGGCCAGCGCCCAACGAGAGCCGGTATGGCCTTTTTCCGCTGCATACTTATAGGCTTCGACAGCATCCTTCTTCTGGCCGTTCTTATAAGCCTTGAAACCGAACTTGAAGAGGTCGAAGGGGCCGGATTCCTTGGTCACACCGGAACTGATATCGAATGCGCCCGCAGGATTGATCAGCGATACGGACATCAAAATTCCGCACGCCGCCAGCTTACAGAAAACGGGGATATGTACCGGCATGTTCAGACTTCCTTAACCATGCCAGTGATTGATGCTGTGTGTGGGATAGACCCTGAGGTCGTGAGGTACGCCATCCGTTTGGCTTGCAAAGCATTCCGCCCAAAAGTCATGCACATACTCCGAACCACACTCTCGATGACGCCGGGACCAGATCTGCCGGTACAGGTCTGCCACGGGACATCAACCTCCCACGACCATCCGCACAACCATAGAGACTCATTTCGGCAAGAGTACGGCTTTTGACCGAGGCGATGATCGGCAAACAAAGGCGCGCAAGGAAGACGTTCATCTTCCAGGCCACGCGCCTGCTATCGCATGAAAAATCGCCCATCTTACTCCGAAACGCGCCCCCGCCCCCGCAAGGATCGCCTATTCAATTAGTCTATCGCTGCTCTCCGTTTGTGGCGGGAAATGGACAAAGGAGCCCGGCGAGAAACGTGAAGTCATCGTCACAGAAATATGTTGCCAAATCGTCACAAATTGAGTTGTTCGGCAAACATAAAAAAGCCCGACACGATGCCGGGCTTTTCCGTATATGAGCTTAGATCAGAATTTAACTTTGACGGATGTTGAGATAGCCGCCAGAAGGTCATCCTTGAAGTTGTAGCTGACTTCCGTTCCGTAGCGTTGGCCGTCGATCGTTACCGGACCAGAGGACCCACTGGTCAGGACGCCGAGAAGGCCGACCAGACGGAACTCAACATTCTTGGTGGGCGCATAAGCCAAGGCCGCACCAAACGTCCAGCTGTCGGTCTGGGTGCCGTAGCCTTGGGACGTACCGCGATCCCAGGTGACACTGAGCGCGCCGCTCCATTCTTCATTGAACTTGTGTCCGATGCCGCCGGTAACGGTCCAGCCATCGCGATAACCAAGGTCAAGCGTCGTGACTGCGTTCGCAACAGAACATGACGGCGAACCGACCACGCAGAACGGGATCTTCTGGAACTGGCTCCAGTCCACCCACTTTACCGAACCAAACACCAGCCAATCTGGCGCGATGCCCGTCTGGAATTTTAGCTCCAGGCTATCGGGCATATTTTGTGAGCCGAACACGTTCAGGAAACGACCATTCACCTGACGAAGGTCGAGCGTGCCGGTAATGTCATCCAGCTTGACTTCGCTGTTATAGACAATGCTTGCACGGAAGGCGTATTCCGGGATTTCATAAGCCAGACCGGCGCGCCAGCCCCAGCCGCTATCCTCCAGCTGCAGACGACCGATGCCGTTACCGAAAGGCGTCAGACCGGCGGGAACAACAAGGCGCTCCTTGAAACCGCGAACCTCCTGATAGAAGCCACCGCCGATGACGCGCAACTGGCCCGGGCCCATGTCGAAACGATAGGAACACGTGACGGCGTAGTTATCGCTCTCGACCTTGGTCTCGATGTTGTCGTTCGCGCCGCGCCAATTGGCGCCCGGCTTGGTATGCGCGCCCCAAGGCTGCGAATAATCCATCAAGCAATCGGCGCCCTCACCAATCGCCGCCTTGATGCCCACACGCGGCACCCAATAATTCTCGCTGTCATTAGCGCTGGTGCTGCCACCATTACGGCCATCCGAACCCAGCCCGTTTGCACGGTTAATATCGGTGGCGTTGCGGATCTTGCGATCGGGCATGACATAGGTTGCAGTGGCTTCGCCAGCGACGGTGGACGGATCGAACAGAAGATCAATATTATATCCGCCTCGCTCAAGCCCGCCTGCCAACGCCGTCGTGCTCCATATCCCCATGACGGTGGCTGCCAGCAGCGCTGTGGAAATAGTTCTTCTTACCATTTTTCTCCCACTCCCGGTAAGTGATGAAGCTAGCCTAAATGCTTCGTTTTAAAACACAACTTACGCCTTGGCCGCCGCAGCGCAGCGGAACTCGTCTAGACTTACGTAAGTTTTCGAGTGCGGCGCCGTGTCGCGATCTTAAGCGGGAAATTTTTCCCCAAGCTTACCCTTGCATCGCCCTTGCAGGAATGAAATTTCGCGTTTGATGGGAACGTGGCAAAACCGCCACATTTGCGCTTAGACATTCGAATTGTGTCAATCGCGCCATATTTCGCAGCGCACATAAAGAAAGCCCCGCCTTCTGTGAAGCGGGGCCTCCAATTTCGCCGGGGAATCCGCCCCGCCACCCATTAAGGCCGGGGGGCAAAACGATTCCATCGTCCAGATGTGGATGTGGTCAGATTGCTTCCTTGACGCGCTGCAGCGCCGTTTCGAGGCTTGCGCGCTGCACTTCGAACTCCGCCAGGCGTTCGCGTTCAGCCGCAACGATTTCCGGGTCCGCATTGGCCACGAATTTCTCGTTACCAAGCTTTTTCTGTGCCCGATCAATCTCTGCAACGGTCTTGGCAAGCGCCTTCTCGATACGCGTCTGCTCAGCGGATAAGTCGACCAGGCTGCCGAGCGGCAGGCAGGCCGTCGCCTCGCCGATGACGACCTGGGCGGCGCCACGCGGTGCGGCATTCGCAAGTTCGATGCCTTCGACGCGAGCAAGACGCTCGATGGCCGCCGCATGACGCTGAAGACGACCTTCCGTCAAAGCAGTCGCCCCAACGACGATGAGCGGCGCCTTGGCCGACGGCGGGACATTCATTTCCGCACGAACAGACCGAATGCCGGTCACCAGATCAACCAGCCAGTTGATTTCCGAGGCTGCCGCTGCATCCTCAAAGCCCGGCTGCGGCCATGCGGCATGGCACAGAAGACGATCACGCTCAGCCGTATGCGCCCAGAGCTCCTCCGTCATGAACGGCATGAACGGATGCAGCAGCTTATAGATCTCTTCCAGAACATAGGCCACGCAGGCTTGCGCTTCCGCCTTCGCGCCCTCGTCTTCACCGGAGAAAATCGGTTTCAGCAGTTCCAGATACCAATCGCAGACCTGGTTCCAGACAAAGCGATAGAGCGATGCAGCCGCTTCATTGAAGCGCTGCGTCTCGATGGCGGCTCTCACCTCGCGGATCGTCGCCGACAACTCCGTCAGAATCCAGCGATTGACCGTCTGTGTCACGGCCTGCGGCAGGAACTGCGGGTCGCGCTTCACGCCGTTCATCTCTGCAAAGCGCGTCGCGTTCCAGAGTTTTGTGCCGAAGTTGCGATAGCCGGCGATGCGGGCCGGATCGAGTTTCACGTCACGCCCCTGCGCGGCCATGATCGCGAGAGTGAAACGCAGCGCATCCGCACCATACTCGTCGATCAGATCGAGCGGGTCGATGACATTGCCCTTGGACTTCGACATCTTCTGACCGTTCTTGTCGCGCACAAGCGCGTGCACATAAACGGTGTTGAACGGTTCGACGGAGTTGCCCTCCTCATCCTTCATGAAGTGCAGGCCCATCATCATCATGCGGGCAACCCAGAAGAAGATGATGTCGAAACCGGTGACCAGAACATTGGTCGGATAATAGCGCGCAAGCTCCGGGGTCTTGTCCGGCCAGCCAAGCGTGGAGAAGGGCCAGAGGGCAGACGAGAACCAGGTGTCGAGGACATCTTCGTCACGGATCAGGATTTCGCCCGGCTTGAAGTTTTCAAGCTTCTCCTGCACCCAGGCTTTCCAAGGACCCTCATGCGCAAGATAATGCTGGATGGCAGCATCCAGCGCCTCTTCCTCGGTTTTCTCGACGAAGCACTGACCGTCCGGACCATACCAGGCCGGGATCTGGTGGCCCCACCACAGCTGACGGGAAATGCACCACGGCTGGATGTTCTCCATCCACTCGTAATAGGTCTTGTCCCAGTTTTTCGGCACGAAGTTGGTGCGGCCTTCGCGAACAGACGCGATGGCCGGCTCTGCCAGCGTCTTGGCATCCACGAACCACTGGTCGGTCAGCATCGGCTCGATGACCACGTTGGAGCGGTCGCCGAACGGCTGCATGATCTTCTTGTTCTCGACGTAAGGCACATCATTGCCTTCCGCATCCTTGACCGTGACGGCCAGACCTTCGGCATTGATGGCAGCGACGATGCGCTTGCGCGCCTCATAGCGATCGAGACCGCGATATTCTTCCGGAACGAGGTTGATTTCATCCACTTCAGCTTCGGTCGGAAGCGTACCGGACTTTGCGATCTCGAGTGCGCGGGTGGCATAGACTGCGTAATCCTCGCCGTCTGCGCGCATCTGCGCCTGCGTATCCATCAGGCGATAGAGCGGAATGTTGTTGCGCTTGGCGACCTGGTAGTCGTTGAAGTCATGCGCGCCGGTGATCTTCACCGCACCGGAACCAAACGTGGGGTCCGGGTACTCATCCGTGATGATCGGAATCAGGCGGCGATGCTCTTTCGGGCCAACAGGTATTTCGCAAAGCTTGCCAACGATCGGCGCATAGCGCTCGTCGGAGGGGTGGACGGCAACGGCGCCATCACCCAGCATGGTTTCCGGGCGCGTCGTCGCAATCGAGATGTAATTGCGTTCTTCCTGGAAGGTGATGTTTCCATCTGCATCCTTCTCGACATAGGTGTAGGTTTCCCCACCCGCGAGCGGATACTTGAAGTGCCACATATGGCCGTCGACCTCGCGGTTCTCGACCTCGATGTCGGAGATTGCGGTCTCGAACTGCGGGTCCCAGTTGACCAGACGCTTACCGCGATAGATCAGGCCCTGCTTGTAGAGCGTCACGAAAACTTCGAGGACGGCCTTGGACAGGCCCTCATCCATGGTGAAGCGCTCGCGCGACCAGTCGCAGGATGCGCCAAGGCGCTTCAGCTGATTGAAGATCAACCCGCCGGATTCGGCCTTCCACTCCCAGACCTTGTCGATGAAGGCTTCACGGCCCAGTGCACGACGCCCCGGCTGTTGCGCCTCGGCCAGCTTGCGCTCGACCACCATCTGCGTGGCGATGCCGGCATGGTCCATGCCGGGCTGCCACAGCACATCCTTGCCGCGCATGCGCTCGAAGCGGATCATGATGTCTTGCAGCGTGTTGTTCAGCGCGTGCCCCATGTGCAGCGAGCCGGTCACATTCGGCGGCGGGATCACGATCGTGAAGGTTTCCGCGCCAGGCTTCGCGTTGGCGCCCGCACGGAAGGCATCCGCCTCATCCCAGGCGGCTGCGATCTTGGGTTCGACGGCGGCTGAATCATAGGTCTTTTCGAGCATTTTCCGACCAGAAATTTCGAGTTCTCTTTGCTGGCTGTAAATAGGACTGCCAAATGCGAGTCAATAAAAAAGGCCGCCAACGGCGACCTTCCAGGCAGGCTTGCTGCTATTGTCGTACCGCCTCAGCGCCGCGGACCGCGCGCCACGCGCTCGATCTCCTCGCGCACCATGCGCTCTACGAGGCGCGGCAGGTTATCATCCAGCCATTCCTGCAGCATAGGGCGCAGCATCTCGCGTGCCATGTCTTCCATCGACTGGCGGGAAATACCGTCAAACACATCTGCCAGTTCACCGAAGGAACGGGCAACCTGTGCTTCCGTCTCCTGCGAAACAAGGCTGATGGTTTCTTCCAGGCGGACCGGAAGAGGTGCCGGAGTCTGCGGCTGATGGTGAGGCTGCTGTTCAGCCGCGGGCACGGCCGGAGCCTGCGCCAGGTGGGGGTTAACTGGGGGTTGGGCAGTCTCAACTACGACTTCAGCAGGTGCAGCAACAAATGCCGGTCGCGGCTCAACCTGAACTGGTTCAGCGGCAGCACGCGGTTCTGCGACCGCAACCTGAGCCGGTCGGGCATCCTGAGGTGGCTGCTGTTGCCTCTGGGGCGCGGGTTCGGGGGCGGCATATTGGGCTGCTTGCACCAAAGGGAAAACCGGCGCAGGCGCATCAACAGGTGCTGGCGCCGGCTGAGCCACGCGAGCGACGGAAGGTTCCGGCACGCGACCGGCAGCCGCGCGCACCCGCGCGGCAACATCTGCAAGCGACATTGCTTTTTCCTGCGGTTCCGTATTCGGGGCAGCAGCAGGCGCTGGCCGGAGCTGCTGCTCCGCCATCAACGGACGACCGGGATCATTCGCAGCCATCTGTGGCACGAAGCTTTCCCCAAGCTCGTCCACCACATCGAAATCGTCGGCGCTATCGAGATAGGCCGCGTGCCTTTGTTGTTCCGCCGCATCCCCCTCGCTGATCGGATCATTGCTCTCGATAATCCGGCGAATCGACGCCAGAATTTCTTCCATGGAGGGTTCACGCGCTACGTTTGGCTGAGCCATATTCTTCCCCGATACTGTCGCCACACCGACAGTGCAACCTGTCAAAGGTGATGCCGAATCACCAACGATTGTAAGGGATACAGGGGCAAAGTAACAATTGGTGCGGCGGAGCGCGTCAGCCGCATACACAGCTTTATTGCTGCCGAGATCGGATCACACAATCAACCGCAATGAAAAAGGGCGGGAAAAGCCCCGCCCCCACTGATGCTTAGAATACGAATTCCTTGGCCTTGCGGAAGCCGGGAAGCGGCTTCACCGAGGTGTTGAAGAACACGCTCTCCGAAACCACGCCATGCTCCTTGAGGTAAACGCGGGCGGTGGAGGCATTGCCGTAACCCACGACCGTAACCAGTCGGCCTCCATCACGCAGCTGGCCAAACAGGGCTTCCGGAACCTCTTCGACAGCGCCGTTGATAAAGATCACGTCATAGGGCGCTTCATCGGCATAGCCCTTTTCGAGTTCGCCCGTCACGACAGCGACGTTCGTCGCCCCCACCTGTTTCAGGGTCTCGGTTGCCTGGGCGGCCAGAGCCGCATCACTTTCAACGGCAACGACACCGCCGGCGAGATGGGACAGAAGGGCTGCGGTATAGCCGCTGGCGCTGCCAATCTCGAGTACAACATCTTCCCGGGTGATCGCCGCCAGCTGAAGGAGCTTCGCCAGCGGCGATGCCTCCATCACGAAACGGCCCTGCGCAACCTCGATGTCATTATCGATGTAGGCAATGCTCTTTGCCTTTTCGGGCACGAAGGCCTCACGCGGAACCGTGAGGAATGCACGCAGCACGGAATGTGAGGTGACATCGGTGGTGCGCACCTGATTGTCTACCATTTTAATACGCGCTGCTTCGTAATCGATCATTGTCTTCGCCCCGTTCAAGCGTCACTTCGGACACCGTATTACTGGCGCCAAGCATTGCTTTCAAGACCGATGCAGCGGTTGCCGGTACAAATTCGATGCTCCGCCGATAGAGGAAAGCGGAACATTTGGCGTGTGGCTGTGTTGCCTTCTCAAAAGAGGAGTTCACGTCATGCCGACCAACTTACCCGAAAACCCGAATCCGGTGGAAACGCCGCGAGGTCCAACCCCGGCCCCCGGCGTGCCCGACCGAACACAGGAAAAGCCGCCGCTGACGCCGGCGCAAGACCCGGGTGACACCAAAAACCCGAACGATCCTGTCCTCGACCCTGCACTGCTGCCGATCGGCGACCCGGCTGGTGCAGCCTAACAAGTCGGGCGGCGCTCACCAACGTAAGGCTGAAGCTTCGGCTTGAATCCCAGTGGCCCTGCACCCTGTACGGTGTGGGGCCATTTTGATTGCTGGTTACTCCTAATAGTCCTGCTCGTCATTCCGACCGAACATGAGTGAGCGTCGGTTGATGTGATCGGAACGAGGCGATAGGAATGTGTCTGCAAACGCGAGATCACGGAATGCAGACGAAACTCATCATGGCACTGGTGGTTACCACTTCGATAGGCCTCACAGGCTGTCAATCTTCAGCACCAGCAGCGCCACAATCGTCTGCCTACGCGACCTCTAATTATACCTTTTCTCCTGCGCCAGCACATGGGCATCGTCGGCTGAACTAGACCTCCTGGTCCGCAGGTAGCAGAAATCTGAAAGCACGTTTTTGAAGCGACAGCGCGGTGTTTGGGCGTCGTTGGCGAGTCTGCGGAAAGAATCTCGGCGGAATAGCATTTCATCGTGAAAAAAGGACTTGGCTCAGAATGAACCTCTTGCGCTTAGTCTGAATTCGTTCTAAACGCCCGTCACCACTTCAGAAAATACTCCGGATGGCCTCGTGGCGGAGTGGTGACGCAGAGGACTGCAAATCCTTGTACCCCGGTTCAATTCCGGGCGAGGCCTCCATCCGAACAACAACTTCATTCACAGAATTTGACAATGGGTCGCAGTCGATTTGAAACATCGAGTTGCTGTCCGCTTGTCCCATAACCCACTTTGAGCGCCGATGATTTGCCGCTATGACGCCTGCAATTTTGCAGGTGGAGTTTGAGAGCCGCGATGAAATGGAACAAGGGTGTGACACTTGCGCTGGACGGGCCGGGGCAGTTCAGGACGATCAGTTCGCTGCAGGAAGCATCCTGGGCGTTGATCGAGGACTGGCCGCTTGAGGACGGCGATGAACTGGACAAAGCGCTTCTGATCTTTGAAGCCGCCCTGAAGGGAAAGAAGTCGCCGGAAGCGGCCCGGCTTGCGTTTATCGCAGCGGCGATCGAAGCCGGAATCGAGATCAAGGACTAGGGTGAAGACCCAATCATCTTGTTGAAATGGTGTGTGACGATCCGGATGAGATACGAGGCGAAAAACGCAGGCGATGCAAAGGCATCGGCGAGGCTTTTCAACGAAGTAGATCGGCGGATCGACCACATCCGGAGGACGCGCGAACGGCTGCGATCTGCTGTGTCGAAGCGCTTGAATGGGTGCCGGACCCATTCGTGCGCGCTTCTCCTCGCATATCATGGCCGTTCATCGCGCCATTTCAATAATATGATTGAGTCCTCACCCTAAGCTCGACGTAAACAGGCCCGGAGCAATGCCCCGGGCCCTGAGATCTACCTATGCCAGCTGGATCGCAAAACCCCGCCGAATGCAGGGGTTCGGCTGCTCAAAACTCTTCCCAGCTTTCCGCGGCGGCGCCACCGCCAACAGCCTTAGCCACCTTCTGCACCATGCGGCGCGCCGGGGATGCGGCTGGTTGGCGGGAAGAGACGATTGCTGGCGACTGGCTCCGCATGGGCGACACGGCCCCGGTGCGGAACTGCCCCACCAGATTGCGGAGCTTCTCTGTTTCGTTTGCCAGATTGGCGCTTGCCGCAGTTGCCTCTTCTACCATGGCCGCATTCTGTTGCGTGACCTGATCCATCTGGTTGATTGCAGAGTTAACCTCACCCAAAGCCGTTGCCTGCTCGCGTGCCGCGCTCGCAATGGATTCGATGCGATCGTTGACAACCGCGATATTGCCTTCGATGGTCTTCAACGCTTGGCCGGTTTCGCTGACGAGCTTCACGCCGCTATGGACTTCCGTCGCGGAATTCTGAATGAGGCCCTTGATTTCCTTGGCCGCAGCAGCGGAGCGCTGCGCAAGTTCGCGAACCTCCTGCGCGACAACCGCAAATCCTTTGCCGGCTTCCCCCGCACGTGCGGCTTCAACACCAGCGTTCAGAGCGAGCAGGTTGGTCTGGAAGGCAATCTCGTCAATGACGCCGATGATGTTGGAAATCTGGCTAGAGGATGCCTCGATCTTCGCCATCGCATCCACGGCATCGGCAACAACCTTGGCCGAGCTAGTGGCGTTGGCATTTGCGGTGGCTGCCGCCTCGCGGGCTTCGTTAGCACGCTGGGAGGAAGTGGTGACATTGGTGGTGATTTCATCGAGAGCGGCGGCGGTCTGCTCAAGTGAAGCCGCCTGCTGTTCCGTACGCTTGGAGAGATCCTGCGCGCTCTGACGTATTTCCCGCGAGCCGCTGTCGATCTCACCAGCAGATTTGGAGACAGCCTGCAGCGCAGTCGCCAACTGATCAACGGCGGCGTTAAAGTTGCTGCGCAGGGTTTCGAAATCCGCTGCGAAACGATCGTTGATCTGACAATTCAGATCACCATCGGCCAAGCGCGTGAGAGCACCACCGATCACGTTAACTGCATTGACCCGTTCGGTCACGTCGGTCGCAAACTTGACCACCTTGGCCACCTTGCCGCGTTCATCAAAGATCGGATTGTAGGAGGCATTGATGACGACATGCTTGCCGCCTTTACCGACCCGTGTGAATTCGGCAACCTGATACTTGCCTTCGTTCAGCTCTTTCCAGAAGGTCTGGTAGTCGGCAGTACGCGCATAAGCAGGGTCCACAAACAGGC
Organism: Rhizobium oryzicola; assembly: GCF_030504645.1. Classification (GTDB taxonomy): domain Bacteria; phylum Pseudomonadota; class Alphaproteobacteria; order Rhizobiales; family Rhizobiaceae; genus Neorhizobium; species Neorhizobium oryzicola. Next base: position 96,576 of record NZ_JAUKWQ010000012.1, on the reverse strand, counting down.
TGTGATGCTGCCCGACGATCTCGTCCAGGCGATAGCCCAGTGCCTTCAGAAAATTCTCGTTGGCGGTTACCACCTTACCGTCCGGCGTAAACTCGATGACAGCCTGCACGCGGCTGATCGCTTCGAACTGGTTCTGGTAGTCCAGGTTCTTCAGGCGCGCATTCGCATCAAACCATTCGACCGAGAAACCCGCGACCTTCCCACCCCTTTTCAGCGGCGTCACCGTCAGGTCGAAAGCCCAGCGCCCCACCCAGATCGTGGCCTTATGCACGGTCTGCAGTCGCGCCAACATGTTTCTCTGATGAGACGGGTTCTTGTGGAAGATATCGATGTTGCTGCCGACGAGCTTGTCAACGCTGAATGCAGGCAGTTCCTTCTTGAGATCCGTTTCCGCCTCGATCAGGAATTTGCGAACGGCATCGTTCAGGTAAACGATATTGAGGTTGGCATCAGCAATCATGATGTTGGCAGATACGTCGTCCAACGTTTGCGTCTTCAGGCCGCCGATCTTCCCATTCAGTCCCAGCATTCCAATACCCCTCTTAAATGAGTCAAGATCGAACGAAGTCCGCCACGGTTCTTGCACGTGACGCGCCCATCCCGAGCAAACTCCCCCATGCATATCACCAAGAGTAGCGCCGCCTCACTTAAGCAAGACTTAAAATTGCCACCCTAAAAATATGCCAGTTACATTTTCTCTAATTTATAATACTATTATGGATGCCAATTAGGTCGGATTTGCACCGTAGAATGCATATCAGTTCTCGCCTGTTCCTCCCGCTTTGTTTTCCGTGCCAAAAATCTACCTTAGATTGAAATTGACCAATATCAATTTCGCCCTCCCCCATGGGCACATCAAATAATAAAAACGCCAAAAGCAATGACATTCGGCCTAGCGGGAAGAGCTCGTCGTTGCACATCTGTGCAAGCCACTGGAAGAAAAGTATTTTTTTGGACTCATTGTTTGAAGACATGCGACATGTCATCCAACTGTCATGGAACCGTAATATCGGAAGCCTGTCGCCGCTGAGCGTCCTCAACAGACATTCCTTCAGGGAGTTCACCCATGAAACATCTCTTCCGCCCGATGGCGCTTGCCGCCGCGATGGCTGCTCTTGCCGCCGCCATGTCTCCGGCTGCACAGGCAGCGGACATTTCCGGTGCTGGCGCTACCTTCCCCTACCCTATCTATGCAAAGTGGGCTGACGCCTACAAGAAGGAAACCGGCATCGGCCTCAACTACCAGTCGATCGGCTCCGGCGGTGGTATCAAGCAGATCAAGGCAAAGACCGTGACTTTCGGTGCATCGGACGCTCCTCTGAAGGGCTCTGAGCTCGACGAAGCGGGCCTCGCTCAGTTCCCGATGGTCATGGGCGGCATCGTACCGGTCGTGAACCTTGCTGGTATCAAGCCGGGCGAACTCGTTCTGGACGGCAAGACCCTTGCTGACATCTTCCAGGGCAAGATCACCAAGTGGGACGACGCTGCTATCAAGAAGCTGAACCCGGAATCGAAGCTGCCGTCACAGGCCATCGCTGTCGTTCACCGTTCGGACGGCTCGGGCACCACCTTCAACTTCTCCTACTACCTCAGCGACGTTTCGGCTGAATGGAAGGACAAGGTTGGCGCAGCTCAGGCTCTCGAATGGCCGGTCGGCATCGGCGCCAAGGGCAACGAAGGTGTTGCTGCTAACGTCACCCAGGCTGCCGGTTCGATCGGTTACGTAGAATACGCCTATGCCAAGCAGAACAAGATGATCTTTGCTGACATGATCAACAAGGATGGCAAGAAGGTTGAGCCGTCGGCCAAGACCTTCGCCGCTGCTGCTTCCAACGCCAACTGGTCTTCTCAGCCGGGCTATGGCGTCATTCTCGCCAACCAGCCGGGTGCTGACAGCTGGCCGATGACCTCTGCGACCTGGATCCTGGTTTACAAGAAGCCGGAAGACAAGGCTGCGACCGCTGAAGCCCTGAAGTTCTTCGGCTGGGCCTACAAGAACGGCGGCAAGATGGCTGACGAACTCGACTACGTCGCCATGCCGGAAGCAGTTTCCAAGAGCGTCGAAGCCATGTGGGCCAAGGACGTTGTAACCAAGTAATGTGACCTGAAGGGGCGCGCTTTTTTGGCGCGCCCTTTCTTTCATCAACCGGCCAAATCGCAAGGACTGGAGCATGACCTTGGCAATTGCGGAGCGCGTCGAAAGCCGGCGCGATAAAGTGGTTCGGCATTTTGCGCTGACCGATACAATTTTCCACTGGGCCTGCCGTTCGGCCGCGGTGCTCGTCCTCATCATCCTTGGCGGTGTATTTTTCTCTCTGGTCAGCGGTTCCTGGGCGGCTCTCAGCAAGTTTGGTCCCGCCTTCCTGACCACGGATCGATGGAGCCCCGTAACGCAGACTTTCGGCGCTCTTGCGCCGATCTACGGTACGCTCATCACCTCCGGGATCGCGATCCTGATCGCCGTTCCCGTCGGCATTGGCATCGCAGTCTTCCTGACGGAACTCTGCCCGCGTCCGCTTCGCCGTCCGATCGCGATCGCCGTCGAGTTGCTGGCCGGCATTCCCTCGATCATCTACGGTATCTGGGGTCTGTTCGTCTTCGCTCCGTTCCTGCAGGCGACGCTTCAGCCATTCCTCATCGAGGTTTTCGCCAATGTGCCGGTTCTGAACAATGTGTTTGCTGGCCCGCCCTACGGCATCGGCATCCTGACGTCTTCGCTGATCCTCGCGATCATGATCCTGCCGTTCATCGCCTCGATCACCAAGGACGTGTTTGATACCGTTCCCGGTGTTCTGAAGGAATCAGCCTACGGCATCGGCTGCACCACCTGGGAAGTCGTTCGTCGCATCGTCATCCCGCATACGCGCGTCGGTATCATGGGCGGCGTCATGCTGGCTCTCGGCCGTGCGCTTGGGGAAACCATGGCCGTCACCTTCGTCATCGGCAACTCGCACCGTTTGAGCGCCTCCATCATCGCTCCCGGCACGACGATTTCTGCGACGATTGCCAACGAATTCACGGAAGCAGATGCTGACATCTACGTGTCCTCGCTGATGTCACTCGGCCTGATCCTCTTCTTCATCACCTTCATCATCCTTGCAGTCGCCCGTTACATGCTGCTGCGGATGAGCCGCCAGGCAGGAGCTTGATCCCATGGCAACGATCTATCCGCGCCGCAAGGCACTCAACGGGCTCATGATGGGCCTCTGCATCGCCGCCGCCGCCATTGGCCTGGCATGGCTGGCTCTGATCCTGGGCGCCTTGATTTACAAGGGTCTTGCCGGCGTCAATCTCGCTGTCTTTACCGAAATGACACCGCCTCCGGGCGCTGCGGGCGGCTTGCTCAACGCCATCTTCGGTAGCGTGGTGGTGACGATCATCGCCGTCATCATCGGCACGCCGATCGGCATCCTGGCCGGCACCTACATGGCCGAGTACGGACGCTTCAGCAAACTGACCGTGGTGGTACGGTTCATCAACGACATTCTCCTGTCGGCACCGTCCATCATCATCGGCCTGTTCATCTACGAACTGATCGTCCGGCCGATGGGTCACTTCTCGGGAATTGCCGGTTCCGTGGCGCTCGCCATGCTGGTCATTCCGGTCGTCGTCCGCACCACGGAAGACATGCTCAACCTGGTGCCGAATGCATTGCGCGAAGCCGGTACGGCGATCGGCGCACCGCGCTGGATCGTGATCCGCTCCGTCGGCTATCGCGCTGCCCTGTCGGGTATCGTCACCGGCATCCTGCTCGCCATTGCCCGTATCTCGGGCGAGACCGCGCCACTCCTGTTCACTGCCCTCAACAACCAGTTCTGGAGCAGCAATCTCAACGCGCCGATCGCCAGCCTGCCGGTTACGATCTTCCAGTTCGCCTTGAGCCCCTATCAGGAATGGCAGCAGCTTGCCTGGACCGGCGCGCTTATCATCACTCTCACGGTTCTGACACTCAGCATTGTCGCCCGCAGCCTCACCGGACGTAAGGAAGGATAATGACCCAAATGGTATCCCTGGACAAAATTCAGCCGCAGCAGTCCGTCGGCCAGCCGAAGATCGAGATCAAGAATCTCAACTTCTACTACGGTGAAACGAAGGCGCTGAAGAACATCTCGCTACAGCTGCCAGAGCGCAGCGTGACCGCCTTCATCGGCCCGTCGGGCTGCGGCAAGTCCACGCTGCTGCGTGTTCTCAACCGCATCTACGAACTCTATCCGAAGCAGCGCGCCGAGGGTGAAGTTCTGGTCGATGGCAAGAACATTCTCGACCGCGACCAGGACCTCAACCTGCTGCGCACCAAGGTCGGCATGGTGTTCCAGAAGCCGACGCCCTTCCCGATGTCGATTTATGAGAACATTGCCTTCGGCGTGCGTCTCTATGAACAGGTCTCCAAGAGCGAGATGGACGAGCGCGTCGAAGCTGCTCTGCGTCGCGCCGCCCTTTGGAACGAAGTCAAGGACAAGCTGCATGCAGGCGGCACCAGCCTTTCCGGTGGTCAGCAGCAGCGCCTGTGCATCGCACGCACCGTTGCCGTCAAGCCGGAGATCATCCTGCTCGACGAGCCGGCATCCGCCCTTGATCCGCTGTCCACGGCGAAGATCGAAGAGCTGATCGACGAACTGCGTGCGGACTACACGATCGTCATCGTGACGCACAACATGCAGCAAGCAGCTCGCGTCTCCCGCCAGACGGCGTTCATGTATCTCGGCGAACTCATCGAATTTGATGACACCGCCAAGATCTTCACGTCGCCGCAGGAAAAGCGCACGCAAGATTATGTCACGGGCCGGTTCGGCTGATTGCTGAGCGATCACCGTCAGCTAGAAACAGGAAGGAACACCTATGCCCTCCACTCATATCCTTTCCGCCTACGACGAAGAGCTGCAGTATCTTGCTCGCCGTATCTCCGAAATGGGCGGCCTCGCTGAACAGATGTGCGCCCAAGGCGTTCGTGCCCTCGTCAACTCTGACGCGGCACTCGCCCAGAAGGTCATCTCCGATGACGTGATCCTTGACCAGATGGAACGCGAAATCGGCGAGAAAGCCATCGTGACGATCGCCAAGCGCCAGCCCATGGCCGGCGACCTGCGCGAAATCATCGGCACGCTGCGTATCGCCGCCGATCTGGAACGCGTCGGCGACCTCGGCAAGAACACGGCCAAGCGCGTCATTGCCGTGCAGAGCGGTGGCGTACCGCGCAAGCTGGCACGCGGCCTGGAGCACCTCTCAGAGCTCGCTCTCGAGCAGCTGAAGGAAGTGCTTGATGTCTACGTCACGCGCTCTCCGGAGAAGGCGGAAGCCATCCGCCTGCGCGACGAAGAGATCGACGCCATGTACACCTCGCTGTTCCGCGAACTCCTGACCTACATGATGGAAGATCCGCGCAACATCACGAGCTGCACGCATCTTCTGTTCTGCGCAAAGAACATCGAGCGCATCGGCGACCATGCAACCAACATTGCCGAGACGATCTTCTACATCACGACCGGCCATGCGCCGGAAGGCGAGCGCCCCAAGGATGACACGTCCAACACCCTTGGCGCCGTCAATTCGTAAAAGTCGCAGGTAGACCAGACCATGCTGCCGAAGATCACTGTCGTTGAGGACGAAGAAGCGCTCAGCGTGCTTCTTCGCTATAACCTTGAAGCCGAAGGCTACGAGGTGGAAACCATCCTGCGGGGGGACGAGGCGGAATTGCGCCTTCAGGAACGGGTACCGGACCTGTTGGTGCTGGACTGGATGCTACCGGGGGTCTCCGGCATCGAACTCTGCCGGAGACTGCGCATGCGCCCGGAAACGGAGCGCCTGCCGATCATTATGCTGACCGCCCGTGGCGAGGAAAGCGAACGCGTTCGCGGCCTCTCCACCGGCGCTGACGACTATGTGGTCAAGCCATTCTCCACGCCGGAACTGATGGCACGCGTCAAGGCCATGCTGCGTCGTGCTCGCCCCGAGGTTCTCTCCAGCGTGCTACGGTGCGGTGACATCGAACTGGACCGCGAAACGCATCGCGTGCATCGCAAGAGCCGCGAAGTGCGTCTTGGCCCGACCGAGTTCCGTCTCCTGGAATTCCTCATGTCGTCGCCGGGTCGCGTTTTCTCGCGCTCGCAGCTTCTGGACGGCGTCTGGGGCCACGACATCTACGTGGACGAGCGCACTGTCGACGTTCATGTGGGGCGACTGCGCAAGGCGCTCAACTTCTCCAATATGCAGGATGTGATCCGCACGGTCCGCGGCGCGGGCTATGCCATGGAGCAGAACTGATTACAGGCCCGTCCGGCATGGCCGGACCGGGTTTTGCTCCTGACAAAAATTCATCACGCATTCCGCAAAGACCCGTTGCGGAAGCTACAGGGTAGAGTGCGTCATGGGTGCACGGATTGTTATTGCGGAAACGGACGAGGCGCTACGTCGATCGCTGGATCAGCTGCTGACTCATGAAGGATTCTCCGTGTCCTTCTCCCCGCTTGGTGCGAGGCTTGAGGAATATCTGGTCCATGCGGCCCCCGATCTTGCAATTCTAGGCGCCTGGATTGCAGGCATCTCCGCCATTGAGATTTGTCGCAGACTTCGTTCGCGCCCGGAAACCGTTCAGCTGCCTGTCGTGCTTCTCGTTCCTCCAGGACGCGAAAGCGATCGATTGGCGGGCCTGTCTGCCGGAGCAGACGATTGCCTCGTCAATCCGTTCCAGCCCGTGGAACTTGTCGTCCGTATCCGCAATCTGCTGCGTCGCCTGAACCCCTCACTCAGCGAACACAAGCTGGTCGTTGGTGATCTCTCGCTCGATCGGGCGGCGCACAGGGTTCATCGCCGTAAACGCGAGATCAAGCTCGGTCCGACCGAGTACCGACTGCTGGAGTTCATGATGCAATCGCCGGGAAAGGTCTACTCCCGCGCGGAACTCAAGGCATCGCTGTGGGGCAAGGAATCAGACGTCGATGAGCGCGCCATCGACGTGCATATCGGACGTTTGCGCAAGGGAATCGGACTTGAAGCGGATGATACGATCATCCGCACCGTCAGGGGCGCCGGCTATGCGCTCGGCGTAGACTAACGAAAAGATCTCAAGCCGGCCAGTAACTGTCATCGGCGAAATCCGCCGGAATGTCGCGCAGGCGCGCCAATGCGATAGACGTATATTCGATCTGCAGCTTCAGATGCCGCAGGGATGAAAAGTACGGCAGGTTCTCAGGCTCCCCCGCCCTCGCCCGCTCGTAAACCAGAGCACGAATACGCCGTGCCGCCTCACGCCGCACATCGTCGGGCGTTGGCCACGTATCGCTGCCTGTGTTCTCGTCATCGGGGTGAGGCGCGCCATCCAGCCCACCTCTGATCAATCTCAGATGCATGTTTCGTTCCCACCTATTTCGGGTGGGATTCTTAAAGAAATCACCTTGCGCGATGCTGGAGATTCGCACGCGCCAAGCGGCTGGAACTATGATATGGTTGCGACTGTTCGGTTTGTGGAGGAGACAGCCGAACAGATGTCTAATGTCCGGTGTCGATGATGCGCGTTTGTTTCTTCGTTGTGGAAGCCAAACGCGCGTAAAGCAATCGGTTCCTATCATCGACATTTGGCATCAACGGTTTGAGGAGACCGTCATGCAAGTCATCGCATTTCTTGAAGCCATTAATCCCGTCGTTGTCGGCATTCTAGGCGTCGTTCTCGCCTGCGGTGCCGTTGACTGGTGGATCAAGACACACTGAAGCATAGCGCCACTTTCAATGTTGCTGGCGCGAACGCGCCTCTCTGGTCGGAGGCACGAGAACTATGATTGTGGCTTGCTGACCTTGCGCCGCGCCCACCAGACAGCGAGCCTGCGGCGGCGACGACGCACGAACGGCAGGTCGTGTGAAAGGACCACCAAGCCAAGGGGCAGCATCCAGAAGCCGAGGATAGGCAAGAAGCCCAGCGTTCCTCCGACTACAAGTCCGCCTCCGACAGCGATTCTTCCTGTTCGCGATGCAGGGAGCGGAACGTGGACGGAACCGAGGTGAAGTTTTCCAGTGCGGGTGTCGACGCCGAACTTTTTCGTTTTCGCCTTGGTTTGCAAGCCTTTTGCCTTCTTTCCTACTGTTCATTTGTCACTGCGAGATGGGGTATGGCTGGGGATAAAACAAGCGACGCTGATTTTTTTTGAAAAAAGTGCTTGGCAAATCGAACGAGCCTGAGTATTACCCCGCTCACGCCGCGGCGAGCGGTGTTCCCTGGTAGCTCAGCGGTAGAGCATTCGACTGTTAATCGACAGGTCGCCGGTTCGAATCCGGCCCGGGGAGCCAAATTCCTCAGCAATTGCTGAACATGAAGAGCCGGTTCGGATACGAACCGGCTCTTTTGTTTTGGTTGATCTCGAGGCGGGCGGATCATGACTGGTTAAGTTTTCGGTTACCAATAAAACCGCTGGCGATTTCCTATCCAATCCTGTCTGCCCAGCCGTTACGGCTGGCTGCCATTGGCGCCACCACCGGCTGGCTGGCCCTGCGCACCGCCCTCAGCAGGCGCTGGCTTCGGGGCTGGCGACGCGGGTGCAGTCGTTTGGCTGGACGAGGTCGTGGATGCCGTCGTGCCGGGATCTGTCTGCGGGCCGCTGGCATTATACCAAAGGAATCCGCCGACAAGCAGGACAACGACAAGCAGCGCCCAGAGCGCACCGGACCGGGTGCTGCGGCGCGTGGGGGGAATGTCCGGACCTCTGTCATTCGGGCTGTAAGTCATTTGCTCCTCCGTGAGTTCGTCACGCAATTTCAACCTTCCAGCATCGGATTGGTTCCGCTCGATTTGATTCTGCCCGGCTGAAGTTCAATCGAACACTCTGGCACCCATCGTGCCAAAACACGCCAACGTGACTGAAATGAAACAATCAATTTCAACGATTTGGCACACCGCGGCACAGAGGATTAACCGGATGTAAACCATGGACGAAGTTTATCTTCCTCTAATCCATCGTGACCATGAAACCCGGTTGCCCTCTTTGAGCTTACGATGAGAAAGGAACTGCATCGTGTCGACTTCAGCGTCGAAAAAGTTCGGGAAGGTGTTCGTTGTGATCCCTCTGTTAACGGCAACCGGATGCACAACCAGCGGCGGCGTTCAGCAGCCTGCGGGTCCGCAGCTCGTGAGCAGCGACAGCGCCTTGGTCATGCCGCCACCCGGCGGCCCTGCCGTGCGCGGTGTGGTGAGCAGTCAACACAGCAATGGCACCGAACAGACCGTGCTTCTCGCGACTACGGCGCGAATTGCGGGACAGAACTATTTCAAGGTCCAGTATGCGGGCGGCACCGACCCCGACAGCAATGCGCCAAGCGGCTCCTACCGGCCGATCTCAGGCAACTCCATTGCAGCTGAAGCGGCACGCGCCATTCCCGGCATCCGCATGACGCCCAGCAATCAGTTGCTGCAGAACTCCTATGGTCCCTTCAGCTATGCATCCGGTCGTTCACCAATGGGCGATACCTGCCTGTTTGCCTGGCAGCAGATCCGCTCGCGCAGCACGCCGACCGCCATCGGTCGCAACTTTGGCATGATCCAGGTGCGCATGCGCCTGTGCGACGCCCATGCCAGCGAACGCGATCTTCTCAACGTCATGTATGGCTACACGCTGACGGGCACCTTTGTCGGCAACGTGTGGAACCCACACGGCCAACCGCCGGGCGTGGATGAAGATGTGATTTCAGGTCGCAAACTGATCGAGCCCGCCGGCGTCTCGTCCATGACAACATCAAGCATCGGCGTGCCGAGAAATATCGTTGTGCAGACTTCCCCTGCCCGGCCGGCCAGCAGGCCCGTTGCGGCAGCGCAGTCAGCACCTGTCGTACAGCCTGCAACTGCGGTTCCGGCGGTTGTTATCCCCATGCCGCCTGTGACCGCCGCGACAGCACCGTCAGCGACAGCAACGACACCAGTCATACCGCTGCCCGGATGTTCGGGCGCGTCCAATGCGAGCGGGTGCTGACACCCGCTCCACAACCCACACGGCGAGATGATTTTGCCGGAGGACTGAAACATGGGAAAAGCCCCAAGCCTCGCCCTCTGGGCGTTGGTGATGATATTGGCGATCTTCATCCTGACCCTGCCGGTCAACCTGCAAACGCAGTTGATCGCCAGTATCACGGTGGTGACCCTGATGTGGATCATCAAGATCCTGAAGGGGGACGGCGTCTGGCGGCTGATCGCGCTGGCGCTTGGTACGGCCATCGTTCTTCGATACGTCTACTGGCGCACGACCGAGACCTTGCCGCCCGTCGCACAGATCGAAAGCTTCATTCCCGGCTTCCTGCTTTATCTCGCAGAAATGTACAGCGTGATGATGCTGGGCCTCAGCCTGTTCATCGTCGCAAAGCCGCTGCCCTCACGCCCGTCCCGCGCGGCCACGCAGAAGCGCTTCCCGCTCGTCGACGTTTTCGTTCCTACCTATAACGAAGACATCACCCTGCTCGCCAATACGCTCGCTGCCGCCAAGGCGATGGATTATCCGGCCGACAAGCTGCAGATCTGGCTGCTGGATGACGGCGGTACCGTGCAGAAACGCAATTCCAGCGAACTCATCGCTGCAGAGGCCGCCGTGCTTCGTCACCGTGTCTTGCAGGATCTCTGCCAGGAGCTGGGCGTCAACTACCTGACACGCGAGCGCAACGAGCATGCCAAGGCCGGCAACCTCAACAATGGTCTTGCCCATTCGAAGGGTGAGTTGGTGGCGGTGTTCGATGCCGACCACGCACCCGCACGCGACTTCCTGCTGGAGACGGTGGGATATTTCGAGGAAGATCCGCGCCTCTTCCTGGTGCAGACACCGCACTTCTTCATCAACCCCGATCCGCTGGAGCGCAATCTCGAAACCTTCAACATGATGCCGAGCGAGAACGAGATGTTCTACGGCATCATCCAGCGTGGCCTGGACAAATGGAACGCGGCCTTCTTCTGCGGCTCGGCGGCGGTGCTCAGCCGCAAGGCGCTGGAATCGACCGGCGGCTTCAGCGGCATCAGCATTACGGAAGATTGCGAGACGGCACTTGCCCTCCACAGCACCGGCTGGAACAGCATTTATGTGGACAAGCCACTGATCGCCGGTCTTCAGCCGGCCACGTTTGCAAGCTTCATCGGCCAGCGCAGCCGCTGGGCGCAAGGCATGATGCAGATCCTGCGCTTCCGCATGCCGCTCTTCAAAGGCGGCCTCAGCCTGCCGCAGCGGCTTTGCTACATGTCATCGACGCTGTTCTGGCTATTCCCCTTTCCACGTGCGATCTTCCTGATCGCCCCGCTGTTCTACCTGTTCTTCGATCTGGAGATCTTCACGGCCTCCGGAGGCGAGTTCCTCGGCTATACGCTGGCCTATATTCTCGTGAATATCACCATGCAGAACTACCTGTATGGCTCCTTCCGTTGGCCCTGGATTTCGGAACTCTACGAATATGTGCAGACGATCCATCTGCTGCCTGCGGTCGTCTCCGTGATCCTCAATCCCCGCCGCCCGACCTTCAAGGTTACTGCCAAGGATGAATCGGTATCGACAGCGCGGCTCTCCGAAATCGGGCGGCCCTTCTTCATCATCTTCGCCATTCTGGTTCTGGCAACCATTGTTGCGATCTACCGGATCTATCACGAGCCGTACAAGGCGGACGTAACCCTCGTCGTCGGCGGCTGGAACCTCATCAATCTCGTTCTGGCGGGCTGTGCTCTCGGGGTGGTGTCCGAGCGCAAGGAGCATTCATCCTCGCGGCGCGTACGCGTGAAGCGTCGCTGCGAGTTCGGCCTGAACGATCAGTGGTACCCGGCATCCATTGAGGATGTCTCCGTAGGAGGCGCGCGCATCGAGGTGTTCAATCGCGACGATGAACTGATCGACGAGGGCAGCGAAGCCATCCTCCGGTTCCGCACCCATCATGGGGACCAGACCGCTCTTCTTCCGGTGCTGGTGCGGAACCGCAAGGCGGTTGGCGACGTCATCACCATCGGCTGCCAGTACCGCCCCAACGGCGCCAGCGACCACCGCTGGATTGCCGATCTGATCTTCGCGAACTCTGCCCAGTGGGCAGAGTTCCAGCAGGGGCGTCGACGCAATCCCGGCATCCTGAACGGAACGGTGTGGTTCCTCTGGCTCTGCTTTTATCAGACAGCACGCGGCCTGATCTATTTCACCCGCAATTTTGGCCAATCGAAACGGTACGCAGACGCCGGGAAGGGAGGCAAGTGACCATGATGCTGCCCCACCGACCGCTCATTCTTCTTGCTGGGCTACTTTACCTGAGCGTTCCGGCTGCCGCTCAGACGCCAACCTTCGACATGTCTCGGGAGCGCCCGCCGGAACCGCCGCCTGCGCCTGCCCCGGTTATTCCACCTGCACCCACGCGCCCGGCTCAGCCCACGGGCACGACGTCAACGCCTCCCCTCGAAAAACCGGCGCTGCAACCCACCAACCGGCCTGCGATTGCATCGGCACCGAGGGAGCGTGAAACAGAGGGCTTTCGACGCTACCTGGTGCCCTATTCCAACCTGAGCCTGACCGGTGAAATCGACCGCAAGCGCTGGGCCGTCTATCTCACCCAGGAGCAGGCGCAAAGGGGCGATGTGTTTCACTTCGCCTTTCAGAACTCGATCGTGACGGCACCTGAGGCGTCGTCGCTCACGGTTCTCGTCAATGACAGGCAGATCGGCCAGGTGCCGGTCAGCTCTGCCGATGCGATTAAAAACGTAGACTTGAAGCTGCAGCCCGGCATTCTGCAAGGCGGCGCCAACCTGATCGAATTTCGTGTTTCGCAACGCCACAGGACCGATTGTGATGTCCGCTCCACCTATGATCTCTGGACCAATATCGAGCCGGAACAAACCTTCCTCTCCTTTAGCGGCTTGCAGGCGGACAGCCAGTCGGTGACAGAAGCCATCCGGGCGATCGGGGTTGATGCCTATGGCCGCAGCCGCATCCGTCTGGTCGTTCCGTCGCTGGCGCAACCTGGCAATGCCGATCTTCTGATGCGCCTGGCTCAAGGTTTGGCGCTTCTCTCCGGCATGCCGAATTTGACCTTCGATGTCGTGGCTTCCGGGGAGGCGGCTAATGGCCCAGGCGAAATGACGATCTATGTCGGCACCTATGGCGAACTCCAACCCTTGGTCTCCGTCCTGCCCCAGACGGCCCAGGCGGCGCCAGTAACAACGCTTCTCGACGAGCAGCCAGGTCAGGGCCGCTCACTCGCGATCAGCGGCCCCAGCTGGTCCAGCCTCTCAGGCGCCATCGATACGATCATTGCGAGTGCGGACCGGCCGAATGGTGTTCGTCGCGACGTGATTACCACCCAGAGATGGAGCGCGCCCGATGCGCCGCTGCTCTTCGGTGGTCAGAGATTGCCACTCTCGCAGCTCGGAGTTCAGACACAGGAATTCTCCGGTCGTCGCCTGCGCACGACCTTCAACATCGCTGTCCCGGCAGACTTCTACGCCAATGCCTATGGGGAAGCAGAGATCCTGGTCGATGCCGCCTTTACCGCTGCCGTGCAGCCCGGCAGCCACCTCGACGTTTACGTCAATGAGAACATCGCCTCCAGCACCCCGATCTACGCGCAGAAGGGCGGGTTGTTCAGCCATCTGCCCGTCAAGATTCCGCTCAGACATATCCGTCCGGGGGTCAACACGATTGCGCTGGAAGTGGTCATCAATTCCGCCGAAGACCGCGCCTGTGCCCCCGGCGCGCCAGCCTCGCAATCACCTCGGTTTGCCCTGTTCGATACGTCCGAATTCGTCATGCCCCCGTTTGCGCGAATGGGGCAGTCGCCCAATCTCGCTGCGTTCGCCGGCACCGGCTTCCCCTATAATCGAGCAGCCGGTGAACCGCTGGCATTGGCGCTTGATCGGCCGGATAGCGACATCATCAGCACGGCCGCAACTCTGCTTGGCCGGATCTCGATCATGGCGGGCCGGGTTCTGAAGACCGATGCCACGGTTTCGCCGACCTCCGTCGGCAACCGCGATGCCATCTTCATTGGCCCTATCTCGCAGATCCCGCAAAAAGCGCTGCAGCAGGTCAATATATCCGTCAGCAGCCTGAATGCGTGGCGTCCGGCAACCGACACCAATGCCAAGCCGTCAGCACCCGCCCCAACCTTGGATCAATGGAGTTCAAAGGTGAGCGGCGGCTCGCTGCGCGGCCAGATAAGTTCCGTCGGCAACTGGCTGGAGCGCAACTTCGATATCTCGTTTGATTCCATGCAGTTTATGCCGCGTGCCGAACAACCCTTTCAGCCGACGCCGAACCAGACAACGCTCTTGGCGCAGGCGCCGTCGCCAGAAGGCGGCGCGACGTGGAGCGTTCTCACCGCACCGGATCCGCAAAAGCTGCGCTCGGGAACCGACTCCCTGACACGGCAGGACAACTGGCTGAAAGTGTCCGGGCGTCTCGTGGCGCACAATGATCGCACGCAAGCCTCAACCATTGAGCCCGTGTCCCACTTCACACTTGTCAATACGATCCCCGGTTCGCTGAACAATTACCGTCTGGTTCTGGCAAACTGGCTTTCCAGCAATAGTCTCTCTTATACGGTTCTGATGGTGGTGGCCCTGTTATTGCTGGGCGTAACGACCTCCACGGTGCTGTCTGTGTTCGGGAGACGCAAATGAGGCGTACCTTCTCCGTCGTGCTGGCATTCGTGGTCTTGCTGGCTGCCGGTAGCTCTGTGGTTCGCGCAGCTGAACCGCTGGTGCCGGAAACCTTGTGGGCCGCTTACAAGGCGAAGTTCATGGATGACAGCGGTCGGATCATCGACAACGCCAATGGCAATATCAGCCATAGCGAAGGTCAAGGCTATGGGCTGCTGCTCGCCTATCTCGCCGACAACAGACAGGACTTCGAACAGATCTGGTACTTCACGCGCACCGAGCTTCTGGTTCGCGACGACGGCCTGGCAGCCTGGAAATGGGAGCCGCAAGCTTCGCCCCATGTGACTGATGTCAACAACGCGACGGATGGCGACATCCTGATCGCCTATGCGCTTGCGCTGGCCGGCTCCCGCTGGAGCAATGCCGGCTATCTGCGGCAAGCGGCGATGCTGGCGCGCGCCATATTGCAGCATACGGTCGTGACGACCAAGGGGCGCACACTGCTGCTGCCAGCGGCGGAGGGCTTTGCCGTAGACGATCGTGCGGATGGACCGGTTATCAATCCCTCCTACTGGGTCTTCGAGGCGCTGCCGATCATGGGTTTGCTGGCGCCATCACCGAAGTGGGAAGCACTGTCTGGGGAAGGGCTTGGCCTTCTGAAGCGCATCCAGTTCGGGCCGAAGCACCTGCCGGCCGAATGGATCAGCCTCAGCACACAGCCAAAACCGGCGGACGGGTTCGAGCAGGAATACGGCTACAACGCCCTTCGCATTCCTCTCTACCTGATGCGGGGTGGCGTGACCGACAAGGATCTGCTCCGGCGGTTGCGCGAAGGCTGGCTGCAAAGCGATGGTGTGAGCGGCGGCATCATCGATCTGCCGAGCGGGCGAACAAAAGCAGTTCTGGACGACCCCGGTTATCAGATCATTAACCATATTGCGGCTTGTATTAGTGACGGGAAACGCATCACGCCCGACGTTCGGCGCTTCAATCCGGTGCTGTATTTTCCCTCGACCTTGCAGTTGCTGGGACTGGCCTTTGTCACGGAGAAACATCCAGAGTGCCTCTGAAACCGCAACTCCTTGCTGCCACCATTCTGGCTGTCGGCGGATTTTATCCGGACGGTGGTCACGAGGCTCTGGCGGGTAGTGCCGCGCCGCGTGGGGCACGCATCGAGCGGGTAATGGCGGCTGCGGATCTGCCGGATACGGACACACTTGCGGGCAAGATCCGCGCCACGCAAAGCAGCGCGCAAATTCCGCTGCCGGATCCTGGTATCGATGATACCGCGCACATCGTCCAGTTTGACCCGACCGCGGAGGCGCAGACAAGATCACCGACTCCCCCTACCGCCGGTGCTGCAGAAGAACCCGAAGTCGATGAAAGCGCACTTCGCTATTTCGCGGCCCGTGGCGATACGGCCCGCCTGAAGGCCGAAATCGCGCGTCTTCGCGCGCTCTATCCCAACTGGCAGCCGCCGGCTGATCCGCTGGCTGTGCCGCAGCACCGGGATGCGAAACTGGAGGCGATGTGGCGTCTCTATTCCGAAGGCAAATATGCCGAGGTTCGGCGAGCGATTGCCGAGCGGCAAGCTTCCGAAACCACCTGGCAGGCGCCGGCGGATCTGCTGGAGCGCCTCTCCGTTGCTGAAGCCCGGGTACGTCTCGTGAACGCCTCTGAACTGAAGCAGTACGACACGGTCGTCAGCGTTGGCGCGGAGAACCCCAGCCTCCTCAACTGCGCGGACGTGGATGTGCTGTGGCGCGTGGCGGAAGCCTTCGTGAAGACGGACCGGGCATCGCGCGGGCAGGATGCCTATCGTTTCATACTGAAAAACTGCACCAACCCGGCGGAAAGGCTGGCGACGATCCAGAAGGCTGCGGCGCTTCTTCCTTACGAAAGCGTGCAGCCGCTTCTCGCCTTCGAAAAGACGGGAACGGATGGAAGCCGCGAGTTCGACAGTGTGCGCGATGCGCTCTCCCGCAGTTTTGTGGCGGAAGCCAATCGGCGACCGGAGATCTCGATCGATGCGACTTATCTGGAACGCGTAAAGCGCCTTGCCGCCAATGACACCAACGGCACGGACAGCCTGCTTCTCGGGTGGTATTATCTGCGCCACAACGCCATGCCGGAAGCAGAAAAGTGGTTCCGCACATCGCGTGACAAGTCCAATACCGCCTCCGCGTCGCAAGGGCTGGCCCTGACGTTGATTGCCCGCAAGGCACCAGCAGAAGCTGAAGAGGTGATGTTCCGCTGGAAGGATGACTCAGAAGACGCCAGCGCCACCTATCTCGCCGCAACGGCGAACCTCCTGGCCGGCGATCCGCCACCGGAAGTGCCCGGTCCGGTTCTGCAGCGCATCGCTGCGGCTGTCGTTGAAAAACGATACGTGCCGACCGCACAGCAGATGGGCTGGTACGCCCGTGCCTTCAATCAGCCGCAGGCGGCGATCCGCTGGTTCCAGACGGCCCTGCAGTGGAAGGCGGATGACGAGCCCTCCGCGTATGGCCTCGCCATCACCCAGCAGCAACTGAACAATCATGCGGCGGTGGAGGACATCCGCCGCCAATGGGCGGGCCGTTCGCAACGTATCGCCAATCTCGGCCTTCTGACGTCGCCCCCACCGGCCACCACCCGCCAGACCACCCCGCCAACGGCGACCGCGGTTGAGGCACCGCCCGCTCCCGCCGCTGCAACCGCACCAACTGTCTCCGCACCCGTGCGGGTCGCGGCGCAGCGTGCTCCTGGCCCGAAAGTCACCGAGAAGGCAACAGAGCGGGCGACCGCAAGCAAGGGGAACCGCACTGATTGCGCGCTTGGCACCGCCAGCGCTGCCAATTCCCAGCAGGCTCTGTCGCTTGGCTGGTGCCTGATGAACCTCAACCGGCCACTGGAAGCTTCGGAAGCCTTCGAAAAGGCCGCGCAAAGCAATGTGCAGAGCGTCCGGGAAGACGCGGCCTATGGCCAGAGCCTTGCCTATCTTCGCCTTGGCCTGACCAACAAGGCCGCGATTGCCGCCACACAGACGCCTCAAACCGGCAAGCGCGCCGCCGAACTCCAAACCGCCATCCTTGCCGACCGCGCCGTCAGCGCCTTCAATGCCAAGCGCTATCGTGAAGCCCTGGTCTATCTGGACCAGCGGGCGCGGCTGTCACCTGACACCACCGACCTCGCAGTCCTGCGTGGCTATGCCTATATGAATCTGGGCATGTACAACGACGCCTGGAAGATCTTCGAGTTCGTTGCCGAAACCGGCAACAGCGATGCCAGCCGCGGACTTGCAGAAATCCGTGACATGCAGAACGGGTATCGGTAAGTCGCTGCTTATTTTTTTCCTAATGCCTCTTGCTTTTTTGACCCTACCAAGGGCGCTGCACGATTCTCTTGACATACCTGCGAGTTTGACTTAGAACAAAACAAGAACAAGCATGGAGATGGACATGACAAACGCTGAAAGAGCCGTCCAGAATGCCATGGCGGCGGTTGCCGCTTCCCGCGCACTGCGTGAGCGTGCTGCGGAAGGACGCAAAGCATTTCAGAGAATTCAGATCGCCAGCCAGAAACCGCTCTACGTGCCGAAGGGCGTGCAGTTGCGCCTCGATCTGGATTTTGAACAACGCCGAAATAGCTGAGACCTGCCAGCCTATCGGTGATCGCGGCGATCATCTTTTCGTTGGAATTGCCGTCATTCTGGCCACACAATCGAACCCTGCTCTTTGCAGAACAAATTTTGCGTCCTAAGTGTGTGGAAGGAAAAGCGCTTTCTTGCTCCAAACACACAAGAGTTGGAAAACGCTACGCAAACCAGTTCTCAACACAGGGTTCCCTTCATGACTATCAACAGGTCGGTGCTGAACGTGATCGGCAACACCCCGCTGATCCGGCTCAAGAACGCATCCGAACGGACCGGTTGCGAAATTCTCGGCAAGGCCGAATTCCTCAATCCGGGTCAGTCGGTGAAGGATCGCGCGGCGCTCTTCATCATTCGCGATGCGGAACGCCGTGGGCTGTTGCGGCCGGGCGGTGTCATCGTGGAAGGGACGGCCGGCAATACCGGCATCGGGCTTGCGATGGTAGCGAAGGCGCTCGGCTATCGTACCGTGATCGTCATCCCGGAAACGCAGAGCCAGGAAAAGAAGGACGCGCTGAAGCTTCTCGGTGCTGAACTCGTCGAAGTGCCTGCGGTCCCCTACAAGAACCCGAACAATTACGTGAAGCTGTCCGGTCGTCTGGCGGAAGAACTCGCAAAGACCGAGCCGAATGGCGCGATCTGGGCCAACCAGTTCGACAACACCGCCAATCGCAACGCCCATATCGAAACCACCGCGCCGGAAATCTGGGAGCAGACCGGCGGCAAGGTCGATGGCTTCATCTGCGCCGTCGGTTCGGGCGGTACGCTGGCGGGCACGGCCATGGGCCTGAAAGCCAAGAACCCGAACATCAAGATCGGCCTTGCTGATCCGGACGGGGCAGCGCTTTACGACTTCTACACCCATGGCGAATTGAAGTCCGAAGGCTCGTCGATTACGGAAGGCATCGGCCAGGGTCGCATCACCGCAAACCTGGAAGGTTTTACACCTGACTTTTCCTATCGGATTTCCGATGCGGAAGCCCTGCCCCTCGTCTTCGATCTGGTGGAGCATGAGGGCCTTTGCCTGGGTGGCTCTTCCGGCATCAACATTGCCGGTGCGATCCGCCTCGCCAAGGATCTCGGCCCTGGTCATACGATCGTGACCATTCTCTGCGACTATGGCAATCGTTACCAGTCCAAGCTGTTCAATCCGGAATTTCTAAAATCCAAAGGCTTGCCCATCCCTCAATGGCTGGTACAAAAACGGGTCATCGACGTACCCTTCCAGACTGTCTGAGATAAGCCATGCTGACAAAAGCCCTCTACCGCGACGATTTTTACCTATCTACGGCGGAGGGCACGGTCACCGCCATCCATGAGGATGGCGGTATCGAGCTGGACCAAACCTGCTTTTACGCGACATCCGGTGGCCAGCCGGGTGATACGGGCTTTCTGGAGCGTGCGGACGGCTCCCGCGTCGCGCTCGCCCCTACCAAGCATGGCGCCACCAAGGACATCATTATCCACGTACCGCTGGCCGATCAGCCGACGCCTGAGGTCGGCGAAAAGCTGGTGCTGCATGTCGATTGGCCGCGCCGCTACAGACTGATGCGCATGCACACCGCCTGCCACCTGCTCTCGGTTGTCTGCCCCTATCCGATCACCGGTGCAGCTGTCGGCGAGGAGGAGTCGCGGGTTGACTTCGACATGACCGATACCATCGACAGGGAAGAGGTAACCGCCAAGTTGATGGCGCTGGTCGAAGAGAACCACTCGGTCTTCCTGCAATGGATCACCGACGAGGAATTGGCGGCCAATCCGGACATCGTCAAATCCAAGAACGTGCGCCCGCCGATGGGTTTGGGCCGCGTTAGCCTTGTTTGCATTGGCGAAAATTCCGCCGTTGACAGTCAGCCATGCGGCGGCACACATGTCTCCGAAACCCAGGAGGTCGGCGCGATTCATATCGCCAAGATCGAGAAGAAGGGTAAGGAAAACCGTCGCTTCCGCATTCGCTTCGGTACATTGGCCGAAGAGACCTGAGGCTGGAGCGATATGAATCTGGAGGCACTATGAGCGCGGGTAAGAGCCGTTTCGTCGTCAGCGCGGACTGGGTTGAAAAGCAGTTGGGCACGCCGGGCTTTCGCCTGGTCGATGCCTCCTGGTATCTGCCGGCGCACAAGCGCAATGGCGCCGAGGAGTATGCGGCCGGCCATATCCCGGGAGCTGTGTTTTTCGATCAGGATGCCATTGCCGATCATACGACCGGCCTGCCGCATTCCCTGCCCTCGCCCGAATTCTTCGCCGAGGAAATCGGCAAGCTCGGCATCAGCGAACGCGACGTCATCGTGGTTTATGACGGCCCCGGCTTTTTCTCTGCCCCGCGTGTTTGGTGGCTGCTGCGCCTGATGGGCGCGGAAAAGGTCTACGTGCTGGATGGCGGCATTGACGGCTGGAAGAAGGAAGGAAGGCCGATCGAGACGGAGCTGCCGGAACCCGTACCCGCCACCTTCACGCCCCGCCTCAACAACCGCCGCGTCACGACCTTCAACGAGATGCGCAATGTGGTCGACAGCGGCTCGGCACAGGTGGTGGATGCCCGCGGTGCGGGCCGCTTCACGGGCGATGAGGCGGAACCGCGTGCCGGCATGCGCTCCGGCCATATGCCGGGCGCGCGCAGCCTTCCCGCCACCAGCCTTTCCGAAGGCGGTCATTTCAAGGATCTCGACCAGCTCAAGACGATGATGGACGAGGCCGGCATTGATCTGTCGCGCCCCGTCGTCACCAGCTGTGGTTCCGGCGTGACGGCTGCTGTCGTGACGCTGGCGCTGGAATCGCTCGGCCACACCACGAATTCTCTCTATGACGGCTCCTGGTCGGAATGGGGTGGTCGTGCGGACACGCCTATCGTGACCGGCCCGGCCGAACCGGTTGAAGTCCGCGACAATGCACCGATCAAGGCGCATGTGACGGAACTGGAAATGACCGCGCCACCGCGCCAGAGCCTGCCGATCCCGGTCAACATCCAGACGGCGCTCATGCGCACGCAGGATATCCCGCTGCACTATTACCGCTATCTTTACCGGCAGGTCGGCAAGCGCTGGCACTGGTATGATCGCGCCCGCATGAGCGACGACGAACTTCTGAAGATCCTGCGCGACGAGCGCGTGTCCGTCACCGTTCTCTATGTCAATGGTGCACCCGCCGGTTTCTTCGAGCTCTTCCACGAGTCGGAAGACCGCGTCGAGCTATCCTATTTCGGGCTTTTCGAGCATGCGTTGGGCCTTGGCATCGGCAAATGGTTCCTGCTGCAAGCGCTGTATTCCGCATGGCAGATGAACCCGAAGAAGGTGACCGTCAGCACCAATTCGCTCGATCACCCGCGCGCGCTGCCGCTCTACCAGATGATGGGCTTTACGCCGGTGCGCATGTACGAAGCCTGGGTCGATCCGATGTCGGATGCGGAACTGCTGGCCTTGGCCAAGAGAGATTAACGCGCGACCGCAAGGATCGGGTGGCTGGAGCTTCCTGATCCAGCCAAAGTGACGGGCATACCCCAAAGGAGCCCGTCACCCATGACCATTCAGTTTTCCGCCATTTCCACTCAAGAGGTCGAAGCCTATCGCGCCGGCGCGTCTGATGCCTATGGCCATGCGCCAGAACGACAGATCTCGCAGGGCGGCATGCCCTGCCGCCATTGCCTGGGCATGATTTCCGAGGGCGAACCGATGCTGCTGCTGGCCTATCGCCCCTTCTCACAGCTCCAGCCCTATGCGGAGACCGGGCCGATCTTTCTGCATGCGGAGGAATGCCCTCGCTATGCTGCGCCTGAGGTGCTGCCGCCGATGCTGGTCAGCCCGGATTACATCGTGCGGGGCTATGGCCAGGATGACAGGATCGTCTATGGCACCGGTGCCGTCACCGCGACGGTGGACATTGCCAGCCGGGCGGGCGAACTTCTGGCACGCGACGAGATCGCCTATGTGCATGTCCGCTCCGCCCGCAACAACTGCTACCAGTGCCGGGTCGACCGCGCCTGATTAGGCATTCGGCTCTGGACGATCGAGGTCTTCGGCCACCTGCAACAGCAGTTTGACGATCTCGCCTGCTTTGCGCTCATCGCCCTCCAGCTGGCGAGCGATGACTTCGCGTAGGTTCAAGAGAGCCGCATCGATGCTGCGCGGCAGGCTGGGGCCGTGATCATGACCGCGCTCGCGGTCCTGCGCCCGTTCCTGCTTGTGGCGGATGCGCTCGGCAACATGCGATAACCGTTCCAGGATGGTTGCTGCCAGCCCACGATTGCTTTCGAGATAGCCACGTCCTTCATCGGTGATCGAGTAGCGCTTCTTGTTACCCTCGGTTTCGGCGGACACGTAACCCGCCTCCTCCAGATATGTCAGCGTCGGATAGACGACACCGGGGCTCGGCGCGTAGAAGCCATAGGTCATATCTTCGATATGTTTCATGATTTCGTAGCCATGGCGCGGCTCCTTCTCGATCAGCGCCAGAACGAGCAGCCGCAGATCGCCTTGCAGCAGGAAACGGCCAATGCGCCCTTCGCCATCATCGCCTCCGAACCCGCGCCCGCCCGGGCCTCCCGGGCCGCCGCGGCCTGGGCCGCGTCCAAAACCGCCCCGCATGGCAAACAATGCCTCCAAGCCACGCGGCTCCTTTTCGCAATGGCCATGACGGCCACCAAATCCACGTCCAAACATTTTCATCTCCTTTAGACTATCTTTCGATATATCTTTAAATAGGATTGACAGACATAAGTGTCAAGACATGAGATATATCTAAATACTATCTGATATGCCAAACGTTCACCCGCCGGCCCTGCGAGCACCAGATCGCTAAGCACTGTCATGTCCGGCACAGGCCGCTGGAAGGGCGGTGGTACTGTCTCCTCAGATCAATTCACAAAGTCGTATGGAGAGTGCAATGCGAACAGAGCGACCACAGGCATACCAGTCTGAACCCAAACTTCAGCGATTCTTTGGAGAAACGGTACCTGGAGGCAGGAGCGAAAAATCTGCGGCCAAAATCCAGCATGTTTTGGGAGCGGGCGCGCCCGTAGGCGGGACCGGTGCAATGGCTGGCAATGCCGCCGCGGCACCTGGCGGGGTCAGACAGGCTTTCCAAAGTTTCGGCCATGCCATTAGCGATGGCTTTTCAGCTTTCAAGGAGAAGGTCGGCAACGACACGAAAGAGATTGCTGCGAAGTATGAGAATTGGAAAGCCGAACGGGCAGAGGTCCGCGAGCAGCGCCGTCTGGCTAAGTGCGCGGTGTTGGACCAGCGGGATGCGGCTCAGGCGAAGTTGCCGGATAATCTGAAAGATGGTGACTTCGCACGCTGCCTTTCAGAAAAAAACAGGCCGTTAATAAGCGTCCTCCTATCGGAACTAAACGCAAAAGTTGAGGAAGAGTTGGCGAGCGATCCCACAAAAGACCCAGCCGAGGTGCGCCATGCAAGCCTGAAAAAAGTCCTGATAGCCTCGTCGGTTGACGCATATCAAAAATTGGATCTCGCATATCTTCGCAAGTGCGCGGACCGATTTCATCGTGAGGGGCGCACCGACAAATCAATGCTCCTGAAAGAATTTTGCGGCGTCCTGAATGAAAGTCACACGCCACAAGGCGCGATGGACATGTTCTTTGCTCTGGCGAAGGATGCAATCAGGGACACAGAGCCCCATTTGTTCTTACGCGCCAGCGGTACCAACGAAGCCCGAGCGATTCAGAAATTTCTGAAGGCCAGCGGCTTGGATGATTATGTAGATGAGGTGATCCATTCCTTTGCTAAACTGAGCAAATCAAGAGAAGCGAGAGCCTTGGCTCAATTAATGAAAGACGAAAATGCAAGCCATTCAACCTCTGGACTCTCTCCGATGCTCGCCGATGCACTTGGTAATTTCAGCCTAAAGATTGCAGAAGCAACTTTGGAACAGAAAATGCCCGATTCTTTAAAAGGGGCTCTCGAGTCACTGACGCACGAAATTGGGCTTCGTAAAGAAGACGATGAAACGAAGAATACGATGATTCATCGCCTATACACCGATCAGCTTTTCCTAAAGGGCATCGCCATCAAAGCGCTGGGTTCGAAACATACTTTAGGTCAAGGTACTAACGCTGGGTTTGACATAGTTAACAAGGTTGCTAGCCAGTCTCCCAAGCCAAATGGCTACATGTCGGAGATGACAAGAGTCTATCAGGAGATAGCGCCACAAATCCACACAATGCTTGAATTGTATTTAGCTCGCGCAGGCATGCCGGAATCCGCTTCAGTAGAGCGCTGGGAAGATGCGCACCAAAAGGGAGCTTAACATGCAAGACGTCAATCACGCACTGTCCGTACTGGCAGACACACTCGGCATTCCCCAGCTTCAGCTGAATGCTGACAAGCAGGCAGGAATCGTCTTCACCGATGGTCTTTCCGTATACATCACAGAGATCGAACCCGGCATTGCGGAGATGAGCTTTCCGCTTAGGGAACTGGATCACGAGTCTCCTGCCATCATGCGGGCCATGCTGGCGGCCAATTGCCTTGGCCACGGCACCGGCGCCGGACGGCTCGCCATCGATGAAGGCAATGACGAGGCGCTCTATTGCGAGCGCTGGGATGTCACGACCATGGACGCCCGGCAAATCGAGCAGCGGTTCTCGCAGCTTTCGCAATACGGCCTGTTCTGGCGCACAGAAGGCCTTGAACTGTTGGAGGCGGAAGCCGACAAGCATGAGAAAGCTGCCGTCGCCTCCGAACTTCCAGGCGCGGGCCCGGATGAGGTGATGCTGCGGGCATGATGAAGACACCAGCCAGCGCAGCGTCGAATGCGCTGCCGGGCTGCTGTTACCTGATATAGCCACGCATGAACGGGGTCGCACACCGCGGCCCCGTTCACTTCAAGCCTTGGATCAGGCGACGTTTAACAGGCTTTCCGGCGCTGCGGCCTCGTAACCGAGTGCCTCAGCCACAGGCTTGTTGGTGACGCGGCCTTTGTGGATGTTCAGTCCATTGCGCAGATGCCGGTCTTCAGCAATGGCGCGCAGGCCGCGGTCGGCCAGCGCCAGACCGTAGTGCAGGGTGGCGTTGTTCAGCGCATGCGCCGAGGTAACCGGAACGGCGCCCGGCATATTGGCGACGCAGTAGTGGATAATGCCGTCGACTTCATAGGTCGGGTCGGAATGCGTCGTGGCATGCGACGTCTCGAAACAGCCACCCTGGTCGATCGCCACATCCACCATCACGGCGCCCTTCTTCATGCCGGTCAGCATGTCGCGGGTCACAAGCTTTGGCGCTGCAGCGCCGGGGATCAGAACAGCGCCGATAACGAGATCGGCGGAGAAGACCTCCTCCTCCAGCGCATCGATCGTCGAATAGCGGGTATGGACGCGGCCATTGAAGATATCGTCCAGCTGGCGCAGACGCGGCAGAGACCGATCGAGAATGGTCACATCAGCGCCGAGACCGACGGCCATCTTGGCCGCGTGCAGGCCGACGACGCCACCGCCAATCACCGTAACCTTGCCCGGCAGAACCCCGGGAACGCCGCCCAGCAACACGCCGAGCCCACCATTGGCCTTCTGGAGCGCCGTTGCGCCGGCCTGGATGGCGAGACGCCCGGCCACTTCCGACATCGGCGCCAGGAGCGGCAGGCCACCACGCTCGTCGGTCACTGTTTCATAGGCAACGGCGGTGACACCGGAGGCGAGCAGGCCCTTGGTCTGCTCCGGATCGGGGGCAAGATGCAGGTAGGTGTAGAGGATTTGGCCTTCGCGGAGTTGCGCCCACTCGGCCGGCTGCGGTTCCTTCACCTTCACCACCATGTCGGACTTGTCGAAAATGTCCTTGGCGGTTGCAACAATCTTTGCGCCAGCGGCGATATAGGCTGCGTCATCCGCGCCAATGCCGGCACCCGCCTTCGTTTCGATGAAAACTTCGTGGCCATGCGCCACATATTCACGCACCGCGCCGGGTGTAAGCCCGACGCGATATTCATGGTTTTTGATTTCTCTCGGGCAACCAACGCGCATCTTCGTTCCTCTTGATCTGTGGTTCCGCTGTTTCCTCTCAGCGTCCTGCAAACTCCACCAGAAACCTTTGGCAATGTCCTTGCGAAGATGAATTGTCTCAGAGAAGAAATTCGGAGATTATTGCGTCACATATTTACCCAGTCGTGGAATCTTCGAATGAGCGAGCATGATGCCATTGATCTTGCGATCATGAGGACACTGCAGAAGAACGGCCGGATTTCCAATGCGGAACTGGCGCAGAAGGTGGGCCTGTCTGCATCAGCCTGTTCCAGGCGCCTCGACATCCTCGAGAAGAGTGGCGTCATCAGCGGTTATCATGCGCGCCTGTCGCACAAGGCGCTCGATTACAAGATGATCGCCATCGTGCACATTTCGCTATCCGGGCAGTTTGCAAAAACGCTGACGGAATTCGAAGCCGCCGTCAGGCTCTGTCCCAATGTGCTGGTCTGTTACCTGATGTCCGGCGAGTATGATTACATCCTGCGCGTCGCCGCCAAAGACCTGGAGGATTACGAGCGTATCCATCGCGACTGGCTGTCCGCCCTGCCCCATGTGGTGAAAATCAACTCCAGCTTTGCGCTACGCGAGGTCATCGACCGCCCGAACGTGGGGCTCTAATCATCGATCCGAAGCTGACGTTTCTCCCCGTTGGTCCATCTTCGGTGCAAATGCTTCGAAGCTGTCATTTTTCTGATGCGTCGGCATGGGAATGACCCTACATTTCTGCCCATTCAGAAAGAGGGAACTTCCATGTCATCCGTTTTGACCACACCTTCCATCACACGCCGCAGCCTTCTCGGCGGCATTGCAGCCTCCTCGGCGCTCGTCATGCTGCATCCATTCGCAGCCCGTGCAGCCGCCAACCAGGCGCATCTGCGGATCATGGAAACGACTGACATCCACGTCAACATCATGCCCTATGACTATTACGCGGATAAGCCCAACGACACGATGGGCCTGACGCGGACCGCCTCCTTCATCGATCAGGTGCGCGCCGAAGCGACCAACTCGATGCTGATCGACAACGGCGACCTGCTGCAGGGCAACCCGATGGGTGACTTCATGGCCTATGAAAAGGGCATGAAGGCCGGTGACTTGCACCCGGTCATGAAGGCGATGAACGCACTCGGCTATGATTGCGGCACGCTCGGCAACCATGAATTCAACTACGGCCTGGAATTCATGTTCAACACGCTGAACGGCGCGAACTTCCCGATCGTCTGCGCCAACCTGACCAAGGGCCAGCTGGCATCCGACCCCAAGAAGGACGAGCTGTTCTTCAAACCCTACGTGATCCTCGAAAAGCAGATCAAGGACGGTTCCGGCAATTCCAGCCCCGTGAAGGTCGGCTTCATCGGCTTCGTGCCGCCGCAGATCATGGTGTGGGACGCCAAGAACCTGGAAGGCAAGGCGCAGACGCGTGACATCGTGCAGGCCGCCAAGGCCTGGATTCCGGTCATGAAGGAAGCCGGTGCGGATGTTATCATCGCGCTCTCCCACTCCGGCATTGACGGCACCGGCCAGAGCGAACGCATGGAAAACGCCTCGCTCTACCTCGCAGGTGTCGATGGCATCGACGCGATTTTCACCGGCCACCAGCACCTCGTTTTCCCCGGTCCGAAGGATTTCGAAGGCATTGCCGGCGCAGACATCAAGAAGGGTACGCTGCAGGGCAAGCCTGCCGTCATGGCCGGCTTCTGGGGCTCGCATATGGGCCTGATCGACCTGCTGCTGGAAAAGGACGGCAATCGCTGGAAGGTCGTTGACTTCACCACAGAAGCGCGCCCGATCTTCCACCGAGACGAAGCCAAGAAGATCATCCCCGACGTCAAGGACAAGCCGGAAATCGTCGCCGCCGTGAAGGAAGAGCATGAGGCGACGCTGGCTTACGTGCGCCGTCCGGTTGGCAAGACCTCTGCTCCGCTCTACTCCTACTTCGCGCTCGTCGCGGATGATCCTTCGATCCAGATCGTCTCCAACGCCCAGACCTGGTATGTGAAGCAGCTTCTGGAAGACGGCCAGTACAAGGATTACCCGATCCTCTCCGCCGCGGCTCCCTTCAAGGCCGGTGGCCGCAATGGCGCCGACTATTTCACCGATGTGCCCGCCGGCGACATCGCCATCAAGAATGTGGCCGACCTCTACCTCTATCCGAACACGGTCCAGGCCGTTCTCATCAACGGTGCTCAGGTGAAGAACTGGCTGGAAATGTCGGCCGGCATGTTCAACCAGGTGCCCGTCGGCTCCAAGGACGTGCCGCTGCTCAACACCAAGTTCCCGTCCTACAATTACGACGTGATCGACGGCGTGACCTACCAGATCGACCTGTCGCAGCCGGCGCGCTTCGATCTCGATGGCAAGCTGGTCAACCCGGACTCGAACCGCATCGTTGACCTGAAGTTCAACGGCAAGCCGATCGACCCGGCCCAGAAGTTCGTGGTGGCCACGAACAACTACCGTGCAGGCGGCGGCGGGAAGTTCCCGGATATTGCCGGCGACAAGGTGATCCTCGTGGCACCCGACACCAACCGCGACGTGATCGTTCGCTATATCCACCAGCTCGGCACCATCAACCCGTCAGCGGATGCCAACTGGTCGTTCAAGCCGTTGCCGGGCACGACCGCAGTATTCGAAAGCGGTCCGAAGGGTCGCCAGTATGCGGCAAGCGTCAAGGGCGCCAAGATTGAAGATGCCGGTGACGGTGCGGAAGGTTT
The DNA here is from genome assembly GCF_030504645.1 of Rhizobium oryzicola. GTDB lineage: Bacteria > Pseudomonadota > Alphaproteobacteria > Rhizobiales > Rhizobiaceae > Neorhizobium > Neorhizobium oryzicola. The sequence continues at coordinate 67,681 of NZ_JAUKWQ010000012.1, read as the reverse complement.
CGCCAAGTTCCGTCTGGTGCTTTGATCTGATCCATTGTCATCGCCAACAGGGCCGGCTCCTCGTGAGCCGGCTTTTTATTCTGCCGAACCGGTCAGATCATGGTCTTCCACCACAAAAATCTATGAGAGAGCGTGCACCCGGGCATCACCCGCCATGGCGGCAATTGACCTCGGCGTGACGAACGGCACACAGCTGAGGGGTTCATAGCGACGGATTCCCTCATGCGCCTCAGCCGACTTCTCTCCACTATCACAGCTCTTCTCGTAGGCTTTATCCTGCTGCTCTGCGGCTGGTTGCTGATCTCGGACGAACGGCATTTGCTGGACGAGGCAAAGCTTCGCGAAATCGGCAAGACGGCCGTGGTGTTCTCCTCTGCCATGCAGCAGGCGGCCACGCTATCTGCCAGCCATGCCGAAGCAATCGCAGAAGACAAGACGGCGCAGAGCCTCCTGAAGGCAAAGGATCGTGCCGGCCTGCAGGCCTATATGAAGCCGGCTTTCGATCGTCTGGCGGGCACAGCTGATATCGATGTGCTGCATTTTCACGAAGCCAACATGAAATCCTTCCTGCGCGTCTGGGAGCCTGAGAATTTTGGACAGGACCTCTCGACGTTCCGCCCGATGGTGGTGGCCACCAACCACGACAAGCGCACGCAAAAGGGCCTGGAATTCGGCATCCGGGGTTTAAGCCTGCGCGCCATGTCTCCCATGCTTGCGGGCAGCGAACTGATCGGCACCGTCGAGGTAGGCGTCAACCTGAAGTCCCTGACCGAACTTGCAAAATCCTCGACCGGTGCTGACTTTGCGCTGTTTCTCGACCCGAGCGTGACAAATGCGAAGAACGACGGACGCAGGGCCGGCGCCTTGGCGTTGGATGCCAATACCGATACCAGCCTGTTTACTGCGCTCGATAATCGGGGCCTCGCACACCTGACGCGCGCGCCTTACGTCGAGACGACCGTTGTGGATGGCCGCACGCTCGGCGTGTTGGGGACGCCGCTTATCGATTACAGCGGCAATGTCATCGGGGTCATCGTCGTCTCGTCAGATGTGACCGTGCTGGAGCGCCACGCCAACCAGAGCCTGGTCACCATTGCGGCCATTGCGCTGGCAGGCCTCTTGATTGTGCTGGCCGTGCTCACGATTGCGATACGGGCAACGGTGGTGCGTCCGATGAACGCGCTCACCAAGGCGGTGCGCGGCGACGACATGAGCCACGCACCGAAGTCCGGACTGCGGGAATATCGTGCGCTGCGCGATGCTCTCGCGGAACGCCTTCGCGCCACCGGTTCGAAGGATAATGCGGCATGATGCGGCGTTTCGTTCGGACCCTTCTTGCAGCACTGGTCCTCTTGGCCGGAGTGGGCGTTGCCCTTCCCGCTGCGGCAACCGTGCATCGCCTTCCCGATGACCTGAAGCGTCCGGTGCGGGTGCATGTCTCCTTTCGGCTGTTGAACATCATGAAGGTGCAGGAAACGGTGGGCGAACTTTCCGCCGTGATTGAGCTTCGCCAGACATGGGCCGATCCATCGCTGAAATTCGACGGCGTCAAGGCCGGACGTCAACGTCTGGATTTTGCAGGAGATGATGCGAAGGCCAAGCTTTCGGAGATCTGGACGCCCGCGCTTCTCATCGAGAACCAGATCGGCAATGCGCAATCCGTCACCAGCAGCATTTCCATCTACGCCGACGGGCGTATCCAGTTGATCCAGCAGGTGGAAGGCAATTTCCGCTTCGCCAAGGATGTCTCTGCCTTTCCCTTCGATACGCAGCGCATCCCCTTCGCGCTTGTGCCGCAATACCACCCGGCCGATGAGGCTCTGCTGGTCGTCGATGACGGCGACCGCGCGCTCTCGACCCTCTCCCACGAACTGACGGTCACGGACTGGACACCGAAGACGCTGAGCTTTCGTGCAGAAAGCTTTTATGGCTGGAATGCCCGTCCCTTTGCACGCCTCAGCGCCGAGGTGGATCTCTCGCGCAACTGGCCGCGTTACGTGCTGCGCATTTTTGTGCCCTTCCTGGCGGTGCTGTCGGTGTCGATGTTCATCCTCTGGGGTGCCGTGAAGGAACCGCCGAACATCACCTATTCCGCACTTCTGGCCCTATCGGCTCTGGGCTTTACCTTCGAATCGAGCTTTCCGGGCAGCATGTCATCCAGCTCGCCGATCGCGCTGATGATTTCGATCGGCTATTTCTATCTGATCGTCACGCTGCTGGTGGATCTCCTGATGAACAGCCAGTCCTTTCCGCTGAGACAGGTTTTCCCGCATCTTGCCATTGAAACACGCCGTGTCGTGCGGCATTTGCTGCCGGCGCTGTTCCTGATCATCTGCGGCTGCGTGATCCTGCGATCTTTGGGCTGATCATTTCAGCATCGAGCAATAGTGGTAGCGGCCTTCATAGGCCACGCCATCGATGCTCCGCTCCAAGGTGAACGCCTTGCGGTTGGCAATGGTCATCGTGGTCGCATGCACGCCCACGCCATTGTTGCTCGCTGCAGAAACCGTGGTGCGCGTTGCAAGACACGCTTCCGAATAGCGAAACACATTGCCGGACTGCACGATGTTGCGCGGTTCACACTGGGCGTTCTGGATCAGGAAGGCTGTGCCCGTCCAAGTCAGAGGCAGCGCCTTGCCCGGCGCTTCGCAGCTGATGCCGTCTTCGTAATAGATGCCCTTATCCAGCGGCAACCGCTCTTCAGAGCCCGCCGTGCCCGCCAGAAAGAACCCGGCCACAATGGTGGCCAGGCCAAAGATGGCACGAAGCCCGCTTTTTCCCATTGAACCCGTCATTCCGCTGCCTTCGAGAAGTCCTGTGGACCGTTCAGCATCTGTTGCATGTCTTCGCGGCTGGGGCAGCTGGAGAGGCGCCTGTGAAATGCTTCCAGCAACCAGCGCCCTGCCGGCCCGAGCGGCGTTGCGGTGCGACGCATGGCATAGAGCGGATATTCACCCGTCTCATAGGCATCGAGCTTCAGCGAGACCAGACGCCCGGTCGCAAGGTCTTCGCGGATCAGTGAGGCAGGCAGGCCTCCCCATCCCAGACCGCTCCGGATCAGCTGATGCTTTGTAGCGATATCACCGACGCGCCAGATGCGATAGGAGAGCACGTTGAAGTCTCTGCCTTGCGTGATGCCTGAGGCATCCGTGACGACCAGTTGCACCTCCTCGCGCACATCGATACGGGACAGCGGCTTGTCCACCTGCACAAGCGCGAGCGAATGCGTACTCGCGGCCACAGGCACCATGAAGGAATGGCCGATCTTTTCCAACGTCAAGGTGTCATCGGCACGCGGCGGTGCACCGGCAATGCCAATGGTCGCACGGCCGTTGGACACGAGATTCATGATCATGCCGAGTTCGCCGGTATTCAGGCTCAGCGAAACGGACGGGAAATGATTGATGAAATCGGTCAGCGTTGCAGCCAGGGCTTCGCTCGGTACCATGTTGCTGATCGCAAGTGACAGTTCCGCCTCCAGCCCTTGCTTCATGCTTTTCGCCCGCGCGCGCATGACCTGCAGGTCAGAAACGATACGCCGGGCATCGGCCAGCAGGGCATGCCCCTCATCCGTCAGACGCGTTTGGCCGGGACCGCTGCGGCTGAACAGCGATACTTCCAGCTGTGCTTCCAGATTGGCGATCGTATAGCTCACCACCGATTGCGCGCGGTTCAGCCGTCGCGCCGCCGCCGAAAAGCTGCCGGTATCAGCAACCGCCAGAAAGACCTGCAACTGGTCCAGGGTGGGATTTGCATCCATCCGCGTCCATCCAATTCATCGATAGAATTCTTCGACATTATCCCGATTTTATCGATGGACGTCCATGCCTATGTTCCGGACCGACGCAGACGGTCACTCCGTCCACAGAGTTTGAAAAGCACCAAGCAAGGAACGCAAGCATGTCCTCCCTCCTTCTCGTTACCTCCAGCCCGCGCGGCGAAGAATCGGTCTCCAACAAGGTGTCCGCAGACCTCGCCAAGGCATTGGCTGCTCGTTCGGGCGCGGCCATCAACCACATCGACCTGGCAGCAAGCCCGCTGCCGCATCTCGACGAAGTCACCACCTCCGCCATCCGCAAGGCCCCGGCTGACCGCAGCCCGGCTGAAGCCGAAGCCGTGAAGACTTCGGACAAGCTGGTCGCCGACCTGTTTGCCGCCGATGAGATCGTCATCGGCACAGGCCTCATCAACTTCAACGTCTATTCCGGCATCAAGAGCTGGATCGACCATATTGCCCGCGCCGGCATCACCTTCCGCTACACCGCTGAAGGCCCGGAAGGTCTGGTCAAGGGCAAGAAGGTATACATCGTTCTGGCATCCGCCGGCGTTTACTCCGAAGGTCCGGCCGCTCCGCTGAACCACGCCGTACCCTACCTGAAGACGGTTCTGGGCTTCATCGGCCTGACCGACGTGGAAGTCGTCTATGTGGAAGGCCTGGCCTTTGGTCCGGAAGCCGTTGAAAAGGCGCTTGCGTCCGCCAAGGCTCGCACGCAGCAGCTCGCCGCTTAATAGCAGCAGCCAGAATTACGAAGGCCAGCGGTTTTGCGACCGCTGGCCTTTTCGTTTGTCCATCAGATTGGATGTTACGTGGTGCGCGAGGCAGCACCATCGGCAAACAGTGAGGGGCCGTTCTGGTCGATGATCTGGCGGGCCTTGCGGAAGGTGCACTCCAGCGCGTCATCCAGCGAAGTGAACACATCGGCGCGCACGAAGGTCCGCACCAGGATCTGGCCTTCCACTTCCTTCTCGATGCGCCCAGCCAAACGATACTGCCCACCCTCCTTCATGGGTTCCGCAAAGATACGGCAACCTTCGTGGATCTGAGGCTCGCTCGCAGGGGTGGCCTTGCCTTCGGCCTTGCCGCCTGGGCCGCCGGAAAACAGGGAAAACAGATTGGAAAAGATGGATGCCATGATGCCTGCCTGAGGTGTTTATCGTTGATGCGACCATACACCACAAATGCCAGAGTTAAAGAGATGAGGCATGTGCAGGCGAGAGAAGGCCGCCGGATCATGTCCGGCGGCCTCAAGTGTCTCAATCACGTCACTTACTGGTTGGATGCAACAGGGCGTACCAGCGGCGTGATGCGTCGGATGGTGACGCGACGGTTTTCCTGGTTGGGTCCGTCGGTACGGACCTTCAGGTAGCGTTCGCCATAGCCTTGCGTCACCATATTTTCTGCCGGAATGCCATAGACCTCCGTCAACACTCGAGCGACCGATTCTGCGCGGCGGTCCGACAGGATCAGATTGCTTTCATCGGAACCGACAGCATCGGTATGACCTTCGATCAGGAAGGTTTCCGCAGGGTTTTTCTGCAGAACCTCCTGGATCGCGTTGGCCACCTTGCGCAACGTCGACGCCTGGTTCATCGGGATATCCGCACTGCCCGTGGCAAAGGTGATCGTATCGAGGTCGATACGGCGCATCTTGTCACGAATACGTGCCGAGTAGCGCACCTCGTCGATCGAGTAGACACGCTCGACACGTTCCACCGGCGGCTGTTCCAGGAAGCGGTAGTAATCCCGGTCCGGGTCGCTGGTCGTGTCAATGATGTACTCGCTGACCGGCACGGCAAGCCGCATCGGCGGCAGGTCGAGACCCGGATCGCGCCACTGGTAATCGCGGCCACGCTCTGCCTGCAGTTCCGGTGCATAGTAAAGAACCACTTCGTCACCGCGACGATCCACGCGCGAACGCTGGATGATGTCGCCGTAACGGTTGCGGATCGTCACGATACGCACGCCGTCATCGCGCTCGATGATTTCGCGCACGCGGTCGCCCGGCAGGCTTTCATATTGCGGACGATAGCCCTCATCGTAGAACCGACGGTCATCGTCATGACGCACGAAGACCTGGTTGTTGTACTGGATGATGACGCGTCCATCCTGCTCGCGGGCTCGATCTTCGAAACCGGGAGGAAGCGCGAATTCGGGCGCGCGGTCCATGCGGCGTCCGCGTTCGGAAATCGCTGGCTCGATGCGGATCGGTGCCTGCTGAGCACCGCGGAAAGCCTGCGCATCGGCATCGGTGCGCGGCGGCGGTCCGGGAGGCGCCATAGGCGGCTGAGCGGCAAGCGGTGCCTGACCGGGCTGGGGTGCCGGTGCTCCGGGAGGCGGTGGCGGCAGACCGGGACGCTGACCGGCAGGCGCCGGAGCACCCGGAGGCGGCGGTGGCGGTGCCACGGCCGCATCCTTGGCGCTATCAAGCACCGGCGCACCGTTCTGGACCGGCAACACGACCGGCTGGTTGGCGGGTGCCGCAGCCGGATTGTTGGCAATCCGCTTGGCCCGCTCAATATCCTGCGGAGTCTGCGGTGTTTGTGGCGCAGCAGCGGTCGCAGGCTGAGGCGCGCCGGGCGGCGGCGGTGGAACAGGACGTCCCGTCTGGTCTGCCGGCGCCGGCGGTCTTGGGGCACCGGGCGGTGGTGGAACAGGTCGCTGACCCTCCGGACCCGGAACGGGTGGACGCTGAGCGCCATTGCCGGGCGCACCGTTTGCAGGCGGAAGACGCGGCGGTTCACCGGCTTCCGGCGGTGGCGGTGGCGGAGCAGCACCGGCAGGAGGCGCCGGTGGTGCCGGCGGCTTGGGCGCACCCGGTTCTCCAGCGCGGGGTTCTGGGGCACGTGGGGCCGGTGGCTCGCCAGGCTTGGCAGCCTCGGGCGCCGGCGGTTTTGCAGCGGGACCCGGAGGCGGCGGCGGAGCGACCTTTTCAGCCGGTGCTGCCTCGCGAGGCTTCTGGGCAGGCTCGGCGGGCGCTGCAGCGCGTGGTGCGGGCGGTTCCGGTTTGGCCGGTTCGGGCTTCGGAGGTTCACCCTTCAAGGCTGGCGGCTGCGGGCGCTCACTACCGGCGGGCGGCACCGGCGGCTTCGGCGGTTCCGGGGCACGCTCTGGGGCAGCAGCCTTGGGCGCAGGCGGCGGCGGTGATGGTTCAGTCTTCTTCGGCTCCGGTGTAGGAGGACGTGGCGCAGGCTCCTGAGGGGCCGGACGAGGCTCAGCCTTTGGCTCTGGGCGCGGTTCTGCCTTGGGCTCTGGGCGCGGTTCGGCTTTCGGTTCAGCGCGCGGCGGCTCGGCCGGAGGACGCGGAGCTTCAGGTCTCTGGCCTTCAGGTCGTTGGCCTTCGGGTCGTTGACCCTCCGGGCGTGGCTGGCCCTCGGGGCGCTGGCCATGCGGCTGACCTTCCGGCGCTCCCTTGCGCTGCTCTTCCTGCTGACGCTTGCGCTTCAGCAATTCTTCTTCCTGCGGATCCGGTGCTGGTGCCTGCACAGGCACGACAAGCACAGATGGGCCGGAACGCTCTATGGCATTCATCACGCCAGGAACACCGGCGAGAGCGGATTGAACTGTGAGAGTAACGCTGAGGATGGGCATCGCCACACTGGCGAGCAATCTGGTTTTCTTGGACAATTGGATCTCCCTAGGTGGTCCCGGGTTTCGTCCCTGCACTCACCGGTGGAAAGTTGTTTCTCCGCCGGTCACCATTTTGGCGGCGCCTCAACGGACAGTCTGCGCAAATGGTTCCCGATGGGGCGCCCTACGGCCTGAACAATGGCTGAATGCGACTGGCAGCAGCCATTCATAAAGGCTGCTAAAACTTTGTTTCTGATAGAAAAATTGGCTTTACTTCGCCATCCATTAAGCCTCGCTTAAGTTCGAAATGCTTCCATTTTCGAATGCGCAGGCCACCCTGCGCATGCAACCAAATGAGGGAAACAGCATGAACCAAGACATGGAACTGATGCTGAAGGGCTATGGCCTGACCACCGCCCAAATCTTCTACCGGATGCCCGATCACCCGACATTGCTTCAAACCTATCTTTGGCAGCATTATGATCTGGCCCCTGACTTTCCCGAGATGCAGAACTTCCTGAAATTCTGGCAGGAGAAACTGGATGGGCCGCTCCATTCGGTTCGCTACGTTCATCGCAAGTTGATCGCCGCCAATGAATGGCGCGCGCTGAAGGGCGAGTTCATCCTGCACTGACCGATCCATCAGCCTCGGACCCCGCATTCGCCTTGCCAAGCAGGCTGGCTGCACGTAAACCGGCGCGCAAACACCTTTGGAAGGTATGGGTCCGATGAAGAAGATCGACGAAGACGCCCTGGCGGAAGCCTATAACCGTGCGCTGGCGCATGAAAAGGCCGGCGAGATCGATGCTGCCGTTGCCGCCTACCACGAGGTTCTGGAACTCGACCCGGACGACCATGGCGGTGCGGCCGTGCGTCTCGCGGCCCTTGGTCGTGGTGAAACGCCGCCCAAGGCGCCTGACGCCTATGTGGAAACCCTGTTCGATCAGCATGCCGAAAGCTTTGAGGATATTCTTGTCGAACAGCTGGGTTATGCGGTCCCGGTTCTCTTGCGCCAGCGCCTGCAGGCGCTTTCGCTCGGACCGTTCAAACGCCTGCTCGATCTCGGCTGTGGCACGGGTCTGACCGGTGGCACGCTCCGCGACATGGTGGAGGATGCGACCGGCATCGACATCTCCGAAAACATGGTCGAGATCGCCCATGAAAAGGATCTCTACGAGACGCTCTATGTCGCAGAAGTCGAGGACTTTCTGGAAGACAATGACGACGAGCCTTTCGACCTGATCACGGCAACCGATGTCCTGCCCTATCTCGGTGCGCTGGAGCCGCTCTTCTTCGGTGCAGCCGAAAATATGGTGCCCGGCGGCATCCTCGCCTTCTCATCAGAGACACTGCCGGCAGATGTGCTTGGGGACAAGCCCTATATGGTCGGCACGCACCAGCGCTTCGCCCACTCAGAGGCTTACGTCCGCAATCGGCTAGCCGATACGGGCTTCGAGGTTCTGGAAGTCAGCGACATCAATGTGCGCATGCAGGACGGCGAACCGACGCCCGGCCATCTGGTGATTGCCAAGCTGAAAGGCTGATCGACAGTAGAGGCCAATAATACAACGTAAAATTTGACTCGACTCCGCCGCAACCAAAGGTAAACTGCAACCATCGCGGCTGCGGCGGGGGCTCAAATGGCCGATTGGGTTGCAATATACCATACAGATGGGTTGCTCGGCCTTGCGCGCACCGCGCTTCTGCCCGGTAACGTCGAACACACAGCTGCATTGTTATGCGCGTTTCTGATCCCGGTGCTTCTGATCTTTACCCGGAATGAGGTGCGCCTGCGGCGTCTCAAGACTCTGTCCGATTTTATCGGCTCGTATCCGACGACAAAAGGGAAGGTGCCCTGGCTACAATCACCCATCACTCAGTCAGCGAATGCGACCACTGGCACTGAGGCCAGTCCGGGGGCCACAGCGTCGGCCAAGGCGTCTGGCGATAATACCCCCGATGGAAACGAGATGGACTGGATCTCGAATCCGGCTCTGGAATTCGTCACCTCCAAGTACCTGACAGACCTTTTGCCGAATGATAACGATCACCAGCCACAGCTCCGCGCGAAAGGTGCGCCGGAAGTCGTGGCACAGATCGCGAGCGCCACGAAGCGCGCGCACGCCTTCGGGAATCGCGGTGACTTCCAGCTGCTGATCTCATCGCTCGGCTTTGCGATACTGTGCTATGCGGGGTTTCTGGCGCTCTACACTGTCATCATCAACGGCTTGCAGTTGCCGCTCGGCACTGGCACGCCGTGTCCGGTTCCAGCAGAGCTACAACTTTGCCCTATCCTGGCGGCCTGCCCCACCCCTATCGCAAGCGGCCAGTTGATGATCGTGGGAGCGCTCACATTCGCAGGCGCTTTCATCTCCGCCATGCGCATGTTCATTCGCAGCCTCTGCGTGTTCGATCTGTCGGCGTCGACCTTTTTGCGACAGTCGGTTGAAATGCTGGCATCGGTGATTATCGTCTTGATGCTGTATCGTGCGTTTCCCGATCCGGCCAAAGCAGTGGCAGATATCGTCTCAGGCAGCACCACCGCAACACCCTGCGGTCAGGTGCCCTGGGTGTGGATCGCGCTCGCTCCTTTACTCGGCTTGATGCCGGAAAGTGCAACGAAATTCCTGATCCTGAAGATGCAGGCCTTCGTGAAATGGATCAAGATCGAGGACGACCGATACAATGAAGTGACCCGGCTCATTCCGCTGGATGTCATTGATGGCATCGATTTCTGGACGCGTTTTCGTCTGGAAGAATGCGGCATCTATGATGTTCAGAATTTGGCCACCTGCAATCCGATCCAACTCTATATCGAGTCACCCTACGGGATTTACCAGACTGTAGACTGGGTGGCGCAGGCGCAACTCTGCGCGCTGCTGGGGCTCGACCGCTTCCTGCTGCTGCGGGAATTCCACATCAGAACCATCTTCGATCTGGAGCGCGCCATCGATTATGGGCCTGAGGAACAGAGCAAAACCGGCCCGGCAAACGCGGCAACGGCATCCAAAAAGAATGAAGCAGAACAAGAGAGAGTCGAGGGCGCAGAAGCTGCAGGCAACGCAGAAATGCGTGATGGAAACGATCAGGCAAACGTTGCAGACGTCAAACCACCGGAACCCGCGAAGCCAGCTTTGGCAACACCAACATCGCCGCCAGACGAGTTCGATGTCATCTATGCGGGCATCCTGTTTGCCGCGACCTCAAAAATGCGACGTGTGGCAGAAATCGGCGGCATGTCGCTTTTGATATCAAGCGGCACTGACGAAATGCCAGACATTGGCACCGTCGGCCTGGATGAATACTGCCTTTGGGCACGTCGCTACATCGGTGGGAACAAGGATCAAACCAAGGTCTGCGTTGAAGCACTGTTGCGGTGGATGTGCGATGATCTGCATGTCAGGCGGCTGCGACGCATTTGGCAGGAGATCGGCGACAGCTTAGGTCCGCGTTCGGAGCGGTTATCCCGACCGCGTGGCTACATATCACCCAAGACAACCTCTTGAGACATCAGCCTAAGGCTTGAAACTTGAAAGAAGCGCCTCGATGACGGTCGCCCCGCCGATCGGGGCGATGAACAGCGTCACGACATTGAAGGCGATGATCCACAGGAGCGTCTTTTGCTGACGGGGTGTCAGCTGGCGCTTTGGCGGTTGTTCCGGCGGAGGGTCAGGCCGCCGGCTGTAATATCCATTAAGGTCGCGAAACATGGCCTTTCGGTCCCTTGAAGCACTGGCCGGACTATGCCCGCCCGTGGGTCACGTCGTTTCATTTCGTAGTCATTACTGACATGCCGCCCATTCGGATCATCGCGCCTCAGGCAACAATGCGCACGCCACCCTCGGCATAGTCACCGCCCGCTGGCCAATCATCGCTGGAGGCCAAAGCGTTACGCCCCATCGAACGCGGTGCAATCTTTTTGCTCGTGGCGTTTGCCGCAACCTCCCGCACCGGTGCTTGCGCGGGCACGGAAGCCTGGCGCCGGTTGGTCTCTACCCGGAAGAAGGCGATGGAAGCCTGCAACTCCTCGGCCTGGGCGGAAAGTTCTTCCGCAGTGCCCGACATTTCCTCCGATGCCCCTGCATTCTGCTGGGTCACCTTATCCAGTTGCAGAATGGCCTCGTTGATCTGCGATGCACCCACATCCTGCTCACGACAGGCCACGGAGATCTCTGCAATCAGTTCGGCGGTCCGGCGTATATCCGGTACGAGCCGGCCGAGCTTTTCACCCGCATCCGTCGCAAGTCGAACCGTCTGCCCGGATAGACCGGAAATCTCCGCTGCCGCCACCTGGCTACGCTCCGCCAGCTTGCGCACTTCGGATGCGACAACCGCAAAGCCCTTGCCATGCTCGCCGGCGCGGGCGGCTTCGACTGCGGCGTTGAGCGCCAGCAGATCGGTCTGGCGGGCAATCTCCTGCACAATCCCGATCTTGTCGGCGATGGTGCGCATCGCATTGACGGCGTCGCTGACCGCCTGCCCGCTGACTTCAGCGTTTTGCGCCGACTGCCGCGCAATTGTCTCCGTCTGGGCGGCGTTGTCTGCATTCTGCTTGATATTGGCAGCCATCTGCTCCATCGCAGCCGAGGCTTCCTCGGCGGCCGCGGCCTGTTCCGTTGCCCCTTGCGACAGCTGTTCGGACCCTGCGGACAATTGCTGGCTACCGGAGGAAACGTTGGAAGAGGCAGACAGTGCATCTCCCACAACTGTCCGCAACCGCTCGATCATCATGTTGACGAAGGTCAGCAATTCCCCGATCTCATCCTTCGATTTAACGGGAGCAAGCGTCGTCAGGTCCCCTTCAGACACCGACCTGACGGCCTCGACGGCGCTGCGAAGCCCCCGTGTGACGGACATCATGATCCAGACAGCCAGAGCCGTAGCAACCGCAAACCCAATCACCACGGCTGCAAGCATAGCTTCACGGGTTTCTTCGTATTCCTCGTCGCCAGCAGCGTTCTTTTCCGTAATCTGCTGTTGGTTGGTTATGACGCGTTTTTCGACGATATTATCCACCTGCTCGCTGAGTTGTCGGAACTCGCCGTTGAGCAAGCGGAATGCCTGTTCGCGATCACCTGACTTCACCAAGGCCTGTACGCGATCGCCGAAGCCATACATCTGTTTGGCAATCTCGGTCACATCACGATAGGCTTTCTTCCCGTCTTCGGAGATCGCAGCCTGCATCAGCCACGCGGCCTGATCGAGCAGGTCCTTTCGGTCGGCGGCAATCTGCCTTGCAAGAACGGCCGCAGCATCGGGCGTTGTCACGAAGACGGAGTTGGTTTCGTTTTGAACGAGCCGCATTTTCGTAACCTGCAGGGCCAATGCCTTCTGCTGGCGCAGCATCGGCCCGTTGGTCATCTCATCGATCAGACCATTGATCTTGCCGAGGCTGATGATCCCAAAGATGGAGATTCCAACCAGGAGCGCGAGCAGAAAACCAAATGCCAATAAAAGTTTGAACTTCAGAGACATACGCATCCGGACACCTTCCCTTGACCATGACATTGTGCGGGGCAAACCCCTCTTGCGAACACACGTCCTCGCCCCACCCATTGGGCAGGTTAACAAACACAGAGAGAACAAGAGACCGTCGCGTATCTCAATATAACGCGCGGTCGTTGAGCTTAACTCACAGGTTTGGAAGCCAAACCGGTGCACGAGACGTGACTAGCGTCGATGCCGCTGCCGATTTAATCGATCGCGACGACAAGAGATCTCAACGAAAACATGCCGCCGCATCGATCATTGCAATATAATCACCGTTTTATTTAAATATGAGAATATTGTCATATTATTTCACAATGGTTAAACGCAACCGGAATTATCATAATGGATAATTCGTAGCGCAGCAGTTGCAGCGCTCAAACAGGATCTTCCAAGCGCATCGATCGGCGCACTACCCACCGGCATCGCGACGCTATAGATTGCGATGGATTCTGGATCACAAGGCAGCAGGAAGGAGCACGATCGCGGCCTCCTCTCGCCTGCCCCAGGCCCCTCAATGCCGAACAACGCAATTGGAATGGATCAATGGATTATCTTGTCTTCAAGGCGCTGCATGTCATTTCGATCGTCATCCTGGTCGGCGGCATGCTGATCAACGGGTTCGTTATAGGCATGGTGCCTGCGCCGATCCGTGGCGGCGTCATTACCGCGCTACGCCGTTACGACCGTTACATTACCAATGGTGCTCTGGCGGGAACCTGGGTGTTTGGTCTGATCCTTGCGATCAAATATGTCGGCTTTTCGGGCGGCTGGCTGCATTTGAAGCTCCTGATCGTGGTGATGCTCTCGGCTCTGTCAGGCATGCAGACGGCGTGGCTGCGTCGCATGGAAGCCAATCCGCTGCTCGATCCGCCAGCCTTCGTGCGCCAGAGCGTTCCGATCGTGCTGGCTTCGTCAGCAGTGATTGCAGTTCTGGTGGTGATCAAGCCGTTCTAGGAGCAATGCCCGGCGAAAGTTGAGGCCATCCGCGCTAGCGTGAAATTTACCGAACAGCAGCCTTAAATTATATTTAAGCAGTTCGAAATATTTTTAGCGGATCGGTCACGGCTGGAGCCATTTATGCTGAATTTTCTTTCACCTAAGACAGACTTCCGTCAGGAACTTGCAGCTTTTGTCTTTGAAAATTCGCCGGACGCCTACTGCGTCATTCGCGAAGGACGGGTGATTGAGTTCAACAAGGCCTTCAGTACCGTCATGCGGCAGCCGCCGGAGAAACTGAAAGGCCTGTCACCGGCTGATTTTTCGCCTGAACGCCAGTTCGGCGGCCGACGGTCCGATGAGTTGGCGGGTGAATATATCAGCACAGCGATGCGTGACGGTCATTGCCGGTTTGAGTGGGAAATCCGCCGTCACGACGGTTCCATTTTCTACGTCCTTGTCACCCTGATGCGCTGGCAGCGGCAGGACGAGAAGCTGCTCATCTTCATCTGGCAGGATATCGATGAGATGGTGCGCCTGCGCGAAGAGGACAAACTTCGCCGCGCGCGCGAAGCCAAGGAAGCGGAAGAGGACCAATTCGCAATCGGCAAGCTGGCTGAAGGCCTTAACGCCATGGCCAAGGGTGACCTGACCCGTCGCATCGACACAGCCTTCTCCGCGAAGTCAGATGGTCTGCGCCAGAACTTCAACGCCACCACCGAACAGCTGCGCACCCTGCTGGACCAGGTCTCCTCGGCCTCCGTAACCGTACTTCATGCCTGCCGCGAAGTCGGCGCTGCCGCCACCAACCTTGCCACCCGCACCGAAAGACAAGCGGCCAGTGTCGAAGAGGCATCCGGTGCACTCTCGCAGATCGTCGGCAATGTCAGCGAGGCTACCAACTCGGCGCAAAGCGCGAAGAAGACGATCGACCATGCCCAGAAGGATGGTGACAGCGCCCAAGCCATCGTTTCCAAGGCCATTGCCGCCATGGAAGAGATTGCTCGTTCGTCCTCAGAAATCGGCAAGATCATCGGCGTGATCGATGAGATCGCCTTCCAGACCAATCTGTTGGCTCTCAATGCGGGTGTTGAAGCCGCGCGCGCTGGTGAGGCAGGCAAGGGTTTTGCGGTCGTCGCACAGGAAGTGCGCGAACTGGCACAACGCTCCGCCGCAGCAGCCAAGGAAATCCGTTCGCTCATCACCTCTTCCAATCAGCAGGTCAATGCCGGTGTCGGCCTTGTGGATGAGACGGGTCACGCCCTGGAACGCATCGTCTCCCATATTGGCGTGATTGATGGGGTTGTTGGAAAAATTGAGCAGACATCGCGCGACCAAGAGGCGACGATCCGCGAAATCGATGCCGTCATCCGCCAGATCGATCATGTGACGCAGCAGAACGCGGCCATGGTGGAAGAGACGGCTGCCGCATCAACATCGATGGCCAATGACATGGGCGAGATTACGAACCTGCTGTCCGCCTTCAATACCGGCCGCAGTGCTCATACAGACAGGCGCCGTTCCGCCTAAACCAATAGCCTGACACGGAACGACCACCGTCAGATGGATGCATAAGGCCCTTTGCGGGGAAGCAAAAGGCGAGACGGAAGCAATCTCGCCTCCTCGTTCGGATCCGCAACCGGTTGATCCCATTTGCCTTTCAATCGATCCTCGGATGGCGCCCGAGGACGACGGCGAAGAAAATTTTCCCCGCCCCCGAAACCCGTGCCTACAATCCTCCCGTTCCGCAGCGGATACACCGGCAGGCGTGCCGGCGATGCGGGGCCGGTTCGGGTCATGAGGATAGGGCGCAAAGCCTCATGATCCGGGTCCGCGAAACTTGAGTCCCCCTCCGGCGACACGGGCGGAGAGGATGCGCGTCGGACGTCAGCGCGGCCTCTTCGACATACCCAGCGGCGCGCCGGACGTGCCTGTGTGGCACACAAGGGGAAGACGGGTTCGGGCTCGCATCGCCCGTTGTCCGCCTGCTCGGCTCCTCTGGGGCCAGCGGGAACGGCGATGGCAAACGGCTCGATCCGATCTTCCAGTCAGAGGGACCCCACCCGCGGGCAGAAACAACCGAACGGGGCGCTGAGAGGTGCTACCTATAAACTACAATACGAGGCAGCTTTCAGCGCCCCGGCCGAAATACCCGCATGCTCAGGAAAAGTGTGAAGCGGTTTTCCACCCGGAGCATGCGGCAAGAACAGAAACCAAACCACGGGCCGTTAGGTCGCGTGATCGCCAGCGCTTGGCCGTTCTTTGACAGCCCAAAACGCAAATGGCTCCCCCTTCGCCGGGAGAGCCATCGAAGATGCCATCAGGCCGGCGTCTATCAGAAGTGATAGTTTACGCCAGCGGTGATGGTGTGGTCATGCACATCGCGCTCGGAGCCGACGCCATTGGCGAAGCTGCGGACATTCGGCGTGCCGGTGTAGTTATACTCAACCTTGGCTGAGAGCTTTTCATTCAGCTTCTGCTCGACGCCAACGCCGAGAATGTAGCCCGGCTTCCAGCCATCCGGACCAGAAATGCCGTTGGCATCGCGGTAGTTGGTCATGGCAAGACCGGTCGTTCCGTAGATCAGCGTCTGGCCCATCGGCACACCGGCCTTGGCCTTCAGGCCGAGGCGATGACGTTCCTTGAGGTTGCCGCCATCGACGCGCACATTGGCGTCACCGAGATAGGACAGATCGGCTTCACCGCCAACGACGACACCGCCAACATCGGCGTTGTAGCCGCCCTGGATACCGCCATCAAAGCCCTTGCCGCTGTTGAAGGGGTTCAGGTGACGGGATGCCATACCGGCATGGCCGCCCACATAGGCGCCGTTCCAGTCATTGTTGGTGTTGACCATCGGGTCGTTGGAGACCGGAGGATTGTAAGAGGCCGCGAGATCCGCAGCCGAAACGGACGTGGTGAGAAGGGAAGCGGAAAGACCGGACAGAACGGCCAGCGCAAGCGTGGTTTTCAACATGAGACTACTCCGTACACAGCCTGCGAATGGCCCATGCGCAGGCGACCATGGATATCGAACCGAAGGACCGACGTTTCCCCCCGCCCCATGGGACAGCGTCATCGCCTCGGTGCCATGCCTAAGGTTATTTTCATGAAAGTATAAACGCATCCTTAACCAGACCGGCACGGACGAGCTATCATGATAAAGAATCTGCTCACCATGCCGTGAGGCGCAAAAAGGCCGGTAAACCGCCACTTTTCCGCCGTCTCGGTTACCGAGCGCGCATGTGAAATCCGCAGCGACAATAAGTTCGACATGGTGACGAATGAATTTGTCTGCTATCAGACCGTCGGGAGGTCGGATGCATATCAGGTTCAAGCGATGACCCCAGCCACACCCGCTCCTCCGTCTCTTCGTCGAACCCAAAGCAAGTCCTTGCCGGATATGGGTGCTGACACCAACAAGGCGAAGGCGGCGGTGCTGATGCTGACGGCAGTGTCGCTGTTTGCCTGCCTTGATAGTTCGGCCAAGATTGCCAGCCGGGAATTGCCGGCCTTTGAAGTCGTCTGGGTGCGGTTCGCGCTCCATTTCCTCTTCGCCGGAATTGCACTTAATCCGTGGCGGACGCCGGAAGCCTGGCGCACCAACAATCCGAAACTGCAGGTCATCCGGGCACTGATCCAGATCGTCTGCACGGTGCTCAACTTTCTGGCGCTGGGTTACCTGCAGATCGCCCAGACGCTCTCTATCCAGTTTACCGGACCGGCCTTCGTGACGCTTTTGTCCATCTTCTGGCTTGGCGAAAAAGTGGGGCGCTATCGCTGGACGGCGATCGGCATCAGCTTCATCGGCGTACTGGTAATCACCCGCCCCGCGCCCGGCAGCATCAATCCCGCCTTCGGCATCATCCTCGCATCCGTCATCGTCGGCTCCGCCTATTCCATCATCACGCGACGGCTGACCAGCAGCGATTCGCCCGGCAGCATGCTGTTGATCATGGCCGCCCTGCCCGCCCTCATCCTCACGCCGCTGATGCCCTTCATCTGGATCTGGCCACGGAATGCCGCCACCTGGATAGGGCTTGCCGGCGCCGGCTTCTTCGGCGCGCTCAGCCATTACTTCTACATACAGGCGCATCGCCACGCGCCGGCCTCCTTCCTGGCGCCGCTGGCCTATTTCCAGTTTCTCGCGGTGCTGGTGCTCGGCTTCGTGTTCTTCGGCGATATCCCCACCGTCTGGACACTGATCGGATCGATGATCCTGATGGGATCCGGCCTCTACATCTGGCACCGCGAAAGAGTTCTCGCCAAGACTACATGCGAAAATTGAGGTCTACCGGGCGCCGGTCATTGACACCGGTGTTTTTGCCCCGCTAATAATTCGTCAACATGCCGAACAAAAAAGGACGTCCCAAACGTGTCAGCTGATCTTGCGGCCGGTTCCGCCGCTCAGGGCCTTTCTCCGGCAAAGCCTCAACGCGTGGCGGCAGACAGCCGATCTGCCGGCTATGTCATCGGCGTAGATCTGGGCGGGACCAAGCTTCTGTGCGGCCTTGCCGATCTGGAAGGCCGCCTCCTTGCCACGCTTGAAGAACCGACCGAACACGGCGCCGGTGCGCCGGTTCTGGCGCAGATCGCGCGGCTCACGAAGCGCCTCGCAGCCGAGGCCGGCCTGCAGCCTCAGGATATCGCCCGCATCGTCGTGGGCGTGCCGAGCGTTGTTTCTCCCGAGACTGGCCTTGCCTCCCTCTCCCCCAATCTCGATCTCCCGACAGACAAACCCTTGGCTGAAGTGATCGCCGCGCATGTCGGCCTTCCGGTCACGGTTGAGAATGATGTCAACCTCGCCGCCTATGGTGAAGCCATGGCGGGTCTTGCGCGCGAAAGCCGTTCCATCGTCTTCATTTCCTTCGGCACCGGCGTTGGCATGGGCATCGTCATCAATGGCCAGTTGCTGCGCGGCGCCCATGGCCGGGCCGGCGAAATCGGCTTCCTCCCTGTCGGCAGCAATCCGCATGAAACGGCGCCCGGCAATGAGAACGGCGTGTTCGAAAGCCTGGTCGGTTCCGCTGCCATTCGGGAGCAATTCGCACGCCCGAGCGAAACGGTTGCGGATCTCTTTGCCCGCGCCGGCAAGGGCGATGCCGAAGCAGCAGAGGCGATCGACGAGATCGCGCGCATCTCTTCGGTCGGTCTTGCCGCCGTGCAGACGCTGATCGACCCTGCCCTGATCGTGGTGGGCGGCGGCATCGGCTCGCAGGAACCCTTCCTCGAGCGCCTACGCTACCATGTGCGCCCGCTTCTGCCCTTCCCGTGCCGGATCGAGCGCAGCCATTTTGGGCCGAAGGCGGGGTTGATCGGGTCCGTCATGCTGGCAGCCTACACCGCTACATCTGCCTCTTAAGGAAATGCACCCATGACTGAGACACCCCTTGCCCAAGCCTTGCGCGATGGTCAGGTGCGAAGCCAAGAACCGCTGCAGCTGGCCTTCATGGCACCGCGCCTGCAGGGGGATCTCTATCCTGAGAGCGGTCATCTGAAGCTCTCGCTCTGGGGCTGCGGCCACATGGCCAATATCTATACGAAGGCCTGGAACGGCCCCTTCACTTACGCGCCGAACCGTCTGGTTAGCGAAGGACAATCCATCCATGTGGCGCAATCGGCACCGGCTTTGTTGCTGCGGGGTGTCGAGCTTCGCTCCGTTCGCCCGGCCGCCCGCTGCGCCTGGTGGGGCACGCTGACCAAGCCGGACAAGATCGAGCGTCGCGGCAAGCGCCGCATCGCCACCACGCCCTGGGGCTTCACCATTGTCGAGACGCGCGACAACGGCGATATCGTGATTTCCGCAGGTGCCAGCCTTGAAGAAGCCGAGCGCGCGCAGGCTCTTTCGGCCGACACAATTATCGCGGAAGCGAATGCCTATATCGAACGGTGCGATATTCTGCCGACCGCCGGTCCGCTGATGCGCTCCATGGCGATCCAGAGTGCGCATGCCTCGCTGTCCGCCATTCGCCGCGCAGAAGACGGTAGCTTCCTGGGGCTGGCGGCCGGCCAGGCCTATTCGGCCCCGACCCGTACCTATTACCGCGACGGTTTCTGGACCCATCAGGCCCTGCTCTTCCTGCAGCCGGATGTCATTCGCGACCAGATCGACCTGCTGGCAACCGGCTTCCAAACGGATGGCGAGGCGCCAAGCGGCGTGATCCTGACCGGTCCGAAACAAGGTGAGGAATGGGACAAATTCCGCACCACTTCCCCGAGCTTCATGGAGCACCGGCGCCGGCTCGACTGGTGGAGCGATCACTTCGACAGCCCGCTCTTCTTCATCCTCACGGTTGGCGATTATGTCCGCGTCACCGGCGATGACGCACCGTTGAAAAAGCATTGGAAGCTGATCGAAGCCATCTACCGTCGTTATGTCAGCTTCGACGAGTTCGGCACCGGCCTGCCAATCAAGCCGCGGCACGACCGCGACTGGGCGGACAATGTCTACCGTCACGGCTATGTCGCCTACGATATCGGCCTGTGGATCGGCGCGCTCGACGTGATCGCCCGGTTCGGTGGCGCGGTAGACGCCGGTCTTGCCAAGGATGCCGCGGCTCTTGCCGAAAAGGCACGCGGCAATGTGGATGCCGCCATGTTGACCGAAGGTGGCTGGTATCACGATTACGGCTTGAAGGAGGAGTTCGTCGAGGATCACCTGACGCTCGACAGTCTTACCATGCTGCGCTTCGATGCAGCATCGAAGGAGCGGTCAATGACCATCCTGCAAAAGGCTGAGGCGCTTCTGGAAACCCGCAACAACGACAAGCAGCCCTTTGGCGATTGGGGCGTGATGTGCGCCTGGCCGCCTTTCAAGCGGGTTGCCGATACGCGTGCCAAATCCGCCTTCGCCTATCGCTATCACAATGGCTCCGACTGGCCCTATCTCTCCGGCCTCTATGCGGAGCAGCGCCTGAAGTTCGGCCTGGATGGCTGGGATTATCCGCTGTTGCGCTGGTGGAAGACAAGCCTTCAGAACGGCTGGATCGGCTCGGTGGAGTATTTCGCGCCGCCTTTCGGTCGCGGTTCGCTGCTGCAGGGCTGGACCGGCATGCATGCCGCGGCCATTCTGGCGCACAAGGGGACCGTGGAAAAGGCGATCGCGAGCGGCAAGGTCAGTGAATGACCGGAACCGGTTCGGCGGATTGTTCGTCAATCCGCCGAACCCTTTTCAGGTTTAAACTGTTTGTGTAGGACTCGCTGATCGACATCCTGTGCACATCAAGCCGCCTTCCCGACAGGTATTGCCCCCATGAACCTTCGTCCCAGCCAGTTGCCGGTTCTGCGTCAGATCTCCGTGCGCGCCGCCATGGACATCCTGCTGCATGAGGGGCCAACATCACGGGCAACGCTCGCGAAGAAGACCGGGCTTTCCAAGCAGACCATGTCGGAAGTCATTCGGGCGCTGGAAGAATCCGGCTGGGTGCGTGCCAAGGGAATCATCAGCGGCAAGGTGGGGCGCAGCGCCATCACCTACGAGGTGGCCGATGATGCAGGCTATGCCGTCGGTATCGATCTTGGCGCCACGACCATCCGCATCGCCGTCGTTTCGATCTCCGGCCGGATCGTCCATGAAAGCGAGCACCCGACCGGCGGGCGCGTGGCGAACGACCTCATCGAGCACATGCATGATCTCGTCGAAACCAGCCTGAAGGAAAACGGTCTGCCTTTCGAAAAGATCTTGCTCGGCTCCGTCGCGACGCCTGGCGTCATAGATCCCATAACCGGGACACTGTCGCTGGCACAAAACATAGGCGAAACCGGTAGCTTGGATGTGGTGACACGCCTCAGTGAAGCACTGGGATGCGAGGTGGTGGTCGAGAATGACGTCAATGCCGCAGCCATCGGCGAATCCTGGAAGGGACGCAGCGCGGGTCTGGAAACGGCCGCTTTCATTTCTCTCGGCACCGGTGTCGGTCTCGGTCTGCTGATCAACGGCAAACTGGCCAAGGGTGCCAAGGGTGCGGCAGGTGAAATTGCCTATCTTCCCTTCGGCTCCGATCCCTACAGCGCGGACAGCCTGGAGCGCGGTGCACTGGAAACCGCGATCGGCGCTCAGGGTATCGTCTCGCGATACCGCACCGCGGGTGGATCAGCCCCGGATGTGCGCAGCATTCTGCAGGAAGCCGAGGCCGGTCAGGAGCCGGCCGCTTCCGTCATCCGCGAGACAGCACGGCTGGCAAGCCTGCTGATCGTCTCCGTCGATGCCATGATCGATCCTGAAAAGATCGTACTGGGCGGCAATGTGGGCCGGCACCCGCTGATTCTCAAACTCGTGGGCGAGGAAGTGCCACGCCTGACACGCCGGACCATCAGCATCGAGCCCAGCCTGCTTGGCTCGCGGGCAACCCTGATCGGCTCGGTGGCCGTCGCGCTCAACCAGTTGCACAACGCACTGTTTTCGCCGCAGGATCTTCCCAGCGAAATGCGTCTGCCGCAGGCGGCAACACAGGGCGTATAATTTCAATTTCTCAGGGTGTAAGCCCGGCACAGCGGGCGGTGTTGCGGATATGGGTTTCCATTTCCTCGCGCGCCTTGGCGCCATCACCTTGCTTCAAGGCTGCTATGATCCGCCGATGTTCCGAAATTGAGGCCTGCATGCGCTCCGGGTCCGTGATCGGAATCGGCTGACGCTGCGTCTCCGTCACCTGATCGCGTACCGTCTGGTAGAGCGACCGCAGCATCGCATTGGCGCAGGCCGAAACGATAACGCCGTGAAACTCAAGGTCCGCCTCGACATTGGCGAGAAGATCCTGCGCCGCCCAGCATTCCTCCATGGTGCGGGTGGCAGTCTCCATGCGGTCCAGTTGCAACTGCGTGAGGCGACCAGCAGCAAGCCGCGCAATCTCGCCCTCCAGCAGAATACGCGTCTGGAACACATCGAAAACGGAATAGCTGTCGGAGTAGCGCCAGGGCGCCATGTTGGCCGCCTGCCCTCCGCCACTCGCCACAAATGTGCCGCGACCCGCTTCGGTCTTCAACAGGCCGAGCGTTTCAAGCGTCAGCAGTGCCTCACGCAATGACGCGCGGCTGATGCCGAACTTCTGGGAAAATTCGCGCTGCGACGGAATTTTGTCCCCCGGCTTCAAAGCGCCGGACTGGATCATGGTCTGGATCTCCCGCGCCACGCTTTGCGGGAGAAGGGTCTTGTTGAGCATCAATCCTGTTCCGCCTTTCGAATGCAAAACCTAATCTATTTTTAGCGGACCATCTTGCAAAGCGGAAAGAGCCGTGCTGTTTTTGGCCTGACTGGTCTGACCAGTTAGACCAATGTAGATGACGTCATGCCACAAAAACAAGGGGAACCTTCATGACACGTGCATTCAGCATCAAGGCAATTCTTTTCTCCGGCGCGTTTGCGCTTCTTGCGGGCCAAGCGGCGCAGGCAGCAGACCTGACAGTGGGCGCCAATATCGGTAATGTGCCCTGGGAGTTCCAGGACGCCAGCGGCAAGACCGTCGGCTTCGAGGTGGACCTCGTCAACGAAGTGGCCAAGCGCCTTGGCAAAACGGTCGAGTTCGTCAACACCCCGTTTGCCGGCCTGTTTCCGGCGGTCCAGTCCGGCCGCATCAACATGGCTGTCTCCTCGATCACCATTACCGAAAAGCGCCTAGCGTCCGTCTCCTTCGCCCAGCCTTATTATGACAGCGACCAGTCTCTGACCGCCACAGCGAAGTCCGGCATCAAGGGCCTGAAGGATATGTCCGGCAAGGTCGTCGGCGTCGACACCGGCTCCACCGGCGACATGTGGGCCGACGCTCACAAGGGCGAATACAAGTTCGGAGAGATCCGCAAGTTCGAGGGCCTGTCGCCGGCCATGCTCGACCTCGTGGCTGGCCGTATCGACGGTTACATCAGCGATATCCCGGCGCTGCTCTACTACGTCAAGGACAAGCCGGAACTGAAGGTCGTGGAACGCATCCCAACGGGCGAGACCTATTCGATCATGTTCAACAAGGGCGACCCGCTGGCAAGCCAGGTGAACGACGTGATTACCACGCTGAAGAAGGAAGGCTATATCGCCAAGCTGCATGAAACCTGGTTTGGCGCCAAGGCCGAGGACACCACGTCCACGGTCAAGGTGATGGACATGCCGAAGGCCAAGTAACACGGCTCGCATCCGGCGAAGGATAACACCTTCGCCGGACTGCCAAAGGGAGCCGGACCGGCATGAACCTTCTCAATACCTTCTTCAACCTGCGTGTTCTGTGGGAGAGCCTGCCGCAGCTGCTATGGGGTCTCATCACCACGATCGAGATCGGCATCGTCAGCATCATAGCGGGGCTAATCGGCGGTCTGGTGCTGGCCGTCGCCAGGCTTTACGCACCGGCACCGGGCAAGCTCCTCATCCGCATCTATGTCGATATCTTCCGCTCGATCCCGCTGCTGGTGCTGCTGATCGTCGTGTATTACGCCCTGCCCTTCGTCGGCATTCGCCTGTCACCCTTCGCCTCGACGGTCACAGCACTGGGGCTTGTGTCTGCCGCCTATACGGCGGAAATCTTTCGTGCGGGCATTGAGGCCGTGCCGCATGGCCAGTTCGAAGCCGCGGCGGCCCTTGGCTTTTCCAACCGGCACACGATGAGCGATATCATCCTGCCGCAGGCAATCCGCATCGTCATTCCGCCGCTGACCAACAACTGTATCAACGTGCTGAAGGATACAGCACTTGCTTCGGTCGTTGCCATGCCCGACCTTCTGAAGCAGGCCACGCAGGCGCAGGCGCTTGCGGCAAACCCGACGCCGCTGATCGGCGCGGCCCTCATCTATGTCATCCTGCTCTGGCCGATGGTGGCTGTGGTCGGGCGGCTGGAAAAGCATCTGAGCAAGGGGAGACGCTGATGGGCACCCTCATTTCCATTCGCGACCTTCGCAAATCCTACGGCACCTTCGCAGTGCTGCACGGCATCGATCTCGATATCGCCGAGGGCGAAGTCGTCTGCGTGATCGGCCCGTCCGGCTCGGGCAAGTCGACGCTCATCCGCTGCATCAACCATCTGGAAGGCTTCAGCGCAGAGAGCGCGATTACCGTCGACGGCATCAAGGTTCAGCCCGGCGCCGCACTGGCGCGTGTTCGGGCGGAAGTCGGCATGGTCTTCCAGTCCTTCAACCTGTTTCCGCATATGACCGTTCTGCGCAACGTCATGCTGGCACCGATCCGGGTGCGCAACGCCGCACCTGCCGAGGCAGAAGCAAAGGCCCGTGATCTGCTCGCCCGCGTTGGCATAGCCGAGCAGGCGGAGAAATATCCCGGCCAACTCTCGGGCGGACAGCAGCAGCGCGTCGCCATTGCCCGTGCGCTTGCCATGGAGCCGAAGGTGCTGCTGTTCGATGAGCCGACCTCGGCACTCGACCCGGAAATGGTGGGCGAAGTGCTGGATGTCATGAAAAAACTTGCCGGCACCGGCGTCACCATGGTGGTCGTCACCCATGAAATGGGATTTGCGCGGCAGGTGGCGGATCGCGTCATTTTCATGGATGGCGGCCGGATCGTCGAAAGCGGCACCCCGGCCGATATCTTCGATACCCCTCGACATGAACGCACGCGCAGTTTTCTGCGCGCCGTCCTCAACCATTGAAACAAGCATAACCCTGGAGGAACCGAGGGATGGCAGGCACTGCATCACTTGATCTCGAATTTGTCCGCAGCCAGTTTCCGGCGCTGCAACACGGCTGGACCTTTTTCGACAATGCCGGCGGCTCGCAGATCCTGAAGGGCGCGGTGGAGCGCATCAACACCTTTCTCATCGAGAAGAATGTACAGATCGGCGGCTCCTATGCGGTCTCGCAGGCGGCTGCCGCAGCACTCTACGAAGCGCGCACCGCCGCCATGCATCTCGTCAATGCCAGCCGTCCGGAAGAGATCGTCTTCGGCAATTCCACCACGCAGCTGTTGCAGAATCTGGCGCGCGCCATGCAGAGCCAGCTTGCCGCCGGCGACGAGATCATCGTGACGATCAGCGACCACGAATCCAATATCGGCCCCTGGGATCGCCTGCAGGAGCGCGGTGTGGTCCTGAAGTTCTGGCCGCTCAACAAGGACAGCATGTCTCTCGAACTGGCGGATCTTGAGCCGCTGATGACGGAGCGCACGAAGCTCATCTGCGTCACCCATGTCTCCAACATTCTGGGCTCCATCAATCCGGTGCGCGAGATTGCTGATTATGTGCACGCCAAGGGTGCCCGGATCTGCGTGGACGCGGTCGCCTATGCGCCGCACCGGGCCGTCGACGTGCAGGCCTTTGACGTCGATTACTACGTCTTCAGCCTCTACAAGACCTATGGCCCGCATTACGCCCTGATGTATGGAAAGCACGAACTGCTGCTGGAGCTCGACACCCTCTACCACTACTTCTACGGCAAGGACAAAGTGCCGGGGAAGCTGGAGCCTGGCAATCCGAACTACGAGCTCGCCTATTCGACCTGCGGCATTGTCGATTACCTGGCGGAGCTGGGCAGTCGCGCTGGCGAAACCGGCAGCGTCCGCGCACGCATCGAAGCCGGTTTCCAAGCCATCACCGCGCAGGAAAATGCACTGACCGAACGGCTGCTGACCTATCTGCGCTCCCGCAATGACTGCCGCATTATCGGCCACTCCACCAATCGCGACGGCAGACGTGTACCCACCATTGCCTTCCGGTTCGACGGACGTGAGGCGGGCGAAATCTGCAAGGCGATGGACAAGGAAAACATCGCCATCCGCTTCGGCGATTTCCACTCCCGCCGCCTCGCCGAATACCTTGACCAGACCGATCACGGCGGCATGCTGCGGGTCTCGATGGTGCATTACAACACGATCGAGGAAGTGGACCGCATGACGGCGGCGCTGGATCGCATCCTCGCAACCGATGTCGGTTTCGCCAAGGCAAGCTGAGCAAGGAAGGGAAAAGGCCGATGCATTTCGATACCATCATCCGCAACGGCACCGTGGTGACCGCCAGCGACACGTTCAAGAGCGATGTCGGCATCCTCAACGGGCGGATTGCGGCGCTGGCCGACGGACTGGCATCGGCCAATGAGATCATCGATGCGACCGGGCTTTACGTGATGCCCGGCGGCATCGACAGCCATGTGCATCTCGACCAGCCGTCCGGCGACGGCATCGTGATGGCCGATGATTTCGACACAGGTACGCGCTCGGCTGCCATCGGCGGCAACTCGACGGTGCTTGCCTTCTGCATGCAGGAGAAGGGCCAAAGCCTGCGCGAGGCGCTGAAGATCTATCACGAGAAGGCTGCGGGCAAATGCCATGTGGATGTCGCCTTCCATCTCGTGATCACCGACCCGACGCCGGAAGTTCTGGGACAGGAGCTGCCGGCGCTGGTGGAAGACGGGTATACGTCGCTCAAAGTCTTCATGACCTATGAGGGCCTGCGCCTGCGGGACGACCAGATCCTTGCGACGCTCGACACGGCGCGGCGCACCGGTGCGCTGGTCATGGTGCATTGCGAGAACGAGGATGCGATCCGCTATCTGATCGGTCGCCATGAGGAGGAAGGTAAGTTCGCGCCGAAATATCACGCAACGACGAGGCCGGTGGCGGCGGAGCGCGAAGCAACGCATCGGGCGCTGTCGCTTGCTGAGATCGTCGACGTGCCTGTTGTCATCGTTCACGTGTCCAATCGCGAGGCGATGGAGGAAATCCGCCGTGCCCGCCAGCGGGGCCAGAAGATTGCCGGCGAAACCTGCCCGCAATATCTGATGCTGACGGCGGACGATCTCGACCAGACCGAGCTGGAAGGCGCCAAATATGTCTGCTCGCCGCCGCCGCGCGACAAGGCTAGCCAAGAGGCCTGCTGGGAGGGACTGGAACAAGGTGTGTTCGACCTCTTCTCCTCCGACCATTGCCCCTTCCGCTACGATGATGCCGAAGGCAAGCTGAACGAGAAGGGTAAGCGCCACTTCCGCTGGATCCCGAACGGCATTCCGGGTGTGGCGACCCGCCTGCCGATCCTGTTTTCGGAAGGCGTGATGAAGGGCCGCATCAGCCTGAACCAGTTCGTGGCTGTCACCTCCACCAACCATGCCAAGCTCTATGGGCTCTATCCCCGCAAGGGCACGATTGCTGTCGGTGCCGATGCTGATATCGCACTCTGGGATCCGGCGCGCCGCGTGACGCTGACCAATGACCTGCTTCAGCATGGCGCGGATTACACGCCCTATGAGGGTCTCGACGTGCAGGGCTGGCCGGTGCGCCTGTTGATCCGCGGCGAGAGCATCGTTTCGGGTGATGGCCTTTTGAAGCAGGCTGCGGGCCAATATCTGCCCCGCTCTCGCTCGCATCTGACGACGCGGCAGCAAGCCTGATCAACATTTTTTGTCAACTCGACGAAACAGGCGGGTGACGCGCATCATCCGCCCGTTTTGCGTTTCAGACGACTTTATCCCCAGCGACGAGCCCTCCGGTTTTGCGCCGCGCGCGGGCGTTCCGCTCCAAATCCCTTTTTTTCCGGCTTCTAAGCAATAGTCGCGTGGGCTGCCGTTGCGCGGCGCAAAACCGAAATCGCTTGACACTCCCTCAATTCGTTGTTTCATTCGTCAGGTAAACGAACGAATTAAAAGGCGCCGAAATCGGCAAGGCGAGAAGCATGAAATCATGCGCCTAGCCGAGCTGTCGGCCAGATTGCTGATGCGATTGGAGGAGCCAGCAACAGACCTTTTTCATGCGGCCAGCCACTCGGCTGGCAAGCGAACGAATTTCGAGCTGCAATTACGGGTCAATAGGGGAACCACATGCAGAACAAGCTCATGAAAGTCGCATTCCTGTCCACCTTGCTGTCGATGACATCGCTGTCGATGGCCTTTGCCTTCAATGAATCGCCGATGCTGAAGGCGCTCGTGGATGCGGGCAAACTGCCGCCGGTCGATCAGCGCCTGCCGAAGAAGCCGGCGGTGATCCCCGTTTATGGCGAAATCGGCACCTATGGCGGCACGCTGCGCCGCGCCTATAGCGGCATTGGTGACCGCATGGGCTCCACCAAACTCGTTGAAGAGCGCGCAATCAAGCTGCAGCAGTCTCTCGACGGCAAGGTGGATCTGGTCAACCGTTTCGTGGAAAGCTGGTCGGCCAATGCTGACTCCACCGAATTCACCTTCTCGCTGCTCGACGGCATGAAGTGGTCCGACGGTCAGCCGGTCACCACTGACGATGTGAAGTTCTGGTACGAAGATATCTTCCTGAACTCGGAACTCAGCCCGGCCCCTCCCGGCTTCCTGTTCTCCGGCGGCAAACCGTTCAAACTTGATGTGGTCGACAAGCGCACCTTCAAGGTCAAGTTCGAGCAGCCCTACGCACTCTTCCCCTATGTTCTCGCGGTACAGTCCACCGGCTGGCCGGGCCTCGACAAGCCGAGCTTCATCCAGCCGGCCCATTACCTGAAGAAGTTCCTGCCGAAATACACCAAGCCCGAAGAACTGGACGCCATCGTCAAGGCCAAGGGTGTTGCCAACTGGCGCGGCCTCTGGGATCTCAAGGGTCCGATCCAGGCCTGGTGGCTGAACCCGGACCTGCCTGTAGTCACCGCCTACAAGGTCGTGACCCCGCCGCCGGCCAGCACCATCGTCTTCGAGCGCAACCCCTACTACTGGGCAACCGACAAGGCCGGCAACCAGCTGCCCTATATCGACCGGATCGAAGGCAAGCTGTTCCAGGATCACCAGGCGCTCAACCTGATGGTCGTCCAGGGCCAGATCGACTTCCAGTCCCGCTTCCTCGAAGCACGCGACTATCCGCTGCTGAAGGAAAACGAGAAGGCCGGCAACTACACGGTTCATCCGTGGAAGAGCGGCGAAAACCTTGCCATGTTCGTCAACATCGAATCCAAGGATCCGGTGAAGGCGAAGCTCTTCAACGATGTCCGCTTCCGTGAGGCTCTGAGCGTCGCCATCGATCGCGAAGCGATCAACGAGACGGTCTTCTCCGGCCTTGCCACGCCGCGTTCGGCTTCCCCCGCAAAGGGTTCGCCCTATTACGATGCCGACTTCGAGAAGAAGTGGACCGGCTTCGACATCAATCGCGCGAATGCGCTGCTTGACCAGTTAGGTCTCAAGAAGGGTGCCGATGGCTTCCGGACCGGACCGGACGGCAAGCGTCTGAGCCTCGTTCTTGAAACGGTTGAGCCAAACTTCCCGCCGGAAATGGCGGAACTGGTTCGCCAGGGCTGGCAGCAGGCGGGCATCGAAGGCCTCGTGCGCACCGTCGACGAGAACGCCAACCTCTCGCATCTGAAGAACAGCGAGTTCGACGTCAGCATGGGCTATGCAGACCGCCTGCTGATGCCGCAGGCCGATCCGACCCTGCTGCTCGGTCGTGAGTCCTATGCGAATGGCTACTTCGAATGGTTCAACTCGGACGGCAAGTCGCCGTCTGGCGTGGAACCGCCGGCAGATCATCCGATCCGCAAGCTGTTTGCCGCCTGGAAGGGTGCGTCCTCGGCCAAGACGATCGATGAAGCCAACAAGAAGATGAACGAGCTGATTGGCGTGATGAAGGACAATGTCTGGATGATCGGCCTCGTTGGCGAGTCCGTCACCCCCTTCGTCGTCTCCAACAAGATCGGCAACTTCCCCGATGTCATGACGAACGAAGAAGCGCTGCGCAACGAAGGCAACGCCATTCCGGCACAGCTCTACTTCAAGAAGTAAGGGGCTTCCTCCCAAGCCGGCCGCGCGGACCTGACGCTCATGGTTTGCGCGGCCGGCATCCAAGATGCCTGGCCGGCGTAAGCGACCTAAGACACGATTTCCGGCACATTGCGTGCCTTCGCTTCGTCGCGCAAAGGGATGGTGTAAGGCCACTGTTAACGTGCCCGACCTGCCTTCCCCAACACTCCTCGAGTAAGACCGATGATCTCTTACATCCTGAACCGGATTGCCTGGGCGGTGCCTATGTTGTTCCTGGTCTCCGTGGCCTCCTTCGCGGTCATCCAGTTGCCGCCCGGTGACTTCGCCTCCGCCATGGTGGCCGAGATGCGTACCCAAGGCGACGTGGTGCCGGAAGGCACGGAAGAACGCATTCGCCACGAATATGGTCTCGACCGGCCGATCTACGAACAATATGTCAGCTGGATGGGCAAGATCGTCCTGCATGGCGATTTCGGCACATCGCTCGGCTTCAACCAGCCGGTCTCGAACCTGATCTGGGACCGCTTGTTCCTGACGGTGTCCATTTCGCTGGCCTCCCTGATCCTGACCTGGGTGATTGCCATCCCGATCGGTGTCTATGCGGCGGCACGGCAATATTCCTTCCTAGATTACTTCTTCACGATCTTCGGTTTCATCGGTCGCGGCTTCCCCGAATTCCTCTCGGCGCTGATCCTGATGTGGTTCGCCTACTCCTGGTTCGGCATGAATGTCGGCGGCCTTTTTTCTCCTGAAATGCAGAACGCACCCTGGAGCCTGGCCAAGGTGATCGACCTTGCCAACCACCTGTGGATTCCGCTTCTGGTGCTGGCGAGCAGCGGTGCGGCGGGACTCATCCGCATCGTGCGTGCCAACATGCTGGACGAGTTGAACAAGCCCTATGTGGAAACGGCACTTTCCCAGGGCCTGACGGAATGGAGCGTGATCTGGCGCTACCCGGTGCGCGTGGCGCTGAACCCGTTCATCTCCACCATCGGCTGGGCCCTGCCCGCACTGATCTCCGGCGACGTGATCACCTCGGTCGTGCTCAACCTGCCAACGACTGGGCCGCTGCTTCTGAAGGCGCTGCAAAGCCAGGACATGTACCTGTCCGGCGCCTTCATCCTGATCTTGGGAGCCTTCACCATCATCGGCACGATCGTCTCGGACATCCTTTTGGCGATCTCCGATCCCCGCATCCGCTACAGGTGACAACATGACCGAGACGACACTGAACGACATGCAGGATGTCGAAACCGGCACCGGACGCGAAGAGCGGGTCTACCAGGCAACGCCTGCGCAATTGATGTGGTGGCGCTTCAAGCGGCACAAGGTGGCCATGCTGTCCGGCATCATCCTGATTGCGGCCTACCTGATCGTGGCGCTGGCGGAATTCGTTGCACCCTATGATGCCTTCGAAGCCAATTCGCGCAGCACGTTGCAGCCGCCGCAGGCGATCCATTTCTTCGATGAACAGGGAAGCTTCCGCGGCCCCTTCGTCTATGGCTTCAAGCGCGGACGCGATCCCGTCACGATGCGGCCGATCTATGTGGCCGACACGACCAAGGTCATTCCCATCAACTTCTTCGTGCGCGGCCAGGCTTACAAGTTCTGGGGCCTGTTCGAAGGCAACCTGCATCTCTACGGCACAACCGGCCCCGACCGCATCAACCTGCTCGGCACCGACACGCTGGGTCGCGACATGGTATCCCGCCTCATCCATGGCGGTCGCATCTCGCTCTCCGTCGGCCTGATCGGCGTTGCTGTCAGCTTCGTGCTCGGCATCACGCTCGGCTCAATTTCCGGCTATTTCGGCGGCATCACAGACAATATCGTCCAGCGCGGCATGGAGTTCCTGCGCTCGATCCCCACCATCCCGCTGTGGATGGGTCTGGCGGCGGCCCTGCCGATCACCTGGGATCCCCTCTTCGTCTACTTCCTGGTGACGCTGCTTCTGTCGCTGATCGGCTGGACCTATGTGGCGAGAACCGTGCGCGGGCGCTTCCTGTCGATCAAGAACGAGGACTTCGTGCTGGCGGCACGTTTCTGCGGCACGTCGGAGGCGAAGATCATCACCCGGCACATGCTGCCCTCGATGACGAGCTACATCATTGCAGCGCTGACCCTTGCCGTGCCGGACATGATCCTCGGCGAAACGGCCCTCAGCTTCCTCGGCCTCGGCCTTCGCCCGCCGGTCGTTTCCTGGGGCGTGCTGCTGCAGGACGCGCAGAACCTGCGCACGATTGCACAGGCGCCCTGGCTGCTGGCGCCGGGTGCTGCCATCGTCATCATCGTGCTCGCCTTCAACTTCCTGGGCGACGGCCTGCGCGACGCAGCCGATCCCTACAGCAAATGAGTTCCGCAATGGCAGGTGAAAACCCGAAGCCGATCATCGAGATCGAAAATCTGAAAGTGCATTTCAAGATGCGCGAAGGGGTGGTGAAGGCTGTCGATGGCGTGAACCTCAGCCTGATGCCCGGCGAAGTGCTGGGCGTGGTCGGCGAAAGCGGTTCCGGCAAGTCCGTCACCGTGCGCACCATCATGCAGCTTCTGCCGAAGATTGCATCGATTGCCGATGGCAAGGTGCTGTTCAACGACAATGGCACCACCACGGACATCGCCAAGCTTGCCAAGAACAGCCGCGACATGCGCGCCCTTCGCGGCGGCAAGATCGGCATGATCTTTCAGGAGCCGATGACGGCGCTGTCGCCGGTTCACACCATCGGACATCAGGTGATGACGCCGATCCTGCTGCATACGGGCTTGAGCAAGCGCGAGGCAGAACAACGCGCCAAGGAAACGCTCGATATGGTGCGCCTGCCCCGCATCGAGGAAATGATGCGCAGCTATCCGCACCAGCTTTCCGGCGGCATGCGCCAGCGCGCCATGATTGCCACTGCGCTGGCCTGTCGCCCGAAGGTGCTGATCGCCGACGAGCCAACGACAGCCCTCGACGTGACGACCGAAGCGCAGATCCTCGATCTCCTGAAGGAGTTGAAGCGCGAGCTTGGCATGTCGATCGTCTTCATCACGCATAATTTCGGCGTGGTGGCTGACATCGCGGATCGCGTCTCGGTCATGTATCTCGGCAATGTCGTGGAAACCGGCACGACGGAAGACATCTTCTACGATCCGCGCCACCCCTATACGCGTGCGCTTCTCAACTCCATTCCACGTCTTGGGGCCGAAAAGCAGCCTCGCCTGAACACGATCCCCGGCATGATCCCGGACCCCTATCGCCTGCCGGCAGGCTGCGTGTTCAATCCGCGCTGTTCCGCCGCCACGGATCAGCTGTGCCGCACCACTTATCCCGGCATCACCCGCATCAATGACCATCGCATGGCCCGCTGCCACCGGGTGGCCGAAGCGGTTGCAACGGAAAGCATCGCCCCATGACAGACACCTCCCTTGCTCCCGACATCCTGATGGATGTCGCCGATCTCCGGAAGCACTTTCCGATCACGTCAGGCTTCTTTGGCCGCCAGACCGGTGCCGTACGCGCCGTCGATGGTGTCAGCTTCCAGCTGCGCAAAGGCGAGACGCTGGGTCTTGTTGGCGAAAGCGGTTCCGGCAAATCCACCGTTGCCCGTCTGATGCTGCGCGCTTTTCCTGTCACCGACGGGCGCATAAGCTTCCGCCGTCGCAATGGCAGCGTGATCGATCTTGCCAAGGCCAGCGGTCCTGAAATGCGTGAGGTCCGGGACGAGGTCCAGATGATCTTTCAGGACCCCTATTCGTCGCTCAACCCGCGCCTGCGGCTGCTCGAAATCATCGGCGAGCCGCTGATCAACAAGGGCATCGCCAAATCGGAAATCGAGGATCGCGTCGGTGAGCTTCTGAAGCTGGTCGGACTTCGCCCGGAATTCATGAGCCGCTATCCGCATGCCTTTTCCGGCGGCCAGCGGCAGCGTATCGGCATTGCCCGCGCACTTGCCGTCAACCCGACCTTCATCGCAGCGGACGAGGCGGTTTCGGCGCTCGACGTGTCTGTCGCGGCGCAGGTGGTCAACCTGCTGCAGGACCTGCAGGATCAGTTCGGCCTGACCTACCTGTTCATCACCCATGACCTGTCGATGGTGGAGCATATCGCCAACCGCATCGGCGTCATGTATCTCGGTCGACTGGTGGAAATTGCCGATACGCGATCGCTGTTCGACAAGCCGCGCCATCCATATACGGAAGCGCTCTTGTCGTCCGTGCCGCAACCGGACCCGCGTGCCAATGCCGCCAAGAAGCGCATCATTCTGAAGGGTGAGATTCCGAATGCCGCCAAGCCGCCGAGCGGCTGTGTCTTCCATCCGCGCTGTCCCTATGCCACGGATCTGTGCAAGCAGGTCGAGCCGGTGCTGGAGGCCCTGCCCTCGGGCAATGCGGTGCGCTGCCACCGCGCGGCGGAACTGGATCTGGCCGGCGTTCGCTGACGGCACCGACTGCATTTGAGAGAATTGAGATGACCACGATGATCGACCCGGATGCCGCCTTGGCGCTTGCCCATCTCCCGGTGCTGATGGCCGATGAGCGCGAGCCCTTTGAGGTTGGCGCCATCGGCTGGAGCGTTTACCGAACCCACAGCCCTTCGCCTTCCAGCAAGTTCGAACTGGACCCGCAGGGCGGCACGCTGATCGAATATGCGATCTGGTACGATTGGGACATCCAGCACCTCTACGATCTGGAGCATGTCTGGGTCAGGCTGAATGCAGCCGGGGATGTGACCGGCGTAGAAGCCAGCCGCCACGGCGAGCGACGCGATATGTTGGCGGGCGGGCAACCGTGCAGGATCGAGAATGGCAGGCCCGTGCTTTATCTGGAACCCGGCAAGCACGCCCATTGGACGAGCCCGGAGGAGATGCAGTCACGGCGCCAGA
The DNA here is from genome assembly GCF_030504645.1 of Rhizobium oryzicola. Lineage (GTDB taxonomy): Bacteria > Pseudomonadota > Alphaproteobacteria > Rhizobiales > Rhizobiaceae > Neorhizobium > Neorhizobium oryzicola. The sequence goes on along the minus strand of NZ_JAUKWQ010000012.1, from coordinate 32,422 downwards.
AGATCCTGGCCGCCTGCAGCAGTCTTGCGGGCGAACACGGCGTGCATCTCGGCAACCCCTTTGCCCGCGCCGGCGCGTTTTCTGCAACGCCTCTGGATCACCGGCTGGCGCGATTGAAGCTGCGGGGCGATGCATTCACGCCAAGCTTCTCGTTCAAGCCGGTTGAACTCGACCCAGCAAAACTCAAACCCTGGACACAGCTTGCGACGGACATTCCGCAGCGCGTGGAGGCTCTCAAAGCCCATCTTCTCGCGCATCAGCCGCGGCTTGCCGCCCTCTTCGTCGATTGCGGCGATACGCTGGTGGATGAGCGCACCGAGGTGAAGCTGGACGGCAGCGAAGTGGTGGTCGAGGGTCAGCTGATCCCCGGTTCCGATCTCGTTCTCGCCAAGCTGAAGCGCATGGGACATACGCTGGTGCTGGTGGCGGACGGGCCGGTGGCGACCTTCGAAAACCTGTTGAAGCCCCGCGGCATGTGGGAGCATTTTTCCGATCACATCATTTCGGAACGGGTGGGCGTTCACAAGCCGGACCCAGCCATGTTCCGGCAGGCGCTCGCCGCCATCGGCCTCGATGAAAGCCGCGCCGCCGAGACGGCCATGGTCGGTAACAATCTCTCGCGCGATATTCTGGGCGCGAACCGCATGGGCATCGCCTCAATCTTCATGAAATGGTCCACTTTGCGCACGCATATTCCGGAGAGCCGCGAGGAAGCGCCCGACTTCACCATTTCCTTTATCGACGATCTCCCGGATCTGGTGGATCGTATCGATACCGCCCTTGCTCTCGGCACACGGTCTGTTACCTGAGAAACGTGAGGGGAAGAGGAGTTCCCCTCGTCTTCTTTCTGCATTGCATACCCTACGAGGATCGACATGTCTCAGAACCCGGCACCGGCAGCGCCCACACTCGCCTGGCTTTCCGATCCTCAAGTCTTTGCCGTCGGGCGGCTCGATCCCGTGTCCGATCACGTCACCTATCCGGACACCACAAAGGCTACATTCGGTGCACCCTCCCCCTGGCGGCAGAGCCTCGACGGCCAATGGCTGGTCGCCTCTGCGCCCCGCGCCGACAAACGCCCGGTCGGTTTCGAGCAGCCTAGTTTTGACCGTTCTGGCTTCGCGCCTATCGAGGTGCCCGGTGCGCTTCAATTGCAGGGGCACGGACGCCCGCAATATGTGAACACCCAATACCCCTGGGACGGTCACGACGCCCTGAAGGCTGGCGAAGTACCCGAGGATAATCTCGTCGGCTGCTATGTACGCAGCTTCACGTTGGAAGACGCATTCAAGGGCAAGCGCACGATCCTGACCTTCGAGGGCGTAGAGACCGCCTTCTATGTCTGGCTGAACGGCCGCTTCGTTGGCTATGCGGAGGATAGTTTCACCCCGTCGCGCTTCGACGTGACGGACCATCTGGTCGAAGGCGAGAACCTGCTGGCGGTGGAGGTCTATCACCGCTCCTCCGGCGCCTGGCTGGAGGATCAGGATTTCTGGCGCTTGTCCGGCATCATCCGCCCCGTGTTTCTGGAAGCCTGGCCGGAACGGCATGTGCGCGACATCTTCCTGAATACGGATCTGACGGACGACTTCTCACAAGCGAGCCTCAGGCTTCGCCTGAAACTGGATCTGCCGGCGGCTGATAAGACACGCCTGCGGCTGTCGCTGTCCGACCCCAATGGCAAGGTCGTGCTGCAGGATGAGCGCGATGCCGATGCGGAGATGGATTTCTATCTGCCGGTCGCTGATCCCTTGCTCTGGAGCGCGGAGGCTCCGCATCTCTATCACCTGACGCTGTCGCTCCTGGATGGCGCGGGTCACGTAACGGAAGTTGTGCCGCAGCGGGTCGGTTTCCGACAGTTCGAACTGAAGGACGGCGTGATGCGCCTCAACGGCAAGCGCATCGTCTTCCGTGGCGTGAACCGCCACGACTTCAACCCGCGCCGTGGCCGTTCCGTAACGTTAGACGACATGCTGTGGGATGTTCAGTTCTTCAAGCAGAACAACATCAATGCGGTGCGCACCAGCCATTACCCGAACCGCAGCGAGTTCTATGCGCTCTGCGACGAATACGGGCTCTATCTCATCGATGAGGCCAATCTGGAAACGCACGGCACATGGTCCATCGAGAAGACCGACCCGGACCGCGTGATCCCTCGCGACCGCGATGAATGGCGGCCTGCCGTTCTCGACCGCGCTGCCAATATGCTGGCGCGCGACAAGAACCATCCGTCCGTGCTGATCTGGTCCTGCGGCAATGAAAGCTATGGCGGCCGTGTGCTGGCAGACATGGCCAATTACTTCCGCGAGTGCGATCCCTCGCGCCTCGTGCATTATGAGGGTGTCTTTCATGATCGCCGCTTCGATACTGAGACCAGCGACATGGAAACGCGCATGTATGCGCGTCCACAGGCGGTGGAAGAGTATTTGCGCTCCAACCCTGAGAAGCCGTTCGTATCCTGCGAATACATGCATGCCATGGGCAATTCGCTGGGCGGCATGCATTTCTATACCGACCTCACCTATCGCTATGAGCAATGCCAAGGCGGCTTCATCTGGGAATATATCGAACAGGCGCTTTATGGCACCGCCGCTGACGGTTCAGAACAGCTGCTGTTCGGCGGCGAATTTGGGGATCGACCGACCGACTACAATTTCTGCGCCGACGGCCTTGTGACCGCCGACCGCAAGACCACGCCGAAGATGCAGGAGGTGAAGGCGCTTTACCAGCCGGTGCGCCTGCTGCCGGATGGCAAGGGTGTGCGCGTTATCAACGACAATCTGTTCGTCTCGCTGGACGCCTTTGTTCTGCGCTACCGCGTGCTGCGCGACGGCGAGGAAATCGCATCCGGCACGGCGGATGCGAAGGTCTCGGCTGGCGAAGAGGCCTATGTGGCGCTTTCGCTTCCCGGCCTGTCAGAGGCTGGCGAATACACCCTGCAAGGCTGGCTGGAAGAACGTCATGATCGTCTCTGGGCGAAGGCTGGCCATGAAGTCGCCTTCGGCGAGCATATTTGGCGCGTGGCGAAGCCCCCCGAAGCCGTTGCAGAGCCGCAGTTGAAACTTGTACGTGGCGATTACAATTACGGCGTCTCCGATGGTCACACGAAGGCGATCTTCTGCCGCCGTTTCGGCGGGCCGGTCTCGCTCGTCAATACAGCGGGACGCGAGTTCCTGGAAAAGCCGCCGCGCCCGATCTTCTGGCGTGCACCTGTCGATAATGATCGCGGCGCGAAGTTCGGTGCCATCTACGGCCACTGGCGCTCGGCGAGCCTTGATGCCCACCAGTCTTCCTACACCTATACGGATCGAGGTGCCGATTACCGCTTCAAGGTGCCCGGCTCAAGGGAAGAGGTCTCGGTGTCCTACCGTTTCCAGGCCGATGGCAGCATTGCCGTTTCCGCGCACTGGCCGGGTGATCCCGCCCTGCCCGCCCCGCCGCTGTTCGGTCTGATGCTTCCGATGCCACGCGCCTTCGATCGGTTCCGTTACTATGGACTTGGTCCGGAGGAAAACTATGCCGACCGCAACAAGGGTGCTCGTCTTGGCATCTACGAGCGATCGGTGGTGGACAATGTCACGCCCTATGTGACGCCGCAGGAATCCGGCAACCGCACGGGTGTGCGCTGGGCGGATATGTTCGACGCGGATGGCAATCGTCTTCGTATTCAAGCGCTGCATGCGCCGTTTGAACTCGGTGTCTCACCCTACACGCCGTTCCAGATCGAAAGCGCGCCGCGTCCCATCGACTTGCCGAAACCGAACCGCACGATCGTGACGGTTCTTGCCCGGCAGATGGGCGTTGCGGGGGATGATAGTTGGGGTTCGCTAGCACATCCTCCTTATCTCATTGAAGCCGGAGAGCCACTTACAGTCGAATTCAGTCTGCGAATTTCGTGATACTATTTCGGAATTTCTTGAGATCCGGAGGCCTATCCAAGCAATCCCAGCAGCAATATTATAATACACTATCATGATTGCTCCGAATTCACGCAATTGGGAACAATCTTAAACAACAGGTAGGGAAAATATTAAGGGGCACATCGGCAGGATTGGCTGTCTGCATGAAGCAGATGCCAACCAAGAGAGCGATGTCATGCTTGATCTGCCGAAGATTGTTCAGCTTGCGCTGTTTGCCGCCACCATCTTCATCTTCTTCCGCTGGGTGGTGTCCGATATGAACAGGTAACGATCCCGTGTCCTCCGCAAGTCGAAGGGCCGGATCAGACACCGGTGGTCATGGATTGGATTTCAGATAGGCGATCACGTCGTCGATCTCGGACTGAAACCAGAGGCCGAAGAAGCGCATGGATGTTCCGGGAACTTTCTTCTTGGGACTGGACAGAAACTCTGCCAGCGCCTTTTCATCCCAGATCAATCCACCAGTTCCGGCATCCCGCATTGCCTGCGAATAGTTGAATCCTGCAGCACTGCCGGCCCTTCGTCCTACCACGCCCTTTAGATAAGGCCCGAAGCCGTTCGTCTCGCTTGTTGCCTGATGACAGGAGGCGCAGGTCTGAAACACGCGCCGCCCTTTTTCCACATCCGCGGCATGGGCCGGTTCCTGAACTGCAGCCCATCCGACAAGTATCAGGCCAATGGGGAGCCCGAAGCTACAACGTCTTGACTTGATAGATGAGGGCATAGGGCAAGCTCCCGCGAAGCAATGTTTGCATGCGATATCGCGCAACGACGCGAATCTGCAAGGCGACCTCATGCCTCAGCAAAAGAAAAGCCCTTGTTCGCAGGGGAGACGAACAAGGGCTCGAAGTCTTGACTGGAGATCTTTGCTTCTCGTTATGCGGCGACAGCAGGGGAAATGTCGCCTTTATTCTGGGGCAAAGAAGTCTTCTCTTCTTCTTTGCATGGTCAATTAACGAGGATAACGGCAATCGGTTCCAACCGATCGTTAACCGGTAGCCTTTAGATTTCAGAGTGAATAGCAGGCATAGAGGCATATCATGGCGGCACCGGGCTTTCGTTTCACCCATTATGATCTTAAGGAACAACGCGCTGGCACGACCATCGAAGTCACCCTGTCAGCCGTGAACAATGTGCGGCTGATGACGGCGGTCAATTACCAACGCTTCACGGAAAAGCTGGACTTCAAATTCGTCGGCGGTGTCGCCAAGAAGTCCCCGATCAAGCTGACCATCCCGGACGGTGGCCATTGGCATCTTGTCGTGGATGCGGAAGGTCATCACGGCCTGGCGGATTCGTCGGTGAAGATGATCGCTCCCCCAACGATCAGCGCGCCTGCGAGTGCCCAACGCAAGGCTTCCTGACGTAACCTCAAGTGCCGTTGCGCTCGCGACGCAGTTTCGACCACCAGTCCAGGCGCTTGCGGATTTCCCGCTCGAAACCGCGTTCGGGCGGATCATAAAATGTCTGACGACCGAGCTTTTCCGGGAAGTAGTCCTGCCCGGAGAAGGCATCCGGCTCATCATGGTCATAGCGGTAGCCGTCACCGTACCCTTCGCCCTTCATCAGTTTGGTCGGGGCGTTCAGGATGTGCTTCGGCGGCAGCAGAGAACCATGTTCCTTGGCGGCGCGCATGGCAGCCTTGAAGGCGGTATAGACGGCATTGGACTTGGGAGCCGTCGCCAGATAGACGCAGGCCTCGGCCAGCGCTAGTTCCCCCTCGGGTGAACCGAGATAGTCATAGGCATCCTTGGCGGCATTGCAGATGACCAGCGCCTGCGGGTCGGCAAGCCCGATATCCTCCACCGCCATGCGTACCAACCGCCGCCCGAGATAGAGCGGATCTTCGCCGGCATCGAACATGCGAGCGAGATAGTAAAGGGCTGCATCCGGGTCTGACCCCCGCACCGATTTATGCAGGGCGGAGATCAGATTGTAGTGGCCATCCTGCGCCTTGTCATAGACCGGGGCGCGGCGCTGGACGATCTGTGTCAGCGCTTCCGTGTCAAAAGTTTCACCCTCGCGCGCTGCGCGCCAGACTTCCTCAGCAAGTGTCAGCACCGCGCGTCCATCGCCATCCGCCATGCGAATAAGGGAGGCCCGCGCATCCGGCGTCAGCGGCAGAGGCTTCTGTTCTGTTTGCTCGGCTCGCTGTAGCAGCTCGCCCAGGCTTTCCTCATCGTGCGAGCGGAAGGTCAGCACGCGCGCTCGCGACAGAAGCGCGGCATTCAGTTCGAAGCTCGGGTTTTCCGTGGTCGCGCCGACGAGGATGACCGTACCATCCTCCATGACAGGCAGGAAACTGTCCTGCTGGGCGCGGTTGAAACGATGGATCTCGTCGACGAAAAGCAAGGTTTGACGGCCATCCATGCGCCGCAGGCGCGCTGCCTCGAAGACTTTCTTCAAATCTGCGACGCCGGAAAAGATCGCGGAGATCTGCTCGAAGGCAAGCCCCGCCTCGCCCGACAGAAGCCGGGCGACAGTTGTCTTGCCGGTACCGGGCGGCCCCCAGAAGATCATGGAGCCGAGCGAACCGGAGGCGATCATCCGCCGCAACACCCCGTCCTCGCCCGTCAGATGCGACTGGCCGGTCACCTCGGCAAGCGAGGTGGGGCGCAATCGGTCCGCCAGCGGCCGTCGGTTGGCGATGGCCTCCGGGACACGGGGCGAGAACAGGTCGCCGCTCACCGGAAGACCTGCCGGATGCGCTGACCGGCGCGCTCGATCTCCACGCGCCAGAGCCCCGGATTGTCGTCCAGGATCTTGAGCATGGCTTTAGTGGACGAAATCGTTTCCCCGTTGATCGCCACAACGATATCGCCCGGCTGGAAGCCAAGGCGGCCGGCCGGCGAACTGCGGGTGATGTCGGTCACCACCACGCCCGTCTTGTCGGTGGGCATATGCAGTTCGGTCGCCAGCTTGGGCGAAAGGTTGGCAATGCGCATGCCGGCAAAGGGGTTGCGGCCCTCCACAAGCTTCTCATCGCGCGGCACGGTTTCCGGCGCGGTGCTCAGCGCCAGCGTGACCTGGCGTTCGCCGCCATTCTGCTGCACGGCAAGCGTTGCCGAATGACCAAGGCCGGCCGTCGTCAGGCGGTACCATAGGGCGTCGGGATGCTCGACGGGGATGCCGTTGACGGATGTGATAACCTCGCCAGGCTTCAGCCCCGCCTTGTCCGCAGGACCGCCTTCCATCACGGACACGATCAGCGCGCCCCGCGCCGTCTTGAGACCCAATGCTTCGGCCACTTCCGACGTGACCGGCTGGAAGGTTGCACCGACGTAAGGCCGCTCAAAACTCTTCTTGCCCTCTTCCGCCGCCTTCAGGAACACCTTGACGAGGTTTGCCGGAATGGCAAAGCCGATCCCGTTGGAGCCGCCGCCGCGCGAGAAGATCGCGGTATTGATGCCGATCAGCTCGCCATTCATGTTCATCAGCGCACCGCCCGAGTTACCCGGGTTAATGGAGGCATCCGTCTGGATGAAGAAGCCGACATCGCCCGTCGTCACCTGGTTGCGGGCAAGACCCGAGACGATGCCGCTCGTCACTGTCTGGCCGACGCCGAAGGGGTTTCCGATCGCAAGAACGAGATCGCCGACTTCCACCGCGTCCGAGTTGCCAATCGCCAGAACCGGGAAGGTCTCGTTACCCTTGATCTTCAGAACGGCGAGGTCGATGCTCTCATCCTTCAGCAGGACCTCGCAGGGGAACTCGTGGCCATCGGCAAGCGCGATCTTGATATCGTCAGCACCCTGGATGACGTGGTTGTTGGTGACGATCAGCCCCTTCTGGGAAACGATAACACCGGAACCAAGCGACGACTGCTTTTCCGAGCGGTTCGGCATGCGCTGGCCGAAGAACTGTTCGAAGAAGGGGTCACCCGCAAACGGGTTCTGACGCTGGACCACACGCTCTGCGTAGACGTTGACCACCGCACCCGCTGTCCGCTTGACCAGCGGCGAGAAGGAGGCCTGCATGTCCGCCCTGCTCTGCGGCACGGTCTTTTCCTGGGCATGCACAGAAAGCGGCAGGGCAAGTGCCAATGCCAGGATCGCGGACGACACCCAATTGGGCTTGTTCAACATATGATTCCTCATGAGGTGAAGGATACTGTTCTTCTAGCGCGTGAGACTAGAAAGGAAAGATGGCCGAAAATGTGAAAAGGCAATGGAGCACAACGTCTTGCACGCCAAGGCCCACAACTTCTCGCTTCTTTTGGAACAAAGATCGCGGTTCCGCGTAACCGCTGCTGAAACCCTCAACAGACGGTGCTCTTCGCAATGATGAACCCACGCTCCATCTTTATCTTCTCCGCTGCCCTGCCCCTGGCGTTTTCAAGCTTGGTTTTTCAGCCAACAACCGCAAAAGCAGCCAGCTTCGACTGCGAGAAGCAGCAGCTGGCCGACGATGAAAAGGCCGTGTGTGAGAACCGTGCGCTGAATGATCTGGATGTGAAAATGGCGACAACGTTCGATCTTCTGACCGAACTTGTCGCCATGGGTAACCGCGATACACTGAAAACCGAGCAGACCGAATGGCTGAAGAAACGCCATGCCTGCGGCTCCGATATCGCCTGTATCCGTTCCGCTTATACGTCGCGGCAGCAACAGCTGGAGCAGGTTTTCAAGAGCCTGCCCCGCCCGCTGTGAGGACTTAATCCTTGTGGGATCAATCCCACTTGAAGCCCTTGTCCATCATGTAGATGTTGCTGACGCCCTTGCACCAGTCGATCTTGTAATCGTCGGCGCCATAGCCATCCCAGCTCACACGGAAGGGAACGACGCAGTTTCCTTCGTTGCTGTTCCAGTCCATGTTGAAGTATTCGCCTGGACGAATACGCTGATGGATCCAGTTTTCGCTCCAATGACCGTTCTGGTAGGTATAGAAGCCATTGATCGTGTAACCCTGCGCGCGGTTGTGCAGACGGAAGGCGTAATCACTGGCCGAAGCCGAGCTCGCAACACCTGCCAATACAAGCGCCAGAAGCAGTTTCATCTTTTTCATTTTCATTCATCCCCGAATTGGACCGAAGGCCCCGCCGAGAAACTCATAGCAGTTCATTTGCTTTTGGAAAATCTGAGTGGGCTATGGAAATTTAAACATCGGCAACAAGAACATCCTAAAATTCGTGGATTGAGCTGCTAGAAGTTGAACTAACCCGACCAAGTTCAATTCTCCGATATTTGCTTCGTCCTTCGATGTATTCAATACAAAAGGCCGGAACATCCACGATGCTCCGGCCTTGTTCAACAGACGCTTGCAGGAGAGCACTGCTCTCGCGGTGGATGCGTTATTCCGGCAGGATACGCACGGCACCCTTATCGGCGCTCGATGCAAAGGCGGCATACGCCTTCAGCGCGGTCGTGACATTGCGCTTGCGAGGCGCTGCGGGCTTCCAGCCGAGCTTGTCCTGCTCGGCACGACGCGCCGCCAGTTCGCTGTCGGTGATCTTCAGGTTGATCGTGCGGTTCGGAATGTCGATCTCGATCAGGTCGCCATCCTTCACGAGGCCGATCGCACCACCATTGGCGGCTTCCGGCGAGGCATGGCCGATCGACAGACCGGACGTGCCGCCGGAGAAACGGCCATCGGTGATCAGCGCGCAAGCCTTGCCGAGGCCCTTCGATTTCAGGTAGCTCGTCGGATAGAGCATTTCCTGCATGCCCGGACCGCCCTTCGGACCTTCGTAGCGGATGACCACGACATCGCCAGCGACGACTTCATTGCCAAGGATTGCCTTTACGGCCGCATCCTGGCTCTCATAGACCTTGGCGGGACCAGTGAACTTCAGGATCGATTCGTCCACGCCGGCTGTTTTCACGATGCAGCCGTCGAGCGCGATGTTGCCGTAGAGAACGGCCAGACCGCCATCCTTCGAGAAGGGCTTTTCAACGGAGCGGATGACGCCGGTTTCGCTGTCCGTATCCAGATCATCCCAGCGGGATGACTGCGAGAAGGCCACTTGCGTCGGCACGCCGCCCGGTGCCGCCTTGAAGAAGGTGCGGACCGTCTCGGAATTGGTGCGGGTAATGTCCCAACGGTTGATGGCGTCACCCAGCGTTGCCTCATGCACGGTCTTGCATTCGGTGTTGATCAGGCCGCCGCGTTCTAGCTCACCCAGGATGCGCATGATGCCGCCGGCGCGGTGCACGTCTTCCATGTGCACATCCTGCTTGGCAGGCGCCACCTTGGAGAGGCAGGGAACCTTGCGCGACAGGCGATCGATATCATCCATGGTGAAATCCACGCCGCCCTCATGGGCTGCGGCCAGAATATGCAGAACCGTATTGGTCGAGCCGCCCATGGCGATATCCAGGGCCATCGCGTTTTCGAAGGCCTGCTTGGTGGCGATATTGCGCGGCAGTACGCCTTCGTCTTCCTGCTCGTAGTAACGACGAGCGAGATCGACGATCAGGTGGCCGGCTTCCACGAACAGACGCTTGCGGTCCGAGTGCGTGGCAAGCGTCGAGCCATTGCCGGGCAGCGACAGCCCAAGCGCTTCGGTCAGGCAGTTCATGGAGTTGGCGGTGAACATGCCGGAGCACGAACCGCAGGTGGGACAGGCAGAACGCTCGATGACCTTGACGTCCTCGTCCGACACCTTGTCGTCGGCGGCAGCCACCATGGCATCGACCAGATCGAGAGCAACGGTCTTGCCATGCAGCACGACCTTGCCCGCTTCCATCGGACCGCCAGAGACGAAGACAGCCGGGATGTTAAGGCGCATGGCGGCATTCAGCATGCCGGGCGTGATCTTGTCGCAGTTGGAGATGCAGACCATGGCGTCGGCGCAATGCGCGTTGACCATGTATTCGACGCTGTCGGCAATGATTTCGCGCGACGGCAGCGAATAGAGCATGCCGTCATGACCCATGGCGATGCCGTCATCCACGGCGATCGTGTTGAATTCTTTCGCAACGCCGCCGGCAGCCTCGATCTCGCGGGCAACCAACTGGCCGAGATCCTTGAGGTGCACATGGCCCGGCACGAACTGGGTGAAAGAGTTGACGACGGCGATGATCGGCTTGCCAAAATCGCTATCCTTCATGCCGGTGGCGCGCCACAGACCGCGCGCACCTGCCATATTGCGGCCGTGGGTCGTGGTTCTCGAACGATATGCGGGCATGGTGTTATCCTCGATTGATCAGGTTACCTCGCCAATCCCGATGGCGAGCCCTTTTGTTGTGAGGTTTTCCTACTCCAAAGCGAAATTGCTGTCACTATCAGCACAGGTCAAAGCGGTACGCCTCTTAGAGCCTATCAGGGTTAAATGGAAACAGTTCTGTTGGCTCAGGCGGGAACAGATGCAAGGAGAGCGGCGCGCGCCGTAGCCGAAGCATACGGCCAAGCCGCTCGACAAAGCAGATGAGCCGCCTCAGCCAACCCGCCCGCCGGATTGCCTTTGGCATCCGGCAAGCATCAAATTCGTCGGTTACGCTTTTCGCTTCGCATCGGCGAAGCGGCGTAACCGAGGGGCCGGATCATTTTCCGCCATTATCTGCGGCTTTCGTCTCGACCGTACCAGGAGGTATGCTCTTCGCCGAAAGCCTTGATCCTGACAAAAAATGCTTCCGGCAGAACGATTCCATTTAGCCCTGATAGGCTCTAAGCCCCCGCCGGACACGAAAATGTGCGTCCCGATTTTATTTGCGTGATGCGTGAAACTCTCAACGAGACGCTTGCGTAGTGTTAAGTAACGCTACCCCATTGCAAACGAGGCGAACCATGAGCGTCTACCAACCTCCCAAGATCCCCACCAGCGAAATCACGCCGAAGAGCGCTTATCTATCCCGCCGCACCTTTGTCGGCGGTGCAGCTGCTGGCCTTGTGCTCGGTGGTACGGCCGCAACGGCAATCGCGGCTCCGCTGCAGGCAAAGCCCGGCCCTTACAAGCTGGACGAGAAGCCGACACCGAAAGAGGCCATCACCACTTACAACAATTACTATGAGTTCGGCGTCAACAAATCTGATCCGGCCCAGAACTCGGGCAAGTTCAAGCCGACCCCCTGGACGGTGGCTGTCGAGGGCCTCGTCAACAAGCCGAAGATGTTTGGCCTGGAAGAGCTGATGAAGCTGCAGCTCGAAGAGCGCACCTACCGCATGCGCTGCGTCGAGGGCTGGTCGATGGTGATCCCGTGGATCGGCTTTCCGCTGAAGGCGCTGCTGGATCAGGTGGAGCCGCAGGGCAGCGCGAAGTATGTCGCTTTTGAAACCGTCGTCCGCCCGTCCGAAATGCCGGGGCAGAGCGGCTTCTTCCAGCCCCTGCCCTGGCCCTATGTGGAGGGCCTGCGCCTGGACGAAGCCAACCACCCCCTGACCATCCTGGCCGTTGGCCTGTACGGTGAAACCCTGCCAAACCAGAACGGCGCGCCGATCCGCCTCGTCGTGCCGTGGAAGTACGGCTTCAAGAGCATCAAGTCGATCGTCAAGATCAAGCTCGTCGAGAAGCAGCCGGAAACCACCTGGAAGAATGCCAATGCCAAGGAATACGGCTTCTATTCCAACGTGAACCCGGCCGTGGATCATCCGCGCTGGAGCCAGGCGACCGAGCAGCGGATCGGTGAGGGCAGCGGTCTGTTTCAGGCACGGCGCGATACCCTGCCCTTCAATGGCTACGCCAGTGAGGTCGCCAGCCTTTATGCCGGCATGGACCTGAAGGCGAATTACTGATGCCATCCATCCCTGCCCTGCCCCGGCGGCTGCATGGGCCCAGCATCTGGGCCCTCTATTTCCTCGGGCTTTGTCCGGCGGTCTGGTATTTCTACCAGGCTGCGACGGGCGGGCTCGGCTTCAATCCGGTCAAGGAGTTCGAACACCTGCTCGGCATCTGGGCGCTGCGCTTTCTGGTGGCCGCGCTCGTGATCACGCCCCTGCGCGATCTAGCGGGCATCAACTGGTTCCGCTATCGCCGCGCGCTCGGGCTTCTCGGCTTCTATTATGTGCTGATGCATTTCAGCGTATACGCGCTGCTCGACCTGCAGCTCAATCTCGGGGCTGTCTGGGGCGATATCGTCAAGCGTCCCTATATCACCATCGGCATGGCGTGCCTTGTGCTGCTGATCCCGCTAGCCGTGACCTCCAACAACTGGTCGATCAAGCGGCTCGGCTCACGCTGGAACAGCCTGCACAAGCTGAGCTACCTGATCCTGGCCGGTGGCGTGCTGCACTTCATCCTGGCCCGCAAGAGCCTGACGCTGGAGCCGAGTTTCTATCTGGCGCTTTCCGCGCTGCTGCTCGCCTATCGCCCGGTACGCAAGCCCCTGGTGAAGTGGAAGCGAGGCTTGGGGCAGCCGGTGCAAAGCCGCGGCTGACCGCAAAGCAAAAAATCTTACCGTCGTTCATCCCCGCAGGTCGGGACGGGGTTATCCTTGGCGAAAACAGGGATGGTTACCGATGAACAGACACGATGGACTTGAGGAAAAATTGGTGATGATGCGGCTGCGCCTGGTCGCACAGACCCTATGCGACCAACTCAAACTCCACGCGAAATTCAATCCCGATCAACCCCGCGTTCCCGCAGGTCGTCCCGATGGCGGCCAGTGGGTCGGCGGGGGAAACGCATCCAGTGGGAAACCACTCGTGCATGATGTGTCGGACAGCTATGCTGATCTGATCATCAACCTTCCTTTTGACGAGTTGATGGGCGGTCATACGATCAGCCGCCACGTCAACAAGTCGGACACAGATTGATTTCCCGACTATTATTGGAAAAGCCACCAGCGGTCGGGGCGTTCTCCAGTATCGCAGATGCGGAAACGTGGGTACGCAAGGTTCTAGCTTACAAGTATTTCGAGGCTAAACAGGTCGCAGGCGGGCTTAAACCTGCAGCGTATCTTTCGATGAGATTCGGATCGCCGACGGGCCGCGAAGCCTATTTAAATCAACGCTACCATGCACCCGCCATCCGTGATACTTTCAGCGTCTTCGTCTACATCTATCACGAACCGCGCAGCCCGAACGGATTTGTCGTTCACACGGCTTATCCGCGAAACATTGACCCAATGAAAAAGTCCATCACATCGCCCATCGCGTTTTACCGTCTGACCGCATACTTCGCAGATTCCTACATTGCGTTTGCCGATGACGAGACCTTCGTGCGATTTGCCTATCAGCAGTTCATGCGCGATGATCCCGATATGCTGGATGAACTTCTCGATTTCCTTCGGCGAGTTTTACGTATGAAGCTTTCGGCAAAGCAGCTCGAGGATATTCTGAAATACCAATCCAGCGCTCACAGCTACGGCATGAGCGGCGATCTCCATCAACTTTTTAGCCTGATGCTGGAGATTGGCGAGAAGGAAGCAAAGACCGGCCGTATCAATGAAAGGGAGGCACTTCCTCTGCATCTGCTAGAGCAGCGCAAAACGCAGCCCCCGCTCCTACGCTGAATGATTTGCGGTGCAGCTCAGATTTCGGCTGGCTGTCCTTCCGAAATGCAGCCCACCTGTCGGATACTGGATTTAGGTTATGACTTCCTATACCGGAAACAACGACGTGACGAAAAACTGCTTTCACCCCCGAACGCATATTACCGTTTTACAGGATCTATGACTCAGGATTTTGAGCTCTTTGATGCGGCGGATGATTTGATCCGCTTCGGTTTAAGCACCATTCCCAACGCAGAGATACCGGATTTTACGCACTACCTTCACACAGTGCTTTCCGACGGCACATCCGACCGGGAGCTACAGGAAATCTGGAGGAACACACAGGCTGAATTTTTTATTACCGGTAGTGGACTGCGCGCGTTTCTGGCGAGAGCGCTTGAAATCGCCGAAATGCCGAGATCATCGAAGCCGATTGCGTAGAACGACGCGCCGATGACCAAGAAGCTAGTCGCCTCACCTGCCTTCAGATCATTCACCTCGTTCATGATCCAGGACTTTGAAACTTTTGCTTCTATGGACGATGTCATCCGTTTCGGTCTTCAACTGGCGGAACGGCGCAATGCGTTGCACACATCGGAATTGGAAGCCTACCTCAAAGAAATTCTATCTCCCTCCGTTTCGGATGCTCAGATCGGCCAACTTTGGAATTCAAGTAGTGCCGAATTCAGCGCTGATGATCGCTCTATACGCGATTTCCTCCGGAGAACGCTGGAAATCCTACAGGAAGACGCGCCGAATGGCGTGCTCAAGAAGAAACCGATACGATATAAAGCGGACCGGAATTAACTTTTAACGGCCGCAACCGCTATTCTTTCTGGTCTTTGATGCAAACAGATACAGCCCGACTTGCAGAACCTAGCTTCGTTCTGGATCGCTATCTCTGCGACCGGCATCCCTGGGGTGAATTGAACGGCATTCGCCGTTTCGTCGTGGAGTTTCTCTATTTCGGCATCAAGGAAGCGCGCGCCTGCCTGTTCGTCGGCCTGTTCTTCCTGTCCGTGTTCACGGTGCCCAGGACCGGGCTTCTCGGCTGGCCGCGCTATGATGTGCTGCTGGTGATTGCGATTGCCATCCAGATCGCGATGATCGCCTTCCGGCTGGAGACGCTCGACGAGGCCAAGGCCATCTGCCTTTTTCACATCGTCGGGTTTGCGCTGGAGGTCTTCAAGACGTCCGGCAGCATCCAGTCCTGGTCCTATCCGGATTTCGCCTATACGAAGCTGATGGGCGTGCCGCTCTTTGCCGGCTTCATGTATGCCGCAATCGGCAGCTATGTCATTCAGGCCTGGCGGCTCTTCGATCTCAGAATTACCCATCACCCCAGCTATTGGATGGCAAGCCTGATCGCGATTGCCATCTATGCCAATTTCTTCACGCATCACTATATCGGCGACTACCGGTGGTACATCGCGGCCTGCGCGCTCGGGCTCTATGCGCGGACAACGGTCACATTCAGGCCCTATGACCGCGACAGAAAGATGCCGCTTCTCCTGAGCTTCATCCTCATCGGCTTCTTCATATGGCTGGCAGAGAACATCTCCACCTTCTTCGGCGTCTGGCGCTATCCCAACCAGATCGGCGCCTGGTCAGTGGTGCATATCGGCAAGTGGAGTTCCTGGTCGCTGCTTGTGATCATGACCTTCACCATCGTCGCGCATCTGAAGCACATCAAGGCGCGTGTTCACGTTCCCGAGTGATTAGCGGTCTAACCCTTCCCACAGGGCGGCGAGCGCGATGCCGATTGCGTAGGCCAGTATGTTCCAAAGCGCGAAGACACGGCCGAGCAGAAGCTTGCCCCAGAGGGTCAGGCGGAACGTATCCAGCCAGGGCAGATGATAAAGCCGGAAGAATTCCACGGCGACGGCAATGACGAGAGAGATGAAAACGATCCGGCGGATCGGTACGTCGCCCGTGACCATGCCCATCAGAAAATAAACCATGGCGCCCCACAGGACGGAGCCGCCATATTTGACGAGGATGAACGGCAGGCCGATCTCATAGCCATAGGCGCGAATGACCAGACCGGCGAGGATCACAATGCCTGCATTCAACAGCCTCTGGCCGCGTAAACCCAATACCATCGCGCACTACCCGCACTACCCCAAACACAAAAAGCCGGCAGGTTACCCTACCGGCTTTTCGTCATTTCAATGATCGATAGCGATCAGATCAAGCAGCTTCGGCCGCTGCGGCTTCAGCAGCAACGCGAGCCTTGTCGGCTGCGCCCTTGGCATTGACGTCGCGCTCAACGAATTCGATGACGGCGAGCGGAGCGTTGTCGCCCTGGCGGAAGCCGGCCTTCATGATGCGCAGGTAGCCACCGTTGCGGCTGGCATAACGCGAAGCGATCGCGTCAAACAGCTTGCGGACAGCGTCCTGGTCCTTGATCTGCGAGATGGCCTGACGACGAGCGTGCAGGTCGCCACGCTTGCCGAGGGTGACCAGCTTTTCGACGATCGGGCGAATTTCCTTCGCCTTCGGCAGGGTCGTTACGATCTGCTCATGCGTGATGAGCGAAGCAGCCATGTTGGCAAACATTGCCTTGCGGTGGCTGGCGGTGCGGTTGAGCTTGCGGCCGGAATTCTGGTGACGCATCTCGTGTCTCCTTTACTTGCAGGCATACGCCTGCAGTTTAATGGTTAGTACTGGTCTTCGTAGCGCTTGGCGAGATCTTCGATGTTTTCCGGCGGCCAGGCCGGAACTTCCATGCCCAGATGCAGGCCCATGGAAGCGAGAACTTCCTTGATCTCGTTCAGCGACTTGCGACCGAAGTTCGGCGTGCGAAGCATCTCCGCCTCGGTCTTCTGGATTAGATCGCCAATGTAGACGATGTTGTCGTTCTTCAGGCAGTTTGCCGAACGAACGGACAGTTCGAGTTCGTCGACCTTCTTCAGCAGAGCCGGGTTGAAAGCCAGTTCGGTGACGGCTTCTTCTTCGGCTTCCTTCTGCGGTTCGTCGAAGTTGACGAAGACCGACAGCTGGTCCTGCAGAATGCGGGCGGCGAAGGCAACGGCGTCTTCACCCGTGACCGAGCCATCGGTTTCGATGGTCATGGTCAGCTTGTCATAGTCGAGAACCTGTCCTTCGCGGGTGTTTTCCACCTTGTAGGACACTTTCTTGACCGGAGAGTAGAGGCTGTCGACCGGGATAAGACCGATCGGCGCATCCTCTGCACGGTTACGTTCGGCAGGAACATAGCCCTTGCCATTATTGACCGTGAATTCCATGCGGATTTCCGCACCCTCGTCGAGCGTGCAGATCACGTGGTCGGGGTTCAGGATTTCGATGTCGCCAACCGTCTGGATATCACCAGCCGTGACGGAACCCGGACCCTGCTTGCGCACGACCATGCGCTTGGCATCGTCGCCATCCATCTTGATGGCGATTTCCTTGATGTTCAGAACGATGTCCGTCACATCCTCGCGAACGCCAGGGATGGAGGAGAATTCGTGCAGAACGCCATCGATCTGAACTGCCGTAACGGCAGCACCGCGCAGCGACGACAAGAGAACGCGGCGAAGCGCGTTACCGAGCGTCAGACCGAAACCGCGTTCCAGCGGTTCGGCAACCAGCGTTGCCTTCGTACGGCCGGAGGAGGTGAACTCCACCTTGTTCGGCTTGATCAGTTCCTGCCAGTTCTTCTGGATCATGTGTTTCAAACCTTCCGTTCGCTGCCACCATCCAATCGTGGCAACCGAGCATGAGAAGCACCTTTGGGAATAAACCCTCTGGCGTTACGGCAAAGCCGCCAAACTTCGAAGCCGAAGTATGGCGGCAAAACCAATGTTCAACTGAAGATCGAAGCGAGCGCCACGACCCCCAAGGCGTATTAGACGCGGCGCTTCTTGCGCGGGCGGCAGCCGTTGTGCGGGATCGGGGTCACATCGCGGATGGACGTGATCATGAAGCCGGCAGCCTGGAGGGCGCGCAGAGCCGATTCACGACCCGAACCCGGACCGCAAACTTCGACTTCGAGAGACTTCATACCGTGTTCCTGAGCCTTCTTGGCGCAATCTTCGGCGGCGATCTGAGCAGCAAACGGGGTCGACTTACGCGAGCCCTTGAAGCCCTTTGCACCAGCAGACGACCAGGCAATCGCATTGCCCTGTGCGTCGGTGATGGTGATCATCGTGTTGTTGAACGTGGAGTTGACGTGAGCAACACCAGAGCTGATATTCTTGCGCTCGCGACGGCGGACGCGTACGGCTTCCTTGGCCATGACTTCCCTTTCGTTGATATCTTCACCGCCGTAACACCAGCGGCTCCACCTTTTCAGGCAATAGGATTTAGGCAGTAGCCAATAGCATCACCTGCTACCACCTACTGCCCATTGGCTAATGCCTGAAAAATTACTTCTTCTTACCAGCAATCGCCTTTGCCGGACCCTTGCGGGTACGGGCATTGGTGTGCGTGCGCTGACCGCGAACCGGCAGACCGCGACGATGACGAAGACCGCGGTAGCAGCCCAGATCCATCAGACGCTTGATGTTCATCGCGGTTTCGCGACGCAGGTCACCTTCAACCTGATAGTCACGGTCGATGGTTTCGCGGATCGAGAGAACTTCAGCGTCCGTCAGCTGATGAACGCGACGGTCAGCAGGGATGCCAACCTTCTCGATGATTTCCTGTGCAAACTTAGGGCCGATCCCGTGAATGTAGGTCAGCGCGATAACAACGCGCTTTGCAGTCGGGATGTTGACGCCAGCGATACGTGCCACGCCTATTCTCCTTGCGTTCCAGTTGCCATCCGGCAAGTGGTGCTTCTTCCATGAGAGCAGCCCTCAGGTGGCCGCCAGTTCAATTCATATCCGCAACATGTCAATACGACCGGATGCGGATAACCTCTTGGGAAATCCGCGCCGATCGCATCAGTTGTCGCGAGTTGGCGCGGTGTTTAGCGGAATCAGTCGAAAATATCAACCGGCTCCGCCAAGATTCTTATTCACAACATCTGAAGGGCCTCAGAGACCCGACAGAATGCCCTCGATCTCGGAGGTGACAGTATCGACTTCGGCCATACCATCCACAGTCTTCAGCTTGCCCTTGGCATAGTAATAGCCAATCAGCGGCGCCGTTTCCTTGTAGTAGACTTCGAGACGCTGGGTCATGGTCTCGGCATTATCATCCGGGCGACGCTTGAAGTGAGTCGATCCGCACTTGTCGCAGACACCCTCGACGGCCGGCTTGCGATCCGTGTCGTGATAAACCGAGCCGCACTGAGCACAGGAGTAACGACCGGAAACGCGGCGAACCAGTTCCTTGTCGTTGACCTTCAGCTCGATGACCACGGAAAGATCGAGGCCCTTCGCCTTCAGCATCGCTTCCGTTGCATCGGCCTGCACAAGCGTGCGCGGGAAACCATCCAGGATAAAGCCATTGGCGCAATCCGGCTGATCGATCCGCTCGGAGACGATTGCGATAACAATGTCATCCGATACCAGCTTGCCAGCATCCATCACGGCTTTCGCAAGCTTGCCCACTTCCGTTTCAGCGGCGACTGCTGCGCGCAGCATATCGCCAGTGGAGAGCTGAGGAATGCCATGCTTCTCCACAATCCGCTGCGCTTGGGTCCCCTTCCCCGCGCCTGGCGGCCCCAGTAGAATCAGTCTCATCGTCCCCTCTTTCCTCCACGCAACTTCGACTTCTTGATCAGACCCTCATACTGCTGGGCGATCAAATGCCCCTGGATCTGTGCTACAGTATCCAACGTAACACTGACCACGATCAAAAGCGAAGTACCACCAAGGGCTAATGGGATGCCAGTGCGGGCGATCAGCGTCTCAGGCAGAATGCAGACGAAGATCAGGTAGATCGCACCGATCACAGTGATGCGTGTCAGAACATAATCAATATATTCAGCGGTGCGCTCACCCGGACGGATGCCCGGAATGAAGCCGCCATGCTTCTTCAGATTGTCGGCAGTGTCCTTCGGATTGAAGACGATCGCCGTATAGAAGAAGGAGAAGAAGCCGATCAACAGACCGTAGAAGACCATGAACAGAGGCTGACCGTGCTGCAGTGACGCGATAATGGTCGTCGCCCAGGTCGGCAGGTTCTGGTTGCCCGCGAAGCCTGCAGCCGTTGCCGGCAGCAGCAGCAGCGACGAAGCGAAGATCGCCGGAATCACGCCAGCCGTATTAAGCTTCAGCGGTAGGTGCGACGTATCGCCCTGGAACATGCGGTTGCCGACCTGACGCTTCGGATACTGGATAAGAAGGCGGCGCTGTGCGCGTTCCACGAACACGATCACAGCAATGACGCCGATCGCAACCACAAGAACCGTCAGCATCAGCGCAGTCGAAAGCGCGCCCGTGCTACCGAGCTCAAGCGTGCGGGCAAGTGCGGTGGGAAGACCCGCGGCAATGCCTGAAAAGATGATCAGCGAGATACCGTTGCCGATGCCGCGCGAGGTGATCTGCTCACCCAGCCACATCAGGAACATCGTGCCACCGAGCAGCGTGACAACGGTGGAAATGCGGAAGAACCAACCCGGATCGAGCACGAGGCCGCTGCCGCTTTCGAGACCAACGGAGATACCGTAAGCCTGCAGCGTGCCGAGCAGAACCGTACCATAACGGGTGTACTGGTTGATAACCTTGCGGCCCTGTTCCCCTTCCTTCTTGAGGTTTTCAAGAGAGGGGACGACCGACGTCATCAGCTGCACGATGATCGACGCGGAGATGTACGGCATGATGCCGAGCGCGAAGATCGCCATGCGCTCGACGGCGCCGCCTGCGAACATGTTGAAGAGGCCGAGGATACCGCCCGCCTGTCCACGAAAAGCCTGTGCATAGGCATCGGGATTAAGGCCCGGAAGCGGAATGTGCGTACCCAGGCGATAGACGAGAAGCGCAGCGAGCGTGAACCACAGCCGCTTCTTGAGATCTTCCGCCTTCGCAAAGGTTGAAAAATTGAGATTGGAGGCCAGTTGTTCAGCTGCAGAAGCCATGCATTTCTCCGCCTGACCAATTCCGACGGCGCGACATGCGGCCAGCCTGGAAAGCAGTCTAAATTCAATTTCAGAAAACCGGGAGACGGAACGGCTGCGGTGCAACCTTATGCCTCACCTCATTTTCCGCGATGTCCCGGCGCGGCAATCGGAATCTGCCGCCGGACCGTGAGGCTCACATATGGGAGCAAAATCGCCCGGTGTGAAGCACCCCGGGCGATTCGTTGACATATTATTCAGCAGCCGGAGCTTCCGGGAGCTTGATCGAACCGCCGGCCTTCTCGATCTTTTCAACAGCGGCCTTGGAGGCGCCAGCTGCTTCGATCGAAACCTTTGCGGTCAGCTCGCCGTCAGCGAGGATGCGAACGCCGTCCTTCGGACGACGGATCACGCCTGCAGCCTTGAGCGAAGCTGCATCGATCGTTGCGGAAGCGTCGAGCTTCTTGGCGTCGATGGCAGCCTGGATGCGGCCGAGCGACACGACAACAAATTCGGAAGCGAAGATGTTGTTGAAGCCGCGCTTCGGCAGGCGACGATAGATCGGCATCTGGCCGCCTTCGAAGCCGTTGACGGCAACGCCGGAACGAGCCTTCTGACCCTTAACACCGCGACCGCCGGTCTTGCCCTTGCCGGAACCAATACCGCGACCTACGCGGATACGGTCCTTGGTGGCGCCTTCGTTATCCTTGATCTCATTCAGTTTCATGGTGTCTTCCTCCGTCTCACTTCTCGTCGACGACGCGAACGAGATGCTGGACAGACCGGATCATACCGCGAACTGCAGGAGTATCTTCCAGCGTGCGTACCCGGTGCATCTTGTTAAGACCGAGGCCGATCAGCGTCTGGCGCTGAATAGCCGGCCGGCGAATGGGGCTTCCGATCTGCTCGACCGTCACCGTCTTCTTGGTTTCATTGGCCATCAGAAAGCTCCTTATTCTTCCGCTGCATTACCGGAAGACGCACGGCGAGCCTGAAGCGTAGCATACTTGATGCCGCGCTGAGCTGCGATGTCCTTCGGATGCACCTGGTGCTTCAGGGCGTCGAACGTTGCACGAACCATGTTGTACGGGTTCGAGGAACCGGTCGACTTGGCAACGACGTCGTGAACGCCGAGGGTTTCGAAAACGGCGCGCATCGGGCCACCGGCGATGATACCCGTACCAGCCTTGGCGGAACGCAGCAGAACCTTGCCGGCGCCATGACGACCGTTGACATCGTGATGCAGCGTGCGGCCATCGCGCAGCGGTACGAAGATCAGATCGCGCTTGGCAGCTTCCGTTGCCTTGCGGATAGCTTCCGGCACTTCGCGAGCCTTGCCGTGACCGAAGCCAACGCGGCCCTTCTGGTCGCCAACAACGACGAGAGCGGCGAAGCCGAAGCGACGGCCACCCTTAACAACTTTGGCAACGCGGTTGATAGCTACCAGCTTATCAACGAATTCGCTGTCGCGTTCCTCACGGCTCGAGCGATCTTCGCGCGAGCCTCTCTTTTCCTGTGCCATTGTCCTTTTCCTTTTTCTTTTCCGGGTGCGAACGGCAGACTTCGAAAAGCCGGCATACCCTCACGGACATACCGGCCGGTGATGGCGTTTAAACGCCGAGATGCCGGACCGCAAGGCCCGGCACTCAAATTTTAGAAGCTCAGGCCGCCTTCGCGAGCCGCATCGGCAAGAGCCTTGATGCGGCCGTGATAGATGAAGGCGCCGCGGTCAAAGACCACTTCCTTCACACCGGCGGCAGATGCGCGTTCCGCAACGAGCTTGCCAACAGCTGCAGCAGCAGCGGTGTCGGCACCCGTCTTCAGGGACGAGCGGAGACCTGCATCGAGGGTCGAGGCAGCGGCCACAGTGCGGCCGGCCACGTCATCAATGACCTGGGCGTAGATGTTCTTCGACGAGCGATGAACCGACAGACGCGGGCGGCCGTTTGCGACCGCCTTGAGCTGGCGGCGTACACGGCTCGCGCGCTTTGCAAGTGCTTCTTTCCTGCTAGCCATATCGCGTCAACCTTACTTCTTCTTGCCTTCCTTGCGGACGATCCGTTCTTCGGCGTACTTGACGCCTTTGCCCTTGTAGGGCTCCGGACCGCGGTATTCGCGGATTTCCGCGGCAACCTGACCGACCTGTTGCTTATTAATGCCGGTGACGACGATTTCCGTCGGCTTCGGCACGGCAATGGTGATACCCTGCGGAGGCTCATAGACAACGTCATGGCTGAAGCCGAGAGCCAGCTGCAGGTTCTTGCCCTGCATGGCGGCACGGTAACCGACGCCGTTGATTTCAAGCTTACGCTCAAAACCGTCCTTTACGCCCTTGAACAGGTTCTCGATCATCGTGCGGGACATGCCCCACTTTGCGCGAGCATCCTTCGAGTCGTTGATCGGAGCCACCGACACTGCATTATCTTCAAGCGAGAGCTTGACTTCGTCGTTTGCGACGAAAACCAGTTCGCCCTTCGGGCCCTTGGCAGTTACCTTCTGTCCTTCGACAGAGGCCGTTACACCTGCCGGAACCTGAACGGGCTTTTTACCGATACGAGACATGTTTCAATCCTGTCTGTTCGTTAAGGAGGGATCTGACCGATCTTAGAAGACCGAGCAGAGAACCTCGCCACCAACGTTCTGTTCGCGAGCCTGATGATCGGCCATCACACCCTTCGGGGTCGAAAGGATGGTAATGCCGAGGCCGTTCGCGACCTGCGGAATGGACTTTACCGAGACATAAACTCGGCGGCCCGGCTTGGACACGCGGCCGATCTCGCGGATGACCGAAGCGCCTTCATAATACTTCAGTTCGATTTCGAACTCGGACTTGCCGTTGCCGTAGTCGACCTGCGTGTAACCGCGGATGTAGCCTTCAGCCTGCAGAACGTCGAGGACGCGTGCACGCAGCTTGGAAGCAGGCGTCGTTACCGACGACTTGCGGCGGGCTGCACCGTTACGGATGCGGGTGAGCATATCGCCCAGAGGATCAGTCATGGTCATTGAACCGTCTCCTTACCAGCTGGACTTTACGATACCGGGAACCTTGCCCAGGTTGCCCAGTTCGCGAAGAGCGATACGGGACATCTTGAGCTTCCGGTAGAAGGCACGCGGACGACCGGTGACTTCACAACGATTGCGGATGCGGGTCTTGGAACCATCACGCGGCAGCGAAGCGAGCTTCAAGGTAGCCTTGAAGCGATCTTCGATCGGCATTTCCTGGTTCATGATGATCGCCTTCAGAGCAGCGCGCTTCGCTGCCTGGTTGGCGACCGTCTTGCGGCGGCGCTTGTTCTTTTCGATTGCGCTTGTCTTCGCCATATCGAGTTCCTTTTCTACGCTCGTCGTTACGGTTACGTACGGAACGGGAAGCTGAACTCTTTCAGGAGAGTCCGGGCCTCGTCGTCCGTGGTTGCCGTCGTGCAAACGATGATGTCCATGCCCCACATCTGATCAACCTTGTCGTAGTTGATCTCAGGGAACACGATGTGCTCCTTGATGCCCATGGCGAAGTTGCCACGGCCGTCAAAGCTCTTCGGATTCAGGCCGCGGAAGTCGCGAACGCGCGGCAGCGCGATGTTGACCAGACGGTCCAGGAATTCATACATGCGAGCGCCGCGCAGGGTCACCTTGGCGCCGATCGGCATACCTTCGCGGACCTTGAAGCCAGCGATGGAGTTGCGAGCGCGGGTGATCACCGGCTTCTGGCCAGCGATTGCTGCCAGGTCAGCAGCTGCTACGGAAGGCTTCTTCGAATCGGAAGTCGCTTCACCAACGCCCATGTTGATGACGATCTTTTCGATCTTCGGAATCTGCATCTCATTGGCGTAGGAGTACTGTTCCTGCAGAGCCTTGCGGATGCGCGAAACATATTCCTTCTTGAGACGCGGCTCGTACTTTGCCTCAGCCATCGATCACATCTCCCGTACGCTTGGCTACACGGACCTTCTTGCCATCCACCACGGAGAAACCAACGCGAGTCGGCTTGCCGTCCTTCGCAACGATTGCGATGTTCGACAGGTGGATCGAAGCTTCCTTGTTGATGATGCCCGCTTCCTGGGTCTGCGTCTGGCGCTGGTGGCGCTTTACGACGTTGATACCACGGACGACCGCACGATCCTCCTTCGGCAGCACCTGAACTACCTCACCGGTACGGCCCTTGTCCTTGCCGGTGAGAACGATGACGTTATCGCCCTTTTTAATCTTCTGCATGGCTCTATCCGCTCCCTTAGAGTACTTCCGGAGCCAGCGAGATGATCTTCATGTGGTTCTTGGCGCGAAGTTCGCGCGGAACCGGTCCGAAGATACGGGTGCCGATCGGCTCTTTCTTATTGTCGATGAGGACCGCTGCGTTGTTATCGAAGCGGATGACGCTACCATCCGGGCGGCGGATGTCCTTGGCGGTGCGAACGACGACAGCCTTCATCACATCGCCCTTCTTGACGCGGCCGCGCGGGATCGCTTCCTTGATCGAAACGACGATAACGTCGCCGACCGAAGCATACTTCCGCTTGGAGCCGCCCAGCACCTTGATGCACATGACACGACGCGCGCCGGAATTATCGGCAACGTCGAGGTTTGTTTGCATCTGAATCATGTCAGGTCGCCTTCTTGTAATGACCGGAACGGTTGGGCGCAAAGCCCCCTCTTCCGGCTCATGGACATATTGATTTTTCGCGCGGGATGGGTCTTGCCAAGGTGGTTTCCGAGCTCGGACCTGCCCTGCGCTTCAAAGCAAAAGAACGCCCGCTTGACCGAGCGTTCTGCGCCAATGCGCTGCTTCATACAGAATTCTGCGGCGGAAGCAAGCCCCCGCCGCAAATCTCTGCAAATTAAGCGTGGGCGGCAATCACCGTCCAGCACTTATCCTTCGAGATCGGTGCGCATTCCTGAATGGAAACGACATCACCGGTCTTGTACTGATTGTTTTCGTCGTGGGCCTTGTACTTCTTGGAACGACGAACGGTCTTCTGAAGCAGCGGGTGAGCGAATCGGCGCTCAACCCGGACAACTACCGTCTTGTCGTTCTTGTCGCTGACCACGACGCCCTGCAGAATGCGCTTCGGCATATTGTTCTTCCCTTAGGCCTTTGCTTCTGCCGCCTTCTGGCGGGCAATGGTTTTCACGCGAGCGATGTCCTTGCGAACCTCGGTGATGCGAGAGGACTTCTCAAGCTGACCGGTGGCCTTCTGGAAGCGCAGGTTGAACTGCTCCTTCTTGAGCTCCGCAAGCTTGTCCTTGAGCTGGTCGGCCGTGAGGCCGCGTACGTCTTCGGCTTTCATTGTGCCTTACCCCTTACTCTGCGATGCGCTGAACGAAGCGCGTCTTGACGGAGAGCTTGGCGGAACCGAGGCGAAGCGCCTCGCGAGCCGTTTCCTCGGACACACCGTCGATTTCGAACATCATACGGCCGGGCTTGACCTTGCATGCCCAGTATTCGACCGAACCCTTACCCTTACCCATACGAACTTCGGTCGGCTTTGCCGTGACCGGAACGTCAGGGAATACGCGGATCCAGACGCGGCCGGCGCGCTTCATGTAACGAGTGATCGCGCGGCGAGCCGCTTCGATCTCACGTGCATTGACGCGGTTGGGCTCGAGAGCCTTGAGGCCGAATTCACCGAACGCCAGGTCGAAGCCACCCTTGGCAACGCCCTTGATGCGGCCCTTGAACTGCTTGCGGTACTTGGTACGCTTTGGCTGCAACATTTTCTTGTTCTCCGAACTTATCTTTCGCCAGCGCTAATCAAGCGTTTTCGCGACGACGATCGCGGTCACCGCGGTCGCGGTCACGGCTCGCCGGACCCTGGGCATCGCCCTCGAGGGCACGACGCTCGGACGCCATCGGATCATGCTCAAGGATTTCGCCCTTGAAGATCCAGACCTTGATACCGCAGATACCGAAAGCGGTTTCAGCTTCAGCCGTACCGTAGTCGATGTCGGCACGGAGCGTGTGAAGCGGAACGCGGCCTTCGCGGTACCATTCGGTACGGGCGATTTCTGCACCACCGAGACGGCCGGCGCAGGTGATCTTGATGCCTTCGGCGCCAAGACGCATAGCCGACTGAACGGCACGCTTCATGGCACGACGGAAAGCAACGCGACGCTCGAGCTGCTGAGCGATCGACTGGGCAACCAGCGTCGCATCAACTTCCGGCTTGCGCACTTCAACGATGTTGAGGTGCGTCTCGGAGGACGTCATGTCGGAAAGCTTCTTGCGCAGCTTTTCGATGTCGGCGCCCTTCTTGCCGATGATGAGACCCGGGCGAGCGGAGTGGATCGTGACGCGGCACTTCTTGTGCGGACGCTCGATCACCACCTTGGCGATGCCGGCCTGCTTCAGCTCGGACATCAGGTAAGCGCGGATCTTCAGGTCTTCGTGCAGCAGCTGGCCGTATTCTGCATTGTCTGCGAACCAGCGGCTGTCCCACGTACGGTTGATGCCGAGGCGGAAACCGATTGGATTGATTTTCTGACCCATTATGCGGCCTCCCCTTTTTCCTCGACTTCACGAACAACGATCGTGAGGTGCGCGAACGGCTTTTCGATGCGGGATGCACGGCCACGGCCACGGGCGTGGAAGCGCTTCATCACCATGGACTTGCCAACATAGGCTTCGGAGACGACGAGCGCGTCGACGTCCAGGTCATGGTTGTTTTCAGCGTTGGCGATAGCGGACTCGAGAGTCTTTCTCACCTGGCCTGCGATACGCTTGCGAGAGAATTCGAGCTCTGCGAGCGCGCGGTCGACCTTCTTGCCACGGATCAGGGCGGCAACAAGGTTGAGCTTCTGCGGGCTGACGCGAAGCGAACGGGCAACTGCCTGCGCTTCATTGTCCTTCAGCCGGCGTTCGGTCTTTGCCTTCGCCATGATTACTTCCTCTTTGCCTTCTTGTCCGCGCCGTGACCGTAGTAGGTCCGGGTCGGAGAGAATTCACCGAACTTGTGGCCGACCATGTCTTCGTTGACGCTGACCGGAACATGCTTGGAGCCGTTGTAGACGCCAAAGGTGAGACCTACGAACTGCGGCAGGATCGTGGAGCGACGGCTCCAGATCTTGATCACTTCGCTACGACCGCCCTCGCGAACCTTCTCAGCCTTCTTGAGAAGATAGCCGTCAACGAACGGGCCTTTCCATACTGAACGAGCCATTTCTGACTACCTCTCTTACTTCTTCTTCAGGTGGCGCGAGCGCATGATGAACTTGTCAGTCGCCTTGTTAGAGCGAGTGCGCTTGCCCTTGGTCGGCTTGCCCCACGGGGAAACCGGGTGACGACCACCCGAGGTACGACCTTCACCACCACCGTGCGGGTGATCGACCGGGTTCATGACAACACCGCGGTTATGCGGGGTCTTACCGCGCCAACGCGTACGACCAGCCTTACCGTCGTTGATGTTGCCGTGGTCCGGGTTCGAAACTGCACCGACGGAAGCAAGGCAGGAGCCATGCACCAGGCGCTGTTCGCCGGAGTTCAGACGAAGGATTGCCATGCCTGCATCGCGGCCGACCAGCTGCGCGTAGGTACCGGCGGAGCGAGCAATCTGACCGCCCTTGCCCGGCTTCATTTCTACGTTGTAGACGATCGAGCCAACCGGGATGTACTGCAGCGGCATCGTGTTGCCGGGCTTCACGTCGACAGCCTTGTCGGACGCAATCACCTTGTCACCAGCAGCGAGACGCTGCGGAGCCAGGATGTAAGCCTGTTCGCCATCCGTGTAGGTGACGAGCGCGATGAATGCCGTACGGTTCGGGTCGTATTCCAGACGCTCGACCGTGCCTTCAACGTCGAACTTGCGACGCTTGAAGTCGACGAGACGGTAGGTACGCTTGTGACCACCACCGATGAAGCGGGCCGTAATGCGACCGAGGTTGTTACGACCACCGCTCTTGGAAAGGCCTTCCGTCAAAGACTTGACGGGCTTGCCCTTGTAGAGACCGGAACGGTCTACGATGACCAGCTGGCGCTGGCTCGGAGTCGTCGGGTTAAAGCTCTTAAGTGCCATTGTTCTTGTTCCCTACCTCAGACGCCCGTCGAGACATCGATGGACTGACCTTCGGCAAGCGTCACGATCGCCTTCTTGACGTCCTTCTGCTTACCGATGAAGCCACGGAACCGCTTGGTCTTGCCCAGGCGGACGAGCGTATTGACGGCCGTGACCTTGACGCCGAACAGAGCTTCAACGGCAGCCTTGATTTCAGGCTTGGAAGCGTCCTTGGCGACGTTGAAGACGACCTGGTTGTGCTCAGACAACAGGGTCGACTTTTCGGTGATCGCCGGAGACACGATCACATCGTAGTGGCGAAGATCCGTCATTTGAACCGCTCCTCCAGAGCTTCAACTGCAGCCTTGGAGAGCACGAGCTTACCGCGACGCAGGATGTCGTAAACATTGATGCCCTGAACCGGCAGAACGTCGACGTTCGGGATGTTCTGGGCAGCCAGCTTGAAGTTGGCGTCGATTTCAGAACCGCCGATCAGAAGCGCATTGGTCAGGCCAAGCGTTTCGAAGGTACCGGCAAGGATCTTGGTCTTTGCTTCGGCAGCAACCAGCTGATCGATGATGATCAGTTCTTCGGCCTTTACCTTGGCAGAGAGAGCGTGACGCAGAGCGAGCGCGCGAACCTTCTTCGGAAGGTCATGCTCGTGGCTGCGAACGACCGGGCCGTGTGCACGACCACCGCCGCGGAACTGCGGAGCGCGAGCCGAATGGTGACGAGCGCGGCCCGTACCCTTCTGCTTGTACATCTTGGTGCCGGTGCGAGAAACCTCGGAGCGGCCCTTGGACTTGTGCGTGCCCTGCTGCTTCTTGGCGAGCTGCCAGCGAACCATGCGGGACAGGATGTCCTGACGGGGATCAAGGCCGAAAATCTCTTCCGAAAGGGAGAGCGTGCCGGCGTCTTTACCCTCGAGGGTCTTGACGTTGAATTCCATTGTAGTGTCGCTCCCTTACTTCGCGGCCGACTTGACGGCGTCGCGGACGATGATCCAGGAGCCCTTGGAGCCGGGAACGGCACCCTTGACCAGGATCAGGCCACGATCTTCATCGGTCGAAACAACTTCGAGGTTCTGGGTGGTGATACGCGTCTGGCCCATGTGACCAGCCATGCGCTTGCCCTTCCAGACCTTACCAGGGTCCTGGTTGTTACCGGTCGAACCGTGCGAACGGTGCGAAACGGAAACACCGTGCGTAGCACGCAGACCGCCGAAGTTGTGACGCTTCATGGCACCGGCAAAACCCTTACCGATGGAGGTGCCCGTTACGTCAACGAGCTGGCCAGCAGCAAAGTGGCTCGGCGTCAGCGCAGCGCCAACATCGATCAGATTATCTTCGGAAACGCGAAACTCGACCAACTTCTGCTTCGGCTCGACCTGCGAAACCGCAAAGTGACCGCGCAGAGCCTTCGTCGTGTTCTTCACCTTTGCCTGGCCAGCGCCAAGCTGAACAGCCGTGTAGCCGTTCTTTTCAACGGTACGCTGAGCGACAACCTGGCAGTTATCAACGCGCAAAACCGTGACCGGGACATGCTCACCGGCGTCGTTATAGACGCGGGTCATTCCCACTTTCTGTGCAATTACACCTGAACGCATAGGTTCAATCCTTCTCACTCAGCCCGAGACGGGGTCTCAGAGCTTGATTTCCACGTCGACGCCGGCGGCGAGATCGAGCTTCATGAGCGCGTCTACCGTCTGCGGGGTGGGATCAACGATGTCGAGGAGGCGCTTATGCGTGCGCATCTCGAACTGCTCGCGGCTCTTCTTGTCGATGTGAGGGGACCGGTTAACCGTAAACTTCTCGATGCGAGTCGGAAGCGGAACGGGGCCCCGGACGCTAGCACCGGTGCGCTTCGCCGTCGACACGATCTCGCGCGTAGAAGCATCGAGGATCCGGTGATCGAACGCCTTCAGGCGAATGCGGATATTTTGGCCGTTCATTCGACGTTATCCTTGTTGTCTGTTCTCCCGTATCAAACGCACGACACGGGATGTTCTTTTTCCTAAGGCGGACCACCGGTTTCAAAGAGCGAGAGGGACACCGCGCTTCGGCATCCCCATCCATTCTTCGGGCCAAAGGGCCCACCTTATGTTGATTTATGGCGCCTGCTCGTCTGCCGAAGCAGGCCGCAAATCGCGCTTGCGCGCCATTTGCTACATTTTCATGTCATAAGCAAGCCGCTAAATGCAGCTCCTCATGAATTTTACTTAACAGCCTCTACTCAAGCAGAAGTTTTTGACCCTGCCCGGTCTAGAGAAAGCAGCAAGCCAGGGGCGAGCTGCAATTTCCTAAAGTCTGCCTTGCGAATTCCTAATAACGGAAACCGCAAAATTCGTACGGCCGGGACATCCGCCCCGGCCGTACAAAATCGATTACTCGATGATCGAAGCGACGATGCCGGCGCCGACGGTACGGCCGCCTTCGCGGATCGCGAAGCGCAGCTTTTCTTCCATCGCGATCGGAACGATCAGCTCAACCTGAACCGTCACGTTGTCGCCAGGCATAACCATTTCCGTGCCTTCCGGCAGAGAAACGATGCCCGTCACGTCCGTCGTGCGGAAGTAGAACTGCGGACGGTAGTTCGTGAAGAACGGCGTATGACGGCCGCCTTCTTCCTTCGTCAGGATGTAGGCTTCTGCCATGAACTTCTTGTGCGGCTTGACCGAACCCGGCTTGCACAGAATCTGACCACGCTCAACGCCGTCACGGTTCACACCGCGAACCAGTGCGCCGATGTTGTCGCCAGCCTGGCCCTGATCGAGCAGCTTGCGGAACATTTCAACGCCCGTAACCGTCGTCTTCGAGGTTGCGCGGATGCCGACGATCTCGACTTCTTCGCCAACCTTGACAACACCACGCTCAACGCGGCCCGTCACAACCGTACCACGGCCGGAGATCGAGAACACGTCTTCGATCGGCATCAGGAACGGCTGGTCGATCGGACGCTCAGGCGTCGGGATGTAGGCGTCAACCTGAGCCATAAGCTCACGAACGGCGTCTTCGCCGATCTTCTTGTCCGAATCTTCGAGAGCGGCCAGAGCCGAACCCTTGACGATCGGAATGTCATCGCCCGGGAAGTCGTAGGACGACAGGAGTTCGCGAACTTCAAGCTCGACGAGCTCGAGAAGTTCTGCGTCGTCAACCTGGTCAACCTTGTTCAGGAACACGACGATCGCCGGAACGCCAACCTGGC
>NZ_JAUKWQ010000011.1 GCF_030504645.1 Rhizobium oryzicola | reverse complement strand
CCTTTCAAGCCGGTTTTGCGCAGATCCTGTCCATGGCATCTCGGGCAATCCATCCGCGACCCTCCTCTCCAAATCACCTGCCGGAACCAAATAGAATCCCGAAAGCTGATTCTGTAAACACTGCCCCATCAAGGGGAGGTGGGGAAACCGTAGCGCCGTTGCGGCCATACAAAAACGGGAGGTGATAGAAATCTGCACGACTCCTCCAGCCCCGCTTACGCATTCCTTCTGCGCCCCTCCAGCAGATCCAAAATAGCTCGTGCCGCATCCAGCACATTGGTGCCGGGGCCGAAGACGGCAGCAACGCCGCAATCCAGCAGGAACTGATAATCCTGCCGGGGAATGACACCGCCCACCACAACGATCACGTCCTCAGCGCCCTTGGCCTTCAGCGCTTCGATCAACTGCGGGGCAAGCGTTTTGTGACCGGCAGCCAGCGATGACATGCCGACCACCTGCACCTTTTCCGAGACGGCAAGCGACGCCGCCTCTTCTGGCGTCTGAAACAGGGGACCGGCAATCACTTGAAAGCCGATATCGCCGAAAGCTGAGGCAATCACCTTCGCACCACGATCATGCCCATCCTGCCCGAGCTTCGCGACCAACATCTTTGGTTTGATACCCGTGGCCTTGGAAAATTCCGAAAGGCGACCGGTCAGCATCTGATATTCGGGATCATCTGCGTAAGCCGGGCCGTAAATATCCGTCACCACCTCAGGCACGGCGGTGTGATCGCCAAAGGCCTGGCGCATGGCATCGGAAATCTCGCCGACCGTTGCGCGGGCCCGCGCCGCTTCCACGGCGGCCGCCAGAAGATTGCCTTCACCGGTCTCCGCCGCCTCCTCCAGAACCGCAAGCGCCGCGGCAACGCGGGCCGGGTCACGCTGGCGGCGGATCTGCTCCAGCCGCTTGATCTGCGAATTGCGCACGGCGGTATTATCGATATCGAGAATGTCGATCGGCTCTTCGTTTTCCAGCCGGTACTTGTTGACCCCGACGATGATCTCCTCGCCGCGATCCACCCGTGCCTGACGCCGCGTCGCCGCCTCCTCGATCAGGCGCTTCGGCAGGCCATCGGCCACCGCCTTGGTCATGCCGCCCATGGCCTCGACCTCCTCGATCAGGCCCCAAGCCTTGTCGGCCAGTTCCTTCGTCAGGCTCTCGACGTAGTAAGAACCAGCCAGCGGATCGACCACCTTGGTCACGCCCGTTTCATGCTGCAGGATGAGCTGCGTGTTGCGGGCAATGCGCGCGGAAAATTCCGTCGGAAGCGCAATCGCCTCGTCCAGCGCGTTGGTGTGGAGAGACTGCGTGCCGCCGAGCACGGCCGACAGCGCCTCATAGGCCGTGCGGATGACGTTGTTATAGGGGTCCTGTTCCTGAAGCGAGACGCCCGAGGTCTGGCAGTGGGTGCGCAGCATCAGCGAACCGGGCTTCTTCGGCTCGAACTCTTCCATGATGCGCGACCAAAGCAGGCGCGCAGCGCGAAGCTTCGCCGCTTCCATGAAGAAATTCATGCCGATCGCAAAGAAGAAAGACAAGCGACCGGCGAACTCATCGACATTCAGACCACGGGCGAGTGCGGCGCGCACATATTCCCGACCATCGGCCAGCGTGAAGGCAAGCTCCTGCACCAGCGTCGCGCCGGCTTCCTGCATGTGATAGCCGGAAATCGAGATGGAGTTGAAGCGCGGCATCTCCTTTGCCGTATAGGCAATGATGTCGGCAATGATCCGCATGGAAGGTTCCGGCGGATATATATAGGTATTGCGAACCATGAACTCCTTCAGAATATCATTCTGAATGGTGCCGGAAAGCTGATCGCGCGAGACGCCTTGCTCCTCGCCCGTCACGATGAAATTGGCGAGGATCGGGATGACCGCGCCGTTCATGGTCATGGAGACTGAAATGTCCTGCAGCGGAATGCTGTTGAACAGGATCTTCATGTCCTCGACCGAGTCGATCGCCACACCCGCCTTGCCGACATCGCCCACGACGCGCGGGTGGTCGCTATCGTAACCGCGATGGGTGGCGAGATCGAAGGCGACGGAAACGCCCTGCTGACCGGCGGCCAGCGCCTTGCGATAGAAGGAATTGCTTTCTTCGGCCGTGGAGAAACCCGCATATTGGCGGATCGTCCATGGGCGGCCCGCATACATGGTGGCCCGCGGCCCGCGCACAAACGGCTTGAACCCGGGGAGGCTTTTCAGATGTTCGACGCCCGCAAGATCTTCCGCCGTGTAGAGCGGTTTCACCGGAATGCCCTCTGGCGTGTTCCAAACCAGCTTGTCGGGCGACGCCTTCAGCTCCTTCTCGGCCAGCGCCTGCCAGTCTGCGACGGTCTTTTTGGTCATCGGTTTCCTCCTCGACAAGCGCCTATGACCACGCGACCGGGTGGCCCGTGGCGTGTTTTTGTTCGGTTCGACTGCTCCGACGGAACAGGGTGATATCGGCCGGGGCGCTGAAAGCTGCCTCGTATTGGGTAGTATGGGTAGCACCTCTCAGCGCCCCGTTCGGTCGTTTCTGCCCGCGTGTGGGGTCCCTCTGACTGGAAGATCGGATCGAGCCGTTTGCCATCGCCGTTCCCGCTGGCTCTTTCGAACCGGCAGGCGGACAACGGGCGATGCGAGCCCGAACCCGTCTTCCCCTTGTGTGCCACACAGGCACGTCCGGCGCGCCGCTGGGTATTTCGGAGAGGCCGCGCTGACGTCCGACGCGCATCCTCTCCGCCCGTGTCGCCGGAGGGGGACTCAAGTTTCGCGGACCCGGATGATGAGGCTTTGCGTCTTATCCCCACAACCCGAACCGGCACCGCATCGCCGGCACGCCTGCCGGTGTATCCGCTGCGGAACGAAGTGATTGTTTCACAGGTTCGAAATGCGGGGAAAATGTCAGGTGATTTTTTTCCTAAGCCGTTGATATTGTTCGGTGCCGACGATGCGCTCGTCCCCCGGCTCCGTCCGTCGCTTTCCAGTTTGACGATGGTGGCACTCAGTAATACCATAAGGGAAACATCTGGATGGATCTGCCATGACCGTAAAGACCTCCGTATCGATTTCCGACCAACAGGACGCCTTTGCCCGCCGGCTGGTTGAAGAAGGCCGCTATTCCAGCGTGAGCGCCGTTGTGCAGCAGGGGCTAGAACTGTTGCGCGAGCAGACGGAAATGAAAGAGGCTGAACTGGCTGCCTTGAAAGCGCTTCTTGACGAGCGACGCAAGGGTCCGTTCCTGACGATGGAAGAAAGCAAGCAACAGATCCGCGAAATGATTGCCAGGAAGAAGGCGGAGTACGGCCTCTAGCAAACGGCCAGCTGTGAGATCCCATTCGATCATATTGACAGAGCCACATACCCCCCTCTGCCCTGCCGGGCATCTCCCCCACACGGGGGGAGATCAGCAGGAGGCGAGGCCTCAACGAAGATCGAGGTTGGCAACCCGGGTATCTCTTGAAACGATCAAGAGTATGCGGGAGGGTTCCACACCCGATCTCCCCCCGTGTGGGGGAGATGCCCGGCAGGGCAGAGGGGGGTGAAACCGCGCTTCGCATCACTCGAACTCCATGATCAACTCGTCCACCGCAAGGCTCTGACCGGCACTTGCCGCAACGCGCTTCACCACGCCCTTGCGCTCCGCCTTCAGCACGTTTTCCATCATCTCACCCACCATCCAGTGAGCTGATGTAAGAGCCATCCGTATCGAACCAGTGATACGTGAATTCTTCCCCTACGTTTCCCCGAAAATACTGACGGGAAACCTCGTAACCTTGGTTTATCGTTTTAGACGTGCACTTCAGGTTTCGGCCATTCATCTGTCTGTAACCCGCCAATTTATTATTCATAAATCGTTCGAAATAAGCATTGTCTGGCGGGCTTATGTGTGTACGCCAGAGGGACAGGCCGGCTGCGGCTACAAACATGATCAAGACAGTGATCAGGTTGCAGGTTATATAGATTCCAAACCACCTTGCAGCCCACGTCGCCCAAGCTTTCACTACTCGAACTCCATGATCAACTCGTCCACCGCGAGGCTCTGACCGGCACTCGCAGCAACGCGCTTGACCACGCCCTTGCGCTCTGCCTTCAGCACGTTTTCCATCTTCATCGCCTCGACGGTTGCCAGCGTCTGGCCTGCTTCGACCGTATCTCCCACCTTTACCGCCACGCCGGTAATCACCCCCGGCATGGGGCAGAGCAGCATCTTCGAGGTATCCGGCGGCAGCTTGACGGGCATAAGCTTTGCCAGTTCCGCGACGCGCGGGCTTCGAACGCGTGCCAATACATCCATGCCATTGGCGCGCAGGCGGATGGCGGAACCGATGAGATCCACCTTCACGCCGAGCTTGTTCCCGTTCAGCCGGAAATGGGCGTGGGTCTGGCCCGGATGCCAGGAGGCGGCAACCGTGACAGTCTCGCCGCCTTGGCTGAACGTGACAGCCTCTGCATCCGCGCCACCGGAAAGCGTCACGGCATGGCTGACATCGCCGAGCTTCACCACCCAGTCCTTGCCCACGACACGCGGATGGTTGCCGATGGTGCCAGATATCTGCGTCGCGCGCCCTTGAACCTGCGCATGGATGACGGCGGCAATGGCGGCCAGTTTTTGCGAGGCAGCGGCATCGGGTGAGACACCTGAAAAGCCCTCCGGAAACTCTTCCGCGATATAGGCTGTCGTTAACTTGCCTGAACGAAAGCGCTCCTGCCCCATGACGGCCGAGAGGAAAGGCAGGTTATGGCCGATGCCTTCCACCTCGAAATCATTGAGTGCCGCGGCCATGGCATCGATCGCCACCGCGCGCGTCTGCCCCCAGGTGCAGAGCTTGGCGATCATCGGGTCATAATACATGGAGATTTCCCCGCCCTCATAGACGCCGGTATCATTGCGCACCACCGTGCCGTCCGGCTGCTTGCCTTCGACGGGCGGGCGATAGCGGCTGAGACGGCCGATCGAGGGCAGGAAGTTGCGGAACGGATCTTCCGCATAAAGGCGGCTTTCAATGGCCCAGCCGTTCAGTTTCACATCGTCCTGAGCCAGAGCAAGCTTCTCGCCAGAGGCGACGCGGATCATCTGTTCCACGAGGTCGATGCCGGTGACGAGTTCGGTGACGGGATGTTCCACCTGCAGGCGGGTGTTCATTTCCAGGAAGTAGAACTTGTTGGCCTTGCCATCGACGATGAATTCCACCGTGCCGGCTGAATGGTAACCCACGGCTTTCGCAAGAGCCACCGCCTGCTCGCCCATGGCGCGGCGCGTCGCTTCATCGAGGAAAGGCGACGGTGCCTCTTCGATCACCTTCTGGTTACGGCGCTGGATGGAACATTCGCGCTCGCCGAGATAGAGGCAATTGCCGTGCTCGTCGCCCAGCACCTGGATCTCAATGTGGCGCGGCTCGGTCACGAATTTCTCGATGAAGATACGGTCATCCCCGAAAGAGCTCTTCGCCTCGTTTTTGGAGGACTGGAAGCCTTCGCGGGCTTCTGCATCGTTCCAGGCAATGCGCATGCCCTTGCCGCCACCACCGGCGGAGGCCTTGATCATGACGGGATAGCCGATGGACGCGGAAATCTTCACCGCCTCATCCGCATCCTCAATCAGCCCCATATGGCCGGGCACGGTGGAAACGCCCGCTTCCGCCGCGATCTTCTTGGAGGTGATCTTGTCACCCATGGCCTGGATGGCACCGACCGGCGGGCCGATGAAGGTCACGCCTGCCTTTTCCAGGGCCTGCGCGAACAACGGATTTTCTGAGAGAAAGCCATAGCCGGGATGCACGGCATCGGCACCGGTCTTTCGGATGGCATCGAGGATCTTGTCGATGACGATATAGGACTGCGAAGAGGGTGCCGGGCCGATATGCACCGCCTCATCGGCTTCACGCACATGCAACGCATTGGCGTCCGCATCGGAATAGACGGCGACAGTCTTGATGCCCATTTTCTTCGCCGTGCGGATGACGCGGCAGGCGATTTCGCCTCGGTTGGCAATGAGGATTTTGGTAATCGCCATGGATCTAGACCCCGCCCGTTTCGTCAAAGGCTTCCGGAAAATTCTTCCGCGCTGCCGCTTCATTGATCTTCAGCTTGGCGGTGTAGGATTGCGGATCGAAGCCACGTTCGGCGGCGATAACCTCCCGGCCGAACAGGCGACCCAAGCGCTCGCCATCCAGATTGCCGCGCTCGAACGGTTCCGCCCCGAAAAACTGCCAGAGCGCCTGCATGAAGCCGAGATCGGCCAACGCCACCGTCTGGTCCAGCGTGCGGTGGCGCGGCATAGCGATAAGCTTGGTCACCTTCGGGTTGGCGCGGCGTAGCGTGTATTGCCACTGCGTGCCGGGAAGGCCCAAGGGAAAGCCGCGATGCTTCGGCATTTCAGGGGTCTTTGCCATCAGCCCTGTTCCCCCAGCACTGCAAGATAAGCGGGCGGAACGCTATCCGTCAGCCAGACACCGTTCTCGGCCTGATAAAACTTGTGGCCATCGGCTTCCATTTGTCCTGCCATCACGGACAGAACAACCGGCTTCCCGTGGCGTTGGCCAACCCGTTGCGCTGTGGCCTCATCGCTCGAAAGATGCACTTGCTGACGGTTGAGCGCTCGCAATCCTTCTGCGAGGATCGCATCGAGAAAGCGGGTCGCGGTTCCATGGAAAAGAACCTTGGGCGGCTTGCTCGGCGCATGACCGAGATCGACCTTGATGGAATGGCCCTGCGCGGCGCGAATCTTCAGTCCATCCTCGGAGATCGTGAAGCGCTTCTTGTCGCTCTCGCGGACAATCGCCCTCAAACGCGCATCATCCAGGACGTGACCGGCGGCATTTGCCTTTTCGATGAGTTCTCCCATGCTCGCCCATCCCTGCTCATCGAGAGAAAGGCCTATGCTGTCTGGCGCGTGGCGCAGCACGTAACTGAGAAACTTGCTGATCTCGACAGACATGCTTCACACCTCGAACACGTCTTCGAAGGATTCCGGAAAATTCTGCCGCGCCACGCGCTCATTGATTTGCAGCAGCGCTTCATAGGATTGCGGATCAAAATCCTTTTCCACGGCCACGACTTCACGCCCGAACAGGAGACTCAAGCGCGCGGCATCCAGGTTGCCCCGCTCGAAGGGCTCCGTGCCAAAGTGATGCCAGAGCGCATGCAGGAAAGCCGCATCGATGCGATGCTCCTTCGTCCCGGGGCGGGCCTTACGGGGAATGGCCTTGAGCGGTGTCACGCCCTTGGGGTTGGCGCGGCGAATGGTGAACTGCACGCCGGTGCCCGGCATCCCGCCCGGAAAGCCTCGGTGTTTCGTCATTTCGGGCAGATTGGCCAAGGTCAGTCTCCAGAGTCTTTTCTTGTTGTCGGAGCCTGCCTCTCAAAAGAAGAGGCAGGCCATGATCTTTACGTTAAAGGGTCAGGCCATCGAAATCGGATGCGGAATGACGCTCGGGAAGGAATTTGCCGGGATCGCCCGCTGCCTTGTTGACGATGGAGCCACGCTTGACGGCCGGACGCTCCGCAAGCTGCTTGGCCCAGCGCACGACATGCTCATACTCGGCAGTGCTGAGGAATTCGCCGGCATTCGGATAAGACTGGTCAAGCGCCAGGCGTCCATACCAGGGCCAAATCGCCATATCGGCAATCGTATACTCGCTTCCGCCGACAAACTCGTTATTGGCCAGCTGGCGATTCAGCACGTCCAGCTGACGCTTGGTTTCCATGGCATAGCGGTCGATGGCGTATTGGATCTTGACAGGCGCATAGGTGTAGAAATGGCCGAAACCCCCGCCGACGAAAGGCGCCGAGCCCATCTGCCAGAACAGCCAGTTCATGGCCTCCGCGCGGGTGCGGACATCCGTCGGGAGGAAGGCATCGAATTTTTCGGCGAGATAGACGAGGATGGAGCCGGATTCGAACAGGCGCAACGGTTCGCCGCCGCCCTTCGGATTATGGTCCATCAGCGCCGGGATCTTGGAATTGGGGTTCACGCCCACAAAGCCGGAGCCGAACTGGTCGCCCTTGCCGATATTGATCAGCCAGGCATCATATTCCGCGCCCTGATGC
Source organism: Rhizobium oryzicola (assembly GCF_030504645.1). GTDB lineage: Bacteria > Pseudomonadota > Alphaproteobacteria > Rhizobiales > Rhizobiaceae > Neorhizobium > Neorhizobium oryzicola. The sequence goes on along the minus strand of NZ_JAUKWQ010000011.1, from coordinate 170,046 downwards.
CCTGCCGCCAGAAGCTCTTCCAGCAGGATCGTCACCTTCTGCCCGTTCGGCGTTCCCAGAGAATAGAGCTGCAACGGATTGTTGCCGACCGGCAGTTCCTTCTCATGCGTGGCACCTGCAATCGGGCGATTGGTGCTGGCAAAGGCGCCGCCATTGCCGGGCTCCCAGGTCCAGACTTTTGGCGGCTCGTAACCGGCAGGCAGGTTCTTTTCGGGCGGAAATTTGGGATCGCTCATGGGATATCAAATCCTTGTTTCGTGAAGAGCACGCCAGGGAGGTCGGCGCTGCCCTCATGATATAGGTGGAAGGGCAGCCAGCGCGACCCTTACAAGGGGATCGTGTCGTGCTTTTTCCAATGGGTCGTGACCTGCTTGTTGCGCAATGAAGCAAAGGCGCGCGCGATCCGCCGCCGTGAGGAATGCGGCATGATGACCTCATCGATGAAGCCGCGCTCAGCCGCGACGAAGGGGTTTGCAAACCGCTCCTCATATTCCCTTGTCCGCGCGGCAATCTTCTCCGCGTCACCCAGTTCAGAGCGATAGAGGATTTCGGTGGCACCCTTGGCCCCCATCACGGCAATTTCCGCGCTCGGCCAGGCATAGTTGACGTCGGCACCGATATGCTTCGAGGCCATCACGTCATAGGCGCCGCCATAGGCCTTGCGGGTAATCAGGGTCACCATCGGCACGGTGGCTTCCGAATAGGCAAACAGAAGTTTGGCGCCGTGCTTGATCACGCCGCCATATTCCTGTGCGACGCCAGGCAGAAAGCCCGGCACATCAACGAGCGTCAGGATCGGGATAGAGAAGGCATCGCAGAAACGCACGAAGCGCGCCGCCTTTCGCGAGGCATCGATATCCAGGCACCCCGCCAGCACCATAGGCTGGTTGGCGACAACGCCCACCGTCTGCCCCTCCAGCCGGATGAAGCCGGTGATGATGTTTTTCGCGAAGGCTTCCTGAATCTCGAAGAAATCACCCTCATCGGCAATCGCGTAGATGAGTTCCTTCATGTCGTAGGGCTTGGTGGCCGAATCCGGGATCAGGCTATCAAGCCGCATCTCGATGCGGGCCGGATCGTCGAAGAAGGGCCGAACCGGGGGTTTTTCGCGGTTGTTGAGCGGCAGGAAATCGAAGAGCTGGCGCACGGCTTCCAGCGTCTCGATGTCGTTCTCATAGGCCGCATCGGCCACCGACGATTTCTTGGTGTGAGTGGAAGCGCCGCCCAACTCTTCCGCCGTCACGATCTCGTTCGTGACTGTCTTCACCACATCCGGACCGGTGACGAACATGTAAGAGCTATCGCGTACCATGAAGATGAAATCGGTCATGGCGGGAGAATAGACCGCCCCACCGGCGCACGGCCCCATGATGACGGAGATCTGGGGAATGACGCCGGATGCTTCCGCATTGCGACGAAACACTTCCGCGTAACCGGCGAGCGACGCCACGCCTTCCTGAATACGAGCACCACCGCTGTCGTTCAGGCCGATGACCGGCGCACCGACGCGCACGGCCATATCCATGATCTTGCAGATCTTTTGCGCATGGGTTTCAGAAAGCGAGCCGCCGAGGACGGTAAAATCCTGGCTGAAGACATAGACCTGACGGCCATTGATGGTGCCCCAGCCGGTGACGACACCATCGCCCGCCACCTTCTGGCCTTCCATGCCAAAATCAACGCAGCGATGGGTGACATACATATCGTATTCTTCAAAGGAGCCCTCATCGAGCAGCACCTCGATGCGCTCACGTGCCGTCAGCTTGCCCTTGGCGTGCTGCGCATCAATACGCTTCTGGCCGCCGCCGAGACGCGCTTCCGCCCGCCGTGCTTCCACTTCGCTCAAAACTGCGCGCAATGCTGCCTCCCTTGAATCTGCAATCCCTTGTATCGCGTTGAACGTGCAGGTGAAACATGGATTTTGGTTGAAGAGGTGGCAATGTATAATCTATAAATATGCAAATTACATTTTGCGAAGTTGCGAACTCATGGCGATAGGCAAACTCTATATCGGTCGAAAGGTTCGGGATGTCCGGGAGGCGGCACGGGCCACGCAATCCCAGTTCGCAGAACGGCTGGGCATCTCGACAAGCTATCTCAACCAGATCGAAAACAATCAACGCCCCGTCTCCGCCGCCGTTCTGCTGGCGCTGGCGGAGAAGTTCGGCGTCAGCATCACCGACCTTTCCTCCGGCGAAGGCGACCGGCTTCTCTCCGCACTGTCGGAAGCGCTGTCCGATCCGCTGTTTGAAGGATACAGCGGCAGCCTGCAGGACCTGAAGCTGGTGACGCAGAACGCTCCGGCGATTGCCCATGCCCTGATTGCCGCGCATCAGGCCTACCGCCGCTCTAGCGAGCAACTGGCCAGCATGGACGACCGGCTGGGCCGCGCAGCTCTCAGCGAAACCACGCCGTATGATGAGGTGCGGGACTACTTCCATTTCGTCGACAATTACATCCACGACCTGGACGTGATGGCCGAAAGGCTGGCAGGCGAATTGAAGCTCGGCGGCGGCGAGAACCATGTGGCTCTTCAGCAATTTCTGGCTGATCGTTTCGGCGTAAGCGTCGAGCGCACGGCATTGAAGGACGAGTTGATCCGAAGCTTTGACCCGGTGACGCGGCGCCTGTCGTTGAACGCCTATGCCACGCCCGCCACGCGTGATTTTCAGATGGCGCTGCAGATCGCCCAACTCCACGCAAGGGACGTGATCGACCGCATTGCCCGCGAAGCCGGTTTTCGCACAGCCGAAGCGGTGGAGATCTGTCGCATCGGGCTGCAGAACTATTTTGCCGGGGCCCTGTTGCTGCCTTACGAAAACTTCCTGAAGCGCGCCCGCGAACTGCGCCACGATCTGGACCTGCTAGCCGCGCAATTCGGCGCCAGCCTCGAGCAGATCTGCCATCGGCTCAGCACGCTGCAGAGGCCTGGACAGAAGGGTATTCCGATCTTCTTTGCGCGGGTGGATCGCGCCGGAAACATCACCAAGCGCCACAGCGCGGCAAAACTTCAGTTCGCGCGCTTCGGGGCCGCCTGCCCGCTCTGGAATGTGCATCAGGCTTTTGAAATGCCCGGACGCATCATCCGGCAACTGGCGGAAACCCCTGACGGCGTGCGCTATCTCTGCCTCGCCACGCAGATCACCAAGGGAAGCGGCGGCTTCCGCGCCGTTCAACCCCGTTATGCGCTGGCGCTCGGCTGCGAGATTTCCTACGCCGACAACTTCGTCTACGCGGACGATCTGGACATCGATAATCGCGCCGCCTTTGAGCCCATTGGCATATCCTGCCGCATCTGCGAACGGCACAACTGTCCGCAGCGGGCCGTGCCGCCGCTCAAGAGTCGGCTGGCGGTGGACCATGACAACCGCTCGATCGTGCCCTATCGGATCTTGTAACAGTGACCCGGCGCATGGTTCGCCGGGCCCGGTTCGAACGGTGAGCTATTCGATGCGCCCGAGAACCGCCCCGGCAGCAAGATAGGCACCCTCCTCCGCCACACGGCGGAAGGTGCCGGCGCTTGTCGCCGTCACGCGTGTTTCCATCTTCATGGCTTCCATGACAGCCAGGAGATCGCCTTCGGCCACCGTCGCCCCATCCTCCACCTTGAAGGATTGGAGATTGCCGGAAATCGGTGCGGTGACGGCAGCCTTATCCACGGGCGCTGTGGCCTCGCCGGTCGGTGCAGAGGCGTTGACACTCCCGAGCCCCGCCAGCAGCATGGCCGGGATGCCCAGCGCATGGCGCTTGCCGTCGATCTCGATGACGGTGCGGATCAGGCCTGCATCCTCGACCGGTTCCGGCCGTGACTGCGCCTCCAGCCTCTCGGCAAAATCCGTCTCGATCCAGCGTGTGTGAACCTTGAAGCCATCGACGCCGGTAAAATCGTCCGTTTCGATGGCAGCACGGTGGAAAGGCAGAACCGTCGCCACACCGTCGATCTGGAATTCCTTCAGCGCGCGCCGCGCCCGGCGGATCGCCTCCTCACGGGTGGCACCCGTGACGATCAGCTTCGCCATCAGCGAATCGTAGAGGCCCGGCACGGTGGAGCCGGAGACGACGCCGGTATCCAGGCGCACGCCCGGACCAGACGGCGGATCGAAGCGGGTAATCGCGCCCGGCGTCGGCAGGAAACCGCGGCCGGGATCTTCCGCATTGATGCGAAACTCGATCGAGTGACCGCGGGGTACCGGCGTCTCCGTCACCGTCAGGCGCTCGCCCCTGGCAATGCGGAACTGCTCGATCACGAGATCAATGCCCGTCGTCTCTTCTGTAACGGGGTGTTCCACCTGCAGGCGGGTATTCACCTCCAGGAAGGAGATGGTGCCATCAGTGCCGAGCAGGAATTCCACCGTGCCTGCACCGGAATAGCCGGCGCCTGCGCAGATGCGCCGCGCCGCCTCGTGGATCTCATTCCTCTGCGCGTCGGTGAGAAACGGTGCTGGCGCTTCCTCGATCAGCTTCTGGTTCCGCCGCTGCGCCGAGCAGTCGCGCGTGCCCAGCACCAGCACATTGCCGTGCTTGTCGGCCAGCACCTGCGCCTCAATGTGGCGCGGACGGTGCAGGAAACGTTCCAGGAAGCACTCGCCACGGCCGAAGGCCACCGTCGCTTCGCGCACGGCGGATTCGTAGAGATCGCCGATCTCCTCCATCTTCCAGGCGACCTTCAACCCGCGACCGCCACCACCATGGGCGGCCTTGATGGCAACAGGCAGACCATGTGCTTCCGCGAAGGCGATGACTTCGGCGGCGGACGACACAGGGCCATCGCTGCCGGCCACCAGCGGCGCGCCGACGCTCGTTGCGATGCGGCGGGCTTCCACCTTGTCGCCCAGCGCCTCGATCACATGCGGATCAGGCCCAATCCAGGTGAGGCCTGCATCGATCACGGCACGGGCAAATTCGGCGCGTTCCGACAGGAAGCCGTAGCCGGGATGCACGGCATCCGCGCCCGACCGGCGGGCAATGGCAATCAGCTTGTCGATGTCGAGATAGCTTTCGGACGGCTTGGCGCCGCCAAGACCATAGGCCTCATCCGCCAGGCGCACGAACAGCGCATCGGCATCCGGCTCGGAATAAACGGCGACGGAGGCGATACCGTAATCCCGGCAGGCGCGGATGATGCGCACGGCAATCTCGCCGCGATTGGCGATCAGCACTTTCTTCATGAAATTTCTCCTCAGAGGGTCACGCGCTTGCACGCGCTGCGGGCACGATCTCGGCAAAGGGCGAGATGGGCCGGAACTTTATCTTCGCATTGACCGGGATCTGCCCGGCGAGATCGAGGTGGTATTCCGCGACATTGCCGATGACCGGATAACCGCCAGTCAGCGGGTGGTCGGCCAGGAACAGCACCGGCTGGCCGCTATGCGGCACCTGGATGGCGCCTGTCGCTGTGCCTTCGCTCGGCAGTTCGGCCGAATCCTTGCGCTCGATCGAAATATCGCCGGAGAGGCGAATGCCGACGCGGCTCGATTGCGGCGTCACCTGCCAGAGCTGACTGGTGAGCGTCTCCAAGCCTTTTTCCGTGAACCAGTCCGTGCGGGGACCGAGCACCACATCCAGCGTCACGACCTCCCCCGCCTTTGGCAGCGCGAAGGCCGGCTGCTCGCCGAGCGAAACGCTGGAGAGACCGGATACCTCGCCATTCAGCTTCAGGACTGCGCCGCTACCGACCGCATCCGGGCCGACAACCGCCAGCGTATCGGTCGACACGCTGCCGAGAACCGGCTCCACATTGAAGCCGCCACGCACCGCCAGATAGGCCCGCATGCCGGATGCCGCGTGGCCGATCGTCACCCTGTCGCCCGGTTCCAGCGAAACAGGCTGATAGGTTTTCGACACAAGCCGTCGGTCGCTGGCATCGCGGATGTCGACAGGACAATCGGCCCCGGTGACGGCGATGACCGTGCGGGCCGTCGCCTCAAACACGAGGCCGCCCCAGGTCACTTCCAGACAGGCGAAGTTGAAGGGATTGCCGACAATGCGGTTTGCCGCCTTCAGTGCCCCCTGATCGAGCGCCCCGGAGGCGGACACGCCCTGCCCCGTCTGGCCGAAACGGCCGAGATCCTGAAACACCGCCGGTAGCGGCGAGGCCGTCACCTTGAAGGCCGGCCCCTCTTCTGCTGCTGGCTGAGCCGTCTCGATTGTGGTGACTGCGGGAGCAGCGGTCTGCGGACGCTTGGCGAGATCGAAGAATCGCACGCGATGGCCGGGCTGGAACAGCGCCGGCGGATTGCGCGACAGGTCCCACATCTGTTCCGGTGTCGTGCCGATGATCTGCCAGCCGCCGGGGCTTGCCTGCGGATAGACGCCGCTGAAAGCGCCTGCGAGGGCCACAGAGCCCGCTGGAATGCGGGTGCGCGGGCTTTTCCGGCGCGGCACATGAAGCGCGGGATCGCCACCGACGAGATAGCCGAAACCCGGCGCAAAGCCGCAAAAGGCCACGGTGAAGGTGCTTTCCGTGTGGCGGCGGATGACCTCCTCCACGGAAAGGCCGGTAAGGACTGATACTTCATCCAAATCTTCGCCGTCATAAATGACGGGAATTTCCACGAGCGTTTCCGATGGCGCGAGCTTGGCCGAAAGGTCACGGATGGAAATCTCCGCCGCAATCTCGGCGGCAGATATCTTTTCCGGACGGTAGCGGATCATCACCGTGCGGGCGGCAGGAACCATTTCCTCAATGCCGTCGACAGGATCGGCATTCAACGAGGCAAACAGCGCCAGCGTCTGGTCGAGATCGGCAAGCTCCACCAGAAGCGTGGTGAGGCTGACGGGTAAAAAGCGCATGACGATGCTTTCAAGCTTCCGAAACAAACGAACGGACGGCGATGCCTTCCGCCTCGAAGCGCTGGCGCAGCGCCGCGGCAATCGCGACCGCTCCGGGGCTGTCGCCATGCACGCAGATCGACTGGGCATCCACCTTGATGGTGGAGCCGTCGATGGCGGTCAGCGTGCCCTCGCGGGCCAGCTGCAGCATGCGGTTCGCAATCTCCTGCGGATCATGCAACACGGCGCCGGCTTCGCGGCGGGACACGAGTTCGCCCTGAGGCGTATAGGCGCGGTCCGCAAAGGCTTCCGCGACAACGGCAAGACCGGACTTGCGGGCAAGATCGAGGATCGGCGCACCGGCGAGCCCCATCAGGACGAGCGTCGGGTCGATCGCCTTGATGCCGTCGATCACCGCCTGGCCCTGCTTTGCATCGTTGGCGATGCGATTATAAAGCGCGCCATGCGGCTTTACATAGCGCACTTTGGAACCGGCGGCTGCGGCAATGCCCTGCAGGGCGCCGATCTGATAGATGACATCGGCGATCAGCTCACCGCTCGTGACATCCATGTCGCGCCGGCCGAAGCCGACACGGTCGGGATAGGAGACGTGAGCGCCGAGGACGACGCCCCGTTCGACGGCTGCCTTCACCGTCTTCAGGATACCGGCGGGATCGCCGGCATGGAAACCGCAGGCCACATTGGCGCTGGAGACGATGGACAGCATGGCGGCGTCATCGCCCATGCTCCAGGCGCCATAGCTTTCCCCGAGGTCGCTGTTCAGATCGATAGCAGCCATCGCATATCCTCCCTTATCTATTAAAGGCCCAGCAGAGCGAAGATCGGTCCGATGGACTTGTAGCCCATATACCAGGTGAGCGCGCAGGTGAGCACACCAAGACCGAGCAGCCAACGGGGATACTGATAGCCGTTCATGAGGTCGGCGCGCTTCCAGGCGGCATACATGAAGATCGACAGGCCGATCGGCAAGACGAGACCGTTGAGGCCACCGACAAAGACCAGCATGGCAGCGGGCGGCGTCGTCATCAGCACGTAGCAGATCAGCGAGAAGGCGATGAAGCCGACCGTCGCGAAATTCCGATGACGCTCGGTCATGTCCTTCTTGAAGGCGGTCAGGAAGGAGACGGAGGTGTAGGCGGCACCGATGATGCTGGTCATGGCGGATGCAAGCAGAACGGCGCCGAACAGGCGGAAGCCGATATTGCCGGCAGCGGCGCGGAAGGCCTGGCCCGCCGGGTTTGCAGCCTTGCCGGAGAGGTCGATCGCCACGCCACTGGCGACAACGCCGAGGATGGCAAGAAACAGGATGTAGCGGAGCACGCCGGTGATTGCGATGCCGCTGAAGGCCGCGCGGTTGACGGCGGCGATGTTTTCGACGCCGCCCATGCCGCGGTCGAGCAGGCGATGCGCACCGGCATAGGTGATGTAGCCGCCGACCGTACCGCCAACAATGGTGGTGATGGTGGCGAAGTCGATGGTGTCAGGCAGAACCGTCTGACGGAGTGCCTCGGCCACCGGAGGACCTGAGACAATCGCTGCATAAACGATCAGCGCCAGCTTCACAAAGGCGGCGACGAAGACCACCCGGTCCATGGCAACACCGGCACGACGCGACAGGAAGATGCCGATCGCGGCCAAGGCACCAATCGCGCCGCCGATCTTCGGGTCGAGGTCCAGCATGGCGTTAAAGCCGAGGCCCGCGCCGCCGATATTGCCGATGTTGAAGAACAGGCCGCCGATGATGACGAGAACAGCCAGGAAATAGCCCGAGCCCGGTATGGCCGCATTGGCGATGTCAGAGGCGCGCATGCGAGTGACGGCAACGATGCGCCAGATATTCGCCTGCACCACGAAATCGATCAGGATCGACACGATGATGCCGAAGGCGAAGGCCGCACCGAGTTTGACGGTGAAAGTGGCGGTCTGGGTGATGAAGCCGGGTCCGACGGCGGACATCGACATCAGGAACATGGCCGATAGCAGCGCATAGCGCTTCTTGCGGGCGGTGTCGGCAGCGCTAGCACCCTCCGGGGCCATCGCGAGCTTGTTCGTCTCCATGGCATTCTCCTTTTTACCTTCAACCGCCCCTCTGCGGATGATCCATGTCACAATGCTGCCATGTTCCTCACGAGTGTCAAGATTGTTGAACAATAATTTCTTTATCGATCATCAATTTGTTCGTTTCGTAGCCGCATTGCCATTGCATTGAGCGGATCTTGCCAATGGGTTGAGCAAACGGCGGCGTCCTGCGGGTGCCTCCGGACGATCGGCCGCTCCCTTTCGATGAAGCGACCTCCTGCAATGCCCGCCAAGCGGCCTGCTACAGACCTTCTTCCGCCAAGGCCCGGACCACGGACGGCCGCGTCTTCAGGCGGTCGAAGCTCGCTTGCAGATTATCCGGCAGCTGGACCCCAGTCTTCGGCACGACCGTCAGAACCCAGTAGAGATAGCAATCCGCAATGGTGAAGGTGTCACCCACCAGGAATTCCCGATCAGCCTGTTGCGCCGAGAGGATCGCGAAATTCCCGGTCAGCTTTTCCCGCGCCCTCGCCTTCTCGACCTCCGGGAAATTTCGGAAGAAAGGTTGATAGGCGGAGTGGATTTCGGAGCTCATGAAGGCGAGCGCTTCCAGCACACGCCAGCGCGCCAGCCCCTGCGGAAGCAGTTTTCCTGCCCTCTCGGCTATGTAGTTGAGGATGACCGGATTCTCCGTCAGGATTGACCCGTCCTCCAGTTCAAGCGCGGGGATGTAACCCTTCGGATTGAGGGAGAGAAAGTCGCGTCCATCCGCTGTCTTCTTCTCGTGGTTGATGGGCACGGCCGTATAGGCAAGGCCGGCCTCGATCAGCGCGATGTGGTCTGCAAGGCTGCAGGCGGCCGGGTAGTAGAACAGCTTCATCGTGGTCTCCGTGGTTTCGACCATCTCCCGGATTGTCCGATGAGCGGTCTAATTGGTTGACCACAGCCATTTATGAGACCACAAATTCACCGTCAAAAGCATAAATTTGCGAGGTAGTCAGATGGATGTGACCACAGCGCACGCCGCAGGCGACTGCAGAAGTGTCAGCGAAATCCTCAGTCGCGTGGGCGACAAGTGGACGATCCAGGTCATTGTCGCGTTGAGGCAGGGGCCGGCACGGTTCAACGGGATGAAGCGCCAGGTCAACGGCATTTCGCAACAGATGCTGACGAGGACGCTGAAAGCCCTGGAACGGGATGGAATGGTAGTGCGAACGGTGCACCACAGCACGCCGCCACAGGTGGAATACCGGTTGACCGAGCTTGGGTTTTCGCTTTCCGAAACGGCCAGGCAGCTGGCCGAATGGGCGACGCTGAACAGCGACGCGATCGCGCAAAATCGTATCCGTTATGATGGGCGTGATCGGCCCTGATATGAGCGTCAATTGTAACACGGCCCCGATGCCCGTTGGGGAGATGGATCGATGAGCGGCAATATCGATGTCTACATCGATGGCTCGTTTTGCCCGGACACGAAACTCGGCGGCTGGGCCTTTGTTGTTTACCAAGATGGCGCCGAAACAGAATCGCAGTCCGCGTCGGCCAAGGCATCCGGGAACGGCGAGATGGAACTGGCAGCCTTGTGCGAGGCGCTCCAATGGCTCAGACAACAGACATGCGGACCGCAAACCACGATATGGTCAGACTCACACTATGTTGTCGAAGGCTGCAACCGGCTCCTGAAGATCTGGAGATCCAATGGGTGGAAGCGGGTGACCGCCAATAGCCGTGAGCGCAAGCGTTGGATACCCGACCGTCATCAGTGGCAGGTCATCGACGATGACCTTAACGCGCTGTCCTGTGTCAGCATTGCATGGTGCAAGGGACATGCCGAGGTGGAGGGCAACGAACGCGCAGACGATCTTGCAAGACGAGGCGCGCTCGGCGGCAAGACATAGCTCAATCAACTGCATGGCGAAGTTGTCATATTGTCCCGATGCGTCAAGGCGAGTAAGGCAGTGCGCAATAGTGGCGCCGCATCCGGCGCAGATGGAAAATGCGGCTAGCTTTGGCCGGACGGAGCGGGAATGGCAGAGCAGGATTTGGGCCTGACACTGGCGCAGCGATTGGCAGAAGCCATTCGCGACCGCTTGATTGCCGGTGAATTGAAGCCCGGCCAGCGTCTTTCCGAAGCAGCCCTGGCCGCAAGCCTGGACGTATCGCGCAATTCGCTGCGGGAAGCCTTCCGCCTGCTGACGAAGGATGGCCTTCTGCGCCATGAGCCGAATCGCGGCGTCTTTGTTGCAACGCCCAGCATGGCATCCATCATCGACATCTACCGCGTGCGCCGCATGGTGGAATGCACGGCCCTGGCGCAATCCTACCCCAAACATCCCGCAGTTTCCCGCATGCGCGAGGCTGTGGAGCTCGCGATCGAACACCGCAACACGAAAAACTGGGTGGGTGTCGGCAGCGCCAATATGGCCTTCCATGCGGCGATCGTCGATCTCGCCGACAGCCCGCGACTGAATGCCTTTTATGCGCAAACGGCCGCCGAACTTCGCTTAAGCTTCGGCCTGCTGGATGATCCCGAATTCCTGCATGCCCCCTACCTGGATCTCAACCTGCAGATCTTGGCGCTGCTGGAAGAAGGCAAACCGGCTGAGGCTGCGGCGCTCCTCGGTTCCTATCTCGACCGTTCAGAGCGAACGGTGCTTGCAGCCTTCGCACGCGCGGTCGATAATACTGGCTGAATTCCCGCAGGGCTTGCAGAACATTCACCACATTCCTGCGTTATGGTGCGCTGACTCGAACGGCGCAGACGGAAAACCCCGTTCATTACGTTCTTGTAAGTGGTTTTTTTTCAAAGTTGTGGTTGGTTTGTCGTCTGTTCGTTAGGCAGCGCGGCTACCTGACGCCCGGTCGAGCGCGCCTCTGCAGAGCGCGCGCGGCTCAGTCACACCACGCATGAGCGGTCATCGATGAAAACACGTACAAAGATTATCCTGTTCGGCCTTGCCATTGCCGGAGCGGGACTTGCCTATGCCGCTCAGCAGCCGCAGGTGCAAACGCAATTTCAGGCCGTGACCGGCACGTGGTTTCCCAAAAAGCAGGTTGACCGTCAGACCGCACGTGACCGTGCGATCCCGGTCGTGGCCGCCCCCGCCGCCATCACGGATGTGCCTGTTTACGCCGTGGGCGTCGGCACCGTCAGACCCGCCAATACGGTTGTGGTGCGCGCGCAGGTGAGTGGTCGGATCACCGAAATCCTGTTCCGCGAGGGCCAGGACATGAAGAAGGGAGACATCATCGCAAGGCTCGATGACGCCCTTTACCGCGCACAACTCGATCAGGCGGCCGCCAAGAAGGCGCAGGATGAGGCACAACTGGCCAATGCGATTGTGGAAGCGGACCGCCTGCAGCGGCTCGCCGGAAATTCCGCCGCCACACAGCAGCAGGTCGACAATCAGAAGGCACTCGTGGCGCAATACAAGGCGCAGGTGCAATCTGACCAGGCGGCGATCGAAGGCGCGCAGGTGCAGCTGGATTACACCACCATTCGCGCGCCGATCGATGGCCGCACCGGCATCCGCAATGTCGATGTCGGCAATATCATCTCCAGCGGAGATTCAAACGGTATCGTCACGCTCTCGCAGATCCGCCCGATCACCGTGGTGTTTTCTGTACCGCAGCAGGATCTCGCCCGCGTCAACGCCGCAAACGGCAAGGGTCCGCTTGTTGTCGATGCCTTCGCCGATGACGGCAAGACGCTTCTCGCCAACGGCAAGCTGACTGTCGTGGACAACCAGGTGGATGCAACGACCGGAACGGTGAAGCTCCGCGCCGAATTTTCGAACGAGAAGCTGACGCTGTGGCCGGGCGCCTTCGTGAATGCGCGGCTGCTGGTGGAAACGAAAAAGGATGTGTTGACCGTGCCGTCCGCTGCCGTGCAGCGCGGCCCCGGCGGCACCTATTCCTATATCGTGCAGCCGGACGATACCGTGAAGATGCAGGCGATCGACGTCGCCATGCAGGATGACCAGATTGCCGTCATCGCCAAGGGCCTGAAGGATGGCGACCGGGTGGTCACGACGGGCTTTGCGCGGCTCCAGGATGGCGTACAGGTGCGCGTTTCGACACCGGAAGAGGCAGACCCGTCAAAGATGGCCGTGCCACTTTCCGATGACAGCCGCGGGCAGCGCCGCAAGGGCGGCAGCAACAAGGGCAACAACCAGAACAACAATCAGAATAAGCCGGCCGCAGGCGATCATGCCGCGCCCACGCAACCGGGTGGGCAAGCACAACCGGGTGCCGACCAGCCACCCTCCGGTCACCGTCGCCAGAATGGGGGCGCGCAATCCGGTTCGCCAGCGCCGGACGCTACCAAGACCGATCCCCAGAAAGCGGCTGACGCCTCGAAATGAGCATTTCCACGCCCTTTATTTCCAGGCCGATTGCCACCTCGCTGCTGGGGATTGCAACGCTGCTCGGCGGGCTTCTGGGTTTCTTCAATCTGCCGGTCGCGCCGCTGCCGCAGGTGGATTTTCCGACAATCCGGGTCACGACCCAATTGCCGGGGGCCGATCCCGATACGATGACGGCGCTGGTGACGGCGCCGCTGGAGCGACCGCTGGGGCAGATACCGGCGGTTGCCTCGATGACCTCCTCCAGCGCCTTCGGCATCAGCCAGATCACGCTGCAGTTCAACCTCGACCGCGATATCGATGGCGCCGCGCAGGATGTGCAGGCGGCGATCAACGCCGCCGCCGGCAGCCTGCCGAAGACGCTGCCCTATCCGCCGACCTATGCAAAGGTGAACCCCGCGGATACGCCGATCATCACGCTTGCACTGCATTCCGACACCTACCCGATCCGAGACCTGAGCGACTTCACCGACACGATCATGTCGCAGCGACTTAGCGAAGTCTCAGGCGTCGGTGATGTGCGCGTGCAGGGTGGCGTTCGCCCGGCAATTCGCGTGCAGGCGGATCTGACGAGGCTTGCCTCCTATGGCCTTTCGCTGGAGGACCTGCGCTCAGCCATCACCAATGCCAATGTGTCCGGTGCAAAGGGTGCGGTGGATGGCACATTCCAGTCGTTCACGCTGTCGGCCAACGACCAGATCCACGAGCCGGAAGTCTATCGCCAGACGATCATCGCCTACAAGAACGCCGCCCCCGTGCGGCTGAAGGATGTGGCTGATGTGGTGGAAGGGTTGGAAAACAGCCGTGTCGGTGCCTGGTATCAGGGCCGTCCCGCCGTGATCGTCGACATCATGCGCCAGCCCGGCGCCAACGTCATCCAGACGGTGGAGGATGTGCGCCGCCAGCTGCCGCGCCTGAAACTGGCGCTGCCGGCCGGTGTCTCGCTCGATATCGTCAACGACCGCACTGAGACGATCCGGGCGTCGATCCATGACGTGCAATGGACGCTGGTGCTGTCCATCGGCCTTGTCATTCTGGTCGTCTTCCTGTTCCTGCGCACGCTGACGGCAACGATCATTGCCGGCGTTGCGCTGCCGCTATCGCTGATTGCCACTTTCGGCATCATGTACTTTGCAGGCTTCAGCCTGGACAACCTGTCACTGATGGCGCTGACCATCGGCACCGGCTTCGTGGTGGACGATGCGATCGTGATGATCGAGAACATTGCCCGCCATATCGAAGAGGGCGAGAAGCCGATGCAGGCGGCGCTGAAGGGTGCCGGCGAAATCGGCTTCACCATCATTTCGCTGACGGCATCGCTGATCGCCGTCTTTATACCGCTGCTGTTCATGACCGGCATCGTCGGCCGCATGTTCCGCGAGTTCGCGCTGACGCTGACGATCGCCGTCGTCGTCTCCGCCATCATCTCGCTGACGCTGACGCCGATGATGTGCGCGCGAATCTTGCGTGCGCCGAAGGAGCGCAGTTCCGGCCTGCTTGGGCTGACGGACCGCTTCATGGACTGGATGAACGAGGGCTACCACAAAAGCGTGGTCTGGGCGGTCAACCGTGGCTGGCTGATGCTGTCGCTGACGGCCATCACGCTTGGCGTCACGGTGGCGCTCTACATCGCCATCCCCAAGGGCTTTCTGCCTGTGCAGGATACGGGCCTGATTACCGCCGTGGTGGAAACCGAACCGACCAGTTCCTTCGATGTGATGAAGGCGACACAGCAGAACATCGGCAATCGTTTGCGCGATGATCCGGCCGTCGAAAGCGTGATCGCCGTGATCGGCACCAGCGCCACCAACCTGACGCTCAACACGGCAAGTTACACCATCGTGCTGAAACCGCAGGATGAACGGGCGATCTCCGCCACTGACGTGATCGACCGCCTGCGCGAGCGCGTCGCCGGCATTCCCGGCGTCCACGCCACCTTCCAGAGCGTGCGCGACATCTCGATCAGCACGCGCGCAAGCCGCGCGCCTTACCAGTACACGTTGACGGGCACGGCGACGGCCACCGTTGCCGACTGGGCGGACCGTCTGGCGCGGCGCCTGCAGCAGAACCCGCTGCTGGTAGATGTGACCTCCGAAGTGGAAATGGGCGGCGGGCGCCTCGCCATTCAGGTCAACCGCGAAACGGCAGCCCGCCTTGGCGTCTCCATGCAGGGCATCAGCGATACGCTTTACGATGCCTTCGGCCAGCGGCAGATCAGCACCATTTACGGGCAGGCCAACCAGTACCGCGTGATCCTGGAAGCCTCTCAGCGCTTCCAGGGTGATCCCAAGGCGCTGGAGCAGCTTTACGTGGAAGGCGCGAACAACGTCATGGTGCCGCTGAGTACCGTGGCAACCGTGCGCTTCACCAACGCGCCGCTGGTGATCAGCCGCAGCGAGCAGTTTCCGGCGGTAACGCTGAGCTTCGATCTGGCGCGCGGCGCCTCGCTGTCGGATGCGGTGGATGCCATCAAGAGCGCGGAAAAGGAGATCGGCATGCCGGCCTCCATCCAGCGTCACTACAGCGGCGATACGGAAGAATTCGACCGCTCACTGGCAGGCGAACCCTGGCTGATCCTGGCTGCCATCATCACCATCTACATCGTGCTTGGCCTGCTCTATGAGAGCGCGATCCACCCGATCACCATTCTTTCCACCCTGCCGTCCGCCGGGGTGGGGGCGCTTCTGGCGCTGATGCTGTTCGGGCAGGATCTCTCGATCATCGCGCTGATCGGCATCGTGCTCCTGATGGGTATCGTGAAGAAGAACGCGATCATGATGATCGACTTCGCACTGGATGCGGAGCGGCAGGACGGGCTTGCGCCGCGTGAGGCGATCATCAAGGCCGCAGCGCTTCGCTTCCGCCCGATCATGATGACCACGCTTGCCGCCCTGTTTGGTGCGCTGCCATTGGCGCTTGCGCAAGGCACGGGCGCGGAGCTTCGTATTCCACTCGGCATATCCATCATCGGCGGCCTGCTGCTCAGCCAGTTGCTCACGCTCTATACGACGCCAGTCATCTACCTGGCGCTGGACGGTTTGCGTGCCCGCGCGAAAGGCCCGAACGAAGCGGCCGCGCGGGAAGCGGGTGAACCCGCATGAACATTTCGGCCCCCTTCATCAACCGACCCATCGGCACGACGCTTCTGGCAATCGGCCTGATGATGCTGGGGCTGGTTGCCTATCGCTTTTTGCCGGTCTCCAGCCTGCCGGCGGTCGACCTGCCGACCATTCGCGTCTCGGCCAGCCGACCGGGCGCCGACCCGGAAAGCATGGCCTCCAGCGTCGCCGCCCCCCTGGAGCGGCATCTGGGTGCGATTGCCGGCGTAACGGAAATGACCTCCGCCAGCGGGCTTGGCACCACCAACATCTTCCTGCAATTCGACATTTCCCGCGATGTGGACAGCGCGGCCCAGGATGTGCAGGCCGCGATCAACGCGGCGGTGGCAGATCTTCCAAGCGACATGCCGAACCTGCCGAATATGCGCAAGGCCAACCCGGCGGCTGCACCGATCCTGACGCTAGCGCTCACCTCCTCCACCCTGCCGGCAAGCGCAATTTTCGATGCGGCCGATACGGTCGTCGTGCAGCGCATTTCGCAGGTGGAAGGCGTGGGCGACGTCAATGTCAGCGGCGCCGACCAGCCTGCCGTGCGCGTACGTCTCGATCCAGACCGGCTGGCGGCGATTGGTCTCTCGGCCAATGATGTGCGCAATGCCATCGTCGCGGGCAATGCACTGGCACCTGTCGGTGCTGTTGATGGACCAAGCTCGTTCTATGCGCTTTCGGTCAACGCCCAGCTGACCAAGCCTGAGGATTACGGCCAGCTGATCATCCGCTCCGGCGACGGAACCGCCACCCGGCTTGCCGACATCGCAAGCGTCGAGCCCGGCGTGCGCAACCGCCGCTCGGATGCCTGGTTCAACGGCAAGCCCGCCGTGCTGCTCAACATTACCAAAGCCGCAGATGCAAATGTCGTCTCCACCGTCGATTCGGTGCGTGCGCTCATTCCGGAACTCAAGGAACTCATCCCCTCCGGCATTGAGATCGATGTGCTGAATGATCGTACGACCACGATCCACGCCAGCGTCGAGGATATGCAATTCACCCTTCTGGCCACCATCACGCTGGTCATGGCCGTGGTCTTTGTATTCCTGCGCCGCGTGGTGCCGACCGTTGCGGCGGGCTTGACGGTGCCACTCTCCTTCGCCGGGGCCTTTGCCGCCATGTGGGTGACCGGTATTTCCATCGACAACCTTTCGCTGATGGCGCTTGCGGTCGCGAGCGGCTTCGTGGTGGACGACGCGATCGTGATGATCGAGAACGTCTATGCAAATCTCGAAAAAGGCATGAAGCCGCTGGACGCCGCCCGCGAGGGGGCACGGCAGATCGGCTTTACGGTCATCGCCATCAGCGTGTCATTGATGGCGGCTTTCATTCCGCTGTTCTTCATGGGCGGCGTGGTCGGCAAATTCTTCCTCACTTTCTCGCTGACGCTCGCCTTCACCATCATCGTGTCGACCATTGTCTCGCTCACGCTGACGCCGATGATCTGCGGCCATCGGCTGAAGGCGCATGATCTCGATGCGCGCAGCAGCAGGTTCGACCGTGTGGTGGAAGGCGCGCTGGATAGCATGATCGGTTTCTACGACCGCACCTTGAGCGGCGTTCTGCATCACCGCTTTCTGGCGGTGCTCACCACCATCGCCTGCGTCGTCCTGACCGGTTATCTCTATGCGAAGGTGCCGAAGGGCTTGTTACCGCGGGATGATACCGGCTTCATCTTCGGCAACAGCCAGGCGGCAAGCGACATTTCCTATCCGGCCATGGTGGCACTGCAAAGACGGGCGCTGGACATCGTGGAGAAGGATCCAGCGGTTGCCAATATCGGTGCCAGCGTCGGCGGCGGCTTTCTGGGCACCGCCAATCGCGGCCAGATGCAGATTTCGTTGAAGCCCCCCGGCGAGCGCGAACCGACGGAAGTGGTGATCGATCGCCTGCGCCGCGCAACGGCCGTCATTCCCGGCCTGGACACCTCGTTCTTTTCCCCAAGCGACATCCGTATCGGCGCGCGCTCGTCCGACTCGCAGTACCAGTTCACGCTGTGGGACGCGGATTACAATGAACTGATCACCTGGGCGCCCCGCATTCTGGCAAGGCTCCGGCAGGAACCTCTGTTGACAGATGTCAACAGCGACCGGCAGCCGAGCGGCTTGCAGGCCAATGTGGTGGTGGACCGAACGGCGGCTTCGCGCCTGGGCATCAAGATGAGCGCGGTCGATACCGCCCTCAACAACGCCTTCGCACAGCGGCAGGTGACGATCGTCTATGGTGAGAGAAACCAGTACCGGGTCATTCTCGAAGCCTATCCGGATTTCGCCAAGGACCCGGAACACATCCTGAAGATCTATGTGCCCGGCAGTGGCAGCACACAGGTGCCGCTTGGCGCCTTTGCCAAGGTGGAGCGCACGCTGGCACCGATTGGTGTCAACCATCAGGGGCAGTTCCCGTCCGTCACCATCTCCTACAATGTGGGACCTGAGACGACGCTGTCGCAGGCCAACGAGGCGGTCAAGGCCTCGGTCGCCGGCATGCACCTGCCCGATACGCTGCATGCGGAGTTTGCCGGCGATGCGGCAAGCGCCAGCAAATCCTCCGGCAACCAGCCGCTGCTGATCCTGTCGGCCCTGCTGGCCGTCTATATCGTGCTTGGCATTCTCTATGAGAGCCTCGTACATCCGCTGACTATCATCTCCACCCTTCCCTCTGCCGGTCTCGGCGCACTGCTGGCGCTCTGGATCAGCGGCACAGAACTGACGGTGGTGGCCTTCATCGGCATCATCCTGTTGATCGGCATCGTGAAGAAGAACGGCATTATGCTTGTCGATTTCGCGCTGGAGGCGGAACGCGTGCATGGCATGGCGCCGGAAAAGGCGATCCACGAGGCATGCCTTAAGCGCTTCCGCCCCATCATGATGACGACGCTTGCCGCCTTCATGGGCGCGCTGCCGCTGGTGCTGGCCACCGGCCCTGGGGCGGACCTTCACCGCCCGCTCGGCATCACCATCATCGGTGGCCTGATCGTGTCGCAGGTGCTGACACTCTATACGACGCCGATCATCTACCTGCTTTTCTCACGCTGGTCTGCGCGCTTCCATCGCAATGAGACACCCTCCGCGCTTCCCGCACCCGCCGAATGAAAGCGCTCTTGCTGGCATGCCCGCTGGCTATGTATACATAGCTGGAAAAGGGTATTGCGCATCCATGGATGCGAACGGATAAGGCACGGGGGAGCGATTTGGCATCCAAGGCAAGCGAGGCAGCGACCCATGGTCGCCGCGCAGTGATCGAACTTCGCGAGAAGATCATCAACGGCGAACTGCCGGGCGGCATGCGCCTCTTCGAGGTGTCGCTTGCCGAAACGCTGGATATATCCCGCACGCCCGTGCGCGAGGCACTGTCACGTCTCGCCGAGGAGGGGCTGCTGGATCGACTGCCGAATGGCGGCTTCGTGGTCCGCAAATTCGGGTTTGCCGATGTCATCGATTCCATCGAATTGCGGGGTGTGATGGAAGGCACGGCAGCGCGGCTTGCCGCAGAGCGCGGCGTCGCCCCGCAGGCGCTGGCAGCCATCCGTGAGACGGTGGAGCGCCTGGATACCTGCTTCGGCGAGGAACTGGATGATCTCGACTTCGACCTCTATGCGGATCTGAACGCAACCTTCCACCACCAGCTGGCGGGCCTCTCCGGCAGCGAGGTAATCCGCCGTGAGGTGGAGCGTGCAACCGCATTGCCTTTCGCGTCACCCTCAACCTTCCTGCCGAACAAGCTTGATATCGCCGCCTTCCGCCGCTCGCTGCGTTCAGCACAGGAACAGCACCGCGCCATCGTGGAAGCCATTGCCGCCCGCGAGGGCGCGCGCGCGGAAGCAATTGCGCGGGAACACGCCCGCACGGCGCGGCGCAACCTCGAATACATTTTCAGCCAGGACCCGGCGCTGCTACATCAGATTCCGGGTCTTGCCCTGATCCACCGTTAATTCTGACCTCCTCCCATTCCGTGCTCTCTGCGCGCAGCCATCGCTTGCGCGCCCGCACACGTATGTGCTTGCGAAAAAGGTGCAGAAAGAGGCTTGCATTCTTCGCCCGGTTTGGCATCTATGTATACACACTGATGAGTGCCTAGGGAGGAGAAACTATGGCAGCGACCAGTCTTAGCGATATTATCAAGGCGAATCCCGACATTGTCGGACGTCTGCGCAATTCACCGATCGGGATGTATGTATACCCGGTGGTGACGCCAGAATTCAACAACTGGCGCTCCGAACAGGCCGCTTGGCGAAATTCCGCCGTTCTGTTCGATCAATCCCATCACATGGACGAGTTGATCGTCGAAGGCCCGGAAGCGGAAAAATTCCTGGCTTATCACGGCATCAATTCCTTCTCGAATTTTGACCTGAACCGCGCCAAGCATTTCGTGCCGGTCACGCCGAACGGCCATATCATCGGTGACCACATCATTTTCCGCGAGCGGCAGGACAAGTTCATCCTGGTTGGCCGTGCGCCGACGTCCAACTGGCTGATGTTCTGCGCCGCCTATGGCAAGTGGAATGTGCGCATCAAGCACGATCCGCGCTCGCCGTCGCGCCCCGAGGGCGAGCGAGTAGTGCGCACCCATTACCGCTACCAGATCCAAGGTCCGGAAGCGCCGAAGATCTTCGAGAAGCTGAACCGCGGCCCGATCCCGGACATCAAGTTCTTCCACGTCGATCACATCAATATCGGCTCGAAGAAGGTGCAGGCGCTGCGCCACGGCATGTCCGGCGCGCCGGGCCTGGAAATCTGGGGGCCGTACGAGGACAAGAACTACATCCTCTCCTGCATTCTGGAAGCGGCGAAGGAAGCGGACGTGGATCTCGTGCGCTGCGGCAGCCGCGCCTATTCCACCAACACGCTGGAAAGCGGCTGGATCCCCTCGCCGCTGCCGGGCATCTATACCGGCGACGGCATGCTGGCCGCCTACCGCGAATGGCTGGGCGTCGATTCCTATGAGGCCAATGGCCCAATCGGCGGCAGCTTCGTCTCCGACAATATCGAGGACTACTACGTCAATCCGTTCGAACTCGGTTACGACTTCTATATCGGCTGGAAGAAGGAAGACTTCATCGGCAAGGCTGCCCTCGAAAAACTGAAGGGCCAGAAGAATCGCAAGAAGGTGACCTTCGAGTGGAATGCCGAGGATGTGGTGGAAGTCATCGCCTCTGCCTTCCGTCCGGGCGAAGATCATTACAAATGGATTGACTTCCCGCAGCCGAACTATGCCTCCACCAGCGCCGACATGGTGCTGAAGGATGGCAAGATGGTCGGCATGTCCATGTTCAACGGCTATTCGTACAACGAGCGCTGCATGCTTTCGCTCGGCGTGGTGGATGCAGACATTCAGATCGGCGACGTGCTGACGCTCATCTGGGGCGAGCCGGATGGCGGAACCAAGAAGACGTCCATCGAGCGGCCGCACAAGCAGGCGCAGATCCGCGTTCGCGTCTCGCAGACCCCTTACGCCCGCGAAGCCCGCGAAAACTATGCGGACAGCTGGCGCACCAAGCGCAGCTGAGCCGGGTTACTCAAACAGAATACAGGCGGCGTCTTCGGGCGCCGCTTTTTTCGGCAAAGGAGTTGTGGGAGCTTGCCACGATTTCCCACCTCCCCTTGATGGGGAGGTGGGGAGTTTCCATCTCACCCCATCGCCAGATCCTGCTTGCGGATGGCCCAGCCGCAGACGCGCTGCTCGATCAGCGCAAAGATGCTGTAGAGAACGATGCCCAGGAAGGCGAGCGCGAAGAGGCCTGCAAAGGCCAGCGGTACATCGAAGCTGGAGCTTGCCATCATCATGACCGTGCCGATGCCAAGGTTGGACGCCACCGTCTCGGAAAGTACCGTCCCAACGAAAGCAAGCGTCACCGCCACCTTCAAAGAGGCGAAGAAGTAAGGCATGGCGCGCGGCAGGGTGACATTCCACAACACCTGCATGCGCGTGGCGCCGAGCGCTTTCAGCACATCCTCCATCTCCGGCTCCGTGGTCGCAAGACCGGTCGCGACATTGACGACGATCGGGAAGATGCAGGTGGTGAGCGCCGTCAGCACGGCCGGTACCGTGCCGGAGCCGAACCAGAGAACGAAGATCGGCACGACCGCCACTTTCGGGATGGACGAGAAGCCGACCAGCAGCGGATAGGCGGTCTTATAGGCCGTTCTCGATACGCCCACAAACACTCCGAGCGCCACGCCGATGACCATGCCAAGCCCGAAGCCGACCATGGTGGTGGCGAGCGTTTGCAGAATATTCGGCCAGAGTGCCGGCATCTGGACGAACAGCGTGGTGAAGATGGCGCTAGGGCGCGGCAGCACGATCGGGCTGATGTGGAACAGGACGCAAGCCACTTCCCACAGCACGAACATCAGCACGATCAGCGAGACGGATTTGAGGTTTTCCCGGATTTGCATCGACGACATCTGGTTATACCCCCTGGCGCGCGGCAAAGATCATCCGTCGCAGATCGTTGGTGAGATCGGTAAACCCGCTTTCAAACGTCGTCTCCAGCGTACGAGGACGCGGAAAATCCACCGCCCGATCCTCCGTGACACGGCCAGGCCGCGCACTCATGACAAGGATGCGGCTTGCCAGGAAGGCCGCCTCGCGCAGGTCATGGGTGACGAGGAACACGGTTGGCTTCGTCTCCATCCAGAGATCCTGCAGGATCGCCCAGAGTTCCTCGCGGGTGAACTGGTCGAGCGCGCCGAAGGGCTCGTCCAGCATCAGAAGCTTTGGAGAATGAATGAGCGCACGGCAGAGGTTGGCTCGCTGCAACATGCCGCCCGAAAGCTCCCAGGGCCGGCGATCGCCAAAGCCGGTGAGGCCCACTTTTGCCAGCAGCGCATCCGCCCGCTCGCGAAACACCGTATCCTTGTCGCGGCGGAAGGTATCGGAATAGGGTTTGACGATCTTCAACGGCAGCATGATGTTCTGGCGGATGGTCAACCAGGGCAGCATGGTCGGGTTCTGGAAGGCCATGCCGATACCGACCTGCTCCGCGCCGACCTCCCGGCCAGCCACGAAGACCATGCCATCCGTCGGCTTCAGAAGACCGGCAACGAGTTTCAAAATCGTGGACTTGCCGCAGCCGGAAGGCCCGACCATGGCGACGAAGTCCCCTGCGCGAACGGTCAGGTTGGTACGGTCCAGGGCAAGAAAGGTGTTCTCTCCCTTGCCGAAGCGCACCTGCACGTTTTCCAGCTGCGCAATCCTTGTGACGCCGTGCTCTGTCGGCGCGATCGTGATCGTCATGAATGCTGCCCCTCGTCCATGCGCTTGAGAAACGCCGCCACCGCGGCCTGCGCCACCTGTAGATCCTGCTCGCTGGTGCCGGAGCCGACACCGATGCCGCCGACAATATGCCCATCGATGATCAGCGGCAGGCCACCCAGCAGGTTGGTCATCTTGCCGGATGTCGCTTCCGCAAGAAGCAGCGCTTTGTCGGGAGAGATGCCGCCAGTCGGCCGGCCGGTGGTCGCGGCGGTCATGGCCTTGCGCGTGGCGCTTTCGACCGAAAGAACGCGGGATCCATCCATGCGGATGAAGCCCATCAGATTGCAGCCGTCATCGACCACGGCGATGCATTGCGGCACCCCCATGGCCTCTGCGGCCTCGACAGCGGCGGCGAGAAGAAGGGTTGCACCCCGGTGGGTCAGCTTGATCGCGGGCCTGGTCAGCATCGGGCTTGGCCCTCTCGGGCGGCGGACTGGGCTTTGCTCTCAGACATGGCGGACATAGCCTCCATCGACGCGGTAGACACTGCCCGTAACATAGGAGGCGGGACCGCTGCACAGGAAGGACACCACTGCGGCGATCTCCTCAGGCTCGGCATAGCGGCCAGCGGGGATTTGCGCGAAGGAACGCTGGCGCACCGCCTCCACCGAAATGTTCTCGCGCGCGGCCGTCGCCTCATCCGTCATGGCAACACGTTCGGTCGCGACGCGGCCCGGCATCAGCACGTTGACCGTCACACCATCCTTGGCAACTTCCGGCGCCAGTGACTTGGACCAGGCGATCAGCCCGGCGCGGATGGTGTTGGATATGCCAAGCACCGGGATTGGCTGCACCGCGCCGGTGCTGACGACGGTGACGACGCGGCCCCAACTCTTGCTGCGCATGGCGGGCAGGAACAGGTCCGTCAGGCGGATCACCGACATGGACATGGACCGGAAGCTTTCTTCCCAATCCGCCACTTCGCGGCCGATCACACCGCCATAGGGCGGGCCACCGGTATTATTGATGAGGATGTCGATATCGCCGACCGCTGCGGCAAAGGCTGCAAGGCTTTGCGTCTCCGACAGATCCACGGCAAAGGTGCCTGCCGCGCCGATTTCGGCGCCGGCTTTAGCCAGCGCCTGTTCGTCGCGCGCGGCGAGCAGCACGGAGGCCCCCTCGCCCGCCAGCCCCTTGGCAATGGCAAGGCCCATGCCGCGATTGCCGCCCAGCACAAGCGCGCGTTTTCCCGCGATCTTCAGATCCATGCGTTGATTTCCCTTGTCCGCCAGGCTGACGATGTCTGCTGTTCCAGGAACTGGCCGCGTCCCGGCCGAGCCTTCAGCTCCTGGTTTTCGATGATGACCTCACCGCGGCTGATGACCGTTTCCGGCCACCCCTGCACCTCCAGCCCTTCGAAAGGCGTGTAGTCGACATTGTGGTGCAGCAAGTCATTGGTGATGGTGACGCGTTTTTCCGGGTCCCAGATGGCAATGTCAGCATCGGCGCCCACGGCAATCGTTCCCTTGCGTGGGTGAAGCCCGTAGAGCTTTGCATTGTTGGTAGCGGTCAGAGCGACAAAACGGGAGAGGTCGATCCGTCCCTTCACCACGCCCTCGCTGAACAGGATCGGCAGTCGCGTTTCAAGCCCCGGAATGCCATTGGCAACCGCTCGAAAGGAAGCGTCCGGCCCCGCCTTCAGCTTGCCTTCGGCATCGAACCGATAGGGCGCGTGATCCGAGTTGAAGATGTCGATCGTTCCATCTTCGATGCCGCGCCAGAGTGCTGCCTGGGCAGCCGTATCGCGCGGCGGCGGGCTGCACATGGCCTTAGCACCCAGCATATCGGGCATATCGAGATCGGCTTCGGTGAGGAGCAGATATTGCGGGCAGGTTTCCGCGATCACCACATGACCGCGCGCCCGCGCCCGGCGAATTTCTTCCAGCGGTTCACCACCGGACACATGCACGATGACGAGCGGCACGCCGGCAATTTCCGCAAGCGTTACCGCCCGGTGCGTCGCCTCGCGCTCCACCGCCAGTGGGCGGGAGGTGGCGTGAAAGGCGGGCCGGGTCTTGCCCTGCTGTTCCAGACGATCAGCCAGCCAGCCGATGATCTCGTGGTTTTCGGCATGGATCAGCATGACCGCCTTTTCGGCCCGTGCCGTCTCGAACACGTCGAGGATCTGCCGGTCGCTGAGCTGCATGGCATCATAGGTCATGTACACCTTGATACTGGTATGGCCGCGACGGATGAGGGCCGGCAATTCCTGGCCCAGCACGGCAGGCGTCGGATCGCTGACGATCAGATGGAAAGCGTAGTCGGTGACGGACTGCCCGTCAGCGCGACGATGATAATCGGCAACCGCCGCCGTCAGCGATTCTCCGCGATGCTGCACGCAGAAGGGAACGATCGTCGTCGTTCCCCCGAAGGCGGCGCTGATGCTGCCGGAACAAAAGCCGTCCGCCATCTTCGCACCCTTGGCGGCGAGGCCCGGTGCCTGCGGCTGGTCGAGATGGCAATGGGCATCGATACCTCCCGGCAGCACAAGCCTGCCGGTGGCATCGATCACGCGCTCCCCCCCTGCGATACGATCGGCAATCGCGACAATACGCCCCTCGCGGATGCCGAGATCCGCCTTCGTCACATCCGAGGCGGTCGCGATGGTACCACCCCGGATGACCAGATCGAATGTCATGCTGGCAGCTTCCGCAGATCCGCAGACGGCAGGAAGGACGGATCGAACAGATCTTCCGCCTTCGGAACGGAGGGCAGGCCGAAACCGGCAGCGACGGCTTCCATGGACTTGGACAGCCGCGCCGCATCGACGCCGCCGAGACCGTTCTTGCGCGTTTCATCCGTCGTGAACTGGTTCTTGATGAGCCAGCGCAGCTTCTGCTCTTCCAGATCGGCATTGATCAGCGGGGAATGGGCCTTGAGCGCAGCAATCGCCGCCTTCGGATCAGCAAGCGCTGCCTGATAGCCACGGGCGCTGACGGCTATGAAGGACTTTGCCACGTCGGGACGTTCAGTGCGGAACTTCTTCGACAGCACAATAGCGTTCCCGTAGAGATCCAGACCTGCATCCGAATAGTACAGGATCTTGATATCACCCGCAGCGACGCCTGCCTTCTGGAGGCCGAAATAGACCGTGGAATCAAAGCCTAGAATGGCATCCGCACTGCCGTTGGCCAGAACCGCTTCGCGCAATTGCAGGCCGACCATATTCCACTTGATCTTGCCGCCATCGATGCCGGTGGTCTTGGCATAGGTAGAGAATAGGCGGTAGGCACCGTCCGCGGCGGCGGCGCCGATCGTGCGGCCTTCCAGGTCCGAAGGCTTTGCAATGCCAGACTTATTCAGCGTCACCACCGAAAGCGGGCTCTTGAAATAGAGCATATAGGCGGCGCGCACATCGGCAGTCGGGTTCTTGGAATTGAACTCGGCGAGGTTGTTGATGTCGACCGTGCCGCCGTCATAGACGCCGGAACCCGTACGCGATGCCGCCTCGCCCGAACCGCCGCTGGTATCGAACTGGCAGTCGAGACCTGCTTCCTTGTACCAACCATTCTGCTGTGCCAGCAGATACATGGAGATAGAACCGTCAAACGGCACGGCAAAGGAGAACTTCACCGGCTCGGCGGCAAAGCTGCGCCCGGCCTGCAAAACGAACGGCGCCGCAAGCGCTGCCTGGAGAATGGTTCTTCTGGAGGTTTTGGTTTCGAACATCTGTGTCCCCTTTTTCGTATGATCTGTGGGGACAGGTTTGCAAGGGCCGTGCCAATCTGACAAAGATCTGAAATTCCCAACTGCGCGCAACATTGTGCACAATTCTCTGGGCAGCATTTAAGCGGGAGAAGCCTAAGGATGAACCAGAAGACGCGTTTGGTGGGCGTCATGAACCAGCGCAATCGCCCAAAGATTGACGATGCGGAGGGTGCCTATCAGCATCTCTTTGATGCCATTGTCGATCAGCGGCTGTTGCCCGGCACCAAGCTGACGGAACTGGCGCTTGTGGAAGCCTTCGGAATCGGCCGGCGGATGGTGGCCGCGGCCCTGCAAAGATTGAGCTGGGAAAAGCTGGTGGTGTTCATTCCCAATCGCGGAGCCTATGTGGCTGCACCGGATGCGGATGAAGCGCGGCAGGTGTTTGCAGCCCGTATTGCCATTGAGGCAGGAACCACGGAGGCCTTTGCGCGAGCCGCCGATGCGGCCTCCATCGCCAGGCTGCGGGACAATGTGCGCCAGGAACACCAGCTGCGGCATGAGGGGCATATGCGCGAAGCCATCCATCTCTCCGGTGGCTTCCACACGCTGATGGCGGAGCTCTCCGGCAATGCTGTTCTTGCGGATCAGGTACGGCTGCTCGTCGCGCGCACAAGCCTGATCGTCAACCTCTTCGAAAACCAGCTTGGGCTGGCCGGCTGGCATGACCACCATGAAGACCTGATCGCGCACTGCGAGAAGCACGAGGTCGAGGAGGCCGTTTTCCTCATGCGCGATCACATCGCCGAAATTCGCGACGCGCTGGCCCTCGACCGCCGCCGGCCGGTTTCCTTCGACATGGTCCGGGTGTTTGCAACGCGGTGATGGGACCTGCCGCGAAGGTTGCCGATCAATCAATAGACAATGGAGGCCCGCCGGATTGACGGGCCTCCAGAATAGATGAGGCTGGCTTCAGCCTGCGGCGGTCCCGGTGAATTGCTCCCGTCCGGCAAGCGAGATCACGGGATAATCGGACTTGGAGATCGCGCCAGGTTCCAGCAGATCCCATTCAGTGATGGGTGTGCGGCCCATGAGCTCCTCTAGAACCATTTCCAGAAGATAGCAGAGCAAACCATCTTTTAACTGAACAGCCTCGCGACGGGATTCGATGAGGTTTCGAGCGATGCGCACATAGGTCGATTTTTGTTGTTCATCCATGGTGAAATCTTCTCTTTGGGGTTCAAGCGGCAACAGCAAGACCAGCCGCGAAGGAGCGGACCGGATAAAACTTGCTGTAAAGGGGGGCGGTAACGCCTAGCGCGGCCTGCATCTTGGCGCGGATTTGGTCCGAAACCTCGAAAGCCCCGCAGCAAACAGGAAACCTGCCATAGCCATCGGCGCGCCCAAGTTCCTCAACCTCTGCACCGGCCTTGCGATACATGCGAGCCATATGAGGCTCGTAGTTGGAAATCATCGTGTGCACGCCATGCTCCAACGCGCATTCGCAAAGCGCCAGCAGCAGCATGCAGAAAGCACGGCCCGCATCCATGCCAAGATCACGCTGAACGGCGACTTCATCCACGCACATGCGGGTGCCTTCCCAGATGCCCGGGCTCTGCAGGTCCACGTCTGCGGAAAACGTCTTGCGAAATACGTCGTACAGCAGGGTCGGGCCAGTGGTCGGCATCAGGCGCATGCCACCGTACAGAACTTGGGCATCGTCGCTGCACCAGACGAGATAGGCAGGCTTCATGTCATCATAGCGGTCAACTTCATGCGTACCGCGCAGCGACACTTTCCAATTCAGTCGATCATGAAAGACCTGCTTACGCAGGTGAAAGAATTGGTTGAGCAGACAGGAATATTGATCGTATTCGTATGCTTGGATCGTGATAAACATTTTTTGGCCCCCAGGTCGTTATGACAAGGCCAAGAATGCTGAATTTAAGAAAAGCATGAAATTCCCGCACATGGGCGCCCGCAAATGGAGCCCCCCATATGAGGGGGTTGAGTGTATGCAGCCAATGCAGCTATTTAAATCGATTTAGGCTGAATCCGGCTCGTGCGACCGACTTATTACCATTATCGCGATAGGCATGTCTCATCGCCGGAAGTTCAACGGTGCGTGTGCGCCTGAACGGCTCGAAGTCACCGGCACGCCGAGGTCATGCACGCGTTGACGATCTGGCCGACAGCAGCCCTTGCTGCGGCCGTATCCGCCAGCGCATCGACCACCGGGAAGTTATGGATCGTGCCGATATAGCGGGTCAGCGATACTTCGATGCCCGCTTTCATCAGATTTCGTCCGTAAGTCTCCGCTTCATCACGCAGGGGATCGTTTTCGGCTGTGACGATCATAACGGGCGGTGAATTGGTCAATTGCCGCAAGCCTGCCAACGCAGGCAGAACTGCATCCGAGTGGTCGATCTGCCGGGCAAAGCGGCTGCTCAGCATCTGTTGGATAATCCGAGCCGTTAGCCAAGGCCCATCGGCAAACTGTTGTCGCGAACTGGTTTCTTCGGTACCTGGGATCATTGGGCAGACAAGCAATACGACGCCCGGCGCGTGGGAATGCCGCCGATCCCATGTCAGGCTCAACGATGCAGCGAAGTAACCACCCACGCCGTCACCGCCGATAAGCAGTGGACGGCTGCCGGCCGTCAATGCCCGCTCTTCCAGCAGGGATGCTATGATCTGCTCGCTGGTTCGAAGTTTGTCCGTCAGCGATAGATCATCGGCAAGCGCATCATCAATGCAGGCGATGGAAATGTGCGCCCTCCGGCAGACCTCGTATAAGAACCTGTCATGCGAGTGCGGCTCTCCCTTCTGCCAGCGGCAGCCGTGAAAGTAGAACAGAAGCGGCAAGCTTCCGCTCGCACCCGCGGGACGAAGGATGCGAAAGGGCTTGGACGATGAAACCGACGTGGCCGGATCAATCATCTCCACATCGACGCCGGCATCCGCTGGCGACATCATCTGCTCGGGTGCGAGGCGTCTTCGGTAGCCCTCATAATCGGCAATCAGCCCATCGCCGCGATCCAGAAACTCCTGGGTTCCTGCGTCCAGAACAGCCAATTCGCTGCCCTTGATGACATGCAGGGGAGGCTTTGAATGAAATTCAGACATGATTGCGGTTACTCCGTAAGCGACGCGAATTCGCGGCGCCATTGACTAGGCGCAAGCCCCGTCGCCTTGCGAAATACGCGCGAGAGATGGGCCTGATCGCACATGCCGCAATCCAGCGCGATTTCGGCAAGCGGCCGATCTTTGGCAAGCAGCATTTCCTTGGCGCGCGCAATCCGTTTGGCCTGAACATGCAGATGGGGCGTTGTTCCAAAACTCGTCTTGAAAGCCTTGGCGAAGTGGCTTGGGCTCAGGCGCACAAGCCGCGCCAGTTCGACGACCCGAAGGCTTTGCTCGATATTCTCATCGATATGGCGGTCGAGACGTTTGATTTGCCAGGGTGCTAGACCGCCTGTTCTC
Source organism: Rhizobium oryzicola (assembly GCF_030504645.1). Taxonomy (GTDB): domain Bacteria; phylum Pseudomonadota; class Alphaproteobacteria; order Rhizobiales; family Rhizobiaceae; genus Neorhizobium; species Neorhizobium oryzicola. Next base: position 139,379 of record NZ_JAUKWQ010000011.1, on the reverse strand, counting down.
GTGGCGGGTTGCTGGGGTGCAAGCAATGAGCGGGCGCGATTGATATAGTTGCGGACAACGTCCGCATCCGTTGCCGCATGCTGTTCGGCAATTTCGAGAAGTCGGGCCAGGTCAAGTGCGGCTGCCATGGGAAGCCGATTGATCTCGATAGGGGTGGAAGGAGTGTTGCCGAAGCTTCGATCGTGAATGGACATCTGTTCCTCACCGTGGCTGGTTGGTTGCGTTGTTCGCAGTCACAAGCTACCGGGAGCGGCGGACGGGCGGTAATTAAGGGCTGTTAAACGGACTTAAGATCGCTGATCGGCGCTAAGCGCAGATGCTTGCCTGCCTGAGGACGCGAAACTGCTTCGCCATCGGGTCAGCCAAGAGGGATCGCGACCCAGCGGCATTTTGCGAGACGATTGTACAAAACTGCGGAATAATATCCGATACAGTTTCGACTCGGCACTCTATCGCTCAAGCGTTCGTCTGCAGCTTACCGAAAGTCGGAAGGCTTCACCGACAGGTGCCGACCCGGAGCAAACAAGCCATTCTCATGAATCAGACTTTTTCCGACGAGACTCTGCTTTTCGAGGACTTTGCACTTTCGCTCCAAAAACGCAGCCTCACTCAGCGGGGAGAGAATGTCCGCATCGGATCGCGCGCGCTGGATATTTTGATCGTGCTGTTGGAGCGCCCCGGCGAGTTGGTTTCGCGGCTGGACCTGTTGGCCCGCGTTTGGCCCGACACGACCGTCGATGAGAATGCACTGCGCGTACACCTCTCATCATTGAGGAAAGCTCTCGGGGAAAAACCGGATGGCAGCCCGTTCATTCTGAACGATGCGGGGCGTGGGTACCGCTTTGTCGGCACTGTTACGCGGGCTAAACAGCAGAACGATGCTACACCGAAACCAGTGGCACAAGACAAGCGCCTAACGCGTCTTCCGAAAAACCTCACCCGTGTGATAGGCCGCGATGACATCGTGGATGGCCTGCTCTCGCTACTGATGGAGCGGCGCTTCCTGACCATCGTCGGACCTGGTGGCATCGGCAAAACCACAGTCGCGCTAGATCTCGCGCACCGGCATGTTTCCACTTCGGATGATGCAGCCTATTTCATTGATCTTGCACCCCTCTCCGATCCGGCGCTTGTCGCAACAACTGTTGCGACCCAGCTTGGAATCGCCGCGTCCTCCATCGGCATTGAGGAAGCGGTTGCCGAGGTCTTGAAGACGAGACCGACCCTTCTGTTGTTCGACAACTGTGAACATCTGATCGATGCCGTCGCCGTATTCGTGGAAAATATCCTGCAGAGCGTTCCGGAGGTCACGCTGCTGGTCACAAGCCGCGAACCGCTACGGGCAGAAGGAGAATGGGTATTTCGTTTGCCAACGCTCGATGCACCAAAGGGCGACGAGGTTACAACAGCAGCAAGCGCGCTCACCTATCCCGCGGTGCAGCTATTCTGCGAACGCGCCAAGGCAAGTTATGACGGCTTTCTGCTTTCTGATGCGGATGTTCTGGCCGTCAATAATATCTGCAGGCGGCTGGACGGCATTCCACTCGCCATCGAAATGGCTGCCGCACGCATGGATACCTTGGATGCATCCGATATTGCCGCGCGGCTGGATGACCGGTTTTCGCTGCTGACCAAGGGGCGCCGCACCGCCCTGCCCCGCCAGCAGACACTGCGTGCGACGCTGGAATGGAGCCACGACTTCCTCACAGGCAAAGAAAGAGCCGTCTTCCGCGATCTCTCGGTGTTTCGTTCCTCGTTCCAGCTCGACGCAGTTGTTGCTGTCTCAGGCTTGAGTGAAGCGGATACGATGGAGACACTGGCAGCGCTTGTTTCGAAGTCTCTGGTCGTGCTCGACCGTAGCAACCGTTCAAGCCTGTACCGACTGCTCGATACAACGCGATTTTACGCCGAACAGAAGCTGGCGGAAAGCGGACAGGAAAGAACTGCGAAATTGGCGCATGCCCGCTACACCCTCGAATTCTTCACCTCCGAGCAGGTCGCCTGGGACGGCAATGATCCCTTCCGAACGCTGGCATTGCATGGCTGGCGTGTCGATGACATCCGCGCTGCGCTCGACTGGGCGTTCTCGCCGGAAGGTGATGCCGCCCTTGGAGTTGAACTCGCCGTCGCCTCCGCGCCCTTGTGGTTCCATCTCTCGCTGCCAGGCGAATATCTTTCTGTTCTCCGCCGCTCGATCAAGGCTATCGAGGGAACTGCGCTGGCTGGCGGCTCCGCCGAGGCGGAGTTGATGGCAGCCTTTGGCCACGCCCTCTGGCACACGGAAGGACCAGGGAATGCCATGAAGGAGGCATTCAGCCGCGCAATGGAAATCGCAACGGCACACAACGATGAGCCGGCTATTTTGCGCGCCATCTGGGGTCTCTGGGCCCAAGCCATCCTGGCAGGTGACTATGCCGTGAGCCTGACCCTTGCTGAACAGTTCAAGGAACCCGCTTACCAAACGGGCGATATCGCTCATATCCTGACGGCTGATCATATGCTGGCACTCTCGAGCCACTTTATGGGCAATCAGGATGAAGCACTGCGGCTGCTGAACCAGGTCATTGCCGGCGACCAGAACCCTGACCGTACGAATCACACCAACCATGCGCAGGTCGATGGCAAGACGGCCGTCTTGTCACTGCTGATGCGCATCCTTTGGCTGAAGGGTGATACCGAAACGGCTCTCCGGATCGCGCAGGATTGCGCTGCCCATGTTGGCTCGCTGCACCACGATCTTTCAACCTGTTACGGGTTGGCGATCGGTTCGATACCCGTGGCTTTGTGGGCAGGCCGCAGAGACCTTGCGAGCGAGTGGAATTCTATCCTTTCGGACACGACCACCCGCAAGGGCATGCGCCACTGGCAGATCTGGTCCCTGGGCTTTGATCTGGTGCTTGGCGGCAAATCCCGCATCCCCGATGATGTGACCTCTATGCAGCGCGAGGTTTTCGCGACGATAGGGGTGCTTCCGGAAGAGAGTTGGCTGAAGGCACGTCTCGCCTCCGAACCTGCCATCTGGTGCAAAACGGATCTGGAGCGACATACCGCCTGACAAGCGGATTCCGCCCTATAGGCCCGCGGCAATAAGGGCGTCACGCCCCGTGCCGCTCCGCTTCCTGCACCGCAAGATTAGCCAGCGCCAGCACTGCTTCACGCGTCGCGGCTGCAGCGATGAACCGCCCATTATGGCAGAAGCTTGCGCCCTCCACGCCCGTTACCTTTTGCAAGTCGGCTCCGCTCAATCCTGCCCAAGCTGCGGGAAGGTCGGCGCGCAATTCGAAGCCTTCCTCGGCGCGTCGAATGCCCGTCAGGCACCAGTCGTTCTCACGCGGGTGAACCACAAAGAGCAGTTGATCGGCTCCCGCTTTGATGATGGCGGAGCGAAAGGGCATGCCGATCGGCAGTTCGAGAACGCGCGCCTGCCCTGCTGAGGCGATGGCATTCATCACAAGCGTTTCGGCACGCAGCTTGGCATGGATACCGGAAATCTTCGCTTCCACGAAACTGCGTGCAATCGCAAGTGCGCTGAGGAAGGCGCGGTCCGTAGCCTGCCGATCCGGCTCATCGAAAGGCGGCTTCAATGCCTCCAAGAGTGACGGCAATGTGAGACCCGCCAACACCCCGGCACTATCCGGGTTCAGGGCACCATTGTCGAGCAGGTCTATGGGCAGAACGAAACTTGCATCGAACGTCGCATGAACGGTTTCGATAAAGGTTTCCGGCACGGCGAGCGCAGTAAGATACTCGCGCCCAAAATGTTTCCAGATCAGTCCGAACGAGCTGTATGGCTGATCATCAGGGCGAAGAGGCGCACCGCGTTGGTGATGGTCGAATATTCCTGCCTCAGCATCATAGGCACCCCCAACATCGTAGATGATGCGATCGGCTCCGGCCGTAATCCATTCCGGCGCCCGAGTCCGGATGATGTCTGCCTCAGGGAAAAGCCTTGTGAGGATCGCGGTCGAAAGTACCTCATCCGCGTGAAAGCCACCGGAATGGGTAACGAGGAATTTCACATGCATAACAAGCTTACCTGACGATCCCTACACATTACTTGTCGGATAGCCAGTTTGACGGGCAGGTTCAATCTGCAATCTTTAGAGGTGCGCAAGAAGTTTGGCGCCGGGTCAAAGTCATCACACAATGGAAGGATTGGCGGCACATTCTGTGCCGCCTCCGTTATCGTTATTTCCAGAGGTTGGTTTTCGCCAGATCGAGGATCTCGTCTTCGCGTCCGCCGAACACAGCCTTCAACATGTAAAGGGTAAATCCCTTTGCCATGTCCAGTTTGATGGAGGGCGGGATCGGCAGCTCCGTTCTTGCAACCACCGCATCGACAAGCACCGGGCCATCATGGGCCAGCGCATCGCGAAGGCCGGGCTCCACCTGCTCCGGACGCTCCAGGCGGATGCCCTTGATGCCGACCGCCTCCGCCATCGCCGCGAAGTTGGGATTTGTGAACCCGGTACCGAAGGGCAGAAAGCCGGTCGACTTCTGCTCGACCTCGACAAAGCCCAGGGCTGAGTTGTTGAAGAGGACGATCTTCGCAGGAAGCTTCGACTGGACGAGCGTCAGAAGATCGCCCATCAGCATGGTAAGCCCGCCGTCGCCGGACAAGGAGATCACCTGTCGCCCGGGATAGGTGGCCTGCGCGCCAATGGCCTGGGGCAAAGCATTGGCCATGGAGCCATGCCAGAAGGAGCCAACAAGGCGCCGCCCGCCACCAAGAGCGAGATAGCGCGCTGCCCAGACCGTCGGCAGGCCCACATCGCAGGAAAAGATTGCATCGCTGGCCGCAAGATCGCTGAGTGTCTTTGCCACCTGCTGCGGATGAATAATGTCGCTGCTGCGGTCGGCTTCCGCCAAGTCATCCAGCTTGCGCCGCGTTTTCTGGTAATGGGAAATCGCGTTATCCAGGTGCTTGGTGTTCGTCTGTTCCTGGAGCAAGGGTAGCAGTGTACGCACCGTCGGGCCGATACCCCCGACAAGACCGAGATCAACCGGTGCACGACGCCCAATCTGTCCGGGGCGGATATCGATTTGGGCGATGCGCACGGATTTGCCTTCGGGGTAGAATTGCCGATAGGGAAAGTCCGTCCCCAGCATCAGAAGGACGTCGCAATCCTTCATCGCGTAATAGCCGGAGGAAAAGCCGATCAGTCCGGTCATGCCGACATCGTACGGATTATCGTGCTCGATGAATTCCTTGCCCTTCAAGGCATGAACGATCGGCGCCTTCAGAAAACGCGCCAGTTCCATCACCTCGTCACGCGCACCGGCAACGCCAGACCCGCACAGGATGGTGGTGCGACCGCCCGCGTTGAGAAGTGCTGCAAGATCCACGATCTCTTCATGCGGCGGCGTCACGACAGGTGCTTTGGGAAGAAGGCCGGAAAGCCGGGGCGTATAGGATGCGGCAGCAGGCTTGAGCGCAACGTCTCCCGGCATGACGATGACTGATACGCCGCGTTTTCCGACCGCTTCGCGAATGGCGATTTCCACAGAGCGCGGCATCTGGGAAGAATCAGCGACGAGTTCGCAATAATGGCTGCATTCCCGAAATAGGTCTTGCGGATGCGTTTCCTGAAAGTAGCCGGAGCCAATCTCGGAAGATGGGATATGCGCAGCAATTGCGAGAACCGGGACCCGTGAGCGATGGGCATCAAACAAGCCGTTGATCAAATGTAGATTGCCGGGGCCGCAACTGCCTGCACACACGGCCAGCGAGCCGGTCAGATGGGCTTCCGAAGCGGCGGCAAAGGCACCCGCCTCCTCATGGCGCACATGGACCCATTCAATTTTGCCATGTCTGCGGATCGCATCGGTCAGACCGTTCAGGCTGTCACCCACCACACCGTAGATGCGTTTCACACCCGCAGCTTCAAGGATTTGGACGAACCCATCGGCAATTGTCTCAGACATTGTCATGCTCCAGCTGATTGCAACCATTGCAGTGCTAAAGACCAGGCCAGAACCCGTCTTGTTCGAAGCTCCTGCGGAACAAGGTCGAAAAGTCCAAATGGAGATATGGGTTCCGTTCACCTATCGATTTGAAGCACGGTCGCGCCATGCGAAGACATATCCAAGGCGGCTTTCAACCCGCCAGTACATCCGCAACCGGCTGTGTCTGGGAGATCCGCAAGTGTCGCTCGGCATGGGCCGTCATCAGCGGCGAAACACCTTTGATGTCATCATCCTTCAGGATTTCAGAGACGTAATAGGCTGACGAGCCATCCCTGAACCGCCCTTCGAAACCGCCGAGGCCAGCCACACAGCAAATCGACTGAAGGACAGTGCGTCCGCTGGCATCCGGCAACAGGGCGTTCTTTTCAAGGCTTGCCAAGGCTTCCAACCCAACCGTTGCAAAGTCAGACCCCAGACCCAGTCGCGCAGCCTTGAGGAAACTATAGGCGAACATGGCCGTTGCAGAACTCTCCGCGTAGTTGCCTTCAAGAGCGGGTTGATCAATCACTTGATACCAGCGGCCATCCGCGGTTCTCAAACCACCGAGAACAGGCAGGAGAGCCTGAAGCTTGTCTATGAGTTTCGCCTGATCGGCTTCCCCTTCGGTAGCTTCGATGAGATCCACCAGCGCCATTGCCATCCAGCCAATAGCACGAGCCCAATGGGCGGGGGAAAGGCCAGTCTTCGGATCCGCCCAAGGCTGCAGGCGCTCTTCGTCATAGCCATGCCGATAAAGCCCGCTCGGTGCATCGAACATCAGATCCAGGGCAGTCAGCATTTCCGAAATGGCCTGATGGATCAGATCCTTGTTTCCGGTTAGCCGACCAAGCTCCGCCTTGAAGGGGAGCGCCATATACAGTCCATCAAGCCAGACCTGATGCGGATAGCGGAGCTTGTGCCAATGGGGACCTGCCTTCACGCGCGGATGGCTCTGAAGCTGCCGCTCCAGTCGTTTCGCGGCAATGAGATAACGCGGGTCTCCTGTTTTCTGCGACAGGTAAACCGGCGTGCGCCCCGGGAGAACGTTGTCGATATTATATTCCGTCAGCGTATAGCCGGCGAGTTCGCCCGCTTCGCTCACCTGGCCTTGGACAAGCCGGATGAGATGGTCGTACCAGCGCTGCTCGCCGGTTGCTTCATAAAGGGCGATCAGGCCGCGATAGAGGCAGCCATCTTCGTAGCACCAGGCGCCACCCTTGTAGTAGCGGTAGTCTCGCGCATACGCGTCGAAGTAATCAGTGATCGTGGTGCTCATACGGCGGTACTCTGCTGGGGAGAAACGACGGTCAGGTCGGCCTCGTGAGAAAGCTGGGTGTTCTGGGTGACAATCCCCGCGTGACGAAGCGGCTCGAAATAGAGCGCCATGTCGGGCACGTCACCTACTGCATCAGGGTCGAAGCTGACGCGGTAGTTTTCGATGGTGACGTCTTCGATCGGCGCTTCCGGCAGTCCGTAAAGGGCTGCGGCAGAGACCGCCACGTTGTCAGCCACGACATTGCGGATGGTAATGCCTCGAATGATCGGCGTGGTATCTGAGACGGGATAGGGCGAGCGGGACTGGACATAATCCGAGCGGCCATCGGCGTCGCAGAAGTAAAACGAGTTGATGACGAGCGGCACGGCTACCCGCTCCATCACGCAGTCTTCGACCGTGATATTCTCCACCGCGCCACCGCGGCCTCGCCGCGTCTTCACCCGCAGGCCACGGTCGGTTTCGCTCAGGCTGCAGCGGCGCACGCTTACATTTCGAACGCTGCCGCTCATTTCGCTGCCGATCACAACGCCACCGTGACCCCGTTCCATGCGGCAGTTCTCGATCGCGATACCTTCACAGGGTTGGTCGAGACCGCCCTTCGGGTCCCTCTTTCCAGCCTTGATGGCGATGCAGTCATCACCGACGGAAAAGAAGATGCCCGTGAGAAGAACGTTGCGGCAGCACTCGGGATTGAGGCCGTCTGTATTGGGAGAGTAAGGATCGTTTTCGATCTTGAGGTCGGCGACGACAACATCCCGGCTAAGGACCGGATGCACCGTCCACGACGGAGAATTGCGAACCGTGACGCCCGTCAGCAATACGCCCCGATTGTGGGACAGAAAAACCGTCCGCGGACGCCGCGCACCATTGCGTGTCTCCTTCGGCCAGGTCCACCAGTCACCGCCGTCAGCACCGCCATCGATGATACCGGCACCGGTAATGGCCAGATCTTCGCAATCCAGCGCGGTGATCAGGCTTGCATAGCAGGGCTCACAAACACCTTCCCACGTTCCCAGAACCCGGCCATCCTCATGCCGCGCAGCCAGAATGGGATAGCGGTCACGATCTATAAGTCCTTTCAGACAGGCTCCATCCTCCAGGAGAAGGGTCATGTGGCTCTTGAGGAACAGCGGCCCTGTCAGAAATGTCCCCGCAGGAACCTTCAACGTCCCACCGGCCGGCAATGTATCGATCGCCTGCTGGATGAACGCCGTATTGTCTTCGGCATCGAGCGAAGCACCTGCGGCGGTAATGTCGATCAGCGCGGATTCCGCAAGCGTTTTGAACTCGCAGATCGTGGCGTCCTCCAGAGCGATCCGGTAGTTCTTTTGCGGCTGCAGACCGACAAGGGTAAACACCACTTTGTCCGTACGGCCTTCGCCGCAGGAATTGCCGTCACCATCCAGCAACCGCCACGAACGCGACCCGGGAAGGAAATACTGGTTCGCATCGGCGTCGAGACGGAATGTGGCAGTTCGTGACGTTGCCGCGAGAAGCGTCAGCGTGGACATGGCATCAACCTTTTTGGGAAATGTTCGGGTGTGGCTCCCCTCTCTGGAGGGGAGCCAGCGCGATATCAGAACTTCTTCAGGACGGCGTTCACACCATCGATGATGGCTTCTGCGGCTTCCTGAGACTTGATCTGGCCGTAGGCATATTCCTCCAACGTATCGATGAAGACGGCGCGCACTTCCGGATGCTCGTTCAGCGGCGATACGGTCGGGCCGGTGCCGTTCATGATGATGGCATTGGCCGCCACGATTTCCGGTTCGATCTTGCCGCCGTCAATCAGCGTCTTGGCTGCGATCTTGCTGGCCGGCAGGCCACGGGCCGTCCCCATGGCATTGATGCCTTCCGGCTCGTTCAGCAGGCAGTTGAGGATCTGGGCGGCCGCTTTCGGGTCCTTCGACCGCTTGGAAATGGAGAAGACCATAGACGGCTTGCGGTAGACGCCTTCCGTCTTGGCATCCGTGTTCTTCAGGATCGACACCGGCTCAAGCTTCTGGCCCTTCAGCGGATCAGCATATTTTGAGAAGGTCGAATCCCACTCATAGGAACCGGAGATGCGCCCATCCGCCCATTTCGGGCTTTCGAACAGGTTGAGATTGCCCTCCGAAGCGACCGACTTCTGCGTCTGTACGACGCCTTCCTTGACGAGCTTGCCGTAGAAATCGATACCCTTTGCGAGTTCCTCGGCACTCCAGGCCACCTTCTTGGCCTTCTGGTCCACCAGATCCTTGCCGGTATTCTGGGTGGTATAGAGCGAGATCAGAAGAACCGCCGTCTCCTTGACCGCATTCATCGGATAGGCTTCGGGGCCGACCTTGGTCTTCAGCGTCTTTGCAGCAGCAAACAGTTCATCCCATGTTTTGGGGATGGCAACGCCGGCCTTGTCGAGTGCGGTCTTGTTGAACATGAACACGCGGCCAGTGGTGGAAACGGAAAGGCCGTTCAGCTTGCCGTTCATGGTACCGGCCGCCAGATCGTCCTTCGTCCACTGGCTAAGGTCGATAATATCCTTGTACTGGTTGAGGTCCGCGAAACCATCGCCATTGATGGAAAAGAGCGGCAACCAGGGCCAGTTAATCTGCATGATATCGGCTTCGGTGCCGCCGGCGATCTGCGTCGTTACCTTTTCCAGATGCCCGTCCCAACCGGTAAACTCGGCCGCGATCGTGTGACCATACTTGTCGCCGCAGGCCTTCAACGCAACCTGCGTGGCCTTGTGGCGGCTATCGCCCCCCCACCAGGACATGCGCAGGTTGGAGGCATTCGCCGTCTGCGCCAGGCTTGTCGCGGCCAGTGCCACGCCGAGGAAAATCTTGGTCAGTTTCATATCGTTCCTCCCGAGAACCTTTGGAATTCAAGCTTGATTCGAAAGCGAGATGTTCTCGCCCGATGCGCGATCGAAGAGATGCGCGCTACCCGCCTGCGGCGCCAAGCGGATGGCGTCGCCATTGATCTTGCCGCGATCGTAGTGATTGGCCGGAACGACAGCGATGACCTGCTGCCCTTCCACGCGAATGTAGAGATAGACTTCGTGGCCCATGAACTCGACATGCGAGACGCGGCCGTCGAGAGCGTTGGCAACATCCACCCCAACCACGGCAAAATGCTGCGGGCGTACGCCGAGCGTGACGTCAGTGCCGCGCGGCTGAAGACGCGACAACATCTCATCATCCAGTTCCAGAACCTTGCCGCCGATCTTCAGCGACCGTCCATCCAGCTTGGAATCGATGAGGTTCATTTCCGGGCTTCCGATGAAACCCGCCACGAAGGCATTGGCCGGACGGTTATAGAGCTTGACGGGATCCGCCACCTGCATGATGCGACCTTCCTTCATCACGCAGATGCGGTCACCCATGGTCATGGCTTCCGTCTGGTCGTGTGTGACGTAGACGACGGTGGATTGCAGGCCATCCGCCTTCAGCTGCTTGTGCAGATCGGTGATGCGCACGCGCATGGACGCACGGAGCTTGGCATCGAGGTTGGAAAGCGGCTCATCGAACAGGAAGACCTGCGGCTTCTTGATCAGCGCGCGGCCGACCGCGACACGCTGTGCCTGACCGCCGGACAGTTGCTTGGGCAGGCGCTCCAGATAGTCGCCAATCTCCAGAATGTTGGAAACGTCGTGGGTTGCCTGCTCGATTTCCTCCTTCGGGCGGCGCTTCAGCCGCAGACCGAAGGACAGGTTCTTGCGTACCTTCATGTGCGGATAGAGCGCATAGTTCTGGAACACCATCGCAATGCCGCGCTCACCCGGCGCCTTGTCGTTAACAAGGCTGTCGCCGATACGGATCTCGCCGCCGGTCACGCGCTCAAGGCCTGCAATCATGCGCAGCGTGGTGGATTTGGCGCAGCCGGATGGGCCAACCAGCACCATGAATTCGCCATCCGCCACTTCAAGGTTGATGCCATGCACGGCTTTGAAACCGCCGTAGTCCTTTTCAAGATTTCTCAGCTGCAAACGAGCCATCGGATTATCCTTTCACGCCACCGGCGGAGATGCCTTCGATGAAGTATTTCTGGGCCACGAAGAAAACGGTCAGCGCCGGCAGGATAGTCAGCACGGACATGGCCAGGATGCGGTTCCACTCGAAGGCTTCGGTGGTATCGATCGAGAGTTTGAGGGCGAGCGAAACGGGGAACTTGTCCACCGACGAGATGTAGATGAGCGGCCCAAGGAAGTCGTTCATCGTCCACATGAACTGGAACAGGCAGACCGAGATCAGCGCCGGCGTCAGAAGCGGCACGACGATGAAGACCAGAACCTGCCAGGTGGAGGCGCCGTCTACGCGCGCGGCCTCTTCCATGTCGCGCGGGATGGCGCGCAGGAACTGAACCAACATGAAGACGAAGAAGGCGTCACCCGCAAAGGCAGAGGGCACCCAGAGCGGCAGGAAGCTGTCCAGCCAGCCGAGATCGCGGAACAGCAGGTATTGCGGAATGCGGGTGACGACATTCGGCAGAAGCAGCGTCGCGATCAGCGATGCAAACAGGATCTTCTTGCCGGGGAAATCGAAGCGCGCGAAACCATAAGCCACTGCCGTGCAAGAAATGGCCGTGCCGATGATCTTCGGGATGACGATCAGGAACGTATTCCAGAAGAAGCGTCCGAAGGTATAGGGCGTCGAGGTCTGCCATCCCTGGACATAACCGGCAATGGTCGGGGAATCCGGAATGAAGCCAGGGCCCGCAAAGATTTCCGAATTGGTCTTGAAGGATGCGCCCACCAGCCAGATCAGCGGGTAGAGCATGATGAGACCGACGGCGAACAGGATCCCGTAGCGGATTGTGGCACCGATGATATGGCGACGACGCTGGGCCTGCAGGATGCGAGCGGCTTCGGAATCGTCTGCCAGATTGGTCGTGATGACGTGATCGGCCATGGGATCAGCTCCTCTTGTCGCCGGCGTAGTAGACCCAATGGCGCGAGGACCAGAAGGCAATCAGGGTGAGCACCATGATGATGGCGAAGAGGACCCAGGCAATCGCGGAGGCATAGCCCATATCAAAGCGCTTGAAGGCGGCCTCATAGATATAGAGCGGCAGCAGGTAGGTGGACTTCAGCGGGCCGCCCTGGGTGATAATGTAGGGTCCGTTGAACTCCTGGAACGCTTGGACCATCTGCATGATTAGGTTGAAGAAGATGACCGGCGTGATCAGCGGCATGGTGATGTGCCAGAAGGTGGCGAACTTGCCAGCGCCATCAATGGAGGCCGCCTCATAAAGCGACTTGTCGATGCTCTGCAGGGCCGCCAGGAAGATCACCATGGCCGAACCGAACTGCCACAGGCGCAGCAACGTGATGGTGAAGAGCGCGTTCGTGGGATCACCGAACCAGTTGACCGGTTCGAACCCAATGCCTTGCAGCGCCATGTTGACGATGCCGACATCGGCGAAGAGATAACGCCACATCACCGCAATCGCGATCGAGCCGCCGAGGATCGAAGGCACATAAAAGGCGGTGCGGAAGAAATTGATGAACTTCAGCTTGTAGTTCAGGATGACGGCGATGAAGAGTGCGAAGGCAAGCTTCAGCGGCACCGTCGTGAACACGTAGAACAGCGTGATGGACAGCGACTTCTTGAACGTGCGGTCCGCCGTCAGCAGCTTCGCATAGTTGGCGATGCCTACGAATGTGGGCGTGCTCATGAGGTTGTAATCTGTGAAGCTCAGATAGAACGACGCCAGGAAGGGAAGCGCGGTAAAGACCAGCAGGCCGATGATGTAAGGCGACAGATAAAGCAGCCCCAGGAAACGATGATCACCACTCATCGACCAATCCCCGCAGCAAGCGCCGACCGCTTCTCATCATACAAGTTTGCGCCCTGACTGCTCAGCCATGTGACAAGATGCCTAGGCGCACTTTCTGACGCAAGGCCATCACCCCGCGTGCCACCGTCAAAGCAGCGATCAATACCCTGATAGTCTAAAATCTGCATCATCAGCAACGAAGGCGAATTGCGAGGACAGTGCGATTACGGCCGCAATTTCCTCCATTTTCGCCCGCTCCTCCCATTGAACAGGCGACGGAGCTAGCGCGCCCCGTCCAATGCGGCTACTATCATCACACGAGGTATCATTGAGAATAGAGGCTTCCGGACAAAAAGATGGAGAAAAGCGAACAAGGCCCGCTTGCCACAATTCCTGTTCAGGCGCTCAGCCTGACACTCACTCGCTCAACCATCAAGATGCTCCACTCGCCAAGCTGGAGCATCGACAAAACAAACAGCGTTCACGATCTTATCATATGTCTTACAGGTCACGCCCAGTATCGGATTGCCGGTGAAACCATTCTGATGGAGCCGGGAAATGCCATGCTGATCCCGGCCAATACGCATTTTGTGGGACGATCAACTTCAACGGAACTCTACACCGGCATCGCCCAGCACTTTACGCTGAATGTCTTCGGCCGCATGGACATGTTCTCGCAAATGGACATTCGCCGAAGCATTGCGCTTCCACGCTGGGACATGCTGGAACCAATGGTGCGTCATTACCGAGAGACTGTGCCGCTCTCCTCCACGACACTCGCGCAGCATCACCTGTTCATGGTGTTTCTCATCGAGTTCATCGAAGCAGCCTTTATGGGCTGGCGCGAGCAACAGGAGGCAACCGTCGACAACCCGGACGCGCTCTCGATGGCGGTCATGGTCGCGGCCAGCCGAATTGCCGCAGACCCGCTCAATGACCAGATCGTGGCTGATGCTCTCTCTGCCACGCCCTACAATCAGGATTATTTTCGTCGGGTCTTTCGTCGGCAGGTCGGCCTCACACCGACGAAATATCAGGAATTCAAAAGGATGGAGCGCGCCATGGCACTGCTGGCGGCCGGCCGATCCGTGAAGGAGACGGCAGCCCTGATCGGCTATAGCGACAGCTACTATTTCTCCCGCATGTTCAAACACTATATCGGCGTCAGCCCTGCCGGCTACAAGGCTGCGGAGCGGCGGCATCGCGATGGCCACTTCCCTCGCGGGGAGGAGGATGGGCAGGTCGTGTATCCAGTGATCAGCAAAGTGAAGGATGCTGACCAATCTTCGGAGAACGACGCTGTTCCAGCTTAACCGTTAAGCAGTTGCGGGCCTCCCGAAATAGGGTTATCGCCCGATATTTCATAGCCTTGCGGCTTTTGTCGCGAAAAGGATACCGCCATGCCTGCCCGCCGGCCCGATATCAATCCCGATTCTGCCACCGAGATTGCCATTCGCCAGGAACTGACCCTTGTGGCATTGGGAAAGCGTCCCGCTGATGTTGCATTGCGGGTCGGCAGACTGCTGGATGTGGCGACGCGGACTTGGGCAGAAGATCAGGAAATCATCATCAAGGATCGCCGCATTGCCTATGTCGGCGATGCCGGCTCCTATCCGGGGGAGGTCGCGACCCGCTTGCATGAGCCGGACCTGGCTGCCGTTCCGGGGCTCGGCGAAGTGCACAAGCACATCGAAAGCTCGCATCTGACGCCGGAATGGGAGGCTGCCCTGGTGCTGCCGCGCGGCAACACCTGGACCTGCGAGGCGAGCCATGAATTCTCCAACGTCAATGGCGCCAAGACGCTGGAGTTTTGGCTCAAGGCACGCGAAGCCGGTTCGCCGCTGAAGATCTTCCCCCTGCCCGGTTCGGCCGTGCCGCCGACTGGTTACGAGCACGGCGGCGGTTATCTGGGTTACGACGAACAGAAGGCCTTCCTGAAAGAAAGCCTGATGGTGGCAGGCCTCGACGAAGTGATGGACTGGCCCGCCGTCTGGAACCGCGATAACCCCTCCTATGACCGCCTCTGGGGCATGATCCGCGCCACCTTCGAGCAGCGCGGCGTGGTGGAAGGGCATGCGGCCGGCATTCGCGATATCCCCACCATCAACGCCTTTGCGGCGGCGGGTCTCGCATCGGATCACGAAGCCTGGACCTTCCAGGAGTTCTGGGACAAGCTGCGCCATGGCCTGTTCATGGAGCTTCGCCCGCACAGCCTGCCTGAAGTCATCAAGGGTCTGCTGGAGAAAGGTCTCTCCGACTGGTCGCAGATTGCCTTTACCACAGATGACCGCAGCGCTTCCGATACGCTGAAGCTCGGCGCGACGGATTATAATGTCCGCCTTGCGATCGAATCCGGGCTTGCACCGGAAATCGCTATCCAGTGCGCTACCATAAACCCTGCCCGCCACATGCGCCTCACGCCTTGGGTCGGGTCGATCACTCCGGGCCGCTATGCCGATATCGTTCTTCTCTCCGATGTCGATCGCTTCGAGATCGCCAAGGTATGGGCCGATGGCAGGCAGGTCTCAGACGGCAAGCGCTATCTGCCTGAGGTGCCCAAGATCGATTGGCCCGAATGGGCGACAAAGACCATCAATATCGGCCGCGACTTGACGGGTGCGGATTTTGTCATTCCCGCAGAGGAAGGCCGCACGACCATGCAGGCGGCGGTGCTGCGACCCTTCCATTGGGACGACCATTTCCTGACCTACGAATTGCCGGTCAAGGACGGTGCAGTACAGCGTGACGAGACCCGCAACATCACCAAATTCTCGGTGGTCGACCGCTTTTCCGGCAAGGGCGCGGTCTCGAAAATGTTCTGGGTCGGAACCGGCCCGCGGACACCGGATACGGCACTTGCCTGCTCTATGGCGCATGACAAGCATAACATCTGGTGCGTCGGCTCTTCGGATGAAGCCATGGCCAAGGCCGTGAACGCGATTGCCGCCAATGATGGCGGCTGGGCGCTGGTGCGCGAGGGTCAGGTGGTCGCGACAGTGCGCTATGAGGTTGCTGGCCTGATGACCTGCCGTGCGCCGGAAGTTCTGCACGAGGAAATGCAGGCGCTTTACGCCGAAGGCGACAAGATCGAATGGATGTATGAGCCGACCTTTAGCCCGCGATGGTTCCCCGGCTTCCCCGAGCGGCTGGCCTTTGCAACACTCACCTGTGCGCCCTGGCGCTGGGTGCTGGTGGCACCCAGCGATTACGCGCCGCAAGGCTTGGTCAATGTGCAGACCGGAGAAGTGCAGCCGGTCGTCTTCTAACCGGCTTCAGGCTTCCGGCGGCAGGATGCAGCATTGCTCCGGCACAGGCACCAGCACGGCTTGGGCGCCGGGCTCCAGCAGTTCGCTGAGCGGCCCGTTGCCGGTCAGGTCTCCAGTCGATGTCGTGCACTGATACTGGTAGGCGCGACCGAGATAGGTGCGGATGCCGAGGGTAACGGGAATGCCTTCGCCGCTCTGGCGCACAGCCAGACCATCGGGACGGGCTGCCAGAATGAAACGGTCGGGGATCGCACCATAGACGGTCTGCGACAGTGTCAGCGATGCACCGGCCTTGGTTGTCGCCGTCACCATCTCGCCGTTGCGCTCCGTCACCGTCATTTCGATCAGGTTTTCGAAGCCGACGAAACGGGCGACAAAACTGTTGGCCGGGCGTTGGTAAAGCACTTCCGGCGTATCGAGCTGCATGATGCGGCCGGCGTTCATGATCGCCACGCGGTCGGAGATCGAGAAGGCCTCTTCCTGATCATGCGTGACATAGAGCGATGTCGTGCCATTGGCCCGCTGCAGACGGCGGATCTCCACACGCATGTCGACGCGCAGCTTGGCATCGAGGTTGGACAGCGGCTCATCGAACATCAGCAGCGGCGGTTCGATGACAAGTGCGCGGGCGAGCGCGACACGCTGCTTCTGGCCGCCGGAAAGGGCTGCTGGCATGCGTTCCGCAAAGGCGGAAAGGCCGACGCGCTCCAGCATGGCATTGGCCTTGGCATCTCGCTCCGCCTTGCCAACACCGCGCTGCTTCAGGCCGAAGGCTACGTTGTCACGCACGCTCAAATGCGGAAACAGCGCATAGTTCTGGAAGACAAGGCCGATATCGCGCTGATGGGCGGGAAGCCGCGTCAGGTCACGGTCGCCCAGCCGGATGCTGCCGGCACTCGGCTCCAGAAAGCCGGCGACCAGCCGCAGTGTCGTCGTCTTGCCGCAGCCGCTGGAGCCCAGCAGCGAGACCAGTTCCCCGGCCTTCACCGAAAGCGACAGGTCTTTCAGCACCTGGGTGGAGCCGTAATGGGCAGAAACGTTATCGAGGGTCAGCGAAACGGTCACGGGCGGGTCACTTTGTCTGAAAGGTCATTTGGTCAGGAAGGTCAGGCCAAGGGTGGCTTCGACGATGGCCATGACGCCAACCGTCAGGATCATCAGCAGCACGGAAACGGAGGCGATGGTGGGATCGAAGAACTGCTCCATATGCGCGATGATCTGGATCGGCAGGGTCGAGACCCCAGGGCCCGTGAGGAACAGGGAGGTAGAGACATCGTTGATGGAGGTGATGAAGGCGAGGATGAAGGCCGCCACAACACCCGCACCGATATTCGGCAGCACGACCGTGAAGAAGGTTTTCAAGGGCGGGCAACCAAGGCTGATTGCCGCTTCCTCAATGGAGAAGTCGAAAGAGGCAAGGCTCGCCCCCACCACCCGCACCGCATAGGGCAGCACCAGCAGCGTGTGGCCGATCAGCAGCGTTGCGAAGACCGGCAGCTCAAGCCCAATCGTGATGGATTTCACCAGTGAGAAGCCGAGCACGATTTCCGGCACGAGAATCGGCAGGACGAAGACATTCGATAGCCAGGACGGCAGACGAATGCGGAAGCGGTTCATGGCATAGGCGGCGGGAATGCCGATCAGCAGCGCCAGGAAAGTGCCGGTCACGGCCACCTGCAGGCTGGTGATGGCCGTCGTGCGAAAGGCGGTGATATCGAAAATATTGGTGAACCACCGCATGGTAAAACCCTGCGGCGGGAAGGTCAAAAAGCTGGTATCGCTCACGGCGGCGCCCAGAATGATGAAGAGGGGTGCGACCAGGATCGCGAAGATCACGGCAGCAAACACAATCAGAAGCGGGTGAAGCTTTGTGGTCATCGGGTCAGGCCACCATCGGGTTCAGGCGGCGCGCAAGCCGCGTCATCAGGAAGACGATCACGAAAGTCACCACCACCATGATGGCGGCCACCGTGGAAGCGCCCACCCAGTCGAAGGTGACCATGGCGCGCTGATAGAGGAGCGTACCCATCATCATCTGCTTTTCGCCGCCCAGAAGCTGTGGTGTGGCATAGGATGTGAAGCTGCCGGTAAAAACCAGTACGGCACCGACGATCAGGCCCGGCATGGCGAGCGGCAGAATGACTTGGCGAAACACGCCGAAAGGTGTGGCACCGAGCGAGGTTGCCGCCTCCAGCACATCCTTCGGAATACCCTCGAGAACGCCGGCCAGCGTCAGGATCATCAGCGGCACGAAGAGATAGACCATCGCCGCGATAACCGCGCCTTCGGTATAGAGCATGGAGAGCGGCTGGCTGATCAGACCAAGCCCGAGCAGCGCCGAATTCAGGATGCCGTTCTTGCCGAGCAGGATCAGCCAGGCAAAGGAACGCACCACGACGCCCGTCAGCAGCGGAAAGACCGCCGCGATGATCATGATGCTTTTCAACCGTCCCGGCACATGCGCCACCACATAGGCAGCGATGAAGCCGATAATCACGGAGAGAACCGTGGTGATGACGGAAATTTCGATGGTGCGATAAAGCACCGTGCGCCGAACGCCGCTGTTGAAGAAGGTGACGTAGGGCGCAATCCAGCCCTTGGGTTCAAGGAAGGTTGTCGCCAGCGTGGACCCGACCGGCAGGATCAGGAATGCCAGCACCAGAAGGGTGGCCGGAGCCGCCAGAAGCCAAGGGGTTAAACGTTTCACCATCGTCATCTCAGGCAACGCATCCGTGATCTCGGAGGACAGCGTTCAGATTGTCCGGTATTGTCTCTTTGGCGAAATAGTCGCCCTGTCAAAACCGGCTAGCCTACAAAGCCGGTTGTGTAAACCGGCCCGCTCTGCGCGGGCCGATTCTTTTTGCGTTCTGCCACGATTATTTGCTGAAGATCTCGTTCCAGCGATCGATCCAGTCCATCTTGGCATCGTTCATCTTGGCGTAGTTCAGAAGCGTCAGCTTGGCGATCGTGTCCGCGCCATAGGTCCAGATCTTCGCCTGTTCCGGTGTCAGCTCGACCTTCTTGGAAACAGGGGCGTCAACGCCCTGCTCTGCTTCGAGCTGCTGCACCGGCTTGGACAGGATGAAGTTGATGAACTGATAAGCCAGGTCGACGTTTTCCGAACCCTTGGGAATGTTGACCGTGTTCAGCGTGGCGATATCGCCTTCCTTCAGCGTCGCCCAGGTCATGGTCGGCACGGCGGCCTTCATCGAAGCCAGCGTGAAGTCCTGCGCAATCGAAACCTTGGCTTCGCCGGTCGAGAGCAGGTTCACCAGTTCGGAACCGGTATTGTAGTTCTTGGCAACATTCGGCTTCAGCGCCGTGACGGCCTCGAAGGCCTTGTCGGCATTGGTGAACGCATCGACACCGGCATGCTTGCCCGCCTGCATCACGACCATGGGACCGGCCGTGGTGGTGATGCCGGGCAGGCTCACTGCACTTTTCAGATCCGGACGCCAGAGGTCGTTCCAGGAGGTGATGGCCGGATTGACCTTCGCCGCATCATAGACAATGCCGACGCGGCCAATGGTATAGGCCGGGCCGTAACCGCCCTGAGGATCTTTGGCGAGGTCGTAGAGATCAGCGAGGTTCGGCAGCTTGGAGCCGTCGATCTTCAGGAACAAGCCATCGGCAATGCCAGCCTGCGAGAAGCTGTCCGAGAGATAGATGACGTCGACGCCCTTGCCGCCGCGCAGCTTCAGCTTGTTCACACGGTCGGCATTGTTGCCGGTTTCGAAGACGATATCGCAGCCGCAGATCTTCTTGAATGGTTCGATGATATTGGCGTTCAGCTTGTCGCCGTTATAGCCCCACCAGGAAATGGTAAAGGTCTTCGCTTCGGCGGATACCGCGGACGCGGCAAATGCAACGCCCATCGCCAGGGCGGATGCCAACAGGCGGAGATTCTTCGTCATTGGTTCTCTGTCCTTCTCTGGGGATACCGGCACTTCAAGCAGGCGCCGCGATACTAATAAGATCACCCTCAAATTCAAGCCTAAGAAGCAGGCATGCCCAGCAATTAAGCAAATTTAAGCAATGACAATCCTTTACAAGCCGGCTTCGGACATGAAGCGATAGCCAACACCAGGCTCGGTGAGGATGATTTGCGGTGCTGCTTCGTTCTCCTCGATTTTGGCGCGGATCTGCCTGATGAAGACGCGCAGATATTGCAGGTCATGTTCGTGCGCGGGGCCCCATACCTGCTTCAGCAGCATACCATGGGTCATGACGCGGCCCGCATGGCGCCCCAGGAGAACGAGCAGATCATACTCCTTCGGCGTCAGCCGCACCGTTTCGCCGCTCTTCGTCACAAGACGCCGCGCGAGATCGATGGTCAGGTTGCCGCTGGTGATGGTGGCGGAAGCAGCCGTCTCGCTCTGGTTATGGCGAAGGGCAGCACGGATGCGCGCCGTGAGTTCGCCAATGCCGAAAGGCTTCTCAAGATAATCATCGGCACCGAGATCGAGCGCTGCGATCTTTTCCGTCTCGCGGTCGCGCGCCGAAAGCACGATGATCGGAACCCGCGTCCAGCTGCGCAGCCGCTGGATCACCTCCTTGCCATCCATATCCGGCAGGCCGAGATCCAGAATGATGAGCTCCGGCGATGCGGTCGCCGCCGAGGCAAGCGCCTTCTCGCCGGTCATCGCCTCGATGACATCGTAACCGGCTGCAGACAGAGCGGGCTTGAGGAACCGCAGGATCTGCTGCTCGTCATCAACGATCAAAACCCGCTGGCCGCTCATACCACCTGCCTACCCTTGGCCACCGGCATGTCATTGGCCGAGGCTTCCACCGCAAAGCGCACGGTAAAGCGTGTGCCTCGCCGCCGCACCGCCGGGCTTTCCACCTGAATGCTGCCGCCCATGGCCTCCACAAATCCCTTGGCAATGGAAAGGCCGAGCCCGGTTCCCGGTTTGCGGCCATCCGTCTTCTTGGATCTGCGGTAGAATTTTTCGAACACCCGGTCCAGATCCTTTTCCGGAATTCCCTTGCCGAGATCGGTGACGGACACGGCAACCGCCTGACCTTCGATCTTGGCATAGACCGTCACAGGTTCGCCGCCGCCATGCTTGCAGGCATTGTCGATGAGGTTGAACAGCACCTGCCCCAAAAGCACGCTGTCAGCCCGGATGAGCGGCAGATCCTGGGCCACGCTGGCGGAAATATCGATGCCTGGAGCCAGGCGTTTCGCCCGCTCGACACTGGACAGCACCACCTCGCCCACATCCACCCAATCACGCTTCGGCTCCACAGCACCGGATTCGATGCGGGTCATATCCAGGAGATTGCCGACAAAGCGCGACAGGCGCTCGCCCTCCTCCTCGATGGAGATCAGCAGGTCTCGCCGGCTTTCCTCCGGCATGCGGTCGCCGAATTCCTTGAGACTGGTGACGGCACCGGTAATGGTGGCAAGGGGCGTGCGGAGATCATGGGAGATGGAGGAAAGCAGCGCCGAGCGGAAGCGTTCATTTTCCAATCGTGCCGATTGTTCAACGCTCTTCACCGTCAGCGCCGATCGATCGAGCGCAATGGTGACCTGATCGAGAATGGCCGCCAGCGCATGTTCTTCCGTGGGGTCCAGCCCCTCGGCATCCGGCGCGTAGCCGCAGACGGCCAGCGTGCCAGAAGGTCCGCGAAGCGGACGGAATTGCAGCTTCGCATTGGGCAAAGTACCGGTGCCCGATCCCGCCACCTCACCCTTTTCATAGGCAAAGCGCGCAGCCGTCAGCTCGGCGACACCAAGCTCCGTGTCCGGTGGCCAGGAGGATTGCAGCTCCAGTTGTCCATCGACAGGCGCAAGAAGCGCCACGGGCCGCTGGATGGTGCTGTTAAGTTGGCTGACGGCCGTCCAGACGATCGCCTCTCGGTCGAGCGTCCCCGCCAGTTTGGATGACACTTCATAAAGTGTCTGCGTCTGCGCTGCGCGCCGTGCGGATAGAAGTGCCTGCTTGTGCAGACGAGAGGCAATGCCACCGGCGAGCAAGGTTGCGACAATGAAGATGATGAAGGCGAACACTTCATGAGGCGCGGCGATCGTCAGCGTGCCGATCGGTGGAATGAAGAAGAAGTTGTAGGCGAGTGCTGACAGAACAGAAGCCAGCAGCGCGGTCAGATATCCTTCCCGCAGAGCCGCGACGAGTACAGCCAGCAGGAAAAGCATGGAGACATTCGGAAGCGCCACCACTTCGATGATGGCCCGTCCCGCCGCTGTGGCCGCGACAGTGACGAGAAGCGCCGTGGCATACTGGCGCGGTGTCAAACCAACGCGGCGACTTCCAAAGCGCTTGAACAGATCGAACGACCGTCTCCCGGACGGCTTGTCTTCGGTCACGAAATGAAGCCCAAGACCGCCCAGCCGGTTCAGCAATTCATCCGCAAGCGAGCGGCGAAACAGCCGCTGAAGGCTCGAACGCCGCGGCGCGCCGATGACGATCTGAGTGATATGCTCCTTGCGGGCGACCTTCAGCAGTTCTTCCACGAAATCGCGACCATAGAGGCGGCGGGTCTCGCCTCCCAGTCGCTCGGCAAGCCGCAGGGTGTCGTCGACGCGGGCCTGCCTTTGCGGGTCTTCATCCACCTGGTCCGCCCGCTCAAGGCACACGACGAGCCAGGGTGCGTTCAAGCCGGAGGAGAGATGGCTTGCGGTCATCACCACCTTTTCGGACAGTTCATCCGGACCGACGCAGACCAGAAGCCTCTCCGAGGTTCGCCAGGGTCCTTCGATCGCGTTCTGCTTGAGGAAATCCACCATCTCGTCATCGACGCGATCGGCAGTGCGGCGAAGCGCCAATTCACGCAGCGCGGTCAGATTGCCCAGACGGAAAAAACTTTCCGTGGCGCGCGCGGCATTGGCGGGCACGTAGACCTTGCCCTCCCGCAACCGTGCCAGCAATTCCTCCGGCGGCAGGTCGATGAGGATCACATCATCCGCCTGCTTCAGCACCCGGTCCGGCACGATCTCGCGCACCTGTACGCCTGTGATCTGCGAAACGATATCCGACAAGCTTTCCAGGTGCTGGATGTTGAGGGCTGTCCACACATCAATGCCGGAGGCTAGCAGTTCCTCGACATCCTGATAGCGTTTTGGATGACGGCTTTCGCCCAGATTGCTGTGCGCCAGTTCATCGACGATCAGGATGGCCGGCTTTCGGGCAAGGGCGGCATCGAGATCGAACTCTTCGAGCGACCTGCCTTTGTATTCCAGAGTTTTGCGGGGCAGGATTTCCAATCCCTCCACCAGCGCTTCCGTTTCCGCCCGGCCATGGGTTTCCACCAGGCCGACAACGATATCGGTGCCCGCCATCTGGCGGATACGGGCACGCGACAGCATGGCGAAGGTTTTACCGACACCCGGTGCTGCGCCTAAAAATATGGTGAGCCGCCCCTTTCGGGAGCGGCTTGCCAGCGCCAGAAGCGCATCCGGATCGGGCCGGTTTTCCTGATCGCGAAACTCGTCGGACATGAGCGGAGCTTATCGATTCTACTTCACTGAATCGAGCGCCATGTTCAGCTTCAACACATTCACATGCGCCTCGCCGATCACGCCGAAGAGACGTCGTTCAACATTCGCGTCCACCACTTTGGCGACATCGGCTTCCGAAAGTCCGCGTGCCTTGGCGACACGGACAATCTGGCTGCGCGCATTTTCCGGCGTGATGTCAGGATCAAGCCCGGAGCCGGACGCGGTCACCGCGTCGGCCGGAATAGCACCGGATCCACCCGCCTTTTTCCAGGCGTCGATATTAGCGGCGATCTGATCATGCAGCTTCTGCGAGGTCGGCGCCAGGTTTGAGCCGCCGGAGGCCATGGCGTTGTAGCCGTTCGGCGAGGTCGCGGACGGACGCGGCCAGAAATATTTATCCGCGGTAAAGGTCTGGCCGATCAGCGTAGAGCCGACGACTGTCTCGCCGTTGCGGGCGAGACTGCCTAATGCCTGGGCGGGCATGGTGGCGGTTGCGATCCCCGTGATGGCGAGCGGATAGGCCAGGCCGCAGATACCGGTAAACAGCAAGACGGTGGCGATTGCAGGTCTGAGATGTGCAAGCATGATTACACCAGATGAAGGCCGGCCACGGCGAGATCGACAAGCTTGATCCCGATGAAGGGCAGGATCAGTCCGCCGACGCCATAGACGAGCAGGTTACGTCGCAGCAGTGCGGCAGCACCGACCGGACGATAGGAAACACCCTTCAACGCAAGCGGGATCAGCGCGATGATGATCAGTGCGTTGAAGATGACGGCGGAGAGAATGGCCGACTGCGGGCTGGACAGCGCCATGATGTTGAGGCCTGCAAGACCCGGATAGGCCGTGACGAACAGTGCGGGGATGATGGCGAAATACTTGGCCACATCGTTGGCAATCGAGAAGGTGGTCAGCGAACCGCGGGTCATCAGCAACTGCTTGCCGATTTCCACGATCTCGATGAGCTTGGTTGGGCTGGAATCGAGATCCACCATGTTCGCCGCTTCGCGGGCGGCCTGGGTACCGGTCTGCATAGCCACGCCCACATCGGCCTGGGCCAGCGCCGGTGCGTCATTGGTGCCGTCGCCGCACATGGCGATCAGGCGGCCGCCTTCCTGCGACTTGCGGATATAGGCAAGCTTGTCTTCCGGCGTTGCCTGGGCGAGGAAGTCATCCACGCCGGCTTCCGAGGCGATTGCCGCAGCCGTGACCGGATTGTCGCCCGTCACCATCACAGTGCGGATACCCATGGCACGCATGGCAGCGAACCGTTCCTTAATGCCGGGCTTGACGACGTCCTTCAGATGGATAACGCCGAGCAGACGGTTGCCATCGGCAACGGCAAGCGGCGTGCCGCCTGACTGTGCGATACGGGCAACCGCATCCTTGAAGGGCTTCGGCGCGGCGACATCATCAACGCCTGCGAATTTCAGCACGGAGTCCACCGCGCCCTTGCGCAGACGACGTCCGGCGATATCAACACCCGAAAGACGGGTTTCTGCCGAGAAGGGAATGACCTGATCCGGCTTTTCCGTTGGAGCAGCCTGGCCGAATTCGCCCGTTGCAAGCGCCACGATGGAGCGGCCTTCCGGCGTTTCATCGGCGAGACTGGATGCAAGGGCTGCAGCAGCCAGTTCCCCCTGCGACACGCCCGGCACCGCGACGAAGTCGCTCGCCATGCGGTTGCCGAAGGTGATCGTGCCGGTCTTGTCGAGCAGCAGTGTGTCCACGTCACCGGCAGCTTCGACCGCACGGCCGGAGGTGGCAATGACGTTAAAGCGCACGAGGCGGTCCATGCCGGCAATGCCGATGGCAGACAGGAGGCCACCAATGGTGGTGGGGATCAGCGTCACCAGCAGGGCGGCGAGAACCGTGACTGACAGGACGATGCCGGAATAGCTGGCGAGACCCCAAAGGGTGACGACGGCGATCAGGAAGACCAGCGTGAGACCGGACAGCAGGATCGACAGCGCGATCTCGTTCGGGGTTTTCTGACGTTCCGCACCTTCGATCAGCGCGATCATCCGATCCACAAAGGAAGAGCCGGGTGCCACGGTGATGCGCACGCGGATCTGGTCGGACAGCACCTGCGTGCCGCCAGTGACAGCAGAACGGTCTCCACCAGCTTCACGAATGACTGGGGCGGATTCGCCCGTGATCGCGCTTTCGTTGACGGAGGCAACGCCTTCGATAACCTCGCCGTCGCCGGGGATTAGTTCGCCGGCCGCGACCTGCACGACATCGCCGACTTTCAGCGAAGCGGCTGGGATCGTTGTGAAGCTCTTGCCATCGGCGGAAAGCTTATAGGCGACGAGGTCGCTCTTGGTACGGCGAAGCGTGTCGGCCTGCGCCTTGCCGCGGCCTTCTGCGACCGCTTCGGCAAAGGTTGCAAACAGAACCGTGAACCAGAGCCAGGCGGCGATCTGGCCGGAGAAGGCGGCGCCGCTGCCTACGATCAGATCGCGGACGAAGAGCAGCGAGACGATGGCCGCGACGACTTCGGTGACGAAGATGACAGGGTTGCGGATGAGCTTGCGCGGATCAAGCTTCAGGAAGGCATCCTTCGCGGCGCCGGCCAGAATGGTTGCATCGAACAGGCTCTGCGCACGTCTTGCTTCTTGCGTGGGGTGAGATGGAGTCACGATGACTGCCTCATATTAAAAGAGTTGACCGGCAACCATGCTCACATGCTCAGCAATCGGGCCGAGTGCGAGGGCCGGGAAGTATTGCAGGCCGCCCATGATCAGGATGATCGCGACGAGAAGGCCGACAAACAGAGGGGTATGGGTGGGGAAAGTACCAGCCGAAGCTTCGCTGCGGGTCTTGCCGGCAATGGAGCCTGCAATCGCCAGAACCGGAACCGCATAGGCAAAACGGCCGAGCAGCATGCCTATGGCAAGCGTCGTGTTGTACCATACGGTATTGCCCGAGAGACCGGCAAAGGCCGAACCGTTATTCCCTGCCGCCGAGGTATAGGCATAGAGAATTTCCGACAGGCCATGCGGACCGGCATTACCAAGGGCTGCCAGCGCGGAGGGAAGCACGGCGGCAATCGCAGAGAAAGCCAGGATTGCGAATGGCAGGACGAGGATCGCAAACATCGCGTATTTCATCTCGCGGCTTTCGATCTTCTTGCCCAGGAATTCCGGCGTGCGGCCCACCATCAAACCGGCGACGAAAACGGTCAGGACGGCAAAGACGATCAGACCATAGAGACCGGAACCGACGCCGCCGGGCAGGATCTCGCCAAGCTGGATCAGGAACATCGGCACCAGGCCGCCAAGCGGCGTGAATGAGCCCAGCATGGCGTTGACGCCGCCGTTGGAGATGGCCGTCGTGGTGGCGGCATAGACGGCATCCATGGCCTGGCCGAAGCGGACTTCCTTACCTTCCATATTGCCGAGCGTCGGATCGATGCCCATGGCAAGATGCGAGGGAACGCCCGAGGTTTCTGCGATGTAGACGCAGACAATACCGGCAACCAGCAGGATCGCGGTTGCGGCGATCAATGCCCAACCCTGACGCACGCTGCCCACCGTCTTGCCGAAGGTGTAGATCAGCGCGCTGGTGATGGAGAGCATCGCCAGAATATTCAGGTAGTTGGTGATGGCCGAGGGGTTTTCGAACGGATGTGCGGCATTGGCATTGAAGAAGCCGCCGCCATTGGTGCCGAGCTGCTTGATGGCTTCCTGGCTGGCGATGGGGCCGAGCGGAATTGCCTGCTGCGCACCTTCCAGGGTGGTGGCGGTGACGGAAGCGTCGAGCGTCTGTGGGAGACCAAGGGCGACAAAGACAAGCGCCAAGACGACCGCCAGCGGCATCAGCACGTAGAGCGTGGAGCGGGTCATATCGACCCAGAAATTGCCAAGCGTCGTGGCCGCAGAGCGTGCGAAAGCGCGGGTCACGGCAAGCGCTATCGCCATACCGGTCGCAGCCGAGAGGAAATTATGAACCGCCAGGCCGGCCATCTGGGTGAAGTTGCTGGCCGCAGACTCACCGGAATAGTTCTGCCAGTTGGTGTTGGTGACGAAGCTGATCGCCGTGTTGAAGGCGAGATCCGGCGTCATGCCCGGAAAGCCCTGCGGGTTGAGCGGCAGATAGAACTGCAGGCGCAGGATGGCATAGAGCGTGACGAAGCCAATCAGGTTGAAGGCGAGCATCGCCAGCGTATAGGCAAGCCAGCCCTGCTCCCGCTTGGGATTGATGCCGGCAATCACGTAGATCAGCTTTTCGATGGGACCCAGCACGGGAGAGAGGAAGGTTCTTTCTCCCTCGAAAACCCGCGCCATATAGGCGCCAAGCGGCTTAATGAGAATAAAGGCCAGCAGAAGCAGCAATGCTATCTGCAGCCAGCCATTGATGGACATGATGTATCTCCGAAGGAGGAGTTAGAAGCGTTCCGGGCGGATCAGCGTGAGAACGAGGTAGATGCCGAGAAAGACAGCGGCGGCGAGACCGAGAATGGGTTCAAACATGGCGACCTCACAAACGGCCAAGCGCGCGGGCGTAGACGGCAAGCGCAACAAATCCGAAGAGCCCGAGGCCCAGGAAGATAACGTCAGACAAGGGTTTCACTCCTGTTTTGTACGGAGGGAATGTCGCCTGTTTCAGGATCAAATCTCTATTGGGAATGCTCACACGGAGCATAAGGATTTCATAAAGATTCACATGCGTTCGCCGCTTGCGTGAGGTTTCACAGTCCGGCAATGTGAAAGAAAAACGAAAGACCTGCGATGCTTCTCTCCGAACGTCAGAACCAGATCCTGTCACGCGCACGCTCTGCCGGCAAAGTGGGGGTGGATGAGCTTGCCGCTCAGTTCTCCGTGTCTCCCCAGACGATCCGAAAGGATCTGAACGATCTTTGCGAGGCCAAGCTTCTCACCCGCATTCATGGCGGCGCCATGTTGCCAGGCGGAACGGAAAATCTGGAATACGAAGCGCGACGGCAGATCGCGGCGACGGAAAAGCAGGCAATAGGTGCTGCGGCCGCAGCGCTCATTCCCAATGGAAGCTCGCTGTTCATCAATATCGGCACAACCACAGAAGCCGTCGGAGAGGCGCTGACCCGGCACCGCGACCTGATGGTGATTACCAACAACATCAATGTTGCCAATCGCTTGCGGCTGGTGGACACGGTCGAAGTCGTCATTGCAGGTGGCGTTGTGCGCGCATCGGATGGCGGCATTGTTGGCGAAGCGGCGGTGGATTTCATCCGCCAGTTCAAGGTGGATTATGCTGTCATCGGCACGTCCGCAATCGATGCCGATGGAGCGCTGCTGGATTACGACCTTCGCGAAGTGAAGGTGACGCAGGCGATCATCGCTAACGCCCGGCATGTCATCCTGGTGGCGGATGCCACCAAATTCGAGCGAGCGGCCCCCGTTCGAATTGCCAATCTCTCCCAGGTTCATACCTTCATCACAGATCGATGCGAGTCAGACAGCCTGCGCGACATGATCCGACAGGCGGGTGTTTCGCTGGTCGAAACGGCATCATGATCCCGAATACGCGATTGCTTTCGTTTTACATTCGTTGTTCTTTCATTTATAACCGATCAACGTTTCAAAAGCTTTCAGCGGGCTGAGCCCGCGTGAGGAGACAGGTCTTGATCTACGATCTTTTTGTCATTGGCGGCGGCATCAACGGCACCGGCATCGCCCGTGATGCGGCGGGCCGCGGCTATTCCGTCGTGCTGGCCGAAATGAATGATTTTGCCTCCGGCACATCATCCGCAGCCACCAAGCTGATCCATGGCGGCCTGCGCTATCTCGAGCATTACGAATTCCGTCTGGTGCGCGAGGCGCTCATGGAGCGCGAAATCCTGTGGGCCATGGCGCCGCATGTCATCTGGCCGCTGCGCTTCGTTCTGCCCTATCAGAAAGGCGGCATTCGCCCCGCCTGGCTCATCCGCCTGGGCCTCTTCCTCTACGACCATCTCGGCGGTCGCAAGCTGCTGCCGGCCACGAAGACGCTCGATTTGCGCCGCGATCCTGCCGGCAGGCCGTTGAAGCCGATCTTCGACAAGGCCTTCGAATACTCCGATGGCTGGGTGGATGATGCCCGCATGGTGGTTCTGAACGCGCGCGACGCAGAACAACGCGGCGCCACAATCCTCAACCGTCATCGGGTTGTTTCTGCACGGCGGGATGGCGGCGTCTGGACCGTCACGGTCCGGAACGAACGTACCAATGAGACATCCACCCACAAGGCAAAGATGCTGGTCAATGCCGCGGGTCCCTGGGTGGATCAGGTCTTGCAGGGCGCTGTTGGCCGTAACAACGCACATAATGTACGCCTCGTTCAGGGAAGCCATATCGTGGTGCGGAAGAAATTCTCCGATCCGCGCGCCTACTTCTTCCAGAACCCTGACAACCGCATCTTCTTCGCCATTCCTTACGAAGATGATTTCACCCTCATCGGCACGACGGACCGGGATTACACGGGCGACCCGCGTGACGTGAAGATTTCGCCGGAAGAGACGGACTATCTCTGCAAGGCGGCCAGTGAATATTTCCAGGAACCGGTGCGTCCTGAAGACATCGTCTGGACCTATTCCGGCGTTCGCCCGCTCTTCGACGACGGCGCCTCGAAGGCGCAGGAAGCAACCCGAGATTACGTTCTGAAGGTCGAAGGTAGCGACGGCGAGGCACCGCTGCTGAATGTCTTCGGCGGCAAGCTCACCACTTATCGCCGTCTTGGCGAACACGCGCTGGAGAAGATCGGCGAAACAATCGGCATCAAGGGCAAGCCCTGGACCGCGGGCAGCCGGCTGCCCGGCGGAGATTTCGTGGCAACCGGCTACGCGCAGATGGTCAGCGAGTTGAAGGCAAAATACCCCTTCCTGCAACAGCGACACGCGGATCGCCTGATCCGCTGCTATGGCACAGATTCCTACAAGATCCTCGGAAGCGCAGCGAAGACGGAGGATCTCGGCCAGTATTTCGGTGGCACGCTCTATGAAAAGGAAGTGCACTGGCTGATCGAGAGGGAATGGGCAGTGGCCGTTAGCGACGTTCTGTGGCGGCGCACCAAGCAGGGCCTATTCCTGTCGCCAGAGCAGGTCACGGCACTGGAAGGCTTCCTCGCCACCGCGACGGGAAGTGCCCACTGAACTCAAAAATGGATGGCGTAGCACCCATTGTGCTCCGCCATCCTTTCATCACTTGATCGCGCAAATCGCGTAGCGATGCTGTGTCGCCCGTTCCAGACCTTTCAGAAAGCCGAAATTCTTTTTCTGCGCCCGGTGAATGGCGCGCATATCCGTATCCACAG
Source organism: Rhizobium oryzicola (assembly GCF_030504645.1). GTDB lineage: Bacteria > Pseudomonadota > Alphaproteobacteria > Rhizobiales > Rhizobiaceae > Neorhizobium > Neorhizobium oryzicola. Next base: position 108,400 of record NZ_JAUKWQ010000011.1, on the reverse strand, counting down.
CCACTGAAGTGAAGCCGGCTTCCTTGAGGAGCGCTGCGACGGCATCGGCGCGTGCGCCTTGCGAGAAATACACGCGTGAGAGAATGCTCTGGTGGGTTTCCGCCAGTGACGCGTCCGGGCCGTGATGAGCAACCTTCTTGCCGATGCCCCAGGACTGGAAGAGTGCAGCGGCCTTCTTCGCCAGTTGTGAAATCCAGCTTGGATTGACGAAATCGCCATCCACTATCAGCAGCTTGCCGCCCGGCTTCAGGACACGGTGCCATTCCACAAAGGCGGCTTTCGGATCAACCAGTGTCCAGACCAGATGCCTGTTGGTGATGACATCGTAGGATGCATCGTCTTCCATCGTATTTTCCGCATCCCCCATCAGGAATCGGATGGAACGCGCTCTGCTCTTGGCTTTGGCCCGCGCCCTCTCCAGCATCGGCTCGGCCCAATCCATGCCGGTTACGGAAAAGCCGACGTCATCCAGCAGATGGGAAACAACACCTGTGCCGGACGCCAGATCAAGCGCCTTGCGCCCCTCACCTGCTCCCAGATGCTTGCGGATCAAACGGTGCCAGGCATCGCGCTCTTCTTCGGAGAAAATCTCATGGCCCGGCTGGCTGTCGAAGGTTTCAGCACGCACCGACCAATAGGCTTTGATTTCGTCTCGGAGGCCGTAGTTTGATTGCGCCGCCAACTGTTGCATATGTTCGTTCCGTTAGAAGACAACTTGGTTGGAATTCTTCTAAAAGATATTTCTTGACTGATAAAGTCATAAAAACATAGATGCCTCTGAAACATTCAAATGGAGGCAAACGTGTTCAACGTTTCTCGGGTGGCTGGCGCTGCCCTGTCTTCGCTCGTCCTGATGTCAGGCGTAGCGTTCGCTGGTGAAAAGGTGAAGGTGACGGATATTACTGGTCGCCAGGTCGAAGTGAACGTTCCGGTAGAGCGTGTCATTCTGGGCGAAGGCCGACAGATCTATTTCACAGGCGCGCTGGATACGGAAACGCCTTTCAAGCGCATTGTCGGCTGGCGTGATGACTTCCAGAAGGCGGATCTGGATGGCTACAACATCTACCTGAAGAAGTTTCCGGAGATGGCAAAGATCCCGACCTTCGGCGGCATGAAGGACGGCACCTTCGATATCGAGCAGGCCGTTACCATGAAGCCCGATGTCATTATCATGAACATCGACGCCAAGTCAGCGACGGAAGAAAGCGGCTATATCGAGAAGCTTTCCAAGGTTGGCATCCCGCTTGTCTATGTCGATTTTCGCGAAAAGGCGATGGAGAATACCGATCCCTCCATGCGCCTGATCGGCAAGCTGTTCGGCAAGGAAGCAAAGGCAGAGGAATTCGTCAAATTCCATGACGCGCAGATCGCCCGTGTGACGGATACGCTGGCCAAGGCCAAGGACCTGAAGAAGCCCGTCGTCTTCATGGAACGTGCCGGAGGCTATAGCGATGATTGCTGCATGTCTTTTGGTAACGAGAACTTCGGCAAGATGGTCGAATTGGCTGGCGGCATCAACATGGCGAAGGGCATCATTCCCGGCACCTTCGGCAGCGTGAATCCGGAACAGATCATCGCCTCCAATCCGGACCAGATCATCGTGACCGGCGCAAACTGGGAACTCTATGTTCCCGGCGGCAAGTGGGTCGGCGTTGGCCCGGGCGCCGATAAGGCACTGGCTGCCAAAAAGCTTTCCGCACTCATGCAACGTCCCGCATTCACAGGTGTGAAGGCCGTGCAGGATGGGAACGTCCACGCCATATGGCACCAGTTCTACAACAATCCCTACCAGTTCGTCGCCGTGCAGCAGATGGCAAAGTGGCTGCACCCGGACCTGTTTAAGGATCTCGATCCGGAAGCAACCTTCAAGGAGTTGCATACGCACTTCCTGCCGGTCGACTACCATTCCGGCTACTTCGTATCGCTAAAGCCAGGCCTCTGATTTGACAGTTCAAGACCAAGAGGGCGGCAGGAAGCTCCTGCCGTCCTCCTGTCGTGAGGATAAGAAGATGATATTTCATAAACTGGCGCAGGCATTCGGTGCAGCAATGCTTTGCCTGGCAAGCCCTGCCTTTTCCGCCGATCTGGTTGATGTGGCGGGCAGAACGGTTCACCTCGACCTACCGGCCAAACGGGTCATTGTCGGCGAAGCGCGCCAAGTGCATGTCATCGCGGCCCTCAAGGGCGAACATACTTTCGATACGATTGTTGGTTGGCGTGACGACCTGCTGAAGAAGGATCCTGACAGCTACGCCGCCTATGTCGAACACTTCCCGGCGATCGAGAAGCTTCCGCGGTTTGGCTACGTTCCTTCAGGCGATTTCGACCTTGAAACGGCCATTACGCTGAAGCCGGATGTCATCACGCTGAACCTGGAGGCCGCGAAGGTGGCAAAGGAAAGCGGGTTTGAAGCCAAGGCGCAGGCCGCAAATATCCAGGTCATTTATCTCGACTTCCGTCTAGACCCGGACAAGAATACCGAGAAATCAATCAGGATTCTGGGACAAATCTTCGGAGGCGAAGAGAAGGCGAACGAACTGATCTCCTATCGCCGGGCCGAGATCGCGCGGGTGGCCGACCGTGTTGCCGCCGCCAAGGATCTGAAGCGGCCCAAGGTCTTCATCGAACGTGCGCCCGGCATTTCCGGCGAGGACAAATGCTGCCGAACGTTCGGCCCCTATAATTTCGGAGCCATGGTGGATATGGCCGGGGGCCAGAGCATTGCTGACGGCATTATTAAGACCACGTTCGGCGATCTAAACCCCGAACAACTCGTCGTATCTGACCCGGATCAGGTAATCGTCACCGGTTCGAACTGGGCCGCGGAATCCGACATCAACAAATTCGTTGCCGTCGGGCGTGGCGCGGACATGGCTGCAGCGCGCAGCCGCCTGAAGGATCTGATGACCCGTGTGCCGTTCCCGGAATTGAAGGCGGTGAAAACAGGCCAGGTGCATGCCGTCTGGCATCAATTTTATGGCGCACCGTACGAATTCATTCCGATCCAGCAGTTCGCCAAGTGGTTCCTTCCGGAGCTGTTTGCGGATCTCGACCCGGAAAAGACCTTCCGCGATTTCCACGAGAAATTCCTGCCGGTCACATACAAGCCCGGCTATTTCGTCTCGCTCGACAAAGGATCGAACTGATGGTTGCTCTCACCGACAACCTTTCCGTAGAGGGAAGCAGTCGCTACCGCGCGCTGACCGCGCGCCGCATCCTGATCCTGTGCGGATTGGCTTTCGCGCTCGCCTTTAGCGTCGCTGTCGATATCGGCCTCGGTCCAGCCAGATATTCTCTGAGCCAGGTTCTGTCTGCCATCTTCACGCCCGGTCAGGTTTCGAACCAGTTGCGCGTGGTGATCTGGGATATCCGTATGCCGATAGCGCTAATGGCGGTGACCGTTGGCGCCTGCCTATCGCTCGCCGGTGCGCAGATGCAGACCATCCTTGCCAACCCGCTGGCGAGCCCGTTTACGCTCGGCATTTCAGCAGCCGCAGGCTTTGGCGCGGCGCTGGCGCTCGTGGCAGGTGTTGCGATCTTCCCGACAGCGATCGAATTCATGATCCCCATCAATGCCTTTCTGATGGCGATGGCGGCTTCCCTCTTCATCTATGGCGTCTCGACACTGCGCGGCGTAACCGTCGAAACCATTGTATTACTTGGGATCGCTCTGGTCTTCACCTTCAACGCGCTGCTCTCGCTTCTCGAATATCTGGCGTCGGAACAGGCGCTCGCCGCTGTCGTGTTCTGGACCATGGGCAGCCTCACCAAGGCCACCTGGACAAAGGTTGCCGTCACGGCTCTGGTTCTGGTGTTCTGCGTACCGCTGTTTGCCCGCCGCGCCTGGGCGCTGACGGCTCTTAGGCTCGGTGACGACAAGGCGGCGAGCCTCGGCGTCAACGTTCGCGCACTTCGGCTTGAAACCATGCTGCTGGTCAGCCTTCTGGCGGCTATTCCCGTATCCTTCGTCGGCACAATCGGCTTCATCGGGCTCGTCGGCCCGCATATTGCCCGCATGGTGGTGGGCGAAGACCAGCGCTTCTTCCTGCCCGGCTCGGTGATCTGTGGCGCCCTTCTCCTGTCGGCCACGTCGGTCGTTTCGAAGATGCTGATCCCCGGTGCAATCCTGCCGATCGGCGTGATTACCGCCTTGGTCGGTGTACCCTTCTTCTTCTCGCTTATCTTCACCAACCGGAGGCGCGCATGGTAGCCCTGAAGCTCAATGATATCGGCGCGCGCTACGGCCGAACGCAGGTCTTCGAAGGCGTCTGCACTGATTGGCTGAAAGGCGGGGAACTGACGGCGCTGATCGGCCCCAACGCCGCCGGCAAATCGACGCTCTTCAAGCGCATTGCCGGGCTTCTGGCCGGGCCGGGTGTGGTGCAGGTGGAGGATGTTCGTGAAGGCCATCGGCCCATCTGCTACATGCCGCAGGATACCGGCGCCAATGCGGTGCTGACCGTTTACGAATCCGTTCTTCTTGCAGCCAAACAGGGGTCCGGCTGGCGCGTTGCCGATAACGACCTGTCGGAGATCGACCGTATCCTCTCGGCACTCCGCATTACCGATCTCGCCTTTCGTGACCTCGGCGCACTATCGGGAGGCCAGCGGCAGTTGGTGGCCATCGCGCAGGCGCTCGTGCGCAAGCCTGAAGTGTTGCTGATGGACGAGCCGACATCTGCGCTGGACCTGTTTCGCCAGATCGAGGTACTCGATTTCATGAAGCGCGTGGCAGCCGCTGAAAACATGGCTGTGCTGATTGCGCTGCACGACCTGAACCACGCCCTGCGCTATTGCAGCCAGGCCATGGTGATCCACGCTGGACGGCTGGTCGCCTCGGGTCCCAGTGCCGAGGTGATCACCTCAGACATGCTGCGGACGATCTACCGCGTGGACGCGCGCATTGAGGATTGCAGCCAGGGCCGGCCAGTGATCATCGTGGACGGTTGTGTCTAACGAAAAACGGGCCGAATTTTCACCGAAGCAATACAATGACACGGCCTTAGCCCCGTCGGCCAGACGTAATATTATCTGGCCAACGGGGAATATTCCAACGCGCAGTAAGAGAAAGTCGGCTGCTCATGCATTTGCAGTCTACAGCAAACACATCAATGCGCAGAATGACAGCCGCCGCGCTTGGGGTTGTGATCGTGGTAACGAACCTGTTCGCCGCCACCGCCGGATACCTGTGATCGCGTGCCGTCATCCGATCAACAGACCCGTTTTCTAGGCCTTGCGCGGGTCTTTCGGGCTGCGGTTTTCTGAGGGAACCGGTGGAAGACGGCCGTTCATCACGACCTTCTAATTAGTAGCTGTCATAGCTATCGAACACCGCTGGATGGTGGCGTTTCCTGTGTTCAGCAACGCCCTGAGCAGGCATATCCGCGGTAACGCGATTGTATGCAATGGTATCATGCATGGCTATTTTTAGTTCACAATAATAATATTGGTTAATAATTGATCATTTTGGTTTCGTCCCTATTGCGGCCGGATTGTAGAATTTCAGGAGGTTAACGGTCGCCAGTGGGGAAAACTCGCGTGGCACGCGCTTTGCTTTCCTTTCTTCGAAAGCCCATCCACGGGTCAAACAAGAAGGGGAGCATAGCATGTCACGTTTCGAAATCTCCCGCCGCTCGCTGATCAAGACCGGCCTGGCCGGTATCGCAGCCTCGGCGTTGCCCATGCGCATCGCAACAGCCGCATCGCCTGTCACCGTCGGCATTGTCTATGTCGGCCCGCGTGACGACTTCGGCTGGAACCAGGCTCATGCCGTCGCCGCCAAGGCTCTTAAGGGCGTTTCCGCCGTGACCGTTGTCGAAGAAGAAAACGTACCCGAAACCGATGCCGTCGCCAAGTCGATGGAATCGATGATCAACCTTGACGGAGCGAACCTCGTTCTCGCGACCTCCTTCGGCTACTATAATCCCTTCGTCGTCGATCTGGCGAAGAAATATCCCAAGGTGGAATTTCGCCACGCGGCACCACTCTGGAGCAAGGACAAGGATCCGAAGAATGCCGGCTCCTATTTCCCCTATCTCAACCAGGCACATTATGTGAACGGCGTCGCCGCCGGCCTCTCCTCGCCATCAGGCAAGATCGGCTTCGTGGCTGCAAAGCCCATTCCGTCCGTTCTCTCCAACATCAATTCCGTTCTGCTCGGCGCCCGCTCGGTCAAGCCGGATGCAACCGTTCGCGTGATCTTCACGGGTGACTGGTCGCTGCCGGTTCGTGAAGCCGAAGCGACCAACGCTCTGGTCGATGCCGGCTGCGATGTCATCACCTGCCACGTGGACAGCCCGAAGGTGGTGATCCAGACGGCGGAAGGCCGCGGCGTCAAGACGCTTGGCCACAACGCATCCCAGGCGCCGCTGGCACCAAAGGGCTTCATCACCGGCGCCGAATACAAGTGGGAAACCATCTACAAGTCGTTTGCCGCCGATATCGCGGCCGGCAAGACGCTGCCGAACTTCCTCGTCGGCGGGTTTGACAAGGACATGCTGCAGAACACGGCTTACGGCGCCGGTGCCTCCGACGCCGCCAAGAAAGCCGCCGACGCGGCGATTGCCGGCCTCAAGAAGGGCGACCCGATCTACAAGGGCACACTCAAGGACAACAAGGGCAATGTCGTCGTCAACAAGACCTACGACAATTACGACCCCTATCTCGATGGCATGAACTGGCTGCTGGAAGGCGTTCAGGGCTCGATTACGTGATCGTGCTCTGCGCTGACGGTCGTAGCCAGCAGAAGCCCCCTCCCCAACCCCTCCCCACAAGGGGGAGGGGCTAACCCAGCCGCCCTGCCGTCCCCAGACATTATCGGGTGAGGTCCAGGCTGGTCGGTGCCACTGGTTTTCTCTCCCCTTGTGGGGAGATGGCCGGCAGGCCAGAGGGGGTCTTGAGCCTAAGCACCGCCGCCGCCCACCGAAAAGCAGGTTCGCCCATCACGCTGGGCGGTCCTCCGTTGAGAGGAGAACGCAAGTGGCAGACATGACGGTTCAGTCCCTTTCGATAGCCCAGATCAAGCGCAGGCCCAGTGTTGGGACGTTGCGGCTGGCGGAAGCCATCATCATTCCGGTAGCGGCGCTGATCGTCTCTGCCCTGATCTTTTCGATCTTCCTGCTGGTGCTCGACAAGTCGCCGATCACCTTCTTCACCCTGATCTGGACCGGCGGCTTTGGCTCCAGCTTCTCCTTCCAGAACACATTGCAAAGGGCGGCACCGCTGATCCTGACCGGATTGGCCTTTGCCGTGCCTGCCCGCATCGGATTGACCATGATCGGCGGTGAAGGGGCGCTGGTGCTCGGCGGACTGTCGGCCGCGGCGATCGCGATACCGCTCGTCTCGGCTGGCGTACCGGCGTTTCTGACACTTCCGGTCATGGCAATCGCGGCAATGCTGGCGGGCGGGTTGTGGATCGGCTTTGCCGGCTGGCTACGCTACTATCGCGGTGTCAACGAGACGATCTCCTCGCTGCTGCTCTCCTATATCGCGATCGCCACCATGAACTTCTTCGTGGAAGGCATCCTGCGCGATCCGGCTTCCGCCAACAAACCGTCGACCATGCCGATCGGCGACGCCTATCGCATCGGCGCCATTCCCGGCACGCAGGTCCATTGGGGGCTGGCGGCGGGTCTGATCCTGGCCGTGGTGCTGCATATCCTCATGACGCGCACCACCTTCGGCTTCGCGGCCCGCGTCACCGGCGGCAATGCCCGGGCGGCGCTGGCGCAAGGACTGCCGGTCGGGAAGCTCATTGTCATCTGCACCATGATTGCCGGCGCCTGCGCAGGGCTTGCCGGCTTTTATGAAGTGGCGGCCGTGCATGGACAGGCCAATGCCTCGCTGGTGGCGGGCTACGGCTTCACCGGCATCCTCGTCGCCTTCCTGGCGCGGCAAGTGCCGCTCGCCGTTATCCCGGTCGCCATCCTGTTCGGTGCGCTGAATGCCGCCGGCGGCGTGATCCAGCGGCGCATGGGCATGCCGGATGCGACCGTTCTGGTGCTGCAGGGGCTGATCTTCGTGGTGCTTTTGACCAGCGAAACCTTCTATGGCCGCATTCCCTTCCTGCAGCCGAAACGCGTGGAGGACCGCACATGATCGATGTCGTACAGGATGGTGCGGTCGTGACCGCACTGATTGCCATGCTGGGCGGCGCGATCCGCGTCTCCACGCCCTTCATGTTCGTCGCACTCGGCGAATGCCTGACGGAGAAATCCGGGCGTATCAATCTCGGCCTGGAAGGCAGCCTCGTACTCGGTGCCATGATTGCCTATGCCGGTTCCTTCCTGACCGGCAGCCCTTGGGCGGGCGTGTTGTTTGCCGGCTGCGCCGGTCTGGTGCTGGGTGCCCTGCACGGCTTCATCTGCAAGCTGCCCAAGGTCAACGACATCGCCGTCGGCATCGCCTTCATGAGCTTCGGCACCGGCCTCGCCTTCTTCTTCGGCAAGCCCTACATACAGCCGCAGGCGCCGCGCCTGGAAGCGATCCATCTCGGCGACTGGACGGGCGACCATCGCCTGGCGCAGGCGCTGGAAGTCAACCCGCTGTTCTTTGTCGGCGTAGCGCTCGCCGTCTTCATGTGGTGGGCCTTCCGCAACACCCGCTGGGGCCTGATCGTCCGGATGACAGGGGACAGCGCGCCTGCTGCCAAGGCCATGGGTGTGTCAGTCGATCTCGTCCGCTTCCTTGCCACCGCCGTCGGCGGCTTCATGGCAGGCGTCGGCGGAGCATTCCTCTCGCTCTATTATCCCGGCTCCTGGAACCAGGGACTTTCCTCCGGCCAGGGCTTGATGGCCGTGGCGCTCGTCATCTTCGCCCGCTGGGGGCCGCTGCGCTGCATTCTGGCCGCCCTCCTCTTCGGTGCAGCCGGCGCGCTGGGGCCATCGCTGCAGTCCGTCGGCATCAGCCAGGGCTACTACTTCTTCAACGCCGCCCCTTACATCCTCACGCTGTTCATCATGGTCGCCTCGGCGCGGTCGAAGGTGTCGGCCCGTGAGGCCCCGGGCGAACTTTCCATTACCAAGTGAGGTACCACATGACGTCTCTCGACGAACGGATCGCACAGGCCCTGATCCCCGGCGGCACGACGCTTGCCGCCGATCCCTATCCCTGGCCCTTCGATGGTAATTGGGGACCGCACAATACCGCCCTTGTCGTCATCGATATGCAGACGGATTTCTGCGCACCGGGCGGCTATGTCGACAGCATGGGCTACGACATTTCCCTGACCCGCAAGCCGATCGAGCCGATCCAGGCTGTCTTGGCGGCCATGCGCGCCAAGGGGTACCCCATCATCCATACCCGCGAGGGCCACAAGCCTGACCTATCCGATCTGCCCGCCAACAAGCGCTGGCGCTCGCAGCGCATCGGTGCCGGCATCGGCGATCAGGGTCCGTGCGGGCGTATTCTGGTGCGTGGCGAGCCGGGCTGGGAAATCATTCCCGAACTGCAGCCGGAACCGGGCGAGGCCATCATCGACAAGCCCGGCAAGGGCACCTTCCTCGCCACGGATTTCGAACTGGTGCTACGCATGAAAAACATCCGCAACATCGTCTTTACCGGCGTTACGACGGATGTCTGCGTGCATACCACCATGCGTGATGCCAATGATCGCGGCTATGAATGCCTGCTGCTGGAAGACTGCTGCGCGGCGACAAAGGTCGAGAACCACCTCGCCGCCGTCGACATGATCAAGATGCAGGGCGGGGTGTTCGGCGCGGTCTCCAATTCGGTCGATTTCATCAAGGCCCTGCCCTGATGCCTGAAGCGAAAGTGCACCGCATTGCCACCACCGGCCCGGATGATGTCTCCGGCATCGCTTCTGCGATTGCGTCAGGCGCGATCTCGCCTGATGGCATTGTCGCGATCCTCGGCAAGACTGAAGGCAATGGCTGCGTCAACGATTTCACCCGCGCCTTTTCCGTTCATATGCTCAAGGCTGAATTGTCGCGGCATCTGCCACATACGGCGTTGGACGAGATCGCCTATGTCATGTCCGGCGGAACCGAAGGTGCGTTGTCTCCGCATATTCTGGTGCTGGAACGGACGGCAGGCCAAGAGATTGGCGATGAGCAGTCCCTGGCTATCGGACGGGCGCTGACACCTGCCCTTCCCCCGAAAGACCTGGGTCGGCTGGCACAGGTGGAGATGGTGGCGGCAGGGGTGCGCGCTGCCATTCGTGATGCCGGGATCGACGCCCTCAGCGATGTCCATTTCGTGCAGATCAAATGCCCGCTTCTGACATCCGACAGGATCCAACGCGCTGAGACCGAAGGCCATTCCACGGCCACGCGCGATACGCTGAAATCCATGGGTCTTTCCCGCGCTGCCTCGGCGCTGGGCGTGGCTGTGGCCCTCGGGGAATTACAGCTCTCCGATATCGATGACACGCAGATCGGGCGGGACATGTCGCTCTGGTCTTCCCGCGCCAGCACATCCGCCGGGGTGGAGCTGGAAAATCATGAGATCGTCGTTCTTGGCATGAGCCGTCAATGGAGTGGGCCGCTGGCGGTAGATCACGCCGTCATGGCCGATGCCATCGACGTGGCCCCTGTGAAGGCTGCGCTTGATCGCCTCAACCTCGGCCGCGACGACGCTTCGCTGGTCGCGCTGCTCGCCAAGGCGGAGCCGGGCACGAGCGGTCGCCTGCGCGACTCCCGGCATACTATGCTTGACGACAGCGATATTTCCGCCACCCGCCACGCCCGCGCCTTCGTGGGCGGCGTCCTGGCGGGGCTGGTTGGGACGACGGAGATCTTCGTCTCCGGCGGCGCGGAACATCAAGGGCCGGACGGCGGCGGCCCCGTTGCCATCATTGCCAGACGAAACGGAGGATGATCATGAGCGCACTTGCATCCGAAATGCCCCTGGCCCGGAAGGCGCCATCGCTTTCTGCAACGGGCATGACCAAGACCTTTGGCAGTTTTACAGCACTCGGCGATGTATCAATCGATGTCGCGGCGGGCTCCTTCCATGCGCTGCTCGGGGAAAACGGTGCTGGAAAATCCACCCTCGTCAAATGCATCATGGGCTTCTATTCCGCCGACAAGGGCCAAGTGACGCTGGATGGCCAGGAAATTTCCATCCGCTCGCCGCGTGATGCCCGCGCCCACGGCATCGGCATGGTCTACCAGCACTTTACCTTGGTGCCCTGTCTGACGGCGGCAGAAAACCTCGTCATATCCCGTGCAGACGCACCCTCGGTGATCAATTGGGTGAAGGAGCGCAAGGCGCTCGACGCCTTCATGGAAACCATGCCCTTCCGGGTGCCGCTCGATGCGCAGGTGTCCTCGCTTTCCGCCGGTGAGAAGCAGAAGCTCGAAATCCTGAAGCTGCTCTATCTCGACCAGCGCTTCATGATCCTCGATGAGCCGACCTCAGTGCTGACGCCGGGGGAAGCGGATGAGATGCTCGGCCTGCTGCATGGCATGTGCGATCGCGGCGAGATCACCGTCCTGATGATCTCCCACAAGTTCCGCGAGGTGAAAACCTTCTGCGACCGTTTCTCGGTCCTCAGACGCGGTCGTCTGACCGGCGAAGGCGACGCCAAGCTCGCGACCGTCGAAGAGATGAGCCGCATGATGATCGGTGACACGGAGGTGCGCGAGCGCGCCGCCCGCGTATCGCATGCCGAAACCAAGGAGGTCCTGGAACTTGCCGGTCTCTGCGCCGAGGATGATGCGGGTCTGCCCGCCATCCAGGGCGTCAACCTCAAGATCAAGGGCGGCGAGATTGTCGGCATCGCCGGAGTCTCCGGCAATGGCCAGAGCGCGCTGGTGGAGGCGTTGGCGGGCCAGCGTCCTCTCACTGACGGCGAAATCACCATTCACGGTGAGATCTTCACCCCGAAGCGGGGCAATTTCGACCGCTTCAAGGTGTTCGGCCTGCCCGAGGAGCCGCTGAAGAACGCCACCGTGCCGCGCATGAGCGTGGCGGAAAACATCGCCTTCCGCTCCTTCGACAAGCCGCCGATCACCAGTCTTGGCTGGTGGATGTCGAAGGGCCCGATGCGCGCCAAGGCGGAGGAACTGATTGCCCGCTACCGGGTGAAGACGACTTCGCCCGATGCGCCGATCGAAACGCTCTCCGGCGGCAATGTGCAGCGCGCCGTGCTGGCTCGCGAACTCTCCGGCGATGTGGATGTGCTGATCGTCGCCAATCCCTGCTTCGGGTTGGACTTTGCATCGGTCGCCGATATCCGCAGCCAGATCATGGAGGCTCGCAACCGGGGTGCAGCCGTGCTGCTGGTCTCGGAAGATCTGGACGAGATCCTGGAACTGGCGGACCGTGTGGCTGTCATGTCCGGCGGCACGATCTCCTATGTCGCGCCGATCGAGGCGACCGATCGCAACACGATCGGCCAGCACATGGCCGGACATTGAGGTGGAGGCATTCATGACGTTTCCCGTACCCGCCCGCCCCTATCCCTTTCCCTTCGCCCCCGGCCGCACCGCACTTGTCGTCATCGACATGCAGCGGGATTTCATCGAGAAAGGCGGCTTCGGCGACAGCCTCGGCAATGATGTGACCCGGCTGGAAGCGATCATTCCGACGACGGCAAAGCTCATAGACCTCTTCCGTCGCAAGAAGTGGCCGGTCGTGCATACGCGCGAGGCGCATCTGCCTGACCTTTCCGACTGCCCGCCCTCCAAAATAAGGCGCGGCGATGCGCCGCTTAGGATCGGCGAGGAAGGTGCGATGGGCAGGCTTCTGGTGCGCGGCGAGCCCGGCAACCAGATCGTGGATAGCCTGAAGCCGATCGCCGGCGAGATCGTCATCGACAAGCCCGGCAAGGGCATGTTCTGGAATACGGATATCCAGCCCATCCTCGACAACAAGGGCGTCACGCATCTGGTGTTTGCCGGCGTCACGACGGAGGTCTGCGTGCAGACCTCGATGCGGGAAGCCAATGACCGGGGCTATGAGTGCCTGCTGATCGAGGACGCCACGGAAAGCTACTTCCCGGAATTCAAGCAGATAGCGATCGAGATGATCGTGGCGCAGGGCGGCATCGTTGGATGGGCGACACCCTTTGCGGCCCTGGAAGCGGCGGTGACCAAGGCGCTCGCGCATGCATGACGCAGAGAAAGACAGGCTGATGGAAATCAACCACCCCGAAACGCAGGCAGAAGTGGAGGCCATCTTCGCCGCCTATGAGAAAGCCCTGCTGGCCAATGACAATGCCACGCTGCTCTCCATGTTTCTCGACAATGCGGCCACCATCCGCTACGGGGTGAGCGAAGTGCAGCATGGATATGGCGAGATCACCGCCTTCCGCAAAAGCCAGACGCCGTTTACGCGCCGGCTGGAGAAGACTGTGATCACCACCTATGGCCGCGATTTTGCGACCGCATCGACGCTGTTCATCCGACCGGATCTTCCGGGAGAGATCGGGCGGCAGATGCAGACCTGGGTCAGGACATCGGACGGCTGGAAGGTGGCGGCAGCGCATGTAAGCATGATGCCGGAGTAAGGAAACGGAGCGACCGTGCTGGAAAAGGCGCCGCGCACATCCACGGAAGATATCCGGCGCCAACTGGCCGAACGGATCATCAGCAGCGAGCTGCCGCCCGGCACCGTTCTGGATGAAACCCAGCTGGCGTCGGAATTCTGTGTCTCCCGCACGCCGGTTCGCGAGGCGCTGAAGCAGCTTGCGGCGAGCGGCCTGGTGGACCAGCGCCCGCACACCCGCACGGTCGTCGCTAAGCCGGACGAGAAAAAGCTTGCCGGCATGTTCGAACTGATGGGACATCTGGAAGCGCTTTGCGCGGGCCTCAGTGCCTCACGCATGTCGCCGCAGGAACGAGATGCACTGGACACGCTGCACGGCGAAATGGCGCTGATCGTTTCCGCCGGAGACCGGCAGGCCTACATCACTGCCAATGAACGTTTTCATGCCGCGATTTATCGCGGTAGCCAGAACCCTTATCTTGAAGAAATAACGCTTTCCACCCGCCAGCGCCTGCAGCCCTTTCGTCGCGCGCAGTTCTCCACGCTTGGCCGTCTGGCCAAGTCCCATGCGGAACACGGCATGATCTTGGAGGCGATTCTGCGCGGCAACCAGACGGAAGCAGAGCGCATGATGCATACCCACATCACGCTGGTGGAAGATGCCTATCGGCGTATCGGTCACGCGGCGGATGATCAGGCAACGAGAGTGTAACCCGCCGAGCCGAGCGCGACCACACCGAAGACGATGAGGAGATAGCTGGTGCCGCGCGATACCTTTGCCGCGACGCTTTCGGTCAAGCGGTTGCGGGCGAAATCGACGGCGGCACTCAGGCAGAACCACCAGGCGAGCGAACCCACCAGCACGCCGGAGACGATGACCGCGGAGCTGAAGCGCGACGTTTCATTGAGAAGACCAAAGCCCGCAAACAACGCACCGAAGGACAGGATCGTCGCCGGGTTGGATATCGTCAACAGAAACGTCGCGATGATCGTCCCGAACAGGCCGCTACCGCTGATCTCGGCTGCTTCGATGGCATCGCTCTTCAGGCCGCGATAGCCGAGCCAGAGAAGAAGCAGGCCACCGGCAATGGCGAGCGGCAAGGTGGCGCGCGACATGGTTTCGGAAAAGGCTGCAATACCCGTGACCGCCACAAGCGCATAACTTGCATCACCAACTGCGGTGCCGAGCCCGCAGGAAAAGCCGGCCAGAAAACCGCGCTCCAGCGTTCGGTTGATGCAGAGCATCCCGATGGGGCCAAGCGGCGCGGTAATGATCACGCCCAGCAGCGCGGCCTTCAGGAAAAGCAGGATCATTCGTCAACTATTCACAATCTGCGGTCTCCCGCGCATGGCGTCTGCGGTTGTCTAGCGAGATGGCCTTCCGTTGGAAACCGGAAAATTGCCTCTTCGCGACTTCGTTCAAAACTGTATGCTTACATCGAGCATTCGTTTCCCAGGCGTGCCAATCGTCGTGGCACAGCGTTGAATGCAAAGACTATGGAAGTTTTTGCAATAAAGCCAAGCGGGTTGCCAGCATCCACGCAGTATGGTGAACCTATTCCTGCCCCCTGCGTTGTGTGAGCGCATTCCGCCCTAGGAGATCATCGTGGACGTCATTCGCATTCTTCTTGCCATCCTGCTTCCCCCTGTCGGCGTCTTCCTTCAGGTTGGTCTCGGTCTCCATTTCTGGCTCAACATCCTGCTTACTCTGTTCGGCTACATCCCAGGCATTATCCATGCAATCTGGGTGATCCTCAAAAAGTAAGCGCTACTACATGAAGTAGCGCATCTTGAGAGGCAGCAGTGCGGCGCCAATGGCTGACGCATCGCCTTTCGTCTCGCTCAAGACCAATTGTGCTTCCTGAGGCCCGACGCCATAGCGATGTTGCCGCTTGGATGGGATTGGGCAGCGGTCGATCATCATTTGTCCCAGGTGTGGCGGTATCTGGCCGCCGAAGACAATGGCTTTTGGATCTAAGACGGAAATGAGCGTCACGACCAACCGCTCCACTTGCGGCATGGTCGTCATCAACCATTCCTCAACCCCCGGCCAATGCGGGTTGAACTGTTCGTTGAGTGCATCGACGGTACCGATATTGACCCCGTTTTGCTGCAAGATCCTCAACAGGTATTGCAGGGCGGGACGACGAGGGGATTCGTCAGGATCGTAGATCCCGGAGAATTCCCCGGCATTGCCATGAAACCCGTGAAAGGGTTGCCCATTGAGGATAAGGCCGCCACCGAAACCGTAGTTGAACGACAAATAGGCGAAGGTATCGCACCAGCGGCCGACCCCGCGCAGACTTTCGCCGATGGCGCCCGTGGTGCCGTTATTTTCCAGCCAGACTGGCAGTTGGAAGGTTTCTTCCAGGATCGGACGCAGATCGATCAGCGACCAGTTTACCAGCGGTTCCGGCGCATTGAAGAGCCGCCCATCGGAAACGAAGAAGCCCGACATCGAGAAGCCTAGGCCCACGAGGCGATCTTGCGTGAGGCCTTGAGAAACCAGCATCGAATCCCGGGCTTCGACAAAGGCGGCCAATGTCGCTTCGCGGTCTGCCGGCAGGAAATCAAGCTTCGTCTGGGCAATGATGTCGCCAGCAAAATTGGCAAGGCAGATCAGCGCGGTATCGGTGTTGATGGAGATGCCGAGTGAAAGCACCGATTCAAGCGCCAGTTCGATGACCGGACTTGGCTGGCCCCTCATCCCGCGCGCAGGCGAGCCGGCGCGCAACAATCCACGTTCCATTAGCCCCTCCACCAGACGGTGCACGGATTGCTGGGTCAGGTTGGTGTGGCCGGTGATCGCCGAACGGGCCATGGGGCCGTGACGGCGGAGAATGTCCAGGATCAAGCGCTCATTACCGCTCGCCAGCGGTTGTCGATCGAAACGGGATGGCTGATTCCGGGCGTCTGACATGGGGGGAAGGTCTAGCGCCTGGGACGTCAATCCGCAATCGCCCGCGAGCTTTCCAAGCTGCAGTCATCTTCTGTCATAAATATTACACTCAATGTGTATTAATAAGGCGCCAGTTGATCCGACCATAGGAGATCGCAATGCCGATGAAATTTTTCGCCGCTGGCGCACTGGTCCTGGCGACCTCCGTTGCGAGCCTGCTGACGCCAGCTCTGGCGGCCGATACCAATATGAAGAACCTGGACATCGATCTCTCGAAGGTCACACGAGAGAATTTCTACGACATCGTAGTACCGGCGGCCAAAGCTGAGGGCACGGTAACCATGTACAATTTTGCCGGCAGTTTCTCCGATACCTGGAAGAAACTGACCGATAGCTTTGAGGCCAAGTATGGCATCAAGGTCGTCTACAGCGATGTGAACGGCGATCAGGCAAACCAGCAGCTGATCGCCGTACAGGCGGCGGGCCAGGATGCGCCTGTCGATGTCTACTTCGCTGGCGGCGGCGGCTATCCGCTACTCTCATCCAAAGGGGTGATCGGCAAGATTGCACTGACGAAGGTCCTGCCGAACATGGCGACCTATGATCCCGTTCTTGCCGACACGGTGTTTGGCCGCGCGCATGGAGGCACCTTCCCGCTGGTGCATCTAAACCAGACGGCTATCGGCTACGACAGCGCCTTCGTGAAGGCCAATGACGTGCCGAAGAACTTCGAGGAGCTTCTCGCATGGGCGGAGAACCACCCGAAGCGTCTTGGCGTGACGCTTCCCGCCAAGGGCGGTTCTGGTAGCGGCTTCATCTATTCCGTGGCTCTCAATTACCTGACGGGCGATTGCCGCAAGACATTGATGGACTACAGCCTGACCCTGAAACAGGCTGAGGACTGGGCGATGAAATCCGAGTGCCTGAAGCCGGTCTGGGACTATTACAGCCGTCTGTTGAAGGTCGCCGAACTAACCAATGGCAATGCCGACACCCTGAACCTCATCAACAATCGCCAACTCTACATGGGCACCGTCTGGGAAGATCAGGTAATGACCTTCCTTGGCAATAAGCAACTCCCCGATAGCTTCCGCCTGACGCTCCTGGAGAAAGGTCAGGTTGGCTCCGGCGACGCCATGTTTGTACCTGCCAACGCAAAACACGTGGCAGCGGCCCTGCTGCTCGTTGATCTGGCCATGGGCAAGGATTTCCAGACCTGGAAGCTGGAAACCAAAGCCTCCCGTTCGCCGCGCACCGACATAACCAACGACCTGATCCCCGCCGCCATGAAGGAGCATGTGCTGCCGAAGAGCGTCTATCCGCGCCTTTCGGTTCCGGCCTTCTGGGACATGTCGCAGGCGCTTGCCGAAGCGCTGGATGAGAAGGTGCTGAACCAGTAACGCCTCGCTGTCGGGAGCCCCCGCATGCTGGGCTCCCGCCCCCCTTTGCTTTCCATTCCCGCGGAGAGGACTGCATGATGTCCGAACTCGAGATCAGAAACCTCACAAAGCACTATGGCGAAACCCGCGTCCTGCACCCGGTATCGCTGAGCGTCGAACGGGGCGAATTCGTCACCATTCTTGGCCCCTCCGGATGCGGAAAGTCGACGCTGCTGCGTATTTTGATGGGGATCAGCGAAGCCTCTGGCGGCGAAATTCATCTGGCGGGCAAGCGGCTCGACCTGGCTCCCCCGGAAGCGCGTGACATTGCCATGGTCTTCCAGTCCTACGCGCTGTTTCCGCACATGTCGGTTGCCAAAAATCTGGGCTTCGGACTGAAGATGAAGAATGTGCCAAAGGATGAGCGGGCGAAGCGCATCGCCCATGTGGTCGATATCTGCAATCTGCATGGCCTGCTCGACCGCATGCCTCGGCAGCTCTCGGGTGGCCAGCAGCAGCGCGTAGCTCTCGCCCGTGCAGTTGTCATGCAGCCGAGCCTGCTTTTGTTCGATGAACCGCTATCGAACCTTGATGCCAAGCTGCGCGACAGCTTGCGCCATGATCTGGTGGCGTTGCATCGGCGTATCGGCACCACCAGCCTTTACGTGACCCACGACCAGGCGGAGGCCATGGCCATGTCGGACCGCATCGTGGTGATGAATGCCGGGCGCATCGTCGAGATCGGCACGCCGCTGGAACTCTATCGTTCGCCAAGACATGTCTTCACAGCGCAATTCCTCGGCCAGACCAATCTACTCACCGTCGAAGCATCCGGAACCGGTGGGCGTCTGCCGTGGGGACAGGTGATAACGCTGGATCGCCCTGCCACCGGCACCGCGCAGGTGTCACTCCGGCCCGAGAACATCGCGATCATTGCGGATGAGAATGGAGTTGCAACCGTCTCATCGGTTGCCTTCCTCGGCGCCACTCTTTTTTACACCATGGAGATCGGGACCCTTTCGCTGAAAGTCAGCCAGGCTGGCGGCGTCGACCCTCTGTCCGTCGGAACCCGTGTGTCCTTCGATCTGGCGGGACCCGTTCACCTTCTGGATCACCTTCCCATGGCGGAGGCAGCGTGATGAGTGTGCTGCATCGACACCGCTCGCTTCAGCTTCTGTTACTCCTTACGCCGGGAGTGGGCTATCTGCTGTTCTTCTTCGGAACGCCCCTCCTCTCGGCACTCGTGGGCAGCTTCCAACTTGAAGATGGCACTTTCACCCTGAACTGGTACCAGTGCATTTTTACTCGTGCCTCGACGCTGCGGGGGCTTTCGACGTCCATCTATTACGGCACCATGCCGGTCTTGCTGTCTCTCACACTCTCCGTGCCGCTATCTCTTTTGCTGCGCAGAAGCTTCCTCGGGCGAAAGCTGTTCAGCGGCCTGTACAAGCTGCCGCTGGCTGTGCCCGGCATCATCGTCGGGCTGATGGTCATTGTCGTCTTCGAACGCGGGGGCTTCTTTGACCGGTTGCTGGCACCCATCGGCTTCACCCTGCCCAAGCTGGTACGGGATGACTGGGGCATTGGGGTCATTCTTGCCGGCGCCTGGAAGCAGGTGCCGTTCATGACCCTGATCATCACCAGCGCCTTCGCTGCCATTCCGGAAGACATTCGCCACGCGGCCCGCTCGCTCGGCGCTTCCAGGCTGAAAACCTTCCTGTTCGTCGACATTCCCTTGGCCATGCCCGGCATCACCGCGGCGATCCTGCTGACCTTCATCGGCTCCATGAGTTCATTCGCCATTCCCGACATTGTCGGGCCTCCGACGGCACGCCCCCTGTCCGTTCTGATGGTACAGGAGTTCAAGCAGGGGAGATTTGAACAGGTCTACGCCATGGGCATGGTTCTCAGCCTGTTCGCCATCATCGTGCTGCTTGCCTACTACAGCCTCACAAGCCGCATCGGTCACGACAGCCGGAAGGGAGAGCAATCATGACCCTGCTCGCTATCGATAGCCGCGAGGCGCCACGCCGCCGCCTCTTCAAAGCGGAAGACAGGCCTCTGGTATCCGCCGGTCTTTATCTTGCTCTGGCGCTTTGCATTGCCTTGCCTTTGACACTGATGTTTCTTTGGAGCGTTGCTGATGGCTGGCAGCCGCCATCAATTTTTCCGCAAAGCTTCACAACCAGCCGCTGGATCCACATCCTTGGGGATGAAAATCTTGTCGCTGCGCTCCTCACCAGTCTTTTCATCGCCTTCACCGTTACAATCCTGACGGCACTGATCGCCATGCCAACGGCTTGGGCCATGGGACGTTTCCCATTCCGTTTGAAGCGACTGGTAGAAATTTTCATCCTCGCACCCGTCATCATTCCCGGGCTTGTCGTCGCGGTGGGGGTCGGAAAGGTGTTTCTGCTGCTCGGGCTCGCCTACTCGGTGGCCGGCGTAATCATCGTGCAGATCGTCGGGACGCTGCCACTGATGATCCGTCTTATGTCCGCAACCTTCGAGACGATACCGGACGAACTGATCCATGCAGCGCGCTCGCTTGGTGCCGGCACCGCCAGCATCGTGCTGCACGTCATCCTGCCGCTCTCCGTGCCCGGCCTGCTGGCCGGCGGGCTCATGTCCTTCATCGGCAGCTTCGAGGAATTCGACAAATCTTTCATCGTCGGCGCGCCTGTAATCCAGACCCTACCCATCAAGCTCTACATGTATCTCGACCCCTATTCGATGCAGCTGCCGCTGGCGGCCATCGTCTCCTTTATCCTGCTTCTGCCTGCGTTAATCGTGTTCATCATCGCCGGGCGCATCATGCGTGACGACCTGATGGCCGCAGGCATGGGCAAGATTTGACCGTCTCCTCCATCAAACTCCCAAAACTGAAAGCAAGCGACATGTCTGCCCTCACCTTCACCGAAACGACTGCGACACCTCACGGCTCCTGCGGCATCTTGGAAATGAGTTCCCGTGCTAATCCGACCATTCTGACCATTGCCCATCGCGGGCTGTGGAAGACGACGGCAGAGAATTCTCTCGCTTCGATCCGCGCTGCTGTGGAGGCCGGTGTGGACATGGTGGAGATCGATACGCAATCGACCAGCGACGGGAAGCTTGTGGTCATTCACGACGAAACGCTCGACCGCACCACGACAGGCAAGGGCACCGTCAGCGATCTGCCCTTCGACATCATCCGTCAGGCACGTCTACTCAGCGGTGCCGGCGGTGAGGACGCCACGGTGACGGGCGAAACCGTACCCACGCTCGAAGAGATCCTTGAAGAGGCTCGAGGCCGTGTGGCGATCAATATCGACACCAAATATGCCCGTGACCTGCCTCAGGTGATGGAAACGGTGCTACGGTTGAACATTGCCGATCAGGTCGTGGTGAAGACGGATATCGACCTCGACGCCAAGCATTTCGAAGTTCTCGACGCGGACTGGTTCGGAAAGATTCCGCATATGCCAATGTTCCGCGTGCGGCCGGGCCGATTTGCGGAGGACCTTAGACAGATCGAAGCCTTGAAGGCTCCGATGATCGAGGTGAAGTTCCAGAATCTGGAAGACATCGCTTCTGCGCGGAACGAACTGGAGCGGCAGAACATCCGTGTCTGGATCAATACCTTGGATGTATCGCACTGCCTGGACTTCAACGATACCCGCGCGCTTTCCGATCCCCATGGTGTGTGGACGGTGCTGGCAGACGCAGGCGTCGGCGCCATCCAGACGGACGAAGTGGAAGCCTTCAAGGCCTGGCTCGCCTCGCGGGAATAAAATTGAGGTCCGGCTTTGGGAGGTATCGAGGTCGAATTGATCCTACACCGCTGCGCCTAACATGATTGAGGGACAGACGCTGGAGCGAGTTGTACCCTCCAGCGCCTGGATATGCGATTTCAGGGAGCAATCAATCGCGCGCGGCCCAGTTGGCGCCGCGACGAAAAATCTCGTGCATCTGCGGCACCTGAAATTCCTGCGCCACATGGCCGAGCGACGAGTAAAAGACGCGGCCCTTGCCGTAATGGCGCTTCCAGACAACAGGCATCACCACGCCGTCGATCCAGTAGGCATGTTCGCCGGTAAAGGTGGTGGTCGCCAGCACCTCGTTCGAGGGATCGACATGCATGTAATACTGCTCCGAGTGGTAGGGGAAATCGGTGATCCCCTCCATCAGCGGGTCGTCGGGCCGGGTGATATTGACGGTGTAATCGATGATATTGCCGGGATGCGCCACCCATTGGCCACCGACGATGAACTGGTATTCCACGCATTCGCGAAAGGCATCGCCGGCCCCGCCATGATAGCCGGCAAAGCCGACGCCGCTTTCGATGGCGGCTGCCAGATTCCTGGCCTCCTCCTTCTCGATCTTCGACATGGTCATGATTGGAACGATCAGCGAGAGATCGTGGATCGAAGGGTCGGCAAAGGCTTCCGTGCTGCGCTCCACATAAACCTTGAAACCATCCCCCTGCAGCATGTCACGGATAATCTCGGCGCATTGTTCCGGTTCGTGGCCGCTCCAGCCACCCCAGACGATCAGGGCTTCACGCATTGTACTTCCTCCCGGGTATCAGCGGGCCAATTGGCCATTATCAAGTGATTGCGACAGTGGGGCCGGCCGCTCGGTTTTTGTGGTGATTTCGATCGTAGAGCCGCGCTCTGCAGCAGTATGGAAGGCTTCCATCACCTCAAGCACGTGCAGCGCTAGATCGCCATTGGCGCGATGCGGCCTGCCGCTGCGGATCGCATGCGCCATATCGGCAACCCCGATCGATCGATAATTGCCATCCGCATAGGGGCGCGTGGTCTCCTGCGGCTCGAAGCTGCCGCCCTTCTTCAGATATTCGATCTGGCCGCCGAAGTGGTTGGGGTCCGGCACGATCAGTGTTCCCTCGGTACCGTAAACCTCCAAAGGCACATGCTTGTGACCCGCCACATCGAAGCTCATGCCGATTTGGACGATCGCACCGGACTCGAAGGCCATCACGCCCGCCACATGGGTAGAAACATGCACCGGAATGATTTCGCCATTGCGCGGCTGGCTAGTGATGAGACGCTCCTTGCGCGGCGCAATCGCAAAACCGGCAACCTTGGAGACCGGCCCCAGTAGATTGACGAGATCGGTGATGTAATAGGGGCCCATGTCCAGCATCGGCCCGCCACCCACTTCGTAGTAGAAGGCCGGGTTCGGGTGCCAACGCTCATGGCCCGGGCACATGAAGGTGGCGGTGCCGCCAACCGGTTGACCAAGCACACCGGAATCGATCAACTCCCTGGCCGTCTGGTGAGATCCGCCGAGAAAGGTGTCAGGTGCGGCGCCAATGCGCAGGCCCTTGGCGCGCGCCGCTTCCGCCAATGAGCGGCCTTCGGCAAAATTGATGCCCAGCGGCTTTTCCGAATAGGTGTGCTTGCCGGCCTCAAGCGCGCGCATGGCGACCGCTACGTGCGCCTTCGGGACTGTCAGATTGACGATGATCTCGATGCTCGAGTCTGCCAGCAGTTCGTCGACCGTGCGCGCGGTCACGCCGAATTCGGAGGCGCGCTGCCGCGCCAGTTCCTCGTTCAGGTCCGCAATCCCCTTGATGTCGAGAATGGGGAAGGAGGCCATGGCCTTGAGATAGGCCGAGGAAATGTTTCCGCAGCCGATGATACCGATACCAACCTTGTCCATGGATCCTCCCAGATACCAGATATGTAGAGTGAAGTCTCAAAACTGAGGCGCCGGCGCCGGTCCGGTTGTACCCCAAGGGGACTCGTAGAGCTCGCAAAGGGCGACGACCGCAGCGCCCTGCGCCCACATCTCGTCCGGCGAATTCTCAAAAACGAGTTCCGCCACCTCACGGATCGACGGCGGAATGGCACGGCGATAGGCATCCGCCAGCGTGTTGAGAAATACCTCTCCCAACAGCAGGCTCGAACCGACGATGACGACGCGGGGCGGACCGAACAGCGTGACGATATTGGCGACCGCAATGCCGATCGCCTCCCCTGCCCGTGTTGCCGCCGCCGTCAGGCCGTTGTCTTCGGCGGCTATCAGTGCTTGCGCATGCGCCATCCCGCGCCCCAGCCGTACCGCCTCCGCAAAGCGGCCCTGCTGCGACTGTTCGCCCAGAATGGCCTGTTCGCCGGCGACAGCGGAAAGCCGGATGGTTTCGGCAAGCCCGCTCCCCATCATCAGGTCGCCGAGATTGTGGCTGAGGCCGCCGGCACCGCGAAACAACTGGCCGCCGTTCAGCACGCCGAGGCCGAGCGTCTGCTCCAGCGAGACCAGCACCATGTCATCGAGATCGCGGCCCTTGCCGAACCAGTGATGCCCAAGCGTGATGGCGTGCGAGTCGCTTTCGACAATGGTCGCGACGTTCAGCCGCTGCGACATTTCGCGGGCGAAATCTACATCCGGCTCGCTGAGGATGGGGCTCGAACGGACCAGCCCGGTGCGATGCTCGATGACGCCGGGAAAGCCGATGCAGACAGTATCGATCTCGTCGAGGCTAAGCCCCGCATCCACCACGCAGCGGCGCACGCCATCCTCGATGAGATCGCTGATGACGCCAACCGGCTGGCGATTGACCCGGATTGGTAGGGAGAGGTGCGAGATCACCTCGCCGCAGAAATTGGTCACAACGAAATGCATCTGGTGGGCGGCGATCTTGGCACCGACGACGCGGGCCGCATCCGGGTTCAGCACCAGCATGACTCGTGGTCGCCCCCTGGAGGCGGCATTGCGAATATCCCCTTCGTGGCGGGTCAGGATCAGACCATCATCCAGCAGGGAGGCGGTAATCGCCGAGACGGTCGTGGTGGACAGTTGCGAGCGTTCGCTGATCTCCACTCGCGAGATGGGGCCGTGGCGGCGGATCGTGTCCAGCACGGTAAAGCGGTTGATGGCGCGCATCAGTTCCGGGTCGGCAGTCTTCATGAATCGCTGAGCGCTCGCATCGTGATTATCTTCGGTATCCGGATAAAAATAATCGGGACCTTCCCGACAAAGTCAATCCGTTTTGAAAGATTTCCTGAAAATTGCAGTTTATCAGTTGACATGCACATTGGCTTGGTCTGATTTTGTACGTGTTGAGGAATAAATGCGCACCTTGGGAGGAGAAAAGGATGACGCATCACCAGGAGACGGCGCGCCCGCGCGCCGACCGTTTCGTTCGTCTGACGATTGCCACATCACTTGCACTGGGAAGTTTCGCGGCTGTCGCTCGTGCGGAAACCGTCGTGAAGTGGATGCATGTCGAGACGGTCCCATCCAACATCAAGGTATGGCAGGAGATCGCCGACGCCTACCATGCCGCGCATCCGGACGTGCGCGTCGAATTGCAGTTTCTGGAAAACGAGGCGTTCAAGGCAAAGCTGCCGACGCTTTTGCAATCCGATGCGGCGCCGGATTTCTTCTATAGCTGGGGCGGCGGCGTACTGCGCCAGCAGGCGCAGACAGGCGCTCTCAAGGATCTCACGAGTGACATGAAGGCCGATGGCGGCGCCTGGGCGAAAACCTACAAGCCTGCGGCCCTCGACGGCCTGACCTTTGACGGCAAGACCTATGCGGTTCCCTATCGCATGGGGACGGTTGCCTTCTTCTATAACAAGCAGCTGTTCCAGAAGGCCGGCGTAAAGGCCGAGGACATCAAGACCTGGAACGACTTCCTGAAGGCGGTAAAGACGCTGAAGGATGCCGGTATCACCCCGATTGCTGGTGGTGGTGGCGAAAAATGGCCGCTGCATTTCTACTGGAGCTATCTGGTCATGCGCAATGGCGGCCAGGCGGTGTTCGATAAGGCCAAGAAGAACGAGGGCAATGGCTTCCTTGATCCCTCGATCATCAAGGCCGGCGAACAGCTAGCGGAACTCGGCAAGTTGCAGCCGTTCCAGGGCGGCTATCTCGGCGCCACCTGGCCGCAGACGCTTGGCGTGTTCGGCGATGGCAAAGCCGCGATCCTGCTGGGCTTCGAAAACACGGAACCGAACCAGGCCAAGAATGCCGGGGACGGCAAGGGACTGGCGGCCGACAATATTGGCCGCTTCCCCTTCCCCGCGGTTGAAGGTGGCGCAGGCAAGGCGACAGACACGCTGGGTGGCCTGAACGGTTGGGCCATCACCAAGAAGGCGTCACCCGCCGCAGTGGACTTCCTGAAATACCTGACCAGCCCCGAGCAGGAGCGCAAGATGGCGGCAGCTGGCATGATCATTCCGGCGGCGCTGGGCGCAGAAGATTCCTTGAAGAACCCGCTGATGCGGGAGGCCGCCGATCAACTGGCGGGGTCCACCTGGCACCAGAACTTCTTTGACCAGGATCTCGGGCCATCCGTCGGGCGAGTGGTCAACGATGTCTCGGTGGAAATCCTCTCCGGCAATATGTCGCCAAAGGATGGCGCACAGATGATCCAGGATGCGCGCGCGCTGGAATAGCGCCTCTGCGAAACAAGAACCGCCAGCAGGACTGGCGGTTCTTGCGAGACGGATTCGAGGAGGAGACGAAGGCATGACGGATATGACGGCGGCTACCTATGCGCGGCCGGCCCCCGCCAAAAGCGCGGTGAAATACAAGAGCCCCACAGCACGCGGGCGTTTGCCGGTGCTGATCCTGTTCCTGCCACCGGCGTTACTGCTCTTCACGCTCTTCGTCATCCTGCCGATGGGCGAGGCCGCCTGGTACAGCCTCTACCGCTGGAACGGCTACGGCACACCGACCGAATTCATCGGCATCAAGAATTTTACCGTTCTCTTCAACAATGCCGCCTTCTCGCAGGCTCTGATCAATAACGGCCTGATCATTTTGATCTCGCTGCTCTTGCAGATCCCTCTGGCGATCTGGCTGGCAATGATGCTGGCGCACAAGATCGCCGGTGTCGTTGCCTTCCGGCTGATCTTCTTCCTTCCCTACGTCCTTGCCGATGTGGCAGCGGGCCTGATCTGGCGCTTTGTCTATGACGGTGACTACGGCCTCTTTGCAGCCGTGGCCGGTTTCTTCGGTGTCGCGACGCCTTACGTGCTGGCGGATCGCAGTCTCGCCATCTACGCAGTGCTGGCGGTGATCGTGTGGAAATATTTCGGCTTCCACATGATGCTTTACATCGCCGGCCTGCAGGCCGTGGACCGCAGCGTCCTAGAGGCCGCCGAGATCGATGGCGCCACCGGCTGGCAGAAGTTCCGTTATGTCACGCTGCCGCTTCTCGCATCCACCGTCAGGCTGTCCGTCTTCTTTGCGATCATCGGCTCCCTGCAGCTCTTCGATCTTGTCATGCCGCTGACGGGCGGCGGGCCGTCCAACTCCACCCAGACGATGGTGACCTTCCTCTACACTTACGGCGTCACGCGCATGCAGGTGGGCCTCGGCAGCGCGGTCGGCGTCGTGCTCTTCGTCATCTGCGTCACGCTCGCCTTTGGCTACAAACGGATCTTCATGCGCCATGACTGATACGACATCTGGCATCAAAATGACGGCGGGAACGCGCCTCTATCTCTACGCCTCGCTGTCGCTGGTGGCTTGCCTCGTGCTCGTGCCTCTGATGACGACGGCGCTCGGCGGCTTCAAGTCGCTGGGAGATCTGCGCGTCAACCCGTTCGGCCTGCCGCATCAATGGGTGTGGTCCAACTACACCGACATTCTGTTCGGCGAACGCTACTGGCGGCAGATGGGCAACTCCCTACTCATTGCGGTCATCTCCGTATTCCTGACGGTGGTCGTCTCCGCCATGGCCGCCTTCACCTTCGCGCATGTGAAGTTCTTCGGCTCGGCGCAGCTGATGAACTATTTTCTGATCGGCCTGATGTTCCCAGTCGCAACCGCCATCCTGCCGCTCTTCATCCGCATCCGGGATTTAGGCTTGCTGGATAGCTATTGGGGCGTGATCCTGCCGCAGGTGGCCTTCGGGCTCGGCATGAGCATCCTGCTGTTCAGAAACTATTTTAGAAACCTTCCGGACGAACTCTTTCAGGCGGCCTTTGTTGATGGCTGCGGCTATATCCGCTTCTTCTGGTATGTGTCCTTGCCACTCTCGCGACCGATCGTGGCAACCGTCAGCATCGTCACCTTCGTCAACAGCTGGAACAGCTACATCCTGCCGCTGATCATGCTGAACACCGAGACGAAATACCCCTGGCCGCTCGGCATCATGGTCTATCGCGGCGAGTTCGGCACGGAATGGCAGCTGGTGCTGGCCTTCATCACGCTCACCATCCTGCCCACCGTCATCGTCTTCTTCCTGGCGCAGAAACACATCATCGCAGGCCTCACGGCCGGTGCGGTGAAATCGTAATTCGGAGAGTGAAATGGCATCAGTAGAACTAAAAGATGTCCGCAAGGCCTATGGCGCGCTGGAAGTGATCCATGGCGTATCGCTGTCTATCGCAGATGGCGAATTCATTGCGCTGGTCGGCCCCTCCGGCTGCGGAAAATCGACGCTGCTGCGCATGATCGCGGGGCTTGAGGATATCAGCCATGGCGAGGTCGTCATCGGCGGTAATGTCGTCAACGCGCTGACCCCACGCGAGCGCAACATCGCCATGGTGTTCCAGTCCTATGCGCTTTATCCGCATATGACGGTAGCGGAGAACATGGGCTTCAACCTGAAACTTTCAGGCGTTGCCAAAGCCGACATCGAAAAACGCGTTGCGGAAGCGGCTCGGATGCTGGCGCTCGGCGATCTCCTGGATCGCAAACCCAGCCAGCTCTCCGGCGGTCAACGCCAGCGCGTGGCCATGGGTCGCGCCATCGTGCGCGATCCTGCCGTCTTCCTGTTCGATGAACCGCTGTCGAACCTTGATGCGAAGCTGCGCGTTGCCATGCGCACCGAGATCAAGACGCTGCACCAGAAGGTTGGCACCACCTCCGTCTACGTGACGCATGACCAGATCGAGGCCATGACACTGGCTGACCGGATCGTGGTGCTGAACGGCGGCAATATCGAACAGGTCGGCACGCCGCTCGACCTTTACCGCACGCCCGCCAATCTGTTCGTCGCCGGCTTCATCGGGTCGCCAGCCATGAATTTTCTCGATGCGGATGTGGATGCGGAGAATGGACAGCCTGCGGCGCGCCTTGCCGATGGGACAATCGTCAGGCTGGACCTAGCACGTCAGGTCAAGCGTGGGCAGGCGGTGAAACTCGGCATCCGTCCGGAGCATTTCGTGGCTGGCGATACGGGCGACACGGTTGTGGGCGGGCAGACACTAGTGGTGGAGCCGACGGGCGCACAGACCCATGTCGTCTTCACGCTGGCGGGCGAGCCGGTGACGGCCGTGGTCGATGGCGCTTTCCCGGCCCGCCATGGCATGCCTTTCCAGGCCGCGGTTGCGGCACAACAGGTGCATGTCTTCGACCGCGGCACGGGGCTGTCGCTGTAGACTGCGAGATAGCGGCATTTTCGGCTGGGGGTCACTCGGCGCAGATCAGGACTTCAGGTCGACAAACCTTGACGCACAACTTCATCGTCAAGCAATCCTGGATCGGTGATGATCGCAGACATCCCTGGTCCTCTCCGCACCAGTGCGTTCTACGGTGTAGCCGACGCCCCTGATGGAACGGATGAAGTCCGAACCCAGTTTCTTGCGCAGCGTGTAGATTGTCACCTCGATCGCATTGCTTTCCACCAGTGTGTCGAC
Source organism: Rhizobium oryzicola (assembly GCF_030504645.1). GTDB lineage: Bacteria > Pseudomonadota > Alphaproteobacteria > Rhizobiales > Rhizobiaceae > Neorhizobium > Neorhizobium oryzicola. Next base: position 79,070 of record NZ_JAUKWQ010000011.1, on the reverse strand, counting down.
ATCATAGATTGCATACTCAATATCCGCCTTGGACACGTATCGACCAGAGCGCTCCATGAGGATGCGAAGGGTCAGGAATTCTTTCAGAGTGAGCCGAATTATTCTGTCATTGCGTCTCACAATCATCGCGTCGGTATGCAGTTCGACGTCGCCACTGCGGAGCGGTTCGTCAACGGCATGCCTCTGCCTGCGCAAAAGCGCCCTGATCCTGGCCTGGAATTCAGCCATGTCGAAAGGCTTTGCGAGATAGTCGTCCGCGCCGCTGTCGAGACCTTCTGTACGATCCTGGGATCGGCAAAAGGTACTCAGCATCAGGACAGGCAGATGGTTGCCGGCTGAACGCAGCTTTCGAACAAGGTCCAGTCCGCTCGTCCGGTACAATGATACGTCGAATATGCCGAGATCATAGTGCGTCTCAGCAATCGCCTGGATCGCGATTGCCTCTGTCTCAAACCAGTCTACCCGGTAGGAGTTCTGGATGAGCGACGACTGCAATATGCGCGCGAACAACCTATCGTCTTCGACCAGGATAATGCGTGTCATCGGAACCTTCTTGTTTTCCTGCTGCTTAGATTATGGGTGCAGTCAATGGTAAGGGCAGGATTGCAGCATCCCGCCTTGCATCATGTGATGACGTTCTGTGGACGTTCAGTGGAGACGCGACCGGCTCTCGGAGCCTTGAAGAACTCGGTAAACGGCAATAGCCAGCAGCCCGGTCAGGACCGCAACGCCCATCAGAACGGTGCCGTGTGCATGCATGAAGGCGAGTTTTGCTGCCGAGATGATTTCGCCACCAGCACTGCTGCCAACTGTCCTGGCAGCGGTCATCGCCTCGCCGATCGAGTTGAAGGCACTTGCCGGTGCGGTGGCCGGTGCTTCGAAGGAATGCCGGTATATGGAGTTGACCAGCACGCCGAAGACAGTCACGCCGAGACCGGCACCGAGCTCATACCCGGTGCTTTCCAAGGCTCCTGCAGCCCCCGCCCGGTCCGCCGGAGCGCTGCTGAGAATAGCAACTGACGAGGCAAGTAGGCCAACCCCCAGAGAGAAGCCGAGCAGAGCCAGCAAAGCCGGCGTCACGAAACCCGGACTCTGAAAGTCTACGAGAGCGAGTGCAGCAAGGGAGATCGCCGCAGCAGCCATGGAGGCAGATGCAACCGCTCTCAAGCCGAGCCAATGTTGCAGCCGACCACCGATCGGGCCGCCTACCGCAGCGGCCACAACAAGCGGCAGCATGAAAAGGCCAGCCTCCAGCGGCGTCTTATCAAGCACGAATTGTAGTTCCTGTGCCAGTAAAAGTTCGAACCCCGCAAGTGAACCGCTGGTTACAAAGGCCATCAGGATGCCCACCGAGATTGCTGGCTTGCTAAGCAGCGCGAGATCCAGCATGGGGCTTTCGGAGTGAACCTGCATGCGAGCAAACCACCCAAGCAGCACAAGGCCGATAGTGAGGGGCGCGATAGCGCTGATGGCAAAACCGGCCTTGAAGGCGGTCTTCACGCCGTAGACGCTTAGCATGAGGCCGAGGATCAGGACCAGTGCTTGACCAAGCTTCCACGGAGTCTGGAGATTTCCTGGACGGTCGGAAATCAATGTCCAGACGATCGGGATCACAACCAACATCACCGGCACGTTCACCAGAAATACGGCGCCCCACCAGAAATGTTCCAGCAGCAGACCGCCAACCAGCGGGCCGGCGGCAGCGCCCGCCATGCCAACAACGCTCCAGATGCCAAGCGCCATCGCCCGCTCTTTATCGTCTTCAAAAGTCTGGCGGATGAGCGCGAGAACGGAGGGCATGATCATCGCCGATCCGAGGCCGAGTGCGGCGCGTGCGGCAATAAGGCTGATTGCATTTGGCGAAAAGGCCGCGGCAACGGAGGCCATACCGAAGATGCCAAGACCTATCAGCATGATCCGCCGATAGCCGACCCTATCGGCAAGCGTTCCCATCGGCACCAAAAGGCCCGCCATGACCAGAGCATAGCTATCGATGATCCAAAGCATCTCGGTGCCGGTGGCGGCGAGCGCGATGGTCAGAGTCGGCACCGCGATATGTAGGATCGTCATGTCGATCACGACCGGGAGAAACGCCATCATCACGGCGAAGAGCACGAGCCAGCGGTACGAAAGTGCCATTTTCAGTCTGCCTACAAAATATCCGAACGTTCGTTTTTATTTCTTGCATTTATATACGATCGTTCGTAAAAAAGGCAACTGAGATTTGGAGGTGCCTGATGGGCCGTAATCGCAAGATATCAAAAGACGAGATTCTGGATGCCGCCGCGCGCGTGGTGGTGAAGCTAGGAGCAACCGGCCTGTCGATTGACGCCGTGGCGCAGGAGGCGGGCGTTAGCAAGGCGACGGTGGTGTACGACCACAAGTCAAAAAGCGCTTTGCTGGATGCGCTCATCGAGCGGGAAATCAAAGCCGAAGTGGAACGTATCGACGCCTCTGTGCAAGCACATGGCGACACGCCGCATCCGGAACTTTTCGGGCGAATTGCTGCGCTGGAGCAGCCGATCAGTGAAAGCGACCGAGCAATTGCCACGACCATAAGTGCTTCGATGGCGGATGACGACAAGCTGCGCCTCCACATGCAGGAATTGACCACAGCGGACCTGCAGGCCATGGCATCCGGCCCGAAACCCAGGGCCGCACTGCTGGCCTATCTCGCGCTGACCGGTTTCTACTGCACGGAACTCTTTGGTTTCCATACGTTTCCGGAAGCGGAACGACGGGAAATCCTCGAAGCCATCCGGGCCATCTACACCATCTTTCCTGAGTAGAGCTGAGCGCCCGCCCAGATAAACACAATCCGCGACAAGGAGAAACGCATGACACGCCGCAGCCAACTGCCGCGCCTAAAGCTGTGCCTGATTGCCGCCAGCATGATTTTAACGCCCCTTACTCATCTGCATGCGCAGGAAGGCGTTGCGGCCCCACCGGCCGCCGTTGGCGTCATAGCCCTGAAGACGCACCCCATTCCGTTCATGAGCGAACTGCCGGGGCGCATTGCCGCAACGCGCGTTTCAGAAGTGCGTGCCCGCGTCTCCGGCATTCTTCAGGAGCGAATTTTTCAGCAGGGTAGTGTCGTCAAGCAGGGCGAGGTCCTCTATCGGATTGATCCCCGTTTGTTCAAGGTACGGGTGCAGAGCGCTGAAGCTTCCCTGCAAAAGGCCAAGGCTGTTCAGGTGAATGCCCAGCAACAGTTCGACCGTCAAAAGACACTTCGGGAGCGAAGTGTCTCGACCGGCGTCGATTTTGATGCGGCCGCAGCCAATCTGGCCCAAGCCAATGCGGAAGTCGCCCTGCAGCAAGCGGCTCTCGACGAGGCGAAGATCAATCTCGATTACACCGAAGTACGCGCCCCCATCACGGGCATCATTGGCGCCGCGCTCGTGACTGAAGGTGCACTGGTGACTGCCGAGGGCACGTCCAGCTTGGCTCTCATTCAGCAGGTCAATCCGGTTTACGTCGATTTCACGCAGTCGGTGCAGGATTTGCTGGCACTGAAGCGCGCCGTGGCGGAGGGCAAGTTATCGAGCCCCAGCCCTGGAGCGGCCCGCGTGGAACTGGTTTTCGACGGCGGCGAGACCTATTCGCAAGCGGGCAAGCTGCTTTTCTCCAACGCAAGTGTGGACCCGAACACAGGGCAGGTCATGCTGCGGGCAGAATTCCCGAACGATCGCGGCGAGTTGTTACCGGGCATGTATGTGCGCGTGCGCGTCGAACAAGCAATCCAGCAAAGCGGCCTCACTGTTCCGCAACGCGCCGTTACCCGGGATGCTGATGGCAAGCCACAGGTCTATGTGCTGGCCAAGGATAACACAGCCCAGACGCGTCAGGTGGCGCTCGGTGCAGCCATCGATGCGGAATGGATCGTGCTCTCCGGGCTTCAAGCGGGGGAGACGATTATTGTCGATGGCGCCCAGAAGATCCAGCCCGGGGCCAAGGTCGTGCCAGAGGTGTGGTCGTCGCCCAAGCAATCCGCCGCAGATGATAAGGCGAAGTGAGAACAGACATGGCTAAGTTCTTCATTGAGCGACCCGTACTTGCCTGGGTTTTCGCTCTCTTCATCATGATTGCGGGCATCATCACCGTTCCGATGTTGCCGGTTTCGCAATATCCCTCCGTAGCGCCGCCACAGCTTTCGATCTCCACCAGCTACCCGGGTGCATCGCCGCAGGAGATCTACCAAGGTGTGACGCGGCTGATTGAGGAGGAGCTGAACGGTGTCCAGGGGCTCGCCTATTTCGAGTCGACCTCCGATAATACGGGTTCCGTCGGCATCAACGCGACGTTCAGGACGGGCACGGACATCGCCAAGGCAACAGTCGATGTGCAGAACGCAATCCGGCGTACGGAGGCACGACTTCCTGCAACAGTTCGTTCCCAGGGCGTAACAGTGGAAGAAGCAAATGCGGGCTTCTTGCTCATTGCCGCACTGACCTCCAATGACGGCAGGATGGATGAAATCGCGCTCGGCGACTACATCAACAGAAGTGTCATTGGCGAACTCCGCCGCCTTCCCGGCGTCGGTCGTGCACAGCTATTTGCTTCCCAGCGGGCGCTGCGTGTCTGGATCAATCCGGACAAAATGGTCGGCCTGAACCTCACCGCCGCCGATGTGAATGCCGCCATCACGGCACAAAACGCCCAGGTTGCGGCCGGCCAGATCGGTGCTTCGCCAAACCCGATCAATCAGGATCTGACCGCAACCGTTATCGTGCAGGGCCAGCTGGCAACGCCGCAGGAATTCGGCAATGTCATCCTTCGCGCCAATGCGGATGGATCGACCGTCCGGTTGCGTGATATCGCTCGGATCGAGCAGGGCGCGGAAACCTATACATTTTCGAGCCGTTTGAACGGCAAGCCTTCTGCGGGCCTTGCCATCCAGCTTTCCTCCACCGGCAATGCGGTGGCGGTATCGGCGGCCGTGAAGGCAAAATTGCAGGAGCTATCGAAGTTCTTCCCGCAGGGTGTGGAATATTCCATTCCCTATGACACCTCGCCTTTCGTGAACGCCTCGATCGAAAAGGTCCTGAGCACGCTGGTTGAAGCGCTCGTGCTCGTTTTCGTGGTGATGTTCGTTTTCCTGCAGAACCTTCGCTACACGATCATCCCGACGCTTGTGGTACCCGTGGCCTTGCTCGGCACCTGTGCCGTGATGTATGCCACAGGCTTCTCAATCAATGTGCTGACCATGTTCGCCATGGTGCTGGCGATCGGCATTCTCGTCGACGATGCAATCGTCGTCGTGGAAAATGTCGAGCGCATTATGGCGGAGGAAGGGCTGTCTCCAAAAGAGGCGACGCAGAAGGCGATGGGTCAGATCACCGGCGCCATCCTTGGCATCACGCTGGTTCTGGCTTGCGTGTTCATTCCCATGGCGTTCTTTCCCGGCGCATCAGGTATCATCTATCGCCAGTTTTCGCTGACAATGGTGGTATCCATCCTATTCTCGGCATTTCTTGCGCTGTCGCTAACACCCGCGCTCTGCGCGACCTTCCTGCGCCCCATCAAGGCGGGGCATCATGAAAAGAAGGGTTTGGGTGGCTGGTTCAATCGCGGCTTTGACCGGATGACGTCTGGCTACACCCACAAGGTCAAAGGCATGACTCGTCGCGCCGGACGGATGATGGTTGTGTACCTCGCGCTGGTGGCTGGCCTTGCCTATGTCTTCGTCCAGATCCCCAGCTCCTTTGTTCCCAATGAAGACCAGGGCTTCCTGTTGGTTGATATCCAGGCGCCGTCCGAAGCGAGTGCCAACCGCACTTTGGCATCGGTGAAGCAGATCGAAACGATCTTCAAGGGTGAGGAAGCCGTCAAGGATGTGTTCGCTGTCCAGGGTTTCAGCTTCTCCGGCAACGGTCCCAATGCCGCCCTTGCCTTTGTGACGCTCAAGGACTGGAGCCTGCGCGGCAAGGGCAATTCAGTGGATGAGATCGCGCAGCGCGCCAACATGCAGCTGTTTGCGCTCAAGGACGCTACCTCGTTTGCTCTATCTCCGCCGCCGATCGAAGGCTTCGGCACGACCAATGGTTTCTCCTTCCGCCTGCAGGATCGCGGTGGCAAGGGTCAGGCGGCGTTGAAGTCTGCAGCGGGCGCCCTGATGGCGCTGGCTGCCAAAAGCGATGTCGTGACGAATGTGCGCGTCGAGGGACTGCCGGAATCGGCGCAGGTCGTTCTCGTTATCGATCGTGAAAAGGCCAATACATTCGGCGTGACGTTTGGAGAGATCAACAATACCATCACAGCCAATCTCGGTTCGTCATACATAAACGACTATCCCAATGCGGGGCGCATGCAGCGTGTTATCGTTCAGGCTGAAAGCCGTGCACGTATGCAGTCGGAAGACCTCATGAAACTCAACGTCCGCAATGCCAGCGGCGGCATGGTGCCCCTGTCGGCATTTGCCATTGCGGAATGGAAGAAGGGCGACCCACAGATCGTCGGGTACAACGGGTACCCCACGGTGCGCATCACGGGCGAAGCCAAGCCGGGGCAGTCTTCGGGTGCCGCCATTGCCGAAATGCAGAAACTGGCTGCGCAATTGCCGGAAGGCTTCGGCTACGAATGGTCGGGGCAATCGCTGGAGGAAATCACCTCCGGCGCTCAAGCACCGCTGCTGTTCGGTCTGTCGATCCTCTTCGTCTTCCTGCTGCTTGCTGGGCTTTACGAAAGCTGGTCAATCCCGCTCTCGGTCATGCTCGTCGTTCCGCTTGGGGTAATCGGGTGCGTGCTCGCCGTCATCGCGGCAGGTACCGGCAACGACCTCTACTTTAAGGTGGGTCTCATCGCGATCATCGGTCTGTCCGCAAAGAACGCCATTCTGATTGTAGAGTTCGCGAAGGATTACTACGCCGAAGGCAGGTCACTGCTGAATTCGGCGGTTGATGCGGCACGCTTGCGGTTCCGGCCGATTATCATGACATCGCTGGCCTTCACGCTGGGTGTCGTTCCGCTTGCGATTGCAACGGGACCCAGCGCCGCCAGCCAGAATGCCATCGGCATGAGTGTTCTCGGCGGCATGATATCGGCCACCGTGCTGGCGGTGTTCTTCGTTCCGGCCTTCTTCGTTTTCATCCTCACGGTGATGCGCACGAAGCGGCCAAGCGAGACCACGCAGAGCACGGACAGACCCTGACGTATTTGGGCTTAGATTTTTCCCCGATGGGATGAAAAAACAAAGTACCCGTCATGCCAACCAAAGCATGGCGGGTCCTGATTTATATAATACCTTAATAAATATATGTGATTTACCGAGACCACATAGTCGATGCGACACCGACCGAGGCAAAGTGAACTGTCAAGTCACCGCGGCGGTTTCTTTCATACGCGATGACGTAAGAGCGATCGCATTCTGGGAGCAGGCACGTTGCTCAACCTAAGCACACGGAATTGTAGCTTCAACGTCGCCAAATCTCGGGCACACTTTGCCAGTAGAAAGAGCTCGCAGATCGATGCAATACCGAGCCATCAGGGGCTTGGTGAGGCGAGAGGTTCGCCAGGTGCAGCTCTTCAAGTTCTTGCCGCGCCCACGTCAAGAGTTGGGCGCGACAGTCTATAATCGAAGCTTATTTATAGACACGCACCATAACCCGCTGGCCGACGCGCAGCGATGCATCCTGACGGATTGCAATGATGGATGTGGCCGTGCGGGTATCGTTTCTTTCGTTGGCCAGTTGACCGGTGGCCTGCATCAGCACCGGAGAGATGCGCAGGATACGACCCGGCACTGGTTTTACCGCGCGATCATCGCTGAACACCTCAACCTCGACATCCGGCTTTACCCCATCCAAAAACTGTTCCGGGATTTCTGCACGCACGATCTTGTCTCCCGCAGGCAGCAGCGTAAACATATCGGTCATGGCCTGCAGCGAAACCATGTCGCCCAACTTTACGGCCTGCCGGATGACAACCCCATCCGTTGGCGTTCGAACAATGCGCATCTCAACTTCGCGGGCAGCGAGTGCCGCTTTTGCCTTGGCAGCCTCGAGAGCGGCGACCGCGATATCTGCTTCGGCTGTGAGATCGTTTTTCGCTGCAATGGCATCATCCAAGGCCTGATCGGACACAGCCTTGCCGCTGGCTGCCTGCTGCATACGTTCTGCAAGTTTGGCTGCGGCTTTCGCCTTGGCTCGAACCATTCGCAGCCGTGCCTCTGCCTGTCCCACCTCGCTTTCAGCAATTTTTGCAGCGAGTTCCTCCTGCCGGCTATCGAGCTTTGCCAGAACGTCTCCAGCTTGAACCCACCTCATCTCCGCCGTTTCAATCGACAGGATGCGTCCGTCACGAGGCGCGGTGATCTTCAATAATCCGCCCTCAACTTCCACGACACCGCGTGCCGCCGCCAGGATCGGTTGGGCTGCGCGCTGTTCGCTGGCCTGATCCTCCTCGGCATTCGGAGCGTTGGCGCTGAGCCAGAGGGCCGCAGGGAGGATGATGGCTGACGCCGTTGCCATCGCGATATATCTGAAAGAGCGCTTGAGCTTCATGGAACGTCTCGTTCTGTCGATTGGGAAACTGCATTGGGGCGCTCATCGCGCAACAGCCGGCCATCCTCCATCTGGAGAACGCGGTCGGCCTTGGAGAGCAGGCGCATATCGTGGGAGACGCACAGGACGGCGGTGCCCGTCTCTTTCGCCGTGGCGCGGAGAATTTCGATGACATTGCGACCGTTTTCGCTATCCAGCGCACTGGTCGGTTCGTCGGCAAACAATATGACGGGTCGCTTCACGATGGCACGAGCGATTGCCACACGCTGCTTTTCGCCGCCAGACATTTCGGCAGGGCGCAAATGCTTGCGTTTCGAAAGCCCCACATGGTCCAGCGCCAACAGCGCACGTTCCCTGGCTTCGTCCTCCGGAATATTCATATAATCCAGCGGCACCTGCACCTGCTCCAACGCCGTCAAGGCCGGAAACAGGTTGAAGCCCTGGAAGATGAAGCCGCAATATTTGAGCCGGAACAGATCCCGTTGTTCATCGGTCAGCTCCGAGAGGTTAAACGAACCCACATGGACCGCCCCCTGATCCGGAGATGACATGCCGCTGAGGATGGCGAGAAGCGTGCTTTTACCACAGCCGGAAGGGCCGATCATCAGGGTGAATTCCGCGCGGCAAATATCGACGGTGACATCAATGAGCGCCCTCGTTCGGATATTCTGCACATTGAATGATTTCTCGATGTGGGTTGCCTGGAGAACAGGGCGCATGTCTACCTCAGAAGCGAAGCGGGGTCGGCATCCCGCAGACGGTGAATGGCAAGCATGCAGGCGACCATGGCGACCAGCAGCACGACGCCGGATGCGCCTGCAATCACGCTGATGCGAAGATCGAACGGAACCCGGTATATCGCGGCGAGAAGTGCAATCGTGAGGCTGATAACCAGGCTTGCGACGAGCCCAGCCAGTCCGACCCAAGCGGCCTGCTCGACAACGATCTTGCGCAGACGAGGGAAAGGTACGCCGAGTGCGCGCAAGGTCGCGTATTGCGGGATCGTACCCGCGACAGCAGCCATCAAGGTCTGGCTTGTGATTACGGCACCGATCAGCATCGCGATCAGCGTTGCAAATACAAAGGCAATGCCGGCACCGGAATCCAGCAGCATGTAGAGCGTGGACATGTCGGCCAGCATGCCCGCCCGCCACACTTCATACCGAGGTGGAGATCCGCGGTTGTTCAGGCGCCGGGCGATGCTTTCGCCCTCGCCGGCTCTTTTCACATTATAGAGAAAGTAGGTCGCACCACCATCGGCCGGCAAGGCAGTATCCAGCGTGCGAGCAGTTTGGAGGGAGGCAACGACATTCACGCCGCCCAAGCCCCGCAGCCCATCGATGAAGCCAATAAGCTCCACGGCGCGCCCGTTGATTTCGGCCCGGTCACCCAGCTTCACTGATAGCTTGCCGGCATCGGCGGCATCAATGGCAATCGCGCCCGGAGCACTCAGTAGGTTGCGAAGGGCGCGCGGGATAACACGATCCAGCCCTTTGGCGTCCGCCGCACTTTCAATGCCAATAATGGTGACGCTGACACCACCTCCCTGGGCAGCGCGCCAATCCCCCGAACCGATCAGAAGTGGCTCCGTATGGGAAACGCCGGCCTCTGCATAAAGTTCCGCCGCTGTATCGGCGGGCACCGTGCGCCCCAATTCCACGCTTTGCGTCCCGGGAAATCCGACCCAATAATCCGCACTGGATTGCGTGACATAAAGTGCGTTGGCGCTGACGATGCCGAGCAACAATGCGCCCTGAACCGTCATGAGAACACCGGAGAAGGCAACGGCGACCGCCGCCGGCAAGAAGCGCCGCCAGTCGTGCAGCAGGGTTTTTCGTGCGATCGAGATCATCGGCCCGCATCCTGCCGTCCTGAGGCAACCGCCAAGCCACCCGCGGGTGAGCCCCCAATTGCCTTTGAAAAGAGAACGAAGGCCAGACTTTCACTTTCGACGGAATCCACGAGTTCACCGCGCAGACGCAGAACCGCAATCTGAGCGCCAAGCGAACCAGAAGCGTCGGCAAGGCCCTGACGAAGGAGAAGGTTTGCAGCATTGCGCTTTGCATCTGCTGCTTTGAGATCAGCTGTCAGGCGCGCCGTGTTCTGCTTCGCAAGCTGCCATGCACGCAAGGCAGCTGACGCTTCCTCATAAGCGGACAGAACGTTTTGCCGATAGGCCGCCATGGCTTCTTCCAGCTGTGCCTTTCGAGCTGTGACGATGTCGCGGCGCTTGCCTTGATCAAAAAGAGGCAGCTGGATGGACGAACCGCCCATGGCACTGAAAACTGAACCCGCAACCGCAGTGCCTATGCCAATCATGCCGGAAAGCTGAATCTTCGGATAAAGATCCGCCTCAGCGAGACCGACCTCTGCACCGCTTTGAAGCACGACCAGTTCGGCCCGGCGCACATCGGGTCGCTGGCGCAATAGATCGGCGGGACGAGCCGCGATCGCGGTCTTACCGACGACCGGCTGGGTTGCAGGCGCCGCGAGCCCGGGATCAGTGGATGCTGTGCCCAGAAGAGTGGCGATTTGCTGGAGCGTGTCAGCGATCGATGCTTCCAGCTGGGATCTTTCCAGCTTTGCTGCTTCCATCTCCATGCGGTAAAGATCCGCCTGAACAGGAGCCTGCAGACCCGTTTTGGCCTTCGTCTGCTCAAGAACCTGATTCTTGCCGAGCAGGCCAATGAGCGCCTCGTTGATCATTCGACGCTGCTGCCGTGCGCGCAGCCGCGTATATGCCGACGCGACGTCCGCCATGACGGCAAGCTTGGCTGCTTCCACATCCTGCGCCGCCATCCCGGCAGATGCATCGGCAGCAATACGGGTCAGCCCCTTCTGGCCAAACAGGGATACTTCCCACCCTCCATCTAGGTTAACCTGCAAAGGCCGACGCGTCGGATCATCCCGGGTTGCTTTCGCCGTTCCGCCCTGGGCAAGCGCGTTGAGGCCGACATTGGGCGAATAGGCGGCAATGGATGAATGCGCCAGCGCCCTTGCCGCCGTAAGCCGCTGCTGGGCCTGCACAAGCGTGAGGTTTTGCGCCAGAGATTGCGCCATCAGGCGTTCCAGCATCGGATCTCTTAACGCCTGCCACCAAGACACCTGCGCTATGCCGCTGGCCTGGATCGCGGCGTTCTTCCCCTGATAGGCAGCCGGCAGTGCTGGCGCCTTGGCCTGCGGCCTCAGGTCCTGGATCTGGCATCCTGCCAGCAAAGGCAGCAGGAGCAAACCAAGAATACGGGCGCTTCTCAGCCAAGCCGAGCATAGGTCCGCAGCAGTCATATTTGTTGCATCCATGGCTTGCGTCACTGCCCAAGCCAGCTCATCGCATCGGCCAATGCTGAAGGGTAATGGGCAGCCGTGCCTGCAGTGGAACGTCGACGACGGTCTTCATCGTCATCATTGCGGTGGCAAGAATCAGAAGGCTGAGGAGAATGGAATTGGTGTCCGACATGATGCGTCCCTTTCGATGGTCACACATCACTTTGAGCGGCGGCAGATACAGCGCAGTTTGTGTGCAGGTTTCATGGAGGCAGCCTTTGCCCGGTTGACGTTTGCCCCGGCACACGGCTTCCTTCCCTCAGACAAATCACTGCGGAACACCAATCATGGACAATTCGCTCGTTCTGATCGTCGAGGACGAACCGGAGATTGCGGAAATATTGGAAGTGTATTTTTCGCGGGAAGGTTTCCGGACGGTCTCTGCTGCCAATGGATCGGTCGGCCTCTCGCACCATGTCCGCCTGAAGCCGGATCTCATCGTGCTCGATGTCAAGCTTCCCGACCAGGACGGCTTCGAAGTGCTGGCCGCCGTGCGCAGGCGCAGCAATACGCCCGTTATCATGGTTACCGCGCTGGCGGAAGATCTGGACAAACTTCAAGCCCTGCGGCTTGGAGCGGACGACTATGTGGTCAAACCGTTCAATCCGCTTGAAGTGGTGGCGCGTGCCAAAGCGATCCTGCGCAGAACAATCGGCGGCAGTCTCCGGCAGGTCAGGCGGGTCGGGATGCTTTCAGTGGATATGGAGGCGCATACGGCAACGGTGGAGGCGGCGGAAGGTCCACGTATGCTTGAGCTAACCCGGACGGAATTCCGGCTTTTGGCGCATATGGCGGCGTCACCAAACCGGGTGTTCGAGCGATCGGAGCTCGTAGATGCCTGCCTGCCTGAAGGTGAGGCGCTGGACAGGACGGTTGACAGCCATGTCAGCAACCTGCGGCGCAAACTCGCCGCGGCCGGAGCAGATCGGCTGCTCACCGGCGTCCGTGGCGTTGGCTACAAACTGAGCGAACTCCATGTCTAACACGCTGAATACCCACATTGTCCGAGCAATGGTCGGTCTGACGCTCGTTGCCTTTGCCGTCATGTATTTCGGCTTCATGGCCTATTACTTTTTCATCTACGAATGGCTCTATCCCGATGCCGTTTTCGATGAGAAGTGGCAGACGAGCGATTTCGTGCTTTTGGCGGTTATTCTCTCCACGGGTGTCATCACTGCGTCGTTCGTTGGGTGGCGAATGGCGCAGCAGATCGTTCGGCCTCTGAAATCGGTAGCAGGAGCAGCGAGGCTGATTTCCGAGGGCGATTTTTCGGCACGCGCCGAAACCGTGGGTACTGCCTTTGGAGAGGCCAAAAGCCTGATCCACGATTTCAACTCCATGGCGGAACGCCTGCAAAAGGCGGAAGCAGAGATTAAATATTCCAACTCGTCGATTGCCCATGAGCTGCGCACACCGCTGACAATCCTGCGCGGCCGCTTGCAGGGGCTTCTGGACGGAGCATTTCAGCCGACACCTGAACTTTATAACCGTCTAATCGTGCATGTGGATGATCTGTCCACCATCGTCGAAGAGCTCCGCACCCTTGCCTTGACCAATGTAGGGCAACTCGCGCTCGACCTGTCCGAGGTAGATCTGCCGCTGGAGGTGGCTTCGGTTCTCGCCTCTGTCGAGGAAGATTTGCGACAGGCAGGCATCAAGATCCACACCGATTTGGAAGATGCGCAAACACATGCCGACCGGACACGCATTCGCCAAGCAATCCTGGCTATGGTCGACAATTGCAGGCGTTACGCCCCAGGCAGCATCGTATCGCTGAAAACCGGAAAGACAGCGGACTATCTGTTTGTACGCTGCTCCGACACTGGCCCGGGCCTTCCTGCGGAAAATCGTGAAAAGGCCTTTGAACGGTTTTGGCGCGCAGATGATTCCCGCACGCGATCGCGCGGCGGTTCCGGTCTCGGCCTATCCATCGTGCGCGGCATTGCCCGTGCGCATGGCGGTGAGGCGCTCATCGTTGATCATGATGGGCCGGGCTTCTCCGTGGAATTACGCCTGCCCCAGCATCACGCGGTCGATCGCGATAAAGGCAGACCCGACGTTTAGACCGCGACGAAATGACCGTCGCTGACAGTACGATAGTTCCTCTGAACCGGCTGATAATCCGGCTCCCGTATCGGACTGCGAAGCTCGTCTACCGGGGAGCCTCGCTTTTCTCGCCTCACATCAGGATTAGGGATGGGTACCGCCGCCATCAGCTTCTTCGTGTACTCATGTTGCGGATTGCCGAACACGGACGCCCTTGGCCCGATCTCCACGATCTCGCCGAGATACATGACCGCGACACGATGGCTGACACGCTCGACAACCGCCATGTCATGGCTGATGAATAGGAAGGAGAGGTTGAGGCTCTGTTGCAGGTCGAGCATCAGGTTGATGACCTGCGCCTTGATCGAGACGTCCAGCGCCGACACACTTTCATCCGCCACGATCACTTTGGGCTGAAGCGCGAGCGCACGGGCGATACAGATGCGTTGCCTTTGACCGCCTGAGAATTCGTGCGGATATCGGTTGGCCATGTCTGGTGAAAGACCGACCCTGACCAGCATGTCGGCCACGACATCCTTTGCCTGTTTCGCGGTGCCCATCTTGTGTTCCAGATAAGGCTCGGCAATCGCCTGCCCCACCGTCATGCGTGGGTTCAGCGAAGCGAACGGGTCCTGGAAGATCATCTGCACGCTTTTGCGCATTTCACGCATGTTGTGCTTGTCCAGCGAAAGCACGTCCCGGCCTTCGACGAGGACGGTGCCGGCATCCGGCTCGATCAGGCGCATGATAGCCCGTCCGGTGGTGGATTTGCCGCAGCCGGATTCGCCCACAAGCGACAGCGTCTCTCCCCTGTAGAGATCAAAGGAAACGTTCTCGATGGCATGCACGCGTCCCGTCAGGCGTCCGAAAAGGCCGGCATGAATATCGAAGCGCTTGGTCAGGCCCTTCACCTCGAGAAGGGGCTTGGTGCCCGAAACCGTGTCAGGCGTTTCAATCGGCTGGCTGACAACGCCTGTCGTACTATCGGTGATCGGGAACCGCACAGGGCGATCATGCGCCTGCATGGAGCCCAGCACCGGTACCGCGGACAGCAGAGCGCGGGTGTAAGGGTGCTTGCCGCGATGGAAGATGTCTGCCGTCGCACCGGTTTCCACCTGCTCGCCACGCAGCATGACGACAGTCCGGTCCGCGATTTCCGCCACCACGCCCATATCGTGGGTGATGAACAGAACCGAGGTTCCTTCTTCCTCCTGCAGCATCTTGATGAGGTCGAGGATCTGCCCCTGGATCGTCACATCCAGCGCCGTCGTCGGTTCATCGGCAATCAGCAGCTTCGGCTTGGAAGCCAGCGCCATGGCAATCATCACGCGCTGGCGCATGCCGCCGGAAAAGCGATGCGGATATTCATCGAAGCGGGAAGCGGCCGAGGGAATGCGCACCTTTTCCAGCAGGCGGATGGTTTCAGCTCTCGCTTCCTTGACCGACATGTCGCTATGGCACAGCAGGGCCTCGGAGATCTGGTCGCCAATGGTGAAGAGCGGGTTGAGGCTCGTCATCGGCTCCTGGAAGATCATCGAGATCTCATTGCCGCGCACCTTGCGCATCTCGTGCTCGGGAAGGGACAAGAGCTCCCGTCCGTTCAACGAAATACGGCCGTCGATACGGCTCATGTCGGGCGACAGCAGCCGCATGATGGAAAGCGAGGTCACGCTTTTGCCGGACCCAGACTCACCGACGATCGCAACCGTTTCGCCTGGAGCCACAGAGAAGGAAACGTTGCGAACAACCGGCTTCCATGCCCCATCCACGCGGAAGGATGTGGTCAGGTTCTCAACATTGAGAACCTGCTCAATGGCGGATGTCGTGCAGTTCGTTGAGGGGTTCATGCTCATTCCCTTCCTGCAGATCCCGATGGTTGGCCGAGGCGATCAGTCGGGCCAGCGCAGCATTCCATCGAACCGGTGGCGACTGCGATCCTCCAGCGGCGTTGCGATGATCTCGTTGGAAGCGCGTGCCTTATCGAGCTCTTCCGCAAGACGATTTGCCACAATCACCTCTTGCCCCGGATGGAGATTGCAGGGGTCCAGATAGAAGTAGTGGTGTTCAACCTCATGGTCGCGAACGATGACCGGCGGGTTGCCCCGGCCAAGCGCTGCTGCCAGATCCCAGGCAGTGATATGCGCGTCAGGGGGCGAGACGATGACCCGCATACGATCCAGCGGGTTGTTGGTGGGGTCGGGCTCGATGAGGGCTGTGATGCCGGGGCGGCCGTCCAGGGTCCTTTTCCAAAGGTTCAGATAGCCGGTTTCCCGCTCGCGAATGCCCGCATGATCGCGTTTCTCCCAGGCTTCCAGTGCCGCCATCACGCCAACAATGCTTTCCTTGCCGACCTTCATGCCGCGGCCGATGCCCATGTTCTGTAGGAAAGCATTGCGGACGAGTTCCTTCTTTCCGGCAACGATGCCGGATGTCGGGCCGCCCAGAAACTTGTGGCCGGAATAGAGGGCGATATCGGCACCCTGCGCCAGAAAGAGTTTCAGATCGTATTCCGACGCCGCATCCACGATGACAGGCACGCCCTTGGCATGGGCAATCTCGACAAATTCCGTCAGATGCAGCAGGCCATAATTGACCACATGATGTGAGACCACGAAGACGGCGGCAGCGGTCTTTTCGTTGATCGCCTGCTCCATGTGAAAGCGATGCGTCGAGGTTGCCTGCCCGATCATGACCGCTTTGCCGCCCGCCAGCCGGATCGATTGATCGACCGGTGCGCCGTAGCTGACGACATGGCCCATCTGAACGATAACTTCATTCTTTTCCGGCGCCACATCCGGCAGTCTCTCGATGGCAAGGAGATTGGGACCGGTGATCGCGCCGGCAACCGCTAGGCTGATACCGGACGCGCAGGAGGCGGTGACGAAGCCAGCCTCGGCCCCCGTCAGTCGTGCAATCAAGGCACTCGCCTTGCGCTGCAGGTCATTCACCTCGACAAACTGCGGCAGGATCTCCGTCATCGCCTTAATGGCTTCCGGAACGACGATGGATGCGCCGAGGCTTGTCATCGTGCCCGATACATTGACGACGGGGCGAAGGCCGATCCGTTGGCGGATATCATCTGACATTCTGTCTCTCCAGTTTGAAGGCAGGCTGACGATTGCCATCGACAGCTATGCCATAGTAACGTAATAGCCTCTCGAAACGAGACGAGGAGCGTTGAATTGGACGCGAGAACTTCATCCACAACGGCCTCCGGCAAGACCGGCGAAAGCGGTGAATCGACGGAAAGTGGTGGCCGCCGCTCGCGTGTCAGCGGCATCGATCGAGCGCTGCAGGTCATCGATTATCTCTATGAAACGGGCGCGCCAGCTGGTGCCTATGCCATTGCCAAGGCGATCAAGGCGCCGCTTTCTACCGTCTATGTCATCATCGACGATCTGGTGGAAAAGAACATGCTGGCGCGAAATAGCGAGGGCGCAATCTGGCTCGGTGCGCGGCTTTACCATTACGGCCTTGCCTATGCCCGCTCGCTGGATTTCATGAGCGTCGCCACGCATGAAATGCATGATCTGTGCCGCGAGGTGGGCGAGACGGTTCAGGTTTGCGGGCGCGATGGCGACCATATGCTGGTTCTCGCCATGGCCGACGGTCCGAGCCACTTCCAGGTCGCATCCCGTGTCGGCACGCGTATTCCACTCAACTGGGCGGCCTCCGGCCGGTTGCTTGTGGGCCATCTGCCGGAAGCGGAGCGTATCAGCCTGTTCAAGCGCTGTGCGCGCTCGTCTCCGACGGGACGCGCCGAAATCGACCCGAAAACGCTGTCCGATTCCGCCGGTAAAGCCTTTGATGAAAAGCTTTCGATCCAGGTTGCGGAATCCGATTATGCGGTGGCCTGCATTGCTTCGCCGATCTGCGACAGGGATGGTCAGTGCGTCGCGACCATTTCGATCGTGCTTCCGGATCAGAAGGTCGCGTCCGATGAAAGTCGCTACACGGACCATGTGCGTGCATCTGCCGAACGGATCGAAAAAGTGATGGGATGGCGCAGCCACTAACGTCCTCCTAGTCGTTGAGCGCCACAATCGCTTCGATTTCGACCGTGATGTTGCCGGGAAGCGAGCCAAAGCCGACGGCGGAGCGCGCATGCTGGCCCACGGCATTGCCAAAGACTTCGATGAGCAGATCCGAGCATCCGTTGATGACCTGCGGATGGCTTTCGAATTCCGGGATGGCATTGACCATGCCGAGCAGTTTCACCACCCGCTTGATGCGTGAGAGGTTGCCAAGCGCCTCCTGCATCACGGAGAGCAGATTGATGCCTGTTAGCCGGGCATGAACATAGGCTTCCTCGACGGTAACATTCGCGCCGACCTTGCCTGCGTGCATGTACCCATTGGCCTCACGCGGTCCCTGACCCGAGAGGTAGAGGATATTGCCTTCGCGCACATGTGTCACGAAATTGGCGATAGGCGGCGGCGGCGGCGGCAGCACGATGCCAAGGGCCGACAACCTTTCGTAAGGGTTCTGCGCTGGGGACCCGTGGTCGCTTTCAGCATGGATTGGGGACGTAATCACGCCTTCTCCTGTCTTGCAAAATCGGATGAGGCGTTCACCGCCATGAATAGCCATGGCTGTGGCGCACCAACTTGCGGGCGCGTGGCACGTAGCGGCTGGCTGCAACCGCCTCGGTACCAATCACCGCATAGCGAGGCTCGAACAATTGCCGCAGCCGGGACACATCACCATTGGAGTCCGTGGCTTCGAGATCGCCATCCACCAGATCAAACACCGTGAAATCCGCTCTCGCACCAACGGCTAGGCGATCATTCATCGACAACCGAATGACCGATGCCGGATTGTGTGTGACCGCCTCGACAACCTTGTCGAACGGCATCCCGACCGAGAGCAGCTTGGACATGGTTGTCGCGAGATCCCAGACCGGGAAGTTCATCGAATGCCCATGCAGATCGGTGGAAATCGAGAAGGGCAAGAGACCCCGCTGGATGGCTGCTTCCGCCACCTTGAAGGAGAAGGAGGCGCCACCATGGCCGATATCGAGGCGGATGCCCTCGCCGGCGCAGCGTTCGGCCAGATTGAAGAGGTCTTCATCCTCCATGATGCTTGAGCCGGATTTGCCATTGAAGCAGTGGGTGACCACGTCACCGGGCCCCAAAATCTCCAGCACTTCGTCATAGAGGGCGGGCGGTTCGCCCACATGCACCATCATCGGCACCTTGAGGATCTTGGCGATTTTCTTGCCGAGCTTGACCGGGGTCACGCCCCAGGAGCCCGTGATCACATGGCTGGCGCGTACCTTGATGCCTACGATGTGTTCGCTGTTTTCCGCATAGCATTCGAGGATGCGATCAAGATCGATGTCCTTGATGTCGCGTAGTTCCGGCACGCGATTGCAGGCGACCAGACCGATGGAACCGAGATTAAGGAAGGCTTTGATGCGCTCTCGCGATGGCTCGATGATGTACTCACGGAAGCCGTGGAAGTTTGCCTCACCCGCCGAGCCCGCATCGACCAACGTCGTGACGCCGCGTTCCGCGCCGCATTCGGAGGGGCGGATGGAGATATCCGTGCCGCCATGCCAGATATGCACATGCAGGTCTACCCAGCCGGGGGAGATCCAAGCACCCTTGCCATCGATGCGCTCAATATCTGCGGGAGCGGCAATCCGAGGACCGATTTCGGCAATGTTGCCATCTGCACCGATCAGGACGTCTGTGAGGTCCGTTTTCGCCGCGCCGCCGAACGCCATCGGCTTCACATTGGTGAGGAGAAGCGGTTTCCTCGCTTTTTCACCGGTCATATCAGAGGTCCTTTCGAAGTCTGGGATCAAGCATATCGCGCAGTCCGTCGCCCACCATTTGCAGCGACAGGACCGAGAGAATGATGGCGAAGCCGGGGAAATAGGTCATCCAGTCAGCTTGGCCGATATACTGGCGTCCGGCGGCGATCATAGTTCCCCAGGTGGGAATTTCCGGACTGACGCCGAGCCCGAGGAAGGAAAGACCGGCCTCGGCCAGCATGGCGCTGGCAAACAGGAAGGTCGCCTGTACCAGGATCGGCGACATCAGGTTGCGCAACACATGCCGCGTCATGATGTGAAAGGTGGAGATACCAAGCGCCCTTGCCGCCTCCACATAGGGAAGCTCGCGAATGACGAGCGTCGAGGCGCGGACGATGCGGGCAAGGCGCGGTGCGTAGACGACCGACAGAGCGATGATGACGGTTGTCAGCGAGGGACCAAGCGCCGCCACCAGCGCAATCGCCAGCAGGATGTCGGGGAAGGCCATCATAGCGTCGATCAGGCGGGCAATCGGTGTATCGAGCTTCTGGAAGAAGCCGGCCAGCAAGCCTAGCGTGACACCGATCACGGCTGACAGAACCACGACGGATGCGCCGACCAGAAGCGAAAGGCGCCCCGCATAGATTGTGCGGGAAAACACGTCCCTGCCGAATTCATCGGTGCCAAACCAGTATATGTCGCCCGGCGGCTTCAGGCGGTTGACGATGGAAAGCTTTGACGGCGAATAGGGCGCGATCCAAGGCGCGAGAACCGCGAGCAGGACAAAGACAGCAAGGACAAGGAGCCCGACAGCAACAGTCTTACGCTTTAACACGCGGCGCAAAACGTTGCGGGGTGGTGCAGCTTCCGAGACTGCGGTGGTCATTGTGGTATCAGCCATCAGTAACGCACCCTTGGGTCAACAAGAAGGTAAAGCATGTCGATCGCGAAATTGATCAGAACGTAAAGACCGGCGATCACCAGCAGCGCACCCTGGATCACCGGGTAATCGCGGCGCAGAACGGCGGACACAACGAGATTGCCGACGCCTGGCAGGCCAAACACGGTTTCCGTCACGACTGCACCGGAGATGAGAACCGCGGCCGTCAGGCCGAGCACAGTCAGGATGGGAATAAGCGCATTCTTCAACGCGTGCTTCAGGATGACGCGCCGTTCCACCAAGCCCTTGGCGCGAGCGGTACGGATGTAATCATCTCCCAACACATCCAGCATGGAGGCGCGGGTAAAGCGTAGGATGAGCGCGGATGAGACGAGGCCAAGCGCCACGGCCGGCAGGGTCAGGTGATACATGCGCGTCAGGAAGCTCGCGCCGGGACCGCCGTAGCCGGACACTGGAAACATGCCGAAGCGCACGGCGAAGAACTGGATCAGGATCAGCCCCAGCCAGAAACTTGGAATGCTGGCGGCCAGCATGGCAAGCGTCGTGGATGCCTGGTCTACGAAGGAGCCGCGGCGGTAGGCGGCATAGATGCCGATAGGCAGGGCTATCACGCTTGCGATGGCGAGCGAAAACACTGTCAGAAAGAAGGTAGGCTCTGCGCGTTCGATGAGCGCACGGCCAACAGGCATATTGAGGAAGATCGACTGCCCGAGATCGCCCCGCAGCAACTGGCCGATGTAGAAAAGGTACTGCATGAGAATGGACTGATCTAGACCGAGCCGCGCTCGCAGCTGCGCGATGTCCTGCGGCGTCGCATCGGGCCCGAGCATCACCGCAGCAGGGTCGCCTGGCGTGACACGCACGATCACGAAGACGATCGTCACCACCAGAAACATGACCACGATCATGCCCGCGCAGCGCTGGAGAATGTAATGTATCATCGGGAGGCGAACTCCTGCATTCTAGCGGAAACGGAGTGCGAGCAGATGCTGGCCGGCTGAACCGACCAGCATCCATTCCTCGTGCTTACTTCGTGATAGACGCGTTCCAGAAATACGGCCACGGAGCCGGGTCGACGCCTTTGAGCTTAGTAGACACCGCAGCGACCGCGTTGAAGTCGCCGATCTTCATGAACGGCGCGTCGGCATAGATGGCCTTCTGGACATCGGCCCAAAGGGCAATGCGCTTCTTCGGATCAGCTTCCGCGGAGAAAGCATCAACCGTTGTCTTGCGTGCCGGCGTATCCCACCAGCCCGGTGAGCTTGGCGCGAGCGAACCGATCAGCGCCGGCTCCGGCAGGAAAGGGCTATGAGTGATGTAGATGTCCCAAAGTGCCTTGTCGGTGCGGCGCTGCGTCAGCGTTGCCCAATCGACGACCTGCATATCTACCTGGAAGCCAGCGGCCTTCAGGTATTCCGCGGCAACCTGCGCCATCTTGTAATGAAACTCATACTGACGGCTGGTGAGGATACGGATCGGCTTGCCATCATAGCCTGCCGCCTTGGCAGCCTTCGCAGCACCTTCCGGATCGGCGACATTGTAATTCCCCTTCACGCCCGCATCGGTCGACCAGCTGTAGGGAGCCGGATAGATGTTGCCATCAAGGGCATAGAAATCCTTGCTGCCGAAGGCCGCGGCCAGCATGTCCTCCATGTTCAGCGCCTGCCGGATCGCCTTGCGGATTTCCAGGCTCTTGGCCGGACCTTCCGCCGTATTGAAGACAAAGACAGGATAGCCAAACGGCTTCAAGAGCAGCGGCTGCGTCGCCTTCGATGCCTTCAGCTTATCGAAGGATTCCACCGGCAGGGAATCCACGTAGTCATACTGACCGGAAACAGCGGCTTCCACGCGCGTATTGGCGTCTGGCACCGGCACAAAGCGGATCTCGTCGAGATACTGATGGCGCGCACCGCCATAGCCATCACTTTCGCCAGAGCGGGGCTTGTAATCCTTGAAGCGCACGAGCTGGATGTACTGATCTGCCTTGCGCTCCTTGAGCATATAGGGACCGGTACCGACAAACTCGGTCATCGTATCCGCTTGCTTCTTGGCCGGAATAATGATTGCGGCAGAGTTGTTGAAGGCGAGAAGCGAAGTTAGCGGCGCGTAGGGCTGCTTCAGCTTAATTGTTACCGTAGAAGCATCGGCGGCAGCAATCGAATCGATGAAGCCGGAAGCCTGCTTGCCGCGCGAGGCAAGTTTGACCCAGCGATTGAGCGAGGCGACCACGTCTTCCGAGGTCATATCGCTGCCGTCGTGGAACTTGATACCGCTGCGCAACTTGATGGTGTAGACCTTGCCGTCTGCGCTGACCTCCGGAAGACTTTCGGCCAGGAGCGGCGTCACGCCCCACTTTTTGTCGAAGGTATAAAGTGTCTCGAAGATGTGCTGCGTGACGATCCCGACGAGATCGGCGGTCGACGTCATCGGGTCGAGCGTCGGCGGCTCACCGATGGTCGCGACGTTGAGCACCCCACCTTTTTCCTGTGCCATAGCGTAGGTCGGCAGCGCGAGAGCCACTGCCATAAGCAATGCGAGTTTGATCTTCATCCGCTAACTCCCAGTTTTGTTCCGCAATTATGGTATATGTATTTTTATAAAAGAATACCTCGGGGAAACGCCCTGTCAACCATCAAAAGTTGCCGCACCGCACGCAGAAACAAAATGGGCGGGGACCGTCCTATGGTCCCCGCCCGAATATTCCAGCTCTGGAAGAAGTGATCAGAGATCGCCCAGCAACTCGTTGATGCGGCTTTCGGCAGAGGCAAGAGCATCATCCACGGGCTTGTCGCCGTTGACAGCTGCACCGACTTCCTCGCCGATGATGCTCTGGATCGCGAACTGCCGCTGCACTTCAGCCGGCAGAGAGCGGCCGGTCTGGGCAATCTTCGCAATATTGTCGCGCTGCGGCAGAGCCTTGAACTCCGGCTTGTCGAAGACGGCCTTGACGGCGGGCAGATGGCCCGTGCGTGCCCACTGGAAATCATTGTCCGCCAAGAACTTGAAGAGCTTGCCAATCGCCTGAACCTGCTCCGGCGTACGGTTCTTCTTCGGCATCACCCAGCTATGCCCGTCGGCGTAAGTGCTATCCTGCGCCTTGAACAGTTGCGGGATCGGATAGACACTATAGCCGTTGGCGAGAGCGGTGCCTTCCTTCTTCGACTGCGCGACATAGTCGCCGATCAGCCAGGTGCCGTTGACGGCAATCCCGCCATCGCCATTGGCAAAGGCGGAGACGGAGGCCGCATAGTCGAGCCCGACCGTGCTGATCTTTTCGCTGACCGTCCGCTTCATCAGCTCGACGGCTGCCTTTGCTTCCGGCGTCTTCAACTTGATCTGCTTCGGATTGGCGAAGAAGTCAGACTTCTGCTGCTGCAGAAATGTGTAGAGCACGCGCGTATAGGACGCGGTTTCATTGGCCAGGATCTGGATCAGGTAGGGCTTGCCGGTCTTTTCCTTGAACTGCTTGCCTTGGGCAATCAACTCGTCCGCGGATGTGGGCAGGACAGGCGTACCATCCGCGTTGACGAGACCGGCCTTCTTCATGAGGTTCATGTTGACGTGGAACAGCATGGTCCAGTTGTCGAAGGGCAGGCCGTACATCTGGCCTTCCTTCATGACGCCGGCGCGCGCTGCATCCGTGAAGCTCGCAGGCGAAACGCCCTGCGTGCCCAATAGCTTATCGACGGGCTCCAGCAGGCCTCGGCTCTGGTAATCGGAGATAGCAGAATAATGCATGGAGACGACGTCAGGCGCGGCACCAGAGGCAAGCTGGGCGTTGAGCTGATCGTAACCCGGCCACTCCACCGTCGTCACATTGACGGTGATGTCTGGATTGTCGGCCCGGAATTTGTTGATCAACGAGGTGATGATGCCGCACTCACCGACAGCGGATGAAACATCAGTCACCTTACCGTAATCAGCATCGCAAGCGCCGAAGAAGCGTTGCAATTCGATCTTGGTTTGCGCGTGGGCAGAAGCCGCAAAGCCCATGGCCAGTGCAGCGACTGTGGTCATCAAAATGCGTTTCATGATCTCACTCCCTAAAAGTGGCCTTTACGGCCCGGTTGACAGAAATCCGGCCAGCTCCTCTCCGGCCGGATCGGGTTTTACTTCACCGCACCGCCAGAGACGGCGGTGACGATGTGACGCTGGAAAATGAGGTAGACGATGATGGCCGGAAGGCTGGCGAAAACAGCTTGGGCGGCAAGAAAACCAAGCCCTTCACTCTGGGCGAAATTGGTCTGGGACGAGGCGATGCCGATCGTCAGCGTGTACATCTCCTTACGGGTAGCAGAGATCAGCGGCCACCAGTAATCGTTCCACGCGCCCAGGAAGGTGAAAATGCCAAGCGTTGCCTGAGCCGGCAGGGTCAGCGGCAGCATGATCTTCCAGAAGATGCGGAACTGCGAGGCATTATCGAGCAGAGCGGCCTCGTCGATATCCTTCGGGATCGCTCGGAAGAACTGCGTCATCAGGAACACGCCGAAGGCTGAGGAAAAGCCAGGTAGCATCAGGCCGAGATAGGTATTGTGTAGGTTCAACCAGCTGAACATCTGGTGGCGGGCGATGATGACGGCCTGTTCTGGCACGGCCAGTCCGAACAGCACGATGACAAAGACAGTCCGCCGGAACGGGAACTCCAGACGCGCAAAGCCGTAGCCGGCCAAGGATGACAGAACCAGCACGCCAAGCGTATGACCCGTTGCGACAATCACGCTGTTCAGCAGCCAGCCGAACACCTGCGATGAGTGCAGAATGTTGAGATAATTGACCAGCGTATAGGGGAAACGGAAGACCGAGTCCGTCCCCATCATCAGATCCTGGTTGCTCTTGATGGACAAGCCGACGAGCCAGGCCACCGGCGCCATCATGATGAGGGAAAGAACTGCCGCTCCCCAAAGAAGCGGGCGGCTGGCTGTCAGGCTTTCGGGCTTGTAGGTGACCTCCGGCTCTCGCATGGCTCAGGCCTCCGTCTTTCGCGACGAGACGATGTATTGCGCCATGGCCGCGACGAGAATGATGAGGAACAGGATCTGCGAAGCAGCGGCGCCCCGACCGATATCCCAGCGGACGAAACCGACTTCATAGATGTACATGACAAGCGGGCGCGATGTGCCGCTCGGTCCACCATTGGTCATCAACTGCGCCTGCCCGAACAGCTGAAACTGAAGGACGATCTGAATGATCGTAACCAGCACGATGGTGCGGGCAATCGACGGCAACGTGATGCGGGTCAGTACCCGCCAGCCGCTCGCATTATCCAGCGCAGCGGCCTCGTAAAGATCCTGCGGCACCTGCTGGAGGGCTGCGAGAAACAGCATCATCGGCAGACCGATGCACCACCAGACGGTGGCAGCCCCGACGGAAAACAGCGACCAGCCACTGGTGGACAAAAAGCTGATCGGCGTCAGCCCGACCTGTTTGAAAAGCACCGCCAGCAGACCATCACCCGGAATGAAGACGAAGCGCCAGATCAGCGTGACAATGGTGACGGACAAGACCGAGGACGAGAAGAAAAGCCCGCGGAAGAAGGAGGTTGCTCTCGTGGTGCGGTTCAGCGCCAGCGCCAGGAACAGGCCGATGACAACAAGGGCCGGCACGCTGACAGCCACGAAGATGATCGTGTTGCGCAGCGCCTGCAGAAAGACGGGATCTGCAAGAACGCGGGTATAATTGGTGAGGCCGACAAATCGGCCCGGTCCGAATAGATCAGCCTTATGGAGGCTGAGCCACATACCCCAGAAAAGCGGGAAAACCAGCAGGACCAAAAAGAAGCAGAGGTAGGGAAGAATGAAGAGCCCGTGGCTCCATTGGCTGCGCCTGTAGCTCTCGGCCATGTCACTGCCCTCCCCGCACCGCGCGCCCATCAGCGGCAAACAGATGGAAGGTATCCGGCGCAAGCCGAACCTGCAGGACTTCACCGGCGCGAACGGCAGCGCGGCCATCAGCCTCGACAGTGAGTTTGCTGCCATCGCCGAGCACGCCATAGACCAGCGTCCGGTCACCGAGCCGCTCGACAATCTCGGCTTTCAAGGGAATCCCGGTTTCACCTTCAGCGGATATGGAGAGATCCTCCGCCCGGATGCCGAGGCTTGCGCCTTCGACGTCGATCTTGGTTTGCGAAGGAAACGATGTTTCCACGCGTCCAAGTCCGGCAACCGAGAGGGCGAGCCCGCTCTGCCCCTTTTCGATGGCTGTGAGGGGGAGAAAATTCATCGTGGGCGAACCGATGAAGCTTGCCACAAACCGGGTGGCTGGCCGCTGGTAAATTTCCATAGGCGTGCCGATCTGTTCGATCCGCCGGGCATTCATGATGACGATGCGGTCGGCAAGCGTCATTGCCTCCACCTGATCATGGGTCACGAAGATCATGGTGCTGCCAAGCCGAGCATGCAGTTGCGCTAGCTCCAGGCGCGTGCGGCCTCGCAAGGCCGCATCCAGATTGGACAGCGGTTCATCGAACAGAAAGGCGGCCGGCTCCTTGACGATCGCCCGGCCGATTGCCACGCGCTGACGCTGACCGCCGGAAAGTTTCTGCGGCTTGCGATCAATCAGATGGTCAATTTCCAGCGTCTGTGCAGCCGCTTTCACGCGCCTTCCGATCTCATCTTTCGGCACGCCGATATTCTCAAGGCCGAAAGCCATGTTTTGGCGAACCGTCATATGCGGATAAAGCGCGTAGGACTGGAACACCATCGCGACCCCGCGCTTGCCGGGCGGCAGGGTATCAACCCGGCGCCCACCCACGGAAATCGTACCGCTGCTGACATCCTCCAGGCCCGCAATCATCCGCAGAAGTGTGGATTTCCCGCAGCCCGAAGGTCCCAGAAAAACAACGAATTCCCCCGCGGCAATGGATAGCGAGATGTCATCCAGAACCGTCAGCGCGCCATAGCGCTTGCTGACATTTTCAAGTTCGATCGAAGCCGACATGGTTTCTCCTCCCCCAAGTCGAATTCTTCACTTCCCAAGCCGGATCATCCGGTAGCTGAGCGGCGCAATCGGTGCCGAGAGCCGCTCCCTTTCTAACTTGACACCCGAGCCATCCCGCGGCTGGACGCTCTGCCTGTCTGGGCCGTTGACGGCTGCCAGGTCGTGGCCCGCAATTTCCTTGTCCATAATGACCTTGCGATCGCCAAAGCCTTGCAGCGAAAGTGCAAGATCTATCGCTTCCGTCTCGTGGCGATTGACGATGAACAGCGTCAGCGCGCCATCGGCATCGCTTTCGACAGCGGAAATATCGAGATAGTCGACCTTGGCTGCGAAATCCGTCGCATAGCCCGGGCAATCCAGCGCCAGCTGATAGGATGTGCCGCGCCCGTAACGGGACGCAAAGAGATAAGGATAATAGGTCGTCTGCTTCCAGGCAGGCCCACCCGGCACCGTCATGATCGGTGCGATGACATTGACCAGCTGCGCCAGGCAGCCGACCTTCACCACATCCGCCCGGCGAATGAAGGTGTTGATGATGCAGCCGACCTGCAGCACGTCCTCGAAATTGTAGATGTCTTCCAGTAGCGCCGGCGCATGTGGCCAGCCGCCGCCGCCTTCCAGGATCTTCTTGTCCGCTTCCTTGGAATGGTACCAGACATTCCATTCATCAAAGCTGATATAGACATCCTTGGCTGAGCGCTTCTTCGCTTTTGTCATACGGATGACCGCTGCGATCGTCGCAATGTAATCATCCAGCCGCGCGGTCTGCGCCAGATAGGTCGCGGTGTCATCCTGCTGCTTGTCAAAATACATATGCAGGCTGATGTAATCGACAGAGTCATAGGTGTAGTCGAGAACCGTTGCCTCCCAGGCCGGATAGGTCGGCATCCTCGGCGTCGAGGAACCGCACACCACCAGTTCGATCGACTTGTCAAAGGCGCGCATGGCCTTGGCCGTTTCGAAGGCAAGCCGGCCATATTCATCGGCCGTCTTCTGGCCGATCTGCCATGGGCCGTCCATCTCGTTACCCAGGCACCACATCTTGACGCCCCAAGGCTCTTCGCGGCCATGGCTGCGGCGCAGATCCGACCAGTAGCTGCCGCCCGGATGGTTCACGTATTCGAGAAACGCACGCGCCTGATCGAGGCCACGCGAGCCAAGATTGACTGCCAGCATCATCTCGGTGCCAGCGGCTTTCGCCCAATCGGCGAATTCATGAATGCCGACATGATTGGATTCGGAACTGTGCCAGGCGAGATCGAGCCGAACCGGGCGCTGATCCTTCGGGCCGACGCCATCTTCCCAATTGTAGGCTGAAACAAAATTGCCACCGGGATAGCGTACGATCGGCACGTCAAGTTCGCGCACCAGATCGATGACATCCTGGCGCATGCCATTTTCATCTGCAGTCGGATGATCTGGCTCGTAAATGCCAGTGTAGACCGCACGCCCGAGGTGCTCGATGAACGACCCGTAAAGCCGCGGATCAATCTTGCTGATTTGAAAATCGCGGTGAAGTGTTCCGGTCGCCTGCATCGATATCTCCTCCTTTTATATCCGATATTTTGATAAATATCGTAATTTAGGATATGATACACGCGTGAGTTCAGGCGTCAATCCGTCACGAATGCGAAGAGATACCGAGCAATCAGGTCTTGATCCGCAGCACGATGTCCTGGTCGTAATTGCCGAAACCGCGCCCGAAAATGTTGATCCCGCCTGGATGCTGCGCCGTATCGAGCACTTCGATTCGCACACGGATGGAGCGATGCTCCAGCAATTCAAGATCGCTCACACAGGTGTCGGACACGCGCACTCCGTCGATGAATGTGCCATTCTCCGTCACCCGAAAGCTCTTCAGCATGCCGTACTGACTTCCGCGCAACTTCCACCAGTCCGGCGTGAACTTGCCCCGTTGATCGCCAAAGTCGCCGGGGGATGTCCAGGTCGCGATTGACTTGTCATTGACGGAAATGGTGATGTCCGAGGGCCAATTGGCGGATGTGCCCGGCACCTCGGAGGACAGCTCCATCAGCAATTCCAACTCACGGATGGGCGCGCCCTTGATTCTGGCATTGTTGGGAAACTGATAGTCCACATGGCCGCGGGTGAACCACAAAAGCCCTGCTTTCATACGGTCCGGCGAGAGAAATGTATCCGGATTGTCGAGATAGCCGATGATGGCATCATGGCCACACATGCCACAGGGCGCCGCAACCTCGAAGCCGCTGTAGAGCCCGACCGGCATCGCGACCTCAATGGCTTGATCTTTGGCCTCGGCTGGACGGGAAAATGTCAGAACGATCTCGTCATGCACCGCATGACAAATTTTCTGACTGCCTTTGCGCGCCTTCTGAACCTCGGTACGGATCAGGCCTGCCTCTTCCATCTGGTTCAAATGAGTGGATGTCGTCGACTGCGGTAGTTCCAGAACCTCTGCAATCTCATTGACGTTCAACGCTCCCCGCACGTGAAGCAGTTCGAGGATCGCCAACCTTGCCGGCGCGGCGAGGCACTTGAGAACATCAGCGCCGTCTTCCGGCGTTATCATCAAAAAGCGGTTGCTCAATCTGGCCTCTCCGTAGAAGCTCGATAAATATCAATTATTCAGATATCCATCAAGCGCCGCCATAGATAACGGAATTTGGCAGCGCCATTCGCGAAAAGCTAATACACAACTCAACATTCTACCTATTTACATCTAACATGTCAGTGTGCCACCATACCTTCAATCGGTGTGGAGGAGCACGAAATTGACCACCAAGTTTGGCCTGTCAGCGGCGCTGACAACACCCTATGACGAACGCGGAGACATCATCTTCTCGCTTCTGACGCAGCATGCGGCGCAGTGCCTGCAGAGCGGCTGTGACAGCGTGACCCTGTTTGGCACCACAGGTGAGGGAAGCTCCATCGGCCAGGTCGAAAGGGCACAGACGCTCGCGGCCTTCAAGTCCGCTGGCATCCCGGCAGAGCGTCTCGTGGTCGCCGTACTTGTCGATTCCAGTGCGGATGCCGCCGAACAGGCTTTGCAGGCGCTGGAGGCGGGCGCCCGCAACATCCTGCTGGCACCGCCCTCCTACTTCAAGAATGTCTCCGACGAGGGTCTCTTCGACTGGTTCTCGGACGTGTTCAACCGTCTGGGACAGAAGGCACATGACATCATCGTCTACAACATTCCCTCTGTCACAATGGTCAAGCTGTCCGTCGAACTGGTGGGGCGCCTTAGGCAGGCCTTCCCCGGCGTCGTCACGGGCGTAAAGGACTCGGGCGGCGACTGGGCCCATACGGAGCGCCTGTTGAGGGAACATGGCGATCTTGCAATTCTGATTGGAGATGAACGTCACTTGGCGCAGGGAACACGTCTTGGCGGCCAGGGTGCGATTTCCGGCATGGCAAACCTGATGCCGCAGGAAATCCGTGCAATGGCTGTCGACGGGAGAGACGATGCACGTGTCACGGAACTGGTCGAATTCATTTTGAAATTTCCGGTGACCCCATCCGTCAAGGTGCTTGTTGCCCGCGTCACCGGTAACGCGGTATGGCTGAATGTCAGAGCGCCGCTTGTAACCATTCCGGCGCAGGACCGGGAGCGGATCGGGCAGGCATACGAAAAGGCTTTTTCGACAAGGGCTGCCTGAGCGAGGCTGGATGGGAGACAAGATGGACGAGACGGGCGAACAGGTCACCTTGCGGGAAAAGGCGTATGAAAGCTTCACGCGCCACCTGCTTGCGCGTGACGTGAAGCCCGGCCAATTCATCTCTCAGCGGCAATTGGTGGAACTGACCGGCCTGACGCTGGGCGCGATCCGAGAGCTCATCCCCCGGCTGGAAACCGAAGGCCTGATCAAGACCGTGCCGCAAAGGGGACTGCAGATCGCCCATATCGATCTCAGCCTCATCCGCGAAGCTTTCCAGTTTCGCATGATACTGGAGAAGGAAGCGGTTGCCTTCTTTACGCGCACGGCAAGCGACGCTGAGGTTCAACGTCTTCTGCACCAACATCGGCAAATCCTCGAACAGATTGAGGCTGGCGGACCTTCGCCGGAACTGGAGCAGCACGCGCAGGCAACCGACTGGGGCATGCACAATGCTTTCATCGACAAGGTCGGCAACTCGATCCTGTCGAATGCCTATCGCGTCAATGCCATCAAGATGCGCCTGATCAATCAGGAGAGGATCCGCATCGATGGCCGGGTCGCGCCGGTCATGAGGGAACATCTTTCGGTGCTCGAAGCGATCGAGAGCCGATCGATTGAAGACGCGGTCCAGCGTCTCGTCGCACATATCAGCAATGCGAGGGACCGCGCACTGGCAATCTAATCATGCAACCGATCACGCGGAGGAGGCGTGATCGAAACTTGGGAGGAGGAGATCATGACGACTTCAATTCTGAAGCCCACACGCCGTTCGTTTCTGGCAGCGAGTGCGGCGATCGGCGGCGCAGCCCTGATCGGCGGCAGACCGGCCGCAGCGGCCGTGGACTGGAAACGCTTCAGCGGCACGACGCTGAACGTAAACCTGGTCAAAAGCCCACGCAGCGATACGCTCACGAAGTATCTTCCGGAATTCGAAAGCCTGACGGGCATCAAGGTCAACGCAGAAGCGACCCCGGAGCAGCAGCAGCGCCAGAAGACGGTGATCGAACTCAGCACCGGCAAGCCGAGCTTCGACGTGGTTCATCTCAGCTACCATGTGCAGAAGCGGCAATTCGAAAAGGGGGGCTGGCTGGCCGATATCAGCGGCTTCCTGAAGGATCCGAATCTGACCGATCCGTCTCTGACGGAGGGCGACTTCGCGGAAGCCGGACTGCTGTTCGCCAAGGATGCCAAGGGTACATTGCGCTCCCTGCCCTTCTCGGTCGATTACTGGATCGTCTACTGGAACAAGGAGCTGTTCGAGAAGAAGGGGCTTTCCTATCCGACAAGCCTGGACGAACTCGTTGCGGCCGCGGAAAAAATCACCGACCCCTCGGCCAACACCTATGGTTTCGTGGCGCGCGGCCTGAAGAATGCCAACACACCGGTCTGGACATCGTTCATGCTGGGCTATGGCGCCTCCACCATCGGGCCGGACGGCAAGATCAACACGCTGTCCAAGGAAGCGATCGAGGCTGCCAAGCTCTATCAGCGGCTCTTGACGAAATCCGCACCTCCCGGCGTTTCCGGCTTCAACTGGGCAGAAGCGCAATCGGCCTTCCTGCAGGGGAAGATCGGCATGTGGTTCGATGGTGTCGGCTTTGCGCCGCCGATCGAGGATCCGCAGAAATCGCGCGTGGTCGGCAAGACGGGCTATAGCGTCATGCCAAAGGGTCCGGGCGGCCAGGCGGCGGGCACATTCGGCGATGGTCTCGGCGTCGTGGAAGCATCCACCAAGAAGGAAGCCGCCTACCTGTTCTGCCAATGGGCGATTTCGCATGACATGGGCGCACGCCTGCTGCAGGCCGGTGCCGGTGTGCCCTTCCGTCAGTCCATCCTGACAGATGCTAAGGTGCGTGAAGGCGTCAAGATGCCCGGCGCATGGCTGGATGCAGTGGCAGGCTCCGGCAAGGTTTCGAAGCTCGCCCTGCCGGTCATCATCCCGGTCACCGAGTTCCGCGATATCTACGGCGTGGCTCTCACCAACATGATCGGTGGCGCAGACGCAGAAACGGAACTGAAAAACGCAACAGCCCAGTTCGAACCGGTTCTGGCGCGAAGCGAGGGATAATGGCCTCCGTGAGCATCGATAATCCGATGACCGAAGCCCAGGACAAGGGGAGCAAGCCATCCGTGCTTGCTCCCAACTACTGGCCCTTCGTCATGCCGGCCCTGCTGGTCGTATCAGCCGTCATTGTCTTTCCATGGCTTTTCACCCTCTGGATGAGCGTCAACAGCTGGACTCTCGGCCAGCCGCGAACCTTCATCGGTCTGGCAAACTATGTCCGCCTGATGCAGGACATGCGGTTCTGGGAATCGCTGTGGCATACAACGACCTACACAGCACTGTCGGTCGTGCTACCGCTCTTCTTCGGAACGCTTGCCGCTCTGGTTTTCGATGCAAAATTTCCGCTGCGCGGCTTCCTGCGCGGGATCTTCGTCATGCCGATGATGGCGACCCCGGTCGCAATCGCCTTGGTCTGGACGATGATGTTCCATCCGCAGCTTGGCGTGCTGAACTATCTCCTCTCTTTCGTTGGCATCGGCGCGCAGGAGTGGATCTACAATCGCGTGACCGTGATCCCATCCCTGGTCGTGGTCGAAACCTGGCAATGGACGCCGCTTGTCATGCTGATCGTGTTGGGTGGCCTCGCGGCCATTCCGCGCGAACCCTATGAGAGTGCGGAGATCGACGGCGCCAACGCCTGGCAGAAGTTTCGTTACCTGACAGTGCCGATGATCGCGCCCTTCCTGATGATTGCCGTCATCATCCGCTCCATCGATGCGATCAAGAGCTTCGACATCATCTATGCGATGACGCAGGGCGGGCCGGGCACCGCATCCGAGACGATCAACATCTACCTCTACAACACAGCCTTCGCCTATTACGACATCGGCTATGGTTCGGCGATGGCGGTGGTCTTCTTCATGATCATCATCGCGCTGTCCTTCGTCCTGTTGCTGGTTCGGGCGCGTGCCAACTGGTCCGACATGGAGAGCCGCTGATGAAGATGCCTGCTATCAGTTACCGTGTCCTCGACAAGATCGGGCTCTTCTTCGTTGCCCTGGTGATGATCTCGCCTGTCGTCCTGTTCTTTCTCTGGATGATCTCGCTGTCGCTGAAATACGAGATCGACAACGGCGCCTATCCGCCGATCTTCATTCCGGAAAATTTTGCCTGGTCGAATTATGCCAAGGTATTCCAGGAGAATAATTTCCTTCTTTATTTCTGGAATTCGATCCTCGTCACCGGCTCGGCGACCCTGCTGGCGCTACTGATCGGCGTTCCCGCCGGCTATGGCATCGCAAGGTTGAAGGCGGAAAAATCCGCCATCGTCATCATGATCGCCCGCATGACCCCCGGCCTTTCCTTCCTCATTCCGCTGTTTCTGCTGTTCCAGTGGGTCAATCTGATCGGCACGCTCTGGCCGCAGATCATCATTCACCTGGTGGTGACGGTGCCGATCGTGGTGTGGATCATGATCGGCTATTTCGAGACGACGCCGAAGGAGCTGGAGGAAGCCGCCAGCATCGATGGCGCCACCGCCTGGCAGGTCTTCCGCCTCGTGGCATTGCCGATCGCCAAGCCCGGCATCGTTGTGTCCTTCATTCTGGCGCTGATCTTCTCTTGGAACAATTTCGTCTTTGGCATCGTGCTGGCCAATCGCGAGACGCGGACCCTGCCTGTCGCCGTCTACAACATGCTCTCCTTCGAACAGGTCAGCTGGGGACCATTGGCGGCTGCCGCCCTGATCGTGACGCTGCCGGTTCTATTGCTGACCATGTTTGCCCAGAAACAGATCGTTGCCGGGCTGACCGCCGGTGCGGTGAAGGGTGGCTGAGGGCAATCGTTGATCGCAATGAGCAAGCATGTTCTGTGTGTTGGTGCCGCCGTACTCGACACCATCTTCCAGGTAAAGGAACTACCCAGCGGCGAAGGCAAGATACTGCCCTCCCGCATGGTACAGATCGCCGAGGGCATGGCATCCAGCGCGGCCTTCGCGATTGCGCGCCTGGGCGGCAGGGCCACACTTTGGGGCGCTGTCGGATCGGATGAGACGGGCAACCGTATCCGTCATGATCTGGCACGGGACGGCGTCGATGTGTCGGAGATGACGGTCGTGGCGGAAGCACCCTCGGCGCTTTCGACCATTCTCGTGGATGAAAAAGGCGACCGGCTGATAGTCCCCTTCTATGATCACCGCCTGCATGCAAGCCCGCCGCCTGTCGACGATGCGAGGGTGAGCCAGTTCGATGCCGTACTGGTGGATGTGCGGTGGGCGTCACTTGCGCGCGAGGTGCTCAAAAGCGCCAGGCGGGCCGGTATTCCCGCCATTCTCGACGGCGATGTGGCCCCGGTCGATATCCTTGACGGCCTCGCACGGGAGGCGGATCACATCATCTTCTCCGAACCCGCCGCCCGCTCCCAGTCTCCAAGTTCAAGCCCGGAAAATCTTATCCGCGAGCTAGCCGCCCGTTTTCCTCAGGCCTTTGTCTGCATCACGTTTGGCGCGGACGGCGCCTGGTGGCAGGACAGGCAGACACGGCAGATCATGCATCAGCCAGCACTGCCCATCATTGCCGTCGACACACTTGCAGCGGGCGACGCCTTCCACGGCGCATTTGCTTTGGCCGTCGCAGAAGGTCTCGGCGTGGAAGAAGCCATACGGCTTGGTTCCGTAACGGCCGCCTTGAAGTGCAAGGTGTTCGGCGGGCGGCTCGGCATGCCTTTGCGATCAGAAGCAGAAGAAGCGCTTGCGCACTTGCAGCCGTTACGTACCTGCCAATGAAGGCCGGAAACGCCTCGCACCGTCAGTGGCTGGCCAGCCATTCGGACAACTCAGCCTCGGCGCGTTCCAATGCAGAATAGTTCAGGAGCTTCCGCAGCAACGCGATGGAAACGGCGCGGGCCCGCAGATTGAAACGATTGTCTTCCTCGGCGGCACCGGCTGGATAATAGACCTCCAGCTTCTCGTAGAGCCGCTGCAACCGGTTCTGCACGCTGCGGAGCGAAAGGTTTCTCCGGGTCGCAATCGCTCGATCCGTTAGCCCGAGCGCGATATCGACAAGGATTTCATATTCGCTGTCCGTCAGACCGTTCGAGTTACCGAGGCTCCTTTGTTGAAGGCCGCGGACCTCGCGGTCAATCACGCACTGGCTTTCGATGAAGATGCTGCGCAGCGCGAGCTTCAGCCGGTCATCGGAGGCGGATTTCAGCACATAGCCATAGGCCGCGCCGGGTGGAACGATGCGTGAGACACCGCGCACATAGGCCTCATCGGCATAGTTGGACCAGAAGAGAATGCGCGTATCCGGCCTTTCCTTCCAGATCGTGCGCGCTGCTTCAATGCCATTGCGGGCATTCATCTGCAGATCCATCACTACGTGGGCGAACTTGTTCTCGCGCGCCAGCCTCTCTCCGACGAGACCGTTTTCCGCTTCGATGACATGCAGGCATTCCGGCAGGGCCGCACGAACGGCCTCGCTGAGATAGGAACGGTGAAGTGGATCGTCCTCGATGACCAAGACCTTCATGCCTGCAACTCCCTGCGCACCAGCGGCAAATGGACGGACACCGTGGTTCCCCTGCCGGATGGCCCACGTCCCACTTCGAACCGAGCCGAGATCAACCGCGCACGTGTTCGCATATTGTCGATACCAGCACCGGCTCTCTTGGCTGACGGGGCGATACCCACGCCATCATCCTGTACTTCGATGACCAGGCTTCGTGCCGTCTTGCGCAGGAGCACTTTCAGATGATCCGCCTGACCATGGCGGATGGCATTGTTGATGGCCTCTTGCGTGATCCGGAAAAGTGCGATCGCCACCGGCTGCTCAAGCAGATCGAAGGCGCCACCGGCCTCATCGACAAGCTCCCATTCGAGACTGGCCCCGCTGTCGCGCAGCGATCGATCAAGATGCGTTTCAACGGCCTGCGCAAAACCGAACAATTGCAGCACCGTGGGCTGCGCTGTCTCGATGATCTGCCGCAGATCCTGCATGCAGTGCTGAAGCCCACGCAGCAGCGGCTCCAGCTCTTCCTCCGCCAGATCCGAGGTGCGAGACAGCCGCTCCATGCGGCGAGCAAGCCGCGTCAGGTCGGCCAGCGTCTGGTCGTGAAGGTCCATGCCGATACGCTGGCGCTCGGTTTCCAATGCCTCCGTCAGCCGCAGCGCACCAAGGCGAAGCCCCTCCTCCCGCGCTCGCGCTTCCGCCTCGATGATGGCGGATCGCTTGCTCTGCTCGGCGGCACGGATGGCGAAGAAGTAAGGTGCCAGCAGGTCCGCAATCGCTCTGGCACGCTCGACATCTTCAGGACCGTAAAAGCCGACGGTGCGGCTGGAGCAGGAAAAGGCGCCAATGACATCCCCCTGCACCTTCAGCGGCACATGCAGCCTGCCGCGCAGCCCCATCTCTATGATCGGGTGCGAGAAGGAACCTTCGAAGTGAAAGCGCGGATCGTTGCAGGCATCGTCCGTCAGCATCATATCCACCTCGCCGAACAGCAGACTGCGAATAGGACTGCCATCCAGCGGCAATGGCGGCTGCAGGCTCCAGTCCGTTTCCATGCCGCTTTCATGGGCCGTATGAAAATGACCGTCCAGCATCTTGATGCACACATCCATATGGTCGTGCGGAATGATGTGCGCGATTTCCTGCGCCACAACTTGGATCGCCGATCGGAAGTCGAGCTGGCCGGCCAGCAATCTGGAGATCGCCAGATACTGTTCGAGAAGCGCGCCGGAATGGAGCACCTGATATTCCTCCCATGCGGGTTCCGCTACCGGCTTCCTCCTGCCGATTGCTGAACGTCTATCAACTTGCGTCTCGGAAGGCTGCCATGTCTTGCGGGAACCCGCAAATTATATGCGCAGATACGCACGTTCTCTGCCGTTTTGGCCCTAGGCAGCGCTGCTGTCATGACGGAAGATGGCTTTACTGGGGTTGGAGGCCCTGGTGCAAATGTTCTTCGGAAGCGGGGAGGACCGATTTCCGAGACCGGCGAGGAGCCGGGTACAAAGGGAGAGAGACATGACGTTCAAGACCATTCTGCTGGCAACAGCAGCGGTGCTTTCTGCTGCCGTTCTGCCGCACGCCGCCAATGCCGATACCTCTGGCAAGAAGATCGCGCTTTCCAACAATTATGCCGGCAATTCCTGGCGCCAGGCCATGCTGACAAGCTGGGACAAGGTGACCAAGCCTGCCGTGGCGGCCAAGAAGGTTGCCGCCGCCGACGCTTTCACGACCGCCGAAAACCAGGCGACCGAGCAGGCCGCGCAGATCCAGAACATGATCCTTCAGGGCTATGATGCGATCGTGCTGAATGCCGCATCGCCCACGGCGTTGAACGGCGCCGTAAAGGCAGCCTGCGATGCCGGCATCATCGTCGTTTCCTTCGATGGCATCGTCAACGAACCCTGTGCTTGGCGCATCGCCGTCAACTTCAAGGAAATGGGCCGTAGCCAGGTTGAATATCTTTCCAAGCGTCTGCCGCAGGGCGGCAATCTCCTGGAGATCCGCGGTCTGGCCGGTGTTTTCGTTGATGACGAGATCTCGGCCGGCATCCATGAGGGGGTAAAGCAGTTCCCGCAGTTCAAGATCGTCGGTTCCGTGCATGGCGACTGGGCGCAGGACGTGGCACAGCGCGCTGTTGCCGGCGTTCTGCCGAGCCTGCCGGACGTGGCCGCTGTCGTGACGCAGGGCGGCGATGGCTATGGCGCGGCGCAGGCTTTCGAGGCCGCCAAGCGCAAGACGCCGATCATCGTCATGGGCAACCGCGAAGACGAGTTGCAGTGGTGGAAGAAGCAGAAGGACGCCAACGCTTACGAGACCATGTCCGTCTCGATTGCGCCCGGCGTCTCCACATTGGCTTTCTGGGTGGCCCAGCAGATCCTCGATGGCAAGCAGGTCAAGAAGGATCTGACCGTACCGTTCCTGAGAATCGACCAGGCCAATCTGGAAGACAACCTGAAATCCACCCAGAAGGGCGGCGTGGCCAATGTGGAATATTCCCAGGCTGATGCCGAGAAGGTGATTGCAGACGCAAAATAGGTCCGCCTCCGGACCCGCCGGTCAGCGGAAATGCTGACCGGCACCCCCTATAACATGTGAGGACGGACTTCAGGCATGACCACTCCCGTTGTCGCCGTGCGCGGCGCAAGCGTAACCTTTGGCGCGGTCCGTGCGCTATCGGGTGTCGATCTCGAGATTTCCGCTGGTGAGGCTGTCGGCCTTGTCGGGCATAATGGCGCTGGCAAGTCTACCATCGTCAATGTCATTAATGGCGGGCTAACCCCGCATGAAGGCAGTGTTTCCTATGGCGGCATGGCTTCGGGCATGACTGGTGTTTCCGCCGCCCGAGCCGGCGGCGTTCGCTGCGTGTTTCAGGAGCTTTCCCTTTGCTCCAATCTTTCCATCGTGGAAAACGCGCGGCTTATGCATGCGGGGCTGACAGGATTTGGATGGCGCAAACGCGCACTCGCCCTGATCGAAACGAAGCTTTCGGAAGTCTTCCCCGGCAATCGCGTGGATTGTTCGGCAACCGTTGGCACGCTTTCCATCGCCGAACGGCAGATGGTGGAGATCGCCCTCAATTTCCTCGATGTCAGCGGACCGCCGAAACTGGTCATTCTGGATGAGCCGACATCTTCGCTGGACTCCGCGCTTGCCGAACAGATGTT
The DNA here is from genome assembly GCF_030504645.1 of Rhizobium oryzicola. Classification (GTDB taxonomy): domain Bacteria; phylum Pseudomonadota; class Alphaproteobacteria; order Rhizobiales; family Rhizobiaceae; genus Neorhizobium; species Neorhizobium oryzicola. The sequence goes on along the minus strand of NZ_JAUKWQ010000011.1, from coordinate 39,288 downwards.
GGCGCATGTGCGCAAATTCGTGAGCGGCGGTGGTTCCGTCCTCCTCATTTCCCATATTCTCGGCGAAATCCTGTCGACGTCCACACGCATCGTCGTCATGAAGGATGGCGGCGTGGTCGCTGCAAGGCCCGTCTCCGAATTCACCGGAAAGTCGCTCGTCGAAGCGATGGGCAGCGTGGTTCGGGAAAAGACACGTACCGGTGTCCGCACAGTCCTCGACACATCTCCCACGGTCATCGATATTCCCGCGACACCCCGCACAGGCCTGGGCTTGAAGGCCCGCAAGGGTGAGGTCATCGGGCTTGCAGGACTTGGCGGTCACGGACAGACGGCGATGTTGCTTGCGCTGTTTCGCGAGCGCTCCAGCAACTGGCTGCCGCATCGACCGGATGAAATCGCCTTCGTAGCGGGAGACCGCGCGCTGAACGGCACCTTTCCGCTCTGGAGCATTCTGCGCAACCTTTCCGTCGGCAATCTTGGCGCGCTGTCGAAACGCTTTTCCGTCCATGCGGCGAACGAGGATGCGGTGGGCGCGGAGTGGAAGCAAAAGACCGCCATCCGCACGCCAGACATGCATCTGCCCATTCTCTCCCTCTCCGGCGGCAACCAGCAGAAGGTGCTGTTTGCCCGCGCCCTTTCGACACCGGCCCGGATCGTGCTGATGGACGACCCCATGCGGGGCGTCGATATCGGCACCAAGCAGGATGTCTATTCGATCATCCGTGCGGAGGCGGAAGCCGGACGCACCTTCATCTGGTATTCGACGGAAATGGACGAAATCTGCCTGTGCGACCGTGTCTATGTCTTTCGGGATGGCGCGATTGTCGCCGAGCTTTCAGGCGACGAAGTGAGTGAGCACAATGTGCTGGCCGCCTCCTTTTCGGGAGAGGCGGCATGAAGATCAAGATCTCCGCCGACCATATCCGCCTTCTCATCCCGCTGGTTTCGCTGGCCGTTCTTCTGGTGGCGGTCTTCTGGCTGCAGCCACGCGCCATGAGCTATCTCGGCCTAAATCTCTTGTTCAATCTGGCCGTGCCGATTGCGCTGGCGACGATTGCCCAGATGCTAGTGATTGCCGTCAACGATCTCGATCTTTCCATCGGCACCTTCGTCAGCTTCGCCGCTTGCGTCACCGCAGTCTATATGCCGTCAACGCCCCTGCTCGGCATATTCATTCTGGCGGTAGCTATTGCCGCTTACGCCTTCATGGGCATGATCATCCACCTGCGTGATCTTCCCTCCATCGTCGTCACACTTGGCATGAGCTTCGTCTGGGGCGGGCTTGCAGTGCTGATCCTCCCCTCGCCCGGTGGGCAGGCGCCCGTCTGGCTTCGCTCCATGATGACGGCGCAGACGCCAATCATTCCCTTCGCCATTGTCGCAAGCCTCGTCATCGGCATTGTGGCGCATCTGATCGTGATGAAATCGACCCTCGGCGTTGCGATCCGTGGCGTGGGCGGCAATGCGCGTTCCGTCTCGCGCGCCGGCTGGTCGGTGCTCCGGATCAAGGTTGCAGCCTATGCATTGTCCGGTTTCTTTTCCGTACTGGCGGGCATGGCGCTGGTGGGTCTGACAACATCGGCAGATGCCAATATTGCCTTGCGCTATACGCTGCTTTCCATCGCAGGCGTCATCCTCGGCGGTGGTGAATTTGTCGGGGGCCGGGTGTCGCCCATTGGCGCCGTCGTCGGCGCACTGACGCTGACGCTGGCGGGCTCCTTTCTCTCCTTCCTGCGCATTTCCCCCGATTGGCAGATCGGCGCGCAAGGGGCAGTGCTGATCGTGGTGCTTGGGCTGCGACTTATTTTTTCCCGGCGTGAGGCGTGAGGTGAGATCATGACAATCTTCAACACAGCCCTCTCGAAGCCCTGGATCTGGTCCTGGCTGGCCGCTCTCGCAACCTTTGTTCTCACGGTACTCTTCACCGGTGGCGCCTCCACTTTCAGCCTCGGACAGGCAACACTGACCTTTGCTGCCTTTTCCGTGATCGTCGGGCTGGGGCAGATGCTGGTGATTACACTCGGGCCGGGCAATGTGGATCTATCCGTTCCGGCGACGATCACACTGTCCGGCACGCTGGCGCTGAAGTTCATGAATACGGATGCCTCGCTCATTCTGCCGGGGCTGCTGGTCGCCATCGGTATCGGGCTTGGTGTCGGCATCGCAAATTACGGGCTAATCAAGCTCCTGCGCATTCCGCCGATCATCGCGACGCTCTCCATGAGCTTCCTGGTACAGTCGCTGGCTATCTGGTCCAATCGCGGACTGCGCATCAAGCCGCCGGACGAGCTTTCGGCTTTCACCACCGGCATGACGCTTGGCATACCGAATATTGCAGTGGTGGGCCTTACCCTGTCCGTCGCCATCTGGTGGCTGCTCGACCGTTCCATCTATGGGCGCTGGATTTCCGCCATCGGCCAGAGCCCCTTTGCAGCACGCATGGCCGGGATTCCGGTCGATGGAACGCGGTTCCTGACATACGTTATCTGCGCGGTGCTGGCCGCACTCTGCGGCTACCTGCTCGCCTGCTTCTCCGGTGGCGCTGCGCTCAATATGGGCGCGGAATATCTGCTCATGTCCATTGCGGTGGTCGTGATCGGCGGCTCTGCCGTCGCGGGTGGCAATTCCAACGTGCCCGGCATCTGGGGCGCTTCGCTGTTCATGTTCCTCGTGGTTTCGATGCTGAACACCTACGGCTTCGGCGCAGGCATTCGCCTGATGCTGACCGGACTTATCATCATCGCCGTCATCATTGCTGCCAGCCGCAGGGTCTCCGCCCGCTAATCAAGGCTCACCTCATGTCTGATACCCCTTTTGAGATCATCGACCAGCGCTTCCGCCACCTCATTGTTCCCAGTGCCGAGCTGGAGGAACTCTATAGCGGCGGTCGCTGGACGGAGGGGCCCGTCTGGTTCGCGGATCAGAACCTGCTCTTGTTCAGCGACATCCCCAACGAGCGCATGTTGCGCTACGTGGATGGACAGCCGGTTTCGGTCTATCGCCAGCCCAGCAATTTCGTGAACGGCAATACGCGGGACAGGCAGGGTCGCCTTGTTTCCTGCGAACATGGCGGACGACGGGTCATTCGCACCGAGATCGACGGGACCATCACCGTTCTGGCCGACCGGTACCAGGGCAAGCGCCTGAATTCCCCCAATGATGTGGTGGTAAAATCTGATGATAGCGTGTGGTTCACGGATCCGACCTACGGCATCATGTCAAATTACGAGGGATACAAGGCAGAGCCCGAGCAGGCGCATCGCAACGTCTTCCGGCTCGACCCACAGACGGGTGAACTGACGTCGGTGGTCAACGATTTCGGTCAGCCGAACGGTCTGGCCTTCTCGCCCGATGAAAAGCTTCTCTATGTGGCGGATTCGGCGCGAAGCCATGATGAACAGGCAGAACCGGTTATCCGCGTGTTCGATGTGATCGACGGGAAGACGCTCTCGAATGGCCGCATCTTCTGCCGTCTTAACGCTGGCATACCGGATGGTTTCCGGCTCGATATCTACGGCAATCTCTGGACCAGCGCGGGCGACGGCGTGCATTGCTTTGCACCAGACGGCACTCTGATCGGCAAGATCCTGGTGCCACAGACGGTGGCGAACCTCTGCTTCGGCGGACCACGACGAAACCGCCTCTTCATCACGGGGACGAAATCGCTCTACGCCGTCTATACCGCAACGATCGGCGCGCTTTAGGGCGCCGCAGGCTAAATAATTCGTTCTGCAGCTAGCATTTTTCGTTAGGATCGAGCCGTTCGGCGAAGGGCATCGCGCCTGGTACATCCGGCTTGCAGCCTGCAGCTTCTCGGCCGGTAGGCTGTGTGCCCCGCGCTTCCGCAAGCCCGAGCCGGGCCCAAAGCCTTCGCCATGATCTGATGGCGAAGGCTTTGGGCTAGAAGGTGGACAAAGCTGGGAACAGCACACAAGCAGCCGCGCGCTACGGCTAGAGCATATCCGGCAAACTCGGGATCATTCTGACGGAGCGATTTTGTGACGAGATCAAGCCGAGACACGAAGGGTATATCCATTATACGGTCGAGTGGCTCGAGGCCAGGCAGGATCGTCAGCGAACGGGGTTTAGGCTGTGCGGATATAGGCATCATATTCGACATCCGTGACACGTATCGCAAATTCCGCCAGTTCCTGATGCTTGCAGGCGCGGTAGAGCTTGCAATACTGCTGGCCGAGCGCCGTCAGCGCGAAGGTAGACTTCGAAAAACTGCGCAACGACTGATCCCAGTTCGTCGGCAATGGCTCATGCGTGATGGAATGATCGTCTCCCGAAATTGCCCCGCCGGGCATTCTCTTCTCCCGCATGCCGGTACGGGCTCCTGCCAAGATCATGGCAAGCGCTAGATAAGGATTTGCATCGGCGCCTGCCACGCGGTGCTCGATACGCGTTGCGGGCTTGGGTGTCGTAATCACGCGCACCGCGGCCGAACGATTGTCAAAGCCCCAGGAGGCATAGGTCGGCGCGTGTTCGGAAGGGCGCAGACGACGATAGGAATTCTGGTGGGGCGCCAGAATCGCCATGCTATCGCCCATGGTATCCAGCAAGCCGCCCACACTATGCATCAACCGTTCCGAGGGGCCGTCTTCGCCTACGAAGATGTTACGGCCCTCGTCATCCAAGATCGAGAAATGCACATGCATGCCGCTGCCGGCCTGAGTGCCGTAGGGCTTGGCCATGAAGGTGGCATCCAGATCATGGGCACGGGCCACGCCCTTCACGATGCGCTTCAACAACACGGCGTAGTCCGCCGCTCGGAGCGCATCCGGCACATGGTTCAGATTGATTTCATACTGGCCGGGGCCGTTTTCGCGTAGCGTCGTATCGGCGGGAATACCTTGAGCACGTGCAGCAGACGAGATGGCATGAAAGACTTCCTCGAAGTCCTGCAATTCGGAAATCGAAAGAACCTGTGTCTGGCCTGTGTGCCAGCGGCCTTCCCGGCTATTGGGTGGGCGCACCGGGTCAAGCGCTGAGCGGATAGGATCGATGAGATAGAATTCCAACTCTGTCGCGACAACAGGGGTCAAGCCATCCTGTTTGAAGCGGTCGACCACGTTACCAAGAACGTGGCGCGGATCAGCGTAAAAGGGCGCGCCATCGACCGTCATCTGCAGCAACACCTGTGCGGTGGGCCGTGCGAGCCAGGTCACGCGCGAAAGAGTGTTTGGTACAGGCAGACAGATTCCATCCGGATCGCCGGTGCCCTCCGCAAGGCCAGCTTCGCTGACGTCCCTGCCCCACACATCCAGTGCGTAGACAGAGCGAGGCATCGCCATGCCCTTGGTGAGAACATCCAGCGCTCGCTCCCGTGGTATCCATTTGCCTCTTGGAACGCCATTCACGTCGATGACGAAGGCTTCGAGGATTTCTATATCCTTATTGGCGTCGAGAAATTGTCTTGCGTCTTTCTCATTGATCATCATGCACCTTTTATTGAGCATACGCGGGCGGGATTACCCAACGGATGCTGAGCTTCCTGGCTTATGCCTCGAAGCCTCATCTTGCCGTCAGAGATCGTCATAACTGGACAGACCGTGGAGGTCGCCTCTGGCGCAGTGGCCTTGATATCGCTGAATGCAGCCTTCCACAAAGAGCTTGATAAGGACAAGCATATGTCATCGCCGGCCCCATAGATCCCCCACTCATTGGTAATTCGCCTCAGATAAGCAGCGTTGCCTCTCCGACGCCGAATCTGCTTGCATAGCCACGTTTCCCACTTGCGATCTGCGATCGTCTTTTGATGCCATCAAAGCTAAATTTGATCAAATTACAACAACAATGTGCCGCACCTGTGTAAATTCAGCATGGGCCTCTTTGAGGATTTTCTTGTGCTACGATCGGGAAGATGATTTGCGCCACGTTGAAATGCCGGGAGCCAGAATGGCACAAACGCCGAAAAAAACTGAAGAATCAGTCAAACAGCGGGTTTATAGAACCCTGCGCGGTGACATCATGTCTGGCATAGTAGAGCCAGGCCGTCCTATTACCATCTTGGGTGTGGCCGAAAAACTGGGCGTAAGTCCAATGCCTGTGCGGGAGGCCTTGCACCGGCTCGTGGCTGACGGCGCTCTGGAATACCTCGACAATCGACGGGTTCGCGTGCCGGCTATGACTGCGGCAAAGTTCGACGAAATTCTTGCCACCCGTATTGCCCTGGAAACACTTGCGGCCGAGCGGGCCCTGCCATTCATCGACTCAACGCGCCTCGCGCGCCTGCAAACGATAGATATGGAGTTGGAAGCAGCCTACGCGGCCGAGGAATTGGAGAAGGCAATTGCCCTCAACTTCTCCTTTCACCGGTGCATCTACGAGGCAAGCGGCCAGGGCGTACTGCTCGACCTTCTGGAATCGGTCTGGCTACGCCTCGGTCCCTTCATGAGAGCGGCGACGGCCAATCTCGCGGAAAGCTACCGGGTTGATCGCCATGCAGAAGCCATGCAAGCGATCGACGCTAAAAATGCAGACGCGCTGCGCGCCGCCATTACTGCCGATATTCAGGATGGCGTCGGTCATCTTGGGCGGTCATTTCTCTCCGGTAACAGCTCATAATTTGAGAGCTCGGCAGTGTCGTCTTTCTAAACGACAAAGCCGTAGAGATCCCATTCGGCCTCGGAAACCTCCAGCGCCAGCCGTTCATACTCGGCGCGTTTCACCGCGATGAATGCCTGATGGAGCATCGGCCCAAGCGCCTGGCGAACGAAACTGGAATGCTCAGCTCGGTCGATGGCATCAAGCCAGCTTTGCGGCAGGCTGCTATGCGCGCGCGCATCACTGTGGAGATGCCCTTCGACCGGTGGTCCCGGGTCTGCCTTGCTTTCAATGCCTTGCAGCGCGCCGGCAAGCGTAACAGCGGCGACCATATAAGGGTTGGCATCAACCCCGGCCACACGATGTTCGAAATGGCGTCCTTTGCCCGGAGTACCGGGCACCCTCAGGGCTACCGTTCTATTCTCGACGCCCCAATCGTCGGAGGCGGGAGAATAGGAGACAGATGCAAACCGTCTCCAGGAGTTGAGGAAAGGAGCCAGAACCAGCATTGTGTCGCCAACCGTTTCACGGATACCGGCAATCGACTGCAGCATAACCGGACTAAGCCGACCATCGGGCTGGTCGCCATAGAGATTTTCGCCGACGTCATTGCGAAGCGAAAGATGAAGATGCATGCCTGAGCCTGCCTGCTGGCCGAAGGGCTTGGCCATGAAGCAGGCCTCCATCCCAAACCGACGCGCCGCGGAGCGAATGAGACGCTTGGCGATGACAACATCATCCGCAGCGCGCAGAAGATCGCGATACCGAATCGTCAACTCATACTGGCCTGCCGCATATTCTGAGATGAGCGATTCCAGCGTAAGCCCCAAATGCGCCGCACCCTGGTAAATGACATCAAACAGTGGTGACATCTCATCCAGTTCATCGACGGACATCGTATTGCGCTGAACGGAATGGCGACCGTTCAGCGCATAGCGCGCCGGCTGGTATCGCCTGCTGCTGTCACGTTCCTTATCGATGAGATAGAATTCCAGCTCGAAAGCACCCATCGGCGTAAAGCCCGGCTTCGCTGCCCGCTCCACCTGGCGCACCAGCGCGTGGCGTGGCTCAGCATCAAAGGCGCTCCCATCGGGATTATACATGCTGACCAGGACCTGACCGCGCCCCGTATGCGGCATCATTCCCAGAGTGGACGGAATAGGCCAGCATCGCTTATCGCCACCGCCATCCGTCAGCACGACGCCCGAACTATCGACGTCATCGCCTGCTACATCCTGCCCGAACAGGGAAGCCGGCATGGCCCGACCGGAATGATAGAGCGAGGCAAGCTCATGACGTCGAATGATCTTGCCGCGACCAATGCCGTGGCAGTCGGTCATGACGATATCGATTCCTTCGACCTGCGGGTATCGAGCCAGAAATTCTTCCGCCTCTTCGAAATGGGAGCCACTGGGCGATGCTATCTTCATTGCTTTGTCTTGTTCCAGTCACATCAAACGGCTCCACGATCGCCAACGGCTGAACGTGGAGCCTAGGGTGAGGGCTCAATCATATTATTGAAATGGCGCGATGAACGGCCATGATATGCGAGGAGAAGCGCGCACGAATGGGTCCGGCACCCATTCAAGCGCTTCGACAAAGCAGATCGCAGCCGTTCGCGCGTCCTCCCGCATAATCCTGAGAGGATTATGCTCGGGATGTGGTCGATCCGGCGAGCTACGTCGTTGAAAAGCCTCGCCGATGCCTTTGCATCGCCTCCGTTCTTCGCCTCGTATCTCATCCGGATCGCCTCACACCATTTCAACAAGATGATTGGGCCCTCACCCTAGCGTATCATGCCATCAGACCCTGCTTCTTAGCATAGGCATAGGTGAGATCGGTGACCCTAGCCGCTTTCTCGACCAGATCGTCAGCCTCGGCTCGGGTTAGCGTGAGGGGCGGTGCAATGACCATGCGGTCCCCAACCGCGCGCATCACAAGACCATTCTGGAAAGAATGCTCACGCGCGGTAAAACCAATTTTCGCCGCTTCGGGGAAACCCGCACGCGCGCTTTTATTGGATGTGAACTGGAAGGCGCCTATGAGACCTTCCATAACCGCCTCACCGACCATCGGGTGATCCGCCAATGTCAGCCATTTCTCTTTCAGATAGGGGCCGACGTCCTCGCGAACATGCTCAACAAGCTTTTCAGAACGCATGATGCCGATCGTGGCGATGGAGGCCGCGCAGGCTGCCGGGTGGCCAGAGTAGGTATAACCATGGGTAAACTCGTCACCCTTCTCTATGAGCACCTTGGCCACACGGTCTGAAACCGCCACAGCACCCATTGGCACATAGCCAGAGGTAATGCCCTTCGCCATGGTCATGAAGTCTGGCTCCGTGCCCATGAACTCACAGCCGAACCATTGCCCCGTACGGCCGAAACCGCAAATCACCTCGTCTGAAATGAACAGGATGTCACGTTCTTTCAGGCCCTGAGCAATGATTGGCCAGTAGGTCTTCGGCGGGATGATCACGCCACCAGCACCCATAATCGGCTCCCCAATCATGGCGGCGATGCGGTGGGCGCCGATGCCATCAATCAGCGCCAATGTCTGCGCAGCCACCTTGCGACCAAACTCCTCGGGGCTCAAATCGCCGCCATTGCTCCACCAGTCCGGCGATGGCGCGTGGTAGATCCCGTCGATCGGCAGGCCTCCCTGCTTGTGCATGGAATTGAAGCCACCAAATGATGCCGCCACAACGGTGGAGCCGTGATAGGCACCGCGGCGAGAAATGAAGATCGATTTCTCCGGCTTGCCCTCGAGCTCCCAGTAATACCGGGCCATACGGAAAATGGTGTCGTTGGAATCGGAACCGGAGCCGGTGAAATGGAAATAATTGAACTGCGGTGGCGTTACTTCGGAAAGTAGGCGCGACAGTTCGATCACCGGCGGATGGGTCGTATTGAAGAAGGTGTTGTAGAAGGTCAGCTGCTCCATCTGATTTGCGACAGCACTGACGATCTCCTTGCGGCCATGACCCACATTCACGCACCACAAACCGCTCATGCCGTCGAGGATCCTGTTACCATCGGCATCGTTTAGATAGACGCCTTTGGCTGAGGTGATGATGCGCGCACCTCGGCCGTTCAGTTCTCGCGTATTGGTGAATGGGTGCAGATGGTGCGCCGCGTCGATGCGTTGAAGCTCGCGGGTATTGTTGAGAATGCTCATGGTTCACCTCGTGGCCGCTTTTATGAGATTGCTTCTGCGGAAGAGCGACCTTCTTCTGCCGGGAAGGCGCACTTTATCGCCTCTAATAATTTGATCAAATTTTTGTACGATCTCTGATCGCAAAATTCAAGCGCGCGTCAAGACGAATTCCCGCGCTTGTAGCACGTGGTCCGTTCAAGACCGGAAGATGTCCGGCCGCCGCAAAATCAGTCAATGCGGATCAGTCACTCATGGCTTTAGCTTCGAGAAACTCCGGCGATCATGATTTTTGCGATCGCGGTATCCAGGCTCTGACGACCCACGCCCCTGTCATGGTTGCTCGCGTCGACTGCGTGTCAGCTTCTCCAGCTATACTGGAGTATGAGCACGCGTATACCAGTCGATAGTTCAAACCCGGTCAGCACAATTCTATCCTCATGCCCTGAAGTCTTCGATCCAAAGCCCGACCTCTGTCCTAACCAGGATGAATAACCCACGGGACCGAAGGCGAATAAATGGCCTGATGGAGCCTGCTGAGATGATCGTGGTAAAATCCAAACGCCAGATCTGGCTTTCTGCCCTCGGCATTGCTGGTTTGGTCGGCATGGTCACGGCGGCCATTATCGTCTATGAGCCAGCCATCCCACCGGTGGCGCGCCCGTCTCCGAGCAGCTTCGAGGTGGCAGAAGTCAAACGCGGCGCGGAACTTGCCAGCATTGGCGATTGTGTGGTCTGTCATTCAACCGATGGCGGTCGTCCCTTTGCGGGATCGAAAGCTCTGCCGACGCCGTTCGGTACGCTCTATTCCGACAACATAACGCCGGATGAAACAACCGGTATCGGCAATTGGTCATTCGCCGCCTTCCAGCGCGCGATGACGAGAGGTGTGGCGCGCGACGGCTCGCATCTTTATCCAGCATTGCCTTACGAGCATTTCACACATGTCGATGATGCGGATCTTCAGGCGATTTATGCTTTCCTGATGACCCGCGAGCCGGTGAAGGAGGTTCAACCTCCGAACGATCTGTTGCCGGGGCTGGGCTTCCGCCCCTTGCTCGCCGGCTGGAAGTTTCTGTTCCTGAGAAAGACCGCGTTCGTTCAGGATAAAACACAGAACAACGAATGGAATCGCGGCAAGTATCTGGTCGAAGGCCTTGGCCATTGCGGCGGTTGCCATACCCCGCGCAATCTCCTCGGCGCCGAGGAGCATGGCTCCGATCTGGCAGGCGGTGTTGCCGAAGGGTGGATCGCGCCGGCGCTCGATGCGTCCAACCCTTCTGCCAGTCGCTGGGATCAGGCGTCGCTGTTCGATTACCTGAAGAACGGTATCGCTGGCGCTCACAGCGCCGCCGGTGGCCCGATGGGCCCGGTTGCCGAGGGACTTTCCGAGGTGGATGACGCAGATGTCAGGGCCATCTCAACCTACATCGCCTCGCGCATGAAGCCGGCTGCTACACCTTCCGCAAAAACGAACGCAAATCCGGCCAAGGCTGAAGGGACAACCGCGTCGAAGGCAGCGACCAGGACGCCGGCTTCAGACGCGGCGAAGCTTTTCGCCGGTGCCTGCGGTGGCTGCCACATGAGCGGAGCCCCCATGGAAACGGCAGGACGGCCGCCACTATCTGTTGTGTCCGATCTGAAAATGGATGATCCGCGCAATGCTATCAAGGTAGTGCTGGGCGGCATCACGCCTGCCGCTGGCCACGGACCTTACATGCCGGGCTTTGCCGACGCACTGACAGATCAACAGATCGCAGACCTGCTTGCCTACGCGCGGTCGCGTTTCACCGATGCGCCCACATGGCCCGATCTGGCCGCCAAGGTTTCAGTCATACGGAAAGAGGACGCCAAATGACCATCTCTCTCGACGTCAACGGCGAGCGCCATACCGTTACAGCAAGCCCGGACACGCCGCTCCTCTACGTCCTACGCGATGATCTGCAACTCAACGCGGCCAAATACGGCTGCGGCCTCGGTCAATGCGGCGCCTGTACCGTTCATGTGGACGGGAACGCGGTCTTTTCCTGCCTGACACCTGTGGCGGCAACGGTGGGACGCCGGGTGACAACCCTGGAAGGACTTGGAACTGCAGAGAAGCCGGGCATCTTGCAGCAGGCCTTCATTGATGAGCAGGCGGCGCAGTGCGGCTATTGCATCGCGGGAATGATCATGCGCGCCCAGAGCCTGCTATCCTACAATCCCTCGCCTTCCGATGAAGAAATTCGCCAGCATATGCAGCCCAATCTGTGCCGCTGCGGCACGCATTATCGGATCATCCGTGCAATTAAACGTGCGAGTGCGGTGCTGGCCAACCATCAAAACAAGGGAGATGCAACGTGACCCCATCCAGCCATTTGCCGGTCACGCGCCGCAACTTTCTCGGCGGCGCCGGGATCGTCGTTGCCTTCTCGCTTGCCGGAATGTCAACGGCTCGCGGCGCGGCAACCGGGGAAGCTGAGCCATCGGGTACTGGTGCCGTCTCTGTACTCCCCGACGATCTTCAACCATTTCCCTATCTCGACTCGTGGATCCGGATCGATGCAGATGGCAAGGCTCAGGTCTTCACCGGCAAGGTGGAACTAGGGCAAGGCATCATGACGGCGCTTCTGCAGGTGGCCGCAGAAGAGCTGGACATGCCACCCAATTTGGTTTCAATCGTAACGGCGGACACCACCCGTACGCCTGACGAGGGACTGACGGCCGCTAGCCATTCCATGCAATATGGTGGCCCAGCCCTGCGTCTTGCCGCAGCGAATGTCCGCATGCTGCTTCTGCGCACGGCAGCCTCGATGCTCGGCGTTGCAGATACCGAGGTGTCAACCATGGGCGACGGCACGATCCGCGCCAGCAATGGTCGCAGCATCCCGTATGGCGCCGTTGCCGCATCGCTCTCTTTGCATGTGGAAGCCGTCGCCGATGCCCCTTTGCGCCAGCCGAAGAGCTATCGCAGCATCGGTCAAAGCCTTCCCCGCCTCGATATTCCGGGCAAGGTGACCGGGGGCGCATCCTTCATCCAGGACATGCGTCTTCCGGGCATGCTGCATGCACGCGTCATTCGCGCACCATCCGAAGGAATGAAGCTCGCGCTGCCGCCGCGCGCCGAGATCGAAGCCATTCCGGGGCTGCACGCGTTCGTTCAACAGGGTGACTTTGCAGCCGTTGTCTGTGAGCGGGAGTGGGATGCCGTCTCGATCATGCGGCAATTGATGGCGAACCCTTCGCAGCGACAGGATGAAAATCTTCCTGTCGGTGATATCGCTTCCATTCTGAAGCCGTTACCCGCGAAGGATTACGTCATTGAAAAAGTCTCTCACCCGACGGCCAAACCGGTCAAGCGCCTGGAGGCCCGCTATACAAGGCCCTGGTACAGCCATGGCTCGATTGGTCCTTCCTGTGCCATCGCACAGATGGTCGATGGAGAGCTGACAGTCTGGAGCCATAGTCAGGGCATTTTCGATGTCAAGCGCGTAGCTTCGAGCCTTGTCGGCATGCCGGAAGATAAGGTCCATGCGATCCATGTTCAGGGCGCGGGATGTTACGGTCAGAACGGCGCAGACGATGCCGCCGCCGATGCGGCCCTGATTGCCCATCTGCTGCCCGGCCGCCCGGTTCGCCTTCAATGGATGCGCGAGCAGGAATTCGGCTGGGAACCGCTCGGTGCCGGCATGGTCACAGAAGCCGTCGCGGAACTCGACGCGAGCAACCGTATTGTCACCTGGAATTACGACGTCTGGAGCCCCCCACACAACACGCGCCCGACAACGGCGAATGGTGTGCTTGCCGGATGGGAGGTGACTCCCGCTTTCCCGCCGGCCGAGAAAATACCCATCCCAATGCCGGCAGGGGATGGAAGCCGTAACTCAAACCCGCTTTACGCTTTGCCGAATATGGATGTGAACTTTCACTTCATTTCAAACGGGCCGTTTCGCTCGTCCGCGATGCGTTCGCTGGGCGGGCACTTGAACGTTTTTTCGATTGAAAGCATGTTCGACGAACTCGCCAAGGCGGCAGCAACCGACCCGCTCGATCTTCGGCTTGACCATATGGAAGATGCCCGTGCCCGCGCCGTCATGATGGCCGGTGCCGAAGCCTTCAGATGGAAGACGCGGCGTAAGGAAAGCAAGTTCCACGGCTTCGGCATGGGCTTTGCCCGCTACAAGAACCTCGGAGCCTATTGTTCGGTCTTTCTGGAAATCTCCGTCGAGCAGAACACCGGCGCCATTACCGTTCTTCGCGCGCAGACAGCGGTGGATTGCGGAGAGGTGGTCAATCCGGATGGTGTCCGCAACCAGGTCGAGGGTGGCCTGATCCAATCTCTCAGCTGGTGTACGCGCGAAGCAATGTCTTACGATACCCAACGCAGGACAAGCTTCGACTGGAGTAGTTATCCTATTCTGCGCTTTCAGTCTGTTCCGATCGACATCCGGGTGGATGTGCTGCCGAAGCCGGGTGAGCCCTTTCTGGGCGTGGCCGAGGCATCTCAGGGTCCGACCTCGGCAGCCCTTGCCAACGCGCTGGCAGATGCGACGGGGTTGCGCTTCCGCGATATGCCACTGACGCCTGAAAAGCTGCGTCGCGCCCTGATTACCCTCTGACCCGACAGAGCAACCGGTGCGGCAATCCAGACGCTTGGCAGCCGGTGTCATGCAGACGTGAGGATACGACAATGCGAAAACTCCGGATCAGGATCGTTGGCGGATCGCTCGCGGGTCTCTTTGCTGGCATCCTTCTGCAGGAAGCGGGCCACGATGTGCGCATCTTTGAAAGATCGACGAGCGGTCTGGCAGGACGCGGCGCCGGGCTCGTCGGTCAGCGTGAGCTGCTGCATATCCTGCGGTTAATCGGTTGCGAACATGTAGCACGCATTGGCGTTGTCGCTGATGAACGTATTTATCTTGATCGAGATGGCGGCATCGCACACCGTTTGAACACACCGCAGACCCAAATTTCCTGGGACGTGCTTTTTGAAACTGTATCCTCCCGTATCGCGCCCGAGACCTATGAGCTGGGTCACGAGGTTGCCAGCGTACAAGATGGTGATGATGACGCGGAAATCCTCTTCAGCAACGGGCGTCGCGAGCTTGCGGATCTGGTCATCGGTGCGGACGGTCTCGGTTCGGCAGTGCGTGCCGCCATCAATCCAAATCACTGCAAAAACCTCTATTCAGGTTATGTCGCGTGGCGGGGTCTCATTCCAGAAACTCACCTTCCGCCAGCGGCAGCAGTGCTTCTGGATCGCTTCGCCTTCTACAGCCAACCAGGCGTGCATGTGCTCGGTTATCTCGTACCGGGCTCAAGGGGTGAAAGAGAAATTGGCCAACGGCGCTATAACTGGGTCTGGTACCGGCCTGTTCCAGCGGATCAACTGGCGGCAACGTTGACGGATGCTGGCGGCAGTATACACGCATTCTCCCTGCCACGAGGCGCTCTCTCAGTTGAACGCCTGAACGAGTTTCGCCGCGACGCTGCAGCGATGCTTCCACCCCAATTCGCACTGGCGGTCGAGGCGGAGCCAATGCCTTCCATCCAAGGGATTTTCGATTACGAAGCACCCCGCATGATCGGTCGCGCGATTGCCCTGATTGGAGACGCGGCCTTTGTTGCCCGGCCGCACACGGCCATGGGCGTCTCGAAGGCGGCTGGCGATGTAATGGCACTGAGCAGCATTCTGTCACAAGAAGAGGATCTATCTATTGCGCTCAGTCGGTATGAGACAGAGCGCATGAGCGTCGGCGAGAATATCGTAGCCTATGGCCGTCAACTGGCAGCATCCGCCCTCTGAAGCCAAGCCTTCGATATCTTGCCACGATCAGAAGACACACCTCCGCTGTTATACAGCCCAATGCCCGAGCCCTCAGCGCCGGACGCTGAGGTGACTAAGGGCCGCGTGGATTTGTGACACCACGGCGGCGCCTTCGCCTACGGCAGCGGCAACACGCTTGGTCGATCCGGCTCGAACATCGCCGATGGCGAACACGTTTGGCAGACTTGTTTCCAAGGGTAGAGGATCTCGATCTACCTTGATATTGGCATCGAAAGCCTGACCGGTGACAATGAAGCCCTTTGCGTCCGTGCGAACCTGATCCCTGATCCAGCCGGCATTGGGATCTGCGCCAATAAACAGGAAAAGATGGTGGAGCGGCAGGATCTCGGAACTCCCGTCTATGCGGTTGCGGATACGGACCGAAGACAGGCCGCGCACCGGTTCACCATCGATCGCATCCACCTCGCAGTTCATATGAAGCTCAACATTCGGCAAAGCATGAATACGGTCGATCAAATATTGAGACATGGTCTCCTCGAGCGCGCGACGCACGACGAGGTGAAGCTTCCGCACTTGCGGTGCGAGAAAAGCAATGGCCTGGCCAGCAGAATTGCCGCCCCCCACCAGAACCACGTCCTGACCAGTACAGAGCTTTGCCTCGATCGGCGACGCCCAATAGGAAACGCTGCTTCCCTCAAAGGCAACCAAATCAGCAATGTCTGGACGCCTGTAGCGCGCGCCGGAGGCGACGACGACGGTATGCGCTAACGCCGTCTTATCCCCTGCCAGCGCCAGTTCCAGAGGTGCACCTGCGCCTGTGGGTTCGACTAAACTCTGGACTTCGACGGGAACGACGAGTTCTGCACCGAACTTCAGTGCTTGATTGTAAGCACGGCCCGCGAGAGCCTGGCCGGAGATGCCAGTGGGAAAGCCGAGATAATTTTCAATTCGGGAAGACGCGCCTGCCTGACCACCCACCGAACGCTCATCGATGACCAGAACGTCGAGCCCCTCCGACGCGGCATAGACGGCTGTTGCCAGGCCGGCTGGCCCGGCGCCGACGACGGCTACATCGTAGATCTTGCCTTCAGGCAAATCCGGCGTCATGCCGAGACAGCGTGCTGCTTCTGTATCGGTCGGGTTCTTCAGCACTGTCCCATTGGGGCAGACCATCAGCGGCAGTTCGGATGCAAGAATACCTAGACGCTCAACCAGGGCCTTGCCTTCCCCCTCGATCGTGGCATCCAGCACCGTATAGGGAAAAGCGCCCCGGGTGAGAAACCCCTGAAGACGAGACAATGCGGCATTGCCATCTGTGCCGATCAGCACCGATCCGGCTCCCGCATCGATAAGGCCCACACGGCGCAGGATAAGCGACCGCATAATGATTTCCCCGACATCCGCAGAGCCAATCATCAGAGCACGCAGGTGGGCGGCATCAAAAGGCAGTGCGGTGCATCCTGCATCCCCCGCATGGGCTCCTGCGAGAGCCGGCCGTCCCGAAAGCTGACTGACCTCCCCGGACAACTGCCCGATCCCGTGGGTGGTTATGAGCGCCGGTCCAGATAATCCGTCATGGCGAAAGACATCCATCGATCCGCCAATTACCAGCCAAGCGGGAGCCCCGCGATCCCCGACCCTGTAGATGACTTCCCCAGGCAGAAATTCCCTCGCCTCACCGCTCGCAAATCTGCTGGCAGTTTCAATCTGACGCGCGTTCAGGATTGGGAACATCTGGTCCCGTCTTGCGCTAAGATCCGCCATCTGTCGCTCCTGTCCTTGTCGCGGTTGAATTTAGCAGTGCATGGGCTTCGCAAAAGGGGCCTAAAGCTAGAAGTCGCTGTTGAAGGCGGGTTCTAACGCCGCATGGAAAACGTGAATTACCGGCGGACACTGCGAAGTTAGATCTTGTGCCGAGCAAGTCAGCATTGAAAAGTCGGCGCTGCCACAGACAATAGCGTTCGGGATCGATAGCGATATGACGATCCGTCTTCAGTGACACACGGTATCATCAAGCTGGATGAATCCTTCGGAAGAGCTGACGCCATGACATGCGTGGAGAAGCCTGTCAGCCACCCGATATGCTGCGGTGGCTGCACTTCTTTGAGAAGTGAAATGGAGTTCATTTCTGCTCCATGACGATAGAAACGTTATGTCGGGATATTTTCGACAAAAGCGAAGTGTCTGAATCGAGCAGAGTTTACGACGTTCTTGAGCCGATGAAAGCTATACGCAGGTATTGTTTGAGCGACCGCAGGGTTATACCGGCGAGCGACATAGTCGATTGAGGAACCCTCTTACGCCGACCGCATCGGGGTACCATGAACTCGCGACGGGTCATCGGTCAACGCGGCGACAGAACTCAACATCACGCATTCGCGGTGTGTTTATATAAACCACTCTCAATCGACCAAATATTGCAGCACACACGACCATCTCATTCAAATTGGACGCCTATTATTCTAGACAGCTCAGGTGCAGCGTATACCAACAAGACAAGCCCAATGAGGCCTGCTCGAGATGAGATAGCGCTTGACGGAGAGCCATGTGATTTTTGATGACGCTTGGCTTGTCGCTTCCCAGCGGGAGCTTGTTTGGCAATCGGGTGGGCGGCAACTCTATAGACTGTATGACCCATCTGGAACATGGGAAGCCTTTGTACTGCCGTCGGGCACCGAAGCTTCGGTCGGTTGCGAGGTTCCCACTTGGAGAAATGGCTGCGAGTGGTGGCACGATAGGCCCAAGGCGGTCTTGCTGGAGACAGACCGCCTTGTTGCCATTTTCGAGACGTCCAGCATCCTCACAAACCTGTTGCGGACTGAGCCTCGGCCGCTCGATGAATTTCTGCCTCTGGCCATCTCGATGACCAAGGCAGTTGTGGCAGCCCACGCAGATTGCGGTACGCTGGCGAGCCTGCACCCTAGCAATATTGCGATTGACAAGAATAGGGAGGCACGTCTTCGGAATTTTGGCACGATTGATCAATCAGGGGCGCTGTCTCCGTCATCGAGCCTGCACGTCGATCTTGGCGATGACATCGTCTATCGCGCTCCAGAACAATTGCGGCCGATTAGCCCGCAGTCTGATGCGAGAAGCGATCTCTATGCGCTCGGAATGGTCCTCTTCAAACTGTTGACGGGCAGTTTACCCTTGAGCGCCAGTTCAACTCTGGAATGGCGGCATGCACATTTTGCGTTAGCTCCACAAAATGCCTCGGTTGTCTATGATGGTTTGCCTGCTGTCATCGCAGCAATTCTTGATCGTCTGTTGGCAAAAGAACCCACAGTCCGATATCAGTCGGCGATCGCCCTCGAAATGGATCTACTTCGGTGCCTGCAAGAGTGGCGGCAAAACCGTGCAATCAGTGATTTCGAAATCGGCGTCATTGATGCCCCGTTTGCCCAACTTTCGATCCCAGCACTTTCCGGCAGGGCGAATGAACAGCATCTTTTGGGCGAGGCAGTCCAGGTATTCCTGCGAGACAGAAAACCTGGATTGATCGGTGTTCACGGGCAGCCAGGCGTGGGCAAGTCTGCCCTGATCCAGAACCTCACGAGCGGGCTCCCCGAGCACATATTCTTCATACAAGGCAAAGGTGATTTACAGCAGTCGGACTCCCCTTATGCGCCCATCGTGCAGGCCATGCGCGCGCTGATCGATCACGTGATGCGCTTCGATCGCCTGGCTCTAAGCGAACTCCGGCAGCTTCTTGCAGGGAAGTTGGAAGGCAATGCACGCCTGCTTCTCGATCTCGTTCCGGCAATGGAGGTGCTAACAGGGACAAAGACACCGGCCGGCGAAATTCCTGCTCCATTAATGCAGCTTCTCCTGCAAAGAGCTCTTCGTTCGGTTCTTTCTACGGTTGCCGATGCTCTCTCGCCGGTCGTTCTGTTTATCGACGATCTGCAATGGGCCGATGAGGCAACCTTGTCGCTTCTATCCTTTCTCGTCCAAGAGCCAATTGCGGGGCTGCTTCTTGTAGTGGCAAGCCGAAGTGACGAAAACTCAACGCCAAAAGCACTGGCTTCCCTTGCCGTTAGCGCCCGCGCGACAATGGTTGATGTGACCGAGATCGTTCTAGCTCCGCTCTCTTTGGATGCGATCGGCGAAATGTTGCTGGCGATTTTCCCGGAGGCGTCGAGGGATCTGCTCGGTCTTGCGGACACACTACAGGAGAAGACGGGCGGCAACCCCTTCTATGTACGCAGATTGCTACAGGCGCTTGTGCAGGATGGTGTGATTGCCTTTTCACCCGTCGAACGCTCATGGTCCTGTCGCAAGGAGGATGTATCGCGCTATCCTGTCAGCGAAAACATTCTTTCCTTCGTCACACAACGCCTGATGCAGGCCGGGCCTGAGGCTTTGAACATTCTGATAACGATGGCATGCATCGGCCCGCAAACGGACAAGGCAGTGCTTGCACACGCGTTGAACATGTCCGACGATCAGTTGCTTGACCAAGCCATGCCTCTGGTTCGTTCGGGATTCATAATTCTTTCTCCGACGTCATTGAAATTTGCCCACGACCGCATCCAGGAGGCAGCTTATGCACTTTTGGACGTATCGAAGCGCCAGCGTGTTCACCATAGCCTTGCTCATGTCCTCCTATCCTTATGGGGCACACAAAGCGGACCAGCCGCGTTCGCCATCGCAAGTCAGATCGAGCTATCACACGCGGAATGCCTTTCTCGCGACGAGCGTAAGCTGTTCGTGGAGGCTCTTCTTGCCGCTGTGACGCATGCAAGACGCTCCGCTGCAGCTGTTCAGGCAACCCGTTACGCCGAGGCCGCACTTCGACTGATCGACGAGGAGATGTGGAAGGAGGAATATGCCCTATCCTTTCGCGCTCACATACTCCTCTGTGATGCGCTGTTGGCAGCCGCAATACTCGACAAGGCAGATACACAGTTACATCAACTGTTGCCCCGTGCGGCCTCCGATCTGGATCGAAATGCCGTGTTTCGGCTTCGCGCCAACCTGCTGACCCTTCAGTCGGACTACGAGGGTGCCATTGATGCGGTACTATCGGGATTGACCGAACTTGGCGTCCATCTGAAGCGCTGGCCGTGCCGCGAGGAACAAGACCAGATCTATGGCGGGATCCTTGAACTGCTGGGCGATCAGCCCGTTGCGGCTTTGGCAGACTCGCCGGCCATGGAGGATCCCCGTGTCCGCGCGGCCATGTCCTTGCTGGCACCGCTGATCTCGTCGGTGTTTACCACCGACGGGCTGAGGTTCACCCATCTGGCAAAGATGGTGGAACTGACTATCCGATACGGGGCCTGTCCGGAATCGAGCCACGGCCTTTCTTGGTTCGGAGCCATGATTGGAGAGAAATACGACGCCTATCACGACGGGCTGGAGTTCTGCCTTGCCGCACGGGCACTGGTCGATCGATATGGCTTCGAGGAGTACAGGACATCTGTCCTTCTTGCCGTGGACCAGATTGGTCCTTGGACGCGCCCGATGCCATTTGCTCTGGAGCGCGTTCGGGAAGCGATCACCGCCGGCCATGCCGCAGGCGATGTCGCCTGGATGTGCTATGCGCGCAACCATCTGATCTCTGACTTGATCTTCATGGGCGAGGATCTCACACATGTCGCGAGAGAGGCGGAGGAATCGGTGGCCGTGTGCCGTCGCTTTGGGTATAGCGACATCGAGTATATCCTCACGGCACAACTTTCTTTCGTACACCAGCTTGCCGACGGCGGAGAGGCCTCCCGGATCCAGGCGCTGGATACCGGCCCTCGTGCTCCGATTGTCGCGCCGACCACGTTGTTCTGGGTGAATTTCTACGCGGGCATGTCCCTCTATTTCGTCGGAACCTATGAAGAGGCCATTGCAAAGTTGGCCTATGCGGATGAGTTGGGTCCACTTCTTATCACCCATATCGATACCGCCTACTGCAAGTTCTTTTTGGGAATGGCGATTGCGGCGTCCTACAATGGCGTATCCGGCGCCGGTCCGGATCGTCAGCGGCTATCCGAAATTAAAGATAGATTTGCTTCATGGGCCAAGCTCAATCCAGAAACCTTCGGCCATAAGCTACTGCTCCTGGAAGCCGAGATTGCCCGCATTGAGATGAACCCTGCGCATGCGCTTGTCCTGTATGAGGAGGCCGCGCAGGCCGCCCGGGCATCGCACTTTCAGCAGGAAGTCGCGCTGGCTATGGAGCGCGCGGCTCTCTGCTGCCTGAACATGGGAAATGCCGTGGCCGGCAATGCCTATATGCGGGTCGCTGCTGCGACATATGCGCGATGGGGCGCCGGCTGGAAGGCGGATATTCTCACCGCTAACCTGCTTCCCGACGTGTTGGAACCGCCCGCGACCAAGCCTAATTTGAGAACCCATTCCGCCGAGGCCGAGACCGTTCTCGGCATCTCTCTCGCCCTCTCAGACGAGATCATGCTCGACCGCTTGATAGAAACTCTGATGAAGAGGATGCTGGTCCACACTGGCGCCAATCGGGGTCTTCTCCTGAAGATTTCCGAAGGCAGGCTAGACATTGAAGCCTCGGCCTGGACAGACGGAGGCAATGTCCGCGTCAGCAGTTCAAATCTTCCACAGCCTGATCAGGGGCTGCCCTATTCGGTCATCGACAGGGCACTGCAAGTGCGTGCACCCTTCCTGCTGTCCGGCACCGACTTCGGAACATGGACATCGGAGCGGGACGCGGTCCTTACAGGTCGCTCGCTTCTTTGCGTTCCCCTACTTCGTCGCGGTGAACTCACTGGTTTGCTTTGCCTTCAGAATGATTACCTCGAGGGCGTGTTCGCCCCCGATACCATTGCTCTTGTCACCGTCATTGCATCCCAGGCGGCAATTTCCCTCGAAAATGCCCGGCTTTACACGAGCCTGCTGGCGGAAAACGAGCTTCGTGCAAAAAGCGAGCGCGCGCTGGCCGGAGCGCGAGCGGAACTCGAGAAGACGTCACGTCTGACGCTGCTCGGAAGCATCGCCGCCTCCATCACCCACGAGATCGGACAACCGCTGGCAGCTATCGCATCCAATGCAGGAGCAGGTCTGCGATGGCTGAAACGGGCGGAACCGGAGATCGAGGAAACCGTCATGGTTCTGACGGAGATACAGGCAAGCGTAGCAAGGGCCCATGAAATTATTCGGGCATTACGCGCGCTATCGAAGCAGGTTCCCGGCATCCGGCAGAACATCAAGGTTGATGAGGTTATCAAGGAGGTTCTACACATTGCGAGATCAGAAATTGAGCGCCACGGTGTCGACGTAACCGTGACGCTTGCCGCAGGCGAGGGAGCAGTCCTTGGGGATGCCACCCAGCTCAAGCAAGTTGTCCTGAATCTCTTGCAAAACGGAATGGAAGCAATGGACACCCTTCCATCCGCTGAGCGGCGCATGGAAATCGTATCATGTACCAAAGACGGAGACGTCACGGTGGACATCCGCGATTTCGGCAGCGGTATTTCCCCGGAGATCGCCAGTCAGATCTTCGAGCCCATGTATACGACAAAGGCGGCCGGCATGGGCATGGGACTGGCAATCTGCAAGTCCATTATCGAAGCGCATGACGGTATCCTGAAGGTGACAGCCCTTGATGTTGGAACCGTCTTCACCTTTACACTGCCTATCAGCCTGGAAAGCGAACCATAAAGCTTCCCGAGAATCTGATCGCAAAGTCGCAAAGATCGCTCTGAGTGAAAAGCGTCATCCCGGCAACTGACCTCCTGCTGAAGCCATTGCTTGGGAATAAGAAGGCTAGCGCGGAGCTTCACCCCAATCAACCGCCAGTTCATTTGCCTGACGTGAGCGGACTTTGCTCGCCTCAAGCGCTGCGCCTTTCAGCGCGTTTGATCCTTGCAACGAAGGGATAAACACAAGCATCACTTTTTTCATTGAAAGAAGCAGGCTTCCGGCGCACCATCCGGAAAAATCGGGGAGGAGCCGATGTCCAGCAGCACGGGCCATGCGGATCACGTGTACCACAGCGCCAGCCAGCCTTCGGCTGCGGCGAACTCGCCGATCATTGCATCGTGGCGTCGCTGCATGACCATGCATCATCTGGCGCCGGAAAAAGGCAGCAAGCCGATGATCCTGGCCGATCCCGAGTTTCGCCGTGCGCGCGAAATTTCCGCGGGTTTGATTGCCGAAAGCACTGACGAACTCGACCGGATCTTTACCACAGTCGGCAAGGCCGGATGCTGCCTGCTTCTCACGAATGCCGATGGCGTGGCGCTGGAGCGACGAGGTGCATCGGCCGACGACCAGGATTTCCGTAAGCTCGGCCTATGGTCCGGGGCGGTTTGGAGCGAGGCGAGCGTCGGCACCAACGGCATCGGAACAGCACTTGCCGAGGAGCGCTCCGCCACTGTATATCGCGACCAGCATTTTTTCACGTCCAATATCAGTCTGTGCTGCACGACAGCGCCCATCCGCGACCACAAGGGCCATGTGATTGGCGCCCTCGACATTTCCACCTGCCGGGATGACGTGAACGAGTTGACCTTTTCCATGCTGACGCAGGCCGTGCGCGATGCGGCGCAACGCATCGAGGGCAATCTGTTCCGTCGGGCCTTTCCGGGTGCGCGCATCCTCATGCTGCCACCTGGAAAGTCGTCGGCCCTATCTCTTTTGGCAGTGGATCAGGACGACATCATTCTGGGCGCGACGCGCGCGGCAAGGCTTGCCTTGCGGCTGGATGACGCGCAACTGGCGGCTGGCATCCCGGCGTCGGACGCACTTCGCGAAGACCGTCACGACAGGGGTGCAGAACTTGCCGAGGCGGAACGGGCAGCCCTTCGCCGCGTCCTTTCGCGGACCAATGGCAACATCACCCAGGCAGCTGCCCTGCTGGGGATCAGCCGGGCAACACTTCACCGCAAGATGAAGAAGCTGGCCGTAAGTTGAACCGATCATTTCGCCGATTGCGCTGTCGCAGATGTGAGACAGTGTGCGGTGCGGAATGGCTGGCAGTGGCTATCCATACTGCTGTTTCGCGATCACCTTCCTCTCACGCGATCATCACCGATCGCCTTTCATCAGGGAGGATGAACGCATGAACATTCAGGTCCAGCACAAGGCGGGTGAAGCACCGTTCAAGCTGAAATATGGAAACTACATTGGCGGCCAATGGGTGGAGCCGAAGTCCGGCCGCTATATGGACAACCTGTCGCCCGTCACCGGACAGAAGCTTTGCGAAGTGCCGCGCTCCGATGCCAGCGATATTGAATTCGCTCTGGACGCGGCGCACAAGGCCCGCGCCGCCTGGGGCAAGACCAGCGTAACCGAGCGCTCCAACATTCTTCTGAAGATCGCCCAGCGCATCGAGGACAATCTGGACCTCATCGCGCGTGCGGAAACCTGGGACAACGGCAAGCCGCTGCGGGAAACCACGAATGCTGATATCCCGCTCACCATCGACCATTTCCGTTATTTTGCCGGCTGCGTGCGCGCTCAAGAAGGGTCCATCGGCCAGATCGACAATGACACCGTGGCCTATCATTTCCACGAGCCACTCGGCGTTGTCGGCCAGATCATTCCATGGAATTTTCCGATCCTGATGGCCGCCTGGAAGCTGGCGCCGGCGCTGGCAGCCGGAAACTGCGTAGTGCTGAAGCCCGCGGAGCAGACCCCGGCCTCCATTCTGCTCGTCATGGAACTGATCGAGGATCTCTTGCCGCCTGGCGTCCTCAACATCGTCAACGGGCTTGGCACGGAAGCCGGCAAGCCGCTGGCGCAAAGCAAACGGATCGCCAAGATCGCCTTTACCGGCTCGACGTCGGTCGGTAAGGAGATCATGCGCTACGCCGCTGACAACGTCACCAACATCACTCTGGAACTCGGCGGCAAGTCGCCCAACATCTTCTTCGCCGACGTGATGAACGAAGATGACGCCTTCCTCGACAAGGCGCTCGAAGGCTTTGCCATGTTCGCGCTCAATCAGGGCGAAGTCTGCACATGCCCGTCGCGTGCACTGGTGCACGAATCCATCTACGACCGCTTCATGGAAAAGGCGATCAAGCGCGTGGAGGCAATCAGCCAGGACGATCCGCTCAATGCCGCGACGATGATCGGCGCCCAGGCGTCGAAGGAGCAGTTCGACAAGATCCTGAGCTATCTGGAAATCGGCAAGAAGGAAGGCGCGAAAGTGCTGACCGGCGGCGATCGCAAGTCGCTCTCCGGCAATCTGAAAGACGGCTTCTACATTCAGCCGACCGTGTTCGAAGGCCACAACAAGATGCGCGTATTCCAGGAGGAGATCTTTGGCCCCGTCGTGTCCGTGACCACCTTCAAGACAGTCGAAGAGGCCATCGAGATTGCCAATGACACCGTCTATGGACTTGGCGCCGGCGTGTGGAGCCGTGACACCAACACCGCATACCGCGCAGGTCGCGGCATCGAGGCTGGCCGCGTCTGGACCAATTGCTACCATGCCTATCCCGCAGGAGCAGCTTTCGGTGGCTACAAGCAATCCGGCATTGGTCGCGAAACGCACAAGATGATGCTGGACCATTATCAGCAGACGAAGAACCTGCTGGTCTCCTACAGCCTCAACAAGCTGGGGTTCTTCTGACATATAAGTCTGCCCTTCCGGGAGCGAGGCGACTCAAAGCGCCGCTTTGCTTCCGGACGTCCCGCGGAAAAGCAATTCGCATCCAGATATGCGATCGTCCGCTGAGCGTTTTGCCAGCGGGCGATGCGTTAATCGTCCTCTTTCAGCAAGTCGAAAGCCAGAACGCCTTCACGGTTTTGAGGTCGCGCGTAGATGGCAGGATTCTCCAGAGTACGTTTCGCGTCCTGATAACCGGATTTCCAATGGTCAAGCATGGTCAGGCGCGAGAACTCGTAATCCTTCGAGTGACCTTCATGCTTCTGTGTTCGGTAGATCAGGTGGACCACACTGTAGACCTTCTGATCCGCCACTTGTTTCAGCAGATCAAAATCCTCGCTGTTTTGCAATTCTGGGGGCAGGTTCTCGAGCAGGTGAGCAAGAGCGCCGCGAATCCGCTGCAGGCGTTTGAAGTGATCGGTTTCGGACCGCGTGCGGCTGGAATATTGAATTTCCTTCTGACGTGTCGACACCTCGAAGATATTTCCCGGAAGATCGCCGCGCGCGCTCCACAGATCAACCTGGAAGGCAAGCGTGTCCTGGCGCATACCAGCGGTATCCACCACCCATTGCAGCGGCGTATTGGAGATCAGCCCCCCGTCCCAATAATGTTCCCCGTCAATCTCGACGGCGCCAAATCCGGGCGGTAACGCTCCGCTGGCCATGACATGCTCAGGCCTTATAAGCTCGCGTGTGTTATCAAAATAGGTGAAGTTTCCAGTTCTCACATTCACTGCGCCAACTGAGAACCGCGTCTCGCCATGATTGATCCGATCGAAATCAACCAGCCGCTCCAGTGTCGACCTGAGCTGGGCGGTGTCGTAAAAGCTGGTTGCCTCGTGGCTGCCGTGCGCATGAAAAAATGGCGCTGGAAACCTGGGAGTAAAGAAATCCGCAGCGCCAGCCAACAGCGCGTAATTCGCGCCAATGGCATTGTGAACGCGGCGTGCCAGTTCACCCTTGGGCGCAAACAGCTCGTTCGTCGTTACCCAATCCAATAGCGGATTGGTGGTAATCGTGTTCCAAAACGCGTGGAGCTTTTCCACGCGCTTTTCCGGTGGATTGCCTGCAATCAGCGCAGCGTTAACTGCGCCGATTGAGATACCGGCCACCCAATCGAGCGGCAGGCCGGCCTCCGCCATCGCCTCATAAATACCCGCTTGATAGGAGCCGAGCGCTCCACCTCCCTGAAGTACCAATGCGATGCATTCAAAGGGAGGGCGGTTCGTCGCAAATGATGTTCCGCGGGTTTTCATGAGACCCTCTCAAATCTTATTGCATAAACCAGCCGTGACTTACGACCAGGGATTGACCGGTCAGTGCGTTGCTCTCGAAAGCAGCTAAAAACAAAGTCGCCTCAGCAACATCCTGAACGGTCGTGAATTCGCCATCCACGGTGTCCTTGAGCATGATGTCCTTGACGACCTCGTCCTCCGTCAGGCCCAATGTTTTTGCCTGTTCTGGAATTTGCTTATCAACGAGGGGTGTGCGCACGAAACCAGGGCAGATGACGTTGGAACGGACCTTATGCTTAGCCCCTTCTTTCGCCACTACTTTTGCCAGGCCAATCAGACCATGCTTGGCTGTGACATACGGTGCCTTGAGGAGCGAAGCTTCCTTGGAATGAACGGAACCCGTATAGATGATACTGCCGCCAGTGCCCTGACGATACAGATGCTTGAGCGCGGCCCGGGTCGTCAGAAATGCGCCATCGAGATGAATGGCCAACATTTGCTTCCACTTGGTGAAATCATACTCATCGACGGGCGCAACGATCTGAATACCGGCGTTGCTAACCAAGATATCCAGCTTGCCGAAGTGTGAGACAACGTTATCGACGCCTGCCTCGACCTGCGCTTCGCTCGTCACATCCATGCCGATACCGATCGCGCTACCCTTGCCGTACTTCGCCTCGATCTCCTCGGCTGCGGTCTTGGCGGCATCGACATTCAGATCCGCGATGGCGACCTTCGCGCCTTCGCGGGCAAAAGTTAGAGCGATTTCCTTGCCGATACCGCTAGCAGCGCCCGTGACGATGGCAACCTTATTTTCGAGTTTCATGACAGTTCCTAGTTTTCGAGGTAATCGTGGACGACCTTGCCGAGACCAAGCGTCAGATCGGCGCGGAAATGCATGGCAGACACAATCTCCAGCACTGGCAAGTCATTCACCGGAGCGAGCGCGTGGCTATCGAGCTTAAGGCTGCACGGACCGGCATAGGCCCATTTCAGATCGATATCCTCCAAATGGTATTCCACCAGCTCGCATATGCGAAGGCTACCATCGACATGGGGAATGATTTTCAGCAGGAAATTCGGTGACTTGAGGGACTCGAGCACGGGGCCATTCTCAAGCTTGGAATGCTTGTAGCCCATCGTCGCAGTGGCAACGCGCACGGAACCATAATCCAGTGTGCCAACGATGGAGTCGGTCTCAACCTTCAAGCATGGATTGGCGAGTTTTTTGGGGAAGCCCCAGAGTTCCCGCCCCCCTGCGATCGGCGGATCGTCGTTGAGGAACATGCAGTGCGTGTAGGCGCCTTTCCGACCTTGGAACGACACCGGAATGACCTGACCGCTTTCGGTGTAGTCCCCAAAGCCGGTCGAGTCCGGCATGCGGATGAACTCGTATTTCACCAGCGGATTTGCCGGGTCGATTTCAAGGGGTTCCGGCACCAACTTGCGCAAAATATCCGGATCGGTGCGATAGGTGATGATCATGAATTCCCGGTTCACAAACCGGTACGGCCCCCTGGGAAACGCCGGACTGGTTAGCGGCATGGCGAAGGCGTTCTTCAGAATATCGGCTTCATTCATAACGTTGCTAAGCTCCAAAGGCAGACCACACATTTCCTTTAGATGGGATCGTAGTGAGGGGTGGCCAGAGGTGTCGGGTCCGGAACGAGGCGGAACTGCGTGGTGGACAACCGCTTGCTTAAAGGCACACTTACGTAGCCGGAAGTGATACGGCCTTGAACTCACTGTGAGCGGAAGGGTGATGCAAGCTCGCTGACAATGTGCGCTCCCGCCTCACGTCGGTTGAGACGCGCCGGGGCTCACCTGCCGGGAAAAGGCAGAGAGAAGATTTTCACTGCGGTGTAGCCGCTGCCACGATGAGCCGCCAAATGCTCGCGGCGCGCGTCATCGATGTCCATATCGAACCACAAAACCTCTATCTGTTCGACAGGCAAAGCGGCGTTGCGCTGAAAGGTCTTGAATGAGGAAGGGCGAAGGGTCACCGCGCCCTTCCTACTTTATGATTTACTGCGCCAGGCCAAGTTCCACGAGATGAGCGGCAGAGGCCTTGATCTGGCTCTTGTCGCGGATCTCGATGATCAGGCGCGGGTTGGAGGTGATGACGGACAGGCGAGCAAACAGCGCACGCCAGTTGATATTGCCGTGGCCGAGCGGCCAGTGACGGTCGGCAAAGCCATCGGCATCCTGCAGATGCACGTGTTGCAGCAGGTTACCGGCATCATGCGCGAAATAATCGACCGGGACCGCACCGGTGGAGCCATGGGCGTAATGGGCATGGCCGGTATCGATCGATAGGGCAAAGGCCGGCGAGTTGAAGTCTTCCACCAGACGGCGGCGCTCAGCGGGGTCCTTGTCCTCGATGTTTTCAAGCACGAACACGCAACCTTGATCCTCGGCGCGCTTGATGGCGGCATCCAGCGTCTGGTGCGTCGTCTCTAACACCCGCTGGCGCTGGTCCGGCCAGTTGTCGAGATTGTTGTGCATCCAGGTCGTATAGGGGCTATGGATGACGATCTGGGTGATGTTGAGTGCCTGAGCCACGTCGAGTGCCTGATCCATGCGACGTGCCACGACGGCGCGCACATCCGGATCGGCGGAGGCAATGTTCAAGCCCATGAAGGGGCCGTGCATGCCGAGCCGGCCCGTATGGCCATCGAGAAGCTGCTTTGCGCGGTCCACCAGCGGTTGCCAGTCACCCGAGAGAACCTCGGCAGGAACGAAATCCTGCAATTCGAGATCGCGTGGCTTTTCCAGAAGCCAGGCGCGGTTCAGTTCGACGTCCTTCAACGTCATGGCGGCGCCGAGGATGGGCAGATCAGACATGGGTCAGTCCTTGTGTTATCGAGCAAACATGCTGCTTGGGGTGGAAAGTCAGGAAAGGGTCGGGTCTAGCCGGTCGCGCAGCCAGTCGCCGAGCAGCGACACGCAAAGCGCGGTAACGGTGATGACGAAGGCCGGCGCCAGCATGATCCAGGGTGCGGACGAGAGATATTCGCGCCCGAAACCGACCATGTTGCCGAGCGAGGTGTCCGGCGGCTGGATGCCGAGCCCGAGGAAGGAGAGGCCGCTTTCCAGAAGGATGATTTCCGGAAAGGCGAGCGTCATCGAGACGATCAGGGTGGAGGCGATATTGGGCAGGATATGCCGGCCGTAAAGGCGCCAGGGCGAGGCGCCCAACTGGTGCACGGCGGCGGCATAGCCATGCGTCTTGCCGCTGATGGCAAGACCGCGGGCAATGCGGGCATAGCGTTCCCAGGCATGGAAGCCGAGCAGGCAGACGAAAAGAACCAGCGAATTACCGAAGAAGGCAAGAACGGCCAATGCCAGGACCAGGAAGGGAATGGCGGCGGAAAAATCCACCAGGGCCAGAACCGCCTGTTCCACGATCCCGCGGAAATGCGCGGCGACAAAACCCAGCGTCACGCCGATCACCGCACCAATGATGGTGGCGCCGAAGGCAATCAGCAGGCTCATGCGGATCGAGGTGATGAGACGTGAGAGCACATCGCGCCCCAGTTCATCGGTGCCCAGCACATGCCGCCAGCTGCCGCCCATGAAGACCGGCAGGCTCAAGCGGTTGCGCAGATCCATCTGCGTGAAGCGATAGGGCGAGATCAGGTCCGCGGATACGGCAATTGCCAGCATCAGAACGAGCCAGAGGATGGCGATTACAATCAGCAGCGGCATCCGGTTGCCCGTGGCAAACCGCGACAGGAGCCGCGTGATCAGCGAGCCGCCGGTACCGGCGGGAGACGAGGTGGCGTCGACCATCAAAATACTCCGTCAGGGTTCGAGCGGCGGACAAGCGGAGACATCGGTCATCGGCGCGCCGCCCTCGCCTGTCCCTGCATGCGCGGATCGACCAGCCCGTAAAGCACGTCGACAACCATGTTGGCGGCGACCATGGTCATCGCGATCATCAGCACCACGGCCTGCACGACGGCGAGATCGCGGTTGGCGACAGAAACCACCAGCAGACGCCCCACGCCCGGCCAGGAAAACACGCTCTCGACCACCACGGCACCGGCCACGAGGCCGCCCAGCATGAAGCCGATAATGGTGATGGTGGGGATGGCGGCATTCTGCAGCGCATGGCGCCAGACCACCGCCGACCAGGGCAGGCCCTTGGCACTGGCGGTGCGGATATAGGACTGACCCAGCACTTCCAGCATGGCGCTGCGGGTAAACCGGGCAAGCAAGGCCGCACCGCCGAAGCCCATGGTCGCAATCGGCAGGATGGCGTTTCGCCAGCTGTCCTGCCCCGCGGATGGCAGCCAGCCGAGCGTGACCGAGAAGATCAGCACCAGCAGCATGGCAAGAATGAAGGAGGGCACGGCAAAACCGGTGACCGCCATGACCATCACGCAGCGGTCGATCAGGGAATTGCGGTGCAGCGCGGCATAGACGCCTGCCGGAATGCCGACCGCGATGTTGACGAAGAAGGCCGGAATGGTAAGCGCCAGCGTAGAGGGTACCCTCTCCAGGACCACGGCCACCACATCGCGGCCATCGCGCATGGAGCGGCCGAGTTCGCCGCTGAAGACGGCCTCAAAGAAGGCGAAATACTGAACCCAAAGCGGCTGATCGAGCCCCCAAGCCTTGCGGAAGGCATCGATTGCTTCCGGCGGCGCATCGGCTCCCATGATCACGGTGGCCGGGTCGCCGGACATGCGCAGCACGACGAAGACGAAGGTGACGACCATGACGATACTGACGGCGGCGCGCAGCAGCCGGGACAAAAGGTATTGCAGCATGTCAGCAGGTCTCCAGCATGGTCGGGGCGCGGGCGGGTGCCGCCTCCCCATGCGCGACATGGCAGGCAACGCGGCGGCCATCGCTGCGGCGGGGCTTCAACACCGGCACTTCCGTGCGGCAGGTGGCGGTTGCGACAGGGCAGCGCGGATGAAATGCGCAACCGCTCGGGCGGTTGGCCGGGTTGGGCGGATCCCCCTGCAGGATAACGCGAGCCGCCGTCTTGCCGGGATGCGGGATGGCCGAGACAAGCGCCTGCGCATAGGGGTGGGCGGGATCCTGCAGGACGGCATCGGGTTCACCCTCCTCCACGATCCGGCCGAGATACATGACAGCGACGCGATGGCTGATCTGGCGCACGGCGCGCAGGTCGTGGCTGACGAACAGCATGCCCATGCCGGACCGTTCCTGCAGGTCCATCAGAAGGTTCAGCACCAGCGCCTGGATCGAGACATCGAGCGCGCTGATCGGTTCGTCGCAGACCAGAAGATCAGGATTGGTCACCAGGGCGCGGGCAATCACGGCGCGCTGGCGCTGACCGCCGGATAGCGACTGCGGATGGCGTGCCGCGTGATGCGGCTGCAGGCCCACCTCGGCCATGACGGCCGCCACGCGTTCCCTGCGTTCGGCGGACGTGCCAATGCGGTGAATATCGAGCGGCTCGGCCACCTGCGCGCCGATGGTCAGGCGCTTGTCGAGCGCCTGGAGCGGGTCCTGATACACCATCTGCATGCGACGGCGTAAGGCGGCCCAGTTCGAGGTGCCGCTTCTCGGCATCGCGGTTCCGTCGAAGGTCACAGCGCCTTCATCCGGCGGCTCAATGCCGAGCACCAGCCGCGCGGTCGTCGACTTCCCGCAACCGGATTCCCCGACCAGTCCGAGCGTTTCGCCGCGCGACAGGCTGAGCGAAACGCCATCGACAGCGCGCACCTGGGTGGTGCGACCCAGAAAGCCGCGGTGCATCATGTAGCTGCGGGCAAGATCGCGCGCTTCTAACAATTCAGCAGTACCGCCACTCATTGCAGCACCCGCTCACGGGCAAATGCCCCCTCACCCGCAACAGGATGGACATTCCTCTGGTAGGGTTTGGCGAAAACACACGCCGCACTGTGATCGTCGGCAAGCGGCAGAGGCGCTGGATCGACCTGTGCGCAAAGTTCCGTCGACAGGTCGCAGCGAGGCGCGAAAGCGCATCCGCTCGGCATGCGAGCCGCCTCCGGCACACTGCCGGGAATGGCGACAAGCCGCCGCCGAGGGCCGGTGAGCGGCGGCAGCGAACCCAGCAGCCCGCGTGTATAGGGGTGGCCCGGATGGCTGAAGATCTGCCCGCTCGGCGCCTCTTCCACGATACGGCCGGCATACATGACGGCGATGCGCGAACAGGTTTCCGACACAACGCCAAGATCATGCGAGATCAGCACCATCGCCATACCGGTGTCGCGGCGAAGCGTAGTCAACAGATCGAGGATCTGCGCCTGGATAGTCACATCCAATGCCGTGGTGGGCTCGTCGGCCACCAGCAATTCCGGCTCGCCGGCCAACGCCATGGCAATCATCACGCGCTGGTTCTGGCCGCCCGAAAGCTCATGCGGATAGGCATTGATGCGGTTTCTCGCATCGGGAATGCCGACCTGATCCATCAGCCGGATCACCTCGGCCTTCGCCCGCTCGCCGGTCATGCCGCGATGGAGCGTCAGCGCCTCGCCGATCTGTCGCCCGATGCGGTGGACGGGGTTTAGGCTTGCTGCCGGATCCTGGAAGATCATCGCAATGCGCCCGCCCCGCACCGGCTCCAGACGCGCCTTCGGCGCGCCGAGAATGTCCTTGCCGTCCAGCCAGACGGAACCGCGAACGGTGGCCGATGCCGGCAAAAGCCCGAGGGCTGCAAGCCAGGTGACCGACTTGCCGCAGCCGGACTCACCAACCAGCCCGACCGCCTCACCACGCTCTACCGACAAGTTGATGCCGCGAAGCGCCATCGAGCGCCCGAAAGCGACCGACAGGTTCTCGATCTCGACGAAGGCCATGACCTTACGCGCTCCAGTTATGGCGGCGGAAATCCATCACGAAGGACTGGGCGGGGGTCCATTTGATATCGGCGCGCTTGGCTGTGAAGGAGGCGTTGCGGTGCAGGACCACATAGGCCGGATCTTCGATCTCGATGATCTGCAGCATGCGGCGCCAGACGGCGATGCGGCGCGTCTTGTCCGTGCTGCTGCCGAGTTCCTGCGAGAGCTTGCCGAATTCCTCGTTGCGCCACTGGTTGCTCTTCCAGGGCGACCCGAGCGGCCCCCAGGAGCCGGACATCTGGACGTACGGGTCCGGCAGGCTGGCAGCAGCCGACCAGTCGTGAATGCCACGGGTCTCCGGGCCGCCTTCGCTGATCTGGCCCCAGTTTTCGACCATCTGCAGCTTGATGTTGAGGCCGACGGCACGCCAGTTTTCCGTATTGATCTGCGCGGTCGCCGTCTGGGCAGTATAATAATCGTTCAGCACGCGGTAGGGGATCGGCTCGCCGTTATAGCCGGCCTTGCGCAGCAGAGCGCGCGCCTTGTCCGGATCATAGGCAGGGTTCTCGTGGTCGGCGATGTAGAAATCGCCGTAGAAAGACCATTGCAGGCCGCGCGGCACTTCGGTGCGGCCGCTCCAGAGCGATTCCACGATCAGGTTGCGGTCGACGGAATGGGTCAGCGCCTGGCGGACCAGCGGGTTGGCAAGCACCGGATGCGACTTGTTGAAGACCGTATAACGGGTGTTGTTGATCGGGCCGCCGACCACCTTGAAGCGCTTGTCGGCCTCGACGGTCGCAATCTGGTCCGGCGGAATGTCACAGGCGAAATCGGCACCGCCCGAGCGCAGCAGGTTGATGCGCGAAGCCGTTTCCGGCGTCTCCACGAAACGGACCTGGCGAAGCGGCGGACGGCCTTCCCAGTGATCATCGAATGCGGAGAGCGTCAGCACGGAATCCGGCTTGTATTCCGTGATCGCATAGGGACCCGTGGTGATCGGCCGGCGCGCCCAATCCATCCAGCTCTTGGCTTCCATGAAGGCGCGCTTGCTGACGATCATGCCGATCGAACCGGACAGGCGGCCTTCCAGCACCGGATCGATGGAGGAATTGTGCAGGCGGATCTTGTGCGGCCCGAGCACCTCGATGCGCTCGAAGGCCGGAAGCGCCTGCCGTGCCACCACCTTGACGTTTTCCGGGACCTCGACGGTGCCGCCGCCCCACATCCGGTCCGGGCCATAGGAAAAGGCCACGTCCTCGGCGGTCATCACATCGCCATTGTGGAACTTAACGCCCTCGCGCAGGTCCACATCCACCGTCTGGTCATCCACGCGCTTCCAGGAGGTGGCAAGCTGCGGCTGCAGCGACATGTCGCCGATCCAGTTATTGCCGATCAGCGTCTCCGCATAGCTCGTGTAGATGCGGGTTCCGACATTGGACTGTTCCGTCAGCATTTCCAGCGTGTTGGAATTGGAAATGCGCTGCACGGCAACGGTCACGGCCGGACGCTCCGTCGATTGGGCAGAGGCAAACCGTGGCATGGCAAAGGCGGCCGTGGAGGCAGCGGAGACGGAAAGAAGATGGCGACGAGTGATTCCAGTCATTTTCTTGACCTTCTGAGGATAGCAATCCAAGGAAACGGTCCGCGAAGACGCGAGGTGGCTCGCGTCCGGCGTGTTCAAGCGTCGACGTTAAAATGACGATGATCAGAGGTGTCCGACGGACTGCACAGTTTTCCTTGCCCGCCGTGATGGGCAAATTCTTAAGAGGTCATTGTGAACTGCGAATGACAGCTGTAGGTACAGCTATGGTTTTTGAGGGGTAAGCGATTGATGGAGCCGCAATGGTTCAAGGTTTATCAGGCCGTAAAGAAGGCCATTCTGGTAGGCGAATTGCAGCCTGGCAGACAGGTTCCGCCGGAATTCGATCTGTCCGAAGAATATGGCGTCAGCCGCAACACGGTGCGGCGCGCCTATCTCGCACTGTCGCAGGAAGGCCTCATCCGCAGCGTGAATGGACGCGGCTCCTTCGTCATGCAGACGGGACTGACCTATGAAGTGGATGCGACCTCGCGCTTTCGCGATGTGCTGGACCGGCAGGGCGTGCGCTCCACCGTCCAGCTTCTGGATAGCGAGTACACAAAAGCCGACGAGGAAATTGCTGGTATCCTGAAGGTGGAGAGCGGCCATCCGCTGCTGAGGGTCACCGACCTCATCCTCGGGGACGAGGTACCCTTCATTCTGACGGTTCGTCACATCCGCGCGGATCTCATCGAAGATCTCGAGCGAAAGATGAAGGAAGCCAATTCCCTCACGCTGGTTGCCCGCCACGAAGGTCTCGGCCAGTTGCGCCGCGTTTCAACCACGGTCGAAGCGGGACTCCCTACGGACCGGGAGGCCAGTCTGCTGCAGAGCCCCGCCAATGCGCCGGTGCTTGTCGTTCATTCGAAGGGCGGCATCGACAACGGCTTGCTGCTCGAATGCCAGAGAGCCGTCATGAACAGCCAACGCATCCGGCTTTCCTTCCAGAGCGAGCCGGCACGTTGACGCCTTGGGTCGTTCTTTTCACCCTCAAGTCCACCCGGGTTGGACGCCATAGGTGGCCGCTCATACTCATCTCCGCCATCAGATGCTTGCGTAGGCTTGCACCCTCCTGTCGACATGCAGGCGCACACCATTTTCACCATAGGATGGCCAAGCCGGTAGCCCTTCGCCCTCGGGCGAACCGGTGCGCACAAAGCTGGTGAGAGCACTCTGGAAAATGTGTGACAGGTCATACGTTTCCTGGGCATCAGCACCGGCCACCGAGACGGCGCTGTGCCAGGTATCGATGTTGCCGAACAGGAATGGCAGGTCGATGCAGTGGCAGGCGCCTAGCCCGACCATCGGCGCCTGCCAGTCGAACTGGTACATGTAGGAGCGCGCACCATTACGGGCTTGTGCCGCGGCGAAGGCAGCACTTGGTTCAACGAAGGCTTCGTCGGCACGAAGGTCGGCCAGAATTGCGCCTGGATTGCCGGGAACTCGGCGAGCACGGGCGCGGGCAAGACGCTCTTCTGCCTCCTCACCGAACACGCGCGCGAACTCGGCCTCTAGCTGTACATCGGTGAAGTTGGCAAACAGCGGATTGCCGAGGCTGAAGGAGCCGTATTCTTCGCGTGTAATGCCGATGATGGTGTCGCACCAGGCTCCTTCTCCTTCCAGAATCGCCTCGATCGGATCACGCTTTATGAGATCACCATCAATGACGGGCATGAAGGGGGGCGCGACATCACCCGGCACAGTAGACGGTGGCAGGGCCTGCTGCAGTTTGCGTAACGCATCGAGGAACGCTTCGGGGGGCAGCGTGCGCAGCGCTTGCAAATCGTTCGGATCAAGCCCCAGCGCCTGCAGCATTGCGCGCGCCACCAGCGGTGCCTGTTCAGCTTTGCGTAGTTTCAATCCAAGCGGGGCACTCATTAAGATAGCACGTTGGAAGAGGTCCTTGCAGACGGGATTGGCCAGCATTGCGGCAATGCTGAAGGCGCCGGCAGATTGTCCTGCGACCGTGATAGCCTTTGGATCGCCACCGAACGCGGCAATCGTCTTACCCACCCAACGAAGTGCCGCGATTTGATCGTGGATGCCGAGGTTGGTCGGCGCGAAATCCGGCTGAGACAGGAAGCCGAGCGGGCCCAGACGGTATGTGACGTTGACGATAACGCAACCACTGTTCTTTGCCAGCAGGAAGCCATCATAGCATGCAAGCGAGCCGCCACCCGTCATGAAAGCTCCGCCGTGGAGGAAGACAAGCACCGGCGCAGGCGCACCCGTCGTGACGGGTGACCAGATGTCGAGGTGCAGGCAATCTTCATCGAGATGCATCGGGTACGTCCCCATCACCGCATCCAGACGCGATGGCAGTTGTGGGGCCACATGACCCGTCTCCAGAGCGTCCCGCACGCCATCCCATCGCAGGGGTTCGCTCGGCAGCGCATAACGGCGGTTCCCCACAGGTGGCTCTGCAAAAGGGACGCGGTGGAAGAACGCGATGCCGTCCCGCCGGAGGCCCCTCAGTGTTCCAAAGAGTGTATTGAGAGTGATGTCATGTGTCTGCGGCATTGGGATAACCCTCCGTTTCCATGATTGGAATGATAGCCGCGACTTTTGACTTCTGTCGTTCTATATTTGGGACGTTATCGTTCCAAAAGCGAGTTTACAATGAATGGCCTCGACGACATGTATCTCTTTCGAAAGATTGTGGAATGTGGCGGTATTTCGGCCGCGGCACGACGCCTTGGCGTATCGAAGTCCACGCTGGCTCGACGGGTGGGCGATTTGGAGACTCGACTGGGGCTTCCCCTGTATCATCGCGGCAGCCGTCGCTTCGGGCTGACGAATTTTGGCGCGGAGTGCTATCAACACTGCGTGCGTCTGGCCAATGAGGCGGACAAGGTTCTGGCCTTGGCCGAACGATCCCGCGCCCAGCCGACCGGCGTGCTGCACGTCGTCTGCCCGCCCGTCCTCGGTACCGCCATTGTTGATGCACTTGCCGTGGAATTTGCAGCCTCCGTGCCCGAGGTCCGTCTGCACTTGGAAGAGACAATGGGGATCTTTGACCCACGCGACAGCATGGCCGATTTTGCTATATATCCAAGCTTTGCTGCTTTGCCGGATAGCAGCCTCGTAGCGCGCAAGATCATGACGTCTCCCTACATTCTGGCGGCACGCCCAGATGTACTAGAAGGACGTTCTGTTCCAAAGAGCCCAGAGGAATTGCAGGATTTTCGCTGCATTGGACTCGGCAAACGGGGCACGGAATGGAAATGGCGCCTTCGCAAAACAAGACAGGTGCATACACATCGCTTCGCGCCTGTTTTTACCACTACGCTTCCAAGCGCCTTGCTGAGCGCCGCCTGCCAGGGGCTCGGCATTGCCTCCCTGCCAAAAGCCTTATGCTATGACCACTTTGAAGCAAAGCGATTGATGCCGCTGCTGGAGGATTGGGTTCCGGACCCGGTGACGATCTATGCCGTCTATCCGAGCTCGCACGCGCTATCGACAGCCGCTCGGCAGTTCCTCAACCTGCTTATGCAGCGGTTAC
Source organism: Rhizobium oryzicola (assembly GCF_030504645.1). GTDB lineage: Bacteria > Pseudomonadota > Alphaproteobacteria > Rhizobiales > Rhizobiaceae > Neorhizobium > Neorhizobium oryzicola. The sequence continues at coordinate 142 of NZ_JAUKWQ010000011.1, read as the reverse complement.
CACAGCTAATGGCAAGCTAGAGTATCCGTTTTGATCAAGCGTGTTTTGGGGTCCATTTCCGGTTGTTTTTCAACAGTGCGTTTGCGAGCACAATGAGCTTTCGCATGATTGCGGTGATGGCGACCTTCGGTGGTTTTCCGGC
>NZ_JAUKWQ010000010.1 GCF_030504645.1 Rhizobium oryzicola | reverse complement strand
GCCAAACCGTAACCCGGCCCACCAATCAGCATTCAGCCAATTTCCAGAGATTTCACTAGAACGAAGAACTTCGTCGCCAGCAGCGCCGCCGCCCTCGTCAGTGACCCGGCTTATACGCCCCGACCCCCGAGGCGTCAACACCGCATCCTCACAAATCAGTCACAAAAATCATAAATGTCTGATTTTAAATAGAATATTTCTGCCGTCATTGGGGAGGCCGTCCTTTTCGCCCCATAATCGCGGCTCATCGGGCGTGGGTTCTGTCCTGTCGCCACTGTTTCGGCCCGACATAACGGCAGCGCAAAGCAGTAGCGGAGTGCTTGTCGTTGGACCTTTATGCGTGCGATAGATTGCTCACCAGAGATGACCGACATGGCGCTTATATATAGAGGTGAGATTTGAGCGGACTGGCTGAAGCCTTTATCCCGGAGCTACCACGCTATTATCGCGGGAAGGTCCGCGAGAATTACGATCTGTCCGATGGCCGTCGCATTATTATTGCCAGCGATCGACTCAGTGCGTTTGACAGAATTCTCGCCGTCATCCCGGATAAAGGTCGCGTTTTGACCCAGACAGCGCGCTACTGGTTTGAGCAGACCGCAGACATCTGCCCGAATCATGTGCTGGAATATCCCGACCCAAATGTGGTGGTCGGCAAACGGCTTGATATACTGCCGGTCGAGATCGTGGTTCGTGGTTACCTTGCTGGCACAACAGGTACATCTCTTCTCACCCTTTACAAGAAGGGCGACCGAAACATGTACGGGCTGAGTTTGCCGAACGGTCTTAGAGATAACGAAGCTCTGCCAGCGCCAGTCATCACGCCAACGAGCAAGGCATTTGACGGCGGTCATGATGAACCGCTCTCTCCGGATGACATTCTGGAGCAGAAGCTGGTAACACCCGCGCAATGGGAACAATTGAGCACCTACGCGCTGGCACTGTTTGCCCGCGGTCAGAGGATCGCTGCGGAGCGTGGGCTGATTCTTGTAGATACGAAATACGAGTTCGGCGTCGATTCGGACGGCACTATTATCCTTGCAGATGAAATCCACACTCCTGATAGCAGCCGCTACTGGCTTGCAGATAGCTACCCGGCACGCCTGGCAAGTGGCCAACGGCCGCTGAGTTTCGACAAGGACTTCGTCCGCGCCTGGGTTGCCGAACGTTGCGACCCTTACAAGGATGAGATCCCTGCCATCCCCGACGAACTCATCATGCAAACAGCAGAGGTATACCGGCAGGCTTATCAAAGCATCACCGGTGAAATGCTGGAACCGATTCATACGGGTGAAAATATCCTTCAACGAATCCGCAGCAATCTAACGCCTTTTTTTGGCATGACCTGATTGCGTTCACCGGCGGGGCAAGGTGTCGTGCTGAGCGAGGAATAGACACGGCAGAGAACAGAGGGTGACATTTTGCGTAGACCCAGACGAAAAGCGGAAGACACGCGCGAAGAAATTTTGCTTGCAGCAGAAGAGCAATTTCGTGCGCGCGGTGTGAGCGGCTGCTCGATTGCCCATATCGCTCATGCGCTCTCCATGTCTCCAGCCAATGTATTTAAGCATTTTCATTCCAAGCTCGCTCTCGCGGACGCAATCTGCGACCGGCAGATCACCCGGATCATGGGAAGGCTTGAAGATGGTGGGGCACCCGCTCCTCCACCAGAACGACTAGCCCTCGTCGTCCGCCAGCTGATGGAAACGCATCTGCAGAACCTGCGGGAAAATCCTTATATGTTTGAGATGATTTTCGTCATGCGGGAGCAGAGCTTTACAAGTGCTGGCCGCTACAAGGAAAAGATTGAGCACCTGTTCGTTGAAGTGATTTCAGAAGGCGTAGCTGCTGGCATCTATCACTGCACAGATCTGCAAAAATGCGCGCGCACCGCGGCAACGGCATTCGTTGGTGTGCTGCACCCGGTCTTTATCGTCAACATGTCGGAGAATGAACTGAGCCAGCGCCGCGATGAGCTTGTCGATCTCGTGAACGCTGCATTGCAAAATCCACTTGCTAGGTGACGGTTTGTTTATTACGTCACTTTCATTCGGGCTTGGGCCCGCATGATTCTGTTAAGGTTCCCTTGCAACGGCGACGGCTGAAGCTAACCTTATGAAATAATCTTGATGCCTCATTTGCCGCCTGCGCCCGGCCTGCCCTAAATTGGATAACGCCATGACCCGATCGAAAATTCTTCTTCCGATAATGCTGTCGCTCGCGCTCGCGAGCTGCAGTGACCAAGGAAAGGGTGCGGGTCAGGCGGGTGCCGGTGCACCGGCGCGTCCTCCGAGCCCCGTCAGCGTACTCATCATGAAGAAGACAGAACAGCCGCTCACCACGGTCCTGTCCGGTCGCGCGGAAGCCTTCCAGTCTGCGGATATACGTCCGCGAGTCGGTGGGATCATCAAGCAAATTGCCATCAAGGAAGGCAGTTTCGTCAAGGCAGGCGATCTGCTCTATAAGATTGATGACGATACCTATCGGGCGGCCTTTGCCGAATCCCAAGCAGCCCTCGAAAAAGCAGAGGTTAGCGTACCTGCCGCCGAAGCCAACTTGCAACGATACGAGCGGTTGGCCAATACGGGTGCGACGCAGAAGGATTACGAAACCGCTCGCACCACATTGCTGCAGGCACAGGCCTCCGTGGCGCAGGCCAAGGCGACCCTCCAGACAGCGCAGATCAATATGCAGCTGACGGAGGTACGCGCACCCTTCGACGGCGTAACGTCGGCGACCAATTTCTCTGTCGGCAACGTGGTGACGGCAAGCCAGACGAACTCTCTGATGACGCTGCGCCAGATCGATCCGATCTACATTCGTCTGAACGAATCAAGCGTAAACCTGCTGCGGCTGCAAAAGGCAATCGCAAACGGCAAGCTGCAGACGAAGGACGCGGATGCAAAGACGGATATTCGTCTGCAGCTGGAAGATGGATCCGATTATCCGCAGATCGGCAAGCTCGACATGTCCGAAATGGCAGTCAGCACGACAACCGGCACGGTTTCCATCCGGACCCTCTTCGACAATCCAAAGAACCTGATCCTGCCGGGCATGTATGTGCGTGCCACAATCACTGTCGGCAAGGAAACCGGCTACACCATTCCGCAGCGTGCCGCCGGCCGCAACGCCAATGGCGATCTGACAGCAAAATTTGTCACCGCAGAAAATAAGGTTGAGACGCGCACATTCCGCTCCAGCCAGATCTCCGGCAACAACTGGCTGGTGACCGACGGGATCAACGATGGTGACCGACTGATCCTTGATGGTTTCCAATGGATCACCGACAACGCCACGGTCAATCCGATACCGGCCGATGTGGATGCCAAGGGGTTCGTCATTCCGAAGCCCGCTCCCGACACGACCCAAGCGCCCAAGTCATGACGCTCAGCACCCTGCCCGGCAACTCGTGACCAAGGACTAGACCATGGCCAAGTTTTTCATCAAGCGGCCCATCTTTGCGTGGGTCATTGCCATCGTCATCATGCTTGGCGGCGCATTGGCCATCAAGACGCTGTCGATCTCGCAATATCCGGAAATCGCCCCGCCGACGGTTCGCATCAGCGGATCATACACGGGCGCTAGCGCCGATACCGTGCGAAAAACCGTCACTCAGATCATCGAGGACGGCATGACAGGCCTTGATGGCCTGACATATATGACCTCGTCCTCCTCTTCTGGGCAGGCAACCGTCACGTTGACCTTCGACAACCGCGTCAATGCGGACATTGCCCAGGTGCAGGTGCAGAACAAATTGCAGCTGGTTACCCCGCAACTGCCAGCCGTGGTGCAGGATCTCGGCATCTCGGTCACCAAATCCACATCAAGCATCCTGCTCGTGGGCTCGCTGGTGTCCACCGATGGCAAACGCACATCCGCAGATCTTGGTGATATCTTCTCCACCCAGATGCAAGATCAGGTGCAGCGACTGGAAGGTGTGGGCAGCATCAACGTGTTCGGCTCCGCCTATGCCATGCGCATCTGGCTTGACCCGTTCAAGCTGAAGAAGTTTCAGCTCACGCCAGCGGACGTGACGTCTGCAATCCAGGCCCAGAACACGCAGGTTTCGGTTGGTTCGGTAGGTGGCTTGCCCGCCGTTGAAGGCCAGCAGCTGAATGTGACGATTACCGCCCAGAGCCAGCTGACCAAGGTTCCGGATTTCGAGCGCATCATCCTGAAGGTCGATACCAGCGGCGCATCGGTCCGCCTCAGCGACGTAGCCCGTGTCGAAATTGGCCAGGAAAACTACGCGTCGAGTTCAAGATCGAACCGACAGCCCGCAGCTGGCTTTGCGGTAAACCTCGCCACTGGCGCCAACGCGCTGGACACGGCCGCGCGCGTCAAGGCAAAGCTTGCGCAACTTGCGCCATCGCTGCCTCAGAATGTCAAGATCATCTATCCCTATGACACGACCCCCTTCGTATCGCTTTCGATCGAAAAGGTGGTGCATACGCTGATCGAAGCGATCGTGCTGGTCTTCGTCGTGCTGCTGGTCTTCCTGCAGAACCTCCGCGCCACCTTCATTCCGATGATCGCGGTGCCCGTCGTTCTTCTAGGGACCTTCGGCATTCTGGCAATAACCGGTTACTCCATCAATACGCTGACCATGTTTGCCATGGTGCTGGCGATCGGTCTTCTCGTCGACGACGCCATCGTGGTTGTCGAAAACGTCGAACGCATTATGGCCGAAGAGGGTCTTGGCCCTGTCGAGGCAACCGAAAAGTCGATGGGCGAGATTACCGGTGCCATCGTCGGCATCGCACTGGTGCTGACGGCAGTCTTCATCCCGATGGCATTCTTCGGTGGCTCGACCGGCATCATCTATCGTCAGTTCTCCGTGACGATCGTTTCAGCCATGCTTCTATCTGCCGTGGTTGCCATCGTTCTGACCCCGGCACTCTGCGCAACGATGTTGAAGCCGATTGATCATCACAAGAAGGCAAAAGGTATTGGCGCCCTCTTCAACCGCGGCTTCGACAAGACCACGCACGGCTATGTAGGCACAGTCGGCTACCTGCTGAACCGCCCGCTCCGCGTCATGTTGGTATTTGCGGTCGTCGTTGCAGGTTGCGGATGGTTCTTCATTCGCCTTCCTTCGTCATTCCTGCCGCAGGAAGACCAGGGCGTGTTGCTGACGATCATCCAGCTTCCAAACGGCGCGACCAGCGCTCAGACGGCGGAAGTCATCAAAAAGGTGGAGAGCTATTATCTCGACAAGGAGAAAGACGGCATTCAGGACGTCTTCGCAGTGAACGGATTCAGCTTCGTCGGATCTGGCCAGAACAACGGTCTGGTCTTTGCCAAGCTGAAAGACTTCGATCTGCGCAAGGACCCTAAGCTCGCAGCCTCGGCGATCGTCCGTCGCGCCATGGGCTATTTCTTCACCCTCCGCGAGGCGCAGGTCTTCCCGCTTCTTCCACCCGCCATTCAAGGCCTCGGCACATCCAGCGGCTTCTCCATGTATCTGGTTGATACCGGCAACAACGGATCAGAGGCGCTCGCCAATACGGCCAAGCAATTGACACAGATGGCCAATAGCGGCGGCGTTATCACCGGCATGCGCAGCAACGACCGCGACCAAGAGAGCCAAGTCAAGCTGATCCTAGACCAGGAAAAGCTGAGCGCCATGGGTGTAAAGATTGCCGACGCAAACTCCATGCTGACGACAATCTTTGCAGGCAGCCGCGTCAACGACTTCACCCTCAACAACAAAATCAAGAAAGTCTATGTCCAGGCGGATGCGCCGTATCGCATGCAGGCCGAAGACCTGAAGTTCTGGAACGCCCGGAATGCCAGCAACGAAATGGTTCCCTTCTCATCCTTCACCGATGCCCAGTGGGTCAACGGCCTGCCCTCCATTTCGGCATTCAACGCGGTGACCGCCTTCTCGATGGAAGGTGCAGCGGCACCGGGCATCAGCTCGGGTGCAGCGATGAACGAGGTGGAACGGCTCGTATCCCAGATGAGCGGCGGCTACAGCGTGGCCTGGCAGGGTATCTCATACCAGGAACGGTTGTCCGGCTCACAGGCACCATTGCTCTATGCCTTGTCGGTTCTGATCGTCTTCCTCTGCCTCTCGGCACTTTATGAAAGCTGGTCTATTCCGTTCTCGGTCATTCTCGCCGTTCCGGTGGGCGTTCTGGGCGCGGTGGCGGCCGCAACGCTTCTTGGCCAGGCAAATGACGTCTACTTCAAGGTCGGCCTGCTGACGACGATTGGTTTGGCGGCCAAGAATGCAATTCTGATCGTCGAATTTGCCAAGGAGCGGCAGGAGGCCGGCCACAATCTGATCGATTCCGCTCTTCAGGCCGCTCGGCTGCGTCTGCGACCCATCATTATGACCTCGCTTGCCTTCATTCTCGGTGTCGTTCCGCTGGCGATTGCCACCGGCGCGGGCTCCGCGGCGCAAAATGCAATCGGCATTGGCGTGCTGGGTGGTATGCTTTCTGCAACACTCCTTGGAATTTTCTTTGTACCATCGTTTTTTGTGGTGGTACGGACGCTTTCCCGAGGTAAAAAACGCTCCGGTTAACCCTTTCGTGAGACTCGTTAATGAAGCGAATCACGAGGTCACCCGAGGCATTGTGTCTTGCGTCGCTCTCGTAGTCGTTTCGGTGAATGAATCATCGTTTAGTACAGGATGTACTCATGGCCTCCATACGCGCAGCAGCGCCTCTTTTCATGCTACTGCTTTCCGGCTGCGTTGTCGGACCGGACCACAAGGCTCCGGAAATCAACCTGCCAATAAAGTACGCAGAAGGTAGCACCAAGAGCAACGGCGACATGTCGCAGGAGGCTTGGTGGACTGCGTTTGGTGATCGTCGCCTGGACAACTACGTCAAACAGGGCCTCAATCAGAACCTCAACATCCTGCAGGCTCTTGAGCGCATCAATCAGGCCGAAGCAAACGTTGTGACGGCGGGCGCAAATGCCTTGCCGAACCTGACCTTGAGCGCGCAGGAACAACGCGCCGGTGCTGAAGGTTTCCGCGGCACGCAGGACACACGGCCGACCACGACCGTGGCAAGCTCTGCAAATATCTCCTGGCTGCTCGATATCTGGGGCCTTTATCGCCGCAATACGGAAGCTGCAAAGGCTAACCTTGATGCAGCATATGCCAATGTCGATACCGCACGCCTGACGCTACTTTCATCTGTCGCATCGGCTTACATCGACGTTCGCTATTATCAGGAGCGTCTGAATGTCGCTCACCAGAACCTCAAGTCGCGTCGCGAGACGCTGGACCTCACCAAGCTGCAGCTGCAGGCTGGTGCGGCCTCGCGCCTCGATGTGGTCCAGGCAGAAGGTCTGGTAAATTCGACACTGGGCGATATCCCTGGTCTTGAAACCAACTTCCGGAGAGCTGCGCACCGTATTGCAACGCTTCTCGGCCTGCCGGCATCTTCACTGGTTGATGAACTTCAGAAGGGTGGTCACCAACCCGTGGCACGCTTCAATCCGAAGGCTGGCATTCCGGCTGATCTGATCCGCAACCGTCCAGATATCCGCGCTGCAGAACGTCAGCTCGCAGCGGCTGTTGCCAGCATCGGTGTGGCAGAAGCCCAGCTTTACCCGAGCATCAGCCTCGGTGGCTCGATCACGCCGACCTATACACGTTTCCTTGGCGGCTCCGACAGCCATCGCCTGTCCTGGTCGTTTGGTCCGCAGCTCAACCTGCCGATCTTTGATGGCGGTCGTCTTCGAGCCAACGTAAGCTCCGCAGAATCTCAGGCACGTGAAGCTTATCTCGCGTGGAAGGCGAAGGTGCTGAGCTCGGTAGAAGAAGTATCGAATGCACTCGCTGCCCTGACGCGTGACGGTCGTACCGTTTCGGCCGAACGTGCAACGCTCAAGTCCTATCAGGAGGCTCTGGAACTGGCGACGGCGAGCTATCGTGACGGCGCATCCTCGCTGCTCGACGTGCTCGATGCCCAGCGTCAGGTTTCCGCCGCACAGGCCAATCTTGCTGCATCTATCCAGCAGCAGGCGCAGGATTATGTCTCCTTGAGCGTCGCCGTTGGTGGTGGTTTTGCCTGGGGCAAGGGCCCGACCGTTCTTGCAGCTGCCGAAAAGGCACCCAAGAAGCCCTGATCTCTGGCTCGCTCGAATTGAATAGATCCCGCGCCAAAAGCGCGGGATTTTTTATGCGCCCAGTCCACTGGCTCATTTAAACGGCAGGCAAAGAAAAACGGCGCAGACAGGATGCCAACGCCGTTTCACATTCATAGCGAAAGGCGCTAAGGCCGGCCCGCCTCTTCACATGCAGATCAGTTCTTGGCGCGCTCGACGTAGGAATTGTCTTCCGTCGCGATAACAACGCGCGTACCGGCGTCGATATGCGGCGGAACCATCGTGCGGATACCATTGGAGAGAATGGCAGGCTTATAGGAAGAAGATGCCGTTTGGCCCTTGACGACCGGTTCGGTCTCGACGATTTCCAAGGTGACATGGCGGGGCAGTTCGACAGCGAGCGCTACGCCTTCATGGATGGACAGGATGCAGGTCATGCCTTCCTGCAGATATGCCTTCTGATCGCCCATGGTGTCGACATCGACGACAACCTGGTCATAAGATTCCGGGTTCATGAAGTGGAAGCCTTCGCCGTCTTCATAAAGGAACTGGAAATTTACATCTTCCACGAAGGCGCGCTCGACCTGCTCGGTCGTCCGCCAGCGTTCCGACACCTTGACGCCATCGACGATGCGGCGCATGTCGACCTGGGTTACGGGCGTGCCCTTGCCGGGATGGAAGTTCTGCGCCGTCAGCACGACATAGAGCTTGCCGTCAACTTCGAGAACATTGCCCTTGCGGACGGACGAGGCGATAATCTTGACCATTGGATTTCCTTATGACTGCCTTGGCTTGTCAGTGCAGAGAATGCGTCGTAGAGGACCAGCCACCCGCCGGACCGGAGACGCTTGAACTGTTTTCCCGGGCGCAACTACCTTAAATCACGCGAAATAGGAAGCCTCCCGAGCTAGAGGCCGATAAGAAAGCCTGAAGGATGCCCTCTGCCAAGCATCAGAATTCCTCCCCGCCCTGGTGGCGACCGGATATTCATGCCGACCGCCGACCGCTGCTTCTGGCGCGCAACCGCATCCAGGCGGCCTTCCGGCTGTTCTTTGCAGACAGAGATTTCGTGGAAGTCGATACCGCCACTCTTCAGGTATCTCCCGGCAACGAGGCGCATTTGCATGCGTTTGCGTCCGAAGCCATTGGCAATGATGGACGCGCCTGTCCGCTCTACCTCCACACCTCGCCCGAATTTGCCTGCAAGAAGTTGTTGGCGGCCGGTGAGCGACGCCTCTTCAACTTTGCCCATGTCTACCGAAACCGGGAACGCGGGCCCCTGCACCACCCCGAATTCATAATGCTGGAATGGTATCGGGTGGCCGAGAATTACGATATTCTCATGCGGGATTGCGCGGCGCTGATCGCGCTTGCCGCAAAAGTCTCGGGCATCCAGCTGTTCAGCTATGCTGGCCTCACCTGCGACCCGTTTGCTGAACCGGAAAGGCTTTCGGTAGCAGATGCCTTCTTGACCTATGCCGGCATAGATCTTCTGGCTTCGGTTGCTCCCGATGGTTCGGTTGATCGGAACCGCCTGGCCGGACAATTGCAGGCAGCCGGCATCCGCTTTGCGGATGACGATACCTGGAACGATATGTTTAGCCGCGTGCTGGTCGAAAAGATCGAGCCGCGTCTCGGCGTCGGCAGGGTCACGATTCTTGATCGATATCCGATCTGCGAGGCGGCACTGGCGCGCCCCGCCGCCGATGATCCCCGCGTTGCGGAACGCTTCGAGGTCTATGCCTGCGGTGTGGAACTAGCCAACGGGTTTGGCGAACTCACGGACGCCGAGGAACAGCGAACACGGTTTCAAGCGGAGATGGACGAGAAGCTGCGCGTCTATCGCGAGACCTATCCGCTGGACGAGGATTTCCTGTCCGCGCTCGCGATCATGCCGGAGGCCAGTGGCATTGCACTTGGCTTCGACCGGCTGGTCATGCTGGCCACAGGTGCGAACCGCATTGATCGCATCATGTGGGCGCCTGTTGCGGAAACAGAGGCATGACTGCACATCGAACGTTGAAGACGCCCGAAGATCTGGCCCAGGCTGGCCTACTGGATGACCGGTGTCTGGAGGATATCAGGCGCGTGGGCGAACACTACGCCGTGGCCATTACACCGGCGATGGCAACACTGATTGACCCGGCAGACCCCGATGATCCCATTGCACAGCAATTCGTGCCGGATACCCGCGAGCTGAATATCCTGCCCCAGGAACTGGCCGACCCTATTGGCGACAAGGCGCACAGCCCCGTCAAAGGCGTGGTGCATCGATATCCGGATCGCGTTCTATTGAAGGCCGTGCATGTGTGTCCCGTCTACTGCCGGTTCTGCTTCCGGCGAGAAGTGGTCGGTCCGGCAGGCGATGGCACGCTGTCACCGGAGGACCTGGCGCAAGCGCTTTCGTATATAAAGAGCGACCCGCGAATCTGGGAAGTGATCTTGACCGGCGGTGATCCGCTCGTCATGTCACCGCGGCGGCTTCGTGAAATCATGCTCGGCCTCAAAGCGATCGAGCATGTGAAGATCGTGCGCCTGCATACGCGCGTGCCCGTGGTCGATCCGGCTGCCGTCAATGCGGAAATGGTCGACGCGCTGCTGGAAAGCGGCAAGACCACTTATGTTGCCGTTCATGCCAACCATCCGCGTGAGCTGACCTCCGAAGCCCGGTCTGCCTGCGAGCGTCTTGTGCAGGCCGGCATAGCGCTGGTCAGTCAGACGGTATTGCTGAAGGGTGTGAACGACGATCCGGACGTCTTGGCGGATCTGATGCGCGCCTTCGTAGAAACCCGCATCAAGCCCTATTACCTGCACCATCCAGATCTCGCACCCGGCACGAGCCATTTCAGGCTGGATATCGCAGAGGGTCAACGCATCGTAGCGGCCTTACGCGGGCGCGTATCCGGCCTCTGCCAACCCGCCTATGTGCTGGACATTCCGGGCGGCTATGGGAAATCAGTTATTTCGGCCAGTGCTGTAGAGGAAACTGCGCCTGGAACCTATGCCGTTAAAGACTTTCGGGAAAATCTACACATCTACCCGCCGACGAGCCGCTCTGAAAACGACTGAGCCGAAGCGAACGCATTTGGCTGCTGTCCCGCAATTATGAATGGCTGGAAATAATTGCATGTTTTTCGGATCTCGATTTGAAACAGCGTGCACGTCATCGCTTGGAGTGGCATTGCAAAATCTCGACTATATTCCTGATTCAAATACATTTTCGTCATCCAATCCGTTGTAGGCAATAAATTCCCTCAAATTCTAAAGAGTCTCGCTAAGATTGCTTCACCGCACCGCTTAGAGCTTCCTTATGCTTTGTTTCATAAGGATGGCCTCATTCACAGGTAATGACGCTGGAGAGGTCGAGATGAACGAGACGATACGCGCAATTCTGCGCAAGCTGGCAAATCTTCCGGTGGCCGTCGAAGATCTGACAGACGATGCAGATCTTTATGCAGCCGGACTTTCTTCCTTCGCATCCGTGCAGGTCATGCTCGGCATTGAGGAAAGTTTCGACATCGAGTTTCCGGACAATCTGCTCAACCGCAAATCCTTCGCGAGCATTCAGGCGATCGAAGCAACGGTGCGTCAGATCGTGAAGGCAAATGAGGCCGCATAATGAGCGTCGTCGCCCTTGCCTCCGAAACCCCGAGCTTGATCGATAGGGCGCAGCGCGTTGCAGCCATTGCCGCGCGCCACGCTGACGAGGTGGACCGGGAGGGACGTTTCCCTTACGAGGCCGTGGCGGCGATGAAGACTGAAGCGCTGCTCGGAATCCAGGTTCCTCCCTCGCACGGAGGGGAAGGTGCTTCGCTTCTGGATATCGCAAACATTTGCGCCACGCTTGGCCAGGCCTGTGCCGCATCCGCGATGGTGTTTGCCATGCACCACATCAAGGCCTCCAGCCTTGTCGAGCATGGCGAGGAAAGCGCCTGGCACAGCGGCTTCATGCGCGACACCGTGAAGCATCAATACCTGCTGGCATCCGCCACAACGGAAGGCGGCATCGGCGGCAATCTGCGCAATTCGATCTGCGCCATCGAAATAGACGGGCCAATCTGCCGCCTGACCAAGGATGCGACCGTCATTTCCTACGCAACGGAAGCGGATGCGATCCTGATTACATCCCGCGCCAACAAGGATGCGGCACCTGGTGACCAGGTTATGACCGCCTTCCTGAGACACCAGTACACGCTCGAAAAGACCAATGACTGGGACACGCTCGGAATGCGTGGCACATGTTCCGAAGGCTTCCTGTTCAAAGGCGAGGCGCCAGCTGAGCAGATCTTCCCCAAGCCTTTTGCTGAAATTGCCGCGCAGAGCATGCTCGCCACCTCGCACCTTCTCTGGAGCGGCGTCTGGTACGGCATTGCAGCGGATGCCGTTGCGCGTGCCCAGAGCTTCGTGCGCGCCGCTGCCCGCAAGGCGCAAGGCCAGGTGCCGCCGGGCGCCAGCCATCTGGCGGAAGCCGTCAACCTTCTCCAACTCGTCAAATCGAACCTGCTGACGGGCCTCAAGACCTACGAGGATGCGCGCGCCAACCCGGATAAGCTGTCTTCCATGGCGTTTGCGATTGCCATGAACAACGTGAAGATCGCCTCGTCTGAGACCATTCTGGAGATCATCCACCGCGCGCTCATGGTCTGCGGCATACTGGGCTACAAGAACGGCACGCCCTATAGCCTGGGCCGCCACCTGCGCGATGCCCATTCCGCGCGGCTGATGATTTCCAACGACCGCATTCTCGGCAATACCGCCACCATGCTTCTGGTTCAGAAGCCCGACCTTAGCTTACTGGGGTGAGACCATGGACATGCAGACCAACTTCCTCGATCGCCTGTTCGAATCCGGTCTTCTGATCGAAACCGGCGTGGACGGCCTTTATGGACGCAGCGGTCAGTTCGAAGATGTTATCGCTGCCTTCGAGCGGCTGATCGACCGCTTTGGCGGCGCCGATGGCGCCGAAGCCATGCGTTTCCCGCCAGGCATGAACCGCGCTTTCTTCGAAACTAGCGGCTATATGAAGAGCTTCCCACAGCTGGCCGGTACGGTTCACTCCTTCTGCGGCGATGAACTGGATCATATGAGCCTGCTGAAATGCATGGAAGTGGGAGAGGACTGGACCAAGGACCAGGAAGCGACCGACATCGTGCTGACGCCGGCCGCCTGCTATCCGCTTTACCCGACGGTCGCTCGTCGCGGCGCGCTGCCGATGAGCGGCAAGCTCTTCGACCTGCAGAGCTATTGCTTCCGCCATGAACCTTCCAAGGACCCGGCACGCCAGCAGCTGTTCCGCATGCGCGAATATGTCTGCATGGGAACGGAGCGTCATGTGACGGACTTCCGCCAGAGCTGGATGGACCGTGGCGTCGAGATGATGAAGCTCGTCGGCCTCGATGTGACCATCGACATCGCCAATGATCCATTCTTCGGCCGTGCCGGCAAGATGCTGGCCAACAACCAGCGCGACCAGAACCTGAAGTTCGAACTGCTGATCCCGATCACGTCGGTCACCAAGCCAACGGCCTGCATGAGCTTCAACTATCACCAGGATGCGTTCGGAACGAAATGGGGCCTGAACCTGGAAGATGGCAGCGTCGCCCATACGGCCTGCGTCGGCTTTGGCCTGGAGCGCATTGCGCTCGCCCTTTTCCATACCCACGGCCTTGATGTGAAGCATTGGCCGGAAGAGGTGCGCAAGGTTCTGTGGGGCTGAAACCATGTCACATGTCTTTGCTGGTCTTCGGCCGGATGGCTATGCGCCGCATGCGCTGCATTCGGAAGAGCGGATCTGGCCGGAAACCAATTGCTATGTCGATCTCTGGATCGAGGTTCTGGCGGCCCATGGCGTCGCGCCGGAAGCCATGCTGGGCTTTACCCTGACGCAGGATTTCGAGGGCGACCAGTTCACCTTCTTCAAAGTGCCTCTGGAAGATCTCGAAGCCCTTTACGGCATCCGCGTCACGGAACTGGCGATTTTCGACCGGGTTGAAGAGCATGTCAGCGTGCAGATCACGCGCGAGCGGCTCTGCCTGGTGGAGATGGACAGCTATTTCATGCCGGATACACGCGGCGTCGCTTACCGCCTTGAACATGGCAAGACGACGGTTGCCATCAATCGACTGGATCTCGCCGCCCGCGAGATGGATTACTTCCATAATGGCGGCTTCTTCCACGTCAGCGGCGAAGATTTCGACGGCTTGTTCCAGCTGAACGCGGCACCGGATGCCTTGCCGTTTCTGCCCTATACGGAGTTTGCCAAGTTTCCGGCAGTAGCTGCCGGGCTGGATCATCAGCGCATGGTGGCTGAGACCCTGCTTCTTCAGCACTTCAAGCGGCGCCCGACGGAAAATCCGGTTCGGGCCTTTGCCGAGGTCTTTGTCGATCAAGCCCGCGTGATCAGCGAGCGCGACTTCGCCTTCTTCCACAAATACGCCTTCAACACGCTTCGCCAGATGGGGGCGAATTTCGAGCTGCTCTCAAGCCACCTGATCTGGCTCGGTCCGGCGGACCGCTTTGCGAAGGCCAGCAGCCATGCTCTGCAGATTGCCGAGACGGCAAAGAGCGCGCAGTTCCAGCTTGCCCGCGCCCTGACGCGCAAGAAGTTCGATGCGCTGACAACGGCACTTGATCCTGCGATTGCCGCATGGGATCAGCTGATACTGGAACTGGCAGCAGATCTGGAAGGCCAGCGCGAGGCAGCGTGACTGAGGGCAATCAAGGCAACGGACAGTGCGGCATTCCCTTGAACAAGGGGTGGCGCCTGACCACGACCGCAGCAGGCGCTGTGACGTCTCCCGCGGACTTCGGTCCGCACGTGGACTGGGTTAATGCGCCGGTTCCCGGTACCGTCGCCGGTGCTCTGGAGGCCGCGGGACGCTTTGACCGCAACAATCCGGTCTCTCTGGAGAATATCGACGCCTGGTATGTGCTGAAGCTGCAAGAAGCAGCTGGGCCTGCCATCCTGAGGTTTGCAGGTCTTGCCACGATTGCCGAAGTCTATCTAAACGGTAAGCCAATCCTCAGCTGCGATAGCATGTTCGAAGCACGTGAGGTACCCGTCGACCTGACAGGCCAGGATGTGCTGTCGATCTGCTTCCGCGCGATCGGTCCAAGACTGAGCGCCAAAGGGCCGCGTGCCCGCTGGCGCCCGGCCATGATGCGCTCGCAGGGCCTGCGCCTCATCCGCACAACGACACTCGGCTTCATGCCCGGCTGGTGCCCCGATATCGTTGCGGTCGGCCCCTGGCGGGAGATTTCGCTGATCCGGCCGGAAGCTCCAAGGATCGGGGATCTATGGCTGCGAAGCAGTCTCTCGGAATCGGGTCAAGGACGGCTGCAGCTTTCCTTCAACGCAGAGGATCCGATCATCGAGGCAATCGTCACCTGTGCCGGCAAAAAGACAAGGTTGAGCCGGCAAGGCGACCGGTTCGAGGCCGAACTGGTCCTTGCCGACATCAAACCCTGGTGGCCCCACACCCATGGCGAACCCATTCTATATCCCGTCAGTCTGAATCTGGATGGCAGGATCATGGAGCTTGGGCAGACCGGTTTCCGCCGGGTCGAAATCGATCGCGGGAAGGACGGCCAGGATTTAGCGTTGATCGTGAATGGCGAGCGTGTCTTTTGCCGAGGTGCAGTCTGGACCAATGCGGATATCGTCAACCTGCCAGGCACTCGCGATGCCTATGAACCGTTTCTGCGCGCCGCCGCCGATGCCGGCATGAACATGATCCGCATTGGTGGAACCATGGCCTATGAGACACCGGCCTTCTTCCGGCTTTGCGATGAGCTGGGCCTGATGGTCTGGCAGGATCTGATGCTGGCGAACTTCGATTATCCGGCATCCGACAACGCGCTGATGATTCACGTGAAAACAGAGTTAACGCAGCTTCTGCAGGCGAATTCGGCTTCGCCTTCGCTCGCTGTTCTTTGTGGCGGCAGCGAGATGCACCAGCAGGGGGCCATGCTGGGCCTGCCGGCAAGCATCTGGAACGGCGAGCTGACACGCGAGATCCTGCCATCTCTCGTCACCGCTCTTGCCCCGGATCTGCCCTTCGTTGCCAATTCCCCCAGCGGCGGTGCCCAGCCCTTTTTCCCCAATGCTGGTGTCAGCCATTACTACGGGGTTGGAGCCTATATGCGGCCGCTGGAAGATGCGCGTCGCGCCAATCTGCGCTTCGCGGCCGAGTGCCTTGCATTCTCCCATGTGCCGGAAGCGGAAACGCTGGAGAAACATCTGCCCGTTCCAGCCGTCCACCATCCAAGCTGGAAAGCGCGGGTGCCACGTGATCTCGGCGCAAGCTGGGATTTTGAAGATGTGCGTGACCATTACCTGAACGAACTCTATGGCCTCGATCCGGCCCGGCTTCGGCGGGAAGACCCGGAACGGTATCTTACCTTCTCGCGCGCGGTGACGGCGGAGGTGATGGAGGCGACCTTTGCCGAATGGCGCAGGCCAGGGTCCACCGCCCGTGGCGGACTCGTCTGGACCCTTCAGGATCTTCTGCCCGGCGCCGGCTGGGGGGTGATCGATTCCACCGGTCGTCCGAAATCCGCGTGGTATGCGCTGAAGCGTGCCTTTCGACCGGTGCAGGTTCTCCTGTCGGATGAAGGCACAAACGGGCTCGACGTGCATGTAATCAACGAGACGTCCGAGAACAGGTCGCTGATGCTGCAGCTATCGTGCCTGCGAGACGGCCATCAGCCCGTGGTATCAGGCAAGCGGGAACTGGAACTGGGTCCCCGCGGTACAGTGAAACTTGCCGCAACCGATCTGTTCGGCGCCTTCTTCGACACCACCTATGCCTATCGTTTCGGCCCGCCCTCGCATGACGTTACCCATGCGCAATTGATCGACCTCTCCAGGCAGGACGTGATTGCGGAAGCATTCCACTTTCCGCAAGGTCGTGCTGCGGCACTGCATGATGGAACGGTTGAGCTTTCGCTGACACGCGTGGCGGACGACAGCTGGGCCGCTGACATCTCCAGCAATAGGCTGATGCAGAACCTCTCAATACATGCAGCAGGTTTTCGGCCACGGGAAAACCACTTCCATCTGGCACCGGGCACGCCGAAGCGTGTGCTGTTGACGGCAGAGGCAGGGCAGGAGGCAAATGCGCTGCCCTCCGGCTACATGACAAGCCTTGGCAGCCGTCGCCCCATCCACTTCTGAACATCAGGGCCGTTGCGTTCGGCAAAGCGTCCCGCTGCTAAGTGATAGTGTTTCCGAAACATTTCCGTATCCATCCCTCTCCGGAGTATGGACGTCGCACTCGTTCGCGCTAATCTTGTGTTGGAACATGTGCCTGGAGATGCCGATGCCTGAGCCCGAGATGACAGAGCATTCCCCCTTGGCTACCCTCGCCGGTCCGGCTGCGGTTCTGGCAGAACACTACGGGCTTTCAGCCGAACTCACACCCGTCGCCTCCCAGGCGGAAAGCTATCTCATTGATGATGGGCATCTGCGCTACAGGCTGGATATAGCGAACGGCGAAGGCGCTGAGCGCTTCCACGTTGAAACAGAACTTCTGCGCAAGCTTGGCCCCAATCCCGATGCACCCGACACGCCAGAGCCCATCCCGACCCAAGGCGGGGATTTCGTCGCGCCCTATGGTGTCGACGCACAGATGCGCCTGCTGGCACTCCCGCCGGGCAAGCCGCTATCTGCCTCGCAGGCTCTCTCTCCGTCGCGTATGCGCAAACTTGGCAAGTTCCTGGCCCGGTTAACAACCAGTTTGACCGAGGCAGGCGCGGATCTTCCCGCATTGACCGTTGACGATGATATACGCCAGGCCGGCCCGCGGGTTGTGAGCCTTCTCAAGAGTGTCATGGATCATGCGGTACGGGACCCGATTGCCAAGGCCATGGTCGCGGCTTTGAAGAAGGTGCAGCTACTGGCCGAGGACTTGCGGGTTCAGCCAATCTATCATCGCCCTTTTGGAGACAACCTGCTCTGGCGTGGCAGCGGCAGAACGCTGGAACCGGCAGCCATCACGGCGCCGGAAGCCATAGGGGATGGGTGGGTCGTCGGCATGTTGGCCGCGGTTTTGGCCGACGTCACCCGCCACGGCAATGGAGATGTCTTTGCCTTGCTACCCTTGGTGACGGCATTTCACGATGAAATGCCATTGCTGGAGCAGGAGTTGAAGGCACTGTGGCCCCTCACCATCGCCTGTGCAGGGCTGACCTGCGCGGATGCCGAACGGCGTCATCTATTGGGTGAGTTGGAAGAAGATCCGCTTGCATTGGTCGAAGCCCGCCGTGTCTTTTCCATCGTCACTGATATGGCGCCGGTCCTGATGGAAGCTGCTATTCTTGACGCGGTCAATTGGCCGGAGGAACCGGCACCGGCCCTGGAGCGGCTTTTGCCGGACCTGCCCACAGCAGACATCCGGTTGACGGATCTTTCCGTCACAAGTCCGCTCTTCTCACAAGGGAACTGGGACAACCCGGAGATTGACTGGCGACTTCTCGCGCGCACCGCCTGGGATACCCGAATGGGCGTCACCCGCTACGGCGAGTATCGTCTGTCTCGAAACATTGCCGCTGCAAAGGGTGAGCCCACGAATTTCGCCCTTCATGTGGATCTCTGCGTTCCGGCCGGAGCGCTGACGGTTGCTCCCTTCGGTGGCATGATCCGCCACACGGACGGTCCGATCATTCTCTCGGGCAAGGAGGCAACGCTTCATATCGAGGGCCTGGAGACGACACACCCGGACGGAACGGCGCTCTTTGCCGGCGATGCGTTGGGCGTCGTGGGCGGCGCCGAAGGGTCGGTGGGCGGGTTGCGGATCCGGCTTTGCCGTGACCCCGATCTGGACCCGCCACTGTTTGCGCCTCCGCGACTTGTAGGTGCCTGGAAACGGCTGAGTCTCTCGCCATCGCCGCTTCTCGGCGTGGATGTGGATGCCCCGCCAGTGCTGACCATGGCAGCGGTCAGGGGGTGGAAGGAATTTTTGTTCGATGCGAACGGCAGTCGCTTTCTAGATTTGACCGGCGCTGCCGGAGTGGTCGGTCATGGTCATCCGGCGCTGGCCGAAGCGGCTTATCATCAATGGATGCTTCTGAACGACCACAATGCCAGTGATGCCGAAACGGAATATGGTATGGCACTGCTTGCCACGATGCCCCACGGACTCGACCGAATCATCGCGCTGACGACGGAGGACGAGGCGCTGGATCTCGCCCGGCAATGGGCGGAAAACGCTGGCGCTGACGAAGGCCCGCTGAGGATTGCCGATGAGCGGTTGAACGGATTCGGTGCGACAGGACATGGCCTTTGGCACTTCGAGACGGATGAACAATCTCCGGATATCGTCGTGACGCCCTCGCCTGTTCCCGGAGAGCCGCTGTCCGCGGTCATCGTGCGAACGACCGCAGGCGGACGTCACCTTGCGAATGACTCCCGATCGAGGGCTCCGAGTTCCGTCACCTGCCGCCTTGGCCTCGCCGTCCTTGGTCTGCTGGAGGATGACGCATTGGTGCAAGTTGCAGGAAGCAGGGCTGCGCGCCTGCAACAAGGGCTGGAGGATATTACCAGCCGATTCCCCGCGCTGCGGCATGTGGAGGGCAAGGGCCTAAACGTTGATCTCGGCGTGACAGGCTGCGATCCCCTTCACCTGGCGAAAGATCTGGCCGAACAGGGCATCCTTGTGCCAGCACCTGCGGCTCCGGATAGGATTTCTCTCCGCATGCCATTGTGCATCGGGCAACAGAGCCTGGAAGAGTTGCTGGCGGGCCTGGAACTCGCCTTTCAGCACGCGACCCATCAGAGCCCTCCGGATGCCACGCTGGAGCTTCAGGCGCAGGACTTGCAGGCTGCCCCCGTCGAACCTACATAGCGCGCCGTTAAGAGATGAGGCGAAACGGCGAATGACTTTTCACGAATTCGCCCCACTCCTGTCATCAAACAGAAAAAAATTTCCAGTAGGGTGATTTTCAAGTTGATCATTCTTACCGACTCGAATATGGTGCATTCATACCGAACGAGCCGGAAAAGGCCCGTTCATTTAGCGCAACACGAACCAAGGAGAGTGACATGTCGACAATCATCCGCCCTGCCGCCCTTCTTTCGGGCATGCGCAGTGTAAAACGCACGGGCCTTATCTCCACCCCGTGCTGTCGAATGTGACGCTTCACCTTTCAGGTATTTGAACAGTCAATTCGTCATCGCTGTCTCGAACAGCCACACTAGGAGTATGACCATGCAGAAGCAGGTTATTGAATTCGGCGGCGAGCCCGTCGGTATCGTCGTGCCGGACAATGATCGGCTGAAGTTTATCGCCGTAAAGTTTCACGTCATCGATCTGGATGAACAACGCTTTTCGTCTGCCGACGAAGTACGTCTGGCCATCCGCAATCACGTCCGCAATCAGACCATCGCGGAACACAGGGCGGTCGCGTAAGTGATCATCCCAATAAACGCATGAAGCCGCCTCTTCCCCAAGGCGGCTTTTTTGTTGCGGGAAATTTCAAAACGCCGTGAAGGTTAGCGTGGTGAGCGAGCGCTCGATGCCGGGAATGGCGGCAATCTTTTCATTGACGAATTTGCCTATCTCCTCGCCTTCCGGCAGATAGATCTTCAGGAGCAGATCCCAGTCTCCACTGGTGGAATAAAGCTCGGACACCAGTTCGGTCTTGTAGATGGCATCGGCCACTTCGTAGGTCTTGCCCGGCGCGCAGCGCAGCTGGACGAAAATCGGCTTCATGGCATTTCCCTGCGTCTTGGCCGTCGTCGCCAACGACCGGATTGATTCATGAGATGACTATTGGCTGAAGCCGTGCCGGGGCGCAACCCGCCGCGTTTGCGCGTTTTGAGAAATGAGATCCGCAGGCGACGTGGCGGCCGCAGCCATTCCGCAACAGAATAAGTTCATGAAAAGAAGTTTGTATCGGTCCCGCGCCGCTAGCGGTAATGTAAGGAAGCCTAACGCTTTCGGATGCCGTACCATGCTTGATGATCCACGCTCTCACGGTCTTTGGGAAAAGACTGCGCCGCCCGCGCCAAAGACAAAGCCTCTGACAGGCGACAGGACAGCGGACGTGGTCATCATCGGTGGCGGCTATACAGGCCTGTCCTCCGCGCTGCATCTCGCGGAAGCCGGACGATCGGTCATTCTTCTGGAGGCCAAGGAGGTCGGCTTTGGCGGCGCTGGCCGTAATGTCGGCCTGATCAATGCCGGCATGTGGGTGATGCCGGATGATCTACCCGGAGAGCTGGGCGAAATCCATGGCGAACGATTGCTGAACCTCCTCGGCAATGGGCCGCAGACGGTGATGGAGATCATCGACCGCCACGGCATCGAATGCGAGTTGACCCGTACCGGCACCTTGCATTGTGCGGTCGGCGATGCCGGCCTGAAGGAGGTCGAAGAACGCGCGCGTCAATGGCAAAAGCGCGGCGCCCCGGTTGAGGTGCTGGATGCGGCAGAGACGGAGCGTCGGATCGGCACCCGCGCCTATCACGGCGCGCTTCTGGACCGGCGTGCGGGAACGCTGCAGCCACTCGCCTATGCGCGCGGTCTGGCGCATGCTGCGACCAGGGCAGGCGCCATCCTTCATACGGCAAGCCCGGTCATTGCGTGGCAACAGCAAAAGGGCCGTCACATCGTCTCCACAGGCGCCGGCAGCGTGACGGCGGACTGGGTGATCGTCGCAACCGATGCCTACACCACGGGCCCCTTCGAACAGGTGAGGCGCGAGCAGGTCTACCTGCCTTATTTCAACCTTGCGACAGTCCCACTCTCGGACAATCTGCGTCGCTCCATTCTGCCGGAGCGCGAGGGTTGCTGGGACACGAAGGAAATTCTCTCCTCCTTTCGCATGGATGCCAAAGGCCGGCTGGTCTTTGGTTCGGTCGGCGCGCTGCGCGGCACCGGAACCGGTATTCACAAGAACTGGGCGCGCCGCGCACTGAAGCGCCTTTTCCCCCAACTGGGTGAGATCGCTTTCGAGGCGGAATGGTATGGCCAGATCGGCATGACCGACAACGCACTCCCACGCTTCCACAAGTTTGCCGAGCGCGTCGTCGGCTTCTCCGGCTATAACGGACGCGGCATTTCGCCGGGAACGGTCTTCGGCAAGGTGCTTGCTGCACATGTGCTGGGCGAGATGCGTGAAGCTGATCTGCCGCTGCCTCTTACCGATCCAAAGGAGCCCCCCTTGCGGGCTCTGAAGGAAGCCTATTACGAAGCGGGTGCGCAAATTGCCCATCTGGCAGGCGAGCGCTTCTGATTCCGATACCTCAAGGACTGATCCCATGGCAGCGCCCCTCAATCTCCTGACCGACATCGAGGGCGTGAGCGTTGGCCACGCGACCGATCTTCAGCTTGGTTCAGGTGTGACGGTGGTGGTGTTCGATGAACCCGCCATTGCGTCCGGCATCGTGCTAGGGGGCGCACCGGGCGGGCGTGATACCGCCCTTCTCGATCCCGCCATGACAGTCGAAAAGGTAGATGCGCTGGTTCTCTCTGGCGGCTCGGCCTTTGGCCTCGATGCTGCAGGGGGCGTGCAGGCGGGTCTTCGGGAAGAGGGTCGAGGATTGCAGGTGGGCACGACACGCGTGCCGATCGTGCCGCAGGCGATCCTGATGGATCTGCTGAATGGCGGCAACAAGGATTGGGGCCTGCATTCGCCCTATCGGGACATGGGCTATGAAGCCTTCAAGGCTGCCGCCAAGGGCGCCTTTGCATTGGGTACGGTCGGCGCCGGCACCGGTGCCACCACGGCCACCTTCAAGGGCGGCTTGGGCTCTGCCAGCGCCGTGACGCCAAAAGGGCACAAGATTGCCGCTCTCGTCGCAGTCAATGCGCTGGGTTCCGCCACTGTCGGAGACGGCCCCCATTTCTGGGCCGCTCCCTTCGAAGGCGGGACTGAATTTGGTGGCATGGGCCTACCCGCCCAATTCACAGCCGACGATCTATCGATGCGATTGAAGGGCGTGAACCTGAAGGCCACGACCATCGGTCTTGTGGTGACCGATGCAATTCTCACCAAGGCACAGGCCCACCGTCTTTCCATCATGGCGCATGACGGTCTGGCCCGCGCCGTCCTACCGGCCCATCTGCCTGCCGATGGTGATACGATCTTCGCCGCCTCCACCGGCAGCCTTGCGCTCGATGAACCGCTCGACTTCATGGAACTCTGCCATCTGGCGACGCTCACCTTTGCGCGTGCCACAGCCCGCGGCATCTATGAGGCAACCGCGCTTCCCGTTGAAGGCGCACAGAAAGCCTGGCGCGACCGCTTCCTCTGACGCCTCCGCTTCATCCTATCGGAACATCCACTCCGTCTGCAGGTTAGGCACCGACGTTCTTCAGCCTGTGACCCTGTGTTGAAGGACGTTGGCCTTTAGCAGGAAAGGGACGGATATGGACAAGAATGACGGCAGCAACATGCGACCCGGCACGGACGACAGAACCCTGACCAATCGGCAGGGGCACCCCATCGCCAACAATCAATCGACACGCACCGTCGGCGCCCGCGGCCCCGCCACGCTCGAGAACTACCAATTCCTGGAAAAGATCACCCACTTCGACCGGGAGCGCATCCCCGAACGCGTGGTGCATGCCCGCGGTTTCGTCTGCTATGGGGAGTTCGAGGCAACGGGCAAGATCGGTGATGAACCGGCATCGAAGTATACCCGCGCAAAGCTGTTCCAGAAGTCGGGCAAGAAGACACCGCTCGCCATTCGCTTCTCGACCGTCATCGGCGGGCGGGATTCCTCGGAAGTCGCGCGCGACCCGCGTGGCTTTGCCGTCAAATTCTATACCGAAGACGGCAACTGGGATCTCGTCGGCAACAATCTCGCCGTCTTCTTCATCCGGGATGCGATCAAGTTTCCGGATGTCATCCACTCGTTGAAGCCAGACCCCGTGACCTTCCGGCAAGAGCCGAACCGCATCTTCGATTTCATGAGCCAGACGCCGGAAAGCATGCATATGCTGACGCATCTGTTTTCCCCGCGCGGCATTCCGGCAAGCTACCGTCACATGGAAGGCTTTGGCGTCAACACCTACAAGATGGTGAATGACCGGGGTGAGACGGTACTGGTGAAGTACCACTTCCACCCGCGTTGCGGTCTGTCGAGCCTCACGGCTGCGGAAGCTGCCAAGGTGCAAGGTCAGGATTTCGGTTCCGCCTCCAAGGATCTGTTCACCGCCATCGAGCGCGGCGAGTACCCGCAATGGGATATGTATGTGCAGATCATGGAGGATCACGACCACCCGGAACTCGACTGGGACCCGCTGGACGACACAAAGATCTGGCCGGAAAGCGATTTTCCGCTGCGCCACATCGGCACCATGACGCTCAACCGCAATGTGGAAGACTTCTTCAACGAGAATGAGCAGATCGCCATGGGCACGGGCGTTCTGGTGGACGGTCTGGATTTCTCCGACGACAAGATGCTGGTGGGCCGGACCTTCTCCTACTCCGATACTCAGCGCTATCGTGTCGGTACCAACTACTTGCAGCTGCCTGTCAATCAGGCCAGGAATGCCAAAGTATCGACCAATCTCACCGGCGGACAAATGAGTTTCCAGCGCGATCTTGCGCCCGGTCAGAACCCGCATGTCAATTACGAGCCCTCCATCCATGATGGTCTCAAGGAAAGCCCGCGCGAGGAACCCAATAATCCGCCGGAAATCCACGGTCGTCTGACGCGGGCCGTGCTGGAGCGGCGCAATGATTATGTGCAGGCGCGCGGCCGCTTCTGCACCATGATGGACTGGGAGCGCGATGACCTGATCTTCAATATGGGCGATCTCCTCTCTCAATGTGAGCGGGACGTCCAGAAGCGCATGGTCTGGCACTTCTTCCTGATCCATGACGATTACGGTCGCCGCGTCGGCGAAAAGCTTGGGCTGACTGCAGAAGACGTCCGCAACCTTGGCCCGCTTCCCAGACAGGTGCTGACGGAGGAAGACGAGCGGCGCATGCAGAACCTGGGCCGCAACAGCGACCGCATTGACCGGACCGTCTGGGGCCAGTGGACAAGCTCGGTAAAGAACCACCGGGCAACGGCGGAGGAGGTGCTGATGGGCAAGCTGCCCGGTCAGTCCATAACCGAGCAGGCCGCAGAATAATCAGCTGCCCCTATCGGCAGGTTGAGCCGCTTGCATGGCGCGGTTTCCGGACCGCGCCAGCGCAATAAAGAAACCGAGGCTGAGCAGTCCAAGCAGGATGAGCGACCAGAGCACTAGATCCGGACCGGCCCGCTCCAGCAAGAAGGCGAGCCCGAAGGGTGAAAGCGCGGAGGCGCCGAGGCGAACCAGCGTCAACTGCCCCTGGCGGGCGCCATAGCCCTCGCTGCCAAAAAGAGACAGGGGCAAGGTGCCAGCCACGATGCTGGACAGGCCGGACCCGAAGCCAAACACTATCGCGAACAGGATGCTGCCGAAGGTCCAGGGATAGCTCAGGACCAGAACCAAAATGGCGAGGGGCGGCAGAACCGCTGTCAGCACGGCAAGATGCAGGACGCTCAGGTTTTTGCCGAAGATCATGTTGGTAAACCGGCTCAGCACCTGGGCCGGGCCGAACAGCGTCGCAACCAGAACGGCCGCCTCTCCGAGACCGAGCCCCCGCAGCACGGGCACAAGGTGAAAAAGCAGCGCTGTGTTGACGAAGGCAATGAGGCCCATTCCCGCCAGCATGAGCCGGAAACTGTGCTTTTGCGCATTGAGGGGTAACAGGCCTGCCACGGACCGAGCCGTGGCATCGGAAGCACTCAGAACGCGTCCTCCACCCCGCCTGTAAAGACTGAGCCAGACATGCAAGGGCAGGCAGATCAGCAGATTGAACGCGGCAAACAGCCAGTAGACCTGATGCCAGGCGAGATGCTCATGCAGAAACGTCGTAAAAGGCCAGAAGATGGTCGAGGCAAAGCCGGCAATCAGCGTGAGATAGGTGATGCTGCGCGCACCCTGACGAGGTCCGATCTCAACCAGCATGGCAAAGGCCGCGCCATATTGCACGAGATTGGCGGAAAGCTCCGTCAGCAGAATGCCCAGAAGGAAGATCACCCTGTTGGGCGCAAGCGCGCAGAGCATGAGTGACAGAGATGCCGCAACGGACCCTAGGGCCATCACGCGGCCCGTGCCGAAGCGATCCATCAGCCGGCCGGCATAGGGCGCCGTCAGCCCGGACATGAAAAGGGCGGCCGAGAGGAAGCCGAAAACCCAATCCACGGACCAGCCGAAATCACGCGCCATGTCGGGCGCCAGAATGCTGAAGCTGTAGTAGAGCGTGCCATAGCCGATGATCTGCGTGATCCCGAGTGCGGCAATGGCTGCAAGTGGCGGACGTTCATTCATATCGATGTGGGCTTCGCACGCTGTTCGAGTTTGTCCGCATCCTCTTTCCGCTCGCTATAGCGATCGGTCAAATAGCCAGACACATCGCGTGTGAGATAGGTGAACTTCACCAGTTCCTCGCAGACATCCACGACCCGGTCATAATAACTCGATGGCTTCATCCGGCCGTGTTCATCAAACTCCTGGTAGGCCTTGGCGACCGACGACTGATTGGGAATGGTGATCATTCGCATCCAGCGACCGAGAATGCGCATCTGGTTGACAGCATTGAAGGATTGCGATCCTCCGGACACCTGGAAGAGGGCAAGCGTCTTGCCCTGCGTCGGACGGATGGCGCCAATGGACAACGGAATCCAGTCGATCTGCGCCTTCATGATACCCGTTATCGCGCCGTGCCGCTCCGGGCTGACCCAGACTTGGCCTTCCGACCATTGCGACAGGTCCCGCAATTCCTGAACCTTGGGATGACTAACGGGCTCGGCATCTGGAAACGGGAGACCTCGCGGATCGAAGAAGCGAACCTCGCAGCCGAAATGCGTCAGCAGACGCCCGGCCTCCTCAGCCAGTAGCCGGCTATAGGAAATTGCCCGGAGAGAACCATACAGCACCAGAATACGAGGCTTATGGGTGGAAAAGGGTGCCCGCAAAGCCTCGGGCTCAAATGGTTTCAGGTGGCGAACATCAACGGCAGGCAGGTCAAAAAGACGGTCAGACAATGCGCTTTCCCTCTGCATCCAATATGGGTTCGCCGTCCTCCTTGAGGAACGGTCCCTTGAAGCTATCCGGAAGGATGTCGAGCGCCACTTCCGACGGTCGCGACAGACGCGTGCCCAGAGGCGTCACAACGAAAGGACGGTTGATCAGGATCGGATGCGCCAGCATGGCATCCAGCAGCTGCTCGTCGGTGAGGTCAGGATCGTCAAGACCGAGTTCCGCATAGGGCGTGCCCTTCTCGCGAATGGCTTGTCGAACAGTGAGGCCTGCATCGGAAATCATCTTCTGCAACACGTCACGCGCCGGCGGCGTCTTCAAATATTCGATGACCGTGGGCTCGATGCCGGCATGACGAATGAGAGCAAGCGTATTGCGCGAGGTGCCGCAGGCCGGATTGTGGTAAATCGTAACATCCATGGTCAGTCAGCTCCTTCGGCTGTGATCAATGAAGAGTGGTCATGCTGTTCGGCAAACAACCAGGCTGCAAACCATCCGGCGATCACGGCGCTGATCAACTGCACCATGATGAAGCCCGGCACATCAGCAAGGCGAATGCCCGAAAACGTGTTGGTGAAGCTGCGCGCGATGGTCACGGCAGGATTGGCAAAGGAGGTTGATGCGGTAAACCAATAGGCAGATGTGATGTAAAGTGCCACCAGTGAAGGCACGGCATCTGCCCTCAAACGCAATCCGCCGAAAATTGTCAGGAGCAGTCCGAATGTCGCGACTGCTTCCGCCAGCCACTGGGCTGGCCCGGTGCGCACCGTCTGCGACATCTGCAGAAGCGACAAATCGAACATGGCGTGGGCCAACATCGTTCCGGCAACACCGCCGACGATCTGCGCCGCGACATATGCCAACGACGTTGAAATGCTGATGTCCTTGCGAAGCGCAAAGGTCATCGTCACTGCCGGGTTGAGATGCGCACCCGAGATCGGACCAAGGATCGATATCAGAACGAACAAGACCGCCCCGGTCGCAATCGCATTGCACAGGAGGGCCAGAGCAGAATCCCCGGTCAATCGGTCCGCCATAATGCCTGAACCGACCACTGCCGCGACCAGCAGTGCTGTTCCCAGAGCCTCGGCGGCCAGGCGGCGCTGCAGATCGACCGCCATCTCACACGCTCTCCGCGGGCGTGGCCGCGCAGCACTCCCTGGCAAAAATCTTCCCCT
Organism: Rhizobium oryzicola; assembly: GCF_030504645.1. Taxonomy (GTDB): domain Bacteria; phylum Pseudomonadota; class Alphaproteobacteria; order Rhizobiales; family Rhizobiaceae; genus Neorhizobium; species Neorhizobium oryzicola. The sequence goes on along the minus strand of NZ_JAUKWQ010000010.1, from coordinate 150,040 downwards.
GCGCGCAGATCTCCGGACGGCCTTGGCAGCAGTCTTCCATCAGGAAGCGGATGAGGGCGGACAGTTGCTCATAGGCTGCGCAGTAGATGATCGAGCGCGATTCCCTCTGGGCGGAGACCAGCCCCGCTCGCTCCAACTCCTTGAGGTGAAAGGACACGTTCGACGGCGACACACCTGCCGCTTCCGCGACGGCACCAGCGGCCATGCCCTGCGGGCCAGCCACAACCAGCATACGGATGATCGCAAGACGCGTCTCCTGCGATAGGGCACTGAAGAGCCCGACAGCCTGCCTCTCATCCATAATTCAACATTCCTATGAAAATTGAAATAACAGATACAATAATGCCCCGTAATGCGCAAGAGCACGACGGGGCATCTTCTCCCGAACATACAGCAATCGAAATGCAGGCTGTCGGAAAGAGTATCAGACCTTGGCGGTCTGGCCGGCTTCCTTGAGCGAAGCAAACTTGATGGTCAGGCTGCGGAGGTTATGGTCGATCCACTGGGCCATGTTCACCTCTTCATCCAGATTGGCCTTCAGACCACTCATGGCCGCCGGGAAGCCGCCAAGTTCCGCGACCGTCAGCAGGGACTTGTAGGCCGCGATCTCGAAATTCTCGAAAGCGAAGTTGGCAAACGAATTCTTGATGATCTCGTCACCGGCAACCGTATGGCCAAGTGCCGCCATGGCGCCGGTCATCGATAGTGCCATGTCCTTCAGCGAGGAATGGCTTTCGGACAGGCTGCCCAGGATCTCATCGAGACGCGCGATCTGGCCTTCGGTTTCGCGGATATGCTGCTCCAGCTTCTGGGCCACTTCCGGGTAGTTCTCGATGCGGGAGACCTGCGGTTTCATGATGGAAAGCGCCTGGTTCTCCATGGCATGGGCATTTTTCAGGCCCGTCACGAAGATATCGCGGGTTTCATTGGCTTCTGCCATGTCAATCCTCTTGGGTTCGTTCCATTGGGGTTGTCATGGCACTAACCGGCGGAAGCCAGCAGAGTTCCTCAGCTCTCCTGAACGGCGGTTTTCCAGGCCGTGCGATAGGCGGCGAGCCCCTCCAGAGCCCAAACCTCTGCGGGCTTGGAAGTGGCGGGTAGAAGCCGGATGCCAGCCAGCAATGCTGCCCCTTGGCTTGTACCGGTGGAACCGGAGAGACCAATGACGGACCGCCCAAGCACGGCCTGCAACACCGCCAGATAGGCGGCATTGGCGGCGAAGGGTCCTTCCACCAGGACGGGACCGTCTGCACCGATCAGATCCAGGCAAGCCTCGGTCATCAGAGCCAGATACAGGATGGCAGCGGCCCAGCGCTTAATTTCCCCTTGCCCGTCCGCGTTCACCCAGCGCCGCTTGCGGCCGGGAAACGGCCCTGACCCTTCCGCCACATTGGGCAGCAACATCAGGCGCGATTGAATGACGTCAGGCAGAGCTTCCCGAACGGCGTCTGCGGGATAGGGTCCAAGCTCCGCGGTCAGCAGTTCGAATTCACGGCCGCCCATGAAGCGGGAGGAGGGCACCGCACGGCCATAGGCATCGACATTGGCTAGCGCATCGCGCGCCGGATCCAGATGCTGGAGATCGCCGCCCACGGCGAAGTTGATGACCCATGTGCCCGTGGAGACAACGGCGAAGGGTGCTTCACGCCCCACCAGATGCGGCAACAGAGAGGCATTGGAATCATGAATGCCGCAATAGACTGGCACCGGCTTTTGAAGCCCAAGCTCCGCCGCCAGTGTCGGTCGCACCGGCCCCAGCGCATCGAAGGCGGAACGCACCGGTGCCATCTTATCGCGAATGCCGAGACGATCTACCAGCGAGGAAAATGCCCCCTGCCCCGGCTGCCAAAGATCCGTATGGCAACCGAGCGACGTCGCTTCGTTTGCCGCAACACCCGTCAGCCGATAGGCCCAGTATTGCGGATAGGTCAGGATCGTTCGGACCTTCGCAAACTCGGCCGGAAAGGCTGTCTTCTGAAAATGGATCTGCGCCCCGAGGTTCAGGCCGCCGGACAGAGCGGGCGAAAACGTTTCTGAAAAGGACGGACGAAGCGTCGCGTATGCAGCCCGGATTTCCTCAGAGTATTCGTATTCATAATCCAGCACCGGCATGGCCAGTCCGCCAGCTTCGTCAAGCAATACGCCCGAAGCGCCATGCGTGGTGATGGATATCGCGTCGAAGCCGGGAGCAGCGCTGAATTGCGCCAGGGTTTCGCAAAAAAAGTGCCACAGCGCGTCGATATCGTAATGGGGATAGGGTTCGCCCGGAACAACCTTGTTCGACCTGCGTCGCACATCCAACTCTTCGCCGGTCGCGCAATCGAGCACCAGCACCTTGGCATTAGTCTTGCCGATATCCAGAACAGCAATGCGGCGGGTTTCAGTCATGGCATGTAGAAGACGGGCACGAGGTCGATGGCGACAGGCGAATTATCCGGGTTCGACTCCATGATATCAGCCATATGCGCCCACCAGCGTTTCATGACCGGATGTTCCGGCAGGCTGGCCATGCCGTGATCCGTAGGACGCGTCAGCACGCCAAACAGGACGTTCGTTTCCGGATCGAGATGTATGGAATAATCGCGGACCCCCGCCTGATGCAGTAGCTCCACCAGTTCCGGCCAGATCTCGTCATGCCGTTTTTTGTATTCAGCCTGCATGCCGGGGTTCAGCTTCATCTTGAAAGCGTGTTTTTCGAGCGTCATGACCTGGATGCCTGTTTGATGCGACGCGCCAGAATGGGGAGCGCAATGGTGATGATAAGAAGAAGGCCAACGAAGATCGACATCACAATGCCTGGCACGTTAAGCAGCCCCAGACCGAAGGTGACGAGACCCATGACGAAGGCGGCGATGACGACACCCGCAATCGTACCTGCGCCACCCAGAATGGAGACGCCGCCGAGCACGACCATGGTCACCACTTCCAGCTCCCAGCCTTGCGCGATGGAAGGCCGCGTCGAGCCAAGTCGTGAGGTGAGGCAGACGCTCGCGATACCGCTCATCAGACCCGTCAGCAGGAAGAGGATGAATTTTACCCGCTCTACCGGCACGCCGGAAAAGCGTGCCGCAAAATCGTTATTGCCGATCACATAGACCTGACGGCCGAAATTCGTGGCATGTAGCAGCACCGCAAACACGGCGGCACAGAGCAGGAAAAGGCCGAACTCGAACGAAAACACCCAGAACAAATAGCCCTGGCCGAAATAGGCAAAACTTTCCGGATAGCCGCCATAGGCCTTATCGCCCAGCACGATGTAGGAAATGCCGCGAAACAGGCTCATCGTGCCGATGGTAACCACAATGGACGGCAGTTTCAGCACGGAGACCAGCGTGCCGTTGAACGCGCCACAGAGAACACCGACGCCGATCCCGATGGCAACCAACCCCGCTGTGCCGACGCCAGCCTGCGCCGCCGCGCCCATGGCCGTCGAGGCCAGCGCGATGATGGCAGCGACCGACAGATCGATTTCGCCGGCGATGATCAGAAGCGCCATGGCAAAGGCGATCATCGCCTTTTCGGTGAAGTTGAAGGTCGCGTCCGACAGATTATACGCATCGAGAAAGTAGGGTGAGGCCAGCGAATTGGCGATGAAGATCAGTACCGCCACGCCGAACAGCAGCACTTCCCAGCTGGCGAGAATGCGGGTGACGGGCGTTCCGAGACGATCTGGAATGACGCGGCGGGTAGCGTTTGCGTTGACGTCGCTCATGCGGTCGCCTCGTGGGTAGCACGGTTGCGCAGGATGATACGGCCCTTCTTGGCTTCCGCGCGGGCATTGAAGACAACGGCGAGAATGATGACCACGCCCGAGATCGCCATCTGGGCGAAAGGTGAAATCCCAATCACCGGCAATGCATTCTTGATGACGCCGAGGAAGAGCGACCCCAGCACAGCACCGGCCACGGAACCGATGCCGCCCGCAATGGAAATGCCGCCAATCACGCAGGCCGCGACACTATCCAGCTCAAAGCCATTGGCGATGTCGACATAGGCCACCGCATAGCGAGAGACCCAGAGATAACTGCAAAGGCCCGCCATCGCCCCCGACAGCACGAAGGCAAAGAAGCGCGTGCGGCCGATATCGATGCCCGCATAGACGGCCGCGACCGGATTGCCGCCGGAAGCATAGGCTGAGCGGCCGAAGGGCGTACGCGTCAACAGAAAGCCCATGCCAAGCACCACCGCAATGGCGACCCACGACAGAATGGGAAGTCCGAGAAAGGGCGTGCGCGGCACATTGAGGAAGGTCGGGGTCATCTGATGCGCGTTCACCCAGGCGCCGCCGGACAAGACAAAGGCCATGCCGCGATAGATGGTCAGCGTGCCGAGCGTCACGACAATCGGCGGTATCTGCAAAATCCAGACAAGGAACCCGTTGATCGATCCCAGAAAGGCTCCAATGCCAAGCGCCATCACGATGAGCAGCACCAGGGGCAGATCGGGAAAGGCTGCGTTCGTCATGGCAACCGCCATGCCGGTGAAGGCGAGATTGGCGGCCACCGACAGATCGATGGATTTCGTCAGGATCACCGTCATCTGCGCGAGCGCCAGAATGATCAGGATCGACGTATCGTTGAAGATATTCACGAGATTGCCGGGTTCGGCAAAGCCCTGCGCTCGCGTGGCAAAGCCCGCGATCATCAACACAATGATGCCGGACAGAAGCAGTTCGCGGCTTTTGAGAAGTTTCGTCATGAAGCGCACTCACGCATTGCCGGTCGCGGCGCGCACCAGCGTCTCCGCCGTCGCCTCCGACCGGTCGTAAAGCCCCGCCATCAGCCCCTCGCGCATCACCATGATCCGATCCGACATGCCGAGCACTTCCGGCAGTTCGGACGAGACCATGATGATCGACAGGCCTTGGGAGGCAAGTTCGGAAATGAAGCCGTGCACCGCGGCCTTGGAGCCGATATCGATGCCCTTTGTCGGTTCATCGAGAATGATGACCTTCGGCTGCGTTGCCAGCCACTTGCCGATGACAACCTTCTGCTGGTTACCGCCGGAGAGCGTGCCGACCGGCACCGACAAAGCGGCGGCGCGCAGATCCAGCCGCTCCGCATATTGCCGCGCCAGCTTCAACTCGTTCGCCGCCTTCAGGAAACCGGACCGAGAGGTTTTTGCCAGCGATGGCAGCGTCATGTTCTGGTAGATCGGCATGGGCAGCGCCAGGCCGTGGCGGCCGCGCTCTTCCGGCACATAGACAATGCCCGCCGCAATCGCATCCTGCGCGGTACGAATCTCGACTGACTGACCTTCGAGGGTCAGGCGACCCGCCGAGGGGCGCGTAATGCCAAACAGCGATTGGCAAAGCTCCGAACGACCGGCACCGATGAGCCCGTAAACACCAAGGATTTCGCCGCGCTTCAGCTCAAACGAGATATCGCGAAACTCCGTCGGGTGGCTGTAGCCTTGAACGGAGAGAACCGCCGGTCCAATCTGCGCTTCCACCTTTGGGAAAACGTCATGCACATCGCGGCCCACCATCAGGCGCACGATTTCGCCTTGCGGCGTTTCCTTCAAGCGGCCATGGCCCACCGCCTTGCCATCGCGGAAGACGGCAAAGTTCTCTGCAATTTCATAGAGTTCATCGAATTTGTGGCTGATGAAGAGGATTGCCTTGCCCTGCCGCTTCAAGCCTTGCACGATGCGGAAGAGGTCATCGATTTCCTTGCGGGACAAGGCTGCCGTCGGCTCATCCATGATGACGATGCGCGCTTCGACCGACAGGGCCCGGGCAATCGCCACCAGATGCCGCTGGGCAATCGACAGGTCTTTGAGCCGGATGGTCGGGTCGATATCGCTTTCCAGCTGCTGCAACAGTTCCCGCGAACGGGCGTTGATGGTGCGCCAGTCGATCGTGCGGAAGCGAGTGCGCGGCGCGTGACCGAGGAAGATGTTTTCCCCCACCGTCAGCTCATCGAACAGCACGGTTTCCTGATGGATTGCTGTAACGCCCGCATCGATGGCAGCTTGAGCGCTGGGGAACTGTACCGGCTGGCCATCCAACAGGATCTCGCCTTCGGTCGGCCGGTAGATGCCGGTCAAAATTTTGACGAGCGTGGATTTGCCCGCGCCGTTTTCACCGATCAGCGCCGTCACCTCACCTGGATAGAGGCTGATGGAGACTTGATCCAGCGCCTTCACGCCCGGAAAAATCTGGCTGATGCCGCGCATTTCCAGAATGGGCGTCTCAGCAGCCAGCGGCGTGGTCATAATCATGGGTGCGACAGCATTCATTGTTGATTATATCCAAAGCCCCTCCCCAACCCCTCCCCACAAGGGGGAGGGGCTAACCTGCCGCGCCCTCACGGCATATCACTGAATGATGCCGCGAGTGTTCTCCCCCCTTGTGGGGGAGATGGCCGGCAGGCCAGAGAGGGAATTTCACAACGTGAGGATCAGAAGATCTTCGAGAACTGATCAATATTCTTCGCATTGTAGACGAATGGATCGGCCATTGCGGCTTCACCATTCTCGCCGATCTTGATGGAGCCCATGCGGCCCGCCTTGATCTCGCTGCCCGGCTTGCCGGTCGCATCACCCTTGACGAGGTGATAGGCGATCTGCGTTGCGGAATAGCCGAGATCGATCGGGTTCCAGATGGCGAATTCCTTCGTCGCACCCGACTTGATGGCGCCCGCCATTTCGGACGGAAGACCAAGACCGGTGACATAGACCTGACCGATCTTGCCGGCATCCTTCACGGCCTGCGAGGCAGCAAGAACGCCAACCGTCGTCGGCGCAACGATAACCTTCACATTCGGCTGCGACTTCAGGAGGCCCTGCGCTTCGCGGTAGCTCTTGTCGGCGAGGTCGTCACCATAGACCGTCGTGGCGAGGTTGAGGCCCGGGAAATCCTTCAGCTGCTTCTTCATTTCCGCGATCCATGTATTCTGGTTCGTGGACGTGGTGGTAGCCGAGAGGATCGCGAAATCGCCCTTACCGTCAGGCAGATGGTTCTTCGCAAGCGTCAGACACATCTTGCCGATTAGCTCGTTGGAAGACGGGTTGAGGTGCATGATGCGGCCAGCAGGTGCCACGCCCGAATCCCAGGAGATGACCTTGATGCCGCGCTGGGCAGCCTTCTTAAGCGCCGGAACGACAGCATCCGGATCGTTGGCGGAGATGGCGATGGCATCGACGCCTTGCGCGATCAGCGAGTTGATGACTTCGATCTGGCCTTCCGCCGTCGTGGTGGTCGGGCCGGTATAGATGATTTTCACGCCGCCAAGTTCCTTGGCAGCTTCTTCCGCGCCCTTGTTGGCGGCTTCAAAGAAGCCGTTGCCGAGCGACTTGACGACCAGCGCGATTTTGACATCCGCTGCAGATGCCATGCTGGCCATGGAAACCGATGCGGCCAGCGCCATGGCTGCTGCACCGAAATGACGTCTTGTCAGTTTCATGTTTCACTCCTCCCAAAGTAAATGAACGTTCTCCCCTTCCTCGGCCACGCCTCTCACGCGACGGAGGAAGCATCCTCCTTGACGGGTGAGGCCATCGGCTTCACCGTCAAAACCTTCACGCCCGCCCCTTCCAGCATGGCGACAGCCTCTTCCGAGACGCCATCATCGGTGATGATGGTCGAGACATTCTCAAGCGGACACAGGATCATGCTGGAGCGGCGATTGAACTTGCTCGAATCGACCATCACGATCAGCTCGTCCGCCTGGCGCATCAGGCGTTGCTCGCTCTGGATGACCAGCGCATCTGGCTCCATGACGCCATGCGCCGAAATCCCTTGAGCCCCGATGAACATGCGCCGTGCATAGAAATTTCGGATCGCATCATTTTCGAACGGCGACAGGATCAGGCTCTGGTCGCGATAGATCGCGCCACCTGGCACGGAAACCGTGCACTTCGAATGCTTGACCAGATGTTCGGCAATAGCGAAGGAATTCGTCATCACCTGCAGGCGGCGCGCCGACATGAAATGCACCATCTGGAAAGTGGTCGTGCCGCCGTTGATGATGATCGAATCGCCTTCCTCGCAAAGCTCCACGGCGGCGCGCGCAATTGCGCGTTTCTTGTCGATATTGACCGATTCGGATACTCGGAACGGACGCGCTGCCAGATTGCCCTGTTGCGGTGGATGCACGGCCTCTGCCCCGCCCCGCACACGCCGAAGCTTTCCCTGCACATGCAAAGCCGCAATATCGCGCCGGATCGTCGCCTCGGAAGCCTCGGTCAGCTCGGCAATATCCTGCACGGTCACCACAGGCTTTTCCTGAATGGCGCTCAAGATAATGCGATGGCGTTCGCGTTCGTGCATAGGGTCCTCCTGCTTCGATTTATTCTTAACAACTTGATCATGTCAATCATAAACGATCAAAAAAGATTATATTGCAGCGCACAATGCGTGGTCATGATCGTTTATGATTGACAAAGGGCGCAACCATGCGCGATATCCTCAACCCAAGGAGATGCTTCGCGGCAAACCGCGCAGCGCACGAACACTTGGGAGGACTGTTCCATGTCGGGCAAAACCCGCCTTCTCGAAAATCGTTGGGACGATGCTTACGCCGCCAAGCTCGATGAGCCCGGCAAGCTGCTTTATCGCTCCAACCTGTTGGGCGCGGATAAGCGCATCACCAATTACGGTGGCGGCAATACATCCGCCAAGGTCATGGAAACCGATCCGCTGACCGGCCAGAAGGTGCAGGTCCTCTGGGTCAAGGGCTCTGGCGGTGATGTCGGCACCATCAAGCTAGATGGCTTCGCGACCCTCTATCAGGAAAAGCTGGAGGCCCTGAAGGGCATCTATCAGGGCGTTCACGACGAAGACCGCATGGTGGGCTTCCTGCCGCATTGCACGTTCAACCTGAACCCGCGTGCTGCTTCCATCGATACGCCGCTCCATGGTTTCGTGCCGTTCACACATGTCGACCATATGCATCCGGACGCCATCATTGCCATCGCCGCCTCGAAGAATTCGAAAGAGTTGACGCAGAAGATTTTTGGCGCCGACATCGGCTGGCTGCCCTGGCGCCGCCCCGGCTTCCAGCTGGGTCTCGATCTCGAAGCCTTCGTGAAGACCAACCCGAATGCCAAGGGCGTGGTGCTGGAAAGCCACGGCCTGTTTACCTGGGCCAATGACGCCAAGGAATGCTATGAGCTGACGCTGGAAATCATTAACAAGGCCATCGAGTGGTTCGCGGCGCAGACGGAAGGCAAGGTCATCTTCGGCGGTGCCGTGACGACAAGCCTGCCTGCCAATCAGCGCCGCGCGATTGCTGCGAAACTGATGCCGGAAATTCGCGGCCGCATCGGCAAGGCCGAGCGCAAGCTGGGTGACTTCGACGATCAGGATGCCGTGCTGGAATTCGTCAATTCCAATAACCTGAAGCCGCTGGGCGCGCTTGGCACCTCCTGCCCCGACCACTTCCTGCGCACAAAAATCCGCCCGCTGATCCTCAATTTCGATCCGGCCAAGCCGGATGTCGATACCGTGATCGCCGGTCTGGACAAGGCGCTGGAAGATTATCGCGCCGATTACACGCGTTATTATGAAGCCTGCAAGCACGATAATTCGCCCAGGATCCGCGATCCCAATCCGGTCATCTTCCTGGTTCCGGGCGTCGGCATGCTCTCCTTTGCCAAGGATAAGGCGACGGCGCGCATTGCCGGTGAATTCTACGTCAACGCCATCAACGTCATGCGCGGCGCGTCCACCGTGTCCGAGTATCAGGGCCTTCCCGAGCAGGAGGCTTTCGATATCGAATACTGGCTGCTGGAAGAGGCAAAGCTGCAGCGCATGCCAAAGCCAAAGAGCCTGGCAGGCCGCGTGGCCTTCGTGACCGGCGGCGCGGGCGGCATTGGTCGCGCAACGGCGGAACGCCTGATGGCGGAAGGCGCCTGCGTGGTGCTGGCCGATATCGATGCGGAAGCGCTGGGAACGGCAAAAGCCGATTTCGCCAAGCGTTACAGCCATGATGCGGTCCGCTCCGTGCAGCTGGATGTGACGAAGGAAGATGCGGTGGCTGCCGCCTTCTCAGAGGCTTGCGTGGAATTCGGCGGCGTCGATATTCTGGTTTCCAATGCCGGTATTGCGTCGTCCGCTCCGGTCGAAGAAACCACGCTTGCCATGTGGGACAAGAACATCAGCATTCTCACCACTGGCTATTTTCTGGTGTCGCGCGAGGCCTTCCGTCTGTTCCGTCGCCAGAACCTCGGCGGCAATGTGGTCTTCGTCGCCTCCAAGAACGGCCTTGCTTCTTCTCCGAATGCATCCGCCTATTGCACGGCCAAGGCTGCGGAAATCCATCTGGCCCGTTGCCTTGCGCTGGAAGGCGCAGAGGCCGGCATCCGCGTCAATACCGTCAACCCGGACGCGGTGCTTCGCGGCTCAAAGATCTGGAACGGCGAATGGCGCGAACAACGTGCGGCGTCTTCCAAGATCGAGGTGACCGATCTGGAAGAGCATTACCGCAAGCGCTCCATGCTGAAGCTGAACGTCTTCCCGGAAGATATCGCGGAAGCCATCTACTTCCTTGCATCCGATCTTTCAGCCAAGTCGACCGGCAACATCATCAATGTGGATGCCGGTAACGCCCAGAGCTTTACGCGGTAAGTAACGTCGCTGTTTGGTGACTTGAGGCTCACCCCCCTCTGCCTTGCCAGGCATCTCCCCCTTAAAGCGGGGGAGATCAGCAGAGCGGCCTCCGCTCGTTCCATCGCTCTTGTCGAGCACAAGGACGAGCAGAGGCATGGCAGAGGAGGAAAGGGAGTTAACCACGAGTCGATCTCCCCCCTTGAGGGGGAGATGTCCGGCAGGACAGAGGGGGGTGTCGTAAATTGCGCAGGCCGCAATAGCCCACCCACCGATAACGAATGATCGATTTGGGAGGAATGAATGACAGATCTGAAGATTGCAGGCGATGTGATCGCCGCTGAAAACGAGAAGCGCACGTCCGCTCACCATTCGGATTATGCCGCGCTGGGCGAAAAGCTGGCCCGCAACAACATCGACATCAACGCCATCACGCAGAAGGTCGCGGACTTCTTCGTGGCCGTCCCCTCCTGGGGCGTCGGCACCGGCGGCACGCGCTTTGCCCGTTTTCCAGGGCTCGGCGAACCGCGCCATATCTTCGACAAACTGGAAGATTGCAGCGTCATCCATCAACTGACGCAGGCCACCCCGACCGTTTCCCTGCATATTCCTTGGGACAAGGCGGACCCGAAAGAGCTGAAGGCCAAGGGTGATGCGCTCGGCCTCGGCTTCGACGCGATGAACTCCAACACGTTTTCCGATTCGGCCGATCAGGCGCATTCGTACAAGTTTGGCTCGCTCAGCCATGTGGATGCGGCGACCCGCGCCCAGGCCGTAGAGCACAATCTGGAATGCATCGAGATCGGCAAGGCCATTGGCTCGAAGGCATTGACAGTCTGGATCGGCGATGGCTCCAACTTCCCCGGCCAATCGAACTTCACTCGCCAGTTCGAGCGCTATCTCGACTCCATGCGCACCATCTACAAGGCGCTGCCGGATGATTGGCGGCTGTTTTCCGAACACAAGATGTATGAGCCAGCCTTCTATTCGACGGTCGTGCAGGACTGGGGTACGAACTATCTGATCGCGCAGACGCTCGGCGAAAAAGCCTTCTGCCTTGTTGACCTAGGACACCATGCGCCGAACACGAATATCGAGATGATCGTTGCGCGCCTTATTCAGTTCGGCAAGCTCGGCGGCTTCCACTTCAACGACTCGAAGTATGGCGATGACGATCTGGACGCCGGTTCCGTCGAGCCCTATCGCCTGTTCCTTGTGTTCAACGAACTTGTCGATGCCGAGCACCGCGGCGTGAAAGGCTTCCACCCGGTGCATATGATCGACCAGAGCCATAACGTAACGGACCCGATCGAAAGCCTGATTTCATCCGCCAACGAAATCCGCCGCGCATATGCGCAGGCACTGCTGGTGGATCGGGGGGCTCTGGAAGGCTTCCAGAACGACAATGACGCGCTGATGGCGACGGAGACATTAAAGCGCGCCTATCGCACCGATGTGGAGGCCATTCTGGCGGAAGCCCGCCGTCGTGCTGGCGGCGCGATCGATCCCGTCGCAACCTATCGCGCCAGCGGCTATCGCGCCCATGTCGCGGCACAACGTCCGGCCGTAAAAAGTGGCTCCGGCGGCATTGTTTGATTGCAAAAATGCATCAAAAGTTGTAAACCACATCGAAATTCCTAAATTAACTATATGCGTTAAGCAAACTTAAGGATCGGTTAACAAGGCCCCTTCGCGGGGCCTTTTTGTCTGATACAGTGTCGGCTCTAAGCACGGGGACGGACGCTATGATGGACATTTCCGACCAGGATCGAAGCAGCTACGCCGCAATTGACAGGCATGGTTTTGAAGTTTCCGCCCAGAGCGACGATCGTCCCGACGAGGATCTCTCGATGTCAGGGCGACGCATTCTGGCATCGCCGTTGCCGATAGAACTCAGCTTTGCCACCAAGACCTATCGGGATCTGGATGTTCGACTGGACCCGGCGCAGAAGGCCCTGTGGTACTTCATGAAGCCCACGGAAGCGCCAAGCTACACGCCTTCGCTGCTCAGCGATCTGCGTGACATGTCGAACCAGCTCAAGCTGTTCATGAGCCGTGCGGCACCCGAACGTCCGGTCCAATATCTTGTGATCGGATCCAAATTGCCGAACATCTTCAATCTTGGCGGCGACCTCGGCTATTTCGCCAAACATATTCGCGCCCGGGACCGGGAAGGCTTGAGGCAGTATGCGCGCGCCTGCGTCGATCTCGTCTACTCGTCCTATATGAGCTTCGACCTGCCGATAGTGTTAATCTCTGTCGTCCAGGGCGATGCGCTGGGCGGCGGATTCGAAGCGGCCATGGCCTCCGACATCATCATCGCCGAACGATCTGCGAAGTTCGGCCTGCCGGAAATTCTCTTCAATCTCTTTCCGGGCATGGGTGCCTATAGCTTCCTCTCGCGCCGGCTGGACCCGGTTCGTGCCAGCCAGATGATCATGAGCGGCCGCATCTACTCGGCCGATGAACTGCATGCGATGGGTCTGGTGGATCTGGTGGTCGAGGACGGCACCGGCCAACAGGCCGCGAAGGAGTACATCAATCGAAACAATCGCAAGCATTCCATCTACCGGACACTGCGTGACGTGCGCCGGCGGGTCAACCCGCTAGCCTATGAAGAACTCATCGATGTCGTAGATCTATGGGTCGATGCCGCGATGGAACTGGAAGAATCGGATCTGCGCAAGATCGACCGTCTTCGCATTGCTCAGGCCAAGCGCATCGGTGCGGCGGTCGACTGATCAAGATAAAAGGGCGCAAATCTGAAAAGATTGCGCCCTGCCTTTAGTATCACTGGATGCAGGCGGCTTGATCCGCCGCGGAAATTATTCCGCTTCGTTGGCAGAATCGGCGTTCAGCTGGCCGTACTTTTCCTCGCCCAGCTTGTTCAGAAGCTCGAGTTGCGTCTCCAGGAAGTCGATATGGCCTTCCTCATCGATCAGCAGTTCCTCGAAAAGCTTCATGGAAACGTAATCGCCCGCTTCGTGACAGATGTCGCGAGACGCCTTGTAGGATGTGCGGGCATCGTACTCGCCGGCCAAGTCAGCGTCCAGAACCTCACGAATGTTCTGGCCGATACGCAGCGGTGCGAGAGTCTGGAGGTTGGGGTGACCTTCGAGGAAGATAATCCGCGCCACCAGCTTGTCGGCGTGCTGCATTTCCTCGATGGATTCCGCACGTTCCTTTTTGGCGAGCTTGGTATAGCCCCAATCTTCGAGCAACCGGTAATGCAGCCAGTATTGGTTAACCGCGCCCAGCTCGAGGAATAGTGCCTCGTTAAGCCGCTCGATGACTCTTTTGTCGCCTTTCAATGTCCGCTCTCCTGTTGTCTTCATGGAACTTCTTCAAGCGGGACATGTAATCGACAATCTCGGCTTCGGTCGAGTGACGCGCTGCATGATATTCTTCGGTTGTGCGGATGATGATATCGACCACATTGGGGAAACATCCGCAGCAACGTCCGCGCTTCTGCATGGCATGATAAACTTTGGCGGGAACGATCAGCTGCCAACAGTCCTCATCAAGGAGACTGTTGATCACATCCTTGATTTCCCGATCGGTGATGTAATTGCAACTGCAGACAAGCATCGTCCATAAGCCATCAAACATGACATTCGATATCCTGTTTTTATAAAGAGGATGCGCAATGTCAAGAAAAATGATCGTCTGCCTGCTATCAGGGCAGCTTAGAAGCCGCTTGGCGCGCTCAAAAGGACGTGACGTCTCTTCTTCAAAATTCATGTTCAATGCCTGAGAAAGAAGCGCCGCCTTTTCAATGAAAATTGCGCCCTCTCGGCAGAACCCGGGCATTGTCATCGAACAGACCAGGCGAAGGCGCAGGTGCTGATCTTTCTGCCGCTGCCTTCCTGCGCACCAATTGCTCGCGATGATCCAGCGTGGCTCGCAGCACCTCATCGGCGCGCTCGCAGACACCAAAACGGCGTTTCTCCGCCTGCAGAAGCCCCAGCATGGGAGTCAAATCCTCGATATGGTCGGCGATGACGTGGATCACGTCGCTTTCCCGCTGCAACAGCCCGCGGATACGCACCAACCGTGCTGCCATCACCACGGCACGATAATTCGCAAAGATCTTCGGACGCACGATAACATTCGCAACACCCGTCTCATCCTCCAGTGTCATGAAGATCACCTTGGCGGTGCCGGGCCGCTGGCGGATTAGCACAAGGCCTGCCACTTCCACCCGACGGTTTTTCTCGGCCGTCCTCAAGGCAGCCGTCGTCACCATCGCCCGCCCCTGCAGCTCCGCCCGCAGGAAAGAGACGGGATGCGCCTTCAGCGACAGAGTGAGGCTGCGATAATCCTCGATCACCTGTTCGCCAGGCGGCATCTCCGGCAGATCCATTGCCGGTTCGTCCTGCAGGTCTTCGTGACCGGTGCGCTCGAAGAGCGGCAGGCTTTCGCTAGCACTTTTGGCATCCAAAGCCTTCACCGCCCACAACGCCTGGCGCCGGTCGAGCCCCATGGAACGAAAGGCATCCGCATCCGCCAGCTTCTCGATCGTCGCGCGGTTGAGGCCAGAACGCAGCCACAGATCCCGGATCGAGCGATACCCCTTACCCCGCGCCGCCACCAGCTTCTGCCGGATCTCCGCTTCAGCAAGCCCTTTGACCAGCCGGAAACCAAGCCGTACCGATTTCTGCGCCTGAATGACTTTGGACATGCTCCGGTGCTGCGGCGCCATCGAACGGCCATCAAACCCATTGCCCTTCTCCAACACGGCATCCCAATCGGAAAAATTGACATCGACCGGCAGCACCTCGATCCCATGCTCGCGCGCATCCCGCACCAATTGGGCGGGCGCATAGAAACCCATGGGCTGGGAATTCAGGATGGCCGCCAGAAACACATCGGGGTAGAGCGCCTTGAACCAGCAGGAGACATAAACCAGCAAAGCGAATGAAGCGGCATGGCTTTCCGGAAAGCCGTATTCGCCAAAGCCTTCGATCTGGCTGAAACAGCGCTCGGCAAACTCCCTTTCGTAACCGCGTTCGACCATGTTCCCGACCATCCTGTCGCGGAACGTATGCACCTTCCCCGTACGTTTGAAGGTTGCCATGGCCCGGCGCAGCTTGTCCGCTTCGCTGGGAGAAAACTTCGCCGCCACGATTGCAATCTGCATGGCCTGTTCCTGGAACAGAGGCACACCCAGCGTCCGCTCCAGCACATCCTTCAGCTCATGCTTGGGATAGGTGACCTCCTTGCCATAGAGCCGCTTCTCCTCGCGGCGCTTGAGGTAAGGATGCACCATATTGCCCTGGATGGGGCCGGGGCGAACGATCGCGACCTCAATGACCAGATCATAGAATTCCCGTGGGCGAAGGCGCGGCAGCATGCTCATCTGTGCCCGGCTTTCGATCTGGAATACACCGATCGTATCGGCACGGCAGATCATGTCGTAGACATCAGACCTCTGTTCCCCGATAATCCCGGCCAGATCCTTTTGCAGCCCGTAATGATCGTCCAGAAGCCTGAAGGCCTTCGCAAGGCAGGTCAGCATGCCAAGCGCCAGAACATCGACCTTCAAAAGGTTGAGTGTATCGAGATCATCCTTGTTCCACTCGATCATGTAGCGCCCGGGCATGGCGGTCGGCATGATCGGCACAACCTCGTCCAGCCTGTCACGCGTCATCACGAAGCCTCCGACATGCTGGGTGAGATGGCGCGGGAAGTTCATCAATTCGCGCGCATAACCAAGCACCTGCCGAGTAGTCGGATCGCGCATGTCGAGGCCGGCGTTCCGGGCATCGCGGTCGGAGATCCCCTCCGTGGACCAGCCCCAAACGGTACTTGAGAGAGCCGACTGCACATCCTCCGAAAGACCGAAGGCCTTTGCCACCTCCCGGCCGGAAGAACGGGTGCGGTAGCTGGTGACGGCTGCCGCCAGACCCGCATGCTCCTTGCCATAGGTGCTGTAGATGAACTGGATGACCTCCTCGCGGCGCGCATGTTCGAAATCGACATCGATATCCGGCGGCTCATCCCGCTCAGAAGACAGAAAGCGGGCGAAGAGAAGCTTATGTTTGGCCGGATTGACATCAGTGATACCAAGACAATAGCAGACGGTGGAATTGGCGGCTGAGCCTCGTCCCTGGCAGAGGATGTTTTGCGAACGCGCAAACTCCATGATCCTGTGAACAGTCAGAAAATAGGGAGCATATTGCTTGTCCCGGATCAGCTGCAGCTCCTCGCGGATCTGACGCTCGACGTCTTCTGAGATTTTACCGCCAAATCGTTTCAGCGCTCCCTCATAGGTCAGGCGCTCCAGAGTATCTGAGGGCGTTTCTCCCTTGTGTTTCTCTTCCGGATAATTGTGCTCCAACTCGTCCAGCGAGAACTTCAACTGCGAGAAAAAACGCAGGCTATTGGAGATCGCTTGCGGATATTGGCGAAATACGGGCTCCAGCTTTTCAGAGGTTTTCAGATAACGCTCGCCATTGGCGGCAAAGCGAAAGCCGGCCTCCTGCGCGGTGACATGCTCGCGAATGGCGGTGACCACATCGGCGAGCGGTCGCCGCTTGCGATCATGATAAAGTGGTTGATTGGTGGCAATCAAAGGAATGCTGGTCGCCTGGGCCCATTGGGCAAAGCTTGCAAAGGCAAAGGCATCGCGCCCGTCATATTCCGGGGCAAGCCCCAGATAGAACCGAGCACCGAAGCGAGACTTCAGACGCGACAGAAGATCCGGAAAGCTCTCACGCGCCTGCCCATTTGCCAGAAGGTTGCGGCCCGGCAGCAGGGCCAGCATCATCTGATCTCCCCATTCCAGGAGATCGTCGCGATAGAGAAGGCAATTGCCCTTTTCAGTGCGCAGATTGCCCTGACTCAACAACCGGCAGAGATGCCCCCAGCCCTGCCTGTCGATAGGAAAGGCCAGCATATCCGGCGTGTCATCGGCAAAGACGAGCCGCGCACCCGGTTGTACCCTAAGGTTCGTCTTTGCCTTCATGTCGCGCAATTTTGCATGCGCCCGCACCACGCCTGCAACAGTGTTGCGGTCGGCAATGCCAAGACCGTGAAGGCCAAGCTTCGACGCTTCCTCAACCATTTCCTCTGGATGGGAAGCACCCTCCAGAAAGGAGAAATTGGTTCGCGCGCCGATCTCGCAAAAGGGTGGGTCTTCCGGCTTCATGCGAAAATACCGTGCATGTACCAGCGCGGATTGGGCGTCTGGTCATAAAGGCCCTCGCGATAGACCCAGAAACGTTCGCCGGTCTCACACTCCAGCCGAAAGTAGTCGCGGGTTCGATCCACCTTTTTCGGTTTGCCCTCCTCATCCTCGACCGCATCCAGCCACCATTCGGTCGCAATACGCTCCGGCCCCTCGGCGCGGCTGACTTTATGATTGAGGCGGCGCCAGCGAAAACGGACAGGGGGGCCATCCGGCACTTCCGCCGCATAGGCTTCCAACGGCTCGGGATGGGTGAAGAGGCGCAAAGGCCGCTCGACCGTGCGATGAAGGGGCGCGGCCTCCTGCATCGGCTTCCTGACCATCAGATGCTCGATCGCCGCAACCGGAACGACCGCTCGCTCCGGGATATGGCTTTCGCGCAGTTGATAGGTTTGCAGACAATCAGCGCCCAGCCGGGCGGAGACCTGATCAACGAACTCCGCCAATGACTGCTGTCGGCGATCATTGTCTTCGAAGTCACCTTGCCGGGCATCGAAAGGCTCATGCCGCAACACGTTGAGGCGCAGGATCTCGAAACCAAAGCCGGCATCCAGATCGTCATGCACCGCCTGCAGCCGCTCGGCAAAGAGACGGGCGATCCGCTCCTTGTCGCGCAAGGGCGTGGACGCCCCTGCCTTCAGGCGAAAGACCTGCCCATCCACCCGGAACAGAACGAGCTCGAAGAGCCGTCCGCCGGCACCTCGCGCCTCCAGGCTGGGCGCAAGCCCATCGGCCAGTTGGCGTGCAAGAGACAGAATGTGATCCTGCGCCTGAATGGGTTCGGCAAGGCGCCGTTCGGCAGACAGGGGCGCCACGGGAAGCCGCGGCGAAATTGCCTCTTCATCCCGTCCCAGTGCCTGGTCAAGGCGTAAAAGCAGCACTGCGCCGAAGCGGCGCACCAGTGGCGCCCGCGGGGCGTCCAAGAGATCGCCGATCTGTTTCAACCCCACCTTGGCGAGGGCCTGGATGGTCGAGGCTTCGATCCGCAAGGCCGACAGCGGCAGAGGTGCCAAGACGTCTTCGGCTTCATGCGCCTCCACGATCGGCTTGCCGCCAAAGCGGGCCAGCGCCGAGGAGAGCCCCGGCGATGGTGAAATGGCCGCATGCGCCTCCAGCCCCATGGCCAAAAGCCGGGCGGACATTTCATCCAGCAAGGGCTGCTCGCCGCCGAATAGGTGGCTGCTGCCAGTAATATCCAGGAACAGGCCGTCAGACCCTTCAAGCGCCACCAGAGGGGTGTAACGATCACACCAGTCTGCCAATGCCTCCAGAAAACGCCGATCAGCCGCCTGATCCTCCTCGATGACGAGAAGCGACGGACAAATGGCCCGCGCCTCTGTCAGGCCCTGCCCGCATTTCAGGCCGATCCTTGCGGCATTCTCGTCGACGGCGGTCAGACGCACGGCATTATCGCGCCTGCCGGCGCAGACGAGCGGTGTCTCATCACGATGCCCGGTCAAACGCCAGGACAGCCCCCAGCAGCGGCGCAATATCCTGTCTGTCGCCAGCTTTGGAAAGTGAACGGCCAGAATGCGCTGGCCTGTCCTCCCGAAGGAGAGGCTGTTCTGCGGATGAAAGGTCTCGGAATTGGCGGTCATGAGGGTTCCACTCCAGCAGGAATGAGAGAGGCGCCGGGTTTCGGCTCTTCTCCAGGGTGAGACGGAAGACGGAATGGCCGATGCTACCGCCTAGCATCGATCCGTCGGGAAGAAGGCGCGCGCGCGCCGGAAAAGGCTCCAGCAGGAAGCGGAAGAGGGCGCTGCTTGCCTCCTCCTCTCCGGCATGGCGCAACAGCAGAAGCGGCCGCCCCGCCGCCTTTGCCCGCAAATGCAACCGTCTGCTTTCGGTCAGGCCAAACGCTTTGGGGTTTCCCCGGATCTCCAAAATCGTCGTGCCAAAAATGCCGCTGGCCAGCGCCGCTTCCGCAAGCCACAGCGCGTCTTCCAGCCGGTCTGGCCTGGCGACAAGGAAACGCGCGATGTCCAGGCCAAACTGCCGAAGCCCCAGAGGGTAGGGCGATCCTGCTTCCATTGCCGACATCCTGTCTGCAATCCACAGAAACGGTGCCGGGCCCGTTGCGCCTCTCTCCTGCATCAACCCGCTCAAGGCCAGGGCAAAACCGCTGGACGCTCCGGCATCCCTAAAACCCTGGCTACGAATCTCGGTAATTCCCTCGAGGGGAAGGCCGCCCTCCAGAGCCTCGTCCAACGCCTCTACGCCGAGAGAAAGACGGTGCGCACGCTCCTCTGCAGGATATGCGTCTTGGCGTGCCGCAGCCATGGACGGAACGGCCTTGCCTTCCAATTTTGCAATCGTTTCGCGCAGGGCAAAAACCGTCTCCTGCGCCAGGACAGCTCGTGCCATGACGTCAGCTCCATGCTCATATGTTCACTTTATGTTCTTATGGATTCCAGAGGCCGAGAGAAGAGTCAACCATCACAGGAAGAAGATTCCTGCCCCTGTGGATCAGGAGGCTTGAATCCGCTCTCGAAAAAAAATCCCGAAAACCTTATATGGGCAGTTAAAAAGGAGCATACATGGCCCGTGTCGACCAGACTGATGATTGGCGGGACCGCCACGCCCCGACCATCAGCGCCTTCGAATCGCTGGCAATCGAGGCCTACGGCACCCTGCCGGAAGAATTCCGCGCGCTCACAGGAAACCTGATCATCGAGATCGAGGATTTTCCCGATGACGAAGTGTTCGAGGATATGGCGCTTGAGACGCCTTTCGACCTTCTGGGTCTTTTCGAAGGCCGCGGCATTTCAGAGCGTTTCACCGTGGAAACCGGTGAGTTGCCGAACCGTATCCGCCTCTATCGCCGCCCGATCCTGGATTACTGGGCGGAAAACGAGGAAACCCTGGGTGACATCATCACCCATGTGCTGATCCACGAGATCGGCCACCACTTCGGCCTCTCCGACGATGACATGGAACGCATTGAGGAAAGTGCCGAGGAAGCGGCGGACCGGACAGGCTAAAGTTATAGCCACCCCGGCCACGGGCCGGGGCACTGTGTTTTTCGAAAGCTTACTGCTCACCGAGCTTCATGCTGGGATCATAATCCTTGCCGTGCACGGTCTTCACCACGGCCTGGCCGCAATAAAGCTTGTTCTCGGCCACGTTGAACGTGTGGGTCGGCGAACCGTGCAGTTCCCAGCCCTTGTTGAGGGCATCCGTCACGCGGTGGCAAAAGCTGGAATCATCCGGGCCAGTGAGGAAGCGGTAGACTTTCATGGATTTGTCTTTCTCTGCTGAATGAAGTGAACCTGTGCGAGAAGCCGTGTCGCCTGCTCCAGATGCAGGCGCTCGACCATCCGACCCTCGATATTGATGACGTTGAGCTCCGCCGCCTGCGGTTCATTGAAGGCAGATACGATCGCCTCAGCGTCCGCGATCTCCTGATCGGAAGGACCGAATGTCTGGTTGGCGGGCTCGATCTGCGCCGGGTGGATCAGCATCTTCCCGTCAAACCCCATTTCACGACCCTGCTGGCATTCCAGCATAAAGGTATCAGTGTCGCGAAAATCGTTGAAGACGCTGTCGATCACATCAAGGCCGTAGGCTCTCGCCGCCAGCACCACCTGCATCATCCAGGGCACGAGGTAGACCCGGCCGGGTCTTGGCGGAACGCGCGTTTCCTTGCGCAGGTCGTTGAGGCCCAGCACGAGACAATCCAGCCGATCGGCTGCCTGATGACGGGAGGCTGCAATCGAAGTCGCATTCATCACGCCCTCTGCCGTTTCCATCATGGCCCAGAGACGAACGGACGGTGGCGCTCCCTTTTGATCCAATGCAGCCTGCGCATCCTGAAGATCCCGCGCACGGCTCACCTTGGGCAAGAGCAGCGCATCAGGCTTGAGGCTCACCACCAGATCAAGATCTTCAAGGCCAAATTCGGAAGACAGCGCATTGATGCGGATAATGGCCTCGCAGTCCCTCAGAGGCGTCTCACGAAAGAACTGGCGCAGATTGTCGCGGGCTTGCCCCTTTTTCTCCGGTGCCACGGAATCTTCCAGATCGAAGATTACAGCATCGCAGTCGAGGGAATGAACTTTTTCCAGCGCACGGCGGTTAATGGCCGGAACGCTTAAGGCAGACCGCCTGACGCGGATCGGAGAAGGCATCGCGATAGACATCGCGGCTTTGTGACAAGCTTTGTGATGAGACGCAATAGCGCAGAGAGCCGAAAGCTCTTGCAAGACTCACTGGAAAGCCCCACATTTCCTGAGAGAAGAAAGGTTTTAAACCATGCAGAATATTCGTGCCCTGTTCATCGCCATGGCCGGCATCGCTGCGATTTGCGCTCTTGTCGTCCTGACAGCCTCCGTCACCATTGCCTTTGCAGGCATGCTGGCTGTCTTTACGGTTGTCAAAGCGCTCACACCGCGTCACAAGCCTGCTCCCGTGCGGGCCAAGTCCAAGGCTGGCGAGCGGGACATGCGCGTCTGGAACGACGGCCGCGGCACGATCATCGACATGTGATGTGAGCGCAAAGTCGCGAAACACATGATTTTTCGGCGCCGGTGCCTAAGCCGGCGTACCGTTTGACCGGAAATTGCCCTTCAAATCTCCCAGATTTTAGTCTATTCCAGCCCCGCGTATAAGAAACGCTTAAGGGCAGATCATGGAAAAATTCGTCAAGCTTACCGGCGTTGCTGCGCCGCTTCCCGTTGTCAACATCGACACGGACATGATCATTCCGAAGGATTACCTGAAGACGATCAAGCGCACCGGTCTTGGAAAGGGCCTCTTTGCAGAGGCACGTTATTTCGAAGATGGTTCCGTCAATCCTGATTTCGTGCTGAACAAGCCGCAGTACCAGAGCGCCAAAATCCTGGTCGCCGGTGACAATTTCGGCTGCGGCTCCTCGCGCGAGCATGCGCCGTGGGCGCTTCTGGATTTCGGCATTCGCTGCGTCATCTCCACCTCCTTCGCGGACATCTTTTACAATAACTGCTTCAAGAACGGCATCCTGCCGATCGTCGTGCCGCAGGAAGACCTCGATAAGCTGATGGACGATGCCTCGCGCGGCTCCAATGCCGTGCTGACAATCGATCTCGAAGCTCAGGAGATTTCGGGCCCGGATGGCGGCAAGATCCATTTCGACATCGACCCTGCCCGCAAGCACATCATGCTGGAAGGTCTGGACGATATCGCCACCACGCTGAAGAGCGATGGCGCCATTGCCAGCTTCGAAAGCAAGGTACAGGCAGAACGTCCCTGGCTTTAAAAATGCGAAAGAGGCCGGTTTCCCCCGGCCTCTTTCGCATTTCATCTGCGGCCTCGTCCCGCGGCGGGTTCGGACGAGGCTGACTTGCGTGGCATCGCGCGCGCATTCATGAACCCGCTTGACGCTTAGGATCCCATTTCATGTCTCATTCGCTTTTCCTTCTCCCGGGCGACGGCATCGGCCCGGAGGCCATGGCGGAAGTCCGCAAGATCATCAACTACATGAACAGCGCCTTGAATACCGGCTTCGTCACGGATGAAGGCCTGGTCGGCGGCTGTGCCTATGATGCGCATGGCGCGGCAATCTCCGAAGAAGACATGGCAAAGGCAAAGGCCGCTGATGCCGTGCTGTTCGGCGCCGTGGGTGGCCCGAAGTGGGATGCGGTTCCTTACGAAGTTCGCCCGGAAGCCGGCCTTCTGCGCCTGCGCAAGGATCTGGAGCTGTTTGCCAACCTGCGTCCGGCCATCTGCTATCCAGCGCTCGCCAGTGCCTCTTCGCTGAAGCCGGAACTGGTCGAAGGCCTTGATATCCTCATCATTCGCGAACTGACGGGTGGCGTCTATTTCGGTGAGCCCAAGACGATCACGGATCTCGGCAATGGCCAGAAGCGCGCCATCGACACGCAGGTCTATGACACCTACGAAATCGAGCGCATCTCATCCGTCGCATTTGAAATGGCCCGTACGCGCAAGAATGCCGTTTGCTCCATGGAAAAGCGCAACGTCATGAAGTCGGGTGTGCTCTGGAACCAGGTGGTAACAGAAACGCACAAGGCAAAGTTCTCGGACGTGAAGCTGGAGCACATGCTGGCCGATGCAGGCGGCATGCAGTTGGTGCGCGCGCCGAAGCAGTTCGACGTGATCGTCACCGACAACCTGTTCGGCGACATGCTCTCAGACGTAGCGGCCATGCTGACCGGTTCTCTCGGCATGCTGCCGTCTGCATCGCTTGGCGCACCGGATCCGAAGACCGGCAAGCGCAAGGCGCTTTACGAGCCGGTCCATGGTTCGGCGCCTGACATTGCCGGCCAGGGCATTGCCAACCCGATTGCCATGATCGCATCCTTTGCCATGTGCCTGCGCTACTCCTTCAACATGGTTGCGGAAGCGGATCGCCTTGAAAAGGCCATCGCCAATGTCCTCGACAAGGGCATCCGCACCGGCGACATCATGAGCGAAGGCGCAACCAAGGTCGGCACGTCGGAAATGGGCGACGCCATTCTGGAAGAGTTCAAGGCGCTATCTGCCTAGAGCCTGTCAGGGTTAAATATGAGTTCTAATCATGCCCCGCCTTGTGCGGGGCATTTTTGTATGATTCTCTGCAAAAGGCCTATCATCGTTGTCATAATTCTTTGATACTCTTTCCCAACTCCCAGGGGGAAAAGGCCATGTGGAACAAACTGAAGCATCGTTATTTGCGTCACCGCTCGCAGTGTCCGGTTAAGCTTCACGGTTCCTTCCTTGCAATAGCATTCAACTTAGTGGTGATTGCGTTTTTCATTATCGATGTTCCGGTTGCGAACTATGTCGCAGGATCAATGCGCACGTTCGGCCCAATCGCAGCCATGATCACTGATTTTGGTAAGTCTGGCTGGATCCTCATAGCAGCGGCCCTGATCTTCATCGAAGCCCAGGCGCTCTGTCGCGTGACCTCCTGCCTCAAGTCGCGATTCCGGGCGATGATCGTCGGCCAGACAGCCGCCTATCTTTTCTTCACGGTGGCAGCGTCCGGCCTTCTCGCCAACCTGATCAAGCGGATCATCGGACGGGCACGCCCCCTGCATCTGAATGAACTGGGTTTCATGGATTTTTCGCCGCTGCGCGGCAGCGCAGAGTTTGAAAGCTTCCCGTCGGGGCACTCCACCACCGTTGGCGCCTTGATGATGGCCATGGCCCTTCTAGCGCCTGCCTACCGCACACTGTTTCTTATCTTGGCCATCTGGCTCGGCCTCACGCGCGTGCTAGTCGGCGCCCACTATACAAGCGATGTGATTGCGGGCCTCGCCTTCGGCGGCTGGTTCTCGGTCATGACCGCCATCCTTTTTGCACGCTGCGGCATCCTCTTCCGCGAAAACGGAGATCGCTTTCCGGTTCTGCGTCGTAGCCTGCCAATCGCTCCGGTCATAACGGCATCTGCAAAAGAAAAGCTCAGCGCCGACCCCAAGCGAAAGCCGCTCGCTTCGTCCCTGAGCTTCCGTTCAAAGGTCGAGGCTTGAGCAGAGCCCATATTCGGCTGCCCCCTAAGCACACGACAACCCGGCATGTTTCCATGCCGGGTTTGTTTTTGGATCGAGAGTTATTTTCAAAGATCGAACGGAACGTGTCTCACTCCGCGTGAATGTCGCGGTCCTTCGTTTCCGGCAGGAAGATCAGGCCGATGATCAGCGTGATTCCTGCAAAGACGATCGGATACCAGAGGCCGTAATAGATATCGCCTTTGGCGGCGCTCATCGCAAAGGCCGTTGCCGGAAGGAGTCCGCCGAACCAGCCGTTACCAATGTGATACGGCAGCGACATGCCCGTGTAGCGGATGCGCGTAGGGAAGAGCTCGACCAGAAGGGCTGCAATCGGGCCGTAAACCATAGTCACGTAGATCACGAGAACCGTCAGGATCGCAATCAGGCTCACCCAGTTTACCCGGGCCGGATCAGCCGTCATGGTGAAGGCACCGGAGTTCGGGATGGTGTAGACCGCCATATCGGTTACACCCTTGGCTTCGTCAGCCGTGAGCAGCTTCTGTGATACCAGGTCCGCACTCGATACAGTGGCCTTGGTGCCGCTGGAGCGGATCGCTGCGGCATCCAGCTTCAGTTCGGGATTGGCGGCAACGAAGGCATCAAGCTTGGCATCCGGAACCTTGGAGGCTGCCCGCGCCAGGGGATACCCATTGGCCTGAAGGGCAATATTGATCTGCTTTTCGAACTTCGGGCCAAGAGCCTTGGCCTGATCGCCGGCAGCAACAGCATCGTAGCTGGCAACGGTGGCGTCACCGATCTTGACGGCAGCAGGACTACCGGCAGGACCTGCCACGACATCATAGGGAACGGAGTTGCGGGTCAGATACGACGTTGCGATATCGCAGGAGGTGGTGAACTTTGCCGTGCCCGTCGGGTTGAACTGGAATTTGCAATCCGATGGATCAGCGGTGACGGTAGCACGAACAGTGGCCTGAGCTTCTGCGAGTGCCGGATTACCGGCCCAGGTCATCGCCTTGAACAGGGGGAAGTAGGTGAGCATGGCAAGGAACAGGCCCGCCATGATGATAGGCTTGCGACCGATCTTGTCGGAAAGCCAGCCGAAGAACACGAAGAAGCCGGTGCCTATGGCAAGCGAAGCCGCAACCATGATGTTGGCAGACTGGCCGTCGATCTTCAGAATGTTCTGCAGGAAGAACAGGGCATAGAATTGGCCCGAATACCAGACAACAGCCTGGCCGACGACGGCACCGAGAAGTGCGAGAATGGCGATTTTGGCATTCTTCCACTGGCCGAAAGCTTCCGTGAGCGGCGCCTTGGAGCCCTTGCCCTCTTCCTTCATCTTCTTGAACGCAGGCGATTCGTTCATCTTCATGCGGATCCAGACGGATACGCCAAGAAGCACGACCGAGACCAGGAAAGGCACACGCCAGCCCCAGGCAGCGAAAGCTTCCTTGCCCAACGCGAACTGAACCAGAAGGATGACCAGCAGCGACAGGAACAGCCCAAGCGTCGCTGTGGTCTGGATCCAAGAGGTAAACAGGCCGCGCTTTCCGTGTGGCGCGTGTTCGGCCACATAAGTTGCGGCACCGCCATACTCCCCGCCAAGCGCCAGACCCTGCAGCATGCGCAGTACGATCAGGATGATCGGGGCGGCAATGCCAATGCTGGAAGCGCCAGGCAGAATACCAACCAGAAAGGTCGAAAGACCCATGATCAGGATCGTCACCAGGAAGGTGTATTTTCTGCCGACAAGGTCACCCAGCCGCCCGAAAACCAGCGCGCCGAACGGACGGACGAGAAAGCCCGCGGCAAAGGCCAGCAGTGCGAAGATATTGCGGGTGGTTTCAGGATATTGGCTGAAGAAGGTGGCGCCGATGTAAACTGCCAGCGACCCGTACAGATAGAAATCATACCATTCGAAAACGGTGCCAAGCGATGAGGCGAAAATAACCTTCCGCTCTTCGCCGGTCATCGCGCCGGATTTGTAACCGGACGTCGCTGCGACGTTTGCCATTGTCTGTCCTCCACAGAGTTGAGCAACGCCCCGTCCTATTTCCCCTCCTACTCTGGAAACTGGATGGAGCGCATTGGAGCAGACTGACAGAATTCCCTTGTGTGGGAGAGAGATGCTTTCGGCTTATGACTTTAGTCTAACGCCGTTAGCATTAAGCTTTACATTCCGGGGAATTGGGGTCCATCCCGATGAAATCGAAGAGAAGCTTTCGCGCTTCTGCCTCATCCTGCTGCCCGACAGCGAGCCTCAGCTGCGCCAGAGCCTCGTTGACATCGTGATGGGCAATCGCAGTTGCATCCGCCCGCAGGATTTTCGGGTGTTGCGTCTTCAGGGCATTCGCCATGTCGTAGAAGAGTTCCTCGAACAGCTTCTCGCCAGGGCGGCTTCCGGTAATCTTGATCTCGATGCCGCCATGCGGATTTTCCGCACTGCGCACCGTGAAACCGGCAAGCCGGATCATGTTCTCAGCCAGATCACCAATCCGGACCGGTTCGCCCATCTCCAGAAGAAAAATGTCTCCACCGGTGGAAAGCGCACTGGCCTGTACGATCAATTCCGCCGCTTCCTGAATGGACATGAAGTAGCGGCGCATATCCGGGTTGGTTACGGTAACAGGTCCGCCATGGGCGATCTGTTCCTTGAAGAGCGGCACGACTGAACCGTTGGAGCCCAACACATTGCCAAAGCGGACGGCGCAGAAATGCTTCTTCTTGCCAAGCGAGTTGGATTCCAATGCCTTCTGGCGAACAATAAGCTCCGCCCAGCGCTTGGTCGCGCCCATCACATTGGTGGGACGAACCGCCTTGTCCGAAGAGATCAGCACGAAATCGGTCACATCGGATTCGAACGCGATCTTCGCCACCGTTTCCGTTCCGAAGATATTGTTCTCGATCCCTTCCAGCGCATTGCCTTCCACCAGCGGCACATGCTTGTGGGCGGCCGCATGATAAAGCACCGTCACGCCATAACGGGTGATCGCGTCCCGCACCCGCATCTCGTTGGTGATGGAGCCCAGAACCGGCACGATCTCCAAGCCGCGGATGACGGATAATTCGCGCTCGATCTTGTAAAGGGCGAACTCGTTCGCCTCGAACAGGACAAGGCGCTTCGGCTTCCATTGTACAATCAGGCGACAGAGCTCCGAGCCGATCGACCCTCCCGCGCCTGTCACCATGATGAAGCGATCTTCCAGGATGCTCCCGATCAACTTCGGGTCCGGCGGCACGAAGGACCGGCCGAGAAGTTCGTCGATTTCGATTTCGCGGATCTGGTTCGCGAGGTAACGGCCATCCACCAGGTCGGTAATGTCGGGAACGGTGCGGATCTTTACACCAAGCCCGCTGATATTGCCGATAACGGACTTGCGACGGTCGGACGAGATCGAGGATAGCGAGAGAATGATTTCCTTGACGCCATACTGATCGATCAGGCGCGGCAGGATCGCCGGATTATAGACCCGGTAACCTCCGACATCGCGGCCGTGATGATCCGGATTTTCATCCAGCAGACCCACGACATAGCGATTGCCGGTGCCCCGAAGCGCCGTCGCCAGCTGGACGGAGGAGGAACTGGCGCCGTAGATCAGCACCGGCTGCTCGTCCCGGCGCATGCCGGTGCCGCTGCTTAAGACCAGCTTCGCCGCAAAGCGGCTGCCACCGATCAGGGACACGCCGATCGCGAAATAGAAGAACGGCACCGATCGCGGCACGATTCCGCGGCCAGCCATTTCCACGAGAAAGACCAGAAGCACCCAGAGCATGGTGGCTATCGCCATGGCCCGCAGGATGGTCCAGATGGCTGTATCCGGCAGATAACGAATGACAGCGCGATAAAGCCCAAGGCGAATGAAGACAGGAATGGCAACCATGGGGGCCATGACGCCCAGAAAGACGCGCTCGACAGTGACAGCCGGCATCCAAACGGCATACCGCAGGGCATAGCTTGCCCAAAGCGCAGCAATCAACGCCACCACATCAAAGCCGATCAGAATGATCCGCTTCCAGAAGCGGGGCATGGATTCGATCAGGTCACGCAGCAGGTTGATCATCGATTTCCAGTATGCATCGCAGGACGCGTTGATGTGGCTTTTGATCTTTTCATTCTGTCAGGGCTCAGACCTTGCACCCTCTACAGTTCGCCGAAGGCCTTCCGGAAATGCAATGGGCGGACTCCAGCCAAGAAGATCGCGTGTTTTGCCTATATCGACCTGTAGATTACCAAGCAAGCGCTCGGCATAGGAAGACTTGCCCAGAACAGAGGCCACCGCTCGTAAAAGCGCTGGAGGTATGGGCAGCTGAATGCCGCGAGCGTCCCGAAGCCGGCTCAGGTGCTGGAACAGTTCACGCGTGGAAGGATCATATCCGTCGCTGACCAGAAAAACTTCTCCCGCTGCGCGCGGATGATCGACAACGGCGCAAAGAAGATCGCAGAGATTGCCAACATAGACGAGCGAGCGGCTGTTGTTGCAGGCACCGAAAGGCGAAGGAATACCGCGTGCCGCCCAGCGCATCAGAGCGGCGAAATTCGCACCGACACCCGGCCCATGGACCAGCGGCGGCCGGACGATGACCACCTCCATACCGGTCTGCTTTGACAGCGCCAGAAGCGCCGCTTCAGCCTCCGCCTTCGAGACGCCATAGGGGTCTTCGGGTGCAGGCAGGTCATCTGCGTGGAAAGCCTGCCCTGCTTCGGTGCGCTCACCATTGACCTTCACAGAACTCACGAAGACAAAGCGCTTCACGCCGCTGGATACCGCCTGCCTCGCCAGCGACAGGGTCGTCTCAATATTCATGGCGCGGAAAGCTGACAGCGGATCATTCTCCGTCTCCTGCATGACGTGAACGCGGGCCGCGAGATGGATGATGCAGGTGACACCTTGCAACGCCGCTGACCAATCGGTCCCCGCAGACATCTCACCGATCGCCAGATGGCCTTGGCGCGGATGCCGGCTGATGGCGCGATACGCCAAGCCACGCTCACGCAGGAGAGCGCAAAGATGACGTCCGACAAAGCCGGTTGCACCGGTTACAAGGATCATTCAGGTTTTCCCCCGGCGGCAAACCCGCGACTACCGCAAGAGCCGACGATAAGCCTGCCAATGCGCATTTTCTGTGTCCGGAAGCCCGGCTCCCGCCCATAGAACCGCCGCCGAAATGACACCATAGACACAGATTACGATAGCCCAGGCCCAGACACTATCCGGCATGACGGCGGCAAGTGGAAAGAGAATGAAGAGATTAAGACAGGCAATCGAGGTCGAAACGGGCCTTGCCCCGCCGAAGCGTCGCGAAAGCCTCTGATAGGCATGCGAACGATGGGCTTCGGACAGGCGCTGTTTGCGCAGAAACCGGACCATCAGGGTGATCGTCGCATCACAGGCGAAGATGGAAGCAAGCAGCAGCCATTGCGGCAATGTCATCCAATCCGTCTGCATGGACATGAAAGCCGCCATGACGATGGTGAAGCCCAGGAAGGTACTTCCCGCATCCCCCATGAAGATGCGCGCGGGCGGCCAGTTGAAGGCCAGAAAAGCGAGGGTAGAGGCGGTAACGGCCGCCATCATCCACCAGATCCAAGTCTGCGATGCCTCGGCATCCCTTAACACGGAGATTACCAGAGCGGATAGCAACATAAAGACGGCTTGCTGCCCAGCAATCCCGTCGATACCGTCCATGAAGTTAAACAGGTTGACCCACCAGAGCCCACCGAGCAGAAGTAAGACGGCAGCAACAATTCCAAACAGCCCGCCGTCCGGTACGAGAATGGTTGTTGCATCCGCAAGAATAATGGCACCCGCAACCACGGCTGCCTGAACGATAAGGCGCACCTTCGCAGAGAGCGGACGCCAATCGTCGATCAAGCCAACAACAGCGATCAAAATTCCAAGCGCGAGCACGGCGCAACCATCAAGCTCAAGCCCTGGAAGAACCAGCCCGGCAAGTGTTGCGCCAATCACGATGCCAGTCCCGCCGCCGGTCGGGGTGGGGCGTGTATGCGAAGAACGCGCTACGGGGTCCTGAACAAGACCGAGTTCACGCGACTTTCTGATCAGGAGCGAGATGCAAAACGCACTCACACCGGCGGCGGCAATAAGGATGATCAGGTTGACGAGCATTGGACCCGCAGATGGTTGAAAGGGCTTGGCAAGCGGTAGCGGTCGCACCATCCCTTGTCCAGCCGATCACGCACTGAAAAGACAAGAGCTTGACTTGGCCACGAAATCTTCTAATGACTTCGCGCGAAGGGAAGCAACAATGGTTCGCAGCGACACATCCATCGCCGCCTCACATGCTCTGGCAGGTTACGCCGGAATGAGCGCCCCTTTGTCCGTATCTTCCAAAACGATGGCCAAAACGACGACGAAAACCGTCTGACGTCTCTGGCCCACCGCTCTCTCCCCGGTACGGCCGGGGATCAGGAACCTGAGGCACATTGTGCCGGTTCCGCCCTCCAGTCCCGAGGAGAGAAGAGAAAGAGAGCAGTATTATGGGTTTCAAGATTGCAGTCGTGGGCGCTACCGGCAATGTCGGCCGGGAGATGCTGAATATCCTGTCTGAACGCGGCTTCCCGGCTTCTGAAGTCGTCGCACTGGCATCGGCACGCAGCCAGGGCACGGAAGTCTCCTTCGGCGATAAGACGCTGAAGGTCTCCAACCTCGAAAACTACGATTTCTCCGACACCGACATCTGCCTGATGTCCGCTGGCGGCACGATTTCGCAGAAGTGGTCCCCGAAGATCGGCGCCCAGGGCTGCGTCGTCATCGATAACTCGTCCGCTTGGCGCTACGATTCGGAAGTGCCATTGATCGTGCCGGAAGTGAACCCGGATGCGGTCGCGGGCTTTACCAAGAAGAACATCATTGCAAACCCGAATTGCTCGACCGCGCAGCTCGTCGTGGCGCTGAAGCCGCTGCATGACTTCGCCAAGATCAAGCGCGTCGTGGTCTCCACCTATCAGTCCGTTTCCGGCGCCGGCAAGGAAGGCATGGACGAGCTCTTCACCCAGACGCGCGCTGTCTTCGTGGCCGACCCGGTCGAGTCGAAGAAGTTCACCAAGCGCATCGCCTTCAACGTAATCCCGCACATCGACGTGTTCATGGAAGACGGCTACACCAAGGAAGAGTGGAAGGTTCTGGCGGAAACCAAGAAGATGCTGGACCCGAAGATCAAGGTCACCTGCACTGCCGTGCGCGTGCCCGTCTTCATCGGCCACTCGGAATCGGTCAACATCGAGTTTGAGAACGAGATCACCGCCGACCAGGCCCGTGACATCCTGCGCGAAGCGCCCGGTTGCCTCGTGGTCGACAAGCAGGAAAACGGCGGCTACGTCACGCCGGTCGAATGCGCCGGCGAAGATGCGACCTATATCTCCCGTATTCGCGAAGACGCGACGGTAGAAAACGGCCTCAACATGTGGGTGGTTTCGGACAACCTGCGCAAGGGTGCTGCCCTCAACGCCGTTCAGATTGCCGAGCTTCTGGTCAATCGCGGTCTGATCAAGCCGCGCAAGCAGGCGGCCTGATACCATTTGGTAAGCATAATGAATTAAAGCCTCGCCTGATAGGCGGGGTTTTCCGTTCTTGAAGACCAGTCACGAACAGTTCATGTTCGCGACAATTGTGCTCTTTCGGGACACTCGCCATAAGAGACCGGTTTTCGGCTGTGCAGAGGAGCACAGCCGGTCAGAGGATGGGACGCAAGGATGATCAGAAAGTTACTCGCAGGCTCGGCGGCTGCCGTGATGCTGTTCAACGTGAGCGTGGCGGAAGCTGCATCCTGCGGCAATGATGGTTCGGGCTTTCCCCGCTGGCTGGAGGACTTCAAGCGCGAGGCGCCGTCCAAGGGTATCCCGGCCGCTGTCGTGGATCGCGCTTTGTCGGGTGCCATCTACAATCGTCCGACCATCCGTGCCGATCGTGGCCAGAAGAGCTTCAAACTCTCCTTCGACGAATTCATGAAGAAGCGCGGCGGCCAGGCGATCATCTCGCGCGGCAAGAGCGTCAAGTCCGCCAATGCTGCTCTGTTTGCCAGTATCGAGCGCCGCTTTGGCGTTCCGGCCGGTCCTCTGATTGCCATCTGGGGCATGGAAACTGGTTTCGGCAGCTATATGGGCGACCAGCCGACGCTGTCCGCTGTTGCAACGCTTGCCTATGACTGCCGTCGTTCGGCCTACTTTACCGAGCAGCTTTATGCAGCCTTGCAGCTCGTGGCACGCGGCGACCTGAGCCCTTCGGCCAAGGGTGCTGCCCATGGCGAGATCGGCCAGACGCAGTTCCTGCCGCTCAACGTCATCCGCTACGGTGCCGATGGCGATGGCGATGGTCACATCAACCTCGTCAATTCCCGCGCGGACGCGCTGGCCTCCACCGCCAACTTCCTCGTCGGCCATGGCTGGAAGCCAGGTCAAGGCTATCAGCAGGGCCAGCCAAACTTCGTGGCGATCCAGGGCTGGAATGCGGCAACCGTGTACCAGCAGGCCATCGCCTATATCGGCGCACAGATCGACGGCCGCTGAGATCAATTTCAGGACTGTTTGAGAGCGCGTCTTCCGATCAGGAGGCGCGCTTTTTATGCGGATGTAGGGACAGGCAATTCGACGGTCGGACGAATGAAATCGCCGGTCTTGCTGTCCATGATCCAAAGCTCGCCGGTGGAAATATCGAACCAGGCGCCATGCACGCGCATGCGGCCCTTTTCCTCCAGGATACGCACGCAAGGGAACGTCCGAAGGTTGGCGATCGAGTTGCGGATGGACACGCGCTCAAGAGCCGTCTGGCGCTCGGACTGGGTCATCACGTCCGTGCTTGGGATCTGCTCCGCGGTCGGGCGCAGAAGGCCCATCCATTTGCCAATGAAGTCTCCGGGTGACAGCGGCTCGTCCATGGGATCGAGTGCCGCCTGGATGCCGCCGCAGCGGCCGTGGCCCATGACAACGATGTCACGAACTTTCAGAACCTGAACCGCATATTCGAGCGCAGCCGACGTCGCGTGATACTGGCCATCCGGCTCGTAGGGCGGCACGAGATTGGCAACATTGCGAATGACGAAGAGCTCGCCCGGCCCTGCATCGAAGATAGTTTCTGGGGCAGCACGGGAGTCGCAACAGGCAACGACCAGCGTGTGCGGCTTCTGCCCGGTTTCGGCAAGCGTGCGATAACGCTGGCTCTCCCCGCTATAGCGGCCGCTCATGAAACTATCGTAGCCGGTGAGAAGTGATCGCGGGAAGTCTGTCATAGGCAGTGCTTACTCCCACAGGGGACCAATATCAACCTTGATCGCCATCAGCGACGAACGCGCTGCAGCGGATGAATGAGGTGGCGCATCTGCACCATGGCCATGGGGGTCACCAGGCTTGAGGCATCCATGGCCAGCTTCATTTCGTCATCGCCGCGCTTGGCGCTGCGAGCGAGAACTTCGTAAACGCTTGCCGTCGCCAATTGCAATGCCTTCTCCTCATCCAGCCCCGAGAGCAGGCGCGCCAGGAAAAGAGCGGCCAGAAGATCGCCGGAACCGTTCGGCGCCTTCTCGATCAGCCGGTGCTCGGCCAGAAGCGCATGCTTGCCGGTGAGATAAAGATTACCTGTACCGCCTGCCATCATCGAGATGGCTGATGTTACCAGCATGCGCGGCGGTCCAAGCGCGATGGCAGCCTCCATGATGGCTGTGTTGCTGTCCAGGGCGGCCCCGGCCATCCAAGCCAGCTCATGCCGATTGGGGGTGGCAAGCGATGCCAGCGGGATCAGGTGATCACGGATCGCCTCCGCCGTTGCCTGAGGCACATAAAGACCGCCCGTATCGCCCATCACGGGATCGCAGACATAGAGCAGGCTATCATTCTTTTCCTTCATCGCCTGGATAAGCCGGGCTACTGCAAGCGGCTGTGAGGAGTGCCCGAAATAACCTGTCAGGACCGCGCCGACCTCAGCGAGCCACGGCGCGGCCAACAAGTCATCAATGACGCGCCCGAATTCATCTTCCGGGAAAACCATCCGGGTGGAACGCCCGTGGCCGGGGTGCCACGGCAGTACGACCGTCGGCAAGGCCCAGACGGAAAAGCCGGATGTCTCCAGCGCGAAGACGGCGGCGCGATTTCCCACCGATCCGCGCACCACGTGACTGGAAATGACGAGAACGGTTTTTTGGGAATCTGACATGTTTTTGGACCAAACTGCAAAATACTAATCGATTTTAGCGCGGAGCCGTCAAGAATTCGCACAGAAACCATGCTTATCTTGGTCGTAACAGGCCTGCAAAGCGATTACGACGCTGATGTTGGTTCCAAAGCCGGACATGGTGAGGATCCTCGTGAAGGATACGAACCATATAAATATATCGGGAGGTAAGGCATGGTGGCAAAACAAAATCCGAAACGGGAAAAACAGATCCAGATCGCGACCGGTTTGATTGAAGGCGGACCCAAGGGTACGGCACTTGATCCGGCGATCCTGTTTGGACGGGCAAGCAATGACGATCTGGCAGCCTATACGCCGGACATGTTGGCGGCCTCTGCCGTGCATGCCGCCTCCGAGCTCGCGGCCTGGAACGGAGAGGCGCCGCGGATCACCATTGCTCATGTCGAGGGCGTCGCGCCCGGCGGAAATCCTGTCTCTGTACTGACGGTCATCGACCGAGACATGCCCTTCCTCTTCGATTCCGTCATGGGTGAAGTAACGAGCACCTATCGTGACATTTCGCTTGCCGTCCATCCAATCCTCAACGTAGAGCCGGGCCAGAAGCCAAGCCTCTATTCGCACGATCGCAACCAGGCCGGCGGGCAGCATGTCAGCCTGATCCAGATCCATCTCGCGCCACTCACCGAAGATCAGGTCAAGGCGCTCATCGAGCGGCTTCGTCTAGTGCTGGATGGCGTGCACTCCGCCATAAGTGACTGGAAGCCCATGCTGGAGCTTCTGGATGCAGCCATGACCGGGTTGCCTGTCAACGGTCAGGGGCGCCGCAAGGGCGATCGCGACGAGGCAGTCGACTTCCTAGAATGGCTGCGCAGCGGCAACTTCATCTTCCTCGGCATGCGCGAATACGTTTACTCCGGTGAGGGCGACAGCGCGACCGTCGAGCGCGGCAAGGGCCGCGGTCTCGGCATCTTGTCCAATCCCGATGTACTTGTTCTGCGCCAGGGCAAAGATGCCGTCACCACGACGCCGGAAATCCTTCAGTTCCTGCAGGGGCCGGATCTGCTGATCGTTACCAAGGCCAATGTGAAGTCGGTCGTTCATCGCCGCGCCTATATGGATTATGTCGGCGTCAAGCGCTTCGATGCCAATGGCAAGGTGACGGGGGAACTGCGCATTGTCGGCCTATTCGCTGCGACCGCCTATTCCCATTCCGTCCGCGAAATCCCGCTGCTGCGTGCGAAAGCTGCCCGTATCGACGACCATTTCGGTTTCGATCCGCTGAGTCACTCGGGCCGCATGCTGCAGAACACGCTGGAATCCTATCCGCGCGATGATCTCTTCCAGATCGACACAGATCTCCTGGCGCGCTACTGCGAACAGATCATGGAACTCGCCGAGCGGCCGCGCGTGCGCGTGCTGGCGCGTATCGACCATTTCGACCGCTTCGTCTCCGTCATCGTCTACGTCCCGCGCGAGAACTATAATTCGGTCGTCCGCGAGAAGATCTCCGCCTATCTGGCAAAGGTCTACGAAGGGCATATCTCTGCCTATTACCCCGCCTTCCCCGAGGGTGGCACGGCCCGGGTCCACATCATCGTCGGTCGCCGTACGGAAAAGACCCCGCGCATTCCGCAAGCCAAGCTTGAAGAGGCGATCCGCGCCATTTCCACGCCTTGGGAAGAGCGGTTTGCCGCGCTTGCCGGCACCGGTGCCTTGCGTCTTGAAACAACCTTCGCCTTCCAGGAAGCCTTCACGCCCGAAGAAACTGTAGCGGATCTTCCGCATCTGGCTGCCTGCGCTGCCGGCGAACCGATCCGTATCCACCTTTACGAGCGGCAGGTCGAAGACAAGCGGATCCTTTCACTGAAGATCTTCCACGCAGAAGGCCATCTGGCCCTGTCTCGCCGCGTACCCCTCCTGGAAAATCTCGGCTTCCAGGTGGTGAGCGAACGGACGTTCGACCTCAGCCTGCCCGATAGCGGCAAACGACTGGTACTGCACGACATGGAACTGGAGCTTCCGGCCGGTCGCAACGTTGATGTCGCCAAGCAAGGCAAGCTGCTGGAAGAAGCCTTCCTGGCGGCCTTCAGCGGCACGGTCGATAATGACAGCTTCAACCGTCTGGTATTGCTGACCGGTCTTTCGGCCCGTGAGGTCACGGTCATCCGCTCCTATGCCCGCTATCTGCGCCAGGTTGGCATTGTCTACTCGCAGGAGCACATCGCAGACACGCTGACGCGCTACCCCGACATCACACGGCGGATCTTTGCGCTCTTCCAGGATGGCTTCAACCCGGCTCTGGCCGAGCGCCAGCGGGAGAAGAAGCTGACCGAGCATCATGGCGCCATCGAAGAAGCCCTGAGTGCGGTTCCGAACCTAGACGACGACCGCACGCTGCGCCGCTATGTCAACGTGATCGATGCGACGCTGCGCACCAACTATTTCCAGACCGGCGAGGATGGCGGGCCAAAGCCGATCCTGGCTTTCAAGCTCGATCCGCACCTGGTGGAAGGCCTGCCAGAGCCCCGGCCGTTCCGCGAAATCTTCGTCTACGGCACCGAGGTGGAAGGCGTGCATCTGCGCTTCGGCAAGGTGGCGCGCGGCGGTCTGCGCTGGTCGGATCGCGGCGAGGATTACCGGACCGAGGTCCTCGGTCTCGTGAAGGCGCAGCAGGTGAAGAACGCCGTGATCGTGCCGGTTGGCGCGAAGGGCGGCTTTTTCCCGAAGAAGCTCCCCTCGCCTGCCCAGCGCGATGCCTTCTTCAACGCCGGCAAGGAAGCCTACAAGGCCTTTATCCGCACGCTTTTGTCGATCACCGATAACATCGTGGCCGGTGAGGTGGCAGGCCCCGCCGACACGCTGCGGATCGACGGTGACGATCCCTATTTCGTCGTCGCGGCCGACAAGGGCACGGCTACCTTCTCCGACACGGCAAACGGCCTTGCGCAGGAAGCTGGCTTCTGGCTGGACGATGCCTTCGCCTCGGGCGGTTCCGCCGGCTACGACCACAAGAAAATGGGCATTACCGCACGCGGCGCCTGGGAAGCGGTCAAGCGCCACTTCCGTGAAATGAACGTGGACATCCAGACGACGCCGTTCACGGTAGCGGGCGTGGGTGACATGTCCGGCGACGTTTTCGGCAACGGCATGCTGTTGTCGCGCCAGATCCGCCTGATCGCGGCCTTCGACCATCGCGATATCTTCATCGATCCCAATCCGGATACGGAAAAGACCTTCCAGGAGCGTGAGCGGATGTTCAACCTGCCGCGCTCCAGCTGGCAGGATTTCGACCGCTCGGTTCTGTCGACCGGCGGCATGATCATTTCCCGAACGGAGAAATCGGTAAAGCTGACACCGGAGGCACAAGCCGCCATCGGCATCGACAAGGCCACCGCCACCCCGTTCGAGATCATGACCGCAATCCTGAAATCTCAGGTGGATCTGCTCTGGTTCGGCGGTATCGGCACCTATATCAAGGCCGTCTCCGAAACGGATGCGGAAGTGGGCGACCGCGCCAATGATCCGATCCGTATCGCAGCTGGCGACGTTCGTGCCAAGGTGATCGGCGAAGGCGCAAACCTTGGCGTGACGCAGAAGGGACGCATCGCCTACAGCCTTGCCGGCGGACGCTGCAATTCGGATGCCATCGACAACTCGGCGGGTGTGAACTCCTCCGACGTCGAGGTGAACATCAAGATTGCCTTGAGCCCTGCCATGCAGGATGGCCGCCTGCCGCGCGAAAAGCGCAACAAGTTGCTTGCCTCCATGACGGATGATGTCGCGGCCCTCGTTCTTCGCAACAACTACCTGCAATCGCTGGCGATTTCCCTGACGGCCCGCCAGGGCGCGCGCAACCGCGAGGAACTGTCGCGGCTGATGTCCGTGCTGGAAAGCCGTGGCGAGTTGAACCGCAAGGTGGAAACCCTGCCCGACGATGCAGAACTTGCCGACCGTTACGCAGCCGGCAAGCCGCTGACCCGGCCGGAAGTGGGCGTGCTGCTGTCCTATTCGAAGATCGTGCTGTTCAATGCTCTGGCCGCGAGCGATCTGCCGGATGACAGCTACTTCCGTCAGGTGCTGCTCGCCTACTTTCCGAAGGCGATGCAGAAGTCCTACACGGATGATATTCTCGCGCACCGCCTGAACCGGGAGATCGTCGCAACGGCACTCGCCAATGAGGTCATCAATCGTGGCGGACCGGGCTTTGCGCAGATGCTGAGCGACATATCGGGCGAGAGCCAGGTGAACGTCGTAAAAGGCGCCTTCATCGCCCGCGATGCCTTCGACCTGCCGCGCCTCTGGGCCGCTGTCGACGCGCTCGACGGGAAGCTCGATGGCGAGGTGCAGAATGATCTCTATGAACGGATTGGCGAAATCTTCGCCAGCGCGACGATCTTCGTCCTGCAGACGGGCCTTGTGACCGGTTCCATGGAAGAAGCCGTCAATGGCATCCGCGCCGCGATCAAGAGCCTGCGTGCTTCGATCGAAAAGAGCCTGGAGACCGGAGACGCCCCTCTGCCCGGCGTGCCCGCGGAACTGGCGCGCGAGCTGGAGCTTCTTCAGCGGCTGGTGCTGGTGCCGGAGATCATGCAGATTTCCGAGCGCAGCGGTGCCCCCATTGCGCGTGCAACGGAGGTCTATTTCGAGGTCACCGAAGCCTTCCGCGTCAACCGCTTCCTGGAGGCCCGCGAGCGCTTCGGCGCCGCCGACCACTACGAGAACCTGGCGCTGATCCGCAGCCTTCAGCAGATCGTGGCGGCCCGTCGCGACGTGGTGATCGCCGCACTCAACGCACACGGCAAGGAGCGCAAGCCGCTGGAAGCCTGGCTGGCGGGGGATCGCCTACGCCTCAACAGGCTCAGCAGCGAAATCCTGGCCCTCAGCGAGGGCAGCGAGGTGACCCTGCCGAAGATGATGGTGGCAGCGGGTCTCTTCAGCGACCTTGCCCGCAACGCGGTTCGGTGATCCAATGGCCTCCTCGCAAATCGGGGAGGCCAGCCTTGGCATTGGAAAGACAAGAGGCGGCGGCGACTGTGCCGCCTCGAGGAATATGGGGCTGGATGCTGTTCGACTGGGCGGCCCAGCCCTTTTTCACGGTTGTGACCACCTTCGTCTTCGGCCCCTATTTCGTCGCCCGGCTGACCAATGATCCCGTCGCGGCTCAAGCCATGTGGGGCAACATGGCAACCGTTTCCTCCATCATCATCGCCCTGCTCTCCCCGGTGCTAGGCGCAATCGCCGATCATACCGGGCCTCGCAAGCCTTGGATCGGCTTCTTTGCCGTCATCAAGATTGCATCGCTGACGATGCTCTGGTTTGCAGCACCCGGCTCGTCCGTGGTGTGGCTGTGGCCCGCGCTGTTCATGATCCTCGCCTCCATCGCGGCGGAATTTTCCATCGTCTTCAATGATTCCATGATGCCGCGGCTCGTGCCGGCATCCGAGGTTGGCCGTATCTCCAATACAGCCTGGGGATTGGGCTATCTCGGCGGCATGATCGCACTGATCTTCGTGGTGGGTTTTCTGGCCGGAGATCTGAAGTCAGGAAAGACATTGTTCGGCCTGACACCACTCTTCGGCCTCGATGCCAATCTCGGCGAAGACGCCCGCGTGACGGGCCCTCTTTCGGCGCTCTGGTATCTCATCTTCGTCCTGCCGATGTTCTTCTTCACGCCTGACGCCGTGAAGGGACTACCGCTCAAGCCGGCCATCGGCGCGGGCCTTCGGGAACTCTCTGTCACCCTGAAGGAACTGCCAAAGCGGCGCGCGATCCTGCGCTTCCTGATCGCCCGCATGCTGTATCAGGATGGCGTCAACGGCTTGTTGATCCTTGGGGGTGCCTTTGCCGCCGGCATGTTCGGCTGGGCCACGCTGGAGATCGGCCTGTTCGGCATACTGCTGAATGTGGTGGCAATCTTCGGCTGTGTAATCGCAGGGCGGCTCGATCAGCGTATGGGATCAAAGACCGTGGTGCTGATCAGCCTGGTCCTGTTGGTCATTGCAGCGGCAGGTATCGCCTCAACGGGACCGGGCTTCACCCTGTTCGGGCTAGTGCCGCTCTCGCTCGACGACAGCGGCGGACTGTTCGGAACAGCAGCGGAAAAGGCCTATCTCGGTTTCGGCACCTTGATCGGCTTGGCTTTCGGCCCGGTGCAGGCCTCGTCCCGATCCTATCTTGCCCGTAGCATCAGCAGCCAAGAGGCGGGCCGCTATTTCGGCATCTACGCTCTGTCCGGGCGCGCCACCAGCTTCATGGCCACACTTTCGTTTTCCATGGTCACCTATGCAAGCGGCTCGTCGCGCCTAGGCATGGCAACGCTCCTCATCTTTCTGGGCGCTGGCTTGCTGATGTTGATCCGCACGCCCTACCCTGCCAGGGAAACGGCCTGACAAAGAAAACGGGAGCCTTCCCACAAGCGCGAGAAGGCCTCCGCAAAAAAGGGGATCAATGGCGGAAGTGGCGCATGCCGGTGAAGACCATGGCGACGCCATGCTCGTCGGCAGCAGCAATGACTTCCTCGTCGCGCATGGAGCCGCCCGGCTGGATGACAGCCGTTGCGCCCGCCGCAATCATGGACAAAAGCCCATCCGCGAAGGGAAGGAAGGCTTCGGAGGCAACTGCGGAGCCCCGCGTCATCGGTTCTGCCCAACCCATGGCCTTGGCCGCTTCTTCGGCCTTCAGACCGGCAATGCGGGCGGAATCGACACGGCTCATCTGACCAGCACCGATACCGGCCGTCTGGCCATCCTTGGCATAAACGACTGCGTTCGACTTCACATGCTTTGCCACCTTGAAGGCGAACTTCATGTCGATCAGTTCCTGATCGGTCGGCGCACGCTTGGTGACAACCCGCAGGTCGAGATCCTCGACCATGCCATTGTCACGCGTCTGAACCAGAAGACCGCCAGACACCGTCTTGGCCGTCAGACCGCGCGAGCGCGGGTCCGGCAGACCGCCGGCGGACAGCAGTCGCAGGTTCGGCTTCTTGGCAATGATGGCCTTGGCCTCTTCGGAAATGTCAGGCGCGATGATGACTTCGGTGAAGAGCTTGACGATCTCTTCCGCCGTTGCCGCATCCAGCGTCTGGTTCAGGGCGATGATACCGCCGAAGGCAGAGGTGCTGTCGCAGGCCAGCGCCCGCTTGTAGGCCTCCACCAGCGAGGAGCCGATCGCAACGCCGCAAGGGTTGGCATGCTTGATGATGGCACAGGCCGGACCCTTCTCGGCCGGAAACTCCGAGACGAGCTCGTAGGCGGCGTCAGTATCGTTGATGTTGTTGTAGGAGAGCTGCTTGCCCTGCAGCAGCGCAGCCGTTGCAACACCGGGGCGCTTCTCGCCCG
Organism: Rhizobium oryzicola; assembly: GCF_030504645.1. Lineage (GTDB taxonomy): Bacteria > Pseudomonadota > Alphaproteobacteria > Rhizobiales > Rhizobiaceae > Neorhizobium > Neorhizobium oryzicola. The sequence continues at coordinate 107,387 of NZ_JAUKWQ010000010.1, read as the reverse complement.
TCAGATAGAAGCCCGCAGACTGATGCGGGTTTTCGCCATAGCGCATTTCCTGCGAAAGAACGCCGCCCAGCGTGCGATAGCGCGGCATTTCAATGTCGAGCGCTTCGGCAAACCAGTTGGAGATCATCGTGTCATAGGCGGCGGTACGGGCATAGGCCTTGGCCGCCATGCGCTGGCGCAGCGCATAGGCCGTCTCACCATCATTGGTACGCAGCGCCTCGATCAGCTGCGGATAATCCTGCGGATCGACGATTACGGTGACATAGGCATGGTTCTTGGCGGCAGCGCGGATCATGGCCGGACCGCCGATATCGATGTTCTCGACCGTGGTCGGATAGTCGCCACCGGCGGCACGCACTTCCTCGAAGGGATAGAGGTTGATGACGGCGAGATCGATCGTGCCGATCTTGTGCTCGGTCAGTGCCTTCACATGCTCGGCATCATCGCGGATTGCCAGCAGGCCGCCGTGAACGCCGGGATGCAGCGTCTTGACGCGGCCATCCATGATTTCCGGAAAGCCCGTCACGTCGGATACGTCGGTGACATCGAGACCGGCTGCGGCCAGCGCCTTGAAGGTGCCACCTGTCGACAACAGGCGGACGCCCTGTTCGGCGAGCGCCTTGGCCAGTTCCACGATGCCCGTCTTGTCGGACACCGAAAGAAGGGCGGTGCGGATTTTCACGCGATCAGGGGCGGGGATCATTTTGGAAACGACGGCCATGGCTTTCTCCGTGCTGGACGCTCTTGCCTTGCATGCTGGGCTATGGCGGGGCGTTAGCACAGCTTGGCCTCAGGGCCAATCATGGAAATCCGGCAAATCGCCGTTCAATCCTGCCGTTTCATCATCCAGCGCAGTTCATTTACCTCAGGCAGAGGAAATTCGATGACCAACTGCTGGCTGGGGCGGATGCCGGAGACATCCGCAAAGAAGATGTCCTCGTCGATCAGCACCTCCTGCCCGGGCGCCGAGAAGGCCCAGGTCTCACCATCCGGTGCTTCCATGGCAATCGTATCGAAATGCAGGCGTGACAGAATGATGGCCGGGTGAATGTGGAACCTGGCGGTTGCAACCACTGCCCGACCGGCGGAACCGGTATGCGGCTCGGGCACAAAGAAGTGGTCGCGTCCCTTGATCTTGTCCGCCTTGGCGGCAAGCCCGATCTCGCGTTCATGCATATAGCCGAAGGAGGACAGATAGCCGTCATGCTTGGCGCGCAGCCAGTCATTGCCATAGGCATCTTCCCAGCGCTCGACACCAACGGTCGAAACACCATCCAGCATGACCGGACCCGAGAGCCGCGAGGTGGAGATCCGGCTCGATGACGTGTCGCCCAGCGAGACTGTGGAATGGGCGGCCGTCGAGCGGGCAAGGGCCCGGTATTGCCGGCCTGCGAATTTCGGCGAGCCCGCATTGATGATGAAACGGTGCTTGCCGGCCGACATCTCGAAGGACAGGCTGCCGGCATGGGCCGTGCGCGACAGGTCGAGCGACAGTGGTCGACCGGTATCGACCAGGATCGTCGTCTCCGCCGCAGCCAGCCGATGATAATGGGTATGCGGCAGCGCCTTGAAGGGCTTGCCGCCCGTTTCGTCATAGCGCAACACCGAGAGAAGTTCGGTCGCCGATGTGGCGGTCGCACCGTTGAAGAGCGCAAGGTCGCCATCCTGATGCCGGAAGAAACGCAGCGCCGGGTAGATGCGATCGATCGCCGAGATCAGCTTCTGCGGTACGTCATGGCCGAGATTGATATAGGTCTGCCGAAGCGGCAGAAGATCGAGCAGCAATTCCAGCGTAGCGCGCGGATTGCGCGAAACATGGCCGCCGTCAGCCAGGATCTGCCGCTCCAGCTCGCGGTCCAGACGCTGCCCCGCCTTTCGAATGACCGCAGCAGACGACGGTATCGCGATGGAGGCGAAGGCAAGCGCAACCTGGATGCGCAGGCGAGTTTCGCCCTCCGGCAGGCAGGAGACGACATTGCGTAGGTAACGCCGCTGCTGCGCAAGGCTTTTCATGAAGCGGCGATAGAAGCCAGCCTCCGCGCCATGCAGCACGACGGGCGAATGGGACATCCAGGCAATCAAGCGCTCCGCTGTAACATTCGGCTCCCAGGCAATGCCCTTCGCTCTCTTTCCGTGCAGGGTGATCCAGGAGGCGGTAATGGCACGCGCCTGCGCTCTCACCTCATTGGTTCGGTTGGCGCGCATATGCCGAAGCCATGCGAAGGAATGCAGCCGCTCCGCGAAGGCCTTGGACGGCAATTGCAGCATGAAGGGAGACTCGTCGCCCGCCTCCAGCATCCGGCCAGCCAGGGGGAAACGCCCCGACATGATCTCTTCTGCGATGAACGGATCGACGGCTCTTAAATCCGTAGGCGCTGCGATCAATCGCTCCGGGCCATCGCCGATGCGACCCATCCTCATGCGCAGAACGGCGAGCCGTTGGCATATCCGCCGTCGCGCTTGCACAAATCCCAGCAAAAGAAGTCGTCGGCGCTCAGCGAGCAGCATGGTTGTTCCCGCACCTGACCGGAATCCTCCCGCCATGCCAGGACGGCATACGGGAACACTCTCCCCAGAATGTTCCACGTTTGCTCAATTATGGTGAATAAAGCCTTACCGGCGCCTCAGAACGACGGCAAAGAAGCCATCCATGCCGCTGGAATAGGCATTGGTGGCTGCAAGCATGGCTGGCGTGGTGCGAAATTCGCCAAGATCTGAGATGGCCTCTTCCAGGCCAGGCCAGTCTTCCTTTCGAACCGGCACACGCTCCAGGCCTTCGTTTTCGGCAAGCAGATCCGCAACCACCTGCTCCCCCTCGAGAGGATCGAGCGAGCAGTTGGAGAAGACGATCAGGCCGCCCGGCTTCACCAGCGTCACGGCATGGCGCAGCATGCGGGCCTGCACTTCCGCGAGCTTGGCAATGTCCGCCGGCCCCTTAGTCCAGAGAACATCGGGATGGCGCCGCGTCGTGCCGGTCGAAGAACAGGGGGCATCGAGGAGAACGCCATCCAACAGTTCTTCGGGGCGGAACTCGAAAAGATCGCCGTTGATCACCTCGGCGGAAAGATTAAGGCGCGTCAGGTTCTCTCGAAGCCGCGCGGCACGGTTGGGCGACTGCTCGACTGCGATAACGTTGGCTCCCGCAGCGATCAATTGCGCCGTCTTGCCGCCCGGTGCCGCGCAGAGATCGGCAACGCGCTTGCCCTTGAGGTCGCCGAAAAGCTGAGCCGGCAGAGCGGCTGCCGCATCCTGCACCCACCAGGCGCCTTCCGCAAAGCCTTCCAGCGCGGTGACCGATCCATCAAAGGCCGCAAGGCGCAGGCTGCCCGTTGGTAGAAGCTTGGCGCCAAGCTTTTCGGCCCACAGCTCGGCATCGGCTTTGACGGTCAAATCGATCGGCGCAGGCGTCAATTGCGCCTCGGCCATGCGATCAGCCGCCTCCCGGCCATAGACGGTGACCAGCCGCTCGAAGAACCAGGCCGGCACCGGCGAGACGGACTGCACGGCGGCGAGCATCTCCTCCCGCTCGCGCAGCAGCCGGCGCAATACCGCGTTGACCAGCTTGGAAAATCGACGATTGCGCGGATCGCGATTGGCCTGTTCGACGGCGAGATCGACCACCGCATGCGAGGGCGTGTCGAGATAGAGGATCTGTGCCACCGCCGTTGCCAGCACATGATGAAGCGCACGCGCCCCTTGCGGCAGCGGATCGGTCACCAGCAAGGACATGATCGCCTCGATGCGCGGCAGGTGACGCAGCGTCGCGCTGACGATAGCACGGGTCAGTGCCCGGTCTGCATCGTTCAATGCTTTATAGCTGGGATTGCCATGCGCGGGGTCCAGCATGCCATCGAGCGAGATCTTCTTGTCCACCACGGCTGCAAGGATTTTGGCAGCCGTTGCGCGAACCTCCAGGCCTGGCTTGTCATCAAAGCGGGGCTCCAGCGGGCGGTGATGCGGTTTGCCGCCACCCTTGCGTGCCTGACCTCGTTGTGCTGCCTGCTTTTTTTCAGTGGTCAAGACCAGGGACCTTTGCGCGGTTCGTCATGGGGGTGCGCATATCCCGTGGTGGGCACGGTGCGCGCTCTGCGCGTGGGTCTAGCAGCGGAAAAGCCGGGCGTCGAGGCCGTTGCGAATTCACCCGCCATGGCCTGCAATGCGGCAATGCGGTTTTGCGTGTCCGGATGCGTGGAGAACAGGTTGTCCATCCGCTCGCCCGAAAGCGGGTTGATGATAAACATGTGTGCGGTCGCGGGATTGCGCTCTGCATCGTCATTATGAATGAGGTGGGCGGCACCCGCGATCTTCCCGAGCGCCGAAGCGAGCCACAGCGGATTGCCACAGATTTCGGCGCCGCGACGATCGGCAGAATATTCCCGGGTCCGGCTGATCGCCATCTGCACCAGCATGGCTGCAAAGGGCGCCACGATCATGGCAACCAGCACCCCGATGAAGCCGAGCGGATTGTTGTTTTCGCGATTGCCGCCAAAGAAGAAGGCAAAATTGCCAAGCATCGAGATCGCACCGGCAAGGGTTGCCGTGATCGTCATGGTCAGCGTGTCACGGTTCTGGATGTGCGCCAGTTCATGCGCCATCACACCCGCTACCTCTTCCGGTGACAGGCTTTGCAAAAGGCCTGTGGATGCCGCGACGGCCGCATTTTCCGGGTTGCGCCCCGTGGCAAAGGCATTGGGCTGCGGATTGTCATAGACATAGACGCGCGGCATCGGCAGGCCCGCATTGGCTGCGAGATCGCGGATCATGAGGTAGAACTCGGGCGCGTTGTTTTGGTCAACCTCCTGCGCCCGGTAGGCGGAAAGAACCATGCGATCCGAGTTCCAGTAGGAGAACAGGTTCATGCCCGCCGCAATCAGGAAGGCGATCATCATGCCGCCACGTCCTCCGATCAGGAAGCCGACGCCCATGAAGAGGGCGGTCATGAAGGCCAGGAGCATGGCGGTACGGATCATGTTCATGGTCGTCTCCGATGAAGGGTGGTCTGGCTGACCTGCAGCGACTATATTCCTCCCAACGATGTGGTCATTTGGGCCTCGTTTTCAATATCATTGCCATGTGAGCGGGTGGTTGCCATGCAGACGCCGGATAACGACAACCGGGAAGACGGCCAGGAACAGCTGGCCGAAAAGAAGGTGCTTTCACCTGCGGCGCAGCGCGCCTTGCAGGAAGCCGAAGAACGTCGCCGCCAAGAACAGAAAACCGAGATGCCGCCGGAAATCGGCGGGCGCGGCGGTGCTGATCCCGCACGCTTCGGTGATTGGGAAATCAAAGGCCGAGCGATCGATTTCTGAACGATCACCCTTCCTGTTCGCTGAGCCAGAACTCCAGCGCCTGCATGACCTTCAGTCGCAGACTGGACCCTCGCGCAAGAGCAAGTGTGAGCGAAATGTCCTGAGGGGAAAAACCCATCTCCTGCATCACCCCGGATGGTGTTATGGAACGGCGGCGCATGACAGCCTCAATCCGCGATTTCGTCTGAGCCGAAAGATATCTGCCATTTTCCGAAAATGGATTCGCGCGCGGAGGTGAGTCCAGATCATCAGCATCCGATGGATCTGCTGCAATGCGCACGAGAAAGATGGCTTTCTCTTCTGGTGTCGCGCGATTCCAATGCTTCAGAAGCTCGGCAAGTCGATCAGTGTTGGTGTTTTTTTTCATAGCCTTGCCGCCGGCTTCACATGCAAGACCGGAACGTTCCGAATGCTGCGAGTTAAACTTCATTCTTCGGGGTTGGCGGGAAGCGGCGCCAGCATCTGCTTCAGCTGCTCAGGATGTCGAATGCCGAAAAGGTACCAATCCACCAGCGAGCGTGCGATATCACCGGCCTCATCGCTTTCAAGAGCTATCGACTTTTCGGTGCACACTTCTTCGAGGACCTGGCGAAGCAGCGACAGATCCTTTTCCTCCAAGGTGTCGTAGGATGAAAACGGCATGCCACTCCCCCGGCAATCCTGGCCATGCGACATCCTGATCTCGCCACGGCCAAATCAGGCTACACCGGAGAATGTTAGTTTCGGGGATTGTTTCCGTCAAAGAAAAGGCACTCCAGTGCGTGCTTCAGCCGCTTGTGTGTTATGATGGCAACGCAGTTTTGGAACACCTATGAACCATTGTGCTGGTTTGAATCTCATGCAGACAATGTGAACTGCACCAGTAGCAAAATCTTAACAGGTCATTGCTTCAATGTCGGACGGTGCGGGGATCTATGGATTCCGGAGTGGCATGTTTGTCTCAACTCAAACGCATCCCCGAGATGTTGTCGGAACCCATTGATGTCGCTCATTGCCATTCTCGATGACCAGGAGACCAACCGCCGGATTTTCGAGAGGCTCGCATCCTCGATCGAAGACGGGATAACGATCCGTGTCTATGGTGATCCGCAACTCGCCCTCGCGGAATTCCAGACGGGCCTTGTTCCGGATCTCATCGTTACCGACTACAAGATGCCCAGCATGGACGGTGCCGGCTTTATTCGCAACCTCCGAGCTATAAACGGTTTTTCCGACATCCCAGTGATCGTCATCACCGTTTACGAAGAACGCAGCTTTAGAATGCATGCGTTGGAAGCTGGCGCGACGGACTTCCTGCAGAGCCCCGTTGATCACCAGGAGTTTGTGACCCGCGCTCGCAATCTTTTGAAACTCCGCAAGCAGCAGATCCTGCTTGAATCCCGTGCCAAGAACCTGGCCCGCGAACTGGCAAGCAGCGAATTGTCCCGCGAGGCGGTACTGCGTGACAGCTCGGAACGCCTTGCCCAGGTCATCGATACGGTGCCGGCCATGGTGAGCGCCAGCGACTGCAACGGGCGCATTCTCTTCGCCAATGCTTTCGTCGGCACATTTTCCGGCAAGGACCCAGCAAGCCTGGTGGGCAAAAGCAGCGATTATCTGGTGGATCCGGATCTGGCGGCTCCAAACCGCATGCTGGACAGAAAGGTCATCAAGACCGGTCAGGCACTGCCAAGCTTCGAACGGGAGTTGACGAGCGCGACTGGCGAGAAGCGCGTTTTCCTCACCACCAAGTCGCCCTTGCGCGACAGCAATGATATCATCGTCGGCGTGCTCACCAGCGCGCTCGATATTACCGACCGCAAGCGCGCAGAAGAATATCTGCTGCATGCGGCACGCCACGACGCGCTGACCAACCTGCCAAACCGCAACTTCCTCTACGACCGCTTGAGGCGCGAGGTGGCACGTGCGCGCCGCGGCGACAGAACCTTCGCCCTGCATTTCATCGACATCGACGAGTTCAAGAGCATCAACGATCTCTTGGGCCATGATGCCGGTGATGCGTTCCTCAAGGAGATCACCGAGCGTTTGCGCAACCTGGTTGGGTCAGACGATATGGTGGCGCGGCTCGGTGCGGATGAATTTGCCATCCTGCAGGTTTCCGTCGGCGGGGAGGCCGATGCGAGCGCCATGGCACAGAAGGTGATCGACGCGGTCGGAATGCCCTTCATCTATGGCGGCAAGCGGTTTTCCTGCGGCGCCAGTATCGGCATCACGCTTCACCCGATCGATGGAACCGACGTCAGCAAGCTCGTCAAGAATGCGGACCTGGCCATGTACCAGGCCAAGGCCAGCGGCGGAAACCAGTTTCGTCTCTATGAGACGAACATGGCAGACCGGATGCGCAATCATGCCGTCCTGGATGGCAAGCTTCGAACCGCCATCGAGCAGCAGCAATTCGTGCTCTACTACCAGCCACAGATTTCCGCAGAAACGGGCACCGTGCTGGGTGCCGAAGCGCTGCTGCGCTGGAAACACCCGGAACAGGGCCTGATTCCGCCCGGCGAATTCCTTCCGCGGGCGGAAGAAAACGGCCTCATCGTGCCGATGAACGAATGGGTTCTCCATGAGGCATGCCGGGAGGCAAAATCCTGGCATCGGCAGGGTCTGGGCGATCTTCGCATCAGTGTGAACCTGTCGCCCATCCAGTTCCGCCGGGTCAATGTGGCAAGCCTGGTGCTGAAAGCGCTGAGCAGCAGTGAACTTGATCCCCGGCTTCTGGAAATCGAGATCACTGAAACGATCGTGATGGACAATACGGAGGATGTGGTTTCGACATTGCGGCAGATCAGCAATCTCGGTGTCGGCATTTCTATCGACGACTTCGGCACCGGATACTCATCGCTGAACTACATCAAGCAGTTCCCGATAGACCGCATCAAGATCGACCAGAGTTTCGTGCGCAATATGGTGGAAGATCCGAGTGATCACACCATTGTTCGCACCGTTGCCAACCTTGGCCACAGCCTGGGCCTGTCGGTCGTGGCGGAAGGCGTCGAAACCGAAGCGCAGGCAAGCCTGCTGCGGGCGGACGGTTGCGATATCATGCAGGGCTATCTTTATGGCCGGCCGATGCCATCGCAGGATTTCATTAACCTTGTCCGCTCTCATCGAAAGCTTGAGCTGAGCGCATGATCGTTTCCGGCCGCCTCTCCATCCAGCTTCTGTTCCGCCAGCCTTTCGGCGTGTCGCTCAACCTGATGCGGGTGATGCTGCGCGATCGACCCGACACGGAGCATGAACTGACGGCGAACCGCCTGATCCTGTCTTCCGGGATCATCATCTATTTCTTCGTGGCCAGCATGCTGGGCTCGCAATCGGCAGCCATGGCGCTTGCGTTGGCCGGCGTGCCCGTGGTGATCTTCGAGCTGATTGCCGCCGCGCATTTTCTGCATATTCTGTTGCATCCGGGGGTCAGCCCGATCCGCCGCATGGTCGGCATCGTCGCTGATATCGGCATTTTCTCCTACGGCATGCATATCAGTGGCGAAGCGGGTGCGACCCTCTTCCTCGTCTACTTCTGGGCTGTGTTGGGCAATGGTTTCCGCTTCGGCGTCACCTATCTGGCGCTGGCGGCTGCAGCGGCCGTCATCGGCTTTGGTTGCGTGTATGTGACCACGCCCTACTGGAGCGAACACAGCAATTTCGCGATTGGCCTTGTTGCGGCCCTCATCGTCATTCCCGCCTATACCTCGAAGCTGATCCGAAAACTCTCGGAAGCAAAGCGGGAAGCGGAAGAAGCCAGCAAGGCGAAAAGCCTGTTCCTGGCCAGCATGAGCCATGAACTGCGCACGCCACTGAACGCCATCATCGGCCTAAGCGATCTGCTTGTCGACACTAAGCTGAAGTCGGACCAGAAGGACATGGTGCGAACCATCGGCCGCTCAGGGCGTTCTCTGCTTTCTCTCATCGAGGCTGTGCTGGATTTCTCGCGTATCGAAGCTGGGCAGACGAAAGTGCGCGCCGATGTGGTAACGCTCTCCTCGCTGCTGGCGGATGTCCGCTCCATCATCAATGTGGGCGCAAAGGCAAAGGGGCTGCGCATTGCGCTGCATGTGGGACCTGATGTCCCCGATCGCGTCATTGCGGACCGCCGCCATCTGGAAGAGATCCTCCTCAATCTCTCCAGTAATGCGGTGAAGTTCACCGAAAGCGGCCATGTGCGCCTCGAATTGAACTTCACGCCGAACGGCGCTGGCGGCATTCTCTACGTTTCCGTTTCCGATACCGGCATTGGTATCGACCCGGCAGCTCATGCCCGGATCTTCGAACGCTTCACACAGGCGGACGGAACGATCCTCGATCGCTTCGGCGGCACTGGTCTCGGCCTTGCGATCGTTCGACAACTGGTGCGTGCCATGGGCGGCGACATCAGCGTGGAGAGCGCACTCGGCGAAGGCAGCACCTTCTCTTTCTATCTTCCCGTTGATATTCCGGAAGAAGACACAGCGCGCAAACCCCTGTCTAGCGTCATCCTGCTGGCAGACCGACCGATCGACTGCGACGGTGCGGAACAGGTGGTTCACGTGGAGAGCCTTGATGCGCTGAATGCTGCGATCGACGATCATTACCGGGTGGAGACCGTCCGCCCCGTCGTGCTTATCGACTCGGCATTCAGAAAGCCCTCACCGGCAAAGGCGGTGCGTGCCCTTCTGCAGCGTCCCAACAAAAGCGAGGACGAGCCCGTTTTTGTGCTGGTCCAGCGCGATGATGCAAAGGTGACGCTGACCACTGCTCTGCGCGATCTCTTCTTCCGCACATTGATGCCGCAGGATACGGCCACCTGGCACCATCTGCAGGGTCTGGTGATCGGAGAGAATTCCGAAGAGGCTGTGGAGGAGACCGCTTCCAAGCCGCTGCGCAAGGCGCGCGTCCTGATCGCTGATGACAACAAGACCAATCAGATGGTGCTTGGAAAGATCCTGGAGAGTGGCGGGCACCGGTTCGAAGTCGTGGAAAACGGCGAAGCTGCCGTGGAACGGATGCTCAAGGGCAATCTGGATCTCGTGTTGATGGATATCAACATGCCCGTCATGAACGGCATCGAGGCCACAAAGTTTTACCGGTTCGCGTCGCTTGGCACGAAGCCGATCCCCATCATTGCCGTGACCGCCGACGCGACAGGCGAAGCAAAACAGCGTTGCCTGAAAGCCGGCATGGATGATTGCCTGACAAAGCCCCTTGAAGCCAAGCGGCTCCTGGCTGTCGTCGACAGCTTCATGGATGGCGACGCAGATGGTGAAGTCCTTCCCGCCGCGGAAGAACATGCAGCGCAAGCCGCCTCCGAAGACATTATCGAGCATGAACGCCCGGTCATCGACGAGGCCACCTGCTCGGCTCTCGAAAAGCTCGGCGGGCCGGAATTCGTGGACGCCCTGCTGACCCAGTTCATCGACGATTCCGCCGACGCTCTCATGGCTCTTTCGCAGGCAGTGGCTGAGGAAAATGTCCATGGTTTCCGTGACCATGCCCACGCGCTGCGCAGCGCTGCCGCAAACGTCGGAGCGCTCCGGATCTACCAGATGTGCCTGGAATGGCGCGAAATCAACGACCCAGACCTGACCACCCGGGGCGAGGAGCACCTCAACGTGCTTGCAACGGAATTCAATCGCTTCCGCAGCGAACTGACGCAACGCAAGCAGGCTTCCTGATCTTCGGCAAGTGCCGGCACATCGCCATGCACTTGCCGAGACGCGATGCTTTAGGGCAGCAGGACGGCGCTTCCTTCGATGACACCGGCTTCGAGATCTCGATGCGCATCGACAACCGCATCCAGACGATAGCGCCGATTGCCGGTCTTGAAGAGCCCCCTCTCCATCATCGCCAAGGTTTCGGAGGCAGCCGTCGCGTAGGTGGCCTTGTCTGCCACATGTGCAAGCACGCTCGGGCGACCGAGGAAAACGTTGCGCAGGGTTTCGACCGCCACCGGTGGCGCCACGCCCCCGACTTGGCCAACATTGGCAAGGACACCAAAGGGACGAATGCATGCAAGAGTTTTGGCAAGCAGGTTGCCCGCCACGCCATCGATCGCAAAATGCACGCCCTCGCCCTTCGTGAGATCCATCACCTCGGCTTTCAAGTCGACATCTCGGCCGACGATCACGTGATCGGCGCCGCTGGCGCGCGCCAGCTCCGCCTTGGCCGGCGAGCTGACCGTCCCGATCACCTCGGCACCGAGGTGCTTCGCCCATGGGATCAGCACAGACCCCAATCCGCCAGCCGCCGAATGAACGAGAACCACCGTGCCCGGCGCGACGGGATAGACGCGCTTCAGCAGCATATGGGCCGTCAATCCGCGCAGCATCATGGATGCGGCCAGCTCCGAAGGTACCGTGTCCGGAAGCGGCACCGCGCGCCAGGCCGGCAACAGTCTCACATCCGCATAGGCGCCGACAACGCCGGCATAGACGACCCGTTGCCCGACCTCGAGGTTCGTGACATCGGGACCGATCGCTTCAACGATACCCACCGCCTCGATGCCGGGGATGCCCGGAAGCGGCAGGGGATAGAGACCCTGTCGATAATAGACGTCGACGAAATTGAGACCGATCACCTCCTGGCGGACGAGGATCTCTCCCGCCTGTGGTGCGGATGGATGATGATCGGCGCGCACCAGTTCCTCGGGGCCGCCGGTCTTCGTAAAGTGCATGGCATAGGACATTGAGGTTCTCCTTTTGGTCAGCACTGTACGGCCCAACAGGCTTGTGCGAAAATTCCCAGAAATCGAACAACGATTGGGAAAAAATGATCAATGGAATGGGATGACCTGCGTCACTTCGCAGCCTTTGCCGAAAAGGGTAGCTTGCTGGCAGCCGCGCGGCAGCTGGGTGTGGAGCATGCCACCATCAGCCGCCGCATCGAAGCACTCGAGGCATCGCTCAAGGTGAAGCTGGTGGACCGGCGTGGGCGCCGGCTTGCTCTCACACCAGAGGGCGAGAGAATTGCCGTCGTCGCCAGGGGGATGGAAGTGGAAAGCCATGCAGTGCGCCGGATAGCCGACGCCGCCCAGGCGGGGCTGACCGGGGACGTCACCATTACCGCGCCGCCCGCCCTTGCCGCGCATGTGCTGGCGCCTCACCTCGCACGGCTTGGGGCCGCCCACCCCAATCTGACGGTACGCATCCTTGGTGAAGCGCGGCACGCCTCGCTGGAACGACGGGAAGCCGATCTAGCGATCCGTCTCAGCTATCCGGAAGATCCGGAATTGGTGCGCGTCAAATTGATGGAGATCGCCTTTCGGCCTTACGCAAACCCGGCCTATCTCTCAAGAACGAAACGGGAGGATTGGATCTTCATCGCATCCGATGGAGATGTACGCACGTCACCGCAACAGAAGGCTCTGGATGCGCTTGTGGGCAACGGGCATTACGGCTTCAGTTCCAGCGATGTATCGATCCAGGCAAACCTCGCTGTCGGTAGCGCAGGCGTGGCCATGCTTCCGGATTTCATCGTTCAGGGCCTGCCACTGACCAACGCCCTGCCCGATGCCTCACCCTTGATCCGCGACGTCTTCCTGGTGATGCACGGCGATATGCAGCACACGCCCCGTATCCGTGCCGTCGTTGATCATCTCAGGCAGTCGATCCCGCGAGATGGGCAAACTCAGCCACCACCTGCTCATAGGCCGGCTTCTTGAAGGCGACAATCAGACCGGGCAGATCCTGCATGGGCTTCCAGTCCCACTCTTCGAATTCCTGATGCTGGCCAGCCGGCGGATGTTCGATATTGATCTCGCTTTCATCCCCCTCAAAGCGGAAGGCGAACCAGCGTTGTGTCTGACCGCGATATTTACCCTTGAGGCCAACGCCGATCAGATGGTCCGGCAGGTCGTAATTGATCCAGCGCGTTGCTTCCGCAAGGAACGAAACGGACTTGATCCCGGTTTCCTCGAAGAGCTCTCGGTAAGCGGCCTCGCGCGGATCTTCCCCGTCATCGATCCCGCCCTGCGGCATCTGCCAGAGCTGTGGCGACCCATCCGATTCCGTATTGCCTTCCGATACACGGCGACCAACCCAGACTAAACCCTGCCGGTTCAACACCATGATACCCACACAGCGGCGATAGGGCAGGTCTTCCGCCGAAACCTTATGATGCTTGCTCATGTCTTCCTCTCAATTGTCGTTGGCTTCGGAGACCAGCGCAGATACGCCCACCAGTTCGATCCCCCTGCCCTCCGCTTCGGAAACCCACTCGGATACGGCGTCGATCGTCTCGTCGAATGCGGAGGCAACGGCAATCGCGGTGCCCTTGCGCTGTGCAATCCGTTCAAGGTCATCCAGCTTGCGCAGGATCGCCTGCTTGTTCACCTGCGTATCAAGCGTCAGATCGGCAAAGCCATGCGGCACGTTCAACGGCTTGCCAACCTTTGCGGTCACCGTCTGGGCGGAGGAACCGTCATCCAGAAAGAGAAGACCGCGCTGGCCGATATCGCGCAGGACCGGCTCCAGCGCATCCGCATTGGAGAGATAGCGGGCGCCGAGATAGTTCATGATGCCCGTATAATTGGTGATCCTGCCCATGGCCTCGTGCAGACGCTTCAGATTTTCCTTTTGCGGCTGGCCTGTCATCAGTGTCAGCGGTCCGGGATCGTTGTTCGGATAATCGAAGGGCTCCATCGGGATCTGCATCAGGAGCTCATGGCCGCTGCGGCGCGCCTCCTGCATCCAGCGCTGCAGACTATTACCGCTGGCGGCAAAGGCGAGTGTCACGCCCGGCGGGAGCTGTTTGATGGCCCGTTGCGTGCCTGTCTGACTGAGGCCAAGCCCTCCGACCACAATGGCAATGCGGTTACCGCGCGCGCCGGACCAGGGCCGCGCATACTGATCCATGGGACGCAAACCATCCGGCCCCTTGATCGGCAGCCGGCCAAAGGGGCTTTCCTCCAGAAGGTCGTCATTGGGCTGGGCGGCCATGCGCGGGTCCTGCCCGATCCGCTGCGCATCGATGATCAGAGGACCGGACCCATCGCGCGGACGCGGCGAGAATTTTGTCACCACCGATCCGTCGTCCATGACAGTGCGCTCGACATTGGCTCCGTTCTTCGATGACTGCGACGGCTGTTTCTTGTCAGCAACCGGCGTATCCGAAGGAGGCGCGGCTTCCGGCTTGGCCGCCACCTGCACGGAGACAGGCGGTGCCTTCTCAAGCCCCGACGGGGCGCGAACGAGATAGAAGGAAAAGCCAAGAACGGCTGCGGCGACCAGCGCCAAGGCAGCCAGGCGAAGAGACGGGCGGCGCGGAGGCTTGCCCTTGCCTTTCCGATTCTGTCCGAGCGGAGCGTATAGATCTGTGCCCAAGGGTTCCGTCCGGATTCAAGAAGGTCGGGCAGAAGAACTGCCCGACCCGAATGAAGGAGTTATGGCAATGCGCCGCAGGTCAGGGCTTGATCGCAGCCGCAGCCTTGTCCGGCTGCGGTGGGAAGCTCGGATCGGTCTTGTTGCCACGCATCAGATCCAGTGCGTAGTTCAACTGAACGTCATCCTTGGCTTCCGGCGGAACGTAAGCGGCCGAGCCAGAACCTTCCTCCGTCTCACTCTGGCCCTGGATATGGCCGCGCAGGCTGGATTCGCCTTCGGGACGGATCTTGCCCTGCAGGTCCGCCGGCAGCGGCTGCTCGACCTTGATATCCGGCTTGATACCGGTGCCCTGGATCGACTTGCCCGACGGCGTGTAATAGAGCGCCGTGGTCAAACGCAGCGCGCCGGCATCACCCAGCGGGATGATGGTCTGGACGGAGCCCTTGCCGAAGGAACGCGTGCCGACGACGGTCGCACGCTTGAGATCCTGCAGCGCACCGGCCACGATTTCCGAAGCCGAAGCCGAACCGCCATTGACCAGCACGATGACAGGCTTGCCATCCGTCAGGTCGCCAGGACCGGCATTGAAGCGGCGGGTTTCTTCCGGATTACGGCCACGGGTGGAAACCACTTCGCCGCGCTCCAGGAAGGCATCCGAAACATTGATGGCCTGATCGAGCAGACCACCCGGGTTCAGGCGCAGGTCGAGAACATAGCCCTTGAGCTTGTCAGCCGGGACTTCCGCCTTGATCTTCTTGATGGCCTTTTCGAGATCGTCATAGGTCTTCTCGGTGAAGGAGATCACGCGCAGATAACCGACATCGCCGCCTTCAACGCGCGACTTGACGGCACGCACCGCAATCACGTCACGCACGACGGTGATATCGAGCGGCTTGTCGGCGCCCTTGCGCAAGATCGTCAGCTTGATCGGCGTGTTGATCGCACCGCGCATCTTTTCGACGGCGTCTTCGAGCTTCAGGCCCCGGACCGGCTTGCCGTCGATTTCGGAGATGAAGTCGCCAGCGAGAACGCCGGCCTTTGCAGCAGGCGTGTCATCGATGGGGGTGATGACCTTCACCAGCTCGTTTTCCATCGTCACTTCGATGCCGAGCCCGCCGAACTCACCCTTGGTCTGGGTGCGCATGTCGGCAGCATCCTTGGCATTCATGTAGCTGGAATGCGGATCAAGCGAGGAGAGCATGCCATTGATGGCGGCTTCGATGAGCTTCTGCTCATCCGGCGGCGTCACATACTGGGCGCGGACGCGCTCGAACACATCACCGAAGATCGAAAGCTCACGATAGGTTGAAGACCCTGCGGCCTGGGCGGGCACGCCGGCCGAATAAACGACGCTCATTGCAGTTGCGCCAAGCAACGCCCCAACAATGACAAGAGAAGCCCTACGAATCATTTCGTGCCCTTCCAGTTTCCTTTTCGGTCCACCACGGTTTCGAATCGACCGGTGTGCCGTCTTTTCTGAATTCAATGTAAAGCGTCGGGCGATCCGTTTCCAGCGCCAACGCAGTTGCGCTTGCCACTCTTTTCTCGCCCATCGTAGCGATGGGTTCACCTGAAAAAACGAATTTGCCTTGCCGCACGCTGACCTTCTCCATGCCGGTCAACACGATGTGATATCCATCGCCTGCGTTCAGGATCACCATTTGTCCGTAACTTCTGAAGGCGCCGGCAAAGACAACGAGCCCATCGGCAGGTGCCGTGACGACCGCGCCGGCATTGGAGGCGACCGTGATACCCTTGGCGGAATGTCCCGTTCCATCCGGATCGCCATAGGCCCGAAGCACATCGCCACCCACCGGCAGATCCAGCTTCTGCTTAAGGCTCGCGAAGGGATATGCGGGCGCAATGCGGTTTTTGTCGGGCACACCACTGTCCGCCAGTTGGCGTGCTTTCTCGCGTTCACTGTCGCTCAGCTGCTTGCGCCGCTCCTCTTCCAGGCGGGCCTTTTCAACCGCATCCCGCACGGAGGAAATTTCCCCTTCGAGCGAGCGAATGAGCCCCTCAAGAGAGGTCGCCTTGCTGGCCAGCTCCTCGGAACGGCGTCGCTCGGTTAAAAGATCGGCGCTGTTGACCTTATTCTGCTTGTCGTTTTCCGCCAGCAGAAGCTGCATGCGCCGGTCTTCCTCCTGGCTGGCTGCCATAGCGTCCGCCGCCTTGTTCTTCTCCACCAGTGCATCTACCTGCAACGTGGCCAGCGAGTGAAGATCTGCCATCAGCGCATCGGCTTCCGCGCGCATGCCGGGGACGACTGCACCAAGAAGAATGGCGCTGCGAACCGAAGCCAGCGCATCCTCTGGCGTGACCAGAAGAGCAGGGGGCGGATTGCGCCCCATGCGCTGCAACGCGGCCAGCACTTCGGCCAGCACGCCGCGACGTTCACGAAGCGAGGCGCGAATGCCGTCCTCCTTCACGCGCATGGTGGCAATCTTCTTTTCGCTGTCGCGGATCTTTGCGTCGAACTCCTTGCGCCGGCTGGCTGATTCGATCAGCGCCTGACGGATGCTCGCAGAACTCTTGTCCAGGGACGCGATTGTCTGCTCGATGGCTTGCGCCTTGTCCGTGGAAAGGCTGATGGTGCGGGACAGGTCCTGCAATTCTGCGCGCGTCTCATCCCGCTTCTTTTCCAGCGCCGCCACGGAAACCTCACCATCGCTTGGCTGCGCAGGCGTTTCGGTTTGTGCCGGGGAGGGCAGGCTGGCTGTTGTCTGGGCAGCAATCGGAGGTACCGACACGGAAAGGCACAGGCCTGCAAAAAGCAGCGGCCGCAGCGCTTTCATGCCATGTCTTGCGTCCCGCATTCCGTCCCGCACGCTTCCCTCGATCGTCGGAGATTAAGCCGATTTGCTTAACGATACCAGAAACAACATCGTGTTCCGGTCGGCGATGTCCTCAGACGCGGTGATAGGGATGACCGGAAAGGATCGTGACGGCGCGATAAAGCTGTTCGGCGATCAGGATGCGCACGAGTTGATGCGGCCAGGTCATGGACCCCAGATTGATGGTGGCATCGGCGCGGGAATAAAGAGCAGGGTCCAGCCCGTCGGCACCGCCGATGGCAATCACCATGTCGCGCTTGCCCTGATCGCGGTAGCGACCCAGCAGATCGGCAAAGGCGGGACTGTCGAGCGCCTTGCCGCGCTCATCAAGAAGAATGAGAACGCTGCCTTCGCTGAGCGTCTTGTCCAGCATCGCCGCTTCTTCGCGCTTGCGCGTCTCGGCGCTGGATGCACGGCTTTCCGCCATCTCCGCCACACGCGCAAACTCAAGGCCCACCGCCGGACCGGCCTTGGCGAACCGGTCCAGATAACGCGATGCAAGATCCTTCTCGGGTCCGGCCTTCAGCCGTCCCACGGCAAATAGGGTGATGCGCATGTCCGAATGCCTATCTCTCGGCGACCGAGCTTACCTTTCGGCGGAGCACGAGCCCAACCGCATCAATCGCCGTGAACACTGAAAGGCATCAGGCACGGGGCCATCAACCGTCAGTGCAGTGTTTCTTCCTCGTCCGGAGCCGCCCACATCTTTTCGATGTTGTAGAACTCCCGGATTTCCGGTCGGAACACATGGATGATGACGTCACCGCTGTCAATCAACACCCAGTCGCCGCTATCGAGGCCTTCGACGCGGGCGCTGCCAAAGCCCTCATCCTTCAGGTCCGACAGAAGATGCTCGGCGATGGCCGTGACATGCCGGTTCGATCGTCCGGACACGACCACCATGTAGTCGCCCAGCGCGGATTTCCCAGCAATGTTGATGGTGACGATGTCTTCGGCTTTGGAGTCCTCGAGGCTTGCGAGGACCAGTTCAAGAGCACGGGCAGCGGCATCGGCGCCACGTTCCAGGCTCTTCGGGGGAATGGCAGGCATTCTTCCCTTGGCGTGTACTGTTGTCAGGGTTGATCCTTTCTTCCAAGAACAGACACTTGCGGCGAGCGAACGCAAATCGCTCACCTCAGTAAGGTGGCATCGAATGGTTAATCTTTCAAGAGATCGGATTTTGCCGCATTCGCTTCATCATCGCCCGTCTCTGCCTTGTAACCCGCTCGAATGGCGGTGGAACTCAGGGGGGAGCGCGGTCCATGCAGGAAGGTCCAGGCCGGTGGGCGCTTGCGCCATAAGTGCAGCGCTTCGTTTTCATGCACCCTGGCAAAATGGAGGGCGCGCGCTGCAGCCGATGACAGGAAGGAGAGGGTCGCCCCCGGGCGATCGATGATGGCGATCGGCACGGTATCGGCAATCTGGCGCCATTTCTGCCAGCGATGAAATGTCTTCAGACTATCGGCACCCATGACCCAGATGAAATGGGCGCGGCGATTGCGCGCCACCACATGCGCTACTGTTTCGGCCGTGAAGCTGGTATTCAGCTTTTCCTCAAACGCCGTCACCTTGATGCGCGGATCTTCGATCAGCGCTTCACTCAGCGCAATACGTTCCTGCAATGGCAGAAGGTTGGAGCGGCTTTTCAGGGGATTGCCGGGCGTCACCATCCACCAGAGCTGATCGAGGCCAAGACGCTTCAAGGCCATTTCCGCCACCAGCAAATGCCCCTCATGCGGCGGGTTGAACGAACCGCCGAACAGCCCGACGACCATGCCGGCTTCCGCCCGCGGCATGGTCAGATAATGCTTGTCGACCCCCTCCACACTCACCTTGTGTCAGGGCCGCGTCTGGCCGGTGCCGTGCACGCGGTACTTGAACGAGGTCAACTGCTCGACGCCGACAGGTCCCCGCGCATGCATCTTGCCCGTGGAAATGCCGATTTCGCCGCCCATGCCGAATTCGCCGCCATCGGCAAACTGGGTCGAGGCATTGTGGAGTAGGATCGCTGAATCCAGCTCGTTGAAGAAGCGGGCGACAACATCGGCGTCTTCAGCAATGACCGCCTCCGTATGGTTAGAGGAGTAAGTGGAGATATGGTTGATCGCGCCATCGATGCCCTCGACGACAGCGACTGAGATGACCGCATCCAGATATTCCGTGCGCCAATCTTCTTCCTGCGCCGCCGTAACACCGGGATAGGCCGCCAATACCGCCTCATCACCGCGGATTTCGCAGCCAGCGGCTGCAAGGGCATCCAGGATAGGCTTCAGATGCGTGCTGACGACCTTGCGGTCGATGAGCAGCGTCTCGGCCGCGCCGCAGATACCGGTGCGGCGCATCTTGGCGTTGAGCACAATTTTGACTGCCATGTCGAGATTGGCAGAGGCGTCCACATAGATGTGGCAAAGCCCTTCCAGATGGGCAAACACCGGCACCCGCGCTTCCGATTGAACGCGCGCAACGAGGCTCTTGCCACCGCGCGGCACGATGACGTCGACAGCGCCATTGAGACCGGACAGCATGGCACCCACGGCTGCACGATCCCCCACCGGCACGATCTGGATCGCATCAACTGGAAGTCCAGCCTTGGCCAATCCAACCGACAGGCAGCGATGGATAGCCTGCGATGAAAGCAGCGAATCGCTTCCGCCGCGCAAAATGACTGCATTGCCCGCCTTGAGGCAAAGCGCACCGGCGTCCGCCGTCACATTGGGGCGGCTTTCGTAGATCACGCCGATCACGCCCAACGGTGTGCGCACGCGCTCGATCTGCAAACCATTCGGACGATCCCAGGCGGCAATGACGCCGCCGACCGGGTCGGGCAGGGCCGCGATGGCGCGAAGGCCTTCGGCCATTTCCGCCACCCGCTTCTCGTTCAGCGTCAGGCGATCGATGAAGGAGGGCAGCAAGCCCTTGCCTTCCACATTGGCGAGATCCTCAGCATTCGCCGCGAGAATATCAGGCGTTGCAGCAAGAATGGCGTCGGCGGCTGCGTTCAGCGCAGCATTCTTCGCCTGCGTCGTCGCCGTTGCCAGCAGCCGTGCAGCCTTCTTGGCACGGTTGCCGATATCCTGCATCAGCTGTTCGACATTGTCAGTCGCGACCTTATCCAGCATGGACAGCGCCCTTTTCCGTCTCTTCTTTCGCCTTTGCCTTGGCAATCACGCCCGTGACGACCAGATCGTCGCGATGCACCATGGCCGCACGACCGGCATAACCCAGGATCTCTTCAATCTCTGCCGATTTGCGACCGGCAATCTGGCGCGCTTCCTCGGCATCATAACTGACGAGACCGCGTGCGATTTCCCGGCCTTCCGCGCCGATGATGGCAACCGTATCGCCCCGGCTGAACGAACCCGACACGGAGCGAACGCCCGCCGGAAGAAGGCTTTTTCCCCGTGCCAGCGCCTGTTCGGCACCGGCATCGACAGTCAACTCGCCAGCCGGCTGCAGCTGTCCGGCAATCCAGGTCTTGCGGGCCGTGACAGGCGTTCCAGATGGCGCAAACCAGGAGGAACGCGCGCCCGTTTCAATCGCCTGCAATGGATTCTGTGTCTTGCCCGAAGCGATGATCATGCCGCAGCCGGCACCAGTCGCGATCTTGCCAGCATCGATCTTGGTGCGCATGCCGCCACGTGACAGTTCGGAGGCTGCCCCACCCGCCATGGCTTCGATGTCAGGCGTAATGGCTGGGATAACCGGCAGGAATTCAGCCTTCGGGTCGAGATGCGGTGGCGCAGTGTAAAGCCCGTCGATATCGGAGAGCAGGATCAAGAGATCGGCGCCGGTCATCGTTGCAACACGCGCCGCCAGACGGTCGTTGTCGCCATACCGGATTTCAGAGGTGGCAACCGTATCGTTCTCATTGATGATCGGAACCGCACCGAGCTTCAGCAACTGGTTGATCGTCGCGCGCGCATTGAGATAGCGCCGCCGCTCTTCCGTATCGCCGAGCGTCAGCAGGATCTGACCCGCGACGATATTGTCGCGCGACAGGCTTTCCGACCAAGCGCGCGCCAGCGCAATCTGTCCGACCGCCGCCGCCGCCTGGCTTTCCTCCAGCTTCAAAGCGCCGGGTGCGAGATCCAGAACCGTACGGCCGAGAGCAATAGCACCGGATGATACGACGAGGACGTCGACATTCTCGGCCCTCAGACGCGCGATATCGGCACAGACGGAATGCAGCCAGTCCTTCTTCAGGCCGCTGGCGCGATCGACCAGCAGGGCCGAACCGATCTTGACGACGATCCGCCGATGGGCGGCAAGGGGTTTGCGGCCGGTTGCCATTGTATCAATCCTCGTCATCCGCAACGTCATCTTCAATGCCGATGCTGCGATCAGGCAGGGCCGTCACGTCAGTTTCTCGCAAAATGACATCGCGCAGCGCGCGCAGAACATCCGTCATGCCAAGGCCAATGGGAGCTGAAATCAGGTACGGCTTCTGGCCGCAGGCCTTTTCCAGCTCCTTGGCCTTCTTCTTCAACTCCTTCTCGTCCAGCACATCGATCTGGGAGAGGGCGACGATTTCGGCCTTGTCTTCCAGGCCGCCGCCATAGGCTTCCAACTCGTGCTTGACAGTCTTGTATGCCTTGCCGACCTTCTCTTCCTGCGCGGAAACAAGATGGAGAAGCACGCGCGTGCGCTCCACATGGCCGAGGAAACGGTCTCCAATGCCGACGCCTTCATGGGCGCCTTCGATCAGGCCCGGAATATCGGCCAGCACGAATTCGCGGCCATCGATGGTGGCAACGCCAAGGTTCGGATGCAGCGTCGTGAACGGATAGTTGGCGATCTTCGGCCGCGCGCGGGTGACCGTTGCAAGGAAGGTGGACTTGCCGGCATTCGGCAGACCAACGAGACCGGCATCCGCAATCAGCTTCAGACGCAGCCAGATGGTCTTTTCAATGCCGGGAAGACCGGGATTGGCCCAATCCGGTGCCTGATTGGTGGAGGACTTGAAATAGGCATTGCCGAAGCCGCCATTACCGCCGGCGGCCAGACGATAACGCTGGCCCTCCTTGGTGAGATCGACGATCAGCGTCTCATTATCCTCTTCCAGGATCTGGGTGCCGACCGGCACCTTCAGCGTCACGCTGGCGCCATTCGCCCCCGTGCGATTGCGGCCCATGCCGTGAACGCCGATGCCCGCCTTGAAATGCTGCTGGAAACGGAAGTCGATCAGCGTATTGAGGCCATTGACGGCTTCCACCCAGACATCGCCGCCGCGTCCGCCGTCACCACCGTCAGGACCGCCGAACTCGATGAACTTCTCGCGCCGGAACGAGACTGCGCCTGCGCCGCCATCGCCGGAGCGAATATAGACTTTTGCTTCATCGAGAAATTTCATCAGAGTGCCGTTCGTTTCTATTCTGGCGGCGTAATATTGCGCGGCCAGCTTTTTTCTGTCGGTTTTCGATATCGCTGCTGGCCCTGAAGGTCAAAGCTTATCGTTGGGTTTCATGTTGCATGCGGCGGCGGAACGCAAACGCATCCCGCCGCCTGCACCTCATCAACCTCACGGTCGCTGAAAGTTCTCGGCACTCAGCCGTGTTTCCAGATGCGGCACCATGGCGCTGCGCGAGAGGCTGTAGATGTCCGAGCAGCGCTGGATCCGAAAGCCAAGCTTTTCCTGGATACGCAGCGACGCCTGGTTATCGGCAAAGGCGCCGGAATGAATGTCCGTCTGCGGCATGCGCCGCAGAAAACGTTCAATCACCGCGGAAACCGCCTCCGTCATCAGGCCGTGACCCCAGTAGAAGCGGTTCAGCCAATAACCGAGATGCCAGTGCCCATGCCTGATCTCCAGACTGACGCAGCCGATATGGACGCCATCGCCTTCCGTGATCGCCAGGCACCAGTCCGGCAGGGTGCCGGACCGGATGGTGTTCAACCAGTCGAACGCGTCATCCCGGCTATAGGGCAGGGGGACGCGTGCCAGCATGCGCACCACCTGCCAATCGTTCAGCGAACTTGCTATCGCATCCGCATCACTCATCCGGTGGGGCCGAAGCACAAGCCGGTTCGTTTCGATGATGGGGCAGGGGCCAGGCGTCTGTGCAAGGGCCTGGGGCTTCGAGCGAATAGCGATCATCGCATTTCCCCCCAGCTCTTCAGTGACATCCAGGTCTTGCGGTCCAGCCGGAACCACTCGACCGGCACCATGCCGCCCAGCGCCAGCGAACCGACCATGCCGGAACCCTGGAACTGGAAGCCGCACTTCTGGATGACCCGGCGAGACGCGACATTGGTGACCCGGCACCGCGCATCGATCTGATCGATCTCGCGCGAGCGAAATGCCATGTCGATCAGCGCATGCGCTGCTTCCGTGGCATAGCCGTTGTTCCAGTAAGGTTCGCCAAGCCAATAGCCCATTTCAAGCGTGAGAGGGTCATCCGGATGCGGTTCGAGACCGCAGCAACCGAGAAAAGCCCCGTTATCCGCTCGTGTGATGGCATAGACGCACTTGCCAATCCCGCCGATTTTCGTGCGTCGCACGAAGTCGGCAGCGTCTTTTGCCGTATAGGGGTGCGGCATGCGCGACACCATGGTCGCAATAGCCGCATTGTTGGCGAGATGGGAAAGGGCGTCGATATCGTCTTCATGGGGTTTGCGCAGAACCAGTCTCTGCGACAATAAGACGGGGCAATCGCTCCTTAACCGTTGCGGTCTCAACCGCTCTTCGGGCGACCGGCTTTGGCCGCTCCTTAACATTTCCGCTTGCATGGTTCAGTCCTCCTGTGGGGCAAAGAAAAAGGGAAGGTGGGTGACGTCCCATCTTCCCTTTTTTCTGGTCTGAACCTTTTGCGGGTATCAGCCGGGTCGATGAGACGCCGGCTGTTTTAACGCGCTACCGGCTATTATTCCGCGGCTTCCGCTTTTGGCATAACGGACACGAATACTCGGCCGTTACCCTTCGTACGGTAGTTCACATTGCCGGCCGTGAGTGCAAAGAGGGTATGGTCCTTGCCGATGCCGACATTGGCGCCGGCATGCCACTGCGTGCCGCGCTGACGAACGATAATGTTGCCTGCGATGACGGTTTCGCCGCCGAACTTCTTCACGCCAAGGCGCTTGGATTCAGAATCGCGACCGTTGCGCGAGGAACCGCCAGCTTTTTTATGTGCCATTGGAGTTCTCCTTTAAACCTTCGAAAATCCTGAAACGATCAAGCGACGATGTCGGTGATACGAACAACGGTGTGGTGCTGGCGATGGCCGCGAATCCGCTTGGAATTCTGACGACGACGCTTCTTGAAGGACAGAACCTTCGGACCACGGTTGTGCTCGACAACTTCGCCCTTGACGGTAGCGCCAGCCACGAAAGGCGCGCCAACCTTGGCATCGGCACCTTCGCCGATGATCAGGACTTCGTTGAATTCGATGACTTCGCCAGCGGCGACGTCGAGCTTTTCGATGGTGACCACATCATTGGCCGCCACGCGGTACTGCTTACCGCCGGTCTTGATGACTGCGAACATATTTTATCCTTTCATGTTCGATCCGGCTCTGCCCGTTCGATCAGAACAAGCGGCCGTCTTTTTATCAGTCTACGTTGAGCAGGATTCGAAAGATAAACTCTTCAGAACCGGTCTGCCGGTGAAATCCCCCGCATGACGCAGAGGACAAAGACGAGGAAACCCTTTTCCACGCCTGATGACGTGCGGGCTTACGTGAGGGCTTGTGAAGTGTCAAGGCAAAATGCGGAAAACTTTGCGATTTCGCCCTTGCCAGTCCGAACGATCATCGCTATGAGACAGCCCGCGCAAGCTTGCGCCGACCAATGTGACCGGAGAGGTGGCTGAGTGGTCGAAAGCACCGCACTCGAAATGCGGCATACGGGCAACCGTATCGTGGGTTCGAATCCCACCCTCTCCGCCATGCCATTTTTATCGTCAGATAATTAGGCATTGGCAATCAACGCGCAGTTGGTTTGCGCCTCACGTCCCCTGAACCAAGTTTCAAACAGCGCCACTCTGCATGTTCACATTTGCGTCGCAATGGTTTGTTGCTGAGGCTTCATAACGAAGCTCTTATTTCATTGCCTCCCACCGCATTAGCGCTACTATCCTTGATGTAACGAACGGATGGCTTTGGGAGGAGCAATACGTGAAACGCATGTGGCCAGACGAATTCGCCGCTCTTTTGGATGGCGCAGAAGAGACGGAGCTTCATATTTCGCCGGTAACGCAAGGCAATAGCCCGCCTGAAAAGTCAGTAACGCGCAAGGCCCTGAGGGCTCGCATCACGCAACAGGACTTCGAGAAGATTTGGCCGCTGGCCGAGGCTCGCTATCGCCTTGGCGGACGACTTACGGGCAAGGCCATTACGCTGATCACCAACAATCCGCACTACAAGACCTGGCATCCGTCCGATGGCGGCAGCGTCGAGGACGCCTCGGATAGTGGTCATCGCTATACAACCCATTACGTGGTGGTGCATTTTCTCCTGGATGACGTCCGGGAACCTGTGGAGGCATGACATCAGCAGATGGGCTGAGTCGAACCTGTCAGCAACGTCTTCAGTCGCTTGGGGTGCAAAGATGGTCTTTGCACCCATCGGGGTTATTTGGCGCTGAACCATTGTGGTCCAGATCGGTGAAGCTAGCGTAAGGTTGAAACGCAGCATCTGCTTGTGTTCCGCAACTGAGCGAGGATAGACCGCATGGGCGAACAGCCACGTGTGACCGTCTGGTATGATAGTCAGTGCCCGCTCTGCGCACGCGAGATCGCCTGGCTTCGCCGGCTCGACAGGCACAGTGCTATCCACTTCATTGATGCCTGCGATCCCAAGGCAGGCTGCCCAATTGATCGGCAGGAAATTCTGTCGCGCTTTCACGCCATGGAAAATGGGCGCCTGATTTCCGGTGCAGCAGCCTTTGCGGCAATGTGGCGGACGATACCGAGTCTTAAAGTGCTGGGCATGCTGGCGGGATGGCCGCCTCTCACACCGATCTTCGAAGCTGCCTATCTGGCATTTCTGCGAATCCGACCAAGGCTTCAGGCATGGATGCATAAGGCCGGCAAAGGCTGACGAACCCTTATGTGCGCTCCATCTTTCAGCTGCGTTTCAAATCCAGCTGCGTGGTCACCACCGTTTTGCCGGAGCTCGGATCCTTGTCGATGGTGCGGATACGAAGACCGTTATCGCCCACCTTCTGGATGGTCATGGTCGCCTTGCGATCACCATAGATTTCGTTAGCCCAGGTCACATCCAAGTTGATGGTGTTTCCGCTGCGGCTGCCTCTCAGCGTCGAGGCTTTGCCGGAAACCCCCACATAGGTTCCGGCATAAGAGGTTCCGGATGCCTTGACCCGAGCGTTGAAGCTGCGCGTCACCACCACGAGTGCACGGCAAGACCCATCCATGGAATAGCTTTGGGCAGACGCCATCGACTGCATGTTGCAGGACACATTGACCTTCGGTCCACCGAGGTTTTGCAACACGATGCCACCGCCGGTCCACCGGCCTTCGATTGATTTCAGAAAGGCTTCTTCAGAGGCAAACGCCGCAGCGGGCGCCAGCATCGCAGAGGCAATCACAGCAGCAAAAAGACGACGCATGGGAAGCTCCAATTGGTTGATGGAGGACAACACGCGAGCCTTTCGAACGTTCCCCCTCGCACCTCTGCAAGGCGGACCCACACATCCGCGATCAACGATCGAGATCTTCAAACACTGCCCGGCCTGCTGTCAGATCGGTCACCAGCGCAATCATATCCGCAGCGTAATCCCTCGGGACCCTTACATCCAGTCTGGCGCCAGTATCGGTGAAGACTTCCGAAACGATCTGACTATCCGCAATGGCAGAGATCCGCGCCTTCACCACGGCCAGATCCGCAAAGCGCAATGTGACCGATAGCGCGGTCATGGCGATGAGGCGGCTCTTGGGCGCAAGCCGTAGACACTCCGCCGCCGTGCCGCCATAGGCTCGGATCAGTCCGCCGCTGCCGAGCAAGGTACCGCCAAACCAGCGCGCTACCACCACGGCCACACCATCCAGATCCTGCCCGTCGATCGCCTGCAGGATGGGTTTGCCCGCCGTTCCGCTCGGCTCGCCATCATCGCTGAAGCGATAGTTCTGGGCCAGCCGCCAGGCCCAGCAATTATGGTTGGCATTGCCATCGCTATGCTCGGCTATGAAGGCTTTGGCCGCAGCTTCGTCCGAAACAGGGCCGGCAAAGGCGATAAAGCGGCTGCGCTTGATCTCGTGTTCGGCAGTGTGGATGTCGCTGAGGGTAAACATGTGGAACCGTTTAGCGAAGGTGGAGACAACTGCAAAGCCGATTTGCACCGCAACAGAGGCGCGACAGATGGGGGAAGTCATGCCATAAGGGCGGCGATTTCTGACAGGGCTTCTATCCGCACCATGATCCGCATCGAAAACATCTCCAAGCAGAACAGTCATCGGCTTCTTTTCATCGAGACTTCGGCCGCCCTCAACAAGGGGGAAAAGATCGGTCTTGTGGGGCCGAACGGTGCCGGCAAGACGACCCTGTTCCGCATGATTACCGGAGAGGAACTGCCGGATGAGGGGCAGGTCTCGGTCGAGAAGGGTGTCACCATTGGCTATTTCGATCAGGATGTCGGTGAGATGTCCGGTCATTCCGCCGTGGCCGAGGTGATGAATGGGGCAGGGCCCGTCAGCGAAGTGGCAGCCGAACTGCAGGAACTGGAAGCCGCCATGTCCGATCCGGACCGGATGGACGAGATGGAAGCCATCATCGAGCGCTATGGCGAGGTGCAGGCGCGTTACGAAGAGCTGGATGGATACGGATTGGAAGGCCGGGCACGCGAGGTGCTGGCCGGTCTCTCCTTCAGCCAGGAGATGATGGACGGCGATGTCGGTCGTCTTTCCGGCGGCTGGAAGATGCGCGTGGCGCTGGCCCGCATTCTCTTGATGCGGCCAGATGTCATGCTGCTCGACGAGCCGAGCAACCACCTGGATATCGAGAGCCTGATCTGGCTGGAAGGGTTCCTCAAGACCTATGACGGCGCGCTCTTGATGACCTCGCATGACCGGGAGTTCATGAACCGGATCGTGACCAAGATTATCGAGATCGACGGCGGCAGCCTCAACAGCTATTCCGGCGACTACGCCTTCTACGAGCGCCAGCGCGAGCAGAACGAGAAGCAACAGCAGGCCCAGTTCGAACGACAGCAGGCGATGCTTGCCAAGGAAATCAAGTTCATTGAGCGCTTCAAGGCACGTGCCTCCCATGCGGCGCAGGTACAGAGCCGGGTCAAGAAGCTCGACAAGATCGATCGCATCGAACCGCCGCGCCGCCGTCAGGTGGTGGCCTTTGATTTTCTGCCGGCGCCCCGTTCGGGTGAAGATGTCGTGAGCCTCAAGGGCGTCGACAAGGCCTACGGCAACCGGGTGATCTATGAAGGTCTCGATTTCATGGTGCGCAGGCGGGAGCGCTGGTGCATCATGGGCGTCAATGGTGCGGGAAAATCAACGCTGCTGAAACTCGTCACCGGTACTACAGAGCCGGATAAGGGCGTTGTGAACATCGGCGCCAGCGTGAAGCTCGGCTATTTCGCGCAGCATGCCATGGACGTGCTGAACGGCGAAAGCACGGTTCTCGGTTGGCTGGAGGAAAGTTTTCCCAAGGCGGGACAGGCGCCGCTGCGCGCGCTTGCCGGTTGCTTCGGTTTCTCCGGCGACGACGTGGAAAAGCGCTGCCGCGTTTTGTCTGGTGGCGAGAAGGCGCGTCTTGTCATGGCCGCCATGCTGTTCGATCCGCCCAATCTTCTGGTGCTGGACGAACCGACGAACCATCTGGATATCGACACCAAGGCGATGCTGATCAAGGCCCTCTCGACGTATGAGGGCACCATGCTCTTTGTCAGCCACGACCGCCACTTCCTCAGCGCGCTTTCCAATCGTGTTCTGGAACTCACGCCCGATGGCATCCACCAATATGGCGGCGGCTATACGGAATATGTGGAACGCACCGGTCAGGAAGCGCCGGGCGTGCGGGGATAGTTTCCAAGTTCTTACTGCCGAACTTGGAAAAGTAATAGGCAATTATTCCCATTGACGACCATGACTAATGAGGAATATCTTCCTCTTCATGAAAACACGATTCCCTGTCCTCCTCCTGCCCCTGATTATCACGTCTCTCGCCACGCCCGCGTTGGCGGAGACTGTGGTTGAGGGGCCGGTCCAGGCGGAGGTGATCCGAGTGGTCGACGGAGACACCATTCTTGTTTCTGCAAAACCCTGGCCCCAGCAATCGATCGAAGTCTTTGTGCGGCTCAGAGGCATCGACACGCCGGAACTGAAATCGCGCTGCGAAACGGGGCGGCAGGCGGCGGAGGCGGCACGGGATGCACTGGAAAGCATGATTGCCGATACATCCGAAATTAAACTGACTCATATTTCCGCCGACAAGTATTTCGGGCGGATCGTAGCCGATGTGGCGCTGGAGGACGGAACGAACCCGGCAGCGAAGTTACTCGCTGCCGGGCTTGGAGCACGCTACAGCGGCCATGGCCGCAAGTTCGATCTGTGTCGCGACGAATGACGCCGCGGCACAGGTAGCCGGACCTTAAGCTTCAATCTTGTTCTGGCGGTTTTCGATCAGGTCATCGACGACGGCGGGATCCGCCAGCGTCGAGGTGTCACCCAAGGCTCCGAAATCGTCCTCGGCGATCTTGCGCAGGATACGGCGCATGATCTTGCCGGAGCGGGTCTTCGGCAGGCCCGGCGCGAACTGGATCTTGTCCGGCGCGGCAATCGGTCCGATTTCCGAGCGCACGTGCTTGATCAGTTCCTGGCGCAGAGTATCCGTACCCTCATGTCCCGCCATCAGCGTCACATAGCAATAAATGCCCTGACCCTTGATGGAATGCGGGTAGCCGACAACGGCGGCTTCCGAAACGAGGTTATGGGAGACCAGAGCCGATTCCACTTCCGCCGTACCGAGGCGGTGACCGGAAACGTTCAGCACGTCGTCCACGCGGCCGGTGATCCAGTAATAGCCATCTTCGTCACGCCGGCAGCCATCACCGGTGAAATACTTGCCCTTGTAGGTGGAGAAGTAGGTTTGCACGAAGCGCTCGTGATCGCCATAGACGCTGCGCATCTGGCCCGGCCAGCTGTCGGTGATGCAGAGATTGCCGTCTGCCGGACCTTCCAGCACATTGCCTTCATTGTCCACCAATTGCGGCTTGATGCCGAAGAAGGGCAGGGTGGCGGAGCCGGGCTTCAGATCGGTCGCCCCGGGAAGCGGCGTGATCATATGGCCGCCGGTTTCCGTCTGCCACCAGGTATCGATAACCGGGCAGCGCTTGTCACCCACCACATTGTAATACCATTCCCAGGCTTCCGGGTTGATCGGCTCGCCCACGGTGCCCAGCAGGCGCAGACTGGAGCGGGAAGAGCGCGTAACGAACTCGTCTCCGGCTCCCATCAAGGAGCGGATGGCCGTTGGCGCCGTGTAGAAGATATTGACCTTGTGCTTGTCGATCACCTCCCAGAAACGGCCCTGATCCGGGAAGTTCGGCA
Organism: Rhizobium oryzicola; assembly: GCF_030504645.1. Classification (GTDB taxonomy): domain Bacteria; phylum Pseudomonadota; class Alphaproteobacteria; order Rhizobiales; family Rhizobiaceae; genus Neorhizobium; species Neorhizobium oryzicola. Next base: position 76,438 of record NZ_JAUKWQ010000010.1, on the reverse strand, counting down.
CACCTTCAAACATCAGCGAGGTCGCGCAGTTCGCCAGTGGCCCGTAGACGATATAGGAATGGCCGGTCACCCAGCCGACATCGGCTGTGCACCAGTAGATATCGCCGTCGTGGTAATCGAAGACATATTCGTGCGTCATGGCGGCATAGACCAGATAGCCGCCGGTGGTATGCAGCACGCCCTTCGGCTTGCCGGTAGAGCCGGAGGTATAGAGGATGAACAGCGGATCTTCCGCCTTCATCTTCACCGGCTCGCAATGGCCCTTCACGCTGGCGATTTCCTGATGATACCAGAGGTCGCGGCCCGGCGCCCAGGCAGTCTTGCCGCCGGTGCGGCGCACGACCAGAACCTTGTTCACGGTCACATACTGGCGTGCCGCGATATGGATCGCCTTGTCGGTGTTTTCCTTCAGCGGCACCGGCTTGCCGCCGCGTACGCCCTCGTCGCAGGTAATCACGAAGGTCGACTGGCAGTCGACAATGCGGCCGGCCAGCGCTTCCGGCGAGAAGCCGCCGAAGACGACGGAATGCACGGCACCGATGCGAGCGCAGGCCAGCATGGCATAGGCCGCTTCCGGGATCATCGGCATGTAGATCGTGACCCGGTCACCCTTCTTGACGCCGTGCTTCTTCAACACGTTCGCCAGACGGCAGACCTGATCGTAAAGCTGGTTATAGGTTATCCGCTTGTCGATATAGGGATTGTCGCCCTCCCAGATGATGGCGGTGCGCTCGCCATGCGTCTTCAGGTGCCGGTCGATGCAGTTATAGGAAACATTGGTCAGCCCGTCCTCGAACCACTTGATCGCGACCTTGCCCTTGAAGGAGGTGTTCTTGACCTTCGTGTAGGGCTTGAACCAATCGATGCGCTTGCCGTGCTTGCCCCAGAACTTGTCCGGGTTCTCGACGCTCTCCTCGTACCATTTCAGGTACTTCTCCCGATCGATCAGGGCCGCCGCCTTCACCTGCTTCTGAACCGGATAGACTTTCTGGGACATACGAACTCCTCCTCATGCATGCGCGGACATCGATCCGGCGAACGCTACTCCTAGGCTGATTCTTATCAGTTGGAACGAGGGCTTCAATTAGACAAACGATCAGCATGCTTGAAGATTTGCAATTTCATCGCAAAGCAGTTATAGACGCGGTTAATTTCCGGAAATTGTGGTTTTACCCCCACGTCCCGCGGCACCGGCGCGGACGACAGAAGGATTATATCCATGGCTCAACAATTGCTGATGCCGAAGGCGACCGCAGTCTGGCTGGTCGATAACACAGCCCTGTCCTTCGATCAGATCGCCCAGTTCTGCAAGCTACATCCGCTGGAAGTGAAGGCCATCGCCGACGGCGAAGCAGCCCAGGGTATCAAGGGCCTCGATCCGATTGCGACCGGCCAGCTTTCGCGCGACGAAATCGGTCGTGGCGAAAAGGATATCAATTACAAGCTGAAGCTTCTGGATCCCAAGGTTCGTGTGCCGGAATCCAAGCGTCGCGGCCCGCGTTACACGCCGGTTTCCAAGCGCCAGGACCGCCCGAACGCCATTCTTTGGCTGGTGCGCAACCACCCGGAACTGAAGGATGCGCAGATCTCGCGTCTCGTTGGCACCACCAAGTCGACCATCGAGCAGATCCGCGAGCGCACCCACTGGAATTCTACCAACCTGACGCCGATGGACCCGGTCACACTCGGCCTCTGCAGCCAGATCGATCTTGATCTGGAAGTCGAACGCGCTTCGAAGAACCGTCCGCTGCCGACCGCTGCGGAACTGGGCGCGACGCTGCAGGCCGCCTCTGAAACCGAAAACCTCGGCTACGGCTACGATCGTGAAGAGGAAAAGGAAATCGACGCGGATGCCGTATTCGCCAAGCTTTCCTCGCTCAAGTCGACTCGCAAGGACGACGAGGACGAAGATCGCTACTGAGCGATCTATCAATTGTCTTGAAAAGAACCGGCCCCTCGCGGCCGGTTTTTTGTTGTCATGCGATCGCCGCAACCGGCTGGGACGGTGCAGCATAGCCATGGCTGCGGAGGATCTCGGAGATCTCGTCCAGAATGGCGGGGTCATCGATCGTGGCAGGCATCTTCCAGGGCATGCCATCGGCGATCTTCTGCATGGTGCCACGCAGAATCTTGCCCGATCGCGTCTTCGGCAGGCGCTTGACCACCATGACAGTCTTCAACGCCGCAACCGGCCCGATTTCATCGCGCACAAGCCCGACAACCTCGCGTGAGATCAGCGCCTCATCCCGCTCCACCTTGTTCTTCAGAACGACGAAGGCGCAAGGGACTTGACCCTTCAGCGCATCCGCCACGCCGATTACCGCGCATTCGGCCACATCGGGATGCATAGCGCAAACCTCTTCCATCGCGCCCGTCGAAAGTCGGTGCCCCGCGCAGTTGATGATGTCATCAGTCCGCGCCATCACGAAGATATAGCCATCTTCATCAATGAGGCCGGCATCGGCTGTCTTGTAATAACCGGGGAATTCGCTGAGGCAGGCATCACGGAAACGCTGGTCGGCATTCCAAAAACTGACCAGACAACCGGGCGGCAGAGGCAGTTTCAAAACCAGATTTCCGAGCACGCCGCGCGGCAGCAGATGACCTTCATCATCCAAGGCATCCAATTGATAGCCGGGTAGCACCGTGGCAGGCGACCCGTGTTTCACGGGCAGGAGTTCGAGCCCCACCGGATTGCAGGCGACCGGCCAGCCGGTCTCCGTTTGCCACCAGTGATCGATAACGGGTACGTTGAGATGACGCTCGGCCCATTTAAGCGTCTCGGAATCCGCGCGTTCTCCCGCCAGAAACAGCGTGCGGAAAGAGGAGAGATCGTAGCCGGTCAGAAGCTCCGCCTCCGGGTCTTCCCGGCGAATGGCACGGAAGGCCGTCGGCGCCGTGAAGAGCGCGTTGACCTTGTGATCCCGGATCACGCGCCAGTACGTTCCTGCATCAGGCGTACCGACCGGTTTGCCCTCGAACAGGATTGTTGTCACCCCTGCCATCAAGGGGCCATAGACGATGTAGGAGTGGCCGACGACCCAGCCGATATCGGAGGCTGCCCAGAAGGTGTCGCCTTGCCGCATGCCGTAGACGTTTTCCATACTCCACATCAGAGCGACGGCGTGGCCGCCATTATCCCGCACGACGCCCTTGGGCTGCCCGGTCGTGCCTGAGGTGTAGAGAACATAAAGCGGATCGGTTGCCAGGACGGGTTCGCAGGGAACCACCGTACCCTTCACCTTTTCCACCTCGACGGCTTGAGCAAAATCGATATCGCCGTGCTCATAACGCAGAACAGCGTGGTGCTGGTCCCGCTGCACGATCAGACATGCATCAGGCTTGACCTTGGCAAGATCGACCGCATGGTCGAGCAAAGGCTTGTAGGGCACCACCCGGCCGGGTTCGAGACCGCAGCTGGCGCTGATCACCACCTTGGCCTGGCAGTCATCCAGTCTGGTCGCCAGTTCGTGCGCCGCGAAACCGCCGAAGACGACCGAATGAATGGCACCCAGTCGCGCGCAGGCCAGCATCGAAAATACCGCTTCCGGGATCATGGGCATGTAGATGACGACGCGATCGCCTTTGGTCACGCCCAGATTGCGAAGCACGGCGGCCACCGCCTGAACTTCTGTCTGAAGTTCCGCATAGGTGAATTTGCGCACAGTGCCCGTCATGGCGCTGTCGAAGATCATCGCGCAGGCATCACCGCGGCCAGCCTCCACATGGCGATCGACAGCATTGTGGCAGCTGTTCATCACCCCATCGACGAACCAGCGGCCATACACACCCTGATTCGGATCGAAGATGGTTTTCGGTGGCGTGACCCAGTCCACATTCTCAGCCGCCCGCGACCAGAAGGCCTCCGGAGCATCCTGCCAGGATTGATAGGTTCCTTGATAAGCGCCCTGCATCCGATCCTCCCATCATCCGCAACAGCTTGTGAGAGCAGTGTACGGAGCGAAACGGCCGGATGTGAACCCCGACGAAAGGGGAAGAGCTTACCGGTGACCGAAAATTGCTGAGCCGACGCGGACGCTGGTCGCACCGAACTGAATGGCCGTTTCGAAATCGCCGGACATGCCCATGGAAAGGCGGGAAAGCCCACACTCCCCCGCAAGCTTCGCCAATAGAGCGAAGTATGGGCCGGGGTTCTGGTCCGCCGGCGGAATGCACATCAGCCCTTCGATGGTAAGGCCAAGGTCGTTACGGCAGAAATCGGCAAACTGCGCCGTCTCCTTGGGCGGAATACCTGCTTTCTGAGGCTCCATGCCAATATTGACCTGCACATACAGTCGAAGCTGCTTCTGCTGCTTTCTCATTTCATCCGCGACCGCGCGCGCGATTTTTTCGCGGTCGATCGTCTCGATGACGTCGAACAGCGCCACGGCATCCGCCGCCTTGTTCGACTGAAGCGGGCCAATGAGGTGAAGCTCTATGCCTGCGGTCTCGCTTTTCAGCTCGGGCCATTTGCCTTGCGCTTCCTGTACACGGTTTTCGCCAAACACCCGCTGTCCGGAAGCAATGACGGGGCGAATCGCGTCTGCCTCAAAGGTCTTGGAAACGGCGACGAGCTGCACACTGCCTTTCGGGCGATTCGCCTCATCCTCTGCAACGGCAATCTTCTCTCTGACGCTGTTCAGACGTTCTTCAACGGTCATCGGATGCTCCTCGGGGCAGTTGGCTGTCCTTCGCTTAGAACATGCGGCAAGCCGATGCCAAGGGAGATGATCACGCGGAAGACGGAAAGTGTCTTTCAGGTGCTCAAAAACTTGACGCTCAAGGGGTTTCATGGTGAAGGTCACCCCATCTTTTCACACCGGAATTTCATGGAAATGGCGACCGAACGTTACAATCCGCGGGATGCCGAGCCCCGTTGGCAAGAAAAATGGGCCGAGGCAAAAACTTTCGAGACGGACAATAGCGATCCGCGCGACAAGTATTACGTCCTTGAGATGTTCCCATACCCGTCGGGCCGCATCCACATGGGCCATGTGCGCAACTATGCCATGGGCGATGTCGTTGCCCGCTACAAGCGTGCGCGCGGCTTCAACGTGCTTCACCCGATGGGCTGGGACGCCTTCGGCATGCCGGCAGAAAATGCCGCTATGCAGAACAAGGTCCACCCCAAGGACTGGACCTATCAGAACATCGCGACCATGCGTGCCCAGCTGAAGTCTATGGGCCTGTCGCTCGATTGGTCACGCGAATTCGCGACCTGCGATGTCGATTACTATCACCGCCAGCAGCACCTCTTCCTCGACATGATGGAAAAGGGCTTGGTCTATCGCAAGCAGTCCAAGGTGAACTGGGACCCGGTCGACCAGACGGTTCTGGCAAACGAGCAGGTTATCGACGGGCGCGGCTGGCGCTCCGGCGCGCTCGTGGAACAGCGCGAGCTGACGCAGTGGTTCTTCAAGATCACCGACTTCGCGCAGGATCTGCTGGATGCGCTTGACGGTCTCGACCAGTGGCCGGAAAAAGTGCGCCTGATGCAGAAGAACTGGATTGGCCGTTCGGAAGGACTAACGATCCGGTGGGAGCTGTCGGAACCAAGCCGCACCAAGGCTGACTGCAGCGAGATCGAGGTCTACACCACTCGCCCCGATACGCTGTTTGGTGCATCCTTCCTGGCCATCTCCGCGGATCATCCGGTCGCCAAGGCTCTGGCTGCCACCAACCAGGATGTCGCCGAGTTCTGCGAAGAATGCCGCCGCCAGGGCACGTCTCTGGCAGCGCTCGAAACCGCTGAAAAGAAGGGCTTTAACACTGGCCTCACCGTGAAACACCCGCTGGATCCCGCCTGGGAATTGCCGGTCTACATCGCCAACTTCGTGCTGATGGAGTACGGCACGGGTGCGATCTTCGGCTGCCCTTCCGGCGACCAGCGCGACCTAGATTTCGCCCGTAAATACGACCTGCCGGTCGTACCGGTCGTCATGCCCGCAGATGGTGACGCCGCGACCTTCGAAATCGGCTCGGCAGCCTATGATGGCGATGGCGTGATGATCAACTCGCGCTTCCTGGACGGTCTGCCGACGGACGAAGCCTTCCAGAAGGTTGCGGACCTTTTGACGGGGCAGCAGCTGGGCAACGCGCCGCAGGCAAGCCGCAAGGTAAACTTCCGCCTGCGCGACTGGGGCATTTCCCGCCAGCGCTACTGGGGTTGCCCGATCCCTGTCATCCACTGCGATGATTGCGGCGTCGTTCCGGTACCGAAACAAGACTTGCCGGTCAAGCTGCCTGATGATGTGACCTTTGACGTGCCCGGAAATCCGCTCGATCGCCATGCCACCTGGCGGCATGTCGCCTGCCCGCAATGCGGCGGAGACGCACGTCGTGAAACAGACACCATGGACACCTTTGTGGATTCCAGCTGGTACTTCGCCCGCTTCACAGCGCCGTGGGAAAACAACCCGACAGACCCAAAGGCGGCCGATCACTGGCTGCCAGTGGATCAGTATATCGGCGGTATCGAGCATGCGATCCTGCATCTGCTCTATTCGCGCTTCTTCACCCGCGCCATGCGTGAAACCGGCCAAGTGAGCCTGAAGGAGCCCTTCAAGGGCCTCTTTACGCAGGGCATGGTGGTGCATGAAACCTATCGCCTGGGCGAGGGCCAGAACGGGCAGTGGGTGGCACCCGCAGAAATCCGCATCGATGAGATCGAGGGAGCCCGCAAGGCGTTTCTCCTCTCCTCCGGCGAGGAGGTTGCGATCGGCTCCATCGAGAAGATGTCCAAGTCGAAGAAGAACGTTGTCGACCCGGACGATATCATCGCCTCCTATGGTGCCGACACCGCCCGCTTCTTCGTTCTGTCCGACTCGCCGCCGGATCGTGACGTGATCTGGTCGGAAGCCGGCGTCGAAGGCGCGCATCGTTTCGTGCAGCGCGTCTGGCGCCTGATTTCGGAAGCCGCACCGGTTCTCAAGGGTGTTACTGCAAAGCCCGCCAAGGAAGGTCCGGCCTTGGCCATTTCACAGGCTGCCCACAAGACGCTTTCCGCAGTACAGGGCGACTTCGACAAGCTCGCCTTCAACAAGGCCGTTGCACGCATCTACGAACTCGTCAACACGCTCGCCTCTCCGTTGACCTCTGTTGCAGCGGGCAAGGAAGATGCGGCAACGGTTGCCGCGGTTCGCAACGCAGCTGAAATTCTCGTCCAGATCATCGCACCGATGACGCCACACCTGGCGGAGGAATGCTGGACTGTGCTTGGCAACGAAGGCCTGGTGGCGCAAGCCGCATGGCCTGTCTTCGATCCTGAGCTGGTCGCGGATAACGAGATCCTTCTGCCGGTTCAGATCAATGGCAAGAAGCGTGCGGAATTGACAATCGCGCGCGACGCGGACCAGAATACGATCCAGCAGGCCGTCCTGCAGCTCGACGTGGTTCAGGCTGCCCTCGCCGGTGGCCAGCCAAAGAAGATCATCATCGTCCCACAGAGGATCATCAACCTTGTCGTATGAGATCTCGCCCGCCTTCCGGCGCGCAATCAGGCTCGTGACCATTCTGGCAGCCAGCGCAACGATTGCCGGCTGCCAGGTCAAGCCGCTGTATTCCACGTCAACAGGCGTTGCCCCAAAACTCGCATCGGTGGAATTTTCACAGGCCAGCGATCGAGTGACCCAACTGGTCCGTAATCATCTCATTTTCCTCGCTTCTGGCGGGGCAGGGGAACCGGTAAAGTCTGACTACTTTGTCCAGCTGAGCGTTGCTTCCGCCCGCGCGGATGTGCTGGATGAAGAAACCTCGGCCAACTTTATTCCCGGTCGTGTCACGCTGACGGGCAGCTATACACTGACGCACAAGATCGATGGCAAGGTGATCCGCTCTGCGACTCGAAAGGTCACCTCGCTGGTGGATGTCGGCCCGCAGCAGTTCGCCAAGCTTCGCGCTTATCGTGACGCGGAAGATCGCGCCGGCCGTGAGCTGGCAGAGTTCATCCGCGCGGATATAGCCGCGGCACTGAGCCGCTGATCCCGTCGCATGGCAGAAATCAAATCTCATGAATTCGAGCGGTTTCTGCCACGCGCAACGGAATTGTATCGCCTCTTTCTGATCTACGGGCCTGATCGGGGGCTTGTATCAGAGCGTGCGCAGCAACTGGCCGAGAAGGCTGGCGTTTCTCCAGACGATCCCTTTTCCTTCACCAAACTCGATCTCTCTGACCTGCAGGGAGATCCGGCCCGCCTTCTGGACGAGGTTTATGCGCTTGGTCTGTTTGGCGGATCAAAGACGGTTTGGGTGAGGGGAAGCGGCGGCGAAAAGCCGTTGGCAGACGCGCTGCAAACCCTCGTGTCCGGCGCACCACCTGAAAATCTTCTCATTGTCGAAGCCGGCGATCTCAAGAAAACCAGCGCGCTTCGCAAACTTTGCGAACCGGCCAAGACCGTTGCCGTCATTCCTTGTTATGCCGATGATGTGAAAGCACTCAACGCGCTGATCGATCGCGAGCTGTCGGAGGAGGGGCTTCGCATTTCGCCGGATGCACGCGAAAAGCTTCTGGAATGTCTCGGCGGCGACCGTGTTGCCTCGCGCAATGAAGTACGCAAGCTCGCGCTTTATTGCCGCGGTATGCCCATGATCGAGGAAGAGCATGTGGTTGCCATCATTGGCGACGCCAGCGCCATCTCAACTGACGAGGCTGTGGACTTTGCCTTGTCGGGCGATGTGGACGGGCTAAACAGAGCAATCAACAAGATCGTACTGTCAAAGACGCCCATCTTCCTGGTCTTGCAGGGGTGTTTGAAACAATTTCAGATGCTGGATCTGATGCGGGCCGAGATGGATGAAAAGCGGACGCCGCCGGCTCAGATCATGCAGACCACAGGCCGGCACATCCATTTCAAGCGCAAGCCGATCATCGAAAGGGCGCTACGACAATGGACAGCCGAGGCGCTGTCTCGTGAAACACGGCGCTTGCAAGCCGCCATTCTCCAATCCCGGCAAAAGCAAAGCCTGGAAGACACAATCGCCTTCCAGGCTTTATTGAGTGTGGCGCTGCAATCGGCACGGGCCAATCAAGCTCGATAAGCTTGACCTATCGCCGTTCCAGAAGCCGGCAAACTTCTTCCAGCTGTTCCAGCGTACGGTAGGAAATGCGGATCTGCCCGCTCGTGCCTTTGTGATTGATCTTGACTTCCAAACCCAGAGCATCCGAAAGCGTTCGCTCCAAAGCAAGCGTATCGGAATCCTTCTGGGGCAACTTGGCAACGTTCTGCGGCTCGCTTTGGGCCTTGATGTCGTTCTGCGCCAGCCGTTCCGCATCGCGCACTGACATCCCCTTGGAAACAATCGTGCGGGCCAGTGCGGTCGGATCCGAAGTTGAGACAAGTGCACGTGCATGGCCAGCCGAGAGCTCGCCAGCTGACAACATGTCGCGAACCGGATCCGGCAGTTTCAAAAGACGCAGACTATTGGCGACATGGCTTCGGCTTTTGCCGATGATTTCGCCGAGATCATTTTGCGTATAGCCGTGCTCGGCAATTAATTGCTCGTAACCCAAAGCCTCTTCGAGCGGATTGAGATCGGACCGCTGTACGTTTTCCACGATTGCGATTTCGAGTGCAGTGCGATCATCCACATCGCGGACGATAACGGGAATCTCTACAAGGCCTGCCAGCTGAGCGGCGCGCCAACGCCGTTCACCGGCAATAATCTCGAATTCGCTGCCGCGGGGGCGAACCACGACTGGCTGCACAATTCCATGCTGACGGATGGACGCTGCGAGATCCTGAAGCTCCGCCTCGTCGAACATGCGCCGTGGGTTACGCGGGTTGCGGCTGACATGCTCGATCGGCACAAGCCGATCAGCGCTTACGGGCTTCGGCGGGGTATCGCCCACCGGCGACGGTTGATCCATCTCACCAATCAATGCAGCAAGGCCGCGACCCAGGCGCCGCTTCGAAAGATCTTCACTCATAGAATTGCCTTTGAAAATCAGGCCGCCTTACGGCGACGTTCCCGCTGAATGACTTCGGAAGCCAGCTGAAGATAAGCCTGACTGCCAGCGCACTTCAGATCATAAAGGATAGCCGGCTTACCATAGGATGGCGCCTCGGAAACGCGAACATTTCGTGGGATCAGCGTATGATAAACCTTCTCACCGAGGTAGGTTCTAACGTCATTGACAACTTGCTGCGCGAGATTGTTGCGTGCATCGAACATCGTCAGGACGATGCCCTGAATGTCGAGGCCAGGATTGACGCTTTGGCGAACTTGGTTCACCGTTTCCAGCAACTGGCTCAAACCTTCGAGCGCGAAGAACTCGCACTGCAACGGTACCAGCACAGAATGCGCTGCCGCCATTGCATTGATCGTCAACAGGTTGAAGGACGGCGGGCAGTCAAGCAGGATATAGGAATAGCTGCGTGCATCTTCCGCCTGCAGGGCGCGCTTCAGACGAAAGGCCCGATCCGACTCGCGGCCGATCTCCATCTCCAATCCGAGCAGGTCCATCGTGGACGGAACAATAAAGAGATTGGGAACAGCCGTTTCCAGGGATGCCTCAGTGACCGATGTCGTCCCCATCATGACATCAAAGGACGAAAGTTTGCGACTCTTTCGATCAATACCAAGACCGGTACTGGCGTTCCCCTGGGGATCCAGATCAACAATCAGGACCTTCTCGCCAATGGCAGCGAGCGCAGTCGCCAAGTTGATCGCGGTCGTCGTTTTTCCGACGCCACCCTTCTGGTTCGCAATTGTGATGATGCGATTGGTCTCGTACATGGAGCACCTGCAAGAGAGATCAGATCTTTCGCTGCAGGCCCGAGATCTCCAGAATATGGGAATCTGTCTCTACAGCGCTGGCATGTTGTACCAGATCAAACTCCCACTCACCATTGGCTTTAGACACTTCAGCCGCATAATCCCGGCCTTTATGGAAGAAAGCCTTCACGTTTGGCTTCCCCGCCATCCATGGGGCCGCAAGTCCAAGAAGAGAAGAGAGTTCGGCAAGAGCACGAGCGGATATACGGTCGCATTCAGCAATTGTGTCGGGCGCAGCCTCGATGCGAACCGGATGTACGCTGCCGCGAGCGCCTGTCTCGTGCAGGGCTGTCCGCAGGAATGAGGCCTTCTTCTGATTGCTCTCAACCAGGTGAACCCATCCATCCTGGAGTTCGGCCAGGAATATCGCGGTCACAATACCGGGGAAACCACCCCCCGAGCCCAGATCTACCCATTTGAAGGGGCCAGGAGACAGCTGGAAGATTTGGGCGCTATCCGCGATATGCCGTTTCCAGAGATCTTCAACCGTGGAGGGGGCAACAAGATTGATCACCTTTGCCCATTTCAGGAAAAGACTTGCAAAGGTGTCAAGGCGATCTGCTGTTTCACGTGAAACATCAATTCCATTCAACTTCATCAGATCGCCTGCACTTTGTGTTCTGTCTTTGGTACGGCCTTGCGGACAAGAGCGAGAATGAGTGCCAGTGCCGCCGGTGTCATACCATCCACCTTGCCAGCCTGGGCAATATTGCGGGGACGCGCCTTGTTGAGCTTAAGCTTGAGTTCGTTGGAAAGTCCCGAGATCAAACCGAAGTCGAAGTCATCAGGGATGATACGTTCTTCATCCCGCTGAACCGAGACAATATCCGTCTTCTGTCGGTCGAGATAAACCGCATATCCCGCCTCGATCTCCAGGGCTTCAGCTATCGGCCGACGTAGCTCTGCAAGCTCTGGCCATATGCGCACCAGTTTTTCCATCGTCATGTCTGGGTAGGAAAGAAGGGTATAGGCGCTACGTCGCTGCCCATCCTGGTTGAGCTGTATATCGTGTGTCGCAGCTTCCTTCGGGGAAACCGACAGGGACTGGAGCTTCCCACGAGCGGTTTCCAGATCACCTATGTAAGCAGTAAAGCGTTCTGCGCGGTCACTTCCAACAAGACCAAGTTCCAGAGCCTTTGGCGTCAATCGGACATCCGCATTATCAGCCCGCAATGAAAGACGATATTCCGCCCGGGACGTGAACATACGATACGGTTCTGTAACACCCCGTGACGTCAAATCATCGATCAACACGCCGATGTAGGAGTCGGTTCTGCTGAAATAATAGGGCGTCGAACCTGCCGCCCGAAGTGCGGCATTCAACCCCGCTGCAAGACCCTGAGCTCCGGCCTCTTCATAACCGGTGGTGCCGTTGATCTGCCCCGCCAGATAAAGCCCCTTCAGAGCCCGCAGCTGAAGATCATGGCCCAGTTCACGCGGGTCGACGTGATCATATTCGATCGCATAGCCGGGCTGCAGGATTTCGACACGCTCCAATCCAGGTATCGTCCGGATGAAAGCGGCCTGTACATCAGCGGGAAGCGAGGTTGAAATGCCATTCGGGTAGACAGTGTCGTCGTCCAGACCTTCCGGCTCCAGGAAGATCTGATGACCGTCTCTTTCCCCAAAACGCACAATCTTGTCTTCGATGGACGGGCAATAGCGCGGACCGACGCCAGTAATCTGGCCGGAATACATGGCGGATAAACCAATATTGTCGGCGATGATCTGATGCGTTTTGTCTGTCGTACGCGTCACGCCGCAAGCAATCTGCGGTGTGGTAATGGTGTCTGTCATAAATGAGAAAGGGACAGGCTCCTCATCTGCTTCCTGTCTCCCAATGCTATCCCAGTCGATAGTCTTGCCATTCAGCCGAGCGGGGGTACCAGTCTTCAGCCGGCCAAGCTGGAGCCCGAGCGCAGACAGCGTCGCTGACAGTCCGTCGCTTGGCGCCTCGCCCATACGACCGGCTGCATGTGTCTGGGAACCGATATGGATGACCCCGCGCAGGAAGGTTCCGGTTGTCAAAACCACGGATTTGCAGCCGAAGGAACGCCCGTCCTTCATGACGACACCCGTCACTTCCCGGCCATCCTGCTGAAGGTCAAATGCATCACCTTCAATGATGGTCAGGTTCTCATGGCAAAAGAGCATCCGCTGCATCGCTTCGCGATAGAGCTTGCGGTCGGCCTGGGTGCGAGGGCCTCGAACGGCCGGTCCCTTTTTACGGTTCAAGAGACGAAACTGAATGCCAGCCTCATCCGCGACACGTCCCATCAGCCCATCTAGTGCGTCAATTTCCCGTACCAGATGCCCCTTGCCCAAGCCACCAATAGCAGGGTTGCACGACATGACCCCGATCGTTTGCCGGCTATGGGTTATCAGCGCCGCTTTTGCACCAAGACGAGCGGCTGCAGAAGCAGCTTCGCAGCCGGCATGACCGCCTCCAACGACAATGACATCAAACTGGTTCATGGTTCTCACATCCACTGCATTGACAGTGTTTCACGTGAATCATTTTCCGATGCAGAATTCCGAGAAGATCACGCCCAACATGTCATCTGGATCGACACGCCCTGTAATCCTGCCCAAGCATTCCCCGGCGAGTCTCAGACTTTCCGCGCGGAGATCAAGTTGCGTCCCTGATAGCGCTTCCTCTAGAAAAAAGGAAGTGTGTTTGAGATGCTGCACGTGGCGAAGTCTGCCGGGGCCTATGGCCGCAATACCGTTCCAGCGCTTCCGTACCTCGCTCGTGATTGCGTCAATGAGTGCGGATATCCCGCTCCCATCTTTGGAGGAGATCACCAGATCGTAGCCAATCGAGGGTGCGGTCAACAGATCCGCCTTGGTCCCAACCTTGAGAACCGGTGCCGCGACGCTCGTCTGGTTCCATTCCGCATCCGAATCAATAGGAATAAGCGCGAGGATGAGATCAGCCGTTTCGATGGCCGATCGAGCGCGGCGAACGCCTTCCTGCTCAACGATGTCTTCGGTCTCACGAAGGCCTGCGGTATCAACCAGGCGAACGAGAAAACCTTCCAGGTTGAGATCTACCTCGAGAATATCGCGCGTTGTGCCTGCGATCTCGGTGACAATCGCCACATCGCGCTTGGCGAGCGCGTTCAGTAGGCTAGATTTGCCAGCATTGGGCGGACCCGAGATAACAACCCGAAAGCCATTGCGCACAAATGCACCATGCTGGGTTGCTTCCAGCTGTGTTTTAATATCCGCCTTTAGCCGCTCGACATCATCCCATACCTGATCGGAGACGGACCCTGGAATGTCCTCCTCGTCGGCAAAGTCCAGTTCAGCCTCAATGAGGGCACGTGCGCGCGTCAAACGATCTGCCCATCCGGCATAGACGGCAGACAACCCGCCGGAAGTGTGCTCGATGGCCAGACGACGCTGCATTTCCGTCTCAGCAGAAATAAGATCACCCAAGCCTTCCACTTCCACCAGATCGAGTTTGCCATTCTCGAAAGCACGCTTGGTAAATTCTCCCGCTTCCGCAGGGCGAATGCCGAGATCGAGAAGTTCGCGCGACACCGCGTCCACCACGGCCCTTCCGCCATGAAGATGAAACTCGATGCAATCCTCGCCCGTGAACGAGGCTGGACCCGGAAAACAAAGAACCAGACCGCGATCGAGAAGATCACCGTTTCGGGTTCGAATCGATTTAAGGGCAGCCATGCGTGGAGTGGGCAAATGACCGGAAAGCGTCTCGGCAACCGAAAAACTATCCGGACCACTTAAACGAAGAACGGCGACACCCGAAGGTGTCGCCCCGCTGGACAATGCGAATATTGTTGGCTTCAGCTGCATGGGCTCCCCGCGTTCGCTCGGGAACCATCCCGGTACTCCCGAGGAATCCGGCTAAAGGTCAGGTATTCATCGAGTCGAAGAAGTCGCCATTGTTCTTCGTCTGCTTGAGCTTGTCGATGAGGAACTCGATGGCATCGGTCGTTCCCATCGGTGCCAGGATACGGCGAAGGACGAAGATCTTTTGCAGATCCTGGCGCGGCACCAACAGGTCTTCCTTACGCGTACCGGATTTCAGAATATCCATGGCCGGGAAGATGCGCTTGTCGGCGACCTTGCGGTCGAGCACGATTTCCGAATTACCCGTGCCCTTGAATTCTTCGAAGATCACTTCGTCCATACGGCTGCCGGTATCGATCAGCGCCGTCGCGATAATCGTCAGCGAGCCGCCCTCTTCGATATTACGAGCCGCACCGAAGAAGCGCTTGGGGCGCTGGAGGGCATTGGCGTCAACGCCGCCCGTAAGAACCTTACCGGACGACGGCACGACAGTATTGTAGGCGCGGCCAAGACGCGTGATGGAATCGAGCAGGATGACGACATCGCGGCCATGTTCGACAAGACGCTTAGCCTTCTCGATGACCATTTCCGCAACCTGAACGTGGCGAACGGCCGGTTCGTCAAAGGTGGAAGAGACGACCTCACCGCGCACGGAGCGCTGCATGTCGGTGACTTCTTCCGGACGCTCGTCGATCAGGAGAACGATCAGATAGCATTCCGGATGATTCGCGGTGATGGAATGGGCGATGTTCTGCAAGAGAACCGTCTTACCGGTACGCGGTGGCGCTACGATCAAGCCGCGCTGGCCCTTGCCAAGTGGTGCGACGAGATCGATCACCCGCGACGAGAGATCCTTCGACGTCGGGATCTCCAACTCCATCTTGAAGCGCTCATTCGGGTAGAGCGGCGTCAGATTGTCGAAGTGAACCTTGTGACGGATCTTTTCCGGGTCATCGAAATTGATCGTGTTGACCTTGAGAAGCGCGAAATAGCGCTCGCCTTCCTTGGGGCCGCGGATGGGACCTTCCACGGTATCGCCGGTCTTCAGCGAAAAACGCCGGATCTGCGAAGGGGAAATGTAGATATCATCAGGACCCGGCAGATAGTTGGCATTGGCGGAACGCAGGAAGCCAAAACCATCCTGCAAAACTTCCACCACACCTTCACCGATGATTTCAACGTCCTGGCTGGCGAGTACCTTCAGGATAGCGAACATCAGCTCCTGCTTGCGCATGGTGCTCGCGTTTTCGACCTCCAGTGATTCGGCGAAGGCCAGCAAATCGGTCGGCGATTTGCTTTTAAGTTCCTGAAGCTTCATTTCAGCCATGAAGAAAGACCGTAAAGATTTTTGAGGGGAAGGATGTGTCTGTGGAATTCACTTCCGCCGCTCAATCAGCAACGACGGAACATCGCACACAAATCACAAGAGATGAGATGACGGGAAAATAGCGAGGAAGTGCTGTTGCCGCAAGAGGGGCTTCGCAATTCTTATCCGTTTAGAAGGGTTTGACGATCACGAGGATCACGACCGCCATCATCAGCAGGGTCGGGACCTCGTTCATCATCCGCCAATAGCGCGCCGTCTTGCGGGGCCCATCCGCTGCAAACCGGCGAACCGCGCGCGACAAATGCATGTGCGAAGCAGTCAACAAAACCACCAAGGCGATCTTTCCGTGCAGCCATGCGCCCTGGAAGCGATAGAGATCCCAGGCGAGATAGAGGCCAAGCGTCCAGCTGATCATCATGGCCGGGTTCATGATCACCTTGAGCAGACGTTGCTCCATCACCTTGAAGGTTTCCGACTGGACGGACCCTGGTTCCGCATCCGTATGGTAGACGAAGAGGCGCGGCATGTAGAGCAGGCCCGCCATCCAGGCAATCACCGCAATCACGTGAAACGCCTTGACCCAGAGATAGAACGAATTCCGCGCAAAGGCATGCAGCAGAGCCAGCACGCCAACGAAGACCGCAATCGCCACAAAGGCTCGCAGTCGCGCGCGGCGCCCTGGTGCCGCATCCGTCTGGCGCTCCATCTCAACCACGCTCAAATCCTCTCACGCGAGACACGAGCTGTGACACATGTTCGGGCTTCGCGTCCGGGGTGATCCCGTGACCGAGGTTGAAGATCAGCGGACCACTGCCCAGCACCTGCAGAATGGCGTCGATCCCTTCGTCCAGTGCCCGCCCGCCCGAGACCATGCGCATGGGATCGAGATTGCCCTGTACCGGACCATCCTTCTGCAACTCCTTGGCAAAGGACAAAGGAACGGACCAGTCGAGGCCAATTGCATCGGCACCGGTCTGTTGACGATAGGTTTTCAGATTGTAGCCCGCACCCTTGGCAAAAGCGATGATCTTCGCCTGAGGTCGTTGCGCCTTCACACCCTTGATGATGCGCGCCATAGGTTCCACGGCATAGGCCTGGAATTCCGCCTCGCCCAGAACACCCGCCCAGGAATCGAAGATCTGGACCGCATCGGCGCCGGCATCGATCTGCGCGACGAGATAATCGATCGAGTAATCGGCGATCTTGTCGAGAAGCAGCTTCAGAACTGCATGATTACGATAACCGAAAAGGCGGGCGGGGGCCTGATCGGGAGTCCCATGACCGGCAATCATATAGGTCGCAATCGTCCAGGGCGCACCACAGAAGCCGAGGAGTGTGGTTTCATCCGGCAGCTCACGGCGAAGACGGCTGACGGTTTCGACTACCGGTGCCAGATGGGACAGGATATCCTCGCCACCCAGAGCGCGAATGCCCGCTTCATCGATCGCGTCGAGATGGGGACCCGATCCTTCCTCAAAACGGACATTGCGCTTCAAGGCATCGGGGATGACCAGGATGTCTGAGAAAAGAATGGCCGCATCGAGCCCGAAGCGCCGGATTGGCTGGAGCGTGACCTCAACTGCCAGATCCGGCGTGTAACAGAGGTCCAGGAAACTTCCCGCCGTCTTCCGCGTTTGCCGGTACTCGGGAAGATATCGTCCTGCCTGCCTCATCAGCCAGATTGGGGGAGGGGTGATCGTCTGCCCGTTGAGAACCTTCATCACTTTTCGATGCGTGCCGGTCAAGCGGATGGTCCTCCAAACTAAAAAGAAAATCAGATCTTTTGATTTTCTGATTCTTAGAGTCGGTGACTAGCAGGGATCATTCATCTTGCACAGATGCCGCGCTTTTCCTCTGGAAATATGGCGGTAGTGGAACAAGAATTTACTCAAGCGCAGCGAAATTGTGCATCATTTCAAAAGATACTTTATTATCAGGAGTTTGGAGCTCTACGCCTTGATGAGCTGTCTGTGGATAAACCTTGGATGAAAGGTCTCTTTCTGCGACTTTTCCCCACAGCTCACAATGCCTGCAAAACCATGTCCGCTCGAGTGCTATGTGTGGAAAACTCGGCCCTTATCCCAGCACCCAGGCAGCCCGACCGGATTTGGCCTATGTTGTCCAAGATTATGAACAGAGGTGTGAGATTAACGTGGAGAACCGCAAAAACTTCTTCCATCTGCACCTGATATCTGACTCAACAGGCGAGACTCTGATCTCTGCGGGACGGGCAGCGTCAGCCCAGTTTCATGCATCCATGCCGATCGAGCATGTCTATCCGCTCATCCGTAACCGTAAGCAATTGGTACCGGTTCTGGAGGCCGTGGATGAAAAGCCGGGTATCGTCCTCTACACGCTTGTCGACCCGGAACTGGCGGAGTTTCTTGAGGTGCGCTGCCGTGAAATCGGCGTTCCCTCGATCAACCTGTTGGAGCCGGTACTGACCGTTTTTCAGGCCTATCTCGGCGCACCTTCCCGGCGGCGCGTTGGCGCCCAGCATGCCCTCAATGCGGATTACTTCCGTCGCATCGAAGCGCTGAATTTTGCGATGGACCATGACGATGGCCAGATGCCCGAGGATTATGATCAGGCGGACGTGGTGGTCATCGGCATCAGCCGGACCTCGAAAACCCCGACCTGTATCTATCTGGCAAACCGCGGAATCAAAGCGGCCAACATTCCGATCGTTCCGGGCGTGCCCCTGCCGGAAAAACTTTTGACGGCCACCCATCCATTGATCGTCGGTCTTGTGGCGACGACTGACCGCATTTCCCAGGTGCGGGAAAATCGGGAGCTTGGCGGTGGTCTGGGCATGGATCATTCTCATTATACAGACCGTGCCAATATCAATGAGGAGCTTAAGTATGCTCGCGCTCTTTGCGCGCGGCACCACTGGCCGCTGATCGACGTCACACGTCGGTCCATCGAGGAAACGGCGGCCGCCATCGTTGCCCTACGCCCCAAGCTGCGATAAGCCCGGTTTAATTATTGATCCTATGCCGGAGATCATCAGGTGACATTGCCGCTTGTGCTGGCGTCTTCCAGTCCCTTTCGCCGCATGCTGATGCAGAATGCGGGCCTCGAATTTCAACATCGCGCCGCAGATATTGATGAGCGTGCGGTTGAAGCCTCGCTGACCGCGACGGATCCCGGTGAGGTCGCCCTCGCTTTGGCTGAGGCGAAGGCAAAGGACGTCGCCGTTCATTTCCCAGGCGCGCTGGTGATCGGCTCGGATCAGACGATGTCACTCGGCGATCGCATCTATCATAAGGCGCGCGATCTGGCGGAGGCGCGGGAGAACCTGTTGTCGCTGGCTGGCAAGACGCATCAGTTGAACAGCGGGGTTGCGATTTCCAAAGACGGTGAAATTGTTTGGCGGCATGTGGCCGTGGCCCGTATGTCGGTGCGGCCGTTTAGCGAGACATTCCTCGATTACTATCTGGAGCGGGTGGGAGAGAAGGCTCTCTCAAGTGTCGGCGCCTATCAGTTGGAGGGGGAGGGAATTCAACTTTTCTCGGCAATTGAAGGTGACTACTTCACCGTGATTGGTTTGCCCATGTTGCCGCTGCTCGAGGCGCTGCGTTCGCTCGGAGCAGTTAATGTTTGATTCACGTGAAACATCGAAAGCCTTTGTTGTTGGCTCACCCATCCGGCATTCGCGCTCGCCGATGATCCACGGCCACTGGCTAAAGCAGTTTGGCTTGGCAGGCAGTTATGAAGCGATTGAAGTTTGGGAAACCGACTTTCCGGCGTTTGTCAAGTACCTGAAAAAGGAAGCCCTCTATCGCGGCGGCAATGTTACCATTCCTCATAAGGAAAGAGCCTGCCAACTTGTGGATAGGCTGGACGAGACGGCGCGGGAAATTGGTGCGGCCAACACGCTCTGGCTGGAAGACGGGCTGCTGCACGCGACCAATACGGACGCCTATGGTTTTGCGGCCAACCTCGACGAGCGTCATCCCGGCTGGGATCACGTGTCCGATGCGGTTGTTCTCGGAGCAGGCGGCGCAAGTCGCGCTATCATCCAGGCCCTGAAAAGCCGGAGCATCGCGTCGATCCATGTCGTCAATCGTACCGAGGCACGCGCCAGGGAATTGGCGGACCGGTTCGGGGAGCGGGTGCATGCCCATGCCATGCCGGCGCTGACCGAAGTCTTGCAGGGCGCGGGTCTCTTCATCAACACCACGTCTCTCGGCATGGACGGTGAGGGGGAGGTGGACATCGATTTTTCCAGCCTTGCATCCGGGGCTGTAGTTACGGACATTGTCTATGTTCCCTTGGAAACGCCGGTTCTGAAGCAGGCAAAGGCCCAAGGCTTTGCCACAGTCGATGGTCTTGGCATGCTGCTGCACCAAGCCGTACCCGGTTTTGAGAAATGGTTTGGTCAGCGCCCGCAGGTGACGGAAGAACTTCGCCAGCTCATTATCGCGGATATGGCTGGTCATTGAGATGATCAAGCTCGGTCTCACCGGTTCGATCGGCATGGGCAAATCCACAACGGCAAAACTGTTTGCTGACGCCGGTATTCCGGTGAATGACGCCGATGCGGTGGTTCATGATCTTTATCGGGGGGAGGCGGTGCCACTGGTGGAACGGGCTTTTCCGGGCAGTACATCCGGGGGCGAAATCGACCGTACTGTGCTGGCAAGACAGCTTGCGGAGCGGCCGGAACGTTTCAAGGAATTGGAGGCCATCGTTCATCCCCTGGTGCGGGAAAAGGAACGGCAGTTTGTCGAGCGCATGACTGCGGCCGGCTCCGATATGGTCCTGCTCGATATTCCGCTACTGTTTGAAACAAGAGCCGAACAGAGGGTCGATGTCGTCATTGTCGTGAGCTGCTATCCACAGCTTCAGCGCCAGCGGGTTCTTGCGCGGCCCGGCATGACGGAGGACAAGTTCAATATGATTCTTGCCCGTCAAACGCCTGATGCGGAAAAGCGGGCGCGCGCCGATTTCGTGATTGAAACGGATCACGGCCTGGATGCGGCAAGGATACGGGTGAGCGACATCATTGGCATGATCCGAAACGGCAAGCGAAGCGAGCGGATAAATGCGTGAAATCATTTTCGATACGGAAACCACTGGCCTCGAAAACAAGGTTGACCGCGTGATCGAAATCGGCGGCATCGAACTGCTCAATCATTTCCCCACCGGCCGTACCTTCCACGTCTATATCAATCCCGGTGACCGCAAGGTTCATCCGGATGCGCTCGCCGTTCACGGGATCACCGATGAATTCCTGAAGGACAAGCCGAGCTTCGCCGAAATCGTTGACGAATTGCGGGCGTTTTTCGACGGTGCCAAATGGATTGCCCATAATGCGACCTTCGACATGGGCTTCATCAATGCAGAATTCGACCGTCTCGGCCTTCCGCCGGTGCCGAATGATCAGGTCATCGATACCCTCTCACTTGCCCGGCGCAAACACCCGATGGGGCCAAATTCGCTGGATGCGCTCTGCCGGCGCTACGGCATCGACAATTCTCACCGCACCAAGCACGGCGCGCTTCTGGACTCCGAACTGCTGGCGGAAGTCTATATTGAGATGATCGGCGGCCGTCAGGCAGCTCTCGGTCTCGTTGGCAACGAACAGGTTCGCACCGTTGTCGAGGTTGAAGAGGTGGAGGTTTCTGTGTTGACGAGGCCGAGGCCGCTTCCGCCCCGTATCAGTCAAGCCGAAATCGAGGCGCATCAGGCTCTCGTCAAATCCCTCGGCGACAAGGGAATCTGGTCGCGCTATCAATGATTGGCGCAAAAAAAGCCCGGCGGAACCGGGCTTTTTCGATGCATCGATCTTGAAGATCAGCTGTTCAGAACAGTGCCTTCCGAACGGGACTGTTCTTCTGCAAGACGCTGCGCGAACATCTGGCCGAAATCGATCGGGTCGATCATCAGCGGCGGGAAGCCGCCATTACGCGTCACATCCGAAATGATCTGGCGCGCGAAGGGGAAGAGCAGGCGCGGGCACTCGATGAAGAGAACCGGCAGCATGTGCTCCTGCGGGAAACCGGTAATGCGGAAAACGCCGCCATAAACAAGCTCGGCAGCAAACACCACCTTGTCGCCTTCGGTTGCTTCGGCGCTGAGCGCCAGGACGACGTCGAAATCGGTTTCCGACAACGGGTTCGCGTTGACATTCACGTTGATGCTGATCGCGGGAGCCTTGTCGCGCGCCTGGAGCGAACGGGGCGCGCCCGGGTTTTCGAAGGAGAGATCCTTCGTATACTGAGCAAGAATGGTAAGCGACGGGGTCTCAATATCGGTGGACATGGCTGTTCCTCAGCTTGAATAGTCAGCCGCGTCTATCATTTCGACTGCGGCCTTACAACCCTGCCAAGGCTGGGCGGTAGGCAATGCGACGCAACCCATCATCTTTCATCGTCCAGTCGCTTCGTCGACCAAGGCGAGGGACCTTTCTGTTCGCGGCGGTAGTCGTCCGCGTTCAGATCAATCGTGGTACTGCGCGTTTCGCCATCTGAGGAAGATCGGTAGGAGGATGTTCGCACCACGGCCCGCTCTCCTATCATCCGCCAGATCGCATCCCGGACGGGCGGAACGAAAAGCAACAGGCCGAGGATATCTGTAAGGAAGCCCGGAATGATGAGCAGGATGGAACCCAGAACCATCATGGCGCCATCCACGATGGCTTTGGCAGGCACGCGGCCTTGGCGTCCCTCATCATTGATCTGGCGTAAGACCGCCACGCCCTGGGATCGCAGCAGAAGCGAGCCGACCAGTACGGAGAGAAGAACGAGCCCCAGCGTTCCCCAGACCCCGACGGCGCGGCCAACGATGACGAAGCCCGCGATTTCCGCCAGCGGCAGACCAAACAGGATCAGAGGAAAAAGAAAAAGGCGCATGGTTTCCCTTGTTGTTGTCTATCCGTCATCAGCCGCATCCTGGATCAGCGCGGTGCTTGGTATTTGAATGACGGAACATTCAGACTATATGAGATCAAAGGTTCTGCAATTCAAACGAGACCGCGAGTGAAAATGGGCGCCAACGATTTCATAACTTTGTTTTTCCTCGTGGCAGCGGTGCTGATCTTTCTGCAATTGCGCAGCGTTCTCGGCCGGCGGACCGGACATGAAAAGCCTCCAGTAGAGCCGTTTTCTCCGCGAGATGCGGTGCGCCAGCCGGCAGCCGACGATAGCAAGGTGGTAACTTTGCCCAGGCGCGATCAGGTGGATGAGGAACAGCGTTGGAGCGACGTCGATGCGATCGCGAAACCAGGCACCAGCCTGAACCAGGGCCTGCGTGAACTTGTCCAGGCGGATCCCTCCTTCAAGACGAAAGATTTTCTTAACGGCGCACGCATGGCCTACGAGATGATCGTCATGGCTTTCGCAGACGGCGACCGAAAGACCCTGAAGGGCCTGCTGTCGAAGGAGGTCTATGATGGATTTGAGGCTGCCATCACTGAGCGGGAACAGCGTGGCGAAACAGTCAAGTCGCATTTCGTTGGCATCGATAAGGCGGATCTGACCTCGGTACTGGTGAAGGGCAGTGAAGCGCAGGTCACGCTTCGCATTGTCAGCCAGTTGATTTCGTCCACCTATGACCGTGACGGCAAGCTGATCGATGGCGATGCCGAAGCGGTTGCGGAAGTCATCGACATCTGGACATTTGCCCGCGACACGCGCTCCCGCGATCCGAACTGGAAACTGGTCGCAACTGAATCCGAGCAATGAGCAACGATGATCCCTATCGGCTGACAGCCGTCGGCTTCAACGATCTGAGGGGGTGGGAGCGTGATGATCCCCGCCCCCTCTTTTCTGCCATGGCTGCCTGTCTGCGGCATGTGCGAAATGTGAAACCCTACAAGACCGGCTCGCTCGGTCTTTCCGCCTTGGAAGATCTGGCACCTCTGCTGGAAGCTGCGGGTCAGGCAGAAATCAATGATGCCGTTTCGGCCAGACAGTTTTTCGAACGTCACTGCCAACCCTTTTTGATCGAGCGCGAAAGCGGCACACAGGGCTTTGTCACGGCCTTCTATGAGCCGGATGTTGACGTTTCTGATCGGCCGGACTCCGACTATCGTTTTCCTTTCTATCGCCGCCCGGATGATCTGGTGGATGTGGACGACGCCAATCGACCCGCCTCCATGGATCCCTCCTACATGTTCGGGCGTAGGGAGAATGGCGGCATTGGCTTTTATCCGGATCGCCGGGATATCGATCAGGGTTATCTGGAGGGGCGTGGGCTGGAGATTGCGTGGGCAAAATCTAAGGTCGATGTCTTCTTCACCCATGTTCAGGGCGCTGCCCGCCTGCGGTATCGCGATGGTCGCATCGGCCGCATCACCTACGCCGCCAAGGCAGGCCACCCATTTTCGCCGGTCGGACGATTGCTGATCGATCGCGGAGAGCTGGACCGCGCCACGATCTCAATGCAGTCCATTCGCAAATGGCTGGCGGAGAATCCGGCTAAGGTTGATGAGGTTCTCTGGCATAACCGCTCCTACATCTTCTTCCGGGAGGCGGAGGTTGCCGATGATAATCTGGGACCGATCGCGGCTGCCAAGGTACCGCTGGTGCCTGGCCGGTCGCTTGCGGTCGATCGGCTGATCCATACATTCGGCTTTCCTTTCTTCATCCACTCGGAAACGCTCACACATCTGGATGGCGGTGAGCCCTTTGCACGTCTGATGCTGGCGCTCGATACGGGAACAGCGATCGTCGGTCCGGCGCGGGGCGATATCTTCACCGGTTCTGGCTTCGAGGCGGGCGAGCAGGCGGGCACGGTGCGCAATGCCGCTGATTTCTATATCCTCGTACCCAAGGCTGCTGCGGCAAGGTTCGGCGGATGAAGGGTGGGCGCAAACTCAATTCGGAGGAACGCATCCTGTGGGCCAAGGTGGCAAAATCCACCAAGCCCATGCCGGGGCGGCTCGAGGAGCTTTTAGGCTTCGAAGATGAGTTCGTGCCTGAGACAGCGGTGAAAGCATCCACAGAGAAGTCCGATCTAGCCAGCGCGCTCCCAGTGACTGATCCGGCAGATGGAAAGTCTGCCAAGCCGAGCGGTATCCACCATCCGCTGGAAAGGCCGGTCAAGCGCAAGTTGGCGCGGGGCAGGTTATCGATCGAGGCGAAGATCGATCTGCACGGCATGTTCCAGAGCGAGGCCCATGGGGTTCTCCTGGATTTCCTTTTGCGTGCGCATGAGCGCGGCCTTCGCCACGTGCTCATCATTACCGGCAAAGGAAGCTCCTATGGTAGCGAAGGGGCTTTGAAGCGTGCCGTGCCGCTTTGGTTTTCAAAGGCGGAATTTCGTTTCCTGATTTCTTCTTACGAGCCGGCTGCAAGACAGCATGGCGGGGAGGGTGCACTTTATGTGCGGCTGAGCCGCAAGGGGTCCGTGACGTGACGCCCTTCGGGGAGGCGTTGCGGGAACTGCGGCGACGCAAGGGCGTCAGCCAGCAGCAGATGGCCGCTGCCATCGGGGTTACTCCGTCCTATCTCTCGGCGCTGGAGCATGGAAAGCGCGGGAAACCGAGCTTTGACTTCCTGCAGCGCGTGGCCGGCTACTTTAACATCATTTGGGATGAGGCGGATGATCTCTTCCGTGTGGCCTATGCATCGGACCCGAGGGTGGTGGTGGATACAGCGGGACTGCCACCGGAATACACCGCCCTTGCCAACCGTCTGGCGAAGCAGATTCGCACTTTGTCACCAGACATGATAGAGCAACTGATGAAGCTGCTGGAAAATGCCCAAATTCGGGATTAACGCAGGCAGTCATCCCCTGTTTTCAGTGTTCCAACGCTTTGGAAACCACGCAGGAACTTCCTATAGTCCGTGATCAGGACAACGGTGATTCGCCGTCTCACCGTCCGCGACCAAAAGAATTGAGAAAGTCGATTGATGAGTGAAACACCCGTCAGCGCTAGCGCGAGTGCAGAATATGGAGCTGATTCCATCAAGGTCCTCAAGGGACTTGATGCAGTTCGCAAGCGGCCAGGCATGTATATCGGGGATACGGACGACGGGTCTGGCCTCCACCACATGGTCTACGAGGTCGTCGACAACGCGATCGATGAGGCCCTGGCAGGTCATGCCGATATCGTCACGGTCACGTTGAATGCCGATGGCTCCGTGACGGTAACCGATAACGGGCGTGGCATTCCGACAGATATTCATACTGGCGAAGGCGTTTCCGCAGCCGAAGTGATCATGACGCAGCTGCATGCGGGCGGCAAATTCGACCAGAACTCCTACAAGGTGTCCGGTGGTCTGCACGGCGTTGGCGTCTCCGTCGTCAATGCGCTCTCAGTCAAGCTCAGCCTCAAGATCCGCCGCAGCGGCAAGATCCACGAGATGAGCTTCACCCATGGCGTGGCGGATGCGCCGCTGAAGGTGACGGGGGATTACGAAGGCCGTTCCGGCACGGAAGTGACCTTCCTGCCGAGCGCCGAGACATTCACCAAGACGGAATTCGATTACGGAACGCTGGAGCATCGCCTGCGCGAACTCGCTTTCCTGAATTCGGGCGTCCGTATTCTGCTGACCGACAAGCGTAAATCCGACATCCGCCAAGAAGAGATGCTTTATGACGGCGGCCTAGAAGCCTTCGTACGCTATCTCGATCGTTCCAAGAAGCCGCTGGTCGACAAGCCGGTTTATATCAAGGGCGAAAAGGACGGCATCTCCGTCGAAGTCGCCATGTGGTGGAACGACAGCTACCACGAGAATGTGCTCTGCTTCACCAACAACATCCCGCAGCGCGATGGCGGCACGCATATGGCGGGCTTCCGCGGCGCGCTGACGCGCCAGGTCACATCCTATGCCGATACCTCAGGCATCCTGAAAAAGGAAAAGGTTTCTCTGACGGGTGACGACTGCCGCGAAGGTCTGACGGCGGTTCTCTCGGTCAAGGTTCCCGATCCGAAATTCTCCTCCCAGACCAAGGACAAGCTGGTTTCCTCGGAAGTTCGCCCGGTGGTCGAAAACCTGGTCAACGAAGCGCTCTCCACCTGGCTGGAGGAACATCCGGCGGAAGCCAAGGTTCTCGTCGGCAAGGTGGTGGAAGCCGCCGTCGCCCGTGAAGCTGCCCGCAAGGCGCGCGAGCTAACGCGCCGCAAGGGCGCTCTCGATATTGCCTCGCTGCCCGGCAAGCTCGCCGACTGCTCTGAACGTGACCCTTCGAAATCCGAACTCTTCCTCGTCGAGGGTGATTCTGCAGGCGGGTCCGCCAAGCAGGGCCGTTCTCGCGAGACGCAGGCCATCCTGCCGCTGCGCGGCAAGATCTTGAACGTCGAGCGCGCACGTTTCGACAAGATGCTGTCCAGCCAGGAAATCGGAACGCTGATTACGGCGCTTGGCACGTCCATCGGCAAGGACGAGTTCAACCCGGACAAGCTGCGCTATCACAAGATCATCATCATGACGGATGCTGACGTCGACGGCGCCCACATCCGCACCCTATTGTTGACCTTCTTCTTCCGGCAGATGCCGGCGCTGATCGAACGCGGTCATCTCTATATCGCCCAGCCGCCGCTCTATAAGGTGACGCGCGGCAAGTCGGTTCAGTACCTGAAGGATGAGAAGGCGCTCGAAGATTACCTGATCGGCCAGGGTCTGGATGAAGCGCGGCTGGAGCTGGGATCGGGCGAAGTTCGGGCCGGCGCCGATCTGCGCGATGTTATCCAGGATGCGCTCCGTCTTCGCTCGCTGCTCGATGGTCTTCACTCGCGTTACAGCCGATCGATCGTTGAACAGGCTGCCATTGCCGGTGCTCTCAACCCGGAACTCACGGACAATCGTGAACGTGCGCAGCAGACTGCTGACGAAGTCGCAACGCGCCTCGACCTCATTGCCGAGGAAACAGAGCGCGGCTGGAGTGGCCATGTCACCAACGAAGGCGGTCTGCGCTTCGAGCGCATGGTGCGCGGCGTGCGCGAAGTCGCCGTCCTGGATGTGGCCCTGATCGGGTCCGCCGATGCGCGCCATATCGATCAGATGACGTCACGCCTGCGAGAGATCTATGCGGTGCCGCCTGGTCTGGTGCGCAAGGATGGCAAGCTGGAGATCTCTGGCCCGCGCGCTCTGCTGGATGCGATCTTTGCGGCCGGTCGCAAGGGTCTTTCCATGCAGCGCTATAAAGGCCTCGGCGAAATGAACGCCGAGCAGCTCTGGGAAACGACGTTGGACCCCAACGTCCGCTCTCTGCTGCAGGTGAAGGTAAACGACGCAACAGACGCTGATGGCCTTTTCTCCCGCCTGATGGGCGACGAGGTCGAGCCTCGTCGTGAGTTCATCCAAGACAATGCGCTGAGCGTCGCAAACCTGGACATCTAATCAAAAATTGTTTCACGTGAATCTTTTCTGTGGATTGATTCACGTGAAACATCCGTTACCCGTCAACTCAACGGGTGGCACGATAGAGATTATTCTGCGGTGTCTTTCGGAACCGAAAACTCATTCGCAACATTTTCTACAGTGATTGGAAGTGTTTGCGGCGGAAGCCAGCTTTGCCGAGGCGGTTTATGTTGCACTGCACTCTTAACCTGTTAGTTTACTTCCTCATGCTATTGCTCTTTCTATCGCATCATTGTCGTGCGGTTTTGAGCCCCAGAGAAAGGTAGCGCCCGCATGTTTTACCAGCTCTATGAGTTGAATCACGCGGCGATGGCCCCCTTCCGTGCTGCAACGGAAGCCATGCGCCTGTTTTATAGCAATCCGCTCAATCCGTTTTCGCAGACTACCGTTGGGCGAACAATCGCTGCCAGCCTTGAAGTTTTTGAGCGCACGACGCGCCGTTACGGCAAGCCAAACTTTGATTTGCCCACCACCACAGTTGATGGGCAGATAGTGCCGGTGACGGAAAAGGTGGTCTGGTCCAAACCGTTCTGCAATCTGTTGCACTTCGAACGAGCTCTGCCGGAAAAGCGTCCGAAAGATCCCAAAATCCTGATCGTTGCGCCGATGTCCGGCCATTATGCGACACTGCTGCGCGGCACCGTTGAGGCCTTGATGCAAGGCGCCGATGTTTACATCACCGACTGGGTCGATGCGCGCCTCGTTCCGATCACGGAAGGTGCATTCGATCTGGATGATTATATCGATTATGTCATCGAGATGATCCATCACCTGGGGCCCGACACGCACTTGGTGGCAGTCTGTCAGCCTTCCGTGCCGGTGCTTGCTGCGGTTGCCCTGATGGAAGCCGCCGAAGATCCGCTGGCACCCGCCTCGATGACGTTGATGGGTGGTCCGATCGACACACGCATCAATCCGACAGCCGTGAACGAACTTGCCAAGGAACGCCCGTTGAAGTGGTTCAAGGACAATGTCATCATGACGGTTCCGTGGCCGCAGCCCGGCTTCATGCGGCCGGTCTATCCTGGCTTCCTGCAACTGTCGGGCTTCATGTCTATGAACCTCGATCGTCACCTGATCGCGCATAAGGAATTCTTCCAGCACCTGGTGAAGAATGACGGTGAATCCGCCGAGAAGCACCGCGACTTCTACGATGAATATCTGGCGGTCATGGATATGACGGCGGAGTTCTATCTGCAGACGGTTGAAACCGTGTTCATGAAGCACTCCCTGCCCAAGGGCGAGATGATGCATCGGGACGTGCCGGTGAAAACCCAGGCCATCCGCAATGTCGCGCTGCTTACCATCGAAGGGGAGAATGACGATATCTCCGGCGTTGGACAGACCAAGGCCGCGCAGACCATTTGCACGAACATTCCGGAGACCAAACGCCAGCACTATGTGCAGCCCGATGTCGGTCATTACGGCGTCTTCAACGGCTCGCGCTTCCGCCGCGAAATTGCCCCCCGCATTCTCGCCTTCGCAAGAGAACACGGGCGCGCTACCCAGAAGCCGCCGGTGCCGCGGGTCATCAAGGGTGGCAAATCCAGCTGACGTCTGCTGGAATATGCAGATTTCCTGAAATGGAATCAGGGCTTTCGCCGGTTTGGCGAAATCCTGTCTTGAAGGGCGTTTCACCCATCACCACATCGATTCTTGACGAGTTCGCATGAGGCGGCTCGTGACGAACGAGGTGTTGGACATCCATGAACCAGTCAGCAATGATACGTCCGGATTGGACACCGGCCACCATCGCTTTGATGGTGTTGGGCTTTGTGGTCTTCTGGCCGCTGGGCCTTGCCGTGCTCGCCTATATCCTGTTCGGGGAAAGGCTGAAGGATTTCAAGCGCAGCGCCAATGAACGTGCCGATGGCTTTTTCTCCGGATGCCGCAAGGCAAGCCGTCGCTACAATCGTTATGACGCAACCGGCAATGTTGCCTTCGACGATTGGCGCAAGGCAGAGCTTGACCGCATTGAGGAAGAGCGCCGCAAGCTTGACCGTATGCGCGACGAATTCGACTCTTACATGCGCGAGCTTCGCCGTGCCAAGGATCAGGAAGAATTCGACCGCTTCATGCGGGAGCGCAATGGCCGGAGCGACAATGGCTTTTCCGGAGCCTGATCAGCCTACGAGCCAGTGATAAATGCAGCCGGCGCCTTTGCGGTGCCGGTTTTTTGTTGATTCGGATCATCTCGAATCGGATAAACAGGCCCAATGTTTCCTCTCCTGAAGAAGCCGTTACGATCCCGTGTGAAGCCGTTGCGCAAGTTTGAGCGCAGCCTGCAGGTGGCTGACCGCACTCTACCGCTGACGATCCGCGAACATGCGCAGGCAACCCGCATCACCTTGCGCATTGAGCCCGGTGGCCGCGCACTGCGCCTGACGGTGCCGACGGGTTTGAAGGAGCGCGAGATCGATTCTTTTCTGCTTCGCCATGATCAATGGCTGCGGACCAAACTCGCGAAATTTGGATCGGCTGACAGCCTGCAGCCCGGAAGCTATCTGCCATTGCGCGGCGTTCCGCATCGCATTGTCCACACCGGCTCATTGCGTGGCCTGACGGAAGAGAGCCTCGAGGATGGCGAACCGGTCATCCGCGTCAGCGGTCTGGAGGATCATCTTGGTCGTCGGTTGGAAGCCTTCCTGAAGAAGGAGGCTCGGATCGATCTCGAACGTCTGGTCGCCATTCATGCAGGCAGGATCGGCAAGCCGGTCAAGTCCATCACCATGAAGGACACGCGAAGCCGTTGGGGTTCCTGTTCCTGGAACGGCAGCCTCAGCTTCTCCTGGCGCATCGTCATGGCGCCACCGCTTGTGATCGATTATCTGGCCGCGCATGAAGTGGCGCACCTCAAGGAAATGAACCACGGGCCGGACTTCTGGGCGCTTTGCGAGCGGCTTTGTCCCGCCACCGACGAGGCACGGCGCTGGCTGAAGAGCCATGGGTCGCAGCTGCATGCGATCGATTTCGCCTGATCGGCGTGGCCCGATTTTCGATTTGCCTCGACTCAAGACGGTTTTCATGTCACTTCC
This sequence comes from Rhizobium oryzicola, assembly GCF_030504645.1. Taxonomy (GTDB): domain Bacteria; phylum Pseudomonadota; class Alphaproteobacteria; order Rhizobiales; family Rhizobiaceae; genus Neorhizobium; species Neorhizobium oryzicola. The sequence continues at coordinate 45,167 of NZ_JAUKWQ010000010.1, read as the reverse complement.
GCCCACTATGAAAAGACCCGATGTCAAGATTTGCGGATTGAAGAGCGCAGAGGCGATCGATCTTGCGGTCGCGCGTGGCGCAACCCATGTCGGCTTCATCTTCTTTGAAAAGAGCCCGCGCCATATCGATCCGCTGACGGCGGGCGAACTGGCCGACCGGGTGCGCGGCAAGACGAAGATCGTCGCCGTGACCGTCGATGCTGACAATGAAGAGCTGGAAGAGATTATTTCCTTCCTGAAACCGGACATCCTGCAACTGCACGGCCATGAAAGCCCGGAGCGCGTTCTGAACGTGAAGGCGGTCTTCGGCCTGCCGGTGATGAAGGTCTTCTCCGTGCGCGGGCCGGATGATCTCCGCGCGGTTTCCGATTACGAGGGGTTGGCGGATCGCTTCCTCTTCGATGCAAAGGCACCGGCTGGATCGGATCTTCCGGGGGGCAACGGCGTTTCGTTCGACTGGGACGTCATGGGCGCGCTTGACGAAAGCGTCGATTACATGCTTTCCGGTGGTATCAACAGGGATAATGTAGGCAGAGCCCTTTCTGCGACGCGTGCCAGCGGTATCGATGCATCTTCGGGAGTGGAGAGCGCGCCAGGCGTCAAGGACTTGCAGAAGATCAACGCCTTCTTCGATGCGATCGACGAATGGTGCGAGCAAGCGGGATCTAAGGGAGTGACGACGTGAACCAGCCTTTGAAACCCAACAGCTTTCGTGCCGGTCCCGACGAGGATGGGCGTTTTGGCATTTATGGCGGCCGCTTCGTTGCCGAAACGCTGATGCCGCTGATCCTCGATCTCGAGGCGGAATGGAACAAGGCAAAGACCGATCCCGCCTTCCAGGCGGAGCTTGCTCATCTCGGCACGCATTATATCGGCCGTCCGAGCCCGCTTTATTTCGCCGAGCGCCTGACGGCCGAGCTTGGCGGCGCGAAGATCTATTTCAAGCGCGATGAGCTGAACCACACCGGCAGCCACAAGATCAACAACTGCATCGGCCAGATCCTGCTCGCCAAGCGTATGGGCAAGAAGCGTATAATCGCCGAAACCGGTGCCGGCCAGCATGGCGTTGCCTCGGCAACGGTTGCCGCCCGCTTCGGCTTCCCTTGCGTGGTCTACATGGGCGCCACCGATGTGGAGCGCCAGGCGCCGAACGTTTTCCGTATGAAACTGCTCGGCGCGGAGGTCATTCCCGTTACGTCCGGTCACGGTACGCTGAAGGATGCCATGAACGAGGCATTGCGTGACTGGGTCACCAATGTCGAGGATACCTATTACATCATCGGCACGGCGGCCGGTCCGCATCCCTATCCGGAAATGGTGCGTGAATTCCAGTCCGTCATCGGCAAGGAAGCGCGCGAACAGATGATCGCCGCCGAAGGCCGCCTGCCGGACATGGTTGTTGCCGCCGTCGGTGGTGGCTCCAATGCCATCGGTCTCTTCCATCCCTTCCTGGATGATGAAAGCGTTCGCATCGTCGGCGTCGAAGCTGGCGGCAAGGGCCTGGATGGCGAAGAGCATTGCGCATCGCTGACGGCTGGACGCCCCGGCGTGCTGCACGGCAACCGCACTTACCTGTTGCAGGACAGTGATGGTCAGATCAAGGAAGGCCATTCGATTTCCGCCGGCCTCGATTACCCCGGCATCGGGCCGGAGCACTCCTGGCTGAAGGATACTGGCCGCGCGGAATATGTTCCGATCATGGACGACGAGGCGCTGGAAGCCTTTCAGATGCTGACCCGGACCGAAGGCATTATCCCGGCGCTGGAGCCGAGCCATGCGCTCGCAGAAGTCATCAAGCGCGCGCCAAAGATGGGCAAGGATGAAATCATCCTGATGAACCTTTGTGGCCGTGGCGACAAGGACATCTTCACTGTCGGCAAGATTCTCGGAATGGGCCTCTGATCATGACTGCACGTATGGACAAGCGTTTTGCCGATCTGAAGGCTGAAGGGCGCCCCGCGCTCATCACCTATTTCATGGGCGGCGATCCCGATTACGAAACGTCACTCGGCATCATGAAGGCCCTGCCGGAAGCCGGCGCCGACGTGATCGAACTCGGCATGCCCTTTTCGGATCCTATGGCCGATGGCCCCGCCATCCAGCTGGCAGGGCAGCGCGCACTGAAGGCAGGCCAAACTCTGGCCCGGACGCTCGATCTGGCGCGCGAATTCCGAAAGCAGGATCAGGACACACCGATCGTGCTGATGGGTTACTACAACCCGATCTACAGCATGGGTGTCGAGACCTTCCTGGATGCCGCTCTGGAGGCTGGCATCGACGGTCTGATCGTGGTCGACCTGCCACCGGAAATGGATGACGAACTCTGCATTCCGGCCGTTGCCAAGGGTATCAATTTCATCCGCCTGACGACGCCAACGACGGATAACAACCGCCTGCCGCGCGTTCTGCAGAACTCGTCGGGCTTTGTCTATTATGTCTCCATGAACGGCATTACGGGCTCTGCCCTGCCGGATTTGAGCGCGATCGCCTCCTCCGTCAACCGTATCAAGGCGCATACGCCGCTGCCGGTCTGCGTCGGCTTCGGCGTCAAGACGGCAGATCATGCCCGCGCCATTGGTGCCGCGGCGGATGGCGTTGTCGTCGGTTCGGCCATTGTCGCCCAGATCGCTGGCAGCCTTACCAAGGATGGCAAGGCCTCGCCCGATACCATTTCCGCAGTCTCGACGCTGGTGCGCGGTCTCGCCACCGGTGTCCGTTCGGCGCGCCTTGTTGTCGCCGAATAACATCACCACATTGACGAACGTCAATCAGGAGCTAAGCCAGTGAACTGGATCACCAACTATGTTCGTCCCCGGATCAATTCGATGCTGGGTCGACGGGAAGTGCCGGAAAACCTCTGGATCAAGTGCCCGGAAACGGGCGAGATGGTCTTCCACAAGGACCTGGAAGACAACAAGTGGGTGATCCCCGCTTCCGGCTTCCATATGAAGATGCCTGCCAAGGCCCGCCTCACTGATCTCTTCGACGGCGGTGTGTTTGAAAGCTTGCCGCAGCCGAAGGTGGCGCAGGACCCGCTGAAATTCCGTGATTCCAAGAAATACAGCGACCGCCTGAAGGACAGCCGCGTCAAGACCGAACAGGAGGACACGATCCTCGCCGGTCTCGGCAAGGTTCAGGGGCTGAAGCTCGTGGCCGTCGTGCACGAATTCAACTTCATCGGCGGCTCTCTCGGCATGGCAGCCGGCGAAGCTATCGTGAAGGCGGCCGAACGGGCACTGGCGGAAAAGTCCCCCTTGGTGATCTTCCCGGCTTCCGGCGGCGCGCGTATGCAGGAAGGCATCCTGTCGCTGATGCAGCTGCCGCGTACCACCGTCGCCGTTAACATGGTCAAGGAAGCAGGGCTGCCCTACATCGTGGTACTCACAAATCCGACCACAGGCGGGGTTACCGCCTCCTACGCGATGCTGGGCGATGTGCATATTGCCGAGCCCGGCGCGGAAATCGGCTTTGCCGGCAAGCGCGTGATCGAGCAGACGCTGCGCGAAAAGCTGCCGGAGGGCTTCCAGACGGCGGAATATCTGCTGGAGCATGGCATGGTCGACATGGTGGTGAAGCGCCATGACATTCCGAAGACGCTCGCCACCATGCTGAAGATCATGATGAAGAAGCCTGCGGAAGAAACGACCTCTCTCGCTCTCAGCGCATAACATTCAAGAAGACGGCTGCTTAAGAGCCTCCGGGGGACATTCATGAGCCACGTTGCCCATAGCGAGGCCGAAGACGTCATCAACGAATTGATGAAACTGCATCCCAAGGGTTTCGATATGACCCTTGGGCGCATGCGTCGTCTGTTGGAAACCCTTGGCAACCCGCACTTGAAGTTGCCGCCGATGATTCATGTCGCCGGTACCAACGGTAAGGGCTCGGTGTCCGCCTTCTGTCGTGCGCTTCTGGAAGCGGGCGGCTACGCCGTGCATGTCCATACCTCGCCGCATCTGGTGAACTGGCACGAGCGTTACCGCATTGGTCGCAAGGGAGAACCCGGCCAGTTCGTGGAAGACAAGGTTCTGGCCGATGCGCTCCGCCGCGTCGCCGAGGCCAATGCGGGTCAGGCCATCACCGTCTTTGAAATCCTGACGGCGGCAAGCTTTCTGCTGTTTTCAGAAATCCCCGCCGACGTGGTGGTGATCGAAGTCGGCATGGGTGGCAGGCTCGACTGCACCAATGTTGTCGATAATCCCGCAGCCTGCGTCATCATGCCGATCTCCTTCGATCACCAGGCCTATCTGGGCGACCGCGTCGAGCTGATTGCCGCTGAAAAGGCTGGCATCATGAAGAAGGGCCGTCCTGTGGTCATTGGCCATCAGGAATTCGATGCCGTGCATGATGTGTTTCTCTCGCACGCAGAGCGGCTGTCCTGTCCCATCACCTTCTATGGCCAGGAATTCTGGGCGCATGAGGAATTCGGGCGTCTCGTCTATCAGGATGAGTTCGGTCTGGCGGATCTGCCGCTTCCGCGCCTGCCGGGTCGGCATCAGCTCGCCAATGCAGCCGCCGCCATTCGCACGGTGAAGGCGGCGGGCTTTACAGTGACTGAGGCCATGATGGAAACCGCCATGACCAGCGTCGAGTGGCCGGGCCGCCTGCAGCGTTTGACGGAAGGCGATCTGATCGGTCTGGCGCCTGAGGGCGCCGAGATCTGGCTGGACGGTGGGCACAATCCGGGTGCCGGTGAGGTGATTGCCGAAGCCATGGCAGGCTTCGAGGAGCGCCAGCCACGCCCGCTTTACCTCATCATCGGCATGCTCAACACCAAGGACCCGCTGGGGTATTTCCGTGCCTTTGCGGATATTGCCGAATACGTCTTCACCGTGCCGATTCGCGGCAGCGAGGCCGGTCTCGATCCCGTTGTCTTGGCCAATGCCGCCTATGATGCGGGCCTTGTGGCGGAACCAGCTTCGACGGTCGCGGAAGCGCTGAAGGAAATCAAGGAACGTCAGCTAGAAGGCACGCCTCCGCCGCGCATCCTCGTTGGCGGGTCGCTTTATCTCGCCGGCAATGTGCTGGCGGATAATGGGACGCCACCGAAATAAGGTCCGCCCAGCGGCGAGCCTACCCGTTCGGGATGCTCCATGGAAACCTCTCTTTATCTGCCGGTGAAGGCTTTTCTGGAAAAGTCCGGTTACACCGTAAAAGGCGAGATTGGCGGCTGCGATCTCGTTGGCTTGAGCGATGGCGATCCGCCTGTCGTGGTCGTTTGCGAACTGAAACTCAGCTTCAACCTCGAACTCATCCTGCAGGCGGTTGATCGTGCAGCGATCTCGGACGAGGTTTGGATCGCCGCTAGAATTTCGGCGAAAGGCAAGGGCAGGGAGGCGGACAAGCGCTATCGCGATCTTTGCCGTCGTCTTGGCATCGGCATGCTGGGTGTCTCGGACGGTGGCGATGTCAACATTATCGTCAACTCCGTCTCGCCCATGCCGCGCACCAACCCCAAGCGGCGCTCACGCCTGATGCGTGAACACAAGAACAGGCGCGGCGATCCGGCGCTTGGCGGCAGCACGCGTATGCCCGTCATGACCGCCTATCGCCAGAATGCCCTCACATGTGCCGCAAATCTTGTCGACGGACCGGCCCGCGTGGGAGATCTACGCAAGGCGGTCCCGGATGCAGGCAAGATCCTGCTCTCCAATGTCTACGGCTGGTTCGAGCGGATCGAGCGGGGTGTCTACCAGTTGACGGATAGCGGGCGAGATGCGCTAAAGCGATGGCCGCAGGGACAGCCATAAAAAAAGCCCGGCGAAACCGGGCTTCTTTGCATTCCTAGTATCATGCCACTCAAGCGGCGCTGGAAATCCAGCTCGTCAGCGCGGTCTTCGGTGCGGCGCCAACCTTGATGTCGGCCACTTCGCCGCCCTTGAACATGGCGAGCGTCGGGATGGAGCGGACGCCGAACTGGGCAGCCAGTTCTGGGTTTTCGTCGATGTTGAGCTTGGCGATCTTCACCTTGCCGGCGAGTTCGCTGGCAATCTCTTCCAGGCTCGGCGCAATCATCTTACAGGGGCCGCACCACTCCGCCCAGAAGTCCACGACAACGGGCTCTGCGGAATTCAGGACTTCCGACTGGAAGTTGCTCTTATCGACTTTCACGGTAGCCATGGGGCTCTCCCTTCATAAATCTGTGTTGTCTGAAATGTGATGCGCCGCGTCACCTTATTCAATGGTGCCTATCTCACTTTGTGTTGAGCTCCGCAAGCGCACCATCCAGAACCTCTTGTGACAGACTAACCACGCGTGCTGATTCGGTATAGACCAGCACGCATTCGATTTCATGTTTCGGATAAAGCGGCTTCAGGACTTGAGCGTAGATCGCCAGCTGTCCTCGATGAGAGAGCGGAATGTCATGCATGCCGCGCGGCGGGAAGCGGTTGGTCTTGAAGTCCACGATAATGACCCGGCCATCGTCCGTGACGGCAAGCCGGTCGATGCGGCCGGAGACGGCGCGATCCTGGCCCTTGAGCCGGAAGGTGCCCATCAATGACACTTCGGCGCGGCTGCCTTTCGCGAACACTGGCTCCAGCTCTGGCTGCTCAAGCACCCTCAGAACGGCCTCTGCCAGTGCCTTTCGCTCCGCGCCCGGCCAATAGGCGGCGGCGCGCGACAGATAACGTTCAGTCGCCACGCGCCACTCGTTCTTCGGAAAATCCGGCAGCGTTTGCAAAAGACGGTGAAGAAGCCGCCCCTTCTGCAGGGCGCGTCCCGCAGACGCCGTTTCGCCAAACAGCGGTGAGACGAGCATGGTGTCATCATCTTCATCATCGATGCTGATGCCAACACCAGAGGGGCTCAAAGGGCGGGGCAAAGGCGGCATGGGTGGCGGCGGTGCATTAAGTGCCGCTGGCAACCCGATATCAGGCCGCTCCTCATGCCGAGCCTCTTCGCGTGGCAGCGAGCGCTGCGGGCCGGCGGGGGCTCGCCAGCGATAGCCGGCCCATTCCTCTCCGTTGGTCGAAAATTGCGCTGGCAGACACAGATCGGAATTGGCAGCGAGACCACGGGCAATCATCGCCTGCCAGCTGCCGTCATTTTCCAGCTTGCCGCGATAGCCGCAGACGATCAGCCGGTCCGCCGCCCGCGTCATGCCGACATAGAGCAGCCGGCGATATTCCTCTTCCGCCGCATTGCGCAGCCGCTCGTCATCGGCGCTGGTCAGCATATTGGTCAGCGTCTTCGAGGGTATCCAGGCCGGCACCGGCTGGCCCTCGACCTGCAAAAAGCGGAATTTCGGCACATGGGAGTGGACGAAGGCTTTGGAGCCGCTGTCAACCAGGAAGACGACAGGTGCTTCCAGCCCCTTGGAGGCGTGCACGGTCATGATCCGCACTTCGTCGCGACCGCTATCCTGCTCACGCTTGATTTCCGGCGTCTCCACCTCCAGAGCGGAGATGAAGGCCTGCAGGCCCGGCAGCGCTTTGCTCTCCTGCTCCAGTGCCAGAGTCAGGAACTCGTCCAGAACGTCGCTCGCCTCGCCACCAAGGCGACCCAGAAAACGCCGTCGCCCACCGGTGGCGCTCAACACATTTGCAAAGAAGTCGTGGACACTGAGCTGTCGCGACAGGGCCGTTAGCCGCTCAAGTTCATCTGCCACGGCCTTGAAGCGCGGCTGCCCGTCCTCCGCATAGGCCTTGAGGTGATCCCAAGCTGAAGCTTCCTCCGGTCGGAGCGCACAGACGGCAAACACGTCCTCTTCGCTCATGTCAAAGAGCGGGCTCTTCAGAAGTGCCGCGAGCGAGAGGTCGTCATGCGGCTGTAGCACGAAGCGGGCAAGCGCCATCAGGTCTTGGATGGCGATATGACTGGTCAGCTTCAACCGGTCGGCACCGGCAACCGGAATATTACCGCGTTTTTTCAAGGCACGGGTCAGGGCATTCACGAAGGCATCGCGCTTGCGCACCAGAACCAGTATGTCACCGGGGCGGATGAGCCGCTCCGTGCCTTTTTCAATGATCGTTTCACGCCCGACCAGCTCGCCGATATGGGCAGCGATCCGGCTCGCGAGAATGGCGGAGGGCGCCTTGTCGGGCGTCGCATCGAAGGGGGCCGTCCAGTCCTCCTCCATCTCGCTCGCTTCCGGCACGATCGTTTCCCAGAGGTCGACGGCGCCGGGATGACCGATGCGGTTGGAACGATGAATGACCGGATCGTTCCGCGCGCTGAGGCCTCGTGCGTTATCCTCCAGTGCGAAGACTTGATCGACCGCGCTCAACACATCCGAGGTTGAGCGGAAGGAAAGGGGAAGCCGGACGGAATGAAAACTCAGGCCGCTGTGGCGTACCCGGCGCTCGGTCAGGCTGCTTTCCTCGGCGAAGCGTTCCGGCCTCGCTCCCTGGAAGGAGTAGATCGACTGCTTCTCGTCGCCCACCGCAAACAGGGTGCGCCGGGCAGCGCGGGCGCTTTGGCCGGAAAAGAAATCCTCCGCCAGTGACTGGATGACAGTCCACTGCACGGGGCTGGTATCCTGCGCCTCGTCGACCAGAATGTGGTCAATGCCCTGGTCCAGCTTGTAATGCACCCAGGCACCCACGCCGTCGCGGGTCAGCAGGTCGGCCGTGCGGGCAATCAGATCCTCGAAGTCGAGCAGGCTGCGCTGGCGCTTAAGATCTTCATAATCATGGTTGAGCCGCTCCGCCAGAATGAGGGCTGCGCGTGTTGCCTCATACATGCGCACGACCCGCAGCTTCTCCCGGCAGGTCACCACATGCTCGCGGGCTTGAGCCACCGCATCCGCCAGTTGGGGAGCGGCGGTGACCATCGCCTTCGCATAGAGCGAACTATCTGCCTTCGCCTTGCCGTCGCGGGTCAGGAACACCTGATCGAGAATGCGGGCGCGCTGAAACACATCCTGTTCGGCAGTGGCCAGCTTCAGCTGATAGCCGGCTTCGGATGCCTTGGCGCCACCCTTGCTTTCCGCGAGATCCAGATAGAGCGTCAGCAGTGGGCCGGAGAGGCCGGCCAGCGGCCAATAGGCTTCGGCAAGACTGCGTTCCGTTTCATGGGGATCAAGACCGAGACGATCTCGAAGCACCGCATCGCGCCCACCCTCGGCTTCTGCCTGCATGAGGAAGGCGCGGATTGCCGTCCGGCTGGCGATGATATCCGAGAGCAGATTTTCCAGACCCGTCTCGTCGCCAAGATCGAGAACGTGCTCGAAGGCAGCTGCCAGATCCGCATCTTCCTCCGCCGAAGTCGCGGTCAAAAGCGAGCGCCGTGCCTCCGCCAGAAGGGCGGTCGCCGAGGCATCGTCCAGAACCGAGAAATGGCCCGCAACATTGGCTTCCAGCGGAAACTGGTGCAGCAGCGCCTCGCAGAAGGCGTGGATGGTTTGTATCTTCAGACCGCCTGGCGTTTCCAGGGCCTTCGCAAACAGGCGGCGGGCTTCCGCCAGCTTGATGCGATCCGGTTGCACACCTTCAATGGCGGCAATGCGATCGCTCAGCGCCTCGTCGGGCAGAACCGCCCATTCCGCCAGCCGCTGGAAGACGCGGTTGGACATTTCAGAGGCTGCGGCCTTCGTATAGGTGAGGCAGAGAATGGCCGAGGGGCGGCAGCCCGCCAGTAGCAGGCGGATGACGCGCTGGGTCAGCACATGCGTCTTACCGGAGCCGGCATTGGCGGACACCCAGGCCGAACTTTGCGGATCGGAGGCCAGCGATTGCTGGCGCGTCGTCCAGTCGATCCAACGGGCGGGATCATCGCCGAGATCCGTGAGCGCGATATCATCACTCATCGCCATCTCCTTCTTCCGCATCGGCGGTGGCCCACTCCGCCACGCGGGCAAGGTGGTCATATTCGCCGCCGAAATCACTCTGCATGACCGGGATCAGCCGGGATGCGAAGCCGACCTCGCCACTGCGCAGCCGGTTCACGAAGGTGGTGAGCTGTTCGATGGAATCCTGTCCGAGTTCGATGGCTGATTTCGGCTTGCTGCGCGCCGTTTCGCGGCCACCCTCATTGTTCACTTTGTCGCACGTGAAACGTTCGCCGGGACGAAGTCGCACATAGAGCAGATCATCGGGGCGGGTTTCTCCGAGCCCCTTGAAGACACCCGCCTGCAAGGCCGCGGCTTCCAGCGGCAATTGCGGGTCCAGCAGCGCGCGCGCCTGCGAGACGGAGGGGCTGAGGCCCGTCTTGTAATCGATAATGTCAGCTGTGCCCGACCCCTTGATGTCGATGCGGTCGGCGATGCCCGTCAGCCGGATACCGGCTTGCGGCAGTTCGTAGCCGGCGGGCAATTCCGTATAGGTGCGGCGGATGTCATGCGCGCGGGTGGCCTCCCAGCGCAGGAAGGCGCGGGCCACTTCGCGAAAGCGTGGTCGCCAGACCCGATCGATATGGGGTGGCAGTCGTTCAGCATCGAATTCTTCCGCCAGAATCCGGCTCATCTCCTGCCAGGCCTGTGGGCTGCCGGCGTTCAGGTCAAGCCGCGTGTAGCGCTCGATGATGCGGTGATAGAGCGTACCGCGCTCGGCGGCACCCGGATCCTGATTGAACACATCGAGCGGGTCGAGCCGCAGGATACGCCTTGCATAGATGGAATAGGGATCGCGTCTCAACCGGCCCACTTCGCTGAAGGAATATTTCTTCGGCTGCAGGTCTGCGGGCGCGGTGGGGGAAGGGCGCTTCGCCAGCGCCTGGCCTGTGCCTTCGCCGGTGCGATCGATCTGTTCCGCCCAACTGCGATAGACATCGCCCCGCGCACGAAGCGCCTTGGCCAATGGCTCGCCGCCCAGCGCCAGCAGGCGTTGCAGCCATCGCGAGGCAACGGTCGGCGCGCCGCCCTGTTTCAGGGATCGCGAGAAGATCAGATGACGCGTACCGCAGGCCATTTCGAAGTCATGCGCCAACTGGCCGATACGGCGTTCCGGCGGCTCAAGGCCGATATCCGTCTTCATGGTGCGAGACAGGAATGGGTTATTGACGGATTGCCCCGGCCAGGAGCCTTCGTTCAAGCCGCCGAGGATCATGGTGTCGACCCGTTGCAGACGGGCTTCGAGAGTGCCGAAGATGAAGACGCGCGGATGGGCAAGTGACTTCGGCTTTACCGCCTGCGCCGTCAAAAGCGCAGTCATGATGTCGATCCATTGCGGACCATCCGCCTCGATCTGCCCGTCGGTCTCAATGATGTCGCCCAACAGTTCCGCGAGACGCCCGCCAGCTTCCCCGCCCCACAGCGATGCCAGGTCACCCGATGCCGCGCCGGCCACCGCCTCAAGCACGCGGCCGGTTCGTGTCGCCCAGTCCGCCAAGGTCAGCCGAGCGGTAAAGCGGCGGCCATCCGCGCGCTTGCCCACCAATGCAGAGGCCAGGGGTTCAACCGCTTCCGCAATGCGCTCCGCCAGCGCTTTCGCCTGCTCTGCTGCACCCTCCGGCAGCGACAGCCGCCATTGTGGAGGATGGCGATCCGTCTCCTGTTCCTGCAACCGCCGTTCGAGAAGCGGTGCAAGCGTGGCGATATCCATCTCACCGGTGCCGCCGCGCAGGGCCAACAGTTCAAGCGCCTCGCCGGCAATCCTGCAGTGATCTGAGGTGAGGCCGAAACAGGCGAGCGGATGCTTGATCAGCCCGACAATGGCAACGGGGTCGCCGGGCCGCAGGATTGCTTCCAGAAGCAGCGTCACCAGCGTACCCTGCGGCGTCGCGGAAAGCGGCGTGCCAGCCGTATCGTCGGCGGTGATGCCGAAACGGGCCAATTCCGCGCTCACGCGTCTTGCCAGCGCGCGATCCGGTGTGATCAGTGCCGCCTGCGAGGGGCCTGATGCACCCGGCTTTTCCAGCGCCAGGCGAAGCGCAATGGCAATCGCTGTTGCTTCCTCCCGCTCGTTCGCGGTCTCGATCAGCGAGACATCCTGAAAGGCGTCCAGAACATCGGGTATTGATGCCGTCTCGCGCCAGCGGTTCCAGCGATCGGTCGCACCGGCTGGCGCCAGGGCCTGCGAGATGGTTGAGGCGCGGCACTTGAGGTCCACTGGCTCCTCGCCAAGGACGGCGACATCATCGCGCTCCACCTTCAGCTTCTGCAGCAGCCGGAACAGCCCATATTGCGGATGGCTGCGGGTTGTGGGGTCCGGACGGTCGGTTACGACACCGGGAAGCATCGCCCATTCATCATCCGGCATGGACGTATCGAGGCCCGGCAGGATGACGACGCCTTCAGCAAGATTGGCGATGGTGGCAATCAGTTCGGCCGCGGCCGGAACGGAACCGGTCGAGCCCGCAACGATGACAGGCCCCGGATGCAGCCGCTCGGCGATCCGCCGGGCTTCCGCTTTCAGGATGGAGGCTTGATGCTTGGCCGGAGAAGAATGTTTCAGCTCCGCCAGACGCGCCGGCCAGAAGGCGCTGGCAATCTTCAGGAATTCGGCCGTCAGCTGCCACCAGAGCGAATGTTCGCCGGTCTGGAGTTTGTCGAGCTCCGACCAGTCGCGGTCCTCGGTCTCTATGGCGTCGATCAGTTCGGCCAGAGCGCGGGCAAGCCATATCGCATCCGCGGGGCTTGCAGGCGCAATCAGCGGCGAGGTGGAATGAACATCCGTGATCGCCTGCGGCAGCGTGTTGCGCCAGGCGAGGATCAGTCGCCCCAGTTCAAGGAGCCGGGCCGTGCCGCCGATCGGCATGGCGAGATCCATTTCTTCCGGTGCGACCAGATCGAAATAGCCCATGTCGTCATCGGTTTCGCCAAGCGGCCGGATCAGCGGCAGGATGGCGGAGTGACCGCCTAAGAGATCGACGAATTCCGAGCGCAGCACGCGGGCTGCGCGCCGCGTCGGCACGTAGATCGTCACATTGGCAAGCGAGAGGGGGGCAGCGGGATCATAGCGGAAGGCGGGTGTCAGCCGCCCATCACAGAGCGCGGCGGCGACGGTGCCGAGAAACGGTACCGACGGCGGTACCGTGAAAATGCGCTTGGGTGACCCCACGCCCGCCATCAGGCGCGTTCCGGTAGCCGGGCGAGGAAGGCCTCCGCCTCCTGCAAAGCATCCGGGGAGCCGACCGTCAGCCAGTCGCCCTCGAGCGGCGTTCCGAAAAGACGGTCGCGGGCGATCGCCTTGTCGAAGCTGAGGTTCAGGTTGAAGGCATCCGCCGGAGCATCCTCCATGAAGGCGGTGTCCATGGCAAAAGCTCCTGCATAAACGACGGGATTGGCCTGCCCGTCCTGATAGCGGTTCAGCCTGCCGTTCTCTGCCATGTGGAAGTCCTTCTTGCCATCATGGCCGATGGTGCGATCCATGGGAACGCAGAGCATGGCCATGTCCATGCTATCGGGATCATAGAAGGCATTCAGGCGCGTCAGGTTGGAAGGCTGCGCGTGAGGCTCGTTGACCCAGAACAGGTCAGCATTCATGACGATCACGGGGCCGGGCGGCAAAAGCTTCAGCCCCTTCACCAACCCGCCGCCATTGTTCATCAGTCGGGCGCGCTCGTCGGAAATCAGGATCTCGAGATCGCGTCGCGTCTCCAGATGCGCCACCATCTGGTCGGCGAAATGATGCACGTTGATGGAGACCCGCTCCACGCCGGCCCCGGCCAGAATATCCAGCACATAATCGATCATGGGCCGGCCACCAACAGGCACCAGAGGCTTCGGCATCCTGTCGGTAAGGGGTCGAAGACGCGTGCCAAGCCCGGCAGCCAGCACCATCGCATTCCGGATTGTCATTCGAGCACGCCTATTCTTTGCTGAAGGTCATTCCAGCCGCAAGGCACCACGCCTGAAGTTCCGCCAGCGCCGGATGCGACAGCGCACTATCGAGGTAATGCAGCGTTCGCGGCATATGCTTCAGGTAGCCCGGTTTGCCATCCCGCTTCAAGAGCCGGACCCAAAGTCCGGCCAGCTTGCAATTGCGCTGTGCGGCCATGATGGCAAAGGCGGTGCGGAAGCCGTCCGCATCGAAGCCGGCTTGCTGGCCCCGCAAGCGGAGATAATGCGCAAGCAGTTCGCCCTGCAGTTCATCTGGAATGGTGACCCGCGCATCCATGACGAGCGAGGCTACATCATAGGCCGTCGGCCCGATCATGGCGTCCTGAAAGTCGATGAGACCGACGCGCTGAAGCCCTTGTCGATCATCTCGCCAGATCAGGTTGGGCGAATGATAGTCCCGCAAGAGAAGATGAGTTTCCGCCGATTGTGCCGTCTCAATCAGCCCGTCCCATATGCGCGAATAGCTCTCGCGCTCCGCCTCCGTTGCCGGCTCTCCATCACGAAGCCAAGGCAGGTACCAATCCAGCAGCAGGCGCGTTTCGATCTTCATCGCGACGGGATCGAAATCCGGCACCTCGTGGACATGCTCCGGCGTAACCGGAATCCGGCGAACAACCGGCGTCGCATGCAGGTGAGCAAGGCATTCGACAGAGGCCGTGTACCGGTCTGGAATAGGCCGACCATCCGTATCCAGCACGCCAGCTTGGCCAAGATCTTCCAGCAGCATGATGCCGGCGTCGTAATCCACTGCCAGCACCTCCGGTGCCGCAAGGCCGATGGTGCGAAGATGCTGCGCGATCGCCACGAACGGATAGCCGTCTTCTGCGAGATGGGCGACCTTTGGATAGGGCTTGCCGTCCAGAACCGGCGGCCCATCCGGGCGGCGCGGCCAGTCCATCAGCACCAGACGCTGTCCATCCACGGTCGTGATTGTCTCATAGGCGCGGAAGGAGGCGTCGCCGGTCAGATAATGGCGCCAGGCGCCTGCGTAGCCGTGTTGCGTCAGGAAAGAGCGGATCGCAACGACACGTTCGATCCGTGCCAACTTGTCCGCAGGGGCCATTATGGAGGCACGGCGTCCGTCGCCATCGTGGGTGAGGGTGATGCGGATCTGATCCACGGGAAGTGCGTCTTCCGCCACCTCAGGCCACTCGACCAGGCAGATACCGTTCGCCAGCGCCTCGTCAAAGCCGAGCTCGTCCAGCTCCGAGGCATCCGCCAGCCGGTAGAGGTCGAAATGGGCGACCGGAATGGTGAGATCGTAGAGCTGCACCAGCGTGAAGGTGGGACTCGGCACTTCCAGTTCGGGATCATCCGCGAGTGCGCGCAGGAAGGCACGCGCCAATGTGGATTTTCCAGCACCGAGATCGCCGGAAAGAGCAACGCAGTCTCCGACCTTTAATGCCAGCACGAGATCCTGGCCGAGGCGGATCGTCTCCGCCTCATCGCCAAGCGTCAGAACAAACTCGGTCGTTTCGGTCATTCGGCAGCGATGGAGCGGGCCGAGATGGCACTGGGAATGCGGCAGGTAACCGTCGTACCCTCGCCGGCACGCGTGTCGATCTTCACGTCACCATTGTGCAGGGTGACAAAGCTCTCGACGATGGAAAGGCCGAGGCCCGCACCGCTGCGCTTGCCGCCCTTGCCGCTGGAGAAGCGGTTGAACACTGTCTTCAACGTGTCTTCGTCAATGCCGGGACCCTTGTCGGCAACGGAGAAGAAGAAGTCGGTGCCGCTGCGCCAGCTGCTGAGCGTGATGGTGGACCCTTCGGGCGCGAAATTCGCGGCATTGGTGATCAGCTTGATCAGGATCTGCTTGAGGCGCTGCTGGTCGGCAACAATGGTGCCCATGCCCCGCGGCGCGACGATTTCCAGCGTCACCGCGTTTTCATGCAGGCGATCTGCGATCTGCATGGCCACATCGTCCAGCAGGTCATCGATGTCCATCTCGCTGTAATTCAGCTGCATGATGCCGGCATCGACGGTGGCGAGATCGAGGATGTCGTTGACGATGGTCAAAAGCACCGAGGACGATGTCGAGATATGATCGACATATTCCGACTGGCGCTCGTTCAATGGTCCGATGCCTGGTGTCTTCAGAAGATCGGTGAAGCCGATGATGTTGGTCAGCGGTGAGCGCAACTCGTAGGAGACGTGCTGAACGAAATCGTTCTTCAACTCGTCCGCCTTGCGCAGGGCCTCGTTCTTTTCCTTCAACGCTCGCTCGGCGCGTGCGCTATCGGTCATGTTGACGAAGGTCAGCATGGTCTGCGCGTTCGGCAGCGGAATGACGGCATAATCGAGAACGATGCCGGAATAGAGTTCGAAGGTTCCCTGTAGCGAAGGGCGCTGGTCTTCAAAGCTTGTCAGCATCTGGCCGAAATGGCGCCAGCCATCCGGCTTGTCGTATTCCAGTGCGCAAGCCGCCTCGATGGAGCGGATATGCGTGCCCGGTCGCGTCTGGTCCTCGCTGAGACCCCAGAGGGCGCGGAAGGCAGGATTGGAGAGTCGGATGCGCCCATCCGGCCCAAAGACGGCAACGCCTTCGGCCAGGTGATCGATCGTTTCGCCCTGTACCTTGACCAGCGTATTGTAGCGCGTTTCGAGATCGACCTGTTCGGTGAGGTTCTCGAACACCCAGGTGGCCCCACCTTGCGGGTGTGCGGTCGCGATGACCTGCAGGGTCTGGCCGTTCGGCAGATGCCAGCGATTGGTTTGGGTATCGAGCGCGCGGTAGACGGAGAGAACGGATTCCTTCCAGTTGCGCCAGTTGAGCTGTTCCGGAACCTTGTTCTGCGCCCGCAGACGATCCAGAAGCTCGTTGTTGTCGGGCCGGCTTTCCAGGAAGCCGAGATCGAGATCCCAGAGCCGCACAAAAGCCTGGTTATAGAACTGCAGCCGTTGCTCGCGGTCGAAGATGGCAACGGGTGTCGCCAGATGATCGAGCGTCTCCGCATGGCTTTTCAGCGTACGGGTCAATTCGGCCCGCACGCTTTCCGCTTCCGTCACATCGATGGCCATGCCGGCGGAACCTGTCGTTCCCACCACGTCCACCACGTCGAAAACCGTTCGGTTGCCGCGCACCACGGTCGAGACGCGGTCATGGAAGGGCGAGTTGGATGTCGCTGTGGCGCGAATTTTCTCGCGTGCAATCGTGCCCAGGAATTCGCGCGAATCCTGCACCGCATGTTCCGGAGAACAAGCCTCGACAGCCTCGCCATAGGCGTGGTTGACCCAGGCCAGTTGGCCCTCTGCATCACGTTGCCAAACGGGTTGTTCGAGTGCATCCAGAAGCGACTGAAACAGCGTGATGGACGAGACGAGCCGTTCACGCTCGATTTTGAGTTCCGCCAGTTCAGCGCGAAGATTGTTCAGTGCCACGAAACGAACGAAGGCCTTGCCGCCGGAAACGCGGCCCTGCACCTCGAGCACCTCGTCCCTGACGGTTTCGGCCACCATATCGAAGGAGCGGGCATTGGAACGCAGTCCCTCGATGGCGCGTTCGACCTCTGCCGCTGAATGGGCCTTCAGCCAGCGACCGAATGCCAGGAATTCTCTGTCATCAGAGGGAGCGCCTGTTTCGGCAGGCAGTTGGCCGAGAATTTCCGCAGGGGCGCCGCCGGCATCCCACAAAACGATTCTTCGGTTCTTGTCGGCAATCAGGGCTTCGTAACGGGAAATCCTCTGTTGCGCGTCAGAAAGCGCCGAGCGCATCTCTTCCGTTTCCGCTTCAAGATTTCCACGCTGGCGCATCAGCCATGCTGCCGACAGCAGTGCCGCCGCGATGGCGCCGACCGCGAACGAGGAGAAGATCACTTCCGAAGAGGTAAAAAGCTTGCTCGCAGGGTTCGCCGATTGCTGCGCAAGCGCAACACCCGCAACGCCTGAAAGTGCCGTGCCACAAAGCCCTGTTTTCAGCGATCGCAACAGTCCGTTCAGGCGCCCTCGTGCGCCTGCCCGTTCCTGTCTATAGAGTTCCAATGCACCCGAAGAGGAGCCCGCCTTGGTTCCTCTATCGGATTTGGCCCGCTTGCGCTGAGCCGAAAATTTTACCGCCATTCCGGTCTGTCTCCGTCCATGTGCCGCATCGTCGACAAGACATCCCAGTTCGCGCAACGCCTTCGCGGCAGCGCGAATCAAGTCATTAAACAATACTTGCTTCGCACAGCCGCGCAAAGATCTGCGGGCAAAAAAGAAGCCGCGGAAAAGTCAAGTCCGCGGCTACCATATATTGTGGATTAGTCAGCTAATCTTAGTATCTGTAGTGCTCGGCCTTGAAGGGGCCCTGCTTGGATACACCGATATAGGAGGCCTGCTCGTCCGACAGCTCGGTCAGCTTAACGCCGAGCTTGGCGAGATGGAGGCGCGCAACCTTCTCGTCCAGGTGCTTCGGCAGGATGTAGACGTCGTTTTTGTAGGCGTCCGGCTTCGTGAAGAGTTCGATCTGCCCCAGAACCTGGTTGGTGAAGGAAGCCGACATCACGAAGGACGGGTGACCCGTGGCGTTGCCGAGGTTCAGCAGGCGGCCTTCGGAGAGAAGGATCATGCGGTTGCCCTTCGGGAACTCGATCATGTCCACCTGCGGCTTGATGGTCGTCCACTTCAGGTTCCGCAGAGCCGCGACCTGAATTTCGTTGTCGAAGTGGCCGATATTGCCGACGATCGCCATGTCCTTCATCTCGCGCATGTGCTCGATGCGGATGACGTCCTTATTGCCGGTCGTGGTAATGAAGATGTCGGCCGAGGAGACGACGTCTTCCAGCTGAACCACTTCGAAGCCGTCCATGGCAGCCTGCAGGGCGCAGATCGGGTCGACTTCCGTCACCTTCACGCGCGCACCGGCGCCGACCAGCGAAGCAGCCGAACCCTTGCCCACATCGCCGTAGCCGCAGACGACGGCAACCTTGCCGGCCATCATGACATCGGTTGCACGGCGAATCCCGTCGACCAGCGATTCCTTGCAGCCATACTTGTTGTCGAACTTCGACTTGGTAACGGAGTCATTGACGTTGATGGCCGGGAAGGGGAGGAGACCCTTCTTGGAGAGTTCATACAGGCGGTGAACGCCCGTGGTGGTTTCTTCGGTCACGCCCTTGATGGCATCGCGCTGCTTGGTGAACCAGCCAGGAGAAGCCTTGAGGCGCTTCTTGATCTGCGCAAACAGGATCTCTTCTTCCTCGGAGCCCGGGTTCGACAGGACGTCTTCGCCGGCTTCGGCGCGTGCGCCGAGCAGAATGTACATGGTCGCATCGCCGCCATCGTCCAGGATCATATTGGAGAGGCCGCCATCGCTCCACTGGAAGATCTTGTCGGTGTATTCCCAATATTCTGTCAGCGATTCGCCCTTGACGGCGAAGACCGGGATACCGGCCGCGGCAATCGCAGCAGCAGCATGGTCCTGCGTGGAGAAGATGTTGCAGGAGGCCCAGCGCACGTCCGCACCAAGAACCTTCAACGTTTCGATCAGAACAGCCGTCTGGATCGTCATATGCAGCGAGCCGGAAATGCGCGCGCCCTTCAGCGGCTTTGACGTTCCGAATTCCTCGCGGCAGGCCATCAGGCCCGGCATTTCGGTTTCCGCAATATTGAGTTCCTTGCGGCCGAAATCGGCAAGGGCGATATCGGCGACGATATAATCTTTTTCAGCGCTCATGGTGGCTCTCCAGTACACGAGGCTGCCTCTTCTCGAAGGCAGCGGAAGCGCCATTGCCCATGGCAACGGCCATGCCTGCCGTTTAGCAGGCTTACCGGAAACTAGCAATAAGGATATAAAGAAGTCTTTATATGATCGCTACATCTCTTCGCCAAAGCGATCTTCTACGAGATGGGTCAATGCCGCCATGGCGGCCTCCGCGTCTTTGCCGCTGGCGGAGACTTCGATGGTGCAGCCAGGGCTGGCAGCCAGCATCATCAGCCCCATGATAGAGGTGCCGCCGACAGTCATCCCGTCCTTGGATACGGTAACCTCAGCCTCGAAGCCTTCAACAGTCTGCACGAACTTGGCCGAGGCGCGGGCGTGCAGGCCTCGCTTGTTGATGATCAGGAGTTCGCGGGAGATGGTCGTCATCGACACTTTCACTTGCCGCTCAGAACGCGGCTTGCCACGTTGATATATTTCCGGCCTGCATCTGCCGCATCAGCCAGCGCTTTTTGCATGTCATTGTCAGCGCGAACACCTGCCAGCTTGATCAGCATGGGCAGGTTTACCCCTGCAATCACTTCGACCTTGCCGCTGTTCATCACGGAAATCGAGAGATTGGAGGGTGTGCCGCCGAACATATCTGTGAGGATAACCACGCCATGCCCGTCATCTGCTTGGCCTACGGCGTCAAGGATGTCCTGCCGCCTCTGGTCCATATCATCTTCAGGCCCGATGCAAACGGTCTCGATATTCTTCTGAGGACCAACGACATGTTCAAGTGCATGACGAAATTCCTCAGCCAGCTTGCCATGAGTGACAAGCACAAGTCCGATCATGATGAAATCACCCCTCGATACAAGGATACGCGCGGGCTCATGTCGCACTGCAACAGGTACCACGGCGGTGGGAAGCCATCTTGTCCATGTAAAGTTGAAGTGCAAGCAAAAATCTTGAAGCAACCGTCAGCAAAACGGTCTTTCCGCACAAAGTTCGGGTCTAAGCGCCGCAATCGCGGCCAACGGATCGATAAAATCGGCGCGCATACGGATCAGTGGAAGGCTGCCTCCGCAGGGCAGAGAAAACGTTTCATGCTCCGGTGGAAGCCGTTCACAATCGCTCTCCTGCATGCGAATCGCTAGATGCATCACTGCGCGTTCCACGCTTTCAAAGCGTCCGATCCCGCAGCCTCTGAGTTCGATCATTCCCGCAATTGCGGGTGGCCGTCGGGCCAGCACCCTTTCATTGTCGATTGACACGAAGACCTGATCGTCCGCTACGAGTGCGGCAAAAGCACCGCTACGTTTGGCCATCGCGAGGCAGTTGAAGGCGAGCGTGGACTTGCCGCTTCCAGAAGGCCCGGTGATCAGCAGACCCCGCGTGCCGATGACGATTGCCGTGGCATGCAGGTTTACCTCTGAGCTCATGCACTCCCCCCTGGAGGGAGCGATAGCGTAAAGCGGGCACCCATGACATTTCCGGTCTTAGCATCGACCAGATTTTCTGCCTTCAGCGTTCCCCCATGCGCTTCGGCGATCTGCCGGCTGATGGAAAGGCCAAGGCCGGAATTCTGCCCGAAGCTCTCGCCTTCCGGGCGGTCGGTATAGAAGCGCTCGAAAATGCGGTCGATATCCTCGGCCTGGATGCCGGGACCGTTGTCATCCACCTGCACGGTGATGCGCCCGCGGCTCTGGAAGAGACGCAGCGTGATCCTGCCGTTCTTATCCGGCACGAAGGAGCGGGCGTTTTCGATGAGGTTGGTAATGATCTGGCCGAGGCGCAGATCGTGGCCCTGAACCTTGTAGTCGATCTTGACCCCTGGCTTGTGGTCGGCGGAAAACTCGATTTCCACAGGCTTGCGGCCGGTCCGGATCTGCTTGGAAATTTCGACCAGATTACCGACCAGCATCTCCATGTCGACCGGTGCCGAATCAGAGCGCGCGAGTTCTGCATCCAGGCGTGATGCGTCGGAGATATCGGTAATCAGGCGGTCGAGACGGCGCACGTCGTGGAAGATGATGTTGGTCAGGCGCTGTTTGGATTCGTCCGTCTTGGCGAGCGGCAGGGTCTCGACGGCGCTGCGCAGCGAGGTCAGCGGGTTCTTCAGTTCGTGGCTGACATCGGCAGCAAAGCTCTCGATCGCATCGATCCGGTCGTAAAGCGCATTGGTCATGTCGCGAAGCGCGATCGACAGGTTGCCGATTTCGTCCTGGCGTGCCGAAAAATCCGGTATCTCCTCGCGCTGCTTCACACCGCGGCGGACGCGAATGGCAGCCGCCGAAAGGCGCCGCAGCGGGTTGGCGATGGTCGAAGACAAAAGCAGCGACAGCAGTATGTTGACCAGCGTCGCAACGCCGAATACGCGCATGATCGCTAGTCGTTCGGCATGGACGATATTGTCGATATCACCGGCCTGCGTCGACAGAAGCAAAACGCCCAGCACAGCACGGAAGCGCTGGACCGGAACCGCGACCGAGACGATCAGTTCGCCCTTGTCAGTTACGCGCACCACGGCGCCGCGAACACCTGTCAGCGCATTCATCACTTCGGGGTAAATCGAGCCGTCACCGCCCGGCGCTTCCTTATAGGCAGGCAGATTGCCGGGCTGAAGAAGGCGGTTGAAGATGCTGGCAACCCAGTCGCTCCAGGTCGTCGTCGTCTCACCCTCTACTGGCGGCAGATCGTAACGCAGCACCTGACCGCGGGAATAGAGATGACGGGAATCGAGCAGCATATTGGCATCTGCATCGAAAAGGCGTGCACGAGTGCGGGTCGGCGAAATCAGCCGGCGAAGAACCGGCGCCACACGCTCCGGATCGATGGGAAAATCCAGATCCTCATCATTGGGAACCGGTGTGATGCTTTGTCCAGCCTGAAGTTCCAGCAGCTTTTCCGGATCGATGGTGATGGAATTGGTATCGACAGAAGCCGACGCGGAAATCGCACCGGCTATGATTTCGCCCTGCGTCAGAAGGCTTTCGACACGGGCATCGATCAAGCCCTCGCGAAACTGGTTGAGGTAGAGGATACCCGCCACCAACACGACCGTCGCCGCGATGTTGAAGAACAGGATGCGGCGTGTCAGGCTGGAAAACACTGCATTGCCGAAGATGCGGCGGATCAGCGTGAAGGGGTGTGACCAAAGCCTGCGGCCCGTTCGGCGAGCCTCGCCGTCCGACACATTGGTCACATCGCTGTTGATCGTCTGGTCGGCCACGCCTTTCCCTTTCAGCCGGCCGCCGGTTCGGCCCGACGGCCATCATGGGACGAACGGCCTGTCATGCTCAGGCCGCTTCGCGGAACCGGTAGCCTACGCCGTAGAGCGTTTCGATCATATCGAAATCCACGTCAACCATTTTGAACTTCTTGCGAAGTCGCTTGATGTGGCTGTCGATCGTGCGGTCGTCCACATAGACTTGCTCGTCATAGGCGGCGTCCATCAACGCATCGCGGCTCTTTACGACGCCCGGGCGCTGCGCCAGCGAATGCAGGATCAGGAATTCCGTGACCGTCAGGGTCACAGGCTCGCCCTTCCAAGTGCAGGTATGGCGTTCCTGGTCCATCGCTAACTGGCCGCGTTCCAGCGTACGGGCCTGCTGGTCGGCACCGCCGCTTGCCTTCACCGCACCGGGTGCCGCAGCTTGCGCGTCGCGGTTGCTGGAGCGTCGGAGGATGGCTTTGACGCGCTCCACCAACAGGCGCTGCGAGAACGGCTTGGTGATGAAGTCGTCGGCGCCCATCTTCAGTCCGAACAGCTCGTCGATCTCCTCATCCTTGGAAGTGAGGAAAATGACCGGTATATCGGACTTCTGGCGCAGGCGGCGCAAAAGCTCCATGCCATCCATGCGCGGCATCTTGATGTCGAATATGGCCAGATGCGGCGGGCGGGCGAGCAGGCCGTCCAGAGCCGAGGCGCCATCAGTATAGGTTTCGACCCGATAGCCTTCCGCCTCCAATGCGATGGACACCGAAGTGAGAATATTGCGATCGTCGTCTACCAACGCGATGGTCTGCATTCTGTCTGTCTCCGCCATACTGCGCGCATCTCCTGGATTTGAAGCCCAGCCGGGTCATCGATGCCCGGGTGATGCGTGTTTGAGTATAAAGGTGGAACAAATTGTGGCAAAGATAAAGGGGATGCGTATCTGGCAGCCATTGGCGCAGACGGTTTGGCTGCAAAAACTTTTCAATCAAACCGATTTAAAACGGCAAAAAAGTTTTTAAATCGATTAATTATTTGATTTTATTGATATAATTAGAATCGTTCTCTTGCTCTTTTTAAATCCGCTCGTTACCTTGCTGTCATGATCAACGTCAGCTGAAGGAAGGCGCGACATGGAGGAGTTCGGAGCTCACAACACGTCGAACGGCATCGCGACCATCGGTCTCGGCAACGCCGCGCGGGTGAACTACAATCTGAATGAGAGTGAGCTTTACGAAGCTGCCCTGCGTGGTGGCGAGGCTGAGCTGACGGTGGATGGCGCTCTGCGCGCGGTGACAGGCCAGCATACGGGCCGCTCGCCGAAGGACAAGTTCGTCGTTCGCACGGCAGAAACAGAAGACAAGATCTGGTGGGATAACAACAAGCCGATCTCGCTAGAGCACTTCGAACTTCTTCGTCAGGACATGCTGGCCCATGCTAGCGGCAAGACGCTTTATGTGCAGGATCTCATCGGCGGTGCTGATCGTGATTACGCACTTCCGACTCGTGTCATCACCGAGCTTGCCTGGCACGCGCTCTTCATTCGTAACCTGTTGATCCGTCCGGACCGTTCGACGCTGTCGAGCTTCCAGCAGAAGCTGACGATCATCAACCTGCCGAGCTTCAAGGCGGATCCGGCCCGTCACGGCTGCCGCACAGAAACGGTCATCGCCTGCGATCTCACCCGCGGCATTATCCTGATCGGCGGCACGTCCTATGCCGGCGAAAACAAGAAATCCGTCTTCACCGTCCTCAACTATCTCTTACCGGAAAAGCGCGTCATGCCGATGCACTGCTCGGCCAATGTCGGCCCGGATGGTGACGCAGCGGTCTTCTTCGGCCTGTCTGGCACAGGCAAGACGACCCTGTCTGCCGATCCGAACCGCACGCTGATCGGCGATGACGAGCATGGCTGGGGTGAAAACGGCATCTTCAATTTCGAGGGTGGCTGCTACGCCAAGGCGATCCGTCTTTCTGCGGAAGCAGAGCCGGAAATCTATGCCGCGACGCGCCGCTTCGGCACGGTTCTGGAAAACGTTGTTCTCGATGAGAACCGCGTACCCAATTTCGACGATGCATCGCTGACGGAAAATACGCGTAGCGCCTATCCGCTGCACTTCATTCCGAATGCTTCCGAGACGGGTCTTGCGCCACATCCGAAGACGATCATCATGCTGACGGCGGATGCTTTCGGCGTGATGCCGCCGATCGCCAAGCTGACCCCGGAACAGGCCATGTACCACTTTCTGTCAGGCTACACCGCAAAGGTTGCTGGCACGGAAAAGGGCGTGACGGAGCCGGAAGCCACCTTCTCCACCTGCTTCGGTGCGCCATTCATGCCGCGTCATCCGACGGAATACGGCAACCTTCTGCGTGATCTGATCGCTCATCACGGCGTCGATTGCTGGCTTGTGAACACTGGCTGGACCGGTGGCGCTTACGGCACTGGCCGCCGCATGCCGATCAAGGCGACGCGCGCGCTGCTGACGGCTGCCCTGAACGGCGAGTTGAAGAAGGCCGATTTCCGTACCGACGCCAATTTCGGCTTCGCGGTACCAGTGGCCGTGCCGGGTGTCGATACGTCGATCCTCGATCCGCGCTCGACTTGGTCCGATGGTGCCGCCTACGACGCACAGGCCAAGAAGCTCGTCAACATGTTCATCTCGAACTTCACGAAGTTCGAAAACCATGTCGACAGCAAGGTCCGCGACGCTGCACCGGGCGTTCTCGCCGCTGCCGAGTGAGAGCCGGCAGGACTTGACTGAAAGATTCTGGATGCCGCCGGGTTTGCCCCGGCGGTTTTCTTTTACGCGTCTTTATGAAATAGAGCGTCTCCACGAAGACGTTGCAGCTGCCTCCTGATGCGCGACTGCCGGAGACGACCATGGCCAGTGATCCTCTTGTCATTAACAGCCGTATCACCATTGCCGGCTGGGAACTGACAGAACAATTCGTTCTGGCGGGCGGTCCCGGCGGGCAGAACGTCAACAAGGTGTCGACGGCGGTCCAGCTTTTCTTCGATCTCATGAATTCGCCCTCGCTGCCGGAACGGGTCAAGACGAATGCTGCCCAGCTGGCGGGCCGCCGCCTTTCGAAAGACGGCGTTCTGATCATCGAGGCCAATCGTTTTCGTAGCCAGGACCGAAACCGGGAAGACGCGCGCGAGCGGTTGAAGGAGCTGATCCTGGAGGCGGCAAAGCCGCCACCGCCGCCGCGAAAGAAAACAAAGCCGACCAAGGGTTCAATCGAACGCCGGCTTAAGGAAAAGTCGGGCCGGGCCGACATCAAGAAAATGCGCGGTCGCCCGGCCTCGGATTGAGGGAGGACGCCGATGTTTCGATTGCCTGAAGGAATTCGCCATCTGCCTGATCATCTCGATCGCCAGGCCCAGGCTGACCTAGTCGAGGAGATCAGGCTTGTCGTGGCAGAGGCGCCGCTGTTCGTGCCCGTGATGCCAGGCACAGGAAAGCCGATGTCGGTTCGCATGACCAATTGCGGATCACTTGGCTGGGTGACCGACAAGGAACGCGGCTATCGCTATCAGCCCGAACATCCCGTGACCGGCAAGATATGGCCTGCCATACCAGAGCGCCTGCTTTGGCTTTGGAACGACATCACTGCCTACCCGAAGCCGCCGGAAGCCTGCCTCGTCAACTTTTACGACGATACGGCCCGCATGGGTCTGCATCAGGATCGCGATGAGCAGGATCTCGCAGCGCCCGTCTTGTCCATTTCGCTTGGCAATAGCTGCCTGTTCCGGGTGGGTGGGTTGAACCGGAAGGATCCCACGGGCTCTTTCAAGCTGTCGAGCGGTGACGTCGTGGTCATTGGTGGTGAGGGCAGGCTTGCCTTCCACGGGGTCGACCGGATTTATCCTAATACTTCAACACTTCTGAAGAATGGCGGGCGGATCAACCTGACATTAAGGCGGGTGAACCCGTAATTTTCAAAGCTTCCTGAGCGCCACCGTTTCCACCAGATGGTTGCTGCCTTTGCGCAGGATAAGATCGGCGCGCGGCCGGGTGGGCAGGATGTTCTGCCGCAGGTTCTTCAGGTTGATGTTCTGCCAGAGTCCCTCGGCGATCGTCAGAGCTGCATCCTCGTCGATCGTAGCATAGCGGTTGAAGTAGGAGCTTGGATCGCGAAAAGCGGTCTGACGTAGCCGCATAAACCGCTCCACATACCAGTGATGGATCAGTTTCTCATCCGCATCAATGTAGATCGAGAAATCGAAGAAATCCGAGACCATCGGCACAATGGTCCCGTCTTCGGGCAGCGTGCGCGATTGCAGCACGTTGATGCCCTCGAAGATCAGGATATCGGGGCGGTCGATGACGCTGAACTCGTCGGAGAGCACGTCATAGGTCAAATGCGAATATTTGGGTGCCTTCACGTTCGGCTTGCCGGCCTTGATGGAAGACAGGAAACGCAGCAGCGCGCCTATATCGTAGCTTTCCGGAAAACCCTTTCGCTCCATCAGGTTTTCGCGCTTCAGAACCGCATTGGGGTAGAGGAAGCCGTCGGTGGTGACCAGATCGACCTTCGGGCTGGAAGGCCAGCGGGTCAGAAGCTCCTGCAGAATACGGGCGGTCGTGGATTTGCCGACGGCGACCGAGCCTGCAATGCCGATAACGAAAGGCGTTTTTGCCTGGTCGGAAAGGCTCAGGAAACGGTTGCGCTGCTGGAACAGCAGCTGCGAGGCTTCCACATGCGCCGACAAAAGACGCGACAGCGAAAGATAGATGCGCCGCACCTCGTCCAGATCGATCGGGTCATGCAGCGAGCGCAGCCGTTGCACTTCATCCGCTGTCAATGTCAGGGGCGTATCGGCCCTGAATTTCGCCCATTCCTCTGAACTGAACAGAAAGAAGGGAGAATAATTGGTTGCCTTCGATGGCACCGGCGGGATGTCGGATTCGACGGGCTGGCTGGCGATCGTCATGAGGGCTTGCGGCTCGCCTTCTCCTGCAATCCGGATTGGCCGGTGCGGCGTTCGAGTTCGTTCAGAACATCCTGCAACGGAAGCTCGGCAATCTTCAATACGACAATGAGATGATAGAGCAGATCGGCGGCTTCGGCGGTCAGATTTTTGCGATCCTGCCCCATGGCGGCGATCACGGTTTCGATCGCCTCTTCCCCCAGTTTCTTGGCGGCTTTTTCCTGCCCACTGGCAACGAGCTTGGCCGTCCAGGATTCCTCCGGCGATGCCTTGGCTCGTTCGGCGACGATGCGTTCGAGATCGGAAAGGGAAAACATGGTCTATAGCCTTTCTCAATCCAGACGCATGGCAATGCCATGATCGGCCATATAGCGCTTGGCCTCGCCGATCGAATAGGTGCCAAAGTGGAAGATGGAGGCGGCTAGAACCGCCGTCGCATGACCTTCTTTCACGCCCGCAACGAGGTCATCCAGCGAGCCGACGCCGCCGGAGGCGATGACGGGCACGCGAACCGCATCGGCAATTGCGCGCGTCAGTTCCAGGTCATAACCGATCTTGGTGCCGTCCCGGTCCATGGAGGTGACAAGCAACTCGCCCGCGCCACGCTCCACCATGCGGGCGGCAAACTCGACGGCATCGATGCCGGTCGCATTGCGTCCGCCATGGGTGTAGATTTCCCAGGCGCTCATATCGTCTTGGCCCGGGCCTTGGGTGCGGCGGCGCTTGGCATCGATGGAAACCACGATGCACTGGTTGCCGAACTTGTCGGCGGCTTCCGCCACGAAATCCGGGTTGTTGACGGCGGCGGAGTTGATCGACACCTTGTCGGCACCGGCCAGCAGCAGCTTGCGAATATCGCCGATGGCGCGCACGCCGCCACCGACGGTCAGCGGCATGAAACAATGTTCCGCCGTCTGCGCCACGACCTCGAAGATCGTATCGCGATTGTCAGAGGAGGCGGTGATGTCGAGGAAGCAGAGCTCGTCGGCACCGACAGCATCATAGGCTTTGGCAGCCTCGACGGGATCGCCGGCATCGATCAGATCGACAAAGTTTACGCCCTTGACGACGCGGCCGTCCTTGACGTCGAGGCAGGGGATAACGCGGGCCTTCAGCGTCATGCGGCAGCTCCCTTGGCAGCGCGGATCAGTGAAAGCGCTTCAGCCGGATCAATGCGCCCATCGTAAAGGGCGCGGCCGGAAATGGCACCTTCCAGACGGGCAGCATCCGGTTCCAGCATGCGGCGGATATCGTCCAGCGAGGCAAGGCCGCCGGAAGCGATCACCGGGATCGAAACGGCGTTGGCGAGTTCCAGCGTGGAAGCCCAGTTGATGCCGGCCAGAATGCCGTCGCGATCGATATCGGTATAGATGATGGCGGCAACGCCAGCCCCTTCGAATTTCTTCGCCAGTTCGATCACGCCGAGTTCGGACGCTTCTGCCCAACCTTCCACGGCCACCTTGCCGCCCTTGGCATCGATGCCGACGGCGACCTGGCCGGGAAATTTCTGGCAGGCTTCGATGACGAGCGCCGGATTGCGCACGGCCACGGTGCCGAGGATGACGCGGGCAAGCCCGCGAGAGAGCCAGGCTTCGATGTGGTCGAGCGTGCGAATGCCGCCGCCGAGCTGCACCGGGTTCTTGGTGGCCTTCAAGATGGCATCCACGGCAAAGCCGTTGCGGCTTTCGCCGGCAAAGGCGCCGTCCAGATCCACCACATGCAGCCATTCGAAACCCTGGTCTTCAAAGGACTTCGCCTGGGCGGCCGGATCCGGGTTGTAGACGGTGGCCTGCTCCATGTCGCCAAGCTTCAGGCGAACGCATTGGCCTTCCTTGAGGTCGATTGCGGGAAACAGAATCATGTCAGGGGTTCCAGCGCAGGAAGTTGGAAATCAGGGCAAGGCCGAGCTTCTGGCTCTTTTCCGGATGGAATTGCGCGCCAGCCTTGTTGTCCTTGGCCACGAAGGCCGTCACCGGCCCGCCATAGTCCGTGGTCGCCACCACATCATTAGAGGCTTCCGCATCGAGATGATAGGAGTGGACGAAATAGGCATGCAGGCCGTCATTGCCGGTCGGGATGCCCTCGAACAGCGGGTGAGGGCGATTCAGCGTCAGCGTATTCCAGCCAATCTGCGGGATCTTGAGGCCAGGATCGGACGGCGTCATTTCCTTGACGTCACCCTTGATCCAGCCAAGGCCATTGGTCACTTCCTTTTCAAGCCCGCGCGACGACATGAGCTGCATGCCGACGCAGATACCGAGGAAGGGGCGGCCCTTGGCTTCCACGACATCCAGAAGCGCAGCCTCCATGCCGGGGACTGCGGCAAGGCCGCGGCGGCAATCGGCATAGGCGCCAACGCCTGGAAGAACGATACGATCGGCGGCAGCGACGACTTCCGGCCGGTCCGTCAGTTCCACGTGCGCGTCAACCGCTGCTTCACGCACGGAGCGCTCGAACGCCTTGGTCGCGGATCGAAGATTGCCCGATCCATAGTCGATGATCGCAACGCGCATCAGCGTCCTCCGTCATGATCGAAAAGCCCAAGCGCCTGGCCGGTCCAGCCGGCCGCTTGCGGGGCAGGGGAAAGCTTGCTCCAATCGGCAGGCGGGACATCCTGCGCGCTTGACGCGCTTTCCAGATTTGCAAAATAGGCGGCTTCCGCGCTGGCAAGGTCCGTTGCCACAACAACGTCCTGTAGCGTCCAGCACTTGAACCTCAGGCTTTTGACCAGGATATGGTGGCCTTCGAGCCCGATCACCAGAGCGAGCGCCAGATTGGTGAGCATGCCCGCCAAGGAAAGGCCGGGAAGCTCCGCGACCCGCCCGGCCGCAATCTGCAGCCCAAGCACGACGGCGCCGGTCAGCCAGCAACGCTTCCAAAGCAGCCAGAGGCCCGGAAACAGAAAGGCGAGCCAGTTGAAACGATCCGCGATAAAGCGCGTCGAACGGTGATCTCGATCGGCACCGCTGGGTGGCTCAAGCACATATAAACTGATCACGTAAGCTCCTGACTGGCGTCAGACCAGCGTTCCTTTGGTAGAGGGAACGCGGCCCGCCTGGCGCGGATCGATCTCGGTCGCGGTTCTCAACACACGCGCCACGGCCTTGAAGCAGGTCTCGGCGATGTGATGGTTGTTGGCGCCGTAATGGTTCATCACATGTAGCGTGATGCCGGCATTCTGGGCGAGCGCCTGAAAGAATTCCCGCACCAGTTCGGTATCGAACGTGCCGATCTTCGGGGCGCTGAAGGCGACGTTCCAGACCAGGAAGGGACGACCGGAAAGATCGACCGCGGCCTTGGTCATAGTTTCGTCCATGGCAAGATCCAGCGACGCGTAGCGGGTAATGCCACGACGGTCGCCAAGCGCCTTCGAAATCGCCTGGCCGATCGCAATGCCAGTGTCTTCCACCGAATGATGGTCGTCGATATGAAGGTCACCCTTGCAGTCGATCTCCATGTCGATCAGCGAATGTCGCGAGAGCTGCTCCAGCATATGGTCGAAGAAACCGATCCCCGTCGAAATCTTCGAGGTGCCGTTGCCGTTGAGATCGACGGTCACGGAAATGGAGGTTTCATTCGTCTTGCGCGAAATGGTGGCGCGGCGTTCGCTCATCGTCTCTAACCGGTGTCATTCAGCCTTCATCTGGAAGGCTGCTTACCAGCCGCGCCGCATGGGTGCAAACGATTCCGGCATGGACAGGCGGTCGAAGAGGAGGGGAATTGCAATCCCGGTGCCGCCACTTACATGAGGGCCAACGACCGGTATCCACCGGCAGAACAATCGCCCCGCATCGGGGTCACGGGTATCAAGAGTATGACGACAATTATTACAGTGCGAAAAGGCGGCAAGGTGGTCATGGCCGGTGACGGGCAGGTGAGCCTCGGCCAGACCGTGATGAAGGGGAATGCCCGCAAGGTGCGCCGCATCGGCAAGGGTGAAGTCATTGCAGGCTTTGCCGGCGCGACGGCCGATGCCTTCACCCTGCTCGACCGCCTTGAAAAGAAGCTGGAGCAATATCCCGGCCAGCTGATGCGGGCCGCGGTTGAGCTTGCCAAGGACTGGCGTACCGACAAGTATCTGCGCAATCTGGAAGCCATGATGCTGGTGGCGGACAAGAGCGTGACGCTTGCCATTACCGGCAATGGCGATGTGCTGGAACCGGAACATGGCGCGATCGCCATCGGCTCCGGCGGCAATTACGCCTTTGCCGCTGCGCGCGCTTTGATGGATACGGACAAGTCGGCGGAAGAGGTGGCCCGCCAGGCCCTCGATATCGCCGCCGATATTTGCGTCTACACCAACCACAATCTGGTGGTTGAGACGCTGGACGCAGAATAATCTGAACAGAACACCATGAAGGGCTCCGTGGGCCGGGCCGTTTAAGGCCGGCCGGAACGGAGATGCCAAGAGGAAACCATGACAACCTTTTCCCCCCGAGAAATCGTTTCCGAGCTGGACCGCCACATCATCGGCCAGCATGACGCCAAGCGCGCGGTCGCCATCGCGCTTAGAAACCGCTGGCGCCGTCAGCAGCTGGATGACAGCCTGCGCGATGAAGTCATGCCGAAGAACATCCTGATGATCGGCCCAACCGGCGTCGGCAAGACGGAAATCTCCCGTCGTCTGGCTAAGCTCGCCGGTGCGCCTTTCATCAAGGTAGAAGCGACGAAGTTTACGGAAGTCGGCTATGTCGGTCGTGACGTCGAGCAGATTATTCGCGACCTCGTCGAGATCGGCATCGGCCTTGTGCGCGAAAAGAAGCGCGCCGAAGTGCAGGCCAAGGCGCATCAAAGTGCCGAAGAACGCGTGCTAGATGCGCTTGTGGGCGCTACCGCTTCGCCTGCCACACGTGAAACATTCCGCAAGAAGCTGCGCGCCGGCGAGCTTGACGACAAGGAAATCGATATCGAAGTGGCCGATGCCGGTTCGGGCATGCCTGGTTTTGAAATCCCCGGCATGCCGGGCGCCAATATCGGCGTGCTGAACCTCGCGGAAATGTTCGGCAAGGCCATGGGCGGCCGCACCAAGAAGGTGCGTACCACCGTGTCCAAATCCTATGGCGAGCTGATCCGCGACGAGTCCGATAAGCTGATCGACAACGAGGTCATCCAGCGCGAAGCCGTGCGGGCTGTTGAAAACGACGGCATCGTCTTCCTCGACGAGATCGACAAGATCGCCGCCCGTGATGGCGGTCTCGGTGCCGGTGTCTCGCGCGAAGGCGTGCAGCGCGACCTGCTGCCGCTCGTCGAAGGCACGACGGTTTCCACCAAGTATGGGCCGGTGAAGACGGATCACATCCTCTTCATCGCATCGGGTGCCTTCCATGTGGCCAAGCCCTCGGATCTCCTGCCCGAACTGCAGGGCCGCTTGCCGATCCGCGTCGAGCTGAAGCCGCTCTCCAAGGAAGATTTCCGCCGCATCCTGACCGAGACAGAGGCCAGCCTGATCCGTCAGTATATCGCGCTGATGGCAACGGAAGACCTGAACCTCGAATTCACCGAGGATGCTATCGATGCGCTGGCCGACGTCGCGGTGCATTTGAACGCGACCGTCGAGAATATCGGCGCTCGTCGTCTTCAGACGGTCATGGAGCGCGTGCTGGATGAAATCTCCTTCCACGCACCGGACCGTTCGGGCAGTTCGGTCATGATCGACCAGGCCTATGTCCGCGAGCATGTGGGCGACATCGCCCAGGATACGGACCTGTCGCGCTACATCTTGTAATTGGTCCAGCGCTTGAGGGCGTGGCGCATCCGCCACGCCCGACATCACGAGAGCGGCATTTTGTGAAAAATTGAAGGAGACGGACTCGACTCCTCGCCTTGCTTTTCACTAAGGGACTGTCAATCTGAGCGCGGTCTAACGAACCCCCTGATTCGGGGAGCGGTGTGTTGTGACAGGCTCATTGTAACAATCCTTGGGATGTCGATCTTGCGACCTATCGTTCTGGCATTGATGATGACCTTGGCCTTGAGCACGTCTCAGGCAGAAGCAGGTAGCATATCCGTTATGCCGCCCGGCAATCGCAATGCAGAGCAGCCGAAGATCCCTGGAGCGTCGACGCGCCGCACGCGCGATGTTCGCACAACCTTCGACGATAAGTACGAGCGCATCCGCGATCTTCTGGCCAGCGACAAGAGCCTGATGTCGAAGATCAAGCAGACGGCGCGCCAGTACGATATCGATCCCATCCACATCATCGGCGCCATCATTGGCGAGCACACCTATAATGTAGATGCCTACGACCGGCTGCAATCCTACTATATCAAAGCGGCATCTTACGCCGGCGACAGCTTCCGCTTTGGCTATAAAGGCATGTCTGTCGGCGAATTCGTATCGAAGTCGCAGTTCGACCAATGCAAGGAGTTCACCGATTCCTATCGTCTGTGGAGCTGCCGTGAGGATGTCTGGGAAAAGGCCTTCCGCGACAAGACAGTCGATGGCGTCTCCTATCCGGATAACCGCTTCAGTGCGGTCTTCTTCCAGCCCTTTTATGCCGGCCAGACGTTTGGCCTCGGTCAGCTGAACCCGCTGACTGCGCTGATGCATGCCGATATGGTGTCGAAGGTTTCGGGCTATCCCAAGCTTGAAGCATCCGATGCGCAGGGCGTCTACAAGGCCATCATGGACCCGGACAAGACGCTTGCCTACATGGCTGCGACCATCAAGCGGTCCATTGATGATTATGCCGATATTGCCGGAATCGATATTTCGAAGAATCCGGGTATCACGGCGACGCTCTATAATGTTGGGAATTCCGCCAAGCGCGCCGCAGCTCTTGCCGCCAAGAACCGCAGTGGCGGTTTTTCCTGGCCGCAGGAGAATTATTACGGCTGGCTGGTCAACGACAAGCTGGACGAATTGAAATCCCTGCTCTGAGTGCTGATATACGGTTCTTCTGCTAGACGTTCAGGAGAACCCGGTCATGGACATGCGTCCAGAACCTTTTGAGCCTCCCGCACCCGTTCCGCGCACTGTCCCGCCTTCACGGCTGGAGATCATTCGCACCGTGCTGCGCAACCCACTCGAGCTGTGGGGGGAGCCCTCCTATACGCTGCCCTGGATCGATACCAAGTTCTTCTCCGAGCGCACGATCATCATCAATGATCCCGGTCTGATCCGCCATGTACTGGTGGATAATGCCGCCAATTACGAGATGTCGGAAATCCGCCAGCTCATTCTGAGGCCGATCCTGCGCGACGGCTTGCTGACGGCGGAAGGACAGGTCTGGAAGCGATCGCGTAAAGCCATGGCCCCGGTTTTCACGCCGCGCCATGCCAAGGGCTTCGCTGGCAAGATGCTGGCGAAATCGGAAGAGTATGCCGAAAAATATGCGGACATCGGGCTGGATGGCCGCGTGACGGATATCTCCGTCGATATGACCGAGATCACCTTCAACATTCTTTCGGAAACGCTGTTTTCCGGTGAGATCGTCACCGCCAGCAATAATTTCTCTGATGATGTCGATAATCTCCTGCACCGCATGGGCCGAGTGGATCCCATGGACCTCTTACGCGCGCCGCCCTGGGTTCCGCGGCTGACACGGATTGGCGGCAAGAAGGTTCTGGGCAAATTTCGTGAGATCGTGCGGCTCACAATGGAAAAGCGCACGGGTCGCATGGCGGCGGATCGCGCCGGCACGCCGGATGATTTCCTCACGCTTCTTCTCGAACTTGCCGGGCCGGATGGACTGACGCTGGATGAGATCGAGGACAATATCCTCACCTTCATCGGCGCTGGCCATGAGACAACGGCGCGCGCCCTTGCCTGGACGCTCTACTGCGTCGCCAATGCGCCGCATGTGCGCGAGGCGATGGAAGAGGAGATCGATCGTGTCACGGCATCCGGTGCCGACCCTGTCGACTGGCTGGACCTGATGCCGAATGTCCGGGCTGCCTTCGAGGAGGCGCTTCGTCTTTATCCGCCGGCGCCCTCCATCAATCGGGCGGCTATTGAGGATGATGTCTGGACAAGCCCGGACGGCAAGAGCGTTCGCATCGAAGCGGGCACCACGGCGCTTGTCATGCCCTGGACGCTGCATCGTCACCAGCTTTACTGGGAAAAGCCAAGGGCCTTCCTGCCAGAGCGTTTCCTGCCGGAGAACCGCTGCAAGATCCACCGCTTCCAGTATCTTCCCTTCGGTGCCGGTCCGCGCATCTGCATTGGTGCGACCTTCGCCATGCAGGAAGCGGTGATTGCCCTTGCCGTTCTGATGGGGCGCTACCGGTTTGATCCGACACATGAGACCAACCCCTGGCCTGTGCAGAAGCTGACGACACAGCCGAGGGACGGACTTCCCATGCGGGTGAGCCGTCGGCAAAGAACCGCTTGAACCAATGCCGCATTGACTAGCGGCCCTCAGCGCGCAAGAACCTGTTCTCAAGGATAAATGAATGGAGATCAGGATGAGCCGCATTGAAAAACACGGTCTGGCGATCGACGAAGCGCTGCACACCTTTCTGGTGGAAGAAGCGCTGCCGGAGACCGGGATAGAAGCGGATCATTTCTTCGCCGCGTTTTCCGCGCTCGTTCATGATCTTGCACCGAAGAACCGGGCGCTGCTGGACACGCGCGACCAGTTCCAGGCAAAGCTGGATGACTGGTATCGCAAGAATGGCGCGCCTGTCGATCTCGCCGCCTATGAAGCTTACCTGCGCGAGATCGGCTACATTCTGCCGGAAGGCCCGGCCTTCTCGGTGTCCACCGCCAATGTCGATCCGGAAATCGCCGCGATTGCCGGCCCGCAGTTGGTCGTCCCCGTGATGAATGCACGCTATGCATTGAATGCCGCCAATGCGCGTTGGGGCTCGCTTTACGACGCGCTGTACGGAACAGACGCCATTGCTGAATCGGACGGCGCTGAAAAGGGAAAGGGCTACAATCCTGTTCGCGGGGAGAAGGTGATTGCCTGGGCGCGCGATTTTCTCGATCGCTCCGCCCCCTTGTCCGGCGCAAGCTGGCGCGATGCGGCAGGTTTCAAGGTTACCGATCAGGCTCTGTTTGTGGTGCTGGCCAGCGGAACGGAAACGGGGCTCTCTGATCCCACGCAATTTGCCGGCTATCGCGGCGATGCCGCAAAGCCCTCTGCCCTGATCCTGAAGCGCAATGGCCTGCACGTTGATATTCGCATCGATGCTGGTACCGCGATCGGCAAGACGGACAAGGCGCATATCTCCGATGTGCTGCTCGAATCGGCGATCACCACGATCATGGACTGTGAGGATTCGGTTGCCGCTGTCGATGCCGAGGACAAGGTGGTTGTCTATCGCAACTGGCTCGGTCTCATGGAGGGCGACCTGACAGAAGAGGTGACCAAGGGCGACAAGACCTTCACGCGCCGCCTGAACCCGGATGTCGCTTTTACCGGTGCCGACGGTATGGAAAAGACGATTCCCGGCCGCTCGCTGATGCTGGTGCGCAATGTCGGGCATCTGATGACGAATCCGGCGATCCTCGATCGCGACGGTCGCGAAGTACCGGAAGGCCTGATGGACGCCATGGTGACGGCGCTGATCGCGCTTCACGATGTCGGTCCCGGCGGTCGCCGGCAGAATTCGCGCGCGGGTTCCATGTATGTGGTGAAGCCCAAGATGCATGGGCCGGAAGAAGTGGCCTTTGCTTCGGAAATCTTTGCCCGTGTGGAAAAGGCGCTGGGCATGGCACCGAACACCATCAAGATGGGCATTATGGACGAGGAGCGGCGCACGACCGTCAACCTCAAGGAATGCATTCGCGCTGCCCGCGAACGGGTGGTGTTTATCAATACCGGCTTCCTCGATCGCACCGGTGACGAGATCCATACCTCCATGGAAGCCGGGCCGATGATCCGCAAGGGCGACATGAAACAGGCCGCATGGATAGCGGCCTATGAAAATTGGAATGTCGACATTGGATTGGAATGCGGGCTTTCCGGCCACGCCCAGATCGGCAAGGGCATGTGGGCCATGCCGGACCTGATGGCCGCCATGCTGGAGCAGAAGATTGCGCATCCGAAGGCGGGCGCCAACACGGCCTGGGTTCCGTCACCGACGGCGGCCACGCTGCACGCCACGCATTACCACAGCGTTAGTGTTGCTGAAGTCCAGAACGGCCTGAAAAGCCGCTCGCGCGCAAAGCTTACGGATATCCTGTCGGTGCCGGTCGCGCAGCGTCCCAACTGGACGCCTGAGGAAATCCAGCGTGAGTTGGATAACAATGCTCAGGGTATTCTGGGCTATGTGGTGCGCTGGGTCGATCAGGGCGTCGGCTGCTCCAAGGTGCCAGACATCAACAATGTCGGCCTGATGGAAGACCGCGCCACCCTGCGCATTTCCGCCCAGCATATGGCGAACTGGCTGCATCATGGCTTGGTGACCGAGCAACAGATTATCGAGACCCTGCGGCGCATGGCAGCCGTCGTGGATGGCCAGAATGCGGGCGATCCGCTTTATCAGCCGATGGCCGGACGTTTCGACGAATCGGTCGCGTTCCAGGCGGCGCTCGAACTGGTCCTGAAGGGGCGCGAACAGCCGAACGGTTATACCGAACCTGTGCTTCATCGCCGTCGCCTGGAGGCCAAGGCGAAAGCGATCGCGTGATTCGCTGAGGAAGCTTAGTGTAGGGGGCAGCTTCGGCTGCCCTTTTCGTTCGTCGCGACAAACGAAAAACGGCGCGTTTCCGCGCCGTTCCATGCAATCAAAATAAAGATCCGTCTTACTGGATAACGACGACCTTGGCGCTGCGGCCCGGGCGGACGCGGCTGTAGAGATCGATCACATCCTGGTTCATCAGGCGAATGCAGCCGGACGAAGCGGCCGTGCCGATCGAGGCCCATTCCGGCGTGCCGTGCAGGCGGAACAGCGTGTCTTGACCCTTCTCGTTGTAGAGATACATGGCGCGAGCCCCCAGCGGATTGCTGAGACCAGGACCCATGCCGTCATCGACATAGCGGGCGACATCAGGCTTGCGCTGCGCCATTTCCTTCGGGGGATGCCAGGTCGGCCATTCCTGCTTCCAGGCAATATAGGCTTCGCCCGCCCAGGCAAAGCCCTGCTTGCCGACGCCGATGCCGTAACGCATGGCCTTGCCGTCACCCATCACATAGTACAGGAAGCGTTCGCGGGTGTTCACGATGATCGTTCCGGCGCGCTCCTGCGTGTCGAAGTGAACGACCTGGCGATGGAACTTCTTGTCGACGCGGTTGATCGGGATCGCCGGCAGCTTGAAGCCTGCGTCGGTTACCGGACCATAGGCATCGCTATAGATGGTTTCGCTGTCGCCACGGAAGTCGAGGATCTTGGGCTGTGCCAGGGTCGAGGTGGCGCAGCCCAGCAGGGCGAGCATCCCAATAAGACCGGATGCAATCATGCTGGAGCGGGTTCGCATGGATGTCTCTTACGATTTGTTTAGGAAATGAAGATGAGTCGATCATCTTTGATGGGACGTTATTTTCGATTACAACTGCCTTGGCAAGGCATTGAGATGCCGCGACTGTTCGCCGGTGCACAATAGGAATGTGCCATTGCCTTTTTGCAACATTGCCCACCATTGCGGACAAAGTTCATGACACTTGTCAATATCGGTTCCAACAATCCGCTGGTTGACGGGCGGCAATCCGCACGTGCGATGATGGTGCGCAAGGGCGTACAACTCCTGCTGAGCGAAATGCGGCATGCGTTACTGCCGGAACTCTCGCTCTCCAATGGCCGTCGCGCCGATCTCGCCAGCGTCACGGCCAAGGGGGAAATCTGGATCATCGAGATCAAGACGTCGATCGAGGATTTTCGGGTGGACCGCAAATGGCCCGATTACCGCGACTTTTGCGACAGACTTTTCTTCGCCACCCATAAGGATGTGCCGCTGGATATCTTTCCCGAAGAGTGCGGGCTGATTCTCTCGGATGGCTATGGCGCGCATCTGCTCCGCGAGGCACCGGAGCATAAGCTCACCCCTGCCGCCCGCAAATCCTTTATGCTGAACTTTTCAAGAGCTGCTGCGCAACGCCTGCTGGCCGCCGAATGGGCGACCGGCCGATCCTTCGAGGAAATGTAAAGATTACTTCGGAGCGCGCTTCGCCAGAATGCGCTGAAGTGTACGGCGATGCATGTTCAGGCGGCGGGCAGTCTCGGAGACGTTGCGCTCACACATTTCATACACCCGCTGTATATGCTCCCAGCGAACGCGGTCCGCTGACATCGGGTTTTCAGGCACATCCGCCTTCTCACCCGGCCGCTGTGTCAGCGCAGCATAGACATCGTCCGCATCGGCGGGTTTGGAAAGGTAATCCACCGCACCCAGCTTCACGGCGGTCACGGCGGTTGCGATATTGCCATAGCCGGTCAGCACGATCACGCGGGTGTCTTCGCGGCGCTCGCGAATGGCTTCGATCACGTCCAGCCCGTTGCCGTCGCCAAGGCGCAAGTCAATCACCGCATATTTCGGCGGATGTGCGCGGGACTTTGCGATGCCCTCCGCAACAGATTCAGCCACTTCTACAGTGAAGCCACGGCTTTCCATGGCGCGGGCCAGCCGGCGCAGGAAGGGTGCATCATCGTCAACGATCAGAAGCGAAGGATCCGGCCCCAGTTCGCCCAAGGTTTTCACATCGTTTCGCTCAATCTTCTCTGCCACCATTGTATTTCTCCAACTGAGGCTCTCGCGCAATCTACGATCAGGAAGCGCCTCCGGGTCAGTTTACGTCGCCCTGGGTCCCATTTCCATGACCGATCTCGGCCAGGAAACCCGAACCCGGGCCCCATGTTCGCCACCATCCCGGTTTTCAAAGACGAGAGTGGCACCGGAACGTTCAAGAAGCGTTTTCGCGATGAAAAGCCCGAGGCCAAGGCCGCCAGCCGTTTCGTTTTCGCGCCCTCTCGTCGTCATATAGGGTTCCCCGATATGAGATAAAACATCCGCGGGATAGCCCTCGCCATCGTCTTCGATCGTGATCGTCACGCGTTCAGCATCGTGATTCGTGGTGAGAACGACTTGGCTTTGCGCAAAATCCACAGCATTTTCGACGAGATTTCCAAGCCCGTAGAGAATACCCGCATTGCGATTTCCCACCGGCTCACGGCCACGATCGCCTTTTTCGACAAGGACAAGCTCGATTCCGAACTGCCGCTGCGGCGCGATCACCTCCTCGATCAAGGAGGAGAAAGGCAGTCGGCGCATATGCTCCTCATTGTCAGCAGACAGGGAGGTCAGCCGCCTCAATATGTCGCGGCATCTTTCACTCTGGCTGCGCAGGAGCGCGACATCTTCCCGGAACCTCTCATCGCCGGAAAGCTCCCGCTCCATCTCCTTGGCGACAACGCTGATTGTGGCAAGCGGCGTCCCGAGTTCGTGTGCAGCGGCCGCCGCCAGTCCATCCAGTTGTGAGAGATGCTTCTCCCGTTCCAGCACCAGTTCTGTCGCAGCCAGCGCATCGGCCAGAAGCGTCGCTTCGTGTGAGACGCGGTAGGCATAAAAGGCCGCAAACGACATCATGGAAACGATCGCGCACCAGGTTCCCAGCTGCAGAACGGGATGAACCACCAGCTGTTCACCCAGACGCCATGGCACGGCATAGGGCGAGAATGCCAGAAGGGAGGCGCAGGTCACTGCAAAGCCCAGCAGGACAAGCGAGTGGCGAAGCGGCTGCGAAGCAAATGATATGATGACGGGGACGCAGAGAAGCGGAGCGAACGGGTTTGCCAATCCGCCTGTCAGGAAGAGCAGGCCAAGCATCTGCAGGAGATCGAAGGCAAGAAGCGCCAGCGAGGCACCGGGCTCCAGACGATGGGTGGACGGAAAGCGGATGGCCAGCGTCAGATTGACGGTGGCGAGCGCGGAAACCAACAGTGCCGCCGGCAGAAGCGGCAGGGGAAACTGCAGAACCAGCGCCACGACCGCAACGGTGGTCGTCTGGCCAGCAACCGCCAGCCAGCGCAGTCGCACCAAGGTTTGCAGGCGCATGCGCCGGCTTGAGCGACCAAACTGCGTGTCGCGCAGCGATGCCGAGGATGTCTTTGTCATGCGTGTCTCAGGTTCCGCGCGGCTTTGCGCGATGCGTCGGCGGGGCATTGGCAGGATCCTCCGGCCATGGATGTTTGGGGTAGCGGCCGCGCATATCGGCGCGTACGTCCTTCCAGGATCCGGTCCAGAAGCCTGCAAGATCACGTGTCGTCTGGATTGGACGATGCGCGGGAGATGTGAGCTCGAGAAGAAGCGGCAAACGGCCGCCGGCGACGGCAGGATGTGCTTTCAGCCCGAAAAGCTCCTGGACACGAATGGCCAGCACCGGTTCGTCTCCATCATAACGAATCGGATGCCGCTGGCCAGTCGGCGCATCGAAATGGGTCGGCGCCAGGCGGTCCAGATCGCGCATCACCTCATGCGGGATCAATGATTGAAGCCCCTGCGTCAACCCCCCGACGTCCACGCCATCAAGGCTCGTACGGCCTGACTGGAACGGCACGAACCAATTCTCCAACTGCTCCAGCAGCGCTTCATCACTCACATCCGGCCAGGGCGCTCCGATGGTCCGGTGGAGAAAGCCAAGGCGTTCCCGCAACTGTTGCGCATCCTTGGAAAACGGCAGGGCGTCGAGCCCAAGCAGCCGCACGCCTGCAGCCAGTGCTTCCGCTGCAGCCTGTCCCGTTGGGCGGGGTAGTGGCGTCTCTTCCAGCACCAGCGCTCCCAGCCGAACAACCTTTCTGGCGCGCACCTGCCGGCTCTGCAGATCGAAGACACTTTCATCCGCACGGATGATGGCGGGCCCAAGTTCCTCTTCCACGGTCGCACGATCGATTTCGGCTGCGGCGAGAATGCGCGCCTGCGCAGCCCGCCCGGTCAGATCGGCAATCACAAGCATGCGGCTCGCGGCCAATCGCTCGGTCTCGGGCAGCTCGGCACCCCGCCCATTCGCCATCACGAAGCGACCGCGCCCGCCGCGTTGAATCGCTACACGATCCGGATAGGCATGTAGCAATAGGGCACCGGCACTGACAGGCTCGTTGGTCTCCGTGTGCGCTTTTGGCAGTGAGGCGGCCAGACGCGCGGCGAGCTTGCGTGCTGACTCAGCGCGCTCGCCCCGCTCGTTGCGAAACGACCGCAGCCGCTCGTCCAGATCGATGCTCGGCCCGCCCAGTCCCTGTTCGGTCATCAAAACCGCCAGCTGACAGGCCGCCGATGCGTGGCCGGAGGCCGCACCGGCAATCGCCATGGCCGCCAGGCGCGGGGGGAGCGAAAGCGAACGCATCTGCCGACCCATCTCGGTGATGCCGTCTTGGCCATCCAGTGCACCCATCATCCGAAGCAGGTCGCGTGCCTCTTTCAGCGCTGGCGCCGGCGGTTGATCCAGGAAACGAAGATCGGCCGGGTCGCGGACACCCCAATGGGCAAGGTCCAGCGCCAAAGCGGAAAGGTCACTCGCCAGGATCTGCGGTGGCGTGAAGGCGGGAAGGGCAGCCGTCTGCCCGGCATGCCACAGGCGAATAGCGATGCCTGGCTCGGTTCGCCCTGCGCGTCCGGCCCGCTGATCGGCGGATGCGCGGGAGACCCGTAAGGTTTCAAGCCGCGTAATCCCTGTCGAGGGTTCGAAGACCGGAAGCCGCTGCAATCCACTGTCGATCACAATCCGCACACCATCAATGGTAATCGATGTCTCGGCAATGGAGGTCGCCAGTACGATCTTCCGCGTGCCCCCAGGCGCTGGCTTGATGGCGAGATCCTGTTCCTTCTGTGAAAG
The DNA here is from genome assembly GCF_030504645.1 of Rhizobium oryzicola. Classification (GTDB taxonomy): domain Bacteria; phylum Pseudomonadota; class Alphaproteobacteria; order Rhizobiales; family Rhizobiaceae; genus Neorhizobium; species Neorhizobium oryzicola. The sequence continues at coordinate 1,958 of NZ_JAUKWQ010000010.1, read as the reverse complement.
ATTGCCGTAGAGAGGAACAAGAACGGTGGGTGTCGGCAGCCTCTGCTCCAGGCGCTCCTTCGTCCGCAGGATTTCTGCCTGACCAGGAAGAAAGGCAAGGATCGAGCCGCTCTCGCTGGCATGGGCTTCGAGAACCGCCCGCGCCATGGCATCTTCGATGCGTTCCTGAGGTGCCCGGTCGCTGTGGCGGATATCGATCGGAAAACTTCGTCCCTCGCTTTTGACGACAGGGGCCTCGTCCAGGAGGGCTGCGACGCGCTCGACATCGAGCGTCGCTGACATGACGAGCAGCTTCAGATCTTCCCGCAGAGCGCTCTGGGCATCGAGCGCCAGTGCCAGCCCGAAATCTGCATCGAGTGAGCGCTCGTGGAATTCATCAAAAAGCACCGCCGATACCCCATTGAGCTCCGGGTCATCCAGAATCATCCGGGCAAAGACGCCTTCAGTCACCACTTCAATCCGGGTAGCCGCCGAGATCCGGTTATCAAGACGCATGCGATAGCCGACCGTATCACCCACCGCCTCGCCAAGAAGCGAAGCCATGCGGCCGGCCGCGGCTCTGGCGGCCAGCCGTCGTGGTTCCAGAAGGATGATCTTGCCGGTGCACCATGGCTGTTCCAACAGGTACAGCGGCACAAGCGTGGTCTTGCCAGCACCGGGTGGAGCAGAGAGAACCGCCCGGTTTCCCTCTAGCAGCACTCTACCAAGTTCCGGCAGGACGTCGGTAACGGGCAGTTTCGGCAATTGAGAATTCACTGCAGTCATCAGGCTATCTGATTCCCGATCACTGTCTGATAGGCCAGAATGGCGCCAGCCAGGTCCTCAAGTGCTGCGCCAACAGACTTGAACAGCGTGATCTCATCAGCGGATTGACGGCCTGCATGAAGACCCGTTGCGAAATCCTTGAGCTCTGCCAGGATGTCGTCGGCATCAATCACGCCGGACTTGAGCGGGATGGCGATATCGCCGCCCTCCTTTGTGGCACCCTCGCGCGTGTCGACAAAGATGCGGGAACGGCGAATCGCCTCGTCATCGCTTTCACGCATGGCCGGCGTAAAGGCGCCGACCAGATCGATGTGCGTGCCGGGTTTCAACCATTCGCCCTTGATCAATGGCTCGGACGAAAGGGTCGCGCAGGAAATGATATCGGCCGAATGCACCGCAGATGCGAGATTGGTTACGACCTCGGTTTGAAAGCCAAGCGACGCCGCTTGTGCGCTCAGCTCTTCTGCCTTCTGCTGTGAGCGGCCCCAGATGCGGATCCGTTTGAGCGGGCGGTGCACTGCATGCGCTTCGATCAGGTTGAGAGCCAGGCGCCCGGTGCCGACCATCAACATCTCCTCGGCATCCGCTCGCGCCAGATATCTGGCTGCAAAAGCTGACGTTGCCGCTGTGCGCCGCGCCGTCAATTCACCGCCATCGACCATGGCGAGCATTTCCCCCGTCTTGCCGGAGGACAAAAGATAGGAGCCAAAGATCGTGGGAAGTGAACGTGTGTGATTGTCCGGAAAGAGGTTGAGGATCTTCACGCCCATATACTCACCCGGCACCCAGGCAGGCATGAGAAGCATGGTCGCATTCGCCTCTCCCGGCACGCTGACCCCATGATGATGACGAAGCGGCATGACACAGTCGCGCGCGAACATATCCTCAATCGTACCAATGAGGGCAGGGAAGGGAAGTGCGTCCCTCGTATTTTGTTCATCAAGGACAATCATGCGAAAACTCCAGCAAAATAAGGCGCCACATTAGCGGTGCGCTGTCGTATCCGGGAGAGGGAAGAAGAAAAATGACATTTTTTTAAAAACGGGTGTTGACGTTTCCGAGGTGTGGGCGTATAAGCCGGGTCACTGACGAGGGCGGCGGCGCTGCTGGCGACGAAGTTCTTCGTTCTAGTGAAATCTCTGGAAATTGGCTGAATGCTGATTGGTGGGCCGGGTTACGGTTTGGCTCTGAGG